>CAVYZU010000001.1:0-627685 GCA_963772965.1 uncultured Alphaproteobacteria bacterium
CGATGATGTCGGCCTCAAGTATCTCGCCCGACCGGAGAAGAATGCCGGTCTCGGTAAACTTCTCGATCTCGTCGGTGACAACCGATGCCTTGCCGGCGCGGATCGCCTCTAAAAAGTCGCCGTCGGGAATGAAGGCAATGCGCTGCCGCCACGGCCGATATTTTGGCGTGAAGTGCGTGTCCATGTCGTAATCGGGCCCGAGATGGGCGCGAACCCCGGCGAGCAATTCCTGCTTTACGACTTCGGGTTCGGTGAACGAGCGGCCGGTAAAGACCGCCTGGTCGCGCAGAATTTTTTTGCGCACGATCTCGTGAATCCACGCTTCGTCGATATCCAGCTCGTGCAGTTCGTCGGCAATCGCGACCGCGTTGCGGCCGGTCCTGAAATAGGTCGGCGAGCGCTGCAGCATCGTGACGTGACCGCATTCGGGCGCGATCGCCGGAATGAGCGTCGCTGCGGTGGCGCCCGAACCGATGACGACGACATTCTTGCCCGCGTAGTCCAGATCCTCTGGCCAATTCTGCGGGTGAACGATCCGGCCGTTGAAGTCCGCCATTCCGCTCCACTCCGGCGTGTAGCCCTCCCGGTGCCTATAGTACCCCTGGCACATCCAGAGGAAGTTGCTGGTGAAGCGCAGACTTTCGCCGGTGTCGGCCCTAGTGGCCTGAAACGTCCAGCGATCGTCGCGGCTCGACCAGCTCGCCGCCGAAATCTTGTGGCGATAGCGGATGTGGCGGCCGAGATCGTTCTCGTCGATGACCTCGCCCATATAGCTGAGGATCTCGGCAGCCGTCGCGATCGGAGCGCTGGTCCATGGCTTGAAGCGATAGCCAAAGGTGTAGAGGTCGCTGTCCGAGCGGATGCCGGGGTAGCGATGGGTGAGCCAGGTACCGCCGAAGCTGTCCTGCGCCTCGAGGATTACAAAGCTGGTTCTGGGGCATTGCTTGGTGAGGTGGTACGCCGCGCCGACCCCGGAGATGCCCGCCCCGACGATCATAACATCGAAATGCTCGGTGCTCTGTGGCGCCGTCACAGAGCTGGGGTTCGTCCTGTTCATCGGTTCACATCTCGTTTCCGGAGGTCCAATCTGATCGAAAAAATTCGTACGATTAGTCACTTGCTACGTCGGTAACCGCGACCGTAGCTGGCGATCACGTCATTGAACGCGCGGACGGCGGCGCGAGGGCCGGCAGGATAGGACCAGATCGAGGAAATGACGGCGAGAAAATCGGCGCCGGCTTCGACCAGCGGCCCGCAATTTTCCTGGGTGATGCCGCCGATCGCGCAACACGGGACGACGGTCGTTTCGGTCCAGTCGCGCAATGTTTCGGGGTCGGCGCGGTGCTTTGCGCCGCCCTTTGTCGGGCTCGGGAAGAAGGCGCCGAACGCGACATAATCGGCGCCGACTTCGGCAGCGGTGATCGCGCGGTGGCGGCTGTTGCCGCAGGTTACGCCGACGATCCGGTCGGGGCCGAGCAACCGCCGGGCTTCGGCGTACGGCATGTCCTCCTCGCCGACATGGACGCCGTCGCAATCGAGCGCGGCGGCGAGATCGGGCCGATCGTTCATGATGAACGCAACGTCGTGCGCCTGCGCGATCGGCTTCAATACCCCGGTTGCGCGCCGGATAACGTCATCTTCCACGTCCTTCAGCCGCAACTGCAGGCAGGCGACATCGCCGCCGGCCAGCGCGTCCTCCAGCTCACTGGCGAATTTGTCGGGATCGAAGACCGGCGGCGTGATCAGGTAGAGGCGGGTCGCTCCCCGCCCGTCCTCGTCCGAACCGCTGTGCGTCAGCGCCATATTGGCCCTCATCCGAAGAATTGCCGGTTCACAAATTCTCGCAACCCACCCGGAAGCGCTTGCGCCGGCCTGACCCGCCTATCCCTGTATTCGTTTATCAGAACCGGGCCAGCGAGAGGAGCAAATAGCCCAGCTGTCCGGTTTTGCGCACGCACAAAGCTTTTGCGAACGCTCGGCTCCGGGGCTGCTATAATGCAGGCTGGGTGCGTTTCTGCACCACTGACAAATCCACCAACGGAAGATGGAAAGGAGGAAACATGGATCCCATCGTCGGCAGCGGCAAATACACCTACAAGGTCAACGAAGAATGGGCTCGTCCGCCGGAAGGCCTCGAAGTCAGAGCCTGTGCGGTCTCGGTCAACTCACAGGACCGCGTCTACTGCTTTAATCGCAATTCCGAGCATCCGGTCGTGGTGTTCGACCGCGATGGCAACTTCCTCAAATCCTGGGGCGCGGGATTGTTTTCGTTCCCGCATGCGATCCGTATCGACGAGAACGATTTCGTCTGGCTGACCGACGAATATCACGGCCAGTTCATGAAATTCACGACCGACGGCGAATTGCTCCATACGATCGGCGTCAAGGGCGAGCGCTCTGACACCGGCGTGCCGCCGGACGATTTCAGCTCCTCGGCGTATAAAAAGGTCACGCATGGCGGTGGCCCATTCAACCTGCCGACCGACATCGCGTTTGCGCCGTCGGGCGAGTTCTTCATCAGCGACGGCTACGGCAACGCCCGCGTGCACAAATTCGCCGCCGACCGCAAGTACCTGTTCTCCTGGGGCGAGCCCGGAACCGCACCCGGCCAGTTCAATCTGCCGCACGGCGTGTGGATCGACAGCCGTGGACGGCTGTTGGTCGCCGATCGCGAAAACGACCGGGTGCAGGTCTTCGATCAGCAGGGAAAACTGCTGGAGGTGTGGCCGACCGAACTGATCGGTCCCGCGTTCTTCTATGTCGACGACGAGGACACGGTTTACATCCCCGAGCACAACGGCGGCATGATCAGCGTCCTGACACTCGATGGCGAGCGCCTCGCCCGCTGGGGCGACGGCCCAGTCAACCGCTCGTGTCACGGGATCTGGGTCAACTCGCACAAGGATCTTTACGTCGTCCAGCCCGGCGAGTGGGGTCGGGTGCGCCGCGTCGTCAAATACACCCGGCAATAACCGCGGCGGTGGCTCAAGGCGAGGATTAGAGTCAGGCATGCCCAGCAATTCTCCACCGCGCGTGGCATTGCTCGGTTTTTCGATCGAGTGCAACAAATTCGCCCCGGTCGCGACCAAGGCTCACTTTACTAACCGCACCTATCTCGAAGGCAATGCGATCGTCGCCGAGGCGCGGGCACCAAACCCGCGGATGCTGGCGGAGACGCCGGGCTTTGTGGCGGCGATGGACGCTTCCGGGCCGTGGGTTCCGGTCGGCATCGCGCTCGCGATGACCGAGCCCAACGGGCCGGTCGAGCACGGGTTCTTCCTCGAATTGCTCGACACGATCGAACGCCGGCTGCGCGCCGCATTGCCGGTCGATGCAGTTTATATCTGCTCGCACGGAGCGGCGTTGACGACCGAGGACGACGATCCCGACGGCATGCTGTTTGCACTTGTCCGTGATATTGTCGGTTCCGATGTGCCGATTGCCGCCACCCTCGACCTGCACGCCAATGTGTCGGAGCGGATGGTGCATTCACTCGATGCCTTTATCGGCTATCGCACCAACCCGCATCTCGACATGCGCGAGCGCGGCGCCGAGGCCGCAGCCGTCATCCGCGAAATGCTGGCCGGATTGCGGCCGAAAGCGGCGTTCATCAAACTGCCGATTGTGCCGCCGACGGTGACGATGCTGACCGCCGCCGGCCCCTATGCCGAGATGATCAATCTGGGTCAGCAGCGGATCAGCCCCGAAATCTTGAACGTCTCGGTCATGGGCGGGTTTGCTTTTGCCGATACCGCGGATAACGGCCTCGCCGTCATCGTCACAGCGCGTCACGACAAGCGCGCCGCCGAGGCCTTGGCGCGCGAAATCGCCGAACTCGGCTGGGCCGACCGGGCGCGGTTTTATCCGCGGCTGACATCGCTCGACGAGGCGGTCACAAAGGCATTGGCGGTGGGACGTGACCGATCGCTGCCAGCACTGGCTTTCGCCGATGTGGCTGATAATCCTGGCGGCGGCGGGCGCGGCAACACGACTTTTTTGCTGCGCGCCTTTGTCGAGGGCGGCGTGAGCAACTCGTTGCTCGGCGTGTTCTACGATCCGCCACTCGCCGCCGAGGCGCACCGCTACGGGCTGCACTACCAGTTCGACGCCCGCTTTAATCGCGAGGAGACCACCAAGTTCTCCGAGCCCTGGTCGGCGCCGGCTCGGGTCGTGGCGCTGACCGACGGCAATTGCGTCGGCCGGCGCGGCATCTATGCCGGCATGAAGCTCGAACTCGGGCCGTGCGCGGCGCTGCGGGTCGGCGGCGTCACAATGGTGGTGATCTCGCATCGGGTGCAGTGCGCCGATCCGATATTCTTCGAGATGATGGGGCTCGACATCGGACGGGCGCGCTCGGTCGTCGTTAAATCGCGCGGTCATTTTCGCGGCGGGTTCGACGAGTTCTTCGACCCCGACCAAATCGTCGAAGTCGATCTGCCGGGTCTAACATCACCTATCCTGAGCCGCTTCGAGTGGCGGGGCCTACCGCGCCCCGTGATCCCGCTCGACGACAACGTCGAATGGCATCCACCCGCTGTGCACTCAACGTCGCAGGGTGGGTAGAGCGCGAGCGAAACCCACCGTTTCGGGGTTCGCGATGGGTTTCGTGGTTGCTCAACCCATCCTACTGCTGCGGCTCCGATCGAATACCGGAGGATCCGCAGAAGTCGCTTAGGCCGGGGGGCCATACGCGTAGGGTTTCAGCGCGGTGTAGATAAAGGCGTTGACCGGCGTTGGGATCGCGTGACGGCGGCCGAGTTCGACGACCTTGCCGCCGAGCCATGGCAATTCGAGACGATTGCCGCGCAACAAATCATTGCCCATCGAGGCCATTAGGTGATCGGGCATCGACCACATCGTCCCCAGCGCCCTCTCGGCGCTGTCGGGCGCCAGCCGCACCCCTGCGGCACGACCGACGGCGGCGGTCTCGCCCAATGCGGTCTCATACAATCCAAGCAGATCAGGATCGTTGCGCCACTTGGCGAGCGGCAGCCGGGTTAGCGCGCAAAGCCCGCTCATCGGCGCGAGCAGCAGGAATTTCTCCCAAATCGGGACCATGATATCGGGGCTCAACACGCCCTCGAACCCGGCAACCTCGCACAGTTCATGGAGGCGCAGGCCGCGCTGGCTGTTGCCGCCCCTCAGCTCGCCAAAGGTCATCCGCTGATGGGTCCCGGTCTGGTGAACGATGCCGGGGGCGATGATCGAGCCGGTGACGTAGGCGGTGCCGCCCATGACCGGTCGGGTCCGAGAATGGCCGAGAGCCGTTCGGCAGCGTCGACACCGTTCTGCAACGGAATGACCGCAGTTTCCGGTCCGATGATCGGCCGGATCTGCTCGCCGGCGCTTTCGACATCCCAGAGTTTCACCGCGAACAGGACGTAATCGACGACGCCGATACTGGCAATGTCGTCGGTGGCCTGAGCCGGCCGAATATGGATTTCGCCGCGGTCGCCTTCGATGCGCAGGCCATTTTCGCGCATCGCCGCGACATGCGCCCCACGAGCGACAAAGACGACCTCCGCCCCCGCTTTGGCCAGCGAGGCACCGTAAATCGCCCCAATGCCGCCGGCGCCGATAACTGCAATCCGCATGCATTACTCCCGATCAGATTGCGCAGATCATCTGGCGCACGATCCGCTTTAGTCTAGCGCCGATCGTCGCTCGCACGACACTGCCCGATCGCCTTCAGCAAGGAGAGACTGAGAGATGCCTGTAACGCCGCCTTCTCCGGCCCGCGAACAAATCCGGCCGATCGCACCAAAGCTGATCGAGCTCGCCGAAAAAGTCGTTTATGGCGATGTCTGGGAACGGCCCGGCCTGTCAAAGCGCGACCGCAGCCTGATCACGGTCGCGACCCTTGTGGCCCTGGGCCGCGAAAAGCAGCTGGTCGGGCATTTGGCCCGCGCGCTCGACAATGGGCTGAGCAAGGATGAACTCGGCGAGTTGATCACACACCTCGCCTTTTACGCCGGCTGGCCCGCCGCGATGACGGCGGCATTGGTGGCAGAGGACGTGTTCGAGCAACGTTAGCTCGGTAGGGCACTGAAAGCGAGGTCATTGCCGTGACCGAGAAGCGCGGCAGCGCCGGGATCGCAATCCTGTTGCTGGTCTTGCTCGGGCTGCCAATCGCGGCCTCTGCCCGGGATGCCGCGACAGCGCTGACGAGCAAATGGACGGCGACCGACCCTCCGATCAACTTTGCCCATATCGAAACCGGCGAAATCAACCGACACGGCGAGGCTGTCGGCTACCATCACCGCCCGAACGGAGTCGACCCGCCGGGAGCCAAGGTGCTTCGCATCACCCAGCCGCCGGATGCCGACGGTGTTTATCGCGCGCGGGTGGCGTTGCGCGATCCGGCAACCGGCGAATGGATCGACAAGCGAGCTTCGTCGACTTTTTTCCCCGATGCGATGTCGGATGACGCGGTGATCAACGCGGTGCTGAACGCGTTCCACAACGGGCGCCGGCGGCGAGACGGCCAGTTTATCGGCGCTTCTGCCGATGGATTTATGATCGAGGGCTGGTATCAATCGGGGCGGATTGTCGCCGCTTATCCATTGCGAGGCCCATGATGCCGCGGACCCGCGCCGCACCCGCCGGTCTGATCACCGCCCGGCGTCATCCCGCGGGCCATCTCGAGGGCCGTGCGATAAGGGGCAGCGGCCGTCGCGGCGCGGTGTTGGCGAGCTTTTTTCAAAGCGATGTCCAGGGCGATCTCGATGGCGCTCGTGCGCTCTTGGCCGAGATCGGTGCGGTCGAACGCGGCGAGGCGGCACAGCCGACGGCGATCGGCAACGCCTACGCGATTACGGTGTCGCCCGAGGGGGTCGCTCTTCGCAATGCGGTCAAGGAAGGGGCTCCTGAGGAGCATTACCGGTTTGACGAATTGCGCCAGGCGCTCGGCACCTGGATTGCGGCGATCGAGCGCGCCCGCCGCGACCCAGGGTGACGGCATTTGCCGAAGCCTTTTCGGCAAGAAATCGCGCATAGTGCGTCGATGAACGACGCATCGCTTGGGCATGTCGGGGCGCCGCAGCAGCGTCGGTGGGGCGCGGTGCGGCCCCGCGACGCCGCCTCGCTGATTTTGTTGCGCGGCGACGGCGACAATCTCGAAGTCCTGGTTGGTCGGCGTCCGTTGTCGGCGCGATTTATGCCCGGCGTCTATGTCTTTCCCGGTGGTGCGATCGACGCGCCCGACCGCTCGCCTTGGAGCATCGAGAGCGGCGCCGAGGCACTTGCGCCGCGGCTGGCGCACGCCGCTCGCGCGGCCGTGCGCGAGACCTGGGAGGAAGTCGGCGTGCTTATCGGCCGGCCGGCGGAAAGGACTACGCCCAGCGGGCCAGTGAGGGCGCCAATCGAAGCGGCCTATCGCGAAAGCGGTCTCGTAGCCGTGATGGATCAGCTGATCTATGTCGGCCGGGCGATTACGCCGTCGCATTCATCCCGCCGGTTTAACACGCGATTTTTTCTCGGCGATGGCGGCTTGGCCTGTGGCGAACCGGTCGCCAGCCCTGAACTCGAGGATGCGGGGTGGCGCCGGATCGAGCAGGCGATGCTCGACGACTTCCGCGACGTCACCCGGTTTATGCTGGCGCGCGCCATCGCGCTGCGTCAGGGCACCGCAGCGGGTGATCCGCCGCTCTTTTACTGGGCCAAAAACGCGCGTCGCATCGGCGTCTGCCGCGAAGCCGCGGGCTGATCCGATTAGCGTATTGCAGTCGCGGGCTGCGGTTGTTGCTGCGGCTCGCTGTCGAGGTCGAGGGTGATCGCGCGGCCGTGCGTTTCGCGCGCCAGAAATAGGAACGCGAGCCCGACCAGCAGCATGCAAAAGGCGAGGAACATAAAGGCCGGGAAGACGGCGTCCTGGGTCGCCTTTGGCGAGACGATGTTGGCGGTGCCGGCGATCACCGCCAAGGTCAGCGGCCCGAGGATCTTGCCCAGCCCCGCCGCGGCGTGGCCGAGCCCCGATGCGCGTGACCCGAGACGGACCCCGTATTGCTCGATCGTGTATGGGGTGATGTTTCCGAGACCGCCTTCGACAAAGAAAGCGGCGGCCGCGACCAGGATCACAAACGCCGGGAAGCCGCCGACGAGGGCGGTGCTGTAGCGGCCGGCTAACGCAAGCAACACCGTCGCGACAAAGCTGACGACGATGCCGAGCATGCGGCGCCCGAGCTTTTGGGCCAGCCAGGCGATCAGCAGCCGGCCGGTCATCGCCGACGCCGACACGTACACAAAATATTCGGCCGCCTTTGCCACCGAGGCGTGGAGGCTCAGCGCGATGATCGTCGGCCCCCAAAGCAAATAGCCGAACCCGGCGGTCGTGGCCGCACCCCAGATCAGGATGGTCTGCCAGAAGAGCCGCGGGCTGGCGTAGAGTTCGGCAAGGCTGGCGCGTGGCTCGCTGACCGGCTGCCGCGCCGGCAACGGCACCCGACCGACAGGCACGCCGAGGTATTTCGCGACCGCTGCCCGCGCCTCACCAAACCGGCCTTTGGCGGTCAACCAACGCGCCAATTCCGCCTGGAATGCCCAGACCAGCACGCCGACAACGATCGGCAACAGGCCGAATGTCGCCACACCCCGCCAGCCGAGCACGTCGATAAAGGCACGAGAGGTGGCGGAAGCGAGCAATGGTCCGAGGCTGGCGCTGACGACAAACAGGCTGGTTAGGCCGCTGCGCCAGCGCGTTGGCGTCAGCTCGACCATGATTGTCAGCGCCGGGGTGATCGCGGCGGCGAGACCAAACCCGACAAAGATGCGCAAGATCGCCAATGGCAAATAGGCGCCGGTCGGCAATAGCGCGATCAACCCGGCAGAAACGCCGCAGATCAAGGTGCCCGTGACGGTCTGCATCTTGCGGCCGAACCTGTCGCCGAGCGAACCCCAGATCAGAGAGCCGAGGATCGCTCCGAGGCCACTGCCGTAGAGGATCAGCGCCGACTGGCCATAAGTCAGATGCCAACTCGGCCCGATTACCGCGAGAATGAAGGCGATCAGAAAGAAGTCGAAGAAATCGAGAATATAAACGCCGCCGAGCAAAGCGAAGCTCGTCCAGTATCGCGCGTTGAGCGGGGCACGGTCGAAGACCGCCAACAGATCGTCAGAGGTTTGAGCCATTGGTCTCCCATTCGCACCGCGCTCGCTTGTAGCCGAGCGTACCTGCTACTGCCCAGCTCAATCAGTTATGGGCGGTGCGACCGGATGGCGCGAGGAGCCGGCGGGTTCCACCGTCAACGAGCCTGCGTCCCGAGCACGGACGGACGCTGGCGCGCGGAAGGCGTATCGGCGGCAAAAGCGATCGTTTTGCCGTGTGTCTCGACGCCGAGGATCAAGAACGAGAGCGCGACCAGCAGCATGCAGAAGGCGAGGAACAGATAAGCCGGCAGTACGGCTTCGGCAGTCGCCTTTGGCGACAGAATGTTGCTGGACCCGGCGATCAGCGCCAAACTCAAGGGCCCGAGGATCTTGCCCACCCCGTTTGCAGCCTGCCCCAGTCCGGACGCGCGGGCGCCCAGATTGACCCCGTAGCTTTCGACCGTATACGGCGCGAGGTTCGAAAAGCCGCCTTCGATAAAAAAGGTCGAGGCGCAAAGCAGAATCACCATCAGCGGTAATCCGCCGACGAGGACAGCGTGGTAGTAACCGGCGGCGGCGAGTGCGAAGACACCGCCAATCCCCCAGATTACACCGAGCGGGCGCCGGCCCATCAGTGGCGCGAGGAATGTGACGACAATCTTGCCCACCACCCCGCCGAGCGCCACGAATACGAAATAGGCGGCGGCCTTTGGCACCGAGACGCCGAGCGCCAAGGCGACAATCGTCGGCCCCCATAAATAGACGCCGTAACCCGCGGTGGACGACCCGCCCCAAATCAGGATCGTCTCCCAGAACATGCGCGGATGGTGATAAAGCTCAGCAAGGCTGCCGCGCGGTTGGCTGGCGGGTGCGACGGTTGGCAAGGGCACCGAGCGGAGCGGAAGGGCGAGATGCTTGGCGACCTCGGCACGGGCTTCGGCAAACCGCCCCTTGGCTGCGAGCCAGCGCACCAATTCCGGTACGAAGAACCAGATCAGGATCCCGACAAAGGCGGGGGTGATGCCGAGCATTGCGACACCGCGCCAGCCGAGCGCCGCCATCAGGGCCGCCGACGTGCTGGAGGCAAGCAAGCCGCCAGCCGAAGCGAAAACAATGTAAAAGCTCGTCAGCATTGTGCGGCTGCGAGTCGGTGTCAGTTCGACCAGAATGGTCAGTGACGGGGTCACGCCGGCAGTCAGGCCGACACCGACAAAAAACCGCAACACCGCGAAAATCTGCCATGAGCCGCTTGGCACCAGACCGATCAACCCCGCGGCGATCGCGCAGATAAAAGTGCCGACGATCATCAAGGTCTTGCGGCCCCAGGCATCGGCGAGCCCGCCAAAAACCAGCGCTCCCAAAATCGAGCCGACGCCACCGCTGTAAAGAATCAGCGCCGATTGGCCGTAGGTCAGTTTCCATTGCGGGCCGAGGACGGCGAGGAGATAGCCGACGACCAGAAAATCGAAGAATTCAAGGACGAACAGCGCCGACAGCAGCGCAAAACTGACCCAGTAGCGGCGATTGAGCGGCGCCGTGTCAAACAGCGCCAGCAATTCGTCCGAGGTCTGACCCGGCATTTTCCTCCTCCTTTCGGCAACGAATCCGAGCTTTTCGGTCCGCTACTTACGTCAGGAGGTTTATGCCGGTCGTCGTCGGCCCGTCAACCGTCGCCTAAGGGTGGAACCGATTTGCCAGTTCAGCTCGCCTCGGTGCGCAGCAGCGCCGGCTCGCGACCCGCCGCCTCCTCGCCAAGCGCAATCTGCCGGCCGTGCGTCTCGCGCCCGAGGATTGCGAACGACAACCCGACCAGCAGCATGCCGAAGGCGAGAAACAGAAAAGCCGGGAACAAGGCGCCTTCAGTCGCTTTTGGCGAGACGATGTTGCTGCTTCCGGCGATCAGCGCCAGGCTCAGCGGCCCCAGGATCTTGCCGACGCCGTTGGCGGTCTGGCCCAAGCCCGAAGCGCGGGCGCCGAGCCGCACCCCGTAGCTCTCGACCGTGTAGGGCGCGAGATTGGAAAAGCTGCCGTCGATGCAAAAGGCCGACGCGGCGAGTGCGACGACAATTAGTGGAAAACCGCCGATCAGTGCGCTGCCGCAATAACCCACCGTGGCCAGAGCAACGACGCCGCCAAAACCCCACAGCGCGCCGAGCAGCCGGCGGCCGATCAGCGGGGCCAGGAACGAGACGACGATCTTGCCGACAATGCCGGCCCCGGTGACATAAATAAAGTATTTCGCGGCCACCGGCACCGGGACCTTTAGCAAGAGAGCAACGACTGTCGGCCCCCATAGGTAGACCCCGTAAGCCGCCGTCGCCGCGCCGCCCCAGATCAACAGGGTTTCCCAGAACTGGCGGGGTTGGGAAAGAAGCTCTGAGAGCCGGCCGCGCGGCACACTGACAGGGATTGCCGTCGGCAATGGCACCCTTTGCAGCGGAATTCCGAGATGCTTGGCGACCTCGGCGCGCGCCTCGGCAAAGCGACCTTTGGCAGTCAGCCAGCGCACCAATTCAGGGACGAACACCGCGGCCAAGATGCCGACCAAGGTTACCGACAGGCCGAGCATCGCCATCCCTCGCCAACCAATCGCGGCCAGCAAGGCGGCCGAACTCGCCGAGGCGACAAACCCGCCTGCGGTCGCGAATACGACGTAGAGGCTGGTGACCATCGTCCGATGGCGCGTCGGCGTTAGCTCGACGACGATCGTCAACGCCGGCACGACCGCCGCCGTGAGTCCGATGCCGACGACGAAGCGCAGGAGCGCAAACAATGTCCAGGCTCCGTCGGGGACCAAGCCGATCAGCGCCGCGCCAAGACCGCAGATGAAGGTGCCGATTACCATCTGCGATTTGCGGCCCCATGCATCGGAAAGGCTGCCAAACAGCAGCGCGCCGACGATCGAACCGAGCCCGCCGCTGTACAGGATCAGCGCCGACTGGCCATAGGTGAGATGCCATTGCGGCCCGACCACCGCGAGCAGAAATGCAACGACCGAAAAATCGAAGAATTCGAGGACGGTAATCGCCGCCAATATCGCAAAGGACACCCAATAGCGCCGGTTGAGCGGGGCTCGATCGAACAGCGACAAAAGGTCTTCGGTTGTCTGTTCGGGCATCTCCTCCTCCAAACGGCGCCCCTGTCGACCACTGGGGCTCGGTTTTTCGAGGGATACGACTAGGGGGCTTGGGCGACAGCGTCAATCGGCGCGCACGTCGCAGAGGCATGCGTTTTTCGCGGATCCGCCACCGGCAGGCAAATCGCCGAACTGCGCGCGCTAGCAGCGCTCGAGGATCTGCTCCAGCTTGCGATCCAGCGCCTCGATCGTGAACGGCTTGCCAAGCAGATCGACGCCGGCGTCGAGGATGCCGTTGTGAACGATCGCATTGCGAGCATAGCCGGTCGTATAGAGTATCTTCAGGTTTGGAGAGCGTCGCCTCGCCTCTTCGGCCAGCTTGCGCCCGTTGAGACCAGGCAAGCCGACATCGGTAAACAGGAGGTCGATTTCAGGATGCTCCTCGAGAACACGCAAGGCCGCTTGAGCTTCGGCTGCCTGAAAAACGCTGTAGCCAAGAGTTTGCAACGCCTCGAAGCCGTATAACCTTACATCTTCATCATCCTCGACCAGCAGCACGCATGCGCGCCGCTCGCCGCCGTATATCTTGGAATGATCCGGTAGCGGCTGGGGCTCGTCCGCCTGGCGAGAGCGGGGCAAATAGATCTTGACCGTCGTGCCGCAGCCAACCTCGCTGTAAAGCTTGATGTGGCCGCCCGACTGTTTGACGAACCCGTGTACTTGCGCTAGGCCGAGTCCGGTTCCCTTTCCTTCGGGCTTGGTCGTGAAAAACGGCTCAAAGGCATGCGCAACGGCATCCTCCGGCATACCCTCACCGGAATCGCTAACTGCGATCATTACGTATTGGCCGGGCGTTACTTCAGCATGGGCTGCGGCGTATCTATCGTCGAGCCAGGTGTTGCCGGTTTCGATTGTCAGCTTGCCGCCGCGGGGCATCGCGTCTCGGGCATTTACGGCGAGGTTCAGGATCGCGTTTTCCAACTGGTTCGGATCGACCTTCGTCTGCCAAAGGCCTGCCGCCAATACAGTCTCGACATCGATCGTCTCGCCAAGTGTTCGATGCAGCAGGTCCGACATCGAGCCGACCAGCTTATTGACCTCGACGAGCTGAGGCGCGAGCGGCTGGCGGCGCGCGAAAGCCAGCAGACGCTGGGTCAATGCGGCGCCGCGTTCACCAGCTCGTCGCGCCGTGTCGAGCAATCGCGTTGCTCTGGCCGTGTCGGATAACCCGGCGGGGCGCTGCAGCAGCTCGATACTGCCGAGGATCGACTGCAGCAAATTATTGAAGTCATGTGCGACGCCACCGGTGAGCTGGCCGATGGCCTCCATCTTCTGCAGTTGCGCCATTGTCTCCCGGCTCTGATCAAGAGCTTCCTGCTGACGCCGGCGCTCGGTGACGTCGCGAACGACCTTGGCGAAGCCGCGCAAATCGCCGTCGGGATCGCGCAACGCGGTAATGACGACGCTCGCCCAAAACTGCGAGCCATCCTTGCGGACGCGCCAACCTTCCTCTTCCGCGTTGCCGGCTGTCGCAGCCACTTCAAGCAGATGCTCCGGGGCGCCACTCGCCGCAACATTGGCGGGAAAGAAGCGCGAGAACTTGCTGCCGATGATTTCGTCAGCGCGATAGCCTTCAAGCCGCTCGGCGCCCTCGTTCCAGCTCGCGACGTTGCCCGCCGGATCGAGCATAAAGATCGCATAATCGCGCACGCCCGAGACGAGCAGCCGAAAGCGCTCTTCGCTGCGCTGTAGCAAGGATTGCGATCGCAGGATGCGGCGATAGGCGCGCCGCAGCATCAGACCGCCGAGCAGGATCACCGCAAAGGCGAGCACGGCGGCCAGAGCGCTAGTCAGCGCATTTACCCGCGCAGCTTCAAGAAATGCGGCCTGGCGTAAGTCGAGCAGGCGGTTTTCGGTGGTGATCAACATGCCGATCTGATCGGTAATCGCGGTCATCGCGTCGGCGCCGATATTGGTTTCGACGACTCTTCGCGCAGCATCGAAGCCCTCGCTCCGGCGAAGGGCTATCGTCTTCTCAAGCTCGGCGAGCTTGGTTTTGATAGCGGTATCGAGAACGTTGACGTGTTGTTGCTGCTCGGGGCTGTCACTGGTTAACTGGCGCAGCTCCTCAAGCTTCCCGGGCGTCTCCCGGACACCGGTTCGGTACGGCCGAAGATAAGCGTCGTCGCCGGTGATCAGGAAACCGCGCTGACCGCGCTCGGCATCCTGGATCGCTTGGTCGAGCGAATGGGCGGCGGCGATAATCTCAAAGCTGCGCGCGACAAGCGCTTGGCTTTGCCGTAGCGCGGGGACGACGCTGATCGCCTTGTAAACTTCGAGCCCCACAAGGATCAGCGACGGCAATAGTATCAGCAGCAGCCCGCGCCGCACACCGCTCGCCGACACGGACTGGGCAAATAGCCGTCGCCAGCTGTGCCAACGATTCCAACGCGGCGGTTCATCGACGAACCCAGGGTCGCTCGTCAGATCCGTCATTCGTCAGCCCTGCAATCAATCCTCTGTCCCAGGATAGCCAGCCCGGACATTTCTGTCATTTCGAATGCCGGGAGAGATCGTCCACTAGCGCCGCGAAAAATCTACCGGCTCGCCTGGGCGGTTCCGGGGCCGGCGGGAGTCAATTGGTCGACGGCATCGGCGAGCAGCCGGTATTTGACTTGTGTCACATTCAGGTCGCGGAAGTAGTTGACCAGATCGCCCCATGGATCGTTGATCCGGTGAATCCCGGAAATAAACGCGACGACCCCACCGATTTCGAGGTGGTTTATGTAGACCCACCAGCCGCCAACCAGCAGTGCCGACACGATCTGCAGATGATTGCAGAGGTTCATCAGAAAATTCATGGTAAACTTTAGTTTGAATATTCCCATGTCGAGCGCGAAAGCCTGCTGGATGCGCCGCTCGTCTTCGGCGTCATCGGCGCGATCGATCATCGCGATTCCGAGTTGCCGCAGCACCCGAATGCGCGCTCCCGTCCGCCGGTTTACCGCCGATTGCAGCAACGGGACAAAAAACAATTGTGGAACGACCAGCGCAAAGGCGGCAAGCGCCATCCACGGGTCGATGTGGATCAGATAGGCAAAGACCGAACACATGATGCCGCCCTGCAACAGCGGCTCGGAAACGCTCTCGCCGACAAACCCGCCGATCGGCTCGACCTCGGCAACGATCATCGAGATTGTGATCCCTTGGGCTTCGGCGGCGGGGGAGGTCGGCGTAGGAGCTTCGATGACCGAATGCACTCGTCGTCGCAGATCGCGCTTGGCCCGCTCCCCAACCCAGCCGCGGTAGATGTTGAGCGCGAGCTTGGTGCCGCCCTGGACGAACACGACCCCGGCATAGCCGGCGCACAGCCAAATGACCCAGGAATAGGGGCGGTGCTTGACAAGGTCGTTGACGATCCGGCGCTGCAGTTCCAACGGGACGACTTCGAGGAGGGCGACGGCGCCCGTTAGCACCAGCAATGCGAGTTGATGCGGCGCACTGGTGGCGAGCACATAGCGGTAGACATTGCGCGGCAACCCGCCATCTGCAGGCGGAGCGAGATCCTGGAACCAACTCGCGACGCTGGTCATGTGGCGCTATTTAGAACTGGGCGCGACCATGGCGATATGATCCAAGTCAAAGCCATAGCTCACCAGAAGACAAGGACGCGGCGCGTTCTGTGTCGCTACGTCCTTTACCCGATCGGAATGAATCGACGAGTAGGACATCCGCAGCAGCTTATAGCCCATCTCGATCGCGATGTGTTCGAGCGCGCCCCAGACGACACTGGCAGTGATGCTGTCGATGGCTTCGGCCAGATCGCTATTCGTCCAGCCGTAGGATCAGATTGCCGCTCCGGTCGGCGGCCGCCGTTACTCCCGGCGTTGCCACAATGATCGAGCCGGTTTGCTGGATGATCGCCGGGCCGGCAATCGATGCGTCGAGCGGCAGCGCGGCGCTCGAACTCGCGGAACTGCGGCTATACTCCAGCCGAGCTGCGGACAAAGCACTCCGGCCCTTCCTCCCGCACCAATTCGGCAGCGCGCGCTTCACGCGCGGGGTTCAGGTATGAAATCGTTGACTCAGCCATTGCCCTCGGTTTTGGCAAGAATCGCGACAATCCCGGCGGGCCGCTGCTGCCTGCTCGCGATAAGCTGCACGACTCCGTCGACATCGGCGGGGTGGCGCATTGGCAGGCGATGGACCAGGCATTCCATCGGACCTCCGGGCGCCGGATGCTTCAAGCGCGAGAGGTGGGGCGAATCGTAGCCGTCAGAACTCGGTGAGGGTCGCGCGCAATGTCGTCTGCGTGTAGGCCTCGCGAACCAGTCCGCGCCGCTGCAATGCCGGCACCAACCCTTCGCAGACCTCGTTGATGATGCGTCGGCTGGTGCGCTGGAACGGCGTACTGATCAGAAACCCGTCACCGCCGATTGCTTCGATCGCCGCCCCCATCCGCTCGGCGACCTCGTCGGGGGTACCGATCAGCTCGAGCCCGCTGTCGTAACGCTCCGAGGCGAGCTGGCGCAATGTCTTGCCGCTGCCCCACTGCGCGAATTTGTCGAGTGAGCCTTGCTCGCCATTGGTCGTGATGCGGGGCAAAGGCTCGTCGAGATCGAATTGCGAGAAATCGATATCGGTGATCGAACCGATCGACGCCAATGCCGCCTCTATAAAGCTCGGGGCGTTCACCATGCGGCGATATTTGGCGCGCGCCTCCTCGCTGGTTTCGCCGAGGACCGGATAGACGAGATACAGCACCTTGATGTCATCGGGATCGCGCCCGAACCTGACAGCGTGGGCGCGCACCTCGTCGCGGTATTGCCTCATGCCGTCGATCTGGTTTGCCGTCGCAATGATCGAGTCGGCGTGACGCGCCGCAAAGGCGCGGCCGCGCGGCGAGCCCCCGGCTTGGACAAAGGCGGGCCGGCCCTGTGGCGCCCGCACCGTGTTGAGCGGCCCGCGGCATCTGAAGAATTCGCCTTCGAAATTGATCGGATGGACCTTGCGGTGATCGGCATAGATGCCGCGCTCGCGGTCCATCACGACGGCGTCCGGCTCCCATGTCTCGAACAATCGGCAGACCAGATCGACATACTCGTCGGCCATCGCGTAGCGGACTTCGCGTGGCGGCAGTTTCTCCATGCCGAAATTCTGCGCCGCGGCATCCTCGCCTGAGGTGACGATGTTCCAGCCGAACCGACCGTTCGCTATGTGGTCCAGGGTCACCGCGAGCCGCGCCAGCATGAAGGGCGGGTAGGCCATCGTCGACATCGTCGCGACGACGCCCAGCCGCGTCGTGGCCGCCGCGATCATTGCGGCGAGCGGCAAGGGATCGTGCTTCGGCACCTGCAGTACGTGCTTCAAAGTGGCTTCCGCGGTGCCGCGATAAGCCTCCGATACCATCAAGGTGTCTTCGAGCATGATGTAGTCGAAGCAGGCCCGCTCCATCGCCTGTGCCATCTCGACAAAGAACTTGCCGTCCCAAGGCGAGCCACCATGGCTGAAGGGCGCGTTCCAGTCGCCCGGCGTAAAGTTGGTGAACCAGCCGAGATGAAAGCGCTTTGGCATCGGTACCCTTTCCTACCCCTAGCTGTCGGCAGCGATGGCCATCGAGCCGAGTATGGCGGCGACTTCCGGATCTAGCTCAGCGGCGAATGACTCGACGTCGGCTGGATCTGGCATTGTCCAGGCTCAGTCGCTCACGGGACGAGTGGCGCAAACTCGACGGGGATATCGAGCCGAAACGTGGTGTAGTCGGCGGTGTTGGTGTCGGTCAGTTCGAGATTGTAAAAGTCACGCTGGTTTTCGCGGAAATAGGGCCCGGCATGCCAAGTCCCGTGGCCGAGCTTGATGAACCGGTCGGCCGGAATGCGAAATGCCCGGATGTCGGATAGCGCGGGTTTGGTGAGGGCAGCAGGGGCGACGGCAATCAGCCAGGGCCCGCCATCGGCCGCACCCAGACACTGAGTCACGCGATCGTGCCGCGCCATTGCCTCAAAGGCGAGTCCGCGACCGGATAGCCGCATGATGTAAAACCGCGGCGTCCCAGCCGACAGATCGAGCGCCACGTCGCCGACACCGTGACCGCCATCGGCCAGAGGCCCGCCTACCTCGCCAAAGGGCGCAAATGTTTCGGGTGTGAGTTCTGCGACGTCGATCCGGTTCATCTCGACTGCTCCTCTCACTCGATTTGGTTTTCGTCGCGCAGGATTCATGCCAGCTCAACAGACCGGCCAAAGCAACCGATTGATATGGATGCTGCTCAGTCGCCTTGAGGGTGCGGATTTGCCGCCATGTCTCAACCCTGCGCCGACTGTAGCCGCAGCAATTCAGGATCGGCATATTGCGGACGCAACGGTTGGGGCTTGGCCAGCAATGTCTGCACCTGGCAGTCGCCGGCGCCGATGTTGAAAACCTCGTGCTGCAGGAATGGCGGCAAGGCTACGAGATCCCAGCGGCCGAGGCGAATATCGTAGCTCTCTTCCCCGTCCCAGCAGCGCACCATGCATTCGCCGTCCAGAATGAAAAAGACCTCCTCGGTCTCGTGGCAATGAACGGGTATTCGGTTGCCTTCCGGCATCGTCTGGATCGACATCGTGAAGGCGGTCGCCGGGATCGAGCCGCGCAGATCCTTTGGATCTGTTGAGCCACTGGCGCCAAGGTAACGCCGCTGAGCCCGGGCGTAACGCGGATCGCGCGCAGTCTCGAACCCGAACACGGTCCAATCCTCGCGACGGTCGGCGAAACGCGCGACGCGGCCATCCAGTTTTTGTTCAAGCATCCCACCCTCCTGCATCAAGCGAGCACCGGGTAATCGAGAGCCACCGCTTCATGTTCGTAATCGAGCAGCTCGCGGTAGCGGGCGTCTGGAACATCGACAATGTCGCCGATCCCCAATCCCGTGCGCACTGCCGCGTATAGCGGGTCGCGTGCAATGCGCCGCAGTCCGTCTCGCAACACTGCCACGACCACCGGGGGTGTCGCGACCGACGTCACAAACGGGATTGCCGGGCTGAGCGGCGTCCTGGCGAGAACGCGAACCCGCTCAGCCATCTCCGGGCGATAACGGTGCCAGAAACCGTAGGTCACGCAATCGACTGACGTGACATCAGCCTCACCGCGCGCTATGCGGTCGAGATTGCCAGGGTGGCTGCCGGTCTCGATCACCTGCGAGAAATACGGACGGCCCCGCGCGTGTTCGGCCAGCGCCCGACGCGGCAAATTCATCCCGGTGTTCGAATGCCGGTTATTCAGCAGAAATACGCCGCCCGCGACATCGGACAGCGCTTCTGCCTGCGATCCAGCCGGCACGATGAATAGACCACAATGCATCGGACCGTCGCAGAACGGGAAATCATAACAGGGTGCGCCGAGCAAAACCGCCTGGCCCGCAAAGATCGTCTGCAGAGGATAACCGCAAGTCTGCGAGAACAGCACCTCCGGCCCGATCCGATCGGGGACTGGCGGCCCGTCGAACGACAGCGTCTCGGGCAGATCGCTCAAACCGACCTCGGCCAGCAGCGCACGAAGCGCCGTCCAGAACTGCTCATTTACCGAGCGCATTTCCGGCAAATTGTACATTGGCAGACTGGCGGTCAGGGGCAGACTGGCGGTCAGGGGCAGACTGGCGGTCAGGCTCACGTCGTCAGTCCACCACCAAAGTCATAAGGACCCGCCGACCGCGATTTCACCGCCGTACCGGCGCCGAGGCGCTGGTGATGGCAACTGTCATGCTGGCAAAATCGACGACATCGCATGGGGAACCGTGCCATCCAAAAGATCCCAACACGGCTCGGCGATCGCCGTTTCATGTCTCAATGTATAAACCTTTCCGAAATGCGAGGAGCACGAACCGTGCCAACCGCCCATGGCGCGGTCCTTGCCGCCGTTTCGCGGCGACCCCCTCAATAACCGACGATAGACGCAAGCCGTTTCCCATCGGGGGGACCGGATGCAAGTGCGCCTGTCCGGGACAGAGAGAGTGGGGGGTGCGACCGGTTTAGGCAAACACCAGCAGGTTGCGGGACTTGGTGGGGAATGCTAGACGCGTGTCATAAGAGTGAAATAGCGGCGGGGGCGGGGCGATGACGATCAGGCGATGGGTGCAGGCGGGGGCGACAGCAGCGGCGGCAATCTGCGTTGCCTTGTCGGCGCAAGCCGGGGCGACCTTTGACAAGGTCAAACAGGCTGGGCAGGTGGTCTGTGGCGTCAATACAGGGCTTGCGGGTTTCGCGATGCCCGACAACCAGGGGCATTACACCGGACTCGACGTCGACATGTGCCGGGCACTCGCCGCCGCCCTATTCGGCGACGCGACCAAGGTCAAATACGTACCGCTGACAGCGCAGCAGCGCTTTACCGCTCTGCAATCGGGCGAGATCGATGTGCTGTCGCGCAACACCACTTGGACTTTACAGCGCGACACCGATCTCGGGCTCAACTTCACCGCCGTCGTCTACTACGATGGTCAAGGCTTTATGGTGGCGAAAAAGCTCGGCGTCAAAAGCGCCAAGGAGCTAAACGGCGCCACGATCTGCGTGCAGCCAGGCACGACGACCGAGCTCAATCTCGCCGATTACTTTCGCGCCAACAAGATCGAGTTCAAACCGGTTGTGATTGAGAAGCTGGACGAGGTCGAGAGCGCGTTTTTCTCCGGACGCTGCGACGCCTATACCACGGACCGATCTGGGCTTGCCGCGACTCGCGCCGGGCGTGCCTCGAACCCCGACGACTATGTGATCCTGCCCGAGGTCATCTCGAAGGAGCCGCTGTCGCCAGCGGTGCGTCAGGGCGACGATCAGTGGAACGACCTTGTCCGATGGGTGATCTTTGCGTTGATCCAGGCCGAGGAGTCGGGGATCACCTCAAAAAATGTCGACGACATGCTCAAATCGGACGATCCCAACATCAAGCGATTGCTCGGCGTCACCCCGGGGGCCGGCAAATCGCTCGGGATCGACGAGAAATGGGCCTATAACGAGATCAAACAGGTCGGCAATTACGGCGAGATCTTCGAGCGCAATGTCGGTCAGGGCTCGCCGCTCAAGCTCGATCGCGGCATCAACAATTTGTGGACCAAAGGGGGGCTAATGTATGCGATGCCGATCCGCTGAATTGCCGCTCGGCGGCGCCGGCTAGGCGAAGTATGGCAAGCCCCCCGATCGACGCGATGCCGCGGCCAACCCGACCGGCATTTTGGCGCGACCCGGCGGTGCGGGGAATTGGCTATCAGATCCTGTTTGTCACGATCGTGGTTGCGGCCGGCTGGTTCCTCGTTCACAACACGCTCGTCAATCTCGGGCGTGAGAATATTGCCACCGGATTTGGCTTTTTGCATCGCGAGGCGTCGTTTGCGATTGGCGAGTCGCTGATCCGCTACGCGCCGTCCGATACATATGCCCGCGCCTTTTTTGTCGGGCTGATCAACACACTCTACGTCGCGATCCTCGGCATCGTGCTTGCGACAATTCTCGGCACTTTAATCGGCATTGCCCGGCTGTCGCGCAACTGGCTGGTTGCCAAGCTGTCTCAAATTTATGTCGAAACCTTTCGCAACATCCCGCTGGCACTGCAGCTGTTGTTTTGGTGGAGCTTGCTGCGGGCCGGCGCGCCGGCGCCGCGTCAGGCTTGGCAGCCCTTGCCGGGCTTCTTTGTCAGTAATCGCGGCGTCGATTTCCCGGTGCCGCTCAGCAATCCTGCGCATTTCTGGGTAGTTATCGCCTTTATCATTGGCATCGTCGGCGCTGTGGGTATCAGCCGCTGGGCGAGACAACGGCAGATGGCGACCGGGGCACAAATCCCGTCGGGCTGGCTCGGCCTGGGGCTCGTGATTGGGTTGCCATTATTGGTTTTTCTCGCGTCGGGCGCGTCGTTGGCGTTCGATTGGCCGGCGCTGAAGGGTTTCAACTTCGCCGGCGGTGGCACCGTGTCACCGGAATTTGCGGCGTTGCTGCTTGGGTTGACGATTTACACCGCGAGCTTTATCGCCGAGATCGTGCGCGCCGGCATCCTGTCGGTCAGCTGGGGCCAGAGCGAGGCGGCCTCAGCGCTCGGCCTCAGACCCGGGCTGACGATGCGGCTGATCGTACTGCCGCAAGCGCTGCGGGTCATCATCCCGCCCGTCACCAGTCAATATCTGAACCTGACCAAGAACAGCTCGCTCGCCGTGATTATCGGTTATCCCGATCTTGTCTCGATCGCCAATACGACGATCAACCAGACCGGGCAGGCAGTCGAGGGCATCGCGCTGATCATGGCGGTTTATCTGGTGATCAGCCTGACGATCGCCGCGGGCATGAACTTCTATAATCGCGCCGTCGCGTTGATCGAGCGCTAGAAGATGACCGATACGACGCAAGACCTGCCATTACCGGCCGAACGACCGCCGGCAGCCACGGCCGGCCCGATTGCTTGGATGCGCACTAATCTGTTCGGCAGCGTCGGCAATACGATCCTGACCTTGGTGGCAGCGTGGCTGCTTGCGGTTGCAATCCCGCCCGTGATCCGCTGGGCGTTGATCGACGCAGTTTGGCGTGCCGACAACGGACGCGCCTGCCGTGGCGATGGCGCCTGCTGGGCGTTTATCGGCGCGAAGCTGCGCTTTATTCTGTTCGGCCGGTTTCCGTACGCCGAGCAATGGCGACCGCTCTTCGTCATATTGATCTTTGTCGGAGTAATCCTGGCGAGTTGCGACCGGCGTTTGTGGGGGAAGCGGTTGGCCGCACTGTGGGTCGCTGGGTTGGCGGTGGTCGGGGCGCTGATGTGGGGCGGCATCCTCGGCATGAGTTACGTCCCGACCGATCTGTGGAACGGCCTGCCACTGACTTTAATCCTGGCGGTCGTGGGCATGGCTCTCGCCTTTCCGCTGGCAATCCTGCTCGCCCTTGGCCGGCGTTCACAATTGCCGGCGGTGCGCGCAATCTGCGTCGCTTATATCGAGCTGATCCGCGGCGTGCCGCTGATCACCGTGCTGTTTATGGCATCGGTTATGCTGCCGCTGTTTCTGCCGACCGGTGTAACGGTCGACAAATTGTTGCGGGCGCAGGTGGCCTTTATTCTGTTCGCCGCGGCCTATCTCGCCGAGGTGGTGCGCGGCGGATTACAGGCGATCCCGAAAGGGCAGATCGAGGCCGCCGACGCGCTCGGCCTATCCTATTGGCAACGCACCCGTCTCATCGTGTTGCCGCAAGCTCTGGCAATGGTCATCCCACCCTTGGTCAACACCTTTATCGGCACATTCAAGGACACCTCGCTGGTCATCGTCATTGGTCTTTTCGACCTGCTCGGCACCGCGAACGCTGCGTTGACCGACCCCAATTGGCGCGGCTTCTATGCTGAAGCTTACGTCTTCGTCGCGGCGATCTATTTCACCTTCTGCTTTTTCATGTCGCGCTACAGCCAGATGCTCGAGCGCGAATTCAATCGCGGCCGGCGGCGCTAGCGGCTAGGAGGCGGCATGACAAATTCGATGGAGGTAACACATACGCTCGCCGGGCGGCCGATCATCGAATTGCGCCACGTCGACAAATGGTATGGCGAATTTCACGTCCTCAAGGACATCAACCTCGAGGTCAAAAAAGGCGAGCGCGTCGTTGTCTGCGGCCCCTCCGGCTCGGGCAAGTCCACCGTCATCCGCTGCATCAACCGGTTGGAGGAGCATCAGCGCGGTCAGATCATCGTCGCCGGCATCGAGCTGACCTCAGACCTCAAAAACGTCGAAGCGATCCGCCGCGAGGTCGGCATGGTGTTCCAGCAGTTCAATTTGTTCCCGCATCTGACTGTGCTGGAAAACCTCGTTTTGGCGCCGATCTGGGTGCGCAAACAGCCGCGTAAGGCGGCCGAGGAGACCGCCCGGATGTATCTCGAACGAGTGCGCATTCCGGACCAGGCCAACAAATATCCCGGTCAGCTTTCAGGTGGTCAGCAGCAACGCGTCGCGATCGCCCGCTCGCTGTGCATGAACCCCGAAATCATGCTGTTCGACGAGCCGACCTCCGCTCTCGATCCGGAGATGATCAAGGAAGTGCTCGACGTGATGGTCGAACTGGCGCGGGAAGGCATGACGATGGTGTGCGTGACCCACGAGATGGGTTTTGCGCGCACCGTCGGTGACACGATCGTGTTTATGGATCGTGGCGAGATCGTCGAGCGCGGGACGCCGCAGGAACTCTTCGCCAACCCAAAGAGCGACCGCACAAGGCTGTTTCTTAGCCAAATTTTGGCGCACTAGCAGGGCTCGAGGAAAACGCCTTGAAAAGGGGTGCGACTGCTAGACGTCGAGCGTGTTCTCGCGCTCCCATTCGGTCAGATGCCGCGTGTAGTCTCGCCACTGCGCCATCCGTAATTTGATGTAGGAATCGACAAAGCCCGCGCCCAACGCGGCGCGCAAGGTCGGCGACGCCTCGAACGCGCGCAGCGCGTCGAGCAAATTGAGCGGCAGTCTCGGGATCTCCGCAGGTGCGGCGCCCGGCTCGTACATATTGATGTCGAGCCGTTTGCCGGGATCGCGCTCGCTGGCGATCCCGTCGAGACCGCCGGCAAGGATGCCTGCTTGCAGCAGGTATGGGTTCGCCGCACCGTCCATCAGTCGCAATTCAAAACGGCCCGGCTCGGGAATGCGCACCATGTGAGTGCGATTGTTGGCGCCATAGCTGATCGCGTTTGGCGACCAGGTCGCACCCGACACGGTCGGCGCCGCGTTGATCCGCTTAAAGCTGTTGACGGTCGGTGTGAACAGCGTCGTCAGCGCGTCGGCATGAGCGAGGATGCCGCCGAGGAAATGATAGGCGAGCGTCGACAGGCCAAGCTCACCGTCGGAATCGTAAAACGAGATTCGTTTTCCCATCAGGGTCCCACAACGAGACATGGGCGTGGCAGCCATTCCCAGTAAGGTAGGTGAATGGCTTCGGCATAAACGTGGCCCGCAACCCGTGTTGCCGCGCCAGTTCCTTGACCATGAATTTGAAAAATACGTGCCGGTCGGCGGTGACTAGCGCGTCGTCGTAGGTCCAGTTCATCTCGAACTGGCCGTTGGCGTCCTCGTGGTCGCTTTGATAAGGCCCCCAGCCCAGTCCGAGCATCGCATCGCTGACCGCGCGGATCAGTTCGTAATGTCGAAGAAGGGCGGTCTGGTCGTAGCACGGCTTTGCCTGCCGGTCGCCCTCGTCGCCGATCGCGCTACCATCGGGGCGTAAGACAAAAAACTCGGCCTCGACGCCGGATTTCAGGCGATACCCCGCCACCTCCGCCGCGGCGAGTTGGCGCTTCAGTACAAGGCGTGGCAAATGTTCGAGCGGCTTGCCGTGGATGTATAGATCCGAGGCAAGCCAACCGATTTCCGGCTTCCACGGGATCTGGATCAGGCTCGCGGGGTCCGGCATCGCGAACATGTCGGGGTCGGCCGGCGTCAGGTCGAGATGGACCGCAAAGCCGGCGAACGCGGCGCCATCGCGCTGCATTTGCGCGATCGCGACAGCCGGCACCAGTTTCGCGCGCAATACGCCGAAGAGATCGACAAAGCTGATCAGGAAATAGCGGATACCGCGATCCGCCGCCGCTTTCGCCAAATCCTGCGACAATGAAGTCCCCCTCTATATCGCTCAGTATTTTGTCTTTCCTGGAATCCAGTCGGTGCCGGCGAGCGGAACCCCGGCCATCGCGGCGGCTTCGACCGTTAGTGCCGCCAGATCCTCCGGTTCGAGATTATGCAGATGCGACTTCCCGCAGGCGCGCGCCAAGGTTTGGGCCTCCATCGTCAGCACCGTCAGGAAATTACGGATCCGCCTGGCTCCCTCCTCGACATCGAGCCGGCTTTCGAGCGCCGGATCCTGAGTCGCAATGCCGACCGGACACCGTCCAGTATGGCAATGGTGGCAGGCGCCAGGTTCGGTGCCCAGAGCACGATAATCCTCGACATGGATCACCCGGTTGCAGCCGAGTGCCACCAGGGCGGCTGTTCCGATTGAGACCGCATCCGCGCCCATCGCCAATGCCTTTGCGACATCGGCCCCGCTGCGGATGCCGCCGGAAATAATCAGCTGCACTTTGCGGTGTTGTCCCAGTTCCTGCAGCGCTTCGACGGCCTGGCGCAACGCCGGCAGCGTCGGGATGCCGGCATGCTCGATAAAGACATCCTGGGTGGCACCGGTGCCGCCCTGCATTCCATCGAGCACGACGACGTCGGCTCCGGCCTTGACCGCGAGCTGTACATCGAAACGCGGCCGTGACGCGCCAATCTTGACAAAAACCGGCTTTTCCCAATCGGTCAGCTCCCGGAGTTCCTGGATCTTTATCGCGAGATCGTCGGGGCCGGTCCAATCGGGGTGGCGACAAGCGCTGCGCTGATCGATGCCTGCCGGCAAGGTGCGCATCTGCGCTACCCGCTCGGTGATCTTCTGCCCCAGCAGCATGCCGCCGCCGCCCGGCTTTGCGCCCTGACCGACGACAATTTCGATGGCCTCGCAGGCACGCAGATGAGCAGGGTCGAAGCCATAGCGCGATGGCAGTACCTGGTAGACCAGGATCGTGGACTCGCCGCGCTCTTCTTCGCTCATGCCGCCGTCACCGGTTGTCGTGCTGGTGCCAACAGCACTCGCACCGCGACCGAGCGCGCGTTTGGCATTCGATCCGATCGCGCCAAAACTCATTCCCGCGATCGTGATCGGGATCTTTAGCTCGATCGGCTTTGACGCAAAGCGCGTACCAAGCGTGACATTGGTCGCGCAGCGCTCGCGGTAGCCTTCGAGCGGGTAACGCGACATCGAGGCGCCAAGCAACACGAGGTCGTCAAAACTCGGCAATCGGCGCAAGGTGCCAAAGCCGCGGATCTCGTAGAGGCCTTGGTCGGCGGCACGCTCGATCTCGGCAATCACCGCGGGAGAAAAGGCGGCGGAGCGGCGCAATGACGGTCCGGTCATCATCAATATTCGGCAGCGTGGTCGATGTGGAAATTGTAGAGTCGGCGAGCCGAGCCGTAATGGCGAAACCGGGTCGCGTTCGCTGCAATACCGGCGCAATCGAGCAGGCCGGCAACTCGCTCGACGTCGCTTGCTGTCATATCCCTTTCGATGCAGTCGGCACCGAGGCTGGCGACGGTCCCGGCGACGAAGATCTCGGCCTCATACAATGAGTCGCCGAGGTTGGACCCGGCATCGTCGCATACGACCAAGGTCCCGGCCTGCGCCATAAATGCACTCATATGCCCGACCGAGCCGCCGACGATGATATCGACCCCCTTCATCGAGATACCGCAGCGCGCTCCAGCATTGCCTTCAATAACGACGAGCCCGCCGCGGCCCGAGGCAGCGGCCGATTGCGAGACATTGCCGCGCACCCGGACGAGACCGCTCATGATGTTTTCGGCGAGCCCGGTTCCGGCATGGCCATTCACCACAACCGACGCGGCCGCGTTCATACCGGCGCAGTAATAGCCCACATGTCCCTTGATCTCGACCTGCACAGGTTGGGTGATGCCCACCGCAACCGCGTGGGCGCCGTTCGGGTTCAATACCTGCCAATAAAGCTCATTGGTTTGCGGAGCGAGGCGGTGCAGCCTTTGGTTCAGCGCCCGGACCGAGCTGTGCGCCAGATCGATTTCGATCACTGGCGCTGCCAGCAATAGACGGTAGCCGGTTGCGGTTCCCAGATCTCGGCCGTGCTTGCGCCCGGTAAGGTGGCAATCGCACGGTATTCGGTCGCCATTGCTACCCAGTCGTCGGTTTCGGCGAGGACTGCAGGCTTGCAGGCGATCGGGTCGCGCAGAATGGCAAACCCGTCCTTGGTCCCGACCGCGAAAGTATAAAAGCCGTCGAGATCGGCAAGTACGGCTTCGAGCGCTCGGGTCAAACTCATCCCCTGGCGTAAACGCCAAGTCAGATAGCCGGCCGCGACTTCGGTGTCGTTGTCGGTCACGAAATGGATGCCCTCGCGGCGCAAAGACTGGCGCACCCGGTTGTGGTTCGACAGCGAGCCGTTATGCACAAGGCAGAGATCGGGACCGGTCGAAAACGGATGCGAATGTTCGGTCGTCACCGCACTTTCCGTCGCCATTCGGGTGTGGCCGAGGGCGTGTGTGCCGGATCGGTGTTCAAGTCCGAAGCGCTGGGTTACGGCATTAGGCAACCCCACGTCTTTGAACACCTCGATGCGCTCACCGAAACCGAACGCGCCGAGTTCCGGGTGGTGAGCATCAAGCCAATCAAAGAAGCGGCCTTCATCACCCCCTAGCGTGAAAACCGCATGGCCACCGTAATGCCGGGTCGGCTCGGCCAGCGAAAACGCGACGCGCAATTCCGCTTCGAAGACTTCCCAATCGTACGCGGAGCTGGACGCATGCAATGTTGCCTTGAAAGCTCCGGCGGGCGCCGCATCGGCATAGACCGCGAAGCCGGTGCTGTCGGGGCCGCGTTCGGCCATTTCCGACAACATGCCGGCCAGCAACCGCCCAAGGTTAGGCGTTGCGGCGCCGCGTTTGAAAAACAACCCGACGATGCCGCACATCAGAGCACTCCTCGCCGCGAAGGTGGCAGCCTAACCGTTTGATATGGTGCACCGCAATCGCTGTCAGATGCTCACTCCCGTGACTGTCCATCGCGAGCCTTTAAGTCCCACCGCCGAAGCCACGAGGGGGCCAGGCGGCGATCGTCATCCTTTGGGGTCTTCGAGGCTGAACATCTCGGCCTGGTCGTTATAGGCAAAGATTTCCGCGTAACGTCCCCAGTCGATCACGGCGTCAAGCGTTTCCTCAGCCGCGTCGTCGCTCAGATAATCCTCCAGCTCCTGCTCAAATCGCACGCGGGGAGCACGGTGGCCGGGGCGCTCGTCGAGCACATGCCTGATGTGCTGCGCCAGCGGCACCGAGGCGAGCAGGTGCTCGGCGAACATCCTTTTGCGTGATTGCGGATCGAGTTCGGCAAAGCTGCGTGCATCGGCACTTAACCGGATGTCGCCCTCCTTGACCTCAGCAAAACCGAGATATTGCAGGACTTCGGCCACCGGGAACAAATCGTCGACTTCGAGCTGCAAAGTGCGCGCGATTTCTGGCAGATCGGCGTTGCCGTGGTAGGGAGGTGCTGCAACGGTTTCGATCAGACCCGCCATCATGTTGGTGGATACCGGCGGCAGCCGGCTGGCGAGATGCAGCCGGTGCGGATGCTCGGCGGCCCCCGCTGTCGGACGCGCCGTCATCTTGGCGTAGATGTCGTCGACCAACTCGCGAAAGGCGGTATCGAGACGATTGCGCGGATGCGGAAAGGTGACCACGATTTCGGCCGAAACTCGCCCGGGATTTGACGAAAATAGTAAGATGCGATCACACATAAAGACCGCTTCCTCGATATTGTGCGTAACGAGCAACATCGATTTGGTCGGCAACCGGCGCTCGACCCACAGATCGAGAAGGTCAGTACGAATGGTTTCGGCGGTCAGCACATCGAGGGCGGAAAAGGGTTCGTCCAGCAACAGGATGGTCGGCTCGACGACGAGCGCGCGGGCAAAGCCGACACGCTGCCGCATGCCGCCTGACAACTCGCGCGGATAGGCGGATTCAAAACCATCGAGGCCGATCAGATCGATCGCGGAAAGAGCCCGCCGGCGGGCTTCCCGGGCGGCACTGACAGCGCCTCGAGCCCGGCCTCGACATTCTGCAATACTGTAAGCCAAGGAAATAGGGCGAAGGTCTGGAACACCATCGCGATCCCCTCCGCGGGACCGGTGACAGGTTGGCCGCGGTAGATCACCTCGCCGCTGCTCGGCCGGATGAGGCCCGCAATTATACGCAAAAGGGTCGACTTGCCGGAACCGGAACGGCCGAGCAGACCGACGATCTCCCCAGTGAGCAAAGACAAATCGACATCTTCCAGGACTCTTACCTCACCCGAGCCTCGCGGAAACCCGCGATTTACTCCATGCAGGGTCAGGATCGGATCCTGCTGGGTTACTGTTTTGCTCAGCGTATCTATCGCGACCATTACGTTTCTCAGTCGAGGCGCAGCCGGTTTTCTGCGTAGGCATAAAGCGGCCGCCACAGGAACCGATTGAACAGGGTAACGAATAGCGACATTATCGCGATGCCGAGCACGATCTTCGGATAATTCCCGGCCGCCGTATTGTCGGCGATGTACGCCCCGAGGCCTTGCGCGGTCAGCTTGGTATTACCCCAGGAGACCGCCTCGGCGACAATGCTGGCGTTCCATGCACCGCCCGCTGCCGTGATGGCGCCGGTGATGAAATAAGGAAAGATCCCGGGCAGCATCACTTGGCGCCACCACTGCCAGCCTCGCATGCGAAAATTGGTAGCCGCCTCGCGGAAGTCATTGGGGTAGGCGGTCGTGCCGGCGACGACGTTAAACAGGATGTACCATTGCGTTCCAAAGATGATCAACGGGCTGAGCCAGATATCCGGGTTTAAACGAAACGTCACGATCCCAACCACGAAGATCGGAAACAGCAGATTGGCGGGGAAGGCGGCGAGAAACTGAGCCAGAGGCTGAATCTTCTCCGCCAGCTGCGGCCGCAGCCCCACTTCGACCCCGATCGGGACCCAAATCAGAGAGGCGATCGCGATCAGGACTACCACGCGGGTAAGGGTGAACAGCCCGAGTTTGAAGGCGATCAGCACTTCCTGCCAACCCACCCCGGAAGCAACAAAGGAAATGACCTTCCAGGCCGCAAATATCGCGGCTGCTGCCACCAGGACGAACCAAGCGGCGTCAAATGCCGGCGATTGCAAGTCGCTAAAACCAGCCGTTTGGCGGCGCTGCGGAGCAAATCGGGTTCGCGCCAGGGTGTTCAGCGCCATGCCTCCCGGTCGGCCTAGCGTTCGCATTAGGCGACTGCGCTGGAGCAGATGGAGAAACCAGGAATCGGGTGCGACCTGCGCGCCCGTCTGCTCAAACCGAAATTTGTCGGCCCAGGCCACCAGCGGCCGGAACATCAGCTGGTCGTAGAGGATGATTACCACGGTCATCGTCAAAACTACCCAGCCGACGGCCGCGAGGCTCTTTTCCGCTGTTGCCCGCGCTAGATAGGCGCCGATGCCCGGCAACGTGATCGTCGTGTCCCCGACAGTAATCGCTTCGCTGGCGACGATAAAAAACCAGCTTCCGGACATGCTCATCATCATGTTCCAGATCAGGCCGGGCATCGCAAACGGCACTTCGAGACGCCAGAAGCGCTGCCACGCCGAAAAACGGAAGCTGCGCGTCGCTTCCTCGAGGTCGCGCGGTGCGGTGCGCAGCGACTGGTAAAAGCTGAATGCCATGTTCCAGGCCTGGGCGGTAAAAATCGCAAAGATCACCGCCAATTCGGCACCCAGAACCTGGCTGGGGAACAGCGACATGAAGAAGACGACGGTGAACGAGATATAGCCCAGCACCGGGACCGACTGGAGAATGTCGAGGATCGGGATCAGCACCATCTCGGCGCGCCGGCTTTTGGCAGCGAGCGTCGCATAAGTGAAGGTGAAGAGGAGTGAAGCGACCATTGCCGCCAACATGCGCAATGTCGTGCGCAGCGCATATTCGGGCAGGTTCGCCGGATTGAGCGAGACAACCGGCTCCTTGAGCGCCGAAAGCGGCGCCAGTGTCTCTCGTGCCCCTTTACTGGCGAGCAACAATAGTCCGATGACCAGCGGAAAGGCGATCAGATCCCAGCGGTTGGGCACTAGGCCCCGCGCCGTCAGACCAGCATAACCGATCGAGCTTTCCTGCACGCCCCGTCCCCCGAAAAGGTGGCGCACTGGCACACACGGCGCCGCAATCGTCAAGTTCTGCTGCGTGCCGCCACCGTCACATAAGTGTAAGATACGACAGCATAATTTACCCAAGCCGCCGTGGGATGCGAGATGGCGGGTAAGGCTTCTCGGTCGACGGCGTCCCAGGTCAAGGTCGCGCTGGCAGGATCGAAACAATCTTATCGCCGGCCCAGGAGGCGACGGGCAATACCGCGTGAATGCGGCGCAGAGGATTTTGCGTGCGCCATAAAGGTAGAGGAGCTGAACCCAGTCTACTCGGGCGAGCCTGAGTTGCTTATCTCGGGTCTGGTCCGCATCGGCGTCTTCTTTCTCGGTGACGGCGGCCGACGCGGCCGATCTTAAAAGTCTTCGATGCGGATCATGCGCGGCGGTTCGAGCACGCTGTCGAGTTTCTCGATCCTGGTGAGTGCCCGGCGCATCGCTGCTTCGATGTTGACATGCGTGGTCAGAACGACCGGCACTGCCTCGCCAGGGGCGCGGCCGCGCTGGATCATCGATTCGAGCGACACTTCTTCGTCACGCAATGCGGCGGCGACATCGGCGATGACGCCCGGCCGGTCGACGACCATCAGCCTGATGTAGTAAGCGCTTTGATGCCGCTCGATCGGCACGCCGGGAAGGCGACGCAACGCGGCGGTCGGAACGCCGAACGGAAACACCCGACGTTCGGCGGCGATGTCGACGAGGTCGGCCGCGACCGCCGAAGCGGTCGGAAGCGCGCCGGCGCCGCGCCCTTCGAGGACCACCCGGCCGACAAAATCGCCCTCTGCCACTACCGCGTTATAAACTCCCTCGACTGCCGCGATCGGCGTCGCGCGCGGCACCATGCAGGGATGGACGCGCTGCTCGATCCCATTATCGGTCAAGCGGGCAATGCCGAGCAGCTTGATGCGGTAACCGAGCTCCTCGGCGAAATCGATGTCGAGCCGCGAGACATGACGGATGCCTTCGGTGTAGACGCCGGCGAGGTCGACCGGGCGGCCAAAGCCGACGCTCGCCAAAATCGCCAGCTTGTGCGAAGCGTCGACCCCATCGATGTCAAAGCTCGGATCGGCTTCGGCATAGCCAAGCTTCTGCGCTTCGGCCAACACCTCGGCGAATTCGCGCCCGGTCTCGCGCATTGTCGTCAGAATGTAGTTCGACGTGCCGTTCAGGATGCCATAGACGCGCCGAAGCCGGTTGCCGGCGAGCCCTTCGCGCAAGGTCTTGATTACCGGAATGCCACCCGCGACCGAAGCCTCGAACGACAGTGCGAGCCCAGCCTCCTCGGCGTGAGCGGCGAGGCGGGTGCCATGATGCGCGATCAGCGCCTTGTTCGCCGTGACGACGTGTTTGCCATGCGCGAGGGCAGCCTCGACAACGCGCGCGGCAATACCGTCGGCGCCGCCGATCAACTCGACGACGACGTCGATCTCGGGATCGGCGGCCATTGCGGCGGCGTCTTCATACCAACGCACCGCCGACAGCTCGACACCGCGGTCGCGACGCCGGTCGCGGGCCGAGACCGCCGTTACAACGAGGCGCCGGCCGCTGCGCTCGGCCAGCGGTTCGGCCTGGTCCTGAAGCAATTTCAGCGTGCCGGCACCCACGGTGCCGAGCCCGGCAACGGCGATCTTTAATGGCGGCTTCACAACGGCATCCCCGCAGCGACGGGCCCGAATGGCGTTCGGGCGGGCGTGGGGCCAAGCCCTTCCGGTCCGACCCCCTCGCGGGTTGTAGCCTGCGTTCACCAAAGTTTCGATAATTTTCCCGTATTCGACCGGTGCGCAGGCTTATCGTCGATGCAGCTCACTGCTCGAACAGAATTCAGCTCGGCCCTGGCCCGCATCGCTGCCGGTGGGAGCCGCCTCGGTCTGGATCTTGTTCGCCGGGATCCCGGCCTTGGTCAGCCCGGCGGCAACCGCCTGGGCGCGGTCGAGGGCGGTGCGATAGCTGTTCAGCTGCTCGGAAGCGTTGTTGGCGACCCCGGCATAACCCACGACCCGGACAAGACCGGGCTTTGTCCGATATTTGGGTAGGATCTTGTCGAGGGTCTGACGGTCGGCGTCGCTGAGGATTGTTGCGTTCCCGGAGAAAGCGATATTTCCAACCTTGGTAAAAACTGCGGCCGGCGGGGTAGGTTTGGCTGGTTTGCCGGATCCGACTGCAGTCGCCGTGCGAACCGGCTGCGGTGGCGGCAGATTGGGCGGCGGCGGGGCCGGCTGGAATTTGGCCGAGCCGATCGCGGCCGGCATCGGCGGGGTTGGTGGCGCATTCGGTAGATGCGCTCCCGGGGCCGTCGCAGCCGGAGCGGTCGCAGTCGGCGCCGACAACTCGCGGGGCAGCGGTGGCGCCGGCTGGTTCGGTTGCGGCTGCGGCAGCGAGGCGATTTGCGGCGATTGCAGGGTCGATTCCATCGGCCCCGGTTCGGGCGGCTGGCCCGCGTTTCGTGCTCCTTTGCCACCCGCTCCCGCGAGCGCCGACGTCGCCGAACGGGCCGCTCTTAGATTAGTGCCAGGTTGAGCCGCTGGAGATTGAGCCACCGGGATCGAGGCCGCCGCAGGTGCCGGGGCGGGCTGGCCTGCGTCGGAAGGGGCCGGCGGCGACTTGCCCGCTACCGGCGAAGCCGGGGATGCAGGCGGGGGTGGCGGAGGTGCGGTCGATTCGTCAAACTGAGCCTGTAGATGCTCGCTGGTGTATTTCGCGTTGGTGCGGTCGGCGATCAGGTCTTGCGTCAGCTTGTTGAGCTGGGCCGTGGTAAGCGCCTCGGTCGGGGGCGGCGGCACCGTCGCCAGGTTCGGGTAACTCCGGGCATCCCCCGCCGCGAGATTCTTGGTGTTCGGCGTGGTCGCCGGGTTGGGATCGTTGGCGCTGATACCGACCCAGTTGCGATAGGTTTCGATCGGGTTGCAGCTGCTGAGCGCCAGGAGCAACGGCAGGATCGCCAGCCTCCCAGCCTTGGTAGTGCCGCCGCGGAAAAAGCGGCTACTTTGGCATTTGGGCATGTTGAATAACCGGTCGTTTGTCCGAACGGCCGCGCCACCGATGCACCAGAGGTAACGTCGCCAGCCGCTGCACTTTCGCAGCCCGTGGTGTATTAGATCGAGTCAAGCGCGTCACCACATTTGATGGCATCAATGGCCGGCCGAAAGGCCGGATGCGAAGTTGTGCCGCGGTTCGGCTCGGCAGCACCGATGAGAGGCGAGGAAGCGACGATGGACGACGACAGCCGCGCGCCGCGGCATGCTCCGAAAAAATCCCCGGCGGACACCGTGCTTCCGGACGCGCAAGATTTGGCGTCCCAAATCGCCGAGGTCGCCGAGAAGAGCCAGGAACTCGTCGCCGATTTCTTGAAGCGGCAGGGAGCCGACGAAGGGTTGGGCATGGCTAGCCCAATGGCTGTCGGCGCCGCATTTTTTGAAATGACGGCGCGGATGATGTCGGATCCGTCGCGGCTGGTTCAGGCACAGCTGTCGCTATGGAATGACTACATGACCTTGTGGCAACGCACGGCCCAGCGCTTTCTCGGTGGCCCGGCCGAGCCGATGATCGAGCCGGTGCCGGGCGACCGCCGCTTTCGCGACGCCGCCTGGGACAACAATACGCTCTTTGATTATATCAAACAGAGCTATCTGCTGACGGCGCGCTGGCTGCAGAATACGGTGCGTGAGGTCGAAGGAATTGACGCGCGGACCGCGCGAAAAGTCGACTTTTACACGAGGCAATTCGTCGATGCGCTTGCCCCGTCAAATTTTGTAATGACCAATCCGGAAGTATTGCGGGCAACGATCGAAAGCTGTGGCGAGAACCTGTTGCAAGGGCTGAAAAACCTGCTTGACGATCTGGAACGCGGCAAGGGCCGGCTTGCGATCAAGATGACCGATACGACGGCGTTTCGCATCGGCGAAAACATCGCGGTGACGCCAGGCAAGGTGGTTTTCCAGAACGATCTTATTCAATTGATTCAATACGCGCCGACTACCGAAAAGGTAAAGCGACGGCCGCTGTTGATCATTCCGCCATGGATCAACAAATTCTATATTCTGGATTTACGGCCAAACAATTCATTCATCCGCTGGGCGGTCGGCCAGGGACACACGGTTTTTGTGATTTCTTGGGTCAACCCGGACGAGCACCTTGCTGCCAAAACCTTTGCCGATTACATGCGCGAGGGTCCGCTTGCCGCATTGGATGCGATCGAATTGGCGACCGGCGAGCGCGAGGCGAACGTGGTCGGGTACTGCCTCGGCGGCACGTTGCTGGCCTGCACGCTAGCCCATATGGCAGCAAAGCGTGCCAGCCGGATCAAGAGCGCCACGTTTTTTGTCACGATGGTCGATTTTGCCGAGGCCGGGGAGCTTTCGGTTTTCATCGACGAGGAGCAGCTATCCTCGCTTGAAGAGCGCATGAACTCCAAAGGTTATTTAGAAGGCCGCGACATGGCGACGACCTTCAACATGCTGCGCGCCAACGACTTGATTTGGTCCTTCGTAGTCAACAATTACCTGCTGGGTAAATCGCCGTTCCCGTTCGATTTATTGTATTGGAACGCCAATTCGACGCGCATGCCCGCGGCGATGCACAGCTTTTATCTGCGCAACATGTATCAAGAGAACCTGCTGGTGAAGCCGGGCGGCATTACTCTTGACGGCGTGCCGATCGACCTTGGCAAGGTCAACGCGCCGGCTTTTATTCTGTCGACGCGAGAGGATCATATCGCACCCTGGCGGTCGACCTATGCCGCCACACGGCTTTACAAAGGACCGGTCAAATTCGTCTTGGCAGCCTCCGGCCATATTGCCGGTGTTGTCAACCCCCCTGGCGCCAAATACGGGCATTGGGAGGACGACAAGAATCCGCCGACACCGGACGAATGGCTGGCCTCGGCAACCCAGCATCCGGATTCGTGGTGGCCGTTGTGGGAACGCTGGATCTCGAAATATTCGGGCGGCGAGGTGCCGGCGCGGCAGCCTGGCGACGGCAAGCTGAAGCCGCTCGAGGACGCACCCGGCTCTTACGTCAAGGTGCGCGCCGAGGATTGACCGACGGCCGAGCTCTCCGCGTGGGCTACTGATCGGGTTAAAGCATCTTGTAAGCTTGGCTTTTCGCCCTCTATGTTGCGCCTAACAAAGGGAGGGTTAGAAGATGTCGAACCTTATTCGCGCGCTGTTATTGATGAGTGCTGTCATCGTGGCAGCTATCGCCGGCCCGGTGGTGGCGCAGCAGAGCGGCGGGGTTTTAAAATTCTATCATCGCGACAGCCCGGCCAGTGCGTCGATCCACGAAGAAGCGACGATTTCCGCGATTGCGCCCTTTATGGGCGTGTTCAACAACCTCGTTATGTTCAAGCAGGATGAGAAGCAGAACCGCGCTGAATTCATCGTGCCCGACTTGGCTGAAAGCTGGTCGTGGAATACTGACTATACGCGGCTGACTTTTCGCCTGCATCAAGGCGTCAAATGGCATGACGGCCAACCCTTTACCGCCAAAGACGTCAAATGCACCTGGGATTTGTTGACCGGCAAATCTGCCGATAAGCTGCGGCTCAACCCGCGCAAGGCGTGGTATCGCAATCTCGATCAAGTCACGACCGACGGTGATTACAGCGCAACCTTTGTGTTAAAGCGCTCGCAGCCGGCATTTCTAATGCTATTGGCCTCGGGCATGTCGCCAGTTTACCCGTGCCATGTGGCGGCGCAGGACATGCGGACACATCCGATCGGGACCGGCCCTTTCAAATTCGCCGTGTTCAAGCCTAACCAATCCATCCGCGTTGAAAAGAACCCGGATTACTGGAAGCGGGGCCGACCCTATCTGGACGCGATCGAGTGGACGATCATCCCAAATCGCTCGACCCAGGCGCTGGCCTTCATCGCCGGCAAGTTCGATATGACCTTTCCTTATGAGGTTACGGTGCAGATGATGCGCGACATCGCGACCCAGGCACCGAAAGCGCTCTGTGAGCTGACGCCGACGCCGGTTGCGATCAATATGCTGGTCAATCGCGATGCGCCGCCGTTCAATGATCCCGATATCCGTCGTGCGATGCAACTGACGATCGACCGCAATAGCTTTTTGAAGATCATGGTCGAAGGGCAGGGCGACGTCGGTGGCGCGATGCAGCCAGCGCCGGCCGGATTATGGGGGCTGCCACCCGAGATCATGAAGACATTGCCGGGCTACGATCCCGATGTCGCCGCGAACCGCGCAGAAGCGCGCAAGCTGATGCAAAAGCATGGCTACGGGCCCGACCATCACTTGGCGGTCAAAGTCGCGACCCGCAACATCTCACAATACCGCGATCCGGCCGTGATTCTGATCGATCAGATGAAGCAGATCTATATTGACGGCGAACTCGACGCGGTTGAGACCGCCAACTGGTTTCCCAAGATCGCGCGCAAAGATTACATGCTGGGCGCCAATTTGACCGGGAGCGGTGTCGACGACCCGGATGCCTATTTCTTTGAAAACTATGCCTGCGGCTCGGAACGCAACTACACCGGTTACTGCAACCAAGAGCTCGAAAAGATGTTCGTGCAGCAGTCGGAGGAACGCGACCCGAACCAGCGCAAAAAGCTGGTCTGGGAGATCGACCGCCAGCTGCAGGAGGATGCCGCGCGGCCAATGATCTTCAACTACCGGCTGGCGACCTGCCATTATCCCCGGGTGCACGGGGTCACGATCATGATCAACAGCCTGTTCAACGGCTGGCGCTTCGAAGACGCCTGGCTCGAGCATTAAACCACCAGGCACGCCGCGGAGCGCGGCTGCGGGCCTCCTAAATGCACCGTCCCCCGGCCCAAGCGCTGACGACAAGGCAGCTATCGCCGCTGATGAGTGGCCGCGCTGGGTAGTGCTCATTTAAAATAACTCGCAATCGGTTCGGCGTTGCCGCCGAAGCCGACGTAAGAATGTGGGGAGAAACGCGATGCTTGCCTGGTTTGGTGAATTGAACGCCAAGGAACGGCGCACGATGAGCGCGTGCTTTGGCGGCTGGGCTTTGGACGCATTCGACGTCCAGATGTACAGCTTTGTCATCCCGACCGTGATCGCGCTGTGGGGGCTGTCGCGCGGCGAGGCCGGCCTGATCGGCACGGTCACCCTGTTGATTTCGTCACTGGGCGGATGGTTTTCCGGAACATTGGCCGACCGCTATGGCCGTGTGCGCATGCTGCAGATCACGATCCTGTGGTATTCGGTTTTCACCTTCCTGTGCGCCTTTGCCCAGAATTTCGAGCAGCTGTTCATCCTACGCGCGCTGCACGGCTTTGGCTTTGGCGGCGAATGGGCGGCGGGCGCAGTACTGATGGGTGAGGTAATCCGCGACAAATATCGCGGCCGCGGCGTCGGCATCGTCCAGACCGGATGGGCCGTCGGCTGGGGTGCTTCGGCCCTCGTCTATACCGCTCTTTACGCGTTCCTGCCCGAAGCGATCGCATGGCGCGCGCTATTCGCAGTCGGGTTGTTGCCCGCGGTGTTCGTATTCTGGATTCGCTGGCACATCGAGGAGCCGGAGATCTTTCGCGACAAGCAGCGCGAGCGGCCTCTGGTTAATGCATTGCATCTGTTTTCGGCGTTTCGCGGGCCGTATTTGTGGACGACGATCAAGGTCTCGCTGATGGTCACCGGCGCCCAAGGCGGCGGCTATGCACTCGGGATCTGGATGCCGACCTATTTGCGCACCGTGCGCCATTTGTCGGCGACCAGTACCGGCGGCTATCTGCTGGTGCAGATCTTTGGCGCATTGCTCGGTTTTTTACTCGGCGCTTATCTGAGCGATATCATCGGTCGGAAATCGACCTTCTTTTGGTCGGCAATCGGCTCCTTTATCGGCATTCTGCTCTTTATCTTCCTGCCGATGGGCAACATCACTCTGCTGTTCTTTGGCATTCCGCTGTTTGTCGTGTTCCTGATGAAGTTCCCGCCAATGGGACCGTTCATGACCGAGCTGTTTCCAACCGCGGTGCGAGGCACGGCGCAAGGCTTTTGCTATAATGCTGGGCGGGCGCTCGGCTCGTTTTTCCCGGCAATGGTCGGTTTTCTGAGCCAAGTGATGTCGCTTGGGGTGGCGATAGCGGTATTCAGCGCCCTCGCTTTCGGGCTGATGATCGTGATGCTGTTGACCTTGCCTGAAACGCGTGGCCGCAGTCTGGCAAGCCTCGAAACCGACCCGGTTCGCCTGCCTGGGGCGGCCCAGTAATTCTTAGCGGCAGCCGTGAATGCCGTGCCGGTTTACCGCGAGAGAAACCGGTACGGCCGCCCTGCTGAGTCGCTGTATCGCCTCCTTGATGCGCGGCGGACCAGGCACCCGTTCGGTCGATTGAAATCGCCGTTGCTCATCGCTGCGATAGTGCTGGCGATAGCGCCGGTGAGTGCGCAGCCCATTCCGGGCAGTGAGGGTTGGCTCCAGAATCCAACGCCGGGGGAGGCCGCGGCCCCACCAAAAATGACTCAACTCGATATCGACCTGGTGCGCTGCTATAGGAGCGCCATCGCTACCGGGCGGTTCTTTCTTGGCGATGTAAGCTTTGTGCTCGGCCGCTGCCAAAGACCGTTCGCGGCTTGGGTCTCCGCCTGCGAGCAACGGGAAGGTCAGGGCGCGGCAATCTGCTTATTGGGTCCGGAACAAGCCGTCGGAGAGGCATTGCGCGATGCCTGGGCCCACCGCGACAATCTATCGGGCTGGCTCGCGTCGTTGCCGCCTCTGCCGAAAACCGGAAGCGGCCAGAATTGATTGATGACGACAAATAACAGCGCGCCTAAAGAGGGCATAGGTCGGAGCGCGGCCCCGCCGACAATCCGACCTTCAAAGCATGCGAAAACCCCACCGTTGAATCCCAGGAGGTCCGACAATGAGTGAGACCCTACTTCCGACCACTGTTGTCGGCAGCTATCCCCAGCCCGACTGGCTGATTGATCGCGACCGACTGACCCATTTGCCGCCGGTGCGAACACGCGCGCAGGAATTGTGGCGGATCTCCGAGCCCTGGCTTGAGCAGGCCCAGGACGATGCCACGCGGCTGGCGATCCGCGATATGGAGGTTGCTGGCATCGATATTATTACCGACGGCGAGATCCGCCGCGAAAGCTATTCCAACCGGTTCGCAACCGCGCTCTCCGGCCTTGATCTCGACAATCCGGCGACGGTTCGCGGGCGGTCGAGCGGCACTGTCGTGGTCCCACGCATTGTCGGACCGATCCGCCGGCTCCGCCCGGTTGAGGTGGGCGACGTCGAGTTTCTGCGCGCCCACACCGATCGCACGATCAAGATCACCTTGCCCGGGCCGTTCACGATGTCGCGTCAGGCCAAGAACGAATATTACAAAGACGAAGAAGAGCTGGTGATGGACTACGCCGCGGCGGTCAATGCCGAGATCCGCGACCTGAAAGCGGCCGGCGCCGACGTTATCCAGCTCGACGAGCCATGGCTGCAGGCGCGACCCGAGGAAGCGCGGCGGCTGGCATTGCCGGCGATCGACCGGGCGCTCGACGGTATTCCCGGCCCGACCGCACTGCACCTCTGCTTCGGCTATGCCTATGTGGCGCGCGACAAGCCGAACGGATATTCGTTTTTGTCCGAGTTGACCGGTACGCGTGTCGAGCAGATCTCGATCGAGGCGGCGCAGCCCAATCTCGATCTCGGCAATCTCGATGAGCTCGGGGATAAAATCGTGATCTTTGGCGCGATCAGCATGGGTGACCCGCGGCCGGAGACGCCGGGAATTGTGGCCGAGCGCATCCGCGCCGCCCTCGAACATGTCCCCCCGGAGCGGCTGATCCCAGCTCCCGATTGCGGCATGAAATACCTGCCGCGCGAGATTGCCTTTGCAAAGCTGAAGGCATTGGCCGACGGCGCGCGCATCGTCCGCCGCGAACTGACCGGAAGTGATTCCCGGTAGAGCGACAGTCGAGCCTTCTGAGAAAGCAGACGCTCGGATCTTAGCCCGGTGCGCCTGCTGGTGCGTTCAGTCAGCCATTGCCGATTGCGCGTTGCTATGCGCCGATTGCGGCAGGTACCAGCGTTGGTCGCGGTTTTCGAGCCTGCCAGCCCGGCGATGACGCTGCAATGCGATGCCGAGATGATTGGGCCGCACCAACATCCCGAGCTCGCGCGTCAGATACGTCATGACCTCGGCGGCGGTGGCGCCACCGCCATTCGCCTCGACTGCCTTCAGCGTCGCGTCACTCAATGACAGCGTGCTTTGCGGCGGCTTGGTGGAACGGGACGGACGTTCGGGAGCCGGCATGGCCCGGGCTGGCCGCCCGCGTCGGCGCGGCTCAGACGGCTGCTGCACGCCAAAGCGCGACAACACCCGCTCGGCTATTTCGAGTTCTTCAAGTTGCTGCGCCACCTTTGCCCGGTCGGCATCGATGCGCATCAACCGCTCCGCCAACTTTTGCTTTTCTTGACTGATCTCGTCCAAGGTCGCCATTAGCCCTCTCCCACCCCCGCTCGCCTGTAATATCCGCCCAAGCAAAATGCACTGTACACGGATATTCTGCGATAAATGGCGTACGCTGGCAGCAATAAAAGGCCGCCCGCGCAAATTATTGCAATCCGATGGCAGTTTTTGGGCTGTTCGGCAGTGCCGCGCCCGCCTCAGAGATAGCGTAGCTATTGGTGCTGCCGAAGAGGGGCGGGATGTGCCGAGGCGAAGTTAACCCTGTCGATTACTGGGACGCTGCCAGCACCCGTTGCGCCAGCCGATTGTCGACGCATTCTCGATAGGAAACAGGCCGACGAATAAACCCGCCCGAAACAAGGCTGCGGCGCAATCGATCAAAGCCGTCCTCCGGCAGTAGCGGGTCGCTGCCCCAAACCTGCTGCATCCGGTAGCGGCCCAGCGCTCTTGCGAGCACGCCTTTGTCGAGTTGAGGAAAGAACGATTCGATAGCTGCAGCAATCTCCGCTGGCGAATTTGCGCAGAGCCATTGCTGGGTCCGGTAGATGGCGCGCACCATGCTGAGCAGCGGCCCGGCATCGTGTTCCACCCGATCACGGGTCGTGACAAATGCCGTGTAAGTGGTGCGTCCGCGACGGCTCGCCGCCAGCCACAGATGCCCGATGCCTGACGCCAGCGCTTCTTCGACGACCGGTTCAAAGAATTGCGCCGCATCGAGATCGCCTTGACGCAATGGACAAGGTTCGCCGCCATAGTGCGATCACCGATACGATCGATATGGTTGGGATCGATGCCGGCGTGCCGCAGATCTTCCTGCAGGCACAGCCACGGTGTCGGCACCTCGCTGACGCTGGCGAACCTGAACTCTGCGAGATCAGCGAGTTGGAAATCGGGATTGGGATAGCGACCGACGATCGAGAACGGGTCGCGGCTGACGATTTCGGCAAAGCAGACGAGCGGCGAACCGGCATGGTCGCCATGGTGCTTCATAACCCGCATTGGGCCGGCCCATATCACGTCGACCGCACCGTCGATCAGCGCCTGCTCGGTTTTGCCAGTGCCGGGCGACGGCAGCAAATCGACCTCCAACCCTTCGGCCTGATAAGCCCCGATCGCATGCGCCGCATAAAACGGCGCGTACAAGACAAAGCGGTAGTTCTCGAAAAGCCGCAGCCGCACCGCCGTACGATCCCTTCTCCGCAAAGGCCCTATTTCGCCCGGTTCAGTCCGACCAACAACGCGCTGGCGTCTGACGCACCTAAAGTACGCTTTGCCCGGACTTGATCCGGGCATCCACTCCCTGGAAATCGGGAGGCGCCAGCAGCAAGGCATCGATGCCCACGGAACCAGTCCGTGGGCTGAAGGCCCACGGGTCAAGCCTGGCCCACGGGTCAAGCCCGGCCACAGCGACCTTTGAGGACCGAACTTGATGATCTAATCCGGTGCCTCAGAGCACGCCCTCTTGGCGCAGTGCGGTGATCTCGCTGTCGCCGACACCGAGCCAGTTGTGCAATACCTCTGCGCTGTCCTGGCCGAGCGCGGGCGAGCCTTTGAGCCGCACGGTCTTGCCGTCGATCCGCACCGGCCAGGTCGCCATCTTGTAGTCGCCATTGTGGTGGTGGACGGTCTGCATGATGCCGCGCTCTTCAAAGGTCGGCTCGTTGTGCAATTCCATCGTGTCGAACACCGCACCCGAAGGTACGCCGACGGCAATCAGCTTCTCCATTGCCTCGCGCTTGTCGTGCTGGCGCGTCCACTCGCCAATGATCGCGTCGAGCTCCTTTTCGTTCTTAACGCGGACATCGCCGGTCGCAAAACGCGGATCTTCGATCAATTCCTCGCGGCCGATCAGTTTCATCAGACGCGCCCAGTGCTCGGGATTGGCCCGGCTGGTGGTCAGATAGACATAATCGTTCGGGCCGCCGCCCTTTGCCGGGTAGAGCCCGGACGGCGCATTGTTGCCGCCGCCCGATTTGGCGCCGTTGCGGCGCGCCGGCCTGCCGGTGCGCGCCATCGTCGCAAAGCAAGTGCGCATGTAGTGGATCATCGCGTCCTGCATCGCCAGTTGCAGCCGGCGGCCCTGGCCAGTGCGGTTGCGCTCGTGCAATGCGCCGAGGATCGTTGCCGCCATCAGCATGCCGGTGCCGGTGTCGCCAAAGCTCAAACCCGGTTTGACTGGCGGGCGGTCGGGCTCGCCGGTGACGCTGATCGGGCCGCCGGCGGCCTGCGCAATCATGTCGAAGGCAAGACCCTTCTCATGCGGGCTACCAGACCCAAAGCCTTTGACCTGGCAATAGATGATGCCGGGATTGATCTTCTTGACCGATTCATAATCGAGGCCGAGGCGCTCAATCGTGCCGGGCGCCATGTTTTCAGCGGTGACATCGGCCTTTTTCAGCATCTCCTTGACGAGGTCGAGCCCCTTTGGCGACTTCAAATTGATCGCCAGCGACTTTTTGTTGACGTTGAACTGGTGAAAGTACCACGGGTCGTCATCGGGCTTGCCGGGGCGCAACCGCCGCCCGGGATCACCGCGGCCCGGGTTCTCGATCTTGACCACCTCGGCGCCAAACCAGGCCAGGACCTCGGTGCAGGTTGTGCCCGCCTCGAATTGGGTGAAATCCACCACCTTGACGCCCTGCAGAAAATTGAAGTCCTGGATGTTGTCGCTCATCACCATTCCTCCCGTTGCACGCAAATCCGAACCAGAGCCTGCGCCTTTCAGCCCCCCACCGCAACGCCTTCCCCAATCCAAACGAGAGGAGACTGCTCCACGAAGGAGGTAACCCCGGTTACATTCATGCTAGCAATTGATTTCAAGTTTAATCCTCTAACGCGCTGGTGGTAGGGCGAAGCACGGATCGTTTGTCGCGCACTGCCTTAAGGATTCCGCCTCCGCGCAATTTTCTCGATTTCGGCTGTTCGGTGAGTTTGAATGCCTGATCCCCAATCTGCCGAGTGGTTTACGGCTGTAGGTACAGTCGTCCTCGCCATCGGAACGGTCGTTCTTGCCGCGGTGGCAATCTTCCAGGATTGGATTCGCAATTGGGTCTATCACCCTACCTTGGAAGCTTCGATACAGACGCGTCCGCCGGATTGTGTTGCGATTCCGTTCGCGAAGCCAGACGGAACGGAAGTTGCCAACTCGTTGTACCTGCGCCTGTGGCTAACGAATATGGGGAGAGCTCCTGCTAAAAATGTTGAGATCTATGCCAGTGAATTACTTCGAAAACGAGTCGATAATTCGTGGGAACAAGTTGCTGCATTTCCACCGATGAAATCTTAAGTGGAGTAATGCGGGCAACATCTATTGGCCCATTATTGCTCCAGACATGGGTAAACATTGTGATCTCGGTCACATAGTTGATCCCATGCGTCGAAGGGCGATGCGGGAAGAAAACCCAGAGACTCAATCTCTCCGATGAGAAAACGTCGCTAGCGTTCGACCTGATGACCTCACCGAACCATAAAGGACACATCATTGCCCCCGGTGATTATCGGCTAAGGATCCTTATCGCCGCTGAGAACGCTCATCCGAGGAAGCGGACGGTCAACATTTCATTACAAGGGGTATGGGACGCAGACGAAACGAGAATGTTACGCGATGGGATCGGCGTCACTATCGCCGCGGGGTGGCTAGGATAGACCGACGTCGGCGCGCAACATCCTCCTCTCAAACGTTCCGGCTTCTGTATCCGATGATGGTGTCAGCGGATACGCCAGAACGGCAAATATAGGGCTGATGCAATCCGCCATCTTTGCGTGTGCGGTACCGGCCTACGCGAGATCGTCATTGAAGTTATCTCCACGACGAAACGGCTCGATCACCGGTACTGGCAAACGGCGGCTTCCATCTATCACACGTTGCCTGCTTCTCCACCATCGGCACTCCCTTCGTCACACAACTTGGCATGCATGTTGCGCGCGCTTGGGGAACGTAGCAACGCTGCTTGGCAGGGGATCATGGATATCGGCGTGTTTATACCGATTGGGAACAATGGCTGGCTGATCTCGACCACCTCGCCGCAATACATGCCGAGCTTTGCGCTCAACCGCGAGATTGTGCAAAAGGCGGAGCACTATGGCCTCGACTTTGCGCTGTCGATGATCAAATTGCGCGGCTTTGGCGGTGCCAGCGAGTTCTGGGACCACAATCTCGAATCATTCACCTTGATGGCCGGGCTTGCTGCGGTGACCGAACGCATCAAGCTTTACGCCTCGGTTGCGGTGCTGACGATACCGCCGGCGATCGTGGCGCGCATGGCGGCGACCATCGACTCGATTGCACCCGGCCGCTTCGGGGTCAATCTCGTCTCCGGCTGGGCGAAGGCCGAGTACGAACAGATGGGGCTGTGGCCGGGCGAAGGACATTTCGCCCGCCGCTATGACTACAGCACCGAATATGTCCGCGTAATGCGCGAGCTGTGGGAGACCGGGCAGTCAGACTTCAAGGGCGATTTTTTCCAGATGGAAGACTGCCGGCTAAGCCCACGACCATCGACGCCGGTCAAGATCGTCTGCGCCGGCCAGAGCGATCGCGGCATGCAGTTTGGCGCGGAATACGGCGACTATAATTTTGTGATCGGGTCGGGCGTCAACACGCCGACCGCCCACGCGCCGACCAACAACAGGATGCTGGAGGCGGCAGCGCGCACCGGGCGGGATGTCGGCACCTATGTACTGTTGATGGTGATCGCCGACGAGACCGACGCGGCCGCGATGGCCAAATGGCGGCACTACAATGACGGTGTCGACACCGCGGCATTGGCGTGGATGGCCGGGCAGGCCGGTGCCGACCCGAATGCGACCGACGGCTCGACCGCCAAGTCGATCGTCCTGCCGGAAGGGGCGATCAACTTCAACATGGGGACGCTCGTCGGCTCCTATGCCTCGGTCGCGCATGCTTGATGAGGCGGCAAGTCTCCCGGGCACCAAGGGGCTGATGTTGACCTTCGACGATTTTCAGATCGGTATGGAGCAGTTCGGCCAACGCATCCAGCCGTTGATGAGCACCCGCCGAGATCGGCTAGCCAGCGCCGCCTGACCGCCCCGACATGTCACGTTTCTCTCTTCCAGTTGGGGAATCTTGGCCAGACACGATTATTGCCTCAACCGTGGGGTAGATAGCGGATCGCCGCAAGGACGATACCAGTCAGCACCACCATAACGCTGGCAAAGCGTACCGTTAGGCGATGCTCAAGCTCGGCTAAGCGCAGCAGCATGCGTTGCTCCCACGACCGCATATCCGCCTTCAACGCGCTCTCGACTGCGTCGAGATCCTGCTTGGTGGCGACGTTGTCATGGATCGCATCGAATATCTCAGTAGCGATGCGCTCGGCTTTCTGGCGTTCGATGTTGGCGTCGGCCAGGGCGTTGGTCAGTGAGAGCCGATCAGTCATTTGGTGTCCTGCGGCATAAGTCCGCAACCCAAAGCCGCGGTATCCTGCCTTTTATCGCTTGGGCGGGTGAGCGCGTACGAATTCCTCATTGACGTCCGCGCCCCAACCGGGCCCGGTCGGCAATAGCAGATCGCCGTCTTTTACGACCGGCGGCACGGTAACGATGTCGTCCTTCCAGGTCACGTCGTCGATGTCGATCTCCATGACTTTGAAGTTCGGCGCGACGGCGCACATATGCGCGCTGATCAACGACCCCAAATGTCCGTTGAAATTGTGCGGGGCGACGTTGACCTCATAGGCGTCGGCCATCGCCGCGATTTTCAATGATTCGAGAATGCCGTTCCAGGCCACGTCGATGATCGCGTAATCGACCGATTGCTGCTCGAAATACGGCCGGAAGTTGCGCCGTCCGTAGATCGATTCGAGTGACGCGATCGGTGTTCGCGCTGAGCGGCGGATCAGATTGAGGCCAGCGGGATCGTAGAGGTCGATCTCCAGCCACACCATATCGAGCGGCTCCAATGCTCGCGCCAATTTGATGTAACCATCGATCTTGTAATTGAAGTTGGTGTCGAGATGCAGTCCGACATCGCGCCCCGCGCCGCGGCGAAAGGCTTCCAGCTGCGCTACCGAGCGGCATCGACAATACGATGGTCGACATTGAGCTCGGGAAAGCCGGGCGGATTACCGGTGCCGGGGCCGTACATATAGGCCTGGTCGTGGTCCAAGCGGATCAGATTGGTCTTGAGCCCCTTAAAGCCTTTGCGCCTGACCTCCTCGCCGAGCGCCACGATGTCGTCGAGCGAGCGCACCGGATCGACGCCGGCCCACTCTTTGATTTTGTCGGCGTAGCGCGCGCGGTAGGTGCCGCAATGCGACCAATAGAGCTGCAACCGATCGCGCACCGGGCCACCCAGCATTTCGTAAACCGGGACACCCAATGCCTTGGCCTTGATGTCGACCAGTGCATTTTCGATCGCCGCGATCGCCATCTGATTGACGCCGCCCGCCGCCTGCCGGGTTGCCGCGTAGAGCAGCGCCGAGATTGCCTCGACAGGGCGCGGGTCCCGGCCGATCAGAAAGCGGTCGGTCAGCTTGCGGATGACCCCGGTCAATCCTTGCGCGCCGTAACCTTCCATATATTCGGACCAGCCGACGATCCCCTCATCGGTCGTGATCTTCAGAAACGAATTGACCCGCCAGCCGGCATCGCAATGCAAATCTTCGATCTTGACGATCTTCATCGGCTAATCCCTCGCATGCGTCGCTAAATTAATTGCGCCCCCGATGATGATGCGCCGATCGCCGGGCGTTTGCCAGAGCGGCGCGGTCTTCGGGCCGGTTCAGATCACGGCGGCTTATTTTGCGATCACGACCCAGGACATCGCTTCGCAACCGGTTCCTCGCCCATTTACGCGACCGCCTTCGTGGCGAGCCGCTGCCGTTGCGCGTCGTTTTTTGGGATGGCGAGATTTTCGACTTTGCACCGGCGCCGCGGGTTTCGATAGCGCTGCACTCGAAACGGCTATTGTGGTTCTTTTTGACCGGCAATATGGGCCGCCTCGCGCGCGCCTATGTCGAGGGCGAACTTGGCGTAGATGGGCGGATCGGGGATGTCTTGCGTGTTGGGGTTGCGTTAGCCGAAGGCATCGGTAATCAGCCGCTATTGCGCCGCGCCGGATGGCTGTTCGCGCGCCTGCCGCGTCGGCACAGCAGGGCAGCCGACGCACAGGCGGTGCGTTATCACTACGACGTGTCGAACGAGTTTTACCGGCTGTGGCTCGACCGGCATATGATCTACTCATGCGGCTATTTCACGACCGGGACCGAAGACCTCGACACCGCACAACAGCAAAAACTCGATCACATCTGTCATAAGCTGCGTTTGCAGCCGGGCGATCGGCTGCTCGATATCGGCTGCGGCTGGGGCGGGTTATTGTGCTGGGCCGCGGCAAATTACGGCATTTCAGGGCTCGGCATTACGCTGAGCCAGCCGCAATGCGAAGAAGCGCGCGAACGCATCGCCGCGGCGGGCCTCGCCGGTCGCGTCGAAATCCGCGTCGCCGATTACCGTGATCTCTCCGCCGTGGCCGAATTCGACAAGATTGTATCGGTCGGCATGTACGAGCATGTCGGCATCGCCAATCTGCCGCTCTATTTCGCGATGATCGCGCGGCTATTGCACCCCGGTGGGATTGCGCTCAACCACGGCATCGTCAGCACCGACCGCGACGGCCGCGCCAAAGGGCCGCCCGGCGGCGAGTTTATCGATCGCTATGTGTTTCCGGGTGGTGCGGTCCCGCACATCTCGCGGGCGTTGTACGAAATCGCCGGCAGCGGTCTCGAAATTCTCGACATGGAGGATTTGCGCCCGCATTACCCACTGACCTTGTGGCGTTGGGTCCACCGCCTCGGGGCGGCGCGGGACGCGGTCATCGCCATCGCCGGCATTGAGCGATATCGCATCTGGCGAATATACCTGGCGGGCATGGCCTATGCGTTTGATCGCGGCTGGCTCTCAGTATGTCAGACGCTGGCGCAAAAGCCGCTTGCCGATGGTCCTGCCCCGCGCCCTTGGACCCGCCATTACCAACATACCGGCGATCCTTCGCCGCGATTAAGCCATGGCCCCGACTGGGACGGACTCTGACCGAGCGCGGGAGTGCTGGCGCCGAACCGAGACGGAATGGTGTGAGCAAGCGCGGTTTTGGAGGTCGATCGGCGTCACTCACCTGACCTTGGCCAATTTTTACGAAAGCGGTCATCTCCATCGTATCGCCGACCGGTCGATCACATCGCCGCGGTGAAGCGGTACTGGGGCGCCGTCGCCGACTTGCTTTAACCGCGAGAGGGATCATGGCAGCATCACTCGCGTGCGACGCTACGGGATCTTGTCGATGAATTCGGGCGCTACAGCAACTTAGGTGCTGCAAGATCAGAGCCCGGATGCTGCTTTAGGAGAGACAAATGGCCGACTTGCCGCCGTTCGACAGCGCCGTATTGCCAACCGGGGTGCGCGCGCGCTTTGTCGATAATGTCAACGGGCTGCGGATGCATGTGCTCGAGTCCGGGCCTGCATCGCGGGATGCGCCTTGCGTGCTGTTATTGCACGGCTTTCCCGAGCTCGCCTATTCGTGGCGCAAGCTGATGTTGCCATTGGCCGAGGCGGGATTTCGTGTCGTGGCACCCGATCAGCGCGGCTATGGCCGCACCGCCGGCTGGAGTGCCGATTACGACGGAGATTTGCACCCGTTCAGCATATTGAACGCCGTGCGGGACGCGCTGGCACTGTTGTTGGCACTCGGCCATCGTTCCGTTGCGGCGGTCGTCGGCCACGATTTCGGCGCTTCGGTCGCGGCTTGGTGCGCACTGATCCGGCCCGATGTCTTTCGCTCGGTCACGTTGATGAGCGCGCCGTTCGCCGGACCGCCCTCCTTTCCGTTTGACACTGCGGATCGCATTGCTTCGCAGGCCGCAGTCCCGGAGCCTGACATTCATCAGGCGCTGGCTTTACTTGACCGGCCCCGCAAGCATTATCAATGGTATTACTCGACGCGCCCCGCCAATGATGACATGTGGCATTGCCCGCAAGGCGTGCACGATTTCATGCGCGGCTATTTCCATTACAAAAGTGCGGACTGGCAAGGCAACCGGCCTTACCCACTCAAATTTTGGAATGCCGAAGAGCTGGCGAAGATGCCGACCTATTACATCATGGACCGCGATCGCAACATGGCCGAGACCGTGGTGCCGGTGATGCCGTCGTCAGCCGAAATTGCGGCCTGCCATTGGCTGCCGGATCATGAACTCGCGGTTTATGCCGGCGAATACCAGCGCAACGGCTTTCAGGGCGGGCTCAACTGGTATCGCAGCCGCACGTCGGGGCTATCCGATGCCGAGTTACGCTTGTTTTCGGGGCGAGCGATCGAGGTGCCCTCAATGTTCATCGCCGGCAAAAGCGACTGGGGTACATATCAGCGCCCGGGTAGCTTCGAACGCATGCAAGGGACAGGCTGTACGCAGATGCTCGGCTGCCACTTGATCGACGGCGCCGGGCATTGGGTGCAACAGGAACAACCCGAGCGGGTCAGCTCGTTGCTTCTCGATTTCCTGCGCCGTTAGGATTAGGTCGGTGGGTCAAAACATTTGACTGGCGGCAGCGGACCGTCAAAGCGTTCCATCTCCACCCGAGCAAGCTGACCGGTGCAGCCTTGCGCCAGCCGCGAGGTGCCGACATCCGAGGTCAGCACGTTCGGGTTGCCATGGACGCAGAGCGGCGCCTCGGCGGCGGGATCCTCCGGATCGTACCAGGCGCCGGTCGATAATTGGACGACGCCCGCTCGCAAAGCGTCGCTCAGCACCGCTCCCGCAAGGCACGCGCCGCGATCGTTGAAAAGGCGGACGACATCGCCATCGCGAATGGCGCGCGCCGCTGCGTCTTGCGGGTTGATGCGAACCGGCTCGCGGCCATTGATTTTGGCGGCCTGGCTGGTGGCGCCGAAATCGAACTGGCTGTGCAAACGGGTCGCCGGCTGGTTAGCGATCAGCCATAGCGGATATTGAACCGCGGCGGCAGAGCCGCGTCCTTCGCTCGGCGGTAGCCATGCCGGATGGGCGGGGCAATCGCGATAGCCGAATCCGGCGATCGTCGCCGAGCTAATCTCGATCCTACCGCTCGGCGTGGGCAACGGGGATTCGTCGGGGTTGCGGCGGAACTCACGTAGCGGGCCGCCGTCCCAAGCCAGTGTGGGCAATGTCAGCTCCCTGGCCTGCCAAAATTCTTCGAAGTTCGGCGCGTCAAACCCGCGATCGATCAACGCCTGCCGGGTCGGCTCGTAAATCCGGACGAGCCACTCGCGCGGGGACAGGCCCTCGGTGAATGCTTGCGCAAAACCGAGCCGCTCGGCAAGCCCGGCAAAGATGGCGTGGTCGTCGCGGGCCTCGGCATAGGGTTCGACCGCCTTGTGCATCGCCACCAATAGCGGGTCGCCGGCTGAGGCACCGATGTCCTCGCGCTCGAGAGTGATCGTCGCGGGCAAGACGATGTCGGCATGCCGGGCGGTTGCGGTCCATACCAAATCGTGCACGATCACGGTGTCGGGGCGGGCAAACGCGCGGCGCAGCCGATTCAGATCCTGGTGATGGTGAAACGGGTTGCCGCCAGCCCAGTAAAGAAGCCGGATGTCCGGATAGGTCAGCTGTCGGCCATTGTAATCGAAAGGTTCGCCGGGACTGAGCAGCATGTCGGCGATGCGTGCGACTGGGATGAAATCGTCGATGCTGTTGCGGCCGATCGGCGGGCTCGGCAATGGCACTGCCAAGGGCGGCTTACCGGTATTCGAAGTCGATCCCAGAGCATACGCAAAGCCGCCACCTGGCAACCCGATCTGGCCGAGCATTGCCGCCAATACCAGCCCCATCCACACCGGCTGTTCGCCATGTTCGGCGCGTTGCAGCGACTGAGAGCAGGTGATCAATGTGCGCCGGCCCGCCGCTCGCCGCGCCAGTGCGGTGATTTCATCCGCTGGCATCCCGCAGATATCGGCGGCCCAATCAGCGTCCTTTGGCTGCCCGTCTTCGCCGCCCAACAGATACGTCTCGAATTCACCCCATCCGACGCAATAGCGGTCGAGAAAGGTGCGGTCATGCAGGCCTTCAATTACGAGCGTGTGCGCGATGCCCAGCATCAGCGCGACATCGGTGCCGGGACGGATCGAATGCCAGGTGGCGCTCGCCTCCGCCGGCAAATCGTCGCGCAACGGCCCGATCAGATGAAATTCGACACCGTGTTGAGAGGCCGCGCGCAATTGGTCGCGGGCGATGTGCTGGCTCGTGCCGCCGCCGCCGACATCGTTATTTTTGAGCGCCATGCCGCCAAAGGCCAGCACCAAGGCGCTCTGCGCAACCAGCTCATCCCAGCTGACATTGTTGCCCGCGACCATCGCTTGCGAGCCGACGACATGCGGCAGGATCACCGTGGCAGCACCAGAGCTGTAGCTGTTGACCGAGCGGACATAGCCGCCGGCGAGGTTCAGAAAGCGATGGATCTGATGCTGTGCGTCGTGAAAGCGTCCGGCGCTGGCCCAGCCATACGAGCCGCCGAACACGCACTTCGGTCCGTACTGCGTGTAGACCCGCCGCAATTCCGCCGCGGCGAGATCGAGCACACGCGGCCACGGAACCTCGACGAATTCGTCTCGGCCGCGTTGGCGATCGGGGCCGGGTCCATGCTCTAGCCAGCCGCGTCGGACCATTGGCCGGGCGATGCGGGCCCGGTGTGCGATTGCGGCCGGAATGTTGCCAAGCAGCGGCGACGGATCGGGGTCGCGCGGATGGGGCACGATTTCGATAGCGCCGTCGTCGCGCCGCCGCGCCGAAAACGCGCCCCAATGGGAGCTGTGAGGCACGAGGCGCTCGGTCGAGCGGAGGTCAGGGGACAAGTCATTCATCGACAAACTCGGGTGATTGCCACGCATCGCATCGTAATTTCGATCAGTGAAGAGGTGGCGATGCAATCGCGGCCAGCTGCAATGTGGCCGAGATGCGCATCCCTGCGCTCGTCGCCCGCTCATCTGCGCGGCTGAACGGCGCTCGGTGAATGCCGAGAGCAGCCTGCGCCGCCTAAACGCGCAGTAGATCGATCAGCGCCGACACGCGGCGCACGTCGCGAAAGTCGTGGATGATCGCGAGGCTCGTTGCAATCTGCGGTTCCCGGACGCGCGCCTGCGGCACCAGGGTCCGGTACTTGCTGTCGATATCGCCCCAATCGATCCCACGGGCGCCCGCGCCCTTGGGCTCAAACACGGTGTTGGTGGTGGTGCGGCCGTCTGTCGTCCGGATTGTTACGGTAGCGCCCTGGCGATAACGCGCGACATCCTCGGTGGGCAGAGGGCCGACTCGGATCTTGTCGATCAGTTGATGAATGATCGGGTCGGTAATCTTCGCGTGGGTTGCGTTTACCCATGAGAAGTCGCGATCGGCTACCCCCGCCGCCAAAAAGTAGGCTGGGCTGTGCGCCATCCCGATCAGATCAGCCGGGTGCAATGGCCCGGTAAGCGCCGTGAAACCAGGACGCGACACCGTAATGCTCTCCACCGCTCCCGGGATTATATCAGCCGCTCTTGCCCCATTGGCAGCGGCCTCCGCGAGAGCATGGTAGGGATGCCCGCCCGGCACCAGTTTGATGGCCATGTCGGTGATGATGTCCCAGGACTGTCCAAGCCCACGCGTGACACTGGCCGCACCCTCGTCGCCGTCTATCCCGCCGTAAGCCTCAAAGAAGCCTCCTCGGGTTTCGAGGATCCTTTCTTCGGCCCGGTATCCCCGTTGCGCCGCCAGCGCCGCCTGGATGCCCAGCATTGCCGCCAGCCCGGCGTGATACTCGCGAGCGACGCTGGTATTCGCCGCAGCCATCAGCCCGCCGATCGATGTCGCCGAGAGAGCGATGGCCTGAGCCAGATGCGGCGCCTTTAGCTGCAGTAGCCGGCCGGCGGCAACTGCACCGCCAAAGATCGCGACAAGACAGCCGTGAAACCCACGAGCGCGAAAGCCGGGGGTAATCGCTTCGCCAAGGCGCCCGGCCGCCTCGTAGCCCAGGACAATCGCCGCCAGGATATCGCCACCGTGAGCACTTGTCCGCTCGGCGATCGCGAATGCGGTAGCGACCAAGGTCGTTCCGGCATGGACGATATTCCGCAAATCGCTGTCGTCGGAGGCTGCAGCGTCGCTCATGACGGCATTGACCTGCGCCGCGTCGGCGACGGGCAATCGAGGGCCCCGGTCAAACCACACCGACGCCTCTGGGGTCCCGCCCCGCTCCTGGGCGAGCGAGCGGATGATCGTCGAGGATTCAAGCCCGCTGCCCATGGCCGCGCTGGCGATGGTGCTGGCGATCAGCATCGCGGCATGTTCGGCCGCCTGAGAAGGAAGGTCGGCCATCGAAGTTCCGACTAAGAACTCCGCCAATTCGCCGGCGACGGTCATCCCGATCTCCTTTCTTATTCTAACGCGGCTGAACTCGGCATGATGGCCGATCGGGCCGGCGGCACCCCGAAGTTACTTAGGCTTGTCGGCGTCGAGCACCTCGGCGATGCGCTTGGGATCGACGGAAAGGGGCGGAATGCCGGCGCGCTCGACCTGCAATAGCTGGCCGACGGTGCTGTTGCGCGTGCCCCAGCCGCGGTTCATCGCTTCGGTCAATTCCTCATAGGCCATGTTGGCGAGGCGCATCGGGACTCCGACCTCACGACCGAGGCCAACCGCAAGCCCGACATCTTTGTGCAGCAGACGCAGCGCAAAATCGGCCGGGTCATGCTGTCCGCTGAGGAACCTTCCGAGCCGGTCGAAGGTGCGCTGCCGGCCAGTGGCTCCCTGGCGCACCGCCTCCCACAGCTCGAGCGGATCGACCCCTGCCTTGATCCCCATCGTGAACACCTCGGCGAGCGCCACCCCCATAACCGCACTGGTGCAATTGTGTACGAGCTTGGCGATCGATCCGGCGCCGATCGGGCCGATATAGGCCGCCTGATCGCCCATTGCGTCGAGCACGCTCTTGTGGCGGTTGAAGATCTGCTCGTCACCGCCGACCCAGATCGCCATCTTGCCACTCGCGGCGCCACCCGGTCCGCCGCTGACCGGCGAGTCGAGCATATAGAGGTTTTTCTCGGCGAAAATCGCGTGGATCTTGCGCACCACAGCGACCGAATTGGTCGACATATCAAAGAAGGCAGTGTCGGGGCGCATGCCCTCGATAAGACCGTTTGTCCCCATCGCCACCGCTTCGACATCGGCCGGCACCGGCAGCGAGGTGAAGATGACTTCGGTCTGCTCGGCGACCTGTTTGGGTGAGTTGGCCCAAACCGCACCCTTCGCCAGAAACGGCTCGGCCGCGGCGCGGCTCAGATCGTGCACGACAAGGTCATGCCCAGCCTTTTGTAAATTGGCCGCCATGCCCTTGCCCATCATACCGAGCCCGATAAATCCTATGCGCATCTTCCCCTCCGTTGGTCGCAACGCTGCTGTCGGATGAGTTTCGCCGAGCGCCGCGCCCCAGCGCAAGGATAACCCCACCGGCTGCCGAGGACCGAACCGTTGCCAAAAGCTGCGCCTGCAGGCTGCGACGTCGGCCAACCGTTCCCCGCCAAAGCCCGCACCCACAGAAACATCGACATTGATTTGAGGGTCGCTCGCCGGCCGTGAATGCAGGATACTCGTCACGTAGACGAGAGCTCGAGGGAGGATACGATGCCGAACGCCCTGTACGTCTGCCTGCAAGATGACAACAAAGCCGCCGCATTTGCGATTGATGCCGGCACCGGGCAGCTCACGCCGCGGGCCGAAATCCCGCTTGCCGGCGGGCCGTCGGTGACGGCGAGCAGCCCCGATCATCGGACCATTTATGTCGGGCATCGCACCCGGCCCGCGATTTCGAGCTTTCGGGTAGATCAAGGCACCGGCGGCCTAACCTTGCTGGGAACTGTGCCACAGGAGCACGCGCCGACCTTTCTCGCCCCCGACCGCACCGGTAAATTTTTGCTGTGCGCTTATTATCAAGGTGGCGGTGTGGCGGTTCATCCTATCGGAGAGGATGGTTCGGTAGCGGCGCCATCGCTCGGCTGGTTGGCCACGGCGACCGGCGCGCACGCCATCGCGACCGACCGCTCCAACCGGTTCGCCTTTGTGCCGCACATCGCTCGCCTCAACGATAACGTGCTGGAGCCGCCGAAGGATAATCCGGGCCCCAATATGATCCTGCAGTTTAGGTTCGACGCCCATACCGGGCATCTGACGCCGAATTCGCCGTCCCGCATCGAGCCGGCGGAACGCCTCGGGCCGCGCCACTATTGCTTTCATCCAGCGCTGGACGTCGTCTATTTCTCCAATGAGCAGGGCTGTAGTGTCACGGCCTATCGGCTGGACTCCGCGACAGGTGCCCTTTCGGCAATGCAAACCATCACCAGCTTGCCCGACGGCTTTACCGCACGAAACACCTGCTCTCAGATCCACCTGACGCCGTCGGGACGGTTCTTGTATGTCGGCAACCGCGGCCACAACAGCATCGCCGGGTTCGCCGTGAACCCCGCCAATGGGCGCTTGACGGCCGTGGGGCACGTGCCGACAGAAGCGGTGCCAAGCGCCTTCAGTCTCGATCCTACCGGCCATTTCCTCTTTGCAGCAGGCACCGCGACCGGCCGGCTTGCGTCTTATCGCATCAATGACGAGACAGGCGCGCTGACCCCGTTATCAACTTACGCCGTCGGTCAGCGGCCAGCTGCGGTGATGGCATTGCGTCTAACCTGAGCCCATGAGCGCCCCGATGATTGACGGGGCGCAATCATCCGTGCGCGCGGTCCGATATCGTGGCCAAAGGTCTCCCTAGATCTTCGCAGCGGCTCCGCTGAGGATGCTACCAACGCGAAAGAGCGTCTCCCATTCAGCGCGGCGAAACGCATAGATTTCAGCGATTGGCGCCCGCAAGGGATCGAGACCCTTGAGCTTCGCATAGCGCAAGCGAACTAACAGCCTTTCCTTGTCTAGTGAGAGGCCGCGTCGCTTGCCGCGCTTGCCGCGGCGCTCGCCGATGACGCCTGGGGCATGGCCGTAAGCGCTGCTCCAAGTTCAGATAGGATACGGCGCAATTATTTACTGCAATTTACTCCAGTTAACGATGTCCAGAATGGATCATTGATTAGATGGACGCTAGGCGTTCGTCGCCATCCTCAAAACTAGCGGTCAGTACAAAACAGATGATTGGATTGCTGCATCTCTGAGAGTGGGATCGCTCTCATCGCGCAATTGGCCGCCAATAGCGTGGAATTGCGCGCACAGCGTTCCAATGAGTGGCTGTAACTGTGAAAATTGCGGGAGTACGGCGGGTGGCCCCGATTATCGATTTGGACGTAGCCAAAGCAAGGCGTGATGACTCTTATGGTTCCGCGGTACGCCAGGATGCGCCAACGCATCACCAGGAAATTTCAGCTTTGGTGCCGCGCCTGACGCGGTATGCCCGGGCGCTGACCCACGATATCAACGCGGCAGACGATCTCGTTCAAGATTGTCTGACGATCGCTTTCAAAAAAATCCATTTGTGGGAACCGGGGACCGATCTGCGCGCCTGGCTGTTCACAATACTTCACAACCAGCATGTCAACCGATTGCGTCGCGACGCGCGCCACCGGACCGTAATCAATCTGCAAAAATCGTATCAAACATATACGGTGGCACCCGATCAGACTACACGGCTTGAGCTTCGCGACACTGAACGTGCCCTCGCGCAACTGCCCGAGGATCAACGGTCACTCATTGTCGCGATCGGACTTGAGGGCATGCGCTACGAAGATGCCGCATTGGCGCTCAATGTCCCGCTCGGCACCGTGCGGTCGCGGATTGGCCGCGGCCGCGAAAAGCTGCGTTCGCTGACCGAGCGGTGTTCTCCGCCAGAGTATCGCGGTCCCGCTGGCCGAAGCCGTCATGCTGGCCCAAGCCGTCATGCTGGCCCAAGCCATCATGCCGGCCCTCAGCACGCGGTCGGCGATCGATAATCTTCCTAATCTGTCCCCAGTAAGCATTTTTGAAGACAACGTTTACAAGAGGTCCTGCAATGAAGACTTTGTCTCTTCCAATCGCCGCGATCGGCGTCTTAGCGTGTCTTGCGAACACGCCCGTCGACGCGCAGGAGCGCGCGATCGATCCGTCTTTGCATCTGCATGCGATTAACCCCAGCATGTCGCTGAGTACGCCGGCCAACAATCCTCTGCAAGAACAGATGCGAGAGGATTACGCCGCCGGCCTGATGAATGACCAACGCGAGTTGTTGCAGCAGAACCCATCGGGAGCGACCTATGAGGAGCGAGCAATCGAGCAACAGCTTAACGGCTATACGCCACGCTAGCCGAAATCTGGATTTCACCCGCCACTTCAAAAGACGGCCGGGTGAGATTCTCATCAGCATTATGTGTCGTCGACGGCGGTCTATGCTTAGTAAATTTCGGTAAATCTAAGATCACGAACCTGGCTACCTGGCTCGGTTCTCGTTTGCAAAGCCCGACAGTTACATCGAGTTACACTTTTTTACCGGATTTTACTCGGGTTAGCAGACTGCAGACCTAAATCTGCCCCGGACGTGCCCCGCGAACCTTTGCAAGGAGCTCGGTAGCCGCGTTTCTGGGAGGGAACCCGATTTATTTTTGCCGACGAGTGATCGGGAGTATTGCTTGGGTATCGTTCGCTTTGCGCTGAAATATCCGCACACCTTTTATGTGGTGGCGGCGCTGATCCTGTTTCTCGGCGATCACTGCGGCGCTCGAAATGCCGACCGACATTTTCCCCGAGATCAACATCCCGGTGGTCACGGTGATCTGGCAATACACCGGCCTCGACACGACCGAGATGGAGCAGCGCGTCACCACCTATAGCCAGTACGCGATCAGCTCCAACGTCAACGGCATCAGGGACATCGAGGCCGAGACCGTCAACGGCATCTCGGTGCAGAAGATCTATTTCCAGCCCGATGTGAACCTCAGTCTCGCGATCTCGCAGATCGTCGCCGGGACGAACTGCGATCCGCGCATTGCTGCCGACCGGGATCGAGCCGCCTATCGTCGTGCAATACAGCGCGTCGGCGGTGCCAGTCCTGCAAATCGCTCTCAGCTCCGATAATCTGAGCCAGGCGCAGCTCTATGATTACGGCATCTATCGGTTGCGGCAAATGCTGGCGCCGATCCACGGCGTCACCCTGCCGACCCCGGCCGGCGGCAAATACCGCCAGATCATGGTCGATATCGACCAGACAAAGCTTCTGAGCCAAAGGCTTGACGCCGCTGCAGGTCGTGAACGCGGTCAACGCGCAGAACCTGACCTTGCCCGGCGGCGACGAGAAGATCGGCAAGACCGATTACACCGTCCGCACCAATTCGATGCCGCCGACAATCGAGGCGCTCAACGACATCCCGGTCAGCTACCAGAACGGCGCCACCGTGTTCCTCCGGGACATCGGTCATGTGCGCGACGGCAATCTGGTGCAGCAGAATATCGTGCGCGCCGACGGCAAGCCCTCGGTCCTGCTCAGCATCATCAAAAACGGCAATGCGTCGACCTTGGCGGTCGTCGATGCCGTCAAGCACATGCTGAATATCGCGCGGGCCGCAGCGCCACCCGGCATGGTCATCAAATCGCTGTTCGATCAGTCGGTGTTCGTCACCTCTGCGCTGGTTGCCGTGCTGCGCGAAGGGGCGATCGCCGCGGGGCTGACGGCGCTGATGATCCTCCTCTTCCTCGGCTCGTGGCGGCCGACGATCGTCGTCATGATCTCGATCCCGCTGGCGATGCTGACCTCGCTCGTGGTGCTCTATTTTCTCGGCGAGACGATCAACACGATGACATTGGGCGGGCTGGCGCTCGCGGTCGGTATTCTGGTCGATGATTCGACCGTCACGATCGAGAACACCTACCGCCTGCTCGACGAAGAAAAGATGCCGCTGCCAAAGGCGACGCTTCACGGCGCCGCCGAAATCGCGATGCCGACACTGGTCTCTACGCTCGCGATCAGCTGCGTCTTCACCTCGGTGATCTTTCTCGAAGGGCCAGCGAAATATTTGTTCACACCGCTCGGCCTCGCGGTTGTCTTTGCGATGCTCGCGTCCTACAGCCTGTCGCGGACCCTGACGCCGATCACGATCGGCCACCTGCTCAAAGGTCAGCAGCACGGCGGATCGGCGGGAAATGGCGGCAGGGCTTCTTCTCCCGTTTCCACGCGTCCTTCGAGCGCGGCTTCGAGCGTATGCGCGAGGGATATGTCGGGCTGCTCACAATGCTGCTGACCCGCCGGGCTATTGTCCCGATCGTCGCCGTGCTGGTGCTGTCCTTCGGCGCCGTGATGTTCACTTTTGTCGGGCGCGATTTTTATCCCGCGATCGATAGCGGCATGATCCAGCTCCATGTCCGGGCACCTGCCGGGCACCCGCATCGAGGTGACCGAGCAGATCTTCCAGAAGGTCGAGGACAAGATCCGCCAGGTCATTCCGCCAAAGGACCTGGATCTGATCGTCGACAATTTCGGCGTGCCGGCGCGGTCCTACAACTGGGCGTTCTCCGACGGCACGACGATCGCGGTCAATGACGGCGTGATCATGGTGTCGCTCAAAGACGGCCACCCTCCGACCGCCGATTACGTCCGCAAATTACGGGAGGTGCTGCCGGCGGCGTTCCCCGAGGATATGTTCTATTTCCAGCCCGCCGATATGGCGACGCAGATCCTGAATTTCGGGCTCACCGCGCAGATCGACGTGCGCACCGTCGGCTATGACCGGGTCAAAAATTTGCAGATCGCCGAGGAGTTGCGGCGCCGTATTGCAGCTATTCCCGGCATTGTCGACGCCCATCTGCAGCAGGAGGTCTATGCGCCGGATTTTTACGTCAAGATCGATCGCGCGCGGGCGCTGCAATTCGGCATCAACGCAAGCGACATCGGCAACAACATCACCACGAGCCTCAGTTCCTCCGAGCAGGTCTCAGCCCAATTTCTGGACCGATCCGACAGAACGGCATTCCCTATTACATCGCGGTGCAAACACCGCAATACCAGCTCAGCTCGCTGAACGATCTCGGGAACACGCCAGTCAGCACCCTGACTGCGCCGCCAGCAACGCAACCGGTTCCGGGAGAGACTCGGCAATGTGGCGATCTCGGCGCCGGTCAGCACGACGAACACGCCGGGGGCAACGCTACCGGTTCCGGGAGAGCTGAGCAACGTGGCGACTTTCACCCGCAACTCGGTGCCGGGCAGCGCCAACCAGGCCAACATCCAGCCGGTCTACGAGGTCTATGCCAGCACCCAAGGCCGCGATCTCGGCAGCATCGCAACCGACATCGACAAGGCTACGACCGATCTCAAGAAAGACCTTTCGCCCGGCAACACGATCCAGGTCACCGGCCAGATCGACAGCATGAACCAGGCCTTCCGCGACATGACCATCGGATTGCTGTTCGCGGCTGTGTTCGTTTACGCGCTGATGGTTGTCAATTACCAGAATTTCGGCGATCCGTTTGTCGTGATCCTGGCGTTGCCGGCGACCTTTTGCGGCATCGTCACGATGCTCTACATCACCGATACGACCCTCAGCGTGCCCTCGCTGATGGGTGCGATCATGGCTGTCGGCGTTGCTTCCGCAAACTCGATCCTGCTCGTCACTTTCGCGCGCGAGCAGCAATTGGCCGGCATGAAGGCCTTCGATGCCGCGATCTCGGCCGGACACACCCGAATCCGGCCGGTGCTGATGACCGCGACCGCAATGATCGTTGGCATGATCCCGATGGCGATCGGCGGCCCGGGCGAGGAGCAAAATGCCGCCCTCGCGCGCGCCGTCATCGGCGGACTGCTGTTCGCGACCCCGACGACCCTGCTGGTCGTGCCCTACCTGTTTGCGATTGCTGCGCAGAGGCAATGACGGCAAACCGGCCCACGGCGTCTTCGAAGAGGTGCCCGAATGAACGACCTCGAACAACCGCGACTGCTGGAGGGGCCGCCACCGCAAGCCGCTGCTGCCGGCACCGGAGCGCGAGGACGCCGCCACCACCGCCGAGCGGGCCGCCGAGGCGGGGCGGGATCGGACGCCAGCTGCTCGGGCTCGGCGCAATTGTGCTTCTCGTGGGGGCACTCGGTCTCGGCATATGGCAGCACTACCAGCAGTACCAGCAGGTAATGGATACTGCTCAGCAGCAGGCCGACTTTGTCCCGACCGTGCGTGTCGAGGATGTGGGGCAGCATCTCGGCCGAATAGACGTGACGTTGCCTGCGACAACGCTCGGCTTCGAGGCAGCAAATATTTATGCCCGCGCCAGCGGCTATGTGCTGAAGCGCTATGTCGATATCGGCGATCACGTCAAGGCCGGGCAGGTTCTCGCCGAGATCACGGCACCCGAGATCGAGGACCAGATCGCGCAATATCAGAACAGCGGTGCAGCAGGTCAGGCCACAACGCTGCAGAACGCAAGCCCAACGCGCGTTGGACCGAGTGACCTGGGCGCGCGACTCGGTGCTCGTCAAGACAAGGCTGGGTGACGCTGCAGCAGGGCGACGTCGATTGCTATACACTTTACAGGCGCAGCATCACGCGACAAATGCGGCTCACTACAATGCCGCAGCGACGCAGGCAGCAGTTGGCCTATTACAATCAGCAGAAGTTCTATCAGCAGGTGGTGGCTCCGTTCGACGGCGTGATCACCCAGCGCAACATCGATGTCGGCAGCCTGATCACGGCCGACGCGGCCGGCGGCACCGCGATGTTTTCGATGACCCAGAGCGACGTGATCCGGGTCTGGGTGTATGTGCCGCAGGACGATGCGTTTGGCGTCAAGCCCGGGATCGAGGCCGTCATTCGCGTGCCGGCAATGCCAAACCTCACCTTCCACGGCAAAGTGACGCGGATCGCCGACGCCTTGCAGCCGGGGACGCGGACTTTGCTGACCGAGGTCGACGTTCCGAACCCGGACGGCGCATTGCAGCCCGGGGTCTACTGCACCGTCGAGCTGAAGATCCCGCGCACCTCGCCGGCGCTGATCGTGCCCGCTCCCGGCGCTCATCTTCAATCAAAACGGCATGCAGGTCGCGGTCGTCGAAAACGGCGTCGCCCATCTGCATAAAATCGCGATCACGACCGATTACGGCACCGAGGTCGAGGTCAGCGAGGGTGTCAAGCCCGGCGATCAGGTCATCCTGCAGCCGCCCGTCAATCTGGCCAATGGCGACAAAGTCCACACGATCATTGTGCCGCCGTCGCCGACATAGCCTGCCCTGACTTGGACTGTTCGATCAGCGTCCTTGGTTCCGACCGCCCGTTGATCCCACCGCGGGATGCTTCGGCTACCGGACTTGCCGCGAACCAGCGGCAATTTCGAAACCAGTGGTATCCGATGTGGAGATAGTACATTGGTGGAGCCGAGGGGGATCGAACCCCTGACCTTCGCATTGCGAACGCGACGCTCTCCCAGCTGAGCTACGGCCCCGATTGCGCGTCCAAGACCCGTTGCGGGCGCGGTGGACTATGAGCAGCCCGATGTCGGCTGTCAAGGGTAGCCCCGGTCGGCAACGCGCGTTAAACAGGTGCCGCCAGCTTGCGGATCGTGGTAGCTACCGCTAGCTTCAGGCTCCACTTTGCGGCGAGGTTGGGAGCGGATGTACGCGTTTTTGAACCTCGTTAACACGGTGATTACGATCTACATCTGGCTATTGATCATCCAGGCGGTTCTGAGCTGGCTGATCGCTTTTGGCGTGGTCAATCGGCACAACCGGTTCATCGGAACCGCCGAGGATTTTCTGTGGCGCATCACCGAGCCGGCGCTGCGCCCGATCCGTCGTGTCCTACCCAATCTCGGCGGGATCGACATTTCCCCGATCATTCTGATCCTGTTGTTGTATTTCATTCGCAATCTGATCTTCGAGTATTTTGCCTGACGGTCCGTTGAGCTTGGTCCGCGACGGCGTGCGGGTGGCGATCCGGCTGACGCCCCGGGCAAAGGCAGACCGCGTAATCGCGGTCGCAGATACGGCCGCGGGCCGCCGGATAGTGAAGGTCAGCGTCACGGCGCCGCCCGAGAGCGGGCGCGCTAACGAGGCGCTGTTATCGCTATTGGCAACCGCCTGGCATTTGCCGCGCCGCGACCTGGCTATTATCGTCGGCGCCGCCAGCCGCCAAAAGGTCGTGCAGGTCTCGGGCGACCCGCACCGGCTGTTCGCTCAACTCGGCAGCTTGATCTCGGCCTTGTCTACAGCGGGAGGGAGAAAGGAGGCGGTATGAGCCATGCGCTGCTGTCGCTGGTCATTGCCGGAGTCGCCTTCTTTGGCTCCCACACCTTATTGTCGAGCACCCGACTGCGCGGATCGTTGCGTGACCAGATCGGCGAGCAAGGATTTCTGCTGATCTATTCGTTGACGGGCCTAGTGACTTTCGCCTGGTTCGTTCTTGCCTATGCGCGCGCTCCGTTTATTCCGGTGTGGACGCCGCCACGCTGGGCCGCCTACGTCCCGATAGGGCTGATGCCGCTGGCGACCTTGCTGCTGGTTTCCGGGTATTCGACGCCGAACCCGACCGCGGTCGGGATGGAACGCTCGGCCCGCGCCGACGACCCCGCCCCTGGGATCATGCGGGTGACGCGCCATCCAGTCATGTGGGCGATCGGGTTATGGGCCCTCGGCCATCTGGTGGCGAACGGCGATCTCGGCTCGATCTGGTTTTTTGGCGTGATCGGTGCCTTGGCCCTCGGCGGAACCGTGCTGATCGACCGCAAAAAGCGATTGGCCCTGGGTAGCCACTGGCAACGCCTGGCAAGTGTCACCTCGAATATCCCGTTTGCGGCACTGGTGACTGGCCGAACCCGATTGCGGTGGCGCGATATCGGCGTGTTGCGGCCGTTGGCGGCGTTGCTGCTATACGCTGTCCTGTTTCTCGCTCATCCGCTGTTTGCTGGGGCGCCGATCATCGTTCCGTGAAGCCCTCTTGGAGCCGGCCCAGGCGGCGCCGGCTTTTTTGCAGCAGCAATCCGCTGACAGCCATGCACGATGCGCGCGGGCTGCGTCACTTCTTATGTTGCAATGCAGCATGAACGTCCTACATTTCCATATAGCGAGAGAATGCGTGCAAGAGGCCTCGGATGAAGCAGCGAATGGTCCGTATTGATCGAATTGCTGGCGAGATGAACGCGTGGCTGCTTGCGCTGGCGATCGGGTTAGGCATGCTTGATCTTACCGTGTTGGTGGCGAAATCGCTGCCACCTCTGCCACAGATGGAAGTACCGGCGGCGGATACACCCACGGATCATGGGGAGCCGCCGGCCGCACCGAATGTCGGCGCCTCTCATCGCTGACAGCTGGTTAGATCTGTTCTTTTCCCTTTGGCCTCAAATTTGAGGGTGGAACCGCCGATTTTCAGGTGGGCTCCGCTCCGATTTCTCGCTGGTCACCACGAGGCGGGTTGTCAGACGCGGCGGTTAGACTTTCTGCCGAATGACAGCGGCACCCGAGCGCTGTGACGATTACGTCTAAGCTCTTGTTCAACAGCACGCTGCTGCAGCGCTTCCCGATCGGCGGGGCTGACACTCGCCTGAGTTCGCACGACGCAGGCGGTGGGACACCGAGTGATCCCGTGTGAAAGAATAAAGGCGGCAACTTCCGATTCGAATTCGTCCCGCGACATTTTCTTTCTCCCTGGGTAATCAGTCCAACGCCGTCGATGGCTGAACCTAGCGCCGGGAGCTAAAATACTCCGCAAAATTGATGGTTAATCTTTGTGTAATCATAGTTAATGTTTGGTCACTGTCTCATGATCGATTTCATCAGCGATGGGGGTGAGAACGTCTGTCTCAATCCACGACTTGGCGATGCGGGTAGCAGTGACGGTTTGCACGAGCGCCCGGATATCTGCGGATAAACATTCGTCCGCATGGCGGCGAATTTGCGGTGAGATGCATGGCACAGCGCTCCTTGAAGATTCCGGTTTGGTGCTATTGTTAGGGAGGATTCCGAACCATCGAACCGATTACCCGAGGAGAGCGAAATGGCGAAGCCGAGCTATCAATCAGCGCTGATCGTCGGCGCCGGCCGCGGGCTCAGCGCCTCGCTGGCGCGGCTTTTTGCCAAGGAGGGCATGCGCGTGGCGCTCGCCGCACGCGAAACCGGCAAGCTGTTAGAGCTATGCGCCGAAACTGACGCTATGGCCTTTAGCTGCGACGCCGTCGATCCGGACCAGGTAGCGCAAATGTTTACTGCGGTCGAGGCTGCGATCGGCGCGCCCGGAGGTTGTCGTCTACAACGCCAGCGCCCGGGCGCGCGGACCGGTCGCCGAGCTAGTGCCAGCCGAGGTCGAACGCGCGATTATGGTCAGCGCGTATGGCGGGTTCCTGGTGGCGCGCGAGGCGGTTCGGCGAATGCAGCCCAAAGGCCATGGCGCAGTGCTGTTCACCGGCGCCTCGGCGAGTGTCAAGGGCTACCCGCTGTCATCGGCTTTTGCGATGGGCAAGTTCGCGCTGCGTGGGTTGGCACAGAGCATGGCGCGCGAATTGTCGCCGCAGGGAATCCATATCGGCCACTTCGTCATCGATGGTGCGATCCGCAATCCCGGACGGGTCGAGCCGGCCGACAAGCCCGACAGCATGCTCGACCCCGATGCGATCGCCGAAACCTATCTGGCGGTCCTCAACCAGCCGCGCTCGGCCTGGACCTGGGAGGTCGAACTGCGTCCCTGGGTCGAGCGCTTCTGAGCCATTTCGACGGCACATTCGGCTCACGGCGCATCCCGGTTTTAGGCAAGCGCAGCTACCGACGCTGCTCTGCCTCTTTGACCACAAGCCCGGCGCCGGTGCATTGCGTTTTCCGAAGCCGACCACGATCCGGCATCGTGCTGACCGCTATGGCTGACGTCCGATAACATCATGTTCAAAGCCGAAGCCCAGTGGCTGGCTGCGGCACTCGACCGATTCGAGCCGGAGCGGCTGTCGCCGCTGCTCAACCTTGGCAGCAGCACCGAGGTGTTTCGCGAGCAGATCCAGCCTTGGACGGAGGAGAGGCTTTTCCTGCCCTTGCGCACCAGGGGCGTCGACATCGTGCATGTGGATGTGCGCGAGGAGCCGGGCGTTGATTTACGGGCCGATCTGACCGATCCCGCCGATGTGCCGAGGCTGCGTGCGCTCGCACCCAAGGCGGTGTTGTGCTGCAATTTGTTGGAACATGTCACACAACCGGAGCGACTCGCGCGCCATTGCCTCGATATTTTGCCGACTGGCGGTCTCGCTTTTATAACTGTGCCGTTCAGCTATCCCTACCACCGCGACCCGATCGACACGATGTTCCGGCCCAGCCCTGCCGAACTTGGGAAGTTGTTCAGCGGGGCGCAGCTTCTCTCGGGTGCAATTATCGGAGCCGGCCAGTCATACCGCAACGAAATCGGCCGCCGGCCGTGGCTTTTGCTCCGCCACATCGTCCGATTCCCGGCGCCGTTTGTATCGTTTGAACGATGGAAGCGATCGATGGCCAAGCTCTATTGGCTGTTCCACGAGTACCTCATCACCTGCGCCGTGTTCGAGAAAACTTAGCTGGACCCGCTAAAGTTACAAACGCTTTGCCCCATATCGCGCTCAGCCGTTGTGAGGAGATGGGGCGGATCGTTACAATCGGGCGATGCGCGTCCTCTATCACACCTTGCTTTCCCCGGCCGCGCGCAAAGTGCGCATCGTGCTGCGGGAAAAGAACCTCGACTTTACGCTGAAGGCCGAAAAGACCTGGGAACGGCGGCCGGAATTCTTGGCGCTCAATCCAACCGGCGAGGTGCCGGTGCTGATCGAGCCCGACGGCACTGTGCTCGCCGAAGCCGGCGCTATCATCGAATATCTCGACGAGGTCTATCGCGAAAAGATCCTGATCGGCATCAACCCGGTCGACCGCGCCGAAGTCAGGAGGCTAACCAGCTGGTTCGACGTCAAAATGAACCTCGAAGTCACCGAGAATCTGCTCGGTGAAAAGATGATGAAACGTTATCTCGGTCTCGGTCAGCCAAACTCACGGGCGATTCGCGCCGGGCACGCCAACCTGCCGCACCATCTCGATTATATCGGCTATCTCGTCGAGCGTCGGCGCTGGCTCGCCGGCGACCATTTTTCGATCGCAGACATCACCGCGGCAGCACAGTTGTCGAGCCTCGATTACCTCGGCGACGTGCCGTGGGACGACCATGAGTTGGCCAAGGAATGGTATGCGCGGATCAAGTCGAGACCAAGCTTCCGCCCGATCCTCGCGGACCACCTGCCGGGCGTACCGCCGCCGCCGCACTATGCCGATCTCGACTTCTGAACGAGCGATGCTCCTTGGAGAGCGTCAACCGGCCATGGCGCGCAACAGATCGTCGCGGCGTTTGCGGGCGACCGCTGCCTCGCCGCCCTTTGTCAGCCGATAAAGGTTGAGATTGTCGAACTCGCCCGCTTCCGGGGGCGCGATCGCCACGTCCGTATAGGTCGCGCTCTCAGGAGCCGCGAGCGTTTCCTTCAGGATCTTTTGGACCCGGTAAATCGCCGCCGCGTAGTGCCCGGCTTTCACGACAGTTTCGAGGGTGAGGCGCGGGTAGAATGAGAAGGCAGTCTCGCGCGGCAATCCTGGGCGGCGCTCCCGCCGCGCCTTTCGGCGCAAGGCGCCGCTTTCGAGCGGATGAACCCCCTCAAACAGCACAGCGAGCTTGAACCACAACAGGGCGACCACGATCGTCCGCGGGCGGCCGTTGGGGTTGGCGGCGGCGCGCCGCAAAATCGTGCGTATATGCTCCGGGCTATAAAAGCTCTCCCAGGCGGCGCGATAGGCGTCCTCCCAATCCGTGTCCGACATTCGTGGGTGATGCGTGACGCGGTGCGAAAGGTCGTATTTGTTCAGGTCACCATCCATCCACACGCTGCTCCGCCATAGATTGCGATGGTCCTCGGAGCCCGGTAGCGGCGTTAGATAAAACAATTCCAACAGATCGAGCGGCAGTTCGCGCTTGATGATCTCGACGTCGCGCAGGATTGATTCTTGGTATCACCGGGAAATCCGGTGATGTACCCGGCATAGGTAATCATTCCGTGCTCGCGCCATTTCTGCAGCATCACGCGATACTCGGTGATTTTGTTTTGATGTTTCTTGGTCGCGATCAGATTTTCAGGGTTGATGTTTTCGAGACCGATAAAGACCCGGCGCACCCCAGCCTGCGCCGCTTTTTCGATGAAATTTGGAATGCGGTGGCACAGCGTGTCGACTTGGATCATCAGGTTGAGTTTGATCTCATCCGCCTGCCGCAGCCGAATCATGCGGTCGAACAGCGCTTCCCAATTGCGGTTGCGGGCGAGATTATCATCGGTGATGAAAAACCGGCGGATGCCACGCTCGTAGTTTGCCCGGATCGCAATTTCGAGATCGTTGGGTGTGCGAAAGCGGCTCTTACGGCCTTGCACGTTGATGATCGTACAGAACGAGCATTGATAGGGGCAGCCGCGCCCAAGGTCGAAGCTTGAAAACGAATGCGCGATCCGTCGCACATGGCGCCGAGGCAAAATCGGCAGCGGCTCGTCCGCCAGCCCCGGAAGATCGTCCATATAGTTGTAGATAGGCTGCAGCGCGCCGTCCCAGGCATCGCGCAAGACTTGATCGAGACGGCCGCCCTCGGCCTCGCCGGCAAAAAACGAAATGCCGAGCGTCTGCGCCTCGACCATTTCCCGCGGCATCTCGGGCAGCATCGCGATACAGCCCGAGACGTGGAAACCGCCGATGCAGACTGGCAGCCCGGCTGCGCGAAACGGCCGGGCAAGATCGAGGGCGCGCGGAAACTGGTTCGATTGCACGCCCACCAGCCCGATCAGTGCTCGCCCGCCGGCCCTGCGAAGAGTGCGGATGATGCGCTCGGGACGGACGCGCTGGTTGGTTTCGTCAAAGGTGTGGAGACGGATCTCGACTTCCGGGCCGAGCACCTGGCGCATCCGAGCATCTTCGGCGAGCGAGTTCAGGGCGGCGAGCGTGTTTGACGGAATGGCGGCCCGGAACCACCGGATCGGATAGCCGTCGTCGTCGTAATGGGTCGGCTTGATCAGGACAAGATGGAATAAGGATCCATCCCCCCAATTCCCCACACGCCACACCATGGCCCCCTCGTGAATGAATTCGCCATCGTTGGCTAAACAATGCCGAATTCGGCTACAGCTTCCAATTCAATTAATGATTGCTTCAATCCGCCGCCGCGTGAAGCAGGTCATCGCGGCGTTTGCGGGTGACTGCCGCCGCGCCCCCGTTAGTCAGGCGATAGAGGTTCAGATTGTCGAATTCGTCTGATTCCGGCGGAATGATTGCCACGTCCCTGTAGGTCCAGCGGTCGGGGGCGGCGAGCGTCTCCTTCAAGATCTTCCGGGCGTGGCGATACACCGACAAATATCCGCAGGCTTTGATAAGAACGTCCGCCATCGCTCGCGTATAGAATCGTAGCGGTGTCTCGCGCGGCAGACCGTGTCGCCGCTGACGCCTGACCTTGCGGCGAAACGCACCGCCTTCGAGAGGATGGACCCCCTCGAACATTGTCATCAATTTGAACCACAGAAGGGTTGTCAGGGTCGTTTGCGGACGCCCGTTGGGGTTGGCCGCGGCGCGCTGCAAAATCGTGCGGATATGGTCGAAGCTGTAAAAGCTTTCCCAGGCGGCGCGGTAAGCGTCATCCCAATCGGCGTCGGACATCCGCGAATGATTAGTGACCCGGTGATAGAGATCGTATTTGTTCAGGTCGGCGTCCATCCACACGCCATTTTGCAATAGGTTGCGATGGTCCTCGGAGCCAGGCAAAGGCGTCAGATTGAATAATTCTAAAATATCGAGCGGCAGTTCCCGCTTAATGATGTCGATATCTCGCAGGATCGATTCCTTGGTGTCTCCTGGAAAGCCGATAATGTACCCGGCGCAGGTAATCGCCCCGTATTCGTGCCACTTCTGCAACATCTCACGGTATTCGGTGATCTTGTTCTGGTGCTTTTTGCTGCCGATCAAATTGTCGGGGTTGATGTTTTCGAGACCGATAAAGACCCGTCGCACCCCGGCCTGCGATGCCTTTTCGATGAAGTTGGGAATGCGGTGGCAGAGCGTGTCGACCTGGATCGTAAAACCGATCTTGAGCCCCTCCCCGAGCCGCAGCCGGATCATGCGATCAAACAGCGCTTCCCAGTTGCGGTTGCGGGCGAAATTGTCGTCGGTGATAAAAAACCGGCGGATGCCTTGGGCGTAATTTTCGCGGATCGCGCGCTCGAGATCGTCCGGGGTGCGAAACCGGCTCTTGCGGCCTTGCACATTGATGATTGTGCAGAACGAACATTGGTAGGGGCAGCCGCGCCCAAGATCGAAGCTCGACAACGAGCCCGAAATCCGCCGGATGTGACGCGGCGGCAGCATCGGGACCGGCTCGGCTTCCAGTCCCGGCAGATCGCTCATGAAGTTATAGACCGGCTGCAGCGCGCCGTTCCATGCGTCGCGCAGGACCTGATCGAGGCGTCCGCCTTCCGCTTCGCCGGCAAAGAACGAAATCCCGAGCGCCTGCGCTTCAACCATCTCCGATGGCATCTGGGGCAGCATGGCGATGCAACCCGAAACGTGAAAACCGCCAATGCATACCGGCAGCCCGGCGGCGCGGAACGGCCGGGCGAGGTCGACGGCGCGCGGGAATTGGTTGGACTGGACCCCGACCAGACCGATCAATGCTCGGCCGCCGGCCCGGCGGATCGCGCTGATGATGCGCGCCGGGCGGACACGCTGGTTGGTCTCGTCAAAAGTATGGAGACGAATCTCGACCTGCGACCCAAGCACCCGACGGCGCTCGGCATCTTCAGCCAAGCCGTTCAGGCAGGCGAGGGTGTTCGACGGAATAGCGGCCTTGACCCAGAAAATCGGATAGCCGTCATCGTCGTAATGCGTTGGTTTGATCAATACGAGGTGGAAGACGGGCGAATGGCCGCGCCTCGCCCGGGTGAACATTGGCAAGCCCTGTCATCGTCTTTTTACGTACAGACCATCGCGCATCCCGGCAAAATCCGCCAGGCAGATAATACCCAGCTCCTACTGAGGCACGGCCGCGTGCGCTAGTAACACCAGGCGGAATAGGGCTAGCGCCTGAGATGGAGCCGCTGTGCCTTCAGGCGAAGTAGTGGATCTCGTAGAGTAGGCAGCCGCCCTTGGATTTGAACGGGCCGTGCACCGCGCCGGGTGGGCGGCAGGCAAAAGTGCCGGCGGCGAAGTTCTCACCGCCATCGCCCTTCGAGTCATTGCCGACGGTCAAATCGCCGGAGACGAGATAGACTTCCTCCCAGTACTCATGAACAAAGGGTGCCGTCGTGAACACGCCGGGCTCAAACCGCAACAGGCGAGTGCGGCTTCCGGCCTTGCGTTCCTCGTCGAGCGCGCCCGCGAGGATTTTCTGCTCGATACCGGCGGGATAGCCGAGAGGGGTTTCCCAGCCCGAATGCATATCAACCCGATGGAACTCGAGATGGGGCTTGTTCGGCAGCATCTTAGTGGTCCCTTGTAAGGCGAGCTTGGAGCTAGCTATAGACCGGCGCGGCGGCTATCAGCAATTCGCCGCCTCAACATTTCCCGGAAGAGGCAGGTGCCGACAGCAGATCTCCGGTGGATGACAACTCAGATCACCCCGCCTTCCCGGAGTTCGGCGATTTCGGCGGCGGAGAGGCCGAGCCAGCGGCCGTAGATTTCGTCATTGTGTTGGCCGATCGTTGGGCTCGGGCCGGCGGGAGCCTTTTCCGTGCCATGCAGGCGCAACGGTGTCGTCGGCACGACAATCTCGCCCAATTCGGGATGAGTGATGCGCTCCAGCATGCCGCGTTCGTGCATGTGCGGGTCATTCATGACCTCGGGTGCATTGCGCACCGGCGCGCACGGGATGCGGTATTGCTTGGTGATCGTGAACACCTCCATCTTGCCGAGCGTGCGGGTCCAGCCCGCAACGAGCGCATCGGTCTCGTCCATGTGTGCTACCCGGCCGGCATTGGTCGCAAAGCGCGGATCGTCGGCGAGGTCCTCGCGGTTCATCGCCTTTAGCAAATTCTGGAAATGCGCTTCGGTCACGACGTGGATCGCGACATGGCCGTCCTTAGTCGGAAACACATTATAGGGCGCGCTGTTGAGCCCGGCCTGGCGATTGCCGGTGCGCGGCGGGACCTGCCCGGTGCGATAATAATAATCGAAGCTGCCGGCAAGGCTCGGCCACACCGCCTCCTGCATCGAGATTTCGACAAGCCTGCCAACCCCGCTGCGGTCGCGGTCGTAAAGGGCCGTGACGACCCCGGCATAAAGATGAATGCCGCCCATAAAGTCGACCAGGGTCGGGCCGGCCTTGACCGGCGGGCCATCGGGAAAGCCGGTGACGCTCATGATCCCCGAGGCCGCCTGGATCGTCATATCCATCGCGAGATTGTCGCGATCGGGGCCGCTGAGCCCATAGCCGGTGCCGGAGGCGTAGATCAGCCGCGGATTGATCTCGTGCAATCGGCTCCAGCCGACGCCGAGGCTGTCCATCGTGCCGGGCGAGAAGTTCTCGAGCAGCACATCGGCGCGGCGCGCCATCTCGAACAGCAATTCGCGGCCGCGAGGCTCCTTCAGATTCAAGGTCACCGCGTTCTTGTTCTGGTTCAGCATCGCAAACGGCAGGGTGGCGCTCTTGCCGGGATCGGCGCGGCGCCGCCCGGGCTCGCCGCGTGGCGGTTCGATTTTGATGACGAAGGCGCCCGCCTTGGCCATCAGCAGGGTCGCGTAGGGGCCCTGAAATATCTGGCCGAAATCGATGACCGTGACCCCCGCCAACGGCATATTCGCCCGCGTCTCAACCATGCTTTTTCGTACCTCGCCAAAGTAGAAATTTCAACTCGCGCCCGCGCCTCGCGAGGGTCATGCTAATGCCAGAACGCCCGAGGAGGATACGGCAATGAAGTACGATGTGATCTCGGCCGACAGCCATATCGATCTGATCTGGTTGCCGCCCGACCTGTTCACCGATAACGCCAGCGCGGCGATGAAGGACCGCATGCCCTATGTGACCAATGGGGCGCGCGGCAAGGAATGGGTGACCAAATCGGGCGCCTCGTTTGGGCTGATGAACGGCATGGGATCGGCCGGCCGCCTCTATGAGCCGGGGAAGATCCATCGCTCCGACCGAATGGCCTCGGAAGGCATCTACGAGGACGGCAAAAAGGGCATCCGCCGCATGACCGAGCCCGCGTTGCGGGTCAAGGACCAGGATCGCGACGGAGTTCAAGCCGAGGTGTTGTACGGCATTCTCGGCGCCTCGATGCGGATCAATGACGACGAAGCCGCCGACGAGATGCTGCGAATTTACAACGACTGGCTCGGCGGTTTTTGCAATGCCTACCCGGACCGCTTTGCCGGTCTCGCCTGCATCCCGAACCACGACATCGATGCAGCCGTCGGTGAGATCGAGCGGGTAGCGCGGCAGGGTGCGGTTCGCGGCGTCGAGATCTCGCGGCGCCACGACATGGCGCGGCTGTGGGATCCGTGGTGGGAGCCGGTGTGGAGTGCTATCGCCGCAACCGGGTTGCCGCTGCATTTCCACACGATCGGCGGCGGCAACCGGCCCGATCTGTCAAAGCTCGCGCCCAAGACGGCGATGGCCGCCCGAGCCGCCAACATCACCAATTTTCAGATGGTAATGTCGGATGTGCTGCTATCGATGATTTTTTCCGGCGTGCTGGAGCGCCACCCGACGCTCAAAGTCGTGATCGGCGAGGCCGGTATCGGCTGGATTCCCTATGTGCTGAACCGCATGGACGCCGAGTGGGAAGACCAATTCAAGGAACTCGACCTCAAGATGCGGCCGAGCGAATATTGGCGGCGGCAGTGTTACGCCACTTATCAGACCGACCCGATCGGCACCAAGCTCGTCGACGATATCGGCGAGAACAACGTCATGTGGGCATCGGACTTCCCGCATCCCGACGGCATCTGGCCGGATTCGCAACAATACATCGAGCGCGAACTCGGCCATTTGCCCGCCGCGACCCGCAAAAAAATCGTCTGCGACAACGCCGCCAAACTCTACCGTTTCGTAAACTGATCGAGTTGTAGCTTCTCTATCCGTATCCTGATCGCAAGGCGGGGGCAGTGACAGGCCCGGGCTGCGTTGCGCACCACGCAATGCGCGCACCTGGTCACTGTCCCGTAGCTGCTCCGGTCGCCGCACCTGCTCTCGTCAGGAGCGACTGTGGAAATTAGGAAGCACGCGATCGGCGTAGAAAGCGATCACCTTTCGCTGGTTCGGTTGGCCCGAGTGGATATTGACGATCGTGGCCCCGCTGTCGAACAGCTCGTTGATTTTATCGATGTGCACTGAGGGATTGGTGCCGACAGCCCAATCCGCGAATACCTGATCGAGCGGTAGTTGCTGGTCTGCCTGCTGCTCGATCGCTACCGGGCTTGGGATATTGTAGTACGTCTTGAATGCCTTTGGGATAAACCGCCACAGCTCGGCCGCCTGGCGCGCGTCGTTTTGGTCACCGACGACGACAAACTGCTCGACCAGGATAGGCATCTGACCAGGGTTCTTGCCGGCCTTGCTGGCCGCATCCTGCCATTCCGATTTGTGCTCTCTCCAGGTCTTGGGATCGGTGATCAGACCATCGCCAAATTGGCCCGCGAGACGGATCGACTTCCTGCCGTTTGCCGCCGTCAACAACGGGATCGGTTGCGCCGGAGGATCATAGAGCCTGGCATTTACCGTGTAGTACTTCCCTTGATGTCGAACCTCTTGTCCCGACCAAAGCGCATGGATTATATCGATCGCCTCGACCAGCCGCTCCCAGCGCTCAGGCCATTTCGGCCAGCCGCCGATCGCCGCCTCTTCGTTGAGCGCCTCGCCCGAGCCGACGCCGAGGAATACCCGGCCCGGATACAAGAGCGAGAGTGAAGCAAACCCCTCGGCAACGACGGCCGGATTGTAACGCATGGTCGGACAGGTCACCGTTGTGCCGATCCATGACGACGGCGCACGCGAGCCGACCGAGCCGAGGGTTATCCAGGCTTGTCCCGAATGTCCCTCGTTGGCTTGCCACGGCTGCAAATGATCGCTGGTCGCCAACGCGCCAAACCCGGCCTCTGCGGCGTCCGCGCCGATCTGCACGAGCTCCGGGACCGGAAACTGCTCGTGCGCCAACATGTAGCCGACGATATTGCTGTTCCGCAGATTGGCCACGGGCGCCGGTCCATTCTGCGGCTGGGTTGAGCGATACATCGGCTGCGCCATGGCCGGGCTTGTCATCGCTCCCGCTGCGGCGAGCACGGCGGGAGAAGATTTGAGCAGCTGGCGGCGGCTCCTCGAGACACCTGCTGCGATCGAGAAATTGTTTTCGGCGATCATCATTGGCTCCGTTCGACTAATCCGCTGAACGGGACAGCCGTTCGGCAAAGAACGAACAGAAGTCGCCATCCAGATTTGCCGGTCGAACGCACTGCCACGGCATCCGTTCCGCAGTGCTCCTTGAGCGGGATCGAGATGCGCCCCGTACGTGAGTTGGTTTTGCGCCTGCGTAACATTGTGGTTTATGGGCATTGCACGGCAGTGGAGATCAATCGGCTGCGGCCTTGAGGTCGGGGGATCAATGGGCTCAGACATCGCTCTCAGGTTCGGGACCCGATCGGCGTAACCCACCTCGGCCGGCGGCGATCTGCGCACAAGGGCCGGACATTTGACCGCAACCAACCAGAACCACTTTTCGCTGCCCACCCCTTGCGAGGCGGAGGCCGTCCACAGATAGGTTTAGGGGCTCGCGGGTCGCCAGCTGCTGCCGGCGGCGCTTAGCCCTTGAGGTGCTTGTTAAAGAAGGCGACCACGTCGTTCCACAACTCGGTTGCCGGGCCCTCGCGATAGCTCGGCCGGTAATCGGCGAGAAAAGCGTGACCGGCGTTCTTGTAGATCTTGACCGTGACATCCTTGCCCGCGGCCGCGGCGCGCTTTTTCAATTCTTCCGCTATGGCGACGCTCGGGTTCTGGTCTTCTTCGCCAAACGCCGCAAACAGCGGGCAATGCAACTGGCCGATCATGTCGATGACCGGCCTTGGCCGCTCGGGCGTGGTCACGGCGTCCGGCGTTGCACGATCGATAAAGCCGCCCCAGCAATCGACCGCGGCATCGACCTTGGTGCTGCTGCACGCGAAACAAAGGGCCTGGCGCCCACCCGAGCAAAAGCCGATCACGCCGATCTTTCCGGTCGCCCCCGGCAATGCGCGAAGATAGTCTGCTGCCGCTTCGAGGTCCTGCACCGCCTCGGCATCCGATTTTCCGAACATCACCGGAAAAACCGTGTTGATGTCGCTCGGGTTGGACGGTCCTCCCTTTCGCGCATAAAGGTCGGGCGCCACCGCGTTGTAGCCGATATTGGCAAAGCGCCGGGCGATGTCGCGGATGTGCTCGACCAAGCCAAAGGCTTCGTGGATCACGACAATGCCGGGGTAATTACCCGACTGGCTGGGGCGCGCGAGATAGCCCGTAATCGTGTCGCCGCCGCTCTTCAATTCGATGTTTTCACCGCGCACGCGGCTGGGGTCGGTTACCGCACCGGGTATGTTCGCCATTCCGATCCTCCTCGTCAGACGAAGGTGTGCAGGATAGCACCGTATGGCAAAGCGCTGCTATGATGACGCCGGTCTTGTAAACGGGAGGAAATGATGTCAGGTGCAGCGACACTAGAAAAATCAGCGGCGGCAAAACCTGGGGCGACGCAACCGCAGCAGTTGGCGCAGATGAAGGTTGCGGTGACCAGCGCCAAGGCTCCGGATTATGTCGAAGGCCGGCGCGATTTCTTCAAATACCGCGACCTTGGCGTGACCCGAGCCAGCGACGGCTGGATGCGGGCCCAGGTCATGAAGGCGGTCACCGGCATGACGGAGCCGACCGGCTGGCATTACCATGTCTGCGACGGTCAGTTCGTCTACGCGCTCAAGGGCTTTGTCGAGCTCGAATTCGAAGACGGCACTCAATGCCGGCTCGAAGCCGGGGATTCCTGCTTCATCCCGGGCGGCCTGAAGCACAACGAGCTGCGCACGTCGGATGATGTCGAGATCCTCGAAGTGTGCCTGCCGGCGAATATGGGGACGGTACCCTGCGAGGCGCCGGCCAAGAGCGCCTGACCCGCCAAAACGCATCTGATCCGAAAGTCGCTTGAAGCAAGCCGCCGATCCTTTAAAATCGGCGGCAAGGCGGGTGTAGCTCAATGGCAGAGCAGGAGCTTCCCAAGCTTCTGACGAGGGTTCGATTCCCTTCACCCGCTCCAATCATTTCAACGAGTTAGACGCGTCGGTGGTGGAGATATCGATAACGTTCAAATGGGATGCTCATAGATACTTTTTATGCGATTTCGATCGCTCGCGTCAGGCGACATCCACCTGTAACCACGCCGCCCCCAATCGGGATCGTATAATTTCGGACAAAAGTCTGCGTTATCGCATACGCGGTTGACTGTTTCCGAGACGTTGAGAATCCGTTCTTCAAAAGCTCGGTCACATCTTCTGAGAAATTCGAGTGCGAGTGGGGTTATCGTGACATAGGAAACCTCGATTCTCTCGAAATCCGGCCTTCGAACCTCGACCGTGTAGTGATTGAGAAGGTGAAGAGAACACAATAGATCGACATTGAATTTATTGTGGCCTACTTTAACCCAAGTTCCGCAGTTTGATTTTGAACAGCATGGTAACTCAATGGGTTGCAAGCCATTTTAAGTTTTAGGCACCACGGTTTTGGGTTCAGGCGGCGGGCGGCATCTCCTGGAAGACCGGCGGAAGGGTGAGGCCGATAGCGCGGCAGATCGGGTCGATGGTCGGGCCTGGCGCGGTGCGCAGGCGCGCCCGGCGACCATCCTGTTCGACATCGATTTCGCTGAGGTCGACAAGATCGTCGACGATGCGCTGCCATTCGAGCCGGCTGCGACGGGCGGCGAGCCGGTCGAAAAGCTCCTTGCGCAGGACAAGGGCGAGGAAGGTGCAGAAGACGTGGCCGCGGATGCCGGCGTCGGTTTTGTGGAAGATCGGGCGGGTGGCGAGCAGCGCCTTTGCGGTTTTGAAGGCGTCCTCCACGGCCAGCAGATTGCGGTAGCGCAACACGATCTGGAGCGCGGCGATCTTGGTGTTGGTGCGCAGCACGAAGAGACCGTCGAACCGGGTATCGGCCTCGATCTTGGCGCGGTCGATGACAAAGCCGCCGCCCGCGGGCGTCTTCAGGAAGCGACGAAAACCCTTGTTGGCGACGAGCGCCTTGTCGCCCTGGGCGAGCTTGCGCTCGAGACCGGCGACGATTTCGGCGCGCGCCGCGGCGTCCTTTTTGGCTTCCTCCTCGTTGCGGCAGATGATGTAGCGCCGCCCGGCGATCGTCGTCTCCCGGATCGCCAGTTCGGTCTCGCCTTTCTGGCGGGGAATGACGAGCGGCACGGCGAGGCCATCATCCTCGATGACCCCGGTGCGCACCTCGCGGCTGGTGCGTTCGCGCACGCCGAGGATGTACTGGATCTTCTCGGCTTCGAGGGCGGCGATGGTATCGGCACTGATCATGCCGCGATCGGCAACGATGCAAGCATCGAGGATCCCAAAGCGCTCGCGCAGCCGTTTGACTACTGGCAACAACAGCGTCACGTCGGCCGTGTTGCCGGGCATCACAAAGGACGCGATCGGCCGGTCGGCGTCGTCAAGCACGATGCCGAGCACGACCTGCTTCAGGTGACCGCGATAGTCTTTGGAGTGGCCGTACTGGCCTAGGCTCTCGCCGCCGGCCCCCTCGAACCATAAACTGGTGGTGTCGAAAAACGCGATCGAAACGGCGCCGAACAGCGGCTGGCGGTGGTGATAGAGTGCCTCCTCGATGGCCTCGGCGGTGCTGCGGCCGGCCGCGTCGACTTCGCCAAGCCAGGCCATCGCCTTATAGGCGTGGTCGAGATCGAGCCCATCGGTGCCCGGCACACGTACCCGGCTCAGCCAGTCGCTGGCATGGCGGTCGGAGCCCGAGATCATCAGCCGGTGCAGCACCGTGAGATAGACGGCGCGCTCGACATCAAAGGAAAAGCGCCGGTCGGAGACGAGGCTCTTGAGCACGTCGCGGCATCCTGTTTCCGCCCACAGCCAGCCGAACACCAGATCAGGTCCGATGCTGAGGCGGTGCAGCTCCGGCAATTCGCCGCGATAAAAACTCGACAACACGATCGAGCGGCGCGAATGGCGCGCCGCCGAGGCGATCAGCCCATCGATCAGCCCCGAGGCCTCAACTTCATCGCGCCGGCCGAGCGCCTTGATGACGCGCTGCACGTGGCGGCCGCCCTCGCGCGCGTTCTCGACGAGGTAGAGGTATTCGTAGGCTCCAATCTTCTTGACGCGGACAAATATGGCGCGGCACCTTTGTTCTCCGGTACCAGCACCACGATTCTCTGGGCCGCCGCAAGCAAATTCCTCAATATCTATTGCAATCGTCTGGCCGATTTAGCACCACACCTTGGCGTGCCCGGTCGTATCCCTAGCGTTTCCGCGGCTTCCAGCGAGCGATTTACTCCAAACTGAGGAAGTTGGGTTTAACGTTTGCCGGGTGTTGGCCTGGCGACCCCTGAAACCATGCAGTTATTATTTCTCTTTCTGTTGTCGCTTCTTTTTCTCGCTTACCCATAACGTTAATATCTGCGACGGAACTCCCGGGTCCAGCAATTAAACACATCATCTTGCAGGCTAACTCTGCGCATCTTAGATTAGGATCATCGTTTACCAGCCTGATGGATGCGAATAGGCGATGAAAATTATCCGGTAAGCCAACAAATGTATGGCGGTCTAGCTGTGGTTTCATTTCCCTTACATTGTCCTCTTTGTATAGAGCTATGTCTCGGAGCAATCTTGCCTCAGCGGCTCCTAATTCGGAGAGTATTTGGACAAATCGAGGATGCGCACTTTCTGGATGCATAGAAGATGATGTCAAAAGATCGGCCCAACGGTCGATCAAATATCCGTCTTTGTCCTCTAGAGACGCCTTTTCTAGAAAGGGTATCAGGAACTTAGTGGGTACCGGTGACGGCACGGCGTTTTCTATTTGAAGACGGCGGTATACCTTCTTCGCGATTTCAATCAGTACGTCTTCGCGCTGTAATCTGATTAGGTCAGCCTTCAATCCCTGCCGTTCCGAAAAAGGTCGGAACAAATCGGTGATAGCGTCCACGAGTTGGCCGGTGGCCTGAGCCGGGATTTCGGTCGAGACTTTAGCTTCCAGGGTCGCTCTGGCGCTCAAACCGACATCAACGTCAAACTTGCTCCCGCTTTCTTCGGCACTCATCGCATCTCCAGTTTCGGGTCAGGTACGTCGGTGTGAGGAAGTGTCCGGCAGTTTCGTGGGTATATAGCACATTTGGGGAACGCTCGGCAGTGCGGATGTGCTGTACTATCCTGCCGCCGCCGCAATTGACCGCTGATGCCGGGTGATGCCACCACGAACCCTCTCCGAGGAATGGGAAGCTTTCCGGCCCCATTTCAACCGTCTCCGATCTTGGCTGGGGATCGGCCGCCACACGCATAGTCTGGTGCTGCTCTGGCCACTCGTCGCGCTCGTCATCGCCGTTCTGGTCATTCGCTTGGTCTCCACGGCCAAGGAATTGGCGGACCTGATTTCGGCGTTCGCTTCTCTGGCGTGGCCGGTCGTCGCCTTCGCCATCGCGAGCTGGTTCAGGCCGGAAATTCGCGCGATCCTCTCGCGGATTAGGAAGGGGAAATTCCTCGGACAAGAGATTGAATTGGACGAGCTGCAAGCCAAGACCGAGGCGGCGGAAGCGAAGCAGCCTCCGATCACGGTAGGTGTCACTGAGGCTGCAAGCGCCAGCGATCATTTCGAAGCGACGGTAACTGTCGGCCCCGCGCCCACACTGGATGAGACTGAGGAAGTGCTGCGGGAGGCAAGCCGGTCGCCGCGCCTTGGTCTCATGTTGTTGTCAGCGAAAATAGAGCGGGCGGCACGAGAATTGGCCGCTGATTTCGGCTTGGATGTGTCACGCAGGGCGGTCCCGCTAGGCACGATGATTCGAATGCTGGTGCAGGCGGAACTGCTTTCGTTCGAAGATGCAGAGGCTCTGAGTTTGTTCAATCGGGTTCGGAACCGGATCGTGCATGGGCATGATGCGGACGATGAAGAGGTCGCAAGGGCCATCAATTCCGGGACCCGTTTGCTGCGTTTGTTGCTGTCGAGGCCGCGTCCACAAGCGGAGACCACCAATCGCCCCGAAAGTGGTGGTTAGCTGACTAGCCAGGGTAATACGAAAGGTGGCGTTTTCTACCCGGCGCGCGCCTCTCACCGATGCAAACCGTTCCCGTCTCCGTCTGCGGACCCCCGGTGGTTAGGCTAATCGCCAGGGGTCCACCAATTTTGCTGTCCTAGACGCGGATTGTCGGTCCGAGTGTGAGCTGTGTCACACATATCCAATCAGGCTGCGAACTACCGTACTTCGCTGCGGGCGGATGGGCTGCCCACGTGGGAAATACCGGCCATTGTTGGCAGGGGAAGGGTCCCGCTTCAAAATGGAGGTGGCTATGCGTGTATTTTTGACAGCAGTCTCCTTGGCCTTTTTGCTAAGCGTTGGCGCTGGGGTGAACTCGGCTCGGAGCGAGGATGCTACCTTTAAGCTGACCAATTCCGCTCCCAACATCGTTAATGTTAAACTTTTCTCGCAGAGCCGTCACGGCTGGGAATGGCCGAGTTCCAAAAGGCATTGGATCTTAAACGATGGTAAGCAACACACATTGAGGGCTGGCAATTGCCAGAATGGAGAAAAGATCTGCTACGGAGGATCATACGACAATAAAAGAAGCCAATGGGGGGTTGGAATTGATGGGCAGACAGCTTGCACGCATTGCTGTATCACCTGCGGAGCATCGCACGCCTGGAATCTGACAGGGGGGGCTTCGGATGTCGCGCCTCAGCCTTCGAGCGGGCAGCGCATAGACGACAGCCCCTCGCTTGTGCCAGCAAATGATTGAGCCCATTTCAGGGTAACAACGGTATGATCCCGATTGAAGTGGCTCGGCTGCTGCGGACGCTTCTGCAACTGCTGAAATAGGCCACGCAAGCGTTAAAGCCCTGACTTGATGTCGGGGCTTTTTCGTTTTCGGAGCAGAGGCATCGCTTTCTACCCGTCCCGCGCCCCTCATTCGGTTGTCGCTTCTCCCTGCCCCTATCGGCTTCCATCGGTGTCTATCGGCTAACTGTAACAACTGCCCCTTGATTTTATTGAATAACCCCACAATTCCCAAGCTTCTGACGAGGGTTTGATGCCCTTCACCCGCTCCACCCGTTCGCAGCGGGTGACATAGTCTAAGGTTACTCGGCGGCCATTAGCGGCTCCAGCACGCTGCCGGACTTTTGCAATTCCTCAAAGCGACCCTGCTGAACCAGCCGGCCTTGATCCATCACCAGGATCTGGTCAAAGGCCGAAGCGAGGCGCGGTCGGTGCAGGCTGCAAACCAGGCTGCGGCCGTCGAGTTCATGCTGCAACCGGTCGATGAGGGTGGTTTCGGTGGCGCCGTCGAGCACCGCGGTGGCGTCGTTCAGCACCACGAGATCGGGCCGCTTCAACAGGGCGACGGCAATCGCGATTTTCTGGCGCTGAGCCTCGGAGAGGCGCAGGCCGCCGGTCCCGACCGGGTAATCGAGCCCGACCGAGGTCAGCGTGTCGCGCAGCCCGAGTTCGTCCAACACCTCGCTCATCGCGGCGTTGACGCGTTCGCGACTGCCGGCCTCGCCGCGCAGGATCGTCCCAAACAAAACGTTTTCTTGAACCGAGGCGGCGGCGTTGTAGCGCTCCGGGTCGAAAAACTCGACCGAACCGCGCAGCTGATCGGGTAATCCCGCGGCAAAATTTCGTCGAGCTTCGAGAATACGCTGCTGCAGAGGCTCGCTCAGCAGACTCAGCGGATCGCGGGCCGCGATTAGTTTCAATCCCAAACCAAGCAGCCGGGCACGCTCTTCGGGTAAAAGACTGGCGGCATCCGATTTATCGATGCGCGCCAGGATCCGTTCAAAGGCCGGCAATTCATCGGCGCCGAGGAAGCTGAATTCCTCGAATATTTGATGCTCTGGGTGCATGCCGGCGAACAATTCGACGCTAGTGCGCGCCAGCTTTTCGCCGATATCGATCAACTCGGTTTGCAGGTCGAGTTCGCCCAGAATTCCTTGCACATAATCGTTGCGGGCAAGATTGTCGCCTTCAAAGACTGGGCCGATCGAGGTGCCAAACAACAGATTGGCGCCGATCGAGGAGTTAAGGTTGTAGCGATCCGGATCAAAGCGCTCGACGAGATGCTCAAGCTCGCGGGCGGCGAGCCGCTCTGCCAGCACATGACGCGCCTTGACGATATTTTCAGCGACCTCGGGCTGGCCCTCGGGATCGATCCGCCCGCGCAGTCCGAGGTGGTAAATATCGTCATCGAGATCGACAAGCCGCAGCACGTCGAGGATACGCGCATCGAGCGCCGGCATATCAGCGACGCCGGCTTGCTCATAATCGATCCAGTCATCTGAGACGTCGTATTCGCTGTTCCCCGATTGCCGCGCCTCCTCCTGCAGCCGCTTGTGTTCGGCGCGCGCCGCGGCATCAGCATCATTGACAGCGCCGTGAGGGCGGTGCCGCAGGCCGATCAACAGATTGTCACGCACGCTCGCCGACAACAGATAAGTGGTCGGACCGACATAGCCGATGCGGCGGCCGGTAACCGCGAAAGGCAAGGTGGAAAGGTCGGAGCCGCCGATCGTCAGCCGGCCGCCGGTCGGGTTCTCGAGCCGCGCCATGACCTGCGGCAGCGTATTGCGGCCGCTGTTGCTGTGGCCGACGATGCCGATATCGGTACCGAGCGGGAAATTGAAATCCACCCCCTCGAGCAGATGAATGCCGTCGTCATCAACGACCTCCAGGTTTGCCGCCGCGACCTCACCCGTGAACGGCTCGACGCGCTCCGGAATTTCGAGCAGCAGGCGCTTATCAAGCATATCGGCGACCTGGAACTGCTCGACCACTTGCTCGTATTTGATCGCGACGTCTTGTTGGTTTTGGTAATAGTCGAGCAACTCCTTCCACGGTGACGACATATCTTTGTACGCGGCGAGCACCGCGACCAATGCGCCAAACGACAAGCTGCCCTTGATGACAAAATACCCGCCGATCACAAAAAAGAAAAATGGCGTCAGGTTGCCGATTAGATTGTTGAGAAACTTGACAAAAAACTTGCGATTATAGATGTCGAGGCGAATATCATAAATTTCGCCAAAGCGCTGAGAAATCTCGGCAAGTTGATATTGCGCGCCGTCATTGACGCGGATCTCGGTGCGCGCGGCGATGGTTTCGCCGATCCGGTCGGAAAGGGTCCTGATTTTTCGCACCCTGGCCCGGCCGAGAGCGCGAATGACGCGCTGCATCTTTGGGATCAGGTAACCTTGCAATGGGTAAAACGCCAACGCCGCGGCGCCCAATACCGGGTTTTGCATAAACATAAAGACCAGGATCGTCAGCAACGTGCCGGCCTGTGAGATCGGCACCGCAAACGCTTCGCCGACAAAGCCGCCGACCGGCTCCAGTTCCGCGGTAATCATCGCGACGATCTGGCCCGAGGCCACGCGGTCGAAATGGTGCAGCGGAAAGCGTAAAACGCGCTGATAAAGTTCGTAGCGCAGCCGGCGCAGCATACGCTCTCCAAGTTGCCCTTTTTTTACATTGATATGCAGCTTGAACCAGCCATTAACAAGTATAAGGACCAAGAATACTGTGCAGAGGACCAATAGATAAGGTATCTGGTTAAGTTCCAGGCCAAAGTACGACTGCGGAAAATGCTTGCCCGAAATGGCGCGGTTGATGATCTGCTTAGGAAGATCGAGCGACCAATACAGAAACGGAAACGACGCTAAGGTCATGACGACCACGTAAATCTGCTCGCGCCAGCTAAACCGCACAATAAAGCCATAGACCGAGGGTTCGAGCCCCTCGCCTTGAGATTGCGGCAGCAATCGACGCATCAGCGAGGCCAAAGACAGTCTGGCGGCCATGTCCGAGACGACGCCCCGCAACGCTCGCATCTAATCTTCTCCCTTCTCGACCACTTCCTGCCGCAGATTTGGCCCCGGTGAACGCCAATTTCGCGGTCGCTTCGGCATGCCCGGCTACATTCTTCGCGCCGGAACTTTTGCCACCGCAACGCGCTTACTCCAACAGACAAGGCGCGGGCGAGCATTGCCCGCCCGTAAATTTAGCAAGGTCGGCCGCGATGATGGTCAGCACAATTCGCCGCGCTTTGGCCGGGACCGCCTGCGCCGCGCTGATGTTCACCCCGCTTTTCGCCGGTGCGGCAGACACAGCTGCGGGCGCCCAAAATCTTACCAACACACAGCAGCAGGCGGGCGCTATCCCGCTGCCGAGCCTCGCGCCACTGGCAGAGCGCGTCCTGCCCGCCGTCGTCAATGTGTCGGTACAGCTAAACCAACAAACCGCGATGGAAGACCAAAGCAGCGATGAGGACCAGGGCGATAGCGGCAATAACGGCGGGCTCTCCAGGGGTGGCGGCGACACACCGTTTGATCAATTCTTTCGCCACTTCTTTCAACAGCCGTTCTCTGGTACGCAGCCTGGAGAAAAGGTAATGGCGCTCGGCTCGGGATTTGTCATCGATCCGCATGGTTACATCGTCACCAACAATCATGTCGTCGCCAACGCCGAAAAAGTTACCGTGACCTTTCAAGATCAGAGCCAGCATCCTGCCAAGGTGATCGGCCGCGACGAGCGAACCGACTTGGCGCTCCTTAAGATCAAGTCGGACAAACCATTATCCTATGTGAGCTGGGGCAACAGCGACAAAATGAAGGTCGGCGATTGGGTTATGGCGGTCGGCAACCCATTCGGCCTTGGCGGTACGGTGACAGCCGGCATTGTCTCGGCTTTGGGCCGCAACATTCATGAAGGCCCGTACGACGACTTCCTGCAAATCGACGCTCCGATCAACCGCGGCAACTCGGGCGGGCCGACGTTCGACCTTTCCGGGCAAGTGATCGGCATCAACACGGCTATCTATTCGCCGTCGGGCGGCTCGGTCGGGATCGGTTTCGCGATCCCGTCGAACCTCGCCAAATATGTGATCGGCCAACTCGAGGAACATGGGTCGGTGAGCTGGGGCTGGCTCGGGGTTTCGATCCAGAACATTTCGCCCTCGATCGCCAAAAGTCTTGGCCTCTCTTCCGATAATCCTGAGGGAGCGCTCGTCGCTTCGGTAATTCGCAATAGTCCGGCGGCAAAAGCCGGTCTCAAATCCGGCGATGTCATCGTGTCGGCGGACAATCACCCGATCCGCACCGCCCATGATCTCCCCCGACTGGTGGCGGAAACCCCGGTGGGCAGCAAGCTCAACCTGACCATAAGGCGCGGCGGCAAGGACGAGAACGTCGAGGTTGCGATCGGCAAAATGCCGGCGCAGATCGCTTCGGCTGAAGAAAGCACGACGCCACAGTCGAGTGCTGCAACCGGTAGTGCCCTCGGCTTGCAATTAGCGCCGCTACGGCCGGAACTGCGCAAGGAACTGAAGATCCCTCGCGACGTGAACGGGGTCGTGGTTCTGCGCGTCGGCGCCAACAGTCCGGTGGCCGAAATGGGCGTGCAGGCTGGAGATGTTATTCAATCGATCGACCAAAAACCTGCGACCAGCCCCGAAGAAGCTGCAGCGGCGTTGGAAGCGGCAGCCAAGCGCGGCAATATCCTGTTACTGATCAATCGACATGGCGCGAGTGAATTCGTCGGGCTGTCGGTCAATAGCAACAGCTCGGGGAACGCCGGGTGACCTGACGGGCGATCCACCAAGATAGGCTCAGACGCCCGCAACTCCACTCTACCGGCGGTAATCCCACGGGATTATGATCCCCACGAATTTTTGCGGGGGAGCGCAATGGTGGATTTCGCGGGCAGCCACGTTGTCGTAACCGGTGGGACAGGCGCGCTCGGACGCGCCGTGATCGCGGCCTTGCGTGCGAGTGGTGCGGTATGCCACGTCCCCAATTTGATAGCGGCGGAGCTTGCGGATTTCCCTTTTTCGAGCGATCCCGGTGTGCACGTCGCGCGCAATATTGATGTTGCCGATGAGGCGGCGGTTCGCCAGTTTTTCGATGGTCTTCCGCCGCTGTGGGCATCGATCCATCTCGCCGGCGGCTTTGCAATGGCTCCGATCGCCGAGACCTCGGCCGCTGACTTCACCGCTCAATTTCGGATGAATGCGCTCTCCTGCTTTTTGTGCTCGGCCGCAGCAGTGAACGCGTTCCGCGGTCGCCGTGAGCCGGGACCCGGCGGCGCCAAAGGTGGACGGATCGTCAATGTTGCCGCGCGTCCGGCGCTGGAGCCGCGGCTCGGCGCCGGCATGATTGCCTATACTGCGTCGAAATCGGCGGTCGCGGCACTGTCCCAGGCGCTTGGCCAGGAAACCGTCGGAGAGGAAATCTGGGTCAACGCCGTGGCGCCCTCGATTCTCGACACGGCGGTGAACCGCGACGCCATGCCGGGCGCCGAATACGATAAATGGGTCGCACCCACGGAGCTTGCTCGGCTGATCGTATTTCTCGCCTCGGCCGATAATCGGGTGACGCGGGGGGCGGTCATCCCGGTTTACGGCGGCTCCTGAGCGGGCCGCCGGCCGATCCCCTCAACTCAACGAGTTTCAGGTCTGGTTTTTGACGACGACCTTGATCGCGTCATCGATCCGCTCGCGCGCGTATTTGAGGGCGGTCGGCAAATCGTCGAGCGGGAAAGTGTGGGTGTGGATCAGCTTCGCGTCAAAGCGCTTTTGCTTCATCAGCGCCATCGCGCGATGGGTTGCACTCTGGCCCTCGCCGCGAATGCCATAAACGTAGATGTTGTTGCGCACGAGATAAGCGAGGTCGACCGGCACCTTTTCGTGCGGAAAAGCGGCAAGGCAGATCCGGCCGCCGCGATCGACCATCTGCGCCGCTTCGTCGAGGGCATTGGGCGCGCCCGAGCACTCGACCACGAACTGAACTCCCTTGCCGCCGGTGATCCGCTTGACCGCGGCGACCGCGTCCTCCTCGCGGGCATTGACGACATGATCGGCGCCGAGTTTTTTGCCAAGTTCCAGCCGGCGGTCGCGAGTGCCGGTCAGGATCACCGGCTCGGCGCCGAGCGCCTTCGCGACCGCGACGCCGAGAAGACCGATCGGACCCGGCCCGGTCACGACGACGCCCTCGCCGGCGATCAGCCCGCCCAATACATTAAGCCCGTACATCGAAGTGCCGGCGGTGACGACGAGCGTTGCCTCTTCGTCGGTCATGTCCTCCGGGACATGCACCAATGTATTCACATTGTTGACCGCGTATTGTGCGAAGCCGCCATCGGTCGTGAAGCCATTGGCGCGATGGCCTTTGGCGAGATCGCCGTAATTCAAGCAGGACGTGTACATGCCCTGCCGGCAGCGTGCGCAGCGGCCGCAACCGGCATGGACCTCGACGGTAATGCGGTCGCCGACGGAGAACTCGTCGACAGCTGGTCCGAGCTTGACCACTGTCCCCATATATTCATGGCCGATCGTGAAGTTCTTGTTGAACGGCAATCCGCCATCGACCATAGCCGGCAGACCGTGGCGCATGATTTCGAGGTCGGTGGCGCAAATCGCGACCGCGTCGATGCGCACCAACACCTCGGCTTGGCCGGGCTGCGGCACCGGCTTTTCGGTCGGCAGGATTTCACCCGGCCCGCCCAGCACCCAAGCTTTCATTCGCTCGGGTACCTGATACTCATTGCTTAACCGGGCATGCCCCACCATCGTTCAATTCTCCTGGATATGCCAAACCTGCACCAATGTAGCCTTAAACCTGCCGAAGAGAAGGTACGGCGGCTTTCGGCAATGCGCCACGTGGTTTAATAGAAGGGTGCTCCGAGTAATCGATATCGATTTCGGGCAATGTATAGGCGGTGTGCGCAGGGGGATAAATGAGAAGTCGCCGGACCGCGGTGCTGGGCGGGGCGGGCTTCATCGGCCGCTATGTCGTCCAGCGGCTCGCCGCTCGCGGCGACGTCGTTCCGGTTGGCGGCCGTCACGCCGAGGATGCCAAATTCTTGATGACCGCGGGCCTCGTCGGGCAGATCGCAGCCGTCAACGTGACAATCGACGACGCGCAGGTGCTCCCGGCGTTTCTGGCCGGCAGCAATGCGGTAGTCAATTGCGTCGGCATCCTCGCCGAGAGCGGTCGTCAGACATTCGAGCGGGTGCACTATCTAGGGCCGGCGCGATTGGCGCGATTGGCGCGTGAGGCCGGGGTCGAGCGCCTCGTGCACATCTCGGCGATCGGCGCCGATCCGCGATCGCGTTCGGCTTACGCGCGAAGCAAGGCGCAGGGCGAAGCCGCGGTGCGTGACGCGTTCCCGACTGCGACGATCCTGCGTCCCTCGATTGTCTTTGGGCCGGAGGACCAATTCTTCAATCGGTTTGCGGCGATGGCGATGATCTCGCCGGTGCTACCCTTGATCGGCGGCGGCCGTACCCGGTTTCAACCAGTCTACGTCGGAGATGTCGCCGACGCGGTGCTGAAATGCCTCGAGGAGCCGGCCGCCGCGGGCCGCACTTATGAACTTGGCGGACCGAAAATATACAATTTCCGCGAACTGGTCGAATTACTGCTCAGCGAGATTCGCCGCAAGCGGCTGCTGATCGATTTGCCGTTCGGCGCCGCCGAGTTTCAGGCGCGGATGATGTCGGTATTGCCGAGCCCGCCTTTGACCCGCGACCAGGTCGAACTTCTGAGGAGCGATAATGTCGTTTCGTCAGGCGCGCTAACCCTCGCGACGCTCGGCATCACTCCGACCGCGGTCGAGGCAATCTTGCCGACTTACCTCGATCGCTTCCGCCGCGGCGGCTGGTACGAACGGCACGCCTGAAGCGCTTTAACCCGGCCCAGGCTTCGGATAAGGTCGCCGCCCTCGCGATTGTTCAGGACACAGCGTAATGGCAAGGTTGGCCCGGCTCGTCCTGCTGATCATCGCGCTCGCATTCGGAGGAAGGGCGATGGCGGCAGATCTCGAAAACACGATATATCTCGACGTGCCGGCAGGCCGCGTCGTCATCGAAATGCGCCCCGATCTGGCGCCAGCCACGGTCGCCCAGATCAAGTCGCTGGTGCGCCAAGGCTTCTACAATGGGTTGACCTTTCATCGGGTCATCGACGGCTTTATGGCGCAGACCGGCGATCCGCGCGGCGACGGCACCGGCGGTTCGGGGCACCCGCTCAAAGCTGAGTTTTCGAACGAGCACTTTGTCCGCGGCGTGGTTGCAATGGCGCGCACCTCCGATCCCAACAGCGCCGACAGCCAATTCTTTATTATGTTCGGACCGGCGCCGTCGCTCGACGGCAAATACACGATTTGGGGCGACGTCGTTTCCGGCATGGAATATGTCGACCAGATCAAAAAGGGCAGCCCCGCGGATAACGGCTCGGTCTCAAACCCTGACAAGATCATCAAAATGCAGGTCGCGGCCGACGCGCAAAAGGCGCCGGCAAAACCGTAGCCCTATACCCGGCGAGGGTCACTCGCTTGGCAGGCGCCCCGCGCTCCCGCCCTCACCCCGTGTGCGGCGAGAGCGAGGGACCCGCAGATCCCCGGATCAAGTCCGGGGAGGAGGGCAAGCGGCGGACCCCACTGGCAGCGGGCAGGCCGGCGTGGCTCTCCTCGCTCGCAATCTATTCCCGGCCGCGGTTGATCGCTGTCCTGCTGATGGGGTTTTCCAGCGGCCTGCCGCTGGCATTAACTTTTGCGACGTTATCGTTCCGCCTGGCCGAGATCGGCGTCTCGCGCACCGCGATCGGATTATTCGCGCTGGTCGGCGTCCCCTATAGCGTTAAGTTTCTGTGGTCGCCGCTGATCGACCGGCTGGCGATCCCGTTATTGACATCGCATCTCGGGCGGCGGCGCGGCTGGGCATTGGCGATCCAGCCCTTGCTCGCCTTGGCGATCTTGGGGTTGGGCATCGTCAATCCGCGCTCGGCGGCGGGATTGACTGCGGTCTTGGCGCTCGCGGTCGCCTTTTTATCGGCTAGCCAGGACATCGTCATCGATGCCTATCGCATCGAGCTGCTCCGCCCAGAGGAGCAGGGCGCTGGTGCGGCGGCAACACAATGGGGCTATCGCTTCGGCATGCTGGCCGCCTCGGCCGGCGCCTTGTACGCCGCGAGTTTTGGGGGCTGGCGGTTTGCTTATGGGCTGATGGCGGCGCTGATGGTGATCGGCATGGCGACCGTCTGGTTTACGCCCGAACCCGATGGCGCGGCGCTGCCCGAGAGGCTGCCCGGTCAAACAGCGGCAGCGCGAGTTGCGGCGTGGCTGCGGCGGGCCGTGGCAGCCCCGTTCAGCGATATGCTGAAACGCGAGGGTGCGCTGACCATCCTGATCTTCGTCGTCCTCTACAAATTCGGCGACGCACTCGCCGCCACGATGTCGAACCCGCTTTACGTATCGCTCGGCTTTACCAAGGTCGAGCTCGCCAATATCGCCAAGGTGTACGGCTTTGCCGCGAGCCTCGCCGGCTTGGCCTTGGGCGGCGTTGTGGTGTTGCGGCTCGGCGTCATGCGGGCGCTCTTGGTCTGCGGCGTGCTGCAGATGCTCTCCAACCTGATGTACGCCGTACAGGTCGAGGCCGGGCACAGTTTGGTGGCGCTGGCGCTGACAATCGGGGTCGAAAACCTGACTGGCGGGATGGGATCGGCGGCCTTCGTCGCTTACCTCTCGGGCCTCTGCAACATCGAGTTCACCGCCACCCAATATGCGCTGTTATCGTCACTGGCCGCGGTCGGCCGTACCACTTTGTCGGCTTCGGGCGGGGCGCTTGCCGACGCCCTCGGTTGGATACCCTTTTTCGTGCTGGCCACCGCGGCTTGTCTACCGGGGCTGATGCTGCTGTTTTCGATCATGCGTGCCGAAAGCCGGAATCGACCACGGGAAGTCGCGGTCGGTCAGCCGTAGGACAGCAATTCGGCTCGGTGGCGATCGAGCCAAGCGCGCGGCCGGTCGTTCCCGGGCACCAGGCTGTCGACCAGCCGCCAGAAGCGCGGCCCGTGATTCATCTCGACCAGGTGAGCCACCTCATGCGCCACGACATAATCGACCACCTCCTCCGGAGCAAAGATCAGTCGCCAGCTAAACGACAAGTTTCCGGATGCCGAACAGCTGCCCCAGCGACTTTTGGTGTCACGTACGCTGACCCGTGCGACCTTACGGCCAACACGGGAAGCAAGAGGCCGCGCCCGCTTCGCCAACTCGTCTCGGGCGAGCATGGCAAGATGGTCGCGGACGCGGCGCGGCAAGTGCTCGGGCTCGCCCCGCACCCGAATCTCCCCATCCGCAATAGTCACCGGCGGCGACGCGGCATCGAGCGAGCGGCGGATCCGATGCAGAACGCCCAGAACCGGAACGAGAGCACCCTCGGCAAATGGGACGGGCCGCGGCAGTGCCGAAAGCCGGCCCTGTACCCAACCGCGCTTGTCCCGCAAAAACCGCAGGCCGATCTCGGGCGGCACCCCGTGCGGCAGCACCAGTTCGACCCGGCGCGAGGCGGCATCGATACGCAGTCCAACCCGGCGGGCCCGAGGGCTGACCCGGATCGCCAACGGGGCGCCGAGATCGAGTGCCAGCGCCTGCCGGCCGATTGCCGCGATCGCCGATTCGCTCGGCGGCCGTGATCTTCCTCCCGAGGTACCGCGAAATCCGGCCATTTGCCTCACTCCAGCAGAGACGCCGGCATCGCGGCGCCACACCGTCACAAAAGCTTTTCTGAGTTCGTCTTGATTCCGCAAGCGGCTTCACGCTAGCTCGCTGACAAAGGCTAATCGGGGCCGGATTGGGGGGACAATGCGACGGGTGATGCTGGCCGCGGCAGCGGCGGCGATATGGCTATCGGTATCAGGAGTTGCATCGGCCGAGCCGGTTGAATTGCAATGGTGGCACGCGATGACCTCCGCTAACGCTGCGGTGGTCAATCAGATAGCCGCCGACTTCAACGTCTCGCAGAGCGCCTACAAGATAACACCGGTGTTCAAGGGCTCCTATGCCGAGACGATGAATGCCGGCATCGCCGCCTTCCGCGCCGGCAAGGCGCCGGCGATCCTGCAAATATTCGAAGTCGGCACCGCAACGATGATGGCTGCCAAAGGTGCGGTGGTGCCGGTCTATCAACTGATGAAAGACGCCGGCAAGCCCTTCGATCCGAAAGCCTATCTGCCAGCGGTCACCGGGTATTACAGCACCGCCGACGGACGCATGTTGTCGATGCCGTTCAACAGCTCGACAGCGGTCGTGTTTTGGAACAAGGACCTTTTCAAAAAAGCCGGCCTTGATCCCGACAAGCCGCCCGCAACCTGGCCCCAGACATTTGCCGTCGCCAAACAGCTGCGAGCGGCGGGCATCCCGTGCGGCTTTACAGCGGGTTGGATCAGCTGGACCCAGCTGGAGCAGTTCAGCGCCTGGCACAATGTCGCCTTCGCCAGCAAGGCTGACGGGTTCGAGGGTCCGGATGCCCGGCTCGAATTCAACAATCCGACCGTTGTCCGCCATATCGCCAACCTCGCGGCGGCCGAAAAGGACAAGAGTTTTGACTATGGTGGGCGCACCACCGAGCCCGAAGGCAAGTTTGCGAATGGCGAGTGCGGCATGATCCAGACCTCGTCTGCGGCTTACGGCATCTTTAAGAAGGGAGCGAAATTCGAATTTGGCGTCGCCGAACTGCCTTATTACCCCGATGTCCCCGGAGCCCCGCAGAATTCGATCATCGGCGGCGCCAGTCTCTGGGTCATGGCCGGCAAGACGCCAGAAGAATACAAAGGCGTAGCCGAGTTCTTTACGTTTCTGTCGCACACCGACCTGCAACAGAGACTGCACGAGATAACCGGTTATCTGCCGATCACCAAAGCGGCCTACGAGGCGACCAAGGAGTCAGGTTTTTACGCAAAGAACCCGGGTCGCGAGATCCCGGTGCTGCAGCTAACGCGAAAACCGCCGACCGAGAACTCGCGCGGGCTGCGCCTCGGCAATCTGGTGCAGATCCGCGACATCATCGCCCAGGATCTGGAAGCGATCTTCGCCGGCAAAGAGGACGCGCAAACCGGCCTTGACGACGCCGTCAAGCGCGGCAACGCCCTACTCGCCCAGTTCCAGCAGAATACCGAATAGCGGATCGGCGACTGCGGCGCGAATCGAGGCGCCGATATGGAACGCCGCGTCGTATTCGCCGGAAAGCTCCTTCCCGTGTTGATGCTGACCCCGCAGCTGTTGGTGACTGGGGTGTTTTTCTTTTGGCCGGCAGCGCAGGCATTGTTGCAGTCGGTGCAGCGCCAGGACGCGTTCGGGTTGTCGACCCGATTTGTCGGTTGGGCCAATTTTGCCGCTATCTTTGCCGACCCGTCTTATCTCGCCTCGGTCGAGGTCAGCTTTGTCTTCGGCTTTGCGGTTGCGGCCTTGGCCTTGGCAGCGGGGCTGCTGTTTGCGGTGATGGCCGATCGGGTGGTTCGCGGCGGCGCGTTCTACAAGGCAGTGCTAATGCTGCCTTACGCGATCGCCCCGGCAATTGCCGGCGTGCTGTGGCTGTTCCTGTTCAATCCGAGCTTTGGGATCATCGGCGCGGCATTGCGGCATGTCGGCCTCGACTGGGACTATTTGCTGAACCGGCGGCAAGCCCTGCTGCTCGTGATTCTCGCCGCGGCGTGGAAGCAGATCGGCTACAATTTTCTGTTCTTTCTTGCCGGGTTGCAGGCGATTCCGAAATCGCTGATCGAGGCCGCAGCCCTCGATGGCGCCAATGCCCAGCGACGGTTTTGGCGAATCATTTTCCCATTATTGGCGCCGGTCGGTTTCTTTTTGCTGGTGGTCAACATCGTCTACGCCTTTTTCGATACCTTTGGCATCATCCAGAACGTAACCCAGGGCGGGCCGGGCCAGGCGACGCAAATCCTGGTGTACAAGGTCTGGTACGATGGCGTTGTCGGGCTCGATCTCGGCGGCTCAGCGGCGCAATCGGTAATCCTGATGGCGATTGTCATCGCCCTGACCGCAATCCAGTTTCGGTTTGTCGAGCGCCGGGTGCATTACGCGTGAGATCCGGGATGGCGGGCTCGGGCCGCGGGGCCTGGATCCCGCACCTGGTTTTGCTGGCCGGCCTCGGATTGGTGCTGTTTCCGATATACGTCGCGTTTGTCGCGTCGAGCCTGACCCTCTCCGACATCCTCGCCGCCCCGATGACATTGATCCCGGGGCCGCAGCTGATCGCCAATTACCGCGAAGCGCTAACCTCAGGCACGATGGCCACCAGCGGCCAGAGCGTCGCCGCGATGATGGCCAACAGCCTCGTCATGGCGCTGCTGATTGCGGTCGGAAAGATCGCGATCTCGCTGCCTTCGGCTTATGCGGTCGTATTCTTTCGCTTTCCGCTGCGCCGGCTGTGCTTCTGGGCGATCTTTGTGACATTGATGCTGCCGGTAGAGGTGCGCATCATCCCGACCTACAAAGTCGCGGCCGATCTGCAGCTCGTCGACACCCATGCCGGGCTGGCGTTGCCGCTGATCGCCTCGGCCACCGCGACTTTGCTGTTCCGGCAGTTTTTCTTGACGATCCCCGATGAATTGACCGAGGCCGCCAAGCTCGACGGCGCCGGGCCATGGCGCTTTTTTGTTTGGATCGCGATCCCGTTGTCGCGCACCAACATCGCGGCCTTGTTCGTGATCCTGTTCATCTATGGCTGGAACCAATATTTGTGGCCGTTGCTAGTGACCGACAGCCCGGGCATGACGACGATCGTGATCGGCATTCGCCAGATGATCGGCAATGGCGACGCGCAGACAGCCTGGCAGATCGTGATGGCGACGGCATTGCTTGCGATCCTGCCGCCGGTCGCGATCGTGTTGGCGATGCAGCGCTGGTTTGTCACCGGCCTGATCGAACCCGAGAAATAAAACCGCCTGTTCGACGTCTAGAACCAGCTTTTCGATCTGATCGAACAGGCATCCGTCTACTGTTGGTTTCCTGCGGTATCGGGTGCGGCACTAAGTTGGTTGCCCCAAACAGGCTAGCCAGGGGACAAATAACGGGCAAAGGAAGTCGATGCACCGAGACGTAACTTGCCGGCCTGGCGGCCGGGCCATCAACTTATAAGACAGCCGCGATGACCGATGAGCGGAAGCGCGCGCAATACGAATTGCGCGCTTTCTTCGCGCAATTCGACCCATGGAGGACGATCATGGTGGCGCTCACGCTCGGTGCGGGGGTTGTCGCCGTCGCGGTTGCCTTGGCGATGCTGATCCCTTCACGTTATTAAGGTTACGGCCAATGACAAATTTGATCGGGGAGGGCTAATTCAGGGCGGCGTAAACCGCTTTTTCGAAACGGTCGAACAGCGCCAGCGCCTTGGCGTCGGCGAACGGCAACAGTTGCATCAGGATGACGCCGGCGACACCCTTAGCCGGATCGATCCAGAAATAGGTGTTGCCGAGCCCGGCCCAGGCGAGGCTGCCGGCGCCGCGCCCGCCCGATACCGCCTCGGTCGAGATCATAAAGCCGAGGCTCCATTTCTTGACCATCCCCGGGAAAAACTCGGCGTCGTTGGACGACGCCGGCATCGCTGTTTTCAGCAGCCGTACGTTCAAGTCGCCGATCGCGTTTTGCGACATCAGCTGAACTGTTTCGGGCTTTAGAACCTGGGCGCCGTTGGCGGCGCGGCCCCGGTTCAGGAAAAGCTGCGCGAAGGCGAGATAATCCGCCGCCGTGCCATAGAGCCCGCCGCCGCCCATCTCGAATTCCGGATCCTGCGGCAGTTCGAACGGGATCGGCGCAAGCCCGTCATCCGCGCCGCGCGCATGCATCGCCGCGAGCCGGCCGCGATGGTCCGGCGTCAGCTTGAACGCGGTGTCCTTTATGCCGATTGGTCCGAACAAATGCTCCGCGAAATATGCCCCGAGCCGTTGGCCGCTGACCCGCTCGACCGCTTTGCCGACCCAATCGATGTTGATGCCGTAATCCCAGCGCTCGCCGGGATCGAAAACGAGCGGCAATTCCAGCGCCTTATTTTGGCAGGAGATGATCCCGGGAATACCGCATTTCTCCATGTAGCGGCCCATATCCACATTCCAGATGTCATAGACAAAGCCGGCGGTGTGGGTAATCAGGTGCCGCAATGTGATCGGCCGCCGCGCCGGGCGCAGCCGCGGTTCTCCGGCCTCGTCGAACCCTTCGAGCACTTGCGGAGCGGCCAGTTCGGGCAGCACCTCGGCAATCGGCTCATCAGGCGCCAGCCTTCCCTGCTCAACGAGCTGCATCGCTGCCGTCGAAGTGATCGCTTTCGTCATCGACGCGATCCGGAACACGGTATCGCCGGTCATCGCAACGCCGTCGGGCAAGGCTCGCCTGCCAAAGGCGCCCTGATAGACCGGGCCGTCACGCGTCGCCGCCATGGCGACAACGCCTGGGACATCGCCGCGATCTGTCGCCTCGCGTAATACCCGATCGATCGCTTGTAGCTGGGCCATGATTCACTCCCTGTAACGAAGTTGCTGTCGGCACGATCCGGCAACGGATCGACTGCCGAAGCGCGCACTCCGAGCTTTATCTTTAACCGTTGTAGCGGTCGATCAGGTGAATAAATGACCCGAAGACCGAGCCGCGGCGCAATCCGCAATGGCCTAGATCGGCGCCCGCCGCGTCCGACACTGACCACAGCGGTTCGGCATCGGCCTCGCACAGCACTGTCGCGTAGTGGAATTCGTGGGCGCGAAAGCCGCTGCCAGCGTGGCCGAGCGGCGTATCGCCGAGGAGGGTCGCGCCGCGATATCCGAGGCGCAAGCGGCGTTCGGCAAAGCTGGTCTGAAGCGGTAACAGGCCAGCCATCGCGTGCCGACGGCCGTCGGCATCGATCAGAGCTTGACCGAGAACCATGTAGCCGCCGCATTCGCCGTAGACGGGTTTTCCGTCGGCGGCAGCGTGGCGCACCCCATCGAGAAAGCGATCCGCTGCGGCAACGCGGCCGGCCCACAGCTCGGGGTAACCGCCGGGCAAATATACCGCATCCGCCGACGGTGCGGGCGCTTGGTTAGCAAGCGGCGAGAAGAACTCGACTTCGGCGCCGCTCCGGCGCCAATCATCGAGCAGGTGCGGATAGACAAAGCAGAAGGCGTCGTCATAGGCGATTGCAACGCGCTGCCCGAGCGCCGGGATGCCTGAAGGGTTTTCGGCAGCAAACGTCGAAGGCTGAGCCAGGTCGAGCAGCCGGTCGACATCGAGATGGGTCCCGACCAGGTCGGCGGCCCGCTCAATCACTGCCTCTGCGTCGCTCGCTTCCGCTGCCGGCACGAGCCCGAGATGCCGCGAAGGCAAGCTCAGCTCCGGGTCGGCCGGCAGCGCGCCGAGGATCGGGAGCTCGGGCAGATGCCGGGCCGCTGCACCACTCAACAGGGCTCGGTGCCGCTCGCTTGCGACGCGATTGAAGATGACCCCGGCAATCGAAATCGCCGACCAATGCCCGATAAATCCGCGCAAGACAGCCGCGACCGATGCTCCCTGGCCGCGGACATCGACGACCAGCACGACCGGCCAGCCCGTAATCCGCGCCAGTTCGGCGGTGGACCCGGTCTCGCCATCGGCGCCGGTCCCGTCGAACAAACCCATCACCCCTTCGCACAACACGAGCTCGGCGGCGGTGCTCAGCCCGGTCGCGATGTTGGCAAGCGTGGTCGGGCGCATCGCCCAGGAGTCGAGGTTCACGCATGCCTTACCCGCGGCCAGCGCGTGAAATGTCGGGTCAATGAAATCCGGACCGGCTTTGGCCGCAACCGCCGGCCTGCCGCGGCGCTGCAGCTGCCGCAGCAGGCCGGCGGTCACCAGGGTTTTGCCGCTGCCCGAGGCCGGCGCGGCGAGGATCAGTCCGCGCGCGCCCACGCCGCGGCGGGAAATCGCCGGGCTAGCTCGGCAATTTGTCGCCGTCTGGGGGCGCCGGGATGTCGAATGCGTTGACCATTCCTGACAGGAACGCAAAGTAGTTCGCCGCGGCGGTCAGTTCGACCAGCCATTGCACGCCATGACGCTCCTTCAGCCGGTCTTGCACCGCCTGGTCGGCGCGGTTGGTGCGGATCAGCTGGCGAGTATAGGTGACGATGTCGCTCTCGTCGGGCGTCAGGTCTCTCGTATCGCCCTTCGCCCGCAGCAGCGCGATCGTGGACTCGGGCACCCCGGCGCGGCGCGCGGCGCCGACCTGGGCCGCCCAGACATAAGCCGCTTCCTTTTCGCGGACTGCGGCGAGGATCGCGTGCGAGCGCAATTTCGCCTCGACGATGCTGTCCTCGCGGAAAAACGTGACGAGCGGCAATACCCGGTGAGCGAGTTCCGGGCTATGCAGCATGACGCTGAACGGCCCACGGACCTGACCAAAGACTTTGACGACCTCGTCGACGACGCCGTGATATTGGGCCGGAACATCATCTTTGCCGGAAACCGGCGTTATTCTCGGCATTGTCTCCTCCCGTTATTTCAAGCCCGGATACGGTTTGCCCCAGTCGTCGAGATAAACCACCTCCGACAATGGCCCACGCCCAACCGGCCCAAATCGCCCCATCGGGTAGCCGATCGGCAGAATGGCGTAGGAATGGTAACCGGGCGGGATGCCCATCGCCGCGTCACACTCTTTCTCGTAGCCGATGTGCCGAGTTGTCAGGGTCGACCCAAGCCCGAGCGCGCGCGCCGCCAGCAGCATGTTCTGCACCGCCGGATAGATCGACGAACCCGATGAGCGACCGGGATTGGCGCCGTCCTCAAGGCAGGCGACGATCCACACAGGGGCTTCGTGGTAGTGCTCGGTCAGATATTCGACCGCCGCGTGCTGGCGTTTGTAGCGGGCCGGGTCCGAACCCGGCGGCGGCGGGCTAGACGCGTAGCGCGGTCCGACAACTTCATCGAAAGCCTTTTTGTAATAGACCTGCACCGCTTTCTTTTTTGCGGGGTCTTTGAGGACGAGAAAGCGCCAGCGCTGGGTATTGCCGCCGCTTGCCGCGGCCTGGCCGGCAGCAAGGATCTTGTGGATCAGCTCGTCCGGCACCGGGTCGGGTTTGAGCCGCCGCATTGCCCGCATTGTGTGCATAATCTCAAAGACGTCGGTGCTCCCAGCTTGTCCTTGTCCCTCAGGCATTCCTTCCTCCATGGCCGGTGGCGGCCAACTCTAAAAGCGATCGATAGAGCCTCACAAGGCTGAAGCACCCTCAGTGTGCGCCGAGTGCCGCGAGCCGTTTCTGGGCGTCGAGCACGGTGGTAGCACCAGAGGCGGGTTTCAGGTGAAAGTCGAATTCCGTCGTGTAATAGGGCGGTTCGATGCCGAGCCGGCGCGCCTCGCCTTCGGAGGCGTCGTGCTGTTTGAAATCGCAAATCAACGAATCCTTGACAGCAAAGACCGCATCGCTCGCCAAGTATTCGTCGGCGCTGTCGAAGATGTGCGTCGTTACCGGCTCGTAGCCCTCGGCTGATACGACGAAATGGATATGCGCCGGGCGCCACGGATGGCGGCCGGTTGCGCGCAGCATCGCCCCGACCGGCCCATCCGACGGGATCGGGTAGTGCACCGGTCGCACCGTGCGCACCAGATAGAGGCCCTCGACGTCGGTGTGGAATTTGCCGCGCATGTGCATCTCGTGCAGGTTGGCGTCCTGTGAATCGTAGAGGCCGCTCGTCTGTGCCTGCCAGACATCGAGCAATGCGCCCGCGACCGGCCTGCCATCGAGGTCGAGAACCCGCCCGCTGACCAGGGTCGGCGGTCCCACTTTGTCGAGACGGGCAATGTTGCCGCCTGCGGGCATTTCGGGTGCATTGAGCCGGTGGAACGGACCAAACACGGTCGACTCGGTGGCGCCATCCGGCTTGCGGTGGCTTAAGAGGTCGACCACCATCGACACGCCCAGCGTATCCGAAAACAGGATGAATTCCTGGCGCTTGTCGTCCGAGATGTGGCCGGCCTTAGTCAAGATCTCGATCGCCTGAAACCACTCGGCCTCGGTCAGGTCGACCTCTTTGACAAACGCGTGCAGGTGTCCGATCAGGCTCAGCATGATCTGCTGCAGCCGCGGGTCGGGCGTCTGCGCAAACCGCTCCAAAACTTCTTTTGTGATGTCGTCTTCGGTTGTGCTGCGATGATCAGGCATAGTCGATCTCCCCGCTCTCGGCCCTCGAAGACGGCCGTAATCAATTATGCTTTGCACGCTCGCGCAACTGAAGATCGGCGCTGTTTACACCTTCGGCACGCTCGGACAAAGCGCCGACGATCGGGCGCGCTCAGGGATTTGGAAATTGGGTATTCTGCCGGCCGTAGAACCAAAAAACCGGCCGGTAGGTTTGGCAGCGCACCTGATCAGCCAGGATCTCGCCTGGAACAGCCGCCAACGCCTTTACCGCCTCGGTTTGGAACGGGGTGGCGCACATCTGGTCGGCAAGCAGCGGGTTGACGCGCCAATCGTAGCGGTTGAAATCGGCAAATTCGGGCGGGATTTCGCCCGTGGTCCGGAGCGCGCTGACGCCAAATTCATCCTTGATCGGGATTCGCGGCGTGCAGCCGCCAGCTAACAGGCCAAGCACGACAAAGGCGGAGACAACTCGCATTACCAACCCGAAGCCCAAGGGTGCGGCGCAGTGTGCCGGGCGAGCGCGCCGAACGCAACCATCGCGATATGCTAGGGCTCAATCATTTCGCGATCCCATTCGGCTGACACCAGCGGATCGGGCTCTGCGAGGCAACGGCGCTCTCGTTCGGCGTGAAATAACGATGGCGAAAGACGCGAGAGCGCCCACACCGCACTGGCGCGCACCAGCGGCAACTCGTCGTCGAGACAGCGCCGCGCGGCAGCGACCAGATCAGGATGGTACAACCCGGCATTGCCGATCGCGGTTAGCACGTTGCGCAAAAACCGGTTGCGGCCGGTGCGCTTGATCGGTGATCCCGAAAATAATTGGCGGAAATTGGCGTCGTCGAGCGCCGCGAGCTCGGCGAGACGCGGGCCAGTGAGCGCTGCTCGCGGCAAAAAATCGGGTTCACGTGCGGCGCGCGCGAACTTGTTCCACGGACAGACCGCGAGGCAATCGTCGCATCCATAGATGCGATTGCCGATCAGCGGGCGTAGTTCGACCGGGATCATGCCCTTGTGCTCGATCGTCAGGTAGGAGATACAGCGCCGCGCATCGAGCCGATATGGCGCCGGGAAAGCCGCCGTAGGGCAGGCATCGAGACAGCGCCGACACGAACCGCAATGATTGGGTGTCGGCTGATCGGGTTCGAGTTCGAGACTGAGGTAGATCTCGCCGAGAAACAGCCACGACCCGAATTCGCGCGAAACAAGGTTGGTGTGCTTGCCCTGCCAACCGATCCCGGCCTGCTGCGCCAACGGCTTTTCCATGACCGGGGCGGTGTCGACAAACAGCTTCAGGGCGCCCGGCCATTGCTCGTCGATCCAACCAGCTAAAGCCTTTAACCGCCTCTTTAAAGTGTCGTGATAATCGCGGCCGCGAGCGTAGACCGAGACGATGCCGGTTTCTCGCTGATCAGCCAACGGCTGCGGATCGTCGTCGGGGGCGTAATTGACTCCGAGCATCACCACGCTCCGCGCCTCCGGCCAGAGGGCTTGTGGGGCGCTGCGGCGCTCGGCCGTGCCGGCGAGCCAGCCCATATCGCCGTGATAGCCGAGGGCGATAAACTCATGCAGGTCTTTGCGCGCCTGCTGATCGAGGACGGCGGCGGCAAACCCGACCGCGTCAAAGCCCGTCGCCAAGGCGCGGTCGCGGATCGCTTCGCGAATTGCGTCCGCTGCGCCGGAGGTGTCCCTTTTGACGCTCGCAAAATCTCCACCTGCGTCGTCATTCCCGCGAAAGCGGGAACCCAGAGATGCGGACGGCTCCACGGCAACCCTGGGCCCCCGCTTTCGCGGGGGTGACGATGATTTGCATTTGGTTCTCGGCATTATGCGCAAGCAGTTATCCGCGGCCGCGGTAGGACGCGACCCCCAGATTGGGTAGCCACAGACCAGCTGGCGGCTCGGTGGTCTGGTAGAAAATGTCGATAGGAATGCCGCCGCGCGGATACCAAAACCCGGCGATCCGCAGCCAGCGTGGCTCCAGCGCGTCAATCAGCCGGCGAGCAATCGCGAGGGTGCAGTCCTCGTGAAACGCCTGGTGGTTGCGGAACGAGCCGAGATAAAGCTTTAACGACTTGCTTTCGACGATCACCGTTTCCGGCGCGTAGTCGATCACGAAATGCGCGAAATCCGGCTGGCCAGTCACTGGACACAGCGAGGTGAATTCGGGGCAGGTGAACCGAACTAGGTACAGCAGCCCAGGATGCGGGTTCGGGACGGTTTCGAGCACTGCCTCGTCGGGCGATTGCGGCAATGGCGTCGGCCGCCCGAGTTGGGAGAAAGGCGGTTTTTCGGTCATTCGTTCGGCTCGGGCGCGGTGAACGTCTGTTCTGCGGCAAAATCCACGGCGAAATCGGCGAGCGTGCCGTTCTCGATCGCACCGCGCATATCAGCCATTAGATCGGCATAATACCGCAGGTTGTGGGCAGTCAGCAGCATCGCGCCCAGAATCTCGCCACTGCGGCAGAGATGGTGCAGATAAGCCCTACTATAACCGGTGCAAGCCGGGCACCCGCATTCGGCGTCAAGCGGTGCCGGGTCGTCGGCATGCCGCGCGTTGCGGAGATTCAACGGCCCACGGCGGGTAAAGGCCTGCGCGGTGCGCCCCGAGCGCGTCGGCAACACGCAGTCGAACATGTCGATGCCGCGGATCACGGCGCCGACGAGATCGGCCGGCTTGCCGACGCCCATTAGATAGCGTGGCCGATCCTCTGGCAATGCCGGCACGGTTGCATCGAGCACTGCGAACGTCGTTGCCTGGCCTTCGCCAATCGCCAGACCGCCAACCGCGTAGCCGTCAAAGCCGATATCGATCAGCCGGGCCGCCGAGCGCAGCCTGACATCGGGATGGACGCCGCCCTGGACAATCCCAAAGATCCCGTGCCCCGGCTTATCGACAAAGGCACGGCGAGAGCGCTCGGCCCAGCGCATCGACAATTCCATCGAGTGTTCAACCGCTTCCGGTGGCGACGGGTAGGGCGTGCATTCGTCGAGCGCCATCGTGATGTCGGATCCGAGCAGGCGCTGGATCTCGATCGACCGCTCCGGCGTCAGCAGGTGAGCGCTGCCGTCGAGGTGCGAGCGAAAGGTGACGCCGTCCTCCCCGATTTTGCGCAATTTGGCGAGCGACATGACCTGGAACCCGCCGGAATCGGTCAAGATCGCATATGGCCAATTCATAAACTGGTGTAATCCGCCAAGGGCGGCAATGCGCGTGGCCCCCGGCCGCAGCATCAGATGATAGGTATTACCGAGCACGATCCGCGCGCCGGTAGCGGCAACACCTTCGGCGGTCATTGCCTTGACCGTGGCGGCGGTGCCGACCGGCATAAAGACCGGGGTGTCGACGAACCCATGCGCCGTGGCGAGCCGTCCCCGCCGCGCCGCGCCGTCCCGCGCCAGAACCTCAAAATCGATCGTCACCGGGTGCTGCTCAAAGTCTCGACCTCATTGCAGCAGCGGACATTGGCCATTTCCATGCCGACTTTCATCTCCGAGCCGCTCCGCAGGCGGATTGATGGGTCCCGGCTTGCGCCGGGAAAGCGCCGTGGCCGCGGTTTCATCAAGGACGGCCGCCCCACCCGGTAGAGAACTGGCATGTGTGTCGGCGCGTCATAGAGCGCGTCGCCTGCCGCACCAGCTTGGCTCAGTCCAACCTTGGTGTCGTTATCAGTGTCTGGACTGACTGCCGGCGACTGTCACTGTAATGTGACCCATTGTTGTATCGGGTTTGGCGCCGTGCCAATGGCGTTCGCCAGCTTTGATGTGCACGACGTCGCCGACATTGATCTCGCGCTGTTCGCGCTCATTGGCGACAATGCCGGAGCCCGAGGTCACGATCAGCACCTGGTCGCAATTATGACTATGCCACCCGGTCGTGCTGCCTTGGCTGAAATTTACCACGCTGCAATTGTAGTTGGCGGAGTTGCCAGGCTGGATGATCGGCTGACGTGACCGGGAAACACGCCCGGTGTAACCCTCTATTGGCTCAGCGCCTTCCATTGGAACGTTGGGTATGTCTTTTAGCGTGACCACTCTCATGACGATCTCCTCCTCATTTAACCACAAGATTCGTGGCAATACGGCGGATGCGAGTTTCAGGGCAGCACTTGATTCAGGGCAGCACTTGATAGGGAGCACCGCTGCGCCGGAATGCGGTCAGGATTGTGCGGCAGACCAGTTGTAGATCCGCGCCAGGGTCTCGCCCATCAACGCGGCGCGGTCGCTGTCGGACAGGCGGTCGGTGACGCGAAATGCCTCGACGCCTTGCTCATAGGTCAACATGCCGACCGCGCGAGTCCAGTCGGTGCCCCACATGCAGCGATCGAGTCCGAAAGCATCGAACACGCGGCCGAGCGGATCCCAGATGTCATTATAGGGAAAGGGTTCGTGCGCCAAGGTGCAGGCCCCGCTTATTTTTACCGCAACATTCTCGTGGGCCGCCAAAGCGAGCAGTTTTGGCAGATCGGCGAATGGCGCCGCCGGAGGTGGCGGCTCATGCGGCTGCGACAGGCCGAGATGGTCGATCACCAGCCGCGTATTGGGGTTTCGCGCCGCCAGCTGCCCGGCCTGGTCCAGCCGCCCGGTGCATGCCAGGTTGACTGGTAGGGAGTGCCGTGCCGCGGTGGCCAAAACACGGTTGATGTCGGGGTCGGCGGGGTCGGTGGATACGTTGTCTCTCAGGAACACGCGAATGCCGACCGTGCCCTTGGCGCCGGCCCAATCGGCGATCGTCTCGACCACGGCGGGATCGGTCGGATCGACCGGTTTCACCAGCCTGAACCGGTCCGGGTGAGCCGCGTAGACCTCGACGGCATAGCTGGCATCATAGCGATACATGCTGAACGGCGAGACCAATATCGCGCCGTCGACGCCGACCGCATCCATCGCGGCCACCATCTGGTCGCCGGTCACCTCAGCCGGGCCATAAAGAGTGCCGATCCACGGGCGGCCCGGGTGGTTGCGTTCGTAGGCATGAACCTGGGCGTCTAGTGTCAGCATCACTCCCCCTTATGGAGCCGATCTGTCTGGGAACGGCATGTTCCGATCCCAGACAAGATTAGTTAAGGCCAGATCGCGACGCTACGTCGCGCGGCTCCCGCGTTCAAGAAATGTCGCCCCGCCACATGAATTTTCGATCGTCGCCCATCCTGCGAAGAGGCGGAGCGCGAGAAACCATCGTAAAGAAGACTGTGCCGGTTGGGCTACTGACGCCGAACGCGGCGACGATTATGATCGACCCGGCTCCATCACGCAGCGCGCGGCTTTTTGCCCCGGCGGCAAGGGTGGCGGCGATCGGCGTTGCCTTGTGGGTCAATGCGGTCGCCGCAGTGCCGGCATCTGAAAAAGGCTGATTGGCGAACGAACGATTTATTGCCCCGACCGATTAGGCGGCAGTCAATCACCGCCCGTGGTTGGCGGGGTAATTTCCTGGCGGCAGATTATCGAGGAAATCGATAAACTTGGCGATCCAGGTGTTGTTGACCCCATCAGGGTGTGAGGCTTTGGCGGCATTCCAGGCTGCGCTGATGGACGCGTTGGTAACGCCGCGGCGACGCGCCAGACCCAGCGCCCGCTGCAAATCGTCCTCACTGAGCGTGCGTCTCAATCCCGGTGGGTCGGCCGCGACCGGGTTCGCCCAGCCCGAACAACCAACCAGTGGCAGGCCGAGCTTGCAGGCGCCATGCATTTCTTTCAAAAGCCAAGCCACCGTATCCGCGCTGGTCATTCGTCCTCGCCTCCCGCACTAGGATCGCGTGAAGAATAATCCGGTGAAGCGGATCGATGCGGAATATTCGGGGTTAATTTACCACGAATATTTGAAATCTTATTGGGGACGCGCTCCGAGCGGCGATGGCTGTGCACCGGCCGGGGATCGATCCGACTGGCGGCGGCGATGCTCTTTCGGGCTCTGAACTATAGGGCAGGAGTTTGGTTTATTATCGATCCGATCGACTTCTTCTTATCGAATTCGAGGGTTTGTCATGTCGTTGAAGGGCAAGGTTGCGATTGTCACCGGCGGCAATAGCGGGATCGGCCAGGCGATCGTTCTCGAACTGGCGCGGCAGCAAGCCAATATCGTTATTGACTATGTATGCCGCCCGGAGGCGGCTGACGCCCTGGAGAGACAGGTCGCCAAACTCGGCGATCAGTCGATTGGCGTCAAAGCCGATGTCAGCAAGCTCGCCGATTTGCAGATGCTGATCGATCAGGCAGTGGGTAAATTCGGCCGGTTAGACATTATGGTCAACAACGCCGGCGTCGAAACCCGCACCTCGATCCTCGACACTCCCGAGGACCAATATGACAGAGTGATGGCGATCAACCTGAAGAGCGCTTTCTTCGGCACACAAATCGCCGCCAAGCAGATGATCAAGCAGGGTGGCGGCGGCCGCGTTATCAATATCACCTCGGTCCACGAGGATTGGCCAATGCCGGGGAATACTGCTTACTGCCTGTCCAAAGGCGGCATGCGCATGCTGACCCGAACCGCGGGGATCGAACTCGCCAAACACAACATCCTTGTTGTGGGCGTGGGTCCGGGCGCTGTCGCCACGCCGATCAACGTCAGCACGATGACCGACCCAGCCAAGCTGGCGCAGCTCGATGCGGCGATACCGCTCGGGCGCATGGCGCGGCCGGAGGAGATCGCCAGCGTGGTCGGCTTTGTCGCCGGAGATGCCGCGAGCTATCTGACTGCGACAACGATCTTTGCCGATGGCGGCCTCATGCACACCAGCCCCGGTCTATAGCCGGGCCGTTGGATATGCTACGCACGTGAGCGATCTGAAGAACGGCGGCAAGTGCGCGGGCAGGTCGTGCTGTAGCGCCAGCACCGCGTTTGAGACCCGGAGGCTAGCCCGTCACAGCGGTGATCAGCGACGGGCGGATCGCTTGCACACCGGCGGTCCGCGGGGCTAGTGTCCGCCAGCTGACCGGGTGCTGCTGCATTCCGGTCCGCATCCCAACCAAACCCCGAGTATCGAGATGCCGATCCACGTCGAAGACATCGAATATGCCCGCCTCGGCGGAACCCCGCTGCTCGCCCGCTTTTATCGCCCCGAAGGGGATGGCCCGTTCCCGGCGGTGCTGGAAGTCCATGGCGGTGCCTGGACATCGGGCGACCGGCTCAACAATACCGTGATCGGCGAATACCTTGCGGCGCGCGGGATCGTTACGCTGTCGATTGATTTCCGCATGCCGCCGGTGGCGCGCTACCCGGAGACCGTCGCCGACGTCAATTTCGGCATCCGCTATTTGAAGGCCAATGCCGAGCGCTTTTCGACCCGCGCCGATCGGGTCGGCGGGCTCGGTACGTCTTCCGGCGGGCACCTGCTGCTGCTAAACGCCCTGCGGCCGCGCGATCCGCGTTATGCCTCACTACCGCTGACGGGCGCCGACGCCGAACTGGCGTTTGCCGTCGCGTGCTGGCCGGTGGCCGATCCGCTGGCCCGCTATCGCGCGGTGCGCGAGCGCGGCAACGACCGCCTGGCCGAAGCCCATCACCAATTCTGGCCGTCCGAGGAGGCGATGGCCGAAGGCAGCCCGCAATTGATCCTCGAACGCGGCGAGCGCGTCGAGACCCCACCCGCCTTGATCATGCAGGGCACCAACGACGACAATTTGACGCCCGATATGGCGCGGAATTTCGCCGCCGCCTACACGCGCGCGGGTGGGTCGATCTCGTTCCACGAATTCGAAGGCGAGCCCCACGCTTTCATCCCGCGCAACTCGAACTCGGCAAACGCACAGCGCGCCCTCGCGCTGATCGCCGACTTCATCCACCGACAAGCGGGTTAACGCTGCGCAACCTCGGACTGAACAGGACCGCTGCCCGGGGTGGGTGACCTTGCCCGGCTGATCGCCGCGGCGCCGGGCATCTTCAACCGGCGCGGCGGCGAAAGCCGTCGAGGATGCGTTCGGCGAGGGCGTCGTAGGTGCCGCCGAAATGATGGCCGCCATCGGTCTCGATGATTTCGAGTTTATTCGTCCTCTCGCTATGGGCCAGAGAAGGGCACAGGCTGTCGGCTTCATCGCGGCCGTAGATACATTGGATCATCGACGGATCGATCGCCGAAACCGCCGGTTCGGTCGGCAGCGCGTTTTTGGTTGGCGGAGCACCGAGCCAGCCCATCATGCTGATCTCGAAATCGGCCGCCAATTCCAATCCCAGGAGCGACAATTGCACGACGCGCGCTTTGGCTTCGGGCGGTAGGCGGTCATAGGCAAACGGCAGCACCCCAGCGCCAAAAGAATAGCCGATCAGCGCGACCTTGGATGCGCCCCAACGCGCCGCATAAGTATCGATAACGGCGCCGAGATCACGAGCGATCTGATCGGGCGTCTTGTGGCTCCAGAAATACCGCAGGCTGTCCCAGCCGATGACCGATACGCCCTCCGATTGCAGCTTTGCCGCGATCGAGCGGTCGAGATCGCGCCACCCGCCATCGCCCGAAATCACGATCGCCAATAGCGGCCCGGGCGGTGAGGCGGGCATTTCGACGAGCGGCAGCCCGGAAATAACCGGGCCGGCCGCAATCGGGCCGGGGATCCCGCGCGATTTGCCGAGATGCGGGCGCAGCAGCGCCGCCATCGCGCTCGCCGGATCGCGATCCTCGGAGACGTCCTCGATCGCCACGGGAGTTTCCAGAGCCTTTAGTTCACCGATGCGCTCGCGCCCACCGGGATCGCTCGCCAGGTCGAAACCGACACTCCAGAACCCGTTCAGCGACCGCCACGGGCCATAGGGATAGCCGTGCTCGGCCTCTTTCGGTGCAGATTTGGCGGGGCACAGCGGCAGCGGCGTTTTTATCGTTGCGGTTGGATCCAGCGAGACGGCGCCGGCTATCGTCGAGGCCGGAGATTGCGCCAATGTCGCCGCGGCGAGCGCGCCGCCTTCGCCGGTCCCGGCTAAAATCGGTGTCCAGTACGTCGAGTTGCCGCGCTCGCGCTGGATCTCTCGGCTGATCAGTTCGATTGCGCTGACCGCATCCGAGCACCTCGCGTTGGCCTGGCTCCCCTCCAAGCGGAAATAACTGGGAAGATCGATCCCGGCGACAAAGGCGCCGTAATGGGCCAAAGCTCGGGCGATTTTATCGGTCTCGGCGTCCCAGCCCTGAGCGTCGGAAAAAAACACCACCAATCCCTTCATCGCGCCATCCGGGCGGACGATGTGGAGACTGCCGAAATTGCCGGTGTCGAGCGCCCTCGCCGGCCAGGACACAATGCTCGACGCAACCAGCGTCAAGGACAGTAGGCCGGCGCTAACGGGATGACGCCGCAATTTTGTCCGGCGCTGCCGCGACGTGACCCGCTGGCGCATTCCGCCGCCAATCAGCACCGCGATATCGGCAAGCGCCAGATAGGGCCCGAACGCGCCCGAAGCAGCCAGATAGCGCGACTCCCACGCGGGGTCGAATTTGCCCTTGAACGCGTGCAAACCTCGGAAATTGTAGATGCGACGGCTGTGCGACCAGATAAACCGCGCGATCCGGTGCCAGCGCGAGGCTAGCGGATTTGCGGCGAAGCCGGAGAGCGGCGTCATCCCCAGACTGAAGCCGCAATAGCCCGCACTCTGATAATGCTGCAGCAGCCGAACAAAAAGGTATTCCATCGCGCAGCGCGAGGAAATATCGGGCCGCTGGCGCATCAGCCCGACCATCGCCTCGGTCCTCGCTTCGGTCTCCATGACGGTGGCGAAGGCGACCGGACGGCCATGCTCGCGCAACAAGACCACACTCTGAGCCAAAAGGTAATCGGGGCAAAAAGCCGCTACCGAAAACCGCTTTTCGCCGGCGGCAGAGTGCCGCACGAGCCATGCGTCGGAAATCTCCCTCAGCTCGCCGATAATCGCGGGCACGCCCGCCGCAGGAATGAGTTCCAAGGCCAGTCCGTCGCGCTCGCCGCGTCGCAAGGCATAGCGAAGCCCGGTACGCGCTCTCCCCGCTAACGAAAAGCACTGCAGCGCAACGCGGGCTTCCTCGCCGATCTTCATGACTTTGAGGCCGGCGTCGAGGTAGCGCGGCAGGCTTGTCGAGGGAACTTGGTAAAACGCCACTCGACCGCCATGGGCGTCAGCCAACTCGATAAAGCGCCAGATCAGTTCGACAGCTTCGTCCTCAGGTCCGACCGGATCGCCGAGCGCCGCCCAGGTCCGGCCGTGCTTGCCGAACATTAAAAAAGACTTTTCGGTTTCCGAGAACAACAGGCTCTTGTCCCCCATAAGCGCCAATAGGGCATCGGGCCGCGACTGGGCGAGCGCGATCCGTTGGGCCTGCTTTCGTTCAGCCGCTGACGACGGGTTCGGCTGGCCCGCAGCCGGGCGCAGCAGCTGCCACACCCCCAGCACCACGGCTAAAATCGCGACGCCCAGGGCGGTGCGCAGCGCCCGGGACACGGTCGCATCGAATTCGAATTGCCACCAAAGTTGCGGATGGTATTCGACGTGGCGGAAGGCAAAAAACAGAATCCAGAACGAGCCGATCACGACGCAGCCGATTGCCGCGAACCAGCCGGCGCTCAAGGGATGCGACAGCGAGGCGCGGCGGTCGAACTCTCGGCGGCTGGCGATGAGCCCGGCCAAAAGCAACAGAGCCGCGGTCGGCGCGACGATGGCCAATCCCTTGACAAGACAGAATGGGATGCTGAGCAACGTCATCGATAGGGCAAGCCACCACGCGCCATCGAGCCGATGCAACAGCCCGCGCGCGGCGAACAGCAGGACCAGTCCGGCGATGCTCGCCAGGAGATGCGCCGTCTCGACCGCCCACAGTGGGACATGCAGCGCCAGGATCTGCAGCCGGTCGGTGAAAGCCGGCATCACACCCGATATGACCAAACTCGCCCCGACCGCAAAAGTCGCCGCAGCGAGAAAAGAGGGCGCCATGCGACTAGCGGCGCGCGCGATCCGTTCACCGAGCTCGCCACCGAAAAAACAGCGCGTCTCAAACCCGGCCAGCAACACCGTCGAAAGAAACAGCGGCAGCAGGAAATAAATGCCCCGATAGGCGACGAGTGCGGCGGCGACCGCGCTGACCGGGGCTTTGCTGCCGACCGCATACAGGATCGCAACTTCGAATACACCGAGCCCGCCCGGTATATGGCTCAAAATCCCGAGCGCGAGCGCGGCTGCAAAGACCGCCGCGAAAGCAAAAAAGCCAATCCCGGTCGGCGGCAATAGGACCCAAAGCACCGCTGCGGCGGCCAGGACGTCGGTTGTCGTCAGTGCGAGCTGGGTCAGGATCAGCGCCGGGCCTGGCGGCTCGATGTTGATCGGACCAATCGCGAGGCTGCGGCGGCGGGTAGCGCAAAACCCCAGAAAGACTGTCGCCAACCCCAGCAATAGGGCCGCTGCAGCGAATAACGGTTCGGGCGAAGTCCCGAGCATGCTGCCGACCCGATCGGCGCAAATTACGAGACCCAGCCCGGAAATCGTTGCGAGACCGATACCGACCGCGACGGAAATGAACAGGATCAGACGCCCGATCTGACCCGGCGAGAGACCCGCGGCGGTGTAGATCCGATAGCGAACAGCGCCGCCTGAAAACGCCCCGAAACCCACGGCGTTGCCGATCGCATAACCGCAAAACGACGCCAGCAGCGCTGCCGACAACGGCGGGCGGGCGCGCACGTAGCGCAGCCCCGAGAGATCATACCCGAACAGGGCGACGTAGCTGACCGTGGTTGCCGCGAGCGCCATCAGCAACGCCCGTAGCGGGGTGGCTCGTAACGCGGCCACCAGGGCGTGGAAGCTGACCCCCGCCGCCGCCCGCTGCAGGCCGCACGACCCCAAACCTGCAAGGGCGCAAATCGTCAGCCCGACAAGGAGTTGACGGTGCCAGCCGCGCAGGCGCCTCGGCAGCGGGGACTGGACCGGGAGTCCAGTTGTCATGGCCGGCCTCGCTCGAGGTCGGCCCTTAATACGGGCCCGGCAATCGCTGCTCTGAGAGGAAGCAGTCGGATTGGTAGTCCCGCGCCACCGACAAAGCAACTCCGAGGCCTGGATTCTGAGCAAATCAAGACCATCGAACCGATGCGGCCCGATACTGTGCTGCTCACTCGCCTCGCCCTGAACAGCGGTTCTGTTCTGCGGCAAGGTTATAACCGATTTTTAGCAGGTTCTCAGCAGCTGTGATCGCTGACGGCGACTGCGTCCGCCCTAATTGCCGATTTTCCCTCGCCGGGAAACCAGGCTAAGTCGGTGGACCCTCGCGATCCGGACCGCGGCGATTAAGATCGGCGCGGGGTGACACAATCGCACTAAGCGCTTTGCGCCAGCGTTGACCGATTTCCGCGCCGAGGAAGCGGCGCGCTTCAAAACCGGCTAGCAATAGGGTCGAGACCGATAACGGCAGCAGGAAATAAATGCCCCTGTAGGCGACGAGGGCGGCCGCAACGACGCTGACCGGGGCCTTGTCCCCGACGGCGTAGAGGATGACAAGTTCGAATACGCCGAGCCCGCCGGGGATGTGGCTCAGCACGCCAAGTCCCAGCGCCGCCGCGAATACCGCGGCAAACACAAAAAAACCGATCCCGGTCGGGGGCAGCAGCACCCAAAGAACCGCCGCCGCGGCCAGCATATCGGCCGTTGTCAGCGCCATTTGGCCAAGGATCAGGGCCGGTCCCGGAGGTTCGAGGCGAATCGGGCCGATTGCCAGGGGCCGGCGCCGCGTCGCCAAAAACACCAGCAAACTCGTTGCCAGGATCAACAATGCCGCGGCCGCGATGCGCAACGGTTCGGGCGAGGCGCCAATGACGAGACCGACCCGGTCGGCAAACAATACTAGGCCCGCCGCGGCGATCGTGGCGAGGCCGAGGCCAATGGCGACCGAAATAAACAGGATCACGCGCGCGATCTGGCTCGGCGACAACCCCGCCGCGGTATAGATGCGATAACGCACCGCACCGCCCGACAGCGCGCCGAAACCCACCGCATTGCCGATCGCGTAACCGCAGAACGACGCGAGAAATGCCGAAAGGAGCGGCGGTCGCGCGCGGGCATAAACGAGCCCGGAGAGGTCGTAGCCGAACAGCATCATGTAGCTGACGCCGGTCGCTGCGACTGCGGTCAGCAAAGTTGAGACCGGAGTTGCGCGCAGCGCCACGGTCAATGCGTGAACATTGACCCCGGCGGTCGCCCGCTCCAAAGCCCAGAACGCAAAACCGGCCAGCAGGCAAACCGCGAGCCCCGCGAGATGCCGATGCAATCCGACCGACCGCAGCCGAGCCCAACCGCGCAACCGGCTTTTGCCGGTTTGAGCTGCATCGGGTTCGAGATCCGGCTCCGTTAATTCGCGACGGGCCATGCCTAATTATCGCCGAACAACTGGGGCGACATCGTGGCGACGCCCGACCCTATCCTCTATCGCATTGAAAACAGGTAAGATTTTGCGATAACAGCCGATGTGGTCGAGTAACTTGTTTATCACCCGCTCGCCCTGACTAGTCCCGGTTTCCCTTCCCCGCCAAGCATATAGTCGATTTCGCCCGGGTTTTCAGCAATGAGGGATCAGTACAGAAGGTTTTCGGCTGCGGGGCCGCGACCAGACCGGCTAGCCGCCGAACTGGAAGATGTTGGCCGGCTCCTCGGCCCAATGGCGCTCGCGATAGAGCCGTCCGGTCATTGCCTCGACGTAGGGGGCGGCGGCGCATAGCATCGCGAATTGCCGCTCGGACAGATTGAGGCCGGCGGCGCGGGCCGCACTTGCCGCACGGTCGCGGGTCGCGCTATCGACATCGCCCGCTTCCGGATCGGGAACCGCCGGCAATGCCGTCGAGAAATGCGCCGCCGGGTCGAGCCGCGGCCGCCGCGCGCGCCACTCGGTCGCCTGCTCATAAGCGTGCGCCACCCGCAAAACGGTCGTTTCGGCAAACGGCCGGCCAACGATTTGCATCGACAGTGGCAGGCCGCTCGCGCTGAAGCCGATGCACTGCGCCAAAGCCGGGCCGCCTGTCACATTGAATGGGGTCGTCAATGACGGCCGCCGCCAGAACTCGATCGTTCGCCACGAGTTCAAGTCGCGGCGCCGGGCCGCCCGCGGTAGCGGTGACGAGGACGTCGAATTTGTCGTAAACCGGCTTGGTCTCAGCCAGGATGCGGCGACGCTCGCGTTGCGCCTGCACATAATCACGCGCGCCGATCAGCACCGCCGGCAAGACGCGGCCGAGAAAGTCTTCGCCGAAATCGCCGGGCCTGGTGCGCAGAGCCGCTTCATGGACCGCCAGCAGCTCGCTTTCGGCAATCGTGACCTTGACGTCGTAATAATCCTGCGCCGGCCGCAACCGAGCTTCGCCGAGTTCCGCACCGAGCGAGCGCAACACGCCAAAAGCCGCCTCCAGCGCCGCGGCGACTTCCGCCGAAACCGGGCAATCATCCTCGTGCAGATGGCGCACGACGCCGATGCGCAGCCCCCTGATGTCGCCCGTCAACGCCGATCGGTAATCGGGGATCGGTTGTGAGGCACTCGCGGGGTCGCAAGGATCGTGGCCAGTGATCGCTTGCAGCAGGATCGCGCAATCCTCGACCGTCCAGGTCATCGGACCGGCATGGTCGAAACTGAACGAATTGGTATAGACGCCATAGCGGCTGACGAGACCATAGGTCGGCTTTAGCCCGACGATGCCGCACAACGCAGCGGGACCGCGGATCGATCCGCCGGTATCGGAGCCAAGAGCGGCTGGGACGAGGCCGGCTGCGATTGCGGCGCCCGATCCGCTCGACGAGCCACCGGTAAAATGATCACGGTTCCACGGGTTGCGCGCCGGCGGCCAAGGCAGGTCGAAGGAGGGACCGGCATGGGCGAATTCATGGGTGGCGAGCTTGCCGGTCAGCACCGCGCCCGCCTGGTAGAGCTTGGCAACCGTCGTCGCGTCGAAATCGGGAACCGTGTCGATGCAGGTCCGCGAATGCCCGGTGGTTCGAATTCCCGATGTCGCATAGATGTCCTTGAGCGCGAACGGAACGCCGTGCATCGGCCCCCGATACCGGCCGGCGGCAATGTCGCGTTCAGCAGCGCGGGCCTGGTCAAGCGCGCGCTCCGGGGTCGGCAGCAAAAATGCATTGAGCTGCGGGTCGAGCGCCTCCGCCCGGTGGATCAAAGCCTTCGTCAGTTCGACCGGCGACAGTTCTTTTCGCTCAATCCGCCGCGCCTCTTCGGCGATCGTCATAAAGCCGAGTTCGGTCGATGGTGATGTCATGTCGTCAGGCATGGGTCGGCGCTCCCGGCGGACGGAACGGACGGGGTTTAGCAGATAGTCGCGCTTAGGCGGGCGGCGCCACCGCCAGCCGGCCGACCGTGCCGTGCCGTTCGATAAAGCTCGCCACCATCCCGGAGCGCTTGGCTTCTTCGACGAACTGCTTCAGGAACGCGAACCCGGCGGCGTTCTTCTTAGGCGTGCCGACCGCCTGCTGCACCGAGGTGAACTGGCCGTCGAGAATGCGCGAGCCGGGCCGCGCCTGCTGTACGTCGATCAGACCCGGCCGTAACCCGGCATAGGCGTCGAGCTTATCGTCGTCGAATGCTTTGAGCGCCGCTTGGGCAGTGTCGAATTGCAATAATTCGCCCCGTTTGTAGTTGTTCTCGAGCCACAGGCCATAGGCGCTGCGGGCGGTCACGGCGACCCGCTTGCCAGGCTGGTCAATCTCGGCGATCGATCGGATCGGAGAGCCGGCCGGCACCAGATAGGTCGCCTCGATCTCGCAATAAGCGGCGGTAAAGTTGATGACAGCGGCGCGCTGCGGCTCGGCGCCGATTAGGCCGATATCCCACAGCCCTTTCTCGGCGTCGTCGGCGATCTCGCCCGGCCGCGCACACGGCAGGTATTTGACCGGCACGCCGAGCCGTGCGGCGATCGCCGCTGCCATGTCGGGCGAAACGCCGGTCGGATCGCCGGAAGGGCTCCTGCCGGTCACCAGCAGGAAATTGCCCATGTTGATCGCGGCGCGCAAAACCCCGGTCGGGGCGAGTTCGCTGACGGCCTGGTCCGGCATGGCTGAAATCCGTAAGTTGTGGAAACCGATTGCCACATCCTGCCGGATCGGCGGCGTTGCGGCACGTGAAAATTCGGCTCAGGCTGATTTGGCTAATCTGGTGTCGCGGTTGTTTACTACGTTGTGGCAGGTGAAGAGGCTGGGCAAGAATGGCGTTGCGGCACTGCTGTGCGTGGTTCGAGACGCGCCCGGCGTCGCCGGGACGCTCCTCACCATGAGGTAATCCTCAGATGGCATTTAACAGGGTTCTCATCCTGAGGCGCCTCGCGAAGCGAGGCCTCGAAGGACGCACAGCATCGATCCTGCCCAGTTTCGATTATTGCCCAGGCTTGTAGCCCAATTAGCCCGGTCGGCTCTTCTCGCGGCAGGTCAGCCAACCGCCCAGTCGAGCTGCGGCGGAGGTCCGGGGATGGAGTGCGTCTCCGCAGGCGACCACTTCTCGCCCGATTTACGCAGATTGGGCATTTGGTTCGGAAATTCGTGATCGACCGAATATTCGTAGCAACGGATCAGCTCGATTTCGGGATAGGCGGCCTCGATTGCCGCCAGCGCCTCGGGCAATGACTCGAAATCGCCGGTGTATTGGAGCCGGCTGTTCCACACGCCCTTATAGGCTCTGCTCAGCCGCCCGAACTCCGGCGCGTCGGTCTCAGGAATGCGGTCGATATAGGCGGTGATCTCGATGCTCGCGGGGCTGGACGCGCGCGAACTCATCGCGGGTGATCTCGACGCGGTAGGTCAAGTAGGCCATCTCTGTCCACCAAAGGTGACTGATCGTCTCGGCGTCTCGAAGCCTGCATTGGACAATGTGCTGGGGTATCTTAAAAGCAGCTTTTGCAAAAAGGTATGAGGACCCGACCGGATGCAGCTCGAATTTATGACCGTCGATGTCTTTACCGATCGCCGGTTTGGCGGAAATCCGCTGGCTGTCGTCTTCGGCGGCGAGAAGCTGACCGCGGCGCAGATGCAGTCGATTGCCGGCGAATTCAATTTGGCGGAAACGACGTTTGCGCTCCCGCCAAATGAGGCAGCACACACCGCGCAGGTTCGCATCTTCACTCCCAAGGCCGAGCTGCCGTTTGCTGGCCATCCGAATGTCGGGACGGCCTTTGTGCTGGCTCGTCGCGGCGCGGTGTTCGGAAAAGCCATTGGCGACGCGCTGGTGTTCGAGGAAGCGGCGGGGCTGGTGCCGCTCGAGTTGATCAAAGAAGGAGCTTCGGTCGTCGGCGCTCGGCTTACGGCGCCCCAGCCTTTGTCGCGTGGTCCCGACCTTTCCCCCGAATTGATTGCCGCGGCCTGTTCGCTCGCCGCCGATGACATCGAGACGCGTCACCACATGCCCTGCACGGCATCGTGCGGGACCACTTTCGTCTTTGCCGAATTGCGGACGCGTCGCGCGTTCGAAGCGGCTCAGCCGCGATCCGAGGCGTTTTCGCGAGAGTTTCCGGCCGGAGCCAACGGCATTCATCTTTATCTCCGCGACGCTGCCGATGGCGTCGATATCCGAGCGCGGATGTTCGCTCCGCTACTCGGTGTTCCCGAGGATCCGGCAACCGGCAGCGCCAATGCCGCGCTGGCCGGTTTATTGGCAAGCCTGCGCCCCGAGCCCGATCTCGCTCTGCAATTGCGGATCGCTCAGGGGATCGAGATGGGCCGGCCGAGCCTGCTCGAAGCCTCCGCCGAGAAACGCGGCGGCAAGGTCGTGGAAATCCGGCTCGGCGGTCGCTGCGTCGCGGTGATGGACGGCACGATCGAGATCTGACGATTGCCGTACAGCATCAACCGCGCGAGTATCCGTGATCTTTGGGGAGGGCTCGCGATGTTGCGAATTTTGGGTCTCGTTTTGAGTTTCTGCGTTGCTTTGGCGGGGGCGGCGTCGGCACAGACGGTGGCGTCGATCCAAAAGCTCGACGATGCGTGGTCAGCGGCGTTTAACAAGGGCGACGCCGCCGCAATCGCGGCGATGTATGCCGCCGATGCCTATGTGCTGCCGCCCGGCCATGACATGGTCAAGGGTCGCGCCGCGATCGAAGCCTTTTGGAAGGCGGCAACCCAGCAACTCGGCAATGCCAAGCTGGTCGCGGTCGATGTGGCAGCGCTCGGTCCGCGCGCGGGCCGCGAGATCGGGACTTTCTCGTTTGAAACCAAAGCCCAGCCGCCGCAGCCGGTCGTCGGCAAATATGTCGTCGTCTGGCGCAAGGTGGGCCCCCATTGGCTGCTGACGACCGACATCTGGAATATGAACAAGTAAGCCTGTTCAGTCCATTCGGAGGTAAGACATGGCAAAAAGCTATCGGGTGGCGGTGATCGCCGGCGACGGCATCGGGCATGAGGTCATGCCCGAGGGGGTGGCGGCAATGGAGCGGGCGGCGCATGCCCACGGTTTCGAGCTGAGCTGGAACGAGTTCGACTGGAGTTGCGAGCGTTACGCCAAAACCGGACGGATGATGCCCGAAGACGGGCTCGACCGCCTGCGGCTGTACGACGCCGTCTATCTCGGCGCAGTCGGCCATCCCGAGGTTCCCGACCATGTCTCGCTATGGGGATTGCTGATCCCGCTGCGCCGCGGCTTTCATCAATATGTCAATCTGCGCCCGGTGCGGCTGTTGGCCGGGGTGCAGTCGCCATTGCGCGACCGCAATCCCGGCGACATCGACTTTTATGTCGTCCGCGAAAACAACGAGGGCGAATATTCGGAAATCGGTGGGCGGCTCTATACCGGCACCGACTACGAAATGGCGATGCAGGAAGCGGTGTTTACCCGCCGCGGCTGCGATCGGATCATGCGCTATGCCTTCGAACTCGCCGGCAAGCGCAAAAAGCATGTGACGTCGGCGACCAAATCGAACGGCATCATCCACACGATGCCGTACTGGGACGAACGCTTTGCGGCGGTCGCCCGCGACTATCCCGAAATCAAGACCGACCAGTACCACATCGATATCCTGACCGCGCATTTCGTGCGCCACCCGGATTGGTTCGATGTCGTCGTCGGCTCGAATTTGTTTGGCGACATCCTGTCCGATCTCGGCCCGGCGGTGGTGGGCTCGATCGGCATCGCACCCTCTGGGAACATCAATCCCGAGCGCGAATATCCCTCGATGTTCGAGCCGGTGCATGGCTCGGCGCCGGACATCGCCGGCCGCGGCATAGCCAACCCGATCGGCCAGATCTGGTCGGGTGCGATGATGCTGGCGCATTTTGGCGAGACCGCCGCGGCCGAAGCGGTCGAGCGCGCCATCGCCGAAGTCTTGGCGGAAGGCGGCACGCGAACGCCCGATCTCGGCGGCAACGCCGGCACCAAGGATCTCGGCGCCGCGATCACCGCCGCTATCCGCTAGAGAAGGCGCGCCTCGGCAAACGGTGCTGCGCGAAGCCGCCATTCCTTCAACGTCGCATTCGGCGGTCCTGAAGGCAGTCTGGCGTACATTCGGCGTTATTCGGCTTCTGCCGCCAGCTGCCGCTCCATGAACATCGTAAAGGCGCGCGCTTTGGCGCCGGCTTGCCGCCCGGTTGGAAACACCGCCCAAAGTTCGCTCGGCGGCAATGACCAGTCCGCCAGGACGACCTTGACCGCCCCTGATTTCAGTTCAGGCGTGAACATCCATTCTGACCCACCGATGGAAAGACCGAGACCGGCAAACACCGCCTCCCGGGCGCCTTCGGCCGCGCTTACCCGAAGCCTTCCGTTCACCGTTACGGAAACCTCGGCCGATCCTTGACGAAAGGTCCAGGTCTGGCCGCCCTGACGCTGGTCATAGATGACGGCCTGATGCCCGAGAAGCTCGCTCGGCTTTTTGGGAACCCCCATAGCATCGAAATATGCGGGGGCGCCCACGACGATTCTTCGGCACATCGAGATCTTGCGCGCGATCACCGGAGAGTCGGCGGACGGGCCGATCCACGGCGCCACGTCGATACCGGCTGCTATCGAGTTGATGTCCCGATCTTCAAGAACCAAATCGATCTCGAGAGCGGGATTTTCGGCGAAGAACCTGGGCAGCCGAGGTACGATTTGGAGCCGCGCAAACGTTACCGGCGCAGAAATCCGCAGTCGGCCGGTCAGCGCCGCAGCGGCGCCGCGCGCGGCGAGTTCTGCTTCCGCGGCTTCCTCGATCGACCGTTTGGCGCGTTCGTAGAAGTTTCGGCCAGCCTCGGTTGCGGTCAGGCCGTGCGTCGACCGCAATAGCAGCCGCACCCCAACTCGGTCCTCGAGCTGCGCGATCGTCTTGGAAATAGCGGGCTGACCGACGTGAAGCTGCTTTGCCGCGCCGGAGAACGATCCAGCATCGACAACGCGGACAAAGGCCTCCATCGCAGCGCCGGTCCATCATCATTCCCCGCTGGAATGAACGATATTACCACAGCGAGGCCCCTGCCGGGGACCGCTAATCAGCGATGCTGCTCGGTGTCTCGGCGTGATGGCGGGCCGCCTCCGGATCGATGTGGCAGCGGCAAACAGGATGTCACCCATCTCCCGGGGCCCGGGGCAACGCGTTGCCTATGAGACATGCCGCGTGGCATACCGTGAGAGGCAATGACTGCGGCGACGCAGGCCACAGACACCGAGGCGCCGGCCACGGGACGAACACATGGGGCGAACACCACAGGGCGAACAAGATGAGCGACTGGAGCAAGGTAACCCGGCCGATACCGGTGCCGAACGAGTGGACGAAACCATTCTGGGAAGCGGCCAAGCGGGGCGTTCTCGAATTGCAACGCTGCCAGAGCTGCGGCCATTTCCAGCACCCGCCCTACGCGACCTGCGTCGAGTGCATCTCGACCGATTTGAAATTCGAGCCGGTGCGTGGCGAGGGCGCGATCTACGCCTACACGATCATGTATCACACCGGCGACAAGCGCTTTGCCTCAGCCGTGCCCTATGCCAGCATCATCGTCGAACTCGACGATGCGCCCGGCGCCCTGCTCGCCGGTAACCTGTTCGAAGCGGACTATACCGAGGCCAAGGTCGGCCGGCGCGTCGATGTCATCTTCGAGAAGCTCAACGACGACATCACCCTGCCGCAGTTTCGCCTGACGCGCGACTAGCTGAGTTACAGCCGGTGAATGTATCCCACCGACGTTTTCTTATTAGTCTCCCCGGCGAAAGCCGGGGCCCATCGTTGTGCAGGACGAGCCTGTGGTGGCCGCTAACGCGATGTCATGCCTGAAAGCTTTGGAGTGGCGGAGCGGTGGATCCCGGCTTTCGCCGGGAAGACGATCGGAGGGATTTGCCAGCTTCTTTCCGGGGGGCAGTAGTAGGGCGGGTGAAACCCGCCATTATTTTCGGGAACGGTCGGCGGGTTAGCACCCGCCCTACAAAGGGATTGGTGCGATGTGGGAGAACCGGTGCAAAGTGGCCGTCAGCGGCGTCGGCTTTTCCAAAGTCACGCGCTCGGCAGACATTCCGCTCGCGGCGCATGCGTTGACCGCGGTCAAGGAAGCGGTCGCCGATTCCGGCTTGCAATTGTCCGACATCGATGGTCTCGCGACCTATCCGGAATTGCCCGCGACTGGCCATGCCGAGGTCGACGGTATCTCGATTGTGTCGGTCAACTGCATGATGACGATGCTGAAATTGCCCGACCTCAGCTGGCACATCCAGGTCGGCACGACCAATATCGGCGGCGCGGTGCAGCAAGCGGTCAATGCGTTGCTCGCCGGGGTGTGCAAATACGCTGTCGTGTGGCGGGCGATGCACAATCCGCGCGGCACCTACCAGAACCTGCCCGGCGCCTATGCCCAAGGTGCGGCGCAGTTCACCGCCCCCTATGGCTTTGGCGGGCCGGGACAAGGCATGGCGGTCGCCTATACCCGCTGGCTCGAGCGCCACAACCAAAACCGCGAGAAAATGGCGACCCTTGCGATCACCCAGCGCCGCCACACCCAGCACAATCCGCACGCCTATTTCTACGGCACCGAACTGACGCGCGAGGATTATCTGAACTCGCGCATGGTGGCGTATCCATTCTGCCTCTTCGATTGCGACATCCCGGTACAGGGGGCGGTCGCGATCGTATTGACCACGGCCGACCGAGCCCGCGATCTAAAGCCGCGGCCAGCCTATCTCGCGGGCTATGGCCAGCGGCTGCATTTCGAGGTCGCGGGCCGCATCGGCAGCCTTTCGAGCTATATGGCGGGCGGCAGCAGCTCGGCGAAATTGACCTGGGAGCGTTCCGGCTTTGGCTCGAAAGACGTCGATGTCGCGCAGATCTACGACGGCTTCTCGGCCTCGGTGATCTACGGTCTCGAATCCTACGGCTTTTGCGGCGAGGGCGAGGCGCTCGATTTTATCCAGGACGGCCGCATCGAGCTCGACGGCGAGTTGCCGCTCAACACCTTTGGCGGCAGCCTCGGCACCGGGCGCATCCACGGCCTGTGGCACATCATCGAAGGCGCCTTGCAGGCCTCGGGCCGCGCCGGCTCGCGCCAGGTCAAGGACGCCAACGTCTCGTTTGTCGGCGCCAGCGCCCCGATCGTTACCGGCACGACCTTTATCTTCGTCCGCGAACCCTATTGACGAAATTCGGTTCGAGTTGGAGCCGCAACCTAAGCGCCCTCCCGCGGGCTTGACCCGCGGGTCCACGTCTTTGGTGCCGATCGCTCTCTACCGAAGTCGTGGATGACCGGGTCAAGCCCGGTCAAGGCGTTAAATGGCAAAATTTGACAGATGCTGCGCCCCGGCTAGCACCCGGTAAACCCGCGGTCGCTGCGGACTATCAGGCTCACGGGGCGGGGTAGCACGCGCCGTTGTAATAGGTGTATCCCGGGCTGCAGGCCGGCGCTGGGACAGCCGCGACCGCCCCCGGCGGGGTCGTCAACGCATTGGCGGTGCCGGCAACCGCTCCGGTCGCGGTCCCGAGCGCGCCGCCGACGATGGCGCCCACCGGACCGGCTGCCGCCTCGCCGCTCGCCGCCCCGGCCGCACCCCCGGCCGCCGCACCCGACACCGGACCCGTCGGAGTCCGGTACGCCGGATATGCCGGATAGGCGGGTGCCGGCACCGGCGCCGGGGCCGCCATCGGCTGGCAGACGCCGCCGACATAGGTGTAGCCCGCCGGGCAGGTATATTGCGCCATCGCCGCAGTCGACGTCCCCGCTGCCAGCGCGACGGCGATCGCAAGAGTCTTGAGCCTGGTCGGCATCGTCATCTCCTCGAATACGCGAAAGCGGCGAAGCACCGCCTCTGCAATTCAACAGCATCCGATCCAACCGCGTTCCGCGCACAGTGAAACCCCGCTTCTCGCCCCGTCCGCCATGTGATTCCGCCAACCGCAGCCCCGACCATCCATCGCGAGCGCACGTCGATTGCATCCGCACCCGGCCAAACCAGCGCAACGGCCTGCCCGGCCAGCCGGGCCCAAGCCCGCATGAAACTCAAATCGAGCGATGCCGCGTTGTGGGCCCTCGTAATCGTAGGGTGGGTCGACCGGAGCGAACCCCACCATCCGCAAGAGCGATGGGTTTCGCCGACGCTCAACCCATCCTACTTACTACTTACTGAGCTTGGTGCCTCCGCCGTTAGGGCCTCGACGCAAACGACCGCGATAACATCGCGGCATCTCGCCTGCTTATCACGTTAGTCAGATGCCGCCCGCCGCGCATTAGTTGCAGCCTGGTTCGAATTGGAAGAAAGCCATCGCTGGAAATTAATTTCGGCTCGCCGGTTCTATCCGGCTTTGTGGCCCCGGATCAGGGATTTGGCAGCTTTGACAACGTGTTCCGCGGTGAAGCCCAGCTCACGCATCACGATCTCACCGGGCGCCGACGCACCGAAGCGATCCAGCCCAATAATTGCGCCTTCGAGGCCCACGTACCGCTCCCATCCGAGCGTGGAGCCTGCCTCGATGCTGACTCGCGCCTTGACGCCAGGAGGAAGAACCGTGTCCCTGTAGGATTGCGGTTGCGACTGAAACAAATCCCACGACGGCATCGAGACGACCCGGCTTGCAATTCCTTCGCGCGTCAGTTGGTTGTGCGCTTCTAGCGCAACCGACACTTCGGAACCGGTAGCGATCAGGATAACGGTCGGCGACCCCGTAGCGCAGTCGCTGAGGACATACGCTCCTTTCGCCACTCCCGAAGCCGGCGCCAGCGTTGAGCGGTCCAGAGTGGGTAATCTCTGGCGCGTAAGCACAAGTCCTACCGGCCCCGAGGTGTGCGCAGCCGCGATCTTCCACGCCTCCACGGTCTCGTTGGCATCCGCCGGGCGTAGCAAGATCAGACCAGGAAGCGCGCGAAGACTTGCCAGTTGTTCCACCGGCTGATGCGTAGGTCCGTCCTCGCCCAATGCGATGCTGTCGTGGGTCCATACATAGATGACGTGGGCTTTGCTCAAGGCCGCCAGTCTGATGCTTGGCCGCATGTAGTCGGAAAACGTAAAGAAGGTGGCTGCGAAAGGCAGGATGCCGCCATGCAGGGCCATGCCCGTGGCAATCCCGGCCATCGCGTGCTCGCGAATGCCGAAATGAATATTCCGCCCGGCATATCCGGTCGGACCGCCTACCAGTCCCTGGGTCGGCGGCGCACCCTCGGAAGGCTTAAACAGCGGACTCTCGAAGTCGCCGTGTCCCTTGAGCGCGGTGCGCGTGGACGGATCGAGGTCGCCCGAGCCGCCAATCAGGTTAGGTACGACATCGGCCAGCGCGGTGATAGCTTTCTGTCCGGCGTCGCGGGTCGCCATCGCGCCGTCCGCCGGCGTGAAGCGGGGAAGTCCCGCTTCCCATCCTTTCGGCAATTCACCGGCGAGTACCTGCCGAAACTTCCCGGCTGCCTCTGGGTCGACAGCGCCCAACGCGTCCACCCGTCGATTCCATTGAGTCTCCAACTCGCGCCCTTGCTCGACCGCCTTGCGAAACTGGGCCAGGGCTTCGTCAGGGATGTAGAAAACCTTGTCTTCTGGCCATCCCAGCGCGCGTTTGGTTAACCGGACCTCCTCGACGCCCAAGGGCTCGCCGTGCGCCTGAAAAGTGTCATGCTTATGCGGACTGCCATAGCCGATATGCGTGCGCGCCACGATCAGCGACGGCCGGTCATCGATCGCCTTTGCCTTGGTTAGGGCAGCATCGACCGCGGCTGTATCCTGCCCGTCGATATGCTCCACATGCCATCCATAGGCCTGGAATCGCGCGCCGACATCTTCGGTGAAAGTCACATCGGCGCTGGCCGAGAGCGTTATCTGGTTGGCGTCGTAGAGCACGATCAATCGTCCGAGCCGAAACTGACCCGCTATCGAGGCGGCCTCCGCCGCGACACCTTCCATCATGTCGCCGTCACTAGCGATCACATACGTGTAGTGATTCACCACTTCATGGCCCGACCGATTGAAGGTGGCGGCCAGCCAACGCTCCGCGATTGCGAATCCCACCGCGTTTCCAACACCTTGACCCAACGGACCCGTCGTAACTTCCGCACCTGGCACCACGCCATACTCGGGATGCCCCGGGGTACGGCTGCCCCATCGGCGAAATTGCTGTATATCAGCCATCGTAAGGTCGTAACCGGTGAGGAACAGCAGGCTGTAGAGCAGCATGCTGGCATGCCCGGCGGACAGCACAAAACGATCGCGATCGGGCCATTTGGGGTTGGTGGGATTGTGCCGCAGATGGCGCGTCCACAAGACGTAGGCCATCGGCGCCGCGCCCAACGGCGTCCCCGGATGTCCCGAGTTCGCTTTCTGGACTGCGTCGATCGACAGCGTCCGGATGGTGTTGATGCAAAGTTCGTCGATTGGCTGAAACGTCGAACTCATGGCTCCTCCGGATTGCCCCAACCTAAAAGCGAATGAATATTTGCAACGAGAGCACAACTCCACCCTACCCTCTCCCTTTGTGTATAGGAAGAGGGCAAGGAAGGGTTTGTGATTCTTAACACCAAATTTGGCTGTGGTGCGAGTCCAGCGGGAGCGCCTCGACCGAGGCGCCACGCTCGTAATGCGGATTGATGGTGATCAGGAGCTCGGAAAAAGCGCCGGCTCGCGCAGATAGCGTCAACCTGGTCCGGGTATCCTGTGCACGGATTTGGGTGCGAGCAAAGCGCCGGCAGTCCGCGACGAGCGTGCGATCCAGGTCAAAGACATGCGCTGAAAGTACGGGAGGATTTACCGTCTCAAATGGCGCGTAATCTGAGGATAGACCAATATTGTCAAAGGTGAACTGGCCGAGATTTTTATCTGTCGGGCCAACGGCACCCGTCGCGCGCGAAGCGTGTTGCCATGTACGCCCAAAACCCAGACGATGGCGCTCGCCTGCGAGTGAATCTGGGGAATGTTGGCTGATACAGGGAGGGTAAGTTCTAGTGACGCTCGATCCGCTCCTGCTTTCACGAATCCAGTTCGCCTGGGTTATCGGCTGGCACATCCTGTTGCCGGCCTTCACCGTCGGCGCCGCATCCTACATCGCGCTGCTCGAAGGGCTGCATCTGGCCACTGGACGCGGCGTCTACCTCCAGGTCTCGAATTTCTGGATTCGGATCTTCGCGGTCGCTTTCGGCATGGGGGTGGTGACCGGAATCGTGATGCCCTTCCAGTTCGGCACCAATTGGAGTGGCCTATCCGATGCCGCAGGAAACATCATCGGCCCATCCCTGGCCTATGAGGGGTTGACGGCTTTCTTTCTCGAGGCGGCGTTCCTTGGCGTGTTGCTGTTCGGCCGCGCCTTGGTGCCGCCCTGGGCGCATTTTATCGCTGCCATGATGGTCGCGCTCGGTGCGCTTTTTTCCTCTTTCTGGATCCTCGCAGCAAACAGTTGGATGCAGACGCCGGTCGGCTACACCATCGTCGACGGCCGCTTCTATCCGATGGATTGGCTGCAGATCATCTTCAGCCCGTCCTTCCCCTACAGGTTCGCCCACACTGTTGTTGCCTTCTATGTGACCACCGGGTTCGTCGTGCTAGGCGTCGGAGCATATACGATCAGGCGCGGCCTGTTTCACGATGAGGGACGGGTCATGATGACGACAGCCCTCTCGCTGCTGATCGTGCTCGTGCCGTTGCAGATGTTTATCGGCGATCAGCATGGCCTCAATACCCGCCGGTATCAGCCGGCCAAGCTCGCCGGGATCGAGGCACTCTGGAACACCGGTTCCGAACTGCCGCTGACTCTGTTCGCGCTACCCGATCCAGAGTGGCGAGCGAAACAATTATGCGATCGAGGTGCCCTATCTCGGCAGTCTGATCCTGACGCATTCACTCTATGGCACCGTGCGGGGCCTCAAGGATTTTCCCGCCGACCAGCGGCCGCCGGTCACGATCATCTTTTTCACCTTCCGCATCATGGTCGGGCTGGCGATCCTGATGCTGATCCAGGTGGTGGTCGGCTGGTGGTTGCGCCTTCGCGGCGGTCTGTTCGACCGCGGGTGGTACCTTCGCGCCTGCCAGCTGGCGATCCCGATCGGCTTTCTCGCGGTCCTCGCCGGCTGGACGACCACGGAAGTGGGCCGACAGCCTTGGACCGTTTATGGCCTGCTGCGAACCGCGAAGTCGGTCACACCGTCGCTCACCGGGCGCGACGTTCTCGTGTCGCTGCTCTGCTACGCCATCGCCTATCTCTTTGTCTACCCGACCGGCGTGATCTTCATGCTCGGCCTGGTGCGCAAAGGCCCCGGAGAAGCGGCGCCAGCGCCGGTCGAGGCGGGGCGTCCGCAGATGCCGGTGCGCAGACTACCCTCGCCGCCGCAATCCGAGGAAGTCCGATGACCGAGCCCGCCCTCAGTTTCGTCGGTGTGTGGACGGCGCTCATTGCCTTGGGCGTGATCCTCTACGTCCTGCTCGATGGCTTCGACCTCGGCGTCGGCATGCTGCATGGCTTTGCCCATGACGCGGCCGATCGGGAGGTGATCATGAACACGATCGCGCCGATCTGGGACGGCAACGAGACCTGGCTGGTGTTTTGCGGCGTCGCCCTCCTCTCGGCGTTTCCGCTGGCTTTTGCCATCATCATACCGGCCGTATACTTTCCGATCCTGGTGATGCTGATCGCGCTCGTCTTCCGCGGCGTCGCCTTCGAGTTTCGCTTCGAGGATCGCGTCCGCCGCGCCTTTTGGGACCGCGCCTTTCAGGTCGGTTCGTTTGTCGCGGTTTTCGCGCAGGGCGTGGTGCTCGGCGCCTTTATTCAGGGCTTCCGGGTCGAGGGGCGGGTGTTCAGCGGCACCTCCGTCGATTTCCTGACGCCGTTCTCGATCCTGACTGGTGTGGCGCTGCTCTTTGGTTACGGGCTGCTCGGCGCCGGATGGCTGATCATCAAGACCGAGGGCGCGCTGCAGGATTGGGCGCGACGCCAGGGCCGGATATGTCTGATCGGGGTCGTCATCGGCATCGCCGTCGTCAGCTTGTGGACGCCGCTGATGGAGCACCGAATCGCCGAGCGCTGGTTCTCGCTGCCCAATATCCTGTTTCTTTGGCCGGTGCCGATCGCCACTCTGGCGGTTGTCGTCTGGGCCTGGCGGGCGCTCTCCGGGGCGGTTGACGCAGCACCCTTTATCGCCGCGATCCTGCTGTTCCTGCTGGCCTATCTTGGCGTCGCGATCAGCTTGTGGCCGATGATCGTCCCCTACCATTTCACACTATGGGAGGCGGCGTCGCCGCCGAGCACGCAGGCCTTCCTACTGGTCGGCGCGTTGTTCCTGCTCCCGATCATTCTGATGTATTCGGGCTGGTCGTACTGGGTGTTCCGCGGAAAAGCGCGCCGGGACATCGGTTACCACTGAGGTCTCCTGCGCCGGCGCATTTCCATTGAGGAGCTGGCGGCGGTCATTGTGCGTGCCCGTGAGCTTCTCGCGGTAACATCTTCGGACAGCCTGCGCCGCGTAGCTGCTCAAGCCCAACTTCCTCAGTTTGGAGTAAATCGCTCGCTGGAAGCCGCGGAAACGCTAGGGATACGACCGGGCACGCCAAGGTGTGGTGCTAAATCGGCCAGACGATTGCAATAGATATTGAGGAATTTGCTTGCGGCGGCCCAGAGAATCGTGGTGCTGGTACCGGAGAACAAAGGTGCCGCGCCATATTTGTCCGCGTCAAGAAGATTGGAGCCTACGAATACCTCTACCTCGTCGAGAACGCGCGCGAGGGCGGCCGCCACGTGCAGCGCGTCATCAAGGCGCTCGGCCGGCGCGATGAAGTTGAGGCCTCGGGGCTGATCGATGGGCTGATCGCCTCGGCGGCGCGCCATTCGCGCCGCTCGATCGTGTTGTCGAGTTTTTATCGCGGCGAATTGCCGGAGCTGCACCGCCTCAGCATCGGACCTGATCTGGTGTTCGGCTGGCTGTGGGCGGAAACAGGATGCCGCGACGTGCTCAAGAGCCTCGTCTCCGACCGGCGCTTTTCCTTTGATGTCGAGCGCGCCGTCTATCTCACGGTGCTGCACCGGCTGATGATCTCGGGCTCCGACCGCCATGCCAGCGACTGGCTGAGCCGGGTACGTGTGCCGGGCACCGATGGGCTCGATCTCGACCACGCCTATAAGGCGATGGCCTGGCTTGGCGAAGTCGACGCGGCCGGCCGCAGCACCGCCGAGGCCATCGAGGAGGCACTCTATCACCACCGCCAGCCGCTGTTCGGCGCCGTTTCGATCGCGTTTTTCGACACCACCAGTTTATGGTTCGAGGGGGCCGGCGGCGAGAGCCTAGGCCAGTACGGCCACTCCAAAGACTATCGCGGTCACCTGAAGCAGGTCGTGCTCGGCATCGTGCTTGACGACGCCGACCGGCCGATCGCGTCCTTTGTGATGCCCGGCAACACGGCCGACGTGACGCTGTTGTTGCCAGTAGTCAAACCCAACTTCCTCAGTTTGGAGTAAATCGCTCGCTGGAAGCCGCGGAAACGCTAGGGATACGACCGGGCACGCCAAGGTGTGGTGCTAAATCGGCCAGACGATTGCAATAGATATTGAGGAATTTGCTTGCGGCGGCCCAGAGAATCGTGGTGCTGGTACCGGAGAACAAAGGTGCCGCGCCATATTTGTCCGCGTCAAGAAGATTGGAGCCTACGAATACCTCTACCTCGTCGAGAACGCGCGCGAGGGCGGCCGCCACGTGCAGCGCGTCATCAAGGCGCTCGGCCGGCGCGATGAAGTTGAGGCCTCGGGGCTGATCGATGGGCTGATCGCCTCGGCGGCGCGCCATTCGCGCCGCTCGATCGTGTTGTCGAGTTTTTATCGCGGCGAATTGCCGGAGCTGCACCGCCTCAGCATCGGACCTGATCTGGTGTTCGGCTGGCTGTGGGCGGAAACAGGATGCCGCGACGTGCTCAAGAGCCTCGTCTCCGACCGGCGCTTTTCCTTTGATGTCGAGCGCGCCGTCTATCTCACGGTGCTGCACCGGCTGATGATCTCGGGCTCCGACCGCCATGCCAGCGACTGGCTGAGCCGGGTACGTGTGCCGGGCACCGATGGGCTCGATCTCGACCACGCCTATAAGGCGATGGCCTGGCTTGGCGAAGTCGACGCGGCCGGCCGCAGCACCGCCGAGGCCATCGAGGAGGCACTCTATCACCACCGCCAGCCGCTGTTCGGCGCCGTTTCGATCGCGTTTTTCGACACCACCAGTTTATGGTTCGAGGGGGCCGGCGGCGAGAGCCTAGGCCAGTACGGCCACTCCAAAGACTATCGCGGTCACCTGAAGCAGGTCGTGCTCGGCATCGTGCTTGACGACGCCGACCGGCCGATCGCGTCCTTTGTGATGCCCGGCAACACGGCCGACGTGACGCTGTTGTTGCCAGTAGTCAAACGGCTGCGCGAGCGCTTTGGGATCCTCGATGCTTGCATCGTTGCCGATCGCGGCATGATCAGTGCCGATACCATCGCCGCCCTCGAAGCCGAGAAGATCCAGTACATCCTCGGCGTGCGCGAACGCACCAGCCGCGAGGTGCGCACCGGGGTCATCGAGGATGATGGCCTCGCCGTGCCGCTCGTCATTCCCCGCCAGAAAGGCGAGACCGAACTGGCGATCCGGGAGACGACGATCGCCGGGCGGCGCTACATCATCTGCCGCAACGAGGAGGAAGCCAAAAAGGACGCCGCGGCGCGCGCCGAAATCGTCGCCGGTCTCGAGCGCAAGCTCGCCCAGGGCGACAAGGCGCTCGTCGCCAACAAGGGTTTTCGTCGCTTCCTGAAGACGCCCGCGGGCGGCGGCTTTGTCATCGACCGCGCCAAGATCGAGGCCGATACCCGGTTCGACGGTCTCTTCGTGCTGCGCACCAACACCAAGATCGCCGCGCTCCAGATCGTGTTGCGCTACCGCAATCTGCTGGCCGTGGAGGACGCCTTCAAAACCGCAAAGGCGCTGCTCGCCACCCGCCCGATCTTCCACAAAACCGACGCCGGCATCCGCGGCCACGTCTTCTGCACCTTCCTCGCCCTTGTCCTGCGCAAGGAGCTTTTCGACCGGCTCGCCGCCCGTCGCAGCCGGCTCGAATGGCAGCGCATCGTCGACGATCTTGTCGACCTCAGCGAAATCGATGTCGAACAGGATGGTCGCCGGGCGCGCCTGCGCACCGCGCCAGGCCCGACCATCGACCCGATCTGCCGCGCTATCGGCCTCACCCTTCCGCCGGTCTTCCAGGAGATGCCGCCCGCCGCCTGAACCCAAAACCGTGGTGCCTAAAACTTAAAATGGCTTGCAACCCATTGAGTTACCATGCTGTTCAAAATCAAACTGCGGAACTTGGGTCAAGCCCAACTTCCTCAGTTTGGAGTAAATCGCTCGCTGGAAGCCGCGGAAACGCTAGGGATACGACCGGGCACGCCAAGGTGTGGTGCTAAATCGGCCAGACGATTGCAATAGATATTGAGGAATTTGCTTGCGGCGGCCCAGAGAATCGTGGTGCTGGTACCGGAGAACAAAGGTGCCGCGCCATATTTGTCCGCGTCAAGAAGATTGGAGCCTACGAATACCTCTACCTCGTCGAGAACGCGCGCGAGGGCGGCCGCCACGTGCAGCGCGTCATCAAGGCGCTCGGCCGGCGCGATGAAGTTGAGGCCTCGGGGCTGATCGATGGGCTGATCGCCTCGGCGGCGCGCCATTCGCGCCGCTCGATCGTGTTGTCGAGTTTTTATCGCGGCGAATTGCCGGAGCTGCACCGCCTCAGCATCGGACCTGATCTGGTGTTCGGCTGGCTGTGGGCGGAAACAGGATGCCGCGACGTGCTCAAGAGCCTCGTCTCCGACCGGCGCTTTTCCTTTGATGTCGAGCGCGCCGTCTATCTCACGGTGCTGCACCGGCTGATGATCTCGGGCTCCGACCGCCATGCCAGCGACTGGCTGAGCCGGGTACGTGTGCCGGGCACCGATGGGCTCGATCTCGACCACGCCTATAAGGCGATGGCCTGGCTTGGCGAAGTCGACGCGGCCGGCCGCAGCACCGCCGAGGCCATCGAGGAGGCACTCTATCACCACCGCCAGCCGCTGTTCGGCGCCGTTTCGATCGCGTTTTTCGACACCACCAGTTTATGGTTCGAGGGGGCCGGCGGCGAGAGCCTAGGCCAGTACGGCCACTCCAAAGACTATCGCGGTCACCTGAAGCAGGTCGTGCTCGGCATCGTGCTTGACGACGCCGACCGGCCGATCGCGTCCTTTGTGATGCCCGGCAACACGGCCGACGTGACGCTGTTGTTGCCAGTAGTCAAACGGCTGCGCGAGCGCTTTGGGATCCTCGATGCTTGCATCGTTGCCGATCGCGGCATGATCAGTGCCGATACCATCGCCGCCCTCGAAGCCGAGAAGATCCAGTACATCCTCGGCGTGCGCGAACGCACCAGCCGCGAGGTGCGCACCGGGGTCATCGAGGATGATGGCCTCGCCGTGCCGCTCGTCATTCCCCGCCAGAAAGGCGAGACCGAACTGGCGATCCGGGAGACGACGATCGCCGGGCGGCGCTACATCATCTGCCGCAACGAGGAGGAAGCCAAAAAGGACGCCGCGGCGCGCGCCGAAATCGTCGCCGGTCTCGAGCGCAAGCTCGCCCAGGGCGACAAGGCGCTCGTCGCCAACAAGGGTTTTCGTCGCTTCCTGAAGACGCCCGCGGGCGGCGGCTTTGTCATCGACCGCGCCAAGATCGAGGCCGATACCCGGTTCGACGGTCTCTTCGTGCTGCGCACCAACACCAAGATCGCCGCGCTCCAGATCGTGTTGCGCTACCGCAATCTGCTGGCCGTGGAGGACGCCTTCAAAACCGCAAAGGCGCTGCTCGCCACCCGCCCGATCTTCCACAAAACCGACGCCGGCATCCGCGGCCACGTCTTCTGCACCTTCCTCGCCCTTGTCCTGCGCAAGGAGCTTTTCGACCGGCTCGCCGCCCGTCGCAGCCGGCTCGAATGGCAGCGCATCGTCGACGATCTTGTCGACCTCAGCGAAATCGATGTCGAACAGGATGGTCGCCGGGCGCGCCTGCGCACCGCGCCAGGCCCGACCATCGACCCGATCTGCCGCGCTATCGGCCTCACCCTTCCGCCGGTCTTCCAGGAGATGCCGCCCGCCGCCTGAACCCAAAACCGTGGTGCCTAAAACTTAAAATGGCTTGCAACCCATTGAGTTACCATGCTGTTCAAAATCAAACTGCGGAACTTGGGTCAAGCTGGCTGTCGAGCGCGGCCAAATCGTGCAAGTGGCGGCAGATCCAGAAATCCAAGGGCTACAACTGGATCCTGGTCAACGGCCAGATCACCTTTGAAGACGGCGAGCCCACCGGCGCGCTACCCGGCAAATTCCTCCACAACGGCCGCGGCTAACCCCCGCCCGGCCCCACCCTACCCCGTCGCCCCCGCAAAAGCGGGGGCGGATACTGATCTCAGAAAGGGTTGACCAAACGTACCACTTTCCAGGTTACAGCTCGGCGTCGGTGCCGGTGACGAGTCCCAGCGCTCAGATGCAGACGGACGGTACCCTTAGAAATTCATTTCCCGGAACGCCGTTCAGCGATCCCGAAGTTTAAGTTTCATACCGCTAGTAGTCTGACGCCAACATTTGGTTCCCGCGGTTGACTTTTTCGATAATGCGATCGGGGTCGGCGGTCCAGACAAAGGGTTTGGGTTTGCGGTTATGCTCGCCGAGATAGCGGTTGATCGCGGCTTGCAGATCGACCAGCGAGCGGAAGACGCCGCGCTGCAACCGCCGGCGGGTCAGGGTGGCAAAAAAGCCTTCAACGGCATTGGCCCAGGAGCATGACGTGGGCGTGAAGTGAAACGTCCAGCGTGGATGCCGCGCAAGCCAGGCGCGGACCTTGGGATGCTTGTGGGCGGCATAGTTGTCGAGGATCACATGAATGAGCTTGCCGGCCAGGACAACGGCCTCGACCCGATTGAGGAAGCGGATGAACTCCTGGTGGCGGTGACGCGCCATGCATTGGCCGATGACCGAGCCGTCAAGGACATTGAGCGCCGCAAACAGCGTCGTCGTGCCGTTGCGGATGTAATCATGGGTCATTGTCCCGGCTCGACCCTTCTTGATCGGCAAGCCGGGCTGGGTGCGGTCGAGAGCCTGAATTTGCGACTTCTCGTCGACCGACAGCACCAGGCTGTGGGCCGGCGGGTCGAGATATAGCCCGACCACGTCACGCAATTTGGCGGCAAACGCCGGGTCTTGCGACAGCTTGAAACGCCGCACTCGGTGCGGCTGCAGACCGTGCGCCGCCCAGATCCGCTGCACCGAGCGCAGCGAGATGCCGCTCGCCACCGCCATCGCCCGGCCGGTCCAGTGGGTTGCCTCGCCTGGCGGCTCCGCCAGCGTCAACTCGACCACTCGGTCAATAACCGCCGCAGGCGTCGGCGGCAAACCGGGTTTGCGCGTCTTGTCGTGCAGCAGGCCGGCCACCCCTTCGCGCATGAAGCGCTCCTGCCAGCGCCACACGCACGGCTTCGATACTCCGGCGCGGCGCATGATCTCGGCCGTACCGCAGCCCTCCGCGGTCGCCAAAATGATCTGTGCCCGCCACACATGCTTTTGCCGGCTGTTGCGATCCGCCACCACCGCCGCCAGTCGTTCGCGGTCGCCGGCACTCACTTCGATGCTGATCCCCTCGCGCATCGCGCATCATCGCACACCCCGCTCCAATATGGAATCCTATGATTGCGTCGTACCACTAGGAGCCCCCACCCGGCACACACACAATCTCACCCTAAAAGTTTCCGAAGATTCCAGATGACCATCTCCCCAATCTTAACGAAGACCGTTATAACCAAATGCAGGAATTGGCTGGTTTCCCCGCCAATAATTTTTTTACCATCAATTTCACGAAGCATTCGCTCTGTCCACTCTTCATCAAACAGTTTTTGGAATATACGATTTCTAACAACCAATAGTCCATCGTCACTGACCTTTACAAGACCAGAGATTCTAAGCCCGCTGCAATCCTCAGTTGCTTGGAACCGAAGGTGTCTTCCTGAAAGCAGTCTAAGATATATGGTAAGCACATCAGCCGGATGGGCTACCCTATTCTTAATAATTCTCTCTACATTCTCGACATTTGCTTCTTTATCGTACGTTTTATGAGATAAATATTTTTCGACTACTATTGTGTCTACCTCGTCTGGTTGCCTTCTGTTACGTAACAGCATTTCATTAAACAGGGTCATCGTCAAAAATGGGTGTCCGTCTGTCCAATAAAATACGCGCTCGATGAGCTGATCACCTTGACACAAATCTCTGCCAAACAATTCTTTTAATGGAGTCAAATTGTCTCTGTTCTTGCTAAAATCACTTAGGTCCATTACGGTCCCTATATTAAAAGGGGTTGTTCGCTTATCTTTAACAAGCTCGGAAACAGTCGCTACGCCTACTAGACAAAAAACTAACCTATTGCCCCTATCCTTAAGAGTTCTCTCATTATATATAGCTCTGATCGCTAAAAACAGGTCATCTGAATAATCGAACCGAAGTATGCTATCAACCTCATCCAAACAAATGATCACGTTTGAGTTGAGTTGATGTAGGACAATCTGATGGAAAAATCTCGCGAACTGTTGCGAATCGCTGCTATATGACCTCTCATCATCCCAAAATGTGGAAGGTTCAAAATCTATCCCTAGTTGGTCCGCCAAAATCTCGGTCAGCGTAAAAAAGTAGCTTCGCAAATCAATTTTGCGTCCAAATGTGGAAAGGTCGACGACAGCAATTCTCCACCCCTCATCCCTGAGTTGGAGTGCTGTACGGACCATGAGGGACGATTTGCCCACCTGGCGGGGTGCCAAGAGGCACGCGTATTCGCCCGCCATGAGCAATTGCATCAGCTGGTCGTCCTCAGGCCGCGTGATATATACAGCGCGCTCAGGGTCTAGTGTTCCGCCGACTTGAACCCGATGGCCTTTCACGCTACCTCCTGGGCCACCGACCGTATCGCATCGCGTCGCTCCGCGATCCACCGATCATTGAACAACCGACGATACACGCGGTTCCGAATTACGAGGTGCTGATGGTATCCCACCGTTGTGAGCCCTGATAGCTTTAGCTCGGCAATGTATTCGGCGTCGCTGTCTAAGATCTTTTCTCCCCTCAACATTTTTTCATACGTGTCAAGTGCCTCATTCGGATGCCATGATCTCTTCTCAATGAATTTATTAACCTCTTTGAGGTGCTCCTTCATCTTAGGGTCCCCAAACGGCTTTGGGGCATTCTTCAAAAGTCCTCTGATGTACGCGTCTATTTTTGCACGGCAATTCTCACCATTGATTAGTGCATAAATCTGCTGATTGATATCGGCGCAGATCTTCATTGTTAAGCCTGGTTGTCCCGCTGTCCAATATAAGATCCGTTGAAGTGTCAACAATGCGCAGACCCGCTCTTCGGCGAGCATGGGTAAAAGCTCTTCAAAATCATCGAGATCTTTCGAAAAGTCACGAAGAGTTAATGTGATCCCCACATCATAGCTGCCGCCGTAGGGTCCCCGCACAAAATCATGCGGTGCGGCTAATCCCGCTAAGCAAAAGACGAGGCTGGCGTTTGTATTTTTAAGAGCAAGTTGTCTAGTGGTCTGACGCCAACATTTGGTTCCCGCGGTTGACTTTTTCGATAATGCGATCGGGGTCGGCGGTCCAGACAAAGGGTTTGGGTTTGCGGTTATGCTCGCCGAGATAGCGGTTGATCGCGGCTTGCAGATCGACCAGCGAGCGGAAGACGCCGCGCTGCAACCGCCGGCGGGTCAGGGTGGCAAAAAAGCCTTCAACGGCATTGGCCCAGGAGCATGACGTGGGCGTGAAGTGAAACGTCCAGCGTGGATGCCGCGCAAGCCAGGCGCGGACCTTGGGATGCTTGTGGGCGGCATAGTTGTCGAGGATCACATGAATGAGCTTGCCGGCCAGGACAACGGCCTCGACCCGATTGAGGAAGCGGATGAACTCCTGGTGGCGGTGACGCGCCATGCATTGGCCGATGACCGAGCCGTCAAGGACATTGAGCGCCGCAAACAGCGTCGTCGTGCCGTTGCGGATGTAATCATGGGTCATTGTCCCGGCTCGACCCTTCTTGATCGGCAAGCCGGGCTGGGTGCGGTCGAGAGCCTGAATTTGCGACTTCTCGTCGACCGACAGCACCAGGCTGTGGGCCGGCGGGTCGAGATATAGCCCGACCACGTCACGCAATTTGGCGGCAAACGCCGGGTCTTGCGACAGCTTGAAACGCCGCACTCGGTGCGGCTGCAGACCGTGCGCCGCCCAGATCCGCTGCACCGAGCGCAGCGAGATGCCGCTCGCCACCGCCATCGCCCGGCCGGTCCAGTGGGTTGCCTCGCCTGGCGGCTCCGCCAGCGTCAACTCGACCACTCGGTCAATAACCGCCGCAGGCGTCGGCGGCAAACCGGGTTTGCGCGTCTTGTCGTGCAGCAGGCCGGCCACCCCTTCGCGCATGAAGCGCTCCTGCCAGCGCCACACGCACGGCTTCGATACTCCGGCGCGGCGCATGATCTCGGCCGTACCGCAGCCCTCCGCGGTCGCCAAAATGATCTGTGCCCGCCACACATGCTTTTGCCGGCTGTTGCGATCCGCCACCACCGCCGCCAGTCGTTCGCGGTCGCCGGCACTCACTTCGATGCTGATCCCCTCGCGCATCGCGCATCATCGCACACCCCGCTCCAATATGGAATCCTATGATTGCGTCGTACCACTAGTGGATCGAATCTAACACTTGGTACCCGCGGTTGGCGGCGGCGATGATGCGGTCGGGGTCGGCGGTCCAGGTGAACGGCTTTGGACTGTGGTTGTGTTGGGCAAGGTAACGGTTGATCGCGGCCTGGAGGTCGACGAGGGAGTGAAACACGCCGCGTTGCAATCGCCGGCGGGTTAGCTTGGCAAAAAAGCCCTCGACGGCGTTGAGCCAGGATGCCGAGGTGGGGGTGAAGTGGAACGTCCAGCGCGGGTGCCGGGCCAGCCAAGCCCTGACTTTGGGGTGCTTGTGGCTGCCGTAATTGTCAAGGATCACGTGGACCAGTCGGCCGGCTGGGATGTCGCGCTCGAGGCGATTGAGAAAGCGCAGGAATTCCTGGTGCCGGTGGCGCTGCATGCACTGCCCGATGACCGTGCCGTCGAGCACATTGAGGGCGGCAAACAGGGTGGTCGTGCCGTTGCGGATATAATCATGGGTCATTGTCCCGGCGCGGCCTTGCTTGATCGGCAACCCCGGCTGAGTGCGGTCGAGCGCCTGGATCTGGCTCTTCTCATCGACCGACAGCACCAGGCTGTGCGCCGGAGGGTCGACGTAAAGGCCCACGACATCGCGCAGCCTGGCGGCAAACTGCGGGTCGCGGCTGAGTTTGAAGACCTGCAACCGATGCGGGGCGAGACCATGGGCGCGCCAGATCTTTTGCACGGTGCTGACCGCCAGCCCCATGGCGTCGGCCATCGCGCGGCTCGTCCAATGGGTGGTCTCGCCGGGTGGCGCGCCGAGCGTGAGCGCGATCAATCGCCCGACGACCGGCTCGGGGATCGGCGCTTTGCCGGGCTTGCGCGTCTTGTCGTGCAACAGGCCATCGACCCCCGCCTCCATGAAGCGGCGCTGCCAGCGCCACACGCAGGGTTTCGACACGCCGGCCCGGCGCATCACCTCGGCGGTGCCGCAGCCTTCTGCCGTGGCCAGGATGATCCGCGCTCGCCACACATGCTTCTGGACAGCATTGCGATCGCCCACCACTGCCTCAAGCCGCTCCCGATCCCCCGGCCCAAGCCGGACTTCAACATCGCTGCGCATCGCAGCATCATGACGCAAAAGCTCGACTGAGGGAATCTTATGTTTCGGTCATACCACTAGGTATACTCCGAATAGCAAAAAAAATTTCATCAGCAAAAGTTTGTTTGAATACCAAATCCACCTCGTCAAGAAAGATTGCCACAGGTCCGTTGACACGTTCAGGGATGAAGTATGTTGCAAATGCGAGAAATTTTTGGGGCGGTGTATCAAACGTCCGTCGTTCCCAGAACGCCGCGTAATCCATAATTTCAAGAAAATCTGATATTCCGCTGACAAGCCCGCGGAAATACGTTTCCGAATCATTGGCCGTGCTCAACACCGATAAGTCGATCAAAGCTGTCCGCCATCCGGCTTGTCGTAGACTGAGACACGTTTTAACCATGAGCGAAGACTTACCGGACTGCCGAGCACAAAAAAGGTTTACGTATTCGCCCCTAATAATGAGATTCAGGAATTGGCGGTCCTCGGGTCTCTCAAGATATATGTCTCGAGCAGGATCAACGTTGCCTCCAACGAGGATGCGGCGACGCGACGGCTGCGCTCCTTGCCTTAGCATCTGAGTCGCTATCGTAAAAGGTTCTTGAAAAACCGCGAGTAAAGGGGATTAGACGGAACAACTTTTGTGCCGGAGTAGTAGCAAGAGAGCTTTGAGATGATCAATGAAGGGGCCTTTATCTGTTGCCGCGACTGCAGCTACCTGTTCCCACGAACGGTCTGGGTGGGTGGCCAGATAATGGAGGGCAATACGACTTAGATACGGATGGCCGCACAGCAATGCAAACATGTCGTCACATTCAGCATCGTCGAGGGGGCTACCGTAGCTTGCGTTCAGCTTGGAAAGTTCTCCACGCGTGAAATTACCTAATTCAACAATTTCGCCTACGTTGAATGGCGATTGAAATTCGCTCGCCAGCAGGATATAGGGTTCGGTGGCAATTACCAACGCCAGATCTAATGTAGACCACCCCGGCAACCAGCGTCGATTGTGCCAATCACGCAGCATTCCGAAAAAATCGTCCTGCCATTCGGTTCCGAGCAGGCGATCGACACTATCGATGGCTACCACGATGGGCGTTTTTGCCTTAATCAGCACTTCGCGCTCAAAGAGCTTATTGAATTCCAGAGACGTGGCTACATGATCAGCTATGCCTTGCTGAGAGTCAGTCAATTCTTCGATACAAAAGTCTGCAAAGGTACGCAAGAAGAGACTCGTAACTTTCTAGATCGCGTCGCCCTAGAGATTGGAAATCTACGAATAGGATCTTTTTTGAAGCCGCCTGGCATTGATTCAGATAGCGAACTAACAGACTAGATTTACCTGTTTGCCGCGGGCCTTTGATTACTAGTGGATCGAATCTAACACTTGGTACCCGCGGTTGGCGGCGGCGATGATGCGGTCGGGGTCGGCGGTCCAGGTGAACGGCTTTGGACTGTGGTTGTGTTGGGCAAGGTAACGGTTGATCGCGGCCTGGAGGTCGACGAGGGAGTGAAACACGCCGCGTTGCAATCGCCGGCGGGTTAGCTTGGCAAAAAAGCCCTCGACGGCGTTGAGCCAGGATGCCGAGGTGGGGGTGAAGTGGAACGTCCAGCGCGGGTGCCGGGCCAGCCAAGCCCTGACTTTGGGGTGCTTGTGGCTGCCGTAATTGTCAAGGATCACGTGGACCAGTCGGCCGGCTGGGATGTCGCGCTCGAGGCGATTGAGAAAGCGCAGGAATTCCTGGTGCCGGTGGCGCTGCATGCACTGCCCGATGACCGTGCCGTCGAGCACATTGAGGGCGGCAAACAGGGTGGTCGTGCCGTTGCGGATATAATCATGGGTCATTGTCCCGGCGCGGCCTTGCTTGATCGGCAACCCCGGCTGAGTGCGGTCGAGCGCCTGGATCTGGCTCTTCTCATCGACCGACAGCACCAGGCTGTGCGCCGGAGGGTCGACGTAAAGGCCCACGACATCGCGCAGCCTGGCGGCAAACTGCGGGTCGCGGCTGAGTTTGAAGACCTGCAACCGATGCGGGGCGAGACCATGGGCGCGCCAGATCTTTTGCACGGTGCTGACCGCCAGCCCCATGGCGTCGGCCATCGCGCGGCTCGTCCAATGGGTGGTCTCGCCGGGTGGCGCGCCGAGCGTGAGCGCGATCAATCGCCCGACGACCGGCTCGGGGATCGGCGCTTTGCCGGGCTTGCGCGTCTTGTCGTGCAACAGGCCATCGACCCCCGCCTCCATGAAGCGGCGCTGCCAGCGCCACACGCAGGGTTTCGACACGCCGGCCCGGCGCATCACCTCGGCGGTGCCGCAGCCTTCTGCCGTGGCCAGGATGATCCGCGCTCGCCACACATGCTTCTGGACAGCATTGCGATCGCCCACCACTGCCTCAAGCCGCTCCCGATCCCCCGGCCCAAGCCGGACTTCAACATCGCTGCGCATCGCAGCATCATGACGCAAAAGCTCGACTGAGGGAATCTTGTGTTTCGGTCATACCACTAGAGTGGTGCCCATCACGGTTGCCAATGATGAGACGGTGTGGTCTGCTTGCCGTTCAATGTAGTGAGAATCAGATAGCTTTAAGACGCCAGTCGGTCGGCCACCTCCTCCCATTATCTGCCCCGCAGTGGCGGGTGGCTTTCCCCTGCTAAATGCCAGCGCGTCTGCCGCGACAAGTCGGTCAGGAGGGCCGTGCGTAACGGCTGCGACAAGAGCGTTAACAACTTTTTCGTGGTCCTCATCAGCGCTCCATGTCTCGTACTGTAATCCCCCGACGTAAGTTCCCAATTCATACTCGAGCATATCTGTAAGATGAACGTGAATTGGAAGTATCGCAGGGCGACCATACTTTCTCTGGCGTCGCGAGGCCGTAATCACCTCTTCCAGGATCGCCTGAGTGCCGTTAAATTCATTTGAAACCAAAAGTATGAACCAGTTGCACCAACATATTCGGGCAGAGATCTCCGCCGCCCAGTCAACGCCAATGGTTAGCGAGCGATCGATAAATGCTTCGCCGCCCAAACGAGAAAGTTCGTCGCGAAGGTAGTTAGCGAGTTTAGCATCCAATTCTGCGCTTCTGCGATATGATATAAAAAAGCGGTAAGGGCGATGATTGGTTTTGTCAAACAAAGATTGCTGATGACCATCTTGTTCGGTATTTATAGACAAATAGCTTGACCTAGATCTGCTGCCACGGACAGTCATAAACTGGCCTTCGATGAAATGGCGAACGGCCAGATAAATCTGATCAGCTCTATTACGCGGCTTCGCAATAGAGAGGTGGTCAGCGTCTACGCCTATGGGCGTTGCATCTAGTAAACCTGGGTCGGCGCTGGCTTCGTCCACTACTTTAACCTGCCGTGTGCGAAAAACCCTCGAAATTTTGATACCTTGCGTTTCGAACAGCACAAGACTTTTGATTTTCTGTTTGGCCACTTTTTGCCGGAACCAGAGATTGAGGTCACGTAATGGCGCGCTATACGCTTCTAAATCTCTTATACTTGCACTTACTCGAAATATTACGCTTAATTTACTCAAATAGTTAGCAAGGAGGGATCCAGTATGTGGTGTAGCTAAGAAAACCAGCGCCGACGTATTTTGCAAAAATTGTGAAGCTTCCGGGGTTGTAGCATCGTCGGCGGTACGAAGCATTTGCTTGACAACAAGCCCACCCAAGCTATGACATATGAACGCTAATGGGCGCGTTCCAATCCCTTCAAGGCGCAAGAGATCAAGGATATTTCGGGCTCTATCACTTAACGGCATTGCTGTGCCAAGCCATGCCGAGGGGGCCGCCTCGTAGCCAACGGTCCAAATATTAAGTAGCGGGATATCCTGAGCCAGCCAGGAGGGCCAAAAACTGTCGGGACGGTCGTAGTATTGCCACGTTTTATATGGATCTCCCCCTAGACCGTGGACGAATACTACATCGCCGGCGGCTTGTTGTGGATCACCACTGCTAACCCTTTCAACCGTGCTCATGGTTACACCCCATAATTATTCTCGATACCTCAGGCACGAGACTGGGGTCTGCAACACGTTCGGAGGATGAACGAAAGAGCCAAGGCATAGTGCTCACATGTGTATCTTCTTATCTACGAGCGTATAGTCGCTCTGCGAAATGAGTTACGCAACCCGTTTACGGTACGGGCGAGGGGATAAGGCGGAAGGATCATGCGGAAGCGGGCGTCATTTAGGCGTCCGTAGGTGCGGGCGCCGAGCAAGGCGCCGCCGATTGTGCCGGGCAATGCCGCTAGCAACGCCCAGCCGACTTCTGCTGTCAGTAAGCCAGCGAGGGCATGCGAGATCAGCGCAATGATCAAGATCGTTAGGTTGAACGCTTGAAAGACGCTTCGGCTCTCTTGCTTTCCCCAACCCCGGATCGTCACCCACACCGTCGGCAATGGCCCCGACAAACCGGCGAGGCCGCCGAGAACGCCTCCGCCAAAACCAACCGCACCATCCGCGATCCGGCCGCCCCAGGCGGTCTTCGCCGATGATCTGCGAAACAGCATGTAGGCCGAGAAAAGCAGCAGCAGACCGCCGATCCCGAGTTTCAACGTTCTCGGGTCGAGGTGTGATACCAGCACGGTGCCGAGCGGGACGCCCACGATGCCGGGGACGATAAAAAAGGCAGGACCCGCTTTGCCTCGATCGAACGCCAGATCCGGGGCAGGGTTTGGATTTGCGCGATGACCGAGCACAGGATGACGAGCGAAGCGGCGACCGGCGGCGACACGGCATAAAGCCAAATGCCGATCGCAGTTATGCCGGTGCCAAACCCCGCCAGCCCCGAGACAAAACCACCGGCCAGCGCGCCACCGGTAATGACGATTAATTCTCCGATCCCCATGCCGCTAGCGCGGTTTACGGGCTAAGTAGATAACGCTGCCCGGCGGAACGTGCGCGTGAAGCAACCCTGAAACGTGTCATTCCGGGGCGCGGGCCTCCTCCCGCGAACCCGGAATCCATGAAACCGCACTCGACCATTAAAGGCGAACCTTCGTTTTCTTGGATTCCGGGCCTGTCCCTTCGGGCCATCCCGGAATGACCGACCCAGCGAGATTAGATTGCGTCACATGGTCGAAAAGCCGGAGTCCGCTCTTCCAGTGCTCATTGCGACGATCATGGCGGGAGCATGTCCTGATCGCGCGCTAATTGCTCGTGCGAAAGGTGTAGCGGCAGCTGGGCGATTTAAGACGGGCGGTGACAATTTTTCCTTGAATTTGCCCGGTCATGCTGATCCGCCCTTTGGCCAAGCGTTGCGAGGCGTGAAACGAGCCGTTATCAGCAACCCGGCCGCGCAATACGGTATCGAACCGGGGGTCGTATTTAAATTCGACCCGGCCGCCTGAGATTGTCATCGGAAACACCGCGCCCGGAGGCGGCTCGGTGCAGTCGCCGCTGACGGTCTTCACTAGTCTGAGTTCGCCGACGTACTGGCCATCAAACCGGGCGGCGCCCTGGGCCCAGGCGCCATTTGCGAATGCCGCGGCGAGCAGCAGGCCTAGTCCGTGCGATTTCAACATGCCGTTTCCCCCGTCAGATCTCTGCCGCCGGTTTTCGGCTCCCCCGACCGGCTATCGTCCACGGACGTGATCCGTGAGCATATCACGCGCGGCGGCTCCAATTTAGCCACGATACCGTGGTAGCCTTCGATAGCGCGAAATTCCACTCGAAGAGCTCCCGATACGGCGATCCCATCAATTCCCGGTTCGGCGGGGGAAATTCCCGATTAGGAGGGGGAAAATTCCCGATAAGGTTGCCACGGGAATTTCCGTCTAAGCTGCTGTAACTACTCGCTTATCGGCGCTTAAACCGACGAAAATCGGAAAAATTCCCGGTTTTTTCCCGGTTACACGGGAATTGCCGCCCGAGCGCGGCGCTTGTCATGGCGAGCCCGGCGACGCAATCTCGCCGCCGCCCTCCACCACCCCGATCGCCCCTCGCAATGCCAAGCTCGCCAACGCCAATCACGCTCGACGACATCGAGGCGCTCGCGGTCGGGGCGTGGATCCTCGGCACCGGCGGCGGCGGCAGTCCGTATCTCGGGCTGTTGAACATGCGCCGGCTCTATGCCGAGGGGCATCGGGTCAGGCTGATCTCCCCATTCGATCTCGATGACGAGGATTGGGTGGCGGTGGTCTCGAATATGGGGGCGCCGCTCGTCGGTCAGGAGCGGCTCGCCGACAGCCGCAATGTCGCCCGCGCGGTCGAGATCCAGGAAGGGCTGCTTGGGGCGAAATTCGCCGCGGTGATGTCGCTCGAGATCGGCGGCGGCAACGGCATCCAGCCGTTGATGGCGGCGGCACATCTGGGATTGCCGGTGGTCGATGCCGACACGATGGGCCGCGCCTATCCCGAGGCGCAGATGACCAGCGTCGCGGTCGGCGAGCTGCGGCCCTATCCGTGCGTGCTGTACGATCCGCGCGGCATCGAGGCGGTCGTCACCAAAGTCCCGAATTGGAAATGGATGGAGCGCGCGAGCCGCAAGATTTGCGTCGAGATGGGCTCGATCGCCTCGACCTGCAAAGCGCCGCGCACCGGCGCTGAAGTCAAAGAATGGGGCATCCATTTCACCGTGTCGAAGGCGATCGGCCTCGGCCGCCGGGTGCGGGAGGCGCAGCGCCGGCATCAAGACCCGATTGCCGCGATCCTCGACGAAGCGCACGGCAAATGCCTGTTCCGCGGCAAGGTCGTCGATGTCGCGCGGCGCACGACCGAAGGATTTCTGCGCGGGCGGGTGGTTATCGACGGGCTCGATCAGGACCGCGGTTCGCGCCTCGAGATCGCCTTTCAAAACGAATGGGTGGTGGCTTGGCGCGACGGTGTGCCGATCGCGATGTCGCCCGATTTGATTTGCGTGCTCGACACCGTCTCGGGCGAGGCTTGCGGCACCGAAACGATCCGCTATGGACGGCGCGTCACGGTCGTCGCGCTGCCGGCGCCGCCGGTCTTCCTCAGCGGCAAGGGATTGGACCATGTCGGGCCGCGCGCCTTCGGCTACGACCTCGACTTTCGCTCGGTATTCGCCGGCGAGGACTGAACCGCGCACGCGCGCCCCTCCGGCGAGCTGTCACGCTTACGGGGGTATCGCAGAAATCGCGGTCATGGCGTCGCAGCCGATGATGACAAAATTGCGACAATCCCTATCTTGGCTCGATGACCAAATCGGCTGCGGCCTGGGCCGTGAACTGAGATGCGGCGGATCGGGATCGATGTTGGCGGGACCAATACCGATGCGGTGCTGCTGGTCGATGGCGCGGTCGCGCACGCGGTCAAGACGCCGACCACCGAGGACGTGACCTCCGGCATCGTTGCGGCGCTCGAACTCCTGTCGGCCCATCCCGACGTCGCGCGTCGCGACATCGACGCGGTCGTGATCGGCACGACGCATTTCGTCAACGCGGTCGTGCAGCGGCAAGGCCTCGCGCGGGTCGGCGCGGTGCGGATTGGATTGCCGGCGGCTGCGTCGTTGCCGCCATTTTGTGATTGGCCGACGGACCTCGCCGAACTGGTTTGCGGCGAGGTGTTCATGCTCGAAGGCGGCCATGACTACGACGGCCGCCCGATCGTTCCGTTCGACGAAGAGGGTATGCGCCGGGCGGCACGACGGATCCGGGAGCACGGCATCGGTTCGGTCGCGGTCGCGGCGATTTTCTCGCCGGTCGACAGCTCGGACGAGGAGCGGGCGCGGGCAATCCTGGCCGAGGAGTGCCCCGGCACCGCGGTAACCCTGTCACGCGATCTCGGCCGCATCGGGTTGCTCGAACGCGAAAATGCGGCGCTGTTGAACGCTGCGCTAGTCGAACTCGCGCGCAAGACTGTCGCCGGGTTTACCGCTGCGCTGGCGGCGAGCGGGATCGAGGCGCCGCTCTACCTGACGCAAAACGACGGCACCGTCACCGAAGCCGCCGCAGCGACGGCGCTCCCGGTCATGACCTTTGCGTCGGGCCCGACCAACTCGATGCGCGGCGCGGCGTTTCTGTCGGGGCTCGCCGAGGCGATGGTCGTCGATGTTGGCGGCACCTCGACCGATGTCGGCCAGCTGCGCCGCGGCTTTCCGCGCGAGGCGAATTCGGTTGTCGAGATCGGCGGAGTGCGCACCTTGTTTCGGATGCCGGACCTGCTGTCGATCGCGCTCGGTGGCGGCAGCGTGATCGGGCGCAATCCGCTAACGGTCGGGCCGCAGAGTGTCGGTTACCGGCTGACATCGGAGGCGCTGGTCTTTGGCGGCAACACGCTGACTGCGACCGACGCGGCAGTCGCGTCCGGCGTCGCCAATATCGGCGAGCGGCAACGCGTCGCGGATCTGCCGCGCGCGTTGGCGCAGGTGGTGCTGACGGCGGCGAGCGACCGCATTGAGGATGCCGTCGACCGGATGAAGACCGAGGCGGGCGATGTGCCGCTGATCGCGGTCGGCGGCGGCGCCTTTTTGGTGCCAAACCAGCTGGCTGGGGTTTCGCGCGTGATCCGCGTGCCTTATGGCGAGTACGCCAATGCGGTAGGTGCTGCGATTGCGCAGATCAGCGGCGAGACCGACCAGATCTATCGCGATCTCGACCGGGTTGCGGCGATCGCTGCGGCCGAGGAGCAGGCGCGTGACCGCGCCGTCGCCGCCGGGGCGGATCGCGCCAGCCTCGAAACCGTCGATGTCGAGGATATGCCGCTCGCCTATCTGCCGGGCAATGCGCTTCGCGTGCGGGTCAGAGTAGCGGGCGAGATGCGCCCTTTTGTGGCGCGCTGAATACCGATGAGCCTGCGTGCGGAGATTTTGCGGCTGGGGACGCGTTGCCTGTTGAAGGGCAAGCCGGGGGCCGACGCCAGCCTCGAGGAGCGGCGTCAGCGGGCGACCGTCGCCGAACGATGGGTTCCCAATCCGCCATCCGGCATCAAGCGGATCGCGGTCGATGCCGGCGGCGTCGAAGCGGAATGGGTGGTGACGCCGGCGTCGCGGCAGCATCGGTACGTGCTCTACCTGCATGGTGGGGGCTATGTCGTCGGTTCGCCCGCGCTCTATCGCCACCTGACATGGCGGCTGGCGCGGGCGGCAGGAGCGCGCCTGCTGGCGGCCGATTACCGGCTGGCCCCCGAACATCCGTTTCCGGCGGCGCTCGACGACGCCATGACGGCCTATGAGTGGCTGTTGGCGAGCGGCGCTGACCCGCGGCAGATCTCGGTGATTGGCGATTCTGCCGGAGGTGGGCTTGCCTTCGCCCTGCTGTTGCGATGCCGCGATGAAGGCCGATTGCCGTTGCCGGCTGCGGTCGTGGCGTTGTCGCCCTGGACCGACCTCGCATTGACCGGAGCGTCGTTAACGTGCAACGCGATCGCCGACCCGTTTTTGGATGCGAATGGGATTGCGCCGATCGCCGAATGTTATCTCGCCGGTGTCGACCCACGGCACCCCTATGCCTCGCCACTCTACGGCGATCCGCGTGGCCTGCCGCCGGCCTTGATCCAGGTCGGCAGCGACGAGGTATTGCGCGACGACGCCACCCGCATGGCGGATCGGATGCGAGCCGCCGACTGCGAGGTGGTGCTCGAAATTTGGCCGCGAATGCCGCATGTGTGGCATCTGTTCGCGACGGTGATGCCCGAGGCGCGCCGAGCGATAACGCGTATCGGCAGCTTTGTCACGGAGCAGACGACAGTTACGATGGCTTCGCCGCGATCCGTCGGCCACCGGCAATAATCCCGGCGAGCACCGGCAGACGCCGCAAGGCGGCGGTTGTCGCCCAGCTCAACAACAGCGTACCGGCGAAAACAACGCCGGCCTTGACGATCCCGGGCAGCTCTGCCGGCAACAGCGCATATTGCAGCCAGACCACGAATAGGTAGTGCACCAGGTACATGCCGTAGGCATTCTGTTTCAAATTGTCGAGCCATGCCCGCCGGCCCGCCGCTAAGCGCAGCGCCAATGCCAGCACACCAAAGCAGTTGCACAGACAAGCAATCACAAAGCACAGATCGTCGAGGATCTGGAGAACCAAAGGAACGTGGCCCTGTGACTTTACCGTGAGCGCCGTTAAAGTCAGCCACAGCGCAAACGATCCCAGCGCCAGACCAAGCCACAGCCGCCAATGTTTGATCAGCGTTCCGTCCGCCGCGAATAGACCGCGATCGATGCCGTAGGCGCCGAGCCCGGCGCCAGCAAAGAAGTAGACCGCGTAATGGGCCGGGCGGCTTAGCTGGAGAGCGAACGGGCCGAATTGCGCCCAGGCCTCGGGCGTGAAGACCCGTGCGAGCGGGATATAGGCCAAAGCTGAAGCAGCCAATAGCCAGGCGAAATAGCGGACTGGCTGCGCGCCGGCCTTGCTGGAGAACTGGGCCAGCCATTCTCCCCAATCGGGAGCAATCTTGTGCAGCCCGGCGGCGATCAGATCAGCCGACAGCAGCAGCCACAAAAACCACATCGGCCCGCACGGCCACAGCGGCAGTGCGAGAAAGTGCCTGATATAGGCGGCGATGCCGGGTTGGATCGCGGTCTGAAGGTAACAGGGATACAACGCAATCGGCATCAACAGTGCCACGACCAGGACGAACGGCATCCCTAGCCTTTGAATGCGGTCGGCGATAAAGGCCGGGATGCCCTTGCGCTTCAGGCTGGGCCACACAAACAGCCCAGACAAGAGAAAGAACAGCGTCATCAGAAAGACGTCTTGCCACGCGCAGAACAGTTCGAGACCGATGGATCTGTGGCTGTCGATGATCGGGAATGCGCGCCACTGAAACGGCGGGGTGTCGAAAGCGAAAGGATGCGCCGGCAGAAAGGCGAGATAGGCGAGCGAGGAGTGGAACGCCAGCACCAGCAGGATGACGTAGGCTCGCAAACTGTCGAGCGCGATGCTGGTTCGGCCGGGCCGCGCGCGCGAAATAAGCCGCGGGCGCGAAATGGCGGCTTCGCTCATTTCTCGAATTCGTGCTCGGAGGGCTCCTCGACGTGCCGGGCCGGACCGCCGCGTGAAGCAGCTTCGACCGCGGGCGACACCCGACGTACTGCGATCGCCGGCTCACGCAGCAGCTGCCGGCTCCCGTCCCAGTCGGGCTCTGCCTTGCGCGGCGGTCCCATCAGCGCAGGCTGGAACAGCACCGCCGCCGCCAGCGTCGAAAGAAGCGCCAGCGCCATCATCTCGCCCATGCTCGATGTGCCGGGATCGGCAGACATCCACAGGCTGCCAAAGGCGGTTGCCGTTGTCATCGCGCTGAAAATGACAGCCCGGGTCAGGGTCGATTGCACCAGCGCGGTCCGGCCGCTGCGCCAGGCGAGCATGTAATAGATCTTAAAGGCGACGCCGACCCCGAGCAGCAACGGCAGCGCGATTATGTTGGCAAAGTTCAGCTTTATCCCGAGAGCGACCGCCAGTTCCAACGTGACGACGCCGGCCACTAGCAACGGGATCAGGGTCAATAGCACGTCCCGGACCCGGCGCAATGTCACCGCCAGCAGCAGCACGATCGCGGCAATCGCAAAGATTCCGGCCTCGACAAAGGCGCGCACGACGGTCTTCCCGGCTTCGTAGAGCAGCACGGCGGGTCCGGTCGCGTTCGGCGCCACCGCCAAGACCGCGGTCACGAATTGGCGCAATACGGCGGTATTGTCGGGATCGCCCTTCGGCAGCGCTTGAACCCGCGCACTGCCGTCCGGGGTCACCCATTGCCGCTTCAGCTCGGCCGGAAGGGAGTCGCGGGTGATACGTTGGGGTTGCAGAGCTTGCCGCAGATCGTCGAGCGAAATCTTTAAGGGTTGGCCGATTGCGGTCTCGGCGCGCTGGCGGATCTCGGGTTGAGCTTGCGCCAGTTTGGACAGCAACCCCGAGAGCCGCCTTGCCGCTTCGGCTCCCGGGCCGGTCTTGTTCGCGGCGATCTGCGACAGCGATTGCGCGGTCGCGTTGAGCGCCTCGATCGTCTGCTGGTCACTCGCCGGCGGTGCGACCGATTGCGGGTTTAGCGAGGGCTCGATGGCTGTCGCTGCCTTGCGGATTAGCGCGAGTTTGCGGTCTTGATCGGCGGGAATGAGGCTGTCGAGGGTGGCTGCTCGTGCTACTTCCGGCAACCCCGACAGGCGCCGTGCCAGAGCGTCGGCTGCCGCAAGGTTCGGGGTCATCGCTTCGATCGCATTCGCGCCGATCTGGGGATCTTTGCGCAGCTCGAGAAAGGTCGCGACCGATGGCGCCTTTGGGTCGCGCAGGTGAAGCGGGTTGAAGTCGAAGCGCAGGAACAGCAGCAGCGGGGAAGCGGCGGCGATGACACCGAGGGTGCCAACTACGATCGCTATCCGATGCCGCCCAAGAAAATGATCCACCGGTGCCAGTGCGGTAAACCCCATCGGAGCGCGCTCGGGCGGCGGCTTCAGCAGTGCCAGCAGTGCCGGCAATAACGTAATGCTGCACAAGAAGGCGATAACCATTCCCGCCCCGGCGATCTCGCCGAGTTCGGAAAGTCCGCGATAGTCGGTCGGGACAAAGGACCCGAAGCCGACCGCCGTCGCCGCGGCGGCGAGCGCCAATGGCGGCCCGGCCTTGCGCGCGGTGCTGCGCAGAGCCGAGCGCAGATTGCCGAATTCGTGGCGTTCAGCCCGGTAGCGCACGCCGAATTGGATGCCGAAATCGATTCCGAGGCCGATGAACAGCACGAGGAACGCGACCGAGATCAGATTGAGCGCGCCGACCAGGAACAGGCCGAACGCGGCGGAGGCTGCGAGCCCGGCCGAGATCGTCACCACCACCGCAAAGATGATGCGGCCCCAGCGCAACGCCAGCCATAGGATCAGCCCCACGGCGGCGAGCGATATCGCGGCGTTGAGCCCGGCATGTTTGGTTAACGTCGCAAAACCGTCATCATTGATCGGCACCAGCCCGGTCAGCCGGATGCTCGCCTGGTAGTCGGGGCCGAGCTTCAGGTCGCGCGCGGTTTGTTCGATCGCGTTACTTGCCGCCCGGCCCGGTTCGAGGGCGTGGTAATCGAGAACCGGGTCGACTTCGATAAAACGGCGCAATTGGCTGGGCTGGACTGAATGCCCGCTCGCCAGGGCTTGCCAGGAGAATGCCGCCGGCCGGCCTGTCAGCGCTGCTTGCGCTGTATCGGAGGCCATCTCCAAAGGCCGCGTCATCGCATCGAGCGGCAAGTAGCCGGCTCTCACCCCTGCCAGGCCGTTTAACAGGGCTTCGAGAGCGCCATGCAGGCTCGGGTCAGCGGCTAGGGTGGCGATCAGCGGGCTGCCCTTGGTGAGACCTTGGGTCAGCTGCTCCACCTTGCCGGTCGACAGGTAGAGCAACCCGTTGTGTTTAAAAAAGGCGCCGCCCTGCGGCTCCCGGACCGAGCGGATCAGGTCCTTGCGCGCGGCCAACGCAGCAGCGAGCTTGGAAGCAGCTTGTTCGAGTATTCTCGGGTGTCGTCGCTTCGACAACGACGATGATGCCCGGCTCCGGGAAAGGCGCGCATATATTGGAAGGCGCGTTGAGCCCAGGGCAGGTTTGGCGGAAACAGCGCGGTCGTGTCGGTGTTGACCGCAAAATGCTTGACGGTATAGATGGCACAGGCCCCTGCAAGGATTACTGCTGCGAACACAACCCACCAAGCCCGTCGCGCACAGAAATCGACAAGACGAAAAATTGCTGTCCCAAGCATTTCGCCGTGCTCCGTCCACCCCGAGATCCGGAAAGCGTCTGGCGACGAAAGGAGAAATCGAACTCCGTCAGCCAATTTGCTAACCGTCGCGCGCTTGGTTCTGTTCCCAAAAAGGGAGATGGGCGGAGTTTGCGGAGCAGAAGCGGGGATGCAGGGGCGGACGACCCAAGACTTAGCGGGGCTGGCCCACAGGCGGCATGATCAGGATGCCGGTATCGTCGAGGAGAGCCTGGATGCGCTCCAGCATTGGCTGCGCTGCCTCGATGACCCGGCCGAGCGCCGTCACGCCGATATTGTCGTCCTCACGCTCTTTTCCTGTCACCCGCTCGTAAAGATAGTCGGCCAGGCTCTGTTCGCGCGGAAAAACGGTGATCTGGACTGGCGCCTCGGGCGAGAGGCTGGCGGCCTGCCTGGCAAGGCGGAGCGCCACTTCATAGCCGCCGAGCGCATCGACGAGCCCGTTTTTCTTGGCTTCTTCACCCGACCAGACCCGGCCCTGCGCGACCGCCTCGACCGCGTTCGGGGTCATGTGTCGACCGGCCGCGACATGGTCCTTAAACCCTTGGTAGGTCGCGTCGAGAAACGCCTGCAACCGAGCTTGGGCCAAGGGAGAAAATTCCGAGGTAGCGCTTAACATTCCGGCATTGGCCCCGAATTGGGCGGCATCGGTCGACACGCCAATCTTTTTCAGCAAATCCGCGACAACGAGCTTGCCGGCGAGCACACCGATGGAGCCGGTTAATGTTGCCGGTTCGGCCACGATCTTGTCGGCTGGCGCGGCAACATAATAGCCGCCCGAGCCGGCGACATCGCCCATCGAGACGATGACCGGCTTGCCGCGCTCGCGGGCAAAGACAACATCGTGCCAGATCGTCTCCGAAGCGATGACCGAACCTCCGGGGCTGTCGATACGGAACAGGATTGCACGCACCTTCGGGTCGCGCACCGCATCGCGAAATGCCCGCGTCATCTCGTTCGCGGCCATTTCATCAGATCGGGTCAGCGGGTTGGTTGCGGTTCCGCCGCGAACGATCAGTCCCGATCCATAGATCAGCGCAATCCGCTCGCCCTGGCGATCCGGCCGGCCGGCGCCGTCGAGATAGGTCGACAACCCGATGATTTCGGCACGCGAGCCGGCGCGCTTGTGGGCTGCGCTAATGGCGTCGTCGCGATACCCGATCCGGTCGACGAGTTTTGCCTGCAATGCTTCGTTGGCGAGCAGAGGCGCATGGTCGATCGCCGTCCGGACAGCCTCGGGCGATAATTTCCGCGCCTGGGCGATCCCGTTTACGACCTGTCCCGCAACCGAGTTCAGCAGGTCTTCGACCTCTTCGCGCTGCGGCGGCGTCATCTTGGTTTCGGTCAGGATGTTCGCCGCCGATTTGTATTGACCGCGATGGTCGAATTCGGGCGCGATGCCGATCTTGTCGAGCGTGCCCTTGACAAAGATGGCTTCGGAATAAAGCCCGGTCAGGCCAAGGCTGCCCATCGGCTGCAGCCAGATCTGGTCAAATGCGCTCGCCAGATAGTAGGGACGGGTGCCGGCGCCGAACTCGCCGAAACTATCGGCAAAAGCGATTGCGAACTTGCCCTTGGCACGAAAGGCGGCGATCGCATCGCGCACCTGCTGGGCGCTGGCGAGCGCGATTTGGTCATCGCCGATGCGAGCGAGGATGCCTTTGACCCGGGGATCAGCGCCGCCTGCTTCGAGCGCGTCGAGAAAATCGCGCAGGCTTGGCTTTTCGCCGAAGATCAGTCGCCGCCAGCCTTCCTGCGGGGGGCCGTCGGCAAGGCCGCGGGTCAGGTCCGCGGACAAGATAATCCCCGCGGGAAGCGAGGGCTTACTCGGCTGCAGCCGTCCGACGACCACCGCGACGGCGATTATACCGAGAAGCGCTAGAAACCCGATCGTTGCCAGAAAGCCGACCAGAAAGCGGCGCATCGGTCAGAGTTCACCGCCGATGGCGCGATGGCGCAACAGGTGATCGGCAAGCACGCAGGCGACCATCGCCTCGCCGACCGGCACCGCGCGGATGCCGACACAGGGATCGTGGCGGCCGTGGGTCGCGATCTCGACCTCGTTGCCGTCGACATCCACGGTGCGCATCGGCGTCAGGATCGAACTGGTCGGCTTGACGGCAATCCGGACGACGATGTCCTGCCCGGTCGAGATGCCGCCGAGAATGCCGCCGGCATTGTTCGACAGGAAGGCCACTTGACCGTCCGTCATTCGCATTTCGTCGGCGTTTTCTTCGCCCTTGAGTGCGGCGGCGCCGAACCCGGCCCCGATCTCGACGCCTTTCACCGCATTTATCGTCATCAATGCGCGCGCGAGGTCGCCATCGAGCTTGTCATAGATTGGCTCGCCGAGACCGGCCGGGACGCCGGACGCGACGATCTCAATCACCGCACCCGCCGACGACCCTGCCTTGCGGACACCATCGAGATAATCCGCCCAGTAGAGCGCCATTGCTGCGTCGGGACACCAGAACGGATTGTCCTCGACCGCCCGCCAGTCCCAGGCGGCGCGGTCGATCGCATGCGGGCCGATCTGCACCAGCGCGCCACGGATCGTCACAGCTGGTCCGAGAATCACGCGGGCGACCGCACCCGCCGCGACCCGCGAGGCGGTCTCGCGCGCCGAAGCCCGGCCGCCGCCGCGGTAGTCGCGAATGCCGTACTTTTTCCAATAGGTGTAGTCGGCATGACCAGGGCGAAAGCGGTCGGCGATGTTGCGGTAATCCCTGGAACGCTGATCGGTGTTTTCGATCAGCAACTGGATCGGGGTCCCGGTCGTAACCCCGTCGAAGACACCGCTCAAAATGCGGACGAGGTCCTCCTCGCGCCGCTGGGTGGTAAATCGCGATTGTCCGGGTTTGCGCTTGTCGAGCCAGCGCTGGATGTCGGGCTCAGAGAGCGGCAGACGCGGCGGAACACCATCGAGCACGACGCCGATCGCTGGGCCGTGGCTTTCGCCCCAGGTCGTAAAACGGAACAAGGTTCCGAAAGAATTACCGGCCATGGCTGCTTCTAATGCCTGCCCGAAGCCGTCATTCCCGCAAAAAGCGGGAATCCAGGGACCCCGGCGCGCTGTCGGTCGCCCTGGCCCCCCGTTTGCGCGGGGGCAACGGAATGATGGTGCCGCTTCAAGATGCCTCGCGAAATATCAGACCACCGAGATGTCGGGGGCGTCGACCGCCTTCATGCCGACGACGTGATAGCCGCAATCGATGTGGTGCACCTCGCCGCTGACCCCGGCCGACAAATCGCTCAACAGGTACAGGGCGCCGCCACCGACATCCTCGATCGTTACGTTGCGTTTCAGAGGTGAGTTCAACTGGTTCCATTTCAGGATGTAGCGGAAATCGCCGATCCCCGAGGCCGCCAAGGTCTTGATCGGCCCGGCCGAGATCGCATTGACGCGGATATTGTCGCCGCCGAGATCGACCGCCAGATAGCGCACACTCGCCTCCAGCGCCGCCTTGGCGACACCCATCACGTTGTAATGCGGCATCACCCGCTCGGCCCCCGAATAGGTCAGGGTCAACAGGCTGCCGCCCTCTGTCATCAAGGGCGCCGCCCGGCGGCAGATTTCGGTGAACGAGTAGCAGGAGATTTCCAGGGTGCGCAGAAAGTTGGTCCGTGTCGTCTGCAGATATTTCCCCTTCAGCTCATCCTTGTCGGAGAAGGCGATCGCATGAACCAGGAAGTCAAGCCGGCTCCACTGCCGCGCCAACGCATTGAACAGCGAATCAAGGCTTTCGTCCGAGGCGACATCGGCCTCCACCACAAAGTTGCTGTCGACGCTCTGCGCCAATGGCCGCACCCGCCTACCGAGCGCCTCGCCCTGATAGGTAAAGCCCAATGTGGCACCGTGTTCATGCAGTGTTTTGGCGATTCCCCAAGCGATCGAGCGCTCGTTCGCGACGCCCATAATCAGACCGCGCTTTCCCGCCATCAGCGGCATCTTCATCACCGTTTTTCGTATTGCGAAGCATCCTGTACTAGGGTGCGGGAGAGGCTCAGGGTTGCGTGTTCCGTCATGGCGCCAGCGCTGCCGCGGGTCGGTGGATAATTGCTCGGCGCCGGCCTGTTTACCAGATTAAGACGCTGTGAGGTTCGCCTAATGTTATCCGAGGCCGCAAAGCTCCGAAAAAGCCGAGGCAGCCACGCTTTGAGCGACATCGCGTCGACTGCCGGCGCGTTCATCCTCTATTTGCTGCGCCGTTTTAACGCCGATGGCTGCTTTGCCGCCTCCGGCGCGCTCAGCTATGCGGCGCTCGTCTCGCTGGTGCCCCTGGCGGTCATCGGTCTCGGCACCTTGTCGGTTCTTCCGGTCTTCAGTCAATTGCATGACCAGATTCTGGCGCTGGTCTTCAGATATTTCGTGCCATCGATCGGCGAGCAAGCGGGCTGGTGGTTCCGCGCTTTCGCCAATTCCGCCGCTCAGACGACCGCAATCGGCGTCGTCGGCATTGCCGCCACCGGGGTTTTGCTTCTGGCCACGGTCGAGGATCAGCTAAACCTGATCTGGCGGGTGACCTCGCCGCGTCCCTGGGGACAGCGGGTGCTGGCTTATTGGGCGTTGATCACGCTCGGCCCCCTCCTTATCGGCCTCAGCTTGTCGTTGTCGACCTATTTCGAAATAGCCGCGCGCCGGGCCGGCTTTGGCCAAGAAGCCTTCCAATGGCTCGAAAGCGGCGGGCTGCACGGGGTTGCGCGGACGATTCCGGCGTTGCTCGAGTTTTTAGCGGCAACTTTGCTTTACTGGCTGATCCCGAACTGCGCGGTGCGCTGGCGCGATGCGGCCCGCGGCGCCTTGGTGGCGACAGCGGCGATCGAAATCCTCAAGATCGGGTTCTCGATCTATATCGGTGCGATGTCCTATTACCAAACGGTTTACGGAGCGCTCGCGGCGATCCCGATCTTCCTGTTGTGGATGTACATTTCGTGGATGGCGGTGCTGCTCGGCGCCGAGGTCGCCGCGGCATTGCCGCTGTGGCATATCGACGAACGCGTCGGCAAGACCTCAGCGGGCGGCGTCCGGCTCGGGCTCAGCCTTGCCTTGCTCGCGTTACTGGTGCGGGCGCAGCGCACGGGAACGGCACTGACAACTCAAGAACTCGCCGCCGAACTCGGGGTGGCAACGACAGTCGTGGATGAGCACATGGAGCCGCTCTGCGCCGCCGGCTTTGTCGCCCATACTCAGGCAGGAAGCTGGGTATTGGCGTGGAACCCCGAGACGGCAACCCTGCGCGACCTATATGATGCGTTGCACCTGCCGTTCGCCGGCAGCTGGCTCGGCAAGGCCTCGGCGCCGTGGCAGCTGCTGATCGAGCCCGCGGTCAGACGGATCGTCAGGGCCGAAGCAGCGGCGGCGCAGATGACGATCGCCTCGCTGATCGGCGAAGCGGATGAGGCAGTCGGCCGCCGCAGCAACCGGCCGCGCGCCACCGAGGAATTTGCGGAGAAGATCGGCACTCGATAAAGGCGGGCTTAACGGATGGACGAAATCACCGAAACCGAACCGTTGGCCCCATTCGAGCGCTGGTTTGCCGAAGCCTCGGCGCGCGAAGTGGATCCCACCGCGATGATCCTCGCGACCGCGACCCCGAACGGGGCGCCCTCGGCGCGCGCCGTGCTTCTGAAGGGCGTCGACCAACGCGGGTTTGTCTTCTACACCAACCTTGAAAGCCGAAAATCGAAAGAGCTGGCCCCTAACCCGCGCGCCGCGTTATGCTTTTTTTGGCCGTCATTGCGACGGCAGGTGCGGATCGAGGGCACTGTCGAGGCGGTGTCGCCCGCGGAGGCCGACGCCTATTTTGCCAGCCGCGCGCGCGACAGCCGGATCGGAGCATGGGCATCGGACCAATCGCGGCCACTCTCGAACCGAGCCACGCTCGAGCAGCGCGTCGAGCAGTTCGCCGAGCGGTTTGCCGATAGCGAGGTGCCGCGGCCGCCTTATTGGTCAGGCTTTCGGGTAGCGCCGCAACGGATCGAGTTCTGGCAGGAGCGTCCCTCGCGCCTGCATGACCGCTGGTTGTTTGTTCGCGAGGGGGGTGAATGGCGACGGGAACGGCTTTTCCCCTGATCTACGGCCCCGAAGCAGACCGGTTGCGGCGGCGGGCGACTTATGCCTCGGTTGCGGTTGCCCTGCTGTTGATCGCGGTCAAGTTCGGGGCGTGGCTTGAAACCGGCTCGGTCGCGCTGTTGTCGAGCGTCATCGACTCTCTGCTCGATGCGGCCGCGTCAGTCATCAATCTGATTGCCGTGCGCCACGCGATGACGCCGGCGGATCGCGAACATCGCTTTGGCCACGGCAAGGCGGAACCGCTGGCGGTTCTTGGGCAATCGGCCTTTATCACCGGCAGCGCCTTGCTATTGCTGGCCGAGGCAGTGCGCCGGCTGATCGATCCGCTCCCGATCCATAACCCGCCGCTCGGCATCGTGGTGATGGTCTTCTCGATCATCGTGACCGTGGGATTGGTGCTCTATCAACGGCACGTCGTGAGCCGTACCGGCTCGATCGCGATCAGCGCCGACGAATTGCACTATCGCAGCGATGTGGTTCTAAACCTCAGCGTCATCGCCGCCCTGGTCCTGAGCGCGCTCTTCGGGTTGCGCATCCTCGACCCGTTGTTCGGCGCCGCGATCGGGATATGGATCATCTGGTCGGCGGCCCGGCTGGCACGGCTTTCGCTGGTGCAGCTGATGGACGAAGAGTTGCCCGATGATGAGCGCGAAAAGATCCGCGAAATCGCCCAGTCTCATCCCGAGGTAACGGCGGCGCACGATCTGCGAACCCGGGTCGCGGGACCGACGGCTTTTATTCAGATCCACATCGAAATGGATGGCGCAATGAGCCTGATCCGAGCCCACGAAGTTTCGGACGAGGTCGAGGCGAGGTTACGCGCCGCCTACCCCAATGCCGAGATCATCATCCATCAGGATCCAGAAGGGATCGAAGAGCCGCGGGCGAACTTTCCGCGCCGGGTCGCGGCGCGATGAGCGGCGAACGCAAGGTCTTGCTGTTGACTGGCGCCAGCCGGGGTATTGGACACGCGACGGTCCAGCGCTTCAGTTACGCCGGCTGGCGCGTCATCACCTGCTCTCGCGATGCGGTGCCGGCCGAATGCAAGCGCGACCCGAATTGGAGCCACCACATCACCGCCGACCTCGGCGACCCCGCGGACCTCGACCATTTTGTCGCCGAGGCCAAGGATCACATCGATGGCCCTTTGCACGCGCTCGTCAACAATGCCGGGGTCTCGCCGAAATCGCCGACAAAGGAGCGGCTTGGCACGCTCAACGGCGATCTCGACGACTGGCACCGGGTGTTTCACCTGAATTTCTTTGTGCCGTTGATCCTGTCACGCGCTTTTGCGCCGGCGCTCGCGCGCGGCACCGGGGCGATCGTCAACATCACCTCGATCGCTGGGCACATGGTGCATCCGTTCGCCGGTTCGGCTTATGCGACGTCAAAAGCGGCGTTGTCGGCTTTGACCCGCGAGATGGCGGCGGATTTCGCAAGGATCGGGGTGCGTGTCAACGCGGTCGCCCCGGGCGAGATCGAGACCGCAATGCTGTCGCCCGAGACGGCGATCTTATTGCCGCGCATCCCGCTGAACCGGCTTGGCATTCCCTCCGATGTCGCGGGCACGATCTTTTTTTTATGCAGCGATGACGCCGCCTACGTCACCGGCACCGAAATCTCAGTCAATGGCGGCCAGCACATATATTGAAGGCTAAGCGCTGCTTGAGGAATGGCCAGCTGAGAAGAGTCGACTTTCTTGGGAGCAAGGGCACGGATGTCACGTGGCGCCGATTTTAAAGTTTGACTCCTGCAGGAGTAGCTAGATCCGCGAGTGCCCGGTGCGTGGAGGTTGCGAAGCAAGATCGATGAGCGAAGAACGTCCTACCCGGATCGAGGGCGCCATCGCCGAGTTGCGAGCCGAAATCAAAGCGGATCTTGCTGAGATGCGAGCGGAAATGGCCACTAAAGCCGATCTCGCAGAGTTGCGAGCCGAAATGGCCACTAAGGCCGATCTCGCAGAGTTGCGAGCCGAAATGGCCACCAAGGCCGATCTTGCTGCCGCCGTCGCCGATGTCGCCCAAAACGTCGAGGTCACCGCACTCGGCCGGCTGGTGCGGCAGGCGATCAATGATACCGCGATGTTGCGCGGTGAGGTGCGGATGACGACCGCGACGTTGCAGCAACTGGTCGGCACGGTTGGCGGGTTTGCGAACCTGCTGCAAGCTTTGGTCGATCAGCAACAACGTCTAGGCTCCAAACTCAATCAAGTGATTGACATGACGCAATAGCTGTGATTCAAGCTGGAAACTTCGGGGGCTTGGATCATGACGGGGGAGTTCTGGCTCGACGATCGGCAATGGGTGGTGATCGCGCCGCTGTTGCCGACCAACCAACCGGGGGCACATCGCAAGGACGATCGTCGGATCATCAGCGGCATTATCCACGTGCTCAAGGTCGGGTGCCGGTGGCAGGATTGCCCGGCGGTCTACGGTCCGCCGACGACGATCTACAATCGCTTTCATCGCTGGGCGCGCCGCGGGATCTGGCGACAATTGTTCACCGCGCTGGTGACCGTCGATCCCGGCGGCATCCAGATGATCGACAGCACCACCGCCAAGGCGCATCGCTCGGCGGCCGGCGGAAAAGGGGGGCCGAGCTCCAGGCGATCGGCCGCTCGCGCGGCGGGCGAACGACAAAAATCCATGCTGTTGTCGATGGTTGCGGTCGTCCCGTGGCGTTCGCCGTAACCCCCGGGCAGCGCGGCGACCTGCCCATCGCTCGCGGCCTGCTCGAACCGCTGCCGCCAGCCGGTCTGTGTGCCGCCGATGGCGCCTATGACAGCGATCGGCTGCGGCTATTTCTGATCGCGCGCGGCACCCGCCCGGTCATTCCCAATAACCCCGCCCGCAAACATCTTCATCCGTTCGATCCCCAGACCTACAAGCTGCGCAACTTGATCGAACGAATGTTCGGCCGCCTCAAAGACTGGCGCCGCATCGCCACCCGCTACGACAAGCTCGCCGCCAACTTCGCCGCTGCCGTAGCCCTCGCCGCTGTCATAAACTGGTGGCTATGATTGAGTCTGGAGCCTAGACGACCGCGTGCGCGCGCTCGAAGACGAGCGCCACCCATGACTGAGCGGCCATCTGGTCAGGCAAGGCAACATAGATGCGGTGGCGGTGCAGGGCATGTCACAGTCGGCCTTGCCCAGTTCGGCGTCGCCGCGACCGCGACGTGCGCCTCAATGCGGTCGCGAGATCGAGACCGCGATGCTGTCGCTCGAAACAGCGGTGTTGTTGCTGCATCGGCTCGGGATTCCTTCGGACGTCGCCGGCACAATCTTTTTTTGTGCAGCGGCAACGCGCCTACGTCACCGGCACCGAGATCTCGGTCAACGGCGGCCAGCACATATATTGGAGGGGTGGGGTGCCCGATGCACCCTTAACGCGCCATGTCGGGCCCCCCAATCAGCCCGCTTGTATCTGGACATGGCGGGTGATCTGTCCGTTGCTTTCCCAGTAGGTGTGCTTGTCCGCAATCTGCGGATCGGTCGGCGCGGGCTGGATCGCCCCATCAGTGCCGATGGCGCGCGAGGTAATGCTGTGTTCGTCCGGCGCCGCATCGGGCCAGTCGAGGGACCACAGTCGCCAGGCGTATTTCGCCTCGTGGCTCTTATCGATCATCGCCTGCTTCCAGGGACCGTCGTCAATCCTAACCTCGACGCGCGCGATTGACGCGCCCCAGGCCATGCCGAGGATACGGTAGCGGCCGTCTTGCCGGACGACCCGCGCGGGTGCGGATTTGATGAGCGCCCGGCCGACCGAGGTCTCAACCCACTCGGTCTTGCCGTCGTGCTTCTCCTCGCGGACGGTAACGTAGTCGCGTCCCATGAAGCGGTTTTCCAAGCGGGTGTCGCGCACCTCGATCCGCTTTAGCCATTTGGTGTTGGCGATGCCGTACCAGCCGGGCGCGATCAGCCGCAGCGGAAAACCGTGTTCCGGCAACAATGGCGCGCCGTTCATCTCGTAGCACAGCAGATTATCGGGCTGCATCGCATCGGCGAACCGCATGCTCCGAGCGAAGTTTTGCGGCATTTTGATGCCGCGCACCTCTTCCGTCCCCTGATCGGTGCCGACAAAAACGATCTCGATCCCGCGGTCGAGCACCTCCGCCTCGCGCAGGAGTGGCGCTAGCGGCGTTCCGGCCCAGCGGGCCGTGCCGATGCCGGTCGGGAACCAGGGAAAGCCGTTGTTTCCCGAGCATTCGAGCGTAAAGACCAGCTCGCGGCGCGGTCTCGCCTTGATTTCGCTCAAGCTGAAATGGCCCGGCCGCTTAACGAGGCCAGTGATCTCCAGGGACCAATTCTTCTCGTCGATGTGCGGCCGATTGTAGTGGGCGACGTTAAAGAACTCACGGTTGGGTGTCAGCCACGAGTCGAGGTCTTCCCAGCGCTGCAGATTCTGCACGAGACCGGAGGCCGCCGCCGGCTCGGGCGGCGGTTGGTCAGACCACGGGATGGTCTGTTCACCGGGTCGGGCGGCAAAGGCCCGTGCCAGCAAGGAGTTGTTCAACACCGCGGCGCCCGCGACCGCGACCCCGCTTTGCGCCAGGAACTTCCGGCGCGGTAGATCAAAGGTCTCCATCTCCGTTCCTCCTTGTTCGCGCCCCGGCCTTTGAGGCCGATTGACGGGATCGCGTTTCAGGCTAGAAGCAAGACGGGTATCGCGCGTCGACCGTTCGGTGGAAGGTAGGTCTTTTTCGACTGCGATGAACCGTATCTCGTTACCAACGCGGCCTGCGATTTGCGCCTTGCGCCATACTCGGTTCAATGAAACCGGAGTGGCGGCTCAGTTTCGCCGCTCTTTCCGGCCGGGATCTCGAAATCCTTCTGGTGCGCTCCGACGACATCCTCCACGCGCGCGCCGGAAATGTCGTGGCGATCCATGCGAATTGGCATGCGAACCTCCGTTTTTCGCCGCCGTGGCCGCGGTGGTTCAGGGCGCCGGCCGGATGTTGTGGTTCACCCGGAAGAGGTTCGTGGGGTCATATTTCTTCTTTACCTCGGCGAGCCGCGCGTAATTGTCGCCAAAGGCCGCCCGCACCCGCGCCTCACCCTCGTCATCCATCATGAAGTTCGGATAGGCGCCGGCGAGATCGAACGGATGGACTGCCTCCCAATAGTCGCGCGCCCATTGTCGCAAAGCCGGGGCCTTGGCCGGCTCGGAATCGATCCCGGCGATCACCATCGACCAAGTCACGTCGCGATGACCCCAGGCAGTCTCGTCCCGCTGCTTGCGATGGACGGCACCGTCGATCGGATAGAGGTGCATCAGCGACAGCGCGCTTGGTGCTTTGGCCGCGTGCGCGATATGCGTCTCGATCGCCGCATCGGGCAGATCCTTGACGAAATCGCCCTTCCAGTACCATTGCAGGCCCTTCGGCAAGAGCGGGTCGAATAGCGTCTGCAGCACCGGGTAAGGCATCGGCTGGGCCCAGTCGATGATCGGCTTGGGCAGCTCGGCGCGGATCGCATTAACGGCCTTCTCGCCGTCCGGGCCGGGATGCGAGACGAGCAGCGCACACATCTTCCTGCCCCAATGCTCCTGCGGGAACGGCTCGCTCGGCGGCACCGTTTGCAACCCGAGATAGATAAAAAATTCGTCCGGCGAACTTGCCTGGAATTGCCGGTACCAGCGCATCACCTGAGCGGCGTCGGTGAGATCGAAGATGATCGGCCCGGCATACAGCATCCCCACCGGGTTGGTGCGGAAGAGGAAACTGGTGACGACGCCGAAATTGCCGCCGCCGCCGCGCAAGGCCCAGAACAGATCAGCGTTCTCGCTTTCCGACGCGGTGACGAAGCGGCCGTCGGCCGTCACCACATCCGCTTCCAAAAGATTGTCTATCGCCAGCCCGTACTGGCGGCTGAGATGGCCGTGGCCGCCGCTCAACGTTAGGCCGGCAACGCCGGTCGTCGAGACGACGCCGAAGGGCACCGCCTGACCGAAGGCGCAGGTGGCGTGATCGACATCCCCGGTGACACAGCCGGCCCCGACCCGCACCGTCCGCTTCGCCGGATCGACCCGTGCCCCCTTCATCAGCGACAGATCGATGACCAGCCCGTCATCGACGCTGGCGAGCCCCGCCCCATTGTGGGCGCCGCCACGAATTGCGATCGTCAGGCCATTGTCGCGCCCGAAATTGACCGCCGCGATCACGTCGGCAACGTCGGCGCAGCGCGCGATCAGGAGCGGGTGCTTGTCGATCATGCCGTTATAGAGCCTGCGCGCCTCGTCATACTCGGGGTTGTTGCGCCCGAAAACCGCTCCGCGCAGAGCTTGCGTGAATTTGGCAACGGCTTCATCCTTGAGCATGATGCCTCCCAGAAATGGATGGGACTGACCTTTCAACGCTCTGAATAGGAAGCCGTCTAAAGGCTCCGCGCATCGGCCGTTTGGTGGAGGCGGCGTGTTTTTTGTTCGGGGCCGTGGGTCAGGAGAGATCGCGCTGCGGCAGGCTCTGCTGCAGCATGACGCGCACCAGCTCGGCTTGGCGGCTCGTTCCGGTCTTCTGAAACACTTCGAGAAGGTGAGTGCGGGCGGTGGCTCGGGAGATGCCGAGGCGCTCGGCGGCCGCCTGGACGCCGTCGCCCTGCAGGATCTCGCGCGCTAAACCGGCCTGTGCGGGGGTGAGGCCGAACAGCAGCCGGATCTCGTCACAGCTGGGTAAGCGGCTTTCCTTGGGGTCCTTAACAAAGACGATCGCGGCGGGCCGCTGCGTCAGCCACGCCGTCTCCGCGCGGAGCGGCAAAATCAGCAAAGCGAGGTTCCCCCCATCCAGGCACCGCAAAGACAGCAGTCCCCCGGGAATCCCCTCCTCACCCCCAGCGATCATCGCGCGCAGCGCCGCTGTCTGCGCCGGCACACACGCAGCTAGGCGCCCGCCTCTAGCGGTTAAGGCCGTTCCCTGCCGCAACAGTGTCTCGGCGAGGGCATTGGCGAACAGGATTCGCGCCTCGGCGTCGACCAGAAGGGCGCCATGATTGCACTGGTTGAGCATCTCGGCGGCGGCTTCCCGTTCCATTTCAATCCGGCCGAGACGCAGATTTAATGAAACCGCACGTTGTAGATGCGGTGCCAGCGCGCTCAGCAGCCGTTCTTCGTCGCGCCCAAAGCGCTCTTCGTTCTGGGACCGGTAGAACCCGATGCCGGCGATCGCATTCTTTGTCTTTGCCACATTCGCGAAAAGTCCGAAATCTATGTGCTGCGGCTGCCAGAATTCATTGTAAAATGGTGTTTTCTTAAATTCGGAGCGGTTTATCAGGTTATCGAACCCGTAGATTTCTCCGACCGGGAAAGTCAAACCTCGCTCGCGCACCACGTTGGAGGCCGACCACCGCTCGCGATAAAGATCCAGCCACTCGGGATGGGTGTGCGGCGCGACGACGAAAGTCCTTCTGTCGTTCGAATCCGTGACATCGATGACGCTGAGGCTCATCATCGCCGCCCCGAGCGCGCCGGCGATCGCGATCATTGCCGACGCCCAAGCGCGGACATCGATCGCAGCCTCGTAGATCAAATCGATCAGCTTGAGGAAATCGAACGTCCTACCCATTGTGCTGGCCTCCAATCGCAGTGAGGATCAGCGAACATGCCGCCCAGCTCAGGTGAGCCGGGTTTTCAGCGGTTTGTGCCTCCCGATGCGTGGTTGCACATCCGCGCCGCCCGAATTTAGGCCCGTAATATAAAACGGGACTGTGAACAGGTTCACATTTAACGACGGTTTAGTTGGATTCGCACCCGGTTCTCGGGTTGCTCGAGAGCCGCCATGGGTGAGCGACTGCGGCGCGGGGAGCGCCGCTTCAGCAGACAACAGCTGCCTCAGCCGGTAGAAACCTATGGCGGCAGCGGGTTTAGGACCGGTCGGCCCACGCGGCTCCGGCTCAACATCAGGCGGCGCGCTGCAGTGTCAGGCGCTGCCAGACGTCGCTGAGCGCAGCAACCAGCGCTTCGATGTCGGCGTCGCTGTGCAGCGGGGTCGGGGTCAGTCGCAGACGCTCTTTGCCGCGCGGCACAGTCGGGTAATTGATGGGCTGGACATAAATCCGATGGCGTTGCAACAGCATGTCGGAGGCGGCCTTGCACAGCTCGGCATTGCCGACCATGACCGGCACGATATGGCTCGGCGACCGCAACACCGGCAGCCCCGCCTCGGCGAGCCGCGATTTGAGACTGCCGGCCCGCTCCTGATGACGATCACGCTCGACCTGGCTTTGCTTCAGGTGGCGGATGCTGGCGAGCGCGCCGGCGGCGAGCAGCGGCGGCAATGAGCTGGTAAAGATAAAACCCGGCGCGTGGCTGCGGATAAAGTCGACGAGTGCGGCCGAACCCGCGATGTAGCCGCCCATCACGCCAAACGCCTTGGCGAGGGTTCCCTGGATCACGGTCAGGCGGTGCATCAGCCCATCGCGCTCGGCGATACCACCGCCATGTGCGCCATAGAGACCGACCGCGTGAACCTCGTCGAGGTAGGTCATCGCCCCATAGCGATCGGCGACGTCGCACAATGCTTCGATCGGCGCGATGTCGCCATCCATCGAGTAGACCGACTCGAAGCAGACCAGCTTTGGCCGCTTGGCATCGATATCGGCAAGCAAATCGGAGAGATGACCGGGGTCGTTGTGCCGGAAGATGTGCTTTTCGGCGCGGCTGTTGCGAATCCCGGCAATCATCGAGGCATGGTTCAGCGCGTCGGACAACACCACGGTGCCGGGCATTTCGTGCGCCAGGGTCGACAGCACCGCCTCGTTGGCGACATAGCCCGAGGTAAAAATCAGCGCCGCCTGGCGCCCGTGCAAATCGGCAAGCTCGCGCTCTAGCAACAGGTGGAAATGGCTGTTGCCGGAGATGTTGCGGGTGCCGCCGGCCCCGGCGCCAAACGCCTGCAACGCCTCGGCCATCGCCGCCAGCACCGCTGGATGCTGGCCCATGCCGAGATAGTCGTTCGAGCACCACACCGTCACTTCGGCGCCGATGCGATGATCCCAGGCCCGCGGAAAACCGCCGCAGCGCCGTTCGAGATCGGCAAAGACGCGGTAGCGTCCTTCGCGATGCAGCCCTGCAAGGCGTTCGGCAAAAAAAGCTTCGTAATCCATCGCCGTCATGATGGCCTAGAGCGAGAGTAAATGGCGGCAAGATGTGGCGTGTGCGTCACCATGTCCAGAGGAGCTAGATACGGGAGCTCGGGCGATACGAAAGTACCCGCACGCGGCAACACCTCCCGAGCGAGCAGGCAACGGCCCCGCGATTGTCATGGTCAAAGGAGCGACCTCCGCGGTGACGCCCCTCCTATTTCATTTTGGTTGAGGGTAGGCGACAACCCGCTCGCCGGCCGCGGGTGTGGTGAATTGCTTGACAGGGCTGTTTTCCCCGTCGCTTACACCATTCCCGCCCATCGACGTCACGGTATAATAATAGGTCGTCTTTGGCTGCAGATGGTAGAGCCGCGCCCGAAACATCGTCTCCGGATGGCCCTGGTTGAGCCGGATTTGATTTTGCGCAGTCTGGCTCAAGTCTTTGGGGTCCGTACCATAGTGCACAATCGCGAAGTGATCGTCGGCGCCGCCAGGGTTGTTAGTGGTCCACCTGATAATCGCGAAATCGTCTCGAGCAAATTCGAGCACCGGCCCCTGAGTGATTTCGACGTGGGCCGCCTTCGGCGCCGGCGGAGGATTTTGAGCAGTGGCTGGGTTGATTGAGAAGTAACTGCCGACCACCGTGGCGATTACCAAGTTCAGCACCATTCTGGTCACTGAACAGACTCCTTTTCTGGTCCTTCGAAAGGCAATCGAAAGTATGGGGGCGACGCCACCCCCATACCTGTTCGAAGCGCTACGGGACCATCTTCGGCGCGGGAACCGGCGCGACGCCGCAGATATCCGTCGCGCAAGGGTATTGAGTGAGACTCCAAGTCGGGATCAGGGTCTCGTTACCCTGGTTCGATGCCGTCTCGCCGGGCAGGGTAGCCCCGCACTGACCCGTGAACGTATCGATGTTCTTATAGTCGCTGACCGTCGGGTTGGCCGGATCGTAACCGTCGGTCAGCGCCTGCAGGAAGGCCACGATCTGGTTCTCCTCGGTATCCGTCAAGCCGAGAGCACCCGTCGTCATGTCGATGTTGTTCGGGACTTCCGGTTGCGGCCAGCAAGTGACTTTCTCGACCGTGCCAGCCGGGCAGTGGCCGGAGGTGACGGGGTAGGGATACACGTCGCGCGTATTATAGAAGTGGACGAGTTGCTTCAGGCTCTTGATGTAGCCATTGTGGAAAAACTCCTTCTGGAAGTACGGCTTCCCGGTCCCGGCCTCGGTGGTTGGGCATTGCGGCGGTGTCAGCGCTACATCGCGGGCCGTCATGACCTGCGCCTGACCGTCGGTCGTCGGCGCGTGTTGTAGCCACTCTGTGGAGTTCGGATCGGGGAAGGATTGCGGGCCGCTCCTGAGGAAGTTACCGAGTAGCAAATCTCTGTATTGGAACCCGTCGGGATTGGGCGTGAACCCGAAGAAATCCGGCTTGCTCTCATAGAACAAACTGATCCTAGGATTGAGCGGCAGGCCTTCATTGGCAAAGCCGTGGCAGGTGAACAGCGGCCGCAGACTAGCCGTGGCGCCGGTGTCCGTCTGACCCGATGTCAACGTCGTGGATCTGCCATCAACGTGGCAAGAATTGCAGTTACCTTTGCCGTTGAACAAAGCGTAACCGGCCATCTCGTCCGCCGTCAGCGTATACTTACCCGCCAGATAAGCGTCGAATTTCGAGTTGAACGGGCTGATATCCGGTGACTGTTCGAGGAATGAAAGGGACTGCCCCCAGTGGTCAAAAATATTGCTCGCCTTGGTCCGGTCTTCCGGACTGAGCCTAATCGGGGTGGCGCTGCCATGGAAAATAGCCGCCCCGTTAGGGGTGGCGCAGATCTGGGCAGTATTGCCCGGCCATTGGATATCGAACGAGTCGCCCCAGACGAGCTCAAAGAGCGAGCGGTAGGGTGCCTTGGATATCTTCCAGGCGATGCAGGCGATGTCGGGATTACCCATTTCCAGCGGATCGACCGGCGGCCCTTGCGCCTGTTCGGCGTCTGGTGCCTGCAGCTTCATTCCGGTCGCACGCCCGTCCCAGAAGTTTCCGCCAAAGAACAGGCTCGTGGGCGGGGTCGCCGTCGGGCTGGACAGTGTTGGATCGTAGGTAAGGTCGGGGAAGCTGTGCGAATAGGTGTACCGCTGCGCTGTCCGCTTGGCGGCCCGATAGTGATAGGAACCGGGATAGGCGACCATCGTCAGATTGACGGATGGCATCGGCCCGCTGAAGGCTGCGTACGGCATGTGGCAGGTGGAACAGGCAGTGTTTTCGAAGGGCGATATCGTTTTGTCAAAATTCAACAGGCCGCCCAGTATGCGTTGCGCGTCATATCCGTTTGGCACAAGTATTGGCGGGTTACCTGTATAATATGGCGTCGGCGTCAATGCCCGCCACTCTGAGTAATAACGACCTTCGATGGTACCCACCTCGCATTGAACCCTTGCTATCTCCGAATTCAAGTCAGGCGGGAGAATGCTGGGGGGCGTGTAGCCCGGCAATGGCGGATACGGGTTGTACGGCGGCACTGGCAAGGCGATCGATGTACAAGATGGGGGCGGTTTATACCCCCCATTATCGTCCGCGGATGCGGCAAGAGGGACGCTCAGGACCCCCAATACTGTGGCGAAAGCGGTTTTTACGAGTATCGATTTATCGTGATGCATCGATGTTTTCTCCTCAGTTCGGACCTGATGATCGTGGCTGATTTGAAGCATCCGCCGCCATGGCGGCCCAAAATCCGTATAAATTTCACCAAATTGTTGCCGCGCCTCTCCATCACCTCCCGAGTATCCTGGCAGGTGGCGTAAATGCAAATGGCCGGCTACGTTGCTAAATTTGGTTAACAGGCAGCGGCATTTAATCGCAATCGGCCACCCCTCGAAAAGCCATTATTTGGTAAAAGTTTGTATCTTATGTAACAGACTTTGTCTTATGTAACCCTCTGTAAACGCCCCGACCGGATTTGCCCCATCCAAAGTTTAGGCGGCCCACACCTCATCGAGCTCGGCAGAGTGGCTTTTACTTGTTAGGCGTGCAGACGAAAGTAGCGCGCGCCGGCAGCAATAGCGGGCAGTGATCCAGCTTCCAGTCGGTATCGACGCGGGTCGGCAATGTATTGGGCCCGCATTCCAGCTGCGCCGCCTTTAGCACCGTCTCGCGAGAGCTCGCGGCGAAGTCGTAACAGATCGCGACCCGCGGCCCCGGATCGGTGACGCCGGCCGCGGCTTGCTGCGGGTAGGTCGGATAGGGATCGAGCGCTCCGCAGCCGGCGAGCGCGGCGACACCGGCAATCGCGAACCCGGCGGTGAGCCCGACCTTCACGTTGGCGTTTCGAGGGCGCGCTCGAGAAAAGCGGCGCAGGCCATCAGCTGCACGTCGTCGCCGATGCGCCCGACCAGTTGCACCGCTACCGGCAGGCCGCTGTCGCCCCAATGTGCCGTCAAGGCCGCGCAGGGTGTGCCGAGCAGGGTCCACATGCGGTTGAACACCGGGTTGCCGGTATAGCCGAGCCCGGCCGGCGCCTCGCCGGGGGCAGCCGGAGTCAATATCGCGTCGTATCCGGCGAAAAACGGGCGCAGCCCGTCGCGCGCCCGCGCCGCCAACCCGCGCGCCGCATCGTATTCGTCCGCGCCGACCGTCATTCCGGCGTCGAGCAGCTGAGCCAGCCGCGGCGACAGTTCGGCGCTGTGGCGGATGCGCTCGTCGGCGAGCGAACGGCAGGTCTCGAAGCCCATGATCTTGTCCTGCGCCTCGGTCAGTCGCTCGTGCTCGGGCGCAATCGCCAATTCTTCGACCGTTGCACCGGCACGTTCGAGGGCTTGGCGGGCGCGGTCTAATGCCGCCGCAGTCGCGGGCTCGGCCTCGTCCCACATCGGGGTGCGATAAAGGCCAAAGCGGGGCGCTCTGTCGGGCGCCGCCAGATGCCGCAAGGCCGGGCGCTCGGTCAGAACGCCCGCGAAAAACGCGGCGTCATCGACGCTTCGGGCATAAACGCCGATCGTGTCGAGACTGTCGGAGAGCGGTTTGACCCCGGCGCGGTTGATCAACCCAAAGCTCGGCTTGTAGCCGAAGACCCCGCAGAACGAGGCCGGGCGGATCACCGACCCTGCGGTTTGCGTGCCAAAGCCGAGCGGCGCCATGCCGTCCGCCACCGCCGCCGCTGAACCGCTCGACGAGCCGCCAGGCGTGTGCGCCGGGTTGCGCGGGTTTGCGGTCTTGCCGGGGGTAAACGTCGCGAATTCTGTGGTGACGGTTTTGCCGAGCACGATCGCGCCCGAGGCCCGGGCGAGAGCGACGCAGGCGGCATCGGCGGCCGGTTGGTGGCCGCGGTAAATCGGCGAGCCGTAAGCGGTTGGCATGTCGAACGTATCGATCAGATCCTTGACCGCGATCGGGATGCCGTGCAGCGGCCCGCGCGGGGCCTCGCCGTCGCGCTGCCGGGCTTCGGCGATCGCCTGATCGCGATTGAGATATTGCCATGCCGCGACGACAGCCTCGCGCGCCGCGATGCGTTCGAGATACGACGCGACCAATGCCTCGGCTGTCAGGCGGCGATCGGCGATCTGCTCGGCGGCCTCGCGGGCGGACAACAGGCGCGGTTCAATCGTCACGGCATCTCTCCAATTTGGCGGCGCGGCAGCGGTGGGTTGGCTCAGGGTGGCACGTTCGTCCACTGTTGCCCGGGTGCTGGGCGGTTGACAAGCGCCGCTCGGCGGCAACAGCGATCCAATATCTCGCCTATAACGACCCGTCCGGAGCAGGGTTGCGCCGGCCGTTCTGTCGCATTGGAGACCGCGTTTGACCCCACCGCCCGACGAGCATGGCGACCCCCCATCCCGCTCGCGTGCGCTGATCGGGCTGGTCGTCATCGCGCTGCTGGTGATCGCCGCGGTTTACCTGGTGCATGCGCTGCGCAACGAGTTAAATCTCGAGGACTGCTTGATGTCCGGGCGGTCGAATTGCGCGCCGATCGAGACGCCTTCGAGCAACCGGTAACGATCCGGCCGTCGATTCCGCTATGCTCAGTGCGGATAACGAGCGACAGGAGGGCAAGATGGTCGAGATCCCGGCGCGCCGCGGCAAGGCCGCCCACCTACGGCGCGAGCAGGTCGTCAAGATCGTGAATACAGCCGGTCAACAGGTCGTCGACACCTGGGCATTCGCTACCGCCGATCTTCGCGAGTTCATGTCGATGGAGCACAGCCGCGTCGCGCTCGGGCATATCATCCCGGCGGTGGGCGACACCCTTGTGACAAACAAGGGGCGGCCAATCCTGACCGTGGTCGAGGACACCTCGGGTGGCATCCACGATACCTTGTTCGCGGCCTGCGACCGCTGGCGCTACGAGCTTCTCGGTTGCACGGGCTACCACGATAATTGCACTGATAATCTTACTGCCGGGCTTGCCGAACTTGGGCTGACGCCCCCTGAGACGCCGGCGCCGCTCAATCTGTTCATGAACATTCCGGTCGTCGACGGCAACCGTGTCGAGGTCGAGCCGCCGGTCAGCACCCCCGGGAGCTACGTGTCACTTCGCGCCGAGATCGATTGCATCGTCGCGTTTTCCGCGAGTCCACAAGATATATTGCCGGTGAACGGGCTCGCGATGCAGCCGACCCACGCCCATTTCGAGATCGTCGGATAGCCTTGAAGGCGCTTAATGGGGACTTGTAGTGAAGCCGATACCGATAGGCGCCAAGGGCTCGTTCACTTTGCTGGTCCAGCCCCAGCATCTCGCGAACCAGTTCAAAGACGCGATGCTGCCGCCGGTCTTGGCAACCCCAGTTATGATCATGATCATGGAAAACGCCGCGCTGAACGCGATCCGCGGTTTTCTCGATCCGGGCGAGAGTGCGGTCGGGACCGTGGTCAATGTCCGCCACCTCGCGGCCACTCCGGTCGGGCGGCAGGTCACCGGTGAGGCCGAAGTCATCAAGGTCGATGGCAAGCGCGTCGAATTCAATGTCCGCGCCACCGAAAATGGCAAGGAGATTGGCGTCGGCTCGCATTCGCGCGCGGTCATCGATATAGCGAAATTTGCCGAGCGTCTGACGTGAGCGGCCCCTGCGATATCGGCCAGGCCAAGATGGATCGCCGATGAACCAATCGTCGTTCGACGAGCTTGCCAGCTGGGTAACGAGCGCCGGGTTAATCGGTCGGACCGAGAGCGAGCTGATGGCGGGCTTCTGCCGCCGCGTCGTCGCTACCGGGATCCCGTTGGCGCGCGCGATGGTCATTCTCGACACGCTTCACCCGATCTATGAGGGCCGCGTCTTCCGCTGGCGCGCCGATGCGCCGGACGATGCCGAGGCGGTCGACTATGGCCGCACCAACGAGGGCGAAGCGGCGGAGAACTGGCAGCGCAGTCCCTTCTTCCATCTCCTTCAGTCAGGCGAAAACGCCCTGCGCCGCCGCCTGGCGGCCGGCGAACCAGCCGATTTTCCGGCGATTGTGCAAGCCCGTGACGAGGGTGTGACCGATTACCTGGCGTTGGTTCATCGCTTTGCCGCCGAGGCGGTGATCGGCGAAATGGACTGCGTGTATTCGTCCTGGGCGAGCGATGCCGCGAGCGGCTTCGATGACGGGTGCGGTTGCCGCGCTGATGCGGCTCGCACCTTTCCTAAAGCTTGCAATAAAATCGGCGGCACTCGCGCGCATGGCCGGGACGTTGGCGGAAACCTATCTCGGCCGTGACCCGGGCCGGCGCGTGATGAGCGGTCGCATCGCGCGCGGTGTCGCCGAAAAGATCGGCGCCGTCCTGTGGTACAGCGATCTGCATGGCTACACGCACATCTCCGACACCGCACCACCCGAGCAGATCATTCCGCTGCTCAACGACTATGCCGATGTCGTGGTGTCCGCGGTGCATGAGCAGGGCGGCGACGTCTTAAAGCTGGTTGGCGATGGAACATTGGCGATCTTTGCCGGCGAGGATCGCGGCGCGGCCTGTCGCGCGGCGCTCGCCGCGGCGGCGCAGGTCCGCAGCGCTGCCGTCAAGCTTAACGCGCGTCGCGCCGAACAGGGTCTGCCAATCAGCGAGGTCTATCTGGCGCTCCATGTTGGCAACGTGTTTTACGGCAATGTCGGAAGCAAAGACCGTCTCGACTTCACGGTCGTTGGCCCGGCCGTCAACGAGGTCAGCCGTATCCTGGCGATGAGCCGGTCGGTCGAGCAGGATGTGCTGCTGTCGGCGAGCTTTGCCGGCGCGCTGGACCCGGAGACGCGCGGCCGCCTGGTCTCGGTCGGCCGCTATGCCTTGCGCGGGGTTGCCCAGCCGCAGGAACTCTTCACCCCCGAGCCCGGGTTTGCCGGCCCGCAATTGCCGCTGTAAATTCTCTGGCACGTCCCACATCTTTTGATGGCTCGCGGTCGCACGAGCAATTCCGACGTGCCATTCGTAGCTCACCAAACACGAGGGGAAGGCATGATCCATCACCTGTCGATCGCGGCACGCGACCCCCAGCATGTCGCCGGCGTTCTCGCCGAACTCATGGGCGGCAAATCAGTACCGTTCCCGCCTAATCCCGGCAGCTTTTTTGCGCTGCAGCTCGACGAGCACGGCTCGGGCGTGGAAGTCTACCCGGCCGGGACCGAACTGCGTCCGGGCGGCGACGTCGGCGGTGGCTTTGTCAGAAACGAGCCGCGCCAATTTGCGCCGACCCATTTCGCACTGAGTGTCACCACCGACGCGGCCAAGGTAAAGGCTGTCGCCGAGCGCGAAGGCTGGCACTGCTTCGATTGCAACCGCGGCCCGTTCCATGTGATCGAGGTCTGGGTCGAGAACGAGCAGATGGTCGAGGTCTTACCGCCCGAATACGCGGCCGAATACCTAAACTGGACCAAACCCGCCGAAATCGCAGCCAAGATGGCCTCCGCCCCAACTCGCCACGAGCGCGTCGCCCAACCGGCCTAACGGACGACCTTTGCACCGCTGCGCTGAACGGCGCTAGTCGCTGTTGGCGCAGCGGCGGCGCCGTCGCTCGCCTAGTCAGCCTCGGTGCGCCGGCGCGGCCTGAGACTACGGACCCAGCCGCCGCTGCGCTCGCGGATGGTCTGAAACGTGACGTAGAGCATCGGGATCACGAAGAGCCCGATCGCGCTGGCGGCGATCATGCCGGCGAAGACCGGCGTGCCTATGGCGTGCCGGCTGAGTTCGGCCGCACCCTGGGCTACGACCAGCGGATAGACGCCGAGAATAAAGGCGAATGAAGTCATCATCACCGCGCGAAACCGCATTCTGGCGCCCAACACCGCGGCCTCGCGAATGTCCTTGCCGGCCTCACGCTGGTCCTTGGCAAAGGCGACGATCAGGATACCGTTTTTGGCGGCCATCGCGATCAGCACGACGAGCCCGATCTCGGCATAAAGATCAAGCGACACGTGGAACAACAGGATGCCGATAAACGCGCCCAACACCCCGACCGGCACCGATAGCAGCACCGGCACCGGGATCATCCAGCTTTCGTAGAGGCCGACCAGGAACAGGAACGCGAACAGGATCGCGAGACCGAGGATGGCCCCGGTCTGCCCCGCGGCCGCCTGCTCCTGATACGCCGTGCCGGTCCATTCATAGGCGTAACCGGCGGGCAAGGTCTTGGCCGAAATCTGAGCCATCGCCGCAAGTGCGGTGCCCGACGAGGTACCTGGCGACGGGCTGCCCTGAATCGGGATTGCACGATAGTTGTTGTAGCGGGTGATAACCTGCGGCCCGACGATGATGCCGGCATGGGCGATCGAGGCGAGCGGCACGTCGGTACCGTATTTGTTGCGAATATAGATCTGCCACAACGAGGGAATGTCGGTGCGGTCGGCCGGCTCGCCCTCGATATTGACCTGCCAGACCCTACCGAACAGATTAAAGTTATTGACGTAGAAACTGCCCAGCGTGGCCTGCAGCGTGGTGAACACATCGCTCATCGACAATCCGAGCGCCTGTGCCTTTTGCCGGTCAATGTTCAGAAAGACCGACGGGTTGCTGGCGGTGTAGGTCGAAAACACACGGGTGAGCCGCGGGTCTCGGTTGGCGGCGGCGAGCAGCCCCTGCATAACGCTGTTCATCGCCGCCGGCTCCTGGCCTTCGAGCCCTTCGAGTTCGTATTCGAAGCCTCCGGTCGTCGATAGGCCAATAATTGGCGGCAGGTTGAACGGGATCACGGTCGCCGAGCGGAGTTCCTGCCCCTCGCGGAATACGCGGCCGATCAACGCCTGCGCCGAGTTGGCGGTGCCGACACGGTCGGCAAACGGTTTCAATGTCGGCACGATAAACGCCGCATTGGGTTCGTTGACCCCGTCGATGATCGAAAAGCCGACGATTACGACCACGTTCTCGACCTGCGGCATCGAGTGCAACAATGCCTCGATCCGCTTTGCCGCCTCGCTGCTGCGCGTGACCGAGGCGCCATCCGGCAACTGCACCGAGATAAAGAACGCCTCCTGGTCCTCTTCGGGCAGGAACCCGGTCGGCACGCGGCTCTGCAGCGCGTAGATCGCCGCTGCCGCGCCCAGGATCGCGACAATCCCAAGAAACGACACCCGCACCAGACGGGTCACGATCGCGGCATAGCCGTCACGAACATTGTCGATGCGCCGCAATACCCAGCCCATCACCCCGCGCTTCGGTCCGCCATGCCGAAGAAACACGGAGCACAATGCCGGCGACAGGGTCAGCGCGTTCAACGCCGAGATTGCCATCGCGACGCTGATGGTCACCGCGAACTGCCGGAACAAGGTTCCCGACACGCCCGAAATGAAGGCGATCGGCACGAACACCGAGAACAAAACCAGCGTGATCGCGATAATAGGGCCGGTGATCTGGGCCATCGCTTTCTTGGTCGCGTCGGCCGGCGACAATTCCGGCTCTTCTTCCATGACCCGTTCGACATTCTCGACGACGACGATCGCGTCGTCGACCAGGATGCCGATGGCCAAGACCATCGCCAAAAGCGAGATCGTATTCGCGGAATAGCCCATCGCCAGCAACACCGCGAAGCTGCCGATGACGCTGACCGGCACCGCGATCGCCGGAATCAAGGTCGCGCGTAGCGAGCCCAAAAACAGGAACACGACGATGATGACGAGAACAAACGCGATCAACAGCGTGATCAAGACGTCGTGGATCGTGTCGAAGACGAAGGTCGTCGTGTCGTAATTCACGACGTATTTGAGCCCCGCAGGAAAACGCTGGCTCAACCGCACCATATTGGCGCGGACCGCCTTTGCGGCTTGAACCGCGTTGGCCCCTGGAGACAGATAAATACCGATCGCGACCGCGGGCTTGCCGTTGAAGCGGGCCTCTATATCCTGGTTCTCGGCGCCGAGCTCGACCCGAGCCACATCCTTGATCCGCAGCAGCGACCCGTCGGGATTGGCGCGCAACACTATATTGCCGAACTGTTCGGGTGTGGTCAGCCGCCCCTGGGTCTGGATGTTGAGCTGGAACTGCTGGTCGTTCGAGATCGGCCGCGCGCCGATGCGGCCGACCGGTGCGATGACGTTTTGCGCCTGTATCGCCGCGATCACATCGGACGGGGTCAATTGCAGATTGGAAAGTCGTTGTGTGTCGAACCAGATCCGCATCGAATAATTGAGCGCGCCAAAGATCTTCGCCTGTCCGACTCCCGGCGTGCGCGACAGCACGTCGAGTATATTGATGACGGCGTAATTGGTGATGAACAGCGGGTCCTGTTTGCCGGTCTCACTGTAAAGCACGATGAATTGCAGGACCGCCGATGACTCCTTCTGGACGGTCAATCCTTCGAGCTGGACTTCCTGCGGAAGCTGGGAGAGCGCGGTCTGAACCCGATTATTGACCGCGTTGGTGTTGATGTCGGGATCGCTGCCGAGCGCGAAGCTGACGGTCAGGTTGTAGCTGCCGTCATTGCCGCTCGTCGACTTCATGTAAAGCATCTTGTCGACACCGACGACTTGCGCCTCGATCGGCTGCGCAACAGCGGCTTCGACATCTGCGGCAGAGGCTCCGGGATAGGACGCGGCGACCTGGACCTGCGGCGGGACAATGTCAGGAAATTGTGCAACCGGAATACGGGTCAGCGCGATCAGACCGGCAATCGTGATGACGAGTGCTATGACGATCGCGAGTCGCGGTCGGTCGACGAAGATCGCCGAGAACACGGCTACCCCCCGGCCGCCGCGGGCGCCGGGCTGGCTGGCCCGGGCGAAACGACCTCACCCGGGCGCGCCCGCTGCACCCCCTCTGAAATGACCAGCTCGCCTTCCTTAAGCCCGCTGGTCACGATCGCGGTCTGCGGCGTCGATTGACCAAGATGGATGCGCCGGACCTCTGCCTTGTTTTGCGCATCGACGACATAAACGTAATCGCCTTGCTGATCGGACAGGACCGCGGCGCGCGGGATCGCCAGCACGGCGACCGGCTGCACCCCTTCGAGCAGCACCGTGACGAATCCTTGGTCCGTCAGCTCTCGAAGAGTTGGTTGCCCGGGCTTTGCGGCGATCAGCACCGGGTTCGGGATCACGCCGCGCAGGGTGATCGTGTCGGTGTTCTGGTCGATGGTCGGCGACACGTAATCGAGGTGGCCGACCTGCTTATAGATCTTCCCGCTTGGTAGCCGCACCCGAATCACGACGGCGTTGAATCCGCCCTTCGGCACATATTTGTCGCGCAATTCGTCCGCGGTGCGCACCGCGACCGGGAAGTTCACATACATCGGATCTTGGCTGACCAGTGTCGCCAGCGTGCCGCTCCCCGGCGCGACGACATTGCCTTCGGTCACCGCGGTGGCGCTGATCTTGCCGTCGATCGGGGCGCGGATTTCGGTGTAGCCGAGATTGATCTCAGCCGTCTCAAGCTGCGCCTGTGCCGCGGCCACTTGCGCCGCCAGCGAACGCTCACTCGAGATCGCTTGGTCTACGGCCTGTTGCTGTCCGGCCGGCGTTTTCAGCAGGTACCCGGCGCGCTCAAGCTGTTTCTCGGCATAGGTGTGTTGCGCTTCGAGCTGCGCGACATTGGCCTTGTTGAAATCGACCTGAGCCTGAAATGGTGGCTGTTCGAGCAGATAGAGCAGATCGCCCTTTTTGACCTCGGTGCCCTCGACAAACAGCCGTTTTTCGAGAAATGCGCTGACGCGGGCGACCAGCGACACCCGCCCGATCGATTGGATGCGCCCGACGAATTCATTCGACTGGGTGATCTGCTGCTTCGCAACCCGCACCACGCCGACCGAGGGCGGCCCACCCGGTGCCGGCTGCGCCAGGGCAGGCGCCGTCGGCACGGTCAGCGCTAGCGCAAAGACCAGGTAGAGACACCGTGTCGCCGGACCATGGCCCATCGCAGCCCACCATATCTTTACGAAATCACCCGCTCAACGTGATTTAACGGGGTCGATTGTCTTCGCCACCAGTTCGTCGAGAGGCCTTAACTGAAGACAGTGCGTTTTGTCTTTAACCGTCCTGAGCTGTCGAGTCACCCCGGTATATCCGGTCAAGGAATTTTCGGGACGGCGGAAATCCGCGTAAGATACACTCATGCCAATTCCGTCCCGCCGAGTTGCTCGCCGATGATGTCTGTCGCCGCCGATGATGTCTGTCGCCGCCGATAAGGTGCGCCCGCGACTGCGCCCGCCGCCGTGGTTGCGCGCTATGCCCGCGCCCAGGGCCGCGCCATGACGATCCCGGCGCCGTTCGATTGTTACCGAGGCGAGGTTTTGCCCGAATGGATCGACCTCAACGGCCATATGAACCTCGCCTACTATACGGTGCTGTTCGACTACGCCAGCGACCTGTTGTTCGAGACGATCGGCATTGGCCGCGCCTACAAGGACGCCACCGAGCACGGCACTTTTGTCGTCGAGACCCACAATCTTTATGAAAACGAATTGCTGGTCGGCGAGAGAGTGCGGGTCGTCAGCCAGATTCTTGGCGCCGACGACAAGCGTCTGCATGTCGGCCACGAGATGTTTCGCCTCGCCGATGGGCTACGCGCGGCAACCCAGGAGCTGATGTTTCTGGCGATCGATCTCGGCCAGCGCCGGGTCGCGCCGTTCCTGCCGCAAGCGCGGGCGCAAGTCGCCAGCGCCGCTGCGGCGCATGCGGCGCTGCCCCGGCCCGAATGGGTCGGCGGCCGGCTCGCCATGCCGACCGCGCCGGGATAGGCCACGCCGCCCGATCGGTTTTTCTGGGCCTTGCCGTCCAGCGGAACCGGATCGGTCAGCGAACCGTGTTGTGGATCAAGTAATCGGCGAAATCGCCGGCTTTCAGTTTGAGTTCGGCGGGGCCACCGTCGCCCGCCAATGCTCGCGACACCAGTAGATGATTTTCGACCCGCGGCACGGTCAGCCGGAAAACCCCGATCGCTCCCTTGAGCTTTGGATAAAGATTGGGGTCTACCATTTTTTCCTTTTGGGCGAGTCGCGCTACCGCCTCGTCTTCGGTCAAATCCTCTACCGCGCGCTTGCGGACAATCGTCCAGTCAGTTTCACCGGCCCAGCCTTGGGCGGCGGCCGCCTTTGGGTCCGCTTCTGTGACGCCAACTTTATAGATGTGCCGGCCGAGCCCGACATCCGAAGCCCAGCGAGAAAGTTTGGCGCTGCGCGCTACATAGAGGAATGCCATCGCGTCCTCCCGTTGCACCTCGGGAATAAGGACCATCGGTTGTTCGTTCTAGCCCAGACTTTACGACAAATCCAACGACCGGAACCTTTCGATGCCCTTCTTGATCGGCGCCGCCACAATTGCTACCACTTTGATGAGCATGGCGTTGGGGCAGATCAATACCGGCTTTGAGGCGTTTGGGGTGCTCCTCGCCGCGGCCGTTTTGATGACGCTGCGCGAGGAATAGTCCTCTCAACCATGGGTGCGCCCGTTCGCCGCAGGCGCCCCAGAAAGCTCCAATCCCCAATCTTTGCCGCGCCAATCTGCCGCTGTCGCATGACGTTTACGAAGTGACACAAAGGGAAACACTTCGTTAAACTTCCTCCCAAGCCTTGGTCGAGGCGAGGGTTGGGGGGTGTCAAACAATGCGGCAATCTATTTTTGCCGGCGCCTGTGCGCTGGCTCTGGGGCTGTTGACGCTCGCAAATATTCCAGCGTTGGCATTGGGGCTCGATTCGGCGTTTCACCAAAGTTTGTTGGGGCCGGAACGGGCTGAAGGCGTCATCGTCTGGAACCACGGCCGTTCGCTCGACACTGAAGACTATAAGGCGCCGACGCCGCCCTATCTGCGGGTATTGCGCGATTCCGGTTGGGACGTCATGCGCTTCGACCGGTTGCGTGACGGCGATACGTTGAGCGCGAGCTCCCGCCGCCTGACCGAGATCGCGTCCGATCTGAAGCGACGCGGCTACCACCGTGTCGTGCTTGCCGGGCAGTCTTTTGGGGCGTTTCTGGCGTTGATGGCGGCCGACAATTCGGATGATGTCGATGCCGTCGTCGCAACCGCGCCGGCTGCATTCGGCGACTTTCAGGAATATTACGACACTTGGCATCTCAACGCGACGCGGCTCTACCCGCTGCTCGAAGGCCTGCGGCGGGCGCGGGTGATGTTGTTCTTTTTCCATGGCGACGATTTTGATCCGGGGGGACGCGGGGTCGAGTCGCGTTCGATCCTGTCAGAGCGCGGGCTCGGTTACGCGGTGGTCGATCAACCGGCTTATCTAAGCGGTCACTGGATTTCCTCGAGTGGTGCGTTCCTGCGCCGGTTTGGCAATTGCATCCGCGACTTTGCCGATAACGATTCGCTCCGCGGCGAGTTCTCCTGCAAGCCGGTCTGGGGAGAGGCGCCGAGCGCGGAATTGCGGGTACCGACGGAAATCCTGCACCCTTCGACAGAGGCGCCAAAGCTGACGGCGCTGCTTGGTGCTTCGGCGCCCACCACCGCCGCCGACCGCGGCGGCAAAATCGGCCCGACGGCCGACGATGCCTGGTACGGCTTTTATCCAAACGGCCGGGAAGTGCTGATTTCGATAGAAGCGGTGACCGGACGCGAGCTTACCGCCATCTACGCGATCGGACCGGGTATCGACCGCGACGAGCCGGCCGAATGGAGCCATCGCCGCGGCCGTCTCGATGGCCATGAGCTGGTGTTCGAGCACAAGGGGGAAAGCACATTGCGATTTACCCCGCGCGACGATGGCGGGCTCAATGCCACCTGGATCTCACCCGACGGCGCAACCAAGATGCACGCGGGATTGCGCCGCATCGACACGGCTGTACTACCAATTCGCGGGATCACCGCGACGCATCAGGAGGCTCAGCTCCAATAAGCCCCGCTGGCGCCGATCGCGACGACAATCAGTCCCAGCACCAGGTTGATCGTCACGATTGTCCTGACCTGCCCGAGCTGACGGCCGCCTTCGGCCCAGTCCTGCCTCGCCACCGCCGCCCTAAGACGGCGCCACGGCGCGAAATAGAGATGCAGAAACAGCAGCATCATGACGATGCCAATGGCTTGCATCAGGTTCACATAAATCGGCAGACCCTGGAAGCCGCCATAGACAGCGAACACCAGCGCGTATCCGCTCAGCAGCAGCAAGACGATCGCCGCGATCACCCAGGCAAAGAACCGATCGAAGACGCGTGACCACAATGGCAGCCGCAGCGGCGGGTCGAGTGCGGCCGCAGCTGGGCGCAGCGCCTGATGCGCGAAGAACATCCCGCCGACCCACACAACGGCGGCGAGGGTGTGAACGATCAGCGCGGGGACGGCGATTCCCGCCGCAGCGGCCACAGTCAAGCGCCGTAAGCGGGATATTTGCGCGCGAAGCCGCCGAAACTGTCGAGCAGCCGCCTGCGCCAGGCCGCGATCGGATCATCCGGGGCAAGCAGCTCGAAGTCGCTGATCGCCCGCGCCCACTGAAATGCACCGAAAACGACGTAATCGGCATAGGCGGGGTTCTCGCCCGCGAGAAATTTCTGCCGCTCGACGGTGCGGCGCAGCGGCGCCAGGCTGTCGCGGAACGCCGGCAGCCTGGTATCGCGATCCTTGACGACATTTTCGAGCGTGGTGCCAAAGCGCTCTTCGCGCGAGCGTCGGAAATAGTCCTGATCCTGCGGCGCCGAATGGCGGCAGATGTCGAGCACGACGAAACCGATGAGCCCGGGTTGCAATACCGTCTCGGTCCAGTTCTGGACAAACCGGGTCAGCGCCTTTCCGCTTGCATCGCCAAACAGCGACGGCCGCTCGGGATAGCGGGTTTCCAGATAGTCGGCGATCGCCGATGAATCATGCACCACGCGCCCGTCATCGACGATGACCGGCACGCGGCCTTGATTGGGCTGCGGCAGCTTGTCCTTTTCAGTGAAGCGCCATGGAATCGTCTCGGGCTCGAGCCCTTTGTGGACGAGCGCCATCTTGGTACGCCAGCAAAACGGACTGAACCGCCGATCGGCTTCGGCGCCGGCGAGATCGTAAAGCGTGATAGCCACGGCTCGTTCCTCGATGTTGATTACGCAAAGGCGCCACTATGACCGGCTCTCTCGACCGCGCAAGGGCTCTGGTTGCTGCCCGTTGCCTCCGCGAAACCCCCGCCCGCTCAGACGCACGGCGGTGCCGGCGAGGGAGGGGAGCCCTCGCCTGTCGCAGAGGCGCCGCGTAGTATGGAAGCGAAATCTGAACCGGAGAGTTTTGCCTTGCCCACCGTCTTTGTGCTTAACGGTCCCAATTTGAATCTGTTGGGCGTGCGCGATCCGGCGGTCTACGGCCGCGACACGCTCGCCGACATAGAAGCGAGATGCCTGGCGCGCGCCGCAGCACTCGACCTGCAGGTCGATTTCCGCCAGACCAACCATGAAGGCCAGCTTGTCGATTGGATCCAGGAGGCACGCGAGTCGGCGGACGGAATCGTGTTAAATGCCGGCGCCTTTACCCACACCTCGGTCGCCGTTTTCGATGCCCTATCCGCCGCAGGGCTTCCGGTCATCGAAGTGCATCTGTCGAATATTTTTCGTCGTGAACATTTCCGGCACCACTCTTATGTGAGCCTCGCCGCGTCGGGGGTTATTTGCGGGCTTGGTGCGCATGGCTACGAGCTGGCGCTCGAGGCCGTCGCGAATTTGATCGAGACTGAGCCCGGAGAGGCTGCTCGGTGAGGTTTGGCCGACCCCGTCCCTCGCCGCTGGCGCCGGACCCCGAGCTGATCCGCACGCTCTCGCGGCTGCTGGCCGAAAACGGTCTGACCGAAATCGAATACGCGGTCGGAGACCGCCTGATCCGGGTCTCGCGCGGTGCGACGGCAACAGCAGCGACATCGGGATCAGCGATTGCTTCGGAGCAGCTGGCTGCACCGCCCGCCAATACCGTCGCCAGCGCTTCGGCTGATCACCGCGCCGCGGTGACGGCGCCGATGGTCGGCATCGTCTATCTGGCGCCGCAGCCCGGCGCACAGGCATTCGTGCGGGTTGGAGATACTGTCGCCTCGGGGCAGCCATTGCTGATCATCGAGGCGATGAAGGTGATGAACGAAATCCGCGCGCAGCACCCGGGGAAAATTGTCCAAATCCTGGTCGAAGACGGGCAGCCAGTCGAATACGGCATGCCGCTGATGCTGATCGAATGACCCGGCGCGCACCATGTTCGAAAAGGTGCTGATCGCCAATCGCGGCGAGATCGCATTGCGCATTCACCGCGCCTGCCGCGAGATGGGGATTAAGACCGTGGCGGTGCATTCGACCGCCGACGCCGATGCGATGAATGTGCGTCTTGCCGACGAAACCGTCTGCATCGGCCCGCCCCCGGCGCGCGACAGCTATCTGAATGCCGCCGCCATCCTGACCGCGGCGACAATCACCGGCGCCGATGCCATCCACCCCGGCTTGGGCTTTCTCGCCGAGAATGCGGATTTCGCAGTCGCGGTCGAGGAACACGGCTTTGTCTTTATCGGCCCGGCCCCCGAGCATCTTCGGCTGATGGGGAATAAGGTCGCGGCGAAGGCGGCGGCGGCGAGGCTCGGCATTCCGACGGTGCGGGGCTCGGCCGGCGCGGTGCGTGATCTCGCCATGGCGGAGACTCCGGCCGATGGCATCGGTTACCCGATCCTGATCAAGGCGGCGGCCGGCGGCGGCGGACGCGGCATGAAGATCGCTCGCGACCGAGCCGAACTTGCCCAAATGCTGCCATTGGCGCAGCGCGAGGCGGAAGCGTTCTTTGGCAATCGCGAGGTCTATCTCGAACATTATCTCGAGCGGCCGCGGCATATCGAGGTGCAGATACTCGGCGACGGCCAGGGTGGCGTGGTTCACCTTGGCGAGCGTGACTGCTCATTGCAGCGCTCGCACCAAAAGATCGTCGAGGAAACCCCTTCCCCGGCATTAACCCCGGAGGAGCGCGACCGGATCGGTGCCCTCGCGGTCGGCGCGATGCGCGAACTCGGTTACCGCAGCGCCGGCACCCTGGAATTTCTTTACCAGGATGGCGAATTCTTCTTCATCGAGATGAATACCCGCCTGCAGGTCGAGCATCCGATTAGCGAAATGGTCAGCGGCGTCGATATCGTGCGCGAGCAGTTGCGGATTGCCGATGGCGCGCCGCTCGGATATCGCCAGGCTGAGATCCGGCTTTCCGGCCATGCCATCGAGTGCCGGATCAACGCCGAGAGCCCGCAAGATTTTCGCCCGTCACCGGGACGCGTCACCGATTACCACGCCCCGGGCGGTCTCGGTGTGCGCGTCGACAGCGCGCTTTATCAGGGCTATGTCGTGCCGCCTTTTTACGACAGCCTGGTCTCGAAGCTGATCATCCACGGCCGGACCCGCAACGAATGCCTGATGCGCCTGCGCCGGGCATTGGAGGAATACGTGATCGGCGGCATCGAGACGACGATTCCGCTGCATCAGCGACTGCTCGACACGCGCGAATTTATCGATGGCGATTACGACATCCATTGGCTCGAGCGCTTTGTCGGACGCCGGGGATGAGGTCGCGCAAGATCCGTCTGACCCCCGAAATTCTGCTCGCCGCTTATGCCGCTGGCGTCTTTCCGATGGCCGAATCGGCCGATGACCCGGAGCTGTTCTGGGTTGATCCGCACCACCGCGGCATCCTGCCGTTGGATGCGTTTCACGTCCCTCACCGGCTGCGCCGGGTGGTGCGCCAAGGGCGGTTCGAAGTCAGTTGCGATACGGGGTTCGAGGAGGTCATCCGCGCTTGCGCCGAAGCCACCGAAAAACGGCCGAACACCTGGATCAACGACGAGATTGTGCGGCTCTACGCGGGATTGTTCGCGCGCGGCGCGGCCCACTCCGTCGAATGTTGGCGTGAGGGCGCGCTGGTCGGCGGGCTTTACGGCGTATCGATCGGCGCAGCATTTTTTGGCGAAAGCATGTTCAGTCGCGAGACCGACGCCAGCAAGGTGGCGCTCGTCCACTTGGTGGCGCGTCTGCGGCTAGGCGGCTTCCGGCTGCTGGACACGCAATTCCTGACGCCGCATCTGGCGCGGTTCGGCGGCATCGAAATAACCCGCGCTCGCTATCACCGGCTGCTGAAAGAGGCGCTGGCTTACCGCGTCTCGTTTCCGCTCGAATTGCCGGGCGAGGTGGGCGCCGCGGCCGGCGGCGGCGACCCGCTGGGGTTGGCATTGGCCGCCGCACCTTTGCAATCGAGCAAAATGACGTCGTAGACCGGGTGTTCGAGCGACGACAACGCCGGGCTCTGCGCAAACATCCACCCGCTGAACTTGCGGAGGTTGACCTCGCCCGGGCGGACCTCGTCGATCTCCAAAAACGCGGCGTCTTCCGGCCGGTCTTCCGGCGGGTTCTTTTTGCAGTCGCGCACCGTGATCTGCAATGTGCCGAACTTGACCGGTTTGCCGACCGACGCGTCGATCTCGGACACCCTGGCGGTGATCTTGTCGAGCCCCTGCAACACCGCCACCGGTTCCGTAATCATGTCCGACTGATCCGCCACCGCCGGGGTTGCCGCGAGCGCCGTTGCTGCCAGCAGGGCCGAAGCTCCTGCGATCACTAAGCGGCGCTGCGTTATCACCCTATAGCCTTCCCGGCGCAGGCCGGGACCCACTTCGGCAGTGGATACCGGCTTTCGGCGGCAAAGCGAGGAAGGTGGTGCGATCGCACGGCGGCGCAACCGACCTCTAACCGCCGAAAGCAGGTTACGGCTCACCCGGCGGCCTGCATCCGTGTGGCGCGCGCGGCGATCGCGGCGTCGCGGTCGAGTAATTCCCGCGCGCGCTCGACGATCGGCACGTCGATCATCTTGCCGTCGACGGTGACCGCACCGACACCCTCGGCCAAGGCCTTGTCGTAAGCGGCGACAACCCGGCGGGCATGGTCGACCTCTTGCGGGCTGGCGCGGAATTCCTCGTTCAGAATCGGCACCTGGCTCGGGTGAATGACCGAGGCGCCGACAAACCCCAGACGTCGCGAGCGCCGGATCGTCTCGCGAAAGCCGTCGAGATCGTTAAACTCGGCGACCGTGCCGATAAAGCCCATCGGCAGGATGCCGGCGGCGCGGGCGGCAAACACCGCCATCTGCTTGGGCATGAACAACCCCTCGGCCTCGGGCAGGATGCCCGCCGACATCGCGAAATCCTCGGCCCCGAGGTTGAGGCCGCACAGCCGCGGATGGGCGCGGGCGATCTCGGCGATGCGAAAGAACGCCGCCGCGGTCTCGACCATCGCAATCAGACGCGTCGTACCGGGCGTCATGCCGCGCTCGGCCTCGACCTCGTCGATGATCTCAGCCAACAGCTGCACGTGCTCGGGGCTGTCGACCTTGGGCAAGGCCAATGCCAACACGCCCGGACCGACCGCCGCCTCGATGTCGCGTACCGCGAGCCGCAACGGCCGGTTGATCCGCACGACGACATCGGCGCCGCCGCGCGACACGATCGCCGCGGCTTCGGGCACCAGCGCGCGGGCCCGCTCCTTTTCCGAGGCGGCGACGCTGTCTTCGAGATCGAGGATGATCGCATCGGCGCCGCGCCGCGCCGCGCCATCGACAAAGCGGCGCTGCGTCACCGGCACGAACAGCAGCGACCGCCATACCGGGAGAGTGTTGCTCATAGAGCACCTCCGAGCCCAACGATCCCGTCGCGCGCCAGGCCTTCGATAGCCACGCGGTCGAGCCCCAGTCCGGCCAGGATGTCGGCGGTGTGCTCGCCCAATTCCGGCGCTGGGCGGCGCAAATGTCCAGGTGTCTCCGACAGCCGCGGGATGATGTTGTGCATCGGCAGGCGTCCCGTCTGTTTGTCGGGCAGGTCGACCAGGATCTCGCGCGCCAGGACATGCGGATCGGCCATGAACTGGTCGATGTCGTAAACCGGAGCCGCGGTGACCTCGGCGCGCTCGAAGATCTCCATGTTCTCGGCTAGGGTCCGCGCCGCGATAAAGGCGACGATCGGGGCCTCGCAGGCTTCGGCGTTCCGGACCCGGTCGCTGTTGGTGCGGAAGCGGGGATCGGCGATCATGTCGTCGCGGTCGATCGCGCGAAACAGCCGCTCGGCCATCGCCTGGATCGACGCGGAAATCCCGATATAGCGCCCGTCCTTGGTGCGGAACACATTGCGAGGTGAGGTCGTCTCCGACCGGCTGCCGGTGCGTTCGCGGACCTCGCCGGTCAGCCGGTAGATCGCGGCCTCGGTGGCGATAAACGAAAACAGCGGGTCGAGCAATGGCAGGTCGATGATTTGGCCCGCCCCGCCTTTGCTCTCGACTTCGCGCAATGCCACCAACACCGCCATCGCGCCATAAAGCCCGGCGACCATGTCGGCGAGTGCGGTCGGCGGCAACGCCGGCTCGCGATCGGGAAAGCCGGTGCGCGCCGCATAACCCGACATGCTCTCGACCAAGGTGCCAAAACCGGGACGGTCGCGATACGGCCCGTCCTGGCCCCAGCCCGACACCCGGACGATGACCAGCCGAGGGTTGCGGCGCTGCAATTCGGCGGGCGCGAGCCTCATCGCCTCCAGCGTTCCAGGCCGGAAATTCTCGATCAGCACCTGCGCGCTGGCGATCAGATCGCCGAGCACCTCACGGCCGCGGGCGGCGCGCAGATCGAGCGCCACGCTCTTCTTGTTACGCGTATAGACCTTCCAGTGAACGCTGACGCCATTAGTCTGCCAGGCGCGCAGCGGATCGCCCTTTTTCGGGTCCTCGATCTTGATCACCTCAGCGCCAAAATCGGCGAGCTGCAGGCTGACCATATTGCCCGATACGAGGCGCGACATATCGACGACGCGCACCCCATCGAGCGGACACGCCATCTCCGGCGTAAAAGACTTCTCCGGCACACTCATCGGCAAAACCAAGGCTGTTCGCCGGCACGATACATCCCCAGCCTCCGCCGCAAAACCCAGCCTGCACTATTACAACGACGCGTCCGAGGTCAGCCGCTTCATACGTACTGTAGCGGACTAGGCGTAGGGCGGGTGCAACCCGCCGGGGCGCCACTGACCTATAGCGGGTTGCGCTGCACTCCACCCGCCCTACCTTTGCTGTCTGTCACTCGTGCGTATCGGGCAGCGTGTCAGGAAAAACAGCTTTGCCGTCCCGTTCATATCCAGCGAGCGTGCGGACTCGTCTGTATAAGGATAATAATATCTTAAGCGAAACATAGGGATTACCGGTTCGCTCGTTAAGCGCGCTACGGATTGCCCTAAGGTGAACATAAAGTGAATCCATAATGGGGCCCTGGCGTGTCCGGAGCTTCGATGACGTCACGATTCTTTGCTGATCCCTCTTCCCTGTCCTGTTTTCCCCTGTTCTCGGATGCCCAAGTCTCGGGATTTCAATCACTTGATCCTGATCCCTCGTTGTCTCGCGCGCGCGACGCGCGCGGGCGCTTCGCCAAGGGAAGTTCCGGCAACCCGCGCGGGCGGCCGCGCGGCATCCCCAATCCCAGGCGGCGCGTGCCCGACCTTGTTGCCCGGCCGCTGAGCGCGCGGGCGCTGGGGGAACTGATCGACCGCAAGCCCCATCTGTTGAAGCCTCTCGCCGGACAACTCCTGCCCCCGCCGCTCGCTGCCATCGACCCCGCCGAGCGTCTCGGGATCGACCCGTCGTCGGTGCGCACCGTCGAGGATCTCCGGCAGGCGTTATCCACCGTCTTGGCGGCCGTCTCACACGGCAAGATCGGGCCTGCCGAGGCCGCGCACATCGCTCGGCGGGCGCGTGCGCAGTGGCGCTCGGCGCGGCGGCTCGCACGATTGGAGCGTCGGGTCGTGCATGAAACGAATTGGCTCCGTTGACGGCCGGGGCCAACTCTCATTAGACCCTGCTGCACGCTTGCGAAGGGTGGACGAGATGAGCGCTGAGGAAATGCCGGGGAATATGGCAGGAGACATGACGGACGGCTTTCACCTGGTGGTGGAGGCGCTAAAGCTGAACGGGGTCGACACGATCTTTGGTGTGGCCGGCATCCCGATCACCGATTTGCTGCGCTTGGCGCAGGCCGAGGGCATCCGCTATCTCGGTTTTCGCCACGAGCAATCGGCCGGAAACGCGGCTGCGATCGCCGGCTATCTGACGCAGAAGCCGGGCATCTGCATGACGGTCTCGGCGCCCGGCTTTCTGAACGGGATGGTGGCTCTCGCCAACGCCACGACCAACTGCTTTCCGATGATCCTGATTTCAGGGTCGAGCGACCGGGCGATCGTCGATCTCGAGCAGGGCGATTACGAGGAGATGGACCAGCTCGCCGCGGCCCGGCCCTATGCCAAGGCGGCCTATCGCGTCAACCGCCCGCAAGACATTGGCATCGGCATCGCGCGGGCGATCCGTGCAGCGGTGTCGGGACGTCCGGGCGGGGTCTACCTCGATCTGACGGCCGAGGTGTTGGGCTCGGCGCTCGCTATCGAGACCGCGAAGAAGTCATTGATCAAGGTCGTCGATCCGGCGCCACCGTCTCCGCCGGCAGCCGAAGCGGTCGCGCGCGCCCTCGATCTGCTGGCGAAGGCGCAGCGCCCGCTCGCGATTTTGGGCAAGGGGGCGGCCTATGCGCGGGCCGATGCGGAGATCCGCTCGTTTATCGAGACAACCGGCATGCCGTTTTTGCCGATGTCGATGGCCAAGGGCCTGTTGCCCGATGACCATCCGCAATCGGCCGCCGCCGCGCGTTCCTACGCGATCGGCAACGCCGATGTCGTGCTATTGGCGGGGGCGCGCCTCAACTGGCTGTTGTCGCACGGCCGCGCGCCGTTGTGGTCCGAGAGCACCCGGTTTGTGCAGGTCGACATCTCGCCAACCGAGTTCGACAGCAACCGGGCGATCGCGGCCCCGGTTGTCGGCGACATCAAATCGGTTTTCGCCGCCTTCAACGCCGCGATGAAGCCGGGGCAGATCAAGCGCCAGGCGGCGTGGATGGACGAAATGGCCAAGCGCAAGCAGCAGAACATCGAGCGCATGGCGGCACGCCTCAACGCCGATCCGAGCCCGATGAATTTTTCCAGCGCCCTGCGCGCGGTGCGCAACGCGCTCGCCACCCAGCCCGATGTCTATGTCGTCAACGAAGGCGCCAACACGCTCGATTTTGGCCGCAACATCATTGATATGGACAAGCCGCGTCACCGCCTCGACAGCGGCACCTGGGGCGTGATGGGCATTGGCATGGGCTATGCCATCGGCGCCGCCGCGGTGACCGGCAAGCCGGTGGTCGCGATCGAGGGCGACAGCGCCTTTGGCTTTAGCGGCATGGAGATCGAGACGATCTGCCGCTACGAATTGCCGGTCACGACGGTGATCTTCAACAATAACGGCGTCTATCGCGGCGATCCGGTGGACCGCCCGTATTCGCCGACCGGCCTCTTACGCGATGCGCGCTATGAGAAGATGATCGAGGCGTTTGGCGGTATCGGCTATCACGTGACCGATACGCCGAGCCTGACCAAGGCATTGAGCGAGGCGCTCGCGTCAGGCAAGCCGGCATTGATCAACGCCGTCATCGACCCGACGGCCGGCACCGAAAGCGGCCACATCCAGAGCCTCAATCCGCGCAGCGCCGCCGCCCCGAAGACATAAAAAACGGTGGGCGCGACCGATTGGCGCTGCGCCGGACTGCGGCCGAATGCAGGTTCGGATTTCGCAGGAAGCCACAGATTTACCGCCTAGCCAGCCCACGGGGGCGGGCCGGCGAGACACCGCGGTGGGAACTCAATGACGATGCGGTGGCGACGAGGAGGCAGCCAATGCGTGGCGGCGCTACTCCACCGTGACGCTTTTGGCGAGGTTGCGCGGCTGGTCGACGTCGGTGCCTTTGATGACCGCGGTGTGGTAGGCGAGGAGCTGGATCGGGATCGCGTAGAGCAGAGGGGCGACAAACGGGTCGCAATTCGGCACCGCGATGCCGTAGGCGAGCCGGTCGGCGAGCCGCGCGACACCGGCCTTGTCCGAGATCATCACGACGCGGCCGCCGCGCGCCATGACCTCCTCGACATTGCCGAGGGTCTTCTCAAACAGGTCGTCATGCGGCGCCAACACGATGATCGGCACGCTCTCGTCGATCAGTGCGATCGGGCCGTGCTTCATTTCGCCCGCGGCATAGCCTTCGGCGTGGATGTAGGAAATTTCCTTCAGCTTCAAGCGCGCCTTCGAGCGCCAGCGGAAAGGCGCTGCCGCGGCCCAGATAGAGCACGTCGCGCGCCTCGGCGATCTCTGCGCGATCTCGCGCAGACGCTCGTCATGGTTCAAGACTTCGGCGGCGCGCGACGGGATCTCGGTCAGATGGCCGACAAGCTCAGCCTCGCGCGCATGGGTGATGGCACCGCGCGCCCGCGCCATCGCGATCGTCAGCCCGGCCAATACCGCGAGCTGGGTCGTAAACGCCTTGGTCGAGGCGACGCCGATCTCCGGGCCGGCGAGGGTCGGCAGGACGATGTCGGCCTCGCGCGCGATCGAGCTTTCCGGCTGGTTGACGATGGCGATGATGTGCTGCGCCTGCCAGCGGGCATAGCGCAACGCCGCCAAGGTGTCGGCGGTCTCGCCCGATTGCGAGATGAAGATCGCCGCCCCGCCCCGCGGCATCGCCGGCGCGCGATAGCGGAATTCGGAGGCGATATCGACCTCCACCGCGATGCGCGCGATGCGTTCGAGCCAGTATTTGGCGACCAGTGCCGGCGTGGTACGCGGTGCCGCAGGCGATGATCGTGACCCGTTCGATCTTGCCGAGCGCAAACGGCAATTCCGGCAGGTGGACGGTGCGGGTCGCCGGGTTGACAATCGCGTTGATCGTGTCGCCGATCACCGCCGGCTGCTCGAAGATCTCCTTCTGCATGAAATGGCGGTAATTGCCCTTGCCGATCAGCGCGCCGGAGGCCGCGGATTCGCGGATCAGGGCGATCGACCTTTTGATTCTCGGCATCGAAGATCGTCACCTTCGACGAGGTCACGACGGCCCAATCGCCCTCTTCGAGATAGGTGATGCGGCGGGTCAACGGCGCCAGCGCCAGGGCGTCGGAGCCGAGAAACATCTCGCCGTCGCCATAGCCGATCGCAAGCGGGCTGCCGCGCCGGGCGCCGATCAGCAAATCGTGCTCGCCGGCGAACAGAAACGCGAGCGCAAAGGCGCCTTCGAGCCGCGCCAAGGTCTGCGCCACCGCCTCCGGTGGGCGACAGCCCCCGGTCGAGAAAATATGTCGCGAGGATCGCTACCGCCTCGGTGTCGGTCTCGGTCTGGAAGTCATAGCCGAGTGCGGTCAGTTCGGCCCGAAGCGTCTGGAAATTCTCGATGATGCCGTTATGGACGACTGCGACGCGGTCGGTCGCGATCGGGTGCGCGTTGGTCTCGGTCGGCAGCCCGTGCGTCGCCCAGCGGGTGTGGCCGATGCCGATCGCCCCCTGCACCGGCTCGTGGTCGAGCCGCCGCGCGAGATTGACGAGCTTGCCCTCGGCCCGGCGCCGTTCGATGCGGCCATCGACCAGAGTTGCGATGCCCGGCCGAATCATAGCCGCGGTATTCGAGCCGCCGCAGCCCATCGATCAACCCCGGCGCTACCGTATCCTTGGCGATGATGCCGATGATGCCGCACATTACTTTCTGCTCCTCAGCCGCGACCGGATCTCGACGGCGCGCCCCGGTTTGTCGATCTGCTGTCCGCGCGCAACGCTCAGCGCATCGGCCGGCACGTCGCGCGTGACGACACTGCCGGCGGCGACGATCGCTCCCGCGCCCACCACGACCGGCGCCACCAGCGCGGTGTTCGAGCCGATAAAGGCGCGCTCGCCGATTGTCGTGCGCCACTTGTTAACGCCGTCATAATTGCAGGTAATGGTTCCGGCGCCGATATTCGCCCCGGCCCCGATGGTGCTGTCGCCGAGATAGGACAGATGACTGGCCTTGGCGCCCACGCCGAGCCGCGCTTCCTTGATCTCGACAAAATTGCCGACATGCACATCCTGTTCGAGCACCGCCCCCGGCCGCAATCGGGCGAACGGGCCGACAATCGCTCCCGCCCCGACGACCGCGCCTTCGAGATGGCTGAAGGAACGGATGCGGGCGCTGTCAGCGACTTCGACGCCGGGGCCGAAGACGACATTGGGCTCGACCACGACATCGCGGCCGAGCCGCGTATCGGCGCTGAGGAACACGGTTTCCGGAGCGACCAGGGTCGCTCCAGCCGCCATCGCGTGGCGCCGGAGCCGCTGCTGCATCAGCGCCTCGGCGGCGGCGAGATCGGCGCGATTGTTGATGCCGATCAGCTCTTCCTCCGGCAATTCGACGATGCGGCAATCGAGATCGCGGCGGCGAGCGGCAGGGATGATGTCGGTCAAGTAGAATTCGGATCTCGCGTTGTTGCGGTCGAGCGCCGAGATGAGATCGCCGGCATGGCGGGCGGCGATTGCCATGATCCCGCCATTAACGAGCCCGATTGCAAGCTCCTCCGGGGTGGCGTCGGCCGCCTCGATGATGCGTTCGAGCGTCCCATCGGCACCCAGGATCAGCCGTCCATAAGCGCCGGGATCGAGCGGCCGTAATGCCGCCACGACGATCGCGGCATCGCTGCGGCGCCGGTCGTCGAGCAGCAGGGATAGTGTTTCGGTCGTCAAGAGCGGCGTGTCGCCGAACAGCACCAGCACATCCTCAATGGCACCTTGCGGCGCTAATCGGCCGGAGAGCGGCTCGAGGCCGGTGCGCACGGCATCGCCGGTGCCGAGAGGCGGATCCTGGACTACGCTGACAGCGGGGTCGACGAGCCGGGCGACGGCCTCCATCTTCGGACCAATGACCGCGACGGTCGCCGCCGGCGCCAGCGGCTCCAGCGCCGCCAGCAGGTGCGCGATCATCGGCCGGCCGGCGACCGGATGCATGACTTTCGCAATCGCGGATTTCATCCGCGTGCCGCTGCCGGCGGCGAGAATAATGGCGGCGAAATCGGGTCGGCTCATTTCGGGCTCAAAGTAAAAACCGGCGCCGCACCACTGATGCGTTGCCCCTCGCGTGTTTACAACACAAAGATTGTTACGATTTATGTCATGCTCGCGACGAAATCGCCGTGCTTGGCATATCGCGATTGCATCGGCGTCCTCAGCGGCGAGCGAAACTATGCGCTGATTGTATCCGCGGCATCGATCATCGCCAGCGCCGCTGCGCGGCGCGCTTCGGTGCGGTTGAGCCAGCCGGCGCCGAAGGTGTCAAAGTCGGCGAGCGATCTGTAGAAGTCAGCTTGGCGGTCGGCAAGATCGTCGATCAGCGCTCGGGGATCGCATTTTGCGGCGGCGCTCAGCGTCTCGGGTCCGATACAGCCATCGACGTCATCGCCGACAAAGCCGATCGCTCGCTGCAACAGCTTCGCCGAGCGCCAGTTCCCGGCATTGACCCCCATATCGAAGACGCTGAGATCGACGCCCGCGGGCAGGGCATCGGCGCGCAACGGGTTCCAGTACGACGAGCGGTAAATGGCTCGGGCGATCCGCAGCGTCAGGTCTTGCACCTGCGCCGCACCGAGATCGGGATTGTCCGACCACTCCCGATAGGTGGCCAATGTTATTCCCATGTTGGTGGCGCCGCCGGGGTCCGCGGGATCGTCGACATACCCGCCTTCCTCGCGCAGCGTGAACGCGAGGCATGGTTCGAATCTATCCGCCATCTTTTCTCCCTTGCCGCCGGCACGGCCCAGCGTCCGCCGCAATTGTTTGCTGTAATCGAGCCCCGTCGCAAGGGACGGCTGGTGCGGACCGCGCTCGCATCCGGATAAAGTCGGCACGGATCATTGCGAAGTCCTATCCCACGCCGCAGAGTGGCCAGATGGACGGGTTTCTCCTCGTTTTTGATCTCGACGGCACACTGATCGACAGCGCCCCCGATCTCCGCGCGGCTGTCAACGAAATGCTCCGCGAGCGCGGCCGGCCGCCGCTGTCCTTGGCGCAAATTCGCGGGATGATCGGCGATGGCGCCCCGGCGCTCGTCCGTCGCGCATTGGCCGAGAGCGGACTCGACCCAGAGCGGGCGACAACTGCCTTGCCGCGCTTTCTGCAGCTCTATGAGAGCGATGCGGTGCGATTGACCCGGCCCTATCCGGGAGTGCCGGCCACCTTGACGGCGCTGCGGCGACAAGGGTACCGCACTGCGATCTGCACCAACAAGCCGCAGCATGCGACGATTACCGTGCTCGAAGGGCTTGGCCTATCGTCGCTATTCGATGCGATTGCCGGCGGAGATCGCTTTGCGGTCAAAAAGCCCGATCCAGGCCATCTGCTCGGTTTGCTCGCCGCGCTCGGCGGCCAAACCGAACGGGCCGCGATGATTGGCGACAACGAAAACGATGCCGCCGCCGCCCACGCTGTCGGCATGCCGCTGGTGCTGATGCGTTATGGCTATTCCCGCATCGACCCGGAATCGCTCAGTGCCGATGCGCTGCTCGATCATTTCGCCGATCTGCCCGCAACTCTCGATCGGCTTGGGCTCAGGCCGTAGCAAAACCTTACGGCGATGCTCCCGGGCTTATTCGACGCGCTGCAAAAGATAGCCACGACCTTTGCGTTATTCGTCGGCGGCGGCTGGGTGCTGATGAATTACATGCGCAATCGGACGCATGTGCCCCGCCTGCAAATCGATGTAAAAGCCGAAATAATCGAGCGCCCGAGCAGACATTACTTGCTTGCCACAATTCAGGTCAGAAATCTTGGGTTATCGGTAATCAGATTGCCTGAGCCAACGGACCGCGATGCCGGGCCCCGCGGTTCCGCGCTGTTGGTGTCGCCGCTTGCGGATGAGGAGGCGGAGGCCGACATTGTTGATTCCCGTTGGGGAGATGTCCGCGCTTTCCCTGTATTGGTGAACCATACGTCGATAGAGCCAGGGCTTGCGATCAACGAGCAACGGCTGCTCCGCTTACCGTCAAATGGCGGCGCTTATCGCGTGCGCTTGCGAATACTCGCTCATCGGCAGAGCTGGAGTTCAGTAGCAATCGTTGTACCCGGTGTGGGTAACGAGCAAGGCGGTCCAACAAAGGAGCTTACCTAGATGCAACCGATGATTTTTCCGCGCGGTGATTTGCTGCCAATGCCCGACCTGCCGGGGACAGGGTTGATTAAGTTGTGGCTGGAAAAAGAACGCGAAGAAGAGACCATTGAAATTGAGCGTCAGAAAAAAAAGCAGAAGGAACACGAGAGGATGCTCGCGGAGCAGCGGAGGAAGGCGGGCGATCAGGAACAGCAACCGGCGCAGAATGGGCCGCATTAACTGCTCTAACTGCTCTCCAAATGCCGTCGGCGGCAGCGAGTTCGCAGGCGGTGGTCCTTCTAGGCATTAAAGGTGTGCTTGCGCTCGACCGGCTTGGGCTCAAGCCCTGACCCGGTTACATAAACAATTTTTCGTTTTGTAACCCATCGTAGAGATGGGCGACATATTCGCCATAGCCGTTCCATTTCAGCGTCGGCACGCGTTCGTCGCTGCCGAGCACCCGCTCGGTCTCCTGGCTCCAGCGCGGATGCGGCACCTCGGGGTTGACGTTCGCCCAAAAACCATACTCGTCGCCCTGCACCGTCTGCCAGAATGTCACCGGCTGTTTGTCGGTAAACGAGACGTGGACGATCGATTTGATCGACTTAAAGCCGTACTTCCACGGCAACGCCAGCCGCAGCGGCGCGCCGTCCTGTTTCGGCACCGGCTTGCCGTACATGCCGGTCACCATAAAGGCGAGTTCGTTATTGGCCTCGGCCATCGTGACGCCTTCGATATAGGGCCATGGATACCAGAACTGCTTTTGCCCGGGGGCTTCCGCCGCGTCGACAAAGGTTTCCATGTGCACGTATTTCGCCGAACCGAGCGGCTTTGCCAGCGCAACCAGCGCCGCCATCGAAAAACCGCTCCACGGCACGGCCATCGACCACGCCTCGACACAACGGTGACGATAAAGCCGTTCTTCGAGCGGCATTTTTTTCAACAAATCGTCGATGCCGATATCGAACGGCTTTTCGACCATGCCGTCGATTTTGACCGTCCACGGCCGGATCTTTAGCGCTTGCGCCTCCTCGGCGATCGTCTTCTCCGAGCCGAATTCGTAGAAATTGTTGTAGTTCTCGGAATATTTCGGGTCGGTGATCTTGCGGTCGAGCGTGTAGCGCGTGTTGCGCTTGACCGGGTAGAGACTGGCCGACGGATCTGACGGCTCCTCAGCGGCCACGGCGGCGCCGATCGAGCCCACCAACCCAGGCAGCAACAGCGACCCAAAGCCCATCAATTTCAGCAATTCCCGCCGTCGGCAGAACACCGATTCCGGGGTTGCGGAGCCTTCCCGAAGCTCCCACCCTTTTCTGCGCCGGATCAACATCGCTGCCCCTCGGACCAAATAATCACGCTGAATCTGGGGCCGCCTCCAACGACGCCAAGTCACGCTTTCGCGAGCCGCCGCCTTGTCCGGAAGCTGGATTCCGGTTACTGGGCCGCCTCGGCGGTGCGTTGCGCCATGACCTTCTCCGCTGGCCGGCCGGTCAATTCCTGCATGTGGTCGAAGGTATGTGCAAAGCTGCCGACACCGAGCGTCAGCGAGCGCAATTCCACGATCAGATCGTGCAACTCGCTCTGCGGCATGTGGGCGCTGACGACGTCCCAGCCGGGCCAATCCGGCTTGGCGTCATAGCCGAGGATCTGCCCGCGTCGCCCCGACACCAACCGCTGCACCCGCGCGGTAAACGCGTTCGGCACCGAAATCTCGACCGAGTTGATCGGTTCGAGCAGGATCGGCTCGCATTTCGGCAATGCCTCCTGGATCGCCTGCCGCCCTGCGGTGTGGAACGCCTGGTCGGAGCTGTCGACCGCGTGGAATTGGCCAGTGATCAGGGTGACTGCGAGATCAATGTCCGGAAAACCGAGCGGGCCGCGCGCCAACGCTTCGACGACGCCTTCTTCGACCGCCGGGATGTAATTGCGCGGGATCGCCCCGCCGACGACGCTGTCGTTAAAGGTGAACCCCGAGCCGCGCGGCAATGCCTTGACCTCAATCGTTATGTCGGCGAACTGGCCGTGGCCGCCGCTCTGCCGCTTGAAGCGCGAATGCTGCTGGGTACCGCCGCGGATCGTCTCCTTGTAGGGGACCGATGCCGGGCGGCCGTTGACCGCGAGGTTGAAGCGGTTGCGCAGCCGGTCGATCGCGATCTGCAGGTGGATGTCGCCCTGCCCCCACAGCACCATTTCCTGGGTGTCGGCGTTCTGCTCGAGTTTGAAGGTCGGGTCTTCCTCGACCAGCTTGGCGATAGCGCCGGTCAATTTGACATCGTCGGCGCGCTTGTCGGCGGATATCGCCAGCCCGAACACCGGCTGCGGCCGCTCCGGTCGCGGTAGCGGTTCGGTCTTGCCCGATGGGGTCAGGACATCGCCGGTCCCAATGCTTTCCATCCGCGTCATGCCGGCCACCTCGCCGGCATGCGCCGAGGCGAGCTTTTCATGCTGGGCGCCGGTGACCCGCAACAACCCAGCGACGCGGGTGCCGTTAAGCACCATGCCTTCATTGACCGTGCCGCGCCAGATCCGCGCCAGCGACAATTTCCCGGTATGCGGCAGATGGTAGGTCTTGATGATCTGGGCCAAGGGTTCGCCTTCGGCGGCGATGCCAAGCCGGTCAGCGGTTTCCTGCGGCGACGGCGTCTCGTGCCGCAACGCCTTCCACAACCGGCGGACGCCATGGTCGGCTGTCGGCCGAGCCGAGAAACACCGGGACAAGCTGCGCGTCTTTCATCGAGCGGCTCAGATGCTGATAGATTTCTTCCCTGGACGGCTCGACCTCCTCCAGCAGCTTTTCGAGGAGTTCGTCGTCGAAATCGGCGAGCTTTTCGATCATGCCAGAGCGGGTTTCACGCTCCTGGTCCCAAAAGCCGTCGGGCAGCGGGATCAGATCGGAAGGCTGACCCGGGCGATAGCGATAGGCGCGCTCGCTGACCAGATCGACATAGCCGGTGATTTCGCCCTCGCCGCCGCGTAATGGCACCTGACGCAACACCAGCGGCCGCTGCGAGACCGATTGCAACGCCGCCAGCACGTCGCGCACCCTGGCGCTCGCCGTATCCATCTTGTTGATAAAGATCATGTGCGGGATTTTATGGAGGTCGAGAAAGCGCAATAATGGCGAGATCGTCAGGGCGCGCTCGGCTTCGGGTTCGACGACGACGACCGCTACGTCCGCTGCCAGCAATGCGCTCTGCGCCTCATACGCAAGCTCGACCGAGCCCGGGCAGTCGAGGATCGTCCACGGGTCGCCGAGAAACGACGTCGCCGCGACATTGAGCTCGGTCGACATCGACCGGGCCCGGGCTTCGGGCGAGGCGTCGCCGACCGAATTGCCGTCGCGCACGCTGCCATGGCGGGTGGTGGTGCCGCTCGCGAACAGCAGCGCCTCCATCAGGCTCGTCTTGCCGGAGAGATAAGGACCGATCAGTGCGGCACAACGCGGGGCCGCAATTTCGTTCACGGAATCATTTGCCATAAGGGCGCCTCCAGCCGATCTTGTCGGGCGCCCGCGGGATCAGAGCAACGCCGCGATGGCGCCGGTATCTGAAGCAATCTGGCGCGGCCGGCGGCTGTAACGCAATCGAAATCTAGCGGCGGTAAGGGGCGTTCGCGGGCAGGCCGCTCGGATATCGTAGACCCTGGGCAACCGTGCGCAGCACTTTCTCGATCATGTCTTGCGTCGACAGCTCCGGCCTCGTCAGGTGATCGATGATTAACATCGTCAAACCGTGCGTCGCGGACCACACCGAGAGCGCCGCCAGCGCTAAATCCTGTGGATTGTCGGCCGACACGGCGAAAGCGCCCGAACGTGCGCCGCACCTAATAATTTCTTCCAGTACGCCGCGCGCTTCGGTGCCGGCCGTGCGGGCAATGGTCGGGCGATCCTCGTATCGGCTGTCGACGAGAACCTGACCGAACATCAGTCGATAGAGTGCGGGATTTTCCAGCCCGAGACGCACATAGGTCCTGGCACAGGTGATCACCGCCCTCTCGGGTTCAGCAATTCCGGCGATGGCCGACAGCATGCCGTCGTGCAGCCGTTCGAACCCGGCCGCGGCGACAGCGCCCAGCAGATCCCGTTTCTCGGCGAAATGATTGTAGGGCGCGTTGTGGCTGACCCCGGCGCGACGGGCAAGTTCCCGCAGCGAAAAGGTCCAATCTTGTTCTTCGGTGACCAGCGCCAGCGCCGCTTCGATCAGTGCACGGCGCAGATCGCCGTGGTGATAGGGGACGGAATTGGCAGAGCGGGTTTTTGCCACGGTGGCTCCAGAAGCATGTTGACAGCGACCATATCGGTCTACCATATTGGCGTTGTCAACATGGGCAAGGTTGCCGCTGTTGCTTTCGGGAGATGACGCAATGCCGCTCGACACGATCTACCTCCAAAAAGGCCGTTCTGATGAAGCAGGCCCGCGACCACCCTCGACTAGCGTTCGTGACCGGGTGACACCTGCGGAATGGGAGCAGCGCGTGGCGCTGGCGGCCGCCTATCGACTGGTGGCGCATTTGCACTGGGACGATCTGATTTTTACGCATCTGTCGGCCCGTGTTCCGGGGGGCGATCACCATTTCCTGATCAATCCCTACGGAATGACTTTTGATGAGATCACCGCTTCCAATCTGGTCAAGGTGGATTTCGGCGGCAACAAGCTCATGGATTCACCGTACGAGATCAATCCGGCGGGCTTTACAATTCACAGCGCGATCCATGCCGCCCGCGAGGACGCGAACTGTGTGCTGCATGTGCACAGCGTGAACGGTACCGCAGTATCGGCGCAAAAGGACGGTGTGCTGCCGGTCTCGCAGCAATCCATTTTCGTACTGTCGTCGCTGGCATATCACGATTATGAAGGCGTGGCCCTGCGCGAAGACGAGAAGCAGAGGCTGGTGCGCGACCTTGGCGACAAAAGTTTCTTCATGCTGCGCAATCATGACCTGATAACCGTTGCCGGCAACGTGCCCGACGCGTTTTTGTTTATGTACATATTCGAGGCCGCCTGCATGATCCAGCTGCGCCGCAAGCTGGCGGCGGCGAACTGATCCCGATCGATCCGCGCATCATCGCAACAGCGCAGCAGCAGGCCGCAACGGTTACGAACGGGGCTGGCGGGGCGCTTGTCTGGCCGGCACTACTGCGCAAGCTCGACCGTATCGACCCTTCGTACCGCAATTGACTGAAGCCAAATGCAATTGATGGCTATAGTCGCGGCGCGCGCAATCAGCGGTCACGACAGATACGATCCAGTGGTCCCATACATACCGTCGGGCTGGCAGTGGTGATAGCAATAACATGTGGCACTGCAATGGTGCATGTCGACCTGATGCGTCGGGTTGAATTTCGTATTGCAGATCAGATAGGAGAATGGCTGTGGAAGATATCAGGATCGATCGTGCTCAGTTTCACGCAATGAGCGAAAGCACCCACGATGAGTGGCAACTGATCGGAGCCGAGTTACAACGCTTCGCGACCCAACTTCCGAAACGCCTTATTGCGCATCTCGAGCTGCTCCGCGGTGACTACGGCGGGTTCCCAGTCGATCGTCTGGAGCATTGTTTGCAGACCGCGACCCGCGCCTATCAGGCGGGCCGAGATCAAGAATATGTCGCCTGTGCCCTATTGCACGATATCGGCGATACGCTGGGCCCCTATAATCACGCAGACGTCGCGGCCACGATTATCCAGCCCTTCGTGTCGGAGGAGAACCATTGGATAGTCGCGCATCACGCGATATTTCAGGGATATTACTTCTTCCACCACCTGGGGCTCGATCGAGACATGCGCGAGCAATTCCGGGGCCACCCGCATTTCGAGACGACCGAGGAATTCTGCCGCGTTTTCGATCAAGTCGCCTTCGATCCCAATTTCAAGTCGATGCCGCTCGCGGCCTTTGAACCCATCCTGCAGAAGGTGTTCCGCCAACCTCGCCAATCGATCTATCTCGCCGAAGCGGCGGACTAACTCGCGCCGCGCCCCGGGGCAAAAGGGCGGTGTCGTCCGCTCTCCGGCGCGATTTCGGCTAGCCGCTCAGCGCTCGGCAGGCGCGCTCGATGCGGTCGCAGGCATCGCGCAAGACCTCGTTCGAGGTCGCATATGAGATCCGGAAATGCGGCGACAAGCCAAACGCCCCACCGTGCACGACCGCGACGCCCTCCGCCTCCAGCAGATAGCGTACAAAGTCCTCGTCGTTGGCGATCGTCTTGCCGTCCGGTGTGCGCTTGCCGATGACCCCGGCGCAGGACGGGTAGACGTAAAACGCCCCCTCCGGCCGCGGGCAGAACAGGCCGGGGATCTGGTTCAGCCGATCGACGACGAGATCGCGCCGCTCCTGGAATTTCTTGTTGTGGACCGGGATAAAATCCTTTGGCCCATTCAACGCCTCGACCGAAGCCGCCTGGCTGATCGAGCACGGGTTCGCGGTCGAATTCGATTGGATAGCCCCCATCGCCTTGATCAACGCCTTGGGCCCGCCGCCAAAGCCGATCCGCCAGCCGGTCATGCAATAGGCTTTCGACACGCCATTGACGGTCAGGGTGCGTTCGTAAAGCCGCGGCTCGACCTGGGCGATCGTGCGGTATTCGAAATCGTCGTAGATCAGGTGCTCGTACATGTCGTCGGTCATGACCCAGACCTGCGGGTGACGCAGCATCACCTCGGCCACCGCTTTCAATTCGGCCTCGGTATAGGCGGCGCCGGTCGGGTTCGACGGCGAGTTCAGGATCAGCCATTTGGTCTTGGGCGTGATCGCCGCGTCGAGATCCTCGGGCCGCAATTTGAACCCGTTGTTTTGCGGGCACGGCACCGACACCGGCGTGCCGTCACATAGCAACACCATTTCCGGGTAGGACACCCAGAACGGCGCCGGGATGACGACCTCGTCGCCCGGATTGATCGTCGCGACCATCGCGTTGTACAGCACCTGCTTGCCGCCGGCGCTGATCGTGATCTGCTGGGCGGGGTCGTAATCGAGCCCGTTCTCACGCTTGAACTTTTGCGCGACCGCGCGCTTCAGCTCGATCGTGCCGTCAAACGTCGTGTATTTGGTTTCACCGCGCCGCATTGCCGCGATCGCCGCCTCCTGAATATTGGGAGGCGTGTCGAAATCGGGCTCGCCGACCGACAGGCTGACGATATTGCGCCCGGCCGCCTTCAATTCAGTAGCGAGGGCGGTCATCGCCATCGTCGGCGACGGTTTGACGCGAGCAAGACGGTCGGCAAGAAACGCCATGACAGGACCTTAGTTTACAAGGAGATCAACCCGCGAGGTTACACGCGAACCCGCCCATTGTGAAGCCGCGTGTGACCTTTGTCGGTCGCCAGAGATACGGCTTTTGGTAATTCAGCCGCGAGCGGGAAGGCAAGGCATTCTCAGCCCACCCGGTGCGTGGTGTCTCGAAGGGGGACCGGCGAACACACCGGCGCGAGCGGCAACCGCTCGCCTTGGTCGCGCGCACCTGTTCCGCCTGTTTTATCAGGGTCGAGATCAGGTGACTTTCCGAACATCTCAACAGTTGTGTCGCCCCGCTTGGCGCGTCGAACGATGGCGGCGACCTTACGATGCCATTATGGCAATTCTGCCGTTGACGCTTTCGCACTGCCGAACGTCGGCGGCGCGACGCGCGGTGTCTCGCAGGCCCAGCGGGTCGGGCGGGCTCGCCGGGGCGGTTGATCGCCGCGAGCGCTTTCCCTAGGATTGCCGCAAATAGCGAGGGCCGATCGGATGAACAAGTTCAGCTGCACCAGGTCATTGGGCGAGGAAATCTATTACGCGACCTTGATCGCCGAAAACGACCAGCAGGCAAAAGAAATGGCAATCGCCGAAGTCAACGAGAAATTCCACAAAAGCGGTGGCCGTGCCAGAGAATGGAGCCTCAGGCTCCTCGAGTCGGATATCGACGGCCCTGCCCGCATCATCGATTGCGGCTACCGCGAAGCGTAACCCTCGGGCTTCGGACCCGGAATTGTGGCGTGCTGAACGATAATCCCGCTTCACCAGCGAAAGCCGGTGCCTACGGCCGCTGTGGATCCCGGCTTGCGCCGGGAAAGCGATTTTAGCGAAGCCGTCTGCTTTTTGGGGCGAGATCGGTGCGCTGGCCTTACCGGCTCACGGCCCCAGCGGCGGGCGGCGGGGGAGCCCCGTCCCTTATCTCTCGGAGCTCCGCTTTGTTCTCCTCCGACAGACCTCGCGCGCCGGGGCACTTCGTTTCGTCAAGGAAGGCAGCGGCAACCTCAGCCTCCTGTGAGGAGTTTTTCTCAAATCGGCGATCGAGCATTACGGGGTTATCGGGCCCTTGACGCCGCATCAGACCGACGATCACGTAAGGGCCACCGGACGCAGCACAACCGATCTGCGTGAAGCTTTTTCCCAGTGTGTCAAAGTAAGACCGGGCCTCAAGCGCCGATGTCTCCGCGGGACCCATCCAGGCTTTCGCCGAGGCCTCGTCAGCGATGTCGGGCGGTTTTCCCAATACTGCGATCTGCTTCAAAGCCACAACGCGCTGAGGCCCAGCTGGAACCGAACTCTCGATTAGCAATTTTAGCGCCGCGTAGGATGCCTCTGACCATTCGCACTCATTTATAGCGCAATTTAGTCCGGAATATTTCGGCCCAGGCTCGGGCGCCACGATAAACGCCCCTCTCGTATCCGACGGTGGATAGGTTCTCCAAACGAAGCTGCCGCGAAGCCGGGCGCCTTGCAGCTCCGCGCTCACAAGGGTGACGCCCTGCAGCTGCGTTTTTATGAGCGATGCACTTTGCAACCGGGCCCCGTAGAAGTTGGCACCCTCCGCCTGCGTGAAAGCCAGAGAGGCGCCTTGCAGCTGCGCGAAACTGAGATTGGCGCCCTGCAGCTGTGCTTCATCAAGGTTGGCACCCTGCAGCTGTGCGCCAGCGAGGAAGGCGCCCTGCAGCTGTGTCTTAATCAGCGAGCTTCCCTGTAGCCTCGCCCCAGCGAGAGTGGCGCCTTGTAGCTCCGCGCCCGCGAGGTTGGCGCCTTGGAGCCGGGTGTCCATGAGGATGGCGCCCTGCAGCTGCGCCCCGACGAGATTGGCGCTCTGCAGCTGCGCCCCGACGAGATTGGCGCTTTGCAGCTGCACGCAAATTTTGTCGCTGTCCTTTCCGCTAGAGAAGTACCCTGGCCAGCCGCCGATCCGATCGCATTCGAAACTCGCCTCGCGCAGGTCAGCATTAAGAAAATTCGCTTTTCCGAGGCGGGCACCGGTGAAATCCGCCTTTCTCAAATGCGCAAGGGCGAGCACGGCTCCTTCGAGTGCACGGCCGCGCAGCGATAGTGCGTGATTTTCAACTTCCAAGTTCGGCAACGCCAGAACGTTGGACCACAGGCTCGTCGGCTTGCCGGTGACGTAATTCACTTGGCCCGCGATCAAACAGTTCATGCAGAGTGGCCCAACCCGAACCGTCCGCTTGGATACTTTTGACGCTCGGTAAAGTCCACCCCGCCCATGTGGTGGGAATAAGGCGCACCGACGGCAGATTTTCCTCCAGCCATTCGCCCGGGAAAGTGGCGACCGTGCACACCAGTAAAACGGGCAGGACACTTGCCAGCATCCCCATTAGGACCTTGCCGCGTCGGATGTCGCTCCACCCTAGACGCGCGGTTTCGCCGCGCGCAATCGGCGGCCACAAAACCCATAACAGCCCGAGATCAATAACAACCGCCACGCGTTGCCAGTTGGTGATCCACTCGTCGTGGTATGGTAAGAATTGTAGCTGAAACAGAACCAAGAGAGCCATCGGGCCGGCGACGAGGCTGATCCGGACAATCAGCCGCAGCAGAAAGCCGATTGGTCCGTCGCGGACGTCGCGCGGACCCGCGAGAGACTGCACAAAGATATTGCTCGGCAACTGGCGGCGCAATCTGGCCCGTGCGTCGTCGCCGGAAATCTGGTCCTGTAACTCTGAATGAAAGGCGCCGATCTTGCCGGCCAATTAGACGAAATGCAGCAGCACATAGGCGTGCACGATCAGAAAGACGAGCGGTCCTAAGACAAAAAAAGCCTTGAGCGGCAATTCGACATTGAGGAACGGCAATTTTACCGGGTTTTCGAGCAACAGATCACGATGTGTCACCGCGCCTGCAGCAATGGCAAAGTAAAACAGCACAAAAAGATAGCTAAGCCACAGACCGCTTCCGACGCTGGCGGCATCGACAACGGCTTCGCGCAACGCCCCCAGATCCTTCGCCTTAGCAGCGAACGGCGTGGGATCGGTTTTATGCGACGGAAACTCTCGGTCCCGCCCGCCTAACATGCTCCTCCCTCTCCACCGCAACGTGCGTCGTCGCGTTCAGCACTTACCCGCCAAAGCCGTTCATGTATTTGGGATTTGTCGCAAGGTCCTCCGGCACATCAGCAACGATACCGCAGCAATCCTGCATCAGATCATGAAATGAGGGCTGGTTGGCCGGCTCCCTGGCTTTCTCGGGCGGTGACGAAGCGAGCAGCTGTCGCAATGCTTCTGCGAGCAGGTCTTTCAATGTGCGTCTACGCACTGCGGCCTCGGCGTCCATGGTTGCGGTGCGCCCGCAGGCGGTTTGCGCCCGCGGTGCGTTTCTCAACGTCAGGGTCAGCCTGTCGTCGCTAGTCGCGGAGTTCGGGGACGATCCAGAACGGCTTTTGGCCGCGGGCGACGCGCTCGAAATTGTCGAAAGCGTTGCGCCAGCGCTTCCAATGATTGTCCCAGGTCGGGCCGGCGCCGTGCGGGCTGAAGATCGCGTTTTTGCAGGTGAAGAGCTCGTGGTCGGGCTTGGGCGGCTCCTCGACCATGACGTCAATCCCGGCGCCTAATATCTTTTCGTCGCGCAACGCGTTGTAGAGCGCCTTTTCGTCGACCACTGGGCCGCGGCAGGTGTTGATCAGGATCGCGGTCGGTTTCATCATCGCCAATTCGCGCTCGCCGATCAGATTGTGCGTCGATTTGTCGAGCGGCACGTGCAGGGTCACGATGTCGGAAGTCTTCAACAATTCGGTGAATAGCGCAAACCGAATGCCGAGCGCGTCTTCCTGGTCGGTGGTCAGGCGGTTGATGTCGTAATACTTGATATGCATGTCAAAGGCGCGGGCCCGGCGCGCGACTTTCTTGCCGATATTGCCGAGACCGATGATGCCGAGAGTCTTGTCTTCGAGTTCGTAGAGCTTGGTCGAGTTGAAATCATTGCCGCGCCAGCGCCCAGACACCACCCCCTCATGCTGCCAGGTCAGCTTGCGAGCGACCGCCAGCATCAGCATCATTGCGTGCTCGGCGACCGCGGTCGAATTGGCGCCGCCATTGTTGCAGATCGGCACGCCCGCTGCCCGGGCCGCGTCGAGGTCGTAAGTGTTGTAGCCGGCGCTCAAGGTCTGGACGATGCGCAATTTCGGGGCGCGCTGATAAAACTCGGGGCCATGCGGGAATTGGCCGCCACCGATGTAGTATTCAGTATCTTTCAGCAGGTCCCAGAATTCGGGGCGACCGTGCGGGGCCATCTCCAGTTTCCATCCCGGCGACAGCAGATCATGGGCAATCTCCAGGGTCTCTTCGGAATGGGTGGCGGGGGTCAGTATGCGCGGCATCTTGCGTCTCCTCTTGTCAGGATTGTCGCGGGTGGTTGCTCTCGGGGCGCTATCGTAGCGACACCCTGCGGCCCGGCGAAAGCGCAAAAACCGCAGCTTAGGCCGATTGCCGCCACCAAATCGCTCGGCTAGGCTGCGTTCCGATTTTTCACTCTCCCGCAGCACCGGTCCCGGCTGCTCTAACGAGGTCCCAGCATCATGCCCGAAGCGCACGAGCACCGTTTTCAGAACCTGCACGAATTTGTCACCCAGGCGCGCACCAATCTCGACCGCAACAATTGGGACTATCTGATCGGCGGCTCCGAGACCGAGACCACCTTGGCGCGCAACCGGCTGGCATACGATGCGATCGGGTTTCGGCCGCGGGTGTTGCGCGATGTGTCGAACATCGATTGCAGCCGCACCCTGTTCGGCAAAAAGTTGCGCATCCCGGTATTGTGCGCGCCGGTCGGCTCGCTCGAAGTCTTCGAGCCCGGCGGCGGCGCCACCGTTGCCGCGGCGACGAGCGAATTTGGCAACGGCATGATCCTGTCCTCGGTGTCGCATCCCGGGCTCGACGAAACCGCCAAGGCCTCGGGCGACGGCTTCAAGGTCTTCCAGCTCTACGTGCGCGGCGACGCCGCCTGGGTCGATGACCATGTCGGGCGCGCGATGGACAGGGGCTACGACGCGTTTTGCCTGACGGTCGACACCGACAGCTACAGCCGCCGCGAGCGCGACATCGCCAAGCGCCATTTGCGCCGCCGCGTGCGCCCCGGTGACGCCCGCATCTACCAGGCCCAGTTCAACTGGCGCGACATTGAGCGGATCAAAAAGAACTGCCGCATCCCGCTGATCTTGAAGGGGATCGCCACTGCCGAGGACGCCAAGATCGCGCTCGAACACGGCGTCGACTGCATTTATGTGTCAAATCACGGCGGCCGTCAGCTCGATCAGGGCGTCGGCTCGATCGATGTATTGCCGGAAGTCGTCGAGGCGGTCGGCGGCCGCGCCCGCATCATGGTCGATGGCGGCATCAGCCGCGGCACCGATGTCGTCAAGGCGCTGATCCTGGGGGCCGACGCGGTGGCGTGCGGGCGGCTTTATGTGTATGGGCTGGCGGCGGGCGGCGCCGAGGGCATCGTGCGGCTGTTCGAGATCCTCGAAGACGAGATCCGCATCTGCCTGTCACTGCTTGGTGTGACCGGCTATCACGAGCTCGACAAATCCTATATCCGGCCGGCGCGCCAAGTTGTGGTGCCGCACGTCCACAGCGCCTTTCCGCACCTCAACCTCCCGCGTGAGACGTATTAAGCGGATTGGCTTCACTCAAGCTGCGGACTCGGCCGCGGGCTCGGCTTGTTTCTGGTCCTGCTGTCCCGAGAATGAGATCCGGCAGCACGACATTATGAATGGTTAGCGAGGCTGGGGCCGGCCGTCCCCGCCTAGTGAAGTCCCGTAAGCGCTTGATAAAAGACGTGGGTGCGGGGCTAAGCCCGCGTACGAATATGAGCTGAGACAAGAAACAATAGGTAAGAGTTTCGGAAGCTACTAGTTCACTAGACAGCCCCACCGGTTCCAGTACGAGGTTGACGAGTGAGTGCGTCGTTGCGCGAATTCGGACCAGAGATCTGGATCTGTGAAGGTCCGGTGGTGCCGTTCTATTTCGGCTTTTACTACCCGACCCGGATGGCCGTCATTAAATTGACGGAGGGCGGCCTGTTCGTGTGGTCGCCGATCGCCCTCTCCTCCGCCCTTATGGGTGAGGTCGACGAACTGGGGCCGGTTCGCTTCGTCGTCTCGCCAAACCTCTTGCATCACCTGTTCCTCAGCGAATGGAAGATCGCTTACCCAGGGGCTCGCCTTTACGCCTCTCCGGGCTTGCGCCGGCGGCGGCGGGACCTGACTTTCGATGCTGAGCTCGGTGACAGACCGTCTGCGGAATGGGCTCCCGACATCGACCAGGTTCTTGTCCACGGCAGCTTGATGATGACAGAGGCGGTGTTTTTTCATCGCGCGAGCCGGACCGCGATTTTCGCCGATCTGATCGAGAACCTGGCGCCGGACTGGTACACAGGTTGGCGCCGGGTCATTGCCCGCCTCGGCGGCATCCTCGCCCCCAATCCCGGGACACCTCGCGACTGGCGCGCGAGCTTTATCAATCGCCGGGCCGCGCGTCGCGCGCTGGGCCGCATTCTCGCCTGGCCGATCGAACGCGTGTTGATCGCTCACGGCGAACCCGTGGAGACAAATGGGGGCGCTTTCGTCCGCGCCGCCTTCGGGTGGCTTGTCGGCCGCCAACATGCGCCGACGCGGTGACTTCGCTCGACTGATCAGCGGGGACCGGCGGCGCGGCGCAGCCGATCATTGATCGCGCGGCCGAGACCAAATTCCGGGATCGACATCACCGCGATCCCCGAAAATTCCGGGCGGTCGAGCCGCCGCAACATCCCGAACAGATTGGCGGCGGCCTCGGCGAGGTCGCCCGCGCGGCTGAGCCACAGCACTTCGGCAAAGTCTGCCGGCGCGTCGGGGCCAAAGGCGAGCAAGGCCTCGCCCGGTCGCGCCTCGGTTGCGTCACGGCGCAGCGGTAGGGACGGTGCGTAGTGGCTCGCGAGCTGGCCCGGCGAGCGCAGCGGGCCGGCTTTGGCGGCTCCGGCCGTCGCGATAGGGCCGAGCGATGCCTCTAATTCTTCGATCGTGACCCCGCCGGGGCGGAGCAGCGCCGGGGCCTCGCCCGACAGATCGAGCACCGTCGACTCGACACCGACCGGCGTGCGCCCATCGTCGAGGATCAGCGACACGCCCTCGCCGAGTTCGGCGGTAACATGCGCCGCTTCGGTAGGGCTGACACGCCCGGAGCGGTTGGCCGAGGGGGCGGCGACCGGCCGGCCGGTTGCGCGCAACAGCGCTTGCGCGACGGGATGCGCCGGGGCGCGGATCGCCACCGTGTCGAGCCCGGCGCTCGCCAGCAATGACAGCCCGCTATCGCCGCGGCGGCGCAATACGAGCGACAAAGGCCTCGGCCAGAACTGCGCGGCGACGCGGAGCGCTCGCGTGTTGAACTCGGCCAATGCCTCGGCCTCGGCCAGACCCGGGACGTGCACGATCAGCGGATTGAAGTGCGGGCGGCCCTTGGCGGAAAAGATCCCGGCGACCGCGCGGTCGTTCGTCGCATCGGCGCCCAACCCGTAAACCGTCTCGGTCGGAAAAGCGACCAGCGCCCCCAACCGCAACAGCCGCGCCGCTCGCTCGATCGCGTCGGGGGTCGCCGGAAGGATTTCACAAGACATCCCGTGCGGTGTCGTCAAACCGCTGCTTGAGCCGGGTATTGACAAACTCGCGGCCCTCTCCAGTTTTTAATCGTTCTAAAAAAGTCCGAACGAGGCTTTCGGAGGAGAGTATGGTTTCGAAGAAACCCCAACTGACGACCGAGGTCGGCATCCCAGTTGGCGACAGCCACAACAACCCGACCACAGGTGTGCGCGGCCCTGCCGAGCGCCCCGCGCCTATTCATCCTGTCCACCATGAAGCCGAACCCTAGACCGCAGTAGGTGGGTCTAATTTCACGAAATGGAGAGAATTATGGACGGATATGATGTCGCAAGCGCCGGCAAGTGCCCGGTAATTCACGGTGCGCGCCCCCACGAAACTTTGAGGGGTAGGTCGAACCGGGACTGGTGGCCCAACCAGCTGAACCTAAAAATTCTGCAGCAGAACTCTCCCTTGTCCGATCCCATGGACAAGGACTTCAACTACGCCGAGCAGTTCAAGAACCTCGATTTCCAGGCCCTGAAAAAGGACCTGTATGCGCTGATGACCGACTCGCAGGAGTGGTGGCCGGCCGACTTCGGACATTACGGGCCGCTCTTCATCCGGATGGCGTGGCACAGTGCCGGCACCTACCGCACCGGGGACGGCCGCGGCGGCGCTGGCTCGGGCACGCAACGCTTTGCGCCGCTCAACAGCTGGCCGGACAACGTGCTTCTCGACCGGGCGCGCCGGTTGCTGTGGCCGATCAAGCGGAAGTACGGCAAGAAGATCTCGTGGGCCGATCTGATGATCCTCGCCGGCAATTGCGCGCTGGAGTTGATGGGCTTCAAGACATTCGGCTTTGGCGGCGGGCGCGAGGATGTCTGGGAGCCCGAAGAGGACATCTACTGGGGCCCCGAAGGCAAGTGGCTGGCGGACGAGCGCTACACCGGCGACCGTGATCTCCAGAACCCTCTCGCCGCCGTGCAGATGGGTCTGATCTATGTCAATCCGGAAGGGCCGAACGGCAAGCCCGATCCGCTCGCCGCGGCGCGGGATATCCGCGAGACGTTCAAGCGCATGGCGATGAACGATGAGGAGACCGTGGCACTGATTGCCGGCGGACACACCTTCGGCAAGACCCACGGGGCTGCCGATCCGAGCAAGTATGTCGGCCCCGAGCCCGAAGGCGGCTCGATCGAGGAGCAAGGGCTCGGCTGGAAGAACACCTATGGCAGCGGCAAGGGCGATGACGCAATCGGCAGCGGTCTGGAAGTCATCTGGACCCAGACGCCAACGAAGTGGAGCAACAACTTCTTCTCGAACCTGTTCGGCTACGAATGGGAACTGACCAAGAGCCCTGCCGGCGCGTACCAGTGGAAACCGAAGGGCGACGCGGGTGCGGACACCGTGCCGGATCCGCACGACCCGTCGAAACGTCGCGCGCCCTCCATGCTGACCACCGACCTCGCCTTGCGCGTCGACCCGATTTACGAACAGATTTCGAGGCGCTTCTACGAGCATCCGGATCAGCTCACAGACGCGTTCGCCCGTGCGTGGTTCAAGCTGGTGCATCGCGACATGGGCCCGCGCTCGCGCTATCTCGGCCCGGAGGTTCCGGCGGAGGAGTTGCTGTGGCAGGACCCCGTCCCGGCCGTCACTCATGAACTAATTGACGAGCAGGACATCCGCGCACTCAAGGGCAAAATCCTCGCATCGGGTTTTTCGATTTCCCAATTGGTCTCGACCGCTTGGGCGTCGGCTGCGACTTTCCGCGGCTCTGACAAGCGCGGCGGGGCAAACGGGGCGCGCATCCGCCTCGCGCCGCAAAAGGATTGGGAGGTCAACCATCCGGCTCAACTGGCGAAGGTGCTTGAGACCCTCGAGGATATCCAAAAGGAGTTCGATGCCGCACAGACCGGAGGGAAGAGAGTCTCGCTCGCCGATTTGATCGTCCTCGGTGGCTGCGCCGCCGTCGAGCAGGCTGCGAAGCAGGCCGGGCATGATGTCCAGGTTCCGTTTACGCCGGGCCGCACCGATGCGTCGCAGGAGCAGACCGACGTCGAGGCCTTCGCGATGCTTGAACCGCTGGCGGACGGGTTCCGCAACTACATCAAGGTTGCGTACACTTCCCCAGAGGAGATGCTGGTCGACAAGGCGCAATTACTGACATTGACCGCGCCTGAGATGACGGTTCTCGTCGGTGGGATGCGTGTCCTGAATGCGAACTTTGGACAGTCGCAGCACGGTGTCTTCACAAAGCGAACCGGGACGCTGACCAATGACTTCTTTGTGAACCTGCTCGACATGGGCACGGTTTGGAAGGCTGTCTCGGAAGCCGAAGATGTGTTCGAAGGGCGTGATCGCGCAACGGGCGAGTTGAAGTGGACCGGCACCCGTGTCGACCTGATCTTTGGTTCGCACTCCCAGCTCCGAGCCCTCGCCGAAGTCTATGCATCCGACGACGCGAAGGAGAAGTTTGTGCGCGACTTCGTGGCGGCGTGGACCAAGGTGATGAACCTGGATCGCTTCGACCTCGCCTGATTGCGGGGAAGGGTCTTCCAGGGCTTCTAGAGTGCGACATCGAAGCTACGCGAAGAAATCTCTGAGCGTGTCATTCCGGGGCGCGGGCATTGCCCGCGAGCCCGGAACCCATGAACACCGCACACGAACATAGAGGCGAACGCCGTTTTCGTGGGTTCCGGGCCTGTCGTTTCGGGCCATCCCGGAATGACCCCTATTGCCATATAGGCCTCTTCCTGCTGTCTCGCGCCGAGATGTCGACAGGGTTAACGCCAGAGCTGCTTGCTGGCGAGGGCGGCGCCTTGGGCCAGCGCTTCGAGCTTGGCCCAGGCGATCTGCGGATGGACGCGGCCGCCGAGCCCGCAATCGGTCGAGGCGATCACCCGCTCGCGCCCGACCAAATTGGCAAAGCGAATGATACGGTCGGCCACCAGTTCGGGGTGCTCGACGACATTGGTCGCGTGGCTGACCACACCCGGCAGGATGATCTTGTCGTCGGGCAGTTTGACCTCCTGCCACACCTTCCACTCGTGCTCGTGGCGGACATTGCCGGCCTCGAACGAATAAGCCTGGGCGTTGACCTTGAGCATGACCTCGACAATGTCGCGCATCGGAATATCGGTCACATGCGGCCCGTGCCAGCTGCCCCAGCACAAATGAAACCGGATGCGGTCCTCAGGCAGGTCGCGCAATGCGTGATTGAGCGCCTCGATCCGGACCATCGTAAATTTCCAGTAGTCCTCGAGATTGGGCTCGGGATCGATCATGTCCCAGCCGGTCGCCGTCGCCGGATCGTCGAGCTGCAGGATCAGCCCAGCATCGACGATCGCCTTGTATTCCTCGCGCAGCGCCTCGGCCCAAGCGTAGAGGAATTCCTCGTCGCTCGCGTAATATTGGTTGGGAATGCGATAGGCGCTGCCGGGGGCGACCGAGGTCATAAACCCCTCCGCCACCCCGGCCGCCGCCAACGCCGCCTTGAAATTCTCGATGTCGGTCCGGATCGCGTCGCGGCCAGTATAGCTGATCGGCCCAACGCAGACCGGACCGGTCGAGGGCCGTGGCCCCATAAACACACCCGAACTCGCGATCGGCGTAAGCTTCGGCGAACCGTACCCGGTCGCGCCGTCGCGCGGCGTTCTGCAATACGATCTCGCCGGGCGGGGCCGGCCGCGGGGTCATGTGGTCGAGGCTCGGTCCATCGAACTGCAGCCCGCCGAGGCGCAGGAACACATAGTTCCACCATGCCCCGTAGTTGACGCGGTGCCCGACCGATTTGCCGAACTCGCCATCGCCGAGGATGTCGATGCCGAGCTCTTTTTGGTGGCACACGACATCGACTACCGCCTTTCGCAAAGTCGACCGGAACGCCGCTTCATCGCCCGCCTTGCCCTCGTCGCGGGCGCGGTTGGCGGCGATCAGATCGTCGGGACGCGGCAGGCTGCCGACATGGCTCGTCAGGATATGGTCGGTGCTGGTTCTCATGATGATCATTCCTCCGGCAGGCGAGCAAAAACCGACCCCGCGGTGCGTCCTAAAGTCATTGCGTCCGAAGGACTTCGCATTCGAATTATCGTTTGTGTTATGTTCATGGCATGTAGTTCTCGTGGGAGCGGGGCAAATGAGAGGCGCGGATGAGTGAAGGTCGGATGGATCGTATTGAGGCGTTGCTGGAGAGGCTCACCCACGAGGTGACGACGCTCCGCGCCGAGATGGCGACCAAGGACGATCTCACCGCCCTCCGCGCCGAGATGGCGACCAAACAAGACCTTGCCGGCGTCGCCAAGAATGTCGACGTCACCGCGATCGGGCGCCAAATGCGCGAACTGCTCGCCATGAAGGATGATGTGACGGTGCTGACAGCGATCGTGCAGCGGCTCGACAACACGATGGTCCGGCAGATCGGCGACGTCTTGACCGAGGTCCGCGCCGAGCACAGCCGGATGGATCGACTGCTGGCGCGGGTGCGCGCGCTCGAGCAGGCAGTGCCGCTCGAGGACGGGTAAACCGGCGCGTTCTTGGCGCGTCCGCATCGGCACGGCGGGGAATCAGCGCCACAGCTGTTTGCTGGCGACGGCGGCGCCCTGAGCCAGCGCTTCGAGCTTGGCCCAGGCGATCTGCGGGTGGACACGACCGCCGAGCCCGCAATCGGTCGCGGCGATCACCCGCTCGCGCCCGACCAAATTGGCAAAGCGAATGATACGATCCGCGACCAGTTCGGGGTGCTCGACGACATTGGTCGCGTGGCTGACCACACCCGGCAGGATGATCTTGTCATCGGGTAGTTTGACTTCCTGCCACACCTTCCATTCGTGCTCGTGGCGGACATTGCCGGCCTCAAACGAGAGGGCGCCCACCTCAGCCTTCAGCACAACCTCGACGATGTCACGGATCGGGATGTCGGTCACGTGCGGTCCGTGCCAGCTGCCCCAACACAGATGCAGCCGGATGCGGTCCCGCGGCAAGCCACGCAACGCGTGGTTCAACGCGTCGATCCAGCTTGCGACCAGCTTGCGGTAATCCTCAACAGAGGGTTCGGGATTGACCTGATCCCACCCTTCGGCAAGGCAGGGATCATCGAGCTGCAGGATGATGCCGGCATCGACGATCGCCTTGTATTCCTCGCGCATCGCCTCGGCGCAGGCGAAGAGGAACTCCTCGTCGGTTTTGTAATAATTGTTAGCGATGCGCGCGCAGCTGGCCGGCGCCACCGCGGTCATGAAGCCTTCGTCGACCCCGGCTGCCGTAAGCGCCGCTTTGAGCCGGGCAATATCGGCGTTGATCATGTCCTGTCCGCTGTAGCGGAGCGGAGCGGTACACACCGGACTCGCCGGTCGAGGCCCGGTCGTGATGCCGGAATCGGGGTCATTGTAGGCCGCCGCGAACAACGTCCGGTCGCGGCGATCGCCAAAGCTGGTCAGAGTGATTTCGCCCGGGCGCGAGCGGCGTGCCTCCATCTCGTAAAGCGTCTGTTCGCCGGGCTCGATGCCGGCGAGGCGCTGCCATGAATAGCGCCACCACGAGCCGTAATTGACGCGCTGACCCATCGGCTTGCCGAATTCGCCGTCGCCGGGGACGTCGATGCCGAGCTCTTTTTGATGGCGCACGACAGCGACGACGGCGTCGCGCAGCGTTTCCGCGAGCGCACTCTCGTCATTTGTCGCCCAAGCGGCGATCAGCGCGTCCGGCCGCGGCAGGCTGCCGGCGTGGCTCGTCAGGATTCTCTCGGTACTGCGCCTCATAACTCCCCCCGGTTGCTCATAGGCGCCGCTCGGCAGGTCAGCAGCGGCTTCCCCGTTTGAGCGCGAGTATCGACGGCAATCCGGTTTCGCTCACCCACAAAACTTCCCACGGATCATTTTGCCCACCCAATTTGCCCACTAATTTCTATGGGCATGATTGTGGTTGACCGACAGCCAAGATCCGCTCTTCCTTATTGACGGGAACCGCGGATACGCCGATGAGCGAGACGCTGTTGCGCGACATCGCCGAGTACTGCCGCCGTATCGGCATGGCGGAATCGACCTTTGGCCGGCTCGCGGTCAATGACGGCAAGCTCGTCAGCCGGCTCCGCCTCGGTGGCCGCGTGACAACCGATACCGCCGATCGCGTGCAGGCGTTTATCGCCCGCCCACCGCAGCCCGAAATGAATGGAGTGCCTGCGGCGGCATCGACCGTCCCTCCATCCCTGGCGCAGGGCGCCGCTCGCAACTTTCGCTTCTACGACAATCGGCAGAAATATCTGCTGTTCGTCACGACCTGCGGCGAGAAGTGGGCAATATCCCAAAGAGTGGGCATGGAGTTGGGCAACATTCACCCGCGTCCGCCGGCATTGCGGCTGTTCGATGCCGGCACCGGCGACGGCACCGTGCTGACCCGCACGATGCGCGCGATGCACCACCGTTTCCCGACCATGCCGTTCTACATCACCGCCAAGGAGATCAGCCTCGAAGACGTCCGCCTGACGCTCGAAAAAATGCCGGATCGCTTGTTCGAGCACCCGGCGACGGTGCTGGTCATGACCAACATGTATTACGCCGAGGCGCCGTGGCTGACACCGCATTCGGTCACCGCGGCGACCAGCCTCGTCTGGCACGAATTGCCGCTAACCGGCAATACCGCCCACGATTTCGAAGTGCAGATCGGCGATCTGCAGGGCTTTCTCGGCGAGCACTGGCAGGCGCGCAGCGGCAAATCCGGTAATCCGGTTTACGAAAAGCCGGTCGTGTTGGTGATCTATCGCGAGGATCACAAATTTCTCCTCGACCAGGTGCGCCCACGCCGCGGCGCCACCCGTGCGGATTACGATCTGGTTATTGCCTCGCAGCCTTATCGCGCTCGCGCTCCGCTCGAATTCAAGGCGCGCCGGATCATCGCGCCACTCGCCCGTAGCCTGGCCCCCGGCGGCCGGCTGATCGCGATCCATTCGCATGGGCATGACCCCGGGCTGGAGATCATTCAGCTGATCTGGCCGGGCGAGGACCCGTTCACGACCGACCGGCATGCGTTGCTGCGGGCCGCCAAGATCGAGCTCGGGAATGCCGCGCGGGCATTCAATTTCGGCGCCTACGCCGATGCCCGCTCGCTCTTCCGCTATGACATGCACACCCTGCCGAGCGAGATCAGCGAGACCATCGGCACCTCGACCTTATTCGCCGCGTGGAACGCCGCGGTCTATGTCGCGCAGATCGAGGATGAGCGCCTGTCGGGCGCGATCAGCAGCGGCGCTTATCTCGATGCCACCAAAGAGGTGCTGCGCCGACATGGCGGGCTTTGGTTCTGGGATGAATCCTACGTGATTTCGCGCAAGCGGGATTCGGGGTGACGAGCGGCATCATGGAATTTGGCATGGAACACAATGTCCAGCCGCTTGCGGCGCGTTTGTCGCACCGTGTCGCGGAACTGATCGGGACCGCCTCGATCGAGATTTCGCCGCACGATGATCCGTTGCGCGAGCGATTGTACGAATTCCTTCCGCCGCAGACGACGGTATTCGTCAATCATGCGGGCAGCGTCACCCATCACGACATTGTCGCCACCTGCGTCAAGCTGCGGCAGTCAGGTTTTTTGCCGGTGCCGCATATCGCGGCGCGGCGGCTCGCGAGTTTTACTCAGGCGCGCGATTTTATGCAGCGCGCGGCCGGAGAAGCGGGGGTGACGACCGTCCTGCTGATATCGGGCGATCCGGCCCGCGCGGTCGGCCCGTTCAGCGACAGTCTCGATTTGTTGACGACCGGTCTGGTCGAGCGTCACGGCATCGCACGGGTTGCGTTTGCCGGCTATCCCGAGGGTCATCCGCGTATCGATGGCCACTCTCTCGACATGGCGCTGCGCGCCAAGATCGCGATGGCGCGGCAGCGCGGCCTCGATGTGTCGCTGGTCACCCAGTTTGGGTTTGAGGCGGAGCCGATCGTGCGCTGGATTGCGCGGTTGCGCGATGACGGAATTCTGTGCCCGATCCGGGTCGGGGTCGCCGGCCCGGCCACGATCGCCACCCTTGCCAAATTCGCGGTGCGCTGCGGCATCGGCGCGTCGCTGCGTGCGCTCGGCCGCAATCAAACGGCGTTTGCCCGAATCCTGACCGAAGCGACCCCGGACCTATTGATCGAGGCGCTTGTCGCTCGCAAAGACCGCGCCGCGCCGATCGCGGGCCTGCACGTCTTCGCTTTTGGCGGGGTCCATCACACCGCCGCATGGCTGCACGCCAGGGCGCAGCGCGACAGCACTGGACTACCGCAATAAAAAGCGTGCTCAGTGAAGGGGCATATTATTTCCCGGCGAATTTTGCTTGTCGAGAAGGTCGGGAACAAGACGCTCGAGGAAACCGCCGACAAATCCGATAACGAGCACCATTTGCCAGGTGACGGTGCTCGCTTTGAAATCGGCATCTCCAATCTTGAGGCTCGGCACGATACCGGAAGAAAACAATAGCAACAGAACGCCGGCGGCAATTAGGCCGATCAGAAGACGAAGCGTCCCGTCGGTTATGTTGTCGAGGAGTTCCGTGTCGAGAGCGACTGTTCTTCCCCGAATCCCGAGAGCAATCGAGAAGGCCGCACCGATCAAGCCCGCCGTAGCGGCCAGCCAGAGATCACTCGAAGGTTGTGAGAAAGGATAGACCCGGCTCGCCACAAACAGCAGCACGGTGAACAGAGCTGCCGTGGCGAAACTCCATTTCAGATATTGGAAGCGGCCGCTGGCAGCGCGCTTCGCCAATACGCCAGCTTTCGCCGCCGCGGTTATGGCTTTGGCGCCGTCCAAATCGCCGTCCAAGGCGAGCTGAAGGGCGTAGGCTAGCTGTCGATCACAGACCTCGCGGCAAGCCAAGTCTTCGGCCAACGCATTCACGTCTGCCCGTGCCGCACTGAGCGGCAAAATCGATTTTCTCTGCGATTGCGCTTTTCCGGGATCATCGGCAAAGTGAACCATTACTTCGCCGGCTTTGTAGACGGCGTATTCGTCCGATTGGACAGCGTATATCGCGGTTATTTTGATGCCACGGCTGTCGAGGCAATTTACCCTAACGTCGTTGAGCAGTGATGCTTTCTCAGGCTTGTCGGCGTGAAGTCCGAGATTGTCGGAGTCATCGGGCTTAGCCTGCGGGCCAGGTCCGGGCGAAGCGGTAGAATTTTCTATGGGCTGGTCCTGCTCAGGAACCGCAACCGGTCCCTCGCCCTTTTCCAGTGCTTCCTCTCCACCCGCTCCAGTCACGCGAGGCATAATCGCGCTATCCTTGGCATTCCTTATTGTAAGATCAAGCATAGCCTTCTCCCTTTCACTGGTCGATTATTCGACGAGTGAGCTTACGCAAAATTCGGCTGGCGATATATGATTTGCAAATGTGTTCACGCCGGCTCAATTTTTCCAACCATGCAACTTTGTTAAACAAGCTGCCGCCGGTCGCCGCTTCGTCGGCCCGTTCGGGGTTGCGCGGCGGGTGAGACGCGGGGTTAAATCGGCCCGACGCGAATAGGGGAGAGGGGCGAATGGACGACGCAACACCCTGGGTCGATCCTGAATTGGTGGCGGCGGGGCAATTGTTGCAGAGCCGCGGCTTTGTCGTGCCGGACCGCACTAAGGCGCCGCTTTCTGAGGTGCGCGCCGCGCAGGACCGGGTCGGTGCGTTTCTCGGCGAAGGCTCGGTGCCGCTAAAGCAAGAGCGCGACCTCAGCTTGCCCGGGCCGCACGGCCAGGTGCCGTGCCGGCTCTACCTGCCCGACGATGCCGCGCGCCCGCCGCTGATCATCTACGCCCATGGCGGCGGCTTTATGCAGGGCAGCCTGGCGTCCTGGGATGCGATGCTGCGCGAATTGGTGCGGCAATCGGGGGTGGCGGCGTTGTCGGTCGATTACAAGCTCTCGCCGGAGCACCGTTTCCCCAAAGCATTCGAAGAGATGGTGGCGATAACCCGGCTCGCCGCGCGCGAGGGTTTCGATCTTGGCATCGACCCGGAACGGCTCGCGCTCGGTGGCGATTCGGCCGGCGGCAATCTGGCGCTCTCCGCGGCGATGGCGTTGCGCGACGAGGGCGTCCGCGCGGTGCGCTTTATATTGCTGATCTACGGCGTCTACTCGACCGATAGCGAGAGCGCATCATGGCAGCGCTTTGCCCAGGGTGCGGGATTGTCGCAAACCCAGATGCGGTGGATCTGGGAGACTTATCTCGAAAAACCGGAGCAGCAGCAGGATTGGCGCGCCGCCCCGATGCTCGGCGATCTCAAAGGCTTGCCGCCGGCGCATCTGATTGTCGGCGGCCTGGACCCGCTGCTTGACCACAGTCACCGGCTCGCCGCGGCATTGAAGCAAGCCGAGGTGCCGCACAGCCTCAAAGTCTATGACGGCATCAATCATGGCTTTATCCGCTATGGCAGGCTGATCGGCGCCTCGCGGCGGGCACTCGCCGAATGTGCCGCCGCCTTGCGCGACAGGATGACCGCGCGCTAAACAAGACAGATCATTTGTGGCCGGCTGCGGAATAACCGGCAAGCTTGCGCATAGCTCGTTAGAAAGCCGCCCTCCATCGAGGAAGGCGCCGCGGGTGCATCACATCTCGGTGTGCCATGGAATTTAGCCGCCGGGCACCGGTCTAATTTGCAGCCGGAGTCCCGACGCAGACAAGGCAGCCTGATTATGCTCCCAGCACCGCATTTGTTGAGCCTCGCGACCGCGGTCCCGCCCTACCGGCTCGGTCAAGACGATGTGATCCGGCGCGTCGAGGCTTTGTTCAACGGCGCACCGGCACTCGAGCGGCTGTTGCCGGTGTTCGCCAATTCCGGCATCCGTTCGCGCTATTCCTGTGTGCCGATCGAATGGTACGACCGCCAGCATAGCTGGGCCGAGCGCAACCGGGTCTACATCGCGGGTGCCCTCGACCTGCTCGAAACGACGACGATCGGGCTGCTCGACCGCGCCGGCATGCACAAGGATCAGATCGATGCGGTCGTCACCGTGTCGACGACCGGCATCGCGACGCCGAGCCTCGATGCGCTGTTGATCGAGCGAATGGGGTTGCGCCGCGATGTCAGGCGATTGCCGATCTTTGGGCTGGGCTGCGCCGGCGGTGCTATCGGCCTCGCCCGCGCAGCGAGCCAGGCGGTGGCGCAACCCGGCGAAATTGTGCTGCTTCTGGTTGTCGAATTGTGCGCCTTGTCGTTTCGCCGCGACGATTGGACCAAAAGCAACATCGTCGCGACCGCACTCTTTGGCGACGGCGCCGCCGGAGCGTTGCTGTCGACCAACGGCTCGGGCCCGGCGGTTGTCGCCAGCGGCGAGCATACCTGGCCGGGCACCCTCGATGTGATGGGATGGGATGTCGCCGATGAAGGGTTCAGCGCGGTATTTTCGCGCGACATTCCGCAACTCGTCGAAACCCGGTTGCGCGCCGTAGCCGACGACTTCCTCGCCCGCCATGCCTTGCAGCTCGGCGACATCGATCGGTTTCTGTGTCACCCCGGTGGTGCCAAAGTCGTGGACGCGCTCGAACATGCCTTTGGCTTGCCAGACGGCGAGCTCGCCGGCGCCCGCGAAGTATTACGCGACTACGGCAACATGTCGGCACCGACCGTGATGTTTGTGCTCGAACGGACGCTCGGCGAAATGTCGCAATGGAAGCGAGCGTTGATGACAGCGCTCGGCCCCGGGTTTACCGCCGGGTTCGTGGTCCTCGAAAATCGGTGACGCCGCTTTATTGGACCCTCGGCCTGGTGGCGCTGGAGCGGCTTGGCGAACTCGCCTGGGCGGCGCGTAACACCGCGCGGTTGCGGCGTCTCGGCGCGGTCGAAGCCGATGCCCGAGGCTATCCCTACTTCGTGGCGCTCCATGCCGGGTGGCTCGCCAGCCTGGCATTGCTGGTGCCGTCCGCGACCGTGCCGAACTGGCCTTTGCTCGGGATCTTTGCGCTGCTGCAGCCCGCCCGCCTGTGGGTAATTTTTACCCTCGGCCGTTTTTGGACGACGCGGATCTTGACCTTGCCTAGCGCTCCGCTCGTCAGAGTCGGCCCGTACCGCTGGACGCGGCACCCGAACTATCTGATCGTTACCGCCGAGATCGCCCTTTTGCCGCTCGCCTTCGACGCCGTCGCGATCGCGGTCGGATTTTCGGCGGTCAACTTGGCGCTGATCGGCCGCCGTATCGCAATCGAAGACCGGGCGTTGGCGGCGCGCCGAGCGCTGTGACAATCATTCTCAGAACTGCCGCGGCGAGAACTGCGGCCAAGACCTGGATCGGCTTTACCGCGATGGCGGTCGGCATGTTCATGGCGATCCTCGACATCCAGATCGTCGCCAGCTCATTGCCGGAGATTCAGGCCGGGCTCGGCATCCCGCTGGCTCAGCTGAGCTGGGTGCAGACTGCCTATTTAATGGCGGAAATCGTCGCGATACCGCTGTCCGGCTGGCTGACCTTGATGCTCTCGACATCAGGCGCGTTTGTGGCCTGCGTCGTCGGCTTCACCGCGGCGAGCTTGGCCTGCGCCGCCTCGACCGGGTTTTGGAGCCTGATCCCGGCTCGGATCGTCCAAGGATTTTGCGGCGGCGCGCTGATCCCGCTCGTCTTTTCGGCGATCTTTCTGATGTTCGATTGGCGGGCACGGACACGCGCCACGTTGATCGCCGGGTTGTTCGCGATGCTGGCGCCAACGCTCGGGCCGGTGGTCGGCGGGTTCGTCACCGATCGCTTTTCGTGGCATTGGCTGTTTTTGATAAACCTACCGCCCGGAATCGTCGTTGCCGCGTTGGTCGGGTGGGCGGTCCGCATCGACCGTCCCGATCGCCGCCGGTTTACTTCGGTCGACCTCTGGGCGTTGCCCTTGCTGGCGGTGTTTCTCGCCGGCCTCCAAGTGCTGCTCAAGGAGGCGCCGGCGCGCGGCTGGTCGAGCACCCCGATGCTGCTGCTCGCGGCATTGTGCGCGACCTCCGGCATCGCCTTGATGAGCCGTTCATTGCGCCATCCGAGGCCGCTGATCGACCTTTCCGCCTTTCGCGACCGCAATTTTGCGATCGGCTGCGGCTTCAGCTTTGCCCTCGGCGTCGGTCTTTACGGGGCAACATATTTGTTGCCGGTGTTTCTTGGGCTAGTGCGCGACTACGACGCGTTGCCGATCGGCAAGATCATGATGGTGACGGGTGCGGCGCAATTGGCCATGGCCCCGGTTGCGACCATGCTCGAGCGCCGCGCCGATGCCCGGTTGCTGATCGCCGCCGGCTATGCCTTGCTCGCCATCGGCTGGCTCGGCAATGGGTTTATGACGTTCGCGACCGATTTCTGGGGGCTGTTCTGGCAGCAACTGGCGCGGGGTGCGGCAATCATGCTCTGCCTGCTGCCGAGCACGGCCTTGGCGCTCGGCGGTTTCGAGCCGGCGCGGGTTCCGAACGCCAGCGGCCTGTTTAATCTGATGCGCAATCTCGGCGGCGCCATCGGGCTCGCCATCATCGACACGATCCTCGAACAGCGCGCGCCCACCCATGTCGCGACCCTCGTCGCTCGGCTTCAGGCCGGCGATCCCGCCGCGGCGCGCTTTGTCGGATTGCCGACCGAGCGCTTTACCGGCGTACCGCTCGGCCCGGTCGACCAAGCAACGCACGATCTGGTGGCGCCGTTGGTCGAACGCGCCGGGCTGGTCGCCGCCTTCAACGACGCCTGGCTGTGGATCGGCGGCGCGATGCTATTGTCACTGGCGCTGGTGCCATTGCTGCGCGCAATGCCTCGGCAATTGCCGGAGGCGGTCCCAGTCCCGATCTCTCGGGCATCGGGCACAGCGGGCAGGAGGTCGAACCGATGAGCGAAGCCCAATCTTTGTTGTCGCCGAGCGCTGACAGCCGGACCGAGCCGCCTTCATCGACCCAATTCGCGCGTTCGCTGCGCAATAACGCGATCAAGATTTTTCCGCCCGAGGCGTTCGAGGAGGAAATCGTTTATCGCCGCATCTTTGGGCGGCAGCAAATCATCATGAGCCGCCCTGCCGGCGTTCAACATATCCTGGTCGACAATTCGGAGAATTACCGTCGCACCGCCGCCGGGATCCGCATCTTGCGGCCGTTATTGGGCCGGGGGCTTCTGCTGAGCCGCGGCGAGGATTGGCGCCAGCAGCGGCGCACCCTGGCGCCTGCGTTTGCGCCGCGCACCTTGCCGATCCTGGCGCGCCATGTGGCGCGTGCGGCCAAGACCGCCGTCGCCGATCTCGAAGCCGCCAGCACCGGCCCGGTCGATCTACTCGCCGCGATGCAGTTTCTCGCCTTAGAAGTCGCCGGCGCTTCGATGTTTTCGCTCGAAATCGCCGATTACGGCGCCGAATTGCGCGGCCTGATTAAGCACTATGCGGCTCGTCTTGGGCGGCCAAGCATGCTCGATTTCCTGCTGCCGCCATCAATCCCGAGCCCGCGCGACGTATTGCGTTGGGGCTTTCGCCGGCGCTGGCTGAATTTGATCCGCCGGATCGTCGCCGCCCGCCTGGCGCAGGATTCGACCGATGCACCGCGCGATCTCCTCGACCTGATGGCGAATGCTAAGGACCCGGAGAGCGGGGCGCTGTTCCCGCCGGCCAAGCTCGCCGACGAGGTTGCGACGATGATCGTCGCCGGCCACGAGACGACCGCCGTCAGCTTGTTCTGGTCGCTGTTTTTGCTGGCCGGCGCGCCCGAAGCCCAGGAACGGCTCGCCGCCGAGGTTGCGGGCATCGATCTCGGTCCCGACAACGCCGCCAACGCACTCTCAACCCTCGTCTATACGCGCGCTGTCGTGCAGGAGGCATTGCGCCTCTATCCGCCGGCCTTCACTCTGGCGCGGCTCGCGACCAACGACGACGTTGCCGGGGACGTGCCGGTCAAGGCGAAGACGGTGGTCCTGATCGCACCCTGGATACTGCATCGCCATCGTAAGCTGTGGGCCGAGCCCGATCTGTTCGATCCCTCGCGCTTTCTGCCCGGCACCACGCCGCCCGATCGCTTCGCCTATCTGCCGTTTGGCGCGGGGCCGCGCGTCTGCATCGGCGCGCAATTCGCGCTGACCGAGGCGACCCTGGTGCTCGCAACCTTGATCCAAAATTTTCGCATCGAGCGCGCCGAGGATAGCCCGGTTGGCGTGCGAGCGGTCGTCACAACCCAGCCCGATCACCCGCCGCCATTCTTGCTTCACCGGCGATAAGCAGGCTGATCACCGTTTTTGAACGCCCGGTCGCCGGCGATGACGGCGTGAGATCGTTGAAGACAGCATCCTGGGCAAGAACGGCGCTCAGGCCCAACTTCCTCAGTTTGGAGTAAATCGCTCGCTGGAAGCCGCGGAAACGCTAGGGATACGACCGGGCACGCCAAGGTGTGGTGCTAAATCGGCCAGACGATTGCAATAGATATTGAGGAATTTGCTTGCGGCGGCCCAGAGAATCGTGGTGCTGGTACCGGAGAACAAAGGTGCCGCGCCATATTTGTCCGCGTCAAGAAGATTGGAGCCTACGAATACCTCTACCTCGTCGAGAACGCGCGCGAGGGCGGCCGCCACGTGCAGCGCGTCATCAAGGCGCTCGGCCGGCGCGATGAAGTTGAGGCCTCGGGGCTGATCGATGGGCTGATCGCCTCGGCGGCGCGCCATTCGCGCCGCTCGATCGTGTTGTCGAGTTTTTATCGCGGCGAATTGCCGGAGCTGCACCGCCTCAGCATCGGACCTGATCTGGTGTTCGGCTGGCTGTGGGCGGAAACAGGATGCCGCGACGTGCTCAAGAGCCTCGTCTCCGACCGGCGCTTTTCCTTTGATGTCGAGCGCGCCGTCTATCTCACGGTGCTGCACCGGCTGATGATCTCGGGCTCCGACCGCCATGCCAGCGACTGGCTGAGCCGGGTACGTGTGCCGGGCACCGATGGGCTCGATCTCGACCACGCCTATAAGGCGATGGCCTGGCTTGGCGAAGTCGACGCGGCCGGCCGCAGCACCGCCGAGGCCATCGAGGAGGCACTCTATCACCACCGCCAGCCGCTGTTCGGCGCCGTTTCGATCGCGTTTTTCGACACCACCAGTTTATGGTTCGAGGGGGCCGGCGGCGAGAGCCTAGGCCAGTACGGCCACTCCAAAGACTATCGCGGTCACCTGAAGCAGGTCGTGCTCGGCATCGTGCTTGACGACGCCGACCGGCCGATCGCGTCCTTTGTGATGCCCGGCAACACGGCCGACGTGACGCTGTTGTTGCCAGTAGTCAAACGGCTGCGCGAGCGCTTTGGGATCCTCGATGCTTGCATCGTTGCCGATCGCGGCATGATCAGTGCCGATACCATCGCCGCCCTCGAAGCCGAGAAGATCCAGTACATCCTCGGCGTGCGCGAACGCACCAGCCGCGAGGTGCGCACCGGGGTCATCGAGGATGATGGCCTCGCCGTGCCGCTCGTCATTCCCCGCCAGAAAGGCGAGACCGAACTGGCGATCCGGGAGACGACGATCGCCGGGCGGCGCTACATCATCTGCCGCAACGAGGAGGAAGCCAAAAAGGACGCCGCGGCGCGCGCCGAAATCGTCGCCGGTCTCGAGCGCAAGCTCGCCCAGGGCGACAAGGCGCTCGTCGCCAACAAGGGTTTTCGTCGCTTCCTGAAGACGCCCGCGGGCGGCGGCTTTGTCATCGACCGCGCCAAGATCGAGGCCGATACCCGGTTCGACGGTCTCTTCGTGCTGCGCACCAACACCAAGATCGCCGCGCTCCAGATCGTGTTGCGCTACCGCAATCTGCTGGCCGTGGAGGACGCCTTCAAAACCGCAAAGGCGCTGCTCGCCACCCGCCCGATCTTCCACAAAACCGACGCCGGCATCCGCGGCCACGTCTTCTGCACCTTCCTCGCCCTTGTCCTGCGCAAGGAGCTTTTCGACCGGCTCGCCGCCCGTCGCAGCCGGCTCGAATGGCAGCGCATCGTCGACGATCTTGTCGACCTCAGCGAAATCGATGTCGAACAGGATGGTCGCCGGGCGCGCCTGCGCACCGCGCCAGGCCCGACCATCGACCCGATCTGCCGCGCTATCGGCCTCACCCTTCCGCCGGTCTTCCAGGAGATGCCGCCCGCCGCCTGAACCCAAAACCGTGGTGCCTAAAACTTAAAATGGCTTGCAACCCATTGAGTTACCATGCTGTTCAAAATCAAACTGCGGAACTTGGGTCAGGGTGCACGGCCCGCGTAGCTGGTCAGATCGATAAATTCGAGCACTGTACCGTCGGGATCGTGAAAATAGGCGCGCGGCCCGTTCACAACCCCGCCTTGTCGATCCTCCTCAAAGGTGATTTCGACGCCGTGATCGCGCAAATGATCGAGCGCGGCCGGATATTCGTCATGCGCGATCTCGAACGAGTGATGGACGCCGCCATGATTGTCCTGCACCGGATTAATCGGCGGCTCGCGTTTGACCAGGATCAGGCAGGTCCCGGCAGCGTCGAGAAAGGCCATCCGTCCGCCCCCCACCGTCTGCAGATGCCGGCAGCCAACAATCTTGGTGTAAAACCGCGTGCTTTTCTTGATGTCGCTGACCGGAATGCTGAAATGAGCAACCGATTTGATCGCAACCATCCGACCCTCCTTAAATCTGACAGGGCATTATCAGATGCCACCTGATGCGAGCGCTAGGGTCATCAGCGCGCGTTTTATGCACGCGAAGGAGGTTGAGCAGTATGAAGAAGCCGCTGCCAAGTTTGGAAACCGATGAAGAGGCGGAGAGATTTGTCGCCGAAGCCGTTCTGACTGACTACGACCTGTCAGGTCTGCGAATAGTAGAGTTCGAGTTTGAGCCCAAAAGCGAACGCGTCAACTTGCGGGTGCCAAAGCGGCTTCTCGACGCGGTCAAGGCCGCCGCCGCCAATGCCGGGATTCCCTATCAGCGCTATATCCGTCAAACGCTGGAGGCGGCCGTCCAGGTACCACGCAAAGGATCGTGATTAGAGACTATCGCCGCCCTGCTGCGCGTTGTCCAGCCGCGCGCTGCCTAGCCGGTTCCGTGGGTCGCAATGCTGCAGCGGTTTCGGGTGGGGCGGGTTGGCCGATTTTGACAAGCGCTTGCAGCAGGCGAGCAACGCCGGTCAGGCGCTGCTTTTCGTCGTCCCAGTTGCGGAGATAGACGATTTTTTGGTCGGGGCGGATCTTTAACGTCCCTGAATTGCGCTGGATCAGATCGACAAGACCGGCCGGATTTGCGAACCGGTTCCCGCGCAATGTGATGACCGCCCCTTTGGGTCCGGCTTCGACGCGTTCGACCCCGGCCTCGCGGCAGGCGCGTTTGATGGCGATGATCTGCAATAGATTGTCGACTTCGGCCGGCAATCGGCCAAAGCGGTCGATCAATTCGGCGGCGAAAGCGTCGATTTCGCGCCGGTCGGTCAGCGTCGCAATACGGCGGTAGAGACCAAGCCGCACGCCGAGATCGGCGACATAGCTCTCCGGGATCAGGACCGGCATGCCGATCGTGATTTGCGGCGTCCATTCGTCGGCTGGGACCGTAGCGCCGTCGGTGCGGGCGGCGGCCACCGCCTCTTCGAGCATATGCTGGTAGAGCTCGATGCCGACCTCGCGAATATGGCCCGATTGCTCGTCGCCCAATAGATTGCCGGCGCCGCGAATGTCGAGGTCGTGGCTCGCCAATTGGAAGCCGGCGCCGAGATTGTCCAAGGTCTGCATGACTTCGAGCCGGCGCTGCGCGGTCGGCGACAATTTCTTGCGCTCGGGCAAAGTCAGATAGGCGTAGCCGCGCACCTTGCTGCGCCCGATGCGGCCGCGCAGTTGGTACAGCTGGGCCAGCCCGAACATGTCGGAGCGATGCACGATCAATGTGTTGGCCGAGGGGATGTCGAGCCCCGATTCGATGATGTTGGTCGAGAGCAGCAGGTCAAAGGCGCGGTCGTCGAACGCGGTCATCACCGCTTCCAATTCGGACGGCGCCATGCGGCCATGCGCGGTCGCGAATTTGATTTCGGGGACGATTTCGCGCAGCCCTGTCGCCACTTCGTCGAGATCGACAATGCGCGGCACCACGTAGAAGACCTGCCCGCCGCGGTCGCGCTCGCGCATGATCGCTTCGCGGATCGTGACCGGGTCGTAGGGCATCACAAAGGTGCGCACCGCCAGCCGGTCGATCGGCGGCGAGGCGATAATGCTCATCTCGCGCACCCCCGACAACGCCAGTTGCAGGGTTCGTGGGATCGGCGTCGCGGTCAATGTCAAGACATGGACATCGGCCTTGAGCTGCTTCAGCTTTTCCTTTTGCGAGACCCCGAAATGCTGCTCTTCGTCGACGATCAGCAAGCCGAGACGGGCAAAGCGCACATCCTTGGCGAGCAGCGCGTGGGTGCCAATGACGATGTCGAGGCGGCCCTCGGCGAGTTCCTTTTTGACGTCGCGCGCGTCCTTGGCGGCGACCAGCCGCGAGAGCTGCCCAATGCGGATCGGCAATCCGGCAAAGCGCTGCGTAAAATTCCGATAATGCTGGCGCGACAATAGAGTTGTGGGCACCACAACCGCGACCTGGCTGCCGGCCATCGCCGCAATAAAGGCGGCACGGAGCGCGATCTCGGTCTTGCCAAACCCGACATCGCCGCAGATCAGCCGGTCCATCGGCCGGCCCGACGCCATATCGGCCAAGGTGTCGGCGATCGCGTTTAGCTGATCCTCGGTTTCGGGGTAGGGAAAGCGCGCCGCGAACTCCTCGTAGATCCCTTCGGGCGGCGTGACAACTTCGCCCGGCCGTAATTGCCGCTCGGCGGCGACGCGGATCAGCTCCCCGGCGATATCGCGAATGCGCTGCTTGACCCGTGCGCGGCGCGATTGCCACCCGACCCCGCCCAGCCGGTCGAGCTGCACCCCGGCATCCTCGGAGCCGAAGCGCGACAGCACCTCGATATTCTCGACCGGCACAAACAATTTATCGCTGTCCGCGTAAAGCAAGCGCACGCAGTCATGCGGCGCGCCGGCGACATCGATCGTCTCCAATGCCTCGTACCGACCGATGCCGTGATCGGCATGGACGACGAGATCGCCCGGCGACAACGTCGTCGCCTCGGTGATGAACTGGTCGAGATTCCGCCGCCGCCGGGCGGTGCGCGCCAGCCGGTCGCCAAGAATGTCCTGCTCGCCGAGCATCACGAGCGCGTCGGTCGTGAACCCCTGTTCGAGCGGCAAGATCGCAAGCCCGACGGCGGCGGCTGGCAACGCCGCCAGCGCGTCGCCGTCGTCGACGCGGCGCAGATCGGTGAGCCCGCGCTCGCGCAGTACGGTGGCGAGCCGGTCGGCCGAGCCTTCGCTATAGGCGGCTATCGCGGTCTTGCGGCCGGCTTCGCGCTCGGCGTCGAGATAGTCGCGCACCGCCTCGAACAGCACGATCTTGGGATCGGCGCGCTCGGCAGCGAAGTTGCGCACCGGCCGCGCGCCGGCATCGAACTGGTCGATCGCGGCATCGGCGGTGGCAAACGGCGAGATCTGCACGACCGGCCGGGCCGCTAGCGCACTCTGCCATTCGCGCTCGTCGAGGTAGAGCCGGTCGGGGCGCAACGCACGGTAGACCGGGGCGGCGCCGCGCACGGCTCGGCTCACATTGTGGCGTGCGGCGTAAAACTCGGCGACTTGGTCGATGCGATGGGCGCGGACTTCCTCGGCCTGGTGATCGAACGACAAACCGGCATCGGGCAGGTAATCGAACAAGGTTTCGAGCCGCTCGTAATAAAGCGGCAGCCAATGCTCCATGCCGACATAGCGGCGCCCAGCGCTGACCAATTCGTAAAGCGGATCATCGGTGCCGGTGGCGCCGAATTCCTCCCGGTATCGCTGGCGGAAGCGGCTGATTGCGGCGTCGTCGAGCAACACCTCGCTGACCGGGCGCAATACCGCTTCCTGCTCGGCGCCGGTCGAGCGCTGGGTCAGCGGGTCAAAGCTGCGGATACTCTCGATCGTGTCGCCAAAAAAATCGAGCCGCAACGGCTGCACTGCCCCGGCCGGATAGAGATCGACAATGCCGCCGCGCATCGCGAACTCGCCGGGCTCGCGCACCGTGTCGGTGCGGACATAGCCGTTATTGCGAAAGAAGCTTTGCAGTCGGTCATTGCCGATCCGCCCCGACGGCCGCAGGGTCAGCACCCGGCCTTCGAACAAACGCCGCGGCGGCACGCGCTGGACCAATGCGTTGACGGTCGTCAGCACGACGAGCGGCGGCGCGCCGCCGCCGCCCTCCTTGACGGCGGCGCTCGCGAGGCGGGTCAGGGTGTCGATGCGGCGGCTGACGAGTTCGCCATTGGGCGACACGCGGTCGTAAGGCAGACAGTCCCAGGCCGGAAAGGTCAGCGCCTCGATCTCGGGATGGAAAAAGGCGAGTGAAGCTGCAAACCGCGCCATACGGCCGTCATCGCGGCAGACATGCAGCCAGCGTCGGGCCGCTCCTGCCATCACCAGGCGGCCGACAACCGCCGCGTCATAACCTTCCGGCGCGCCGTACAATGTGACCGAGCGCGGCCGCGCCTTGAGCGATCCGGCAAGTTCGGCGATCGCCGTCATGGTGGTCATGCTGGCCACCTAACAGCCCCTCTCCGCCCTTTAGGGGGGAGAGGAAGGGGCCCGCGCCAAAGGCGTGGGAAGGTGAGGTGGGCGACCCTCGCGCGACGGCGCCCCCACCTCACCCCATCCCTCTCCCCCCCGAGGGGCGGAGAGGGGGAGTATGCGGAACGAACTCATCCTGCCGGCGGGGTGCTGCGGAAAGCGAGCAACAGCCGCATCACGTCGTGATCGTGCGCCGGAGGCGGCACGGTGCGGCGGCTGACCCAATCGAACAGATCGGCGTCCTCGCATTCGAGCAGGGCTTCGAAGCGGTCGAGCTGACCCTCGTCGAAAGCATCGAGATGGGCATCGGCAAAGCGGCCGAGGATCAAGTCGGTCTCGCGCGTGCCCCGGTGCCATGACCGGAACAACAGGCGCTTGCGGCGGAGATCGGTTGGGGCTGGCACGGGGCGCTCTTGGCGGTGTTGCGACAGGGATATAGACATCCTTGATCGCAGTGTCAGCTCAAACCATGGTCGGTAACCCAGCCTTGCGTCCCGCTATCCTCGATCGGCTGTTTGCGCCGGTAACCGCACTCCCCGGCATCGGGCCGCAGCTCGGCCGGCTGTTCGATCGGCTGGCGGGGCCGTTGGTCATCGATCTGCTGTGGCATTTGCCGTCAGGCATCATCGACCGCCATAATGCCCCCTCGATAACGGCACTCGAAGCCGACCGGGTCGCGACCCTCCAAGTGCGGGTCGAGGCGCACCAGCCGGGCATGGGCCGCCGGCCGTACCGGGTGCTGTGCGTCGACGACACCGGCATCCTGACGCTGGTCTACTTCAACGTCAAAAGCGACTATCTGACTCGCCTATTCCCGATCGGCGCCGAGCGCATCGTCAGCGGCCGGGTCGAGTTCTATAATGGCATCGCGCAGATGCCACACCCCGATTTGGTATTGCGCCCCGACGAACTCGACCGGCTGAAGCCAATCGAGCCGGTCTATCCGCTGACGGCAGGGTTAGCGCCGCGCATCGTCCAGCGCGCTGCCGCAGCCGCACTCGAACGGGTTCCCGATCTGGCGGAATGGATCGACCGCGGCTTGATACGGCAGCGGCAATGGCCGGCCTGGGCCGAGGCCTTGCGCCAGGCCCACGCCCCGGCAGGCGAGGCCGATCTCGCCCCGTCGACCGCGGCGCGCCAGCGCCTCGCCTATGACGAGGTGTTCGCGAGCCAGCTCGCGGTGGCCTTGGTCCGCGCCCGCCGTCAGCGCCGTCGCGGCCGCGTCACACTCGGCACCGGCCGGCTCGCCGCCCCCGTCGAGGCCGGGCTCGGCTTTGCGCCGACCGGCGCGCAGCTTATGGCGATCGCCGAGATCAGCGCCGATATGGCGCAGCCCCGCCGCATGATGCGGCTATTGCAAGGCGATGTCGGCAGCGGCAAGACCCTCGTCGCGTTGATGGCGATGCTGACCGCGGTCGAGAACGGCGCGCAAGCGGCACTGATGGCGCCGACCGAGATCCTCGCCCGCCAGCACCAGGGGACCTTGCGCCGGCTCGCCCACCCCGCCGGGCTTGAGATCGGATTGCTGACCGGCCGCGAAAAGGGCCGGGCGCGCGATGCGACCCTGGCCGGGCTCGCCTCCGGTCTGCTGCCGATCGTTGTCGGGACCCACGCGCTGTTGCAGCCCGATGTCGCGTTTCGCGACCTCGCCCTTGTCGTGATCGACGAGCAGCACCGCTTTGGCGTCGAGCAGCGTCTGGCGCTCGCCGAAAAAGGCCGCGATGCCGACACCCTGTTGATGTGGGCGACGCCGATCCCGCGCACCCTGATGATGACCGCCTATGGCGATCTTGACGTGTCGCGACTGACCGAAAAGCCGCCGGGGCGCCAGCCGATCGACACCCGTACGGTACCGCTCGAACGCTTTGACGAGGTCACCGCCGCCCTCGGCCGCGCCCTCGCCCAGGGCGCCAAAGCCTATTGGATCTGCCCCTTGGTCGACGAATCCGAGGACGCCGATCTCGCCGCCGCGCGCGAGCGTTCAAAGGCGCTCGAAGCCTTGTTGCCGGGCCGCGTCGGCCTGGTTCACGGCCGTATGAAAGCCGCCGACAAGGACCGGACCATGGCCGGTTTCGCCGGCGATGCGATCGATCTGTTGGTGGCGACGACGGTGATCGAGGTCGGGGTCGATGTGCCCGCGGCCACGATCATGGTTGTCGAGCATGCCGAGCGCTTTGGCCTCGCCCAATTGCACCAGTTGCGCGGCCGCATCGGGCGCGGCGACAAGCCCTCGACCTGTCTGCTGCTCTACCACCAGCCATTGGGCGAGGTGGCGCGCCAGCGGCTCTCGACCCTGCGCGAGACCGATGACGGGTTCCGCATCGCCGAGGAGGATCTGCGGTTGCGCGGCGCCGGCGAGGTGCTCGGCACTCGCCAGAGCGGTCTGCCGACCCTGCGGCTCGCCGACCTCGCCGCCCATGCCGAGCTGATCGCGATCGCTCATGACGACGCCCGCCTCGTCCTCGATCAGGACCCGCATCTCGAAACCGAGCGCGGCCAGGCGCTCCGTACCCTCCTCTACCTCTTCCGCCGCGACGAAGCCGTCCACTACCTGCGCGCCGGCTAATTCCCGTAGAACCGGGAAATAACCGCGAATTTTTCCGAGGTAACGGCCGAATAACAAATTATATCAATTACTTATCTAAAATAATAATGCCAACTAACCGGGAATTTTCCGCCGCCTAATCGGGAATTATTTTCGCATAATCGGGAAAAACCGGGAATACCGCATCAAGCCCCTCAAGCCCCTCAACCAGCCGAAGCCACAATAAGCTACGACAGCTTTACGGCGAAATCCGGATTGATGCTGGATCGACCAGCGCGGGGCCGGCTGCTTGGTTCAACGATATCTTCCGAATTGTCTTCCCGACGAAGGTCGGGACCCACTTCGGCCATAGATTCCGGCCTCCGCCGGCATAGCGAGTGGATGACGACAGTCATATCCAATGAACCCTGATATTCTTCGGCCGAAATGGAGACAGCTAAAATGCCTCTCAACATCCGCAGCGAAGTCGTCAACTAGCTCGCCGAGCGGCTGGCCGCCTGTACACAGATGAACAAGACCGATGCCGTGCGGATCGCATTGGAGAACGAATTGCGCCGCCCTGACAAAGCCGTGCCGTTACGGGATCGCCTGCGTCCGCTTCAGGAGCGCGTACTGAGTCGGCCGGCGACTGGCCTCGAAGCAGACAAGGTCTTTTACGACGAACTCAGCGGGCACGAGTGATGTTTGTCGATGCCGCGGCCGTTGTCGCGATACTGACCCGCGAGCTGGAAGCCGATGCACTGGCAGACGTTCTCGACAACGCGCTCTCTCCGATTACCTCGCCGATCGCGATCTTTTAGGCGGCCTCGGGATTTGTCGCAAACGGCATGCGAGCGTGGAAGAGGCTGAGCAGGATGTAGACGAATTCCTAAATTTGGCCGGCATCCGGACGGCTCCGATCACCGACCAGGAAGCGCGCGCTGCGCTCGCTGCCTCTTCTCGCTATGGCAAGGGGCCGGGGCCATCCGGCACAACTCAACCTCGGCGACTGCTTTGCTTATGCGGTGGCAAAGAACGCCCGAACCACGCTGCTCTTCAAGGACGATGATTTCGATAAGACCGACATCCGCCCCTCCACGCAGCCACTGTGAACTAGGGGAGCAGCGGTCGCAACGATGCCTTGGGAGTTGAGCTTGAAGAAAGATCACAATCGAAAGATAAGTCTTATTCGCGCGCCCCATCCTACGCACTAGTGGTCTGACGCCAACATTTGGTTCCCGCGGTTGACTTTTTCGATAATGCGATCGGGGTCGGCGGTCCAGACAAAGGGTTTGGGTTTGCGGTTATGCTCGCCGAGATAGCGGTTGATCGCGGCTTGCAGATCGACCAGCGAGCGGAAGACGCCGCGCTGCAACCGCCGGCGGGTCAGGGTGGCAAAAAAGCCTTCAACGGCATTGGCCCAGGAGCATGACGTGGGCGTGAAGTGAAACGTCCAGCGTGGATGCCGCGCAAGCCAGGCGCGGACCTTGGGATGCTTGTGGGCGGCATAGTTGTCGAGGATCACATGAATGAGCTTGCCGGCCAGGACAACGGCCTCGACCCGATTGAGGAAGCGGATGAACTCCTGGTGGCGGTGACGCGCCATGCATTGGCCGATGACCGAGCCGTCAAGGACATTGAGCGCCGCAAACAGCGTCGTCGTGCCGTTGCGGATGTAATCATGGGTCATTGTCCCGGCTCGACCCTTCTTGATCGGCAAGCCGGGCTGGGTGCGGTCGAGAGCCTGAATTTGCGACTTCTCGTCGACCGACAGCACCAGGCTGTGGGCCGGCGGGTCGAGATATAGCCCGACCACGTCACGCAATTTGGCGGCAAACGCCGGGTCTTGCGACAGCTTGAAACGCCGCACTCGGTGCGGCTGCAGACCGTGCGCCGCCCAGATCCGCTGCACCGAGCGCAGCGAGATGCCGCTCGCCACCGCCATCGCCCGGCCGGTCCAGTGGGTTGCCTCGCCTGGCGGCTCCGCCAGCGTCAACTCGACCACTCGGTCAATAACCGCCGCAGGCGTCGGCGGCAAACCGGGTTTGCGCGTCTTGTCGTGCAGCAGGCCGGCCACCCCTTCGCGCATGAAGCGCTCCTGCCAGCGCCACACGCACGGCTTCGATACTCCGGCGCGGCGCATGATCTCGGCCGTACCGCAGCCCTCCGCGGTCGCCAAAATGATCTGTGCCCGCCACACATGCTTTTGCCGGCTGTTGCGATCCGCCACCACCGCCGCCAGTCGTTCGCGGTCGCCGGCACTCACTTCGATGCTGATCCCCTCGCGCATCGCGCATCATCGCACACCCCGCTCCAATATGGAATCCTATGATTGCGTCGTACCACTCGGATTCGCCTCCCTCCGCTTACCCGTCTACCCGGCCTCCACGAACTCAACAAATTCTTCTCCTGCCCTCCAATGTTTATATGCTTTCACAAGTGGATCATCCTCGCATCGATTTAACTTTATTCCCTGCTCTATCGCTACCTCGTCCGTTTTCTTTAACGTAGGAACGATTCCTAGTTCCTCCGCCTCAATCTTCTTGTGGATAAACTCAAAAGCGCTTCCGGCGATTGTGAATAGCCCTAATGTGGCCACGAACAAATCTCTTTCTCGAGACGAAGCCTCGAGGAAAAACTTCCATATATCGTTGCTTCTGACCAGCCACCAGTCTCCCAGCGTATCGGGCGAAGAAGTTCTAGGGTGCTGGCGTGAGACCAGCATCACGCGTTTCGGCGAAGCAGCGTAGCCTTTTGCGATGACACGTAATGCTCCTCTGGCCTCTCGCTTTCGAGGGACCGAGGGCCCAGCAAAGCTCTCGTGGAGCAGTTCGAAAATGCTCCTAGCGCCTGCCCCGGCCGATGGCATCCAGGGGTTATTTAAAAAAATCGCAAGTCCATGGCGCTCGAAGTCGTCAAGCGGCAATTCGCGATACCATAACCACCGCAGTAGGGAGTAGAACGACGATGTTCCCGCTCTTTTTCGGACCAACTCCGCAATCCGAGGATCATCCTTTAAGCCAAGAAACGGTGGCGGGAGGGCTGCCTCACCCCGTAAAAATGAGAATTCGGAGTGCATCGCCGTCGTTACGAGGCTCGCGATGCTGGCATCCGATATCCCATCCATCACTTGCAAACGCTCCACCGCCAAGTCGCAGATTATACCATGTACAAATTCTCTTCTCTCGCTGCACACTAGTGGTATGACCGAAACACAAGATTCCCTCAGTCGAGCTTTTGCGTCATGATGCTGCGATGCGCAGCGATGTTGAAGTCCGGCTTGGGCCGGGGGATCGGGAGCGGCTTGAGGCAGTGGTGGGCGATCGCAATGCTGTCCAGAAGCATGTGTGGCGAGCGCGGATCATCCTGGCCACGGCAGAAGGCTGCGGCACCGCCGAGGTGATGCGCCGGGCCGGCGTGTCGAAACCCTGCGTGTGGCGCTGGCAGCGCCGCTTCATGGAGGCGGGGGTCGATGGCCTGTTGCACGACAAGACGCGCAAGCCCGGCAAAGCGCCGATCCCCGAGCCGGTCGTCGGGCGATTGATCGCGCTCACGCTCGGCGCGCCACCCGGCGAGACCACCCATTGGACGAGCCGCGCGATGGCCGACGCCATGGGGCTGGCGGTCAGCACCGTGCAAAAGATCTGGCGCGCCCATGGTCTCGCCCCGCATCGGTTGCAGGTCTTCAAACTCAGCCGCGACCCGCAGTTTGCCGCCAGGCTGCGCGATGTCGTGGGCCTTTACGTCGACCCTCCGGCGCACAGCCTGGTGCTGTCGGTCGATGAGAAGAGCCAGATCCAGGCGCTCGACCGCACTCAGCCGGGGTTGCCGATCAAGCAAGGCCGCGCCGGGACAATGACCCATGATTATATCCGCAACGGCACGACCACCCTGTTTGCCGCCCTCAATGTGCTCGACGGCACGGTCATCGGGCAGTGCATGCAGCGCCACCGGCACCAGGAATTCCTGCGCTTTCTCAATCGCCTCGAGCGCGACATCCCAGCCGGCCGACTGGTCCACGTGATCCTGGACAATTACGGCAGCCACAAGCACCCCAAAGTCAGGGCTTGGCTGGCCCGGCACCCGCGCTGGACGTTCCACTTCACCCCCACCTCGGCATCCTGGCTCAACGCCGTCGAGGGCTTTTTTGCCAAGCTAACCCGCCGGCGATTGCAACGCGGCGTGTTTCACTCCCTCGTCGACCTCCAGGCCGCGATCAACCGTTATCTTGCCCAACACAACCACAGTCCAAAGCCGTTCACCTGGACCGCCGACCCCGACCGCATCATCGCCGCCGCCAACCGCGGGTACCAAGTGTTAAATTCGATCCACTAGGCTACAAGCTCGGACGGTCTGCCACGCGTTTTTATTTCCCTTGCTGGCCTCTACTAATGTGAGTGACAGCAATAGGCAAATCATATCGCCAATATTCTGCTCTGTGGGAACGAGATATTCGAGGGATCGCGCTGCGAACATCGTTACCGCCAAGGTGCTACCTCCCACTCCTCGCAGGCCCAAAAGCAGAGTTCTTAGATGTTGAACCGCTTGTGCAGTTCTCGGTTGGTTCCGAAATGTTTTGATTTGTAACGCCAAATGACAGACTACGTCCCATTCCTGCTTCTTAATGTGAGGCAGAAGCAGCCTGAAGAGCTCACGCACAGTTTCGTTACTTTGCTCGATGTTGCGGGCATAAAAATATTCTAAAAAAGTACGGTGGGTAAAACTAAAAATTTCTGAACCCACATCAGACATCACCCACGCGCGTCCAGTCACAAATTCCATCACTGTCTTAGCTGAAACATAAGCCTTACCACGGTCTATATATTGACCGGCAAAATATTCAGTTAACGACTGGAGCAACCACTCCTTTGGTACTCCGCTTTCCAACTCAGAATTGCCATATATATAGAAGATGCTAAATAGCTAAATAAATCGATCAAATCGAAATCATTAGGTATTTCGGCCCGAATCCCTCAATTCTGATCCCACTTTTCGAACATGAGCGTCGCGCATTCTCTGTAGACCTCCGGGCGGTTAGCTGGGACATCACCTTTGGCACAAAATAGGAAAGCCATTAGGCCAAGCATAAGAGGGTTACTACGCAAGTCTCTTGCATTATCTTCAGTCTGATTCATAAATCTGATAATCAACTCGGAGCGGCTATTCTTGTCAATATCGGTCACTTTTGTAAAAAATTTCGTTAGGTAATGCTTTACCTCGTCCGAGGTAAAGGGTGCCAATAAATATTCATCATATTCGACGGGCAGCGGGGCGTTCTCGTAACCAATTATTCGAGAGGTAACTAAGACTGGGCACAAAGGAAATTGATCACAAAAAATGGCGACCAGATCAACAAATTCCCTTCGCCTAGCAGTGTCCAATATTTCATCGAGGCCATCAAAAGCGAGCATTGCACGCCCATAGTCTAGAAGATATCTTAGGAGCCCACGCGCGGCCTCGATCGGTACTGATATCGTTTGCACAATTTCGCGTGCGAAATATTCAAATAGGCCCAGCTGAGGCTCGACCCTCCTTGCGTTTTCGTATTGGCGAAGAATCATCCGTAAGGGCAATTTCTGTGACTGATATGGGATTCGCTCATCTCCAGTTTGGAAGGCGGTGGATGATTGCCTGGCCATCTCAAAACAGATGAATTGGCAAAGGGTGGATTTCCCTCCGCCGGGATCGCCCAGTATCAGCGCCCGAGAAAAGGAATCGCGGAACTCTGCGAAAGTGCAGAATTGTAACCGTTGGGAAAATTCATGTTTCGTTATCGCATCGCGTTTTTTGTCCGCCGGTAGCAGTGCGGTGATGTCTAGTGGTCTGACGCGATCACTTGGTGCCCGCGGTTGACCTTTTCGATGATACGGTCGGGATCGGCGGTCCAGACGAACGGTTTGGGTTGGCGGTTGTGCTCGCCGAGATAGCGGTTGATCGCCGCTTGCAGGTCGACGAGCGAGCGGAAGACGCCCCGTTGCAGGCGCCGTCGGGTCAGGGTCGCGAAGAAGCCTTCGACCGCATTGGCCCAGGAACACGAAGTCGGGGTGAAATGGAACACCCACCTGGGATGCCGCGCGAGCCAGGCGCGTACTTTGGGATGTTTGTGGGCGGCGTAATTGTCGAGGATCGCGTGGACCAGTTTGCCGGCTGGGACAGCGGCCTCGATCCGGTTCAGAAAACGGATGAATTCCTGATGACGGTGGCGCGCCATGCACTGGCCGATGACCGAGCCGTCGAGAACATTGAGTGCCGCGAACAGCGTGGTTGTGCCGTTACGGATGTAATCGTGGGTCATCGTCCCGGCCCGGCCCTTTTTCATCGGCAAGCCGGGCTGGGTGCGGTCAAGCGCCTGGATTTGCGACTTCTCGTCAACCGACAGCACCAGACTGTGGGCCGGCGGGTCGAGATAGAGCCCAACCACGTCGCGCAGCTTGGCGGCAAAAGCCGGGTCTTGCGACAGCTTGAAGCGCTGCACCCGGTGCGGCTGTAGGCCGTGCGCCGCCCAGATGCGCTGCACCGAGCGCAGCGAGATACCGCTCGCCGCCGCCATCGCTCGGCCGGTCCAATGCGTCGCCTCCCCCGGCGGCTCCGCCAATGTCAGTTCGACCACGCGATCGACCAGCGCCGACGGCAATGGCGGCAGCCCGGGCTTTCTGGTCTTATCGTGTAGCAGGCCAGCCACGCCTTCGCGCATGAACCGCTCCTGCCAGCGCCACACACAGGGCTTTGAAACCCCGGCGCGGCGCATAATCTCCGCCGTGCCACAGCCCTCTGCTGTGGCCAGGATGATCCGCGCCCGCCACACATGCTTTTGCCGGCTATTGCGATCCGCTACGACCGCGGCCAGTCGCTCACGGTCGGCGGCACTCACTTCGATGCTGATCCCCTCGCGCATCCAGCATCATTGCACAGACCCCACCAATATAGAATCCTATGATTGTGTCGTACCACTAGGTCTATCGTCTTCCTATGCTGAAGGCGGCTGGCGGTGTAAATGTCGTTGATTGAGACCGATCTCGGGCCCTTATTTGTTTCGATCCGAAGAGGGCGATAACTTGCCTGAAGTGCGCGCGCGAATCTCCCTAGCAGGGATTTTAGGGTTTCCGCTGCTAGTGGTACGACGCAATCATAGGATTCCATATTGGAGTGGGGTGTGCGATGATGCGCGATGCGCGAGGGGATCAGCATCGAAGTGAGTGCCGGCGACCGCGAACGACTGGCGGCGGTGGTGGCGGATCGCAACAGCCGGCAAAAGCATGTGTGGCGGGCACAGATCATTTTGGCGACCGCGGAGGGCTGCGGTACGGCCGAGATCATGCGCCGCGCCGGAGTATCGAAGCCGTGCGTGTGGCGCTGGCAGGAGCGCTTCATGCGCGAAGGGGTGGCCGGCCTGCTGCACGACAAGACGCGCAAACCCGGTTTGCCGCCGACGCCTGCGGCGGTTATTGACCGAGTGGTCGAGTTGACGCTGGCGGAGCCGCCAGGCGAGGCAACCCACTGGACCGGCCGGGCGATGGCGGTGGCGAGCGGCATCTCGCTGCGCTCGGTGCAGCGGATCTGGGCGGCGCACGGTCTGCAGCCGCACCGAGTGCGGCGTTTCAAGCTGTCGCAAGACCCGGCGTTTGCCGCCAAATTGCGTGACGTGGTCGGGCTATATCTCGACCCGCCGGCCCACAGCCTGGTGCTGTCGGTCGACGAGAAGTCGCAAATTCAGGCTCTCGACCGCACCCAGCCCGGCTTGCCGATCAAGAAGGGTCGAGCCGGGACAATGACCCATGATTACATCCGCAACGGCACGACGACGCTGTTTGCGGCGCTCAATGTCCTTGACGGCTCGGTCATCGGCCAATGCATGGCGCGTCACCGCCACCAGGAGTTCATCCGCTTCCTCAATCGGGTCGAGGCCGTTGTCCTGGCCGGCAAGCTCATTCATGTGATCCTCGACAACTATGCCGCCCACAAGCATCCCAAGGTCCGCGCCTGGCTTGCGCGGCATCCACGCTGGACGTTTCACTTCACGCCCACGTCATGCTCCTGGGCCAATGCCGTTGAAGGCTTTTTTGCCACCCTGACCCGCCGGCGGTTGCAGCGCGGCGTCTTCCGCTCGCTGGTCGATCTGCAAGCCGCGATCAACCGCTATCTCGGCGAGCATAACCGCAAACCCAAACCCTTTGTCTGGACCGCCGACCCCGATCGCATTATCGAAAAAGTCAACCGCGGGAACCAAATGTTGGCGTCAGACCACTAGAACGCAGCCGTCAAGCTCAATCTCTGATGGTCGTCCAAGACGATCAAGCTTAGCCGAAAGGGTCTTGGATATTGCGCCAACAGCAAACGCCATAGCATTGTCCTTGAAAAGCGCATTCAAGGACGAAGTCAGCCCAATTCTTATCAATTTGTACAGGTCGCGACCCTTATCATCATCTTGTCCGACGATATTTGAGTATAGTGCAACAAAACGCTCAACCGTTAATTCGTGTTCTGTCTGAACAATAGCCTCTTCCGCCATCAGAGTAATTATCCCAGATCTTTTAACCTCGTTTAAAAACTGGGATAGCAGAACATCCAGTTCACCTCTATAGCTGCCAAATATAATTTCCAGATCCTTTACTGCTGTATCAACCACTGGATTTGTAAGTTGGCCAGCTCGCATTGCCTTGTCGACGCTTCGAAGCCGCATGACCTTTTGGAAGATGGCGGATCCCGCGCGTTCAAGTCCGACTTTCAAAAAGTCAGAAAGAAATGCCCCCACGACGGCTGACGACACGGCTCAACCTCCTGTTCGGAAAATGCTGCTAATTTAACCTATCAGGGTATTGAGAAATAGAAAATATGGCCGACGGTTGGGCAAGGTCCAGCAAGCATGCGCAGAGAAGCCACAGCGCATTCCGAGGTCCTCCGGGCTACTCCCGTCGCAATGAGTCGTTATTGGCCGGGCAAGGGCCCGGCCAGCGACAACGGGAAACGTTTATGCGGGAGGGGGTTATGCTCGGGCGAATTTCAGTAGTTGCAGATGCCGGAGTATTCGGTGGCGCCGCTGGCGTGGGTGACGCCGAGGTCGCGGCAGACGTCCTGGCAAGTGCCTAGGCTATTGGCGCCTCTGTTCAGCATTTCATGCCGGCCCGTTGGGCATTTTGACCATTGGTCGTTGCCGTGCCCGTTGCGGCGGTGCCTTTGTCCCCGAGAACGGCTGCGATTCCTATCGGGTCGACGCACCCCCTCACCCAGCTCCGAGTAAGGCTCGGCTCCGCCTGGCCAACTCTATGCACCCTCTCCCCCAGTGGGGGAGAGGGAAGGGTGAGGGGGAGGCACGGTAATTCAATCTGCTCGAAAAGCGCTCTAATGGTGGCTGCAAGCTGAGTTGTTGCCCTCTTCCGAATACCACCACAGATCGTCGTCTCGAACAAAAGCAGTGTGGGCGAGTTCACACCGGCACGGTCGTCAGCGGTGGTAGGTGTTGGTGGTCGGAGAGGTGATCGGTAGCCATCGACATCGATCTGCGACGATTACAAGCGCGAGGACGATATGCCAACCCTGACCCCGCAAGCGCGCGCCGACCAAGCGGCGAAGATCCGCATCGACGCGGCAAACACCGAAAAACACGTCGTGACGCATCAAGATAATGGCGACGAAGCGCTCTATCCCGGGCGCTGGGGTAATTATTCGAAAGGGCTGGCGCACGACGCCCGGGGCGACGTGCTGCCGGCAGCATACGCCAGCATGCTGCACGCACTTAAGACTGGCGATCCGGCCGATTTTGAGGCGATTGTGCTGGGTGGCGACGTCCCGCTGGTCGACCCGCAGGCGGGTCTGGCCTATGTGCTCGAAGGACGCGATCCGCAGGCGTTGTTGCTGTCCCCGGCGCCGCCGCTCGCCAGCGCCTGGCGGGCCGGCGAGGCGGTCGAGGATTACTGGATGGCATTGCTGCGCGACGTGCCGTTCAGCCAGTATGGCACCAATGCGCTGGCGCAGGCGGCGCTCGACGAACTCAATACATTGTCCGACTTTCGCGGGCCGAGGATGGCGGGAAAGGTGACCGCACAGACATTGTTCCGCGGGTTTACCAAGGGGGATCTGGCCGGCCCGTATGTCTCGCAATTCCTGTTGCTGCCGTTCGAGTACGGCGCGATCCATGTCGATCAAACCTTTCAGACTTATCTGCCGGTCGGCGGCGGCGGTGCCGACTACATGACCGACTTCGCTTCGTGGCTAAAGGTGCAGAACGGACAGGCCAGCGATCCGACCAAACTGCGGTCACTGCCGTTTGGTCCCAATAACCCCGATCCGACCCGGCGCTATCTGCGGGATGGGCGGGGATTGGCCGCCTATGTCCATGTCGACGTGCTGTTCGAGGCGTATTTCAATGGCTGCCTCGTGGCGCTCGATCTGAACGCGCCGTTCAATATCGGAAATCCATACAATAACACTAAGGAAGAGCAGGGTTTCGGCACGTTCGGTACACCCTATGCCAAGACACAAATCTCGGCGATTGCGTCGCCGGCGCTAAAGGCGATCTGGTTCCAGAAATGGTTCGTGCATCGCACATTGCGGCCGGAAGCCTATGGTGGCCTGGTGCACAAGACGTTGCTGCCGGCCTCGGACCCAAAGCATTTCGCCTATCCGCTCCATGGCGATGTGCTGCATTCCAAAGCGGTCCAGCGAATCGAGGCCAAGTACGGCAGCGGTTTCCTGCCGCAGGTTTTTCCCGAGGGAAGCCCGTGGCACCCCTCTTACGGGCAGGGGCACGGGACGGTAGCCGGCGCGTGCGCGACGATGCTGAAGGCCCTTTTCGACGAGGACTGGCAATTTCCGAACCCGATGATGGCGAGTGATGACGGGAAGTCGCTCGTACCCTACACCGGGCCGGACAAACTGACCCTGGGTGGCGAGGCCAACAAACTGGCCGCGAACATCGCGATCGGGCGCAACCATGCCGGTGTGCACTGGCGCTCGGATTACCAGAATTCGGTCATTCTCGGCGAGGAGGTCGCCATCCACGTACTGCGTGACCAGAAGGCTGTCTATAACGAGCATGCCAGCTGGACGTTCACGCGGTTTGATGGAACCAAGATTACGATCTGACGCGGGCCGCTGCCGCGTGATGGCTTGGATCGAGCTGCTGGAGGGCTCTCCGACCCCGCAATTGCCGCCAAGGAGGGGCGGGTCCCTCTTCCCCAGGGAGAAGGACCCGCCGATCGGGCGATCGCGGTCGGATGCCGGCCGCCGGTGTCAGGCGAGTTGTTTGCGGGCGTCTTCGGCTTGGTCGCGCATCGATTTGAGCAAGCGGGCTTCGGGGGTGGGCGCGCAATTGGTGTAGCCGGCGCCGAGCGCCTTTAATTGCGCGGCGTTGCGCGGGAAGGCGGCGTGGTTGAGCGGCAGCGCCAGACGGGCGCCGGCACTCTTTTTTGCGGCGTCGCGCACCCGGTCGATCGCCGCCACCAGCCGCGGATGATCAGGGGTGCCGCTGACGCCGAGCGAGCGCGATAGATCGGACGGGCCGACTGCCAGCAGATCGACACCCTCGACGGCGGCGATTTCGTCGATGCGCTCGACCGCCTCCATGTCCTCGATCATGCAGGCGAGCAAGATCTCGCGGTTCGATTGCGCCATGTGCTCGACCAGCGGGATATGGCCGAACTCGGCGGCGCGGCTGCCGGCGGCCATGCCGCGGTCGCCGAGCGGCGGATAGCGCACCGCCTTGACCGCGGCCAGTGCTGTCGCGGCATTGTGGACATGCGGCACCTGAATGCCCTGCACGCCCATGTCGAGCAGCCGCAGGATAAAGGCCGGATCAAAGCCCGGGGTACGCACGATCGGCGTGATGCCGACATGCTCAGCCGCCATGACCATCGCCTGCACATCGTGCAGATCAAAGCTGGTGTGCTCCATATCGATAAAGGCAGCGTCAAAGCCGGCGAGCCCGATGATTTCGACAATCTGCGGATCGGGGATGCCGCCGACATGCGTGCCGAGCGCCAAGCCGCCCTCGCGCAGAATGCGCTTTACGCGATTTTCCCTCATGATTTCCTCCCGTGACGCAGGTTGTTGCGGCGTCAGCCCTGGTCAGGCGGCGCGCGCCGGCTGGGCCCGCTGCAGCCGCTCGATGATCATGTCGGTGTCCATGACATCGCCGAAGATGTTGTAGAACGCGGTGAGGGCGGCGTCGTGCTCTTCCTGGGTACTTGCGGCGTTGCCGTCGCTGACCATGATCGTGCGGAAATTGGTCATGTTGGCGTCGCGCGCCGAGCTTTCGCAGCAGACATTGGTGACGGTGCCGGTGATCAGCACGGTGTCAAAGCCGCGCGCCCGCAGCCGCTCGGGCAAGTCAGAGGTGCCCGGCATAAAGCCGCTGTAGCGGTATTTTTTAACGATTTCGTCTTGCGGTTGCACGTCGAGGCCGGGCCACAGCTGATGGCCCTTGGTGCCTTCGGAGAGGGCGGCGATGCGTTTCTCGCGCATTTCGGGCGAGGCCATCTCGTGCGCCACCGACCATTCGTCGAGGCAGCGCTGGTCATGCGTCATCTGCACCCAGAAGACGCCGCCGCCGGTTTGGCGCACAGCCGCGGCAAGACGGTTGACGGCCGGGACGATGTCGATCGCGGCCGGGCAGACCGCATGCCCGACCCCCTCGGTCATAAAGGCGTGCTGCAGATCGATCACCACCAGTGCAGTATGCGCCGGGTCGAGATCGGCATAGCAATGCTCGCCGCCGCGGCGGGCGACGACGCGCTCGACAATCGCGTCGGGTATCGTGGCACCGTTGAGTTTCATGGCTCCCCCTGCTTGCTGGTCCGTCGTATCGGGCTCGGTCGGAGCCGGCATTATACCCGCCGCGGCCGGGTCGCGGAGAAAAGGTCGTTCCCATGATTCTGGTCTTTGGCTCGATCAATGTCGATGTGATCGTGCCGGTGCCGCACCTGCCGCAGCCGGGCGAGACTGTGCTCGGCGGGGACTACGCGGTATTGCCCGGGGGCAAGGGCGCCAACCAGGCGATGGCAGCGTGCGGGGCCGAGGTGGCGATGGCCGGGGCCGTCGGCCGCGACGGTTTTGCCGAGACGGCCCTCGATCCGCTGCGGCGAGCGGGCATCGATGCGCGGCTGGTGCGCCGGGTCGATCAGCCGACCGGCTGCGCCGCGATCATGGTTGGCGAGAACGGCGAGAACATCATCGCCGTCGCCTCGGGCGCCAATGCCGCGGTGCGCAGCGACCAAGTACCCGAAGCGATGCTCGGCCCCGAGACACTGCTCGTCGCCCAAATGGAGGTGCCGCCAAGCGAAACCGCGGCGATCATCCGGCGGGTGCGGGCGGCCGGCGGTTTTGTCTTGCTCAATCTGGCGCCGGCGTTGGCGATCGCGCCCGGCCTGCTGCCCGACATCGATCTTGTCGTCGCGAATGAGGGGGAGGCGGCGACCCTCGGAGCCGGCCCGGCGGGGATCGCAAGGAGATTGCGCCGGGGTCTGGTCGTCACCCGCGGTTCCGCCGGCGCCATCGCCTACCTGTCGACGGGCGTAACGATCTCGGTGCCGGCATTGCCGATTGTCCCGGTCGACACGACCGGTGCGGGCGACACCTTTGTCGGGGTACTGGCGGCGGCGCTCGATCCCAGTATGCGCGATCCCAGTGTGCTCGACCGGGGTGCATCACTTGAAATCGGATTGCGGCGGGCGAGTGCCGCCGCCGGTCTCGCTTGTCTGGCGCGCGGGGCGCAAAGTGCGATGCCGGATATGGCGGCGATCGACGCGGCAGGGATGCGGTTGCCGCGCGGCTAGGCCAGCCTGTCAGATCGAGCGCTCTCCGCTGGCGGCCGCGGCAGCGCGGCAATGATCGCGAAATTCGGTCACGACCGTCACGTAGACGTGGCGTTTGAAGGCCACGATCAGCCGCGGCAGCTCGTCGGGATCGACCCAGCGGAAGGCGTCAAACTCGGCATGCGTCGAGCCCAGATCGATATCGTCGTCGCACCCGGTAAAGCGCATCAGAAACCACTTTTGCCGCTGGCCGCGGTACCGCCCGCGCCACACCCGGCCGGCCAGTTCCGATGGAAAGTCGTAAGTCAGCCAGTCGCGGCTCTCAGCGAGGATCTCGGCCTTGGCGGTGCCGATTTCCTCTTCGAGTTCGCGCAATGCCGCCTGCCGCGGGGTTTCGCCCCAATCGATCCCGCCTTGCGGCATCTGCCAGGCCGGTGCGGTCGGCATATCGGCGCGGCGGGCGACGAGGACATGGCCTCGCACATTCAGCAACATGATCCCGACGCATTCTCGATAACGGCTTGGCCGGGTGTCAGGCTGCGGCATGGGCGCTCCCCAACCCAACGCCGCTCAGTTGACCAGGCGGCTGTTGTACATCGCCATGCCGCGCAGCATGATCACGGCCCGCGCCATCTGGTAATCCGCGTCGGTCCCCATGATCGTCGGGTCGACCGAGCTCGAAATGTCGGAGTCATCGCCGGAATCGTCGGTTTTTGCGTCGGTCGCGACCTTCTTTGCGGTCTTCTTGTCGGCCTCGATCTTGGCGGCCTCGACAATGATGTCCGGCTCGATCCCCTTGGCCTGGATCGACCGCCCCGAGGGCGTGTAATAGCGCGCCGTCGTAAGCCGCATCGCGCCATGCCCGGGCAAGGGGATGATGGTCTGCACCGAACCCTTTCCGAACGATCGCGTGCCCATCAGGATCGCGCGGTGATGGTCCTGCAAGGCGCCGGCAACGATCTCGCTCGCCGAGGCCGATCCGCCGTTGATCAAGACCGCGAGCGGCAGCCCGGCGGCGATGTCCCCTGGCCGGGCGTCGTAGCGTTGCGCGTCATCAGCGCGCCGCCCGCGCGTCGAGACGATCTCCCCCTTGTCGAGAAACGCGTCGGAGACCGCGACCGCCTGGTCGAGCAGCCCGCCGGGGTTGTTGCGCAAATCGAGGACGATGCCACGCAGTTTGCTGCCGGCCTGCTGCTTGATGTTCTTCATCGCGTTATTGAGCCCGACATCGGTCTGCTCGTTGAACGACGTGATCCGGATATAGCCGATGTCGTCGCCCACCATATGCGAGCGGACGGACTGGATCCGGATCGTCGCACGGGTCAGCTTGACGTCGAACGGATCACGCCCCTTGCGCTGGATCGTCAGCTTGATTTCGCTGTTGATCGGGCCGCGCATCTTTTCGACCGCCTGCGGCAAGCTCATCCCCTGGACCGCCTGGCCATCGAGCTGCGTGATCATGTCTCCCGGCTTCAGCCCGGCGCGCGCCGCGGGCGTGTCGTCGATCGGCGAAACCACTTTGACAAGACCGTTCTCCATCGATACTTCGATGCCGAGCCCGCCAAACTCGCCGCGGGTCTGCACCTTCATATCGTCGAAATTTTTTGTATTCAGGTAATTCGAATGCGGATCGAGCGAGGTCAGCATCCCGTTGATGGCCCCTTCCATCAGCAAATCATCATCGACCTTGCCGGCATAATCGGCTCGTACATCCTCGAACACTTCGCCGAATAGGTTAAGTTCATTGTACGTCTCCGATGAATTGGAATTCGGGGTTGCAGCGCCGATGTCATGGCTTAATGAAAACGTCAATACTGTTGCGGCAGCCGCCGTAATCAGCCCCACCCGTCTCATATATTCACCCTAACGTTGAACCGATCGCGATCGCCGCAGACAATACTCGCTCGCCCGCATTCTAATCAAGAACGGCGCCGGCCGATCAAGAACGTCCAAGACTGCGGCTAGTTGGCGCTGAGCCGGTTTTCCTGCAGCCGAATCAACGAATGCCCGGTCATCGCCGCGGGCTTGTCGAGGCCGAGGATGTCGAGCAGGGTGGGCGCGACATCGGCCAGGCGCCCACTTTGGAGATTGGCGACCGCGGCCGGCGGATTGACCACCAGAAGCGGCACCGGGTTCAAGGTGTGGGCGGTGTGGGGGCCGCCATTCTCGGGGTCGCGCATCATCTCGGCATTGCCGTGATCAGCGGTGACGACTAGCGTACCGCCGGCCTTTTCGACCGCCGCCGCAACCCGACCGAGGCAGGCATCGATCGTCTCGACCGCTTTGACCGCGGCATCGAGCCGCCCAGTGTGCCCGACCATGTCGGCATTGGCGTAGTTCAACACGATCACATCGAACCGGCCGGCATCGATCGCCTCGACGATTTTGTCGGTGACTTCGGGCGCCGACATCTCGGGCTGCTCGTCGTAGGTCGCGACTTTTGGCGACGGCACCAGGATCCGCTCCTCGCCGGGGAAAACGGTTTCGCGCCCACCATTAAAGAAAAATGTGACATGCGCGTATTTCTCGGTCTCGGCGATGCGCAGCTGCTTCAATCCGGCCCGCGCGATGACCTCGCCAAAGGTGTCGTCGAGATTTTCCGGCGGGAACAGCGTGCCGAGAAATCGGTTGAGCTCGGCCGAATATTCGACCAGACCGAGTGCTGCGGCGAAATTGACTCGCCGGGTGCGGGCGAACCCCGCAAACTCGGGGTCGAGCAAGGCGGTCGCGATCTCGCGCACCCGGTCGGCGCGGAAATTGCCGATCAGCAGGCCGTCGCCATCCTTTATCCCGCTATAGTTCCCGATCGCGGTCGGCGCGACGAACTCATCGGTTTCGCCGCGCTGATAGGCGGCCTCGATTGCCTGTCCCGCGTTGGCCGCGGTCTCGCCCTCGCCGTTGACGATAACCCGATAAGCGCGTTCGACGCGGTCCCAGCGCTTGTCGCGATCCATCGCGTAATAGCGGCCGCTGACGGTGGCGATAACGAGGTTTTCGAGGCCGGCGACATCGGCCTCGAACTTTTTCACATAGGACAACGCGGCCTGGGGCGGCGTATCGCGGCCGTCGAGAAACGCTTGCACCGCCACCGGCACGCCGGCTTCGGCGACGATGCGGGCGAGTGCCGCGATCTGGTGCTGGTGCGAGTGGACCCCGCCCGGTGACAATAGCCCCATCACATGCGCAGTGCCGCCGCTCTTCTTCAACTGATCGATAAAGTCGCGCAAACCAGGCATCCGCGCGAGTTCGCCCGAGGCGATCGCAGCATCGATCCGCGGCAGATCCTGCATGACAAGCCGCCCCGCGCCGAGATTTGTGTGCCCGACCTCGGAATTCCCCATCTGCCCGTCGGGGAGCCCGACATAATGCTCGCTCGCCTCTAAATGCGAATGCGGCCACAATGCCATTAGCCGGTGCCACACCGGCATGCGCGCCGTCTCGATCGCGTTGTCGGGGGCGGCGCTCCGTTCACCCCAGCCATCGAGGATGCACAACACAACCGGACGCGGGCGGGGGAAGGGGTGCATAAAGTTCAACCTCGAAGAATCGGCACTATCTCTATACGCGAAACCGCGCCAATCCACCTAGCGTTCCCTCGCCAACCTCCACCCGATCCGTCGAGCCCGCGGACCGTGCCGTTGAGGCGGCGGCCGTAGCTGATTACCAGATCGGAGCTGTAGACTTCTGGCCGCCATTGAGAACTTCACGAATACTCAAGATCGCCTTCCATAAAGGGGTTTATGCGGTTTGCAGATGTACGAGCAATATAGAGATGACACCCCTGTGCAAAGTTGAGGTGACACTCCCGCGGGTTCTGGGGTCGCGGGGGATGGGCCGTGGCGGTGGTGTCGATGAGCAAGCAGGAGTTCAGCCGGCTTGAGGTGTTATTGCGCGTTCAATCAGGCCGCCTGCGAATTGCCGACGCGTGTGAACTGATCAGATTGCAGCGGCGGCAGGTATTTCGTCTGCTACGCGGTCTCAAGCAAGACGGTGCCACCAGCTTGCTATCGAAGCGCCGCGGTAAACCCAGTAATAACCGTCTGCCGTCCGCAGTTCGTACCCTTGCCCTGTCGATCGTGCGCGATCGATACGCCGATTTCGGGCCGACCTTGGCGGCGGAGAAGCTGGCAGAGCACCATGGCTGTTTGGTCTCGCGCGAGACCCTGCGCAGTTGGATGATCGCCGATGGACTGTGGCAGGATCGCCGTCATCGTCTCCCCTCGCCGCATCAGCCGCGCCGACGGCGCGATTGCCTGGGCGAACTGGTGCAGATCGACGGCTCCGAGCACGCTTGGTTCGAGGATCGCGGCCCGCCGTGCACGCTGCTGGCTTTCGTGGATGATGCGACGAGCCGGTTGCTGCAGCTGCGGTTCGTCACCTCGGAATCGGCGTTTGATTACTTCCGGACGACCCGCGCCTATCTTGAGGAGCATGGCAAACCGGTTGCCTTCTACAGCGACAAGCACGGCATCTTCCGGGTGAACAGCAAGGAAGCTGCCGCAGGTGACGGTGTGACCCAGTTCGGTCGCGCGCTATTGGCGCTGAATATCGACATCATCTGTGCCAACAGCCCGCAGGCGAAGGGACGCATTGAACGCGCGTTTGGCACGTTGCAAGACCGGATGGTCAAGGAGCTGCGGCTGGCAGGGGTATCGTCGATTGCTGCGGCGAACGAATGGCTGCCCGGGTTTATCACCGCCTACAACACGCGCTTCGGCCGCGACCCAGCGAATGCCAAGGACCTTCATCGGCCATTGGCGCAAGCGGATGATCTGGACGAGATTTTGGCCTGGCGCGAGGAGCGCACAGTCACGCGCAACCTGACCCTGCACTACGACCGGATGATGCTGCTCCTCGACCCGACCTCGCTGGCCCGTGGCTTGGTGCGCAAGAAGGTCGAGGTAGTGAACTATCCGGACGGGCGGTTTGCGGTTCAGTTCAACGGAACGGCGCTCGGTTTCAAAGTCTTCGATAAGATCCAGACGGTGAAGCCCGGCGCGATCGTCGACAACAAGCAGCTGGCGGCCGTGCTGGAGCAGGTAAAGGCACGGCAGGCGGCCTACCCGGCGCGTCAGCAGCGAGGGCATGTTGCGCGGCAGCGACCGCCGAACAACCTCGAGGCACCGGGTCTGCCGTCGAAGGGCCGGGCGCCACGCAGTGCGTCCGCGGCTGCTCCGGCCTGAGGCAGCCCCTTCCCGACCTGGCCGACGCTGACGTCGTGCTCACCGCCCTCAAGACCGCTTCGCGCGCGCCTTCGGCGGTGGCCCGCGCAGCGCTCGGACCAGTCTTGACCGCGATTGCGCGCGACGCTCCCACAAAATCAGGTCGGGACGGAGAAACGACGCCTCAGTCGAACAAAGAAACTGCAATCTGCAATACGGCCAATCGAAGAGGCACAAGGCCAGCCGTCTCGTTGGTCGGATCCGCCTCCAATGGCGGTGTCATCTCTACTTTGCGCGCAGGATGACATTTCAACCTTGCGCCGACAGCAGAGCCTTGCGCGAAAGCAGCGCCGGGACAAGATGCAGAAGTCGCCCGAGGGATCGGTGGCGCGCTTGCCCGATTTCGGGGAGGAGCACGATGAGCCAATATACTCTAGCAACTCCGATTGTGAGCCAAGATTACGATTACAAATACTCGCCAGAGCAGTGCGACGTGAACGACAAGGCTGCACTCATTACCTACCGCAACAAACGGCGGGGGTGGCTGACGTGGCTTGAGACGGACGAACACCATACAATCTGGCAAGTGCTTTCGTCGATGGTCAGCCATGACGTTTCGTTTCGTACTTTTGCGGAGCTTGCAAATAACAATCCCGACAGTGGAATTCATAACCCATTGCTGACAGAGGCTCTGGTAAACGGATATTTTTCAATACAGGTTCTCTCGATACGCCGGTTAATGGACACCACCAGAGGCATGATTTCTCTGCCTCGCCTCCTTAACGACTTGCAGCAGAATATTCGACTTTTTACCCGAGAGAATGTCGTCGGGTTCGACGGGCTGCCTTACGACTACCAAGCCGCGCAGCACCGGGTGATGCTCCGCCAGCTCGCACAGGGCGGCGGGCTGTTTTGGGGCGAACGGACAGGCCCAGACGCTGCTGGTCCCGCCCACCTTGCGCACAAACAGTTTGACCGACTAACCGGAGTGCGTCCTGAAAATCGCCGCCGCGAGGACTGCCTGCCCAAAAGCATTATCGGCACACTGAGACGCTGGCTCGAAGAAGATGAAATTAAGGAAATTGTGAAATGGAGCCATACGTTCCTTGCGCATGCTGCCGGGCCAAATTCGCCGGACAGAGACGCCATAGCCAAGTCTGCTCCGACCGTAGATAAAATCACCAATACCATAAAATGCTTCGTTCACGTTGCCGAAGCCGTGACCAATTTTGTTTTGCTGCATTCTGGACGCGGCATGCTCGTTCCGGTTCCCCAATTCGATCAGTTCGAGAAGCTGGAAAACTCACTGATGGTAAGGGATGGCGGTGCAGTCATTAGAAACCAGTGGGACGCATTTACCCGAGAGCGCAACGCCTACCTTGAAGGAATAGAGACTGCATTGACTTCCGGCACCCACAACGCCTGACCTACGTCGTTCCGGAAATTTGAGACTTTCAGGGGTTTCCCCAGAGCCTGCCCGATCAGTAGCTTGCGGCTTACATAACATATGACCGAAAATGACCGGGCTAAGTGAGCAAAATGGCTCTCCATTAAGTCTGGGTTCAGCCCAGCGTTCTCGTCCTTCAGGAGCCATTAACGCCGGTTACGATCGCGGCACATAATTTATGCCTGAATGGCCGAGGACGCGCTCTTACAGCGCGTAGGACGGGTTGAGTGCAGCGAAACCCATCACCTTTCGCCGAAGCCGCGGAGGTCGTCATCGGTGCCGCCCGCCCAGTCCTCAGCGTAAGCCCCAGAGTCGCGCCCAGCGGCGAAACGAGGAGTACGGCCAGTTCCGTACTCGCGGCGCGCAACCGTGTTTGACCGGGTTGAAGTAAATGTAATCGAGATGGCGGGCAAAATCGTCTTGGTCACGCAGCGTATGCTCCCAATACCGCCGCTGCCAAATGCCGCGTTCGCCTTTGGCGCTTCGGCTGTAGGAGAGCGCTTCGCCGCGAGACAAACCGTACGAGAATGCGGATTTGATGAGACGCCAGCGCAGGGCGAAATCCGCGTCGTTCTCGGGCAGAGTTCAGATCGCATGCAGATGATCGGGCAATATGACAGCAGCTTCGATGGTGAAGGGATGACGCGCTCGCACGTGGCGAAACGCTGTCCGCAACAGCGCGTAGGATGGATTGAGCGCCCAGCGAAACCCATCGCAACTTGATACCGCGGGCCGACACGCCAACCCTACACCAGCCCGGAGGTGGCGGCTTCAGATTGAGCGATACTGTTGATGACTGTCCGAATACTTAAGGATGCCCTCTCCGTAATACGGAATAAATGGGCCACTCGCTGGCAAAAGGCGGGGCAACGGTGGTACAAGATGAGAAGACATTCTCGCGCCGTCCTTGCCAACGAAACCTCGGCGTGCTTGCATCAACAAGAGATGGACGAATTACGGGGCACGGCGGTATCGGCTTTAAGCCGGCGTCTTGGGGTGGAAGACCAGGGCGTTCATTCACGTCATCCCGGCTAATGGAGGGGAAACCATGCGTCTAATACTCTGCATATCTGGCATAAGTCTCTTACTGTTGGGCGGATGTGTAATGAACTCAAGAAATAATGCTAACCCGTTCACAAGCTATGGCCGAGCCGACCCATACTTCGAGTCGGAATGCACGGTAAAGGCCAACAATGGAGATTGCGTCAAGGCCACGTGCAAGGAGGATGCGGTATCTAATTGCAACGATTGGGCGGCGGGCTGCCTCACCCATGACGGCTACTTTCAAGGATCGAGCGCCGGCGGCACCTGCTCGAAAATAATGTGAACTCCGCCATCACGGCCGCCCGTGGTGAGGCCCATTTTGCAAAGTTAAGACTTAGGTACCGGGTCCGACCTGGAGGGTTGTCACCTTGGTCGGACCGTGACCGAACACACTTATAGACAGCCGCCAGTCAGGGACGCAAAGTATCAACACACGCAACAACCTCGGAACTAAATTTAAATAAATATTTCCGCGTGTGAACTGCATTACACATATCGGTCGATCCTTGAACCATTCTACCGATCGGAGGCCGATGGTATCGCCGCTCGGGGCGGCAGCCACCAGTATCCGCTTAAAATCCAACGTAAGGGAGAGCAACGATGAGTAATACCGAGCTTCTCTGGGATTCCGGCAATATCCATATACCTGGAGGTCCGGCACGCCAAATAGGCCCTACTCTTGATGTTCGAAAATATTCGGAAGTCAGGGTCTGCGCACATAATTCGCTGCCCGGCGGGCCAGGCAACGACATGCGCATCCATTTCCGTGTAAAAGAAGGAAATGTTGCGATCGAATTGCCGCAGGAAATAGCGCTGATTGGCGGTAATCATCACGCTACCGCAGTCATCGACGTCCCGGGGAGAGAAATGGAGGTTTTCGTTCGCGAGTTGACCCCACCCTTTGTCGGTAGAAATTTACAAGTATTTGTATTCGGGCATGAAGGATAATGTTCGGCGCGTGCGAATGCCGTTAAACGTTGGTGTTCGCTCTTAGGGTTTGGTGTTGCATGCTCACAAAAGCATGCAACACTAACTCTGAATTTTAACCCAACTTCCTCAGTTTGGAGTAAATCGCTCGCTGGAAGCCGCGGAAACGCTAGGGATACGACCGGGCACGCCAAGGTGTGGTGCTAAATCGGCCAGACGATTGCAATAGATATTGAGGAATTTGCTTGCGGCGGCCCAGAAAATCGTGGTGCTGGTACCGGAGAACAAAGGTGCCGCGCCATATTTGTCCGCGTCAAGAAGATTGGAGCCTACGAATACCTCTACCTCGTCGAGAACGCGCGCGAGGGCGGCCGCCACGTGCAGCGCGTCATCAAGGCGCTCGGCCGGCGCGATGAAGTTGAGGCCTCGGGGCTGATCGATGGGCTGATCGCCTCGGCGGCGCGCCATTCGCGCCGCTCGATCGTGTTGTCGAGTTTTTATCGCGGCGAATTGCCGGAGCTGCACCGCCTCAGCATCGGACCTGATCTGGTGTTCGGCTGGCTGTGGGCGGAAACAGGATGCCGCGACGTGCTCAAGAGCCTCGTCTCCGACCGGCGCTTTTCCTTTGATGTCGAGCGCGCCGTCTATCTCACGGTGCTGCACCGGCTGATGATCTCGGGCTCCGACCGCCATGCCAGCGACTGGCTGAGCCGGGTACGTGTGCCGGGCACCGATGGGCTCGATCTCGACCACGCCTATAAGGCGATGGCCTGGCTTGGCGAAGTCGACGCGGCCGGCCGCAGCACCGCCGAGGCCATCGAGGAGGCACTCTATCACCACCGCCAGCCGCTGTTCGGCGCCGTTTCGATCGCGTTTTTCGACACCACCAGTTTATGGTTCGAGGGGGCCGGCGGCGAGAGCCTAGGCCAGTACGGCCACTCCAAAGACTATCGCGGTCACCTGAAGCAGGTCGTGCTCGGCATCGTGCTTGACGACGCCGACCGGCCGATCGCGTCCTTTGTGATGCCCGGCAACACGGCCGACGTGACGCTGTTGTTGCCAGTAGTCAAACGGCTGCGCGAGCGCTTTGGGATCCTCGATGCTTGCATCGTTGCCGATCGCGGCATGATCAGTGCCGATACCATCGCCGCCCTCGAAGCCGAGAAGATCCAGTACATCCTCGGCGTGCGCGAACGCACCAGCCGCGAGGTGCGCACCGGGGTCATCGAGGATGATGGCCTCGCCGTGCCGCTCGTCATTCCCCGCCAGAAAGGCGAGACCGAACTGGCGATCCGGGAGACGACGATCGCCGGGCGGCGCTACATCATCTGCCGCAACGAGGAGGAAGCCAAAAAGGACGCCGCGGCGCGCGCCGAAATCGTCGCCGGTCTCGAGCGCAAGCTCGCCCAGGGCGACAAGGCGCTCGTCGCCAACAAGGGTTTTCGTCGCTTCCTGAAGACGCCCGCGGGCGGCGGCTTTGTCATCGACCGCGCCAAGATCGAGGCCGATACCCGGTTCGACGGTCTCTTCGTGCTGCGCACCAACACCAAGATCGCCGCGCTCCAGATCGTGTTGCGCTACCGCAATCTGCTGGCCGTGGAGGACGCCTTCAAAACCGCAAAGGCGCTGCTCGCCACCCGCCCGATCTTCCACAAAACCGACGCCGGCATCCGCGGCCACGTCTTCTGCACCTTCCTCGCCCTTGTCCTGCGCAAGGAGCTTTTCGACCGGCTCGCCGCCCGTCGCAGCCGGCTCGAATGGCAGCGCATCGTCGACGATCTTGTCGACCTCAGCGAAATCGATGTCGAACAGGATGGTCGCCGGGCGCGCCTGCGCACCGCGCCAGGCCCGACCATCGACCCGATCTGCCGCGCTATCGGCCTCACCCTTCCGCCGGTCTTCCAGGAGATGCCGCCCGCCGCCTGAACCCAAAACCGTGGTGCCTAAAACTTAAAATGGCTTGCAACCCATTGAGTTACCATGCTGTTCAAAATCAAACTGCGGAACTTGGGTTTAAGTCGAATGCGCCCGCGCCGCATCCGAAAGCGTTGGTATTTGCGCGGCGGAGAGGTGCTTTCCTCCGACCCAACATCGTGGTGGAGTGCCGCCCTGCAGAGGAGACCTATGGTAGCAGCGGCAAAAGGGCAACCTGTTGTGGTCAAGCGATATGCTCGAAGCCGCCTCTACGACGTCACAAACCAGAACCATGGACGGCGACGGTGAAGAATAGCTACCGGCGTGTACGAGATTGCGCCGATAAGAGACCATTCTTGCATGCCGGCCGGCCGGATGATCCGATGGGTTTCGCTGCGCTTAACCCATCCCACAGCTGACACGATCCCCGGAAACCGCATTTACGGCGCACCGCCGCCTGGCTTTACGTCGTCATTCCCGCGAAAGCGGGAACCCAGGGCCAGAGTCGAGGCGGTTGCCCTGGGCCCCCGCTTTCGCGGGGGCGACGAGAAAAAATGGTAGCCGCTGTGTACCTCGTGCTGGGAGGCCCGCGGCGTTGCTTAGCCGAAGCGGGAGACGTCGACGGCTTTTTCGGTGATAAATTCGAGCAAAGCCGGGGTGCCTTCGCGGGTCTTTTCGATGCCGCGCCGGATCGCCGCCTGGATTTCGCCCGGCTCGGTCACCCGCTCGCCATAACCGCCCAATGCCTTGGCGAAATCGGCGTAGTGGCCGCTGATATCGGTCGAGCGGTATTTCTCGGTCGCGACCGGCATCACCTTCAACTCGATTGCCATCGAGAAATTATTCATCAGGATCGACAGGATCGGGATGCGCTCGCGCACCGCGGTCTCGAAATCCATCCCGGTAAAGCCGATCGCGGCGTCGCCCCAGACATTGATGCAGAGCTTGTCGGGCTTGGCGAGCTTGGCGCCCATCGCGAGCCCGAGCCCGTAGCCGAGCTGGGTCGTCTTGCCCCAACCGAGATAGGAGAGCGGCGCCTCGCTGACCCAGAACGGCGACAGCTGATCACGCGGGCTACCGGCGTCGTGGGTGATGATCGTGTTCCCGACATCGACCGTGTGCAGCAACTCCCAGATCACGCGGTAGGGCGACAATGGCTTCGTATTCTGGGTCAGCCGCGGCATCCACTGGCCCATCCATTCTTCCCTGTGGCCGCGGATCTCGCGGGTGACCGCGGGCAGCCGGTCGCGGGCCTTGCCGTGCAGCCGGTCTTTGACCTCTGCGAGCAATGCGTCGAGCGTCAGCCCGGCGTCACCGACCGCCGCCAAATCGACCGGCACGTCCTTGTTAATCGCGTAGGGATCGAGCGTTGCGTGCGCGATCTTCTTACCTTTCGGCATCGCCGTGCCAAACGAGGTGCGCGTAAAGCTGCAGCCGATGCCGAAAATCAAATCGGCGTTCTGCAGCACGTGCCACAGATGCCCGCCGATGCCGATGCCGCCCGAGCCGAGCGACAACGGATGATTTTCCGGGAAGCTGCTCTTGCCGCCGAGCGTCGTCATGACCGGGGCTTCCAGCAGTTCCGCCAGCGCCTTCAGCTGCGGCCACGCCTTGCCGTAATGCACCCCCTGCCCCGCCACAATGACCGGGCGCTGTGCTGCGACGAGCGCCTCGGCGATTTGGGCGACCGATTGCGGGTCGGGCGCGCTCTTGAGCTTTGGCGTTTTCTGGTATTCACCGACGAGTGCGTCCGGCACTTCCTCGCGCAGCAGATCGCTCGGGAACTCGACCAGGACCGGCCCGGGGCGGCCGTTCTTGACGGTCGTAAAGGCGCGGCGCAGCGCCTCGACTGTCGCGTTGGCGACTGTGACCTGCTCGCACAATTTGGTGACGTTGCGGTAATTTAGGGCCGCGTTGAAGTTTGGATGCACCTGGTTGATGTTGCGGGCATAGCCGGCTGGCAACACGACGACTGGGGTCGAGTCGCCGAAGGATTGTGCGACGCCGCCAAAGGCGTTCTCGGTGCCGGGGCCGTGCTGCATCGCAAAGACGCCGATCTTGTCGCCGGAGGTCACCTTGGCGATGGCGTCGCACATATGCAGACCGATCCGCTCCTGGCGCACCATGATCGTGCGGATATCGGCCTCGGCCGCAGCCTCGATGATCGGATTGACCGGATACCCGATCAGATACTCGATCCCTTCACGCTTCAGGATTTCCGCGACGGCATTGGCGACTTTCATTAGATGCTCCTTTTTCCCACGGCGTCTTCCATCATCTCGTCTCTTAACCGATCACCAGGGAAGCACAGGCGCACCGATTTTGAAAGCGCATCGCGAGCCCCGCTTGCTGCGCTCGCACACGCAGGCGCGGCCGCCTGGGCTCTGCCCGCGGAAACGATTAGCACTACCTAATGATGGTTGCCTTTTGGGGTAAACTAGCAAGTAAACCTATATAAGCCGCCACTCGACTTAAGACATCAACAAATCTATTCAGAAACCCAAATCTGGCTCACGCTGCTTCGTCGCTCGCCAAACGAAGGCCCGAGAGCAGCAGTTCGCGGTGCTCCGGGTTGCGGTAACGCGAAAAATCGCGCACGACGACCGGGGTAATGGCGCGCAGCCGGTCGATGATTTCCCGCGCTTGGTCCAACCGGCCCAGATGCGCATAGCACGCCCCTAGAAAGCGATAGGTCAATGTAAAGGACGGAAGTTCTTGCAATAAATCGAGGAGTTTTCTAATGCCGTGTCGAAATTTCTACTCACGAAATGGGCTATGCCGATGCCAGTGAGCTGAAAAGCCCGGCGATCGCGCGGATTGAGCCGCAGCGATGTCTCCAAGTGCTGAATCGCGGCAACCGGTAATCCGGCGTAGAGATGAAGGAATCCGTGCAATACCCAACCCCATGCAAAGCTCGGGTTTAGCAGGAGAGATCGCTCCACGAGGCGGATGGCCGCCTCGATGTCCTCGCCAAAATATCCGAGCACAAAGGCCGCGTTGGCGATCACACCTGGCTCTTCGGCATTTACTTGAAGCGCCTGGCGCGCCAAAGCCATGGCCAGCCGACGGTTTGTTTGTGGATCCTGCGACCAATCGTTGTTATCAATGACGTAATGGCACCATGCGCTGGCGGCAAGCGCCGGACCGTAGCCCGGGTCGCGCCCTGTTGCTTGCCCGAGCAAATCGAGGGCGTGCATCGTCCGGTCCTTCTGCCATGAAAGCCAGTGAGGCAGGGCACGCAGATAGAGATCGTAGGCGGTGAGGTCCACCGTGGATAATTGAGAGGATCGGCAGATCTCGGCGGCCTCCAGTGCCGGCTCGATAATCCCGGCGACGCTGATCGCCACCTTGTCCTGAAAATCAAATATGTCTTCGAGCGAGCCATCGAAATGGTCGGCCCAGATATGCGCGCCGCTCGTTGTGTCAATCAGCTGTATGGTGATGCGTACTCGATTGACGGCGCGGCGCACCGACCCTTCGAGCAGATAGCGCACGCCGAGTTCGACCCCGACTTGCCTCGCATCGACCGACCGGCCTTTGAAGATAGAGCTTGAATTACGGGCGATGACGAAGAGCCAGCGGATACGAGAAAGCGCGGTGACGATCTCCTCGACCATGCCATCCGCGAAGTATTCCTGCTCGGGATCGCCGCTCAGATTGGCAAACGGAAGAACCGCAATCGACGGCTTGTATGGCAATGCTTGCGCGAGCTTCAGTGGGTTTTCGGCGACGATGCCTGGTAATGGGTCGACGGACACCGCGGGCTGGTGGGTCTCTCGTACTTCGCCGACAAAACGGATACCTTTGCGAGGCAAGGTGCGGATCAGATGCTGTACCGCGCCATTGTCGCCAACTGCTTTGCGCGCGGCATTAATGCGGGTCGTCAGCGCCAATTCAGAAACGATCCTCCCGCCCCATACGGCGTCCAGTATTTCATCTTTGCTGACCATGCGATCCCGATTTTTTATCAGATAAATCAGAAGGTCGAAGACCTGCGGCTCGATCGCAACAAGCATGGCGCCGCGCCAAAGCTCGCGTCGGGCCACGTCTAGAACATGCCCGCCGAAGACAAATTTCACGCCTGGTCCCCCGGGCTTATTGTGTTTTTATTCCGGCAAAATTAAGCCTACCATAAGGAAAAATCAAGCTTAACGTAAGGACTTCCATCAACGAACCGGTCAGACTTCCTGCCAAAGTATTAACAATGGCCCAGACAATCCTTGGAAGAATAAAGAGGAACTAACCGTCAGGGACGTCAGGCTCAATAAGAATGGAAGGAATAAGAAGTGAACCGATGGTGCTTCCAATTGCTGACGAGCGTCCTACTGCTTGTATCCGGCTCGCTGGCGAATGCGGGCGAACAAAAAGCCGTTGTCGCCCCAATTGACTCGATGCCAGAGGGCCAGACTTATGGCCGGTGGGCCGCCCAATGGCAGCAGTGGGCTGTCGGAAACCCTGCGGCCAAGAACCCGGTATTGGACACCACCGGGCAATTTTGCGGACAACGGCAGGTAGACCGTGTGTGGTTCCTGGCTGGCAGCTTCGGATCCGATCCAGTCATCCGCACGTGCAATATTCCCGCCCAAAAGGCATTATTCTTCCCTCTGATCTACAACGCCTTTTTCGCCTTTTTAAGTGATGCGCCTGAGAAACGGACAGTAGAATATGTTCGCAGTCAGGCGAAATGCACCGAACCCGCGCAGATTTCGGTGTCGATCGACGGCAGTAAAGTTGCTTATCCGCAGCGTTTCTTTACGGGCCCATCGGGTAGCGAGTCACCGATTTTTTATGTGCAGTTGCCGCCCGGAAACATATTTGGCGCCGATGAGATCGATATACCGGAGCTGCTTCTGAGCCCGAGCGCCGAGCAGGGGTATTATCTGTTCGTCTACCCGCTATCCTCCGGCAAACACACGATCCGGTGGGTCGCCTCGGGCTGCACCGCAGGTCTGTTTCAGGACATCACCTACAATCTAGCCGTCGCCAAGTGACAATCGCGTTCATCGCGGCGCGAAAGCGGCGGCCATCGGCGGACGCTCGAGAACAGCTTTGCCCATGTACAGGGTTTCTGAAGGCAAAACGCACATCGCCAGAAACAAAGCCGAGATCTCGCATGCCTCGCAACGCGCTTACGTTGGCAGCAGTCCTCACCCTGCTCTTGGGAGCGGCGACTGGGGTGGCTGCTGGCGAAGTAGTGATGCACAACCCGGGGGTGCGTTCACCTGCGATTTTGCGCTTCCATCCAACTTTCCCGCTGCCCAACTCGGGCCGTCGATCGAGCGCGATCGAATGTATATGGCTGCTCGTCCCGGCATGCTGCACAAGCACATCCCTTTCAGCATCGATCTTGGCACTGGCGAGTTTTTGCCCGGTGGACGGTATCTGTTTGATACCGCCGCGCATGCCCGGGAATATCGGGATTGGGTCTTCCACAGCTATGTGCTCGACGGCATACACTTTCTCAAGCGTTCCTACTTTCTTAATCCCGAGTGCCATGCCTGGACTGTGATCGGGGCGCACGATTTCGGCGACGTCCACAGCTCGCAGATTGTGCTGAGGACCGAACGCTGGTCATTGCGCAACGCCCGCCAGACGGTTTGGACATTACAGCAGAAACTCAACGCCATTCTGGCCAGTGCGCAGACCCGTGGCCTGACCAGCGTGTGGCTGCTTTACGATCGGGAGGAGGCGCTCGCATCGCTTGTCTATTTCGCGGCAAGGGTCGGCCCGAGTGATCCCCAAACACCGGACTATGCCAGCCTGGGCGCCCTGGCCGACGCTCCTCCACTCGGCGCGATATTCGACGACCAGGGCTGGACGCGGACCTTTGATCGAACGCAATGGACTCTGACTATCTGGTTCCCGTTTGCTCTGGGTGACCGCGGCGAGCCCGCTTTGTGGCCGAATACGCCGCCATTCCCTCAGCCTCACTGGAATGACGGGGTGTGCGAGGTAAGCCGCGGCGAAAGCTCCCCCGACTACCCGGAATGTCTGGCCACGTGCGGAGACGGTATCGCGCAGGCTGGAGAAAACTCCCTGAACTGCCCCGGCGACGTGCGCTTGTTTCAATGACCTGCGCTTTTTCAATAAGAACGGGGAGCCGCCGGCTCACTGCTCCGCCAACACTGGAGTTCGCGGGCGGCAATAGGTAAACGCCAGGATCTGGACGGACGGCGAGACAGATCGGGCTTCAAACCGGAGAGCAACGGCCATGAAAAATAGGGCAAACCGGTACAGTATTGTCGCTGCAATTGGCGCTGCCGTAATCGCAGGCGGACTTGTCGCAACCGCTCCGGGCGAGGCGCTGGCCGACGCGCCGGGAGATGTCTCCAACGAGCAACTGCCGCAACTCACCGCCGAATGGATGCAATGGGCCCTATCGTTACCCAATGACGTCAACCCGATCGTTGATACGACCGGAGATCTGACCGGAGACCTGTGCCCGGTGGGCCAGCGGGGACCGGTATGGTTTCTGGCCGGAACTTTCTTCGGCTCGACCGCACCGGTAAAACGAACTTGTATGGTGCCGGAAGGCACGACGCTGTTATTCCCCGTCATCAACGGCTTCGCATTCAACACCCCCGGCTGCTTTCCTCAAACTCAGACTGATGACTTGAAAACGGTCCAGAAATTGAAGCAATTCTATTACCCTGAAGTCACCCAGTTCGTGGATAAGGCGCACCACCTATCGGCCACGCTCAACGGCCACAAGCTCATGATGCAGCGCGTCGAGTTCGCAGCCTTTCGCTGTGACGAATCCACCGGGAAACATCTGGGGACCCAATGGCTGCAATACAGGGATGCCACTCGATCCGGGAATCTATTCGCCTGGCATCGTCGACGGTTATTGGACGACAATAGAAAACCTGAAGGCATCGCCGAACCCCTACACGATCTCCTTTCACGGCGAGTCCGGCAGCGTTGTCGAGGATATCACATATTCCCTGACCGTGGTGCCGGTATCGCTGAAATAATATGGATACTCCAAAACTGTGCGCTGAGACGCAATGACCTGAGACCTGTAGTCAAATCAAAGGAGCAGCCATGAACAAGATTACTGCGACCCTCGCGGCAGCCGGCATCGGATTGACCCTGCCGGTGCAGCTCGCCTTTGCCGACGCCCAACCTTCACCGCCTTTATCGACACTGACAGCCGAGTGGGAGCAGTGGGCGCTCTCGATACCAGCCGCCCAAAATCCGCAATCGGATCTCAATGGTCAATTTTGCATGGTCGGGCAGCGAGGCGATGTCTGGTTTCTTGCGGGTCTCTGGGGTGGTGGACCTCCTGTGAGACGCACCTGCTCTATACCCGAGAATAAAGCGCTATTCTTCCCAGTGATCAACAATTTCTACAATAATACCCCGAGTGTTACTCCTGATTGCGGCCAGGAAGGCATAAATTATGACGTAAAAAAGTTGATTTCTCTGATCAAGCCCGCCATCGACGCGGCTCACGATCTGTCAGTAAGTGTCGACGGCAAACCGCTCGACACAAAACAGGTGCGACGTGTTCTGTCCGTCCCGTTTCCGACCGCGTTCCCGGCCGACAACATTTTCGGACCTACGGCATGCAATGGAGAGCCGCTACCGGCAGGGATATATTCGCCATCGATGGACGACGGATACTATGTCCTGCTCCGGCCCTTGAAGCCCGGGTTACAGCCGCACACGATAAAATTTCACGCCGAGTCCGACCTCGACCCCGAGAACCCATTCATTCAGGATGTCACCTATACTCTCACCGTGGTGCCGGTATCCCTGAAGTGACGGAATCAACCGGCTTGCTGCTCTCTGACGGGACAGCACCGCTGGAATAGGCTCGCTTGCCGCCGTTCGACCTGCCGCTTATGATCGGTGGTCGAACGGAACCACAAGCCGACCGCCATGCTGCTTTGCCGCGTTTTCACCCTTCGCCGATCGCGGCGCACCCCGCCCTGATGGCCGGTCATGGGTCGATAGGACCGGCGATGGCGAACGACCCTGAATTGCGCGGCCCGTCGGTTCGAGGGGTCCCCGAAGGGGACAATCGCGAGCGCATGATCTGCGCGGATTGCGGCTATATCCTGTACGACAACCCAAAGATCGTGGTCGGATCGGTGCCGCGCTGGGGCGAGCGGATCCTTTTATGCCGGCGCGCGATCGAGCCGCGTTATGGCTACTGGACCTTGCCCGCCGGCTATCTCGAGCTCAACGAGTCAGCAAGCTCCGGCGCTGAGCGAGAGGCGTGGGAGGAAGCGCACGCGCGGATCGAAATCGAGGGGCTGCTCGCGATTTACGACATTCCGCGTATCAGCCAGGTGCAGCTGATGTTTCGCGCGCGGCTGTTGGACGAGGCCATTTCCGCCGGGCCGGAGAGCCTCGAAGTCGGCCTTTTCGGTTGGGACGAGATTCCCTGGTCCGATCTCGCTTTCCCATCGATCCGCTGGGCGCTGCAGCATTATCAGGAGGCGCAGGTCAACCGCGACTTTACCACCCGGATCAATCCGCCGGGATTCTGACGAATTCACGCGCTTAGAAGCGCCCCGCGCCACAGACTGCCGTTCAGGGCTCCAGCCCGACTAGGCTGCGGGCGTAAGCGCGCGCCTCGAACGGGCGCAGATCATCGGCGGTTTCGCCGACCCCGATCGCGTGGATCGGAATGCCGTATTTCTCGGCCAACGACACCAGCACGCCGCCGCGCGCGGTGCCGTCGAGTTTGGTCATGACAATGCCGGTAACCCCGACCATCTCGCGAAAAATCTCGGCCTGGGCGTGGGCGTTTTGGCCGGTGGTCGCATCGAGCACGAGCAGCACCGAATGCGGCGCCTCGCCGTCGACTTTCTTGATGACCCGGACGATCTTCTGCAGTTCTCCCATCAGGTCGGCCTTGTTGTGGAGCCGGCCGGCGGTGTCGATCAACAAAATGTCGGCGGCCTCGCTCTGCGCTTGGACCAGCGCGTCATAAGCGAGCCCAGCGGCGTCCGATCCGGCGGGTCGCGCCACCACGGCGCAGCCGGTGCGCTCGCCCCAGATCTGCAATTGCTCAACCGCGGCGGCGCGAAAGGTGTCGCCGGCGGCAAGCACCACCTGCAGGCCTTGGTCGCGGTATTGTTTGGCGAGCTTGGCGATCGTCGTGGTCTTGCCGCTGCCGTTGACACCGATCACCAGAATCACGAACGGTTTGCGGGCGCGGTCGATGCGCAATGGCCGCGTGACCGGTTCGACCAGACGGATCACCTGCTCGGCAAGCGCCGAGCGGACCTCTTCGGGGGAGACCTCCTGGTTGAAGCGGGTGCGGCGCAGCGCCTCCGCGACCTCGCCAGCGACGCCGATGCCCATATCGCTCGAGATCAGCAGCTCTTCCAGTTCCTCGAGCGCTTCGTCGTCGAGCCGGCGGCGATTGAAGATGGTATTGATGCCGTCATTGAGCCGCGCCGAGCTGCGCGACAGACCGGCTCGGAGCCGCGAGAACCAGCCCTGCCGCTCGCTTTCGGGAGCCGCCGCGGGCCGTGTCGCCTCGACCGGCTCGGGCTGCGACGACGTGGGCGCCGCCGGTCTATCCTCCGCTTCGGGCTCGGGCTGGCGCAGTTCAGCTTGTTCTTCGGGAAAAGGCGCAGCGGCAGCGTCCTCTTTGGCCGGCGCCGGCTCGGCGGGCTGCGGCTCCGGGGTCTGCGGCTCGGCGGGAACATCGCGCCGCCAGGACCAGGGCTGTCGCTGCGGAGGCTCCGGCAGTGGCGCGGTCGCTCCCGACTCGGATGGGGCGGGCTCGGGCACCCGATCCTGGTCTGCCGGCTCGGGCTCCGGTTCCAGCAGTTCCGCTTCTTGGTCCGGGGTCGGGGCGGCGGGCAAATTGTCCGGTTCGGGCTCGGTGGGGACATTCCGTCGCCTGAACCACCCCTGAGGCTGGGCGATTCCGGCTGGAGTCGGAGCACGGTGAGCAGCCGGCGGCGCCTCTTCCTCGACCTCCGGTTCGGGTGCGGGCCGATGCAATTCGTCGGTTTGCTCGACCGCCCCCGGATCGTTGCCTTCCGGCGCCGGCTCGGTTGGGACATTGCGCCGCCAGAACCTCATGCGACTGGCACTCCTACGAGGCTGCGCCGATTGCTGTCGATGAGCCGCATGCGTTGCACCATCCCCGGCTCGCCACCGCCCGCAAACTCCACCAATGCGTAAAACGACGCTCGCCCTCTTCCCGATTGTTCGATCAGCACATCGGTCTCGCTGCCAATCCGTGCGTTGAGATCAGCCGCCAGGGCTGCTTCCGCGGCCTGCCGCAACCGCGCTGCTCGTTCCTTTATCGTCGCGGCGGGGACCGACGGCATGCGCGCCGCCGGCGTGCCCGAGCGCGGGCTGTAGGGAAACACATGGACAAAAGCGAGGCCGCACTCGGCGACGAGATCGAGGCTGCCGCGGAACATTTCTTCGGTCTCGGTCGGAAACCCGGCAATCAGATCGGCGCCGAGCGCGATCTCCGGCCGCAATCGACGGGCTCGCCGCGCCACCGCGATCGCGTCGGCGCGCAAGTGCCGCCGCTTCATGCGCTTCAAGATCAGATCGTCGCCGGCCTGCAATGACAGATGCAGATGCGGCATCAGCCGCGGCTCTTCGGCGATCAGCCGCCACAATTCGTCGTCGATCTCGGCCGGGTCGAGCGACGACAGCCGCAACCGCGCCAGATCGGGCACCACCGCCAGCAATCGCCGCACCATCTGCCCGAGGCTCGGAGCGCCCGGGAGATCGGCGCCATAGGCGGTCAGGTCGACGCCGGTCAGCACGATCTCGCGGTAGCCCGCCTCGACCAGGCGCCGCGCTTGCTCGGCGATGACGCCGAGCGGCACCGAGCGGCTCGGACCCCGCGCATAAGGAATGATGCAAAACGTGCAGCGATGGTCGCAGCCCTGCTGCACCTGCAGGAAGGCGCGCGCTCTGCCATCAAAACCGTCGAGCAGATGCTCCGCAGTCTCGTCAAGAGGCAGGTCAACGACATCGGACGCGGCATAGCTTTGTGCAAGCAATTTCGCGCGGTTGTCGAGGACGCGGTCGACTTCGGGCATTTCGGCGTAGCGCTCGGGGGCGAGTTCGGCGGCGCAGCCGGTGACGATGATCCGGGCCTCGGGATGATCGCGGCGCGCCCGCCGGATCGCCTGCCGCGCCTGCCGCTCGGCCTCGGCGGTGACGGCACAGGTGTTGATGATAACGGCCCCGCTGAGCCCGGCTGATCCCGCGGCGCGGCGAATAACTTCGGACTCGAACGCGTTGAGTCGGCAGCCGAAGGTGATGATCTCGTTCGGATCCATCGACGCTCAGCGATCGCCGAGAAGGGCTTGATCAAAGCTGCCCTCGAAGCTCAACGCCGCCGGCCCGGTCATGATCACGTGACCATCGTCGCGCCAGCAAATGTCGAGGGTGCCGCCGTCGAGTTCGACTGTGGCCCGCCGCCCGGTGAGCCCGCGGCGATGGGCGGCGACAAGTGCTGCGCAGGCCGCACTGCCGCAGGCGCGAGGTGATCCCGACGCCGCGCTCCCACACCCGCAGCCTCAGACGACTGCGGTCGCGGACGGTGGCAACCCCGATATTGGCGCGCTCGGGAAACAGCGCATGGTGCTCGAGCACCGGACCGAGTTCCACCAGATCGATCACCTCGGCATTCTCGACAAAAAAGGTCGCGTGCGGGTTGCCGATATTGGTGCAAACCGGCTCGGCCAGAGGGCCAAGGGCGAGGTCGACACGGCCGGTGTCCTCGGCGCGGGCGAGCGGAATGTCGCGCCAGCCGGTGCGCGGCACCCCCATATCGACCGCAATCCGGCCGTCCGGCAAAATCTCGGCCTCGAGCAATCCGGCCGCTGTTTCAATCTGCATGCGGCGATCACCGGTCTCGCGATGCAGCAACAGGGCGACACATCGCGTGGCGTTGCCGCAGGCCTCGGCGGTGCTGCCATCGGGGTTGCGAATTTGCATCAACAGCTGGGCCTGAGGATGGTGCGGCGGTTCGAGCACGATCAGTTGGTCGCAGCCGATCCCGGTGTGCCGATCCGCCAGCTTTCGCACCGCCGCGCTATTAAATTCGATCGCGTCATAGCGAGCATCGACCACGACGAAATCATTGCCGAGGCCGTGCATTTTCAGAAACCGCACCTCTCCCATAACTGGGGTTATATGGCCGCCGGCGGGGATCTGTCCAACGCCACCCGGCCTCAACGCCTTACCGGCCAGGAGCCTGATGCAGCGCCGATTATTTTCGGGCGGCGAGGATCAAAAACGGTGGCCGCTGTCTTTCCTTCGCCAGGCAAGGTTGGGCAGCGAGCTGCTGATCGGTCGGGCCCCATTCCTCGACATGGGTCAAGCTAAACCCCGGTCGCAGCAGCAAGTCGACATAGGTCGCGAAGGTCCGGTGTTGTTTAACGACACCCGTCGTCAGCCAGTCGGTCTGGCGCGCGCCTTCGACCAGATAACTGTCAACCGGCCAGGTTTGGCGGCTCTGCGCGTCAACGACCCAGCCCGGCCGCGACGGCGCCGTAAACAGCGGATGCTCGACCGAAAAGATCAAATTCCCGCCCGCAACGAGTGCCCTGTACACTGTCGCGAGGAGTCCCGCCAGCGCCTCCAAGTAGTGAAATGCGAGGGAACTGTAGGCGAGATCGAACGCAGCCTCAGGCAGGTCGAGGCCTTCCAAATCGGCTTGGATATAGTGGATGGCGGTATTCGCTTCAGTCGCGGCGCGGGCCCGCGCCAGCATTTTCTCGGAAACGTCGACGCCGACCACCCGCGCGGCGCCCTGCTCTCGCGCCCAGCGGCAGAACCAGCCATAGCCGCAGCCAAGATCGAGCACCCTGAGCCCGCGCATATCGGGCAGCAATGCCCGCAATGAGGGCCATTCAGGTGCACCTTCCAACCCCCTCACCGAGCGTGGCATACGGCTATAGCGCTCGAAGAATACCGGGTCGTCATAGATGTTCTGGGTCATCGGACAAGATTAGGCAATTCGCGGCGACTGCGCACTCGGCCGAGCGACCCGATGATGAAATGTTGCTGATGGGCCAGACAGGCTGTCGGGCCCGCGCTTCATCCTCTGTGGGACGAAAACCTTACCGAAGCGTGGCGGAGACTGGGCTTGCCGAGATATCCGCCGCCGATCCTCGGCATTCGAGCTTTGGTTGCCGACTGCGCTGCACCTGCTGAATGTGCCGATCGCTCGTATCGGCTTGTCGACATGCTGCGCGTGCTCCGGGCACTCGCGAAATGCAGCGAGCGGTCGCGGGACGCACCGCGGAAGCCTGATCTGCCGGTATAAGCAATCCGGCTGTGATGACGCGGCCCGGTGGAGACCGAGTAATCAGTCTCGGGCGACGCTTCCGTCGAGCAAATCCCGTCATCGCTGCCGTCGTCGGTGCTTTCGCTCGCAGCCGCTCCGAGAAAGGCGCCATTCTCGTTTGAGAAATAGGACGGGGCGTCGCTCCCCGGACTAAAGTTCTTGGTGCCGTAATCGGGAATCCCGGCACTCCACGCCGACGTTCCGGCGCAGGTAATCGCCATGGCGAGCGCGTATCGAATGAGCATACTCGGCATTATTCCCCCTCTATGCCGTTGCGATCGGTCTCCATTAAAAAATCGGCCAATTATTCGGCCGCTACCCCCACCTGCCAATAACAGTCACCCTGCCGAGCCGGATCGTCAAATCGCAGTGTGATAATCCTGTTGATCGCGAGGTTTCGTAGCCCGCGATCCCAGCTGCCAGTAAACGAAAAAAGGGAATCGGCTGTCGGTGCTGTCGCGTTCAGCTCGATGCTGCTTTGGCGACCGGCCGTTGAGCGCCAGCCGTTTTTTGCACCCGTCGCGGAGTTGGAGGGCGAGCGCGGTGAGTGCGGATCGGGAGCCGACCGGGGGCTATTGCTTGGATGCTCGCGCGCGATCCCGGGCGGGCGCTGATCCAGGCCCGCGCCTCGGCAGCCTCAAGGGTGCCAAAGACGCGGATCTCGCCGGGGATCAAAAAGCGGATCGCCTTGACCGTCAGCCTGACCCAGGCGATGTCGCTGACGATCGCGATCCGCTCGCAGCGCAAGGCGTGCTCGAAACCGAGATCGAGATCGTCCCACCCCGATCCCGGGAACCGCGAGCCGAGCTCGTAGTAGAGCCGCATTTTCTCGCGCCAGCGCAGCGATCTGGCGATTGCCGGCACCAGAATCTCGCGGCACTCGTCCGTGGTGACGCGCCCGGTGACCGATATGCCGACCACGTTGCGCGGCAGGTCGTCGATCAGCTCGATCATCGGCGCTTGGTCACCAAGGCCACAGCGGTCTCAGGTGGCTAGAAGGCCACGCGGAATTTGTAGACCAGCACGTGCTCGTGACCGGTCAGGTTGGCGACCACGGTGCGGTGGCCGTACATGTACTCGACGCCGGTAGTAACAAACGCGACCGGGTTCCACACCAGGTTGACGAAGGCGTTCCACAGGATCTTGTTCGTTCCTATGGTTTGTGATGGGCCGATCAGCTGCGAGTTGACATCTTGCTGAGCATAGCCGGCCGCTAATGTCGACCGCAGGTTCGGCGTCCACCAGTGCTGATAGCCGCCATTGGTGCTGAATGCGAAAACCGGATTAAACAGCACGTTTGAGGCCGCCATACCGCCGGTGCAGCCGGGCCGGGGCGTCGCGCAGGCAGTTGTGACGGTGAAGTTGGTCGCCACCGGATAAAAGGTGTTGAGGCCGCCGCTGGCATACTCACCGATCGCATTGCCGACGACAAAGCTCCACAGGAAGTCGTCCTTGTTATAACCCCACCAGTGAGGGTGCACGTCGCCCGCAACGTGGCCACCAACGCCGGTGAAGGTTTGGTTGATGAAACCGCCATCGTGGAAGGTCTGAAAGCGCAGAAGGCCGGCAAAATCGACATGCCCCCAAGGCTGCGCCCAATAGGATGCAAAGGTCACGCTGGGGGCCTTGGTCGTCGTCGGGTTAGTTTGAGCTCCACCGGCGCCGGTGCAGGGGATGCCGTTACACATTGGGCCAACCACCCCAGTTGGCGGGGTAGTCGAGCTTCCCGCACCCGATACTGCGAAGTCACTCGATTGGAGCCCGCCCGGGGTTATGACGGCGGTCCATGGGTTTTCCGCCGAGACCGAGAAAGCGCTGCCATACGGGCCGGGGATCGTGTAACGCACCTGTGGGATGCGCTGGCCGCCGGTTGAACCGATTGCCCCGCCGAATTCCATCAATTCGGTGTCGGCATCCGCGTCGGAAAAGTTTGACAGCGCCTGTCCGGCAAGGAACCCGCCCAATGTGCCGTAGGCAAACCGGAGCCGCGGGTGGATGCTGTCGCCGCCACCTTGCTGCAGGTCTTGACAGCTGAAGTTGTCGCACCCTGCCCAGTCGAAGGCGAAGAACGTCCGCGCCTCGCCCCAGGCTGTCGGGGTGCGGGTTTCAAAATCGAGCCGCGATTGCTGGACGCTGAATTCCCAGATGTTGTTGTTGCGCGATGGGTGAGCGTTGAGCTGCGACGCCACAAAGCCACCCCCCGGAGCGCCCGGTACAAAGCCTCCGGTTAATGGCAGCCCGGGAAGGGTTCCGTTTTGGCCCGCGTTGGAGCCGTAATTGCTGCCGTTGACATTACCGCCGCCGTTGACGAAGTAGAGCGTCGTAAAATCGACAAAGCCGCCGACGCGCAGCGAGGTGTCGGTGCCCGGGATCAAGAACGAGCGCGGAAAGCTGCCGCCGCCTACCGGTACCCCAGGAGCCGCTTTGTAACCAAGGGTCAGCGCGGCGCCACCTCCGGCGCCGCCGCTCAGCGGTGCGGGAGGACCAGTGACCCCGGCTTGCGCTTGAGCTTGAGCCAGTTGATCAATTCGCAGCTGCAGTAATTGCTGGTTCGCGCGCAGATCCGCCAGTTCGTCGGCTCTGGCCGCGGAAAACCCCGCCAACAAGAGAGCCGCGGCAATCAGACCGCCAATCGCTCCCGGTTTCCCCTTCCTGCTCATGACGCACCCGCCCCGAGTGGTTTTTAAACAAGTAGTTGATAGTGACCAGGGGCGAGCAGCCGCACTATCCCTCGTACGATGGGATTTCGACTGATTTACTGATCTACTTCTAAATCTTCTCCTTTGAGGTCTAATGCAGGGAATCGTCTAGTCGCGGATTTTTAGCCCACGGGGAGCGGACTTACTCTCCACGATACTACGACTTTTAGTTGAGAGAACTAATTCGGATGGACGGAGACTCCACCGAAAGATCGGGTCTAATTTTTATTTCGGGACGATATTTGTCGGTTGGACTGCTAGTGGATCGAATCTAACACTTGGTACCCGCGGTTGGCGGCGGCGATGATGCGGTCGGGGTCGGCGGTCCAGGTGAACGGCTTTGGACTGTGGTTGTGTTGGGCAAGGTAACGGTTGATCGCGGCCTGGAGGTCGACGAGGGAGTGAAACACGCCGCGTTGCAATCGCCGGCGGGTTAGCTTGGCAAAAAAGCCCTCGACGGCGTTGAGCCAGGATGCCGAGGTGGGGGTGAAGTGGAACGTCCAGCGCGGGTGCCGGGCCAGCCAAGCCCTGACTTTGGGGTGCTTGTGGCTGCCGTAATTGTCAAGGATCACGTGGACCAGTCGGCCGGCTGGGATGTCGCGCTCGAGGCGATTGAGAAAGCGCAGGAATTCCTGGTGCCGGTGGCGCTGCATGCACTGCCCGATGACCGTGCCGTCGAGCACATTGAGGGCGGCAAACAGGGTGGTCGTGCCGTTGCGGATATAATCATGGGTCATTGTCCCGGCGCGGCCTTGCTTGATCGGCAACCCCGGCTGAGTGCGGTCGAGCGCCTGGATCTGGCTCTTCTCATCGACCGACAGCACCAGGCTGTGCGCCGGAGGGTCGACGTAAAGGCCCACGACATCGCGCAGCCTGGCGGCAAACTGCGGGTCGCGGCTGAGTTTGAAGACCTGCAACCGATGCGGGGCGAGACCATGGGCGCGCCAGATCTTTTGCACGGTGCTGACCGCCAGCCCCATGGCGTCGGCCATCGCGCGGCTCGTCCAATGGGTGGTCTCGCCGGGTGGCGCGCCGAGCGTGAGCGCGATCAATCGCCCGACGACCGGCTCGGGGATCGGCGCTTTGCCGGGCTTGCGCGTCTTGTCGTGCAACAGGCCATCGACCCCCGCCTCCATGAAGCGGCGCTGCCAGCGCCACACGCAGGGTTTCGACACGCCGGCCCGGCGCATCACCTCGGCGGTGCCGCAGCCTTCTGCCGTGGCCAGGATGATCCGCGCTCGCCACACATGCTTCTGGACAGCATTGCGATCGCCCACCACTGCCTCAAGCCGCTCCCGATCCCCCGGCCCAAGCCGGACTTCAACATCGCTGCGCATCGCAGCATCATGACGCAAAAGCTCGACTGAGGGAATCTTATGTTTCGGTCATACCACTAGGTAGTTGATCACAAGCGGCGTTTTGGCTCCGCGCCGTTGAACCCGACCTTCAGCCGCATTTTTACGGGCGAAGGTTCGCCGGCTCCCGTAAACGCCGCTCCCGGTCCCGCCCCGGATTGCCCGAGGAGGCGCCAATTCCGGAGCGCGGGGGGAAGGATTCCTTGCCGCTGTCGCTGTCGAGCTTGCTTGAAGAGAGCCTGCCGCTAGTGGCGCGACCCGAACAGGTGCTTCCGATTTTCTTTTTTCGTCGCCCGCGAAAGCGGGGTCCAGGGCAGCGGGCGCGGTAGAGCGCGCCCCCTGTTCAAGCCACAGGCAGGCTCTGGATTCCCGCTTGTGCGGGAATGACGGAAATAAGTGTTGCCGATGCGCGAGTCGTCACGCGCCCAAATGTGCTGAGCGCTAGTTCATAGCTTTTGGCAGAACAAACGCCGTCCTTACCCGCACGCTGTCGAGATCACTCGGCGGCATAGCCGGGCTGCAGTTTGGCTTGCCCTCGAACCGTGGCAGCAGCGGCGATTTGCGGGCGCCGCGGCAGTCGCCTGGCGCGCCTGGGCCGCTCACGAGCGACGCGGACCGGCGCCACCGCTTCGGTGTCGGCGCGTGATCCCGGGCGGGCGCTGATCCAGGCCCGCGCCTCAGCCGTCTCGAGCGTGCCAAAGACGCGGATTTCGCCGGGGATCAAAAAGCGGATCGCCTTGACCGTCAGCCGGACCCAGGCGATGTCGGTGACGATTGCGATCCGCTCGCAGCGCGAGGCGTGTTCGAAACCGAGGTCAAGATCGTCCCACCCCGATCCCGGAAACCGCGAGCCGAGTTCGTAATACAGACGGATCTTGTCGCGCCAGCGCAGAGACTTGGCTATCGCCGGGGCCAGGATGTCGCGGCACTCGTCCGTGGTGACGCGCCCGGTGACCGAGATGCCGACCACATTTCGCGGCAGGTCTTCGATCAGTTCAATCATCGCTCGCCGTCCTCGAAGATCTGTCGCATTCCAATTGCGGCGGTTAAAACGCCACGCGGAATTTGTAGATCAGCACGTTCTCGTTGCCGCTCAGGTTGGCGACGACCACGCGTTGGCCGTGCATGTATTCGACGCCGGTGGTGATGAACGCGACCGGGTTCCACACCAGATTGATAAAGGTGTTCCACAGCCGCTTGTTGACCGCCTGCGCTTCTGTGGGACCGATCAGCTGCGAGTTGACGACCTGACCCGCATAACCGGCTGCGATCGTCGTGCGCAGGTTTGGCAGCCACCAATGCTGATAACCGCCATTTATGCTCATCCCGGTGACTTCATTGACCAGGACGTTCGATGCCGCAAACTGACCGGTGCAGGTCGCCGTCGGCGTTGCGCAGGCGGTCGTTACCGTGAAATTGCTTGCCAGCGGGTACAAGGTTTTTTCGCCGCCGCTGGCATAGTTGCCGATCCCGGTACCGATTACGAAGCTCCACAAGAAATCGTCCTTGTTGTAGCCCCACCAGTCGGGATGCACGTCACCTGACACGTGGCCGCCATAGCCGACGAATTTCTGGTCGATAAACCGGCCGTCCTGGATCTGGTAAAAGCGCGCAAGACCGGCGACGTCGACATGCCCCCAGGGCTGCGCCCAGTAGGAGGCAAAGGTCAGGCTCGGGGCTTTGGCGACGGCCGGGTTGGCAATCGTGGTCGTTGACGTAATCGTCGAGGTTCCGTTGGTGCCGGTGCACGGTACGCCATTGCAAATCAACACCGAGGCGGATTGGCCGGGCGGTGTGCCGGTGTTGCCGGTGATCCCGTCCTGGGCCCAGTCGCTCGACTGAACACCACCGGGGGTGATAACCGTGGTCCACGGGTTTTCCGCGGAGACTGAGAAGGCGCTGCCGTATGGACCCGGGAGTGTGTAACGGACCTGCGGAATGCGCTGACCGCCGGTTGAACCCATGGCGCCGCCGAATTCCATCGATTCGGTATCGGCATCGGCATCGGAGAAGTTCGACAACGCCTGACCGGCGAGGAACCCGCCGAGGGTACCATAGGCGAAGCGCAGGCGGGTCAGGATGCTGTTGCCGCCGCCCTGTGCCAGGCTTTGGCAGCTGTAGTTGTCGCAACCGGCCCAGTCGAACGCGAAGAACGTTCGCGCCTCACCCCAGGCGGTCGGGGTGCGCGTCTCGATATCGATACGCGACTGTTGCGGGCTGAATTCGAGAATGCCGTTGTTGCGCGGCGGCGCCCGGTTGAGCGACGGATTTACAAAGCCCACTCCAGGGACAACGCCGCCTGACAGCGGCAGCGCCTCGAGGGTGCCGTTTTGCCCTGAGTTGGAGCCGTAATTGCTGCCGTTGACATTGCCGCCGCCGTTTAGAAACTCAAGCGCGGTAAAGTCGACAAAGCCGCCGACTCGGATCGAGGTGTCGGTGCCCGGGATCAAAAACGAGCGTGGAAAGCTGCCACCTAAGGACGGCGTACCGGGGGCCGGATGCATTCCCCCGAACCCGACCGCCGCGCCGCCGCCGGCCCCGCCGGTTAGCGGTGCGGGAGGGCCGGTCACGCCAGCCTGCGCCTGGGCTTGCGCTAATTGATCGATCCGCTGCTGCAGCAGCAGCTGGTTGGCGCGCAAATCCGACATTTCGTCGGCCTTTGCCGCGGGAAGGCCGCTCTGCAATGCGATAACGGCCGTTAAGCAGCCGATCGCCGCCAAGGTGCCGATGCCCTGCGCTTTCGTCATCTTTCGCCGCTCCCCCGGATAACCGACCTCTTAAATCAGAGGTTGATCATGATTGCCGAGCGCGGCCCCTCGAACTATCCATCGTCAGATGTAATAAAGATGTAGAAAACGATTTGGTTCTTTCTCACGGACGGTCTAAATCTTTTCTCGCAAATCCAGTTGTTAACGGTGAAAATATTGGCTATTCGCGCCACAGTTGGATGGAGGAATCCAGAAAAAGGTCTAAATCCACCCGCCGCGACGACGGAATTTGATTGATCGCGCTGAGCGATCGCCAAATGTGCTCGATCAAGATTTCTGGGAGCCCTCCCACGAGTGTGTCAGGGGGCGAGCGTCCCTGTTCAACACCGGAGAAGCCTTCACGCGAACGCAAAACGCGAATGTGCCGCCGCAAACTCTGGCAAAAGGCGTGGCTGCGCTCGCTCAGAGCGAGGAACGCCGCTACAAATCGTTGATCTCACCCAGACCAAGGGCATAAAGCGCTTTTGATTATGTGCGTAGCCGGCACCGAGGTTGCGCAACCAGCATCGGAACTGCGGCATGTTCGTCGATCTGCGGACCGTTCCCGACGGCACGGAAATCACCGCCGAGATTTGCATCGTCGGCGCCGGCGCCGCCGGCATCACGCTCGCCCGCGAATTCAACGGGTCAGGAGCGGCGGTTGCTCTCCTGGAAAGCGGCGGGACGGAGTTCGACAGCAAAACACAGGAACTCGATGCCGGCGATATTATCGGACGCCCGTTTCTCGATCTGACGACATGCCGCCTGCGCTATTTCGGCGGCACCACCAATCACTGGGCCGGGTGGTGTCTGCCCCTCGACCCGATCGATTTCGAAGCGCGCGAGGGTTTGCCATATCGGGGCTGGCCGTTCGGGCGCTTTGCGATGTACCGCTGGTACCGGCGGGCACAGGATTTGTGCCAGATCGGGCCGTTCGATTACGCGCCGGAAGACTGGGGCGTCGTCTCGACCAAATTGCCGGCGCCTTTCCGAGGCCGGCATTTCGTTCCGCGAATCGTCCAGCTCAGCCCGCCGACGCGATTCGCCTTGGCCTATGGACCTGAGCTGCGGTCTTCTTCAAACATCACCGTGTTCCTACAGGCAAACGCCTGCCGATTCGAAACCAACGACGCCGAGAGCGAAGTCGAGTCGCTGTCGGTGCGCACGCTGTCGGGTCTGAAGTTCACGGTTAAGGCCAAAATATTTGTTGTGGCTGCCGGAGGCATCGAAAACGCGAGGCTATTGCTCGCCTCGGGACCGACAGAGGGTCAGGGAATCGGGGATGGCCGTGGTCTTATCGGGCACTTTTTCATGACCCACATCAATTTTTCCGCGGGGCTGCTTGCCGTCGCGGATCCTCCCACGGACTTTTACTTCGACCCCGGCTATCTGAGGACCTATCAGCTCGGCGGCGCATCGAGGCCATTTGTCCCTTTCGTCAGCTTGTCCGAGGACACGATGCGGCAGCGTCGACTGCCCAACATCAAGCTGTTGTGGAATTATCAGACCCCCGGAGGATCGAGCGCAGGGGACACGCCCGACGAACTCCACTCGATACTGCACGACGTCCAAGGTCGGCCCGAGCATGTCTACGGCAAAGCGTTCCGCCGCGAAGGGAAGCTCGTATCGGGGCCAAAGCTCTTCCTCAACCTGGAGCCGATGCCGAACCCGGACAGCCGCATTCAGCTGAGCCGCGAGCGTGACGCGATAGGAATGCTCAAGGTGGCCGTGGACTGGAACGTTACCGTCGAGGACAAGCGCAACGGCGTGGCAATCCTGCGCCTTCTGGGGGCTGAGATGGCGCGCACCGGGTTTGGTCGCCTGCGTTCATTCCTGGAGGACGGGGACGACGCGAAATGGCCGGCGGACATGTATGGCGACCAGCATCACATGGGCGCGACCCGCATGCACCGCGACCCATCGCTCGGCGTCGTGGACGAGGATTGCCGGGTTCATGGTGTCGCAAACCTGTATGTCGCGGGCGCTTCTGTGTTTCCCACAGCCGGCGCCGCCAATCCGACCCTAACGATTGTGGCCTTGGCGCTGCGCCTGGCCGATCACCTTAAAGAACAGCTCGGATGAGTGCTTCGCAGTGCGTTCGGCGGCGGTGGGTGCTCGCCGCAACCCTGGGCGCTATATCGCTGTGGAGCTCCGGTATCAAGTCCGCTCCACGATCCGAAAATGCGAGCGAGCGCATGGGCAAAAAGCTCGTTTCCTTACTGCACGAACCCGAGCGTGCGCGAAAATTGGGAGCTATCCATCTGCGATCGCGACGGGGACAACGCGCCCGACCCCTGGAGTTCGCTAAGACGGTGCTTGCCGAAATGGGGCCTCATGCCGACAGCGAAGCGCTTCGCGGATACGTCGTCGCGCGCATTCGGCGCGAGCTTGAGGACGTGGAGGTAATAAGCCTCAATGGCTGGATAATGTCGCCGACCGAAGCTTGCCTCTGCGGCCTCGCGGCTACCGGCAGTACGCTGTAGTCCGCGCCATCGGAGCAGCCGGCTGGTTTAGCCGGCTCGCCGCCCAAGAGCCACGACGACATCGCCAATCACGCCAGCCCAATCGCCCGGCTGCCGCTGGCGAAACAGACGCGCGGTCGGATACCAGGGGCTGTCGTCGTGGTCGCGCAGCCATCGCCAGTCCGCGTTGTATGGCAACAAGACCCAAATCGGCCGCCCGAGCGCTCCCCCGAGATGCGCCACCGACGTGTCGATCGTGATCACCAGATCCAGGTTACTGACAGCGGCAGCGGTCGCGGCGAAATCGGTTAGCCGGGGCGAGAGGTCGGCAATCTCCGAACGGTCAAGCAGCGCTATGTCGCCCGACCGCTCTCCGACCTGCAGACTGAACCAGCTTACACCGGGAACTTCCAATAGCGGCCGCAGCAACCGCAGGTCGATTGGGCGCCGATCGATTATACCGACCATGCTCCCGCACCAAACGAGCCCCACCTTGAGGCCGGACGCGTCGGCGATCAGATTGGCCCATTCGGCAGATGCCTCGGGCGGAACGCGCAGATACGGCACCTTGTCGGGGATGGTCGCGAGATTGGTCTTGAACACCCGCGGCAGGCTGAGCAGTGGACAATGGCAATCAAATTCAGGCAACGGATTACCGGCAGCGATGACCTGGTCGGCGCCGGCGATCGTCCGGACAAGGCGGACGAGCGGTTTCGGAACTTCGAGTACGACCCTGCCGCCGCGCTCGGCGACATGAGGGATGTAGCGGACGAACTGCAGCGTGTCGCCAAGCCCTTGCTCGGCGTGGATCAGTATGGTCTGGCCGTCGAGAGCGCCGCCACACCATAAAGGCCGGCCGAGATTTCGGTCGTATCCGGCGACGGCGAACCGCCACTCGTACTCCTGCCATCCCTCGTCGAAATTCCCGGTCGCCAGCAGCGCGTGGGCGCGGTTGAAATGCGCGTCGGCGTACTCGGGCTTGAGCGCCAGCGCATGCTCGTAGCAGGCGAGCGCCTCGGCGTATCGCCCCTGGCGCTCGAACGCGATACCGAGATTATCGTGGGTTTCGGCAAGCTCCGGCTGCGTTGCCAAAGCCCGCTGGTAATGCATGACCGCCTCTTCCGGGCGGCCGAGATCGACGAGCGCCACACCGAGGTTGTTGAGCGCTCCGGGGTGGTCGGGCGCCAACACTAGCGCCCGCTCGTAGTGCAGGACAGCAGCGTCCACCAAGCCGCGTTCGCGCAACACCGCGCCGAGTCCGACATGGCTTTCGATATGATCGGGTCTGAGCGCAAAGGCGCGCTCGAAACATGCCTGCGCTTCTTCGAGGCGACCTTGGACCCGCAACGCGCCGGCGAGGTTGTCGAGGATCTCGACCGAATCCGGGGCCAGCGCCAGCCCCTTGCGATAGCAGGCGATCGCCTCGTCGAGCCGTCCGGCATCGTGCAGCGCGGTCCCGAGATTGTTGTAGAGTTCGATTATCTCCGGCCGGAGGCGCAGCGCCCGCTCGAAATAGGCTAGCGCTCGCTGCGGCTGACCGAGCTGCTGGTGCGCATTGCCGAGATTGTAGAGTGTTTCGACCGAGTCCGGAGCGAGCGCGAGCGCCCGGTCATAGCAGTTGACGGCCTCAGCCGGTCGATCCAGGTTGAGGAGAATGTTCCCGAGATTGTGATGAAAGGCCGGGTCGCGGCCACTGCGCGCGATCGCAGCTCGGATGTGCTCTATCGCGTCATCGGACCGGCCCTGCTGATGCTCGACGAGCCCGAGCAGATGCAGCGTTGGCGCATGACCGGGATCGATCGACAGGATCAGGCGGCACACCCGCTCCGCCTCGGCCGCGCGGCCGGCACGCTGATCAGCGAGCGCGGCGCTAAGCCAGCCCGGGATCGGCGTCGCCCGGCTGCGCCCATGCTCATCGGAATTGCCGGGCCGGCTTTGTGCGCGGCGCTGTTTTCGGTTCATCCGGGCTTGATAGCGTAACCATACCCGTACATATCCACTCGCGGGTCCACGACCGCAGAAAGTGATTGGCGCCCAACCGGGGCGCGAAAAGCGAGAGAAAAGGCCGATGCTGAGGCTATCATTGCGGTTACGGTATTGGATCAACGCGGCGAGCTTGTTGTTTACGCTCTCGGCGACGGCTTGCGCCACTTCGTCCGCGCCCCCGGTCACGGCTCCGCCACCTGGCCAAGCCCGGATCTGGTTTTACCGGCTGTGGTCCCCGTCGGAGAGCCTCAATGTCGCCAATATAGACGTAAACGGGGTCTATGTCGGGTCGGTGGAGCCGGGCGGCGCATTCTATCGCGACGTTTCCCCTGGAATCTACCACATCGCACCACAAAACCGCTACCTCGACCAGGGCCAGAACACAACCGTGGCTGTCGTCTCGGGCCAGCAAGTTTTCATCAAGGTGCTGGACTTATCGAGTTGGGCGAATGCCGTCAGCGGCGCCCAGTGGTTCGTCCATCGCGATGCGTGGTACGCGTGGCTGGTTCCACCACAATACGCTCTTGCTGAACTCGCCAATCCCGCTCTCGTGCCGCGCCCCAGCGCCCGCCCGGCCCTCGCGTTCAGTTATTGAGCGACGGCTGCCCGCTTGGCACAGCTCCCGGATGACTGCTGTATTCCCGCATGTATTCGGCAACTTGGCTGCGGCGCTGAACATTTAGCTTTCCGAGCAGGTTGTGAACGTGGGACTTGGTCGTCGCCAAGCTGATGTTCAGCTGACGAGCGATTTCCTTGTCGCTGAGACCGCCCCGGATCAGTTCGGCGGCCTCGCGTTCGCGCTTGGTCAATGCGAAGATCGGCAGGATGGCGGCCCCGTTCGGTCGTCGTCTGGCGCTCAGGGCAATGCGGCGCAACAGGCCGGTGACGATGCGCCCAGAGGAGATCTGCTCGCCATTATGGATATCGAGCATCAGCCGCATAAAATCGGCCAACGCGGCAGTTCTCGGAATGTACCCGATTACCCCCGCCTCCGCCCAGGCGATGATGTCCTCTTCGGTCTCCCTTACCGAACACGCAATGATCCGCAGGTCGGGCGCGATGTCGAGCGCGCGTCGAACCGCGGCCGGGCCGTCCGGAATTCTCGAATCAAGCAAGATAAGATCGGCCCGCAAATTCGCGGTCAGCGCGGTAGCCTCCGAAAGACTGCCGCACTGGCCGATAACCGAGACCACCGAGTCGCGCTCAAGGGTTTGCGTGAGACTTTCACGTGTGAAACGCACCGCCCACACGACCAAGACACGCAAAGTTCGGCCGCCACGGTTTTCGGCGACCGCCAGATCCGGCGCGACGTTCGCCTGCACATCTTCCTCCCAATACGCAATTCTTGCGCGTTCCCGAACCAGGTCCAGCCCGGCGGGTTTGTACGTGAACCCTCCCTTCCCTGCGGACCGGCCGCCATGCTCTTTGGCCGGCGTTCCGCTCCTCTCGGTCATCGGCGTTCCGCTATGCGGCTCGCCAATATGGATATTTCACCGAGGCGTCCTAACCGAATCGAACGGTATTACGGGAGTTGTATACTTGTCTATAGCGACGTTAATGGTTTCGTAATTTGTCGGGGAATTTGGTCGGCACGGCGCCCGCTCAACGCTCGGGATCATCGGATGCCGCTCTACAATGTTGATTATGCGTCTCCCGCAATTCGATCAGTCCGCTTTTCTCCCCTTCGGCGGCCGATGAATCGCACGATCTCCCAACGAAAGTTGATCGCGCGCAGTTTGGGCGCAGGCGGCCGATGTCACGGCACGTGACACCCCTAGTCTGATAGCGGGTGTTCAGCGAGATCCTCGCCACGCTTCGCCTTATCTCTATTCTGCGGGCGCCCAGGATATTTCTGTTGCGATTGCGCCCGATGGAATGCGCCTCCCATTTTTCGCCGCCACGCTCAACTGCACGCGCAAAACATATGTTAACCTTTCTTCGGGACCCTCGCGGCGCGGTCAGGGAGCCAAGACGTGTGAGCACCCATGTCTTTGCGCTAATTTGTGGAACCGGCAGAACGACGCGGCGGAAACACCTTTGCAGGCTAAACAGGTCGATCTAGCCTATTCAACCACGCCAATCGGGCAGCTTCATCGCCAATGTCCCGCGGCGTGCAGGAATGAGTTCACCAAGTTGCTGTAAAGCCCAGAGTCAATTGCGCTAACGCGATAACGGGTCGCGGGTTAATTGGATAGAGTGAGTGTCGGTCCTCCCCTCACATCCGGCCGGTCCGGATCATGTCGAATGAAAAACAGGTGGATCATGCGATATACCGAAGCCCAGGTGACGAGTGAACTCCTCGACCAGCCGGAGTTCACCGGCGAGCCGGCCAAGATCTTCATCTGTTCGACCCCGAGGAGCGGCAGCTATATGCTATGCCGCTACATGATAAATGCCGGGCTGGGGGTGCCGCACGAATATTTCAATCCGGTTATTATGCGGGAAATTGCGCCGCGGCTCGGTCTCGGAAAAGACGTCGAGGGATTGAAATGGCGAAGTCGAGGTCTGAGGGATCGTCTGCCGTTCGCTAAGCCCGACCGGACGGCGGAGATAAACTTTCTGACTAAATATATCGCCCAACTCGTCCCACGACGTTGCCAGCGGGGCATCTTTGCCGCCAAAATTCATTTTGAGGAGTTTATTAGCGTTCTTGAGAATCCGGTGGGGCTAAAACTCCTCGATGGCGGGTTATTCATCCATATCTTTAGAGAAGATTTGCTCAAACAGGCAATCTCACGAAATTTTGCCTTTGCGACCGGACGTTGGGGTATCGATGACACCGTTACCACCGCGCCTTTAGCGGCAACGGACGTGCTGAGCCCGCCGCGTATCGACCGGGAGCTGAAGGGTTTGGCAGACGAAGATCGCGGCTGGCGCGTCTTCCTCGCCAGGAACGGTTTGTCTCCGATGACGATCTCCTACGAAACATTCTGCGAGGACCCACAGAGATTTATCGTGGCGATCGCCCGGCGTCTTGGGATCGACCCCGATACGCTTCGGCTGGATTATAGCGAACCGGCATCGCCCCCGAGAAGTGACGACCCGGGTCTTCCCAGCAGGAGCGAAGTCGCCAAACACTACCTCGCAGCGGTCCGCCAGCTCCGCGGCGCCCCAACCACATCCGAACGACCCGACAATGTGCCGGTTTCGCCGGCTCGCCGCGAGACCGTGGAGTAATGGGCTCGACAGAGCAGCCACTGTTTTCCGTCATCATTCCAACGCGGAACCGTCCCGCGGCATTCGCGGTAGCGCTGCAATCAGTGTTGGAGCAGCGGTTTCACGGTTTCGAAGTGATTGTCGTCAACGATGGTTCCTCCGAGCAGCATCAGCACCGTTATCGGGAACTGGTAGAGGCTGCGGTAGGGATGGCCCGCATGTTGCCGTTAGTGCCTACCGAGCACGGGCATGGGCCAAGCTATTCGCGGAATTACGGTGTGGCCCACAGCCGCGGCGGCTATCTTTGCTTTCTCGACGATGACGATCAATGGACTGACCCGGAGCATCTGGGCCGGGTTGCCCAGGTGATCGCCAACAGCACGGCCCCGATCGATTTGATATTGGCCAATCAGCAGGCATTCCGAGACGGCGTCCCGGTTGCCGGCGTCACTTGGATCAAGGGTGTCGAGAGCCGCTCGCGTGGCGGCCCGGATGCCGCCGGGGCATATACCGTGACCGCAGCTGAACTGCTGGGCTGCCATGCGCATTGTCATTTGAATACGACAATAGCGTCACGAACGCTTTATCTGGAGATCGATGGGCTCGACGAAGCGCTGCGTTACGAAGAAGATGTCGACTTTTTCCTGCGTGCGATCGACCGAGCGAAGTTAATCCGATTTCTGCCCGTTACCGTCTCCCGTCACAACATCCCCGATCCCGCCGCCAAAGCGAGCATGTCAACATCCGAATCGGAACTCTCCAAGCGGCTCTATCAGTTGCGGGTATTGGACAAGGCTGTATTGTTTTCGGAACAACCTGAATTGCGGGGTTACGCGATGCTCCACCGCGCCTACGCGCTGAAGCACATCGCGACCGAAGCGGCGCAATCGGGGCGGCTCGATTGTGCTGCTTATTATGCGCGGCAAGGGCTGGCTGCGAAACCCACGCTCGGTTGGCTTGCAATGACGGCGTCTTTCGCGATCCGCCGCCGGCTGTCGCCTAACGCCCCCACCAGGATGGATCGAGCCCGTGTTTTATAGAGCGCGGCAGTCTTTTCGGCGCCGGAGTTTCAACCGTGCGATCGCCGGCATCTTCGACACGCCCCCAATCGAGGTCAAGGACGCACCGTGGTGCATTGTCAGCATGGTCGCAAATGGCGATATTCCGATCTATCTCCTGGCGCTCAAATCCTTTTATCCCAAGATTGGTCGCGGAAAAGTAACGGCGATCGTTGACCGCGACATGCCGATCGCGCTGCGCCAAACCTTGGGGCGGCATGTCGTCGGGCTGGAGTTTGTAATCCTCGAAGACATCGCGACGGGCGCTTGTCAACGCGGCGGCACCTGGGAGCGTCTCCTTTACGTTCTCGACAGGTCCGAACGCGAATACACCGTTCAGCTCGATGCCGATACGCTGACGGTCAGCAATGATCTCGACGAGGTCGTTCGCTGCCTTGAGACAAACGCACCGTTCACGATTTCCGACGGCTTCGAGCTGATGCCTTTGGCCGATGTTGCCGAGGAAGCAGACGCGACGCCGAGCGATTACATTGGCATCATCGCCGAGCGGGCGTTCAAGCATTACTCGGAAGGCGAGGGTCTGCGCTATGTACGCGGCTCCTCCGGGTTTGCCGGGTTCTCTCGCGGCGGGTTTACGCGCGCGGCGATCACCCGCTTTCATGCGGAGATGGAGCGGCTCATTGGAACTCAGCGATGGCGCGAATGGGGAAGCGAGCAATGCGGGTCGAACTTCGCGATAGCCAACTCGCCGGGCGCCGTTGTTCTACCGCGGCCGGAATACGCCAGTTTTACACCGCGCGTACCCCGCCGCGAGGTCAAGTTTTTTCATTTTATTGGCAGCTCGAGATACCTCGACGGCTACTATGCGGCGCGTGGCCAAGAGGTCATTGCCAAGCTTTGCGCCGGAACGCGATCGCCGCCCGCTGCCAAAGAAAAGCGTGAAGCGAGCAGCGACAATCTCCCATTCGCCTTTGCCGCAACACTCAATTTTGCAGGGGCAGCGCAATACCTGGCGTGGCGAGCGCTCGGGCAACAGAACGATGTTTGGGTGCGATTGCGATCCGGCCCCGAATACCAGCTTCGGTCCCGCTCCCGCGGCAACAATGATTGGGAAATCGCCCACCAGATTTTTGTCCGCGATTACCTGATGCCGCCGGTTTGGATCCCGCCGGAGCGCGTCAAGCTGGTCGTGGATTTGAGCGCCGGTATCGGATTGTCATGCCTTTATTGGCTGACGACCTATTGGCGGGCCGAACTCATCGCCTTTGAGCCGGATCCGGCAAATATGGCCCAATGCCGGGCGAATCTTGCGAGAAACCAGTTCGACAATCGGGCGACTTTGTATCCGGTTGCGGCGGCTATTGCGGGCAACCCCGCACAGATTGCCGACCATGCGAGCACGTCGCAGCCAGCCAACATCGCCATTAGCGGGGACAAAGCAGAAATAAGCGACATATTCGAGCTGCTCGGGACGCGCCGCATCGACATATTGAAGATCGGTGATGGCGGGTCTGACATGATCGAAGATCCGCGCTTTGGTGGACTCGATGTCAGGGCGCTCGTTGTCGGGTGGCATGAGCGCGACGATCGGCCGAGCGGTCGAGCCTGGTGCAAGAGACGCTTGAGCGAGCTTGGTTTTCGCACGTTTCCAGCACATGAGATGCCATCGTATGGGATAATGTGGGGTTACCGACACGTTGCTCGGCAAGTGGAAAGGTCAAATGCAGATTGAGAAACCGTTCCGATTTTTGCAGAAACTTTTTACAAGGCCATTTCAATTTATGGACCAGTTTGTGCTTACTGTACGATACACAAATCAATTCAGGTGGAAGGTTAACTGTTTCATGACAGAGTCATTCGTCCAGTCCTACCTGGATACACCACGGGGTAAGGACGAATACCGTCTGCTGCGGTCGGAAAGGAAAGTTTATTCGCAAAGCGGTGAGGATGGGATTATCGCGGAGGTCTTTCGTCGCATTGGCACCTCGTCGCGACGTTTTGTTGAGATTGGCGCTGGCGACGGCTTAGAGAACAATACGGTCTGGTTACTGCTACAGGGATGGTCCGGCGCATGGATCGAGCCGACAGAGATCAGCAAGAAATTCGATCCGTTTGTGGCAAATGGCCGACTTACCGTCTTGAACATGTTCGCCACTGCCGAGTCCGTACAGAGACTGGAGCGGGAAGGATTTTTCGCTGGTATTGATCTACTGTCGTTGGATATCGACGGCAATGATTATCACATCCTAAGCGCGTTGGAGAAATTGGAGGCGCGTCTCGTCATAGTAGAATACAATGCGAAGTTTCCGCCACCTCACAAATTCATAATGAAATACGATCCCGACAAGAGCTGGGACATGACGGATGATTACGGTGCTTCGCTTGCTGCGTGGGACGAACTGCTGCGAGAGAAGGGGTATTCTTTGGTAGCATGCAGCATAGGGGGAGTGAATGCCTTCTTTGTGCGGAATGATCTGGTAGCGGGAAAATTTTGTGAGCCGCTGACACCGGAAAATCACTATGAACCGGCACGTCACTGGCTAACCTTTGTATCTGGTTATCCGCCGAATATTGGCGAAGGCCATTTCTTCGATTCGTAAAGCCGGTAGAGCAACGTGGCTTGGAGTAAGTTACGAGATTGCTAGGTGACGGCGGGCACAAACGGTATTAATTCCGCGATTGCGGCGCAGATCTGACCGTAAACACGATTAAATTCGGCGGCGCCGCCATCGATCGGATCTGTGATATCGCCCAGCTCCAATAAATCGCCCAGTAGAATCACTGGTGCGGTTATATCCGGATAGCGGTCGAATACACCGGACCGCGTCAATTCATCAAACACGACGACGAGCGACGCGGTCTCGGCCATATTCCGGCTGAGCCAAACCGAGCGATGCGCCGAGAGGTCGATGCCATGCGCCGCTGCGGCCTCGCGACCAAAGCCCGGCGTCGACCGTCCCGGCCGCGGCAACAATCCGGCGGAGCTTATCGCCACGCAAGAGTTGCCGAGGCGCGCCCGCAGCAGAGCCTCGGCAAACGGACTGCGACAGATATTTCCTTGGCACACGAAGACGATGTGCAAGCTGCCGGCATTCCGCCGCAAGCCGTCTAGTTCGGCTCGAGCACGACGACGGCGACGAGCAGCGGCACCTGGAAATCGGGGTTCGATCCTCCCCCATGCGGCTCGAGCGATCTCACCCAATTCGCCCAGGCCGGGACGCGGGTCATCGCGCACCAAGACGTCGTGCACCTCTTTTCCGATTGGGATGCGGTACATTTCCGCTGCCCACCGGGTCAACTGCCAAGCCGTTGCGATTGGCCCGAGGCGCCGCGCTTCGGCCTGCTTCAGGGAGATATGCAGATCGGGCAGCAGAGTGCGCCCATAGACACCAGAACGATAGCTGGCAGCAGGCCCCTCCTCGGCCGCGGTCAGCAGACGGTACCAGCGATAGGGAAAATCGACACCCAAAGCGACGGGCAGCGGCATTGATCCCCAAGGGCGGGCATTGACCTCCAACAAAATCCACTCGCCGGTGGGTTTCTTTTTGAACTCGAACATGGCCACGCCGGTGTAGTCCGAACCGGCGACGATCGCCTCGCACCCGGCGACAAGATCTGGGGAAAGCGGCGCGGAACAACGATAAAAGCTTTCGCCGGCAAGCTCGCGAACCCGGTGGTGTTCAAATGCCTGCAATACGCGGCCGGCGCTTGCCAGGACCGAGATGCCGACACCCTGTCCCGAGAAATATCCCTCGACGACGGTCTCGCCGGGGTCGAGCGTACCGAGCAACCGCTCCAGCCGGGCTGGCTCTTTGACGAGTTCGACTTTGCCGCGAGAAGCGAGCTGTTCCAGCGAGTAGGAACGGCGCGGCTTCAGGACGACCGGCGCGCCAAACTCGATCAACAATCCTCCTGCCGTGTCGCTTGGCGACAGAAGCCGTCCGGCCGCGATCGGCACGCCGACGCGCCGCGCCAGCTCACGGGTCTCGACCTTGTCGAAGAGCATGGCGATCGCTCGGTCGTGGGGGATCGCAAGTCGGGTGAAATGAGACAGCGCGGCGCGATGGCGCTGCAGCGGGAGGAGTGCCGTCTCATTGCACGGGATGACCAGATCGTAGCGCTCGGCGCGCAACAATTCGGTGATGGCGGCGAGCCACTCAGCGCCGTCTCCCATCCAGGGAGGCAGATCGCGGGTAGCGGCAATGTATCGAGAGCGCAGAGCGGCCGAACGGAAATTTGTCGGCGCAGAATGGACGATTATGCCCTGGCGACCCAACGAGCGGATGATGGCAAGAAAGCTCCGCGTATCATCGCCGATAACGAGAGCCTTGCCGCCGGTCACGAACTGAACCCCGCTGACCTCACTCCCCGGCACGGCCGGCCTCGCCGAGCAGCGCTGCGGCCGCAGGCGGCTGTTGTTCCGGCAGCGAAAGGCGGGGCTGCTGCCGCTGTGGCAAAACGGCTCTGAGTTCGCTCGGCGTCATCGAGACGCCGCCGAGCTTCCCAATAAAGAAATCGAGGAACCCTTCGATCCTACTCAGGAAGCCGGTCAGATCGGATGAGGATTGAACATATTGGGTACTGCCGGGCAGCAGCGACGAACTATGATAACTGAGTACGAAGACGCGGCTGCCGTGGGACAGAAATCCCCGCGTCAGGCGATGCAACTCGCTGAGCGTGACCCCTTCCGGGCTCGGCGGGATCCATTCGAGAAGGCGGAGACGCGAGAACACACCGCGTATGCGGAACCTATCAAAACAGGGGCGCGACAACTGGTCGTAAAGCTCGATCGAGACAGCTTTCGGCAGGGCGCGCGCAGCGAGCAAGCCGGCAAAGCAGGGCGTGGCCGGTATCTCGAGCAGCGACAAGTCGCGGCCGAACCAATAGGGCCGGTCGAGCCCTTGCCGAAAATCCGGGCCATAAATACGACGCATGTCGATCCCAGGCAGCACGCTCATGTCGATGTGATAACCGAGAGAGGTCAGCATATCGGCGATTTCCTCGCCGACCCCCAATCGGCCGGCGCGATACGCGAGTGGGTGGAAATCGAAGCTGCTTTCAATGGCTTCGGTCAGCTGTGTGAGCTTCGCCTTTTGCAGCGGCACCGGCAGGTTCTGAGTGAACGACGCGCGCGCGCCTAATTCTTCGAGGAAGGGAGGCGTGATCCATGGATGCAGGTGGGCGCCAATCTCGCAGCGCTTCGACTGGAAGATCTCACGGAGCGGGAGATAGGCTTCCGGCTGCGTCGCCACTGCGTAGTCGACGAGATAGATCGGCCGCACGCCAAAACGATCGAAGATTTCCTGCGCCATCGACTGGTTGCGCACATTGCCCACGCTGGTTTGGGTGCGCAGGAACGGGCCGTTCCAATCAAACTCCAATTCTGTGTCAATCGAGACAATCAGGATTGGCGGTCCGGCCGGTAGTTCGGCCAGTTGTTCCGCGGCAGGGGCAAGCAGCGCCCCATTCCGCGGCGGAGACCGGCGGCCTTGGTGCTCGTTTGAGGCGAGCGCACTCCCCGGGACAATGCTCGGTTGCTGCGGCCCGGGAGCCGCAGCTGGCGCTAAACTCAGATCAACGCGCGGTTCTCGCATCGACAATACCCGCTGTAACTTTCCTCGCCCGTTTGTCATGCGACCGCGGTCAGCAATTCGGAAATTACACTAGCCCGAGTCGAGACAAGTGTGAATACCTCGTGACGCAGTCTTGATCTCCCTACCGAGAAGTTAGCGTTAGCGTTTCACCGTGAGGACTCGACTTGACTTGGAAAAGCACTGCAATGTATATTGAATCTCTTTGCCACAGGTAAACAAATTGTCAATGTCAAGCGTTACGATTATCGAGCCTGGCCGTCAGGAACTCAACTACTGGCGAGATTTGTGGCGCTACCGCGAGCTGTTCTACGTGCTCGCGTGGCGCGACGTCGCCGTGCGCTACAAGCAGACGGTGATCGGCGCCGCGTGGGCGGTGATCCGGCCGTTTCTGACGATGGTGATTTTTACTGTGGTGTTTGGCCGCATCGCCAAGCTGCCCTCCGACGGGAGCGCCCCCTATCCGCTGATGGTGTTCGCGGGCATGCTGCCATGGACGTTTTTCTCGACCACCCTTAGCGACGCATCGAGCAGCCTGATCGGCAACGCCAATCTGATCAGCAAGGTTTATTTTCCGCGGCTAATCGTGCCGAGCGCGACCGCGGTGGTCGCCTTTGTCGATTTCCTGATCTCGTTTGCCATCCTTATCGGCATGATGGCGTGGTACCGGTTTTTGCCCGGCTGGCAGATCGCCTTGCTTCCGCTCTTCCTCCTGCTCGCCGCTATCGTCAGCATCGGCCCGGCGTTGTGGATGACCGCGCTCAACGTCAAATACCGAGACTTCCGTTATGTGATTCCGTTCGTTGTGCAACTCGGGCTCTACGTGTCGCCGGTCGGGTTCAGTTCGAAGGTCGTGCCGGAACAGTGGCGGATGCTCTATTCGCTCAACCCAATGGTTGGGGTCATCGACGGATTTCGTTGGTGCATTCTGGGCGGGCAGAGCCAGATTTACCTGCCGGGGATCGCCGCCAGTATCGTCGTTGCGGCGTTTTTTCTGTGGTTCGGCATTCGCCGTTTTCGCAAGACCGAAGCGAGCTTTGCCGATCTGATTTGAGGACGAGGTGCATCGCGACATGCGGTACCGCAATGCTCCCCTTCTCTGGCTGCAAATTCCGCGGCATGGGGGTCGAAGGCGCTCTTCGGGCGTGCCTGCACGTCGCAACCTACGTCGGAGTGGCTGCGCGTCGCGCCAACCGGGAAGCCGAGGGTTTGTCGTTGGCTTAGGAAAGTGATAACGCTCTCGGGGTAATGTCCGACGGTACGCGCCTGCGCCCTTGCGGCTCTACTCTGAGAGGATGACGCCAGCACGATGGCGCAGCCGGTCATTTCGGTCGAGAATTTGTCAAAGCGCTACCTCGTCGGCCACCGCGCCGAGCGGACGATGGATGAGCGCTTCCCCAATCTCCGCGACGTGTTGGAGCGCCATCTGCGCAACGCCGCGCGCAAGGCAAGCGATGTCGTGCGTGGCCGTCAGGTCGTCCAGGGCGACGAGGTCGAAGAGTTCTGGGCGCTCAAGGATGTCAGTTTCGAGGTCCATGAGGGCGAGGTCCTCGGCATCATCGGACGCAATGGTGCGGGCAAATCGACCTTGCTCAAAATCCTGTCGCGCATCACCGATCCGACTGCGGGCCGCGTCACCCTGCGCGGCCGGGTGGCGAGCCTGCTCGAGGTCGGCACCGGGTTTCACCCGGAATTGACCGGCCGCGAAAACATCTTTTTGAATGGTGCGGTGCTCGGCATGAGCCGCGGCGAGATCCGCCGAAAATTCGACGAGATCGTGGCCTTTGCCGAGATCGAGAAGTTTCTCGACACCCCGGTCAAGCGCTACTCGTCGGGGATGTATGTGCGGCTTGCCTTTGCCGTCGCCGCCCACCTCGAACCCGAGATCCTGATTGTCGACGAGGTTCTCGCCGTCGGCGACACCGAGTTTCAGAAGAAATGCCTCGGCAAGATGGATGAGGTCGCGCGGGGCGGGCGTACCGTGTTGTTTGTCAGCCATAATATGCAGGCGCTACGCAAGCTCAGCACGCGTGCCTTGCTGCTCATTGCGGGTAGGGTAATTGCCGATTCACAGGTTTCCGACGTCGTCGATGTCTATCTCGAAAGCAACCGCCACACGGAGACGAGCAGCTGGTCTGATCCTGAAGGGCTTGGAGACGAGGATGCTCGGCTGAAGAGCGTGTCGATTTCTTCTGGCCGCGGGAAGTCGTTCTCCAGTAGCGACCCGATTTTTGTCGAGCTTGTCGTCGACGTCCTAAAAGCGAAATCGGGACTGTGCATCGGCTTTGATCTCATCGCTGACGATGGCACAGTTACCTTCCGAACTTACGACACCGATAACGCCGATCAGACGAGGTGGGTCAGAGAACCGGGGCTCTATCGCCTCGTATGTGAGATCCCACCACGATTGTTGCACGGTCGCCGCTATTTGATCGCCCCGCGGCTTAGCATTCACTATCAAAAGTGGATCGTACATTGCGATCCTCTAGTTTCAGCAGACATCTTTCTTGATCACGGAGAGACCGCATATTGGTCCTCTGTGACCACGAAAAGTCGTCCGGGAATGATAGCACCGGTGCTGAATTGGAAAAGTGGGCTGTTGATTGAACAACCTACGACTATAGAGCAAAAGTTCCCATTGGGGGAGTATACGAACGCGGAGCCCATTGAGCTTGGCGAGGCAGCTATTGATATTGAAGCCCGATCGGTCGGCCGTTAGGGAGCTGCCGCGTCAATATACTTCCAACCTGCGACGGCGATCCCACCAGGGTACCATCTGCCAATGCGCCATCCGAGATGGAAGCGTGGCGCAAGCACTATTTTTTCAGGGTCTTCGTTAAGCCATGCTGCCCACCATGACAGCGTGCTGTTGGCAATTATCATATAGCGGCAGGCCGACATCAGGCATAAATCCCTTAGTGCCGAGTTGCCTTGGGCAACCCAAGGATTAAGCGCCTTAAATTTCCGCTCCGCATATGCAGGATCGTCGGAAAAAACTGCATAACTTAGGTTTGGCGGTAACGCGTCGATAGCGTTTCTATAGTAGTTTATGGGCAGGGCCCACCCAAGCTCTGGGTCACTCATCGGCGTTTTCTGCCCTAAGTAATCACCCCTGCGAACATGTATCGCCACCATCCGATCGGCTGGCGCGGGCCACGCATTAATCGCGCGATTTACGGCGGCTTTTTCTTGTGGTGATACCTGCAGCCAATTCCGGACATCGCTTTCAACAGACTGAAAATATGCTGACGACTGAAAATACCCTTCCAGCCACGTCCCCGATTTCACATTGAAAAAGTTAGGGTCGAAAAGCTCTATTGGCTCCCCACTGGGATCCACATCCCGTCGTGGAATAAAGGTATGAGGAAACAAGACCGGACGCAGCCGTCGCCGAATTAGCTGAAGGGTCATTCCGGTGATCGACTGCGTCGCGGCGGGGAAACACTGTCCGATTTCGGCATAAACCGGAGCGCGGCCTACCAGCGGTACACGGCGGATGTTTGTGAACAACTGCGACCAGGGAGCAGCGCCCACGAAAGGTGCGAGTACCACAAATCCGCACCCGAGCCGTTGGGCAAGCACACGGGCCGCGACGTACTCAAATATCTGGTTGCCCAGACCGCCAATGAGCTGGATACCAATCATGGCTAGAAATGGAGGGTTTTAACCCCGGCTCTATCAAGTTTCCCTGGTGGAACATAAAAACATACCACACAAGAAATTGCCTGACATTTCCCGGACTACGGCGGGGGCGAACAGTCACCCTACCGCTTTTGCGTCGCCGGCGCGATAAATGTCACGCATGATAGATATCCCGGGGTGCGAAGGCATTAGTAGATACTTGGAGCAGTAAATTTTCTGTAAAGCAAAGGTCGGCTCATCTGGTTGTACACTATCCGATGTCATCGGATGGTTTGCGCGTGGGCAATCTCGCTTTACTCGGCGGCGACGGGGCGCGCCGTGCGATACCATTCGTAGGTCTGGCGGATCCCGGCCTTGAGTTCGATCCGCGGGCGCCAGCCGGCGACCGTCAGCTTTGAGACGTCGAGCAGCTTGCGTGGGGCCCCATCCGGTTTCGTCGGGTCGAACACAAAGCGCCCGGCAAAGCCGACGACGTTGGCGATTAGTCGGGCGAGCTCGGCGATCGTTACATCGGTGCCGGTGCCGATATTGATCGGCTCCTCGTCCGACCAGGTTTGCATCAGAAAGATGACGGCATCCGCGAAATCGTCGACATGCAGAAACTCGCGGCGCGGCCGGCCGCTGCCCCAGATCTCCACCGTGTCGCGGCGCTCGCGCTCCGCGGCATCGATCTTAGCCAGCAATGCCGGTAGGACGTGGCTCGACAGCAGGTTGAAATTGTCGTTTGGGCCATAGAGGTTGGTCGGCATCACCGAGACGAAATCGCATCCGTGTTGACGGCGATAGGCTTGGCACAGCTTCAGCCCGGCAATCTTGGCGATGGCATACCATTCGTTAGTTGGTTCGAGCGGCCCGGTCAGCAGGCAACTTTCCGGCATCGGCTGCGGTGCTAGCCGCGGATAGATGCAGGACGACCCAAGAAACAGCAGCTTTGCCACCCCGGTGCGCCGCGCCGCCTCGATAATGTTGGTCGCAATCGTCAGATTATCGTAGAGGAAATCGCCCGGATGGGTGTCGTTCTCATGAATACCGCCAACCCGCGCCGCCGCCAGCAATACGGCATCGGGGCGATGTGCGTCGAACCAGCGGTCGACCATCGCCTGGTCGCGCAAATCGACCTGGGCGCGGCTGACGGTGAGCAGCTCGCAATCCTCTTGGGCGAGCCGGCGCACCAGTGCCGAGCCGACCATCCCGCGGTGGCCGGCGACGAAGACGCGGCGTCCTTGCAGTGGAAAAATGATCGGCGGCATGCTGTCAATCGCCTCCCGCGAGCGCCGCGCCCGGTGCGGCATCGGCAAATCCGGCCTGCTTAATGGTGCGCTCCCGTCGCGCCAGATCGATGTCGTGCGCGACCATCATTCGCACCAGCTCGGCAAAGCCAACCCGCGGCCGCCAGCCGAGAATTCGCCGCGCCTTGCCGGCGTCGCCGAGCAATGCATCGACCTCCGTCGGGCGCAAATAGCGGCTGTCTACGGCGACGTGGCGCTGCCAGTCGAGGCCGGCCTCGGCAAAGGCGCATTGCACGAGCTCGCGCACGCTATGCGTCTCGCCGGTAGCGATCACATAATCGTCGGGCTCGTCCTGCTGCATCATCAGCCACATAGCCTCGACATAGTCGCCGGCGAACCCCCAGTCGCGTCGTGCTTCGAGATTGCCGAGATAGAGTTTGTCTTGCAGACCTTGGCTGATCCGGCCGACCGCACGCGTCACTTTTCGCGTGACAAAGGTCTCGCCGCGCCGCGGGCTCTCATGGTTGAACAGGATGCCGTTGCAGATGAAGAGACCGTAGGCTTCGCGGTAGTTGACGGCGAACCAGTGCGCCGCGACTTTGCTGACGCCATAGGGACTGCGCGGATAAAACGCAGTCGTCTCGCTTTGCGGCGGTGCAGCCGCGCCAAACATCTCGGATGAGCCGGCCTGGTAGTAGCGTACCGGGCGGCCGCCATGCATCACGTAGTCACGCACCGCCTCGATCAGGCGCAGCGTGCCGACGGCCACGACTTCGGCAGTGTATTCGGGAATGTCGAATGATACTTTGACATGGCTCTGAGCACCGAGGTTGTAGACCTCGTCGGGATCGACCCGCTCCAGCACCCGGCGCAGCGCCGTGCCATCGGTCAGATCGCCATAGTGTAGGGTTAGTTTGTCGCCGGCGAGGTGAGGATCGTGGTAGAGGTGATCGATCCGATCGGTGTTGAATAGGCTGGCGCGGCGCATCAGCCCATGCACCTCGTAGCCTTTTGCGAGCAGAAACTCGGTCAAATACGACCCGTCCTGCCCAGTAACGCCGGTAATCAGCGCGCGCTTTGCCATGCCCCAAGCTATCACAGGATTGGGTCGTTAGCAGCTCTCACGCGAGAGAGCAGCAACGAGAACGCAAAGGTTGTCGGTTGAACTTTGCTTTTGAGCAGCTTTGATCAACGCCCAACGTCTTCAGTGGAGCGGTTCTCCACCGCAATTCTGGTCAAGCAGCTCCTCCGCAAAGCCTGGGTTGGCGTCATTGGCCGAGGCATCGAGAACAAAATAGGTGTTCGGCGCGGCCGATCCGATGACCGCGATGCTTTGGTCGGCCATTTGCGGCGCGGCATTCGGCATCGCCGCCACCAACGTAAACGGGCTGTCGTGACCGCCCAACTTGTCCACCTTGATGATCCGATAGACATGATTTGCCGGAGCCAAGGCGAGCCGCAGCGCGGCTGCCGGATCGGGTCCGATCGCCGCCGCGTGGCTGTCGAGGGTCCGGGCGACCGCGGGTAACACGCAGGCGATGTGGATGTGGAGTTGGTTCTGGGAGCGTCCGCGCTGCGAATTGATCGCGAGACCGACATCCTCGGCCGGCTTTTTGACGAGGAGCTTAGCCTGCTGCCAGCCGTACTCCCAGAAATCGAGCACTGGCGGCGAAAAGATCTGCTTGTCCTCCATGCCGGTCACGGGGATCGTCGGAATGATCAAATATGCGGCGGGCTTGGTCGGACTATTATCTTTGAGGATGATGTATTCATCAGTGGCGTCGTAGGCACGGCAACCACGATTGCTTTGCAGATTTCTCGAGCAGCATTGAGCCAACGACCATAAGGAATTCGGCCCCGGCGCAACGACACAGGTGGGCGCGCCACTCTCCGGTGCGGTCGATTGCGACACCGCCGGCGGTTGCTGCGCTGCGGCGGATTGGCCCGCGAGCGGCAAGAGCGGAGTACAGCCGAGAGTGATGGCGAGAGCAGCCAAGCCGGCACGTAGGAGACGGTACAAGTAAAGCTCACTCCCCGGATGACGGGAATACATTACCGGTTGAATATGGCGTGGGCCGACGACCAGGACCGCATTACCGCGCGGTTCAATTTCCTGCTCCCGCTTGCCGGTGACAGCCCGCCTAGTCGCAGTCGCTGCCTGGACCCAGTTGAAAGACGGACCGGCGTTACACCGCCTGCGTGCTGATCGCCGGCGTGCGGCGGGCGAGCACTATTTTCTGCGCCGAGCGGCCAAAGAAATGATAGCCCGAGCCGCCTTCGGCGAGCACATCGAGAAACGCGTCGGGGTCGGTGATCCGCACGCAGCCGAGGACGTCGGCGCCGCGCGCGAGGAAGGGGTCGGGCAACATACCGACGGTTGGCCCGACAATTGTGACTCGCGCCTCCGGCCGCGCCAATGCCAGCAGATCCTCAAGCGTGGCGTTGAGAAGCGTCGAGCCGGTAATCAACAGCACATCGGCGTCAGGCACGACTTCACCCGCCCGCTCGGCGGGGCGGAAGAACGGCAGTTCGTCCGCTTTTAACGTAGCAGGGTCTTGTTCGAGCACCAGATAGCGCTGGCTGCGCCGCTTTAGCTCCTTCAGAAACGGCACGAACGCGCCAACGACAACGACTTGATCGCCGCTGCGGATTTCGGTTGCGTCAAAGGCGTCGACCCCCGCTCGCAGCTCGATGTCGCGATGCGGCCGGCGCTGCCAGCACCAATCGGCGAGCGCGTTTACCGTGGCGATGCCAACGGCGCGGCGAATGCCGTGGCCGGAGAGCACCTCGCGCGCCAGATCGCTCGCCTTGCGGCCGCGAATTTTGCCGGGGAACGGCATCGCCATCGCCGAACTCGGGCAGCAGACTGCTTCCGGGATGGTCTTGATTGGCGTGGCACAAGTCCCCGCGGCGCCGTTGCTGAGTTTGACGCCGGTAAAGAACAGACCGATCACCGCGCGCTCGACCGTGATGTCGGTAAGATCTGGGCCGAGGATCGCCTCGATCGCCGATATCGTCTCGCCCAAAATCGAACCGGTCTTTGCTTCTCTCATTTTCGCCCCGCTTGCGGCCGCTTCATGGTGCGCAATATGTCCACTGGGTACTCCAATCCGCACATCGCCAAAAAAGGAAGATACGATGAAACTCAGCGCGCGCAATCAGCTCAAGGGCAAGATCGTTGCGGTCACCAAGGGCCAGACGACGGCGCATGTTCGCATCGATATCGGCGGCGGCGTGATCGTGACCTCGTCGATAACCAACGAGGCGGTTGATGATCTCGGTCTCGCCGTTGGTGACGACGCATTTGCGGTTATTAAGGCGTCCGATGTGATGGTCGCCAAATAAGACCCGGCATGACATCGCTGTGGTTTCGGCAGAACGGCCGTCCTGACGGTCGGGATGTGGTAGACCATCCGCTTCTATCCTCTGACCGGTCGTGAGGCTGCGTGGTTTATCTACCGCCCGTTTTTACCGAAACCCGGCCCGAAATTCTGATCGCGCATATCGAGCGCTACGATTTCGGGCTGCTGATCAGCCATGGCGAGCGCGGGCTGGTGGCGAGTCACGTCCCGTTTCTGGTCGAGCAACGCGGGGATAGCAATCAACTCTATCTGCAGGGTCATCTCGCGCGCCCGAACCCGCAGCTCGCGGATTTGGCGCGAGACAGCGAAGTGCTGGCCGTGTTCAGCGGACCGCACGCCTATATTTCGCCACGCTGGTATGCGAGTGGTCCGGCGGTGCCGACCTGGAACTACGCCGACGTCCATGCTTATGGCGCTGTTCGACTGATGGATGATGAGCAGTTGTGCGACCTGTTGCGACGTCTGTCTGAGCGCCACGAAGGCGGCAGCGAGGCGCCGTGGCGAATGGAGGATCAGCCCGCCGACTATATGACCGGGATGCTCCGGGGCATTGTTGGGTTCGAGATTTGTGTCACGCGGCTCGAAGGCAAATTTAAGCTGAGCCAGAACCGTCCCGCGGGCGACCGTCCGCGGATCACCGCCGCGCTTGAAGCCCGTGGTGATGCAGAAGCCGGCGGCGTTGCCCAACTGATGCGGCAGCGCGAATAGAGCGGAGAGTTAAGCTGCGCGGCGGTCGGGCCGGGGAACCCGCTCGCTGCTTCTGATCAACAGCCGCCGCGGGGGGCTATCGTCGATGTGCAAGGCCGTATGGCTGCTGCTTGCGATCGTGGCCGCGCCTCTCTCAGCCGCGTTTGGCGCGTCGGCCGCCGCAACCTCGCCGGGGTCGCCGCATTCGGCGCCGCCGTCCGCCGCGCCGCGATCGCCACCACCCTCGAACGGCGAATTGCAGCAGCTCGTTGACACCTTGCAAAACGACCACGCACGGGCGCAGCTCGTGGCACAACTCCAGACGCTGATCGCCGCACAGCGGCACACCGAGCCCCCGAAATCGGAGGGGGTTGCTCTCCTCGGGCGCTTGTCCAGCCAAATCGACGCCTTTACCGGCGAGATCCTGGCCGGCGTCGCGTTGATCGTCGACGCGCCGCGGCTGATCCGCTGGGCGCGCGAGCAAATTCACAGCGAGGCCGCCCGCGAGCGCTGGGCGAGTGCGGCCCAAGCCTTGGTGTTGATCTTCGGTGCTGCGGCGGCGGCCGAGGCCGCGCTGCGCTGGATCATTGCTCGGACTCGGCCAAAATTCCCGGTGCGGCAGCGCGATACCCGAACAATCAAGGCGCTCTTTGCCTTACTGGCGCTGATCCTCGACCTAGTGCCGATCCTGGTATTCGCGGCGATTGTCTACGGCGCCGTGGCGATGGCGCTCGATTCATTGACCCCGACCGGCATCATGATGTCGGTCCTCGCCGTGGCGACGATCGAGGCGCGGCTAATCCTGTGTCTCGCGCGCGCAGTTCTGATTCCGCCCGACGAGGGCACCTCGTTCCTGCGGCTCGACGCCGAAACGCGCAATTATCTGTACATTTGGGTCAAGCGCTTCACCTTTTGGGGCGTCTACGGTTACGCGGTTCCGGAGGCCGCGTGGTGGCTCGGCATTCCAGGCCCGCTCTACACCTTGCTGCTTAAGCTGGTCGGGTTGGTGTTGGCGCTGCTCGCGATCATTTTTTTGCTGCAGAACCGGGGGCAAATTGCCGATTGGATCGGCGGCGACGGATCCAGGGTATCCGGCTGGGGCCGCATGCGGCGCACCCTGGCCGAGGTGTGGCAATTGCTGGCGATCTTTTACATCGCCGGCCTTTACGCGATCTACGCGCTGCATATCGAGGGCGGGTTTATTTATGTCGCGCGCGCGACCGGGCTCAGCGTGCTGGTGATTGTCGTAGCGCGGCTTCTCGCCCATTCGATCCGCGGTTTGAGCCGGCGAGGCTTTGCCGTCTCGCCGCATCTCAAAACGCAATTTCCGACGCTCGAGCAGCGCGCCAACCGCTATGTCCCGGTCCTAACCGGCCTGGTTAGCACCGCGCTCTATGTCGTCGCCGGTCTGACGGTGCTGCAGGCCTGGCAGATCAGCGCGTTCGGTTGGCTCGATACCGATCTCGCGCGGCGACTGGGCGGCGACCTGTTGTCGATCGGCCTGATCGTCGCGGCCGCCCTCGCGGTCTGGGAGACCTTCGCCTCGGCGATCGAGCGCTATCTCGGAAAGATCAATGGCGGCGTGCCGCGGCGCACCCGCATCCGCACGATGTTGCCGCTGTTGCGCACGGCGATGCTGTCGCTGATCGTCGTGATGAGCGGGCTGATCATCCTGTCGCATCTTGGCATCGACATCGCACCACTGCTCGCCGGGGCCGGCATTGTCGGTGTCGCGATCGGCTTTGGCAGTCAGGCATTGGTTCGCGACGTGATCACTGGCCTTTTCATCCTGCTCGAGGATCAGCTCGCGGTCGGCGACATCGTCGACGTCGGCAAGGACCATGCCGGCGTTGTCGAGGCGATCAGCGTGCGCACGATCCGCTTGCGCGACCTTTCCGGCACCGTCCATACGGTCCCGTTCAGCGAGGTAACGACGGTTAAGAACATGACACGCGATTTCGCCTATGTCACCGCCCGGGTGACGATCGCCTATGGCGAAGACATCGATCGCGTCGTCGAGATTCTGCGCGAGGCCAGCACCGAATTGATGGAAGACGAGGCGGTGCGCGACCTGATCCTCGATCCGTTCGAATATCTCGGCGTCGACGCGCTCAACGAGTTTTCGGTGGTGCTGTTGATCCGCATCCGGACATTGCCGTCAAAGCAATACCCCGTCGGCCGCGCCTTCAACCGCGCTGTCAAGATCGCTTTCGACAAAAACGGGATCGCGATGCGCGACCCGTCGCCGGTGGCGATAATCAGCCCGCCCGCGGAGCCGGCTCAGCGCCCGGATGAAACCGCGGCGCCCGCGCTGCGGCGCGCTTGATCCCGCTTGCCTCCATCGCGCGACAATAAAACCCGGCCACAGATAAAATGTCAGCACAGCCAGGTTCAGCAGGTCGATAAAGAATGCGCCGACGATCGGCACGACGACAAAGGCTTGCGGCGACGGACCATGGCGGCGGGTTATGGCTTGCATATTGGCGATCGCGGTGGCGGTGGCGCCCATCGCAAAACCGCAAAAGGCGCCGGAAATGACGGCGCTTTCGTAATCGCGACCGACCGCTGGAAAAATCACGAACCTCGCCCATAGGACGACGAGCACGGCCTGGGCGACGAGAATGATCAGCAATGGCCCGGCGAGCTGCGCCGCTTCGCCGAGATTGAGCGTCATCATCGTCCAGGTCAGGAACAGCGCCAGACAGACCGCACCAATCAGCTCCGATGCCGCATCGTGCAACCGCATTCCGATCGCGGCACCGCCATTGCGGATGATCAGCCCGACCATCAAGCACCACAGGAACTCCGGTACGCTCGCGGCCGTGCCGCTCAACGCGCTCGCCAACCCCCGCCCGGTGATAGTCGCGGTGAGCGCCGCCGCCAGCGAGACGATCAAAGACGACGCGGTCACCGGAGTGGACACCGGGCCGCCGACCACGCCGCCATCCTCCGCAACCTCCGGGCCTCCTGCATCGGGAACCTGACGGACCAGCCGCTCGGCGACCGGCCCGCCGATGATCCCGCCGATCACCAGCCCGATTGTGGCCGATGTCATCGTCAGGCCCATAATGCCGAGAAGGTCGTGATCTTCCGCGAAGCGTTCGGCGTAAGCCGCCCCGGTGCCGTGGCCGCCGACTAGGGTGATCGATCCCGCGACGAGACCGAGCACCGGGTGCAGGCCGAGCAGCCGCGCCATCGCCACCCCCAAGGCGTTCTGCATCAGCAGAAACGGAAACAGCGCGACCAGAAAGCGGACCAAGCGAACACCGCCCCGGCGCAACAATCCGAGATCCGCGGTGAGGCCAATCGAGGCAAAAAACAACAGCAGCATCGGCGTCTTCGCCGAGGTGTCGAAGGTGATACGGAAACCGAGACCTTGCGCCGCGACGAGCGCCAGCGCCGCGAATATCAAGCCGCCGATGATCGGCGCCGGGAAGCTGTAACGAGCAAAAAACGGCACCCCCTGAGCCAACTCGTTGCCTGCCGCCAATACCAGGCAAGCCGCCAGCAAGGATGGCAGCGTCGGTAAATCGATTGCCGCCATCGCCGGATCAATCCTGCTCGCCCCGGGCAAGCGCGTCGGCCGCCTCGATCTCGGCGCAGGCCAGCACCGCCTCCGCCACCCGCCGGCTGAACCCGGCGCGAGCAAAAGCGGCAAGCTCGCGCGACCCATCAATAGCAGCGCGTCGATAGGGTCCAAGCCGACGACGGCGGGCAAAGGCGCAGGCCGCGGCGAGGTCGGGATCGGCAGAATTTGCACGCAACGCCATGAGCGCATCGGTGGTGAGCGCGCCGGCAACCCCTTTAGCCGCTAGCCGCGCGCGGATCTTGGCCAAGGATTCACCGCGCCGGTGAAGCGCCTCGGCCCGGCTCGCGGCATACTTGGCGTCGTCGAGCAGACCCGATTGCAAATAGCGCTCGACGACCGCCTCGATCAGCTTCTGTGTTTGCTGCAGGGCCTCCGAGTCGCCATGCAAACGGCGGCGAATGCGGCATGACAGCACCCGCCGTAAATTCGTCGCCGAACTGGCATAGCGTCCGAGATAGGCCAGGGCCCAATTTTCGAGTAGCCCTTCATCGATTTCGCTGCCATCCACGTTTGTCGCCCCACCCGCTCAGCGATCCGCTATGGTCCCGCTATCGGTTCGTGTCAATAACAGGGGACCGGAAAGGATAATGCAGGCCGGCGGCGCCAATTGCGCGGAGGCACCTGACCGAGGAATCCGTCGCGCCCGTCCGGCGGGCGCTCCATAGGATCGCTGCCGGTGAGCAAAACCAGCGCTTCCATTCCGCGCCATGCCGCTGGAGGCCAACAGGATCGCGCTATCGTCATCGCGCTGATCGTCGGCTGCGCGTTTTTTATGGAAGGGCTCGAACTCGACGATGATTGCCGTGTCGATCCCGGCGATGGCGAAGAGCCTCGGGCAAAGCCCGCTGCGGCTCAATTTGGTGATCGCGACCTATTTGTTGAGCCTCGCGGTTTTCATCCCGGTCAGCGGCTGGATCGCCGACCGGCTCGGCGCCCGCGTTGTGTTCTGCTCGGCAATCGCGATCTTCACGACGGGTTCGGTGTTGTGCGGCATCGCGCCCAACCTGCCGGTATTGCTGGCGATGCGCGTGATCCAGGGTTTTGGCGGTGCGATGATGACCCCGGTCGGGCGACTGATCCTGTTGCGCAGCTTTCCGCGATCGGATCTCGTTTCGGCGATGAATTGGATGACGATCCCGGCGATGATCGGACCCACCGCCGGGCCAATCGTCGGCGGCTTGATCACCACCTGGCTATCGTGGCGCGCGATATTTTTCCTCAACTTGCCGGTCGGTCTTCTCGGCCTCGTTCTGGCGTTGCGTCTGTTCGAGAATTTCCGCGCACCAGCGCCGGTTCGCTTCGATTTGCGCGGCTTTATTATTTGCGGGCTGGGATTGGCGCTGCTCGAGCTGGCGATCGAAAACCTTGGCCGTCCGATCATACCGGGGGCACTGGGAATGGCGTTTTTCCCCGCGGCGCTGGCGTTCCTCGCTCTTTACGGCTGGCACGCGCGGCGCTGTCAAGACCCGGTCCTCGATCTCGCTCTATTGCGCATCCGCACCTTTCGGATCGGCACGGTAACCGGCGGGGTGTGCCGGATCGGGCTCGACGGAGTGCCGTTCCTACTGCCGCTGCTGTTCCAATTGGGGTTCGGGATGAGCGCGCTGCAATCCGGACTCCTGACCTTTTCGTCAAGCGTTGGAGCAATGGCGGTGCGCACCCTCGCCAGCCCATTGCTGCGCATGTTTGGCTTTCGCCGGCTGCTGGTTGGCACCGCTTGGCTCTCGGCCGCGGTAACCGCGGCGTGCGGATTGCTGCATGCAGACACCGCGGTGTGGCTGATCGTGGTGCTCGTGCTGCTGTCCGGCTGCGTGCGCAGCGTGCAGTATTTGGCGCTCAACACGGTCAGCTATGCCGATATGCCGGCGCCGCTGTTGAGCAAGGGCACGAGCGTGGGCGGCGTGGCGCAACAAGTGGCGCGCGGTTTCGGAGTTGCGGTCGTGGCGGCCTTGCTGGCGCTGATCGCCGGACCGGCAAAGCTCACGGTCGAGGATTTCCGACTCGCGTTCTTTATGATCGGATTGCTACCCCTTGTCGCGGGGTTCGGCTTTTTGCGGCTAACGCCGGATGACGGCGAGACGGTAAGCGGACATGTTCAGAACTCCGCGTCGCGCCAAAGCCGCCTAAGCGAGACCGGGGATTGTAGGAGACGCGAGCCCTATCCGATGCCGGCCACGATTGACGACCCCGCAGTATTGAGTGAGGTTGGTGACGCGCTCGCCGTGGCGGGCTACGCCGGAAAGCGTGAGGCTTAGGTCTCCGTCTCCATCGGCTCGGATTCTTCTCCTTCGAGGGCGGCGAGCTGATCCGCCGGCAAGCGGGCGCGGGCGCGGCGCACGGCGTCCTCCAGTTCATCGACCGTGCACAAACCGAGGCCGACCGGATGACGCGGCTTGATGTTCGGGCTGTTCCAATGGGTGCGATCGCGCACCGCTGCGATCGTCGGTTTGGTTGTCCCGATTAATTTCGAGATCTGTGCATCCGACAATTCGGGATGGCTTTTTATCAGATAAGAGATCGCGTCCGGCTTGTCCTGACGCTTGGCGATCGGCGTGTAGCGCGGTCCCTTGTGTTTGATCAGCTGCGGCGGCATCGCCTGCGCCGATAGTTTGAGCCGAGCCTCAGGATCGGCTTGGCAGCGCTCGATTTCCTCGGCGGTCGTCTGGCCATTGGCAACCGGATCGAGCCCCTGCATCTGATTAGCCACCTCGCCGTCGGCGATCGCCTGGATTTCAAGCGGATGCAGTCCGCAAAAATCGGCGATTTGTTCAAAAGTCAGCGAAGTGTTCTCGACCAGCCACACGGCGGTCGCTTTTGGCATCAATGGTGCAGACATGACAAAGATCCTGGTTTCGGCTGCTCAATGCGAGCGACACGCCCGCGTGCGTGGCGCAGCGCTATAGTGTTAAACGATATATAATGGCTGCGCTGACGCAAGGAAGGCGACTGCAAAGGAACACAAATGATAGAAGAATCCGAGCTTGAACCGCGCCGCAAGCCAGCCGTGGTCAAAGATTTGAGCTTGATGGGCATCGCCGAACTGGAGGCCTATATCGCGGCTCTGGAAGCCGAAATCGCCCGCGCGCGCGCCGAAATCGCATCAAAGCTGGGCCACAGGGGCGGCGCCGAGGCTCTGTTCAAGCGCTGACAAGAACAGTCCCGCAATATCGGGCACCGAGGAGAACCGGCCATGTCTGGCAATGCCGCGCAACTTTATGACGAGGATTTCGTCCGCTGGACCGAGCAGCAAGCAACGGCACTTCGCCAAGCCGCCGGGCTCGGCGTCAACCTGCCGCTCGATTGGGAGAACCTTGCCGAGGAGATCGACAGCTTGGGCCGATCGCTAAGACATGAGCTGCGCAGCCGGCTCATTGTGATCTTGGAGCATCTTTTGAAACTAGAACACTCGCCTGCCACAGACCCGCGGCGCGGTTGGATCGAAACGATCGGCAGGGAACGCGTGATTATCGAGGATCTGCTGGAGGAAAGTCCTTCGCTCCGAGCCGGAATTGACGCGGTCGTTGAGCAAGCCAAACACCGAGCAGTGCGATTGGCTGCTCACAGCCTGGTTGCCTTTGGCGAAACGGCGCGGCTAACGCCGCCCGCATATACCGTGGGGCAGGTTCTGGGTGATTGGTTTCCAGGCGATGTCGCCGATCCGCTCCCTCCCCCGGCAAGCCGGGAGAGGGAGTAATCCGAGGCAGCAGAGAGCAAAGCCCTCGATTACCCGAGGTGCTTTTTGAAGAAGGCGGTGACCGGGTCATACGAGGCGTTTGACTGCCGTTTTTCGTTGTCGATATAGACGATCTCGATATCGCCGCCTGCGTTGCGGTAGTTCGAGATAAACCGCTCCGGCTCGTTCCCGGGGAAGCTCGAATTGTCGTCGTGATAGTCGTGGACGATGTCGGGCCGCCCTTGGACCCAAAGCGCCGGCGGCATCGTCACCTTTTCGCCGCGTTCCAGCATCAGCATCGGGTTGCCCTCGGCCATTGCGGCCTCGGTCTTCCAGTAACGGTCGTGCTTTTCCTTCATGCCGATCGAATAGGCTGGCGGGTTCGGGGTCTTCGCCGCCTTTTGCGCGTTGCGATAGCGCGATAGCGGGTTGATAACCGGCCAAGACATCGCGACCGCTTTTACCGTCGCGTCGACCGCCGGCGACCCTCCCGGCAACGGCACCGAGGCGTAGCGCTGGTCGTTGGGGCGCATCGCGGCCAGCATCGCGAGATGACCGCCGCTCGACGCGCCCCCGCTGCCGACCCGATTGGGGTCGATTTTCAGCTCGCGGGCATGCGCCTTGAGCCAGCGGATCGCGTAGTTGATGTCAATCAGCGACGTCGGATAACCGTCGGCGTTGTGGCGGAATTCGAGCGAGGCGACGGCAAAGCCGTTTTTCGCAAGCGTCTCGTCGAGGCCCTGGGTTCCAGTCAAATCGCCGCTGGTCCAGGCGCCGCCATGCAGATCGACCACCGCCGGAAACGGCCCGTTGCCTTGCGGCTTATATAGCCGTGCAACCAGCTTCTTGTCGCCGTGGCGGAGATACTCGACATCCTCGGTCGTGATTTCATAGGTTGGCATGACTACTCCCTCCCGGAGTTGTGCTGCTGCGGCATACGGCAGCCGGTCGAAGCAAAAGCCCGTGTCGCCGCAGCCGACAGCGCACCCTACTCGCTATCGCAGAAGCGGGGAAGGCGAGAGCCGGGGCTGACCGCAGCAAAGGCCTGTGATGACGCATGAACAAGCGGTGACGGCGGCGGCTTCCGCTTCCGGCATCGTCCGCGATCCGGTCTGCGGGATGTCGGTCGATATGGCGCGATCGCCGCACAAGGCGGACCACGCAGACCACACCTATCATTTCTGCAGCAATCGCTGTCGCGAGCGGTTTGTGGCCGAGCCCTTGCGCTACTTGACGCCGTCGAGCGCGGCCGAGCCGCAGCCGATCGGCGCCGCGGGCAAATGGACCTGCCCGATGCATCCGCAGATCATGCGCAACGGACCCGGCAGCTGCCCGATCTGCGGCATGGCGCTCGAACCGATGACCCCGGCCACCGGCGAAGCGGCCAATCCCGAACTCGCCGACATGACGCGCCGCTTTTGGGTTGGTGTTGCGTTTTCGCTGCCGCTGCTGGCCATTGTCATGGCCGAGCATTTCGACAACTCCGCGCTCGACGCCGTGCTTTCCCCTCGCCTCGCGGTTTGGTTCCAGCTGATCCTCGCCACGCCGGGGGTGCTGTGGTGCGGCTGGCCTTTCTTTCAGCGCGGCTGGGCCTCGATCGTCAATCGCCGGCTTAATATGTTCTCGTTGATCGCGCTCGGCACCGGCGTTGCCTACATCTACAGCCTCGTGGCGGCGTTATTGCCGGAAGTATTCCCGGCTGGATTCCGTCTGCCGGACGGCACCGTGCCGGTTTATTTCGAGGCGGCGGCGGTCATCGTCACCCTGGTCTTGCTCGGGCAAGTGCTCGAACTGCGCGCTCGCTCGCAGACCAACAGCGCGATCCGCGCGCTACTGGATCTCGCGCCCAAGACTGCACGCATCATTCGCGACGACGAAACGGAAGCCGATGTCCCGCTCGAACAGGTCGCGCCCGGCGACCGCTTGCGGGTGCGTCCTGGCGAGAAGCTGCCGGTAGACGGTGTGGTGCTCGAAGGTCACAGCGCCGTGGACGAGTCGATGATCACCGGCGAGCCGTTACCGGCCGAGAAATCGCCTGGGGACAAGGTCACCGGCGCCACGGTCAACGGCTCCGGGTCGTTTGTCATGCGCGCCGATCGGGTCGGCAGCGATACCTTGCTGGCGCAGATCGTCCACATGGTCGCCGAAGCGCAGCGCTCGCGCGCACCAATTCAGGCCTTGGCCGATACCGTCTCCGGCTGGTTTGTCCCAGCAGTCATTTTCATTGCCGTGCTCGCCTTTGTCGTCTGGTCGATTGTCGGGCCGCCACCGGCGATGAGCTATGCGCTGCTTGCGGCAGTCGCGGTGCTGATCATCGCCTGCCCGTGCGCCCTCGGTTTGGCGACGCCAATGTCGATCATGGTCGGCACCGGCCGTGGCGCCCATGCCGGCGTCCTCGTCAAGAATGCCGAAGCGCTCGAATTGATGGAAAAGGTCGACACCTTGGTCGTGGACAAGACCGGGACCTTGACCGAGGGCAAGCCTCGTCTGGTCGGCGTGGACGCGATCGGCGCCGGCAATGAAAACGAGCTGCTCCGCCTCGCCGCCAGCCTCGAACGCGGCAGCGAGCATCCGCTCGCCGCGGCGATCGTCAAAGGCGCCGAGGAACGCGGTGTGAGGTTGAGTCAACCGATGGAGTTCGTCGCTGAAAGCGGCAAGGGCGTCGTCGGCCAGATCGACGGCAAGCGCGTAGCCGTCGGTAACCTGGCTTTACTCGCATCGCTTGACGTCGATCCCGGCGGCCTGCCCGCGCGCGCCGAAGCGCTGCGCCAACAAGGTCAGGGCGTTATGATGATAGCCGTCGACGGGATTGCGGCCGGGCTCATCGCCGTCGCTGACCCGATCAAAGAGAGTGCCAAGGAGGCGCTCGCGGCGTTACGCGACGAGGGCATCCGGGTTGTGATGCTGACCGGCGACAGCCGCACCACCGCGGAGGCGGTCGGAGACCGGCTTGGGATTAGCGAAATCGTCGCCGAGGTCCTGCCCGACCAGAAGGCCCGCGTCGTCCGTGATCTGCAAGCAAAGGGCCGCTTTGTCGCGATGGCCGGCGACGGGATCAACGACGCGCCGGCGTTGGCACTGGCGCAAGTCGGGATTGCGATGGGTACCGGCGCCGATGTTGCAATGCAAAGTGCTGCGGTAACCCTGGTAAAAGGCGATCTGAACGGTATCGTCCGCGCCCGCCGATTGTCGCGCGCCGTCATGAGCAACATCCGGCAGAACCTGTTTTTTGCGTTTGTCTTTAACGCTGCGGCGATCCCGATTGCTGCCGGGGTGCTGTATCCGACGTTCGGGTTGTTGCTGAACCCGATGATCGCCAGCGCCGCGATGAGCCTGAGTTCGGTCACGGTAATCGGCAATGCGCTGCGCCTACGCTCGGCGCGGCTGTAGCCGCAAAATAAAAATGACGGAGAGGCACGGCCCCTCCGCCATTTGCGTCGCTAGCTAAGTTACGCGGCGTGCAGCAGTTCCAGAGCCTCTTCATAGACGCTCATGTTCTTGCCGAACGAGATCGCTGCGGCCTGGACACCGCACACCAGATGCATCCAGCGCCACGGCTCACGAGTGTTGTTGAATTCCTCGATGATCGCCTGGTGGTGCTTGAAGGCGTGCATCTCGGTGAAATTGTCGTGGCATACGATCTCGGCGAGACGCGCGATCAGCGCCTGCGAGTCGTAGCCGCTGTTGACGTATTGCTGCGCCAGATTGACCGTGGCCCTGACCTCCGGCACCGCCCGCATCAGCCCGAGATTGCTGACCTGTGACCAATCGGTCGGCGGCTGATTGTAGATGCTGTGGGTGATCGCATCCAACAGCTGCTCCTGCGAGCGCGGCGGCAGGGCTGCAACGGCAGTCCAGTCCGGCTGCGGGTAGGGTTGCATCCGACCCGCGGTCGAGCGGATTTCCGGGCCCGACTGCCAAGTCATCAGCAGCAACAATTTGTTGCGCAGGCTCAAGCTGTCGAACTTCAGCAGGTAGCGGCGAATGTTGGCGCTGGTGTGCAGGTGCACATCCATCGGATTGCCGCCGAGGGAGCGCAGGAACAGACCGGCGGCGCCAATCGACAGGGCTTCGCCCGCGCCCTCGATCGACAAGCCATCTGCCAGGGCCTTTGCCATCAGCACCGGAATATCGGCAAAGACGGTGACCTTGCCGATGCCCTCGCCAAGCTCGCCGATCGCGGCCGTTTCGTCGTCGCCGCTTTCCTGACGGGTGACCCGGGTCATCAGCTGATGCTCTTCAATCAGCATTTCGAGTTCCGGGAGCGCCGGTGCGGTCGGGAAGCGCGAGACATAGCGCACCGCAGGCCGCATCATCACCGAGAAATACTTGGGATCGATCGAGTTGGTCTCAAGAGCGCGCCAAGTAAAAGCCGGGAAGGCGAAGTAATGATCGTCAATGATGTTTTTGGGGATCGCCACGCTCATCAAGAGGTCGAAAGCTTCGGCGCGCGGCATGTTGTCCCACAGCCACAAGAAGAGGTGGTCAGCCTTGTTGTACTCGCCGCGGTTGATCGCTGCGAAATAGGCCGCCTTGGTCGCCTCGACCCCACCGGCGTTTTCGGGAGTAAAATCCAACAGGGCGTAGGGGCCCATCGCCGGGTGATGGATATGCTTATTCGACAGCGCGACGTGCTGCATGATCGGGAGGAAACGATCCTCACCCTCCAGCCGGTCGACCAGCTGCGCCACTGAATGCAGCCCCACCAGCGGATGCAATGGGCCGCCATGATGGCCCGGCGGGTTATCGGTCGAGCGGATCACCGCCAATGCGGATGCGGTCAGCATCGTGTGCGTCGGCACGCCCGCCCGCAACTTCTCCAGCGTCCGGTCCAGGATCTCGTCGGGGGACGTTTCCTCGATAAACTGAACCAGCGGTTCGATGTCAGACGAATACTGAACGGGTTGCGCTACGGGCATGATCGTTCTCCGTAAAGTGGATGTTGTCGGCTCGTCCTATTTCTCTTTTCACTGTCGATCGGCGACCCGGCTCTCCGTTTGACCGCTCCTCATTTGATCAAGACCGCGGTGCTGAGGGAGGTCGTTTGCAAGGCGTGGCGTCGGTCGAGGTTGGTGTTGCTCCGCAGTCTATGATGAAGAGAGCATATTATATCGCTCGCCGGGGTCAATCGTCATATCTGCAAGGTCAAGCAGACAAAAAGACGTAGCTGACATGCAACACCGGCAACCAATCGGCGTTTGTTGTTCCGGTGCTCGTACCTGAAGCAAGTCCGCCTCTTTTCTGAGCACAAGCTGGTTACTCAGTGAGCTGTCCCGCTGCTCATATGAGAGGGTTCCCGCGTTGATCCGCTTTGCGCTCGGAGCAAATGCCGAGCGCAGGCTGGGCCGTCCCGGACGTTTGCCGCGGCAGAGATGATCATCGGCACCGCAGGACATATCGACCACGGCAAGACCGCCCTGGTCCGGGCGCTGACCGGCGTCGACGCGGACCAGTTGCCCGAAGAAAAACGCCGCGGCATGACGATCGATCTCGGTTTCGCCTATCGCGCGCTTCCGTCCCTACATGGCGCCTTGGCTAAGCGTGACCGGGGGATGCTCGGCTTTATCGATGTACCGGGTCACGAGCGGTTTATTCACAACATGCTGGCGGGAGTCACCGGCATCGATTTTGTATTGTTGGTCGTGGCGGCGGATGATGGGCCGATGCCGCAGACCCGCGAGCATCTCGACATCGTATCATTGCTCGGGGTCGGTCGGGGCGTGGTGGCGCTGACCAAGGTCGACCTCGTGACACACCTCCGGCAGACCGAGGTCGAGGGCGAAATCCGCGAACTCCTCGAAGGCTCCGCTTTGCAGGGTGTTGCGATCGTGCCGGTGTCAGCCGTAACCGGTAAAGGGATCGCCGAGCTTGACGCGTGTTTGACCGGCGCCGCCGTTGACCTAGATGCGGTTCAGCCGCGCGGCGAATTCCGCATGGCTGTCGATCGCAGCTTTGTGCTGACGGGGGTCGGCGTCGTGGTCACCGGCACCGTCGCCGCAGGGCGTATCTCCGTCGGCGAGCGCGCGATCCTCTCACCCTCAGGGATCGAGGTGCGGGTCCGCGGCATTCATGCCAACAACTGCGGGGCGCCAGCGGGGCAGGCGGGCGAACGTTGCGCCTTGAATATTGCCGGTCCGCAGGTCGATCGCGAGCGGGTGCGGCGCGGCGACTGGGTCGTAGCACCGTCACTGCATGCGCCAACCGATTGCATCGATGCCCGGTTGCGGTTGCTCGGACGTCCCTCTCGCGCTTTGCGGCCGGGGCCGAGGGTCCATCTGCATCTCGGAGCGGCCCGGATTGGGGCGCGATTGATGCCGCTTGATGACAGGCCGCCGCAGCCCGGCGCCGAGTTTCCGGTGCAATTGCGGCTCGACCAGGCGATCGGCGCCTGGCGCGGAGACCGCTTTATTCTTCGTGAACTCGTCGGCCACTCGCACGATCGGCGGTGGCGTCGTTCTCGATCCCTGCCCGCCGGCTCGCGGGCGGCGACGCCCCGAGCGGCTGGAGACATTGGCTGCGCTTGCGCGGCCGAACCCGGCGGCGGCCCTCTCAGGTTTGCTCGACATCTCTACCGCAGGCGTTGACCTCGATCGGTTCGCCGCCGCCTCGGGACTAACGGCGGCTGAAATGCAAGCAGCCTCGCGCGACGCCGGCGCGCGCATACTAAAGACCGGTGGCCGCCGCCACGGTTTTGCGATGTCGCCGAGCCGTTTCACTGCATTACGGCAGCGGATCGAAACAACCCTCGCCGCGCACCACCGGAAAGCGCCGGCTAGCCCCGGCCTGACGCTCGAACAGCTCCCGCTCGCCTTGGGCCAGCGGCTTCCACCCGGTTTTTTGCACGCCGTCGTTGAAGCACTGGCGGAGGAGCGCCGGCTGGCGCTCAGCGGCGCTGCGATCCATCTTTCCGGGTACTGCGCCGGCTTAGCGCCGGCTGAGGCCGCTCTTTGGCAGCGGATCCGCCAACTACTCGAAAAAAGCGGCTTTGCCGGGGCGTGGGTGCGCGATCTCGCCGCCGAGCTATCCGTGCCGGAAAACACCGTACGACAGCTGATGAAACAGCTCGCGCGAATGGGTGAGGTCGTCGAGGTGACGCCCGACCGATTTTATCAGCGCCAAACCGTTCATCGAATGACAGAGCTCGTGGCCGAGATGTGCGGCGCCGCGAAGGATGGAACGGTAACTGCCGCCGCGTTCCGCGATCAGATCTGGACCGGGCGCAAGCTCGCCATAATTATCCTCGAATATTTCGACCGCACTGGGGTCACTATCCGCCGCGGCGATCTGCGCAAAATACAACCGAGCCGCCTCCGGATCTTCGAGCGGGCGGTGCATGAGCCAATTTGAAATATCTAATCGGTACTATCAGGAAATGCGCAAACGCCGTGGCTCGTTGTACTTTGCCGCGACGGGTGCTGAAAGCGAAGGGGTGGGTGTGGACGCAATCATCGATTACTTGAAGCAATCCCGCGACGTCATACAGATGGCGATCGACGATCGGGCGTTTGCGGCCGATGTCGCAGCGATCGCCAAGCTGACAGCTGACGCGCTCGCCAATGGCCAAAAGCTGCTTTTGGCGGGCAATGGCGGCAGCGCCGGTGACGCTCAGCACCTCGCCGGCGAGTTTCTCGCGCGGTTCAATTATGATCGCGCACCGCTCGCGGCGATTGCATTGACGACGGATAGCTCGGTCCTAACCGCGATCGGCAATGATTACGGCTACGAGTATGTCTTCGAACGGCAAATTCTCGGTCTTGGCGCCCCCGGCGACGTTTTCATCGCGCTGTCGACCTCCGGCCGCTCGCGCAACATTCTGCGCGCGATCGACGCGGCGCGCACCAAGCGGCTGATCGTGGTCGGCTTTACCGGGCAGAGCGGCGGCGAGATGCGGGATCGCTGCGATATTTGCCTGTGCGCGCCATCGGATTCGACGCCGCTGATCCAGCAACTGCATATGATTGCCGGTCATATCGTTTGCGGGCTGGTCGAAGAGCGGCTGTTTCCACGCTAGGGCTAAGGGTGCAAGACGAACCCGATCGCTCAGTTCGGCATCACGGGCTGCAGCGCCGGCCGGCGGCGTTTCTCGATCGCGACGGCGTGCTCAACCATGACGACGGGTATGTCGGCTCGCGTGATCGCTTTCGCTGGGTCGAGGGCGCCCCAGAGGCGGTGAAGGCGCTGAACGAGGCCGGCTATTTCGTCTTTCTTGTCACCAATCAGGCCGGGGTCGCGCGTGGCTTGTACACAGAAATCGACGTACAAGACCTGCATGCCCACATCGCCACGGAACTTGCCGCCATCGGCGCGCGTCTCGATGACATCCGCTACTGTCCGTATCACCCCGAAGCGGTGCGCGCCGAATATCGCCGGGTCAGCGATTGGCGCAAGCCAGCGCCGGGAATGATCAACGATCTTTTGCGTTGCTGGCCGGTTGATAAGGAAGCGAGCTTTCTGATCGGCGACAAGCCATCGGACTGCGCCGCGGCGGCAGCGGCCGGGATCGCCGGCTATTTGTTTCCCGGCGGCAACCTCGCCGAATTCATCGCGCCCATATTGACCGCGCAGGCTAGCTCGGCCTCGGATCGCTCAAGCCCTGGCCGGTGACAGCCGGGCTGGTTGCCGCGCGCGCCACCGATCGGCGCTCCATACTCCAGGCCCCGCGACAAATAGATAAAGAAAAATGAAGCAGTAAAGAATAGCGGCGTCGCCGCCATTTACCGCCGGGAAAAAGCTTTTCGGAAAGTGCACCATAAAGTAGGCAACCGCCATGTCGCCGCACAGGATGAAGGCGACCGGGCGGGTGAACAACCCGATGCAGATCAGCGCCCCGCCGATTATTTCAATAATTCCCTGCACCCCGATCAGCGATGCGATATGCAGGTGAGCGAACGTTGGCATCGCGGGAAAGCCAAGCAATTTGGCGGTGCCATGATCCAGGAAGGCAAGGCCGGTGACAAAGCGCAGCACGCTCAATGCGCGCGGCTCCCACGAAAGCCACCATCTGTTGTTGTCCGGCAAGATCGTCTCCCTCGCGTGAGTTTCCCGGTCGCGTGGCGAACGGGCCGGAGACTAGGTTAACTCTGGTCGCCGGCCCTCACAACATTAGCGCTGCTCTCAATCGCCATCAGGCTGGCGCCACCGCCCGCACCCATTTACATTCCACTTTAAGGTTAAACGGCAGGTAAGGACATGGCCGCGCAGGTTCGGACCGTGGCGTTCCATGGGATCGAGGTCATCGAGGTCGAAACCCAGGTGACGATCGCCTCCGGGCTGCCTGCCTTTACGATTGTCGGCCTCCCCGACAAAGCCGTCGCCAAATCCCGCGAGCGGGTGCGCTCGGCGTTGAGTTCGCTCGGGCTGTCATTGCCGCCAAAACGCATCACCGTCAATCTCGCCCCGGCCGACGTGCTCAAGGAGGGTAGCCACTTCGATCTGCCGATAGCACTCGCGTTGCTGGTCGCAATGGAGGCATTGCCTGCCGACGAAATTGCTGCGCACACCGCACTCGGCGAATTGTCGCTCGACGGCTCAGTGACCAGCGTCGCGGGGGTGCTGATCGCCGGACTGTTTGCCGCGAGCCATGAGAGCGCCTTGATCTGCCCCGCAGCATGCGGCGGCGAGGCGGCCTGGGCCGGGGAAATCGAAGTCATCGCCGCACCCAGCCTGCTGGCGATCGTCAACCATTTCAAGGGCTCGCAATTATTGCCGCCGCCGGAGCCGCGGCTGGCGCCCTCGACGATGGCCGGGCTCGATCTGAAGGACGTCAAAGGCCAGGAAAGCGCCAAACGCGCCATCGAGATCGCCGCCGCCGGCGGTCACAATTTGCTGATGGTTGGGCCGCCAGGATCGGGCAAGTCGATGCTGGCGGCGCGCCTGCCGGAGTTATTGCCGCCGCTCGAACCCGCCGAGGCGCTCGAACTCGGCATGATCCAATCGGTTTCGGGTGGCTTTCGCGGCAGCGGGCTAACTCGCGAGCGGCCGTTTCGCGAGCCGCACCATTCGGCCTCATTGCCGGCACTGGTGGGCGGCGGCATGCGGGCGCGCCCGGGCGAGATCTCGCTGGCGCATCAAGGCGTGCTGTTTCTCGATGAACTGCCCGAGTTCAACCGCAACGCGCTCGAGGCATTGCGTCAGCCGCTCGAAACCGGCCGGGTCAGCGTCGCCCGCGCCAATGGTCACGTCACCTATCCGGCGCGCTTTCAGCTGATCGCGGCGATGAACCCGTGCCGCTGCGGTCATTTTGCCGAGCAGGCCTGTGGCCGCGCGCCGCGCTGCGCCGAAGAGTATCAGGGTCGTTTGTCCGGGCCATTGCTCGACCGCATCGATCTGCACATCGATGTCCCGGCGGTCTCGGCGGCCGATCTCGCTCTGCCGCCGCCGAGCGAGGGCAGCGCCGCCGTCGCCAAGCGGGTCGCCGCCGCCCGCCGGCGTCAGGCCACGCGCTATGGCGATTTGCCCGAAGACCACCGCATCCGCACCAATGCCGAGGTTGACGGCGCGTTGCTTGATGAGGTCGCCGCCCCCGATCCCGAAGGCCGAGCGCTGCTAGTCCGCGCGACCGAGCGATTGCGGTTATCGGCGCGCGGCTATCACCGGGTCATGCGGGTCGCCCGCACCCTGGCCGATCTCGAAGGGGCGGCGATCGTCGGCCGCCGCCACATCGCCGAAGCCCTCAGCTACCGCCGCCAGCGCACCCTCCCCGAAAGCACAACCCGCCCGTGACAGGTCAATGCTGTGGACTGCCGAGAAGATCTTCGCGCGAGCTGGAGAGCCCTCCCCCTCGATGGGGGAGGGTTGGGTGGGGGTGATACGCCCTCGCCAACCGAGCAGATGAACGAAGAAATACCCGATTGACGGCGCCTATGCCCGGGCCCGTGGTCTAAGACAAACGATGACCCAGGCTGAGAAAAGGGTCTGGCGAATTCTGCGGCTGCATCGAATGAACGGGTACAAGTTCCGCCGCCAGGTGCCGATCGGTCGCTATATCGCCGATTTCGTGTGCCACGAGGTGCGGTTGATCGTCGAAATCGACGGCGGCCAACACGATCACTCCGCCCCACGGGAAGCCGAGCGCAGCGAGTTCCTGGCAAATGAAGGCTATCGCATTCTGCGGTTTTGGAACGACGAGGTACTGACAAGCCTCGCTGGCGTCCGTCCGACGATCGCCGATACGCTGGCTGCATCACCCCTGCCCCGAACCTCCCCCATCGAGGGGGAGGGGGTCTGCATTGAGCTACCGCCGCCAGCGCACCCTCCCCCGAAAGTACCACTCGGCCCTGAAGGAGGTCAAAGTCGAGATCGGCGCTGCCGGATGTCTCACAATCTGTTGATGGTGGTGCATCGGTCGATGGTTTGGTAGGATTTGCGCCCTGCGCTGACGCTGCCGGTAGAAGCTCAGCCTCTCAGTTGTTGGTGCAGTAAGCTGACGCTGGCCTCGCGGCACTCAAGAGGGGCGAGCCAAGTTGGTATATCGCCCTTCGGTACAGCGAGTGCCGCACCGGCCCGGCGTTGATGGACAAGCACAGCAATCCTCTCAACTCAATTGATCATTTCTACTGAACAAAATTTGTAATCATAATTCCTTCACCGTTCGACATTTTTTTGATTTCATGGACTTCTTTTTTATTAATGACATCCTGCAGAAAGGTTAGTATTTGATCCGGAGAGTAGTTACGTGAATTTTCCAGTTCACCAAAGCCTGTTGTAGCGATATGTGTCCCGTCAGGGAATACAAAGACAGCCGCAGGAATACCACCGGCAAGGTTCACGCCAAACTTAGTTGCGACATCAACGTTCTTATCAAAGCGGCCGACATCTATGTTTTCAAGCAAAAAATGATCCTTCAGATAGCCTTGTAGAAAATCCGAATTCAACATCTTATTCAAGACTAAGCAATCTGGGCACCAGTTCGCGCCAAATTGTATCATTAAGATCTTCCCCGTCTTTCGCGCAACAGTTAATGAATTTGAAACCCGTGTTAGATAATCACTTCGCGTTACAAATGGCAAATTTGAAGGCGATGCGCCCCACCTTTGATAAAATTTGCTCTTGTCGGACGGATAGTCAGGAGGTAAGCCTCCATTGACAATCTTCGGCTTCTGATCAGGGTCTTGAGAGCCATCCCTTACCGCCACCCCAACCGTCATGTCCGATAGTCGATCTAACTCAACCAAGATGTTGACGTCTAAATCTGCGGTTGCAATGCCGATCCTTTTCCCTTCGACCAGCTCAATAGAAACGTTTGCGCAAGGACATTTCTCATTTATTCCTGGGCCCATCAAAGCAAAGTGTAGCGTCGGGGGAGCATTTTGATCTTCAAGATCTAATCCAATTACCTTAAACTCGTCGCATTTGTCGCCGGGGCAATTTCCTATCTCGAATGACGCTCCCACCTCTTTGCGCAAATTTACCTCTCTATAGGCCCAAAACCCCGCTTCCGACAGCCCAGCAAACTTGTTCTTACCCGACGTCACTTTGTCTAAGTTGCCCTGGAGGACGTCGATTTGCTTTTTGTAGTCCTTGCTGTCTTGCTCCGCTTTATTCAGTTCGTTCAAACGCTGATTTTCGATTGTGGTCCTCCCCGCCATTGCTATCAATGAGGGGTAAGCACCGAAGCCAGCGGTGGCGGCGGCTACCACGGCGGCCAGCAGCCATATGACAGGGCGATCTTTTACAATTTGGTCAAAGCTTTGACTTTTGGGTTCTTTGGGTTCTGACATCAAGCCCCCTTTAACGCGCGTGTGTTCCTTGGAGCAAAGTCCTTAATACGAGATACATCATTGCGCAATTCAATTCGCGGAGGCCATCGCCGCATCTGCAGTCGCCTAGAAACGTGAGGGCGCCGCCCTAGCTTCCCGCCCATCCTTCACGCGGCTCCGCGCTAAGCCCCCAACTCGGCGGGGCGCTCGGAGGCGGAGGCGGGGCGCCCCCAACTCGGCGGGGCGCTCGGAGGCGGAGGCGGGGCGTTTGAGCAGGAGTTCGCGGCGAAAACGAACGAGGCGCGCCGGTCGACCGCCGGTCTCGGCTGAAATGCCGCCGGTTTCTTCAACCTGGCCCTGCCGCTCGAATGGGCGGCGGAAATTCGGTTTGTGCAGCCGCATGCCTGATAATGCCTCGACAACTTTGACTTTTAGTACCGCGTCGTGACATCGAGATTGCTTCGCTCCGCTCGCAATGACATCGTAAATTATCGTCATTGCGAGGAGCGCAGCGACGAAGCAATCTCGCGACAACGACCAACAGCGGAAGCATCTGTCTGGTTCTGACCGGTAGGGTTCCTCACTCAAGCGTGCATGCGCGAGAGATCGAGAAGAACACTCGCCTCCAGCTCCTTCGTGTCGAGGCGATGCTTGACCAGATCGCCGATACTCACGATGCCCTTCAACTCGTTGTCTTCGATAACCGGCAGGTGACGGATCCGCGATAGTGTCATTCTCGCAAGCATGGCATCCACGCGATCGGACGGGCGACAACTGAAGAAAGGCGTCGTCATCAATTGTTGGACCTGAAAGCCGAGCACGGCAGCGCCGTCTCGCGCCACGGCGTTGATAAAGTCCCGCTCCGAGAATATGCCGACCGGCTTCATCCACAGATCCTCGACCAACAAGGCGCCGATGCGATGCTCCGCCAGCTTGCGGACGGCTAGTTCGATGCTGTCCGTGGGCCGTATCCTGACAACGGCGTGGCCCTTGGTCCGCAAAACATCGGCGATGACCATTGCTGCCTCCTGTAATCTTCGCCGCCCCGGAAGCTGTATCGGCTGGCGACTGCTCGCAAGCAGCGGGCGGCGCCGCTGCTTGCGGGCGGCTAACTAGTTATTAAAATAGTGAGAGCCAGGTCGCAGATTAGACCCGCGGCCTGTGTTATGTCGGTCACTTCCGTAATCGGCGGCTTCTTTGTGCCCTACTTTGGAAACTCGTAATTGATCATCGAGAGATCTATACGCCACCGACGCGGCGGGCGGCGCGCAGGCGCAGGCCGGGGGCGGGGCGTTCGAGCAATACTTCGCGCCGAAAGCGCACGAGGCGGGCGGGTCGGCCACCGGTCTCAGCCGAAATGCCGCCGGTCTCCTCGACCAGGCCCTGCTGTTCGACAAGGCGGCGGAAATTCTGCTTGTGCAATCGCACGCCCGATAGCGCCTCGACCGTTCGCTGCAATTGCAGCAGCGTGAAAGACGGCGGCATCAATTCGAACACGACCGGGCGATATTTGATCTTTCCGCGCAATCGGCCGATCGCGGTGGCGAGGATGCGGCGATGGTCGGCCGCCATCGCCACCCCCGATGCCGTGGCGTCGTCCCCGGCCGGGGCTCGGAGCCGGCCGCGCCGCGCCTCTTCGACAAGCCCGGCTTCGTATAACAGCTCGTAGCGTTCGAGCACCAATTCCTCATTCCACGCCGCGGCAAAGGCGAGCCGGAAGCGCTCGCCACGCAATCGCCGCTCGGCTTCGGTTGCCGCGGCCTCGGCCCAGCGCCCCAGCCGCTGTTCGAGCGGGGCGAGCGCGGCCGGCTTGCCGTTGCGCCAATCCTCCCATGGGAAATGGCGGTACCAGCTCTGCCACAGCGCTTCGACACCACCGCCCGGCTGCACCTCGCGGACCAGCGCCAGATAGGCCACGGTCAACACCCGGTTTGGCCGGTGATCGCCGGTTTCGACACGATCGCGATCGCCAAACGTGTAGAGCTGCTCGACGTAACCCAGGCGTTGGCCGGTCTGCCGCTCGACCCAGGCGCGTAGCCCGACCTCCAGAGTGCGATGCTCGACTTCGAGCGGCCCGGACGGCAATGCTTCGACCATATCGCCCATCCGCACGGTTAATACGCGCGGCTCGTCGATCGTCGCGGCGACGATGGCCGCACTGAGGCGGATCGCCAGCGATGCCTCGCTGCCGGCGCGTACAGCCGGCGGCGGGATCGACATCACGCTGGCGGCGCCGCTCTCCATTGGTCCCGTTCGCCCAGAGGGATTCGGATCGTTATTCTACCATTGTTCCGGGCGCAATGCTCCCCGATACGGTGCGCCTGCCTTTCGGGTCGCGCCAGCGGAGAGGCAAGCACGCAAATTGCCATATTCGCATTCTATGGTCGCCGGATCGAGAACCGGAGCCGTGCAGATTGCCTTGCAAATATTCAGAACACCTCATCTCCAGCCTGAATTGCTGCAGACCGCCGCCAAAGCATCGAGAGCACCTGATCTCCTACCTGATAAAACAGGTAAAACAGGCGTGGCGCGAGCCGCCCGGGCGTCCCGGCGCTCGGCTCCCGCGGGAGGTTCGCAGGAAGCCCGCCAGTCGATCAAATCCGCATCAATCGCCGATGCGCAGGTATTTTTCTTCGAGGGCGCGCCAATGCTCGGTCCCGACCGCGTCCTCGCGCTCCTGGAAAGTGGCGAGGTCGGCCTCAACCCGGGTTGTGTGGCCATCCTCCTTCAAGACGGCCAGCACCTTTTGCGCGGCCCGGATTGCGGCGCGATGAGTCTGCGACGGATAAATGCCGAGGCGAAATCCCATCTTGTCGAGTTCGGCCGCCGGCACCATCGGAGTTTTGCCGCCCTCAAAAACATTGACGAGGGCGGGGCCGGCGACACGGCGCGCGACGATGTTCAATTCCTCAACATTTTGAGGCGCCTCGACAAAGCCGACATCGGCGCCCGCTTCGAGATAGGCGTTGACCCGGTCGATCGCGGCGTCGAGGCCCTCGATCGCGCGGGCGTCGGAGCGCGCGATAATGATCAGGTCCGGGTCTAGCCTTGTGTCGACTGCCGCCTTGATCTTGCCGACCATTTCGCCGACCGAGATCACCTCTTTGCCCTCGTAGTGGCCGCATTTTTTTGGGGCTACCTGATCCTCGATGTGAAAGGCGGCGACACCCGATTTCTCGTACTCGCGAACCGTGCGGATGACATTGATCGCATTGCCGTACCCGGTGTCGGCATCGGCGATGACTGGGATGTCGACCGCTTCGACGGTCAGCCCGATAAATCGAACATTCTCCGACAAGGTCAAAAGGCCGAGGTCGGGATAGCCGTTCGCCCGCGAATAGCCGCCGCCGGTCAGATAGACCGCCCCGAACCCGGCCTGCTCGACCAGCCGCGCGGTCAGGGTGTCATAGGCGCCGGGAACCATCGTGTATCCGTCACGCTCGATCAATCGCCGCATCTGCCGTCGCATCGTCATTCCCGCATTCTCCTCCGGCCTCGGGTCGCTCCTCCGGCCCGCTGGGATAATGGCAGCAATGCTGCGATGGACCCGGTATAAATTTCGCCGATCCGGGGCGGGCTGAGGAGAACAGGGTGGCAGAGGCGCGGATCATCGACGGCAAGGCGATCGCCGCCGAATTGCGTCAACGGGTCGCCGCCAGCGCCGCGTGGCTGCTTGAAGCGCATGGCTTTACGCCGGGGCTGACGACGATCCTGGTCGGTGACAATCCCGCCAGCCACAGCTATGTGCGCGCCAAAGCTGCGGCCTGCGCCGCCAGCGGCCTTAACTCGTTCGAACGCCGCTTGCCGGGCGATGCCGGCGAGACGGAGTTGATCGCCGAAATCGCGCGGCTCAATGCCGACGAACAGGTCGACGGCATTCTCGTTCAATTACCGTTGCCGCCGCAGATCGACGTGCATCACGTAATCTCGGCGATCGACCCGGAAAAGGATGTCGACGGGTTTCACCCGATCAATGTCGGACGATTGTGGACCGGGACCGCCGGGCTCGTGCCGTGCACGCCTGAGGGCTGCATGATCCTGCTGCGTTCGGCATGCCCCGATCTTGCCGGCGCCGAGGCGGTCGTTCTTGGTCGTTCGAATATCGTCGGCAAGCCGATGGCCGCCTTGCTCCTTGCAGCGAATTGCACGGTGACGGTGGTGCATTCGAGGACCGGCGACCCGGCAGCCGTAGCCCAGCGCGCCGATATCCTGGTGTCGGCGATTGGCCGCGCGCAGCTGGTCGGCGGCGAGTGGGTCAAACCGGGCGCGATCGTCATCGATGCGGGGATCAGCGCTGTAGCGGGGCCGGATGGCCGCAAGCGCATTGTTGGCGATGTCGATTTCGCGGCGGTGCGCGGCATTGCCGCCGCGATTACGCCGGTGCCGGGTGGTGTCGGGCCGATGACGATCGCGTGCCTGTTGCGCAATACGCTGATCGCCGCCTGCCGCCGCCGCGGGCTCCCCGATCCGCTGCCGCTTTAATCCGGTTTTTTGGGCGGCGGTTCGGCCCCGGATGATTGGTGCGTTCGCCGTCGCAAACGCCACGACGAAACCGTCGAAGGCTAACGCTACATAGATCCACCGTTCGGCGTCCAAAAAACTCTTGACCAACACCGTAAGCAACAACTAACGTAAGACATGGCTTACGAAGCAGCGCTGACGGCGCTTTCCGATCCCACACGGCGGCGAGTTTTCGAACGGATCCTGGCAGCGCCGCGGCCGGTGAGCGCCATTGCCGAAGGCTTGCCGGTTAGTCGCCCTGCCGTCTCACAGCACCTCAAGGTGTTGAAGGAAGCTGGGCTGATCACCGAACGGCGACGTGGCACCCAGCGCCTCTACGCGGCAAATCCGCAGGCTCTTGGCGAACTGCGCACCGCCATCGAGGCGATGTGGCACGAGGCGCTCGGTGGGATCGCCGCGACGATTGAGAGTGAGGACGGGCCATGACGATTGCCCAGTTCCCGGTGCCGCCGGTGGTCAAGGCGGTGACAGTTCGCTGCCCGCCGGCGCGGGCATTCGTATTGTTTGCCGAGCATTTTGGCCGCTGGTGGCCATTGTCTCGGGTTCACACCGGCCCCGACCCGGCGGATTGCGCGATCGAGCCGTGCGTAGGCGGGCGCGTCTTCGAACGGGCGGCCGATGGGCGCGAGACGCCATGGGGCACGGTGCTGGTGTACGATCCGCCGCACCGTCTCGCCTTCTCCTGGATCGTCGAGCTGTCGCCGGGACAGGAGCAATTGGTGGAAATACGGTTCACGCCTGAAGATGGCGGGACCCGGGTCGAGCTGACGCATTAGGGTTGGGAGAAACTCGGCGATGCCGCAGAAAGCCAGCGGCAGCGCTACGACCGCGGCTGGGCCACCGTGTTCGAGCGCAGCTTCGCCGACTACGCCAATGGCCTGAAACCTTGAACCGAGGAGGCAACCATGACGTCAGGCATGATCGTTTACGGCATTCCCGGCAGCCCCTATGTACGCGCCGCCTTGTTGTCCCTCGAAGAAAAGGACGCCGACTACGAGTTCGCTGCGATGGCGCCGACAGCGCTCAAGCAACAGACGCACTTGTCGCGCCATCCGTTTGGTCGCATCCCGGCTTTCGAGCACGACGGCTGGATGCTTTACGAAACGCAGGCAATCATGCGTTACGTCGATGCAGTCGTGCCCGGGCCGCGATTGCAGCCCGAAGACCCACGCGCGGCCGCACGGATGAACCAGCTGATGGGCATCACCGATTGGTACGTGATGCCGCAAGTCTCGGCGCCGATCACCCGCAATCGGGTTGTCGCACCGCGGTTCAATCGGCCAGTAGACGAGGAAGCGGTCGTCAAGGCTATCCCCAATGCGCGGATCTGCATCGCGGAGATCGCGCATCTGCTCGATGGCAACACATGGATGGCCGGAGATGCGCTGAGCCTTGCGGACCTGCTGCTGGCGGCGCATCTGTCGATGTTCGCGCTTGCTCCGAAGGGTGCTGCCATCCTGCGGGACCACGATAATCTGATAAGCTGGCTGGCGCGCATCGAAGCCCGGCCGAGCATGGCCGGCACCACCTGGGATCGGCTTCTCGAACGCGTGGCGACCGCCGCCTAACCGGAGGCCGAGCCAATGCTGATCAAGGGATTGGCGCCGCTCACGTTCGTCATAGCCATCGCCGGCCCCGCCGCCGCGGAGGTCAAATCCGTGACATCGAACGGGTTCGAGGCGGCCAGCGCCGCCACGATTGCCGCCCCGCCCGCTCGGGTCTATGCGGCGCTCGGGGAGGTCGGGCGATGGTGGAGCCCTGCTCACACCTTTTCCCGTGATGCTGCCAACCTCAGCCTCGATCTGCGCGCCGGCGGGTGCTTTTGCGAAAAGTTGAAGAATGGCGGCTCGGTCGAGCATTTGGTGGTCGTGTACGCCGCGCCGGGTGTCGGATTGCGGCTGCGCGGAGCGCTCGGCCCATTGCAGGCCGAGGGGGTCGACGGGGCGTTGAGCTGGACATTTAAACCGGCTGCGGGTGGCACAAGCGTCGCGCAGAGCTACGTCGTCGGCGGGTATATCCGCGGCGGTATGGAGCAGTGGGCGCCCCGGGTCGATCAAGTCCTCGACGAACAATTGCAACGGTTAAAGAGTTACGTCGAAGGCAAAGCCTTACCCCGATGACAAAGCCGGACCGTATACGGGTTGTCTCGTTGAACTCACCGCGCGAGATCGTTTTCCGCTAGGTCGAGGACGGAACAATGACCCGCCAGCTTTGTTTTTAGCTATGACCACAAGTTAAAGGAGGCGATGGTCATGATGCTGAAAACTTTGGCAACTGTGGCCGCGGCGGCCGGGTTGCTGGCGATGACCACGGGAGTGCCTACCGTTCACGCACAACCGGGACCAGATAACGGGAACGCTTGGGTGATGAAGAACGGCGAATGGGTATGGTCGCCGAGTTTAAACGTCAGGAATAGCGAGCACTATTCGCGGCTGGTTGCGAGCAATAGCTCGTTCCGTCAGGCTCGGATGCGCAAGGAGTGCGGCCCGATAACCGATCCTCAGCTCCACGAACAATGCATCTCCAGCTTTAACGAGAATGGATCGACAGCCTACGGGTCGTCAGTCGGACCCAGGAAGCAATACAACAACTACTCCGGGCGATAAATCCAGCGGCGAGCGATGATGAAAGCCGCCTTATGGGCGGCTTTCATCAACCGCCGAGAATGTAGCGGTCGATTGCGGCCGCGAAGCCGTCCTCATCATTGGACAAGGTAACGGCCTGCGCCAACGCCTTCACTTCGGGGGTGGCGTTTCCCATAGCGATTGCAAAACCGGCGCGGCGGAACATTTCAACGTCGTTCCCCATATCGCCAAGTACGCCGATCTCGTCACGGGAGACCTTTAGTCGCGCGGCTAATAGATCGACGAGCCGACCCTTGTCGATGCCGGGCGGTGTAATATCGCAATAATAGGGCTGCGACCGCAAAACCGTAGCGCGGCCGCGCAAGGCGTCCTGGCCGACGGCGACGGCGGTTGCGATCCGGTCATGGTCTTTGCTGGCGCCGACAATCTTTGAGACCGTATCAAGCCTGCCGCCGAACGACGGCACAATCGTCGGTTGGGTCTCGATCGTGTGAATTTCGAGGTCGACATAGTCGCCGTCGCGGTCGCGGATCAGCCACTCGCCGCCGGTAAAGACCCAAATACTGGTGATCCCGTGCTCTTCAAGCATCTCGATCGCGCCACGCGCGGCCGCAGCCGACAGCAGCTTTTGCTCGACCGGCGAAAGGTCCGGATTGACGATCGAGCCGCCGTTGTACCCGCCAAACGGAAGAGCGAGCCGCAACGGCTCGATCAGCATGCGTTGGCCAAACGGCGGCCGGCTGCTGCAAATCGAAAATGCGATCCCAGCCTCGTGCAGCCGGCCGGCCGCGGCGATCGCCGCTGGCGTCAAGGTCTTTTGGGTCGTGACAAGTGTGCCGTCGACATCGGAGACGACGAGCGAAATTTTTTTCATGCCGGCTTCCTCGGGGGTGGGATCAAGACCTCGACCCCCGTGGCCGAGGCAGCAACGACCATCGAACTGCGTCCGACAAATAGCCCGTTTTCAACCGTGCCAACCGTCATTGCGATGCGTAGTTCGAGCGCTGCCGGATCGGCTATCGGTCCAAACCGGCAATCGAAGATCAGATGCCCCTCGTCGGTTATAAATGGCTGTTCGCCGGTGTATCGTTGTTCCGGAATGCAGCCGAGCGCCGCCAAGGCGCCGGCGGTTGCTTGCCAACCGAACCGGGTCACCTCGACCGGCACTGGGGTGTGCTCGCCCAAGCGCTCGACCAGCTTTTCCTGATCGACGACGATGACCAGCCGCCGACTCGCCGCCGCGACAATCTTTTCGCGCAGTAACGCGCCGCCCAATCCCTTAATTAAGTGTAAGGTGCCGAGTTCGACCTCGTCGGCGCCGTCGATTGTCAGGTCAAGTTTCTGGTAATCGGCAAAGGTCGCGATCGGAACTCCAAGCCGGCGGGCCTGCGCCGCAGTGCGCTCGGAGGTCGGGATCCCGACAATTCGCAGCCCATCCTTGACCCGTGCCGCAAGCCCTTCCACGACAAAGGCAGCGGTCGATCCGGTGCCAAGGCCGAGAACCATACCGTCCTCGACCTCTTCGATCGCGCGCAACGCCGCGGCGCGCTTCAGTTCGTCGCGATCGCTGATCATCGGGTCGGGTGTGCCTGCTCGTCGACAAACCAGACAAGTTCGCCAACCGGGGCGAGCCGCGCCGCCGGCAATTGCTTGTCGCCGGCCAACACCCGCGCCAGAGCGTCGCGCTTATCGGCGCCGGCGACCAGGAACGCGGTATGCCGACTGCTCTCAAGCACTGGGTAGGTCAGGGTGATGCGGTCTTCGGCTTTGGCACCGATAACTTCGGCCACCCAACGCTGGCGCTCCTCGAGCACCTTGGTTCCGGGAAACAGCGAAGCGGTGTGACCGTCCGGGCCTAAGCCTAGCAGTTCGATTTCGAATAGTGGCCGCGCCGGATCCAGTGCTGCGGCGCCATAAAAGGATTGGAGTGTCCGCTCGTAGTCGCGGGCGGCTGCCGCGGGATGACCACGGGTCGGAACCGGGTGAACGTTCTCCGCCGGGATCGGCGCGCGCGACAACAGCGCCTCGCGGACCATCCGGTAATTGCTGTCCGGATGGTCCGGCGGCACAAAGCGTTCGTCGCCCCAGAACCAATGGATGCGGTCCCATGGCATCGCGCCGTGAAACGGCGCTTCGGCGAGAAGCCGATAGAGCCGCCGCGGTGTCGATCCGCCCGAGAGGCTGATTGCCAGCTGCCCCTCCCTGCCGCGGACTAGATCGGCTATCCAGCGAGCTGCCCGATGCGCCAGATCCTCGAGATCCTTTGCGACATCGATGCGGGTTTCGGTCGGCATCGGCACCTCTTTTACGATCGGCCGGGCGTCGAGTGCCGGATCGCTGCAATCGCGTCGACATAATCACGAGCGTGAAACACGGCCGAGCCGGCGACGATCGAATTGGCGCCGACCTCGATAACTCGCCATGCATTCTCGCCGGAGAGCCCGCCATCGACTTCGATCACCGGGTCGAAGCCGCGCTCGTCGCACATCCGCCGCAGCGCTGCGATCTTAGGCAGCATTTCCGGCAAAAATTTTTGGCCGCCAAAGCCGGGGTTGACGGTCATGATCAGCACGACGCCGCACAGATGCAGCACATATTCGATCTGCGACAAAGGCGTTGCCGGGTTCAGCACGACGCCGGCGATTTTACCGAGATCGCGGATATGCGAGAGCGTGCGGTGCAAGTGAATTGTCGAGTTGGGCTCGCAGTGAACGATCAGATGATCGGCGCCGGCTTTGGCGAAATCCTCAATATAATGCTCGGGCTCGACGATCATCAAATGGACATCGACCGGTTTCGCGGTCGCCCGCCGCACCGCTTCGACGACGACCGGGCCGATCGTGATATTCGGCACAAAGCGGCCGTCCATGACATCGACATGGATCCAGTCGCCGCCGGCGACATCGACCGCGTGCACTTCCTCGGCGAGCCGCCCGAAATCGGCTGACAGGATCGACGGGGCGACAAGCACCGGGCGAGCCACGTCTAAAGCCTCGCCGCGATCACGGGGCGAGAGGCCGCCATTCCCGGCCGCTGCGCCATAACAGGGTGTCGGCGCCATCGGGACCGGTGCTGCCCGCCGGGTAAAGCTCGAGCGGCACGGTCTTGTCCTCGGCCCATAGATCGAGGATCGGCTGCACCACGGCCCAGCCGGCCTCAACGCCATCGGCGCGGTTGAACAGGATCGCTTCGCCGATCATGCAATCGTAAACCAGGGTCTCGTAGCCGGTGCTGGGCTCGATGTGAAAATAATCCTTGTAGCGGAAATCCATCCGAACTCTGCCCAAATCAAGGCGTGGCCCCGGCACTTTCGCGCCAAATTGCAGCGAGACGCCCTCATCCGGCTGGATCTGCAGCACCAGCACATTCGGGTTTAGGATGTCCACCGGCGTATCGCGGAATAGCGCGAATGGCGCCTTTTTGAACTGGATCGCGATCTCGGTGGTGCGCCGGGTCATCCGTTTGCCCGTACGAAGATAAAACGGCACCCCGGCCCAGCGCCAATTGTCGATTTCAAGCTGCAATGCGACAAATGTCTCGGTCATGCTGCGCGGGTTGACGCCGGGTTCCTCGCGATAGCCTTGGACCGGTACGTCATTGATATGACCCGCCGCATATTGCCCGCGCACGACATTGCGGCGCACATCTTCAAAATCGAGCCGATGTATCGCCTCAAGCACCTTGGTCTTTTCGGTACGGACCGCATCGGCGGCGAACGAGTTCGGCAATTCCATCGCCGTCAGGCTCAATAATTGGAAGACATGGTTCGGCACCATGTCGCGCAACGCTCCGGTGACCTCGTAAAAATTGGCGCGGCGCTCGACACCGACGGTTTCGGCGGTGGTGATCTGGACATGGTCGATATGGTCCCGGTTCCACAGCGGTTCGAAGATCGCGTTCGAGAAGCGCAGAGCCATGATGTTTTGGACCGTCTCCTTGCCGAGGAAATGGTCCATTCGGTAGATCTGGTGCTCGTCCAATACTTTGAGAATTCGGGCGTTCAAAGCTCGAGCGGTAGCGAGATCGCTGCCGAACGGCTTCTCGATGATGACCCGCCGCCAAGCACCGTTCTTTTCCTCCGCCAGCCCGGCTTCGCCGAGTCTTTCGACAATTGGGCCGAACAATTGCGACGCGACAGCCAGGTAAAACAGCACATTGCCGCCGGTGTGGAATTGGCCCTCGACGGTTTTAAGCAGATCGGCAAGACGGGAATAGGTTTCGGGTGTCGTGAAATCGCCGGCGAAATGGGTGATGCGGCTGGCGATAGAATCCCAGGTTTTGGCGTCGAACGGCTCGGTCTCGCCGCCCGAGGCAGTGTCCGAGACAAAGCTCCTGACCCCGTCGGCTAGGTAGTCGCGATAGGCTTCGGGCGGCTTTGGGGTGCGGTCGGCGGCGATGATCGCGAACTTGTCTGACAGCAGCTTGTCTTTTGCGAGATTGTAGATCGCCGGGATCAAAAGCCTCTTGGTCAGATCGCCGCCGGCGCCAAAAATGACCATCGTACATGGCGGCGCCTGCGGCGCGCGTTGCGCCGTACTCTTCTCTTTTGCCGGCACCCGAGCGTCCATGGTTCAGTCTCCCGTCATCGTGCCCGGTTCCTGATGCCCGCCAAATTCATGGCGCATCGCCGACAGGATGCGCTCGGCAAAGGTGTGTTCCTGACGCGAGCGGAAGCGGGTATAGAGTGCCGACGACAAGACTTCGGCCGGCACCGCCTCTTCAATCGCCGCCTGAACCGTCCAGCGGCCCTCGCCGGAATCGGCGACCTGCCCGGTAAATTTTGAGAGCTGCGGGTCGCTCGCGAGCGCGATCGCGGTCAAGTCCAGCAGCCACGACGAGATCACGCTTCCGCGACGCCAAACCTCGGCGATGTCGGGCAGTTCGAGATTGTAGCGGCGGTTCTCAGGAATCTCAGGCCCGTTGACGTTGCGGAGGATGTCAAAGCCTTCAGCATAGGCCTGCATGACCCCGTATTCGATGCCGTTGTGGACCATCTTGACGAAATGCCCGGCGCCGACCGGCCCGCAATGCAAGTAACCTTCTTCCGCGCGCGGGTTGCGGCCTTCGCGGCCGGGTGTCGGGTCGATCGTGCCCTTTCCGGGCGCCAGCGCCTTGAGGATCGGGTCGAGGTGATCGACGACCTTCTTGTCGCCGCCGATCATCATGCAATAGCCGCGTTCAAAGCCCCAGATGCCGCCGCTGGTGCCGACATCGACAAAGTGGATGCCTTTGGGCTTCAGCAACTCGGCGTGGCGAATGTCGTCTTGGTAGAACGAGTTGCCGCCGTCAATCACCATGTCATCGGCAGACAAAAGGTCGCGAAGCTCGACGATCGTCTCGTCGGTGATGTGGCCGGCCGGCAGCATCACCCAAACCGCGCGCGGGGCTTCGAGCTGCCGCACGAAGTCGGCGAGGTCGCGGCTCGGCTTGGCCCCTTCGCCGGCGAGCCCCCGCACCGCATCGGGGCTCTTGTCGTAGACGACGCAGCTATGGCCGCTTTTCATCAGGCGGCGGACGATGTTGCCGCCCATGCGGCCGAGACCGATCATACCGAGTTGCATTGGAAACCTCCGCTGTCCCGCCGATCGCCGTGATTATTGCAAAGCCTGGTCGATTGCGCGGTTGAGGGCGGCGAGGCCGTCTTCGAGGCCGCCCGATATATGGACGCGCAGGGCGCGGCGGCCGCGCTCCGCCAAGACCTCGAAATCGCCGCGCGCCTGCGCCGCCTTGACCACGCCGAATGTGTATTTCTGACCGGGAACCGGCAGATCTTGTGGATCGTCACAGGTAATCTGCAGAAAGACGCCGCTATTCGGCCCGCCCTTATAGGCCTGGCCGGTCGAATGCAGAAAACGCGGACCAAAGCCGACGCAGGTCGCCGTCTTGGTTCGGTCGCGGATCATCCGGCGGAGCTTTTGCATCGCTTCGATATGGGCTGGGTTGCGCTCGATATAAGCGAGGAGCGCCGCATAATCGCCGGCCCTAATACGCCCGAAGTGCGCTTTTAGCGCCGAGATCAGGCTGGTCGCCTTGGGAGCCAGTTCGGCTTCGTTGCGCGGATCGGCAAACAGCTTGAACGGAGCCTCGGAAAAGAACGGCTTTTCCTCCGGAAGCGAACCGGTTTTCTCATAGGCGGTGGTCAGATCGCGCGTTTTGACCTTGCTCGCCTCGACATCGGGCTGATCGAATGGATTGATGCCGATGATCGAGCCCGCCACCGCGGTCGCCATCTCCCAGCGGAAGAATTCCTGGCCGAGCTGCATCGTGTCGGAAACCGTGATGCGGACGACCGGATGGCCAGCGCCTTCGAGTGCCGATACGGCGCGGTCCTGCTCGTCGTCGCGATCACTCGTAAGCTTGATGTAGGCGAAAACCCGGTCGTTGCCGTAAACCGCCGGTGGTCCCAGCGGCTCGGCGTCGACCGGCACAATCCCCTTGCCAAGCTTGCCCGTCGAATTCGGCAAGCAGCTGCTCGAGCCAGGCGCCGAAATCGGCGATGCCCTTGGAAGCAATGATCGTCGCCTTGTCGCGCCCGTGCCGCTGACATACCCCGAGGATCGCCCCTAAGATGACCCCGGGATTTTCGACCGGCGGCGCGCTCGGGGCGCAGGAGCGCACCATCTCAGCGGTGCTTTCGAGAAAAGCGCGCGGCGGGACGCCAATGACGGATGCCGGCACCATGCCGAAATTCGACAACACCGAATAGCGTCCGCCGATGCTCGGGACACCGTGGAAGATTGCGCGGAACCCTTCGTTGCGCGCCGCCTTTTCGAGTGAGGAGCCGGGATCGGTGATCGCGACGAAATGCTTTGCCGCCTCGGCGCCGACCGCGGTTTTGGCGCGCTCGAAGAAATATTGCTTGAAGATGTTGGGTTCGAGCGTGCTGCCCGATTTGCTCGACACGATGAACAAGGTGCGCGCGAGATCGATCTGGCTCTCAAAATGCCGGATCTGCGCCGGGTCGGTCGAGTCAAGCACATGCAAGTTCGGGAAACCGGACTTGGCCCCGAAAGTCTTGGCAAATACCTCGGGCCCGAGACTCGACCCGCCCATGCCAAGCAGCAGGACGTCGCGAAATCCTGCCTGCTTCACGTCCGACGCGAAGTCTTCGAGTTCCGCCGCCGACGCCAATTGCTGGTCGACGACGGTCAGCCAGCCGAGCCACTTGGCCTCGTCAGTCTCGGTCCACAACGACGCGTCGCCAGCCCACAGCCGCCGAACCTTGCCCTCACGGCGCCAGTCTTCGAGCGCCTCCTGCACCTCCTTGTCGATCGGCGCCGGCAAATTGCAGCTCATTGCGTCCAGCTTGGCGCCGAGCACCGTGCGACGCTTTTTCTGAACCGCGGCGTAGAGCTGATCGGCGGCATCGGCAAATTGGCGCACACCATCCTCGACCAGCTTCGCCGTCACCGCATCGATCGAGATCCCGGCATCGGGCAATGCCGCCATGACCGCTCGCGCCCCATCGACATCCTCTTCGAGGCTCGGGCGCGGATGGCCGTGGTCGCGGTAAGCGTCCATCGTCGCCGGCGGCATTGTATTGACGGTGTCGGGACCGATCAGTTCATCGACATAGAGCACATCACTATAGGCTTTGTTTTTGGTGCCGGTGCTGGCCCATAACAGGCGCTGGCTTTGCGCGCCCTGCTGCGCCAGCCGCTGCCAGCGCTCATCGCTGTAAATTTTCTTGTAGTGCTGGTAGGCGAGTTTGGCGTTGGCGATCGCAACCTTGCCCTTCAGCTTTTCGAGCCGCGCCTTTTCCGCTGGATCGGTCGTCGCGGTGATGCGCTTGTCGAGCGCCTCATCGACCAGGGTATCGATGCGGCTGACAAAGAAGCTCGCGACACTCGCCACCTTGTGCGGGATCGCCGCCTTTTTTCGCGTACGCTTCAAGGCCAGCGATATAGGCCTCGACGACATCGGAGTAGACCTGCTGCGAAAACAGCAAGGTGACGTTGATGTTGATGCCCTCGCCAATCAGGGTACGGATCGCCGGCAGGCCCGCCTTGGTGCCTGGCACCTTGACCATCAGGTTTTCGCGGCCGACTTCGCGCCACAGACGGCGCGCTTCTTCGATCGTCTCGTGGGTCTTCAACGCCAAGTAGGGTGAGACTTCGAGACTGATAAAGCCATCGCGACCCTGTGTCTGGTGATAGACCGGGCGCAGTGCGTCGGCTCCTTCCTGAATGTCCCGCACCGCCAATTCCTCGAACAGCGCGCCGGGATCGAGATCGCCATTCTGCTGCGCGGCCGCGATCAAATCGTCGTAATCGTCACCGTGACCGATCGCTTTTTCAAAGATCGACGGGTTTGACGTTACGCCACGCAGCCCGTCCTCGGCTATCAAGTGCGTCAGCTGCCCGGTCTTCAGCAGTTCGCGGCTGACGAAGTCGAGCCATACCGATTGGCCGAATTCGTTGAGCATCCTCAGCGGATTGGGCATCGCATTACTCCTTGCGGGCGAGCTGCTCTTTAGCAGCCGCGTAGACGTGTTCCGGGGTAAAGCCGAATTTGTTTAGCAAATCCTTCAATGGCGCCGACGCGCCAAAGGTTTTCATGCCGATAATAGCGCCGTTGGTACCGGCATACCGGTCCCAGCCGACCACCGAAAGCTGCTCAACCGCAACCCGGCGAGTCACCGACGGCGGCAGGACCGTGTTGCGATAAGCGTGATCCTGCTGCTCGAACAACTCCCAGGACGGCATGCTGACAACGCGTGCAACTACCCCCTCGGCTTTGAGCTTTTCGTAAACATCGACGCAGATCGCAACCTCGCTGCCGGTGCCGATCAGGATAATTTCAGGCAGCCTGTCGCCGCCGGCGTCAGCCATGACATAGGCGCCGCGCGCGACCCCACTCGCGGATGCGTAGCGGTCTCGGTCGAAGGTCGGCAAACCCTGTCGGCTGAGAATTAGGCAAACCGGCTGGTGTTTGCCGCGCAGAGCGACCCGCCACGCTTCGGCAACCTCGTTAGCATCCGCCGGTCGGATGACGATCATACCGGGGATGCTGCGCAACCCAATTACTTGCTCGACGGGCTGATGGGTTGGGCCGTCCTCGCCGACACCGATCGAATCGTGAGTAAAGACATATACCACCGGCAATTCCATCAGCGCGCTCAGCCGGATCGGCGCTTTCATGTAATCGGAAAAGATCAGAAATCCCGAGCCGTAAGGGCGCAATTTCGACACCGACATGCCATTGCAGATCGAACCCATCGCGTGTTCGCGGATGCCAAAATGGAAATTGCGGCCGGCGCGGTCGTCTGCCTCGAAATCGCCGGCGTCGGGAAAGGTCAGCCGGGTCTTGGTCGAGGGCGCCAAATCAGCCGCCCCGCCGAGCAGCCACGGCAGCCGTGGCGCGATCGCGTTCAGCACCCGAGCCGAGGAATCACGGGTGGCGATCCCTTTCGGGTCGGCCGGAAAACCGGGAATGTCTTGATCCCAACCCTCGGGAAGATCGCGCCGCTGCATCCGCTCGCAGGCATCGGCAAGCTCCGGGTGCTGGGCACGGTAGCGCTCGAACAGCGCATTCCACTCGCTGTGCAGCTTTTTGCCGCGCGCGCCGAAATTCGTGGCAAAATGCTCGTAGACCCCCTCTGGGACCAGGAATTTGGCGTCTTCCGGCCAGCCATAACGCCGCTTGGTTTCTCGGACCTCTTCCTCGCCCAGCGGCTCGCCGTGCGCCGCCGAGGTATCCTGCCGGTGCGGCGCACCATAGCCGATATGGCTCTCGACGATGATCAAGGTCGGGTAATCGCTGGTGCGTTTGGCGTCGGCGATGGCGTCAGCGATGCGGTCGCGGTCGTTGGCGTCGCTGACTCGCAACACTTGCCAGCGATAGCCGAGAAAGCGCGCCGCGACGTCCTCACTGAAGGCGAGCGCCGTATTACCCTCAATCGTGATGTGGTTGCTGTCGTAGATCCAAGTGAGATTGCCAAGCTGCAGGTGACCGGCGAGCGAGGCTGCCTCGCTGCCGACCCCCTCCATCATGCAGCCGTCCCCGCACAGCGCAAACACGTCGTAGTCGAAGATGTCAAAGCCCGGCCGGTTGAAATGCTTTGCCAGCCAATCGGCGGCGATCGCCATACCGACGCTGTTTGCAATGCCTTGGCCGAGCGGACCGGTCGTCGTCTCGACCCCTGAGGTCAAATGATATTCGGGGTGACCGGGGCATTTGCTGCCGAGTTGGCGAAAGTGCTTGAGGTCGTCGAGCGAGACCGAGGGCGTGCCGAGCCGCTCATACTTTTCATCGACCGAAGTAACGCCGGTCAGATGCAGCAGCGAGTATAACAGGGTCGAGGCATGACCCGACGACAGCACAAAGCGGTCGCGGTTGGGCCAGATCGGGTCGGCCGGGTCGTAGCGCAGATATTTTTGCCACAAGGTGTAAACCACCGGCGCCATCGCCATCGGGGTTCCCGGATGGCCGGAATTGGCCTGCTGCACCGCGTCGATGCACAAGGTGCGGACGGTATTGACGCAAAGGTCGTCAATCGATCCGGCTGGGGCCATCATCCTCTCCATCAACCGGTTAACGCGACTAGCTAGGGCTGTTCCGCGCGAGTGTCAAAACTGCCGTAACTTTGCTGGGTCATGCGCTCGGCCGCTGGTCGATCGCAATCGTGATCGGATCTCGTTCGGAGCGGGTGGTTCGAGGTGCGAAGACTGGGTCTCCGCTAGGCTGTGCGGCGGAAAGACAAGCCGAACGCCCCTGCATTCGCTGATGACGGAGCGCCGACGCTCCCGCTGCAACACGGAGCAGGTCACAACGCCGTGAGCGTTGGTCAGCGGATGCCCGCTTGCCATTTTGGCCATATTCTCCGGCGGGTGAAGCGGATCCCCTTCTATAATCTCCCAATCGAGAAATTCCCAGTCGAGCCGCTGCGCCAGGCGCTCCCCGACCGTCGGCTTACCGGTGCCGGCAACGCCCATGACAACGGCAACGCCCATGACAACGGCAACGCCCATGACAACGGCAACGGGCAGGGTATCAGGATTTTGGCGCAAGTTCGTGATCCCCGCCTTCGTCAAATAATTATAAATCGCTGCTGCTCACCGGTCGACCCGATATTCTTGAACATCGTGCGACAGTAGGTGGCGGGCATACGTTACAGCGTGCCTGCGGATTTGCACGTTAAACGAGGTTAAATGTGGCGGCGGTGTTTTCGGACCGTGCTGGGCTCAGCTGCCTTTTTCGAGGGTGGCATGAAATACCGGCGCTCCGCCCGGTGCCTCTGCGAGAGTTCCGGTCGCGGCTTCGAGCGTGACCCACAACTCCCCATCTCCCATCAAAAACCGGATGTTGGACGGGGCTTCGGCAAAAATCTTGCGCCCGGTCAGCGGCAAGAGGCCGAGGGGTTGCGCTGGCGCCGTCTTACGGGGTGCAATCCAGAGCTGATAGTTCTTGCCGGACGGTGGCGGCGGCGGTCCCTCGCTGTCGACCGCGATCTCGTCGGCCAATCTTGCGAGGCGCACCGACCATCCCGGGTGTTGCCCGGCGTCGCGCAGGACTGCGATAACCGGATGTTCGGCAAAATTGGGCGGCTCGCGCGCAACCAGCGCCGCCACGAGTAACCCGCAGGCTGTCGTTGCCAGCACTACCGCTACGCGTCGCCAGAACCACGCGCTCTCCCAAAGCCGCTGCATCGAAACTATCGCTCCCCGCGGCTTTTGCCGACGATGGGGGAAACCAGCACCCGATCGACACGGCGGCCGTCCATATCGACGATCTCGAACTGATAGCCGTCGGTGGTGATGCGGTCGGCGATCATCGGCACGCGGTTGAGCCGCGCCATCAAAAACCCGCCGAGCGTATGAAAATCGGCATCCTCTCCGGTCAGGTGCGACAGCCCAAGAACTTGCTTCAACTCGTCGAGCCCGACCATGCCGTCGATCAGCCAGGTGCCGTCCTCGCGCCGTACAACCCGCTGATCGGCGTCGTCCGTCCCCGGGATGTCGCCGACTAGCGCTTCAAGGATGTCGCTCGGCGTCACCAGCCCTTCAAGATCGCCATATTCGTCGACAATCAGCGCCATCGGCTCGCCCGAGCTTTTGAACATGTCGAGTACACGCAGGACCGAAACCGTATTCGGCAAATAAAGTGGCGGCCGTGTGGCCCGGCGCAGATCGAGCGGCTGGCCGGCGAGGCAGCGGCCAAGCAGATCCTTGGCTTCGACGATGCCGACAACTTGCTGCGATCCGCCTTGCACAACCGGGAAACGCGAATAGGGGCTCTCCCGAATCTTGCGCCGGTTCTCTTCTTCCGGGTCGTTCAGGTCGAGCCATTCGATCCGGGTGCGCGGGGTCATGACCGTGCTCGCGCGCCTGTCGCCGAGCCGTAACGCCATCTCGACGATTTCGGTTTCGGCCTGCGGAATGTGGCCGGTCGCGGTCCCTTCCCGCAGCATAAAGCTGATCTCTTCATCGGTCACCGGCGCCGCTGCTTGGTTGCGCAGCGGCAGCAGGCGCAACACCAGATTGGTCGAGGCGCTGAGAAACCAATTGATCGGCGCGCCCACCCGCGAAAGTGAGCGCATGGTGCGCGCAAGCGCCGCGGCGATGCCTTCGGCATGAGACATCGCAATCCGCTTTGGCACCAACTCGCCGATGATCAGCGACAGGTAAGAAATCCCTAGGACAACAATCGCCATGCTGATTGCGTGCGCATAGCGCGCGATAAAGCCCGGATATTGTTCGAGAACCGCCTGAAGGCGCTCGCCCAAGGTCGCCTGGCCAAAGGTTCCCGACAAGACCGCGATGACCGTGATCCCGACTTGGACGGTCGCCAGCAGCCGCGACGGATCGGATTTAAGCTCGAGTGCGGCCTGCGCACCGGCATTACCGGTTTCGGCAAGCGCTTTTAAGCGAGCGGTTCGGGCTGAAACCAGTGCGATTTCGGCCATCGCGAAAAAGCCGTTCAGCAAGATCAGCAGAAGAACGACTGTGACTTGCAGAATGAGCATCGCACTCGTCCCGTCGGTCGCCAGGCGCACCGCAGCTACGGAAACCGGCGATGGGATCGCGGAGAAGAACTACCAAAAAATAACAAAAGCCGCGTTTTGATCGCGGCTTTCATGCGGCGTGTCCGAACTATGCCGCCATTTCGGCGGCGGCGGATCGGCCCGATCCGCCGGCATCGCAGGCGGCCTCAGCGCGAATAGAACTCGATGACGAGGTTTGGCTCCATCGACACCGGAAAGGGCACATCGGTCGGTTTTGGGGCGCGGATAAATCGGCCCTTCATCCGGTCATGATCGATCTCGACATAATCAGGGACATCGCGCTCGCCCGATCTCGATGCCTCCATGACCAATGCCATCGCTTTGGCCTTGGCGCCGAGTTCGATCTCGTCACCGTCGCGCACCGAATAGGACGGGATCGTCACCCGCCGGCCATTGACGCGGACATGCCCATGATTGACCAGCTGACGCGCGGCAAACGGCGTCGGCACGAGTTTCATGCGATAGACCACGGCATCGAGCCGCCGTTCCAGTAGCTCGATCAAATTGTCGCCGGTATCGCCACGCCGCCGCACCGCCTCCTCGTAGAGCCGGCGAAATTGGCGCTCGCCGAGATTGGCGTAATAGCCCTTCAGTTTCTGCTTGGCGGCAAGCTGTGTGCCGAAATCGGACGGTTTCTTGCGCCGTTGGCCGTGCTGGCCGGGCCCGTATTCGCGCCGGTTGAGCGGGCTCTTGGGTCGGCCCCACAAATTGACGCCGAGACGGCGGTTGATCTTGTATTTGGGTTCCTGTCGTTTACTGCTCACGATGTTAGCTTCCGTTCTGCGTTTGCAATGTTAAGTTGCTCGTCGAGGGCCTAGCTCGGTGATTCTGCGGATCAATTGGACATTAGGCTATTTTTTGCGGAGGCACCCAGCTCTCTCGTGGTGCGTGAGATTGCGATTGCCGGTTGCTCCTCACGCCCCGTCGCGGGATTTATTGTTTGCATGTTGCCTCGGTAATTTCCCTCTACTCGGAAAGCTACCGGCTGGGACTCCAGCGCGGTCAAGCGACCCTCGACTACACCTAACCGATCAACGATCCGGCAATTCTGGGCGACCATCGCGGTAATCTGTTCGAGCATCCTTAACAGCGTCTCTTCGTGGCGCAAGACAATTGCGGTCAGCACGCCCATGTCGTCCCGCAGGCTTGCAACCTCGGTCGTCAGCCGCTGTAAGGCGCGACCGATATATGCCAAGTCGACAGTCTCTCCACGTTCTCCGCTCATCGCACAGAAATTGCGAGCCGTCGGAACAGAAGTCAATCCTGAGACGCGAGTCGCTATCCGAGGCGTGTCTGCAAAACGCTGGTTCAGCGGCCAATCGTCAGCGGCGGTTCTTTCAGGTAACTCTCGGCGAGCCGCCGCCCGGTCTCGCGCATCAATTGCTTGTCCATCTCTGGGGTTGCCGCCGTCGGCAGGCGCATGACCGTGTTGTTGCAGTAGGTCGGGATCGCCGCGCCATTGGTGCGGAACAGGCCCATGGGGTCGCCGCCTGCGGCTACCGCGCGAATGCCGCGCCGCACCTGATTGCGAAACATGCTGATGCCGCGATCGGTCTCGCTCAAGTGCTCCAAACCGTGGATCGCGATCGGCCGCTGCGACACCTGGGCCTCCCAATCGCCGGGGTGCAGCTGGCCCTCCTCGTAGGTATCGGCTGCGAGTTGGCCGGGCAGCATGATGTTGCGGTCGGCCCACCATTCCGGCGTTGTCGTGCTGTCGGTCTCGCAGACATGGCGGAACTCGAGCAGCAGCGTATTGGTGTCGTCGATCGGCAAAGCCCCGCGGGTCATCATCGGACCGCTAAATGCGCACTCGGCACGGCCGGTCTCCCAAATCGGCGCCACCTGCTGCAAATTGGGCTGCACGATCTCCACCATCCGCGTCCAGACGTTGTCGCCGACCCGGCGGGTCGCGACATAGACCATGCCGACCGGGGTCTCGACATAGTCGAGTTCGGGCAATACGCCGAACTCTTCGGTGAATACGGCGCCGCTGACGATCGTGTGCAAAAACGCGGTATGGACCGGGTCCATCGTGTTTTCGTGGACCTGCAGCCAGTTCGCCGGAAAAACGTATTTGCGGCCGGGAATCATGCGGTAGCCCGGCCGATCGTAGGTGTCGTAGACCGGGAAGGGCGGACTCTGACTCGGGCGGACCCATATAGGCGAAGACAATCCCTTTATACTCGTGGATCGGATAGGCGCCGTGAAACAGCCGGTCTTTTAGCGTGCTGTCGGCCGGCTCGCCCGGGGTCTCAAGGATCGTCCCGTCGATATCGAACAGCCAGCCGTGGTAGCAGCAGCGGATCCCCTTATCGCCGATCAGCCCGAATTCAAGCGATGTGCCGCGATGCGGGCAATACAATTCCAACAGGCCCGCAGCCCCGCTCTTGTCGCGAAACGCGACGAGGTCTTCGCCCATGATTTTGAGCCGGAGCGGCAGGTCGCCGAGCTCGTCCGAAAAGCACACCGGCTGCCAAAAACGGCGCAGATATTCGCCGCACGGGGTGCCGGGGCCGACATGGGTCAGCTCGGCGTCTTCCTCGGGGATTTCGCGGTGAAAATAGCCGCCGTACCGCGTCCTCAAAAACGGAGCCCTGACCGCCGCCATTCCTGACCTCCTGTTCACCGAATTGTCGAGCGGCCTCTGAGGGGCAATCGCCGACCACCGCGAGGTGAAGTCGACAGGAATGCTCCAACCGCTTCGAACTTGGCGAAAAATACCTGAAGGGGCCCTGCCGCTCAATAACATAGGGCCATGGACGGCAGCCGAAGGCGGTGCCCGGTCGCTACTCCGCGGCGGCGGCGCGGGCGGCGCGCTTGCGCGCGTTCGGGTCGAGGAGCCGCTTGCGCAAGCGGATCGATTTTGGTGTCACTTCGACGAGTTCATCATCGGCGACATAGGCGATCGCCTGTTCGAGGCTCATCAGGATCGGCGGGGTCAGCCGCACCGCCTCGTCTTTTGACGTGGTGCGGATGTTGGTCAGCTGCTTGCCCTTTAGCGGGTTGACGTCGAGATCGTTGCCGCGGGTGTGGGCGCCGACGATCATCCCTTCATAGACTGGCACGCCGGGTTCGATGAACATCGGCCCACGCTCTTCGAGGTTCCACAACGCATAGGCGATCGAGACACCATCGGCGGTCGAGACCAGGACGCCATTGCGCCTACCCTCGAGCGGACCCTTATGCGGCGCGTAGCCGTGAAACACCCGGCTCATGACCCCAGTGCCGCGGGTATCGGTCAGAAACTCGCCCTGATAGCCGATCAGCCCGCGGGTCGGCCCAAAGAAGGTCAGCCGCAGTTTACCGCCGCCCGACGGCCGCATCTCCTGCATCTCGGCTTTGCGGCGCGCAAGTTTGTCGACAACGACGCCGGCAAATTCCTCATCGACATCGACGACGACTTCCTCGATCGGCTCGAGCCGCTGGCCAGTGGTGGGATTGGTCGTGAACAGCACGCGCGGGCGCGAGATCGACAATTCGTAGCCTTCGCGCCGCATCGTCTCGATCAGCACGCCAAGCTGCAATTCGCCGCGGCCCGCGACTTCGAACGCTTCCCTCTGCGCGCTTTGGGTTACGCGGATCGCGACATTGCCCTCGGCCTCGCGGAACAGCCGTTCGCCGATCACTCGCGAGGTCACCTTCGATCCCTCACGGCCGGCGAGCGGGCTGTCGTTGACCGAGAAGGTCATCGCCAGGGTCGGCGGGTCGATCGGATCGGCCGGTAATGGCTCGTCGACCTCGGGGGCGCAGATCGTGTCGGCGACGGTGGTCAGAGCCAGTCCGGCAACCGCGATGATGTCACCCGCCTGCGCCTCCTCGATCGGGCGCCGTTCGAGGCCGCGGAACGCCTGTAATTTGGTCAGCCTTGCCTGCTCGACGACGCGGCCGTCACGGCCCAACGACTTGACCGGCATGTTGAGCCGCGCTGTCCCGGAATGGATGAGACCGGTCAGTACCCGGCCGAGATAGGGATCGTAATCGAGCGTCGTCGCCAGCATCGCAAAGGGTGCATCGGGATCGGCCTGCGGCTGCGGCACGTGCGAGACGATCAGCTCGAACAACGGGCTGAGGTCACGGTGGGGTTCGTCGAGGTCGGCCACGGCCCAACCACTGCGGCCCGACGCGAAAACGGTCGGAAAGTCGAGCTGCGCCTCGGTGGCGTCCAACACCGCGAACAGATCGAACACCTGATTATGCACCTCGACCGGGCGGGCATCGGGACGATCGATTTTGTTGATCACGACAATTGGGCGCAGGCCCTGGCGCAATGCCTTGCCGAGCACGAATTTGGTTTGCGGCATCGGCCCTTCGGCGGCGTCGACCAGGACAAGGACGCCATCGACCATGCTGAGGATGCGCTCGACCTCGCCGCCGAAATCGGCGTGACCCGGCGTATCAACGATGTTGATGCGCACGTCGTGCCACAGCACCGAGGTGCATTTGGCGAGGATCGTGATGCCGCGCTCGCGTTCGAGGTCATTCGAGTTCGAGCGCGCGTTCGACGACCTGCTGATTGGCGCGAAAGGCGCCTGACTGGCGCAGCATCGCATCGACGAGCGTGGTCTTGCCGTGGTCGACATGGGCAATGATTGCGATGTTGCGGATATCCATGGGTTCCAAGCACAGATCCGCGCCCGATTGGGGCGCGGTGTTACGGCTGATGGCGCTGTTCCGCGGCAATGGCAGCGGATCGACGTCGAGTGCTATGCGACCCCTGCGGCGGCGACAAGTTCCCGCAAATTTCGCTCGGGGCGGGCGCCGACATGAGCAATTATTTCGGCAGCGCACAAACTGCCGATCGTGCCACAGATGGGGAGCGGCAATCCGCGGGTCAACCCATGGAGAAATCCGGCGGCATAGAGATCGCCGGCCCCGGTGCTGTCGACAACGCGCGCCACCGGCGCGGCCTTGATCCGATGTTCCTCGCCGTTGGCGAGAACGACACTGCCATCGGCGCTGCGGGTCAATGCTGCGATCGCCACATGGCCGCGCACCGCGGCGGCCGCCGCGGCGAAATCGTCAGTCTCGTAAAGCGAGCAGATCTCGGCCTCGTTGGCGAACAGGATGTCCACATGACCGGCGACAAGCTCGCGGAACGCCGAGCGGTGGCGGTCGACGCAAAACGGGTCCGATAACGACAGTGCCACCTTTTTGCGGGCGCCGTGGGCGATCGCAGCCGCCTTGCTAAAGGCCTGCTGCGCCAACGGCGGATCGAATAGATACCCCTCGAGGTAGGTGACTTGCGCCATTCCGACGATGTCGGGATCGATGTCGTCCGGTCCAAGCGCCACGCAGGCGCCAAGATAAGTGTTCAGGGTCCGCTGACCATCCGGGGTGACCAGGATTAGGCAGCGGGCGGTGGCGGGGCCTTCAGTCGCGGCGGGAGTGTCGAAGCGCACGCCTTGAGCTGTCAGATCGTGGCGGAATACCTGGCCCAGCAAATCATCGCGTACTTTGCCGATAAAGGCGCCGCTGCCGCCGAGCGAGGCGATGCCGGCCATCGTATTAGCGGTCGATCCGCCAGACGCTTCGATTGCCGGCCCCATGATCCGATAGAGAGCCTCGGCACGCTCGGCGTCGATCAGCGCCATCGTACCTTTGACCAGCGATTCTTTTTCGAGAAATGCCTCGTCGGCGTGAGCGATCACATCGACGATTGCATTGCCGATGCCAAGGACATCGATCGGCGCTTGATTCATAATTTCTAATTACCTAAAGGAGGAGGGGACACTGACCAATATAACTGGGCTCTCAACACCAGCAACCGCCCGCCTACTCGGGTTTGCGGAGAGCACCGGCCGCGGCTGAACCTCGGATGTCCACGCCGGCGGCTAATCAACCGGCGCCGGCGTCGTTAATTGCCACTTCCAGATCTCGTTGAACCAAGTTTGATCGCTTGAGCCCGCGAAAGCACCTTTCGGAGAAAACCATCCGACGCCGCCGGCGCGGGAGCGCCATCTTGTTCGCCGCGGTCTTTCTCTGTGGTAGCGGGGCCGCACACGCTGCGGCTGTCGAGAGCGGGTTGATAGATCTCGACCCGGCTCCGTTCGCAGCCGGGTCGAAGCATGGCCGCCTTGCAACTGAGCTTCGTAGCGGCTTGGGCGAGGTCGAACCCATCGCGATGACCGTTACTTGCGCCGGCGACCCAATTGTCGGCGGGTCCGAAGCCAATTGCTTTCACGAAATCGACAATTACGTCGCTTTTCCCCCGATCGATTTCAGGTCGGGTTTGGATGCCGATCTTGATCCGCCGCCGTTCGCGAGTGCCGCCGATTCGGCAGCCCCCGAGATCGCGGCCGCCGAGCGATCATTCGACAACTTCCGGGCGTCCTTAAGCGACGCGTCGGGAATCCAGATCGATGAACCGGCCACGCCCGCTGATGGGGACGCATCCTCTATCATCACGGGTGGCTTTCGCATGGAGGATGCGGTGCCCGCGCTGACGGCGGCAGCGCTGTTAGTGGGGGGCCTGCTGCTGCTCTGGGTTCTGCGCCGCCGCCGCCGAGCCGCCCTCGTCCGTCGTATCAAGCGGAATGCTAGCCGAAACAGGCAGGCACTTCGCTCCTGATCGCAACAATGGGTTCGGAGCAATATCGCCGGCTGAGAACAGCAAAACGTTCGGTCGCGTTACATGCTCTCGACTAGCCTCTTCAGAACCGATCGACAGCCGTGTAACACAAGTAGCTGAATAAAATAGCCCCAAGCAAAAGCAGCAAAGTCACAAGAGCAATATCCAACTGTCCTCCGGGACCTGGTCGCAATTCTTTGGCTTCGATGGCGAGGGTGGTCTTGCGGAAGCGGAGGGTGGCGAACACCATCATGGCGCCACCAAGGACGATCAGCATCAGCCCAGCGACGGTACCGACAATCTCGTGACCCGCCGACACAGATCGTGCGCCGAGAGATTGCGCGGCGATCCTCAGAAACAAATCGAACTTTTGGACCAAGAACCCGAACGCCATGATGGCAATCGCCGTTCGTATCCAGGCAAGGAAGGTGCGCTCATTTGCAGCATGGTCGCTATACCGCTCGATCATCGCGCCCGGCCCCTCAAAGAATAGTGCTCCTCGCGGCTACCAATCGGGACCATCTTTGATCGCCGATATTCCGCCTGATCGGAACGCTTGGCCTGGAAGCGATCATCGGTCGAGCAGCTGCCACCCAGGAACATAGGACGAGCCTAGTCGTTGATTGTGCCGGTAGCAGCACGGACTCCGCCTGTGCGCGTTGCCCGGCGGCGGGTGTCAATCCGTCGCCAAGATGTCTTCTCAAACCCGCGGTAACCGAATTGGACGCTCGTGCAGAGGGCGGGAAACGGTTGGCCGCCCTCGGCCGAGGTCGGGATGGCAGACCCTTGTCAGCGCGGCAGCGTGGCCTACCGCGGCAAGTTCAGATCCGCCTCGCTCGACGCGCTCAATTTTCTACTCGCCGATGTGCGCGGCGCGCTTGGCCCGTACCTGAACGTCTTTCTGGTCACCCAGCAGCATTGGAGTCAGGAGGCGGTCGGGCTGGTAACCACGGTTGGCGGGCTGCTGGGTCTCGCGGTTCAAACCCCGATCGGCGGCTTGATCGATGCAACCCGGGCCAAGCGTGGGCTGATTATTGCAGCCCTCGCCGTGTTGGCGGCGGGTGCGTTGACAATCTTCGCAGCGCCGCAATTCTGGCCCGTCATGATCGCCAATTCGGCGATGGCCGCGGTGGGGGACATATTTGGTCCCGCGGTGGCGGCGCTGACCCTTGGGCTCTATGCGCGAAAGGCATTGGCCCGGCGGATGGGACGCAATTCGGCCTGGGATCACGCCGGTAACGTCGCAATCGCGGCAGCCGCTGGCGCTGTCGGCCGGGCGTTCTCACAGCGCGCCGTGTTTTTGCTCGTGCCGGTTTTCGCCGTGCTCGCGAGCCTCGCCGTCCTGTCGATCCCGGCCGATGCAATCGACCATGTCCGGGCGCGGGGTGGGGAGAAGGAGCACGACGGAAAGGAGCAGCCTTCCGGTCTAAAAGCGCTGCTGACTTGTCGTCCGCTGTTGCTTTATGCCGGCTGCACAATGCTGTTCCATTTTGCCAATGCGCCATTATTGCCGCTGGTCGGCCAGAAACTGGCGTTCGCCCACAAGGAATGGGCGACAGCAATGATGTCGGCCTGCATCATCGCCGCGCAAATGATCATGCTGCCGATCGCGCTGTTGGTCGGATGGAACGCCGATCGCTGGGGGCGCAAGCCGATCCTGTTGATCGGCTTTGGCATTCTGCCGATCCGGGCGGCGCTCTACACCTTGTCGAATGCGAGCGGGTGGTTGATCGGCGTCCAATTGCTCGACGGCATCGGCGCCGGGATCTGGGGCGCGATCACGCCGCTAGTCGTCGCCGACCTGATGCGCGGCACGGGACGCTATAATGTGGCGCAAGGTGGTGTGGCCACCGCGCAAGGCATCGGCGCGTCGTTGAGCGGGCTCGCTGCCGGGGTGATCGTCGATCATTTCGGCTATTCGGCGGCGTTTCTGACGTCGGCAGCGGTGGCCGCAATCGCGTTTGCGACGCTCTTTGTCGCGATGCCGGAAACGGCGCGAGCGGGGGACGAGCCGCCGGCCACCGAGCCGGCGCTCGCAACAGTTTCAGATTGACCGACCAACGCAAAAGCGGAGCGAGCGAACCCGGCCGGACCGGCGGTCGTAGTCAGCGGCGCAGGCCAGGTGCAATAGGGTGGAGCACCGCTGTGATTGCAATGGCGCTGATCGCGGCAATCCTGTTCGCGGCGGTGCGAGAGCCAACAATTGTCGCTGGTGTTTGGGCGAATGGCATACGGCTTGCGGCAATCCTGATCTTCGCCACGACCTACCTCATCATCGCCCTCGGCAAATTGCCGGGTTTCTATCTCGATCGGGCGGGTGCGGCGCTGCTCGGCGCGGCGCTGATGGTCGGGTGCGGGGTATTGTCATTCGACCGGGCGATGCGAGCGATCGATTTCAACACGATCGCCTTGCTGCTCGGGATGATGATCGTCGTCGGCAATTTGCGCCTGTCGGGGTTTTTCCGGCTGGTCACCAACTGGGTCGTGACCCGCGCCCGCCATCCGCTGTTGCTGCTGGCCGCGGTCGTCGCGACCTCGGGGTTTTTTTCGGCGTTTCTGGTCAACGATGCGATCTGCTTGGCGCTGACGCCGCTGGTCCTCGATCTCGTCGTCAGATTGCGTCGCGATCCCGTCCCGTATCTGCTGGCCGTCGCGATGGCGTCCAACGTCGGCAGTGTTGCGACGATCACCGGGAATCCACAGAACATTATGATCGGCAGCTTTTCGGCGATTCCTTACACCGCCTTCGCCGCGGCCTTAACGCCGGTCGCGTTGATCGGACTGATCCTGACCTTCGGCTTGATCGCAGTGTTTCATCCGGCCGAGTTTTGGACGGCCGAATGCCTTACCGGCTCGCCGACCCCCGCCCATGCCTATCGGCCGCTGGTCGCCAAATCGGCGTTCGTAACGATCGCAATGACGGCCGGCTTTTTTGCAGGCCAGTCGCCGGCCAAGATCGCTCTTGTCGCGGGCGCAGTATTGCTGGTTACCCGGACCGTAAGGAGCGAGAAGATCTACCGCGAGATCGATTGGCCGCTGTTGCTGATGTTCGCCGGGCTATTCGTCGTCGTTTCCGGCTTTGAACATGTCCTGCTGTCACCACCGCTCCTTGTCCGGATCAGCCATCAGCATCTCGATCGCATGCCGGTCCTGGCTCTGGTGACCGCGATATTGTCGAACCTCGTCAGCAACGTCCCGGCGGTGCTGGTGCTGAAGCCGTTTGTCGCAGCACTGCCCGATCCGCGGCGCGCCTGGCTTGTTGTTGCGATGTCGGCGACCTTGGCCGGCAATTTGACGATCCTCGGTTCGGTGGCCAACCTAATCGTGGTTCAGCGGGCGGCCCGTCGCGGCCTCGCAATCACATTCTGGCAATATTTCCGGGTTGGCGCGCCATTGACCGTGCTGACGATCTTGGTCGGGCTGCTATGGTTGTGATCGCTGCCAACACACTGCCAGCGGCCGAAGATGAGTTGCACCGAATGAGGACAAAACATCTCAACGAATTCGGGCAGCCGATCGGCAAGCCGCTGCCGGATTGGTCGCCGCGGCCATTTCCGCCGCGCATGCCGATGACGGGACGTTTTTGCCGGGTCGAGCCGCTCGATCCCGACCGTCATGCGGCTGATCTGTTCGCCGCCAACAGTGACGACCCCGAAGGAAGGAACTGGACTTATCTGCCGCACGGGCCGTATTCGTCGTTTGCTGACTACAGCCAGTATCTCGTGGCTGCGGCGCAACGCGACGACCCACTGATTCATGCCATCGTCGATGTTGCGAATGGCCGCGCGGTTGGGGTCGCGAGCCTGATGCGGATTGATCCGGCGGCCGGGGTGATCGAAGTCGGCGGCATCAATTACAGCCCCCGGCTGCAGCGCCGCCCCGCCGCGACCGAAGCGATGTATTTGCTGATGCGCCGGGTGTTCGACGAACTCGGCTATCGCCGCTACGAGTGGAAATGCGACTCGCTGAATGCACCGTCGCGGGCAGCGGCGCAGCGGCTCGGCTTTCGCTATGAAGGGTTGTTCCGGCAAGCAACAGTCTATAAGCAGCGCAACCGTGATACCGCGTGGTTCTCGATCATCGACAGCGAGTGGCCCGCCTTGCGCACCGCGTTCGAGCGCTGGCTCGATCCCGAGAATTTCGATGTCGATGGCCGGCAGCGCCAAAGCCTACAGAGCTTCAGAGAAACCGGCTAGGGATCCACGGAACTCACTGGGCCGCGCATCACCGGCTCAGTGAACGGATGGTCGCATTCGCGACACAGTCGCTCGGCCAAGGCGCGCGCTACGGTAACCGACAGATCCACGACAATGTCGGGGTTGCGCCGGGCCAGGGGCGTCAGCTCCGATGTCTTCAACTGCAGCGTGTCGAAAGCCGTCGCGGCGCCTTTGCTACGGCATCTCACGGAACCCCGGAACCCTTTGCACGCGCTGCCGTCTTGCTGCCGAGGCTCGATGGTCGGCTCAGGCGATTGCGCGTTTGCCTCGGAAGGGGTTAAGACCGTCCGGCATTTCAGAGAGGGAGAGAAGCCCGTGGCGCGCGGAGAAGACCAACACAAAAATCCGAAATCCGATATCGAGATCGCGCAAGCCGCATCGATGAAGCCGATCGGCGAAATCGCCGCCGGTAAGCTCGGCATTCCCGATGACGCGGTGTCGCCCTATGGTCGATACAAGGCGAAGATCTCGCTCGATTACATCCGCACGCTTCGCGACCGGCCGAACGGCAAGTTGATCCTGGTAACCGCGATCACCCCGACGCCGGCCGGCGAGGGCAAGACGACAACCACCGTGGGGCTGGGCGATGCCCTCAATCACATCGGCAAAAAAGCAATCTTGTGCCTCCGCGAGCCGAGCCTGGGGCCGTGCTTTGGCATGAAGGGTGGCGCCGCCGGTGGCGGCTATGCCCAGGTCGTCCCGATGGAGGACATCAACCTGCATTTCACCGGCGACTTTCACGCGATCGGCGCCGCCAACAATCTCCTCGGCGCAATGATCGACAATCACGTCTATTGGGGCAATGAACTCGACATCGATCCGCGCCGAGTTACCTGGCGCCGTGGGCTCGATATGAACGATCGGGCCCTGCGCTCGATCGTGTCCTCGCTTGGCGGGGTCGCCAACGGCTACCCGCGCGAGGACGGCTTCGACATCACAGTCGCCTCGGAGGTGATGGCGATTTTCTGTCTCGCTACCGATCTGCAGGATCTGCGCCGCCGCCTCGCAAACATCATCGTCGGCCAGACACGCGGTCGTAAAGCGGTCCGCGCCGCCGATCTCAAGGCTGCCGGGTCGATGGCGGTATTGCTGAAGGACGCCGTAGCACCCAACCTGGTGCAGACGCTCGAAAACAACCCGGCCTTTATCCATGGCGGTCCATTTGCCAATATCGCCCATGGCTGCAATTCGGTGATCGCAACGGCAACGGCACTGAAGCTTGCTGATTACGTCGTGACCGAAGCCGGCTTTGGGGCGGATCTCGGCGCCGAAAAGTTCTTCGACATCAAATGCCGCAAAGCCGGGCTATCGCCCGCCGCGGCGGTGGTTGTAACGACGGTCCGGGCGTTGAAGATGCATGGCGGGGTGGCGCGCGATGCGCTGCGCCAGGAGAATGTTGCCGCCCTCGAAAAGGGTTTCGCCAATCTCTCCCGGCACATCCGTAACCTGCGCGAATTTGGCGTCCCAGCGGCGGTTTCGGTCAACCGCTTCAGCGCCGACACCGAAGCCGAACTTAGTCGGCTCAAACAACTGTGCGCCGAGCTCGGGGTCGAGGCTGTGGTCGCCGATCATTGGGCGCGCGGTGGTGAGGGTGCTGCCGATCTCGCCCGTGCGGTCGTTGCTCTCGCCGATGGCGGCGGGGCGAAATTCAAATTCCTCTACCCGGACGAGATGCCGTTATGGGACAAGGTCCGCACGATCGCGCAGCGGCTTTACGGAGCCAGCGATATCGACGCCGATAACCGCGTCAAGGATCAGTTCGCGCAAATCGAGCAACAAGGCTTTGGCCATTTCCCGGTTTGCATTGCCAAGACCCAGTTTAGCTTTACGACCGACGCCAATGTAAAAGGTGCGCCTAGCGGTCATGAGATCACGGTGCGCGAGGTGCGGCTGTCGGCCGGAGCCGAATTTGTCGTAGTCATCTGCGGCGACATCATGACGATGCCGGGACTGCCGCGAGTCCCGTCGGCGAACAGCATCGAGCTGACCGAAGACGGGCGCATCACCGGCCTGTTCTGATCAGGAAGGAGTTGGCGCGATGACACTCGACGAAGTCGGCATGATGGCGTACCCGCGGCAGCTCGTCGAGCAGATAATTCTCGGACTGTCGAACCCGCTCAACCGCCATCTTGTCAAATTAGTCGGGTTCGATTTCCCGCCAGAGATGCGCCAGCACTTTCGGCGTGAGGTTCGGACTTGGCTTAATGAACTTCAGGCGTTGCGCCTGAAGCCAAATTCCCGGCCCGGCTCCTTCAAGCTCTATTTCGACTTGTTGTTCGATTATCCGTTTGGCGGGGTCGAAATTCAAAATATGCGGACGATGATGGATCTGATCGCCGACGAATACGAGCACGCGCGGCCGACAAAACGACCGGAAGACATGGTCGAATGGCTCAGGCAATTCCATTCGGGTTTGGCTGAACGCTTGCACAGCGGCGCACCGGTCCTCGACTTGGTTCCAGAATAGGGTCGATCTCGTCGGCCCGGGTTTCCCCGCGGGACACATCGGGAGAGCACCGTGGAACCGGATGCCGTGAGGGTATGGCGTCGAGAGCAGCGCAGGCGACTACTGGGGCTGCGCACCGACGCCTCGCCGGAGCAGAGACGGGCCTGGAGCACTAAGATTGAAGCGCAGCTCTACCGGGTGATGGCAGAACGCCCAGGGATCACGTTGGGGGTGTACTGGCCGTTCCAGGCCGAATTCGACCCGCGCCCACTCGTTGATCGGCTGATTGCTGAGGGCTTCTCCACGGCGCTGCCGGTCGTGGTCGACAAAAAGGGACCGCTCGAATACTACCTCTGGCGGCCAGGCGAGCCGCTGATCGACGGCGTGTGGGGCATTCCCATTCCGGAGCAGCACCGGGTGGTCATGCCTCAAGCCGTGCTGGCGCCGCTGGTCGGTTTCGACCGGCGATGCTATCGACTCGGCTATGGCGGCGGCTACTTCGACCGGACCTTGGGAGCCTTGCAGTCCCGACCATTGGCGATCGGAGTGGGTTTCGAATTGTCCCGTATCGAGACGATTTACCCGCAGGAGTTCGATATCCCGATGGATCTGATCGTTACCGAGGCTGGCCTTCACCGACGCTGATCAGCGCCGGCGAAGCCCGTCTACCGCTTTTGGCGACCACTGCCGCCGGAGCACTGCCGCTGATTACGCTTCAAGCCACCTGCAAATCGGCGACGAGCCGCACGCCGCGCGTTTCCGGTCCCGCCAGCAATGCAAAGATAAAACTGATCAATGCCAGCGTGGTGCCGATAAACATCGGGAAGGCAAAGCCGAAATGCAAGCTCGTCGCGAAATAGGCGATGATTGGCACAATCAATCCGCCAAAGATGGCACCCTGGTGATAGCAGAAGCCGGCTGCCGTCGCCCGCACCTCGGTCGGGAACCGCTCGGCGAGGTAACTCGGATTCTGACCGTAGATGCCGCCCGCGGCGAACAGCCCCTGAATGCCGAAGAAGATCACGATCATCGTGTAATTGTGGGTGAAGAGGTAAAGTGGTGTGATCGGCAATCCGCACAGGGCCGGAAGGATCATCGCCCAGCGCCGCCCGATGCGGTCCGCAACCCACCCCCAGGCGGACCCGGAGATGAAGAAGAGAATGCTCTGCAACATGATGGGCAGCGCCACCAGTTGGGGGCTTAAGTGCAAGTCTTTTTGCAGATAGGTCGGGAACAGACCGCCGATCGAATAACCGACGACAAAGCCGCTCGCCATCCACCAACATGCGGTCATCGTGTTGGCGAGCATGCCGCGCTTAAGAATGCTCAACAACGGCACCCGCACCTCGCGCTTTTGCGCGCGCTGCAGCCGCCGGTTCTCTAGCCAAACTTCCGGTTCCTTGACGTAGCGGCGGACATAGACGATCAGCAACGCTGGAAGCACGCCGATCATCAACAGGCCACGCCACCCGATCGATGTGTACAAGAGGCCGTAGGCGGCGCTCGACAGCAATGCCCCGAGGCCCCAGGAGGATTGCAGAACACCGGCCATGAAACCGCGCGAGCGCTGCGGCCACGTCTCCATCGCCAGTGCCGCGCCGCACGGCCATTCGGCCCCCATGCCGATGCCGAGCAATGCTCGAAACAGGAACAGAAACCAGAAGGCCGGCGAGAAGCCGGCGATGAAGTTGCACAATGAATACCAGGCGATCGAAATCATCAGCGGCGTCTTGCGCCCGATCCGGTCGGACAGCCAGCCCGCGCCCGTCGCGCCCAACAGCCGCATCCACAAAGTAATGGTGAACACGGCTGTCACCGCCGTCAGCGGGACATGGAATTCCTGCGAGATCGGCAGCATGATCAGCAGGAAAATCGTGAAATCGAACGCGTCCAGGGTCCAGCCCAGCCAGGCGGCGACCCAGGCGTGCCATTGCTCCTTGGTCGGCTCCTTCCACCATGGAATGGGTTTTGCCAAGTCGACAGCAATTGCCATGAATGACCTCCCGTTCGAGTGCGCAACCGTAAGACGGAATGCGGCGTTATCCGCGGGCCCTCTCGATCGGGGACCCTTTCACCAGCCAGTGCCGGCGCCCTTAATATGCTGCCTCTAAGATAAGGTACTTCTGAGCAAAAAGGCCTTTCCCGGGGATGCCGGAAGAGGCCTTTCTTCGGAAACGCGAAGGCCTTGGGTTAGGCCAACACCAACTCGGAGGAGAGTTCTTTACCTCTCGTTTCTGGACCGAGTGCGATCGCGATCGCAAAACTCAGCGCCGCGGCGACCGTCCCGACCAGCATCGGAATGGCGAAGCCGAGATGCCAAGCGGTGGCAAACCACGCCAGGATCGGGGCAACCAGACCGCCCCAGATCGCCCCCTGGTGGTAGCAGAAACCGGCGGCTGTCGCGCGCACCTCGGTGGGAAACCGCTCGGCGAGATAGCTCGGCGCCTGGCTGGCAAAGCCGCCGCTGCCAAATGCTCCCTGAATTACGTAAGCCCACCAAATCACCGTGAAATTGCCGGTCAGCAGATAAAGCGGGGCGAGCGGTATGGCAATCAAGGCCGGTAGGATCTGCGCCGGCTTGCGGCCGATCTTATCCGCCACCCAACCCCAGGCGATGCTGGCGAGAAAGACGACGAGGTTCGCAGCTACGCCGACTTCTCCAATCGCCCCCGGCGACATTTTCAGGTCGACCTGAAGATGCGTTGGGAACAACACATTGATCGAGTAATAGAGAACAAACCCGCTGGCCATGAACCAGCAGGCGTTCAGTGTGTTGAGGAGCATGCCGCGGCGGAAAATGCTGAGCAGCGGCGCCTTGACTTCCCGGCCCTGCGCCAGCTGCAGCCGCTTGTTTTCAGCCCAGACCTCGGGTTCCTTGACAAAGAAGCGGATATAAACGACAGCGAGCGCGGGCAAAACGCCCACCCACAACATGCCGCGCCAGCCGATCGAATTGTAGAAAAGACCGTAGATCGCATAGGAAAGCAGGAAACCAAGGCCCCACGAGCCTTGCAGAAGACCGGCCATCAACCCGCGCGAGCGGATCGGCCAGGTCTCCATCGCCAGCGAAGCGCCGGCCGGCCATTCCGCCCCCATGAACAGGCCGAGGACTGCGCGCGCGAGGAACAAGAATAGAAATGTCGGAGAGAACCCGGCCGCGAAGTTGCAAAGGGAGTAGCCGAGGATAGCCACCATAAGCGGCTTTTTGCGGCCGAACCGGTCACCAACCCAACCCGAGACTGTCGCGCCGATGAGCCGCATCCACAGCGTGATCGTAAACACGAACGTGACTGCGGTGAACGAAACATGAAAGTACTCAGCGATCGGGTGCATGATCAGCAAGAACACGGTAAAATCGAACGCGTCGAGCGTCCAACCGAGCCATGCCGCGACAAAGGCGTACCATTGATCCTTCGTCGGCTCCTTCCACCACGGAACGCCCCTTACGGACTCCACCTCTGACATCGCCTTACTCCTGTTCGACACGGCTCCTGTTGCGAAGCCTTGCAGTAAGTGTAGGGCAGCAATGCGCGGATGTCGCTAGTTTTTTTACGTTTTTTACAGCCTAGAAATTAATCAAATGACCGACTTTGCTCAGCCGTTACGCACTAATCGGGCAGCGTGCTCGGCGGCGCGCAATCCGAAGACACTGGCCTTGATCAACCCGCCGACATAACCCAAGGCGCCGCCGCCTTCGAGGCCGCCGGTGGCGCCGCCCGCCGCGTACAACCCTGTGATTGGCGAGCCATTCGACGCCAGGACGCGCCCATCGCCATCGATCGCGATCCCGCCCATCGTATTGGTGATCGCAGCGCAAATCGGGATCGCAAAAAATGGCGGCGCGGCAATCGGCGTTGGCAACCCGCTTTTGGTCGACCGGACCGGAGCCACCGAACCGACCGCGCCGGCTGCGATCGCCGCATTGTAACCGGCTACCGTATCGGCGAGCCCGGCTGGAGACACGCCGGCTGTCTCAGCCAGTGCCTCGATCGTGTCGGCGCGATGAAGCGTGCCGCCGGCGCGCTCGAGCTGCGGGTTGGGCGGTACCTGCGCGGCACGGCCCGCCTTGTCCCAGATCGCCGCGTCGCAGACGACGGTGGCGCAGAGCGGGTCCGCGAGCCGCGCCAGCCGGTTGGTGATTGCGATCCCGCCTTCGCCCTCGTCGACCAGCCGGCAGCCGTCCGGGCCGACGACGATACCCGCCGCCGCAACGGCGTCGATCTGGGGATACGGTGCGAGATTTTCGTTGGTCATCGCGTCGCGGCTCAGCAAATGGCCATAGAAGCGATCGAGCCGTGTCGTGGCCGCCCCCGCATCCAGCGCCATGCGCAGACCGTCGCCCACCGCGGTCCCGGCGTTGCGTTGCAAGACACGCTCGGGACGCGGGCCGATGTGCTGGCGGAACAGCTCCGGGTTGGCGGGAAAGCCGCCATCGGCGATGACGATGGCGCCGGCACGAAAGCTGACCAACAAATCGCTTTGCCGCGCGCTTACGCCGATGCAATTCCCCGCCTTCATCTGCAGCTCTTCGGCACGGGTTCCGAAGAACAAGCGACCGCCTTGTTCGGCGAGCCAGTCGACTAGCCGGTCGGGACCTCGTCCCCGCCAATCTGGCCCGGCAATCGCAGCCCGCGGCGGCGCCAAGACCCAGCCGTGCCAGCTGATCGCGCTGCCGCGGGTAAATTCGGCGCCTTGGCCGCGAAGCCACTCGACCGCGCGGCCGCAATCGGCGGCGACCGCCTCGACCAGCGCCGGCACCGCCTCGCCGCCGGTCGCCTGGTTGATCGCCGCAACCAGATCCGCTTTGGCGAGCTTTACGTCGTGATAGGAGACGTGAAACACCCCGGCGGCATAGCGCGAGCTGCACAGATAACCGGGCCCCTCTCCCGCTTCGAGCACCGCGGTGCGCAGCCCAAGCTCGGCGCCGCGCAAGGCGGCCACCAGGCCCGCCAAACCGCCGCCAATCGCGATCAAATCAAAGGAATGGCCGGAGGGAGAAAAATGCATCGCTCGCTCGCACGCCGATTGCAAGACAACCATCACCTTCTCACCCGAGCTAGATGCGCGTAAAGCCGATGGTGCCGATCATTGCTTCGATTAAAAGCGGGGATCCGGTGGATGGCTCCGGCCTGTACTGACCGGAGCCCGGGGCGGGACATGGCGGAGCCACGAGCCGACGCGGTCGACGACGACCTCCGACAATACGCCGCGGCGCAGTGGCGGCGCACGTTATGGGCCATGGTCGGCATCCAATTCGTCATGACGATGTCGTTTTCGATGCTGACCCCGATCATGCCCTTGTTTTTGCCGGTTCTCGGGGTGCACGCGGAGAGCGCCATCGATTTGTGGGCCGGCATCCTCGCCGGGGTCACGTCGTTTGTCGCGGCGTTCGCCTCGCCATTGTGGGGCCGTCTCGCCGACCGACACGGGCGCAAATTGATGCTGCTTCGGTCCAGCGTGGCGATCGGATTGTTTGCCGGGCTGATGGGGGCGGCGGGCAATGTCTGGCAATTGTTCGCGTTCCGCGCCTTGATGGGGGTTTTCGCCGGGTTTTCGAGCACGGCGATTGCCCTCGTCGCGGGCCAGGTTCCCGAGGAACGTCTCGGCTATGCGTTGGGGTGGCTCAGCACCGGCCAGCTTGTCGGTTCGCTGGTCGGGCCATTGCTCGGCGGCGGGTTGGCCGATCTGACCGGCAGCTACCGCATTCCGTTCTTCTGCACCTCGGCAATCATCCTGTTGTCGACGTTTTTCGTGTGGTTTGGCGTGCACGAGCGCTTTGTCGCCTCTGCGCAAGGGCGGGGTGGCCGCGCATTGCTCAGCAGCTTGGTCGCGGTCGCGCGCTCGCCGGGGCTGTTGGCGTTGTTTTTTGTGCTGTTGATGGCGCAATTCGGGGTGCGCACGGTGCAGCCGGTGGTAACTCTCTACGTCAAGGAAATGCTGGGCTCGCGCCCCGACCTCGCCACCCTGAGCGGCATCGCCTTCTCGATCACCGGCCTCGCCAACGTCATCGCCGCCCCCTTCCTGGGAAATAAAAGTGACGTTATCGGGTATCGGCGCGTCTTGCTGATCGCACTGCTCGGAGCGACGGTGACGACCTTGCCGCAGGCCTTTACCGAGAGTTATTGGGTCTTTACCGCCCTGCGTTTCGCGGTCGGATTGTTCATCGGCGGCATTCTTCCGACCGCCAACGCGCTCGTCGGGCGCCTTGTGCCGAGGGCGCAGCGCGGCACGGTCTACGGAATTACCTCGTCGGCGATGTTTCTCGGCAACTCGATCGGTCCGCTGAGCGGCGGCGCCGTGGCCGCGGCGTTTGGGCTGCGCTGGGTGTTTCTGGTCACCGGCGCCGTGCTGTTCGCGAATTTGGTCTGGGTGTATTACCGCGTCCCGGAATATGTCGATCACCGGGAACCGGCCGCAGCGAGATGAGACGGCGCTTTGCCGGCCCTTAACGGGGGTTCAACCCGGGCGGCATCTTGCGGTCTATAATTGTACCGAACGAATACGCAATTCGAAGGAGCCCGACCGATGGACCAGGATGCCAAAAAGACGGCGCTTCGCATGATTCCCTATGGGATTTACGTGCTGACCGCCGAAGACGGGAATGGCAACGTCGCTGCCGCCACCGTCAATTGGGTGACACAGACCGCCTTTGCCCCGCCGCTCGTCGTCGTCGGGGTCAAGACCGATTCCGGCGCTTACCCGCTGGTCAAGAACACCAAGAAATTCACCCTCAACATGCTCGGCAAAGGCGCCAAAGGGGTGGCTTTCACCTTCTTCAAGCCGACCAAGCTTGAGGACGGCAAACTTTCCGGGCAGTCGATACATCGCGGCGCCAACGGGCTGCCGATCCTCGATGAGGCGTTGGCGGCTGTCGAATGCAATGTCACCAGCGTCGTCGAACAGGGTGATCATCACATTGTCGTTGGCGAAGTCGTCGAGGCGCATCTGCCAAAGCCGGTGACTGGACGCCCCGACGCCGCGATCCTCGAAATGAAGGATCTCGGCGACAACGTGTTCTACGGCGGTTGAGGCAACGCCTCGGATACCGCAAACCTGAATACCAGACCTTGGCCCACCCCCGCCGTAGTGGGGGCGGGCCAGCGCTAACAGGGAAGATGGAAGATCAGCCAATGTCAGTAGTGCCTGCGCTGCAATGGCCCGCGGAAGGCAATGCCCGGGTCCCCTACCGAGTGTTTGCCGATCCCGAGATCTATCGGGAAGAGCTCGGCCGCATCTTCCTCGGGCCGACCTGGCAATTCCTGACCCTCGCCGGCGAATTGCCTGAGGCCGGGCGACTACCTGACGACGTTTCTCGGGGAGACGCCGGTCATCGTCACCCGCGGCTCGGACGGGGCATTGCATGCGATGGTCAATCGCTGCGCCCATCGCGGCAACCTCGTCTGCTTAAAGCGGCGCGGGCATGCCGACAATCTAACCTGTGTTTATCACGCCTGGCGCTATGATCTTGAGGGCAATCTCGACAGTGTCGCGTTCCGCCGCGGCGTCGCCGGTAAAGGCGGAATGCCGGAGAGGTTCCGGCTCGAAGATCACGGGCTGAAGAAACTCGCGGTCGACCAGTTCGGGGATCTCGTGTTTGGTACGCTGTCTCCCGACGCCCCGCCGCTCCACGAGTACATCGGCAACCAGATCGGCTCGCGCATTCACCGGGTGCTGCATGGCAAGCCTAAAGTGTTAGGAACAACGTCGCAAATCTTGCATAACAACTGGAAGCTATATTTCGAGAATGTGCGCGATACCTATCACGCAACGTTGCTGCACAGCTTTTTTACAACCTTCCGAATGTCGCGGCTGACTTCGGAAGGCGGCGTCGACATCGCCGAGAACGGGGCGCATCACGCAAGCTATACGCGCAACAAGATCGATCGCGTAGGCGCCGCTGAATCCGATCAGCTCTATGCCGGCATCCCGTCATTGCATCAAAACTTCCGGCTGGCCGATCCGAGCTTTTTGTCAATGAAAGAGGAATTCGGCGACGACACGACGACCCAGATCCTGTCGTTGTTCCCGAACTTTGTGTTGCAGCAGATCCAGAACAGCATCGCATTGCGGCTGGTATTGCCAAAAGGACCGGATAAGACCGAGTTGCAATGGATCTATCTCGGCTTCGAGGAGGACGACGCCGAGATGAGCGCTTTGCGGCTGGCGCAGGCCAATCTCGTCGGTCCGGCCGGCTATGTGTCGATGGAGGATGGCGCGGTTGGCAATTTCATCCAGCGCGCGCTTCCCGGGGCTGAGGATGACTGTTCGGTGCTGGAGATGGGGGGTTTCGACCACGTCTCCGAAGCCAACCGCACGACCGAGGCCTCGATCCGCGGCTTCTGGCAGGTCTACCGCCCACTGATGGGCTTCTGAACCGCAACAGACTTATTTCTTCGTCATTCTCGCGAAGGCGGGAATCCAGAGCCTGCCCCTGGCATGAACAGGGGCAAGCGCACTCGTGTGGCCCCTGGACCCCCGCTTCCGCAGGGGTGACGAATATTGGAAGACCGAGGCTGAGGACATGGACATCGCGACGGTGACGCGGCGGTTGGAACTCGAAGAGTTGTATGCCGCCTATGTTCATTGTCTCGACGCCGACCAACTCGAGGCGTGGCCCGATTTTTTTACCGAGGATTGCTTTTACCGGGTGACCTCGGCCGAGAATTACGAAGCTGGGCTCCCACTCGGCCTGATCTATGCGACCTCGCGCAATATGGTGAAGGACCGGGTCAGCGCGTTGCGTGAAGCCAACATCTACGAGCCGCAGCGTTATCGCCATCTCGTCTCGTCGATCCGGATCACCGCCGAGACTGCGGAGGCCGTCGATCTCGAAGCCAATTTTCTGGTCATCCGCACGATGCAGGAAGGCGACATGACGATCTTCGCCGCCGGCCGCTATATCGATCGGGTCGTGCATGACGGCGAAAGCTGGAAGTTCGCCCGCAAAGACGTCGTTCTCGACAGCCGCCAGATCGACACACTGCTCGCGATTCCGATCTGACCGGCTGAAGGCGTCGGTGCGCGTCGTCGCCTGAACAAAGTCCCTCGGGGAAGGCGGAAATGGCGGCCAAATCATACGATTACATCATCGTCGGCGCTGGCTCGGCCGGGTGCACCTTGGCCAACCGGCTCACCGAGGATTCCGACGCGACGGTGCTGCTGCTCGAAGCCGGCGGCTGGGACTGCGATCCGTGGATACACATTCCGCTCGGCTGGGGCCGTATCCTCGAGCGGCGGCTGCATGACTGGATGTACTTCACCGAGCCCGAGGAAAACGCCGACGGCCGCCGCATCGAATGCGCCCGGGGCAAGGTCATCGGCGGCAGCTCGTCGATCAACGCGATGGCGTATGTCCGCGGCAATCGCGGCGATTACGACCGCTGGGCGGCCGCCGGGCTCGAGACCTGGTCCTATGCCCATGTCCTGCCCTATTTCCGTCGTCAGGAATCCTGGGAAGGCGGCGCCAGCGAATATCGCGGTGCGGACGGGCCGCTGACCGTCGGCACCGCGCGTTACGACGACCCGATCATCGACGCCTGCCTTGCCACCGGTGCTGCATTGCAGCTACCGCTCACCGATGATTACAACGGCGCCCAGCAGGAAGGGCTGGGACGGATGCAGCAGACGATCCGCCGCGGACGCCGCTGCAGTGCTGCCGAAGCCTATCTGCGCCCGGCGCTCGCCCGGTCCAACCTGACGGTCGAGACTGGCGCATTGGCACACCGCGTTGTGCTCGAGCGCGGTCGCGCCATTGGCGTTGAATATGAGCGCGGCGGCGAGACGATCGTGGCGCGGGTCGAGCGCGACGTGATCCTGTCGGGGGGCGTCATCAACTCGCCGCAGCTACTGATGCTGTCGGGGATCGGCGACCCGGACCGGCTTACCCAGCACGCAATCGCCGTCGCCACGCCGCTGCGCGGGGTTGGCCAAAACCTGCGGGATCATCTGTCGGTACTGGCTGATTACGCACGCCGCGAGCCCGGACCGTTTGTCGCAACGATGCGGCTCGATCGCATCCTGCCCGCACTCGCCCGCAGCTACTGCTTCGGCACCGGCCCGGCAAGCGAGACGCCCAGCGGCTGGACCGGCTTTGTCAAAACCCGGCCGGAGCTCGAACTGCCGGACATCCAATTCCTGTTCCGCGCGGTGGCGACCAAGGCACAGCCGTATCTGCCCCCATTCAAGCCGGCCTATGCCGACGGGTTCTCGTTGCGCGCGGTAATGTTGCGTCCCGAAAGTCGTGGCGAAATCGAACTCGCCTCCGCCGACCCACGCGAGCCCGTTAAGATCCGACAGAATTTCCTGGCGACGGAAGGCGACCGACGGACAATCCGTGACGGGCTAAAGCTGGTGCGGCGCATCTGCGCCACGCCGCCGCTCAGCGACTTTGCCGCCCGCGAGCTGGCACCCGGCCCCGGCGTGCAAAGCGACGAGGCGCTCGATACTTACGTTCGCGCGACCGCAGCCACCGCGCACCACCCGCTCGGAACCTGCAAGATGGGTCGCCCGACCGACCCCACCGCTGTTGTCAATCCCGAGCTGAAGGTGCTCGGCGTTGAGCGGCTGCGCGTCGTGGACGCCTCGGTGATGCCCGATCTTGTCGGCGGCAATATCAACGCCGTCGTGATCATGATCGCCGAGAAGGCCGCCGATTTGATCCGCGGCCGCCCGCCACTCGCGCCAGCCAATATGTGACGGCTTTCGGCCACAACCCCTCAGCGGAAGAACTCGATTTGCGCTTCGCGGAACCACAGAAAATTGGCCGGAGCCGCCGAGATCGGGCCGTTGATCGCGAACACCGCAATCTCGAACTTGTCGCCGGGGGAAACGGGATTGGCGAGTACGATGCGATGCGGCATGTTGAAGCCTTGGATCGTGTACGGGCTCGGCCGACCTGCCGCACGTGGCATTTCCCCGTTGATCCAAATTTCCGCATAGTCGTCGACATTGACCCGGAACACCGCCATCGCCCCGGCCGTCTCAAAACCTGCGGCGTTGACCGGCATTATCAGCGTCGCGCGGTACCAGAAGAATGAGATCATGCCGCCGCCGCGACGGCCGCCGAGATCGGTTGCCGGCACCGCCTCCCAGCCGGAATCGTCGTAGCCGCGCTCCTCGGCATGCGGTTCGACGTCGTAGGTCGTCTTGAATTCGGGCCTGGAGTCGGCGAGCGCCGGGCATTCGACGAGTTTCGCCTCCTTTGCCCGCCATTGCGCGCCAAACACCGCCGATCCGACATCGGTCATCAGATCGACGACATGCGCCGGCGGGATCAGCGGCGCCACAGCGGGATGCGGTGTCAGGAGCGGCGGCCGCCCCGGCAAAACCGAATGTGTGGGTCTGATCCGCTCGCTCTGCGCCATATTCATCTCCCCTCGGTATAGGGGTGCATTATAAGCGCGCCGGATCGCCCGGAGCGAGACTTACGCTTCGATCGTCTGTCCGGCATGGTTCGCACCCGCGGCGGGGCTCTCGCGGTGACGTCAAAAGGTATGTGTCAGCAGGAGAGGGGTGCTGATGCCCTGGTTTTGGTTTTCGTGATTAAAGACGGCGAACAAAATGCGATCCATTGAGGTTCGGTCTGAGAAGACGCCCATGGGTCTGGTTCGCCGTCGAACTTCGCGGAAACGGCGTTCGATCGCATTGGTAGTTCTGACGCGCTTGCGTTGGGTGACGGATTTATAGCACCAGCAGGTGAGGAGTTGGTCAAGGTCGTCGCGCAGGCAGCCGACGGCTCTGGGGTAATCGTGGTGCCAGCGGTCGGCAAAGCGCCGGGCGGCGGAGCGGGCCTGAGGCACAGTTTTGGCGTTCATGATCGCCTGAAGATCGGTCTTGACCGCCGGCTGGTCGGCAACCCGCACCTTGTTGAGAACATTGCGGATCTTGTGCGCCCAGCAGCGCTGAATCGGGACCCCCGGATAGGCAGTTGGCAATGCGGCAAGGAGGCCCGAACCGCCATCGACGCAGATCATCTCGAGCGCCTTGCCGGTGACGCCGCGGCGGATTAGGTCGCCGAGAAAGCGCTCCCATTCGGCGCTGCTCTCGCTCTGTGCCAAACGGAAGTCGATGACCTCCTTTTTGCCGTCAGGCCTGAGCCCGAGCGCGACCAATACTGGCCGTCGGATCGCGCCGTGGGCCTTCAGCCCACGGGCTTGACCCGTGGGGCCGGTCTTGCGGGCCAGCACGACGCCATCCAGCATCAGCACCTGGTATTGGTCCTTGAGTGGCCGGGCATGAAAGGCCGCGACCACGGTGTCGAGCTGTTTGGCGACCTCGCTGACCGTAGCAGGGCTCACCGGCCGACTGAGCATCGGGAGCAGCGCCTCGCCCACCTTGCGCGTCGACAGCCCAAGGACAAAGCAGCATAGGATCATGCGATCGACCGCGGCTGGGCGCCGCGCATAGGCCCGCAGCACGCATGTCGGAACAAACCGCCGAGTGCGCGGAACCGCGAGTTCGATGTCGCCCAGCTCGGTTAGCACATGACGCGCATAGGAGCCATTGCGGCGGTCGGCCAGATCGAGCGCGGCCATGCGATCGAGATGGTCCTCGATTGCCTGGTCCATCTGCTCCCGCAGAATCCCAGCAAGCGCCTGCCGGCCCAGCGAGCGATAGCCGTCGCCCCACTCCAAGCCTTGCGCTTGCATGCCCTTCACCAACTCGAACGCCCTCAGTAAGCTTCGGATCGTCACAGCCTGTGGCATTGCGGGTGCTCCATCTCGCGGACCTCAGCACTCCGCCGAGTACCCCCTCTCACTCGCCTGACACAAATCTCCGTACATCACCGGCTCTCGCCGCGCCATTGACATGATCAGGCGACATAACTACCGTTTAAACATCGCCTCATGAGGGAGGCGGTCCGCCCGAATTAGGGGACGCCAGTCCGCGAGTGTCGCGCACTGGCTCTTTTTGTCGGCCCGGTAAACTTTCGGGAATTGTGATGTTCGATAGCCTGACCGATCGCCTTGGCGATGTCTTCGACCGGCTGCGCCGGCATGGCGCGCTGACCGAGGCCGATATCGGCACCGCGATGCGCGAAATCCGGGTCGCCTTGCTCGAAGCCGATGTCGCATTGCCTGTCGTGCGCGACTTTATCGTCGCAGTGCGCGAAAAGGCATTGGGGCAGGAGGTGTTGCGCTCGGTAACGCCGGCGCAGATGGTGGTCAAAATCGTCCACGACCATCTGGTCGAGGTGCTGGGCGGCGGGCCGGCTGGCGATGCGACCGATGGGCTCGATCTGAACGCGCCGGCGCCCGTCGGCATCATGCTGGTCGGGCTGCAAGGCTCCGGCAAAACCACGACCGCCGGCAAGATCGCTCACCGGCTGAAACAGCGCGATCGTAAGAAAGTATTGCTCGCTTCGCTCGACGTGCAGCGCCCTGCAGCGCAGGAACAGCTCGCCGTGCTCGGCCGCCAGATCGGTGTCGCCAGCCTGCCGGTCGTGCCCGGCGAGAAGCCGGTCGCGATCACCCGCCGCGCGCTCGACACCGCCCGCATGCAAGGCTACGACGTCGTGATCTACGACACCGCCGGGCGGCTCCACATCAACGAGGAGCTGATGCTCGAGGTGGCAGCCGTCAGCGACGTGGCTCGGCCGCACCAGAGCTTGCTCGTCGCTGACGCGATGACCGGCCAGGACGCGGTCAACCTCGCCAAGGCTTTCGGCGAGCGCGCTTCAATCACCGGCATCGTGCTGACCCGCGTCGATGGCGATGCGCGCGGCGGTGCGGCATTGTCGATGCGCCAGATCACCGGCAAACCGATCGTCTTTATCGGCACCGGCGAACGGATCGCTGCGTTGGAGCCGTTTCATCCCGAACGCATCGCCGGACGCATTCTTGGGATGGGCGATGTCGTCAGCCTGGTCGAGAAGGCGGCCGAAACCGTCGACCGCGACGAAGCTGAAAAGCTTGCGGTCAAGATGGCCAAGGGCAATTTCGATCTCGACGATCTCGCCGGCCAGCTGCGCCAGATCCGCCGCATGGGCGGGATGGGCGGCATGCTGTCGATGCTGCCAGGTGTCGGCAAGATCAAAAAGCAACTTGGCGACGCCAACATCGATGAGAGCATCATCAAGCGCCAGGAAGCGATCATCTCATCGATGACCAAGAACGAGCGGCGCAACCCGAAATTGCTGAACGGGTCGCGTCGACGGCGCATTGCCGGCGGCTCGGGAACCTCGGTGCAGGAGATCAACCGGCTGTTGAAGCAGTACCAGGACATGGCCGACATGATGAAGAAGATGAAGAAGCTCGGGCCGAAAGGCTTGGCGCGGCACGGTCTCGCCGGGCTGATGCCGGGCGCTGGGCTTCGTCACTAAATAGCGAGTGAAAAGATGTCATTGAAAATTCGCCTCGCGCGCGGCGGCGCCAAAAAGCGGCCCTATTACAGCATCGTCGTCGCTGACTCGCGCAGTCCGCGCGACGGCCGCTTTATCGAGCGTGTCGGAACCTACAATCCGATGCTCGATCGCGGTCACACCGATCGTGTCAAGCTGAAGACCGAGCGGGTCCAACATTGGCTGGGTGTAGGCGCGTTGCCGACTGATCGGGTCGCCCGATTTCTGGGCGAGGCAGGGCTGATCGAAAAGCCCGAGGTCCGCGAGACGCCAATCAAATCGGCGCCAAAAGCCAAGGCACAGGAACGGTTGAAAGCCGCTGCCGAAGCAACTGCAGCCGCTGCGGGCAGCAGCTAGGCGCTGACCGTCGGCAATTGTCGGGCGTGATCCATGGCAGCGGCAGAAAAGCAGGTTTGCGTCGGAATCATCACCGCCCCTCATGGCGTGATGGGTGCCGTACGCGTCAAAAGCTTTACCGCCCGCCCGGAGGATGTCGCCGCCTACGGACCGCTCGCTGACGAGAGCGGCGTGCGGCGTCTCGAATTACGCCTGCTTGGTGCCGCCAAGGGCGTGTTGATCGGACGCCTGTCGGGTGTGGACGACCGCAATCGCGCCGAGGCGTTGCGCGGGCTGCGGCTTTATTTGCCGCGCGCAGCGCTGCCGCCGCCGGAAGACGAGGAATACTACCACGCCGATTTGATCGGGCTCGCCGCGACCCTGGTGGACGGGACAGCGCTCGGCCGGGTGCGTGCGGTGCATGATTTTGGCGCTGGAGACACACTCGAAATCGAGCGCAGCGGGGCGCCGCCGGCGATGGTGCCGTTTACCCGCGCGATCGTGCCGGTCATCGACATCAAGGCCGGACGCCTCGTCGTCGACCCGCCGCCGGGGCTGCTAAACGAGGTCGAGGTCGATGCCGCACCAATCCCGGTCGAGGAAGAGGCATGACCTGGCGGGCGACGGTATTGACGATCTTCCCCGAGATGCTGCCGGGGCCGCTCGCCTATTCGCTCGCCGGCAAAGCGTTGCGGGCCGGGCTGTGGCAGCTCGAAACCGTCGACATCCGCGACTTTGCGCAGGACAAGCATCGTTCGGTCGACGATGCGCCATTTGGCGGCGGACCGGGGATGGTGATGCGTCCCGACGTGCTGGACGCGGCAATCGCCGGCGCCGGCGGGGTCGGACCGCTGATCCTGTTGTCGCCGCGCGGCCGGCGGCTCGATCAGGCCAAGGTGGGCGAACTCGCTGCGGGTCCGGGCCTCACGTTGATTTGCGGCCGTTTCGAGGGGATCGACGAGCGTGTCATCGAGGCCCGTGCTATCGAGGAAGTGAGCCTCGGCGATTTTGTCTTGTCTGGTGGCGAGCCGGCGGCGATTGCATTGATCGATGCTTGCGTGCGATTGCTGCCGGGCGTCGTCGGCGATGCCGAGGGGCTTTCCGAAGAGAGCTTTGCCGATGGGCTGCTCGAATACCCGCAATATACACGGCCGCAATTGTGGCAGGGCCGGCTGGTGCCGGAGGTGCTGGTCTCGGGCGACCACGGCCGGATCCGCGCCTGGCGACGGGCCGAAGCCGAGCGGCTGACGCGCGAACGCCGCGCCGATTTGTGGGAACGCTATCTGGTCCGCCCCCGGTCTCTGATCGGGAGCGACGCTCAAATCAATCGAAAGGTCGAAGGATGAACCTTCTTCAGCAATTGGAACTCGAGCAGGTTGAGAAGCTCGCGGCGGCTCGCGCCGTCCCGAAATTCGAGCCCGGCGACACGGTTAAAGTCAGTCTGCGCGTCGTCGAGGGCGAGCGCGAGCGCATCCAGGCCTTTGAAGGGGTGTGCATCGGCCGCAAAAACGCCGGCGTCAATTCGAGCTTTACGTTGCGCAAGATTTCGTATGGCGAGGGTGTCGAACGCGTCTTTCCGCTGCATTCGCCGCGGATTACCGCGATCGAAGTCGTTCGCCGCGGCGTCGTACGCCGCGCCAAGCTGTACTACTTACGCGGCCTCACCGGCAAACGGGCGCGCATCGCCGAACGCGCCCGCGACAGCGGACGCCAGGAAACGGCATCGGCGCCGCGCCCGGCGGCGGCGGCTGCCGCAGCCGATGACAATCCCTCGGAGTGAGAGAGCCATGCCTGCGCCACGCACGCTGTTCGACAAGATCTGGGACAATCACGTCATCGCCCCGCAAGGCGAAGGCACCTACCTGATCTATATCGACCTGCATCTGATCCACGAAGTCACGACACCGCAAGCCTTCGAAGGGCTGAAGCTCGCCGGTCGCAAGGTTCGCCGCCCCGATGCGACGATGGCGGTCGCCGACCACAATATTCCGACGACCAACCGCAGCGCCGGCGTGGCCGGCATCGTCGAGCCCGAACTCGAAGCTGCAGGTCGATACCCTCGAGCGCAACGTCAAAGAATTCGGCGTTCCGTATTTCCCGATCGACAGCATCGACCAGGGCATCGTCCACATCATCGGACCCGAGCAGGGGCTGAGCCAACCCGGCATGACGATCGTGTGCGGCGACAGCCACACCGCGACACATGGAGCACTGGGCGCGCTCGCCTTTGGCATCGGCACCTCGGAGGTCGAGCATGTCCTTGCCACCCAGACCTTGATCCAGGCGCCGGCCAAAAACATGCTGATTTCGGTCAACGGCAGTCTCGGCGCCGGGGTCAGCCCCAAGGACGTAATCCTCGCGATCATCGCTAAGATCGGCACCGCCGGCGGCACCGGCCACGTATTCGAATATGCCGGCAGCACCTTCCGCGACATGTCGATGGAAGGCCGCATGACGGTGTGCAACATGTCGATCGAGGCCGGCGCCCGCGCTGGGCTCGTCGCTCCCGACGAAAAGACCATAGCCTATGTCATGGGCCGGCCCTATGCGCCCAAAGGTGCGGCGTGGGAGCAAGCCGTGGCCTATTGGCGCACTCTTCCTTCCGATCTGGGCGCCAAATACGACAAGGAGGCGCATCTCGACGCCGCCGACATCGCACCCCACGTCACCTGGGGCACCAATCCCGAGCAGGCCGCGCCAGTGACCGGCCGGATACCCGACCCGGCGCAAATCGACGACCCGCTAAAGCGCGCCGCGATCGAGCGCGCCTTGCAATACATGCAATTGCAGCCGAACACACTGTTGACGGAGGTGCCGGTACAGCGCGTCTTTATCGGCTCGTGCACCAACAGCCGGATCGAAGATTTGCGCGCCGCCGCAGCGATCGCGAAAGGCCGCCGCGTCGCCGACGGAGTTACCGCTCTGGTGGTACCAGGCTCGGGGCATGTGAAGCACCAAGCCGAAGAGGAAGGGCTCGACCGCATCTTCCTCGAAGCCGGCTTCCAATGGCGTGACGCCGGTTGCTCGATGTGCATGTCGATGAACGACGACAAGGCGATGAATGGCGAACGCATCGCCTCGACCTCGAACCGCAATTTCGAAGGGCGCCAAGGCAAGAACGCCAAGACCCACCTGATGGGCCCGGCTATGGCCGCGGCGGCGGCCGTCACCGGCCACCTCGCCGACGTCCGACAATTCGGCTGATGCGAAGCGTTGAGCGGCAGCCAACTGCCGCCGCTTCGGCGCATCCACGACGCGGTATATGAGCAGGACCCAAAGGCGAGGAGGAGCCTTGAATATCATCGCCGCCGCCCGACTGATGAGATTGTCGAGTCGCTTCGACCGAGCCCCGACAACAAAGAAGCGTTGCGAGTGAAGCCGGATGGCCGGGTCTTCCAGGGAAATACTCGAATCAAGGTCCTGGAGGAGCGCGGCTATCCGGTCGATGAACTTCCGCGTGACATCGTCCAATGACGGCGTTCTTCTAAGTAATCGCCAGGTTCTTAACACCCATTATGGGTTCGGTTGCTAATGAAAGCTTCCAACAATTCCAAAGCGAACAGAAGGCGGCTATATGGGCCAACCATCCAATACGCTGACGGCAGAGTAGTCCCCGGTCAACCTCTGGATGTCGAGACTATCATTGCAGCGTTTGAGCGCTCGGACCTGGAGTTGCGGAGCACGTTCTTGTGTGATTTCGCGCACGATCTAACCGTGGCCATTCGCGCGATGCTTGTCGACCGGCCGATCTCTGACGCAGACCTCGACAAAGTCGAGCAGATAAACGAAACCCTGCACCAACTAACCAGTTGCGTAAACCCTGGCAAACAATGGTCGGCGCATGACGAGGGTTTACTGCTCCGAGCAATCGTCGAAGGTTCCTTTGCTTACGACGTGGACCAGTGGGTCGGTCACGCGCTGGCTGTGGCGGCTGGCAGGACGATCGAAGCCGACAAGCACGTAATCGCGAAATGATGGCGCACTATCACCCAAGGATCTTCAATGGAAAAATTCACTGAGCTCTCCGGCGTTGCGGCGCCATTGCCGATCATTAACCTCGACACCGACAAGATCTTTCCCGCGATCTATTTGAAGACCATCAAGCGGACCGGCCTCTCGCAATGGCTGTTCCAGGAGATCCGGTTCCGCGCCGACGGGTCGGAGAACCCCGATTTCGTGCTGAACCAAGCACCCTATCGCAACGCCAAGATTCTGATTGGCGCCGACAATTTTGGCTGCGGTTCGAGCCGCGAGCACGCGCCATGGGCGCTGCTCGATTACGGCATCCGCTGCATAATCGCTCCAAGTTTTGCCGACATATTTTACAATAACTGCTTTAAGAACGGCGTCCTTCCGATCGCGCTTCCAAAAGAGATCTGCGACGAACTGATGGAGGACGCCAAAAAAGGTGCCAACGCCGTCATGACGATCGATCTCGAAAGCCAGACGATCACTCGCCCTGACGGCGAGAAGGTGCATTTCGAGGTGGATGCATTCCGCAAACACTGCTTGTTGAACGGGCTCGACGACATCGGCTTGACCGAGCAGAAGGGTGCGGAAATCGCCTCCTACGAGGAGAAGGCGCGTCTGGCGCGCCCGTGGCAGTTCGGCATGACCCAACGGTGAGCAGATTTCGGTTGTTTTGATCGTCATGGCCGGGCCCTGACCCGGCCATCTCGATGCCCGGTCAAGGCCGGGCATGACGGTCGAGGGAGTGGCGAATGGTCCAATCGTATTCAAACCGCAAAGTGTTGGTGTTGCCGGGCGACGGCATCGGCCCCGAGATCATGCGCGAGGTTTTGCGCATCGTCCATTTGTTCGACCGCCGGCGCATTGCCAGCTTTGATGTCGCGGAGGATCTGGTCGGCGGTGCCGCCTATGATGCGCATGGCACGCCCTTGACAGAAGCGACATTGCAAAAGGCACTGTCCAGCGACGCAGTGCTGTTCGGCTCCGTCGGCGGCCCGAAATGGGAAAAATTGCCGTTCGAATTGTGGCCCGAGCGCGGGCTGTTGCGCTTGCGCAAGGAAATGGATCTGTTCGCCAATCTGCGCCCGGCGGTCGTATTCGAGGCGCTTGCCGACGCGTCGAGCCTCAAACGCGAGCTTGTCGCCGGGCTCGATCTAATGATCGTGCGCGAACTGACCGGCGGCATCTATTTTGGCGAGCCGCGCGGCATCGAGACGCTGTCCGACGGCACTCGCCGCGGCGTCAACACCGAAGTCTATAGCGAAGACGAGATTGAGCGCGTGGTTCGCGTTGCCTGCGAGCTGGCGAGAAAATGCCACGGCCGCGTATGTGAAGTTGACAAGGCCAACGTCATGGAATCGGGTGGCCTGTGGCGCGAAGTGGCGCAGCGGGTGCGCGACGCCGACTATCCCGATATCGAATTATCGTTCATGTACGCCGATAATTGCGCGATGCAGCTGGTGCGCAACCCCAAGCAGTTCGACGTGATCGTCACCAGCAATTTGTTTGGCGACCTGTTGTCGGATTGCGCGGCGATGCTGACCGGGTCGCTTGGCATGCTGCCCTCGGCCTCACTCGGCCTCGCCGACGCGACCGGCCGGCGCAAGGCGCTCTATGAACCGGTGCACGGCAGCGCCCCCGACATCGCCGGCAAGGACGTCGCCAATCCGCTCGCCTGCATTCTCTCTTTCGCGATGATGCTGCGCTACTCGTTCGATATGGACGAAGAGGCTGACCTCGTCGAAAACGCGGTGCGCCGGGCGCTCGACACCGGCATCCGCACCAACGACATTGCCCAGCCCGGCGCCGCCGGCGTCACGACGCGTGCGATGGGCGACGCGATACTGCGCGAAATTGAAAGAGCAATCTGAAGCCGACAAGAGACAGACGCCGCTAAAGGACGACGGAGGAAAGCCATGCAAATGCGGAGGCTGGGCCGGACCGGACTGGACGTCTCGGTCCTGGGCTTTGGCTGCGGAGCGGTCGGCGGATTGATGGTCAAGGGCGATGCCGCCGATCAGGAGCAGGCGGTCGCGCGCGCTCTCGAACTCGGCATCAATTATTTCGACACCGCGGCGATGTACGGCAACGGCGAGTCGGAGCGCAATCTCGGCCGGGTGCTGAAAAACCTGAAGCCCGATCTTTATCTCGGCACCAAAGTGCGCGTTCCAGCCGCGGAGCGGCGCAATATCGCCGCTGCCGTGACGGCCTCATTGGAGGCGAGTCTGCAGCGTCTGCAGCTCGACCATGTCGATCTGTTTCAACTGCACAACCACGTCCTCGCCAATGGACAGGACGCCGATCTGACCCCCGAAATCGTGTTAGGCGAGGTCGTGCCAGCGTTCGAGCGGCTGCGCGAGCACGGCAAGACGCGATTCTATGGCATCACCGCGGTTGGCGACACCGCGGCTCTGCATCAAGTCGTCGATGCCCGCGTTTTCGATACCGCCCAGGTCAGCTACAACATGCTGAACCCGAGCGCCGGCAAGATCGTGGCGCCCGGTTATCCGGCGCATGATTTCGCCGATCTGCTGGCGCACACCAAAGCCGCGGATATGGGGGTAATCGCAATCCGGGTGCTCGCCGCCGGCGCGTTGAGCGGCACCGAGGAGCGTCATCCGCTCGGCTCGCCGCGGGTCGACCCGATCGGCTCCGGCCGTGACTATCGCGTCGATGTCGAGCGCGCGCGGCGGCTCGAACCTGTCGTACGCGAAGGTCATGCCGCGAGCCTGGTCGAAGCGGCGATCCGCTATGTGATCGCCCATCCGGCGGTGTCGACGGCACTCGTCGGATTTTCCACGCTCGATCAGCTCGAAACCGCAGCCGCTGCGGCGAACAAGGAACCGCTCTCGCCGGCCGCGATCGATCGGTTGGCGAGGCTGCAGAACGGCTTTGTCGGCGAAGCGCGCTGAATCAAAAGGGCTCGTACTTAGGTCAAGCGCCGCAAACTCGGCGCGCGATCGATCCGCCTGTCGCGGATTACCGACGCGATGCGCTAACCTCGCTTCTGCGACGATTTCTCGGGAGGGAGTGCGATGAGCGTGTTGGCGGATTACCAGAATAAATACCAAAGCGCCCGGCTGGAGCGGCGTGACGGCATCTTGCAGGTCACCCTGCACACCGAAGGCGGATCGCTGCGCTGGGGTTTTCTGCCGCATGGTGAATTGCCGGAATTGTTCCACGACATTGGCGCCGATCGCGACAATCGGGTCGTGATCCTGACCGGCACCGGAGCCGAGTTTTCCGGCCCGCGCGCCACCCCCGGCACTTCGTCCTTCCCGTCGCGGCCATCGATCGACCGCATCGACCGCATCCATTGGGAAGGGCGGCATCTGCTGATGAACCTGCTCAACATCGAGGTGCCGGTCATCAGCGCGATCAATGGCCCGGCCTGGCGCCATTCCGAGATCCCGCTCTTGAGTGACATCGTGCTCGCCGCCGACACCGCGCAGTTTCAGGATTCGGCGCATTTCGCCTCGGACGTGGTGCCAGGCGACGGGATGCACATCGTCTACCCGCTATTGCTCGGAATGAACCGTGGCCGCTATTTCCTGATGACCGGGCAAACGCTTGATGCCGCCGAAGCCCTGCGGCTCGGCCTTGTCGCGGAAGTGTTAGCGCCGGATAAATTGCTGGCGCGGGCCTGGGAACTGGCCGAGGACCTGACGAAGAAGCCAACCCTCCTATTGCGTTACACGCGGCTGTTGTTCACTGAATATTTGCGCCGCCAGATGCACGAGCTATTGGGCTACGGGCTCGCAATGGAAAGCCTCGCCTTGATCGAAAAACCCGAGGCGCCACCGCCGGCTTCGCGGTGACCAACCACTCGGCAATGCAGGGCTCAGCCTTTGAATAAGCTGGCACGCGAATTGCGCAGGCCATCCATTCTGCCGGTTTGTTGATGCGGGAGGAGAAATATCGATGAGCGACAGCAACGATCAGCCGGGATTTACCAGGGACGTTACCGCCGCCCCGCGATCCAGCCCCGAGATCGATGACGAGCGCCGGCGCTTTCTGCGGGGCGCCCTGATCGCTGGCGGCAGCGCTGTCGCGGTACCGGGTTTGATCGGCGCCGCCGAGGCCCAGACATCGTCCGTAGCGGCGGCAGGGGAGGGCCGCAAGAACCATTATTTCGTCCCGGCGACCGACAAGACCGTGCATTGGGGTTATTTCAGCAGGTCGCTAAAGCCGCTGGTCGAGATCGATTCCGGCGACTACGTCACAATCGAGGCGCTGACGCATCATTCTTACGACGATTACGAGCGCATGATCAAGGGCGACCCCGGCGCCGAAAGCGTGTTTTTGTGGACACAGGACAAAAAGAACGTCAATCGCCGCGGCGCTGGGCCGATGGACGCGTCGATCTTTGGGCGGGGCGCCGGCGAAGGCTTTGGCGTGCACATCTGCACTGGTCCGGTCGCGGTCAGAGGCACTGAACCTGGCGATATCCTCGAAGTCCGTATTATCGACGTCAGGCCGCGCGGCTCTTTCAACCCCGATTACAAGGGCAAAGCCTTTGGCAGCAATGCTGCGGCGTGGTGGGGCTTCCAGTACCACGATCTATTGACCGACCCGAAGCCGCGCGAGGTCGTCACGATCTACGAACTCGACGCCAGCGGCGAAAAAAATTGGGCGAAGGCGGTCTACAATTATCGCTGGGTCCCGCAGAAGGACCCGTTCGGCGTCGTCCACAAGATCATCGATTATCCGGGAGTGCCGGTCGACCACAGCCTGGTCCAGGAAAATCACGGCGTGCTCAAAAATGTGCGGGTGCCGATCCGCCCGCATTTCGGCGTGATCGCTTTGGCGCCAAAAGAGGCAGAAATCGTAAACTCGATCCCGCCCGGGTATTTCGGCGGCAATATGGATAATTGGCGGCTCGGCAAGGGCGCCACAGTCTATTACCCGGTGGCGGTGCGGGGCGGTCTGTTCTCAGTCGGCGATTCACACGCCTCGCAAGGCGATTCTGAATTGTGCGGCACTGCGATCGAATGCTCGCTGACCGGCACGTTTCAGCTGATCGTGCACAAACAACAGGCACTGGCCGGCACCGCACTTGCGGATTTGCAGTACCCGCTGCTCGAAACCCGCGACGAGTGGGTCGTGCACGGTTTCAGCTTCCCCAATTATTTGCAGCAGCTCGGGCCAAAGGCGCAGACCGAGATCTATTCGAAGTCGTCGATCGATCTCGCGATGCGGGATGCTTTTCGCAAAATGCGCCATTTCCTGATGACAACTCAGGGCCTTTCAGAGGATGAGGCGATCTCGCTGATGTCGGTCGCGGTCGATTTTGGCGTGACCCAAGTCGTCGACGGAAATTGGGGCATCCACGCGATCATCCGCAAGGAAATCTTTGCCGGCACCGACACGGTTTAGCCGTTCGTCCACGCCGCCGCTTGTTTGACACGGCCGGAAACCGGGTGTTAGCTCGACTGCAGCGCTGATCGACAAAAAGGAGAGGACGATGGCCGGGGCTCTTGACGGCATCAGAGTATTGGAACTGGCGCGCTACCAGGCGGGGCCACGCGGCGGCATGATCCTCTCCGACCTCGGCGCCGAGGTCATCAAGATCGAGAAATTGGGTGGCGAGGAAACCCGGCAATCGCCGCCATTGGTGCGCGGCCAAAGCGTTTACTTCTCGGTCTACAACCGCGGCAAAAAAAGCTTGTGCCTCGATCTGCGCAATCCGCGCGGCAAGGAGATATTCGCCGAACTGGTCAAGACCGCCGACATCGTATTGCAGAATTTCCGCCCCGGCGTCATGGACAAGATGGGCTTTGGTTACGACCGGCTGTGCGAACTAAAGCCGGACATCATCCTGGGCTCGGTTTCGGGCTTTGGCCAATACGGCCCCTATCGCGACCGGCCGGCTTTTGACCCGCTCGGGCAGGCGATGAGCGGGCTGATGCACCTGACCGGGACCCCGATCGGCCGTCCTCTCGGCACCGCTTCGTCGATCGTCGACCGCTATACCTCTTTGCATGCCACGATCGGCATGCTCGCTGCCTTGCATCATCGCGACCGCACCGGCGAGGGCCAGGTGGTTGATGTCTGTCTGATGGATTCAGCGCTAACCATGGTCGAGATCCCGACTTCCTATTATCTCGCGACCGGCGAGGAAGGTGGCGAGGGTGGGCGCCCGCCCTACCAGGCCAAGGACGGCTATGTCGTGATCTCGGCCTCGGGACGGGTGATGGGGTCAAAGCTGCTGCAGATCGCGACCGGCGACGCGGCTGCCGTCGCCAATACCGGAGCCTTTACCGGGCGCATGAGCCTCGACGATAGCCCACGCAAAAAGGTCGAGGCGTGGTGTCTCGCCCACACCGTCAACGAAATCGTCTCGGCTTTGGTCGAAGCCGACATCCCGGTGGCGCCGGTCAAAACCATCCCACAGGTCGCCGAGGACCCGCACCTTTGGGAACGCGAGATGCTGGTCAAGATGGAAGACCCGGTCGCCGGTGAAATGTACCTGCCCGGCGCCACAATCAAAATGTCGAAAACCCCCGGCCGCCTCGGCCCGGTCCCGACCCCCGGCCAGCACACCGACGAACTCCTCGCGGGGATCCTCGGCTACGACCGCGCGACCTTGGCGGAGTTGCGGGGCGTTAAAGTTATCGCCTAACACGAATTCCTGGCATACGTCCCTGCTCGGTCCGAAGTCCTTTGCGCGAAGAGCTGGCGCTATACTGAACTTTCCGGCTTCTGCGGCGTTTCTACTCGGGCTCACCTGGGGGTGCTGCGGAGGCTGCTTTTGGCGAAAATTAGGGTTGCGCTGATCGGAGTCGGGAATTGCGCCTCCTCATTGGTGCAAGGCGTCGAGTTCTACCGCGATGCTGTCGGTGAGCAGCCGATCCCAGGAATCATGCACCTTGATCTCGGGGGCTACCACGTTGGCGACATTGAATTCGTCGCCGCGTTCGATATTGCCCGGGGAAAAGTCGGACGAGATTTGTCCGAGGCCATCGCGGCACCCCCAAACAACACCGAGCGCTTCGCAAAAGTCCCCGCGACAGGCATAGAGGTCCGGCGCGGTCCGACCCATGACGGCATCGGCCAATATTTGCGCGATATTGTGATCGAGTCGTCGGAGCCGGTTGACGATGTTGCCGATACATTGCGCCGGACCGGCGCCGAGATCGTCGTCTCGTACCTGCCGGTGGGTTCCGAAGTGGCGGCGCGGTGGTACGCCGAGCAGGCATTGCGCGCCGGTTGCGGCTATGTCAACTGCATCCCGGTTTTTATCGCCAAGGACCCGCGATGGTGTGAGCGGTTCCGCGAGCGCGGGGTGCCACTGATTGGCGACGATGTCAAAAGCCAAGTCGGCGCCACAATCGTACATCGCGTTCTCGCCAATCTGTTCCGCGAGCGCGGGGTCCGGGTCGACCGCACCTACCAGCTCAATTTCGGCGGCAACAGCGATTTCCAGAATATGCTCGAACGCGAGCGCCTGCAGTCGAAAAAACGCTCCAAGACCGACGCAGTCGTCAGCCAGCTCGACGATAAATTATCCGACGACGACGCCCATGTCGGCCCCAGTGACTACGTCCCGTGGCTGAGCGACCGGAAATGGTGCTACATTCGTATTGAGGGCACGACCTTTGGCAATCTGCCGCTCAATTGTGAACTCAAGCTCGAAGTCTGGGACTCGCCCAATTCAGCTGGCGTTGTCATTGATGCGATCCGCTGCGCCAAGCTGGCGCTTGATCGCGGCATCGCCGGTGCTCTGCTCGGCCCAGCGAGCTACTTTATGAAAAGCCCACCCGAGCAATATACCGACTACGAGGCCCGCGCCCGCACCGAAGCCTTTATCCGGGGTTAAGAGGCACGTTCAGTAGAAAACTCGTGCCGTCCCACAATGCCAAATCGCGCGTTCCATTGCGCAATACACTGAGCCCCGCGGCTTCGGCATAGGCGGCGACATCGGCACGGTCGGCAGCGAGATTGCAGCGATACGAATAGTTGAAAATTACGAAATTTCCGCCGAGCCGTAGCACGCGGCCGGCCTCTTGGAAATGCTGGCGGGCAAGCTCGGGCGACGCTCCAACAATGCAGGGAAAACTATCGACTGCCAGGACCAGATCGAAGCATTGATCGGTGAATTGCGATAGGTCGCGCCCACCGGTGAGGGCAAAGGCCACATTAGCGGTAGCCACGCAGCGGCGCTTTGCCTCGGCGATCATGGCCGGCGACAGATCGATCCCGACGATGTGCCGCAAGCGGGGCGCCAGTGCCAGTTCCATGCGAGCGATGCCGCAGCCAATATCGAGGGCCTCCCGGTCCGCTCCGAGCAACCCCCAATCTTCCAGCAATGCCGCAAGTTCGGCGGTGGCGCGGTCGAGGATTGCTGGGTCGCCGAGAGAGTAGAGCGCTACGGCCGCCTCCGGAGCAGTGGTGACGGCGCGATCGTATTGCTCCCTGATGGCAGCAAGCGGATCATCGCCATGTGCTTCGGTCAGTCCGGCTTCGACCAGACGTGCGGCCAGCTCCAGACCATGGCCGTGCTCGATCGCCAACCGCGCCAGTCGGACAAATGGTTTCCGCCCCGTGGCCGTCAGTCTTTGTAAGCATTCTGTCAGGGGTTCGCGAGCACCGGCGGCTAATAGCAATTGCATCAGCGCGATCTCGGCTGAAATTTCGCCGGCGAGATATCGAGCCAATGCCTCGTGGGCGGCTGGCGGACAGGCCGCCTCTTCGGCTTCGGTCAATAAATTCAGCATTGACGGCTCAAACGCCGAGAAATCTTAGGCCGGTCGACGGCACCCCAAGCGTATTTGTAGCTCTCCTCGCCGCGGAGGAAATCGAAACTCGTTGCATCTTCAGCTATCGCCTGTTCGATGGCATGGGCAATGATCTGCATCCCGGCGCTGAGCCGCGGCTGTGATGGATCGAACCCACCGAGATAGGCATAGGCCCGGCCCTTGGCGGCAAAGCCGTAATAGACGGCAAGCACAGCGTCGTCGAGCGACAGCCGATAGAGGCGCAGCATTCCAGCGGCAAGTAGAGCCTTTGCGGCAGCACGATGGAAATCTTGGACGCGGGGATCGTGGCAAACGCCGCACTCGCCCCAGCTGCGCCATCGCTGTTGGTGCAGGCGGAACAGATCATCCATCGCGGCATCGAGCGTTTTCGCGCTAATCGCCTCGATCGTGACCGCGCCAGCCAATGCGGCGCGCGTTCGCGCCTGCCGCAGATCACGAAGCGTCTTGCGCGGCACGGTCTCGTGGAGCTTTGACGGATCGGACGGCAAATCAAGGATTGGGCACGGTGGGGCCTGGACAGCAACCTCGGCCAAACCACAATGCGCGACAGCGCTGGCAAGCGCCCCTTCCGGCGCCAAATCGGGGAACCAGCACTCGTCCCACTCAGGCATTGCGGTGATTGCCGCGATCAACATGTCGCCGACGTCAGGAGCGTCCGGGCTGCGCAATGCTTCGATATAGTCCGACAACCCGACCCCAATCGGCAGCAGTTTGCGGCAGCCGTTTTCCCTCAGCAAGTACAGCGGCAATAGGCCGACGAGTTGACCACCGGCGCGCGCAGTTAGGATCAGCGGGTCGGATGTACCGAAAACCCGCCACCATGCAAGCAGCCAAGCCGGTGACTGGAATGGCGTCGCCATCGGGTCTCGGCGCCACAACTCTTCCCATTCGGGGCGCAGCCGAGCGAGCCCTTCCTCGTCGGTAATTGTCGCGATCTCGATCAAGCCGGCTGCCCTGCGCCAGTGAGGCAGTCGTACAGCGCGAAATAGCTCGATATCATTCGGTCGAGTGAAAAACGCCGCCGCGCCACGTCGCGGCAGCGCTCGCGGTCGATACTGTCGACCGCCCGAATTGCTTCAGCCATCTCGGCGGCGTCCTGAACCAGAAATCCGGTCACGCCCGGTTCGACAATCTCGGCCAGCGCGCCCGCGGGAAATGCGATAACCGGCGTGCCGCAGGCGATGGCTTCCATTGCAACGAGAGAGCTTGTTTCGGGTGCGAGGCTCGGGGCCAACAGGCAATGCGCCGCATTCAGCAGACGACGCTTGCGTGCCCAGCCAAGCGGTCCGAGAAAGCGCGCTTTGGCGCCCAGACGCGGCTCGATCTCAGTCGCAAAATAGCGGCGATGCGTCTCATACGGAAACAACTCGCCGCCGATCAGCAGTGACAAGTCGGCAAAGCGCGCGGCATCGAGGGCGTGTTCGAACCCCTTTTCAGGGCAGATCCGGCCGAGGCACAGCGCGAAATTGCGGCGCGCATGACGGGCTTGGAGGCGATCGACCGGGACACCGTTTTCGACCTCCGAGAGCATGCCTGCCAATCGCGGAAAGCTGCGCCGCTGGCTCGCCGAAACACAGTTGTACCAGGTCCGCGGCCGCCGCCGATCGAAACTGCCGCGAGGATAGAAGTCGCGCGGCAGGTGCAGCGTCACCAAGGTCGGGGTATCGGTCTCGGGCAGATGGTCGGCGAAATCGACGGCATGGGTGTGGACGACATCGACGGGAAATTTCGCCAAGGCTTGCGCGATGGCGCGGCGATGGCGTTCGCTTGACCGCGCGCGCTCTTGATCGGTGATGTCGACGGCGATAGGCCCCGTCGGGATCAATGTCCCCGCGACCTGCGAGCCCGAATTGCTGACGACGATCGAGTTGTGACCCGCCTCGACCAGAGCGTGATCGAGCGCCGACAATATCTGTTCGGCGCCGCCGACCGCATCGGGCCCGACCGCCGCAAAGGGATAGCCGACGCTGAGCACGGTCAGCGGCATCGCCGGTTAGGCGAGGCCCAACGCGTCGAGGGCTTCGGACGCGCGACGCCGCCACTCGGTCCCGCTGATGCCCCAACCAAACATTTCGTAGAGTAACGGACCGGGATGCGGCGGCTCACGAAAATTGTACCTAGGGGCCAGCCGAAAACGCTCGGGGGTGAGCGGGAATTGCCGGAGCATCTCGCGCTGCGTCGCGAAGCAATCGACCATTTGCTGCTTTCGCTGCAGTTCACGTTCGGCGAGTGGGACGATCAGTTCTTCGGCTTCGCTCTCTAGAAACCGGCCGCAGACCATCCGGCCATTGCAGGCGTGATAGAACGGCATCTCGATGATCGCCGGTTGGTCCTGTGCTCCCAGGCAGCGGCATGCGGCGTGCACCGCGAAGCCGGCGGCATCATGGTCGGGGTGCCCGGCCTCATAGGCATGGGTCAGCACCGCAGCCGGGCGCTCGCGCATCAGCAATTCAGTCAGTCGGCGAGCCAGTCCGGCGAGATCGAGAAAAGCTTGCTTGTCGGGGATATCAAGCGCGGCCCACCGCATTCCGGCGGCTTCGCCCGCACTCAACGCGGCCGCAAGCTCTTGCCGGCGCGCCATGGCATAGTCAGCGGCCGTGGTGAAACCGTGGCGCCTGGCATCCTCGCCGTCTCGTGGCGCGCCGTCGGTGACCTGCAGCAGCAGCACATCGCGCAGCCGCCACATTTGCCCCCCCATCGCGATCGTCTCGTCGTCGGGGTGAGCGACGGCGATCATCAGCCGAGAGAGGATCGGCCCCGTGCCGGCCAACTGCATCAGCAGCGAGTGAGCCGCATCGGCTCGTGCATCCGGCCGGACCGTGATCAACGCGGCGCCGCCATCAGAGCCGGGTTCGGTCCGGAACTCGCGCCCGCCTGGCAATAGCGCCGGATCATCCGCACGCAGAATTCCGCGAATTCGTCGTCCACTTGCGGCGGGCTCGTGTGATGCGGCGCCAGTCCGCGCTCGTCAGGCGTAAAGCAGAATGTCACTGTGACGTCGAACGGCTCGAGCGCGCGCATCTGGCGGTCGAACCAGCTCTCGGCATTCGGGCGGAAGCTGTCGGCCCAACTGAGCCCCGTTCGCAGGTAACGCACACCAAGACGCTTGAGCCATTGCACCGCCACATCAAGTCGGTGGTCTTCAAAATGGAACCACTGGCAGATGCCGAGTTCAGGTGCGAAATCGGCAAAATGCGCGGCCGCGCGCTTTGGCGTGCCATCCTCGCGCAACAGGCCCATGTAGAAATGGCGGTAGTAAGACGAGCCCTCCGCCTCCTTGTGGCGAGTTGTCGCCGGCCATGCCTGGGGCAGGTCGAACAGGCTGTACCAATGGATCCGCGGCGCCCGGCCGATCAGCATCTCGGCAGTGCGGCGCAATCCGAATTCCTGCACCTCTTCCGCCCCAAAGCTCGACGCACCGCACTCCGAGACCCAGACCTGCAGGTCTGTGACATCGGCTATTTCGGCTAGCTTGGTCGGCCAGTCGTCGATCGGCCATAAATTCCAATCCAACGGAAAACCGTGCACGGCCACGACATCGAGCCGGTCGAGAACGCCTTGCCCGGCGAGGTTGCGGATGAATGCCGGATCGATCGGCGAAATGCCGCCCAACGCGCGGGGAAGACCCGGCGCTGCAGTAGCGATTGCGTCGCCTGTCAGCCGCATCATGCTGGAAAATTTGGACCAGTCGGGATCAAGCTCTAAATCCCAATGCGATTTATTATTGGGCTCGTTCCACAGCATGACGGCTTCAATCACGCGGCTGCTCCATTGTGATGCCGCGGTTTTCGCGCCGGGTACACAGCGCAGCCGGAATTGACTCGGCCGGGGCGACAGACAAATACCTCCTCCTCCGGGTTGCCGACGATGGCGAAACCAGCGCTGCGCAGCATCGCTGCGGTGCAGGCGCGATTGGGAATCCACCAATTGGTGTCGTCGCCAGCATAGCAGTTTTCGACAAAGGCGAGGCGTGGAAAACTCGGTCGTTCAAAAATCGCTTTCTCTTCGAACGGATAGTCTTCCTCGATTTCTTCCACTGTCGGATCGCCGCGTTGCATCGACTGACAGACGAACAGGTCGCGCACGACGTGCTCGCGGATCAAATCGAGCGCCAGCAAAGGGTGGCGCAGATGGTAGAGGACGCCAAGAAACAGTACGACGTCGAAATGCTCGCCCAGCGCAGCAACGTCATAGACCGAGAGTTGTTCGAACTCGATGGCGACTCCGAGGACCTGCGCGGCAAAGCGGGCCTGGCGCAAATAGTCCTCATCGAAATCAATGGCAACGACACGCGCCGCACCGCGCCGTTTCATTTCGATCGAGTAGAAGCCACCATTGCAGCCGATATCGAGCACAGTGCGGCCACTGAGGTCAGCTGGAAGCGCGTGGGCAAAGCGTCGCCATTTCACCGCCGGGTAATCGCCGAGAAAATGCTCGGGCGCAGTCGCGACCCCGCCCAAATCGATGTTGTGAAACCATGGCCCTAAAGCCGTCGCCTGACGCCTGATATCATCGGCATCGCGTTGGGTCATAACCGCCGCTCCGACGCCCTGCATTTCCCACTCCCAGGATTGTCCCGGTCCGGGCCTGTTTGCTGGACAACAGGCGCATCGCTTCACGGTAGCCGCCCAGGGTGCCGACATCGACATAGTCCGTGCCGGCATTCACCGCCACTGCCTCGCCGCCTTCCGCGAGATAGGCGTTGACCAAAGTCCCGATGTACTCATCGCGGCGGCCGCGTATTTCCCAAAGCCGGTGCAGCGCGTGCAAAACCATGCCGGGAAGCCGAAAGGCGCCCCAAATCCACCGCGTCGAAGCGCCCGGCGACTTGACCTGAATTTCCCGCACACGTCCGTCGCGGTCCGTCGCCACCGCATCAAAGAATTCCGGCCGCGCGACCGGAAAGGTCAGAAAGGCCAGCTTATCGTCGGGTAACGCGGACAAAGCGTCTTCCGGCAGCCAGATGGTGTCCGGCAACCCGACCAACACAGACTCGTCCGGCCGGATCAGCGGCAACGCCCGGAAGATCGCGTCGCATAGGCCGAGCGCCTCCGGCTGGACCACATAGGCGATTGCCGCACCTTCGACACGAGCGCCAAAATATTGAAGAATATCGGACTTCCACGGCGAGATCACAAAGCAGATCCGGTCTGCGCCACCGCAAACCATCCGCTCCACCAAGTATTCGCTGACCGCCCGCGGCCGCTCGGTGTCGCCGTCGAGACGGCTGCCCACGGGGAGCAGCTCCTTGGAAAAAGCGAGCGGCTGAATTCGTGTCCCGTTCCCGGCAGCCGGGATGATCCCCCACATCGCTCAAGCCTCCTGACACCGATCAGCCAATGTCCGGTCGTGGACCGAGGACAAGAGCCGCATCAGTTCGGTTGCGCGACAATCGGCAGTATGGTCGTTCAATGCGCGTTCGCGCGCGGCGGTTCCGATCATCGACAATTCGCGATCGCTCAATTGGAGCGCGTTCAGTACGTCCTCGGCGGATTCGACGACCAGAATTTCCCGACCGGGAACAAAGAACTCATCGAGACCCTCCAACCAATCGCTAAGGATCGGGGTGGCGCACGCTGCCGCTTCGAAGAGTCGCCCCGACGGACACCAGCCACAGGCGGCCATCGCGGCGCGCGTGATGTTCAGGGTCGAGCGCGCCGCCGCGTAAAAGCGCGGGTGCCGTGGCGGAGAAACGTGACGCTCAAAGAAGATATTCGGGCGCCATGGGAAATCTGGAGGATAGAGCGCGCCGCCGATAACGAACCGCTGCTCTGGCGAGAGTTCTCGCGGGCTCGAGAAAAAGCTGGCGCAACTGTGATTGCCGATCTTCGGCGTAAGTCCCGAGATAAGACAGCGCGGCGCGCGGTCCCTGCGGACTCGGTGCCGGGCGATAGCACTCCGGATCGACCGAGCCGTAAAGCGGCGCCACTCGCGTCGCGCCCAGGCGTTCGCGCAACGCGGTCAGCGCCATGCCCCCGGCATAGCTCAAAACCAGATCGAACCCGGCTAGGCCATCGCGGCCGATATAGGCGACCTGTTCGCCGGCTTTCAGCCGCGCCAACGTGACCGGGCTGTCGAGATCGTAAAAGACGCGCACCGCTCGGCTGTCAAATACCAGATCGGTAGCGGCGAGCGCGTCCGGACAGTAGGAGGTAACGATTGCCGCGTCGGCGTCCGCGAGCTGCCGTCGCGCATAGAAAGCAATCTCCCCCCAGTCGCGGTACAAAACCAGCGAGGCATCGTCGAGTTCGGTGAGATCACGGTTTTCGGCGTAATACGGCACGTCACGCTCGAAGAACGTGACGCGGTGTCCTCGGGCGGCAAGACTGCGGATTAATGCCCGCCACAGCACGGCGTGGCCGTTTCCCCATGATGAGCTGACCGACAGCCCAAAGATAACCAGCTTCATCGCGGCGTTTCTCCCGCGGTCATTGGCTCTAAGCGGATCGCCATTTGGCCGCGCCCCGAGCGACCGCGGTGGGCCTTTAGCTGCCGAGCTTCAGTGAGATAGGCTTCGAGCGTCGCAGCGCGATGATCGGCGGTGTGGCTGGCCAGCACCCGGCTGCGGGCGCGTAGCGCGAGTTGCAGGCGACGGGTTTCGGGCAGCTCGCAGAGATATCGGAGCACATCCTCGGCGCCGTCCGCGATCAAGATCTCGCGGTCAGGGCAAAAGAACTCGTCGAGACCAGCCCACCAATCGCTGATGATCGGGGTACCGCATGCGGCAGCCTCGAATAGGCGAACGCTCGGCGAATAGCCGCAGCAGATCATGTCGGCGCGGGTCACGTTCAACGCAAAACGCTGCCGCGCATAAAATGTCGCGTGCCCGGCCGGATCGATATGTTCGATACGCTCCAGGTTTCCCGGCCAGCGGATCTCGGACGGATAGAGCGAACCCGCGACGGCAAAGCGGCCGTCCGGCCAGCGGCGGGCCGGTGTGCACAGCAACCGCTCGAGTGCTGGCTGGCGATCGGCGCTGTAGGTGCCGAGATAACCCAGATCCCAGCTCGGAGTGACTGGCGCCGGCCGATGGCAATCGGGATCGACCCCACAGTAAAGAACCCGCGCGGCCGGCGCGCCGAACTCTTGCTCGATCCGCCGTAACACCGGCCCGCCGGTGAAGGATAAGTAGAGATCAAAATCGGGGATTAGATCAGCTGCGAGGTATTCGCAGCTTCCTTCGGCGATAGCGGCCAGTGTGACTGGAGTGTCGATGTCGTAAAAAGCGACTAATCCGCCCGCCTGGCGCTGGGCAAATTCGCAGACCTCGATCCCGTCGGGAACATAGGAACCAACGATCACGAGATCGGCGTTGCGCAGCGCGCCGCTCCAGCGCTCGCGCAATTCGCCGACGCTGTGATAGAGGCGTGTCGTGCCAAAGGGCGGCTGCGGCAGGTCGCGGTGATCGCGGTACCACGGCGTTTCGCGCTCCAGGAAAAGGACCTCGTGGCCGCGGCGGCACAGCGCCTTTATCAGACCGCGATAGGTCGTCGCGTGGCCGTTTCCCCAGGACGACGTGATCGACAGCCCGAGGATAACGATCCGCAATTTGTGAGAGCCGGCGGTGGCGGCGCTCATCGCGCCGAGCCCTCCAGGACTCGTTGCAGCAATGCGACGCGTCGGGCGTAGGTATGGTCGGCCAGCGCGCGCGTGCGTGCGGCGGCGCCAATGCGACGCGCTTCGTCGCCTATCAGGCGCGCCAGTGTTTCGGCCACTGCCGGCCCGTTTTCGGCGACCAGTATCTCGTGTCCCGGCTCGAAGAACTGCGCCAGCCCTTCCCAGGCGTCGGTAATGACGCAAGCGCCGGCGCCGGCCGCCTCAAACACCCGGGTCGCCGGGCTGAACCCGTATGCCGCCATGCTGTCGCGGCTGACGTTCAGCACCGCCAGTGCCGAAGCGTTGAACGCATTATGGTCGCGTGTGAAGACGTGGCCGAGATAGCCGACATTGGCCGGCAATGACTTGTCGTTCCAGCCGCTGCCGCCGAGCAGAAACTGCCGCTCCCGCAACTCGGCTGCCACCGCAATAAAGAATTCGTCTATCCGGCGCTCGCGATCGGGCAGGCGGTTGGCAAGGAGCCCGAGGTCGCACAGAAATCGGGGCGCAGGCGCGACCGGATAGTGGGTCAGCGGGTCGAGCCCGTTATAGATCGGCACGCAGCACTGGGCGCCAATGCGTTGATACCCGGCGATGACAGGCGGACCGCCGCCGTAAGTCAGGATAATGTCGTATTGCTGGACCGGCGTGCGGAACGGATCGTTCGGATCGGCGGCGATACGGTCGAGGGTCGCCGGCGCATCGACATCCCAAAAGGCAGCGATTGCACCGGGGCGTTTAATCGCCGGCACACGGGCCTCGAGCAACTGATCGAACACGCCAACGCCACTCGCCTTGACGATCAGATCGGCATCCCGCGCATTTTCGAGCGCGCATTCGACGCCGCCCTCGCCTTCGGCCGAATAGACGACGACATTCGCCCAATCCGGATCGGCAATATCGCGATGCTTTTGCCGGTCGTAGGCGTCGGGCTCGTAAAAGGTGATGCGGTGCCCGTTGGCGGACAGCGCTTTCAATATGCCGCGGTAATAGGTGGCGGCGCCGTTCCAATAGGCCGAAACCAGGCTTGATCCAAAAAACGCGATTTTGAGCGGTGTCATTGCGCAACCGCCATCGCGGACTCGGCCAGATCCCGCCCCAATACCGTGCAGATCGAAAGCAATTCGTCAACCCGGTGCGCGCAGCTGTAACGGGCTACGATTGTCGCTCTTCCATGAGCGGCGAGATATGCCCGCAACGCCGTGTCGGCGCGCAGCGCAGCGAGGTGGCGCCGCATTTCTTCGCCATTTTGTGCAACCAGATAGTCTTCGCCCGCAGTGAACAGCGCCTCGCAATCCTCCCATGGCGCCGAGACCAGCGGAATCCCACAGGCGAGAGCCTCGAACATACGGATAGTCGGAATGCCCGGGAGGAGTTGTGCATAAGGCCGGCGTGGGACGTGGACGGTCATCCGGGCCGCCGCAAAGGCGCGCGGCGCCTCGAAATTCGCCAGATAACCAGCATATTCGATCCCGGCTGTGGCCAGCGCTTTCTCGGCGTCGACTGGGTAGCGGACGCCGTGCACCCGCGCCGATATGCCCAGTGCGCTGACCGGCTCGATCAGGAATTCGCGGAGCTCCGCGGCGCGTTCGCCGTCTCCCCAATTGCCGATCCACACCAAATCGCGTTCCTCAGGTATCTCCGGACAGGGTGCGAACACGCGAAGGTCGGCGCCCTCGTGCCAGGCATAAACCCGCCGACCCCAGCCATGGCCCCGGTAGGCCTCGACGAGCGCCGCGCCAAAGGCGAGCACCGCGTCGAACCCATCGAGATCGAGGCACGCCATCTCGTCTGGTGCGCTGACCATGCGATGGTGCGTGTCGAGAAACAAAAGTAGGAAGTGCGCTCCGGCCCGGCGGCGTGCCGCCAGCCGGCCGATCAGTGCCGGATCGGTCCATTCGTGCACCAGCACGAGATCGGCGCCGTCGAGAGCGCGATCGAGATCAATCTGTTCCGGTCTATAGGTCGTCACCGGCAGATCCGGATAAACCGAGCGCCAAGCGGTCAATGCCGCCGGCCCCGCATCCTTTGCGAGATTAACGGCGCTCCAGCCGTTTTCGGGCTCGAAGGCCTGCACATCAAACCCGCGGCCCCGCAATTCTGTCGCGATCCCGCGCAAGAAATGCGCATTCCCATGGTTCCAGTCCGAGCGCAGCGAATGGCAGAACAGCACGATCTTCGCCATCAAGCGGCCCGGCGCTTGGCTGAACCGCCGATCAACTCGCGATAGAGCGCGCGGTAACGGCGGGCTGTGCTGGCGAGCGTAAAGCGCTTGGCGCGGATGCGCGCGGCGACGGCAAGCCGATCGCGTACCTCGCGATCGTCGATCAGGCGGGCAAGGGCGGCCTGCCATTCGCTCGCGTCCGCGGGCGGCACGAAAATCGCTGCCCCGTCCCAATTCTCACGCAGTGACGCAATGTCGCCGAGAACCAATGCGCAGCCTGCAACGGCGGCTTCAAGCACAGTGAGGCCGAATGGCTCGTAAAGTGCCGGCGCAGCAAAGATCGCAGCCTCACCGAGACGGCGGCGCATCTCTTCCGGACTGAGGACGCCGAGCAACCGCGCATGGCGCGGTTCGGCAACGCCCGTTTCGGGATGAGCCGATGCGCCGGCGATTTCGACGGGCCAGTCAAGATGCGGCGCAACGCCGTCGAGCAGGCGCAAATTCTTAGCGTCATCCCAGATCCGGCCGGCGGCCATGATCACCGGTCGTTTGGGGAGCGGCATTAAGGCGCTCAACTCAATCCCATTGGGGATGATCCGGGTATTCCACAGTGGCAATCCATATTGCCGACGCAGATCTGCCTGCACTGTACGTGTCGGCGCTACAACGCGATCGGCGGCGCGCAACCCGCCGACAACCTGTCGGCGATAGCCGTGCCACTCCGCCGGGGCCGCTTCGCCATGCACCGCTTTCCACCAGCTCAGCACGTCGGAGTGCGCAACGACGACAATCGGGCAATCACTGCCGAGCCGCGCCTGGGCATAGCCATTGACATGCACAAGATCGACCTCGTGCTTCAATGCGAGCGCCTCGAGCCAGCGCGTGCTGGCTGTGATATCGGCCTGGCCTCCTGTCATCCATTCGAGACGGAAGTCGCTTTCGACCAGAATTACATTGTCGAGCCGAGAGGCGGCGGCGCGCTGCGCCGGTCGAGGGCGCGGCCCGAGCGTCGCGAGAATAAAACGGATATCAGGCAGTGCAGCACACAGCCCGAGCGCGTAGGACCACACCCCACCGACCGCATCGACGGTCATTAAAACAGTAGCGGCCGTTCCAGTCACTGCGGCACTGCCTCCAGTTCCCAAAGTCGCTGCGGCTGAGTGTTCTGGATGTCGCTAAAGACAACATGGCGATCGAGGTAGTAGTCGAGAGCGCGTTCCCAGGCGAAGTCGTCGGGTAGACCCCAAAGCCGGCGATAATCGGGCGAGCCAGGGTACGGGAAAAGCGGCACTGGCTCATTTGCCCACACACCATAGGCGCGCAATCCGTTACGCCAGCGTTCGACCGCGCCCGGATCATCGCTGTCGCTCGCGATCAAATTGGCTTGCACAAACGAGACTCGGCCTTTGGCGTAAATCAGACGGCGGGTCAGTTCGTCGGTCGAGACGCGACAATCCTTGTCGAGCCAATCGCGGCCCTCGGCAGTGAGGCTTTCGACACCGGCCTCGATCGAGACGCAACCCGCGGCGCCGAGCAGATCGAGCATGTCGTCGCGCCACAAATCGATGCGGGTCTGCACGCCAAACGCGACCGGGCGCTCCGCGATGGACTCGAGCAGTTCACGCCACGGCAGGAAAATCTCGTCGATAAAATAAACGTAGCCGACACCTGCCATGATCAGGCCATCAAGCTCGTCGAGGATCGTGGCAAGCGGGCGCCGGCGATAGCGGTCGCGGAAATTTTCCTTGGCGCAAAAGGTGCAATGGTAGGGACAGCCGCGCGACGTCTCCATCTCCGCGCCGGGCCCGGTTGGCGCAATGTCAAACCGGTGGTGATGATGGGCGTGACGCTGCAGTAAGGTGGTCGGCCAATAAAGCGCCGGCAACTTGGCGATGTCCGCAGCCTGCGGCCCGCCCTGAACGACGATTTCGCCGGAGATGCGATGGCACAGCCCGACAATGCCGCCCCAATACTCGTGTGGCGTGTCGGCGAGTTGCACCAGCACCTCTTCGCATTCGCCGAGCACGACCGCATCGACCGCGAGTTTGCGGAATGCGGCGCGCGGGGTTGTCGAACCGTGGGGGCCAATGGCAACCCGAAGTGCTGGAATACCAGCAAGCGCCCGCAATGCGGCTTGCGGGACGCGCAACTCAGGCGGGGCGCAGCGCCAGAACAAATAGCTCGGCGCAGTGGCGATCACGATCATGTCCGGGGCAAAGCCGGCAACCCCCGCCCGTAGCGCTACATCATCGAAGTTTTCCGCCTGGGCATCGACGATAATGGCCATATGCCCGGCCATCGCCAGCAGTGCCGCGGCATAGCCGAACTCCAGCGGCAGGTGCGGCTCGCGACAGCCGAAATAAATGCTGCCGGTGAAGTCCCAGTTCGGATTTACCAGCGCCACCCTCATTGGGCCGCCGCTCGCAGCGTCTGTTGGTCCCAGAGCAGCGGCACGATCACACCGTGAGGCCGCGCGAAGCGAGGGCGCTCAGCGCCTCGCCAACCCGGTCAACGGCAACCCGTCCGTCGAGCCAGCTGACCAGCTTGCCGATGCCTTCTTCCAGGCTGGTTTGCGGCCGATAGCCGAGGATCGAGCGAGCCTGCGAGATGTCGGGGTAGCAGTGGCGGATGTCGCCGACGCGGCATTCCCCCGTGATCTCGGGCTCGATCGGCACGCCGAGCGCCTCGGAGAGCAGGCGGGCGACTTGGTTGATGGTCACGGCGCGGCCGCTACCGATGTTAAAGGCATGCCCGACCGCAGCATCGCAGGTCAATGCCAGGCGGCAGGCCTCGGCGACATCTTCGACATAAACGAAATCGCGGCGTTGCTTGCCGTCCTCGAATATCAACGGCGGGCGGTCGTTCAGCAGCCGCGCCGCAAAAATCGCGAGAACCCCGCTATAGGGGTTCGATAACGCCTGGTGCGGCCCATAAACGTTAAAAAAGCGCAATGCGACTGTCGGAATGTTGTAGGCGCCGCCAACCAATAGGCAGAGCCTCTCCTGATCGTATTTCGACAGCGCATAAACCGAGCCGACCGAGACCGGCTTGGTTTCGGGCGTCGGCACCGGCTGAAGCGCGTTGCCATTGCCGTCGGTCGGCTCCCACAAGCCGGCCTTTAGCTGATGCGGGGTGCGCTCGACAACCGGAAACAGAGCGCCGCTCGCGGCACGATAAAGGCCTTCGCCATAAACACTCATGCTCGAGGCGACGACGAGTTGGCTGAAAGGGTGGCGCTTGGTGCGCTGGACCATTGCTTCAAGTAAGACCGCTGTGCCACTCGAATTGACATCGGTATAGTCGGCGACCTCGTACATGCTTTGCCCCACCCCGACCCGAGCGGCGAGGTGGATCACGGCGTCGACGCCGGCGAGAGCCCTCTTGACCATCCGCGGCACACGAACATCGCCGATGATAAGCTCGATCCGCTTGTCCAAGTAAGACGGAGGACGGCGCTCCGCGCCGTGGATCTGCGGGTCCAGATTATCGAGCGCCCGAACTCGCCAGCCCTGCTGAAGCAGCTGTGCGGCGCAATGCGAGGCAATAAAGCCGGCGCCGCCGGTGATCAGAATTGTTCTGCTCATACCTGCCCTGCATTGCCAAAACGTACTTTGCAGACAACGCGGTACTTACAAGAAGGTTCAAACGTTTTGGCTGAAAGTCACGCGACAGGCCCAATTTGAGCGAGCAGGGCTTTGACGCCGGACGTTGCGACCCGCAATTCTCCGACCAAAATTGGAGTTGCTGCACTCCGCCCCACCGGGTTTGCCGGGCTTACCCGCGGTGATGGTGCCGCGAGGCGTGATTTTCGCCGTGCTGCCGCGCCTCGGCCGTGTCGCGGCCGATCAGCTTATTAAAGTAGCTCTTCTCGCCGCTTGCCGTCTTGTCCTGGTAAAGTAGAGCGAGACCAGCTTCGTCGAATTTCCGGAAGAACTCGTCCCAAGAGATCTCCTCAAGGCTGTCGTCATTCGCATTTGGTGCGTCAGGAAAGATCAGCCGAATAATCCCCGGATCTTTACCGCGGTGCGTCGCCTGGACCGCCGCCGGCTTTCCGCCGCGCGACTCCGCCCATTTACGGATCTCGTCGTGATCGGTTGTAATATGCGCTTCGGCTGAGGTGTGCGCCGCCATCGCTAACTCCATCATTGAAAGCAATCATTCTTTCAACAAGGCGACACTGCTCTTGTTCCGCCTCAGCCCGGAACGCCGCTTCCATCAGTGCCGCCATCAGCTGATCGACAACCGGCTGCCATTCGCCACAGCGGGTCTGCCGAAACAGCCGCATCGTCGGGTACCACGGACTATCGTCGCGACCGCGCATCCAGCGCCAATCCGCATCGGCGTCGAGCAATGTCCAAACCGGGCGGCCAAGGGCGCCCGCTAGATGGGCGGCCATTGTGTCAACGGTGACAATCAGGTCGAGATCGCAGATCAAGGAGGCCGTCTCGACGATCGTCGCATGCCCGGACACGGCCGAGGCGAAAATCCGAAGCAGGGCGGCCGCCGATGGGTCGTGGCGCGCCGGGCCAAGCTGCAAACAGACGAGGTCGAGCGGCAACCGGGCGAGAGGCGTCAGCAGTGCCGGAGGCAGCGAGCGCTCGCGGCGCCAATCGCCGGCTGCCCAAACAACCCCGACGCGCAGACGTCTTGGGGCGCTCCAACCCGGCAAGGACTGACCCGCCGCGGCCCACGGCAGCCGCAAATAGGGGACCGGTCCCGGCAATTCGTCGAGACGAATGCGCAGCGCGTGCGGCAATTCCATCGATTCAACTGCCAAATCGTATTTTGGGGTCGCTGCGCCGAGCGGATAGAGCGCCACAATACCGCCAACCGAGGACAACAGCGGCAGCAACGCGGGCTGTGCTTCTACCGCGACACTGCGTGCGATAGCCGCGAGCGTTGGCACAAACCGGATAAACTGCAACATGTCGCCGAGGCCGTGATAACATCGCACCAGCACATTGCGGCCCGATAGCGCGGCGCCGTCCCACACCCAGCGGAGATGATAGGGCAGTTCAGCGCAGGATTGTCCTGCGCGCTGCCGCATTACGGCGTCGCTGATCGCCCAAGCCCGCTCGAAGTCGCCGTCGAGCATCGCCTCCTGCCACGGATCGCGCATCGCTCAGCGGGCGGTGGCGGTAAGGCGAGTGCTCGTGCTAGCCCGCCGCGCGCCGACTGCGCCGGGGCTCCTCTGCTTCGCGGGCGAGCTTTGCAATGCGAAGGCGGAGAAAGGCAACCACCGCTGCCTCCTCGGGGCTCATCCCCTCGATGTTCTCGGTCAAGAAATCGCGGGTGCGGGCCTCCAATGTGTGCAGCAAGGTTCCGTCGAGGTAGCCTTCGAAGATCGCCGGGTGAATATAGCACTTACGGCATACTGCCGCGGTGTTGCCGAGATGCTTGGCGACGCGTTCGACCGCGCGGACGATCGTTGACTTGGCAGCAGTGCCGTCGCCCAGAGCGTGCAACTCCTGCAATGCCATTGCGGCGAGATGGGTCCCCGCCCAGGTCCGGAAATCCTTGGCGGTTATGTCCTCGCCGCTGATCTCGCGCAGGTAGTTGTTGACGTCGTCGGAATCGACCGTATGCGGGTTGCCGTCCTCGTCGAGGTAGTGGAACAGTTCATAGCCTGGAAGATCGCGGCAGTTTTTGATGATGCGGGCGAGGCGGCGGTCGGTAATCCGTCCCTCATGTCGCACTCCGCTCTTGCCACGAAAACTGAGGCGAATGTGGTCGCCGACAATCACGGCATGCCGGTTGCGCAATGTCGTCAGCCCAAAGCTGTGATTGGCGCGTGAATATTCTTCGTTGCCAATGCGGAACAGCGTCAGCTCCATCAAGCGGACGATCGCCGCCAGGACGCGCTCGCGGGGCAGCCCGCGACGGCTCAGATCGGCCTCGACGCGGGCGCGAATGCGCGGCAGCGCGTGACTGAAAACCAGCATCCGGTGGTATTTCGTCTCGTCGCGTGTCTCACGCCAGCGCGGGTGATAGCGGTATTGCTTGCGACCGCGGGCGTCGCGTCCGGTCGCTTGGATGTGCCCGTTGGGCCACGGGCAAATCCAGACATCGGTCCATGCCGGCGGGATTGCCAAAGATTTGATGCGGCTCAGCGTGTCGACGTCGCTGATCAACTCGCCATGGACATCGCGGTAGTCAAAGCCATGTTGGGCTTTGTGCCGGGTGATGCCGGGGCCGTCATCGCTAACATGGCGCAGGCGGGCGGCCCTGGCCGCGGCTACCGAATCATCGATCAGCGGCGGTGCCGGCAATGTCCGCAGCTCCACCGACATCTAACGCCCGTCACGCCGACTGGCGTTTCGCAGATAGCTACTCTCTTCGAGGACTTTGCTGCCGCTTGGCATGATCTCGCTCGATCCAGGTACTCGGCAAACCGTATCCAGGTTGCACCGGTTCCGAGAACTGCACGTGGCCCTTCTTAGGGCATGGGCTTTTTCAGGAAAACGCCAGAGTGACCGTGAAGCACGCCAGACCAAGCGCGATCCAGACCACATAGTCGCCGACAAGGCCGCTGTGGAGCGGATTGAGGACCCGGTACGGCAGGTCGGCGACGGCATCGATCGCGCCAACGAGCGTGCGCGGCAGGCGATCGCGCGTAAGATCAAAGCTTGCAATGGCGACAGCCAACGCGGTCGACGCCAATGCCGAGGATGACGACGCGACCGCCGCTCCCTGCCCGTGTTCGGCTAATACCGGGGCGAACAGACGAGTAAATCTGGGGGCAATCGCCTCGGCAAAACTGCCTGGGAGCAAGCTGAGGGCGAGCAGCAAAACAATCGGGATCAGTCCACCGGAGAACACATCCCGGAAGGTCCCTAACGGCAACACGTTTTGCATAAAAGCAGCGCCGGTCACCATCGGCGCCAAACCGGCGCACCACCCTTGTTCCCGATATTACGAAGGCCTATGAGGGTTAGCGCTGACTATATCGTTATCTCACCCGCCGGTGGGACGAGCCTTAACACCGCCGCGGTGCTCAGCGAACCTCGCGAGCGACAGCGATTTGCTACAATACTGCCTCTGCACCGTATCGAGCGTTGGAGAGCCCGGTACAGCATGGTTCAGAGGCCCCCGGCGCTTGAACCCCGACGGGGGACGGCCTACTCCACCAGCTCAGGTTCCTTTGGCTCGACCGGAGCGACAGGCCGCTCTTCAAAGGCAAAGTCGAGCGCATCTTCGTCCGCCTTTTTGGTAACGCGCACAATGCCGCCCTTGGCCAAGCGCCCGAACAGCAACTCTTCCGCGAGCGGCTTTTTGATATGCTCCTGAATCACCCGGGCCAGCGGGCGCGCGCCGAAGAGCGGATCATAGCCCTTTTGCGCGAGCCACACGCGCGCTGCTTCATCGAGTTCGATCGTAACGTTGCGATCGGCGAGCTGCTCTTCCAGTTGCAGCACGAACTTGTCGACAACCCGGCCGATTGTCTCGGTCGAGAGCGCTGCGAACGAAATCACCGCATCAAGCCGGTTGCGGAATTCCGGGGTGAACATGCGGTTGATCGCTTCGTGGTCGTCCCCTTCACGAATACCGCTGCCAAAGCCGATTGCCGGCTTCGCCAAGTCTGAAGCGCCAGCATTCGTGGTCATTATTAGGATTACGTTACGGAAATCGACGTTTTTGCCGTTGTGGTCGGTCAGCTTGCCATAGTCCATGACCTGTAGGAGGATGTTGAACAGGTCCGGATGCGCCTTCTCGATCTCATCAAGCAACAGCACCGAGTGCGGGTGCTGATCGATCGCATCAGTCAGCAAACCGCCTTGATCAAAGCCGACATAGCCCGGCGGCGCACCGATGAGCCGAGACACGGTATGCCGCTCCATATATTCGGACATGTCAAAGCGGGTGATTTCGATGCCGAGAGTACGAGCCAATTGGCGCGCAACCTCGGTTTTGCCCACCCCGGTTGGACCCGAAAAGAGATAGGAGCCGATCGGCTTTTCCGGATCCCGCAGCCCGGCACGCGCCAGCTTGATTGCCGAGACCAAAGCCTCGATTGCGTTGTCCTGCCCGAACACCATTGTCTTCAGGTCGCGGTCTAAGTTTCTGAGCACCTCGCGGTCGTCGCGTGACACGCTCTTGGGCGGGATCCGCGCCATTGTGGCGATGACGGCCTCGACCTCCCGCGCGGTGATCGTCTTGCGCCGCCGATTCTCCGGCACCAGCATCTGCGCCGCCCCGGTTTCGTCGATCACGTCGATCGCCTTGTCCGGCAATTTGCGGTCGCCGATGTAACGATGCGACAACTCGACCGCCGCCCGCAGCGCATCGACCGTATAGCGCACCTTATGGTGCCGCTCGTAATACGGTTTCAGCCCGCGCAAGATTTTGATCGAATCTTCGACCGTCGGTTCGTTCACGTCAATCTTTTGGAACCGCCTGACGAGAGCGCGGTCCTTTTCAAAATAGTTGCGGTATTCTTTATATGTCGTCGAGCCGATACAGCGTATAGCCCCGCCGGCGAGCGCCGGTTTCAACAAGTTCGAGGCGTCCATCGCCCCACCGCTCGTCGCACCCGCACCGATCACCGTGTGTATTTCATCAATGAACAGGATTGCGCCGGGCTGGGCTTCAAGCTCCGACAAAACCGCCTTGAGCCGTTCTTCGAAGTCGCCGCGGTAGCGGGTTCCGGCCAGCAGCGATCCCATGTCGAGAGCATAGATCGTCGCGTTGGCTAATACTTCGGGAACCTCGCGCTGGACAATCCGGCGGGCGAGCCCCTCGGCGATGGCGGTCTTGCCCACGCCTGGATCGCCGACATAAAGCGGGTTGTTCTTCGAGCGCCGGCACAGAATCTGGATCGTGCGGTCGACCTCTGCTTCGCGACCGATTAGCGGATCGATGCGGCCGCCCTTCGCCTTTTTGTTCAAGTTGACGCAATAGGCGTCGAGAGCGTCATGTCCGCGCTTTTGCGATTTCTCGCCGCGTTCGTCTTCCTCCGCCCCCTGGACACGTCGCGTCTCTGAGCGGCCCGGCGCCTTGGCGATCCCATGCGAAATGTAATTGACCGCGTCGAACCGCGTCATGTCCTGTTCCTGCAGGAAATAGACGGCATGGCTCTCGCGCTCCGCGAACATCGCGACCAGCACGTTTGCGCCGGTCACCTCCTCGCGTCCGGATGATTGCACGTGGATCGCAGCTCGTTGCAGGACACGCTGAAAACTCGCCGTTGGCTTTGCGTCGTCCTTATGAGCCGAAACGAGATTGCCGAGTTCATTGTCGACGTAGGTCAGCACCTCGCGGCGCAAGCGCTCGAGATCAACGCTGCAAGCCCGCAGCACCGCCACGGCATCCTGGTCCTCGGTCAACGCCAACAATAGGTGTTCGAGTGTGGCGTATTCGTGCCGCCGGTCGTTGGCGTAGGCGAGAGCCCGATGCAGAGATTTTTCGAGATTGCGTGACAGCACTCCCGACCTTCCTTCCTTGCCTAATCTTTTTCCAGCGTGCACTGCAGCGGATGCTGGTGCTGCCGGGCGAAATCCATTACCTGGGTTACCTTGGTTTCAGCGACTTCATACGTATAGACACCGCATATCCCGACACCGCGACGATGCACATGGAGCATTATGCGAGTTGCTTCCTGTCGGGTCTTGGCAAAAAACCGCTCCAGAATGTGGACGACGAACTCCATAGGCGTGTAGTCGTCGTTGAGCATCAAAACCTTGTACATCGACGGTTTCTTCGTCTTCGGCTTGGCCTTGACGACGACGCCCGTTCCCGGCCCTTCCTCGCCCCGCTTTCCGTTGTCGCTCATATCGACCCAGGCTCATCGCCTTGCTTGCTATCCAATGATATTGGCTTTCTCACGGTGCGGAAAACCATTTTTCTTCGTCGGGACCCATGCGCGCGCGTGACTGCCCACATGCCCACCTACTCCGTGCCGAAGGGTCGGCGCAGCAGCCGGTCGGCTGTTTGGTCGATCGAGGCGCCATGATGGAGTACTGCATCCACCGCCGCACAAATCGGCATCTCGATCCCATGGCGCGCCGCCAGCGCAGTGATCGCCGGTGCGGTCGACACACCTTCGATGATCGTGCGCCGGCCGGCGAGTGCGGCATTAAGGTCCTGCCCACGGCCGAGATCCAGGCCTAAAGCATGATTGCGGGATTGGGTTGCCGTGCAGCTGAGCACCAGATCCCCGAGACCCGACAAGCCGCGAAATGTTTCAGCCTGTGCCCCTTGGGAGACCCCAAGCCGAACCATCTCGGCAAGACCACGGGTAATCAGCGCTGCTCGCGCATTGTCGCCGAGCTCGCGCCCGACGACGATCCCACAAGCGATCGCGACCACATTCTTGACCGCACCGCCGATCTCCACGCCCAATGGGTCGCTTGACAAGTAGGGGCGAAACCGGTTGCTGCCAAGCGCTGCCAAAAAGCGCGCAGCAAGTTTGGCGTCGGTGCTGGCGATTGTCACCGCTGTGGGGAGATCGCGGGCGACCTCGGCCGCAAAACTCGGTCCCGACAGCACGGCATATGGAGAAGCGGGAAGAATTTCTGCCCCAATCTGCGACATCATCGCCAGCGAGCCGATCTCGATGCCTTTGGCGCAGTGCAGGAGCGGAAGCCCGGACGGGGCGTGGGCGGACAGCCTTTCGAGAACGCCGCGCAAAAATTGAGCGGGAACAACCAATAACGCGGCACCGGCGTGCGCGACGACAGCCCCCATATCACTCGTGCACCTAAGGCCGGAATCGAGCCTCAGACCCGGCAGATAGAACGGGTTCTCCCCGTTGTTGATCGCGGTGACGATCTCAGGGTCGCGCGCCCACAAGGATACGTCCGATCCCGCGCGCCGCGCTGCGACCGACAAAGCAGTCCCCCACGCCCCGGCGCCGATGACCGCGAGCCGCATTACCAAGCCACGCTTTTACCTGGTGCCTAGGCGCGTCGGCGCCGACGTATCGAGCGGCCAGCGCGGTCGCGGCGCCGCGGCAAGATCATCGACGAACCCAAGGCGCAACCGCTCCAGACCGGCCCACGCGATCATCGCCGCGTTGTCCGTGCAAAGTGCCGGCGGCGGTGCGATAAAATCGAGCCCACCCGAAGCAGCTAGACCTTCAAGGCGGTGCCGAAGGCGAGCATTCGCCGCGACCCCGCCGGCCGCCACAAGAGTTCTCCCCTCTGGGCAATTGCCGCGAAACCAGGCAATCGCATTCGCAGTGCGATCGCAGAGCGCGTCGCAAATCGCTTTTTCGACCGCGGCCGCAAGATCGCATCTGTCTTGTGGACTAAGTGGGAAGCGGTCGTTCGCGATCCGCCGCACCGCGGTCTTAAGCCCGGAAAACGAGAAGTCGCAGCCGGGTCGCCCGACCAGCGGCCGGGGCAGCGCGAAGCGTCGTGCGTCGCCGTGCTGTGCGGCGCGTTCGATCGCCGGACCGCCAGGATAGCCGAGGCCAATCAGTTTGGCCGTTTTGTCAAAGGCCTCGCCTGCGGCGTCGTCGAGAGTTGTGCCAAGCTGGGTATAGCGTCCGACGCCGGCGCAAGCCAGCAACTGACAGTGCCCGCCCGATACCAGCAGCAGCAGATAGGGGAAATCGACCCACGCGCTCAATCGTACACTGAGTGCGTGGGCTTCGAGATGGTTGACCGCGATGAAGGGCTTGCCCGAAGCCCAGGCAATGCCCTTCGCCACCATCGTCCCGACGATCAGGCCGCCGATCAGCCCGGGTCCCGCGGCGGCGGCTACGCCGTCGATTTCTGCCAAGCTGACCCTGGCATCGCCGAGCGCCTGCCGCACCAACGGCTGAATATGATCGAGATGTGCCCGAGCGGCTATCTCGGGCACAACTCCGCCGAACTCGACATGCTCGGTTAGTTGTGAGCGTACCAAGTTGGAGAGGATTTGCGGAACCGGCGCAGAAGAGTTCGACGACGGCAGCCGCCGTCTCGTCGCAGCTCGTTTCTATTCCTAGGACAATCACGGGAACATCGCGGCGCGCCAGCGCGCTGGCTCGCAAAGGCAGCCGGGCCGGATTACCCGGGCTGGGCCACCTCGTAGGTTTTTAGGGTCTTATCTGTCGCCGCATCGATTTCGAGCAGCTTTACCGCATAGCCCCATAACACTGCCGCGTGCCGCATGACCGCGCGGCAGCTTTTCTCGGCAAGCAGAACCCCGTCATGGACGTAGTGCGCAAGAACGAGGCAACGGTCGCCGCGTAGATCGACATCAACGACCTGAATATCAGGCTCGCGACGCGACAAATCGTATTGCCGCGCCAAGGCGCTTCGTATCTTGCGGTACCCGACGTCGTCGTGAATCGCCTCGACCCGCAGGGCGGGCTTGCTACTGTCGTCCGACACGGCAAACATGCGAAACTTGCGCATAATCGCCGGGCTCAGGTGCTGCAGTACAAAACTCTCATCGCGATAGTTGGCCCAGGCGTGACGCAACACACCGTAGCCATTGCCGCGACCGGCAATCTCCGGAAACCACGCCAAGTCCTCCTCGGTCGGCTCCTCGCAAATTCGACGGACATCCGACATCATCGCAAAGCCGAGCGCGTAAGGATTGATGCCGCTAAACCGCGGATCATCGAAGTCCGGCTGAAACACAACACTCGAATGCGAGTGCAGGAATTCGAGCATCGATCCCTCAGTGATCAATCCCTTGTCGTGCAAGCGGCGCATAATTTCGTAATGCACGAAGGTCGCACAGCCCTCGTTCATCATCTGAGTTTGTTTTTGCGGATAAAAGTATTGCGCAACCAAGCGGACGATGCGGATCAGCTCACGCTGCCAATCCTCAAGCCGCGGGGCACGCTTTTCGATCAGATAAAGGAGGTTTTCTTCGGGTAGACCCAGGTCGCGTTTGATCTCTTGCAAACGCGCCTCGGCAGCGTCCGGATCTTCCTTGTCTCTGCCGAGCCCCGGAACCGTACGCCAAAGATCATTGTAAGTCGCCTCGGCATGCGCCTGCCACTCCTCGGCTCGCCGGCGCTCTTCGGCCAAATTGGGCTTTGTTCGGTGGGCATAGCGATTAACGCCGTGATCCTTTAGCGCATGCGCTGCGTCGAGCACCCGCTCGACCGCCTCAACGCCATACCGCTCCTCACATTTCGTGACGTAATCGCGGGCGAAACTTAGATAGTCGAGGATGCCGTTAGCGTCGGTCCATTGCCGGAATAAGTAATTGTTCTTGAAGAAATGGTTATGGCCAAAGGCGGCGTGAGCCATTACCAAAGTCTGCATCGTCATGGAGTTTTCCTCCATGATATAACAGATGCAAGGGTTGGAATTGATTACGATCTCGTAAGCAAGGCCCTGCAATCCTTTGCGGTACAGAGTCTCGTGGAACGCGAAACGCTTGCCAAAGCTCCAGTGCCGATACATCAGCGGAAGCCCAACCGATGCATAAGCGTCGAGCATCTGCTCCGAGGTGATGACCTCGACCTGCACCGGGTAGACGTCGAGCCCGAGTTCGTCGAGCGCGATCTTCTCGATCGCGTCAAAGGTTTGACGGAGTGAACCGTAGTCCCAATTGGGGCCGCTGAACAGCGGCGCCGATGTTTCCAACCGCGCCATCGGCACGGAGCGTGTGTCAGGCACGAACGCCCCCCTTTGAAAACAATTCGTGGAAGACCGAGAAGATTTGCGACGGATCCCCGACGCGCCGCATCGCAAAATGAGCGTGCGCTGGGGCAACCTCGCTATATGCACGCCATAGGTCACTGTCTCTGGCGAGCCCGGTGAGGCTGCCGCCCATCCCGTCGCCGACTTCGACATATGCAAAATATTGGCAGATCGGCAGCACCTCACCGCCGAGCAACGATACGCAACGACCGCTATCGGCGCCGTAATTGTCGCCGTCGGAGGCTTGTGCAGCGTAAATGTTCCAGCGATCCGTCGGGTAGCGGGCTCGCGCCACTTCGAGCATCTTTTCGAGCGCCGTCGAGACCACCGTACCGCCGGTTTCCCGACTATAGAAAAATGTCTCCTCGTCGACCTCCTCCGCCGTGCTGGTGTGACGGATGAAGACCACATCGACGTGTCGGTATCGCCGGATCAAAAAGACGTGCAGCAACATGAAGAACCGCTTTGCGAGGTCCTTCATCGCTTCCGTCATAGAGCCGGACACGTCCATCAGGCAAAACATCACGGCTTCGGTATTGGGCCGCGGGACGCGCTCGAAGCGATTGTAGCGAACATCGAGCGGATCGATGTACGGAATTATCTTGCTGCGGTGCTCGGCGCGGTCGAGTTCGAGAGCGAGTTTCTTCGCCTCATCCTCGTCGCCTCGTGAGCGTGCCTCCTCCACCGCCTCGCGCAGAGCTTCAACTTCCCATTGCTTGGGACGGCGTAGCGAGATGCGACGCGCCATGCTGTTGCGCATCGTTCGCCGTACGCTGAGGTTCGATGGCGATCCGGTTACGGTATAACCGGCCCGCTGCAGGTCGAAGGCAAAGGTCTCCCGCAGGCTTTTCTTAACCAGGTCAGGCAGTTCGAGATCCTCAAAAAACATGTCGAGGAACTCGTCCCTCGACAATGTGAACTCGAACGCATCCTCACCCGAGCCATCCGGACTCCCTTCCGACCCACCGCGTCCCTCGCCGCCGGTCGGGCGCGGGATCTCGTCGCCGCGGACATACTCCTTGTTGCCCGGAACGACGTGTTCGGCACGCCCGGTGCGCCTGCTGTGATGAAAGATCGGCTCGACAATCCCGCGCATCGGGATCGCCACTTTCTCACCGTGTTCGACGTCGGCGACCTTGCGCTTGCGCAATGCGTTCTGAACTGCGGATTTGACCTCGGCCCTCGCGCGCGTCAGGAAACGCTGGCGATTGCTGAGGCTTTTGCCCTTCGGATTGGGCCGGCGGTCGACAATATTCATCGTCTTCCCTCCAAACCGTGCGCAAACGTCGCGCTTAACCGGCCTTGTTCACACGCATGTACCACTCGACGAGGCGACGCACCTGGCGTTCGGTGTAGCCGCGCGCCACCATCCTTTCGAGGAAATCGGCGTGTTTCTTCTCGGTCTCACTATCCTTCTTTGAGCCAAAGCTGATGACCGGCAACAAATCCTCTACCTGCGAGAACATGCGCCGCTCGATCACCTCGCGCAACTTTTCGTACGATGTCCAGGCCGGGTTCCGCCCGGAGTTGGCAGCGCGAGCCCGCAATGCAAATTTGACGACTTCGTTTCGAAAGTCCTTCGGGTTGGCGATTCCGGCTGGCTTCTCAATCTTTGAAAGTTCCTGGTTAAGCAGCTCACGATTCATCAGCTGCCCGGTATCCGGATCTTTGTAATCCTGGTCTTCGATCCACGCGTCGGCATACGCGACGTACCGGTCAAACAGGTTCTGCCCATAGTCGGAATAAGATTCCAAATAAGCCTTCTGAATCTCATGTCCGATGAATTCCGCGTATCGCGGTGCGAGCTCGGCTTTGATGAAGTTCAGATACTTTTTCTCGACATCGTCCGCGAACTGCTCGCGCCAAATTGCCTGCTCCAGCACATACATTAGGTGGACCGGATCGGCCGCCACTTCCTGGGTGTCGAAGTTAAAGGTGCTGGAAAGCACTTTGAAAGCAAAGCGGGTCGAGATCCCGTCCATACCCTCGTCGACGCCAGCGGCATCGCGATATTCCTGACCGGACTTCGCGCGTGGATCGGTGTCTTTCAGGCTTTCGCCGTCATAAACCCGCATTTTTGAGTATAAGTTCGAATTCTCGTGCGGTTTGAGCCGTGACAGCACGCTAAATCTCGACAGAATATCTAACGTCGATGGTGCGCATGGAGAATTCGCCAGCTCACTGTTTTGCAACAGCTTCTCGTAGATCTTGCGCTCTTCGGTGGCCCGCAGGCAATACGGAACCTTAATCACCGAGATACGGTCGATAAATGCCTCGTTATTCTTATTAGTCTTGAAGCTCTGCCACTCGGCCTCGTTTGAGTGCGCCAACACGATTCCTTGATACGGGATGCCGCCAATGTTTTCCGACCCGACATAGTTGCCTTCCTGCGTCGAGGTCAGCAAGCGGGTGCAGCATCTTGATCGGCGCCTTGAACATCTCAACGAATTCGAGCAGCCCCTGGGTCGTGCGGTTGAGCCCGCCCGAATAGGAGTACGCGTCGGGATCGTTCTGGCTGAAGAATTCGAGCTTGCGGATGTCGACCTTGCCGACAAGGCTCGAAACGTCCTGGTTGTTCTCATCGCCGGGCTCGGTCTTGGCGATGCAAATTTGCCTCAGCCGCGAGGGCTGCATGCGCACTACGGTGAACTTTGTGATGTCGCCACCAAACTCTTCAAGCCGCTTGACCGCCCAGGGCGACAACGTCCCGGTTAGCCGGCGCAGCGGGACTCCGTAGCGCTTCTCCAATTCGGAGCCAAAGGTCACCGGGTCGAACAAGCCCAAGAGGGCTCTCGAATACCGGGCTAATCTCCTTGCCAGCCTTTAGGACGTAGACCGGCTCCTTTTCCATCAGCTGCTTCAGCCGCTCGGCGAGGGAGGATTTGCCGCCGCCAACCGGCCCGAGCAGATAGAGGATCTGCTTGCGCTCTTCCAAACCCTGTGCGGCATGGCGGAAGAAACCGACAATCCGCTCGATCGTCTCTTCCATCCCGAAGAAATCCGAGAACTCGGGATAGACCTTAATCGTCCGGTTCAGAAGATCCGGCCAAGACGCCCGTCTTGGCTCGTATCGATCATCGTCGGCTCGCCAATCGCCTTCAACATGCGCTCGGCGGCGCCGGCATAAAAGGTCGGGTCATCGGAGCATTTCCCGAGATAGTCCTCGAGCGACAGCTCTACTTCCCGCCGGTTATCGTACAGCCGCGAATATAGTTCGAAAATCCCGTCGTCGAATCTCATCTCTCACCTCGACCGACGCCAACGCTCAACTCAGCCGCTCCATAGCGCTGCAAATGAGTGAACGCCGCGCGACGAAAAACATCGCCGAAATCACATTGGCAGTCATCGCGGTTCGGCAAGCCACGATCACCCTTTGATCGGGGAAGGCGCGACCTGCGCCGCACGCCCCAGGTTCGGCTATCCAACCTTCATTTCTTTCCAGACGCTATGAACGCAATCACTATGCCAAGCCTTTGTGGCGAGAGTACGGGCTCTCGTTCTAATTCGCCCCTCCGCCATCAACCCCCCTCAAGGCCCCCTCCTGACGTGTCTAGCAGCAAAAGCTGACGGACCCACGTTGAGACAACCTTCCCGACAGCGTCAGAATAAGTTGACGCTCGAGAAATCCCAATAAAAATGTAGGTTAACTGCGGCCTTTGTCACCCCCGTCATCGGAGCGGGGAGAGATTTGCACTCACGCCGGCCGCTACAACCGCGGCGTTCTGCCGCACCAGGGTTATTGTCGCGAATTGATCAAGATCGGTGGCCGGCATTCCGCGCGGCCGGCCACCCGGTCTATCAGCGCGGGGCCACGAATTCCCCGGGGGGTGCCGTGAGCTACAGCCGAAGGGTTTCGGTTCGGCGACTGGGCGAGTTTGTTCTGGCTCTGCCATTGCTCACTCAAAGCAAGGGCGAGCTGCCGGGCAATGCATGCGTAGCTGATATCGGTCATATGCAACCCGTCCGGGCCGATCAGAGCGGACGGATCGAGCTGGCCCCGTTGAGACCATTCGCGCATTATCTCGAAGCGACGAAAATATCCGACGTGTTCGCGCCCAGCGACCGCTGCGATGATCTGCTCCATTTTGCCCCAGTCTCGCGCCAGCACTCGGGGGGCGTACTGCATGTCCATCAGCACGACGTCGAGGCCCCGCTGTTTTATTTCATCGACGCCCTGGACGATCAGGCGCTCATCCGTAGAGAGATTTTCCTGACGCAGCAGAGCATTGGTTCCAACCTGCCAAATTATCAGGTCGGGATGTTGCTCGTTCAAATCCTGTCTCAGTCGGGCGAGCTCTTCGCTGACATCCTGACCCCTGCGACCGCGATTGATCACCTAAATCGTCGTGTTTGGGAGCATGTCGCGCAGTTCCCGGTCCAGCCGGCTTGGATAACTCATCGCTGGGCCGCTCGCGCCAACCCCCTGCGTCGAAGATGATCCGGTCGCAAGAATGGTCAATGTTTTGCCATCAGCGATCGCCCCGCCCGACCGAATGAGCGGTGCGCCCAGGCCGATCAGCTCGGATGAGACGGCGCAGCCCCGGGTATTTTCGATAGGCTCTTCGCCGAAGCTCAAAATACTCGGCCAAAACAGGCCGATGGCGACCGCCCTACCGATCCAAGCAGCTCGTCGGCGCCGCTTCACTGTATTGCCACTCGGATAGCATCGGCTAATTTGCGACCCAGACAGTGGTATACATTTGTCGCTAGCGTCGCGCGATCGTTTTTCTGCACTCCGTCCAAATCGAATATTTCCTGCTCGCTCCAGTAGCGCATCATCGCGAAGCGAGGGAAAACATAGACGTCTTTAACGTCACCGGCTCGATGCATCGACTTCAGATAACTTTCGAGATCGATAATCGCTTCGGTCTTATGGGAGAATTGCATGTCGACGAGGATCACATCGATACCCCGGGCGGCCAATGCGTCGATCCCATTCTGCAAAGTTGTGGCAAAGGCGTCGATATCGACGCCTTGAACTGCGTCGGTTGTGCCTGTCTCCCAGATCACCAAGACCGGATCTTCGGCGAAGACGTCGCTCGGGAAGCGCTCGAGCATCTGCTCGGCGGTCTGATGCGCGATGCTCTTATTGAGGACCGTAAACGGCACCGCTGGAAACGAGCGGGAGAGCGCCTGTTGCATACGCCGAGGATAGGCCAAGTCGGGTGACCCGGCGGCCAGACCCGCGGTCGACGCGCCACCGACCGCGACGATCTTTATCGGCTTGCGCGCCCGCAGCCGTTCGGCCAGATGGGGAAGCTTGCCGTCGACCTCCATCAACTCGCCCGGGACGTCGCACACCGGCTCACCTGCACGGCTCACAACCGGCGGCCCGGCCATAACCGCGAACCCCACGATAATAAGCCAAGCCGGGCGGAAGATGCCGTCTCGTCGGCGACGCCCGATCATGTGCTATCCCTTCCCGTCGCCGTCGGCCCAGGCCGCGGCGTTCGGCTCATTGTCCGGTACCAGTCAATCACTTTCGCCGTCAGACACATCGCCGTAATCCCGGCAGTGTTGATAGCGAGCTGACCGATAACCCCGATGTTGTACTCCGAGAGCAGAAAATGAGCCAGCGCCGAAAGCAGGATCCCGAGACAGAAGATTTCCAGCGAGTGCCGCCCACAGAGAATCAGAGGCCTAGCAAGCGGGGAGCGCAGGCCCCGTGCGTGACGAGGTATCCAGGCGGCGGCGAGCGTAACCGCCGCAAAAAACGGTATTAGCCGTATGGGTGATAGGTCGGTCTTGTCTACCGGCCACAAATCCGCCAGCAGTAGACCCGGGAGCGGGTCCCAGAGGCCGTGGATCGTCCAGCTCAGCCTAACGATACCGGCAGCGGCGACGATGACCGCAGCCAGCGTCAAGAGCCGGGACTGGCCGCGAAACCGTCGGGCAACCCAATCCTTTTCGAGACTGAGTGCCGCGCCCGCGACAAACAAGAATTGCCAGGCCAGCGGGTTAAAATACCATTCGCGCCCAGCTGGATAGGCCGGCAGCGAGACGTCTGTCGCCTGGACCACGAGGTAGAGGGCGAGCGACACAAAGACTACAACAACAGGTTGCAACCGAAGGCCTAGCAACACTACCGGAAAAGCGACCAACAGTACAATGTATAGTGGGAGTATATCAAGAAAGGTCGGCTGAAACTGGAGCAGAAGGGCCTTGATGACTGCGATATGGGGTTCGGTCAGAAACTCGCCGACCCGCATTTCATCATTATACATGGGATTGTTGAAAGACATAACAGTATATGAAACCTCGGCAAGAAATATCATAAATAGGAAAATGTGGGCAACATATAGCTGCCAAGCACGTCTTAGAATTTGGGCACTGGCGAATAAAGGGCCGTGTAGGGCCAAGGCACGGCCATATACAATCGCAGCAGTATAGCCTGATATGAAGATAAATACCTCGGCAGCGTCGAAAAACTGTATCGATTGGAACGTAAAGTAACTAAGGATATTTTGTGGAATATGATCTATAAAAATAAATATCAGCGAAAGGCCGCGAAAGAAGTCAAGACGAACATCCCGATCCGGCGGCGGGATCTCGAGGATTGTCGGCTGCTTTCCGACGGTTGCGAGGCGAGGCGCCAATAACTCAGGCATCTTAACCGGCTTGGAGCAGAGGCCGAGCCGGCGCAATTACGACGCTGGCTAAGGAGGCTGGCTAAGAAGGTTGCGCGAGGGAATTTTTACGACGCGCGCGCCTTCAAACGGGATGACAACCGCTCAAATTATGCCGCGGCCGAGGCGATAAGTCGCATCTGTCTTTGCCTGCACTTCGTCTAGGCCGACCGCGGGCGCCAATTCGGTCAGCGTCATCCCGGTGCGATCGATCGCAAACACGCCGAGATCGGTGATGACCATATCGACCACCCCTTGGCCGGTAAGCGGTAAGGTGCAGCGACGCAATAGTTTTGGTTCCTCGCGCGCGGTATGCTCCATCAGCACAATCACGCGCTTGACCCCCGCGACAAGATCCATCGCACCGCCCATCCCCTTTACCATGCGGCCAGGGATCATCCAATTGGCGAGATCACCGGTTTGCGACACCTGCATGGCGCCAAGGATCGACAGGTCGATGTGACCGCCGCGGATCATCCCAAATGACTGAGCGCTGTCGAAATAGCTGGTCGTCGGCAGCTCGGTAATCGTTTGCTTCCCAGCATTGATCAGGTCCGGATCCTCTTCACCCTCGTAGGGAAACGGCCCCATGCCCAGCATGCCATTCTCGCTCTGCAGTTGGACGGTGATCCCCGGAGGGATGAAATTAGAGACGAGTGTCGGGATGCCGATACCGAGATTGACATAAAAGCCATCTTTCAATTCGGCGGCGGCGCGACGCGCCATCTCATCGCGTGTCCAGGCCATGTCGCTGCTCCTTTCCCTACGCCCCGCGTTTGCGCACAGTGCGCTGCTCGATGCGCTTCTCGAACGATGTAGGATGAACGATCCGCTGGACGAAGATCCCCGGCGTATGGATGTGGTCGGGATCGATCTCGCCGGGTCCAACCAGATGCTCGACCTCAGCGACGGTGACCCGTCCGGCTGTCGCCATCACCGGATTGAAGTTTCGCGCCGTCTTGCGGTAGACAAGATTACCTTCGCGATCTCCTTTCCAGGCATGGATGAGAGCGAGATCTGCGACAATGCCACGCTCCATGACATAGGTATCGCCCTCGAACTCTCGGGTCTCCTTGCCCTCGGCGATTAGCGTCCCGACACCGGTCTTTGTGAAAAAAGCCGGGATACCGGCGCCACCGGCACGAATCCGCTCGGCTAGAGTTCCCTGCGGGTTGAATTCGAGTTCGAGTTCGCCCTTCAGGTAAAGATCGGCGAACAGCTTGTTCTCCCCGACATAGGATGAGATCATTTTGCGGATCTGCCCACTTTCGAGCAACACGCCGAGACCGACCCCATCTACTCCGGCATTGTTCGAGACGACTGTTAACTCCCGCACTCCCGCTTGACGGATCGCGCCGATCAGCTTTTCCGGGATTCCACACAGGCCAAAACCACCCGCCATGATCATCATCCCATCCCGAAGCAGCCCGCTCAAAGCGGCATCGGCGTTGGGGAAAACCTTGTCCATCGTATGCTCCAGCGCAGCTCAGGGCCGTGATCATACAGGGCTCGACCGCACCATGCCCGAGCTTAATTACCCCGGCCGGCCATCGACGGGCCGCACCGTTGCCGATTGTTGGCGCGTTTCTTATCAGTCGTCCCCCCTCCATCACAAAAGCGCTCGCCGGATCCCCAATATATCTTCTCGGAGACATTATCGGGTTGGCTTCGGCACTGCTCAGAACCGACCGACACTCGGGCACCCTTCGGTTTCTGTCCGGCCGCAGCCGTGACTGAGTTGTTCAATCGGCATGCCGGGCTAGCCCAGTGCCGCTCCTAGGCCGCGATCCCGCCAATTCTGCGGGGATGTCCCGACGCCGTTCGCACACACGTTCGAGCGGTCAATAATGAAAAATTTCTTGCATCGGCAAGGCCGTCGGCCGACATTTGCCGTGAGGCTGGGGTGCCGGACGGTCGCCTCCGAAGGCGGGCGGACCGGCTGAGATCAGACCCAATGAACCTGGTCGGGATTCGCCCGGCGAAGGGAGTCCGAGATCACCGCGTCCATCTCTCCATCATCTCTGCCCAAAACCGTTATTGTGGGCGCCGGCGTTATCGGCTTGGCGATAGCGTGGCGACTGGCGCAAGCCGGCTGCTGCGTCACGGTCTACGACCGCGGCGAAATTGGGCGTGGCGCCAGTTGGGCAGCGGCGGGGATGCTTGCTGCCGCGGTCGAGACCGAACCGGGCGAAGAAACGCTTCTCGCTCTGACGCTCGAAAGCCAGCGACAGTGGCCGGATTTCGCTCGCGAACTCGAAGCCGTCTCGGGGATCTCGGTCGGATACCGCGACGAGGGAACAATCGTCGTCGCATTGACCCGCGATGATGCCGAGCAGCTGCGGTTTACCTACGAGTTCCAGAGGGGCTTAGGCCTCGACATTGAGTGGTTGTCCGGCGCCGCCGTGCGGGAGCGCGAGCCGCATCTTCGGCCAGGTGTGCCTGCAGGCGTTTTGAGTCCGCAGGACCATCAGGTCGAGAACCGGGCCCTCGTTCGAGCACTCGCAACAGCAGCCCGGATCGCCGGTGTCACCGTTCACGATCGCTGGGCGGTTGACGCGTTGGACCTCGCGGGAACACGAGTGCGTGGCGTCATCACTGCTCGGGGTCAAGAGCGCGCCGATGTCGTCGTGCTGGCGGCCGGCGCTTGGTCGCGCGAGATCGGCGGTATTCCGCTGGATTGGTTGCCGCCGGTGCGTCCGATCAAGGGCCAAATGCTGGCGCTGCGGATGGATGCGGCGGCGCCGCTTTTGAGCCACGTGTTGTGGCTGCCTCGCGGCTATCTGGTACCGCGGCTTGACGGAAGATTGATAATCGGCGCCACGGTAGAGGAGCGCGGCTTCGACAGCAACGTCACTGCCGGCGGTCTGTTGGCGCTGATCGAAGGTGCTTGGCGAGCGATCCCGGCGATCGAGGAGCTACCCGTCGATGAGACTTGGGCAGGGTTTCGGCCAGGTTCGCGCGACGACGCGCCGCTGCTGGGGCCAAGTGCCGTGGACGGCCTGATCGTCGCCACCGGGCATCACCGCAATGGCATTCTGCTGACTCCGGTGACGGCACACACCATCAGCAACTATGTGCTCACAGGCCGGTTGCCCGACAGCCTTCGCCCATTCTCGCCGGAACGCTTCGCAACGTCGGCCAGGGCTGGCGAGGAAGTTGCAAGAACCGCTTAATGATCCGCATTCGAGTCAATGGCGTTGAGGACGAGGTCCAGGGGACGACCCTGGCCGATCTGTTGGCCGCGCGCGGCATCGATACGAAGGCTCGCTTTCTCGCGGTCGCGATCAACGGCGCTGTCGTGCGTCGCACAGAATGGGTGACCCTTCCACTCTCACCGGATGATGAGGTCGAAATCGTCCGTCCCTTTTCCGGCGGCTGATCCCGAAGTATCAGGAATGAAGAGATGACAGATCCGTTGACCATTGCCGGCACGACCCTCTCCTCGAGGCTTTTCGTTGGCACCGCCGGGTACCCTAACCAACAGGTCCTGCTCGACTGTCTCGAAGCGAGCGGCGCTGAGTTGGTCACGGTGTCGATCCGGCGCATCAGTCTCGAAGGGTATGCCGAAAGTCTCGTTGATCTGCTTGGCGGCCGTTATCGGTTGCTGCCAAATACCGCCGGATGCGTCACCGCCCGCGATGCTATACTGACGGCCGAGCTGGCGCGCGAGGCGCTCGAAACCGATTGGGTCAAGCTGGAGCTGATTGGCGACCGGGAGACTTTGTATCCCGATGTAGAACAGCTGGTCCGCGCTGCTGACGAGTTGGTGCGCAGCGGCTTTACCGTGCTCCCCTATTGCAACGAGGACCCGGTCGCCTGCCAGAAGCTGGCGGATGTCGGGTGTGCCGCGGTAATGCCTTTGGGCTCGTTGATCGGCTCGGGTGGGGGGATCGCAAATCCCGCCGCGATCGAGCTGGTTTGCTCGCGCAGCCCCGTCCCGGTCGTACTGGATGCCGGCATCGGAACCGCTTCGGATGCCGCGCTTGCTATGGAGCTCGGCTGCGACGCGGTCTTGGTGAACACCGCGATCGCCAAATCACACGACCCACACCGGATGGCGGCGGCGATGCGTGCCGGCGTCGAGGCCGGTCGGCTGGCCCGGCTCGCTGGCCGTATCCCCAAACGGCGTTTTGCCGAACCGTCGAGCCCGCAACTCGGCCTGGTCGGTACTTAGGCGTTCTGCGAGAGTGTCGCATCAGTCCCTCGAGGCTGTGTCGATCATCTCATTTCGCGCGGATCGGCCGAATATCTCGTTTATGGCATCGCTGGCAGCAACGCGGTAAAGCGCCCTAGCCCACCTTCACCATCGGTTCTTTAGCAATTTCGTGACTAGGGTGCCGATCGTCGAAACGACACCTCCGAGCGGGTGCATCTTGGGTTATTTCTAGGACGCCATCGCGATCATCGGTCGGCGTCGGCGACTGCCACCTTGCGGGAGTGCCATGTCAGTCCTCGTTACCGGAGTGGCCGGGTTCATCGGCTTTCATGTCGCCCAGGCCTTGCTGGCGCGCGGCGAACGCGTTGTCGGGATCGACAATGTGAATGACTACTACAGCACTCGCCTGAAGGAAGCACGGCTTGCCGAGCTCCTCCCCGCGCGGAACTTTGTTTTTGCGAAGCTCGACATTGCCGATCGCAATTGCATGTTCGAGCTGACAGCGGCCAATAAGGATCTCACCGGCGTCATCCATTTAGCGGCCCAGCCCGGGGTGCGCTATTCGCTCGAAAACCCCTACGCCTACATAGATTCGAACATCATGGGCACGATTGTCGTGCTAGAGGCGGCCCGACGCATGGACCGGCTCGGCGCGGTCATTTACGCGTCGTCCTCATCGGTCTATGGCGGCAACCGCAAGCAGCCGTCGAGCGTCGAGGATCGGGTCGATCAGCCCGTTTCACTTTACGCGGCCTCGAAGCGAAGCTGCGAGCTGATTGCCCACAGCTACTCCCATCTCTATGGGTTACGGGTGACCGGCCTGCGCTATTTCACGACATACGGCCCCTGGGGGCGGCCGGATATGGCGACCTGGCTGTTTACCGAGGCAATCCTCGCCAACCGGCCGATCAGGGTTTTTAACGACGGACGGATGGCGCGCGATTTCACCTATATAGACGATATAGTCGCCGGCACGATCGCTGCGCATGATCGGGTCGCCGAACTCGGGCGGCACCGAGGACGAGACACTTTATCGGCTCTACAATCTCGGCAATTGCAAGCCCGAAAAGCTGCTGCATTTCATCGCCGTCATTGAACAGGCGCTCGGCCGCGCCGCAACGAAGGAGATGCTGCCGATGCAGCCCGGTGACGTGCTGGAGAGCTTCGCCGATATCGGGCCCGCCAGCCGAGATTTGGGGTTCGAGCCGAAGACGTCGATCGAAGACGGAATTCCGCGCTTCGTTTCCTGGTATAAAAAGTATTGCAAGATCGATTGACCACAGGGCGACGCGGCCTTGGGGAGGAGGTTTTCAAAATCAGATGGAACTTCTCGATGGGCCGAACCGTCCCGGCAGGGTCGCGGCGCGGCGAATTGCTTGGCAGCGGTTTGTCAACCGCTCGCGGCACTGACCAGCATTCGGCGAAAACCGTCGATCATTGGCGGTATCGAGAATCTCTCCTCAACCCGTACCCGATTAGCCATCCCTAGGCGGTGGCGAAGGTTTTGATCCTCACAAAGTCGCTGAAGCGCGGTCACAAGAGAACGGTGATCGTCTCGGCCAACAATGAATGGCCGGTTTTCCTCCGCGACAATGAGCGCGATGTCTCCGACCGCAGTGGCTAGCACCGGCAAACGCGCCGCCATCGCCTCGACTACCGCATAGGGCATCTGCTCCGTATCTGAGGTCATGGCAAGGATGTCAAAAGCTCCCATCACCGCCTCCGGCCGAGGAACATGACCGGTAAAAGTGGTTCGGTCAGCGATGCCCAAACGCACCGCCAGCCCCTCGAGTCCTGGCCGCTCGGGCCCGTCCCCGCAGATTACCAACCGGATCGGACGAGAGGCGATGGCGGCGACCTCGGTGAAGGCCGATAGCAGCCTTCCGATGTTCTTTTCCGGCCGCAATGGGGAAAAAGAGCCGATGACGCACTCGCCGACCCGCCGTTCAAAGAACGGAGTGGCGTCAGCAGGGATACCATCGAACCGAAGAGGATCGATCCCATTCGGGATGTAAACCACCCGATCAGGATCAAGGAGCCAGTGTCGGAGGGCGATCTCCGCGAGATTACGCGACGGCACAATTACCGTCGATTTCGAGAGTGTGAAGCGGCGTGTGAGAACTCGTCGTTTCTTCTGTGATTGCGCCTCATCCGGGCCGAATCCGTCTTCGAGGTGAATGTGCGGTCGGCCAAACCGGAGGCGATTGACGATCGCCCACTCAATCGCTCCCCAACTGTAGGTGACCACCAGATCCGCGCCTATCCACGCTTCGGCAGCGGCTATCCGCCAAAAGCGCTTGATAGGATTCGCGGCGTACGACGGGGCGGTTACCAACCTGTAATCAAGGGTGGGATCGAGGAGAGCGCGGGTCTGACTTTGCCCGTCAAGGCTAATGAGCCGATGACGATATGCCGCCCCGAGGTGGTTCGCGATCGTCGCGAACCGCGTCTGCTGACCGCCAACGGCGAGGCTTGGAAACACATGGAGCAGAAGCGGCGCCATCAGCTATCCGCATTCCGGAGCGGTCGATCCCCGAGCCGATGGAAGTCACGGCCGCCGCAGCAGCGGAAACGGTTTGTTGGCAATCGACACAGCCCTTCATCAAGCGTTAGATCTTCGGTCGGCTCATGCGGAACGTGAGCGGTAAGCGGCTGGCGGCGCGGATTTGTCGACAGTGTTTCGAATCAGCGCGCCCTGCCGGATCAGCTGACGGGAGCGGGAGACGGCAATGGTCGATCAATTTCAGGCCTATCTACTTCTCGTGCTGACCGCTTTGTTTGTTTACCTGGTGGTCCGGGTAGTGCGGGACGATCGAGAGCGCGCTAAACGCGGACGCAAAAAGATGGTCGTGCCGTATTGGCAGCAGCCGCGCCAGTAACCCGCGGCATTGGCCTGCAAGGGAATGGCGTGCTCCGACGGCGCGCCTGCGCTAAGGATCCCTGAGGTTCGGCTGGTAGACCGCAACAATGGCACGGTCACGGGAATGTGCCTAAAGTTATCCTCGGATCCTCCGTCCAGCCAAGCCGATGCAACATATCAACCCGGGCCTCAGCCCCACCGACGCTTCCATTCCTGAAACATCAGCACGCTCCATAACGCCGACTGCCAATTGCGGCGGCCGGATTGGTGTTCGAGCCATTTTTGTTGTATCGGGTCTGGGTCGAGCAAGCCGTCGGCGCGCATGGCAATAGGATCGAGAAGATCCTCGGCCCAGTCTCGCAGGCCGTCGCGCAGCCAATCCGCGATCGGGGACTCAAAGCCCTGCTTTGGACGCTCGAACAGCGGCCGCGGCACATGGCGCGCCAACACGTTCTTCAGCACTATCTTGGTCTTGGTCCCGGCCATCTTATGTTCGCGCGGCAGTCGCAGGGCGAACTCGATAACGCGATGATCGAGGATCGGGCATCGCCCCTCGAGGCTGACCGCCATGGTTGCACGATCCACCTTGGTCAAGATATCGTCTGGCAAATACGTGAGCAGGTCGATCACCGCCATGCGATCGAGGAAGTCGGGGACTGCGCTCGCCGCCGCACCCGCCCAGATCGGGTCCACTTGCTCGGCCGCGCCTGGCACCAGGAGTTCCGGCTCGGCCCATAAGCTGCGGATTTCTCGAAACAGCAGGTCCTGGCTCGGCAGGCTGATCCAGGCGGCGAGTTTGTGCGCACGATCGCCAAGGCGCTCCGGCCGCATCGCCCCCGGCGACAAACGCGCCAACGAATCCCAGGCAGCCGGGCTCGGCACGGTCAGCAGCGCTGCCAGTCCGCGACGCGCTGCGAGCGGCAGGGTGCCGGCGACACCGCCGAGCCTAGCCCCGAATTGATACCAGGGGTAACCGTGAAACAACTCGTCGCCGCCATCGCCGGATAATGCCACGGTCACCTGGCGACGTGCCAATTCGGAGACCAGCAAAGTCGGGATTTGCGAGGCATCGGCGAACGGTTCATCGAACCATTCGGGCAGCTTGGGGATTAGATCGAGCGCCGTTTCCGGCGGTACATAGATTTCGGTGTGATCTGTGCCGAGGTGTTCCGCAACCGCCTTGGCGAAAGGCGCCTCGTTGTAGCGCGGCTCATTGAACCCGACCGAAAAGGTTTTAACCGGCCGCGTGCTCTGCTTTTGCATCAGCGCGACAACGGTGGAGCTGTCAATGCCGCCCGAAAGAAACGCACCAAGTGGGACATCGGCGATCATCCGTCGCCGCACCGCGTCGCTGAGCAAGTCTTCGAGCTCATCGGTCGGATCGTAACCGTTGGCCGCCGGGCGCGGTCGAGCGGCAATATCGCAGACGTCCCAGTAGACATGTTCGACTGCCTCGCCGGGATGATAGCCTTCAGCCGGGATTGCTACGGCGGTGCCCGGCCTGAGCTGGCGGATGCCTTGCAAAACCGAGCGCGACGACGAGTAGCAGCCAAATCGCAAATAGCCGGCCAGCGCGTCGCGGTCGATTGTGCGCTCGCAGGCTGGATACGCCATCAGCGCCTTGAGTTCCGAGCCGAATAGGACGGTGCCGTTGAAGCAGCCATAATACAGCGGCTTTTTCCCGATCCGATCGCGCAACAGCCAAAGCGTTCGCGTTCGGCCATCCCACCACGCCAGCGCGAACATGCCGATCAGGCGCTTTGCACTAGCGGTGACGCCCCAGGCTTCGAAAGCTTCGAGGATCACCTCGGTGTCGGAGTGACCGCGCCATCGGATGCCTCGCCGCTCAAGCTCCGGCCGCAGCTCTTCGGGATTGTAAACCTCGCCATTATAAGCAAGCACCGATCGGCCGCTCGCCGAGACCATCGGCTGGGCGCCGGCTGAGCTGAGATCGATGATCGAGAGTCGGCGAAAACCGAGCGCGATCCCGGCTGCCGGATCAGCCCAACTTCCGCTCGCATCCGGACCGCGGTGAGCCAGGCGATCAGCCATCGTTTGGGCCCGTTCCGCCGCTTGCGACTGGTTGAAGCGGCGTTTCAGGTCGAGAAAACCCGCAATTCCACACATGCCCTTACCGCCGCTCAGCTTTCATTGCTCGGAACGCTGGATAAATTGCTTGCGACGAGCGGGAAAAGGACGATCGCCAATCACTTCACCGTAATTTTGTAATCATAGGATACCTGAAGCTGCATCAGATCAGGGAAGAAGTCCGATCGTCATTCTAGTAGCCGGGTGGTAGGCTGCCGTCAACTTGACCTGGCTGGCATTATAGAGGTCGAAAGATGCAAAAATATGAATATGGGCCCGCTGAGGTTCTGCGGATTCTGTCATACTCGCTCCGCGGTGAGGCAGGGGAACAGGATACACTTTGGCGGAGACCGATGCCTTGACGGAACGCGACCGTACCGCGCGCCCGGCGCCCGAGAAAACGGCGCAACCAGCCCGCAGGCTTCGGGTCCTCGTCTTCACGTTAGTCTTTCCCAATCCCCGGCAGCCGCTACACGGTACCTTTGTATTGGAACGCATCCGACATCTTGCCACGATGTGCGACATCCATGTCGTCGCGCCGGTCCCGTGGTTCCGCTCAATTCAGCGAAACGGTAACCCACCCTCGATCGCGCCAATCCTTTCGGTCAGGCGGCCGCGGTTTTGGTATATTCCAAAGCTTTTGCCGACTTTACGAGGATGTTTTTTGTTTCTGTCGACTGCCCGCGATATCCGGCGATTGCGCGCGAGCTTCGACTTCGATTTGATCGACGCCCATTTTGCGTATCCCGACGGTTTCGCGGCAATCCTTCTCGGACGCTGGTTCAACCGTCCGGTCTGCATAACCCTTCGAGGAACCATCGCTCAATGGTCGCGCCGTCCACTTGGGCGGTGGCTTTGCGATTGGACGCTGCGGCACGCTCACCAGGTAATCGCCGTCGCGCACAGCCTCGCGGAGCGGGCGAGACAAGGCGGTGTTCCCGAATCCCGCATCGAAACGATCGCAAACGGTGTTGACAACGGGCGCTTCCGGTTGTGCGAGCGAAGCTCGGCAAGAAGGTCTCTAGGGTTGTCCGACGACGGGCAACTCTTGGTCTCGGTCGGTCACATTTCGCCACGGAAGGGGTTTCACCGGGTCATCTCCAGCCTGCCGCGGGTTGTCGATGCCCATCCGCAACTACGGCTGGCGATCGTTGGGGGCAAAGGAGCCGAACTGGACAACAGCGCCGAACTCCATGCCCTCGCCCGGGAGCTGGGTCTAACGGATCGGATCCTGTTTCCCGGGGCGCAGGCGCCTGATCGTGTGGCGCTGTGGCTCGCGGCTGCGGACGCCTTCGTCCTCGCCAGCGATTACGAGGGTTGCCCGAATGTAATTCTTGAAGCGATGGCCTGCGGCAGGCCGGTCGTCGCAACCAAGGTCGGCGACATCGAACGCATGGTGCCAGAATTCGCCGGAATTTTGTTTAACGATCCGGAAGATCGAATGGCGTTGGCCGAGAGCATGATCGCTGTTTTGTCGCGCAATTGGGACGCCCAACGTATTCACGGCCATGTTGCGACACGATCTTGGGGTGACGTCGCCCAACGGGTCGCCGCCCGGTGGCTCCTCGCCGTTGAAAGCTTTAGCGCAGAAAAAGAGGTGGAGGCTTTACCGTCAGCGACGGATTTCGTCGCCGCAACGCCCCAGAGCCCAAAGCCGTAAAGCGACTTCTCTTATTGCGTATATTTCCGCCGATGCCGGCCAACCGAGGTCCGCAAGCACCGGCTCACTGAGGATCGCATTCGGCCCCATTCGTTGGCCTGGAGAATGCGTAGCCAAAGAGATCGGGCGGTGGCTGCGGGCCTGACGAATAGGACATTGCGGTGGTTGTTTCGGGCGCCGGTTTATCTTTACCACTGCCGCTGCGGGTGGCTGCTCGGGCATCGCTTCCTGCTATTGATCCACATCGGACGCCGCACCGGCCTTGCCCACGAAACCGTGTTGGAAGTGGTCGAGTACCGCAAAGAGCGACGTGAGGCGGTGGTGATCAGCGGCTTCGGGCCCACCGCCGACTGGCTACGGAATATCGCGGCGACGCCCACCCCGGAGGTAGTGATCGGATCGCACCGCTTCGCCGCCACCTACAGAATCCTCAACGCAGACGAGGCGGTGCGCGTGATCGAGAGCTACGAGCGCCGCCACTGGCTGATCGCTCCGATAATCCGCGCGGTGTTAAGCCGGCTTCTCGGCTGGCGCTATGCCAGCTCCGCCGTGGATCGTCGCAAAGTCGCGGCCCAGCTGCCGTTGATCGCGTTCCGCCCGGCGGCATAGTACGCATCAAGCAAATCGAACCCGACTAATGCCTTCGATAAATGTGCAAAGTTGAGCCAGCGTCCGTCTGCGGGAAGCGATCCTAAAGGGAGGGTCATTCCGGGGCGCGGGCATCGTCCCGCGAACCCGGAACCCATGAACACCGCATTCGAACACTAAGGCAAACCGCGGTTTTCTTGGGTTCCGGGCCTGTCCCTTCAGGACATCCCGGAATGACGCGAGCGGGATTGAATTGCTTTGCACCCTTTCCGCCGGTCAACCCAACCCACCCGCGCTTAGGCTTCCCCGTAATGGACGCGGCGGAAGTTGCGCGACGGGATCAGATCGTCGATATGCACATCCCACAACGTGGTGCCGGAACCCTGCTGATGGTCGCGGAACAGGCGCTCTAACTGGCCCATTTCGGTCACCGTGACGGCGTTCAGGCCAAAACCGCGGGCTATCGCAGCGATATCGCCGCGCCCATGGGTCGCGTGCATCGGGTCGCCCCCGGTCGCGCGGAATTTATGGGTTTCGGCGCCATAGCCGCCATCGTTCAGGATGCAGATCAGCATCTTGAGCCCGTGGCGGCGCACCGTCTCCAACTCCTGGATATGCTGATAGAGGCTGCCGTCGCCATCGATCAGCATGATTTTGTCACTGCCGCGCGCGACGGCGACGCCGATCGTCGCCGACAGGCCCGATCCGATCGCGCCAAAATCGAGCGGCGTGTGGTATTTGCCGGCCAGCCGGCCCTTCAGATGCGTCATCGCAAAGCTGAAGCAATGACCGCCCGCGACGATGACATCCCAATCCTTTGGCACCGCGGTGTCGAGTTCGCTCACGACCTTGCGCGGGTCGAGGGTTCCTGGCGTCAACGCAAATTCCTTGGGGTCCGGCATTTCGGCTGTGGCGGCGATCCGCGTCGCCACCGCATTGCTGCGCCAACCCGGCCGGTGGATGCCGCGTTCGTGCAGGCGGCGAGTGATCGCCTCGGCGGTGGCGCGGGCGTCCGCGCGAATGTGCAAATCGGCGGTCTTGACCCCTTGCCACAAACCGCGCGGACTAGTGTCGATCTGGACGACTTTGGCGTTGGGATAGAGATAGCCGCCCTCGGTCGTGTAATGGCCGAGCCCGGCGCCGGCGCCGATCACCAGATCGCTCTCGGCAAAGAATTCGCGGCCGAGATCGGTGGCAAACGTCCCGGCGATATCGAGCGCAAACGGGTTGCCTTCGAACAGCCCTTTGCCGAGCAAGGTTGTCGCCAGCAAGGCGCCGCTCTCGTCGGCCAGGCTTTCGAGGGCCTGCCGCGCGCCCGACCAGATCGCACCGCGGCCGCCGATCACGATCGGGCGTTCGGCCTCGGCGATCATCGCAACGACCTCGTCGACCAGGACCGGGTCGGGCGGGATGATTTGCCCGCGCGGCATCAGATCGCTCGATGGCGTATAGTCCGGCAGATAGGGGAAGGCCTCTTTCTGCAGGTCGAGCGGCACGCTCAATACCACCGGGCGGCGCTCGGCGCGGGCGACATAAAACGCCTCCCGGACGCAATCGAGCGCGCGGTCGATCGTGCGGATCGGCACGAAATGCGCGCCGGTCGCCAACGCCAATGGCGCCTGGTCGATCTGCTGCATGTACCAGGAGGCGTTGACCGGCGCGTCGCCCGAGAACACAACTACCGGCGCATTGCCGCGCGCCGCCATGACCAGTGCGGTCATGATCTGAGTAAAGCCGGGGCCGCAGGTGACGGAGGCGACGCCGACCTTGCCCGAGGCGCGGGCGTAGCCGTCGGCCATCGCGACCGCGCAATGCTCATGCCGGGCGTGGATCAGCCGGGTGTTTTGGTTGTCGGCCATCGCTGCCGACCAGTACATGTTGGCGTCGCCCATCAGCGTGAACAGCGTATCCACACCTTCGGCCGCGAAGGCCTGCGCCAGGATGTCCGAGACCTGGTTGTCGCTCATCCGGTTTTTCCTTTGGCTGAAAAGAGTTGTTTGAGCCAGCCGAGAAACGCCCGCCACAACAGCGCGCCCCCGTGCAGCGGGGCGGCGGAAGAGCCTGCGCTCGCGAGGCCCCTCACCCCAACCCTCTCCCCGTCCTGCCGGGAGAGGGAGGGACCCGCGTCACCGGGAGGGTGAGGGGCAAGGCGCCCATCCATTTCTGGTTCAGGCATGGGGACCGGCCGCTCTTGCGCGAGCTTGGCCATGTTGCCGGCGAATTCAGCCAATATCGCCCGCGCGAGATGCACGCCGCCGGCATTGGCAAAGGTTTCGAGCGGTCCCGTTACGTTGAAGCTGCCCTCGACCTTGAGCACGGTCGCAGCACCACCGCTCGCCGTGACCACACCCGAGGCCAAAGCCCGCGAGGCGCCGCGGCCATCGATGCCGCGCCCCTCGATCGTGCAGCGCCGCGCCTCGTCGTCATAGGCGAGTTTGGCCTCGCCGCGGAAGATTGCGGTGGTCGGCCCGAATTTGACCCGCATCGTGCCCTGATAGGCCCCGCCCTCGCCCGATTGAGTCAACGCGGCGCCGGGGATGCACGACGCGACCAGCGCCGGATCACGCAACATCGGCCACACGGCGGCCGGCGGCGACGGTATCGTCACCTCTTCCCTGATCGAAATCATGCCGCAAGGCTAATGGCAATCGCCCGACTTTGTCGATGCCCGGCTTTGTCGATGAATGACTTAGATACCCGATATTCGGCTCAATCAGCGCGCCGTCCCGCATCGCTGCCATCGGGGCGCGTTTTCGTGCGGGTCCACGACGACGCGGCCGTCGAGATTGTATCCGGCCCGCGCGATCCCGATCCGTCGTCGCTGCTCGTCAGCCTCCCGGGGCGTGGGCACCGTCCGCGAACCCGGGCCCCATGAACACCCCACTCGAGATTGTCGGTGAGGCGGCGATTTTTTAGGTTCCGGGCTGTCCCCTGGGGACATCCCGGAATGACCGAGCTGCGGGGCCGGATTGCTTTTCGGACCCACTCCCGCCGGATACCGGCATCACTGATCGGCCAAGCGAGTGGGAACGTATTCCTGCCAAAGCGGCCTGGCCCAGGTCTCCCGCAAGATCGACCGGCGCCCGCCTAGCCCCGACCTTCCCGGCGCAGGCCGGGACCCACTCCCGCCGTGGATACCGGCTTTCGCCGGCAAAGCGAATATGTCCGTCGCGCGACCGTTTCGCCTTCTGGCCCTATGCGCGACACCGCTCCAAACCGACCGCCGCCCTCACCCCGCCGGGGTATAGGCGCGGCCCGGCGGATAAGTGTCTCGTATTTCGGCAGATCCGGGTTCAGATGGTCCCAGGGCTGGGCGCTTTTGACAAAGATGTCGGCCTCGGGTCGAAATTCGCTCGGGTCGTCGAGGCTGCCGACCCGCAACCCGACGATATCCGGCCGCGCCGACACCCGGATAAACAGCGGAGAGCCGCACTCGCCGCAAAACGCCAAACTCACCTCGTTGCCGGCGTCGCTGCCGCGCACATAAAGCTTGGGGTCACCCTTGGTGACGAGAAACCCTGATGCCGGCACCCGCATCGCCGCAATAAAAGCGGACCCACTCTGATACTGGCAGTCGCGACAATGACACAGCAGCGAAAACAGCGGCTCCCCCGCCGCCTCATACCGCACCCCTCCACACAAACACCCCCCATTCCGCACATCAGCCATTTTCCCTCCGCAGAAACCTTCCGGCCATCTTACACGGAGCGGGGTATGTCGTTGGTATCAAGCCGCATCGAGACCGCACGCGTCCGGCGACAGTGGGGCGGAGCCATGATTTGAGGCCGCATCCGACGCCGGGGCGGCCACTCTGCCGCGGGTGGTCAGCACCGTCTCGCCCAGCCTCGTGATCGCCACGTGGAGCCGAATAATCCAGGCGGCGCCAGCGACGACAGCGTATTTCGTGGTACACAATACCGCTTTACGCTGCCCTGGGATCAACGCAGTCCGTTGTGTGAACGAATGAGCGACCCGATCCGATTGACGATAAGGGCAAAGAACGCGGAAACCGACGCGCCCACGGTAGAGGACCTGCTTGCCCAGATCGGCGATTGGAATTCGATCCTGCGCGGGGTGGAGCAAGCCGTAGCCGAAGACGGCGCAAGCGAAATCGAATGGCGGGTCACCGGGGCTAGCAAGAATAGTCCGCTGTCGTTTGAGTTGACCCCTTTTCCTCGCCGGCACGGAATGAACATCGAGCGCCGCACGAAGCAGGTGAAGGAAGGGATATCCACCGGTCTTTCGGTGCTGCGTGTCAAGCCGGAACGGCCAAGCTATTTTACAGAAACTGTGTTGGAAAAAGCAGAAAGACTCTTCGAGCGCGTTACTAACGGATTGAGTTTGACAAAAATTGAATTCGGGGACGATCTCCCGACCGTCGAGATTACACCACAAGAAGCGAAAGTCGCGGCGAGGAATATAATCGCGGTTCGCAAACCTAAAGAAAAGCCTTATCGGGAGATCGGATCAGTCGAAGGAACTCTGCAAGGGGTAGAACGTGACGGTTATGGTCGCCCACTTCTTTTTGTAAAGCTCAGGGTATCTGGCGAAACGATCAAATGTATTGCTAAAGATAATGCGCGGAGCGAGGTCGAGCATCACGAGATCGCCGATATCTGGAAAAACAGGCGCGTCAGGGTTTTTGGCATAATCTACTACAAAGCGCTTGGACAGATTGCGCAGGTCGAATCCGATGCGGTGCAGTTCTTACGGCCGAGCGAGGAATTGCCGCGTGCGAGCGAAATCGTTAATGAAAATTTCACAGGCGGCCTGAAGTCGGAGGAATATCTGGAGAGGCTGCGAAATGGCAACTTCTCCTAGCCGAGTCGCTTGGGATTCGTGCACGTGGATAGCGCACATCCAGCGCGAGAGGATCCTCGGACCGGACGGGAAAACGGTGATCGAAGACCGCGGCACGATGTGCCGACCCGTGCTCGATGCCGCAGAGAGAGGTGTAGTCGAGATCGTTGTATCGGCAATCGCTTTGGTCGAAGTTATCGCTCGTAATCGCACAAGCGGTATCGATGACCAGAAAGTCCGCGATTTTTTCGATAACGATTACATCTTATTAGTTAACATCGATAAGCATCTCGGAGATTTTGCACGACGATTGATGTTAGCCGGCCATCCAGGACTTAAACCTCCTGATGCCATTCATCTTGCGACCGCGTGCATTGCGAACGTTGACCAATTCCATACCTTCGATGATCGCTTGCTGGCGCTCGACGGCTCGGTCGACAGATTGGACGGAACACGATTGGTTATCAAGAAGCCAGCCGTGCCAGCCCCGCCGGCGCCGCTGCTCGACGAAATTGAACGAGGCCGAGGAACACGGTGACCGACACGTCCGCGAATTCACCACGCCACCCACGGTGATGACGCCTAGACGCGCCTGCTCCGGGTCACCAGCGAATTCTCTGCCGCCCAGTCGCGCTGCCCGACCAAGCCATCGCTCACGCGGTGGCCGCATGCGGCGCTGCGCCCTTTTCAAGGGTAGCTTAATGGTTACGCAAGGATGTCGCGCTATGGCATGCAAATGCCACCTAGCTCACCGATCTCGCGCGAAGCCAGCGATACGATCACCGTCGACGAACGCATTCTTGATCTCGATGAGCAAAAGACGCTTGATCGGATCCGCCGTTACATCGCTGAGGCGCCCGAGAATAGCCGCGTAATGACGATAACACCCGCAATTTGCTTAGAGTTGTTGAAATACAATGAGCAAAACAGGCCCGAAAAACCTAAGAAGATAGCAGAGTACGCGAATTACATGATGGCCGGCGAGTGGATGCTGACCGGTGACACGATAAAGTTCTCAAACGCAAAGCTGCTCCGTGATGGGCAAAACAGACTGAAGGCGTGCCAACGTGCTGGTGTGCCGTTTCGGACGCATGTTGTTTTTGGGATAGAAGACGGAGCATTCGACCGCCTGGACCAGGGAAAGAACCGCAACGGCGCTGATGTCCTATCGATCGCTGGATACCAATACGTTGCCGCCCTTTCGGGTGCTGTGCGTTGGACACACTTAATCGAAACTGGGCGCGCGAAAAGCCGTGAGAGCTACACTCCAGCGGAAATTCTGCGCCTGTTGCGCGAGCGGTACGCAAGCCTGCCATCCTTTGTGCAACAAGGGAGATCAATCTATTCGACCACTGGACAACCAATATCGCTAGTCGTGGCGCTTCTGTATCTTTTCAACAACGCGAACGCTCCAAAGGCTGCGATCTTTGCAGAGGCTTGGCAAGCCGGGAAATGGGCGGGGAAATTTAAGCCGATTGCGCTGATGCAGGAAAAGATTGCGGGCTTGCGTTCCATGGCGTCGGGGCGAGTGCACGACGTCGTTCGCGCGGCGCTCGTCATCAAGTCGTGGAATCTTTTTATCGCCGGGAGGCGGGGACAGCCCGCAGACCTACGTTGGGATACAGCGGACCCGTTTCCGGAGGTTGCTTGCTGAGAAATACGGCACGGTTTTGTTCGCCCGCGGTGTGAAGGTGGGGCAAGTGTGGCAGGAAGAACCTCCTTATGCCGCTTCGTTCGACATGATGATGGTGCTGGAGGCGGCGAATATGCCGCCGACACCGCGGCAGACCGAGATCTTGGCGTCGGGGATCTGGGCCGGGGCGATGCCGCGCATCTGGCGCACACTCTCCTGCAATGCGTACATGCCGGAATGCCTATAGGAGAGACCGCCGCCATTGATGTTTGAGCGGGATCCCCGGGGCGGCCGGCCCGGGGACGCCGGGGGCGGCGTTGCGCTCGGATGATGTGCGTTAGGCGCCTGACAATCGAGTTAACAACTGTTCTCGTGAGCGTTTCGTAAACGCTCTGAGTATGGCGTTGATCCGCGTTTGATCACGCCTTTCGCGACGAAACCATTCAAGAAGGTCGGCGTCCAATCGCAGGTTATGGTCTCCTTCCGCCGCGGCATGTAGAGCACCGCGAGCTCGATGCTGTTAATGAAGATCGCCCAAGTCCCTCACTTCGTCGCCGCGTCGGCGGCCGAACCCAACGCGGCGTCTCCCTGCGCCAGCCTCTCCGGGTTCGTCGGGACCCCGTGGCGGCCGTTGATCACTTTCATCCATTCCGACGTGTTGTAGCTCAGCCACACCTTGCCGTTCGCATCCTCCCAGACCAGGGCTTTGAGAGGCAGGTCTATGGCATAGGCAGGATGTTGGATGAAGATCGGTGTGCCGACCCGCGGGTTGCCGAACACCAGCACGGTCGAGCGTGGCATCTTGAGACCCACGGACTGAGCGGCGGCGGCATGGTCGAGCCGCGTGAAGATAATAAACCCACGCTCCTTCAGTGCGGCTTCCAGGCGATCGAGCGTGGCATCGACAGAGTTCGCGCTCGGCTTGGTGACGAGCCCCTCGGCAGCCAGCGCCGGAATCGCAGTCGCGAACAACATCAGGAAAGCGATGGGAAGCGCTCGCAAACCTCGCATGACTTGATCCTCACCCTTGATCCTTGGTTAAGCCGATGGCGGCGAACATGCCCCCGGCACGATGGCAGACGAGATTTTGGCATCGAGGAACTGAACTCGGTGGCGCCGCAAAAACGGCGAAGTTCTACAATAAGATGGGTCCTTAGGTGGTTTTATGTTTTATCGCATGTCGATGGGGCTGACAGGTGGATCTCTTTCTGGTTGCCGATTGTTGGCTGGCTGCTCTTCCTTCAAATTCCCGGTTTGGCGGAATTAATTCCCGATTAGGCGGCGGCAAATTCCCGTTATTGCCGCCACGGGAATTTGCTTGCAAGAAGCTGATTTTGCTGACCCTTTTTGGAGTCGAGCGGCGGCGTTGGAGAAATTTCCCGGTTATTTCCCGGTTGTACGGGAATTTGGGAAATGGGGCCGGCGCACTGCCGGCCCGGATGCGCCCACAACCCTCAAGGGGGCTGGTTCGACATGATGATCGTGCCCGACGCGGCGAACATGCCGCCGACCCCGTGGCAGACCGAAATCTTGGCGTCTGGGATTTGGGCGGGGGCGATCCCGCGCATCTGGCGTACACTCTCCTGCAATGCGTACATGCCGTACATGCCCGAATGCATGTAGGAGAGACCGCCGCCATTGGTGTTGAGCGGCAATTTGCCACTGCCGGGGGCGGTGTTGCGTTCGGCGATAAACGGGCCGCCCTCGCCGCGCCCGACAAAGCCGAGATCCTCAAGCCCGTAGATCGGCAGATGGGCAAAGGCGTCGTAGATCATCAGGTGGTCGACGTCCTTGTGGGTGATGCCGGCCTCGGCAAAGGCGGTGGGGCCGGCAACGCGGAAGGCGCGCGACGAGGTGAAATCCTCCATCTGGCTGACCATCGGCGTCTCGACGCTCTCGCCGGTGCCCAGCAGGTAGACCGGCTTTGTTGGGAAATCCCTGGCGCGCTCGGCCGAAGTGAGAATAAGAGCGCCGCCGCCATCGGTCACCAGGCAGCACTGCAATAGCCGGAACGGGTAGGCGATCATCCGCGAGTTCAGGACGTCGCCGACGGTGATCGGGTCCTTGAAGGTAGCGCGCGGGTTTTTTGCCGCCCATTCGCGCTGCACGACTGAGACCATCGCCAACGTCTCGTGGCTGAGGCCATAAGTCTTCATGTAGCGCAACACCGGGATCGTAAACAAAGTCGGCGGCCCCATCGGGCCGTAAGGCTGCTCGAACTGGCCGGCGAGGCTGGTCGGGGCCGGGACATTGCGGGTGCGCCCGACGCCGGAGCGGCCGCTCTCGCCATGGGTGATCAGCACGGTCCGGCACAGCCCCGAGGCAATCGCCGCCGCGGCGTGGCGGACGTGGATCATAAACGAGCAGCCGCCGACCGCGGTGCCGTCGACCCATTTCGGGGTCAGCCCGAGGTAGTGCGCGATCGTCACCGGGGTTTCGCCGGCGGTCGCGATGCCGTCGATATCCTTGGGTTTGAGGCCGGCATCGGCCATCGCGTTGAGGGCCGCGTCGGCGTGCAATTGAATTTGCGACATGTCGGGGATGATTCCGAGCCGGGTGGTCTCGGCCGCGCCCACGATGGCGATCGATTTCGGTTGCATCGCAATTACCTCGCGGCCGGGCGGAAGAGCGGCAGGGTGATGGCGTCGTCGAGCTTTTCGAACGCGACCTCGACCGGCATGTCGAGCTGCAACGCCTCGGGGGTTTGCGGGCAGCCGGTGATGTTGGTCATCATCCGCGGGCCCTCGTCCAATTCGACGACGGCGATCGCATAGGGCGGCGTGAAGCCCGGCACCGGGCGGTGGTGGATCACATAGCTGAACAGCCGGCCCTTGCCCGAGGCGCGGATTACCGCGACGTCACGCGAGGCGCAGGCCGGGCAGAACGGGCGCGGCGGAAAATAGACCTTGCCGCAAGAATTGCAGCGCTGCAGCCGCAGTTCCCCGGCCCGCGTGCCGTCCCAGAAATGCTGCGTTTCCGGCGTCGGCTGCGGCCGTGCGCGTCGTCCTTCCGACATCCCTTGCCTCCATCGCTTTTTCAAGGCCGACTTTGACGCGTGCCGCGATTTCGGGCAAACGGAACCTCGGGGAATTTGTGGAGGACGACATGGCGGCACACCCTAAAACCATGACGGCGGCGGAATTGCGGGCGCGGTACCAGGCCGGCGGCGAAATCGCGATCGTTGATGCGCGCGAGGAGGGCAGCTTTCACCAGCGTCATCTGCTGATGGCGTCGTGCCTGCCACTGTCGCGGCTCGAATTGCTGGCGGGGGCGTTATTACCGCGCCGCACAGTGCCGATCGTGGTCTGCGACGCCGGCGGGTCCGAGGGTGACGGGCCGGCGGGGCGGGCCGCGGCACGGCTGAGCGAAGGCGGCTGGACCGACGTCTCGGTATTGGCGGGCGGCGTCGAGGCCTGGGCCAATGCCGGCTACCCGACCTATAGCGGTGTGCATGTGCCGAGCAAGGCCTTTGCTGAAGTCGTCGAGCACGAGTATGGCACGCCGTGGATCAGCGCCGAGGAACTGGCCGAGCGCCAAAAGCGTGGCGAGAAATTGGCGATTTTCGACAGCCGGTCCTACGAGGAATACCACTCCAACAGCATCCCAGGGGCGGTCAGCGTCCCTGGCGCCGAGTTGGTCTACCGGTTTCAGGAGCTGGTGCCGTCGCCCGACACCTTTGTCGTTGTCAATTGCGGAGGTCGCACGCGCAGCATCATCGGCGCCCAGTCGCTAATCGACGCCGGGGTGCCGAATCCCGTCGTGGATCTCAAGGACGGGACGATGGCGTGGCATTTGGCGGGCTTTGATGTGGTCGCCGGCGCCGAGCAGCGTGCCCCCGAGGTGTCGGCGGCCGGGATCGCCGCCGCCCGCCAGCGAGCAGATGCCGTTGCCCGCCGCTACGGCGTGCCGGTGATCGACCGCGGCCTGCTGGCGGAATGGCAGCGCGAGGCCGATCATCGCACGCTCTACGTGCTCGATGTGCGCGACCCGGGCGAATACCGCACCGGCCATCTGCCGGGCTCGCTGATGGCTCCGGGCGGTCAATTGGTGCAGGAGACCGACAGCTGGCTTGGGGTTTGGGGAGCGCGGGTTGTTCTGGTCGACGACACCGGGGTCAGGGCGCGGATGACCGCGTCGTGGCTAAAGCGGATGGGCTGGGACGTGGCGGTGCTCGATCATGCGCTCGCCGGCGCCGCTCTCGAAAGCGGCATGCCAGCGCTCGACACTGCGATGTTCCCGCTCGGCGGACCCGAGCCGGCGGCGATCTCACCCGCCGAACTGCGCGCCAATCCGACGGCCATAGTCGTCGATCTGAGCTTGAGCCGGCGGTACCGCGAGGGCCATATCCCGGGCGCCTGGTTCGCCATCCGCGCCCGACTGGCGCAGGCGCTCGACAAATTGCCGGCGCCGGGCGATCTGGTGCTGACTAGCGACGACGGGGCGATCGCTCGCTTTGCCACCGCCGAGATCGCTCCGCGGCGAGCGGTCAAGGTCTTGGCCGGCGGCAATGCCGCGTGGCAGTCCGCCGGCTTGCTGCTCGAAACCGGGATGGATCGGCTCGCCGACGAGCTTGACGATTTGTCGTTGTCGGCGCGCGATCGGCCGCCAGCCGAACGCGAGCGCTATATGCGCGAATATCTCGCCTGGGAAGTCGACCTGGTCAACCAGATCGACCGCGACACCGATTGCCGCTTTCGTCTGAGCCCGGTGGCGCGCTAGGACGCTGTGGCAGGTCCGTCCGGGGCGGAGGCTTCTTCGCTGAGGACGGGCGGGGCCAGGTCGAGAAGCCCCGCGGCGCGCAGCTCGTCGATCGCCGGCAGATCGGCCAAAGAGTCCAGCCCGAAATGGGTCAGAAAACCTTTGGTCGTTGTCCAAATCAGCGGCCGGCCGGGTGTCATCCGCCGGCCCTTGGGGCGCACCCAGCCGGCCTCCATCAAGCTGTCGAGCGTCCCTTTGCCGAGTGCGACACCGCGAATTTCCTCGATTTCGGCGCGCGTGACCGGCTGGTGATAGGCGATGATCGCCAAGGTTTCGACCGCGGCGCGCGACAATTTGCGGGCGACCGGACGCTCGATGCGCAAATTCGACGCCAGATCGGGAGCGGTGCGGAAGGTCCAGCCGCCCGCCAGCCGCACCAGGTTGACGCCGCGCTCGGCGTAGGCTTCAGCGAGCTGGCGCAACAATTCGGCGATGTCGGTGTCGCTGCCGAGGCGCTGCGCCAAAGCTTCTTCGGATAGCGGCTCGCTGGCGGCGAACAGCAATGCCTCAGCGAGGCGCAATTGCGGCGTGGGCTCGTTCACCCGGCGCGCAACTCGGTTGGTCGGCGCAATGCGGGCGGGCTGCGCAGCCAGATCGGGCCAAAGGCGCGGTCCTGGCGCAATTCAATGCGGCCGTCTCGCGCCAGTTCGAGGACCGCGGCAAAGGTAGCCGCCAAGGCCGAGCGCCGCATCTGGTCACCGCGAAGTTCCTCCGGCAAAAAGCGCACCAAAGCGCGCCAGTCCGGCACCCGGCCGAGAAAGCGGGCGAAGCGCTGCAACGCGTCATCCATCGAAAAGAATGCCGAGGGCTCAACCGCGAGCACTGCATTCGTCGTCCGGTGGCGGCTGTCGCCATAGGCGCGCAATAGCTCGTAGAGATCGAGCCGCCACACCGGAACCGGCACGGTTGCGAGACCCTCCGGCGCGCCGCGCAGAAAGAAGTCTTGGCCCAGCCGGGAGCGCGCCATCAGCGCGCGGCCGGCGGTTTGCATCGCTTCGAGAAGCTGGAGCCGGTGCCCGAGTGCGGCGGCGACTTCCTCCGCGTCGGCCTCGTCTTCTTCATGTGGCTGCGGCAGCAGCAAGCGCGATTTCAGATATGCAAGCCACGCCGCCATGACCAGGTAATCGGCGGCGATCTCGATTCTGAGCTGCCGTTGCGCCGCGATATAGCTGAGATACTGATCCGCCAATGCCAGGATCGATATCTTCGTCAAATCGACCTTTTGCTCGCGCGCCAGTGACAGCAGCAAATCGATCGGCCCCTCGTAGCCGTCGAGGTCGAGCACCAGCTGCTCCGGCGCGCGCGGCCCCTGACCCCAGCCCTCTCCCCGCCCGCGGCGATAGGGAGGTACCCGCATAGAGAGAGCGGGAGGGGCGATGGAGTTGACAAAATCGCCCGAACCGTCACTCATCCGGCTTGCCCGGTGATTCTGAGCACGAACTCGATCAATGCCTGCATCGGCACGCCAATCACGTAAGCAAGGATGTTGAGGTTGACCCCGATCTGACCGCCGACCCAGGGCAGCACGAACAACAGCAACAATAAAATCGGCATGCCGTAGGGCTCGAGCCGGGCGAGGGGATAAGCGAGCGGGCGCGGCAGCAGGCCGACCGCGACACGGCCGCCGTCCAGCGGCGGCAAAGGCAGCATGTTAAAGACGCACAATGCCGCATTGATCTGCAGCGAGTGCACAAGGTTCGCGGCGATCCATTCGGCCGGGCTCGTCGGAAAAAAGCCGACGCCGTAAAACAGCAGTGACGAGGCGATCGCCAAAAGCACATTGGTTCCTGGGCCGGCCAACGCCACCCACACCATGTCGTGTCGAGGATCGCGCAGGCGGCCGAAATTGACCGGCACCGGCTTGGCATAGCCGAATAGAAAGCGGCCGCCCGACCCCAACAATAGCAATGCTGGCAGCAGGATCGTGCCGAAGGGATCGATGTGATTGAGCGGGTTGAGGGTGAGGCGGCGCGCCCGCAACGCGGTGTCGTCGCCAAAGCGCAAAGCCACAAAACCATGCGCCGCTTCGTGAAAGGTCACGGCAATGACGACCGGCAGAACCCAGGTGCTGGCCTCGTAGATCGTTGCGGCTATAGAGCCGGTATTCATGCGCTAGATCCTGCCAGCAATGCGTCAAAGCACGGTTCGGTTTCGGCGCGATCAAAGTCGGCCGACCGCCGCCGCATCGCCTCGGCACGCGCGAGCCGTGCCGCCGCCTCGGCGGTGATCGGCGCGGCCGCGGCAACGACCTCCTCCATCTCGTTGCGGTCGCCATTGCAATGGAGAACGAGATCGCAGCCGGCAACAAGCGCACGCGCCGCCCGTTCGGCGAGGCTTCCACCCAATGCGCGCATCGACAGATCGTCGGAGATCAAGACGCCGTCGAAACCGATCTCGCCGCGAATGATGTCGCCGATCACGGTGCGGGAAAACGTTGCCGGCGCCGTAGGGTCGATTGCGCGGTAGACGATATGGGCGGTCATCGCCCAGGGCATTTTGGCCAATTCCCAGAACGGCGCGAAATCGGTCAACGCCAAGACCTCGTGCGCGGCCTCCACCACCGGGCAGGCGTAGTGGCTATCGACTCGAGCGCGGCCGTGACCAGGAATGTGTTTTACAACCGGCAGCACCCCGCCATCGAGGAGGCCATTGCAGACAGCGCCGGCGAGGCGGACGACACGATCGGGATCGCTGCCATAAGCGCGGTCGCCGATCACCTGATCGGCCCCATCGACCAGCAGATCGAGAACCGGCAAGCAATCGACGGTGATGCCGAGCCCTGCGAGATCATCGGCAATCAGCCGCGCGCCCAGCCGTGCTGCTTCTCCGGCAAATGGATCGGGCAATGCCGCAATCTGGGCGGCGGATGGATACCGCCGCCAATATGGCGGCCGCAGCCGTGCCACCCGACCGCCCTCCTGGTCAATCAGCACTGGCGCATCGGCGCGGCCGACGCTGGCGCGCAACGCGTCGACCAGACGCCGCACCTGGACCGGAGATACGCAATTGCGCCGAAACAGGATGAAGCCCACCGGATCGGCGTCGGAAAAAAACTGGCTTTCGCCCGGGGACAGCTCTTCCCCAGCGCAACCAAGGACGATGGCGCGGGGCCGAGAGCGCGTCGAGGCGCCTACCGCCACGAAAAAGTCTCCAATCCTGTAACGTTCCGCGCCATCACCCTGACCGCTCGACTAACGTGCTGAAGATGGATGTCAGGGCCTGCGCCGGCAATGACCCTGCGGCGCGCGGCGGGTAGGGGGCGGCCAGGAGGTGCGCGAAGATCGTCTCAGCGCACGACGAGGCAGGGGAAATGGCGCTGCCGCAATTCGCCGCAGATTCGGTCGGCACTGGCGGCGTCGGTGACCGGCCCGGTCTGAATTCGATAGTAAGTGCCTTTGTCACCGAGATCCGCGCGGATCGCGACCCCGGACAGGTTCCCCAGCAAATCGGGGTTCTTGCGCTTTAGTTGCTCCCATTGCCCTTGCGCCTCGCCCTCACTGCGCATCGCGCCGAGCTGGAGCCGTGTCCCGCTGGTATGAGCCGGTCCGGCGCGCGCCGCCGTCGGCCTCGGGGCGGGCGTTGGCGAAATGCCCAATATCTCCGCTGCTGCCATCGCCGCCCGCGATAGCTGCGGTTGCGGTCGAGCGACCGGTTTCACGGGCGCCACCGCGATAGGAGCTGGAGGGGTCTCCTTAGCCGATGCCACCGGCTCAAGACCTGCCGGAGCCGGCTGAGCGGTCGAGGGTGACGCGGGGCTGGCGGAAGCGCTGGCCACAGCGGACGTCGCGGGGGCCGACGACGGAGCTGGGCTCGGCGGCTGCACGGGCACCGGGTTCGCGGCCACAGGAGGGGTCGGACTTGGAGGCGGCGGCGCCGGGCGAGCCATCGGCTGTTCCGGCGGCGGCAATAAATGTTCGATCTCCGGGCGCTGCTGGCCGTAGATGAACATGTCTCGATCCGGGATTTGCATGCCGCCCGGGTTTTCCGGCTTGACCTTAATCGGCCGGTTATCGGCGCGGATCAACGGGATCTCTCCGCTAGCGCCGGAAGCCCCCGTGTGGCGCATGCCAAGCGTGTACGCGAACCACAACCCGCCGGCAAACATGCCCATAACGACCAGAGCGCCCGCGATGCGCAGCAACCGGCGCGAACGCGGGACATATTCCTCTTCCTCCTCGTCGCTGTAGAAGCCGCCGCGCTCGTCGCGATCGATCTGATCGAGGTGGTAGACCATGCTCACATTTCCTCGACGGGCTTGACGCCGAGGACGGCTAGCCCGGAGGTGATGACGATCGCAACCCCGCGCACGAGGGCGAGCCTGGCGCGCGTGAGGTCCGGGTCGGATGCAAGGATGAAGCGCAAAGTGGCCTCGTCACGTCCCTTATTCCACAACATGTGAAACTGAGCCGCGAGCTCCTGCAAATAAAAAGCGATCCGGTGCGGCTCGTGCGCCTCCGCAGCGCTCTCGACGAGCCGCGGCCACTGCGCCAACTGGCGAATCAGCGCCAACTCAGCCGGATCGGTAAGCCGGTCGAGCGCCGCGGCGACCAGCGCCTGATCGGTCAGCGCGTCGGGTGCAATCACCTCTGCCGCGTGACGCATAACCGAGGCGGCGCGGGCATGGGCGTATTGCACATAAAACACCGGGTTGTCTTTCGACTGCTCGGTGACCTTCGCGAAATCGAAATCGAGCGCCTGGTCGTTGCGCCGGGTCAGCATCATAAAGCGAAAGACGTCCTTTCCGACCTCATCGACGACTTCGCGCAAGGTGATAAAGGTGCCGGCGCGTTTCGACATGCGCACCGGGATGCCCTTGTCGAACAGATTGACCAGTTGACAGATCTTGACGTCGAGTGCCGCCTCTCCGCCGGTCACCGCCCGCACCGCCGCCTGCATCCTCTTGACATAGCCGCTATGGTCGGCGCCCCAGACATCAATCAGATTGGCAAATCCGCGCCGGAATTTGTCGCGGTGGTAGGCGATGTCCGCGGCGAAGTAAGTCCACGAACCGTCGGACTTTTTGAGCGGCCGGTCGACATCGTCGCCGAATTGGGTAGCGCGGAACAAAGTCTGCGGGCGCGGCTCCCAATCGTCCGGGGTCTTGCCCTTAGGCGGTTCCAACACCCCGGTATAAATCAGCCCGCGCTGGTCGAGCGCTGCCAGACACTCGTCGATTGCTCCGGCATCGACCAATTGGTGCTCCGAAGCAAAGCGATCGTGGTGGACGCCAAGCAAAGCGAGATCGTCACGGATCAGCGCCATCATCTGCTGGATCGCGAAATCGCGCAGCGGCCCAAGCCATTCGCTCTCCGGCAAGCCGAGCCACCGATCGCTATCGCGCTCGGCCAGCACCCTCGCCGCATCGATCAGGTATTCGCCGGGATAGAGGCCCTCGGGGATCGCGCCGATCTCTTCGCCCAGCGCTTCGCGATAGCGAAGGTAGAGCGAGCGGGCGAGGATGTCGACCTGGGCGCCAGCGTCGTTGATATAGTATTCGCGGGCGACCGCAAAGCCGGCTTTGGCGAGCAACGAAGCGAGCGCGTCGCCGACGACCGCGCCGCGGCCATGGCCGACATGCATCGGACCGGTCGGGTTGGCCGATACATATTCGACGTTGACCCGCGCGCCGCCACCGAGGTCAGTGTCGCCAAAACGCGTCCCGGCAACGAGCACCGCCCGCAATTGCGCGTGCCAAACTTCCGGGTCGAGCCGGATGTTGAGAAACCCCGGCCGGGCGGTGGTGACCGCAAGGCCGCAGCCGCGATAATCGCCGGTCTCCAACTCACGAGCCATCAGTGCCGGCGCGATGAGTTCGGCCAGCGCCATCGGATTTTGTTTGACCGCCCCCGCCAGCACCATCGCGACGTTGGTCGCGAGGTCGCCATGCGCCGGGTCGCGCGGCGGCTCGACCGCGACCCGTGCAAGATCGAGCCCTTGCGGCAACGTACCCGCGGCGATCAGATCGCCGATTGCCGCCACCACAAGCCGGCGCACATCTTGCAAAATGTTGGTCATCTTGGTTTCTCTGACATCAGCCTGGACCCGCAAGTGGGCGAGACCCGGCCATGACGCCTTGCTTCCGCTTCGCACAGGCGCACCTGAACACGTGGATCCCAGGATCAGGCCCGGGCAAGGGGAAAAGCCCGCTTGCTCATAATTGGCGATGAGGCTGGTGGTTGGCCATCGCTTAGCTGGGGACGTAAGTGTCGAACAAGCGATGATGCTCGTCGAGCGCGTAGCGGTCGGTCATGCCGGCGAGATAATCGGCAGCGACGCGGGCCGTTTTCGGGTCGCCGGGACCGGCGGCGAGACCGCGCCATTCCCCGGGTAGGCATTCGGGCTCGGCGAGATAGAGCCCGAACAGGTCGCGGACCACGCGCCGCGCCTTTGAGCTCATTCGGTTGACGCGGTAATGCCGGTACATGCATTCGTACAAAAAATCCTTTAGCGCCCGGTCGTTCTTGCGCATTTCCAGAGAAAAGGCGGCAACCGGTTCCTTTAACGCCCGCACCTCCGCTGCCGACCGTACCCCACTATCCGCAATTCGGGCGCGTGTCTCGGCAATTAGATCGCCGACCATATGATCGATGACCCGGCGGATCGCTTCATTAATCAGCCGCGGTTCTTCGATTTCGGGATAGCGCTCGGCGACCGAGCGGAAGATCGGTCCGACCAATGGCACATCGACGAGGTCGGCGATCGAGAACAGCCCGGCGCGCAGGCCGTCGTCGATATCGTGGTTGTTGTAGGCGATGTCGTCGGCGAGGGCGGCGACCTGCGCTTCCGGACCAGCGTAAGTATCAAGGTCGAGTGGATGGCGTTGATCGTACTCGGCGATCGAAGGCGGCGCCGGTCGAGCGATCCCGGGGCCGCTGAGCGGGCCATTGTGCTTGACGGTTCCCTCAAGCGCTTCCCAGGTCAGGTTGAGGCCGTCGAATTCGGCATAACGCTTCTCGAGCCAGGTCAAAATGCGAAGGGTCTGGTCGTTGTGCGAGAAGCCGCCAAAATCGGCCATCTCGGCATTTAATGCTTCTTCCCCAGCATGTCCGAACGGCGTGTGGCCGAGGTCATGCGCAAGCGCCACGGTTTCCGCGAGGTCTTCGTCGAGCCCCAGAGCGCGCGCCGCGGTACGGGCGATCTGCGCCACTTCGAGGCTGTGGGTCAGCCGAGTGCGGTAATGGTCGCCCTCGTGATAGACAAAGACCTGGGTCTTGTGGGTCAGCCGGCGGAACGCGGTCGAGTGGATAATGCGGTCGCGGTCGCGCTGAAACGGCGAGCGCATCGCATGCTCGGGCTCGGGATGGAGCCGTCCGCGACTCTCTTCCGGCTTTGACGCATAGGGTGCCAAAACTGGAAGCCGGCCCATGAGTTGACCTTGATCCGCGCTGCAATGCTCATCCATTTGCGCATGGGGCGATCACCGATCAACGGGCTTTATTTCTGTCGCGGGCGTTTTCGGGTTACCATTGCGCAACTTCCGGGGGAAGCGCCATGGAATACATCCGCGTTACGTTCGATCCGAACGATATCCGCGACGTAATCGCCAGCGGCAACGTCATCGGCGAGACCGAAACCGAACTCGCAGTGCAACCCAATTACTATGTCATTTCACTGTCCGGCTCGGGGTATGCCCCCCTTTATTGGTACGGTGTCGTCAGCGGCACGACAGTGGGTCAGCCGCTGACCATTTCTTTCACCCCGGCGTAGAGTCCCGGCGAATGCGCGGGCGATTTTGGCTGGTCTTCAGCGTCTTGCTGGCCGGCGGGTGCGCCGGCACCCATATCGAGAACACGCCATTGCAGGCGGGCGAAGCCAATCCCGATTTGCGCACCATCGCGTCGGCAAATCCCGACCGTCCAGTGATTCTGATGACCTTTTCGGGCGGGGGATCGCGCGCCGCGGCACTCGCCGAAGCTGTGCTGCGCGAGTTATCGCAAACCAGCTACGCCGCCCCCGATGGCCCGCACACTCTGACTGAAGACGTAAAGTTTATCTCATCAGTGTCGGGCGGCAGCGTCACCGCCGCGTGGTTCGGATTACACCGCGGACCCGGTCATTGGGACGGTGATCTCGACGGGTTGCGTAGCGATTTTCTGGCGCAGGACAATATGAAGACGCTCGAACTCGACGCCGCCAACCCGATCACCTTATTCGGCCTCCTCACCGGCCAGGTCACGCGCATCGAGGCCGAGGAGGCGTTGTTTAACTCGCGCCTTTACCACGAGGCGACGCTCACCGCGTTGAACCAGCCCGGCAAACCCTTCATCGTACTGAACGCGACCGACATGGCGGGCGGCGAGATGTTTGCCATGGTCCCGCGTCGGTTTGATGATGTCTGCTCGAAATACGACGCCCTGCCGATCGCGACCGCAGTCTCGGCCTCCGCTGCCTTTCCGATCTTGCTGACCCCGGTCGCTTTCCAGGATTACTCCAGCGGATGCCAAGGCAAATTGCGCAACAGCGAATGGGTCAAGATCGATCTTTCCAACCCATACACGCCCTACCTGAACCTCGCCGAGTACAAGGATGCCCGATATTCCAACGATTTACGCCACGGGCCCAACCCGTATCGCCAGATCGACTACCTCTATTTTCTCGATGGCGGGCTCGCCGACAATCTCGGCACCCGGTCGTTGCGCTCGGCATTGATCGCGCCCTACGACGATGCTCAAGTCTTGCGGGCGATTAACGAGGGCAAGATCCGCAAGCTCGTAGTCGTGGTCGTCAATGCGCGCGGCGACCCGCCCAACAAGCTTTACCAGCAACCGCAGCAGCCGGGTGTTGTACAGCAAATTCAGGCCGTAACGTCGGTGCCGCTCGACGCCAATACGGCGAATTCCGAGACGGCACTCTCCGCCCTGCTCGGCGAACTGGCGCAGGCCGCCGCCGGAGCTGCAGGCCAAGCCAAATTCGCGGGCATGCGGATTTATGGAATTACGGTCGATTACGATCAGATCCCCGCCGATACATCGGCGCATATCGCTCTGCGTGACATGGCCAAGGATGTGCCGACCAGCTGGTCATTGACCCCGCCGCAATTGCAGGTCACCGAGGAAGCCGGCCGTTTTCTGCTGCGCCGGCATCCCTGCTATCGCGTATTGCTCGGTGACCTCAATGCCGTCCAACCCGCGATGGCCAGCGAAGACGAGGCGCTAAGGATCCCGTGCATGACCCGGATCGACATCAAAAAGGGCGCGGCCCCGTCAAGCTAACAGACTGGCTCCTGACATACCTTGACGGCGTCGCTAGGGAGAGCACCTATTAGCTAGCTTAGCTAGGGACGATCCGATGACCGAAATAGTCAACATGCATCAGGCGAAAAGCTCGTTGTCGCGGCTTGTCGAGCGCGCACTCGCCGGCGAGGAGGTGGTGATCGCGCGCAACGGCCAGCCCCTGGTCAAACTTGTCCCGATCGCAAAAACACGGGACCCGCGCGTGCCAGGGCGCGGGAAAGGCAAAATCTGGATTTCTCCCGACTTTGAGTTCACCGACGAGGAAATCACTGAATTGTTCGAGGGGCCGTTGTGAGACTCCTCCTCGACACGAACGCCCTGCTATGGTGGCGAACCGAGGCGCCGCGGCTTCCCACCCGAGTAAGTGACCAGATCTGTGATCCGAACAACGCAATCGTGGTCAGTATCGCCTCCTTCTGGGAGATCGCGATCAAGCGCGCACTCGGGAAGCTCCGGTTTCTCGAGGATTTCGAGCAGGTGATGGCGGAGGAGGACTTCGATCTTCTCAATGTCACCTATACCCATTTAAGGGTCCTGGGCGACTTGCCACAACATCACCGCGACCCATTCGATCGGCTGCTGATTTCACAGTCAGTCGCCGAACGCATTCCAATTGTCACCGATGATCGGGCGTTCGCGGCATATGTAGCGGAAGTCGTTTGGTAGCAGCGACAGGGCTTCGGAAAGCCGGGCGCGGATGGCCCTCATCGCCTCAAGATGACCGCGCGTCCACCGGGGCGGTGTGGTCGCTTACAAAATCAGCCGACAAATTGGCTTCGTGAATTCCATCTGCGGACGCCTCTGTGTCCGGTGTCTAGCTAGAGAGACCCATGGGAAGGGTGCTAAACCGCACGCAACCGCGCTGTCGCGGTCGGGTCGAGGGTGCCGTCGGCGGCGATCACGACGCGGTAGTCGCGCGCTGCGATCTCGGGCGAGATCAGGCCGTCGGCGACGTCGAGCGCCACCTGTTCGGGGTCGCGGTCAGCCGGGTCGCCAAACCCGCCACCGCCCGGCAATTCGAGCCGAATAAAATCACCGCCGGGTACGCTTTGCCGCCCTTTGGGGCCGATCGGCCGGCCCGAGACGAGCGTAACCCGGCCCAGCGCTCCGGTGCCGCCGCCGTCACGACCGCGCGCCGGATTGGAAATGCGCTCGAAATTGCACAACATCGCAATCGGGGTACCCTCAGCCCCGCCCAGCTCGATGATCTGGCCGAGCCCGCCGCGGTACTGCCCGACCCCGCCCGAACCCTCGCGGAATTCGCGGCGGCGAAATATCACCGGCGCCACCGATTCGGTCGCTTCAACCGGGATCGTGCGCACCCCTGACGGGAAAGCGGTGACGTCGAGCCCGTCCTTGCCGGGTCGCGCGCCGGCGCCGCCGCAATGAAAAATCGCGGTGCTGAACGGCTTGATGTCGGGCGGCGCGCTGCCCTCCTCCGCCCCCAGCTCGTCGAGCACATCGGCGCCGCCATAGATCTGCGGAATCCACAAGGACGACGCGCCCTCGGCGGGCACACCGCCCGCCATGACCTGGTGCAAGCAGCCGAACACGACGTCGGGCAGCATGTGGCCGACCGTGTGCCGGGCGGCGACGGCGCGCGGCCGCGGCGCGTTGAGCAGACATCCCTCGGGGGCGCTGACCGTGATCGGCGCCAACGAGCCGGCATTGTTCGGCACGTCGGGCGCCACCAGGCATTTGACGCCGAACGCCGTGTATGCCGTCGTGTAGTTCAGGACGACGTTGATGCCAAAGGCGCTGGCCGGAGAGGTACCGGTGAAATCGACATGGATGCCCTCGTCGCCGATCGTCATCTCGGCGGCAAGGGTCAGCGGGCGGTCATAGCCGTCCATCGTCAGACTGTTCCGGTATTTGCCGGGTTTGAGCTTGGCAATGGCGTCGATAGTCGCCAGCCGCGCGGTCTCGATGACGTGCTCGCCCAAGCGGTCGAGATTGGCTATCCCGAACTCCTCCATCATCTCGATCAGCCGGCGGCTGCCTTCGTCGTTGCACGCGGCCAAGGCGTAAACATCGCCCTCGACCTGCAGCGGCTCACGCACATTGGCGCGGATCACGCGCAACAAATCCTCGTTCATCCGGCCTTCGCGCGCCAACGCCATCAGCGGTATCGACAGTCCTTCTTCGAACACCTGACGCCCGTCGGGCCCCATGCCGAGCCCGCCGATATCGACGACATGCACCGTGCTGGCGAAGAGGCCGACCGCCTCGCCCTGCAGAAAGGTCGGGCTGACGACGGTCAGATCGTGCAGGTGGCCGCAGGTCAGCCACGGGTCGTTGGTGATGTAATGGTCGCCGGGCCGCATCGTCTTCAGCGGAAAGGCATCGAGAAAATGCCGCACCGCGGCCGCCATCGAATTGACATGGCCGGGAGTGCCGGTCACCGCCTGCGCCAGCATGTCGCCGTCGCGGTCGAAGACCCCCGCCGAGAGGTCGCCTGCCTCGCGCACGGTGGTGGAAAACGCGGTGCGCACCAGGGTCTGCGCCTGCTCCTCGACAACCGCGATCAGCCGGCTCCACATGATCTGCATATGGATCTGCGACAAGGCGGCATTGGGTCTGGTCAGCATCAAACAGCCTCTCAAAGGATCGCACCGCATCTTACGGAGCAAAACGGCCGTTTCAAAGTAGCCGCTAAGGGCGACCCGGCGAACCGCGTCGATGTTGTGGTCGTCAGGCGGCTCTCAGGCAACACTAAGTTGCCCTCGCTGCGCCATTGGAAGATCGGTAATTTGTAATCAGAACTCCGATGCGGATCGCAACTTACAACGTCAACGGCATCAACGGACGCCTTGCCAATTTGCTGGCGTGGCTCGAAGAAACCGCGCCGGCCATCGTCTGCCTGCAAGAGCTGAAGGCGCCCGACGAAAAGTTTCCCGCAGCAGCGATTGCCGCTGCCGGCTACGGCGCGGTGTGGCACGGGCAGAAAAGCTGGAACGGGGTCGCGATCCTGGCGCGAGGCGGCGATCCTGTCGCAACGCGCCGCGGGCTGCCCGGCGATCTCGACGATACCCACAGCCGCTATATCGAAGCGGCGGCCGGCGGCTTGATCGTCGGCTGTCTCTATTTGCCCAACGGCAACCCCGCGCCCGGACCCAAATTCGACTACAAATTGCGCTGGTTCGATCGGCTGGCAAACCACGCCGAGACGCTTCTAGAGAGCGGCGCGCCGGTCGTCCTGGCCGGCGATTACAACGTCATGCCGACCGATCTCGACGTCTATGCGCCGGAGAGATGGGTCGATGACGCTCTATTTCGGCCCGAAGTGCGGGAGGCCTATCGCCGTCTTGTCGCACAAGGCTGGACCGACGCGCTGCGGGCCCTGCACCCCGGCGAGCGGATCTACACGTTCTGGAAGTATTTCCGGAACGCCTTTGCGCGCGACGCCGGTCTGCGCATCGATCATCTGCTGCTCAGTCCGCCCTTGGCAAAGCGTCTCACCGCGGCGGGCGTCGATCGCGCGGCGCGCGGCCGCGACCACGCGAGCGATCATGCCCCCGCCTGGATCGAACTGGCCGAGCCAGCGACGAAATTGATCGCACCCCGCTCTAGTAGCACCAGCGCAGCGCAAGAGGCAGCGCGCGCCCATAAGCGATAAAGTGCCGGGCGACGAGCCATGTCCGTTGCGGCCACGGCAAAAGGGCGACCTCGTCCCGTCTTCCAGGCAGGCAAAAGGCGCGGAGAAATTCGCGGTTACGGCGCGGCATCCGATCCCCAGCACTACGCAACAGCACACTCGCCTGCGACTGGTGGAACCGCATCGCCTGCGCCATTCGCATTCTCAGCAGCGTCGGCTGTTGCAGGATATAGCGGGCGTCCCACAGGGTATTTCTTCTTTGTCGCTGCCCAGCCCCGCTCTGATTGTGGCCATGTTGTCGCCAAAGAAGCGTCGGCTCGGCTATCGTCCTCAGAACACCGCAGCTTGCGGCGAGGAGCGCCACCCACCAATCATGATAGGGGATCCCGTCAGGGACCGGGCATCCCAACTCGAGCAGCGCTCGATTGCCCAAAGACGCGCAACCTTGGACGATGTTGTTGATGATCATATGGTCCAGCCGTTCGGCATTGCCGAGCGCTATGTGCGAATAGTCAAAAAACGATGGTGCAATTTCCCGCAATTCGCCATCGACAACTTTCAAATCGGAGTGGACTAAAATAGGGGTCCCGCTGCCGAATTGCTTTTCCAGGCAACGAATTTCATTGATTGCCAGCTCAACCTTATTCGGCAGCCAGACATCATCCTGATCGCAGAAGGCGAAATAGGGAGTGTCACACACCTGCATCAGGCAAGAGAAGTTTCCCGTTGAGCGCAGGTTGCCGCGATCGTCCGACACAACGTTAATTTTATCCGGATGTGCGGCCGACCAACGGGCAAGGATTTCCGAGGTCCGATCACTGGAATAATCGTCGCGTACAATGATGACAAAATCGCGGTAAGTCTGGCCCAGCAGCGAGGCGATCAGTTGATCGAGGTATTTTTCGCCATTGTAGGTCGCGAGCAGGATCGCGACGCGCCCGGCTGCTTTCACGCCCAAATCTGATTTGCCGTTAGGCATCGCTGGAGTAAGCCCACTCGACGATTTGTCATCGAATCATCGCGATTGGGAATGAATAAAACGTGTGAAATTTGTGATTGCGCCGAGACGGGCGGCTCTTCGCGGATGTAGACGGATCGCGGTAATATAGTTTATCGCGGCGCTGTACAGATTTCGTTCCGACACCAAACGATCACCGTCCTCTATCAAACCATCCCATAAGCCGTCCATGAACTTCGACCGGACTTCACGCCGCGTGTCGCCATTTGCGGTCAAAGCCCGGGGTGAGCGCAGTGCCCTGGCTTGGGTTCGCGCCGACGACTTCCACATTTTTGGCCGATTTGACGAGGTCTGGCCGGATTTCTGCGAAGCACGACGATAGACGGCGACCGGTTCTTGCACGGCGCCAACCGGGGAGATGGCGGCCAACCGCAGCCACACATCCCAATCCTCGGTCCCAAGAACATCCGAGGAAAACAGACCGATCGCTTCGATCTGCCGCCGGCGCACCAGCACAGACGCGATTTGGATAAAGTTGCCCTCCACCAGCTGCCAAAAAATGTCTCCGGTCGGGCAATCGAGAGGCCAAATCCTACCGGTAAGCAGACCTGTCTCTGAATCTGCAATCTGAACCTGTCCATAGACGAAGCCCAAATTTTGATCGCGCGCCAACATATCGGCTTGTCTATCGAGCGATTGTGGCAGGCGCAAATCGTCGTCATCAAGAAAAGCGATGTATTCCCCGGTGCTTCTCGCAATACCAGCGTTGCGAGCGCGCGCCTGGCCTCGGTTTCGCGGCATGCGAAGGTAGGTGATATCGGTCAAGCCACGACAGATCAATTCAGTGTCGTCGGTTGACGCATCGTCGACCACAACGACTTCCACTCCGTCTCCAGCGTTTTTTGCGCTTTCGATCGCCCGTTGCAGCATGGACGCCCGATTGTGGGTCGGAATGATTACGCTAATTCGCGCCATCGCCGATCCCTCCATCCTCGGAGCGCATCAGGAGATGGTCGGCCTTAGCGGCGCCACGACGCGCCAGCCTCCGGCTACCTCCCACGGTCTCCCTCCCCCTCCAGTTCATTACTGGGGAGCCGCTTTCGCGCATAAGCCCAGACGCTTGCTGGAAACTCGGCCTCGTTCCGCAGATCGCGCTTCCACCCAAATTCGCGCCAGCTTGCAAAATTGCCGCGAACCGCCTTCCGGTGACCCCAAGCATGAACATCGGCAACAAAATCACAGTCCTCTAGAAACGCGCGAAGTCCGTCGGGTGTCCAACGCGTATAATCCTGGGGATGCCCGTGAATTTTGATCATGAAAGGTGTAGCAATGATAAAAATCCCATCATCACGAAGCATCTTGTGCACATTGCGAGCGGCTTTATATGGATGACGGAGATGCTCGAACACATGTTCTGCAATAATAAGGTCGAATTTCTCCGAAAGAACGTCCTGGGTAATATCGAACTCTGGAAAATTTACGGCTCGGTAAGCGGCTACATTGCCTTGTTCGATCACCGGGTTGGGGCCTGGCGAAATCTCCAGAACGCTGAGCGATTGGAGCGGCAATGAACTCAAAAGCCGCCGCCACTCCCGACTGTAAACCACTCTAATCCATTGCTCGGGGTCGTACCCCGAACATTTCTGCCATAAATATTGACGATAGCCCGGGCGTTGCACAACCGCCCGGAACATGTCTAGAGCTTTACCGTAAGCCACTGCTTCCTCGCGCCCGCCCCATCGAGGAGAGTTTACCATACGTCGCGATCGGATCGACAGCGTAGCCGGCACCGACCGCCAATGTGGCTCTTCGCTTCAATCGAGTGCTCGGCGCGGCAAACGGGCGCGGGTCTACAAGCGACGGCTCGTCACCCTCTTTGGCTGCGCCAGTAGCGGATCATGCCCCACAGAAGGTGGTAGTTCCTCAGATGGATCAACCAAACGGGAGCGGGTGAGACCCACCGATGGAACCGATAACGGAGCCAGTGTTCCGCGAGGCAGCGCCACCGCCAGCGCGGGACACCGAACCAGATCGGGCCGGCCTCGGATGACTTCCCATGCCGGTGGGCATCGCCTTCGCCGACCGTCGCGAGGAAGCTGGCGACGTAGCGGATTGTCTGCTGTTCGCGACTCACACAGTGTTCCACCCGCGCTTGCGGGACCGAGTAGCCGGGCAGCCCGGACGCCAAAATCCGCTCAATGACATCTCTCTCTTCAGATCGGCGGTGTTGCCCGGGCGCGTGTCCAAGCTGGACGTCGTAGCGAAAGGCTCGTTGCTCAGCGCTGCGGACGGCAAAATTGGGACCGTGCGGGATACGATTACCATTATTAGAGAGCGGCATTGGTTCATCGCCAAAATCGAGCAGCGCGAAAGCCGTTTCCCCGACAATCTCCTTGCCCTCAGCTGCCCATTTCGGCATCGGCATGTCGTATTTCGGCACAATCGAACCGCCGAACACTGCCGCGTCCGGCCAGCGGCGGAATGCCTCGGCATAGGCGGCGAGCCAGCCGGGATCGACCACCACGTCGTCATCGGTCCAGACAATGTAGTCCCCTCTGGCGGCGTCGACGGCGCGATTGCGGGCGCGCGATAACCCGCGCTGCGGCTCGAATTCACGCCGGATCGGCAGCCGATCGGTAAAGGAGTGGATGACGTCGTCAGTACAGTCGGTGGAACCATTGTTGACGACCACGACCTCCCAATCGAGATCGCTCGGAACCCGCATACTCGTTAAGGATTCGAGTGTCCGGCGCAATGACTCAGCGCGATTGAGCGTGCAAATTGCGACGGTTACAAGCATCTGACCCACACTTTATAACTTCGGCCGACCATTGTTAGCGCGCCATTATCGAGTCGCGCTGCCCGGCAAAGTTGATCAGCTTGTCAGAGAATACTCGAACTGGATCAGGCGGCATGATCTGACGAATTTTGCGGGCCCCGGCTTTACCGATCTCCTCGGCCTCACCGCGCCGCGCCCAAAACCGTTCCAATGCCGTCGCCAGGGCGTGGGCGGTCGGCGCATCAGCGAGAAACCCTGTAACCCCATCCTCGACAATTTCCGAATGGCCGGCCACGTCGGTGGCGACAACAGGCCGAGCGCACAGCATCGCCTCAACCATTGCCAGTGGCAGCCCTTCCGCCCGCGACGGCATGACCAGTACATGGTTTGCAGCCCAAATCTGCTCGACGGCAGCGAAACCAGCAAAGATGACCCTGTCAGAAAGTCCCAGTGTGTGAGCGAGCCGTTCGAGACCCTGCCGCATTTCTCCTTCGCCATATAAATATAACCGCCACTGCCGGTATCTCCATGACGGCCCTGCCAGGACCTTAAAAAGGATGTCCTGGCCTTTCGACGGCGGGTGCAGACGGCCGACGCACGCGAAACGGATTTCGCCATCCTTGCCGATGGATGGCCATGATAATGGCGCATCCAAGGCGACATTTACCGGGTTCCAAATCACCTCGGCGTTGGGTAGTTCGGCGCCGATCTGAATTTCGGCGAGCCGCCGATTGGCCTGAGAGACAAAATAGCAACGCAGGGCGCTTGACAGCGCAATCCGGTAGCGCTCTGCAATGCTATCGGATTGCCAGCAAGCGTCCGAGTTGGCTTGACCGATAGTGACGAATGGCAATCGCTTGGTGATGCATAGCTCGATCAGTTCGACTGGTGAGAAAACAGCGCCGTCCGATAAAACAACGAGCGCTGGGGGCCTTGCGGAAAAAAGCCGCTTGACTTCGAACTCGCGAGGATCGTGGCCTCGACCAGCAATCCGACGCCAAGGATGTTGCCGCATAGAATACCAGGCGGGACGCGCCCATACGTCGACACCATACGCACGGAGCTCGAGCAACCGCGGATGCAGTGACGGCCACTCCGGCACACTTGCAGAGATGGCGAACCCTCGTGCAGCGAGATCAAGCGCTGCCCGAGACCAAAGCTCTTCCGACCCGCCCCATGGATAGCCCCACATCGTGGAGATAAAGGTGACACGCGTTTTACGGTCTCTGAGCACGTTCGGCTTTTACTTTCTCAACAACGATACGCGCTTGCGCGTAACTCCTGTCAAGCACGCCGCGTCTTGTCTACTCCATCACCCAAGTCGGATTCTTTTTACTACGATCAATTACCCTTTCGGATAGCCAAGCCGATAATACTTAGCGGCGCGCAATCAAGGCAATCGTAACATAAATGTCGTGTCCCGGTTGATCCGCATCGACAACTCGATAGTGGAGAAGGTTTGCATCGCAAGCGTGGTGGACACGCCAAGGCCCGACCAGTCGAAAGAGGCACACAGCGTAGTGCAACACTCTACTGTACAATCCATTGCGAGTGTACAATCCTGCACGATCAAATATTAGCCGGTGGTTCTCCCGCTCAGCGATGAACATCGCTGCCCGAGGACCTGTCGTCACCTTCTTGATCTGCTCGACCGTAAATCCGACCTCTTCTACGAGCTTTCGCAATCCATACACCGTCCACCGCCAATAATCGTATGGGCAGGCATGGTCTTCGAACAGACCGTGGGTAGATAAGATCAGATGACCGCCTGGCTTCAAGACTTTAAAGCACTCAGCCAAATAGGATCCAGGGGATTGTACGTGCTCCAAAACCTGTGAAGATAGGACGCAGTCATAATCATTACTCATAGCTGAAAGCAACAATTCCGGACCGTACTCGAAATCGAGATCGGTGGCGCTACCGGCCAAATCCGCCCGATGGTATGTGCAAGACCCGAATAATGGGCGATAGGGTGACCCGCCGCAGCCGAAATCGAGAACCCGACCAACGTTCCCGGGTATCAAATCTCTGACGGCGAGCAGCAGATCGGAAAGATGCAAATATAAAAGATCGCCAGGTCTAGGATCCAATCGCTCTCTAATATACTCGTCAGAGGATAGGTTAATCATCTTAGGCGGCGCGGTGAAGCCGGAGAGCACCTGGCCCGGAACAAGAGCTTGTCAATCCTGCTCCTCCGTGGTTCCACTGGCCGTAATCTCCGGACCACTTTCGGAGCGGGAGCGGTTTTGGGCAGCAAGCCATAATCAAGAATAGGTTGGTTGCGTCTGCTATAGATATCAGATCGAACAGGAAACACGTTTCACGACATTCGATGCAACATCTGCGATATCGAGACCAAGCTCTTCTATTTTTATGTTGGCGCCGGAAAGCCTGCTCTCACCGTCTGATACTCGCTCGTACGCCTCTGCCAGACCCTTCGCAATGGCAGCAGGTGTCGGCTCCTTAGCTAGGATATTGCTTGATAGTTGCATTGTCTTGCTCGTAAAAGTGTTTGTCACAACGAGCATGCCCGATGCAGCCATCTCCAGTGGCGGATAACTCGGATGGGGCGATAACATCAGCGACAATCCGATATCACTGTTCCGCAGCAGATCAACATAATTTTCTATCGATAATTTCCCCACTGAGCGAATAACGTGCCCATTCGAAATAAGATAGTCGGGATGTTCTTCACCAGCGCTTATAATTTCTAAATCGCTCGGCGTTATCGAACCCTTCGAGACAAAGATATCCAGCGCGGCCAAACAGAGGCCGAAGAGATTTCGCCAGTGATTCGGCCGGCCATACATCACCAAACGCCGCCTTTTCCTGCTCGTAATCTCTGTCAGGGTCGGCGCGATCGTCTTATTTAACGAGGGCCGAACGATCAGCTCATCTTCAATGTCAATATCGGATTCATGTTTCAAATATTGGGCTAGGTAGCTTGTGTTGACGATGCGCAGTGCATCGAACCTATAAGTGGCTAGCGCGAGAGCGTAATCACCCGACCACGGATAAAATCCAGCTTCAAAGTCCTGAATAAAATACGCAAGTCTCTTCGGCGGAAATCCCAACTTTTCTAGGGTCTCTCGCGCAATCCAAGCAGTCTGCCACCAAGTCGCCAAAAACCAATCGCGTGGCCCTACTTTTGCGGATTGCCCGGTAGGAGTTCCATCCACCACCTCTGGGGTTTGTGAAGACGTTCCCACCAAATTTGACCATCGATGCGCGAAGGCGGCGAAATGGTCGGGTTGCGGTGGACTGTGCGTCAGGATCAAGCGAATTGGAATGCCATTTTGGGAGATCTTCGCAGCCATCGTGATCGCCGTGGCAACGCCGCCCCAAGTACGTTTTGGATCAATCGTCGGCAGTAGTACATTCACATGTTGCCGTTCTCCTTCTGAGATGTCCAAATCGATTGGACTAAAAGGCAGGCTTGGAGGGGTTAGAGGACCTTGGGGGGGTGGAGCGAACAAGTCGCCCCGCAACGCCAGTGCGTAGTACACGTGACGATTTACTGGCTTGCCGCGAAGAGCAAGCCAAGACGCTCCGAGGAGCGCCTTCGATACACGCAATTGATCTTTCATCTAACTACGATGACTTAGTGGAGCGGGGGGGCCTACCCGTTGCACGCTTCCGTGCTCCCCCGCCGAATGCTGTTGGAAGTCTGAATGTTTGGTCCTTTCTCAATCACGATCAAATTGTGCTCGAACGTGATCCGTCGGATTTGCTGGCCAAGCTCCATCTTCTGGTCGTCGCAGCCGGCAATCGTCTCGAACTCTGCGTGATTAAGGTATTTTGCCATGTCCAGAAACCAGCCATAGCAGGTGTCGGCGAACGCCGGATCGGTAATGTGCCGCCCGCCCCATTGCATCCCGCGAACGACCCCCGACCAGAATGACGTCTGCACGTCCTCGAGCACGTAGAGCCCGCCATCTTTGACGTGCGGGAATATCCGCAGGAATGAAAACAGTTGATGCTGAGAGTAGTGATTGCCGTCATCGATGATGATGTCGAACGGCCCCTCGGCGGAGCATACGAGGCTCAGATCAGCGGCCGAGCTCTGGTCGCCTTGATAAATGCGCGTTTTGTTGCCTACTGCTAAGCCAGGTTTATTATGGATATCCAGCCCCACCGTGATCGCACGCGGGAAATAGGCGCGCCACGCCAAAAGCGAGGCCCCGTGTAAAACGCCGATCTCCAGAATTTTGAGCCGTCGGTAACGGAGACCGCGGAACAGCCTCTGATAGGTCTCGCCATAGGCGTGCTCCCCAGGCTGCTGCTTGTCGCTGCCAAACCGCGCGATAATCCATGGCAAAGAAAACGGAGCTAGAGAGAGTAACGAGGCGATGCGATAACGCTTCCTGTAGGTAAGATTTACCCCATTTCCTCTTTTGGAAAAAATGCCACAAAACGTCGCCTTGACAGCGTCCCACTTATCAGGTTGCGGCTTGTGCGCAAAGCGCGTCAGTTTCTCTAGAACAAGCATCAAGCGCTTTGTCTATTTATCAGACGAGTTCGGGCGTGCTTGACTGTTTGATAGAATCCCATATCCACTGGCCGGCTAGATGCGCGCCCGCTCTGGCTTGGGCAATATAGCCCAGCGTGTTTGGACCGGCTATGACCTCGACTTCCGAGCAAGCCGGAATGATATCGAGTAAGTGGTTGCTTCCGGATCGGCAGCCAATGTCCAGACTGTAAATGTCTGGGGAGAGCGGCAAAGAGTTGATTGCCACTTCGACAGAGTATTCCGCAGGATTTGTGATATCCGCTTGAAAACCGTCTTGAAATTCGGTGTCGTAAGTCAGCAATCTGACGCTGTCGCGATTGCAAAAGCCAAGTCCAACCGCGATCCCAGTTACCGGTGCGAGCGTCTCGAAACGGATGCGGGCCTTTGCCGATGAGCCGTGGCGCAGCGGCAGATCAGACAGCCACTCGAGGGATAAAAAACGAAGACGATCGTTGCGAATAAACGGTAGTCGTTCGACAGTATCCAGATCGATGACACTACTTCGATCTGGCGCTCCGCGGGCAAGGTAATCGTCGATCACCGTGAGGGCGCTGCCATCCCTCTCGGTCACGCCGCGATTTAGCCAAATCGCTCGCGGACAAAGGCTTTTTACGACGCCCATATTGTGGCTGACAAACAGCACGGTGCGGCCGTCGCGGCGCGATACGTCGTTCATCTTGCCGAGGCATTTCTTTTGGAACTCGGTGTCGCCGACAGCGAGAACCTCATCGACGATCAGGATTTCGGGTTCGAGATGGGCGGCGACGGCAAAGGCAAGCCGCACATACATCCCCGACGAATAGCGCTTGACCGGGGTGTCGAGAAACTTCTCGATCTCGGCAAAGGCCACGATCTCGTCGAATTTGCGGCGGATCTCGCCGCGGCTCATGCCGAGCACCGCCCCATTCAAAAAGATGTTTTCGCGGCCGGTCAGTTCCGGGTGAAACCCGGTGCCGACCTCGAGCAGGCTCGCCACCCGGCCGCGCAAGGTGACGCGGCCCGAAGTCGGCTCGGTGATGCGCGACAGGATCTTGAGCAAGGTCGATTTGCCGGCGCCGTTGCGGCCGATGATGCCGAGGACCTCGCCCTCATGGACCTCGAAACTGACATCCTTGAGCGCCCAGAATTCTTCGACCTCGTCGCCCTGGACGACCTGGCGGCCGCGCACGACATCGCGCGCCTTGCGCGCGGTGTTGCGCAGATGGCGCTCCAACACATCGCGGAGATTGGGGAAGCGCTCGTCCATCGTCCGCTCGGCGCGGTGTCCGACAAGGTAGCGCTTTGACAAATTCTCGACCGAAATGACCGGCGGCGCCATCGTGCTGTTATCGCCCCCCGATCAATTCGGCCACGCTTTTTCCGGCTCGGGGAGGCGCCGCATGCCGCAAATCAAAAGTGCAGTCACCGGAGGCTAACGCCCGGAGTTGGATGAAATCGCCTACTGAAATATCGAACTGTTCAGTCATTAGTTTGCGCGGATAGAAAAGCCGTTGGTGATTGCTAGGACAGCGCAGGTAAACGTGAGCGGCGATCAGACAGGCTAAATCTTACGCAGGCGAGTATCGTTGCGGGACCGGCCTCTCTATAATTGATACGCGATCCAGCGATCAAGCCCTCGGCTCCCGGCGAAGGCAAGTTGTCGCGGCTGTCGCCGGCCGGCGATCATGGGCCGGGGATGATCATGGGCCGGTGCCGAGCAATTCCATCAGGTACCGCCCGTAGGAATTGCCCTTGAAGCTCGCGGCGAGCGCCGCCAGCCGCGAATCGTCGATCCAATTTTGGCGCCACGCCACTTCCTCCGGGCAGGCGATCTTGAGCCCTTGGCGAGATTCGATCGTGGCGACGAACTCCGCTGCCTGCAGCAAGCTCTCCGGCGTGCCGGTATCGAGCCAGGCAAAGCCGCGGCCCAGTGTCTCGAGGGTGAGCCGCCCTTCGCGCACGTAATAATTGTTGAGATCGCTGATTTCGAGCTCGCCGCGCGCCGATGGCCGCAGGGTCGCGGCGATGTCGCTGACCTCCTCGTCGTAAAAATAGAGGCCGGTGACGGCGTAATGCGAGGGCGGCATCGTAGGTTTCTCAACAATGCCGCGCACCGAGCCGTCCTCGGCGAAATCGACGACGCCATATTGGCTCGGGTCGCGCACCCAATACCCGAACACGACAGCCCCGGCGCGGCTGTCGGCCGCTTGTCGCAAAGTGGCGCCAAAGCTTTGCCCGTAAAAGAGGTTGTCGCCCAGCACCAAAGCCGAGCGCCCGCCGGCGATGAACTCGCGACCAATCAGAAAGGCTTGGGCAAGACCATCCGGGCTCGGCTGGACGGCGAATTCCAAGGTCAATCCCCAGGCGCTGCCGTCACCGAGCAGCGCTTGGAATGGTGCGGCGTCGTGCGGCGTGGTGATGATCAAGATTTCGCGGATGCCCGCCAGCATCAACGTCGTCAGCGGGTAATAAATCATCGGTTTATCGTGGACCGGGAGCAGCTGCTTGCTGATCGCTTTGGTGATCGGCCAGAGTCGACTGCCGGTCCCGCCGGCCAGGATGATCCCCTTCACCGGGACGCCCGATCGAGCTGTTCGATGACCCGCGACAGCGACCGTCGCCAATCCGGCTGATCGATCCCGAAGGTCCGCCTGATCCGTCTGCAATCGAGCACCGAGTTCAGCGGTCGACGTGCGGCCGTGGGGTATTCGCTGCTCGCGATCTTGACGAGCGATGGCCTCGGTGCACGGCTGCCGGCGAAAATAGCCTCGGCAAAGCCATACCAGCTCACATCAGGGGCTCCGGCAAAGTGATAAATGCCCCATTTGTCAAAACCGGCGCTTTGGCACGCGGCGGCCATCGCCAAGATCGCTTCGGCGATGTCGCGCGCCTCGGTCGGACCGCCGCGCTGATCGTCGACGATGCGCAATTCCGGGCGTTCGCGTCCTAGCCGGCGCATCGTCTTGACAAAATTCGCGCCATAGGCGCCGAACACCCAGGATACGCGCAGCTGCAAATGCGCCGGGTTGGCCGCAGCCACGGCCGCATCGCCGGCTGCTTTCGACGCGCCGTAGACATTGAGGGGGGCGATTGGCTCGTCTTCGACAAGCGCTGTTGTGCCCGTACCGGCGTAGACGTAATCGGTCGACAGATGAATGATCGGCAGGCCGTGCGCAGCCGCCATTCGAGCCACATTCTCTGCGCCGGCTGCGTTAACGGCAAAGGCGAGTTCCGATTCCTGCTCGGCGCGGTCGACCGCGGTATAGGCGGCACAGTTGATCACGAAGGACACATCGGCATCCGCCACCGCGCGCCTGACTGCCTCCGCATCGCAGATATCACATGCCGCGCGGTCAAATCCGCGTATTGCGGCGCCCGCGCGCTCGACGAGTGCGCGGCCGACCTGCCCGCCGGCGCCAAAGACGGCAAATGTCACCCCGCCTCCGCCATCAACCCCAGACGCTCTTGCCGATAATTGGTGCTGGCGCGCCGGCACCACTCTTGGTTCTCGATATACCAGCTGATGGTGGCCGCCAGTCCTTGCTCAAAATCGACGGAAGGGCGCCAGCCGAGGTCGCGCTCGATCTTGCTGGGGTCGATGGCGTAGCGGGCATCGTGTCCCGGCCGATCGGTGACAAAGGTAATCAGCCGGGCATGTGGCGCACGGCTCGGGCGTTGGTTATCGAGTAGGCGGCAGATCGAATTTACGAGGTCGATGTTGCGGGCTTCGTTTCGCGCACCGACGAGATAAGTCTCGCCGAGGCAGCCACAGTCCACGATCCGGCGCAACGCCGCCACATGATCCTCGACATGCAACCAATCACGAATATTGACACCCTGCCCGTAGACCGGCAGCGGTTTCTCGGCAAGAGCGTTCAGCACGGTTAGCGGGATCAGCTTTTCCGGAAACTGATACGGCCCGTAATTATTCGAGCAGTTCGAGATCATTACCGGCAGGCCGTAGGTTCGGTGCCAGGCGCGGGCGAGGTGATCGGCAGCCGCTTTGCTGGCCGAATAAGGCGAATTCGGGCAATAGCGGCTATGGTCGTCGAAATATCCGGTCGATGCGAGTTCGCCATACACCTCGTCGGTCGAAACCTGCAGGAAGCGAAATTGCCCGCGTGCTATCCCGTCGAGACCACGCCAATAAGCAAGGGCGGCTTCGAGCAATGTCGCCGTCCCGAGAACGTTGGTTTCGAGGCACACCCTCGGGCTGTCGATCGAGCGGTCAACATGGCTCTCGGCAGCGAGATGATAGACGGCGTGAGGCCGGTGTTCGGCGAAGACCGCCGCCATCGCGGCTCGATCACAGACATCCGCGTGGAAAAAAACGTGATCTGTCGCGAGAACGGGCGCCAGATTGTCGAGGTTTCCGGCATAGGTAAGCTTGTCGACGGTGACCACCCGCTCGCCGTCGGCAACCAGCGCCCGCACCAAGGCCGAGCCGATAAAGCCAGCGCCACCGGTTACGATCGCGGTCATGGTCGGTATTCGAAGATGTCGGGTTGTGCGGCAAGGTGCGGCAGCATGCGGTCGCGTTCAGATAGCGTCACCTCGGTATCGACCGGCCAAGCGATTGTCAAGCTCGGATCGTTCCAGGCAATACCGCGCTCATGCGTAGGGCTGTAGAAGTCAGTGACCTTGTATTGCACTTCAGTGTCATCTGCCAGCGTGCAATACCCATGGGCAAAACCAGTGGGAATCCATAGCTGACGCCAGTTGTCAGCACTCAGAGTCACCGCCGCGTGCTGCCCGAAAGTGGGGGAACCGCGCCGGATATCGACCGCGACATCGAGTATCGCTCCTCGCGTCACCCGGATCAGCTTACCCTGCGCCGCAGGTGGAAGTTGGTAATGCAAACCGCGCAATGTTCCCCTTCGCGGACTGCGAATGTGGTTGTCTTGCACGAAGCTGACGTCGATTCCCACTGAAGCAAAGGTGCGCTGGTTCCACACCTCCGAGAAAAACCCGCGGCTATCGCCGATCCGGGTCGGTGACAGTTCTTTTACTTCAGGCAATAGCGTCAACTTAATGTCCATACTTTGAACCATTAAACGATTTCCTATCTTCTGCCAAGGCGGTGTCGAAGAAGGCGCCCAAACAGATGACTGCGCGCCGGTCACGCTGTCCCTTGAGCGGCTGCAGATTTTCGCCGATCGCGGCTTCGCGCCAGTCGCATTGCCGACACCCGGGCATTGACGGCGGCGCCGCATCACGATCGAAGCTTGAATTGTGAACGTGCCGCTATGCGATGGCGTCCTCGTTATAAACGCGACCGAACACGACGAGACGGAGAAAAATGGAGATCAGCGCGCGAAATCGAATCATAAGGAAGATCCGTCGGTATGCGGAGGGGCCAGACCACCGGCCATGTCCGCATCGGCATCGGCGATGGAGTGACCATTAGCTCATCGATCACCGGCGAGGGCATTGATGACCTCGCTTTCAGGATACGTCGTCGATATGATCGAGCGGCAAAGTGCGGGTCATCAATCTCGACCCGGACTTTGCCGGCGCGGGGGCCCTAGAGGACGACAGCTTCGGGGATCAGCGGCTCTCCTGCCAGCAACAAACCTTGCGCGCCAACCCGCCCGATATCGGTTCAGCCGGACGCGTGGGAGTTGAACACGGCAAGGCCACGCAGCACGTCAAGAGCTTGGGTCAGCTGCTCGTCATTCGCGCCGCCCATATCTTCATTCGCCACCGATGGCGCCGTCTTGTTGGCGGCCGATGGCGCCGGTTTGGGAGCACCACTGGTGGGTGGCTGCCCCGCCGGCGCGGTCTTGGTCGGAGGAGTGGCGGAGGCGCCCGGGGCTGTGGCGGGTGCGGGCTGGTCGGGATTCTTTAAGGCGCCCGGCAAGTCGGCTTCGTGTAGCCCCTCCTCTTTGGCCAGCTTTTCAATCTTGAGCGGCGTAACGACTAGGTCGGGGGCAAGGCCTTTGCCGTCGATTTCTTTTCCGTCAGGGGTCGTGAAGCGCGCCGTTGTCAGACGGATTGCGCCGCCGCTGGCGAGCGGGATCACGCTTTCGATCGCGCTTTCCCCAAAGGTCTTAGTGCCGATCAGGAGGGCGCGATGGTTGTCCTGCAGGGCTGCCGCTAGCAATTCGGCTTCGTTGGCGGTCCCGCCATTCACCAGAACGACGATCGGCAAACCTTTGACCAGATCATTCGGCGTGGCGGCAATGTGTTTGGTTTTATTAGGATCGCGGCTCTTGACGATTGCGACGTCGCCCTTGTCGAGAAAATCATTGGCGGCAGCGACCGCGTCCTGGAAATTGCCGCCTGGGTTGTTGCGCAGATCGACCACGAGGCCGAGCAGCCGCCCGCCGGTTTCCTGCCGCAGGTTCTGCGCCGCTGCGGCAAGTGCCGACGCCGTGCCGCTGTCAAATCCGGCCAGCCGCACATAGCCGACATCGCCCTCCGCTACCCGCGCGGTGACGGTCTGCAACCGTTCCTCCGCCCGCTTGATCGTGAGCTTTAGCGGCGCGGCCTGACCACTCCGTTGCAAGGTCAGCTTAACGTTGGTGCCGGCGGGGCCGCGCAATTTCTGCTCGACCTCTGGCAGAGTCATCTCGTAGGTCGGTTCCTTATCGATCGCCACGATCAAATCGCCGGGCTTGATGCCGGCTTCGGCTGCCGGGGAACCGTCGCGTGGAGAGATTACTTTGACTTCGCCCTTTTCCGCGGTCAGAGCCGCGCCGATCCCGACATCGCCGGCTGCGGCGGGTTCCTTCAAGGCTTTTAAGGTTGCCGGATCGATATAGGAGGCGTGCGGGTCAAGGCCGGTCAACATGCCGGTGATGGCCGCGCCGACGAGCTTTTCGTCCCCTACCGGATCGACCGAATCCTGGCGGATGCGCTCGAACGCCTCGTCGAACAAGTTCAGCTCTTCGTAAACGGCGTCCTTGCCGCTCCCCTGCTGCGGTTGCTCGGCCAACACCGCGACCGGGGACACTGACGCCATCACCAGGACCGCCATCACCAGTTTACGCACGCGTAATTCCCTCCACCTTGGCCGCTGCCCGCGAAAACGCCGCCGCCGGCGTTTCCCTCTTCGAGCAGACAAGCCAAATTTCCGAACCCGCACCCTAGCCGACCAATGATGGCATTACCATGGTGGTGATCGGACGCTGCGGCCGATCACCACCGCGAGAGGGCCCTACATGGACACGATCGAGAGGATCGCCCGGAACCCCTTGCCCTTTGCCGAGTTGCTCGGGATCGAGTTCGTCAGCGCCTCTGTCGATCGGGTCGTCGGACGCATGATGGTACGCGATGACCTCTGCACGCGCCCAGCGGTGCTGCACGGCGGCGCCATCATGGCCTTCGCCGACACCCTGGGTGCCGTGGGCACAATCATCAATTTGCCGGAAGGCGCCAGTACGACGACGATTGAAAGCAAGACCAATTTTGTCGCCCCAGCGCCTGTCGGCACGCAAATTCTCGGCGTGGCGACGCCGATTCATCGCGGTAGGCGGACGATGATCTGGCAAACCCGCATCACCAACACGGAGGGCCGGCTGATCGCGCTCGTCGATCCAGACGCAACTTGTTCTGTAGGGTTCCTCACAGGTAGTCGCGAACCCGCTCGATCTCGTCAAGCGCGCCGGTGGGGGAGATCGCCAGGACCTCGTCAAAGCCGATCTGCTCGATCCGCTTCAGCCGTTGGCGGGCCTCGTCAGGGCTGCAAACCAGTGAAACCTTGGCGCGCTCCGCGAGACTGCCGGGCTCCGGCCGGTTGGTAAGATCGACAACCACATTGGCGAGAACCGCGTTTACGCCGCCCGCCTCGCGGTAGATCCGCATGCCGTTTTCGAGATCCTCCCAGCTGCTGTAAAGACCGGAAGCGATCCAGCCCTGGCATTGCCGGGCAGCGTAGGTAATCCAGCGCGGATTGCGCCATGCGCCCAGCAAAACCGGCGGGCCGCCCTCGCTGCCCGGCCACGGCGTCAATATGCCGCCATTCACCGGCTCACCCCGCCAGGTGTGCCGCATGAGGTCAAGTGAACTCATCAAGGTGCGAAAGCGTTGGGCGTAATCGGCGCCGAATAGATCGAAATCCGCCTGGGTTGAGCCGCTGCCGACGCCAAGCCGCAGCCGGTTGCCCGACAGCGCCTGCACTGATTGCGCCCGATGAGCGAGGTCGACCGGATGCCGCAGCGATACCTGCAACACCGCGGTTCCCAGCTCGACCCGTTTCACGATAGCGCCGAGAGCAGTGAGCGCCACCAGCGGATCCAGCGTGGCCCGACCGCGTCCAAGCGAGTCCGTGACCCAGATTCCGGGGAACCCGGCGGCTTCGATCCGCCGCGCATAGTTTGCAATCCGCTCGAGCGACTGGCCGCGCGGCTCCGCGCCCGGGATGCATAAACGTCACGACGCTCAATCTCATGCCGAATTTTCTCCCGGGTTGTCTCGGCGCCGCCGAGCTATTGCGGCTAGATAACCACAGTGAGCGTCTCGGCGCCACGAAGCGCGGCGACAGACGAATGAGCTAATTGGCTCGCGCGCGAAACACGATCGTCCCGCCAACCCAGGGCGGCAGAGTGACCGCCATGCCTTGCGCCAGCCTTCGCAGTGTCATTCCAGCCGCCTCGGCTATGCGCGGGCCCGATCGAGCTCGGCGACCTCGATATCGTAAGCTGCCAGGTACGGAAGCGGTGGGCCCGGAACGATGCCGAATTCGCGCTCCAAATAACGGGGCGGGGCAAACCGCAAGTAATCGCGGTCGAGCCTGATTGTCTCGACCTCGCCATCGCGCCGTGCCGGTCGGCCGGTAAATCGAGCAAAGCGTTGCGCGGGTTCGGCTGGGTCGTCGGCGGCGATCCACAGCGCGGTCAGCGCTTCTGCGCCGTTCGGATGGTTGAGATCAGGCTCGCGCCAGACCAGGTGTTGAGTGTGATGCGTCAGAAACTGGATGCGTCCCTCAGGCATTATGCCGGGGGCAATCCGAGCGATCGTAAAGCGCGCGTCCTGTTCGCCCTCTTCGGTCGCGACCGGCCGCCGCATATCGACGAGCGGCAGCACCGGGAAGCCGGCGGCGTCCAACCGGCGATGTTCGCCGGCCGCATCGGCGCTGCTGAAGGCGGCGAGATGAAGGCCGATGTGTCGTACCAGGCATTCCTGAAGCTGCCGGCCGAGCGGAGTATCCTCGGTCGCGGAGAGGATTTCGATATAGCCGCGCCGCAACATCGCGCAGCGATTGCCAGTACCGGCCGGCACCGCCGTGCCGTCGATCCGGTTGCTCTGGGCGGTGAATGGGCTCAGGCGGAACCCGCACTGCTCCAGCGCTTCGGCCGCAGGCACCATCGCCGGCACGAAATGCGCGATATGATCGAGAAAGACCTCGGCGTCTCCGGGCAATTGGTCGGTCATCGCTCTACTCGGCCGCATTGAGTGGCATCGAAACTACAGGCTCGGGTGTTGGCGGAGAAGGCACTAAGATCAACGAGCGACTTGGCGACACCGAACAGCACCAGAGCGACTGGCAATTCCGGATAGAGACGCCCGACAACACCGGATATAGCTCCGCCCAATTTTGGCCTCCTGATGAAACTCCTCGATTTCAGGCAAATATCGATCTCGACGCGCAGAAAATTGATTTCCATCCTGCTGGCGGTCGCGATTTTTGCCCTGCTCGCCGGTCTGACGACGCTGGCTCAAGGCCGACCTCCCGCCTTCGGTGTGCTGAATGCGATTTTAGTCGGCACTGGAGTGGGTCTGTTCGAGCAATTCTATGTCCAAAGCCTACGCGGCCGCTGGCTCCGCAACATGCATCCGCTGCCGTCGATCGGGATTTACACTGTCGTCGTGGCGATCCTGTTCGTGATAGCAGTCAACATTACGCATGCGATCCTACACCCGATATATCCGACCCCTGTCCCCTATAGTCGGCTGCCTTTTATTCTACCGGTCGTGATTGCGTTTTCGGTGATCGGAATCGTCGTCATGCGGGCAGTGCATTTCATCGGCATCGAGACGCTATTTCACTTGATGATCGGCACTTATCACCGCCCGGTCGTCCAACAGAAGGTGCTGGTATTTATCGACATCAATAACTCGACAGCGCTCGCCGAACGGCTCGGCGCGCTGAAAATAAAATCTTTGGTTGGCAAATTTCTGTTCGATATATCGAAACCGATCACCGATTTCGGCGGCGAAATCTATCTGTACAAGGGCGATGGGCTGATCGCGATCTGGGATTGGCGGGAAGCGGTGCGCGCCGACAAGATATTGCGCGCGCTTGACGCTGTTTTCGCCGCTGTCCGCCGCGAGCACGCCAGCTATACGGCGCAATTTTGCGTGGTCCCTTCTTTTCGCGTCGGTGTTCACGGCGGCGATGTCGTCGTCAGTGAGCAGGGCGACACCAAGCGATCGATCGGGATCTACGGCAGCACGATCAACATCGCCTCGCGTATGGAGGAGGCGGCAAAGGCGCATGGCGTCGCTTGCGCGATTTCTGGCGACGTGGCGGAGGCATTATTGGGCGCCGCCGGCGACCTCCACCCGATCGGCGCCGAAAAGGTCAAGGGCATTTCGACGGAAATCCCGATTTTCGAGTACCGCGACTCTGGCACGGTCAGGACTTCGCTCCGGAGCCGTTGGCTGTCACGCCATCACCGCAACGCGCAGCCAGCCGCGTAGTTCGCCTCGCGCCATCAAAGCGCTTTACGAAATGTCAGGTTGATCCGGCTGCAGCCGGTCAGTGGATGCTCGCCCTCGGCAAGGGGCGCTACGCCGTGATAGACCAGCCGGGCGGGCCCGCCCCACACCACGACATCGCCGCTCTCGAGCCGGACGCGGAACGGCCGGTCCTTGCGGCTGAGGCCACCCCAGAGAAAAGTGGCCGGCAAGCCGAGCGACACCGACACGACCGGCGCCGACAAATCGCGCTCGTCCTCGTCGCGATGCAATGACAGCTTGGTTTCAGGCGTGTAGCGGTTGATCAGGCAGGCGTCGGGCAGGAAACTGGCAAAACCGGCGGCTGCCGCGGCCCGCGCCGCCAGCGAGCGGAAGATTTCCGGCATTGGCGGCCAGGACTGCCCGGTCACCGGGTCGATGGCCGAGTAACGATAGCCGCTGCGATCGGTCACCCACCCGACATCGCCGCAATTCGTCATCGCCACCGACATGCGGAACCCGCCCGGCGTGACCATGTGGCGGAATGGCGAAATAGCAGCAATTCGATCGACTGCGGCCACCAGGGCCCCCGTTTCATCCCGCGCAAATCCGCGTTGCAGTAAAGAGCCCTCGCCCAACTGCTCGCCACCCTCGCTCGGGCCGGCGACCCCGGTATCGCCGAACAAGTCGGTGATCGCCGCCGAGCGTCCCATGCTTACCCGAGCGGGATCGACCGCAACGCCGTCGTGTCCTGGCGCGCGCCGGCGAGCACGTAATTGACGTCGGTGCCGGCGATCACAAAGCGGGCGCCGAGGCGGACCAGCTCGCCTTGAAGCTGGACATTGTGCCGGATGCCGCCAACCCCCAGCACCTTGCCATGATTGCGGCAGGCGCGCGCCACCCGCTCATAGGCTTCACGCAGTCGCGGATGATTGACCTGACCCGGGATGCCGTAATCGGTCGTCAGATCGCCCGATCCAATCAGCAGTACATCGATTCCCGGCACCGCGGCGATCGTCTCGGCGTTGTCGATGCCGCGGGCGGTCTCCAGCATCACGATCAGTGCGGTGTCGGCATTGAGTCGCTCGCTGAGCTCGCCCAATGGCACGGCACGATAGCCGAGCGCCGGCCCCAGCCCCATGACCGAGCGCTTTCCGACCGGCGGAAACCGGCAATGGCGCACGACAGCCTCGGCCTGCGCCCGATCCTCGACATCCGGAACGATCACGCCCTGCGCTCCGCCGTCGAGCACTCAACTCATCCACTGTCCGTCATGACTCGGAACCCGCACCAGCGGCGTGATGCCGATGCCGATGGCGGCAGCGCAGATCGTCGCGGTGGTGTCGATCGAATATGGTGCGTGCTGCATATCGACATAGAGCGCGTCATAGCCACCGGCCTTGGCCACCATCGCGATGTCGACGCTGCGCGCCAGCCGCAAGTTCATGCACAGCACCAGTTCGCCGCCAGCGAGCTTCTGCTTCGTCAGATTACGGTTGGCGTCCTCTGCCATCGCATCCTCCCACCCTTAGCCCATCTCGTCGAACGCTCGATCTGTGAGCAAAGCACCCAGAAGCCCCGTGCCCGGACTTGATGGGGTGGATGGCCCCCGAACGGCATCGATGTGCCAAAGTTGGCTGTCACAACCCAACAAAGGGGACCATCCGCGATGAAGATTACGACGATCGGCCTGGATCTGGCCAAGCGGGTTTTTCAGGCGCACGGCGTCAATGAGGCAGGTGCTACGGTGCTGCGCCGGCAATTGAAGCGGCGGCAGGTTGAGCCGTTTTTTGCCAAGCTGCCGGCTTGTCTGGTCGGGATCGAAGCCTGCGGCACAGCCCACTACTGGGCCCGGCGGCTGAGCGCACTGGGCCATGATGTGCGGCTGGTCCCGCCGGCTTACGCCAAGGCTTATGTGCGGCGCAACAAGACCGATCCGGCCGATGCCGAAGCGATCTGCGAGGCGGTCAGCCGGCCCTCGATGCGCTTTGTCCCGATCAAGACCGAGACCGACCAGGCGATCGCCGCGGTGCACCGGGTGCGCGACCGGTTGATCGGGCAACGCACCATGCTGCTGAACGCGTTGCGTGGCCACATGGCCGAGTTCGGCTTCGTCGTGCGCAAAGGGCCAGGGCACGTCAAGGAACTGGTCGAGAGGTTGACCGCCCGACAGCGTGCCAGAAATCGTGCGGCCGGTGCTGCTCGGCCTGGCTGGCGTGCTGAGCGCGCTCGAGCGGCAGATCGCGATGGTCGACAAGCGGCTGGTGAGCTGGCACCGGAGCAACCCGCTGAGCCGTCGGCTGGCGACGATTCCTGGGCTGGGACCGATTATCAGCACCGCGATGGCGGCCCGCGTGCTGCAGCCGCAAAGGTTTCGCCGCCCGCGACTTCTCGGCCTGGCTCGGACTGGTGCCCCGGCAAAACTCCTCGGGCGGCCAGATCCGGCTGGGGCCGATCAGCAAGCAAGGCGACGGTTATCTGCGCCGCCTCTTGGTCAACGGCGCCCAGGCGGTGCTTACCAGCAAGCGCGCCAAGACCGACCCGTGGCTCCAACGGTTGCTCGCCGCCAAGCCGCGCCTGGTCGCAGCGGTAGCGCTGGCCAACAAGACGGCGCGCATCATCTGGGCGGTGATGGTGCGTCAAACCAGCTTCCAACCCGCTGCGGCTGCGGCCTGACCGCAAAGGCCAGCCGGAGCGGATCGGGAACTTGCGAGGACAAGGTGCAAACGGACGTCGTCAGTCGACCGAAGGATGGAGCAGATCTGGCGGATCAATGGGACCTCGATCCCGTGGACTTGATAGAGACCTCCATTGCGGATCCCACCTGGGCCAGCGGTCATCGACCGCACCACAAAGGCCGGACACATGACCGCAAGCGACCGCCGACATCCAGCCGCCTTTTCCTTGCGAGCCGGGGGCCATCCACACATGATCCGGGCATCCACGTCTTTGCCGAAGAATCATGGGTGGCCGGATCAAGCCCGGCCACGGGGAACTATGGCTTTTTCAGCCGAACAGCGCTGGATGAGCCTACCCGCAGGCGATGGCGTAAACGTCGCGCACACCCTCGGGCAGCCGCGTTTCGCTCCAGCTCTTGCCGCCATCTTGCGTGCCAAAGACCTGGCCAAAGCGCGACACACCGAAGACCTGGTTGGGGTCCTTGGGATGCACCGTGACCCCCATCATTGTCGCCTCGGCCTTAATGCCATGATCGAAGCGCTTCCAGGTCTGGCCGACATCGTCGCTGCGATAGATCGCGCCATCGGTGCTGCGCGCCGCCGGGCTTAGGGCGGCGTAGAGCACTTTCGGATCATGCGGCGAGACCCGAACATCGCGGCCATAGGTCAGCGGCGAAAATCGGCTGATCTCCATGTCCTGCCAGCTCTGACCGCGATCGTTGCTGCGGAAGAGGCCCATGCGGTTGGCGAGAAATACGGTGCCGGGGGCGGCGGCGCTGCAGGCCAGCGCGTGACCATCGAGCATACCCTCGATTTCGGTCTGGCTGCCGATACGGCTGCGATATTTCGGCTGCTCGCAAAACCGAATCAGATCGGCGGTGCAATCCTCCCAGCTCTCGCCGCGGTTGCGGCTGCGCATCGCCCCGTTGGCTTCGAGCGTCGCATAAACATCGTCCGGCGAATGCGGATCGACATCGAGCCGCATTACGCGGCACGCAAAGCCCATAATGACGCGGTCCGGCAGACCGGGGTCGGCGGTTTGGCGCCAGGTGTTCCCGCCATCATCGCTGCGATAGACCGCGGGCGGCGTCGCGCCGGCATAGACGACGTTCGGGTTTGTCGGGTGGATGCAGATCGACCAGATGTCGGCCTCGCCGCGCAGGTTCAGCTGCTGCCACGTGTCGCCGCGGTTGGTGCTGCTAAAAGCGCCCTTGGTGGTGCCGATATAGACTGTGTCGGGGTGGTCGGGATGAACCGTGATCGCGTGGACCTCGGCGCCCTCGGGCAGGCCGGTGGTCAGGTGCTGCCAGCCGCCATCGCCAACGGTCTGGCGAAAGACGCCGCCCAAGGTGCCGCCCATCGACTTCGCCGCGCCCGCGTAAACATTGGTTGCCGCCATAATTTCCTCCCTCGGATAAGTTCCGCCGCGATCATACGCCCGGAGCACCAGATGCGACAAAGCTTTACGGCGCGCCCGCAATCCGGCCGCCGATATCACCAGAGCGGGGATAGTCGACACGGGCGGCTCGGCGTACGGTCACACACGGCGCCGAGAGAACACGTCAAAAAATTACGGATAACCGAAATTAGAAATTCTCGCCATCCAGGCTAGAAGCAGACCGGGGTGCACCGCCACTGCGGGAAAACAAGATATTCGCCGAAGCGCTGTTCAAGCGCTGTAAAACGCAGCTCCATTGCCGCGAAGCGATGTTGCAGATCGCGCACTTGGGCAATCAGGATCTGAAGCTTCAGGCCGACTTCTTCCTCACTCACCCTTAACTTTCTTCTCTGACCGCCTAGTGAACTCCATGTCTTGGCTGGCGACCAGCATCTCGCAAATGAGCGCCTCCCTCTGCGGTTCCCTCCCCCGTCGGGGGGAGGGGGTAGGTTAAGGCCGCGCCGCTGGGAGCCGCTAGCGCACCGGCGAGAACGAAGCCGGGATCAGCAATTTGTTTTCCTGGCGGACCGGGCGAACCCCGGCTTGCGGTGGCCACGCCCCGCCGGGCTTGCGTGATTCTTCGCGCACCCGGGCGCGCTCGTTCAGATCCTTGTACACCCAGATATGGGTGAATCTGTTGAGCGTGCCGAGTTCGTTGGTCCAGCATGCCGCCAATGGCGAGAACCGCTCGCGCGCCTCGATCGCCTTGCCCCACGCGTCGAGCACTTTCGGGATGGCGCCCGGCTCGTAGGTATAGGTGCGCATTTCATAAACGTTGCCGCTGCCGAAATCGCGGCTGCCGAGTGGGCGCATAAACGGCGCCGGGATTACGATTTCGGCTTCCTGCGCCACAATCAGATCTTGGCCGCCGGGCATGGCGTTGCGTTCGGCGTCTTGCGCCATGGCCGCCCGCACACGGGTGCGGTGCTGCAGATCGTCGTAGGGATAGACATGCACGACCTGGTTCAGCGGACCGAACTCGGTGTGCCAAAAGGCTCCCAGTTTCGAGTGTCTTTCCCGCGAGGGCAGCCGCTTCTCATAGCGCTCCTCGAATTCGGCCACGGTCCCGGGGCGCAGGGTATAGGTACGGACTTCGTAAATCATCGCGCATCCTCCAGGTAAAGACGGTTGGCCGGCGGTCTGCCGGCGAACCGACGACCCACTCTACTCCGCGGCAACAAAAGGGGATACCCGGACGACCGCTTTGCCGATGGAGCCAGCCTGCGCGAGGCTGATCAGACGTAGTGACCGGCTTCGGTCTGGTCCCGACCGCGTTCGGCGTGAGCGGCGTTGAAGATTGGCGTTAGCACGACGACGACGATCAGATTGATGATCAGCGCGGCGAGTGCGGCATAGGTCGGGATCGTGAATCCGGCGAAATGCAGCGGGTAGATCGGTTTGAATTGCTGCGAGGCGGCCATCGCAGTCCCGGCGGCGATGCCGAAGAGCCAGCCGAGGAACAGCGCGCGGTCGTGAAACCAGCGGGTGTAGAGCCCGCCGATCACCGCCGGCAGGGTCTGGATGATCCACACGCCGCCCAATAGCTGCAATTGGATCGCGTATTGCAACGGCAGACCGAGGATAAAGGCGAGCGCGCCGAATTTGACGACCAGCGAGACGGTCTTCGCCATCTGGGCTTCTTGGGCGGGGCTGCAGTCCGGCCGCAGGAATTCGCGGTAGATGTTGCGGGTCCATAAATTCGACGCGGCGATCGACATGATTGCCGCCGGCACCAGCGCGCCGATCGCAATCGCCGCAAAGGCGACGCCGACAAACCATGACGGGAACATGGCCAGGATGAGGGCCGGAACCGAGGCGTTTGGCCCGTATTGCTTAAACAACGGCGCGAATTGCGCGGCCTTGGCGACACCCGCGGCGAGCGCCATAAAGCCGAGCAGCGCGATCAACGCCAAAAGAAACGAATAGGCCGGCAGAAACGCGGCGTTGCGGCTGATTGCCCGACGATTGCTGGCGGAGAGTACGCCGGTAATCGAGTGCGGGTAGAGAAACAATGCCAACGCCGAGCCAAAGGCCAAGGTCGCGTACGCGCTGTAAAGCCCGAGGCTTGGCCCCTGCGGCGTCGGTAAAAGCAATTTAGCAGGCGGCACCGCAGCAAAGATCTTGGCGTAGCCGCCGAGTTTGAGCGGGATCACGACGATCGCGACGATGACCGTGATCCAAATCAGGAGATCCTTGACGATCGCGATCGCCGCCGGCGCGCGCAGCCCGCTCGTGTAGGTGAAGGCGGCGAGGATCACAAAGGCGATGACCAGCGGCAGGTCGCCCCAAACCCCGCTTCCGCCGATCCCGAGGGCGGCGATGACCACTTGGATGCCGACCAATTGCAGCGCGATGTAGGGCATCGTTGCGACGATTCCGGTCACCGCGACCGCCAAGGCCAGCCATTTATTGCCATGTCTGCCGCGGACGAAATCGGCGGCGGTAATGTAGCCGTGCTGGCGCGCCACCGACCACAGCCGCGGAAACACGACGAAACACAAACGGGTAGACCATGATGGTATAGGGCACGGCAAAAAAGCCGAGTGCGCCGGCGCCAAACATCAAGGCCGGAACGGCGATAAAGGTGTAGGCGGTGTAAAGATCGCCCCCCAACAGAAACCATGTCACGACCGTGCCAAACCGGCTGCCGGCAAGGCCCCATTCATGCAACAAATCGAGATCGCCGCGCCGCCAATGCGCGGCGACAAAGCCGAGCACAGTGATCAGCGCGAATAGCGAGACAAAGATAATCAGGGCGGGCCAGTTGATCGGCATGGCGGGATGCGAGTCAGGGCTGCCGATGGGTCGCGAAATAGACGATCAGGGTCAGGCCGGCCCCGATCCCGATCCACAACAGCTGGTACCAATAAAAAAATGGGATGCCACCCCATTCGGGCTCGATGCGGTTGTAGCTCGACACCCAGAACATCGCGATAAAGGGCAATAAGAGCAGCAAATACCACAAACGGGTCGTCCCGCCGCTCGGCGGTTTCAAGTCCATAGGCGATCTCCCTACCGGTCGGGCCCCGGCACGTCGGATCTTTAGCTTGATGCAACTTTCCTTAAAGACGTGCAGATTGCAAACGCGATCGCCGGGAAATGTGCGCCGCGCGAAATCAGCTCGATGCTTTCGCTCCCGTCCAAATCCCTATAGTCTCAGCAAAAAGCGAAGCGAGCGCGGTAAACGGCCGAGAGGGTTTTGGTGGAACAGCGCAATTTGGGGAAATCGGGACTTCAGGTCTCGGCGATTGGGCTCGGCTGCAACAATTTCGGTGGACGCAGTGATTTTGCGGCGACTAAAGCAGTCGTGCACAAGGCGCTCGATCTCGGAATCACGTTTTTCGACGAATCCGACACTTACGGCGACCCGCGTGGCAATTCCGAGAGCTATCTCGGCGACATCCTCGGCGACCGCCGCAAGGACATCGTCCTAGCCACCAAATTCGCCCGGCCGATGGACGGCTCGGGGCGGTTCGAGGGCGCCTCGCGCCGCTACATCATCGCCGAGGTCGAGGCGAGCCTGCGGCGGCTCAAGACCGACTGGATCGATCTTTACCAGCAGCACCAGCCAGACCCGCTGACCCCGATCGAGGAGACCCTGCGCGCCCTCGACGATCTCGTCCACCAGGGCAAGGTGCGCTACAGCGGCTGCTCGACCTTGCCGGCCTGGCAGGTAGTCGAGGCGCAGTGGACCTCCCGACAGCACAATCTGCACCGCTTCGTCTCGTGCCAGGAGGAATACAGCCTCTTGGCGCGCGGTCTCGACGCCGAGATGATGCCGGTGCTCGAAGCTTATGGTCTGGGTTTGATCCCGTTCCGCCCGCTCGCCGGCGGCCTGCTAACCGGCAAGTACAGGCGCGGCGCACCACCCGCAGCCGGGACTCGCTTCGGCTCGACTCCGCGCGCCGCCAGCCGCTATATGAACGACGCCACGTGGAACATCGTCGAACGGCTTGAGGGCTTTGCCGCCGAGCACGGCCACAGCCTGCTCGACCTCGCCTTTGGCTGGCTGTTGGCGCGGCCGGCGGTGGCAAGCGTGATCGCCGGTGCTACTCGTCCCGAGCAGGTCGAGGCCAATGTCCGCGCCGCCGCGGCATGGCCAACGGCCGCGGAGATGCAGGAAATCGACCGGCTCACTGGCTAATCCGTAAAACTCAACCAAAGGAGACCGAGTATGGAAGTTCGACTGGACGGAAAAAGCGCGATCGTCACCGGCGGCAGCAAAGGACTAGGTCTGGCAATCGCCAGGGAATTCGCCGCCTCGGGTGCGGATGTCGCGATTCTGGCGCGGGACCCAGCAACCCTGGCCGATGCCAAGGGCCAGATCCAGCGCGGCGCCAACGGCAAGGTCGCGGCGATCAGCTGCGACGTGTCGAAAATGGCACCAATTAAGGCGGCCTACGACCAGGCGATGTCCGAGTTCGGCAAGATCGATATTTTTGTCAACAATGCCGGCCAGTCGACCCGCGGCCCGTCCGAGCAATTGACCGACGAGATGTGGCAAGCCGATCTCGACCTCAAATTGTTCGCCCAAATTCGGTTTTGCCGGCTGCTGTTCCCGCAGATGAAGCAGCGCCGCTGGGGCCGCATCATCAGCGTGCTCAATATTGGCGCCAAGGCGCCGGGCGCCGACAGCGCCCCGACCTCGGTCAGCCGCGCCGCTCAGATGGCCTTTACCAAAGCGCTATCGCACGAGGGGGCGCCGCACAATGTGCTGGTCAATTCACTGCATGTCGGGGTCATCGTCAGCGATCAGATCGTTCGCCGCCATCAGCGCGAGGGTGCCAACGTCTCGCTCGACGAGTTTATTGCCCAAGCCGGGCGCGGCGTGCCGATGGGCCGCATGGGCCGCGCCGAGGAATTCGCCAATGTCGCGACCTTCCTCGCCTCCGACGCCGCCTCCTACGTAACCGGTTGTGCGATCAACGTCGATGGCGGCCGCTCGCCAGTGGTGTGACAACCAAAATCCTCTCCGTGCGACAGCAGGAGAAGGCTGGTAGACTGGGCCGCCGATCAGCGGCGGCCGAACAGGCGCTCGATATCGGCGAGGTCGAGCGCGACGTATGTCGGGCGCCCGTGATTGCACTGGCCGCTGTTGAGCGTCACCTCCATCTGGCGCAATAACGCGTCCATTTCGGCGGGGTTGAGGCGCCGGCCGGCGCGCACGCTGGTGTGGCAGGCAAGCGTGCCGCAGACACTCTCGACGCGCTCTTTCAACGACAACGCCGCACCCCATTCGGCGAGCTCGTCGGCGAGATCGCGAATGAGTGCCGCGACATCGAGCCCCGGCAACAAGGCCGGGACCTCGCGGACGACGACGGCACCGGGACCGAATTTTTCGATCACCAGACCAAATTCGGCGAGTTCGTCGGCGCGCGCCGTGAGTCTCGGCGGCTTCGGCTTCGCCGAGTTCGACGATTTCGGGCAATAACAGACTCTGGCGGGCGACACCGTGGGTCGCGAGCGCCTGCTTGATGCGCTCATGGACCAGCCGCTCATGCGCGGCGTGCTGATCGACGAGCACAATGCCAGTCGCAGTCTCGGCCAGGATATAGGTGCCGTGCAGTTGCGCGCGAGCGGCGCCGAGCGGCGCCTCGGCCGTACTCGGCGGCATCGCCGTATCGGGCGACGTTGCGTCGGATGGCAAGGTTTCGGGAGTGAGAAACGCGTTGCCGGCTTCGGCGAGCTCGAGGATTGGCGATGACGGTGAAGGAAACGCGAACTGTCCCGAGCTGGCAGCATGCGGCGCAGTGAAGGCGCCTGCCGGGCGAAACGCACCGAGTGCAGCACTCGCGACCGTTGTCGAGGCGCGATGACCGGCGGCCGCGAGCGCCGCCCGCAACGCGCCGACGATCAGCCCGCGCACCAAGCCGGCATCGCGAAACCGCACCTCGGCCTTGGCCGGGTGGACATTGACGTCGATCTCTTCCGCCGGTCCGTCGAGAAACAAGGCCACGATTGGATGGCGGTCGCGCGCCAAGACGTCCTGATAGGCGCCGCGCACCGCACCCGCCAGCAATTTGTCGCGCACCGGTCGGCCATTGACGACGAGATACTGGTCGCGCGGCAGAGCCCGGTTCAAGGTTGGCAGACCGGCCAGCCCGGTCAGCACAAAACCGCCGCGCTCGGCCTCGATCGCCAGCGAATTCTGCCCGAAATCGCGGCCGAGCAGTGCCGCCAACCGCGCTGCACGGTCGCCGACCGGCGGCAACCGTAATATATTGCGGTCCTCGTCGCCGGTTATGGAGAACGCAATGGCCGGATAGGCCATCGCCAGGCGGCGCACCGTATCGACCGCGATCTCGCGCTCGGTGCGCGACGTCTTTAAGAATTTGAGACGCGCCGGTGTCGCGAAAAACAGATCGCGCACCTCGACCCGCGTTCCAAACGGTGCGGCGGCTGGCACCGGTGCGCTCTTGTGCCCGGCCTCGACCGTGATTTCCCATGCATTGGCGGCATTCCCCGGGCGCGAGACGATGCGCATGCGACTGACGGCGCCGATCGACGGCAAGGCTTCGCCGCGGAAGCCCAATGCCGGGATCTGCAAGAGATTGTCGTCTGGCAGTTTCGATGTGCAGTGGCGCTCGACGGCCAACGACAATTCGTCGGCACTCATGCCGGTCCCGTCATCGGCGACCGCGAGCAATGCCTGCCCGCCATCACGCAAAGTGATGTCGATCCGCGCCGCACCGGCGTCGATCGCGTTTTCGACAAGTTCCTTGACTGCCGCCGCCGGGCGCTCGACGACCTCGCCCGCGGCGATGCGGTTGATCAGGACTGGCGGCAACAGGCGGATCGTCATCACTAGAGTGTACCCGATCAGGTGCTGCCGGCGATAATCTCACTTGCGGATACGGCGGCGGTATTCGAGCGCTGAGGCTCGCATCCTCGGTTTGACAAATGATTGTCGAATCGCTGTTTGCCGGATTGGCGGGCTGGCTTGACAGAGAAGCCGCGAGCCGATCAAGTCGCGCGCTTGGCCTCGCCGAGCCGAGGCTCGTGCGCCAGCATGGCAAATAGAGTGTGAGGAAAACCTGTTGACCGCTATCGCTAGCGACGGAGCTGCCTGCCGCCAACCAGATCCGGGCGAGACCGACTATATCGCTCGGGCGCGCGCGATGGCGCCGGTTATCGCGGCGCAGGCCGCGGAGATCGAACACCGCCGCGAACTGCCGCCCAGCCTGCGCGAGGCACTGATCGCGAACGGGTTTTATCGACTGCTGTTGCCATGCTCGCTCGGCGGCGCCGAATTGCCGCCTTTGACTTTTGTTCAGGTCATCGAAGAGATCGCCAAGGCCGATGCCAGCACCGCCTGGTGCCTAAACCAGACATCCGGCTGCTCGATGACCGCGGCCTATCTCGATCCGGAATCGGCGCGCGAGGTGTTCGGCGAGCCGCACGGGATTCTCGCCTGGGGTCCGGGACCGGGCGAAGCGCGGGTGGTCGAGGGCGGCTATCGGGTCACGACGAATTTCAGCTTTGCGAGCGGCAGTCATGACGCGAGCTGGCTCGGCGCGCATCTGCCGATTGTCGAGCGCGACAGCCGGCCGCGGCTGAATACCGAGGGCAGCCCGCTCGTCCATACGCTGCTGTTTCCGAAAGCCGCCGCCAAGATGACCGATATCTGGCATGTCGTCGGGCTCCGCGGCACCGGCAGCGACCAATATTCGGTCAAGGATCTGTTTGTGCCCGAGCGATTTTGCGTCGCGCGCGACGCCAGTCAGGCGCGATACGAAGAGGGCCTGCTCTACCGTTTTAGCAGCCTGCAGCTCTACGCTTCGGGATTTGCCGGCGTGGCGATGGGGATCGCCCGCAGCACGCTCGACGCCTTTATCGAATTGGCGCGTGACAAAATCCCGCGCGGCGGCAAACACACCTTGCGCGACAACAATGTCGTGCAGTCGCAAGTGGCGCAGGCCGAGGCAAAACTCAGCGCCGCCCGGGCTTATCTGTTCGGTGCGCTGCAGAAGATTACCGAGGAGGTCGCCCGGGATGGGGAGCTGACCCTCGACCAGAGAATGACGATCCGGCTCGCGGCAACTTTTGCCATTCACCAGGCGCGCGACGTCGTCGACATCGCCTATCACGCTGCCGGAGCCAACGCGATCTTCACCGCCAATCCATTCGAACGGCGCTTTCGCGACATCCACACCGTATCGCAGCAATTGCAAGGCCGGCAGGAGCATTATGAGACGGTTGGGCGCTACCGGCTCGGCCTCGAGCCCGACAGCCTCGCCTGGCTCTGACGTCCGCGCCGGGTGGCCCATTGCATCCCGCCTCTTCGCGAAGCGGCGCGCCCCATTCGCTTTCTTCGACGATCAGGATCGCGCGCGACGAGTTCTGCCTCTCAAACCGCACGCGAGCATGCGGCCGCCCGATTGACAGTGGTCAATGACGCTTTACCATACCAGCCGCTAATCTCCGTGATCGCGCTCGGCCGAACGAAACCTGGAGGGCAACATGGCTGATCCGCATTTGAAGTTTGTTCGCGACGTCACCCCAAGTGCGGAGGGCTGTGAGGATTGCCTGAGGATCGGCAGCTGGTGGGTACATTTGCGCATATGCCTGACCTGCGGACATGTCGGCTGCTGCAACTCGTCACCCAATCGACACGCCCGACAGCACTTTCATACGACAGAGCATCCCATCATCCAGTCTTTCGAACCGGGCGAGGATTGGCGATGGTGCTATGTACACGAGGCCATGGTTTGACTATGGGCGGATAATCCGCGCCTTTTCAAACTGCCGTGCCGGCGCTGATGGACACTGGCGGTTTGCTTTTTGCTCCGAAACCCGCAGTAGCTTCCTCAATAATCGAAATTGTAGTTGATGCCGACACCTGTGCCGCTGTTTTGGCCGGCTTCGGTATCGACCGTCAGGTGATGACCGAGATCGACTTCGACCGTCACTTTGCTGGTTGGCGGTGACACGCCTTGGGTAACCCCGACCGAGACCCCGGGGGCGATATGCTTTCCGGCGCTGAGCGCGGCCGCACTCTGCGTTGTCGGCGTGACGACGCTTGGATTAAGGATGCTGCTCGCCGCTCCAGCCGGGCCTTGGCCCAGGCGTAGCCAGTCGAGGCCGAACCCGCCGCGCAGCCGGTCGAGAATCCCGGGATCTTTGCCGGAAAGCGCCGCCGCCGCCTGCGCCAACTGCAGCCCCTGACCGGCCGTCATCTGCCTTACGCCGTTGCCAAAAAGGACGCGCGCCAAAATCTCGTCCTGCGGCAAAGGCGGGGTCGAGCTCAGGCTTATAACTGGTGCAGAGGCGTATCCGGTGATCACGATTTGCGCAGTGACATCGGCGGCGCTTGCTTCGGCGACGATGTCCAGTGCCGGGTCGATCTTGGCGCTGCCGTCAAAAGCGATCGTGCCGCGAGTCAGAAGGAAATTCTTTCCCAACAACGTGTAGCTGCCGCGGCTCGCCACCAATGTGCCAGCAATTTGCGGCGCGACGGTCGTTCCGGTGATCCTGAGACGCCCGCTCCACTGACTGTCGAGGCCGTGGCCCTGCACCAGCACTGGCCCACCGAGCCCGAGATTGATGTCGAGCTTCGCAGGGATCGCCGGGGTCGATAGAGCCGGCAATTGAGTGGTTGGCAGCCGCCCATTCACCTCGGTAACCTTTAGCACCACGACGTTTGGCGGCAGGCTGTTGGGTAAGGTGATCTGACCGCGGTTGATGGTCAGCGGCGCCGTCACCGTGGGTGCCGCCAACCGGCCGGTGACTGAGATGTTGCCGCTCGCGATTGCCAGCACCTCGTCGCGCGCGGCGATCCGAAAATTGGCGAGAGCGGCCGATAACTGCGCCGTCGGGCCGTCAGCGCCACCCAGCACCAGAACTCCCCTGCGCCTTTACCGAGCCGCCGACCCCATCGCCCGCCGAGAGCGAGGTGAGCCGAAAGCGATCGCCATTGCCGACCAGCTCTGCCTGTAAATTGGCGAGCACTACGCCGCTGGCGAAATTTTCATAGCGCGCATCGCTCAGCCGCAACTGGCCGGCGGCGGAAGGTGCTGCGATTGTGCCCCCGACCGACGCGTCGATGGCAAATTGCCCGCTCAGCCGATCCTCGCCGAGCGGCAGCAGGTCCGCGAGATGACCGACCTCGCCACCGCCTTGAAGGTTAATGGCGAGCCGTCCTTGTGACGGTAACGAAATGCCGAGCGGCGCCGAGGTCAACAGCAATGGCGCCGACCCGGTAAATGTCATGCGGTCGCCATGAAGACCGGTCACTTGGCCCCGAATGTCGATCGCGCGGCCGTTCCAGTCGCCTTCCGCAGCGAGCCCGAGGCGCGGCGTTTGCGCCTGGTGCGACACGGCAAGCGCCAATCCCGTGGTGCGAACCGTGATATGCCCTTGCGGTGCGTGCAGAGTGCCGCCGAGGCTAGCCGCGAAGGACAAATTGCCATGCACGTGGGGACGGCCCATGACCCGAGCGGCAGGAGCTAGCGGCAATTCCGTGGCATCGAGGGTAAAGGCGAGCGCCTGCCCCCTGAGCGAGCCGCTGCCGGCAATCCGGCCGGGCCCAAGCCGCATTGCGAGCCGCGAGAGCGACAAGTCGGATCCGCGGCGCGACACATCGACCGGTTGTTCGAGCGCAAAATTCTCCTTGTCGAGCGAGCCCGTCAGGCGCGTAAGTTGCAGCTCCCCGCCACTCGTTGCCAGCCCACCCTCGCCGGCCATTTCGATGCTCAAAGGATGGCCCCCGGCATTAGCCTGGAACGCGAACCGACCCGGGCCTCGGCTGTCGAATGCCGCGCTAGCGTTGGCAAACTCGAATGGACCCGAACGGATGCCATTCAAGGTCAGCCGCCCTGACCCGGTGGGGACGCGTCGCAAATCGGCGAGTCGGGCCGTCCCGGCAAGTCGGTCGATCGCGGTCCTCGCCGCGGCGGCGCCGACAGCAAGCCGCGATCCGTTGATCGTGAGGTCGAGCCCTTGGCCACCACCCGTCGCGGTCAAACCAGCGGTGAGGTCGAGACTACCGCCGACCGGCTTGCCGGCGAGGGCCGACCAGCGCGACAGGTCGGTGAACCGACCGGTCAGCGACCCCTCGACCAGACCGCTGGCAAAAGCAACCCGCAGATCACCGCCGATTATACTGTCTGCCGCTGTCAGCCGCAGATTGCTGGTCGCGAGGCCGGTGTTTCCAATTGGAGCCGCGTCAAGCGCCAGCCGGCCGTCGAGCCGGCCTGCGACAAAGCTGCCCTCGATGGCGGCCTTCGGCTGCGACAGGTCGGCGACTGTGCCCGAAAGCCGCACGCGATCGATCACGGCACCGGCAGCAGCGATGCCGCGCCCGTCGAGTTCGGTTCGCAATTGCAGGTGGTCGAGTGGACCTTCGGCCCCCGCCTTACCCGAGATCGAGCCGCCAATGTTGGTCCCGATCGCCGGGCTCAGCCTTTCGAGCTGCGGAATGTCGAAGGCGAATGCCGCAGTCAGCTGGTTCGACGCTGGATCGAACCGGGCGTTCCCGCCGAGCCTGCCGGCCGCACCGATCAGCGCGAGATTGTCCGCCGAGACGGCGCCGGCCTCGTTGCGGCGGATCGTCGCCACCAATGACGGAGTGGGGCCGAGCAGATCGTCCGCGACGGCAACGCCGGTCCGCAGGCCGGTTGCCGAACCGGAAATATCTACCGCCCCGACAACACCGCGATCGGCGGAGACGAGATGCCCGGTTGCCTTTAGATCGATGCCGTTGGTCTTCAGTTCGAACCGAGTTCAGGTCGAGCGCGCGGGTATTGCGATCGACGTCTGCCGCCAGTGACCAGTCGAGCTCTTGGCCCAAACGCACCGCCAGCGCACCGCCCTTGGCGAATGCGAGCTGCTTGAGCTGGCCTTGGCCGGTGAGCGCGATGCGGGTGCGGGGATCATCAAGCGCTCCGCTTGGCGTCATCGCGATTTTTGCGGCGACCTGGCCCGCCCCCGAACCAGAGAACTCGACACCAGACGCCACGAGATCGGCGGTGAGTACGGGCCGCTGTTTCGTTCCGCTGATCTCGGCGGATAATGCCGCCGACCCGCCGACATCGGTCCCGGTGATCACTGCGAATTTGGACAGATCGGGGACCTCGGCGCGCAAATGGGCAGCCAAGCCCTCGCCTGGCTCGCCAAACGCTCCGTTGCCGGTTATCGCGCCCGAGGCGGTCACGAGCGACAGCCGGTCGACAACGATCCGCTCGCCAAAGGCGGCGTGCAGCGACAACGCCGCATGGTCGCCAACGATCGGCGCAAGCTTGGGCGGCAGCAAGGCCGCTACCGTGCCTTCGGCCGATAAGTCCAACCTGGTCTCGGTCGAAACCGCAAGAGTGAGATCGGCATTAAGCTGCGCTTGCCGACCGGCCAAAGCGGCCAGCCGCCCATGCCAGTTCGCCAGCGTCCCGTCGCCATCGAGCGACAATTTCAGCGGCAGATGGTCGCTCCGTCCGAAAAGGCGGTCGTCGATAAGGCCGGTCGGATCTGTTCCGTGCAGCCGCAAGCTCAGGATCGGCTCGGCGCCGGTCAGGGTGAGTTGTAATGCGATCTTCCCGGGGCGCCGTCGATGCGATGGATATCGATCGCGGCGCTGCGAGTAGGCCCGCGAAACGCGACATCGCCCGCTAGCGTCGCGGCGACCCGCGCTCCCAAGACCGGCGGCGCCAATAGAAGCCGATCGATCTGCAGCCGATCGACGCTCATGCCAAACGGCAAGCGGAGCATGCGAAGCAGGTCCGCCAGTGGCGGTGGGGGCCCCGACGGCGGCCGCGCCTGATCCCATTCGCTGGCATGCGCTAGCGTGATTTGCAGCTTCCGCGCTAACAAGCTGGGCGGGTCGATATCCAAGGCCACATCGCGCAGGGTGAGCCAAGTTCCTTCATCGTCGGTGACCGAGATCCGACGGAAGGTCATGTTAAACGGCACGGCGCCGCCGAGCCCGTCGAAAGCCCAGGTGAATCGGGAATTGCTCGCCAGGCGAGATAGCCGGGAGGCCAGAAAATCCTTACCCGGCGTTGTCTGGAGCAACCCGATTGTGATGAAGAACAGAGCGACCACGGTTGCGACGCCGATAGCAGTCCAGTGCAGGGCCTTGCGCACCAGCATCAGAACGCCTCGCCAAGGCTGATATAGACCTGGATTGGCGAATCACTCGGGCGCCGATAGAGCGGTGTCGCCAAATCGAGCCGCAACGGCCCGAACGCCGTGTAATAGCGCAGCCCAAGACCGACGCCGTAAAATAGCCGATTGTTTAGCTGTGGCACGCTCTTCTCGTAATAGCTGCCGGAATCGATGAACGGCACAATGCCGATTGTCTGGGTAACCTTCACCCGTGCTTCGAGATTTAACACCAGGCTCGATTTACCTCCGATAGGATCGTTATTAGGCGCCAGCGGCCCCGCGGTTTGATAAGCGTAGGGCCGGATCGTGCCGCCGCCGCCGACATAAATTCGTTGATCGGCCGGAAGTTCGGATAAGGGTGGGCCATCGAGCGAGGCCAGCATCGCGCGGCCGGCAAGCACTGCGCGGCCCTTGGCTCCAAGCTGCCAGTAGGTGCTCGCCGATACCTGGTTCGAAACATAGTTGAGGTCCGCCGAAGAGAAGATATGCGACGGGGTCACCGAAAGCTGGGCGCGATATCCTCGGGTGGGGCTCAAGAGATTGTCGCTCTCGTCGATCTTCAGATAGCCGGGGAGCGCGACGAGCGCGTAGCGCTGGGTACGCTGCGCCGAGGTGATGATGGTAGCTTCGTCGGCAAGCTCCTCGACATTGGCTTTTTCGAGCTGCAGTCCCACCCCGCCGACGACCTCGCGGGTGAAGCTCCGCTCCACCCCGAACGTGGTCAACGCCCGCCGGCTGTGATACGCGGTCGGCGTATAGTCGGCAATCTCTGCGGTCGCCAAGAAGTCTAAACGGGTGATTAGAAAATCGGGTCGACGGAAATTGCCGTCGAGCGCGAAGACCTGTTGTCCACCCGTCGCAGAGAGCCGGAGGTACTCGGCATTGCCGAAAAGATTGCGGTTTTCCCAGAACGCTTTGGCGGCCGCACCCTGGCTGGTGTTATAGCCGACACCGGCGCCGACCGTGCGGTGCGCGCGCTCTGTCGCATCGATCGCGATTAACGCCGTCCCCGGATTAGCGGGATCGAGGGTGGGTGTGATCCGCACGGTGCTGAAGAGCCCGCTTTCGATCAAGGCTCGGCGTGTCTGTTCGACTTCCGCCGCATTGTAGGCGGTGCCGCGCTGCCAGCGGAGCCGGCGCTCGACGTAGCCGGGATTGAGGGTTTTAAGGCCGGCTATCTTGACCGCGCCAAAGCGGGTCGCGGGGCCCGGCGCGATCGTATAGGTTACCGCCATCGTATGCGCGGCGTGGTCGATCACAACCTCGCGCTTTTCGGCCTTGGCAAACGGATGGCCGTTGTTGCCAAAGGTTGAAAGCAACGCGTTTTCCGCGGCGATTACCGGCGCGGTGCGTGCGACGTCGCCGGGTTTGAGCGGCAGCGGAGTTGGGCTCGGGGGGAGCGGCAGCGGCTTTCCGTCAGGCCCGAGGATGGCGACGGCAGCCACATGGTAGAGCGGCCCCGGTGCGACGGTGACAGTAACCTGCGCCGGATGGTCGGTGGTGTCGACCTTGTAGGAGAGCTGCGCGTCCCAGTAGCCGAGGCTGCGCGCGGCATCACCGAGCCGACCAAGGTCGCTCTCGGCGCGCCGCTGCAGCGCTTCGTCGGAGGGTGGCGGCCGGCTTTCAAGCGCCTTGAGTTGAGAGACTTGGTCGAGAAGATCGGAAAGGTCGCTTTCGGCCGCCCCCTTGATCGTGGTGCGATAGGAAATTTCGGCGCGCCCCGTAGCGATCGGGGCCAACGCCGCGATCAATGCCACTGCGGCAGCAACACGCCGAAACCGCATCGTCCCCGGGCGAAGTCCCCTAAGGGGCGCCGCACCGGGCCAGGTCTATGCGCTGCGGCGCGCCGTGGCGGCCTCGACCCGGCGCTTCAATCGGCGAATCTCGGGCGTCAGTTCGCGTTCAGGTGTCGTACGCAATAGTGCGTCAATGCCGCCTTTATGCTCGATCGTGCGGATCCCCGCGGTGCTGATCCGTAACCGGATCGGGCCGAGCACATCTGACAGCACCGAGATGCGTTGCAAATTCGGCAAAAAGCGGCGCTTCGTCTTGTTGTTGGCGTGGCTGACATTATTGCCGACCTGGACGCCTTTACCGGTAACCGCGCATCGCCGCGCCATCTCTCGACCTCGATAAACTCGAAAACGCCAGGCCGCACCAGCTCGTTGAGGCGATGCGGGCGGCTGATTTACGCTGTCGGCCCCGTTCCGTCAAGAAGGGGGCGGTCGCGCAACTCCACGAGTTCGGTTGATCCGTAGCCCATGTCTGACGCGCGGCGCATCCCCCCTTTGCCGGCTGGTCGCCCGCCACGCAACATCAACACGCTTCTAGGGTTGTGTTGCGTCGCGCGAGATTAGTGAGATTCAGCCCAAACCGAACCGGAAAACTCATCTGCTTCGCGCTGGCGGGCGATTGCGGTCGGCAAGGTTGCGGATGCTAGTGCGTGTAGGGCGTCAAGCCGGGTCCGCCGGCGTTGGGACCGGGCAGCCCCATGCTGTTCCCGCCACTCGGGTTTGGCGGAGCCGGCATCGGCCCACCTGGCTCAGGCATCGGCCCGGGAGGCGGCGCCGGCGGGCCACCCGACTGGATGCGGGCCAGCTCTTCGCGGTTGAGCTGCGCGGTCGTATCGCCGGTCAGCGCGGCTTTATGGGCCATCGCCATGTGATGGGCATGCATTACTCTGGCGTGATGCACCGCATGATGATGCGCCGGCGGCATCGCCGAAGTCGCCCCAGGAGCAGGCTCCGGAGCCGGCGCAGGAGCTGGATTCTGCGCCCAGGCAGGTCCGGCAATCGCGAGTGCGGCGACAATCGCGCCGCTGCTCAACAGGTGTTTGATGTTCATCGGCTCGTCTCCGGTTGTTAAAAACGACATTGTCAAAGGCCCAGTCCGCCCCGGCATTGATGCAGATCAATCGCCGGCTCAGCCTCGACCGATACCGAGTGATCAACGCTGACTGAGAATGGCCATCGCCGGGAAATTGGATTGGCCGTCCAATTGGCGATTTCGACAGCACGGCAAAGTCGGCGCCCCGGCGTTAGAGCCCAGGATGGCTCGCTCTTTAAAATGTAGTCTTTACATGCGTTCCGCCACCTTTGCCGTGCAAATAATTTCGGTTCAGCGAGTGAGACGTAAAAACGGAGAGGCTGGGCAAGTATCGGCTGGATCGGGCGTCGTGCGTGCTTCAAAATATACCCCGGCTTCGCCGGGCCGCGCCTCAGCATGAGTATGTTGTTGATTGTTCGAACAAAAGCTGCTCATCCCGAGGAGCCTCGCAAACGAGGCCTCGAAGGATGCACTCGACGAACTCGCCCGCTGCTACAATGTAGGCAGATCCACCATTCGCCGCTCGACGCGAGCCGCCGGTGAAGAGACTGCAGCAGGAAGGGACATCAACATGCGTTCTCTTGCGATGGTGTTCGCCCTTATGATGGGCGTCGCAGCGATTGCCGCGATGGCGGGGTGCGCGGCGACGGCGCTACCCACGGCTCAGACGAACGCGTGCCCGCCGGGAGTGCCCTGGGTTCCTGACGGCTACGGGAACGGCAAGTTTATCCCCGGCCACTGCCAGGGCTACGCGGCGCAATAAAGAGCGCATCTGCCATGTGACGCGATTAAAAGAGAGCTTGTCGCCGGCGAATTGATACCGGATGGCTCGGGGTTAGAGGCGCTGGGGGTCGATCGAGATTGAGGCGGGAAGGTCGCTGCTGACAAAAATCGGCCGCACGAGATGAGATCGGAAGCGCCAAGACCCCTCCTCGTCGAGCACGCATTGTGCCTCGAAATCGGCGATCATCGCGGGCGGCCTGACACCGAGGATTGGCGGGCGGCCGTCTGACCGGTAGAACTCATTATCCCGACAGCCCGAACGTTCCGCTCATCGTCAGGGAAAACTCTGACATTGTTGACAAGGTGACGCGTCGTGGTATTGCCGAGCCGGCGCCGCCGTTCATAAAAGGAGCGGATCTTTTCCACCCCTTCGAACCGGTTATTGCCGACAGCGTAGAGCGCATTGGGCAAATAAAACTCATGCGCCCGATCGCCGCCATTATTGTCCACATCGGCCCAGTAATTGATCATCAACCGATTGAGCTCATACCACAGCCCTGGATCATCGGCATCGAGCGTCGGCATCGCGATCCTCCCCGAGATCACCGACATTCTCCGCATTTGGACGCGGCGATGGCGATGATGCCGTCCGTTTTATTTGAGTGAAGACGATCGCACCGTCTGCAGCGGCAAGCAAGGGCTGGCGCAACTTTTTGGCAACTGGCTAACTCTTGGTGCCGCGCTTTTTATGGTCATTCCCGCGGACAATATTTGCCAACTCGGGGTTTTCAGTCGGCAGGGGCTGCACGACGGCCGCAAGAGATCCCGACTTTCGTCGGAAAGCGAGACGCCCCGATATCGGGAATTCCGGCTCAGCACAGTTAGACCCGTTCGGTGTATTGCTGGTCACTTGCGCGGCAGCGCCGCTCCGATAAGTTCGCAAAGCGATGACCGTACTGACTACGTCTCTCGATACGCGCTCAGAGGGGTTCCGCGCCAACACCGAGGTGATGCGAGGGTTGGTCGCAGATTTGCGCGCGAAGTTCGCACAGATCGAAGAGGGCGGCGGGAAAGCGGCGCGAAAACGCCATTTAGCTCGCGGAAAATTGCTGCCGCGTGAACGGGTGCGGCTGTTGCTCGATCCGGGGTCACCGCTTCTCGAATTCTCTGCGCTCGCCGCTTACGGCATGTATGACGGCGAGGTGCCAGCAGCCGGGATCGTCACCGGCATCGGGCGGATCATGGGAAAGGAGTGCGTCGTCGTCGCCAACGACGCGACCGTCAAGGGCGGCACCTATTTCCCGATGACCGTCAAAAAGCATCTCCGCGCCCAGGAGATCGCCGGCGAAAACCGCTTGCCGTGCCTCTACCTGGTCGATTCGGGCGGCGCCTTTCTGCCAGCCCAGGACGAGGTGTTTCCCGACCGCGACCATTTTGGCCGCATCTTTTACAATCAGGCGCAATTATCGGCGGCGGGGGTGCCGCAGATCGCACTCGTCATGGGCTCATGCACGGCCGGCGGCGCCTATGTCCCGGCAATGAGCGACAAGTCGGTCATCGTCAAGGGCCAAGGGACGATCTTTTTGGGCGGGCCGCCTTTGGTGCGGGCGGCGACCGGCGAGATCGTCAGCGCCGAGGAATTGGGCGGCGCCGAGGTGCACAGCCGCACGTCAGGTGTCACCGATCATTACGCGATCGACGACTATCATGCGCTAGGGGTCGCCCGCCGCATCGTTGACACCTTGAACCGGAAGAAAGAGGTTAGTCTCGACTTACGCAAGCCGGTCGAGCCGCTCTACCCGGCCGAGGAGCTGTACGGGGTCATCCCGCCCGACACGCGCCACCCCTATGATGTGCACGATGTCATAGCGCGCCTGGTCGACGGCAGCGTATTCGACGAGTTCAAGCGGCTTTACGGCCAGACGCTGGTGTGCGGCTTTGCCCATATCTGGGGCTATCCAGTCGCGATCCTCGCCAATAACGGCATCCTGTTTTCCGAGAGCGCCCTGAAGGCCGCGCATTTTATCGAATTGGCGGCGCAACGCGGCATCCCACTCGTGTTTCTGCAGAATATTACCGGGTTTATGGTCGGCCGCAAATACGAGGCGGGCGGCATCGCCAAGGACGGCGCCAAGATGGTGACCGCGGTTGCGACTGCCGCCGTGCCGAAATTCACAGTAATCATCGGCGGCAGCTTTGGCGCCGGCAATTACGGCATGAGCGGGCGGGCCTATTCGCCGCGCTTTCTGTGGATGTGGCCCAATGCGCGGATCTCGGTGATGGGCGGCGAACAGGCTGCCTCGGTATTGGCGCAGATCCGCCGCGATACCCGCGAGACCCGCGGCGAGACGTGGAGCAGCGATGAAGAGGAGGCCTTCAAGGCGCCGCTTCGCGCCCAGTACGAGACCCAGGGCCATCCCTATTATGCGAGTGCGCGGTTGTGGGATGACGGGGTCATCGACCCGGCCGACACGCGGATGGTGCTGGCTCTAGCGATCTCGGCTAGCCTCAACGCGCCGATCGAGCGGTTTGACGGTGGCAGGTTCGCGGGCGAGCCGCGGCGGTTCGGCGTCTTCCGCATGTGACTGAGCCGGTCCGAGCCGCTCTTGCCTTGAACTTTGATATGGATCAGCGCTCCCTTCAAGCCAACTCTGTAATCGTTGCGATTGCGCGGCAGATCTGATGAGTGAAACCGATGCCCCATGAAAAAAAAGACGATAAACCCGATGACGACAAGCTGAAGCGCAAGGAATACGAGCGCGAACTCGCCCGGCTGCATGTCGAAATGGTCAAATTGCAGCAATGGGTCGTCCACCAGGGGCTCAAGGTCTGCATCGTTTTCGAGGGCCGCGACGGCGCCGGGAAAGGTGGCACGATCAAAGCGATGACCGAACGGGTCAGTCCGCGTATCTTCCGGGTTGTGGCGTTGCCGGCGCCGACCGAGCGAGAAAAGACCCAGATGTATGCCCAGCGCTACATCCCGCATCTGCCGGCCGGCGGCGAGATCGTGATCTTCGATCGCAGCTGGTACAACCGGGCGGGTGTCGAGCGTGTTATGGGGTTCTGCACCGAGGAAGAGGCCAAGCGCTTTCTGGAGCTGGTGCCGCTATTCGAGAAGATGGTCGTCGAATCCGGGACAATACTGCTCAAATATTGGCTGGAGGTCAGCCCCGAGGAGCAGACGCGGCGGCTGGAGGCACGCATCGATGACGACCGCAAGACTTGGAAGCTGTCGGATATGGATCTCAAATCCTATTCACGCTGGTACGATTATTCGCGGGCGCGGGACGAAATGTTTCTCGCCTCGGATACCGCCTGGGCGCCCTGGTATTTAGTCCGTTCAGATAACAAGCGGCGTGCGCGTTTGAACGCGCTGACCCACATCCTGAGCAAGATCCCTTATGAGGAGTTGCCGCGCGACAAGGTGAAATTACCAAAGCGGCAGGATTCCCACGACTACAAGGACCCGGACTATCCGTACCGGGTCATCCCGGAAGTGTTCTGAGCCGTTGGTGCGAGACAGGGACCCAGTGCTGCGCCGGCTGATCAGCCGCGGACCGACACCAGGCTTGGCGGCGGGTGACCGCCGCCACCGTATCCAAGCGTGGCAGGATCGGATCCGAGACCCGAGCCTCACAGTCCTCTTGGGGCTCGAGATATGCGGGATTTTTGTCGCCGAACCACTGGCAGCGCGCGGTCTGCCGATCGCGCGGGTAATTACTTTCACGCTGGCCCTAGTGGCGTTGGTGATTGTTGTCGCATTGTCGCAGCGGCGCGGCGCCATTGTCGCGATCCTGCTCGGCATCGGGCTGATCGCGGCGAGCCCGCTTATCCGTGCGGAACGGCCGCCGATCGCCGGGATCGTGTTACGGCGCGGTGGTGAAATCGTGGCTTGGTCGGCGCTGGTCTGGGTGGTCGCACATGCCGTCTACGCTCCCGGCCGCATTACCTCCAATCGCCTCCAAGGGGCGGTCGTGGTGTATCTGAGCGCGGCATTGATTTTCGCCTCGGCTTATGGGCTGATTTGGGAATTGCAGCCCGACGCGTTCGCCAACCTGAATGCCTCACCGGGCGGCGAGGCGGAAAACGCGGCGCTGGTCTATTTCAGTCTGACGACGTTGACCACGACGGGGTATGGCGACATTCTCCCCGTCGATCCCTTCGCCCGCAGCTTGTCAAATCTCGAATCGGTGCTCGGGCTATTTTATCTGACGATCACGGTCGCCCGCCTCGTTACCCTTGAACTGACCGACCGCCGCCGCTGACGAGTGGCCAGTGACAGAAAGATGCAAGTAGTTGCAAAAGCTTTACTTAATCAAAACCTCGGAGGCGAGCTGAATGCCGCGACTTTCCGTTCTTATACTGGCTGCAGCAATGCTGACCGGAATTAGTTTCGCAGGAAGCGACGCCGCTCGTGCCGGCACTTTGTATGCGCAGTATTACGGGGCGCCCGGTTATCACTACCCGCCGGGTTCGCCTCCGCCGTGCCAGGCGGTCACCCCCGGGCCGTTTCAGGGTGCGGCTAGAGGTGCCGCTGGGGGCGCCCTGATCGGCGCGATCTCGGGCAATGCAGGGCGAGGTGCGGCGATCGGAGCCGGTTTTGGGGCGGTGCGCGGCGCAGTTCGCCGCGGTTCGGCTCGGAGTGCTGGGGTCTGCTACTAACGCAGATAAGGCGAAGGCAGTAACGGGCCGGGAAAGCCCAACCCAGTTCGGTGCGGCGGAACTTCGACGAGACGCCCTGAGGCCAAGCCGATCCGAAAATTGATCAGTGAGGGACAGTAATGAAAAAGCAGCTCGTGGGATTTCTGTTGGCGTGCGGGGTTGCCGCAAGCGTGCCAGTGCCGTCCCTGGCACAGCAAGCGGCACCATCCCCGCAGGCCGCTCCGCCACCCGCGCCGCGCGTCACGTCCGAGGCGCAGATCGCCCCCAAGCGGTGGGAGGTTGAGCGGGTGCGCTGCTCCGACTTGCTGGGCGCCGCAGACGATGACCGGGCGGCGGCGCTGATGTTCTATTACGGCTATTTGGCGGCAAAAGCGGGCATCCACATAATCGATGTCAGCAAGATCGACGCCAATGTCAGGAAAGTCATGGACCGATGCGCTGCCGCGCCCAGCATCACGGTCCCGGAGGCTTTCCGCCAAGCGCTCGCTCGGCGCTGAACCTTGCGTTGCGTGGCAATTCTCAACCGAGCCGGCTTCGAGACGTTTCCCGGGAGCGGGTCGATCGTCCTACATCCAGCCGAACTCCGTAGTGCTAAGCCATGTCGCTGCTGATGAGCGCCGGCCCGGTCAGAGATTTCCGCTGAGCGCGACGCTGAACCTCCGGCGGCGCCAATTTCAGCGTGTTTGCTAAACACGGCACCGCCGCACAACTGCACAACTGGTGTTGTTCGCTGATGCCGACGCGACAGCGCTCCCCGGGTCATTGACCCTCGACCCGCGGGAGGACCGCACCTGCCATTACTGGCATATCTTTGTCCCGGGGATAGGGGGCGGGTCAGGTCTACGGCTACTGTGTCGCTGGCGCGTTCGATCCCAGCCGTTGGCTGCGCTTCGATCAGGACGAGCTGTTGCTCGACCCCTACGGCCGGCGCATCGCCCGGCCGAAGTTCCGCCGCCGCAACGATGCGCGTGGGCGCGGAGACAATACCGCGACGGCGCTGAGGAGCGTGGTCGTCCCCGGCACCTATGACTGGGAGGGCGATGCCCCTCTGGCGCGGCCGTTTGCCAAAACCGTAATTTACGAGATGCATGTCGGCGGTTTCCCCCGCCACCCGAAATCCGGAGTCTCAGCCGAGCGGGGCGCGGCACCTATGCCGGCGTGATCGATAAGATCCCTTATCTGCAGGAGCTCGGCATTACAGCGGTCGAGTTGCTCCCGGTGTTTGCATTCGACAATGAGGACGGGCCGCCGGGTCTCGGCAATTATTGGGAGTACCAGCCGCTTTCGTTTTTTGCTCCGTACTGCTCGTACAGTTCGCGAGCGGACCGGGAAGGCGCACTTGATGAATTTCGCGACATGGTCAAGGCGCTGCACCGCGCTGGGATCGAGGGGATCCTCGATGTGGAATTCAATCACACCACCGAAGGCGGGGCGGGCGGGCCGACGATCTCATTTCGCGGACTAGCGAACGACATCTAATACATCCTCGACGACGACAAATCGCGCCACGCCGACTATACCGGCTGCGGCAATACGATGAACGCCAATGAGGCCTTCGGGTCCGGCTGATCGCGGCAGCATTCGCCAGCCTCGGTTCGGCTCGTTCCCTCCGGGACGATGTGGCGAGCGCGGGGCAGGAACATCGTCGTACGCTTCATCAAGCGCCGCGCCGCTGGATCGAACGGCTCACGGCGATGCATCGTAAAGCCATTGTCCCACAACAGCGCGTCGCCGACCTGCCATTGATGGCAATAAACAAACTGCGGCTGCGTTGCCGCCGCGTAGATCTCCGCGAGCAGTGCCGCACCGGAGGCTAGATCCATGCCATCAATGCCGACCGTGGTCGTCGAGTCGAGATAGAGCGCCCTTTTGCCTGTTACCGGGTGAGTGTGCACGAGCGGATGCGTAATCGGCGGGGTCTTGCTCTTTGCTTCGTCCGAGATCACCCGGTCGACCCCTTGGTAGCCGGCGAGCCGCTTGACGTAGTCAAAGATCGCATGCTTGCCCTCGATCGCACGCTTGAGCCGATCGGGTAGCCCGGTGTAGGCGGCGCACAGATCGACCCAGGAGGTGGTCCCGCCCTCGGGCGGCAGTTCAAGCGCGTACAGCATCGCGCCGGTCGCCGGCTGCAGCATGTAGGATTGGTCCGAATGCCATTGCAATTCGCCGTCCCCCAGACCGCCGATCGGTCGGGCTTGGCTGTCCCTCAGATTTGAAATGAGTGTCACTTCCGGCCGCGCCGGCGATGCCCAATCGGTACGAACCGTGCGTTCGAGCGGGCCGAAATGCGCACTGAAATCGGCCAACTCATCCTCGGAAAGCGCTTGCCGGCGAAACACCAGCACTGGGTGCTCGGCCCATAAAGCCCGCAATTCGGCGATGGTGCCATCATCCACAGGCTCCCACAGATGCATCGCGAGGATTTCACAGGCAAAGCTTTCGCCGAGCGGGCGGGTTTCGAGCGGCAAGATCGGTTCTCCCAGCGGGTTGCAAGTAAGTTATCGTAGCACCCCACTACGAGAGCCGCAGCAGCTACCCGCACCACGGGTTCAGAAGGAGATTTTTCATGCCTGTGGAAATGATCGGGTGGATCGCACCGCGCGTCTCGTCAGAGATTATTCAGCCCTGCGGACCGCCGTTTGATGCGAACGTGATCGCCGAAACCGCGCGTCTGCACGAGCGCGCCGGGTTTGACCGGGTGTTGATCGGCTACTTCTCCGAGGCGCCGGACGGCTTTCTGGTCGGGGCGCACGCCGCCGCGGTGACCGAGCGGCTGGGTTTCCTCTTGGCGCATCGTCCGGGCTTTGTGATGCCGCCGGTCGCCGCCCGCAAATTGGCAACGCTGGACCAGCTCTCCAATGGCCGTCTGGCAGTGCACATGATTGCCGGCGGCAGCGATGCCGATCAGGCCAAGGATGGCGACTGGACCGACCACGAGGCTCGCTATCGCCGCTCCGACGAATACATCTCGTTGCTGCGTCGAACCTGGACCGAGCCGGCGCCATTCGATCACGAGGGCGTGTTTTACCGCACCCGGGGCACCTTTTCCCAAATCCGGTGCCGGCAGCAGCCGCACATCCCGATCTATGGCGGCGGTGGCTCCGACGCGGCGATCCGGGCGTTAGCGCCGCATGTCGATGTCTTCATGCTGTGGGGCGAACCGCTGAACGCCACCGCGCAGTTTATGGACCGGGTTCGGCGGGCAGCGGCATTCCACGGCCGCAACCCAACGTTCAGCCTGTCGACGCGCCCGATCCTGGCGGCGACCGAGGGTGAAGCCTGGGATCGCGCGCGGGCGATCCTCGACCGGGTTCTGGCCAATCGCGGTAATGCTTCGGTGCTGCAGCGTGAAAATGTCGGCTCCAAGCGGCTGCTGCAGGCTGCCGCCGAAGCCGAAGTTCACGACACCTGCCTGTGGACCGCACTCGCCGCCGCGACCGGCGCCCAAGGAAACTCGACGGCTCTCGTCGGCACGCCCGAAACCGTCGCCAAGGCATTGCTCGAATATTACAAGCTTGGCGCCACCAGTCTGTTGATCCGCGGCTACGATCCCCGACCGGACGCCGTTCAGTACGGTGAGGAACTGATCCCCCACCTCCGTGAATTGGTTGCCGCTCACGACGCCACGAGCTCAGACATCGGGAAGGCCGCCTCCGCTTGTTGAATTCCAAGCTCCCGCGTTCCGCGACTGGGACGGCGCAGAACCCGATCCGGTGTTGGGCGTTTGCGCTTTTAACGAATAGAAGTGAGGATTTGAGATGGAGAACTCACGACATAGATTTAACGGTCAACGGCCACTCACACCGTCTATCACTTGACCCCCGTACCTCGCTCCTCGACGCCTTACGCGACCATCTCGACCTGACCGGCACCAAAAAAGGCTGCGACCACGGGCAATGCGGTGCTTGTACAGTGTTAGTGGACGGTCGCCGAAGTCTCTCGTGCCTCACGCTCGCCGTCATGAAGGATGGTGCCGAGGTGACGACGATCGAGGGTCTCGCAAGGGATGGCGCACTGCACCCGCTGCAGCAGGCGTTTATCGACCATGACGCGTTCCAGTGCGGCTATTGCACGCCGGGACAGATCTGTTCGGCCGTCGGTTTAATCGAGGAAGGCAGGGCGAAAAGCGCCGACGAAATCCGCGAACTGATGAGCGGCAACATCTGCCGCTGCGGCGCCTATCCCAACATCGTGGCTGCGATCCAGCAAGCGATGGCGTCATCATGATCAGTTTCGAGTACGCACGAGCCACGGACATTGCCGACGCGGTCCGCCACATTGCGGCCGATCCGATGGCAAAATTGATCGCCGGCGGCACCAACCTGATCGATTTGATGAAATATGATGTCGAACGCCCTTCGCGGCTGATCGACATTACGCGGTTGCCATTGAAGAGCCTCGAGGAAACCGCAGAAGGGGGATTGCTGATCGGCGCGCTCGTGCCGAATTCCGATCTCGCCTATCACCCAATGATCGTCGGGCGCTATCCACTGCTCGCGAGTGCGATCCTGGCCGGCGCCTCGGCGCAGCTGCGCAACATGGCCTCGACCGGCGGCAATCTGCTGCAGCGTACGCGCTGCTACTATTTTTACGACATTGCGACGCCGTGCAATAAGCGCGAACCCGGCAGCGGCTGCTCCGCCATAGCAGGCCTCAACCGCATGCATGCAATCCTCGGCACGAGCGAGGCCTGCATTGCGACCCATCCCTCCGACATGTGCGTGGCGCTGGCGGCACTTGAGGCCACGGTCCATGTGGCAGGCCCTGCGGGAACGCGCGCAATTGCGTTTTTGGATTTCCATCGGCTGCCGGGCGACACGCCGCAATGCGACGCGAACCTGCAAAGGGACGAAATCATCACTGCGATCGAGCTTCCAGCTCGAAGCTTTGCCGCAAACTACACCTACCTAAAAATCCGCGATCGCCTCTCTTATGCGTTCGCGCTGGTATCCGTTGCCGCCGCTCTGGAGCTTGAAGGAGACACAATCAAGGAGGCCCGTCTGGCGCTCGGAGGGGTTGCGCACAAACCTTGGCGCGACCTGACAGCCGAAGCTGCATTGCGCGGTGAGGCCCCCAACCAGGCAAATTTGGCGCGCGCCGCGGATATCTTGTTGCGCAACGCCAGAGGCTTCGAACACAACGCGTTCAAGATCGACCTCGCGCGCCGCGCGATCATCCGTTCGCTGATGCAGGCGGCAGCCGGCACCCCGCAGTTCCAGTCCAACAAGAAAATCCGGTAAGCAGTCCCATGACGTACATCGGTACCGCCACCCCCCGCATCGATGGCCGCGCCAAAGTCACTGGCGAGGCGAAATACGCCGGCGAGTTCGACGCGGCGGATCTCGCGCACGCCAGCCTTGTCACATCCACAATCGCAAAAGGGCGCATTGCCCGCATCGACGCAAGCGAAGCGCTTTCCGTTGACGACGTAATCAATGTGCTCACGCACCAGAACCGGCCACCGATGGCGAGCGCCGACAGCGCCTACGATGACGACACGGCTCCCGAGGGTTCGCCCTATCGGCCCCTCTATGACGACCGGATCTGGTTCAACTTCCAGCCGGTCGCACTCGTGGTTGCCGAAGAACCGGAAATCGCGCGCTTTGCGGCGACGCTGGTCCAGGTCAAATACGAAGAAGAAGCGCACGTCACCGATTTGCATCGTCAGCGCGACAAGGCCTTTGCCTTGGAGCCGGCAAGCAATCCGTTCGCTCCGCCAAATCCCCGTGGCACCGCCGAGCAAGCGCTCGCCACCGCCGCTGTACGCCATCGCGGCGAGTATTACGTCCCGATCGAGCATCATAACCCGATGGAGCTCTTTGCCTCGACGGTGATCTTCGAGAGCGACGGCAAGCTGACGGTCCACGACAAGACCCAGGGCGTGCACAACGTGCAGCGCTATCTGTGCCGCGTGCTCGGCCTGCAACCGGACGAGGTACGCGTCCTTTCGCCGTATGTGGGTGGCGCGTTCGGTTCCGGGCTGCGCCCGCAATTCAACGTGGTGCTAGCTGCACTGGCGGCGCGCGCGCTCAAGCGCTCGGTGCGCCTTGTGCTGACCCGGCAGCAGATGTACGCCCTCGGATACCGGCCGGCGATGATCCAACAGATCGAACTCGGCGCAAGCGCCGCCGGGACGCTCGAGGCAATCACGCACGACGCCGTCACGGTCACGTCGCAATACGAGAATTTCCATCGGCAGAAGACCGGCTGGTCCGGCTTGCTCTATCACTGCGCCAATGCGAAATACGCCCATAAGCTGGCGCGGCTTGATCTCGAGACCCCGTGCGACATGCGCGCGCCGAGCGCGGCACCCGGCGTTTATGCTCTCGAATGCGCAATGGACGAACTAGCGGTCGCGCTCGAGCTCGACCCGCTCGAATTCCGGATCAAATGTTATTCGGAGCGCGAGCAGAATACGGACCGACCGTACAGCAGCAAGAGCCTGCGCGAGTGCTATCGGCAGGGCGCGCAAGCTTTCGGGTGGGACAAGCGCAAACCCGAGCCGCGCTCGATGCGCGACGGCGCCGAACTCGTCGGCTGGGGCATGGCGAGCGGTGTATGGGAAGCCCTGCAGGTGCCGATTGCGGTCCGCATCGTGCTGACGGCCAATGGCCATGCCGAGGTTTCCTGCGCCACCTCCGACATCGGCACCGGCACCTACACGATCATGGCGCAGGTCGCAGCCGAAATGTTGGGATTACCGCTCGACAACGTGACGATTAGGCTTGGCGATTCGACCTTGCCGCATTCGCCAGTCGAAGGCGGATCGTGGATAGCCGCCTCAGTTTCGAACGGCATCGTTGCAACGGCCGACGCGGTCAAGACCGAACTGTTGCGCCTGGCAAAGGAGATGCCGAATTCGCCATTCGCCAACGCGACGCCGGAGGAGTTGGCACTTGCCGACGGCAAACTCGTCAGCAAGCAGGATTCATCGCGAGCGGTGCCGATCGCCGAGGCGATGCGGCATGGCGGCGTCGACCGAATCGAGCAGGAGAAATCGACCGCCTTTAAAGATGACGGTTCGCACGCACACAACACTCACTCGGCGGTCTTCGCCGAAGTAAAAATCGACGAGCAGCTCGGAATCATCCGCGTCACCCGGGTCGTCAGCGCGATCGCCGCCGGCCGCATCCTCAACTCCAAAACGGCCAGCAGCCAGATCTTGGGCGGGGTGGTGTGGGGCATCGGAATGGCATTGCACGAAGAAACGCTAATCGACCACAATTTCGGCCGCATTATGAATGCAAATATTGCCGAATATCATGTCCCGGTGAACGCCGACGTCTACGACGTCAAAATTATTTTCGTCGACGAACCGGACGAGAGGGTCAATCCCCTCGGCATTAAGGGAGTGGGCGAGATTGGCATCGTCGGTGTCGCCGCGGCCATTGCAAACGCGATCTTTCACGCAACCGGCAAGCGCGTGCGTGATCTACCCATTACACTCGACAAGCTGATTTAAGCGGGTCCGTCCGGCACCCGAATTTCGGGGGGCGGCGGCTGCAGAGGTGCGGCGGGCAGTTCGGAAGCCGAACGGCTCGCCATTCGGGTTGACGACAGTCCAGCCCGAGCCTAGTGCGCCACCCCGCCGCGTCCAGCCGGAATCAAAAGGACCGAACCGCGATCGCCAACGAGAAGCGGTGATTCGCGCTTTGCGACCTGCCGCGGCGGGCGGCGGGATTGGGAATCCCCACAAAATTAACGCAAACCAATTAATCCCGAGCGATTTTGGTTGCAGCAACCTCAGCGGTAACGAAAAATGGCACCCGGGGTGCCGTCCACATTTTTTTGACACGGGGGCAAGCACGTTGCGGGTTAGCAAACTGGTTCCGATCGTCGCGGCACTGATCTTGACGGCGTGCCAGCCTCCGCCACTCCCGAGCCTGTACCGGGCGATCGAGCCGCCGAAGACCCTTCGAGCGGGGCACGGGATTGATATGGCGACCGATTCCACCGACGTCGCGTACCAGCTGCGGCCAGGCCAGGTCGATTTTGTCGCCCGCTATTACCGCAACCCGGATTCGCGGTGGCCGGCGCTTTCGGCGAGCGAGGCGCAGCGGCTATCGACGATGGGCTTGAATATCGTCGCTGTCTGGGAATCACATTCCCGCTATCCCGCGTATTTTTCTTATGCCTCCGGTTTTAGCGACGCAACCACGGCACATTGGCAGGCAAAGGCGATCGGTCAGCCACCGGGCACTGCGATTTACTTTGCTGTTGATTTTGACGCACGGAACCGGTCGCTGGATCGCGTCACCGAATATTTCCAAGGGGTCGCGGCCGGTCTAGTCTCGGCTGGCAGCGGTATCGCAACCTACCAGATCGGGGTCTACGGCTCCGGCGCTGTTTGCGATGCGATAAAACGAATGGGTCTTGCTCGGTACACTTGGCTGTCGAACTCGATCGCGTGGACCGGTTCGATTGGCTATCAGGACTGGAACATCAGGCAGTCGGGCCGTTGGCCCGAGCTGTTCTTCAACCACGATGCAGACGAAGCCAGAGACGATTATGGCGGGTTCCGGGTGGTTGGCTACGATGTCGCCGCCAATGCTAATGGGGCAAACGCCAATCCCAATAGCGGCGGCGCCTCCCATGATCTTCTTGCCGCTCGCATGCCGCAGAATGGACCACCGCCTCCCTCCACTATGATCCGTTAGCGTGGATATTACGCTCTCGCTAAAAAGGTGGCGCTGCCGCTGCCGTCCGGCCGGCGATATAGCCCTGACAAACGGCGCGGGCGAGGCCGTGCTGGCTAAAGCCGCCTGCTGATTCGCCGCCGCAATAGAGGACGGGGATGACCTCACCGTGCATATCGATGACCTGGCATTTGGCATTGATGCGCAGCCCGGCGCGGGTATCGTGCACCACCGGTGTGGCCCAGGCGGCATAAAAGGGCGGCTTGGCGATCTTGTACATCGGCTTCGGCTTGCCGAAATCGGCGTCGATGCCGGAGTCGACAAAGGCGTTATAACGCGCCACGGTCTCTTCCAATGCTGCCGGCGGCATCGGCACGCGCTGGAATTTCATGACAATCTTTTCGGCGAGATCGGCCAACCGATTGGCGCTAAAGAAGAAACCGGCGGCGATGTCGACATGCGGCGGTGTCGGCCGCCATTGTTCGCGTTCGACCGCGTCGGTGTCAAAGATCGCCCAGATCGGACCGCCGCCATTGTGGCCGTCATCGATGCCGGCCAATGCGGCATTCAAGAAATTATTGGGGTCGTATTTGATGTTTTTGGCGTTGAGCCAGCTGCCCTGGACATAGGGTTCGATGGAATTGTAGTTATTGGCGATATATTGCCCGCCAGTCTCGTCGTAAAAGCGATTGCCGAGCATATTGACCAGGATCAGGTCCTGCCAATTCGCCACCCGGAGCCCCGTTGCGCCGGCGCGATCGAATACCCGGCTGCCCGGCATCCACTGGAGATTTCGGTAATTGTATTGGCAGCCGATCGAACCCGGCTTGGTCACATTGGCGCCGAATTCGCCGGTCTGGTTGTAGAGCCCCCACAGTGAGGCGCCGATCGCCATCGCCGCCAGTTCGCCGCTGGCGTCCTGGTCCGACCATGGCATGCCGGCAAGGCCGCAATACTCTTCGGTCAGGCGCGGATCGAACATCCGCCGGAAATTGACATTGCCGGTCGACCCGCCGGTCCCGATGATGACCGCCTTGCGGGCGCGGATGTTGAACGTGGTTCCCTTGTGATCGACTGCTATGCCGACCACGGGGCCGGAATTCGGCGTCTGCCGGTAAATCGAAGTCATTCGGTGTTCGAGCAGAATCTCGACGCCGGCTTTTTTGGCGGCTACTTCGAGCTGTCGCATCAAGCCATTGCCCGAGGAACGGGTCTTTTGAATTGCCGGATCGGCCGGCGCACCGGTCTGCACTGTCGGCCAGTCCATAACCGCGCAATGCATTTCGCGCGGCAGCGAATTGCCAACCGAGGTTCCGCCAAGGGCATCGGGCGCTTTATCGACAATGATGACTCCGTGGGCGAGCAACCATTCAAAACACGGGGCGCTGTTATCGGCAAAGGCGCGGATGATTTCGCGATCGTTGTAGCGGTAATCCGGGAAGCCGTTCGGCCCGACCACCGACCAGTCGGTCAGGTCGCGGAACAATAAATCCGGGGTGTCCTCGACGCCGTATTTTCGTTGCACGCTGGTGCCGCCGCCGAGCGGGACATTGCCGCCGCTGGTAATGGCGTGGCCGCCGATATCCGCTTCTGACTCGACAAGGATCACCGCGAAGCCGGCTTCGCGCGCGACGATCGCCGCGGGCATTCCGGCGGCGCCGGCGCCGATTACGACGACATCGGCCTCGCGATCCCATTCGTCCGGAGGGTGCAACCTCGCTGCAGCGAGCGACGCCGGTCTGCCCAATTCATCGCCCATGCTCATCCCCTTCCCCGCCCGGTGCTGTCGAGTGCCCTACCTTGCCGGTTCGGCTTCATTGCGGCTGTTCCCCTCGCTCTGACATGCCTTGCTAATTGAGCTCAAGCGTATGTCAGTTTTGTAAAACCTCAAGCTACTTACCCCGCGAAAAACCGCATCGGTGATATCACGCTGTGCATGCCCCGCGGCGGCGTCTGGTCGGGGAAGCTCCGTACTTCTCGGCCCTGCCCTCGTCCCCCACATAAGGGTGCGGTAACACTGCTTCCCAAAGAATGAAATCCAGCCTAGACCAACCCGACCTCCTTGACGCCCCACCGCTCGCTGGGCTGGCGCATGCCGAGGCCATCGTTACGCCGCTAGAAGAGCAGAGCTTGATCGCGTCGATCGACGCGGCGCAGCTTTCACCGTTCCAGTTTCATCAATGGCTGGGCAAGCGGCTGACCGCGTCGTACGGGTGGCGCTATGACTTCGACGATGCCAGCCTAACGCCAACTGAGGCTATTCCCGATTGGCTGTTGCCGCTGCGTGCAAAGGCAGCAAAATTTGCTGGGTTGTCCCCGGACGAACTCGTTCAGTCGCTGGTGATCCGTTACGATCCCGGCGCCGGGATCGGCTGGCACCGAGACCGGCCGGTGTTCGAGCATGTCATCGGCATCTCGCTTGGCGCGCCGGCGACGATGCGGTTCCGCCGGCGCAAGCCCGTCGGTTTCGATCGGGCATCGGTTCTTCTGACACCGCGGTCAATCTATCATCTTACCGGCGACGCGCGCCATAAATGGGAACACAGCATCGCACCCATGGAAGTGACCCGCTGGTCGGTTACCTTCCGCAGCCTCTCGCAGAAGCGTCGTTCGCTGGCGACCTGAGGCCTATCGACGACCGGCTCGACCGCGATACGCGTCTCGTGGCTACCCCTCTGCCGCCGGCGAGACCACGCCATCGGGCGGCCACAGCATCACACCTTCCCCCAGCGGAATGCGCAGGTTGCGGAACAGCATCGAAAACATCAGCCAATTGCCCATAGCGATGATGAATTCGACCTGTTGTCCGGGATCGCTGACGTGCTTCACCACCTCGGCCCAGGCCGCGTCCGAAATCGATTTGCCGGCGAGACACTCGTCGGTGACGGCGAGGATCGCCTTGTCGGCGGCGGTCAACCGCTCGGAGTTTCGCCAGTCACGCACCGCCAGGATATCCTCGGGCGGGATTCCGGCGGTTGTCGCTACCCGCCGTGGTTGGTCCATTCGTAGCCCGAGCGGGCAACCCAGCCGATCCGCATGATCATCAGCTCGCGCAGCCGGGTGTCGAATTTGTTGTTCTCCAACGGTTGCATCAATTGGCCGAACGCCACCCTGGCGACACCGGGACTATTGGCCACGACGCGAAACGCCTCACTCTGCGTGCGCCGCGCCGGCATCCCCATCGCCTCACCGAGTTCGCGGGCCCGTTCGAGCGATACCATCGGCACGCGTGAGGTCATCGGCCCTATTCCTTGGTGATTTTACTGATTGGAGAGCAGGGCGTGATTATCCCCCTGCACTCCGGTAACCGGCGGGTGCTGGTCAGCGGCGCGGTCGGCGCCGCCCGCCTCAGGTGTTCCGCAGTCGATGGCCTTCTTCGATTTCGGCTGCCGCGATCGCCCGGGCCAGTGCGGCGCTCAACTCCTTGGCCAATTCCAAGGTCAGCTCGACCGCGACCCGCGCGTCCGGACCGAGCGCGCGGTTCACAAAATCGATGTTGATCGCCTCTTCCAACACAGCGTGATGCGGGTGGTCATACGATACGACGGCATGCGTCAGATCGAACCACCCGTCATCGCGCTTGCCGGCACCCGCGGCGCTGACGATCTCGACGATCGAGGTGCACATGCCGGTGTTATGCGGACAGGTGCTTTTCGAGAAACGCGAAAACCTTTTTCCACCCGTCGAGCGCCTGCTCGATGCGGTAGGCCGGCCGATCGTAATAGAAGAAGCCGTGGCCCGCACCGTCGTAACGGTGGAACTCGTAGTTTTTCCCGTACTTCTTCAGCTCGGCCTCGTGCTGGTCAACTTGTTCTGGGGTCGGCGAGCGATCCTCATTGCCGAAGAGTCCGAGCAGCGGGCATGACAGCTTCTGCGTGTATTCGATCGGCGCTACCGGCTGCTTTGGGTTCAGCTCCTCCTGGCTCATCACGACGCGGCCGCCCCAAAGCTCGCAGGCGGCATTGATGCTGTTGGTGTGGCAAGCGTAGAGAAAAGTCTGCCGTCCGCCCGAGCAGGTCCCGAACACGCCGACTTTGCCGTTCAGCCAGGGCTGGGCCTTCAGCCATTGCACCGCACCCTCGGTATCGCCGATGACTTGCGCGTCCGGAACGCCACCCTCGGCGCGCACCTTGGCGGCGACATCATCGGGTTTGCCCTCACCGGCGCGGTGATAGAGGTTATGGCTGATCGTCGCATAACCGTGATGCGCGAATTTGCGGGTCGCCTCGCGATACCATTCGTCCCAGCCGGGCGCATGATGCAGCAGCACCATGCCGGGGAACGGACCCGGGCCTAACGGCCGCGCGACATAGGCCGAAATCGTCTCGTTCTTGTCACCTTTGATCCCAATCGTCTCGGCAATCATCCCCTCATAGGCCATCGTCGCTACCCCTCGTTGTAAAGGACGCTGCTGTGCGGCTCGAGAACCGAGCGCTCGGCGAGCGTATCACATCCGACGCCGATTGCCCCAGCCCCTCCTTTGGTCATCGGCAGCGGCCCGCGCGAAGGAACCAGAGTGGGCCTGCTGATCGCCGCTTCTGGACATCAAGCCGGCGCGCCTGTCATTGTTTGGCGATGAGCCAAACGAGCGAAATTGACAGCGAAATCCGCCCCGGGGAAGTGGCGGTCGAGCTTCCACCCCGAACCGATGCCGGGGTCTTTTTCATCGGCACGATCCACACCCCGTGGCGTGATCGCCGCGAATGCCCGAAACGTGGCAGCCCCGAGGGGCCGGTTTGTTCAATCGATGTCGATGAAGGCTGGCGCCCGGCGCTGGCGGGTCTCGACGGCTACCGCCGCATCCAGGTGCTCTATTGGATGCACCGCGCGCGCCGCGACCTTGTCCTGCAAACACCGGCGGGCGCGCAGACAACCGGCACCTTCGCACTGCGCTCGCCGGTGCGACCCAACCCGATCGCTTCCTCGATCGTCGAATTGGTGGCGATCGAGGGTGGGACGCTGCACGTCCGCGGCCTCGACTGTATCGACGGCACGCCGCTCCTCGACATCAAACCGGAATACCCGGCCGCAAGCCAGGAATAAGCCGCCCGCGCAGCTGAAATCGGCAAATCAAGCGCCGTTCCTGATGCGGGTGGAGTTGAGGTCCGGCGCACCGGAGGTGCCATTATCCGGCGTGGCTCACCGACACCGGTGACGGCCGCGTTCCCGGTTCCTGCCGCGGCATCGCCGGCTGCGACGGCGGTACCGGCAGTGGCAGCGCCATTGCCTCGTTCTCGGCTGCCAGGAGCGCTTTGGATGTCTCCGGCAGGTCCGGTATGTCGGGTCGCCGTGGCAGGCCGAAACTGAAGGCGCCGGTCATATCGCCGGTCGTCGCGCGACGCCAGCTGCTCAAATTGGGCACCTCGACACCGAACCGCGATTCAAGCAGCCGCAGCGACGAGGTGTGATCCATCACCTCGCTGAACACAAAGCCGCCGCGGGTCCAGGGCGAAATCACCAGGCACGGGACCCGGAAGCCGAGACCCACCGGTAACCCCCCCGACATATTCCTCAGGTGTCCCCGGCGCCGGGGTAGGTGGTGCGACATGGTCGAACTGGCCGTCATTCTCATCGAAATGAAGAACAAGCGCAGTCCGCGCCCACAATTTGGGATTGGACCACAATGCGCTGAGAATAAGCTGAGTGTGGTGCTCGCCGGTCGCAGGCAGCCAGTCGGGATGCTCGCTGACGAAAGAGGGTGGCACGATCCAGGTTACCTGCGGGATGTTGCCGGTGCGCAAATCCCACAGCAGCTCATAGAACGGCCGATTGCGCAGTGCTGCGTCGCGCAGCGGCGATTGCGGCGACGCTGTGCGGTACTGAACGAAATATTTGCAGACATTGCAGCCGTAATCATCGAGATCGTGATAAATGCGCCAGGAAATACCGGCGCGCTGCAGCCGCTCGGGATAAGTCTCCCAGGAATAGGCGCGAGGCGTATTGTCGATTGCGGGACCGCCATGCTTGCCGTTGGGATCGATCGTCGCCGACATCGCGTAGTAGCGATTGGGATGGGTCGGACCCATGACCGAGCAATAGTAATTATCGCAAATCGTAAACGCGTCGGCGAGCGCATGGTAATAGGGAAGGTCGGGGCGCGCGAGATACCCCATGGTCAGGGGCGCCGCGGCGCCGTCCTCGGCCCGATGCGCCGGAATCCACAAATCCATTTTTCCGCCATCCCAGGATTGGTGCTGCGCGCGCCAGCTGTGATCGAGCACATGCATCCGCTGGGCACTGGTGTGTGTGGTGTCGAGCCGAAACGGCAACACCCGAACACCGTCCTGGTCGTCGGCTCGGGCGAAGACCGGGCGGCCGTCAGGCAGTGTCATCGCACTGGCGTCGTCGAAGCCGCGCACTCCTGACAACGTGCCGAAGTAATGGTCGAATGAGCGGTTCTCCTTCATCAGGAAAATGAAATGGTCGATGTTGTGCAACGTGCCGGTGGCCGCCGCCCGCGCCCGGACCGGTTCGAAGGCTCCCAGCATCGCCGCGCCGCCAAGTGCTGCGGCGCCAAGTAGAAACCGGCGCCGCGGGATTTCAATCGCGGGGGTGCCGGTTCGACGATGAGCGCCGGCCGCCCCCGCCCTCTGATCGTTCATCATTCGTCCCACCCCATCATATCGCGGTGCGCAAGTGAGCGGCGCGCGCCAATCAGCCGCCCCACCGCCGCTACAGGGATATTCGAGTTCCGCAGATCATCGGCACGATGGTCGTTTTGCCGAGCTTGCCCTACCGAGTCCTCGGGCGCGTTGTCGCTGCCCTTTTCAGCTGCGGCAGTAGCAAGCCCGTCGAAACGATCAGGCCTTCGTGCCGCAGTCGATCGTATTGCGCAGCAGAGTGATGAACGGCTCGGATTCCCACGCGCCGTGAAAGGTGGGCGGCGTCGTGTCCGCGGGATCGGCGGGCCGCGCCGCGCGGATCGCCGGATTGTGGCAATGGCCGAGTGCAAAATAGGTCACGCTGCCCTTGCCAACCGGTTTGAAATAACCGAGCACGCGTGTCCTGCCATCGGGCTGCAGCGAGGTGTCCGTCGGATACAGCGTCCCGATCGCCGGCGACACCGCATCGGCGCCATAATCCGCAGTCAGCAGGATCTGCGTCGAGCCCGGATCTTGCAGCTCGACAAAATAGGGCTCGTCCTCGACCTCGAAAGAGGCGCTGAGCCCTCGCGTCAAAGGATGATCGATATTGCTGACCTCGACCCGGATCTTGCGGATCGGTGGGTGGGTCAGGAAATAGCTGCCGAGCAGTGCGTGATGCTCAGCCTTGACAGTGCGGCGCTGACGGCTGCCATCGACCCGCTCGGCGCGTCCGCCGCTGGTTCCGTGCAAGCCGAGCCAATGACCACCCGCCTCAAGCCAGTGTTCGAGCGCACGGCATTGGCCGGAGTCCGGGTAGGGGCCGGCAACGTAGCTGATCAATAATTGGCTGATGGGGAGCCACTTCTCCACATCGGCGAAGTCGTTGGCGACCGAGGCCGGAATGGCGCGCTCGGCCAATAGCCCCAACAGCTGCAGTCGCGCATAATCGTGGTCGTGCCCGGCTAGCGAACCGGGCGGAAAGCCACCGGTAACGACATGCGCGCGGCCGCTATTCTTCTCGCTCATCAGATCCCCCGTCATCATCCGGCGTGAGCCGACACTCTGGCTAGTTTCTCACTTTCACACGGTTTCGGCCGAGGGTTTTGTACCCCAGATACCGAACATCCCGGTAATCGTAATAGGACGAACCTCGGATTTAACTTAGCCGATCGATGGCAGGACGGGAGCCCGAGTGGGTGATTTCAGGCAGCAATATGAGTGAGCGCCCGAAGACGCGCCTTTATGTGGCGCAATTGCCGGCGGCGGGAGAACGTCTCGAACTCTCACCCGGGCAGGCGCACCATGTGCGGACCGTCTTGCGGCTTGGGCCGGGCGCTGTGGTCGCCGCCTTCAACGCTAGGGACGGCGAATGGCTATGCCGGATCGACGACACCGGGCGCAACCGGACATCGCTGATTGTCGAACGCCGCCTTCGCGACGCGGAACCAGAAGGCGATCTGTGGCTGCTGTTTGCGCCAATCAAGCGCGCCCGGCTCGAATGGCTCATCGAGAAGGCGACCGAGCTCGGCGTCTCGGCCTTCATGCCGGTCTGGACCCGGCATACGCAAGTCGAACGGCTCAACCTCGACCGGTTGCAGGCGCATGCCGTTGCCGCGGCCGAGCAAACCGAGCGCTTGTCGCTGCCGGAGCTACGCGCGCCCGAAACGCTTGAGGTCGTCCTTACCAGGTGGCCAATCGATCGCCGTTTGGTCGTGTGCGACGAAACCGGCGGCGGCGAGCCGATCGCCGACGCCCTGCCGCGGCTTAATTTATCGGCGTGCGCGCTGCTGACCGGCCCCGAGGGTGGGTTTGCCGAGAACGAGCTTGATTGTCTTGGCTCATTGCCTTTTGTTACGCGCGTCGGGCTGGGGCCCAGGGTGTTGCGCGCCGACACCGCCGCGGTGGCTGCTCTCTCGGTGTTTCAAGCAATCGCCGGCGACTGGCGTCCGCCCCGGTCTCGTTGACTGGGCCCGCGCGCTCTGCCACCTAATCGGGGCTGCCGTCCGTATGGGACTGCCTCTTGCTGGAGTTCCGCCGAGCATGACGACGACGCCGAGCACGCCCGGAGAACCGATCACCGACAAGCGCCAGCTTGTCGAGTATCTCGAGGCCGGGTCAAAGCCGACTTCGGCATGGCGCATCGGAACCGAGCACGAGAAATTTGTCTTCCGCCGCTCCGATTTGCGGCGGGTTCCATATGAGGGGCCGGACGGCATCGGCGCCTTGCTGCAAGGCATGCGCCGCTTTGGCTGGAAACCGGTGGTCGAGAACGGAAATACGATCGCGCTGTCAAACGACGCTCAATGTTCGATCACGCTCGAACCGGGCGGGCAGTTCGAGCTGAGCGGTGCGCCGCTCGAAAATGTGCATCAGACCTGCGATGAGGTGCACGAGCATTTGCGGCAGGTCCGCGAAGTCTGCGACGAGCTCGGGCTCGGCATGCTTGGGCTCGGCTTCGACCCGAAATGGCGCCGCGAGGACATACCGTGGATGCCAAAAGCGCGTTATCGGATCATGCGCGATTACATGCCGAAAAAGGGCAGCCTCGGCCTCGACATGATGCTGCGCACCTGCACCGTGCAAACTAACCTCGACTACCAGTCCGAAGCGGACATGGTCAAAAAGTTTCGGGTGAGCCTAGCATTGCAGCCGGTGGCGGTGGCGCTGTTCGCCAACTCGCCGTTTTGCGAAGGCAAGCCCTCCGGCTATCTGAGCCTGCGCAGCCATGTCTGGACCGACACCGACCCGGACCGCTGCGGCACGCTTCCCTTTGTCTTTGAACCCGGCTTCGGGTTCGAGCGATATGTCGACTACATGCTCGATGTGCCGATGTATTTCGTCTACCGCGATGGCCGGTACATTGACGCAAGCGGCCAGTCTTTCCGAGATTTTATGGCCGGCAAGCTGCCGGCGCTGACCAATGAAGTGCCGCGGATCGGCGACTGGGCCGACCATGTGACGACAGCCTTCCCCGAGGTGCGGCTGAAGACCTTTCTCGAAATGCGCGGCGCCGATGGCGGGCCGTGGCGGCGGCTATGCGCCTTGCCGGCATTGTGGGTCGGCATTCTTTACGATCAGACGGCGCTTGATGCGGCGTGGGACCTTGTTGCCGATTGGACCGCCGAGGAGCGCGAAGCGATGCGCCGCGATGTGCCGCGGCTGGCGCTGGCAACTCCGCTGCGCACCCGAACCTTACGCGATGTGGCGCTCGAAATGCTCGATATCGCCCGTGAGGGACTGCATCGCCGTGCCCGGCGCAGCGCCTTCGGCGAGGACGAGACCCATTTTCTCGATCCGCTTTTTGCGATTGCCGGTTCCGGCCGCTCCCCGGCCGAGGAATTGCTCGACGACTATCGCATGCGCTGGCACGGTAATGTCGATCCCGTGTTCGTCGACTACGCCTACTGAAAGACCCTAACTTCACGCCGGCACCGCAATACCGTTGCGCCTCCGAAGGCGACGGCGTTCCAGCCGCTAGGGCGCCTCAGCCGCTGCTTGCGTTGGGACGGTCTCGACGACGCCGGCCTCGATGCCCATTTGGCGAGGGTGCTGATCGACGTCAGTCAACTCAGCGCGCTGCTCTCGGTCGTCATCATCGATGTGGTGCTGGCCGGCGACAACGCGATCCTCGTGGGCATGGCCGCCTCGGGCTTAGCGGCCGATCAGCGCCGGCGCGTAATCGTGCTCGGCATTCTGATTGCGACCGGACTGCGTCTCGGTTTCGCTCTGATCACCGCTCAATTGCTCGCGATTATCGGACTTACCCTGGCCGGCGGCGTGCTATTGCTGTGGGTATCGTGGAAAATGTACCGCGAGCTTCGCCAGACCCGCAGCGCCTCCCACTCAGACGCCGGGTTGCCAGCAAATGATCCAGCAGTCCCGCACAAGACGCCGCGGCAAGCGCTGTTTCGCATTGTCCTGGCGGACGTTTCGATGTCGCTCGACAATGTACTGGCGGTTGCGGGGACCGCACGCAATCATTTCTGGGTTCTAGCGTTTGGGCTGATCTTGTCGGTAGCGTTGATGGGAATCGCCTCCAACTATGTCGCGCGTTTGCTGGAGCGACATTTCTGGATCTCATGGATCGGACTTGGCATTATTACTTTCGTCGCCCTCCGGATGATCTGGGAGGGGTCGACCCAGGTGATACAGCAAACTACGGCATTGGCTCTGTAGGTCGCCGGTTTCGCTACAACACCAATTCCCAAGTTTCACCGATCAGATCCTGGCCAAAGCTGTGGTGCGGCTGCGCGTCGACCAATTGGAAGCCCGCGCTTTCGTAGATGTGTCGCGCCGCGACGAGGATGCTGTTGGTCCACAGCGTGACCTTTTTGTAATGAGATTGACGCGCGAACCGCAGGCATTCCTGCACCAGCCGGGCGCCGATGCCACAACCTCGCGCGTTAGGTTCGACCAACAGCAATCGCAGCTTTGCTGTGACTTCATTATCTTCCACGAGCACCACCGAACCGACGTTCTCGCCTTCCTTCTCGGCAATCCAGCAACATTCGCGCCGCGGATTGAAGTCCCGCACGAATTTGGCGGCGATCTCGGCCACTAGCGCCTCGAACTCGATGTCCCAGCCGAATTCCTGCGCATAGAGCGCGCCATGACGCGAGATGATCCAGCCGATATCACCGGCCCGGTGTGGGCGCAACAAATAGGCCGCGCCGGTTTCGCTCCGATCGCCGAGCAGTCGCTCGACCGCGCCCGTTGCAGCGGCCAGGCGTTGCTGTTCTTCCTCCGATAACCGGGATAACAAGGTTCCGGTCACAGCCTGCGAGCGCCTGTCGAGGTCGGCAAGGGCCGATCGGCCCTGCGGCGTCAGCGCCAACAGAGTTAGGCGGCGGTCGGCGGTCGAGGGAGTGCGGCAAATCAATCCGCGCCGCTCGAAGCCGCGCAAGATCCGGCTCAGATAGCCGCGATCCAGGGCCAATTGCTTGCCCAGTCGGGCGGCCGTGTGCTCCTCCGCGCAAAAGGCCATTTCGTAGAGCACCCGCGCCTCGGTCAAGGAGAAGGCGCTATCGAGCAAGCCCTCCTCGAGCACGCCGATCTTTTGCGTGTAGAACCGGTTGAAACGGCGCAGTTCGGCAACCCGCCGTTCGAATGCGGTATCCATCACTGAGGTATGCGAACTCGCTCATGCCGCAATGGTCGGCGGAATCGTTGCCAAAGTCAACAAATCGCAAATCGCCTCGCTCAGAAGCTGTCGGACTGGCCGTGGAAGCGATCCTTCCCGCGCAATGGCGCGCCCTGTTGCGCGGGTGAAGCTCGTTCGGTGCCCGCCCCGTGCTACCCGTTCGGGGCAGGATCGGGGTGTAGCTTCATAAATGCCGCTGTAGCGTTGGTTGCCCGTCGCTCGGTCTCGGCCGGATCGGGTGCCGCCGCAACGCCTAGCAGCAGGCCAATCCTCAGGTCTTCCCAGACGAGTCCCAAATATTGCGCCGCCATCTCCGGTGGCTCTCCCGCGCCGATTAGCCCAGCCGATTGGGCACTCGCCAACAGGCTGGCGAGGGCGCTGCGTGTGGCATTACGGCCAACCGAATTCAAGGCTTGGGCAATCTCGGGCGAGCGCGTCGCCTCGGCGATTGCCAAGCGGAACATCGCGATGACCGATGGGTGAGAGCTCTCACGCACGAGGTTCGCCGCAAACGTGGTCAGCATTGACGCGAGTATCTGCCGGGTACGTGGTAGAGGCAGTTCCGGAGGCAGTTGCATACGGTCGGCGCGGCTCTTGATACACGCGACCAGCACCGCGTCCTTGCTGCCGAAATTAGCGTAGAGATCGCGCTTCGAGACTTTGGCGCGCGTCGCGATATCGAGCGTGCTGGTGCGGGCGTAACCGTTTTCTGTGAATGCCTTAAACGCGGCGCCGAGGATGCGCTCGCGCACTTGGTTATCGCCCTGGCCGGAGCGGGGCTGGGTAACTCCTTCGTGGTTCCTCAAGAAATCCTCTTGCGTCGGTACCACTCAGTACCTTAGTTATAGGGGGTACTAGTAGGTACCCGTCAACTCTCGCCGAGGGCCCCATGAGTGTCCAGACGGCTCGGTGCACAAACGCCGAAATTAAGGAAACCGCCCTTCAACTGCGCGAGGTCACCAAGACGCACTACGCGCGCGCACCTATGCAGGCTTGGCTAGTCGTCGGTCTGCTGTTCAGCTTCATGCTGATTAATTTTGCCGATAAGGCGGTGATCGGGATCGCCGGGGTCCGGATCATGGAGGAACTGCAGCTGAGCCCGCGCCAGTTCGGGTTGCTGGGATCGAGCTTTTATCTGCTGTTTTCGGCATCGGCGATCGTCACCGGTTTCATCGTCAATCGCGCACAAACCCGCTGGGCGTTGTTGGTTATGGGCCTGATCTGGGCATTAACCCAGTTTCCGATGATCGGGACAGTCGGGTTCGGCACGATCATGGCCTGCCGCATCGCACTTGGCGCCGGCGAAGGGCCCGCTTATCCGGTGGCGCTGCATTCGACCTACAACTGGTTTCCTAATGAGTTGCGCACATTGCCGACCGCGATTGTTGCGCAAGGCGCCGGCATCGGCATCATGGTCGCGTTGCCACTGCTCAATTGGATCATTGTGCGTTATTCCTGGCACTGGGCCTTTGGCGTGCTCGGCCTCGCCGGCCTCGCCTGGAGCGCGGCATGGCTAGCGCTCGGCCGCGAGGGCCCGTTGACCGCCGCGGCAACGGCGAATGCGGCGCCAACGCACGGCAGGATCGGCTATGGACGGCTGTTGCGCAGCCCGACGATTATCGCGTGTTGGTGCGCCAGTTTCGGGGCCCAATGGGGATTATCGCTGGCGTTATCCTGGCTGGGGCCGTTTCTGATCAAAGGACTGGGCTTTGCGCAAAGCTCGGTCGGCCTCTTGGGTGCGCTTCCGGCGGGCGCCAGCGTGATCTTGGTCATTGCCGCTGGGTGGGTTTCGCAGCGCCTACTCGCTCGTGGCGTATCGAGCCGGTTGGCGCGCGGGATCTTCGCCGGCGCCTGCGTCGCGCTCGGCGGCGCGGGGCTGGCGGTGATGCCCTACGTGCCGGGCATCGTCGGCAAGATCGCCTTGACGACAATCGGGGTGGCGCTGCCTTCGGTCGTCTACGTGATCGGCAATGCCGTCGTCGGCGAGATCGCGCCCGTCGCTCAGCGCGGCGCTTTGCTCGCGATCGGCACCGCGATCAGCACCTCGGCCGGGCTCCTGGCCCCCTTCGTCATGGGCAGCATCGTTCAGACCGCGGCGACACCACTCGACGGCTTCAACACCGGCTTTATGATCTGTGGCCTCGTTATGCTGGCCGGCGGCCTTATAGGGATGGCGCTAATCCGCCCCGAGCGCGAGAGCACGCGGTGGGCGAACGTGATCCCAGGGGTGGCCGTCGGGTCTGCTTGAGGTGGCGAACGGCAGCGGCGTGGAGGCGGCTATCGGCGCAAGGTTGTTGTCCGACAAAGTGTTAGTGCAGGTCGGCTCTCGACCCGTCGCCGAAATTTGAACTGGTCTCTCACTGAACCGCGGTCAGCTGCGGCTGCAGGCGCCGCCGCCGAGCACGCAGAACTTGGCGCAATGCGGATGATTGAGTGGCACCGCACCGCTTGCTGCGGCGAGGGTCGGGCCGAGCTCGAAGCGCTCGTCATAAGGCAGCAAAGTGCAGGCAAGGACGGCGGGACGCGCCGCTCCTTTGCGTTTGACGACCATGCGAGCGGAGGCGCACATGACGCTTTCCGGCGATTTGCCGAGAATGCCCCAGCACGCCTCGGTGATCTCCGGCACGTCGGCGGCGGCGTTCATTTCGGGGAACACCATTAACCGAACCGGATCAGCGGCATTAATCGCCAGATCCAGTTCGCCGAAGAGCCGGGCGAAGCCTGCGCGGATCTCGGCTTCCGTCTCGCCCGACAGCCGGCGGCTGGCGACGTGCAAGCTGAACCTATTGCGCGCCAGCCAACACAGGCCGTCGATCGTCGGCTTCCAACTGCGGCGGCCGCGTTCCTGTTCGTGGACCTGTCGGCCGTAATGGTCGATCGAGACGCGGATTGTCAGCCGATCGCCGTAACGATCTTTTAGTTTAAGCAATGCCTGCTTGCACTTCGCCATCGGCTTCATCGCATTGGTCAGCACCAACGCGTCAAAGCCGCGAGAAAGCGCGTCTTCCAGCATCACCGGAAATTCGGGGTTCATGAACGGCTCGCCACCGGTGAAGCCGATCAGCGTCGTGGGCAACCTCCGCAGCGCAATCTCATCGAGATATTCGGCGACTTCCGCCGCAGTCAGATAGACCAGCCGGTCATTTTTTGGTGACAACTCGATGTAACAATGACCGCAGGTCAGGTTGCATAGCGTGCCCGTGTTGAACCACAGCGTTTCAAGCCCCTTTAGCGCGACTTGCGCGCGCCGATCGCCTGTGGCGGTAACGAAGGGGTCCTGAAATTTGCGCGAATCCATCGCGGCGAGCCCCGTAGTGGCCTGCGTGCTCCGCGCAAATCTAATCCTTCAATTCCGTGGCCGCTATGCGCTTCCGGGTAAGCTCCACCAGCGAAATGGACCGCAGCTTATCGCCCGGAATTGGAATATGCCTGCGCCCCACCGTTGGTGCTGCCCTGCTGCTGCTCGGCTCTTTCGCGCGCGTGCTTTGATGCTTCATGATGACCTATCAAGCACCCGACACCGGCACCAATCAGGGCATGATGACCGAGAAAATGTCCGCCGACCCCGCCAATTGCCGCGCCCTTCAAACAACCGGCGGCATTTGCGGGTCCACCGGCGAGGCCGGCTGCAAGCAATGGTATCGCCAAGACCAGCGCGCGTTTCATTCGACATACTCCGTGGGTTGGATTGTGTTCCGCTCCCTTCAAACATCATGGCAAACCGAAAGTTCGGTTGTTGCCGGTGTTCGGCCGGCACGCGGCAAAGCCGAATTCAGCGAAAAGTGTTGCCGTGTTGCGATGACCCACCAGGTTCACTAACTTCCCATTGTCGAATTTTAGCCGATGAGTGAATCAGAACAACACATGGAGTTCACAGTACCGCGCCACATTCGGCTTACCTCTCATCCCGGGAGCGCGGGTCAGCGCCCGATACCGCTGCATTGGGGTGCCGCAGACCCGGCCGATCGCGGACCGGTCGTTGCCAGCGCGGCCGAGCCGAGCCGACGCAATGCAATCGGCGCCTATTCCGGATCCTATGGAATTTACCGCGCCCTCGCGGTCGCAACAAAGGCGCTGGCGCGCGATTACCGCCCGGATTTCACAGACACTTCTCCGGCCGCGGTGATCGCGCCCAATGCCGCGTGGGGCGATCCGGCCAAGATCGTATCGCTCGACCCGTGGGGTCACCTTGTCGGTGAGGTTTTCGCTGAGGCGATCGGTGACGGCGTCGATGTGCGCCCGACGATCGCCGTCACCACCGCACGCATTGCGATGCCGGAGATCCGCGAACGGGTTGCCAAGGGCGGCTTGATCCCCGACGGGCAGGTGCTGCTCGACAACTGCGAGATCCGCGTGACCAAAGCGGCGATCGACCCGGTCTGGCACTTGCCCGGCCTCGCCCAGCGTTTTGGGGTCGCCGAAGCTGAGCTGCGCCGCAGCCTGTTCGAGGAAACCGGCGGCATGTTTTCCGAACTGGTGACGCGGCCGGACCTCGAAGTTCTATTGCCACCCGTCGGCGGCATCACGGTTTATTTGTTTGGTGACGTCGATCGCATCGCGGCACCGGGGACCGTCATCGCCTGCCGCGTCCATGACGAATGCAACGGCTCGGATGTGTTTGGCTCCGACATTTGCACCTGCCGGCCCTATCTGGTTCATGGGGTCGAGGTCTGTGTCGCCACCGCCCAACAGGGCGGGGTCGGCATCATCGTTTACAATCGCAAAGAGGGCCGGGCGCTGGGCGAGGTCACCAAATTCCTGGTCTATAATGCACGCAAGCGGCAACCCGGGGGGGACCGCGCCGACACCTATTTCCGCCGCACCGAATGTGTCGCCGGCGTGCAGGATTTGCGTTTTCAGGAATTGATGCCAGACGTCTTGCATTGGCTGGGTGTGCGGCACATCGATCGCTGGGTGTCGATGTCGAACATGAAGCGGGCCGCCGTCGAGGCGCAGGGGATCGAAATCGCCGAACAGGTCGCGATCCCCGAATGGCTGGTGCCGCTCGACGCCTCGGTCGAAATCGAGGCCAAAAAGGCAGCGGGCTACTTCGCGCCATCTGGGGCTCCCGATGCCGAGGATCTGCACAGCGTCAGAGGCCGTGCCCTCGACGAATAACGACCGGGCGAGGGCGGTGGCGCTGTTGAGCGCCGCTGCGGTGCGCGAACGCTGCGAAATTGTCTTTGCGGCCGCCCAGCGGGGAGATGGACGGCACTTCCGCCTCGATATGAGGCATCTTGGAGATGTCGCCGACCGGATCGCCGGGATCACGCGCCGGCGCTATCCCGATCTCGCCGTTCCCTATCACAGCCGGTGGCGACATTTTGATGTGGGTGGAATTGACCGCGCGGCACTCGTTGCCGCTGATGCCGATCAGCCTGAGCGAACCCGGGCGGGGATCGATCTCGCGGTTGTATCCGTCTTGCTCGATGCCGGCGCCGGGCCAGGATGGTGTTACCGCGAGGCCGAGACCGGCCAGGTATGGGCGCGCTCCGAGGGGCTAGCCGTGGCGAGCCTGCGTGCGATGGAGCGGGGGCTATTTTCCGCCGATCCGGCCGCACCGTGGCGCGCCGACGCCGCGGTGTTAGCGCGGATTACGCCGAAACGTTTGGCGATGGCGTTCCAGCATGGCCCCGAAAACAAACTTCTCGGCATCGAGAGCCGAGCGGTGTTACTGCGCCGACTAGGCGAGGTGTGCACGGCGAACCCCGAAAAGTTCGGCAATCCCGCGCGGCCGGGTCATCTCTTCGATTACTGGCGGGCGCAAGGCGGAGAATTGCAGGCGGCCGAGATCCTGCGCACCTTGCTGCTCGCGCTGGGACCGATCTGGCCAAATCGGTTAAGCCTGGGCGGTGTGCCGCTCGGCGATTGCGGACGGCATCGCGCCGTACCCGGCGACGGCATCGTGCCATTTCACAAACTGTCGCAATGGTTGGCTTATTCGCTCGTTGAGCCATTGGAGGCTGGAGGGTTGCGGGTCAGCGGGCTCGACGGGCTGACCGGGCTCGCCGAATACCGTAACGGCGGCCTGCTGCTCGATTGCGGCGTTATCGTGCCATGCGACGAGGATCTGCTGACCCGTCCGCTGGATCCGGTAAGCGAGCCGGTGGTCGAGTGGCGCGGCTTGACCGTGGCCCTGCTCGATCGCTTGACGCCCAAGGTGCGGGAGCGGCTGGGCAAGAGCGTCGCGGAGTTTCCGCTCGCCTGTATGCTCGAAGGCGGCAGTTGGGCGGCGGGCCGCGGTATCGCCTTCGCGCGCCGGCCTGACGGCAGCGCGCCGATCAAAATCGACAGCGACGGCACGTTGTTCTAGCAATGGTCTGGGAGCAAACCGATGCAGCAGCCGCGGGCGGGATTGACCGTCGTCGAGCATCCGCTGGTCCAGCATAAATTGTCGCTGATGCGCGACCGCGATACGTCGACCGCGGAGTTCCGCCGATTGTTGCGCGAGATTAGCCTGCTCGCTCGCTTATGAGGCGACACGCGATCTGCCGGTCGAACCGGCCGAGATCGAGACGCCGCTCGAGCGAGGCAGCTTTCCACTGTTATCCGGCAAGAAACTGTGCCTGGTTTCGATCCTGCGCGCCGGCAACGGCATTCTCGACGGCATGCTCGACCTGTTGCCCTCGGCGCGGGTCGGTCATATCGGGATCTATCGCGAACCGCGCACCCTGCAGGCGGTCGAATATTATTTGAAGCTGCCAGACGATTTGGCCGAGCGCGACGTGATCCTGGTCGATCCGATGCTGGCGACCGGCAATTCGGCGGTGGCGGCGATATCCCGCCTTGTCGAGCTACAGGCGCGCTCGATCAAATTTGTCTGCTTGGTGGCCGCCCCCGAAGGAGTCGATACGGTTCTAAGCGTCTACCCAAATGTCACGATTGTCGCCGCGGCACTCGATCGCTGCCTCGATGCCCACGGGTATATCCTGCCGGGTCTCGGCGATGCCGGCGACCGCCTGTTCGGCACAAAATGAGCGTGAGGCCGGCACGGGGTTCAGGGCGCCGTTATTGCGCTGCGTCGTGACCCGGGGGTGGTGACCAGGGGCGCGGACGTTGGCGGGCGAGCTGGACGAATTTGGCCCGCTGCTCGGGCGATAGGGTCGCCAGAAACCCAAGAGTCGTCGTCGTCAGGTCGCGCATAAAGGCGCGCCGCTCCTCCGAAGCTTGATCGAAAAGCTGCATGACCTTGGCCTCGTCAGCCCGCGGTTTGGCGACCTCGGACCATGCGCTGGCGATCAATGGCTGCACCGCGCCGCGCATCGCTTTTATCCGGTCGCGGATGGTCTGCGAATAATTCGCGAAGGCTTGTTTTTGCTGAGTGTCAAGATTGAGTTCACCGGCCATCTGCTCGAGTCGGTCCTCGGGAGACAGCATCGGCGGCGGCTGATGGAGACGAGTCCATAATGCGCCGACAACAAAAAACAGGTTCAACGCCAGCGACAACGCCAGCAACACCTTCCACCAATTTTGCCGCGCGCCGCTGCGCGCGACCGGTTCGGCGAGAATCATGACTGCAGGCTACTGCCGAGATCGCGCAGGAACCCGGTCGAGGGATCGAGCAGCTCAGGCAAGAAATTTTCGTCGCTGATCTGGCTCGGCTGGCCGGGCTCGATCAGCGTCTGCGAAACACCGCTTCCCATCGCAAAGCCAAGCCAGCTGGTAAATGCGAGCGCCGCAGCGAGGCTGCCCCATTGCGCCACCCCCTGGAGGATGTGATGGCGGCTGGGCGCCGGCGATGCCGAGATTTTGCGGACCCGCTCAGGGGCCGGTTCGACGATCGCGATCGCGCGCTCGATGATCGGCCCGATCCCGCCCGGCATCGCGATGCCGCCGGTCGAAAGTGCCCGCGCCGCCGCGACATCCGCCATGGCGACCCCATCACCGGCGACGCGGGCGGCGATGCGGTCATGTTCCTCGTCGTCGAGGATCCCATCGGCAAAAGCGGCAAGGTCGAGAAAGCGCTCGCTTTCGCTTTCGACGGTTTCGGCAGTACAGCAGCGCCGCCACAATTTACGGCCGGCTTCGAAACTCGCCGGTTCTCCCATCTCATCGTCAATTCGGGTCATCGCACTGCTCTCCGAACATATTTAGGCAGGGCGCAACGGCGGCATCCCCGCAACCTTAAGCTTTGCATATTCATTCAGCATCCGCCTTGAAATAGGCGCGCAATTTAATCATCGCCTTATGATGTGCGCTGCGCACGGTTTGCGGATCGATGCCAAGCTGAGCCGCGATCTCCGCCACCTCCATCTCGTGGTCGTAGAGCATCGATAGGATCTGGCGTTGGCGGGGCGACAACAAGGCCTCGGGGAGTCTCAGCTTTTGGATCGGCTCGACCGCGTCGACCGAGAGCTGGCCCTCAGGAACCACGTCGATCGGCACGGTCATCGGGCGATGGCGGCGCATCGCGTCGCGCGCAGTGCTGCGGGCGACAATCGTAATCCAGGTCGACAGCCCGGCCCGGGCCGGATCGTAGCTGCGCAGCAGCCGAAACTCGTTGCGGCACAGCCGCAAAAAGACCTCCTGGGCCAAATCTTCTACGTCCGCACCCTCGCGCGCGACCCCGCGCACTGCGGCGACGACAAGTCCCACATAGCGTCGAACAAACGCTTCCCAAGCGCCCTTTTCACCGCGAATAAGCGAGTCCAGCAGATCGTCCGCCGCCAATCGCGACGCCTCCGCATCCCACCCGGCGCGGCCCCGTCTCAAGTCAGCGCGGCAAAGAAATCGTTGCCTTTGTCGTCGATGACGATGAAGGCGGGAAAATTCTCAACTTCGATCCGCCAGACTGCCTCCATGCCGAGCTCGGGATATTCGAGAACCTCGACTTTACGGATGCAGTCTTGTGCGAGCCGGGCCGCCGGGCCGCCGATCGAACCCAGGTAAAACCCGCCATGTTTGCGGCAGGCGTCTCGCACCTCCGGGCCGCGATTGCCTTTCGCTATCGAGACAAAGCTGCCGCCCGCGGCCATGAAGGCATCGACATAGCTGTCCATGCGGCCGGCCGTGGTCGGCCCGAACGAGCCCGAGGCGTAGCCCGCCGGTGTTTTCGCCGGGCCGGCGTAATAAATCGGATGGTTCTTGGCGTAATCCGGCAGACCTTCGCCGCGATCGAGCCGTTCCTGCAATTTCGCATGCGCAATGTCGCGCGCCACGACAAGCGGCCCGGTCAGGCTGAGACGCGTCTTGATCGGATACTTCGACAAGTGGCGGCGGATTTCCGCCATCGGACGATTGAGATCGATCGGGACCACATCCCCACCCAATGCCCGATCCTCAATCTCGGGCAGGAAGCGGGCGGGATTGGTCTCGAGTTCTTCCAGAAAAACCCCCTTTGCGGTGATCTCGCCCAGGATCTGACGATCGGCCGAGCATGAAACCCCGATCCCGATCGGCAGGCTGGCGCCGTGCCGCGGCAGCCGGATCACCCGCACATCGTGGCAGAAATATTTGCCGCCGAATTGCGCACCGATCCCAAGTCCGCGAGTCAGCTCCAGCACTTCTTGCTCAAACCCGCGGTCACGATAGGCTTGCCCGTAGCGGTTGCCCTTCGCCGGGAGGCTGTCGAGATAGCGGCAACTGGCGAGCTTGACGGTCTTGAGGGTCAATTCAGCGGAAGTCCCGCCGATGACGATTGCCAGGTGGTAGGGTGGGCAGGCGGCGGTGCCGAGCGTGCGGATCTTCTCGTCGAGAAATTTGACCAATGATTTTGGGTTCAACACCGCCTTTGACTGCTGAAACAAGAAGCTTTTATTGGCAGACCCGCCACCTTTGGCGATGAACAGGAATTTGTATTGGTCGCCGGGCTCGGCATAGATTTCAACCTGTGCCGGCAGGTTGTCGCCGGTATTGACCTCCTCATACATCGACAGCGGGGCGAGCTGGCTGTAGCGCAGATTGGTGTCGGTATAGGTGCGGCGAATGCCGGCGGAGATCGCTGCGGCGTCGTCGCCGCCGGTCCATACCTGTTGACCTTTCTTGCCCATGACGATCGCGGTGCCGGTGTCCTGGCACATCGGCAGCACTTTGCCGGCGGCAATGTTGGCGTTCTTGAGGAGATCGAACGCGACGAACTTGTCGTTCGAGGATGCTTCGGGGTCGTCGAGTATCGCGCGCAACGAGGCCAGATGGCCTGGCCTTAACAGGTGAGCGGAATCGACAAAGGCCTGAGCGGCGAGCAAGGTCAACGCCTCGGGCTTGATCTTGACCATAGGCCGGCCTTCGAAATCGCCGGTAGCAACGAAGTCGCTGGTCAGTTTGCGGTATAGTGTGTCGTCCGCGCCGAGCGGAAACAGCTCATGATACGAGAAATCACTCATCCCTGGCTCCACGATCTCGCCGGGCAGCAAGATCGCCGTTTGCCGCTCTTCGTCAAGCGCGCTCTAGCGTTTGCGGAACCGGTCGAGGGTGACGATCTCGGCGGCCGGCCGCTCGGTATCCTTACTCTCTCCCGCTGATTTCTCCGCCGTGGGCAGAGCGGTTGCCGATGTCGCCGGAAGGGCTGCTTCTGCCTGTTCGGCCGCAGCCGCATCCGGTGCCTGAAATTGCAAACCGAACTTGACCGAGGGGTCGGCAAAGGTCGTGATTGCCGCGAACGGGATGGTCAGCCGTTCCATCCGGCTGTTAAAGCTCAACGTCACCGAAAAGGCGTGGTCGCCGACGTCGAGGCCCCAGAATTGGTGCTGCAACACGATCGTCATTTCTTCCGGGAATTTCGCGAGAATCTGCGGCGGCAGCTCCACTCCCGCGGTGCCGGTGCGAAAGGTAATGTAAAAATGGTGTCCGCCGCGCAAACCGTCCCGCGCCGCGCGTTTGAGCGCCTCACGCGCCACGCCGCGCAGCGCATCCTCGACCATTTTTTCGTATTGAAAGAAGTCCTGGGCCATTTTCCGGCTCGCTGGCTGAAACTCGGGTCGGCGGGGGAGCGTTTAGGGCGAGTGAGGGGCTTCTGTTGCCCGGTGCCCCTCGGACCGCGATTTGCTCTAAGCTTTCACCCCGCTAAGGGTTAGGCTGCAAGCGCCTCTGTTGCGAAGTTGTCGTTCGCAGTTAGATTGCGACCCGATAACGGCGGTATCATGCCGGGCGACGGATCTTACCTTTACCACGCGCGTCGAGCCTGTTTCGCCCCCGCAGGAGAAGAGGATTTGGTGGAGGCGCCGGGTACTGCCCCCGGGTCCGCAACGCTTATTCCGCAAGCCGTGTATCGCCATAGTCGGTGAACCGACACGCTGGATATAGGCGGGGCCGCGTGGGAACGCAATGCTGGCAGTCGGGTGTTTGCGTGCCGGCACAAACCGAACATGCACATGTTATCCCCTCGGGTAATGGACGACCTCGACTTCGCCTGCCGCGATTGCGGCGAACACTATCGCACGCGCGGTGGTTTGCCGAGGCATGGCGCTCTCCGCTGTCGACGCTGCGGCGCCACACTGTGGCGCGCCCCGGCGGCGCGGCTTCTCGATCCCCGCGCCTTTGTCGTAACCGCTGCGATACTGCTGATGCTCGTGAACACCTTCCCGGTGTTCGACGTCAGCGTTATGGGGGATCATCGCAGCGGGGTGGTTGCAACCGGTGCGGTGGCGCTGATTAGCTATGGCAGTGGGATTTCGGCGGTCGGCGCGCTCGTGGCACTGATCGCCGTCGCAATTCCCGCGATAGACATCGCCCTGGTGATAGCTGTTCTTTTTTACCTGTGGGCCGGTGCCGGCGACCGAGGGCGGAAGCCGCGCATCCTCGGGTTGATGTGGCGCGCCGCTGTCCACCTGCGGCCGTGGAGCATGCTGGATGTCCTGCTGCTCGCTGCTGTGGTGGCCTATACCCGGCTTGGCCAACTCGCCGACACCGCAGTCGGGGTCGGCGGCTACGCATTGGCGGCATTCGTTGTAGTCCAGGTTGTCATCGATCAGATGCTGGGCCGCGATCGGGTCTGGAACGCGATCGACGACCCGGTCAAATACGCGCCGCCGCCTGGCGCCCTGTCTATCCTCTGCCTCGATTGCGATCTGGTCGTCGCGGCTCTGACAGAGGATGGCGGCGAGCGCCGCCGCTGCCCGCGGTGCAACGCGCGGCTGGCGCCGCGCCGGCCGGGCAGTCTGGCGACGACAGCCTCGTTCAGCATCGCCGGTCTGATCCTTTATCTCCCGGCCAATCTCTTCCCGGTGCTGTCGATCACCCGTTTTGGTCAGACCGAGGCGTACACGATTATGGGTGGGATACGCGACCTCGCCGCGGCCGGTCTGTGGCCATTGGCGTTGCTGGTCCTCCTCGCCTCGATCATCGTACCGGCGCTAAAGCTCGCCAGCCTCGGCTGGTGTCTGGTCGCGACCCGATCACGATCCACCCGGCTGCTGCGGCAGCGAACGGCGCTCCATCGCTTTGTCAAATACATCGGTCGATGGTCGAACATCGACGTCTTTGTAGTCGCGCTAGTCGTGGCACTGGTGCAGTTCGGGTTTCTCGCCACGATCGAACCCGGCCCCGGAATCGCTAGCTTCGCTGCGGTCGTGGTCCTGACGATGATCGCTGCAGACGCCTTTGACTTGCGGTTGATGTGGGATGCGGCGATCGGGAGCCGCGGATGAGCCTCCCCAATCCGCCGGGCCCGCGGGACCCGCCTGCACCGCAGCCCAGTCAATGGTCCGGCCTGCCCTGGGTCTGGGCGGTGCCGATCGTGGCATTGCTGATTGCCGGCTGGCTCGGTTACCGCCAGCTTGCCGAGCGCGGGCCGACGATCACGATCAGTTTTGAGACGGCGGACGGTATAGAAGCCGGGAAGACCGCGGTTCGATACAAGAGCGTCGATCTCGGCCGCGTCGTCAAAATCGGTCTGAGCTCTGACCACTCGCACGCGCTCGTCACCGCGCGCATGACCCGCGAGGCCGAGCCGCTGTTGCGCGCCGACACCAGTTTTTGGGTGGTGCGTCCTCGGATCGGGGCCAGCGGTATCTCAGGCCTGTCGACGGTGGTCTCCGGCCCCTATATCGGACTGCTGCCGGGAAAAGGCGCGCTTGGTGCGCGCAACTTTGCCGGGATCGAAACGCCGCCGCCCAAGGAAGGGTTGGTCAGCGGACAAAACTATACCCTGATCGCCGACCGCCTGTCCGAGGTCAGCGACGGATCGCCGGTCTATTTCCACGGCGTGCAGGTTGGGGAAGTTACCAGTCACGAGTTGTCCGATCGCGACGGCAGAGTGGCGCTGCATGTTTTCATCTACGCGCCGCATCCTTCGCTGATCCATGCGCAAAGCCGGTTCTGGGTATCGTCCGGCCTGTCGTTTTCGCTCGGGGCCCAGGGCGTCCAGATCGCGACCGCACCGCTGATGGCGATCCTCAGCGGGGGGATCGTTTTCGATACGCCCGATAGCGAGTTGAACGGCAAGCCGAGTCCGGCGGGTTCCAGGTTCTTCCTGTTCGCCGACCAGAAGGCGGCCGACGAAGCCGCCGAGCCGGTCCATGTCTATTACCGTCTGCTGTTTCCGGGCTCGCTGAATGGGGTCGCTGTCGGCACACCGGTCGAACTGCGCGGCCAGCCGATCGGGCAGGTCAGCGCGGTTCGGCTGGAATACGACCCGGCGGCCGACACGATCCGCGTGCCGGTCACGATCGAGGTGGCGCCGCACCGCATCAAGGTCGGCGGCGAGCATCTCGACGCCACCGCAAAGGATCCCATCGCCGCCACCAACCGGATGTTTGCGGATCTGGTCGGGAGGGGCCTGCGCGCCCAGCTCGCCGGAGCCAATTTGTTGACCGGTCAGCGGGTAATAGCACTCGATTTCGATCTCGATGCTACGCCGGCTCGGTTGGTTCAAACCGAGCCATACCCCGAATTGCCGACGATCGAGGCCAGCGGTCTCGACCAGATCACGGGCTCGGCGAGCCGGCTGCTCAACGAGCTCGCCGGGCTGCCGTTCGATCAATTGGTCAGCCAGATTCTGCGGCATGATCGCTCATGCCGACAGCCTCGTTACCAGTCCTGACGCCAAGCGGTCGCTGCGCAATCTCGACCTGACCTTGGCGAACACGGCGCAACTGACGCGCACAGCGGATGCGCAGGTTGGACCGTTATTGCAGCAATTGCACGGCGCCGCCGATCAGCTGCGCTCGACCTTGATGGTCCTTGGCAACAACCCGACCGCCGGCAACGATCTTGCCCGCACCCTTGTTGAATTGAAGGACGCCGCGCGCTCGATTCGGGTCCTGGCCGACACTCTCGAACGCCACCCCGAAGCCCTTCTGCGCGGCAAGGAGGCTTCGCAATGAAAAGCGGACATTTGGGTGCACTGATCCTGGCTGGGATCGTCTCGGCCTGCGGTACGTCCCCCCCGACCCATTTTTACACGCTGAGTACGCAGCCCGCGCCTACTGTCACTGATCCGGCCGGCTATCCGATGCGCACCGTGGCGCTCGGCGAAGTCAAGCTACCCGACACGCTCGACCGGCCGCAGATCGCGCGCCAGATCGGGCCGAACCAGCTCGAATATGCCGAAGCCGACCGTTGGGCTGGGCCGCTCGACGACATGGTCCGGCGGGTGCTTGCGGCCGATATGCGCCCGCTGCTGCCGGCAGGGACCGCGCTTGTCGCCAACGATTCCGACAGCCCGGCGCAGCTGACCGTAGCGGTGGAAGTATCGCATTTCGACGCCGATAAATCCGGTCGGGTCACACTCGATGCCAGTTGGGAGACGCTCGACAAGAACGCCAAGGTCGTCGGCGCCCCGCGCCAAGTCAAAATTGTCGAGCCCGGTTCCGGTTCCGATTCCGCTGCAGTCGCGGCGACGATGAGCCAGGCCGTCGCAGGACTCGCCGACAACATCGCGGGCGAACTGGGCGGCGGGAGCATCGCGTCGATGCGTTGATTAGGGCGCGGGCCGCCGCCTAATCTTTGCTTCGGGCAAGGAGGGCGGTATGCGGCTCACACCACAGCAACAGGACGAGATCGCGGCACAGCGCGCCGAACAGCGGCCGACATTGCGCGCCACAGTGCCGGCGGTCGAAGAAATCCTTTATCAGCCGCTGCCGGTGCTCGATCACGGCTTTGTCCGTGTTATCGATTACATGGGCGATGATGCCGCGATCGTTCAGGCGGCCCGCGTGTCCTATGGACGGGGCACACGCCGGGTCAGCGAAGACCAGGGGCTGATCAATTACCTGATGCGGCATCGCCACACGACGCCGTTCGAGATGTGCGAGATCAAGTACCACGTCAAGCTGCCGATCTTTGTCGCCCGGCAGTGGATCCGCCACCGCACCGCCAACGTCAACGAATATTCGGCGCGCTATTCGATACTCGACAACGAATTCTATATCCCGTCTCCCGAGCATTTGGCGGTACAGGCAACAACAAACCGGCAAGGCCGCGGCGAGGTTTTGGAGGGCGCGGCGGCGCAGCGCGTTCTCGACTTGCTGCGCGAGGAGGCCGAGCACGCCTATGTCGGCTATACCCAGCTCTTGAACGAGGATGCTAGTGGCGAAATGCTCGACTCGGGTCGGCCCGGTCTCGCCCGCGAGCTCGCTCGCCTCAATCTGACGCTCGGCTTTTACACCCAGTGGTATTGGAAAACGGATTTGCACAACCTCATGCATTTCTTGTCGTTGCGCACCGATCCTCATGCCCAATACGAAATCCGCGCCTACGCCGAAGTGATGCTCGACACCCTTAAGCGCTGGGTCCCGATGACCCACGCGGCCTTTCTCGAATACCGGATGAACGCCGCTACGATCTCCGCCACCGGCCTCGCCGTGATCCGCCGTTTGCTCGCCGGCGAACCGGTTAACCAAGCCGCAAGCGGCCTCTCGCCACGCGAATGGCGCGAGCTGATGGCGGCGCTCGACCGCTAATTACCATCTTGGAGGCGGCCCTGGTCGACTTTACTAAATTCCGAGAAGCACAGCGTTGGCTTGACGACCAGCCGCCGGAGGTCGCCCTTGCGGTTGCCGCGCGAATGGCTTTGCGAGTCCTCCCGCTTATCGTCACGTACCAGCGCGAGAGACCCGCTCCAACTTTCTTTAGAGCCAAGGCGCTGCCGGTCTTTCGTAGTGGAGCGGTGTCGTGGGTTGCGGCGTGCGTCCCAAGTCGTGCCGCCGATCTCCGCAAGGCCGCCGATGATGCTGCTCGCGATACCCTTCGTGCCTATAACGCAGCGGGCGTTGGCAATGACACCACCTACGCAATCGCGTATCAGGCTGCCCACCGGACCGCCCGGGGCACGGGTGACTCCAGTTTCCCGTTTCACGCCGACTATGTAGGAGCCTATGCAGACGCCTACAGTGCGGCTGCTGCCGCCGACGAGGCAGACGCAACGTTGGTCGAAGTTCAGGGAGCCCTGAACATCGCCACCGCGCCGTTGTGGCCGATTGTTATGCCAAGTTCGGTCGTCTTCGCTTGGGATCGATTGAAAGGCATTTTGCTGCCTGTCGAGCAGGGCTGGGAGGTGTGGATCGATTGGTACGAGGATCGGCTCTTCGGCAAGATCCCTCTTCCCGAGCTGGAGGTGACTTCGCGTTACGCTTTCTCGTTCGCTTTGGCGGCGAGGACCCAAGGCGGTAAACGCGGAGATTTGTCGGCTCATCGAGCGAACCCTGGAGGCACCCGAGAGCGCCGGCGAACCGATCCCGCTCCAAGGTGCGGGACCGCATTTCACGCTCAACTCGGCAGCCTTGATCGCGCTGGCCCTACCGGCCGAGATCGATGCCTCAGGCAACAACCTCGCCCGCATTCGTCAACTCACCCCCTTGGCCCGCCGCGCCGCTGATGATTTGGCTGGGCGTCTCAATCCCAATGCTTTCCCGGAGCTGGCGCGCACTGTAGCGGATTACCGGATGGCATTCGCAGCTGAAGAAACCGTTATTCCTTGGGGTACTGTGTTCGGACTGGGTGTAATGCTAGAAACCGCTGCGGTAGCAGCGCGTCGTCAGGTCGAAGACCGGTTGCAGCCCCCGCTCGAAGATGCGGCGCAGTCCGCTCTTGATTTTCTGCTCACCTTGCACGGTCCATTGATCCTAGCTACCGCCGAAGGGCGCGAGCTGTCGGATGAGGCCGATCGGATGCGGCTGACCCGCGAAGAGCAGACAAGACTGCGCGCGAATGTGCACGCGGTGGCTGACGCGCTGCAACGAGACAGGGAAGTCATCGAGCCGCCCGCAGCCGAACTCGCGGATAAGGCCACCGGAGCCATGAACGAAGGTGTCCATCCAGAGCGAGGTACAGTTTTTGGGACCGCGACAATTAAGAACGTTACCATCACTCTGATCGGCGTAGCGGCGGTCTCGGCAACATTCGGTTTTGGCCCGATTGAAGCTGGTGCCGCCTTAGTTAGTGCTGAGGCGCTCAAGAAGAGCGTAACGTTTTCAGCGCTGACATCTATGCTCGGCCAGAACGTTGATCGCGTGTTCCGTGTCGGCGCGGCTCACCGGCGCTTCGTGGTTGCCAATCAGGAGCCGTTGCGTCAGATCGCGGTGACCAACGGGCAATCTGGCTGGATGCTGCCCCACATCGACCATATAGTCAGAGCCGAAGTCGCACAGCAATCCCCTCCATCGGAACCCCGAAGTCCTGATTCGTCAGCGTAGATCGCCCTATTCGATGACGATGCGCGGCGGCGGGCGCAGCGCGCTCTCGCCGGAGACTTTGTCCCAGACGCGGGCGGCGATCTGGCGGAAGATAACGGCGTAGGGGTTGTCGGGGTCGGAGACGGTGATCGGACGGCCGCTGTCCGAGGTCTCGCGGATCGCGAGATCGAGCGGCACCTCGCCGAGGAATTCGGTGCCGAGCCGTTCGGCCTCGCGGCGGGCGCCGCCATGCGAAAAGATGTCGCTGCGCTCGCCGCAATGCGGGCACAGGAAATAGCTCATGTTCTCGATGATGCCGAGCACCGGCACATCGACCTTGCGGAACATGTTGAGCCCCTTGCGCGCATCGAAGAGCGCGATGTCCTGCGGCGTCGAGACGATGACCGCGCCGGCGAGCGGCACCTGCTGCGCCATCGTCAGCTGCGCGTCGCCGGTGCCGGGCGGCATGTCGACGACCATGATGTCGAGCTCGCCCCATTCGACGTCGCGCAGCATCTGCTGCAAGGCGCTCATCACCATCGGCCCGCGCCAGATCATCGGCGTGTCCTCGGGCACGAGAAATCCCATCGACATGCATTTGAGGCCGTAATTCTCCATCGGCTGCAAGGTCTTGCCGTCGCGCGAGCGCGGCCGGCCGGAGATCCCGAGCATGCGCGGCATCGACGGCCCGTAGATGTCGGCGTCGAGCACACCGACGCTGAGCCCGTTGGCCTTCAGGCCGAGCGCCAGATTGGCGGCGACCGTCGATTTGCCGACCCCGCCCTTGCCCGAGGCGACGGCGATGATCGCGCCAACGCCGGGGACGCGCCGCGCTGCGGCCGGTTCGCCGCGGTGGCTGCCGGACGACCGGCCCCAGGGCCTGCGGCCTGAGGCGCTGCGGTTGGGCGGCGTCCGGCCGCGCGGCGGCGGTCTCGGCGGTCAGCACCGCGGTGACCGACAGCACGCCGGGCAGCGCCTCGACCGCCTGTTCGGCGGCCTTGCGCAGCGGCTCCAGGCGCGGGCCGCGCTCGGGCTCGACCTCGATCGCGAAGGCGACATTGCCGTCGCGGATTGCGACCCCCGAAACCATGCCGAGCGAGACGATGTCGCCGCCGCGTCGGGGTCGGCGATCGCCGGCAAGCGCGTCGAGGACCTGTCTTTCGGTGACGGCCATCTAATTCCTCAATCCGCCGGGCGACCCTGAAGCGCGCGAGCGTATTGCTCGCTACAGCGAACGCTCGCAATGGCAGCGAACACGGCATACCGGATGCCATCAAGTGCGAGCGCATGGCCGTGCTTCACGGGCCGTTCGCGGCCGTGCGCGAGCCCAGCAGAATCTGGGTCCGCGGCCAGAGCTTGACAACACCCTCGCGCGCCCTCTATCGGGTCGCAAGTCTTGCGCGTCGCGCTTTTGAGGACCGCAGCCCGAGGGCAGTCGGATCCCGGCCCAGCGCCGCGGAAAGGGTCAGTCTCGATGATCTGGAAAAGTCAAGGCGGCGGTCCGTGGGGCGGCGGCCCTCGCGGCGGCGGCCCGTGGGGCGGCGGCCCCGCAACAGCGGCGGCGGGCCAGGGCCCGCGCGGCCGCAGCCCCATCCGCCCGATTTCGAGGAGATGCTGCGGCGCGGCCAGGACCGGTTGCGCCGCATTCTGCCGGGCGGCTTCGGCACCGGCGCCGGGATCGCGCTCGTCCTGATCGCGATCCTCGTGATCTGGCTGGCGAGCGGCTTTTATCGCGTCCTGCCCGACGAGGTCGGCATCGTGCTGCGCTTCGGCGCCTACAACCGCACGACCCAGCCCGGGCTCAACTATCACCTGCCGAGCCCGATCGAGAGCGTGCTGACGCCGAGCGTCACGCGCGTCAACCGCACCGAGATCGGCTATCGGTCGGGAGAGACCGACGACCCGCGAGCAGGTCGCCGCGACAGGTGCCCGAAGAAGCGCTGATGCTGACCGGCGACGAGAACATCGTCGACATCAATTTCACCGTGTTCTGGGTGATCAAGGACGCCAAGGCCTATCTGTTCAACATCCGCGATCCCGAGATGACGGTCAAATCGGCGGCCGAAAGCGCGATGCGCGAGGTCGTCGGCGAGACCCCGATCGCGCAGGCGCTGGCCGAGGGCCGCGGCCAAGATCGAGACCGACACCCGGCAACTGCTGCAGGCGATTCTCGACAGTTACGGCGCCGGGATCGAGATCACCCAGGTGCAGCTGCAGCGGGTCGATCCGCCCGGCCCGGTCATCGACGCGTTCCGCGACGTGCAGCGCGCACTCGCCGATCGCGCGCGGCTGCGCAACGAGGCCGAGTCCTACCGCAACGACATCGTGCCGAGTCGCGCGCGGCGACGCGGTGCGGATCGAGCAGGAGGCCGAGGCCTATCGGCGGCGAATGTTGCCCGCGCCCAGGGCGACGCCGCCCGCTTCATGTCGGTCTACAACGCCTTCAAGGCGTCGCAGGACGTGACCCCGCAGCGGCTCTATCTCGAGACGATGGAGGAGATCCTCAAGAACAGCAACAAGGTGATCATCGACAAATCGGCGCAGGGCGGTAGCGGGGTGCTGCCTTATTTGCCGCTGCCCGCGCTTGGCGGCGGCGCAAAGGCGACCGCAGCCCCGGAAACGCCCGCCGCTCCGCGGCACCGGCGGCTGGCATGCGCCACCGGCTCAATCCTCGCCCAAGCGTCGGACGATTGCTCTCGGCTCAGCCGCCGAGCAGCGGGCAGGATTGAGATGTCTGGAACGGGGATCAGACGATGAGCCGGCGCGTCCTCTTCGCCGTCGCGGCGGTGCTCGTGGTCGGCGGCATTTTTGCGATGAGCTCGCTGTTCATCGTCGATCAGACCGAGCAGGCGCTGGTGCTGCAGTTCGGCCAGCCGCGCCGCGTGATTACGCACCCCCGGGCTGCAGGTCAAGCGGCCGTTCGTCCAGAACGTGGTCATCTACGACAAGCGCCTGCTCGATTTCGAGCCGCCGCCCGAGGAGGTCATCGCCTCCGACCAGAAGCGGCTGGTGGTCGACACCTACACCCGCTATCGCATCACCAACCCGCTGCTGTTCTACCAGACGGTCGTCACCGAGGAGGGGGTGCGCGCCCGGCTCGGCGCGCTGGTCAGCGGCAGCCTGCGGCGGGTCATCGGCAACGTGACGCTGTCGGCGCTGCTGTCGGCGAAGCGCGCCGAGATCATGCGCCAGATCCGCGACGAGGTCGCCGGCCAGGCCAAGGCGTTCGGCATCGAGGTCGTCGATGTGCGCATCCGCCGCGCCGATCTGCCGGCGGAGAACAGCGAGGCGATCTATGCCCGCATGCACTCCGAACGCCAGCAGCAGGCGGCGCAATATCGCGGCGAAGGCGCCGAGGCGGCGCAGACCGTGCGCGCCAACGCCGATCGCGAGCGCACCGTGATCCTCGCCGACGCGCAGCGCGACGGCGCAGAAGCTGCGCGGCGAGGGCGACGCCCAGGCGATCAAGATCTACGCCAAGGCCTACGGCCAGGATAAGGAGTTCTTCGCCTTCTATCGCTCGCTGCAGGCCTATCGCGATGCGCTCAGCGGCCACGACACCTCGTTCGTGCTGAGCCCGAACGGCAATTTCTTCCGCTTTTTGAACCGAGCCCGACGGCGGCAACCGCCGGCGCCAGCCGCCGCTCCGGCGCGCGAACCACGGCGCGCCGCCGCAGTGAAGCGGCGGCATCGCGGCTCTGTCGCTCGACCAAGCCCGAGCGGGTAATGCGCGATCTTGTGGACGGCGCTCGCTCTCGTTCTGGTCATCGAGGGCGTCTCTACGCGCTGTTCCCGGAGGGCATGAAGCGGGTCGCGGCGCGGCGCCACGGCCTTGCCGCCGCAGATGCTGCGGCGGCGGGCTCGTTGCCGCTTGCCTCGGCGTCGCACTCGTCTGGGTGGTCACGCCATTGAACTCGCTGCACCTGACTCGGGCGATTGTCGCGGGTGCGAAAGCGTCTGGCTTGGCGTGCCCTTCTCCCGTACTCTTGCGGCACGGTTTCGACAGGGATAGCGTCCCGAGGCATCGTTCGACCAGCGATGCTCGGGGCTTGCCACGAGGAGTTGAACAAGGTGCCGTTTCGCTTATCGATTCTGTTGCGCCGCGCTAGCCCGCGCGGCGTTCGCCGCGCTGCTCCTGGCAGCCGCTGGTCCGGCTGCGGTCGGCATCGGCGCCGACGCCGGCGGCATGCGCGGCCGGCGCCCGACGGGTTTGCCGATCTCGCCGCGAAGCTGCTGCCGTCGGTCGTCAACATCTCGACGACGCAGACCCTGAAGACCGCCGGCGGCGATCGAGGCAGCCCGAGATGCCGCAATTCCCGCCGGGCTCGCCGTTCGAGGAATTCTTCCAGGATTTCCTCGAACGCAACCTGCCCAAGGGCGAGGGACATCCCGAGCATTACGCCGCGCAAGGCGACCTCGCTCGGCTCGGGCTTTATCATCGATCCCGTCGGGCTACATCGTCACCAACAACCACGTCATCGCCGATGCCGACGAGATCACCGTCATCCTGCACGACAACACCAATCTGAAGGCGGAGGTGGTCGGCCGCGACACCAAGACCGATGTCGCGGTGCTCAAGGTCAAGACCGACAAGCCGCTCGTCCGCGGTCAACTGGGGCGACAGCGACGAGGCGCGCGTCGGCGATTGGGTGCTGGCGATCGGCAACCCGTTCGGGCTCGGCGGCAGCGTCACCGCCGGCATCCTGTCGGCGCGGCAGCGCGACATCAATTCCGGCCCCTACGACGATTTTCTGCAGACCGACGCCTCGATCAACCGCGGCAATTCCGGCGGGCCGATGTTCAACATGGACGGCGAGGTGATCGGCATCAACACCGCGATCTATTCGCCCTCGGGCGGCTCGATCGGCATCGGCTTTGCCATCCCCTCCGCGCTGGCCAAAGAGGTCGTCGCCGAGCTGATGGGCGAAGCCGACCATACCGTGCACCGCGGCTGGCTCGGCGTGCGCATCCAGGCGGTCACCGACGAGATCGCCGAGAGCCTCGGGCTCGACAAGGCGCGCGGCGCGCTCGTCGCCAGCGTCAGCGACAAGGGCCCGGCGCAGGCCGCCGGCATCCAGCCCGGCGACGTGATCCTGACTTTCGACGGCAAGGAGGTCACCGACATGCGGCGTCTGCCGCGGCTGGTCGCCGAGACGCCGGTCGACAAGACGGTCCCGGTGACGGTGTGGCGCAAGCGCGCGCGAGACCACGCTGCAGGTCAAGGTCGGCCGGCTCGAAGAAACGGACCAGCAGCAGGCGAGCGCAAAACCGGCGCCGAAGAAAACTACGCCGCCGAGCGAGGCCGAAGCATGGTCAAGACGCTCGGGCATGACGCTGTCCGACATCACGCCCGAGCTGAAGGACAAGTATTCGCTCGGAGACGACGCGAAGGGGGTCGTCGTCGTCGACGTCGCGAAGGACAGCTCGGCCGCCGACAAGGGCTTCCACCCCGGCGATGTGATCATGGAGGCGGCGCAGGAGGAGGTCAAAAACCCCGCGGATCTGGCCGCCAAGATCGACGAGGCAAAGAAATCGGGCCGCAAATCGATCCTGCTGTTGGTCCAGCGGCAGGGCGATCTGCGCTTTGTCGCGCTGCGCGTCGACCAGAGTTAGTGGAGTCCAGGGGCGCAGGTTGGCTCCGGTCACGAAATCGGCCTTGCGGTAGCCCTGCGCATAGAGGAGGGCGGTCAGGTCGGCGTGGTTGAAACGCGAGCGTGCGGCGGCGGCGACGGCCGGCTTGGCATGAAAGGCGATCCCGAGCCCGGCGGCCTCAAGCATCGGAAGATCGTTGGCGCCGTCGCCGACCGCGAGCGTCGCGGCCGGAGTGACGGCGAGTTCGACGGCCAACGCAAGCAGTGCCTGCTGTTTGGTCTCGCCGGTGACGATCGGCGGCAGGACCCGGCCGGTGAGCCGGCCCTCGGCGATCTCCAGCCGATTGGCGACGACCCGGTCAAAGCCGAGTTCGGCGGCGACCCGATCGGCGAAGACGGTGAAACCGCCGGAGACCAGCGCGGTCGCAGCACCTGGCGCGCGCATCGTCGCGACCAGGCTATGGGCGCCCGGGCATAGCCGGATGCGGGCGGCGGCCTCGGCGAGCACCTCCGTCTTGGTCCCGGCCAACAAGGCCACGCGCGCGGCGAGGGCCTCGGCAAAATCGATCTCGCCATTCATCGCCCGCCGGGTGATCTCGGCGATCTGGGACCCGAGCCCGAGAATCGCCCCAGTTCGTCGAGCATCTCGTTCTCGATGATCGTCGATTCGAGATCGGCGACGAGCAGCCGCTTGCGCCGACCCGCCGGCGGCTGCAGCACGCAATCGATCGGCGCCTCGCCGATCAGTGCGCGCACGGTTTTCTCGATGACCCTAGGCTCGACCGTATCGAGCACAAGATCGCAGGCCTGTTCAGCCGCCAGCCAAACCGGCTCTGCCGCGATCCTCAGACTTTCTCGCATGATGGCGGCCAGGCCGGGGAGGCGGTGATCGGGACCGGCGGCGATCAGGGTGAGGACGAGGCGCATGGGCCAGCGTCCTACCTTCGGACGGCCCCGCACGACAAGCACGAAGCTGCCCCAGGCGTCATCATAATCGCCGGTCCGACCGCAAGCGGCAAATCGGGGCTGGCCTTGGCGCTCGCGGAGCAGCTGCGCGGCTCGATAATCAATGCCGACGCGCTGCAATGCTATCGCGATCTCGAAGTTCTGACAGCGCGTCCAGATGCTGCCGTGCAGGCCCGCGCGCCGCATCGGCTGTACGGCTTTCTCGATGCGGCCGAGCGCGGCTCGGTCGGGGCTGGCGCGCCCTGGCGCTCGCCGAAATTGCATCCGCCGCCGCAGCCGGGAGGCTGCCGATCGTCGTCGGCGGCACCGGGCTCTATCTTCACGCGCTGCGGCACGGGCTGGCGCCATTTCCTGAAATTCCCGATGCGATCCGCGACGAGGCTGCGGCGCTCCATCGAGAACTCGGCGGCGCGCTTTTTCGCGAGCGGCTGGCGGCGCTCGACCCAGCCTCGGCGCAGCGGCTTCACGCCGGCGACACGCAGCGGCTGGTGCGCGCCTACGCGGTCGCGCGCGCCACCGGCATGCCGATCGGCGCGTGGCACGACCGGCCGCATTCCGCAGCGTCTTGCCGCTTCGCGACGATCCTGATGATCCCGCCGCGCGATCGGTTGTACGCCGCCTGCGATGCGCGTTTCGCAGCGATGATGGACCGCGGCGCATTGGCCGAAGCCGCGGCGCTTGCCTTTCGCGGGCTCGATCCCGATCTGCCGGCGATGAAGGCGGTGGGGTTGCCCGAGCTGTTGTGCCATTTGCGCGGTGAGACGACGCTTACAGACGCTATCGCCGCGGCGCAACGCGCGACGCGTCGTTATGCCAAGCGCCAGATGACGTGGTTTCGCCATCAGCTGCAGCCCGACCTGCTTCTCGATGAGCAATTTTCGGAAAGTTTGCTGCGCCGCTCGCGTCATTTTATTGACGGGTTTTTGTTGACCGGTCGGGGATAGCCGACTAGGTTGCGCGGCCTCGCGAGGCCAGCCCGGACGCCACGGGGCGCCCTACGCAAACTAACCCTCTCTTTGCTCAGGAGCATGTCATGTCGGCCGAGCCGATCAGTGGAGCGGAAATCGTCATCAAGGCGCTCGTCGACCAGGGCGTCGATGTCGTTTTCGGCTATCCCGGCGGCGCGGTGCTGCCGATTTACGACGCGTTGTTCAAGCAGAATGCGTTGCGCCACATCCTCGTCCGGCAAGAGGGCGGCGCAGTCCACGCCGCCGAAGGCTACGCCCGTTCGACCGGCCGGGTCGGTGTGGTGCTCGTGACGAGCGGCCCCGGTGCGACCAACGCGGTGACCGGGCTGACCGACGCGCTGATGGATTCGGTGCCGGTCGTATGTTTGACCGGCCAGGTGCCGACCCACCTGATCGGCAATGACGCGTTTCAGGAGGCCGACACAACCGGAATCACGCGGCCATGCACTAAACACAATTATCTGGTCAAGGACGTCCGCGACCTCGCGCGCATGATGCACGAGGCGTTCTACGTCGCCAAAAGCGGGCGGCCGGGGCCGGTGGTCATCGACCTGCCAAAAGACGTGCTGTTCGCGCTCGGCCCCTACAGCAACCCCGAAGATGGCCGCCACAAGAGCTATCGGCCGCAGGTCGTGCCGGAGCCGGCGCGCATTGCCGAAGCGATCGAGATGATCGCGGCCGCCAAGCAGCCCTTGTTTTACGGCGGCGGCGGACTGATCAATTCCGGGGCTGAAGCATGCGCCGGCTTTACCGAGATTGTGCGGCGGACCGATGCCCCTTGCACCTTGACCTTGATGGGTCTCGGCGCGTTTCCGGCCGCCGATCCGCACTTTCTCGGCATGGTCGGCATGCACGGGACTTACGAGGCGAATTTGGCGATGCATGGTTGCGACCTGTTGGTCGCGGTCGGCTCACGCTTTGACGACCGGGTGACCGGGCGGCTGAACGCCTTTTCGCCGGGATCGAAAAAGATCCACATTGACATCGACCCGTCCTCGATCAACAAGAATGTGCGGGTCGATTTGCCGATCATCGGCGATGTCGGCCAGGCCATGTCGGCGATGATTGAGGCTTGGCCGAATGGCCGGCCGAGCCGGGATCGCAGCGAATGGTGGGGGCAAATCGAGGAGTGGCGGGCGCGCGACTGCCTTTCCTATGACCGCAGCTGCCGCGGTGTGATCAAGCCGCAATATGCCATCGAACGGCTTTATGCGCTGACTCGCGACCGCGACGTTTACGTGACTACCGAGGTCGGCCAGCACCAAATGTGGGCAGCGCAATTCTTTAAGTTCGACGAGCCGCATCATTGGATGACATCTGGCGGGCTCGGCACGATGGGCTATGGCTTGCCGGCCGCGATTGGCGTTCAGATCGCGCACCCCGACGCGCTCGTTATCGACATTGCCGGCGAAGCCTCGATCCTGATGAACATCCAGGAAATGTCGACCGTGTCGCAGTATCGGCTGCCGGTCAAACTGTTCATCCTGAATAATCAATACATGGGGATGGTGCGCCAGTGGCAGGAATTGCTGCATGGTGGCCGCTATTCCGAAAGCTACACCGCGGCACTCCCGGATTTCGTCAAATTGGCGGATGCCTTTGGCGCCAATGGCCGCAGGGTCGAGGACCCCGCCGAGGTCGATGATGCAATCGCCTGGATGTTAAAGACCCCGGGGGCGGTGATCCTCGATGTCACGGTCGATCCAAAGGAGAACTGCTTCCCGATGATCCCATCAGGAGCGGCACATAACGAAATGCTGCTCGGCCCCAAGGACGAGGCCCAACGACCGGTCTCCGAGGAGGGCATGGTGCTCGTCTGACGGAGCGATCGGGGTGAGCGCGGACAAGGACGGCCAAGAACGCCACACGATCGCGGTTCTCGTCGATAACGAACCCGGTATCCTGGCGCGCGTCGTCGGGTTGTTCTCGGGCCGCGGCTACAATATCGAAAGTCTGACGGTCGCCGAGGTCGATCGTCGCGACAGCCTGTCGCGGATCACGATCGTGACCACCGGCACGCGAATGATCATCGAGCAGATCAAGGCGCAGCTTTCTCGTCTCGTGCCGGTGCACAAAGTTCTCGACCTGACCGACGAGGGGCCGTTTGTCGAGCGCGAGATGATGCTGGTCAAAGTCGCCGGGCAGGGCGAGCAGCGCATTGAAGCATTGCGCCTCGCCGATATCTTTCGCGCCCGCGTCGTCGACTTCAACGATCGAGAGCTTTGTCTTCGAGATGACCGGTTCGGCCGAGAAATTGAACGCCTTTATCGCGTTGATGGAGCCCTTGGGCTTAGTCGAGATCTCGCGCACCGGCGCCGTCGCGATTGCCCGTGGCTCCGCCAGCTTTTAGGAAAGTATCGACGCCAGCTCTGGGGTTTGTGTTTGAGTCGTCATTCCCGCGAAAGCGGGAACCCAAGGCCACTGCTCGGGCACTCGCTCTGGACCCCGCTTCCGCGGGGTGACGTGTGCCAGAAGGAGGTAGGAAATGCGGGTGTATTACGACCGCGATGCGGATGTGAACCTGGTCAAGTCGAAAAAAGTCGCGGTCATCGGCTATGGCAGCCAGGGCCATGCCCATGCCAACAATCTGCGCGACAGCGGGGTCAAGGACGTCGTCGTCGCGTTGCGGCCGGGCTCGGCCTCGGCGCAGAAGGCCGAGAATGCCGGCTTCAAAGTCATGACCAACGCGCAGGCGGCCAAATGGGCTGACATCGTCATGGTGCTGGCGCCCGACGAATTGCAGGCGCAGCTCTACGCCAGCGATCTGCGCGACAACATGCGCGAGGGCACGGCACTCGCAGTGGCCCACGGGCTCAGCATCCATTTCCGGCTGATCGAGCCGCGGCCAGACATGGATGTGTTCATGATCGCACCTAAGGGCCCCGGCCACACTGTGCGCTCGGAGTATTTACGCGGGGCCGGGGTCCCATGCCTACTGGCGGTCGAGCAAAACCCGTCAGGCAATGCGGTCGAGATCGCCCTCTCCTACGCTTCGGCAATCGGCGGCGGGCGTGCCGGCGTGATCGAGACGACATTCCGTGAGGAGTGCGAAACCGATCTGTTCGGCGAGCAGTCGGTGCTGTGCGGCGGGTTGACCTCGCTGATCCTGGCCGGATTCGAAACCCTAGTCGAGGCCGGCTATGCGCCCGAAATGGCCTATTTCGAATGCTGCCATGAGGTCAAGCTGATAGTCGATTTGATCTATGAAGGCGGCATCGCGAATATGCGCTATTCGGTGTCGAACACCGCCGAATACGGCGATTACACGCGTGGGCCGAGAGTCATTGACGACCACGTCCGCGCCGAGATGAAGAAAGTCCTCGGCGACATCCAGTCCGGCCGCTTCGCGCGCGAGTGGGTATTGGAAAACACTGCGGGTCAGGCAAGCTTCAAGGCATTGCGCCGGCGCGCCGCCCAGCACCCAATCGAGGAGGTCGGCGAGCGATTGCGGGCGATGATGCCGTGGATCGGCGAAAACCGCCTCGTCGACAAAACCAAAAACTGAAGATGCCGCGCCGATAGCGGCTCAAACTCGCCACTGTTCGCATGCAGCTGCTTCCGTAACCAGGAAGCAGCTCGCGCGAGCGCCGGGACGACGCTAACAAAAAATCAAGGCGTTGGCTGTTTCTTGCCGGATTGGAGGCAATCCGGCGATGTTTCGCTCTGTCAAACGATGCATGTCACTGCGGGCCTTGGTGGTCGTCATCATAGCGGCGCCGATCTTGCCGACCATCGCCTTCGCCCCAGTGACACTGATGCGGTTGGGAAAGGACTGGCGTCAACTCGCTCCGCTTGGAGAGCTGGTTCTGCTGGGGATCGGCCTGCGCGTGCTGGGCGGTTGCGTCGCCCTGGTGGCGGCCAGCTGGTTGATCCATTCGGCAAGGATCGTCTCGCAGGCAGCGGCAGCGCTCCACGACGGTCAGATGCCGCCACAGACCGCCTGCGGAATTGCCGAAATCGATGCTGTCCTGCGCTCGATGGCGATGGCGGCGCGATCGCTTGAGCAGCGCTCGGCAGCGTATCAGATGGCCGAGGCAGGCCGGCGCGAGAGTGAGGCGCGATTGCGAGATTTTGTCGAATGCGGCTCTGATTGGTATTGGGAAACCGATGCAAGCCACCGGTTCACTTGGCATTCCGAGCATATCCGATCTTTTGGCCAAGATCCGGCGAGCCGGCTCGGCCGGGCTCGCTGGGAACTCGCATCGCATGGGGATCACGATCCCGGCAAGTGGAGTGATCACATCACGCTGTTGGAGCAGCACAAGCCCTTTCGCAATTTCCGATACGCCAGAAAGGTGGGGGATCAACCTGAGCAGACGGTCTCGATCAGCGGGCAGCCGTTGTTCGACGCCTCGGACCGATTTCTCGGTTATCGCGGAACCGCGCGAGATGTCAGCGACGAGATGCAAGCGGAGCAAAGTTTGCGCGAAGCAAAACTCCAAGCCGAGGCGGCGAACCTCGCTAAGTCACAATTCCTTGCGAATATGAGCCATGAATTGCGCACGCCGCTTAACGCCATTCTCGGTTTTTCGGAAATGCTGGCGCTCGGCACCGCTCATCGTTCGACTTCCGCCAAAAGGAATATCTCGGCTACATCCGTCAGAGCGGAACGCATTTGCTCGACATCATCAACGACGTCCTCGACCTCGCCAGGATCGACGCCGGAAGGTTCGAATTGGAAGAAGATTGGGGCATCGACATAAGTTCGCTCGCCGATTTCTGCACCGCTCACACCAGCGAACAGGCCACGACCGCCGGCCTCAATCTCCGCACCGAGATCGCACCCGAGCTCCCCCGACTGGTCGCCGACGAAACCCGGTTGAAGCAGATCTTGCTGAACCTGCTCGGCAACGCCGTCAAATTGACTGAGTTAGGCGGGGCCGTGGTTCTGGCTGTCCGCCGCTCCCTTCAGGGGGGTGTCGATTTCGAGGTGATAGACACCGGCTCGGGAATGACCTCGGCGGAAATCGATTTAGCGATCGAGCCTTTCAGCCAAATGGATGGTGGGCTCGCGCGGCGACGCGAAGGCGCCGGGCTCGGTCTGCCAATTGCCCGTCGATTGACCGAGCTGCACGGCGGATCATTTTCGGTCGTCAGCGAGAGAGGGCTGGGCACTCGTGTCCTGGTAACGCTACCGGCGTATCGGGTCGTTGCACAGGAGACCACGGCGCAGGTGACGATTGCCGGTGAGATCGAGCTGGTTCCTTTCGCTGCCGCCGGCTAAAATGAAGGCGAATTGAAATCATGCGACTTCGGGACGCTGAAGGTAGGATTGCTTTGCCTAAATCTTTCGGCCGATGGCATATCGCGCGTCGATGCGGGTCCTACACGTCAGCGCCGAGCTTTATCCTTGGGTCAAATCCGGCGGGCTTGGTGATGTCGCCGCCGCCCTACCGCCGGCTCTGGCAGCGCTCGACGTAGACACGCGGCTGCTGCTGCCGGGGTTCTCGGGATTTCTCGACGCGTTTGCCGATATCACCGATGTGGCGCGGCTGGCGACGCCGTTCGCGCCCGAGCGGGTTCGGGTGGCGCGCGCGCAGCTACCCGAACCCGACCGATACGCCTATCTCGTCGATCATCCACCATTTTACGACCGCCCCGGCAACCCGTATGCGGCGCCGGATGGCAGCGACTGGTCCGATAATCACCGGCGATTTGGGCTGTTCAGCTGGGTTGCAGCGGAACTAGCGCGCGGCGCCGACCGAAGCTGGCAGCCTGAAATCCTGCACTGTCACGACTGGCATGGCGCGCTGGCGCCCTCCTATCTCGCGGTCTCGCCATCGGCGGCCCAGCCGGTAAGCACGGTGCTGACAATTCACAACCTCGCCTATCGCGGCGTGTTTCCGGCGGCGATATTCCCGGAGTTGGCGTTGCCGCCCGAACTCTTTTCAGTCGACGGTGTCGAATTCTATGGCCAGGTATCGTTTCTCAAGGCCGGGCTGTTTTTCGCCGATCAATTGACGACAGTCAGCCCGACTTACGCGCGCGAAATCCAGACCGCGGATTTTGGCTGGGGGCTTGATGGGCTGCTGCGGAGCCGCGCCGCCGATTTGACCGGGATCTTGAACGGCGTCGACCCGCAGATTTGGGATCCGCGCCACGATCCCAATCTGCCGCAACCTTATTGGATCGAAAACGCGACAGCCGGCAAAGGCGCTGCCAAAGCCGCACTGCGGCATCGCCTCAACCTCGCAGAACAGCCGGAGACGCCGCTTTTTGGTGTGGTGAGCCGGCTCACGCCACAAAAAGGGCTCGACATCTTGCTCGCGACATTGCCGGAACTCATCGCGAGTGGCGGGCAGCTCGCGTTGTTGGGGTCCGGCGACGCCGATCTCGAGCAAGGCTATGCCGCGGCGGCCCGCAACAATGTCGGCCGGGTGGCGGCCGAGTTCGGGTATGACGAGGCATTGGCGCACCTGATTATGGGCGGCGCCGATGTCGTTCTGGTCCCGTCGCGCTTCGAGCCGTGCGGGCTGACCCAGCTCTACGCGCTGCGCTATGGCGCCCTGCCGTTGGTGCGGCGGGTCGGTGGGCTCGCCGACACGGTCGTCAATGCCTCGGCTGTGACTCTCGCCGATGGGTCGGCGACTGGCTTTGCCTTCGACGGCGAAAGCCCCGCGGCGCTGGGCGACACAATCAGCCGGGCAGCGGAGCTAATGCGGCAGCCCGGGATCTGGCAGCAGATGACGCGTCAAGCAATGACGCGCAATTACTCCTGGAACGCGGCCGCCCGCCAATATCTCTCGCTTTATCGGAAGATGCTGGCGGCGGTGGCGACATAGCGAGAGCTGTTCCCGGAGCCGGAGGCCCCGGGAACATGGAACCCGATCAGTAGAGTGGCTGGCCAGTGGTCGGGTTGAGGAACAGTTGATCGTTGCTGACCCTACGACTGAAGTCGAACATGTTGGTTAGCGGCCCGGCAAGCTGATCGAACGACCCGCCGCCGATCTCGCCGGTGCCCCAATTGTCCTCGATAAAGCGCAGGATCGAGCTTTGATCGGTCAGCGTGTTGTCGACAAAGTTTTGTTTGGCATAGGGCGAGATGGTCAACAGTACGAGGCGTGGGCCGTAACCGCACCGGCCTTCGATACCCGCGATAGGCATGCCGTTGCCGCATTTCCCGGGCCCGTTAAGCTGATCGCTATTCTTTGCGCTGCTTGGGTTGTTGACCGCAGATGGATTGACGATCGGGCTCATTTGGTGGTCGTACCAGCCGTCCGAATCGTCATAAGCGATGACGATCGCGGTGCTGTTCCAAAATGGCGACTTCATGATCGTGTTGATGGTATTGACCAAAAAAGTTTGTTCGAGCAGCGGGTCGGAATAGCCGGCATGGCCATCCGCATAGGCCGGTGCTTTTACAATGCTGACAGCGGGCATATTGCCGGCTTTCAGCGCGTCGAAAAAATCATGGATGTCGTACTCGTGATTGGCAGGGCCGTTATGCCCAATCTCAAACAGCGATTTTGGCCGCGTATGCTGCGGGTTGGCTGTCGATGCATAATATTGGAACCAGGCATGATGCGGAATGTAATCAGCGGTCGGGCCGCCATTGGCCGGAGTCGCGGGGCTCGTTCGACCGCACCCCGATGTACCGTTTGGATTCGTGATCGACAGATCGAACCCGCCCATGAACGCACCCCAGCTCACGCCTTTGGCGTTCAAAAGGTCGCCGATATTTTGGCCACCAAGTTGGACAGTCGGGGGGCCGGAGCAGACATCGCCGGTCGGGTCGAGATCGCCGACGAGTGTTCCTGTACCGGCGGCGTTGGTGGCCACGACCTTGGGCGTTGAAGCCGAGGGCGTTGCCGGGTAGGTGTTGCCGGCCACCAGATTAACCGCGCCGGGGGTCGAAGGTCCAAAAGTCGTGCCGTAGGAATTGTCGCTCATCGCATAATGCTGCGCATAACTCCACAGGGCTGTAACGGTATTTCCATCGAAATACCCTAACACCAAACCTTTGCCCTTGCCGTAATCAAAGCCGTTGCAGCTGCCTGAACCGACGCTGGCCGGGAACATGTCCATCAGGCCTTGGTCAAACGCAGCCTGTTCGTCGCCGTAATTATGATCCTGGTCGCAGGTCGAGGCTTGCGAGCGGTCGAGACGAAACGGGTTAATCGCATTTGATCCGTTCGCGGGATTGTTCGCATTCGGGTTATGGGTCAGCAAGACGCCATCCGGCTGGCCGTCGACAAAAGCGCCCAGTCCATTGACTGTGGGCGTGTCAGGGCTGGCCTTGAATTGCGGTTCGCCGGACGGATTGAGTGCCGTCGGATAAGTCCCGAAGTAGTGATCGAACGACACGTTTTCTTGAAAAATCACAACAAGGTGCTGAATCGGGCTGCCGGTTTGGCCCTTGTTACCATTGCCGTCGGCAGAAGCGCTCGACGGCAGAGTTAACGCTGCGAGCATGCAAAGGCCGGCCGCCCTGAGGGCACGCTCGGCAATAGGCATCGATGTGCGGCGATGTCGCATCGGGCATCCTCTTTTATGGCAGATTTCGCGCGAGCGCATGTGAGGCGCAGTTCATTGCGCTGTCGTTACGCCCCGATGACGATTTCGTTAACGTTGACGAATTATTGTGCGCGAGGTGGACGGCCGGCAAAGATTTGAATAGCCAACTGAAAGGCGATCGCGCAGCGCTAAACGTTGAAGCGAAAATGCATGATGTCGCCGTCGCGAACGACATAATCGGCGCCTTCGAGGCGCATGCGGCCGGCATCCTTGGCGCCCTGCTCGCCGCCATAAGCGACAAAGTCGTCGTATGAAATGGTCTCGGCGCGGATAAAGCCCTTTTCGAAATCGCTGTGAATGCGACCCGCCGCCTGTGGCGCGCGAGTACCGCGCCCGACCGTCCAGGCATGCGCTTCCTTTGGGCCGACGGTCAAAAAGGTGATCAGGTCGAGCAGATTATAACCAGCCCGGATAACGCGATCGAGCCCAGCCTCATCGAGCCCAAGCGAAGCGAGGTATTCGGTCCTCTCGCCGGCGTCGGCGAGTTGCGCCAATTCGGCTTCGATTGCTGCCGAGATCACGACGACCCCGGCGCCGCGTGCCGCGGCGTGATCGGCCAGCCGGCGGCTCTCGCCGTTGCCGGCGGCGGCGCTCGCCTCATCGACATTGGCGATATAGAGGACCGGCTTGGCGCTCAGCAGTTGGAGCGCTGCGAGGCTTTTCTGCTGCTCGGCGCCATTGACGGCGCTGCGCGCCGGCTCGCCCGCCCGCAATGCCGCGAGCACCGGATCGATGATGTCGGCCAGCGCTCTGGATTCCTGATCACCGCCGCGCGCCCGCTTTTGCACCGCGACCGCACGCCGCTCGAGGCTGTCGAGATCGGCCAGCATCAGCTCGGTTTCGACGGTTTCGACATCGCGGATCGGGTCGACCGAACCCTCGACATGCACCACATTGTCGTCATCGAAACAGCGCACGACGTGGGCAATCGCATCGACCTCGCGAATGTGCCCCAGGAATTGGTTGCCGAGCCCTTCGCCGCGCGCGGCGCCGCGCACCAGCCCGGCGATATCGACAAATTCGAGCTGCGTTGGGATGATTTTTGCCGATTTCGCGAGCTCTGCGCAGACGGCCAGTCGCGCGTCGGGAACCGAGACGCGGCCGATATTGGGCTCGATCGTGCAAAACGGATAATTCGCCGCCTCAGCCGCGGCGGTTGCGGTCAACGCGTTGAACAGGGTGGACTTGCCGACATTGGGAAGTCCGATGATGCCGCAGCTGAAGCCCATGGCCTTATGTCGAAAGTGGCGCCCGCGCCAGCTTTATCTCGGGCGGCGCAAGCCGGCGCGCAACCTCGCTCATAAAGGCGTCGGGCGCTCCGGAAAGCAGCAATCCGATGGTCTCGGCGATTGCCGCAACCAGCGGTTCGACCCAATCGGTCATCTCTTCGGCACTGAAGTTTTGCAGCACATAGGGCTGCACCAACTCCTTAACTCCGGGATGGCCAACCCCGATCCGCACCCGCCAGTAATCGGGTCCGATCAGCGGGTCGATCGAACGCAGACCATTGTGCCCGGCGTTGCCGCCGCCGCGCTTGACCCGAAGTTTCCCCGGACGCAGGTCGATCTCGTCATGGATTATGGCGATATCCTCGGGAGCGATCTTGTAAAAGCGCGCCACCTCGGCCACCGACTCGCCTGACGCGTTCATAAAGGTCTGCGGTTTTAGCAGCAGCTGGCGCGCCCCGGCGATCGGCGCTTCGGCAAGCTCGCCTTTGAAACGGCTGCGGAAAGCAGGAAAATCGTGCCGCCGAGCGATCGCATCAACCGCCATAAAACCGATATTGTGCCGGTTTCGAGCATAGCGCGAACCGGGGTTTCCCAGTCCTACGACGAGGCGCATTGGGGACGAAACCGTCGATGCTGCCGACCGCTCGGGCCGGGTCAGGATGCCGCCGGCTCTCCTGAAGGCGGTGTGGCAGCGGTGGTCGCCGCTTCCTCGCGCACAGCAGAAGAGGGGGCGATGCTGGCGATCGTAAAGTCACGTCGGGTGATCGTCGGCCTGCATGCCTCCGGTATCGCGACGGCGCTAATGTGGACGCTGTCGCCGATGTCGAGTCCCTGGAGGCTGACGGTCAGGTGATCCGGGATGCTGCCGACCGGGCAGTTCAACTCGATGCCGTGACGGACGATGTTGAGGATGCCGCCGCGACGCAACCCGATCGACTGCTCCTGATTGACGAACACGACCGGAACGGAGACCGTGACCCGGGTGGTCGCCGCGACGCGCATGAAATCGACGTGCAGCGGCTTGTCGGTCACGGGGTGATACTGCACCTCGCGCGGAAGCGCGCGCTGAACGGCGCCGTCGACAGTGAGGTCGACCAGCGTCGCGAGAAACCCACGCCGGACGAGTGCACGCGACAATTCGCCCGGTTCAAGACTGATCGGCATGGGCTCCCGGTCGCCGCCATAGACGATGCCGGGGACGCGCCCAGCGCGTCGCGTCGCGCGAGCGGCGCCTTTGCCGGCGCGGGCGCGCACCTCGGCGCTCAGGCTGATGATCTCGGGCATCGACTTTCGCTCCTTACGAAAAGATAACTCGGTTCCGGCGCGCCACGCCAAGCGTCCGCGTTTCTCCCGGCAACGTCGCGGGCATTCGGTAACTTAGTCAAACAGGCTAGAGACCGACCGTTCCTCGCTGATACGGCGGATTGCCTCGGCCATCAACTGTGCGATCGACACCTGGCGGATGTTGCTCGCCTCCCGCACCGCTTCGGTCGCCATGATGCTGTCGGTCATGACCAAGGACTTGATCGGCGAGTTCACGACCCGCGCCACCGCCCCGCCCGACAACACCCCGTGGGTTACATAGGCGAAGACTGCCGACGCTCCAGCTTCGACCAAGGCCGAAGCGGCATTGCATAACGTCCCGGCGCTATCGACCATGTCGTCGACCAGGATACACCGCCGTCCGGCAACGTCGCCGATGATGTTCATGACTTCGGAGACGCCGGCTCGCTCGCGCCGCTTGTCGATGATCGCGAGATCGGCATCGAGCCGGCGCGCGATATCGCGGGCGCGCACGACGCCGCCGACATCAGGCGAGACGATGATTAGTTCGCGGTTGGCGTGATTATCGAGAATGTCCTTCACCAGCACCGGCGCGGCGAACAGATTGTCGACCGGAATGTCAAAAAAGCCCTGGATCTGCGCCGCGTGTAGGTCGAGGGTCAAGACCCGGTCGGCGCCCGCGGCGGTAATCAGATTGGCGACGAGTTTGGCCGAGATCGGCGAGCGGGAGGAGGATTTGCGGTCCTGCCGGGCGTAGCCGTAATAGGGGATGACTGCCGTGATCCGCCGCGCCGAGGCGCGCTTTAGCGCGTCGAGCGCGACCAGCAATTCCATCAGATGGTCGTTGGCCGGGTAGGAGGTTGATTGGATCACAAAAACGTCTTCGCCGCGCACGTTCTCGTGGATTTCGACAAACACCTCCATATCGGAAAAGCGCCGCACGCTCGCCTTGGTCAGCGGCAGATCCAGATAATCCGAGATGTCTTCGGCAAGCGGCCGATTACTGTTGCAGGCGAGAATCTTCATGAGGCGCCAAATACCCAAGTCAGCGGATCCGGCCCCGCCGCTTCGTGCCAAGATAATGTAACAATCCCTAATTGCCGTGACAACCGTGCTAGCTGTAACGAGCAACGTTAAGGGCTCTGCGAGCTCGCTCCGGCGGCTTGTGGGCCGCCTCGGGCGATCAGCTGCATGATGCCGTCCTGCGCGGCAAGCGCCACCGTATAGGCGACATCGCCCCACGCGCCATTGAGCAGCCCGACGGGAACATCGTTTTCCTGCGACACGGTACCAATCTCGCCGCCATTTTTGCGGCGGACCCGCCAGACGATTTTGACATGCTGCGCGCCCGCCGCCGGCTTGTCGACCTTGACAGCCGCATCGAGCAGCAGATCGGGTTTGCTCCGAGGATCGGAGACAATCGCCAGATCCTGCTTTTGCAGCAGCGTCGTAATCGCGCTCGCCAGCGCCCTCCCGCCATCGCCCGGAGCGCCCTCCACACCGCCGATCAACAGCCGGGTCTCGCCAGATTCCTTTGCCTCGCCAGACTCCTTTGCCGCGACCGGCGCCTTGTCCTGAAGCATCGCGGCGATTTGTTCGGCGCTTACCTCGGCGAGACGAGCGACCGCTTCATTCTTTCCCGATTGCCAATCATCCGCGGCGGCTTCTATCCGCTCGGCCCGGGTGCCGAGCGATTTACCCGACGGATTCCGCAGATCCCACAATACGACGATCGCAGCCTTGTCGCCGGCCGGCGGCATCGCCTGCAAGCGGCCGTCGAGCTGGTAGCTGGCGATGCTCATCGTCCGGTCGCTGGCGGGAATGTCGAGCTTCTGCAGCGCTTCGGCCATTGCCGGCGCCAGCTTTTCGGCGGTGGCGCGCGGTCCGCCTTGGAGCGGGGCAACGGCCACCGTGGCGGTGTCGCGCAAGGCCAGCATCGGCGATCCCGGCTTTGGGACATCGTTGGCAAAAGGATGCGGAAGAGGCTGGCATGCCGCCGTCATCAGCGCCGCCGCCGCGACAGCCCGCCGGCCCGCCGCGCGTCCAATCATTGTACCAAAAGAATACAGGTGGCGAGCGCACCCAACAGGCAAAAGGCGAGAAACAGGATCAGATACGGCATCGCGGATCGGGGATGATCGCGAGCGGCACCACAACTCTAATCGTCGATCGCTATCGCGGAAAGCCCGAGGCCAAAGACCGGCTCGCCGCGGCGACGAGCCCTCCGATAGCTGAAAAACAACTCGGGCTCGGCCGCGGTATCGTGGGGCGCGCGTTCGACCGACGGCACGCCAAAACGATGCAGCCGGTGTTCGATATAGGCCGCGAGGTCGAACATGAAATGTCCGGCTCTTTGTGCGGGTGCGAAATGCGCCTCGGCGGCGCGATCGTCTGCGATGATCGGCATCGGGAACTCGGGACCGACCTCGTAAGAACCAGGCCCGATGCAGGGGCCAATCCCGACACGGACCCGGCTGCGTTCGGCGCCGAGGCGCTCCATCGCTTCGATGGTAGCTTCGGCCACACCTTGGAAAGCGCCGCGCCAGCCGGCGTGGGCAGCGCCGATCACCCGCGCGCTCGAATCGCACAGCAATAGCGGTGCGCAATCTGCCGCCAGCACGCCGAGTACGACGCCAGGGGTCCGCGTTACCATGCCGTCCGCAGCCGGTGCGTCGCCGTGGCTCCACCGCTTATCGACGCTCACCACCCGAGCGCTATGGATCTGGCGGCAAGTCACCAGTCCATCGGGTGAAACGCCGAGCATCTGCATTGCAACCGCCCGGTTTTGCTCGATGCATTCGGCGTTATCGCCGGAGCCGAAACCGCAATTGAGCGAGGCATAGAGCCCGTCGCTGACCCCGCCTTGCCGGGTGAAGAAGGCGTGGCGGATGCCGCTGCTGACATCGAGTCCGGCCAGCCGGATCATCTCATTGGTTCCCGACCATCGAACCCCGGCGGCGCCGGCAAGCCTCGCGAGGTCAGGGGCATGACCTTAAATAAATCACCCATTTGCTCCGGATCGAGCAAGCGGTCTAGACCGCTTTCAAGCCGATTTCGCTGCTCCGGGGCGGCATGCTCGCACAGCGCCGCCAAGCGCGCTCGCGCACCCAGCGCTTGCAAGAAGCGGCCTTGTGGGATCGGCCCATGGAAATCAACTCCGGTGGCGTTGGCGGCCGCCGCGAAGGCTGCAAAGTCGACCTCGGCGCTGAGATCGGCATCGCCCGGCATTGTTAGAGGATCGGCTGGACTGTGGCGCGAGACGGCGCGCAAACTGGCGCCTATGGCGCTCGCCGTGCGACCATAATCGATAAACAAGGCGGCTCCGGGCGAATGGCTCAGGCGCCCGCCGAGAGTGGCAGCGAGATTGAGCGCCGCGGGACAAATCTCAAACACCGCACCCCGCGCGGCGGTCGCGCGTAAACCCGGCGGTACGAGAAACGACAATGCCGGATTTTCCGAGCCGTCGGCAAAAATCAGGCGATCTCTCTGGTCGAGAGTGACTATCCGCTCGGCCCATTCGTGATACCCACGCACGAGCTGCCGGATCGGCAGCGCGTCGAGAAACTCGTTCGCGACGACCAGCAGCGGGCCGTCGGGCAATTCCTCCAATCGGGTCAGCCAAACCGCATCCTTGGTCGCGAGACGGCGCTGCTGCTCGGCGCGCAGGATCGGACTGACTTCGACAAGATGGAGGCGGAGCGCCTTGCGGAATTCCGGCAATGCCTTGGCGGCGCGCAACAAATCGCCAAGGAGAGCACCGCTGCCAGGCCCCAGCTCGGCGAGGATCATCCGATCGGGGCGGCCCATCCCCTCCCACAGCATCGCGCACCAGACCCCGATCAGCTCACCAAAAATTTGGCTGATCTCTGGCGCGGTGATGAAATCGCCGCCGACGCCAATTGGCCGCCGGGTTGCGTAATAGCCTAGTTCGGGATCGTAGAGCGCCATCGCCATATAGGCTGCGACCGAGAGCGGCCCCTCGGCGCGGATGCGACGCGCGATCTTTTCCTTGAGTTTGTCCTGCGTCACGGCATTGACGGGCGGCGGGTATACCGCGCCCAAACGATGATTACGATCCCGGCAATCAGCACCGGGATCGACAGCAGCTGGCCCATCGTCGTCCCAAAGATTAGGTAGCCGAGCTGAGGGTCGGGCTGACGAAACAGCTCGCCGGACATCCGAGCGACGGCATAACCCGCGAGGAAGAGGCCGGTTTCCACGCCGGGCCAGCGGCGAGCGCCGCGCCATTCCGCGATGAACAACAGCAGAAACAGCAGAACGCCCTCGCAGAACGCTTCATAGAGCTGGCTGGGATGGCGCGGCACCGGACCGCCATTCGGAAAGATCATCGCCCACGGGACATCGGACGGGCGACCGTATAGCTCGCCGTTGATGAAATTGGCGATGCGGCCGAAAAACAGGCCGATTGGGATTGCCTCGATAATGATGTCGGAAAACGCGAAAAGCCAAATCCTGCGGGCGCGGGTAAACAGGATGATCGCAACGGTCACACCGATCGCCCCGCCGTGAAAGGACATTCCTCCATGCCAGACGAAGAAGGCCTGGAGCGGGTGCGCGAAATAGTAACCGGGATTGTAGAACAGGACGTAGCCCAGGCGTCCGCCCAGCACGACCCCTAAGGTTGCCCACACCAAGAAGTCATCGATGTCTTGGCGCCGGACGAGATGTGGCGGACGGCCGGCGAGCGCCAGGCAATAGCGCCATCCGATCACCAGGCCGGCGATATACGCGAGCGCATACCAGCGAATCGCAAACGGGCCGAGCGAGACCGCGACGGGGTCGATCGCAGGGAAAGGAATCACCAAAAACGGCGGCATCGGCCAATCATCGGGGGCGGTGGTTTATGAGCAGCGTCAGCTTTCCGAGAAGATCAGGATCGCGCCATTCGCCTGTTGTGGCGCGACGGCGAGGCTGCCGTCGGGCATCTCGGTAAACGCAATGTGGTGTGCTGTGAAGTAGGCAGCGGTGGCCTCGCGCCGTTCGACACCGATTTCCAGCGCAACGATGCCAGGCAGCGCAAAATCGCGAGCGAGATCGAGCGCCGGGTGCATCGTCTGAAAATCGTCGGGTGTGCTGAACACGAGGCGATGACGGCCGACATGAACCGCGGCTATAGCATCGGTCGTCGTTACCTGCACAATCCCGAACAGCCGGTCATAGGCTGAGAGCAAGGCCGCCGTGCTCTCGACCAGGATGTGCACGGCCTCGATCCCAATTGCACCGTTCGGATGCCGCAGCCATTCGGGTCGTCGCATAAGTTCGGGCGTCAGGTGAGCGCACAGGAAACAGTCGAGGCCCGGTGTCTCTTCAGCCGGTAGCGAGACCAGAGTAAACCGCGGCGCCGCCACCCCCTCAGGAAGCTCGATTTGTCTGGCAAGCGGGCGCGACTCGGATGGGTGAAGACCGCGCTCCTCCAGCATCGCCCTTGCCTCCTCGGCGCTGCCGGCGGGGGCGAACGCGACGCCCATCAACCCCTCGCGCCATGCGAGAAAGCTGCCCAGCCGGTGCGCGGATGGACCGGTATCGACGATCCCTAACAGCTCAATGTAATCCCATGGGAACATCACGCAGTAATTGCCGGTCGGCTGCTCGATGTGACGGCCGCGCGGCGACAAGGCAAATCCCAACCGGCGCCACGTATCACGCGCGGCTTCGAGGTCGCGGACACCGACGATGACGTGGTCGATGCCGATTATGGGCTCCATCGGCGCCCCTCCCTGGATAAGCGGCCGGGTTAGCGGCGCTCCGGAAACAGCGCCAGCAGGCCGTCGCGCGAGGCCGGGCAGATCCCCCGCTCGGTGATCAGCGCCGTCACCAACCGGGCTGGCGTTACATCAAACGCGTAGTTTTCGGCGGGGCTGTCTTCGGGAGTTATGCGGACTGCGACGCGCTGGCCGGCGTCGGTCCATCCCTCTACATGAGTAACCTCGCGGCTGTCGCGGCGCTCGATTGGGATTGCCGCGCCGTCTTCGATCTCCCAGTCGATCGTCGATGACGGCAAAGCGGCGTAAAATGGGAGATCATTATCATGCGCCGCCAGCGCCTTCAGATAGGTTCCGATCTTGTTGGCGACATCGCCGCCGCCGGTGGTCCGGTCGCTGCCGACGACGCACAGATCGACAAGGCCGTGCCGCATCAGATGGCCACCGGCATTATCGACGATCACGGTATGAGGCACTCCATGCTGGCCCAATTCCCAAGCGGTCAGCCCGGCGCCCTGATTGCGCGGCCGCGTCTCGTCGACCCAGACGTGAATCGGGACGCCGTCATCATGGGCCCGATAGATCGGAGCCAATGCCGTGCCCCAATCGACCGCGGCAAGCCAACCTGCGTTGCAATGCGTCAATACCTCGACCGGCCGGCTATTGCCACGGCGCCGCCATGCCTCCGCGATCAGCGCCGCACCGTGCTCGCCGATTGCGCGGCTGCTCGCGACGTCCGCTTCGGCGATCTCTCCGGCACGGGTGATGGCCACGGCGAACCGGCTCGATGGCTCGTGATGGCGCAGCAACTCGTCCATTTCGGCGAGCGCCCAACGCAGATTGACCGCGGTCGGGCGCGTTGCTGCGAGCGTCGCGATGGCGCGGTCGAGACCGCAATCGGAGGGATCCTCCGCCATCGCCAACGCCATGCCATAAGCTGCGGCGACCCCAATCAGCGGCGCGCCGCGGACCTGCATTGTCCGGATCGCTCTTGCTGCGTCTTCGAGTGTGGTCAGCCGAACGATGGCCAATTCATGGGGCAGCCGCGTCTGGTCGATGATTTCGACACAGCTTCCACCGGCTACCGGCCAGATGGTTCGCATCGGCCGGCCGTGAACTTTCACGACACACCCCGCAGAACGCGACCGGCAACCGCATCGAGGCGCGCCAGCATCGCTGGGTCGCGCTTTTCCGGAGCCGTGATCAGCGCCCCGTCAAGCGCGTAACGACAGCCTCGCGGGCACTCTCCCGCCTGAGCGGAAAGCAATGGAACGACCGCCCGGATCAGCGATTTCGCCTTCTTTGCATTGGCCAGCAGCACACCGACGATCATATCCACGGTGACCGCGTCGTGACCCGGATGCCAGCAATCGTAATCGGTGACCATCGCCACCGTGGCGTAGCAGATCTCCGCCTCGCGGGCGAGTTTCGCTTCGGGCATATTGGTCATCCCGATCAGGTCGCAGTCCCACGAGCGGTAGAGCCGACTCTCGGCCAGTGTCGAAAACTGCGGGCCTTCCATGACCAGATAGGTGCCGCCGCGTTTCAGCGCCAGTCCGGCGGGCTCGGCAGCGCCGGCAAGCGCGTCGCCGATGCGAGCGCAGACCGGATGCGCCATCGAGACATGGGCGACGCAGCCCGTTCCAAAGAAGCTTTTCTCCCGGGCAAAAGTGCGGTCGATGAACTGGTCGACAATGACAAAATCGCCCGGCTGCAGATCTTCGCGCAGACTGCCGACCGCGGAAAGCGAGACAATATCGGTCACGCCGCAACGCTTGAGCGCGTCGATGTTGGCGCGATAATTGATTTCCGACGGCGGCAACACATGGCCGCGTCCGTGGCGCGGCACAAACACAACGCTTTGGCCGTTCAGGGAGCCGAAACAGAATTCGTCTGATGTCTGGCCGAACGGGCTCTCGACTCGTCGCCAAGCGACGCCGACGAGACCCTCGATTTCGTAGAGCCCACTGCCGCCGATGATACCGATCACGGGGGCAGTCATCGGTGGCTCAGTGCACCGCTGCCCAAATCTTGCGCTTGGCCGCGTAAAATATGCCGACGCCGACGATCAGAAACAGGAAGACACGAACCCCGGTGCGATGACGCGCATCGAGCGTCGGCTCGGAAGCCCAGGCGAGGAATGTTGCAACATCGTGCGCCATTTGCGGCACCGTCGCCTTGGTGCCATCGGCAAAGGTCACGGCGCCGTCGCTGAGCGGCGGCGGCATCGATATCAGATGCCCGGGAAAGTATTCGTTATAGTATTTGCCTGGCGGGACGGTGAACCCGGGCGGCGCCGGTTTGAAGCCGTTCAACAGCGCATAGACATAATCGGGGCCGCCCTCGCGCGCCTTGACGATCAGCGATAGATCGGGTGGGAGTGCGCCGCCGTTTGCCGCCCGCGCCGCCTCATCGTTGGGAAACGGTCCGGGAATGGGGTCCGATGGCCGGCAAGGCCGCTTAAACATCTGGCCCTGATCGTTTGGTCCGTCGGTGCACTGATCGGTGGCGGCGATCGCCTTGATCTGGTCCGGCGTATAGCCCAGCGCCTCCAGATCACGGAAATACAGGTGCTTGACCGGATGACAGGCCGAGCAGATCTGCTTGTAAACCTGGAAGCCGCGCTGCATCGCGGCCTTGTCGTAGGTGCCAAAGATGCCGTCGAAAGACCATTGCTGGTGCGGTAGTGGCGGGGTCTCCTGCGCCTCGCTGCGCCCCGGACCCAACAGCAGCAGGCAAATGAGCGCCGCTGCGACGGGGGTGATCCTCGATGTCGAGCCCAGCATCATGTCACGGTTTCCCCATCGGCACGGCGGGCGCAGTCAGTCTCGGGCCGCCGGTCAGCACGGAAGCAGCGATGCTGGTCGGCAACGGCCGCGGGCGCTCGATCTTGCCGATCACCGGCAGCAAAATCAGGAAATGGAGGTAGTAGTACAAGGTGGCGACCTGGCCGACGGTGACCACGATGCCCTGCGGCGGGTTGAAGCCGACCCAGCCGAGCGCGAGCACGTCGACGACGAGCAGCCAGAACAGCCACTTGTAGATCGGCCGGAATCTCGAACTGCGAACTGGTGAGGTGTCGAGCCACGGTACGATAAACAGCAGGAACAGCGATCCGAAAGAACAGATCACGCCCAACAATTTAGCTGGGATGCCAAAGATTGAGAATGTTATCGATCGTAGAATTGCATAGTAAGGCAATAGATACCATTCCGGCACGATATGGTTTGGCGTCTGCATCGGGTTCGCCGGAATGTAATTATCCGGATTTCCGAGGAAATTTGGCGCATAAAAGACAAAGAATGCGTAGATCAGCAAAAACACGCACAATCCGAACAGGTCTTTGACCGTGTAGTACGGATGAAACGGGATCGAATCCTGCGGCCCTTTCATATCGATACCCAACGGATTGTTGGAGCCGAAACGGTGCAGAGCAATAAGATGCAACAGAACGACGGCGAGGATGATAAAGGGCAACAGATAGTGCAGCGCATAAAATCGATGCAAGGTTGGATCGCCGACGGTAAAGCCGCCCCATAGAAAGGTTACGATGCCCTGGCCGACCAGAGGGATCGCCGAGAACAGGCTAGTGATTACAGTCGCCGCCCAATAGCTCATCTGCCCCCACGGCAGCACATAGCCCATAAAGGCGGTTGCGATCATCAAGATCAGGATGATCACGCCAAGGATCCACAGCAACTCGCGCGGCGACTTGTACGAGCCGTAGTAAAGACCGCGGAACATGTGAATATAGACGATCGCGAAGAACATCGACGCGCCGTTGGCGTGGGCATAGCGGACCAGCCAACCGTAGTTGACGTCGCGCATGATGCGCTCGACCGAATCAAAGGCGAGTTGGGAACTCGGCGTATATTGCATCGCGAGAAAAATGCCGGTGACGATCATAACCACCAGCATGATCCCGCCCAGCGAGCCGAAATTCCACCAATAGGTCAGATTGCGCGGGGTCGGGTATTCATAAAGTTCGTGCTGAAAGGCTGCCATAAATGGCAGACGGTAGTCGATCCAGCGAAGGATCCGGCTTCCGACGCCGGGGCGCGTGTCGGCCATCGTGTTCTCCTAGCCGATCTTGATTGTCGATTTGCCGGTGAAATCGTATTGCGGCACAGCGAGGTTGAGCGGCGCCGGCCCCTGACGGATGCGCCCCGAGGTGTCGTATATCGACCCGTGGCACGGGCAGAACCAGCCGCCAAATGGGCCGCGGTCGTCGCCGGTCTTCTGCCCGAGCGGGATACAACCCAAATGCGTGCACACGCCGACGATAACCAGCCATTCCGGTTTTTTGACGCGGTCCGAATCCGGCTGCGGATCGCGTAATTGCGACGCGTCGGCGTCCTCCGCCGCTTTGATCTCGGCCGGTGTACGGTGGTCGATAAACACCGGCTTGCCGCGCCAGGCGACCGTGAGCCGCTGCCCGGTCGCCACCGGGGCCAAATCGACTTCGGTTGTCGCCGCCGCCAACGTATCGCGAGCCGGGTTAAGCGTGTCGACAAACGGCCACACCGTAGCGCCAACCGCGACCGCGCCAAGCGCTCCGGCCGTCAATATCAAAAAGTCGCGGCGGCTCTCGCCGGAATGCGCATGACTAATGTTCTCGTGCGCCAAGTCGGCCATTCGACCCCTCTACCCCTGAACTCGCTGCAATCTTGCGATCGCCCGGTGAAGCTATACTGTCGAAGAAGCGGAACTATGCGACAGACTGCCGCATAATTGGGCGGAACAGTACCGATTTGTCGACTTGTATAGCTCTCCGCCGACAACTGCAAATTGGGGATTTCGCTTGCGCCTCGCCTTGTTCGAGCCGGACATTCCGCAAAATACTGGTGCGCTGTTACGGCTCGCGGCATGTTTTGGGGTGCCGATCGATTTGATCGAGCCCTGCGGATTTCTGCTCGACGATCGTCGTTTTAAGCGGGCAGTTCTCGACTATGGCGCGCTTTGCGAGGTCAAGCGGCATGCGACGTGGGACGCGTTTGTTGCCGAGTTCGCGCCGCCGTCGCGGCTCGTGCTGATGACGACCTCGGGAACAGTGCCACTGCACCGTTTTCTATTCGCCGCGCAAGATACGATTTTGCTCGGACGCGAGAGCGCCGGTGCGCCGGCGGCGGTGCATAACGCCGCGGCGGCGCGGGTCGCGATTCCCTTGCGCGCCGCCACCCGATCGCTCAACGTCGCGCTTGCCGGCGCCATCGCGCTCTTTGAGGCGCTCCGGCAGACCGATCTCTTGCCCGAGCGATGAATTCGAGCTCTGCTTTCCCGACCCACCCCGACCGCTGCGAGCGCGCCGCCGCTTGGTTCACCACACTCCGCGACCGCATTTGCGCCGAATTCGAAGCGATCGAAGACGAGTACGCCGCCGAACAGCTGGACAAGGGCGGCCCCGGCCGGTTCGAACGCAAGCCGTGGGAGCGCCCGGAAGGCGGTGGCGGCGTCACATCTCTGATGCATGGACGGGTATTCGAAAAAGTCGGGGTCAACATCTCGACGGTTTCAGGCGAATTCTCGCCCGAGTTTCGCAAGGACATCCCGGGCACTGGTGAGGACCCGAGATTTTGGGCAAGCGGAATTTCACTCGTTGCACATATGCGTTCGCCTCTGGTCCCCGCGGTCCACATGAACACGCGGCACATTGTGACAACCAAAGCCTGGTTTGGCGGTGGTGCGGATCTGACACCAATGTACCCGGACCCACCGGCTGAGAGCGCCTTCCACGCGGCTCTGCGCCAAGCCTGCGAGAGTTACGATCCCGAATGCCACACCCGCTTCAAGGCGTGGTGCGACGAGTATTTCTATCTCGAGCATCGCAACGAGCCGCGAGGCGCAGGCGGGATTTTTTTTGATTATCTCGACAGCGGCGATTGGGAGCGGGATTTTGCCTTTGTTCGCGCCGTCGGCGCGGCGTTTCTCGAAGTCTACCCGGGAATCGTGCGGCCCCGAATGCGGCTTCCCTGGACCAACGAGCAGCGCCGCCATCAGCTGATCCGACGCGGTCGCTATGTCGAATTTAACCTACTTTACGACCGCGGCACCCGCTTTGGGCTCAAGACCGGTGGCAATGTCGAGGCGATCCTGATGTCGTTGCCGCCCGAAGCGGCCTGGCCCTAAGAGCGGAACAGCCGGCTTCGCCAGCCGTTTGCCGGTTGAACATGATCAAAGTTAAGATCAACGACCGCGCCGCGCTCGAAGGCGCCTATCCGCCCGACGCCTATGTCGCCGACTCGGCGGAGAACTCGGCCGCGTCAAACGAAGCGGTGAGTGGCGTGCGTATTCTGAGTGCGCCTGACGGCGCCGGCGAGTTCAGCCTCGAACGCGGCCGCCGGCAAGTCGGTGAAACCGCTTCCGCGGTCTTTCTGGCGCCCTATCGGCCCACCGGCAACGCAGGCGCTCCTGAAGCAGCAGCGGCCGATCCGCGAGCCGGCTACGAAGCCTTTCTCGACGAGATCACCGAGGCGGCGCAGCGATTTGGTTTCCGGCCAGGTGAATCCCCGGGCCAAGGAGAGCCGCGGTCTGCGGCAATAGCGCAGCGCCGGCGCTCAGACCTGTTGGATCGCTGACAACAGCCACTCGTCACCGCGCGGCCGAAAAAACGTCCACACTTCTTCGAACTCGCCCGGCGTTCGCGGATCGCCGCTGACCAGAGCATTGCGGTCCCCCGGAGGTGCGCCGAGACGCTGGACATAGTCGATCGCCCGCCAGCGCAGAAACGCCGTCGCGTATTGCCGATCGCCCTCTTCCCAGGCCTCGGTCAACTCGGCTTTCACGAGCTGCACGTTGCCCACGATATTGTGGAGCCCGCGACTGGCATTTCGGCTCAGTTCTTCCGAAAAATAACTCAGCATTTCCGGCGTCATCAGCCGGCGCATCGACCCGAGATCGCCGGCGCTCCAAGCCTGTTGAATGGCTGCGTGGATCTGCTGGAACGCCTGCAAATCGGCATCGCCGAGATTGACGTCGCGACCGCGGAAGCGTCCTACCGGGGCTGCCGCTGCTCCGGCCGAGCGTGGCCCGAAACCCGCCGATCCCATGCCCGGCCATCCGTTCGAGAACGCTCGGCGGCGAAACAGGCGCACGGCAAACCAGATCAAGAAGCCGATGATTGCGATCCACAGCAGGGTCCCGAACATCGAACCCGTCGCGCCGCCAAGGCCCTCGGCATTGGCCGCGTGCCCAAACAGCCACGATCCGAAAAGCCCGCCCGCCAACCCGCTCAAAAACGGATGCCGCTGAAAAAAACTGCCGCCGTAGGCGGGCGCCGGCATGCCCGGAGCAAAGCCGGGTCCGCGCGGTGCCTGGGGCGCAAGGCTGCGGTTTAGCGGCTGCGCGCCGTTGTTGTCCCAGCTGCGAACGCCGCGACTGCCAAAGCTCGACGGGCGCCCGCCAAAGGAGCTGCCGGCTCGCGCCTCGGCCAAAGCCGGCGCCAGCGCCATAAAGGCGCAGCAGAAAAGCGCCACAAGGACGCGCCAATTCAGGACTGGTTTCGACATGTCACCGGCTCGCACGGCCGCGGAAGACCCCGCAGCGCAAATATTGGTCTGCCTTGCGGGTTGCAAAAGCGCCGGCCTGCACAATGGCTGCCGCAGCCCTCGGATCCGGTCAAAGCGCCTTGTTGATCGCGGCGCTCGCTCAACCTACTTTATATTCATTCGCAAGTGATCCGCGTTGGGTGCCGCATCGGGCCCGGCAGCGGTTTCTCGCTCGCTAGTGAGGAGAAGAATGAATGTCGCGGTTGTCGCTGTTCAACTCGCCTCTGCTGCTTGGTTTCGACCATTTCGAACGGGCACTCGACCGGGTCAGCAAAGGGTCGAGTGACGGCTACCCACCGTATAATATCGAGCAACTCGGGGAGAATGCGCTTCGCATCACGCTCGCCGTCGCCGGCTTTACGATGGCGGATCTCGGTATCACCGTCGAAGACAATCAACTTGTCATCCGCGGCAAACAAACTGATGACGCGCAGCGCGTCTATCTCCACCGTGGAATTGCGGCTCGACAGTTTCAGCGATCCTTTGTTTTGGCGGAAGGGATCGAGGTAAGCGGGGCTTGGCTCGATAACGGTTTGCTCCATATCGATCTGGTGCGACCGGAGATCCAAAGCCGGGTCAGGACTGTTGAGATAAAGAGCGGGTCGACAATTGCGCCAAAACCAGCGGCAAGCCCGCAGAACTAGGTGCCGAAAATGAACAGCATCGAACGGATTAAGTATATGTCAGCGAGCGAGTTGGCGCTGCTTGGTGTCCAGGACCTCGCCTACATCAAGCGGGTCGTGGTCGACGGCGCTACTGGCTATGCGGTCCATGCCGCCGATGGGACCGAGATTGCGGTGCTGGCGGATCGAGATGTCGCGTTCGCGACGGTGCGTCAACACGATCTGGAGCCGCTGAGCGTGCACTGAGGCGCCTCAGGCAGCGTCGCTCTCCGTCATATCGGTGAGCAGGGCGTAGAGCGCATCCGGACTGTCGGTGCCGCGCAGCTTCTCGCACACGCCGCGGTCGCGTAGTAAACGCGATACCCGGGCCAGCGCCTTGAGGTGATCGGAGCCGGCATTTTCCGGAGCCAGGAGCAGAAAGATCAGGTCGACCGGCTGGTCGTCGATCGCTTCGAAGGCGATCGGGCGGTCGAGTCGTGCGAAGATCCCGTAGAACCTGTCGAGTCCCGGCAGCTTGCCGTGCGGGATCCCAACACCCATGCCGATGCCGGTCGAGCCGAGGCGTTCACGCTCGATCAAGACGTCAAAGATCGTGCGCTCCGGGATGCCCGTTATTGCGCCCGCACGCTTGGCAAGCTCCTGAAGCGCTTGTCGCTTGTTCGTCGCACGCAGCTGGGAAATCACGCTGCGGGGCGTGATCAAATCGCTAATATCCATCATCTGGCCCGGTTGTCCTCTGGCGACCTCTATCCCCGTCCGCGACTAGGTGCGGACGACGTCCAAGCCAAATATCCCCATTAACGCGCGGTCGAACGCACCCTTGGGTCAACCTATGGCCCGCCCGGACGACAATCCGAGCCGCCGGTCGCGCCGAGCCGGATCGAGCACCGGATCGACCCACCCGATATTACCGTCGGCCCGTCGATAAACAAGGTTTAGCTCGCCATGCGACTGGTTGCGGAACAGCAGCACCGGGGCATCGGCGAGATCCATGCGCATGACAGCTTCGCCAACGGTCAGCCGAGGCACCTCGGTGCTGATCTCGGCGATTACGGTCGGCGCTCCTGCGGACGGCTGCTCCTCGACATCTTCCTCGGTCAGCGGCGCCAAAACGTAGTCGCGGGCGGTTTCGACAGCCTCTGCCGGCTCCCGCAGCTTGGCATGATGGTCGCGCAGGCGGCGCTTGTAACGGCGCAGCTGTTTGGCGACACGTTCAGCGGCTGAGTCGAACGCAGTCGGGGCGTCATTGCGCGCCGCGCTGGCATTGACGACGATCCCGCGGCCGATATGCAGCGAGACCTCGGCGCGGGCGAGGTGGGCCTCCTTCGCGATCACGACATGCGCCTCGATCGCGGTCTTGAAATACTTATTCAGGATTGATTCGAGACTGTCCCCGACGCGCGCCCGCAGCGCATTATCGATCTCGACCTGCTTGCCCGTCACCGTCAGCTGCATGGGGGCGAATGCCTTTCTGCTGAAGATCGAGGTTATCTAACCCAACCCTACTAACGAAGTTGGCGCGCTGGATGGAGCCCGTCAAGCAGCGGATCCCCGTCGTTGTCGGCTTGGATCATAATGGCGAGCAAGCCGCTCCCGCCTTGATCACAAAGCAACCATTTTTTCCCGACGCCGCTGCACCGAAGAAGGAATGCGCATCGCCTCCCGATATTTCGCGACAGTGCGGCGAGCGATGTCGACCCCGTCCCGTTGCAGCAACTCGACAATGCGCTCGTCGGAGAGGGTGGCTCCGGGCGGTTCGCGGTCAATCAAGTTGCGGATCAGATAACGCACCGCCTCAGCAGAGTGAGCGTCTCCGCCGCTCGACGCCGGGATCGAGGAAGTAAAAAAGTACTTGAGCTCATAGAGACCGCGCGGTGTGGCCATGTATTTGTTGCTCGTCACCCGGCTGACGGTGCTCTCATGCATGCCGATCGCCTCGGCGATATCGCGCAGGATAAGCGGCCGCAGCGACTGCACGCCGCGACGGAAAAAGGCCTCCTGCTGACGAACAATTTCCGCGGCTACCTTGAGGATCGTGGTCGCGCGCTGGTGCAGCGATTTGACGAGCCAATTGGCGGCATGAAGACGGTCGGTCAGGTAATCCTTTTCCGCCTTGCTCCGGGCCGCTTGGCTGACCTTGGCGTGATACTTGTTGTTGACGAGGACCCGCGGCAAAGTTTCGTTGTTGAGTTCGACGATCCACCCGCCTTCGGGCTGGGCTCGCATCAGGATATCAGGCACGACCGGCTGGGCGAGCGGCGGATCGAAGGCCAGCCCGGGCCGAGGATCGAGCGACTTGATCTCGGCGATCATTTCGGCCATGTCCTCGGCATCGACCTGGCAGACCCGCAGCAATGCTGGGATGTTGCGCGCAGCGAGCAGCGGCAGGTGGTCGAGCAAGACCCGCATCGCCGGGTCGAGCCGATTACGGTCGCGCAATTGGAGCGCCAGGCATTCTGGCAGATCGCGGGCAAAAATGCCGGTGGGATCGAATTGTTGAAGGCGGGCGAGGACCTCTTCGACCCGCGCCAGGCGGCAATCGAGCATAGCTGCGACGGCATCGAGCGCGCCGCCAATGTACCCGTTTTCGTCGAGTAGATCGAGCAGATGCAGCGCGATCAGTTGATCGGCTTGATCGGCGAGGTCGGTTCCGATCTGCTCCAGGACGTGCTCGCGCAGCGTACGCGGCCGCGCTGCCGCGTGCTCGAGCCCAGGACGGTCGTCGGTGACGACCCCTCCATTGCGGCCGCGCCAAGCCTGGGGCTCCTCAGCAAAATTGAGGGATCCGTCTCCCTCTACTCCGGACGCGGCATGCCAGTGTTCACTTGCGTCGATAGCAAGATCGCCGGCCAAGCCTTCGGGGAGCGCTGCCGTCGACGGCTGCTCGAGACCGTTAGTCCCGTTACCGCCGTCAGCACCCGGAAGCGCCTCTTCTCGCGTTCCCTCGCGCCGCTCCAGGAGAGGGTTCTGCTGAATCTCGGCGTCAATAAAATTGTTCAGTTCGAGGTTCGAGAGCTGCAGCATCTTGATTGCCTGCTGCAGTTGCGGCGTCATCACCAACGCCTGCGACTGGCGCAGTTCAAGCCGCTGCGAAAAACCCATTCTATTCACATCGCGCTCCGCTCGGAGCGGCTTATAGGCTAAACCGATCGCCGAGGAAAACCCGCCTTACGTCAGCGTCGGCGACGATCTCTGCGGGCAAGCCTTCCATTAATACTTGACCTGCGTGCAGTATATACGCTCGGTCTACGATTTCAAGTGTTTCGCGCACGTTGTGGTCGGTGATCAGGACTCCGATCCCACGATCTTTAAGGTGGCCGATCAAATCACGGATGTCGGCGACGGCGATCGGATCGATCCCGGCGAGGGGCTCGTCGAGCAGGATAAAGTGCGGCTGGGTTGCAAGCGCGCGGGCAATCTCGACGCGGCGCCGCTCGCCGCCGGAAAGCGCCATCGCGGGCGCGCGGCGCAGATGGGTGATCGAAAACTCGGCAAGCAGGGAATCAAGCCTCGTCTCGCGCGCTTCGATTTCGGGCTCGACCACCTCCAGGATCGCCCGGATGTTCTGTTCGACGCTCAGGCCCCTGAAAATCGAGGCTTCTTGCGGCAGATAACCGATCCCGCCACGCGCCCGGCGATACATCGGAAGATCGGTGATGTCCCGCCCGTCCAATGTAACGACACCGGTATCGGCCGCGATCAATCCGGTGATGATGTAAAAGCAGGTGGTCTTGCCCGCTCCGTTTGGCCCCAGCAGCCCGACCACCTCGCCGCGCTGCAAAGAAACGTTGACCGCGCGCAGAACCGGCCGCCGCTTGAAGCTCTTACCCAGCCCTTGTCCGCAAAGTCCCTGATTGGGCACTGGCCGCGGTGCCGCGCCGCGCTCCGAAAGGGGGCCATTTTCCGCGACGAGTCGCGGCCTTGCTCCAGCCGCACCGCGTAAATCAGCGGTAAGGGAGACTGGGAGCCCCTTCATGATTTGGGTGCCCCGCCGGCAGCAGGTTTTACCGCTGGCTTCTGGGAGGAAGCCGAGCCGGCGGTCGTATCCTGCCGATAGAACAGTCCTTCGACGCGCGGCGCTGGAGCACCGGGTTTGGCAGCGACCGTCATGATGCGGCTGACATTCGTGTTCAGGTCCACAACCGCATATTGGCCCTTAATTGCGTCTTGTCCGCGGGTAATGGTTACGTTACCGAGCAGAGTCACTATTCCGGTGTCGGCATTATACACCCCGTAATCGCCGCGGCCGACATCGGTCGTGGTGACGACGACGACATGGCCCTGGGCGTCGACACGGCTGATTTTTGAACTGCCTTGACCGGAATCGAGCGGAGCACGGGCGGTGCCCGTCTTGGTGTGTGCGCTGCTTTCGCCCTGTTTTGCCGAGGCCGACGCCGAGTTTGTCGGGGCCGGTTTGGCTGCCGCTGGTTCGCCGGGTTTAGACTTTGTCCCAGGCTGTGCCGCGCCGGGTCCGCTCTTGTCCTTGACGAAATGCGCGGTCAATACGTCGGCGCGGATGCGGCGGTCGCCCCGGATCGCAATAGCATCGCCGCGCGCCACCGCGACCTGCTGCTGGTCATACCATTCGAGGCTGTCGCGCGCGGTGACGACATCGGTCGGGGTTGTCAATTTCAGATGCTTGCCGGTGACAATCCCGATCTGCTGATCGACATCGTAGATCGCCTGATCGCCGACGACCGTCTGGTTTGGCCCCTTGATCAGGACATTGCCATCGGCATCAAGCCGGTAGACCTCGTTTCCACCCTCCGCCGACTTGTTCTTGCTCGGTCGATAGTGCGCGGTCAAAGTATCGGCATGTACTTCGCTGGTACCGCGCGTCGCGACGGCATTACCACGCGCGACATAGATTTGCTTATCCTGCTGCCATTCGATGCCGGATTGTGCGGTTATGTTTATCGGTTGGGAGTCGCGGGATGGCCCGAGAGGATTGAGACCCTGCGCCGCGGTTGGAACCGGCTGGGCTGCCAAACCGGCAATCACCGCGGCAAATACTAGCCCCGAGCCTGGGATATCGTGACAGGCCATTCCAACCGCCCGACGCCACTCTGCCCTACGCTTAATCGACAAGATGTTCGACTTTATGCGCTATGGGCGTTACCGCCGGCGCTGAAATCTTCGGATTATGACGGACAAGATGATGGGATCTCGCAGAATGATGCCCTGCCGGCGCGGTATGTCGCGCGCTCGGTACGGTAGATTCGACGGGCTTTGAGGCCATCGGCAGGGCCGCGGGGGGGCTGACCGGCGCCGCCGCGGCGGCCTCGACGACGGCCGCGGTTCGCAACACCTCGGCTGGCGGCTCCGGGGGCTGGGCAGCCGCCTTGGCGGGCTTGGTACTGCGCAAAATGGCCCGCGAATCCCCGGTGAAAATGATCGTGTCGCCTTTGTCGAGAAGACGGAAACCCTGTCCCCAGATGTCACCGGAGGGACCATGTCCCTCGACCGGGACATTCCCCTCTGCGGTGTCGTTCGCCAAATTCGCATGCGCCCGCTGGGTCACAAAACGGCTGCCGTTTTGGTGCGTCAGGATAACGTCATTGAACAGGTCGAGCAGCTGCGGTTGCGACTGATACATCGCGGTCGCGGCGGTTAGTACGACCTTGGCTCCGCCATGGACGATCATTTCCGCCCGTGGCTTTTCAAGCGACATCAGATCGCTCCGGTTGGGCAATTGGTGGCCGACCGCGGCGGTGATTACATAGGGCCTGTTCAGCCGATCGGTGCCGGCGTATCTCGGGTTTAGCATGTCGAGTTCGCGCGCTTGGCGCAGATCGATCCCGGAAACGGTCAACCGTACGGTCTCCAGCAGCGGGGCGAGCCGCGGCCATGCGGCGACCAGCAGCAATAGCGCGGCGCCGATCATCGGCAGCAAGCGCTTGAGGAACGCGACGGCGCGGCTGTACCGGTCACCGCCCAGACGGTTCAACGGCGCCCACGCGGCAATCGGCGGTGGGGTTGGCTCAAAGTCGGCGCGCTGCTCCAACGCTTTCATCGCCGCCTATTCGCCTGCTTACGCGACTCCCGCTCGCAAACAATCATGCATGTGCAAAAAGCCGATCGGACAGCCCGTGTGATCGGTGACGAACAATGCGGTGATCGCGAAGCGGTTCATCAGCCCCAGCGCCTCGGCGGCCAAAGCACTGGGGCCGATCGTCTTTGGCGACGGGTGCATGATCTCGGCGACAGACCGGCCGAGCAGGGAATCACCCATATGCCGGCGCAGATCGCCATCGGTAACGACTCCGATCAGGCGCCCTTCGCCATCGCACGCGCCGACACAACCAAAGCTCTTGGCCGTCATCAGCAGAATTGCCTCGGACATCCGGGCGCCCGGCGAGATCACCGGAACGGTGTCGCCGCTATGCATGATGTCGACGACCCTCAACAGGCGTCGTCCGAGCCGGCCGCCGGGATGGAATAAGTAAAAATCAGCCGTCGAGAACCCTCGTCGTTCGAGAAGCGCAATGGCTAGGGCATCGCCAAGCGCCATCATTGCCGTGGTCGAAGTCGTCGGAGCCAGTCCCATCGGACAGGCTTCGGCCGAGGGCGGCAACAGCAGCACCGCGTCGGCGGCCATGGCAAGGGTCGAGTGCAAACCCGCTGTGACCGCGATCAGCGCGATCTCGAACCGGCGCGAATACGCGATGATGTCGGCAAGCTCGGTGGTCTCGCCGGAATTCGACAGTGCGAGGATCGCGTCCTCGGCGGCGATCATGCCGAGATCGCCGTGGCTCGCCTCGCTGGCGTGGACAAACTGCGCCGGCGTCCCTGTCGACGCCAACGTTGCTGCGATCTTGCGCGCGACGTGACCACTCTTGCCGATTCCGGTGACGATGATCCGCCCGCGAGCGGCAGCGCAGAAATCTACCGCGGTGGAAAAGCTCTCGCCAAGCGTGGCGGAGAGCTTTTCGAGCCCGCTGATTTCCGCCCCCAGCACCCGGCGAGCAACCGCGAGATCGGTTTCGGCACGGCAGTTTCGCGGCGACGCCAACGGGCCGGCATTCTCGGCGCCGACGGCAATCGAGCCGTTCATGGCTTGCGGCCGCATCGACCTGCTTGGAAAAAAGTCAGCGTGGCAAAGGTCTCCCCCGATGCGCGCCGTCAGTGCGCGAAGATGTCTTGCTCCGCCCAGCCCCCGAGATCGAGCAACACGCGGTTGGGTAAAAAAGCAAAAGCCGCATGAGCCAAGGCTTCCCGCTCCTCACGCGCCAGCATCGCATCGAGCCGGGCGCGCAAGGCGTGCAGGTGCAGCACGTCTGAGGCGGCGTAACGCAGCTGCTCTTCGGTCAAATTCGCGGCGCCCCAGTCAGAACTCTGCTGCTGTTTTGATAAGTCGACGTTTAGTAGGTCTTTGCACAAATCGCGCAGACCATGCCGATCGGTAAAGGTGCGCGCCACCCGCGAGGCAATCTTGGTGCAATAGACCGGCAACGCCATGACCCCGAGGTAATGGTAAATCATGGCCAGGTCAAAGCGTGCGAAATGGAACAGCTTGGTCACACACGGATCGCCGAACAGTTCGCGTAGCCGCGGCGAATCGTACATCCCTGGCAAGAATTGAACGAGGTGAGCGTCGCCGTCCCCCGCCGAAAGCTGCACCACGCATAGCCGGTCGCGATGCGGGTTGAGGCCCATCGCCTCGGTATCCACCGCCACCGCGGCGCCAAAGTCCACGCCGTCGGGAAGATCGCCGCGATGAAGCCAATAAGTCATTCGGCGTTAACGCGCCATCTTTCGTTGAAACTTGGTGCCCAGGAGAAGACTCGAACTTCCACGAGCTAATCGCCCACTAGAACCTGAATCTAGCGCGTCTACCAATTCCGCCACCTGGGCGTGTCAGAGCGCTCGGAAATAAGCCAGCCCCCCGGCGATGTCAACGAGGTTACGTCCGACAACCGCGGCTGCTCTTATCATTGTTCCTAACGGAAGGTCCTGTAATAGGGTGCTGTAGTGGTCGGCCGCTGCCGATGACCGTCCTGGACAAAAACGAACCCGGGCCATCTTCATGAACTGGAATCGGATGTCGATTCGCTGCGGGTTGCTGCGTGCGGCCTTTACGGTCCTGGCAACCGGGCTCAGGGTCGCTCACGTATCGGCGCAACCAGCGCCCCCCGCTGTGCTCGTCGCACCCGCCGAGATGCGCGACGTCTCGGGCGCCGCCGAATTCGTGGGTCGAGTCAAAGCGATCGAAAAGGTTGACCTTCGCGCCCGGGTCGACGGCTTTTTGGGTCCTTGGCTGTTCCAGGAAGGCGATCGGGTAAAGCTAGGCCAAACGGTTTTCACCCTCGACGCCGCGCCGTTCGAAGCGACGTTGGCGCAACGCAAGGCCGAGGTCGCATCCGCCGTCGCGGCCCTCTCCTACGCAGATCTGCAGGCCCGGCGCGGACGCGAACTAATCAAGACCAAGACGATCCCGCAACAGGAGCTCGACCAGCGCGAGTTGACCCTGCTCAAGGCGCGTGCAAGTCTCGAACAAGCGCAGGCAGCTCAGCGATCGGCCGAGGTCGACTTGTCCTATACGCAGATCAAAAGCCCGATCGACGGCCGCATTGGTCAGGCCACCTTCTCGCCCGGAAATCTCGTCGGCCCCAACAGCGGCGTGCTCGCGACGGTAATCAAACAAGCCCCGATCCAGGTCGTCTTCAATGTCAGCCAGCGCCAGCTGCAGCAGGAACGGCACGCCGCCCCGAAAGAACAGCTCGACGCGATCGTTGCTCGTTTGCGTCTCGCCGACGGATCGACATACAGCGAGCTCGGAAAGCTCGATTTTATCGGCCACCAGGCCGATCCCAACACCGATTCGATCCCGCTGCGCGCCGTCTTCCCCAATCCGAAAGGCTTCCTCGCAGACGGGATGAGCGTGCGCGTGCTCCTGGAAATCGGCAAGCCGGTGCAAGCGCTGGTCATACCGCAATCGGCGATCGCCCAGGATCAGACCGGGACGTACGTCTTTGTGGTGGATGCGCAGAACAAGGCAATCCAGCGCCCTGTAAAGGTCGAGATGCAGCGCGATGGGACCGCGGTGGTCAAGAATGGCCTCGCCGCCGGCGACCGGGTGATCGTACAGGGCCAGGCCCGTGTGCGCCCTGGGCTTACCGTAGCGCCAAGCAACGGGCCGCCGGCCTGAGCCGGGTGCGACAGGGGAACCGCCGATGATTTCGGCCATCTTTGTCGATCGCCCGCGGCTGGCGATCGTAATTTCGATCCTGATCACGCTCGCCGGACTGATCGCGCTGAAGGTAATCCCGATCGCTCAGTTTCCCGACATCGTCCCGCCCGAGGTATTGGTCACCACCACCTATCCCGGCGCCAACGCTGAAGTCGTCGAGCAAACCGTGGCGCAAGTCATCGAGCGCGAGGTCAACGGCGTCTCGAACATGCTCTATATGCGCTCGACCTCGGGCAATGACGGCTCCTACAGCCTAACCGTGTCGTTCGCGGTCGGCACCGATCCCGAAACCAACACCGTCAACGTTCAGAACCGCGTGCAGCGGGCGATGTCGCGGTTGCCCTCCGAGGTGCAGGCAAACGGCATCTGGGTGGAAAAGCAATCCTCGGCGATCCTGCAGGTCGTCGTGCTGCGATCGCCGAAAGGAACGCGCGACAGCCTGTTCCTGTCCAACTACATGCTGATCAACATCCGCGATGCGATCACCCGCATCCCCGGCGTCGGCCAGGCCAACATGTTCGGCCAGCAAGACTATGCGATGCGCATCTGGCTCGACATGAACCGGCTGACGGCGTTCGGATTGACCCCGCAGGACGTCATTACCGCGGTGCGCGCGCAAAACGTCCAAGCCGCCGTCGGCCGGATCGGCGCCGCACCGGTGATCGAAGCGCAACAGCGGATGATCCCGCTGACGACGCAGGGCCGGCTCGAAACCCCCGAGCAATTCGGCGCGATCGTCGTGCGCGCTCAACCGAACGGCTCATTGATCCGGGTGCGCGACGTGGCTCGGGTCGAGCTCGGCGCCCAATCCGCCGATGTGTTCTCGACATTTGACGGCCAAACCGCGTCGGCGATGGGGATCTACCTGGCGCCCGGGGCCAATGCGGTCGCAACCGGAGCGAGCGTGCGCCGGGCGATGGAGGAAATGGCGGAACGTTTCCCCGAGGATGTGACCTGGGAGATCCCGTACGACACCACCGTCTTTGTCACCAGCTCGATCCACAAGGTGGTCTCGACCCTGCTCGAGGCTTTTGCGCTGGTGGCGATCGTCGTGTTTGTCTTTCTTGGGAAGCTGCGCGCGACGGTGGTGCCGATTGTCGCGGTGCCGGTGGCGCTGGTCGGCGCTTTCGCGGTGATGCTGGCGATGGGCTTTTCCGCCAACACGATCTCGCTGTTGGCGCTGGTGCTGGCGATCGGGATCGTTGTCGACGATGCGATCGTCGTCGTCGAGGCGGTCGAGCACATGATGGCCGAGCACCCAGAGATGTCGCCGGCGGACGCGACCAAAGCCGCGATGGGCCTGATCACTGGGCCAATCATCGCAATCACGCTGGTGCTGCTGTCGGTGTTCGTCCCGGTTGCCTTCATCCCTGGCATCGTCGGCCAGCTCTATCAGCAATTCGCGGTTGCCGTTTCGGTGTCGATGCTGATTTCGGCGGTAAACGCGCTGACCTTGTCGCCGGCGCTCTGCGCTTTGCTGCTGCGCCACGGTAGGCCGCCCGGCCAAGTCATCCGCGCGATGCAGGGCGGCATCGACGCCATGCAGCGCGGCTATGCCGGTGTTGTCCGGCGGCTCGCGCCACGGATGCTGCTGAATTTGGCGCTGGTCGGGGCCGCCGTTGGCCTGATCGTGTGGTTTGACCGCGCCGTCCCGTCGGGCTTTCTGCCGGAGGAGGATCAGGGCGCCTTGCTGGTCGAGGCGCAGTTGCCGGAGGGCGCCTCGCTCAACCGCACCAGCCAGGTCGCGGCCGATGTCGAGCGCATCGCCAAGGCGACTCCCGGTGTCACAGCGGTGACCTCGATCGTCGGCTATAGCATTCTCGACGGCATCGCTCAGTCGAACAAATCAACATTTTTTGTCACGCTCGCCCCGTTCGACGAGCGGACGGCCTCGGCCGAAAGCGTGTGGGGGGTGCTCGATCATTTGCGCGCCGAGTTCGTCAAACTCCCCGCAGCGATTGTCGTGCCGTTCAACCTGCCGCCGATCATGGGTCTCGGCACCGGCGCCGGCTTTGAGTACCAGCTGCAATCCTATTCGGGTGCGCCGGCGAGCGAGATGGCGACGGTCGCCCGTGGGTTGGTGCAGGCGGCAAACGCCAACCCGGCATTGGCCGGCGTCTTTACCACTTACGGCGCCTCGACGCCGCTGATCCGGCTCGAAATCGACCGCGAACGCGCCGAGACCTTGGGCATCAGCATCAGCGATATCTTCACCGCTTTGCAGGCTTCCCTCGGCGGCTATTACGTCAACGACTTCAACAAATTCGGCCGCACTTGGCAGGTCATCCTGCAGGCCGAGACACCGCAACGCATGGATGTCGACGACATCTTCGAGGTGCATGTCCGGGCAGCGAACGGCGCGTTGGTGCCGATCCGCACTCTTGCCACCGTCGAGAATGTGCTCGGCCCGGGTTACATCTACCGTTTCAACAATCTGCGCGCGGTCGCAATCCAGGGACAGGCGGCGCCGGATTACTCCTCGGGGCAGGCATTGGCGGCGATGGAGCAAGTCTCGAAGGCGACCCTGCCATCGGGCTTCGGCTATTCGTGGAGCGGCACCGCCTTTCAGGAAAAGATCGCGGCCGGCCAGACCACAATCATCCTCGCCCTTGCCGTGCTATTCGCCTATCTGGTGCTAGTCGGCCTTTACGAATCCTGGGCAATGCCGGCCGCAGTCATCGTCTCGATTACGGTCGGTCTGGCGGGCGCGCTCGGCGGCCTGCTGCTGACCGGGCTGCCGAATGACGTGTTCGCGCAGATCGGCATCGTCGTATTGATCGCACTCGCCGCCAAGAACGCGATCCTGATTGTCGAATTCGCGATGGAGGCGCGGCGCAGCGGTCTCGCGGTCGCCGCGGCGGCGCTGAGCGGCGCGCGCGCCCGGTTCCGCGCGGTGATGATGACCTCCTTCGCCTTTATCCTCGGCCTCGTCCCCTTGCTCGTCTCGGGTGGTGCTGGCGCAGTCACCCGGCATGCCGTCGCGACCGCCGTGTTCTTTGGCATGCTCACCGCCTCGGTGATTGGCATCTTCCTGATCCCCGGTCTTTACGTCATCTTCCAGCGCCTCCGCGACGCGGTCAAAGGTCTATTGGGCGTTCAGACGGCCGTTGCCCCGGTCGAGCACCCGACTGCAGCAAAGACCGCCGCGGAATAGCCTTAGAGCTGTAGGGGTGGTCCGCCCGGAATTCCCGTGCAACCGGGAAATAACCGGGATTTTTTGCTGCGAAACCCGCTCTATCATTAATTTCATCAATGATATCAGTATGTTGTTGCAATTGAAGCTTGCATCGAAACGGGAATTTTCCGCGATTGAACCGGGAATTAATTGGGCCTAATCGGGAATTAACGGGAATTTACGCGAATTTCGGCACCGGCCCCGCAATAGCCGCTGGTCACCCTCTTCCGCACAGCCTCACCGCCACAGCCAAGGTGGTTGACTACCAGCTAAAAATGGCTTTTTACCGATCGTCGAGTTTGCGACCGGAGAAGGGACCAGCGCTTGCCGCTGCCGTGTTTCACAGCAGCCCGTGTCGGTGGTGTGAAAACAGGTAGATGATTTCGGGCGCTGGTCGTCGGAACGAGATTGCATCGTCGCTTGCACTCCTAACAAGCAACAAGATGGATCAGAGATACGACACGCTAAAAACGCTGCCCCGGCGGAAGCCGGGGCCCACCTTTCAGCGCTCGGCAGGCGGATCGGTGGATCCCGGCCTGCGCCGGGAAAGCGCTCTGTGATGGTTTCATATAGAGCGGGTTGGTGGCCGTCCGATGGAGAACTCGCAAACAGAGTCATTGCGAGCGGAGCGAAGCAATCCCGATGATGCCAAGTGTTGGCGTTTGCAGCGCCCGCCCGGACTTCCCCGATCCTGCTCGACACTCACCTTGGCTCTTGTTCGGACGCGCGGTGTTTCCGACAATGCGACAACGCAGTGCGGGAGTATCGATGATGATCGATGCGGCTGAGGCGATCGAGGACTACCGACGCCGACACCCCGGGCTGCCGCCCAGTGCCGGCATTCGCGGCTATTACCAGCACGATCCCGAACTGATCCGCTGCACCATCCGACCGGACACAGCAGAGACCTGGCTGCAGCCGCATTTTCCGACGCCGCGTGCCAAGACGATCCTGTTGGAAATCTCCGCCCGTTACGCCGCGATCATGCAAAGGGGCGCTTGGGAGGATCGCGGCGACGACGACCCGGTCGTCGTCCATGCCCGGCCGAACCGCGCCGGCCGCATCGTCTGGAACGGCGCCCACCGCCTCGGCGCCATCATCCTTCTCGCTCGCCCCGTCACCCTCCCAATCCGCTTCTGCCGCTAGAACTCCCTATTCCGCGCTTCACTCCCCGATCGAGGTATCCGGAGAGATTCTCACCGAGGATAGGCTAAAATCGCCAACGATTGCATATCGCGCCACGGACAGGTGCAACGCCACTAATCCATCGCGATCAAATTTCGTTGGAACGGCGTCCCTGCGGGGCGCAAAATAATCCGCTGCATGCCGGTTAAAAAATAAAGGGGGGATATCGATGGGCGTTGATGCCATGGCGCGGCTGTTTTTCGCGCCGGTATTGTCGGTGGCCTTATTGGCTCCGACACCTATCCCGGCAACCGCCGCCGCCGCTCCGATCAATATCCTCTTCATCGGCAACAGCTTCACCCATGGGCGGTACGAGCCGGTGCGCACCTACAATGGCGGGTTCGACGCCGATGACGTGCACGATCTGCTATGCCCGTCAGCGTCCGCTTGCAGCAGCGCCGAACAGGGTACACAGGTCGATCCGGCTAAGACACCGCCGCCTGGCGCCACCCTGGCGGCGCAGCTCGCAAATCTGCAGGCAAATCCTTCACTGCAGTATAACGAGCCGGGTCCTTATGGCGGGGTAGCCGGGATTTTTCTGCAGTTTACCCGTGAGGCGCGGCTTAATTACTCCGTCTCGTTAATCGCGGTTAGCAGCGCCACCTTGACCGGCTATCTCAACAATACCGGTAATGAGAAAGGTGACCTGCCTTTGATCGAGGGCACCGCCTGGGACAAGGTGGTGATGCAGGATCAGAGCTTCCGGCCACTGCCGGTCACGGTCACCGTGAATGGGCAAAGTGTGGCGACGCGCGGTAATTTCGCCGGCTTTGAAAGCGGCGCGGCGGGGCTGATCAACGCGATCGACGCCGCCGACAGGGCGGCCGGCAAGCCGAACGCCGCGATCATCTTGTATGAGACGCAGCCGCTCGCGTCGTATGGTTACACCAGCGGTAACCCCAATGCGCCGATCTTTGGCAGCAGCACCAGCCCGCCCGGCGGGCTGAACGCGCCCTATGTCGGCGACCCGGACCCGATCGGCGCTATGGCCGCCGACCTGCACAACGCTTATGAGCAGGCCGCCAGCGACTATGCCGTGAGCAACCCGATGGGGAGTAAGATCAGCGTAGCCCTGGCCGGCGACGCCTGGGTCAGTGCCATAAATGCCCGCATCGCGGTGCGCGACCCGTATTTAGCCACTAACCCGCCTTTCGCGATCGATCTCTGGGATAGCAATCCGCTCGATGCGTGCTGCACAACGCCGATCGGCTATCACCCTGGTATTTACGGCGCCTATCTCAGCGCCCTGGTCCTGTTCTATGAGATCACGCAAGTGAACCCCAAATCGCTCCTCGTCGAGTTTGATCCGGCCGATCCGCGTCATCGCGCCTCGGCTGCCATGGCACTCGGCATCTCACCCGATATTGCCTGGAGACTCGCGTTCATAGCGAAGAGGACGGTGCAGTTGGGCCATCCGATCCCGAGCCGGAACGATCGCTAACGCTGAGACCCGAGCAATCCGGACCCGCAAGCTGCCTGAGCAGATGCTCGTCGCGGCTTCCGGTTATAAGCCTGGAATCTCCCGTTTTTGACCACCCCGCGCCATCAATGCGCCTGCCGCAGCGCAAAGCCGTCGGCTAGGAGGACAGCGACCACAATTAAAGTATGGGGGCGCCGGGTGAAGCAGGCGCCGCCGCAGGAAAAGAAGCGGTAATGCTCAGCGAGGGCGGGGCGTAGCCGCTTTGATACGGTCGAGGCCGGCGAGGGCTGCGACACGCATGAACAGGGGTCGAGCGCCGCGGGTTGAAATTGGTCGGCAGCGGGTCGCTCGCGCGAAAGCGGTAGTCCGGCCGGGATGAACAGCCGAGGCTCGCCAGCGAATGGCTGGAGTTTGCCGTTTTCGGCCGCCGCCGCTGCCCAGCTTTACAGCGGTCTTGCCGCAAATGGCGTCAACATCGTCGGCGCCCAAATCGAAGCTGGGCTCGTACAGCCGGCTGAATTTGGTTGCGGCCTGTCTTTCTGAGACTGCAGATTGCCGCAAACTGAGCCGAAGGGCGGGAAGTTCGGAAGTGCCGTCGTTGTCTCTGCTGGGTCTTGGTTTCTTCACGGTGGTGATGACCGGCGCGTTTGCGGTTCGGAGCGCGGCGGGATTTGGTGCGGTCTTGATCGCCATGCCGATGCTGGCCTTTGTCCTGCCGGTATCGACGGCCGTGGCGGTGACCACTGCGCTGACGGCGATCACTTCGATACACCAGGTAAGTCGAGGCTGGCGTCAGGTCGCCTGGCGGCATTTCATGATCATGGCGTTTTATTCGGCGATTGGCATCGGTTTGGGGTTTTACTTTATCAAAATGCTCGACGAGCACATGCTCCGGCGCGGCCTCGGCGTGTTTCTGATTCTATATTCGATCTACGCTGTGACGATAGCCAAGGCCGCCGGTATGATTTCTGGGCGTTGGTGCGGCGCGTTAGCGGCGAGTACAGGCATCACCGGAGGCCTTCTCGGCACTCTGTTCGGAGCCGGAGTGGGACCCATATACGTGATCTACTTCAACGCCTTACGCCTTGAAAGGGAAATTTTCCGGGTTACCATGAGCACCGTCGTGCTGCTCGGCGGGGTGGCTCGCATCGCGGGCTATGCGAGCTTCGGGTTTTACGAACGATCGAGCATCGCGCTGATTGCCCTCGGATTGCCGCTCGTTGTAATCGGCTCCTGGCTCGGCGACCGGGTGATCCGGCAAGTCGATCCCTACGTCTTTGGTTGGCTCGTAGGTGGGCTCATTATGCTTAGCGGCGTCGCGCTGCTCGTGAAATAACTCCGCTGATGAGAGTTGGCTTTAGTAGACGGCTTTCGCAGACCACACGGGATCAACTTGAACGTTCGATTAGGCACGCGTCGCCGTAGGAGAAGAAGCGGTAGTGCTGGGCGATGGCGTGGGTATAGGCGGCTTTGACGCGATCGAGGCCAGCGAGGGCAGCGACCAGCATGAATAGGGTCGAGCGCGGCAGGTGGAAATTGGTCAGCAGCAGGTCGATTGCTCGGAAACGGTAGCCGGGCAGGATAAACAGCCGGGTTTCGCCGGAGAACGGGCGGATTTCGCCGGTTTCGGCAGCCGCTGACTCGAGCAGGCGCAGACTGGTTGTGCCGAGCGCCACGATGCGGCCACCGGCATGGCGCGTCGCGGCGATGCGATCCGCGGTCGCAGCCGACAACTCGCCCCATTCGGCGTGCATGCGATGCTGGTAAGGGTCGTCGGTCTTGACCGGCAAAAAGGTGCCGGGGCCGACATGCAAGGTCAGCGTGGCGAGGCCGATGCCGCGGGCTACCAAGGCCATGATCAACGCCGGCGTGAAATGGAGGCCGGCGGTCGGTGCTGCGACCGCTCCCTCGGCGCGGGCGAACATCGTCTGGTAATCGGCATGGTCGCGCGGGTCGCCGCCTGACGGCCGCTTGATGTAGGGCGGCAACGGCATTGCGCCGTAATGCGCGAGGGCCGAGCGAAACGCCTCCCCCGCCACATCGAAACGCAAGGTGATGTCGCCCTCGGGGTGTTTTGCCGTGACCGTCGCGGCGAAATCCGATGCGAAATCGAGGCGGTCGCCGGGACGCAACCGGCGGGCGCCCTTGGCAAAAGCGCGCCACATTGCGCCGCCGCCCTCGCCGTGATGCCCGTCATCATGATGCAAAGTCACCTCGACAGTGGCCATGCCGCGCTTGCCGACGAGGCGAGCCGGAATGACTTTGGTGTCGTTGCACACCAACAGGTCGCCGGGCCGCAACAATTCCGGCAGATCGGCGATGTGCTTGTCGGCGAATGGCCCGGCGGCCGGTATGTGCAATAGGCGCGCCGCCTCGCGCGGCTCGCACGGATGCTCGGCGATCAATTCGCGGGGCAGCGGAAAATCGAAATCCTCGAGACGCATCGAAGCCATCACCTCAGATAACGGCTGCCGGTTTGGCGCGTCAATTCGCCGGGCATGATCCGCGCGGGTCGAGCTCCGGCAAATGCGTATGGGCTAATATACGTATTAAAAGTGTATATATGGAGGATATTGACATGCATGTGGGGGCATAATTACCTGTCTCACATTCTGAGACGGTATTTACCGCCTCGTCGTGCGAGGGCGACATGGCTCAGATCGAAACGATTTCCAAAGCCGAGGCGGTCAAGCAGCAAAGCCGGCATTTGCGCGGCCATATCGCCCGCGACCTCGCCGACACCGAGAGCCCGTTCGACCAAGAGGGGTATGCGCTCCTTAAATTTCACGGGATCTATCAGGGTTACGACCGCGACAGCGCCACCGAATTGAAGCAGCGTGGCGAGAGCAAGGTGTGGCAGTTCATGGTCCGCGTCCGCATCCCCGGCGGGCGGCTGACCGCGGAGCAGTATCTCAGCCTCGACACGATCGCCGGCAATTGGGCCGACGGGTCGCTGCGGATTACGACACGGCAAAGCATCCAATTTCACGGCGTCGTCAAATCGGGTCTGAAGGCCGCGATCGCCGAGGTCAACCAATCCCTGCTGACGACGTTGGCGGCGTGCGGCGACGTCGTCCGCACCGTGACGACCGTGCCGGCGCCGATCCGCGATCAGGTGCATGACCGGCTCGAAGCCGATGCTCGGCGACTCTCGACACATCTGTTGCCGCAGACTGGCGCTTATCACGAAATCTGGGTCGATGGCGAGAAATGGCAGGCTGAGCCTGATCCTGCGGATGCCGAACCCGCCGAAACACCGGACCCGCTCTATGGCGAGCGCTATCTGCCGCGCAAATTCAAGATCGGGCTCGCAATCCCCGAGGACAACACGATCGACGTGTTGACCAATGATCTGGCGATTGTGGCGTTGTGGGAGGGCGACCGGCTCGCCGGCTACGATTTCCTGCTCGGCGGCGGGCACGGCATGACCCACAACAACCCAAAGACCTATCCGCGGCTCGCCACCCCGGTCGCGTTTGTGGAGCCCGACGATCTGCTCGACGCCGCGTCGGCGGTCGTCAAATTGCACCGTGCTTGGGGCGACCGCGGCAATCGCCGCCACGCTCGGCTCAAATATGTGATTGCCGAGCACGGCGAGGATTGGGCGCGCGAGCGCCTGTCCGAGTATCTCGGCAAGAGCCTCGAACCCGCCCACCCATTGCCGCCGCTGGCGGTCCCGGAGCATTTGGGCTGGCACGAGCAGGGCGACGGCAAATTGTATCTCGGCATCCCGGTGGCGAGCGGCCGCATTGCCGACAGCCCGGAAGGCGGGCGTTTGCGCACCGCATTGCGGGCGATCGTTGCCGAGTTCGGCGTCGATCCGATCCTGATGCCGAGCCAGGACATCATCTTGAGCGAAATCCGGCCCGAGCACCGCGATGCGATCGCCGCGATACTGCATGTCCATGAGGTGCGGCTGGCGGAGGATTTGTTGCCGGCCGAGCGCTGGGCGCTGGCGTGCCCGGCCTTGCCGACTTGCGGCCTGGCATTGACCGAAGCCGAGCGGGTGCGCGGCGATATCGTCTGCGACATCCAACAGCACCTCGCCGGTCACGGGCTGGCACAGGAGCGGCTCAGCATCCGAATCACCGGATGCCCCAATGGCTGCGCCCGGCCCTATACCGGCGATATCGGCATTGTCGGCCGCATCCCGGGCTATTATGCGCTGTTTGTCGGCGGCGATTTCGAAGGCACCCGGCTCAATACCGCCCTGGTCGACAAGGTCCCGTTGGCCGCAATCGGCAAGACGTTGGACCCGCTGTTCGCGCAATTTGCGGCGGAGCGGAAGGCTGGCGAGGGCTTTGGCAATTTCTGTCACCGCATCGGCGTGCCGGCATTGCAGCAAGCGCTGAAGCGCGGTGACGAGGCCCGCCGTCATGCTGCCGATTAGCGTCGATCTCGCGCAGACCCGCGTCGTATTGGTCGGCGAGGGTGCGGCGGCGTGCCGCCGGCTGAAACTACTCGACGAGGCGGGCGCCGAAAGGCTCGACGTTTTTGCTCCTGAGCCGGCAGCGGAGTTGGCCGAGGCAGCGGGCGCCCGATTGCGCCGGCGCCTGCCATTGCCGAGCGAGATCGCCGGCGCGCAATTGGTGTTTGTCGCCGGGGCCGGCGAGACCACCGCGCGCGAAATCCGGCGTGTCGCGAAAGCGGCCGGGGTCTTGATCAATGTCGAGGATGACCGGCCGAAGAGCGACTTTCACTCGGCGGCGGTTATCCGGCGCGGCGATCTGACCGTCGCGATCTCGACCAACGGCAGGAGCCCTGGCCTGGCAGGGCTGATGCGGCGGGTACTGGAATGCCGGATCGGCCCCGAATGGGAGTTACGGCTCGACGAGATCGCTTGCTTGCGCCGGGCTTGGCGTAACGCCGGCGATGATCCGGCAACAGTCGGCCGCCGCACTCGCGAATGGGCCACGGGCCAGGGCTGGTTCGGCCCAGTGGCCTCCAACCCAGCTTCACAGGCAAGCTCCCGACCGGTAGGTTGACCCCATCGGGGTCTTTCGGGAGATAAGTCAATGACAGTTATCGCGATTATCGCTCAGGGCATGATGGGGGCCGGCGTCGGCCGGCGGCTGCACGAGACCGGGGCCGAGGTGCGCACCTTATTGTCGGGGCGAAGCGCCAAGAGTGCTGAGCGCGCCAAGGCCGCCGGCATGAACCCCGCCGCCGACGAGCATGCGCTGTTGTCGGGGGCTGATTTCTTTTTGTCGATCCTGCCGCCGGGGGATGCCCAGGCGCTGGCGCAGCGCCTGACGCCGGCATTAAAGGCGCTCGACCAAAAGCCGGTCTATGTCGATTGCAACGCGGTCAGCCCGCAGAGCGCAATCCGCATCGGCGAGATCGTCGCCCCCACCGGCGCCGATTTTGTGGATGGCGGAATTATCGGCGGGCCGCCGCGGCCGGGCTATAGCCCGACGATCTACGCCTCGGGGCCAAAAGCGGGGCAGACTGCGGTGTTGCGCGATTGGGGGATCGATTGGCGCGTAATCGACGGGCCGATTGGCGCGGCGTCGGCATTAAAGATGTCCTATGCCGGGATTACCAAAGGTTCGACCGCGATCGCCTCGGCGATGCTGCTGGGTGCGGCGCGTTTTGGCTGCGAAGAGGCGCTGATCGCCGAATTGACCGAGAGCCAGCCCGAGATGCTGGCGCGGTTTCGCCAAGGCATCCCGCGGATGTACGACAAGGCCTATCGCTGGGTCGCCGAGATGCAGGAGATCTCGGACTTTCTCGAGCAGAACCCGCCCTCGCGCGACATTTACGCCGGGGTCGCCCGCCTCTACGAATATTTGGCGAAGGCCTACGACGAGAAGCAACCCGGCCCCGACAACGCAGTCAAGACATTGGACCGTGTCTTGGGTGGCGCGAAGGGCTAACAACGGCAAAAGCTTGACAGTCATTGCGAGCAACGCGAAGCAATTCCGGCGTCGCGTTGTGTACCGCTGGATTGCTTCGTCGCTACGCTTCTCGCAATGACCACGTCTTGACGTGGTTTGGTGGGCCTCGTTGCACTCAGCCCACCCTACAGTATCGAAGCGCCTATCCCTGGAGGTTCCAGCCGAGCCAGTTGCAGACCGCTCGGCCCATGACGAGTTCGAGATCGCGGCCCTTCAAAAACGGCATCTCCTCGGTAAACATTGTCACGCACTCTTTCCACGAGCACGGCATGCGGGTGATGTCAGTGCCCCAGAAGGTTCGATCCGGCCCAAAGGCCTCGACGATCTGTTGGGTGTATTTGTGGATGTTGCGATAGGGATAGGACTGCGACGAGTTGCCCGGCGCGCCGGTCGCCTTGACCGCGACATTGGGATACTTGGCGAGCGCCAATAACGCCGGCTGGTTGCCGTGCGCAGCGTCGTCCTTGCCGTCGCGAACCCGGGCGTAATGGTCGAGGATCAGCTTGAGACCGGGATGGCGCTCAGCGATCTGCCCGACCTGCGGCAGATAGTTCGACGCCATCAGCGCGATCGGGATCCCAGCCTTTTCGGCCGCCGGCCACAGCCAGTCCATCGTGCCGTCGGTCATCCAATTGGCTTGGTGCGGCTGGGTGAAGGCATAGCGCAGCCCGAGCATGCCCGGCCGCTGCTTCCAGGTGTCGATCAGCGACCGGCTTTCCGGCTTATCGATCGGGAAATTGCCGAGAATGCCAAAGCGGTTCGGGTATTTAGCCGCCGCCTCTTCGGAGATCTTGCCCGAATTCGGGTCCCAGCCGGGCGGATGCAGCAGGCAGGCATTGACGCCGGCCGCGTCCATGTCCCGGATGCATTCCTCGGCGGTATAAGAATTGACTTGGCGGTGCGAGGGGTTGGTCGGCGGCCCCGCGGACCAGATGTGAACCTGTGCGTCGACAATCAGCATGGGTGGTTACTCCTCTATAGTTCGGACGTCATTGCGAGCAACGCGAAGCAATCCCTGAGTCGCCTTGTGAACTGCTGGATTGCTTCGTCGCTGCGCTTCTCGCAATGACAGTGTTAAGATGGACGGGCCGTCAGAGCGGGTTTGGGCCGACGACTTCCCAGTGGTGGCGCTCGAACAGCCGTTTATGTTCTTCGTCATTGGCCGGGCGGCGCTCTGAGAGTGCCTCAATCAGGCCGCCCGCGGCGGCTGGGGTGTACAGAAACAGCACGCGGCCGGTCTCGCTGCCGGTGTTCTTCCAGGCGTGCGGCACGTCGCGCGGCATGAAGGCGCAGGTGCCGGGTCCGCCGCTGGTGACGTCATCGCCGATCTTGAACGTGAACTCGCCGGCGAGCACCCAGGCGACCTCGTCGCTGTCATGGTGCAGATGGAAAAGGCTCGCGGTGCCGGGCGGCAGGGTCTCCTCGAACATCATGATGCTCTCGCCGGTCTCGCCACCGAGAAGTTTCATTGCGAAGGAGCGGCCCGGTGTCGGACTGTCGAAACGCTTTCCGCCGCCCGAGGGTACAACAAAGCCTTTCGCTGCGGTCATGTGCGCTGTCCTTGTTGGCGTCGTTCACCGAACCAGTCTTGGTAGGGTGGGTTAAGCGCAGCGCAACCCACCGTCGGGGAAAAGGTGGTGGGTTTCGCGACACTCAACCCACTTACGTTTCGCCGGATGCTAGCGTTGCATTCCTTGCGCGCCGGCCGGAACGTCGTAAAAGGCGAGCGTCATCGACACGCTGGTGTAATAGCCCATCAGGCAGATCACGTCGGTGATGCCGACATGGCCGAGAGCTTTCACCGCCCGGTCGTAGAGACCTTTGGCGACCCAGCGGGAATTCGACAGGCAGATCGCCATCTCGTAGACGATCTGCTCGCGCTCGTCCGAGAACGAGGTCGGCAGGCCCGACAGCATCGCCTCGACCTTGTCGGCCGGCAGCCCGACTTCCTTGCCGCGCCGCTCATGGGCGTTGGTCGGATAGGCTGAGTGCCACTTGCTGTTGATGATGATGACGGCGATCTCGCGCTCGCGCTCAGTCAGCGAATAATGGCCGGGGTGAAAATGGGCGCCGACCGGTCCGGAGGCCTTCGCCAGTTTCGGGTTGTGCACCCAGATCTTGCTCGGGCCGCCGACCTGGCCGCGGGTCTCGATCAGCGAGCGATAGCCTTCCTGTTGCTCCCTCGTCATCTGGTCATAGGGAATTTCGGCATAGCGGCCAAAGGTCGGAGTCTCGGGCATCTCGTTTCTTCCCCTGGATAATTGCAGTTTTAACGCGCCAGCCCTTCGGCGCCGGCCGGGACGTCGTAAAACGCCAATGTCATCGATACGCTGCTATAGAAGCCCATCAGGCAAATGACGTCGGTGATGCCCTCATGGCCGAGCGCCTCGACCGCGCGGTCGAACAGCCCCTTCGACACCCAACGCAATTCCGTCAGGCACTTCGCCATTTCGTAGATGACCTGCTCGCGCTCGTCGTCGAACGAGGTCGGCAGGCCGGAAAGCATCGCCTCGACCTTGTCGTCCGGCAACCCGGCGGCCTTGCCGGCCCGCTCATGCGCGTTGGTCGGGTAGGCCGAATGAAATTTGCTGTTGACGATGATAACGGCGATCTCGCGCTCACGCTCGCTGAGCGAATAGCCGGTGCGGAAATAGGCGCCCAACGGCCCCATCACCTTCACCAGCTTGGGGTTGTGGACATAGATCTTGTTTGGGCCCGGCAGGCGCCCGCGGGCCTCGAGCAGCGAGCGATACCCCTCCTGCTGCTCCGGCGTCATCTGGTCGTAGGGAATCTCGGCGTAGCGGCCAAAGGTCGGCGTCTCGGGCATTTCGGTTTCCTTCCCCTGAGTTAATTCGGACCTATCCTGCAACAGCCGCACGGCCCTGTCGACCCGCTCGGGCAACGGCCGAAGGCGGCCGGGCGAAACACGCGCGACACGGGCACGCAGAGGCGCCGCAGAGCGACGCCGATCAAGACGCCGCACTTGATGCGGTCCGGCTGAGTGCCTTAACGCTTCGATTTAGCCGAGCGGGCCCTGAAACACTTGGTCGACATAGGTGTCGGACAACGGCTCCAGCGCTTCCGGCCAGTTGCCGTTGACACTGGCGGCGCTCCGCGGCCGGGCGCACGCGGCCATCCCAGCCAACCTGCTCCATGTAATAATAAAGCTGGATGCAGTGGCCGTCGGGGTCGAGCGCAAAAGCCGAATAGTCGATGCCGGGGTAGAGTTCGGGCGGGATCGCGTCGATAAAGGTGACGCCATGCGACTTGAGGAACGCGACCGCCTCGCGCAATTGCGCGTAACTGGCGAGTTCGACGCCAAACGACATGCAAGTCGTGTGCGGGCTGAGGCCCAGGGAGCCGCGCAATTCCTTCGGGAATAGGCCAACGCTGTGGTGCTCGGCGCCGCAACGCATAAAGACGCAGCGCGCACCCCGATACCGCGCTTCCTCACTTTTCACAAAGCCGAGACGCTCGCCATAAAAGGCCTCGGCGCGCTCGACATCGTCAACGAACAGGCTCAACGGGCCGATCTTGGTGATCTTGAACGGCCGCGGCAACATGACACCCTCGACATCGTAGGTTGCCTCCGGCGGGCGCTGCGGCCGGTGCCCCGACAATACGTCGATGCTCTTGTCCTGCGCTTCGAAGAGTTCCGCCGCCTCCGACATTTGCGGCAAGGACGGTTTTTCGTTAAAGCCGCGATAGTACATGTCGCGTGGTTTCGACAGCTGGTTCCAGCCGATCTGCTCGATGCCGTAATAGAACTCGTTGGTGTGGCCGTCGGGGTCGTAGACATAGACATGCCAGTTGCTGCCCGGCATATCGCGGCCGACGCGCTGCACCCGCACCTGGTGATGCACAAAATAATCATGGGCCTCGACGATCTCGCGCAGGCTGCCGCATTGCCAGGTGATCTGGTTGATCGTGACCTCGGGCGCGAATTTGCGGTCGGCGCGATGGTCCATGACCCGCTTTGGAAACAGCACAAAGGCGTGGTGATCGGTACCGTAGCGCATGAAATAGCCGCGCGGATCGCCGACATCCTGATCCTTTGGAAACCATGGCGCGCGCGAGAAATCGAGCGTGTCGGAGGCGGTGAAGCCGAGGAGATCGCCATAAAACTCGCGGCCCTCCGGCAGTTTTTCGACATTGAAGCCGAAATGGCCGAGCCGGCGGACCTTAAACGGCCGCGGCAGATACACCCCGCCGACATTGTAGCGCTGGGCAATGGCTGACATTGCTGGTTCCTCCTCTGCGCGACGCCCTCACCCGGCGAAAGGCCTGCGCCGTTGTCTGTGATCAAGCGCTAAGCAAGCCGCCGACTGTTGCCGGACTTAATGACGCCCCGCGTTACTCAATGCAATCGCGTTCGTTGGGCCAGCCCTGCTTGGCCACATCTTGCTGCCGCCAGCGAGAAGGGGCAGCCTGACTTGCCTGCTTAAGGGAACCCAAGGGAGAATGCCTATGCCAGCCGCAATCCGCAATCCTGCCCGCGAAAAGCTCGAACAAGGCCAGTTGTCGCTGGGTGTCGGCATCCGCATGACGCGCAGCGTCGAGATCGCCAAGGCGATGACGGTGGCCGGGTTCGACTGGCTGTTCCTCGACATGGAGCACGGCGTCATGTCGCTCGAAGCCTGCGCGCAGATCGCGACCGCCGCACTCGACGCCGGCATCGCGCCGATCGCGCGGGTGCCAAATGGCGAGTATGCGATCGCGACGCGGGCTCTGGACAATGGCGCGCTCGGCATCGTCATGCCGCATGTCGACACCGCCGACGAGGCGCGCGAGGTCGTCAACCGGCTCAAATATCCGCCCGTGGGACATCGCTCGATGGGCGGCATCGGGCCGCATTACGGGCTGCGTTCCGCGAGTTCGAGCGAAGCAGCAAGCGCGCTCAACGCCGCCAATCTGACGATCGTCATGCTGGAGACGCCGACTGCGATCGCAAATGCCGAAGATATCGCCGCGGTGCCGGGGGTCGACGTATTGCTGATCGGCACCAACGATTTGTGCGCCGAGATGGGCATCCATGGCGATTTCGGCAATCAGCGGGTTGCCGACGCCTACGCCAAGATGATCGCGGCGGCTCGCAAGCACGGCAAGTTCCCCGGAATGGCCGGGGTCTACAACGAGACGATTATGCCGCGCTATATCGAGATGGGCGCGCGCTTTATTCTCTCGGGCCAGGACGCCGCGTTTCTGACGGCCGGCGCCGCACAGCGCACCGGCTTTCTACGCAAGCTCCCGGTCGGCTAGCGACGAAGCCGGGCCGCTAAGCCGCGGCGGCTTGCGCGGCCCGCACGTGAGCCGCCAGCAGCGACGGCAGCCGCGCGGGGTCGCCGCGCGCCATGCCGCATTCGGTGGCAACCCCGTCGACTTTTGCGTGCCGTCGCGCGGCGGCGATCCTTGCGATATCGCCTTCGCGATCGTCATGGTGGACGAGGCCGAGATAAAGCTTGGTCTCGGGGTGGAGGCGCAAGTGATCGAGCGGCGCAAAATAGGCGTCGTCGGTGCGTCCCTTGGGGACCGGCATATGAAAGAACTGGATCGGACGCGCAACGCCGGCGCTGGTGGCGTTCGCGATCTCGACCATGATCGCCATATCCTTGGGCTGGACGCAGTGCTCGTCCGCCGGGCTGCCGTAGCACAAATGATAACCGAGCTCTATCGCGGCGGGCACCGCGTTGCCGATTTGCGTCAAGACCCCAATTGTCTCGGTACGGAAATCAACCGGACCCGGTTCGTAATAGCCCTCCCAGGCCAGCACTTCCTGGCACACGTCCCATTGCAATGCGATCCGGTCGTTCGGGATCGCGGCGGCGATCTCGCCGACCTCGCCAAGCAGATGCCGGGTCAGCGCCGGGAGGAGCAATTGCCGGTCGCACGGCACCATGTTGTTGTAAGTGGGTGCCACCGGAGTCGGCAGCGAGATCTGGAATTTGACTGTCTGCGGGATGACGCCGGCATTTTGCAGCGGCTCGAACAGCTTCCACGACGCGATCGCCATCTCGGCATAGCCGGTTTGGAACGTAGCGGGATCGGGCTCAACCCCCGGCTTAATGCGGAGGCGCGGGATTTCGCGAAGGAGCTTGCCGTCCCACTGGGTAAACTTAAAGGGCGGCAGGTCGGTCGCGACCTCGATTGCCGGGTTGTCGGCGAGCACCTGCTGCAGAAAGCGGATCCAGGTCTTGCGGATGCCGGTCTCGCCATCGGGCAGGCGCTGCAGATAGGGCCCGGCGGCTTCCGTCAGCGTGCGGAACACGGTTTCGGCATCGGGCAGCGGGATGCTGCCGACAAAGTGCACGATCGACTGAGTGTGAGCTTGAGCCATGGCGTCCTCCTCGCCTGTGGGTCGGGCCACGGCATCGTAGCCCAAGCATCATCTCGCGACAGGTTGGAAAACGATCGCTACCGCTCGGGTGAGCGAGGCGCTAATCGCCAAGAAGGAGCGTCCTAATTGCGGCAGGCTCGCGCAGCAGAGCGCCGAGACGAGAGAGCGCGTCGTCGATCGCTGCCGCGTATTTCGCGGCGCCGCCAAACCGCGCCAAGGTCTCCGGCGGCACGAACTTGATCAAGAGATCGGCGGTCCCTGGCGGGACGCCGACAAAATGCACCATGACCATGCCGTGATGCCTTAGCAGCAGCATCGCCAGCGCGGCCGCGGCTTCGTAAGGGACGATCGGCCCATCCTCGACCTCGCCGCGCTGCATCGCGATTTCGAGTAGATCGTCGGCTGGGATCTGGATGGTTGTCGGGGTGGCGCGCAATCGGTTGCCGACCAGCGGCCGCAATTCCCGCCCGATCTGCTTGGTGGTCTCGATCAGCTCCTGTACCCGCGCCGGCTCGTATTGCTCGAGCGTGCGGACGACCGCCGGATACAGCATCTGGCGGGCCTCCAGGCCAAACTCGAACCCGGTGGCGCGGATCTTCGCGACGAGGTCGGCGCGGCCGGCCAACAGACCAAAGCGCGGTCCGATCGTGCCGTATTTGTCGAGACCGGTGGCGCCGAGATCGACACCGAGTTCGAGCATTCGTGGCTGCTCAAATGCAGCAGGCCCGACGCGGGCGCCGCCGGCATCGTCGATATAGACGAGGGCGCCCTTTTGATGCGCGATCGCAACGATCCGACGGATTTCATCGACCGGCATAAGATCGTAGGTAACCGCAAGGCGCGTCAGATCGACCAGCGCGACATTCTGCTCTGCCATCATTGCCCGCTCGAACATCGCAAGCCCGGTGGTGTCGACAAAGCGCGCGCCGACATGGTTTGCGGCGCGAACCACCGAAGGATGGCTGTGGCTCGCCGAGACGCCGATCACGGTGTCGCCCGGTTTGACCAGGGTAAGATGGGCTGCGAGCGTGGCGCCGGTCATGCGGTTGAAGACCGCGACGTCATCGCGGTCGGGGGTGCCGCCGAGATGGTCGAGCGCCAGCGCGCGCAGCCGCTCGAAGTACAGTGCCGGAGCGATCTCGTCATCGGCCACAAGCAGCTCTTCGCCGGTCATCGGCAGCGCGTGTTCGAGCCCAGTAAAGATGAACAAATTGTCGATCCCGCGCTGGCGCATAACCGTCCAGGCGTGCTGCAATTTGCGAAAGTCGTCCTCGGTCGAGGCCAGGATCTTGCCGCGCGCATAAGGCAGGTTTGGCGCGTGCGGATTCCGGAAGCGGTCGGCTTTAGTCGTTGGCATGCCCTATCCTTTGCGGCTGACGCCGATAGGGTAGACATGCCGATAGCCGGCCTCAACCCGTGTGCAGCGGCCGGTGACCTCGTTTAGCTTCGCCGATGCGAAAATCAGGTTGTGACGTTTCGAGCGGCCGAGCGATGTCGACGCTGAGCCCGAGCCGATCGGCAGCGAGACCTAGTCGAGCTTGATCTCGATATCGTCGCCGGTCTGGCGGACCGGGTAGGCTTTCAAATCTTCGGTCGCCGGCGGGTCAAGAACCTCGCCGGTACGGACATCAAAACGCGCGGCATGCAATGGACACTCGATCGTCGTGCCGTCGAGCCAGCCATCGGACAGACAGGCATAGGCATGCGTGCAAATATTGTCGGTGGCGAACAATTCGCCATCGCAGTCATATATCGCAATTGAGCGGCCGCCGGACTCGACCCCGATGACTTCGCCTGCCGCCAGTTCGCTGCGACGCGCAACTCGCACCCAGCCTGCTTCGCCTTCACTCATCGGGCCCGCTCTGGTTAAACCGAGGCATCTTCAGAAAACGCCTTGAAGGCAATAATCGTAAACGTGTCTTTAATGCCGGGCAAATTCTGCAGGCGCTCGGTCACGAAATGCCCGATATCCGCGATTTCTGGCAGATAAACTTTCATCAGCAGATCGTATTGACCGGAGGTGGAATAGACTTCCGAGACTTGCTCGATGTTGTTGACCGCCTCGTCGGCCACCGAATAGGCCTTGCCGAGCTCGCATTTGACCATGACGAAGATGGTTTTCATCGCGGCCTGTTCGGGCGGGGGTCAGGGGCGGGCGACAATCCTCGGGGGCCGCGCGAGAAAGGCCGGCAAGTCATCACCAAAGCCGACAATTTTGCGATCGTCTTCCCTGACATGATCAGGTTGAGCCGGCCGACGCCGCTCCGGGCGCGGCGGAAAGTGCATGACGTTGTTGTCTTTGGCAGCGGAGTCCTTGGCGGCAACCGGTGCTGGCGTTTCCTGCCGAGTGCTCGGGGTGCGGGCTCGCGAATGCTGCCGCGCGGTCTCGTCTTCCGCCGGCTTGCGCCGGGTCGGCGCACCGTTGCTGCGCTCGGGCCCCTTGCTACGCTCTGGCACACCGGCCCCCGGCCGCGTCCGTGAGCGACCACGCCGGCGTTCTTCAAACTCGAGTTGCGCCGGTTCGATGCCGTCGATCGCGATCATCGAGATTTCTTTGCCGATCAGCTTGGTGATCGCGGCCACCGCCTTGCCATCTTCGGGTGCCGCCAGCATAAACGAACGCCCGGTCAAACCGGCGCGACCGGTGCGGCCGATGCGGTGAACATAATCTTCGGCATGGATCGGAACGTCGAAACAGAAGACGTGGCTCATGCCTTTGATGTCGAGACCGCGGGCGGCGACGTCGCTTGCCACCAGCAGCCGGACCTCGCCGTTCTTAAAGCGCTCCAAGGTTTCGGTGCGCTTGGGTTGCGGCATGTCGCCGTGCAGGGCGGCGGCATCAAAACCGTGCCGGGTCAGCGATTTGTAGAGGATATCGACGTCGCGCTTGCGGTTGCAGAATATCAGCGCGTTCTTGACGTCCTCCGAGCGGATCAGCCGACGCAGCGTTTCGCGCTTATCGCGCGGATCGACGACGGTCAGTGATTGCACCACCGTCGCCGCCGGAGAGGCTGGCGGAGCGACCGCGATCTCCACCGGATTTTTCAGAAATGCATCCGCCAACCGGCGAATTTCCGCCGGCATCGTCGCCGAAAAGAACAAGGTCTGCCGGTTCTTTGGCAGCAGCCCGACGATCCGTTCGACATCGGGAATAAATCCCATGTCGAGCATCCGGTCGGCTTCATCGATGACCAGAATATGGGCGTCGGAGAGAATTATCTTGCCGCGGCCGTACAGATCGAGAAGGCGACCCGGCGTGGCAATCAGCACATCGACGCCGCGGTCGAGCTTGCGCTCCTGATCGACAAAGCTCTCGCCGCCGATCAATAGGGCCATCGTCAGGCGGTGATATTTGCCATAGCGCTCGAATAAATCGGCGACTTGGGTTGCCAGCTCGCGCGTCGGTTCGAGGATCAACGAACGCGGCATTCGCACCCGCGCACGGCCTGCAGCCAGCATATCGATCATCGGCAGAACAAAGCTGGCGGTCTTGCCGGTGCCGGTTTGGGCACAACCAAGAACATCCCGCTCACGTTTGACGTGGGGGATTGCTTGTTCCTGGATCGGAGTGGGTGTCGTGTAGCCAGCGTCAGAAATCGCCTGAAGCACTTCAGGCGAAAGATCGAGTTCGCAAAAATTCATTGAGGAGGTGTAGCCTTATTGTAATAATTTAACGGCATTGCTTCTTGGTCGTTAAATCGGGTGGCGTCTTGATCATGTCAATCTTTTTTTCATGATCAGGCATGCGCATTGAACAATGCAGACCCAGTTTAGCGCCGGCGGTATTGTGGACGAGGGCTCATCGGCGGTGCCGCACGTTCGTCTTTATGCCGGAAATTGATCCGACCTTTTGTTAAATCATAGGGCGTCATTTCGACGGTAACACGATCGCCGGCCAGAATTCGAATCCGATTCTTTTTCATGCGGCCGGACGAGTAAGCGAGCGTCTCATGCCCATTGTCGAGCTTTACTCTAAAGCGTGCATCGGGCAGCAGTTCGAGCACCATGCCTTCGAACTCTATCAGGTCTTCTTTTGCCAATCAGTTCTCCTCGCTAAAGTGACGAGGGCGCTATGGCGCCCCCGTTTATTTGCTGCGTCCGTCAGGCTGTACGCAAATTGACCGCCGAAACCCGTCCACGCTGGCCTTGCTCGAGTTCGAAACTCAGTCTCTGGCCTTCACGCAGATTATCCATTCCAGCGCGCTCGACGGCGGAAATGTGCACAAACACATCAGCGCCGCCATTTTCGGGCTGGATAAAGCCATAGCCCTTTTGCGCATTGAACCATTTGACCGTGCCGGTCGCCATCAGTGGTAGCTCCACATAGAAGTAGTAGGGCGCCGCGCGGCCGCGCAGCGCATCGGACATCGATTGGCTCGGAAGACACGGTCGGACGATCTCACAGGAACGCTAGGCCGGAAAGCCGAATTCAAACGGGTCGACAAAAATTAGGTAATTGTCTCACCCGCCCAACGCAAGGAGTCTTTATAGGTCGAGATCGCGGACAAAGCGGGCGTTTTTCTGGATGTAGTCAAAGCGCAACTCGGGACGGCGCCCCATCAAGGTTTCGACCAGCGCTGTGGTGCGCGCGCAAGCGTGGTTGGCCTTTGTCTGGTCGGGCGCGCCGTCCGCCGTCGCGGGAGAGGACCCATTGGCTTGCCCGATTGCGACCTGCAGCAACGTGCGCTGTGCCGGGTCCATCGTCGTGGCCTTGAGATAGCGCGCCGGCATCTCGCCAAGCCCCTTAAAGCGGCTGGCCTCGATCTTGCCGCGCCCGCTAAAGCCGCTGCGCAACAATTCTTCGCGATGCTGGTCGTCGCGGGCGTAAAGCGTGGTCTCGCCCTGGGTCAACCGGTAGAGCGGCGGCAACGCCAAGAATAAATGGCCATTGTCGATCAGCTTTGGCATCTCGCGGAAGAAGAAGGTCATCAGCAGCGAGGCAATATGGGCGCCGTCGACATCGGCGTCGGTCATGATGACCACCCGCTCGTACCGCAGCGCGTCCTCGCGATACTGCGCGCCCGACCCGGCGCCAAGCGCCAGAATGATGTCGGCGAGTTCCTGGTTCGCCCGCATCTTGTCAATCGATGCGCTGGCGACGTTCAGGATTTTGCCGCGCAACGGCAAGATCGCCTGGATTTCGCGGTCGCGGGCCTGCTTGGCCGAGCCGCCGGCGCTGTCGCCCTCGACCAGAAAAATCTCGGTGCCGGCGGCGCTGTCGCGGGTGCAATCGGCGAGCTTGCCAGGTAACCGCAATTTGCGCGTCGCACTCTTGCGGGCGAGCTCGCGCTGCTGGCGCCGGCGCTGGCGTTCTTCGGCCCGCTCGACAATCCGGTCGAGCAATTGCCGGGCGGCGGTCGGATCGGCCCCAAGCCAATGGTCGAAATGATCCTTGACCGCGTTATCGACGAGCCGAGCCGCCTCTGCAGAGGCAAGCCGCTCCTTGGTCTGGCCCTGAAATTGCGGGTCGCGAATAAACAGCGACAGCAGCATCGCCGCCGCTCCGGTTACGTCCTCGGCGGTGGCCTGCGCCGCGCGGCGATTGCCGGTCAGCTCGCCATAGCCCTTGAGCCCGCGCAACAGCGCGCTCTTCAGCCCGGCTTCATGAGTTCCGCCCTCGGGCGTGGGGATCGTGTTGCAATAGGAATGGCTGAACGCAGCTTCCTCGTCTTCCGGCCAAGCGACTGCCCATTCCACCCTGCCGCCCTCGGGAAGCTCGGCCTCACCGATAAAAGCTTTCGGCGTCAGCATCGCCTGATTGTCGAGGCTGGCGGCGAGAAAATCGCCGAGACCGCCGGGGAAATGCAGCCTCGCTTCGGCCGGCACCCCGTCCGGGCGCGGCAGCGATGGGTCGCAGCTCCAGCGGATTTCGAGACCGCGAAACAGATAGGCCTTCGACCGCGCCATTCGGTAGAGGAGGGCCGGCCGAAAGCCGTGGCCGCCAAAAATCTGCGGATCGGGATGAAATCGCAATGTCGTGCCGCGCCGGTTCTGCACCGCCCCGCAATCCTGCACCGCACCCTGCGGCATACCGCGGCTGTAGGTTTGGCGCCACAGCCGGCGATCACGCGCGACTTCCACGTCGAGCGCGTCAGACAGAGCGTTGACGACCGAGACGCCGACCCCGTGCAAGCCGCCCGAGTTGCGGTAGGCCTCGCCGCCAAATTTGCCGCCGGCATGCAACGTCGTCAGAATGACTTCGAGAGCCGATTTGTCGGGAAACCGCGGATGCGGATCGATCGGGATGCCGCGGCCGTTGTCGCGGACTGTCAGCCAGTCGCCGGCGGCAAGCTCGATCTCGATGCGCGTCGCATGGCCGGCCACCGCCTCGTCCATCGCGTTGTCGAGAATCTCGGCGGCGAGATGATGCAAACCGCGCTCATCGGTGCCGCCGATGTACATACCGGGGCGGCGGCGGACCGGTTCGAGGCCTTCGAGGACTTCGATGTCCTTGGCCGAATAGGTCTCGCCGGCACCCGGGAGCGCAGTGTCGAACAAATCGGGCATGATCCGAAATATAGCCGTGATCGATATTAACACAAGCTGGATACTGTAGTCATAACGAGTTCTAACATACTATATCTTCGAATCCAATGTAGCTGGCCCTGGATGGTTGCCCTGGCAGCACAAAATTCGGAACCCGCTCTGCCCTTATCGGCGTTATAGTATCGATGACGACGATGATGATGACCAACGAGCGGAAGATCTGGGAAGCGGCCTTGCTTCTCGTCCGTCGCCACGGAAGCGCCGCCGCCGATGTCGCCCAGCGCGAAGCGCAACGGTTGCGGGCTGGCGACGACGCCTTGACCTGCGTCGTATGGTGCTGGATCGCCCGGTCCACGGCCGAATTGTTGCGTCCCTTCCCCGACGACGGCGAACGCATTCACTAGGGCGGATTTGCGCCGCCTCCCCTTAACGTCGAGACGGCGCACCCCGATATCCCACAGGTGGATCGTTTTGCAATGAGGAAGCCATGGCCGGGGGTCTGTTGGGTCGCCTAGCGGGCAAGGGGCACGCGAGCAACAAGCAATTCTCAGTAGAGATGAGCGAAGAGGAATGGCGGCGCAACCTGTCACCCTCGGCTTATCACGTGCTTCGCGAACACGGCACCGAGCGCGCCGGTACGAGCAAGCTCGACAAGGAATACGGCGAAGGGATTTATCATTGCGCCGGCTGCGGCCAGCCGCTCTTCCCCGCCAACACGAAATTCAACAGTGGCACCGGCTGGCCGAGTTTTTGGGCGCCGCTCGATGATGCGGTCGAAACCGACACCGACCGCAGCTTTTTCATGACCCGCACCGAGGTTCATTGCAGTAAGTGCGGCGGCCATTTGGGGCATGTGTTTGACGACGGTCCAAAGCCGACCGGCCAACGCTATTGCATGAACGGCGTATCGCTGGACTTTCACGCTGGCGAAAACCCGTCCGAGATAGGCCGCAAGAGCGGTGCGGCTGAACCCGAGGCCGAAACTCGTTAGTCTCCGGTAAGCGCGTCGTTCGCGGATCGCGCCGAAGCGCGCTTCGCTGATACCCGACCAAGCTACAACTGACGAGCCCAGCGAAGGCCAGGCGCTCTCAATCCGGCGGAGCGCGCGGATCAGTGAGTTTCCTAGGGATCAGTGAGGTTCCTAGGCTTCCAATCATCAGGAGTTCTGATGACCGCTACGTTGCCGACCATCCCCGAACCCGTTCCGTTTGACCGGCTACTATCGTTGAAGGGCCGCTGCGCCGTGGTTACCGGCGGCAGCCGCGGCATCGGCGAAGCTATCGTTCTACGGTTGGCGGAGGCGGGCGCATTCGTCGTGGTGACCGCCCGCGGCCAGGGGGCCCTGGAGAAGGTCGAGGCGAAAGTCATCGCCAAGGGAGGCCAGGCGGTGGGCCTTCCGGCCGATATCGGCAGTATCGAGGATGCCCGGCGGGTCATCGATCTAGCGGTCAGCCGGTTTGGAAGCGTCGACATCCTGGTCAACAACGCAGCGGTGTTTCCGCCATGCCTGTCGGTCGAAATGACCGAGGCGCTGTGGGACGAGACCGTCGACACTGATCTTAAAGGCCCGTTCTTCCTCTCGAAGTTCGCGGCAGCCGAAATGATCAAGGCGGGTCGCGGCGGCGGCCGGATCATTAACATTATTTCGACCGAGGTTGTTCTGCCCACCGGCATGCTTGTGGCTTACGGTGCGGCCAAAGCCGGCCTGATGGCCGTGACCCGGTCGATGGCCAAGGAGCTGGGTGAGTACGGCATCCTGGTCAACGCGGTCATTCCTGGAGCTACTCTGACAGCCGAACGTATCTCGGCGATGCAGTCCGGCCGGATTGAGGGACCGTTCGAGTCGGCTCCTCCCGATGCAGTGAAGACGCGCCAGAAGCAGCACGACCTGATCGAGAAGGGCGCTATGGCTCAGATGCTAACTAATATGCCGCTGGGTCGCCCGGGCTATCCAGACGACATCGCGAAGGCGGTGCTGTTCATGGCGTCCGACATGGCGAGCTACATCAGCGGCACGTCCCTGCTGGTCGACGGTGCCCAGACCCTGCGCTGAGACTCTCACTCAGGCCCGGCCAGTAAAGCAAGCAGCGCGCGGTTTGGGCGCGCTGGTTGGAAGGGACCGCGCCGGGGGCAGCGGGCAGCGCGGCAGGAGCGCGCTGCGGGCGACGGGCGTGGCACCCGCTGGTTTGGGTTAGACCGAGTAGTACATCTGGAATTCGATCGGGTGCGGGGTGTGCTCGAAATTGTACACCTCCTCCCATTTCAGCTCGATATAGGCCTCGATCAGGTCCTTGGTGAAGACATCGCCCTTTAACAGGAAGGCGTGGTCGGCGCGCAGAGTTCGCCCAACGCCTCGCGCAACGAGCCGCACACGGTCGGGACGTCCTTCAACTCCTCGGGCGGCAGGTCGTAGAGGTTCTTGTCGATCGGGTCGCCCGGGTGGATCTTGTTCTGGATGCCGTCGAGCCCGGCCATCAGCATCGCGGCAAAGCCGAGATAGGGGTTGGCGGCGGGGTCGGGATAGCGCACCTCGACGCGCTTGGCCTTGGGGCTCGAGACGATCGGGATGCGGCACGAGGCCGAGCGGTTGCGCGCCGAATAGGCCAGCAGCACCGGCGCCTCGAAGCCCGGGATGAGGCGCTTGTAGCTGTTGGTCGTCGGGTTGGTGAAGGCGTTGATCGCCTTGGCGTGCTTGATGATCCCGCCGATGTAGTAGAGCGCGGTCTCGCTCAGATCGGCGTAGAGGTTGCCGGCGAACAGCGTGTTGCTCGTTCTTCCACACCGACTGGTGGACATGCATGCCCGAGCCGTTGTCGCCCTTGATCGGCTTGGGCATGAAGGTCGCGGTCTTGCCGTATTGGTGGGCGACATTGTGCACCACGTATTTGTAGATCTGCATGTGGTCGGCGGTCGTCACCAGCGGTCGAAAACTCAAACGCCCAACTCGGCCTGGCTGGGGGCGACCTCGTGGTGGTGCTTTTCGACCTTGAGCCCCATATCGGCCATCACCGACAGCATCTCGGCGCGCAGATCGGCCTGGCTGTCGACCGGCGGCACCGGGAAATAGCCGCCCTTGATCGGCGGGCGGTGGCCGGTATTGCCGTCGGGGAATTCTTTGCGCCGAGACATAGGGGCCTTCCTCGACGAGTCGATCGCGTACATCGCGCCATTCATCGTCGATCGCATAGCGCACATCGTCGAAGATGAAGAACTCGGCCTCGGGGCCGAAATAGGCGGTGTCGCCGATGCCGGAGGCGATCAGGTACTGCTCGGCCTTCTTGGCGATCGAGCGCGGGTCGCGGGCATAGGGCTGGCCGGTCAACGGCTCGTGCATGTCGCAGAAGATGATCAGCGAGGTCTGCGCCGCAAACGGGTCGAGCACCGCGGTCTGCGCAATCCGGCACCAGCAGCATGTCACTCTCGTTGATCGCCTTCCACCCGGCGATCGACGAGCCGTCGAACATCACCCCGTCGTTGAGGAAATTCTCGCTGATCGTGCGCACGATGATGCGCCAGATGCTGCCACTTGCCGCGCGGATCGGTGAACCGGAAGTCGACGTATTTGACGTCGTGTTCCTTGATCATCTCCATGACTTTGTCGGTATCGGACATCGCTCTGTTCCATCGCATGGGTTAACGACAATGCACCCGGTTCCAACTCGCTGCGCGGACGAACCGATGCTTCACATCGACCTGCGGAGCCGCCGCAATCACCGACACAAGAGGCTCCGCTTATCGCCGTTCAGAGCTGGCGATCGGTCGCAATTCCGCCGTTTGCGGGTTGTTAGATCGCATCCGGGCCGCGTTCGCCGGTGCGGATGCGGATCGCCTCGTCGATCGTCTGCGACGAAAATCTTGCCGTCGCCGATGCGGCCGGTATGGGCGGCCTGCTGGATCGCCTCGACGGCGCGCTCGACCAGCGCGTCTTCCATCACCACCTCGATTTTCACCTTGGGCAGGAAGTCGACCACGTACTCGGCGCCGCGATAGAGCTCGGTATGGCCCTTCTGCCGCCCAAAGCCCTTGGCCTCGGTGACGGTAATGCCCTGGATCCCGACCTCGTGAAGCGCCTCCTTCACCTCGTCGAGCTTGAACGGCTTGATGATGGCCTCGATCTTTTTCATCGCTGGTCAATCTCTCCCTGGCGACAGCGCCATCGGCCGCTAAACAACTGAGCATAACCCATGCCAAGCGGCTCGGCGATGCGAGGAGTTGCATATATTCCGTGCAGGTCTCCGCCCTATGCCGGTCGATAAGCATCGTCTGCCTGATTTTCTAATCAATAGCATCAACGACGGCAGCGCTCGATCAGGCAGGTTGCCGAGGAAGCTGCGGATCCGCTCGATCGCCTCGGCGATCGCCTCGCGGCTGTTGGCATAGGAGAACCGCAGATAACCTTCGCCGAATGCGCCAAAACTGGTGCCGGCGATGGTCGCCACCCCGGCCTCTTCGAGCATGCGGCTTTGTAATGCGCGCGGCGTCGAGCCGGTGCCGGCGATGTTGGGGAAGGTGTAGAAGGCGCCGCCCGGACGGGCGCAGCGGAAGCCGGGCAGGCTGTTCAGCGCCGCGACGATCAACTGGCGGCGCTCGGCAAAGGCCGCGACCATGCGCTCGCACCGGCTCGCGCGGGCCGTTCAGCGCGGCGATGCCGGCGATATTGCGCCGCGGCGTTGACGCAGGAATGGCAGTTGATCGCGAGCCGCTCGGCGGCCGCGAACACTGCTTTCGGCCACACCCCGTAGCCCATGCGCCAGCCGGTCATCGCATAGGTCTTGCTCCAGCCGTCGAGCAGGATGAGGCGGTCGCGGAGCGAGGGGTAGCCGAGCAGGCTGACATGCTCGGCGCCGTCATAGAGGATCTCGCCGTAGATCTCGTCGCTCATGATCCGCGACTTGCGGATGCCGTTCGAGCCCGGCGACGAGCCGGTCGAACTCGGCTCTCGGCACCACGCCGCCGGTCGGGTTGGCCGGGCTGTTGATGATCATCAGCCGGGTCCGCGGCGTGATCTTGGCCAGCACCTCCTCGGCACTGAACGAGAACCCGGCGCTTTCGTATAGCGGGATCGGCACCGGCGTCGCGCCGGAAAAGCGGATGACGCTCTCGTAGATCGGGAAGCCGGGGTTCGGGTAGAGGATCTCGGCGCCGGGCTCGCCGAACATCATGATCGCGAAGAACATCGTCACCTTGCCGCCCGGCACGACCAGCACCTGTCGGGCGACACTTCGACGCCGTGGCGGCGGTAAAGATCGGCGGCAACCGCTTCGCGCAGCGGCGGGATGCCGTTGGCCGGGGTATAGCCGTGATGGCCGTCGGCGAGCGCCTTGCGGCCGGCCTCGACGATATGCGGCGGGGTCGGGAAATCGGGCTGGCCGATGCCGAGATTGATGATCGAGCGGCCCTTGGGCCGCCAGCGCGTTGGCGCGCGCCAGGACCTCGAAGGCGGTCTCGGTGCCGAGCACGCCCATGCGCCCGGCCATCTGCAGCATATGCGTTTCCTCCTCGATCCTTCGTCTCAATCTAATGCCGCAGGCCCAAAATAGCGACCGTAACCAGACTTAACAGGCTGCAAAGCGCTCAGGCCCGGGTCACCGGCAGATCGGCGGCGGCACGCGGCCGGCCGCGGGTGCGAACCAAGACCTCCTCGACCAGTCCGACAATACCACGCGGCATAAAGATGATGAACAAGATCAATAGAATACCGTAGATTGTATTGGCGGCGCCGATAAAGTGGATGCCAAAGGCAACGCGCAATCCCTCGTTCAACGCAATCGTAAACAACGCACCGACAGTCGGCCCCAATAGCACATACATGCCGCCGGCGATCGCGGCAAAGACGATCTGCAACGAGACGGCCACACCCGAAACCGTCTCGGGGTTTACGTATTGAATGTATTGGGTCAGCAAGCTTCCGCCGAGGGCGGTCAGCGCGGCGCTGATCACGGTTACCCGCAATTTTTCGCGCATCACATCGATGCCGCCCGCTGCGGCAGCGGTTTCGTCTTCGGAGATTGCTTCGAGGGCGACGCGGGAAATGCTGCGATCGATCCACTGCCAGACAGCGAGACCGCCGATCCACACCACCAGCGCTACCATGTAAAAATAGCTTTTTTGGGTGAATTGCAGCGCGTACCAGGAGTGACCGACCGTCTTCAAGGTCATGCCGAGCGAGCCACCGGTAAGATCGCGCGCTGCGATCAGGCTCAACAGAACGACCTGGCTCAATGCCAATGTCACCAGCGCGAAGTAATGGCCGACGACACGCAAGCGAAAAGAGGGATAGCCGATCACCAGCGCCAGCAACACGGCAAACAGCATCCCCGCGGGGATGCCGAGCCACGGGGTCAGCCCGTAGAAATTCCACAGCAATGCCGGCAAATAGGCGCCAACGCCAAGAAACGCCCCATGACCAAACGAGGTCAGCCCGAAACGCCCCATCATCGACCAGGCTGTGTAGACAAACCCCCAGATCAGGATCTGGATCGCGATGTGCAGCATGTATTCGGAGGCAACGAGCGGCAGCAGCGCCATCAAGACCAGCGTGGTTGCCCCCGCCAGACGGCCCGCATTCATCGACCGAACAGCCCTTGCGGGCGGACGAAGATCATGACGATGAACAATAGAAATGCCAGCACGTACGAAAACTCGATCGAGAAGTAATACCCGCCGATCGAGATGATCTGGCTCATGATGAAGGCGGCAATAAACCCACCGATCATGTTGCCGAGGCCGCCCAGGACGCAAATCATAAAGGTGATCGGGCCAAAGGAATTGCCAATGAACGGGTGCACGTCGTATTGCAATACCAACAGGCACGACGCAAAGCCGGCGAGCCCACCGCCGATCGCCGAGGTGATGAAATAGATCCGCCGCTGGCTGACCCCCATCAGCCCCATGATCTCGCGGTCTTGGGCAATGGCGCGGATCGCGGTGCCGAGATAGCTGCGGCTCAAAAACAAATAGAGCGCGCCGGCGCCGACCAGGGCTGCGCCAAACGCCAGCAACCGCGCAAAACTGACGGAGAAATCTCCCCATTCGAGCAACGGCAGGCGCAGGCCGAGGTTGCGGAAATCAGTGCCGAACAGCAAGGTGGCGAGGCTTTGCAGGAAGAACAGCAAGCCGCCGGTCGCCAGCAGCTGGTTGATCGGCGGCGAGCCCAAAACCGGCTCGATAATCAGCAAATGAACCAATAATCCGAGCAGTGCCACACCTAGTGGTATGACCGAAACACAAGATTCCCTCAGTCGAGCTTTTGCGTCATGATGCTGCGATGCGCAGCGATGTTGAAGTCCGGCTTGGGCCGGGGGATCGGGAGCGGCTTGAGGCAGTGGTGGGCGATCGCAATGCTGTCCAGAAGCATGTGTGGCGAGCGCGGATCATCCTGGCCACGGCAGAAGGCTGCGGCACCGCCGAGGTGATGCGCCGGGCCGGCGTGTCGAAACCCTGCGTGTGGCGCTGGCAGCGCCGCTTCATGGAGGCGGGGGTCGATGGCCTGTTGCACGACAAGACGCGCAAGCCCGGCAAAGCGCCGATCCCCGAGCCGGTCGTCGGGCGATTGATCGCGCTCACGCTCGGCGCGCCACCCGGCGAGACCACCCATTGGACGAGCCGCGCGATGGCCGACGCCATGGGGCTGGCGGTCAGCACCGTGCAAAAGATCTGGCGCGCCCATGGTCTCGCCCCGCATCGGTTGCAGGTCTTCAAACTCAGCCGCGACCCGCAGTTTGCCGCCAGGCTGCGCGATGTCGTGGGCCTTTACGTCGACCCTCCGGCGCACAGCCTGGTGCTGTCGGTCGATGAGAAGAGCCAGATCCAGGCGCTCGACCGCACTCAGCCGGGGTTGCCGATCAAGCAAGGCCGCGCCGGGACAATGACCCATGATTATATCCGCAACGGCACGACCACCCTGTTTGCCGCCCTCAATGTGCTCGACGGCACGGTCATCGGGCAGTGCATGCAGCGCCACCGGCACCAGGAATTCCTGCGCTTTCTCAATCGCCTCGAGCGCGACATCCCAGCCGGCCGACTGGTCCACGTGATCCTTGACAATTACGGCAGCCACAAGCACCCCAAAGTCAGGGCTTGGCTGGCCCGGCACCCGCGCTGGACGTTCCACTTCACCCCCACCTCGGCATCCTGGCTCAACGCCGTCGAGGGCTTTTTTGCCAAGCTAACCCGCCGGCGATTGCAACGCGGCGTGTTTCACTCCCTCGTCGACCTCCAGGCCGCGATCAACCGTTACCTTGCCCAACACAACCACAGTCCAAAGCCGTTCACCTGGACCGCCGACCCCGACCGCATCATCGCCGCCGCCAACCGCGGGTACCAAGTGTTAGATTTCGATCCACTAGGATCGCGGCCACGCAGGCGAGCACAAGCGGCCAGTGGAAGAAGCTAAACAGCCAATAGATCGTATACATGCCGCACATGACGAGTTCGCCGTAAGCGATCCAAACGACGTCGATGACGCCAAAGATCAGATTGAGGCCGAGCGCCAGCAGCGCCAAGACGCCGCCGAGCAAAATCCCGTCGACAATCGCATCAAGCAGAAAGATGTCCATTTAGCGGCTAGAGACCCATATAGGCGCGGCGGATGGCGTCGTTGCGGCGCAGTTCGGCAGCGCTCCCCGACAGGCGGATATGCCCGGCTTCGATCAAGTAGGCGCGATCGACGAGATCGAGCACCTGCTGAACATTTTGCTCGACAATCAGCACGGTGAACCCTTCGCCACGGATGCGGCGGACGAGATCGAATACTTGTTCGACGGCGAGCGGCGCGAGACCCGCCGAGGGTTCGTCCATCAGTAGCAGCTTCGGCTTCGACATCAGCGCGCGGCCGATCGCGCACATCTGCTGCTCGCCACCCGACATCGTCCCGGCGAGTTGATGGCGCCGCTCGGCGAGGCGTGGAAATAAGTCGTAGACCCAGCTGAGGCGCTCGGCGAAATGCGGCCGCGCCGAGCCGATGAAAGCGCCCATGCGCAGGTTTTCTTCGACCGTCAGCCGCGCGAACAGCCGCCGGTTTTCCGGGACATGGGCGATCCCGGCGGCAACGATGCGATATGCCGGCAGCTCGGTCAGAGCACGGCCGTCGAGCGCCACCGAACCGCTTTGCGCCGGCAGCAGACCCGAGATCACGCGCATCAAGGTGGTTTTGCCGGCGCCATTAGGCCCGATGACCGCGACCGCTTCGCCGGAATTGATCGATAACGATACCGCGAACAACGCCTGAAACGAGCCATAGCCGGCCGAAATCCCGGATAACGCCAGTAGCGGCGCTGCTCCGGGCGAAGATATCGGTTCAGCCGTGGCCATGACCGCGGCCGAGGTAGACTTCGGTGACGCGCTCGTCGCGCGCAGCGGCATCGGGCCGCCCGTCAAAAATCTTTTCGCCGTGGTCGAGAACGATGACCCGGTCGACGATGCGCATCAGCACACCCATGATGTGCTCGACCCAAATGATCGTGATTCCGAGCCGTTTGCGGATCTCTTCGAGCATCCCGGCGGCGCGTTCCATTTCCGCGGCATCGAGCCCGCCGAGGCTCTCGTCGGCAAGCAGCAAGCGCGGCTCGGTCGCGAGCGCACGGGCGAGTTCGAGCTTTTTGAGCGCGGCGGCGCCGAGCCCTTGCGTTGTTGCTCCCTCTTCCGCCGGCAATCCGACGAGATCGAGCGCCCGGACGGCGCGGCGCTCGGCTTCGCCACGGGTAACATGGCCGCCTTGCGCGTAATAGGCCGGCAATGCCACGTTCTCGCGCAGGCTGAGCTTGCGGAACGGGCGCGGGATCTGAAAAGTGCGTGCAAGCCCAAGCCGGCACACGCGATGTGCCGAGAGCCCGGCGATCTCGCGGCTTTCGAAGCGGATCGATCCGGCCGAAGGCGGTAATGAGCCGGCGACGAGGTTGAACGTTGTCGTCTTCCCCGAGCCGTTGGGCCCGATCAGGCCCAAGATCTCACCCTTCTGGACAGTGAAATCGACCCCGTTGACCGCGACAAACCCGCCAAACCGTTTGGTCAGGCCAGCAACTTCGAGCACCTCAACCCATCGCGTAAGGGGACGAGGCCGGTAATGGCATGACCGGCCCGGCGGTGCTGATTTGGCTCGGCCAGACGACGGTGATGTCCTTCCCGCGATTTTGCATGACGACCGGCAAGGCCCGAAGATTTTGTCCGGCCATGACATCCTCGGGAGGGGCGAATTTGACCCCATAGCCCTGCAGGGTGCCGCCGAGCGGGACATCGACTTCGAGCGCCGCCTGGCGCACCGCATCGGGATCGGCCCCACCATATTTGCCGACCGCGATGGGCAATACTTTGGCGAGCAAAATCCAGGTGTTGTTAAAGCCCATCGACACATGGGTCGGGACTTCAGTCGCCTGGGTCTTGGCCTTGTAGCCGTCAACCATTGTCGTGATCAGTTCGCCGATCCCCGAGGCCAATTTTTTTGGATCGAGAATTTGTGCCGGGGCCGGGTCGATGTTGAAGAAATCATCGACATCGGGGCCAAAGGTCGCACGCAATTTGTCCAGCTGACTGTAGCCAGCGCCGTTGCCGATCAAGGTTTTGAAATGCAGCCCCGCCTCGCGCGACTGGCGCAGGAACAGGGTGATATCGGGGTTGTAGCCGGCGTGGATGATCACGTCCGGATGCGCACGCTTCAGTTTCGTCACGAGGGAGGACAAGTCGGGAGCGCTCGCCGAATAGGATTCCTTCAGCACGATCTTGCCGACATGCTTTTCGTCGGAAAAGCGCTGGTCGGCTTGCTGTACGCCGGTGCCGTAGGGGCCGTCCTCGTCGATCAGCGCGATTTTGAGGTCGGCGGGTTCGATCCCGAGCTTCGGCTTGCTGGTTTCGCCAAGCAGCGAGATCGCTGCCTCGCCATAGGCGTCCGATTGGGTTGTCGGGCGAAAAACATAGCGTAGATGACGGTTTTTAAGGACCGCGGTGGCGATCGCACTGTTGATCCACAAAATCTTCTTTGCTTCGTCGACTTTGGCGGCGAGCGGCACCGCCTGCGCACTCGAATACACACCGAGGATGATGTCGACTTTTTCCTGAGCAATCAGGCGCTCGGTCTCATTGATCGCGACGTCGACCTTGCTCTGCGAGTCGGCGTTGACCGGTTCGATCTTGTACTTGCCGAGCACGCCGCCTTGGCCGTTGACGTAATCGATCGCGAGCCGCGCTCCGATCGACAGCGGGACCGAACCGGCGCCAGCAAACGGCCCGGAGAGGTCGTGCAATAGCCCGATACGGATCGTCTTCTGCTGGGCGAATACCCGGCCCAGCGGCATCGCACCAGCAGCCAGCGCCGCCGCGGCGCCGACCAGCAAACTCCGTCTTCGCATCCTCACTCCCCGTCAAATGTCCCGCGCCTGAGCTTTTGCGGCGGCGCATTTCTTTGCAAAGTCCCCGGCATGTCAAACGGATTTGCGGCGTACGGGTTCGGACCGAAGCTCTCGGTGTACGCCGCGGATATCCTGAGAAGCTCGTGATCCCGACTGGCTTTACGCGCGCGCCCGCTCTCTGCGGTTGGCTTGCAGTCGCTCGATCCGCGCGGTCATCTCCGGTCCGGGCCAGTCTTCGAGCAGCCACGCGGGCAGCGGGTCGTCCTTACTGCTGATCGGTAAGGCCTCGTCCTCGTCGCCACGGCCGTCGGCGAACGATTGCAGCGCGTATGGCATCTCGAAATAGATTTCGAGGGAATTGCCATCCGGATCGGCAAAATAAACACTGCGCTGGCTGATGTGGTCGGTCGCGCGCATGATCTCGACCCCGTTCTCGACGAGATGCTGGTAGGCATCCCGCAAGGCGGCATAACTGCCGACCTGAAAGGCGATGTGGCCGAGCCCGATCTGGTCGCGTCGCGGCCGCGGCGCCCCGTCCGGGGTGGCGTGCTGGACGAGGTCGATAGTATGGAAGTGGTCACCCAAAGTCATGAACACGCCGCCATGCTCGGGGTCTTCTTCGGAAACGACGAAACCGAGGATGTCGCGATAAAACCGCTTCGAGGCCTCCTCGTCGGCGACGCGCAACAACACATGGCCGATGCCGTTTAATTTGATCAAGGCACCCTCCTAATCGGGTTCAAACAAACTGCGGCGGAAATTAAGCCCAGCATCCGCCGGCTGCAAGCGCAGGCCTTGATAAGCCAAATCCTGTTCACGACAAAGCGCGCAGTTGAGCGCGCAATTCGTCGGCGCTGGGAACAAGCCGTTCGATCGCGGCGTGATTGTCGCGCCAAACCGGGACGGCCGCCGCCAGCAATTCTTGGCCAGCGGGGGTCAGGCGGAGGCGCCGGGTGCGCTTGTCGGCTTTGTCAACTGCGACCTCGACCAGCCCGCGGCGTTCGAGCGGCTTGAGGTTGGCGGTGAGGGTCGTGCGGTCCATCGCCAGCAGCCGCGCAACATCGCCGATCTTGGGCGGCTGCGACCGATTGAGCGACATCAGCAGCGAAAACTGGCCATTGGTCAGATCGAGCGCGCGAAGCGCCTGGTCGAACCGCCGCCCGACGGCGCGCGCCGCCCGCTGGAGGTGCAGACACAGACAAGCATCGCGAACCAGAAGGGTGATCTCGTAGCAAGTTCCTTCGCTGCTTGACATGCGTGATGATAGGTTGGTATCAACGTGTCTGTCAATGCGAACAATGCCGATTGATGCGGCGGACGGCCGAGCCGGCCTCCTGCCGCCGATTATGGCATCGCCGACGGGAGAAGCAGGAAAGGAAATCGAATGGGCAACCCGGTGGTTCATTGGGAGTTGATGTCAAAGGATCCGGAAAAGGCGGCGGCCTTTTACGAAAAGATCTTTGGCTGGAAGGTTCAGCACCACCCGGAATTGAACTATCGCATTGTCGAAACCGGGGCCGAGGGCGGGATTAACGGCGGGATCGTCAAGCCCGACCGCGAGGAACCGTGGCCCGGCAATATGCTCTTCTACATCGCCGTCGACGATCTTGCCGCCTACCGCGAGAAAATCATGGCCGCCGGCGGCAAGATCCACCTCGAGGAACAGGCGGTGCCGGGCATGGGCTCGTTCGCGCTCTTTACGGATCCCGAGGGGCGGATGATGGGGCTGTGGAAGTCGGCGACGCCGGCTTGAGGCAGACACAATAGTTAAACGGAGCGGAAAATGCGTTTCATGCTGCTGGTCAGGGCCAATCGCGACAGCGAAGCGGGCGTGATGCCCAGCCAGGAACTGATCGAGGCGATGTTCAAGTTCAACGAGGAAATGGCCAACGCCGGCGTAATGCTAGCCGCCGAAGGCTTGCAATCAAGCGCGAACGGAGCTCGCATCTCGTATTCGGGCAGCAAGCGCAGCGTCGTCGACGGTCCGTTCGATGCCGACGAGCTGATCGCCGGCTATTGGATGATCAACGTCGGATCAAAACAAGAAGCAATCGAGTGGGCCAAACGCGCGCCCTTCATCGATGGCGTCGTCGAACTCCGCCAAGTGTTCGAAATGGATGATTTTGGTCCCACTCTCACGCCCGAGATGCGGGAGGCTGAAGATCGCATGCGGGCTCAGCTCGCGGCGAAGAACGTTTCCTGACCCTCGTCGATCGCGACGCACCCAACCCGATACCTACAGCAGGAGCAAAGAATGCAGCTGAACCCGTATCTTAGTTTTGACGGCCGCTGCGAGGCCGCATTCAAGTTCTATGAAAAGGCCCTCGGTGGGAAAATTGTCGCGATGATGACCTACGCCGAGACGCCAATGAAGGAGCAGATGCCGGCGGAACAGCATGGCAAGATCGTCCATGCTCGGCTGACCGTCGGCGACGAGGTGCTGATGGGCGGCGACGCGCCTCCCGGCCGCTACGAACCGCCAAAAGGGATGACGGTGACGCTGGGCATCGACGACCCCGCTGAGGCCGAGCGAGTATTCACGGAATTATCCGAGGGCGCCACGATCACCATGCCGATCGCGGAGACCTTCTGGGCGCGTCGCTTTGGCATGCTTGTCGACCGGTTTGGCATACCCTGGATGGTCAACTGCGAGCACGTTTTCCGTGTCTGATCGGGGTGATGACCGGGTGGGTGAACCCCGTCCGGCTCGCCTTGGCCGCTTACGCGTGCCATTATCCGCGGCGTCGACCCCCGCAGGCAAAGGCGAGAACCAATGGAGTCAGACACGCTCGGCCTTCCGCCCGGGGCCTTTGCCAAACTCGATGCCGAGGACGACGAGTTCTTTTACGAACCGGCGCGGCTCGTCTGCCATATCGACGATGGCGCGATAGTCGGGCTGACCGAATTCTATCGCCAGAAGCTGCCGGCAGGCGGAGTCTTGCTCGATCTGATGTCGAGCTGGGTCAGCCATCTACCGCCTGAAATCGAATACGCGGAGGCGATCGGCCACGGCATGAATGCCGAGGAACTGGCGGCCAACCCGCGCCTCAACCGATGGCTTGTGCAGAACTTCAACCGCGACCCGATCCTGCCGCTGGCGGACGACAGCGTCGATGCCGCGATGATCTGCGTCTCGATCCAATATCTGCAGCGCCCCGTCGAATTGCTACGCGAGGTCGCGCGCGTCCTTCGCCCGGGCGGACCCGTCGTCATCAGCTTTTCGAACCGCTGTTTTTGGACCAAAGCGGTGGCGGTCTGGCGTGCTCTCGACGACGACGGTCACGCCCGGCTGGTCGAACAATACCTGGGCCACGCCGGCTTTACCGATATCGCAACCCACTGTCTCGCTGAATGGGTCGAGGATGTCAGCGACCCAATGATCGCGGTGATCGGCCGCGCCTCCGCGCCCACCGCGTAGCTCCTCAACGGCGGCCAACCGAGGCGACACGGGATCGCGTCCCGCGACACCTTCGCTTCGACGATATCCGCATGGCCGAGACTGGTATACCCTCGGCCCGGGCCGATAAACGGAGGCAATCAATATGGAACTCGGGACGTTGTTGCCGTGGAGCGATATAGGCGGCGAGGCGGCGGTCGTGCGCGAATACGCGCAGACGGCGGAATCGATCGGATATCATTTTGTCGAGGCGCCCGATCATGTGCTCGGCAGCAGCGAAGAGAGCGCATCGGAGGCCGGCCGCACTGGCGGTGGGCTGTACCATGACCCGTTCGTGCTGTTTGGCTATCTCGCCGGCTGCACGACCAAGCTGGGCTTCTCAACCGGAGTCTTGATATTGCCGCAGCGCCAGACGGTGCTGGTCGCCAAGCAAGCGGCTTGCCTCGATGTGCTGTCGGCCGGCCGGTTCCGGCTCGGGATCGGGGTCGGCTGGAACGAGGTCGAATTCACCGGGCTCAACGAGAATTTTCACAATCGCGGCCGCCGCTCCGAGGAGCAGGTCGAAGTCATGCAAAAATTGTGGGCGGAGCCGCATGTCACTTTCAAAGGCCGCTGGCACACGATCGAGGATGCCGGGATCAATCCGCTGCCGGCCTCGGGCAAGGTGCCGGTGTGGTTTGGCGGCCACCACGAGCGGACCCTGGAGCGCATCGCCAAATGGGGCGACGGCTGGATGCCGAACGCCTATCCGCCGGGGAATGAGGCAACCGAGGTGCTCGACAGGCTGCGCCGGCTGACCGCAGCCGCCGGCCGCGACCCGGCGCAGATCGGCATCGAAGCCTGGGTGTCGATGGGCACCGGCAGCGAAGCCGATTGGGCGCGGGAAGCGCGGTTTTGGAAATCGGCCGGCGCCTCGCATATTTGTCTGACGACGACCTTCAACCGCCGCCACCACAAGCGCCTCCCGGGGCACACCCTCTCCGACCACTTGGCCGCATTGCGCCGCTATCACGCCGCCGTCGCAGCGGAATTGTGAGACGTCGGCCACGAAGGTTTCGTACCCCCAATCCCGGCTACTCTGCGTGAACTAGGCAGAGGACACGCTGCCTTGCCGTCGCCCCCGCGAAAGCGGGGGTCCAGGGCAACCACGCTCCGCTTACACGCTGTTCAGGCCAACGGCAGGCTCTGGGTTCCCGCTTTCGCGGGAATGACGGTTAACTAACTACCCGGTATTATTGTCGACCGCTTAGGGCATGGCGATCTTCTTTACAAGCGACACGCATTTCGGGCACGGCGGCGCGCTCGGGCTCTACCGCCGACCCTTCGCGTCGGTGCCGGCGATGAATGAGGCGCTCGTCGCACGCTGGAACGAAATTGTCGGCCCGGAGGACGAAATCTGGCATCTCGGCGATTTTGCAATCCGCCAGCGGCCGGCGGCAATCACCGAATGGCTGTCCCGGCTGCATGGCAAAAAGCATCTCGTGACCGGCAACAACGACCCGCCGGAGACCGCCGCCCACCCCGCCTGGGCGAGCGTGCAGCCCTATGTCGAAATCACGCTCGACGGCGTGTTGCTCGTGTTGTGCCATTACCCGTTCCGCAGTTGGCGGCGGATGGACAAGGGTTCGATCAATCTGCACGGCCATTGCCACGGCCGCCTAAAGCCGCAGCCGCGGCAGGTCGATGTCGGCGTCGATGTCTGGGACTTCCGCCCGATCACCATGAGCGAAATTCTGAATCCGGCGCTTGCTCTTGGGAATAAGGTGCAACTCAGGCGATAGTCCCGTTAACGCGAATTTGCCGCCATCATGTTGACATAGAGTCAATAGAGCGCGATTCTGACTGACGCTCGCTGTCGCAAGCGCCAGCACTTTCCCTGAGTACTCCACCCAACACTTTTCCCGAGTACGCTTCCAAGGCAAAAACACGGCGCGATAAATTCCGCGATGGAGGGAAGGTTTATGAAGATCATTCGATACCTGACAATCGGCGGGTCAATCGCAGGAGCATTGCTAGCTTTCGTGATGGCGACCGGGTTTTGGGAACCGGTCAAGGCTGGAAAGGGGTTGAGCGGCCCCAGTTTTGCCGTCGACCCGTTCTGGCCCAAGCCGCTCCCCGCACCGGTCGGCAGCGACGGCGTCGCTCACACCTGGGTGACAGGCGAGATCGCCGGCAGCTGCATGGACAAGTATGACAACGTCTACACCTTCAACCGCGGTTGGGAGGTGGGCAACTCGAACGGCGGTCCTCTCCAGGGGAATGAGTTTGGGGCCATTGTCGGGCAGGATGCTACCGCTTCCGCGATCCCTTCGCCGCCGGTTGTCGCGTACAATAGGGACGGCGACACCGTCGCTGGCTGGGGCAATCCGAGCCTCATTCAAACCGGGCCCGATTACGGATACGCGGCGTATATGCCGTACGGCGCGCATGGCTGCTTTGTCGATTATCAGGGCAATATCTGGCTTGGCGGCAATGGCGATGGGATCGTGCAAGAGTACAACCCGCAAGCCGCCAATACGCAGGGCGCCGCTGCCACCTACATCCTGCAGATTGGCCAAAAGGGGGTGTGCGACGGTCCGCAAACCACGAGCAGCTCCTTCAGCTCCTGTGGTGATGCCGCCTCGTACAATACCAGCCACACGCTATTGAACGAACCGGCTGACATCGCGGTCGACCCGAATGTGGGCCCGGTCAGCGGTACGCGTGGCGACATCTATATCGCCGATGGTTATGGCAACCATCGCGTCGTCGTATTCAATGCCGCCGGGCAATATGTCGGCCAATGGGGCAAGGCGTGCTCGACCACCGGCGAGGGCTGCCCGCTGGGCACATTTGGAAAATCCGGGGGCGGTCACCCGCATTGCGTGGTTCTCGGCAATGATGGGCTCGTCTATGTCTGCGATCGCCCGGATGACCGCATCGAGGTATTCAAGAAAACTTGCGCGGTTCCGTCGACGACCAGCAATCCCCAACCGGTCTGCGATCCGGTAGGAGTCATCAATATCGACCAGTTCCCCACCGCGACGGCGGCCAACCGCAATGCGATCCTGCTGGCCGGCACACGCGGCGACGACATGGACTTCTGGCCTAATATCGACTACCTGGCCAGCAAGAGTCCAACCAGCCAAAAAACCATCGTCGATGTCGATCTCGGCAACGATAATACCTGGCTGATCGACAAGGCCAGCGGGCTGGTACTTGGTGCGCTGGGCTCCTGTGGCATCGCTCCGTGTCCCGGCCATAATGCCGGTCACTTTGCCTTCGGTCATACCGTAACCGTTAACTCGAAAGGCGATATCTACGTCGCCGAAACGATCACCGGTCGGCGCATTCAAAAGTTCGTTCCGACCAACGGCCAAGAGAACTGGTAGAAGTCATCGCGCTAGCGGCCGGGAAATAATCTTTCCGGCCACTATGCGTTACCGGTTTGGACAATCGGCAATGTTGAGCTGGCGGATCGGGGTTGTCGCGGCGTGGCTGCTTTGGGCGGTCCTGGGTGCGGCGCCGGTGAGCGCCCATGACCTTCCGCTCGATCGGTTCATGAACGCCTTTGTCCAGATCGAGCCTCACCAAGCCAATCTCGTCATACGCGTTCCGTTGGACCTGCTGCGAGCAGTGTCTTTTCCGATCGTTGGGGGCCACTACGATCTGGCGGCCTCGCGGCCAGCAATCAAAGCAGCGGTCGACGCCCTTTCGAATGATCTGTCCTTATGGGAGGACGGCCGACGGCTGCCGCCTTCGGGTGCCACCGGGCAGCTAGCGCCGCTGGCGGATCGTTCGTTTGAAGGATACGGCCGAGCGGTTGATGCAATTGCATCCTCTCCCGCGGCGGAAACCCAGATTTCCTATGAGCTCGGCTACCTCGACGTTCATTTCACTTATCCGATCGCCTCGCCTGGTTCCGTCTTCGCGATCGAGAGCCTCGTCGGGTCCGATCTCGGCGACACGGTTAAGCTCGCAGTTCGCTTTATCCCGCTCGACGGGCCAAGCCGCGTTTTGATGATTTCGGGGGGCTCCGGGCGCGTCTCTCTCGACCCGGCTTGGTGGGAGGCGGCGCTCGGTTTTATCAGGCTTGGCATTGAGCATATCTTGACCGGCATCGATCATATGCTCTTCCTGCTGTGCCTGGTCATCCCGTTTAGGCGGATCAAGCCGCTGATCCCGGTAATAACCGCTTTCACGCTCGGCCATTCGATCACTTTGATCGGCACCGCCTACAACCTCGCCCCGATCGGCGCGTGGTTCCCACCGTTCGTCGAGGCGGCGATCGCAGCGACGATCTTTTACATGGCTATCGAGAACATCATCGGGGCGGAATTGCGACGGCGATGGATCATCGCCGCCTTGTTTGGGCTGGTTCACGGCTTTGGCTTTGCCGACATCCTCAGGGAACAATTGCAGTTTGCCGGCTCGTACCTATTGACCTCTCTGGTGTCGTTCAATGTCGGGATCGAGATCGGCCAACTCGTCGTACTCTGTGTCTTCGTTCCAGCGCTGGCCTTGCTGTTCCGCGGCAAGATGGCGGGGCGCATGGGGATAATCGTGCTGTCGGCGATCGTCGCCAATGTGGCTTGGCAGTGGATGATGGAACGCGGTGAAGTCCTCTGGCGAATACCATGGCCGCAGCCAACTCCCGCTGGACTGATGGTGCTGGCGCGGTGGGTTCTGGCCTTGGGCGCTGCAATTGTCGCGGCCAATTTGCTATCAAGATGGCTCGACCGCCGACACCCGGAGCTGGTCGAACAGAGCGCTGCCATCGCGCAAGAGTAAACCGGATACTCCAGCGCAGTAGGGGATTTCCGCACGGCATTGAGAAATCGTCCCCGTCGTCGCAGAATTAGGGTTCTGATTTGACGTGGGGAGAATGCCGTGCAGCTGAGCCGCGAGGAATTGCTTAAGGCCTATCGCGCAATGGCGACGATCCGGCGCTTTGAGGAGCGGGTGCAAGAAGAGTTTTCAAAGGGCGGCATCCCAGGCTTTGTTCATCTCTACGCCGGTGAGGAAGCCTCGGCGGTCGGCGTGTGCTCACATCTGCGCGATGACGACTACATCGCGAGCACCCATCGCGGTCATGGCCACTCGATCGCCAAAGGCTGCGACCCTGTGCTGATGATGCAGGAGCTTTTCGCCAAACAGGGCGGCCTGTGCGGCGGCAAGGGCGGCTCGATGCATATTGCTGATCTCGATCGCGGCATGCTCGGCGCCAACGGCATTGTCGGCGGCGGCCCGCCATTGGTCGTCGGCGCCGCGCTGAGCGCCAAGACCTTGGGGCGCGACAGTGTCGCGGTATCGTTTACCGGCGATGGCGGCTCGAACCAGGGCACCACGTTCGAGGCGATGAATTTGGCGGTGGTGCTGAAGCTGCCGGCGATTTTCGTGTTCGAAAACAATCAATACGGCGAAGGCACCGGCGTCGCCTATGCGGTCGGCAGCCACGACATCGCCGGCCGCGCCGCCGGCTTCGGCTTGCCCGCGGTCAAGGTCAATGGCGACGATTTCTTCGCCGTCCATGAAGCGGCCGAAGAAGCGGTTTCCCGCGCCCGCTCCGGCGGTGGCCCGAGCGCCATTGAGGTCGATACCTGCCGCTTTTACGGCCATCACTCGGGCGACGCGCAGCTTTACCGCACCCGGGACGAGGTTCGCCATTTGCGCGAGGAACGCGACTGCCTAAAGCATTTCCGCCGCCGGGTCGGCGAGGCCGCGCTTCTCGACGCTTCGGCGTTAGACGCGGTCGAGGCCGAGGTCGTTGCTCTGATCGATCGCGCCGTCGAAAGCGCACACGCGGGATCGCCCCCCGACGAGGCGGCGCTGCTCGCCGACGTGTACGTTTCTTACTGAGGCAGACGGGCTGAAAGAGGCTCTTACTGAGGCAGACGGGCTGAAAGAGGCGGAAAGAAGTAGATCCGACACAGCGAGGCTTCGACAACCAGCTGGGAGACATATCATGATCGTCCGATGCATCTGCACCGTTATGCTGCTGTTATTGGCGGTTTACGCTTTCTGGGGAAACGCTCTCGACGTGGGACGCTTTTTCAACCCGTTTGGTATCTTATTTCTGTTCCTTGCGTACATCACTTGGTCTAAATGGCAAATAGTAGCCGGCGCTTTTGGTTCTGTGAAAAACGAGTCAAATATCCCCATACTCAGAATGGGGTACAAGATAATCCAAGGTTTTGCGCCGAAGACACCCAGGCAGCTCTCGGCCGAGCGGACATCCAGTAATAGATAATGCTCTATGCGGCCCAGCCGCGAGAGACAATCGAAGATCAGGGAGGAGCCGCGCCAGATGCCGCAGAAATCGATCCGCCAAGCGCTGAACGAAGCCTTGGCGCAGGAAATGCGCCGCGACCCGCGTATTATCGTGATCGGCGAGGATGTCGCCGGGGGTGCGGGCACCGAAGGCCAGCGCGACGCCTATGGCGGCGTCCTCGGCGTCACCAAAGGGCTTTTTGCCGAATTCGGCGAGGCTCGCGTCATCGACACCCCGATTACCGAGTCGGCGATCATGGGTGCTGCCGCCGGCGCTGCGGTCACCGGCCTGCGCCCGGTCGCCGAGCTGATGTTTTCCGATTTCTTCGGCGTCTGCTTTGACCAGATCTTCAACCAGGCCGCCAAGTTTCGCTACATGTTCGGCGGCAAGGCCAAGACACCGCTCGTGATCCGCACAATGATCGGTGCCGGCCGCAGCGCCGCCGCGCAGCACTCGCAAAGCCCCTACCACATCTTTACCTCGGTGCCCGGGCTCAAATGCGTCGTGCCATCGAACGCCTATGACGCCAAGGGGCTATTGATCCAGGCGATCCGCGACGACGACCCGGTGATCTTCTGCGAACACAAGCTGATGTACGATTTGCGGGCCGAGGTGCCCGACGAACCTTATACGATCCCGTTTGGCGAGGCCAACATCGTGCGCGACGGCGATGACGTCACGGTCGTGGCATTTGCCCGCATGGTGCATTACGCGACCGAGGCGATCGAAACCCTTGCAGGCGAGGGAATTGAGTGCGAACTGATCGACCCGCGCACGACGTCACCGCTCGACGAAGACACGATCCTGGAGAGTGTGGAGCGCACCGGCCGGCTCGTCGTGGTCGACGAGGCGACCCCGCGCTGCAGCATGGCGACCGATATCGCCGCGCTCGTCGCCGACAAGGCGTTTGATGCGCTGAAGGCGCCGGTCAGGCGCATTACCGCGCCGCATACACCGGTGCCATTCGCGCCGTCGCTCGAAAAGCTTTACATTCCGAGCCCGGAGCGCATCGCTGCCGCCATCCGCGACGTCCACAGCTACGGCCGGTGATTAGCCGCGCAAGGTACCGCCAGTGGCTTTTTCGACCTGGGCGACGAGGCGCTTCGAAAAGCCCTCGATCTCGGCATCGGTCAGAGTATGTTCGACCGACTGCAAGAGCACCGTGATCGCGAGTGATTTCTTGCCCTCGGGAAGGCCGGCGCCCTCATAGACGTCGAACAGCCGGATTTCGGTGACGAGCTTGCGGTCGACCCCTCGCGCCGCGCGGAGCAGGGTTTCGGCTGGCAGCGCGCGATCGACGACAAACGCGAAATCGCGCTCGACCGGCTGGAACACCGACAAATGCAATGGCGGTTTGGCGCGGCCAGCGCGCGGCTCGGGTACCGCATCGAGAAACACCTCGAAGCCCGATATTGGCGGGCGCGCGTCGAGTGCATCGATGACCGCTGGATGCAATTCGCCAAAGCCTCCCAAAACGGTCGGGCCGAGCCGCAGGACGCCGCCGCGGCCGGGGTGAAACCAGGCGGGCGGCGCGGCGGCAATTTGGACGTTTTCGGCCGGCGCACCCATTGCGGCGAGCGCTGCCAACGCGTCCGCCTTGACCTGATAAAGATCAACCGGACCCGAGGGTGCCCGCCAATGCTTTGGCCCGCTTTGGCCGGCGCGCAATCCGGCGGCGGCCAATACCTGACCCTCGGGCGTATCATTGCGGTAAAGCGGCCCCAATTCGAACAGTTTGACGTCGGGATAACCGCGGTCGGCGTTGCGCTTTGCGGCGGCCAACAGCCCCGGAAGCAGCGATGGCCGCATCACGTCGAGATCGGCGCTGATCGGGTTCACGAGACGAAGTTCGGGTTGCCCGCCGCCGAACAGCTCCGCCTCGCGCGCCGAGATAAACGAGAACCCGACGGCCTCGGTCAGCCCACGCGCCGCGAGGGCGCGGCGCACCAGCTCGGAGCGGCGTCGCGCTGGGACCAATGCCGGTCGCGGCAATGGCGCCTCGCGCGGCAGCGGGATAGCGGGAATCTGATCGTAGCCTTTGACCCGCAATACCTCTTCGACGAGATCGGCCTCGCCCTCGATGTCGCCGCGCCAGGATGGCGGCTCGACCGCGAGAGCGCCCGCTTCGAGGGGCTCGACCGCGCAGCCGAGCGCGCGCAAGATTGCAGCACTTTCGTTCGCCGGCACATCGAGCCCGCCAAGGCTCGCCGGCCGCGTGGCGCGGAGCACATAGCGGTGGCGCCAATCCGGAACCGCGCCGGCGGTCACGATTTCCGAGGCTTCGCCGCCACACAATTCGAGCATCAGCCGCGTCGCGATTTCGAGCCCGTCGCCGACAAAGGCGGGGTCGAGCCCACGCTCAAAGCGGTAACGAGCATCGCTCGAAATGTTGAACCGCCGCCCGGTTGCGGCAGTGCGGATCGGGTCGAACAGCGCCGCCTCGACGAACACTTCGGTCGTCGCCTCGGTGCAGCCGGTCGCCTCGCCACCGATGACGCCGCCGAGGCTTTGCACACCGTTGCGATCGGCGATGACCGTGACCTCCGGGTCGAGCGCATATTCCTGGCCGTTGAGCGCGAGCAAAGTTTCACCTTCACGCGCCAACCGAACGATCAGATCGCCGGAAAGCTTCCCGGCGTCGAAGACGTGCAATGGCCGGTCCAGATCGAATGTCAGAAAATTGGTGATGTCGACCAAGGCCGAGATCGGCCGCAGCCCGATCGCCTCGAGGCGGCGGCGCAGCCAGTCCGGGCTGGGTCCGTTGCGTACGCCGCGGAGATGGCGGCCGAGAAACAGCGGGCAGGCGTGGCGGTCCTCGATCTCGATCCTGATCGGGGAGCGGAACTGGCCCGGTACCGGGCTGGTATCGAGAGGCTTAAGACGGCCAAGACCGGAGGCGGCCAGATCGCGGGCAATGCCGCGCACCCCAAGGCAGTCGGCACGGTTGGGCGTGACCTTGATGTCGATAACGGCGTCACCGAGCCCGAGCAGATCGGCGTATTTGGCGCCGATCGGGGCATCCGATGCGAGTTCGATAATGCCGTCGTGATCCTCGCCGAGCCCAAGCTCATAAGCCGAGCACAGCATGCCGCGCGAGGCGACGCCGCGGATAGTGCTCTCTTTCAGCAAGGCGCCGGTGCGCGGAACGACCGCGCCAGCCGGGGCAAAAACCCCGTTCATCCCGGTGTGCGCATTGGGCGCGCCGCACACGACCTGGATGTGTTCTTTGCCGGTGTCGACGAGGCAGACCTTCAAGCGATCGGCATTCGGATGGCGCTCGGCCGAGACGACAAAAGCGACCCTAAACGGTTCGAGCGCCGCGGCGCGATTTTCAACCGACTCGACATCATGGCCGAGCATGACCAGCCGCTCGACGATCGCCCGGAGGGGCGCATCGGTGTCGAGATGGGTTTTGAGCCAATCGAGTGTGGTCTTCATACCGCAGTGATCCCGGTCAGCGGACCGCGCACCAACGAGGGGATGTCGAGCGGCAAGAACCCGTAATGCCGCAGCCAGCGCAGATCGGAGTCGTAGAACGTGCGCAGGTCGGGGATGCCGTATTTCAGCATCGCCACCCGCTCGATCCCCATGCCAAAGGCAAAACCCTGATATTGCGCGGGGTCGATGCCGCAATTCTGCAATACCTTGGGATGCACCATTCCGCTGCCGAGGATTTCGAGCCAATCGCCACCAGCGCCGATCTCGAGCCGGCCACCCTGACGAGAGCAGCCGATATCAACCTCGGCCGAGGGTTCGGTGAACGGAAAATAGCTCGGCCGGAAGCGCACCGGGAGGTCGTCGAGGCCAAAAAAGGCGCGGCAGAATTCGATCAAGCAACCCTTCAAATGCCCCATATGGGTCGAGCGGTCGATGACCAGACCTTCGACCTGGTGGAACATCGGCGAATGAGTGGCATCGTGGTCGCAGCGGAAGGTGCGGCCTGGGACGATGATCCGGATCGGCGGCTGTTGCGCCAGCATCGTGCGAATCTGCACCGGTGAGGTATGCGTGCGTAGCACTAGCCGTGAGCCATCGGCGCGCTCGGGCAGGTAAAAGGTGTCGTGCTCCTGGCGCGCGGGATGTTCCGGCGGGATATTGAGCGCGGTAAAGTTGTAAAAATCTTCTTCGATATGCGGCCCCTCGGCAACCGCGAAACCCATCTCGCCAAAGATCGCGATGATCTCGTCGATGGTCTGGCTGATCGGATGGAGGCGTCCTTCGACGGCGAAGGGCACCGGCAGGGTAACGTCGGCCCGCTCAGCGACCAGCCGTTGTTCGAGCGCCGCCC
>CAVYZU010000002.1:0-1320591 GCA_963772965.1 uncultured Alphaproteobacteria bacterium
GTCAGCTCGTGGCCACTCAGGCGGCGAGAGTGACAATTTCGGGCTGCCAGTTCCACGGCAGCAGTTCGGCGAGCCGGTTGATCGGGTGACCATTGGCCATGCGATCGATCACATCGGTAAGCCAAGTCTGCGGATCGAGGCCGTTGAGTTTGGCGCTTTCCAGCACGGTATAGAGGATTGCGGCGCGCTCGCCGCCGGCGTCGGATCCAAGAACAGGAAGTTCTTGCGCGTGATGGCGATACCGCGCAGCGCTCGCTCAGCGACATTATTGTCGATCGCGAGCCGGCCATCACCGGCATAGCGGGTTAGCGCGTCCCAGCGGCTGAGTGCGTTCTGGATCGCCTTGGCGAGCGCGTTCTTTGCTGACAGCCGGCGGCGCTGTGCGGTCAGCCAGTCGCGCAAGGCGTCGAGGATCGCCACGGCACGGCTCTGTCGCGTCGCCAGCCGGGTTGCGGCCGACTGACCAGTAATCTCGGCTTCGATCTTGTAGAGCTCGCCAATCCGTTTGAGCGCCTCCTCGGCGATTGGCGACTTGGTCAACTCGAACACGTCGTAAAATTTGCGTCGCGCGTGAGCCCAACACGCCGCGTTGGTCGGCGGCGACGATCGGCCGACCCGGTCGTTGGCGGATGGTGGTCGCGTTAGGGCTTGATAGCCGCTAAAGGCGTCGGCCTGGATCACGCCGCGAAAGCGGGCCAGATGATCGCGCGGCCGCTCGCCCCGACGGTCGGGGCTAAAGCGGTAATAAGCCGCGGACGCCCGCTCGCCTTCCCAGGGCCGCTCGTCGACGACATAGGTCCACAGCCGCCCGGTTCGGGTCTTGCCATTGCCCGGCGCCAGCACGGCGATCGGCGTGTCATCGGTGTGGATGATCGGCGCCGCCAGGGCATGGGTGCCGATCAGCTCGGCCAGTGGCGTCACCCACCAAGCGGCATGCCCGACCCAGTCGGCCAGGGTGGCACGCTCGATCTCGATGCCCTCGCGCGCCAGGATCGCCGATTGCCGGTAGAGCGGCAGCCCGTCGAGGTATTTGCTGACCACGACATTGGCGACCAGACCCGGACCGGGGCGGCCCTTCGCGATCGGCAGATCGGGCATCGGCGCTTGGATGATGCGCTCGCAGCAGCGGCAGCTCAGCTTAGGCCGAATATGGCGGATCACTTTGAGGCGAGCCGGGATCTTCTCCAAGATCTCGGTCACGTCCTCGCCGAGCTTGGCAAAGCGGGTGCCGCCGCAGCCCGGGCAGACCGGCCTCGGATCATGCACGATCTCCTCGCGCGGCAAATGATCGGGCAATGGCCGCCGCACCGGCTGACGCCGTTCGCGCGGTGGCTGATCAGGGGCACGCCGTGCCGCCGGCGCTGTGCGTGCTGCTTCGCTCTCTTCCAGATCCTCGAGCATCAGCTCGAGTTGCGCGATCTGAGTATCGAGTTTTTCCGACGAGCGCCCAAATTGCATCCGCCGCAGTTGGGCAAGCTGAGCCTTGTACTGTTCGATCCGCAGACGGGCGCCGGTCAACTCGGCCCGCGCCACCGCCAGTTCCGCCTCGCGCTCGGCCAGTAAGGCGCGCAGCTCGGCGATCTCTTGAACAGGGTCAGCAGCGACCGGCATCAACCGAGAGTTTACTCCCGCGGTCATTGAGCAGCATCGATCCGTACCCGCCTGAGTCACTATGTCGCGCTGTTCAACCAGCCACTTCCGGGGCCCAGCTGCGGCGCGGTGCACGCCAATCGATACCTTCCAGTAGCATCGATAATTGCGCTGCCGTTAGCACCACCGATCCGTCCTTGGCCTGCGGCCATAAAAACCGGCCGCGCTCCAGCCGTTTGGCAAACAGGCACAATCCTTGCCCGTCCCACCACAGCACCTTGATCAGATCGCCGCGCCGACCGCGAAACACAAACAGCGCACCACCATGCGGGTCGAGCTGCAGCGTCAGCTGAACCCGCGCCGCGAGCCCGTCAAAGCCTTTCCTCATGTCAGTGACGCCGCATGCCAGATAGACGCGGACATTGCCCGGTATGCCGATCACGACAGCGCCGACAAGACCCGGCGCAATGCCATCTCGTCGACCGCGCCGGTCAGACGCAGCTTCACCCCCGTGGGCAGCTCGACCTCGATTATCCCATCCACCCGCCGATCGGGTTCGGGGGGCGTCGGCATCGGCGCAACCGGCGCTGCGGCCAGTGCAAGCTGTTCAACCGGTAGCGCCAATCTCACTGGCGCAAATCCAGTCAGCTCGCCCGTGCGAAACTGCCGCCGCCAGGTGTAAAGCTGGCCGCTGCTGATCCCGTGCAGCCGGCAAACCAACGAGGGCGACGACCCCGGCGCTACGCTCTGTGCCAATATCCGCAGCTTCTCTTCGAGGCTCCAGCGCCGCCGCCGCTCCGGGCCGCTGAGAACCTCGCCGCGGACCTCGCGAGCCCTCGTATGAGTACTCCCGAGGTCCTCCTTATCGACCAGCCCCACATCATTCATTGCACCGCCGCCATAAAACAGCGGCAGCTTCTCAATCAGCAAGCCCAGCGCAAGACGCCAATCAGCAGACGCTTACATTAATCGCGGCCTGCAGGTCGACCAGCGAGTGGAAGACGCCGCGTTGCAAGGTAAGCGTCAGCTCCTGGCCACTCAGGGGCGAGAGAGACGATTTTGGGCTGCCAGTTCCACGGCAGCAGTTCGGCGAGCCGGTTGATCGGGTGACCATTGGCCATGCGATCGATCACATCGGTAAGCCAAGTCTGCGGATCGAGGCCGTTGAGTTTGGCGCTTTCCAGCACGGTATAGAGGATTGCGGCGCGCTCGCCGCCGGCGTCGGATCCAAGGAACAGGAAGTTCTTGCGCGTGATGGCGATACCGCGCAGCGCTCGCTCAGCGACATTATTGTCGATCGCGAGCCGGCCATCACCGGCATAGCGGGTTAGCGCGTCCCAGCGGCTGAGTGCGTATTGGATCGCCTTGGCGAGCGCGTTCTTTGCTGACAGCCGGCGGCGCTGTGCGGTCAGCCAGTCGCGCAAGGCGTCGAGGATCGCCACGGCACGGCTCTGTCGCGTCGCCAGCCGGGTTGCGGCCGACTGACCAGTAATCTCGGCTTCGATCTTGTAGAGCTCGCCAATCCGTTTGAGCGCCTCCTCGGCGATTGGCGACTTGGTCAACTCGAACACGTCGTAAAATTTGCGTCGCGCGTGAGCCCAACACGCCGCGTGGATCAGCGGCGGCGCTCGGCCGACCCGGTCGTTGGCGGATGGTGGTCGCGTTAGGGCTTGATAGCCGCTAAAGGCGTCGGCCTGGATCACGCCGCGAAAGCGGGCCAGATGATCGCGCGGCCGCTCGCCCCGACGGTCGGGGCTAAAGCGGTAATAAGCCGCGGACGCCCGCTCGCCTTGCCAGGGCCGCTCGTCGACGACATAGGTCCACAGCCGCCCGGTTCGGGTCTTGCCATTGCCCGGCGCCAGCACGGCGATCGGCGTGTCATCGGTGTGGATGATCGGCGCCGCCAGGGCATGGGTGCCGATCAGCTCGGCCAGTGGCGTCACCCACCAAGCGGCATGCCCGACCCAGTCGGCCAGGGTGGCACGCTCGATCTCGATGCCCTCGCGCGCCAGGATCGCCGATTGCCGGTAGAGCGGCAGCCCGTCGAGGTATTTGCTGACCACGACATTGGCGACCAGACCCGGACCGGGGCGGCCCTTCGCGATCGGCAGATCGGGCATCGGCGCTTGGATGATGCGCTCGCAGCAGCGGCAGCTCAGCTTAGGCCGAATATGGCGGATCACTTTGAGGCGAGCCGGGATCTTCTCCAAGATCTCGGTCACGTCCTCGCCGAGCTTGGCAAAGCGGGTGCCGCCGCAGCCCGGGCAGACCGGCCTCGGATCATGCACGATCTCCTCGCGCGGCAAATGATCGGGCAATGGCCGCCGCACCGGCTGACGCCGTTCGCGCGGTGGCTGATCAGGGGCACGCCGTGCCGCCGGCGCTGTGCGTGCTGCTTCGCTCTCTTCCAGATCCTCGAGCATCAGCTCGAGTTGCGCGATCTGAGTATCGAGTTTTTCCGACGAGCGCCCAAATTGCATCCGCCGCAGTTGGGCAAGCTGAGCCTTGTACTGTTCGATCCGCAGACGGGCGCCGGTCAACTCGGCCCGCGCCACCGCCAGTTCCGCCTCGCGCTCGGCCAGTAAGGCGCGCAGCTCGGCGATCTCTTGAACAGGGTCAGCAGCGACCGGCATCAACCGAGAGTTTACTCCCGCGGTCATTGAGCAGCATCGATCCGTACCCGCCTGAGTCACTATGTCGCGCTGTTCAACCAGCCACTTCCGGGGCCCAGCTGCGGCGCGGTGCACGCCAATCGATACCTTCCAGTAGCATCGATAATTGCGCTGCCGTTAGCACCACCGATCCGTCCTTGGCCTGCGGCCATAAAAACCGGCCGCGCTCCAGCCGTTTGGCAAACAGGCACAATCCTTGCCCGTCCCACCACAGCACCTTGATCAGATCGCCGCGCCGACCGCGAAACACAAACAGCGCACCACCATGCGGGTCGAGCTGCAGCGTCAGCTGAACCCGCGCCGCGAGCCCGTCAAAGCCTTTCCTCATGTCAGTGACGCCGCATGCCAGATAGACGCGGACATTGCCCGGTATGCCGATCACGACAGCGCCGACAAGACCCGGCGCAATGCCATCTCGTCGACCGCGCCGGTCAGACGCAGCTTCACCCCCGTGGGCAGCTCGACCTCGATTATCCCATCCACCCGCCGATCGGGTTCGGGGGGCGTCGGCATCGGCGCAACCGGCGCTGCGGCCAGTGCAAGCTGTTCAACCGGTAGCGCCAATCTCACTGGCGCAAATCCAGTCAGCTCGCCCGTGCGAAACTGCCGCCGCCAGGTGTAAAGCTGGCCGCTGCTGATCCCGTGCAGCCGGCAAACCAACGAGGGCGACGACCCCGGCGCTACGCTCTGTGCCAATATCCGCAGCTTCTCTTCGAGGCTCCAGCGCCGCCGCCGCTCCGGGCCGCTGAGAACCTCGCCGCGGACCTCGCGAGCCCTCGTATGAGTACTCCCGAGGTCCTCCTTATCGACCAGCCCCACATCATTCATTGCACCGCCGCCATAAAACAGCGGCAGCTTCTCAATCAGCAAGCCCAGCGCAAGACGCCAATCAGCAGACGCTTACGTTGCAAGCGCCGGCGGGTCAGCGTGGCAAAAAAGCCTTCGACTGCATTGGCCCAAGAGCACGAGGTCGGGGTGAAGTGAAAGGTCCAGCGCGGATGGCGCGCGAGCCACCCACCTACCTTGGGATGTTTGTGGACAGCATAATTGTCGAGGATCGCATGGACGAGCTTGCCAGCCGGGACAACGGCCTCAACCCGATTGAGGAAGCGGATAAATTCCTAGTGGCGATGACGCGCCATGCATTGCCCAATAACCGAGCCGTCGCGGACATTGAGCGCGGCGAACAAGGTCGTGGTTCAGTTGCGGATGTAATCGTGGGTCATTGTCCCAGCCTGACCCTTTTTCATCGGCAAGCCGGGCTGGTGCGGTCAAGGGCCCCTGTTCAGGCCAGGGGCAGGCTTTGGATTTGCGATTTCTCGTCGACCGACAGCACCAGACTGTGGGCGGGAGGATCGAGATAGAGCCCGACCACATCGCGCAATTTGGCGGCAAAGGCTGGGTCCTGCGACAACTTGAAACGCTGCACCCGGTGCGGCTGCAGACCGTGCGCCGCCTAGATCCGCTGCACCGCCCAGATCCGCTGCACCGCCCAGATCCGCTGCACCGCCCAGATCCGCTGCACCGAGCGCAGCGAGATGCCGCTGGCCGCCGCCATCGCCCGGCCGGGTCCAGTGGGTCGCCTCACCGGGAGGCTCACCCAGCGTCAGTTCGATGACACGGTCGACCACCGTCGAGGGCAATGGCGGCAGACCGGGTTTGCGCGTCTTGTCGTGCAGCAGGCCGGCCACCCCCTCGCACATGAACCGCTCTTGCCAGCGCCACACGCAGGGTTTCGAGACCGCGGCGCGGCGCATGATCTCGGCAGTGCCGCAGCCCTCTGCCGTCGCCAGAATGATCCGCGCCCGCGACACATGCTTTTGCGGACTATTGCGATCGGCTGCCACCGCCGCCAGCCGCTCGCGATCCGCGGCACTCACCTCGATACTGATCCCCTCGCGCATCCCGCATCATCGCACACACCGCGCCAATCTGGAATCCTATGATTGCGTCGTACCACTAGGCTCTCGCCGCCGGCCCCCTCGAACCATAAACTGGTGGTGTCGAAAAACGCGATCGAAACGGCGCCGAACAGCGGCTGGCGGTGGTGATAGAGTGCCTCCTCGATGGCCTCGGCGGTGCTGCGGCCGGCCGCGTCGACTTCGCCAAGCCAGGCCATCGCCTTATAGGCGTGGTCGAGATCGAGCCCATCGGTGCCCGGCACACGTACCCGGCTCAGCCAGTCGCTGGCATGGCGGTCGGAGCCCGAGATCATCAGCCGGTGCAGCACCGTGAGATAGACGGCGCGCTCGACATCAAAGGAAAAGCGCCGGTCGGAGACGAGGCTCTTGAGCACGTCGCGGCATCCTGTTTCCGCCCACAGCCAGCCGAACACCAGATCAGGTCCGATGCTGAGGCGGTGCAGCTCCGGCAATTCGCCGCGATAAAAACTCGACAACACGATCGAGCGGCGCGAATGGCGCGCCGCCGAGGCGATCAGCCCATCGATCAGCCCCGAGGCCTCAACTTCATCGCGCCGGCCGAGCGCCTTGATGACGCGCTGCACGTGGCGGCCGCCCTCGCGCGCGTTCTCGACGAGGTAGAGGTATTCGTAGGCTCCAATCTTCTTGACGCGGACAAATATGGCGCGGCACCTTTGTTCTCCGGTACCAGCACCACGATTCTCTGGGCCGCCGCAAGCAAATTCCTCAATATCTATTGCAATCGTCTGGCCGATTTAGCACCACACCTTGGCGTGCCCGGTCGTATCCCTAGCGTTTCCGCGGCTTCCAGCGAGCGATTTACTCCAAACTGAGGAAGTTGGGTGAAAGGGTGTGAGAGCACCTTTGAGGCCGTTTCGCCAATATCACCGGCAATCTCGTATTCGTAAGCAGCCGAGTACGTTTTAATCGCCCTTTCAGTTTCGAATGGGGTGAAATATGAAAATCGTCGTGTGAACGTAGCTGCCTCGCGCCCTTCAAACAATGATTCCCACTCTCGCCAGAAATCGTCTCGAATAGTAAATATAATTAAGATCGGAAATCCGATTAGATCAAACCGCGATGCAACCTCATTGAGGTCCTTCAAACTTTCAATTAAGGCCCTCACCTCTCGCTTCTTGTGTGGTAAGGTAACAGCTTCGTCGAGAGAGTCTGTGACATACACCACTGGTTTATCAACAATCGATAATTCTTGAAGGGCAAAGTCGGGTCCAATCGCTGAGAGGTACTCTCCTATTTTGTCGATATCCGGTTCTAGAGCAGCCCTGCAGATTCCATAATATCTATCCCTTTGTAACGCGATCTGTACTGCGAGGGTCGTTTTTCCGGATCCAGATAGGTCCTTGATGATTGCGAGCTGCTTGGGACGACTGCGCTGGTGAGTAAATTCAATAGCGCCATGTTTGGCGCTTTTCCGGTCAATCGCTAGCCGCGACGGTCGGAGCGGGGACACGAGCTCGTTTATCCGCGCGTCTATATCTCGATCGATATAGATCATTCGGTGAGAGTCAAGGCGGTGGCGGCGTAAGAAGGTAGTCGACGCACTTTGCGCAGTCGTTCCGATCTTGGCCGACGTCTGCTCTCTATCCCATCGCCACTTCTTAATTACCTCGGCCTTCGGCGGCCTTGCCAGATGGGTGGCCTTGGCATGGAAGATCATGTAACGGATAAAATCAGCTAGTCATAAATGGCTCTCGTGTAGGTCATCCCAGACGTCGCCTGCGATGATTATTGTGGTATTATTATCTCGGTTTAGGTATTCGACTTTATCATAAATTTTATCGTCCACTTCCCACAAGGAGCAAAAGATACCGTATATTCCTTTGCGATTGCGGAGTTTTAGTTCGAAATCTTCCCAATCGTGGGATCCAGCCAGTATTTTTCCCCTTTTAGCTTTGCTCTCAACCAGGAAATGCCATCCGTTCCACTCAAAAAAGGCGTCGAGTGTTCGGTGGCGGCGGATAGCGCAATAGGAGGCCGGTTCGACCAAGGTAAGATCTCTCGCATCGCCTGCTCAAATCGATAGCCGCGGCGAGCATGTTCTTCGTCTTCTCTGAGCGACAAAATATCCCTGTAATCCACGGGTTATCTCCCCCGGGTAGTAATAGCTGTCAAGGCGTTAAGTATACGCCTTGAGGATGATTAGGGCAAGGACAATCGGAGCGAGCTTTTGGAGAGGTTAGAACACGCTGTGGTCGTCACCGAATGCTGCCGCGATGAAATCGAGTTACCGGAGGTTCGGCATCACCTGCCTAGTGTTGGGGCATGAAGCGGCCACGTCGGTGATAAAGGACCGAAGGGCCATGCGCATCGAACGCAGTTGATCCTCCCGCGCCGATACCGGACCGCTTCGGGGCATGAAGAGCAGCTCCCGCTGGACGGCAGCACCATCAGAGTCGGCCAAGTGTCCTTCAAGGTGCATGACAAGGCACGACACGCGCTGGTTACTGTAGAAGAGTAGCCATTTGGCTTAACTGGAACAACATAAACTGTGTCTTTTGCGGTAGCCCAGCCAGCCGGGGCCCATGACAGCCCTCGAACCGCCATTTTCAGGTGATACGTCTAGGCGCACCGGTTGATCCGAAGGCTTGGCTTTATGAGTTTTGCAGCAATTCCCGTCAAATCCCGGTTCTGCCGATTCTTTTCCCGGTTAAGTCAGAAAAATTCCCGGTTATTTTGTCGCAAAATTTCGTCAAGTTATTAGAATATAATGCGAATTTGCCATAGCCCGCGAAAAATTCGCGGATATTTCCCGGTTCTACGGGAATTTGACGCGCGTGCAGGTTACGCGGGAATTTCTGTCGACCCACTGAAGCGGCGCTCCGCCTGCGCTCCGACGAGGTGATCGAGTGTGGGGCGCCGATGACCGCGTTGGGGTGTCAAGAGCGGTTCCCGCCACCAAGATTGAACGGCGGTTATGGGTTCCAAGACGGTCCGCTGCCGCCGAGAATTAGGCCGTGCAAAGTTTTGGGTCCGGCTCTCAGCCACGTGCAGTGCTATGTGCCGCGAAACACGACGAGGGCGTCTACCGCCTTCACTCCCTGACCTGACGGCAGCACCATCAGCGGATTGATGTCCAACTCCGCCAAGTGTCCTTCAAGGTGCATGGCGAGGTACGACACGCGCACCAGGGTATCCTCGAGCGCCTCGAGATCCGCCTCCGGCCGTCCGCGAAAGCCCCGGAGCAGCCGTGCACCTTTGACCTCGGCGATCATCGCCTGTGCTTCCCTGCGCGTGATCGGGCAGCGTCGCAGCGCCACATCGTTGTAGACCTCGACCATCACGCCGCCACTACCGAACAGCAGCACCGGGCCCAATTGCGGGTCGCAAGACACGCCGACGATGACTTCGACACCATCTCCGACCATCTCCTGCACCGACACGCCGGTGATCCGAGCCTGCGGAACTATCGCAGTTGCCGCGTCTGCTCCCTCCCCCTTGATGGGGGAAGGCCCGGGTGGGGGTGAATTCGCCGCCCGCTGCCCGGATGGATTGCCACCGGCATGATCACTCCCTCCCAACCCTCCCCCATCGAGGGGGAGAGCACTTAAATAGGCGTTGGCATTGGCCAGGATCTCTGCGTAGGCGGTTCGCACCTGTGCGGCATCGCCGAGGTTCAGCCGAACGACCCCGGCTTCTGTCTTGTGCGGAATATCGGGGGAATCGACCTTGAGAGCCACCGGAAACCCGAGCCGCTCTGCGGCCGCGACGGCGGCCTCTGCCGAATTTGCCCGGCGCTCACGCGCACTCCCCACTCCCCAGGCTGCCAACAGTTCTTTGCTCTCGGACTCCGAGAGGATCGGACGTCCGAAGGCAAGAACCTGGGCGATGGCCGCATCCTGAGCCGCGGTGCGCGGCGGGGCTGTGGCAAAGCCATCGGCCAGGCGACGCTCGCGCCATGTGTGATACGCCAGCCGGCTCTGCAGGCCGCGGGCCAATTTGTCCGGCGTGTAGAAGATCGGTATCCGGGCTTCTTTGAGCTGTGCCAGGCCAGCCTTGGCGTCCCGGCTTCCGGTCCACAAGAACACCACACCCTTGTCGGTCCGATCACGCTGGCTGATGACCTGCTGAGCTTGGGCGTCGGCCCCGGCACTCGCCACGACGAGCGTCCCCATCCGCGGATCATTGATCATATGCTCGATGATTTGGGGGAAGGCCTCGCTGTTGGCAAAACCGGTCACATCGGCGGGGTTCGCCGCCCACCCAAAGCCCTTCAGGATCGCGTTGATGCCGTCACGCGCCTCCTGCCCGAGCGGCGGCAAATCGAGACCGGCCTGACCGCACATGTCGGCGGTGAGCGAGCTGATGCCGCCCGAATGGGATACCACCGCGATGCCGGGCACACCGGGCTTGGGGGTGTGAGCCATCAGGTGTGCTGTCTCCAGGAGTTCGTCATAATCCTGGACCCGGATCACCCCGTATTGGGCAAAGATCGCATCGTACCGGGCGTCCGCACCCGTCAATGCCGCGGTATGCGAGCGTGCCGCCCGGGCTCCCAGTTCCGAACGCCCGATTTTGATCAGGACGATCGGCTTGCCACGCTCGGCGGCGAGCTTTGCCACTTCGAGAAATTTATCGGCTTGCTTGAAGCCTTCGACAAAACCGGCAATGACCCGAGTATCAGGATCGTCCAGCAGATAGCGGGCGAAATCGGTAAAGTCGAGGTCTGCCTCGTTCCCCGTCGAGATGATATAGCTGAAGCCGATGCCGTTCTCGACCGCCCGCACCAGGAACGGCCCGAACGCCGTGGCGCCGCTTTGGCATACGAGGCCAATCGGCCCGGTCAGCCCCTCCGCGCCGCGCGAGGAAGCGGTGGCCCAGATGTCGTCTTTGACATTCGCGAGCCCCAGGCAGTTGGGGCCGCTGATACGCATGCCCGAGGTGCTGGCAAAGGCGCCCAATTCGCCCTGCAAATCACGCCGGTCGTCGACGCCGCGCTCGGCAAAGCCCGCCGAGATCACGATCGCCGATCCCGTCCCCTTGCGGTGGCTCTCCTGGAGGACATCGAGCACCTGATCGTAGGGCACGACGATGGCCACCACATCGGGGGCCTCCGGCAGGCTCGTCACATCAGGGTAGGACTTCACCCCCATGATTTCGTCATAGCGCGGGTTCACGGCATAAACCCGCACCCGGTCTTTGGCCTTGAGTGCGGCAGCCAGAAACCGCCCGCCATACTGCATCCGCGGCGTGGCACCCACGATCGCAATCGAGCGCGGGTTGAGCATTTTGTGGATCGACGCCATCTGTGGTTCTGTCCAGTACGCCATGACACCCCCTGAAAAGCACGTGGTCCGTCGGGTCGGCGAGCCCACGCTCTAGAGCAGGATCGCATGAAATCGAAACAGCGCTTCCATTTCATGCGTGAATCATGCTCTCGATTTCAAGCGCCGCGGAAGGCATCAGCGATCGTTCTGAGGCCGTAGTTTCGGTTGTTTTCTGAACAACGCTGGGGTCGAACGCTTGGAGAACATGACGTTCACCGAGCTCAGTTGCGAACTGCCTGCGGCAGCTAGATCTGAGGATCTAAAGTCTGGGCAATAACATGCAAAGGTCTGACAGACTTGCTTGAACTGCGAGGCAAAAAAGCGCTGCTTGGTAATTGCGGGGTTTGGCGCATAAGCGGGGTAGACCATGGAAATTGGCGCGGCGATTTTCTTTACGGACTACTCGATGGCCCCGGCCGAGCTCGCGGTGGCGCTTGAGGAGCGCGGCTTCGACTTACTGTGGGTGGCCGAGCATTCGCATATCCCGGTCACTCGCCGCTTTGCCTTGCCGGGCGGCATGGAGCTGACGAAGCAGTACTACGACGTGATGGACCCGTTCGTCACGTTGAGCGCGGCGGCGGCGGTCACCACCCGGCTAAAGCTCGCCACCGGCGTCTGCTTGGTGATCCAGCGCGACACGATCCAGACGGCCAAACTCGTCGCCTCGCTCGACCAGATCTCGAAGGGTCGGTTTCTCTTCGGCATTGGCTGCGGCTGGAACGCCGAAGAGATGGAAGACCACGGCACCGTCTACGAGACGCGTACCTTGAAGATGCGCGAACAGATCGAGGCGATGAAGGAAATCTGGACCAAGGACGTCGCCGAATATCACGGCACGATCGTCGATTTCCCGCCGATGAAGACCTGGCCCAAGCCGGTGCAGAAACCGCACCCGCCGGTCATTATCGGCGGCGCCTTTCGCCTTGCCGCACGCCGCGCGATCCGCTACGGCGACGGACTGCTCCCACAGGCTCCGAGCGCCGGTTCAGGCAGTCCCGAGGAGTTCATGCCGCGCTTGCGCCAAATGACGGAGGAGGCCGGCCGCGATCCGCAATCCTTGTCGGTGACATTGGGCGGCGCCCCCGAGGATCTCGATCTCCTAAAACGCAATCGCGATCTCGGTGTGGCTCGCATGACCGTCCGCCTGCCAGCGGCTAAGGAAGATGTAATCCTACCGGTCCTCGACCGCTGGGCGAAATTGATCCCCCAGGTCAAGAACTAAGCCGCCCACCGAGTTCATCCTCGACAAGGTGATCGCGAAGCGTTCAGCGCTAAACGCAAGGCCGCGGCGGCGAGCGCGGTCGAGCGGCACTTCGCGGCCGAGCAGGCGGGGGGAAACCGAGAAGCTGCAAAATAGCGTGAGCCGCGTAAATCAACCCCCAAAGTTTACCCCTCTCCGCACGGGGATGGCGAAATTGGGCATGGTCGCGGCTGGTTGCTCTGGATAGCGCCTCACAAGGCGCTAACGACAGGGCGTCCGCCGCTTCGTGCCAAGGGCTCGCGGTCGCGGCGCTGGGCGAGTAGCATGGACGTGGGAGGCAGCGCCAATGTCTAGGGTCACCTACATCGAATTTAGCGGGATCGAGCATCAGGTCGAGGTGCCGGTTGGCCAGTCCGTGATGCGCGGCGCCGTCAACAACGGTGTTACGGGCATCGATGCCGATTGCGGCGGCGAGTGCGCCTGCGCAACCTGCCACGTCTACATCGATCCCGCATGGCTCGACATAATCGGGACGCCAACCGTCGGGTCGATGGAAGAAAGCATGCTGAGTTTCGCCGCCGCCGCGGAACCAAATTCCCGGCTGTCGTGCCAGATCATGATGCGGGAGGATCTCGAAGGTCTTGTCGTGCGCATGCCGGACGGCCAGCACTAAATGCAGATCAATGAACAGGAGGTAGCAGTGTCGGCAATAGCCCAGAAAAGCAGCGCGCAAGACTCGTCTTCGATCTCGCTGCCGCAGATCGACGTCAGCGATCCGCAGCTTTACCAGGACGACACCTGGTATCCCTATTTCGAGCGGCTGCGGCGCGAGGACCCGGTGCATTGGTGCCCGGAGAGCCGCTATGGCCCGTACTGGGCGGTCACCAAATACCGCGACATCATGCAGGTCGAGGTCAACCACGATCTCTACTCGTCCGAACTGGGCGGCATTGCGGTCGAGGATCAGCCCGAGGAGCTGGAACGCCAGAGCTTTATCCGCATGGACCCGCCAAAGCATGACGAGCAGCGCAAGGTCGTCAGCCCGATCGTCGCGCCGCCAAACCTCGCCGAGATGGAGGCGACAATCCGTGAGCGGACCTGCCATGTGCTTGACGGGCTGCCCGTCGGCGAGACTTTCGACTGGGTCGAGCGGGTCTCGATCGAATTGACGACCATGATGCTCGCAACCTTGTTCGACTTTCCGTGGGAGGAGCGGCGCAAGCTGACCTATTGGTCCGATGTCGCGATCTGCAATGTCCACGCGCCGGAATCACCGGTGCATTCGGAACGCGAAAAGTTTGACGAATTAACGAAAATGGCCGAACGCATGGCCCAACTTTTCAACCAGCGCGCCGGCCAGCCGCCGAAATTCGATCTATTGTCGATGCTGGCCCACGGGCCGTCGACGCAGAACATGCCATTGCGCGAGTTTATGGGGAATTTGACGCTGTTGATCGTCGGTGGCAATGACACGACCCGCAATTCGATGACCCGTGGGCTACTGGCGTTAAGCCAAAACCCCGAGCAGTACCAAAAGCTGTGCGAGAACCCCGACCTCGTGGCCAGCATGGTCCCTGAGATCATCCGCTATGTGACGCCGGTGATCCATATGCGCCGCACCGCCAAGTCCGACGTCAAACTCGGCGGCAAGGCGATCAAGAAGGGCGACAAGGTCGTGATGTGGTACGTCTCGGGTAACCGCGATCCCGATGCGATCGAGAACCCCGACAGTTTCATCATAGACCGCCCGCGGCCACGGCAGCATCTGTCATTCGGCTTTGGCATCCACCGCTGCGTCGGCAACCGCCTCGCCGAACTGCAATTGCGCATACTGTGGGAGGAGATCCTGCGACGCTTCCCGGTGATCGAGGTTGTCGGCGAGGCGCGGCGGACCTATTCGAACTTCATCCACGGCTTCCGCTCGCTGCCGGTGCAGATTCCAACCCGGCATTAGGCGCGCCCATCCGGCGGGCCAGCGACACGCCGATAACGCGAGACATCGATGGTGATCAATGGAACGCCACAGGTTTGGCAATTCTGATCTTATGGTTTCGGCCATCGGTCTCGGCTGTTATGGCATGTCGGGGGCCTATGGACCGGCGGTCGACACGGAATCAATCGCCGCCATTCGCCGCGCGCTCGATCTCGGCATCAATATTCTGGACACATCGGCCAGCTATGGCCAAGGCCACAATCATCGCTTGATCGGCGAAGCGATCCGCGGCCGCAGAGATGATGTCGTCATCCACTCGAAAAGCGGCAGCCCACGCGACGGCGCCCCAGACGCTGTGCGTGGCGGCGGTGATCCGCGCTATCTGCGCCAGACCTGCGAGCAGAGCTTGAAAAATCTTGGGATCGAGCCGCTCGACGTCTTTTGCATGTCGCGCGTCGATCCGAACGTGCCGGTCGAGGAAAGCGTCGGGGCAATGGCCGAACTCGTCAAGGAGGGCAAAACACGTTTCATCGCGCTCTCAGAGTGCTCGGCAGAGTTGCTGAAGCGTGGCAGGCCCGTTCATCCGCTCGTTTCGCTGCAGATGGAATATTCACTGCTCTCGCGCGATGCAGAAGAGCAAGGCCAAATTCAGGTCTGCAACGAACTGGGCATGGCAATGATGGCCTATGCCGTGCTTGGGCGTGGGATGCTGAGCGACCAAGTTCCGAAAGTGGACGAGTTGGCAACCGACGACGTACGCCAGGGGCTACCTCGGTTTCAGAGTGTCAATGCTGAGAAGAACTTCGAGTTGCGCACTGCGCTCGAAGGGATTGCGCGCCGCAAGAATGCCACGCTCGCGCAACTCTCGATCGCCTGGCCAATGGCCCGGGGAAAGCGGGCGAAAGTCTTCATCGTCCCGATACCCGGTGCCAAGTCGCGCAAGCACATCGAGGAGAATGTGCGCGCGGCGGACATTGTGCTCACGGCCGAGGATCTTACGGAAATCGACCGCATCGTCCCGCCCGGCGCCGCGTCCGGTACTCGCTACCCGGTAGGACAAATGCTGCGACTGAACGTGTAATGCGCAAATCCTACGGCGATTGCTGCGCCGCGGCGTCCCGCGTTACCCGGGCTAGGCCTCCTTCTCCGCAGCTGCCTGAGAGTTAGCGATGGGCTGCCTCTCGCAATGCAGCCTGCAGCGCCGTATCGAGCGCGCCGAGGAACCGGGACCTGTCCCTTTTAGTCAAGGGGGCGGGGCCCCGACTATATGCGTCACGTCGGATCTCCCGCTCGCATCACGCTGCCTCAAAATCGGCGCGCGGGTCGTCTCCCGACCGGAAAACCTTGGACGCCCGTGAATATCGGCAATGCTCGCTGGTCGTGAGATCGCCCGCCACCTGCGCGGTTGGGAACGAATTATCGGCGGCGGTGATGTGGTCCGCGATCCAATCGTCGGCTGCGTCGGCGGTGTCCCCGACCAGAACCATTCTCACATTAGCGGTACCTGGCGGCCGGATCGGCCGTGAGTTGTTGGAAACGACGAAAACATTGACTTTCAACCGCGCCGCCACGCGGTAGATCTCTTCGCGTACCGGGCAAGCGTCGCCATCGACATAAATTCCTGAAATCAGCCGGTCGGGCTAATGGCTCGGCGCATAGGTCGGAGAGAGTTCTTGTTAACCCTTTGGCCCGCAAAGTAAAAAAGTTCCAAAACTGTCGACATTTTTTACGTAGTTCAATCCACCGGATTGACGGATAATTTTACAAATATGGTGCATCGCCACAACCGATCCGGCCTCTAACCTTATGTAATCCTGAATTTATTAAAGAAAGCGCGCCTGCGGTTAACTAAGGCTTAAAGCCGAAACCTAGTCAAAAATTGCGCGCGGAGCGTCGGTAAATTTGACACTCTTTTGCCCTGGAGCCACCTCGATCTTTCGATAAATCGTTGATCTAACAACACAATCCATCTTTGGCCCGGAGATTGCTTCTCCTGTCTCACACCCTTCGGGGGCCATCGAACGGCGTCGTTGGCCGCCCGGCGTCAGCGGGTGTCTGACGCGAACGCAGGGAGGCACACTACCCAACCGGCTACGGATCAGCACTTTGTTAATTCAACAAACGCGTTCGACGGTGATCGGCGCGATCAATGTGGGGTCGGTGGCAGAGGGTTTGATGAGTAGCAGCCAAACGGTCATGCGATTGCGTGGGGGAGCGCTGCGGTGGAACCAAACCCCGGCGAACATGCCGCTGGGTGGACCACAGTCGGCGAGTGACGCGGTGGTGGAATCACCAACCGTCTTCATGGTGGGCAATAGCCCCGCGATGCTTGAGGTATTTGATCAGATCCGGCGCTTTGCCGCCTGCGACGTACCGGTGCTGATAACCGGCGAGAGCGGCACCGGCAAGGAACTGGTGGCGCGCGCGATCCACGAACGGTCAAGCCGCGCCGCCGGACCCTATGTCGCGCTCAACTGTGCTGCGGTGCCGCCGACCTTGATCGCCTCCGAGCTGTTCGGCTACGAAAAGGGTTCGTTCACCGGCGCCACCGCGCGCAAGCACGGCCACATCGAGCACGCCCATCGCGGCACCCTGTTTCTCGACGAGATCGGCGACATGCCGATCGATCTGCAGGGATTGCTGCTGCGGTTCTTGCAAGAGGGTGAGATCCTGCGGGTTGGCGGACGCCAGCCGATCAAGGTCGATGTTCGGGTCGTCGCGGCAACCAATGTCCGTCTGCGCGACGCGATCGCCGCCGGCAAATTGCGCGAGGACCTCTATTACCGCCTGAACGTGCTGAGCCTGCACCTGCCGCCGCTGCGCGAACGCGATGGCGATGTCGAGGTGCTGGCCACGTATTTTCTGCGTCAGATCGGTCATGAGCTCGGGCGCGAATTGCGCGGCTTCACCCCGGCGGCTTCGGCGGCAATCCTGGCCTATCCGTGGCCCGGCAATGTTCGCGAACTGATCGCGACGATCAGGCGCGCCGTGGTGATGGCCAACGGGCCATTGGTGGATGTGACTGACCTCCGCCTCGACCCACCGTCATCGCCGGCGCCGTTGCCGGTGCGGGTGGCCCCGAGGCAAAGCCGGTCGCGCGCGGCGCCGCGCCTCAAGCCGGGCAGCGAGGCCGAACGAGAGGCGATTTTGCAGGCGTTGCAGGAGAGCAGCTTTAACATGACCCGCACCGCGCAGCTGTTGGGGGTGGCCCGCGCCACCCTGTATCGCATGCTGCAGCGCAATCGGATCGAGCTCGGCCAGCATTACCTGGTCCAGCCGCCGGAGGCCGGGCAATGACGGCGATAGGTGACCGTGGCGTCGGCGGCCGGCTGACGACAGAACAACTGTCTCACCACGAGACGGTGCAACTGTCTCACCGGGACGGCCAGTTCGAGACAAGGTTAACCAGTCCTTACTCTCAACATATTGGAAACAAAAGGCTTTTGGCGGTAATTCGGTGGCCATTTGATTGGCATGCCGGTTGCTGGTCATTAGGAGTTGGCACGTACCTCGACAATGGAGCCTCCCGCGGCAGGTTATGCCACCGCGGGATCCGGGAGGGCGCGTGCAGGCATGTCGTGCAGTCCGCCGCAGGGGCGGGGAAAGAAAGAGGAAAGAGAGTATGAAGAAGATTCTGTTAGCAACTTGCGCCGTCCTCGCCCTGAGTGCAGGCGGCGCATGGGCGCAATCTGCGTCCTCGAGCGCCACCGGCGGCGCCGGGGGCACCTCGACCTCGACGGGTTCGGGCAATGGCGGCGCTGCCACCAACAACAATTCCGGCAACAACATCTCGGGCAACACCCTAAGCTCGACGAAAACCAACTCGACCACGATCTCGCCGACCACGACCAACAGCGGCGCCGCGGCTAGCAAGGGCGGCACGGCTGTCCAGGCCAACAACAACACGACCACTCTCGGCTCCAACAACACCAAGTCGACGACGATTACGCCGACCAACACCACGACGGTCTCGCCGACGAACAGCGGCGCCCAGGCCAGCAAGGGTGGCACCGCGGTCAACGCCAACGGCAATACGACCAATCTCGCCTCTGGCAACACCAAGACGACGACGATCTCGCCGACCACGACCGTAAGCGGCAACACGACTGCCTCGAACAACACCAAGACCGTCGCCTCCAACAACACGACAACGGTCTCGCCGACGAACAGCGGCGCCCAGGCTAGCAAGGGCGGCACCGCCACGAATGTCAGTGGCAACACGACCACGATCTCGCCGACCTCGACCAAGACCATCGCCTCCGACAACACGACCACGATCTCGCCGACCACGAGCAACACTGGCGCCGTCGCCAGCAAGGGCGGCACTGCGGTTCAGGCTGACAACAACTCGCTGCTGTCAGGCAACACGACGACGTCGACCAAGAACTCCAACAACACGACGACGATCACGCCGACCAAGACCACCACCACGACAACCACCAACAGCGGCGCCACTGCCAGCAAGGGCGGCACTGCGGTGCAAGCCAATGGCAACACGATCGCCTCGGGCAACACCAAGACCGTCGCGTCCAACAACACGACGTCGTTGTCTTCGACCAAGACCAACACCAGCAGCGCGTCGTCAACGGGCGCCGGCAGCCCGGCGGCCAATAACGGCGGCACCGCCATCTCCAAGAACAACGGCAATACGCTGACCAACACCACCACCAAGACCAACACAAACACGGTCAGCTCGACCGGGAACAGCGCGGCGGCCAATAATGGCGGCACTGCCGTATCAAAGAACAACGGCAACACGGTCGCCTCGAACAACAGCCTGACTTCGACCAAGACAACCACCAACACCACGACCCAGACGCCGACAGCCAGCGTCGGTGGCAATGGCAGCGCTGCCACGGCCGCCAATGGTGGAAAAAACATCGCGTCGGGCAACACGATCGCCTCGGGCAATACCAAGACCACGACGATCACCAACACCAGCACCCCGACAGCGACCAACAGCGGCACTGGCGCAGCGGCCACGAATGGTGGCAAGGCGCTTAATGTCAGCGGTAATACCACCGCCTCGAACAACACCACGACGGTCACCAAGACCACGACGGCTGGCGGCTCGGCTTCCGGCGCTGGGGTCAATGCCGGTTCGACCAAGGGTGGAACCAGCACGGCGGTTCAAGCCAATGGCAACACGATCGCCTCGGGAAACACCAAGACCACCACGGTCACCAAGGGATCGTACAACACCAAGACGACCACCAACACCAACACCAAGACCAACACCAGCTCCGCCTCGGCGACAGGTGCCGGTGGCAACGCTGCCAACAATGGCGGCACGAATGTCGTCAAGGGGTCGTACAACACCAACACCAAGACAACGACCAACAACGACGCGGCTTCGTCGACCGGCAGCACCGGTGGTACGGCGTCGGCGACCAATGGCGGCAAGGCCACCAACATCAATAATGGTGGCAACACCTACACGAGCACGAAGAGCTATACCAACTCGAGCACGAACAATAGGGATAGTGGCAACACCACTATGACGTCGAAGACCTACACTGACAGCAGCAGCAACTCCAAGACCTACACCAACAGCAGCACCAACAACAATATCTTGGGAGTGCTGAAAGACTCAGTAGTGGGCAGCGGCTCGCTGACCCAGTCGACCACCTACATGGCGACAAACACGAACATGGCCGGGGCCGGTTCGGCGATCACCAGTGCGTCGCTCACCGGAAACAATACCAGGCAAAATGCGGCGGCATCGAGTGCTTCTGGCGCCATCAACCTGAACTACTCGATGAACGGCCAGGGCATCCTGCAGGCCAACCTGAACACCGGTGCGGCCGCGGTGCAGGGCAACTCTGTCGCCCTCACCTCGACCGTCGGCGGCGATGGTGGCGGGTTGAGCGGGTTCAGCCCCAGCGCGACCGTCACGCCGTCGTCGCGCTAAGTACTTCGGACTGAAGGTCCGCGTCGTCGAAAAATCGGCGGTGCGGGCCGCTTCTCAAAAACGACAATACAAATTGGGAATTCGACAGATGAAACGTTCGGCCGTCTGGACGGTTTCTATTCTGCTCGCTACGACCATCGCCTCCAGTGCAACTTTCGCAGCCGGAGCCGGTGCGCCCACCGGTTCAGCGGCGGCGGTGCTCGGAACCTTGGCCGGAACCGTGGTGCCTGTGGCCCAGCTCGGCAAAGAGCGCGCCCGCGGCGCTGTCGGCATCAACGTCGCCGGCTCTGGAAGCGCGTTGGCTTCAGCTAGCAGTGCCGATAACGCGGCGATCGGCAACTCGATCAACGGCACGATCACCAACGATCATTCGATCAACAACAACGCCGGCATCACTTCGGTTTTACAGAATTTTGGCAACAACTCGATCATGCAAGTCAGCACCACGATCAATATCAGTGTCCACTGAAGAGAACACAGCTGCACGAATACGATGGGCATTATGAGAACGCGGTCTGGGCCCCGCTTCGCACCGATCCGGCGGACAATCGCCGGCGTGACGGTGCTCGTGGCCGCCAGTTTGTCAGCCGAGGCGGGTTCGCTTTATGTTGATGCCGGGGTTGGCGGCGGCGCGGTTTTGCTTAAGGTCCAGAGCTTTCAAGAACAAAAATACCACGACACGATTGCGCAGGAGCACGATTTTTCCTGTGGATCAGCGGCCCTCGCGACACTGCTCAGTTACAACTACAACATGCCGGTCAGCGAGACCGATGTCTTTAAGGATATGATCATAAATGGCGATAAAAAGGTTATCAGCGAATTAGGATTCTCATTATTGGATATCAAGCGGTATTTGCAGCGCCACGGTCTCGGCTCGAATGGCTATCGGGCGCCGCTATCCAAACTCGAAGAGGTTCGGCTGCCGGCGATCGTGCTGCTGAATGTCCGCGGGTATCACCATTTTGTTGTGCTTGAGGGCATTGAGAACCAACGTGTTCTGCTTGCTGACCCCGCAAACGGTATGAGGAGTGAGCCTATCGGTGTATTCGAATCGGAATGGAGCGGGATATTTTTCCTGATCACCAGCAATATCGACCGGGGCCAGAAAAGCTTTAACAGTGACCAGAAATGGGCCGCTGCACCAAGTCCGCCTTGGGATCTGACGCGGTACGCGCTCGATCTCGCCCAGTTGTCCCAAGCGGGACTTCTCAGTCTGGCCCGGTTCTGAGGGATGTATCCCACCGGAGGACAAAGTGACCGGTTCGTCAACGCTGCTCATCGCCTGTGCGGTGATTGCGGCAAGTCTATTGGGGGGGTGCTCGGACAAGATCATTGGCGTTGTGGGCTCGGATACCGGAGGCCCGGTCCACGCTATCGAACGGGTGTCACGCCAGATGCCGACGAAGCAAGCTGATCCGCCCGTGGCGTCAAGCCACGACGTGCGACAGCGCCTCGCGAGCCTAGCGCTCGACGATGCGAAACTTAGCGATATTCGCGGTGGGTATGATACCAGTTCGGGAGTCACCTTGAACTTCGCGTTTCAGCAGGCGACTTTTGTCAACCACGACCTGACCGAAAATCTGGTGGTGCCGACATTTACAATTTCCCCTGGTCAGACTGGCGGCGCGGCCGCTGCGGGCGCGCAGTCGACCGGCGGCATTGGTGTGCTGAGCGCCCTAGGCATCCCGGGCGCCATTTCGCCAGCCGCGGGCACCGGGATTAACACGGCGACGGTCGTGACCAACAATGGCGTGCAGACGCAGGTGAGCGTATCGAATGCGACGCTCCAAGCATTGGTCAATAGCGGGCTTGCCACGGTCGTCGGAGGCGGCGCCGCCAATGGCGGGGTGAGCAGCGTGCTCACCAATACCGCAAACAACCAATTAATTCAGCAGATGACGACGATCGATATCGGGGTCACCGGCTTGTCCAAAATGATCCAGCAGGGTGTCACGTCATCGGTGTTGAATTGTCTCACTGGGCCAGCGCTCCGTTGAATGCTGACCAAGCCGGAACCTAAAATGACGAAAATTGGTTGATTGCGCTGAACATGGAGTTATAGGGCACAGGACCGGGGGCACGTTATGACAAGGCATCGGGAACGGAACAGGCAGAGATTTCGAGCGATCATGGCGGCGCGCTTTGTCGCGGCCATGGCTGTAGGCATTGCCGGACTGTCGGGCCCATGCGGCGCCGCCGAATTGTTGCCGCCGGCGCGACCGGGCGCTGTGACGGAGATGCTGGCCAGCGTGACCGTCCTGTCGGAGGCGGCAATGGCGAAAGAAGCCGCCACCGGTGTTGCCCCGGCCCAGATCATCGGCGAGCAGACCGGCCGCGGCAAAGTGATGTTGTGGGACGAGCTGCGAGCCCCGCCCGAATTGCCGCCGGGCACCAACGGAACCGTTACGCTTACGATCGGCGGTGGCGGGAAATAGGGTCGGACGCCGACACAATTCCTGCCGTTTTGCACGGTATAGTGCGCTGGGCGGCGGCGTTTCCCGGATATTTCCCCTCGAACCGGGAATTTGCCGCCGCGGCTCCGACAGGTATCGGGTTACCGGCGATATCGCCGACAGCAGCCGCGGCAAAGCGGCGTCGCTATCTACGTGCATCCGATTGATCGAGGTCGTGAATAATCGATTTGATCAAAGCTGCACCGGATAGAAATTAAAGCTGCTACAATCAGAGCTTGGCAGCAAGGAGGTCACGATGCCGTCCCGCTTTCACCCGCAGCTCTCGCATTGCGGCGTTTATGCTCGCGATTTGTCGAAGATGGTCGATTTCTACACGGATGTTGTCGGGCTGGTCGTCTCGGATCGCGGCATCAGCAGCCGCGGCGGCGAACTCGCCTTTTTGACCGCCTCGCCCGAGCATCACCATCAATTCGTGGTAGTATCCGGCCGCGCACCCGAGGGTGTGAGCACGGTGAACCAGGTCTCGTTCAAGGTCCCCGATCTCGATGCGCTAAAGACGGTTTTTGGCCGCGCCCGCGTCGCCGGCATCGAGACGATCCGGCAAACCAGCCATGGCAACGCGCTGTCCTGCTATTTCCCCGATCCCGAGGGAAATATGATCGAGATCTACATGGACACGCCCTGGTACGTGCCGCAGCCGCACGGCGTGCCGATCGATCTGTCATTGCCGAATGACGAGATCGTCGCGCAAAACGACAAGCATTGCCGCGAAACCCCGGGCGTTATGCCGCTCGACCAATGGCAGGCCGAGGTCGAGAGCCGGTTGAGCAGGGCCTGACGCAATCATCCCGGTTCGGTTCTACCGAGCCGTGAGCCGGCGCCCGGGGGTACGCGCGCCGCCTAGTCTCACGGCGAACGCTGAGACCCGTCAGAGAAACTTTGTCGGGCGGATCAGGGTGCGCCACATATGCGCCACCGGACTGTTATCAAAGCCGAGACCTTCTTTCGGCTGCTTGAAGTTGCGGCCAATCACGTCGGTGAATTCCTCGAGCTCGACCACCACGTCGGGATCGAAGGAATAGATGTCGTGCACCGTGATCATCCGGGCCGTCATGTACCATTTGTGGTTGCGGGCGCGCTGGTATTCTTCTTCGATGTAGGGGTCGGGCTGGTAATCGGCGCCGAAATTCTTGACGTAGGATTCCGGGTAGGAATAGCCGACCGACTCGTCGGGATAAAACCGTAACGCCTGATGGGCGCGGATCGCCCACGATGTCTCTTCATCGACATAGGGCTCGACCAATTGCGCGCCCCAATAGCCGTGATCGGCGCGGATAAACCCGATCACGCCGATATCGTGCAGCAGGCAGGCGAGCACCACTTTTTCGTCCATCCCGGCCTTGACCGCATGCCGCGCGCTCTGCAGCAGGTGGTTGGCCGGGCCAAAGCGATATTTGAAGAAATCCATCAGGGTGGGCTGCGCCGGCATTTTCGGCAGCCGCGGATCGTCCCCCATGACGAATTTCTTACCCGGGTTCTGCGCCATCAGGGCGCCGCCATTGGGGACGCTCATATCGCCGTCGGCAAGGTTGAACAGGCGTGACTTGACGTAGATCATCTCGTCCAGTTCCCGCATCATCTTGGCTTCGAGCGCGTCGGCGCGTTCGGCCAATGTCATCGCATCATTCATTTTCTCGAACCTTCTGGTTGCGGTCTTGATGCAACGATAGCAGAGCGCCGGTCGAGGGTCGACAACGCCGCGGTGTAATCATTAGGATTGCCGCTCAAATTTGAGGGAAGGGCCGCGAATGATCCGCCATTTCGGCGTCTTGATACCGTCGACCAACACGACCGTGGAGATGGAATGCCGGCTGCTGCCGCCGACCTACCAGGCGCATATCGGCCGGCTGATGACCAGCCGCCCCGGCCAGACCTTCTCGTCGCCGCGGGAGGATGACCTCGATTACCAGTCGAAGCTGCTCGGAACGGCCAAGGTCGAGCTGGTGATCCTGGCGCAGACTTCGGCGAGCGTGTTTGTCGACGATTACGATGAGGTCGTCACCCGGCGAATGAGCGAAGGCGCCAACGCGCCGGCAATCACTTCGGCGCAGGCGATCGGCAAGGCGGTGCGAGCCCTCGGCGCTCGGCGCATCGGGCTGGTCTCGCCCTATTCGGAAGTCGTCAACCGGCGCGCCGCTGACCTGTTCGCCCGCAACCATGGGCTCGAAACCGTGGCGCTCGAAGGCTTTGGCGCGACCGATTCCTATGCGATCGGCAATCTCGGCCCGGAAAACGCGCGCGACGCGTTCCGCCGTATCGACCGGCCCGAAATCGAGGTTCTCGTCGTGCCTGGCGGCAATTTCCCAACGATGGCCTCGATCGAGGGATGGGAGCGCGAATTGAAGAAGCCGGTGGTGACCACCAATCAGGCGTCGTTCTGGGCGATGCTGACGATGCTAAAAACCGGCGACAAGGTGCCGGGCTATGGCCGCCTGCTCGAAGAAGCGCCAGCCGGGTGAGGGTTGGCGCCGCGCTGTCCTCTAGGCGTGGCCGGCGTCGCTCGACAGCATCGACAGATTGACACCGAGCTTGGCGAGCGCTCGTTCCCACTTGGTCTCGTGGCCGGGGTCGAACACGATCCCCTCATCGGCGGCGACGGAAAGCCAGCCATTGGCCTGAATTTCGGCATCGAGCTGGCCCGGCGCCCAACCGGCATAGCCGAGCGCAAACAAACTCTCGCGCGGACCCTGTTCCTTGGCGATCGCGCGCATGATGTCGAGCGTCGCCGTGATCGCGATGTTGCCGGCCACCGGGAGGGTCCCTTCTTCGCGATATTCGGCGGTATGCAACACAAACCCGCGGCCCGGCTCAACCGGACCGCCAAAATAGACCGGGCGCTTCTTGGCGAAGGGGCCGGACTCGATCTCCAGTTGCGCGAACAATTCGGCCAAAGTCAGCGACCCCAGCGCTTTGTTGATGACCAATCCCATCGCGCCGGCGTCGCCGCTATGGGTGCACAGGTAGATGACCGACCGCGCAAAGCGCGGGTCGCCCATCTGCGGCATTGCCACCAGCAATTGGCCGGCGAGCGATGTCACTGGGCTCTCCGATGTCATCCTTTCGTCACCATCCGAACCACTCATTTCATCCGCAGCCTACCACAAGAATCCTGTTGCCGGTCAGCGCACAAAAGGCGGGCACTCGGCCCTGGCCCGCCGCGGTTTGCCCGGAGGGGCGGGCTGTGCTATCGCTGCGCCAGCCCGATCTCCGCCCGAGGCGGCGCGATCGGAAACGTCGAACAATAAGGAGGGGTTCACCATGACGATCAATGTCGGCGACAAATTGCCCTCGGTAACATTACGGCAGGTAACACCCGAGGGACCAAAAGAGGTCACCACGGACGAATTCTTCCGCGGCAAGAAGGTGGCGCTGTTCGCGGTGCCGGGCGCCTTCACGCCGGCCTGCTCGCAACGTCATCTGCCGGGCTTTGTCGAAAAATCGGCGGAGATCAAGGCAAAAGGGATCGACGAAATCGCTTGCGTCGCAGTCAACGACCCCGCGGTTATGGGCGCCTGGGGCAAAGACCAGAAGTGCGACGGCAAAGTCACGATGCTGGCCGACGGCAGCGGCGATTTCGCCAAGGCGCTCGGGCTCGAACTCGATCTATCGAAGGGCGGCCTCGGCATCCGCTCAAAGCGGTATTCGATGCTGGTCGACAACGGCATCGTCAAATCGCTCAGTGTCGAGCAGCAGCCCGGCCAAGTCGACGCCTCCAGCGCCGAGGCGATGCTGAGGGCACTGGTCTGAAATTGGCAAGCCGGCGCGCAGCTACGAGCTCGCCGGCGTCTCGCGCGAGATCCTGTTTACAGGGCCGGGGCGCGCAGCGGCCGCAGATCCGGGGCGGCATGCAATGCGGCTTCGGTCTTCGCCTGTAGCGTCGCGAAATCGATGTCTTCGGCAATTTCGCGCACGACCAGGCCCTCCGGGGTCACATCGATAACCGCGAGATCGGTGTAGATCCGGCGCACCGCTCCGGCGGCGGTTAACGGGTATTCGCAGCGCTTGCGGATCCGCGGCGCGCCCGTTTTGGTCGTGTGTTCGACCAGAACCCGGATTTCCTTGGCGCCAACGGCGAGATCCATAGCACCGCCGACGCCAGGCGGGAAACTGGGGTCGTCGGTCGTCCAATTGGCGAGGTCGCCATTCTCCGCGACCTCAAAGGCGCCGAGCAGGGCCAGGTCGAGATGACCGCCGCGGATCATCAGAAACGAGTTGGTGTGGTGAACATAGCTGCCGCCGGTCACCAAAGTGATCGGCTGCTTGCCGGCATTGATCAAATCGGGGTCGGCCTCGTTGGCGCCGGGCGCCGGGCCGACGCCCAAAATGCCATTCTCGCTGTGCAAGACAATCTCGCGGTCTTCGGGAATGAAGTCCGAGACCAGGGTCGGCAGACCGATGCCGAGGTTCACATAGGCGCCATCGACGAGATCCTGGGCGGCCCGCCAGGCGATTTGGCGACGTTTGAGCGGCATCGTTCCTCCATTCCGCGCATAGGTGTCGGATTTGACGATCTTATCTTTAATCAGAAAATCATTCGCATAACTCAATGTCAAAGCCGTAAGGATGTTATCGACGCCGCGCCTGTAACGTCTCGGCAACCTCTCTTTGAAGCGGTGGGTGATGAGCCCGAACCCGATTTCGCTTGCCATCGTCTTTGTTCTCCTCGGGCTTGGCATCCTTGCGATCCTGAGCGGGTTGATCGCTGTCGGGGCGGTGCTGATCGTGGTCGCCATCGTCACCTTCACGGCGCTCAAGATGGCGCAGCAATGGGAACAGGCGATTGTTCTGCGGGCGGGTCGGTTTCACGCGGTCAAAGGCCCCGGCCTATTCGCAATCGTTCCGATCCTCGACTACGTCACGGCTGTGATCGACACCCGCCTGCGCACCACACAGTTCGTGGCGGAGCGGACATTGACGAAAGACACGGTCCCGGTCGACGTCGACGCGATTATCTTCTGGATTGTCGTCGATGTCAGGTGCGCCGCGCTCGAAGTCGTCAATTATGGCGAAGCGATCGCCTGGGCGGCGCAGACCTCGCTGAGAGAAATGATCGGGGCCAACGAACTCGCGATGCTGCTGGCGAACCGCAAGGCAATGGATGCGGAATTGCGCGACACGATCCACGCGAAGACGGTGGAGTGGGGCATCGATGTCAAATCGGTCGAGATCCGCGACGTCAAGATCCCGGTGGCGTTGCAGGATGCAATGAGCCGGCAGGCGCAGGCCGAGCGCGAGCGCCAGGCGCGCGTTATCCTCGGCGCGGCGGAGGCCGAGATCGCCGATAAATTCGCCGAGGCTGCGCGAACCTATGCCGACAATCCGGTGGCGCTTCATCTGCGCGGCATGAACATGCTGTACGAGAGCGTCAAGGAGCGCGGCAGCACGATCATCGTGCCGAGCAGTGCTGTCGAGAGCATGAATTTGGGCGGCATCGCCGGTCTCACGGCATTGGCGCAAGCGCGGAAGGCCGCGCCCCAACCCGGCTCCGAGACAGAAACCCCGACGGGGCCGTGGTCGCAATCGCATCCGCCGATGCCGTGATCTAGCTCAGCCAGACGGGTTGCCGGCGCGCCCGAGAAAATCGAGGCAGCCCTGCAGGATGTAGGCGGCGGCGACTTTGTCGACGATTTCGCCACGGCGTTTACGCGTCAAATCGGCGGCGATCATCTCGCGCTCGACCGCTGCGGTCGACAGGCGCTCGTCCCATAGGGCCACCGGCAGCTCGCGCTGCGCGACAAGATTGCGCGCGAACTGGCGCACCGACTGAGTCCGGGGGCTATCGCCGCCAGCCAAGCTCAGCGGCAGCCCGATGACCAACCCACCAACGCCGTGCGCATCGATCAGCGCGAATAATTGCACCACGTCATCGCGAAAGCGCCGGCGGCGGATAGTTTCGAGCGGCGTCGCGATCACCAGCCTGATATCTGAAAGCGCGAGGCCGATCGTTTTGGTGCCGACGTCGAGCCCCATCAGCCGCATCCCGGCCGGCACCGCCTCTCTAAGCGCTACAGGGTTCGCTAGAATCATCGCGCACGATACCCTATTTTACGTGTCCCGAGTGCCGGGGTTCGGAGCAAGGAAATCATGGCGTTGGACAAGGCCACCGTGGCGCACATCGCTGCCTTGGCGCGCATTCGGCTGTCCGAGGCCGAACTCGAGCCGCTGGCCGACGAGCTGTCGCAAATCCTCAATTGGGTCGAGCAACTGAACGAGGTGGACACCAGCGACGTCGAACCGATGGCGAGCGTCGCGGCGAGTGCGTTGCCGATGCGTGAAGACCGGGTAACCGACGGCAATTGCCGCGAGGCGATCCTCGGCAATGCGCCGCGCACCGCGAGAGGTTTTTTCGCCGTGCCGAAGGTGATCGAGTGAGGAGTTTGCCCTCGGCGCTGACCGCGCTTAACCTCGCCGAGGCGCGTGACGGGCTCGCTCACAGGAAGTTTTCGGCGCGCGAATTGACCGAAAGTTACATCGCTGCGGTCGAGGCGGTGCGGCCGTTGAACGCCTTTATCACCGAAACACCGGACCAGGCATTGGCGATGGCCGCAGCCGCCGACGACAGGCTCGCACGCGGCGAAGTCCTGCCCCTTGACGGCATCCCGATCGCGGTCAAGGACCTCTTTTGCACAAAGGGGGTTTTGACCACCGCCGGCTCGCACATTCTCGACGGGTTTCGGCCGCCCTACGAGTCGACCGTCACCGAAAAGCTGTGGCAGGCTGGGGCCGTCATGCTTGGCAAGGTCAACCTCGATGAGTTCGCGATGGGCTCGTCGACGACGACCAGCTATTACGGCCCGGTCGAGAACCCGTGGCGCCCCGACTCGAAAGCTCGACCGGGTGATAACCGCCCGCTGGTGCCGGGTGGATCCTCGGGCGGCTCGGCGGCGGCGGTGGCGGCGCATGCGGCCTTGGCGGCGACCGGCACCGATACCGGCGGCTCGATCCGTCAGCCGGCGAGCTTTTGCGGCATTGTCGGGCTAAAGCCGACCTATGGCCGCTGCTCGCGCTGGGGCGTTGTCGCTTATGCCTCCTCGCTCGACCATCCGGGCCCGATGACGCGCACCGTCCGCGACGCGGCGATCATGCTGCGCACCATGGCCGGTCACGACCCGAAGGATCGACCTCGGCGCCGCAGCCGGTGCCGGATTACGAAGCGGCGCTGAACCGCGATATCCGCGGCATGCGTATCGGCATCCCGCGCGAATACCGCGTCGCCGACATGCCGGTCGAGATCGAGGCTTTGTGGCAGCGGGGGATCGACTGGCTGCGCGACGCGGGCGCCGAACCGGTCGAGATCTCACTGCCTCATACGAAATACGCCCTACCGGCCTACTACATCGTTGCCCCGGCCGAGGCTTCGTCGAACCTGGCGCGCTATGACGGCGTGCGGTTTGGATTGCGTATCGATGGCGCCAGCCTCGACGAGATGTACGAACTGACCCGGGCGGCCGGGTTCGGCGCCGAGGTCCGCCGCCGCGTGCTGATCGGCACTTACGTGCTGTCGGCCGGCTACTACGATGCCTATTACCTGAAAGCCCAACGCGTGCGCGCGCTGATCGCGCAGGATTTCGCCGCTGCCTTTGACCGGGTCGATGCCATCCTGGCGCCGATCACGCCTTCGGCGGCGTTCGCGATCGGCGAGAAAACCGATGACCCGATCGCGATGTATCTGAACGACGTCTTCACCGTGCCGGCAAATCTCGCCGGATTGCCGGCGATCTCGGTGCCGGCCGGGTTGTCGGCCGACGGGCTGCCGCTCGGCCTCCAGATCATCGGCCGCGCCTTCGACGAGGCCGGCGTGCTACGCGTCGCCGAGGTGCTCGAAAAAGCCGCTCAATTCCACCATCTGCCCGCGTTTGTCGCGGAAGCGAAGCAGCTCCGTTTGAGCGATTCCCCTCTTGCATAAAGACGCTCTGTCCTCATCCAGCCCGAAAAAGGCTGAGGTACTCGCAAAAATGCCCTACATTCGTCAGGCTGCACGTTCGGGGATAGAATGGTCGCCTTAAAGCGCCGCCGGTGGCGAAATCAGAGGCTTCCTTGCCCGGTGACACCAAAACGATCATCTGCTTGGCGAACTCGCGGAAAATGTCTGGCCGCTGCGTCGCAGGGAAAGCGCTCCTTTCCAACGGTTTCGGGGATTGGATACGACCGGTTAGCTCTCGCCCCGAAAAAGAGTTGTCCGCTTACGATAGACACTATGATGGCACGGCTCAGCCTGAACCTGCGCTCCTTGATGTGATCGAGATAGATTTTCTCGGGAAGGACCCTCACCCATACCAACCAGAGAATTATTTAATCGACGATAGGATTTACTGGAGGCTTTCGAGAAAGGCGACATTTGCCGAAGCTCTTCGCGCCGTCGATCCCATGCAGCCCGACCTTTGGGGTTTGTCCTCATACTCAAGCTATCACGGGCAATATGATCGAGTGCCCATTGCTGACGCCCCGTCATTCAATAGCTCTCTACAACTCATAAGAGTTGACGACCTACGAATTCGCGTGCGCGCAGAGGGTGCAAATTTCGGAAACATAAAACGAAACCTTCGTGGCTATTTCACATACTCTGGAAATCAGTATGCAATAATGATTACTGACCCAATTATAGAGGCAGATTATTTGACTCGACCTGAAAATACCTATCCTGTTGGAGTAGCTTTACTTTGTGTTAGTCTTGGAGAGCCCTACCAAGGGTATGCCTATAAGCTGATTGCGGGTGTCATTCTACCACCCTAGTCGATGGAACCGCAGACGAAGGAGAGGTAGGAAATACCGTGTCGGAAAACAGGAACAGAGTGCTGACGATTGGGCATTCCACGCTGCCGCTTGAGATGTTTCTGACCATGCTTGACAGGGCCGGCGTGACGGCTCTTGCCGACGTGCGAAGCTCGCCCTTCTCCCGTCGCGTTCCCCATTTCAGCCGGGATCAATTTCGCGCTGCTCTGAAAGAGCATGGCGTCAAGTATGTGTTCCTTGGTAAGGAGCTGGGCGGTCGTCCTCGCGCCAGCCATCTCTACTGCGATGGCGTCGCAGACTATGAGAAAATGGCCTTAGAACCTGATTTTCTCAAAGGCATCGACCGCGTGATCGGCGGCGCGAGAGAGCACACTATCGCGCTCATGTGCTCCGAACATAATCCGCTAAATTGTCATCGATGCCTTCTTGTTGGCAGGGCCTTGTCGGAAAGGCGTATCTCTCTCGGACATATCCTCAACAGCGGCAGGCTCGCCGAGCAGCACGAGATTGAGGAGAAACTCCTAGGCCTCTCTGGGGGCGCTACCGACGATATGTTCGCGAACTCGCGAGGATAGGTTGGCCAAGGCTTATAGACTACGAGCTAAGAACGTCGCGTATCGGGAACCCCGTCCAGAACTGGCGCAACCTACGGCCTCGGACCGGCACGATCATGCCCCATGACGTTACGACTATCGGCTTCACTAAGACGAATGCGAAGGGCTTCTTTGATCGTCTTGTTTCTGCTGGCGTCAGAGTCCTCTACGATGTTCGCTTGCATAATACGTCGCAGCTATCTGGCTTCGCTAAAGCCGACGATCTCGCCTTCTTCCTTGATAAAATCGGGAATATAAAATATCAGCATCAACCTCTACTCGCACCCACTGATACAATGCTGAAAGCCTTCAAGCGCGACAAGGGTGACTGGAACGAGTACCAACAAAACTTTTTGAAGCTAATGGCCGAGCGGAAGATTGAAGACCGCTTCACTCCGTCTCTATTTGATCATGCTTGCCTGCTATGCTCCGAAGCCACCCCCCACCACTGCCACAGGCGGTTGGTGTGCGAATATCTGAATGGCAGGTGGGGCGGCGCTTTGAAAGTAAAGCACCTATAGGATGTCGAGGTTCTGCTCGCCGATCCACGCTTCTGTTGAAGCTGCATAAGCCCCATTCTGAAAGTAGACCCGGCCGCCGAAGCGCCGGCAATCCTATCGATCTCGTCCAGCGATGGGCGGTTGGTTCCGATACCAACAACAAAAAAATTGCCATGATCGTATGCTGTGATTTGCAGCAGCATTTATAGAGCGCCTGACAATGTCGAGGAGGGGCCGGATTTCTGGACTGCCGGAACAGCAGGGTGCAATGCCTGCGAGGTCAGCGCGCGGGGTTTTGGATGTTCGTGGCGGTGCGCGAACCCGATCGAAGAACCCGGGGACCTGATCTCGCACCTGATAAAACAGGCGGAACAGGAGCCGAGATCGGCCGTCGTATGCTTCACCACTGGCTTCACGCCGACGCACCTCATAGGATCTCTCGATGAAATCACAACCAGAGCGCTTCCCGGCGAAAGCCGGGACCCACGGATCTACCAGCCGAGCACGCGAAGGGTGGGCCCCGGCTTCCGCCGGGGAAGCGGGTGGCTATCTCTCTGAACAATGCTGTTTCTTATAAGCCAATATTTTCAGCCGAGCGGCAGCGCTGCCAGATTTGCCTAGGTTTTTTTCAGGAAGAGTTCTGTGACCGCATTGATCCGAGGGCGTACCGGTGAGTGGGAGACGGTGATCGGGCTCGAAGTTCATGCCCAGGTGGTCTCGCAGGCGAAATTGTTCTCCGGGGCCGCGACCGCGTTCGGGGCCGAGCCGAATAGCCAGGTCTCGCCAGTCGACGCCGCCTTTCCCGGCATGCTGCCGGTCATCAACCGCCATTGCGTCGAGCAGGCGGTCAAGACCGGGCTTGGCCTCGACGCCGAGATCAACCTCTCCAGCGTCTTTGACCGCAAAAACTATTTCTACCCCGACCTGCCCGCCGGCTATCAGATCTCGCAATACCTGAGGCCGGTCGTGGGGCACGGGCGGGTCGTGCTCGACATGCCGGACAGCTCCGCCCGCGAGATCGGCATTACCCGGCTGCATCTCGAACAGGACGCGGGCAAGAGCCTGCATGACCAGCATCCGAGCCTGACTTATGTCGATCTGAACCGCGCCGGGATCGGGCTGATGGAGATCGTGTCCGAGCCCGATCTGCGCAGCGCCGAGGAGGCCGGGATTTACCTGCGCAAATTGCGCTCGATCCTGCGCTATCTCGGCACCTGCGACGGCAATATGGAAGAAGGCTCGTTGCGCTGCGACGCCAACGTCTCGGTGCGGCGGCCCGGCGAGGCCTATGGCACGCGCTGCGAGATCAAGAATCTGAACTCGGTGCGCTATGTCATGCAGGCGATCGAGTACGAGGCGCGCCGTCAGGTCGAATTGATCGAAGAAGGCGGCAAGGTCGCTCAGCAGACCCGGCTGTTCGATGTCGCTCGCGGCGAAACCCGCCCCATGCGCTCAAAGGAGGAGGCGCACGACTATCGCTATTTTCCCGATCCCGACCTGTTGCCATTGGTGCTCGATCCCGGTTGGGTCGAAGAATTGCGCGCTGGGCTGCCGGAACTTCCGGACGCCAAGAGGGCGCGGTTTGTTTCGGCGCTCGGACTGTCACCGGAGGATGCGGCTGTGCTCGTCGCCGAACGCGCGACGGCATCGTTCTTCGAACAGGTCGCCGCAGGCCGAGATGCCAAAACCGCCGCGAACTGGGTCACAGGCGACCTGTTCGCCGCGCTGAATCGCCTCGGCATCGGCATCGAGCAATCGCCGGTGTCGCCGGTGCGGCTCGGCGCGTTGATCGATCTGATCGCCGACGGCACGATCTCCGGCCGGCTCGCCAAGGACGTTTTCGCCGAGATGGTCGCGACCGGCGCCGACCCGGCGGCTATCGTCGAGCAGAAAGGGTTGCGGCAGGTCACCGACGCGGGCGCGATCGCGGCCGCAATCGATGAGGTTCTCGTGCGAGAGGCCGGCAAAGTCGCCGAATATCGGGCCGGCCGCGACAAGCTCTACGGCTTTTTTGTCGGTCAAATCATGCGCGCCACCGAGGGCAAGGCCAACCCCGCGCTCGTCAACGAACTCCTGAAGAAAAAGCTCGCCGGTTGACCCGCGCGATCACCACGCGAGCGCGCCCGCGATTTCGATCGTGCGCGGCGTCAGGGCGCCGGGTAATGGGTGCGCAACGCCTGGCCGTCGACTTCGGCAGGCTGCGCATCGATCAGGACAAAAGCGAAAACGGCCGGCGCCGAGCCGTTATTGACCCAGGCGTGCATCGTGCCGCGCTGCACGACGATGTCGCCGGGCATCATGTGCACGATTTCACCGCTGTCGAATTCGAGATCGCATTCGCCCGACAGCAGGATCGCGTAATCGACGGTCTCGGTGCGGTGCATGAATTTGGGCGCGCCGGGAGCAAATTCGGTGACCCGGATCACGGTGCCTTGGCCGCTGCCGACATAATTGTAGCGCTTGACAAAACCGGCACGCTGCGCGGCGTCGGCTTCGGCCGAATTGTCGACCGGCATCTTGTCGGTCGACCAGATCTCGCAGCCCGAAATGTCTGGTCGGTTCAACCGTGGGACCGCGATCAGCCGCTCGTCGGTGGTGACGATTGCCTTGCCGTTTGCGTCGTGCCCGGTGACGATCCGCCGTACTTCCAGCGCCATGGCCGCTCCTCCCTCCGGCAGGTTTGCTTATCCCGGCCAGTCTACGGCAGGCGGCCCCGGCTGGCCACCGTCTCACCGGCTCGGGGTTTGGTTCCGGCCTGCCTCAATCCGGCAGCGCAGAAACGAGGTAGAGCACCTGCAATGTCTGGCTCGGCTTGGTGTCGCTGCCAAAAGTTTGGGAGAAAATGCTGACGATTTTTCCCGACCGATAGATCGTGCTCAGCGCACGGTCGACCGCGAGGCGGAAATCCTCGTCGCCATGCGGCAAAGCCAGCGCGTAGGGCTCGATCGTCAAGTAATTGTCGGCGAGCAACAATTTTTTGGGGGCTTTGCTCTTGTCGGCGAGAAACATCAGAATGCCGCGATCAGCGAAGTAAGCTGACACCTTGCCGTCGTCGAGCATCGCCAAGCCCTCTTCATGGGTCTTGGCGGGGATCACTTGGGCGGTGATGCCGGCGTCTTTTAGCGAGGCATTCAACTCTTGCTGCGTCGTGGTGCCGGCGAGCACGCCAATCTTGCGCCCGCCCAGCGCAGACAGGCTCTTCGGCCCGTCGCTGCGGATCAACAGCCCGGCGCCGTCGACAAAGGTCGGGATCGAGAAATCGAGCTGTTCGCGCCGCGAAAGGGTTTCTGTCGTTGGCTCGCACAACAGATCGGCCTTGCCTTGGGTGATCGCATCAAAGCGGTTGGTCGCGGTGACTGGAACATAAACAATATCGAGCCGTGTCAGATGCAGCTGGTCGCCCAGCTGGGCCGCCACCGCGCGGCATAAATCGACCATAAAGCCGGCGGGGGCGCCGTTCTTTCCCTTGTACGAGAATGGCGGCGCGTCGTCGCGGTAGGCAATGCGGATCGATTTATCCTGCTTGATGCGGTCGAGCGTCCCGGCCGAAGCTGCCCCGCTCGACAACGCGAGCGCCGCCAACACCGCAGCGCATACTCCCATCCCGATCGAACGCATGATCCCCCTCCTTATTTCGGCAATGGCATTCCCCGCAGAAGTGGATACCGGCCTTCGCCGGTAAGGCAAGGCCGGAGTCGCGGCGACTCTGGGCCGAGGCCGTGAATGATGTTAATCACCCTTTCCGCCTGGCGGGGGCGGGGCGACCGTGCGGCGCGGCGCCCACGGTACCTCGCGGATGTGATCGAGGTCGATCTCTGGCATCGCCATGCCGAGCGAGCCGGCGACGCGGTTCGCGAGATCGTTGTAGCTTTCGAAATTGTGGCGAAGCCGGCCGCGCCATGCCGGGACCCCGCCGCTCGCGTGCAGTTCGAACGCCGACTCGCGCCCATCGAGCGCCGAGGACACATGGTCCCAGGCCATCTGCAATAACGCCGTCCGCTGCAATGCGGTGTAGCCGCCGCCGCCAAACGATTCCTCCAAACCGCTCGGCGAGTTCGGGCGCGGCGAGATCGCGGTCGGAAGGTGCGACGACCAACGACGACCCCGGAACGATGCGCAGGATCTCGGCCATGCGCGGGCGGGCGCGCAGGATCGCGAGGCCGCCGGCCGAGAGATGGGCATGGTTGGGGACGCAGTAACCGCTCGCGGTAAAACGCGGGTCGCGCTCGCAGGCGGTGAGGCAGCTGCGCACCGTCTGCACTTCGATGGTCAGGTCGACCAGGTAATCGATCGTTTGATCGTGCTTTGAAAGGCCCATCGCATGGCTCAGCGCCAATGCCAAGCCGAGCGTGAACTCGGCCTTTGACAGCCAGCCATAAAGATGATGCCAGATCAGCCAGCGCACGACCGGTTCGGGCGATTGGCCGAGGAAAAACACGCTCTCCCACGGCACAAACACATCGTCGAGCCACATCTGGCCGTCGAGTTCGTCAAACCGGCTCGACAGCGGCGACACAAACGGATTCTTGTCGCGCGCCGCAATCTTGCGGCACAGCACGGTAATGCCGGGAGCGTTTATCGGTACGATAAAGGTCACGCGTTGGCCGTCGATTTCGAGCCCCGAGACACTGCCGACATAGAGATCCTCGGCATAGGCTGGGCTCGTGTGCATGCCGATCTTGCCTGAAATGACGAGCCCGGCATCGGTTTCGCGGACAATCTTTAACGCCAATCGATCGGCCGGGTTCTCGCGCATGCGATAGCCGATCGTCGGCCCGCCCCCGCAAAATGTCAGAAATCGCCCGGTCTTGGCGATCATCTCGCGATAGCGGGCGGCGTTGGCGATCTGCTCGGGCGAGTAATCGCGCTCTTCGAGCGAGCACAAAAGGCCGAGCGCGATCAGATGCCCGTATGCTGGCGTGTGGGTAATGTTGCCGGCGCTCAGAAACGTCGAGGCGGAGAAAAACCGGCCCATGCCGCCAAGCTCGTCGGCGGTTTTGGGTGCGACATAGGCCCAAGGGTTGCGCTTACCGTGCGGGATCGGGCGGAGCGAGCGCGACGTCCTGCCAGGCGCTGTCGAAATGCAGATCGTACCAGGCGACGTATTCGTCGACCATCGCACGGGTCGCGGGATGGGTTGTCACGTCGTCGAGCATGCCTTCGCCCATGACCCAGACGCGCCGTCCGTCCCGTAGCGACTTACGGTAGTCCGCCCCTGTTCGCATATGTTGCTCCCCGTTTACAAAGCGATGGCGATCTTACGAGCTTTTTCGACTTTATACTCGTGATGTGCTCATCCCCAGCGGCGGGAAGCGAGGGGCTTTGAGGCGCGGAAGTATGGTCGACGGCTTTTCCGATGCTAAGAGGTTTACGCGGCCGGACGCAGTAGTCCCGAAACCGCGTTGAGTAATTCTTCGTTGCGGAACGGTTTGCGGATCGTCGGCCGGCCGCGGTGCTCCTGCGGCAGGCTGGCGGTTCCGTAGCCGGTCACAAAAATAAACGGGATATGCCGCCGCGACAGAACTTCAGCGACGGGAAAGACGCGCTTACCGGCCAAATTGACGTCGAGAACGGCGACTTCGCAAGTATCGATCTCAGCCGCATCGACGGCTTCGGCCAAACGCGGCACTGGTCCCAATACAATGCAACCGGCATTTTCAAGAATATCTTGGATCAAAGACGCAACCAAAAATTCGTCCTCGACCACCAATATTCTGACGCCGGCGAGTTTCTTCATGAGGCGGCCTCCTCCCGTTGCCGGTGGTCGGTGGGAGATACAAAGACTAGACGATCGGGATCTACCGGAATAGTCATCCGGCACTGTAGACTCCCGTCGACGGCTTCGAGTTTTGCCTCTCCTTGTAATTCGAAACGAAGGCCTCGCTCGATCAGTTCCGTTCCGAACCCGCGCTTCAGCAGCCCATTGATCTTGGGGCCGCCCTGTTCTCTCCAGGTCAATTCGAGGTACGGGGGCGAGTTGCCGGCAATCTTCCAGGTTATGTCGACCCGCCCACCGGGAACGGACAGCGCACCATATTTGGCGGCGTTGGTCCCCAGTTCGTGAATGACCAATGCCATAAACAGAGCCGTTTGCGGCTTCAGCATGACCGGCGGGCCGTTCACCCCCAAATTGGCGCCGTCCGTCGCGCGGTGCGGCGCCATCTCGGCGCGGATCACGTCGCGCAAGCGGGCCTCGGTCCAGCCGGCATCCGCGAGCAGATCGTGGGTGTGCCCGAGGGCATGAAACCGGCCAATCAATTCGGTTTTAAGCTGGCCATCGGGCAAAGTGCGCTCGGCGATCGAGGAGACGACGGCGAGCGTGTTCTTGACGCGGTGACTGAGTTCGGCGGTCAGTACTTTTTGCTGCTCCTCGGCTTCGATAATGTTGGTCACGTTGACAAGAGTTCAGCAGAACGCCATCGATCGCATTGTCGGGCGTCCGATAAGGCAGGAGCCGCGCCAGGTAATGTTCGCTCCCATCCGTCAATTTAACGGCGCGCTCAACCACTGTACCGCTAAAGACTGCGGAAATATCGTTCTTGAGATCCGGATAAAGGAGCCGGCTGGACAGGTCCGTTAACGGCCGCCCTTGGTCACCGGGAAGCAGATTAAACAGTTTGGTCGCGTCCGGTGTAAAACTTCGGATTACGAGATTCTTGTCGAGGAATATTATTGCCAACTGGGTGCTTTGGAACAAATTATACAAATCGGCGTTGGCACGATCTAGCTGATCAATTTTATTGCTTAGCTCGTTGTTCACCGTTTGCAATTCTTCGTTTACTGATTGTAATTCTTCTTTAGATGTCTCAAGCTCTTCGTTGGTCGATTGCATTTCCTCGTTGACCGACAGCAATTCTTCGTTTGAAGAGCGAAATTCCTCGTTTGCTGTCTCAAGCTCCTCGATTGTCGACTGCAGGCGCTCCCGAGTTTCCTGGAGTTCCTGTTCCAATTGCCGGATCGCCGCATCTTCCGTGTTCGATCTCTCTGCCGCGCCAGCTTCTTCTTCTTTTTTGATCGAGCCCTGGTCGGTAAAGACCATCCCAAAGGCTCTTTCGGTGCCTTCGGTGAACGGCTCGACGGCAACGCTGATCATCTGGATCCCGCCGTCGACCTGTACCGCGATACGGTCACGTATGACGCGCCGCCCGGTCGATTTAGCCTGCTGCAGCATCGCGCGCAAATCGGCGCGCAGGCCCGGCCGCGCCATTGCAACAATGTCTCGATTGGGCGGCCCAGCGGCAGCCTGCAGGTATTTCCCGGTTCGCGCCGAGAAATAGAGCGCCTGTCCGGTCTCATCGACGACTACATAGGCTGGGCCGAAATGCTCGGTGATCGTATTGGCGATGCGTCGAAGCAGGTCGGAGCGGTGCAGCAGACTGCTGCGAGCTTCCTCCTGAGCCGTTAGCTCTCGGGGCGAATTTGGCATGAATTGCCGCAATGGCAGGGTTGGTCGCGAGACCAGCTCGCGGCGGCGAAACAGTCGATTACTGCGATCGAGCGTGATGAACAGATCGCTATGTCGCGAAACGTTTTCCGAAGCCCCGAGGAAAAGGCACCCGCCCGACCGCAGCGAATAATGAAATAGCGGAATGATCTGTGCCTGAAGCGACGGCTTCAGGTAAATCAGCAAGTTGCGGCATGAAATCAGATCGAGCCGGGAAAACGGCGGGTCCCGGATCAGGCTGTGGGTCGAGAAGATGCACATGTCGCGCACCTCTTTGACGACCCGATAATAATTCGCTTCTTGGATGAAAAAGTGCCGCAGCCGGTCGTCGGAAACCAATTGGACCACATTCGCCGGATAGCGCGCGGCGCGCGCCACCGTCAATGCCGCTTCGTCGATGTCGGTGGCGAACAGTTGAACCCGCGGTGGTGCTCGTAGCTTTTCGATATACTCGCGCATCAGGATCGCGATCGAGTAGGCCTCCTCACCGGTCGAACATCCGGTAACCCAGACCCGGACCTCGTCGTCGGCGTCTTTGCCTTCGAAGAATTTCGGGATCACCAGCTCTTGCAGCGCCTGATATGCCGCCGGATCACGAAAGAAATCAGTTACACCAATCAATAGGTCACGAAATAACGCGTTAACTTCCTCCGGCTTCTGCTCCAACAGATCGGCGTATTCTTCGAGTTTTCTTGTCTGAACAACTTGCATGCGCCGCTGAACCCGGCGCTGAAATGTGCGCTCCTTGTACTCGGTGAAATCGTGACCGCTGCGCGCCCGCAGCAACGCGTAGATGCGGATTAGCGCATCGGTCGGCTGTTCCGGATCGAAAGCGCTCCAGTTGCGGACATAGGCAATCATCCGCTCGGGGATGTGCTCGACCGGGAGTTCGAGATCGACAAAGCCGGCCGCGACCGCACTCGATGGCATTTCGGTAAAGCGCGGCCGCGTCATGTTGGAGCCCTGGGCGATCGTCAGCCCGCCATTCTCTTTAATCGCCTTGAGGCCGATGCTGCCGTCGCTGCCGCTGCCCGACAGCACGACACCGATCGCGTGCTCGCCCAGGTCCTCGGCGAGCGCGTTAAAGAAGATGTCGATCGGCGCCCGCTCATGATCGGTCGGACCGGTGTGGCGCAACCGCAGCAGTCCATCGCGAATGGTCAGGATCGCCCCCGGGGGCATGACATAGACGTGCTCGGCTTCCACAGCTTGCCCGTCCTGCGCATCGACGACCGGCATTTTGGTCGAACGGCCTAGGATCTCGGCCAGCATGCTTTTCCGATCGGGCGCCAAATGCGTGACGACGACAAACGCTAGCCCATTATCCGCGGGAACGGATTTGAAAAACGCCTCGAGCGCCTCGACGCCCCCGGCCGATGCCCCGATGCCGACGACAGGAAGATTGGCTGGCATAGCTGTACTCTACAAAGTTGTTCTTATCCTTGGAACGCGTGCCTGACACTCAAATGGGTTAACTTTTTCGTCCCGTGCGCGGTCTTGATTTCGGAACGAGCGGACGTGCTCGCCGTTAAGTATCGGGCTGCAGCCCGCCGCTCGAGGAACGATGAACAGGGACATTATCGCGATCGGAGGATCCGCAGGTAGTCTTGATACGCTGCTGTCAATCGCCGCAGCTTTTCCCGCCGATTTCGAGGGCAACATCTTTGTTGCGATCCACATTGGGCACGCTCGCAGCCAGCTTCCGGAACTGCTTGCGCGGGTCGGACAACTTCCGGTCCTGGCACCGCGCGACCGCGAAGCCATCAAACCAGGTTACATTTATATAGCGCCCAGCGATCGGCATATGCTTGTCGAACCGAATTTGGTGCGGGTCTCGCTCGGGCCCCGCGAACACTTCACCCGACCCGCGATCGACCCGTTGTTCCGATCGGCGGCAATCGCGTTTGGCAAGCGCGTGGTCGGGGTCGTGCTGAGCGGCGGCGGCAGCGACGGCGCCGCTGGTCTCGATGCGATCAACCGCGCCGGCGGTCTTGCCGTGGTATTGGACCCCCGCGACGCCGTCGCCGCCGACATGCCGGAGGCCGCCGCGGAGATCGTTCGACCCGACTATATCGTTCCGAGCGACGAGCTTCCCGCTTTGCTCGTTCGCCTATCGTGCGAAACGATCCCGGACACCCAAGCAACGGGATCGCGCCGATTGCCGGAGCCCGTCCAGACGCTGCAACGTCCGTTGGCGCTGACTTGCCCGGATTGCGGGGGTACCCTGCGCAAAACCGGCGATGGTCCCGCCGCCCAGTTCCGCTGCCATATCGGCCATGTTTTTAGTGGCGGGGAATTATCGCCGGCTCAGATCGGGCTGCTCGAAAAGGCGCTCGACACGGCACGGCGGGTGCTGAACGAGAGGATCGAACTGGCGCGGCAAATGGCCGACGATTCCCGAACCGCCGGTCGCCAGCATATATCGCGCCATTGGGACAGCGTGCGGGCCGAGGCCGAAGAGCAGGTCGACGCGATCCGTCGAGTGCTACCCGATCAGCTCGACGCGCAGGATGCGGCGGCCGAGATAGCGCATTAACGCAATCGGAGGCTGCCAAACTAGGCTCCAGACTTAATCATAGCCACCAGTTTATGACAGCGGCGAGGGCTACGGCAGCGGCGAAGTTGGCGGCGAGCTTGTCGTAGCGGGTGGCGATGCGGCGCCAGTCTTTGAGGCGGCCGAACATTCGTTCGATCAAGTTGCGCAGCTTGTAGGTCTGGGGATCGAACGGATGAAGATGTTTGCGGGCGGGGTTATTGGGAATGACCGGGCGGGTGCCGCGCGCGATCAGAAATAGCCGCAGCCGATCGCTGTCATAGGCGCCATCGGCGGCACACAGACCGGCTGGCGGCAGCGGTTCGAGCAGGCCGCGAGCGATGGGCAGGTCGCCGCGCTGCCCGGGGGTTACGGCGAACGCCACGGGACGACCGCAACCATCGACAACAGCATGGATTTTTGTCGTTCGCCCGCCGCGCGAGCGGCCGATCGCCTGGAGCTCGGCCCCCCTTTTCCGCCGGCCGCCGAGCGATGCGCCTTGGCGGTGGTGCTGTCGATCATCTGGATGCCGCCGGGATCGACGGTCACCAGCGCGGTGAACAATTGTCGCCAGATCCCGCGGCGCGCCCAGCGATGAAAGCGATTGTAGATCGTCGTCGGCGGACCGTAGACCGCCGGGCAATCCTGCCACCGGCACCCGACCTTGAGCACGTGGATAATGCCGCTGATGATCCGACGATCGTCCTTGCGATGTGCCCCCGGTTGGTTGGTCGGCAACAGCGGCGCGATCACCACCCATTGCCGATCGTCGAGCCAGAACTCCCCCGTCATGATCCAAGCCCCCGAAGTTTCCAGCTTGAATCACAGCTATTGCGTCATGTCAATCACTTGATTGAGTTTGGAGCCTAGTGGTACGATTGTATCGTGTGGTTACATCGAGATTGCTTCGCTACGCTCGCAATGACACCATTATAGATGGTTGTCATTGCGAGGAGCGGAGCGACGAAGCAATCCCGCGACAACTCGACAGCGCAAACTATCAGTCTCATTCTAACCGCTAGCCTTTTATCTCAATAACCGAGATCCTGGAAACTTCGCGGGGCGGGGCTGACGACGATATTGCCTTGCGGCTCGACCTCGAGCACCGCCAGACCGCGCTGCACGAGGCCATCGGGGGTAAAACGGAACAACCCGTCGACACCGCTGAACCCGCTGGGGTTCTGGATCGCTTCGGACGAGAATGGCGGACCGCTTTTGCCGCTCGCCAAGGCGCCGGCGAGGGCGGCGGCGTCATAGCCGAGTGAGGCAAGCCGCGGCGGGTCACGGCCGTAGGTGGCGTGATAACGCTGAACGAAATCGCGCCGGGGATCGGGCGGCGAGGCCGCGAACCAGCCGCCGTCGAGCGCCGGCTCACGACCGATGTCGGGCACATCCCACAAGCCGCTGCCGAGCAGCCGGGTCGCTTTGTTGTCGAGCCCGGCGGCGGCCAATTTACGGGCGATCGTCTGCAACTGCTCGCCGCCCTCGGGCAACAACAGCGCATCGAAACTCGGCACCGCTGGTGGGGGCGGGACCGCCGGCGGCGGACTATCGGAAGAAGCCGTAGCACTCGCTGGTGCCGGCGCCGGCCCGGCCGGCAACAGGACGGCGATGGCGGTTGACGGATCGCCGGCGCGCGGATCGAAAAACACGGTTTTGGTTACAGTCGCCCCGCTCGACGCGGCAGTATCGCGCAGCGCGTCAACCATTAGATGTCCATAGGGGCTATCCGGGGCCAGAGTGGCGAAACGAGCAATCCCGCGCTGACGGGCATAGGTGACCTCGCGCACCACTTCTTGCCGCGGCAGAAAGCCCATCAGATAGGTTCCGCCGCCGGCGAGGCTAGTGACCGTCGAAAAGGCGATGACATTGATTTGGGCATCGTGGGCGATCGGCTTGACCGCCTCGACTTCCCCGGCAAGCAGCGGTCCGAGAATTAGCTTGACGCCGGAATCGACCGCCGAGCGCGCCGCGTCGGCGGCGCCCGCCGGCGTCCCCTTGGTGTCGCGCGGCACCAAGGTCAGCTGATCGCCCCCAGTCTGGAACAGCGCCATCTGTGCGGCATCGAGAATGGCGCTGCCGAGGCCGGCATTAGGTCCCGACAGTGGCACCAGCAGGGCGATCTTCGCCGGTCCCGACGGAGCTGCCGCGGTCGGCGGCGGCGCCGGCCGCGCGACCGGCGGAGGCGGCGCGCCATAGGGCGGTTGCGGTGTTGCCAGCGGTGCCGGTACGATCGGCTCGGGCACACAGGCGGCGAGCGCGGCGAGCCCAGCGAAGGCGGCCAATAATGAGGCGAAGCGGGGGAAACAGCGACGCGGCAACGATGACCTCGATTGGGTGCGGAGATGCGGGCGAGCCTAATGGTGCCGCCGATACGAGTAAACCCGAGCCGATCGCGTTCCCTATTCCGACCGGCGTCCCGATGCCCGGTCTGTATCTGGTGGCGACACCGATCGGGAATCTCTCGGACATCAGCTTGCGCGCCTTGGCGGTGCTGCGTGGCACCGACCGGATTTATTGCGAAGACACCCGGGTCACCGGGAAACTTCTCGCCCGCTTTGGCATCAAGGTGCGGCTCGACGCCTATCATGACCATAACGCCGAGGCGGTGCGGCCAAAGATCCTCGCGGCGCTGAGGGAGGGTGCGCGTGTGGCTTTGGTTAGCGACGCCGGAACGCCGCTGATCTCCGATCCCGGGTACAAGCTGGTTTGCGCCGCGATCGCCGAGCAGTTGCCGGTAACCGCGACGCCGGGCGCTTCGGCGCTGCTGACGGCGTTGGTCTTGTCGGGGTTGCCGCCGGCCCCGTTTCTGTTCGCCGGTTTCCTGCCGCGCCAGCAAACTGCGCGGCGGGCGGCGCTCGCTGATTGGGTGTCGCTCGATGCAACCCTGATCTTTTACGAGGCCCCGCCCCGGCTCGCCGTCACGCTTGCCGATATGGCCGAAATTCTCGGGCCGCGTCCAGCCGCGGTCGCTCGCGAGTTGACCAAATTGCACGAGGAGATCCGGCGCGGCATGCTCGCCGAACTGGCCGAGCACTACCGCGATAGTGGTGCGCCGCGCGGCGAGATCGTGATTGTCGTCGGTCCGCCGCCGCCGCGCGAGGTACTCGACGAGCAGGAGATCGATGATCGGCTGCGGGTCGCGGTTGCCGAACTCGGTGTGCGCGACGCGGCGGCGAGGCTCGCCGCCGAGACCGGGCTGCCGCGCAACGTGCTTTACCGCCGCGCGCTGGCATTGCGCGAGGAGAATGCGACGCGCGAGGAAAAGCGATGAGACGCACCCGGCTACGTCCCTCTGTTAGGCGGCATCCCTCGCCACGACGGCAGCGCGCCGAGCGTCGCGGGCGGCTCGGGGAATGGTTGTGCTTGTGGCATTTGCGGCTACGCGGCTGGCAAATCGTCGCGCGCGGCTGGCGCTGTCCGGCCGGCGAGATCGATATCGTCGCCCGTCGCGGCAAGATCTTGGCGATCGTCGAGGTCAAGTCGCGCGGCGAGCTAGCATTGGCGGCGAATGCGGTGACGCCGCGTCAGCGGCGGCGGATAAGCCGGGCGGCCGAAGCGCTGATCATGTCGCGTCCGGATTTCGCCGAGCTCGATGTGCGATTCGACGTGATGCTGGTCGCACCGCGCCGGCTGCCGCGACATTGGCCCGACGCGTGGCGCACCGACAGCTAGCGGGGAAGCTGCACGATCCGGCCAGACTTGCGTTAACTCTCTGAAAGATAACAAGTTTTGGGGGGTGTCCCGCAGTCAGCGAGGAATTATAGCCCTTCGTCTCGCGGGCTATAAAAGGTCACAAGACTAGCCTTGGAGTTATACAGCTCAGGCAGGAAACTGCCGTGAGCGTCTGTAGCTGGGGGGCTGTCGGTGTCGTTCTTGCGCGATGTGCTGTGGCTAACGCTGGGGTTGGGGCTCAGCACTGGCCTGAGCGGCTGCCCGTTGGCGATTGTCGGCGGGGTCGCCGCCGCAGGTGGCGCCGGCTATGAGGCCAATCAGGAGCGCGGCGTTCAAGGCTCCGTCAACGATTTTACAATCAAGACGAACATCCAGAACGCATGGCTCAAAGCCGATCCCAATCTTCCGGCTAAGCTGAACCTCACGGTATACGAGGGCCGTGTCCTATTGGCCGGCACCGCAGCCACTCCGGAACGGAAAGCTGAGGCGGACGAGATCGCCAGGACCATCCCCGGGGTGCGCGTCGTCTATAACGAGGTCGAGGTGACGCCGGGCGAAGTCCTTTTGGGATTCGACAAAAGACGCGTGGATCAGCTCCGAGGTCCGGTCGAAGCTGGTGTTCAGCAACGTTCGTTCGGTCAATTACACGATCGAGACCGTCGACCGTTCGGTCTACCTGATCGGCTCGGCGCGCAGCGAGGCCGAACTCAACCGTGCGACCGATCTCGCGCGCAATGTTGCCGGTGTGAAGCGGGTCGTCTCGTATGTCGAGATCCGCCCCGGCGCGCCGCCGGGCGCCCAGGTGGCGGGCCCGACATCTTCGCCGGAGCCGACCCCAACGCCGTTACCAGCCGCGCCGTCGGGCAATTCGGCCGAGCCGTCCGCTTATTCGGCTGGCCCCGCCGGACCACCACCCGAGACTTCGCCCAGCGCGGCGCCGACCACGCCGGTCGAAGTCCAAAAGCTTTAGGCGGCCGGCTAGCCGCGATTGAAGGCCGGCATAACATCGTGCGCGAACCAGCGTAGCTGATCCTTGAACTCTTCCGGCGGCAGCCCTTCGGCCCAATGGATCATGAAATCCTCGAGGCCGGGATATTTGGCCTCGATCGATTTGATCCCGTCGATAACTTCTTGCGGCGAGCCGCAGAACCACGCCTTTTGCGCGACACCGTCGGCCAACGAGGGCACCCGCGCCGGTGCTCCGGGGGTGCCCCAGGTGCGGCCCTGCTCGTCGGCGTAGCGCACAAAACCAAACGGCGCGAACCATTTGTAGCGCTCGTCATGCGACGGCTCGACCCGCCGCATCGCCTCCTCGCGGCTGTTGGCGAGGTAGAGGCCGGCGCCCCAGATCATGTTCTGGCCGAGCTTGACGTCGTGGCCGTGGCGCAGGCAGGCGGCATGATAAGCGCGCACGACGTCGTCGAGGATCTTTTCTCCGTTCAAGGTCACCATCGCCTTGATGCCGTATTGCGCCATCATGTCGATGGTCTTGCCGCTGGCGATCGGCATCCAGATTTCGACCGGCAGATATTTCGGCCGCGGCACCATCGTGATCTCTTCGAGTTGATAGCCGCGATAGGGGACATTAGGCGGGCATTCGAAATACTTGCCCTTGTGCCGGAACAACTCCTCGTTGAAGCATTTCAGCAACAGCTGTAATCCCTCTTCGAAGATTTCGCGGTTGGCGTCGGTATCGAGCAAGGGTGCCCCAAACGTCTCGACCTCGCGGGTGTGATAGCCGCGCCCGATGCCCATGATTAGACGGCCATCGGTGACGATATCGGCCATCGCATAGTCCTCTGCGAGCCGGATCGGGTGCCACATCGGCAGAATGTTGAAGCCGCAACCGAATTTAAGTCGCTTCGTCTGTGTCGCGAGCCACAAACCAAACTGGATCAGGTTCGGGATGCACTCATAACCTTCGTGCTGAAAATGGTGCTCCGCGGTCCACAGCGCGTAATAGCCCTCTTCGTCCATGACCCGCGCCACATCGTGCGCCGTCTCGAAAACCTCGGACAAGCGCTCGTTCGAATAGCGGCGATCATTCGCCGGCGTGCCGTTGAGCCCGATATTGTCGAGCGCGATCTGCCCGACATAAAGAGCATGAAACCGCTTGATCATGAGATTGCACCCCGTTTCGAGTGGTCGTGTTGCGCGTAATGCTGGCGCAGCAAATCCTTGCCGTAATCGTTGCCGTTGGGCGTGCGCACCACGGTATGGATATGATCCCGCGACGGTGTATCGTTGTCGTACATGATGCCCGATTGGTGATCGAACTCGACCAGGATCACCGGGCTCACGATGCGGTAATAGAACGGGCTCGCATCGTCGAACGCTCCGATCCATGCAAAACGCGTCTCATCGAGGTGATGTTTCACCTCGGCCCAGCGGATTTCGGCATGCCCCGGGCGAATGCGGCCGGTGTAGGTCGCGAGCAGCGCTTCGAGACGCTCGTGCCCCTCGGGCGGAAGCTCGTCATAGCGGATACCGGCCGGATCGATCCGCCGGTTGTCGTTGAACGCTGCCGTCAGCAGCTCCGACGGCAGATCGGCGCCGATCGTCGCCTGCCGCCGCTCCTCGGCCGATAGCGAGCGCATCAGGTCATACCCCCGCTCCTCTTCGGCCGCGAATACGCGCGTTCCCTGATACTTGCCAAAGCGCGCCAGCACCGGCTCGGAGCCCATGAAAGCGGGCGTCAGCACGAGCTGATCGCCGAGCACAAAGCAGTTGAGGTTCAAGTGATGCCCGTCGATCTGCCAGCCCCAAGGCTCGCTCGGCGACGGCGCACCGAACAGGCTGACCCAATACAGCCACTCGCCGTATTCCTCAGGCTTGCCGGTGATTTCGAGGGCGTGCTCGTTGAGCCTCATGACGTCGCGGGCGGATTGGTAGCCGGCAGCGCTCAGGGTGACCCGCATCAGCCCGAGCGCGGCATCGCGCTGGTCATGGCCGAGATCGGCGAGACAGACGCCGTGGCGCATCAGCCATGGGTGGATGTTCGACCATTTCCGCCACGCCTCGTCCCCGACGGCGAAGCTCGCCGCGTTGCGCTGCTCCGCGCTCAGCGCCGCGAGGAACGAACGCCCGGCCTCTACGACCGGGGCGAGGGAGATCCCGGTTTTCCCGGACGTGAACAGCCCCGGCTTGATCTCCCCGCCAACCGCGACACCGCGGAACTGCTCGGCGAGGCCGCTATGAGCCCGATCGAGCATCGGCCGCATTCGCGGCGGCAGCTCGAAGGCCCGGATTGCCGGTGTCGGTGGCCGCTCTCGCAAGCCGAAATGCGCGGACTCTCCTGCCATTCTCGCCCCTCCTGACGATCGCCCAGCAAGTCTCAGAAATAGGCCTGGGCGCGCCGGACTTTCAATATCAATAGAGGCCGCCCAGCTCGACGTCGTCCCGGCGGGTCGTTTGAGCGGAGTGACTTTTAGGTCTATCGCGGCGGTGGCTCATGATATCCCACCGTCTCGACATCCTCCGATTTTGTCTGAGCTGGCGCATCATGACGTCGCGAAATTCGGCACCGCTGGCGCCGGTCTCGACCGGCAATCGAGCTCACCGAGGTTCAGCGAGCGAATTGCTTACTCTGGTCTGGCAAATTAATCACAAGGCTCTGTCCACAGCAACGCCGCGACATGCGGCGGCGGTTGGGCTCATCACAATCGGTTAGGCTTGAGCGAGTAGCTTTACAAGGAAATCGTCGCGCCAGGCGGCGAGGTTGAATTTGCCGCGCAATGAGACGTTCGAACGGTCCTTATGCATCAAATTGAGCGCCATGTGACGCAGGATTGCCAGGTTGTAGGGGCTGTTGTCGCGGCGGCTGCGGATTTGATCCTCGTTCATCACGACGTTGAGCACCCAGTGCAGCCGGTTCTCGACCCCCCAATGCGACCGAACGACTTGACCGAGACGCTCCGGCGACAGCGGCGTGCTGAGCAGAAAATAGGCGGTCTCAGTTGTCGTTTTTGGCGACCCGCCAGTAGGTGCTCGGCGGATGCGAACCACCCGACCGAGCGCTTTGAGCCCCGGCCAGTGATAGCGTTCCTGCAGCCAGTCAACGTTTTTTGACACGAGGGCAAAGCGGGTCTCAATCCGCCCGTGATTGTTGTCATGAGTTGCATGGGTGTACGGTCCGCGATGCGCCGGATCGGTAAAAAAGCGGACGACGTCAGCGTGCAAAGGAGTGTGGTTACCCTTTAGTGCTAAAGCGTAGTCGCCCCCTCGCTCGATGATGCGTTGCCCAGTATCGCGTCGACAATTGAGCGCGTCGGCGGTAACGATGGTTCCGGTCAGGTTCAGCATGTCTAAAAGTTTGACGACGGCGGCACTTTCTTTCTTCTTGGTGGTAGTCGCGATCTGGGCCAGAACGAGTCTAGTGTCGCAGCACCAGGCGCTGACCATGTGGAGCGCCGACCCAGGGCGCGCCGGCCCCATCGGCGGCCGCAGCACTTTGCCGTCGATCGCGATAACCCCGCTGCAGGTTTCGCTAAACCGCGCCATAAACCGCTGAAAGCAAAGACGAAATTGATCCGGGTCCAGCCGGCGAAAGACGCGGCTGAACGTATCGTGGCTGGGCACTCCATTCTTCAGACGTAGAAAGCTACCGAGAAACTCCTGCTTCGCCTCGGCAAAGACCGCCATGTCGACGGCCGTCTGCCCTCCCGCTAGAGTAGCGCATAAGGCGATCGTCATAATCTCTGGCAAATCGTGACGTTTGGCGTTGGGACCGCGCGGATCCCTTAGCTCGGCGAAGCAGTCGCCGAGGCTCTGCACTGCCCGCTCCATCGTACTTTAGGGGCTTGACGACCACCACTCGCCGGCGCGGCGAGGGTTTCCGGGGGGATGTGCAAGCACCGCTGGACGCCAGCGCGGGTGCAAAGATAGAGATGTTGCCAAGCGATTTAAGAAGATGTCGATCCGGGTTTCTATTCCCCTGCGTCCGATGCTTCGTGGAATTCCGTCGGCCTTCCAAATCCTAATTGTTTCCGAGCAAAAATCATGCGCTACGCATATTCGAAACCAGCGCCCGACGGCAGCCTCAATTCTTGCTTCAGAACACGATCGTCTATAGAATGAGCGGATGCACATTGATGCCCTTTGATTGTTTGTCTTGTCCCTCCGAGCGGATATTTGCTGCACGTGGTCAGCGAAATGTCGCCAATTACGTCAACCATTTGTCAAAAGCGCAATTGACTGAAATTTAATTCAACTTTGAGAGACGCGGATTGCGATCAATCGCGGGTCGTCGGTAATGCTGTATACCGGGCGGTGTCATGCCCTGACTGGATAGCGCGGCCGCCAAGCAAGTCCGACTCGACTAAGGATTGCCGGCGTAAATCCTCGGTTAGCTTTCTCCGATCAGATTTCGCCTGACGCTGATTGGGACCTTTCTTTGACGCAACGTGCGTTAACCTTGCCTAAAAAGAACGGTCGAAGAGGCGATGTCTTTGGGGCGGCGATGCTGTCGGCGTCGACCGACCGCGCCAAAATGGGGGTGACGGACCGATGCTCATCCATGATCTTGCATGCGCCAGGGATGGCCGCCGGCGGGTATTGTCAGCCGCGGTGGTCTGGGAGGAACAAGACTTCCCGACCCAGCGATTGACCTTCGATATCGGCGGACCGCAAAGCGACGGCGCGTGCACCGAATATGGCGCGGACCCGCTATTAAGCGACGACCCTACCCCGGACGCATTTCTCGCCGCCTGTTTCCCGCTGGCGGCCGTTCACGGCGAAGCCAGAATCCGCGTCGAAGGTAGGGCGTGCCCGATGCTAGTCGAGGGCCTGCGCACCGCCTACGCGTGGTGGTCGAGTTGGGGCGGGATGCCGAGCCCTGCCCCCAGGATTGAGAGCGCTGCGCGAGGTCGGTTTGCCCGGCCCAATGTGCCGCGCCGGGCCGTCGCCTTGCTTTCCGGGGGTGTCGATAGCCTGCACATGCTGATGCGAAACCACCAGCTCTATGACCCTGACGACGCAGCCTACATTCGCGATGCGATATTTATTCACGGCATCGACATCGGCAAACGGCCGCGCGATCCAGGGACGGAACGCTATCGGGCGGTCTTGAGGCGGCTCGAGCCGGTGGCGCTCGAGACCGGGATAAATCTTATCCCTTGCCGAACCAATCTGCGGCATCTGCCTTCACGTCCGGGATTTTGGGCAAACCGCCACAGCGGCGCGGCGCTGGCTGCTGTCGGGCATGCAGCAACTCTAGCCCCGGGCTTTTTGTTCATTGGCGGGACATACCAGGTCGCTACCCCCGTTCCGGTCGGCTCTCATCCGACAGTAGATGGACTTTTCTCAACCCAGCGCCTGGCGGTGATACATGACGGCTCGCGCTTCTCTCGGCTGGAGAAGGTGCGCGATCTCGCGACTTGGCCCACCGCGCTGCAAGTCCTCCGCGTTTGTCCCGAGAGCCAGGGTGACAAGGTCAATTGCGGGCGCTGCGAAAAGTGCCTGCGCACGCGCCTGGAGTTGCTGGCGGCGGGTGTGGACGAAACCTCGTCTTTGGGTCCGAGTTTGACGCCAATCGAGCTTTGGGGCGAGGCCGTGCCGGCGCCGATAAATCACCGTGCGATCACCTATGGCGACCTGCTCTTACCGCTTCGTGCGCGGGGTTTCGATGCGTTGTGTGAAGTGCTTGAGAGCAAGATCGCAGATTACCGCGAGAATTCCAGCAGTGAACTCGGCTGGGCCGCCGATTGACCACGATCGGCATGGTTTAGGACGACTATTTGGTTGATGCCAGTCGCCTTTTGACCACAAGATGACGGTAGCCTGAACATTAGTGACATTCGACAAGGACGTTAGTGATGGCGTTGCTCATCGGCCTCCTCGGACCTTTGGTAATTGAAATTGACCAGCGCCGGCTTGGCAAGCTCCCGAGAAAGGCGCGCGCGTTAATGGCCTATCTGGCGGCTCAGGGCGGACGCCCTGTAAGCCGTGAGCGGCTTGCGGATTTGTTATGGCCCTACCAGGGATCCGAACAGGCGCGACACAGCCTGCGCAACTGCCTGCTAGAACTGCGCAAGGCATTGGGGCAGGGGGGTGCCCGTCATCTGGCTGCCGAATTCGCCAATTGCCGCGTTCAGGAGATCGATACCGACGTCGCTCGGTTCGAACAGCTCTCTCGTTCGCAAGACCGGTCCGAGTTGCTTGCTGGCGCGGAGCTCTATCGCGGCGAATTTCTGTCCGATTTTGTGATCGATTCCGAGCCGTTCCAGGAGTGGCTTGCGAGCGAGCGCGACCGTGCGCTCGACCTCATCTGCGGCGTCCTGCAGCGGCTGACAGGCTTGCAGGATCAGGCCGGCGAGCACGAGGCTGCGATAATATCCGCCCGCCGCTTGGCTTTGCTCGATCCGCTCTCGGAAATAGGCCAGCGGGCATTAATTCGCGCTTACGCCCGGGCCGGACGTCGCCCGGAGGCCTTGCGCCAGTACCGCATTTGCGCGGAAATCTTGAAGCGCGAGCTTGGCGTCGCGCCCGACGCAGAGACCCAGGCGCTCGCCAACGAGATCGCGCATTCGGGCGGTATCGCTCAGCCGGCGCATCCGCGCCCGGCGGCCCGGCTCAGCGACGAGCGGTTAATTCCAGCCAGCGGAACAGCTGCTAGCCGTATGGCGGCAGTCACTCCCTCAGTGCCGGACAACACTCGGCTGCAGTGGCCTTGTCTGCTGCCGAGCATTGCAGTCGCGGTGGCCCCTCTGCGCAACCTGACAGGGGACCCAACGCAGCAATACCTAATGGAGGCGTTCACCGAGGATCTCGTCACCGATCTTCTGCGCCATGGTCCTGGTCTGTCGCTGGCGCGCATCACAGACGATCGGCGCGGGCCAGACAACCCACCCCGAATCGCGGGTGCCGAGATCGAGTACGTTGTTGCCGGCAGCGCCCAGCGCAATGGCCCCCAGACGTTGAGGGTCAATGTTCAGGTTACCGATGCGACGACATCGGAATACCGCTGGGCCCGCCGTTATGAATTCGACCCGAATGAACTCGGCCTGGTTCAGACGAGGATCACACGCCAAGTATCGCGGGAGGTTCAAGCACTGCTGTTGCGCGAGGCTAGCCGGCGCGCTTTTGTAAATGCCGGGATCGAAATCGGCGTTAATGACTGCCTTTCCCAAGCCACAATTGTCCTCAAAGGCAAGATGCGCCCCGAGGTCACAGCCGAGGCGCAGCGTTGGTTTCTCGCGGCGTTGGCACTCGATCCGCAAAACCTCGAAGGGCTTATCGGCCTGGCGCGGACTTGCCAGCATCTCGTCGGTCAACCCTGGTGGGGTGATTCGAATACTGCCGCTATAGCGTTCGACCTCGGACGCGAGGCAATCAACGATGCGCTTGCGGTGGCGCCGCAGCATCCGCTAGCCAACTGCGTCAAGGGGATGCTGTGCTCGGCTGGCGGCCAGCTGGAAGAAGCGGCGGAAGCGTTTGATACAGCGCTCGCGGCGGATCCGCGGTTTGGTATCGCGCACGCGCAACGCGGCTACAACGCTGCCTTTCTCGGCCATGCCGAGGAAACGATGCCGGCTGTTGAACGGGCACTGCAGTACGACCAGACCGATCGCCGTAACAGCATCTTTTACTTTTTCGGCGGGTTTGCCGAATTGTTGCTCGGCCGCACCGAAACAGCAGTCTCGCTATTGCAGAAATCTCTCGAGCGCAATCCTAGCTATGGCGGCGCGGAATTGTTTCTGGTCGCGGCGCTGCAGTTGCTCGGCCGAAAAAGCGAAGCCGCCCGCGCAGCGACGGCGTTTCGGGAGCAGTATCCGGGCTCGCGGGCGAACGATATTGAGCAACTCTGGCTGGCCCGGTCGACCAATATTACTTATCGGGCGCAGGTCGATCCGATATTCGAAAAGATTCGCTCGCTTGGCGTTGCCGGTTGAGAGAAACGCGCTGGTTCCGATGGGGAGGCACAAACACAGCGTCCAGGGCGGTTGATCGCCAGGCCTAACCCCGTACGGGGGGCGCCCACGGTTCGGGCGCGCGGGGCTCAAGATCGGTTACAACATCAACCAAGACCGGCTCGTTGGCGGCGAGCGCCTCGCTGAGGGCGGGTCCAATTTCGGCCGGCCGCTCGACCCGGATGCCGCGCATGCCAAAACTCCTTGCAACCGCAGTAAAGTCGGTTGGGCCGAACCGGACCAGCGCCTCGCCGCGCCCCGGCCGATTGCCGGCGATGCGCCGGACGCCGGTTAAATTCTGGCCAAAGCCCGAATTGTTATTGACCACGACAGTCACTGGGATGCCGCAGCGTCGCGCCGAATTCGAGCTCCGCCAGATGGTAATAGAACCCACCATCGCCGGTGAAACACAGCACCTTGCGGCTGGGAGCGGCGCATTGCGCGCCGAGCGATGCCGGAAACGACCAGCCGAGCGATCCGGCAGCGCGCAGATACGTCTGCCCCGTGCCGTTAAACTCGACCATGGTGCCGGTCCAAATGCCGGAATAGCCGGTATCCGCGACGAGGATGCCGTCCGCCGGCAATGCCTTGGTGACTTCGGCGCACAGCCGCTCGACTCGGATTGGTGCCCTGTCGCCATTGACGAGCGGGGTCATCATCTGACGCCAATCAGCGACGATCCGCGCTGCTTCCTCGGCAAAGCCGCGGTTGCGTTGCGGTTTACCCACCGCCTCGAGTAGGCGCGCCAGCGTCGCCTTGGCGTCGCCGACGATCCCGATCGTATTCGGATAGCTGCGCCCGATTTCGAGCGGGTCGGAGTCGATCTGCACGATCTTTGTCGCGAGCGGCGGGATGGACCAATTTAGTGTGACCTGGTCACCGGTGTCGCAGCCGACATAGAGCACGAGGTCGGCGGAGTGGACGATGCGATTGGTCGGCGGCGCCGAATAGCTGCCGGGCACCCCGATATGGAGCGGATGCCGGGTTGACACGATGCCGCGAGCCCCGAGCGAGGTCGCGATCGGGGCTGCCAATGCCTCGGCTAGAGCCAGCAATTCGGGCCCGGCTTGCGAGGCCGCGGCGCCCTCGCCGGCTATGATCACGACGCGGTTGGCAGAATGCAGTGCCGCGGCGGCGCGCTCGATATCCTGCGCATCGGCGACGGGACGGTGCGCGGGGATGCGGCGCCCCTCGGGGTCGATGACCGGCGGCTCGGCGGTCTGGCCGAGTTCGATCACATCGCCTTGCAAGCCGTTGAAATCGAGATGCGTCGGCCGCGGCGTGTCGGCCAGTGCCGCGCGCCAGGCATGGCGCAACAGCCGCGGCAATTCGGCGGTGGAGTTGACCGGCGCCGAAAATTTTGTCACCGCGGCGAACAATGGCGCATGCGGGATTTCCTGATAGCTGTTGCGATGCTGGAACGACGGCTCCTTGCGGCCGGTCAGGGCGATGACCGGACTGCGGCCGAGCCAGGCGTCCTGCAGGCCCGAGGCAAGATTGGCCGCACCCACCGACTGCGCCATGCACACCGCGGGCTTGCCGGTGATGCGGGCATAGCCATCGGCCATGTAAGCCGCAGCTTTCTCGGAATGGGCGAGGATGCGCGTGACGCCGAGATCGTCGAATTCGAGTAATGTGCGGCGCATTACCGACTCGACAAAAAACACATGCGTCATGCCGGTACCGGCGAGCGCCCGCGCCAGCCATTGGGCGCCGTTCATCACTGCTGCTTCGCTCAAATGTCGTTCCCTCCGACCGATTGTTTGCGGTGCTTACAATGTCAGCCCGCCATCCACAATCACAGTCTGGCCGGTGATCATCGCCGCACCCGCGCATAGAAAAAAGATCGTTTCGGCAATGTCCTCGGGCTTGCAGGCGCGCTTCAGCGGCGTGCGCTCGATCGAGGTTTGCTTGCGGTCAACAGGCCACTCCTTGTTCCACGGGCTGTCGACAAACCCCGGCGCCACCGCGTTGACGCGGATTTCGGGCGCCAGAGCGCGCGCCAGGCTGCGCGTCAGGTTGATCAGCCCAGCCTTGCTGGTCGCATAGGGAATGCTGCTGCCCGAGCCTTGTACCCCCGCTATCGAGGCCGTGTTGCAAATTGCACCCCGCGCCGCTTTCAGCGCCGGCACCGCCGCATGCGCGCAGCGGAACGGTCCAATCAGATTCGTCGTCAGGATGGTCGACCAGAAATCTTCGGTCAGCGCATCGAGGTCGGAAAACGGGATCGGCGTTGGCGTCGCCGGGGTGCCAGCATTGTTGACTAGAAAATCGAGCCGGCCGAGGGCGTCGATCGCGCTGTTGACCATGCGTTCGGCGTCACCCGGTCGCGACACGTCTCCGGGGGCGGCGACAACCTTGCGGCCCTCACCTTTCAGACGCTCAACCGCTGCCGGTCCGCGTGCGTCATCGGGCAAATGGTTGAGCGCCACGGTGGCGCTGCAGCGCGCGAAATGCTCGGCGGCAGCAAGCCCGATGCCGGAAGCTGCGCCGGTCACCAGCACTGCTTTGCCGGCGAGGTCCGCATTGATCATGTCGGGCTTCCTTGTGAGTGCTCAGACCGGGCCAGAGCATGCGCCCACCGTCCCCGCTGTCAAGCCGCCGGCGTCGATATGCGCTGCCGGCTCCGATCGCCGCGCAACCGCTCAGAGAAAATCGCGGGCCCGTTCGATGTCTTCGAGCACGCTGGCCGGGGATACCAGCAGCACCTCATCAAAGCCGAGCTGCTGCATCCGCTTGATCCGCTGGCGAGCCTCGTCGGGGGCACAGACCAGCGCGACATTGGTGGCTTCGGCAAGGCCGGCGGATTCCGGACGGTTAGCAAAATCGACCGCGACATTGGCTAGCACGGCGTTGGTGCCGCCGGCCTCGCGAAAGATGCGCATCCCGGCCTCCAGATCGTCCCAGCTGCTATAGCGCCCCGATGGCGTCCAGCCCTGGAATTCCTTGGCGCCGAGAGTGATCCAGCGCGGGCTGCGCCAGGCGCCGATCAGGATCGGCGGCCCGCCCTCGCAGCCGGGCCAGGTCGACAAGGTTCCGCCATTGACCGGCTCGCCGCGCCACACCTGACGCATGGTTGCGAGCGAGTTCCTGAGCGTGCGAAAGCGATGGTCCCAGTCGAGGCCGAGCAATTCGAAATCGTCGCGGGTCGAGCCGCTGCCGACGCCGAGCACCAGACGCCCGCCCGACAACGCCTGGACCGACTGCACGCGATGCGCCAGCTCGACCGGATGGCGCAACGGCACCTGCAACACCCCGATGCCGAGTTCGACATGCTCGGTCACAGCGGCAAGCACTGCCAATTCGACGAGCGGATCGAGCGTCGGTCGCCCGCGGCCCATCGAGTTGCCGACCCAGATCCCCGGAAACCCGGCGGCCTCGATCCGGCGAGCGTAATCGGCGGTGCGCCCGAGCAGCCGGTCATTTTTCCCGGCGCCGGGCGTGAACCGGATCATGGTGCTTATTTTCACGAAATCCCCCATCTTTCTCGAAATCTTGCGAGCGAGCATGCGCCACATCGCCGGTCGGCGCTAGCGCCGGTGCTGGATCAAAGGATTGCGCGCGCTACCGGCTGACATCGATGACCGACATCCGGTCGCATCTGTCGGCGGGCGGGCTGTTATGGTAGGCTGTGCGCCAAACGATGCTGCAGTTTTTCATCAGGGAGGGTTGAATGGACACGATCGAAGCAACACCCGCATCAAAGACGAGAAAGTTGCTGTCGCGGCTGCCGTCGCGCCTGCATCACAATGCCTATGTCGTAAGGGACCATGAGACCAACCGCCGGTTTTTCGAGGATTTGCTCGGGATTCCGCTGGTCGCGACCTGGTGCGAAAAGAATTACAGCGCCGAAATCGGGCGCGAGGTCGAGTTCTGCCACGCTTTTTTCGGCATGGCCGATGGCGGCGCACTCGCGTTTTTCCAGTTTGCCGATCCCGAACTCTACGAAATGACCCAGGCTGAAAAGCCGGCAAAGATCGGGCGCTACGATCACATCGCCTTCAAGGCCGAGCCGGAAACCTATGAAGAGCTAAAGCAGCGGCTCGATGCGGCCGGCGAAAAATATCGCGAGAGCAATCACGGCTACTGCAAATCGATCTATATCCAATCACCCGATGGGCTGATCGTCGAGTTCACCCAGGACCCCGACGATGTCGCCGAGATCGATGCGATCCGTCGCGCCGACGCCCACAGCGAACTCACCCGCTGGCTTTCGGGCGACCGCCGCACCAACAACGAGCTCCGCGGCCGCCACATCTGACGAGTCCACCGCCAAGCAGCGGGAGCGTCATCAGGACCAGCTCTCCTGCTGCTACTACTACTGAGACAATACCGGCACGATGGTGCTGACGGGGCGTAGGATCGCAGGCGATTTTTGCCATCGGCAAAAGTGGCCCCCCTTTCGCGCCCTGATCCACCTGTTTTATCAGGTTTGAGATCAGGCACTCGCATTCCTTCGTTCGATAATCGCCGCCGTATCGCCAGCACGGGTTCAAGGCTACACCGCAACTATGGCGATTACGTGGTGGTCGAAAACTATTCCGACGCGCGGCCGCGCAGCTCGAGTGTTACCTGTCCTGCCGGCCGAGACGACAAAAGCACTAAGCACAAAAAGGTACGGCGCGCCTCCTCTTCGGGAGCGCTGGCTGGCCGCGAGCATCGTTTCAGCATTTACCCGGCTTTACCCAGATTAATTAGGCATCGGACGCTAGCCGCCCCAGGTGGGTTACAGAGCAACGTCGTGCCGGCCGATCGGGCTCGGCGACATGCCGGCAACTGGTCTTGCCGCGGTCTTAGTCAGGTAGGCCTATGGAGCGTCCAATGAGGTAAGCGTCTGCTGATTGGCGTCTTGCGCTGGGCTTGCTGATTGAGAAGCTGCCGCTGTTTTATGGCGGCGGTGCAATGAATGATGTGGGGCTGGTCGATAAGGAGGACCTCGGGAGTACTCATACGAGGGCTCGCGAGGTCCGCGGCGAGGTTCTCAGCGGCCCGGAGCGGCGGCGGCGCTGGAGCCTCGAAGAGAAGCTGCGGATATTGGCACAGAGCGTAGCGCCGGGGTCGTCGCCCTCGTTGGTTTGCCGGCTGCACGGGATCAGCAGCGGCCAGCTTTACACCTGGCGGCGGCAGTTTCGCACGGGCGAGCTGACTGGATTTGCGCCAGTGAGATTGGCGCTACCGGTTGAACAGCTTGCACTGGCCGCAGCGCCGGTTGCGCCGATGCCGACGCCCCCCGAACCCGATCGGCGGGTGGATGGGATAATCGAGGTCGAGCTGCCCACGGGGGTGAAGCTGCGTCTGACCGGCGCGGTCGACGAGATGGCATTGCGCCGGGTCTTGTCGGCGCTGTCGTGATCGGCATACCGGGCAATGTCCGCGTCTATCTGGCATGCGGCGTCACTGACATGAGGAAAGGCTTTGACGGGCTCGCGGCGCGGGTTCAGCTGACGCTGCAGCTCGACCCGCATGGTGGTGCGCTGTTTGTGTTTCGCGGTCGGCGCGGCGATCTGATCAAGGTGCTGTGGTGGGACGGGCAAGGATTGTGCCTGTTTGCCAAACGGCTGGAGCGCGGCCGGTTTTTATGGCCGCAGGCCAAGGACGGATCGGTGGTGCTAACGGCAGCGCAATTATCGATGCTACTGGAAGGTATCGATTGGCGTGCACCGCGCCGCAGCTGGGCCCCGGAAGTGGCTGGTTGAACAGCGCGACATAGTGACTCAGGCGGGTACGGATCGATGCTGCTCAATGACCGCGGGAGTAAACTCTCGGTTGATGCCGGTCGCTGCTGACCCTGTTCAAGAGATCGCCGAGCTGCGCGCCTTACTGGCCGAGGAGGCGCTCAAACGGATTGGCGAGCTCTACAAGATCGAAGCCGAGATTACTGGTCAGTCGGCCGCAACCCGGCTGGCGACGCGACAGAGCCGTGCCGTGGCGATCCTCGACGCCTTGCGCGACTGGCTGACCGCACAGCGCCGCCGGCTGTCAGCAAAGAACGCGCTCGCCAAGGCGATCCAATACGCACTCAGCCGCTGGGACGCGCTAACCCGCTATGCCGGTGATGGCCGGCTCGCGATCGACAATAATGTCGCTGAGCGAGCGCTGCGCGGTATCGCCATCACGCGCAAGAACTTCCTGTTCCTTGGATCCGACGCCGGCGGCGAGCGCGCCGCAATCCTCTATACCGTGCTGGAAAGCGCCAAACTCAACGGCCTCGATCCGCAGACTTGGCTTACCGATGTGATCGATCGCATGGCCAATGGTCACCCGATCAACCGGCTCGCCGAACTGCTGCCGTGGAACTGGCAGCCCAAAATCGTCACTCTCGCCGCCTGAGTGGCCACGAGCTCGACGCTTACCCAATGAGGCACAATGCGCGCTTTGAGATTACAGGCTCGCCGCGGACCGCTGGCGGGTTGCTTCAGCGCTGCAGTCAGTGGCTGCGCGAGGCCGACGATCGCATCAACAAGGTGGAAAAACCGAAGTGGGTGAGGCCGTGGGAGCTGAGGGACCTCGACAATCAAACGGCAGAATTGTCAGTCAACAGCCTGTTTCTCGCTGCCAAACATCCGTGGTTGCAGCATCAGTTCCGCTCTCCGCTTGCGCTTGGCGATCTGCCATTCATTGTTGGGCGGCGGCCGGCTGCGGCGGAAGAGCTGCCGCCGTGGCAACCGGATCTCGAGCTAGATGACACCGCACCATTCAGATTATCGCGCAATCACTTCGTAATCGAGGAGCGCGACGGAGGGTATCGCGTCCGCGACCTCTGCAGCACGCTTGGAACGATCGTCAATGGCGAGCTCATCGGGCATTATTTCCGTGTCGATGCCTCGACGGGATGGGGACATTCGGCAAGTGATGCGCCACTGCGAGCCGGTGAGAACGAGGTGATCGCCGGCGGTGCTGCTTCTCCTTTTGTATTCTCGGTGTTTATCACTCCCAGGTAGGTTAACGACCTGGCTGAGGTCCTGCCACAGCCTAGACGACGTCGACACGACCACTGATCGACAGACCGACACGCTGAGAGGGTCAACATTATTGGGTCTTCGTGCCCGGTCGGAAATGCGGTTGCCGGTCTTCTATCCGCGGCGTCCTATCCGGCTTCTTACGACGCCTTAGCGGTCGATGCCGCCCATGCAGAGGTGTTTGATTGCGAGATAGTCCTCGGGCCGTATTTCGAGCCCCAGTGGCGGCTAAACTCGGGCCGGTGCCGCTTTCCTTCATGCCGCCAAAGGGCGTGATCTCGGTCGAGATGATGCCCTCGTTGATGCCGACAATGCCGTATTCGAGCGCCTCGGCGACGCGCCAGATGCGGCCGATATCGCGGCTGTAGAAATAGGCGGCGAGCCCGAATTCGGTGTCATGGGCTATCTAGATGACCTTGTGCCTGAAGCCGTGTTCGAAAGCCCCCACCACCCGCTAATCATCTCGGTCGCTCTCCCATCCCTTCTTCCCATCGCAGACACTACAGCCCTTCCAGTCGCTATCCTCCATGTCGCCGTTGTTGAACTCAGCGCACCAACCGCATGCTTCCAGTGCATCGGTGAGGGCAAAACAGACAACACAGAGATAATGGTCTTTGTACTCGACTACCGTGTGATAACCTTGGCATTCTGAGCAGTTTGCGGGGACTTCAGCCTCAAAGTAGTTATGTTTGGTCGCGATGAACTCGTTGATTCCATCTATGATCATCTGCTCGTCCTCTTTGTGCCCACAGCGCGCGCAATTGAACTCGCCACCTTCGTACAATGGCGACCTTTCTCCGCACTCGGTGCACTCGTAGTCGAACCATCCGACTTGGTAGCCGCAGACGAGGCATTTCGACTGGAGCAGATCCCCGAGCTTTTCGCTGACCTGTGCAGCCTCGAATCCGCACGATCCGCAGGTCCGGAACGCGACACCTCTTGATCGCAGTTCCGCGATCGAAGGCAAGAAGCTGTCGTACTTAGCGCGGAGGTATTCCCGGTGCCCGCGCAGCTTTGCCTCTATTGCCGCAAGCTGCGACCCATACGCCTGAAATACAGACACCCATTGCACAGTCAAAAGCTGGTTGAGATCGTACCACGCCCGCAACTGTTCCCGCGCGATGGCTTCTATAATGAAGTCGGAGCGGCGCCCCTGATGGAAGAAGTGGACCATCTTGTTGCGATGCTTGCGGATGGTTTCGAAATTCTTTCGCGCGCTGTCCGGAATTGGGCTCTGGACTACCTTCTGCAACCGCGAGCATGCTTCGTCAAACGTGACGGAAGCGAAATCGCCCGTCTCGAACTTTTGACGATCAGGATCCTTGCTTACAACGAGCGACCAATGCTCGTGTAGCAGTCGTGCCTTCAGGAACAGTTCGACCGCCGTATAAAAGTTGATGATTGAGTACTTTGGTTGGGACTGGAACTCGTCGATTGCTCGGGCGAGGAATTCGATCGCGTTTTCGATCAAGTGCGACATTAATTCGGCTACTGCCATAGGGTTTAAACGGAGAGTTCTGCCCAATCAGTGTTGGAACGAATGTTGCGTTACGGGGTAGACGAGCCCGGATCAGCCCAGCGATCCCCGATCGAGCCCGTCGCCACGCGCTCCAGCGTTACCGGTCGATGCCGCCCATGCAGAGGTATTTGATTTCGAGGTAGTCCTCGATGCCGTATTTCGAGCCTTCGCGGCCGATGCCGCTTTCCTTCATGCCGCCGAAGGGCGCGATCTCGGTCGAAATGATGCCCTCGTTGATGCCGACGATGCCGTATTCGAGCGCTTCGGCGACGCGCCAGATGCGGCCGATGTCGCGGCTGTAGAAATAGGCGGCGAGCCCGAATTCGGTGTCGTTGGCCATTTTGATCGCCTCTGCCTCGGTCTTGAAGCGGTAGAGCGGCGCCACCGGGCCAAAGGTTTCTTCCCTAGTGATGACCATGTCGGTCGTCACATCGGTCAGCACCGTCGGCTCAAAAAAGCTGCCTCCCTGCGCCGCGCGCTTGCCGCCGATCACGACCTTCGCCCCTTTGTTGACGGCGTCGGCAATATGCGCCTCGACTTTTTCGACCGCCTTCATGTCGATCAGCGGTCCGATCACCGCACCCGGTTCAAACCCGCTCGCGACCTTCATCGCCCCGGCGGTCTCGGCGAGCCGCTTGGTAAAGGCGTCATAGACGCCATCCTGCACCAGGATGCGGTTGGCGCACACGCAAGTCTGCCCGGCATTACGGTATTTCGAGGCGATGGCGCCCTTGACCGCCATTTCGATATCGGCGTCGTCAAACACGATAAACGGCGCGTTGCCGCCCAATTCCATCGAGGTTTTCTTGACCGTTGCAGCGCACTGCTCCATCAGCAATTTGCCGATTTCGGTCGAGCCGGTGAAGGTCAGTTTGCGCACGGTCGGGTTCGAGGTCATCTCGCCGCCAATCTCCTTGGCGCCGCCGGTCACGCAGGAAAACACACCGCGCGGCACCCCGGCGCGCTCGGCTAGTTCGCACAGCGCGAGCGCCGAGTAGGGGGTGGCGGAGGCCGGCTTCAGCACCATCGTGCAGCCGGCGGCGAGGGCGGGGCCGCATTTGCGGGTGATCATCGCCGCCGGGAAATTCCACGGGGTGATTGCGGCGCACACACCGATCGGCTCCTTGGTGACGACAATGCGCTTGTCGGCCATGTGCGCCGGGATCGTGTCGCCGTAGATGCGCTTGCCCTCCTCGCCAAACCATTCGATGAACGAGGCGGCATAGGCGATCTCGCCTTTTGACTCGGCGAGCGGCTTGCCCTGCTCGGCGGTCATCAAGGTGGCGAGATCCTCCTGGTTCGCCATCATCAGATCGTACCAGCGCCGCAGGATGTGGGCGCGTTCCTTGGCGGTCTTCGCGCGCCACGCGGGAAGTGCGCGGTCGGCGGCCTCGATCGCCTGGCGGGTTTCCTCGGCGCCCATTCTGGGCACGGTGCCGAGGGTTTCGCCGGTTGCCGGGTCGGTCACCGGGATCGTCCCGCGGTTCAACGCGGCGACCCATTCGCCATCGACATAGCATTGCTGGCGGAACAGCTTCGGATCGGAAAGCTTCATCGCGCATACCTCCCTTACAGCTTTACGATACGTACGGACCGGTCTTGGGCTTGGCAAGGCTGGTGAGGCCGCGGATATAGCCCGCGAGGATCGCCGGGCCCACGCGCTTTCGCCGCCCCCGTTTGACGCAGCTGCGATCGCCGGCGGCTCAGCCGCCGGCGATGAACGAGCGCAGCGAGCGCGCCTCGTATTCGATTTCGTCGAGCCGGTTTTTCACGAGATCGCCGATGCTGACAATGCCGACAAGGCGGCCGTTGCGGACGACCGGCAAGTGCCGGATCCGACGGTTTGTCATCTCTGCCATTAGATCGGCGACGCTATCGGCGGGATCGCAAGTGATGACCGGGTTGCTCATTGCTGCGGCGACGTGCAGGGACAGCAGCGCGCTGCCGTGATCGGCCAGCCCGTGGATGATGTCGCGTTCCGAGATGATGCCGTCGACGGTCTCGCCATTGCCACTGACGACCAGCGCGCCGACATTGGCGTCGCGCAATGTCAGCAATGCTGTTGCGATAGCTTCGCCCGGTCGGATGGTAACGACAGCCCGCCCCTTGTCACGCAGGATCGCCTCGACATTCATGGGATCCTCCCAGCTCTACTGGCGGCCCAAGACGGCCGCGATTCGGGAGGATATGACAAAATGTCGCAGTCGGGGAGGAGATTTTCGACGCCTGGATGCTGCTGACGGCGGTCGTTAGGGTTGGTAACGCAATGCCAAGCAGGTGATGTCGTCCGCTTGCTCGGCGCCGGCGGCAAAGCGGTTCGTGTCGGCGAGTATATCGCTGACGATCTCGGCGGCGCCGCGTCCGCGCTCTCTGTCGAGCACGTCTTCGAGCCGATTGCTGCCGTAAAGCTCGCCCGCGGTATTGAACGCTTCCGTGATGCCGTCGCTATACAGGAACAGCGCGTCGCCGGGCATCAGCACGCTTTCGCCGATACGATGGAACCCGGCAGGATCGATGCCGAACGGGACGCCAGTGGCATGCAGCATCTCGCGGCCGCCACCAGCGCGCAGCAGATAGGGCGGGTTGTGGCCGGCATTGCACCAGCGAAAAACGCCGTTCGCGAGGTCGAGCACCCCGTAGAACACCGTGACGAACATGCAAGCTTCGTTCTCGGTCGAGAGCAGGCGATTGGCGTCGCGCATTGCAGCCGCCATATCGTCGATGCCGGCGACCGATCGCAATACAGTGCGTGAAACCGCCATGAATAAAGCCGCCGGAATGCCTTTGCCGGAAACGTCGGCGACGGTAACAACGAGCCGTTTCTCGCTGACCAGAAAGTAATCATAAAAATCACCGCCGACGTCGCGCGCCGGATGCATTTCCGCGTGCAGGTCAACCGCGCGCGCCATTCCCTCGCGGGCGAGCGGCCCTGGTAGAATGGATCTTTGCAGATCGGCGGCAGCCTCAATTTCATGGCGGCGCTGTTGCTTGTCGCGGATCTCACCCGCCATGTTGGCAAAGACACGGGCGAAACTGGCGAGATCGCCCTGCTGGTTGGTCAGTTCCGCCAGCATTTCAGGGTCGTACTCGTCGCGCGCCAAGGCGCTCGCCGCGTAAGTCAGATAGGCTAGCGGCATGTTCATACTCTGCAGCCGCCGGCCTAGCTCGGCGATCACCGCGACTGGGATCGCCGGGAAATCCGCGGCAAGGCTCATCAACGTTTCACGCTCGATGCGCAATGTGACGAGTTCAGTGCGGGCGATGACGGTTGCGGTGCGCGGCATATCGGTAAAGGCGCCAAGTTCGCCGATGGTGGTGTGCCGGCCGAGGGTCGCCATCGGGATGCGGCGGGCCGGGATCTCGACAAAGACGTCGGCCTCGCCCTCCAGTATCAGATAGGCGAAATTGCCGGGATCACCTTGCCGCATGATCGTGTCGCCGGCAGCGAAGGTAGCGACGCTGCAATGGGCCGCGACCGCGTGCAGTGCTGCTCGGTCGAAATGGGCAAATATCGGGTGTAGGGCCAGCACTTCGGCCACCTCCTCGACCCCCACCGGCGTTGTCCCCGGTCGCCGGGGCTGCGCTGTCTCGTTCATTGGCGCGGCCTCTCCGCTCGCCCGCTACTTGCTGCTTCGCTCTAGTTCGCGCGGCCGGCGAGTGAAAGCAAGCACCGTCCGATCGCGCTAAGTGCGGGTGGACCAAAGCGCCGATGACCGCGATACTCGGCTGACAACGGATGCCTGCGTAGTGCCGGGGAGGAGAGACATGACGGTGATCGAAATCGGAAACCACTCGCTCGACGGCTCGATTGCCGGCGCCGGCCCGCCGTTGCTGTTTCTGCACGGCGGCGATTACGTCGCGCAAAACACCCGGTTTCTCGACATCTTGCGGCGCAATTGGCAAGTCACCGCCCCCCGCCATCCCGGATTTGGCCATTCCGCGCGGCCGGACGAGTTCCGCAGCGTCCACGACCTTGCCTATCTTTACCTCGATTGGCTCGATCGCCAACGCGACCCCGCCGTCGTCGTCGGCTCGTCGTTCGGCGGGTGGGTCGCGCTCGAAATCGCGGTGCGCTCGATCGCGAAGATCGCGGCATTGGTGCTGATCGACTCGCTCGGTCTCAAATTCGGCGGACCCGAAGAGCGTGATATTACCGATGTTTACGCGTTGCCGGAGGACGAGGTGCGGCGGCGCACCTTTTACGATCCGGCGCGCGTATTACCCGATTACAGCTCGCTCAGCGATGACGAGCTGACCGCGATTGCCTGCGACCGCCAGGCGGCCGTGCTCTATGGCTGGCGGCCCTATATGCACAATCCCGGGCTCAAGCAATGGCTGCACCGGGTGCGGGCGCCGACCCTTGTGGTGTGGGGCGACAGTGACGGCATCGTCACCCCTGAATACGGCGAAAAGCTCGCCGCGGCCTTGCCGCGCGCCAGGTTCGAGCCGATTGCCCAAGCCGGGCATTATCCGCAGATCGAGCGCCCCGACGCGGTCGCCGCCGCAATACAACAATTCGCTGCCACGGAGGTGACGCGATGAAGGTCTGGCATTTCAGCGAGATGGCTTATCACCCGGCCTGGCCGCATCTCCGCAACTCGTATCGTGTGGTCGTCCCGAGCCGGCTGTTCGACCCGGAAATCGGCGCCGATCTCTATCATCGCTATCTCGACGAGTGGGCATTGTGCGACGAGCTCGGCATCAACATCATGACCAACGAGCACCACGCCACCGCGACCTGCGCCAACTCGGTGTGCACAATCCCGATGGCGATCCTGGCGCGGGAGACCAAAAAAGTGCGGCTGCTGGCGCTCGGCATGCCGATCGGCAACCGCAACGACCCGATCCGGGTCGCCGAGGAATATTCGATCATCGATGTGATCTCGCGCGGCCGGCTCGAGATGGGATTTGTCAAAGGTGTGCCGTTCGAGATCTCGCCGGCCAACACCAACCCGGCCGAGCTGACCGAGCGCTTCTGGGAGGCGCACGACCTCATTTTGAAAGCGATGACCAGCCATGACGGCCCGTTCAACTGGGAGGGCAGGCATTTTCAGTACCGTTCGGTCAATGTCTGGCCGCGGCCGTATCAGCAGCCACACCCGCCGGTATGGACGCCGGTCGGCAGCACGGACAGCGCCACGGAAGCAGCGGCGCGCGGCATGGTGATCGGTGTCCTCAACACCGGTTGGGTGCGCACCCCGTCGATCTTCGAGGCCTATCGCAAAAGAGCGCGCGAGGTCGGCCGCGTGCCGACGCCCGACCGCTTGGCCTATATGGCCCTGATCGGGGTCGGACATACCCGCGAGGAGGGCCAGCGGCGCGCCGACCAGATCCTCGATTACAGCCGCACCTCGGGCATCGTCGCGCCGCAATTCGCCAACCCGCCCGGCTATGTTTCGCCGCGCGCGGCCGCCCAGATGCTGAAATCAGGCGGCGCCATGGCGGCGCGGGCAACCCGGGTCCAAACCAAGGACGGCCATCCGATCAACCCGCGCACAATGTCGGTCGACGAGGCCATCGATGCCGGCCTCTCATTCGCCGGCACCCCCGACGACGTCTATGACCAGCTGATGGCCTTTTACGACCATGTCGGCGGGTTTGGCCACCTGCTGATGATGGGCCAGGGCGGCACGATCAGCCACGAAGACACCGTCGACAACCTGACCCTATTCTCGAAGGAGGTCTTGCCGCGCATTGCCGAACTGGGGTGAGCGTCTTTCCGGAATTGTGATACTCAGAGATCGCCGAACCAGTTCGGTTCGACGGTGATTTGTTCGACCATTTCCGTGTGAACACCGAGCTTGAGATCTTTGAGGAGATCGCACAGCAGGTCACCGTCAATGAGGTCTATAGCGGGCGCTCCGTCGCGCGTTGCCTCGCGTTTGGCATCGGGCGTGAATGTGCCAGTGGTGATTATTACTCCCTTGTCGCTGCGCCCGACCATAGCCCCGCGGAAATCTCGAATAGCTCCCGCGCCGACCGCAGACTGGTATCTCTTGCACTGAAAAAGAACGTGAAATGAGAGTAGGTTGACACGCAGTACCCCAATTCCGTCGATCCCACCGTCTCCACTCCGGCCGGTGACCTCTACTTTTATAAATCCGGCTTCGCGCAAAAATTCGCTGCGCCAGCCTCTCAAAGGCATCAGGCTGCAAGCTCCGAAGCACCCCCAGAAGTCGATCTTTCCACCGGGGCTCCTGAGCTTCGACATCTTGCGTTGACCCGAGCTCTGCAACATCGCCCGGGGGATCTGCCGCGCCCTTGGTAAGCCGGTCCTCCGTAATTTGCTTGCGGACCCGCGCCGGTACCGAGCCTACGTCTGCTTCCGACAAGGCTTCGCCTTCTTTGGTTATCAACCAGACACCGCGCCGACTGTTGTCGATCGCGCCGACCTTCTTCAGGTAAGTTTTCGCCCAAGCCAGATTGTAGTTAAGCCTCGACTGCCGGTGGTCGGTATGCTCGATCGCTTGGACCTCGGGCGAAATCCGTTCGAGTTCTATAATTTTATTAAGAAGTTCTTCGTTGGTGCCCGAACCTCCCATAGCTTTGAGAGCTTGCAACGCAGGCCACATCAACTCATCGAAGGTCGGAGCGGCGTTCATGGCAATGGGCTTTTGTGCCAAAACAACGGAGGCTTCACGCTACCGCTGATTGGGCGAGAACGAAAGAGCGGTGGAGCGAGTAGCTAAGTCAGCGCGCTGGTGCGAAATCGGTTTCGATGTCGGTGGCCAGCGGCTCGATTGCGGATTTGAAGCTCGCTGGGATTTCCGGGGCCGGTTCGCCGGGGTCACCGCACCAGAAGCAGGTCACGTGGGCGCGGGAGTGTGTGCGTTCTAAGATCGCGCGGAGTTTCGTCATCCTTGTGCTGTCGTGCGGCGTTGGAAAAAGTAGGTTTTCCACGAAAGCCAAATGGTCCTGGAGATCGTCGCTGGGTACGAGTTTGTCGGTGGCGAGAAACCAAATTCCGGTGCGGCCGCGCAGCTTGCCGGCTCGGGGCCCGGCGAAAAATGTCTCACCCTTACGATGCGCGCGGGTGGGCTTTACCGGCAGGACAGCCGAAATTTCGTCGGGGTCGAGTTCGTCGCCGGCGAACCGCAGCGTGACGAACGCTTTGCGGTCGGCCGCGACCTCAGTCTTCGTCGTGGAGGTTGCCAAGCGGTTCGCCCTGCTCATCGGTGACCGAGCCATCGCTATATATGACGACGCGATCAATCCCGGAAAGATCGCTCGCTGCCTTGATCTTATGCAGCGCCCGACTGAAACGCCGGAGCTCGATACCGAGCGCCCGCGCGACTGAAATCCGGCGGGTTTCCAGGATTGCTCCATAAAATGCGAGCGCGCGATCGGCCCATGGCTGTTTGATCTTATGCCACCTCCGAGTGCGCCGGCTTGCCCAATAGGGGAGAGCCATAGTCTCGTGGTCAAGAAATTGCCTAAATCGGGAGTGATTTATCGAGCGGAAATCGATTTTCGGAGGAGGCGTGTCGATGTGGAAGCAGCGAGCCGTAACCCTCTGCCGTTGCATGGCTATTCTCTCGCCGGTGGTAGGCTGCGCCTACGCTGGCGGCGGACCGCCGCAGGCCTATATGCCCGGCCCCGACTATGCGCCGGCCCCGGCCTATTTGCCGGCACAGGCCTACGCTCCAGTCGCCACAGTAGCGGCGCAACCCGCTGATAGCGGCGCTGCCCGGGTCTATGCAATCGGGCCTAATATGCCGGCCGCCTTGTCGTCATGCTGCCCGGCCCCGGGGAAATGGTGACGAGCAGCCCGCAGCTCTGGGCGGACCAAGGGTTCGACGTCGTCACGCCGACACCGGCCGAATTTTATCGATATACCGCTGATCGGGAGGCTGCAGCAGCGCGTCTGATCGCGCAGGCGCAAGCGCTCGCCGATGCGCCGGTCTGGCTGGTCGGCCCCAATCCGGCAATGGAGGCAGCGATGGCCTCAATGCCGTCGTGTGGACCAGGACAGGTGTCGGGTGTGGTCGTGACCTCCACGAGCACCGGCGCCGGCACGTGCCGCGAGCAGATGGTCTATTCCTATTCGGGGAACGGCGCGGCGCCGAGGGTGTCGGTCAGCAAGTCCGGCAACGCTTGCCCAGCCGGCTCGCCGTTCGGTTCAAGCTCGATTGGGCCCGGGACGAATTCGATCCGGAGTTCGCCCGCGCCCGCGGCACGGCCGAACGCTCCGCGATTGATCGAGACCTCTGCGCCTGCGGCGCAGCCGCGAGCGGCACGCGTGATCGAGGCGGCGGTTCCGGCGCAGTCCGGCTCGCCGGCTCAGCGAGCCGCGGTGCAGCAGATTGCCGATTTGATTAAATCGACGCCGCCGAGCTGATCTGCTCTAATTCGCAGAAATCCTGTTTAGGAATATGAGCCCGGCAGCCGTCGCGACTGCCGGGTTGAATTGCCGCTAATAACGGGGTGGTGGTGGCGGTGGTGGGTAATAGCCCGGCGGCGGCGGGGTCGTCGCAGCACCGGTGATGGCCCCCACCGCGCCGCCAGTCGCGGCACCGATCGCCGCACCCGTTCCGCCGCCGGCAATAGCGCCGATCGCCGCCCCAGTGCCGGCCCCGATCGCAGCACCTCCGAGCGCGCGTTGCCCGGGATCATACGGGTTTGTGCAGCTTGCCAAAGCCAAGACCATTCCGGCGCCGACGACGCCGGTCGCAATCGATCGCATTTTCACCCTGGGGTCCTTTTCCAGTTCTTACCGCAACTTGTCGCGCTGTCCAAGCGACAGCCAACAGTCGTGTACAACGATGATAGCCAGAGGGTTGTTCCGCTTCAGCTGGGATTGCCGAGGACGAGCATGGCTGATGATGCCGACGCTTTTAATTGTGGTATAGACACGAGAAAATCGGCCGAACCTATGGGGTGAATTCAAGATTGCATCGCATCGTTACACCGGGATTGCTTCGCTGCGCTCGCAATGACGTCCTTAATTGTGTCATTGCGGGGAGAGAAGCGACGAAGCAATCCAGCGACGACCGACGCGGGTACCGTCCGCCTGGTTCTGACCTCTAGGCGGTCTTTTCGGCTTGGAGTCCGAGTTCGCAGATGGTCTGCTCGCGCATGATGAATTTCTGGATTTTGCCGGTCACGGTCATTGGGAAGCCGTCGACGAATTTCACATAGCGCGGGATTTTGTAATGCGCGATCTGGCCCTGGCAGAAACCGCGGATCTCCTCGGGAGTAGCAGTCTCGCCCTCATGCAACTGCACCCAAGCACACAATTCCTCGCCATAGCGCGGGTCGGGCACGCCGATCACCTGCACATCCCGGATTTTTGGATGCCGGTATAGGAACTCCTCGATTTCGCGCGGGTAGACGTTCTCTCCACCGCGGATGACCATGTCTTTAATGCGGCCGACAATATTGCAATAGCCTTCCTCGTCGATCGTGGCGAGATCGCCGGTCTTCATCCAGCGTGCCGGGTCGATTGCCTCGCGGGTTTTCTCCTCGTCATCCCAATAGCCGAGCATGACCGAGTAGCCGCGGGTCCACAATTCGCCGGGGGTGCCGCGCGGCACGATCCGGCCCTCGGCGTCGACAATCTTGACCTCGAGGTGCGGCAGGATCCGGCCGACTGTCGAAACGCGGCGTTCGATCGGATCGTCGGTCGAGGATTGAAAACTGACCGGGCTGGTTTCGGTCATGCCATAGGCAATCGTGATTTCTTTCAGATGCATGCGTTCGACCGCGCGCTTCATGACCTCGATCGGGCACGGACTGCCGGCCATGATGCCGGTGCGCAGCGACGATAAATCGAACTTGCCAAAATCGTGATGGTCCATCTCGGCAATAAACATCGTCGGGACGCCATGTAAGGCGGTGCAGAGTTCGGCCTCGATGGTTTCGAGGGTCGCGAGCGGGTCAAACCCTTCACCGGGATAAACCATCGCCGACCCGTGGGTCAGACAGGCGAGGTTGCCGAGCACCATGCCAAAGCAGTGATAAAGCGGTACTGGAATGCACAGGCGATCATCGGGACCCAGCCGCATCGCCTCGCCAATAAAAAACCCGTTGTTCAAGATATTGTGGTGCGTGAGGGTGGCTCCTTTCGGAAACCCGGTCGTGCCCGATGTGAATTGGATGTTGATCGGATCATCGAATTGCAATTCGTCGGCCAGCGCTGCGAGCCGGTCGCGTTCGGGTTTGCCCGCTAGATCGTAGACCGCATCAAACCGAACGGCCCCCGCCACTTTGTCCTCGCCGATCGAGATCAAGAGGCGCAGCATCGGCAGGCGAGCCGCTCGTAACTCCCCGGGCGGTGCTGCCGCCAGTTCAGGCGCCAGTTCGCCCAGCATTGCCAGATAATCGCTGGTCTTGAAATGCGCAGCCGTAATCAATGCACTGCAGCCCGCCTTGTTCAGCGCGTATTCGAGCTCGGTCACACGGTAGGCGGGGTTGATGTTGACCAGGATCAGCCCGGCCTTCGCGGTGGCGAACTGGGTGATGACCCATTCGGCGTTGTTGGGCGACCAAATCCCGATCCGCTCGCCGCGCTTAAGACCGAGCGCCATCAGTCCGGCGGCAAAATCGTCAACTCTTTGCTTCAGCTCGCGCCAGCTCCAGCGGATGTTTTGATGGCGTACGATCAGTGCGTCGCGCGCGCCGTATTGCTCGGACGCACGGTCGAAATAATAGCCGATCGTCTCCCCGATCAGCGGCGTTTCGCTGGCGCCATGAACATAGCTCAGCTGCCCCATTTCCGAGAACTCCAGCGACATAAGCCAGGAAATTGACCGAAGAAACTAGCGCGGTGCACGGCCGGAAGCCAGCCGAGGCAGCCTATCGCGGATCAAATCAACTGGTGCGGCTGTTTCGCGAAAGTGAGAACTCGCAAGGAGTGGACATGAGACCCGTACTCGCCGCATCTCCCGCGCTTTTACTCGCCGGCGCGCTGTTGGCGGTCCCGGCATCGGCGCAAACCATGTTGATGCCCTACCAGAATAATCCGATCGCGACACCGCCCGGCGCCCCGCCGCCGACGGAAGGTCCGCAGCAAACGGCCCAGGGAACTCTGCCGCAAGGGCCCTATCTAACTGAATGCAAAGAAGTTCGGATGCTCGAAGGCACGCTGACTGCGTTCTGCCCCAAAGGGGATGGTACCTGGCAAACGACCCAGCTGCAGCACGCCGACAGCTGTCCGGGTGGTATTCGGAATGCCGGCGGCGACCTGTTTTGCGGGTCGTCGCAGATGGGATCGACCACCTCGCCCGAGAGTTACGGCAGTTCATCCGGCAGCACCTATGCAAGCCCAGCCGAACAGCGGCCCAGCTACGGCGCATTCGGGACTGGGCCGCAGCCGATGGCGACGGGCGCCTATCCTGTGACTCCGTCGGTCCCGACCCAGAGTTACGCGGCGCCGGCTTACAACGGCGCTGGGCCTTACACCTATAACCCGTATGGCGGGTATCCCTCGGCTAGCCCGTATGGCGGGTATCCCCCGCCCGCAAACCAATATGTGTCACCCTCAGCAACGAGAGCAGCACAGCCGCCGTATTGAGCGGCCGATCCCACGCAAAGCCCCGGCCATATGGCCGGGGCTGTCTTGCGCTTACTCTACGGCGGTGACGACGCCGCTGATCAGGTTGCCGGCATAGAGCGAGGCCAGGTCGATGCCGCGACCATCGGATACCGGTTCGATCGCCGTGAGCAAGGTGGTCAGGCGGTTCTCGGCGTCGCGGGCGAGCTGTTCCGCTGCCTCGACCGCGACCGCGGCAAAGCGGATCGCGTCTCCGGGCCGGCGGCGGCCAAGGATCGGGAGGTCGGCGGAGATCACGGTCGCAATCTTCGGATAGCCGCCGGTCGTTTGATGGTCGGCGAGCAATACGATCGGGTGGCCGGAGCCGGGCACCTGAACGGCGCCGGTGGCGATCGCGTCGGAGACAATGTCCCAACCGCCGCGATGGCGTAATGCCGGGCCGTCGAGCCGCATCCCCATGCGGTCGGCATCTTTCGAGATGCGAAACTCGGCATCGAGCAGGGTCGCTAAGGCCTCAACGGTGAAGCACTCCTGTTGCGGCCCGAGGACGATACGGATCGGAGCGTCAGATGCCGCCGATGGCGGGGATGGGAGGCGATATTCGGCCCGCTCGGAGGCGCGATTGAGCACCAGCGGCACCTCGTCTCCGCGCCGCAACGCCCGTCCGTGAACACCGCCGAGCCCAGCGCGCACATAAGTCGAGGCGCTGCCGAGCACCGGCACGACGGCTAATCCGCCCTCGACGGCGAGATAGCCGCAGACCGACTCGGTGCCGGGAACGACCCGGAACGCCTCGCCGCGGAAGAGTGTGGCACTGCGCCAAGCAGGAATGGCCTGCCCGCCGTCAACCAGGGCGAGGCTGGCGCCAGGCCCGGCGACCGCGACTCGCACGCTGTCCGCGATGACCTCCAGAGTGGGGCCGCCGCCCAGGATTTCGAGAGCCGCCGCGCTCTCGGGATTGCCGACGAGCGCGTTACCGAGCCGCAAAGCGAGGCTATCGAGCGCGCCCGAAACCGGGACGCCCAACGCTTGGTAACCAATCCGGCCGAGATCCTGCACCGTCGTGTGCAGCCCCGGGCTCAGCACCCGCAAGCCGGGATTCATGGCGCAACCAGTGCGCTTTCCACCGTGTAGCCGCCGTTATCGACCGCTCGCTTTATTGCCGTGAACGCGTCCGGCTCGATCGGCTCGAACTGTACTGCGTCGCCCGCGGCGAGCAATGAGGGCGGATCGCGAGCGGGATCGAAAAAGCGGATCGGGGTTGCCCCGATCAGATGCCACCCGCCGGGGCTGTCATAGGGATAGATCGCGCTCAGTGAGGTGGCGATCGCGATCGATCCGGCCGGGACCCGGACGCGCGGATCGGCCCGCCGCGGCAAGGCGAGTTGCGGCGGCAGATCGCCCATATACGGAAAGCCCGGCAAAAACCCGAGCATGTACACGTGATAACGCACCCCGCTGTGCATCGCGACGACATCCGCGGGGGCGAGCCCAGTGCGCCGCGCGACATCGTCGAGATCCGGCGCATATTCGCCCGCATAGCACACCGGGATGCGCCACAGTCGCGCCGCGGCAATAGCCGTTTCGCACTCGCCGAGCAGCCCGGTAATGATGCGTTCGAGATCGGCGCGCGAGGTCACCGCCGGATCGTAATGCAAAGTCAGCGAGCGAAAGGTCGGCACGGTCTCGACAACCCCCGGCAGGCGCTCGCCGCGGATAATGTGATCGAGGCGCAGGACCTTCCGGCTTAGTTCACGGTCGATCGCGTTGCCGAATTCGGCCGTCAGCGCGCGGTCGCCAACCGACAGGAAGCGCATGTTCACGCCATTTCCTTGCTACAATCAGCAATCGCACTTAGTTGACGAGAATAAGGGTGAGGAGCCGCGCATGGCAAAAGCGATCAATCTCAATGCCGATATGGGCGAGGGTTTTGGCGCCTGGGAGATGGGTGACGACGCCGCGTTGATGAAGATCATCCGCTCGGCCAGCATCGCCTGCGGTTTTCACGCCGGCGATCCGGTGACGATGCACCGGCTCGTCAGTCTCGCGGCCGAGAATGGCGTCAGCATCGGCGCGCATCCCGGCTTTAACGATTTGTGGGGGTTTGGCCGCCGCCGCGTCGACACCAACCCGCACGACCTTGAATACATGATCGCCTATCAGATCGGTGCGTTGCAGGCGATGGCGGCCTATGTCGGCCGCAAGGTTACGCATGTGAAAACGCATGGCGCGTTGAACAACATGGCGGCCGAAGATATCGAGCTGGCATTGGCGGTCGGCCGAGCGATGAAGACCGTGGATCGCGACCTGATCTATGTGGCGCTCGCCGGCTCGCAGATGGAAAAGGCGGCGCTGGAGTTGGGCCTGCCGTTGGCGCGCGAGGGATTTTGCGACCGCCTCTATGACGATGACGGTAATCTGACCTCGCGCAAGATACCGGGCGCGGTGTTGCATGACCCGGACGAAATCCGCGACCGCGTCGTCAACATGGTCCTCAGCGACGAAATCGTCTCGCGCACCGGCAAGCGGCTAAAGGTGCGGCTTGACACCCTTTGCCTGCATGGCGACGAACCCTCGGCGGTGATTGCCGCCCTTGCCGTGCGCCAAGGCCTCGAAGCCGCCGGCATCGACATCGTCACCCTACCCGAAATGCCGCTCGGCTGACTCGACGCAATGCCGGCCGTCTACCGGCTGTGGGTTTCTCCCTACCGTGACGAAGACTTCGAATGGAACCGAAAAAAGAGCTTTGACACCTTTGCAGACCGGGATTTCGTCTTCGAGGCGGCTCGTATTGTGTTCCGTGGGCCGCTGGTGCGTCGACAAGACACGAGGCGGCGGCGCTTGAAAGAGACACGGTTCATGGTGCTCGGTGAGTTGTACGGGCGGGTTGTCTTAATTGTCTATACCCCGCGCAATCGGAAATGCCGGATCATCTCGATGCGACCGGCCAACGCAGCAGAGCAACAGGTCTATTATGAGTATACGAGCGGATAAGCCAAAGGAATACTTCACGACGCTCATCGACACTGTGGAGGCGGAGATCGACTATTCCGAAATTCCGCCAACCGCGGCGGCCGACTGGGAGAACGCGGAGATTTTGTTGCCGGTGACCGTCGAAGAGTTCCAAGCCATCAAACAATTCATCCGCAGCCGAGGCGAACAGGGCGGCGATGCAGCGCTGGGGCGGGTGCCAGGGCGGGCAGGTATCGATCAAGAAGGCCACATCGAGAAGGGAAGCACTTTGGCGAGCAAAACCGAACTCCTTTGCCTTCTCGAAACATGGCTTTCGGAATCCGATGCGAGCACTATTGGTGACGTTGGCAATTTCGGTAGGGCTCCGTGGATCTTTGTCATGCTCAGCCACGGGCGAAAAGCGATACTGAACGCCGACACCAAGCGAGCGGCCGTCGCGGAATACGTGAGGCACGCGCACCAGCGTGGATCTGAGGCGCCTTGGTCAGTCGTACCGAATACGCGGAACGGTCGGTTCAACAAACTGATCTTCCGTGAGGACGGTGAAGTTACGCCGGGTTGGTATTGCTACCTCGACCCGCCTGAAGCCGGCATTTGCGTTCTGTGATGCTCCGATGGCTGATAGTTCTGCCGGACCCTGGTATTTCGTGCAATTCCCCCATCCGGGGCAGGAGCACAATCCCAAAAACACAACGCGTCAGCCTTGGAACACGCGTGAGCACCGCCGCAAATTCATCCAGAGCGATGGCCGCTACGTAGGCGGGAATGGGTCACAGTGCGCTGCATCTCTCGTATTCTGGGGGGAATGGGAGGCTCCTTCTTATGTGGTAAGGACTTGGCGGCGAGAGGGTCTCCCGCGCTTCTTACACAAGCCTGTCTGGGAACGTTCTACGTCTTCGGCACACCGACAAAACACCGATCCTTGGGTGTTCGGAGATCACTTTTTGTATAGCAACTGCCGTCAGCCCAGCCAGGCTGCATTGCGGCAGCTCACATCGGGCTCCGTCATACTATTCGGCTCAAATTTGGGCGGTATTTTCGCTGTCGATACGGTCTTTGTCGTCAGTGACTCGCTCAAATACTCCGTCTTTGAGCCCCCAGACACCGATGATGCATTTCGCGTCTGTACGATTGAAGCTATCCGGATGAGCGATGAATACGCCCGTAATCGGTTTACCCTATATAAAGGCGCGACGTACAAGGCTCCGACCAACAATATGTTTTCGTTCGTGCCTTGCCGAGTTGCGGACCAGGAGGGTGCACGCTTCTCGCGACCGCAGATCTCGCTTGCCAGCTGCTATCTAAATCCGCTTGCTCAGGGGCCGAAGAATGCGGGGAAACCGCGTGCCCTAGCGGACGTTTAAAAGCAATGGAGAACCGTGCGCGATCAAGTGATTGCGCTGGGCTGCCTCCTTGGAATTCGCTTCTCGAACCCGGAACTCGACACGAGGGTCAACCCCGCAGGCGGGGGATGATGTCGCGGGCGATGATTTCGACTTGGTCGGGCTGGTAGCGGTAGGGAATGAAGATCAGCTTTTGGACGCCGACGGCGAGTTGCGCGCGCAATTGAGCGAGGCATTCGTCGACCGTGCCGATGATTGCCAAGTCCTTAGTGGACTGGCTCCAGGCGGCGTAATCCCATTCCTGGCCGAGCCATTCCATCATCGCCGGCGCGACCGCAGAGTCCGCAGCTATCTCAACCTGCGTGAACGCAACCGCTGTGAAACCTCGAGAACCGCCGTTTGATGAGGCTCGCTGAAAGCACTGAGCAGTGGTGCTCCGGGTTCGTGGCCACCGCTGACGCGCTATAAGCATTCGGATAATCGCCCGGTTAACTCGCCGGGAGATGCCACCGTGCTACTGCCGTCGCTTACGGCGTGCGATCACGCCGGTACGGCCCAGACCAGCTCGACCTTGCGAAAGTGGGCGTGAGGCGCCAGACCGGTCTCATCGGCGTCCTTTCGATATTCCCGCTGATCTCCGCGCCGACACCGGAGGGGACCTGACCTCATCGCATCCTTTCGCGGCGAAGGTCTGTGCGATCACTTCAAGGAGCTTTACCGCCGAGCTGCTGTGACGGGTCCGGTCGTCCTCATGCGCCAGTTCGACGAGCCCATTGATGGCGTCCAACACCTTTTCCTTCGAGATCAGGCCCTCCTCCGCGAGCAAATGTAGAGTGATCTCGGTCAGCATCAGACTAACTCGGCCGTCGGGGTTAGAGGCTGGCATAAAGCCCTCTTGGGTTAGTGGCGCCCCTAAGACGTCAAACGAGAGCTTTTGGATTGGTCCCGGTAAGGCAAGGTGAAAAGGAGCGCCCTTAGCGATCTCCGGGCATGCTCAATCGCAAGTTGCCAAAGTACTTCTTACGCTTGGGGTACGCGCCGCCAATGGCTCGCATGGATGCTCACCGTACGGGCGCATCTCGCGTGCGAGGCGTTCAGCGAAGGGTATCTTTGGTGCTGGTGATGAGAAGACAGGTGCAGCCTGTCTCGCTCCAGACGCGCTCGTCGCTTGCTCCGGGCGCGCTGCAGTTGTATTCGCCCGGGAAGAGCTTGCGGCCGTCGATCCACAGCTCACCATCGAGGAGATACAGCTCTTCAACGCTGGCATGAGTATGGGCTGGGTAGCTCGCGCCAGGCGCGAGGCGTACCAGCATGCTGACCCGATGGCTTTCGGTGTCGGTCGCGAGTAGCTTGCATTCGATACCGGGCGCGATCTGTTCCCATTCCGGGTCGCACCACCGCTGCGTCGGCGGCAGCACCGGTTGCTTCCCGGTCTCCTCGGCGATCCGAAGCGCAAGGCGCGCCTGCAGCGATGTCGTTGGACGCAGCACATCGGTGGGCCAGGAGACAAAGGTATTGAACACCGGTTGCAGGCTCTCTAACTCGCGCTGGCAATCCGGGCACGAGGCGATGTGTGCTTCGGCCGCGGCAACCTCACTCGCCGGCAGAACCTTCAGGGCGTAGGAGCACGTTACCTCGCTGTGCTCGCACGGGTCCCTAGCGGACGTGCTCATGGCTTCCCCACTTCTGCGGTCAGCGTGCGCCGCAGCTTGTCCAGTCCCGAACGAATGCGCGTCTTGATGGTGCCGAGCGGCTGATTTAGCCGCGCCGCGGCTTCGGCATGCGTAAGCCCGGCAAAGAACGTCGTTTCGATCGCCTGGCGCTCGTCCGGCGTGAGCGCCGCCAACGCCGCGCGCAGCGACCGGCCCTGCTCGCGCAGCTCCAACAAATCGTGCGGATCGGCAGCGCCGTTGGTCAGGGGCTGGCTATCACAGCCGTTGCTGCGCTTCTTTCGGTTTTCAAAGCGCAGGCGATCGATCGCGCGCGAGCGCGCCTGGTTCATGATCCAGCCGAGCACCGTGCCGTTTGCGGCGTCGTAACGCGATGCGCGCCGCCAGACGTCATGAAAGACGTCGATGGTGAGCTCTTCGGCGATCTCCCGGTTTGACACGATTCGCATGACCAAGGTGAAGACGATGCGATGAGCCATCTCATAAAGCGCGTGTAGCGCGAGCTGGTCCCCCGCGGCAATTGCTTCGACGAGCGTCGCCCAATCCTGCTCCGGCACCGCACCCTTGGGCTTGGCATACAGCACCTCGCCCAGCGTTGCCGGCGGATTTTGTGTAGCTTCGATTTTGTGTACCTTCCTTGGGATGACGGACAATTTTCGCCATCAGGGGATTTTGAATGTTCGCCGCCGGCCCATCAAGATTGGCGATGGAAGATACGCGCCCTTTCCCTCACCTGACGCCACCAGCGTCTCGCTCGAACTCGCAGCCTGCGCGTCTGAGGACGCAAGGTCCGCTTTCGGCGCATCTCGTCCGTTGCGGTAGTCCCGGCGAAGGTCGACTAACTGAACGGATACCGGGCGTTCGGCCTTGGGGGCGCCGGCAACTCTTCATGCCCGGAGCGGACCGCCACTTCAGCTCGCTACCAGCTGGGTATCACGCTGAGAAGCTGCCAATTCGATGGTGCGGCGCCGTCGAGGCCGGAGCCGCCATAATTCAGTTTTGCGCCGTAATCATGGCAGTCAGCCCGGTATTCCGGCAACGCAGCCGTGCAACACTCCAGTCTCGGTCAACTTGGCTTTCCTGGGTAAGATGTCGAGCGTTCTCGGCGACAATTGCGTCCATCGCCCATGACGATTGCGTCCAAGGCCCATACGGTTAGCGCCGACGGCATCACTGCCCCGCTGCGCCATATTACCTTCCGGCGCATCTGGCTCGCCAGCCTGCTTTCCAATCTCGGGATCCTGATCCAGGGCGTCGGCGCGGCTTGGGCGATGACGCAAATGACGTCCTCGGCGGACAAAGTCGCCCTCGTGCAGACTGCGCTGACGGCGCCGGTCATGCTGATCTCGATGCCCGCCGGTGCGATCGCTGATATGTTTGACCGCCGCATCGTGGCGCTGGTCGGTTTGAGTATAGCGCTCACTGGCGCGACCGTCCTGGCGGCGTCTGCGTGGCTCGGCTTGGTCACGCCGAATCGCTTGCTAGGACTCTGCTTTGCCGTCGGTAGCGGCATGGCGCTGATGGGACCAGCCTGGCAATCCTCGGTCACCGAGCAGGTGCCAGCGGAGACGCTTCCCGCCGCGATCGCTCTGAACGGCATCAGCTACAATATCGCGCGCAGCATAGGTCCGGCGATCGGCGGCGTTGTCGTTGCCGCGGCCGGCGCGATGGCGGCGTTCACGCTAAACGCGATGCTCTATTTGCCACTGATCGCCGCGCTGTTTCTCTGGAAACGCGTCGCGGAATCCTCGCGTCTGCCGCCCGAAAAAATGCGGCGCGCCATCATTTCGGGCGTGCGCTACATCACCAATTCACCATCGATCAAGATCGTTCTGACCCGCAGCATGGTGACTGGTATGATCGGTGGCGCGATCATCGCCCTGATGCCGCTGGTGATGCGCGATCTGCTGCATCGCGGGCCCCAGACCTATGGCATCATGCTCGGCGCCTTTGGCCTAGGTGCGGTGATCGGCGCCCTAAACCTCACCAAGCTGCGCCAACACATGAGCGGCGAGGCAGCGATCCGTGCCTGCGCGTTCGCGATGGGCGGGTCCACCGCCGTGGTGGCGCTGAGCCGCGAGCCGGCGTTGACGGCAGCGGCACTGGTCGTGGCGGGGGCCGGGTGGATGCTGGCCTGGGCGGTGCTCGGCATTGCCGTGCAGCTGTCGGCGCCGCGCTGGGTGGCCGGGCGATCGCTTGCGGCCTATCAGGCAGCATCTTCAGGCGGGATCGCGATTGGCAGCTGGGGCTGGGGCCGCCTCACAGATTACGCGGGTATCGAAACGGCATTGCTGGTCTCGGCCGCCTTCATGCTCGCTTCGCCGCTCATCGGCCTGTGGCTGCGCATGCCGCGCATCGGCGCGCGCGGCGAAGAGACCGTGATGCTCGACGATCCCGAGGTCCGGCTGGCGCTGAGCAGCCGCAGCGGGCCCTTGGTGGTCGAGATCGAATATCGGGTTACCCAGAAGAACGCGCGAGCGTTTCACGACGTGATGCAGCAGGTGCGGCTGTTCCGCCAGCGTAACGGCGCTTATGGCTGGTCGATTGCGCGCGACATTGCCGATCCAGAATTGTGGACCGAGCGTTATCACTGCCCGACCTGGTTCGACTACTTGCGCCAACGCAATCGCTCCACCCCATCGGAGGGCGCGCTCGAACAGGGGGCGATGGCCTTTCATGTCGGTCCCGCCCCGATACGCGTCCGACGGATGCTGGTGCGTCCGTTCGGCTCAGTGGGGTCAAAAGATGACACGCGCGCCGATGCGCCGCCGGTGATCGCAACCGCGACAGGAGGCAGCACTTAGTCGCCCGCGTGGCTATGCGTTAGCCAGCATGGAAGATTGGCCGTTGGGCAATCCTCCCGATCAGGGGGAGTAATAACCCGGCGAACGACGTCCGGTGAAGTTGCCCTTTAGTCTAGCAGATTGTATACATCGTCGCGTAGCCTTTGCCGGCCATCAAACAGGCCAGGTTCTTCGAGTCTGACATCATCGATGAGGCAGCAAATACGCCGCCCAATATCGTCGTCGATCCAGAACGGTACGCTATTGGGATAGGTTTTGAGCCGCGTGGCGGCGGCTATAACGATGAACGACAAATGAGGCGGCTTCGGTGAAACTTCGAGCAGATTGAGCGTGATGAGCCCTGCGAAAAAGGAGGGAACGCTGTCGATCAGTGTTTGTAGTACGGGTATAAACGGATCAAGGCGATCAATGGCGGTGGGCGGCAACTAGCACTTCGCTGGCTCGACAGCCACTAGTCGAGCCGCCGCGCGCTGAACATAAGTATACGAGCGAAGAGCGAAGAAGGGCATCCGGCGTAGCGGGTTTTTGGAGCGCACAGCGTGCAAGCTCACTGGTGCCCCGAACTCGGCAGCTTGCTCCGACGCCTCTCTTAGCGTGGTCAGGTAGAACACGGTCAAAACCCGACGTTCACGGACGCGGGTTTTTCGGACACTCGTCGGACATGCAAAAAGGGCATCTGACGCGGAGGTCGGATGCCCTGGGTAATAATCTGATTTGGATGGTAAAAGTGGTTGCGGGGGCTCGCAACCACCGACAGTTTTCGATCTCTGTCCCAGTTTAGTGGGGCCTAGAAGCGGCGCCGAGCTGCCGATACGGTTAGGTGCGGCGGGAGGCTCAAGTTGCCCGATTCCGTTCTCTAATGGGTCAAGGGGCGGCGGCTCGTTTGGTGAGCGATATGGCGCCTGTCGGGTGTCTGCGTTCTCTACGTGCTCATGCGGCACTTGATGGGGTCAGCTGGGTGCAGAGCGGCTCGGTTGAAATCGCAGTCGGCCAAACTGGCCGCATGCTACACAATCGGCGCCGTCATCTGCTCCCTCCCTCGGGCGTCGCTCCGCTCGGGAGCTCGGTTCGACCTCCTGTCCGGTTGGGGTGTGTGGCTATGCCGGTTTGAACTGGGTGCCGTGCTTGCAGCATCGCGTGCATGATGATGGCAAGGCGCCGGGCGAGCGCGATCCGCGCCTTGCGCATCGTGGATCGCCTGGCGATCGCGAGCGCCCAGTCCTTGAGCTTCAGCGGCCCCTTGTAGCGCGTCAGCATGACGTTTGCGGCTTCATACAATAGTGTGCGCACTCGCCGGTCGCCGCATTTCGAGATGCTGCCGGTGTAGTCAACCTCGCCTGACTGATAGCGCCGCGGCACCAAACCGAGATAAGCGCCGATGTCACGAGATCGCTGGAAGCGTCCGGGATCGTCAACTGCAGCGGTGAAGGCGAGAGCGGTGAGTTGGCCGACACCAGGAATGCTCATCAGCCGGCGGCAAGCCTCGGATGCCCTGACCATCCGTCTTATGTCCGCATCGATCGCCACGACGGCGGCGAGCACGGCGGCACGCGCCGCAACCAGCCCTCGCATGGCGGCAGACAGGCCGGCGATGCCCTCGCTCGCCTGCAGCGCCTGCTTGATGAAGGCGGGGCTGAGCGCACGTGGCAATCGGACGCCGAACACCACGGCAAGGCCGCGGATCTGGTTCTCCAGGGTGACCCGCTGGCCGACCAGCTTCTTGCGAGCGATGATCAGCGACCGGACAGCGTGGGCCGGCAGGGACTTCACATGAACCGGTTTGAAGAAGCCGGTGCGGGCGAGATGCGCCAAGCCGCGGGCATCGTTGCGGTCGGTCTTGTGCGTCGCTAACGACTTCAGCGCCTGATAGGCCTGCCGGCTCTCGACGCAGACGACGGGTAATCCAAGCTGGCTCAAGCCATGGTAGAGCATCGGTGCCATCCGGCCGGTTTCGAACACGACCCGCCGGCAGGCCGGTGCCTGCGCGAGCGCGGCGGCGATATCGGCAGGTGTCGAGGGCACCTTCACCTCGTGCATGACAGCGCCGTCTCGGGTGCACGACGCACACGTGCGTCTCTGCCATCGAGACATCCAGGCCGGCAAAATACTCCATCTTTCGGTCTCCTCTTCCAATGACGGAGCCGATCCTATCGGCCTCCGGGGAAGAGCCACCGACCATTACCCAATGTTGAAAAAGTAGTTTTGAGCGATCGAGGGGGTGATGGTTCTGGGTCGCGGCGGTGTTGACGCGGGAAGTATCACCTCACCCTGCCGGGAGCGGCGGCGGCGCTGGAACCAGCATTGCGAGCTTGCGCAGGTTCTGAGCGGTGGCGGCGAGGTGGAATTCGTCGCGAGCACCATTTGGCCCGCGCAGTCGGAGCCGGTCGAGCTTCAGGATGCGCTTCAGGTGAGCGAACAGCATCTCGACCTTTTTGCGTTGGCGGCGCGAGGTCTGGTAGGCCTTGGTCTTGGCGATCTCGCGAGCCAGCTCGCGCGCACCTTCATAGATTGAGCGCGAGATCTTGCGCGCCGGTGCCTTGGGGCAGCAGCGCGGCTTGAGGGGGCACGCCTGGCAGTCACGCTTGCTGGCCCGGTAGCGCATCGAGTTGTCCTTCATCACACCGACCCGCGGCGTCGTGAACCGCCGACGATAGTGCTGGAGGGTGTTCCCGGCCGGGCATTGGTAGGAGTCACTGGCGTGGTCGTAGGCGAAGTCGTCGCGCGAGAAGGTGCCGTCGGTGCGCTGGGATTTGTCGAATACCGGGATGTGCGGCTCGATCCCGCGGTCATTGACCAGCCAGTTCAACATCTCGGCCGAGCCGTAAGCGGTGTCGCCGATCAGGCGCTCGGGATACAGATCGAAGCGCTCCAGCGAGCGCTCGATCATGCGCTGTGCCGCGAGAATTTCGGCCTGACGGATTGCGGTCGTCGCCTCGACATCGACAATGATCGCGTTACCGGCGTCGATCAGGTAGTTGGCCGAATAGGCAAAGAAAGCCGGCCCGCGGTGCGCGGCGGTCCATCGTGTTGCCGGATCGGAAGGCGCGATGAACTTGGGTGTCACCTCGCTTGCAGCACCAAACGCAGCATCGTCGAGGACGGCGAGATATTCCTCGACGGCACGGCTGGCTGCTTCTGGTGGTAGACCCACAGCCCCTTCGACGCGGTTGCGATCGCTGGCATCGGCCTGGATCAAGCTGGCGTCGACAGCAAAGCCTTCGCCGCCGACCAGCCCCTCGGCAATGCACCGCTGTAGCACGGTCTCGAACAATCGCCGCAGTAGGTCGCTGTCACGAAAGCGGCCATGGCGGTTCTTTGAGAAGGTCGAGTGATCAGGCACGTCGGCTTCCAGGCCGAGCCCGCAAAACCACCGGTAGGCGAGGTTCAGATGGACCTCGTCGCATAGCCGCCGCTCTGAGCGGATGCCGAAGCAGTAGCCAACGATCAGCATGCGGATCAGCAGCTCCGGATCGATCGAAGGTCGTCCTGTCTCACTGTAGAACGGTGCTAAATGGGCCCGAACCCCACCCAAGTCGACAAAGCGGTCGATCGCGCGCAGCAGGTGATCCTTCGGGATGTGACGTTCGAGCAAAAACTCATAGAACAACGCATCCTGTTGGACTTGCCGATCCCCCATCATCGACTGCCCCCCGGGCTATCGTGACTTGAGATAGTCCTAAGATTATACCACGGTACTCAAAGAGTTTTTCAACACAATCGCCCCGAAGCCGACGTTCCAACGAGGGTCAAGTCATGGCATTGCATTAGCACTGTTGGTCACCTCGGCCCGAACGCGGCCGCCGAGTACCACGATAATGGCCGACACCAGGTCAATCGTGGCAGCGATCAGCAGCGGTAAGCTGTATCCACCGGATAGGTCGTGCAGCAGGCCAAAAAAACTCGGTCCGAATGAGGAGAACAAGCCGATACACGTGCCGGCCAACCCGTTAAAATCGGATTAACCAAATATCTAGCAAACAGGCTGAGCAAACTTTAACCCCGGCTATGTCACCCTTCGGGAATTCACACTGAAGGGATGGAGGCGATGGAGCCAGCGACGGCGTTTCCGGGGGTCTTAGACTGGGAGAAATTCAATAACGTCTGCGAGGAGGCTGAAAGGCAATACAAGGCCGCTGTTGCGAAGGCCGAAAAAGAGCGAAGGCTGGTCCTTAGTCCAGTATGGAAAAGATCCTCTCTGCGATCGCGCCAAAGCTGCGGCGGAACGTCGCTTTCAAAGCCCGGAGCAAGCCGCCCAAAAAAAGCGCCAGGAGGCGTGCGACCAAGCTGAAAAGACATTGAATGAGGCGCTTGATAAGCTGGCCAGATGGCCGAATACCTTCGACGTTGCGCGTTTGTGAACTGGAACAGCTATGCGCTTGCCTATCTCTGCGGTCTGGTGCACCCCACCGGGCTACGGCGCGCTGCGTGCCTGATCACCGTGACGAGTGCGCCAGCATCGTCTAGGATCGCAATCAGCAAGCCCAGCGCAACACGCCTCTCGGCAGACGTGTGTGGACGCCCCCTGTGGTGCAAGCGGAATTTGCAGAGGTATGAGCATGTGGTCAGGTGCTGACGTGTGTCCGGCCTCATGTTGCGGCCATTCACATGCCGCGGGCCCTTATGGAAGTCTGCGGATCGGGTCCATTACGCTTACGCGCGCTCAAGGCGCTGTCAGCCGAGCTGGTTTTCCCGACCCCGTCTTTTGACCGTTTTGCCCATAATCTCCTTTGACCCACCACATCCACCGACGGCTTCCTGCCACCTCCGCTGTTACACGGTGGCGACCGGACTCCGGTAAACCCCACCGTTCGCCATCAGAGCCCAGGCGATCCGGGCGGTCCTATTGGCCAACGCAATCGCCACAAGCATTCGCGGCTTCCGCGCCATCATGCTGGCGAGCCAAGTTCCTGCTGGGGCACCCCGTCTGGCGGCCCACCGCACGACGGCCATGGAACCGATGATCAGCAGTCGCCGCAAGTCGCGCTGACCCATCCTCGAGACCCGCCCGAGCCGCGCCTTGCCGCCAGAGGAGTTCTGCCGCGGCGTGAGCCCGAGCCAAGCAGCGAAGTCCCGTCCCCTGGCAAAGGTCTCAGGTGCTGGTGCCAGCGCCTCCAGCGCCGTCGCGCAGACTGGCCCAATACCCGGAATGCTCATCAGGCGCCGGGCCGTTTCGTCCTCGCGTGCGCGGTCGCGGATCCGCCGGTCGAGGGTCGCGATCTGATTATCGAGCCCGGCAATGTGCTGCAGCAGCAGTGTGCAGAGCTCAGTAACGATGCCGGGCAATCGACTGTTCGGGTTCTCGATCTCGGCTGCAAGCCGGCCAAGATGAAATACGCCTTGTGGCGCGATAATCCCGTGTTCCGTGAGGTGACCTCGCAAGGCGTTGATCGTTTGCGTTCTTTGCCGCACCAGAAGGTCCCGGGTCTTGAACACCATGCCGGAACCCTGCTTTTCGGCGCTCTTTACAGCCACAAAGCGCATCGTCGGCCGCGCCGCTGCCTCGGTGATTGCCTCAGCATCGGCCATGTCGTTCTTCTGCCGTTTGACGAATGGCTTTACGTAGACTGGTGCGATTAACCGCACTTCATGGCCCAGGGCTGCAATGTCGCGCCCCCAGCTGTGGCCACCGGCACAGGCTTCCATTGCCACAACGCACCTCGGCTGCGACGCTAAAAATGGAAGAAACTTGGCCCTGGAAATCTTTTTACGGAACGCCACCGATCCATCCGGGCACGCGCCGCGGACCTGAAATACATGCTTCGCCAAGTCGACCCCGATGATGCTAGCCTTCTCCATGGACGCCCCCTCGTAGCGGTTCTGACACTCTACCTTGGCATATCGATGCCGTCAGGGGCGTCCACCCCATCGCTTACTAAATTGGCAAACCTGATGCTGGATCAGCGATCGCGATCAGCAGGTAGAATGGCTTCGGGTTTGGACGGCGATTGTGTTGATCCGGGTGCAGCCAGCCCTCACTGGCGGTGCAATCCGTATCCGAATGCAGGATGAACGAGCGGCTAGTTTACTACACAGGCTACCTGGGTGCCGAACGCCATGCCAACAAGGAGCTAGACGAACTGCTGACGCTTACTTGCTCGGGCCGAGCTCAGCTTCAACCCGACGTTAACTGGCCCGGCTTATCTCGCATTCGAGGCCAGCGGAACGCCGGATAGTAAATTCGTGGTCGGGTTCTCCATGATCGCGTTCTCTGGCCCTCACCACCCTGTGCACTCCATCACCTGTTCTGGCGGGTCATTCTGCACCGCAAGAGTTCGCATAATGAGGGCAGTCCGGTGTGTTTAGTCGAGCCGAGAGACTATCCTGCGAGATTACTGAACTGAGACCAGTACCAACATCGGCGACCGCGGTGTGATCCGATCTCATGCGGCTTGCACGGCCGCCGCCCTGCTCCGCCGTGTCATTCTTATTCTTGGAGCATCTGTGATCGGGAACAAGCCTCTCCTCTGGAGTATATCTATATCAACTTCTCGCCGACAAAATCTTCCGCTCTAGCGGCGCAAACATCAAGACCGCTCCGGTTGGAAGCACGGGATGGATGGACGGGATCTGGTAAAAAATCTGGATACTCGATCGCATTGGGGCGCACATCGATCCCCGCCACGCTCGTGCAATCCTCAAAATTCCCGCGGCGGTGATGTTAGTGGAAGAAGCCGCTGTCGATATGAGTGATCCCCGCCAGGGTTATGGTCGAACCGTCGGGCAAGGTGAGCGTCGTATTCCCCTGATTTTCCTGAGCGGTCGCGACGACATGCTGAATCGAATTCGGATCTTCCCCGGCGAAGGAGATTCCGTCGCTGTGGCCGAAGCCGAATACCGTATCGTGACCCCCTGGACCGGTATCCTGAACAAGATCGGGGCCGTTGCCCATGTAGACGTCATTGTGACCGGCGCCGCCGTTCATGGTGTCGGGCCCGGTGCCGCCATGGATGGTATCGTTACCGGCGCCGCCGTAGATCGTCTCGGGACCGCTGCCCGCGCTAATCAGATCGTTGCCCGCACCGCCAGAGATGGTTTCGGGCCCGGTGCCGCCATGGATGGTATCGTTCCCAGCGCCGCCGGAGATTAGCTCTGGGCCGGTCCCGCCGGTGATGAGGTCACCGGCATGCCCGCCGGAGATGGTTTCGGGCCCGGTCCCACCCTCGATTGTATCATTGCCGCCCCCGCCGTAAATCGCCTGTGATCCTGTGCCCCCGGTAATCAGGTCGTTTCCGTGACCGCCATAGATGGTTTCGGGTCCGCTCCCTCCCTGGATAGTGTCGTTGCCTATGCCTCCGTGAATGAGTTGTGGTCCGGCACCGCCAGTGATCTGATCGGTACCGCGTCCGCCGGAGATCGTTTCCGGCCCATTGCCGCCATGGATCGTATCGTTGCCAGCGCCGCCGTTGATGAGCTGTGCGCCGGTACCGCCAGTAATAAGGTCGTTTCCCTGACCGCCATTGATGGTTTCGGGCCCGGTTCCACCCTGAATAGTGTCGTTGCTGAGGCCGCCGCGAATGAGCTGCGGTCCGGTGCCACCCGTGATTAAGTCGGGACCTGAGCCACCGGAGATCGTTTCCGGCCCATTCCCGCCGTGAATCGTATCGCTGCCATCGCCACCAAGCACAGCGTCGGGACCATCACCCTTAACGGTGACAGCGTAACTCCCATGCAGCATGTCGAGTTCGTGACCGCCGTTCGAGAGCAGCGCCACACCCTGATAGCCCGATGGCAGCGCGTACGAAGTTCCATGAGGAGAGGTGATGACGTCGAGATTAAACGCCCCCGCGATCGGTGGCGGCAACGAGGTGCCGTCGGGCGTGATAACGGCATTGATTGGTTCGTGCGCCGCGGAAAATGAGAACTGCCCGCCGGGTATCGAGGCCATGGGCCCTACCTCGCTCTGCTCAAAGCATGTCGGTCTGACGCTGGACTATAGCTGTCGACGTTTCCTGCTGGAATAAAAATTCACACCGAACGGCTAGATATCAGTCCGACAACGCCCATTACTTTCAATAAACCCCCGGCAATAAACATGGTTTATCAATACTAATCAAAAACTAACCTGCGACTGTTACCTGTCTTTTAACGTCTCTTGATAATTTATATTCCATCTGGGTCTAAGCAGTTTTGCTAGCATGATCGTCGCCGGGCTCATTTCCGCGGACAATGTCGAGCTAAGCGCCGATCAGCTTTCGCCCTCGCCTGTCGCGCTAGGCCGCGACCGGGCGTCAATCAGCATAAGAGGTAGAGCGGATGTCAACATCGATACTGGTAACGGGCGGGGCGGGATACATCGGCTCCCACGCCTGCAAGACACTGGCGCATGCCGGATACCGGCCGGTCGTCTACGACAATCTCTCGCGCGGCCATCGCGCGGCGGTGCGCTGGGGACCGTTCGTCGAGGGCGACCTCGCCGATCGCGCCCGCCTCTCCGCTACGATGTCCCAACACCAGGTCGCGGCGGTTATGCATTTTGCCGCCTATGCCGACGTCGGCGAGTCGGTGGTGGACCCCGCGCTCTACTATCGCAACAACCTCCTCGGCACCCTGTTGCTGCTCGAAGCGATGCGCGAGACCTGTGTAAGTGAGATCGTCTTCTCCTCAACCTGCGCCACCTATGGCACGCCCGACACTGTTCCAATCGACGAGGCCGTGTCGCAGAACCCGGTCAATCCTTACGGCGAAACCAAGCTCGCGATCGAACGGGCACTCCGTTGGTATGGTGAGGCGTATGGAATTCGCTCGGCGGCCCTGCGGTATTTCAATGCCGTTGGGGCCGATCTCGAGGGCGAGATCGGCGAGTGCCACGAGCCCGAGACGCATCTCGTGCCGCTGGTATTGCAGGCAGCGCTCGGAGAAAGACCGCACATCGACATCTTTGGCACCGACTACCCGACGCCAGACGGGACGGCAATTCGCGACTACATCCACGTCCAGGACCTCGCGACCGCTCATCTGTGCGCCCTCGAGCGGCTGCGCGCCGGAGACGCCAGCATCGCTATCAATCTCGGCACGGGGAGAGGCCACTCGGTGCGCGAGGTGATCGTCGCCGCCGAGAGGGTTAGCGGTCGCAAGGTACCGACGCGAGCGGCACCGCGGCGGTCAGGAGACCCGCCGGTACTGGTCGCAGAATCGAGCCTCGCGGCCGAAAAGCTTGGTTGGCGGGCGCAGCATTCGGATCTCGATACGATCATCGGCACCGCGCTCGCCTGGCATGCACACGAGTAAGCGCGATTGAACGCGCCTTCGTTCGCGGCTCGCCAGAGATGACCGACGCTGCCGACCAGACTTGTTCGGTTTCGAGTGCGCCGATTTCCCGGTCGGCATGACCGGAGGAGCCGGCGGCTCTCTAATCGCGCTGCTGCTGATCCTATTGTTCGGAATTCACCCGCCGACCGCAGTCGGGACCGGCCTGCTCTGTGCAACCAACGCGAACAGCGGCGGGACGAGGCGCATGACCGCAACCGCAACATCGACTGGCGGTGGTCGGCTGATTACAAAGAGCAGCGTACTAATAACAGCCACCACACTTCTCGCCCTGTCGCTCTGCGGCATCCGTGGAGGTGCCGCCGAAGCCATGAAGATCGCATGCTCGCCGCCGCTCTCTTCGCCACCACGGCATCTTGCTGGCTCGCCTCAAAATCCTGCCGCATGTCTCGGCGAGCCGAACCCTCGCGGGACATCGGGAAAAATCGGAGGATGAAATCAGGCTGTGTTTATACGCAACTCCGGAAGGCGGCGCCCTCCGTCGTGAGGTCATAACTCGTGGAACCGCTATGGTCACCAGATCTCGCGATGGGAATTGGAGCCGGTAAAGAATGAGGGAGGCCGGCCCGGTCAACGTATTCAAACAAAGTGCGATAACGGTCCGGATAGATTTGGGCGCACCTGGAGTAGTCTGCGCGATCGAACAGCGCCTCGATGCGCACACCTTCACGTACCTCGTTGAGTTCGATCCACGGCAGACCAAAGTGGTCGCAGACTTCCTTCGTTCGCATGTCGTGCACGATCCACAGTGCTCGTATACCGGCCAGCATCGCGGCCATGTTGCCATGAAGCCGCGTGCCATACGAAAAACAGTAGCGCCGCAGGTGGTCGAACCACGCTTCAGGTCGCCGAAATTGATAGAAATGGTTTCTTATCCAAAGCTCGTATTGTCCACGATCCAATAGACCCTTTTCTATCGCAAGTTCGGCGTCCCAGCTAAATTTCACTCGGGGCGATGCCGGCGGCCCCGTTTCTAGCTGCTTGACATCCTCCTCGCCGCCATTTCCTTGACCGATGAAATCATGTCCATAAACCATTGCTTGCTGGATCAAATTTGCTTCAGCACGCGCGTCTGTAAAATTGCAAGCTATTTTATCAGCGCTGTCGCGAGCCGGCTCAGTCAGCTTCAAAGTATATTGTGGACAGCGATGCCAAAACATCGATTGGCATCCTACAACCTCTACGTTGTTTACACCTAGCTTAGAGCAGGCCTCGGCGGTGAACGCGCCTCGCACAGCAATCTTCTGGGAATGCTCAGAGATCACCTTGAGCAGACGAGCGGTTTCGGGAGCAACGGTGAATTCATGTGGACCATTTAGCCGAGCCTGCGAGCCTAGGCCGAATACGACTACAGGCAGGCCCGCCCGCTGTATATTCTTTGCAAGCGTCACTTGACTTTCAACGAGATCTCGAATCGAGGGATGGTTGCCGGGCACCCCAAGTCGCAGTAGGTTCGCAGTAACATACACAATGTGAGAATGTTGCGAATTAAGTTGATCAATTTCAGCGTCAGTCCACTCCCCAAATCGCTTGTACTCGGTGTATTCTGACATCATTCGTCGAGCCGCTGCAGCGTGTAGCATGTTTCCGCTATTGTCGTCCCCCCGCCAGCTCCAGGGTTCTACACCTATGACTGCGGGTCTCCGGCTATTCCTTCCTTCGGCGCTTGGTGTTGTGATCTTCGAGCCTGAAATAGCAGTTGGATTAGCCATGCTGCTCCCGTAAAGATAGTTTTTGCTGGCTTAGCGACGTTAACCGCGCGAGATCTTCTCGCAGAAGATCCGATGTGCGCGGCCGCCCCATGTTTCCCGGACCTCAATCACTTGGAAGCCTACCACGCGCAGCATCACGGAGAGCGTATCTGCGGTCCAGAGCCACCACCACGGGCCATAAGCAGAGGGCGACGTTCACAAATATTGATGGTCCGTTATTCCAGCTAAATTGATACCCAAAACTTGGAAATGCCTCGCCAGGATCTGCTTCGTTTGGGCATCTACCGCGGGCAAAAAGACAGTTCTGCCACCGGCAAAAGACGCATCTCCTGCCTCATTATAAATCTCCTCGGGTACTGTCATCGACCCGAGCAGCAAAAATTGCTGAGTTAACTCATGTAGGCGTGAGAGCGTATACAGCGGATTTGGAACATGATAAATAACGCCAGAGCAATAGACGAAATCGAATGTTCCGGTCCTATTAGGGAGAGTTGGATCGTCGACGTTGCCTTGGATTTTTCGATATTCGGTTACCCCATTTGAGAGGGCGCGTTGCTCGAAGTCCGTCCAGAAAGGGTGACCAATCGGCGTTATATCGATCATCGTCGCAGACCGACATCCAGCTTTCATCGCTACGGTAATCTTCTCGTTCACCAAACCCCATAGTCCCCCGATGTCGGCGAAGGTGGCACCTTTGACATGCATGCCTATGATATCATCCGCCCACTGAGCCACCATTGGTCACCCGTTATCTACTGTCCTGGTGATCATAGGAAATTACAGCTTAGATCAGGTTAAGACAGAGCTCAGATTTTTAAGCGCGAAGCGAGCGCTCATCCGCTCATCATTCATCGATTTTTGCGGCCAATGCCAGTCGGCCGCTCTCGGTCAGGCTCCCGCAGCGCTCGACCCCATATTTGTCGTCGGTCCAGGCGTAGTAGAGCAGCCCCGTCAGCCTTCCCTGCTGGCCGAACCGGCGGAAATCGGCCCTCATTTCGCGCATTAGCGCGGCCCGAGGCGTATCGTTTTCGGGGCAGGTGGCGTCGCCAGCCGGTAGTCCCCATTCGGTGAGCCAGCACGGCTTGCCGAGGCCTTGCGGCTGGCATTCCGCTAAGGTGTCCTGCTGGAGGCGAGCGAGGCGGAACGCGGCAGTGCCTATTGTCGAGGGATAGGTGTGCACGCCATAGGCGTCGACCAAGGCATCAAGCCCATTGGCTCGGAGGTATTCGAGGGTTGCGCTGATCGTGACCGCATCGGTCTTTGACCCGTTCCGTGGTCCGGCGAGACCAGGATCGGAGAGGCCGGCGGAGACGATCGGCGTTGTTCGGTTGAGCTGAGAGTGGTCGCGGAGGTCCTTCAGTACCCTCAGCGACTGCAGGTAGGCGCGGTACCCTTCGGCGACGCGGCGCGCCTCGGGATCACGTCCCAAATCATCGAGGCCAAACACCCTTCCTTCACCGGGGATGGGAAAGTCGCCGTTAAAGGCGGTCCAATTGATCTCGTTCCCCAATTCAAGGGCGGCAAAGGTCACCCCAAGCTGTTCCAGCTGGTTTAACAGCGGCTCGAAGACTGCCCTGAAGGGGATCGGATCGGCAGCAGACAGTGGATAAGAGGACCACATGTTCGGCAGACCCTTGACCGAGGGCCGCCGCTCCGAGCCTTTCCGATACTGCAGCCCGATAATCAGATCGGTTGTGATCCCGCGCTTAAACGCGCGGCGGATAAAGTCGATCGCTGGACCATAATCACTACCGCGCCAGGGCGGTTCGAGCGGCACGCGAATGATGCGAACTCCGGCAAATTGCAACTGATCGAGCAACACCTCGCGATCACTGGAGTTGAGGCGCTGCGGGTTGACGACATTGACCCCGACAACGAAGCTATTACTGCGCGCGCTCACCAATGTCGCGAACCCGAGAACCAGAAAGCTGCAGATTGGAGGCAACAAGCGCAGTACCATCGCCCTGTGGCTCTCGTGATGCCTCAAGCCGCGGTCAGACGATCGAGATGGGCCAGCAAATCCTCCGCGGAACTTTCCCATGTCCATGCCTTGGCTGCGTTGGCCGCGGAGGATGAGACCCGCCTCAGCAGAACGCGGTCATGGAAGAGGGTGTGCAGAAGCTTTACCGCCTCGCGCGCGATGCCAACCGAACCGTCCGCGGGCAGCAGAAACCCGGTGTGGTTATGCGTGATCGCCTCGGCGACAGCCCCGACCGCTGTCGTACAGACGACCGCGCCGAGCCGCATTGCCTCCAAGATGGTCAGCGGCAACCCCTCCCAGCGTGAGACGAGCAAAACGACGTCGGCCCAGCCGTAGCATTCGGTCAGTTCTTCGACGGTCAGCTTTGGCGGCTCGATGGAAATTGCCAATCCCTCGAGATCCTCCCGACCGGCATCCCCAATGACCGCGCCCCCAACCAGACGCCATTCTGTCGCTAGGCCCGCTCTCCGGCTTAAGCGTGCGATAGCAGTTAAGCGGTCCAGCCCCTTCTGGCGGTCCAATCGGCCGAGAAACAACACGCGGAGTGGTCCCGGCTTGCGCCTGCGCCGTTTGGCAAGCACGTCCTCGACCGCCGCGGCCGGCAAATCAAACGATGGTGCGTTCCACAGTAGCGACAGTTTACCTTCCGGTACCCCCATTGCGTGACACCAATCTAGCAACTGCTGCGAGCAGCAGGCGAATAGGTCATAGGCGTGTTCGTATCCCAGGGTGAGGTAAGGATGGCCATTTGGCCGATCCAATTGCGTCAAATCCGTAACGTGGAGCGATGCGATGGTTCTGGTACCCTGCCGCCGCAACGGTGCCATCAATGCGTGCGCCTCGGCGCAATGGAAATTAGCGACAGCATCAAGCCCGCACAGTAGACCAAAAGCCCGTGAATGCCGTCCGATCGCGACCCAACTCGGATAATGTGAGCCCATGTAGCGCAGCTGTGGATCCCATTTCCCGACCTGCGGATCACACAGGAAATTGACGCTGTCGAAGACCTCGGTGATCAGCGATGCCGACTGCGCCGCCTGTCGGCAAAACGCAAACAAATGGGGCGACCAGCCATGATCGCGCACAACCTGCGCCAGGTTGTATGCGGTTTTTTCGACACCGCCGAATTCGGCGAGCGGGACGACAAATCCGATCCGTTTCTTCCCATCATTAGAGACGCGCGGATAAACTGGGGACGCGTTGAGGATTTTGCGGGCGACCTTGAACAACTCCTCCTTTGGCGACAGGTGCGTTTGTCGCCAACCCCAGGATTGTCCGCGGTAGATCGTCGATTGGAACTTTCGAATGCTTTGGAACAATTCCAAAAGGCCGGTATTGGCGCGGCCCGGCTGATATTCCTGGGGGTTCGGCAACAGCAATTCGAACGCACAAATTTTTGGTTGAGGTAGCGAACTCCCGAGACTCATGATCCAGCTGTCTGCTGGATCATCCAAACAGTCATCCAACAGCTCGGACTTGACTATTACCAACCCGGCGGCACGAAAGGCGTCCCCCTCCTCGGTATCGACAATTTCGACGACCTCAATTCGGTCGTTTTCGGGGTGAACGCGACCGATCAGATAAGCGAAGGCGCAATCGTCAACCGCCAATTCGAGAAGCCAGAACGCCCATTGCAGTAGCCGGAACCGGGTTAGGATTGCCTCGAACGCCGGATCGATCACTAACATGAAGGGCGGCCGGGCGTAGCGCGCTGGCGCCATTCGCGCACGATAATATTGGTGAAAGAACCCTTCCTGCGGCAAGCGTTGCCCCTCTGCCAGAGGGTCGGAGGTCAACCTCACGATCGGCGGATCGGTGGTGCAGATCGCGTATCGCGGCGCCTCTTCGTGCTCCAGCGCCAGTAAAGTGTCGAACCGAAACAGATCCCTGTGCTTCCGGGTGATGTAAGAGGTAATCTCTGGCCGGTCGCGCTCGGAGTTCGTGAGCATGCTTTCCGGTCGTCTGCGGTAGCGAAACCCAAAATTTTCAAGATGCTTGCCGCGAAAGCCTAGCTTGACCGCGCCGAGCCAAAAATCCCAGTCCTCGAAACCGAGCTTCATGCTTTCGTCAAAGCGGGCGCCCTTTTCGAACACGGCGCGCCGCACCAGACTGCCTGCCTCGCAGATGTTTTCGTCCAAATGCCGCAGCACGGAGTACTCGCCAGAATAGTCGCTGTTCCATTCCTGGCCGAACATGTCGATGTCAGGATAGAGCCAGCCGACCTCTGGATTTCGCATCAGTGCGTCATATCCTCGCTGCAGGGCCCCGGGCAAAAGCCGATTGTCGGCGTCCAGGAAATAAATCGCCTGAACGGTTTCCCAGCTGCCGAGAACATGATCGATGCCGGTATTGCGCGCAGCACTTAGCCCTCCATTCAGGCGACGGATGTAGCGGATTCGGTCCGGCGCGCCCGCGACGAAATCCAGGCATGCCTGATGAGTCTCCACCATGGGGCAGCCGTCATTGACGATAACGATAAGCAGCTCAAAGTCGGTCTCCTGGCTCAGGGCCGAAGTCACCGCTTCTCCGAGCAGCACGCTGTGCTTGTAAACCGGGATGACAACGGCGAGCAGCGGCTGCGCGGGCCGCGCTCCAGGCGAATGAGGCGATAATCCGCCTATCGTCGCGGTCCCTCGACGGATCATGCCGTGAGCGCCTCGTGGAACGCATCGACGACAAACTCGAGCCACCTCGCCTGAGCCGCGGCCGTCGCCTGACCTTTGACAAGACGGGTCGCCAAATAGAGATCGAGCGGCTTGACTGCCGGCTCAGTCAAATTCAGATGGATTTGGGTGGTAAAGTCTGGATGAATCGGTAGCCACCCTGAGAAGCCGCCCGGCTGTCCATGGGCTAGCCCGCTACCTAAGATCGGTTCGTGCGAGTCATTCGGATCGAGGGCGAGAAGAGCATATTCAACGAGCGGGCCAGCAGGATCTTCAGTTCTGATTGTCGCGGTCAATCGGCGCGTTTTCGCCGGCAAGGCGCTGGGAAGCTTGGCAACGGTTACGCCCCCATTGACCGGTCGTACTTCAATTGCCCCACGGTCCTCGAGGAAACTTACCATTGGTTCACTATTCGGTGCCGCATCGATCTCGGCGAAGCGACGGAGTACACTCGGGGCCAACCGCCGGCCGTGACCAACGTAAGGCTGTTGCATCACGCCGATGTGAAATGGATGCGCAATACGACGGGATCCCGGCAGGCCGATATGTAAGCGCAGTGCCAGGCTTCTTCGGCTCTTGTCGTCCCCGGCGAAGCGGACCCGGCTTTCCGGCACGGCTTGCAGATGCGTCAGAGATAGCGTAGGCGGCCGTCCCGACCGCGTGTCCCAGATCGCCGTCAACAACGTCGACTGCCTCGGTGCTATATCGATTTCCGGCAAATCGAGAAACATCCAACCGTCGGGCACCGCCTCATAAGGAATCCTCCATTCTCCAAGTGGCCGGCTGTCCTCACAGGTCACGATGCTGACGATAAGCACTCCTTCGGCATTCTGGTCAGCCTCAGCCCGGGTGGCATGCAACTCAACCGCGGCAAGACCCTGCGACGGCACTGGAAGAAGCTGGGTCAGCCGAAAGGAGGCTTCTGTGCTTTGCGGCCCAACGCAGATTTCGGTCGGGTCGCACGCAAAAGCGAGCCACGTCGAGGGGATATTCGCGCGTGCCAAGAAATTCTCGATGGTGTCGAAGGCGTTTTGCAACTGATCATGAGCGATCCGGAACGCGGTATATTGGCGTTGCAGTGTTAATAATCGTGCTGCTGAGGAGCCGGCGGAGCCTAGGACGGCCTGGAATAGCGAGCGTTGTACCGCTAGCGCAGCTGCGTCGAGGCCATCGGCGAGATCGATAAACGTAGGCTCCGGGAGAAATCCCTCTCCCCCGCCGGACCACACCTCTCGCAGACTATCGAGCTCGTCCTTTCCGGCAACCGAAGTCACCAGCAGCCCAAGGCAGAAGGTTGGCGGATGTTTCAGCGGGATTCGACTGGACCCCTGCTCCACACCTAACTTTAGGAGTTCAAAAGCCGGACCCGGATTGATACGGCGACAGACGTAGACTCCCAAATTGGAAGGGAGCCGACAAATGTCGATGATTGCCGGAAAATCTGCATCGGCGAAGATCACCTTGAGTTCCCCATTGTAGATCGTACCCAACGATAATGGGTCAGTTATCACCGGACTGGATAACATTTGTTGGGGATAAAGGTTAGAGGGTTCTATGCTCATTGGGAAATGCTAGCCGGCGGTAAACTGGGTTGGCGGTTGAGGATCTACTGACACCGTTGCGCGGCCACGAACGAGGTCTCCGCATAAGCTTTCGAAACAGCGTCAACTGGCGGGGGAGGCAAATGGTCCTGAGATCATAGCGCGTCAATACTGTCGCGCGTGCCGATTGCCGCAGCCGTACATTGTGCATGTAGCCGGCACAAGCCCGAGTAATCATTTCGATCATCGCCTCGGTGTCGAAAAAATCGACAAGGCAGCCATTTTCGCCATCCGATATCAGTTCCTCGACAGGAGGTGTGCGCGAGCCAATAACGACGCACCCTGCTGACATCGCTTCGAGCAACGACCAGGAAAGGACGAAGGGATAAGTAAGATAAACGTGAACCGAGGATACCTGCAGGATCGCAATGTACTGCTCATAACGGAGCTTGCCGAGAAAATGGATACGACGCAGATCAAGCTGTCCGTGAAGCTCAGCAAGGAGCTTTTCGCGCCAGCTCTTAGCATCCACCGGTCTGCGGCCGTAGCTCACTCCATTGCCGCCGACAATCAGGACATGCGCGTCGGGTCGCCGTCGTAATACTTCAGGCAATGCGCGGATAAAAACGTGAAACCCGCGATAGGGCTCGAGATTGCGGGCGCAGTAGGTGATTACCTCGTCGGCGGAGGAAAAGGACAACCCTCCTTCGAGCCAGACGCGGGCCGATCGCTCCGGACGCACGACACCCGTGTCGACACCCTCATGAAGGATGCTGACGTTATTCCAATAGCGTTGAGGATATTGGTTGCGCTGCCATTCTGTAGGAGTTTGGCCCCAGTCCGCGGCATCGAGCCCTAAGAGGTTAATACCGTTTCGTGTCCGCAAACGCATTGCGTCTTCCGGCGCGGCTGGAAATTCAGGGTCGAAATCTAGGTCCGAACCCTTAGAATGATAAAAAAATTCAAAGTAACCCAGCAACGGAACCGCCGGCCATACATCCTTGATGTAAAGTATCTCGCCCCAACCGTTGTGACCGACCACAAGATCAGGAGTGAAGCCGTCTCGCTTAAGAGTTCTCGCAGCAGCTGGCCACAGAAAGACCGTTGGAGACAGCGGCGTCGAATTCGGTTAAATACGGGTGCGTACCGCCATGGGCTCGCGCTGACGAGTATGTGATCTTACGGACTCCGGTAATTTGTCGCTCGCCCTGCTGAGTGATAAATATCACCTGATGCCCAGTTTCGGCGAGGTGGCGGGCCACGTGCACGTACTGCCCGGGAAAGTTCTGATGTATAAAAAGGTAATTCAAACTATTGACCCGCTGACTTGTAGGCCGTCGCCCAAAGGTCAAAGGCGCCGCCGCGCTGCACCCGCACCTGCACAAACCCGCTTTCCGCCAACAGCTTCTCCAGCGATCTCCGAGTAAAGCCGGTCTTGTGCGCCATATGCGAATGACCTTGTGCAAGCGATGGTGTGTGCCCGAAAATCATATCAAGCGGCGTCACCGGCCCGCTCGGTGAAATGTAGGCTTGGTCTTCGAGTTGATCGGCAGCAACAAGTTCCGCGACTTGCTGCAGATCTGGCAAAGTCAATAAGAGCAAACCCGTCGGCTTCAACACCCGAAGGAACTCCCCAAGAGCGGCGGGGACCTCATGGCAGTGAATGTGTTCGAGGTTGTGCGACGACCAGATTGCGTCGACCGAAGCAGAGGCGACCACACTCATATCGGTGATTGAGCAAAGGATGTCGGGCCGAACCGCGGGGTCAATATCGAGCCTGATTTCACGCCATTCCGGGCCGTGAAAACAGCGGTGAAGCCGTTGCCTAAGAGGATAGCCGCAGCCGACATTCAACACAGTCCGGCTGGTGGCCAATGGCGCTTCCCGGCTGCGCGGGGCCGCTGGCGGCGTCGACATCAAGTGCGGCCCCAGTTCTACAAGCCGCGCTCGGCCGTGGCGAGCCCGGCAATGCGCTCAAACAGGCGTAGATTGATCGCCTCCAAGGGGTCGTCGGCAATCCGCGGGATACAGGGTTCACCGTCGCGGTTTGGCCCACAGGTGCCGCTTTCGAAGAAAGCCCCTTGATATTCGATTTGAAAACGATCGCGCAAATGAGTCGCCACGCGGATCGCAAAGCCCGTTAGCGGCAGACTTAGGCCGCGTGTGCCGCATATCTTGCCATCGCTGACCCAAGGCGTTTCACGCCCATTCGGGCCATACGCCTTGTATTCGATGTCGGTCGGTTCAAGCGTTTCTGATGGCCGGATACTGAAGGCCTCTAGGCGCAATTTCTTCCCGCGGTTGCCAATCCAATCTTCCGCGGTCATATGGCGATCGCCGGTTCGCTCGATGTGCAAAAGTACTTCCATCATGATATTGCGGGTTCGTTGCATCGGTGGCGCGGCACCGCTGGCTCTCGTCAGCACCCGTGCTGGCTGGTCGATCCGGCGGATTGCGATTTCGGGGCGTCTACTAGGTTGACCGCGTTGCTCATAAGTGGTGATCACCAGAAAGCCGCCATCCGGCGGGATTTTAATTACGGCAGTCCCTCCTTCGTTCCCCAGCCAGAAAGCGGAGTCGCGATCGGCAGCGATAATTTCGGTGCCGCGGAGATGATTCCAAGGTGGATGTGAGATGTGCACTGCCGGCAACAAGATGCCCAAGTGCTCGCTGGTGACGCCGTCGACCTCCGCAACGCTGAGCGCGTAGAGGCCATGATCGAATTTTAGTATTCTGGATTCTACATTAACAGCGGCCAGCTCCTCAGGCGCCCAATCCTCATAGCTTAATGGTTTGCTTTTGCCTCGATCGCCATTGACCGCGGATGGAATCTTGCTTGTGTCGAAAACGAAATTCGACGTGCTAGCGTTCGATCGCGTGCTCACTGGCGGTCTCCGATCGTCTTCTGAACCAGGACTATGCGTTAGCGGCATTGCTCCGGGGCACTCCCATTACAGATGCTGACTCTTAAAAATCGGTAAGAGAGGGCGGCTCGATAATCATTAGAGAATCTTTCATCTCCTTCCATTTATTGTCGATTCGTTGCGATTGGTATCAACTCCTCGATCGAGGCGGGATGAATGAGTGCGGCCACTGTCGTCTTTGCACGTGAGGATTTGTCGATCCCGGGTGCGGCGGAGACGGTCTCGGGGAAGGATGACGAAGCGATCAACTCGGAGGCGAATTTCTTCACGTTGGTACGCGACAGCAACCCCGACGTGATCGTCCTTGATCTCAGCGACCGGCCATTCACTGGCGTTGCGACGATTCTCAAGATTCGGCGGCAATGCCAAATCCCGATACTGGCGGTCTGTGACCCAAACCATCCCAGTATAGCGACATTTTGCATTGCTGGTGCCGCCGACTGCATCACGACTCCCATAGATCTTCTGCAGCTTAACGAAAAGCTCCAGCAGATTATAAGAGTGACACAGAGCAAACCGCAGGCGTGGAATGCTCCCAATGTGTTCACTTTCGCTGGGCTTACTTTCTATCCCTACCGTGATCTACTGACGGTGCAAAGCGGTGCCACGCTCCCCCTCACCTCGTTGGAGAGCCGATTGCTCCAGCATTTCGTTTCACACCCCGGTCGGCTCTGTCCCCGCGCGGAGCTCAGCGGAGCGCTATATGGCGACCATCGGGCATCGGGAGACCGCGCAATCGACACCGTCGTAAATCGGCTGCGTCACAAGCTCGTTCTCTTACGTGGAGCCGCGGCACAAACCCTTATCAAAACCGAATTTCGGCGCGGCTATCTGTTCGTCAGCACAGTGTCAACTGCCGACGGGAGTGGGGCCGATGCTGCAGCCTGAACTACTCTATGAACTATCCGTGAGACATCCGTGCCGCAGCTAACTACCGCACCGGCGGCCGAAAGCGAACAAGAGCCACTCGCCCCGCGATCGTCTTTGCTGGGAGCTGTCGTAATGGTAGCGCGTTACCGTGGGCTTCATCTTGATGTTTCGGAGTTGATGCGCGATCATCACCTCGGGCCCGGCGAGCCATCGCTTGAAAAACTGTTGCAGATCGCGCGGAGCTGCGGTCTGCGCGCGATGACCGTCAAATTGCGCTGGGATGACCTAATGCGGATGGGTTCCGCGTTACCTGGGATCTTGGTCCTGAACAACGGGCGCGCGATGGTTGTGTTGCGCGCCGCTCGAGCGGCCAAGACACCGTACGTTCTTGTGCAGGACCCGAATGCCGGTGGCGACGCGTTGCTGATGCTTGATGAGGCTCGCCTCGCCGGAGCCTGGTCCGGGCAAGTTATTCTGATCAAGCGCGACTTCCGCCTCCGCGACGAGGATCGACCGTTTGGGATCGGTTACATTGCCGGGCAGTTGCTCCGCGACCGCCGTATCGCTCGCGATATCGCTATTTCGGCAGTGGCGCTGAGCCTATTGGCGCTCAGCCCGATCATCTTTTGGCGGCTATTGATCGATCGCGTGCTCTATTATCACAGCCTCAACACGCTCGCGGTGCTCTCCGTTGGCGTGCTGGTCTTGATTATTTTCGAAAGTATCTTTTCCTACTTGCGTCGTTATCTCGTCGTGCACATAACGGCGCGAGCCGATGCAAACCTATCAAAATATGTATTTGATCGCGTGCTCGACCTCCCTGTCGAATTTTTTGAAAGAACACCGACCGGTATTATCTCACGCGACATGAATGAAGTTTTTCGAATCCGGAATTTTTTAACTGGCCAGCTGTTTGGTACCATTCTTGACTCTACCGTTTTGCTGATTTTTCTACCTATAATGTTCTTCTTTAGTGCATTGCTGACCGCGGTGGTGCTCGCTATTTGCGGCCTGATCTGTCTGTGGATCATCATCACACTGCCGATCTTACGGAAGAAGAGCGGCGCTGTTTTCAAAGCGGAGGGCGCAAAAAACGGCTTTTTAGTCGAGACACTGCAGGGTATGCGCACCGTAAAGTCACTTGCCCTCGATGGCCGGCAGCGCCATGAGTGGGACGTCCGCGTCGCTACGATAGCGCGGCTGCGGCTCGAAGAAGGTCAGATCGCGAATATCATTCAAACCGTTGCTCATTTGCTCGAGCGTATTATGACAAGCGGAGTTTTAGCTCTAGCAGTCTACCTCGCCGTCACGAGCAAGGATCAAATTTACATCGGCGCACTCGTCGCCTTTGTTATGTTGACGACACGAGTGTCAGCGCCGCTGGTCCAGCTTGCCCACCTCCTACAGCAATATGACGAAGCACAATTTGCGGTCAAAACCATTGCGGCTCTTGTCAATCAAATGCCCGAGGAAGGTCGTGGGCGGCAGGGCACGCGCACCCCGCTCGTTGGCCGGGTGGAATTTAGCGGAGTGCGCTTTCGCTACCCACAAGCGCCACAACCTGCACTCGAGGACGTGACGTTCACTATTCAGGAGGGATCGATTTTCGGCATAATGGGGCGCAGCGGATCTGGTAAGACCACTGTAACCCGGCTGCTGCAGCGGCTGAACGCGAATTACGAAGGCTTGATCAAGATCGACGGAAACGACCTGCGGGAGATCGACATTGGCCATCTGCGGTCGAGCCTCGGCGTCGTGCTCCAAGACAATTTTTTGTTCAGCGGTACAATACGGGACACCATCGCAGCCTCCAAGCCCGGCGCCAGCTTTGAAGATATCGTGACGGCTGCTCGGCTTGCTGGGGCAGAGGAATTCATCGAACGCCTACCACGGGGTTATGACACATTCCTCCAGGAGGGGTCGACAAACCTGTCAGGTGGCCAGCGGCAGCGTCTGGCGATCGCACGCGCCTTGATCGGCGACCCGAGAATTCTGATCCTCGACGAGGCGACCAGCGCGCTCGATGCTGAGAGCGAAGCAATCGTCAACGCCAATTTACTGCGCATCGCCAAGGATCGGACCCTGCTTATCATCTCTCATCGCCTTGCCTCGCTCGTGCCAGCGGACGCCATCCTCGTGCTCGAACGAGGGCGCGTTTACGATATTGGGCGCCATTCCGAGCTGGTTGAGCGCTGCGACATCTACCGCGGCCTCTGGCACCAGCAGACTGTCCATCTCCTTCCCAGGACGGCCAATGAACCCGTTGCGCTTCGTCCGGTCGCCGCGTCGTGAGGCGTCGCCGGACCTCATTCGGCTGTTTCAATCCGAGACTGCCGAGATCAGTGCAGGCCCTGAGCCATTTCAGCTGCGGCTGACGCTGCATGTACTCGCTGCCTTCTTTGCGAGCCTCATCGCAATAACAGCGCTGATGCGGATAGATCGGGTGGTAAGCTCGACCCTGGGTGTCGTCGTCACGACCGACCCCACAATTGTTCTCCAAGCATTGGATCCGTCGATCATCAAATCAATCGACGTTCAAGAAGGGGATACGCTCAAGCGTGGGCAGCTGCTGGCGACGCTCGATCCGACGTTTGCAGCTGCCGACGTAAGCGCGCTCAAGTTGCAGCTTGCCAGCCTCGATGCGCAGATTGCACGTTGCGAGGCCGAGATCGAGCACAAACCGTTCCATCCGCCGGTCTCAACGTTCCCGGGAGCGGTCGGTTACGCAGCCTTGCAACGTTCCTATTTCGACCAGCGGAAAGCTCAATTCGATGCCCAACTGAAGGCCGACAACGAGCAGATCGCCCAAACCGAAGCGACGATCATTAAGCTGCAAGATGACGAATCCCGCTACACTGATCGCGCGCAGATTGCCGGCGATATAGAAGCGATGCGGGCAGCGCTTTCGGCCACCCAATTCGGCAGTCGTCTTAATCTGCTTGAAGCCACAGACCAGCATCTTGAGATGGTTCGAAATGCCGAATCCGACCGCAACAGCTTGAGCGAAAGCCGTCATCAGCTCGACGCCGCCGTATCGACCCGGGATGCCCACGTCCAGCAATGGTTAAGCCAAGTGAGCCAAGAATTGCTTACCGCACGAAACGCGCGTGATGCCGCACGTGAGCAGCTGGCAAAGGCGATCAAACATCAGGACTTGGTGCGGCTGGTGGCGCCCGATGACGCAGTTGTGTTGAAGCTTGCAAAATTGTCCGTCGGCTCGGTTCTCAAGGAAGGCGACCCCTTAATCAATCTGGCGCCGCTGCGCTCTCCGGTTGAGGCTGAGGTCCACGTCGCCGCGCGCGATGTGGGCTTCATCCGCGCTGGCGACGCGGCAATAATCAAGCTGGAAGCCTTCAATTTCGTCGAGCACGGGACAGCGATGGGCCAAGTGCGCGAAATCAGCGACGGTGCCTTCACCCTCGACGACAACGGCACTCCTGTCGATCCCTATTACAAAGCGCGTATCCAAATCACCTCCCTGCATATGAAGGATGTTCCAGCAGAATTTCGGCTAATCCCAGGCATGACACTGACTGCTGATATTCAGGTCGGCACGCGCTCGGTTTTCATGTATCTGGTTAAGGGCATGGTGCGGGACGTCAGTGAGGCGATGCGCGAGCCGTGAGGTTTCCACGCAATGCTAGCAAAGGCGAAGCGGTTGAACGAGACATTGCAATGAGGCAGTCCCTTGAATGAGCCAGATACCCTGAACGGCCGATCAAATTGAACATCCGTTTGGTCGGGTCCTTTCCGTGGGCTTGTCAAAATTGTCGCAGTTTACCGATTCGATAGCAGGCCGGCTTCGGCGAATATCTTGGGGAACACGGTTCGGACGGGCGCCGAGCCACGCTTTCGCTTGGAAAAAGCTATTCAAAGCCGCGGGCGCCGGGGAAGCCGAGGCGCAATACCAGCTCGGCCAGCTTTTCGCCCATGGCGAGGAAGGTCTGCTGCGGAGTGTCGGGGATGCGATGACCTGGTATCGGCTCGCGGCACAGCAAGGGCACGCTCCAGCACAATATGAATTGAGCCTCATTTATTTCAGAGGGCACGGTTCTCCGGCTGGACAGCCGGGGTTCTGGTCGGCATCCGGGGAATGGTACCGAACCGCGGTGGAGCAGGATAACGCCGCTGCCGAGAGCAATCTAACGCTGCTGTTTCCCAATGGAATAACGATCGCGCACGACCAACCGGAGGCGCTGCGCTGGGGCCTCGCTGCAGCCAATCAAGGGCACGTCAAGGCTCAAGCTCATGTCGGCTCGATCTATGCACGCGGTCTCGGCACCAAACAGGATTACCGCGAAGCCCGTCGCTGGTATTTGTGCGCCGCTGAACAAGGTAATGCGGCGGCCCAACTTGGACTCGCCACCCTTTACGCCAATGGGTACGGCGTAGACGTCGATCTCACCGAGGCGGTCTCATGGTACGCGAAAGCGGCAGAGAACGGAAATGGCGCCGCAAAACTTGCTTTGGGACTACTCCATGTATCGGGGCAAGGTGTCGAACGAGATTTAGCGAAGGCCGCGGGCTGGTTCCGCGAGGCCGCTGAGCAAGGGAGTGCGCGGGCGCAGTACCACCTAGGCCTAATGACACTTAGCGGCGAGGGCGTGCCCGCTGACCCGCATCGCGCAGAGTCTTTGCTACGCAAGGCGGCCTCGGGCGGGCACGGCCCCGCAATGCGGAGCCTTGCCCAGCTCTACGAAGGGCGTCAGGACGTTGAGGCCGACCTGCGCGAGGCGGCCCGGTGGTATCAGGCCGCCGCCGATGCCGGAGATGTCGAGGCCCAGTTTATCGTCGGTCGGCTTTTTGCCCGCGGTGAAGGCTTACCTCGGGACTTAGGTGAAGCCGCGAAATGGTTTGAGCGCGCTGCCGAGCGAGGCCACCCGACGGCGCAATTCAATATCGCCGCGTTGCAGATCAAGGGTGCAGGTATTCCACGGAATACCCACGGGGCCGCCGAATGGTACCGGCAAGCGGCCGAGCAAGGCGTTGTCGCGGCCTGGCGCGAGCTGGGGATACTGTATATTGCCGGTCAGGGCGTGTCGAGCGACCTGACGACCGGCGCCATGTGGCTGGATCGCGCGGCGGAAGCCGGCGATCTTGAGTCGCAGACCCAGCTCGGATTGCTTTATCTGCGAGGTGCCGGCGTACCCGTGGATGCAGCTCGCGGCCAAGCGCTCCTCCGCCGCGCGGCGGATTGGGGTCATCCAACGGCGCTGTTCCAGCTCGGCGAGCTTCATTCGGATGGCGGGTCTCGGCCGCTGAGCACCGAGGCGATGCGTTGGTATCGCGCGGCTGCCGAGGCCGGTCATGCCGTGGCTCAGGTGATCCTCGCGCGCCATCACCTGGATCGCACGCCGCAAAATGCTGCTGCCGCCGCCTCATGGCTGCGCAAGGCTGCCCTTCAAGGCCATGCCGAGGCTCAATTTCGGATAGCCGTCATGCATTGCACCGGACAGGGCGTCAGCCGCGATCTCGAGGTAGCGGTCGGCTATTATCGCCGTGCCGGAGAACAGGGCCACCCGCTCGCTCAATACAATCTCGCGGTAATGATCGAGAAAGGTGAAGGGGCGCCGTTGGATATGGCAGAGGCATGGCATTGGTACGTGAAAGCTGCAGACCAACAAGTGCCCGAAGCCCAGCTTCGGGTCGGCGACTGTTATATGGCAGGACATGGGGTGACCCGTGACGTCGACCTAGCGCGGTCTTGGTACACAAAGGCGGCAGCGCTGGGACATTCGGAGGCGGTAATGAGGATCGATCGACTGGGCGCGATCGATCGCGCAGAGCGCAGTGAAGAGACGTAAACCGTGGAGCCAATTTTGCCAAGGCGGTTTTGAAGCTGATTTCCGGCGCGGTTTGCGTGGTTGGGCCGCAGGTCATCAGCTTCGACGGACAGCGTGACGCGGTTACGAAGAGCGTTGATTCGGATAAGCCATCGGAGGCCATGCGAGCTCTTTTAGATCCCCTTGGCAATTCAACCAATGAAGGCTTAGTCGGCAGGAATTGGCATAGCCGCAGCGGTGTCAGCGTTCCCCGAAATCACCGGGGCCTCCGCAGAGATAAAAATTCCTACCAGTAGGTTCCTAACCTAAGGGGATGGGCCTTGACCTAGCGGTCCAGAAGCGGCAGCCGGTGCTTGGCGCGGCTGACAGTATCCGGTTGCCTTAACGCAGGGCGAGCAGCACCACGAGTTAGGCCCAACTTCCTCAGTTTGGAGTAAATCGCTCGCTGGAAGCCGCGGAAACGCTAGGGATACGACCGGGCACGCCAAGGTGTGGTGCTAAATCGGCCAGACGATTGCAATAGATATTGAGGAATTTGCTTGCGGCGGCCCAGAGAATTGTGGTGCTGGTACCGGAGAACAAAGGTGCCGCGCCATATTTGTCCGCGTCAAGAAGATTGGAGCCTACGAATACCTCTACCTCGTCGAGAACGCGCGCGAGGGCGGCCGCCACGTGCAGCGCGTCATCAAGGCGCTCGGCCGGCGCGATGAAGTTGAGGCCTCGGGGCTGATCGATGGGCTGATCGCCTCGGCGGCGCGCCATTCGCGCCGCTCGATCGTGTTGTCGAGTTTTTATCGCGGCGAATTGCCGGAGCTGCACCGCCTCAGCATCGGACCTGATCTGGTGTTCGGCTGGCTGTGGGCGGAAACAGGATGCCGCGACGTGCTCAAGAGCCTCGTCTCCGACCGGCGCTTTTCCTTTGATGTCGAGCGCGCCGTCTATCTCACGGTGCTGCACCGGCTGATGATCTCGGGCTCCGACCGCCATGCCAGCGACTGGCTGAGCCGGGTACGTGTGCCGGGCACCGATGGGCTCGATCTCGACCACGCCTATAAGGCGATGGCCTGGCTTGGCGAAGTCGACGCGGCCGGCCGCAGCACCGCCGAGGCCATCGAGGAGGCACTCTATCACCACCGCCAGCCGCTGTTCGGCGCCGTTTCGATCGCGTTTTTCGACACCACCAGTTTATGGTTCGAGGGGGCCGGCGGCGAGAGCCTAGGCCAGTACGGCCACTCCAAAGACTATCGCGGTCACCTGAAGCAGGTCGTGCTCGGCATCGTGCTTGACGACGCCGACCGGCCGATCGCGTCCTTTGTGATGCCCGGCAACACGGCCGACGTGACGCTGTTGTTGCCAGTAGTCAAACGGCTGCGCGAGCGCTTTGGGATCCTCGATGCTTGCATCGTTGCCGATCGCGGCATGATCAGTGCCGATACCATCGCCGCCCTCGAAGCCGAGAAGATCCAGTACATCCTCGGCGTGCGCGAACGCACCAGCCGCGAGGTGCGCACCGGGGTCATCGAGGATGATGGCCTCGCCGTGCCGCTCGTCATTCCCCGCCAGAAAGGCGAGACCGAACTGGCGATCCGGGAGACGACGATCGCCGGGCGGCGCTACATCATCTGCCGCAACGAGGAGGAAGCCAAAAAGGACGCCGCGGCGCGCGCCGAAATCGTCGCCGGTCTCGAGCGCAAGCTCGCCCAGGGCGACAAGGCGCTCGTCGCCAACAAGGGTTTTCGTCGCTTCCTGAAGACGCCCGCGGGCGGCGGCTTTGTCATCGACCGCGCCAAGATCGAGGCCGATACCCGGTTCGACGGTCTCTTCGTGCTGCGCACCAACACCAAGATCGCCGCGCTCCAGATCGTGTTGCGCTACCGCAATCTGCTGGCCGTGGAGGACGCCTTCAAAACCGCAAAGGCGCTGCTCGCCACCCGCCCGATCTTCCACAAAACCGACGCCGGCATCCGCGGCCACGTCTTCTGCACCTTCCTCGCCCTTGTCCTGCGCAAGGAGCTTTTCGACCGGCTCGCCGCCCGTCGCAGCCGGCTCGAATGGCAGCGCATCGTCGACGATCTTGTCGACCTCAGCGAAATCGATGTCGAACAGGATGGTCGCCGGGCGCGCCTGCGCACCGCGCCAGGCCCGACCATCGACCCGATCTGCCGCGCTATCGGCCTCACCCTTCCGCCGGTCTTCCAGGAGATGCCGCCCGCCGCCTGAACCCAAAACCGTGGTGCCTAAAACTTAAAATGGCTTGCAACCCATTGAGTTACCATGCTGTTCAAAATCAAACTGCGGAACTTGGGCTTCAGTCACGGTGATCGACGACGATCTCGGCCGCTCCGGGTCCGGATTGGTGGAGCGCCCCGGTTTTCAGAAATTGGTGGCCTCGGTCTGCTCAGGTTCCGTCGGCGCCGTGTTTTGCATCGAGGCATCCCGCCTTGCCCGGAACGGTCGCGACTGGCACCACCTGATCGATCTATGCGCTCTGGTTGGGACGCTGGCGATCGATCCGGACGGAACGTACGATCCACGCCTGGTCAATGATCGGCTCCTGCTGGGGCTAAAGGGGACGATGTCCGAATACGAGTTGAGCCTGCTGCTACAGCGCGGAATTGCAGCGCGCGATTCCAAGGCGCTACGGGGAGAACTGCAGTTCAGGCTGCCGCCGGGCTATTGCTGGAACGAGATCGGCCAGATCGAGGTGGACCCTGGAGAGCGTATCAGCGGGGTCATCCGGCTCTCGTTCGACAGAGTTTAACAGCAGCGTGTGCAAGATCAAGTGGCCACTGGCAGCCTATCATACGGTGCTGCAGATCCTCAGGCACCCAGTCTATGCCGGCGCTTATGTCTTCGGTCGCACAATCCAGCGCACGCGCATCGTCGACGGACGGGCTCGCAAGACCAACGGCCATTCGAAACCGATGACCGCGTGGAATGTCCTGCTGCGCGATCATCATCCCGGCTACATCAGCTGGGACCAGTACGAGGCCAACCAGAAGCTGATCTCGGAAAATGCTCATATGCAGCGCCGAACGGAGCGCAAGTCGGCCCGCGGCGGTCGAGCACTGCTCACCGGACTGGTGCGCTGCGGCCGGTGCGGCCGGACGATGCGGGTGTTCTATGGCACGCAGTCGGGCCATGCTCATCGCTACCACTGCCGTGGCGACGACAGTCACGTTGGCGGATGGCTCTGCATTGGCATCGGCGGCGTACGGGTTGATCGTGCTGTCGCGGCGCAAATCGTCGAGGCCGTCTCAGAGCACGCCGTCGAAGCCGCGATCCAGGCCGCCGATCAATCGGTGAAGGCCGACAACGAGATTCGGCAGGCGCTCTGCCGGGAGCTCGAGGAAGCACGTTACGAAGCCTCGCTGGCCGCTCGCCGGTACGAGGCCGTCGACCCGACCAAGCGTCTCGTGGCACGCGAACTCGAGACGCGCTGGAACGCGGCGCTGGAGCGGGTCGCCCACCTGGAGGATCGCATTGCGCGGCATGATGCCGCCGTGGCGCTGCGCCCCAAGGTCGATCGCGCGGCGCTGATCGCGCTCGCCCGCGATCTGCCGGCGGCGTGGAATGCACCGGGCACGGACGCCCGAACCAAGCAGCGGATCACCCATATCCTGATCCGGGAAGTCGTGCTCGACCGGGACGACGCGACTAATGAAGCGCTCGTCACGATCCATTGGAACGGCGGGCGTCACACAGAATTGCGCGTCTCGCGCGTGCGGACCGGGCGCTACCCAGCCGATCGCCACCCGAGCCCGGTTGAGGCGATCCGAAAACTTGGTGGCCAACTGCCAGATCGCGAGCTGGCGGTGACGCTGAACCGAATGCGGTGCAAACCCGCCGATGGCAAGGCCTGGACCACTGTTCGGGTGCGCGAGCTCCGCGAGAGGCTCGGGATCACTGCTTTCGATCCGGCGTTTCCACGCCCCGAGACGATCAGCGCTGATGCTGCCGCGACACGGCTCGGCATCTGCGTCGGCTCGGTCCACAAGCTGATCCGCGAGGGCGCGCTCCCGGCAGCGCAGCTGATGCAGTCCGCACCCTGGCAAATCCCCGACGCCGCGCTCGACACCGAGGCCGTCAAGACAGGTGAACGTGAAATCCTCGGCCGTCGCCCTAAGTTCTACAAGCGCTTTCAGGAGGATAAGACCCTTCGGCTCCCGGGATTCTGAACGGAAGGATGCACTATGTCGCCCGCTTCCCCGGCCTCGTACTTCTCGACCCAGATGCGGATCAGCTGACGCGAGATATCGTGCCGCTTCGATAAACCATGGAGCGTCTCATCGGCGATGAACTCTTGCGCCACCTGGCGCTTAAACGCGGCGCTGTGCGAACGATGCTTGGTCATGGCTCTCATCCTCTGAAAGCCCAGCGTCAATGGTCAATTCCTAAACTACCTGTCCACCCCGAGGGGCGCACTCCATATCGGGGTCAAACTTCGCCGCCGATTGACTACCCTCGGCACGACGGATCTCGCCATCGTTGGTCGCCTTGCGATGCCGATCCCGGCACGCAATTAAGTTAATCGAGAAGGATGGCCGGGCCGCGCCGCGTTTGCTTTACGCGGGACAATGATTGCGCGCCCAGAGCGTAGCGGTTGCGGAACCGCGCTCCGCATAAATCGCTCGAAGTTGATCTGAGCCGGGATATCGAGGCGCCGCTTCCGATGCGGACCTGCGTGTTCTCACTTGGATCGTGCAGCTGCGCGGGAGCACCCCTGATTTCGACACGCGATAGACGGCCGCTATCCATATTCTCCACCGGATTCCGCATCGCGAGAACCATTAAGTAGCCTTTTTCCGGGGCGCAAGAGCGATTGATCAGCGATGGCAAAGTGGTTCGGGACGCGGGTCATATCGAATGACATCAGTTGCGGCTTGCCCCGGCATCGACCCTCTGCCGCCGTTCAGGAGCTTCTCAGGTTGGAAGTATCGGTGGTCGGCGAGGTAGAAGGACGCCACCTCGTCGTCGGGCAGCTCTCCGAGGTCGGTCGGGATCTGAACGCACCGGAGGCAGGCTGCCTTTCCTTCCTGGTGCCACCATCGGCATGATTTGCGTATGCTGCAGCGGGGTAGCTGCTCGGCGGCCGGGTCGAACTCCTTAAGGACGGTCGCGGCCAACGTGCAGCGACCGCTGCCTTCCTCGGTCCAGTGCGGGCAGGAATCCTTGTGGCAGGACGACGAGAACCGGAAGATCTCACGCGGCGTTGCCGGACTGGCTTGCGCCAGCAGCTCCGGTGTTGCGGGCACCGGCCGATCCAGGTAGGTGAGCTCCGGCCGCTCCGGTGTACCGACAACCACCGCGAAGGCCGCGGCCCTCGGCCAGTGGGGTGGCGCAGCCGGGCACACTAGGTCCTTGTCATGCGACATTGCAGTGCAGTCCCCTTTTAGTACGCTGGCGGACGGATCGAAGGACCCGTCGAAGCCACTAGGCGTCGGATCTCGCCGCCACCCTCGACGCGCCGAATTTCGCCACCGCCCTCGACTCGGCGGCCGATACCTCGATAAGCCAGGGCCCGTGCGCGCGCCCGTTTGATAAGTTCCTTCATGTTGGCCTCCGTCTCCAGTAAGTTGTTGTGCCCATCTGTAATGTGTAATCCTGATCACTGCGAGGGGCGGCAGTGATCAATGCGCTTGCAGCAGCAACTCGTGTCCCTACGAGCTGAACCAACATTCCGACGAGGTAGACGAGGCTGAGCGCCCACACGACGTGGTACCAGCCGAACGGCAGCATCCACCCAATCGCCTGTGCGACTGTTATGCTGCCGAGGTGGAACGACGCGGTCACGAGGGCGACCGGCCTGGCTCGTCCATCTGCTGGCTGCGGGATCGCGACAACGCCTTGAGAAGACGCTGCTGCCGTTCCTTGCGAATCCGGGAGATCTGCATCGGCGAAGCCAGGAAATCTCTTTTTAAGCCGTGTGGGATATTACCAACCCTGGGGTGTCGCCGAACCGCGGGGAGATCACCGCTCAAGGGGCAATGAATCTGCCCCCGCTGCAGCAGATTGCTAAATTCGGCTCGCATGTCGAGGAATTGATGATGGCGCTGCGGCGCCAGGGCGTAGCCGCATCTGCGGTAGTGTCGATCTCCGCCACAGCGATAAGCGGAATGCAAATGATCTCCGGGCCGCGATGCCGCCCGGCACGTACCGAGGACAACACCACCGGGATTGCTTCGAATGACTTATGCCGATGCACGGACAATCCGCGAACACCTGTACCAATGGCAACTCACACGCTGCCGCTACCGCTTGCGCGAGCCGCTTGCGAAAAGCAGTCTGGGCGCCTCGAGTATCTGCATGGAATCCAGGTGATAGCGCCAACCGGCTTCTCACCAAAAATTTCAGTAATCACAGCTGCAGACGATAATGCAGCCTCGGCGAGTACCGATTGATCGATTTCTTTCTTAACCTGTTTGAGTTCCGCCACACCTCGGGCTTGTGATCGCATGCGCCATGCAAACGCGCCGATCCACCGGACGTCATTACGACGACATAAAGTCAGCCGGTACACCAGTGATTCGACCATTGTCCCTCGCACGGGCGAATAGTCGGCTCGGCTTTCCGGCAATCGGAATGTCGCGTCGGCAAAATCATCAAATTGCGTTAGCACACTTGGCTCCTTCTCCCGAATACTCGGTTTTCAATTGAAATTTGCTAAGTTTCCAGCGCGGTGCTTGTCTGTCCCTGTTGGGCAGCGATTGCACGCGTGTGGTGCCAACCTGCTGAAAAACTGAAGCAGCCGGTTCGGCAATTCAGAGGAGGAAGACCCGGTGAAGGGTATAAGGCGTTGTTGATCCTGATGTGTGCCTGTGATTGCCTTCTAACAAGATGACATTTAGTTACGTTCCGTCTAAACAGCGTCGCGTACTGGTCCAAAAACCGCTAAAAAAATCGTCAGTTAAAGCGAAAATTAGTAGCGCGTCTGATTGTCCGACTACGGTCCCATAGATCCAAATGCAATGAAAAAGCTTGATCATTACCGGATTAGCTCCACAGTCGTAGGCTGTGGGTTGGCTTGAGCTGCGGCCGGGACCAGGCGCCTAACCCGAAGGCACCAAGAAAAGTCGGACTGTCCGCCACTGCGCAGCAACCTTGGGGCTCCGCGACTTCCGCATGAGCCATCCGGCACCTCGAATAACCTGGCGGTTTTTGCGGGTTTGTGATTCGATCAGCGGGGGTCGGCGCTGGGCGGCGGAGATGCTTGGTCAGGCGGGGTTTTTCAATATTGGGGAGCGGTTGACGCAACTCTCGGCCAAAGGCGACACTCCTAGTGGATCGAATTTAACACTTGGTACCCGCGGTTGGCGGCGGCGATGATGCGGTCGGGGTCGGCGGTCCAGGTGAACGGCTTTGGACTGTGGTTGTGTTGGGCAAGGTAACGGTTGATCGCGGCCTGGAGGTCGACGAGGGAGTGAAACACGCCGCGTTGCAATCGCCGGCGGGTTAGCTTGGCAAAAAAGCCCTCGACGGCGTTGAGCCAGGATGCCGAGGTGGGGGTGAAGTGGAACGTCCAGCGCGGGTGCCGGGCCAGCCAAGCCCTGACTTTGGGGTGCTTGTGGCTGCCGTAATTGTCAAGGATCACGTGGACCAGTCGGCCGGCTGGGATGTCGCGCTCGAGGCGATTGAGAAAGCGCAGGAATTCCTGGTGCCGGTGGCGCTGCATGCACTGCCCGATGACCGTGCCGTCGAGCACATTGAGGGCGGCAAACAGGGTGGTCGTGCCGTTGCGGATATAATCATGGGTCATTGTCCCGGCGCGGCCTTGCTTGATCGGCAACCCCGGCTGAGTGCGGTCGAGCGCCTGGATCTGGCTCTTCTCATCGACCGACAGCACCAGGCTGTGCGCCGGAGGGTCGACGTAAAGGCCCACGACATCGCGCAGCCTGGCGGCAAACTGCGGGTCGCGGCTGAGTTTGAAGACCTGCAACCGATGCGGGGCGAGACCATGGGCGCGCCAGATCTTTTGCACGGTGCTGACCGCCAGCCCCATGGCGTCGGCCATCGCGCGGCTCGTCCAATGGGTGGTCTCGCCGGGTGGCGCGCCGAGCGTGAGCGCGATCAATCGCCCGACGACCGGCTCGGGGATCGGCGCTTTGCCGGGCTTGCGCGTCTTGTCGTGCAACAGGCCATCGACCCCCGCCTCCATGAAGCGGCGCTGCCAGCGCCACACGCAGGGTTTCGACACGCCGGCCCGGCGCATCACCTCGGCGGTGCCGCAGCCTTCTGCCGTGGCCAGGATGATCCGCGCTCGCCACACATGCTTCTGGACAGCATTGCGATCGCCCACCACTGCCTCAAGCCGCTCCCGATCCCCCGGCCCAAGCCGGACTTCAACATCGCTGCGCATCGCAGCATCATGACGCAAAAGCTCGACTGAGGGAATCTTATGTTTCGGTCATACCACTAGAGCGGCTGAACACGGTGATCGATTTCGAACTGTTTCGGGCGGATTTGGAGCCGGCAGTGCCGCGCTCGGACCGTCGCCCGCCATTCGATCGCGTGCTGATGTTCAAGACGCTTATTCTGCAGGCGAGCCACAATCTGTGGGATGAACGACCGAATACCTGATCCGGGATCGGTTGTCGTTTATGCGCTTTCTCAGCCTGGGTCTGGCCGACACGGGTGCCGGACGCCAACACGATCCGGACCTTTCGCGAAGCGCTGACACGGGCCAAAATCGCGGGCAAGCCGACGATCGAGGTTCCGTTCGAGCACGTCAACGCGGCGCTCGCAGCGGCCGGGGTCCTTTGGCGATGAACGGCGAGATCATTGATGCCTCGATAGTTGCCGGGCCAAAACAGCGCAACACCGATGGCGAGCAGCGTAACATCAAGCAAGGCCGCATTCCGGGAGCAGTGGGCACACAAGCCGGCCAAGCTGCGGCAGAAGGACCGCGGTGCGCGCCAGACGGTCAAGTACACCAAGGCCAAGTCGAGAGAAGACGGTGCACCGCGTGTCACCGCGTGTCGATCTCGCGGTCCCGGCCTTCGGCTACAAGGACCATCTCGGCATCGACGCCGGCATCGCCTGATTCGCCGCTAAACGGTCACCGACGCGGCTCGCCACGACGGGGGGTTGCTGCCCGAGTTGATCGACAGCAACAATACCGCTAGCCAGGTGTGAGCCGACAGCGCCTATCGCTCCCAGGTGAATCGGAAATTTCCTCGCCAGCCGCCTCCTGCGCTCGCAAATCCACTGCAAGAAACCTAAGGCAAGCCGATGCCATGCCGCACCGCCCGCGCCAATGCCCGCAAAGTCGGCGGTGCGCCCGGCGGTCGAGCACGTCTTCGCTCGCCAGACAGGGGGCCGATCGCGCTGTCCATCCACACCTCTGGCCTCGCCCGGGCGACCACGAAGATTGGCCTTGCCGACCCCGTTTACAACATGCAGCGAATGGTTTGGCTTGGCAGATCAGACCGGACCGACCTGACCCAAAGATCCACTGACCAAGCCGGCCGCGCCTCGGCACACCATTGGCGTAACCAGCCAAATACGGCGCCACCAAATGCCCGAACTCTTTTCGCCCTGACGACGCGGTAATTGCCGGTCTCCAGCTTGCCTCTTCAAGAACCCGTTGATCAGAGGATTACCGCAATAGTGGTTCTCCGATTTGTGTGTCGCGGTGGGTTACTGTTTCTGTGCTAATGGCTCAGCCATCGGCCAATGCCTGTTTCATTTTGCGGTCGGGGGAGCGTCGCACGAATTCCGCAGCGAGCGCGAAGAGATCGAGACCGTATTTGCGCTCGAAGGCCGGCTGGCCGATCTGGTGCTGTTCGAGGTGGTGCTCGTCGCACAGCGAAATCCCAAAGGACGCGTTGGGCTTGATCCCGGTCCCGGAATTCGCGGCGCTGCGGATATGGGCAAAGCGCACTGGTCCGGATCGGCAGCCCGTCACCGAGCATTGATGCGAGCGCACAAAGCGCTCATGCCGCGGCCAGATCTTTTCCGGGACGCGCAGGATGCCCGAGCGCCGCCGTTGGCGTTTTGGCGGGAGCCGATTATACGGGGGGCGATACCACATCGGTGTTTTTGGCGGCTTTGTAGAGTTAACGTTGGAGGCCGGCGGAAACGCTGTCAAAAACGTTCGAATTGATATTTTGGCACCGCTATGCAATAGGCCGACCGTGCGGGTATGCTGAAGGCGGAAGCGGTCGCAATCCGCGGACCGTTAACTTATTGAACGCGATCTGGCTTTCGCAGGCCGCCCGCGTATCGAGCTGGCGTTGCGGCCCCGGAGTTTGAGAACCTCGATGACGGGGACCGCGGCCGAGGTTCTCTTGTCCTCGACCCCTGTAGTGACCCGAGCCGGCGCTGGTTCCGCCTCGCCAATCAGCGTGCGATCCTCTTTTCCAATAGGGGATGAAACAACCGGCTTCGCATTCAGCGCAGCCGGCGTTGGCCCACCGGCCGCAACATGGCGTTGCGCTTCGGCAACTTGCTCGGCAGTCGGGTGATTGTTGGCCGCCATCGGCCCGGCCGGGGCCGTGATTTTGCCCGCAGCCATCGCAGCCGTGATCGGCACCACCTCCTGGCTCGGCGCCAGCGATACCGCTTGGGTTGTGGTAGGAGCGTCGTCGAGGAACGAGGTGTCGGTCTTCGGCGCTTCGATTGGCAGGTCTTCGACCTCTTCACGGATCGCCAGACCCATCAGGCAGTCGGCAAACCCGTCACGCAAGGGATAGGCCCTGGCGCGCATCTTGAGCATCCGCTTAGGGTATTCGATCCACGGCCGCCTTTTCGGGTTGTTCCAGAGATGGGCACGCTTGGCGTCGCGCACCGAGAACCGCCCCTCATAAGGCTCAGCCTGGCCGTGGCGCCAGATACGGAACACCGCTGTTAAATTGTCCGGAAAATCGCGCAGGGTCGGTGCATAATCTTCGATGCCGAACTCGTCCTCGACCGGCGCTGCAGTCTTTTCCTGGCCCTCAAAGTACTCCTCGTAGCGCTCGATCAAACCGCGGGATTGCACCAACGCCACTGCGCCATCGCCCCAGATGCAGGGTCGGTTATTGATGATTGCGATCGTCGACAGTGCTGTGATCGGCGGCAGCCCGACCTCGGCTCCTTTCATGATCCCGATCATGAGCCGCGCTTTGGTCTGGTCGCGGGCCTCCGCCTTGGTCTCGTCGGTGACCGGCGTCTTCGGCTCGACGGTGTAGCTGTCAGGGGCGAGCCCGGCCTTAATCACGGCAGAGGCGACCATCGCGAGTTCGCCGAGCGTGCGCGGCACGATCGCCGAGATTGGCGCGCCGGCCTGAAACGCGCAGATGCCGGGCCCGGCCGATTGCTCGATCATGAACTCGGCTTGCCGGCTTTCAAGGGACATATCGTTTAGCATCGATTCCTAGTCCGTGATGTAGGCAGGGAATTCGGTATCATCGAAAGTGTCGATATCGGCGACGTCCAACCACGGGTCCGCTTGGTAGGTCTTCCAGCACCGGGCGAAGAGATGTAAGGCCTCATCGATCTCCATGCGGGCGATGTCCATAACCAAGCCGCGGGGCAGCACCATGCCGCGCGCCAATGGGGCGACGCCTTTCTGCTGCCAGACCCACAGCCAGGTCATGTCATTGGGCTGCGCCAATGCTGTGACAAGCTCCGGGGCGATATTGCCGTGCACCGCACCAAGGTTGATTAGGCGCCGCGCCTCACTGACCGCGCGCAGGTAAAACGCCGCCTGCAGGTGGTAGCGATAATTGGCAATCGCCCGCGCGATGGCCTTACGGACCGGCAGCCCCAGCGAATTTTCAAAGCTTTTCAGGTCGATGAGGGCTTTAGGCTTCCAATAATCCAGCCGCGCCTTGCACGGGGTTCCGGTGACTCCATCGATCCAAAAAATCGATACTTCGGACGCGCCGCCACTAAAGGCTTTGCACAATTGCGGGTGGCGCTCGATCATCGCCGCGGCGACCTCGATTTTATGGATGAGCTCCACCGGCAGTGTGATCCTGTCGGGATATTGCGCGTTATGCTCGGCGACCAGACGATCCCAGATCAGCGCATCTGGGGCGTACTTCAATAGCGCCTCGATCAATTCGGCTTTGCGCAGACCGCTGATGCCTTTGGCCGGACCGCCGGCTTTGGCGATCGCCTCACGCAATTCTTCCTTGGTACGCAGCGCATCGGGAAATTCGGCGGGATCGATCTCGGGCGCATAGACCGCCTCGAACGCGTCACGCCCTTCGATAATCCGCTTGTGATACGCGTGACCGACAACCAATGCTTCGGTCTCTTTGTCCGCGCTCTCGGGGTCGGGACTGAGCGGCGAGCGCGCCCAGAAATCCAAGGTCGACGCGCGCAAGAATTTGATCCCACTGCTGCTCAAGGCCAGAGCGTGGTGGTATTCGTCCTCGGGCAATCCGAAGAAAACACCCGGTTCATGCACCAAGGGATGGTTGACCCAAGTTCCGCAGTTTGATTTTGAACAGCATGGTAACTCAATGGGTTGCAAGCCATTTTAAGTTTTAGGCACCACGGTTTTGGGTTCAGGCGGCGGGCGGCATCTCCTGGAAGACCGGCGGAAGGGTGAGGCCGATAGCGCGGCAGATCGGGTCGATGGTCGGGCCTGGCGCGGTGCGCAGGCGCGCCCGGCGACCATCCTGTTCGACATCGATTTCGCTGAGGTCGACAAGATCGTCGACGATGCGCTGCCATTCGAGCCGGCTGCGACGGGCGGCGAGCCGGTCGAAAAGCTCCTTGCGCAGGACAAGGGCGAGGAAGGTGCAGAAGACGTGGCCGCGGATGCCGGCGTCGGTTTTGTGGAAGATCGGGCGGGTGGCGAGCAGCGCCTTTGCGGTTTTGAAGGCGTCCTCCACGGCCAGCAGATTGCGGTAGCGCAACACGATCTGGAGCGCGGCGATCTTGGTGTTGGTGCGCAGCACGAAGAGACCGTCGAACCGGGTATCGGCCTCGATCTTGGCGCGGTCGATGACAAAGCCGCCGCCCGCGGGCGTCTTCAGGAAGCGACGAAAACCCTTGTTGGCGACGAGCGCCTTGTCGCCCTGGGCGAGCTTGCGCTCGAGACCGGCGACGATTTCGGCGCGCGCCGCGGCGTCCTTTTTGGCTTCCTCCTCGTTGCGGCAGATGATGTAGCGCCGCCCGGCGATCGTCGTCTCCCGGATCGCCAGTTCGGTCTCGCCTTTCTGGCGGGGAATGACGAGCGGCACGGCGAGGCCATCATCCTCGATGACCCCGGTGCGCACCTCGCGGCTGGTGCGTTCGCGCACGCCGAGGATGTACTGGATCTTCTCGGCTTCGAGGGCGGCGATGGTATCGGCACTGATCATGCCGCGATCGGCAACGATGCAAGCATCGAGGATCCCAAAGCGCTCGCGCAGCCGTTTGACTACTGGCAACAACAGCGTCACGTCGGCCGTGTTGCCGGGCATCACAAAGGACGCGATCGGCCGGTCGGCGTCGTCAAGCACGATGCCGAGCACGACCTGCTTCAGGTGACCGCGATAGTCTTTGGAGTGGCCGTACTGGCCTAGGCTCTCGCCGCCGGCCCCCTCGAACCATAAACTGGTGGTGTCGAAAAACGCGATCGAAACGGCGCCGAACAGCGGCTGGCGGTGGTGATAGAGTGCCTCCTCGATGGCCTCGGCGGTGCTGCGGCCGGCCGCGTCGACTTCGCCAAGCCAGGCCATCGCCTTATAGGCGTGGTCGAGATCGAGCCCATCGGTGCCCGGCACACGTACCCGGCTCAGCCAGTCGCTGGCATGGCGGTCGGAGCCCGAGATCATCAGCCGGTGCAGCACCGTGAGATAGACGGCGCGCTCGACATCAAAGGAAAAGCGCCGGTCGGAGACGAGGCTCTTGAGCACGTCGCGGCATCCTGTTTCCGCCCACAGCCAGCCGAACACCAGATCAGGTCCGATGCTGAGGCGGTGCAGCTCCGGCAATTCGCCGCGATAAAAACTCGACAACACGATCGAGCGGCGCGAATGGCGCGCCGCCGAGGCGATCAGCCCATCGATCAGCCCCGAGGCCTCAACTTCATCGCGCCGGCCGAGCGCCTTGATGACGCGCTGCACGTGGCGGCCGCCCTCGCGCGCGTTCTCGACGAGGTAGAGGTATTCGTAGGCTCCAATCTTCTTGACGCGGACAAATATGGCGCGGCACCTTTGTTCTCCGGTACCAGCACCACGATTCTCTGGGCCGCCGCAAGCAAATTCCTCAATATCTATTGCAATCGTCTGGCCGATTTAGCACCACACCTTGGCGTGCCCGGTCGTATCCCTAGCGTTTCCGCGGCTTCCAGCGAGCGATTTACTCCAAACTGAGGAAGTTGGGGTTGACCTCGGCCGGGCAGTCGACGAAGTCATCGCTCATGTGTCGATAGCTCCACACAGTCAAGCCACAGATACGCCGTCACCCGACTTTCATTTCAGGCGCAGATCTTGCTAATGTGAAAAAGCAACTATGCCAATAATACTAGAAAAGGTCAAAACGATCAATGGTTTCCTTCGGTAAACAGTGATTTTTCTGGATATCCCGAGAGCCCGAGTTGTGAGAGAGCAGACATCAACAGGTAGCGAAGCCTGAGTCGGGTATTCCCTTCACTATTGCGGCACCGGGGACGCCGACCATGTCGAGTGCCTCCGGTGTCGTAGCGGGCCTATGCCTCAGCGCGAGATGATTTTGGCGCCGTCCTTTCCACGTGGTCATCGGCATCGATCGCATGCGAGCGCAGATAGTCCAGCGCGGTGCACCTGCCTCGGCTTGATCGTCAAGGCCCTTACGATCCCGTCGAAAGTCGAGTCCAGCCCGAGCCAGCCAATCTGCCGCACCTGACTGCGGAGATCGCAGCACCGGCGCGGCCGCTCGGTGGGGAGTGCGATGCCAAGTCTCACCTCGGCTCGATCGAGTTCGACGTACCTGCCTCGATCCGGGCGTTACTCGGCCTCGACTGTCCCGTATATGGCCGTAGCCTGGTTCCTGCATTGTCGAAATAAAAGCTCAAAAATTTACCTACCGTCGAGGACCGGATAGGCGATTTTCGCAATGCCGTCGTGCCTCTTACTTGGAAACCGGGCAGAGGCCCCGTCATCGGTCGCCTCTTTTGTCAACCTCTGGCGCCGATCGAATTCCGCCATCAACCCGCCGCAGGCAGGTCCATTCCACACGCCCGCCGCATATTGCGCAAACTTGAAGGAGTAATTAAATATCTGCAATGTCTGTGACTTGCTAATGCATCGATCGGGTAGGCCAACTAAATGATGCGTTGAGGCGAAAATGGCACGACGCAATTTGGAATTGAGCATAGGGCCCGCTACGGAAACCCAGTACCGCAACCAAGCGGCGCAGGCGGCGGTTGAAACAACTTCACCTCCCGCCGAGAAGTTACACGGCGGGTACGAGGCCAGTCAATTCAACGCGCTGCAGCATGGGGTGTTGTCGAAGCACACAGTGCTTCCGGGGGAAGACAGAGCAGAGTATGAATCACTGCTCGATGCGGTCGTCGAAGAATATGCTCCGGATGGCCCGACCGAGGAGCATTTAACAGAGGAGATTGCGGGCGTCATCTGGCGGAAACGTCGCTTGCGCCTTGCGGAGGCAGCGTTATACCGGCGAGGTTTAGCGAGGACGGCTGAGCCGTATTCACACACGCTCGACACGGCACTCATTCAGCTCGAAGGTGTAGCGCCGACCGTAGATGCCGTCACAGCCACGCCTTCGCAGACGGGTCAGGATCTTGCTGACTTGATAAAGTGCAAAATTTCGGCGCAAAGAGCGCTAGAAATTTTGAACACAGCAAAAGCGGGTGCTTACGAAACAGCACTGGCCGAGTTGGACGAATTTATGCGAAATTCCTGGCAAGAAAAGATCAACCAAGAGGTCGAGAGCGAAGACGAAGACGACGAAGACGACGACCCGGATCGCGATGTGGAGCCATACGCGGACGACGCGACCGGACTTGCGGAATATCTCGAGTACACTATTTTACCTTTCTATGCCACGCGGCTACGGCACCTTGAAAACCGCTCCTTGATCCGGGCGCAGGTGGTCGGTGAAGCGCTTGACAGCTGGAATCGGGAGCCGCTCAACCGATATGAAGTTCACCTAGATCGCAAATTCGAGCGGACGCTTACCATGTTGCTGCGTCTCCAGGAGCGGAGAAAGTTGAAAGAGCCGGACTGATCTGTCCATAAATTGCAATCTATCCCGAGCCGAAAGAATGTGCTTATTATCGCGGAAGCAAGAATTTTAGAAGTCGCGAATTCAGGCATGCTGATTATACTAGAAATTCCGAGAATTTTGAACATTTTTAATCAACGACTAGTGTATATCAAACATTACCTAGTACTTTACTAGGAAATCAAGATGATTTTATCATTGTTCATGACAGAGTGGCCGATTAAGCTTGTGGTTAAGCCTTAAAAAGCAAACGAGACCTCAAAACCACGAAACGGCGAGTCCTGAACGGAACGGTCCCGCGTATCAGTGACGGCTGGGCATTGTGCCTTATTTCTCTGCGCCGTCAGACTTGTCGACTACTCTTTCCGAAACCCTGAAGCAGCTTCCGAAAGGAGGCGGTTCGTTGCGCGGTTCAACTTTTGCCAAACGGATTCACCGGCTCGGCACAGCGTGCCGGCGTAGCTTCCCCGGCGCACGAGCGTTGCGCTGTCTATTTTTGCCAAACGGATCCACCCAAGATTGTCGAGATTTTTGACAATCAGGGCGTGTCGTTTGTTTCGGTGACACAGCAATTCTACACTACTACCTCGATGGGGCGGCTGACCCTCAACGTGCTGCTGTCCTTTGCCCAGTTCGAACGCGAGGTCACCAGCGAGCGCATCCGCGACAAGATCGCCGCCTCAAAACAGAAGGGGATGTGGATGGGCGGCATGCTGCCGCTCGGCTACCAGGCGCGCGACCGCAAGCTGGTTATCGTCGAGCACGAGGCCGAAACCGTGCGCCACATCTTCCGCTGCTATGCCGCACTCGGCTCGGTGCGGCTTCTCAGGCACGAACTCGAGGCCGCAGGCATCACCAGCAAATGCTGGACCAGTGCCGAGGGTCGCTACTGGGGCGGCAAGCCGCTCAGCTGCGGCGCCCTCTACCTGATGCTGAAAAACCGGATCTACCGCGGCGAGATCGTCCACAAGGACCACGTCTATCCTGGCGAGCACCAACCAATTATCGACGAGACGTTGTGGGGTGCGGTCCAGACCCGGCTGGCCGGCAACGCCCTCAAACATCGCACCGGTGTCCTCGTCAAAAATGCGAGCCTGCTCGCCGGTTTGGTGTTTGACAGCCAGGGCAATCGGATGACCCCAAGCCATGCGGTTAAGAGCGGTACGCGCTACCGCTACTACGTCTCCCGCCCGCTGATCACCCAAAGCAAGGCTGAAGCCCCACCGGACTGCGCATTCCGGCCGGTGAAATCGAGCAGTTCGTCACCCGCCGGATCTGTCGACTGCTTACCGAACCGGGCGCGGTTCTGGAGATCGTCGAACAGCAGGTCGCCGACGCTGCAACCCAGCAGCGGTTGATCGCGCGTGCCGCCGGGCTGGCACAAAACTGGCCCTCACTATCGCCGCTTCGTGCCCGCGTCATCCTGCTGAACCTGGTCCAATCTATCGAGGTCAGCGCCGACGGGATCGCTATCCACTTGCTTGCGAGCCGCCTTGGCGAGGTGCTCGACAATCGTCTGAGCGGCCTGCCCGAACCCGCGAAAAGCTCCGACCCAGCCTGACCTGACGATTCCGCGCGGTAATTAAGAATTCTTGAGGCTGGCCAACGGGCCGACGGGTCAGGCCCGGCCCCTTCGCCCGGCGACCTCATCGCGTTCACCTGCGACCCGTCAATTGATCTGCGAGCGGATGCGCATCGAGTTCGGACGGTGCATCAACGCCTAACAGAGAAAACGGCACCCGCCGTCGGGCTCGTGCGCCGCTCTGCCGTCTCTCACCCCAAGCGGCGCACCAGCCGGCGCCGCAACTCGCCGCGATCTGCGCCAGTCTGGCGTAAGTTTACTCACAAAACCTAATAATATCAAGCCCTTAGTGTGGCTGGGGGACTAGGATTCGAACCTAGACTGGCGGAGTCAGAGTCCGCTGTCCTACCGTTAGACGATCCCCCAAACGCGGCCAAGACGGGCTTCGCACAGTCAGGGTGTGTGAGTAGCACAACTGAGCATGCTTGGGTAGGGGATGGTTCGGCGGCCGATAGGATCCCACAATCTTGCGAACTGGGCTGCGCGCTGATTGCCACGGATGCGACTGCCCGCGTCTCGGCAGCGCGGGCGGCCTCGGCCGTCCATAGGATTCGAGCCGATCTGCCCTCGAGCACGACGCCGTTTTCCTCGACGCTGCCGCGCAATCGGTGTGGCGCAATGAAGCGTGCCGCCTCGGCCGCGGCTGTGCGGAACAGTTGGGTGGAATCCAGCGCATCTGAAGGGTTTTGAATCCTATCCCGGCTGCGCTACGATATCGGGTCGAGTTTATGAGAATGGTCAGCCGGCCGTGGAGAAGCCGCTCGAAAAATTGGATGCGTATCGGAATGGCGCCGCTATCCCTCTTGCGGGGAGAAGCGCGAGCCATCCCATAGCGCTTCAGCCGGGCGCTCCAGCGATGCCAGGGAGCCGCCCGCATCGCTATTTCAGGCCGCATTATGCCGCGCCTGTGGCGGCGCTTGATCTCGGCACCAACAATTGCCGGTTGCTGGTGGCGCGCTCCGCGAGCACGGGATTTCGCGTCGTTGATGCTTTTTCCCGCATAGTCCGGCTAGGCGAGGGGTTGGCGGCTACTGGTGCGCTGTCGGAGGAGGCGGTCGCCCGCACCATTGACGCGTTGAAAGTCTGCGCCGACAAAATTGCTTTCCGAAACATCGTGGTCGGCCGCTATGTCGCTACCGAAGCTTGCCGACGGGCCGTCAATTGCGAGGCGTTCCTTCTGCGGGTGCGCCGGGAGACTGGGCTCGACATCGAAATCATCTCTACCTCCGAGGAGGCGCGGCTTGTTGTTTCCGGGTGCGCGCCGCTTCTAAATCCGCGCATCCCATATGCCCTCGTCTTCGATATCGGCGGCGGTTCGACAGAAATTATCTTGGTGCGGCTCGAAGGTGGCCGCGAACGCCGACGCCGTCAGCAAATCGTTGGTTCGATGTCCTTGCCTCTTGGTGTCGTTACCTTGACCGACCGCTTTGGCGGCGAGGTCTCACCCATGATCTACCGCAGGATGGTGGACGAGGCGGCTGAAGCGCTCGAGCGGTTCGAGAGGGATTATCGCATCCGTCGCCATATCCGAACCGGCCGCACGCAAATGCTTGGCAGCTCCGGGACGGTAACGACCTTAGCCGGCATTCATCTGGCATTGCCGCGTTATATTCGTGCGGCGGTCGATGGCAGCACCCTTACCTTTGACCAGATCGCTGCGGTATCTGCGCATCTCGCCGGGCTGGACTTCGCTGGCCGAGCCGCCAGTCCCTGTGTCGGTCGCGAACGCGCCGATCTCGTGCTCAGCGGCTGCGCGATTCTTGACGCGATATGCGAGACTTGGCCCGTTGGACGGCTGCGGGTCGCCGACCGCGGCGTGCGTGAGGGCATCCTGTCCGATCTGATCCAGGGATAGCGTGGCGAAAAACCGACGCGGCGCCAGCAACCGGCCGCTGGCGGTGCGGGTACACAGTGCCGGACGGCGCAAGCCGTCATCGACAGAATGGCTGAAGCGGCAACTGAATGACCCTTATGTCGCTGCGGCCCGGCGCGACGGTTATCGATCCCGCGCGGCTTTCAAACTGATTCAGCTCGACGATCGTTTTCATATCCTGAGACCAGGCGGTCACGTCATCGATCTCGGCTGCGCGCCCGGCGGCTGGACGCAGGTGGCCATCGCGCGTGTCGGACCGACTGGCCGTGTGGTTGGGGTTGATCTCGCCGAGACGGCGCCGCTTCCTGGGGCGACAATTTTGCGGGCTGATTTAACTGGACCGAATACTCTTGAGACGGTCAAACACGTGCTTGGCGGCCGCGGTGCGGATCTCGTGTTGAGCGACATGGCGCCGTCGACCACCGGGCATGCCGCTACCGACCATCTTCGCATTGTGGCCCTGGCCGAGGCGGCGTTCGCCATCGCAAAAGAAATCCTGAAACCCGACGGGACATTCGTCGCCAAGGTGTTTCAGGGTGGCGCCGAAGGCGAATTGCTCGCGGATCTCAAACGCTCCTTTGCCGTGCTACGCCATGCTAAGCCGCCGGCAAGCCGCACCGAATCGGCAGAGACCTATGTCGTCGCAAAAGGCTTTCGCGGAGGCGGATAATTGACGCGCTGCACCTATATCTGTGCCCAACGGTTTGATTGGTGGCTGATTTGCATATAGAGCGCGGTCACCACTGAGGAGGCACGGGTGGAAATCCGGCAAGCGCTGACCTTTGACGATGTGATGCTGGTTCCGGCGGCCTCGGCGGTGCTGCCCGACGAGACCGATACTCGGACCCGGCTGACGCGCGAGGTCGAGCTCGGGATCCCGTTAATGTCGGCCGCGATGGACACGGTCACAGAAAGCGCGCTGGCCATTGCGATGGCGCAGGCCGGCGGGATCGGCGTCATTCACCGTAACATGCCGATCGAGCAGCAGGCGGCCGAGGTTCGCAAGGTCAAGAAATTCGAGGCGGGGATGGTGGTCAACCCGGTCACGATCCACCCTGAGGAGACTCTCGCCGACGCATTGCGATTGATGGCCGACCATCGGATATCGGGTATTCCAGTGGTCGAGCCCGGCTCCGGACGCCTGGTCGGAATCCTGACCAATCGCGACGTACGCTTTGCCGACGATCCGCGCCAGCCCGTGGCCGAGCTGATGACCAAGGACAGACTGGTCACAGTGCGCGAAAACGTTGCCACCGACGAAGCCAAGCGCTTGTTGCATCATCATCGCATTGAAAAGCTGTTGGTCGTCGACGAAGCGTATCGCTGCATCGGGCTGATCACCGTCAAGGATATCGAAAAGGCGCAGCGCTATCCGCATGCCTGCAAAGACGAGCACGGCCGCCTGCGAGTTGCCGCCGCGACCGGCACGGGCGCTGACGGCATCGAGCGGGCCGAGGCGCTGTTCGCGGCTGGCCTCGATGTGCTCGTTGTCGACACCGCGCATGGACATTCGGATCGGGTGATCGCGGCCGTTCGTGAGATTCGTCGGCTGTCAAACTACACTCAGGTCATCGGCGGTAATGTTGCAACCGCGGACGGAGCGCGCGCTTTGATCGAGGCAGGTGCCGACGCGGTTAAGGTGGGCATCGGCCCCGGCTCGATCTGCACGACGCGCATGGTCGCAGGGGTCGGCGTGCCGCAATTCACAGCGATCGTCGACACAGTTGCCGAATGTCGGAAATTCAATGTGCCGGTGATCGGCGACGGCGGCATTAAATTTTCCGGTGACCTCGCCAAAGCGATCGCCGCCGGGGCCGATTGCGCGATGTTGGGCTCACTCTTCGCTGGGACCGATGAGAGCCCGGGCGAGGTCTTTCTCTATCAAGGCCGGAGCTACAAATATTACCGCGGGATGGGCTCGATCGGGGCCATGGCGCGCGGCTCAGCCGACCGCTATTTCCAGCAGGAGGTCACGAGCACGCTAAAGCTTGTGCCCGAGGGGGTCGAAGGCCGGGTTCCGCATAAGGGCCCAGTCGGCAATATCGTCCATCAACTGATCGGCGGATTACGCGCTGCGATGGGTTATACCGGCAATCGCTCGATTGCCGAAATGCAGAAGAATTGTACTTTCGTTCGCATTACTAACGCCGGGCTGCGTGAAAGCCACGTTCATGACATCGCGATGACCCGCGAAGCGCCGAACTACTCGGCGGATCCATAATCTAGTTCAGGATCCCGCTCCGCTGACCAAACGATAATCAGGGATATCTTGACTCCAGGCGCGCAAGTTGCGGCCGCAATCGACATCCTGACCGAGATCGAAACCGGTGGGCGACCCGCCGATGATGCCGCGGCTGACTACTTCCGTCGGCGTCGCTATATCGGCGCCAAGGATCGAGCACAAATCGCCACCCATGTCTACGCGGTGCTGCGTCATCGTGCGGTGATCGATTGGTGGATCGCTCGCGTTGCCAAGGGCGCCGTGGGGCCGACAGCACGCAGCCGGACCCTCGCCGCGATCACCTTGGTCGATGGTTGGTGCGCAGCAGCCGTTGCTGCCGCCTATGACGGTGATCGCTTTCGCCCGGCGAAGCTCAACACGGCAGAAACCCGGTTGGTCGACGGGCTCGTCGGCCGCAGCCTGCGGCATCCGGAAATGCCGCGCGCCGTCGCGAACGATGTTCCGGATTGGCTCGAGCCGCACCTCGTGCGCGCCTTTGGCAAGGAGTTGGAGCGCGAGATGGCGGCGCTTAACACGGCGGCGCCGATCGATGTGCGCGTCAACTTGCTAAAGTCAGACCGCGAAACCGCCCGCCGGGCGCTTTGGGCAGAAGGGATCGCCGCCGAACCGACGCCGTTATCGCCGATCGGATTGCGCCTTAAGAAGCGCGCGCCGTTGTCGGGCCTTGCCGCATTCAAGGCCGGGCTGTTCGAGGTGCAGGACGAAGGCTCGCAGCTCGCGGCGCTGATGGCGGGTCCCCGGCCCGGAATGCGAATTGTCGATTTCTGCGCCGGCGCCGGTGGCAAGACGTTGGCCTTGGCGGCAGGCATGGCTAATCGCGGCAAGCTCGTCGCCTGCGACGTTTCGGCGTATCGGCTCGAACGCGCCGCTCACCGGCTGCGCCGCGCGGGCGTCGGCAATGTCGAGCGCCGAGCCCTGTCCAGCGAGCATGACAAATGGATCAAACATCATGCGCGCGGGTTTGACCGGGTATTCGTCGATGCACCTTGTCTTGGCACCGGTACCTGGCGCCGCAACCCCGATGCAAAATGGCGCGCGCAGCCAAACGACCTCGATGAACTTGTTGAGCGCCAACAGCAGATTTTGCAGAGCGCGTCACGGCTCGTTCGGCCGGGGGGCAGGCTAATTTATGCCACCTGTTCGCTGTTACAGGAAGAGGACGAGGCCCAGGCCGACGCGTTCCTGGTTGAGAGGCAGGATTTCGCCCTGGTCCCGGCATCGCAAGCGTGGGAGGAAACGATCGGCGGCGCCTCGCCCGCTGGCGATCGGTATCTTTTCCTTACCCCGGCGCGTCATGGGACCGATGGGTTCTTTGTCGCCGTGTTCGAGCGTCGGCCGGAGGCGGGGAGCAAAGCACACGCGGATCTGGCGCTATGAGGCGGCCGCGCGAGAACCGCGCACCTGGTGTACGCGGGGCGCAGTCTATAAGCTTCGGCTGATATCCGCCGCAGAACGTGGTGTAATCTCGGTGTGGTGCGCGAGGGTCCTTTCCGCAGCACCCCGCCCCTTAATGCCGCGGCTGTTATCCGCTTACCCGAGGGTGTCGCGTGACCGAAAGAGCGTCGACGCAAGGTCGCTGTGTTTACGTCGTCGACGACGACGAGGCGGTGCGTCATTCGGCGTCGGTACTGCTCGATTCGGAGGGCTATGTCGCCGAAAGCTTTGCTTCGGCATCTAAGTTTCTGGAGCTCGCTCCAACATTGCCGGCCGGCTGTCTGATCGTCGATATTCGAATGCCCGGGATGGATGGGCTCGAACTTCGTGAGCGTCTAACCGAGGCCGGGCTCGACTTCCCGATGATCGTCATCACCGGCCACGGAGATGTCCCGCTTGCGGTCAAGGCGATGAAGGCGGGGGCAGTCGATTTCATCGAGAAACCGTTCTCGACAGTGGCGATTCTCGATAGTGTTAAAGCCGCTTTCGCCCGGCTTGATCTAGCTAGCCGTCACGATTTGCGGTTGTCGGCCGCTGCCGGGAGATTGGCTCTGTTGTCGCCGCGCGAGCGCGAAGTTCTCGACGGGCTGCTCGCCGGCCTGCCAAACAAGTCGATCGCATACGATCTGGCGATTAGCCCGCGCACGGTAGAGATCCACCGGGCTCGCGTAATGGACAAAATGGGGGCGCGCAGTCTATCAGAACTGGTTCGACTGGCCCTGGCGGCAGGGGCGCGCCCAACTTCGCCCTGACGGGTGAGGCAGACAGGCCTCGCTCCACTCTTGATACAGATCAATGCGGTTCGACGCTCGCCGGCGCCTTGAAGTACCGGTCGGCGCAAAACAACTTCAGCAAAGGAAATTCATATGTTCGTTCGGTCTTGCCGTTGGCTTGGTAGAGGGCTGGCCGCAGCGCTAGTGTTGTGCGTCCTCTCGGCGGGCGTGCTCGCCCAAAGCACACCGCCAGCACGCCCCTCGGCCAGTGTCAATATTCATCAGGTACAAATCGCGTTTATCGGCAGCGGCGCCATGGGTGGCGGAACGTTATATTTCCACGGTCACAGCTACCCTTTCAAGCTGGGCGGCCTGGGGATCGGAGGCTTCGGCATCTCCACGATCGATGCTGTGGGGAGCGTATACAACCTTCGCCGATTGCAGGATTTTGAGGGCGTCTATGGCCAGGCGCGCAGCGGATGGGCGATTGGTGAGCAGGGCAAAGGCCAAATGTGGCTGCAAAACTCGAACGGGGTCTACCTGCGCTTAAAGGCGAAGCGCCAAGGATTGTCGCTGAGTTTGGGGGCCGACGGCATGGTCGTGCGTCTGGGGGCATAGCGGGGCATAGGCCACCTGCCTTGTACGCGCTTGACAGCAACGGGCTGGTCAGCCGTGTCGAGCGACGATCTTGACCGACGGGTTAGCGCTGCAAGCAAGGCGGCACTCGCGGCCGTCGAACTCCGCTCGAAAATGCGGGAGACTGTTCAGTGCCGACCGACGCTCGGCTCAATGGTCGGGAACTTGGGGCAAGTGTCAAACGTTACACCGAATTCGGTGCAGCAAATGGTGGGCGCCCATGAGCCTCGAGCAGAACAAGCAGGTGGTGCTCGATGCGTTTCGCGTACTCGAGACCAGCGACGCGGTGGCGGCGGATAGCATCATCGCGCCGGATTTTATCAATCGGGAGGCGGATGACGATCCCGATCGACCTGATCGGGGGATCAGAGGCCCCGCGGGCGTGATCGCCACCAGTCGTTGGCTGTCCGAGACTTTTTCGGACCTCAGATTTGATCCTCATGAGGTGGTTGCGGAGGGCGAACGCGTCGTCGTTGTGGCGACCATGACCGGCGCCCATACTGGGACGCTTCACGGCATACCCCCAACCCGCAAACGGTTTCAGCAACGTCAGTTTCATTTATTTCGGATGCGCGCCGGACAAATCGTGGAGCATTTGGCTCTGCGGGACGATCTCGGGTTGTTGCAGCAACTCGGTGTGTTGAAGCAGTAAGTAATCGGCTTCGAACGGAAAGACGGAATCCTGAATGCCGTTTATCGGCGTCACGCGGTTGAGGATACAGTCAATCCGCTTCCTGCCGTTTTTCGCAATCAATGCCCTCCGTAGTCTGCAACAGGTCAGAAATGCGCGCGGATATCTAGGCGGATCGCTGTTAGCCGATCGGACCTGGACGTTCTGGACCATGACAGCATGGGACAGTAAGGAACCCGAGCCCTCAGCACGCGACCTTGAGGTATAAGACGCCACGCCCAGCGCGGGCGCGGCCGATCCAACCAGCAAAATCGAGCTAAGTCCCCGGCGAGATTTCATACTGACCCATACTGATCAGGCTTGGCAAATTGGCTGTCGGTCGATCGATAATTCAATGCTTCGGGCGGTACCCGGTTTGCGGCTGGTCTAGCCTAGACGCTCTACAGTGAGCGCTACCTGGTGACGGTCGATCGAACAGGTGTTCGACAAGCTCAAGACCCTGCTGCACAAAACCGACCCACGCACGATCGAGGCAACCTGGCGAGGCATCGGCGACCTGCTCGGCCACTTCACCCCCACCGAATGCGCCAATTACCTCGCCAATGCCGGCTATGCCTCAGCCTAACCGAATGATGCTCTAGGGACCCGTCCGGGTTAGGGACCCGTCTGGGTTCGCTCGCATTGCAGCGGCGCGCGGTGGCCGATAATCTCCCCCGATATCTGTGGAGGGGTGGGGCATGCAGGGGCGCATTGTACTTTTGGCGGCGGCTTTTGTTTTAACCGCGGTGATCTCGACCGAGGTCCGCGCGGCGGGTTCGGGCAACCCGACCAATGATCGGCTGCTGGCGCTGCCCGAGCCGGAGCAGGCGGCCGCGCTCGCCAACAGTTTCCGCCATGGTTGCGTCGGGGTCGAGGCGTTCCCGATGGGGGTCACAGCGACCGGCAAAGCCAAAGGCACCGCATATTGGAGCGTGCGCTGCAAAAACGCGAAAAGCTACATCGTCCAGATCGCACCCAACAAGAAGGGAACCGCGGTGGTCGCCGATTGCAAAATATTGCAAGGCACCGGCCGCGAATGCTTCAAGAAATTCTGATTGCCGGTCCGCGCCGCGTCACCAATGCATCGGCTGGCGGCAGACCGAATACCACAGCCCCAAATTCTTGTCTTTCCAGTGCGGGTCGGCACAGTTTTTGGCAACCGTCTCGGGGGATTCCGTGGCGCTCACCGGCGCCACCGGGGCATCATCGGAGCAGGCGCCCAGCAGGGCCAGCAGCAACACGATGACGCCCAATCTCATCGCCAACCTCCCCGAAGCGGCAACGATTTGCCGCAAAGTACAAATTCCGCCATCGGCTCCAGCACCGCCGCGAGGACTTCAACCATCAACTTTGGCAATCGCAAGGCGGTCCCGCGATAAGCGAAGAGATCGCGATCACGACGCTGGCGAGCGAGCGATAGAGATGGTGATAACGGAGATCCCGGTGACGCCGCGAGGGTGGAGTAGGACTTCATGAAAAACGACGACCGGCTGCGCAAATATGGCAAGGACACACTCCTGACCCATCTCGCCGCCATCCCGAGGCGCATCAGGGCGCGGTCAACCCGCCCGTCTATCACGCCTCCACGATCTTGTCGGCGAATATGGCGGAGTGGGAAGCAGAGCGCGCCCCCGGCCGGCGTTTTGACGTGATCCGCTATGGCCTGCTCGGCACGCTGACGACGTTTGCGCTCGAAGAGGCGGTCGCGGCAATCGAGGGCGGCTATCGCGCGATGCTGATGTCATCGGGTCTCGCCGCGGTCACCGCACCGCTGCAGGCCTGTCTCAAAAAGGGCGACCATTTGCTGATGGTCAATTCGGTGTAGGGCCGGGGCGCAGTTTCTGCGACAGGTGCTGACCCGCTGCGGCGTCGAGACGACCTATTACGACCCACTTATCGGCGAGGGCATCACCCGGCTGATGCGCCCCAATACCAAAGTCGTTTATGTCGAATCGCCGGCTCGCTGACCTTCGAGGTGCAGGACGTGCCGGCGATCGCCGCTGTTGCCCATGGCGGCGGCGCCAAAGTGCTCGTGCTGAAGCCGGCCTCGAAAACCGCGGTCTACCCGTTTATCCATGCACTCGACCTGTTTGGCATCGGCGCCAGCTGGGGCGGCTTCGAAAGCCTAATCCAGCCGACGACGCCGGTGCGCATCTGCGCCGCCTCACGCTGGACCCAACTTTGCGGCTCCATATCCGCGTAGAAGACCGCAGGATTTGATCGAAGACCTCGACCGCGGCTTCCACGCCCCCCACGCCGCCGAGCGTTGAAGGAACGAGCAGCCGCCTCAACCCCCGGGCTCAGATCGATGCTCCGTCATGCCCGGCCGACGGTCGATTACTCGGCGCTAACCCTGGATTGCGCCGAGACTGAGGCTCACGGCTACGTAGCGTCGCAGCGCGAGCAGCAGCACAATCGGCGGCAGCACGTAAATGACGGCGGCGGCCATCATTGCGTTCCACGGTGCGTCGGCATCGGTGAAAAGTAGGCCCTGGGTTACTGCTATGGTCATATTTCTCGGCGTGAGCAGCACTGCCGGGTACAAATAGTCATTCCAGGCGAGTAACAGCGCGTAGATCGCGACGACCACCAGTGCCGGGGTCATCAATGGAAGATAGACCCGCAGATATACCTGGATGGCTGACGCGCCATCGACCCGCGCCGCGTCGTCGAATTCAACCGGGATTAGCCTCCCATAGAGCTGCAAGATCAGGATCGCAAATGGGGTGGCGAATGTCACCTGGGCGGCGATGACAGCCCACTGATTGCCCGATAATCCGTAGGCGTGCATGATCCGATAATACGGCACGATTAGGAAAGACGCTGGGATCGCGTAGGTGAGGAGTGCCGCATTAGTCAGCAGCGAGCCTCTGCTCAGCCGCATCCGGCTCACCGCAAAGCTTGCTAGCGATCCGATTAATACGGTCAACAACATTGTCGACAAGCCGATGTAGACGCTGCTACCGAACTGATGCCAAAACTCTTCGAGATAACGCGCCTCCTGCGTCACGACCGCGCGAAAGCCATCGAGCGATGGCTTATCGGGCCAGATATTGCCGGTGAACTCGATTTCACCTTCTTCGGGATCAAGAGCGATCATCAGCATGTTGTAGACGGGCAGTAGCGACCAGATCAGCAGGACAATGCCGAAGATGATCGAGCCTGCTTCGGCGAGGGTCCGGCGCAGCTGACGCCGCCGGCGCGTCCACCGCATCGGTGTTGAGCGGTCAAGCGAAGCCGTCATAGTTGGATCTCGCTCGCCTGCAGCCGGAGCATCAGCATGATCACGATCGGGATCAGCACCGGGAGCGCCGACATTACCGCCGCGATGCCGAGGGTCGGGGTAGCCCTCTCGAAGGCGTAGTCGAAGCCGAGCGTCGCCAGCACTTGGGTTGAATTTGCCGGCCCTCCGCCCGAGACGAGGTAGACCGTGGTAAAGTCGCCGAGGGTCCACAACACCGAGAGCAATGTGCATATCAGATAGAGGTTCGCCATCATCGGAAAGGTGACGTGGATAAAGCGGCGAACGCCCGTGGCTCCATCGACCTCTGCCGCGTCGTAAATATCCCGCGGGATAGTCATCCGCGCGGCGAGAAAGATCACGGTCCAGAACGGCATCCATTTCCAGATGTAAGCGAAGATGTTCGCACCGAGCCCGAGCGAGCGATGATTGAACCAGATCGGGCCGTCGATCCCAAACCACACCGATAACAGGCGATCGACCAATCCCTGCTCGCCGATCAGCATCCAGTGAAACGACACGCAGGCTTGTGCCGCCGCAATCGCCCACGGCACTAGGAAGGCGGCCAACAGAGCCTTGATCCACCAGCGTCGCTGTAGAAAAAAGCCGGACAGCAATAACGCCAGGAACATCTTCAAATTCACGCCGAGACCGACAAAGATCAAGGTATTGACGAGGGTCGGCAAATAGAGCTCATCCGCGATCAGATCGCGGTAAAGTGAGGGCGTGCTCGCCATCCACAGCGCGTAGCCAAAGGGATACACGACAAAAACCAGGAACACCGCCATATAGGGAACGATAAAGGCAATCGCCCATCGTAGATCCGAGCCGCGCAAATGGCCGCGCCCCCGTCGCGACGGTCGGTCGCCCTGTGCCGGAATTCCGCTTGCGAGAGCCTGCGTGCTGGTCATTTCCGCCTCCCCGACCAAGGCTGCACTTTCGGGCAGCCGTGTCAAATACGCGTGCCTGGGACCCGTGCACCGGTTTTTACAAACGCTTTCTCGGTACCCGAACAAACCAACCTGCGGGCTCTGGGCAGTGTTTATGGCGGCCTTGCGATAAACCGCATAAACTGTTATCGATACGTCCGAAGCACCCGATCCACCCGCGGCACCGCCGACGAATTCCTTCACATAGGGGAAGCTGGCAAGTGGCTAGCGCTGATCGGGTCTGTAGTCGCCGCTGGTCAGGCCGGCACTACGTGGCTCCGGGGCTACTGGCAGGTCGAAGCGGAAAAGCAGAAATCGCCGCAGGAGCTCGCCCTTGCGGACCTGAAGAATAGGAGCGGCCTCGGCCAGCAATATCTCCAAGTGATTCTGGATAAAAATACGAAACCGGCTGATCGCGCTGTCTTATACACCGCATTAGGCAAGCTCGATGGTCACCCACTACAGGGGTGGGCGCAGGAACAATACGCGGAATACCAGAAAAACCTTTCACATCTTCTCGAGGCTTACAAGGCGCAGAGCGATGCCGCGCAACTTCGCGAAAGCTCCGAACAAAAGGTCGCTCAATTGGCCGCCGACATCGATGCGCTCAATTCCCGGATCGCGCTCGTGCAAGACGATCCGGACAAGCGTCAGATCCTGCAAGACCAGCTCGTTTCAAAGTCAGCTGAGCTCGGACGTTTCAAGGGCACGCTTTCCGTTGCCGTCGTAAAGGTCGAGGAAACGACGACCGTGATCAGTCGGTCCGAGCAGGGACTTCCCATCCCCGCGACAACCAACATCGCGGACGAGATCACCTCGATCAGCAATAAACTCACCGTGTCGGTGATTTCGAGCGTATTTCCCGAGAGTGCCCTGAAGAACATTCAAATTAGCGCGCCTTACCTGCAGGCAGCGTTTCAAGAATTCAAGGTATCGGACAAGCGGCTGGCGGCCGCCATCATTGCGACGATCGCCGTCGAAACCCCGTCGTTTCAGGTCTACGAAGAAAGCGTTGAGCAAGGGCAGAAATGGGAGAACAGGCTTGGGAACACACAGCCTGGTGATGGTGTCCGTTACCGCGGCCGTGGATACCTAGGGATAACTGGTCGCCACAACTACGAGCAAATGAGCGTGCGGCTTGGGCTTGGTAGTCGACTACTTGACTCGCCTGATGATGCAAAGAGCCCGGAGGTCGCCTGCCGCACCTTGGTAGCTTGGTTTGTGGATCGTCAGGAGAAGCTCTCTCCCGCTTTAGCGAACGGTGATCTCGCAGCTGCCCGCCGCGCGGTGGGTGGTGCCGGTGCGATTAGGCAGCTTGATAGGTTTACCGCTGTCTATAATAAGATATTAGGTCAACTTTGATGATTTGCTGATCTCGGAACGCTCGCAGCGCGATAGACGGCGGCTCAAGCGTCGTAGCGGAAAGCGCAGCGAATTCCGTGAGCAATCGACCTCGATAGACCCCTCGCGACCCCGATAACTCCGCAGTTTTAGGGCCTGTCGTCTGTCTTATGCGCAACAAGGAAGCGTAAGACCACGGGGGGACCCCAACCTCCCGTACGTCGTTTCGACGATTTTCAAAATGTCGCTTGACGGCTTTTCCGAAAGCCCATATTTTGAGATTTGTTGAAACGATGGAACGTCAGCGATGGATCAGAAGGGGGCGATTGCGGCGCTCGGCGCATTGGCGCAGGAAACCCGGCTGGCATTGTTTCGGCTGCTGGTCACGGCGGGGCCGGCGGGGCTGCCAGCCGGCGTCATCGCCGAACGGCTGGGGGTTCAGCCTTCGTCGCTGTCTTTCCATCTGGCGCAGCTTGTCCATGCTGGACTGATCGCGCAGCGCCGCTTGAGCCGACAGCTGATCTATTCGGCCGAATACGGCGCGATGAACGCGTTGTTGGCCTACCTCACCGAAAACTGCTGCGGGCGTGATGCCGCCAGCGCGCCGGTGTGTGATCCGGCTTCCGATTGCTGCACGGAAGCCCCGGAAACGACGACAGCCGCATAAGGAGACAAAGCATGGATGATGTTCAGATCAAGGAGATGGTGCGCGCCCGCTACGGCGGCATCGCGTCAGCAAGCGAAGCGAGCTGCTGCGCGCCGGCACCCTCCTCGTGTTGCGGCCCGCAGGTCACTCTGCAAGGGCAGACCACCCCGCAAGAAAAAGCGCGGCGGATGGGCTATTCCGAGGCGGAGCTGGCGGCGATACCCGAGGGTGCCAATCTCGGGCTTGGCTGCGGCAACCCGCAAGCAATCGCTGCCATGCAGCCGGGTGAAATCGTCGTCGATCTCGGCAGCGGCGCCGGGTTCGATTGTTTCCTGGCGGCGCAGCAGGTCGGCGGCACCGGTCGTGTGATTGGCGTCGATATGACCCATGAGATGCTCGAAAAGGCGCGCGACAATGCCGTCCGAGTCGGCGCAGGCAATGTCGAATTCCGCCTGGGCGAACTCGAGCACCTGCCGGTCGCCGATAACACCGCCAATGTCGTGATCTCGAATTGCGTGATCAATCTTGTCCCCGACAAGGAGCAGGTGTTCCGCGAGGCGTTTCGCGTGCTCAAGCCTGGTGGGCGGCTCGCGGTGTCGGACATCATCAACACCACCCCGTTGCCCGCCGAGCTGCTATCCGATCCCGCCTTGCTGTGCGGCTGCGTTGCTGGCGCCGCATCCGCCGAACGTATCGCGGACTGGCTTGCGAGCGCCGGATTTGTGGATATCCGAGTGACGCCGAAGCCGGAAAGCCGTGAGCTGATCGAGACTTGGGCTCCCGGCCGTAACATCGAGAACCACATCGTCTCGGCCATAGTTGAGGCCCGCAAACCTGATGCGGCGTCGATCGCGGCGGAGGCGTGCTCCGCCACCTCATGCTGCCCGTCCTAGAGCCGGTTCGTAAGCAAAAAAACGGGTGCGTCGGCGGGCCAGATCCATTATTCTAGAATCATCGAATCGTCTGACGCCGCCCAAATCTTTGGTGCTTTAGCGCAAGAGAGCCGGCTTGGGGTACTGCGTCTGTTGCTGGCGCAGGGTCCAAATGGCCTCGCGGCGGGCGCGCTCGCCGAAAAGTTGGGCATGCCGGGCTCGACAGCATCGTTTCATCTCAGCGCCTTGGAAAAGGCCGGTTTGATCGTCTCCACCCGCAGGGGAAGACAGATCATGTACGCCGTTCGGATCGTCTCTTTGCGCGAGCTGGTGGTCTTTTTGACCGAGGCCTGCTGTGGCGGGCAACCGGAGCTTTGCGGTGATCTTGCCGCGCTGCTGCCGCCCTTACCGGAGGATAGCCCTTCAATGACCCCCGCCTTCAACGTGCTGTTCGTGTGCACACGAAACTCGGCTCGCTCGATCATGGCCGAGGCGATCCTCGCCAAGGTCGGCGGCAATCGCTTCAACGCCTATTCCGCCGGCTCGGACCCGGCGGCGCGGCCGATGCCGGAGGTCATTGAGAAGCTCCGAACACTCGGCCATGACGTATCGGGACTGCATTGCAAGTCGTGGGACGTGTTCACGGGTCCAGATGCGCCGCGGATGGATTTCCTGATCACCCTCTGCGACACCGAGGACAGCCAGTCCTGCCCCGATTTTGGCGACAAAGTCGTGACCGGTGTGTGGTCGCTGCCTGACCCCGCCAAGTTCACCGGCAGCAGTATCGAGCGCACCGCGATGCTCAACGAGCTTTATGCCGGTCTTTACCGCCGGGTCATGATCTTTATCAATCTGCCATTTGCCTCGCTCGAACGCATGGCCTTAAAGACCCGGCTCGACGAAATTGGCGAAGGCGTGGTGGGCACACTCGCGCGCAACCGGGGGAACTGAGTGATGGGAGTCGGGATCAACGGCATGGGCCGGATCGGCCGGCTCGCCTTGCGCGCGGCGCTGGGTGCGATAGAGCGGCCCGATGACGATCCCCGTAGGGGCAGCCGGCTTGACATCGTTCACGTCAACGAAGTTAGGGGCGGCGCCGGGGTCGCCGCACACCTTCTTGAATTTGACAGCCTGCACGGCCGCTGGCATCAGAAGTTCAGCGCCGAGGACGATCGGGCAATCGTTATCGGCAATCGACGCATCGGTTTTAGCGCCGCGAGCCTGCCGGGCGAGGTCCCGTGGGGCGATCTCGGCTGCGACATCGTCCTCGAATGCACTGGAAAATTCCTGAAGCCGGACCAGCTCCAGGGCTATTTCGACAGGGGTGTGCACCGCGTCATCGTCGCGGCGCCGGTCAAGGACCCTGCGGCCCTGAATGTCGTTGTTGGCGTCAACGATGATCGCTATGACCCGGCCGAACATCGGCTGCTGACGGCCGCATCGTGCACGACCAACTGTCTGGCGCCGGTGGTCAAAGTCGTTCACGAAGCCATCGGCATCCGGCACGGCCAGATCACAACGATCCATGATCCGACCAACACCAATGTCGTGGTCGATGCGCCCCATAGGGATTTGCGCCGCGCCCGGTCGGCAATGCTGTCGCTCCAGCCGACCACGACCGGCAGTGCGACCGCAATTGCGCTGATCTATCCCGAGCTCAAGGGCCGGCTAAACGGTCATGCGGTGCGTGTGCCCGTGCTCAACGCCTCGCTGACGGATTGCGTCTTCGAGCTGGAGCGTGCGACGAGCGAGGACGAGGTCAACTCGCAATTCCAGAAGGCGGCCGCGGGACCGCTTGCCGGCATCCTCGGCTTTGAGGCGCGGCCGCTGGTCTCGGCCGATTACAACAACGATACACGTAGTGCGATCGTCGACGGCCCCAGCACGATGGTCACCGACGGCACGCTCCTAAAAATTTACGCCTGGTATGACAACGAGGTCGGCTATGCCTGCCGCATGGTCGATTTGGCCAATATCGTGATCGAACGAGGTGCGTGATGGCCGGCGCGCGCAACTATTTCATCGTTACCGGGAGCTACTGGGGTTTTACGCTAACCGACGGCGCCTTGCGGATGCTGGTGCTGCTGCACTTCTACGCTCTCGGTTACACGCCCTTCATGCTCGCCTCGCTCTTTTTGCTCTACGAAGCGGCCGGCATCTTTGCCAATCTCGGCGGTGGCTGGCTCGCGGCCCGTTTTGGCATTCCGCGCATGCTTGCGGTCGGCCTCGTGCTCCAGATCGGCGGGTTACTGTTGCTCTCCGGACTTAATCCGGCGTGGGGCGCGACTTTCTCGGTCGTTTGGGTGGTGATGGCGCAAGGCATCTCGGGCGTTGCCAAGGACATCACCAAAACCGCGTCGAAATCGGCGATCAAGGCGACATCCAAGGGCGGCGCCGGGCAGCTGTTCCGCTGGGTCGCGTGGTTTACCGGCTCGAAGAACGCGATGAAGGGTTTTGGCTTCTTCGTCGGCGGGCTTTTGCTCCAAGCCGTCGGTTTTCGCGGGGCGTTGTGGCTGATGGCCGCCATGCTCGGGGTGTTGCTCGCCAATGTGCTGCTGAGCCTGCCGGTTGGGCTCGGCAAGGCCAAAGCATCGAAGTCGTTTGCCGAGTTGTTCGCCAAATCGCGTGCAATCAACCTGTTGGCGGCCGCGCGTATCTTTCTGTTCGGGTCGCGCGACGTGTGGTTCGTCGTCGGCTTGCCGGTTTTCCTTTATACCCAGGGATGGAGATACATTGAAGTCGCCGGCTACATCGCTGCCTGGACCATCGGCTATGGGCTGGTGCAGGCGATCGCTCCGATGGTCGTGCGCCACAGCCCCGACGGCTTGTCGCGGGAGATCCCCGAAGCCCGGCTGTGGGGCGCCGTGCTGACTGCGATCCCGGTGGCGCTGGTGTTGCTGTTGAGAGCACATCTGCCGATTAGCCCCAGCCTCTTGGTCTGCAGCGGGCTCGGCGTGTTCGGCTTTGCGTTCGCGGTCATCTCGTCCCTGCACTCCTATTTGATCCTCGCCTATGCGGGGACGAAGAAGGCAGCCGAGGATGTCGGCTTCTACTACGCGGCCAATGCCGCGGGCCGGCTGATCGGCATTCTGCTGTCGGGGTTGCTGGCGCAATATGGCAGCCTGCCGGCCTGCCTATGGGGCTCGGCAGCGATGCTGGCACTCTGCCTGGCCTTAGTCTTCTTGCTGCCGGCGGGTCTCGCGGAGCGGCAGCGGCGGGCGCCGGCAGGTGCCGTTCAAACCGGCACCGTTCAAAATAGTTAAAGGAACGGGCGGATGGCACTCGACGATCGCTCGCTGTCGGGCGACCACGTCTATTGGTGGCACATGCTGGCGCATGCAATCGCATTTTGTGCGGCAGCAGCGATCGGCGCCATCCTCCTTTACCCTTCATACCCGGAGTTCCAATCCCGAACTGAGACTTCGAGCGAGGCGTTCAGCGCGTTTCTCACCTGCATCGTCATTGCGGGCGGCATTGGTCCCCTGGTCATGCTGTGCTTTTTTGGGCTGTATGGGCTCGTCGCGCGGGCGCGAAGATCACTGAGATATACTGATCAACTGAGGTCATGATGACATCGGCGACCGAAATTAACCGGCGTCGCGCGGCGCCGGCACTGGGGACCTTTGAGCGCTATCTGACGGTTTGGGTGGCGCTGTGCATCGTCACCGGCATTGTGCTCGGCCGGCTGCTGCCCGCGCCGTTCCACGCGCTTGGACGCATGACCGTGGCCGAGGTCAACATCCCAGTCGCGGTGCTGATCTGGCTGATGATCGTGCCGATGTTGCTCAAGGTCGATTTTGGTGCGTTGCATCGGGTCGCCGAGCAATGGCGCGGCATTGCCGTGACGGTCGGCATCAACTGGCTGGTCAAGCCGTTCAGCATGGCGTTGTTGGGCTGGCTATTTATCGGCTGGATCTTTCGCCCGTGGCTGCCGCCCGGACAGATCGACAGCTACATCGCCGGTCTTATTTTACTGGCGGCGGCGCCGTGCACGGCGATGGTGTTCGTGTGGTCGAACCTGACCGATGGCGAGCCCAATTTCACGCTGACCCAGGTGGCGCTCAACGACACGATCATGGTCTTTGCGTTTGCGCCGATCGTCGGGCTGCTGCTCGGCCTGTCCTCGATCACTGTGCCGTGGACGACATTGTTCCTGTCGGTGGTGCTTTACATCGTTGTGCCGGTCATCGCCGCACAGCTATGGCGGCGGTCTCTGCTGGCGCATGGCGGCGACACAGCACTTGCGCGGACCCTGCGGACGCTTCAGCCGATCTCTCTAATCGCGCTGCTGGCGACGCTGGTATTACTGTTTGGCTTCCAAGGCGAGCAAATCGTCAAGCAGCCGCTTATTATCGTGTTGCTTGCTGTCCCGATCGTGATCCAGGTCTACCTCAACGCCGGCATCGCCTATGGGCTCAACCGGGCGCTCGGCGTGCCCCACAATGTCGCCTGCCCATCCGCATTGATCGGCGCATCGAATTTCTTTGAGCTCGCGGTCGCAGCAGCAATCGCGCTATTCGGCTTTCAATCCGGCGCCGCCCTCGCGACCGTCGTTGGCGTCCTGGTCGAAGTGCCGGTGATGCTAACAGTCGTCACCATAGTTCGGGGCAGTCGTGGGTGGTACGAGCGAGCGCAGGCGGTCTAGGAATCACGGCCGAATAGCGATGGTCGAAACGTCTGGATGGAGAACGCGTCCGGGAACGGTCGCCGATGCGGCCGCGATTGCGAGAATCTACAACGAGGGCATTGCCGACCGTATCGCCACTTTCGAGACCGAACCCCGTTCGGCCGAACAAATCGCGGAATGGTTTAGCGGGCGGCAGATTGTCGTCGTCGGCGAGAGCGAGGAGGCGGGACCCGTCGCCTTTGCGGCTTCGTTTCCCTACAGCAACCGGGACTGCTACAAAGGGATCGGCGAGTTCTCCGTTTATGTGAAGCGGGATTACCGCGGCCGTGGCGCGGGTTCCGCGGTGCTCGCCGCTCTGATCGAGGCCGCTACGGCAGCTGGCCTGCACAAGCTGACCAGCCGCGTGTTTCCGGAAAACATTGCCAGCCGAACGCTGTTACGCGGCCTTGGTTTTGAAGAAATCGGCATCCACCGCCGCCACGGAATATTGGACGGCATCTGGCGTGATTGCGTGATCGTCGAGCGGTTGCTCCGCGCAAGCACAGCCGAGGATAGCAGGTGAAGCGCGGTGTCGTCGTTGCGACGCTTGGAACGACGCAGACGCTGGCGTGGGGATCGAGCTACTACCTGCCGGCGATCCTGGCGCAACCGATTGCTCACGGCCTCGGCCTGTCGCAGGCCACAGTGTTCGGGGTTTTCTCGGGATCGTTGCTGTTGTCAGCGCTCCTCGGCCCAGCTATCGGTCGAGCGATCGACAATCGCGGCGGCCGCGGCGTTCTGGTCCTTTCCAATCTCGTCCTCGCGGGCGGGCTGGTCGCGCTCGCGGCCACCCAGGGCGTCATCGGCCTCGCCGTGGCCTGGGCGTCGCTGGGCGTCGGGATGGCGCTGGGTCTTTACAATTCGGCCTTTGCCACGCTGACCGGTCTTTACGGCCGGGCGGCTCGTGGTCCGATCACCGGAATTACGCTGATCGCCGGGTTTGCCAGCACGATCGGGTGGCCGCTGACAGCTGCCCTCAATGCCAACCTGGGCTGGCGCGGCGCCTGCCTGATCTGGGCGGCGCTCAATCTCGTGATTGGCCTGCCGCTCAACCGCCTTCTGATCCCGCGCGCACCACCGCCGAAACACCTCGCGGAGCCCGCAATCGAGACGGCGCCACCGCCGCGCGGCGCGATGCCAATTCTGGCCTTTGTATTTGCCGCGACCTGGTTTGTCACCGGAGCGATGGCGGCGCACCTGCCGCACCTGCTTGAGATCGCCGGAGCGAGTTCGACTGGGGCAATCGCTGCCGCAGCGCTCGTCGGCCCGGCCCAAGTCGCAGCGCGGCTTGTCGAATTCGGAGCGCTGCGGCGGACCCATCCGCTCATCTCGGCCCGGATCGCCGCCACGTTGCACCCGATAGGGGTGGGGATTTTGGCGGTGTTCGGGACGCCGGCAATCATGGTTTTTACGCTGTGCCATGGCGCCGGCAATGGCTTGCTGACGATCGCTAAGGGCACGCTGCCACTGGCAATCTTTGGCCCTGTCAGCTATGGGCTGCGTAGCGGCATCCTATCGGCGCCGGCGCGCGCCGCACAGGCGGCATCTCCTCTTATTTTCGGACTTTTAATCGAATGGCTGGGGTTGGGTGCGCTTGCCGTCTCCGCCGGCATTAGCATTGCGGCGCTCGTCGCGTTGTTGGGACTTAGCGCGCAAGCTTCTCCCGCGGCGTTGCCGTCGCCTCCGTAGCGGCCAGTCCCTTGGTGCGCGCCCGCTGCGGGGGCGACCGACTGGCACCGCCGCCATCCGCCACTGCCGGCGGACTGATCGTAGGGATTAGCCGACCCTAGAGTCAGCGCAGCGTTGGACCTAAGAGAGGGAAACCCTAAGGCGCGATCGCGACAAAGTGCGAGCTGATCGCGGCTAAGTCCTCAATATCCCGGCCGACAAAGGGCGAGGCGAGTACCATTGCGGCCACCTCGCGCTGTTCCTTCTCCCGGCTCTCACGCCACTCAAAGTTGATCCTAAATCCGTAACGCTTCAGCATCGCCACATATTCCGAGTGGCGCAGACGATTGTGATAACCAGCGATACTGTAGAGCCGCCACGCCCAGTCTTCGTATTGCAGGAAATTGCACCGCGAAATCGACTTGTCGCGCATCGCAAAATGGTCCGAGCAGTCGATAAAATGGATCATGGCGCCGCCGGGCACGAGAATCCGGCGGAAGTCTGCCATCATCGTGTCAAGCGTTTTGGGAGGGATATGTTCGAGCACAGAACAGGACACGATCAGGTCAGCCGATCCGTCTGGGGACAGCTCCGCCCGGTACGGCGAGATGTAAGTGATGCCGAGCTGCCTCAGCATCGCGGAAACATCGCCATCTTCGATCTTGAGGCGATCGAAGCTGTCGGCGCCAAGCCCGGCAAGAACGTCGCGGCGCGCCAGGACAAAGTCGATCGCCGATCGTATCAGCCGCGCATCCAGCAAACGCTCGATATCGGTGAGGGTCACGCTGTTTGCGCCGACGGCCAGATACGTCATTGCCAAGATCGGATGCCATCCCGTGCCGATTTCGAGCACACGAATCCCGTGCGTGTCAAAGCCGGCAGCTCTCAGCAGCTCTATTTGTCGAATTGTATTGTCAAACAGGCTACTATCCATTCCCGGGTTGGTCCGATAAGGCGAAATGCGTCGTTTTGCTTGTCGTAATTGTTGCTTGGCAGGCAACGCCGCCTTCGCCAAATTCGTGATAACCTCTTTGTGCCAAGCGCGCATATTTTCCCGATATTCCTCACTCGATTACTCTGATGTGCTTCTGTCATATTGGCCGCGGCCGGGGACCCACGCCTCCTTTAGGATCGCCAGTGCCAACTTATCCGGCAAATGTTGCAACTTCCCTGAACAAAAGTGACGTTGTGCAGGGATTGCCCCGGTGTTGTCGAGATCGCTAGCGAGATGCTGGAAACCAGGCGTTGGGGAGCGGCGACTGTGTCGACGCGCGCAATGCGCATTGCTTAGCCCAGAGGACGACGGTAAAGCGCAATCAAGCGCTCCCAATGGCGCTCGGCCGCCGGTTTGTCAAAGCACGAGCGTTGTGGAAACGCGAAGCCGTGATGGACGCCGGGATAGAACTCGATCTCGCCCGGGCTGCCGGCGCGCTGGAACAGGCCACGCAACTCCTCGACCATCGGCAAGGGCGCCAGATCATCATGCTCGGCGCAGGCGATGTAGAGTTCACCCTTGACCTTGCCCAGTGACAAATGCGGGCTCTCCTCGGCGTCGCTGACGAGCCAGGTGCCGTAAAACGAGGCGGCTGCGGCAATGCGCCCGGGGAATCGCGCCGCGGCGGCAAGCGCGTAAGGGCCGCTAATGCAATAGCCGTGCGCGCCGATTGGGCCGCGCTTGGCCGCATCCTGGCGGTCGGCAAAGGCAATCATTGCGCCGACATCGGTCATCACCGGCGGGATCGTCATCTTGGTGCGCACTGCCCGCATCCGCTCGCGCTCGGCGCTTCCCTGTTCCAGCACATCGGGGCCAAAGATCGTGTCGTGGCCGGCGCGGTAATAAAGATTGGGCAATAGCACATAGTAGCCAATGGTCGCGAGCCGTCGCGCCATATCGCGCAATTCCTCGCGAATGCCCGGCGCGTCCATCAGAAACAACACCGGCGGATATGGCCCGCCGCGCTCGGGATGGCAGATAAAGGTCTCCATCGCCCCGTCATTGGTGGCGATGTCCAGGGTCTGTTCGATCATCGGCATTCCTCACCAACATTTTCTAACGAGGAGATCGCAGGGGGTACGCAGTATCAGCAGGGACGCGGTAAGTTTCGCTCCCTCTGCGCTACCTCGCACCCACTGCGCCGAAACGTTACTTTCCTCCTCGTCAGATCACGTGCTTTTCGCGGAGCTGTTGGATATCGTCATCGGAACAACCGGCGAGACCGCACAACACGTCTTCGGTGTGCTCGCCCTTGAGCGGGGCTCGCGCCGGCGCGAACGGCGAGTCCGACAGCCGCACCGGGCAGCCGATCATCGAGAACCGGCCGCGGGTCGGGTGGTCGAGATCGAAAACCGTACCGCGCTCGCGCAAATGCGGATCGGCCAGCACCTCGGCAGTATCGAGCACAGCACCGCACGGGATGCCGCGGCCGGCGAAGGCCTGCATGACCTCGTGCTTGTCGCGGCTGCGGGTCCAGCTCTCGATAATTTCGGTCAATGCCTGCTGGTTGCAGGCCCGCGCCGGAGGAGTGGCAAAGCGCTCGTCATTGCGCAGTTCCGGGCGGCCGATCACCTCGGTCACCGCGGCGAACATCTCGGCGTTGTCGGGCGGAATAATCATGTAGACGTAGTCGTTGCGCCCAATGCCGGCGCAGCGCACCAGATCCGACCAGCCGCCGGTCGCCGAGCGGTTGCCGGTGCGCCCGAGCGGCTCGCCGGTCGCCAGAGTGCCGGTGTACTTGACCCGCGTCAGGTTCAGCACGGCTTCCTGCATCGCCACTTCGACCAGCTGGCCCCGCCCGGTCTGCCCGCGCTGCACGAGGGCGGCGAGGATCGCGATCGCGAGATGCATGCCGGTGCCAGAATCGCCGATATTGGCGCCGTTGACGAGCGGCGGCCCGTCGGCCTCGCCGGTGACGCTCATCGCTCCCGAGGTCGCCTGCGCCACCGGCTCAAAGCATTTGAACCCGCTATAGGGGCCATAGGAGCCAAAGCCCTTGACCGAGGCATAGATGGCCCGCGGATTTAGCTCCCGCACCGCCTCCCAGCCGAGACCGAGCCGCTCCATAACGCCGGGCCCCAAATTCTCCGCCACGATGTCACATTCGGCAACGAGGCGGCGCGCGATCTCTTGGCCGTCGGCGGCTTTCAGGTCGAGCACGATGCTGCGCTTGCAGCTGTTGAGGAGCAGAAAAAAGAAGCTGTCGAGGTTGGGATTGTCCATGTTCCACAGCCGCCGCGCCCGGTCGCCATGCGGCGGCCGCTCGATCTTGATCACATCGGCGCCGAGCCAGGCCAGCATCTGGGTGCAGGAGGGTCCGGCTTGGTCGTGGGTAAAATCGATCACACGAATGCCTGAAAGCGCCTGACTCATTTAGATCATCCTTCTGTTCGCCGAGACCGGCCAAGTTTGAGGTTCTCATTCCCGTAAGGTCCGGTCCACGGTTGATATGTCGAGCGGCCGCTTGGAAGCGCTCGCGCCTTCGCTCATCGGGAAATTTACCGGCCTGCCGAGAACACCTGAGGGTGAGCGACGTTTAACACTCGGTCGAACTCGCCGCACCGCGCGAGTGCGGTGGGCGGCTCTTGGAACAGCAGCGAGGGAAATTCGCCATGGCCCGCATCGTGAAGAGCGCTCCGTGACGCTCCTGTCGGAGCCGCTATCGAAGCCAGACGAGCCGGGCGAGGCCGCGCTCCTCGGCAGTACTCGGACTCGCCCTATCGGAACGGGGATCGACGCCACCGACAATGTGATGATGGCGCGCTGCATCGAGCTGTCGCGGATCGCGGTCAGCAAGGGCGAATACCCGTTTGGTACGGTCATAGCCCGCAACGGACAGATTGTGGCGGAAGCGATCAACAGCACGATCCGCGCCGGCGATGTGTCACGGCATGCCGAGATCATCGCACTGTCGCAAGCGCAAAAGAACAGCGGGCCGGAGCGGCTGCGCGATTACACGCTTTATTCGAATATCGAACCATGTCCGATGTGCGCCTATTGTATTCGCGAGGCGTGGGTGGGCCGGGTCGTCTACGCCCTCGGCTCGCCGGTCATGGGCGGCCACTCGAAATGGAACATCCTGCGCGACGACGGTTTGTCGAATCGCATTCCCGAAATTTTTGGTGCCGTACCCGAGGTTGTCAGCGGTCTGATGCTGCGCGAAGCGCAACAGGCCTGGCGCGACTGGAGCCCGTTCGCCTGGCACATGATCAAACTGCGCGGGCTCTTGACCGCACCTTGCGTCGATGACGGCCATATCCAGGTGCGCCCAGCGCGGGGCCAATCGCTGTGGCATCACCTACATCTGATGTTCATGCGAATTGGCCCGTCGCGAAATCGCGCTGCACGCTCCCTCGCGGGCGGTGACGATTTATGATCCGGCCGGCGGGCCTCAGGAGCATCTCAACATTGGGGGGCTGATGCCGCGCTCCACGGTTAGTGTTGCCGAGATCGGCGCAGCGCGGGGGAGGATCGAACCTCCTCGGTATGTTGCCAAGCCGCACGGGCCATTCCGCCGCCTGCTGCGGCGCTTTATCCATTTTTTTTCTTATCATCTGATTCTTTCCCGCCGCAAAATCCGGATCACTCAGGCGGCGGGCTTTCGCTTGTCGGTGCGCCCGACGGTGTTTCATCCACGCTATTTCATCAGCAGCGAGTGCTTTGCCGGTTTCATCAGCCGTCTCGATCTTAGTGGCAAGCACGTCATCGATGTCGGAACCGGATCGGGCATCCTGGCGCTCGCCGCTGCCCGCGCCGGCGCCGGCCATGTAATCGCCGCCGACATCAACCCCAACGCCGCGCTAAACGCCGCCGACAATGCGTGTCGGAACGGTCTCAGCGGCTCTGTCTCCGCGGTGTGCTGCGACCTGCTCTCGGCGCTCGCCGCGCGTCCGATGTTCGACGTCATCCTGTCGAGCCCGCCAAAACATGCCGGCGAACCGCGCGATCTCGCCGATCGCGGCTGGCATGCCGGCCCTCACTACCGCGACGTCGCGGCGCTGTTTGACCAATCGCGCGATCGCCTAAGACCGGGAGGGCGGCTCTATGTGATGGTCTCGTCGGATTCCGACCTCGACCTGTTGGCCCAGCTGATCGACCAAGCCGGATTTAGCGCGCGGATCGCTTACGAGCATTCGATCCTGATCAAGTCGTTTATCATCTACGAACTCGCAGCGAGCTAGCCGCTCGAACGATCGAATGCCGGACCCGGGCCCTGCCCTTCTCGATGGCGCGCTCAACCTGTCATCCACGAGATCGCTCCATCAAACGAAAAAAACTGATCTGAAATTACCCCAAGGGATAATTTCGGCCTGATAGTCCGCTAAGGGCGAGCACCGCCAATTGCCGATCGTCGGCTCGGCCGCTAAAAAAGTTGCCTGTCGTTGACGGCGGCCGGTTCTTTCGCCACACCTATTATCCGAGGGATCGGCGGATAGTGTCGCCGGGACCGTTCGTACTCTCAGAGGAGATCCCGCATGAGTGTTGCGGCAATGAATCATTTCACCGTCTTGAGCGACGATCTCGAGGCGACCCGCCGCTTTTATTGCGATCTGTTTGGTTTCAAGGTTGGCTGGCGGCCACCGTTCCAGTTCCCCGGCTGGTGGCTCTATGCCGAGGGTGAGGATCGGGCCATTCTGCATGTAATTCAGCAAAACCCGTTGCCCAAGGAACGCGCCGGGGTCCTCGATCACATGGCGTTCAGCGCCAAGGATCTGCCGGCGACGGTCGCGACCCTCAAGCGCGAGGGCATCGAATACGAGTTGCGGCGGCTTCCCGGCGGCGGGATTTGGCAGCTGTTCTTCCACGATCCGCACGGCGCCAAGGTCGAATTCGACTTCGAAAAGGATGAGCCGGCACCGGCAGGTTACGCCGCCGCCTAGAGCGGGTCGGCGGGTGTAAGGGGACGGCCGCTCGCACTGCGAGCCGACGCGGCCGTTTCGGCTTGTCTCAGCGGCTGTTTGGCGGTAGCGGCTGTTTGGCTGATGGCGGCAAGCTGTGGGCAAATCTTCGGCTTGTCGGCATCCTGGTGAGACCATGAAGCAAGCCAAAAAACAACGCAATCTCGATAACGCCGACTAGGCCCCAGGCTAGTATACCAGGACCGATCAAAACGCCGGCGAGCCACCGCAAGATCGGCAGACACATAGCCGCGATCGACAAGCCCACCCAGAGCGCGTGGAGAGGCTGGCCTATGCGGCCACCATGGTAAAGAAAGTCCGCGGCACCGACGCTGAGCAACGCCAACAATAGGGCGGACATCTCGACGGCGAGGATTTCCGGCATGAGATTCTCCGTCGCGGCATTGCGCACGGTCGGCGCGTCGATGATCACCCATTAACCCGATTTTTGTTTCAGAATTGCTTAAGTGCTTGCTATTATTTATCGTTAACGATGTCGGTTATCTTTACAGTCGGGCTCGCTGCTGGAAAAAAGAGAACGCAATCGCAGTGGGATACAACTCTGGTCTAGCTTTTGCTGCCAAATTATAGCTGCGACGATCGACCGCGCCGGTCGAAGTTAGTCGCGCGGGAGGAGTTCGTTTATGCAGGCCCGGACGGTCGAACCGAAGCTGCCGCTGTCGACCGCAATCCTTTCCAACGTTGCGCTCGGATTGTTGATGTGGAACCTGGCCCTTCGGCTGGCCCTGTTTCTCGGGCGTTGGGCAGCCGGTGGGGCTCTGTAAAAGCCTGAGGTCAATGGGCGTGCTCCATCACCAAGCGCAAGCCCTTGTCGAGCTGGCTTTGAAAGCGCGCAGCACCGGGGTCGGGCGGAAAGCGTCCATTGCCGACCAGGCCGGACCAAGGGCCCAGATCATCACAGGGTAAAGTCGGCGACGCGCTCTGCTGCCGCGCTCTCGGCGAGGACTTCTGGCACAGCCCGCTGTCATGTATCACCCGCCCCAAATAAGCCGTCACGCCGGGCACCAGACGATCGGCCGGCCGCCCCGCCTTGACCCAAGCGTTCAGATTGCCGATCCCCCAATTGTAAGCAGCGATTGCGTCGGGCCAATCTCCATACCGGCGATAGAGTTGCGCGAGATAGGCGCGTCCGATTTCACGGTTTTGGTCCAAATCGAACCGGTCCCCACTGCCGACATCGATCGCGGCCGCCTCGCTGACCTGCATCGGCCCCTGGGGTCCGATCGGGTCCGTCCGCCACATCGCCTGATCGGCGCCGTGGCTCGAATTCGGCGCCATCGACCGCAAAGGCAATGCGATCGAGCGGGTTTACCACCGGCGCCGTTGATGAAGGTCGCGACGCTTTCCGAGCGCCGGCCAAGCTTGGGGCGACAAATGTCAGGGTCAGCAGCGAAATAATTGCCGCCGTTCTCCAATAGAACATTTTCCGGAGATCCGTCTTTACCTGCAAGGCGCCAGTTTACCCAACCGATCCACACTGTCAATGCGGGGACGTCAGGAATATTACATGAACAATGTTAGAATCCATATCTAGTATTAGATCAAGTATATTTCCGGCTCATGTTGGGTTTCTCGCGCTGAAAGCGAAAGTAGGATGATCTTGGTCGAGGGGTATCCGATCTCCTGATGCGACAACGGATTTGCTATCGCTCTATTCAATTTTCGGTTAATGATTCACGCGGAATAAAGAAGCGGAGCCGGCCGTTCCCAGAAATTCTCTCGCCCTTAAGGGTCAGTTCAATGTACGCCGCTAGCCATTCGTGTTGCGCCGCCTTTTCAACAAGACCACCCGATCGCCGCCAATTGCTGCGTGCTCTCGGGCTCGCCGGGATTGCGGCGAGCCTGCCGTTTCCAGCGCATGCCGGCGAGGGCAAATACGAGGCGATGCTGTTGTCGTGCATCGACCCGCGCATGGTGACGCCGGTTTACAAATACATGGACGCCCAGGGCCTCGCCGGCAAATACAGCCAGCTCTGCATCGCCGGTGCGGCGATTGCGGTCGTCGCCCCCAATTTCAAAGCCTGGCGGCCGGCGTTTTGGGACAACACCGCGACGACGCTGCAACTTCACCACATCAACAGGATCATCGCGATCGATCACCGCGATTGTGGCGCCGCCAAGATTGCTTACGGACCGGCGAGCGTCGCGACCCCGCAAGCCGAAACCGCCACGCACAAAAAAGCGCTTAGCGAATTCCGCGAAGCCGTCGCCAAACATCACCCCGGTTTGACCGTCGTCACCGGGCTAATGGCGCTCGACGGCTCGATCGAAATTTTTACGTGAGCTGCGCAAACCCGGAGGGCGGGCGGCGAGCCTGGGTCGTCTGTTCAAAAGCATAGGCAACGCGCAGCAAGCTGGCCTCGCTCCAGGCGCGGCCGGTAAAGGTTACGCCGAACGGGTATTCCGGGGTTTCTTCGCCGCCGATAAAACCAGCCGGCACTGCGATGCTTGGATACCCGGCCTTGGCGGCGATCGAGGCGCCGGCGGCGCCGGGAAACAGCACCGCATCGAGCTGGTAGCGGTCCATATAAGCATCGAGGCCCTGGTCGCGTGCCGAGCGCAAATCCGACTGCCGCGCCGAGCCATATTCCGGCTCGCTCAAACTGCCGCGCGTCGCCGCCGCGGCGAGAAACAGGTCTTGACCAAAGCGAAGCGTGCGATCGGCCTGAGCCTCGTTGAAGGCGACGATATCGGCGAGGCTGTGGACATCGGTCTCGGTCGCCCAGTCGCGCAGATAAAGGTCGAGATCGTGCTTCAGCTCGTAAATTAGGACGATCGGCCGGCGCACCAGCTGGAGCCAACTCCGGCTTTCCCGGTTGCGGTTTAGGATTGCCATCTCGGTCCCCGGCCCGCCGATCCAGCCCGCGGTCGGCATATTGGCGCGCACCACCGTGGCGCCGAGATCGGCGATTGCGGTGATCGCCTGCTCCATAACTGCCGCCGCGCGCTGCGGCAGTGGCCCATAATAGACGTCGTTGCCAGGATCATCAGGATCGCTCGGCACGCCAATGCGCGCACCCCTGAGCCCGTCCTTGTCGAGACCGCTCGTATAATCGGCCGGGCGCCGCAGGTGCTCGGTCGCGGGATCGAGCGCATCGGGCGCCGCCAGCACGTTCAGCAAGATCGCGGCGTCACGCACGCTGCGGGTCAGCGGCCCCGCCGTATCCTGGCTGTGGGCGATTGGGACGATGCCGGCGCGGCTGACAAGGCCGACGGTCGGCTTAACCGTAACGAGACCGCATTGACATGCCGGCGACAACAGCGAACCCGACGTTTCGGTGCCGATTGCCGCTGCCGCCAAACCGGCAACGACCGCCGCCGCCGAACCCGAACTCGACCCCCCGGGCGAGACAATCGGGATGTCACGATCATCAAGCTGCGGCGCGTAGGGGTTCCTGACTTGCCCGCCGAGCGAACTGTAACCGGCCGGCATGTCTATCGCGAGAATATTGGCAAATTCAGTCAAATTGGCTTTGCCGAGGATCACCGCTCCTGCCTCGCGCAACAGGCGAACGACGGTTGCGTCGCGATTTGCTCGGGCGCACGCAAGGGCCAACGATCCGGCCGTGGTGTGCTGGCGGTCGGCGGTGGCGATGTTGTCCTTGACCAGGATTGGAATGCCGTGCAACGGCAAATTCCCGACGGGTTTCGCGGAATTGGCGGCAGCAGCGATTGACATGGCGTCGGGGTTGATCTCGCGGAGCGCCGTGAGACGCGGCCCGCCACGGTCGTAGGCCTCGATGCGCGCGAGATATGCCTCGACCAATACCGACACGCTGATGCCGCGCTCGGCCAGCATCAGCCGCAATTCGTCGATCGTCGCGTTTTCGAGGTTCGGATTTGTCATGGTCAAGCTCGGGATTGGCGGCCAAATTGGCCGAGGGCAGGTTACCATCGGCCGGCAATCGAGCAGCTATGTTTGATCTTGTGTTTCTCGGAACGTCCGCGGCGGTGCCATCGGCCGAGCGCAGTTCGCCGGCATTATATGTCGCCCGCGGACCCGACCGGTTTCTGGTCGATTGCGGCGAGGGCACCCAACGCCAGCTGATGCGCGCCCGGCTCGGGTTTCGCGGCCTGCGCCATGTCCTGCTGACACACGCGCATCTCGATCATATCGGCGGCTTGCCGGGTCTCGTCGCCACCCGTGCGCTTTACGGCATCGAGCAGCCGATTGAAATCGTCGGCAGCGCCGAGACGGTCGGCTATGTCGGGCACTATCTAGCGCTGACCGTCGGCCGTGAACGCGCCGCCGGCTACCGATTGCGCGAGGTCGAGCCGGGACCGGCGCAATCATGGCCGGGCTGGCGGCTCGACACCTTTGCGGTCCAGCATCGCGGCACGCAGAGCCTCGGCTATCGCTTTGCGGAGGCGCCGCGGATTCCGTTGTTGCCTGAACGGCTCGCTGCACTCGGCGTCCCCGATGGACCCGACCGCCGCGAATTGGCGGAAGGCCGGCCCGTGACATTGAGCGGCGGCCGCATCGTCACTCCCGAAATGGTCCGGGGGACGCCCGGCGCCGGTGCCAAACTCGTCGTGATCGGCGATGTCGAGGAAGTTAGTGCACTGACGACGGAGGCGCAGGCCGCCGATGCCTTGGTGATCGAGGCGACCTATCTCGACCGCGACGCGGCATTGGCGCGCTCGCACGGGCATTTGACCGCCGCCACCGCGGCATCGCTGGCGCGCAATGCCGATGTCGGCGAGCTTTTGCTGCAGCATATTTCCGGGCGCTATCCCGACGAAGAAATCCTCGCCGAGGCCGCCGCTCTGTTCCCCCGGGCCCGGGTGGTCGCCGATTTCGACCGGGTCTCGGTCCGGGCCGGCGCGACCTCCGCAGCGAACTCGACCGCGGCGGCGATTTGAACGACAATTGCCGGGCAACCAAGCGGAGCCGTCCCTCGCGATGAACTCGACTGAATCCTCGCCGCTGATCCCCGTGACCTTGCTGACCGGGTTTCTCGGCAGCGGCAAAACGACGGTCCTCAACCACGTTCTCAAGCAACCCGGGATGGCCGAGACCGCGGTTATCATCAACGAGTTCGGCGAGATCGGCATCGACCATTTATTGGTCGAAAGAGCGACCGACGACATCGTCCTGCTCAACAGCGGCTGCCTGTGCTGCACCGTGCGCGGGGATATCGCCGACACCTTGCTGAACCTGTTTGTCGGCCGCGCCAACGGCAAGGTGCCGCACTTTGCCCGCATTGTCATCGAGACCACCGGTCTCGCCGATCCGGCGCCGATCCTGCACACATTGATCTCAGACCCGCTGGTTGCAGCCCGCTTTTCGCTCGATGGTGTCGTGACGACGGTCGATGCTGTGAACGGGGCCGGCACCCTCGACCAGCAGCCCGAAGCGCTCAAGCAGGCAGCCGTTGCCGACCGGCTGCTGTTGAGCAAGACCGATCTCGCCGAGGCGAAGGCCCTGGCCTCGCTGAAGGCGCGTCTTGCCGCGCTAAATCCCACCGCGCCGATCTTGCCGGTGGCGCATGGCGAGATCGATCCCGCCTTGCTGTTCAATCTCGGCTTCTACGACCCACAGAGTAAGAGCGTCGACGTCCAGCGCTGGCTGCGTCACGAGGCCTTTGCCGAAGAGCATCAGCACGGCCATGATCATGAGGCGATCGACGTCAACCGTCACGACGACCGGATCCGCGCGTTCTGCATCACCCGCGAGCAACCGATCTCATGGTCGGCCTTGTCGACTTGGCTCGACGCGCTGGCAACGATGCGCGGCGACGATCTGTTGCGGCTAAAGGCAATCGTAGCGCTCAGTGACCGCCCCGGTGAGCCGGTCGTAATCCACGGCGTGCAGCATCTGTTTCACCCGCCGGTATTGCTGCCGCAATGGCCGAGCGACGACCACCGCACGCGCATGGTCTTTATCACCCGCGATTTGCCGCGCGAGGCGATCGAGAAAACGCTGGTTGCGTTTGAGGAAGCGGTGGCGGAAGCGGAGTAGATTGCACAATACTTATGCTTTGACTGCGATGTCCTGGAACTTCAGAACCCGGGCCTTGGTTCACTCCACGGAAATGGTTCGGGGTGGGCCCGAGCATAGGTGCAGCACCGCCGAACCGGCACCATTACCAACGCCGTCAGGGCTATCATTAGACATTCACGCTCGCGCGTCATCATCTGGGGCCGCGCCCTGCCGCGGCGCGGCTTAGGGAGATCGCCATGCTGTCCGACGCACGCATTCAACAGCGGCTGGCGCGACAGGCGCTCGGTCTTATTCTCGCCGGCGGCCGCGGCAGTCGATTGAAGCAATTGACGGACCGGCGCGCCAAGCCGGCGGTGTTTTTTGGCGGCAAGTTTCGCATCATCGACTTTGCATTATCGAGCTGCCTCAATTCCGGGGTGCGCCGAATCGCGGTCCTGACCCAGTACAAAGCCCACAGCCTGCTCCGCCATTTGCAGATGGGCTGGTCGTTCTTGCGGCCGGAATTGGGTGAGTTTCTCGACCTGCTGCCGGCGCAACAGCGCCTCGACGAAGCGACCTGGTATCGAGGCACCGCAGATGCGGTGTACCAGAACTTCGACATCTTCCGCGCCGCAGGCCCGAAATACTTTGTCGTCTTGGCCGGCGATCACATCTACAAGATGGACTACTCGTTTATGTTGGCGGACCACGTCACCAAGGGTGCTGATTGCACGGTCGCCTGTATCGAGGTGCCGCTCGAACAAGCGTCGGACTTTGGCGTGATGGCGGTCGACCGGTCGATGCGCATCCTCGATTTCCAGGAGAAGCCGCGCCGCCCGCCGGCGATGGCGGGAAAACCCGACCGAGCGCTCGCCAGCATGGGCGTCTATGTGTTTACCGCCGATTTTCTCTACGCCGAACTCGAACGCGATCATTGCGATCCGACATCAAGCCATGATTTCGGCAAGGACATCATCCCGAGGCTGGTGAGCCGCGGCGAGGCAGTCGCCCATTCCTTCGAGGAAAGCTGCGTCAAGACGACATTCGAGGCGGAAGCTTACTGGCGCGATGTCGGCACGATCGACGCCTATTGGGCGGCCAACATCGATCTGGTCATGCCGACCCCCTCGCTCGACATTTACGACTCGAACTGGCCGATCTGGACCTATCAGCAGCAGCTACCGCCGGCAAAATTCGTGTTCGATGATGACGATCGCCGCGGAATGGCCGTTGATTTAATGGTTTCGGGCGGCTGCATTGTATCGGGCGCCACGGTTCGGCGCTCGCTGATGTTCTCCAATTGCCGGGTCAATTCTTTTGCCAAGACGCATGAAGCGGTGCTGCTGCCCGATGTCGAGATCGGGCGTCATGCGCGGCTGACTAGGGTTGTGGTCGATCGCGGTTGCCATATCAAAGAGGGAATGGTGATCGGCGAAGATCCCGACCTTGACGCCAAGCGCTTTTACCGCACCGACGGTGGCATCACACTCGTGACCGCGGAAATGATCGCCGGGTTGAACTAACCCTACCCGGCTCAGGAGCGCCGGTACTTTTAGAAGACCCGGGCCATCCTCGCCCGCTCCTTGATCCAGACCTGAGCCTCGTTGCCCCCGGCCAGCGCGTCGCGCGCCGCGTCGACGGCATCAAGCAATGCCTGTTCCTTGTCCAAATAAGCGCCGTAGACGGTCTTGCCGAGCGTGACCACCCATCTCGCCTCGCGGCCGCGTCTACAGACTTGAAACTCCATGACCATGAACCCTCTCGGCTCCTGACGACAACGGCCGTCATGACGGGTGTCATCCCGTTCGGGGCACCTTCTCTACCCCGTATTATCGCCGAGAATGCCTCTCGAATAAAGTCAATTTTGTTACGAACTGTCACATTCCGCGATATTTCGTAACATTCGTAGTTAATCCGCGCCAAACCGCCGATTAGCTTTGCTGCAGCGATGCTGTTTATTTCTCTTCGGCGGTGAACACGCCGTCCCAATCGGCGGGCGGGGCCTGGATTTGGAAATGCGCGATTCGCCGCCGGTAGAGTTCATAAACCGGGGTCAGGTGCTGCGCCGCGGCGAGCCGGGTGTCCTCGAGTAGACCAAGTGCGGCCGACCAATCTTGACGGCGATAGGCATACAGCAGATCGGAATGCCGTTCGACAAACTCCTCCGCCTCGATGCGCTCGGGCGGCAGGGTGTAGACCCGGCCGGCCTGCGATTTGCCTTTGACCGCGACGAGGTCGACTTCGATCAGCGCCGGCTCGTCCAGCCGGCTGGCGGTTTCTTCGCCGATAACGAAGTCGATGCCATAGACCTTGCCGAGGCCTTCCAGCCGCGATGCCAAATTCACCGGGTCGCCGAGCAGCGAATAATCGAAATGCTGTAGCGAGCCGAAATTGCCGACACAGCATTCGCCGGTATTGATCCCGATCCCGATCTGCACCGGTCGGAACGATCTGCCCTCCGCAGCCGCCTCTTCCGTCCACATATGGTTTAGCTCGACCAGCTTGCGGCGCATCAGCTGGGCCGCATGCACCGCATTCTTGGCGTGGTCGGGATCGTCGAGCGGGGCGTTCCAGAACGCCATGATGCAATCGCCGATATACTTGTCGATCGTCCCTTTTTCTTCGGTGATGATCTCGGTCATCGGCGACAGAAATGTATTCATAAAGTGCGTCAGGGCATGGGCATCCATACCCTCGGCGCGACTGGTAAAGCCGCGGATGTCACAGAACATGATCGTCATGACCCGCATCTCGCCGCCGAGGACGAGCTTTTCCGGATGCCTCGCGAGTTCCTCGACGTAGTGCGGCGACATATAGCGGGAGAAGGCGCTGCGGATCTCGCGCTGGCGCGCCTCGGTGCGCAAGTAGCCGATCAGGCTCGCGACCAGATAGACAATTGTGATCACCAACCACGGATAGATCGGGTCGAGCAGCAGATGCGCGTATTTGAAGGCGACCCAAGAACCGCCGAGCGCCGCGGCAACGCAGGCGCCGCCGAGCATGGCGCTTGGCAGGGCGCCGATCCGCGGCAGTACCAAAATCAACCCGGCGCCGACCACAAGCGCAAACAGGACTTCAGCGCCGATCGCCCAATCGGGTCGGTTCAGGAAATCGCCTTGCAGGATCTCGTCGATCAATTGGGCGTGGATCTCGACGCCGGGAACGCCGCGCGCCAACGGCGTCGCCTGCAGATCGTTGATCACCCCGGAGGCAGAGGTCCCAACCAGAACAATATGGCCCGCAATCCGCGCCGGGTCGAAGTTGCCCGCCAAAATGTCAACTGCCGAGATGCAGAGATGCGGGTCATGCGCCGCGAAGTGCAGCCACACTCGCCCGGCGGCATCGGTTGGCACCGTGACCGGGCCGATGCGGACCGCTGTCAGTCCGGTATCCTGGCCGAAGTTGCTGTCGCCGTTCGCGCCCGACGCCCGCAGGATGTAGGTCGACGCACCAAAGGCAAGGCGCAGCGCTTCGGCGGCGAGCGACGGATAGGGCGCGCCCTTTGGCGACGACGGATAGGGTTTAGAGGTCAGTGTCAGGATCAACGGCACTCGGCGCACAACGTGATCCCAGTCAAGGTATTGGTTTAGAAAACCATTACCGGCAGCGGCGGCCTCGAACACCGGCAGGTTCGGCACTACTTTGGGAAACCCTTCGACGTGGCCGAGCGGATCGGTCCCGTTCAAGGCAAACCCGGCCTTCTCCGCCGGCGGCCGGGCCTCGCCGTGATCGGTCAGAATGAACCCCGTTGCCACCGGAACCTGTTTCATCGCGCCGGCTAACACCTGATCGGGGTCGGGCAAGGCCGACAGCAGCTTTTCGGCGTCGGTTGCGCCAACCCCGTTCTGCGCGATCAGAGGCAGCAGCATTTTGGGCGAGGTACGGTCGGGCTCGGCGAAATCGATGTCGAAAGCAATCACCGCAGCACCGGCGGCGGCGAGACGATCAACCATCTTGGCCACGATCGTGCGCGGCCACGGCCACTGACCGATTTTGTTCAAGCTGATGTCGTCGATGTCGACGATGCGGATCGGCGCATTGCCGGGCTGACGCGGTGCGGCGCGCTGGTACAGATCAAAAGCGATCAGCGACAACCGGTCGAGCAAGTCGGGCGCGACGAGGCGCGCCCCGATTGCCACTAACAGCACCGCCATCGGCAGCAGATAAATGACACCGCGGCGTAGCTGGGCCAGAATGCGCATCGGTGCCGATCGTTGGTTTGCGAGCGGTGATCGAAATCCGCCAAAAGGCTTTTGCCATCATCGCCGACTTCGCCCGGTCTCCACAATCCCCGATGCGTCGGGCACCTTGTCCGAACGCCACCTGCTAACCAGTGTTTGATCACCAATGACCTATACGATCGACCTCAAACCGCCGGGGAAGAGCAAAGAGATCGACCTCGGCGCGTATTCCGAGCAGCCGGGCGCCCCCGGTGAAGCTAAAAAGGTTCGGCTGATCCGCAAGGCAGTCACTCTCTGCGCGGACGGTCTCGATCCGGCTGATCGAGACACCGCCGCGAGGGTGATCACCAAGTTTTACGAGCATGTCCCTCCAGGCGATGTCATTGCTCGCGGCGCAAAGGATCTCTGCGGCGGCGCGCTGTCCTTGTGGCGCTTTGCGAAGCGCCGGCGCCCGGGACAGCCCAAGATCAGGGTCTACAATCCCGAGCCCGATGTCGATGGCTGGTCCTCACAGCATACGATTGTCGGCATTGTCAACGACGACATGCCGTTTCTCGTCGATTCGGTGACCGGTGCGATCAATGCCGGCGACCGCGTCGTCCGTCTCGTCATTCATCCGATCCTGACGGTGGAGCGCGACGCGGGGGGAGGCTGCTCCAGATACGCGACAACGGTGATCCAGGGCTGCGCGAATCGTGGATGCAGATCGAGATCACCCGCGAGCCCGATCCCGCCGGGTTGGAGAAGCTGACCCTGGATTTGTCGCGGGTTCTCACCGATGTGCGCTCAGCGGTGGCGGACTGGGAGGCGATGCGCCAAACCCTGCGTGCGGTGCGTGACGAATTGCCGGGCCCGCCGACGCCGCCGGTGCCATTGCACGAAATAGCCGAGGTTCAGGATTTTCTGGACTGGCTTGACGACGACAACTTCACCTTTCTCGGTTATCGCGAATACCTGTTCGACGGCGCTACCGAACCGTTCCGCCCAGCCTTGGGCATCCTCGCCGATCCGAATTACCGGATTTTCGACGGATTGCGCGATCTGTCGTCGTTGCCTCCTGACGTGCAGGACTTCATCCGCCGCCGCGAGCTATTGGTCGTCACCAAATCGAACCGCCGTGCGACGGTCCACCGCGCCGCGCATATGGATGTGATCGGCATCCGCCGCTTTGATGCGAACGGCGCGGTCATCGGCATCCGCCTGTTTCTCGGACTTTTCACGTCGCTCGCCTACAGCCGCGACCCACGCGCGATTCCGCTGCTGCGTCGCAAGGTACGCCACATCATGGTGCGCTCGGGTTTGTCGCCGGCGAGCCATGACGGCAAGGCGTTGACGCACATTCTCGACACCCTGCCGCGCGACGAGCTTTTTCAGGGCAGCGAAGACGAGCTGTTCAACACCGTTCTCGGCATTCTCAACCTGCAGGAGCGACAGCGGATCGCGGTCTTCGTCCGCCGCGACCCGCTCGAACGCTTTGTCTCATGCCTCGTCTATGCCCCGCGCGAACGCTACGACAGCAATTTGCGGCGGCGCTTTGCGGCGATCCTCGAACAGGCCTTTGCCGGCCGGCTATCGGCGTTTTACACACATCTCGACGACTCAGTGCTGGCGCGCATCCAGTTCATCATCCGTACGACGCGCGGCCAGGTGCCCGCGGTGGATACCGCGGCGCTCGAACGCGAGCTTGCCGAGGCCGGCCGCAGCTGGTCGGATCACCTTGAGGAAGAAGCCACAGCAGCTTTCGGGGAGCCCGAGGCGCAGGCGCGGCTGCGTCGGCTGAAGCCGTTCCCGGTCGCCTATCAGGCGTCGACTCGAAACCACCCAGGCGCTTGCCGATCTGCCGCGGATCGAAAAAGCGCTTGCGGGCTCGCCGCTGGAAGTGGCGCTGCATCCGATCGCCGAAGCCGGGCTGATGGGTCTGCGGCTCTATCGCGCCGAGGAACCTGTCGTGCTTTCGGATGTGCTGCCGATGCTCGAAAACCTCGGCCTGCGCGTTGTCGCGGAGGAACCGTATCCGCATCGACAGCACCGACGGCCACGCGGTCTGGGTTCACGAGTTTAGGCTCGCCGGGCACATCGCCGCGGCAGCCGTCTCAGGCCGAGTTCAGAGAACGGTTCGAGGAAGCGCTTGGTTGCATTGTGGACTGGCCGCATCGAGAACGACCGGTTCAACCGACTCGTCCTCGTCGCCGGCCTTTCGGCGCGGCAGATCAGCGTGCTCCGCCTCTACGCCAAGGTAATGCGGCAGGCCGGCAGCGCCTTCAGCCAAGCCTATATGGAAGACTTCGCTCGGCGGCCATCCCGACATTGCCGCCCGGCTCATCAGGCTGTTTGAAACCCGGTTCGATCCGGCGGGACTACCCGACCGCGGACTTCAGGTGATGGGCGAGGTCCAGGCGATCGACCATGCTCTCGATATGGTCGCGAGCCTCGACGAGGACCGCATCCTGCGCAGCTATCTGACGCTCGTGCTGAAGACCGTGCGCACCAATTACTTTCAGCGATTGCCGTCGGGCGAACCCAAACCCTACCTCGCGGTCAAGCTCGCCAGCAGCGAGATCGAGCTATTGCCGGCGCCCCGCCCACTGTTCGAGATCTACATCTACAGCCCGCGGATGGAGGGGGTGCACATGCGCGCCGGCAAGGTCGCCCGCGGCGGGATCCGCTGGTCGGATCGCAAGGAGGATTTTCGCACCGAAATCCTCGGGTTGATGAAGGCGCAGACGGTCAAGAACGTGGTCATCGTGCCGGTCGGCGCGAAGGGAGGGTTTGTTGTCAAACAGCCGCCGTCGAGGCGCGCGAACAGCTCGGCGCAGAAGCGGTCGAGTGCTACAAGATTCTGATCCGCGGGCTTCTCGACCTGACCGACAACATCGTCAGCGACGGCGATGGCGGGCACCGCATCCTGCCGCCGCCCGATGTCGTACGCCATGACGGCGACGACCCCTATCTCGTCGTCGCCGCCGACAAGGGCACCGCGACATTTTCCGACTACGCCAATGCGATCTCCGAAGAATATCGGCTTCTGGCTCGGCGATGCTTTCGCCTCGGGCGGCTCGGCCGGCTACGACCACAAGGCGATGGGCATCACCGCGCGCGGCGCCTGGGAGCTGGTCAAACGGCATTTCCGCGAGCTCGGCCGCAACATCGAGACCGACGATCTGACCGTCGTCGGTGTCGGCGACATGTCCGGCGACGTGTTCGGCAACGGCATGCTGATGTCGCGCCATCTGCGCCTCTTCGCCGCCTTCGATCATCGCCACATCTTTGTCGATCCCGAGCCCGACCCGGCGCGCAGCTTTGCCGAGCGCCAGCGGCTCTTTCGTCTGCCGCGATCGAGCTGGGCCGATTACGACCCAAAGCTGATCTCGGAGGGCGGCGGCGTCTTCGACCGCCAGCGCCAAATCGGTCCCGATCAGTCCTGAGATGAAGCGGGTCTTCGGTATCGAGGCCGACCACCTGACCCCGGCCGAACTGATCCGCAAGCTGCTTGCCGCCCCGGTCGACCTGTTGTGGTTTGGCGGCATCGGCACCTTCGTCAAGGCGCCCAGCGAAAGCCATGCCGAAGTCGGCGACCGCGCCAATGACGCGCTGCGCATCAACAGCGACGAGATCCGGGCAAAGGTGGTCGGCGAGGGCGCCAATCTCGGCGTCACCCAGCGCGGCCGCATCGCCTACGCGCTGGCCGGCGGCCGGATCGACACCGATGCGATCGACAATTCCGCCGGCGTCGACACCTCGGACCATGAAGTCAACCTCAAGATCCTGATCGACCGGGCGATCGCCGCAGGGCAACTCCCGCCGCCGGAGCGCGACCCGCTGCTGCACGGAATGACTGAGGATGTCGCGGCCCTGGTGTTGCGCGACAATTACCTGCAGGGCGAGGCGCTCTCGGTTGCCGAGGCGCGCGGCATATCGCGCGCTCGATCGTCAGATCAGGCTGATCCGCGACCTCGAAAAATCGAGGCGGCTCGATCGGGCGCTCGAATTCCTGCCCGATGACGAGACCCTTGCCGCAGCGCGCGGCGCAGCGCCAGGGCCTGACGCGCCCGGAACTGGCGGTGCTGCTGGCCTATTCGAAGATGGCGCTCGACACCGAACTTCTCGCCTCCGATCTGCCCGACGCGCCGCGCTTGCGGCTGAGCTTTACGCCTATTTCCCGGCCGGGTTGCGCGAGCGGCTTGGCCCGCAGATCCCGACCCATCCGCTGCGCCGCGAGATCACCGCGACGGTCGTCACCAACGATCTCGTCAACCGCGCCGGCATCACCTTTGTCTCTGATCTGAGGGCGCGCACCGGGCATGCGGCGCCGGAGATCGCGCGCGCTTATCTGATCGTCCGCGAGATTTTCGAGCTGCCGGACCTGTGGGCCGAGATCGAGGCGCTCGACAACATCGTTCCGGCGCGGGTGCAGACCGAGATGCTGCTCGAGATCGCGGCGATCGTCGAGCGGGCTGCCGCTTGGCTGCTGCAGCGACATCGCCTCGACCTTGCGGCCGAGCCGGCGCGACTGGCCCCGCACATTCGCGCGCTTACGGAAACGCTCTGTGATTTGCTGCCGGCTCGCGATAAGGCGATCGCTGACGGGCGCGCCCATCACTTCATCGAAACCGGGGTGTCGGAAGGGCTCGCAACAAAGATCGCAGCGATGATCTTCCTGGCTCCAGCGCTCGATATCGCCGAGCTGGCCGAGCGCGCCGGACACCCTCTCGATCGCGCGGCGCGGATCTATTACGAGGTCGGCGTGCGCTTTGCCTTCGATGAAATGAGGGCGGCCGCACGCCGCCTGCCCGCCGAAACGCAGTGGCAGAAGCTCGCAGTCGAGGCGACGATCGACGATCTGCTGACGTTACAGGCCGAGCTGGTGTCACGGATTTTGGCGGCGGCCGAGGCCTCCTCGGCCGATCCTCTGGCCGCGTGGTGCGCTGCCCATGCCGCCGATCTCGCGCCGGTCGAAGCCCTCGCTCGCGAATTGCGCGCGAGCGCCGGTCCCGATTTGGCGATGCTGGTCGTCGCCGCGCGACAGTTGCGCCAGATGCTGGATTGATCGCTTCAATCGAATGTAATTAGGCGGGTGGCTCACCTATAAGTTCTACGGATTGACGAGCTTCGGAGCTTGGCGTCGCGGCAACGGCAGCCGCCAAGTCAACCAGCCGTCGCGAATTGAGGAGGAACGCCATGGCCACGACGATGGCTCCCGACCCCCTTTCCGACCAGCAGCACAGCGCTCAGCTGCGCCGCGCGGTGATCGCCGCGACCGTCGGCACGACGATCGAGTGGTACGACTTTTTCCTCTACGGGACCGCCGCGGGGCTGGTCTTTGGCAAGCTTTACTTTCCCAACCAAAATCCGTTGTCGGCAACGTTAGCCGCGTTCGGGACCTACTTCATCGGCTTTATCGGGCGCCCGATCGGCGCCGCGATCTTTGGTCATTACGGCGACCGGATCGGCCGCAAGGCGACGCTGATCGCGACGCTGATGGCGATGGGCATTGCAACCTTCCTGATCGCCTTCGTGCCAAGCTACGCCTCGATCGGGATCTGGGGCGCCGTCATCCTGACGGTGCTGCGGGTGATCCAAGGCATCGGGGTCGGCGGCGAATGGGGCGGCTCGGTGCTGATCGCGATGGAATGGGCGCGCACCCATCACAGCCGCGGGCTCGTAGCCTCCTGGCCGCAATTCGGGGTGCCTTCGGGTTTGTTTCTCTCGAATTTTGCGGTATTGGCGTTTAGCGCCTGGTCAGGCGACCAGTTCCTGATTTGGGGCTGGCGTATCCCGTTTGCGCTGAGCATCATCCTGGTCGGGATCGGGCTTTGGGTGCGGCTCGGCATTCTCGAAACCCCAGTGTTCCAAAAGCTGGTAGCCGAGCAGAGGGTCGAACGCGCCCCAATCGTCGAGGTAATTAAAAAACAGCCCAAGGAGATCATCCTGTCGGCGCTGGTGCGGATGGCGGAGCAGGCGCCATTCTACATCTTTACGGCATTTGTCTTCGCCTATGGCGTCACCACGCTCAAGCTGCCGCGCAATCTGATCCTTAGTGCGGTGCTGGTCGCGGCACTGGTGTCGTTCGTGTCGATCCCACTCTTCGGTCACATCTCGGACCGCATCGGGCGACGCAAGATGTACCTGATCGGCGCCGCTGTGATGGGCCTGTTTGGCTTTCTTTATTTCGGCATGCTCGGTACCGCAGTGCCCTCGGCAGTGTTTATCGCTATCGTGCTGTCGCTGATCCCACACGACATGATGTACGGGCCGCAGGCGGCGCTGATCGCCGAGGCGTTTACGCCGCGGCTGCGCTACAGCGGGGCCTCGCTCGGTTATCAGCTCGCCTCGGTCATCGCCGGCGGTCCGGCGCCGCTGATCGCGACGGCGTTGTTCGCGGCTTATAAGTCCGGCTATGCGATCGCGATCTACATCGCGTTCTGTTCCGCGATCAGCCTGGTATCCACCGCCTTCATGCCGGACTACACCGGTCAGGACATCTCGACAGAATATGACGAAGGCGTCTGAGCCGCCGACGCATCGCAATTGAGGCTTGCGCCGGTATTCGACGCGTCGGCCCCCAGCCATTGGCGGCGAAACCGACGCTCGCCGGAGAGCCGGCGGTGTAACTATGACGCGCGGTTGAGGCGGCTGTCGACGAGGTCGTCGACCACGGTCGGATCGGCGAGGGTCGAAGTGTCGCCGAGCGCGTCGTGCTCGTCGGCCGCGATCTTGCGCAGGATGCGACGCATGATCTTGCCGGAGCGGGTCTTCGGCAACCCTGGCGCCCATTGCACCAGGTCGGGCGCGGCGATCGGGCTGATTTCTTGCCGCACCCAGGCGACGAGCTCGCGGCGCAATGCCTCGCTCGGTTCCTCGTCGATCCGCAGGGTGACGTAGGCGTAGATGCCCTGGCCTTTGATATCGTGTGGATAGCCGACAACCGCGGCTTCAGCGACCTTCGGATGAGCGACAAGCGCACTCTCGATCTCCGCCGTGCCGAGCCGGTGGCCCGCGACGTTGATCACGTCGTCGACCCGCCCGGTGATCCAGTAATAGCCGTCTTCATCGCGGCGCGCGCCGTCGCCGGTAAAGTAAAGGTCAGGGAAGGTCGAAAAATAGGTGTCGATAAAGCGGCGATGGTCTCCGTAAACGGTGCGCATCTGCCCCGGCCAGGAGCGGGCAAGGCATAGATTCCCCTCGCCCGGGCCTTCGACGCGCTTGCCTTCATTGTCGACCAGCAGTGGCTCGACCCCGAAAAACGGATGTGTAGCCGAGCCGGGCTTGAGCGGCGTTGCCCCTGGTAAAGGGGTGATCAAAATGCCGCCGGTTTCGGTTTGCCACCAGGTATCGACGATCGGGCACCGCTGGTCGCCGACATGGTCGTAGTACCATAGCCACGCCTCCGGATTGATCGGCTCGCCGACCGTGCCGAGAATGCGCAATGAGCCTCGGCTGGTGCGGCGGACATATCCTTCGCCTTCGCGCATCAATGCCCGGATTGCGGTGGGTGCCGTGTAAAAGATCGACACGTTGTGCTTGTCGACGACTTGCCAGAAGCGCGACGGGTCGGGGTAGTTGGGGACGCCTTCGAACATCAGCGTGGTGGCGCCATTGGCGAGCGGCCCATAGAGGATATAGCTGTGTCCGGTGACCCAGCCGACATCGGCGGTGCACCAAAAAATCTCGCCCTCGCGATAGTCGAAAACGTACTCATGCGTCATCGAGGCGTAGACGAGATAGCCGCCCGTCGTATGCAAGACCCCTTTCGGCTGTCCGGTCGAGCCTGACGTGTACAAGATGAACAGCGGATCCTCGGCCGACATCTCGGCCGGCGGGCAATCGGGCGAGGCCGCGGCGCACGCCTCGTGATACCAAACGTCGCGGCCGGCGACCCAATTGACAGCGCCGCCCGTGCGCCGGACAACGATCACATTGCCGACATCGGGGCAGCTTTCGAGCGCCGCGTCAGCGTTGCGCTTTAACGGCACTTTGCGTCCGCCGCGCAGCCCTTCATCTGCCGTCACCAAAAACGTCGAGCGGCAATCGCGAATACGCCCGGCTAGGCTGTCGGGTGAAAATCCGCCAAACACGACCGAGTGGATGGCGCCGATCCGGGCGCAAGCCAGCACCGCCACCGCAATCTCGGGGATCATCGGCAAATAGATTGTTACCCGGTCGCCCTTTTGGACGCCGTGTTCTTTCAATACGTTGGCGAACCGGCACACCAATTCGTGGAGCTCGCGGTAAGTGATGCGGCGATCCTCGGCCGGGTCGTCGCCCTCCCACAGTATCGCGACCTGTTCGCCCCGCCGTGGCAAATGGCGATCGACGCAATTGTAGCAGGCGTTAAGGGTCCCGTCTTCGTACCAGGCGATCCGGACATCACCGTCGAACGACGCGTCTCTTACTCTGGTATATGGCTTGATCCAGTCGAGCCGTTTGCCGTGCTCGCCCCAGAATCCATCGGGATCGTCGAGCGAGTGCTGATAGAGCTTATAGTAGTCGGCTTCGCTGATTTTCCCCGCTTGTGGGTGAGCCGAGATCGGGATCACGGTCCGGCTTGACATGGCGCAGTTTCCTCCTCGGCAGGCGGTGCCGGCCGCGGCGCCGCACACTGTTGCCGAAGATTATTCCGCCATGCCGAATACTTACAATACCTCCGCCAACATCGGTGCGGGCGATATGCCGGCGCCGTGGCCGCCGCGGGTAGCAAGCAGCGCCGCCTGCGTCCGGTTGGCCACGTGGAGGCGGCGGATGATCTGCTTCACATGCGCCTTGACCGTACTCTCGGACATGCCGAGCGCATCAGCAATCAGCTTGTTCGACCTGCCTTCGGAAATCAGCGCGAGGACATCCCGCTGGCGCCGTGTCAAAACCGGACGGGCGGCGCTTTCCGGCTCCCGCACCGCGCGATTGCCGGCCGATTCGCTCAGAACCAGCGGCACAAAACTCCCGCCACCGCGCATGCGCTCGAGTGCGGCAGTCAGCACCTTTAGCCCACATGTCATTGGCAGAAAGCCTTTGGCACCGGAACGCAGGATCGTGCGAGCACGGTCCGGATCGTCGCAATCAGCAACAACCAAGATCGGTGTCTTCGCCGTTACCGTCGCCAATAACGAGAGATCGACCAAATCGATCTGCCGGCAGGTCGGCGCGCCGATCAGAATGACCGAAAACCCGTCGCCCTGCCGGATCAGCCGAACCAAGTCCGCCGTGGTTTCGACATCGGTTACCCGCCATCTTCGCGGCTGCTGGCCCAATGCGAGCCGCAGGCAGTCACGCCTTAATGCACTTCGATCGACAATCGCGAGATGCCGGCGATTTTGCTCGGCCAGCTGCGCCCCGTCACTAATCGGGCCGCCATTGGTGCTGAAACCATTGTTCCCGTCCAAATCGCCCCCCACTCCAAGTTGTTACCTGCGAGTTTGCGCTGATCGAGAGACAAGAAATGTAAGGATTTGTAAAGAATGTAAAAAAATGTAAACCGATGTAACCAAGGGTTCGCAGAGGTCATTTACCATATCTCTCTAGTCCGCACCAGAGAACCAAAGACTGAATACCCTGTATCCCGAAGGGTGGCGAACGTTGACCTTATTTTGTCACAATAAAAACACCAACTCGTCGCAAGCCATGGCAAACGACTCGGGACGAGTCGCTCTCGATTTTATCGGGCTCCGCGCCGCTATCCGCGATTCCGGCGGAGCCAAACCGACTGCAGCCTGCTACGGTGTGGATTGATGGTCATGGCCCGGGAGGCGGTAATGCAATTCGGTTTTGGCGCGCCGGTCAGCGGCGCATTGGCTGCACCTGAAAGGCTGGCGCAGATCGCGGTCGAAGGCGAGGCCATGGGGTACGACTACGCCACCATCAGCGACCATGTCGTGATCCCGCGTGACATCGAAGCGCGCTATCCGTACAGCGACACCGGCGAGTTTCCGGGCCGCTCGCGTGGCGACCGGCACGAGCAGCTGATCGCGGTCGCGTTTGTCGCCGGAAAAACCTCGCGGCTGCGGCTTGTCACTTCGGTCGCGGTGGTACCGCATCGGCCCCCCGTGTTGCAGGCCAAAATGCTCGCGACGATCGATGTTTTGTCAAACGGCCGGCTGACCTTTGGCATCGGCGCCGGGTGGATGAAAGAGGAATTCGAAGCACTCGGCGTTCCCCCGTTCACCGAGCGCGGCGCCGTTACCGATGAGTACTTGATGGCGTGCAGGGAGCTGTGGACTAAGGACGACCCGCAATTCGCCGGTAAATACGTCAAATTCGCGAACGTCCTGTTCGAACCCAAGCCAGTGCAAAAGCCGCATCCGCCGATTTGGGTGGGCGGCGAGAGCGGCCCGGCGTTACGCCGCACCGCGCGGCTCGGCGACGCCTGGTATCCGATCGGCACCAATCCGCAGCACCGGCTCGATTCGATGAAGCGGTTTCAGACGGGCGTTGAAAGGCTGCGGCGGCTCGCTCGTGAAGCCGGGCGCGACCCGGCGCAGATCGCCCTCGCCTATCGAGTGACGAGTTGGGGAAAATCGCTGCCCTCTCGTGCCGATGATGGCGAGCGCCGGCTGTTCTCGGGTGAGACCGCGGATCTTGTCGGCGACCTGAAGGCGTTCAGCCAGTTTGGGGTTGGCCATGTCGATTTCAACTTCGATGGGGACACGGCGGAGGCAATGATCGCGAATATGCGCCGCTTTCGCGAAGAGGTACTGAGCAAGATTTAGCTCTCAACACGACGCGCAAGGCCGGCCGATATTTTGCGAGGAGGCCAAAGCGCACATCGCAATCCCGCCCAAGGGGCAGATTCGCCAAGATCGGTTTGCGGGTCGCGGCGGCTAACCATATCCGATCGGAACGAATACGACTAACAGGAGCAGCTGTTGCTTAAACTGGGATACAAGGCCTCGGCCGAGCAGTTCGGGCCACGCGAGTTACTCGACTTCTCGTGCTTGGCCGAGGAAGTCGGGTTCGATTCTGTTTTTGTCAGCGATCACTTTCAGCCGTGGAAGCACACCGACGGGCATGCGCCTTCGGCGCTCGCCTGGCTCGGCGCGCTCGGCGCCCGCACGCAGCGCGCGGTGATCGGCTCGAGCGTGCTGACCCCGACCTTCCGCTATCACCCATCGGTCGTCGCCCAGGTCTTCGGCACGCTCGGAACCATGTTCCCGAGACGTGTCGTGCTTGGCGTCGGGACAGGCGAATCGCTGAACGAAGTGCCGGCGATCGGCGTCAAATGGCCGGGCCCCAAGGAGCGGCGCGACCGGCTGCGCGAAGCGATCGCGCTGATCAACAAATTGTGGACCGAGGACCGGGTCACCTTTGAGGGGCAATTCTATCGTACTGAGAACGCGACGATCTATGACAAGCCCAAGCAGAAGGTCGCGATCTGGGTTGCCGCCTCAGGCCCCCTGGCGGCGGCGATGGCGGGCCAGGTCGCCGAGGGGTTCATCTGCACCAGCGGCAAGAACCCGCAACTCTATACCGAACTTACCGGCAAGGTCAGTGAGGGCCTCGCCAGGGCTCGGCGCGAACATGCGAGCCTCGAAAAGATGATCGAAGTTAAGGTATCATTCGACACCGATTACCAGCGGGCGTTGGAAGACACCCGGCATTGGGCGGCCTTGGCGTTGACCCCCGAAGAGAAGGTCGGGGTCGAGGACCCGGTGGAGATGGAGCGGCTCGCCGCGGCCCTGCCGCTCGAACGAGCCGCCAGCCGCTGGATCGTCTCCGCCGACCCGCAAGAACAGGTCGAGAAGATCCGTCCTTACGTCGAACTTGGCTTCACCCACCTCGTCTTCCATGCTCCCGGCCCCGACCAGGCGCGCTTCTTAAAACTCTACGCTGACCGGATATTGCCGCTGTTGCGGACCAATTTTGGGTGATGAACGCCGAGATTACCTTAACGGCGCTGACCAGGATCAAATTGGTCGAGCCCGGTGACGATCTGGCGGCGATCACGATCGCAGCGTTTGCCGCAAACGGGTTGACGCTGGCGGAAGGCGATGTCTTGGTTGTTGCTCAGAAGGTCGTCTCGAAGGCCGAGGGCTGCTACGTCGATGTGACGACGGTCGAGCCTTCGGCGCGGGCCATGGCACTCGCTGCCGAAGTCGACAAAGACCCGCGTTTTGTCGAGGTGGTACTCGGCGAAACCAAACGCGTCGTGCGCCATCGCCCGGGATTGTTGATCGTCGAGCATCGCCTCGGTTTTGTGATGGCCAATGCCGGCATCGATCACTCGAATATCCCGACGGGTGGTGGCGGAGAACGCGTTCTGCTGTTGCCGCGCGACCCGGACGGCTCGGCGCGGGTGTTGCGCGACCGCCTCACCGAGACGTTTGGCGTGTCAGTCGCTGTGATCATCAGCGACAGCTTCGGCCGGCCGTGGCGCAAGGGCACAGTCGGGATCGCGATCGGCGCGGCGGGCCTGCCATCGGTGATCGATATGCGCGGCCAGCCCGACTTGTTCGGGCGCGAATTACTGGTCACCGAGACCGGCTTTGCCGACGAGATCGCCGCCGCCGCCGGCTTATTAATGGGCCAGGCCGACGAAGCCTTACCGATGGTGCTGGTGCGCGGGCTCCGCTGGTCGGCGACGGAGGCTGCGGCGGCCGCCTTGGTTCGTCCCGCAGAGCACGATTTGTTCAGATGAGCGAGGAAAAGGGGTCTGTCGTCGCGCTATCGGGCGGGATCGGCGGCGCCAAGCTGGCGCTTGGTCTTTACCGTGTTCTGCCGCCGGGAGCGCTTACCATCGTCGCCAATACGGGCGATGATTTTGACCATTTGGGCCTGTCGATCTCGCCCGATCTCGACACCTTGCTTTATACGCTCGCCGAGCTCGCCAATCGCGAGACCGGTTGGGGCCGCCGCGGCGAGACCTGGACCTTTATGGCGGCGCTCGAAGCGCTTGGCGGCGCGACCTGGTTCAAGCTCGGCGACGGCGATCTCGCCACCCATGTCGAGCGCACCCGCCGACTGCGCGCTGGCGAAACCCTGTCGGCGATTTCCGATGATTTCCGGCAGCGGCTGGGGATCACCGCGCGGGTGTTGCCGATGAGCGACGATCCGGTGCGCACGCGGTTATTGACAGAAGAAGGCTGGCTCGACTTCCAGGATTATTTTGTGCGCTTGGACTGCGCTCCGGCGGTCCGCGAGATCGTTTTTGCCGGTGCAGTTGAAGCGCGCCCGCAGCCGGATATCCTCGCCGCTCTCGCCGCCGACGATTTGACGATGGTCGCGATCTGCCCGTCGAACCCGCTGATCAGCATCGATCCGATATTGAGTATCCCGGGCATGCGCGATGCTTTGCGGGCCTGCCGTGCCCCGGTCGTCGCGGTGTCGCCGATCATCGGCGGCAAGGCGGTCAAGGGTCCGACCGCAAAGATCATGGCCGAGCTCGGCCTGCCGGTCGATCCCGCAGCCGTGGCCCGCCATTACGGCGATATCCTGACCCATTATGTGATCGACGAAGCCGATGCCGGCGCGCTCGAGGGCGTCGACGTTCCGATAATCGCAACCCGCACATTGATGCAGACCATGCCCGACCGCGAGGCATTGGCGCGCGTGCTGCTGGCCGTCGCTCAAAGCAATTGACGATGCGTGTCTGGGCGGTTGTGCCGGTCAAAGAACGGGACCGCGCGAAGGAACGGCTCGCCCCGTTGCTCGCACCTGAAATGCGCCAGGCATTGGCCTTGGCCATGCTCGAAGACGTGCTGGCGGCGCTCGCCGGTGCCGTGGGCTTGGCCGGCCGTATAGTCGTCACGGTCGATCCGGTGGCCCGCCGGTTGGCGTCGGACTACGGCGCGCGCATTGTCGAGGACGGCGCCCGCGATGGCCACACCGGCGCCGTCACAGCCGGGGCAAGACTGCTCGCCGCTGAACATTGCACTGGCATGCTGACCTTGCCGGGCGATATCCCGCTCGTCACTGCCGAAGAGATCGGCCAAATCATTGAGGCGCACGCCCCGGCGCCGTCGTTTACGATCGTGCCGTCGCACGACGAGGGCGGCTCGAACGCAATTCTGCTGTCGCCGCCTGATGCGGTGCCGTTGCGATTTGGCGCTGACAGCTTTTTTCCACATCTTCGCGCCGCGCAGGCAGTAGGCATCACGCCGACGATCTTGCGCTTGCCCGGCATCGCGCTTGATATCGACAATCCCGAAGATTTGACAGAGTTCATGCGCCAGCCGTCGCAGACCCATACCCGCGCGCTTCTCGCCGAGAATGGTATGCTGACGGGTCGGCCGATCGTGCCGGCGCGCCTTTAGGAGAATCCTGATGATCACCATTGGCGAGATCTTGGCGCAGGTTTTGCCGGATGAGCCGCTCGCAGGACAGCGGGCGCTGACGCTGGCGGAGAGTGAGGTCGCCGATATGCGCCCCTTGATGACGGTTGCGGCCAGGTTGCGCGACATCGGCCACGGCGATCTCGTCTCCTATTCGCCGAAGGTGTTTATCCCGCTGACCCAGCTGTGCCGCGACGTGTGCCACTACTGCACCTTCGCCCACCCGCCGCGTCCCGGCGAGCCGATCTATCTCGATGCCGACGAGGTGCTGGCGATCGCCCGCGCCGGTGCTGATGCCGGCTGCCACGAGGCGCTGTTCACGTTGGGCGACAAGCCCGAACTGCGTTACGCCGCGGCGCGCGAGGCCTTGGCCCGGCTCGGCCATGAAACGACGCTGTCATACCTCGCCGAGATGGCGGGGCTGGTATTGCGCGAGACCGGGTTGCTGCCGCATCTGAACCCCGGCGTGATGAGCCTCGCCGATGTCGATGCGCTGCGCAAGGTCTCGGCCTCGCAGGGGATCATGCTGGAAAGCGCGGCGGAGCGTTTGCGGGATCGCGGCGGCCCGCATTTCGGCTCGCCCGACAAGGACCCGGCGGTCAGGCTCGATACGATCCGGGCCGCCGGAGAAATGGCGGTGCCGTTCACTTCGGGCATCCTGATCGGCATCGGCGAGACCCGGCGCGAGCGCATCGAAGCATTGCTTGCGTTGCGCGAGCTGCACGAGCGTTATGGCCACATCCAGGAAATCATCATCCAGAATTTCCGCGCCAAGCCCGGCACGCGGATGGCCGACGCGCCCGAGCCCGGCCTCGACGAGCATTTGTGGACGATCGCGGTCGCCCGGCTGATCTTCGGGCCGGAGATGAATATCCAGGCGCCGCCCAATCTGCACCCCGACGCGCTCGCCGAGATGATCGCCGCCGGAATCAACGATTGGGGCGGCGTGTCGCCGGTCACCCGCGACCACGTCAACCCGGAGGCGCCGTGGCCGGCGCTCGACCGCCTCGCGCGCCAGACCGCCGCCGCCGGCAAGCATTTGCTGCCGCGCCTCGCGATCTATCCCGCCTATGCCCGCAACCCCGAACGCTGGCTCGATCCGGCATTGTGCGCGCCGGTGCTAAAGTCGATCGATGCGGAAGGCTTCGCCCGGCCCGACCGCTGGATTGCCGGCTCCGGCAGCGAGCCCCCTGCCCTCACCCCCTTCCCCCTGCTTTCGCCGGGGTCCAGGACCCTCTCCCGCAATGCGGGAGAGGGGGGACCCAGCCGGCAGGGCTGGGTGGGTGAGGGTAAGCCGCCGATCGCCGCGATCCTCGCCCGCGCCGAAGCCGGCGAAACCCTGTCCGAAGCCGAAATCGTCAGCCTGTTCCAGGCGCGCGGCGACGCCTTTACGCAGGTTTGCGAAGCCGCCGACCGGCTGCGCCAGCGGGTCAACGGCGAGACCGTCAGCTATGTCGTGACCCGCAACATCAACTACACCAATGTCTGCTATTTCCGCTGCCAGTTTTGCGCGTTTTCAAAGGGCAAGCTCAGCGAAAACCTGCGCGGCCGGCCCTATGACCTCGATCTTGCCGAGATCCAGCGCCGGGTCGAGGAGGCGTGGGAGCGCGGCGCCACCGAAGTCTGCCTGCAGGGCGGCATCCACCCCGAATATACCGGCGCCACCTATCTTCAGGTGTGCCGCGCGATCAAGGAGGCCGTGCCCGATATCCATGTCCACGCCTTTTCGCCGCTCGAAATCTGGCAGGGAGCAAAGACCCTCGGCCGCACCATTCCCGATTTTCTGGGCGAGCTGAAGGAGGCCGGGCTCAGCTCACTGCCCGGCACCGCGGCCGAGATCCTCGACGACGAGATCCGCGCGGTGATCTGCCCCGACAAGATCAAGACCGCGCAATGGCTCGAAGTCATGACCGGGGCGCATGCGGTCGGACTGCGCAGCACGGTCACGATCATGTACGGCCATGTCGAGCGCTACCAGCATTGGGCGCGCCATCTGCTGCGCATCCGCGCGTTGCAGACGCGGACCGGGGGTTTTACCGAGTTCGTGCCGCTGCCCTTTGTGCCGATGGAGACGCCGATCTATCTGAAGGGCCGGGCGCGGCGCGGCGCCACCTGGCGCGAGGCGGTGCTGATGCATGCGGTGGCGCGCTTGGCATTGCACCCGGTCATCACCAACATCCAAACCTCGTGGGTCAAGATGGGCAGCGGCGGTGCTGCGTTCTGCCTCGGGGCCGGCGCCAACGATCTTGGCGGCACCTTGATGAACGAGAGCATCACCCGCGCCGCCGGCGCCGTTCACGGCCAGGAAATGCCGCCCGAGGCGATGGAGGAACTGATCCGCGGCATCGGGCGGATTCCGCGCCAGCGCACAACGCTCTACGCCGATGCCCCCGCCGCCCGCCGCACCGCCGCCTTTGCCGCCGCCCCGCTGTCCGATCCGATCAATACCCCGGCGCGCCGCTACGAGCGCCGGCCGGAGAACGCCGCCGCCGGTGACTGAGCCCGCGGTGCCAGAAACGCCGAAATTCCCGTGTAACCGGGAAAGAGCCGGGAATTTTGTCGGTTTGCCGCTCACTGGGCCAAAATACGATAGCTGAATCAGTAGGTTAGATCAAAATTCCCGTGGCCTCCTAACCGGGAATTTTTTTGCAGCCTAACCGGGAAAATATTCGCACGAACCGGGAATTCGTGATTCTTCCAGTTGGCCCTCCTTCCAAACCGGACCCTGCATAAAGCTGCGCCGACATTGTGGCTTTTCGATAGGCCCCAGCGGAGGCGAATGAAAGCTGATGCTTTGGCGGAGCCCACCGCCCTTAAACCGATAAAATCGGCGAGATAATCTGTCGGGCGCTGCCGCACCGCAGGCACGCCCGCCGTGGCAAAATAGAGCTTGGTTGGGCCCCAATTATCCGGGTTCAACCGTGAGCCGGTTCATATCCCGCTAGCAAGCTACATCCCCGGGGCCTTATTGGGAGCCTGGTGCGGCATTGCCATTTTCCGCCGCCTGACCGACGTCCAATTTGCCCGCGTGGTCAATTCGCTGCTGATTGTTTCCGGCCTGGGCCTCATGTCATGAGAAACGGCGGACCGGCGTTTTCGCCCTACCTTGATTGTGCTGCCGGGCTTCAGTCTATCCGCGCCAAGACCTGCTCCAGTGCCGCAAAGAACCGCGGCCACCCGGCCTTGGCGCCCTCATAGTACTGCGGCTGATCCGGCCGGAAGCGCGACTGCTCCATGCGCAGGTGGGTCCCAGTGCTCGTGGGGCTCAGAGTCCAAGTGACGACACTCTCGAGGCCATAGGCGCCCCAGGTGTAAGACAATGTTTTGTTCGGCTCGACGGCCAGCACCCGACAGTCGACCATGCCCCAGTCTGCGCTAAGATAGAACTGGTGATCCACAACGGGCTTGAAGTCGTTCTTCATCAGCCACTCCTCGATCAGGTGTGGTTGGGTGAGCGCGCGCCAGATCTTTTCGGGCGGATGCGGGATCTCACGTTCGACAACGACGGAGAGCGTTTGGTTCGACGTTTCGTTCATTGGTCCATCCTCTTCAGTAGATCTTCGAGGTGGTCGAACCGGCTTTGCCAGAACCCGACCATGTGGCTGGTCCAGTCGATCAGCGGGGCCAAGGCGCCGAGCTGCGCGGTGTAGTGCGTCTGGCGACCTTCGTGGCGGTCGCGCACCAACCCCGCCTGCTTCAGGACCCCAAGATGCTTTGAGACGGCCGGTTGCGATACCCCCGCCCGAGCCGTCAGGGCCCCGACCGTCTGCTCTCCTTCGCGGCACAATCGCTCGAAGATAGCCCGCCGAGTCGGATCGGCGAGCGTTCTGAAGAGTACATCGTGAGCGTTCGGCATTTGAGATCGATAACCTGCCGGCTATTGATCGACGTATAACCATCGAGATATATGTGTGAGTCAAGCGGAACGTGGGGTGACACAATGATCCTCGTTCCCGAGCCGCCGGCTGTGGGAGAGCGCAGCTCTTTCCAGGGTTGACGTCACTCCACGAGCTAACGCTGTGTGCGGCCGGATGACTTACTTATGGAACGTAACCACGGCGCCGCTGGGAAATTTGAAACAAGGGAGCGCGGATCGCGCCGTAACGGGTCGGTTTGATCAGTTCGATTTCCCCAACGCTTCTTAGGCCGCAATAAGCCAAAACTTTTTGCGAGGCTGCATTGCCGGGGTCGGTGTAAGCGCGGATTGTTTGCATCCCAAGGGCTCGAAAGCCGTAGTCGATAATCGCGGCAACGGCCTCGCGCCCGTATTTATTACCCCAATAAGACTGTCCCAGCCAATAGCCGAGCGCCGCTTCATTGCTTTCGTCGCCCGGGTTTCCGTCAAGTCCCACGCCGCCGATCAGGCGATCAGTGTCGTTCACCGCGATGGCAAAGCGACGGGGGCGGCCGGTTGCATGCTCTTGCTGCACCGAGGCAATCCATTCCCGCCCGTGCGTTTCAGTGTAAGGATGCGGCACACTCGACACCCAGCGCGCAACCTCCCAATCCCCGATCAGTAAAACCAGGTCCCTGAAGGTCATCCCATCGATGACTTCGCAACCCAAGTCGGGGTGTTTCGATGACCACGCCGGTGGGGTCCATCCGGCATTGTAAGTCTCCGATCGAGAGCGGCAAGCGCTTGGTTGAATGAAATCGTAAATTCCGTCTTTATGGCTTGCCGGAACGGAATAACCGGCACGGACAACGGGGGGACGCCCGCCATGCCGTGCCGCGCCGGCTTATAGGAAGAACACCAGATCGGCGTAGCAAAGACCGGTATCGAAGGTTCCGAAATCAGCAATGACAGGCCCATTGCTGTCATTGTGATCGGTTACGCAAACAAAGCTTGAGGCTTCGGTCGTGGCCTGCGATTCACCGAACATTCGCCGGGTCTGGTCTTTGGGCAAAGCTCTTAAGCTTGCACCTTATGCGAAAGTCGCTTTAACTTTGGTCATGCGTCATACCGACGAATATTGATGCGGCAACCCGGGCGGCGGCGTCCTCAAACTCGCGTTTAATCTTGATCAAGGTGCCAAATCGGCTATCAGCTAATCTCGCTTGATACGCTGACCAGCCGAGCTCGACCTCAGCTAGTTGCAGTGCAGATGGGTAGGGGACATGGTGGCGACCAGGGCTTTCGTTCGTTCCGTTGTGTTGCCGGCACTTGCGGCGACACTCCTGTTTCTCCCGGGCGGGGCAACAGCCAGCGCTGCCGGAACAGACCGGGTCGACGCCAGGTTCGAGATTTTCGGCTTTGCCGGTTTGCATGTTTTGACCGAGCATACAACCGTCGAGGAGTTGGCGGACGGCTATGTGATCGCGACGGATCTCGACACCCGCGGCTTCGCGCGGGTGTTCGTCGATCTCACCAGCCATTCTGAGGTGCACGGACGGCTCACCAGAGAAGCGGCATACCCGTCCGATTACCGCGCCGATATGCGCCGAAACGGCGTCGATCGACATTACGGGCTTGATTACCGGCCCAACGGCGCCGTGATCAATGTCGCAGCGCCCCAGGCGCCCGAGCGGCCTCTGTTTGTCGCTCAAAAGCAAATCCAAGACACGGTCGACCAGCTTACAGCGTTCTTTATGGTTGAGCGTCAGCTCGCCCAACGCGGCACTTGCACGCTGACCGTTCCTGTCTTTGACGGCGGCGGACTTTACGATCTGCGCTTCACCGATGTTAAGCGCGAGACGTTGTCAGCGGACAGCCATCAGAATTTTGCCGGGCCAACGCAAGTCTGCAGGGTCGAGCGCGAGGATCTCGTCGTTAATCCCGACCATAACGAGGACACCTATCGGCGGGGAACGATCTGGTATGCTCGCCTGATCACCGGCGATCGCCTGGTGCCGGTGCGGATGGAGTTCGATACGGTATTTGGGGCTGTAACGGGTTATCTCGCCGAGTTGCACCGCCGTGGCGTCGACCTCCGTCTAATGGGAGAATGAGGCCGGCGCTCTCGCTATGTCTGACCGGTCACGCGACTGAAGCAGCAGCTCCGCCTTCAGAACGGCCACTGCCAATTCGCGACTTCCGCCGAATCCACACCAAACTCCCAGGCGTGAATTTTACAGGCGATCTGCTGGTTGAGCAGAGCCTCGCGAGCGCTTGACCCGGTGATGTGGAACCGCGGCATGCGGTCGATCGCATCAATAGCGAGGGTGAAGCGGTCAGCCTGATTGCGAATGGCCAACTCCAACGGCGTGTTGATGTTGCCCTGCTCTTTGTAGCCGCGCACATGAATGTGGTGCTGATGCGGCCGGTGGTAGGTGAGCCGGTGGATCAACCACGGATAGGCGTGGAAGTTGAAGACAACCGGCCTGCCCGCGGTAAAGAGCGCCTCGAATTCGCGATCGGTCAGCCCGTGCGGGTGCTCGGTATTCGGCACCAGCTTGAACAAATCCACCACATTGACGAATCGGATCTTGATGTCGGGCAAGTATTGCCGCAGCAAGGCGGTTGCCGCCAATGACTCCATTGTCGGGCAATCGCCGCAACTCGCCATCACCACATCCGGTTCGACGCCCTGGTCGTTACTCGCCCAGTCCCAGATGCCTACGCCTTTGGTGCAGTGCTCAATCGCCGCCTCGATGTCCAGATATTGGAGATGCACCTGCTTGTCGGCGATGATAACGTTGGCGTAATTGACGCTCTGCAGGCAATGATCGGCGACCGACAGCAGGCAATTGGCATCGGGCGGCAGATAGATGCGCACCACGCTCGGACTCTTATTGGCAACCACGTCGAGGAAGCCGGGGTCCTGGTGGGTAAAGCCGTTGTGGTCCTGGCGCCAGACCAGCGCCGTGATCAACAGGTTGAGCGATGCCACCTTGGCGCGCCAGGGCAGCTCATTGCACTTTTCCAGCCACTTGGCATGCTGGTTGAACATTGAGTTCGATAACGTGGATGAACGGCTCGTAGCTGTTGATCAGACCGTGCCGGCCGGTCAGAAGGTAACCCTCCAACCACCCTTCGACAGTGTGCTCGCTGAGCATTTCCATAACACGGCCCTCCGGGGCGAGTTCGCCGCCGTCGGCGTCTTCCGGGAAATATTCTCCCAGCCAGACTTTCTTGGTCACCTCGTAGAGCGCCTCCAGCCTGTTGGACTGCGTCTCGTCCGGCCCGAAGACGCGAAAGTTATGCATGTTGAGCCGCGTGACCTCGCGGAGAAAATTGCCGAGGGTGGGGACGTTGCCCGCCAGTGTTGCGCCCGGCTTCTCGACCTTGACCGCAGAATCGCGGAAGTCGGGCATGTCGAGCGCCTTGCGCAACAGACCGCCATTGGCGATCGGGTTGGCGCTCATCCGCCGGTTGCCCGTGGGAGCGAGCGCCTGCAATTCGGGGAGAATGCGGCCATTGTCGTCGAACAGCTCCTCTGGCCGGTAGCTGCGCAGCCAGCTTTCAAGCAATTTCAAGTGGGCGGGGTTGGCAGTGACATCGGTAATCGGGATCTGATGGGCCCGCCAGAAGCCTTCGAGGTAATGCCCATCCACCTCGCGCGGCGCGGTCCAACCCTTGGGGCTGCGCAGGATCACGACTGGCCAGCGCGGCCGAAACGCCTTTCCGGTTCGCCGCGCCTGTTCCTGGATTTCGCGGATCTCCAGGACGCAATGCTCCAATGTGGCGGCCATGGCCTGGTGCATGCTGTCGTGATCGCTGCCTTCGACAAAGTACGGGGTGTATCCGTAGCCGACAAACAACGCCTTCAGCTCATCATGGCTGATGCGGGCGAGAATGGTCGGGTTGTTGATCTTGTAGCCATTGAGGTGCAATACCGGCAGCACCGCGCCGTCAGTGATCGGGTTAAGGAACTTATTGCTGTGCCAGCTAGTGGCGAGCGGCCCGGTTTCGGATTCACCGTCGCCCACCATCACCAATGCGATCAGATCAGGATGGTCGTAGACCGCGCCGTAAGCGTGCGAGACGCTGTAGCCGAGTTCGCCGCCCTCATGAATGCTGCCGGGCGTTTCCGGTGTGGCATGACTGCCGATGCCGCCCGGAAACGAGAATTGCTTGAAAAAGCGCTGCAGTCCGGCAATGTCTTCGCTCTTTTCCGGATATGTCTCAGAATAGGTGCCTTCGAGATAGGCCTGCGACAGTACGGCGGGTGCGCCGTGCCCGGGGCCGCTGAGGTAGATTGCGTTAAGGTCGTATTTATTGATCATCCGGTTGAAGTGCAAATACGTGAAGGCTTGGCCGGCGTCCGAACCCCAGTGACCCAAGAGCCGCGGCTTTATATGCTCGAGGGTTAGTGGCTCCCGCAGCAGGGGGTTGGCTTTGAGGTAGAGCATCCCAACGCACAGATAGAGACTAGCCCGCCAGTACGCGTCAATCTTGCGCAGCTCGTCGGGACTGAGGGGGGTCCCCTCGACGGTCGAGCGCGCCGTCCCGTAGGCAGAGATGGCGTCGTCAGAGTGAAACGTCTCCTGCGTTCTGATGGGCGTTCTCATAATCCTGATGCTCCTGATCTGAGTGGACGACGCGTTGGTGCTTTTTACGCTGGCTTTTGTGTCAGTTCTGAGATCGGGCCGAAGCCGCCGTCGGTTCGAACAAACAGGGCGGCCACGGAGCGCGGCGCCGCGCGGTAGTGCGTACCGGGCACCGATGGGGCAGCAGCGGGGTCCAGGATGTCCTCGGGCGATTCGCACGATGTATCGATCCACCGCCGCCAGCCGGATACCGCCGCGGCGGGCGCTAGCGGCAGCTCGAAATCGAGTGCCTCCCAATAGGCATTAAACATCACGTGCAACCAGAACGGCAGACCGCCTCGGCCGGAGCGTAATGTGAGCGCGATGCTGTGGGAATTGTCGGCCCAGTCAGGACTGCCGAGCCGGACGCCGTGCCACTCGATTTCCGCGCTGCGCAATAGTTCGTTGAGGCTCAATTCGAAGCCTGCTACGTCGCCCGCTTCCATCCACCGCAGACGATGTGAGATCAGTGTCTGTACGAATCGGAACAGATCGTGGTGTCTGTCGAGCAGGCTCCAGTCGAGCCAGCTTATCTCGTTGTCCTGACAGTACGCGTTGTTATTGCCGCGCTGCGTTCGGCGCATTTCGTCGCCCATCTGGAGCATCGGCACCCCAACCGGAAGCAGCAGGATGACAAAGAAATTCTTAATCTGGCGCCGGCGCAGAGCCTCAACATTGGCATCGTCGGTCGCGCCTTCGAGGCCGCAGTTCCAAGAGAGGTTGTTGTCCGACCCGTCCCGGTTTCCTTCGCCATTGGCTTCGTTGTGCTTGCTGTCGTAGGAGACTAGATCGTTCAGCGTGAAGCCGTCATGGCAGGTCACAAAATTGATGCTCTGTTCGGGTTCCCGTTCCTGGTGTCCATAGATATCCGGGCTGCCGAGCACGCGTTGCGCCAGTGCGCGAACCGTATCGGTGTCCGCCTTTGTAAACTTGCGGACATCATCGCGAAACCGCCCGTTCCACTCCTTCCAGCCGTCGCCGATGAAGCTTCCTACCTGATAGAGACCGGCGGCATCCCAAGCTTCGGCGATCAGTTTGGTGCCGGCGAGCACAGGGTCGGACTCGATGTCCCAGAGGACCGGCGGATTCTCGAGCGGCTGACCAGTCTCGTCGCGTGACAGGATCGAAGCAAGATCGAAGCGAAAGCCGTCGACATGCATTTGGGTGACCCAGTACCGCAGGCTGTCGATGATCATGCGGCGGACGATGGCCTGGTTGGCGTTCAGCGTGTTTCCAGTCCCGCTGTAGTCGGCATATTGCGCGCGATTCTGGTCGAGGATGTAATAAGTCTCGTTGGCGAGACCGCGGAAGCACAGGGTGGGCCCGTCCGCATTCCCTTCGGCGGTGTGATTATAGACAACATCGAGGATCACCTCGATGCCGGCGCGATGAAGCGCCTTAACGAGGTTGCGAAACTCGTCGACCGGGCCGAGAGCATCCTTCCGCGAACTGTACTCGGAGTGCGGAGCATAAAACGACACGGGGGAATATCCCCAGTAGTTGACCAGACCCGGCGGGCAATCCTGCCGGTCGAACTGGAACACCGGCAACAGCTCGACTGCGGTGATCCCGAGATCCTGCAAGTATGGGATTTTTTCGATCATGCCCGCATAGGTCCCGCGCCGCTCCGCGGTGACCCCTGAACTCGGATGTCGTGTAAAGCCGGCGACGTGCATCTCGTAGATCACGGTCTTGGCAAAGGGCCGGCATAACGGCGCATCACCCTCCCAGTCATAGACATCAGGATCGACGACGACGCTCTTCATCGCATTAGTATTGACTTCGGTATTGACTTCGCCGTGTCGGCTCGCCGCATGACGCGAGTATCCCTCGGGCACGACGACGCTGCGACCGTAGGGATCGAGCAGAACCTTGGTCGGATCAAAACGCAGACCACGCGCAGGATCGAAAGCGCCGTCGGCGCGATAGGCGTAAAGCTGTCCCGGCCCAATGCTCGGCACAAAGGTGTGCCAGTAATGGTAGGTGCGGTGCGTGCGCGGATCGAGCTCGATCACCCGTGCCGGGAGCGCTGCGGCGGCATCGTCGAACAGCAACAGCTCGATCCTGCTCGCCTGCCGCGAAAACACACTGAAGTTGACGCCGTCATCGAGCACGCTGGCGCCGAGAGGAAAACTCCGCCCTGCGTCCAACAGCTCTCGTTGAACTCGGGATGCGCAAATGGCCGCGCTCAGCGCGTCCGGCACGTCGTCCCGCCCGGAGAGACCTCCACCACTGTTGTCCTCCTGTTACGTTGGCCCTAGTTAATATGCGTTTGCATTGACCATCGTGCCGCGGACTGCTGAGATCGGCTTTAACCTCGGTCAAACTAAAGAGACCCTTTAGATTGCTTCTGTATCACTAATTTGCGGTCTGGCGTTGATTTAGATCAAAGCGGTGGGGCACGCCGACCGACCATCAGCTTGAAGCTGTTGCGCCACGGCTACTCCTGCAGCTGAGCTTTTCCTTTCCGAGGCCGCTCAACGCCAGCATGTGGGCGGCCGATCAGCATTAAATAAAAACGTCCTGCAACGCTCCGTTTGTGTCAAGATTGAGTCCGGTGCACAGGCGGCAGCCACGCATCTAACATCTGCCAAGTTACTTTCGGTTAGATTGGTAGCGGCAGGCTATCTCGGCCGCAAACCTGCCGCGGCGTTTACTGGTATTGATCCCTGCCCGGTCCGGCCGACACCAGTCATCTCGATCGGCTCACCGCAACTAACCCCGATTTACCTAACTTCACTCGACCGCACTGCAGCTGGATGCAATAACCAACTCACTGAACGTACCACTCCACATCCTTCACTCGAACCAGGGAGAGGTATAATGTCGAAGCTTCTATTCGACCCGGTCACCTATCAATTCTACTATCGGTGCCATCCCGATGCCGGAGGTCCGGCCAGAGCTGCGGGATTCAGTTGGGATCCCGTGCGGCGCCGGTATTACACCTTGAACCCCAAGGTCGCGGCAGCATTGGCGAGCTGCGCCGACAATTACGTCAGACTTTTATTGGCTGACGCTTTCGAGAACGACGTTTTGCACGAGCATGCCCCACTCGGCGTCAGACATGGCAGTATGATCCCGTCAACCCGACAGATTATACTCGCGTCTCGTACCGTCCATTGAGACCGCTGCTGCTCTCAACCACTAGCGCCCCGCTGTAGCTGCTATCGTGCTGCTCGCTGGGTTCATTTGAAGCTGCCGATTGCAGTGTCATCCACAAGACCAGCGCCTCGCCCCAGATCATCCCTGTCCGGCCGCTCAGTGAATCAGCTTCAGTTGAGCGGCGAGCCCTGGATCGTGATGCGGTGCAAGAGGCGGCGCTCGCCGTGGTAGTCGTTGAGCGCAAAGTGCCAGGTCGAGCGGTTGTCCCACAACGCCAGCGAACCCTCCCGCCAATGAAAACGGCAGGTAAATTCAGGGCGCGTCGCGTGACGGTACAGGTAGTCGAGCAATGGACGCGATTCGTCCTCGGTCCAGCCCTCGAACCGAAGGGTGAACCCCGGGTTGACATAGAGCGCTTTGCCGCCGGTCTCGGGATGGCGGATGACCACCGGATGGACCGCATCTTGCCTCGCCAATTCAGGGTTGCCGATGCGGCCGACGAGGTCGCCGCGGCGTGCGTGTGCCTCGGCGCCAAACACGTGCCGGCTCGAATGACAGGCCCGCAAACCTTCGAGCGTTGCTTTCAGCCCGTCGGATAGCGCGTCATAGGCCGCGTACATGCCGGCAAACAGCGTGTCGCCGCCGGTCCTCGGCACCTCGCGCGCATAGAGCATCGAGCCCAGCGCCGGCGCCTCGTCGTAGCTGTGATCGGTGTGCCAGCCGCCGCCGATATTGCGGGTCTGCTCCGGTTCCTTGCGCACCTCGGCGATCATCGGATGGCCCGGCACAGCGGTGAAAAAGCGATTGATGTCAATCGGCGCAAAGCGCTCCGCAAACGCTACGTGTTGTTCTGGCGTCAAGTGTTGGTCACGGAAAAACACGACGCCGTGCTCGCCAAAGGCGCGGCGGATTTCAGCAAAGGGCTCATCGGCAATCGCAGCCGCCAAGTCAACGCCGGCAATCTCGGCACCGACATGCCGCGAAACCGGCTCTACCCGGATATGCTGGTAGCGCATTACGTTCTCCCAATATGTCTAATCGAAGGTCAGCACGGTGCGGGCGACTTCACCGGCTTTCATCGCGCGGAAGGCTTCGTTGATGTCGTCGAGGTGGCCGCGCTTTGTGACCATGCCGTCGAGGTCTAGGCGGCCCTGGCGGTAGAAGTCGAGATAGAGCGGGATGTCATAGCGAAAACGGTTTGACCCCATGCGCGAGGTCTGTACCTTGCATTCGGGGCGGATCGCCATCCACGGGAACTCGATCATCGCGTCGGGCGGCAATACCCCGACGATCGTCGCGGTGCCACGGATCGCCAGGCTCTCGATCGCCTGCCGCACCAGTATCGCCAGCCCGACCGCCTCAAAGGCGTGGTCGACGCCCAACCCGCCGGTCAATGCGCGAACCGCCTTGACCGGATCGTCCTCGGCGCTATTGACGAAGTGGGTGGCGCCGGCGCGCGTCGCCATCTCGCGCTTTGACTCGAACCGGTCAACGGCGATGATCTGCCGGGCGCCGCCGATCCGGGCCCCCTGGATGATCGACAACCCGACACCGCCACAGCCAAAGACCGCGACGGTCTGCCCGGCTTCGAGCTCGGAGCTGCGCAACGCCGCACCGACCCCGGTCAATACCCCGCAGCCAACCAATGCCGCCTTGTCGAGCGGCAATTCGGGGTCGATCCGCACGATCGAATTCTCGTGCAACAGCATCTTTTCGGCATAGCTCGAAATCGCGATGAACTGGCGCAACGGCTTGCCGTTTTGCGACAGGCGCGGTGCGGCATTGTCGGGCCGGGTGACGATGCCGCCGGTGCACAAATTGGGGTGGCCGGACAGGCATTGCGGGCAGCTGCCGCAAAAACCCGACAGGCAGGCGACGACATGGTCGCCGGGCTTGACCGTCGTCACCTCGGCGCCGACCGCCTCGACAATGCCGGCGCCCTCATGGCCCAACACGATCGGCCGGTCGAGCGGAAACCGGCCGACCCCGTCGACGACATGCAGATCGCTGTGACACACGCCGGTCGCGACCGTGCGCACCAGCACTTCGCGCCCCCATGGTTTGTCGATCTCGATCTGCTCGATCGTCAGCGGTGCATGCACTTTGCGAAATACGGCAGCAGCGGCTTCCATCTCCGGCCCTCCCACTATCGATTGGCACCAGAATAAGCCTAGGATCGCAGGGTGGAAAGGCGGCCTGGGTGGGCGGCGGCGAGAGCGATCTCCACGGTCTCGAATCGAGGCAAGATCAAAAATCCCCCTAGTTATTTCATGCCAGCCATGCCATTTATGCAGAGCGCGTTAGACGGGTGAAAAACCGCGGCAAGCGCACGAACGAAGGCACGACCAATGCAATCAGGCTCGCGTCTGGGAGGCAAGAATGACCGTAGAGCCGTCGGGCAAGGCGCTTCGCATGGCGAAAACGTGCGAAGCGGCCTTGAGCCCTTGGCAAGTCGCGAGAATGGGATCGGAATGCGCCGTAAACATCAGCAAGTCGGCTTCGCGGACGAGGGTCGAAACGGACGTCCCGACCACTAAGCGCGCTGTCGACCGCTCAATGGCGCCGACGACCGACGCCAGCGACGATCACGCCGCGTTATCGGCGCCAGCGGGTGGGTGGCCGAGGGTATTCCCCGGCCTCTAACGCGGTTGCGATAGCCCCAAAGGCCCAAGGGCGGGCAGCAACAACAATGCCGCCCACGACTGGAACAGGAGCAACGCGTCGAACCGGTACCGTCCGGTGCGGCTGACCGAGAGTGGGAGGCGTCGACCCCGGCAACGCACAGCAATTTGAATTCCGTGTAATTTGTATTGGCCTCGCGCGTTTGGGCTGCCGCAGTTGGCCGGTCCCGGTTCGGATCAACTGGAAGGTCACAATGGCTGAAATTCGCTCATTCGCCCGGTCGCCGACAGCCGCCGGGTTTATGCTTGGACGCAAGCTCGACAGTATCCCATTCAGCGCCTACCACCTCGCGATCCTAGCGGTCCTGGGATTCATGGGTTTTGTCGAGGGCTACGACCTGTCGATTACCGGCTCGCTGCTCGTCTTGGCGAAGCATCCGCTCCACCTGACCCCAGCCGACATCCGTTTTGTGGCCGTCGCTTCGACCTTGATGGCCTGCGTCGGCGGTTTCACCGCGTCGGCGATGTCGGATCATTGGAGTCGCAAGCTCGTCATGCAAATTGGCGTGATCGCCACGACCTTTTTCACATTGCTGATTCCGCTGGTGCAAACCGCCGAACAGCTGATCATCATCCGCTTGCTGACCGGGCTGGGCGGTGGCTTCGCGGTTTCGGCGGCGTTTCCGATCGCCGCCGAGCTGATGCCGGCGCAGCACCGGCGCACCTACGGCGGGGTCTACGAGATGTTGTTGGCCGCCTCGTTTACCGCGGTGTTGTTGGTCAGCTTCCTGCTGTCAGGCAATCCGAACGCGTTCCGGCTGATGGCGTTACCGGGCGGGCTGATGATTTTCATCGCCCCGGCACTGATCCATTTCGTCATTCCCGAGAGCCCGCGCTGGCATCTGCGCCGCGGCCGGGCCGAGGCCGCGGTCGACGCGGTCAATCGGATCATCTCGCGAGCCGGCAGCCGCGTGCCGCCATTGTCGGTCGACGCGCTCGGCGACCGCAGCGGGAGTACCCGCGAAAAGCTTCCATCCTACTGGGCGCTGTTTCGCCGGGGCCAGCTGCGCTGGACCGTGGTCGGCATCCTCAGCGCCATGTCTGCCGGCATGGCCGCTCTTTTGATCCACATATTGCTGCCAAAGGCGCTGGTCGATCAGGGCGCTGCCGTGTCGTTGAGCTTTGGCCTTGCCACGATCATCTACGCGGCCAGCATTCCAGGCAAAGCCTTCACCGCCTATCTGATGGAGATCATCGGACGGCGCTGGACAATTTTCTATGCCCTCGCCGGATCGCTGCCCGGTGTATTCCTGATGATGATGGCGCACCGTGCCGGGACCCATGCGACCATCGTGATGCTGACGGGCGGGCTGATCACCGGCTTCACCGTGCTGTCTTCCTTTAGCGCCACCCGCGTTTATCTGTCGGAACAGTTCCCGACATCGCTGCGCGGGCGCGGACATATCTTCGGCGAGTCGTTCGGGCGGGTCTTCGCTGGGGTCTTGGCGCCGTTTCTGATGACCCCGTATACCGGCTCACCGACGATCTTCTTTGGCACAATCTTGGTCGTAGTCGCGATCGGCGCCTTTATCCCCGTGCTGTTCGGCAAGGAAACAGTGGGCCAGCTCGAAACCGTCACCGAGGGTGCGCCAGCGCTGGCGTGAAGCCGCCGGGCGGCGAGGGCGGGCTCAACAAGCCACTGCCGCGAGGCCTCGTCGCGGCGGTGTTGCGCCATTAACCACTGGGAAGATAAACTGTTATTTTAAGAAGACGGGACTGATGGGCCGTATCAGCGAATTATTGCGGCACTTGGCGGCGCCCAAACGCTCGCAAAAACGTATCGACGGCTGAGCTGATAATTTCGCGGATTGCGTCCTCGCCGGCGGGTGCTTCGAGTCGAAGCAAATGGCGCAGCTGGGTCTCGCCGCGTACCAAACCGACAAACTGCTCGGCGGCGTGGCGAGCGTCGGTAATGTCGAGCGAGCCGGCCGCCGCCGCGGCGCGCAAAAATGTCTCGATCTGCGAGAGGTTGCGCTCTGGCCCCGCCTGCCAGAACACCCGGCCGAGTTCGGGGAAGCGACTAACTTCCCCTAAAATCAGGCGATGCAGCGCGATGGCATCGGGCGACAGCAGCAGATCGAGGAATTGGCGGCCCAAAATCGTCAACGACGCGCGGGCATCGCCAGGATCCAGTTCGCCCGCCGAAAACCCGGCAAAATACTGCTCGCACTCGCGCCCGATCACGGCGCCGAACAATTCCTCCTTACCGGCGAAATGGGCATAAACCGTCGCCTTGGAGACGCCGGCTTCGCGCGCGATCGCGTCCATGCTGACCGCGCCGAAACCGCTTTCGAGAAACATCCACTTTGCTGCGGCGAGGATGCTCTCGGCCTTGCCGCCAGTCGGGGTTTCATTGCGCTGGGCGCGATCGATCGTGCTCGCCACGGTTTCCACCTGACACCGCTCTTGACAATTAATAGGGACGGCCTAGGTTCTGCGCAACCATAAACTGAACGGTTTAGTTTAGAGGGGATGCGCAAGAAGTTCGTATTCGCCGCGGTCGCGCTGGCGCTGGTTTGCGGCGCCTATGGCGGCTGGCATTGGTGGACCGATTGGCGGTTTATGCAATCGACCGACGATGCTTATGTCGCCAGCGACGTTTCGGTGATCAGCCCCAAAGTCGAGGGCTATATCAAGGAAGTCCACGTCCGCGACAACGAGGCCGTCAAAAAGGGCGCGGTGCTGTTCGTTATCGACGACAGCGACTTTGCCGCCAAGGTCGCCCAGGCGCAGGCGGCCGTCGCCACCGAACAGGCGGCAGTAGCGACGTATGTCAGCCGGCTCGACCTACAGCAGGCAATGATCGCGCAGGCGCAGGCCACAGTGGCGTCGGGCGAGGCCGATTTCATCCGCACCCAGCAGGATTTCAAACGCTACGCGGCGTTGATGACGACCGATTTCGCCAGCCGGCAGCGTTATGAGCAGGCCCAGGCCGATGCGCGCAAGGCCGAAGCCGAAGCGCAGAAGGACCGCGCGGCATTGGCTGCGGCTCAAAGCCAGCTCGGCGTGCTGCAGTCGCAGCGCCGCGAGGAGGAAGCGCGGCTCGATCAGGCGCGCGCCAATCTGCGGCTCGTCAAGAACGATCTCGATAACACGGTCATCCACGCGCCGGTCTCCGGAATTGCCGGCAATCGCGCCGGTCAGGTCGGTCAATATGTCAAACCCGGCACCGAATTGGTGTCGCTGGTGCCATTGCCGCGGGTCTACGTCACGGCGAATTTTAAGGAGACCCAGCTGACGCGAATGCGGCCCGGGCAGCGCGCCGAGGTGTCGGTCGACGCCTATCCCGACCAGACCCTGATCGGCAAGATCGAGAGCTTTGCTCCAGGGAGCGGCGCCGAATTCAGCCTGTTACCGCCCGATAACGCCACCGGCAATTTCACCAAGATCGTCCAGCGCGTGCCGGTGCGGATCTCGCTTCCAAAAGAAGGACCGTTGGCGCGGCTGTTGCGGCCGGGGCTGTCGGTCACTGTCTCCGTCGATACCCGAGACAGGGGCGATGCGATCGCGGCCGACGGCATTGTCGGCACGGCCCAAGCTGGCCCGGTTCCAGCCACGGACGCGGACGCGAAGTGAGCTGGGCGCCGGCGGTCCTGCGGCGGGCCGGTTGGTCGCGCCGCTACTCGGTCCTGCCGGTTCCCGCAGCGCCGGCGCGACCCACCCCGGCCCCGCCCGCCACCGCGCCAGCTGGGCCAAGCGGAGCGGCGGGCCAGCAGACTCTGCGCGATTGGATCGGCGTGCTGGCGATGTCCGTCGGTCTGTTCATGGCGATCATGGACGTCCAGATCGTCACCAGCTCGTTGACCCAGATCCAAGGCGGGCTGTCGGCGAGCGCCGACGAGATTTCATGGGTCCAGACCGCCTATCTGATCGCCGACGTCGTCATGGTGCCGTTGAGCGGGATGCTGTCGCGGCTGATGTCGACGCGCCTGTTGTTCGTCACCGCGATTCTCGGCTTTACCGGGGCAAGCGCCCTGTGCGCGACGGCGACGAGCCTCAGCCAGATGATCTTTTACCGAGCGCTGCAGGGATTTTGCGGCGGGGCGATCACACCGAGCGTGTTTCCGGTCGTCTACACACGGTTTCGCGGCCCGCCGCTGACCCGGCTGATGGTGATGATCTCGGTCATTTTGAACCTGTCATCGACGCTCGGCCCAACAATCGGCGGGTTCTTGACCGATACCCTGTCATGGCATTGGCTGTTTCTCGTCAACCTCCCGCCCGGCATTGCCGTCGCCGTGGTAGTGTGGAACTGCATCGACATCGATAAGCCCGACCTGTCGCTGCTGCGCTATTTCGACGTGATCGGGCTGGTGCTGATGGCGACCTTTCTTGGCTGTCTCGAATACGCGCTTGAGGAAGGACCGCGCTGGGATTGGCTCGACGACACGACGATTCGTGCCGCGGTTTTTGTCTCCGCGACAGCCTCGGTGTTGTTCTTCTGGCGGGTGCTGACCTACCGGCAGCCAATCGTGGATCTGCGCGCCTTCACCAATCGTAATTTCGCGCTCGGCTCGTTTTTTACCTTCCTCGTCGGCACCGGGATGTACAGCACCACCTACCTGATCCCGCTGTTTTTGGCGCAGGTGCGCGGCTTCAGCGCGCTGCAGATCGGTGAGACGGTGGTTGTCGCCGGGATCGCACAGATGGCAATGTCGCCGTTTAGCACCCAGATCGCCCGGCGGATTGACTTGCGGCTGATGCTGGCGTTCGGTCTCGGGCTGTTCGCGTTTTCGATGTACCTGACCGCCGGCCTCACCAACCAGTCGAGCTTTCCCGAACTCCTGGTGCCGCAAGCGGTGCGCGGCGTCTCGCTGATGTTTTGCTATCTCCCGGCCAACATGATCGCGCTCGGCTCGGTCCCCCAGGACAAACTGAAGAACGCCTCCGGACTCTACGGTCTCACCCGTGATCTCGGGGGCGCCATAGCGCTGGCATCGATCGGGACGATTCTGAACAGCCGGATGCAATTTCACTGGAACCGACTGATCGAGGACGTCAACATGGCGCGTCCGGCGGTACAGCATTTTATCGAGTCGCAAACCGACCGGTTCGGTCCGATGATCCCCGGCGACGCACATCATGCCGCACTGCAGATGCTCTCCAATCTCGTGCACCGCGAGGCTTTGGTCTTAACCTACAACGACGTGCTGATGCTGATCGGCGGGTTCTTTGTCTTCGGGGTGATGATGATACCGTTGGTAAGCCGGCCACGCTCGGTGATGGCGGCCGACCAGCACTAAGGTTCCGGGCGCTCGGGCTTGACGGGGCATCGGCGAACCGAAACGACCAAATTCCCGTGGCTTTCGGCTTGCGAGGGCGGTCGGCGCCGATGATCAATCCGGCCTATGACCAATCCGGCCCATGACTAATCCAATCGAGCCAGTGCGCCGGCCCGTTGCCGAGCGGCTTTTGCCGATTGTCTCCGCGCGCCCGACCCGCGCACTGATGCGCCGCCTCACCGCAGTAGCGGCCTGGGCTCGGTTGGTGAATGGCCCGTTGCGCCTCGGCGCCGCCGACGTCGTAGGAACGCTCGACCCGCAAAGCCACTCTCTCTTGTGGTATGTCCTGACCGAAACGGTTTCGGCGATCGCGATCCTCGGCGGCGCCAATCTGCCGCCCGCGACGGGGCTGGCGGCAATCGCAACGTTCGCCGAGCGCTTGCGCGAAGAGGTTGCGACGGCAGCGCCGCGCGTTACGCTCCTCGCCGACGGCGCCGAGCCGCCGCACATCTTTGTCATCGAAATCTTGACCCGCGATTTGCTGCCGTTTCTTGGGCGTTGGCAGTCGCGTGTCGATGCATGGTCCCAATCGGGCCGGCAAGCTGGCGATTGGCCGTTGCTCGGGCTCTACTAAGCCGATCTGGCGCGCATCCGCGACCGCCTGATCGAGCGCGGCTGGCAACTCGGCATGACACTGGGGCTGGCCGGACTGGAGCGACTACTGCCCGAACGACCGAGGGTGGTGCCGGAACTGATCGCCGCCGTCGCGCTCTCTGACGCTGATACCGCAGTGCCCGCGGCACCCGATCCTGGTTTGATGCAGGCGGGCTGGCACATCTATGTCGAAGCTTCGACTCGCCTCCCGGTGCCGGAATTGTTGACCGGGCCCGGCGCCCTGGGCGAGGCAATTGCTGCGCTCGACATTTTGGCCGATCGGCTTCGCGAGATACTCAAAGCGATGCCGCCACCCCCGAACACGGCCGCCGAGACGATCCAGGCGCTGGCACTCAGATTACTCAGCGAAGCTCTACAGCCATTCCTGACCGAATGGCGCCCGCGCTATCGCAGATTTGCAGGTTCGGAGCGGGCCGAGGCCAAATGGGTCCGCGCGGCCGAATGCCGCGCCGCGCTGATCACGACCCGCGATCGCTGTCTGCCGATAGTTATGGAGATCGGTGGCAAGGTCGGTGCGCCGGCCTTATCAGCACCCGCGGCGATCACGACCACGACTGAAGAGGTCCCGCTCCAGCTGCCACCTCCCGAGACGAGCCGCTTCATCAGAGAAGAAGCGACATCGAGTGGATCGCGTTATCCGACATCTCCCTAAACTCTTTTAACCTCCGTCGCTCCTCGGGTGACACGTCATCCGCCCGGCCGTTTACCGGCCGATGGTCAGCGCAACCGACCTCGTCGACGCCGCCAAGACCCGGATCCTAGAGGTCGCGGGCGGGCCGGCCCGCCTGCAGGTCATTGTCGTGCTGGCGGCGGTCCTCGGTCTCGACACCGCCCAAATGGGCAGCTTATCGGCCGTATCCGACCGGCTGAAGACCGCCTTCGACATCGGCAATACTGAGATCGGGCTGCTGCTGGCGGTGACGTCGTTTGTCGGGGCGATTGCGACGTTGCCGATGGGCATCCTCGCCGACCGGATGCGACGCCAGACGATTTTGATCGTCGCCGTACTGGTCTGGGCGGCGGCGATGATTCTCAGCGGCACCGCTACATCCTATTTCTACCTGCTCGGAACGAGACTGTTTCTCGGGGCCGTGACCGCGGTGGCGTGGCCGTGCACCGCGTCGCTGACCGGAGACTTCTTCCCGGCGCGTGACCGCGCCTCGATCTATGGTCTCATTCTGTCCGGCGAACTGATCGGCGCCGGCATTGGTTTTTTTGTTGCCGGTGAGGTCTCGAGTTTTGCCAGCTGGCGCTGGGCATTTTTTGTCATGGCATCACCCAGCATCGTTCTCGCCTGGGTGCTGTGGCGCTATCTTCCCGAGCCGGAGCGCGGCGGCCAAACCTGGCTTGAGGCCGGCGAAAGTGATCCCGAGGCAGCGTCGCGCCCGTCCAATCGCAAGGAACCGGGCAGCGGCACGCCCGGCCAGCCTGACCAGGTGCAACAGAAGGTGCGCGAAGCCAGGGTAGGCCCGAGACAGGATCAGATCATCCGCCAAGACCCGACCGGCTGGAGCTGGTGGCGGGCGATGATCTATCTGCTGCGGCTGCCGACCTATTCATTGCTGATCGTGGCTTCGACGCTCGCCTATTTCTTTTTCTCGGGCGCGCGCGCCTTTGCGATGATTTACTTCCCGCCGCATTATGGGCTGGCGCGCAGCGTCGCCGCCGCGCTCGTTATTTTTCTGGGTTTTGGCGCGCTCGCAGGTTTGCTCGTCGGCGGACGGATCTCGCGGCGTCTTCTCGACAAAGGAAAGATCAACGCCCGGATCATCGTGCCTGCCGTAGCACTCTTTCTGTCGGTGCCGTTTCTCGCGATTGGGATTTGGCTATCGATCCCGTGGATCGGAGTTCCCGTGTTGATGGTCGGCACTGGCTTGCTGGCGGCGGCGCTGGCGCCGATCGACGCCGCCCGGCTCGATATTATCCATCCCCGCTTATGGGGTCGCGGTGAGGCCGGACGAATGGCGTTGCGCGCCGGCTTCGAGGGCGGAGCACCGCTATTGTTCGGAGTAATGTCCGTCTGGTTGGGCGGCGGCACCAGCGGACTGATGTGGACCCTTTTAATAATGCTGCTCCCGATGCTGATTGCCGGAGCCTCGTCGTGCCCGGACTTCGCACCTATCCGCGCGACGTCGCCACAGCGGCGGCCTCGGTCCAGGCGACCGCAAAAAAACAGCAAAGTGGCATTAAATCGGAGTCTTAGCGGCCGTGGAGCCAGTCTTCGATCATGCGGCGGGCGATCGAGTCGAGGCGTGGCATCCGGAAGCTGTCGTCGTCTTTATGCGCGATCAGCCAGCTGCGTTCGACCCAGCGCGCGTCTTCCAATTCGCCGTAATCGACCGTGATCTCGGTCGCCAGGGCGTGGGCGTGAAATCCCAGCATGATGTTGGCCGGGAACGGCCAGGGCTGCGAGGAATGATAGTCGACGACGCCGACCTCGATGCCGGTCTCCTCGCGGACTTCGCGCGCCACCGCGTCCTCGAGGCTTTCGCCGGGTTCGACAAAGCCGGCCAGGGTCGAATACATGCCCGGCGGAAAATTGCGCGAACGGCCCATCAGCGCGTTGTCGCCTGAGGTCACCAGCATGATCACGGCCGGGTCGGTGCGCGGGAAGTGCATCGAATTGCACGCGGGGTCGGTGCAGCGGCGCATATGGCCGGCCTCTTCGGCATGGGTCAGGCTGCCGCACACACCGCAATAACGGTGGCGGGCATGCCAATAGAGCATCGCCCGGGCATGCGCCAACAATGCCGCCTCGCGGCGGTCGAGCCGCCCGGCCAATTGCCGTAAGTCGGCAAAGCGCACATCCGCGGCTTCGAGGCCGCTCGCGGCGCGCGCCGGCGAATCCAGCATGTCGATCGGCGCCTCGATCGGCGACAGGTCGAGTGCGAAATGAGCGCGTTCCTCGACAATGCCGAGAAAGACGATCTCGCCGCGCCGCAGACGCTCTTCGGCCGCGATCATGTCGCCGAGCAGAGGCCCGATACCCGACCAGCCGAGCGCCACCGCCCGCGGCTCGCCACCCTCGACCTCTAGAACGAGATTTTGGTTGCGCCACACCGGCACAAACAGGGTTGCCGGGTCGGCGACGCGTTCGAGGATCCAGCTCATCTCGCGCCGCCGCAATCCGGCCCGCTCGAACCCCGGCGACGTGTAATAATTATGCGGTCTCATGTTCCTGACAGTGGCACGGCGCCGGACTGGCGGCAACCCGCACCCGCTGACCTGCCACATCCGCGCGCCAATCCCGCAGCGGTCCACCGGCCATTGCTCAAGATTAATTGCGAAGGACGAGTTCCGCTCTCTGCGGTCGGTAACCGAGCGCTCGCCGAGATGCCGCGACGACGCACGACTATTCTCAATCGGCGGCGTTAACACGATCGATGGTTGATCTGACTACGGCAGACCTGGTTCGGGCCGAAATCGCCGCTTGTCCCGAGTGCGGGGCACAGCAGCGGGTAACAGCAATTGGTGACGCGGACGCCCTCTGCTACCGCTGCGGCACACCCGTGGAGCGCGCCGGCGGCCGAAGCGCCGGCGCAGCACTCGCCTGTGCCTTGGCTGCATTGCTGCTGCTGTTTCCTGCGAACCTGCTGCCGGTGCTTCGTTCGCGGCTGCTGGGCACTTCACTCGAAGCGCACGTGTTCGACGGCGCGATTGACTATTGGCGAGACGGCTGGCCATTGATGGCGGCGTTTGTCGCCCTCTTTGTCATCGTGATCCCGTTCGCGCGGTCGATGATGCTTGTCGCCGTACTCGGCAGCCTTCGCCTAGGGCTTCGTGGCCGCTGGCAGGGGTTTGTGTTCCGTTATGCTGAGGATTTGCGGCCGTGGTCCGTCCCTGCGGTTTACGTGCTTGCCGGCATCGTGGTCTACAGCCGGGTCGCGGCTCAGCTCAATATCGAGATCCTGATCGGCGGCTGGTGCTTTGTTTTCGCCGCGCTGCTGCTGCTGATTGCGGACGCCTCGCTCGATACCAGGCGGGTCTGGCAGGACATCCGCCCGCAAGGATCGGTTCGGCAAGTCTCGATGGATTGCGATGCCTGTGGCCTGATCGTTCCGACGAGCCTCGAAGGCGCACGCTGCCCCCGCTGTGGGCGGCAGCTACATAAGCGCAAGCCGCGATCGGTCAGCCGAGCCGGCGCCCTGACGGCGGCGGCGCTGGTGCTCTACCCTGCCGGGATCCTGTTGCCGATGACGCATACGATCGAGCCCACGGGGCTCGTCGAGCGTAATGTCATTGACGGTGTGACGGAACTGTTTGCGAAAGGGTTTTGGTATTTCGGCGTCATCCTGTTCACGGCCAGCATAGCAATACCTGTTTTGAAGCTCGTGGCGCTGGGCTGGCTGATTTTCAGGGTCAAATACCCTCGCGCCAAAGGATTAGTGCTGCGCACGAAAATCCATCGCGTGCTCGCCGATATCAATCCGTGGTCATTCACCGATCCGTTCATCGTGGCGCTGACCATACCGCTGCTGTCCTATCCCGGGATTGCCGATGTCAATGCAGGTCCGGGGGCACTGCCCTTTGCCCTGGTCGTGGTGCTGACGATGCTCGCCTCGCGCTATTTCGATACCCGCCTGATGTGGGACGCTGCGGAGAAAACCGATGACTGACAACAACGTTACGGATCGCCCCAAGAGCGGTCGGCCGGCGAGCCCGGAGCAGCTTCCTGAAGCGCACTCGCGCAAAACGCGCTGGCCAGGATGGGTCTGGATCATTCCGCTTGCGGCACTGGTCTTTGGCATCTGGCTTGGCGTGAAATATTGGGCGGGGGGATCGGGCGACGTGACCGTGCGCTTTGCCCGTGCAGAGGGCCTCAACGTGGGAGCGCCGGTTCGCTACCGGGGTGTCCAGGTCGGGAGCGTAAAGGAGATCAGCCTCGGCAACGATCTTCACCACGTCAGCGTCGTGCTCGGGATCGATGGACCGGTCAGCGAGCATATCGGCGCGGGCACGCAGTTCTGGATCGAGCAGCCGGAGCTGGCGAAAGGCCAGATCAGAAGCCTGATGGCCGGCTCCTCTGTCGACGTGGAGCCGGTCGATGGCGCACACAAGACCGTCTTCGATGGTCTGGAAGCACCGCCGGTACTGCCGGCCGAAGAGCCGGGCCGGCGCTTTATCTTGACGGCCGACGATGCCACCGGACTGGCTCCCGGGGCTCCGGTGCTGTACAGGGGCGTCGAGGTCGGGCGCGTTTTGGGACTGGGCCTCAACCGGTCAAAAAGCAGACCGAGATCTACGTTTTCGTCAGGGCAAAGGACGACGACCTGGTGCGGCGGGATACCGCGTTCTGGCGAGCCGGCGGGGTTTCCGTCTCGATGGCCCAAGCGCTGAATGTAAACCTCCCATCGCTTCAAACCGTAGTTTCGGGCGGCATCGCCTTTGAGACGCCACAAGCCTTCGCTGGTCCGCCGGCCGGCCCCGATGCCGTCTTTCCGCTCTACGGCAGCCGTGATACGGCCGAGTCCGCCGCCGGCGGGCCGGTGTTCTCCTATTTCGTCGATTTTCCCGAAGGGGTCGGTGGGCTTGCCAAGGGCGCGCCCGTCACCCTGGCAGGCCGACGAGTCGGCCGCGTCGAGAATGTCGGTCTGCCGACGGAGAAAACGGGAGGTGGCTTTTCCACTCCGGTCGAAATATCGATCAATGCTCTGGCGCTCGACCTTCCTGCCGCTGCTTCAAAGACCAGGAAGGAGCTGCACAAAGAGCTAGACCAGAAACTCGCGAAACTGATCGAGAACGGCCTGCGCGCCAAGGTCTCGCCAGGCGGGTTGCTGTCCGGAAAATCGGTCGAACTCGCGATCGTCAGCGGCGCGCCGGCGGCACAGCTTGATCAGCAACATGAGCCGCCGGCGATTCCCGCGGCTTCCGCAAGCAAGACCTCATGACAGCAAGTGCCTACCCCCCGCCGCAATGTTGATGAGCCAAGGTGAAGGCGTCGATCATCGGCTTGCCGGCTTTCAACACGCTTTCGCGGACTTGCTTGCTACTGCTGGCGGACGCGACGATCGCGGCCGCCTTGCTGGCTTGTTGCTGATCGAGCTGACCGCCGATCGTCCCGCCATAGCAGACTGCCCTGGTACGGGCCATTCCGAGATGCATAAATCCGTCGGTAATGCGGGTCGAAGCCTGGGTGCTGGCAAAGGCGGCGGCCGGCATCAGTACGGCGATCGCCGCGAGGGTAAGGATGCGCATGACTATAGTCCCGTTGGCTTATTGAAACGCTGAACCAACGGTGGGATTTCCGGGGTGGTTCCTAACTAGCCCCGGAGTTCACGCAGCGGCGGGTCCGTCTCGGTCGGACCTGCTATTAAGGGCAATCGAATAAGGCAATCGAACCCTGCCGCGGCAAGCCGCCCCGCTGACCTCCTAAATCTGAGCGCCAATTCCGCGGCGGCTCATCGGAAGACGCGACTTGTCTAACCCCATACTTGATTACGCAATGATAAAAACTGTCATACTCGCTTACAACTTGAATCCGGCGATCGAGCCCAGCTCATAGTAGGATTTTACTTAGCCGGGCCGGAAGGAACATTCGTGGTATCTGCACAAGATCGTCATCCCGCAGCGGTTGGTCACGAAATTCCGTTCGCGCGGGACGTCGAAGCCGCTTTGCGTCGGAGTGAAGAGCAGCTTCGCCTGGCGACCGAAGCAGCCGAAATCGGGCTTTGGGACGTGGACGTGATCGAGGACACGTTGTTTTGGCCGCCACGGGTCAAAGCCATGTTCGGTATTTCGCCCAACGTCCCGGTATCAATGGCGGATTTTTACGCTGGGCTGCACCCCGATGACCGAGAGCGCGTTTCGGCCTGTTATGGCGCCGCCGCCGATCCCGAGCAACGAGCCCTTTATGATGTAGAATATCGCACTATTGGAAAGGAGGATGGAATCGTCCGTTGGGTCGCCGCCAAGGGCCGCGGAATTTTCGATGAACACGGCCGATGCATCCGGGTAATTGGCGTCGCTCTGGACATTACCGCCCGCAGGCTAGCCGCGCAGCGGCTGGAGGAGAGTGAGGCGGCGTTGCGGGAATTGAACGAGACCCTGGAACGGCGAGTCGCTGAAGCGGTAGCTGAAAAGATGAAGGCTGAGGAGGCTCTTCACCATGCACAGAAGCTGGAAGCAATTGGACAGCTCACCGGCGGCGTGGCGCACGACTTCAATAATCTGTTAACCGTGATCATCGGGAACCTCGAAGCGCTTGGCGCCAGTCATCCTATCGGAACAGCACGCCGCTACCTCGATGCCGCTAACCGAGCAGCAGAACGCGGCGCCATGTTGATCCAACAGCTCTTGGCGTATGCAAGAAAGCAGCACCTGGCCGCAGGGCCAGTGGATATAAACGAGCTCATTCGAGGTCTCGATGATCTTCTGCACCGCAGCCTCGGTGGACTTGTCAATGTTGAGATCCGGCTCGACAGTGATTTATGGCCCGCGTTTGCCGATCTATCGCAGCTGGAGGTCGCAATCCTGAACCTCGCGATAAACGCTCGCGATGCAATGCCGTTCGGGGGCTCCTTGCGGATCGAGACCAGTAATATCGTTGCGGGTGACGCCTCCTTGCCACTGGAGCTTGCGCCTGGGGATTACGTGTGTCTTCGGATCAGCGACACCGGTGAGGGTATGTCACCGGAAGTCCTGGCCAAGGCGATGGATCCGTTCTTCACCACGAAAGAGGTCGGGAAGGGTTCCGGACTCGGGTTGTCTCAGGTCTACGGTGTTGTCAGGCAATGTGGGGGTGCCATCCGGCTCGAAAGCGCGCCCGGTGATGGCACAACAGTGCTGATCTGGCTGCCGCGCAGCGCGCCGGCGGCGGTCGGCGCGGTCATGGAGAGACCCGATAATTTCCCTACCGTACCCGCTCGACGCGGAACCGCCCTTGTCGTCGATGACGATCCAGACGTACGCCAGCTCGCAGTGGAGCTGCTCCGGCTGTCGGGTTATCACGTAGAGCAAGCCGAAAGCGGCGAGCAGGCGCTCCGCATCCTCGAGGCGGGCATCCCGGTTGATCTCGCGATCGTCGACTATGCGATGCCTCGTATGTCGGGCACGCAGTTCGTCCGTACCGCGCGCCAACGTCGGCCTGACCTTCCTGTTGTCTACATAACGGGCTATGCCGATCCGGCGGGTATTTCGCAGGATGGAGACGCCACGATCGTCAAAAAGCCTTACAGGCCAGCGGAGTTGTTGCGCGCTATAGAGCGCGAACTGCATAGACAAAATCGTCGTGCAGGATCAGCAACAATCGTCCCCATTCGGTCGCGTGCCGGGAGCGACCTTTCATAAATAGTTTCGGCGCCCAGACGGCTCGACAAGCGGCCGTGACGGGTTGGCGCTCGCGACGTCCGATCGCGGCGGCGCGTCGCGCCAATCGGCTGGGAGTGATCCGGGCAAATTCGGGATGAGTTGCAAACACCGGCGATAGATCGCAGTCTTGACGGGAAAGATTGGTCGACCGCGGTCTTTAGCTGCGCGGTTGCTACATCCAGGAGAGTTGATCATGCCGCGTCTCAATTTCGGCGCCTTTCTTGCCCCGCATCATCCGGTCGGCGAAAACCCGCTATTGCAGTTCCGCCGCGATCTCGACCTGGTCGAGCGGCTGGATCAGCTCGGCTATGACGAGTTCTGGTGCGGCGAACACCACTCGAGCGGCTGGGAGATGATCGGTTCGCCCGAAATGTTCCTTGCCGCCGCGGGCGAACGGTCCAAGCGCATCAAGCTCGCCACAGGTGTCGTCTCGCTGCCCTACCACCACCCGTTCAACGTCGCCCAGCGCATGGTCCAGCTCGACTGGATGACCGGCGGCCGCGCGATTTTCGGGTCGGGGCCGGGTGCCCTCGCCTCCGACGCTCACACACTCGGCATCGACCCGATGGTGCAGCGTGACCGCCAGGACGAGGCGATCAGCGTCATCCGGAGACTGTTCCGCGGCGAGCGGGTCACCGCAAAAAGCGATTGGTTCACATTGCAGGACGCGCAATTGCAGCTATTGCCGTTGCAGGAAGAAATGCCGTTTGCCGTCGCCTCGCAGATCAGCCCGTCGGGCATGACATTGGCCGGCAAGCACGGGATCGGCGTCATCTCGATCGGCTCGATGTCGAGCGAAGGGCTGAGCGCATTAGCGACGCAATGGAGCTTTGCCGAGCTTGCCGCGGCCAAACACGGCGCCACGGTCGACCGCAAGGACTGGCGGGTACTGTTGAGCTGGCACATCGCCGAGACCCGCGAGAAAGCGCGCGCCGAAGCCCGCGAGGGCCTAATGCGCCATCACAACCAATACGTCGTCGGCACCTTGCAGCGCCCGGGGGCAAAACCGTTCAGCGATCCCGACGAGGCGGTCGACAAAACCGCATTCTCCGCCGAGGCGTCGGCGACGATCGGCACCCCGGACGATCTGGTCGCCCGCATCAAATCGGTGCTCGACGTCAGCGGCGGTTTTGGCACCGTGGTCGGCTTTGTCCACGACTGGGCCAACCCGGAAAACACAACGCGCAGCTGGGACATGGTGGCGCGCTATGTCGTGCCGGAGATCAACGGCTATCTCGCCGGATTGCGCCAGTCGCAGCACTTCGTCGCCACCAACCGCGGCGTCTTTGATCGCGCCAAGGAAGCGATCATGGCCAAGATCACCGAAAACGACGCGGCGAGGGCGGCGCTCGCGGTGACGACCTCGGGCCGGCTCGGCAACATCGCGGCTTCGGCCAGTAACATGCCCGATCTCGACAAGCTTCGCGCACCAGCCAAAACCCACTAGGCGACCCGTTAGGCTACTCATTCGTCATTCCCGCGAAAGCGGGAATCCAGGAGCACGCGCTTCGTGGCTCACCCCATGTTCGGGCCAGGGGCACGCTCTGGACCCCGCTTTCGCGGGGGTGACGAAGGGGGCAGCCACTCTAGCGGATAATGCTGTAGTAGAGCAATACAGGAGAAAAGATGGCGCTGCTCATTGTCGATCTCGACAAATACATTGGTAATGCCGAGGCGTGGCGTGACACATTCGAGGAACAGCTTCCCGATCTGGAGCTTCGCATTTGGCCCGATGCCGGGCAGCCGGCGGATATCGAATATCTGGCTTTTATGCGGCCCAATTTCGATGTGCTGCCGGATTTCCCGAACCTGAAGGCGATGTTCAGCCGCTCGGCCGGTGTGGAGGCGTTTATCCATCATCCGAGGCTGCCGAAAGCCCCGCTCGGCAAGATCGAGCCGCCGGGGGGCGACCCGATGATGACGGAATACGTCATCATGCACGTACTGCGCTTTCATCGCGACATGCCCGCTTATCAAGCGGCGCAGGCCAACCGCGAATGGCTGCGGAAACGGATTGTGCGGCCCGAGGAACGGCGGATCGGTTTTCTCGGCTACGGCATGATGGCAAAAGCCCCGGCGTTGGTGCTGAAGTCGCTAGGCTTCCCGGTCCATGCCTGGGTTCGCAACCCCCGGAATCAGGCCGAAATCCCGATCTTTCACGGCCAGGACCAGCTCGAAGCGTTTCTCGGCCAAACCGACATCGCCGTCTGCCTGTTGCCATTAACGCGTGAGACGGAGGGCATTTTCTGCGCGCGCACCTTTGCCATGATGCCGAAAGGGGCGATGCTGATAAACGTCGGGCGCGGCAAGCATGTCGTGTTCGAGGATCTGATTAAGGCGCTCGATTCAGGGCAATTATCTTATGCTGCGCTTGACGCGCTGTGGCCCGAACCGCTACCGCCGGAAAGCCCGTTATGGCTGCATCCCAAGATCACGGTGATGCCGCATGTGGCGCGGCGGCCAACGGTCGCGCAGCTCGTGACCGAGATTGCCGCGAATATCCGCAGCGTCGAAGCCGGCGGCCCGCTGCTGCAGCAAGTCGACCTCAGTTTGGGATATTGATTAGCTGTCGTCCCACCGGTCCGGCTTCAGCCCGTTCCCCGCCCCGTCGAACGTTGCGAACACGGCAAGCCGCCGTTCGAGATAAGCGCGCTCGACCTGGTTAGCGGTTCAGCCAGCGCGTCGGGTCAACCCGCGTGGGCAACTCCAAAGGACCCACGCTTCTTGCCGCGTTTGATCAGCCCTGCGCCAAACAACACGCCAGCGACGGCGAGAATTCCCGGGACTCCATGGCCGATTAACGGAGCCGGAACGGGTGTGTAGTAGCCGGCGTACTGCGAGGCCGTAACGGCCTCAAAGCCGTGGCTATAGGCCGCGCCGTAGCCAGTGGTCGGCGTGAGGACGTCAGCCGCATTTGTCCAGAAGTAGCTGTCTGCGGCAGTCAAAGTAAAAGTGACGGTGCCTGACTTAACAGCACCAGTCCATACATTCATATTCCCGAAGTGATCTTCCGCTTGGTCACCGTACGTAACGCCGCCTGCGATTGATACTGTCGCAGTGAAGTCCGTCGAGGGGGTCCCGTTAACATTAATGTAAGCGGGAGTGTCGATGTTGGTAGCGCCGTCGTTTACTCCTAAGAATTCGACCGTTGCGCCGGTCCAATCGCCCGCCGAACCCGTCGTAGTTGTGACGATTACCTCTACTGCGTCTGCGTTCGAAGCCGTGATGGGAGCCGGGGCGGTTCCGGCACCACAACCACCAGTGCATTCGCCCTGTGTTAGGAAAAAGTCGATAACATCGGCGCGCGCCTGCGGGGCGATGGTCAAAGCGGCCGTCACCGTGGCCATTGCGGTCAGGCTCCGAAGGTTCATCAGCCTCGCTCCTCTTCTGTAAGGTTCTGGTCTTTCGGTACTCACACCGGCGCAGGTCCAGCGGCGCCCCGCTACAACCCTCTGTTCACTAACTTTAAAGGCGGCCCTTGCGGTCCTGTCAAGGCCGAAATGTGCAAATCGCGGCAAGTTTTAGGCTAATCCTCATTTCCCGAAGTCACAATGGTTAACGGAGGTGACCTGACGCTCCCAGCGATTTCTATTTGAACTCAGCCGCCCTGTCTTTAGCGTTTCTCGTAAACTGAAAAATCTCACAGTTAAGGTTAATCTCAGCACACCAATTTGCCCGTCGCTCGGGCTGAAACCAACTTACCGCACGTCATTTTTCCCCAATGCGGCGAGGCGGCGTTCGAGATAAGCGCGCTCGACGGCGTTGGCGGTCAGAGAAAACGCATGGACGTAAGCCTCGGCGGCGGCGGAACTGCGGCCGAGACGGCGCAATAAATCGGCGCGCGCGGCGTGGAACAGATGGTAGTCGTCGAGGCCGGAGAGCGCGTCGATGAGCGCCAGCCCGCGCTCCGGTCCCTCGCTCATGCCGATCGCGACCGCCCGGTTCAACAGCACGACCGGGCTGGGATTGACCCACGCGAGTTCGCTGTACAGCGCGGCGATCTGCCGCCAGTCGGTGTCGGCAGCAGTCTTGGCCTCGGCGTGCACTGCCGCGATCGCCGCTTGCAGTTGATAGGGACCTGGCCGCCCCCGCCGCAATGACGCTTCGACCAGCGCCACGCCCTCCCGTATTTGCTCGCGATTCCACAGCGCACGATCTTGCTCTTCGAGGGTAACCAGCATGCCGGCATCGTCGAGCCGGGCATGACGCCGCGAATCGTGCAACAACATCAAAGCGAGAAGGCCGAAATTCTCGAGTTCCGGCGCATCGACCTCGCACAGCATGCGGGCGAGACGAATGGCCTCGGCGCACAATTCCCAGCGGATCAGGGCGTCGCCTGTTGTCGCGAGATAGCCCTCGTTGAAGATCAGGTAGATGACGGCCTGCACCGCGGCGCGACGTTCGTCTAGCTGGTTTTCGGCGGGCACCTCGTAGGGAATGCGCGCATCCTGGATCTTGCGCTTGGCGCGCACCAGCCGCTGCGCCATGGTCGGCTCGGGAACGAGAAAGGCGCGCGCGATCTCGGCTGTCGACAGGCCACCCAATGTACGCAAGGTCAGTGCGATCTGCGCCTCGCGATTGAGGGCGGGATGACAACAGGTGAAGATCAGCCGCAAACGATCATCGGGGAATGCTGCGAGCGCGTCATCGCCGTCATCGGGCATTTCGCTAGTCGGGGGCACGATTTCCTGCTCGAGCTCGGCCTGCTTCTCCCGGCGGGTACGCTCGCGGCGGCGTGCGTCGATCAGCTTGCGATGGGCGGCGGTGGTGATCCAGGCGGCAGGATTTGCCGGGAGACCGCGCGCGGACCAATTCGCCAATGCCGCGGCAAAGCCCTCTTGCATCGCCTCCTCGGCGCGATCGAACGAGCCGCACAGCCGGATCAAGCTCGCGATGATCCGGCCATGCTCGCGGCGGAATACCAGTTCCGCCGTGGCGCGGATGTCAGGTGACAACAGCATGACCCCACGCACCCGGCTGTCAACGCGGCGGTAGGGTGCCGATCGGGCGGATTTCGAGGCATCCTTCGCCGCCCCTGCACGCGGTCGGAATTTTCATACCCCAGCCGATCGCCTCGTCGAGATCCTGGCAGTCGAGGATGTAATAGCCGGCGAGTTGTTCCTTGGTTTCGGCAAATGGCCCGTCCAGGATCAGCGGCTTACCGGCGCCCTCCGTGCGGATCGTTGTCGCGGTCGCGGTCGGCTGCAACGGCTCGGCGGCCTCGAGTATGCCGCGCCGCCGGGTCTCGTCCATAACCGCCCAATGCCCCGCCATCAGCTGTTCCATGGCTTCGGGCGAAGCCGCCACCTCGTCGTCTTCGCGGCTGTAGATCAGGAACATGTAACGCATGTCGCGTCTCCGGTTCAGCTGGCGATGTCCCAGGACGAGCGGCCGGGGAGGGGCGGCGGGGTGGTCTCCTTGACGCTCGGCCACTCTATATGGCGCTGGTAATAGGCGCTGAGGCTGGTCGCGTCGCGCAGCATGACCCGGCTTTCCGGCAGTTTGTCGAGATAGAACAGGATCGGCAGGAGGTTGATGTCGGCCAGCGTAAAGCTGTCCCCGACCAGGTGGCCGGTCTTGGCCACGGCACGGTCGAGCACCGAAAAGTGCTTTTCCATTTTCGGCAATGCTGCATCGATAACGGCGCGATTGGGCAGGCCGTCGGGCGTGCCCGGAAAGAAGTGAGCGCCGAGGTATTGGCGCACCAGCAACGGATCAATCGTTGTGTTAACGAGCGAAATCCACTGCTCGGTTTGGGCGCCGCCGACCGGGTCGCGCGCCGCCAATGGTGGGCCGGCGAAAGCGTGGTCGATGTAAAAGCAGATCGCGCGCGATTCGCACAGAGTCAGATCGCCGTGGCGCATCGCCGGGATCTTTCCGAAGGGGTGGATCGCATCGATTTCGGGCGTGTGCGGCATCGCCGGCACGAGGGTGTAGGGCACCCCCTTTTCGGTGCAGGCAATGCGCGTGACCCACACATAATTGCTTTGCGGCGCGCCAATGATCTGAAGCTCTGGCATTGGTTATCTCCTCGTGGGGCTAATTCGAGCTACTAGTTTGGACTAAGCGAACTCGTCATTGCGAGCTACGCGAAGCAATCTCGTGCCGACGAGCCTCGGCCCAACGGGATTGCTTCGTCGCTCCGCTCCTCGCAATGACAGGTTCTTGTCTAACCGTTCATCGGATCGATCTGCCGGACCTCGATACTGCCGCCGTATTTGAAATGCGGGCAGCTTTCGGCGAGACGGCAGGCCTCGTCGTAATCGTGGGCAGCGATCAGGAAAAAGCCGCCGAGCAACTCCTTGCTCTCGGCGAACGGACCGTCGGTTGTCACGACCCGGCCATTGGCCGGCCGCATCACTCGCCCGGAGTCAAATGTCAGCTTTTCACCCGCTTTGAGGTGGCCCTGCGCCCGCATGCGGTCGCTCCAGCCCATATATTCCTTGGTGATGGCCGAGGCCTGCTCTGGCGAGAGCGCCGGCGCCGCACAGGCAGGGCGGTTTAGCAGCAAGATGAAATCGGGCATGACTTGGTCTCCCTCCGATCGGCAGCCCGGCGAAATTGCCGCCGCCTATCCTGACGACGATCGGGAGGTTTCGGAATCGACATAGCCCTGGTAAAAAAGCATCGGGCCTCGGCAAAAATCCGCATCAGGCGGCGAAGCTTGCCCCGGACTCCGCGACAGCTGATATAATGAGGCGGGAGCCCGGCGGCGGGCAGGCCTCTCGCCAATCCGGTCAGGTCCGGAAGGAAGCAGCCGTAACGAGTCGTGGCTTGGGTCGTCGATCCGGTCTCCCACCCTGATCCAGGTTTGGTGAATGACCGATCCGGCGACCGCCTACCGCGTTCTCGCCCGCAAGTACCGGCCGCAGACCTTTGCCGAGCTGATCGGCCAGGAGGCGGTCGTGCGCACGCTTGCGAATGCGATCGCAACCGGCCGCATTGCGCATGCCTTTATCCTGACCGGGGTGCGTGGTGTCGGCAAGACCACGACTGCGCGGATTATCGCGCGCGCGCTCAATTGCGTCGGTCCGGATAGCGCCGGCGGACCGACCGCGGCGCCGTGCGGCGAGTGCGTCCATTGCCGCTCGATTGCCGAGGATCGGCATGTCGATGTCATCGAAATGGATGCCGCCTCGCGCACCGGCGTCGACGACATCCGCGAGCTGACTGACGGCGTACGTTATCGCCCGGTCTCGGCGCGCTACAAGATCTACATCATCGACGAAGTCCACATGCTCTCGAAAAACGCCTTTAACGCTCTGTTGAAGACGTTGGAGGAGCCGCCGCCAGCGGTCGTGTTCGTTTTCGCCACGACAGAAATCCATAAGGTGCCTGTCACCGTCTTGTCGCGCTGCCAGCGCTTTTCGCTGCGGCGGGTGCCCTCCGAGATGCTGATCGAACACTATCGCCGGGTCGCCGCGGCCGAGGGTGTCGAGGTCGAGCCCGCGGCCTTGGCGTTGATCGCCCGCGCCGCCGATGGCTCGGTGCGCGACGGGCTGTCATTGCTCGACCAGGCGATCGCTCTGTCGGGCGGGAATGTCGGGGAAGCGGCGGTCCGCGACATGCTCGGGGTCGCCGATCGCGGGCAAGTCTTCGATTTGCTCGAAATGGTATTGCGCGGCGAGCCGGCGGCGGCCTTGGCGAAATTCGACCGGCTTTACCAGGAAGGCGCCGATCCGTCACTGATATTGCAGGATCTGCTCGACCTTGCGCATTTTCTGACCCGATTGAAGCTCGCGCCGGAAGCCGGCGCTGGCGACCCGATCGCCGAGGGCGACCGCGAGCGCGCCCGGCCGCTCGCCGAAAAGCTCTCGATGCCATCGCTGGCGCGGGTCTGGCAGATGCTCCTCAAGGGCCTCACCGAAGTACAGGAGGCGCCGTCGCCGAGCCAGGCGGCCGAGATGGTGCTGATCCGCCTTGCCTATGTCGCCGATCTGCCGGTCCCGGCTGAACTCGTGCGCTCATTGCAGAACCCGGCGGTGCGGCAGAGCCAGCAAGTGCGCGGTGAACCCGCCCGTCCGGCACCGGCGCCCCCCCCAACACCGGCCCCGCCTCCCACACGGGCGCCCGACTCGCCGATTGCCGCGGCCCCTACTAGACCATCTGGCGCGACGTTGCGCGCGCCGATCGAGCTCGCCGAGGCGGCGATCGAGGCGATGCCGGACGAACCGCCGCCGCCGGTCGCAGCATTCGAGCCGATGCCGCAGAGCCTCGAGGAGGTTGTCGCACTTTTCGACAAGCGGCGCGAGGCGGTGTTGCGCTCGCATCTCGCGGCGAATTTGCACCTCGTCCATTTCGAGCCGGGGCGGATCGAGTTTCGCCCGGCCGCGGGCGCGCCGCGTGATCTCGCCAACCGCTTGGGCCAGTTGCTCGGGGAATGGACCGGGACGCGATGGCTGATCGCGATCTCAGAGGCTGAGGGCGAACCCACCTTGCGCCAACGCCAAGAGCAGCGCGAGACCGAGTTGCGGAACGGGGTCACGGCGCACCCGTTGGTTCAGGCGGTGCTCGAAACCTTTCCCGGCGCCACGATCACAGCGGTGCGCGAGCGCTTTGCGGCGACCGCCGATAACGGAATGCCAGACGGCGAGTTGGCAGAGGGCGACGAGCCGGAGGCCGGTGAGACCGAGACCGACGAGGACAACTCAGCAGAGGATCGGACATGAAAAACATCGGCCAGCTGATGAAGCAGGCACAGCAGATGCAGGAAAAAATGGCCGAGATGCAGGCCCAGCTCGAGGCCGTCGAGATGACCGGAGTTGCCGGCGCCGGCATGGTCGAGCTGACCTTGAACGGCAAGAGCGATCTGAAAAAGATCAAGATCGACAAGTCGCTGCTTGATCCGGCGGAAGGCGAGGTGTTGGAGGATCTGATCGTCGCGGCGTTCGCCGATGCGCGCCGCAAAGTTGCCGCCTATAGCGAAGAGGAAATGCAAAAATTGACTGGCGGCCTGTCGCTGCCCGGCGGCATGAAGCTGCCATTTTGAGACAGAGGTTACGGTCTGACCTGTTCAAACGACTACCATTCCGCGACAGCGTTTGACCTCATGAGAATTGTCATTCCGGGATGCCTCATCGAGGCAGGTCCGGAAGCCGTGAACACGGCGCGTCTTCTATATTGCGATCCGCCGGTTTCATTGGTTCCGGGCTCGCGCGCCTTGCCCGCGCCCCGGTATCGCCTCCTCAAGGAATTCTAAAGACCTGATCGCTGCCCTGGACCCCCGCTTTAGCGTGGGTGACGATTACCCTCTCTAAGCACGTGTCCGAACTCGACACCCTGATCCGGCTGCTCGCGAAATTACCCGGGCTCGGGCCCCGCTCGGCGCGGCGCGCGGCATTGCATCTCATTAAAAGGCGCGAAAGCCTGATGACGCCTCTGGCTACCGCTTTGGCGCGGGCGGCCGAGGCGATCCGCACCTGCCCGGTTTGCGGCAATCTCGACACGATCGAGCCTTGCGCGATCTGCCGCGACCCGGAACGCGATGCAACCGCGATTTGCGTCGTCGAGGATTTGGCGGATTTGTGGGCGCTCGAACGCACTGGCGCCTTTCATGGACGTTATCACGTGCTCGGCGGCACCTTGTCGGCGCTCGATGGGATCGGGCCGGAGGATTTGACGATCGATCGCCTGGTCGCCCGCGCCAAACCCGGCCAGGAGCTGATCCTGGCATTGAATGCCACAGTCGAAGGCCAGACCACCGCGCATTACATCGCCGACCGCCTCGTCGATTCCGGGGTCAAGCTGTCGCGGCTCGCCCAGGGCGTGCCGATCGGCGGCGAACTCGACTATCTCGATGACGGCACCCTCACCGCCGCCCTAAAGGCTAGACGCGTCCTATAGGTTTTTGCCCCGTCTCAACTGAGATTGATTACGGCGATCGCTGCCGCGCCTGCGGGCAGCACGCCACCGAGCGGGCGTCCGAGGCGCGCGCCCCAGCGCAGGTTTTTTTCGACGGCCATGATCACGCCCAGCGCCAGCATCCAGCCGATATTGCCGCTGCCGACGACAAACATCAGCAGCATGATAGCCCAGCAGCAGCCGACACAAAACACGCCATGGTCCGTCCCGAGCAGCAGCGCGTTGCGCATCGGGCTTCGGCCGTGCCAGTGCTTGGCAATAAAGCTGAACGGGGTTCGGCACTTGGTCAGGCAGTGATATTTCAAGCTGCTAAATTGGAAAAGTCCGGCCAGCGCGAATATTGCGGCTCCGACGGCCCAGCCGTTGAATAGCAGCCAGCTCGACCGCCGTGCGGCTTGATGCAATTCGTCGTCGGCGAGATGGGCGACGGCACCAAACCCGAGCCAGACGGCAAGATAACCGCCAATAACCAGCGCCAGCAACAATCGCCGGTCTGAACGTTCGCGCACCAGCCGATCAAAACGATCCAATAGCGGCAATGTGGTCGGCAGCATCATCGCCGTCGTCATCAACAGCCAGCCGCCAATGTATAGCGCGAGAGGCACCAACACCTCTCCGCCGGACAAGGCGCGCCACATCGCCAGCGCAGAACTGGCGTCGATCCAGTCGCCGTGATTAAGAAAGCGACTATAAGGACCGCTGCCCCACAGCCACAATGCAGCCCACGCAATCACCGCTAGCGCCGCGGAAATCGCCAGGAATGGGCGGCGTGATTTCGCCCCTGGCATTAAGATCGCCTGAGTTCAGCTCAGCCGTCGAACACGAAGGTGCTCTGTAGCGCGTTGTGCCCAGAGAGGTCGAGATCGTGGCCGAGCGTCTGATGCTTCGAACGATAGCGAGTGGCCTTGCCGACAAACACCGGAGCTCCGGGAACGGTTGAAAAGATCGTATTGGTCAGCGTTGTCGTCGATCCGTCGGGACCCTTGTATGGCTCGATGTCGGCATGGCTGACCTCGCCGATTGTCAATTTGCCGCGGCCGCCTTCGACATCGAAGCGGATTGGCGCCCGCTCGACGCTGACGACCTCGCCGACCAATTTCGCCAGTTCCGCGACCGGGCCGCCGAGCTTTCCGGTGTAAACATCGAGCAATGCTTGATGCTGCGCGTCGGTTGCGCCCTGATCGAGATACAGCGCGACACGAAAATTGCCATTGAGGACGTTGCCGGGGATGCGGGCAACCATCGCAACCGTGCGCCCGGCGACGTCCACCCCATCGACCGAACCGGCATCAAAATGATAGGCCAGGACCGAGTCGCAGGTTCCGTTGTCGGGATCTTCGCCGATCCAGCACGGGCACAGCACACGGCAATCACAGACTTCGAGAAGACGGCCTTCGAGATGATAGGTCATGGATGTGGCCTCCCCCTTATTTCTACATTTTTCGGCGCCGAGCTTTCGCCTGCTCGCTGTCCAAGTCAAGCGCGCCTGACCTGATGCACAGTCACTGCGCCGGGCGAGCGCGGGGCCTCGGCCTACGATGTGATGCTTCGTGCCGCAGCAGATATAGGCCGCTTAATGTCACGATCGCGGCGCCGACCGTGACCGCTGCTGTCGGCACCTCGTTCCAGACGACAAATCCAATGATCAAGCCCCAGATCAGCGCGGTGTAGTTGAACGGTGAGACCGCCGCCGCCGGCGCGTAGTAAAGCGCCTGGGTGGTCCAGTATTGCGAAATGCCGCCGATCAGGCCGATCGAGCAGAACAATGCCAAGTCCATCGGGCCGGGCGTCACCCAATAGAACGGCAACACCGGCAATGAGCCGAGCGTCATGAAAAGCGCCGTGTAAAACACGATCGAAGCCGTCAACTCGGTGCGTGTCAATCCGCGTACCATTAACGTGCCAAACGCGTTGCAGGCGGCGCACAGCAATGCGCAGATCGTGCCGAGCGAATTGCCGGCGCCGCTCGGCCGCGCCATGACCAGCACACCGACAAACCCGAGCGAAACCGCGATCCAGCGCTCGCGGCTGACGCGCTCCTTGAGGAGCGGCCAAGACAATGCGGTCAAAAACAAAGGGGCGGCAAAAGTTAAAGCGATCGCATCGGCCAAAGGCAGCAGGTGGTAGGCCAAGAAAGAGGCGGCATTCGACCCGCCCCAGATCGCCGCGCGTCCGAATTGCGCGCCGAGCCGGTTGGTGCGCAACACGCGAGGCCCGCCGGCAAGCATGACAAACAGGTAGGACGGCAACAACGCAACAGCGCTGCGGAAGAATACCAGCATCGGGATTGGATAGCTCTGGGCCAGCCATTTGCCGATCGCGTTTTGGAACGAGAACAGAAACACCGACGCGATCATGTAGAGGATGCCGAGCCGCACATCGTCGGCCCGCGGCGCCGCTGAAGCTGCCATCGGCACCGACGATCACAACTGGTCGGGATCGAAGTCGAGAACCGTGGCGCCGCCGCGAATGCCGGCCAAATACCCCGGCGCCATCGCCAGATAATGCTCGGCGAAAAAACGTGCGGTCGCGATCTTGGCCGCGAGGAAGGCGACGTCCTCCTCGCCGCCGGCAAGACGGCGGGAAGCGGCGAGCGCCTGGCGCGCCATCAGCCAGCCGCCATAGACCGCGCCTGAGAGCTGCAGATAGGGTGTCGAGCCGGCTGCCGCGGAGGCCGGGTCGGTGTCGACCAGATGGGCTGTTGCCGTTTCCAGCGCCGCGAGCCCGGCGCGCAACGCGCTGCCGATGGCCGCGAGATCGGCATTGCCCGCCGCATCCAAAGCGGTCGAGGTTGCCGCGATGTCGGCGCCCAGCGAACCCGCCGCCTCGCCGTGGTCGCGAGCGAGTTTGCGGCCGACGAGGTCGTTCGCCTGGATGCCGTTGGTACCTTCATAGATCGGGGCGATGCGGGCGTCGCGCAGATGTTGCGCCGCCCCAGTCTCTTCGATGTAGCCCATTCCGCCATGGACTTGGATGCCGATCGAGGCGACCGCGACACCCATATCGCTGCACCACGCCTTCACCACCGGGATCAGCAGGTCGGCGCGGCGCTGGGCTTCGACGCGCTCAGCCGGATCGGGATCGCGCCGGGCATGATCGATCAGAGCCGCCGTGTAATAGGCGAGCGCCCGCATCGCCTCGGAGGCGGCGCGCATCGCCAGCAGCATCCGCTTGACATCGGGATGGTGGATGATCGGCAGCGCGCTGGCATTGGCGGGTGCGCCGAGCGGGCGACCCTGAACCCGTGTGCGGGCAAAGTCACAGGCCTGCTGGTAGGCGCGCTCGGCGATCCCCAGCCCCTGCACGCCGATGTTGAGGCGGGCGTTGTTCATCATCGTGAACATGTATTCGAGCCCGCGATTTTCCTCGCCGATGCGCCAGCCTATTGCATCTTCATACGCGAGCACGCAGGTCGGCGAGGCGTGGATGCCGAGCTTGTGTTCGAGGCTCAGCGGCCGCACTGCGTTGCGCTGCCCCGGCTGGCCTTCGTCATCGAGCAAAAATTTCGGCACCAGGAACAGCGACAGCCCGCGGCTACCCGGTGGCGCATCCGGGGTGCGCGCCAGCACCGCATGGATGATGTTTGGCGCCAGATCGTGGTCGCCATAGGTGATAAAGATCTTTTGCCCGGTGACGCGGTAGTGGTCGCCCCATTGGGAATCGTGGGCCGGCACGGCGCGGGTTCTCAACACGCCGAGGTCAGAGCCGGCCTGGGGCTCGGTCAAATTCATCGTCCCGGCCCACTCGCCGGAAACGAGCCGCCCGAGATAGCGCTGTTTCTGCTCCTCGCTGCCATAGGCCTGCAATAATTCGACCGACGCCAATGTCAGCAGCGGACACAGCGCAAAACCCATGCATGCCGAATTCCACATTTCGGTAACCGGTGCGGCGAGCGCCAATGGCAGTCCTTGCCCACTATATTCGGGGTCGGCGATGAGCCCGCCCCACCCGGCCTCGACATATTGGCCATAGGCTTCTCGAAATCCCGGCGGGGTGCGCACGACCCCGTTTTCGAGGACGCTGCCAATGCGGTCGGCCGGTTGGTTCAGCGGCGCCAACGCGCCAGCAGCAAACTTCCCCGCCTCTTCGAGCACCGCCTCGACGAGATCGCCGTCCGCCGCCTGATAGCCGGGCAATGCCGCCAGCTCGGCGATCCCGGCCACCTCCTCCAGCACAAAACGCATATCGGCGAGAGGAGCAGCGTAGGTCATGTCATCGTCTCCCGGGGCAGTGGCGCCGTGGTGCCGAATGAGGTGAACGGTAGGCTTGCCCCATCTACAGCATGTCACCCCGGCGCAGGCCGGGACCCATTTCGGCCGTGGGTACCGGCCTTCGCCGATACGGACAATAGAGGTTTAGATAGATCTTGAGGAATTTCGCATCCAGCACGCTAGAGCGAGCGACGCATACCCTACAGCTAACCTAGTTAGGCGATACTCCGGAGTTTACATCGCGACGAGTTTGCCGGGGTTCATGATGCCTTGGGGATCGAGGGCGTGCTTGATGCGGCCCATCAGCTCGATCTCGATCGCCGGTTTGTAGTGGGTGATCTCGTCGCGTTTCATCATGCCGACGCCGTGTTCGGCACTGATCGAGCCACGCAATTCGCGGACAACGCCGTGGACGATGTCGTTGAATTCCTGCCAGCGCGCCAGATAGGCGTCTTTGTCCATGCCTTCGGGCTGGGTCAGGTTGAAGTGGATATTGCCGTCCCCGACATGGCCAAACGCGATCGGCCGGATGCCCGGCAGCCGCTCGCAGACCGCGGCGCTGGCCTGCGTGACAAATTCGGCGACGCGGCTGACCGGTACCGACACATCGTGCTTGATCGAGCCCGAATAGAGCTGCGCTTCGACGATCGCCTCGCGGATTCGCCAGAGCTCTTTCGCCTGCATGCCGCTCTCGGCGATGACTCCGTCGGCGACCATACCTTCCTCGAGGGCCTGTTCGAGCAGCCTTTCCAATAATTCGCGGATGCCGCTGTCGGTCTGGCTCGATGACATTTCGAGTAGCACATACCAGGGGTGGTGCTGGGCCAATGGGTCGATCGTGCCGGGAATATGAGCGAGCGCCAGGTCGAGTCCACCGCGCGGGATCAGCTCGAACGCGGTCAGCTGGTCGGCTGAAGCCGCACGGGCATGAGCGAACAGGCCCATCGCATCCTCGATGCGGGCGAGACCGATAAACGCGGTCTCGACCTCGCGCGGTTTTGGAAAAAGTTTGATCGTCGCGGCGGTGATGATGCCGAGGGTACCCTCGCCGCCAATAAACAACTGCTTCAGATCGTAGCCGGTATTGTCCCTGCGCAGGCCGCGCAGCCCGTCCCACACGCGGCCGTCCGGCAAGACGATTTCGACCCCCAAAGTCAATTCGCGGGTATTGCCATAGCGCAATACGGCAATGCCGCCGGCATTGGTCGACAGATTGCCGCCGATCTGGCAGCTGCCTTCGGCGCCGAGGCTCAACGGAAACAGCCGGTCGACCGCAGACGCGGCCTCGTGCAGATCGGCGAGGATGCAGCCAGCCTCGACCGTCATCGTGAAATTAACCGGATCGATCGTGCGGATGCGGTTCATCCGGCCAAGGGCGAGGACTATGTTGGCGCGGCCTTCGGGGGGAACCCCGCCGCCGACGAGGCCGGTATTGCCGCCCTGCGGCACGATCGCCAGCCCCGCCTCGGCGCAAATACGCACCACCGAAGCGACCTCGGCAGTCGAGGCCGGGCGGACCACGAGGCGGGTAGCGCCGTGGTAGAGCCGCCGCGCCTCGACGAGATACGGCTCCTGGTCATGCGGATCGGCGATCCAGCCCGAGGGCCCCACCACCGCTTTGATCCGCTCCAAAACCGCCGCGATCTCCATCGCCCAACTCCACGCTTGCGTCGCTAATGTTCATTGCTGCTTCGTGAGGTGTTTTGAGCCCGAAACTCGCGGTTCAATCAGCATTACCATCCCGGCGCAGGCGGGGACCCATTGCCGAAGTGGATACCGGCCTTCGCCGGTAAGACGAGAAAGATATCGCAGAAGTCAGTCCCAAGTGAAATCTCGGCCATGCGCCCGCAATCCTCCCTCTCTCTACATGCGGGGGGAGGGGAGGACGCTTAACCGCGCCAGAGATCGGCGAATTGGGTGGCCACGACTTTCTCGTAGGGCGGGTCGCCATGCAAAATCCCGAGATCGCGGGCGAAGGCGTTCATGCCGGCGACAAATTCGCGCGAGATCGCGGCATCGTAATAGGGCAGGTCGCGGCGGATCAGATCGGTGATCAGCACCGCCGCATCTGATGGAAACAATTTGCGTCCGACTTTGGCGGCTTGCTCGACATCCGCTTTCAGCGCCATCTGGGTCTTGACCAGGGCGCGCACCGCGGCCGCCGCGACATTCGGGGTGTCACGGATCAGCCGGTCGGTCGTGGCCAGCGCCGACATCGTGTAATTGAAGCACGGCTTCGGCCCATCGCCGCGCCGAACATCGAGCACGACGGTCCCAACCCTGCGCCGCACCGCGATCTCGGTGCCCATGCCATTGGCCCAGAAGCCATCGATCAGACCGTCTTCGAGCGCTTTGGCAGCGGTCATGCCGAAATTGATGACGCCGCCCTCCGCCACAGCACCCGGCACCGGCGCGATCGTGACCTGGTCGCGCTGCGGGTCGATCCCGGTCTCGATCAACAATCGCCGCAAGCCCATCTCGACCCAGGGTGCCGCGCCGATGGTGCGGCCCTTGACGACGCCGACATCGCCCCGCTTGGCGTCGAGATCGGCGCGCATGACGAGAAACCAGTACATCCCCTGCGCCTGGGCGCAGAGCAGCTTGGCCCCGTGCCATTCGGGGAAGGCAGCCAATGCCGAATGCGCCGAGCCGCCGACAAAATCGATGTTGCCGTCACGCATTTCGCGATAGGCGCGGTCGACCGGAAACACCAGTTCGAGCGAGACGTCCAGCCCCTCGGCCGCAAAAAAGCCGAGCTCCACCGCAGCCGCCGCCGGAAAATAGGAGTTCGAGACCAGGTCGGGCACCGCCAGCTTCATCGCGAACCCCGGTGACTATTGATTATACCCGTTCGATCTCGGCCGCGGCGCGATCAAGCACCTCGGTCACCGCCCGGATCTGATCGGCATCCAGCGCACCTTTGCTCAGCCGGATCGATAAGGCCATCTCCAAATTGCCCGCGGCGCGCTGAATTTCCGGCGCCGGCCTGCCGCCGATGGCGCGGCTCATCTCCGCCATCCGGCTAAAGATCGCGTCGACAAGCGCCCGGTTCGCGGTGAGGAACTTTTCGCCCTCCTTAGTCACCGAATAAAGCTTTTTTGCACCCTCAGTTTCGCCGCGCACGTAGCCCAGCTCTTCAAGCATGGTCAATGTCGGATAGACGACGCCGGGGCTCGGGCTGTACATGCCACCGAACTGTTCTTCGATCGTTTTGATCAGGTCGTACCCATAACGCGGTCGTTCGGCAATTAACTGCAGCAACACGTACCGCAGATCGCCGTGGTCAAAGACCCGGCCCATTCTGCCTCGTCCGCCGCCACGGTGATGGCCGCGGAAATGACCGCCGCCAAACCCGAAACTACCTCTCGCTTCGCGCCGCTCGCCGCGGCCATGTCGATTGGTAAACATTGATAAACCTCTTTTCAAAAAGAAAAACCCGCCAGCGCCAATTCAGGAACCGGGCAACAGTTCGGGCCGGTAGCCGCAACGCAAGGTCTCCAGCTTTAACCCAACCGGAGTGCCGAGCCACATCGCATAGACGCTGTGGTCGTCGACCGAGTCGTCGCTTAGTGGATGGATCAGGATGTCGAGACCTTGGCGGTTCAGCATCAGCCACGGAACCAGGTTCTGGAACTCGTCAGCGGTAAAAATAATCTGCAGGTTGGCGACCGGATGCGGCCCGACCGGCCCGTCGTGAAAGCCGCCGAACTTTAGGCTGAATTTATCGCCGATTGCCGAGGCCAGCCGCTGGGCGATCGGCTTGGTCTCTGTGTCGTAATAAACATGCGCGTGGTAGCCGTTGACCTGCATCAGCGCAGTGGATTGGTCGGTCATAGTGGTGGTCTTTCAGTCTGTTTCTGACGTATCTAAGATACATCGAAATACACTCTTGTCAAGAGTCCCTGCCAGGGCCGTGAGGCTATTCACCGTTAAATGTTGTAATTAGCGGGCACATGTTGAATACCCTTCACCGAGCACATATCAACACTCACCGACGAGCAGATAGGGGCGTAAAATGAGCGACGAACGGCACGCGCACGAACCGGTCGACTGGAAGACCCAGGGCGTCAAGGTGATTCCCGGCGACCAGCTCGACCCGAACACGGCGCAGACCCCCGGCATGGACCGGGCGGCGGCGATCAATTTCGCCCGTGCCGGCGCGCAAAAGATCTGGGCCGGGACGGTCAAGATCCACCCCAATGCCAAGACCGGCGCCCATCACCACGGCGCGCTTGAGAGCGTGATCTACGTGCTGAAAGGACGGGCGCGGATGCGCTGGGGCGAGCATCTCGAATACGTCGCCGAGGCCGGGCCGGGCGATTTCATCTTTATCCCGCCCTATGTGCCGCACCAGGAAATCAACGCATCGACCGACGAGCCGCTCGATTGCGTCGTGATCCGCAGCGACAACGAGCCGGTGGTGGTCAATCTCGATATCGAACCGGTCGAGCGCCCACAAGAAGTGCGCTGGGTCGACCCGATCCACCGCCATCCATAAGCCGCGACGCCGTCGGCGAACGCTGCGGCGGCTGCGCCGTTCGATCGCGGGTTCGCCCGCGAGAGCCTCGGCGCCGGAGCGAGGTCTGCCGTGGCGGTGAGGGAAGCGAGCCTGCTCTCAGCTGACGGCCAGCAAAGGCGGCTCAGACCTCGCCACGATCGATCTTGACGATCTCCGGCCAAATCTCCTTGAAGATTTCGGCGCGTATCATTCTCGTGACGTCGCCGCCGCTCTGCGCATTATCGGGGTGAAGCGTCCTGCTGATAAGGGCCTTCGCCAGCCTGAATTTATCGCGATTGAGGGAAAAACCGGCCGATCTCAATTCGGCGATTTCGCTCTCGCGCTGACGCGCCGCGGCCTCCCATTTATCCCGGTCTGCCACCGCGAGCTTTCCTTTAGACCGAAGGGTGGCGACGGTATTCTCCAACTCAGCCAGCTGGCTCTTGAGCCGATCCCGCTCCCGCCGCAATTTAGCGCAGTTTTCCGTGGCATCGCCAAGAGAATGCAGTAGGACATCCCGCTCATGCACCAATGCTGCTACCGCTACCCCAACCGACTCGGCCGACCCCATAGAATTACGCTGAAAGGATGCCAGCGCGGCATTGGAGGCGTACTGCGGCATTATCGGTATTCCTTGGCAGAACGAGTCCGATATTCGCTTTGATAATACAAAATTGAGTGAAATGAGCTACGATATTGATGGTTAAGCTGATAAAGCTAGTGGATAAATTCCGCCGCTTGGTACCGGTGTGCTGTGGGTCGGCTCAGGGTGATGGGGTGGACGCCCCCCGACGGCATCTATGTGCCAAGGTGACGGTGTCGAACTGCCACCGAAGGGGGCGTCCATGGCACAGGTTACTACGATCGGATTGGACATCGCGAAGCACATATTCCAGGTGCACGGCGCCGATACCGCCGGCCACGTGCTGTTCCGTAAGCGCGTGACGCGGCCGAAGCTTCTCGGGTTCTTGGCCGCACAGGCGCCATGTGTTGTTGCAATGGAAGCCTGCGCGGGTGCGCACTATTGGGCGCGCGAGATCGGCAAGCTCGGCCATCGCGTGCAATTGATCCCGCCGGCCTACGTCAAGCCTTTCGTCAAGCGGCAGAAGAACGACGCGGCCGATGCCGAAGCCATCTGTGAGGCGGCGCAGCGGCCGAGCATGCGCTTCGTGCCGGTAAAGAGTGAGGAGCAGCAGGCGAATAGCGTCGTTTTTCGAGCACGTGATCTCCTGGTGCGTCAGCGCACTCAGTGCGTCAATGCCCTGCGCGGGCACCTGTCGGAATACGGCTACGTCTTTCCGCAGGGCATCACGCATGTTGCAAGCCTGGTTGCGCACGTCGAGGATCCGCGATCCTCTCTGCCGGAGAGCGCGCGTGTCGTTCTGAAGCTGCTGGTCGACACCTTCACTGCGCTGGAGGGGCAAATCGCCGAGCTGGATGGCGAGATCAAGCGGCGGTCGAAGGCCGACCCTACGGCACGCCGGCTGATGACGATCCCAGGCGTGGGCCCAATCGCCTCGACGGCAATTACCGCGCTGGTGCCGGCGGCACAGAGCTTCCCGGCCGGACGCAACTTCGCAGCTTGGCTCGGGCTGACGCCGCTACAGAAATCGACCGGCGGTAAGCAAAAACTCGGCGCCGTTTCGAAACGGGGTGAACGGACGATCCGGCGCCTGCTGATACTCGGCGCGAGTGCCGTGGTTCACCAGGCCAGCCGGCGTGGGGCACCCAAAGGGTCGTGGCTTGCGCAGATGTTGGCTCGCAAGCCGAAGATGCTGGTCACCGTGGCTCTGGCCAACAAGATGGCCCGTATCATCTGGGCTCTGCTGGTCAAAGGCGGCATCTACACAGCTCCGGTCGCGGCGGCGTAGCGCGATCGCGACGGCGTAGGGGCGAGCGGAAGGAGAGTATGGCGCAACAGTCGGCGAGACGGGGCTGGGACAACCAGGGCTTTCCACAGTGCCTCGAGCACGCTTAGGGTGAACTGGACCCGGTCCGCGAACTCCCATACAGGCCGGCGGCTGTCTTCCTGCCGCATTGGAGGCCGGACAGATGGCAGCATCCGACCACGCGCCACAACAATCCCCACGTTTTCCCTTGCCTGGGAGGGGGCGTCCACAGATGGAGAGCGGTCATCCGGCGATGCCAGGTCGGTCGCAAACTTGTGCCAGATGCGCCCTGTTCGCCCGAGAGTGCGGATCACCGTCACCTCGCGCGTTACTCTCAAACATATCCTTCGACAGTCATCTAGATAACCAGGACCAAGATGCCATCGCTCTACTTTCCCTTCACTCTGCGCCTCTATGGATACGTGCTTCGCTGCCTATCTGACCACAATTTCACCAGCTTGGATCTATTCTACCGGATCAAAGACTGTTGGAAGGGACGCGACGAACCCCGGGATCTGCTGCTGCGACCATTGGTGCCCGGTTTATCATCCAAAATTGGAGAATGGTGTTTTGACGCAATGTTCGATGTCGAAGGTCACAGCGCGTCGACGGACAAATTGTATTTCAAGACGCTCGGTCCCGAGGATTTCTTGTGGTGGCTCGAGGATGTAGTGGAAGCGTCTCGGCTTTCAGAAAGGTTCGGTGACTCAGAACTGCCGAGAGCAATGGCAACTCAAATCAATGAGATTGGCGCCCTCTATGAAGTGAGCGAAGAGGCGTACTGGAATGAGGTTGAGCATGGCAGTCGCCGCAAGTTGGTCAAGATGTTCAGGGAATTTTGTCGAGACCTGCGCGAACCCCTCTCCCGGATGAAAACCGATTATGCATCTGAAGTAGCTGACAGGATCCTTCATGATCGCCAGCTATGCAATTTCATTGCACAGACCGTGATGGACATTGGATTCAATGGTGAGACCGTTGAAGGCCTGCGTACACAATGGGTTTCTCGTGAGAAGTGGCCAACAAGGGTTAAATCAATACTGTTTGCAAGAGACCGCGGAAAGTGCGCCGCGTGCAACATCGACATCGCCTTTGAATTGCTCGCAGAAGCACACATTGACCACATGTTTCCAATCGCGCGAGGCGGCTGCAACGATCTGGTGAACCTGCAGCTACTTTGTGCGAACTGCAATCTAAAGAAATTCGACCGCGCAGCGGAGGTAACTAGTTCCGTTCCTAAGTATATTTGGCGGCTGAAAAAGCCCGCTCGTCTTAAAGCTTGACTGTTCATCTTGCGCACACGTGGGTGTCAGGTCAAAGTTAGAAGTCGGGCGAAGGTCCCTTTTGGGTTGCAAGCGGCTATGGCCCTGCCGGTACCAAGCGTCCGGTTTTATCCGTCAGGTGTATTGCCGTTCGCGTGAGACTTACCGTGTAACCCCGGAACCGCAAGTGCCCGGCGGGCAAGGTCTCTGGGAAGAAGACATTCGACCGCGAACCCGATTGCGGCGATAATCCGCGAGGGAGGGAAACATGCTCCGGCTTGAGAAAGGCGGAATGCGCGTTGCCGCTGCGCTCCGCAGCAAAGCCATCGTCTTTGCCGCTATCGTGGTTTTCGGCGTCTTCGCCGCGGCGTCGGCGCGCGCGCAGGATCACGTCAACTTTGGTCTCGATTGGAAGGCCGAGGCGGAATACGGCGGCTTTTACCAGGCGCTCGCGACCGGGATTTACGCAAAACACGGGCTCGACGTGACGATCAAGGAAGGCGGCCCGCAGGTCAATCACATGCAGCTGCTGGCGGCCCGCCGGCTCGACTTTAATCTCGGCGGCGGCCGGGCGATCGAATTTGCACAGGAAAACCTGCCGTTTCTCGCGGTGGCGGCGATTTTTCAAAAAGACTTGGCGGTGCTGATCGCTCATCCCGGCCAAGGGAATGACAGCTTCGCGGCGCTCAAGGGCAAACCGATCATGATCGCCGCCGATGCGCGGCTTAGCTGGTGGCGGTTTCTGGCCGCCAAATACGGTTACGATGACAGCCAGATCCGGCCGTACACGTTCAATTTGCAGCCGTTTCTCGCCGACCCGAAGGCAATCCAGGAGGGCTACGCCAGCAGCGAGCCGTTTCTGATCCGCGAGAAGACCGGGATCGAGCCGGTGGTGCTGCCATTATCCGAGGCGGGGTATAAGGGTTACGGCAACATCATTACGACATCAGCCAAGCTCATTCGCGAACGGCCCGACCTCGTCCAACGCTTTATCGATGCGTCGGTCGAAGGCTGGTACTCTTATCTGTACGGCGATCCCGCGCCCGCCAATCGGCTGATCATGAAGGCCAATCCCGATATGCCGGCCAATCTTATCGATTTTGGGCGCCAGACGATGATTACTGGCGGCATCGTTGATTCGGGCGATGCTAAAACCCTTGGCATTGGCGCGATGACGGAGGCCCGGTGGAAGGCATTCTACCAGTCGATGGTCGCGGTCGGGGTCTATAAGCCTGGCATCGACCTCGACAAGGCCTATACGACGCGGTTCGTCGACAAACGCGTCGGCATGGAGGCGAAACGCTGACGAGCCTTTCTGTTATGCCTGGCCTGACCACGGACCCGGAGCGCCCCTGGAAAGGGTTGGAGACTAGCCGGCTGCCGGTATTCATCTCCTACGATCACGCCGAACGGCTTGTCACGTCGTTGCTCGATCGCGTCGCGCTGTGGGCGCCCGACGTGGTCGCCGGGATCGCGCGCGGCGGTCTGGTTCCGGCGACGATGGCATCCTCGATGCTGGGGCTGCCCTTGCTGATGATGGGGCGGGAGCGCGACAGCGGCGTTACCCGGTGGATCGGACCGCCGCCCTCCGAAGCGAGCCGCATCCTGCTGATCGACGACGCCTGCTCGACCGGGGCGACGATGGCCTCGGTGCGCGCGGCGGTGCTCGGCTGGGGCCACGCCTGCGCGACTTTGACGATCCTCCACGATCCCGAGACGACGCGCTATGTCCCGGATTTTTCGCACCCGATGCGGGAATTGTTCCGCTTTCCCTGGGAGCGCGGCGAAGCAACCCCGGCGGCGAGGGCTCGACGCCAGACCGGGGCGCCGCCTGAGCGCTCGACAGAGCGCCCGTTTTTCGGGCTCGATCTCGACGGCGTCTTTCTGCCGGACATCTCTCGCGCTGATTACGACGTCGACCTCGCCGCGGCATTGATCCGGCGTCATGCTCTCGAGCCCTTTCCCGTACTGCCGCCATTTGCGCCGGAGCGCGCCGTCATCATCACCGGGCGGCCGGAGATCGACCGACCGCACACCCAAGCTTGGCTCGCCCGCTGGGGGTTTCACGGGTTAAAATTGGAGTGCCGTCCGGACGAGGTGCCGCCGGATCTAGCCTCGGTGGCGAGCTACAAGGCGATGGCGGCGACCCGCTGCGGTTGCACTCATTTTATCGAAAGCAAGCCCGAGCAGGCGATCCGCATCGCCGCGATCGCCCCGCATCTCGTCGTCAGCTGGTGGTCAGCCGCCGAGACCCGCGCCTGGGTCATCGGCGCCGCCCCGGCATTTGCTTGAAACATAGCGGCGGCCCGCCGCCGCCCCGTGCGGCCTGCCGTCGCTGAATTCCTTATCGACTGCCGCGTTCAGGTCTTGTCGGCAACATCAATCGGCGTTACTCGGATCCCCCGGTGCGGGGAGAGAGTTGCGTAGAAGCGTCACCGAGCTCTACTCGGAACGGTGAGGGGTGCTTCGATCCGCTACTGATGTAAAGTCCCGCGGCTAGCCCGATGCACTGTTCAAGAGGTGATCAAGCCTTAGCCGCTGCGACCGCCTCGATCTCGATCAGCCATTGCGGCAGGACCAGCGCTTTGACGATGATGGTTGCCGAGCCGGGCCGGGCGTCGCCAAAATGCTTTGCCCGCGCCGCACCAGCCGCGGCCACGTCCTCCGGCCGCACCAGATAGGTCGTGATCTTGACCAGATCTCGGACCCCCATCCCGGCATCCGCGAGGATGGCAATGATATTCCGCCAGCACGCCTCGGCTTGAGCCTCGATCCCGTCGGGCACGGTGCCGTCGGGCAACACCCCGACCTCGCCCGAAATGTAAAGCAGCCGCGAGCCCTCGGGCACCTCGACCGCGTGACTATAGGGGCCGTAAGGTGCAGCCACAGTATTTGGCGTGTGGCGGATGTTCATCCGTCGAGCTCCTCGATTCGCCGGAATATAGGCTGCGTAAGCGCCTTTTTCCGTAAGCGAACCGAATATGGACAGGTTATCGGGCAGTCGTCAATCGGCGCTTCAAGTGGTCAAGTACCTCATCCGCTACGCAGAATCCGTGTGCCCGGGCCGCGCTCGAAGCCCATTGCATCGCTGCAATTAGACACAGAGCGATTTGGCAAGGTCGAATAACAGGCACAAAAACTCGAAGCGCTAATAGATTATTTTTTGGTAAGGGCTTTTGGTGGCAAAACAAACCACATCGCATATGGTTATTCGTCTGTATCAACCGATGGCAAGGGCATCGCCGTTCAAGTTGCCGCGCTCACGCCGGCGACGGCCGCGAGCTTGCTAAAGCCCGCAGCCCCAAGCCGCAGCTCCCCCGTTAGCAGCCCGAGGCGATGCTCTGGAACAACCAGTTGGGTGGCACAGTGGGCGACATCTCCCGCAGCTACAAAATCTCGCATACGATTTCCCGGCTTACCAAATGAGTGACACAGCACCTGCTGCGCCAGAAGAATGGCGCAATTTTACTACTCGATTTCCGATCACAGCGTGCCGCCTGAAGCACGACGGGCTCACCGTCGAACCGGGTATCGGCCTCGATCTTGGCGCGGTCGATGACAAAGCCGCCGCCCGCGGGCGTCTTCAGGAAGCGACGAAAACCCTTGTTGGCGACGAGCGCCTTGTCGCCCTGGGCGAGCTTGCGCTCGAGACCGGCGACGATTTCGGCGCGCGCCGCGGCGTCCTTTTTGGCTTCCTCCTCGTTGCGGCAGATGATGTAGCGCCGCCCGGCGATCGTCGTCTCCCGGATCGCCAGTTCGGTCTCGCCTTTCTGGCGGGGAATGACGAGCGGCACGGCGAGGCCATCATCCTCGATGACCCCGGTGCGCACCTCGCGGCTGGTGCGTTCGCGCACGCCGAGGATGTACTGGATCTTCTCGGCTTCGAGGGCGGCGATGGTATCGGCACTGATCATGCCGCGATCGGCAACGATGCAAGCATCGAGGATCCCAAAGCGCTCGCGCAGCCGTTTGACTACTGGCAACAACAGCGTCACGTCGGCCGTGTTGCCGGGCATCACAAAGGACGCGATCGGCCGGTCGGCGTCGTCAAGCACGATGCCGAGCACGACCTGCTTCAGGTGACCGCGATAGTCTTTGGAGTGGCCGTACTGGCCTAGGCTCTCGCCGCCGGCCCCCTCGAACCATAAACTGGTGGTGTCGAAAAACGCGATCGAAACGGCGCCGAACAGCGGCTGGCGGTGGTGATAGAGTGCCTCCTCGATGGCCTCGGCGGTGCTGCGGCCGGCCGCGTCGACTTCGCCAAGCCAGGCCATCGCCTTATAGGCGTGGTCGAGATCGAGCCCATCGGTGCCCGGCACACGTACCCGGCTCAGCCAGTCGCTGGCATGGCGGTCGGAGCCCGAGATCATCAGCCGGTGCAGCACCGTGAGATAGACGGCGCGCTCGACATCAAAGGAAAAGCGCCGGTCGGAGACGAGGCTCTTGAGCACGTCGCGGCATCCTGTTTCCGCCCACAGCCAGCCGAACACCAGATCAGGTCCGATGCTGAGGCGGTGCAGCTCAAGCTCCTCTACCGCATAATCAATGAGCGCCAAAAAGACTACAGAGACAAGATCATGAGCGTGCTGTTTCAGACGACAGAGGAATCTGCGGATGATTTCGGACGTAGAAGAGCCACGGTACATAACGCCTTTGTGGTTTCAGTCACAATAACCGCCGAAAATGGAGAGGTTCTGACGGGGAATCGGGAGGAGATATTCGATGATACTAACTTTCCGACTAAATTGAGATCGGTCCTTTATAGCACTCAATCCGTCCCAAACGCGATTCTGAAACATTTGCCGCAAGATCGTGTAACGCTCTTTTTGGACTTCTCGCGGCCCCCGACTTTCGATTTCAGCAGACTTCCTACATTGCCGACACCAAACGAGAGCAATTTCGAAATCGCCGCAAACAATGAAGCGTGGTTCGTCACGACTAAGGCAAAGCTGGTCGATTTCTTTCATGAAAGGCGTTCAAGCTATGAATGGATTCATCGTTCAGGGATTTACGACGTATTGATATTTTTGGTCGGGATACCCTTGTCAGTTTGGGCGTGCGTCAGATTGGAAGTCGCAGCGCCAAGGGTCGACAATCTTAGCACCGTTCCTAAATCACTAATATATGTATACACGTTTCTGCTCTTTTTAAACTTGTTTCGAGTCCTTTTCTCATATTCGCGGCGGGTGTTTCCAAAGGTAGAGATCGAGAGTGAAGCCCGACGCATCCCCGTTCGACATAGGAGCGCATGGGCCTTCGTGATGGTTGCAGTTCTTGCGCCTGCCCTGTACGATTTGGTGAAAACTATATTAATCTATATTACCAACTGATAAACGGCAGTTATCCGACTTGTCAATCCGCCGCGCCGGAAAACACCTTAAGCCCGATCAGTCCGATCACGACCAACACCAGCGAGCACACCCGGCCGAGATTTGTGCTCTCGCCAAAAAATGCGATGCCGATGATCGCCGTTCCCGCCATCGCTATGCCAGCGAATGTTGCATACACTGTAGCAGCTGGTAATTGTTTCACTGCATGAGTCAACAGAAATGCAGACGGTGTAAAAAGCAATACCGCCAAAAGCGGCGACCAGCTAGAAAATGCGGCTGACCGCTTTAATACGAACGGCCACGCGATCTCGAACACGTCTGCGAACAGAATAAACACCCAGGCCATTTGATTGAGATAACATCTGTACAGTCAACTCAACAAGCTTCAACTTACGGCGACGCCCGCCGGGCGAGGCGGGTGAAGTACAGTCGAACGGAGTAACCGAGCCATGCCGCTAACCACAGACGAAAAACTTCTGACCCTCAGCCGTGACGCGATCGCGGCATTCGACAAAATTGATGGTGGTATTCATCCCGGGTTCAGACCCGCGCATGCAAAGGGCATATTGTTGACCGGCGTGTTTACGCCTTCGTCGGAAGCTGCCGCGCTGACGCGGGCGCCGCATATTCAGCGAAATTCGACGCCGGTGACGGTGCGCTTTCTGACTTCGCGGGAATTCCGAATATCGGCGATAACGACCCGCAGGGTGCGAGCCCGCGCGGTTGTGCTATCCGCCTTCACCTTGGCGAGCATGTTCATACCGACATCGTGGCGCATTCGGTCGACGCCTTTCCGACCCGTGCCGGCTAAGAATTCCTCGAATTTTTAAACGCGGTGATTGCCACCCATCCGGCAGCACCGCATCCGAACGCGATCGAGCAGTTTTTGGGGCGCATCCCGCGGCGCTGAAATTATGCAACCCCCCAAGCCGATCCCGACCAGCTTTGCGCAGGAGTCGCTTTTCGCGGTCTCTGCGGTGAAGTTTACCAATGCAGAGGGTGTAAGCCGCTATGGGCGCTTTCGAATATTGCCAATAGCAGGTAATGAGTATCTAGACGACGCCGCGGCGGCCGCCCGGGGTGTTGGCTGGCGCGCTACGCAGCTTGCGCGGGTGCAAAGTTGGCCGCCACCTTTGGGGCTGCGGTGCGGTCGTATTGAACCGGCATCCACCCCGCTGGCAATGAGCCGCTCGCTTGCAACGCTGAGGGATGGCGCAGCACCTCGGCAGGTCTTGATTGTTCGACCCGCCATTGGAGGTTGAGACTATCGGGTTCCACACCGGCGGCAGCCATCAGCGCCGGGGGATCGATAATCTCGAGGGTTTGATTGGCAAACTGCACTATCCCGCGCTGGCGCAGGGTCTGCAGGGTTCGGCATACGTGAACATAAGTAAGTCCGATCGCCTGCCCGACCTGGCCCTGGCTGAGCGGCAATTTGATCGTCTCGCCGGGTTCGACCGGGAGGCGGCCGCGAACTCTGACATAGAGCTCGAGGAGCAAATGCGCGATGCGTTGCTTGGCGTCTCGCAGACCGATATTGGCGAGGTGATCGTGTGCGCGCGCCTCGTTGGCGCTGACCTGGCGGCAGAGCAGGATCGCGAGACGCGGATTAGCCTCGATGATGTCGTCGAGCTTGCGCCGCGCGAAGGCGTACACGCGCGCCACCGAGAGGCAGCGGGCGGAGTGGTACATCGGCGTGTTTGTGGATGACTGAAAGCCGAGTACCGCGCCTGGAAGAGCAAAATCCAAGATCTGGCAGGAGCCGTCATCGAGCAGGACAGAAAGAGCGATCCAGCCACCCAGCACGATGAAACAAGTGGAACAATGATCACCCTGCCGGTAGAGGTCGGATCCAACGGGAATGACGCGAGCGCCGGCTTCGAGATCGGCAATCCTGCGAAGTTCTGTTCTGATCGGCATTTTCAATCTCCCTTCATGATCGAACCCTTGGCTGCAGGGTTCGAGCTCGGTTGCGGTGATCTCCTCCCGTGCGGTGCCCAAGCGGGGCTATGCCGGCTGCTCTCGATCGCGGTGTGCCGAACGAGGCGCTGGATTTCAGGAGCCCACTTGTTAACGCGATTGGCGGACAGGGCCGAGTGAAGCCGGGTAAATCCCGGTAAGGTGTGGTGAGGCCGCTGAGATCTCTGCTCGATATGCCTTCTCCGAGGGCTGACCCGCTCCGGTTGGAGCTGATTGGCATCGCTGCGAGAGAGGTTTCGTCTTGACTGACGAGCCGGCCAGCGCCGCGGCGCGCTCCACCGCGCGGATGGCTCGCTTTTTGCTCAGCCTCTTGGACAACCAAATGGAGGGGTCCGAGATGGCACATCGCATTACGCGCCGCAGCTTTGCCGCGGGTGTGGGAACGGCAGCCCTCGCCGGCTTTGGGTTACGCACCCGCGCTCAAGCGGCCGACACCAAAACCTTGCGCTTTATCGCTCAGTCGGATCTGCGCGTGCTCGATCCGATTTGGACTACTGCCTACATTACGCGCAATCACGGCTACATGGTCTTCGACACATTGTTTGCGCTGGACGACAACTTCCAGCCGCATCCACAGATGGTCGACGATTACAATGTCTCCGACGACAAGCTCGTCTACAGCTTCAAATTGCGCGACGGTCTCAAATTCCATGACGGGCAGCCGGTGCGCGGGATCGACTGCACCGCCTCGCTGCAGCGCTGGATGGCGCGGGACGCCTTTGGCCAAACCCTCGCATCCGAAATCGGCGAGATGAAGGGCGGTGACGACAAGACCTTCTCGATCCGGCTCAAAGAGCCATTTCCGCTGTTGATCAGCGCGATCGCAAAGGTGTCGAGCTTGGTGCCGTTCGTGATGCCGGAACGGCTTGCCAAGACCGACCCCTTTAAGCAGATCACCGAGATGGTCGGGTCCGGCCCTTTCAAATTTGTCGCTTCGGAATTCCAGCCCGGGAACAAGGTGGTTTACGTCAAGAACACTGATTATGTGCCGCGCAGCGAGCCGCCGAACTGGGCTTCCGGTGGAAAAATCGTCAAAATCAACCGTATCGAGTGGCTCGTCGTTCCCGATCACGCGACCGCGGCTGCAGCACTCAGCAATGGCGAGGTGGATTGGTGGGAGAATCCGCCATTGGATCTGGTGCCAACCTTCTCGGGTCAAGATGTCGTTGTCGCCGATGCCGACCCGCTCGGTTCACCGCAGACTTTGCGCTTTAACCATCTGTGGCCCCCGTTCGACAATGTGAAGATGCGTCAGGCAGTGCTGGCGGTTGCCAATCAAGCCGATTTCATGACCACGATCGCTGGCGATCCGAAGAATTGGCGGCTGGCACCGACGTTCTTTACCGCGGGAACGCCGATGGCGAGCAACGCCGGCTCGGAAGCGCTGACCGGCAAACGCGATTTCGACAAGGCTAAAAAATTGATCGCCGAGGGCGGCTACAAGGGCGACAAGATCGTCGTGCTCGACGCCACCGATCAGGTTGGTCCGCATTCCCAGGCGCTTGTTGCCGCCGATCTGATGAAAAAGCTCGGGCTCAAGATCGAGATTGCGGCGATGGATTGGGGGCAGCTGGTTACCCGGCGTGCGTCGATGAAGCCGCCCCAGGAGGGCGGATGGAATGTCTTCGGCACCGGCTGGATCGGCGCCGATATGCTCGACCCGACCCTAAACCAGTCGCTGCGCAGCAACGGCAAAAAGGCTTGGTTCGGCTGGCCGAGCGACGACAAAATCGAGGCATTGCGTGCCGAATGGGTCAAAGCGAGCGATCTCGAAGACCGCCAGGGGATCGCTGCCCAAATCCAACAACGCGCCTTCGAAACCGTGCCCTACATCCCAACCGGTCAGTACACGCCAAAGACGGCGTACCGCAGCAACATCAGAGGCCGCATCGCCGGGCCGGTGATGCTGCTGTGGAACGTCGAAAAGACCTGACCTTTAGGGCTGATCCGGCACCAGCGGCGGAGCGCCGTCGACTTCGTCCCAGATCCTTATCTGATGCGTCGGTTCGCGGATGAAGGCGAGACTGACGACGACCCCCAATGCGGCGATCGCCATCGGGTAAAGCAGTCCGCTCAGGGCAATACCGGTGATTGCCGCGATCGAAGCCCCCGCTGCCGGGACCAGCCCGCCAAAAACGCCATTGCCGACGTGATAAGGGAGCGACATTGAGGTGTAGCGGATCCGCGCCGGAAACAGCTCGACCAGAAATGCCGCTATCGGGCCGTACACCATCGTCACCAGGATCACCATGTAGAAAATCAGGATCCCTAGGACGACCGGGTTGTCCTTGAAGGTGCCGAGCCAGGTAAATACCGGCCAATAGCTGATCACCGCCAGCGCGAAACCAAAGGTCATGATGTTTCGGCGGCCGATCTTGTCGGACAATGCGCCAAACGCGACAAAGAACGGAGCCCCCAAGGTCAACGCGACCATCATAATGATGTACACAGTGACGTAGCTGACCTTCAAAACCGTGGTCAAATAGAACAGCGCGTAGAATTGGCTCGTGTACCAGACGACGCCCTCGGGCGCCGTGGCGCCAAATAATGCAACCAGCATCAGGCCCCAGTTCCGGCCGCCGCGCAGAAAGCTATCGGCGGCAGGGTTGCTGGACGATTTGCCTTGCTCTTTGAGGCGGGCGAACAGCGGCAATTCCTCGAGCCTGAGCCGGATATAACCGGACAGCAGAACGAGGATCGCCGAAAGCAGGAACGGAACGCGCCAGCCCCAATCGCCGAACACATGGTCGCCCATTGCCAGCCGGCAAATCAAGATGACCAAAAGTGCCAAGACGATCCCCATCGTCGCTGTGGTCTGGATCCAACTCGTATAGAGGCCGCGCCTGCCGTCGGGCGCGTGCTCGGCGATGTATGTCGCCGCACCGCCATATTCGCCGCCCAAGGCGAGACCTTGCACAACGCGCATCGTCACCAGCAGGATCGGTGCGAGCGCTCCGATCACGGCATAGCCGGGTAACAGGCCGACGACAAAGGTGGCGCCTCCCATCAGTCCCAAGGTCAGCATGAACGTGAATTTGCGACCGATTAAATCGCCGAGATGGCCGAACAGAATTGCGCCAAACGGCCGAACAAGGAAACCCGTCCAGAACACGAAAAGACTGGCGATGAAGGCGACGGTCGGGCTCAGCTGCGGAGAGAAGAAATGCCTGCTGAAGAAAAGCGCGAGCACGCCGTAGAGATAGAAGTCGTACCACTCGATTAGCGTGCCAACCGAGGAGGCGCCGATGATGAATGGGAGACTTTGCCGTTCGGTAAAGTCCCGCTCCAGCGCTGCCGATACCATCACTTCCTCCCAAAATGCATCGCGCGTTCAGTCGGCGCACGATTTGAAGGTAGTCTAAAGGTATCCGACCGAGGCCAGCAACTGTAAGTTTCCAACGACGTGACGCGCCGCACTCGCTGCAGGGAAATTTCAATCGGCACGCGATGGGTTAGTTAACGCAGCTTGGCGGGATCGGCTTGTGAGCGATCTCAGCCCTTTGTCTTAAGGACACTACTCTGCGGCGAGGGCGGGGCGTTCGCCAAGCAGGGGCCGATTTATAGTATGGTTAGCTGTTCTTGCGCTCTGCTTTGCGGCACCCAACGGTGCAGCGCCACGAATCGCGCAGGCTGCGGGGCGCTATCGTAGCGACAACGCGACTTACGACAGCGCTCTTCGCCCGATCGTGAAAGCATCAATGAAGTCGGTCAACCCGTGGCTGCCGCCGTTCATTAATCGCCGAGTAAGCGCCAGATCATCAGCGCTGATAGCCGCTTTCAATGCTTTCTCCTTCCCCTTAATATAAAAAGCGAGTGTTCGCGCTGCGATACCAGGATCAGTTTCTTGATCAGGATCGTTTTCGAGATCCACCTTAACCCAACTTCCTCAGTTTGGAGTAAATCGCTCGCTGGAAGCCGCGGAAACGCTAGGGATACGACCGGGCACGCCAAGGTGTGGTGCTAAATCGGCCAGACGATTGCAATAGATATTGAGGAATTTGCTTGCGGCGGCCCAGAGAATCGTGGTGCTGGTACCGGAGAACAAAGGTGCCGCGCCATATTTGTCCGCGTCAAGAAGATTGGAGCCTACGAATACCTCTACCTCGTCGAGAACGCGCGCGAGGGCGGCCGCCACGTGCAGCGCGTCATCAAGGCGCTCGGCCGGCGCGATGAAGTTGAGGCCTCGGGGCTGATCGATGGGCTGATCGCCTCGGCGGCGCGCCATTCGCGCCGCTCGATCGTGTTGTCGAGTTTTTATCGCGGCGAATTGCCGGAGCTGCACCGCCTCAGCATCGGACCTGATCTGGTGTTCGGCTGGCTGTGGGCGGAAACAGGATGCCGCGACGTGCTCAAGAGCCTCGTCTCCGACCGGCGCTTTTCCTTTGATGTCGAGCGCGCCGTCTATCTCACGGTGCTGCACCGGCTGATGATCTCGGGCTCCGACCGCCATGCCAGCGACTGGCTGAGCCGGGTACGTGTGCCGGGCACCGATGGGCTCGATCTCGACCACGCCTATAAGGCGATGGCCTGGCTTGGCGAAGTCGACGCGGCCGGCCGCAGCACCGCCGAGGCCATCGAGGAGGCACTCTATCACCACCGCCAGCCGCTGTTCGGCGCCGTTTCGATCGCGTTTTTCGACACCACCAGTTTATGGTTCGAGGGGGCCGGCGGCGAGAGCCTAGGCCAGTACGGCCACTCCAAAGACTATCGCGGTCACCTGAAGCAGGTCGTGCTCGGCATCGTGCTTGACGACGCCGACCGGCCGATCGCGTCCTTTGTGATGCCCGGCAACACGGCCGACGTGACGCTGTTGTTGCCAGTAGTCAAACGGCTGCGCGAGCGCTTTGGGATCCTCGATGCTTGCATCGTTGCCGATCGCGGCATGATCAGTGCCGATACCATCGCCGCCCTCGAAGCCGAGAAGATCCAGTACATCCTCGGCGTGCGCGAACGCACCAGCCGCGAGGTGCGCACCGGGGTCATCGAGGATGATGGCCTCGCCGTGCCGCTCGTCATTCCCCGCCAGAAAGGCGAGACCGAACTGGCGATCCGGGAGACGACGATCGCCGGGCGGCGCTACATCATCTGCCGCAACGAGGAGGAAGCCAAAAAGGACGCCGCGGCGCGCGCCGAAATCGTCGCCGGTCTCGAGCGCAAGCTCGCCCAGGGCGACAAGGCGCTCGTCGCCAACAAGGGTTTTCGTCGCTTCCTGAAGACGCCCGCGGGCGGCGGCTTTGTCATCGACCGCGCCAAGATCGAGGCCGATACCCGGTTCGACGGTCTCTTCGTGCTGCGCACCAACACCAAGATCGCCGCGCTCCAGATCGTGTTGCGCTACCGCAATCTGCTGGCCGTGGAGGACGCCTTCAAAACCGCAAAGGCGCTGCTCGCCACCCGCCCGATCTTCCACAAAACCGACGCCGGCATCCGCGGCCACGTCTTCTGCACCTTCCTCGCCCTTGTCCTGCGCAAGGAGCTTTTCGACCGGCTCGCCGCCCGTCGCAGCCGGCTCGAATGGCAGCGCATCGTCGACGATCTTGTCGACCTCAGCGAAATCGATGTCGAACAGGATGGTCGCCGGGCGCGCCTGCGCACCGCGCCAGGCCCGACCATCGACCCGATCTGCCGCGCTATCGGCCTCACCCTTCCGCCGGTCTTCCAGGAGATGCCGCCCGCCGCCTGAACCCAAAACCGTGGTGCCTAAAACTTAAAATGGCTTGCAACCCATTGAGTTACCATGCTGTTCAAAATCAAACTGCGGAACTTGGGCTTAAGTGCTTGACCTACACGTACGTAGTTAACTCGTCCGGTAAGTTGAACATAACCACGCCCTTTGTACTGGGCACCATCAGGCGGTCCCAGATTCCCGAAATCTTTTCGATTGTCATATAAATCAAATGGCTGACCACCGGGGCTGGTGTTAAAGCGCGATAATCCTTCTGAAAGAGGCACAAATAACGGCACTTCGGCTCGAATCGTCGATAAAGCGGCGAGCTGTCCCCGGCTTGAGCTGAACTACTATTGAGGTGGCACCGCGTACCGGAGCATTTAATGCTTTTGCTAAGTATGCATCTCGTTTGCTATTTGCCTGTTCTCTACAACTCGGAATATCCTTAGATAAATGTAATATAGAGTCTCTGTCGTATATTGCCGATGCGTCGTCCAGTTTATAAACTAACTCATCGCAGTCAATGTCTGCTTCTTCCCATTCTCGTCGCTGGGGATCGTTTTCGGTGCTCAAAGCAGCCCTTCTTTCTTCTAAATTTTTAAGCGCTGCTATATTAGAAACGAGCGAGTCGATTCGTTTCTTTGCCCATTGTTGTAACGATGTCGCTTGTAGCGAATTTGGCGGAGAGAAATTTGCAAGGATATCCAAGATCCCTGCCCTGTCTTCACGGCTCATAGTCTGGGTGGTGACGAGGTTTAGGAACTGAAGTTCTACTTTACTTTGCAATTAACTTTGTTTGAGTCTCAACTCGTGTTCGAATTTTCTGTCTTTCATCTTCAGTTCGTAGTGACCACGGACCGCTTCGGTTACGGGCACGATAGCAGCAATTAGTGAACCCAGCAGTGCGATCAGCCAGGTTGCATTCTCCTTAAGGGAGCTCCTGCCATCATTAACAGTTGGCGTCTGACCCGTCGAGGGAACGTCATCAGCTGCCATCGAGAAACCTTAATTTGAAAAGATATTCAACGCTGCTCTTTAACAGCTTTGTGGGCAGTCCGCCAGTAAGTTGAGAAACTCTTGGACCTCGGGACGAAACTCGCTACTCCGCTGCGAGGGCGGGGCGTTCGCCGAGATGGTGCAGGCAACGATCGATCCACAATTTTGTCAGCTTTTCCTGCGCGCCGTTTTGCGACAGGCGGCGGTGCAGCGCTGCGAAATCGACCTGGTCCATGTCCTGGTCCTGGTTAAAGCAGGAAAAGACGACCGTCTCGATGCCGGTCACGGGATCACGATGCATCTGCAGGCACTGGGCGCAGATTTCTTTCATCATGCACTGCATCGGTGAGTTGATCGACGCGATCGCGCGGTGATCGGGCCGGAAATAGCCCTTGAGCCGCGCCCGCCGCGCTTGCGCGACGGCGTTCATCATGCCGTCCGAGCCGATCGCGATAATACGGTCGACCGCGGAGAGCGGGATCGCCACCGGCCCCAACTCGCCGGAGCCATAGGCCGCGATCGCCTCCACGATATTGCCGACAAAGGCTCGGTCCTGTTGCCGGCCGGGGGCAAAACCCGGCGCCTCGTCGCAGCACCACACGACGGCATCGGCGGACCGCTCGATATCCTCGACCTTGTATCGGTCAGCGATTGTCTTGTAGCCGGCAAAATAGAGCCCGCGCGATCCCTGCGCGCGCAACGCCGCGGCGATCGAGAACAACACCGCATTGCCGAGCCCGCCGCCGACCAGCAATACGGTTTCGCCAGATGGGGTCTCGGTCGGCGTTCCGGTCGGCCCCATCAGGATCACCGGCTCGCCCGGCTTCAACAGTGCGCAGAGATCCGACGACCCGCCCATTTCGAGAACGATCGTCGACAGCAAGCCCTGTTTCGGGTCGACCGCGGCGCCGGTCAATGCCAGCCCCTCCATCGCCAGGGTCGTACCGTCGATATGAGACGCCAGGGTTTCGTAATTCTGCAATCGATAGAACTGGCCCGGCATGAAGGCGCGCGCCGCCATCGGCGCCTTGATCACGATTTCGAGGATTTTTGGGGTCAGCCGGATCACTTGGTGCACCCGCGCGCGCAACTCATCGTCGAGCCGAACGCGCAATTCGGCGGGCGACGGGCTCGACGTCTCGCGCCGCGCCAACATGCGGCTGACGACGGAATAGCCGAGCGTGGCGCCGCCCATTGCTTTGACGACATTTCCCGAAAAGCTCGGATGCAAATCGCCAAAGAAGCTGACTGCCCGGCCGTCGTCGCGCAAATGGGTCAGTACCCGCACCGCGGCGGGCTTTGCTACCCGCTCCGGCACTACCGGGTTGCCGTCTTCGTCGAGGGCGCGGAAATAGCGGCCGTCGACCACGATGTTATCGGGATCTTCGCGCGCCAGCACGGTGTTGGGTTGGGTTCCGGCGGCGACCAGGATCGTCCGCGCCGGCAACACCACGGTCTCGCCTGGCCCCTGGTCGAGCGACGGTCCGGTTCCGCCGACCTCTCGCGCGCGATGGCGCGTCAGCTTCAGCGCCTTCGCCTGGCCGAATTGGTCGATTTCGACCTCGGCCGGGGTCAGCAATTCGGCAAAGCGAATCCCCTCCTCCATCGCCTTCGCCACCTCCTCATGATTGAGGGTGTAGCTCGGCGAGTCGATCAGCCGGCGGCGATACGCGATCGTCACCCCGCCCCAGCTGTCGAGCATTTCGGCCAATCGCGGGGCGCGGCCTTCACGGCTGGCAGCCGCCCGCTCGGCGCGCAAAGCGCGGGCGCGGGCGATGAATTCGGCGGCGCTCTCCTGTTCCGCCGCGTTCCATTCGGCGCGCACCGCCTCTTCGCCGCGTTCGGAGACTAGCGTCTCGTAGCGCGAAAGGAATTTTTCGACCTGCACCGGATAGTAGGCGAGCGACTCGGTCGCGGTGTCGATCGCGGTCAACCCGCCGCCGATCACCACCACCGGCAGCCGCACGCTGAGATTGGCGATGCTGCTGGTCTTGGCCGCACCCGTCAGCTGCAACGCCATCAGGAAATCCGAGGCTTGCCTCACCCCCGGCGCCAGATTGTTCGGCATCGGGATCACGGTCGGCCGCCCGGCGCCGGCGCACAACGCGATGTGGTCGAGGCCCAGGTCAAATGCGCTGTCGATCGTCAATGTGCCGCCAAAGCGCACGCCGCCATACATCGCAAACTCGGCGCGGCGTTCGAGCAAGAGCCGCACGATCTTTAGGAAATTCTTGTCCCAGCGCACGGTGATGCCGTATTCGGCGACACCGCCAAACCCGGCCATGACCCGGTCGTCGAGCCTATCGACGAGCTGTGCCACATCGCAGATCGGCTGGAATGGCACGCGGCCGCCATCGGGCTTGACCCCGGAAATTTCGGCCGGCAATGGCTCGATCTTGAGCCCATCGATCGCGGCGACGAAATGGCCGTCATTGATCAGATGGTGGGCCAAGGTGAATCCGGCCGGGCCGAGCCCAACAACCAGCACCTTCTTGCCGGTCTCAGGCTTCGGCAATGGGCGGGAAATGTTGAGCGGGTTCCACCGCGTCAGCAGCGAATAGATCTCGAACCCCCAGGGTAGCCCGAGGACGTCCTTCAAGGTGCGGGTCTCGACCTGCGGGATATCGACCGGCTCCTGCCGCTGATAGATGCACGCCTTCATGCAGTCGTTGCAGATGCGGTGCCCGGTCGCGGCACAGATCGGATTGTCGACAGCGACGATGGCGAGTGCGCCGAGGCTGTAGCCGCGCGCCTTCACCAAATTCATTTCGGAGATTTTTTCTTCGAGTGGGCAGCCGGCCAGGGTCACACCGAACACGCTCTTTTTGAAGGCCCCGTCCTTCTCCTTGAGCCCCTTCGAGCAGCTGTCTTTCCCTTGGTTGTGGCACCAGATGCAGTAATTCGCCTGGTCGAGAGCACCGGTCAGATCGGTGCCATGATCGGTCAGCCCAAAGCCTTGACGATGGCGCCAGTCCTCCTCGGGCAGGCGCAGCATCGTGACCCCGTCGCGTTCGACGGTCTCGACCGGAACGAGATGGTTCATGTCGAGCCGGTGCGGCACCCGGAACAGCACGCCGCCGCGATGTTTCCCGATCCCCGCGGGTGCCAGCGTCGCCCACGCGGCATAGCGCTGTGCGATGTCGAGTGCCGCGGAATTGCCGGCCTCGTCGTCGAGCCAGCCCGCAACATGCTCGGCGTAACGCCGCTCCCACCCCTGTATATCGTCGGAATGGCCGCCGATCAGCGCATCGAGTTCGCGCGCCAGGGCCGGCCCGTCGATCGCCGCAGCATCGGCCTCCTTGACACCTTTGACTGCGCGGCGCTGCACGAACAGCCGCTTGACCGAATAGAGCGGCGCCAATTCATTATGCTGTGCCTGCAACATCCTGATCTCGGCGGTGATGCCGAACAGATCGCCGACGAAATCTTCGACCTGCGGCGCCAGTTCGACGAGCAGGTCTGATTCGTCGGCTCGCGCGAGTGCCTCGGGGTCGCGCCGGGCCGCCATCAGCCGGTTGTGCAGAGCGGGGTCTGCAGCGGCGAGGTGCTCGACAAAGGCGCGGTCGATGCGGACCAGGCCGTCGCGGTGGTAGAGGTCGGGAAAGCCAAGCCCGTGTTTCAGGGCGAGATCGGTCATCGGTAACGGAGATCCATTGCATGCACGGGCTGCGCACGCTTCCTTAGTTAAGGGGCCCTCGGGCAGCACAGTTACGACAATTTGCCGCGACAGCGATGCGTCCGCCGGACGGTGCGCTTCAAGACATGTTGGGTCGCGACCGTCGCCGATAAAGAGCGGGCGACGCGACCGCTGGTTTCATGCAATTGTCACCCTTATGCGGCACGGTTATCGCATGTTTATCCCGAAAGGCGCTGGACGTTGGGGGACGAGATCATGTCAGCAGACGAATTTGACTACGATCTTTTGGTAATTGGTTCTGGACCGGCTGGGCAGCGCGCCGCGATCCAAGCCGCCAAGCTCGATAAGAGGGTCGCGATCGTCGAACGAAAGACTGTTCTTGGCGGCTGCAGTGTCAATCTCGGTACGATTCCCTCCAAAACTTTCCGCGAGGCGGCGCTCGATCTGTGCGGCTATCGCGGGCGCGAGTTTTACGGCGCCTCCTACACAGTCAAACAGCACATCACGATGCAGGATCTGCTGTTCCGCACCAACCGCGTGATCGTGCACGAAATTGACGTCACTCGGCACCAGCTGATGCGCAACGGGGTCGAACTGATAGAGGCGACGGCATCCTTTGTCGGGCAGAATACGATCCGCCTCGATTACGTCGACGGCACCAGCACCCGCACCGTCCAGGCGGAGAAAATAATCATCGCCGCAGGCGCGGAGACTACCCGCGACCCCCACATCCCATTCGATGGCGAACGGATCTTTACCAGCGACGATGTCCTCGATCTCGATCGGCTGCCGCGAACCCTGGCCGTTGTCGGGGCGGGCGTGATTGGCTGTGAATACGCCAGCATCTTTGCCGCGCTCGGGGTCCGGGTAACCCTGATCGATCGGCGCGACCGGCTATTGCCGTTTGTCGACAAGGAGATCGTCGACGAGTTCTGTCATCATCTTCGAGAGAACCGGGCGACGTTGAGGCTAAACGAGAGCGTCGACAAACTGGAGATCGTTGAGGACGACCGGGGCGTGCGCGTCCGGATCCATCTCGACAGCGGCAAGACAATCATCGCCGACAAGGCACTCTATTCGGTCGGTCGCACCGGCGCCGCCAGCAGGCTCAATCTGCCAAAAGCGAACCTGGCGCCCGACAGTCGCGGCCGGCTGGTGGTCGACGAGCACTATCAGACCGCGACACGCGGCATTTACGCGGTCGGCGACATGATCGGGTTTCCGGCACTCGCCTCAACGTCGATGGAGCAGGGTCGCCTCGCGGCATGCCACGCCTTTGGGGTCAAGGCGCGCAGTGTCCCCGAACGGTTTCCCTACGGCATTTATGCGGTGCCGGAAATCTCGATGGTCGGCAAGACTGAAGAGGAGTTGACCGAGGCCTCGGTTCCCTACGAAATCGGCAAGGCCCGCTACAAAGAGATCGCCCGCGGTCAGATTCTCGGCGACGTCACCGGCCTGCTGAAACTGATCTTTCACAGCGAGACCCGCCAGCTGCTCGGCGTCCATATCATCGGCGAAGGAGCGAGCGAGCTGATCCACATTGGGCAGGCGGTATTGTCGTTCGAGGGAAAAATCGACTACTTCATCGATACGGTGTTCAATTATCCGACCTTGGCTGAATGTTATAAAGTCGCAGCATTCGACGGCATCAACCGCCTCGGGATCTTTGCCGAGGAACAGGAGGTAGTTCTGCAACTCGCTTGACCGGCGGAGAAGCCGCTAACGCACCGGTGCCTACAAAGATAAATAACTTCTCTGTAATTGAGGTTGAGGTTTCTACTCGACCCCGGGCCCTCGCAAGTATACAAAAGCCGCCCCAAAAGGAGACGGAGCCGGGTAAACCCGGTACGTCGGGTCTGAAGCATATTGGGAGGAGACATGACGTTATCGTTTCTCAGCCGGGACCGCACAGTGGCGCCGCCCGGCTACAGTCGTTGGCTGATCCCGCCGGCGGCATTATGCGTCCACCTTTGCATCGGGCAGGTCTACGCGTTCAGCGTCTTCAACCTGCCGATGACCAAGCTGATCGGCATCACTACCCACGCGCCCGATGACTGGAAGCTGACCGAGCTCGGCTGGATTTTCAGCATCGCGATCGTCATTCTCGGGGCTTCCGCCGCGTTGCGCGGGCGATGGGTCGAGGAAGGAGGTCCCCGCCTGGCGATGTTTACCGCCGCGTTATTCTGGTCGGGCGGGTTTTTTGTCTCGGCGATCGGCGTCTACCTCCATCAGTTGTGGATTGTTTATCTGGGATACGGCGTGCTCGGCGGGATCGGCCTCGGGATCGCTTATATTTCGCCGGTCTCGACCTTGATTCGCTGGTTTCCGGACCGCCCCGGCATGGCGACGGGAATGGCGATTATGGGGTTTGGCGGCGGCGCGTTTATCGCTGCACCGCTTTCGGTATGGCTGATGAGCAAGTTCTCGACCTCGACCCATGTCGGCGTGGCCGAGACCTTCATTGTCCTAGGCGTGATCTATCTTTGTTTTATGATGGTCGGCGCCGTGATCGTGCGGGTGCCGCCGCCGGGCTGGCAACCTGCGGGCTACGTCGCCCCGGTTCAGCCTAAGCGGCTGGTCACGGCGCGCGATGTGTTTGTCTACGACGCGCTAAAGACGCCGCAGTTCTGGCTGGTTTGGCTGGTCTTGTGTCTTAATGTGACTGCCGGCATCGGCGTCTTGGGTCAAGCCTCGGCGATGAGCCAGGAAATGTTCCATCACCGGATCACTGCGGTTGCCGCGTCGGGACTCGTCGGGCTCTTCAGCCTGTTCAATATGGGAGGGCGGTTTTTCTGGTCGTCGGTCTCCGACTATATCGGGCGCAAGAATACTTACTTTGTGTTTTTCGCGCTGGGTACCTTTCTCTACGCGTTGGTGCCGCATAGCGGCGCCATCCGCAGTGTCGCGCTGTTCGTGTTTTGCTACGCGGTAATTTTCAGCATGTATGGTGGCGGGTTTGCGACAGTCCCGGCGTACCTGCGCGATCTGTTCGGTACCCGCTATGTCGGCGCGATCCATGGGATGCTGCTGACCGCCTGGTCGATGGCCGGAATTTTCGGCCCGGTATTGGTCAACTACATCCGCCAATACAACGTCACGCACGGCGTCCCCGCGGCGCAGGCCTATAATGTGACAATGTATGTGATGGCGTGTCTGCTGGTGGTCGGGTTTATCGCCAACGCCTTTATCCGGCCCGTTGCCGAACGCCACTACATCGGCGAAACCGATCGCCGCGGCGTCGGCGGTCAGGTGATCGCGGAGTAATGCCAATGCTGAACTATCGCGAGCCCCCGGCCGCCAACAACGGCGTCAAACTCGCCCTCGCCTGGGGCTTTGTCGGCATCCCCCTCATTTGGGGCGTCGTGCAAACTCTGCTCAACGCAATCAAGGCGTTTTATTGAGGAGTTGGCCAGCCTAACTCATTTGGCGGCCGCGTCGGCGCTTTCGAGGAGCGCATTGAGCAGCACGTTGCAGCCGGCGGTCAGGTCATCGGGCTTGGCGTCCTCGATCTCGTTGTGGCTGATGCCGCCGACGCAGGGAACAAAGATCATCGCGGCCGGCGCCACGCGCGCCATGTAGACGGCGTCGTGGCCGGCGCCGCTGATGATGTCCTGGTGCGGGTAGCCCTGTGCCGCCGCCGCCTCGCGCACCCTGCCGACGAGCGCCGGATCGAACGGGGTCGGCGGGAAATACCAGAATTCCTCGACCGCGGCATCGAGGCTCTGGCGTCGCCGCCGCCGCGGCGCAGGCGTCGCGCAATTCGCGGTCCATCGCGGTCAGCACCGCATCCTCGGGATGGCGGAAATCGACCGTGAAAAACACCCGGCCGGGGATCGTGTTGCGCGAATTGGGGCTGACCTGGACAAACCCGACCGTGGCGCAGGCATAGGGCGCATGCGCGTGGCCGATCCGGTTGACCGCGTCGATCATCCGCGCCGCGCCGACCAGCGCGTCGCGCCGCCGCGGCATCGGCGTCGGCCCGGCATGCGCCTCCTGGCCGGTGACGGTGATCTCGTACCAGCGCTGGCCCTGCGCGCCGGTGACGATGCCGACCGGCAGGCCGGCGGCTTCGAGGATCGGCCCCTGCTCGATATGCGCCTCGAAATAGGCCGCGACCGGGCGCCCGCCGACCGGCTGCCGGCCCGGCAAAGCCGATGCGCTCCAGTTCGGCGCCGAGCGTGACGCCGGTGACATTGTCCGGCCGCTCCAGCCCATAGGCGAGATCGAACACGCCGGCGAACACGCCCGAGCCGACCATCGCCGGCGAAAACCGCGAGCCCTCCTCATTGGTCCAGGCGACGATCTCGATCGGCGCCTCGGTCTCGTAGCCGAGGTCGTTCAAGGTGCGGACGATTTCGAGCCCGGCCATCACGCCATAGGCGCCGTCGAAGCTGCCGCCGGTCGGCTGGGTGTCGAGATGGCTGCCGGTCATGACCGGCGGCAGATCCGGGTTGCGGCCGGGCCGGCGGGCGAAGATGTTGCCGATCCGGTCGATCGTCACGCGTGCAGCCGGCCTCCTCGCACCAGCGGATGAAGAGACGCCGCGCCTCGGCCGTCGAGATCGCTGGCGGCGAGCCGGCACACCCCGCCCTTTGGCGTCGCGCCGATCTGTGCCAGTTCCATCAGGCTCGCCCACAGCCGCTCGCCATTGACTTGCAGGTTGCGCATCGGGTCCTCGCGGGTTTAGCTCGACTGATCCTAGCCGTGCAGAACGGCGGGCCAAAAGGGGAGCAGCAATGGCCGACGACGACACGATCGCCTATGGCTCGGCGGCTGCGCTGACCGAACTATACCGCAAACGCGAACTGTCGCCGGTCGAGGCGACGCGAGCAGCTCTTCGCACCGGCTCGACGCGATTGCAGCCCAAGCTCAACGCCTTCTGCGTCGTCGATCGCGACGGCGCCCTTGCCGCGGCGCGCGCTTCGGAGGCGCGCTGGCGGCGCGGCGAGCCGTTGGGGCCGCTCGACGGCGTGCCGGCCACGATCAAGGATCTGATGCTGATGCGCGGGTTTCCGACCTTGCGCGGCTCGCATCTCGTCGATCCGCGACCAGGACTGGTCGGAAGACACGCCGGCGGTGGCGCGGCTGCGCGAGGCCGGCGCGGTCATCCTCGGCAAGACCACGACCTCGGAATTCGGCTGGAAGGCGTTGGGCGACAGTCCGCTGACCGGCATTACCCGCAACCCGTGGGATCTCTCGCGCACCATCCGGCGGCAGCAGCGCCGGCGCGGCGGCGGCGGCGCGGCGGGCATCGGCGTCCTGCATCTCGGCAGCGACGGCGCCGGCTCGATCCGCACCCCGTCGGCGTTTTGCGGGCGTTTTTGGTTTGAAGCCGAGCTTTGGCCGGGTGCCGGCCTATCCGCCCTCGCCGCTCGGGCTGTTGTCGCATCACGGGCCGATCGCGCGCACGGTTGCCGACGCGGCGGCGATGCTGACGTGCATCGCGCGGCCCGACCACCGCGATCCCTACGCGCCTGCCGGCCGACGACCGCGATTGGCACGACGGGATCGAGGACGGCGTCGAAGGGCTGGCGGATCGCGTTCAGCCCCGATCTCGGCTATGCCCGGGTCGATCCGGAGATCGCCGCCGCCGTTGCCGCAGCAGCGCGGCAATTTGAGGCGTCTGGGCGCCGAGGTCGAGGAGGTCGGTGCGATCTTCGCCTCGCCGCGCGAGGCGTTGTTGACATTGTGGGCGCCGGGTCGTCGCGGCCTTGTTGTCGGACGATCCCAGCTGAGCGAAAAGCGATGGCCGATCCGGGGCTGTTGGAGACGGTCGCCGCGGGCGAGCGGATCAGCGCCGCCGATTGGGTCCGGCCGATCTCGTGCGCAACGCGCTCGGCCGGCGAATGGGCGCGTTCCATCAGCAACTACGATCTGCTGCTGACGCCGACGATGCCGGTCCCGGCATTGCCGGTCGGCCAGGATCTCAACGACCCGGCGCAGGAGCGGCATTGGATCGATTGGTCGCCGTTCAGCTATCCGTTCAACATGACGCGCCAGCCGGCCGCCAGCATCTGCTGCGGGCTGACCAGCAAGGGCCTGCCGATCGGCTTGCAGATCGTCGGACCGCTCTACCGCGACGACCAGGTCTTGCGCGCCGCCCGCGCCTTTGAAGCGACGCAGCCGATGCGCCGCCCGCCGCGGCTAATGTAGCGGTGCGAACCCGACGGGCGTAGCGAGCACTGATCATCCGGATTGCTTCGCCGCGCTCGCAATGACACGGTAAATGGCTTGCATGGCTCACAATGATACCGTGAATGGCTGTCATTGCGAGAAGCAGAGCGACTAAGCAATCTCGCTGTGACGAGCAACGGCGCGATCAGCCGAACCGAAAGGAGACCGTCCGATGCCCTTGTCGATCCGCCCGCTGCATCCGGTCTTTGCCGCCGAAGCGATTGGGGTCGATTGCTGTCGAGCTCTCGATCCCGAAATGGTCGCGGCGATCGAGCAGGCGATGGATGAATACGCGGTCCTCGTCTTCCCGGATCAGGAATTGTCCGATGCCGAGCAAATCGCCTTTACCCGCTATTTTGGCGAGCTCGAGGGCTACAACACCGCCGGTCATATCCGCCGGCGCGCAGATAGCCGGCTCGGTCCCGGCATTGCCGATTTCTCGAACCTCGAAAAATCCGGCGCGCTTATGTCGACCGAGGACCGCGTCTGGTTTTTCAAACTCGCCGACCGGTTGTGGCACTCCGACAGTTCATTTCGCCCGGTGCCGGCCAAGTATTCGCTGTTATCCGGGCGGGTCCTTCCGTCCTGGGGCGCCAACACCGAATTCGCCGATATGCGCGCTGCCTATGACGCGCTCGACGACCGCACCAAGGCGGAAATCGAGGATCTCGTCTGCGAGCACTCGCTGATCTACTCGCGCGAGGCGATCGGCTTTACGCAAATGACTCCCGAGGAGTTCGAGGCGTTTCGCCCGGTTTGCCAGCCCTTGGTCCGGAGCCATCCGGTTACCGGGCGCAAATCGCTGTTTCTCGCCGCGCATGCCGGCGCCATCCTCGGCTGGACAATCCCCGAAGCGCGGATGTTCTTGCGCGACCTGACCGAGCATGCCACGCGGCACGAGTTTGTCTATTCGCATGTCTGGCGGCCAGCCGATCTGGTGATGTGGGACAACCGCACGACGATGCACCGCGCGCGCCGCTTTGATTATCGCGAGGTACGCGACGTGCGCCGCACCACCCTAGCCGGCGACGCCCCGCTGATCCCCCAGCCCGCCGATTACGCCTGAACCGGGACAGGATTATTATAACGATAATTTAAGGTTAAATAAAGACGTTTGACGTATGACATTCGTGTAATTAATCTGCGCGCCGCAGCGGAAAGGCGGCGCGGCTATGACGCACATCCACGTGATCCACGAGAACGCGGCTTGGCTCGAACCCTTGGCCGCGGCATTCGATCGGCAGGGTCTACCGTGGCGCGACTGGTTCCTTGAATACAGCATCTTCGATCTGTCGCGGCCGCCGCCGAAGGGCGTCTTTTACAACCGGATGAGCGCCTCCTCGCACACCCGCGGTCATCGCTATGCCGCCGAATTGACCGTGTCGGTGTTGGCTTGGCTCGAACGGCACGGGCGTCGCGTCGTTAATGGCAGCCATGCGCTCGATCTCGAGATCAGCAAGGTGCGCCAGTATGCGGCGCTAGAAGCCGCGGGCATCCGCACGCCGGATACCGTGCTCGTCGCCGGCACAGAGCTGCTGATCGAGGCGGCGCGGCGGCATTTCCCCAACGGCCGGTTCATCCTCAAGCCCAACCGCGGAGGCAAAGGGCTGGGTGTGCGATTGTTTCGCTCGGCCGATGCGCTCGCCGATTACCTCAACAGCCCCGATTACGAGCCGCCGGTCGACGGGCTCCATCTGTTGCAGCAATACGTCGAAGCCCCGGAGCCGTTGATCACCCGGGCGGAGTTCGTCGGCGGCCGGTTCATGTATGCGGTCGAGGTCGATACCAGCGACGGCTTCGAGCTGTGTCCGGCCGATGCCTGCGCGGTCGACGACGCGTTCTGCCCGGCTGGCCCGGATGCTGCGCCCACCCGGCCGCGCGCCAAGTTCACGATCATCGACGGCATCGACTCGGCCCTGGCGGGCCGCTACGAAACCTTTCTTGCGACAAACCAGATCGATGTCGCTGGGATCGAGCTCATCACCGATGCCGCGGGTACGGTCTACACCTACGACGTCAATACCAACACCAACTACAACCCCGACGCCGAGGCCCGCGCTGGCCGTTCCGGCATGGACACGCTCGCCCGCTACCTCGGCACCGAACTCGCCAGCTAGGCTTTGTGGTCAAGCTCTATCCCTTAACCAAAAAGCTGCCTCCAACATTGCCCCTCTACCGCGCTGGATCCTCCTCCCGAGAGGAACTCAGCGACAGCAGCTTCAGTAACCAGAGATCACGGGAGCCTAGTTGAGACGGTATATCCTCGCAGCATTGCCGCCGGCGATCTTGGCCTTCTCCTCTTCAGTACAGTCCTTCAGGACCTCCTCGATGATCTGCCGGCTCCTGGGGAAGGTGGATTCGACATGGGGATAGTCTGAGCCCCAGAGGAGATTGTCGACACCGATCAGATGGCGGTCGCGGATGCCCATGGCATCTTCCTGGAAGCCCGCAAACACGTTGCGATGGAAATAGTCGCTGGGCAGTGCCTCCTCCTTGAATCGATAGCGCTCTTGCTGGACCCGTTGGGTGTAGGTGTAGTCGATGCGGTCCAGGAAGTGGGGGATCCAGGACAGTTCGTGCTCGACGGTGCCCACTTGGAGTTTTGGAAAGCGCTCAAAGACGCCGCTGAAGATCATGTCGGCAAGCGACATCCGCACCCAGTGATCGGCGTTGGCGAGGAAGGAGTTGCGGACGCGGTTGCGGTCCTCGAGCGCAAAATCCTGTCCTGGGCCCGGCCGGTTAGTCGCAATGTGCATGCCGACGGGAATGTCCAGATCCTGGGCCGCCGCCCATAGCGGCTCATACATCGGATTATCGTAGCCCTTCCCCTCCGGGGGATAGACGCTGACCATGCCGCCCGCGAGCCCCATCTTCGCGCAGCGCTCCAGCTCCTTCACACCCTCCTGCACATCGTCCACGTTGATCATGGCGATGCCCTTGAGGCGCTTCGGCTCCGCGGCGCAGAACTCGGCGAGCCAGTTGTTGTAGCCCCTGAAGATCTCCGACAGCAGCGCAGTGTCAGGCACGCTGTAAAGCAGCAGACCGACGGTGGGATAGACAATGCTTACATCCACCCCATCGGCATCCATATCCTTGAGGTGCTCCTCAGGGACATACCCGCCGCGCCGGACTTTATCAAAGGTCGTGGTACGGACCATCTTTTCCGGCTCTTCAAACCGCATGCCGGTCTGTGCCCCAGGGCTCAGCCCGATCACCCGGTGGCCATCGCAGTACCACCAATCGCCGTCATATTCGCGGACAAGCTGTGGGACCCGGTCCTTGAACGCCGGCTTGGCTCTGCTCGTCCACAAATCCGATGGCTCAAACACGTGATTGTCGGAGGATATAACCCGGTAATTCGCCATGATTTGCCTCTCCTGCTTGGTGGTGAGCGCTCGCGCAGCTTGCTGTCTGAATGCCATCACCAGCCATACTATACCGCTCGCGGAAGCTTCGCCGATATGGCGAATCATGTGCTGGGGGGGTCGAGAGCGGTCAGAACCTGGCCCGAAACCCTGCGTCGTGGCGGGCGCCTGATGGCGAGCTGGATCGCAGCGAAGCAGCGAAGGTCTCCACGGTGAGGGGCAAGGTTCTCGAAGCGCCCGGCGAAGCTGTTCCGCCACCCCGGGAACGCGCGCGACAGCCTCCATGGGCTCGTTTGCGCGCTTTCGGTGCCGGCTTATCAGCTTAACACGCCAATCTTTTTACTCTCGATCAGGTCGAAGTCGATTTTTGCGCCGAGGCCGGGTTCGGTCGGGGCGTGGACAAGGCCTTCGCCGTCGACGGCGATGTCTTCGGCGAGGCCATATTTCTGCATCGCGTCCGGCAATAAGACTTCGAAGAACTCGGTATTGCGGATCGCCATGATCACGTGAAGGTTGGCAAAATTGTTTAATGAGTTGCCGCCGTGATGGGTTTCGAAATTGATCCGGAAGGCTTCCGCCAAATGTGCGGTTTTGATCAGGGTCGTGATCCCGCCTTTGACCGCAACATCGCCGCGCAGAAAGTCGGTGGCGCGCTCGGTGATCCACGGAATATACGAGTTGAGCCCGCCGATCGGATACTCGGTGGCGAGGATTGGGATATCGAGCTTTTGCTTTAGCTTGACGTAATTGTAGATGTCCTGCTCGGCGAGTGGGTCTTCATACCAGTAAAATCCCAACTCCTCGATCGCCCGGCCGACGCGCAATGCCTCTTCGTAGCGATAGCTCCAGGTCGAATTCGAGCATTACCGTGTAATCGTCGCCGACCGCCTTGCGCACCGCCTCGCACACCTTGATGTCGTCGCGCCAGCGCTGCGGCGGGTGGATCTTGTAGGCAGCCCAACCGGTCGACTGGTAATGCTTGGCCTGCTCGGAGTACGCCTCCGGTGTGGCGTGGATCTCGGAACTGGCATAGGCCGGGATGCTGTCGCGGCAGGTGCCAATCAGGCAGTGGATCGGCATACCGGCCGCCTTGCCGGCGATATCCCAGAGTGCCACGTCGCAGGCGCCGATCGCGCGCACCGTGGCGACCCGGGCGCGTCCCCAAAGAAGGCGATTGAGGCGCTCGCGGTCGAGCGGGTCCTGGCCCATCAGGATCGGCTTGAGAAAGCGGATCAAGGTTGGGCCGTCGAGACTCGCCGGGTTCGACGAGGTGCCGAGAAAGGCGTGGCCGGTCACGCCCTCGTCGGTCCAGAGGGCGAGCAGGCCGAGGTCACTTTTGCCCGTCGGGCGCGCGGTGTGATGACCATAGATTGTCGGCGGGATGCTCTCCCAAGCGAACAGGGTCAGGGTGACATCGGTGATCTTCATCGCGTGGCCTCTTTAGCGACCATCTAGAGCGGAAGTGGGTAGAACCTCGTCATTATCCGAACCGGGAATTCGCAATATCTCTCTAATATCGTCTTCCCGACGAAGGTCGGGATCCACTTCGGCCGTGGATACCGGCCTGCGCCGGTAAGACGAGCGGAAAGTGTGGTAGCCAGATCCGACGAACTCCCAATTCGCCACGCCGAATAGTTGCCGGTTTTATTGCGCCGTCGATTTCGCCGTCGGGACGATGCGGGTCACGACCATCGCATTGCGATCGAGGTATTGCGGCACGTGCGGCGCGATCTTGGTCTTCCAATGGTCGCTGTCGTAGACCGCTTTGTAGAGTGCTTCGCGCTGGGCTTCATTCTCGAAGCGGCGCATCCAGACATAGCAGGAATCGTCGGTCTCGCCGCGATAGCTGCCGGTGATGACCATCCCTTTCGCGACCTGGAAAGGGATGATCTCCTCCTCCATGATCTTGACCCATTCATCCATCTTGCCGGGTAACACCTTGTATTGCCGCAATTCGTAAAACGCCATGTCGCTACTCCCCTTGCAGACCAGTAGTGTCCACGTCCAGCATAGCCGGCCGTCCGCGCCAACAAAAGCCGGCCAGAATCCCCAACCGATGCTGGCGCTTCTGATAGCAGGTCTTTCCCGTTACTCTGGCCGCAATTCAGCGAGATCCAGAGAGGAAAATGCCATGGCTAACTACATCGCTGCCGCGCAATCCGGGTTTTCGCCGGTCGTCGAAATCGCCAGCGGCAAACTGCGCGGCGTGAACGAGGCCGGTATTTATTCCTTCAAGGGCGTGCCGTACGGCGCCTCGACTGCCGGGCACAATCGGTTTATGCCGCCGCATCCGCCGCTGCCCTGGAGCGTGGTGCGCGACGTGCTCGCCTATCCCGGACGGGCCTGGCAGTTGCGCGGACGCCCGGCGCGACGCGTGGTGCTCGAGACCGTGCTCGGGCCGCCCGACACGACGCCCGAAACCGAAGATTGCCTGACCCTTAATCTATGGACACCGGGGGTCGGGGATGGCGGCAAGCGGCCGGTCATGGTGTGGCTGCATGGCGGCGCCTTCGCCTATGGCTCGGGCAATCGCGCGGTGACCGACGGCGCCAATCTGGCGCGGCGCGGCGACGTCGTGGTGGTCAGCGTCAACCATCGCCTCAACATCCTCGGGTTTCTGCATCTGGACGACATTGGCGGCGCCCGATGGATGCATTCGAGCAATGCCGGCATGCTCGACATCGTCGCTGCACTCCGCTGGGTATGTGACAACATCGCGGCGTTTGGCGGCGATCCCGGCAACGTCACGATCTTTGGCGAGTCGGGCGGCGGCGGCAAGGTCAGCGTATTGCTGGCGATGCCGGCAGCGCAGGGACTGTTCCATCGCGCGATCATCCAAAGCGGGGCCGCGATCCGCGTGTCGACTCGCGAGCGGGGGAATGCGCTGGCCGAAGCGGTGCTCAACCAACTAGGGCTTCGCGCCAGCGAGTGCGAGCGACTGCAGGGGCTGCCGACCGAGCAAATCCTGATGGCGATCGCCCCGGCCTCGCGCGCCGTCGGGCGCTCGGATCGGCCGTTGCTCGACCGCTATGATTTCGGGCCGGTCGTCGACGGCGCCGACTTGCCGCAGCATCCGGCCGAGCCCGACGCGCCGGCGCTCGCCGACCACATCCCGCTGATGGTCGGAGGCACCAAGGAAGAAAGCGCTTTCTTTCTTGCCGATGATGATGCCGTGTGGAACCGCACTCTGGGCGAGGCGGAACTGCGTCAGCGGATCGCGGCGGTCGCCAGCGCCGAAACCGATGCAGTGCTCGCCGTCTATAATGAGGCGATGCCGCAGGCGAGCCCGGCCGACCGCCTGATCGCGGCATTGACCGGGTCGAATTTCTGGGTGCGCACCGTATTGCTCGCCGAGCGCTATGCCGCACGAGCAAGTCGCGGCCCAGTTTTTACGTACTCGCTCGATTGGCAGAGCCCGGCACATGGCGGCCGCCTCAAAGCGCATCACGCGATGGACCTGCCGTTTGTCTTCGACAATGTCGATGTCCCTGACACGACCGCGGGAGCTGCAGGCGCCCACGAGCTGGCGGAACGGATGGCCGACACCTGGATTGCGTTTGCGCGCCACGGCCGCCCCGATAATCCCGCGATCCCAGCCTGGCCCGTCTATACGGCGAGAGACCGCGCGACGATGATCTTCGATAACGAATGCCAGGTCGCCCACGACCCCGACCGCGACGCCCGCCTGCTGTGGACTCGCCTTGTCGCGCGGGGCTGATCACCAATACCGGCCCGATGGCAGCGTGAAGAGTAGCGCACCAGGGTCTGAGCTCTTTCATCGCTACCCGATAAGCCAATGCTGGCATTGCTACTCGGCGTTTCCAGTCGCAACAGAGGTTTGCGTGGAAATCGTCGCAGCTGGTAGTCAAGCAATGTTATCCTGACAGGATCGACTAACGGACTGCGGGCGCCGCCGCGCCGCCGGACCAGGAGAATAAAATGGCGTCAATCGACCTCGATTTGGCCCGGCCCACGACACACCAGAGCGCAGGCGACAGCGATTATATCGAACGCGCGCGTGCGGTGGCGCCGCTACTCAGGGACGCCGCCGACGAGATCGAGGAACATCGCCAGCTGCCGCCGCGGGTTGTCGAGGCGCTGATCGAGGGCGGGTTTTTCAAATTGCTGATCCCGCGTTCATTTGGCGGCGCCGAACTGCATCCGCTGACCTATGTTCAGGTGCTCGAGGAGATTGCCAAGGCCGAGCCAAGCACCGCGTGGTCGCTTGGGCAGAATTCGGGCTGCTCGATGTCGGCGCCCTATCTCGACCCGGCGATTGCGCGGGAAGTGTTTGGGCCAAGACAGGGCATCCTCGCCTGGGGGCCGGAGTTGCCGGGCGCCGGCCGCGGGGTCGCGGTCGCTGACGGCATCCGGGTCACCGGGCGGTGGGGTTTTGCCACCGGCAGCCGGCACGCAACCTGGCTCGGCGCGCATGTCCCGATCTTCGAGGAGAACGGCGCGCCGCGGATGAACCCGAATGGCCGGCCGCAGGTGCGCACCGTTATTTTCCCGAAATCGAGCGCGGAGATTATCGACAATTGGCAAGTCATCGGTTTGCGCGGCACCGGCAGCGACAGCTATCAGGTCGAGGATCTGTTTGTGCCGCGGCAATACACCTTTGGGCGCGACAACCCGGCCGAGCGCCATGAGCCCGGCACCCTCTACAACTTCACCACCGGCATGATCTATGCGATGGGTTTTTCGAATGTGTCCCTCGGCATCGCCCGCGGTGCGCTCGAAACCTTTATCGAATTGGCGCGCGATAAGATTCCGCGCGGAGCGCGCAAGACCTTGCGCGAGAATAACGTGATCCAGTCGCAGGTGGCGCAATGCGAGGCGCGGTTGAGTTCCTGTCGCGCCTTTATCCACCAGACAATCGAGGAGATGTGGGACGAGGCCGCTTGCCGCGGCGAGTTTCGCCCCGACCAGCACCCGCGCCTACGCCTCGCCGCCACCTGGGCCATCCAGCAATCGCGCGAGGTCGTTTGCGAAATCTACAGTTCGGCCGGCGCCACGGCGATCTTTAACGACAACCCGTTCGAGCGCCGGTTCCGCGACATACACGCCGGCAGTCAGCAGGGTCAGGGTCGCCCGGTGCATTTCGAAACCGTCGGGCAGATGCTGCTGGGCCTGCCGCCGGAAGGCCGCATGTTCCGGTAATCCGATAAGCACTTGCCGGGCCGATCGGATTTTCGATCGAGGCGAGGCGATCCTTATCCTCGTTTACTTCTGCGTGGCCGTCATCTCCGGCATAGCCGCCACCTCGGGCATGACCTGCAGCAACGGGTCTGAGTGGACATAGATCTGGCCAGTGAACGGCCGGTCGTAGGCGCCGATCAGCAATAGTGACACGGCCACCCCGGTGGCAAAGGTTCCCATCGCGATAGCGGCCGCCAGCCGGTTGTCGCTGTGGACCATGGCGATGATTAAAAGGACGCACAGCGCCGGCACGAAAAGGCAGCACCATTTGAGCAGATTGACGTGAGCCTCGCTAATGATGATGCGTTGCCGACGCGCGTCGAGCGCGCTCTCGAGCGCGGCGATGATTTCGCGCTGCGCGATCTCCTGGCCTCGGCTGGTGGGGGTCAGCGACAAGGTTAGCTTCAGGGCCTTGGCGAGCGGGCGCGGGGTGATCCTCAAAGTAGCGTTTTGCCGAGCCATTGCAGGCCATTCCGAGGTTGTGGCTTCCTCAATATACTGATGGATCAGAACGTGCAGCTGCCCTTCCGACTGGCCGGGGAAGCTAGATGCAAGGAATACGACCTTGCTCAGCGCACCGGCCTCTTCGTCGATCGCCGCGGTGCCTCGGCCGGTATCGTCCCAGACCTGTGCCGCGGTAAACGCCACAAACAGTGCGAACAGAGTGCCGAGCGGCGACAGGAGGCCGGCGGAAACGCCCTTGAAAGCCCGCAACCGCTCGCGCGCCGCGAGCACATGGACGCCCGCGAAAATGACCGCAGCGGCCAAATAGACGAAGCTGAAAATCGCCAGTGCCATCCACGGCACCGGAAGGTTATGCAGCCAGTCGCTCATGTCCTCTCCGGCAAGTACAATGTAAATTCGCCGCAACGATCCTCGGCCGCGACACGAACCAATTTAACCTCAGGATTGTCCAAAAGAGAGCGCTGGCCATCGCTGCAGCGCCGCTTCGCCGCGGGAGGTGAGACGATAACGGCCGGGTGCAGTGCGCTCGAACCAGCCATAAACATTGCGTGCTAGAATGCGCCCGGCGTCGGGCGCGGCGGCCCTCAAATCGCGCGGGCGGCCCGGGCCCGCTCGCAGCCCGGCGGCGCAGGCGAGTGCGCGCTGGCGATAAGCCGTCATGACCGGCTCACGGGTCGAGCCGCCGGGCGACGGATCGCCTCGCCGACGCGAGTGCTCGGTGAGCAGCCGCGCTCGCCGGCACGGGTCGGAACGCGGCTTGTAGGGGCCGGGCTCGGCCAGGATTTCGACCCGGTCGCTTGCGGCATCGACCGCCAGTAATCCGAGACCGATCAGCCGGCACAATCGGCGCACGCGCGGGTCGCGGTCTCGGCCGCGCCGGGTCATCGGCACTGCCAGCCACACCTCGTCCGCCGGGCGCATGCGGTCGACTGCCTGCAATAGCAGATCGAGATTGAAGCCGCGTTTCAGTTCGACGATGGCGAGCAGCTCTGGTTCTCCGTCGCGCACCGCAACGATGTCGCAGCCGCACACCTCGCCTTTCACTGTAAATCCCGCCCCCTCCAGAAACCGCTTCACGGTCGGATACAGCGCCGTTTCGGCCACTTCCAGCTCCCCGCTCCCCATCTACGGTTCTACAACCGAAAAGGTGGTTGGCTTCGCGGCGCGCGTTCCCGTGCCGAAAATGGGCCCGATAGGCGGAGCGGGGAGAAGCGTTTATCGTCCAACCGATTCGGCTGTGCGATACCTGCGTCGGGCCGCAGCAAGCCACAGCGTTACACCACCCGCGAACAGGATAGGGAATATGCAGTTCGGCTATTTCACGCTCAGCGACAATCATTACGATCACAACTCGCGTGCCGCGAACGAGTTTGTCGCCGACATCATCGATGAAGCGATTTATGCCGAGGAGGTCGGGCTGCATTCGGCATGGATCGGCGAGCATCACTTCAGTACCTTGGGCGTGCTGTCCTGCCCCGATCTGGCGCTTGCCGTGGTAGCCGCCCGCACGCGGCGCATCCGCTTGGCGCCCGCGGTCACCGTGTTGCCATTGCATCACCCTATCCGCGTTGCCGAGCAATGGGCGAGCCTCGACCTGTTGAGCGGTGGGCGCGTCGATTTTGCCGCCGGCCGCGGCTATGACCGGCGCGAATACGCACCATTTGGCGTATCGTTCGAAGACAATCAGCAAATCTTCGAAGAGGGAATGGAGGTCGTACGCCAGCTGTGGTCGGCGGCTGCGCCGATCTCGCATCACGGCCGGTATTACCAGTTCGACGACATCGCGATCACGCCGCGGCCGGTGCAGTCGCCGATCCCGAGTTATGTCGCCTCATTCTCGCAACCCTCGATCGAGCTTGCTGCCCGGCTCGGCTGCAATCTGATCGTGGCGCCCTTTGCCGCGGCGATGACCTATGGCGGGCTGCATCAAGTCAACGACCTCTACAGCGAGACCTGCGCTCGCCACGGCAAGCCGTCGGGCCGGCTGATGTGCAGCTATTTCATCCATTTCGCCGACAATCCCGCCGAAGAGGCGGCGGCGCGGGCGCGCCAGATGCGCTACTACAACGAATGCGTTATTGCCGCATTTCCGGGCGATCCTAGGACCGCGCCACCTTCGTACCGCTATTTTGTCGGGATGGTCGAGCGCTTGCGCGACGTGCGCCCGCAAGATTTGAGCGACAATTCGGTGTTGCTCGGCAGTCCGGCGCAAATCACCGAATCCTTGAAAAAAGTCGAGGTCGCCGGCTTCGACGAGGTCATTCTCTACTTCAATGTCGGGCTGAAGCCGCACGCGCAAGTAAAGGACGAGATGGCGCGGTTTATGGCGGAAGTCGCTCCGTCATTCGTCGGCAACTAATCCGCAATCGACAGCGGGCGGGCGACACTCTCCAGCGGCTGGCGTTCGGCTTTGACGCCGATTGCGAATTCGACGAGTGCCGCCGCGATCATCAATCCGGCGCCGACGAGATAGCCGGCAAAGACCGCGCCGCGCTCGCCAGTGCCGATCAACAGGCCGAACAGCCAGGGCGAAACCGCGCCGCCAAGCGCGGTGCCGAGCGCATAAAAGAGGGCGATGGCCAGCGCGCGAGCTTCCAACGGAAAGCTCTCGCTGACGGTCAAATAGGCCGAGCTCGCCGCGGCGGATGCGAAAAAGAAGATGCCGGTCCAGCACAAGGTCAGCTGCACGGCACTCAGATAGTTCTCGCGAAACAGCCAGCCGACCGCCGCCAGCAGGATGCCCGAAAGAGCGTAGGTGATGCCGATCATCGGCTTTCGGCCGACGAGATCGAACAGCGGGCCTAGCGCCAACGGCCCGACAAAATTTCCGAGCGCGAAGGGCAGAATATACCAGCCGACATCAGCCGACGGGACGCCGTAGAACCGGGTCAGGACCAGCGCGTACGAAAAGAAGATCGCGTTGTAGAAAAACGCCTGCGCCGACATCAATGTCAGCCCAAGCACGACCCGTTGGGGGTAGTCGCGCAAGATCGCCATTACCATGCGCGCGACCGGGGTGCGCGCCGAGGCCACCAGGCGGATGGTCCCTCCCCGCCCCGGCCTTGACCTGGGCGACGCCTTTCCGACGCGGCGTTCGATGCCTGCGATGACCTTTTCGGCTTCCGGCAGCCGGTCGTGCAGCATCAGCCAGCGCGGGCTTTCCGGGATATGCCGCCGCAATAGCAACACGCCGAGACCGAGGACCGCGCCGATCCCAAACGCCACGCGCCAGCCGAGATCGGCGGGCAGCCAGCCGGGCTGCAGAAAGGTCACCGCGCCGAGGGCGCCGAGAGCCGCGCCAAGCCAAAAGCTGCCGTTGATTGCGAGATCGGTGCGCCCACGAAACCGCGCCGGGACCAATTCCTGAATCGCCGAGTTGATTGCGGCGTATTCGCCGCCGATACCGGCCCCGGTCAGAAAACGGAACAAGGCAAAGCTCACGAAATTCCAGGAGAACGCGGTGGCCGCCGTCGCGGTCAAGTAAACGCCCAAGGTCACAAAGAACAGTTTGCGCCGGCCGAAGCGGTCGGTCAGATAGCCGAACAGCAGCGCGCCGGCAACCGCACCCGCGAGATAGGCGCTGCCGACGGCGCCAACCTCGGCCGCCGAAAAATGCAGCACCGGACTTTCCTGGAGCGCGCCGGCGACCGAACCGGCCAATGTCACTTCGAGCCCGTCGAGGATCCAGGTAATGCCGAGCGCCGAGACGACGAGAGTATGGAAACCCGTCCATGGCAGCCGATCGAGCCGCACTGGGATGTCGGTTTCGATGATCGCGGCGCGCTCTGACATGCCCTTGTCTAACATCGGCGGCTGCCAATCGTCGCGGTACACCCTGGTTCGAGCGCGGGATCCGGCCCGACACCTATTTCCCAGCAGAAAGGAGCCGAAAGCCGCTGCGGGACATTTCGGTTCCTGAACCGGGCTTGTCGAGACGAGCACCGATCTACATTCTGATCCCCTCGGCCGGGCTCGACCCGGCCGTCCACGACTTTCGCCGGCTGACCAAGTCCGGGCAAGGGTACTTGAGAAGGCATTATCGGGCGTATGCGATATCTCAGCTGGATCCGGGAACCCCGGTCGCTTTTTTTTCAACCCTTGCAGAGGTTAATCCGATGATCCGCTGCCTGTTAGCTGCTGTGTTGCTTGGCGCCATCTGCGGCGGGTCTCGCGCGGACGAGGTCGGCAGCTTTAGCAACGACTGGACCGGCAACGGCTTAGTCGTCGAAGCTTTTGGCGATCCCGGCGTTGCCGGCGTCACTTGTCATGTCGTCCATTTCGACCGCAGCGTCCTCGACCGGCTGACCAAAGGCAACTGGTTCGAGAACCCTTCGAATAGTGCAATTTCCTGCACCCAGACCGGACCGATTACGGTCGGCAAGATCGCGCTCGGCCGCAAAGGCGAAGAGATTTTTTCGCAGAAGATGAGCCTGTTCTTCAAATCGATTGCGGTGCGGCGGATCTACGACCAGAAGAACGACACGCTGATCTATGTCGCCTACAGCCGGCAGATCAAGGATGCGAGCGCCAAGATGGGCCTCTCGACGGTATCGCTATACAACAGCCACCCGACCTGGGCCGCCGCCAAACCCTGACCCGGGAAGCTCAAGTTCGAGGACGCGGCGTATTCCGTCTTCGCTCCGAGGGGCGGAGCGGGCATTAGGGAGCCGGGTGCATTTCGAAGCCGGCGGGGCGGCCGGCGCGGCGCGCGGCCTCGCCGGGCGGCAGTGAGGCGTCCCACAGATTGGCGTCAAAGCGATAGCCGTTGACCCGGTCGGCGGCGCGCGAAACGACGTAGAGCAAGGGCGGCACCATCTCATCGGGTTCGACGAGGCGCGCGGCTCGGCCGTCGCAACTCATCTCGCGCATCTCCACGGCAATGTCTGGGGTGTTGGCGCGGCGCCTGGATTGACGATGTTGATTGTCAGTAGGGGGCTGACGATCTGATTGAGATCCGCAGACTAACCGAGTCGTCAGAGTTCATCAGGTAATGGAGCGCAAGTCATGATAGAAAGCCCACTCTATCTCCATCATTTAGCAAAAACGCTATACGCGCGCCGAAACGAGGCTGTCGCGATTAAGAAGATAAAAATTGCAGACCTCGACTGGCAACCCAAATCCAATCAATGTCATCGAAACGTCGAAATATTTTGCTCAAAAAATGCTGATTGCCGTGCTGTTAATGGATGGTTAGTTGCAGATTATTCTGTTTTGGGGATTACCTCTTTTAAATTCTTTGCCCATTCGGTTGTGGAAATAGCGACGGGTGACTTGTTGGATATTACCCCTACCGAAAGCGTTACCAACTGCCTGTTCCTCCGACATGATCCCGCCGATGGCGGTTTCGATCGAATGGAGCAGATCAAGTCGGTGATCTATGAAGCGGATATCAAGTTGCGGCATAGAAGTTAATACGGTAGCCACGTCAGATTGACGCAAGGTTAAATCCTGGAACAAGTCAGTAGCCCACATTGTTGGAAGCATTGCACGGCGCAACTTGCATCCCCGGTCGCGCAATGCTGTCTATTACAGGAAGATGAGCACAATGAATTGTTTTGCTGCTGCATTTCGGCTTCACAACGCTGTGCATCCATCTGGCCCCGCTTCTGGGCTACTGTGGCAGCCACCGTGTCATCCAGGTCCATGTTCAGCATCTTCGTGACGACATAAAGCCGGAGTCGGTTAAATCGGTCTGTTAATTCCTGAGATGCGCGACGTTCGGCATCAATGATGTCCTTCCGCTGCTTCGGCGAGAGTTGGGTTCCGGCTAGAGATCTATCGATCTCCTTTGTGGAGATGTCCCAATATTCAATAAAACCTTTCATCACTTCAAGGCAATAAATGCCATGTGATAGCTGATCATTCGCTAAGCTTGCTTTTGGCACGATTAGCAAGAAACATAATGACGCTAACGCTAGCTTTTTTTTAAACAACATTAGCGACCTCGGGTTTTGAGAAACGGTCGCTCCGATATGGCCGACTGCCAGCACGCGGCAGCCTTCGCGCGCCAAGCCGAATGCCATCGCCCAGGCCAAGCCCGCGCAACCCGCCGGTGACGATTGCATGGCGCTGTTCCATCAGCCCTCCATACTTCTGAATTTTTGTTCACAATGAGACGACGAGACAGCGAGAAATTCTACTGAGCGCAGCTCCCTTTAAGCTTCACCACCTCACTGCCTCACTGCCTCTGTGGTGAAATTCCTTTAAACTTGGGCGAGCGACATGGGCGAGTCGGCAAAAGCCGGCATGATTTCTTCGGCGAAGGTGCGCAGACCGGCGATCGAGGCGCCGGGGGCGGCGAACAGCACATTCTCGACCCCGCCGGCTTCGAGCTTTTTGAGCCGCGCGATAATCTCCTCGGGCGTGCCGAGCAACGGTGCGTCATCGAGCACAAACGAGTCTTCGTCATCCTTGATGTGGGCGTAGTGCTCGGCGCCCGGCCCGCGGGCGAGATCGCCAATGTTCTTCAATACCTGCCGTCGGGTGACAACCGCGCGGCGCCGCTCCTCCTCATTGTGCACGATCTGCAGGCCGCGGGTGACGCCGACCGTCATCGGGTCCCAGCCGCGCCCGACCCGCTCGCACTCGGAACGGAAGGTGGCGACGCGGTCGAGAATCAGGTCGGTCGGGGCGATCTGGTCGAGCAGCAGATTGTAACCCTCGCGCGCGGCGCGGCGGATCAACTCGGCGCTTCCGGCGCCGAGCCAGAACGGCGGGTGCGGCTGCTGGATCGGGCCCGGCTCGACAACAACGTTGTCGTAATGCCAGAGTTTGCCGTGATAGGAGAACCGGCCGGGCGAAGTCCACGCCTTGCGGATTACCTCCATTGCTTCGTCAAAGCGCTCGGTCGCTTCCTCAGGCGGGATGCAGAAGCCGGAGAATTCATAGCTTCGGTAACCCTTGCCGACGCCGAAATCGAGCCGGCCGTTCGACAACAGGTCGAGCGTTGCGGCTTGCTCGGCCACTAGGATCGGATTGTGCCAGGGCAAGACCACGACTGCGGTGCCGAGCCGGATGCGCTCGGTGCGCGCTGCCAGGTAGGCGAGGAGGCTCATCGACGCGGACACCTGGCCGAACCCGGTAAAATGGTGCTCGACCAGAAACACGCTGGAGAAGCCAAGCCTTTCCGCCTCGACGACGTAATTGACAAAGTCGTGATAGGCATAGCTGTCGCCGGCCGGCCCACCCTTGGCCCGCGCCCCGCCGAATAAGCCGAATTTCATCTCTGCCCTCCGTCCGCTGATCGGCGTCTTCCGTTCGCAACGCTCTCGGCCGCACCGTTATTGGTCTAAACGAGCCACCAACCGGAAGCGCTCGCACCATAGCGGCATATCCGGAGCGAAAGTGCCGTGACGCTCGAAATACCTTTGATGAGCCCGGCGCCAATAGGCAAGCGTACGGTCGCCCTCCCCCTCCTCAAAGGCAAAGGCCTCGTCGACTTCACCAAATCGCCGCATGACCAGCTCGGTGGTCTCGATCACGGCCGCCGGTCTGCCGGCGCCGTCGAGCATTACCATGAGCTTGCCGACATGCGTTTGCAGGCCCTCGCTCGCAGCCCAACACGTCGCGCGCTTCACTCCGGCCAACACAAGCCGTGCCAGGTTTTCGGCCAAGGCGGGCCTGTCGCCGAACGAAAACGTTTCGAGCGCTGCCCAAAATGGCTCTTGGCTCACTCGAGCATCCGATCTGACATAGCATTTAACCGATAGCGGCGAGTGTCATCGGCCGATAATGAACAGCATGCATTTAGGTTATTCACGTATATGTGATGTGCACGGCAGCCATGCGGCGGCCACCCTATCTACGTCAGGCAGGCTTGCCTAAATATTGCGCTGCACAAGAATAAAGTGGGTGCGCTATGCCAGAGTATTTTGATCAAGAGCGCGAGTCGAGCTTTGCCGAGCGCTATCTGGGCGGTTGGCGCGTTATCGCTGCGGCGTGGGCTTTGGCAGTCATGGTTATCATGCTGTTTACGGGGGTGCAGGCGCTTGCGTCCCGGCATGTGACGGTTCCGGAGCAGTCGCAATTGGTCGGGGCGGTGATCCCGCGGCATGATCCTGGCTGTGACGAAGCGGCAATGTCCGCGGCAACGACCTGCCACTCGGCCACCGATGATCTGGCACGCGCCGAGGCCGAGGCTGAGATCGGCGGCTCTTACGGCTGGTGAGACGGCGCTGCCAGCGTAGCCGAAATCGGTGGCGTTTGAGAGCTCCGTAGCTTATTTTGTTCCTCGGCAAGCGCCGTAATTTGTACGGCGACTTGCTGTGATGAGACAGCGATAGTCTCTGAATGGCCGTTGCGGTCGGTGAAGGTTACGGTAAACCCGCGGTTGTTATTGTTTAATTGGCCTTCCGGGATTTTTGCGGCAAATTCTTCGGTATAAGAACAATCCTCTTTTCCGTTACAGGCGATCTTAAAGCGGCTTATCGGCAGAAACTGTAGCGTCTGGCCGCTGCCGTCCCGAGCTGCATCCCAATCACGAATGCTCTCGTAGCTGGCCGCAACATACAGCTGGTGTGCTGTCTGCCCGGTTTGCTGATCGATAAAGCTGCGCAGGCACGAGTAGTTCGTATTCGGTGTATCGAGATATTGCGGGTCGTGCTGAACTTTCGGCCCGACCAGAGCGATGAAACGTCCCGATACATCAACGCGTACACCGACGGCCCCGCTCGCCACCGTCGCCTTTCCGGCGGACGCTGATGCCGGATCGACAGCGCCGCTGCTCGAAGCGCTCGGGGCGCAGGCAACCAGTTGCGCTCCGATCAGGATGACGGCGAGACCGCCACGGCATCTCTTTATCATTCGCGATTGGTGAGTGCGGCGGTGTGTTGGCCGAGTGTGGGAGCCGGCTTTGCAAACGGCGGCCGAGCCCCATCGAACGACAATGGCAGGCCGACCAGCGACAGCAGCTCTCGAGAGGCGCCTAGGGATAATCGCTGGATGATGCCAAGTGCCGCGGTCTGAGGATCGCTGACCACCTGATCGACAGTCTGCATCGGCCCATTCGGAATACCGGCGGCATCGAGGCGCTCTTGCCAGACGGCATTCGGCTGAGAGGCGAAGATGTCCTCTAGGATCCCGATCAGCGCCGCCCGGTTGACGACTCGATCCTTGTTGGTGCGAAACCGGAGGTCCTCCGCAAGCTCGGGGCGAGAGATGACGTCGCATAACCGTCGGAACAGATTATCGTTGCCGGCAGCGACCATCAGATAGCCGTCGGAGGCGGCAAATGCCTGGTAGGGCACGATCATTTCGACGCCCGATCCTTGCCGGGCCGGGATTTTGCGATCGACCATATAGGCGGCGATCGGGATCGTCATCCAGGCCAGCGCGCTCTCGTATAGCGACGTGTCAATAACCCCGCCGCGGCCGGTCTGACGCCGTTCGGTCAAAGCCGCGAGGATGCCGATGACGGCCCACATCCCGGTGGCGAGATCGACGATCGACACGCCGACCCGCACCGGCGGCCGACCATCCTCACCCATCAGGCTCATCAGCCCGCCATGGGCTTGCATCAGCGGGTCGTAGCCGGGCCGCTCGCGCATCGGCCCGACCGCGCCAAACGCCCCGAGATTGCAATAAACCAGGCTCGGCTTTTCGGCGAGCAGTTCGGCTGACGACAAACCGTAGCGGTCGAGCGCACCGAATTTGAGGTTGTGGACCAGGACATCGGCGCAAGTCAGGATCAACTTCTTCAATTTCTCGGCGTCGGCAGGATCGGCGAGATCGATCGTAATGCCGCTCTTGGCGCGGTTGACCGCGTGAAAGCAGGTCGCGGCGCTTTCGGCAAACGGCGGCCCCCAGCCGCGCGCGGCGTCGCCGGCGCGGGGATTTTCGACCTTTATCACCTCGGCGCCGAGTTCGCCGAGGATCATACCGGCGTAAGGTGCGGCGATGCTGTGGCCGATCTCGACGACGACAAGGCCGGAAAGCGGGGTGATGCTCGACATCGGAACTCCTGCTGAGCGCGCTCTTGCCGATTATCGCGCGGGATTATGGGGTGCGCCTACAAAAGAAGCAGAGGGGAAGCGCCTCGACGGCAGATAACGATCAAGATTTTAGCTCACCCACCCCATTGGGCGGTTTTTGGCCGGGCTCATGTCCTGGAGGCCCGTAATACACTTGTCCCGGCGCGCTCGCGTAGGTTGTTGCGCTCTGCCCAGCAATTGATCCCGCTCAGAACTCCATTTCGAGTTCTTCGAGTTCGTCGGGCTCAGCCAATGCGGCCTCGCGCCAGGCGATCATGTCGGGCAATGACATGATCCGGTCGCAATAGCTGGCGCAGTCGCGGCCGAGCTTTACGTCGTAAGTCATAAATCGGGTCGCGACCGGCGCGTACATCGCGTCGGCCATTGTCAATTGGCCAAACAGGTAGGGCCCGTGATGCTCGGCGAAGCATTCGCGCCAAATCGCCGTGATCCGGTCGATATCGGCCTGCGCCCCCGACCACACTTTGAAGCCCGGATGGTGGGCCTTCAGGTTCATTGGCAATGCCGAACGCAGATTGGCAAACCCCGAATGCATTTCGCCGCAAATCGAACGGCAGCGGGCGCGGGCAGCGCGCGCCTTGGGCAGCAATCCAGAATCCGGTTTGATCTCGTTCAGATACTCCGCGATGGCGAGCGTGTCCCAGATGCGGGTTCCCTCATGCATCAGACAGGGCACCAAGATAGAGGGCGACAGCAGCAGGAGCTCGGCGCGGTTTGCCGGATCCGCCACCGGAACAATCTCTTCGGCAAACTCCAAACCCGCCATGCGGCACAATAGCCAGCCGCGCAACGACCAAGAGGAATAGTTCTTGCTACTGATCGTCAGGATGGCCTCGGTCATCCGTGATCCTTTCAAATGGCAAGCGCGAGATCGCGTCCCAAATGTCCCACAACCTCGACAATGACGCCAAAAGATCTCGCAAAGCGCGGGCCAACCCGCGATCAAACGTCACGGCAGAGGGGGTCGGCGCCGCCTCATGATTTACCAGAATTTTCAAACCTACGCCGACATCATAGCCCCCCTGCGCGGGCTCGCGAGCATGGCCTCTGCGGCACTTCGCAATCCCGTTCCCGGAGTTTCTCGCAGCGCCGTTCAGCGGGCTGTTGCGGCACTTTGCGAGCTGACCGCTCGCGCCGGATTGAGTCATCGCCGGCCGGACTTTGGTATCGAGCAAGTCATGGTCGGCAACCGCCCGGTCGCGGTGCGCGAAGTCGAAATCCATCATACACCCTTCGCCAATTTGCTGCATTTTAAAAAGGAAATGGATGGCGTCCAGCCGCGCGTGCTGTTGGTGGCGCCGATGTCGGGCCATTTCGCAACCTTGCTGCGCGGCACGGCGCAAACCATGCTCGCCGAGCACGATGTCTACATCACCGATTGGCTCAATGCTCGCGACATCGGGCTGAAGCATGGCCGGTTCGACTTTGACGATTTCATCGATCACATCATCACATTTCTCGAGGTGCTCGGCCCGGGTGCGCACGTGGTCGCGGTGTGCCAACCTTGCGTTGCGGTGCTGGCCGCGGTCGCGGTCATGGCAGAAGAGGACCATCCGGCAACGCCGCGCAGCATGACCCTGATGGCGGGGCCGATCGATACCCGTATCAACCCGACCGAGGTCAATCACCTCGCGACAAGCAGACCGCTCAGCTGGTTCGACCGCAATCTGATTGACGTCGTGCCGTCGCGCTACGATGGCGCCTGGCGCCGAGTTTATCCTGGTTTTACGCAGCTCGCGGCGTTTATGAGCATGAACATCAACCGCCATATCAAGGTGCAGCTCGATCTATTCTGCCATCTTGCCAATGGAGAGGAAGAAAAGGCGGCGGCTATTCGCAAATTCTATGATGAATATCTGGCAGTCATGGATCTTCCTGCAGAGTTTTATCTGGAGACTGTGCGCTCGGTGTTTCAGGAGCACGCATTGCCGCTGGGCCAGCTCGAATGGCGCGGGCGTAGGGTCAATCCCCGCGCGATCCGCCGCACCGCGCTGTTTACCGTCGAAGGCGAGCGCGACGATATCTGTGCAGTCGGTCAGACCTTGGCCGCCCAGGAATTATGCAGCGGGCTTCGCCCCTATATGAAGCGGCATCACGTACAGACCGGGGTCGGCCATTACGGGGTGTTTAACGGCCAGCGCTGGGGTCGCCTGATCTATCCGATGCTACGCAACGTTATTTATTCGAGCGATTGACCGCCATTTACGCCGCTGCTGCTCCGACGAGAAAGAGCGCGGGGAGATTTCGGCAGTTTACGCCGAAGCGGAGACGGCTGGCGGAGTAATCTCGTTGGTCGCGAAATCGGCCGGGGCGATGATTTCCATAAATTCCATATCGTCCGACCAGTCATAGAGGTTATGGACGATTCCCGGCCGCTGGTGAATGCAGTCGCCCGCTTCGACCAGGGTTTCGACACCGTCGTAATCGAACTTGGCCCAACCCCGGACCATGTAGACGACGTGGACGTCGGCGGTGTGCATATGAAAGCCGGTGCCGCCCTTGGCCTCGGACGATTTGCGCGCCGCGCGAACCAATTGCACGCGCAATTTGCCATGGGTCGCGCCGATGATGCCCATATCGCGATAAGCAAAAAAGGCCCGCAGCCCGTCCTCGGTGTAGCGGGCATCCGGTGAATTCGGCTTTTGGTGAGTGAACAACGTGTCGCTCATCCGCGCCTCCCAATTCTAGCGCGCACGATTATTCACAGTTTGTATTGCAGTACAACAAAAAGATCATTTTTGCGCTAGAATACAAAGTGATAATCAAATATGCAGTGCACATTAAATCAGCACGGCGAAGTTATCGCAGTCGCTCAAAAGAAGGGCACTTTTAGCGAGAACATCACAACCGGCGGCGGTAGCTAATGACAGTGTGACATGACCTCCTTGGCGAGCCGGGCAATCGATTTCAGTACGGGCTTGTGGTTCGTGATGCCGCCATCTCGCCGGCATTACAACAGCGTCCGCTTGCCGGAGGTCGGCAACCGCAAGAACAAATTTCGTCGGAAGTGGAAGCGGTTCAGCCGGGTGTGTGCGAAACCAGAAACGGCAGCACGGCGTTATTGAACTCGCGCACCCGAACATGGGTCAAAAAGTGCCCGCCGCGCGGGAACAGCTTGACTTCGGCCCCGGGGATCAGTCGCGCCAACTCTTCCGAAAAATAGGCCGGAGTCACAATGTCGTCCTCGGCGCCGATCACCAATGTGGGCGTCTTTATCCGGCCGAGTTCGCTGGTTCGATCAAATGCCAACATGGCATCGATGCGGTTCATAACGATTTCGGTCGGGGCGAAAGTCGCTAAATGCTGCGCCTCCATTCGACGCAGCTTCTCGTTGTTTTGGGCAATCCACCAGCTCGGATACCACACCAATGTCGCTGATTGCAGATAGATGCTGGGGCCGAGCCGCTCGAGGATCTCCTTGCGCAGGGCATAGAGTCGGCGGAAATAGGCGTCGGCCTTGGTCCAGGTGGCCGACAGCACGACGCTCGCGAGCCGGCTCGGATGTTCGATCGCCATGACCTGCGCCACCGCCCCGCCAGTCGAATGACCGACCACGTGCGCCCGTCGGATTTCCAGCGCATCCAGCAATGCGATCGCATCGACCGTCATGCGCTCGACGGTATAGCCCATCCGCGCGGGATCGCTCTGGCCGATTCCACGATGGTCGAACGTCACGACCTCGAACCGCTTGGCGAAGGCCGCGACCTGCTCCTGCCAAAACGAGGCGTGTCCGCCAAGTCCTGTAATGAACAGGACCGGGAAGCCCATTCCTTGGCGCTCGTAGTAGAGCGAGCACTCACCGATCGAGATTCGCGGCATCGATCTCAGATTCGATACGGGGTCACGTCGGTATCATCGGCGCGAGCGCACGTCAACGCGCAGGACATGCGCGCGATGCAGATGTGGGCGGCGCGGTGCACTGCGGTAGCGGAAAGGCCGCCCAAAAATTGACACATCGCGACCATTCCATGCGCCGACACCATGCGTTGAGCGCCGCAGCTTGAGCTAGCGTGCGTGTTCTGAGACAACCATGGTGGAAGCTTACGTGATTTTGTGCCCTCGCGGCACAAGCTTGTTCATGGACTGATCGAGTGAGCGAGATGAAAGACGAGGAACAGACGATCAGTGCGCGGCGCAGCACAGACCTCGACCCCGGCGCTTCGGCCTCAGCCGGTGCACCGGAGCGGGTGTCGTCCGCACGGCGCTCGACCGCCCGAACCCAGGACATCGATCGGCACGTCGGTGCCCGCGTTCGCGAGCGACGGATCATGCTCGGCCTGACCCAACAGCAACTCGCCGATTTGATCGGCGTTACCTATCAGCAAGCGCACAAATATGAGCGCGCAATCAACCGCATTTCTGCCGGCCGGTTATTTGAGATCGCCCAGGTGCTGGGCGTCCCGGTCAGCTACTTCTTTGCTGGCCTCGAACAAGACGGGGACCGTTCGGTCACCCCCCGAGAGCGGATGTGCCTAGAATTGGCGCGGAACTTTGCGCAAATCCCAAACGAGCGGCACCAGGAGGCATTGAGCCAGCTGGCGCGCGTGCTCGCGGTCGAGTGACCGAACGGTCATCGGCCTGGTCAGACGACTGGCGGCCCCCGCCGAGCGACAAGACCGGCGATGAGCGCGACGACGAAGATAACTAGGAAGACGAAGAACAGGATCTTTGCGATGCCAGCAGCCGCGACGGCAACGCCGCCAAAGCCGAAAAACGCGGCGATGATTGCGACGATCAGGAATACCAAGGCCCAGTAGAGCATTCTCTCCTCCGTTGCCACCCCTTTATGACGCTCGGTGTGTCGCCCCGTGGGTGGTGAGTACTCACTGAACAGGGCCGCGCGCGTCGCGGTTCCCGCGTTTTTGAGTTAGCCTCATTGCGGGTTGCAGTGTCGCCCGGCGGGTAATTGGCCAATTTGATGGCTAAGAGGCCGGGCCCCGGCACGCTCTTGAGCTACTTGTTGCAGTCGCTCGCCCGTACGACACATTCGCCGGCTTTTCTTTTGGCGCAATCCGCCATTGCTCTGGTTCGCGCCGCGTCCACGGTGCTTCGTGCCGACGCGCCAATCGCCTTCCCATCGGCTGTTGTCGCGATCGCCGAACATTGTTTTGCTCTGGTGCGGATGATGACCTTGCAGCCGGCTGTCCCGCATTCACTCAACGCTTTTTCGACAGCATTTTTTGGGGCCGGCTGGTTGAAGGTCCAGCCCGCTTTGCCGGTCTCTTTATCCCAAGCGATAGCGCCAAAACCGGCGAATGCCGGTGCGGCCGTAAGCAAGGCGCTGACAAAGACGAGCAGGGCCAATTTGTTTGGCATTTCGCGACGCATCGAATCGTTCTCCTGAGGTCGGCACGATAACAACGGCTTGGTTTCTCGCGCCCGGAGATATGCCCGCTCTACAGGCCGCGCAAGCGGCTAATCCCGACGGAAATGTTCCCGGCCAGCGCGCGCTACAATTCGATCAACGCGGAGGGAAGGCATGCACCGGAACAGGCGGTAACGGGCAGGTCATGAGGGGCTTCCGTGCCCGCGGTATCTGCGATTTCGCTTTTCGCGCGTCAGCCCGAGTTCGCGCGGCTTGACAGCGCCCCCTGGGGGAGCGAAAGGCTGCGCGTGCGGGTCACGACAGTCGCGGTCGCCTTTCGAGGTCCCGGCGCGACATGAACCGCACCCGGCGAGCGCGGGGCAACAATCTCTGCCTGATGATCAGAAATATTAGCCCCGCTCCTCGCGGGGTCCACCCACTGCGCTCAGCCGCCTCCCGCCTGTCGCATTGCTGTGCCGTGGCGAGGGGGGCAGATGTTGTCTTGAAGGGTGAGGTTGACTGTGTCCCCGGAAAACCTTCCGCTGACCTTGTAGGCGCGCGCGTGACTTGAACCCACCAAGCCGGCCTGCGTATTCCCCGAAAAGCTGCCGTCCGGCGCCAGCGTCAAATTCTGTATCGGCACACTCCCTCTCGCGAGGGAGACCACACCGGATAGTTGGCCGCCCGCATTTGTCAGGCGAACATGCCAATCACCGCATTGACGGCGGCCGGGGATTGCTCGTCCCGCGACGGTCCAAGTCCCATTGCCGAGCTGGCTCGCGGTTGCCGCAGTCATCGGCTCCGCTGCTCGCACCGGCGAAACCGTTAGAAGCGGCGCGCACAATGCGATCAGCAGAAAGGGCAACAATCTGCAAAGCACTGTTGGAAGCTTTCGGTCCATTGTTCTATTCCTTGATCTAGAAGCGCCATCCTGCCTTGAAGACGATGCCGGCGAGCCACTGGCCGTATTCGAAAGATGACTCCGTAGACCAATTTCTCTCGTGAAACACGAGGAAATCCACGGCCGGATTGCGCAGTATCGCAGCATGGTGCGGTCCGTCGAGCCAGTTGCTCGGAACAATGTATTCGAGGACCCCGACGGGTTCCAACGTCAGGTCTCTCGACGCGCCGTTAAACCAGCGGCGGGTGAGCGGCGCCACTGTCCCACTGCGTGCGGTCGCGCATTTAGGCGTTGCCGCCGGTCTCGATGACGCGCAGCTTTTTCAGCCTGAGCGCTTCGGCGACGACATTGACAAGCGGCTTTTCGTCCTTGCGCAGGTCAAATCCGTGACCGCTGTCGGCGGGACGGTACGAGAACGCCTCGAATTTGCCGCTTTTCAGACATTACCGCCGAGGCGGAGCAAGGGGTTGGGTAGAAAGCAGGGTATGCGCGATAATGCGATGGCCGCAAAAGGTCACCTACGAACTTGTCGCTCAACCGCAGCACGCGCCCGACGCTAGGGAAGCGGAGACGCTGGCGAGCGCGTTCGCGCGGTCGCAGCGCGCCCTGAAGACCTCGACACAGATCGTTCGCGCGGCCAGAGTAGCGCCGTCATGCACAGAGTATACCCGACCGCCAACAGGACGTAGCCGATCCGAGTTGCGAACGACTCTGGCGTCGTTGTGGGCAGTGGCGCCATGCCCGACCCGAGCAGAATCAGGAATGTCGTGAGCGCTCCGGCATACATCTTGGCACGACCACCCGCTGCCCGCCCTCCCAGGATCAGCCCGACGAGAAAGACGGTCAGGAACAGGAAGGGCAGCGACGGTCGCAGCTCGACGAAGGCAAAGGCGAGGGAGGCAAGCACCCCGCTCAGCAGATTGACTGCAACAGTGCTAAGCGCGGAGCGGACGCTGGTTGCGAAGTCAAACTGAAGCAGCACGGAAGCGACGGTGATCGGAAGGACGAGCGCCAAGGCGAGGGCGTTGTTGGTCAGGCAGAGCGTCATGGCACCGAGCAGAATAGCCGCATTGGCGAGAGCCTGTATGGCAGGCTTGTCGGTGGCCGGGGCCGCCTGAGGCGCGTCCTCGGTCGCATCGCGGCTTGGCAGCACCGCATGGGCGAGCCACGACAAGACCACGGCGCTCAGATAAGCCTGGAGCAATATTGCAATAATGCTCGTGTCGAGCGTGTCATGGACGCGATCGAGCAGGGTAACCGTGATCGCAATCGCCAAGCAGAGGAAGATTACAGGGCCACCCTTTCCCCGCGCCTGTACAAAGAAGCATACGAAAAAGAATAGACCGAGCAGTGCCAGCAGCTGGGTCGGGTGGTTGCCAAAGATGCCGTTAAGAAGAATAAAGGCCTGTCCGACGACCAGCACGAGCCCGACGAGCGCGACTGCTTTCGACAGCGGCAAGGGCCCGGCGCCGAATATCAGGAATTGCACCGCGAGGACAGGCCCGAAGAAGGGAATGACAGCCCCCGTGGCGAGGTTAAACGTGAATCCGGCAGCGACCGCGAGCGCGACCCGCAGCCCGATGCGGCGCTGGCGTGACAAAACCGCCTCCGCGGCAGAAATGTCAGCTGACATAGGTCAGGATGGAGATGAGGCGAATAAATACTGCGCCGAGGGCGTCCGTGACCGGATTGTTGCCGGTGTAGACGACGACATTCACCTGCGAACCGACCCGTACGCTGCCCCGCGGCGGCGTCTCGTCGACGATCAAACGCACCGGGAAACGCTGCGGGTCGCGCACCCAGCCCGTGGCGTTTTTGATCGTTGGCAGGCCGGTATTGGGATCAACGCTGTTCTGGGAGACGCCCCAGCCTATGCTCTCGACGTGGGCTTTGAAGACTGAGCCTGGCAACGAGTCGAATACCAATTCGGCCCGATCGGAGGTAGACATGTATTCGAGGCTATTCTCCTTGAAGTCGGCCGAAACCCAGACCGCGCTCAAGTCGATGAAGGTAAGGGCCGCCTGCCCTGCCCCTATGAACTGGCCGGTCGCAAGTTGGAGATTAGAGACCAAGCCGTCGGCAGGGGCCTTGACCGTTGTATAAAGAAGATTGAGCCGCGCACGCTCCAACGTCGCAAGCGCCGCCTTGAGCTGGGGATTGTCAGCACCCTTAGGGCCAAGCTCTTCTCGCGCCTTGGCAAGGTCGGCCTGGCTGGCTGTCAGCACCGCCCGTGCGGCATCCTGTGCGGCGCGGGCTGTATCGCCCTTGGCAGCGGGATAGACACCCCGTTTGACGAGTTCGAAAACCCGCTCCGTCTGGGCCTGAACGTTCTCGAGTTCGGCGGCCTCCTTAACGACGCGCGCCTGTGCCGCTTCCACGGCCGCCGTAGAGGCTCCCAGCGTCTGACCGATCTGCTCGACCTGGGCCTGCGCCTCAGCCACGGCAAGTTCGAAGGGGCGTGGATCAATGCGGAACAGGACCTGCCCGGCGTCGACGTGAGCATTGTCGGCGACATCGACGCCTATAACACGGCCTGCAACTTCGGGAGCCATGCGGACAACATATGCTTGTACGACCGCTTGCGAAGACGAAGGCGTGAACCGCTCCATGACGATCGACAAGGCAAACAGCAGTATGGTGACGGCGACGACAATGAGTGCCGCCCTGCGCAGCGGGTTCGCAGAGGCGGTGTCCGCGGGAGTAGACTTCGCAGGAGTGCGTTCCTCCACCGCAATTTTGTTAGTGGTTTCAGACTCAGAGCTCATCGAGGCAGCATCCTCGAGCCGAGGGCGGGCCGACAGCCGGACCCGCATGTTACGGCGTCCGATCGACGGTTTGCGGTCCGCTCTGGGCGCGGCGCTGTCGCATCCATTCAATGAGTAGCACATAGCCGACAGCCAGGACCACAGGCCCCTCAAACAGCCCGAGAAGGCCGTCGGCAATCATGCCGCCGATGACGCCAATCAGGATTACCGGCATCGGCACTTCCAGTCCGCGGCCGAGCATCAATGGCTTTAGGACATTGTCGCTGAGCCCGGCGACGAGGGTCCAGACCAGGAAAATGATAGCCGGCTGCGTTGCTTTCGTCGCAAGGACATAGGCTATGATCGGCAGTGTCACCAGTACCGCCGGCACCTGTACGATACATAGCAAAAGCATAACGACTGTCCAAAGGCCGGCTGCCGGAAGACCAATGGCGAAGAAGCCGACTGCGAGGAGAAGCGACTGGATTACCGCTACGCCGACAACGCCTACCGCCACGCCATGGATCGTAGAGGCCGTCAACGTAAGCAGATGGCTCCCCTGCTCCTCACTGCCGGTAAAAAGTCCCAGCAGACGCCGAGCGAAGTCGGCGGCGCCCTTGCCGTAGGCGACGAGCACGGCGGCAATCGCGAAAGAGAGAACGAAGGACAGTTGGCCCGCGACTAGGCCACCAGCAGACGACACGAGCCGTGCCGCCGGTGCGCTCAACACCTCGCGGTATTTCGCAAACGCCGCCGGCATGTTGGTGGCGACGAGCACCCACGTCTCCGTCAGTTTATGACCCACCAACGGGAGCTCGGCAAGCCATGGCGGTGGTGGTGGGACAGTCAGGCTTTGGTTATGCAAGCCTACGATTAGCGAATACAGAGAAGACGCAATCGACGTCACCACTGTGACCATGGCCACCAACATCACGGTGACGCCGACCAGCCCGATCAGCAGCGCCGACCAGCGATTACCGAGCCGGACGGCCAGGCGGAGATGCAGCGGATACAGCATAACCGCTAGAATTGCTGACCAGAGCAGGAGGTCGATAAAAGGCGATATGAACCGGCTGCAGGCATAGACCAAAAGGGCTATCAGACCGATTTGAAGCGCAAGATCCAGGATGGTCGAGCGCGAAGGCGGGTGATCAGAGTTCAGCACATTCGGGTCCATCGTTCCTTGCTGCCTTTTCCCCTCCTGAAAGACGACACTAGGATGAAGGCCGCTCGGCGCTCAACAAGGGAAATGCCGCCTCCCATACGATGTCTCATCTCGCAGAATTCTACTTGATCCAAATCAAGGCGAGTTCCTGACTCTTGCTTCAAAGCAGCGTGTGACTCAGCAGTTCGGTCAGCGGCACGATGGCCAGCACCGGCAGCAGCAAAAAGCAGCGTGTGCGCTTCCAGCTTGACGTACGAGGACCAACACCACGGGCACGAAGGTCAACAGCCAGAGCAGGGTTGCGACGGATTTCTTTAAGCAAGAGATTCATGAGGTCGGATCTGAGCGGTAACGGGCATGGGTACTCTTCCTTTGGCCCTTGCCGTGTGGTGCATCTTGCTTGAGCGAAGCCCGGCGGGCGGCCTGTTTCAGTCTTCAGAGTTGCGGGCCGTGACCTGGAGGGCCTGCACGCTAAGCGCCGCGACGAGGCCAGTCAGCATGATACGGCAAGGCCAATCACTACCGCGAGCAATCGCGATACGACGTGCCGGGGGGAGTCAGATCACCGTAACCGATGATGAGACCGGTCACAAACGTTAAAATAAAGAGCGTCAGCGGTGCGCCACCCCTCTATGTACCCGATCAGACGTCCAGGTCCGACCATTGCAAAAATAACCCCGGAGAGGATCGGCCAGACGACCCGAACAAGCCGAAGGAGCTCGGCGAGCAGCCGCTGGCTATTGATATATTGGGCTACTCCCCCGCTCTGCTCGGACGAGCGATAGAGATTGGGGCGCGACATCCCGACAAGCCGGCACAGGGTTTTGGGGCCCCCAATGTCGCCTCTCCGAGGTTCGGCTCCGCACGATTTCGTCGATCCGGCGTCGATCGCATCCTCGCCACTTGCCGGACTGAGGTGATACCGAATTCGCTTGACTCGGTGTCCGCTCGCGGCTCTTTGTGCGGCGCAGCACACTCGCTCGCCGGCAACCGTCCTTGATCTAGATCAAAGACCGACTACGCCGTCCCCGCTAGACCTTCAGGGGTGGTGGACTAGCAAATTCACGAAACCGCAAAATAAATCACAATCCACGTCGACTTTGTATCCACGAGCTGCGAGGCTGACATGCAAGGTATTTCAGACGTTAAGGAACCGCAAACAGCGACAAATCTATCGTCCGTATGGCCGATATCCGGATCAAACGAGCTGGTTGACTACTGGGTCGACGCATGGCAGCGCTCTATTCTGTTGCTGGACGTATTGCGGCAGCGCGGCAATAACTGCATCGAGCACAACGCCCGCAAGGCCCCGAACGTACTGAGTTTTGACGCCGAATTGGTGCTCGACGGGAGAACCCTGCCGCGCCCGGTGAATTACGGGCTGGTGCGGATCATCCCGCCTACGGGCACCGTCATTGATCAAAGCAAACGTCCGTTTATCGTCTTCGACCCGCGCGCCGGACATGGCCCCGGCATCGGCGGCATGAAGCATGACAGCGAGATTGGCGTCGCGCTCGCTGCCGGCCACCCATGCTATTTCGTCGGCTTTTTGCCAGACCCGATTCCCGGGCAGACGATCGAGGATGTGTGCAACGCAGAGGCACGGTTTGTCGAGGAGGTCGTCAAACGCCACCCGAATGCCGAGGGCAAGCCCTGCCTGATCGGCAATTGTCAGGCCGGCTGGCAAATCATGATGATGAGCGCGATTCATCCGGATCATGTCGGTCCGATCATGCTCGCGGGTTCGCCGCTTTCTTATTGGGCCGGCGTCCACGGCAAGAATCCGATGCGCTATCTCGGCGGCTTGCTTGGCGGGACCTGGCTGACCTCGCTGGCGGGCGATCTCGGCAACGGCATCTTCGATGGTGCCAATCTTGTCGCAAACTTCGAGGCGCAGCACCCCGACAACACCTACTGGAATAAGATCTATAACGTTTATTCAAAGATCGACACCGAGCCGCCGCGCTTTCTCGAATTCGAGAAATGGTGGGGCAGCCCGGTGTTACTCAATGCTGAAGAAATGCAGTCCATTGCTGATCAATTGTTTGTCGGCAACAAACTCGCCTCGGGCGAGCTGCGCAGCTCAAACGGTCTGCGGATCGACCTGCGCAATATCAAATCGCCGATCATCGTCTTCTGCTCGTGGGGCGACGATATTACGCCGCCGCAGCAGGCTCTTGGTTGGATACTCGACCTATACGACCACGAAGACGAAATCATCGCCGCCGGCCAGACGATCGTCTACTGCCTGCATGACAGCATCGGTCACCTCGGAATTTTCGTTTCGGGCAAAGTGGCGACCAAGGAGCACGAGGAATTTGCCCAGTCGATGGACATGATCGATTTGATGCCGCCGGGTCTTTACGAGGCTGTCATCACCGGGATCGATAGAACTGTCGACGACGCAAAGCTGGTACAGGGCAACTACCTTTTCACCCTGGAGACTCGCAAACTTGACGACATCCGCGCACTCGGCGGCAATAGCGCAGAGGACGATCTCGCCTTCGCTACCGTCGCGCGGGTTTCCGAAGTCACTCAGGGGGTCTACAACACGCTAGTGCGGCCGGCCGTGCGCGCAACGGTGACCGAAACGACAGCCGAGGCATTGCGGCGGGTCCATCCAAACCGGCTCCGCTTCGAGATCTTCGCCGACGAAAACCCGTTAATGCGGCCGGTAGCGAATTGGGCCGAGGCGGTACGCGAAAATCGGCGCCCGGTGCGCCCGGACAACCCGTTTCTCGGTTTTGAGCGCACGATGGCGGAAGTGATGGGCGCCGGGCTTAAACTATGGGGCGAGGCGCGCGACGCCGCGACTGAATTGTTTTTCTTTAACACCTACGGTTCTCCGATCTTACAGGCGATGATGGGATTGCGTGCCGACGAAACCTCGGTCAGCCATCGCATTGCGCGTGATGTGGCGCACGAGACCGCGTCGGCCCAAGCCGCCGCTCATCTCGAGGAATGCATCGATCAGGGCGGGCTGCGCGAGGCGATCGTACGCGCGCTGATTTATATCCGCCTACCGGAGGGCAAGGTCGATGAGCGCGGGTTTGCGGCCATCAAGCAGATCGGCGCCGCGTTGCCGCCGGCCGAGCGCATCGGTCTCACTCACTTTAAAGAGATCGTCAAAGAGCAGTATCTGATCGTGCTCCAGGACGCGGAACGGGCGATCGCGGCATTGCCGACACTGCTGCCAGATGATCGCCAGCGCGAGGAGGCTCTGGCATTGTTGCACCGCCTGCTCGACGCCCGCGGCGCCATGTCAGAAGAGGGCCGCCGTCGACTCGAACGCGTCGAGGCTTTGCTGGCGTTTCCTCCCCGCAAGGTCGGCCGGGAAAAAGCGGCCTAGCCGGCGAAAGCGAGGGCACGATGAAAACAACGCCCAAGGGTTCGCGGGAGCGCTACGACCGGCTTGTAAAGGCGGCGCAGCACCTCCCGCCGGTGAAGACCGCGGTCGTCCATCCCTGCGACCAAATCTCGATCGAGGCAGCGGTAGAGGCGGCGCAGCTCGGGCTGATCGATCCAATCTTGGTCGGTCCGCCAGCGCGGATTCGCGATGCGGCCGGGCTTGCCAACTCCGACATATCGCGCTTTGCGCTCGTCGAATCGGCGCACAGTCATGATTCGGCTGCCAAGGGAGTAGAGCTCGTCCGCGAGGGCAAAGCGGAAGCGCTGATGAAGGGCAGCCTACATACCGACGAGCTGATGGGCGCCGTGGTCGCGCGCGACACCGGCATCCGCACCGCACGACGCATCAGCCACTGCTTTGTCATGGATGTGCCTGGGCATAAGGACCCGCTGATCATTACCGACGCCGCGGTCAACATCGCACCCAGCCTCGCCGACAAGGTCGACATCGTGCAGAACGCGATCGATCTCGGCCATGCCTTACAGTTCGAGGAAGTCCGGGTCGCAATCCTGTCGGCGATGGAGACGGTCAACCCCGCCGTCCCGTCGACCATAGAAGCCGCTGCACTGTGTAAAATGGCGGAACGCGGGCAGATCACCGGCGGCATCCTCGACGGGCCGCTGGCGCTCGACAATGCGATCAGTGAAGAAGCGGCAGCGATCAAAAGCATCGTTTCGCCGGTCGCCGGGCGGGCGAATGTGCTGGTGGTGCCGGATCTCGAAGCCGGCAACATGCTGGCGAAGAGCCTTTCTTTTCTTGCCGGAGCCGACGCCGCCGGTATCGTGCTCGGCGCGCGCGTCCCGATCATCCTGACAAGCCGTGCCGACAGCGTCATCACCCGGCTTGCTTCTTGCGCCGTCGCAAGCCTCGTCGCCGACGCTCGCCGCCGCAGCGCCGCCGCGGCAATCCGCTAGGGCGAAGAACATGTCGGAACCGACCTCGCCGCCCGCGTATCCCGCAATCCTAAGCGGCAAAAAAGCGCTGATCGTCGGCGTTGCCAACGAGCGCTCGATCGCCTGGGGGTGCGCCGAGGCGATGCATCGCTTTGGCGCCGAAATCGCGATGACTTATCTCAACGACCGCGCCCGCCCTTATGTCGAGCCACTAGCCAAAGCAGCCGAGGCATCGGTGTTCCTGCCTTTGGAGGTTCGTGACGCGGCGCAAGTCGATGCGGTGTTCGAAGCGATCGCGTCGCAGTGGGGACAGCTCGACATCCTTGTTCACTCGATCGCCTTTGCTCCGCGGCAGGCGCTCGAGGGCCGTGTCACCGACTGTCCGCGCGACGGCTTTCTGACCGCGATGGACGTGTCATGCTGGTCGCTGATCGATCTGACGCGCCGCGCCGAAAAGCTGATGACATCGGGCGGTACGATCTTCGCGATGAGCTATCATGGAGCCAGCCAGGTCATCGAAAATTACGGGATCATGGGGCCGGTCAAGGCCGCGCTTGAATCGACGGTGCGCTATCTGGCGGCTGAGCTCGGCCCTAAGGGCATCCGGGTGCACGCGATCAGCCCCGGCCCGCTGGCGACCCGCGCCGCCTCCGGAATTCCCGATTTCGACACGCTGATGGAGAGGGTCGCGGAACGCGCCCCGGCCCGGCGCTTGGTGACAATTGAAGAGGTGGGAGCGGCCTGCGTCTTCCTCGCAAGCGAATATGCCGGGGCTATGACCGGCAACACGATCTATATCGATGGCGGCTATAACATCCTCGGCTGAGGAGGCTCGCTCCATGAATGCAGCAGGTACCGAGCCGTTGATCGGCGTAATCAATGCCGGATCGTCATCGCTAAAATTCAGCATTTATGAGGGCGAGCATCAGATACTCGCCGGCCAAGTCGACGGGATCGGCGCACGTCCTTCGGCGAGCGCAACCGGAAAAAATGGCGAAAAACTCGCCCCGCCTGATCTCGGCCCAAAACCGCCCACGGTGCCGAGTGAAGTACTCCCGGCGATATTGCCCTGGGCGCAAGAGCAACTCGGCCACCGTCGACTTGCGGCGCTCGGCCACCGCGTCGTCCATGGCGGCATGCGCTATTCACGGCCAGCGCGGGTCACCCCCGAATTGATCGCCGAGTTGGAGGCGCTGATACCGCTCGCACCGCTGCACGAGCCGTTCAATCTGGCCCCGATCAAACTGGCGCAGCAGCTCAACCCTGGCCTGCCGCAGGTCGCGTGCTTCGACACCGCGTTTCACCGCACGGCACCCGAAGTCGAGCAGGCCTTCGCCCTGCCCTATGCGTTTTTCGAGGAGGGGATTCGGCGCTACGGCTTTCATGGCCTCTCCTACGAATACATCGCCTCGGTATTGCCGGAGCGGACGCCCGAAATCGCCAATGGTCGGGTCGTCGTGGCGCATCTCGGCAATGGTTGCTCGGCTTGCGCACTGCGCGAGCGAACCTCGATCGCATCGACGATGGGGTTCACCGCACTCGACGGATTGCCGATGGGCACCCGCTGCGGCGAACTCGACGCCGGAGTCGTGCTGCATCTGATCCAGAATAAGCACATGCAGGCGGATGCGCTGGTCGATCTGTTGTATCGCCGTTCCGGCATGCTCGGCCTCTCCGGCGTTTCATCGGATTTTCGCGAATTGCTGGCGAGCGAGGAGCCTCGGGCGCGTTTTGCGATCGAAGTGTTCTGTTACCGAGTTGCCGGTCATATCGCCTCCCTCGCCTCTGCACTCGGCGGGCTCGACGGCGTCGTGTTCACTGCCGGCGTTGGCGAGAACGCGGCGCCGGTTCGCGCCGCCATTTGCCGAGCCTGCAGCTGGCTCGGACTGGAATTAGACGAAGCGGCCAATCGCGAGCACAAAGAGCGCATCACCACGCCCGCCAGCCGCGTCGCGGCCTTTGTCATCAAAACCGACGAAAATTTGATGATCGCGCGTCACGCCCGCGCGATACTGGAGAGCTGACCGAAGAGAGATTGCAATGTCAGAAAATCGTGGTGCTACGCAGCCGAGCCGCGCCGGCGTTTTCTCAGCAGCCGACATCAAACGGCGCATGACTGAGCGCGAGGCGGCGAAAGCGGCCGAAGAGCTCCGTCACATGCGAGAGCAGGAAGAACGGCAAAAGGCGGTTATGGCCGAATTTTGCAAACCGCCTGATCGGACCCCCGAACAAGTGCTGCAGCAGGTGATGCAACTGGTCAGCCAAGCCGCCGAGCGAGGCCAGAGCGAGGTCCAGGTCTACCGCTTCCCGAACACGATGTGCACGGATCGCGGCCGACGGATCAACAACTCTGAGGTCGGCTGGGAGCAGACCTTGGAAGGCCGGCCAAAGCTCGGCTACGAATTTTGGCATGAGTACCTGCGGCCGTTGGAATTTGGGCTTAAGGCTGAGGTGGTCGACTATCCGGGAGGCATGCCCGGCGATATCGGCTTCTTCCTGACCTGGAAATAGCGGGCGGACCCGCTGGGCCACCCGAAATCGCCGAAGGGTTCGCCTAGCCGGCTTGGGCGAGATCGAAGAGGCGGTGCAGCCGGTCGGAGAACCAGGCCGAAACCCGGTTCGCCGGCAGCGTCGCGTCGATCGCGGGCGACGCGATCAGCTGACCTGCCTGTTGTCGGCGTGCGAGCGCGCGGCACAGTTCCTGCGAAACATCGGGCCGCGCTTCGAGCAGCGGCCTCAGATCCTCCTTTGCCAACTCGTAGGTGGTGACCGGTACCAGCGCCTTTATCGTCACCTCCGCTGCGGCGCCGGTCAGCATCCCGATCTCGCCAAAATGATCGCCCGGGCCCATCCGCGCCAATTCGATTTCGCCCTCAGATACGGCCCGCGTGATCGACACGACACCAGCCCCAATGACAAACAATGAGCGCGGGATGTCTCCGACCGCGACCAGCACTTCTCCAGCTTCATGGTGTTTGGACTTGGTCTTTACCGACAAACTCTTCCGCTCTTGCTCGGTCAGGCCGGCAAAAATTTCGACCAGATCAAGGGCGCGTTCAGCGGCGGTTTTGTCGCTCCCGGGAGTGGGCGGTAACGATTGCCAATAGGGTTGGCTTTGGGTCGAGGCCAGACTAATGCCGGCCGCTCCCAGATGCCGTGAAATCCAATCGAACAGCTCGTTCTGGGCGCGGCTCGAATGGGCCAGCTCTTCAACAAAAAAGCTGATTTCAAAGTCGATCGTATCTCCGCTGATTGTCTTGACCACCGCGAGCGGAGCGGGAGTCGCCAGGATGAGCTGCGTGTTCAGGATCGCCTGTTGCAGGATTTCGACGCCGGCGGCGGGCGGAGATTTCGCATCGAGCTGGACCGTGACGGTCACGCCATGAATGCCCGAAGGCGAACTGGCATTGACGATTTTCGCTTTGGCGATTGTGCTGTTCGGGACAATTGCCAGATCGCGTTTTGCGGTCAGCACCAGCGTGGCGCGCCAGTTGATTTCGATGACGCGGCCGTCGGTCCCACCCTCGATGCTGATCCAGTCACCGGGCCGATAAGGACGGCTGAAATTCAGCACGATGCCGGAAAAGAGATCGCTCAGGGTGCTCTGCAGCGCAAGTCCCAGCACAATCGCGATAACACCAGAGGTCGCAAGCAGGCCTTTGATCGGCAGATTGAAGACGTACGCAATGATCGCAAGGATAGCGCTGAGGTAGACGAGACCGGCGAGCAGATCCTGGATCAGCTTTCCTTCACGCGGGCGCTGCTCGGTGACGACAAAGGCCCGCAAAAGCCCGACCACGAACCATGCGGTCCACATCCACCACACGATTTTCAGCGCCGCGTGGACCGCATCCTCGAGCGGCACTCCGGTAAGGGTCAGCGGCTGAAAAGGTACGATCCCGCCGTGCAACAGGACGATCGTCAGAATGATTAAGAAGATCACGCGCACCATTGCGCGGCCAAGCGGATGCCGACGGAATGAGAAATGCACCAGCACGCCGCCGGCGGCAAAGACGACGAGCATGGTGACCAGCGGGTCGCGCACCATCGCCAGCCCTTTAGACAAGAGATCACTCATCTCGCTGCGTCCCCCGTCATCGATCGATAGGGCCGATCGTATGCCAGCCGGCTACCAGCGGCCACTCCGAGCGCCACCCAAGAACACCGTTAACGGTTGGCGCGGGCCGCACTCAGGGCCTCGCCGCATTGTGGCGACAATGATCCGGCGTGGGCGCGCAGGCAGGCGATTGCGCGGCCGCCGCCGAGCGGCACTCCGCTGCACAAGGCGTGGAAATCGCCGCCGCAGGATTGCCGCAGAATCATCAGTTCCTCGCGGGGCGAAATTGGCGTCACGGATTGCGGCGGCGCGCCCTGCGGAGATGGCGACGCAGCCGGCGACGAGTTGGCGCTCGAAGACACTGCGCCCTGCCGCGGGGCGCCGGTGCTCACCGCCCTGACCGCGCCCTGACAAGCCGGCGACAAACTGGCCAAATTGCGCCTCAGGCAGTTAAACGCTGCTTGGCCGGCGGCTGGCACATTAGCGCAATGGGTCTGATAGTCGGCGGGGCAGGCTTGCCGGATGGCGTTCCGCTGCGCTTCGCTGGCCTGCTGGGCAACGGCCGGCGCCGTGAACAGGAAAAGCAGCGCGAGCGCTAATCCCGGTCGCTGCACGCGTCGATGGGGCAACATCATATCCTTGCTCCGCATATCCTATTTACTTCATTGCACCACGACCCTCGGCTATACGCGCAGCGCCGCAGCCGGGGGAGTAGGTTCGGATGGATAGCATTAATCGCGTTGTCGGCCGCTCGCCGGCAAGCACCGCCGAAGGCCCGGGCATCGTGCGACCTTACGGCCCGGTGGCGCGCGGCGTGCACTGGCTCGTGGCCGCGCTCGCGGTCATCGTGGTGTCCCTCGGGTGGGGGGTCGGGTCGGCGCCGCACAATACGCCGGTCCGCACCGATCTTCTGTTTCTGCATCGCTCGGTCGGACTGGCTATCCTTGCGTTGATGGCATTTCGAGCGGTGTGGCGCGCGCGGCAACCCCCTCCTCCGCTGCCCGCCTCGCTCAGGCGACTGGAGAGAGCGCTTGCTCATCTAACCCACTTTGGTCTCTACGTTATTTTTTTGCTGATGCCGGTTGCCGGATACATCAACGCCGCAGCCGCGGGGCATGCCGTCAGCTTTTTTGGCGTGTTTTCAATCCCGCCATTGCTGCCACGAAATGAGCGCGTGTCGCAATGGGCGATCGCGGTTCATCTGCTTGGTCAGTATTTGGTTTACCTCCTTGTCGCGCTGCACGTTACGGGTGCGCTCTATCACGGCGTCATCAGGCGTGACGATGTGCTCGAACGGATGCTTCCGCGCCACCGCAGCATGCAATCCCATAATTAGCCGGGGGCGGAGGCGACCAGGTTCAAATGGGTGCGGAAGAACTCCAGCGCTTCGGCGAGGCTGCGCGACACGCGTAATTTCTGTCGCCCGCTTTGCACGATGAACTCGGTCGGCCGGCCCGAAGACGGAACGGTCTTGACGATCGTGTAAATCGGCGATTCCTGGGTGTGACGGAACACCGAAAACCGGGCGAGCCCAGGGGCATGGTCGATCGCGTAGTCGCGCCATACCCCGCGGATCACGTGCAGGCTGTAGAGGCCGAGAAGCTGGTTTAATTCGCCGCGCGTGAAGTACAGGGTGCGTTGCCGTGCCCGATAATCGCCCAGGCTCAGCACCGTTGCAGTCTTCCGGCTCATCGCTACCCTTCGCTGCCTGTCACGAACGTGAAGTTTGGAGGATTTTCCGGACGCCGTCCAGCCGCCTCGCGCGGCTCGGGTCGGGTGCTGCGCAATGCGAGCTTCGGTCAAGTGGGGCTTGACGCTGTGTTTTTGGCGGGCCAACAACGACGTGGTCCTTTGCCGAGCGCAACGGGCCGGCACCAGAGGCGATGGAGCGCGGCATGGACGAAGTCGAGTGCATCGTAGTTGGCGCCGGGGTGATCGGGCTTGCGGTGGCCCGCGCTTTGGCCCTCGCCGGCCGTGAGGTTCTGGTGCTCGACCGCGCCTCGACGATCGGCTTCGAGACCTCGTCGCGTAACAGCGAAGTCATCCACAGCGGCATCTACTACCCGAAGGACAGCTTGAAGGCGACGAGCTGCGTCGACGGCCGTCGGCGGCTCTATGCCTATTGCCGCGACCATGGTGTCGCCCATGCGCGTCTTGGCAAGATCATCGTCGCCTCCGACGAGGCGGAAATCCCGGCGCTCGAAAAGATCGCCGCAGCCGCATTCGCCAATGGCGTCGACGATGTCGACCGCCTCGACGCCGCCGAGGCGCGGCGGCTCGAACCGGAATTGCACTGCGTCGCGGCACTGTGGTCGCCATCGACCGGCATCGTCGACAGCCATGCGCTGATGCTCGCTTATCTCGGCGAGGCCGAGGCCGCGGGCGCAATGATCGTGTTGCGCACGCCGATCGTTGCCGGGACGGTCCGCGCCGACGGGTTCGAGCTGTCGACTGGCGGCGACGAGCCCGATACCATCCGATGCCGATACTTCGTCAATGCCGCGGGGCTCTATGCCCCCGCACTCGCTCATGCGGTTCGAGGCATCCCGCGCGAGACCATCCCATCCGCTTATTTCTGCCGCGGCGTCTACTTCACGCTCACCGGCAAGACCCCCTTTAACCACCTCGTCTATCCGGTGCCGCCGCCGGGTGGGCTTGGGGTCCACATTACTCTCGACCTCGCCGGGCAGGCGCGCTTTGGTCCCGACGTCGAATGGATCTCGTCAGTCGACTACAGAGTCGATCCGGAGCGCGGTGAGGCTTTCTATGCGTCGGTTCGCCGGTATTGGCCGGGTTTGCGCGACGGTGCTCTTCAGCCGGGTTATGCCGGGATTCGTCCCAAAATCAGCGGTCCTACCGAGCCTGCGGCCGATTTTGTCGTGCAGGGACCTGAAAACCACGGCGTCCCGGGACTCATCAATTTGTATGGCATCGAATCGCCAGGCCTGACCGCTTCATTGGCCCTCGCCGACGAAGTCACAAAGCGGCTGACCGAGACTTAGCCAAAGCTGCAACGCCTTATATTCGATCCGCCCCACCCCAGATTTTGCTCGGCTGCGCCAACTCAGAGCCAAGCCCGGGAAAGGGCTCTCCTGTGGACGGCAGCCAGGCGGAGGCGGTGAATGCTTATTGGTGTTCCGAAAGAAACAAAAACTCACGAGTACCGCGTCGGCCTCGTTCCCGGCAGCATCCGCGAGTTGGTCCATCACGGCCATCGGGTCGTGGTCGAAACCGGCGCCGGCGCTAGCATAGGATTTGACGATCGCGCCTATGAGGCGGCCGGCGCACGTATTCTGCCCGATGCGGTTAAGGTCTTCGCCGCGGCGGAACTGATCGTCAAGGTCAAGGAACCGCAGCCCGAGGAGACCGAGCTGCTGCGGCGTGACCAGATCCTGTTCACGTATCTTCATCTCGCCGCCGACCGTAGGCTGACCCAGGCACTGATCGGCTCGGGCGCCATCGCGATTGCTTATGAGACCGTCACCGACGCCCGCGGCGGGCTGCCACTGCTGGCGCCGATGAGCGAAGTTGCGGGCCGCATGGCGGTCCAGGTCGGCGCTCATTGTCTCGAAAAGGAACAAGGCGGGATTGGCGTTCTGCTTGGCGGCGTGCCCGGTGTCCCGGCGGCCAAGGTCGTCATTTTGGGTGGCGGGGTGGCCGGCACCAATGCCGCGCGTATGGCGATGGGCATGGAGGCTTACGTCACGGTTATCGACCGCTCGCTGCCGCGCCTATACGAGCTCGATCTGCAGTTCGGCGCCCAGCTCCATACACTCTTCGCGACGATGGAGAACATCGAGCATGAGGTGACAGCGGCCGATCTGGTGATTGGGGCGGTGCTGGTCCCGGGCGCCGCCGCCCCTAAGCTCGTCAGCCGCGCGCTGGTGCGGTCGATGCAGCCGGGGACTGTGATCGTCGATATTTCGATCGACCAGGGCGGCTGCTTTGAGACCAGCCGCCCGACGACACACGCGGCGCCGACCTATATCGAGGAAGGCGTCGTGCATTATTGCGTAACCAACATGCCGGGGGCCGTCGCGCGCACGTCGACGGTGGCGCTCAACAACGCCACTTTACCGTTTGTCTTGGCGATCGCCGACCATGGCTGGCGGCGCGCGCTGTCGGAGGATTCACATTTACGCCGAGGCTTAAACATCTGCCGTGGGCGGATTACCCATCCCGCGGTCGCGAATGCTCTCGGATTGCCTTTGACGTCGGCGGAGGCGGCGCTGTCCGACTGAGTGCGTCACCGCCGCCACGCATCTGATCTTTTCACCTTGTGCGGTTTTTCTTCTATGGAAGCGCGGGCGATTTCTTCCTATCTGTCGGCACAAGCTCTCGTGGGGCAAGCATGGAGACGGGGGATATGACGCTGCTTCCGATCCTTCCTCTACCGCGCGTCGATGAGTTCGCTGACTCGCTTTTAGGGATTGAACCGCCACCCCTAACCCACATTGATGACGCCGCCATAGCGGCTGTAACCGATCTCTACCGCGAGATCTTGCCGGAGGATGGCTCGATTCTCGATGTCATGTCGGGTTGGGTCAGTCACTTGCCGCCTGAAATACCCTATTCCCGCGTTGTCGGGGTCGGCGCCAACCCCTGCGAGTTGGCAGAGAACCCTTTCCTGGACGAGTGGCGGGTTCAGGATTTGAACGGCGATCCCTGGTTGCCGTTTGCCGGCGGCGAGTTCGACGGCGCGACGTTGTGCGTCGCGGTGCATCAGTTGATCCGACCGGGCGATGTCATCCGCGAAATCGGACGAGTGCTGAAGCCTGGGGCCCCGCTGGTTGTCACATTCTCCAAGCGCTGCCGGCCGACTCGGCCGATCGGCTGCTGGTGTCTGCACGACGACACCGGCCATTTGTGCCTCGTCGCCCGTCATTTTGCCGAGGCCGGCAATTGGGCCGACGTTCGGTGCCTCGATCGTACCCCGCCGGGCGGCGGCGATCCGCTTTACGCCGTTATCGGCCGCAGCCTGGGGGCGAGCCGCCCCGGCAGCAACGATTGATCCCGCCTCAATAATCAGCTGTCGTACGCGACCATCGCGCTAAACGGGACATCGATTCGGTTTCGGCCCTGTAGGAAGCTGAGCTCGATGATGCATCCGGCCGCGGCAACGACGCCGCCTTGCCCGCGGACAAGACCGATCGCCGCCTGCATTGTGCCGCCGGTCGCGATAAGATCATCGAGCACCGCGACGCGCTGACCCGGCGCAACCGCGTCAGCCTGCATTTCAATTGTGTCGCTGCCGTATTCGAGGTCGTAGGTAAAGCGCACGGTTGCGCCGGGAAGCTTGCCTTGTTTGCGGATCATCGCAAAGCCGCATCCGAGTGCGTAAGCGACCGGCGCTGCGACCAGAAAGCCGCGTGATTCGATCCCAACGAGAAGATCCGGCAGATGCGGCCGCAGCGATTCGGCGAGCTGCGTGACCGTCGTTCGCCACGCATGCGGATGCGCGAGCAAGGTCGAGATATCGTAGAACAGGACTCCGGGTTTGGGAAAATCGGGTATCGACCGGATGTGCTGCTTGAGATCCATGGAGCCGTCCTCGGCGACCAATTGCGGGCGATAGGGCTGCGGTGCGACGCCGCATAGCTGTTTTTTGCGTTGTTGGAAAGGTCTCGCCCGGCGCTCGCGAATGCTTATCTTCACGGCGGCCATGGCATCAGCAGCAACAGCGACCCTCGTCAAAACCGAAGACGCCGACCAACTGGTGCTAAGCGCGGCGGGGGAATGGCTGGTAGCGACGGCGGCTGACCTCGACCGCAGGCTGCGGGGTCTGGATTTACCATCGCATCGGCCCGTGATGATCGATCTCGCCGGCATTCGGCGGATCGACAGCGCCGGCGCTTGGCTATTGCTGCGCACCGAACAAGATCTGTCGGCTCGCGGCAATCCGGTCAAGATGCGCAACCTCGCACCAATGTTTACGCCGCTGTTCGAGCAGGTCCGCGCCGGTGGACACCTGACGCCGGTCACGCATCCTCGTCTGGACTATCACTCACCCCTCGGATTTCTCGCGCACATCGGCGAAATCACTGTCGGGCTATTCCGGCGCGCTTACAGCATTCTCGGCTTTTTCGGCCTCGTGTGCCTGACCACGACGCGGTTGATTCTCCATCCAGGCCGGCTGCGGCTCACCGCGATGGTCGCTCAGATGGAGCAAACAGGCCTCAACGCGCTGCCAATCGTCGGCATGCTGTCGTTTTTGGTCGGGGTGGTCATCGCTTACCAGGGCGCCGATCAGCTGCGCCGATTTGGCGCCGAGATCTACACGGTGGATCTGCTGGGAGTAAGCATCCTGCGTGAGCTCGGTGTGTTGATGACGGCGATCATTATCGCCGGCCGGTCGGGTAGTGCGTTCACCGCTCAGATCGGCACGATGCAAGTCAACGAAGAGATCGACGCCCTGCGCACGCTTGGCCTCGACCCAGTCGAAGTTCTGGTGATCCCGCGCCTCGTCGGACTGTTGCTGACCCTGCCGATGCTGACCTTGTACGCCAATTTGATGGGATTGCTGGGCGGCTGTCTGATGGCATGGGGCGTACTCGGAATCACCATACCTGCGTTCATGGCCGAATTGCGGTATTCGGTCACTGCCCGGACGTTTTGGATCGGCGTCTTCAAAGCGCCTTTCTTTGCCGGCATCATCGCAATGATCGGCTGTTACGAGGGTTTTCAAGTGTCGCGCAGCGCAGAAAGCGTCGGCCGTCTGACGACGCTATCGGTGGTCGAATTGATTTTTCTCGTGATCGTAACCGATGCCGCCTTTTCCATCCTCTTCTCCGTACTGAAGATCTTCCAGTGAGCGAGAAGCCTGAAAATCCGGTCATCCGTGTTCGCGGTCTTGTCAGCCGCTTCGGGGCCGAAACCGTGCACGACGGATTGGATCTCGACGTATTCGCAGGCGAAGTGCTCGGAATTGTGGGTGGGTCGGGGAGTGGAAAATCAGTCCTGTTGCGGACGATTATCGGACTGAACCAACCCGCGAAGGGTCACGTCGAAGTGTTCGGGCTCGATATTCTCGCCATGACCGAAGCCGAGCAGCGTGCCGTGGAAAAGCGTTGGGGCGTGCTGTTTCAGGATGGCGCATTGTTCAGTTCGCTGACCGTGGCGCAGAATATCGAGGTCCCGCTCAAGGAATTTTATCGCATGCCGCAACGGCTGATGGACGAAATCGCAGCGCTGAAGATCGGCCTGGCCGGATTGCCGGAGGACGCCGGATCAAAGTTTCCGGCGCAGCTCTCCGGCGGCATGCGCAAGCGCGCCGGTCTCGCCCGCGCTTTGGCCCTCGATCCAGAGATCGTGTTCCTTGACGAGCCCACGGCGGGACTCGACCCGATTGCAGCCGGCGAGTTCGATGACCTGATTCGCGATCTGAAGAGTAGTCTCGGTTTAACCGTCTTTATGGTGACCCACGATCTCGACACCCTTTTCGCAACCTGCGACCGCGTCGCGGTTCTGGTCGACAAAAAGCTTCGGGTTGGCACGCTCGATCAGCTGTTGCAGGACAATGACCCTTGGATCCACGCCTATTTTCACGGTCCCCGAGGCCGGGCAGCGCAGCAGGCGGAGACATCGCGCCTACGGTCCGGCTCCGCGGACCCGATAGTTTCCGCCGCAATCTGAAGCGCGCGCAACCGGGGGTAATGGATGGAGACGCGGGCGCATTACGTTGCTGTGGGCGCGTTTGTAATTGTCATTCTCTTTGCCGGATTTGGCGCGGTGCTGTGGCTCAGCCGAGTCGAGTTCCGCCAGGAACTAGCGTCCTATTACATCTTTTTCAGGGGGTCGGTAGCCGGTCTGACCCGTGGCTCGGCGGTTCAGTATAATGGGATTCCGGTTGGTCGCGTCATCGACATCCGCGTCTGACAAGGACAACGTCGCGCAAATCCAAGTGACGATCGCGGTGGATACCAATCTGGTCGAAATCAAGACCGATGCGCGCGCTTTCTTAGAGACAAATATTTTGAGCGGCGTTTCGACGATTCAGGTCCGTGGCGGCACGCAGCAAGCGAGAGTTCTGAAAGCGGAGCCCAATCACAAATACCCGATTATCAAGGCGGGGCAGAACGAATTAGAAGAAGTGAAAGCTTCCCTTCCGGCACTGGTAGGCGATCTCAAACAAGCATCACAAAGACTGAATTTGCTGCTCGACGAACGCAATCGTCAGGCGGTTGCCGACACTTTGCAAAATCTGCGAACCTTACCGCGGCATTCGCCGACCACAGCCAAGATGTCGGCGTCATTCTCGCAGCGCCAATCCGCCTGAAGCAATGCCAGCTTTGTTGAGTTGAACACGTTCTCCACAACGTTGATCAAAGTTATACGGCGCACGGCGGACTAAAGGACCAAGCGTCGCAGACGCTTAAAGATTACGATCGCGTGGCGAACAATCTCGAGCGACACGGCCCATCAATTGCAGCAGATACTCGGCGAAAACCGGTCTGGGCTGCGAAACTTTGTCCAAACGACGCTCCCCGGGGTCGACGATTTTGTCAATGATGCGCAGCGATTGGCAGATAATCTGAATCAGTTCGTGCTGCAATTGCAGCGTGACCCGACTCGCCTGCTGTTTGGAGACCGGCGGCAAGGATATCAGCCGCGATGATCGGTCCGGCGTTGTGGATTGGCCGCCGATGCGCTGGCGGCAGTCATCGCGATTGCACTGGTAGGCTGCTCGAGCCTTTTTGTCTCGACACCGCCGGGCAAACTTTACCGGCTGGCACCCGCCGGGAATTTTCCGGCCGAACCTGCCGCATGTCACTGCACAGCTAGCGATTGACCTGCCTCAGGCGCCGGCCGGTATCGACACGAGCCGGATCGCCCTAAGCAAATCGCCGTTATCGCTCGACTATTTCGCCAATTCGGAATGGACCGACCGAGTACCCAATCTGTTCCAAAACCTGTTGGTCGCGTCATTTGAGAACAGCGGTGCGATCATCGGCGTCGACCGCAGCTCGGGCGGCCTACGCCCAGATTTTATTCTCCGAACCGACATTCGCCATTTCGAGGCGGTTTATCAGAGCGCGGCCGGCCCGCCGCAGGTCGCGGTTGATATCATCGCTCGTCTCGCTGCGGTGCCCGGGCGCACGATCGTCGCGGAAACTCGCTTTGAGCAGCGCGTTCGGGCCGCCGCAACCGACATCCCATCGATCGTCGCCGCCTTTGATGCGGCGACCGAGGCGGTATTGCGCGATATTGTTGTCTGGACCCTCAGCAATCCCGCTTTATCGCGGGCGCGACGCCCGCTAATGTGACCACGTTTCGTTCGCATCGGGGGCGGCCGAGTGCCGGCAACAACGAACATTTCAAAGCTGCAGGTGAGCGCTGTTGAAGTCGCCGACATGCGAGCCGCCAGCGCTACAATCAAGCGGATCCGTACCGCCTTGGCGGGTCGTGCAGGCGGCATCCTCAGTGTCGTCGCGGCACACCCGGCCCCATTGACGGAGTGGCAGCATTATCCGCCCGGCGAGGTCTACGACCCTCAGACCCACGCACAGTACTTTTACCATGCGCACCCACCGTCACAGCGTTCGCCGCACGAGCACGGGCACTTCCACACTTTTCTGCGTGCTGAGGGGATGCCAGCCGGCGTGGCGCCGCTTATTCTGCCGGAGATCGCGGTCGCCAGCGCCCCGACGGCATCACCGCAGGCGCCGCCGCTTAAGCATGGCCGTCGCGACGAGGTTAGCCATCTCGTCGCCATTGCCCTGGACCCCGAGGGCGAACCCATCCGGGTGTTCACCACCAACCGGTGGGTCACCGGCGAGACTTGGTACCGCGCCGACGATGTGATCAAAATGCTGGACCGCTTCAAGTTTTGCGCCATCGACAGATCGGCTTTGCTTAATGATTGGCTCGACGCGATCGTCACATTGTTTCGGCCGCAGATCGAATGGTTGTTGCACCGGCGAGATGAGACGATGACACGCTGGCGCCAGCGGCGGCGTACAAATGTATTCGAGGACACGCGGCTCGAGGTGACCTCGAGTTTCGATGTCGATCTCGATGCGCAATTCGCCTTTCTCGACCAGCTTCAAACCGGCGCCGGCGCTGGTTCTGAGAGCCGCTCGGTGCGGTTGCCGCGGCGCATGACCGAAGGTTGGGGCGAAGGCCACACGCATTGATTGGTGCCGGCGCCCTCGCAATCAGTGAGAGGGCGACGCCGGTTCGCGCGGCGGTAGATTATTGAAATTAAGACAATCCTTGAGTTTGGCCTCGCGCTTCGTGTTCGCTTCGGGCGAAAAATCGGGGAAAGCCGTCTGCGCCTGCTTTGCGCAAACGTCCATCGTTTTCCACTTCTGAAGCGCCATCGTCCCTTGCCCGGTGGCCTGCGCCGAACCGGACAGCAGGATCAGCACCGCCCCCAACCCATAAGCCCGCCACCACATTAGTCCCTAACTCCTACTCCACACTGGATGCATTGCTTGGTCTCGCCTTTATATCCGATTTTTGTAGCGGCCGCGGTTGCGTCCACTCTCAATCTCAGGCTCCATAGACGCAGTGCGAACGAACGGGCGGAGTCGCAGCGATGCTGAAGATTTGGGGCCGGAATACATCGTCGAATGTACAAAAAGTGCTGTGGTGCTGCGGCGAACTCGAGATCCCCTTCGAGCGGGTCGACATCGGCGGACCCTTCGGTGGCAATCAAGACGCGGAATATCTCGCGGTCAATCCGAACGGTCTGGTACCGACCATCCGGGATGGGGATTTGATACTGTGGGAATCGAATACGATTTGCCGATACCTCGCATCCACGCAAAATGGGGAGCGGCTCTATCCGTCCGCCCCCGCTGAGCGCGCGCAGGTCGAACGGTGGATGGACTGGCAACTATCGACCATCGGGCCACCGATGGGCGCGCTTCTGTATGGATTGATCCGCTCCAAACCGGAGCAGCGCGATCACGCCGCGATCGAAGCCGCCCGCCGGAAGGCGGTGACTGCCTGGACAATTGTCGAGGACGCGCTGGAGAGCAGCCCTTACCTCGCGGGTTCCGAATTGACCTTGGCGGAAATCGTCATGGGGACTTTGGTCTATCGCTGGCATGCTTTTCCGATCGAACGCCCGCCTCTGCCCAAGCTCAAATCATGGTATGACCGCATGCGCGAGCGCCCGGCCTTCAAAAAATACATTGAGATCCCGATCACATAATCGTGAGCATCGTGTCCTCTTTGCCTCAACGCGCTTCCACTGTAGTTTCAAGGTCCCGCTAGAAAGCTATTTTCGTCCGACACGCACTTTTACAGGGGAGATTTGATGGCATCTTCGATCAGGCTGCAAGTACTCGGCGCAACGCTGGTGATCGCCCTCATCGGAGTCACTGTCTCGGCAATGGCGGCGGATGTCGACGCGGTTGTTAAGGAACGGCAAGCGACGATGAAGCAGCAAGGGAAAAATATGGGCGTCGTCAAGGCTTTCATCGACGGCAAGAGCGATCAGACTGCCGCAGTAGCCGCCGCTACCGACTTGACGCGGACGACCCAGAAGATCCCCGAGCTATTTCCGCCTGGCACCGATAAGCCGAGCCCCAGTGGCGATTACGCCCCGAAACCGGCAATCTGGACCAATTGGAGCAAGTTCATCGAAGCGCAAAAAGCCGCGGCGGCAAAGGCCGACGCGTTGCTCGCAGCGGTCAAGGCTGGCGACAAAGCGGCGATCCAAACCGCGTTTGCCGATTTGGGTAAGAACGGCTGCGGCAACTGCCACACAAATTTCCGCGAAAAACTCAAGCCGTAAAGCTGGCTTTCGCAGCGCTGCTGCTGAGTATTGTCGCGGCGTCAGATGCAGCTGTCGCCGAGCAAGGCTCGTCAGCGGGTGGCGCGGCTGTCCTCGACGCCAAGGCAACGAGCCGCGGCGCATATCTCGCTGCCGCTGCCGGCTGCGGCGCGTGCCACACCGATACCAAGCACGGCGGCCGGCCCTTTGCCGGCGGCCGCGCCTTCGAGACAGTGTTCGGAACAATTATCTCGCCGAATATCACGCCAGATCGGGAAACCGGTCTCGGCAAATGGCGAAGGGGCGATCTTACCGCGGCGCTGCGCTGGGGCATTGCCCCGGACGACTCGCATTTTCTGACGCCGTTCCCGTTTCCACACTACAACCGCCTCACGCAGGACGATCTCGCCGATCTCGAGGCGTTCCTCGATACGGTGGCACCGGCGAGACGAGTTCAACAGCGCCGGCCGCCAAATGCCGTTCGCAGCTGCGGCGAATGCCGTCGCGGTCGCGGCGATGCCCTTTCCGGGACCTTGGCAGCCCGATCCGAAGAGGGATGCGGCGTGGAATCGCGGCGCCTATCTCGTCGCCACGGTTGGCCGTTGCGGCGATTGCCACACCCGTCGCAACTGGCTCGGCGTACCCGACCGCAACCGCTTTCTTGCCGGCGCACCGGCCGCTCACGGCAGCAAAGGGGCGCCGAACATCACGCCCGACCCGAAGACCGGGATAGGGTCGTGGAGCATCGACGATGTGATGGCCCTGCTGAAGACCGGGCAGAAGCCGGACTTCGATTTTGTCGGCGGCTCGATGGGAGAGATTGTCGACAATACCGCCAAGCTGACCGAGGACGATCGTCGCGCAATCGCCGTCTACCTCAAATCCCTGCCCCCGCTGCCTTCGGAATCCCGGCGCCGCCTGGAAAAAGGCTGAGCCGTCTGCCGCTTCGCCACTTTTGCGGTCGATCGAGACCTCATATGATGATCAACGCCTCGCGGAGAGGCGTGCAGGGCCATGATCTCCGCGATGCGAACCAAATGGCAGGTCCGACTCCGCCGCCGTCCCGGCTGGCGCGATTGGCAGCGGGCGGCAGGAGCGGCGATTGGCGCGAGGGCAACCGGAAAAGAGCTTGTCCCGTTTCGAGCGGATCGCATTGGTATTGTCGGGCGGCGAAGCGCTCGGGGCCTATCAGGCTGGCGCCTACGCCGCCCTCGAAAAAACCGGGGTAAGGCCGAACTGGATCGCCGGCAGCGGGATCGGGGCCGTCAACGCTGCCATCATTGCCGGGAATTTACCCCATCAACGCGTCCTGCACCTGCGGCGCTTTTGGCAGCAGATCAGCCAGCACGTCGCTTCCAATCGATCCTCGGCTCTTGCCCGCTGGGTACGGCGAGCGATAACCCGCGACCCAGCTGTTTCCCACCGACGGCGGACGTGGGCCTCGAAAGCAGCCAACCCGCTGGTCTCGGCGGCTGCGCTACGCGAATTAATCAATGAAGCGGTCGACTTTGAGCGGGTCAATTCGGGTGCCGTTCGCCTGGTGCTCGGCGCCGTCAATCTGGCCACAGGCGCCGAGAAGTTCTTCGACAATGACAGGCATGTGCTGAACCTGGACCATGTCATGGCGGGAAGCCCTTTTTCCGGCCTGCCGCCGGTCACGGTCGATCACCAGCGTTTTGCAGGCGGTGCCGTCTCCGTTTCTGCATTAGATGATGCGCGCCCGGCCGACACCTTATGCTTTGCCATCGACGGCTACGACCCCCTTCCGGGAAGCGCCGGGGGAATCAGCCGCTCGGCCCGCGAAATCACCGCAATGCGTCGCACCCATGATTTGCGCCGAATGATCGGATTACTCGGCGAGCGGGTACCACCGTCTGTTCGAGGCGATGTCGATATGCGCCGCTGTCTTGCCGAGGCAAGTGATGTGACGATGACCATCCTTCACCTAGTCCACGAAGGCAGTGCGGTCGACCTCGCTGCCAAGATGGCGGATTTTTCACTGAGCTCGCTTGCCGACCGCTGGAACGCAGGTGAATGCGACATTGCGGCAAGCCTCGCCCACCCGAGTTGGCTCGCTCCGCCACCACGGCTTTCGGGGCTGGTCGTCCATGAGGTTCGCGGCGGCGTTATAGCACCTCAACGCTGAGCTCCTGCCCGCAATTTGGGCTTGATACGACAGATTGCTCGTCAAAGCGGCAGCTGTGGCCGTTACTAACAACAAATCCGGGAACGAATCAGCGAACCGCTTGAGAGCGCAAGGCTTGCGCCCGGCACCTTGCCTAACCTTTTGTCAAGCCAAATATATAATTGAATTAGAAAGGGTTTTGCGATGGGATGCACTCGCCTAGGGATCGATCGAACCGTGGAGCTGTTTGGATTATTAGGACATTCTCCGACACTCTGTGTCGGCAACAAAAAGAGGGTATATGCTTTACGATGCCTATCAGGCGCAAAACGACATATTCGGTCCGATACGGCTGATTGCCGGGACCGCTAGCCAATGGCTCGGCCATTCATGGCTGCCGATGGGGGATATGCCGTTTATGCGCGGTGCCGCCGCTGCGATGGAGCTGCTGTCGCACGCCGGAATGTCACATGAGCGCCCTGACTTCCGCATCGAACGGGTGACGATCGACGGCCGAGAGGTTGCGGTTCATGAGGAAATCGCGGCTTCCCACCCGTTCTGCAACCTGGTGCATTTTCGCAAGGATTTGGCGCGCGACGAGCCGACGGTCTTAGTCGTCGCCCCGCTGTCCGGCCATTTCGCCACGCTGCTGCGCGGTACAGTCGAGACCTTGCTCACCGACCACAATGTTTACCTGACCGATTGGGTCAACGCGCGGGACGTGCCGCTATTGTTCGGCCGCTTCGACCTCGACGATTTTGTCGAGTTGGTCATTCGTTTTATCCACGTGCTCGGCCCTCGCACCCATGTGGTGGCGGTGTGCCAGCCTTCGATTCCGGTGCTCGCAGCCGTGTCGCTGCTGGCCGCCGACGGCGACCCTTGTCAACCGTCCTCGATGGTTCTGATGGGCGGCCCGATCGACACCAGGGCGAACCCGACCGCGGTCAATCAATTCGCCAGGGCGCACACCCTCGATTGGTTCGACCGGACGGTCATCACCACGGTGCCGGCGCGCTATCCCGGGGCATTTCGCCGGGTTTATCCGGGATTCCTGCAGCTCGCCGGATTCCTGAGCATGAATTTTGATCGCCACGTCTCGGCACATTGGACGATGTTTCGTGATCTCGCCCGTGGGAGTGGTGAAAGCGCCGCCGCCACCCGCGCCTTTTACGACGAGTACACCGCAGTAATGGATTTGCCCGCCGATTTCTATTTGCAGACGATCGAACGCGTTTTCCATCGCTACGATCTTCCGCTCGGCCAGTTCCGGGTTCGCGGCCGTCTGATCGAGCCGGCGGTGATCGAGCACACCGCGCTAATGACGGTCGAGGGCGAGCGCGACGATGTCTGCGGCCCCGGCCAAACTGTCGCCGCTCATAATCTTTGCACGAGCATCCCACCGGCAAAAAAGACCCAACACCTTCAGCTCAAAGTCGGCCATTATGGCGTGTTCCATGGCCGCCGATGGCAGACCGAGACCTATCCCAAGGTCAAGTTGTTCATCCGGGCGCAGGGCTAGGCGTCGCTTCTCATTCTTTCGCCGCTGCGGCGAGGTCGAGGCAGGCCAGTCCGCGGCGGCGCGCCCGACCCCCGCCTAGCGGGGAAGCTCAGGGAGGAAGCCATGGCCATAGGCGGCAAAGTCGTCATCACCTGCGCCGTCACCGGGTCGATCCATACCCCGACGATGAGCCCCTATCTGCCGCTGACCCCGGACGAGATCGCCCGCGACGCGATTGCCGCGGCGGAAGCGGGGGCGGCGATCCTGCATTTGCACGCGCGTGATCCAAAAGACGGACGGCCCACCCCCGATCCCGATGTCTTTATGCAGTTCCTGCCGCGGATCAAGCAGGCGACCAACGCCGTCGTGAACATCACGACCGGCGGCGGCCACGGCATGTCGTTAGACGAACGGCTCGCCGCACCACTGCGCGCCAGACCGGAAATGTGTTCCTTAAATATGGGCTCGATGAATTTCGGGCTCTATCCGATGCTCAGCCGCTACAAGGATTGGAAATATCCTTGGGAGACGCAGCATCTGGAAATGACGCGTGACTTTATCTTCCGTAACACCTTTGCCGATATAGAGCGGATCCTGAAAGACTTGGGTGAAGGCTGCGGCACCCGGTTCGAGTTTGAATGCTATGATGTCGGCCATCTCTACAATCTCGCGCATTTTCTCGACCGGGGGCTGGTCAAGCCGCCGTTATTCGTACAGACGATCTTTGGGATCTTGGGCGGTATTGGCGCCGATTCCGACAATCTGGTCCATATGAAGCACATCGCCGACAAATTGTTCGGCGATAAATACGCTTGGTCGATCCTCGCTGCCGGCCGTCATCAATTGCCGTTGGTGACGATGGGGGCGATCATGGGCGGCAACGTCCGTGTCGGCCTAGAAGAACTCGCTGTGGATCGGCCGCGGCAAGCTCGCCACCAGCAACGCCGACCAAGTCAGCCGCATCCGCGCCATTGTCGAGAATCTGTCGCTCGAAATCGCCAGCCCGGACGAGGCGCGGACGATGCTGGCGCTCAAGGGCGGCGACGACGTCGGGTTTTGACCGGGGGCGGTAAAGATGATCGACAAGCGGGTCAAAAACCTCGCCGAGGCGGTTGCCGGCATCAAGGACGGCGCTGTTGTCCTGTGCGCTGGCTTCGGCGGCGCCGGGCTGCCTGATGCGCTGTGCGAGGCGGTGATCGAGCAGGGTGCCCGAGACCTGACGGTCGTTGCCAACAACGCCGGCTCCGGCCGCGCCGGGCTCGCGGCCTTAATGGCCGCCGGCCGGGTGCGCAAGATCATGTGCTCGTTCCCGCGCAGTTCGGGCAGCGTGGTCTTTGAGGAGCTGTATGCGGCCGGCAAGATCGAACTCGAATTATTGCCGCAAGGTACCTTGAGCGAGCGGATGCGCTGCGCCGCAGCGGGGCTTGGCGGCTTCTACTCGCCGGTATCGGTCGGCACGCGGCTGGCCGAAGGCAAGGAGCACCGCGAGATCGACGGCCGGATGTATGTGCTGGAAAAACCGCTAAAGGGCGACGTTGCTCTGCTCGCCGCGCAAAACGCCGACCGCTGGGGCAACCTGACCTACCGCAAATCGCAGCGCAATTTCAACCCGACCATGGCGATGGCGGCCGATCTCGCAATCGCGCAGGTTCGGCACATCGTCGAATTGGGCGAACTCGATCCGGAGATGATCGTCACCCCCGGCATCTTCGTCGACCGCATCATCCAAGCTGCGTTTTAGCGAGCCGCAGGAAAACGAAGCGCGTCGGCGCTACACGACGCTTTGCCCGCACCAATGTTAGGACAAGGGACGTTCGCGTCGGGAAGGGACTCGATCCCGCGTGTCCGAACCTTGTTGCGGGCCAGCGCCACCATTATAGTCGTCTGACATGCAGGGAGCCGATTGCGACAGCGCGTTCCGGCACCGCCATCTCCTCGGTATCGAGGGTTTATCACCGGCGGAGATCGAACATTTTCTTGATCTCGCGGATGGATATGTCGAGCTGAACCGTCAGGCCGAAAAAAAGCGCTCATTGCTGCGCGGACGCACACTGATCAATTGCTTTTTCGAAAATTCGACCCGTACCCGCACCTCGTTCGAGGTCGCCGGCAAGAGGCTCGGCGCCGACGTCATCAACATGGCCGTGGCGGTAAGTTCGATGGTCAAGGGCGAAACCTTGATCGATACCGCGATGACGTTGAACGCCATGCACCCCGATGTTTTGGTCGTGCGTCATCCCGAATCGGGCGCCGTGCAATTACTGTCGGAAAAGGTCGATTGCGCCGTCATCAATGCCGGCGACGGCAGTCACGAGCACCCGACCCAGGCCTTGCTCGACGCGCTGACGATTCGCCGCCGTAAGGGCCGGCTCGGCGGCCTCGTCGTGGCGATCTGCGGCGATATTTTGCACAGCAGGGTGGCGCGCTCCAATATCGGGCTGCTGAACACGATGGGTGCCCGTGTGCGGGTCGTGGCGCCGCGCACCCTATTGCCGGCGGAGGTCGAGCGGCTCGGGGTCGAGGTGTTCCACGACATGGCCGCCGGGCTGGCCGATGTCGATATCGTCATGATGTTGCGATTGCAGAGCGAGCGGATGCACGGCTCCTTCGTGCCGTCCACCCGCGAATATTTTCACTTCTTCGGCCTCGACTACGGCAAATTGCGCCTGGCGAAACCGGATGCGCTGATCATGCATCCCGGCCCGATGAATCGCGGTGTCGAGATCGGCAGCGAGGTCGCGGACGACATCGACCGCAGCCTGATCCGGCATCAAGTCGAAATGGGCGTCGCGGTGCGCATGGCCTGCCTTGAGATCTTGGCGGGCGATCTCGGTAATGGCCCGCCACCCTTTCCTCCCCCGCAAGCGGCAGAGGGTTAGGGAGGGGACGTGAACGGCCGGCCCGCTAACATTGATGCCCCGCGAGTGCTGATTACAGGTGCGCGCTTGCTCGATCCCGCAAGCGGCCTCGACGCGGTCGGCGACTTACTGATCGAGGGGACCAAGATCGCCCGTATGGGCGGAGCGATCTCCGTCTGCGACGCCCAGGTGGTGGCCGGCGACGGTCTATGTCTCGCTCCCGGTCTTGTCGATATGCGCGTGCAATTGCGCGAGCCCGGCGCCGAGCATATGGAGTTGATCGAGAGCGGCGGCCAGGCGGCGGCGGCCGGCGGGGTCACGACGATGGTCGCGCTACCGAACACCGAGCCACCGGTCGACGACGTTTCGCTGGTCGAGTTCCTAGCGCGGCGGGCGCGCGAGGTCAGGCTCGCCAAGGTCCACACTTACGCTGCGGCGACCAAGGGGCTTGCCGGGCGCCACCTGACCGAAATGGGCCTCTTAGCGGCGAACGGCGCTGTCGGCTTTACCGATGGGACAAAGGCGATCGCCGACGCGCTGGTGATGTGCCGTGTCCTGTCCTATGCCCGCACCTTTGATTTGCTGGTGGTTCAGCACCCCGAGGAGCCTCGCCTCGCCGGCGCCGGCGAGGTCAATGAGGGAGAGACCGCCACCCGTCTTGGCCTTGCGGCGATCCCGCCGGTGGCTGAGGTGATCATGATCGAGCGCGATCTGCGCCTCGTCGCGATCACGGGCGCGCGCTATCACGCCGCCCACATCTCGACTGCCGACGGGGTCGACGCGATTCGGCGCGCCAAGGCGCAGGGGTTGCCGGTGACATGCGACACGGCGCCGCCTTATTTTGCTCTGAACGAAACGGCGATCGGCGACTATCGAACCTTTGCGAAATTGTCCCCGCCATTGCGCAGCGAATGGGACCGCCAAGCGGTCGTGGAGGGACTGCGCGACGGCACTATCGATGCCATTGCCAGCGATCATTCGCCATGGGACCAGGATTTGAAGCGGCTGCCGTTTAGTTCGGCAGCTTATGGCATTGTCGGGCTTGAAACCCTGCTGCCGTTGTCTCTCGAGCTCTACCATAACCGGCATCTCAGTCTGCTCGATGTACTCGCACGGCTGACGATCAAACCGGCGCAGATCCTGCGGCTTCCAGTGGGGAGGTTGGTCGCGGGGGCGCCCGCTGATCTCGTTCTCTTCGGCCCGGATTTGCCGTGGCGCATCCGCACCGACGATTTCCGCTCGAAGTCGAAGAATGCCCCGTTCGACGGCCGGCCGGTGCAAGGGCAGGTGATACGCACGATCGTCGACGGACGTACCATCTTCCAGCGCAATGGTTGATCGAGTGCGCCTAACTCGCAAGCGCGCAATGCTCGATCTTCCCGACAATGGCCGGGATCCATTGGTCTGCCTAATTGCGGCTGCCGGCATGGATCCTGGCCTGCCCCGGGAAGGTGAAAGCGGGCGTGTTACGTGACGGGCCTGATCCTTGCCGCGGTAATCGGCTATCTCCTTGGATCATTTCCCTTCGGCCTGGTGCTGAGCCGGGTCGCCGGCTACGGCGACATCCGCGAAATCGGTTCGGGCAATATCGGCGCGACCAACGTCCTGCGCACTGGCAGCAAGGGCTTGGCGGCGCTCACCCTATTGCTCGATCTCGCCAAAGGCTGCGCGGCGGTGGTGATCGCGTGGCATTGGGGCGAGCGGGCAGCGCTGGCGGCCGGGCTGTGCGCCGTGCTTGGCCATATGTTTCCGATCTGGCTCGGCTTTCAGGGCGGTAAAGGTGTCGCGACCGCCCTCGGCATATTGATCGCTCTGGCCTGGCCGGTGGCGGCGATCGCGGTGTTGATCTGGCTCACCATCGCCTTCGTGTTCCGGTATTCATCGCTGGCGGCTCTTGTCGCGACTGCCGTGAGCGCAGTGATTGCCCCGTTCGTCACCGACCGCGCCACGGCCATCGTCATCGCCCTCATTGCACTGCTGGTAATTCTGCGCCATCAGGCAAATATCCGCCGCCTGATCGCCGGACGGGAACACCGCTTCTCGTTTCGGAAAAGTTGAGACGAACCCCTGGCCCAGCGCGAACTCGACCCCGAAGAGCGGCTCGACTGGCTCCGGCTCAGCCGCACCGAGACGATCGGGCCGGTCAGCTTTTTTGCGATGTTGCGCCGTTTCGGCTCGGCCCGCGCCGCGCTAGAAGCATTGCCTCGGCTGGCCCGCCGCGGCGAACGCGCCCACACGATTGTCGCAACATCCCGGTCCGTGGCCGAAACCGAACTAAAGGCGGTGCATCGCATCGGCGGCCGGATCGTCTGTTGGGGCGAGCCTGGCTATCCCGCTGCCCTCGCCCAGATCGAGGATGCCCCACCCGTGTTGACCGTGCTCGGCGGAGCCGAGTTGCTCGACCGGCCAATCGTGGCAATCGTCGGCGCGCGCAATGCTTCGGCGAACGGCCGCCGTCTCGGCCGCGAGCTTGCCGCCGGGCTCGGGCAAGCCGGGCTGATCGTTGTATCTGGTCTCGCTCGCGGCATCGACGCCTCAGCGCACCTCGGAGCGCTTGATACCGGCAGCGCAGCGGTCGTTGCCGGCGGCGTCGATGTTGTCTACCCCGAAGAGAATCGCAGTCTTTACGATGCTCTGCGCCAGCATGGGGTGATTGTCGCCGAGTTGCCGTTATCAAGCGAGCCGCAGGCGCGGCATTTTCCGCGCCGCAATCGAATCATCTCGGGGATGGCGCTGGGTGTACTGGTGGTCGAAGCGGCGGCGCGGTCGGGCTCGTTGATCACCGCGCGTTATGCGCTGGAGCAGGGTCGGGAGGTTTTTGCCGTGCCCGGCTCGCCGCTCGACCCGCGTTGCCGTGGCGCGAATGATCTGTTGCGCCGCGGCGCCACATTGACCGAGAGCGTCGAGGACGTTTTGACCCAGCTCGGACCGCTGGTGCAAAGCGGGCCGCCACCGCGAGCAACCTCGCCGCCATTACCGACCGAAGAGAGGTGGTCGTTGGATGCGCCCAAAGGGGGTGCCGGTGAGCCTGCCGCGGATGAGGATGCGCTCGATATGATTCTTGAAAGATTGGGACCAACTCCAGTCGCGGTTGACGAACTCGTCCGGCAGTGCCAATTGACAGCCTCCGCTGTTGCGACACTCCTTCTCGAACTGGAACTGTCGGGCCGGGTGGAGCGTCACCCGGGCAATCTGGTGTCGCTGCGCTGAGGCCGATTTGAGGATCCGAAAACCTGATAGCTCTGTTTGAGCCCGCCGCCAAAGACCAGGAACGACGCTGGACCGCGTTGTACTGCTTGCCTTCGGGCGGCGGCGCGCTGCTTGCATCCGATCCGCCGAGCATGTGCCGCCCGATAGGCTTTGAACGAAACGGTTGATGAAAGTCGTCGTCGTCGAATCGCCGGCAAAAGCGAAAACCATCAATAAATACCTCGGTGACGACTACAAAGTCATCGCCAGCTACGGCCATGTGCGCGATTTGCCGGCAAAGGACGGTTCCGTCCAGCCGGATGCCGACTTTGCCATGTCGTGGGAGGTCGACGGCAAATCCGAAAAGCACATGAAAGCGATCGTCCAGGCGATGCGGGGCGCCGACGGGCTGTTCCTGGCGACCGACCCGGACCGCGAAGGCGAAGCGATCTCGTGGCATGTTCAGGAAGTGCTGAAGTCGCGTCGGGCACTCAAGGATGTCGACGTCAAGCGGGTGGTGTTCAATGAAGTCACCCGCAATGCCGTGGTCGAGGCCTTCCGCCGTCCGCGTGAAATAGACCGCGAACTGGTCGAAGCTTATCTGGCGCGCCGCGCGCTTGATTATCTGGTCGGTTTCACCCTGTCGCCGGTGCTGTGGCGCAAATTGCCCGGCAGCCGTTCGGCCGGCCGGGTGCAGTCTGTCGCACTGCGCCTGATCTGTGAGCGCGAAGCCGATATCGAGGCCTTTAAGCCGCGCGAATATTGGACGGTCGAAGTCATCTTCACGACCGAGCGTGGACAGAGTTTCACCGCGCGACTGACCCATCTCGACGGTAAACGGCTCGATCGATTTCGAACTCGACAGCGAGGCTAAAGCGCGGGCCGCAGCCGACGCGATCCTGGGCGCGGCAGGATTTTCCGTCGCCGAGATCGACAGCCGGCAGGTCCGGCGCAACCCTTTTCCGCCATTTACGACCTCGACATTGCAGCAGGAAGCGTCGCGCAAACTTGGTCTTGGCGCTACCCGCACGATGCAGATCGCGCAGCGGCTTTACGAAGGCGTCGATCTCAGCGGCGAAACGGTCGGCCTGATCACCTATATGCGCACCGACGGGGTCGCCATTTCGGTTGAGGCGATCGCAGCAGCGCGCACCCTGATCGGCGCTGAATTCGGTGCGAACTATGTCCCCGACACGCCGCGCGTCTACCGCAGCCCGGCAAAAAACGCGCAGGAAGCTCACGAGGCGATCCGCCCGACCGATGTCGCGCGCAAGCCGGCGGAGGTAGCGTCCTATCTGGACCACGACCAGCGCCGCCTTTACGAGCTGATCTGGAAGCGCACGCTGGCGAGCCAAATGGCGTCGGCGTTGCTTGAACAGGTCACCGTCGATATCACGGATCCGAGTGGGAAGTTGCGGCTACGAGCCACCGGCTCGGTCGTCCTTTTCGACGGATTTCTGGCGCTCTATCAGGAAGACCGTGACGACAGCGCCGACGAAGAGGCGGATGGCGCCCGGCTGCCGCAAATGCGCAAGAGCGAGAGCCTGTCACGCGGCGAGGTCACGCCCAACCAGCATTTCACCCAGCCGCCGCCACGCTATACCGAGGCGAGCCTTGTCAAAAAGCTCGAAGAGCTCGGCATCGGCCGACCGTCCACCTACGCGGCAATCTTGCAGGTGCTTCAGGACCGCACCTATGTCCGGCTCGATAAAAAGCGGTTTTTTCCGGAGGACCGCGGGCGCCTGGTCACCGCCTTTCTGACCAGCTTCTTCGAACGTTATGTCGAGTACAATTTCACTGCCGACCTTGAAAACCAGCTCGACGATGTTTCTGGCGGCCGGATCGACTGGAAGGAATTACTACGCAATTTCTGGCGCGATTTTTCCGCCTCGGTCGACGGCACCAAGGACCTGACGATCACTCAGGTTCTGCAGGCCCTCGATGACGATCTCGGTCGGCATTTCTTTCCGAACGACGGCTCCGGCCACGACCCGCGGTTATGCCCGGTCTGCAGCGCCGGTCGGCTCAGCCTCAAACTTGGCAAGTTCGGCGCGTTCATCGGCTGCTCGAATTACCCGAACTGCCGCTATACCCGGCCGCTTGGGATCGAGGGAGAGGGCGAGGAGGCCACCGACACTGCTCTTGGCACCGATCCGGAAAGCGGATTTGAAGTAACGTTGAAGAAAGGCCCGTTCGGGCACTACGTACAACTGGGGCGCAGCAAATGGCGACACGAAACCAAAACGCGTAGCCCTGCCGCGCAATCTAAAACCCGCCGATGTCGATCTAGAGACGGCGTTGCGGCTGTTGGCGCTGCCACGCGAGCTTGGCCGCCACCCGGAAACCGGCGAGGTGATCACAGCCGGCATCGGTCGCTTCGGCCCGTATATCAAGCATGGTTCGACCTATAAGTCGCTGACGGCGGAAGACGACGTCCTGACGATCGGAGCAAATCGGGCTGTCGTGCTATTGGCCGAACCCGCTGCGGAGCGTCGCCGCGGCTCCCCACAGCCGCTTCGCGAGCTAGGCACACATCCCGATGGCGGCGTTGTCGCCTTGTTCCAGGGCCGGTATGGGCCCTACGTCAGCCACGACGGCGTGTTTGCGTCTCTGCCACGCGAGGCCAACCCGGACAGTTTTTCGCTGGAACAGGCGATCCCGCTGCTTGAGGAGCGCCGCAAGAGCAAACCCCGGCGTCAAGGTAAATCCGCAAAACGCGGCGCAGCAAAGACCGCCACGAAATCCTCGGCGCGCAAGCCGGCAACAACTTCAGCGGCCGCATCTGCCACGAACGGGTCTGCCGCGAAGACTAAAGCGCCCGCAGTCGCAAAGGGGAAACGGCCCGCGGCGACAAAGGCGAAGCGGGCTGCATCCTCAAAAACGACCCCAGCCAAAAAGAAAGCTGCCGCTGGCCCTCGGGCAAGAAAATCGCGGCCTGGCGCGGGCAGTCAGCCGGGTTGAATGGCGCGCACGCCGCGTACTTCACTTGACAGGCGAAAGCGTACGAAAGGCGCGCTGCCCTCGGCGAGCGAGGTGACCACGTTCATCCGCGAGAGCCCATCCGCGGTCGGCAAGCGCGAGATCGCCCGCGCTTTTAATCTCGCTCCTAGCGAGCGGCCTGCACTCCGCGACATATTGCGCCAAATCGAACGCTCGGGAGCTGTTTCGCGCGCCGCAAATCGCCGGCTGACCGGCGGGACGCAGCTTCCCGAGCTGACCGTTGTCGAGCGGGTCGGCGCTGACCAAGACGGCGTTCCGCTTGTGAGCCCGGTCACCTGGCCGGGGCCAGATCCGGCACCGTTGCTGCGGCTTGCCGATGAGGGGGGTGAGACTTTCCCGGTCGGGGGTCGCGCTGCCGCGAGATTGGTGCCGCTGGATAATGGCGAAATCGAAGCGCGGATCATCCGGCGGCTCGATCCCGGCGGCGAGCGCGTGGTCGGCGTTTATCAAAGGGATCGCGAAGGCGGCCGGGTGGTGCCGGCGGATCGCCGCAACAAGAGCGAGTACCGGGTGGCCGAACGCGACGCCGCCGCTGCTTCGGACGGCGAGTTGGTCATCGCCGAGGTGCTGCCGAAAGCCCGGTTTGGCCTCCCACGGGCACGGATCATTGAGCGGCTTGGCCGATCGACGGATCCCGGCGCAATCAGCCTGTTGGCGATCGCTTCCTTTGACATTCCGACCGAGTTCCCGGCCGCGGCGATCGCCGAAGCCGAGGCCGCGGCCCCGGTCGACCCCAGCGGGCGGACCGATTTGCGCGGTCTGCCGCTGGTGACGATCGACGGCAGTGATGCACGCGATTTCGACGATGCAGTGTGGGCCGAGCCCGATCCCGACGCGTCAAACCCGGGAGGTTGGCATCTCGTTGTCGCGATCGCCGACGTCGCTTGGTATGTCCGGCCCGGCAACGCCCTCGACCAGGAGGCGGAGCGGCGCGGCAACTCGGTTTATTTTCCCGACCGCGTCGTGCCGATGTTGCCCGAAGGATTGTCGAATGATCTTTGCTCCCTAAAGCCGGGGGTCGATCGCGCCTGCCTTGCGGTGCATCTGTCGATCGATGCCGCCGGCCGCAAGCGCGGCCATCGGTTTGCCCGCGCGCTGATGCGCTCCGCCGCCCGGCTGACCTACGAAGAGGTCCAGGCAATTCAGGATCGGCAGCGCGAGCCGCCGGGGTCGGTCCCGTCCCAAGCGATCGAGGCGCTGTATGGGGCCTTCGCATCACTGGCAAGGGCGCGCGCGGCGCGTGGGGCGCTGGAACTCGACCTGCGCGAAGATCGCGTTGTGCTCGACGCCGATCGGCGGCCGGTCGCAGTAGTGCCGGCGCCGCGCCTCGACAGCCATCGGCTGATCGAAGAATTTATGATCCTCGCCAATGTCGCAGCGGCCGAAGAGCTCGAAGCCCGTCATCAGCCCTGCATGTACCGCGTTCACGACGCGCCGGACCCGGCGAAGATCGAAGTCCTCCGCGATTTCCTCGATGAGAGCGGCATACCCGGCCTGGCATTCGCCAAAGGCCAAGCGCTGAAGCCCGAATTGTTCAACCGGCTTCTGCGTCGTGCCGAAGGCACCCCGGTCGCCCCGTTGGTCAACGAGTTGGTCTTGCGCTGTCAGGCGCAGGCGGCCTACAGCCCAAACAATATCGGCCATTTCGGGCTGGCATTGCGGCGCTACGCCCATTTCACCTCGCCGATCCGGCGCTATGCAGATCTTCTGGTTCATCGCGCACTGATCGCGGGCGGCAACGCGGCCGGAGGCGACTTTGGCGCTGGGGGGCTGCCGCAGGGGGGCGACCGCGAGCAGATGGTTGCGATCGGCGAGCACATCTCGGCGACCGAGCGGCGCGCCGTAGCGGCTGAGCGCGCCGCCATCGATCGCTATCGCACAGCCTTGCTCGCCGAGGCCGTCGGCAGCACCTTTTCGGGTCAAATCAGCGGCGTCGCCGATTTCGGGCTGTTCGTCACTCTCTCCGAGAATTGGGCCAACGGGCTTGTCCCGATCTCCACCCTTCCCGCCGATTACTACGAGCGGCGGGAGAAGCCGCCGAGCCTTGTTGGCCGGCGTTATGGGCAGGTCTTTCAGCTCGGAAGTGCGGTCACCGTCCGCCTGATGGAGGCAGATACAATTGGCGGCCGCTTGCTGTTTCGGGTGGAGCAGGAGGGGACGACCGACACGCGGATTCCGCAGCGGCCGGCGAGGTTGATCAGCAGGCCGCGGCAATTTACCATCGATCAGCCCAGCTCTTGGATTTGGGCCGAGACTGGCGGTCCCCGACCTTCCTTCCACGGGGATTTCTGGGGTATGCTCGATGGCGATGTCGTTGCGCTCGGCCGCTGTGCTCGTACCGGCGAGCCTCTTCGTCATCTCGCTCGCTCTGGCCGGCTGTACTGAGCTCCAGCCGATGCCGGCTGACCCGGCCGGCCGGTTGTTCGCCCGCGGCCTCGATCAAATCGACGAGCTCTACATCGTGCGGGTGTCCAACCGCATATTGGCGCTCGGCGCCGCCGACCGACTCTCTATGCTCGACCCCAAATTGCGGCTGACCGAGACACCCGGGCCGCAAGATCGAACCGAACTCGTACTGAGCTATGGAAATCGCGAGATTTCCACTTACCCAAGCCCGTCGACCGACGATCCGCACGGCTGGGCCAACCTGTTGAGCCGGCTTGAGGCCGACGCCAAACGGACCTCGCCGATCATCGCAGCCGATTCGCAAGACGACATCGACAAGGCGATGTTCGACGGGATTACCAGCGGCCTAGACCGCTTTTCCCGCTATTCGACCCCACAGGTCGCTCGCGATCAGCGCGCCGCCCGCGACGGCTTTGGCGGGATCGGCATTCTGCTCGAGGACGATGTTCAACCGTATCGGATCACCAAGGTTCTACCCGGCAGCCCTGCCGATATTGCTGGCATACGGGCCGGCGACAGCCTCGTCTCGATCGATGGCCAGATGACCGCCAGCCGTTCCCAAAACGAGGTGGTCCGTCAGCTGCGCGGTCGGGTTTTGAGCACCGTATCAGTAACAATCGATCGCCCGGGCCATGGGGGACAACGAAGCTATGAGTTGCAGCGCAAGCTGATCGTGCTGCCGACAGTGACGGTGACGCGCGGCAACGGCGTCGCCGTCTTTCACATCTCGGGTTTCAATCAAGACACGACGCAGCAGCTGGTGACGGAACTGGAGTCGGTCCAGCGCGAGATGGGACCGAGCCTACGCGGCATCGTCCTTGATCTGCGCGGCGATCCCGGCGGCCTGCTCGATCAGGCGGTAAGCCTGGCGGACGTATTTATCGACAAAGGACCGATCGTCGCGACCGTCGGCCGCTACCCGGCGAGCCGTCAATATTTCGAGGCCGGGGGCGACGCGGTTGCGCCACGGATTCCGATTGTCGTGTTGATCAATGGCGGCTCGGCATCTGCATCCGAGATCCTGGGGGCGGCGTTACAGGATGCTGGCCGAGCCGTCGTTGTCGGCACCGCTTCCTATGGAAAAGGCACGGTACAGACCGTGCTGCGCCTGCCCAATGACGGCGAGCTGATATTGACCTGGGCCGAACTCGTGGCGCCCGCCGGCTATTCGTTGAATGGGCATGGCGTTGTCCCCACGATTTGCACCAGCGGTCTCGGCAATGACACTCAGTCTATCGAGACCGCCTTGCAGCGCGCCGGCCAGGCCGCCTCGGCGGCGTCGATAATGCTGACTCCGCGGGCGTCGCTCGACGAGAGCGGCTGGGCCGATTTGCGGCGCTCGTGCCCGCCGGGATCGGGCGACCGGCCGATCGATGTAGCCGTAGCCGAGCGTTTATTAGGCGATCCCACCCTTTACAGCCAGGCGCTGCACCTGATCGGCGCCGCCGCCGAGCCTCGCGGCAAAGCCAGTCGGCAACGCACCGGCGGGCTCCGAGCGCGCCTTGACAGGGGTAGGTGGATCGCTATCTTCGACAGACCATTATCCGTAATCGCGGGAACGCGTTGTCATGGCCAAGAGCAGCACAGTTCTGATCAAACTCGTCAGCAGCGCTGACACCGGTTTTTATTACGTGACCAAGAAAAACCCGCGGAACAAGACGGCCAAGCTCGAGCTGAAAAAATTCGACCCGGTAGCGCGCAAGCACGTCCTGTTCAAAGAAGCGAAAATCAAATAGCGCCGTAACCGCCGGACGGCGGCCAGCACTCGGTCGCCTGATCGACGACTCACGGCGGCTTTCAAGCTCGGGTCAATTAACGCTTAAGCCCGCCTGATCTAAGTGTCATACTGGTCCGATCTACAAAGCGATCGGAGGCTGTCATGACAAAGTACATGCTGGTTAGCTTTAAAACCTGTCCATGGGTGCAGCGCTCGGCGATCGTGCTGCGCGAAAAAAACACCGAATTCGAGCTGCGCCATATCGAGCCGGACAATCGTCCCGACTGGTTTCTGGCAATTTCGCCGCACAAAAAGGTGCCGGTGCTGCGCATCGACGACAAGGTGTCCTTGTTCGAGTCGAATGCGATCAACGAATATCTCGACGAGACCATCGAACCCCGGTTGCATCCGGCCGATCCCGTCGAACGCGCGCTCAATCGCGCCTGGACCGATTATGTGCCGACCTTCGCCAGCACCGTGACGGCCACCGCGTATGCCGACACGGAAGATGATTATAACAAGGCTGCCGCGGGGATCCCGGTGCCGTTTGAGCGGCTCGAAAAGGCGCTCGAAAAGCAGGGCAACGGCCCATTCTTCAACGGCGAAAAGTATTCGCTAGTCGACGCGGCGTACGCGCCGTTCCTGCAGCGCTATTTCTTCCTCGACCGGGTCAGGAAACTGGGACACATCGAGAATTATCCGCGGCTGAAGGCGTGGGGCGAGGCTCTGATGAAGCGGCCGTCGACCCATTCCTTCCCGCAGGCCGAGTTCGAGGCGATGTATCGCGAAGGTCTGCGGCGCCGCAACAAGTGGGTGTCGCGGTTTATTGAACCGGAGCGCGCGGCGGCCGAATAACAAGCGACTTTCGCCGACAAAGGCGCAGGCATTACGCTGCCTGCGCCTTTTTGTTGGGACCCGAGTTTATTGGAACCTCGGATTTGTCGGGGCCTCGGGTTTGTTAGGCGATCGGGGAGAAGCAGCGTGGACCAGGCCGGTGCAAGCGGGCTCATCGAAACGGCAAAGCGGGTATTGCCGGGCGGGACCTTTGGCAATTTTCCGGGCGAAGTGGTGATCCGCGAGGGACGCGGCGGCCGGGTTTGGGACGAAGACGGCAAGGAATATGTCGACTTCCTGCTCGGCTCGGGGCCGATGCTGGTCGGCCATGCCCATCCTGATGTGACGGAAGCGGCCCAGGCGCGAGTCGCTCAGGGGACGACCTTTTTCGCCAACAACCGCTGGGGCATCGAACTGGCCGAGGAAATCGTCTCGGCGGTGCCGTGCGCCGAGCCAGGTGCGTTTTGTGTCGAGCGGATCGGAAGCCGATCTCTATGCAATGCGCGCTGCCCGCGCTTATCGCAAGCGCGACAAGATCCTAAAATTCGAGGGCGGCTATCATGGCATGAGTGATTACGCAATTTCCCCGGCCGGTGGCGGACTCGGCTGGCATCCCGAAGAGCCTGCGCGACGAAATCCTGGTGGCGCCGTTCAATGATCTCGACGGTGTTCAAAGCCTGGTGCGCGAGCATCGCGACGAGCTGGCAGGGGTCATCGTCGAGCCGTTGCAGCGCATCATCCCCGCCGCAGCCGGGGTTTCTGGAAGGATTGCGCCGGATCACCGGCGATAACGGCATCCCGCTGATCTTTGACGAGGTGGTGACCGGCTTTCGTCTCGCCTATGGCGGGGCCCAGGAATATTACGGTGTGGTCCCGGATCTGTGCACCTTGGGCAAGGTGATTGGCGGCGGCTTTCCGCTCGCAGCGATCGCCGGCCGCGCCGAGATCATGGCGCATTTCGACCGTGGCGTTGTTGGCGACGAGGGCTTCCTGATGCAAATCGGCACCCTGTCCGGCAATCCGGTGGCTGCGGCCGCCGGTCTCGCCACGCTCGAGATTCTGCGCCGGCCCGGTGCCTATGATCGCCTGTTCGCAACCGGGCGAGAGCTAATGGGAACCCTCGACGATTTGCTCAAGCGTGCCGAAATCTCGGCGCAGGTGATCGGTCAGCCACCGTTGTTCGATGTCGTGTTCACCGGCGAGCCGGTGCGCGACTATCGCGGGGTGCTGCGGGGCGACGCCGATGTGATGCGCCGCTTCAATGCGCTATTGCGCGAGCGCGGCATCCTGAAAGGCGAGCAGAAATACTACGTCTCGCTCGCCCACACCGCCGAGGATATCCGCCACACGACCGAAGCCTGGAAATCGGCAATCGCCGCCCTCGCCGCGGCTTAATCGGCGCGCCCGCAGGTTGGGGGCCGACTTAAATGGGCCGACTCTGGATCGGGTCAGACGTCGGCCCTGGAACCGCCGCTCGTTTGACTTGGACGGCGCGCGCGCCTACGGTTTTGGCGGTATTTTTGGGACGACCCAACCGTCGGCTTCTTGGAGGATTGGAATGAGTGCGCACGCGACCCCTGAACAGGTTCGATCCCGGCTCAATCACCCGATCATCGACGGCGATGGACACTGGATCGAATATGGTCCGGTGTTTGCCGAGCGGATGCGCAAGGTCGCCGGCGACAAATCAGCGGATGGGTTTCTCGCCTTGCAGCGCCGTATCCCGGATGCGCTGAGCCTGTCGACCGACGAGCGCCAGCGCCGCGGTATTGCGATGGAAGGCTATTGGGGCCGCCAATCGACTAACACTCGCGATCGCGCGACCGCGATGTTGCCGCGCATGCTGTACGACCGGCTCGACGAGCTGGGCATCGATTTTGGCATCATCTACCCGACCGCCGGGCTCGGTCTGCCGCGCATCGCCGATGACGAGACGCGCCGAGCAGTGATCCGCGGCTTCAATATTGTGACATCCGAGTATTTCCGGGATCTCAGCGATCGGCTGACTCCGGCCGCGGTCATCCCGATGCACACGCCTGACGAGGCGATAGCCGAACTCGAATTCGTCACCAAGGAATTGGGCTCCAAGGTCGGCATGTTTGGCAGCGGCATCGCCCGCCGGCTCAAGATCGCCGAGGACGTGGACCCCGCTCTCGCCCGCTTTACGGTCAATTACGACCAACTCGGGATCGACAGCCAATACGATTACGACGCGGTCTGGCAGAAATGCCGCGAATTGAAGATGGCGCCGACGTTCCATACCGGCGGCCGCAGCTTTGGTCTGCGCAACTCGCCATCGAATTTCACGTTCAACCATATCGGCCATTTCGCCGCCGCCGGCCATGCGGTCGCTAAGGCGCTGTTCCTCGGCGGCGTAACCCGGCGTTTCCCCGATCTGCGCTTTGGTTTTCTCGAAGGTGGGGTCGGCTGGGCTTGCCAGCTGTTCGCCGATCTGATCGAGCATTGGGAACGGCGGGGCGCGAAGGGCCTCGCCTACATGCACCCCGACAAACTCGACCGCCCGCTGCTGCGCCAATTTGTCAACAAATACGGCTATGGCGAGATCGCCGCCGAACTCGACAGGCGTGACGGCTGGCCCGCCCGCGAAGAAGATAACCTCGATGGCGGGGTCGCTGTGCATGATGATTACGCGGCCTGCAATATCACCAAAAAGCAGGATTGGATCGACCTGTACGCCACGCCGTACTACTTCGGCTGCGAATCCGACGATCGCATGAATGCGGTTGCGTTCAGCAAGGTCAACCCGTTCGGGGCGCGGATCAACGCGATCTTCAGCTCGGATATCGGCCATTTCGACGTGCCCGATATGCTGATGCCGGTGCCCGAAGCCTATGAGCTGGTCGAGGACGGGTTGTTGAGCGACGACGACTTCCGCGATTTTACCTTCGCGAACGCGGTGCGGCTGTGGGGCACTCAGAACCCGCGCTTTTTTGAAGGCACGCGTATCGCCAAGGAAGCTGCGGCCGTGCTTGCTGAGCCGCACTCGCCCTTAAAGGCGGCGGCAGAGTAGCCGTCCTGTTAGACTGCTGGCAGCGCCGTTCCGCAGGGGCGGCGCTGCCTACCCTCAACATGTTCCGTTCGTAGCTGGACCGAGCGCCGTCGGGCCTGATTATCGGTTCGGCAATCCGTTAAGCATTAATTGTCTAATTAATTAGTGAGGGTCACCCAAAGTAACCGGAGTTTGGTAACGGCGCCGGTTAATACTCGTCATTCCCGCTGTAACTACTGCGTCGATCACCCGACGCCATGCCGACTTTTTACGCTCAGTGACTTGAGCTAGCCCCGCAACCACGACGAGCGGAATACAGATCATCGAGATCCGGCGGGTCATATCAGAAGGTGCACCCGGTAACACTGCGGCCAGGAACGTCAGTACCGGGAAATGAAAGAGATAAAGCGAAAAAGTCATGCCGGCGATCCACCGGATCGGATAGGCACACAGCTGCAAAACGCTGGCAAATCTGTGCTGAACCAGGCAAAAGCCGACGAGATGAACAGCAAAGAGCATGCCGACGACATAACGGCGCGGCCAACTCGCCTGCCCGGTAAAGATGGCGTTCGCTTGGTCCATCGTTATGTCCTTACCCGAGACGAGCCGATAGACTTGCGGTGCTGCTATGTCGTGACCCGCGATAAACCAATAAAAGAGTGCAATGATGAGTATCGTTGAACACAGGAACAACGCCCACCCAACGCCTTCGTGAGGTCGACTAATGCGTGCGACAACTCGATAGGTCGCAGCGCCCGCTAGCCACACCGGCAAAAGGATCATTATTCCCGGCCCGAGGAGCACTGCCACAATAAGGCAGCCAAAGACGGCCCATCGCCGTGGCGCGAACAGCGCGCAGCCGAATAAAATATAATACCAGACTTCGAAGGCGAGCGACCAGTAGGGGGTATTTGTGCCGATTTGGACGTCGGCGTGCCAAAGCTGATCGGTGAAGGTTAGCGCTATCGGCAACCACATCGGCAGCAGTTGCGGATGCATTTTACCGTACCAGCCAAAGGACGGATTGATTATGGAACCTAGGTAATCGAGCGCCGCAGTCAACAAGACCGCAGGTACTGCGACGGAATAGATCCTAGCGGCTCTATTGGTGAAGAAGTGACGAGGGCCACGTTCGCTGGTACTCACCACATGAGCGATGACGAACCCCGAAAGTACGAAAAATACTGTGACAGCGTCGTTGGCAAGGACGGTGAGTTGCCACAAGAGACCCCCGCTCCCGCCCGCCGGACCCCGAGCGGCATGGCCTAGAAATACCACCAATGCGGCAGTAAAACGCACCAGATCGAGATAGATCGAAAGAGGTCTACTCATTGCGTTTTCCGCCACCGGTGGTTGCCTCAATAGCCCTCGTTTATTTGAGGAACTCAACAGAAAAATTGGCGGTTAGCGAGGGAGCGCCAGCCGCTAAAAAGGCCGCGCTTTCCTCAGGCGGCCCATCGTCGCTTCACCTCGATCCCGGATAGAGGCACATTTGCTATTGCACAGGCAAATAGCAATGCGACACAGGGAATGAAGACGCGGACTTCTTCGATAATGCCAAACTCGAGAGTGATACAAAATATAGCGATAAAGGCGACCGCTACTCTAGTTATAGATATCTCGGCCGGCTTCAGGTTTATGAACACTGCCCAAGGAATTGCCATCATAACAAAGAGCAGAACCGGCCATCCGGTCGGTGAAGGATTTCCTAGCGCCTCCTTGAGCGATTGAAAATTCAGCGCCAACACATAATGTTGGCCAGTCGACAACAAGGATAGCTGGTGACCAAGCACGAGCTTTCGCACTAATAAAGCTCCCAGATATGGCATCAGCCCCAGCGCGAAAGCGCGCATCGCCAGCAAATAAGGTTTCTGAATACCGTAAGCAATACAAATATAAAAGATAGCTGCGAAGGGTCCGGATTCCCTATTTATCGCCGTAAGACACGCGATTAAGAACGCCGCTACCAATTTTTCTTCAGCGATATAGAGGAACATGAAAAAGCTAAAGGTGACATCGAATATATCGCTCGGCTGTACCCACGGATGATTGAAGGTAGGCATCATACTTATCGAAAGACCAAAGCAGGTAACCAGTACGCCGTTTCGCTCCTGATTGCACCTACGAGAGGCTGCCAGATAGATCGCAGACAGACAAAGGACAAAACTCAAAAATCGTAGCAGCAGAAACAGATGAATATCCGATACTCGCGGCAATATGTCTCGAAATGATACCAGAAGGAAGGGGAAAAGAATTCTGTTATAAAACGGCAATACGAAGCGTTGCTGCCCATTAAAAGAGAAACGTTGGCCATAGAAGGTGGCGTATTGATTGGATATACTTTCAGCTAAATTGGGATGAGTAATTACGTAGGATATGAACAGAAGAATCACAGATAACGAAAATACGATGATGGCACCTTTGATGAAGGCAACCATCGATGTCGGAAATTGCATCTGATCTGACCCCACCGGGCTTTGTGAGATGTAAGCGTCCTTGTTCATTCTCCAGTCGCACCGCTTATTCGGCCATTGTCCCAACTAGGGATTTGGGGAGATTAGATGTTGCGCCTCGCGACGAAGCCCACGCCAGCGCTGCAGTGCCGTGAAGAACTCCGAGTTTATGGCAAAGATTGTGACCACGCTCAGTAGTATCGCAACCAGACGCCACCAAAGAATCTCGACAATCAACAACAACACCAAGAAAGCGTACAGAGCAAACCCCGAATTTGGCATCTCATCCGGATTTGCCAGTACCGTGCGCAAGAACCGCTCCCACATTAAGAACAGCACGATTATCACCGCCCGGCCTAGCATCGCGCCCGTCGCGGGATCGTCCGCGGAGCGACGCATCGCGACCAGGCCAACGACGACAAAGAGAAGATGGATGCCACGATGGGCTTTACTATAGCCGGCAAAAAAGCACCCGGCGATCACCGCGGCGCCGATCAGGAGGAAGATTGCATCCCGCTCCGGCATCTTCGCAAAGGCAGACGCCATATCTCGGTTGCGAGCGAGGTAGATCACCTGGATCGCAGTTGCGATCAGGAGAATTCCCATTAGCGCATACGGCAGAGCCGTGAACCAGGCGAACTGCTCAAGCCCTGGGAACACGTGCAACGCCAACCTTGGCCCGTCGAACGGCAGGCTCACCGCGCCCCATCCAACGCGCGGGATGTTTTTCATGGCCGCGCTCACTTCTTCGCGGAACCGATAAAAGAACCCAACGATGATGAGCCCAGCTGTTGCGGTGATCGCAAAGAAGGCGCGCGGACGTTCGCGCAGCACCGTCGACAACACGACCAGCGGATAAAATTTTAGGAGACCTGCGAGCAGGATCACCGCGTACGAAAGGAGTCGATTTGCCGGCGGCCCGGCGCCGAGCACGCCGGCGATGACCAGCATTACGAAAATAATGGCGTCAGCATTACCGCGTTCGAGGCAGTAAACAACCACCGGTGATATGCAGGCGAAAGCGAGAACGATCAGTTCGCGCCAGTTAGTCGGTTTGATAAGCCAGAACAACGACAGCAGGAAGGCGAGAACGATGCCGATGCCCATCGGCATCGTCCAGGTCCTGGCGGTTGGAATGAAGACTGCTCGCAGCCAGAGCGGTGAATAGTCATGTGGGCGGCTGATCAAGTCGCAGGGATCCGTGACGTAGACGTTGATGCCTTGGCTCCAACATTTGATGCCAGCGCCGACGTACTCCCAATCAAAGAACGGGTACGGGCCGGTGTTGAAGCCGAACATCGTCCCTTGCACCCGGTGGTAGTCTTTGAAATCGACCACGTATAGCGCCGCAAGGATCGCCAGGACGATTAACCCCAGCGCCGGCACGAGGCCGCGCAACATCTTTTGCTGTCGCATTTCAACTTATCTTCCGGGGCGGTAAAAGGGTGCGAGAATAATGTACTCGAGCCCTTTCGGGAACCTTGCTTCCCTATCATAAAAGATAACGAGTGAAAATTTATTAAACCACCGCGAGGTGGCGTTCATGCTCGATTTGCGAGCGCTGTCAGGCGTCGTCCTGCAGTGACAGGAGGGTGGCGTTGCCGCCCGCGGCGGTGGTGTCGATCGAGATCGTGCGCTCGGTTGCAAAGCGGTGCAGATAGCGCGGACCGCCGGCTTTCGGGCCGGTGCCGGACAGGCCTTCGCCGCCAAACGGCTGCACCCCGACGACGGCACCAATCATGTTGCGGTTGACGTAAGCGTTGCCGATGCGCATCCGCCTTAGGATATGGCGGACATTCGCGTCGATGCGGCTGTAGATGCCGAGGGTCAGCCCGTAGCCGGTCGCGATGATCTCGTCGAGTGCGGCATCGAGCCCGTCCGCCGGCCAGCGCACGACATGCAGGATCGGGCCAAATACTTCCCGCTCGAGAATATGGACGCCTGCGATCTCATAAGCGCGCGGCGCGAAAAACGTACCGTGCTTGGTGCCGGAGGGCAGCGGGCATTGGTAAAGGAGCTTGCCTTCGCGCGCCATATGCCCGGTGTGCTGTTCGAGCGCCTCGCGGGCATCGGCATCGATGACCGGGCCGACATCGGTCGCGAGCAACGCCGGGTCACCGATCGCGAGCTCGGCCATCGCACCCGTCAGCATCTCGATCACCCGGTCGGCGATGTCGTCCTGGACATAAAGGAGCCGCGCCGACGAGCAGCGCTGCCCGGCGCTCTCAAAGGCCGAGGTCAAGACGTCGGTGACGACCTGCTCGGGCAAGGCCGAGGAATTCGACGATCATCGCGTTCTGTCCGCCGGTTTCGGCAATCAAGGGCACCAGCGGGCCGGGGCGCCGAGCCAATGCCTGCGCGATCGCGCGCGCGGTTTCCGTTGAGCCGGTAAAGGCAACACCGGCGATCCTGGTATCGGCGACGAGCGGGGTCCCGACACTCTCGCCGGCGCCGGGCAATAGATGCAATACGTCACCGGGAATGCCGGCCTCGTGCAATAGATGCACCGCGGCGGCGCCGATCAGCGGCGTCTGCTCAGCAGGCTTCGCGATAACCGCGTTGCCGGCGGCGAGTGCTGCGGCGATCTGGCCAGTGAAAATCGCGAGCGGGAAATTCCACGGCGCGATGCAGGCAAAGACCCCGCGGCCGTGCAACGCCACCTTGTTGTGCTCGCCGGTTGGGCCGGGCATCGGCTCTGGCGCGGCGAAATCGGCGCGGCCGCGCATCGCGTAATAGCGCAGGTAGTCGATCGCCTCGCGCAATTCGGCGACCGCCGCCGGGATCGTGCGACCGCCCTCGCGAATGATTCGCGTCATCAACTCAGAGCCGTGTGCCTCGAAGAGATCGGCGGCATGTTCCAGAATTGCGGCGCGCTCCTCGGCTGGGCGCTGGTCCCAGGCCGAAGCGGCGTGTGCCGCACGGTCGAGCGCCTGGTCGAGCTGCTGCGGCCCGGCCTCGACCACGGTGCCGATTTGGCGGCGATGATCGGTCGGGTCGAATACTGGCTTCACCTCGCCCGGCTGCTCGACGCCGCCAATGATGGGTGCGGCATGCCACGGCTGGCGCATCTCCTCGGCAAGGCCGTCGCGCAACGCAATCAGAGACCCAGGATCCGCGAGGTCGATCCCGCGCGAATTTTTGCGGTCAGGCATATAGAGATCACCCGGCAACGGAATGCGCGGATGCGGCTTGACCGGAAGCCGCGCCAGATGCGCCATCGGGTCGGCGATGATTTCGTCGATCGGCTCCTTGTCGTCGACGATGCGATTGACAAACGAGGTGTTGGCGCCGTTTTCGAGCAGCCGGCGTACCAGATAAGCGAGCAATTCCTCATGGCTCCCAACCGGTGCATAGACCCGGCACGGCCGGTCGAAATGCTCCGGCCCGACGATCTCGTCATAGAGCGCGTCGCCCATGCCATGCAGGCGCTGGAACTCCCAATCCCGGCGGTTGCCGGCGAGTTCGAGGATCGCGGCGACGGTATGCGCGTTGTGGGTCGCGAATTGCGGGTAGAAGAGGCTGCCGGCATCGAGCAGCCGGCGGGCGGCCGCGAGATAGGAGACGTCGGTTGCAACTTTGCGGGTGTAGACCGGATAGCCGTCGAGCCCGCGCTCTTGGCTCTTCTTGATTTCGCTGTCCCAATAGGCGCCCTTGACGAGCCGCACCATAATGCCGTCGCCCGCCGCGTCGGGCGAGATCGGCGAGCCAGTCGATCAACGGCAAGGCGCGTTTTTGATAAGCCTGAACCGCAAGACCGAGGCCATCCCAACCAGATAGCTCGGGGGCGAGCGCCAGCGCCTCGATCAAATCGAGCGACAGATCAAGCCGGTCGGCCTCCTCGGCGTCGATCGTAAACCCGATACCGGCCTTGCGTGCCTGCCCGGCGAGCGCAAGCAAGCGCGGCGTCATCTCGGCGAGCACGCGCTCGCGCTGCGCCATCTCGTAGCGCGGGTGCAAAGCCGATAATTTGACCGAGATGCCGGGTGCGGCTTCGACCGCGCGACCCGCCGCGGCCTGCCCAATCGCAGCGGTGGCCTTCTCGTACGCCGCGAGATAACGTGCCGCATCGGCCGCGGTATGCGCCGCTTCGCCCAGCATGTCGTAGGAATGGCGGTAGCCCGCGGCCTCGGCTGCGCGCGCGCGGTCGAGCGCTTCCTCGATCGTGCGGCCCATGACGAATTGACGGGCGAGGATGCGCATCGCCGCGGTCACCGCCTGCGCGCACGACCGGCTCGCCCGAGCGCATCGCAAAGCGGCGCAAAGCGGCCCGTAAATCGGGCGCGGGCGGTTCGGGGCGCAACAGCCGGCCGGTCAGCATCAGTGCCCATGTCGAAGCATTGACAAAGACCGAATTGGAATGGCCGAGATGGCGCGCCCAATCGGCCTCGCCGAGCTTGTCGCGGATCAGCCGATCGACCGTCTCGGCGTCGGGAATGCGCAGCAATGCCTCGGCGAGGCAGAGCAACGCCACGCCCTCCTGCGAAGAGAGCGCGTATTCATGCAGAAAGGCGTCGATGCCACCCTTGCCGTGGCGCTCGCGGCGCACCGCTGTAACCAGGCGACGGGCGGTCTCGGCGATTCGATCACGCGCCTCGGGTGCGGTATCAGCCGCGGCCAGGATCTCGGCATCGGCGACAGCCTCATCGAGCCGGACATGGCCGCGAATTGTGGCGCGCAGCAGCGAGGCCGGCCGTGGTGGGGTGGTGAAGACGAGATCCATGACGAGAGCCTTTCGCCAGCACCGCGCCATTGTCACGCGAGAAGGCTACTCCTTCGTTGCCGGCGCGTTCGCATCTCCAAGATGTGGTGTACGGCGAGGGCCCGCGGCAGATCTTTCGGTCAGGGCTCGAAGCGAAGGATCTCGACGCAAGGCGGCTTGATCAGAATTTCGCTGAAATCGCGCATCCAATGACTGGTTTCCTCGCTCGACCCGACGCCGCGGTTGCGGAATTGTTCGAGCTGATCGAGCCCCTTCAATTCGACCTCGAATTGCAGCGCGGTATGGTCGCCGTGGCCGCGCGTCAGCGGCACCAGCATGCGGGCATCGAGGCCGTTCTTGCGCGCCGCCTCGACTTCGCGGCGGATGAATTCGATCGCACGCTGACGGTTGAGCGGCAGCACGTCGTAACAGAATCGGGCGAGGTACATGGGTTACTCCTTTGCGATGCGCCAGTCCGGCAGGCGGCCAATAAGCGCGGCGCCAGGCGGCTCCTTTTGGATCAACGCGAGGGATCGCCGGTCGATGCACTGAGCCGGGCAAAAACAGCGGCTTTCGGCCGCGCAAACCCCGGGGTCCGGGCCTTGCACAGCACGCGGCAAATCCGCATACAGTGCGGCGGCCGCGTTTGGTCGGGGTCGGGGGGATATGATGTTGCGGTATCGGCGAGTTCTGTCGGCGGTTCTGGTCGTTTCGGCGCTGACGCTTCTCAGCGGCAGGCAATGCGCAGGCGCCTTCCGGGGCGCCCCCCGGTGCGGCGGCCCCGGCCGCGACCGCACCCACTGCGGCTACCTCGCCGGCAGCGGCGAAATCGGAGCTGCCGCGTTTCCTGGTTTATTTCAATGAATTCAGCGCCTATTTGCCACCGCGCTCGAAGGATATCATCGCCAAGGCCGCCAAGGAGGCTAAGACGAGCGGCGCCAAGTCGATAACGGTGCAGGCGCGGGCGAGCGCCACCGGCACGGTTCAGACCAACAACTATCTGGCGATGACGCGCGCCTCGATCGTTGCTGACGAACTCGAGGCCGACGGTATTCCGGCGGCAATGGTGCAGCAGGAGCCGATCGGCCAGACCGGTTCCGGCGACCCCTCGGTGTTCAACCGGCGGGTCGACATCATCCTGCACCGCTGATATCAGGCGCGCGATGGCGGCGGGTTCGCTGGTCGTCACCTATGAGCTGAGCCCGCGCAGCCGCGCCATCCTTGAAGATAAGCTGGGCGAGGCCGGCATCGCGGTCTATCTCCGCGATCTCGCCTCCGATCGGCGCGCCGAGGCGCTGCGCCGCGCCGGGGTAGTGCTGGCCTACAACACTGCGGTCGAGCTGACGGCCGAGGAACGACCGCTGATCGCGGGCGCCCGCCTGTTGCAGTTTACGACTGCCGGCATCGATTGGATCCCGCTCGCCGATCTGCCGGCGGGGCTGCCGATTGCGTGCAATGGCGGCGCGATGGCCGAGCATGTGCTGGCGATGACGCTCGCGGCGGCGAAGCGGCTCTTTCTAGAGCACGCCAATCTCAAGCGCGGCGAATTCAACCAGCGCAGCAAGAACCGCATGCTAAGCGGTTCGGTGTGCGGCATCCTCGGCTTTGGCGGAGTCGGCGTCGCGACCGCGCGGCTGATGCGCGCGTTCGGCATGCGCATTCATGCGATCAACCGCCGTGGCGCCAGCGACGAGCCGGTCGATTGGATCGGCCCGCCCGATCGCCTCGACGATATGCTGAGAGCCGCCGATGTGCTGGTGATCACGACAGCCTTGACCAAGGCGACCGAGGGCATGATCGGTGCCCGCGAACTGGCGCTGATGAAGCCAGACGCGATCCTGGTCAATGTTGCCCGCGGCGAAATCGTCGACGAGACGGCGCTCTATGCGCATCTGGTCACCCATTCGGAATTCACCGCGTGTATCGATACGTGGTGGGTCGAGCCTGTGCGCCACGGGCGGTTTGCGATGCGCCACCCGTTCCTCGATTTGCCGAACGTGATCGGCTCGCCGCATAATTCGGCGGGAGGCGGAGTGTGGCGCGACGTGTCGCTGCGCCGCGCCGTCGCCAATTGCCTTCGTGCGCTCAGCGGCGAAACCCCGCTGCACCTGATCGGGCCCGACGAGCGCATGATGTAATCGGGGTGGGCGCGGCAATGGCCGCCACTCTCCCCAACCGCCGTCGATCGCGTGCGCCCTGCGACGAGACGGATGCCATTGTCCCCAAGGCGCCAAACCAATAAGTCGCAGCGCGAAGATCCTTGCCCAGGGTAATAGACGGAGTAAACGCCAATTGGGTTCGCCTGTTACCCGCTTGCTAGGGGGTGCGGCAGGTGGTCTCAGCCCGCGATTCTCCGGAACACCAGATGGACCGCATCGTTGGAAAAATGTTTTCGCCCTAAAACAAAGTGCTGATGCCCTCGTTTTAGGCAATCACAAGTACGGATGGTTCATGAAAATCGCGCAGGTCTCGCCGTTGATGGAAGCGGTCCCGCCCCGTCTCTACGGCGGGAGCGAGCGGATTGTCGCCTTCCTCAGCGACGAACTCACTGCTCTCGGCCATCAGGTCACTTTGTTTGCCTCGGGCGACAGCGTCACCAAGGCGAAGCTAGAGCCGGTATGGCCCTGTGCGCTGCGGTTGGACGCTGGTGTGCGCGATTACCTCGCCCCGCATATCATCATGCTGGAGAAGCTGGCGCTGCGGGCGGCCGAGTTCGACGTCGTCCATCTCCACGTGGATTATCTCTCTTATCCGGTTATGCGGCGGGTAGGGATACCGTTTGTGACGACCCTGCACGGGCGCCTCGACCTGCCGGAACTACGCGCTATCTACGAGGCTTTCGCCGATATTCCGGTCGTATCGATCTCTGATGCCCAGCGCGCCCCGCTGCCGCAGGCGAACTACGTTGCAACGATTCATCACGGCCTTCCCGAGCGGCGATTGCTCCCAGCTTCCGGAGCGGGCGGCTATCTTGCCTTCCTCGGCCGGATCTCGCCGGAAAAGGCGCCGGACGCGGCGATCCGCATCGCCGCCAAAGCGGACAGGCCGCTGAAGATCGCGGCGAAAGTCGACAAGGTGGACCAACAATACTTCGCGGAGCGGATCGAACCATTGCTCGCTTCGCCCCGTGTCGAATTTATCGGCGAGATCGGCGACGACCAGAAAACGGAGTTCCTCGGCAATGCCGCGGCGCTACTGTTTCCGATTGCCTGGCGCGAGCCCTTCGGCCTCGCAATGATCGAGGCGATGGCGTGCGGCACCCCGGTCATCGCGTTTCGCAACGGCTCGGTGCCCGAAATCGTCGATGACGGCGTGAACGGCTTTATCGTCGATGACGAGGCGCAAGCGGCGGCGGCGGTGCGGCGGCTCGATCAGCTCGACCGTGCTCGGATTCGACACGTCTTCGAGAAAAGGTTCACCGCACGACGAATGGCCGAGGAATACCTTGGGGTCTACCGCCGTTTGATCGCGCGAGAGCGCCCGCTGCGGCGGGCGGTCTGAGCGGGCACCGCGCGTCCGGAACTCGCCAGACGAGGAGGGCCGCGCCTCGCCCGAGCGAGTGCCGCGATCAGAGCATGTTTCGTGCCTCTGGCACGCTTCGGCGGATCGCCGATTAATCCCCATCGAGAATAGAGGTGCCCGTGTCTGCACCGGAATACGCTACGCATGGCCCCGGTCGGTTTTTGTTGCATTACGTACGTCGGCGGTGGGCGAGCCATCTCGTCGTCCTCGCTTCCGTGCTCGCCGCGGTCGGCTGCGCCATCGGCTCGCAATACGGCATCAAGAATTTGGTCGATGCGCTCGGGCCCTCCGGCCGGGGGGAACGGAGATCTGGGCCGCCGTCGCCGTGTTGCTGATCCTGGTCGCCGGCGACAATTTGCTGTGGCGGCTTGGTGGCTGGGTTGCGGCCCGCGCCTTTGTCGCGGTCGGCGGCGACCTGCGGATCGACTTGTTCGACCATGTCTCGGGGCATGGCTCGCAATATTTCACCGATCGCTTTCCCGGCGCCCTCGCGGGCCGGATCACGACCGCTGCGAACGCCGCGTTCACCCTCGAAAATTCGTTGGCCTGGACCACTTTACCGCCGGCCGCAGCGGTCGTCAGCAGCATCGCCGTGCTCGGGCTCGTCAACTGGCAGATGATGGCGGTATTGGCGACGCTCGCCGTGTTGATCGGCGGCGCCATCTGGCGGTTTGCGGCGCGAAACCGTCCTTTGCACGATCGGGTCGCCGCACGCGCCGCGGTAGTAACCGGCGACCTGACGGATGTGGTCGCCAACATCGGGCTGGTCCGCGCCTTTGCCGCCGCCAGCCGCGAGCGGCAACGGTTGTTCGGTAAAATCGAAAGCGAGATGTCAGCGCAGCAACAAAGCCTGCGCTCGCTGGAGCGACTGCGCCTGTTCCATGCGGTGTGCGTCTTTGTGGTGACGGCGGGCGCGCTCGTCTGGTCAGTTTTGTTGTGGCGCGCCGGCGAGATCACGACCGGCGATGTCGTCCTGACAACCACCCTCGGCTTTACCGTGCTGCACGCCTCGCGCGATCTCGCAATGGCGATGGTCGATCTGGTGCAGCATTTCGCCAAGCTAGGCGAAGCGATTCGGGTGCTGTGCCTGCCGCATGAGATGATCGACGCTCCCAACGCCAAGCCGTTGATCAATCTCGGCGGCTCGGTCACCTTTCTGAACGTCGGCTTCAGCTATCCTGGCGATGCGCGCGTTCTGCAGGATTTCACGCTGCACATTCCAGCCGGTCAAAAGATCGGAGTGGTGGGCCGCTCCGGAGCCGGCAAAAGCACGGTTCTCGCCTTGCTGCAGCGCCTCTATGATCCCGAGCGCGGCCATGTCTTGATCGACGAGCAGGACATCGCCGAAGTTACCCAGGAAAGCCTGCGCCGGACGATTGCCGTCGTCCATCAGGACGTTTCCCTGTTCCATCGCTCGGTTGTTGAGAACCTTCGCTACGGCAAGCCCGGGGCGAGCGACGAGGAGGTGCGGCATGCGGCCGCCGCGGCCCATTGCACCGAATTCATCAGCCGCCTGCCGCAAGGCTTCGACACAGTTATTGGCGAGCGCGGTTTGAAGTTGTCGGGTGGACAGCGCCAGCGGTTGGCGATTGCGCGAGCGTTCTTGTGCGACGCGCCGATCATCCTGCTCGACGAGGCGACATCGTCCCTCGACAGCGAGTCGGAGGAGTTGGTGCAAGAAGCGCTGGCGCGGCTCGTCGGTGGCCGCACGGTGATTGCCGTTGCTCACCGGCTCTCGACATTGCACGGCTTTGACCGGGTTGTCGTATTGGAGCGCGGCGTCATTATTGAAGACGGGGCGCCGGGCGAGCTGTTGTGCCGGCCAAGCGTTTACGCGCAGATGGATCAGCGCCAACGCCGGGCCCCGGAGCGGTCATGACCCCTCTGATAATTTTCGCGCGGCGTACGCTCCTGGCGATCGTTGCGGCAGTTTTTGCGATGAGTGCCGCTCAACCCGCAGGAGCGCTCGCGAGCAACGCTGTAAGCCCCGGGACTCAGGTTGGCTCGTCCGCCGCCGCGCCGCACGAACCCGCAGCAAGCCCAACTCGGGCTTCGGGCGCGCAGAGTGGGTCGACGGCATCGAGCCCACCACCGCCTAACCTCGAGCCCTTGAGCGCACACGATTGCACCGGGGTTCTCGGCAAGAAGGTCGTCGGACCGAACCACGAGGAGCTGGGTCTCCTGACCGATGTCCTGGTCGATGCGCAGGGACGTCCGCGCGCGGCGGTAATCGATTTCGGCGGATTTCTCGGTGTCGGCAGCCGTAAGATTGCGGTCGATTGGCGGCTGCTAAAGCTGACGCCGGGATCATCGGAGTGGCAGATTTCGGCGAACCTAACTCGGGCCGAAATTCAGGGTGCGCCCGAATATAAGCCCGATGCACCTGCGGAAAAGATGGTCGGCGCGCCACTGGAACCGACTACTTCGCCCAAAACAGCCAAATGATCGGGCTACGGCGGTGGGTGGGGCGAAGGCCGACGAACGGTCCGTGGAGCAAGCAGCCGAGCGCTCGCTCGATTGGCTCAACCTGTTTGTCGGTAACATTCAAACCGGTTTTGGGCCGTTTATCGCCGTCTATTTGACGACGCGGGGGTGGACCGAAACCTCGATCGGTCTTGCCCTGAGCCTCGGCACGGTCGCGGCGATGGCAAGCCAGATCCCGGCTGGAGCGCTGGTCGACGCAATCCGCCATAAGGCCTCGGTCGTTCTGCTGAGCGTTCTTTCTTTCAGCATCAGTGCGTTGTTGTTCGCGATCAATCCCGCCCCGCTGGCGGTTTACGTCGCGGAAGTGCTGCACAGCTTTTCGAGCTGCACGTTGAGCCCGGCGATCGCAGCAATCAGCCTGGCCGTAGCCGGACCGACAGTCCTTGGATTGCGGTTCGGGCGAAACGCGCGTTTCGCCGCGATCGGCAACGGCGTCGGCGCCGTGTTGATGGGAGCCTGCGGTTATTACGTCTCCGAGCGCGCCGTGTTTTTCCTGACGGCGGCGATGACTTTGCCGGCGCTCGTGCCGCTCGCGCCATTAGCGCGTCTCACTTATTCGGTCATACCCGCTGGCCGCGCGAGCGGGGCGCAGCGAGAAAGCTCGATTGGCGTTTTGACGGACTGGCGACTCCTCGTCTTCGCCGCTTGCGTGATGCTGTTTACGCTGGGCAACGCGGCGATGCTGCCGCTTATCGGCAACACGCTGACCAAAACCGTTGGCGGCGCGTCCAATCTTGTGATCGCCGCCTGTATCGTCGTGCCGCAGCTGATTGTAGCGCTGGTCTCACCCTATATCGGCCGTGTCGCGGAAACCAAGGGGCGTCGCGTGATCCTGCTGTTGGGTCTGGCGAGCTTGCCGATCCGGGGAATGGTGTTTGCCACAGCGGCTTCGCCAATCCCGGTCGTGCTGATACAGGCGCTCGATGGCATGGCCGGCGCCTGTCTCGGCGTCTTGGTTCCGCTGATTACGAGCGACATCGCTGGCAGGTCGGGGCACTATAATCTCGCCCTCGGCTTTGTCGGCTTTGCAATCGGGGTCGGCGCTACCTTGAGCACAACTCTCGCCGGCTGGATCGGCGACCATTTCGGCCAGCCAGTCGCGTTTGCCAGCCTTGCCGGGTTTGGCCTTGCCGCGTGCGCCGTCGTATTGACCGCGATGCCCGAAACCCGACCAGCCGTTCCATCACAAATCTGACATCGGCCAGGTCAGGACCGGAAACCGCGGATCCAGCCGGATTTAGCACTGGGCTCGATCCTCGCCATCATGGCGTTGAAGAACACCGCTATTACATGCTGTTCTTATCGCCGGACTGGCCGGGGTGCCGGATCGGAAACGGCGAGGCCTAAGCTACCGAAAGTGGCAAGAGCAGCTCGACATCGTCATTTTGAAGATTGTTCACACGCTCGCTGATCGGCGTAACGGTAAGCCCGCTCGCGTAAGGCAGCAGCAGTTTCTTTGCCGTTGCCGGCGATGCCGTGAGCCAGAGCTGGTAATCGGCAGGCGCAATGATCAGCGGCATGCGGTCGTGCACCTCGCCGACCAATTTGCTCGCCGCCGTGGTGATGATGGTGAACGTCTCGACCGGTTCACCGCCCTCGGGTACCCATTTCTCCCACAGCCCGCCAAAAGCGATCAGAGCGCCGTTGCGAAGCGCAATCTTGTATGGCTGTTTTTTGGCGCCGCGCGACTGCCATTCGTAAAACCCATTCGCCGGCACGAGGCATCGCTGAGATCGAAAAAGTTTGCTGTACGCGGCTCGTTCCTCGAGCCCGTCGGCAGGGGCATTGATCATGCTGGTCCCGAGCGAGAGATCGCGAGACCAAGCCGGCACAAGACCCCAGCGCGCGAGGTGGAGCCCCCTCCCCTTCCCGTCGGCTACGACGATCGGTGAGGCTTGGGTCGGCGCGATGTTGTAGTGCGCCATAAATGCCGGCGCCGTTTGGATCTTGAACTGTCTCCGGATCTCAGCCGGTGTTGCTGTTAGGTAGAAGCGTCCGCACATCGCCGATGCAACCCAATTTGACCTTGACCGCATGCTCGCGAGATAGCTCAAGCTGCTAGCAATTGCCCCGCGCTACAACCCCAATCCGTTCGAAAGAGAAAAAACCGGTCCGACGGATCGAATGCCAGCCGGATGGAAGACGCGCTGCGCCATCACGCCCGAGGAATTGCGCCCGCGATGCTCGTCCACACCCTCGACGCCTTCAAGAGGTGCGCCTACCCTACTCAATCAAATCCCCTGGAGGAGGTTGGTGCATGGATCGACTAACGCTTTACGGCAGCTTTACCTCGAGCTCGAGCTATAAGCCGATGCTGTACCTCGCATTGGCTCGGCTGCCGTTTTCGTTTCGCACGGTCAACCTCAAGACAGGGGTGCAGAAGACGCCTGAATATCTGGCGGTGAACCGCTGGGGGGTGGTCCCGTCCCTGCGTCATCGCGGGCTGACGATCCTGCAATCGAACGTGATCCTCGATTACCTGGCCCGCGAAACCGGGCATTTCGAGGGCCGGACCGAGCAACAGCGCTGGCAGGCACGCGAATGGCTGTCGTGGGAGGCCGACCACATCACCTATGTCGCTAAAGTCCGCCACTCGGCGCGGTTTCGCGCGTCCCACCCGGAAACGATCGCCGAATTTCGTCCGCGCGCCGAGGCGGCGTCATCTTTTGTCGATGCGACAGTCAAGGACCAGCCGTTTCTGGCTGGCGATTATTGCACGATCGCCGATATCGGATGTTGGGGCCGCATGGTGTTTATGGCGGAAGGCGGCTTCGACATCGACCATTGGCCGCATCTCGCGGCTTGGGCAGGGCGGCTAAAGGCGATGCCGGGCTTCGCGCTTCCTTATGACTTGATCCCCAGCAAAGACCGCGAATTCGATCCGGTGTGACTGGCCGTCTAACCGCTGCCAGACCGACGTCCTGCAGCTAGCCGCGGTCGCGCGGCGGGGCGGTATCGCGCTGCTGGCGGCGGCCTGCGCCGGGATGCACGCCGCGGCCCTCCTGGGATCACCCGCCGCCATCGAGTCTCGATCGAGGAGGCGCTGGCGACAATGGCAATCGGCTAGCTGGCGTGTGCCGGGCGGGAGGCTAAGACCCGGCCGCGGGAGCGCGCCACGGACGGCAATGGCGCGACCGTGACGCTTCTGCCATCAGACAGCAATGTCGCCACCTCGCCGCGCGAAGACCGCCAGTGGGCGGCGTGGCTGACTGTGAGGGGCTCGCCCGACTGGGCAACGATAGGCGTTTTTGACCAAAACCGACGGCGTCGCCGATTGGGACGCGCTCCATGCACTGATGTCACAATGGAGCCGGCAGCGGACCAAGCACTGGATCGCCGGCCAGGCCCAGGCCGCCCACGTACCGAGTTTTCCGCACGCGAGCCAGCGGAGCAGCTCGCCTCGACCGATCTTGAGCGCCGCGCAGGATCAAAGCCCGAGCGCATCCGGCGGGGCCAAGCCTATGCCGCGCCGCAAACGCCTGTGTTAACCCATACCCGGACCGAACGGCTGGCATGGGCAAACTGAAGCGATTGTTGAGTAGGGCGCTTGCAATGGAACTGGCGCTGGCGGCCCCCTGGAGTGGCTATCCTTCCTTGCCTATCGCCTTGTCGCAGCCGCTCGACAGATTCAGCGTTGGCGTTATCGCCGGCACCTATGATCGGCGCCCTTTCTCGGGGCCGGCGCTCTGGTCCCGCGCTTCGTCGCTGACGTTGCGGGGGCTGGCTGCGGTGCCAACCGGGTCGGCGAAATTACGGTTGCAACCCTGCAGAACCAGCCAATCGTCATCTTGTTCGCCAATGGCAAACCGGTGACCCTGCTTCTCGATACCGGCGCCAATTCGACTATCCTGACACCGTCCGCTGCCCAGCGGATCGGCGGGCAACCCCCCCACATAGAATTTCAAAGGCAGATGGGCGGGGTTGGTGGCGGTGTTTTGGGGACAAACGAAGTCGAACTGCGCGATTTCAGCATTGGCGGCGTGGCAATACCATGGCGACGGGTTCTGGTCGCTTCGATCAATATCGCGAGTTCCGTCGGCGCGCTCGATGGCGTGCTCGGCACCGACGTGTTAAGCGACTTCGATGTCGATCTCGACCTACCGCATCACCGCATGGTGTTCTACACCAAGCAATCCTGCCCCAACGCGGTACCGGCCTGGACCGACCCCTATGCGCGGATCGTTGCCAGCCGATCGATCAGCGACCATCTGTTCTTTCCGGTGCAGCTCGACGGCCGCAGGATCGACGCATTCTTCGATACCGGGTCGCAATTGAGCGTTCTCTCGCTCGGAGCGGCGCTCGCGCTCGGCGTAACCAGAGCCGATTTGGCGCGCGATCGCTCGATGATTACCCTGGGCGCGGCGGCGGAACGGTTAAGCTCTCATCTGCATCGGTTTTCTCAATTGCAAATTGGGGATCAGGTCATCCACCGCCCCGAGTTTGTCGTAACCGACGTCAAGCTGAACGATGCAGACCTTGTGCTCGGAATCAGTTTTCTGATTTCGCAGCGGGTCTGGTTCTCTTTCGGATCACAGCAGATCTTTTTATCACGCCGAAACTAGCCGGCCATGGTGCGCTAAAGGTGGCTCCCGATCGGCCCACGGTGACGGTATTGCCGGGTCTGGCGAGCACAATCTGGAAACGAAATTGCGCCCTTGGTGTTGGTTAACCGAGGGCTTAATGAAGGCGCATGGTCTCCGGACCGGAAAGTGGATAGCGCGAGGCGAGCCGGACCGGGTGAGCCGACTGACCTCGCTTATCGTGATAACGGCGTCGTCATTGGCGCTCTGGGGGATAATAATCGCCGCGGTGATCGCGATCTGGTGATAATGCCCAACCTTGGAAAGCATTCGACCCACGGCGTATTTTGCGTCAGACCCCTCGGTCCTAGAGCAGAGCAAGCAATATTGCCGAGACCAGCGCTATCCCGAACCAAAATGTGGCTGCGCTGACCTCGTCAGGAACTCGCCGGCTGTACCTTACTGGCCGGCTGTTGATGTGTCCATTCTTTGGCATGCGAGCTGCACACCCTGTGCGGTGACCAATCCGGGTTCAGAAACGCACCAGGGATCCGTTTGTTCGCTCCTGCGACATCTGTGATCGCCGTCCCGATAGCAGGCTTGTAGATGACCCCGGGGCAATTCTAGCCATGTCAATGCCGACCGGTAACGCGACCACGATTCCTTTAGCTGCATTAGCAGCTTGATCCCGAGAGGTGCAGTAGCCCCCTCGGACAATTCAACACAGTTGCCAACGGCTCCGATCGGTTAGACTGCGGGCATGAAACCGGCGCCGTTTGATTATGCTTGTCCCGCGACCATCGCCGAGGCGGTGACGCTGTTAGCGGCGCACGGCGGCGAGGCGAGGCCGATCGCCGGCGGACAGAGCTTGATGCCGTTATTGGCCTTTCGCCTCGCAGCGCCGAAAATCCTCGTAGATTTGCGTAAATTGCCGGGCCTCGACCGAATCGTAATCGCCGAGGATGGGGTTCGGCTCGGCGCTCGGGTGCGTTGGCGCGATATCGAGGACGATCGGCGGCTGCGCAGCGCGCATCCGCTGCTGCAAGCGACGGTCGCACATATCGCGCATTACCAGATCCGCAATCGCGGCACGGTCGGCGGCAGCTTGGCCCATGCCGACCCGGCGGCCGAATTGCCCGGGATCGCGGTCGCTTGCGACGGGACGATCACGATTGTCGGAGTGGCGGGAGAACGCGAGATCGCCGCCGCTGATTTCTTCCTCGGGCCGCTGACAACGGCGCTCGCTGCCGACGAGATCGTTACCGAAATCAAATTCCCGGCATGGCCTGCCCAGCGGCGCTCAGGCTTCGAGGAATTTGCCAGGCGGCGCGGCGATTTCGCGCTTGCCGGTATCGCGGCCTATTATGACGAGGCCGAGGATAAGCGCGTCGTTGACGCCCATATCGGCGTGATCGGCGCGTGCGCCCGCCCGCATCGGCTCGCCGCAGCCGAGGCGGCGCTAAATGGCCGTATCGTCGACGACCGCACCATTTCTGATGCCGCTCGTGCGGCAGCGGCGGAGGTCGATCCACCCGACGATCTGCATGCGAGCACCGCCTATCGCCGCGCCCTCGTCGAGACCCTCGTACAACGCGCATTGGCGCAGGCATCTGTATGAGAACGCGCGTTGCCTTCACCGTCAACGGCGCGGCGGCTGAAATCGAAGTCGAGCCCCGCACAACCCTCGCCGACTGCCTGCGCCACGGGCTCGGGCTGACCGGCACCCACCTCGGCTGTGAGCATGGGGTGTGCGGCGCTTGTACGATCTTGGTCGACGGCGACGCGGTGCGCTCGTGCCTGATGCTGGCGGTGCAGGCTGAAGGCGCGGAGATCGTGACGGTCGAGGGGCTCAGCGATGATGCGGCGCTATCGCCCTTGCAGACAGCGTTTCGCAAGCACCACGCGTTGCAATGCGGCTTTTGTACACCGGGGATGATCACCACGGCGCACGCGCTGCTCAGCGCCGAGCCGGATTGCGATGAAGCCCGGATTCGCGAGGTATTGTCCGGCAATCTCTGCCGCTGTACCGGCTACATCCCGATCGTCGCGGCCATACTCGAAGCCCGCGCCGCCTATCGGAGGCGTGGATGACTATAGCCAACCGCTATATCGGTGCAGCGATCGAGCGGATCGAGGATTTGCGCTTTTTGCGCGGCAAGGGGATCTATCTCGACGATCTGTCGCGTGACGGGCTGCTGCACGCGGCTGTCCTGCGCAGCGCCTTTGCGCATGGCCGCATTCGCGCGATCGATGTCGCCCCAGCAATGGCCTTGGCGGGTGTGCATCGCGTCATTACGGCGGCTGATATGGGCGCGCAGGTACCGCGGATTCCGATCCGTCTGCAGCCGCTGCCTGAGCTTGAACCATTTCACCAGCCGGTCATCGCTGACGGGAAAGTCCGCTATGTCGGCGAACCGATCGCGGTCGTATTGGCCGACAGTCCGGCGATCGCCGAGGACGTGCTCGATCTGATCCGTGTCGAGATCGAGCCGTTGCCGGCGGTGTCCGACCGCCACGAAGCGGCAACAAACGACACCCTGTTGTTCGAGGGCAGCGGCGGCAATTTGGCGATCCGCTATAGCGCGATCCGCGGCGATGCGGCCGCTGCTTTTGCCAACGCCGAATACACCAGACGGGAATGCTTTTCGGTGCAGCGTCATATGGCGTTGACGTTGGAGCCGCGTGGCGTGATGGCCGAGTGGGACGCAGCCGGCGAAACGCTGATCGTTTCGGGCGCGGCGAAAGTCGCGTTTTTTAATCGACGCATTCTGGCCGCGCAGCTGGGCCTTGCCGAAGACCGGATCGAGATGGTCGAAAACGATGTCGGCGGCGGGTTTGGCCAACGCGGCGAATTCTATCCCGAGGACTTTTTGATCCCGTTCGCCGCGCGGCTGACCGGTCGTCCAGTCAAGTGGATCGAGGACCGCCGAGAACATCTGATGACGGCCAATCACGCCCGCGAAGCCGATTGCGAACTCGAAATCGCCTGCCGCCGCGACGGCACCATCCTAGCTTTGCGCGGGCATGTATGGACCGATATGGGCGCGTACTTGCGCACAAATGGAATGGTCGCGGCACGCAATATCGCGCAGTTTTTGTCCGGCCCCTACGATATCCCCGATATCGACATCGACGCCTCCCTGCTGTTGACCAACAAGACGCCGGTCGGCACGTATCGCGGGCCGGGTCGGTTCGAGGGCGATTTCTTTCGCGAGCGGCTCTTCGACATCGCGGCGCACGATCTGGGCATCGACCCGGTCGAATTCCGCCGCCGCAATCTGGTTCCGGCGACGGCGATGCCCTATTCGGTCGCGACGCTCACCCCTTATGAGAACAAGGACGAGTACGACAGCGGCGATTATCGCTCCACCCTCGACCGCTGCCTTGCGGAGTTCGGCTGGGACGAAAAGCGGAAGGTGCAGGGCCGGCAAATCGACGGCCGCTGGCATGGGATTGCGATCGGCTGCTATGTCGAGGGCGGCGCCGCCGGTCCGCGCGAAAACGCAAGGCTGACCCTAGAGCCCGATGGCCGCATCGGCGTCTCTATTGGCGCGTCCGCGGTCGGCCAGGGTGTCGAAACGGTCTATGCGCAGATCGCCGCCGATGCGCTTGAAGTACCGTTCGACCGGATCAGCGGCGTAAAGCACGGTTCGACCGGAATTGTCCGCGAGGGGTTTGGCTCGTTCCACTCGCGCGCCGTCGTCATGGCCGGGTCGGCAATCCTGCTGGCTGCGGAAAGCCTGAAATGCGCCATTCGCGAGGCGGCGGCCGGACGTCTCGGCGCTGCCGCTGCCGAGGTGACCCTCGCCGATGGCATAGCACTCGCGGCTAATGGCAAATCGCTTGCCTGGGGCAAACTGGCGGGTCTTTCCGTCGAAGAAAGCTTTGCCAATACCAAGCACACCTACAGTCATGGCGCGCACGCCGCGCACGTTGCGGTCGACGATCGGACCGGCCATGTCGCACTCGTCGATTATGTCGCCGTCGAGGATGTCGGGCGCATCATCAATCCTCTATTGCTCAAGGGGCAGATGATCGGGGCGATCGTCCAGGGGCTGGGTGGCGCGTTGCTCGAACACCTCGTCTATGATCGCGAAGGACAATTGCTGACCGGCAGTCTCGCCGATTACTTGCTGCCGACGGCGAGTGACTTCCCGCAAATCCGCGCCATACCGATGGAGGAATCTCCGTCGCCGATCAACCCGTTGGGCGCCAAGGGGGCCGGCGAAGGCGGCATCGTTCCGGTCGGCGGCGTCATCGCCAACGCGGTCGCCGCCGCGCTCGCCTCATTCAAAGCCGAGCCGCGTGCTCTGCCCCTGTCGCCGATGCGGGTTTGGCAATTGATCCATCCCGAGTAGACCCGGGTCAGACCTCAACCAAGGACGACAGCTTTCCCGGGCCCGAGGATGTCCGCAATAACCGCCGCAATACTATAGCGAGCGTTCGGGGAACGCTGCTGGCGAAAATTCAGCTGAGAAGAGGGCCGGATCGCGAGGGCGAGAGGCGCAGACCGCGCCGGTCTCTTCACGGACCCTTATTCATTTCAGCACCTCCGGTGCTATAGGTGAAGGTGCGATCGGCGAGCGTTCGCTCAGACACGGAACTAATCATGTCGCAAGCTACTAGCCCAGAGCGGGGCAGCCGCTGGGATGTTCTCACCAGGACCGGTGCGGGTACCCCGATGGGCGACCTATTGCGCCGCTATTGGTGGCCAATCGCCGGCGCTAGCGAGTTCGAGAAGCCTGGGACCCTGCCGGTGCGGCTCATGGGCGAGGATCTCGTGCTCTACAAGGACCTCGGCGGCAACTACGGACTCATCGATCGGCATTGCGGGCATCGTCGCGCCGATCTCAGCTACGGCTATGTCGAGAATTGCGGGTTGCGCTGCAATTACCATGGCTGGCTCTATGACGCAAACGGCCGGTGCCTGGCGCAGCCCTATGAGGATGTTGCGCACCCGGAAGCGCGGCTCCGTGACGAGATCCGCATCAAGGCCTATCCGGTCGAGGAATTGGGCGGCCTGTTGTGGGCCTATCTCGGCCCCGAACCGCGGCCACTCGTGCCCAATTGGGAATTCTTCTCGTGGAAGAACGGCTTCCGCCAGATTGTCAAAGCCGAGATTCCTTGCAATTGGTTCCAGTGTCAGGAAAATTCGATCGACCCGGTGCATTTCGAATGGACCCACTCTAACTGGAGCGTCCGCCTCGGCGGCGCCACCGGCCCCTACACGCCGCAGCACGTCAAGGTCGATTTCAGCGAATTCGAATACGGCTTCCAATACAAGCGCATCCGCACCGATACCAGCGAATATGACCGCTTGTGGACGGTTGGCCGGGTCTGTCTGTGGCCGAACGGATTGTTCACCGGCAATCACGTCGAGTTCCGCGTTCCGGTCGATGACGAGAACACGCTAAGCGTCATGTGGCATTTCAGCCGCGTGCCGCGAGAGCGCGAGCCCTATGTGCAAAACAGCATCCCCACCTGGCAGGGGCCGATCGCCGACCCTACGACCGGACGCTGGATTACCAGCCATGTGATGAACCAGGATTTCGTGACCTGGGTCGGACAGGGTCGCATTGCCGATCGCTCGCGGGAATATCTCGCCCCGAGCGACCGCGGCATCGTCATGATCCGCCGCCGCTTTCTCGACGATATCGACGCGATCGCGCAGGGCGAGGACCCGAAGGCGATCATCCGCGATCCCGCAGCCAATCGCGCGGTCGAGCTGCCGGTCGCCGAACGCGAAGCGTTCGTCGAAGGCTTCACTCACGCGGAGCTGCTGGCCAACCCGCTCTCCCGCCGCGGCCTGCAGGGCTATATCTTCCAGACTGGGCAGCCCGCCGAGGTCCGCGCGGCGTTTCTCGCGGCGATGGGTTTCAGCGAAGCAGAAGCGACTGCCCAGCCGCGGTCTTTCGACCCGCTGGCGCCGGCATTGCGCTAACCCAACCTCGTTGACCGAAACACTCGTCGTAAAGCCCTCCTTCGAGGTCTTTCCACCGAGACAACACAGGGTCCAGGCGTGACCGCAGCAATTCGATGGTGAGCTTGTACTCCCAATGGTCCGGTTTATCGATGACGATTTGTTGGGCCAGGTAGCTGCATGTCTCGAATATAGGTAGCTCCCGAGCCGTTGCTTTGAGACGAAGTGTTTCGCTCAACTTTCCGACACGCTTTGTTATTTCATCCTCATGAGATCTCCGCCATCCGAATAAAACCTCTGCGGGAAAACGCACCGGATCGGTATCTACAAGCTTGTGGCAGTTGCGACACAGCCATATCGCGTTGGTGATCTCACGCCGTTCTTGGTCCGACATTCTCTCGTCATAACGCGCTGCCCCTGAACGTGCTCCGAAAATGTGAGCGGCTTCGCCGATTGATATCGCCCGATCCGGAGTTTCAGCAGGACCGGATGTCAGCACTCCGCGGTTGGGATTTGAGCAGTGAGTGCCTGCGCGCTTGGCGATAATCTCCGTTATTTATCGGGGAAATCTGCATCTGCCATATCGACAAGAATTCTACGCCTTCACCACTATTCGGCAAACTAGGCTCTTGCACGCGGCCCAAGCCAAAAATAGCGGCCAAAGGCATACAGGGTGGCTCCGCCGAGCAACCCCGCATCCGCGGCAGCAGGTCCGAGCGGGCGCATGGGCATCTGATCCCGTGCGGCGCTCGCACATTCAGGTATCCCGCACTCGAAGTGAACAGCCTCACACTCGAACGCGGCATTTCGCACCAGCTAGTGGTCTGACGCCAACATTTGGTTCCCGCGGTTGACTTTTTCGATAATGCGATCGGGGTCGGCGGTCCAGACAAAGGGTTTGGGTTTGCGGTTATGCTCGCCGAGATAGCGGTTGATCGCGGCTTGCAGATCGACCAGCGAGCGGAAGACGCCGCGCTGCAACCGCCGGCGGGTCAGGGTGGCAAAAAAGCCTTCAACGGCATTGGCCCAGGAGCATGACGTGGGCGTGAAGTGAAACGTCCAGCGTGGATGCCGCGCAAGCCAGGCGCGGACCTTGGGATGCTTGTGGGCGGCATAGTTGTCGAGGATCACATGAATGAGCTTGCCGGCCAGGACAACGGCCTCGACCCGATTGAGGAAGCGGATGAACTCCTGGTGGCGGTGACGCGCCATGCATTGGCCGATGACCGAGCCGTCAAGGACATTGAGCGCCGCAAACAGCGTCGTCGTGCCGTTGCGGATGTAATCATGGGTCATTGTCCCGGCTCGACCCTTCTTGATCGGCAAGCCGGGCTGGGTGCGGTCGAGAGCCTGAATTTGCGACTTCTCGTCGACCGACAGCACCAGGCTGTGGGCCGGCGGGTCGAGATATAGCCCGACCACGTCACGCAATTTGGCGGCAAACGCCGGGTCTTGCGACAGCTTGAAACGCCGCACTCGGTGCGGCTGCAGACCGTGCGCCGCCCAGATCCGCTGCACCGAGCGCAGCGAGATGCCGCTCGCCACCGCCATCGCCCGGCCGGTCCAGTGGGTTGCCTCGCCTGGCGGCTCCGCCAGCGTCAACTCGACCACTCGGTCAATAACCGCCGCAGGCGTCGGCGGCAAACCGGGTTTGCGCGTCTTGTCGTGCAGCAGGCCGGCCACCCCTTCGCGCATGAAGCGCTCCTGCCAGCGCCACACGCACGGCTTCGATACTCCGGCGCGGCGCATGATCTCGGCCGTACCGCAGCCCTCCGCGGTCGCCAAAATGATCTGTGCCCGCCACACATGCTTTTGCCGGCTGTTGCGATCCGCCACCACCGCCGCCAGTCGTTCGCGGTCGCCGGCACTCACTTCGATGCTGATCCCCTCGCGCATCGCGCATCATCGCACACCCCGCTCCAATATGGAATCCTATGATTGCGTCGTACCACTAGGCTCCAAACTCAATCAAGTGATTGACATGACGCAATAGCTGTGATTCAAGCTGGAAACTTCGGGGGCTTGGATCATGACGGGGGAGTTCTGGCTCGACGATCGGCAATGGGTGGTGATCGCGCCGCTGTTGCCGACCAACCAACCGGGGGCACATCGCAAGGACGATCGTCGGATCATCAGCGGCATTATCCACGTGCTCAAGGTCGGGTGCCGGTGGCAGGATTGCCCGGCGGTCTACGGTCCGCCGACGACGATCTACAATCGCTTTCATCGCTGGGCGCGCCGCGGGATCTGGCGACAATTGTTCACCGCGCTGGTGACCGTCGATCCCGGCGGCATCCAGATGATCGACAGCACCACCGCCAAGGCGCATCGCTCGGCGGCCGGCGGAAAAGGGGGGCCGAGCTCCAGGCGATCGGCCGCTCGCGCGGCGGGCGAACGACAAAAATCCATGCTGTTGTCGATGGTTGCGGTCGTCCCGTGGCGTTCGCCGTAACCCCCGGGCAGCGCGGCGACCTGCCCATCGCTCGCGGCCTGCTCGAACCGCTGCCGCCAGCCGGTCTGTGTGCCGCCGATGGCGCCTATGACAGCGATCGGCTGCGGCTATTTCTGATCGCGCGCGGCACCCGCCCGGTCATTCCCAATAACCCCGCCCGCAAACATCTTCATCCGTTCGATCCCCAGACCTACAAGCTGCGCAACTTGATCGAACGAATGTTCGGCCGCCTCAAAGACTGGCGCCGCATCGCCACCCGCTACGACAAGCTCGCCGCCAACTTCGCCGCTGCCGTAGCCCTCGCCGCTGTCATAAACTGGTGGCTATGATTGAGTCTGGAGCCTAGGGGCGAGAGGAGCCGACGAAATGAAAGAGGCGTTACTCCATATCCATGCCGCGATTGATGTATTGCGCCGCTCTGCTGGGCCGCGGGCGGTACTCTCGACATTAGAAGCGGCACAGGCCAGCCTGATGCATGACATCTTTGGCGCGTCCTTGGCACCAGCGCAGCGGCGCATGTTGGCTGAATGGCCGAAAAGCGATTGGACGCTCGGTCCCGACGAGCCACTACCCCACTACGGATTAGGCGGGTCGAGCGATATAGTCGGCTTCGGCGAACTCGACCGGGTGTTCTAGCTGGCGCTGAGTGGACCCAACTTTGGCCTAAACTCCCCGGTACGTGCCGAAATAGGGCGGGACGAAACGTGCGACGAAGTCTCATAAACCCTGACAAGACGGACCTTTGAGAACAGACGCTACGGGGACTGAAGTGCGAGATTTTCGAGACCGGCGTCGTCGCGGTGTGGAATTACTCGACGATCGCGGGGGTGCATTAGCGCGCGGCTAGGCCGCTGCGAATAGACCGACCCGCGTGGGGAGGCTTGCGGCGGCTACGTAAAAGCTGGTGGGTAAGCTGGCTCTGCCGGATCGTGGACAGTTAGCTCGAAAGATGACAGATTAGTTACGATTTCTTGGTTAACCTATTAAGTCATTGGTCCGTCTATTTCACGTCTGTCTTAGTGTCAAATAATGCATTGCCGGCCTTTCTGCAGCGATCCACCGATTTGGTGGATAACTCTGTGGATAATCCGTTTTGCCGAGTGCTAAGAGCCCGTAGAATAGGACCGCTAACGCTATTGCCTAAAATATAGGCAGTGGATAAGGGCTTGAAATTACGTGGCTTTCGGCCCTACCACCACTCTGAGCCAGGTTCCTAGGACGTTCACGGAACCTTCATCGATCCAGTGCAGAAGTCACCACTGCTGTGCAAATCTGAATAAGGCATTCTCGCCTAACGAGAAAACCAATCGTTAGTTGGTCTTGTAGCATACGATTGTAGAATGACAGGAAGCAAACCGGCCTGACGGGATTTGACGCTAGGGCTGACGGTCCAAGGCCGCGCATCGCCGCTGCATCCAGCTCCGCTCCGCCGCCTCGATCGCGCCGAGTACCTGATCACCCTCGCGCGCCTCAGCATCATTGACGGGCTCACCTCGCGATGTATTTGGTCACATCTCAATTAACCATTCCCCGAATATCAGCGTTGCCATTAGGGTTAAAATAGCAGAAGATGCGATCACGCCGCCAGTAACCGGGGAATGTCGAGCAATTTGAGGTGTCACATGAGATTCCTCGCTTTAGCTGCGGCACTCACGTCCGCGTTGCTGGTGCCTGTTGCAGCCTCCCATGCCGAGCCGATTACAACCTTATTCAACACCGGTGTTGACGCGTTCGGAACGCCCCTCAGCAATGGCGCTTCTGAAATTCACTATACCCTGACAAGCGTGCCTAGCGGCCCAACCGCCGTTCGTGTCGCCACGTCGGCTAACGGGTTCCCGATCCCTCCGTGGCTGGGGGATGACGCCGCCTCGGCCTGGATCGGGCCAAATAGCGACAGTTCTCTTGATGGCCCAGTAGGCAGCTACGACTATCGAACAACGTTCAGCCTATCGGGCTTCGTGCCTTCCTCCGCCTCGATCAGCGGGTTTTGGTCCACCGACAACGAGGGGGTGGATATCCTGCTGAACGGCGTCGCCACCGGCCAGTCGATCCCCTCTGCCGCTAGCTATACGTCTTTTACTCCCTTCGACCTAACGAGTGGCTTTGTCAGCGGCACGAACACGCTCGATTTCATTGTCAACAATGATGGCGGTCCCACAGGGCTGCGGGTCGAAGTGACCGGAACCGCGACACCCCTACCCATACCGGAGCCCGCGTCGATCGCGCTCGTTGGGACCGCGTTGCTTGGCATCGGAGCGCTCCGCCGAGGCCGCCTGCAAACGCATTCAAATTAACGCGTCGGCCCAACAGCAGCAGATTGCCAGCGCCACGCTAACCGGCGCGGTGTATTAGCCTGAACCTCGCCCCCGAGCGCACGTGAAGAACAGCCCGAAGCCCGATACCCCACAGGTGAGGGTGAGCCGGGCGGATGGGAGCCTGGTACTACGCTCAGCGAACCCGAGGGCGGGGCTCCCGTATCTAGGCATTCCTGTACTAGACTCCTAACAAACAGAGCCTGTGTTATTATTGGAAATAATGGTCGGAGTGAGAGGATTTGAACCTCCGGCCCCTGCCTCCCGAAAGCAGTGCTCTACCAGGCTGAGCTACACTCCGCCGACCGGGCGCTGTCTATAGCGCCAACCCCCTGCCGGCGCAAGCCGCGGGCTCGGAATGCAGGCACATATAGTCACTTTGACGATATTCGCCATCGCCGGATATCGCTTGTGCGCTAGCGAGATCAAAAGCTGCGATCGCCAGCGAAAGCGGCGGCATCGATCAGCGCCCGCCGCTCGGGGCCGTCCTCAAATGGTTGCAGCGCATCGATCGCAGCGGCGGCATAGGCGCGGGCCCGCCTTAGCGTATCGGCAAGCCCGTCGCGGCGCTCGACAAGATCGATTGCGCGTTCGAGATCGCCCGGCTGCTGCTCGAGTTCCTCAAGCGTGCGCCGCCAGAAGGCTTTTTCATCGTCGTCGCCGCGCTCAAAAGCGAGCAGAACCGGCAATGTCACTTTGCCGTCGCGGAAATCGTCGCCGACACTCTTGCCGAGCTCGGCCTCCCGCGCCGAAAAATCAAGCATGTCGTCTACCAGCTGAAACGCCGTGCCGAGATTGCGGCCAAACCGGTCGAGCGCCTGTTCCTCATCGGATGGGCGTTCGGCAACCACCGCACCGATGCGGCTCGCGGCGGCAAACAATTCCGCGGTTTTCGATTGGATGACCGCGAGATAGTCGGCTTCGGTGGTGGCCGTGTTCCCGGTTGTCATCAGCTGCATGACCTCGCCCTCGGCGATCACCGCCGACGCGCGGGACAAGATTTCGAGGATGCGCAAGGAGCCGTCGGCGACCATCAATTCGAAAGACCGGCTGAACAAAAAATCGCCGACCAATACCGCGGGTTTGTTGCCCCAAAGCGCATTGGCAGTGTCGCGTCCGCGCCGCAGATCGCTCGCGTCGACGACGTCGTCGTGCAGCAAGGTCGCGGTATGGATAAACTCGACCGCGGCGGCGAGCGCCACATGCCGATCGCCGCGATACCCGCACATCCGGGCGCAGGCGAGCGTCAGCATCGGCCGCAGCCGCTTGCCGCCGCCGGCAACGATGTGGCCGGCAAGCTGGGGGATCAGCGTCACCGGGCTCTGCATGCGTTCGATAATCAGACGGTTGACGCAATCAAGGTCGCCCTTCAGCAGCTGCATCAACAAATCGAGCGAGGGTTTCTGCGCGACGCGCGAATGATCGACACCCGCCACCAGCACCACCCGCCTCTCTTTGTGCCCGCAGCGCCCTTCGGTCGGCCATCCGATCGGCTTGACGCGCCGGAACCCGAGTGAGCATAGAATGACAACAACGGTCAAGGTTGCACCGGCGCTCCCTCTTCCCGGTAAGTTGTGATGAAAGAATTGCTGCGAACCAACAACCCCGTTCGCCTCTCGTGGCTGCAGGCGCTTCTGAACGATTCCGGGATTGAAAGCCTCGTACTGGACCACCACACCAGTTTGGTTGAAGGCAGCATCGGCGCGATCCCACGCCGATTGATGGTGTCCGACCGCGATTTTGCACGAGCGCGCGCATTGTTGGCGACAGCCGGCGAGGCAGCGGAGTGAGCGACGCGCCGGCCGCCGTCGAACCGGGCTTTACCGAAGACCGCCTGCTCGGAGGCCGCGTCCGGCTGCGCCAGCCTGCCGAGGGATACCGGACCGCGATTGATCCAGTGTTTCTCGCGGCAGCGGTGCCGGCCGAACCGCATCAGCTGGTCCTCGATGTCGGCTGCGGTGCGGGCGCGGCGATGCTGTGCCTTGCCGCTCGCGTGCCGCACAGCCGTGTTGTCGGGCTCGAAATGCAGCGCGAATTCGTCCGGCTCGCCGGCGACAATGCCATACTGAACGGGATGGAAGCGCGCGTTTCGGTGATGATCGGCGATCTGCTGAGGGCGCCGCCGCGGCTGTCGCCTGGGTCCTTCGACCATGTCATGGCGAACCCTCCCTACAACGAGCGCGGCCATACGGTGGCGGCCGGGGCGCCGGGCAAAAGCGAGGCAACGATCGAGGGCGATGCCGATCTTGCCGCCTGGATTAGGTTTGCGCTGACGATGGTGCGGCCAAAGGGCACCGTGACCTTTATCCATCGCGCCGATCGGATCGATGCCTTGCTGGGCGAAATTGCCGGCCGAGCCGGCGAGGTCGTCGTCTATCCGCTATGGGCGGGCGCGGACAAGCCGGCGAGCCGGATTCTGGTGCGCGCCCGCAAGCAGATCGCCGCGCCGGCACGGCTCGCGCCCGGACTGATCCTGCATCGGCCCGACGGCCGGCTGACCGACCGGGCCGAAGCCGTTTTGCGGGAAGGCAGCGGGCTCGACTTCTGATCGGTCACAGCCGGCCCGGTGGTCTAGTACTGACCGCCGCCCCATCTACACTGTCATGGCTATTCGCGATTATCTCGATGTCGAGCGGCTGTGGCGGCGCGGTCCGGTCGTTTCGGTGCTGCGTTTTGAGGGCGTGATCCTACCTCGCGCACGCCGCAACGCGATCTCGCTGGCGAGCCATGCCGTGGCGATCGAGCGCGCGTTTCGGTTGCCCGGGCTGGTTGCCGTGGCAATCGTCGTCAATTCGCCGGGCGGTGCGCCGGTGCAGTCGGCGCTTCTCTATCGCCGCATTCGTCAGCTTGCGGAGGAGAAAAAGATTCCGGTTATCGCCTTTGCCGAAGATGTTGCGGCCTCGGGCGGCTATTGGCTGGCTCTTGCCGGCGACGAGATATTTGGCGAAGAAACCTCATTGCTGGGGTCGATCGGCGTCATCACCGGCAGCTTTGGCGCACACGAACTGATCCACCGGCTCGGCATCGAGCGCCGGCTCTATACCTCCGGCACGCACAAATCCTTGCTCGATCCGTTTCTGCCGGTGAACCCCGAGGATGTCGAGCGGCTGACCGTCTTGCAGCAGGATATCCATCGAGCCTTCAAAGATCATGTCCGCCGACGCCGCGCCGGCAAGATCGACGCCGGCGACGAAAGCTTGTTCAATGGTGACGTGCTGACCGGGCATATGGCGGCGCAGCGCGGGCTGATCGACGGAATTGGCGAGGTGCGCGCGGTGATGCGCGCCCGCTATGGCGAAAATGTCCGGCTGCGCGCGATCCCGACCGAGCGGCGGCGCCCACTATGGGGGCGGCTGCCATTCAGCGCGCACCAGCCTGCGGACATGATCGGCGATCTGACCGAATGGCTCGAGGCGCGTCTGCTATGGAACCGCTTCGGGCTATGACAAAGCCGAATAAGATCTCGATTGCCTCGACATCTCCCGCCTTTTGCGGTGTTGCGCCAACACCGCGGTGCGCCCGCCGCGGCGGCATTTCTTGACCCGCTTCCGGGGAGGCCAGTAAACCTCGGCAATGTTCGAGTTTCCTAAACTCGTTTTCTTGATCCTGCTCGCCGGTGCGATCTGGATGGTCTACCGCTGGGTGAACGGGCCGGCCCGTCGATTGCCGACCCCACGCGCATCGCGGCCGCGGCGGTCAATTGCGGCTGAGGATCTAGTCGCGTGCGGTGTGTGCGGTTCCTATGTCGCGGCGCACGCACCGGGTTGCGTCCGGCCCGACTGCCCGCAGCCGCGTTGAAATCGCTGGGCCCGACAGGAATATGAGCTTTCAATCGCTGATCGCCGATCTGCAGAATTTCTGGGCACGACAGGGCTGCGTGATCCTGCAGCCCTACGATGTCGAAGTCGGCGCCGGTACTTTTCATCCTGCGACGGCATTGCGCGCGCTCGGCCCGGAGCCGTGGCGCGCCGCTTACGTGCAGCCATCGCGGCGCCCGACAGACGGCCGTTATGGCGAAAACCCCAACCGGCTGCAGCATTACTATCAACTGCAGGTGATATTGAAGCCCGCGCCCGCCGACAGCCAGGATCTTTATTTGGCGAGCCTGACAGCATTGGGGATTGATGCCCGCCGCCACGATATCCGTTTTGTCGAGGATGATTGGGAGAGCCCGACGCTCGGGGCCTGGGGCCTGGGCTGGGAGGTGTGGCTTGACGGCATGGAAGTCAGCCAATTCACTTATTTTCAACAAGTCGGCGGCATCGAGTGCGACCCGGTCTCGACCGAGCTTACCTATGGCCTTGAACGGCTGGCGATGTATGTGCAGGGGGTCGAGAGCATCTTCGATCTCGATTACAACGGGGCCCCCGGTGCGGCCCGCATGACCTATGGCGACGTATTCAAGCGCGGCGAGCGCGAATTCTCGGCCTATAATTTCGAAATCGCCGACACCGCATTGTTGACCCGACACTTCGCCGATGCCGAGAGCGAGTGCCGCGCCGTGCTGGAACGCGGTCTGGCGCTGCCGGCTTATGACCAATGCCTTAAAGCGAGCCATTTGTTCAATCTGCTCGACGCCCGCGGCGCTCTCAGCGTGACCGAGCGAGCAGCCTACATCCTGCGCGTTCGCGAACTCGCCAAAGGCTGCTGCGAAGCCTGGCTCGCCGGCAACCAAGATGGGAGCGCCCGGCGGTGAGCCTCATTCTTCTCGCCATTCGTGTCGCACATTTTCGTGATGCACTTTTATGCGCTTTACCGGCGAAAGCCGGTATCCACGGCAGCAGTGGGTCCCGGCGTGCGCCGGGAAAGCGGGAACCTGGTGGCAAGAGAATCCGCGCGTGCACCGCATGATCTCGGGTCACGGACCAGGTGACGGCGAATTGCTGCTCGAACTCTTGTCGGAGGAAATCCCGGCGCGGATGCAGCGGCGCGCGATCGATGATCTGACGGAGTTGTTGCGGCAGAAGTTAGCCTCGGCGGAAATTCCGCCGGCCAAGATTTGCGGGTATGTGACGCCCCGCCGGCTCGTCGTGATTGCCGAGGGCATCCCGCCGACCCAACCCGACCGCACCGAAGAGCGGCGCGGCCCGCGTGTCGGTGCGCCACAGCCGGCGATCGACGGCTTTTTGCGCTCGGCAGGGCTTACCTCTATCGACGAATGCCAAATCCGCGACACCGGCCGCGGCGAATTCTATTTTGCGATTATCCGGCGGTCAGGTCAGCCTTCTGCCGCGGTGTTGGCAGAATTGATCAGGGCCGTGATTAGCGAGCTGCCCTGGCCAAAGTCGATGCGCTGGCCGGGGGCCGCGTTGCGCTGGGTGCGACCGCTGACCTCGATCATCTGTCTTTACGATGGCGAAGTCTTGCCGATCGCGCTCGACGGGGTCCCGGTCGGGCGCACCACCCGCGGCCATCGCTTCTTGTCGCCCGGTGCGTTTTGTGTCGAAAGCGCCGCAGAATATCTCGATAAGCTGCAACATGCCTACGTTATCCTCGATCAGGACCAGCGCCGCGAGCTGATCCGCGCTGATCTAGAACGCCGCGCGGCTGAATTAGGCCTGGTGGTGAAACCCGATCCGGGGCTGCTCGACGAAGTGACCGGGCTTGCCGAGTTCCCTGTTACGCTCGCCGGAGCGATAGATCCCGACTTTATGGCGCTGCCGCCCGAGGTCCTGCAGACCGCGATGCGGACGCATCAAAAGTATTTTTCCTGCACCTATCCCGACGGTAGGCCCGCCCCGCATTTCCTGTTTGTCGCCAACAACCTTCCCGAAGACGGCGGCGCCGCCATCATCGCCGGCAACGAGCGCGTGTTGCGCGCGCGCCTCGCCGACGCCCGCTTCTTCTGGGACCAGGACCGCAAAATACGGCTCGAAGACCGCGTCGATGCGCTGAAAGACCGCGTCTACCACGCCAACCTCGGCACCTTGTTTGAAAAGGCCGAGCGGATGGAACGTATCGCTCAGCATCTCGCATTGCGCCTGAACGCCGATGTAGCCTTGGCCCGTCGCGCCGCGCGTCTTGCAAAGGCTGATCTATCGACTAGCATGGTGGGGGAGTTTCCAGAGCTCCAGGGCGTGATGGGCGGTTACTATGCGCGTCATGACCGCGAGGCGGGCGCAGTCGCTGATGCAATCGCTGAGCACTACAAGCCACAGGGACCCCACGATGAATGCCCGTCAACAACGGAAGGGGTCGTGGTCGCGCTGGCTGATAAGCTCGACGCAATCGCCTCTTTCTTTCGAATTGGTCAAAGGCCAACGGGTTCTGGCGACCCGTTCGCTCTCCGGCGAGCCGTTCAGGGTATTATTCGGATTATTTTAGAGAATAACCTTCGATTGCCACTCACAAATGTCCTTTCCTTCGCGGCAGATCCCGGGCCCCCCTTCACGAATACGGAGCCGCTTAAACTTGTGAGATTGCTGACGGACTTCATCGCGGATCGGCTGTGGGTTCATCTCCGAGGGCAGGGTGTCCGCCACGATCTGATCGCCGCCGTATTCGCAGTTAAAGAAGATGATCTCGTTCGCTTATTGGCAAGGGTCGACGCCCTAGCGAAGTTCCTCGACTCTGTAGATGGTTCAAATCTCCTAACTGCGTATCGGCGCGCTTCAAATATCGTTTCCATTGAGGAGGAGCGCGATAAGCGACGGTTTGACAATGAAAACTATGACTTGCGAGGAATCTTAGGCGAGGAGAAGGCGCTCTGGATCGCTCTTAATCAATTTGCAGAAGCAGCACGAGAACTGATTAGAGAAGAGAAGTTCGAAGAGGCGATGGCGGAATTGGCGCGATTGCGGCAGCCGATTGACGCTTTTTTCGACAAGGTCACCGTTAACGCAGATGACGCGAAGTTGCGCGAGAACCGGCTACGGCTGTTGTCGCGCATCCGTGCGACGATGAACCAGGTTGCCGATTTCTCGCAGATCGAAGGGTGAGCGGCACATGACGAAATGGGTCTATGGATTTGGCGGCGGCAGCGCCGAGGGCCGGGCGGAGATGCGCGACCTGCTCGGCGGCAAAGGCGCCGGTCTGGCCGAAATGTGCAATCTCGGATTGCCGGTGCCGCCCGGTTTTACGATCACCACCGAGGTCTGCACCTGGTTTTACGACAACGACAAGACCTATCCGCCCGATCTCAAAGAGCAGGTCGCCGCCGGGCTCGCGGCGATCGAGCGCGCGCTCGGCGGCCGGTTTGGCGATGCTGATAATCCGCTGCTGGTTTCGGTGCGATCGGGCGCCCGTGTCTCGATGCCCGGCATGATGGACACCGTGCTCAACCTCGGCCTCAACGATCGCGCGGTTGAAGGGCTCGCCCGGCAGAGCGGCGACGAGCGCTTTGCCTATGACAGCTACCGCCGGTTCATCCAGATGTACGGGCAGGTCGTGCTCGGCATCGAGCATCATCATTTCGAAGAGCTGATCGAAGATCACAAGCTCGATACTGGGCAGAGCCTCGACACCGAGCTGTCGGCCGAGGATTGGAAGATTATCGTCAACGGGTTCAAGGACGTCGTCCTGCAGGAAAAGGGGCTGCCGTTCCCGCAGGAGCCGCGCGAGCAGCTGTGGGGCGCCATTGGGGCGGTGTTCGGATCATGGATGAACCCGCGCGCCGTGACTTATCGCCGGCTGCACGAGATCCCGGCCGATTGGGGTACCGCGGTCAATGTCCAGGCGATGGTATTCGGCAATATGGGCGACGATTGCGCCACTGGCGTCGCCTTTACCCGTAATCCGTCGACCGGCGACAACGAATTTTACGGCGAGTATCTCGTGAATGCGCAGGGCGAGGATGTGGTCGCCGGGATCCGCACGCCGCAGCACGTGACGATCGCCGGCAGAAAAGCCAACAACTCGAATCTGCCGGCGATGGAAGAGGTCATGCCGAAGGTGCTCGATGAGCTTCTTCGCGTCAGGCGGGTGCTCGAAGACCATTACCGGGACATGCAGGACATCGAATTTACCGTCCAGCGTGGGAAATTGTGGATGCTGCAGACCCGCACCGGCAAGCGCACCGCGCCGGCGGCATTGAAGATCGCGGTGTCGTTGGTCGATGAGGGAGTCATCGATTGCGAGGAGGCAGTCCGCCGCATCGAGCCGGCATCGCTCGACCAGCTGTTGCACCCCACCCTTGACCCCAAGGCCAAGACCACGGTCCTGACTCGCGGTCTGCCGGCTTCGCCGGGTGCAGCTTCGGGTCAGATCGTTTTCTCGGCTGAAGAAGCCGAGTCGCTGGCGGCGCGCGGCGAGGCGGTCATCCTGGTGCGTGTCGAGACGAGCCCCGAAGATATCCACGGCATGCATGCCGCCAAAGGCATCCTGACGACGCGCGGGGGCATGACAAGCCACGCCGCTGTTGTAGCGCGTGGCATGGGGCGGCCGTGCGTTTCGGGTGCGGGTGATCTGCATATCGACTATGCGGCGCGGAAGATGACGGCGCGCGCGACTCAGGTCGCGGTCGGCGAAATCATCACGATCGACGGCTCGACCGGCGAGGTCATGCTTGGCGAAGTGCCGACGATCCAGCCGGAATTGTCGGGCGATTTCGCGACATTGATGGGGTGGGCGGATGGGCTGCGGCGGATGGGGGTGCGCGCCAACGCCGAAACCCCGCTCGACGCGCGCACCGCGCGCCGCTTTGGCGCCGAGGGGATCGGCCTATCGCGCACCGAGCACATGTTTTTCGAGGCCGACCGGATCGGCCCCATCCGGCGCGTGATCATGGCTGACGATGAACGCGGCCGCCGCGCCGGGCTCGCCGAATTGTTGCCGATGCAGCGCAACGATTTCGCCGAGCTTTTCCGCATTATGCGCGGCCTCCCGGTCACGATACGGCTGCTCGATCCGCCGTTTCACGAGTTCTTACCCAAAACAGATGCCGAATTCGAGGAGATGGCGCGGCTGACAGACCGAAGTGTCGCCCAAGTCCGGCAGCGGGCGCATGCTTTGGTGGAGACCAACCCGATGCTCGGCCATCGTGGTTGCCGCCTCGGGATCACCTATCCCGAAATATACGAAATGCAGACGACCGCCATCTTTGAGGCTGCCGCGGCGGTGATCAAGGAGACCGACGAGCGGGTCGAGCCCGAAATCATGGTGCCGCTGATTGCGACCAAGAAAGAGCTCGACATCCTCAAGGCGATGATCGACCGTGTTGGCAAATCGGTCATGGAGCAGGCCGGGGTCAAGGTGCCGTATCTCGTCGGAACCATGATCGAATTGCCCCGTGCCGCCTTGTGCGCGGCAGAGATCGCTGCGACCGCTGAATTCTTCAGTTTTGGCACCAACGACCTGACCCAGACCGTGTTCGGCCTGTCGCGAGACGACGCGGCAAGCTTTCTCGGCGCCTACCAGCGACTCGGCATTTTCGAGCACGATCCGTTCGTGACGCTCGATCCCGTTGGGGTCGGAGAATTGGTTCGGATTGCGGCAGACCGGGGCCGTTCAGCCCGGCCAGGGCTCAAGCTCGGCATTTGCGGCGAGCATGGCGGCGACCCGGCCTCGATCCGCTTCTGCCAACAGGTCGGGCTCGATTACGTGTCGTGCTCGCCCTATCGGGTGCCGATCGCCCGGCTCGCGGCGGCCCAGGCGGCGCTCGCGGGTGAGCGCCGGGACGCAACCGCATGAGCCGCCGGTCCGGAAAGGCGCTTTTTCTCGCGGTACTGACCGGATTGTCGGCGCCCGCCTGCGCAGCCGTTCAAACCGCGCTCCCGCAGATACTCCCGATACCCGGTACGGTGCCGGTTTCTCCGACACCCGCACCAATTCCACCGCCAATCAATCCCGGCTACGTTGCATCGCCGCCGGACGGGTTGTCCCCGATACTGAGCGAGTCCGTCCCGGTTTATCAGCTGCCCCAGGAATCGAACCCATCCTATCCGCCGCCGCAGCTGCCCGGGCCGATCGACCAGCAAAAAATGCAGGCTTATCGTAACGATTTACGTGCCCAGCAATATCAGTTCCAGTCCCAAGGACTCGCAACGAGTAGCATATTGGGTCGTGAAATTCAACGTCAGCTGAACGCACCCGACGCGCAATAACCTCGCCGTTCAGAAACTGTCTGGTGGAACGCCGAACTTTTACTGGTGCTTCCACGACAGATTTAGATTTGGCTGAGGCGTTTTTTTAGGTGCGGGATAAATAAAGAGACCTCCTTAGAAACCGTGGATTGAACCTGCTGCCATCGGAGGTGTTCACGTTCCGAGGCGCCGGCTTGGCGGCGCCGCAGAGGAGACGTCCAGATGAAATTCTCGATGATGTTATCGGCTTTTGCCGTTCTTTCCACAGTCGGCTGGCTTGCGACCCCGGCTCACGCGGCGGGTTGCCTAAAAGGTGCAGCGGTGGGTGGTCTTGCCGGCCATGTAGCAGGCCACCATGGCGTCCTCGGGGCCGGCGCCGGCTGCGCCATCGGCCATCATGAAGCCAACAAGAACGCCAAGGCCCAGCAGAGCCAGGGGTCTAGCAGTTCGAGTCAAGCCAACTCGAATTCCGGTCACTGATTAGGTTTATCGGTTTCGGACAGACGCATCCATTGCGGCCGCTCGGGGAGGATCACCGCCTCCCCGGCAGTCAGCGTCCGGCCGTCCGGCAGCGCATCGATTCGCAGCAGTGCCAGTCCTCGTCCGTCGCGGCTCGACCGCATTTCTCCAACCTCGCGCCCTTCGGCACAGATGATTGTTCCCGGCGGGGGCTGCGGACCCGAGATCGTAACCGGCACCAGCCGGCGCTTGATCAGACCGCGGTATTTAGTACGGGCGGTCAGTTCCTGCCCGATGTAGCAGCCTTTATTCCAATCGACGCCGTTGAGTTCATCGAACCCGGCTTCGAGCAGGATGGATTTCTCGATTGCCAGATCGCGGCTGCCATCGGCGATGCCGAGGCTAAGACGCCAGCGATCATAAGCATCGAACCCGGTTTCGGCGAAACCGGCTTGCGCTAGGGCGTGGCGGGCGTTTTCCCGGGGCAGAATGCAGCGCACGCCGAGCGCTAGCAGCCGCGGATCGGTAAAGGCGATTCCGCCGCCAAAGGTGCGTGCGGCGGCAGGCTCTGCCGGAAGTTGGAGAGCTGCGATGGCGTCCGGCCCAAAGATCGCCGCCACTGCGAGGTCGGGGCGTTCGGTGATGGTCACTTCAGCTCGCAGGCGATAGATCGACAACCGCCGCTTGAGATCGGGGAGACGCGCCACTTCGCCGTCGATCAGGATCGCCTCATCCTGCTCGATCATCATAAAGTCGTGCAGGTATTTTCCCTGGGCGGTCAGGAAGGCCGCATAGCGCGCCTGAGCAACGCTGACCTTGCCGACATCGTTGGACACCAGGCCTTGCAAAAATGAGCGGCGATCCGGCCCGCCGACGGCGAGAATGCCGCGATCGTCGAGCAGCACAAAGTGGGCTTCGATCATGATTGAGACGAGTGATTGTGAAGCGCGCTAGACTTAAGCGGGCATCGGCGCCTTGGCAAGCCGAGAGGCTCCGGATATAAGGCGCCGGCATCGGTGAGATGGACATCCTTTTTGTCACCGCGACGCGGATCGGCGACGCCGTACTATCGACCGGCATTCTCGGTGATCTGATCGAGCGCCATCCGAACGCACGACTGACGCTCGCAGCGGGCCCGATCGCGGCGCCATTGTTCGAGGCCGTCCCGAACCTCGCACAACTAATCGTCGTCGAGAAACGGCGCGGGGCAATGCATTGGCTTGCGCTCTATGCCGCGGTGTGCGCTCGCCGGTGGGATCTTGTCGTCGATCTGCGCGGCTCGGCGTTGGTTTGGCTGTTGCGCGCGGGTTCACGCAAGGTGGTCGCCAAAGGCGACGAGCGGGAGCATCGTGTCCGCCAACTCGGGCGTCTTTTCGACCTTGATCCGCCGCCCGGCCCAAGGCTGTGGACGGGGCCAGGTCACGAACGGAGCGCAACAGCGCTGCTCTCGACCGTGGGCCCGGTATTGGCGATCGGCCCGGCGGCAAACTGGCGTGGCAAGCAATGGCGGAGTGAACGGTTTGCCGAACTGGCGCAGCGTTTGACCGCTTCAAATGGGGCTCTTGCCGGCGCCCGGGTCGCGGTGTTGGCCGCCGAGCACGAGCGCAATCAGGCGCTCCCACTACTCGCCGCGATCCCCCGCCATCGGCTGATCGATCTGGTCGGCCGTGTCGATTTGCTGACAGCAGCGGCGGTGTTGCGCCGCTGTGTGATGTTCATCGGCAACGATACCGGGTTGATGCACATCGCTGCCGCGATCGGCACTCCGACCTTGGGGCTTTTTGGCCCGAGCCCGATCGAGAAATACGCGCCATGGGGCTCGTGCACGGCGGTGGTGCGAACGGCGGACGCCCCCGAGACGATGTTCGGACCCGGCTTCAACCACCTGACGACCGATACATTGATGGACAGCCTGACCGTCGAGGCTGCCGAGGCGGCGGCTCGGCGACTATGGCGCCGCGTCGAGAGTGCGGTTGCATGAAGGCGGGCGAGGCCGGCCCTCCTCCGGCGCTGCAGGTGAACGCCGGACCAACTATTTCGGCTGTCGTCGTTGCCCATAACGAGGAGGCGCAGCTGGCGGACTGCCTCGCTAGCCTTTCTTTTGCCGATGAAATTGTCGTGCTTCTCGACCGTTGCACCGATCGGTCGCGCGACATCGCCAGCCGATTCGCTGATCACCTCGTCGAGGGGGCATGGCCGCGGGAAGCGGCACGGCGCAGCGCCGCCATTGCCGCCTGCACCGGCGAGTGGGTTTTTGAAGCTGATGCCGATGAACGCGTCAGCCCGGCTCTTGCTGCCGAAATCCGCTCGGTCGTGGCCCATTCCTCGGCGTCTTGGCACCTCGTCCCAGTCGACAACTACATCGGCGACCGGCTGGTCCGCTGGGGATGGGGCGCGTTTTTCGGCAGATCGGCTCATGCCGGCCTCTATCGGCGCGGGGTCAAAGCCTGGGCCGACGACCGCGTGCTGCACGCCAGCGTCACTCTAAATGGGCAACAGGGACCGGCACTCGAACAGCGGCTCGCGCATTACGTCGATCGCAATATCTCCGACATGCTGATCCGGCTCGACCGTTACACCACCTTGCGGGCGCAGGATCTGCGCGACAGTGATGATATTGGCAGCTTCGCTCACAATATCAGGCGGATCGCATCGCGTTTCTGGAAGTGCTATGTCGGCCGGCGCGGCTATCGCGAAGGCTATTACGGCTTTTTGATTGCCCTCTGTGCGGCGCTCTACCCCATCTTGTCCTATCTGAAGGCGCAGCTCGAACCCGGCGACCAAACCAGCAGCCCCGAAAACGCCTGTGCCATTTCCGCATTTGCCGAGCCGAGCCGGATGCGGGCAAACGAAAGCGGGGAGCCGCAAACGGAAACTGTTGCCGCGAAACTTTGCGGCCGCAACCGCGCCGCCGAATAATGGCGCATCTGGTGATGGCCGATGACAGCGTCGCCTTCGACGGTGCGATGGCCGAAAGCGGACCACTTGGCGGCGCTGAAACCGCGTTTGTCGCTCTAGCCGAAGCACTGGCCGCGCGCGGTCATTCCGTCGAGGTGCGCAACCGCTGCGAGGCCGCGCTGAGCTACAAAGGTGTGCAGTGGTTGCCATTGGCGCGCGACATGCCCCGCGACTGCGATCTTTATATCGGCAGCCGCAGCCACCGGGTGATCGGATTGGTCCGCAATGCCAAAAGGCGGCTGTTCTGGTTGCACAATCCCGCCCGCTATCTGCGCAAGGCGCGCAATGCCTGGCGGCTCGCCTGGTGGCGGCCGACCCTCGTCGTGACCGGCGCTTACCACGCCAAAACAATCCCGTCGTGGCTGGTGCATGGCGGGTGCGAGACGATCCCCTACGGCGTGCTCGATCGATTTCGCGGCGCAACACCCCGCGAGCCGCCGCCACCCTACGCCATATTCACCTCGAACCCGCTACGCGGGCTCGACTGGCTGCTCGATGTGTGGGTGACGCGAATAGCGCCGGCGATTCCCGAAGCCGAGCTCCACATCTATGCTGGACCCTCGGTTTACGGCGCATTAGGGGTAAAACGCGCGGGCGAAATGGAGGCGGTGCTCGCACGCGCCGACGGCCTGGGCCGCTATGGAGTGCGGCGGTTCGCACCAATCGGGCGAGAAGTCCTGGCGTCGGCGCTTGCCGGCGCCCGGGTCATGCTGTACCGCGGCGATCCTGGCGAGACTTTCTGCCTCTCGCTTGCCGAGGCGCAGGCGATGGGCGTGCCCGCGGTCGTGACAGCGCTCGGTGCCGTCGCTGAGCGGGTCGCCGATGGCCGCAGCGGTCGGGTGGCGCCGGATAAAGACGATTTCGCGGCCACCGCCATTGCCGTGCTGCGCGATGACGATTTGTGGCGCCGCTGGCATTTGGGGGCGCTCGAACATCAGCGCGGACTTAGCTGGGACATGGCGGCGAGCCGCTTCGAAGCCTTGATGGGATGAGCCGGCGATTGCTGCAGGCGATTGCCGGAGCACGGCATGGCGGGGCCGAAACCTTCTTTGTGCGGCTGGTTAGCGCCTTGCAACGAGTTGGCGAAAACCAGCGAGTACTGATCCGGCGCGACGCCGACCGCACACGGCGTCTGCGCAGGCTGGCGTTATGGTCACCGAGTTGGCTTTCGGCGGGCGGCTCGATGTTGGATCTCGGTTCGGCTTTCGGCGCGCCATTGCCGCGTGGCGCCCGACATCGTGCTGACCTGGATGAGCCGCGCTACACAGGCTTGCCCGAGGGGCGATTTCGTGCATGTTGCCCGGCTCGGGGGATATTACGATTTGAAATATTATCGGTGCTGTGACCACCTGATCGCCAATACCCGCGCGATCGTTGATTACGCCGCAGCCAAGGGTTGGCCACCCGCGCGCATTGATTACTTGCCGAATTTCGTCCCGGATTTGAGTACGGCACAGCCTGCATTCTGATCGCGTCCGGCAAGGCGCCGCTCGCGCTCGCCATTGGCCGGTTGCATCAAAACAAGGGATTTGGCTTGCTTCTCGAAGCGCTGGCGATGACGCGTGAGGTACAGCTGGCGATTGCCGGAGACGGCCCGCTGCTCGACGTGCTCGAAGAGCGGGCGCGCGATCTCGGCCTTGCGGACCGGGTTCGGTTCCTCGGCTGGTGCGATGGCATCGCAGCGCTGCTCGCCGAAGCCGATTTTCTCGTCTGCCCCTCATTGCACGAACCGCTCGGTAATGTCGTGATCGAGGCTTGGTCGGCAGGGCTGCCGGTCATCGCCACAACTAGCGACGGACCGGCCGCGCTGATCCGCGACGAGGTCAATGGATTGCTCGTGCCGCTTCCCGATCAGCCGGGCGGCGGGCCGGCGGCGCTGGCCGCCGCCATCGAGCGGCTGAGCGGCAGCGCCGAATTGCGGCGAGACCTTGGGCAGGCCGGCCGTCGGGCCTACGAAGCAGAATTCACCGAAGCCGCGGTCGTCGCCCGCTATCGCAGCTTTTTCGACAGACTGATGCCCGTAACCGCCGCGCACCGTTATGGATGACGCTCGATTGGGCGTGACCGCATTTGGAACTGTGACGGACGATCAGTCGGGCATGACCCTCCCGCCGTATGCGAGTGCGACCGTTATCGGGAGGCGGTCGTGGGTACGCGCCGCACCGCTGCGCTCGAGGGATTTTCCAGCCGGGACGGCGCTCAATCACTTCTTCGCCTGGAACGAGCGAACAGGCCGCCACGACCGCCGACACCGCATTGCTTGCGATCTTTACGGGCTGCTCACCGGCCTCGGGAGCGATCGCGCCGCGCGTCAGGCGGCGACGACCCATCTGGCAGTGCAGCCGGTTATTGTCGCTCGCCGCGGGGACCGATTGCTAATCGCGTGTGACTACTGCGCCGATAACACCGATAGACCGGCGATAGAAGCCGCGCAGCGACTTGTCGAAACTCTGATCGCGAGCATCGGATCGCCTGATAGCGACAGGCATGCCGCCGTCTTTGCCGCCTTCGAGCGGCTTGCCGACCATATCGATGTCGCTGCTTTGGCGAGGCGCAGACCCAGGCTCAGGCCGTCTCGGCGCCGGGCGTCGTCACGCCGGATCCTGGTCATTCGGCTCAGCGCGCTCGGCGATTTCGTTCAGGCGCTGGGACCCGTAGCGGCCATTCGCCTTCATCACAAGAACGATCACGTCACGTTGTTGACCACCTCCGCGCTGGCCGAGTTCGCCGGGCAGCTCGGCTTCTTTAATGAAGTGGTGACCGATCGCCGACCGGGGCCATTCGACATCAAGGGCTGGTTGGGGCTGCGCCGCACTCTGCGGCAGGGCGGTTTCGACCGGGTTTATGATCTTCAAACCTCCGAGCGGTCGGCGGCTTACGCCCGGCTGTTTCGCCCCGGCCCGATGCCGGAATGGTCGGGGACTGCCTCGGGATGTTCCCACCCTCATGCCAATCTCGACCGCGACCGGCAGCATACGATCGACAAGCAAGCCGAACAGCTGCTGATGGCCGGCATCCATCCAACCCCACTCCCGATCCTTCCGCCTCTTGATTGCGCGTTGCCTGAGAGCCTAATCGGACGGCCATTCATTCTGATCGTGCCGGGGTCCTCGCCGCGCCACCCGGACAAGCGGTGGCCCGCTCAAAGATTTGGCATGCTTGCCACGGCTCTGCATAATCTGGGCTTTGTCCCGGTCGTGATTGGGTCGAACGCCGAGCGCGATCTCGCGGCGGCAATTCTCGTCGCCTGCCCGGAAGCGATCGATCTCCTTGGCCGCTCCACGATCGAGGCGGTCGCCGCATTAGCTCAACGAGCCGTAATGACCATCGGCAACGACACTGGCGTGGTCCACCTTGCGGCCGCGGCGGGCTGTACGATCGTCGTGCTGTTTTCCCGCGCTTCGGACCCGGCCTGGTGTGCGCCACGCGGCCGTGCCGTGCGCGTGTTAAGGGTCGCAGATCTCGACGAACTCGAAGTCGATCGGGTTATTTCTGAGGCCGTCGGCATAATCGATCATCAGGCGAGGCTGGCAGCAGCTGGCGCGCCGAGGGTCACGGTGCGCGAAGAACCTCCAAAAGGAAGCTCGAACTGATGTGCGGCATCGCCGGGCTGATGACGCTCGACGGCAGGCCGCCGTCGACACCGCCGCTGCGGGCGATGGAAGCGGTATTACGTCATCGCGGGCCCGACGGGGTCGGCCAATATCGCTCAGGCGATATCGGCATGATGCAAACCCGGCTCGCGATTATCGATTTGGAGACCGGTGCGCAGCCGCTTTATGAGCCGGGCGGCGCCGCGCTGATCGCCAATGCCGAGATCTACAATTACATCGAGCTGCGCGACGAGCTCCGCAGCGCTGCCCGCCCGATCGCCTTTTCGACCCAATCGGATTGCGAGCTGCCGCTGCACCTTTATCGTCTGCACGGGCTCGACTTTACCCAGCATCTGCGGGGCATGCATGCCATTGCACTGCACGATCCCGCGGCGCGCCGTCTGGTGCTGGCGCGCGATCCGTTCGGGATCAAGCCGCTCTACTACACCGAAAGCGCGCAGGGCTTCGCCTTTGCGTCCGAGCCGCAGGCGCTGATCGAGGCTGGTCTCGTCGCTCCCAGGCTGTTGCGGCGAGCGCGCGATGAGCTGATCCAAATGCAGTTCACGACCGGCCGCGAGACGATCTTTGCCGGCATCAACCGGGTCCTGCCGGGAGAGACTGTGATCGTTTGCCAAGGGCGGATTGTCGAGCGCCGGCGGCGCGCAGCATTGCCGGAATACGGCCCAGTTGCTCTCGATGAGGACGAGGCATTGCGCAGGCTCGATTCTGCGCTCGCCGACAGCGTGCGGATCCATCAGCGATCGGACGTGCCGTTCGGCTTGTTCTTATCGGGCGGTATCAATTCGACCGCGATCCTGGCGATGATGGCGCGCCTGGCCGAGCGTCCGGTTAAGGCATTTACGATCGGGTTCGACGACGGCGACACCGATGAGCGGCCGGCAGCGCGAGAGGCGGCACTGGCGGTCGGCGCCGAGCATGTCGAAGTCGCCCTCGGGGAAACCGATTTTTGGCGCTTGCTGCCGGAGATCGTCTCGAGCGTCGACGATCCCGCGGCCGACTACGCAATCCTGCCGACCTGGATGCTGGCTCGCACCGCGCGCGAAGCCGGCATCAAGGTAATCTTGTCGGGCGAGGGCGGCGACGAGCTGTTCGCCGGCTATGGCCGCTATCGCAGCGTGCTGCGGCCGTGGTGGGCGGGCGGGCGGCGACCGCGGGTTCGCGGCATGCTCGACGAGTTCGGCGTCTTGCGGAATGAGATCGCCGGGTGGCGCGACGGCATCGCCGCGGCCGAAGTGCATGGCGGCGCCCGCGGGCGTTCGCCGTTGCAGGCGGCCCAGGCGGTCGATTGCACCGACTGGCTGCCCAATGATCTGTTGATCAAGCTCGATCGCTGCCTGATGGCGCACGGTACCGAAGGCCGCACCCCGTATCTCGACAACCAATTGGCGGCGCTCGCATTTCGTTTGCCCGACGAGTTGAAGGTACGCCACGGGCTCGGTAAATGGCTGTTGCGCCGGTGGCTCGCGGAGCATTTGCCGCAGGCGCAGCCGCTGGCGCGGAAACGCGGCTTTACCGTACCGGTCGCACGGTGGATTGCGCGGCGCGCCGAGACAATTGGCCCGCTGGTCGCGCGCTCGGCGGCGGTGCGCGAAATCTGCCGTCCGGATGCGGTCGAGAAATTGTTTGCCGCGGCGGAGCAAAAGCGCGCCGGTAGAGCCGCCTGGACCCTGCTATTCTACGCGCTGTGGCATCGCCGCCATATCGAGCGGATTATTATCCCGGCAGACACCATCGCCGCGCTCGCCGATAGCTTATGAATGTGTCTGGCCGTTATCGGTCGAAACTCTCGGACGTCCGTTAAGCCGCTCGCCCTAAGAGCTACGTTTTCGGCGTACGCATGCCGGAACTGCTTGAAAAGCTGAGGTATTAGCCGAGGTCGCTCGCTATATCGGTGATAGCGGCGACGCCAAGGTCGAGCTCGCAGGGTTGCGATGCCAAAGCTTGGCGCTGTTTGGTTGAGAGCGGCGACAAAGAGGCCCGACGTGCGACAGCAGTTACCGCAGGCTGATTATCTACGCCAAGTGATCGAGCGCCTGGAACGGGTGTCACGCATCATGAACCCGTTGCTGCTTTTTGTTGCGGTCTCTCTCGTTGTGTTGAATTTGGCTTGCGTCGTCAACCTAATCGACTGGCGCGATCTCCCGCGGACCCCGGGAGATTCGGCGGCAGCGGCACCGGCCGCGACCGGGCCGTGTAAGTTGGCGCCGGCCAATGCCTCTACGGCCGGGCCTAGCCCCGGCGCCGTCATCCGCCGTAACTAGCCCCTTTATACCCGTAGTCGAAGGCGCTTCTCGATCGAGCCGGCGCGGAGGTCGAGTCTGCCTACCTAGTTTTATCGCGCAGCGGACGATGGCTCTACGGTCTGGATAACCTCGAAGCCTTCGAATTCGGGGTGGCCGAGATAGAGCGGTCGGTTTGAACCGGCGCTTTGGTGGGCGCGGCGGAACGCTTCTGATCGAGTCCAGGCTTCGAAATCGCCGCGGCTGCGCCACAAGGTGTGCGAGGAATAAAGCACGTGATCCTCGCGCTCTGGCCCGCGCAACAAGTGAAACGTGACAAAGCCGGGTACGTCGCCCAAATGGCTGTCACGCGTCGTCCATACCCCTTCGAACTCGCTCTGTGCGCCAGGCACGACCTTGAAGCGGTTCATCGCGATAAACATGACCTTCCTTTCCGTTCAGCGTAGCTGATCGGAGATTACTCCGATACGCCGCTATCCCCTACTGTCCGCCATGCGGGTGAACCGATCCTGCTCGATGCGCTATTGATAACTCGGCAACACAGATTGCGGCGACTTCGACGCGGCGTGATTCTGATTTCTTCATAAGTAACTCCAAATCAAAAGCAAGGCTTGGTTGAATAAATTGATCTCGGATATCAGACCTGACATCGCGGTTTAGCCTGTGTGGCTTTGTGCAGGGAACCGGCAATAGAGAACAGCGTTTCGGCAAGGTATCCAACCCCAGACTAATGAGGATTTGAATGCCATCCCTCCGTTCACCGCAAGACCTGCTCGCGACCGAGTTGAAGGAAATCTACAGCGCCGAGCGGCAGCTGTCGCGCGCGCTACCGCGTTTTGCGAAAAAGGCCAGCTCAGATCGAACTCCGTGAAATGCTTGACCAGAGACGCGAGCAGGGTGCGGCGCTAATCGATCAACTCGACGATGCCCTCGAGGAGCTGAGCGTCTCAAAAGGCCGGCAGAAGAATATCGCGACCGAAGGGCTGATCGACGACACCGCTCACCATCTCGATGAAGTCGCCGACGAGAGACTGCACGATCCGCTATTGCTCGCGTCGGTCCAGAAGATCGAACATTACTGCATCGCGGCTTGGGGAACGGCCGCCTCAATGGGCCGTCTCCTCGGCCAGGAGAAGGTGGTCCGGACGATGGAGCAGGTACTTACAGAAGGCAAAGAATTCGATGACCAGATGACGCGGTTGGCGGATGAAGAGGTCAACCCCCGCATGATCGAAAATAATGAAGACCGAGAGGATGAAGACGAGGAAGACCAAGGAGACGGATCTTCCAGAGGCAAACGCGCATCGCGGCGCAAATCCCAATAGCAATTTGAAACAGAGGAGCAAAGCTTTGCTCCTCTGTTCCCATTGCCCCGTTCTCCGGGTGGTGTTGGCCCGCAAATCCGCTTCATGCGATAAGCGGTGGGTTCCCGATGCGTTACCCCCAGAGCGTTACGCGGCCGCCTGCGCAGTGGGGCTGGGAACCGGTTCCAACGCCGCCTCGGTGACTTCCTCGACGCGTTCGGCCCAACGGAAGCGCAGGCTGTTTCGCGCACTTTCGGGAATGTCCTCGTAATCTTTGCGGTTGCGCGCCGGCAGGATCACGGTCTTGAGCCCGGCACGCGCCGCGGCCACAACCTTTTCCTTGATCCCGCCGACCGGCAGTACCAAGCCGCGCAGGCTGATTTCGCCGGTCATCGCCGTGTCGTTGCGCACCGTCCGGTTGGTCAGCAATGACACCAGCGCGGTGTACATCGCGACCCCGGCGGACGGGCCATCCTTCGGGATCGCTCCAGCCGGGACGTGGACGTGGATGTCGCTCTTTTCGAACATCGCGGGATCGACCCCGATCGAGGATGCCCGCGCCTTGACCAGGCTTAGCGCCGCCTGCGCGCTCTCGCGCATGACTTCGCCGAGCTGACCGGTCAGGATCAGCCGGCCTGATCCGGGGGTGCGTGTCGCTTCGATAAACAGGATGTCGCCGCCGACTGGCGTCCAGGCGAGACCGGTCGCGACACCTGGGACGCTGGTGCGCATCGCCACTTCGCCTTCGAAGCGCGCGGGCCCGAGGATTTCGCGCAGCATTTCCGGTTCGATCCGGACATGCTGGTCGGTTCCCTCGGCAATGCGCATCGCGGCGCTGCGCAAGACGGCCCCGATCTCGCGCTCGAGCTGCCGCACCCCTGCTTCGCGCGTGTAGTCGCGGATGATCGTGCGGATAGCGTCATCGGTGATCTCGGCCTGCTCGGGGGTCAGGCCGTTGGCCTTGAGCTGGCGGGCGACCAGATAGCGGCGGGCGATCTCAAACTTTTCGTCCTCGACATAGCCCGGCAGGTCGATGACTTCCATGCGGTCGCGCAATGGCCCCGGAATGCTGTCGAGCACATTCGCAGTGGTAATGAACATGACCCGTGACAAGTCGAACGGAACGCCGAGGTAGTTGTCGCGGAAGGTCGAGTTCTGCTCGGGATCGAGCACTTCGAGCAATGCCGAGGAGGGGTCGCCCTGGATCCCGCGGCCGAGCTTGTCGATTTCGTCCAGCATCATCACGCAATCGCGCGCACCGGCGCGGCGGATGCCCTGGATGATGTTGCCGGGCAACGCTCCGATATAGGTACGGCGGTGGCCGCGGATCTCGGCTTCATCATGCGTTCCACCAAGGCTGACGCGGACGAATTTGCGGCCGGTCGCCCTTGCGATGCTCTGGCCGAGCGAGGTCTTGCCGACCCCCGGCGGCCCGACAAAGCACAGGATCGGGCTGCGACCGGTCGGGTTCAATTGCTGGATCGCCAAATATTCGAGGATGCGTCGCTTGATCTTGGCAAGCCCGTAGTGATCTGCGTCGAGGATACGGCGCGCCTCGGCGATATCGACATGGCCGCCGGTCTCGACCGACCAGGGCAGTTCCACCAGCCATTCGATGTAGGTTCGGGCCATCGAATATTCGCCCGCCGCCTCCGGCATCCGCTCGAGCCGCGCCAACTCGCGTCGGGCATGCGCCTCGACCTCAGGCGGCATCTTGGCCTCGTCGATCTTTTTCGACAGCTCGGCGATTTCTTGGCTTTTGGCGTCGTCGCCCTCGCCCAGTTCTTTCTGGATCGTCTTCATCTGCTCGCGCAGCAGGAATTCGCGCTGGCGATCATCGATCTTTTCTTTGGTTTGCTCGCTGATCTGACGCGACAGCCGCAATACTTCGGTGCGGTAGACCAGCATCGCGGATACCCGGTCGAGCCGGCTCTCGATATCGACGGTCTCCAGGATCTCCTGCTTTTCGGCGGCGCTGATATCCATAAAGCTGGCGATCAGGTCAGCCAATGCCGCGGGCGACGAGGCCGATTGCACGGCGTTCACGAGCTCGACCGGAGTTTGCGGCAATAGCTGTAAGACTTCGATCGCTTGGTTGCGCAGATGCATCATCCGCGCCTCGATGTCCTTGTTGCTGGCCTCCGACTCGGTGATGCGTTCGACCCGCGCCACCAGAAACGGGTAGCCTTCGAGAAAATCGAGGATGCGAAAGCGCCGCTCGCCCTGGCTGATCACATGATGCTGACCATCTGGGCTCGTCACATAGCGCAGCACGTTCGCTTCGGTTCCCATCCGATGCAGATCGACCGGTATCGGATCTTCGGTCGCCGGATCGCGCTGTAGGACAAGACCGATCGGGCGGTTTAGCCGGATTGCGGCTTGTGCGGCGGCGATCGACCGCTGGCGGCCGAGCGTTACCGGCAGCACAGTGCCGGGAAACAGCACAAAGCTGCGAGTCGGGATCAGAATCAAGGCATCGGCGGGTAATGCCGGAATACCGGCCAGCAATTGTTCAATCGCGCCGGAAGGCGGCGGGCCGCCCGCTTCCGCAGTGCGTAATTCGTGTTGTTGTTCTGCAGGCATACCGAAATCCTTGGGTGAGTCGGGATCGCGCCGGAGGCGCGCGTCAGAGTTTGTGCAGCTTAACCATCAGACAGCCATTCGCCAGGTGCCGCCCGGAGAGCTCGAAACGTGCCGGCGGCAACTCGATCCTTCGCTCGAAGCGACCATGCGGGATCTCCAACCGGTGAATGCGGGCCTTTGCCATTTCCGGCGGCAACGGACGCTCGCCGGTTACCACCAGCACGCCGGCGCTCATCGTGACCTGGATCTGTTCAACGGCGACGCCAGGTAACGCCACCAGGATGGTCAAGGTGTCGTCGGTCTCGAAGATGTCGCAGGGCGCTTCCCAGTTCGGCGTCGCGTGTGCGCGGTGAAAGAATTGACGGTGCAGGCGTTCGGCGCGCTCCATCGCCTCACAGGCTTGCGCCCACATCAACGCTTCCAACTGTCGTTCCGGCATTCTCGGCTCCGAGCGGCGGCGGCGCTGCAATGGCCGCCCTGCGTCATATAGTCAGCCCCAGCCCGCGGATTAGGGGATACAGAGTAACAATGTTTATCGCAGTTAGCGCCGGCTGTGCGAACCTCAGCTGGCAGGTCAAAATCATAACCAGTCAAGGTCGGCGTGGCGGTTTGCCGATTGATCCGGCCTCCGCCAACACCACGATGCGGTTTATTTCTTGTCGATGTAGCGTTCGGCTTGTTCGCGGTCCTGTTCTACTTCCTTGACAAGGTCTTCGACCGCCTTCGGATCGCGTTTCTTTGCCTCCTCGATCATTCTGCGGCCCTTCTCCTCATCGCCTTCGATGATTTTATCGAGACCATCCTCGGCGATATCGTGAGGATCTTGGGCGCGTTCCCGATTGTCCGTCATCTTCGCTCCTTAAGCTTCAGCTGCCCCTCTCACCGCTGAACAGAACAAAGCCACCTGCGTTCCAAACTCCCTGGAACGGGCTAGGCGGCGGGCCGGAAACCGGATATTTGCGTATAGCGAAATCGTGGCAGAGGCGAACGGTGGCCGAGATCAGCGAAGAAACCAGGGCCTTTGTCGATGGCGTGGCGGCCGAAGCGGTCCGGGTCGAGACCCCTTGCGGCGACGGTAAGATGGTGTGGCGCGTCTGGGGTGCGGGCCCGCTATTGGTGCTGTTTCATGGCGGCTACGGGTCGTGGACGCACTGGATTCGCAACGTCCTGCCATTGTCCCGCAGCTTCAGCGTGATCGCCCCCGACCTGCCGGGGCTCGGCGAGTCGGCGACACCGCCTGAGCCGCATACGGCCGAGGGCTTGGCGCGCATTCTGGTCGACGGTATCGATCTTGTCTTGCCGCGGCGGGAGCAACTGCATCTCGCCGGGTTTTCGTTTGGCGGCGTGTTGGGCGGGCATGTCGCGGCCCAGCTCGGCGACCGGGTGCGAGCTTTTACCGTTGTCGGCTCGAATGGGCTCGGCCTAATCCGCCAGCCGACCGATCTCCAGCGCGTCCCGGCTGGGTCCTCAACCGCCGAGGCGCTCGCGGTGCATCGCCACAATCTTGGGGCGCTGATGATCGCCGATCCGGCAAAGATTGACGAGCTTTCGGTCTATATCCAATCAGAGAATGCGCCGCGCGGCCGGGTGCGGAGCCGGCGCTTCTCCCGCGCCGACACCCTGGTGCGGGCGCTACCGATGGTTACGGCGCGGCTCGACGGTATCTGGGGCGGGCGCGACGCCACCGCCTATCCCCATCTCGACGAGCGCGCCGCCACGTTGCGCTCGTTCCAGCCGGCGGTCCGGTTCGAAATCATCGAGGGCGCCGGCCATTGGGTGCAATACGAGGCAGCCGGCCGCTTCAACCCGCTGCTCGCCGAGATCGTGCGCTCTCGGTTCGAAGAATAATCCGCAGATGTGCGCTGCGGCCGGCGTGTTCGGCGGACCGGCCGGTTACCACGCGTAGGGTTGGTAATAGGGCGGCGGATAGTAGTTGGTGCTGGCCGCGGCGTAGGCAGCGGAGGTCGCAGCTGAGGTGACAGCGGCGCCGGCCACGGCACCGGCGGCTGCCGCGGCGCCGTATCCCGCATAGCCCGGCGTCACGACTGTCGTCCCGCCGTAATAGGTCCCGCCGTGATAGCCATAGGCGGCGCCGCCGTAATAGGTGCCGCCGTGATAACCGTAGGCGGTGCCGCCATAGGCGCCATGCGCATTCCACGACCCGCCGCCGCCCGAGGCGGTGCCGCCGCGGTAACCGGTCGCATTCCACGAGCCGCCGCCGCCCGAGGCCGAGCCGCCGCGCGCTGTCGACGCATTCGAAGAACCGCCGCTGCGCGAAAACGAGCCGCCATAAGAGCCATGATAGTAGGCTCCGCCGCCCCCGTGATAGGCCCCCCAAGCAAAGGCGCTAGGGACAAATGCAGCAGCCGACAGTGCGCCGAGTACGGCAATGGTGGTCGGTTTCATCATTTCGCTCCTTTCGGTTTCGCGGGAGGAGGCAGCGGTTCGATCGGCTTTAGCGGCACCTGTTGTGCGCCCGCCGGCGGCTGGAATGTGAAATCGGCGTCGGTCGGGTGGATATGAAAATTCCAGTCCGAGAATTCGGCGATAAAGTTCGGCTGACCCGGCAAGTTCAGATAGGTCACGATCAGCCGGCGCGTAATGACTGGTCGTTTTTCGACAGCCACAGTTCGAGTTCGATCCCGGGTGGCTGCCTGAACAGCAGGTGCAGATAGGGTGCTCCGTCGATCATAACTGTGTTGACCACGCGGCCCTGCGTGACCCCGGTCAGAAATGCCTTGTTCGGCGCCTCGCTGAGAAAATCGGCGAGCGGAAAATCGACGCCGAGACGGCCGACGGCCTCCTTCAACACGCCTTCGATCGTTCCCCCGGGCACCGGGATTTCGGCATATCGATTTTCCTGCGGCGAATAGACATACGCGTTCTTGCCGTCGAACACGATTTTAGTGGTCCCGTCGTCGCCGGCGGTTTCGGCCAGCAGCCGGTTCGGACGCCGCACGATGACCTTTGTCGTATGAAAGATGTGCAGGATGTCGCCGCCGGCGTCGGAATAGACGCCGATCGTATTGGCCTGAAACGAGAATTGCTCGGCGCGCAGGGTCTGACCCATGCGCAGCAATGCTGCACTCGCCTCCTGGCTGATCGCCGGCTGCGCCTGCTTCGCGGGCTCCGCCGCAAAGCCGGTGACCGGCGCCATGCCGAGAGCAGCGCCGACGAAAAAAGCACTAAAAAGCGCGATATTCCGCAGTCTCAACTCGCCCCCCGCGTTGGTACGCCGTGAAAGATGTCCGTCACTATCAGGCAAAGCTATGCATTTTTGGTTACCGATTGACTGCGCTGATCGCCGCCCACCCATTTGATCCGCATTTCGAGGAAGCCTCGCTGCAGCCAGGGCACTGCGCGGAAATTCCCGGTTCGACGGGAAATATTCGGAAACTTGGCCCCAAAGACGCGATTTCACCATTAAAAATGAACGATATATCAATGAGTTGCAGGTGAATTCCCGTCCCCATCTAACCGGGAATTTTCCCCCGCCTAATCGGGAATTATTTCCGCCGAACCGGGAATTTACCCCGCCCAACGGGAATTTCGCCCGACAGTCGGATCGAGCCGATTGGCGCGTCGCCGTCGCCAGTGTCCGTTTTACATTGCCGGGCAGACCCGACGTCTTCGGATTCAACAATTCCCCGCCCATTACTCAGGCGGACGACATACGCCGCGAATATGGCTATTCTATCGTCGCCCTATTCGACCCGGACGCGTCGCCGCGACGGCGCGGTTGAGGCACTCACTGCAGGCGCCCCTGTTTGCCGAATAACGAGCATTCTCGAGAATTCACGGGCACGGGGAATACTGCCTGGCACATGTGCTGACCCGTTGAGGCAGGACTCCAGAATTTTGGCCACGGCAAGGGAGTGGCTCGGATCGCGTCCGTCCTCCAGATAGCCAGCCATCCGCTCTCTCAGTGATGCCGGACCCGCTTTATTTCGGCAGGTGGACACGGGCGCGCAATCCGCCATGGGGAGAGGTTTCCAGCCAGACGTCGCCGCCATGGCCGCGGGCGACATCGCGCGCGATCGTCAGGCCCAGCCCGACCCCTCCGGTAGATGGATTGCGCGAGGGGTCAAGCCGTACGAACGGCCGAAAGACGCGGTCGCGATCCGTCGGCGCAATGCCGGGACCATCATCGTCGACAAAAATATCGATCCCGTCGTCATTCACTGACGCCGTCAGCCAGATATGGCTGCTATAGCGGCGGGCGTTGCCGACGAGATTGACAAGACATCGCCTCAGCGCGTTTGGCTTAACTGACGTCAAATACTCGGCCGGCATATCAAGCGAGACTTCGGCCCCTTGGCGCCGCATCGCGGCGGCGACATCTTCCAGCAGCAGCGTCAAATCGGCCTCGACCGGCGTTTCACTCCCTTCGCCGCGAGCGAAATCGAGATAGCCATGGACCATGTGCTCCATCTCGACGACATCCGATTTCAGCTCGTCGACCGCCGGGTCGTCACCGAGGATCTCCAAGGCCAGCTTCATTCGAGTGAGCGGGGTGCGCAGATCGTGTGACACTCCGGCCAGCATCTGCGTGCGCTGACGGATCTGGCGCTGGATACGGTCGCGCATCTCATAAACGCGACTGCCGCCTGCCGGACTTCGACGGCGCCCTCGACTTTGAAATACGGCACATAGCGGCCCTTGCCAAAACTGTCCGCCGCCGCCGCCAGCCGTCGCAGCGATTTGACCTGGTTGCGCAAAAATACCGTAGCAATCGCCAGTAGTACGACGGATGATCCAACCATCCACATGACAAAGATGTAGGTCGTGTAACTGTAGAGCCGGCCCCAAGGCACTTCGGCAAGCAACAACCCGCGGTGCAGCTGCACGGCAATTTTCGGCCCATCTGGATCGTGTAGGCCTTCGATTCGCCACGGCAGATCAATCCTTCCCAGCATCGCCTGACTCAGCTGGTTTTCGAGCAATGTTCCGGTCGGCGGAGCCTCGGGCGGCAAGTGTTCGCTTCGCGTCAGTGTAAAGTGAATGCTTGTCACCGCTTCGGCGCGAGCGAACAGCCGGGCTACAGCGGCGTCGGGTCCGGCGTGATCGAGCGCATCGATGACGAGGGCGATGTCCCCGATAACACCGGTCGAGAGCCGCCACGAAATCGCCGCCCAGTGCCGATCGTAAAAGATCCAGGCGGCAATCGCCTGCAGTAGTAGCAACGGCATCACGACGATCAGCAGCGAGCGGCCGAACATCGTTCGCGGCAGCAGCTGTTTGATCCAGCCACGGGGATGGATCTCGCGCCGCCGCCAAGCCTCGGCGTCGGCCTCGTCGGGCGGCTCTATGGTCGCCGCGACTGGCAGTTCGTCAATCTGGCTTGAGGACATAACCAGTGCCGCGCACGGTTTGCAGATATCGCGGAAAGCGCGGATCGCGCTCGATCTTACGGCGTAATCGCGTCATCTGGACATCGACATTCCGAACATTGCCGCTGAATTGCGCCGATAGCGACAGCTCCTCACGAGAGACCGCCTCGCCCGCTCGTTGCGCCAGACCGGCAAGCAGGGCGGTTTCCGCGGCCGTCAGATGGATCGGTTCGCTGCCGCGGAACAGCTCGCCGCGGGCCAGATCAAAGCGGCAGCCGCCAAACCGGACTTCGCCCCGCGCGGCGTCGTCCGCCGGCCGCCGTTGCAGCAGGTTTCGGATCCGCAGGACCAGTTCGCGCGGCTCGAACGGCTTCGATAGGTAATCGTCGGCACCCTGCTCCAACCCATTGACGCGATCCTCTGGTTCCGCCATCGCGGTTAGCAGCAGCACCGGCAGCTGATTTTCGCGATGGAGATCGCGAGTCAGATCGAGTCCGCTCTCGCCCGGCAACATCACATCAAGCACCACGAGATCAAAGGCAAAGCTGGCGAGTTGCCTACGCGCCTCGGCGGTATCGCCGGCCGTCGTGATGCGAAACCCGCTTTCCGATAGATATCGGCGCAGCAATTCCCGCAGACGCGCATCGTCATCAACGACAAGAAGGTGAGGTTCGAGGCTAGTCATCTCGCCGGAACGGTCGACGGATTATCTTCATCGCTTGCCGACTGGGAAGTCATCGAAGCGGCGGCGATCACCGGGATCCGCGATTATGGCCATCAACACCCTGCGAAAGCCGTCGACAGCGTCAGCACCTACCTGTCGATAGGCTTCCGCGACGCGCGCGCGCTGCGGGGCTGAAACTTCGCGCTCGAGACGCCGCCCCTCCGAGGTCAGTTCAAGCAGACGCTGGCGCCGGTCGCGCGGGCCCGGGCGTTGGGTAATGAATCCCTGCTCTACCAATTCGCTCAGCACACGGCTCAGGCTTTGTTTCGTGATGTGCAGGATCCCCAGCAGCTCACTGACCGTCATATGCGGGTGGCGACCGACAAAGTGGATCACACGATGATGCGCCCGCCCAAATCCGTAGTGAGCCAGGATCGCGTCAGGCTCGGCGATGAAGTCGCGATAGGCGAAAAACAGCAGTTCGATCCCCTCCCTAACTACGTCTTCGCCGGCAAAAAACGGCTCGGGACGCAATTTTATGTCAGTCATATTGACTTATCTCGCAACCTTGCTTATCGTCCGAGCGTCCTCTGGAATATAAAGTTCTAGGCCAGTCGGCCGGCTTTGTCCCGATCGGGCCGGCCTTTGATCCATCGGGTGCGAGGAAATGCTGATGTCCATGGTCCCGTTCGATGATCGCGACGGCTTCATCTGGTACGACGGCCAGCTGGTCCCCTGGGGTGACGCCCGGCTGCATGTGTTGAGCCACGGGCTACATTATGCAAGCTGCGTTTTCGAAGGCGAGCGCGTCTATAACGGCTCGGTCTTTCGCCTCGACGACCATAATCACCGCTTGATCAACTCGGCCAAAATTCTTGGTTTCGAGGTTCCGGCCAATATGGATGAGTTGGCCGAGGCGACGCAGCAGGTCATCACCTCGAACAAGATCGTCGACGGCTATGTCCGGCCGATCGCATGGCGCGGCGCCGAGCAGATGGGAGTTTCAGCGCAGGCGACCAAAATCCACCTGGCGATCGCCGCCTGGGACTGGCCGGCCTATTTCTCACCCGAAGCGCGGGCCAAGGGCATTCGCATGAAATGGGCGCCGTGGGCGCGCCCGGCGCCACATACGGCCCCCACACAGGCCAAGGCGGCCGGGCTCTACATGATCTGCACGATGTCGAAACACGACGCCGAGGCCGCCGGCTGCGACGACGCGCTGATGCTCGATTGGCGCGGCCAGCTCGCCGAGGGCACCGGCGCCAACATTTTTCTCGCAATCAACGGCGAATTACACACTCCGACACCCGATTGCTTCCTTAACGGCATCACCCGCCAGACCGTGATCGCGCTCGCCAAAAAGCGCGGCATCAAGGTGGTCGAGCGGGCGATTATGCCGGAAGAGCTCGCAAAGGCCGACGAAGTATTCTTGACCGGCTCAGCCGCCGAGGTAACGCCGGTCGGCGAAATCATTGGCAAGCGCGGCCACTACCGCTTCACGCCGGGCACGATCTGCCGCCTGATGTGGGAAGACTACGACCGAACCGTCGGCAAGAAAGTCGCGGCTACTGCAGCTTAACGACCTTTGAGCAGGGGACAAACGGTGCCCGAAGGCAGAGAAATTCTCGATTTCTTGCGGGCCAATTTCGCGGGGGTGAATGACCGGCTTGATCGAGTTCGATATCCGGCTGGACGAGTTGATCACCCGTACCAGCTCGCTAAAACGCGATCTTGCTTCGCTGAGTTTGCGAGTTGCCGAACTGAAAGTCGACTTCGCGGCCATGCAGAATAGGCTGGATACGATGGACCGGCGGATCGATAGAAGCGAGCGGCGGTTGGAGCTAGTGGACGTAGCGGCGCCGATCTGATGCCGCAATATTAGCTCCGGGGCAGTAAGCTCTACTTCCGCCATCGTTCTACCGCCGTGTTATCTTCCTCGCGGGCTTCGACCCACCGCTCACCCTCCGGGGTTTCTTCGCTTTTCCAGAATGGGGCATCGGTCTTGAGCCAATCGATCAGGAAGTGACAGGCGGCGAGCGCCGCTTCGCGGTGCGGCGAGGCGGTCGCGACGAGCACAATGCGATCGCCGGGTTCGAGCCGCCCGTAGCGATGGATGATCAGCGAGGCGTCGAGCGGCCAGCGGCGATGCGCTTCGAGCTCGATTTCGCCGAGCTTCTTTTCGGTCATGCCGGGATAATGTTCGAGGGTTAGCGCCGATACCCGGTCGCCGCCGCCCCCCTCTTCGGTTGGCGACATGTCGCGAACCAGCCCGATAAAGCTCGCGATACCGCCGATCCGGTGGTTGGCCTCCGTCAGCCGCTGAAGCTCGACGCCGATATCGAAATCCTCGCGCTGCACTCGGATCATCGGCTCAGCCTCCGGTGACCGGCGGGAAGATCGCCACTTCGTCCGCCTCGCGCAGCGGATGGTCGCGCCCGACATAGTCCTGGTTGACCGCGACGCGCACCACCGACAAATCGCGCAGAGCCTCGGCGTAGCGTGGACTGCGCGCCTGTAGCCAAGCGAGCAGCCCCGCTACATCACGAACTCCCGACGGCAGCGCCAACTCTTCCTCGGCGCAGCCGATGCGCGCCCGCAGCCAGGCGAAATAGAGGATTTTCACCCGAGGACCTCGGAAAACGGCAAAAACTCGACGATCGAGCCGGCGGCAAGATCACCTGTCGTCTCATCGAGTACAACCAGCCCTTCCGATTGTACGATCGACGACAGGATGCCGGCTCCGTCGCGCGGATATTTGGCCGCGATGACCGCATCGCCGTCGCGCTCGAGCCGCCCGCGCAAATATTCTCGCCGACCCGGCTTTTTGCGATAGGCGAAGCCGGCGCTGACCGGAAACATTCGGGGCGGCGGTGATACCGCACCAGCGAGTTTTAAAATCAACGAGCGTGCGAGAACGGCAAACGTCACCGCGACGGCGACTGGATTTCCCGGCAACCCGATTACCGGCACCCCCGCAATCTGGCCGAGGGCCACCGGCCGTCCCGGTTTGATAGCCAGCCGCCAGAAGTGCAACGCACCGAGGCGCTCGACCGCTGCTTTGACATGATCCTCGTCGCCGGTCGAAACACCGCCCGACGTCACGATCAGATCGTGAGCGGTGGACGCCGAGCTCAGCATATCTACGAGCGCACCTTGGCGGTCGGGAATGATGCCGAAATCGCTGACCGCGCAGCCCAGCCGTTCCAACAATGCCGCAAGCATGAAACGGTTCGCGTCATAGATGGCGCCGGGAGGCAGCTGGGTCCCCGGCTCGCGGACTTCGTCGCCGGTCGACAACAATGCGACCCGCAATGGCCGGTAGACGGGCAGCTCGAAATGTCCGAGCGCCGCCGCAAGACCGATCTCGGCCGGACCCAGCCGCGCGCCGGCCGCCAGCGCCGTCTCGCCGAGGGCCACATCCTCACCGGCATGCCGGCGGTTAGCTCCTTTGCGGATCCCGGGCTTGAGGCGCACCTTGCCGTCGATGGCAACGCAATCCTCTTGCATCATCACGGTGTCGGCGCCGCTCGGCATCGGCGCGCCAGTAAAGATGCGGACCGCTTCGCCCGGCCGGATCGCGCGCCCAAGCGGGTGGCCCGCCGCCGCCCGGCCACTGATCGGCAATTCGGTTTCGCGGTCGTCACACAGATCGGCATGCCTGACGGCGTAGCCGTCGACGGCGCTATTGGCATGCGGCGGCAAATTTATCGCTGCGACCAGATCCTCGGCCAAAACGCGCCCCGCTGCGGCGCGAAGCGGTACGGTCTGGGCATCGACCACCGCGACGACACGTTCACTGATCCGGGCAAGCGCCTGGTCCACGCTCAACAGCGCGCCACCAAAGGCAAAGCAGTCATCGCTCAGCTGTGCCATCCGGCAGACCCGTCATAGCAGAGAATGAAATCGACGATCATCGGGGGATCGCCAAGCGGCAGTAAAGGTAACTCCAGCATGGGCAGATCTTCGTCCGACGCGACCGCCACGACAAAGGGATCGTCGGGATATAGCGGCGGCTTGCCGAACGAGGGACGATAAACCTCGATTTTGGGATGCGGGTGCCGTTTGAACCCCTCGACCAGCAACAGATCAACTGGGGTGATCCGCGGCAGCAGCTGGTCGAGACCGGGTTCCGGCTCGTCTCTCAATTCGTGCATCAGCGCCCAACGCCGATCCGACACGACCATAACTTCGCGAGCGCCGGCCTCGCGATGGCGCCACGAATCCTTCCCCGGCTGATCGACATCAAAGCCATGATGAGCATGCTTGATCGTCGACACAGATATGCCGCGGGCAACGAATTCAGGAATCAACGCCGTCATCAGGGTCGTCTTGCCGCTGCCGCTCCACCCGGCAAGGCCAAAAATGCGCACTGCCGCCGGTCCTAAGCGCTCAATTGGGAACGCGCATTCGTCGCGGCAACGCCGTTAAGCGGGGCGACCGGATTTGCCGCGAGCAATCGCAGCGGCGCGGGGCGGCCGAGTGATGTGCGGCAATCCGGCTCGGAGATAATCATACCCGGTCACCAAGGTCAGCAGCGCGGCGATCCACAACAGAGTCTCGCCGATCCCGGCGACCGGAATGAGGCGCGGCCCGGCGTCGCCGACGATCAGAAACCCGATCGCGACCATCTGTATGGTGGTTTTCCATTTCGCAAGCCGCGACACCGGCATGCCGACGCGCAAGCCGGCGAGATACTCGCGCAACCCCGACACCAGAATTTCGCGGCACAAGATCACCAGTGCCGGAAACACCGCTCCGGCCGAGAGCTGCCCGAATGTCGTCAACATAAACAATGTAGCCGCAACCAACAGCTTATCGGCGATCGGATCTAGAAATCGCCCGAGTTCGGATTGCTGCTGCCATCGGCGGGCCATGTGGCCGTCGAGCCAATCGGTGATACCCGCGGCAGAAAACAACGCACAGGCAAACCAGCGGGCCCAATCGCCATGCAGGTAAAAGGTCGCGACCACCACCGGGATCACCAGAATGCGCGATAAAGTCAGCAGGTTAGGCAAGCTGGTCAACGGCACGCGCCATCCCCGGTTATTGTGCGATTCGCTAGGCTAACAACGGCATCTTAGCCATCGGCGTGAAAATGATCATAAATCTTTTTTGCTACAGTTTTGCTGATGCCGGCGACGCGTTCGAGTTCGCCGAGCCCGGCGCGTGCGACAGCGCGGGCCGAGCCGAAATGGAGTAGCAGCGCCCGCTTGCGGCGCGCCCCGATCCCGGCAATGTCATCGAGCGGTGATCGGCCGATCGCCTTGGCTCGGCGAGCACGGTGAGTGCCGATCGCAAAGCGGTGAGCCTCATCGCGCAGCCGCTGCAGGAAATACAGAACCGGATCGCGCGGATCGAGCGAGAATGGCGCGCGACCCGGCACAAAGAAGCGCTCGCGGCCGGCATTGCGGTCCGGCCCCTTGGCGATGCCGACGATCGCGAGGTCGGTAATGCCAAGTTCGTCGAGCACGGCCTGCGCGATACTGAGCTGGCCCTGTCCGCCGTCGATCAGGACAAGGTCGGGCCACGCGCCCTGTTCGCGCTCCGGGTCCTCCTTGAGGGCTCGGCTAAAGCGGCGCAGCAACACCTCGCGCATCATCGCATAGTCGTCGCCGCCGGCGACAATTTCTTCAACCGCTGCGACATTCCCGCCATTGGGTGCCGGTGCGGACCACTCCCCGCCAGACCCTGTCACCTCTCCCTGGATTTCCTCGGGGACAGGCGCTTCCACGACAGGCGCCGCTCTCGCGGCTGATCTGATGCCGCGAATGTTAAATTTGCGGTAGGCGCCCTTTATAAGCCCCTCGGGACCGGCGACGATCATCGCGCCGACCGCATTCGTTCCTTGGATGTGGCTGTTGTCGTAGACCTCGATGCGATTGGGCGCGGCGTCGAGACCGAGAGCCGCGGCCACCCCTTCGAGCAAGCGGCGCTGCGAGGCGCTTTCGGCAAGACGGCGACCGAGCCCTTCGCGGGCGGCAGCCGACACCCGCTCCATCAGCTTCCGTTTGTCGCCGCGCTGCGGCACCGCCAGAGTCACTCGTCTCCCGCCGAGCGACAGTGCTTCCTCGACGAGTTGATGTTCCGGAAGCCAGTGGCTCAGCAGCAATAATGGCGGCTTTGGCCGATTGTCGTAGAACTGGCCGACAAACGACCCCAGCACTTCCTCGACTGCGAGCTGGCGGTCATGGCTTGGAAAATAGGCGCGGTTACCCCAATTCTGGCCGCCGCGGAAGAAAAACACTTGAATACAAGTCTGCCCGCCAGCCTGATGGGCGGCTATCACATCGGCGTCAACGACGCCGGGGACGTGTATGTCCTGGTGCCCCTGGACCAAGGTCAGAGCCCGGATCCGATCACGGATCAGCCCCGCCGCCTCAAAGTCGAGCGCCACCGCAGCTTCCTGCATTTCCGCCGCCAGACGCTGCTGCACCGCGTCGGTACCGCCGGCCAGAAAGGCCCTGGCCTCTTCGATGAGTGCAGCATACTCCTCGCGACGGATCCGCCCGACGCAGGGCGCGCTGCACCGTTTAATCTGATGCAGCAGGCACGGGCGCGTGCGATTGGCGAAGATGCTGTTGCTGCACGAACGCAACAGGAATGCTTTTTGCAACGTGATCAGGGTGCGGTTGACTGCGCCCGCTGAGGCGAAGGGCCCGAAATAATCGCCGCTTTTGTTTTGCGCGCCGCGAAACTTGGTCAGTTGCGGAAAGTCGTGATCGGCGGTCAGATGGATCAACGGAAACGACTTGTCGTCGCGCAGCAAAACATTGAAACGCGGCATCAACCGCTTGATCAAATTGCATTCGAGCAGCAGCGCTTCCGCTTCGGTATGGGTCGAGACGATCTCCATCGCCGTCGTCTCGGCTACCATCCGCCGCAGCCGGTTCGACAAATTCGCGACGTGCGCGTAATTCTGCACCCGGCTCCTCAGATTGCGCGCCTTGCCGACGTATAGCGCGTCGCCCTTGCGATCGAGCATGCGATAGACGCCAGGCGTCGCCGGCATGGTTCGGAGCGCGGCGCGGATAGCCGCGACGCCGCGCGCGATCCCGGTCGCCGCGTCCGCGAAGCCAATTTCAGAGGCTGCGCCGGGTCCGGTCTCGAGATCGGGCGCGGGCATATCTGCTCCGGCCGGGTCCGGATCGGCGCTCACCCCTTCCGGCGCGCGTCGCGGATCCATCGGCAACGGGCGGCGCCCGCGAACAGAGCGCCGCGGCGCGATCGTCGGCACGCAAGCTTCCGTCATTCCCTCGTCAACTGGTTGTGAAGTCACTGTATTTCAAATCGTTGCGGCGATATCCACGGAAGCTGTGGATAACCTTGTTGAAAACCCGGCGCAACAGAGCCGCAAAATCGGCTTTCGGTTGCATTGCTCGTATTTGCCTAAAATTTTGGCAGTTATCTAACGCTTTGATTTGTAGCGGAATTCTGCAGACGCTGCTGATTACCAATAAACCTCGGATCGCGCGCTCATTAACCAAACGACTGTCTCGCATAGCCACAGTCGCTGTGAACAAATCGCCATCGCTGAGTTTCGCGTGCAACGACCCGTCCGTGTCCTCAACCATTAATTATCTGAAACAGGTGTCTCATTTCGCGTTTTACGCGAGTATTATTCGGTTAAGAGCGTTCTTTGCGGCTGCGCCCAGCCAAGATGTTGCCCGCCGTCGAGAGCAATCATTTGCCCGGTCAGCGCTGGTGCCGACATGATGAACCGCAGCGCGGCGGCAACCTCCTGCGGGCTCGTACCACGCCTCAGCGGCATCAGCGAACATTGATGACGGAACTGTTCCGCGGTCTGGCGGGGACTGGGCAGAGTGGGCCCCGGCCCAATGCCATTGACGCGGATGCGCGGTGCGAGCGCCAGCGCCATTGTCTGGGTCAAGGTCCACAAACCGGCTTTCGACAGCGTATACGACACAAAATATGGGGTCAGCGACCACACCCGTTCGTCGAGAAGATTGATGATCACCCCGCCGGCCTCGGCCGGCAGCCGCGCCGCCATTTGCTGCATCAGCACGAACGGCGCGCGCAAATTGACCGCCATATGCTGATCCCAGCTCTCGCGGCTCACCGTTTCAATGGTGTCGTCTTCGAAGACGCCAGCGTTGTTGACCAGGCAGCCGACCGGGCCGAGTTCGCGCTCGGCCCGCTCCAGCAAACCACCAATCGCGTCTTCGTCCGCGAGATCGGCCGCGACCGCGAACGCCGTCCCGCCCTTGGCGCGGATCGCCGCGGCTACTGCCTCGGCGTCGCGACCTGACTGATGATGATGTATCGCGACGGCGAAACCGTCTTCGGCCAAGGCCAGAGCCAGCGCTCGTCCGATGCGCCGCCCGCCGCCGGTCACCAGCGCCGCGCGCGGGATCGGCAATGCCGGTGACGCCCCGGTCAGCTCGTCTACTTGATCGAGATCGGCGGCGCCGCCGACATCAGCGCCGGCCGGCACGGCGTTCCTTGCGGGCGCGCATCTTGGCGCGCGCCACATCGCGCGCCGAAACACCGGCGCGTCCGGCGGTCGAGCGGCCGCGGCTACCGTCGCTGTGACGCCCAGATCCGCCACCGCTGCCATCTGCATTGGCCGCGACTGGCAGGCCGAGATCGGCTTGTTCGAGGCGGCGGATTTCGTCGCGCAACCGTGCGGCCTCCTCGAATTCAAGATCGGCGGCGGCATCGCGCATCCGCTTTTCGAGATCGGCAATCACCGCCTGCAGGCTAGCCCCCTGGTAGTGCGCCGCCTCGCCTTCCGATAAGCCGTAGGTCACATGGTCGCGCTCGTACACGCTTTGCAGGATGTCGGCGATGCCGCGGCGCACACTCTCCGGGGTAATGCCGTGCGCGATATTGTAGGCCTGTTGTTTCTCGCGCCGGCGATTGGTCTCGTCGATTGCCGCTTTCAGGCTGTCGGTCATCCGGTCGGCGTACAGGATTGCGCGGCCGTCGATGTGCCGCGCCGCCCGTCCGATCGTCTGGATCAGCGAGGTGCGCGATCGCAGATAGCCCTCCTTGTCGGCATCGAGCACCGCCATCAGCGCGCATTCCGGAATGTCGAGCCCCTCGCGCAACAGGTTGATCCCGATCAGCACATCGAACACCCCAAGCCGGAGGTCGCGGATGATCTCGATCCGCTCCAGAGTGTCGACATCCGAGTGCATGTAGCGCACCCGCAGCCCGGCCTCGTGCAGATACTCGGTTAACGCCTCGGCCATCTTCTTGGTCAAGGTCGTGACCATCACGCGGTGGCCCTTGGCCGCCTCTTCGCGACATTCGGCCATTAGATCGTCGACCTGGGTCTCGACCGGCCGGATGATGCAGGGTGGGTCGACCAACCCGGTCGGGCGCACAATCTGCTCGACAAAGACGCCGCCGGTGCGATCCATCTCCCACGGGCCTGGCGTCGCCGAGACAAACACCGTCTGTCCGCGCATCGTGTCCCACTCTTCAAATTTGAGCGGGCGGTTGTCGGTGCAGGACGGCAGCCGAAAGCCGTATTCGGCGAGCGTTGATTTGCGCATCCAGTCGCCGCGGAACATGCCGCCCAATTGCGGCACGGTGACATGGCTCTCATCGACAAACACCAGGGCATCGCGCGGCATGTATTCAAAAAAGGTCGGCGGCGGCTCGCCGGGCCGGCGCCCGGTCAGGTAGCGCGAATAGTTCTCGATGCCGGCGCAGCTGCCGGTCGCGTCGATCATTTCGAGGTCATAATTCGTGCGCTGTTCGAGCCGCTGCGCCTCGAGCAGTTTGCCCTCGGCAAACAACTGATCGAGGCGGATCTTGAGGTCGCGTTTGATCTGCTCGATCGCCTGCAACAAGGTTGGGCGCGGCGTCACATAATGGCTGTTGGCATAGATTTTGATCGACTGCAATGCCGCGGTCTTTTCGCCGGTCAGCGGGTCAATCTCGTGGATCGCCTCGATCTCGTCGCCGAATAGAGACAGGCGCCAGGCGCGGTCCTCATAATGCGCCGGAAAGATTTCGATCGTGTCGCCGCGCACGCGAAAGGCGCCGCGCACAAAATTGTGGTCGTTGCGCCGATACTGCAATTCGACAAATTGCGCTAGCAGCCGGGTACGATTGATCCGGTCGCCCTTGGCGAGCGACAGGGTCATCTGCGAATAGGTCTCGACCGAACCGATCCCGTAGATGCACGACACGCTCGCGACAACCACGACATCGCGGCGCTCGAGGATCGCGCGCGTTGCTGAATGGCGCATCCGGTCGATTTCTTCGTTTAGCGACGATTCTTTCTCGACATAGGTGTCGGTGCGCGGGACATAGGCTTCCGGCTGATAATAATCGTAATATGAGACAAAGTATTCGACTGCATTGTCCGGGAAAAAGCTCTTCATCTCACCATAGAGCTGCGCCGCCAGCGTCTTATTTGGCGCGAGGATAATTGCCGGCCGACCGGTATTGGCGATGACATGCGCCATTGTAAAGGTCTTGCCCGAGCCGGTAACGCCGAGCAGCACCTGCTCGCGCTCGCCGCGGGCAATCCCCTCGCTTAGCTCCACGATCGCCTGCGGCTGGTCGCCGGCGGGCTGAAATTCGGACGAGATCGAAAAGGGCCTGCCGATATCGCTATTCGGGCGTTCGGCGACGAGAACCGGAAGCATCGTGATCAGATCTAGGGCGTCAGCCGACTTCATGCCAGCCTCCGACCATCCCGACGCGAGGAATTCGGCGCGATCCGCCGTATTTGGCTGCGTGCGCGGAAAGCCTCACAATACCACTTAGCCTATAGCGACGAGCGGCGGCTGGAACCGCCGCCGTCGATCGTGATGATCGAGCCTGTCGTATAGCCGGATTTGTCGGAAACAAGGAATGCCGCCATCCAGGCGATCTCTTCGGGTTTGGCGGCGCGGCCAAAGGCATGGCCCTGCATCAGCTCCTGCCAGCGTTCGGCGTCGCCGAGCCGGATTTGTGCGCGCTGCCGGGTCAGAGTGATCAGGCGCTCGGTCAGGACCGGGCCGGGATTGATGCCGACGACCCGGATGCCGTCGCGCGGCGAGGTTCCGCCCATTGCCTGGGTGAAAGCCATCAGCGAGGCGTTGCCCGACGATCCTGCGATGTAGTCGAAATCGGGGTTCTGACCGGCGGCGCCGAGGATATTGATGATCACCCCGGCTTTGCGTTCGCGCATCAGCTCGTAAAACCGCCGGGTCATATTGATGTACCCGAACACTTTGAGGTCCCACGCCTCGCGCCAGCGCGCCTCGTCGACCGTGTCGATATTGCCGCCCGGAATGGCGCCGGCATTGTTGACCAGGATCTCGGTGTCGGGGCACTCGGCGGCGAGCGTGTCGACATTCCGGCTATCCGATAGATCGAGCGGGAAGACCCGCACTGCGACATTGTGCTTGGCAATGATCGCGGCCCGCGCCATTTCGAGATCGGCCGCGGTGCGCGAAACCAGCACGACATCGCAGCCTTCCTCAGCCAAAGCCTCGGCGCAGGCCCGCCCAATGCCCTTCGAAGCTCCGGTGACCAGCGCCTTTTTCCCCTGCAAGCCGAGTTCCATCGCTCCCCCGAAGCGTCGTATTTAGGGAGCTAATCTAGGCCGCCTTCATTAGTCGGTCAAACACACCCTCCGAGATCGCCTCAGGCTCAGGACGCTTTCGCTATGGCCGGTACAACTCGACCAAACAGTCTTTAGACGGCGCGCCGTGCGGGCGGGCGGCGCAATGCCCAAAAGGCAATAACGCCGCACAGGTAAGAAATAATCGACAGGATAAAGGCCAGTTCGTAACTGCCTGACAGGTCGAAGATCCAGCCGGCGGCCCAGGAACCCGCGGCCGAGCCGATCCCCGATCCGATCGTAATCACGCCGAGAATCGTGCCGAGCTGGCGGCCGGGGAACAGATCGGCGGTCTTGGCGGTGATCGCTGGGCCGCGCGCGCCCCAGGTCAGCCCGAAAAAGCACGCGAACAGCCACAACAGCCAACCCTGATGCGCGTTGGTAATAAACAGTGCGCAGACGACCCCGAGGATCGACACGCCATAGGCGAGAATGGCCGCCCTTTCGCGGCCGATATAGTCGGACAGCGACCCGGTGGCGATCGTGCCGGCAATCGCGAGAAGGCTTCCCATGCCCAGCACCCAGGCGGCATAGAGCTTGTCAAAACCGCGATCGACGGCGAAAGCGAGCTGGTGCAATGACACCAGAAAACTGCCGAGCCCGGTGAAAAGGTACACCGCAAACAGCAGCCAGAAATGCGGCGTGCGGACCGCCTCGGCCAAGGTCCAGCCGGGCGAAGGCGGCGCCATCGGCTCGCTGCCCGCCTCTGACGGTGGTCCGTCCGGGTCCTGGCTGCGTGGTCGAGTGTGCTCGCCGCGGCGAAACAGTGCCGCCAACGGCAATACCATCACGCCCATAAAACCGGCCTGCATCAAGAACGTCTCGCGCCAGCCGAAAGACGAAATCAACAGCTGCACGAGCGGAGCCGACACGGCGCGGGCAAAGCCGTTTGCCGACTGCACGACTGAAATCGCCATGCCGCGCCGCCGTACAAAGCGCCGCGACAAGATTGGCACGAACACAACAAGGCCGAGGCAGTTGGCGCCAAACGTCATGACGACGCCGTAGAGCAGGATGATCTGCCATAGCGACATCACGTGAGCGCAGCCGATCAGCCCGGCGATCAACAGAACGCTGCCGATCAGCAACAGCCGCAACGGCCCGAGCCGATCGACCATCGTGCCGACCAATGGCGAGCTGGCGCCGGCGACGAGCTGCGATACCGAATAAGCGATCGAAGTCTCGGCGCGGCTCCAGGCGAATGCCTGAATGAACGCGACCAGAAACACCGCGTAGGAATGCATCATCCCGGCGCTGACCGTGAACGCGGCAAAGGCGCCGGCCAATAGCAGCCATGCCGAACTGCCCGAACGCGCCCGGGCGGGTACGCCGGAGGATGGCGGCATGTCGATCGGTGAGGGCCCGCGCAGGGCTTTCATCTCACCATCTCGTTAACGGCCGCGATCGAGCGAGCCGGAGTCTTGACCGAGGCGATCGGCATGGCGCACTGATCGCCGGACGACAGCGCGAAATCAAGGAGTGCCGTCCGATGCTGAGCGCGGAGCAGGTAGAACGATATCGCTGGGACGGCTGCTTGTTCCCGCTGCCCGCGTTATCGGCTGACGAATTGCGGCAGTGCAATGCCGGTCTCGCCCGCTTCGAAGCCTGGCTCAGCATGCCGCTGACCGCAGCCGATAAGAAGTGGCGCTCAGCGGGCTACGTGTTTTTGCCGTGGGTCGCGGCGCTGGCGCGCCATCCGCGCATCCTCGACGCGATCGAGTGCGTCATCGGCCCCGACATCCTCGTCTACACCAGCACGTTTTTTATCAAGGAAGCGAGGTCGCCGACCTTTGCCGCCTGGCATCAGGACGCGACTTATTTCGGCCTCCAGCCGCATGAGCATGTCACCGCCTGGCTGGCGCTGAGCGAGGCTGGCGCCGAGGCCGGGTGCATGGAGGTGGTTTCGTCCCAAGGCCAGCCGCAGCAGCTGCGCCATGCAGCACTCGGTCTCGAACACAGCATCAACGGCGGCGGTCAGGCGATCGTCGAACCGTTCGATCAGGACGGCATCCTGACTATGGCCCTGCACGCCGGCGAGTTCTCATTGCACCACACATTGGCGCGTCACCGCTCGGCGCCGAACCGCGCCGCCCACCGGCGGATCGGGCTCGGCATCAGCTATATCCCGGCGCATGTGCGCTCGGTCGGCTCGCACCGGCTGTTCGCGATGCTGGTCCGCGGCCAAGACACCGGCGGCCATTTTGACCTATTGCCGGCGCCGCAGGCCGAGTTCGACCCCGCCGCCCTCGCCCTCCACGAACAGGTCTACCAGCGCTACCGCCGGAACTACGCCGAGCAAATCGAAATGCACGACCGCCGCTTCGCCGCGGCGTGATCGTAGGCCCGGTCAGGCGCCGCCCGAAAGATCGGTGTCGCGGATCGGCAGCTGGCGGATGCGCTTGCCGGTCGCGGCAAAGATTGCGTTCGTGACGGCGGGGGCCACCGGTGCTGCACCCGGTTCGCCGACCCCACCCCATTTGTTGCCGCCGCTCAACACGAGATACGTCTCGATCTTTGGCGCATCGGCCATGCGCACGACCGGGTAGGTGTCGAAATTGGTCTCGACGACGGCGCCGTCCCTAACCGTGTTCTTGCCGTAGAGTGCTGCCGACAGACCCCAAACTGCACCACCCTCAAGCTGCTCGGCGACGGTCAGCGGGTTGACCGCATGCCCGCAATCGAGCGCCATCACGACGCGCTGGACTTTGACTTCGCCCTTTTTCACCGCGACCTCGGCAACCGCACCGATGATCGACCCGTAGCATTCGTGGATGGCGATACCGCGCCCGGCGCCGGCCGGCATTTTCTCGCCCCAGCCGCTCTTCTCGGCGAGCGTGTCGAGCACCTTGATAAAATCGGCACGGCTGGCGAGCAGTTTGCGACGAAATTGATAGGGGTCTTCACCGACGGCATGCGCCATTTCGTCGACAAAGCTTTCGATCGCAAACGCGTTTTGCGAGCTTCCGACCGAGCGCCAGAACGACACCGGAATGTGCGTGTTCTTCAGTACGCAACCCACCCGGATGGCGGGGACCGCATAAGACGTGTTGGCGAGCCCTTCGACCGCCATCGGCTCGATCCCGCTTTCGACCTTGCTCATCCCTGACGACCGCAGCAGCGAGCCGACAGCGGTGCGGATGTCGAGCGCGCTGGGGGTGCCGTCGGCGGCAAAACCGGCGGCAAAGCGGATCGCCGCCTGCGGGCGGAAGCGGTCGTGAGCGATGTCTTCTTCGCGCGTCCAGACAAGCTTGACCGGCTTGCCGATCGCCTTTGACACCCGGATCGCCTGGATCATCTCGTCATTAAACGAGCGCCGGCCAAAGCCGCCGCCGCAAAAGCAATTGTGGACAAAGACCTTTTCCGGCGGGAGGCCGGCGGCTTTCGCGGCAGTCCTGAGCGTCCCAAGCGCGTTCTGCGTCCCGATCCACACATCGAGCCGTTCGGGTCGGTAATCCGCGGTCGCATTGAGCGGCTCCATTGGTGCGTGCGCGAGATACGGCACTTCATAGACCGCCTCGATCCGTTTGGCGGCCCCCGTCATCGCATTGTCGACGTCGCCGTCATTGCGCGCCGTTGCGGCCGGGCCGTCGAGCGCGGCGCGATAGGCTTTGGCGAATTCGGCGCTGCTGCTGCCCGCGCCGGGGCCGGGGTTCCACGCGATTTTCAGCGCCTCGGCGGCCCGCTTTGCACGCCAGAAGCGGTCGGCGACGACCGCGACCGCGTTGTCGAGCGGGATCACCGCCGCGACCCCGCGCATCGCCTTTGCCGCAGCATCATCGACATTGCCGACCGTGCCGCCCGGCACCGGGCAGCCGCGGACCGCGGCGTAGACCATGCCGGGCACCTTGGTGTCGATGCCGTAGGCCGCCGTGCCGTTGATCTTGAGCGGCACGTCAAGCCGCGGCTTGGGCGTGCCGATCAAGCTCCACTGCGCCGGCGACTTGATCTGCGGCTCCTTGTCGAGCGTGATCTTGGCCGCGTCGCCCGCGAGCGCACCATAACCGAGGCTGCGGCCCGTCGGCTGGTGCGTGACTGTGCCGAGCTTGGCTGTGCATTCCGCTTCTGGCACGCCCCAACGCCGGGCTGCCGCAGCCACCAGCCGCACCCGCGCCGAAGCCCCGACCTGCTGCATCTGCTGGTGCGAGCCGCGGACCGAATGGCTGCCGACCGAGGACATGTCTTTGCCGTAGACGAAATCCTCGCGCAGGTTGCGGTTGGCGGAGGCGAACTCGGCCCTGATTTTCGACCAATCGGCTTCGAGTTCCTCAGCGACCATCATCGGCAGCGCGGTAAAGCTCCCCTGCCCCATCTCCGAGCGCGGATAGCGGATGATGATCGTGTCGTCGGGCTCGATCACCAGCCAGGCGTTAAGTTCGTGCGGGTCTGCAGCCTCCGGGCTCCACGGCTGAGCCGCGATCGGCAATGCCTGGGCCGGCCCGATGCCGATTGCGAGACCGCCCGCCGCGGTCAGCGCGGTGACGATGAACTGGCGGCGCGATAGCGCCGAGGTGACGATGCTTCCGTCCATGGCGCGCTCCCTCAGCTCTTGATCAGTGCGGCGGCGCGGTGGATCGCAGCCCGGATGCGCGGATAGGTGCCGCAGCGGCAGATATTAGTGATGCCGGTGTCGATATCGGCATCTGATGGCTGCGGGTTCTGCTTTAGAAAGGCGACCGCCGCCATGATCTGCCCCGACTGGCAATAGCCGCATTGCGGCACGTCCTCGGCGAGCCAGGCGATTTGCACCGGGTGCTTGCTGTCGGGCGAGATCCCCTCGATCGTCGTTATGTTCTTGCCCTCGACATCGCCGACCGCGATCGAGCACGAACGCACCGCTTCACCCTCGACATGCACCGTGCAACAGCCGCATTGCGCAATGCCGCAGCCAAACTTGGTGCCGGTCAGCCCCAATTCGTCGCGCACCACCCATAACAGCGGCGTCTCCGGCTCGATATCGAGCTGATGCCGCGTGCCGTTCACCGTTAGCGTGATCATCTCGTCCTCCCAGACCGTCTCTCGCGGTCTGCCTGTTCACGTTTTTCGGGCGCGCGACCATCCCCGGTGCGGACCATTTCGGTACACGATGCTACGCCACGTCGAGCGGAGCCGTTAAACACGTTCTCGCGAGCCGCTTCCCTAAAAAGAAGGGCACCCGCCTTAGTGCTCGGATCCCTGGATCCCGCTTTCGCGGGAATGACAATGAACTACTGACATTCCATGCTCACCGCGGGCATCCGCCACAACTTTCCGTATAGTGGTGTGCTGCCTGTTATCCTGTTTTATCAGGACTGAGATCAGGCGCCACTCGCGTTATAGTTGTCGCTGGCCGACGCGAACGCGCCGAGGCCGCATCGCCAAATTGGCGGCAGCACCGCCGATTATAACGCCGCGAAACATCAAAAGCATATCAGACCATTTCTCCTGTCCACATAATCTGATGCGACTAAGGCAATTTTCCGGGCGCCCCCCACGCCGATCGACACTTCGATGTTAAAAGTAAATCCTGGGCGCATCGAGAAGCCGAGGAACGATCGTTCGATAACTACGACGAGCCTGCGTACGGGTGCCGCCTCAGTGTGAACTTCGGCTCTGGGTGGATTGCCGACCTTTGCCAACCTCGCGGGGAAGGGCCAGCAGGCGCCGATTCCGGCCGTTCGCGCGATCATGGCTGAACCACCCGGTTCGATCTAGAGCGGCCAAATCGTTTGCGACCATTCCCCCTGGACACTTGAAATTACTACTGATATCCCGTATTTATGCAGTTCGAATGGGACGACGCCAAGGCCGCTGACAACCTTCGCACTCATGAAGTGAGCTTCGAACAGGCCGCCGTCGCCTTCATCGATACGCTCGCGGTGGAGTGGATAGATGACCGCCAGGCCTATGGCGAAGAGCGGTCCATTTTGGTCGGCATGTGCCTAGGTCATCTGTTGACCGTGGCGTACACAGAGCGGAGCGAGCGCATCCGCATTATCTCGGCTCGGAGAGCGACGAAACATGAGCAAGACGCCTACTATCGTCAGAACACGCCCTGACGGCTCGCTCGCGCGCGTGAAGCCGGACGGCACAGAGGAGGTTCTGTCCGTCGAGGCACCTGCGTCGGTAGAGCGTCCTGCGGAGCTGGAGGCGGCGGCATGGCGCGACCCGGACGCGCGACCGATGACGCGAGAAGAGCTTTCAAAAGCCCGCCGCATACCACGTGTTAAAACCTTGCGCCGCGCGCTGGGACTTACCCAGGAAGAATTCTCGACGCGGTATAAGATCCCGATCGGCACGCTCCGAGATTGGGAACAGGGTAGGTCGACCCCTGATCGGCCCGCGCGTGCGTATCTTGACGCGATCGCGCAGGACCCCAAGGTTACGCAACCCCCAATTACGCTTTCAACAACGCGCCTTGCGGCGATCCTTGCCGCAGATGTGGTCGGGTACTCCAGGCTGCTCGAATTGGACGAGATCGGGACGCTTGCGCAGTTCAAGGCAATTATGGCGGAGGTTGTAGAACCTGCGATCGCTAGAGGCCGTGGACACATGGTCAAGACGTTGGGGGATGGTGTGCTTGCGGAATTTCCCAGTGCCGTGGCCGCACTCTTTTATGCAAGCGAGATACAGGCGAGTATGGCGGTAAGGAATGCTCCTATTGCGCCGGACCGTCGTATCGAGTTCCGGATCGGTATCCATCAGGGCGATGTCGTTGAAGAGGGCGGGGATCTATTCGGCAACAACGTAGTCATTGCCACTCGGCTTGAGAGCCAAGCCGAGCCTGGTGGAATTTGGGTTTCCGAGCGTGTCAAAGAAGATACCGCGGGCAAACTGGAGCTTGATTTTGAGTTTCTGGGGGAGCCTGATCTCAAGAACCTTACCCGGCCGGTGCGAGCGTACCGAGCTCATACCAGCCGCGCCCACCAGAACATGCCAACTCAGACCGCGGGTCTTATCGCACTTGGACCATCCATAGTTTGCGAGGGTGACTTAGCTGCATTTACCTCCCAAGAATGGGAACTCCGCTTGCGACGTTTCGTCATAGGAGACGTCAATGCTCTGATTGCATTTTCTGAGAAATTCGGCGAGTCCGCGCTCGGCGATCGGTATCTTGTCGTAAACGCGCTCGGAGACGGCCGTAAGCTCGCCGCCGCGCCTTCGTTCGTTAAAACAAACGGCGGCTTTACCGCCAAATGTGCGGTACTTCCAAAATTCCCACGAATTAGCGCTTATGATCTCGAATTGGATTTAGCCCTGTCGGAAAAGGGAGATCTATTTATCAAGAATTATCATATAGAGACGGTCGCAGGATTGGAAGCTTTACCTCAGAAGATTAGAACGTCCCTATCGCTGCTGCGTGGAGAAAGCCCATTTCATCCAGATTTCGGAACCCGCCTTGCCGAATATTACAACAATTACAAAACCTCTCCTTGGCTCGAAGCGCTTCTGAAACTGGAGGTAATCCGCCAAGCGTCGATCCCATACCACGACACCATACAGAACCGTGAGTATACCCCTCTACAATGCGTTGAGCGCGTTTGGGGGATGGAGCTTCTAGCTAAAGCTCCAAAAAATCGCTGGCTACCGGTCCGATTTGATTTCGAGGTCGCGGGCGTGGGCCGGCGGCAATTTGACGTTTCGATTTTAATTCCTGAAGCGTCCGAACTATCAGCAATTTCGGCTCGGGCCGCAGCTAATCGCAACCTCTATTTCCCAGCCGGTAATGAGTCCCCCGGGAAGTGCGGCCAATAGCTGCAACCCGCTCCTTGCCATCGCCCCGGTGAATGGGCGCACTTGAAATTCCTCGGATGAAGCTGGGCAATGGCCGAAGAGGGCAGGACGCGTCGAGTAAATAAGCATCCGCGAGCGGCTGCTTAGGGGTCGGAAGCGGAGATCTACCTAAGGCCCCCGTACAATTAAAAGAACCGCCCGCGGCAGGGGCTGCGGGCGGCGTTTTGTGCGACTTACGTGCCGGCGGCGGTCAGGCGTGGTGGGCGTGGTAGTAGGTGTTGCGTAAGACGCGGCCGGGGAGTGCGCCGGTGTGCTGGCCGTCTTCCATCAATACCTGGCCGTTGACGATCGTATAATGGATGCCGGCCGCCGGCTCCTTCACGCGCCACCCGCGCCGACGGATAGCGCGACATTCATTTTGTCCGGCCTCGGGCGAATGGCGACTGATGCCGCGGCCGCCGGCGAGCGCGATCCCAGCCGGCGTGCGCCGCGACCAACCTTCGCATTCAGGCACGCGTGCGGCGTCTTGAGGCGATGGTGATGATCACTCGCTGCTGGTTCTTCGGATACGGCCTCGGCGTGTATCAACAAAGATCGGCTCGGTGGGTCAAGCCGTCGCATAAGGGCAACATCGGCATACGGATATAATACGCAGCGAAATCAATCGGCGCCGGCGGTCACATTGGTTCAACCGCGGGGCCGGCCGTGCGAAGGGCGGGACGATCTCGGGACACGAGGACCTGCATAAGGCGGCTCCGCTCGGGGTTACGGCGACGCCACCGGCCTTGCCGGAAGCGGGCGGGTTACGTCGCCGGAACAGAATGCTGGCGATATTGCTTGCTTGCGTTGCCGCCATTGGTTTCGCGACCGTCCTCACTCTTGCTGTGCTGTTGCATTATGTCGAAGCCCACCATTTGCTGGCAAATTTCTGACCTATCCGGGGAGACCGCGGCCCGGCCCCGATCGATGACCCGCCGCATCGGCGCGGTGTTGGCTGCTTGTCTCGCGCTTGTGCTGCTTGCCGGGTGCGGTGGCAGGTCGACATGGCACGCGGTTGATGTGACGGGCAGCCTGCCGCCGCTATCCTTTGCGATGACCCGCAGCGAGGACGGCAAGCAGGTGACCCAGGCGGATTATCGCGGGGAAACCGTGCTCTTGTATTTTGGTTACACGAATTGCCCCGATGTCTGCCCAACGACATTGTCGAAGGTCCACGATATCCTGACGCGGCTCGGCCCGGAGGCGCGGCGTGTCCGCATGCTGTTCGTCACGGTCGACCCGAACCGCGACACGGCGCGCGTGCTCTCGGCCTATGCCAAAAATTTCGCAACCGAGATCGATGGATTGCGCGGGACGCCGGATGAGCTGGCCGTCCTGGCGAGACGTTATCGCGTCGAGTACTCGGTGACCCCGGCGAACGGAAGTCACCCTTATGACGTGACCCACAGCTCGGCGATCTTTGTTTTCGACGGCTCGGGTGCGGCGCGGCTGATCGTCGCTTCGCTCGCCTCGACAACACCCGATATCGCCGGTACCACCGCCGATTTGAAACGCCTTGTCGAAGAAGACCATCCGCCCGGCTTGCTGGCGCGGCTGGAGCAATGGATTTGATGCTGGGGGTTATTTCCCGGTCGCACCACGCACCGGAAAGCTCGCGCTCAAGGTCGCGCCGCTCGCCAGTCGCAAGGTGACCGGGACCGATTTCCCTGGCGCCATCGCCGGTCGCGGCGACATGCACATCAGGTGATAGCCCCCGGGCGCAAACTGCACCTTGCCATGCGCCGGGATTGCGACGCTTTGCACCATGATCATGCTTTCCTCGCCGTTCTTGCTGACGCTTTCATGCAGCATCAGCATGCCGCAAGCGGGCGAGGCGGCGCCAACCAGCTTCTCGGGCGCTGCTGTCGCGTTGTTCAAGGTGAAATAGCCGGCTGCCGGCAAGGTTGGCATGATCAAGCGAAACCACTCGCCGCTGACCGAAAGCCCGTTCGCGGCCGACTGCGCATTCGCCGCCAACGGGATCGCCGCGGCCAGCGCGCAAAACCCAAGGATTGCTCGCCGCACTAGCCTAACGGCCGGTCCAGCTGCTGGCGAGTTTGGCAAGCGCCGCTGCGTCCTCGTTCACCTCCATGATCCCTTCCTCATGCAATCTGAGGGCGTTGATGACCAGCAGCACGGCAATCACGCTCATCATCGCTGGTGGGATCCAGATCACGATGCCGCCAATATGCTGGTCGTTGAGCGCGCTGACCGACGAAAACAGCCGGCCGCACAAATCGTAATACGGATAGAGGTCGGTCTGCGAAAAGGTGATTACAGCACCGAGTGCTATCTGTGGGAACATGACGCCGAGCGCCAGGGCCGCGCGTACACCATACGAAAGCCGCGCCGGCGGGCGCGGACGCGGGTCGAGCACCAACAACCAGAAAAGAATGCCATCGAGCACCATGCTCCAATTCATGATTGCATAGAGCCGCACGTCGATCATCGCGCGGAAGTGCACAACCGGGATCAGCCAAAAATAAAACAGCCCGACAAACAAGAATGCCGCTATCAAGGGCTGCTGCAGCACCCCCATCGCCGCCGCGAGGTAACCGCTTTCCACGATGCGCCGCAAACGCTGCGGCATGCCACGCTTGATCATGCCGCCGGCGTAGCCGAGCGCGATCAGGAACGGCCCCAAGTGATGCATTACGACATGCTGGATACGATTTAGAAAAAACATATGCTGCGACCAGTACTCGAAGCGGGTCTGCAGCACGGCGTAAGTCGCGGCGACGCCGAGGAGGAATGCGGCGCAGCGCCAGATCGCCGGCCGCTCCGTCGCCGGCGCCATGCGTAATCCGCGGAAAAACCAGAACAGCACCAGAGTCGTCGCCAAGTACACCGGAGGTGAAAAATCCCACGGTGCCCAGAACGGCATTAGCGCCGGCCGGGTACTCGACGCCCACCACAGCAGCACGCCAAGAACGACAACGGTGGTATAAATTGCGCGTTCGCCCTTATCCGCTCCTCGCGGATTTAGGCGACCGTATGCCCGCGCCGATGACATCGCCTGTCGAGGTAGGCTGGGCCCCTCGTCTTTTCAAAGCGCCAATCCGCGCAGCCATCTTCTCTCCGGCTGTGCTTCCCCCTTTTACCCACATGATGCGAGTGGGTCTCGCTGGCTCGATCCGCAGAACGGACACGGTGGAATATTGGTATTATTTAGGGCGTGTCGTCAATTACTGTAAGGCTACACGTATACCGAGTCTCGTGCAAAGTATAAATAGTAAAACGAGTCTACCGCAGCTAGTGGTACGACGCAATCATAGGATTCCATATTGGAGCGGGGTGTGCGATGATGCGCGATGCGCGAGGGGATCAGCATCGAAGTGAGTGCCGGCGACCGCGAACGACTGGCGGCGGTGGTGGCGGATCGCAACAGCCGGCAAAAGCATGTGTGGCGGGCACAGATCATTTTGGCGACCGCGGAGGGCTGCGGTACGGCCGAGATCATGCGCCGCGCCGGAGTATCGAAGCCGTGCGTGTGGCGCTGGCAGGAGCGCTTCATGCGCGAAGGGGTGGCCGGCCTGCTGCACGACAAGACGCGCAAACCCGGTTTGCCGCCGACGCCTGCGGCGGTTATTGACCGAGTGGTCGAGTTGACGCTGGCGGAGCCGCCAGGCGAGGCAACCCACTGGACCGGCCGGGCGATGGCGGTGGCGAGCGGCATCTCGCTGCGCTCGGTGCAGCGGATCTGGGCGGCGCACGGTCTGCAGCCGCACCGAGTGCGGCGTTTCAAGCTGTCGCAAGACCCGGCGTTTGCCGCCAAATTGCGTGACGTGGTCGGGCTATATCTCGACCCGCCGGCCCACAGCCTGGTGCTGTCGGTCGACGAGAAGTCGCAAATTCAGGCTCTCGACCGCACCCAGCCCGGCTTGCCGATCAAGAAGGGTCGAGCCGGGACAATGACCCATGATTACATCCGCAACGGCACGACGACGCTGTTTGCGGCGCTCAATGTCCTTGACGGCTCGGTCATCGGCCAATGCATGGCGCGTCACCGCCACCAGGAGTTCATCCGCTTCCTCAATCGGGTCGAGGCCGTTGTCCTGGCCGGCAAGCTCATTCATGTGATCCTCGACAACTATGCCGCCCACAAGCATCCCAAGGTCCGCGCCTGGCTTGCGCGGCATCCACGCTGGACGTTTCACTTCACGCCCACGTCATGCTCCTGGGCCAATGCCGTTGAAGGCTTTTTTGCCACCCTGACCCGCCGGCGGTTGCAGCGCGGCGTCTTCCGCTCGCTGGTCGATCTGCAAGCCGCGATCAACCGCTATCTCGGCGAGCATAACCGCAAACCCAAACCCTTTGTCTGGACCGCCGACCCCGATCGCATTATCGAAAAAGTCAACCGCGGGAACCAAATGTTGGCGTCAGACCACTAGAAGTAATGTGATTCATGGGGAGTCGGCTTGGTACAGGGCTGACCCATGACCCGATATGGATTGCGCGATGAGCAGTGGGACCGGATCAAACACTTGCTCCTGGGAAAGCCGGGAGATGTCGGTGTCACGGCGCAAGATAATCGCCGGTTCGTCGAAGCGGTGCTGTACCGCTATCGCGCCGGAATTCCGTGGCGCGACCTGCCGGAACGGTTTGGCGGTTGGAAGAACACGCATCGCCGCTTTAGCCGCTGGGCCAAAAACGGGCTATGGCACAGAGTGTTTCAGCACCTGGCCGCCGATGCCGACAACGAATATGCGATGATCGACAGCACGATTGTCCGGGCCCATCAGCACAGCGCCGGCGCGCCCAAAAAAAGATGAGGATCAAGCCATCGGCCGCCGCCGCGGCGGGCTGAGTACAAACATCCACACCCTGGTCGACGCGCGCGGCCAGCCATTGGCGTTTCTGCTGTCGCCCGGACAGGCGCATAATCTGGTCGGCGCCGACGCGCTGCTGCCGCAAAATGACCGCCAATCGGCTGATCGCCGACACCGCCTTTGATGCCGACAAGCGGGTCCTTGAGCCGCTCGCCGCCGCCGGCAAATCAGCTGTCATCCCGCCCCGATCAAACCGCGTGGCGCCGCGCCAATGCGACCGGGAACTCGATAAAGCGCGCCACCTGATCGAAAACTTCTTCTGCAAACTCAAGCAGTTCCGCGCCATTGCCACCCGCTATGACAAAACCGCCAGAAATTTCCTCGCCGCCGTTCACCTCGCCGCCGTTACAATCTGGCTCAATTGACGACACGCCCTAGGCTCCAAACTCAATCAAGTGATTGACATGACGCAATAGCTGTGATTCAAGCTGGAAACTTCGGGGGCTTGGATCATGACGGGGGAGTTCTGGCTCGACGATCGGCAATGGGTGGTGATCGCGCCGCTGTTGCCGACCAACCAACCGGGGGCACATCGCAAGGACGATCGTCGGATCATCAGCGGCATTATCCACGTGCTCAAGGTCGGGTGCCGGTGGCAGGATTGCCCGGCGGTCTACGGTCCGCCGACGACGATCTACAATCGCTTTCATCGCTGGGCGCGCCGCGGGATCTGGCGACAATTGTTCACCGCGCTGGTGACCGTCGATCCCGGCGGCATCCAGATGATCGACAGCACCACCGCCAAGGCGCATCGCTCGGCGGCCGGCGGAAAAGGGGGGCCGAGCTCCAGGCGATCGGCCGCTCGCGCGGCGGGCGAACGACAAAAATCCATGCTGTTGTCGATGGTTGCGGTCGTCCCGTGGCGTTCGCCGTAACCCCCGGGCAGCGCGGCGACCTGCCCATCGCTCGCGGCCTGCTCGAACCGCTGCCGCCAGCCGGTCTGTGTGCCGCCGATGGCGCCTATGACAGCGATCGGCTGCGGCTATTTCTGATCGCGCGCGGCACCCGCCCGGTCATTCCCAATAACCCCGCCCGCAAACATCTTCATCCGTTCGATCCCCAGACCTACAAGCTGCGCAACTTGATCGAACGAATGTTCGGCCGCCTCAAAGACTGGCGCCGCATCGCCACCCGCTACGACAAGCTCGCCGCCAACTTCGCCGCTGCCGTAGCCCTCGCCGCTGTCATAAACTGGTGGCTATGATTGAGTCTGGAGCCTAGTGGTATGACCGAAACATAAGATTCCCTCAGTCGAGCTTTTGCGTCATGATGCTGCGATGCGCAGCGATGTTGAAGTCCGGCTCGGGCCGGGGGATCGGGAGCGGCTTGAGGCAGTGGTGGGCGATCGCAATGCTGTCCAGAAGCATGTGTGGCGAGCGCGGATCATCCTGGCCACGGCAGAAGGCTGCGGCACCGCCGAGGTGATGCGCCGGGCCGGCGTGTCGAAACCCTGCGTGTGGCGCTGGCAGCGCCGCTTCATGGAGGCGGGGGTCGATGGCCTGTTGCACGACAAGACGCGCAAGCCCGGCAAAGCGCCGATCCCCGAGCCGGTCGTCGGGCGATTGATCGCGCTCACGCTCGGCGCGCCACCCGGCGAGACCACCCATTGGACGAGCCGCGCGATGGCCGACGCCATGGGGCTGGCGGTCAGCACCGTGCAAAAGATCTGGCGCGCCCATGGTCTCGCCCCGCATCGGTTGCAGGTCTTCAAACTCAGCCGCGACCCGCAGTTTGCCGCCAGGCTGCGCGATGTCGTGGGCCTTTACGTCGACCCTCCGGCGCACAGCCTGGTGCTGTCGGTCGATGAGAAGAGCCAGATCCAGGCGCTCGACCGCACTCAGCCGGGGGTGCCGATCAAGCAAGGCCGCGCCGGGACAATGACCCATGATTATATCCGCAACGGCACGACCACCCTGTTTGCCGCCCTCAATGTGCTCGACGGCACGGTCATCGGGCAGTGCATGCAGCGCCACCGGCACCAGGAATTCCTGCGCTTTCTCAATCGCCTCGAGCGCGACATCCCAGCCGGCCGACTGGTCCACGTGATCCTTGACAATTACGGCAGCCACAAGCACCCCAAAGTCAGGGCTTGGCTGGCCCGGCACCCGCGCTGGACGTTCCACTTCACCCCCACCTCGGCATCCTGGCTCAACGCCGTCGAGGGCTTTTTTGCCAAGCTAACCCGCCGGCGATTGCAACGCGGCGTGTTTCACTCCCTCGTCGACCTCCAGGCCGCGATCAACCGTTACCTTGCCCAACACAACCACAGTCCAAAGCCGTTCACCTGGACCGCCGACCCCGACCGCATCATCGCCGCCGCCAACCGCGGGTACCAAGTGTTAGATTCGATCCACTAGACTGTACCATTCGCCGAACATTCATCACCAATAACAGTTTAGGCGGGGTGATCCTGACTCGCTGGCGACCCACCAACGTCCAGGACAGGTCATCTGCTGACCCAAGCGACGAATGCGAAGGTCCGCTTTCACCCGACCTCGCTATTGCTCGATCCTAGCGGCAACGGCGGTTAAGGGCATGAAGAGCGGTTGCCACCGCGAAGGCCGACGGTCGGCTCAGGGTCGGAAGGACCCGCCAGCCGCGTTCACCGCGTCGGGTTTCGCGCTCTAAGGCACGTTATCTACGCGCTCGTAGGTAATCTTGTAGGAACCAACATTAATTTGCCATCTCGCTATGAAATCGTCGGCCTCAGTTTGGTCGCGGAACAAAGTAGCGGTACGACGACCTTCGTCTCCGGAACGCCAAACCGCGGCCGATGTGGCGTCTCGGCCGAGATATTTGTCGTCGTAGAGACGCGTACCGATACGAACGATAATCATGAGTTTTCTCTCCTTTTCACGGTTGCGGGGGCCATTGGCGGCCCAGCTTTCGGTCGAGTTCGGCCTGACAAGCCGCAGGCAACCAGAGCCAGCATGTCGACTGAGCCGTGGGCGACAATATCGTTGGGGCGCTTATGGTCTCTCGCGAAAATCGCAACGATGATGGCGGCTTCGCTACCGTATAATCTGGAAGTTGTGCTGCTTTGAGGGGCTATCAGTGTTGATCTAGTCGGCATTACCTTTAGATGCGTTTACCACGTCAATATGATTTTGTCAATTGCGTAATTATCTATCCTGAATAGCTTGAATAGACAAGCGTGGCGATAGTCCGGACAGCGCGGGCGCAAACGGTTCCCGCACAGTACGGCTGCTAACCCGGTAGATTGTCGTCGCTTGGGCTCGAAACAGGCGGCATCGCCCCGGCCATTTGAGAAAGATCGCTCTATCGCCAGGGCGGCTTTGTAACTATGCTGCCAAGAGAAAAACGGGCCAGTGGCCGCCACGAAGGGAGATTTACGATATCAGACAGGCAGTTGTCCGCGCGCCGTTGCCCCGATGTAATCCGTAGGTGCTTCTATAGGAGGGAAAGATGCCTGCGCTTGCACCGATTGCTATATTGGCTGAATTCCAGCAACAGCTAGTTGGTAACTGGGAGAACAGGGACTTTGGAACAGATGATCATGGCGTTCGCGTTGGGGGCAATGAGAATCCGTTGTCCTACAATATTATGCCTCTGCCACAAACGTCCGACCCAGACGGGTATATATTGAAGAACTTCAAGTACCACGAGAAGCTTCATTTCAACAACGATCAAGTCGCCAGTACTCTCGCCGTCGCGGCCCGCGCCCCGAACCGAGGGGGACAGGTAAATCAGGACGCGCGTGCGTTGTTCTATGAACAGCAGGTCATATTTGCGGAAGGACCCGGCAACGGTACGGTCGTGCACGTGGAGAACGGAGCGTGGTTGTGGTTCCCGAGGTACATTCAGCAGACTGGACCATACCCCACTAACCCTCCGGGAAATGAGGTCTCGGATGCGCTGCAGCAGCAATCTGATATCACGGTCGCTAAGCAGATTTCGGTGCCGCACGGCAATTCGATTCTCGCTCTTGGCAGCTTTGACACGGTGCCCGGTCCTAATGGAGCCGGGCCATGGAAGGGAACCTCGAAGATAAGCGGGAGTCCCGTAATTCCTGACGGCGCACCGCCTTATCCACACCCGGCCGTACCCATCCCGATCCCCGATGGAACGCCGATCCCGCCAGTGTTACAATCGATCCTCAACGCCGATCAACGTTACTCCACACTCAGAGTAAGCAGCCCAGGTGACCCGAACGACTACGAGAATCCCCATCCCGAGCTGACTCAATATCCCAATAGACCTCTGCAGGAAGCGGTGGCAATCATCAAGCCCGATTCTTTCATGCATTGGCGCGTAACAACCGAGCAACTACCGAACGGGAGAGGCATTGTAACAAACATCCCGTTCGAGCGCCGGGTCTCGAGAGTCAACGAATATTTTGCTGACTATTGGCTACTTTTCAAAGATCAAAAGAAATATCTTGCCTACACGCAAACGATCCTTATGATATTAAGAATACCTGCTAAAGAAACGGAAGGAGTCCATGAATATGTTTTCCCCCACGTTACCTGCAATACCGTCACGTTCTGTGACTAACCTTCAAGGTTCGCGCTAGCCTCGGGTCCCTGCCTGACCTCGTCCAGGTGGCAGAACCCGGCGTAACCATCGAGGAGGATCCCGCATCGCGGGCGAAGTGGCACTACAGGTGCTCGCCGCCCAAGGCAAAGCCGCGCACGATGGTGGTAATCCTCTTTGGTGGACTGGCTCGGCTGCAGTCGCGCCCAGCGTTTCGCAAAAGAAAGCCGCCCGCGGCTAAGGCTGCGGGCGGCTTTTTCGTTATCAAGTATAGAGCGCGGCTCAGGCGTGGTGGGCGTGGTAGTAGGTGTTGCGCAGCACGCGACCGGGGAGCGCTCCGGTGTGCTTGCCGTCTTCCATCAATACCTGACCGTTGACGATCGTGTAATGGATGCCGGCCGCCGGCTCCTTGACGCGCCAGCCGCCCGCCGGGAAGTCATGCACGATCGATTCCGGCAACGGACGAACGGTGTCCGGATCGAAGATCACGATGTCGGCCGCCATGCCCGGGCGCAGCAAGCCGCGGTCGTAGAGCCCAAGTGCCGAGGCCGAATCAAAGGTCAGCCGGCGCACCGCGTGTTCGAGGCTCATGACATGCTTTTCGCGCACCCATTCCGACAGCAGCCGCGTCGAGTAGCCGTAACCGCCATGGAACTGGACATGCGCGCCGCCATCCGACAAGCCGACGATCGCGTTCGGATAGGTCAGGATCTTGGCCATCGCCTCATCGTCGACATTGTTTTCCGACTGCATAAAGCCGGTGTCGAGATTTTCTTCGACAACGAGATCGAGGAACGCGTCGATCACGCGCTTGTTTTGTTCCTTGGCGATCTGACCGATGGTCTTGCCCTGGAGCCCCTTGTTCTTTTCGAGGACCGGGGTTTCGACCCACATGTAGTTGTACCACTCGCGTGAATAGCCGGCAGCCGGCACATTGATTTTATGCTCGACAACCTCGTCGTGCAGTTTCTGGCGGATGGCCGGGTCGGCATAGGCCTTTAGTTTTTCGTCGTCCGACGACAGCAGGATCGGGTGCCAGGTCGGCGAGCCGCGGAATACCTGGCAATTGCGCATCGTAAAGCTTTGCGTCGTGCGGTTCGGGCTGCACAGCGGATACGCCCGAATACCGGCCTTGGAGGTCTCTTCGACGCGCGCCATGTGCTGCTTCCAGGCGTCGGGCTCGCGCACGGTCTGGCCGAGATTGTTGTAGATCACGGTGCGGCCGGTCGCCTCCGACAGACGCGCCATTAGCCCATCCTTGAGCTCCGCGGCACGACCGCCACCCGATTGGATGATGCCGGTGCCCATTTCGCGCAATACGTCGCCAAGCGCGAAAATTTCCTTTTCGTCGGCCCACAATGCCGGGATATGGACGCCCTGCGGGTCGTAGTGGCCCTTGTTCCGCGACACCGAGAGGCCGAGGGCGCCGCCCTCCATGCCGTCGCGCACGACGTCCTGCATCTTTTTGATTTCGTCGTCGGTCGCGGTGCGGCCCTGGGCCTCGTCGCCCATCACGTAATAGCGGACGGTCGAATGGCCGATCAGATTGCCGACATTGACCCCGAGATTCTGGTCAAGCCTGTCCATGTATTGCGGGATGGTTTCCCAATCGACCTCGACGGTGTTCAACACCTCCATCGGGATCGCTTCGACATAACTGAGGAATTCGGCGACCCGCTTCGCACTGCCCGGACGCACCGGCGCCAGGGCCAGAGAGCAATTGCCGAACATGACGGTTGTGGCGCCGTGATGCGGCGAAAACGTGCACAGCGGATCCCACGTCACTTGCGCATCGAAGTGGCAGTGGTTGTCGACAAAGCCCGGGGCGACGACGCAGTCCTGCGCGTCGATTGTCCGTGTGGCGGGCCCGGAGAGTTTGCCGATTTCGACGATCTTGCCGTCCTTAACGCCGACATCACCCTTGAACATCGGCATCCCCGAGCCATCGACGATGCGGCCGTTTTTGATCAAGAGATCGTACGCCATTTCCATCCCTTTCGTGGTGGTTGCAGCCGAGACACTTTTCCCGCCGAAAGTGTACCACCCACGCGCCGGCTGATTTGCGAAATTTCACCGCCATCACCGGAAATCCGGAACGCGAGGGGGCGCCGCGATCCGACCTGGTCGTGAGCCGACACCTTGCCACTGCCGCAAGAAGCGGTTGGATATGGTCGGATTCTAGTCATATTATGAGCAAGTCATGGTTACGGTAGACTTGGTTCAAGCAAAGGCGCAGCTGAGCGAACTGCTGGACAAAGTGGAAGCCGGCGAGGAAGTGATCGTCACTCGGCATGGCCGTCCGGTGGCCCATATCCGTCCCGTCTCGCGACCAAAAAATCCGCTGAGGCTGGAGGATTTGGCCGCATTTTGCGCGACCATACCGCCTCTGCGAGGACCAAGCTCCGAATTGCTGCGGGAGGCACGAGACGAAGGGCTCTAAGGCAGCGGGCGAGTGCTTTATTTCGATACGAGCTTCCTCGCGCCACTAATCATTCCTGAGGCGACCAGCGATAAGATTGCAGCGTTCGTCCGAGGGTTATCCGCGGAGGAGTTCGGCGTCAGCCATTGGACGCGAGTAGAGTTCTCCTAGCTGATCGCTCGGGAAGCCGCATGGGCGGACTGGACCGTCCAATCGGCCGCGCGGGCCGATGCCCGATTTGAGGTCATGCTGGACGAGTCTTTCTCGGTGTTTCTGCCCGACATCGATGATTTTGGTCTGGCCAAACGATATCTCGGACAGTTCGAAACCGGATTACGGCCGGTGACCCCCTCCACTTGGCGATTGCCAAGAATCATTATGCCGCGGTGATCTACAGTCTCGCCGGGGTGTCGCCGAGCTCGCTGGGGTCCGCCGGCCGGCATCGTTGCCGAGACGCACGCAAACGGCCTAAAATTGCTGCCGATGTTTTTGACAGCAAAAAGCGAGACCCGAATGCCAACCGCAACCTTAGATCAAGAAACCAAACACCTTTACGGCGAGTTGGAGGATCGGCTTCTCGCACGTGATCAAATCGGCGGCAGTCAAATCTATTATCAGCTGGTGCAGCGCGGCCGGCCCCTGCCGGAAATCATGGCGGAGGCGGTGCGCATCCATGCGCCTTATACGCACGTGCCATACCATCAGCGCATCGACGACGGGTTTCCAAACTTTGTCAACAACGACCATTGCCTGCTGTCGGCGCGCGCCGCGGTTAATCTCCAGGCGATGCTCCCGGAAAGATTGGCGGCGCTGCCGCTGGCGCAGACGATCTGGTACATTCCATCGGGGCTCGACATCTGGAACCAGAAAATCCTGAAGGCGCCAGGCCATTACGCGACCCGCGGCTACAAAATGCCGAATACAACGCCGCCCGCCCCGGTGGTCTATTGGCCGGATCAGGAGCCGCTGAAGGAAACCGGTCCGCTTGCCGAACGCCTCAACAACTGGTTGACCTTGGTCGAGCGCGGCGAAGTTACCGACGCCTATCGCGTCATCCTCGGACTGATGGAAGAAACGGGGAACCGCCGCGACGTGCTGGCCCAGCTGGTCTTTGCCGGGCTGATCGATGTCCAGGACCGGATGCTCTACAATCGTTCCTATACCACCGGCCACAAGGCCTATCGCGCCCGCTCGGTAGTCGAGCTCGGCAATGCGATTGGTTGGGACAACGCGCACGACGTGATCTATGCCGGCGCCCTCGACATCGCGGTCGGGCCGCGTTGGCATTCGGTTTACGAGATGGCGTGCAACGTCGTCACGATGTTTATCGAGGGCGCCGAGGTTCATGCGGTGCCACAAGGCGGCACGACCGAGCGCGAACGCGAGCTGTTGACCAATACCGGGCCGCTCGCCGAATCCGACGCCGACGAACTCGTCGACGCGCTGATCCGCCAGCACGAACCCGCTTACATCGAGAAGATCAGCAAACTCTTAATAGCCGGGACCTCGCCGCGGCGGATCGTCGATGCGATCCAATTGGCGGCGGCACAAGTCGTGCTCGAAACCGCGGGCGCCAATTCCTTTTCGATGCCGCAGCACACCTACGAATATTGCAATACGCTTGGCTGGTTTTACGACAATTTCGAGCACCCGCAGCGGCTGAAACTGCTTTATGTGGCCGGATCGATGGTCAATCAGGCGGCCTGGAACCAAAAGCATATGGGCTGGACCAAGACCGAGGCGATCGCCGCCCCCGGCAATGCCGAGCGGATGACCGGCAGCCAGATCATCTCTCGGCTCGAAGAAGCGATGGCCGCCGTCGACCCGACGCAATCGGTCGCCTGGACCAAGGCGTATCTCGACAGCGACGCCGATCGTTCGCCACTGGTCCAGCGGCTGGCATTGATGGCCTCACGTTTTGGCAACGACCCGCACAACCAGGAAATCCCGCAATGTCTGTTGCAGGATTATAGCAAGAACCAATGCGCCGACCGTGATCGCCTGTTGCTTGCCTGCGCGCATATTTCAGCCGGTCACCGCAAATACGGCGACACCTTTGAAGCCGCCCGGCGCTTTGGCGACGCCATGGGACTTTCCGAACTGCACTGAAATCAGCCTGCGGCACTTCCCCCGCCTCGGAAAACTCCAGCGAGGGACACTAGTACACGGCGGGCGCGGCGGTTGCGGCAGGGTCGCCGGCAACTCGATGGACTGCGGATCGACCTGTAATGCCCACGCGATCGAACGGCGCGCGTCCTCGCGCCGCCCCTTTTCGGATCCTTGCTCAACTCTGTTGGGGGGGGCGGGGCGGGGCTCGGGCGGGACGCGAGGATAATCAATGACTGGCTTTTCGGAAACGGCCCGCCAGCTGACGCAATCTCTGCGTGCGTCGATCCACAGGCTTCCGTTCAACATGGAACTCGCCGCCGGGAGTTTGGCGCAGGAACGCTTCCAGCATTACATCACGCAAGATGCGCTGTACCTGGCCCAATTCTCGCGGGCATTGGCGCTTGCCGCGGCAAAGGCGCCGGATAGCGAAACGCTGCAAGCTTTCGCCCAATCGGCGGTGAGCGCGGTCGCCGTCGAACGGAGCCTGCATGAGCATTATCTGCGGGAATTCGGGGTTGATCCGGCGAGACTTGCCGACGCCGAGCCGGCGCCCGACTGCCTCGCCTACACCACCTTCCTGCTCGCGACCGCCTATCACGAGCCGTGGGAGGTGCTGATCGCGGCGTTATTGCCATGCTTTTGGATCTATTGGGATGTCGGCCGCGCGATCGCCGGCACCGCTGCGCCGGACAACCCGTACCGCGCCTGGATCGACACCTATGCTGATCCGCGGTTTGGCGAGGCGGTACAGGCCGTTATCGCCGCGGCCGACCGCGCCGCAGCGGCTGCGAGCGATCGTGTGCGCCAGCAAATGCTCGCCGCCTTCACCCGCGCCACGCAGTATGAGTGGCTATTCTGGGACGGCGCCTATAATCGCCGCGGCTGGCCGACGAGCGGCTGACGCTATTTGGCATCGCGCGCGGCGGTGACGACCCGACCGAGCGAAGGGTCGGTGCACCCAATTCTAAATTATTGGAACTCAGCCGGCCTACCCTTCCGATCCGCTGGAACGAGGCGCCCGAAATTAATGTCGGGCACCAAATCCATCAATCGATTGCCAAGGGCTCCCCATCCAGATCCTCGGCGCGCTCGATTTCGACCAGCACCGCATAACCGGCTTTTTGCGGATCGCGATCCTTTTCCGGCTGCACCAACCGGCGCCAAACCTCCTCGTACACCGGCCCCGATCTGTAGATTTTGGCTCGTCCGTAAAAGCGGGCAATGCCGCCTTTCGGCAACACGCCTTCCTCGCGCAGTTGCGGCTTGCGAAAGAAAACAGTCAGCGCCGTGCCGTCGCGCAGGTTAGCGCTGGTCGAACCCTTCCCCCGCTCCCACAACGCAAGGTGGTCATCATCGTAGACCATCGTCCCGCCGCGAGGTGTTATCTGCGCGAATCCGTCGGGTAATACGCTGCCGACTAGGCAGACATTTGCCGGAAATGCGGTGTTGATGTGCGCGTGCAATATCTTCGGGATTGTCGCCATGTCAGCCTCCAGCGAACTGCATTTAAATGGATCTTAGGGCGAGCGCTGCTCGCGCGCAAAACGCCCCAGCATTTCGATCAAGTGAGCGATATCGCTCCGAAGTTGCACAAAGTTCGAGTTCTTCTGCAAAGTTTTCTGATCCATGTAGAGCGCCCGGTCGACCTCGATCTGAAGGCTGTGGCGTCGGGCCGACGGTCTTCCCTGGCGTTTGACAATCTCTACTCCCTTGTAGATTTCGTTGATTCGCACGTCATAGCCGCGGCGTCGCAGCACCCCGGCGACGAAGCTAGTGAGTTCCTTGTCGCAAGTCGTGCCATCGCGGTCACCGAGTACGAAATCGGCCGGGCGTCCGATGTCGCGAGCGCTTCGTTTTGACGGCATGGAATGGCAGTTGATGTGCCAGACCGTCCCGTATTTCGCATGCAGTCGCGTGCAGACCTCGTCGAGCACACGATGGTAAGGCGTATGACACCGTTCGATGCGGGCCAACACTTCGTCGACACTAAGCTTTCTGTCATAGATCGGGGTGCTGGGCCGAGCGACGCGGCGCACCAAGCCGAGTCCGGAACGGGTGTTTTGCGACGGCCTCAGCGGCGTCGGCCATCTGCCATCGATCAACGCCTCGTCGATATCCTCGACCCCGCGGTTGGGATCAAGGTAGCTCCGCGGAAACAGCGCGCCGATCAAGGTGGCGCCGTGTGCGGGCGCGTCCGCATAAAGCTCGTCGACATACGCATCTTCGGCGCGCCGCAAGGTTTCGAGAGGGCAGGCGAAACGGAAGTCCTCGGGATAATCGGAGCCACTGTGCGGCGAGTCAAAAACGAGGGGTACCTCCGCGGTCTCAGGATCGCGCCGCCACAGAACACCGGAAATTTCAAAACTCATCGAGTTGGCTCATTTCAGCGCCTCGCCCCGCGCACCCTCATGCGCATCCAATCAACGGTTATCGCGCCGGCCAAAGCCAGCAGCGGCAATTTGCCCAATCAAATTCTATGGATTGCACATTCGCGGGGCAAGCCGTCCGAGTATGCCTTGCGCCAGGGCAGCAGGGTCATCGCTTAACTTGACCACCCGTGGGGACATGAACCCCTGCCGCGAGGCGTGACGTAGCCGCCAAGCCGGTGCAAGATGATCCGGTTCCGAGCAACTGGAGCCCTGCGTGCCCGAGACAAACTATCCCGTCGAATTGAGCTCGCCCGACATCACCCCCTACCGGGCCGGCAACACCGGCACAGAATATGTCACGACTTTCGACAGCAGCAGGGCAGGCCCGCACGTCTTGGTCACCGCCCTCACCCACGGAAACGAGATTTGCGGCGCTATTGCTCTCGATCGTTTGCTGCGCGCCGGACTGAGGCCGCGTCATGGCAAACTGACTTTGGCATTTGACAATGTCGCCGCCTATCACAGCTTCAATCCGCGTTATCCGGTAGCGTCGCGTTTTGTCGACGAGGATTTCAATCGTCTGTGGGATGAAGGCACCCTTGACGGCGACCGGCAGTCTGTTGAACTCACCCGAGCCCGGGCGTTACGACCGTTTGTCGATGCTGCGGATTTCCTGCTCGATATTCATTCGATGCAGCATGCGACGGCGCCATTGATGTTGGCCGGCACGCTCGATCGGTCAGTGGCGCTCGCTCGAAAGGTTGGCATCCCCGAATTGATTATGTGCGATGTCGGGCATGCCGCCGGCAAACGCATGCGTGACTACGGCGCATTCGGCGACCCGGCCTCCCCGAAGACGGCGCTGCTGATCGAGGCGGGACAGCATTGGCAGCAACGCACGGCCGAGGTCGCGACCGACGTAATGCTGCGCTTTCTGATCGCTCTCGGCATTTTAGCGCGCGACGAAGCGGCACCGCTCGGGGGTGCCGATTTCGACTCCCAGCCGGAGCAGCGAGTCGTCGAAGTCACCGAAGCCGTCACCATCACCGGCGACCGCTTTGAATTCGCGGGCGATTTCCGCGGGCTCGAAGTGCTAACGCCAAAGGGTACGCTGATTGGCCGCGATGACGGGCGCGAAATACGCACTCCATACGATGATTGTATATTGATCATGCCGTCGCGCCGGTCGAGCAAAGGACAGACTGCGGTTCGCCTCGGCCGTTATGTCGGCTGATGCGCGCGGTTTAGCTGCCGGAGTCGATCGCGCCGGAATCGGATCGACCGCACCGCCGGCCAAGAGAAGCTTTCCTCCGATCGTTGACGAGCGCGCGCGGGTTCTGGTCCTCGGTACATTGCCTGGCGAAGAGTCTCTGAGGCGGCAACAGTACTACGCTCACCCGCGCAATCTGTTTTGGCCGATCCTGTTCGCCTTGTTCGAAGCTCCAGTTGCGACCGATTATGAGGCGAAACTTGGCTTTGCCAGGGTGCAGCGGGTGGCGCTGTGGGATGTGTGCATGATCGGCGAGCGCGAGGCCAGCGCCAACTCGGCTATCCGCCGAGAAACCCCGAACGCGATCGATCGCTTGCTCGACGCGCATCCGCTGATCCAGGCGATCGCGTTCAACGGCACCACCGCCCGCCGGCTGTACGAACGCTATTTCCCACTTCGGCCGGGCCTCTCGTACCTGGCAATGCCGTCGACAAGCCCAGCTCACGCTCGGCTCGACTTTGCTGCCAAATTCGCGAAGTGGACGGCGTTGCGGGACGTTCTGATCAGCACGGCCACGCCCTGAGCCGAGCCTGCCGTCGTCAACGGAAACGCGGCATTACCTCATGGCACAACAAGTCGAGCGCGCGCATCACCTTTGCGTGCGAGATCAGCCCGCCGCAATTGAGTTCGGCCAGGATGCCGTCGATCCCCAACTCGTCCTGCAACTCGCGCAGCTTTCGGCCGACCGACGCCGGCGTACCGATCAATACCTGGCCGGCCAAAGCCTCGTCATAAGTTAAGTTTTCGAGCCGATTTAGCCGCTCCGCGCGTCCTTCGATCGCGCGCGTGCCGCCGCGGGACATCGAGTCGCGCAGCCGCTCGGTTTGTTCGCGGTAGAAATGCATCAGGCTTTCGCGCGGCTCCTCGCGCGCCTGGGCTTCGGTCTCCGCGAGATAGGTCGGAACGCGCAGATAAACCTCGCCTCTTCCTATGTGCCCGGCCGACTCGTAAGCGGTGCGATACTCCCGAATCGCCGGAACGAATTCCGAGAACGCGCCGTGACGGGCGTTTAGAAAAATCGGCAACCCGCGCGCGCCGACCGCGGGATAGGTATCGGGGCTGGCGGCGGCGATCCGGATCGGCGGATAAGGCTGCTGAAAGGGCTTCGGCGTCACCTTGATGTCATGGAAGCTATAGTATTTGCCGTCATAGCGGACGGCGGGCTGCGACCATGCTTGCTCGACGATATCGAGGACTTCGCCAAAACGGTCGCGGCTTTCCGCATAGGACACGCCATAATCTTCGTAGGTGCGCGGCAACCCGCTGCGGCCAACCCCGAATATCAGCCGGCCGCGGCTGATCTGGTCGACGGTTGCCGCTTCCTCCGCCAACCGCAGCGGGTGACACAATGGCAATACCTGTACCGCGATCCCGATTTTGATGCGGCGGGTGCGGGCTGCAATCGCGCTGGCGATGCTGAGCGGCGCCGACAAGACCGAGCGCGCCGGGTCGAAATGCAATTCGGAGAGCCACATCACATCGAGACCGAGTTCTTCGGCCGCATCGATCTGCTCAAACGCCTCGGCGAAAGTGTCGGCGTCGCTGCGCCCCGGTAACGACGGAAATTGGTGAAACATGCCGAATTCCATGCCGGCGCTCCTTCTTTATGCCGCTGTGATTGGTGCTCGCGGTCAAAGACCAAATCGTGGATACGGGTCGCGGCACCCCCGCAGCAATGTTCACGACACTACCAGAGCCATTCCGAATTGAGGCAACAAACTCCTTTAATGCGCTTCATCCCAGCTATGGGCAAAGCCGGTTTCGACGACGAGAGGAACCGACAATTCGCAATGCGGCGCGCACGCGCCCTCCATGACCTTCTTGATGACCCCAACGGCGGTTTCGGTTTCGGTCTCGGGCACCTCGAACAGCAATTCGTCATGAACCTGCAGCAGCATGCGGGCCTTCAGGCCAGCGCTGGCGAGGGCGGCGGGAACGCGGATCATTGCGCGCTTGATGATGTCGGCGGCAGATCCCTGCAACGGCGCGTTGATCGCCTGCCGCTCGGCCCCGGCGCGGCGCGCCGGGTTGGCCTCGCGGATGCCCGAGATCCAGCATTTGCGGCCGAAAATCGTTTCGACATAGCCGGTGCGGCGGGCGTCGGTTTTGATCCGCTCCATATAGGCGCGGATCCCCGGGAAGCGCTCGAAATAGGCGCGGATATAGGCCGCCGCCTCGGATTGCGGCACGCCGATCTGGGCGCCGAGCCCGAAGGCGCTAATGCCATAGATGATCCCGAAATTGATCGCCTTTGCCCGCCGCCTGGTGGCGGCGTCCATGGTGGCGAGCGGCACGCCGAACACCTGGCTGGCGGTCAGCGCGTGGATGTCGACGCCGTCGTGAAAAGCCTGCCGCAATTCGGGGATATCGGCGACGTGAGCCGCAAGGCGCAATTCGATCTGGCTGTAATCAGCCGACAGCAGAACGTACCCCGGCTCGGCGATAAAGGCGCGGCGGATGCGCCTTCCCTCTTCGGTGCGGATCGGGATGTTCTGCAAATTAGGGTTGTTTGACGAGAACCGCCCTGTCGCCGCTACCGCGAGCGCGTATGAGGTGTGCACCCGTCCGGTCTCGGCGTCGATTTCCTCACCCAAGGCGTCGGCATAGGTTGATTTTAGTTTGCTCAGCTGACGCCATTCGAGGACCTGCGCCGGCACCGGGTGCAGCGGCGCGAGCTCCTCAAGGATCGAGGCGTCGGTGCCGTAGGCCCCGGTCTTGCCCTTCTTTCCCCCCGGGAGCCCAAGCTTTTCGAACAGCACGTCACCGAGTTGCTTGGTAGAGCCGATGTTGAACTCGTTGCCGACATCGGCATAGATTGACTGTTCGAGCGTGGCGATGCGCTGCGCGAAATCGCGTGACAATTCCGCGAGGGCGGCGCGATCGACCATGATCCCCGCATTCTCCATCGCGGCAACCACCGGCGCCAGAGGGCGCTCAACCGTCTCGTAGAAGGCGGTCATCTTGTCGCGCACAAGCCGCGCCTTCAGCAGCGCGTGTAAACGCAATGCCGCGTCGGCTCGCTCGGCGGCAAAGTCGCGGGCGCGCTCGCGTGCCACCTCGGCGAACGGGATCAGACTTTTGCCGGTGCCGACCAGCTCTTTCAACGTGGTCAGGTCGTGCTCGAAACCGCGTTTGACCAACGTCTCGATCTCGTGGTCGAACTGGCCGCCGTCGAGCACATACGACATCAGCATCGTGCAATCATGGGGAGCAAGCAAAACTCCCCAACGCGACAGCAGATGCGCGATTGTCTTGATATCGTGTCCAATCTTGAGAACGCCGTGATCCTGCAACAGCGGTCGCAGCTTCTCGATCGCGATATCGAGCGGAATGCCGCTCGCTTCGGCGAGGTCGAGTTCGCCCGAAGGACGATGGGCGAGCGGAATATAAGCCGCCATCCCCGGCGCCAACGCCAAAGCAATCCCGACGATCTCGGGCCGGCGCCCGGGATCGCGCTGGCCGCCACCCAAACCGCGACATAGCCAGCCTCGTTGGCCGCCTCGATCCAATGATCGAGACCCTCGACGGTTTCGATCAGCTCGTAGCTGCGCGGTCCGGCGAAGTTCGGCACCTCAGGGATGACCGGCTCGCTTGGCCCGCTCGGCAGCGGCGCGGTTATATCGAGCCGGCGCACGATGCGCGTCTTGAGAGCGCGCAATTCCATTTCGTCGAGGAATGGGAACAACTTCTCGGGGTCATATGGCTTGACCCTCAGTGCCGCGAGCGGGCATGGCAGCGGCACGTGATCGTCGAGCTTCACCAGCTCTTTCGAGAGTCGCGCCTTGGCTTCGTTCTCGATCAGCGCTTCGCGCCGCTTTGGCTGTTTTATCTCTTGCGCATGGGCGAGCAGGGTTTCGAGGTCGCCATAGCTGTTGATCAGTTCGGCCGCGGTTTTGACGCCAATGCCCGGCACCCCCGGCACATTGTCGGTGCTGTCGCCGCACAGCGCCTGGACCTCAATCACCTTGTCGGGTCCGACACCGAATTTTTCCCGCACCTCGGCCTCACCGATCGGCCGATCGGTCATCGGGTCGCGCATCTGCACGTCGTCGCCGACGAGCTGCATCAGGTCTTTGTCGGACGACAAAATCGTTACCTTGGCGCCCGCATCAACCGCGTGGCGGGCGTAAGTTGCGATGAGATCGTCGGCCTCGAAGTCCGGCATCTCGATCTGGCAAATATCGAACGCCGCTGCGGCGCGCCGCACATGCTCGAGTTGCGGCCGCAGATCATCCGGCATCTCGCGCCGGTTGGCTTTGTAATCGGTGTATATTCGGTTGCGAAAACTGTGACCGGAGGCGTCGAAAATGACAGCCATGTGGTCGGCGTCGGTTTCGCGCCGGTACTTATCAAGCATATTGCTGAAGATCATGACCACTTCGGTGGCCATCCCGTCCGACTGCCTTTGAAACCGCTCCGCTTTGGGATCGCGCGCCCGTGCAAAATAGGCGCGGAAGATGAACCCGGAGCCGTCGATCAGGAAAACGTGACGCGGTGCAGCCGAAAGCGTGCCAGCGATAGTGGCGCTTGCTGCCGCCGAAGCTGAGCCTGGGTTGGCGACGTCGATCGCGCCGGTTAAGTCGTCCACGATGATCCTGCTATTCAGAAGTTGCTGTCTTGGGTTGGGTATACGGCGGATCCATTGCCGTCGAGACCGTGGGCCCCTCCCGCTTACCGGAGCCGGCCATAACTCGATTGACGAAGAGACGTGAGCAATAAGGGCATTCCACCCGCCCCAAAGGGGCGAGGTTCAGATATACCCTGGGATGGCCGAGCGGCCCGCCGCCGCCGTTGCAGGCTGCGACCATCTCGTCGATATAGATGGTTTCGAATGGTCCCATGAACCAGCCGGAAGTCCTCGAGCCGGCGCGGCGCGGCGGCCGGTTGACCGTATGAAGATCCCGATGATACGCCTCGCCGCCGTATGATCAATGATCCGCTGCTTCGAACCCGACGAGCGACCGCGAACGCCAGCTGGAAAGCCTAGGCGATGCTGCGGAAGGGCGCGGCCAGTTCGACCGTCGCATCGCCGAAGGCCTACTTCTTGAGCAACCGACGACGCTGCATTTCGCTCTTCCGCTGGATTTGGCTTCTCGCCTGCGTTGGGTTGTGCGGCTGCGCGCCAGCAACAGACCCCGGCGTGCCAGTCGCGAACATCGGCGCACCGCATTCATCGCCCGAGTCGAAGCCGATCGCCCGGTTCACTGATTCCACATTCATCACGGCCGACGGCCAGCGGCTACCCTTGCGCAAATGGCTGCCGAGCGGCCCTGCCAGGGCAGTGATCCTGGCATTGCACGGCTTTAATGATTACAGCCACGCTTTCAAGACCCCCGGCACGGCTTGGGCGAAGGACGGTATTGCAACCTACGCCTATGATCAGCGCGGTTTTGGCGCGGCGCCGGAGCGCGGGTTATGGCCGGGCCGGGCAGTGCTCGCCGACGATGCTGCAACCGCCTGCGGTATACTGAGACATCTTTATCCCGGTGTGCCGCTTTATTTGCTGGGCGAGAGCATGGGCGGGGCGATCGCCGTCGTCGCGATGACCGGCGAAAGCCATACCCCGATACCCGATGTCGATGGGGTGATCCTGACTGCGCCGGCGGTGTGGGGCCGGTCGACGATGGATCTCATACCGCGGATCGCACTGTGGGCCGGCGTTAGGCTCATGCCCGACCTAAAACTGACCGGACAGAGCCTCCATATCCTTGCATCGGACAACATCCCGATGTTGCGCGCGTTAGGGCGAGACCCGCTTGTCATCAAGGAGACGCGTGTCGATACGATCTGGGGGTTGGTAAATCTGATGGATGCGGCGCTCGCGGCGGCGCCAGGGCTCAGAGAACCGCTGTTGTTTATGTATGGCGCCCACGACGAGATCATACCAAGACGGCCGATCAACCGGTTCGTCCGCGAATTGCCAAGCGACACGCGCCACCGCCGCAGCTTCGCATTTTACCTGCATGGGTATCATATGCTGTTGCGCGACCTCGAAAGCCCGATCGTAAGCGCCGATGTCGCGGGCTGGATTCTGACGGCCGGTGCACCGCTGGCGTCGGGCGCTGACCGCGGCACCTTCGAAGCGGATCTCGGCGGAACCAATCAGGCCTCGCTCGGCGGACAGTGAGCTGATGCTGTCGCCATACATCATCCCGCTTTTGTTTCTGTTGCTGTTGGCTAACGGCACGCCGTTGATGGTCCAAAAGGTCCTGGGCCCACGGCTATCTTATCCGGTTGATGGCGACTATCAATTTGTTGACGGTCGGCCGGTATTCGGGCCGGCAAAGACAATGCGTGGGATTATCTGCGCGGTCTTGATAACAATGTTGGGGGGACTGCTGGTCGGGCTCGGATGGAAGATCGGGCTGCTGGTCGGCAGTCTCGCTATGGTCGGCGACCTGTTTTCGAGCTTTATGAAGCGTCGGCTTGGACGGTCATCAAGCAGCCCGGTTGTCGGTATCGATCAGATCCCGGAATCATTGTTTCCGCTACTCGCTTGCATGGGCCCATTGCCGCTGACGATCGCCGACGTGGCGATCGGCGTGGCGCTCTTTTTTATCGGTGAGCTGGCCTTGTCGCGCGTCCTTTATGCTTTCGACCTGCGCGATCGGCCGTACTAGCAGGCCAGAGCGGCGACAGTCCGCAGCTCGTGCAGCGTGATCTCTGGCGGGCAGTTGATCCTGGCGGCGACGATCGATGACCCAACCCCGACTGATGTGTAACCGATCATCCGGCCATATCGCCACGCTCCCGCACCCATGCGGCGCGGCAGGACCGAATCGAGAGTCAGCGCAATTGATCCGGGCAAGCAAATTTGGCCGCCATGGGTGTGCCCGCTCAGCAACAGGTCGAAATCGGCATGCGCAGCCTGACGGTAAATCTCCGGCGTATGCGACAGCAGGATCGAACATTCATCGTGGGGAATTTTGGAGGCTACTTTTTCGATGTTATCCGTTCGGTAGAAATGGGCGTCGTCAATCCCCGCCAGGTATACTTGCTGGCCGTCGCGCACCAGCGGCTCAACCTCGTTGACCAGCATGCGGATACCCATCTCCTCCAGCGCTGGCACCATCCGCAGCAAATCGTGGTTCCCTAAGACGGCATAAACCGGCGCAGTGATATGAGGGCGCATTCGGGCCATACCTTCGAGTGTCGCCTCGCACGGCCCATAGGTTCTGCCCCGGTAGTCTCCGGTCAGTACGCACAGATCGTAATTCAGATGCGGCAACAGCTCGATTAACCGCCGCATCGCCGCCGGGCTGATGTCCACATGCAGGTCGCTGATCTGCAGGATCGTCAGCTCATTAAACGCGGCGGGCAGCGCCGGCAGACGGATCGCATTGCGGCGTATTTCGATCCGTCCGGAATTCTTGTGGGCCCACCAATACAGGCCGGTGAGCTTTAGCGTGCGCCGGACCAGCACCGGGCTCAGATACCATCGCCGTGGCCGCAGCGGATGAGGCGCGCTGCCGCGGGCGCGCGCTTCGTGATCGTCCTCGATGCCGAGCCGCTGCCGTGAATGGAGCCGCCCAAAGCGCTGCTCCAGTTGCTCATCCCTGCTTGGTAAAGACCGATCCGCTGGTTGGCCAGTCGGAGCGCTGATTTCTCTGCTGCCGACAAGCGTTACCGTTTGATCGCTCATTAAGAACTTTCTCGCGGCCGGGGTTTACGGGTGATAGTCGACTTCGCGCGGATTGCCAAGCGCCGCCTCGGCAGCAGTTATTATGCCCGAACTTTCTTGCAAATCCCTTGCGGCGGCGTTATCCACCGGGCGTGCGCGAACGCCAGGATCATCGCCCCCGGCACCCGTAGCTCAGCTGGATAGAGCGCTGCCCTCCGAAGGCAGAGGTCGTGAGTTCGAATCTCGCCGGGTGCGCCACCAAGTCATTAATTTAGCCTCCGGCGCTGGATAGTGGCCGGTGGCGAGCAATCAAGTCGCAACCTCGATTGCCTGAAATTAGGGCATGACAGCCTTCCGCTGCGCGAAGCCGCACTGGACCAAATGCGGCATGATCTTACACTGGGGATGTCAAATTAAATAATGCCCGCTGTGAAGTCTTTCAATTGTCGGTTGATCTCTACTTTGCGGCTGCGTTGCTACGCCGCATTAAAGTGAAACTGCTACCGGGTAAAAACCGCGCTGTGCCGAGCGGTGGCGGATTGGGTGGGATATTTAGCAATGAGAAAAACGGCGATCGCCGCTATCGCATCTATGTCGGTGATTTGTGTCATTTTGCTTGTCACGCCTATTCTCATTCCTACCGGCGTTGTCAAAGCAAAAATCGCGGCTCTCATTAAGCAGAAGACCGGCCGGGATCTAAGGATCGCCGGCGCGCTGCATCTCTCGCTGTTCCCGCAGCTTGGGTTTGAGCTGACCGACGTCACGTTACCGAGCCCGAGCGACGACTTCAGCTCCGATCTGTTGCAGGCCAAGAGTGTTCGTGCCTTGTTCGGATTCCTCCCGCTGTTGCGCGGCAGGATCCAAATTGACCGGCTTGAGCTGCTGCGCCCCGCCCTTCACCTCGAAATCGACAAGCAAGGACACCGGAATTGGGTATTTCGTGCGCCGGAGCAGCCGCAATACGCCATAACCTCGCAGAGCAATAACGCCAGGTTCGCGGCAGTCGTGACCGACCTGACCGTCGTTCGCGGCACAGCAGACTATCTCGATCAACGCAACGGCGAGAAGCGCGTCGTCACAAATTTGGATCTCAATTTTTCGATGCCCGAGCAATCGCTGCCCGCGAAAGCGAAAGGCGAGGCGATTTGGAACGGCAAAACGGTGACCATCTACGCGGCGGCGACCTCGCCCGAGAAGTTGTGGCAAGGTGGAGTGAGCCCATTCACGTTCCACCTCTTTTCAGCGCCGATCGAGGCCGATTTCGCCGGAAACGCGGAAGGAGGGCCGCGTTCCCAGATTATGGGCGCAATCCACATCGACACGCCGTCGATGCGCACTTTTGTCGAATGGGTTGGATTGCGCTTCCCGATGCATGGAGAGGGGTTCGAGCATTTCACGTTGCGCGGCAAAATCGAGGCTACCCGGTCGCGCCTTAATCTGACTGATACTGCGATCGCATTGGATTCGAGTTCCGCTCGAGGGGCGCTGAGTCTCGAAGAACTCGATCCGCGACCAATTCTGTCGGGCCATTTGGATATCGCTACGCTCGATCTCGAACCTTATTTCGAGCACCAACGTGCCGAGGCCCCGCCCCTTCCGGATGCGCCGCTCACCCGGACGATATCCGCGGCGGGAGCGGGCGAGGCGACGCCGCAGCCGGAGCGGCCCCGAGAGGCTCACCCGCCGCACTGGAGCACGATACCGTTTGATTCTAAACTGCTACAGCTGGCCGATGCCGATCTAAAGCTGAACGCGAACGCAATTCATTTTCGCGGCGTCGAGCTCGGCAACAGCGCGCTGACGCTCCATCTCGAGCATGGTCGATTGGTGCTCGACCTGACCGCAATGAGCCTTTATCGCGGAGCCGGCAGCGGCAAGATCATCGCCGATGGTGCCGGCACGGCACTGGCGGTCGCCGCCAATGTCGAGTTGCATGGCATCGAGGCTGGCCCCTTGGTCGCCGCGGTTGCCGGCTTTGACCAACTCGCGGGGAGTGGCGACGTATCCCTCGCCGTGAGCGGAAATGGCGATAACGAGAAAGAGATCGTTTCCTCTCTGAGCGGTACGTGCCGGATTAGCCTCACGAACGGAAAGTTTTCGGGTCCTGGTCTCCTCACACTAACAAAGACCATTTCAGGTCCATTCGCTTATTCGCTACCGAAGACCATCATATTTCAATCGCTCTCGGGGTCCGGCACTATCACCGAGGGCATTCTCTACAATGGCGATCTTAAGATCGCCTCGCCAAAGATGCTAGTTTTGGGCAGCGGAACCATCGATCTGAGGGCCCATAGCCTCGATTACCTGTGGCTGCAGCAACTCCCTAAACTCGGAAGCGCGCAAATTCTGATTACGGGGCCATGGTCGGCCCCGATCTATACGGTAAAATCGGTTTCGATCAACGGTGGCCTTCTTACCCCCCTGTTAAAGTGACTACGTCACTTGACCGGGACGCGCTCGCCGCGGAGAACTTTGGCGTGCGCGCTCCCGGCCACCCGTGCAGTTCGAGCCCGACCGGCACCCTAACAAAGCGCGCCGATGCCACCAAAGGTCCGCCCCTTGTCGAGCCGATTATTAGCGCTGCCTGGAGGCGGAGGCGTTCGCCTCTCAAGAATTGGGTCTCCGGAACTGCGAGCCCAACCGGAGTGTTGCCATCGCAAACTCCGGCTTGCGCGAGATCGAACGAAAGACGGCCGCAGCTTTCCGGGGTTCGACTTTCGCCAAAAAATACTCGGAGATCGTTGATGATATCGGCCAGCACGCGCAGCCGATCCATCGTGAGGGCGATTGTGCTGAGCGCGTGGATCGCGGGCCTTGTGGTTAGTGCCCTCGATATAGGCTCCGCGGCCCAAACGAACACGGTCAATGCGGTCAAGCCAGGAGCTCCGGGTAAATTGACCAAGCATTTGGATTGGCTCGTGACCAGTTCGCGCCGAACCTATCACCACATACGCCTGCCATCCGAGATTGCGGTGGGTGATACAATCACCCTTTCTTACGGCAGCAGCACGAAGACATACGGGTTTCGCGTCGGCCGGATAACGCTAACAGGATCTCACTGCGAGATTTTCAGCCAAACAAAAGTTCACAATCGCACTGACAAAATCAGTGTCAGCCCTTGCTATGCGGTAGACCAGGGACGACCCACCGTCGAGCCATAATAAGGTGATCTAGAGCGGCCTCAAGAAATCCTCGAAAACAATATTGCAATGATCTTTAGTAGTTTATTGGCGGAGGGGGCGGGATTCGAACCCGCGAGACGATTCATCACCGTCTACACACTTTCCAGGCGTGCGCCTTCAACCGCTCGGCCACCCCTCCCACGCAAGGTATCGTGCGCAGTCAACATCGCACCCTAGCCCTGGCGATGGATAGGCGCAACCAACGGGCCGGGCAGGTGCGGCCGGAGGCGGTGCCTGGAGGCGCAGAAACCCGACGAGAACTTGCCCGATAGTTCCTTTGGAGGGAAGCTGCAGCCATAGGCCGAGCGGTTGAGGCCGGTGAGTTGCGTATCGTCGCAGTCAACTTTTCTTCTTGCTTGCGCGACCGCAAATCGTGCGAGCTCTTGGCTCGAATTTCAGCCCTCGAACAGTCAGCACACAGGACATGACCAAACCCCGACTACCGATTTGGTTTTGCTCCCAGACGATCAAGGCGAAGCTTAGCTTCGGCCGCGCCGAGTTCTCCGGCGCGTAAGTACCACACCCGTGCCTGGCTGGGGTCCGCGATTTGTGTCCACAGTCGAAAGCGCTGAAGGAAAGTCGGATCGTAGGTCGCTCCTATTCCTAGTGCGCCCCGCCCCTCCCCCGCTTCGAACGCTCGTCGGTAAAGGAGCCGTGCGGAGGTGAGATCCCCCCGACGAAACGCAGCGTCACCCTGCAGCAAAAGTGATTTGATTTCCGGGGCAGGTAGCGGCGCCGTTATCGTCGCTTCTGTTTCAGCACCGCGACCTTTCGGCTGAGAGAGCGCCGTTTCCGAATGGGCCACCGCGGCGGCGCCCATGTCGATCGGCTGTCGGTCGGATTGGAGAGTGGGAGTTTCGGGTGCAGTTGATCCGGAACCCGGCGCCCTGGAGCTTGCGGCTTCGGACCTAGGGGTCGTGGCTTGAACTCGAGACGCCTAAGTCCGATTTTGTTTCGCCCGTCGGCGTTGCCCGTGTTCCCGTCTGATCCGGAGCCTTTCGCGAGCTTTCCTGCGTAGAAGTGACAATGGACCAATTGGTCAATCCGCGGATCGGGGTTGTCGAGGCATCGGATGTGATTTTTGCCGCCTGTGGTTCAGGACGAACTGCTTCGAGTGAATGAAAGGTCAGCAGAGAGAGTCCGGTCCCGAGAAAGGCGAAAATGGTTGCGGCAGCGGCAATTCCTAACCCACAAAAGCAAAGGATCGCACTTGCGCGCGAGTGCATGAAACTAGGGGTCGAAGGCAAAGACAAAGCTGCTGCGGCGGGAGGGTCATCAGGCGCCGGTTTCACTCCAGAGTAACGGAATCGAATCGCCAGATCACGCATCTCACCACCAGCTCCCGTCAATAACGAAACGCTGTTTCATCAAGAGTGTATAATCACCGGTGCTGGCTTGCGAAGACGGGGATCGATCTCTTCCCCAAAAGGGGATCGAGCTATTGCCGCGATGGGCACTTAGCCGCAACCTGACCCGTCCTTTGCGAAGTGGTGAACGCGGATGAGCTGGCTTACTAATTTCGTCCTGCCGAAGATTCGCGCCGTCGTCAGTAAGCGGGCTGTTCCGGACAATTTGTGGAAAAAATGTCCAGCTTGCGAACAGATGCTGTTCCATCGCGAGCTCGAAGCCAATCTCGATGTTTGTCGGAATTGTGGCCACCACCTACGCATTGGCGCGGTGCGCCGACTGGGTATCCTGTTCGACGGCGGCGCGTTTTCGCGTATCGAATTGCCAAAGACAGCTGCTGACCCGTTGCGCTTTCGGGATCGCCGACGGTACACGGATCGCCTCAAAGAGCGTCAGGCGGTGCACGGTTCTGGCAGCGATTCCGTTGTCGTCGCGCATGGCACGATCGGTGGGCACCCCGTTGTTGCCGCCACGTTTGACTTCGACTTTATGGGAGGCTCGATGGGCGTCGCCGCGGGAGAGGCGGTGTTGGCCGCGGCCAAGCTCGCAGTATTGCAGGAGGCCGCATTGGTGGTTGCGCCGGCTTCGGGCGGCGCGCGAATGCAGGAGGGCATTCTGTCTCTAATGCAGATGCCGCGGACGATTATCGCGGCCGATATGGTGAAGGATGCTGGCCTTCCCTACATCGTGTTGCTCACCGATCCAACGACGGGCGGGGTTTCGGCCTCGTTTGCGATGGTCGGTGATATCACTCTGGCAGAGCCGGGCGCGATCATTGGGTTTGCCGGAGCCCGTGTCATCGAGGAGACAATCCGAGAGAAATTGCCTGATGGCTTTCAGCGCGCCGAGTATTTGCTCGATCACGGTATGGTCGACCTCGTCGTGCCCCGGGCAGAATTGCCGGCGACGATCGGGCGGCTGCTGGGTCTGTTGCGCGAGCCATCGCCGACCCCCTTGTCAAAGCCTCGAGTGACCACGGGATCGGAGTCGGCATGACAAGAGCCGGCAGCGACATCGTCCTGGAGCGCCTTTCACGCTTACATCCGAAGCTGATCGATCTATCCCTCGGGCGCATCGAGAGGCTGCTTGACGCGCTGGGCAACCCTCAAGATGAGTTACCCCCGGTGCTACACATCGCCGGGACGAACGGCAAGGGTTCGACGGTAGCCACTCTTCGCGCCTGCCTTGAAGCCGGCGGATGGCGCGTTCACGCGTATACATCACCGCATCTCGTAAGGTTTCACGAACGGATCCGGCTCGCCGGCTGCCTGATCGACGAAAACCGTTTGATCGAACTCCTCGAAGAATGCGAGCACGCGAATCAGGGTCGCCCGATTACCTATTTCGAGATCACGACGGCCGCGGCATTTCTCGCCTTTGCTCGCATCCCGGCGGATCTCGTGCTGCTCGAAACCGGCCTCGGCGGTCGGCTCGATGCGACGAATGTCATTCGCCATCCGGCGGCTACGGCAATCACCCCGATCTCGCTCGATCATCAAGCGTTTCTCGGCGACACGATTGCCGCGATTGCCGCCGAAAAGGCCGGCATACTGAAGTCCGGTTCGCCTGCAATTATTGGCCCGCAGCCCGCCGACGCAGCCGCGGTATTTGACGCGCGCGCCGCCGAGATCGGGGCACCGCTTTACCGCTTCGGGCGAGAATGGCGCTGCGCGGCGCATGCCAGCGGGATGCGCTATCAAGGCCCGCGGTGGTGCTTCGACCTGCCGTTGCCGTCCCTCCCGGGCGGCCATCAGATTGCGAATTCCGGGACCGCGATCGCCTGTCTCGAACAGGTGCCGGGTCTGGAAATTAGCCGCGAAACGATCGGGCAAGGCCTGCGCCATATCGATTGGCCGGCGCGCCTGCAGCGCCTGACTCGCGGGCCTTTGATGGAAATGCTGCCGGGGGCCTGGGAACTGTGGCTCGACGGCGGCCATAATCCCGGCGCCGGTGAGGTGCTAGCCGCCGCGGCTTCGACTTGGGTCGCCCGCCCGCTCGATCTGATCGTCGGGATGCTCAACACGAAGGATTCGGCCGGCTTCCTCGCGCCGCTCGCCTCCCACGTCCGCACTCTCTACGCGATAACAATCCCCGGCGAGCAAAATGCCTTGCCCGCCGATAGGATCGTTGCCGCTGCCGGTTCACTCGGCATCCCGGCGCACGAGGCGCCCTCGGTCGCTGCCGCCCTTCAGTCAATCACCACGGGGACTGTTCCGGCGCACGTCCTGATCTGCGGATCGCTTCATCTCGCCGGCGCGGTCCTGGCCGACAACGGTTGACGCAGGAAACGCACCCCGGAGATTTGCAGCGACACACCCGGCGAACGATGCGTTTACTCGGCCAATCACTTCGGACGCGACCAGCATCGCTTGGCCCGACTTCGCGGATAGCCTTTTTCAGATAGCGGTGCTACACATGCGCGAGCCGATCGCACGCCCGCAGGAGAGGCTGCGCCTCCTGACTTCTGGGAGATGCAGCGCCGAAGGAGCAACCGCCCCGGAAACTCTCAGGCAAAAGGACCGCAGGCGTAAGGGCACTCTGGAAAGCAGCGGCGTGGTTCGCCCCGCCGCTCACCGAAGGAGTAAGCCCCGGTAGCGCTATAAGCGCTTCCTGGGTGAATCTCTCAGGGTCCGCGACAGAGGGGGCAAAGGGGACGCAGCTGCGTCCGCTCTCTGTCGGAGGTGCCAGGGTGCCGACCGAAGATCCGGCCTCGTTGAAACGAACGCCGCTTTATCCGCTTCATCGCTCGCTCGGCGCCCGGATGGTCCCGTTTGCTGGCTATGAGATGCCGGTGCAGTACCCGACCGGCATTCTTGCCGAGCATCTGCATACTCGCGCCCAGGCGGGTTTGTTCGATGTCTCGCATATGGGGCAGCTGCGGATTTCAGGAGCCGAGCCGGCCGAGGCGCTCGAAGCGGTGGTGCCCAGCGATATCCGCGGTCTCGGCCCGATGCGCATGCGCTACACCCTCTTGCTCGACGAATTGGGCGGCATCCTCGACGATCTGATGGTGACCAGATTCGCCGACAGATTGTTGCTGGTCGTCAACGCCGCGACCAAAGACGCCGATTTCGATCATCTGCGCGCTCATCTCAGCCCCACCGTGCGGGTCGAGCGGCTCGAAGACCGCGCCTTGCTGGCGTTGCAAGGACCAATGGCCGCCGTCGTCTTGAAGCGCTTCGCCGGTGAGATTGCGGAAATGCCGTTCATGAGTGCCGCGGAGACCACGCTCGACGGCAACCCGTGCCTCATTACCCGATCCGGCTATACCGGCGAGGACGGGTTCGAGATTTCGTTGCCGGCGACGGGCGCCGCCGCACTCGCCGAGCGGCTGCTTGCTGAGCCTGAAGTAGCGCCGGTCGGGCTCGGTGCCCGCGACTCGCTGCGCCTCGAAGCCGGGATGTGCCTCTACGGCCACGATATCGATCAGACAACGACACCGGTCGAAGCCAACCTAACCTGGACAATTCCCAAAAACAGGCGTCGAGAACGGCGATTTCCCGGGCGCTTCGGTCGTTCTCCCCCAGCTTGCGCATGGCCCGGCACGCAAGCGGGTCGGCATCCGCCCCGATGGCCGCGCTCCGGCCCGCGAAGGAACACCTATCACGGATCTGACGGCAACGAGATCGGCCGAATCACCAGCGGCGGCTTCGGTCCCTCGCTCGGAGCGCCAGTAGCAATGGGCTACGTCGACTCCGCCCATGCCGCGCCGGGGACCGCCCTGTCGTTAACGGTGCGTGGGTCGTCGCGCCCAGCTCAAATCGTCCGGCTCCCTTTTGTCCCACATCGCTATCACCGCGGCTGAGGCCGCAGGAGGCAAATGTCGATGACGACACCATGCTTTACCAAAGACCACGAATGGGTCCGGGTTGACGGCGACCTCGCGGTGATCGGCATTACCGATTACGCACAATCGCAATTGGGTGACGTCGTCTATGTCGAGTTGCCAGAGATCGGTCGGCACATCGACCAAGGCACGGAGGCCGCAGTTGTCGAATCGGTCAAGGCCGCAAGCGATGTCTATGCCCCGGTATCGGGCGACGTCGTCGAAATCAACGAAGCCCTTGCCGCCGATCCAGCCAAAGTCAACGCCGACCCGATGGGCACGGGTTGGTTTCTCAAGCTTCGTCTCGCCGACCCAAAACAATTGGACGGCTTGATGGATGAGGCTGCCTACCGACGTTTCGTCGAGGAGCACCTGTAATGCGCTATCTGCCGCTGACCGCGGCCGATCGCAGCGCCATGCTGAAGATCATCGGCGTCTCGTCGATCGACGCCTTATTTGGGGATATTCCCGCAGCCGCGCGCCTCGACGGCCTGCTCGACCTGCCACCCGCGCGAGGCGAACTGGAGGTCGAGCGCGCAATCGGCCGAATGGCGTCACGTAACGTTGCCGCCGGTTCGGTGCCGTTCTTTTTGGGTGGGGGCGCCTACCGCCATCATATTCCCGCCGCGGTCGACCACCTGATCCAGCGTGGTGAGTTCCTGACGTCATACACGCCGTACCAGCCCGAGATATCGCAAGGCACATTGCAATATCTCTTCGAGTTTCAAACCCAAGTTGCACTGTTGACGGGAATGGAGGTCGCCAACGCCTCGCTTTATGACGGCGCTACCGCCTGCGCGGAGGCGGTGATGATGGCAAACCGGGTGACCGGTCGGAAACGGGCGGTGCTGTCCGGCGGCCTACATCCCCATTATCGCGATGTCTGTGCCACGTATGCGCGCTTTGTCGGGTTCGAACTTGCCGCGGCGGACCCCAACCCAGGGCAGGCAGCAAAGTTGGCCGATCTGATCGACGGCAACACCTCCTGCGTCGTCGTCCAGAACCCGGATTTCTGGGGAGAATTGCGCGACTGGTCGGCCTTGAGCGAGGTATGCCATGCCAAGGGCGCGCTGCTGGTCGTGGTCGTCACCGAAATCGTGTCGTTGGGAGCAGTCAAATCGCCCGGGGAAATGGCCGCCGATATTGTGGCCGCCGAGGGGCAGTCACTCGGCAACGCGCTCAGTTTTGGCGGCCCCTATCTCGGCCTCTTTGCGACCCGGGATAAATTTGTGCGCCAAATGCCGGGTCGGCTTGTCGGGCAAACGGTTGATACGGGAGGAAAGCGCGGCTGGGTGCTGACCCTGTCGACGCGCGAGCAACACATCCGGCGCGAGCGGGCGACGAGTAACATTTGCACGAATTCAGGCCTATGCACGCTGGCGTTCGCCATTCATCTGTCGCTGCTCGGTGAAGACGGTTTCGCTCGGCTTGCGCGACTCAATCATGCCGCGGCGGTGCGCCTCGCAGAGAAGCTCGAACGGGTTCCGCGGGTCGCGCTGATCAATCGGTCTTTTTTCAACGAATTCACGTTGCGCCTGCCATGCCCGGCGGCCCCCGTGGTTGAGAAACTCGCGCAGCTGGACGTGCTTGGCGGAATCCCAGTCAGCCGGCTTTTCCCCGACCGTCCCGATCTCGCTGATCTCTTGCTGGTAGCGGCAACCGAAACCGTCACCGAAGAAGACATCGGTCGGTTCGAGCAGGCCCTGCGAGAGGTATTGTCATGAATGATTGGAGCCGCGCGCTCAGTACGGGCTCGCTGGAGCGCGTGGACGCGGAGACGACGTTCAGCGGCAACCGCGGCCTGCAGATCGAAGAGAAACTGATATTCGAGCAGGACGCCGCCGGTCGCTGCGGTGTCGATTTGCCTGAGCCGCCACCGTTCCGTTCTCGGCTTGGCGGGCTCGATCGGCGACGCCCGATCGGTCTGCCGGGTCTGAGCGAGCCTCAGATCGTGCGGCATTTCACACGGCTGTCGCAGAAGAATTACGCGATCGACAGCGGCCTATATCCGCTCGGCTCGTGCACCATGAAGCACAATCCGCGCCTTAACGAGAAATTGGCGCGGCTTCCGGGTCTCGCCGATATCCACCCGTTGCAGCCGGTATCAACCGTGCCCGGTGCGCTCGAGTTGATCGACAAACTTGCGCACTGGCTCAAGACATTAACCGGCATGCCGGCGGTGGCTCTGTCGCCCGGGGCGGGTGCGCATGGCGAACTCTGCGGCATGATGACGATCCGCGCGGCGCTCGAGGTTCGCGGCGATCCGCGCGGGCGGGTCCTGGTGCCCGAATCGGCTCATGGGACCAATCCAGCAACAGCTGCAGCATGCGGCTACGCGGTCGATGCGATACCAGCCAATCCGCGCGGTCGCGTCGATCGGGCGGCACTCGAAGCTAAGCTCGGGCCTGATGTTGCCGCGCTAATGCTAACAAATCCGAATACCTGCGGCCTGTTTGAAAACGAAATCGTCGAAATCGCCGCCGCGGTGCATCGGGCGGGTGCGTTCTTTTATTGTGACGGAGCTAATTTCAACGCGATTATCGGGCGGGTGCGGCCGGCCGATCTCGGCATCGATTGCATGCATCTCAATCTGCACAAGACGTTTTCAACCCCACATGGCGGCGGCGGTCCAGGCAGCGGCCCGGTGGTGCTCGCCGCGGCGCTGGCGCCGTATGCGCCTCTGCCGTGGCTGGTGCACGGCGAAAATGGCCTGGAATTGGTCGAGCATGAGGCAGGGGCCGCAAGGGCGACGATTGGCCGGCTCAAAGGGTTCCACGGTCAGATGGGCATGTTCGTGCGGGCGCTCGCCTACATGATGAGTCACGGGGCCGACGGTCTGCGCCAGGTCGCCGAAGATGCGGTGTTGAACGCCAATTACCTGCGTGCGTTGCTGCAAGACGATCTCAGCCAGCCGTTTCCTGGTCCGTGCATGCACGAGATTCTGTTTGATGACGGGTTCCTGAAGGACACCGGCGTCGCGACCCTGGACTTCGCCAAGGCGCTGATCGACGAGGGCTACCACCCGATGACGATCTATTTTCCGCTGATCGTACATGGCGCGATGCTGGTTGAGCCGACCGAGACCGAGAGCAAGGCGGCGCTCGACGAGTTTGCGGCGGTAGTCAAGGCGCTCGCCGCTGCCGCGCGCGCCGGCGACATCAGCCGTTTCCGCGCCGCTCCCCGTCTCGTGCCGCGCCGTCGTCTCGACGAGACCGCTGCCGCGCGCAAGCCGGTCCTGCGCTGGCGACCTGCTTCGGACGCATCGAGAGCGGCAGCAGCCGAGTGAGGGCCGCGGCAAGGAATAACGGAACGCGGAGAAACACGGTCGTGTTGACCGACCAAGGCTTAACCACGGCGGAACTGCGCGATAATGCTGGGCCATCACGTTTACCGGGTTCGTCCCGACGGCGAAGAATGGACGGTCATCAAAGACGGCGAGGATCACCCTCGTGGCAACTTCGATGATCGCGAACAGGCGATTGGCGAGGCAATACGGCTGGCGCGCTCCGATCAGCCGGCAAAGATCAGGATTGATAACGGCGACGGATCGATTGCCGAGGAGCGGCTGATCGGCCGCGATTCGAGCGACGAACTGCAGCCCTGATCCCCAGCTATCGGCGCCAAGCCAGGCGATCAGGACGGCGCGATAGTGGTGCCGCCGTCGACGACGATGGTTTGTCCGGTAATGTAAGCGCCGGCGCGCGACGCTAGCATCAACGCAACGCCGGCGATGTCTTCGGGTTCGGCGAGCCGTTTGAGCAGCGTCCCCGCCTCCCGAGCAGCGCGGCGCGCTGGGTCTTCATAGAGCACGCGGGCAAACTGGGTCGTTACCACACTCGGGGCAATGCAATTGACCCGGACGTTGTCAGGCCCCCATTCGGCCGCGAGATTGCGGCACAGCGCATAATCGGCGGATTTGGTCACGCCATACATGCCGAGCGAGATCGTCGACCGCAGCGCGGCGGTAGACGTGATGAAGATGATTGCGCCGTCGCGCTGTTGGCGCATATCGGGCGCGACCATCCGCGACAGCCACAGATTGCTCAAAACATTGTTGACCATCATCCGCTCGAAAACTTCGTCGGTCAGCGTTTCGAGTGGGCCGTAATGCGGGTTGACGGCGGCGTTGCACACGAGAATATCGACGCGTCCCCACGCCGCGCGGGTTTCGGTGACCAGATTTTCGAGTTGGGCCTTGTCCGAGATGCGCGCCGGGACGGAAATCGCCTCACCGCCTCTGGCGCGGATCGCGGCAGCAACCTCCTCGCAAGGGCCAGCGTTGCGCGCCGAGATCACGACGCGCGCTCCAGCTTCGCTAAGGGCTTCGGCGATGGCCCGGCCGATGCCGCGGCTCGAACCGGTGACGATCGCGGTTTTTCCGTTTAAGTCGAATAGCTTCATGACCGCAGCACTACAACAGGAAGTAACCCATGAGGGCCAGCATGATGACGAGCGCCGCAATCACATATCGGATCAGCCGGGTAAAGCCGACCCAGGTCCGGTAATGTTCGGCCAAAAGGGGGTCCATCGTCGTCGCCGCCATTTTTTCCTCTTCCGACTGGGAGCGTCGCGTTGGTATAGCCTAACTGCAAGTGCTGACAAGCAAATCGGGCGGAGTTGGGTTTAAGAGGTTGGCGTCCGGCGCGCGCCCGCCGTCGATTGCCACTCGGTCGTCAATGACCCGGGCGCGACCTTCGGCCACGAGCCGGACGGCGAACGGATACAGCCGGTGCTCGACGGAGAGGATTCGCGCGGACAACCGAATTTCGTCGTCTTCCGGACGCACCGGTACGACCGCCTGAGCGATGATCGGACCGGTGTCGACTTTGGTACGCACGAAGTGCACGGTGCAGCCGGCAAACCGCACACCGGCGACCAGCGCCTGGCGCTGGGCATGGAGCCCGGGAAAGGCCGGCAGCAGCGACGGATGAATATTGACGATGCGATCGCGCCAATTCTCGACGAAATCGGTAGCGAGCAGACGCATGAAACCGGCGAGACAGACGAGCTCGACACCGGCGGCGCGCAGCTGCGCGTCGGCCGCGGTGGCGAACTCATCGCCGTCGCGCTGGGCGATGACCGCTATAGGAATGTTCGCTGCCACTGCGTGCGCGAGTCCGGGCGCCTCACTCCGATTACTAAGGACAAGGGCGACATCGGCCGGGTAGGCCGGATCGCCGCAGGCTTCGATCAGCGCCCGCAAATTTGAGCCCCGTCCGGATATCAGCACGCCTAACCGCATCGCGCGTAACCGCCTATGTTGTCACCCAAGCGGCCTGTCGCAGGCCACTGAAGATGGCTCCCCGCACAAACTGCGTTATCCCATGGATCCAGCGTGAACCGAGATTACCTAGTCGGAGGCGGTTTGCAATGACGCTACCGCTGGTCTCCGCGATCACCGGGGGCGGGGTCCTCAGCCGACGGGTCTGTGCTGCGCTTCTGCTCGGCATCGTCAATCTGTACGTGGTTGGCGCCCGGGCCGACGACCAACCCGACCCCTACTCGGCCACGGTAAAAGTCGATGCCACCGCCGACAGCGCGGCCGAAGCACGTACCACCGCGCGCGTCGAAGGTCAGCGCCACGCGCTTGAGGATGTTGTGCGACGGCTTAGCGGCGGGAGCGATCTCTCGAAATTGCCAAAGCTGGACGATCAGGCGATCACCGACATTGTCGCGAGCTTCGAGGTCGCGAACGAAAAAATGTCGAGCGTGCGCTATCTCGCCGAATACACTTTTCACTTCCGGCAGGCAAAGGTCCGCCAGCTGCTGCGCTCGGCAGGCATCGGCATCGCCGCCTCCGAAACCCCCAGCAAACCCATCGTTGTCGTGCCGGTTTATCGTGACGGAGATAATCTTGTCTTGTGGGACGACCCTAATCCGTGGCGCGATGCATGGGGGCAGACTTCTATCGCCTCTGGACCCGTCAAGCTTTCGCTGCCGTTGGGTGGCGTCGGTGACCTGACCGCAATCGATGCGGAGCAGGCGCGCTCGGGCGATGCCGAGGCGCTGACTGAGATTGCCCAGCGCAACAGCGCCGATGAAGCGCTCGTCGTGGCGGCAACGGCGCGACAGCAAGACGACCGCCTCGCTGGCCTCGACATCAGCATCAAACGCTATCGCCTCGGGCATCTGACGGACAGCCGCAGTGAGGCCATCGAGGCCAATCCCGGTGAGAGCAGCAGCGATCTCTTCAAGCGCGCGGTCGGAGTCGTTGTTGCGGATATCGGGCATGGTGGCCCTCCCGCGAGTGACAAGGAGGCAAGCCTCTCCGCTACGGTACCGATCCACAATTTGGAAGAATGGATCGAGGTGCGCCGGCGATTGGTGGCAGTACCAGGCGTGCATGCGGTCAATCTGCTGTCTTTGAACCGCGCAGAGGCAAAGGTGATCATAAAGTTCGTTGGCAACTCTGACCAGCTGAAGTCCGGTCTCGCAGAAGCTAACCTGGATCTCGCCGGCGCCGCCCCCGACTGGCGATTGGTGCCGGCCGGGTCCGGCGCCGGACAAAACTAAACGGCCGTTTCGCTAACAAAATGACACAGCTGCGCCACGATTTGCCAGATGAACGGGTTGGGCTCAATCTGCCAAATTTGATTTCACTTGGCCGACTCCTATTGGTTCCGTTGGCGATTTGGCTAATACTTCGCGGGCATTATGCCATTGCATTTTGGGTCTTTGTCGTTGCGGGTGTTTCCGACGCCTTGGACGGCTTCATCGCAAAGCATTTTGATCGGCGAACCCGTCTCGGCGCTCTGCTCGATCCGATCGCCGACAAAGCGCTTTTGGTAAGCATGTTCGTGACGCTCGGCTTAGCGGATCAGTTGTGGAGTTCGCTGGTCATTCTCGTCGTCTTCCGTGACGTCATGATCATCGGCGGCTTCCTCCTAATCCAGGCCTTCTCAGTCCCTAAGCGTTACGATCCACTTTACATCAGTAAGATCAATACCGGTCTTCAGATAGCACTAATCGCATTTGTCCTCGCACGGCTGGGCCTGGGGGCTGACCCAAGTACGATCGACGCTATTCTCAGCTATGCGGTCATGCTGACGACAATCCTCTCAGGATTGCTGTACCTTGTCAGATGGACCCGCATTCTTGCTCACTCGGAGCAGACTTGTTAAAGCTTTGTCTCATTTTTGACGATTAGTATCGTCCCGGTGCTGACGCAAGATCAACCGACACAGCAGCTTGCATTCGATCTACGTTATCGAGAGGCTTTTGGCCGTGCGGATTTTTTTGTTTCCGCTGCCAACTCGGCCGCATTGGGCTGGATCGATCGCTGGCCTAAATGGCCATCCCCAGTATTGTTGCTTCATGGGCCGAAAGGCGCTGGCAAAACACACCTAGCCCATCTTTGGCGCGAGCGGGCCGGCGCAGTCTGGCTTGCTGGACAATCGCTCGGTGAAGCTGAGGCTGCAACCGCATTCGAAGCCGGAGGCATCAACGTCATCATCGACGACGCGCATCGCGCATCAGAGTCAGGCCTATTACACGTGTTCAATGCCTGCCTGGAGGGCGGCGGAAATCTCTTGTTGACCTCATCTCAGGCGTCACGAGACTGGCGCTTTTCGCTTCCTGATTTAGCTTCACGGCTGCGTGCTGCGCCATCGACTGCCATCGGCGAGCCTGACGATGAGCTCCTCGGTGCGGTTCTGGCGAAGCACTTCGCTGATCGACAGGTGCGCGTCGCCCCCGAAGTCATTACCTATCTTCTGCTTCACATAGAACGATCGTTTGCTGCTGCCGCAGGAATTTCGGCTGCGCTGGACCGGGCGGCCTTAGATCGCGATTGCGCAATCACGATTCGGTTAGCGAGCTTGGTGGTCGCGGAGCACGCGCGTCAATCCGTTCGCTCCGACAATGATCCTGGAGTCACATAATCCGTGAGGCGATGCCGCATATCGCCGATCTTCGACCATTGAGTCCCAAGTTTGTAACTCGCGCGCGCCAGCGTCGGCAATTTGTCGCAAAACGCCCGTGCGAGAGGTGTGTCAGGCTCAGCGAGCGCGACGGCTAGTTGATGCAGGCCAGGATTATGAGCGATCAGCAACACACTGACGAAACTCTCGTCGAGCTTCTTCAGCCGGGAGATCAGCTGGTCGCGCTCGGCAAGGTAGAGACCGTCGTCGATCAGGCAAGGCGGCCGCGTCTGAAAGCCCGCGATGACGAGTTCAAGAGTTTCGCGGGTCCGCACTGCACTTGAGCACAGTATCAAATCGATCTTCCCAAGGGCGGTGGGCAACTCTCGGCCGACGAGCCGGGCTGCCTCGCGCCCCCGCCTGTTCAGCCGACGTTCGTGATCGTTAACATCTTCCTTCCAGCTCGATTTTGCGTGGCGCAATAGGTGCAGCAGATGCATCGATTTCCTCCCAAATGCGCTCGGTCGCATTCGCATTTGCGCCGAACGCATGACAATGCTCACATGCCCGCGATAGGATCATGCCCGATAACATGGCGAGTTTCAGGCCTGTGGGGAGACCGCGGTGAGCATAAGCGCGCAGCCTGCCGAGTGGCGTTCTGTCGACTCGCACTCCGCTAGTCGGTTTATCAACCGCGAGCTTTCCTGGCTCGACTTCAACGAGCGTGTACTCGCCGAAGCAGACAATCAACGGCACCCACTGCTCGAACGGCTTCGCTTTTTATCGATCTCGGCGAACAACTTGGACGAGTTCTTCATGGTGCGCGTCGCTGGTCTGAAAGGCCAATACCTTGCCGGCATCAAGACGCCGAGCCAAGACGGGCTGACACCAGCTCAGCAGCTGGAAGCCATTCGTCAGCGGACCAGTAAGCTCATGGGAGAGCAGCAGATTACTTGGCTCGCCCTCCGCCGGATGCTCGATCACGCCGGAGTAACGGTGGTCGATCCCGACGCTCTCGCGCCTGGCGATCGAACCTGGCTCCAAGATTATTTCATGGTCGAGGTTTTTCCGGTTTTGACCCCTTTGGCCATCGACCCCGCACATCCCTTCCCGTTTATCGCTAACCGCGGCTTCGGCTTGGTGCTGGAGCTCGAAAGGGTGAGTGACGGTGAACGATTGCAGGCGCTTACCCTAATCCCGTCCTCGGTTCATCGGTTCGTTCGGCTGCCGGGCGAGGCAATTCGGTTTCTGCCGATCGAGCAAATGATTGCCTTGTTTCTCGATCACCTGTTTCCCGGTTTTGCGGTTGTCGCGCAGGGAGTATTCAGGGTATTGCGCGACAGCGAAGTGGAGCTTGAAGAGGAAGCTGAAGATCTCGTCCGCCATTTCGAGACGGCTCTAAAGCGCCGCCGCCATGGCCACGTTATCCTGCTAGCGGTCGATTCTACGATGCCGCAGGATTTGCGGCGCTTTTTGATGGAAAGGCTTGATGCCGCGCCAGCGGACGTGTTTGCCACGGACGGCATTCTCGGCCTTAACGACACCGAACAGCTGATCATCGATGAGCGTCCGGATTTGGTCTTCACCCCTTACAACGCCCGTTTCCCTGAGCGCATCCGAGACTTTGGCGGCGACTGTTTTGCCGCAATCCGGCAGAAAGATATCATTGTTCACCATCCTTACGAGAGCTTCGATGTCGTTGTTCAGTTTTTAAGGCAAGCGGCGCGCGATCCGGCGGTGGCCGCAATAAAGCAAACTCTTTACCGAACCAGCGATGATAGCCCGATCGTACGGGCGCTCGCCGAGGCCGCCGAGGCCGGCAAATCCGTCACCGCTATGATTGAACTAAAGGCTCGTTTCGATGAAGAAGCCAACATCCGCTGGGCTCGCGATCTCGAACGCGCCGGGGTCCAGGTGGTTTATGGCTTTTTGAAGCTCAAAACGCACGCCAAGGTGTCGCTGGTCGTCCGCCGCGAGAGCGGCCAGCTCTGCTCGTATGTGCACTACGGGACCGGCAATTATCATCCCTACACGGCGAAGGTTTACACCGACCTCTCTTTTTTCACTTGCGACCCGACGCTCTGCCGCGACGCTGCGCGCCTATTCAACTTCATGACCGGCTATGCCACGCCAGCTGGTCTGGAAAAGATATGGATTGCCCCGATCAACCTGCGGGCTCGGCTGTTTGAGCTGATAGAGGCTGAAATCGCCAATGCCCAGAAGGGCGAGCCCGCTCAGATTTGGGCAAAGATGAATTCACTTGTCAATTCGTCGATAATCGATCTGCTTTATCGGGCCTCCCAGGCCGGCGTCAGTATCGACTTGGTCGTGCGCGGCATCTGCTGCTTGCGTCCCGGCGTGCCCGGCTTGTCTGAAAACATTCGGGTCAAGAGTATCATTGGACGGTTTCTGGAACACGGTCGCATCGTTTGCTTCGGAAACGGCAACAAATTGCCGTCGGATCGCGCGAGAGTGTTTATCAGCTCGGCAGATTGGATGCCGCGGAACTTTGATTTTCGGGTCGAAGCCCTTATCCCTGTCGAAAACCCAACCGTCCATCGCCAAGTCTTAGACGAGATTATGGTGGCAAATCTGCGGGACACGTTGCAGAGCTGGAGCCTGTCGCAGGATGGTTCATACCTCAGGGTTCCGGCGGAAGAGGAACCGTTCTCCGCGCATACCTATTTTATGACGAATCCCAGCCTCTCGGGGCGAGGCAAGGCGCCCAAGCGGGCGCAGCCTCTCCTTGTTGTAAGCTAAGAAATCAACTTAGCCTGATGTCCAACTGGCGCGCATCGTCAGCCGCTGAACGCATCGGTATCATCGATCTCGGGTCCAATTCGCTGCGGCTGGCGGTTTTCGAGCGTCACGGACCCGCCCTCTTCCCGCTGCTCAACGAGAAGGTTATGTGCGGGCTTGCTCGCGGCCTGTCTTCGACCGGTCGCTTGAACCCCGAGGGGATTACGCCTGCTCTCGTCAATTTGCAGCGCTTTGTGGCGTTGGCGCGGTCGATCGGGGTTGATCACTTAGCGGTGCTCGCAACGGCTGCGGTTCGCGACGCCGAAGACGGGCGGTCCTTCGCCGACCGCGTCTCGCGCGAATGCGACGTCCCGGTGACGGTGGTCGAGGGCGCTGAAGAGGCCCGCCTATCTGCAGCCGGAGTCTTGGCTGGGATTCCCGATGCTGATGGCATTGTTGGCGATCTGGGTGGGGGCAGCGTCGAACTCGTCCGCGTCCGGCCGCATGTCCCCGGCAATGTCAATGGCCCCGCGCGCATCGAGCGCGGCGTCTCCTTGCCGCTTGGGCCTTTGCGTCTTGCCGAATTCAGCGATAACCCGAAGGCCCTATCTGAGAAAGTCGAGCGAGCCTTGGCCACGGCGCCGCTCGCACGTTCGCAACGCGGACAAAACCTCTATTTGGTCGGCGGTGGGGCGCGGGCCATCGCGCGGCTCCATATGGAGCATACCCACTATCCGCTCCACATCGTCCACCATTACACAATTCCCCGTAGCGAGGCCGAGGCATTCTTTGAAATTATTGGCCGGCTGTCGCGCAAATCGATCGAGCGGATCACAACAATTTCGCGCAAGCGGCTTGAAATGGTCCCATTGGCCGCCCTGGTCTTGCGCCGATTGATCGCCGTCATTGCGCCCCCGCAAATTTTGTTTTCGGCCTATGGGTTACGGGAGGGCTACGCCTCGGGGTTGATCCAGCAGGATGACGAAAGCCCTGACGCGTTGATCGCGGGCTGCATGGGGATCGCGCGGACCGAAAGCCAATTCGCGCTCGATGGCGATTGCCTTCTCGATTGGACTGCACCGCTGTTCCCGGATCTATCGGATCGAGCACGTCGGTTGCACCGGGCCGCCTGCTGGCTCAGCGATTTCGCGTGGATCGAGCATCCGGATTATCGCGCCCAAGAGGCCTTCAATCGCAGCTTAAGGCTCCCCCTCGCCGCGATTAGTCACCCCGAACGGGTATTCGTCGCCTCGGTGCTGCACACCCGATACGGCGGGGCCGCTGATGACCCGATCCGCGAGACGACCTTGCCCTTGCTCGAACCCGGAGCGGCGCTTGCGGTGCGCACGTTGGGCCTGACGCTCCGGCTTGCCCATGCTTTGACCGGAGGCCGGATCGATCTGTTGTCCGAAGCTCGGCTTCGTCGCGAGCGCGGCAGGCTCATTCTCGATGTTCCGGCGGGCGATAACCTATTTGTCGGTGAGACAGTCCAGCGAAGGCTCGATGCGGTAGGTCGCGCAATCACGGCCAGTGCGATTGTGCGGCGCCGCGAACCGAGCCGCCTCGCCGGCGATTGAACGGACGGCCGTTAGGAGTAAGCGGGTTCGACCAAGGCTACCCGGTTATTCCGCACCGTCAGCGCCAAGCGCCCATGCTTGAGAGCGATCGCGTCCTTACCAAATATTTCGTAGCGCCATCCAGAGAGGGCCGGGACGTTGGCATGGTCATCGGCCGCGATCGCATCAAGGTCATCTGATGAGGCGAGAAGTTTCTGCGCCACTTGATGCTCCTCGCAGCGCTGTTTCAGTAATACACGAAGCAGTTCAACGAGCGGTCCGAGGCCCGGAGGCATGTCCGCCCGCGTCGGGGTCGGCGGCGCGACTGTACCGGCGACGGCAAGCCCGCGACGCACCGCTTCAAGAATTTCGGCGCCGAGCTTGCCCTCAGCCAAGCCTTTAGCAAGGCTCCGGGTGCGCGCGAGAGCCTCAATGGTTCGCGGAAGATGAGACGCAATTTCGAGCACCGCTTCGTCCTTGACGATACGGCTGCGGGGTAAGTTGCGTTGTTGGGCGGCAAATTCTCGCCAAGCCGCAACTTCACGAAGCACGGCAAAGAACCGCGGATCGATCCGGCCGCGCAGCCGAAATCGACGCCACGCCTCAAAAGGATCGCTGCGGTAGATCGCTGGATCGACAAGGGCGGCTATTTCCTCGGCAAACCATGTGCCGCGCCCGTTCTCTGCGAGGCTTTGCTGCAACCTCTCGTACACGGTGCGCAGATGGATGACGTCATCCAGCGCGTAACGGATCTGTCGCTCGGTCAAGGGTCGATGCGACCAGTCGGTAAACCGAGAGGATTTATCGAGCGGCGCGTGCGCCAGCTTGCCTACAAGGGTTTCGTAACTTGCCGAGTCGCCAAACCCGCACACCATTGCCGCAACCTGGGTGTCGAACAGCGGCGCAGGGACAGTGCCCGTCAGATTAAAAAAGATTTCGATGTCCTGACGAGCCGCGTGAAACACCTTTAGTGTGCGATGCTCGGTGAGCAGGGCCAGCAACGGGGCGAGATCGATGCCTGGCGCCAGCGCATCGATGGCCATTGCTTCCTCCGGCCCAGCTACCTGGACGAGGCACAAAATCGGCCAATAAGTCCGCTCACGCATAAACTCGGTGTCGATCGCGACAAAGTCGGCAGCTTCCTGGCGCTCGCAGAACTCGGCCAATGTTGCGCTGTCCGTGATTACGGTCATGTGGTGCGGCGATCCCCGGGAAGTCGTTTGATCGAAATTGCTTCCGACACGGACCTGCGCCGGGAGCGCCCCTTGTTCGTCGTCGCACCGGGTATAAGAGCTGGGCCGGCTTTCACACCTAGGTCGGCCTATCGCCCTCGACGATAATGCGCCACAATACGCGCTTCTCGCTGTGGTCGTAATCGTCGTGCGCTCGGTGCAAGGTCGCGCGATCGTCGATGACCAGCACATCGCCTTTGACCCAGCTGTGATGGTAGACGATCTCTGGTTTGATGATGCGCTCAACAAGAGTCGCGAGATAGTCTCTGCTCGCCTGCGGTGTCATGCCTTCAATGTACGCGGTCTTGGTTGGGTGGAAGTAGATCGCCCGCTCGCGACTGAGCGGGTGCGTGCGCACCATCGGATGCACAACCGGGGCACCGTACTTAGCGAGATCCTCTGGCCGCGTATCGGTCCGCTCCGGATCGAGGCTGTTAACGGTGCGAAGACCGTCAAGCTCGCGACGCTCCTCCTCCTCTAACGACCAGTACGCCGCACGCATGTCGGCAATGCTGGTGCCGCCGCCTGAAGACGGGATTTCGACACCGTAGAGCATGGTCGCGGCAGGCGGACACTCGCGGTTGGTATGATCCGTATGCCAAGTCTCGGCTGGCTGCTGGCCATTTTGGTGCCACACCAAGCCGATGTCAGGATAGCCCGGCATGTGATGCTGTGAATAATGCTGACGCATTGGCGCGCCAAAGGCCGTCGCTGCACTCAAATATTGATCTGGGCTCAGTGACTGATCTGGGAAAACGAGAACCAAATGCTGGGCGAGTAGCCGCGAAAGGTTTTCGCTGGCTTCGGAATCGAGCGGCTGGCTCAGATCGATGCCGATGACAGCCAAGCCGATGGATTCATGTAGTGGCATTAGCGTGTATATCGTCATGACGGCCGATCCTTACGTCGCGAGAAAACGCACTCCGCGTATCCTAACTAGAAACTGGTGCTGCGCTCCATCATTTCGAGCACCGCCACCGCGGTCTGCGTCTAAGCCCGGGCGGCCCGAATATATATTGGCGTTATGAGCTATTGGGTTGGTGCCAGATGGTGTCCAACCATGTGGATGAGGCGATAGACCTGTTCATCAAGGCGCGGACCCAAACCCCCAGATTTGGACTACCACTTACGGGCTCGCCGGGGCGCTGGCGCTACAGGGTGACCTCGACAGGGCGAAAGCGGTGCTTGCCGGCTCGATCAAACTCAGACCGGAGGTCACCTCGCTGGCACAATCGTACGCGTGGCTGCCCTGGACAAGCAAGACTAACAACCCCCAGTTCTGGGTGCTGCAGGACCATACTCTGGATAAGGGCCTGCGCCGGATCGGCTTCCCGGAAAGGTGAAGGACGGTCTACGGCTGTTTCACCAATGGCTTCGGCACGCCCGATCTTCAAGAAGCAAAGTCGCTGCGCAACAGCCGCTCGAAGCGGCTGGCCGACGAATCCGTAGGCAGGACGCTTTCGCTGCGCCCTGCCACTCTGGCTCAGTTGGGGGTCCAGGCGAGGCTGCGGATCTCGGTGAACTCGCGCGGCAATTTGCGCCAGGCATCACCGGCGTTGGCGCTGGCGTAGAGTTCGCCGTAATGACTGCAGGCGAGGATCAGCCCCGGATCCGCGTCATGCGTCGCAAACGCCCAGATCGGCGAGTTGGGTGCGTCCGGCAAGGACAGCCGCTGCCAGCTCTTGCCGCCGTCCTTGGAGCGCTGGATCGCCCCCGTGGCGCCGGCCGCGCCGTCGCCGGTCGCGACAAACACCGTGTTGGGATCGTCGGTCTTTAACGCCAGCCCGCGGCAATAGGGCAGGGTGAAGTGCTTGCCGACCCCGAGCCCCTCCCAGCTCTCGCCCTTGTCGGTGCTGGCAAAGATCTCGCGCGGCGTGCTGGTCAGCACGGTCTTGCCGTCGCCCGCCGGGCGCACCGCCATATCATGGATGTCGGGATCGTTGAGCCCGCCCGCGATCCGCGTCCAGGTTTCGCCGCCGTCGAGGCTGCGCCGCACGCCATCGACCTCGACACCCGCCCAGATGATGCGGTGATCGGAGGGATCGACGGTCAGTGCAGTAACCCGCGGCACGCCGACATTCGGGCAGTCCTCGACCATCTCGACCGGAAGCAGCCGCCACTCACGCCCGCCATCCGTCGAGCGGAACAGGGCTGCCGGGCGGGTGCCGGCAAAGATCGTGTCGGGATCGGCCGGATCGAACGCGATCTTCCACACATCCATCTTGTTCATCGGCGAGTCGATGTGCTCGAAATTCCGCCCGCCATCGACGCTCTTGTAGATGCCGTCATCGGCGCCGGCGAACACCGTGCGCGGCTCGCGCGGATGCACCGCAAGGCCGTAGACGCGGCTCTCGTTGCCGATCCCGCGCCTGACCCGGCTCCAGCTGTCGCCGCTATCGGTGCTGGTCCATGCACCACTGCCGACAGTGCCGACGCAGATCGTGATATTGCCGGTCATGCTCCATTGTCCCAGCCGGTGTGGGAAATATCGATCACGACGCCATCGGGGCCGGCCCATTTCATCTCGAAATTGCGGTGAGAACCGGCCGCCATCTCCATGTCGAGGCCGTCTTTCGCGGTCAACTGCTGGCCCGCCGCATTTTCGAGCCTCGCCGTCGCTTCGTCGAGATCTTCGACCTCGAAACCGAAATGATGAATGCCGTCGAAATTGGCGCCGTGCGACCCGACATCGGCGTCCTTTTCGGTTTTGTAATTCAGGATCGCGAGATTGATGTAGCCGTCCGTCAAAAACACCGCGCCGCGCGGGTTGCGGCGGATTTCGCGCATCCCAAACGCGTCCTTGTAAAACGCGGCGGTCTTGTCCGGGTCCTTGGTCGTCAATGCGATATGTCTGATCCTGGGCATTACCTTCCCTCCTTGTCCGAGTTAGCCAATCCAGCGTAGCAGCCGCTGCTTAGCCAAACGTCGACAGCGTAATACGCGTCGCCGCATCGCGCAAATCCGACGAGAATCGTCGGGTAATAGGGCTATTCATGGGTTAGACCGATATCCCCTCGCCCTACGCCCCAGGCAGCTGTGCCGTCCCATGATTCTTGGTCGCAAGGCTGGAATTCCGGCGCGCTTAGTTATGCGTTATGGTCATTCGCCCGCCGACGGTGACATGACATGAAGCTCGATGAAAAGATGGAGATGGCCTATCCGAGAAAATATCTCGAGCACATCATCATCGGATTGGAAGACCCGCTCAACCAGCACCTGACTAAATTGATCGGCTTTGATTTTCCGCCCGAACAGCGGCGGCATTTCCGCCGAGAAGTGCGAACTTGGCTCGACAAGATTCAGCGTCTGCGCCTGAAGCCCGATAACCGAACGGAATCGTTCAAATTCTATTACGATCTGCTGTTCGACTACCCATTCGGTGGGGTGGAAGTACAAAATACGCGCACGATGATGAATCTAATCGGCGAAGAATACGGCCTTCGCCCAACCAAATCGCCCGAGGAAATGGTCGAGTGGCTGCGACGGTTCCACGAGGCGCTCGCTGATCGCCTTCACAAGGGCGAAGCCGTGCTCGACATGGTGCCGGATTAGCGGTGCCTTGACCCGGCGCATCGTCCGCCGCCGGTAAGGCCAGCGGCCACGAATGTGCCTACGCCGCCCAGCGGGGCACGAGGTGGGCTCAACCGCGTCGCCTCGGCAAAAGCCGCATAAGGCGGATTACAGAAATCAGTCAGCATATCTTTGTGCAATCAAACGGGTCTTGGCATAGCGGAACTCCGAGAATTTTTCGCGCTGGCCATAGCATTATATCCTCCATTCCACAAATCACCCATATAGACGTGAAGTTTGCTTTATAAGGCTCTGTCAGTTGCGCCATTTCATCTACAGAAATCAACGGGTATGGCACAGTCGGTGATTGCATTATCATTGAATACACGAGCAGACTAGGCGGTGAACTATAATGACGTTCGGCTTTGTGCTTTCTCCCTATCCGGCTAGAGCAGGTTGCGCAACTGGCGCGGGAGACCGCCGAATGCGGTTGGCTCCATCTGGCAGGATGCCGGCGGTGAGCTGGTCGTAGGTGATGGTGGCGCATTCGACGGCGCGGCGGATCAGGTAACCGTCCAAACCATCCGGCAAATTGCGGCGGTTGAACCGGTAGGACCATTCCCGGAGAACCGCTTTAGGTATTGCCTCTAGCGCATCATCTCGCCGCTTCTCTGGACAATCAGTAGGTATGAACTCACCGCGCCTATATTTTTCTAGCACTTCCCTATGTTCTTGATATGTCCTACGAGCAGATTTGTCGGCAGTCACGATTTCTAAGTCGATCGTATGCTTCCCTTCTCTAAGTTGGGCATCTGGAAATTGCTCACGCTCGATAGGCAGGCGAACTTCGCAATTGCTATGATAATTCCAAATTCGTGAAAACAACCCCGCGACATAGGCGTCACGAAGATGTTGTGGGAGCGCGCTTCCTACTAACGGTTTGATTTGTCCCCACGCGGTACAAAAAAATGCTTTTGGATCATGCCAACGTTCAAACCAACTGCGGGGAATAGCGACGGTATTTTTTGTACGGGTCATAGAAACGGATTCCCTTTATCGGCCTAGGCGCCGCTACTACGTGCAGAAGATTGCTCGGCCTCATGCCGATGAGCCTGGGGCGATTAGCACCGCCTTCTCTCGTTGCTCAGCCTGTTGGATGAGTAGTTCCGTAAGAACGTTGTCAAGTAGGTTCCCGTAGCTTTGACACATCAGGGCAACTTGGAGAGATCTCTGTGGGTCACGCGCGGCCTCAGTCGAGTAATGGCGCAATTTCCTTGTTGAATGCGTGTGGATTTTGGAGGATTGCTACGTGAGCGTCCCTCTCCATCTTCCGGATCATTGGATTGGGTGAGGAAGCGTTAAATACCTGCGTATGTGCCACAAGGAAGAATTGCAGAAGCGCGGCGCGGCTTAAGCCTGATCTTGCGCCAGCACAATAGTCGCGGATCAAGCCAAGGTCGTCGGGGAAAGGAGCATCGGCTGGAACTGGTGACGGCCCAAATGGTGCCATCTCGTACCATGTGCCCGGTATCGGTTCCCAGCGATCTCCGAGGGGGCGACGGTATTCGTCAAAGCACGGGTGATCGCGGTGATACCACTCGGGCTGCGCGATATGCTTCTGACCTGGGGAGATCTCCTCGGCGGCAAGAGCGCCGTCATACCGGGTCCAGGTGATTTCTTGATAGTTCTGGGGCATCGCCGTGTTGGCTTGCGGAGCTTGTACGGGACGGCGACGGCGACTGATGAGCCAACCAATCCCAGCACCTGCGAGACTGAGCAGAGTCAGCGGGCCGACAATACAAACGCGTACCGGATCCACATCAAGGGGCTCCAGACCGCGGGAGCTCGAACACCGCGGTTACGGGGTTCAATGTACCAAAACTCCGGGTTTGGCGTGAGAAACGTTTGTGCTTAACGTGCTTCACTTCAAGAGCGGTCAGGATTGCTCCGCTGCGCTTGCAATTACACAAAACCAGCCAAGGAGCATGGAGAAGGCGGTCGGCCTCTTGCACATTTAGGAGGAATAGCATGACGCGTCGATTGAATACGGCGGTGGCGCAGTTGGGGCCGATCCATCTGTCGGACGACCGCGCCTCCGTGGTCAACCGGCTGATGGCACTGCTGCGCGAGGCGCACGGCCGCGGTGCGCGGTTTGTCGTGTTTCCGGAATTGGCGCTGACCACGTTTTTCCCGCGCTGGTGGATGACCGACCAGGCCGAAATCGACCGCTTTTTCGAACGCGAAATGCCCAATACCGAAACCCGGCCGTTATTCGATCTGGCCAAGGAATTGGGGGTCGGGTTTTACCTTGGCTATGCTGAACTGACCGAGGAAAACGGCGAGATCCGGCATTACAACACCGCGATCCTAGTCGAGCGCGACGGCCGGATCGTCGGGCGCTATCGTAAAATCCACCTGCCTGGCCATTCCGAGCATCTGCCGGAGGCGCCGTTTCAGCACCTCGAGAAACGCTATTTCGATGTCGGCAATGAGGGCTTCAACGTCTGGCGGGCGTTCGAGGCAGTGGTCGGCATGTGCATCTGCAACGACCGCCGGTGGCCCGAGACTTATCGCGTCATGGGGTTGCAGGGGGTCGAGATCATCGCCCTCGGCTACAATACGCCGATCGAAAACATCCATCACCGCGAGCCCGAGCATCTGCGGATGTTTCATCATTTGCTGTCATTGCAGGCGGGCGCCTACCAAAACGCGGCCTGGGTACTGGCGGCAGCCAAATGCGGCGCCGAAGACGGGTTCGGCATGATCGACGGCTCGGTGATTGTGGCGCCGACCGGCGAGATTGCCGCCCAGGCTTTGAGCGAGGACGACGAAGTCATTACCATAAATCTTGACCTCGATCTTGGTGAATATTTGCGGCGGACCGTGTTCAATTTTGCCAGGCATCGCCGCACCGAGCATTACGGTCTCATCACCGACCGCACCGGTGCCCAAACTGAGGTGTGAAGCTCGGGACGGGCCGACGACTATGGCGTAAGGCCGCCGTCCCGCAACAGAAATGTTTACCGCGGCTGGGGAACGATCCTCAGATAAGGTCTTGGCGCCTTCCACCCGCTGGGAAAGCGCACTCGCGCCTGCTCGTCGGACAACGAACCGGCGATGATGACCTCCTGCCCTGGCCGCCAGTTCACTGGGGTCGCCACCGGATGAGTTGCGGTCAACTGGCACGAATCGAGGAGCCGCAGCACCTCATCGAAATTGCGCCCGCTGGTCATTGGGTAAACCAGCATTGCCTTGATCCGTTTATCAGCACCAATGACGAAGACCGAGCGCACGGTCGCGTTGTCACCCGCTGTCCGCCCTTCGGACGCGTCTCCCGCTTCCGCCGGCAGCATGTCATAGAGCTTCGCCACCTTTAACTGCGGGTCCCCGATCATCGGGTAATTCACTCGATAACCCTGGGTTTCCTCGATGTCATCCGCCCAGCGCGCATGATTGGCGACCGGGTCGACACTGAGCCCGATGATCTTGCAGTTGCGCTTTTCGAACTCGGGCATTAGCCGCGCCATACAGCCGAGTTCGGTTATACAAACCGGCGTGAAGTCCTTTGGGTGGGAGAATAAAACCGCCCAGCCGTCCTCCATCCAGTTGTGAAAATCAATATTGCCATGGGTGGTTTCGGCGCGGAAGTTTGGGGCCTCGGAATTAACTCTAAGCGACATAGATACCTCTTTAGCCGTGATCCGCGAGAACCTGCGTTGGGCTCGCCGCCGCACGATCAATGACGCGGGGTATCTGGGCGCTCTTTCGCTGGATTTAATGTGAGCCGGGTCACGTGCCCGTGATCAAAATTTATACTTTCGGCTTATCCGCTTTGCGCTTTCGTTTACACCCTAAAGCATCGCGCGGATATTGGCGGCGAGGGCCGCGAAGGCCAACGTCTTGATCATCAGCTCGACACCAGGATCGAGCCGGCCGTGATGAAATAATCGCATTGCGCGTATCCGGTCGTACAGAGCACCCGAGCGGCGTGGGTTTGAACATCATAATCTACCTCCCGCAGCTTGGTTTCCTATCACGCAGCCGCGGAGGTTGGCGACAACGTGCACGCTCGTCGGATAAGATGCGCGAGCGTTAGCATGCCCCAGCCATGATCTAGGCCGCGGAGGAGCAAAGTTGATGAACGGTGCGGAAAGCTTGGTGCGGACATTGGTCGGCGGCGGGGTCGATGTGTGCTTTGCCAACCCCGGAACATCGGAAATGCATTTTGTCGCCGCACTCGACCGAGTCGAGGGGATGCGCTGCGTGCTCGGCCTGTTCGAGGGTGTCGTCACCGGCGCCGCCGATGGTTATGCGCGGATGAGCGAACAGCCGGCCGCGACCTTGCTGCATCTCGGCCCCGGTCTCGCCAATGGCCTTGCCAACATCCACAACGCCAACAAGGCGTCGAGCCCGATGGTCAACATCGTCGGCGATCACGCGACCTATCACCGTCAGTACGACGCGCCGCTGACCTCCGACATCGAGGGATTGGCGCGCCCGTCATCGCATTGGGTCAAGACCTCGCGCGACGCGAAATCGATCGCCGCCGATGGCGCCGCCGCAATCGTCGCCGCGCGCAAACCTCCAGGCCAGATCGCGACCCTGATCCTGCCGGCCGACACCGCCTGGAATGACGGCTCGGGTCCGGCCGCTGTCCCGCCCGCCATCGGTCCGACGCCGGCCTCGCACGAAGCGGTCGCCGAGGCGGCGCGCGCGCTGCGTTCGGGTGAGCCGTGTCTGATCCTGGTGACTGGGCGGGCGTTGCGGCAAGACGGGCTCGAACTCGGCGGCAAAATCGCCGCCAAGACCGGGGCGCGGCTGATGGCGCAGGGCTCCAACGCGCGCACTCAGCGCGGTCGCGGGCGGGTCTTTTTGGAGCGCGTGCCTTATGTCGTCGACCAGGCGACCAAGGTATTGGCTGGGTTGAAGCACATCATCCTGGTCGGCGCCAAGATGCCGGTTGCGTTCTTTGCCTATCCCGACAAACCGAGCCTGTTGGCGCCGCCCGATGCACAGGGACATGTGCTCGCCCGCCTCGACGAGGACATGATCGGCGCGCTCGCGGCTCTGGCGGAGGAGGTCGGCGCACTCCACACACCGGCGCCGGTGGTCAATGATCCGCCGTCGGCAAAGGCAAGTGGCCGGATCACGCCTGAGGCGCTGGGCGCATCGCTCGGCGCGCTGTTGCCGGAACATGCGATCGTCGTCGACGAGGCGGTGACCACCGGGCGTGGCTTTTTCGCGCCGACCAGATCGGCAGCGCCGCATGACTGGCTTTCCAACATGGGGGGTTCGATCGGCCTCGGCATGCCGCTCGCGACCGGTGCGGCAGTCGCCTGCCCGGATCGCAAGGTTGTAACCCTCGAAGGCGACGGCAGTGCTATGTACACCGTGCAGGCATTGTGGACGCAGGCGCGCGAGGGGCTCGATGTCACGACGTTGCTGTTCTCGAACCGCAGCTATCAGATCTTGAAGGGCGAGCTCGCCAATGTCGGCGCCGGCAACCCCGGTCGCAAGGCGCTCGACATGCTCGACCTCGATCGGCCCGATCTCGATTTCGTTGCCCTGGCCAAAGGCATGGGGGTTCCGGGCGCACGGGTGACCGACATGGACGAGTTCAATCGCCGTCTCGCGGAAGGCATCGGGAGTCCGGGACCTTACCTGGTCGAGGTCGTGTTCTAGCGCTTCGATTCGCCGCGGGGAGTAGCCACCACAGGGCTCGCAAGCCAAGCCACCCGTGCCCAAATTCATGGTGTCGCCACGGTTGTGCCTTGGCGGTGGCGTATTCGGCTTGCTCTGTATCGTCGAAGGGGCTTAGAGCGGGGGCGGCCGTTTTTTTGCGACGAGTGATCCCACTGCGCTTGAACCGGATTTGAGGCAGAGCGCAACGGCTAGTCGGCCGAAGCGCGTTTTCTGACCCGCCGAGTCTTGGCCGTGTCTAGCACGGTCGTGGTTTACTTTACCGCGAGAGCGGCCAAACCCGGTCAACCGGAACGAAACTGAGGTCTTAATAGTTTAGCGAATGTTTTTTGATAGCCGACCGGCTCAGAGCCTCCGCCCCTTTCACCTGCGCAAGTCTATCGCCGATGACTCCACCTGATGACGCATCCGGCTCCCTGACCCTTGTCGATTCGGCTGTCGATTCCGCGCCGCGTCCGGCGATTTTGAGCGCGGATCCGCTATGGTATAAAGACGCCGTCATCTACCAGCTGCACGTCAAAGCCTTTTTTGATGCTGACGGCGATGGCGTTGGCGATTTTCAGGGCCTCGTACACAAGCTCGATTACTTGCAGGATCTCGGCGTAACGGCGCTGTGGCTGTTGCCGTTTTATCCATCGCCACTGCGGGACGATGGATACGACATTGCCGACTACAAGAATATCAATCCGTCATTCGGGCGAATGGCGGATTTTCGGACCTTTATTCGTGAAGCCCATCGCCGCAATCTGCGAGTCATCACCGAACTCGTGATCAATCACACCTCGGACCAGCACCCGTGGTTTCAGCGTGCCCGACAAGCAAAATCAGGCTCGCCGTGGCGCGACTTTTACGTATGGAGCGATAACGATCAGAAATTCCCGGAAACTCGAATCATTTTTCTCAACTCGGAAAAGTCGAACTGGGCGTGGGACCCGGTGGCGCAAGCCTATTACTGGCACCGGTTTTACGCCCACCAGCCGGATCTGAATTTCGACAATCCACGGGTGTTCCGTGCAATCTCGGAAGTCATGAGGTTTTGGCTCGATCTCGGGGTTGACGGCCTGCGGCTCGACGCCGTGCCCTATCTGATCGAGCGAGAGGGCACCAATAACGAAAACCTGCCGGAAACCCACGAAATCCTGCGCCGATTGCGCCGCGAGCTCGATCAGCGCTATGGCGACCGCATGCTGCTGGCCGAGGCCAATCAGTGGCCGGAGGACGTCCTTCAGTATTTTGGCGCCGGCGACGAATGCCACATGGCATTCCATTTTCCGCTGATGCCGCGCATCTACATGGCGGTCTCGACCGAAGACCGCTATCCAATCACGGATATCATGCGGCAGACACCCGATATTCCAGCGTCCTGCCAGTGGGCCGTTTTCCTGCGCAATCACGACGAGCTGACCCTGGAAATGGTCACCGATCGCGAGCGGGACTATCTGTGGAACTATTATGCGTCCGACCGCCGTGCCCGTATCAATCTGGGGATCCGACGGCGTCTGGCGCCGCTGATGGAAAACGACCGCCGCCGGATCGAATTGTTGAATGCACTGTTGGTATCGATGCCGGGGACGCCGGTGATCTATTACGGCGACGAAATCGGCATGGGGGACAACGTATTTTTGCGCGATCGCGACGGTGTGCGCACACCGATGCAATGGACCTTTGACCGCAACGGTGGATTTTCCCGTGCCGATCCGGAACGGCTCTATCTGCCGCCAATCATGGATTCGGTCTATGGTTTCGAGGCGGTCAATGTCGAGGCGCAAAGCCGATCACCTTCGTCGCTGCTGAATTGGATGAAACGAATGATCGCGGCCAGGCGCGCGCGCCGCGCTTTCGGCCGCGGCAGCTTGCGCTTTCTTTATCCGTCAAACCGCAAGGTCATAGCCTATCTGCGGCTTTACGAAGACGAGGCGATCCTGTGCGTCGCCAATTTGTCACGCTCGCCGCAGGCGGTGGAGCTGGACTTGTCTGACTACAAAGGGTACCAGCCGGTCGAATTGCTCGGCCGCAGCGCCTTTCCAATGATCGGCGATTTGCCCTATCTGCTAACGCTGCAGGGTCACAGCTTTTTCTGGTTCGATCTGTCGTTGAGCCCGCAACAAGCAGCGAATTTACAGGCGCCGCCTCCGGAGTTTCTGACTCTGGTTATGCCGCAAGGCTGGGCGGACCTGCTCCGTCCGCACAATCGAGTGCAGCTCGAAAACGAGGCCATTCCCGCATTTTTGCCGCGGCAGCCGTGGTACCGGGCCGGCAGTCGTCGGATTACGAGCGCCGGCGTGCGGGCGCAGGGCGAGCTTACCCGCCCGGCGCAGGACGGGGCGCCGGCTGAATCCTATCTTGCAACAGTGGTCGAGCCAGTGCAGCGCGGCGGCGAACGGCAGTTGTATTTTCTGCCGCTTGCCGCGGTATGGTCGCCATTGGGGACCGATCTGCGGCAAGGTCTCGTCCCGGCGACAGTGGCCGAGTTGCGGCAGTTCCGCCGAGAAGGCGCGGTTGTCGATGCGCTGTCGCAGGACGGATTTCCACTGGCATTGGTCGACACGATTGCCCGAGAGGCACGGTTGCCAATGGACCACGGTGAAATTCGCTTTACTCAGACGATCAAGTTCGATGCCTCGGCAATCCCGGAGCGGCTGACCATCCGCCGCGGCGATGTCAAACGCTCCAATAGCTCGGTCTTTTTCAACGAATACGGAATGTTGAAATTGTATCGGCAGCTCGAGCCGGGACCGCATCCCGAAATCGAGTTGTCGCGGTTTCTGGTCGAGCGCGCCGGGTTTGCCAATACCCCGCCGCCGCTGGCAACTATTGAGATGACGCTCAATGATGAAGAAGGCGGGCCGCAGCAGCTGGCGCTGGGCGTGCTGTTCGGCTTTGTGCGCAATCAAGGCGACGGCTGGACGCAAGCGCTCAATTACCTGACGCGGTATCTTGATGACGCTTTGATCTCGACCGGCGGTAGGTCGCCCGAGCTGCCCGATCCTGATATGTTCTTCTTGGCCTTCGCGCGTCAAATCGGCATCCGCACTGGTCAAATGCATCGTGCCCTAGCCGAACAGGCCGGCGATGACCCCGACTTTATGCCCGAACCCATCACGAGCGAGGATATTGCTGAGTGGCGCAGCGCGCTCGAGATTAGTGCCGCTGAAATGTTTTCAGAACTGGAAAGGGAACGGGGGCGGCTAAGCCAGCGCGCGCTTGAGCTGATCGACCAGTTGTCGGCGACGCGCGACACACTGTTTTCGGCTATCTGCACCTCGCTGCCAGGTGAAGTCGATGCCCAAAAGAGCCGGATTCATGGCGATTACCATCTTGGCAAGGTGATCGTCGTGCAGGACGACCTTTTTATTCTCGATTTCGCGGGGGATCCGACGCGGCCATTAGGTCAGCGCCGGGCCAAGAGTTCACCGTTGCGGGATGTCGCCGGGATGATCCGCTCATTCGACTACGCGGCAATGGCTGCAGTGCGGCAGTTGGCCGAGACCCGTGCGGCGGCCGAGCCGCGTATGACCGAACTCGCCGAGGCTTGGCGGCAACGGGCGGTCGATGGGTTTCGCGCCGCTTACCGCAAAGCCATGCGCGGCTGCGCCACCTATCCGGTGAGCAAGAGACGGGCGCGCGATATGCTCATGTTTTTCACGCTGGAACGGGCGGTGCAGGAGGTGCGCTCCGACCTGGCGCAGCGGCCGCAATGGGTCGACATCCCGCTTCGCGGGATCCTCGGCATTCTTAACGGATTCAAGGTGGGGGCTGGTGGCTCGGTCAACTGATCCGCGGCGGGGAAGACGCTCGCGCTCCGAACCAGTCGACGAGCAAGACAGTGCGGCAGCCGAAGCCGGGATATTGGAGGCGGCGGAGGTCGAGCCCTCGGACGCCTCCGCGCCGCCACCTGCTACCGCACCCACGCTTTCCGATCCGGAAATCGAGGCAATCGTCAAGGCGCGTCATGGCGATGCGTTCGGGTTTCTCGGCATGCACAAAACTGCCCACGGCGTTCGTGTGCGCGTAATGCTGCCGCAGGCGCAGCAAGTAGAGGTTATCGACAGCGGCACCGGCAACGTCGTCGCCGAAGCCGTACGGGCCCACTCCGAGGGATTGTTTATCGCGGACATCCCCGACAGCAATGAACCGTTTCGTTATAGGCTGCGGGTCGCGGACGGTGTAATGACCCGCGAGTTCGACGACATTTACCGCTTCTCGCCGGTGCTTGGCGAACTCGACCTGTATCTCCTCGCCGAGGGCAATCACCTTGCCAGCTACACAAAGCTCGGCGCCCATCCGATCCTCCATGAAGGTGTCGAGGGCGTTGTCTTCGCGGTGTGGGCGCCCAATGCAAGCGCTATCAGCCTGGTCGGCGATTTTAACGCCTGGGACGGAAGGCGCATGCCGATGCGGCGGCGGGGTGCGACCGGGTTCTGGGAGCTGTTCGTCCCGGGTCTGCACCCGGGCCATCTTTACAAATATGAGATCCACGGGCCCCAGGGCCAATTGTTGCCGCTCAAGGCCGACCCCCATGCCGAACGCGCTGAACGGCCGCCAAAGACTGCATCGGTCGTTGCCGAACCTGCGGGGCATATTTGGCAGGACGGCGCGTGGATGGCCGAGCGCTGGCAGGCGAATGACCGGGAATCTCCGATCGCGATCTACGAGGTTCATCTCGGCTCGTGGCGCCGCCGGATCGAAGACAACCGCTATCTAACCTATCGCGAACTGGTCGCGGAGCTCGTCCCTTACGTCGTCGAGATGGGGTTCACCCATATCGAGTTGATGCCGGTCATGGAGTATCCGTTTGACGGCTCGTGGGGCTATCAGCCGATATCGTTGTTCGCGCCGACCAGCCGCTATGGGCAGCCCGATGATTTTCGCGCCTTGGTCGAGGCCTGCCATCAGGCCGGGATCGGGGTGGTGCTGGACTGGGTGCCGGGGCATTTCCCAAACGATCCGCATGGTCTCGGCCGCTTTGATGGTACGGCATTATACGAACACGCCGATCCGCGACAGGGCTTTCACCGCGATTGGAACACGCTGATCTACAATTACGGGCGGCGCGAGGTCTCCAATTTCCTATTGTCCAGTGCGCTCTATTGGCTGCGCGAGTTTCATATTGACGGCATCCGGGTCGACGCCGTCGCCTCGATGCTTTACCTCGACTACAGCCGTCCGGAAGGCGAGTGGATCCCGAATGCCTATGGCGGGCGCGAGAACCTTGAAGCGATTTCCTTTCTGCGCCGAGTCAACGAGCTGATTTTCGGCGAGTTGAATGGCGCAACCTCGATTGCCGAGGAATCAACCGCCTGGCCGATGGTGTCGCGCCCGACCTATGTCGGCGGCCTCGGCTTTGGCTATAAATGGAACCTCGGGTGGATGCACGACACCCTCAGGTATATGTCGACTGATCCAATTTTCCGCAAATACCACCACAATGATCTGAGTTTCGGTCTGCTCTATGCTTTTCATGAAAACTTTATTTTGGCGTTGAGCCACGATGAGGTCGTACACGGCAAGGGCTCGCTGATCAGCAAGATGCCCGGCGACCGCTGGCAACGCTTCGCCAATTTGCGGGCTTATTACGGCTTTATGTGGACCCATCCCGGCAAAAAATTGCTGTTCATGGGCTGTGAATTCGGCCAGGAGCGCGAGTGGAACCATGATATCGGGCTCGACTGGCATTTGCTCGACGACCCGTTGCACGACGGGCTGCGTCGGCTGGTGCGCGATCTGAACCATTTGTACCGCAGCACCCCCGCACTGCATCGGCTTGATTGCGATCCCGACGGATTTCAATGGGTCGACGTCGCCAATTCGGAGCAGAGTGTAATTTCCTATCTCCGCCGCGGCCGTGGTCCACATGAACTCGCGCTCATCGTGTGCAATTTCACCCCGGTGCCGCGCGAGGATTATTGGATCGGTGTCCCTCATGGAGGACGCTACCGCGAACGCATCAATACCGATGCCGTCGAATACGGCGGCAGCGGGATCGGTAACGCTGGTGAAGTCCATGCCGAGCCGCGCCAGATACACGGCTTTTCACATGCGCTTCGTTTGCGGCTGCCACCGCTCGCCACGCTAATTTTCACCGCTGATTGATATACACAGGTTCAGTTGATGCCCGTAATGGCGTGCACCTTGATGTTCTACCGTTCCGCTCTTTCCGCCTTAGCTGTGCGCTGAGCACGCGATGCCAGCCCCGAGAAAGGTCTGGCCCGGCAAGCCATATCCGCTCGGCGCCACATGGGACGGCAAGGGTGTGAATTTCGCCTTGTTCTCCGCTCATGCCGAGAAGGTCGAGTTGTGCCTGTTCGATCGCAGCGGGCTGCGCGAAGAAGCGCGGATCGTCATGCCCGAATATACCGACGAGGTTTGGCACGCGTATTTACCCGATGCGCGGCCCGATCTGCTTTACGGCTATCGGGTTTACGGGCCTTACGACCCGGTCAATGGGCATCGTTTCAATCCAAACAAGTTGATGATCGACCCTTACGCCAGATCATTCAACGGCCGGCTGCGCTGGTCCGATGCTGTGTTCGCCTACCGTGTCGGCAGCCCGCGCGAGGATTTGGCGATCGACCGGCGCGACAATGCGCGGTTCATACCGAAATGTCGGGTCATCGAGCCCGCCTTTACCTGGGGTGAGGAACGGCGGCCGCAGACACCCTGGGAGGAGACGATCATCCTCGAACTCAGTGTGCGCGGCATTACCCAACGCCATCCGGCGGTCGATCCCGAGCACCGCGGGACTTTTGCGGGCCTCGCGTCACCGGCAATGATCGACTATCTGCTCGAACTTGGGGTCACTGCGGTGGAGCTGTTGCCGATCCATGCCGCAGTCGATGATCGCTATCTGATCAACCACGGACTGACCAATTATTGGGGCTATAATACGATAGGTTTTTTCGCGCCGGACCCGCGTCTGCTCTCGACCGAGGCGATTGCCGGCTTCAAGACAATGGTCAAGCGTCTTCACGACGCCGGGATCGAAGTGCTGCTAGACGTTGTTTATAATCACAGCGGTGAGGGCAACCATCTCGGTCCGACCTTAGCTTTTCGCGGGATAGATAATGCTTCGTATTACCGGTTAGATGCCGATCGACGATTTTATCAAGACTTCACGGGCACCGGAAATTCATTGAACCTGGATCATCCGCGAGTATTAGCCCTGGTAATGGACTCGCTGCGCTACTGGGCGACGGAGATGCGTGTCGACGGCTTCCGTTTCGACCTCGCTCCGACATTGGCGCGCGAGAATGGCGAGTATAGCCAGGGCAGTGCATTTTTCGACGCGGTTGGCCAGGATCCTGTCATGGCCGGACTAAAGCTGATTGCGGAACCGTGGGATCTCGGGCCCTACGGCTATCAGCTGGGCAATTTTCCACCCGGTTGGGCCGAATGGAACGCCCAGTATCGCGACACGTTGCGCCGCTTCTGGAAGGGTGACCAGGGGCTCGTTGCCGATGTCGCATCGCGCGTGGTGGGCTCCTCCGATATCTTCGGCTACCGCGGCCGGCGCCCGTGGGCCAGCATTAATTTCATCACGGCACATGATGGCTTCACGTTGCAGGATCTCGTCAGTTACAATGAAAAGCACAACGAAAAGAACCGTGAAGCCAACCGCGACGGTCACGACGGCAATTTCAGTTGGAATGGCGGGACCGAGGGTCCGACCGATGACCCCGAGATCACAGCACTGCGCGACCGGCAAAAACGCAATTTGCTGGCGAGCCTTCTCGTCTCGTTGGGTGTGCCGATGCTGCTCGCCGGCGACGAGATCGGACGCACGCAGCAGGGTAATAACAACGCCTATTGCCAGGACAACGAGATTTCCTGGACGCAATGGGAGGATATCCGCCCCGAAGACCAAGAACTGCGGCGCTTCGTCAGCTATCTGATCCATCTGCGGCGGCGGCATCGGGTATTTTCGCGCCCGCGCTTTTTCCGCGGCGAGGTGTTGTCCGAAGCCGGTGTCAAGGACATCACCTGGTTTACGCCCGCCGGAGAGGAGGCGAAGGACGAGGATTGGAATAACCCGGTGGCATTGTCGCTCGGCTATGTGTTGAGCGGTGCGGCCGGCGAATTCTTCACGCCCGGAGGACAGCGCGACATCGACGAGAGCTTTCTCGTAATGATGAACGCCTATTACGGCGATCTCGATTTTCACATCCCGAAATTGGCGGCGCCGATGTCCTGGGAAGCCTTGGTTGATACGTCACGGCCGACTGGGCGGGTCGAAGACGGACGAACCTACGCGCCGGGCGATGTTTACCATCTGCAAGCGCACTCTTTCGCGTTGTTCATCAATCGGGCGAGGCGCGCGGAAGTCGCTGCAGTCGAGCCGGCAATACAGGATGATTCCGAAGTCGAAACGAGGGAACTGGATGGCGGGGCAAGTCGCGGTTTCTATTTTTCTGCCGCCGAGCCGGAAATAGGAGAGGATGATGAATCGCCGCCATAAACTGCCGTTCGGCGCCGAGACGGAACGAGATGGTGTGCGGTTTCGCCTGTGGGCGCCGCGGGCCGCCGCGGTGTCATTGCGGCTGGAAGGTGATAAATCCGCCGATCTGCCGATGGAAAGAGAGTCCGACGGCATATTTTCCTTGACCACCGCCGCGGCCGGTCCAGGAAGCCGCTATCGCTATGTTGTCGACGGCAATCCCTATCCCGATCCGGCGTCGCGCCGGCAGCCGGAGGGTGCTCACGGACCGAGCGAAGTCGTCGACCCAGACGCCTATAATTGGCGTGACGATGATTGGCGGGGATGCCCATGGGAAGAGGTCGTGCTTTACGAACTGCATCTAGGCGCCTTTTCCGATAGCGGCGATTTCGCTGGCGCTATGCGACATCTCGATCATCTGTGCCAGCTCGGCGTTACCGCCGTCGAATTGATGCCGATCGCCGAATTTCCCGGTGAGCGCAACTGGGGTTATGATGGTGTCTTCCTCTACGCTCCGTCCTCACGCTACGGCCGCCCCGAGGACCTGAAATTGCTGGTCGAGGCGTGCCATTCCCGCGGGCTCGCCATATTACTCGACGTCGTTTACAATCATTTTGGTCCAGAGGGAAATTACCTGCCGGCGATCGCGCCCGATTTCTTCACCGAGCGCTACCACACCCCGTGGGGCGCCGCGATCGATTTTGCCGGCTCGCATACCCGGGCTGTGCGCGAGTATTTCATCCACAATGCGCTTTACTGGCTCGAAGAATACCATTTCGACGGGCTGCGGTTTGATGCGGTGCACGCGATCTATGACGACAGCCGTCCGGACATTCTCACCGAGATTGGCGAGACCATACGCCGCCAAATCCCTGACCGCGAAATTCATCTCATTCTCGAAAACGACCGTAATGAGGCTCACCGTTTAACACGTCACAATGGCCGGCCAGAGTGCTTTACCGCACAATGGAACGATGATCTGCACCATGCGTTGCACGTGATGATTACGGGAGAAACCGCCGGTTATTACCAGGATTACGCCGTCGACCCCACTGCCAGTCTCGCCCGGGCCTTAGCTGAAGGATTTGCCTATCAGGGCGAGGCATCTCCGTTTCGCGAAGGCAAGCCGCGCGGTGAGCCCTCGGCAGGTCTGCCGCCGAGCGCTTTTGTCGCCTTTCTGCAAAACCACGATCATATCGGCAATCATCCGTTCGGGACCCGCCTCGCGGCCCGAGCGTCGGAGGCCGCATTGCACGCCGGCCTGGCAATTATGCTGCTGTCGCCGCAAATCCCGCTATTGTTTATGGGCGAGGAATGGGCCAGTCGGCGCCCGTTCGCCTTTTTCTGTGATTTTGAACCGGAGCTGGCTAAGTCGGTACGGGAGGGGCGCCGCCGCGAGTTCGGCCACTTCCCGGAATTCAGCAATGAGGCCGCGCGCGAGCGGATCCCCGATCCGACCGCCCGGACAACTTTCGAGATGTCGAAACTCGATTGGGACGAGCCTTCGCTAACCGAGCATACCATTTGGCTGAACCGGTACCGGCTGTTGATCGAATTGCGGATGCGCGAGATCGTGCCGTACCTTGCCGAAACGACGGGCCATGCCGGTTCCTATCACGTGTCGGGACCCCGGCAAGCTGTTGTCGAATGGCGTCTCGGCTCCGGAATTCGGTTGCTGCTCGTTGCGAATTTTTCCGATGGTTCGATGCCGTCGCCCGACGCTGACGAGGGCTGGCGATTGTTATACTCGTCACACACGCCGGGGGCCTCTATGTCGGCTAGCTTCTTCCTTAATGGGTCGGCGATCGAATGACATGACCGATCGTAACACGCTCGTGCGGCTCGCCGGGCTCGTCGGTATCGAAGCGCGTTACACCGACGCGCTTGGCCAAACCCGCGACGCCTCCGACGAGACCCTGTTGACCCTGACTGCCGCCTTTGGCCTGCCGGAAGATCCGGCGCAGGCGGCGGCCGAGCTCGAAGAGCGGAAGCGGACTGCACCTCTGGGACTCGGACCCGTTCACATTCTGCACGCTGAAGATCCCAACCCAAACATCTCGGTGCGTCCGCCCGCTGCGGCCCGCGAGATCGCTTGGAGCTGCCGCCGCGAGGACGGCCATCAACAGAACGGCCGCTTGGCGCTCGGACGGGAACTCGGGAAAACCTCGACGCTGCCGCTGCCGGCTGGATTGCCGATCGGATATCACCGGCTGACGGTCGAGGTAGGAAGTGTTGCGGCCGAACTCGATCTGATCGTGGCTCCGGCCGCCTGCTATCTGCCGGACCAGCTCGCCGATGGCAAGCGTAGCTGGGGCCTGACCTGTCAGCTTTACGGCATTCATAGCGCGCATGATTGGGGAATTGGCGATTTCACCGATTTGGCCGAATTGGCTGCCGCCGCCGGAGAATGCGGGGGTGCCGTGCTCGGGATCAATCCGTTGCATGCCCTCTTCGCCGCGGAGCCATTGCACTACAGTCCCTATTCGCCGTCCAGCCGCCAATGGCTCGACCACCTTTACATCGATGCGACTGCAGTCCCTGGTTTTGCCGAAGACGCAACTGTCCAGAGCCTGATGCGGAGCCAATGGTTTGGCGCCACGCATTGGGCGGCGCGTTCGGCGGCACTGGTCGATTACGGCGCTGTCGACGCCTGCAAGCGCGCGGTTCTGGAACCGCTTTACCGCCGCTTTAGGGAGCACAATCTTGCCGACAATGGGATGGCCTGCACCGAACTGGGATGGTCGTTCCGTCAATTCCAGGAAGTCGGTGGCAAGTCATTGGCCGATTTTGCGGTGTTCGAGGCATTGCACGAGCACCATTGCAAGGAGAAGCGAGGATTTTCCTGGCGCAGCTGGCCCGCCCCGCTGCGCGACCCGCGCTCGCGCGAAGTCGCCGCGTTCGCTGTCGAGAACTTCGAGCGGGTCGAATTCTTCCAATATCTGCAATGGGAAGCCGATCGTCAGCTGGCGGCTGCCGCAAAGGCCGGCGGGGCGGGTGGACTGTCGATCGGCCTATACCGCGATCTCGCGGTTGGCGCCGACCCGAACGGCGCCGAGGCTTGGGCAGATCAGGGCCTAGTCGCGCCCCAGGCCTCGATCGGCGCCCCGCCTGATATATTAAATCGCGCCGGGCAGAATTGGGGACTGGCGCCAATCAATCCACTGATATTGCGCAATCAAGGATTTGGCCCGTTTATCGACTGCGTGCGCGCCAATATGCGCCATGCCGGGGTATTGCGGATCGATCATGTGATGTCGCTGAACCGGCTCTACTGGATCCCGAACGGGATGGAGCCGACCCAGGGCGCCTACGTGAATTATCCGCTAAAAGATTTGCTAAGGATTGTGGCATTGGAAAGCTGTCGAGAGCATTGCGCAGTGGTCGGCGAAGACCTCGGTACTGTGCCCGCCGGGTTCCGCGAGACGATGCGGGCAGCGAATGTTCTCTCGTATCGCATCATGGTTTTCGAGCGTCATCAGGACGGCAGTTTTTTCGCACCCGGCGAGTACCCGCCGCTCGCCGCCGCCTCGGCCGCAACCCATGATCTGGCCACGCTCGAAGGCTTCTGGTTCGGCCGCGACATTGCTTGGCGCCGACAACTCAATCTTTATCCCGACGCCGACGCCGAAGCCGCCGATGCCAACGAGCGTGTCCGCGACCGCCATCTTCTGCTCGATGCGTTGATTGCCGAGGGTCTGCTGACCGAAAGCGACCGCGCGCGGTTCCTGCCGGATGATGGCGAGCCGGTTTTTACTGCGGCGCTCGGTGACGCGATCCAGCGCTATCTTGCCCGCTCGCAAGCCCGATTGATGCTAGTGCAAATCGAGGATATCGCCGGTGAAACCGAGCAGGCGAACCTGCCCGGCACAATCGACGCGCATCCGAACTGGAGGCGCCGCCTCGGCCGCACCCTCGAAGAGATCATCGAGGGCGGCGAACTGCGACGGGTTGCAGCACTGGTTGAACAAGAGCGTCCGCTCGCGGCGGGTTCATGAACGCAGAGCGGAGCGAGGCGCCGCCGATCCGCGCGACCTACCGCCTGCAGTTTCACCGAGACTTCACCTTTCGCAATGCGACGGATTTGGTGCCGTACCTGGCAGCACTCGGCGTCAGCCACATCTATGCCTCGCCCATCACCGAGGCGCGCCCGGGCTCAACCCATGGCTACGACATTATCAATCACAATCGGCTAAACCCGGAAATCGGCAGCGACGAGGATTTCCACGCCTTTACCGCCGCATTGCGCGCGCACGGTATGGCGTTGATTGTCGATTTCGTCCCGAACCATATGGGGATTGGTCCCGACAACGCCTGGTGGCTGGATGTCCTCGAATGGGGCCAGGAATCGCCGTTCGCCAGCTACTTCGACATCAACTGGCACCCGGCCCGCCCCGATCTAGAGGGGCGGGTCTTGCTGGCGGTGCTCGGCGATCAATACGGCGTGATCCTCGAACGAGGTGAGCTGGCACTGCGTTTCGACCCGGCCGAAGGCAGTTTTAGCGTCTGGTATTTTGATCATCGCTTTCCGATCTCACCGCGCTCCTACGCGGCGATCCTTGCGGGCGGCGGCGAGCCACTGGCCGCACTCGCCCGCGATTTTGCCGCGATTGCGAGATTGCCCGCAATGGCGGCGCGCGAACGTGCAGCCGAACTCAAGCGGGGCTTGGCCGAGCGCGCTTCTTCGCCGGGCTTTGACGACGCGATTGCGACAGCATTGCAGCAATTCACCGGATCGCCCGACGATCCGGAAAGCTTTGCGCCATTGCACCGGCTGCTCGAAGCGCAGTCCTATCGCATCGCCGATTGGCGGGTGGCCGGCGAGGAAATCAATTATCGGCGGTTCTTTAATATCAATGACCTCGCCGGGCTGCGAATGGAATTGCCTGAGCTGTTCGAGAAAACCCACGAACTGATGTTTCAGCTGATCGACGATGGCCAATTGCACGGGCTGCGCATCGACCACATTGATGGGCTGTTCGATCCGCGCGGCTATTGCGAAGCCCTGCAACAGCACGCCGGGCAACAGCAAACCGGCGTCCCGGACCAGCCGCTTTACGTGCTGGTCGAAAAAATCCTGGCGCATTACGAGTCATTGCCGGATTGGCCGGTTGCCGGCTCCACCGGCTACGATTTTGTCAACCAGGTATTGGCAATTTTCGTCGATCCCGCAGGCGAAGCACCGATGTCCCGGCTCTATCGCCGCATGCGGCCGCGGGATGAGAGCTTTGATGACGTGCTCTACGCCTGCAAGAAACGGATCATGCGGGTTAATCTTGCCAGCGAAATGAATGTGCTCGCCCGCGAGTTTCACCAGCTCGCGATGCGCGAATGGCGCACCCGCGACTTCACCTTCAACCGCATGCTGGCGGCGATGGAAGAGGTCGTCGCCGCGTTTCCAGTGTATCGGACGTATGTCTCACCGCGCGGGGCGAGCGCCGATGACCGGCGCTATATCGACTGGGCGCTTGGGGTTGCGCGGCGTCGGTGGCGCGGCGCCGATGTCAGCATATTCGATTTTCTGCGTGGTGTTTTGACCGGCGAGGCGGCGCATCCGCAGGACGACGCGAGCCCCGGTGGTGTCCTTTACACCGCAATGCATTTTCAGCAGGTCACCGGGCCGGTGATGGCCAAAGCCGCCGAGGACACCGCATTTTATCGCTATGTCCGGCTGTTGGCATTGAACGAAGTCGGCAGTGATCCGCGCCGCTTTGGCATGTCGGTCGCGGCCTTTCACCATCTGGCGCAGCAGCGTTGTCGGCAATGGCCGCAGGCGATGGTGACGACGGCGACCCACGATACTAAGCGTGGCGAGGATGCGCGGACCCGCATTGCTCTCTTATCCGAGATGCCGCGCGAATGGGGCCGCCACGTCTTTCACTGGCTGCGGCTGACCCGCTCGCGCCGCGGCGAGGTCGAGGGCGAAATCGTCCCCGACCGCAATGTCGAGTATCTGTTCTACCAATCGCTATTTGGCGTCTGGCCGCCAGGGCTGATGCCGGACGATTTGGCCGGGATCGCAAGCCTCGCCGAGCGGCTCGATGCCTACATGATCAAGGCGGTCCGCGAACGCAAGCTCGAAACCAGTTGGAGCAACCCCAATACCGAATACGAGGCGGCACTGTCGCGTTATGTGCGCGGCGTGCTCGACGCGTCCCGGCTCAACCCGTTCCTTGCCGATTTCCACGCCTTTGTTAGCGCGGCCGCGCGGACGGCAGCAATCACATCGCTCGCTCAGCTGACCCTGAAGCTGACCGTGCCGGGTGTCCCCGACATCTATCAAGGCGGCGAGTTGTGGGATTTCAGCCTGGTCGACCCCGACAATCGCCGGCCGGTGGATTGGGAAAAGAGGCGCTCGTTGCTCGAAGCGACCGATCGCGCAAGGCCGGAGGAACTCGCCGGGGATTGGCAGGACGGGCGCGAAAAGCTGTTTGCAACGCGGCGTCTGCTCGCCTTGCGGCGAGCCCAATCGCAGCTTTTCAGCGCCGGTGATTACCAGCCGATCGAAGTCGTTGGCGAACGCAGCCAGCATCTCTGCGCGTTTGCTCGCAACCACGGCGGTTTGTCATTGGTGGTTGCGGTTCCGCGTCTGGTTCATCAGCTTCGCCGCGGCGGCGATGCGCCCGATTGGGGCGATACCGAAATCAAGCTGCCGCCCAATGGCGTGTGGCAGGACATCTTTACCCAGCGCCGGCTCGATCGGCGCGACCTCGCATCCGCCGCCGAACTGTTCGCCGATTTTCCGGTGGCGGTGCTGATGGGCGAGCACGCTGCCGAACAAACTTGATTCAGTTTGTCCGCGGGGGGACGAAAAAGACTATATTCGGTGCGTCATCAGCTTGGGTATAGCGCCGCGGGACCCCGGGTTACCCTGGCGGCCGGCCCAGGGGGTCGGTGCGGGAGGCGGGGCCCAAGCCTCCCCGCCTGCTCCCCCTTTAGCGCTGGGCGTTTCGCGGTCGAGCGCTGAAGTCCGGAGAGTTGATGGCGCAGGCGGGAGCCGCCCGGCGAGCCCCGCTGGGCAGATTTAGCGGAAAATTTACCCGAGAGGTCTAACTCGTCTTCCAGTTGCTAAGGGGGGAAGATGCGAGGCTGAGATGAGGACCGACGTGGTAGCCGCCGCGATGATTGTGGCATTCAGTTTGGGTGGCTGCGTGTCGCACGCTTGGGTTGCTGGGCCGGATGTCCACGCGACCTTGGCCGAGCAAACAGCCCAGTGCAGAATTATCGCGCGGCATGGAGGGTCCGGCTTTTACGCAAGCGGCTCGCCGGGCTTTGTCGCCGGCGCTGCGATCGGCAATGCGATCGGGAACGCAGTGCAAGCAAACGCCGACTTCAATGACTGCATGGCGGCAAATGGATGGGAGGTTGCCGACCAGCAGTCGGCTGCGGTCCCGATTGTTGTACCCCCTGCGCCCGTGGCTGTAGCACCAAGTTCGCCAATGACGCTTCCGGTGACCCGTTCATCAGTTGTCTCCCGGACCGCAGTCCCGACCCAGGTGCCCTTGACCCCCTGTGGCGAGGATCGCCCTTGTAACATTCAGAATACCGCGGTTGAGAACTCCTGACGGAGCGCCTTCGAGGCCGTCTGCCGGTTCTTTGGAACCGCTTTGAACGTCCTCGACTAACAGTCTGTCTTATGCCGGACCAGTACCACTCACTTAGCTAAAGCCGATCGACCTGCGATCACGCCGACCTTGAGTTCGTTAAGCCTCAACTCGCACCTATCAGAGTTGAAAGAACCTGTGTCAGTATTGCTTATAACATTAGCGGCCGCCGGGCTGATCCTAATAGCACCCGCTTAGGTGACCGAGCGATCGCTGATCGCCCTGAAGTGCGGCAAGCTTCTGCGAGCAGCGTCGTAAAATTCGGCCATACCTAATAGCGGATCGGCACCGATATCCGCTCGATACGCCAATTCCTCAAGCACGATCCAGTTTACCTGCGCTTCATCGGCATCCAGATCGAGTACGCCGAAATCTGGCAAGATGCTGTCCTGAAGGTGAGGCCAGATCATTTCGGCAAGATCTTGGATTTCCGGATGCTCCTCCGCGTCGGGTGCGATCGTCGCAACACCTGCGATAAGGTCAGCGATTTGAACACCGTGATGCTGAGCGGACGAGGCGAACTCGATCGGTTTTGACATGTTCCATGTGCACCGCTGGCGCCTTCCGAGGAGGTAACTGTCCACGCGATCTGGTCGGTTTATCATGCTATCGTAAAACCCGGAGAGAGCCCGGAGCGGCTTCGAAGTCATCGCATACAACCTCGATTATTTCGTACCTCTCACCCCAGGTGGTTAGATGGCTGAACAGGGCCGTTGTGGACAAGTCAAGAATCCACTTGCCCGATCGGAGATGCTGCGTCTCACGAGCTATTGCAACATTGTAGCCGCGCGCGAACCGCAAGATCTGTCCGATCAGAGGAGACTCTTCTGAGCGCTGTGCTGATCCGAGTAGAACGGGAGCGCGCGTGGGGTCTAGCGTTCGGATAAACGCTTCGAACTCGGCCGCCAATCCTTGAAGTGGCTCATCAAAAAGGGATAAATATAGGAAATTCGTTATGAAACGATGGAAATTATTTCTATAGAACAAAAGATTATTAGATTGGAGGACAGGTTCATAAATATACTCGAAAAACTTCGACATCAAGCTCAATCTCTTGTCGAAGAGCGTTATGATATACCGATCTTCAATATGTTCCAGAACGTCGCGAAGAAAGGCACGACCGTAATCGGTCTTAAGAAGGCGCGAGGCCTTAAGTTCCGGCATCTGAACTCGCCGGTTGCGGGAACGAACACCTGACAGGAGCGCGTTCGCCTCAGCCAAACCCAGGTCGTGCGATGCATACGCAAAATAGCGCTGGTCGGGATCTAGAAGATGGTCGCCGGTAAACCCGGCTTCATCGCAGCAGATGAGTTGTGGCCGCAGGAGGAGCGCTGACATTATCAATCGAGGACAGAATTATGGTGGAAGCAAATGACGCGTTGATCTGGGGTACGCATCCTCAAGCGTCAAGGATCGTCATGTAATAGCGACCACAGAAGGTGGTCAAATCATGGTCAAGCAACCCGATCGGAGGCCGCAATTTTCCGAGGTATAGGGGTATCGTGCTCCCGGACCCGAGGTCGGGTTAGCCCTGGGCGGGGAGGACTTTGCCGCCAGCGGTGACCGGCTCGGCGGCGATCAGCACAAAGGCGATCAGGCACGGCTCGGTGCCTCGATTGATCCAATTGTGGATCGTGCCGCGCTGCACCAGCACGTCCCCGGCTTTCAGATGCACCGTCGTGTCGTCGAGCTCCATATCGATCTCGCCCTTCATGACGACCGCGTAATCGATCGAGTCGGTGCGGTGGTTGCGCGGCGCCGAACCTGGTGCGAGTTCGAGCACGCGAAACACCGTACCGTTCGCCAAGGTCGTGCCGGTCTGGCGCCGTCCTTCATCCTCGTGGCCGTTGTTGTCGATCGGAAAACCCTCGGTCGTCCACACGACTGACGCGGTGGCTCCGGGGCGCGCCGAAACCTGGTTGGTGCCGGTCTCGTCGATCAGCACAACGGCGCGGCCGCTGTCGTCGTGGCCAGTCACAACCCGGCGCAGTTGAAAAGGCATAGTGATCTCCTTGGGTGATGGGAACCGATCGGCTGCGATCTTGGCCGCCCTCGCCGGGTACTGCAAGATCGCCAGCCGCAACATCGCCACGGGCGCAACATCGACCGCAACATCGGCGGATGCGCGCCGCTGCGGAAACGAGCATAGTCCGGCACGACAGCGCGGAGTTTCGCCGATGCTATTGCGCGTCCGATCGATCACTTATCTCGCCGAGGCGATCAACGGCTATGAGCTTGTCGATCCGCGCGGCCGCGACCTGCCGCGCTTTGCCGCGGGCGCGCATATCGCGGTGCGTCACGGCGACAGCGCGGTGCGCGACTACTCGCTGTGGAACGACCCGGCCGAACGTCGCCGCTATTGCATTGCGGTATTACGCGAGCGCGACGGACAGGGCTCGGGTCACTGGCACGAGCAAGTCCGCGTCGGCGATCGGGTCGAAGCCGCGATGCCGCGCAACAACTTTCCGCTGACCGACGAGGCCGAGCGCTATCTGTTGCTTGCCGGCGGCATTGGCATCACCCCGATCATGGCGATGATCGCCGAACTGCACCGCCGGCGGGCCGAATTCCTGCTGCATTACTGCACCCGTTCGCCCGAGACGACGGCGTTCCGCGACGACCTCGATCTGCTCGCGGCGCAAGGACGGGTGCGGTTTCATCATGATGGCGGCGACCCGGCGCGCGGGCTCGACATTGCCGCGGTATTGCGCGACCCGCAGCTCGGGACCCATCTTTATTATTGCGGTCCGGCCGGGATGATGCGGGCCGCCGCGGCGGCATCCGCCGAGTGGCCGGAAGGCACGGTGCATTGCGAATATTTTACCGGCCCGGCAGCCCGTCCGCCCGAGCTGTTGGGGGTGGATCAGCCGTTTCGAGTCCGGCTCGCGCGGAGCGGCGGCGAATACGAAATTCCGGCCGGCGAGACAATCATCGACATATTGCGCAGCCACAATATTCCGGTACGAACCTCGTGCGAGCTCGGCTATTGCGGCACTTGCCTCACCCGCTATCTCGACGGCGAGCCCGATCACCGCGACCAGATCCTGTCGGACGCGGATCGCCGCCGCTATGTACTGATCTGCTGCGCGCGCGCCAAAACCCCGATGCTGGTGCTCGACCTATAGCTGCCGCGGGGTCCAACACTAGCAGTGGTATGAACCCGGAAAACCTCACCATCTTGTCGTCGCAACGAGATTGCTTCGTCGCTCCGCTCCTCGCAATGACGACCCTTACGGTGTCATTGCGAGCGCAGCGAAGCAATCTCGAAGACTGACGCATCGACGCAAAGCAGCGATTAAAGAACCAACTCGACCCATTCGTAGAGTTTGGTTTTGGGGAGCACCCCGATTTTGGTGGCGACGACTTGCCCGCCTTTGAACAGGATCATCGTCGGGATGCCGCGCACGCCATATTTCGTCGGCGATTTAGGATTCTCGTCGATATTGACCTTGGCGACGGTCAGCGTTCCCGCCTTGTCGGCCGCGAGATCCTCGAGGAATGGCCCGATCATCTTGCACGGGCCACACCACTCGGCCCAGAAATCGACGAGAACTGGACCCTCCGCTTTAAGCACTTGCGTCTCGAAATTATCATCGGTGACAGCATTCGGCTTCATTTCGTTATTCATCCTCCGCCCCTAGCACGCCCGACATATTCCATCCTTTCCCGTTAAGGCCCGACCTAAGGCGACGCTTGGACGATTGCTTCTGCACGGGGAGCGACGAAACGGATGGAGCGACATGCCCGAGTTACACGTAGCCCGAGATTAGGGGTGCCGGAAAAGCGGCGTCAAGGCGCGTAGCTTGCAAGCCTGGCGTGGCTGATCGGCATCAACAGCGGCTCCTGTGTCCACAGCAACGCACAGCGGATGTCATGTCCGGGGTAAATTCGGGCCAACGCTTCGCGATAGATCGCGAGTTGGCGCAGATAGAGAGGCGCCACCTCATCCTCGCGCGCCGGCACCGGCCGCATCGTCTTGTAGTCGACGACTAAGACCCGGTCATCCTCGACCACCAGCCGGTCGATCTGCCCAGATAGTGCGTGGCCGCCGATCAAACCGACGAGCGGCACCTCGGCCTGCGAGCGCGGGCCAAAGATCGCCCCGAAATCGGGGTGGTTCAGCACCATCAATGTCTCGCGACGGATGTCGTATTGCTCGTCGGCAGGGAGCCCGTGGGTCGGCAACGCCAAGAAATGCCGGGCTGCCGCATCACGCGCGTCCTCCGGCAGTTCCGGCAGGCTCTGCAGCAAGCGGTGGACGATTAAGCCGCGCTTGAAGCGGTCGCGCCCAGCGGTCCTTAGCGGCGACAATGCCGGCGGCTCGTCGCCGCTCGGGCGTGACGGGAACAGCGGCCGCGGCGGATCGGGCTCGGGTGGCGGTGGGCGGGTCGCCCAATCCGGCAATGGCGCCTCGGCCGCGGCGGCGACTACAGTAGGCTCGCGGAATGGGAGGACGGTCTGCGCGCATTCGAGGCGCAAGCCCTCGCCCGACCAGCCTTCGACATCCCCGATTAGCGGCTTCGTATCAAACGCGAAAGGCTGGGCGCATTCGCGCAAGCCGGCTTGGCACAGCGTGTGCCAACAAACTTCCTGCGGATTTCGCGCGGTTTGCCAGCCGCAGACATAGAGCCGGTCCTGCGCCCGGGTTAGGGCGACGTACAGCAGGCGACGGTATTCCTGCAGCTGGCGCACGCGCCACGCCGATTTTTCGGAGACATAGAAATCCGCGATATGATCGCCGGGTGGCTTCCATAAGGGCAGTTCGTCCGGTTTGCTCCACAGGAACGCTAGCCTCTGGTCGGGAACCGCGATCGTATCGGGCAAGAACAGGACGGGGGCCTCGAGCCCCTTGGCGCCATGGACGGTGAGGATACGGACTTCGTCACGTGGGTGCGCGGCAAAGTCGCGTTTGACCTCGGTCTCCGCCGCTGTCAGCCAGCGTAGAAAACCCTGCAAGGACGGCACATGCTCGCGCTCATAGGCGAGGGTGAGACTGAGAAATTCGTCGACGGGATCTTCCGCTTCCGGTCCGAGCCGGCGGAGCAATGCGTGCCGGCCCCCCTCAGATCCGAGGATCTCGGCATAAAGCTCGTAAGGCGGAACAAAATCGGCGCGGGCAAGCCACGCCGAAAGCCGGTCGGCGGCATGGCGCAAAATCGGGCTCGAAATCGGCGCGCAGCCGCAGCCGGTTCCACAAGGTTTCCTTGTCGCGGGCATAGCAGAGGTCGAACAGCGCCTCATCGTCGATGTCGAAAAGCGGGCTTTTCAGCACTGCCGCCAAGGTCAAATCGTCTTCGGGCAACAGCAGAAAGCGCCCGAGCGCCACTAAATCCTGCACCGCAAGCTGCTCGGTCAGCACCAGGCGATCGGCGCCGGCCACCGGGATACCGTTCCGCTTTAATGCCCGCAGCAATTCGCCGACAAATTCGTTGCGGCGTCGGACCAGCACCATGATGTCGCCAGGGCGCAATGCGCGGGCGCGCGACTGCAGCCGCTCGCCGTTATCGAGCCAGTGCTTGATCTTGGCGGCGATCGCGCGGGCCAGCCGGGCCTGCGGCTCGGCCACACGTTTATAGGCGACCGGCAGGTCGTCGTCTTCGGCTTCGGCTTCGGCTTCGGCTTCGGGCACAGGCGCCACCGCGGGCCACAGCTCAACCACCCCGGCATGGCCGGTACGATCGGCGAAGTGACGGATTTCGTCGCCATCCAGCGCCACCCCGTCACGAGCCTCCGGTCGGCGAAAGATCGCGTCGACCGCCTGCAATACCGGCTCGGTCGAGCGGAACGAGATGTCGAGCGGCAGTTCCAGCCAGGCCTGGTTGGCATCATTGACCCGTTGCTGAAAATGCCGCCGCATCGCCAGAAAGGCGTGTGGGTCGGCGCGCTGAAAGCTGAAGATCGATTGCTTCATGTCGCCGACGGCAAACACGGTGCGGATCGAGGAGCGCGCTCCGTCGCCGACAAAGAATTCCTCCGCCAGGGCCGCCACGATCTGCCATTGCTCGGGATTGGTGTCCTGCGCCTCGTCGATCAGAATGTGATCGAGCCCGCCATCGAGCTTGAACAACACCCATGGCGCCACCCCCGGCCGGCGTAACAGGTCTAGCGCCACCGACACTAGGTCATCAAAATCGAGCACCCCCCGCAGCCGCTTGGCGGCGTCGTACTCGGACAGCAGCGCTTCGCCGAGTCGGGCCAGCGCGCAAGTCGCGTCGCGAATGAGGAGCGCGGCACGGGTTCTTTCGAAGCAATGGACGCGCGCGGCTTCGGCCGCCAGCACCGCCACCGCATCGCAGCCGGTTTCAATGACGGCGCGTGCGGTCTTGGCGGCGACCAGCCGCTTTCGGATTTCCCGCTTCTCGGTCAGGTATACGCCGAGGTAGGCGTCGAGCATCGATTGTCGCCGTTCGGGCGCCGCGCACCATTCTCTGAGGTTTTCGCCGGGCCTCCGGTCGCTGGGGGAACCTCCGGCCAGTGCGGCAGCGCAGGCCGCCAGGCCGGCTTCGTCGCCGGCGCCCGGAGCGCAGAACTGGTCCACCAAAGCGTCGGCCGTCAGGCTGTCCGGTGCATTCAGTGCGGCCGACAATTTTGCGCGCAACGCAACATGCCCCTCGGAAAGGGCGTTCGAGAGCTTCCCGCGTTCTTGAGCGATGGCCTGCATTAATTCGCCAAAACGTTCTTCGGCGGTGTAGTCGGCGGCGATGGCGAGCGCTTGGGCAAGGTCGCGGTTCTGAGCGAGCCGGGCGGCAACCAGCACGCGCTGCGCTGCCTCTGCCAGCAATTCGGCGGCGCCGCGCTCCTCGACGACCGCAAACTCGGGCATGATCCCGGCCTCGAGCGGGAAGCGGCGCAGCAAGGTTTGGCAAAACGCGTGGATTGTCGAAATCTTGATGCCGCCCGGGGCATCGAGCACCAGAGCAAACAGCCGGCGGGCGCGGGCAATCAGCGCCTCATCGGCAAATGCTCCGGTCAGGTCGTAGAGTGTCCGCGCCAAGGCGCCGTCGGGCAATGTCGCCCATTCGGCCAGCACGCCGTCAAGCCGGTTTGCCATTTCGGCCGCCGCGGCACGGGTGAAGGTCAGGCAAAGGATGCGTGAGGGGTCGGTGCCGTCGAGCATCAACCGCAGCAGCCGCTCGGTCAGCACTGTCGTCTTGCCGGTCCCGGCCGATGCCGCGACCCAAACCGAAGCACGCGGGTGAGCCGCTTGTGCCGCCGAGCGCCCCCGGCCTGCGGTCACCATTCTTCGGCCTCGTTACGCGCTACCCGTTCTAGGTGCTCGTAATCCGAAAAGCGTGGGCGCCGCGCGGCAACCGGAGCGGCGAGATACGGGGTTGCGGGATCGTCGAAGCGTTCGACCAATGCCCGCAGCTTTTTAGAGACGCGATCCACCAAAGTTGCGGGGTCGCCGTCGTCGACCGCCCAGCGTTGCCCGGCCGGGGCGCGCCCGCCGAGCTTCCAATATTCCAGCGCAGCCGGGGTGCCGCTGATCTCGCCAAAGCTGCCGTCGCGCAGAATCGCGGCCTCGAGTGGCAATTGCGGCGCGAACCCGGTGCAGATCGCTTTTTTTGTCGGCACCGAACCAGTCTTGTAGTCAACGACCAAGAATTCGCCAGTGACAAGGCGAACGATACGGTCGGCGGTCGCGGTCAATTCGAAAGGGCCGGCCGGCAGCCCGCGCAACGTCAAGCTGCCCTTCAATTCGCCAAAGCTTTCGACGATTGTGGTGCGATGCGCCGCCTCTTCCGCGGCGAGCCAACGAGCGATCCGCTCGAAGCGCGGCCACCAGAACGCCCAGGCTCCGGGCCGTGACAGCACGTCACTGAAGTGCCGTTGCCCAATCGCCACCAGCTCGGAGAGCGGATCGGCTGGCAGCTGGCGCGGAAAGCGGCGGACGAATTCGGCCAATGCCGCGTGGATGCGGATGCCGAGATCAGCCCGGCCCGGATCGGCGTCGAGCTCGTCGAGCGCTTTCAATTGAAGGATATGCCGCGCATAAATTGCGTAGGGATCGCCAAGCCAGGTCTCGATTTGGGTGACCGACAGTTGTCGCGGGCGCGCCGCAAGCGGCGGACGCGGTGCCGCCGACGGTAACGGTTCGTACTGCCCGGCGTCGAGTTTGCGGGCGGCGGCTTCGACGATCGGATCGGGTCCGAGTGCCTCGTCGAGCCCCACCGCTCGCAACACCGCATCGAGTTGCAGCAACCAGCGCGAAGGGACTGTCGGCACGCCTTCGCTGCGCGACGCCCGCGTCAGCACCACCTCTGGCGCCGCCAGCGCCTGAACAAAATCGTGGGCGGCGATGCCGATCGCGCGCTCGGGCACCGCGATCTTGAAGTCGCGCCGCATTTGCCGCGACATCCACGGGTCGTGCGCGGGCGAGCCAGGCCAACTGCCTTCATTGAGACCGCCAAGAACGACGAGATCAGCCTGCTGCAACCGGGCTTCCACTAGGCCCCAGATCGCCAGACGCGGGTGGCGGCCATAGAGCGGACGCACGACAACCCCGCTGGCCAGGGCCTCGAACAGGGCCGGGTAGTGCTGCCCCGGCAACGGCGGAAAATCGCCGGCCGCATCGATCAGCTCGTTGTAAAAACGGGCCGCAGTTTCACCGGCGACCTCGCGCCACAGCCGGTTTGTGCCCGCCTCGCTATCGGTGGCGGCGAGCCGCTCGGCCGCCTCGATATGCGCGGTGACAAGCCGGGTCAGCGGTACCGCTCCGTGCGTCAAAAGTTCGGGAAGGTTTCCGAGGCACGCCTGCAGACGGCTGACAAACCCGTTTAGCTGCGCGCTTTGACGCCCAGCTATGGCGGCTTTGAGGCCGGTAAAACCAGGGGCTGGCCGGGGGCCGCGGATCGTCTGTTCAAGCCGGCGGGTCAGGTCGCGGAACGCTGCCGGCGCGAGGCCACCCGCGGCGAGCGGGTGCTTCAAGGCTGCCAGCAGCGGCACCGGGGCCAACTCGCTGGCGGCGAGATCGAGCACCAGGCGCAGAAAAACACCTGGCGGCGTGCGATTTAGCGGCAGGCCGGCGGAGTTGTCGATTGTTATGCCCCAGCGTGCCAACTCTGCGGCAACCTGCCGGGCAAGTGCACGGTCCGGAGTGACGAGAGCGGCGGTGGCGCCGGGGGTTTCGAGCTTGCGTCGCAACAGCAGAGCGATGGTCAGCGCCTCTTCCTGTACCCCGGAGCAATCGTGGCGGCGAAGCCCGGCCAACGCATCGGCCGAGGCGGGAGGGAGTGCGCGCCATGCATCAGTCGTCGCCGCCGGCCGCATCGCCTCGCCGATCAGCTGAAGCCGGCGCGCGCGAAGCGCGACGGTATCGCGCAATTGTTTAGCTGTTTCGGGCCAGTCGCGAATATCAGGCGGCGTCAGCTCGAATTCTTGCAGCAGATTGGCAAGCAGGTATTGCGGGTGGGCCTCGTCATCTTCGATCGCGGCCCATTCCGCCAAATCGCAGCGGCGATCGAGACCAGCCAGGATCACGGTACCATTATCGAGACCAGCCACCACACGGATCAGTTCAGTCATCGCCGGGACGCCGCCGGTCAGGCCAGCGGCAATGACCGGGTTGCGCGGCGGGTTTTGCCGCCACAGTGCAGCCTGGCGAGCGAGCAGGCGATTGCGCCGCTCGCCCGGATCTATTGCCCCCTCCTCCGCCAGCATCGCGGGCCAGGCGTTCGGCAGGATTTCGAGTAATTTGCAGACAATTTCCCAATGCGCGGAGAGGTCGGCCGGGGCAAGATCGCGGAGTCGCGCAAAACTCGCGCCTTCGGTGGCAACGGTATCGAGCAGGCGGGCAAGGCTCGCGGCGAGTGCTGCCGCTTGGCCCGGAAGCAGCCGATCTCGCCGGGTAATTTCGGCCCATTTCATCACTAGCCGCGTCAGCAGCAGCTGGCGCCGCAAGGCTGGTATCGCCGGTGGGATCGAGAGATCGTCGCCATCGGCGACGGCGTCGATCAAAGAGAGCTCGTCGGAATCGAGATCGCCGATCGGCCGCATACGCGGCAGCAATAATGGCGTCCCCGGCTCTTTGCCGTCAGGGGAAATCCGCAGAAAAACGTCGCGCAAGGCCCGGACGGCGCGGCGGGTCGGCAACAGCACCACGATCCGCGACAATGACAACGGATCCCCGCCCGCCATCGCCGCCAATCCTTCGGCCAAGCCCGCCAAAAACGGACGCTCGGGCGGAATGGTGTAGAGCCTGGGCCGCATTCAGCGATTTTGGGTCGGGGGCGTCAAAATTGGATCAACTTATCCGAATCGAGCTGCAGAGGGTTATCGAACACCGTCCATTAACGCTCGATGCGGTGCGAGGAGAGCCGGCCGCGGGTCGCGGCCAGACCGGCCGGCGTGCCGATATGGTACCACTCGCCGTCATGCACGATTGCGTGCAGCCGCCCTGCTTCCTCGGCGCGGTCGAACAGGCGGACCAGCGAAAAGACGCGCGCCGTCCAACCATCAAACAGCCGACGGTGAAGCAGCTGAAGGCCGGCGAACAAAAACGGCGCAATCTCGCGCTCGCGCCGCCGTCGCGGTGTCCCCGCCGGGTCGAGCAGATAATCGCCATCGCCATCATAGCCAACCGCGTTGACCGTGCGCTGCATCAACAGCACCGCGTCCATACGATCGGGATCAAAGGCATGAGCCAAGCGCAACAACGCCGGATGCCTGCCGTCGAGCCAGAATACATCGGCGTTGACGACGAAGAACATGTCGCCGAGCAAGGGCAGGGCGTTGGCAACGCCACCCCCGGTTTCGAGCAGCTCGGGCTCGTGCAAAGTCTCGATGCACGGCGGAGGCTCGCGGCGGGCGAGTTGGGCTTCTACCTTGTCCGCCATGTAATGGGTATTGACGACGACATGCTCGACTCCGGCCTCGGCCAGCCGATCGATCGCATGGTCAAGCAAAGTGCGCCCGTTTAGCTCCACCAGCGGTTTCGGCAGCAAATCGGTAACTGGGCGCAAACGGGTCCCAAGGCCCGCAGCGAGCACCATGGCTCGTCGCGGGGGCGCAATCAAATTGCCCCCAACAAATCCGGCACGCGACGCGCCCCCGGCGGCAGATGGCGACCGATCCACTGCGCTATGTCGGCGAGTGCCGGATCACGCAGATCCCGTTCGAGGAGCCGCCACAACCGCGGGATATGGCGCAGATAGCCGAGCTTGCCGTCACGCTTCCAAAGCCGCGTAAAGATGCCGAGGATCTTGCAATTGCGCTGGGCAGCGAAAACCGCGGCCGCTCTCCGGAACTCCGCAGAGTCCAAACCCGGGAAGGCTGCGAGATACCGCCGGGTCATCGCTTCGCGCAATGTTTGGGGCACGTCGCGGCGCGCATCTTCCAGCAGGGACACGAGATCATAAGCGGGGGACCCGACGACGGCGTCCTGGAAATCGAGCAGCCCGCAGGCGCGCACTGTCGGGCGGTTGGGGAGCAGCATCAAATTGTCGACATGGTAGTCGCGCAGTACGAGCGTCGGCTGAAAGCGTTGGCAAGCATTCGCCAGCAGAGCGCGCCAAAGCGCGAGATATTCCTCGCGGAATTCGGCCGAAACCGGCTGACCAAGTACAGCCGGCATATACCAGTCGACCAACAAGACGGCTTCGGCGAGCAGGCGTGTATCGTCATAGGGCGGCAGCTCGATCGAAGGCATCGCCGCCGCTTGGTGCTGAAGGGCCACCAGCGCATCGATCGCGAGCGTGTAGAGGGCGGGCTCGTCAGCGCCGCGCTGCAGCAGCCGAGTGTAGGTGTCGTCGCCAAAATCCTCGATCAGCAGAAAGCCTTGCGCGACATCTGCGGCCATCACCTCCGGCGCACTAAGACCCAGTTCGCGCAACATCGCGGCGACCGCGACGTATGAGCTGACATCCTCGTCCGGCGGCGGGGCGTCCATCAGGACGGCGCTCTCCCCGCCCCGCGATAGCCGATAATAGGTGCGGAAGGACGCGTCGCCGGCGAGCGGCATCGGGGCAACCTCACCCCAGCCGCTCGCTTCGAGAAAGTCGGCCATTGCCTGTCGCCGCAGCCAGCGAACAGGCGAAGTCGCCGGAAAGGTGTGGCTTTCGAAAGGAGCGGCGATGCCGGAAACGGTCGCTTCAGGCATTGGCGATGATGTCGCGCAGCCGGGCATCCCACTCGGTGTCGCCATCAATCGACGCGCGACGAGCTTCCGGCCGATCGTCGAAATCGAGGGTGACGTTCAGACAGTTCTGCGGCAGCAGCGGGCCGAGGCGATCAGGCCATTCGATCAGCGAAATACCCGACGCAAACGCCTCTTCGATACCGAGTTCCCAGGCTTCGTCGGCGCTCGTGAGGCGATACAGGTCAAAATGCCAAATCGCCGGCCCCCAGCCTTCATATATTTGGACGAGGGTGAAGGTCGGGCTCGGAACTTCTTCATCAGCGGCCCGCCGAGCGCGGATGAAAGCACGAGCGAACGCGGTTTTGCCGGCGCCGAGATCGCCATTTAGGGCGATAACATCACCCGCCTGTGCTATCGCCGCAAGGCGCGCTGCCAATGCCAAGGTGGCCGGTTCATTCGGCAGATTTATGACAGCGATCACCTAAGCGTTGTATATCGCCGCCGCGATTACCCGCAACATCGGCCTAGCGCGAATTCCTTACGACAGACCGTGGCTTACGCTTCAAGCGCGTGGCTCGCCATCCGCGATGGTGCTGGGGTTTAAGCGGCAATCGCGATGCGCGAATCGCCCGCTTCGGGTTTGCTTTTATCGTCGCCATCCGGGTTGTTACGGTCAGTGGGACTCGCAGGGAGCCGGCAGGTAATCCGCGTGCTGCTTCCCGGAACGGTTTCGATCGCAACGGTCCCGCCATGCAGTTCAACGAGGCTCTTGACCAGGGACAGGCCAAGACCCGACCCCATTCGGCTTTGAGTTCGCGCAACCTGGCCTAACACTCGTGCTTGTTCAGCTGCCGCGAGGCCGTCCCCGGTATCCATCACGCTCAACAGCAGTTCGCTGTCGTCCCGTCTTGCTTCGACCCGAACCGCCCCGCCGGGCAGGGTAAATTTGATCGCGTTCGAGATCAGATTGAAGAGCGCCTGCTTCAGGCGCTGCTGATCGCCCTCGATCACCCCGATATCCGGCGGGCAGCGCAATTGCAGATCGAGACCCTGGTTGTGTGCGCGATCTTTGGTCAGAGTAATGACCGTATCCAGCATGTCGCGGATATCGACGCGGCCGTGCTCCAGTTCGATATAGCTGGCCTCGATCGATGCCAGATCCACGATGTCGCTTATCAGCGCCGACAATTGGTGGGCGCTGTCCAGAATGCCGCGAGTATATTCGCGCTGGCTCGCATTGAGCGGCCCGAAATATTGGTTGTGCAGGATCTCGGAAAAACCGATGACCGTATTGAGCGGGGTGCGAAGCTCGTAAGAGACGTTGGCAACGAACTCAGCCTTCAGCCGGGCGGCGGTTTCGAGCGCCTCGTTGCGCTCGCGCAGCGCCTGCTCGATGCGCGCGCTGTCGCTGACATCAAGATAGGTCAGCAGAACCTCGCCGTCCGGGAGCGGGACGCTCGCCACCTGCAGCATCGAGCCGTCACGGCGGCATTGCTGACCGCTGGCCAGCATCTGGGACGTGACTTGGGCAACGATCTCCTCTCGCCTCCTCGCCCAATCTCCCCCGTGGTCAAGAAGATTGCGGGTTTTGTCGACAATCTCGCCGACATGCGGCTCACCCGAGACATCGGCCTCCGACAAATGCCAAAGCGCTCGAAATGCGGAATTGTGCAATTTGAGCCGACCGTCGCCGCCGTAAACCGCAACGCCCTCGAACAGATGGTCGAGCGTCGCGCGCTGAACCTGCGCCAGCGTGTTGTAGGAACATTCGAGCGCCAGACGGTCGGTGACGTCGTCATAGACATAAGTCAGGCCACCAAACGGGTGCGGCGATATGGTCAACTGCAGGGTGCGGCCATCCGGCAAATGCATCAGCTCGCGCCGCGGCTCGATTAGCGAGGTGAACAACGCACAGCGCTCGCGTTTAAACGTGCGAAAATCAGCATATTCAGGATACCGTCGCGTCTCATGCAGGCGCTCGAGGACCTCGCCGATTGTTGGCTGCTGCTCGAGCCAGTCGGCATTGAGGTCCCATAACGTGCTGAAGGCCGAATTGAAAAACTTGAGTCGCTTGTCGCGTCCGAAGATCGCTATCCCGGCCGCGAGGGTTTCAAGAACGGCCGCATGGGCCGCTATATGCCGCCGCAGCTCGCGCTGAGCAATTTCGACATCGGTACGGTCGAGGCCAAACGCAACCGTCTCCCCGTTGGCGGTGGGTAGCTCGTGAATTTCGAGCAATCGGCGTTGACCGTCGATCACGGCATGAAAGTTAAAATGGTTGGCGGTTTGTGGAGTTGGGCCCGCCCGATCGACGCGAGCGCTTGGAACGAGTTCTCGCGCCTCAGCAAGGAGCGTCTTTTGTTTGCCGCCAAGTGCAGCTGCGTAGCCTCGATTGCAGTCTATGATCGTAAGATCGCGTTGGCGCCAGACCGGTACCGGCAAGGCGTCAAGGGTGTCGCGCAGGCGTTCTGCCTCTGCCTCTGCCCGCCTCGCCCCTGCGGTGACCTCCACGAGGGCTTGCCTGATTTCGGCAAAGGACAGCTGGCCCTCGCGCGCTCGGCGCTCGGCGCGGCGCCACAGCACCCCCAAGCAGATCGCGACGATCGCGCCACATATGGCGGCGCTCGCAACGAACATCGGCCTCCCCTCTTTAGCATTGCAGCCACGAATTGTAGCGAGGCCGCCAACACCCGTATTATGAGGGGATTGTCAGGAAAATAAAGCCCTTTGTTTCTGTTTTATACGAAAATGTTGCTGATTTATCCCAAACGCCAGGGATGTTGGATTTGCCGTACCACGAGGGCATATGACTCTGCTGGAGAAGCGCGATGAGCCCTTCAGAAAAATGGCTCTGGCGCTTCCTTCCCGGACTGTCTGGGATGGTCTGGGTAGAGCGACGGTGGAGACTTGTTCCAGTCGTGGAAGCATATATTGATGATAGCGGCAGCGGTGACCCTCCGGTATTTCTGCTAGTGGTCTGACGCCAACATTTGGTTCCCGCGGTTGACTTTTTCGATAATGCGATCGGGGTCGGCGGTCCAGACAAAGGGTTTGGGTTTGCGGTTATGCTCGCCGAGATAGCGGTTGATCGCGGCTTGCAGATCGACCAGCGAGCGGAAGACGCCGCGCTGCAACCGCCGGCGGGTCAGGGTGGCAAAAAAGCCTTCAACGGCATTGGCCCAGGAGCATGACGTGGGCGTGAAGTGAAACGTCCAGCGTGGATGCCGCGCAAGCCAGGCGCGGACCTTGGGATGCTTGTGGGCGGCATAGTTGTCGAGGATCACATGAATGAGCTTGCCGGCCAGGACAACGGCCTCGACCCGATTGAGGAAGCGGATGAACTCCTGGTGGCGGTGACGCGCCATGCATTGGCCGATGACCGAGCCGTCAAGGACATTGAGCGCCGCAAACAGCGTCGTCGTGCCGTTGCGGATGTAATCATGGGTCATTGTCCCGGCTCGACCCTTCTTGATCGGCAAGCCGGGCTGGGTGCGGTCGAGAGCCTGAATTTGCGACTTCTCGTCGACCGACAGCACCAGGCTGTGGGCCGGCGGGTCGAGATATAGCCCGACCACGTCACGCAATTTGGCGGCAAACGCCGGGTCTTGCGACAGCTTGAAACGCCGCACTCGGTGCGGCTGCAGACCGTGCGCCGCCCAGATCCGCTGCACCGAGCGCAGCGAGATGCCGCTCGCCACCGCCATCGCCCGGCCGGTCCAGTGGGTTGCCTCGCCTGGCGGCTCCGCCAGCGTCAACTCGACCACTCGGTCAATAACCGCCGCAGGCGTCGGCGGCAAACCGGGTTTGCGCGTCTTGTCGTGCAGCAGGCCGGCCACCCCTTCGCGCATGAAGCGCTCCTGCCAGCGCCACACGCACGGCTTCGATACTCCGGCGCGGCGCATGATCTCGGCCGTACCGCAGCCCTCCGCGGTCGCCAAAATGATCTGTGCCCGCCACACATGCTTTTGCCGGCTGTTGCGATCCGCCACCACCGCCGCCAGTCGTTCGCGGTCGCCGGCACTCACTTCGATGCTGATCCCCTCGCGCATCGCGCATCATCGCACACCCCGCTCCAATATGGAATCCTATGATTGCGTCGTACCACTAGCCGGATTTGTCGCTCGCGCCGAGGAATGGACAAAGTTTTCAGAACGTTGGTTGGATGCGCTTCTGAGACCGCCTAAGCTTGAATATTTTAAAATGAAGGAGGCAGCGGCACTGGAAGGCCAGTTCGCAGGCTGGACTACGGAAGATCGTGATGCTCGCTTGGCTAGGCTAATTGTTATCATAAACGACCATGTACTTACTGCCGTTTCTTCGGTGGTTTTTCAGCACGACTACAGCGAGGTAATTAGCGACAAACTATCAAAAGAGACGGACGCGCCATATTGGCTGATCTACCACGGTATCATGGAACTGGTATACCGCTGGGAGTTAGCCAATGGAATACGCGAGAAGGTTAATTTCATCTTCGACGAACAGTTTAAACAGAGCGATCTCCCTATCCGGCTAGAGCAGGTTGCGCAACTGGCGCGGGAGACCGCCGAATGCGGTTGGCTCCATCTGGCAGGATGCCGGCGGTGAGCTGGTCGTAGGTGATGGTGGCGCATTCGACGGCGCGGCGGATCAGGTAACCGTCCAAACCATCCGGCAAATTGCGGCGGTTGAACCGGTAGGACCATTCCCGGAGATACCGCGGCAGGTGCTTGGCGCTGACGCCGTGATGGGTGCCGACGAGCCAGGCTTTGATGTTGCTGAACAGGGTGTGGATGATCGGGAAGAACGCGCCGGCATTGGCACCCTCGTCCTGGACCACCGGGGTGTGCTTCAAGTGCTCGTCGAGGGCGGCGTCCCGACCGCGATAGCCGGCAAACCCGTCGGTCAGAAGATGCGACCCGGCGGTGACGTTTCCGGTCAGAAAGGCGCCGAGCTCGGCGCCCGTCGCGGCCGGCAGCACGGCGATCCGGGCGTTGCCGGCAAAGAAGCCGTGCTGGCGCTTCACCGCGTGCCCGTGCTTGCCCTTCCGGTTCTTTGGCGCCGGCACCTTCTCGACGGCGGCGACGACCAGGCTTTTGTCGGGGCTGGTTGTGCTGCGTCCGCGACTGCTCGGATCGCCGCGGCCACCAATGAAGGTCTCGTCCGCCTCCAGAAAGCCGCGCAGCGGACGGGCCGGATCCTCGCTCAGCCCATGGCGCAGCTTGTGCGCTATGGTCCAGGCCGTCTGATACGCCACCACCAGTTCACGCTGCAGAAATTTGGCTGAAACGCCGCGCTTGTCGCGGCCCATCAAGTAGGCCGCAAGAAACCACTTTGAGAGATCCGTCCGCGTCCGATGAAACACCGTTCCCGCGGTCACCGACTCCTGCCGATGGCAGGTGCCGCACTCATAGACCCGCGGTCGAGCCTTCAGCCGCCAAGCCTGCCCTCCGCCACAGCCGGAACACACAAAACCGTCGGGCCAGCGAAGCCCGGCCAAGTGCTCGATGCACCGCTGCTCCGTCCCAAACCGCGCCGCAAACTCCAGAAGCCGAGCCATCCGATCCCCTTCCGCCGATCCGGGCTATGCTACCCAAAGGCGAAATAACCGACAAGAACATTTAGCGAACCTGCGATACCTGGAGAGGGAGGTGGAATATAATTTCCCGTAATCAATCTTTCGTCCAGCGATGATGCACTCCATTCAATGAATGGAGAGCATCGATCGTCGGACTTGAGAATATGTTTCCTTTTTCTATTTCGTAATAATCTCTCCTAATATGCCACGCAAGCAAATCTGCGGCTTGCAACGGCAACACGCTCGTATCATTCTTGTGAACCGGCCGGTCTCCGAACAATTCTTTAAAATGGGGCGGAGACTGTTCATAATACACACTCCATGACGCCTGAACCATATCGCTCTGCCTCCCTCTCCAGGTAGCGCAGGTTCGCTAAATGTTCTTGTCGGTTATTTCGCCTTTGGGTAGCATAGCCCGGATCGGCGGAAGGGGATCGGATGGCTCGGCTTCTGGAGTTTGCGGCGCGGTTTGGGACGGAGCAGCGGTGCATCGAGCACTTGGCCGGACTTCGCTGGCCCGACGGTTTTGTGTGTTCCGGCTGTGGCGGAGGGCAGGCTTGGCGGCTGAAGGCTCGACCGCGGGTCTATGAGTGCGGCACCTGCCATCGGCAGGAGTTGGTGACCGCGGGAACGGTGTTTCATCGGACGCGGACGGATCTCTCAAAGTGGTTTCTTGCGGCCTACTTGATGGGCCGCGACAAGCGCGGCGTTTCAGCCAAATTTCTGCAGCGTGAACTGGTGGTGGCGTATCAGACGGCCTGGACCATAGCGCACAAGCTGCGCCATGGGCTGAGCGAGGATCCGGCCCGTCCGCTGCGCGGCTTTCTGGAGGCGGACGAGACCTTCATTGGTGGCCGCGGCGATCCGAGCAGTCGCGGACGCAGCACAACCAGCCCCGACAAAAGCCTGGTCGTCGCCGCCGTCGAGAAGGTGCCGGCGCCAAAGAACCGGAAGGGCAAGCACGGGCACGCGGTGAAGCGCCAGCACGGCTTCTTTGCCGGCAACGCCCGGATCGCCGTGCTGCCGGCCGCGACGGGCGCCGAGCTCGGCGCCTTTCTGACCGGAAACGTCACCGCCGGGTCGCATCTTCTGACCGACGGGTTTGCCGGCTATCGCGGTCGGGACGCCGCCCTCGACGAGCACTTGAAGCACACCCCGGTGGTCCAGGACGAGGGTGCCAATGCCGGCGCGTTCTTCCCGATCATCCACACCCTGTTCAGCAACATCAAAGCCTGGCTCGTCGGCACCCATCACGGCGTCAGCGCCAAGCACCTGCCGCGGTATCTCCGGGAATGGTCCTACCGGTTCAACCGCCGCAATTTGCCGGATGGTTTGGACGGTTACCTGATCCGCCGCGCCGTCGAATGCGCCACCATCACCTACGACCAGCTCACCGCCGGCATCCTGCCAGATGGAGCCAACCGCATTCGGCGGTCTCCCGCGCCAGTTGCGCAACCTGCTCTAGCCGGATAGGGAGAATATTCCAAATACACCAGTTAAATATGCAACTTGGGAAGGTCACGCCGCATCAGTATAGAGATATGATCCAGCAACTACCGGACAACATATCACGGATAAATCTTGGTATTATCGGGAGCACTCCGTCTAACGCTTCCGGCTTGCTCGCGCCTTACCCGGCCATTGGAACGAAACGATTTCTTCTGGTTGATAGCTGCCAGTCCTTTCGCAGTCCTCATTTACACAGACGAGCCGGAAATAAGTGTGTTTTGCAGGAGCGAGCTTCTGCCCTGCCCGCTGGATTGGACACTCTGCAATAAAAATAGGAGACCGGCAGAAATGACACGGCGCACCAAAGTACCAGTGGCCTGGCCTAGGGTGGAAATAAAATAGTCGCTCTGCGAGATTGCCGTAATGGTCTTTAATCAATTTATCTGAGGGTCCCTTGGTGGTACAATCTTCCGAAAATGCTGATCGAACGCGTCAGGGGCGTCGTTCGCTTTAATTTCGCGGGCAACTTTCCGGAAGCGCTCGTATTGCTCCTTATCCTCGATTTTGCGACTCGGCGGTTTATTTGTCGCCTTCGTTCGCGTCCTCGTTTTCGCCATTGAACGGGAGCGGTGAAATGCCTGATTTGGGTACGTCAACTCCAACATCCCCCAAACGCCGGCGACAAAACGCAACTCAGTAACGATAATGCTCGGGCTTGTACGGGCCGGCCCGCTCGAGCCCGAGGTAGCTCGCCTGCGCCGCGCTCAACTGGGTCAGCTTGACGCCAAGCTTTTCGAGGTGCAGCTGCGCCACCTTCTCGTCGAGATGCTTGGGCAGCACGTAGACCTTGTTGTCATATTGGCCATGGTTGGTCCACAGCTCGATCTGAGCCAGCACCTGGTTGGTAAAGGATGCACTCATCACAAAGCTGGGATGGCCGGTGGCGCAGCCAAGATTGACGAGACGCCCCTTAGCGAGAACGATCAGCCGCTTGCCGTCGGGAAATACCACTTCGTCGACCTGCGGTTTGACCTCCTCCCACGGGTAGTTGCGCAGCGCGTCGATCTGAATTTCGCTGTCGAAATGACCGATGTTGCAGACAATGGCGCGATCCTTCATCTGCCGCATGTGGTCGATCGTGATCACGTCGATGTCGCCGGTGGCGGTGACAAAGACGTCGCCGATCGGCGCCGCCTCCTCCATTGTCGTGACCTGATAGCCCTCCATCGCCGCCTGCAGCGCGCAGATCGGGTCGATCTCGGTGACCATCACCCTGGCGCCTTGGCTGCGCAGGCTCGCCGCCGAACCCTTGCCGACATTGCCAAAGCCGCAGACGACCGCGAGCTTGCCGGCCAGCATTACGTCGGTAGCGCGCTTGATGCCATCCACCAGGCTCTCGCGACAGCCGTAGAGATTATCGAATTTCGACTTGGTGACGCTGTCGTTAACGTTGATCGCGGGCGCCTTCAGCTCGCCCCTGCGCATCATTTCGTAGAGCCGGTTGACCCCGGTCGTCGTCTCCTCGGAGATGCCGCGAATGCCGGCGAGTAGATCGGGGTATTGGTCGTGTAAGATCTTGGTGGCATCGCCGCCATCGTCGAGCACCATGTTTGGAGTCCAGCCCGCAAACGGACCCTCGGCCGGACCGCGCAAGGTTTGCTCGATGCACCATTCATATTCTTCCTCGGTCTCGCCCTTCCAGGCGAACACCGGAACACCACGGGCAGCGATCGCGGCGGCAGCGTGATCCTGGGTCGAAAAGATATTGCACGAGCTCCAGCGCACGGTGGCGCCCAGCTCGATCAAGGTTTCGATCAGTACTGCCGTCTGGATCGTCATGTGCAGGCAGCCGACGATGCGCGCCCCCGACAGCGGCTGCGACGCCCCAAACTCGTCACGCAATGCCATGAGCCCGGGCATCTCGGTCTCGGCGATGGCGATCTCGCGCCGCCCCCAATCGGCGAGAGAGATGTCGGCGACTTTGTAGTCGGTGAAAGCGGGCATTCTTGAAACTCCTGACGAGCCTGTGTCGGCGCGACTTACTGATAACGATATCAAGATATCTTTATATGGTCAACGGATGCGAGGCTTAACGATAGTAGGCCAATGTTGGAAATTGTTGACAAGCGTGCAGATGCACTTAAATGCATCGAGAAGAATGAGGAATTTAGGCGCATCAAAGTGTCCGCCGCGCGCCAACCGAATTTGACGGATTGCAACTGCCTTGCGGTGCGCCAAGCCGCGCGCTACGTGACGCAGCTCTACGATCGATATCTCGCCCAAGCGGGTTTGCGCACCAGCCAATATGGCATCCTTGCTCGATTAAAACGGCTCGGGCCGATGACGATCAACGAACTGGCGGCGGAACTCGTGATGGATCGCACAACGCTCGGCCGCAATATTCGGCCGCTTGAACGCGACGGGCTGATCACCATCACCCCTGGCCACTCGGACCGGCGCATTAAGGAGTTGCGGCTGACCGAGGCGGGTGAGGCGCGTCACCAGGAAGCCCGGCAAGCCTGGGTTGAGGCGCAGGGTAATTTCGAGACCGGCTTCGGTCTCGAACGCGCGGCCGAATTGCGCGGCCTGCTGCGCGCCCTCGTCGACAGCGGATTGATGCCGAGCGACGAACTTTCCTAGGTTCGAGCTCAAGTCAGGAAGACTGGAATAGCTGCTGGATCGGCGTGATGTCGCTGGTGGGCGTCAGGCCCCCTCTTGCGCGATACGAACAATTAACCATAACACGGTAGAGCACGAATTCCTGGTAATCTCTTGTAGATAGATAATGAAAATAATCCTAAAAATAAGAAAAATGACATGGTGAATATTACTCTTAGTGCTTGGGTATAACTTTGTAGGAAGCCGCCATTTAGCTCCGCCTCCTGGCAAAGCTGTATCTCCTCGAAACCGAACTCACTTGCGAGTTTTTCCTGCTCTCAACTCATTGCTTTCTCGCCGATTTTGATCAAATTCCTGGTGCGCTGATCAAGTCGAATAAAAATCAATGACGCGATCGCTCCGAAAACGCTTACACCCAACGTGAGAACATATGTCCCCTCTTTGTAAGTGTACCCGCCACCTGCAGCGGCAGCCCCCAATACAATTGTGTAAAATCTTATCATGATCATGCGCTGCTCGGCATGATATTTCCACCAGTTCCACGCGTGATCGAGAGCGGGTCTTCCTGTGCTTTTTGCATTCTCATCACGTTTGTGAAGTTGCTCGGAAAAGAACTCTCTGCCATCGATCATCCACAAACAAATCGAGGGTAATACAGCTATATTAACCCCTATCCGGCAAGGCTACACCGAATAGGTGTTCAAATCACTTAATCGCCCAAAAAGATGAGCTAAACCGCTGCAAGAACACGCTGGATCGCGGCAACGTCGCTCGTCGTGGTCAATGCCAGCATCAACAGGACGCGCGCCTTTTGCGGGCTCAGATCCTCCCCGGCGACGATCCCCAATTCTCGCAGGCGGCGGCGCGGGGCCACCCGGCCGCTGGCGGCGCGGCTGCATTGCACGACAACAACCCCGGCTTTGAGCGCGCGCTCGAAAGCTGCCCGCTGATCCGGAGTCGGGCTTCCCGGGGCGAAGCCGGCCGAAATCAAACCGCGAGCGCCAGCCGCGACGGCCGCGTCGACCAGCGCTCTATCGGCGCCGGCGTAGGAATAAATGATGTCGACCCGCGGCAAGGGTTCCTTGAGATCGGATGCTGCAAATGGACCATTCGGCATATGAGCACCCAACGGCGCCCGGTAGAAATGCACCCCATCGCCATCGACATGGCCGAGCGCGCCAAAATCGAACGATCGAAAGGTCTGCACCCGATAGGTCGAGGTTTTGACGACATCGCGCGCCGCGTTGATCTCGTCGTTGAGGAGGACGAGCACGCCCTTGCCATGCGCCGCTGCGGAGCCGGCAACGCGCAATGCATTGACCAGGTTCATGCCGGCATCGGTGCCGAGCGCGCTCGCCGGCCGCTGCGCGCCGACCAAGACTACCGGCTGTCGGATGGCGAGCGTCAGGTTCAGAAAAAACGCGGTCTCTTCCAGGGTCGCCGTGCCGTGGGTGATGACAAATCCGGCGGTGGCGGGTTCGTCACGCGCGATCTTGTGGATAAGCGCGCGCAGTTCGAGCCATTCGGTCGGGCCGATATCGGTGCTGCCGACCTGGCGAACCGTGACCGAAACTGGATCGGCGACGAGGCGGGTTTCCGGGAAGCGGTCGAGCAGCGCCTCGGCCGAGAGCTTCTGCCCGAAATCGGGATAATCGAGGACGTCGAGGCTGGACGCGCCGAGCGAGGAAATCGTTCCGCCGGTGCCGATGACGGCGATGCGGGGGAGTGAAGTCGATGTGCTCGCCGCCATTGGCACCTCCTGCGATCAACTCGGATGCGTCCGAACGCGTCGGTCGGCCTGGAGCCGGAACGACACAGCTCCATAGGTGCTGACGAAATACGGCACGAGATAGGTTAGCGCCAGCTTGACCAGATCGAGAGCCTGTCCCGAAAAAATCCGGTCGCCCTGATTGATCAGATTGAGGAGGCTGCCGACGATCACCGCTACCCAAAGCGAACGGCGCGGCACGCCGCCGGTGATCGCGTAACGGTAAATCAGCTCCCAGCGGTGCGCGGTCGCCCCCTCGGCCGTGCTCACGACAGCCAGCGTTTGCGGCGCCGGTAGTGTTTGAGGTCGCGATACGATTTGCGAGCGCCGGCCTCGTTGAGTCCGAGGTAGAATTCCTTGATGTCCGAATTCTGGCGCAACGCTTCGGCTGGACCCTCGAGCACGATGCGGCCGTTTTCCATGACGTAGCCGTGATCGGCGATGTCGAGCGCCAATGCCGCGTTCTGCTCGACCAATAAGACCGTCAGTCCGCGTTCTTCGCGCAGGCGGCGGATGATACCGAAAATTTCCGCCACCAATAGCGGCGCCAGGCCCAACGAGGGTTCGTCGAGCAGGATCACCTTGGGCTCGCACATCAGGGCGCGGCCGATCACCAGCATTTGCTGCTCGCCGCCCGAGAGATAGCCCGACGCCTGATGGCGGCGCTCCTTTAGCACCGGGAAGGTTTCGAAGATGCCGTCGATCGCCTCGCGCACGCGATTGAAATCGCGCCGGATATGCGCCCCGGCAACGAGATTTTCTTCGACTGTCAAATTTTCGAAAACCCGTCTGCCCTCGAATACCTGGGCGACGCCGCGGCGGACCACGTCGTGCGGCGGCAACCGGTCGAGCCTGTCGCCATCAAGTTCGACAGACCCCTTGGTGACCTCGCCGCGCTCGGAATGCAACAGGCCCGAAATCGCCTTCAATGTCGTCGTCTTACCGGCGCCGTTGGCGCCAAGAAGGGTCGTGATTTGACCCTCCCTGACCTCGAGCGAAACGCCCTTCAGCACCAAGATGGCGCTGTCGTAAACGACCTCGACGTTGTTGAGTGCGAGCACAGCCAGCCTTGCGCTTTTGCCTTTTGCCGGGCGCCCTATTCGGTCTTCTCGGCGGTCTTGACCGCGTTCCACACAACCTCCCGGTAGGCGCGGAACCAGTCGGTCGCCGGGACGAAACCATTGCCTTTGACCGTAAAGACCTTCACCCAGCCACCGCCCTCGTGATCTTCGGGCGTGATCTGCAAAGGCGGCACCAACCCACCAAGCGTGACGTCCTTGATTTGCTCGAAACCCTTTTTGACGTCGGTCCCGGTCGGCGGCTTGCCGTTGCTGATCTTCAATGCATTGCGCAAAGCTTCGACTTGTACCGCCGCCTGCAAAAGGCCGCGATTATAGACGACGGTGTCGTCCATTGTTTCCGGGGCTGACTTGCCTTCCTTCTTGTACATATCGCGGATCTTTTGGCGGATCGGATAATTGTCGCCGGCGCCGGCGAACTGGAGCGCGTTATAGCCCTGGGCGATGCCCCAGCCCCCAGCTGCCTTGATGTCAGCCTCAGCCCCGGCCCACACAAAGCCGAGCACCTTCGAGAGCGGATAGCCGTTACGCTTTAGCTCTTTGATGGCCACCGAAGGCGAGCGTCCAAAGAGGTGAGCGAGTACGAAATCGGGGTGATAGCGCTGCGTAATGTCGATGATCTGCGCGCCCATCTCGACGCCCGGCGGCGGCACCGCGAAGGTGCGAAGCTCAAACCCTTCCTGCTTTTGCAGCGCCTCGATCACCGGCAGAGGCTCCTTGCCGGCGGGATTGTCGTAATAGACGTACGCTATCTTTTTTCCTTTGAGATTGCCGCCCAGCTGGTCTTTGGTGAATTTAATGGCGGCCGCACCTTGCGAGAAGTAACTGGCGGCAATCGGGAACAGATAAGGGTAGTGCTGGCCATCCGCCGCCGCAGCAATGCCAAAGCCGGGGGTTGTGTCGGCAATCTTGTCCTGCTCAAGCCTTTCGTTGAGCGCATGCGTCTGCGGTGTGCCATACGTCGTCAAGACAACGGCGCCCTGCTGTTTGAAGCGCTCGTAAGCCTCGACCGCTGGCGGCACCTTGTATTGCATATCGATTTCGGGGTGCTCGATCTTGTAGCCGTCAATGCCGCCCTCGGAGTTGATTAAATTGAAGTAGTCGTGCATCGCCGGGCACAATACGGTGCCAACGATCTGTGTCGCCCCGCTACGGTCGCACATCACCCCGTCGACGATTTTCTTTTCCTGGGCCATCGCCGTGGCGGCGGCCCCCACCCCGATTGCGGCGCCAATTGCGAGCGCCAATACCTTCTTGGACAGGCGTGTCATCTAGGTTCTCCCTCCTCTGTCACCAGTTAGTAAGAAAATGGCCAAAGCCGAAAGTAATTGCGGACGTTCCGCCACAATCGAGCCAATCCCTCCGGCTCGACGATCAAAAAGAAGATAATCAGAGCCCCGAAGATCACCAGCCGCAGACTGGGAATGGTACTGTGCAGGTCAGCCTGCGAAAAGAACAGACCGCCAAAAGATTGCAGTGCCCAGCGGGTCACGATCGGCAGCAGGGTGACAAACACCGCGCCATAAATCGACCCTAGGACCGAACCAAGCCCGCCGATAATGACCATTGCCAGGTAATCGATCGAGACGTCGATCTGAAACTGCTCATAATTGGCGAGGCCCAGATAATAGCTCTCTAATACGCCGGCCACCCCAGCATAGAACGATGAGATCGCAAAGGCATAGAGCTTGTAGCGGAAAATATTGATGCCAATGATCTCGGCAGCAATGTCCTGATCGCGGATTGCAATAAAGGCGCGTCCGATGCGGCTGCGGACCAAGTTCAACGTCGCGACGATCGCCACGACCACAAAAAAGATCAAAAACAGATAGATGCCTGCCTCGCTGATGATCCGAGTGCCGAAAATCGAGGGACGCGGGATTTCGATCGAAGATTGCACACCGCCCGATATCCACTGGACATGGTTGATCGTCCATTCGATGATCAGCTGTGCCGCAAGAGTGGCGATCGCGAGATATATTCCCTTGATGCGCAATGACGGGATGCCGACAATGATCCCGATCAGCGCCGCCATCAGGCCGCCGGCCGGGATTGTGATCCAGAACGGCATGCCAAGCCGCACGATCAAATTGGCGGCTGTGTAGGCGCCGACGGACATAAACGCGCCCGCGCCGATTGAGATTTGCCCCGTATACCCGACGAGAATGTTGAGCCCGAGCGCGCCGACAATTGCGATCAGGCATAAATTTAAGAGCGAGATGTAGTAAACAGAGAGAGCCAGTGGCGCTACGACAATAAACAGACCGGCAAAGGCCGCCACCGCCCACCGAGCGATCGGCAGCGGAAACAACGACATGTCGGCGGCATAACTGGTTTTGTAGACGCCGGCTTCGCGATGGAACATCTGTTGCCCGCCTTCGTTTAGACGCGCTCGATCCGCCGGCGCCCGAAAATACCCTCGGGCCGGATCATCAGCACCGCGATCATCAAGACATACGGGGCGAAATCCTTGGTGCCGCCACCGACGAGCGGATCGAGATAGCCGGCGGCCAGGTTCTCGACGACGCCGACAATCAAACCGCCGACGACGGCGCCCACGATGGAGTTGAGCCCGCCAAGGATTACCACCGGGAAAACCTTCAGCCCTACCAGAGCGAGCTGGTTGTCAACCCCGAGCATCGCCCCCCAAACGATGCCGCCCAAGGCTGAGACAATGCCGGCGAGCGCCCAGGCAAAAGCAAAATAGCGCTGGACGTTGATCCCCATCGCCATCGCCACTTGCTGGTTGTCGGCAACCGAGCGCATCGCGATGCCCATTCGGCTCTTCAGAAAAAACCAGCTGAAGGTGGACAAAAAAACAATGCTTACGCCGGCGCCAACAAGCTGCACCCGCGGCAGCATCACCGGGCCCAAAAAGAACGGGGTGTCGCCGATCGGCATCACAATAGCCTGGGTTCCAGCCCCGAATATCAGGACGGCAAGACCCCGAAGCACCGCCGCAAGGCCAATCGTTGCCATAACGACAGCAATGATCGGGCGTCCGATCAGCGGCCGCAGCACCACGCGCTCGATGCCAAAGCCGAGCGCCACCATGCCACCTATCGACAGCAATGCCGCGACCCAGAATGGCAGCCCAGCCAATGCTGCAGCTCCGGCCGCGATAAAGCCGGCAAACATGACAAACTCGCCTTGGGCGAAATTGATCGCGTCAGTGGCCTTGTAGATCAGTACAAACCCAAGTGCGATCAGCGAGTACATCAGGCCGATCAGAACGCCGTTCGTCAGCAGGACGAGGGTAAACTGCCAATCGATCCCGAGCATCGACCTTGCTCAGGCGTAGGCGGGGACGCGCGCCGGCATTTCGTCGCCGGGGATCGTGTCGATCGCGAGCCGGGTTTCGAGCCGCCCTTTGCGGCCGTCCTCATAGGTGATTTCGGTGGCCAGTTCGACCGCGTCCACACCCCCGTAAAGAGCCTCGACAACCGAGGCGTATTTTTCGGTGATAAAGCGGCGTCGCACCTTGCGAGTGCGGGTGATTTCGTTGTCGTCGGCGTCAAACTCCTTACCGAGCAGCATAAAACGGCGAATGCGGGCGGCGGCCGGCAAACCCCCGTTGCAGCGGGCGATCTCCTCGGCGATTAACTGGCGGATCTCGGGCTTGGCGCTCAGATCCTGGAACGAGGTGTAGGCGAGATTGTGCCGTTCGGCCCAATTGCCGACGGTGCCGAGATCGATCGCGATCATTGCCGAAACAAACGGCAGCTGGTCACCAAAGGCCACCACCTCGGCGATGTACGGGCTGTATTTTAGCTTGTTTTCGATAAATTGTGGGGCGAACGCGGTGCCGTCGGCAAGCTTGCCGACGTCGCGGGCGCGATCGACGACGACCAGATGGCCGCGGCGATCGACATAGCCGCAATCACCGGTCCGAAACCAACCCTCGGCATCGACCGCATCGCGGGTCGCCTCAGGTTGCTTATAATAGCCCTGAAACACCGCCGCCGAGCGAACGAGCACTTCGCCGGTGTTGCCGATGCGGATTTCGCTGCCTGGAATGGCCGGGCCGACGCTGTCGGGGTCGACTTCGCCGTCGCGCTGCAGAGCGGCAAGCCCGGACAATTCGGTCGAGCCCCAGACCTGCTTCAAATTCACCCCGAAGGCGCGAAAGAACCGAAACGTGTCGGCGCCGAGCGGCGCCCCACCGGTATAGGCCCAGCGCGCGCGCCCGAGCCCCAGCTGGTCGCGCACCGGGGCATACACCAGAATTTCCCCGACTATCAGCCCAAGACGGGTTGCCAGCGAAGGGCGTTCGCCGATGCCGCGCCGGGCTTCGGCGCGCTCGGCGAGGCCCCGGAAAAATTCAAAGGTCCGGCGTTTGATCGGGGACGCGTCAGCGGCCCGGATCCGCAATTGGGTCAGCAAGTTCTCCCAGATCCGGGGCGGCGCCAACGCCACTGTCGGACCGAGCTCACGCAGGTCGCGCTGTACCGTTTCGGGACGCTCGGGACAATTGCAGGCAAAGCCGACGAGCAAAGTCAAAACTAAGGAAAACAGCGACTCGCCGATCCACGCCATCGGCAGGTAGGAGAGGATGTTATCGGTCGGGCGGATATCCTCGGCGGCGACAAAACCCTTCGCCGCCGCCAATAGATTGGCATGCGACAGCATGACCCCCTTAGGGTTCCCCGTGGTGCCGGAGGTATAGGTTAGCAGCGCGACATCTTTCGCGCCGCCCTTCTCAATTTCGCCCTCGACATAGCCCGGATGCGATCTGCCGAAGTCCCGGCCGGCCACCTGGACCTGGTCAAAAGCTTCGAGCACAGACGTCTCGTAATGCCGCATGCCGCGTGGGTCGTCGTAAACAATCAGCTGAAGCGAGGGCAGCCCCGCCCGCAACGACAGGATCTTGTCGACTTGCTCCTGGTCCTCGGCGACGACCACCCGGATTTCAGCATGGTCGAGCACATAGGCCATCTCGGTTGCGATCGCGTCCTGATAGATCGGCACGGCGATGCCGCGGAGGCACTGCGCCGCCAGCTGCGCCCAATAAAGCCGCGGGCGGTTGTCGCCAATGACAGCCAGCTTGTCGCCGCGGTGAAATCCATGCGCCGCCAGTCCGAGCGCGAAGTCGCGGACTTGGCACTCGTATTCGGCCCAGGTGAAGGTCTGCCAGATGCCCAGGGTTTTTTCGCGGATCGCCGGCCTGGCAGCCATCGTCGCTGCATTGCGCCGCAGCAAGCGCGGCAGCGTCTCGGGCTTGGCGCCGGCAGAAATGGACTTGCCGCTCACGCTGCCGCCTCCCTTTCGCGCAGCGCCCCGCCGCCGAGGTAAGCGTCGATTACATCAGGATGGCGCTGGACTTCGTCCGGGGTGCCATCGGCGATCTTGCGGCCGTGATCGAGCACCGCGACGCGCTCCGAAATGTCCATCACGACCGCCATGTCGTGCTCGATCAGGATAATCGTCGTGCCCCATTCCCGATTTACTTCGAGAATAAAGCGCGCCATATCCTCCTTTTCTTCCTGGTTCATGCCGCCCATCGGTTCGTCGAGCAGCAGCAGTTTCGGATCAAGCGCCAGCGCGCGCCCAAGTTCGACACGCTTTCTGAGCCCATAGGCGAGACCGCTGGTCGGCTGCTTGCGCAAATCCTCGAGTTCAAGAAACTCGATAAGCTCCTCGACGCGGGCGCGATGAGCGACTTCCTCGCGCTGCGCCAATCCCCAATAGACAAAGGAAGACAATAGCCCGGCGCGCATCCGCACGTGCCGCCCGAGCATAATGTTGTCGAGCACCGTCATGCCGCTGAACAAAGCGATGTTTTGAAAAGTGCGGGCGATGCCGAGGGCTGCGATTCCCGAGGGCCGCGTGCCAGTGACATTCTTTCCCTCGAAATGGATCGAGCCGGTGTCGGGTTGGTAAAATCCGCTGATAATGTTGAGCAGCGACGTCTTGCCGGCGCCATTTGGGCCGATAATCGAGGTCAGCCCGCCGCGGCGAACCGTCAGCGAGATATCCTCAACGGCGCGCACCCCGCCGAAATGTTTTGACACCCCGGAAACCGCGAGCAGTGCGTCTCCGTCCGCCGCAGCGCTGCCGCTGCTCAAAGTGCTCGACACGATACCGTCCGCATTTCCTCGCTGCCCGCCGATCTAACCATACCGAGCGATTATGGCCGTCATGATGCAGACGCAGATCAGAGAATGCAATCGCTTAAGCAGCCATTTTGATGGGGAGTTATCGGCACTTGCCCCCTGCCCTGTCGCCGTGAAACGATCGATCGCGCGAATATCTGGCCCTTAATGGTTAATAGGATGCCGGCAGACGAGACCATTCCGACGACGCTTCTGACCGGGTTTCTCGGCAGCGGCAAGACCACGCTTTTGCGGCGGGCGCTGGTCTCGCCGGCACTCGCTGACACCGCCGTTATCATCAACGAAATCGGCGAGATCGCGATCGATCACCACCTCCTCGATTTTGTCGAAGGAAGCGTCGTCGAACTGCCCGGCGGTTGTCTGTGCTGCGCGGTTCGCGAGGACTTGGCCCGGACCTTGCGCGGCTTAATCGACCGGCGCGAAGCGGGCGATTTCCGCGCGTTCCGCCGCATCGTCGTCGAGACCACCGGGCTCGCCGACCCGGCGCCGATCCTCTACACCCTTGGGGCTGACCCGATGCTCGACCATTGCCTGCATTTGGCCGGGGTCGTCACAATGGTCGATAGCGTTACTGGCGCTGCAACGCTCGACCGCTTCCCGGAAGCAGCGCGGCAAGCGGCCCTCGCCGATACGCTGGTGATCAGCAAGACCGATCTGATGCCGCTCGGCCCCGAACTCCTGGCGCGGCTCGATGGGCTCAATGCTCTCGGCCGGCGCGTAATGGCACGGGAGGCCGAGGATCCGGGTGCGCTGCTGTTCGGCGCCGGCAGCCGCGCGGCGGCGCCCGCCTTGCCCGACGAATCCGTCGCCGTACACAGCCACGGCATCGACGCCTTCGGTATAAGTCTCGGCGGCGCGATCAGCCGGCTCGATTTCGCGCGGGCATTAGGCGGTCTCGCCCGGGAGCGCGGCAATGATTTGCTGCGGGTCAAAGGCATCGTGCAGTTTTCCGATCGCCCGGATCGGCCGGCGCTGGTGCAAGCAGCACAGCACGCGATGTTTGCGCCCGAATGGCTCGACAACTGGCCTGCCGACTGGCTGGCGGACGACCGCCGCAGTCGCCTCGTGTTTGTCGTGCACGAGATCCCGCGCGCCGAGGTGCTCGTGCATTTCGCCTTTGCGGAAGCAAAACTGTACGGCGCGTAGGCCGAAATTTGAGCAGGAAGAAGTCGAGTGTCGCCGCCAGCCAGACGATCAGCAGAAACACCCCAAAGCGTTTAATGATGTAAATTGCGTGCACTTCGCCTGACACTGGTTGCGCGTGCCACAAAACCATCGGAAACGTCAGGCGCCACGAGGCATGGTTGACGTAGGATTGTCTTCGGTCGGCCAGTTTCTCCAATATGTCGTGTTCAACGGGATGCGGTGATAATTTTGCACCAGCTGGATGTCGGGCAGATCCGGCAACCAGAGCTCCCGGAAGCGCCAAAACGGCTTGCCGTCGGGCATTTCCCACATCGTGCCATTCTTCTTGAAACCTGTCGGTCCATGCGTCGCCTGCGCGGCGGCCGAGGCCGAATTGCCGCGAGTCTCAGCCCACGTGGCCGGCCGCTCTCAAGCCCGCCTCTTTAACTCACTTGGAACACGCGCCGACGTCCCCCAATTTCTGCACAGGCGGCTCCACCGCTACTGAGGGATTTCCCAAGTACGCCGGTCGCCGCGCCGTATATGCTGGTTGCGAAAAGGGATTTGCAGATGAGTGATGCCAAGCTCGCGCCAAACCTTCCGGGCTGGATGGTGGAGCACGCCAACCGCTACCTGTCGAGCGGCGGCACCGAAGGGCACATGCACAAGCCGACCCAGCCGGGCCGGCCGGACACGCCGGTACCGTCGCTCCTATTAACGACGACCGGCCGGAAGTCGGGACAGAAGTTTATTTTCCCACTGTATTACGGCAAAGTCGGCGACAGCTATATCGTGGTCGCCTCGAAGGGTGGGGCGCCGCAGCACCCCGGCTGGTACCGCAACCTCCTCGCCAACCCGGAGGTCGAGGTGCAGGTCGGCACCGACAAGTTCAAGGCGCGGGCCCGGACCGCCACCGGCGAGGAGCGCGCCCGGCTGTGGCAGGAAGCGTTGAAATTCTGGCCGCCCTATGCCGATTACCAGAAGAAGACCGAACGCGAGATTCCGGTTGTCGTTCTCGACCCGGTCCGCTGAGCCAGCGGCAGCGAGGCCTGGCCGGCCATTTCGTGGCCAAAAGGGGTTTAGACCCATACAACCGGCGCCCCATGTTGTATTCTCCGATGTCTAAAAGGTCCGCGATGACCGCATTTTGAACAGGAAGGAGATGCAAATGTCCGATACCACCGATCAGCGGCCGCCGGTTGCGGTCGGCCACGTGCGCCTCAACGTCACCGATGTCGGCGCCGCTGCGCACTGGCTCGAAACCGTCGGTCTGCGCCCGATCGTAACACTTGACGAACTAGCGGTGCTCGAACTGCGCGGCGGCACTCATGTCGTCGTCCGACAGGTCGAGCAGCCTCCGGCACTCGGAACCGGAGCACCGTTCGACCTGATGGTTGACGACATCGACGCCACACATCGCGACTACGCCGAGAAGGGGTTATCGCCGTCGCCGGTCCGCCGCGGTCGCATCCACGACTCGTTCGATGTCCCGGGACCCGACGGCTGGGCGTTTACGATCAACTCCTCGCACGCCGGCGGCCGCCCGGTTTAACGGAGCGCGCCGCCGCGGGACCGATTCCACCGCGGCGGCGCGATTCCCTAGGGGGCGAGTACAGCGCCGCAGCTAAGGAGCTGATCGATGTCAGACGACCGAAATGACAGCGCAACGCTCGAACAACGCGTTCGCCTGATCGAAGATCGCCTGGAAATTTACAACCTGATCGCCAGCCATCCGCCGAGCGCCGACACCGGTGCTGCAGATTACACGGCTTCGGTGTGGGCCGAGGACGGCGTGTTCGACCGCGGCGCCGATTTTCCGCGGCCCACCGGCCGTGTGGCGATTGCCGGCGGCTCTTCAAACCCGGCGCACCACCGCGCAATCGAACAGGGAATCGCCCATTTTGCCGGCTTGCCTTATGTGCGCATCACCGGCGATACGGCATTCGCGATCTCCTATTTGCAAATCCTCGTGCCGGATCGTGTCGGCCCGGAGTTCGATATTCCCAATCACGGCACGTCCCGCGGTTTTCACGTGCATCGCGTTTCGGCCAATCGCTGGGAGTTCGTCCGCACCGAGGAGGGCTGGAAGATCAAGCGCCGGACGTTGCGCCCGCTCGACGGAACGCCGCCCGCGCGCGAGATATTGGCCGGCGCACTGGAGCCGTAAGTCTCTGAACTAACGTTAGGGGGCGAATAGTAGGGCAGGGGCACGACCCTCGGGGACGCGGCCCGCATCAGATCGAGCATTTGCATCATCTCCGCGCATCCCTGTTGTCGTGAGGCTCACATTAGGGTGGCTCCCCGCGGCTTCAGGGCTTGGCATCTCGATTGCAGTGGGGGTGCTAACGAGAATTCCAGGGAACGGAGCGCTGGGAGCAGCTATGACCAGCTACAGGCGAGGGCCGTCCAGTGCAACTCGGCGTCTTCATTCCGATCGGCAACAACGGCTGGCTGATCTCGACCACCTCGCCGCAATACAAGCCAAGTTTCGACCTCAATAATGCGTCGTGCAAAAGGCCGAGCGCTTCGGCTTCGATTTCGCACTGTCGATGATCAAGCTGCACGGATTCGGCGGCCCGTCGCGGTTCTGGGACTACAATCTGGAATCCTTCACCCTGATGGCCGGGCTCGCGGCGGTGACCAGCCGCATCCAGCTGTTCGCCACCTGCGCCGTGCTGACCATGCCGCCGCCGATCGCGGCGCGCATGGCGGTGACGATCGATTCGATTTCGCACGGCCGGTTCGGCGTCAACATCATTTCCGGCTGGCAGCGCCGCGAATACACCCAGATGGGGATCTGGCCCGGCGCCGGAGCATTACCGCCGCCGCTACGATTATTGCGCCGAATACGTGACCATCATGCAGGAGTTGTGGCGGACCGGCCGGTCGGACTTCAAGGGCGACTTCTTCCAGATGGACGACTGCCGCTGTTTGCCGACTGCCGACGGCCAAGATACCGATCATCTGCGCCGCGCAAAGCGATGCCGGCACGCGATACGCCGCGCAATACGCCGATTACAATTTCTGCGGCGGCGGCGGCGTCAATCACGCCGACCCGGTCGACTCCCAGCGTCGCCCGCTTGGTTGAGGCGACCGCAGGAGACCGGCCGCGATTGCGGCGCGCTGATCCTGACACATGATCATCGCCGACGAAACCGACGCCGCCGCAATGGCGAAATGGGAGCACTACAAGGCCGGCACCGATCATCGAGGCGCTGGCCTAGCGCGACGCCCAGGCCGAGGACGACCCGAGCACCGACCTCTACGCCGGCCCGAACCGGCGCCGCACCCTCGGCATCGACAAGCTGCCGACCAATCAGGGCGTGTCTGGTCGGCTCCTATGCCGTCGGTCGCCGCGCATGCTGGACGAACTGGCCGCGGTGCCGGGGGTACGCGGCGTCATGCTGACCTTCGACGATTTCGTCATCGGCATGGAACAGTTCGGCACCCGCATCCTGCCGCTTGATGCGCTGTCGCAGCGAGGTTCGCCAGGCGGCATAGACTGGCCGTGCAATGGTGACGCGGTTACCGTTTCCTTAGGTGAATTTTGCGGCGAGCGGCTTCGGACCGAGCGAGGCTGGGCTGAGACGCAGCAATGCGACCAGCGTGTTGGCGAGTGCCACCAGATCCGTGCTCGCGGGACCCGGTATCAGCTGACCGTCGCGGAAATCGGCGCCGGTGAGATAAACCCCGGTCGGCGCCACCAGCGCGCCGAACCAGCCCAAGACCTGCCGCAATTGTGTATCGACCGCGAGATAGTGGTGGGCTGAACCGCCCATTGCGACGATGCCGACCGGCTTTCCTTGCAACGAACTCGACCGGTGCTATGTCGAGCAGGTTTTTCAACACACCGGGATAACTCGCTCGATACACGGGCGCGGCGATCAGCACCGCCGCCGCCGCGGCAATGCGATCGACCGCTCGGCGGGTCTCCGCGCCATACTGATCGAGCGGACGACCATCGCAAATGTCTATCGTCGTTTCGGCGAGGTTCATCACATCGATATCGACACCCTCGGCGTCGTGGCGCAGCGCTTGCGCTGTCGCCGCCATAGCCGCGGCAAGCCTGCCGGGTGGCGTCGCCGCTCCGATCAGCATCAAAAGACGCGGATTTTCAGCCATCGCTAACTCCCCTGTTAGGACCGGGTACAGCAGCCCTGCCGCCCTGAACGAGCATGGGGCGTGCCAACCATGCAGACAGGGCCGAGAGTAAAGGCTTTAGTCTAAGCGGATACGGCGACAAGTTGACTGATCGTTGTCAGGCGCTCTTAGCCCTATGGCAAGCTGCGGGCAAAGCGCACGATGCGATGGCCGGCTTCGGCAAGGCGTTGATCGGGCTCGGTAAGCGAGATGCGCAGATGCCCCGCCGCACTCGGTCCGAATGCATCGCATGGCAACACCGCAACATCTTCGCTTTCGAGCAGAGCACTGGCGAAGGGTCGGGCCGCCATTCCGGTGCCTCGAATATCGAGGAGGACGAACATTCCCCCTTCGGGCGGGATCACTCGGCAATTTGGCGCCGCCGCCAGGATTCCCGACATTAGCTCGGCGCGCCGGCGATAGTCCTTGCGCAACGCCGTCACCTCCGGCGGCTCGCCGCTGAGTGCCGCCATCGCACCCTCCTGGATAAAAGGCGGCGTGCCATACGTCATCGACAATAACAATGTGAACAGGTGCCGCGACAGCTCCGGCGGGCCGATCACCCAGCCCAAGCGAAAGCCCGGCATCGCGTGCGATTTCGACAGGCTGGATACGACCACCGTGCGCTCGGCCATGCCCGGCAACGACCATGGGCTCAGATGCGGCCGGGCAAAGGCCAGATCCTCATAGACTTCATCAGAAACCAGCCACAGATCGTGCTTTCGGCAGATTTCGGCAATGCCGGAGATCTCCTCGTGGCTAAACACGGCCCCGGTCGGATTATGGGGGCTGTTGATCCACATGACCCGGGTGCGCGGGCCGACCGCACCGGCGACGCTGTCGAGATCGGGGTGAAAACCGCGCTCTGCCGGCAATGGGACCATGACCATCTCGGCCCCGCTGGCTGCGACGACACCCTCATAGGTCGCATAAACCGGTTCGGGAACGATGACCTCATCGCCGGGGCCGGCGAGGCATTGCAACGCGCAATAGAGCCCACCCTGGGCCCCGGTCGTCACCGTCACATTCTCCGCGGTGCATGGCTGGCCGGTCCGCTGCGCGAAACGGGCCGCGATTGCGGCGCGCAACTGCGGATACCCGACCATCGGCCCGTAGCCGGTGCGCCCTCGACGAAGTGCCGCGATCGTCGCATCGATCACCACCGCCGGGGTCGGCTGATCAGGGTCGCCGATGGTCAGAAAAATCACATCATGGCCGCTGTCGCGCAGCACGGCGGCCTCCTGCTGAACGCTCCAGGCACCCGTTCCCGGACCTGTCAGCCTCTCGACCCGCGGCGAAAACTGCACTCGGAGCTCCTTAATCGATTGCTGGACAGCGACCAGCCACCGGGCACCGATACTACCTTAACGGGTAGCCTAGAACAACGCCGAACCTATAGCGAGCCCAATCACGAGCAGCACCACACAAATCACCAGGAAGATAAAGAACAGAATCTTCGCAATCCCTGCGGCAGCGGCGGCAATTCCGGTAAAGCCAAAGATCGCGGCGATGATTGAAATGATGAAAAAGAACAATGCCAGTCTGAGCATAGCGCCTCACAATCGAAGTCGGCCGAAACGCGGGCCACCACGTGACGGGCGCCGCCTACCGGAACTCGAACGGTGGCTTTCGGCGAAAGGTTGCTGTCAGGTGCTCAGCCGGTCGAGCCGAAACACGAATTGTTAATATCCGATCGCGGCGCCGCCTGGGCGGCGGCTGTCGCTAATGCCGTACAACCGGCCGTTGCTAACCGCGATCGCCTCCACCGCACCCCATGGCCTTTGCGGAGCAAGCGTGTAGCCGTCTTCGACCAGCGCCGCGATCGTATCGGGTGGCAGGCCGCCATGTTCGTAAAACAACTTGTCCGGCTGGCCCTGATAATGCAACCGTGGGGCTGCGACTGCTTGGCCGGGGGGCATATCGTAATCAATGATGTTCGAGAGCGTTTCGAGCACCGTCGTTATAATGCGCGCCCCACCGGGACTTCCCAGCACCAGGACGACATGACCGTCCTTTTCGAGCAAACTCGGCGCCATCGAGGACAGCGGTCTTTTGCCCGGCGCGATCGCGTCGGATACGCCTTGCGCCAAGCCAAAGAGGTTCGGCGCGCCCGGCTTTGCGGTGAAATCGTCCATCTCATTGTTCAACAGAAAGCCGGTGCCCGGCGCCACCACTTCGGCGCCAAAATAGCCGTTGATCGTATAGGTCACCGACACGGCGTTGCCGGCCGCGTCGATTACCGAATAATGCGTGGTCTCCGCCCGCTCGCTGGCGCCTACCGGTGCGGCCGTAGGCCCGGCGGTGCCCGCGCTGATCGCCGCCCGAATGCCGGCGGCGTAACCCTTTGACAACAGCCGGCCGAGCGGGTTCGAAACAAAAGCCGGGTCGCCGAGAAACGCATTGCGGTCGATAAAACCTCTCTTCATCGCCGCGACCATCAACTCGACCGAGCGCGCCGAGTGAAATCCCGATGCTTTCAGGTCGTAGCCTTCGAGGATGTTCAGGATTTCGCAGATCGTGGCTCCGCCCGAACTCGGCGGCGGGGTCGAAATCAGCACATATCCGCGATAGCTGCAGGACAGCGGCGCGCCCTCCGTCGTCGTGTAATCGGCGAAGTCGCGCGCTGTCAGAATGCCGCCGTTCGCCCGGCTGGCTTGCGCTACCAATGCGGCGGTTTTGCCGGTGTAGAACGCGTCGGGCCCATCCTTGGCGATCGCCTCGAGAGTTGCCGCGAGATCCGGTTGGATCAGTCGATCGCCCGGCTCGAAGCGACTGCCATCTGGTCGCAAAAAAATCTTCGAAGCGCCCGGGTCCTTAGCGAGCTGGTCAGCCTTGGCGTCGAGCAGGTCGGTGTCGTCGTGGGTCAGCACAAAACCGTTGCGGGCGAGCGAAATCGCCGGCGCCAACAATGCGGCGCGAGGCAATGTCCCGTATTCGCGCATAGCGCGGTCGAGCCCCATCACTGTTCCCGGCACGCCCGCCGCGAGATAACCCAAACGGCTAAGGCTGGGGACGGGCTTCCCGGCGGCATCGAGATACATCCGGGCGGTGGCCGCCGCCGGAGCGGTTTCGCGAAAAATGATAAAGGTGTCGCGTCCGTCGGCGAGGTGGATCGTCATAAACCCGCCGCCGCCGATATTGCCGCAACACGGTTCGACAACCGCGAGCGCATACCCGACCGCGACCGCCGCATCGATGGCGTTGCCGCCGGCCGTGAGAATGCCGGCGCCAACTGCCGAGGCAATGCGCTGCGAGCTCACCACCATGCCGTGCTCGGCTTCGACCACAGCCGGGGTTGACGCAGCTTGCGCGCCGCTGCCGACCAACGAAGCAGCAAGCGTCAACGCCGCAATGATATGTCTCATTTTAACTGTTTAAGGCTTGCCGGTCGTAGCCAGCGATGCGCTTGTAGCCATCCGATATCGCCATCAACTCATCGCGGCTGATCACGCTATCGATGTCGTCGAACGGCTTGTCGCCGGTGCGCAGATAGACTTCGCGCAAAATTGCGTCGGGCGGATTGGTGCGGTTGGTGCGCACAACATTGGCGGTGGCTTGGAGCCGCTTATTCTCATAATCGCGCAATGCCGCCACCGGGTCGTCTAGGTTGGCTCGCAGGCAATCGGTCAACGCACGTCCATCGAGGATCGCCTGGCCGGCGCCGTTCGAACCGCGCGGCACCATCGGATGTGCTGCATCGCCGAGCAATGTCACGCGGCCAAAACTCCACCGCGGCAACGGGTCCTGGTCGACCATCGGAAATTCGAGGATCATGTCGGCGCCGCCGATCAGCGCCGGTACGTCGAGCCAATCAAAGCGCCAATTCTTAAAGGCATCGACAAAATCAGCGAGCCGCCCGGGCCGGTTCCAATCCCGCGCCGTGTGCTCCGGCGTTTCGATCTCGGCGACCCAATTGACGAGCTGCCGGCCCTCTTCATCGATGTCGTTGCGGATCGGGTAGATCACCATTTTGCCGCCGGCGAGCCAGCCGGCGCGCACCATCGACGCCCCGGACAAGAAGCGCGGCCAGCGCGTCACCCCGCGCCACATATTGTAGCCCGAATAGAGCGGTTCGCCTTCATTCGGATAAAGCTGTTTGCGAATGACCGAATGGATGCCGTCGCAGCCGATCGCGACGGTGCCGTGCTGGGGCGGCAGCGGTTCGCCGCTTTCTGCATTCTCGAAATGGACGGTGGCGCGGTCGGCCGCCTGCGCGAAACCTGACGCAGCGCCAGCCGGTCAGCAGCCGATCGGCCCCGGCGCGCCGAGTGAAGGCGGCGGCCAAGACTTGTTGGAGATCTCCGCGATGGATCGAGAATTGTGGCCACGCGTAGCCGGCGGCGCGGCCCAATGGCTCACGATAAATCAGCTGGCCAAAGCGGTTGAAAAAGCACGCTTCGGCGGTGGTGACCCCGACCTGGGCGAGCGAACCTTCGAGATCGAGTGCGGCGAGTTCGCGGGTTGCATGCGGTAAGACGTTGATGCCGACCCCGACCGGCGTGATGGCTTGTGCCGCCTCATAGATCCGGCAGGAAATGCCGGCGCGATGCAGCGCCAGGCCCAAGGTCAGGCCGCCGATGCCGGCGCCGACAATGACAACATCCATATCGCGCCTCAGAGCCCGGCGACGGAAAGCCTCAGCCGTTGCCGCGCTGCTCGCGCCACAGCCCAAGCTTTTCCTGCACCGGCCGGTCGGAATAACTGAACAGTACCGCTTCGCCCGCTGCCTGATGGCTGACGCTGATCCAGCTCGGTACGACAAAGATGTCGTGCGGCTCCCAGTCAAAAACCTGATCGCCGACGCGGGTTTGTCCCGACCCCTCGACCGCAACAAATACCGTGGCGTCGGTCGCGCGATAGGGCCGGGTCGCAAAACCCTTGGGCAACAGTTGGATGAAGGCGCCGATCGTCGGCATCGCGAAATCGCCACTCGCCGGGTTGACGTAGCGCAGTTTGTGGCCGTGGCACGGGTCAGGCGCCTCGTTGCGGCTTAGCACATCGAGCGATTCGCGCGAACGAGCATAGGGATAATTGAACACCGGCGAGGTCTTGACCGCCGGCTGCCAATCGACCGGCAGCAGATTGTTGGCAAACCGCGCGGCGTTGTCGCCCTCGGGCCGGGTGATCGCCTGGGCGTCCGCTTCGCCGGGCTCGGCAAAGCTCGCATCGAGCAGACGCACGATCGGGATGTCGAGCCCGTCGAGCCAGACCATCGGGTGCCGCGACTCGTTGCCGTGGTCGTGCCAGGTCCAGGACGGTGTGATCACAAAGTCGCCGGGGTGCATTGTCGTGCGCTCGCCATCGACCGCGGTGTAGGCGCCATCGCCCTCGATGATAAAGCGCAATGCCGATTGCGTGTGGCGATGCGCCGGCGCCACTTCGCCGGGCAGGATCAATTGCAATCCGGCGAACAAGGAGTGGGTGATCGAGGTCTGACCTTTGAGTCCCGGATTTTCGAGGATCAGAACGCGCCGCGTTGCCTCTTCGGCGCTGATCAGCTCACCGGCATGCATTAGGTGTGGGCGCACGTCACGGTAATGCCAGATCGCCGGCTGAACCGGCGTCACCGGCTGCGGCGTCACCAGCGCGTGCAGCCGCTCCCATAATGGCGCCAGATTGCCGCCGCTGATGCGCTCGTAAAACGCTTCGCGCTCTGGTGTGCGGCTGGCAGCTTGCTCCGTCGCCATGTTCATCCCTCTGCGTCTACGCGATTGGATGCTCTAAGCTACGGCGTTACTCCGCGGCGGCCCGCTGCTCGCGCTCGCCGAGGGTAAAGCCGATCTTGGCGAGATCGGCGATCAATGACGCCGATTGCGCCTGATCGAGAGGGACCAATGGCGGGCGCACCGCGGCCCAAGCCGGGTCGTTGTGGAAATGGGCAACCACCCGTTTCAGCGCCGGGACCATCGGATAAGCCTGCATCGCCTTGCGCACGGTCGTGATTTCAGCCTGCAACGCATCCGCCTGCGGGCCCTGCCAATTGGCGTAAACCTTGGCGATGCCCGGCACGTTGATATTGCCGGAAGCGGTGATGCAGCCGACCGCACCCTTGCGCAACCCGTCGAGCAGGAAAACCTCGGAGCCGGGAAACACTGCAAAACCGGGGTAGCGGTCGAGCAATGCCGCGGTGTTGTTCCAATCGCCCGAGCTGTCCTTTAACCCGACAACGGTTTGCGGATAGGCCTTGATAAAGCGGCCGACAAGGTCGAGCGAGTAGCCGACCACCGCAACCGGCGGGATATGGTAGAGATAGACCCGCAACGCTGACGAGCCGACTTTGTCGATGACACCGGACACAAAGGCAAAAATGCCGTCATCGCTGACCGGCTTGTAATAAAACGGCGGCAGCATCAACACACCGCCGCAGCCATGCCTGACGGCGTGCCGGATCAAATCGACCGCGTCGGTCATCGCACAGGCGCCAGTGCCCGGCATCAGCTTCTCGGCGGGTATGCCGGCCTCGATCAGCCGATCGAGCAGCCCCATCCGTTCGGTCGGCGACATCGAATTGGCTTCGCTCGTCGTCCCAAAGATCGCGAGCCCGTTGGCTCCCTGGTCGAGCAACCAGCGGCAGAATGCGATGTAGCGCCCGGCATCGGGTTCGCCACTCGCAGTAAACGGGGTCAGGACGGGGACAAGCACCCCGTGAAACGGCTGCGCGGTCATATTTTGCGGCTCCTCTGCGCCAACATCGCCTATCGCGGCAATAAGCGCGGCATGACACCCGGCGTCAAGCTCGTCGGAAGAGCAGCAGTTAAGACGATCACCATCCACAAATGCTGAGCTACCGCGAAAGGCGGACCATCGACGAACACTGTTCCAATAGGTGAGTTTCTGGTCGCGTCAGGGTCGTCGCAATCAAGAAGGGCCGCAACTTATGACCGACGATGCCGAACCCAGCGTAGAACCCCAGCACAGTTTGGAAACCGCCGCGGCACATCCTGAAGAGATGCGAGCGACCGTCGATCTTCGTATCGGTAATTCTGTCTCGATCAAAGCCACGGCTCGCGCGACACCAGCCGGTCTTATCGCCGCCGCATTGCTGATTTCCGTCGTCCTGATCCCGGCGGTTTGGCTCTTCAGAACCCGAGCGCGCGAGCAAATCCGCGCGAGCTAGTGCGGACAGGCCAGCTTAAAGCACCGTCAGCATTTCGGCGACGAGCGGGTGGCGGACGATGTCGGCGTCGCCGAGGCGCACCACAGCGACATCGCTGATCGCTTCGAGCCGGTTAGCGATTTCAGCAAGACCCGAGAGGCCGTCGAGCAGATCGCTTTGATCGGGGTCGCCGGTGACAACCATCCGTGCATTCGCGCCGAGCCGGGTCAGCAGCATCTTGATCTGGCCGTAGGTGCAATTCTGCGCCTCGTCGATAACGATAAACGCGTTGTTTAATGTGCGCCCGCGCATATAGGCGATGGGTGCGATTTCGATTGCGCGCTCGGCGATTAGCTGCTTGAGCCGCTTGCCGCCGAGGCGTTCGTTCAGCGCGTCGTCGAGCGGCCGCAGGTACGGGGCGAGCTTGGCGTTGATGTCGCCCGGCAGATAGCCGAGGCTTTCACCGGCCTCGACCGCTGGGCGGGTCAGCACAATGCGCGCCACCGCCCCTGATATCAGGGCATCGACCGCGGCGCTGACCGCGAGATAGGTCTTGCCGGTGCCGGCGGGCCCGAGCGCAATCGTCAGATTGTGCGCCCCGATCGCCGCCATCAGCCGGCGTTGGCCGTCGCTCTGGGGGCGAACTTTGCGCCGCCAACTCTGCTCGCGATCGCCATCGACCACGGGCGCCACGGCATAGCCGGCTTCAGCAAGATGGATAACCGACCCGGCGTTCGCCCAGCGCTTTCCCATCATCCCCTCCCGCAGAACAAGCTACATTCTGCGATCCTACCACTAATTGAGTTAAGTGACAGTATCGCTACAAGATTGTGGCGTGGCGACCGGGGATAGCCGCACCGGAGGGGTTCCCGCCTGCGAATTAGCTCAGCCGCACGTATTCGTAATTCGCTGGCAAATTGTCGATGCCGACCTCTGGCGGGGCAAGCCAGCCCGCCATCTTCCCGGGCTCGGTCACACTTTGCATCAACGACCCGATAAAAGCGCGGTCATCGGGGCTCGGCGCCCACTCAAGTTGGCGCACCGCCCATTCCCTGTCTGAAATCGGCTGTCCCTGTGGATCGGTGTGGATATCGGCCCAGACCCCGACCGACCGCCGAAATCGCGGACTGGGCAAGGCTAGGCGAAAATCGTATCCGGCTTCGCCGATCAGGCGGTTCCACGCGCGAATCCCGATCTCGCAATCGGCGATATAGGCGACGCGCGTGACCTCGTTCATCGCGTTGCGCATCGGCACCGGCTCGGGAATGACCCGGCCGTTGCGGTCGGGGATATCGATCGGCAATCTTTCGTCCAATGCCAGATGATCGCTGAACTGGGCTTCGTCTGGCCGGCCTTTGATGCCTGATGCGAAATAGGCCGCGGCATTCGACGAAATCTCGGCGCCAAACAGATCGAGTGACGAGCTGAACCAGAAATTGATGTAGCGCTGCAAAGTCGGCAGATCGATCGCCCCCGCGGCGCGGATGACGGCCGGGTCTTCGCTGCCGGTTTCCTTAATGACCTCGATGGTTCGTTTGACCACACGGGTGATGCCGGTGCGGCCGACAAACATGTGATAGGCTTCTTCGGTCAGCATAAATCGGCAGGTCCGCGACAGCGGATCAAAGGCGCTTTCGGCGAGGCTCTTGAGCTGATAGCGGCCGTCGCGATCGGTGAAATACGTGAACATAAAAAAGCTCAGCCAATCGGCGATCGGCTCGTTAAAGGTGCCGAGGATGCGCGGCTTGTCGGGATCGCCCGAGTGGCGCGCCAACAATTCCTCCGCTTCCTCGCGGCCGTCGCGGCCAAAATACGCGTGCAGCAGATAGACCATCGCCCACAGATGACGGCCTTCCTCGACATTGACCTGAAACAGATTGCGCAGATCGTAGAGCGACGGGCAGGTCAGCCCCAATAGGCGCTGCTGCTCGACCGAGGCAGGTTCGGTGTCGCCTTGAGTAACGATCAACCGGCGCAGATTGACGCGATGCTCCCCCGGCACCTGCTGCCACACCCTTTCGCCATACGAATCGCCAAAGCCGATCCGCCGATCGGGCGCCGGGTCGGCGAGAAAGATGCCCCAGCGGTATTCCGGCATGCGCACCATGCCGTATTTGGCCCAGCCTTCGGCATCGACCGCGACCGCGGTTCGCAGATACACTTGGTGGTTGCTCGATCCGCTCGGCCCCATCTCCCGCCACCAATCGAGAAAGTGCGGATGCCAGTGTTCAAGCGCCCTCTGCAACGCCCGGTTGTCGTCAAGCCCAACATTATTCGGGATCATCTGCTGGTAATCGATCGCCATATCGCCCTGTCTTTGTCTTTCTCGCTGTCGGTCCTGCCGCCCGGCCGGTTTATAGCGCCATTATAAAGCCGCTTCGCCAAAAAGCTTGAACGAACCGTAGCGGCATCAAACGGGCGCAATAAGCGATGGTTTTTAGCTTATTGCCCGGCGAAATCCTCGTCGCGCAGCGCGATTTGCGAGCCATGCGGCGTACGCTGGGCCGCATGCCGCCAAGCGGCCCAATAGCGCGCCAAACTCGTCGGATCGGTGGCGCCTTTTTCGGCGACGATATGTTCGAGCGCAGCGAGCCAATGATGATAATAGGTCTCGCCGGTGTCCGGGTCGCCGGCCCTCTGGGCGCGTTTAATCTCGTCGGCCAAAGCCGCGGCCCATTCGGGCCAGGTGAACAGTCCGCGCTCGTGCAATGCCACCGCCATCGCAAAGGCCTGCGCCTCCCACGGCGCCTTGAACACCGGACCGTCGGGTTCACGCGGCAGACCCGGAATTTCGCTGGGAAGATCCCGGGCACTGTTCATGCGGGATCGAGATAGGGCTCAAAGGCCTCGATCGAAACCTTGACCCCGGGATCGGCGTCCTCGCCCCACAATTCACGCGCCGTGAACACGACCGTGTAGAGCCATTGCGGGCTCTCGCCGGCCCCGACCGCGGCGGTGTCGGGGAAGACATGGCAGCCGCGGATCGCCTCGACCGTGCCGGTCTTGGCCCGGGCATAGCGCGGCAAGCGGGTGTGGGTCGCGGGGTTGATGTTTTTGGTGCGCACCCGGTCGCCTTCCTTAAAGCGCGCCGGCTGATTGGTCGGGCGGGCGAAGTTGCCGCGCATCAGGGTTTTCTCGACATCGGCTGCGGTCAATTTGCGTGACAATGCGACGCCGTCGCGCAGCGAATGACCGGCGGCGATCTCGTCCGCGCCGACCAGACCATGCCGCCGCAACCGGTTTTCGAGACCGAGAAACCAGCGCCGGTAATAGGACGAGCCGAGATAATCGAGCGCCGGCAGGGCTTCGAGCGAGGCACGCCCGGCATCGATTGTCCATAATCGGGCAAAGCCCATCGCTCGCTGCATCGCGAGGACGCGCCCCTCCCAGCGTTCGTGAAACGGCGGCTCGTTGGGCTCGGCTTCGACCGGGCCAAAGCCGTGCATCCCGCCCATATCGTGGATCGAGTTGGTCACGCCGCGGCCACTTCGGCCGGTGCTTTGGCGAGGCCGGTGCCGATCATGCTGTCGCGGGTGACGAGGTCGGTGAGCCGCTCCTCGCTCCACCCTTCTGTACCGGCAGGGCGCATCGGCAACACGATGAACCGTGTCTCGGCGGTCGAATCCCAGATGCGGATCTCGGTCTCGGGAGGCAAGCTCACGCCAAAATCGACGAGCACCCCCTTCGGGTCGATAACGGCGCGCGAGCGGTAGGGCGCCGATTTGTACCACACCGGCGGCAGCCCCAGCACCTCCCAGGGGTAGCAGGAGCACAGGGTGCAAACGACGAGGTTGTGGGTATCGGGCGTATTCTCGACCGCGATCAGGTGGCTCCCGACCGGGCTCACAAAACCAAGCGAATTGGTTGCTTCGGCCGCATCGGCCAACAGCCGGCGTTTGAAATCGGGATCGCTCCAGGCGTGGGCGACGAGCCGCGCGCCGTTGCGCGGGCCGATCCGGGTCTCGAAGGTCTCCACGATCTGGTCCAACGCCGCCGGGTCGACATAACCCTTTTCGGTCAGGATAGTTTCGAGCGCCCGCACACGCGCGTCCATCTCGGACAATTCCGAGCCGTGCGCGTGACCATGCGAATCAATGCGATCGTCAGGCATTACAGCTGGCCCTCAATGGTTGCGACCCGGTCGCGAGGAAGCCCGGAGCGCGCTACCGCGCATTCTTTGTGTAGCCGCGCGTGACGCCGCGAGCAACTCCCGCATCGACGGGGTGATAGTCGGCTCGATCGCCGCCGGGCTCGCCGGGTCAGGGTTGTCGGCACCCGGTTCGTTGGCGCACACTCGTTCGCCGACCGGTAGAAAGCCGGCTAGGGGAGACAATAATGGCCGAATCACATTTTTGGCAGGCGCTGAGCGATACCATCCATCGAGCCGTCAATCTTCGCGTCATTACCGTTGTCGGCGATGCGCAAGTGCAGGGAACCTTGGAGAGCCTGCAGGTATCCGCCCCAGCTACAGATTCCGGGACATTGGTGACCGACATCAACATCGTTGGCGGCGACATCACGACGATAATCAGCGAGAAGTTTCTCGGCCCCGATCACGCGGATTTGCGCGCCGGGCATCAGGCCTCCGTCACCCAGGCGCAGGACATTGTAGCGCGCAATATCGCTGTACTGGTGTCGGTCGCCAAAGAAATCGGCAACCAGCTCGGCGCGCTTCCGGCTCCGTCCTCGCAGGCCCCGGTTCGAGCGCCAGCAACCGAAGCCGGCAGCGCACCTGCGCAGCCGCCGCGCCTCGCATCCTAGCCCGCTTCGGCGCGAAACCGGGAACGGCGATGAATTCGGGTTTCGACCTCACTGGAACGGCGCGCAGCCTGCTCAATATCGAGGTCAACACGATTATCCGTGAAAACATGACGGCCGAGCCGATGCCGCCATTGCCGCATGCGCTGCTGGACATCGCCGGCGATTACGCTGGCGAACTCTGTAGTCTGGGAGTGAACCTGCCGGCCTATTTCATGCCGCCATTGACAGATCCCAGCACGTTCGCCTTGTCATGGCTGGAAAACCCAGGTTCGGTCAGCGACAGTCTCACGGTATCCGCCGACACCTTCGACCGGCTGCGCTGGGCGGCGAAAAATGCAAGCCAAGCGCAGGGGCGCGAGGCGGCACAGATCACTCCCGCAAAACGCGGACTGCTCGACCGGATCGTCAACAATTGCGACGAAATCAAGGAGATGTTCAAACGCTTTGGCCCCAGCATAGAGCCGTTTCTCGGCAAGACGCGGGCGGAATTGGCCGGCATGCGCATCCAGCGCGGTAGCTACACGATCTCTGTCGATGACCTGATCGAATTGCAAAAGATGTGGGATATCGGCGTCGCAGAGATTGTGGCCCAGACCATCGTGCGCGTCACCGGCGACGTCACCATGCGGGTGCAAAGCGCCTTGGGCCGTCCCGGATCGGAACCACTGTTTGCCATCCACCGCAACAGCGTCGACGTGTCGATCGCGTGCTGGCACTATTTGCTCGACATTATCCGGGAGATTGCCGGAGCGACCGTCCGCGTTCTATTGCGCGGGGCTGGCTGATCGTATCGAGGTCGGCTGGTCGTGTGGGCCTGGCCCGCTTCTGTTGCCGCCGATATGGCCGCGCTCGGGGCGGCGGCGAGTTCGGCGCGGGGCGGATGGCCGGCCGCGTGGCGCGACCTCACGCAGTTGTTGTCGGATCGCCGCGTCACCGTCTACACCGAGGCGCAGACGCAGACCGGTAAGCAGATCGTGCTGCGCACGCAGCTGCGGCTCACTGGCGACGTGCAGACCGACATCTTGCGCGATTGGCTGAGCGGCTCACCAATGGAAGCAACCGATAAGGTTCTCGATGCGCATTTCCAATCCGTAAACGACGCGGTCAAGGGCTGGGCGGCGGTCGGGGCCGGAGTGCGGCTAGGTTCGCTGCTGACCCTCGCATTGGGAATGATCCCAGTCGCCGCTTTCGTATACCAGCGCGTATTGCAGGGCGAATGGCAAACGCTGCCGCGCCTATTGCTGACGAATTGGTGGGCGCTGTCAGGCGTCGCCATTGCCGCCCTCGGCCTATTGCTACGTCGCATACTGCGACTGTGGGTGCAATGGAAATTTCGCCGCGGACTGTAGCGCGAAGTACCAATAACGAATACCACGGCCGGGCGCTGGGTCAGGCCTTTCATTGTGAGCCCGCAATACCGTTGAACGCCTCCCCGGCGGAGGCCGGGGCCCACCTTTCAAGCACTCGCCAGCCGGATTAGTGGGTCCCGGCTTTCGCCGGGAAGGCGGTTTGGTGGTAGTCTCATCCAGGGCGGGCTGGTCCGCGTCCGGCAGTCAATGCGCAATGACACGTCGCGTCAGATTTTATCGAGAATGGCGGCTCGCAAGAGCTAATCGGCGCGGGCGTCGTGGATGGCGCGCCAGACACGCTCGGGGGTGGCCGGCATGTCGATGTGGTGGATGCCGTAATCCGAGAGCGCATCGACGAGCGCGTTCATGACCGACGGCAGCGCCCCGGCGCAGCCAGCCTCGCCGCAGCCTTTGGCGCCCAATGGATTGGTCTTGGCCGGCACCGGATGAAACGCGCTTTCGAACATCGGCGCGTGCTCAGCCCGCGGCATCGCGTAATCCATGTAGGAGCCGGTCAACAACTGCCCGTGCTCGTCGTAAACCGTGCTTTCGAGCAAGGCCTGGCCGATCCCTTGCACAATCCCGCCATGCGCCTGGCCGGTGACTAAGAGCGGGTTGATCACGACCCCGAAATCGTTGACGAAGGAATATTTGACGACCTCGACCTCGCCGGTCTCGGGGTCGATTTCGACCTCGGCGATGTGGCATCCGTTCGGAAATGCAGAGGGTGGGCCCTCGCTGATATTGGCGATATCGAGGGTTTGCGGCAGCCCCGGCGGCAATTCGAGACCGCCGCGGATCTTTTCCGCTAGCTCCATGATGCCGACCGAACGGTCGGTTCCGGCAATGACAAACCGTCCGGCGCTGAACTCGATATCGGCCGCCGCCGCCTCCAATACATGCGCCGCGATCTGCCGGCCGGCCCAGATGCATTTATCGGCGGCTTCAACAATTGCGACGCCGCTCGTCATCATCGATTTCGAGCCGCCGGTGCCGCCGCCGGCGATCAATTCGTCACTGTCGCCCTGCAATAATTTGATCCGGCTGAACGGAATGCCGAGTCGCGCCGCCAATACCTGGGCAAAAGGCGACCAATGGCCCTGGCCGTAATCCAAAGTGCCGGTGATCAGGGTGACGTCGCCATTGGGTTCAAAGCGGATGCCGCCCATTTCCCGGCCCGGCGGCCCGGTCAATTCGAGATAATCGCTGATGCCGCGGCCGCGCAGCTTTCCGCGCTGGCGGCTTTCCTCCTTGCGCGCGGCAAATCCGTCCCAGTCGGCGAGCCGCACTGCCTCATTTAATAAATTCGTGAAATCGCCGCTGTCGTAGGTCGTGCCGTTCGGCGCCTTGTACGGCATCGCCTCGGCCGGAATGTGATTGCGGCGGCGCAGTTCGATCTGGTCGATCCCCATCTCGCGGGCGGCGGTGTCGACCAGCCGCTCCATATAGTAATTGGCCTCGGGCCGTCCGGCGCCGCGATACGCCCCGATCGGGGTCGTCGTCGTAAAGACGCATTTGGTCGAGACCTCGATCAACGGCGTCTTGTAAACCCCGAGCGTGTTCCGGACCGCGTTGCGCGTCGACGGGCCGGGTGCGCCATAAGTGGAGCCGAGATCGCCATAACCGTTGAGCCGCACCGCGAGAAAATGCCCTTCGCGGTCGAGCGCCAATTCGGCGGTAAAGTCGGCGTCGCGCCCATGCGTATCGGAGACAAAGCTGCCCGAGCGGTCGTCGGTCCATTTGACCGGGCGCTGCAACTCGCGCGCCGCGTGCAGGATGCAGTAATATTCGGGATAGGTCGGCTGCTTCATGCCGAATGAGCCGCCGACGCGCTCGGTCAAGATCCGCAATTTGTCGCGGCCGACGCCAAACACGCCGGCTACGTAATTGCGAAAGCCGAAAACGCCTTGGCAGCCGACATGCAATGTCCAATGCTGGCGTCCCGGCTCGTAATCGGCGATCGCCGAGCGCGGCTCCATCGCATTGACCACGATGCGGTTGGCGCGCAGGCGCAATTTTGTGACATGCGCGGCGCTCGCAAAGGCGGCATCGACCTTCTCAGTGTCGCCGAAATGGAAATCGAGCCCGACATTGCTGGGAACGTCGTTGTAAAGGATCGGCGCGTCGGGGGCGTCGGCCTCGGCGGGTTCGGTGACTGCCGGCAATGGGTCGATGTCGACCGTAACCAGTTCCGCGGCGTCCTTGGCTTGCGCCACGGTCTCGGCGATGACTGCCGCGACCGCTTCGCCGACATGGCGGACCTTGTCGGGTGGGAGTGCATAGTGGGTCGGCGTCAGCATCGGCTTGCCGTCGCGGCCGTTCATGACCTGGCGCGCCGGTAACGGACCGATCCCGCCCTTCGCCAATTCCTCGGCGGTGTAGACTGCGAGCACGCCGGGCATCGTGCGCGCCGCCGCCGTATCGATGCCACGGATGATGCCGTGCGCCATATGGCTGCGCACCATGACCGCATAGATCTGGCCGGGGAGGTTGATGTCGTCGGCGTAATGGCCTTCGCCACGCAACAGCACCGGGTCTTCGGCGCGCGGCACAGGTTGCCCGACCGCGAATTTCTCCTCCGGCCCGAGCAAGGCCGGATCGATGTAGTCATCCATGACCAAATCCCCTTTGCGCATGCATCACGGGTTTGCTCCAGGATATAGCTAAGCGGGGCCTTGCGGGGACGGGAAATCCGAATGTCGGACGCCAAATCACAATTATACCGAGACCTTGCCGTACAATTGGGCGCCCTGCTCGAAGGCGAAAGCGATCCGGTCGCCAACGCCGCCAACATGGCGGCATTGCTCTGGCACGGCCTGCCCGACCTCAACTGGGCCGGGTTTTACTTCCGCCGGGGGACGGAGCTGGTGCTTGGCCCGTTTCAGGGCAAGCCCGCCTGCGTGCGCATTGCGATCGGATCAGGTGTATGCGGCACCGCCGCGGCGCGCGGCGAGTTGATTGCGGTCCCGGATGTGCACGAATTCCCGGGCCACATCGCCTGCGATCCGGATTCGCGCTCGGAACTCGTGGTGCCATTGGCCGCGGACGGCATGGTCCTCGGCGTGCTCGATCTGGACAGCCCGGTCAGGGCGCGGTTCGACGAGGCCGACCGCGCCGGTTGCGAAGAATTGGCGGCACTGTTCGTCGCGCACCATCGCCTGTCCGCGCCGGCAGACTCCGACGGCATCGATCCCGAGTCCGGCTGCAGGCTGCCATTGCCCCGGCGCGAGGATCTCGATGTCGAGGGTCAGCGGGTTTACGACCGCCTCGCCAATCCCGATGGCGGCACGCTGCGTGGGCTCAAAGGGCCGGGCGGCATCCAATTGCACAGCCCGGAATTGGCGCGGCGATCACGGCCGGTCAATCATTACCTGCGCTATGAGTTCGGATTCGGTGGCCGGGTGCGCGAACTCGCGATCCTGGCGACCGCGCGAGAGCACGACAGCCAATTCGAATGGGCCGCTCACGAACCCGCCGCGCTGGCCGAGGGCGTCTCCGCCGCGATCATTGACCTGGTCCGTTGGCGCGGCGACACGAGCGCGCTCGTCGAGCCCGATGCGATCGTCATCGACCTCGCCCGCGAAATCTTCGCCGCGCGCCACGTCTCGCCGCAGACCTACGACCGCGCCGTGCAGCAATTCGGCCGCCGCAACCTCGTAGACCTCATTGCCCTGATGGGCAATTACGCCGCGACGGCAGCCCTGCTCACCGCCTTCGCGACGCAGCTCGACGAAGGCCAGCCGCCGGCCCTACCCCGCGTGTTCTTCCCGAGCCGATGAGTTCGGCTAATCTCGGTTCGACATGCGATGGGAACCGTGTCGAGCCGATCAATGGGTTCGAGCGCCAAAAAAGTTGCGCGGCTTGACCGGAACCTCTAACCGAGGGGTTTCGGCTCGTTTCCTATTGGCACGGAGAGCAGCCCGCGATGCTGACTTCGAACCCCATCGTTTTTCTGGTCGATGTCGACAACACGCTGCTCGACAACGATCGCATCCAAGACGATCTCAAACGCCATCTCGAGCGCGAGTTCGGGGCCCTTTGCCGCGACCGTTATTGGGCGATCCTCGAACAGCTGTTCACCGACCTTGGGTACCGAGATTATCTCGGAGCCCTGCAGCGCTATCGGGTCGAGCACCCCAAGGACATACACCTATTATCGATGTCCTCGTGGCTCGTGGATTACCCCTTCGCCAATCGCCTCTATCCCGGTTCGCTCGACGTGCTGGAACGGCTGCGCGGCTGGGGACACACGGTGATCCTGTCCGATGGCGACGTCGTCTTCCAACCGCGCAAGGTCGAGCGCTCCGGCATTTCCGAGGCGGTCGAGGGCCATGTACTGATCTATATCCACAAGGAGGAAGAGCTCGATGACGTCGCCCAGCGCTATCCGGCCCGCCATTACGTGCTGATCGACGACAAGCCAAGAATTCTGGCGGCGGTCAAGAAAGCCTGGGGCGACCGGGTCACGACAATATTACCGCGGCAAGGCCAATATGCTCACGCGCCCGACGCCGCCTCCTATCCCGCCGCTGATTTGACCGTCGAGCGGATCGGCGAAATTGCGGGATACGATCTTTCTGACTTGCTCGCCGATCGCCGATGACTCTGACGCATTCGGTGTTTCAGGATTAGTCCCAATTGTCTTGGCCGGGTCGAGCCGACCGCGACAATGGAGTGAGCCGGTCGCAAGCACTCTCCGCAGGCCGGGGCCCGTCGCTGGGTGGCTCCGCACCGCCGGCAAATTGCGGGATTTCGTGCCGTTGTAGACGGTAGGTTCCGAGTTTCGATAAAATTGCGTCACAATATTGCGTCGCATCAACGGCGGTTGCGTCGGCAAGGACGGCTCAGCGATTTCTATTCGTCTCATCATGTGGGTGACGGCCGCGGTCGTCCTGTTTTTCGCGACGGCAGCGAGTCCCATTGGAACCGCGCTGTTGCCAGTGACTGAAATTGCACCTGGGATCTTTGTCCATAATGGCGCGCAACAGGACGCCTCGCCGGCAAATGATGACGAGATCGCCAATGTCGGCTTTATCATCGGCAACAACTCGGTCGCGGTGATCGACCCCGGCGGCAGCTATCGCGAGGGAACCGAGCTTCGCGCCGCGATCCGCGCCCGCACCGGGTTGCCGATCCGCTATGTGATCATGACCCATGTTCATCCGGACCATATCTTCGGCGCGGCCGCGTTTCGCGAGGACCACCCCGATTTTGTCGGCCATGCCAAATTGCCAGGGGCTCTTGCCCAACGCGGCGCATATTACCTGCGACGACTGCACGAAACCCTCGGCGATGAGGCCGACGGCAGTGAGGTCGTGCCACCGACCGTTTTGGTGTCAAGCCGGCTCGACCTCGATCTCGGCGACAGGCGCCTGGTCGTGTGGGCGCACGGGCCAGCCCATACCGACAGCGATTTGACGATCTTCGACCAGAAAACGAGCACCTTTTGGCTCGCCGATTTGTTGTTTGTCGATCGCGTTCCGGTGATTGACGGCAGCCTGGTCGGCTGGCTCGACGAGCTTCGCCAGGTAACCGCAATCCCGGCCGCGCGGGCCGTTCCCGGCCATGGGCCGGTCTCAGTGCCATGGCCGCAAGCCGCAGCCCCCGAGCAGCGTTATCTGGCAGCGGTTGCGCGCGACACTCGTGCCGCGATCAAGGCGGGGATCGATATTGCCGACGCGTATCGTCATGTCGCACAGTCGGAGCGCGGACATTGGCTGCTGTTTGACGATTATCATGCCCGCAACGTAACGGCGGCCTACAAGGAACTCGAATGGGAGTGACCCCAACCATGTTTGGCCGCGCCGTTCCTTTAGCCTTGTTGATCCTGGGCATGTTGGGGGGCAGTGCGCTGGCCGCACCGACCGAGGCTGAACGAGCCGCGCGCTGGGCGGAGTTGCGCCACGCAATCTTTGGCGAGCATGTCGTCGAGGACGCAGGCAGTCTGGTCGCGATCGAAGCGCCGGATCGCGCCGAGGACGCAGCGATCGTGCCAGTGACGATCAAGGTGGCGGACAAACTGGCGCCCGATATTCGCGGGCTCTACCTCGTCATCGACTACAATCCGTCACCGCTCGCCGCGCATTTTCTGCTGGGTCCGCTGGTGGATGCGAGCCGGATCGAGACCCGGGTGCGAATTGATGATTACACTTATATGCATGCGATCGCCGAAACCGCAGACGGTCGGCTCTATGCGACCGCTCGATTTATTAAGGCCGCCGGCGGCTGCTCGGCGCCGGCCGGCAAGGACCAGGCGCTGGCGTTAAAACGGCTCGGGAAGATGAAGCTGGTCTTGGGCGATCGCCAGAAACCCGATATGCCGATGGACGCCAAGCTTCTGATCAGCCACCCCAATAATTCCGGGCTGCAGATCGACCAGTTAACCCATTACTACATCCCAGCTGATTTTATGCAGACGCTCAAAGTTACGTATAACGGACAATTGGTATTCAAACTCGAATCCGATATCGCGATCAGTGAGGATCCGACCTTCAATTTCAAATTCCGACCACCAAATGGCGCGGGCGCCGGGGTATTGACAGCGGAAATCCTCGACAGCAATCAGCGTCATTTTACTCAGAACTGGCCGATTCCGGCGCCGCCGCAAATGTGAGTCCGCCGCGGCCGGCTTATCGGCACTGCAAATTCGCTTCGGCCTGGGCGCGTCGCAACTCCTCGATTACAGCCTTGATTTGCGGCGGATCGCGGAACAGACCAATCCGGCCCCCGACCCCACCGCCGAGCTGCAGGCTGAGCGCCGTCTCCGCTCGCTCGTAATCCGAATAGGGCATCAGTCCGGCGATCGTGTCGATCGCGCAAGAACATTTCAGCAATGCCTCGCGGTTGTTGCCGTTCGCCGCCATGCAGCCGATTACGTAATCGGCACGTTCCGAAGTCGGGTAATCGTTCTCGCCGATAGTTTGCGGATAGAGGATGATTAGGCGATTGGTGTCGGCCCACTCATTGTAGCCGGCGTGCTGGATGTAGCGATCGCCGATCGTGTCAAAATTCTGCTTGCAGCCATGCAGTGCGACATGCACCCGGCACCGCTGTTGCGCGGCACAAGCCGCCGGCACGTAAACGTAGCCCGTCTCGGCCATGCTGTAGGAGGCGGGCGACTCGGGAGACGTCATTTCTCGCTGATAGAAGGATAGCAACTTGCCGGAAAGGGCGCCTGCGTTTTTCGGATTGCGCGCACCATAAATGTGCTGAAGGATGATCTCGGCCTGGTCATAGTGACAGTGGTCAATAAAATAGCCTTCGTTTTTATTGCAAGCTTCACCGTATTTGATCGTAACTTGCGAATGCCCGGCCCCGATCGCGTTTTGAAAGAATAGATTACCCGGGTCATGCCCGCCAAGATAATGCAGATAAAAGCGGTAGGCCGCCTCCCCGACCTTTGGGTTGACGATCGAGTCGTTGTAACCGGCGAAGATATAGATCGGCTGATTTACGATATTATGCGGGTCGTCGATGTCGCCAGAGCGCGCCCATTCATCGGTTTTGTCGATCAGCGGTTCAAGCGCAGGCGGAGGACCCTTCATGCACGGACCCGTGGCTGTCAGAGCGGGACCGAGATTGCCCAAAAGACCATCCGTCGCGGTGCCTTGCGCGCGATAATAAGGCCCACCGGCAATAATCCCGACGCCTTTGACAATGGACGACCAGGAAACCCCGAACTGCACCGCCATAAAGGCGCCCGACGAGATCCCCGAGATCGAGCTCTCCTTAATGTCCGCATTGTAGCCACCTAATGGCGGGGCGCCGGCGGCCAGTACCGGTGCAAGAACGAGCGTGGCAAATATCAGGCCAAGCCGGACCAATCGAGGCAATGAGGGGCAACGAATCATTGGCGGGCGAGGCTTTATTTTCGCGGACGCCGGTCTACACGAGTGCTGCGCCGTGCTGGGCGACGTAGGAAAATTCGGGGACGGGGGCGCCGGCGGGTTTGGCAAAGGCGGAGAGGGCGCAGGGCAGGAAGGCGCCGCTGCCACGGGGAGCGGCAAGCGCGCCGTTCTCGACGACAATCCGGCCGCGGCTCACGACGGTAACGGGCCAGCCGCGCAAATGGCGGCCTTCATAGGGAGTGTAGCCGACATTGTCGTGCAACAAGCCGGCGGTAACCGTGACTTCGCGTTCCGGGTCCCAGATCACGATGTCGGCGTCGCTGCCGACCGCGATCGTGCCCTTTCGTGGATAAAGCCCGTAAAGCTTGGCGTGGTTGGTCGCGGTCAGCTCGACGAACCGGTTGAGGTCGAGCCGTCCTTGCCCGACGCCTTCCGAAAACAATAATGGCAGGCGCAACTCGATGCCCGGCACGCCATTGGCGATATCCTTGAAGGTCGTCCGCTCGCCATGTGGCAGTTTTCCGGAGGCGTCGTAGCGATAGGGGGCGTGGTCGGACGAAAACACCTGGAACGTGCCGTTTTTGAGCCCGGCCCACACCGCCTGCTGCCCGGCCGCGTCACGCGGCGGCGGGCTGCAGCAGAATTTGGCGCCTTCAAGACCGGGCTTGGCGATATCGTCGGCGGTCAAAAACAGATATTGCGGGCAGGTCTCGCCGTAGATCTTGAGACCCTTGGTCTGGGCATTGCGGATGACATCGATTGCCTCGGCCGCCGAAACATGGACCAACAGGATCGGCACATCGAGCAATTGCGCCAGACTGACTGCGCGGTTGGTGGCTTCGCCCTCGGCGAGACTGGCGTGGCTGACCGCGTGATAACGCGGCGCCCCCAGCCCGCGCTCCAACAGGCGCTCGGTCAACCACCGGATCATGTCGTAGTTCTCGGCATGGACCATGACGAAGGCACCCTCGCGCCGCGCCAATGCCAGGATGTCGAGCATCTGATGATCGTTCAATTGCAACAGATCATAGGTCATGTAGACCTTGAACGAGGTATAGCCGTCGCGGATCAAGGCCGGCAATTCCTGGCCCATGACCTGCTCGGTCGGGTCGGTGATGATCAGGTGAAAGGCATAGTCGATGACTGCCTTGGGCTGCGCCGCCTCATGATATTCCTGGACAACTTGGCGCAATGACTGGCCGCGATGCTGGGCGGCAAACGGAATGACCGTCGTCGTGCCGCCAAACGCCGCCGCGACCGTGGCGCTATAGAAATCGTCGGCGCAGACGACGCCGGCCGAGGAGCGCTGCTCGATATGGCAATGACTGTCGATCCCACCCGGCAAGACCAATTTGCCGGCGGCGTCGATCTCGCGCGTTCCCGGCCCGAGATTTCGCCCGAGAGTCGCGACGACCCCGTCCTTGATGCCGACATCGCATTCGATCGTATCGGCCGCGGTCGCCACCGTGCCGTTGCGGATTACCAGATCGTATTCGTTCATCTCGCTGCGATTCCCTATGAGGCCGCGTCGAAGATTACGAATAATACGGTCTCGTCCCTACAACACAAATAGTTAGGATCCCAAAGCGAATAGCCGACCGCCTCGTATTATTCTCTGGCGAGTTATCGCTTACTCCCGGGGAAGCGCAGTGGCCCAGATCGCAGTTGTAGGTTAAGGTAGCTTGTGCCGCCAAAGCCCATCCCGCGTCCGTCGAATTCTGGACGAGTTTAAATCGTTGGGAGCACCTCACGGCGAGCGACGTTGGCGGAGTGACGGCGGTAAGCGGCTATATACGCGGGACGCGTTGCATGGAGAAATCGAGGTCTTCAATGCCCGAGGTAAGCACTTAGGGACTATGGACCCGACTACCGGCGAGATGGTGAAACCGGCGGTACCTGGGAGAACGATCGATGTCTGATTATACTCATGGATCGGCAACATTTCTCGAACGTTATCTGAACGGTGAGGTGCTCGCCGAGGATATCGATGATTTTATAGACATTTGGCATCAGAATCCCGCCGGAGAAGAAATCTATGAATATCTAGGTATGTCTCCCGCAGAGTATTCACTTTGGCTTCGCGACCCGGATACCCTCCCTCAGATCGCCCAAGCTCGGCGGGCAGGACTGCCACTTGAGGTCGTACTCCGCACCACACTGGAGGAGTTCCCCAACGCCGCTCGCTCAGCTAATGTCGCTAAGATAGATCGTCTCATGAGGTGGCTTAAGCAAATGGGAAAGATTTGTTGAGCGAATATCCCGAGATTAATCTTGCCCGTCGGGTTCTACAAAAATTTGAGTTGAGGCCGCCAATCGACATATTTGGATTGGTTACACACTATGCGAAGGTAGATAGTCTAGACTTGCCACTGGACATCGACGGCTGCAGTCTCTATCTAAAAATCCCAGGAAGACAGCCGCTCGTTATATTGAATGCGGTTAGGCCACCGAGACGAAAGCAATTCACGCTAGCACACGAACTGGGTCACGTACTTATCCCATGGCATATCGGTACTATTTTAGACGAAATTGATTTTTCAGACAATGGAAAAGACCTAACATACTGGGAACTTGAAACAGAGGCGAATCGCTTCGCTGCTGAGCTTCTAATGCCACGAAGATGGGTAAAGGAATTAACCGGTAGCTTTGAAAATCCGTGCGAAATAGTCGAGCGGATAACAGAGGCAGCTGACGTTTCCACGGATGCGGCCCTCATACGATTACGTGATTTCCTGGAGCCAGGCTATGTTTATGCGTCGATTGACCATGAAGGATTTGTAGTAGCCTCGGGTCGCTCTAAGGGGACGTTTGCCAATGCTCCGGAGAGGGGGCTCCATTTGGACAGGGACGCAGCGTTCCCAGCGAGCGACGGACGGTGGGAGTCGCGTATGCGGGATCGAGTATGGGTTTGGTGGCGGTTCGCGAACGAAGTCAAATTGCCAACTCCGGTAGATGAACGCGACTGGCGAGAAATCCTGGATGGTATCCTTTTCGACCTGGACCTCGATCCTGAAAGCTTGATAAAGCTGAGGCAGACGATAAATGGAATCGTTGGATACGTAAATGGAGCTGTTCGCCGCGATCCACAGCGTAGCACTCCTGAAGGGCTCTACGCCGCGAGCATGCAAAGGTTTGACAGTCGATCACTTACCGAACCAGTATTACGTAAATGTGTTGTTCATCGTAATTTTCCGATCTACCTTGCCAGTAGAGTTAAAGCTTTCGGAAAGAAATAGCGGGTGGCTAAGTACGTTCTTTACTGGCGCAAAACCGAGTAGTTATTGTCACGATGCCGCCCAAGGGAATTTCCGCCGATCCCCGGTCCGTTGGGCCGAAAACCAAAGCGCGGACCCAGTCGGATGTGCCCGCTCCTATGACGTCGGCCGGTGGGTTTTGACGACGCGCTCGCGCAACGCATCATAGATCGGCTGGGTGCGCAGCAAATTGGCGATCACCATCGCCGCAAAGCACGCCGTCAGCATCGGTAATAGGGTCGTGAATGCGGCGGTCATCTCGATGACGAGCACGATGCCGGTGACCGGCGACTGCACGACGCCAGTAAAGAACGCAGCCATGCCGACGACGGCGAACGCCTCAGGCTCGATGCCGAACCCGGGAAAGGCGGCTTGTGCCAGCGCGCCGAACAGCAGCCCGAGCTGCGCCCCCACTACGAGCAGCGGCGCGAACAGCCCGCCCGGCGTGCGCACTGCATAACACACCGCACCCAGACCAAAGCGCAGGAGCAAGGCGAGCGGCACCGTCCAGATCGCAAACCCGCCCGCCAGCAAACGCTGGGCGATGGTCTCGCCGCCACCGATCAGCGCCGGCGCAAACCACCCGATGATTCCGACCAGCGCGCCGATCGCCCCTGCCTGGATTTCGATCGGCCAGCGCGGACTGAGCCGTGCTGTCAGCGACATCGCGCCCAGGATCGCGCGGTTGTAGAGGCTGGCCGCCGCCCCGGCGACCGCGCCGAGCACGAGGTAGAGCGGCCAGGTCGCGGCGGCGGCGTAGGGCAAGGGTCCGGTAGCGCTCGCGGCCGCCTGCGCCGACACGGTCACCTGAAAATCGGGCGCATCGCCAAGGAACAGCCGCGAAATCAGGATTGCCGTCGAGGACGCGCCGAGTGCCGCGATCGCGATCCGCGTCTCCAACCGCCGCACCAGTTCCTCTAGGACAAAGATCGCGCCGGCGATCGGCGCGTTGAAGGCGACGGCGAGACCCGCTCCCGCACCCGACGCCAGCAAAGTGCGCATATCGGTCCATGACCGGCCAAACCATTTGCCAAGGAGGTCGGCGACGACGGCCCCCATCTGCACACTCGGCCCCTCGCGCCCCAATGCCATGCCGGCACCGATCGCCAACAGTCCGCCCGCGAATTTGACCGGGATCAGCCGCGGCGGTGCGGGCGGCAGATCGCCGGTCAATGCCGCCTCGACCTGCGGGATGCCGCTTCCCGACGCATAAGGCGAGAACCGCCGCACCAGCCACGCCGAAAGCGCCACCGCCGCGGCGCAGCCGGCAACCACCAGCACAAAGCCGATCACCGGCATGCCGTGCGCGCGGGCGATCAGCACGCCGCGCCAGCGGTCGGCCGCCTGCAGTGCGAGGCGAAACATCGCGACAACAAAACCCGACCCCGCGCCGGCGATCAGCGCGAGCGAGGCCAACGCCAGCAGGCTGCCTTCGCCCCCCTCCGGGGCCACCCGCGGCGCCCGCTGCCATCTGGGCCATCTCATGCTGTGCAATCGCTGTCCCCGCAACGCCAGAGGTTCCTGATCCGAAATCGCCGATTGGCGCGACAACGCCTCTTCTATCGCGGGCGGGTCAAGCGCTACTGTGGCCGCGGCACCGCGCCACACACGTGCCGCACACCCGAGGGGGGCCAGCCCATGACCGTCGCATTCGCGCACCGCCCGACCATCGCCGTGACCCGCCATGCAATCGCCGCCGGCCACTACCTCGCTGCTACCGCCGGGTTCGCGATCCTCGAGGCCGGCGGCAACGCGATCGACGCCGGCTGCGCCGCCGGCATCGCCCTCGGCGTATTGCAGAGCGATCTCGTCGATGTCGCCGGGGTGGCGCCGATCATGATCTACCTCGCGGACCAGCGCGAGGTCGTGACCATCGCCGGGCTCGGCGCTTGGCCCAAGGCGCTCGACCCCGAACTCTTTATGCGCGAGCACGGCGGCAAGATCCCGAAAGGCGTGTTGCGCACCGTCGTCCCGGCGGCTCCCGACGCCTGGATCACGGCTATCAGACGTTACGGTACGATGAGCTTTGGCGAGGTCGCGGCGGCGGCGATCCGGCTCGCGCGCGAGGGCTTTCCGATGTACCCGCTGATGGCCGCGAGCCTCCGACGCCACGAGCCCGACCACCGCGCCTGGCCGTCCTCGGCGGCGATCTTTCTGCCCGATGGGCGGGTGCCCGAGCCCGGCGACATCTTCCGTCAGACCGATCTCGCCGCCTCGTTGCAATACATGGCTGACGAGGAACACGCCGCCGTCAGCCGCAGTGGTGGAGGCCGCGAGGCCGGCTTACAGGCCGCGCATGACGCGTTCTACCGCGGCGACATCGCCAAAAAGATCGTCGCCTTTATGCGGGACCAAGGCGGGCTCTTGTCGGCCGAGGATCTCGCCAATTACCACTCGCCGGTCGGGCCGCCGGAACAGCACCGCTTTGGCGATCTCGAAGTCTTCACCTGCGGCGCCTGGTGCCAGGGCCCGGTATTGCTGCAGACCCTGGCCCTGCTCGCAGGCGCCGATCTCAAGGCCCTCGGCCACAACAGCGCCGACTATGTCCACCTTTTGGCCGAGGCGTTAAAGCTCGCCTTTGCCGACCGCGAGGCCTACTACGGCGACCCGGCGATGATCGAGGTGCCGCTCGCGACGTTGATCTCGCAGGAATACGCCGCCGAACGCCGCAAAATGATCCGCCCCGACCAGGCCTGGCCGGAAATGCCGCCCCCCGGGGTCCTCGGCAGCCAAGCCGGCCGCGGCTTTGGCGATTTCCCGCGGCCCTCGGGTGACCCCAATCCCGAACCCGACACCTCCTATGTCTGTGTCGCCGACCGCCATGGCAACCTGTTCTCGGCGACGCCGAGCGACGGTTCCTACGGCTCACCGGTGGTGCCGGGGACCGGGCTGATCCCGTCGAACCGCGGCTCGCAATCGCGCCCAGACCCGCGCCATCCCGCCGGCGTGGCCCCCGGCAAACGGCCGCGGCTGACCCCCAACCCGGCCTTGGCGATCAAAGGGGGCGAGCATTTCATGCCGTTCGGCACCCCCGGCGGCGATGTCCAGACCCAGGCGATGCTGCAGGTCCTGCTGAACCGCTTTGTCTTTGGCCAGGACATGCAGTCGGCAATCGAGAACCCGCGCTTTGCGAGCTACAGCTATCCCTCGTCCTTCGCCCCCTACGATTATTACCCCGGCCGATTGGCGATCGAGGCCCGCATCCCCGAGCCGGTCATCGCCGACCTCGCCCGCCGCGGCCATGAGATCCAGCGCTGGCCCGACTGGATCTGGACCGCCGGCGCCGTCTGCGCGATTGATGTCGACAAGAAACGCGGCGTCATCGAGGCCGGCGCCGACCCGCGCCGCGCCGCCTACGCCCTCGGCTGGTAACCGCTCGCCAGCTGCCCCGGCGCGACCTCAGGGCCGGCGCCCTCCCCGGCCCCACGGTCCATCACAACTCCCGCGAGCGCTAACGTCGACGTCAGCGGAGAGCGAATTCCCGTATAACCGGGAACTATCCGGGATTTTTCCTGTCCAAGCCCTCCACCGTTTCGAAAATCCATTGTTAACCAATGCGTTGAGAGCTAATTCCCGTGACCGACATAACGGGAATTCTGCGCGCCAAACCGGGAATCATTTTCTCTAAACCGGGAATTAAACGGAAGAGTATGAATGCCCGCCTCGCAGCCCCGGATTGAATTGCAGCGCCGCCTTGCGGCCGGCGACGCCGTGTTCCTCGTGGATGTGCGTCAACCGGAGGAATTCTCGGCACCTCCTGGCCATCTGCCAGGTGCCGTCAACGTGCCGTTGGCCGATCTGCCAAGCCGGACGGGAGAACTTGCCGCCCGGCGACAACCAATTGTCGTGGTTTGTAAAACCGATCGCCGATCTGCCCGGGCCGCAACCGAGCTACTTGCGACGGGCTTCAGGGATGTCGCCGTTCTTCGCGGTGGAACCGACGAGTGGCATCGACAAGGGCTGGCTTTCGAATAGTGTCGGACTGACAGGGCAGCGCCGACAGGTGCATCAGCCCCGGCTGCAGGCGCCCCCGCCGAGCACGCAGCAAGCGCAGCGCGAAAAAGCCTCTAGCCCTGCGAAATGCGGGGGAGCGATTTCCGGCAATAGCCTTTCCCGGCAGCTGTCGCAGGCGCTACGTCCGAAAGCGCGCCTCGGTCGCTAAAGAGCAAGAGCGTCCCTGTCGCAGCAAAGTCGTCCAAGAATGGATCGGCCACCCCTGACACCATCGGCATCGTTCAGTTCGAGGACTGACCGAAGCTCGAGGAGGGATGAAGTCATGCTGCTACAGCCGATCTTGCCAGAAGAGCAGTGCAACCCGATGCGCCAGGATGGTTCGAGAGTGATCACATGTCGGACGCGCCCGGCCGTGGCCGACGCGACGTTCGAATTCGGCCGTTTCCGTGTGTCGTCGCGTCGGCGGCAGTTGCTCGCCGACGGGATGCCGGTCGAACTCGGCGGGCGCGCCTTCGACCTCCTGATGGTGCTTATTGAGGCCGATGGATTGCTCGTCACAAAGAGCGAACTCGTAGCCCTCGTCTGGCCAGGTATTTTTGTCGACGAGACCAATCTCAAGGTTCAGATCTCCGGCTTGCGCAAGGCTCTCGGCGAAGACCGTGACTTTATCCGGACCGAGATCGGCCGCGGTTATCGCTTCACCGCCGCCGTCAGCTTGACCGGCGCGGTTCCAGAGATGCCGCGACGGAGGCGTCGGGTGCATCGGATGCGTCGAGCGGTGGGCCGCAAACGGATTCCTCAGCAAACGCCCCATACTTCGCGGTCTTCGAAGTTAAGTTGGCCGAGACGGTAGACCTTCTTAACCGCGCATCGGATAGCTGCGAGGCCGCTTGCCGCGGTTGAGGGCCGGCGGGGCGACCACCTACTCAAGCGCCGCATTTGGCGCGGGATCTTGTGGTCGATAACCAGACCTGCCAAAATGTCGGAGAATTTACGCCCAAAGTGTGTCGATCTATGCGCCCGCAAGGCGCAGCGCTCGGGGCGCTCCGGCTTTACGCGGTCAGGTTGGGAGAATGGGGAGCTCGGTACCCCCCGCAAGCTCGATCGACACGCCTACACGGCACGCTCAGGAAGTCTATTCGGTTGCGCAAGGCGGCGCGCCGTCGATCGGCATCGAGGAGGTGTCGGCTTCTTGGTCACGATCCGCGAACAAGCATGGCGTCGATCCCCTCGCTAATGAGGCGCCGCGCATCCTTTCGGCTGGCGAGCTCAAAGATTTTCGCGAACCCCTCGACCAGCTGATATTCGTTGCACAAGACGAGATCAATCGACTGTATCAGGTGGCTCGCGAGGCCGGATACACCCTTTTGTTCTGTGACACCGAGGGTGTCGCCGTCGAGCACCGTGGCGACGATGCCGATGCCAGCCGGTTTAGATATTGGGGAACCTGGCTTGGCGGGGTGTGGTCCGAGGCGCTTGAGGGCACCAATGGCATTGGCACGGCCATCGCCGAAGAGCGGCCCGTCACGATCCACCGGAGCCAACATTTTCGATCGCGGCACATCGACCTAAGCTGTTCGGGGGCGCCCGTCTTCGGCGTCGATGGAAAACTGATGGCGGTCTTGGACGTGTCGGCGATCGATCCCCAGCTCTCGGAACGAGCGCATGCGCTGACCGGTGCGCTTACGGCGACGGCAGCGCGCGCCATAGCAGGCCGATTTTTCCGGGAGCAGTTTCGTCGAGAGTGGATCCTCGCGGTTTCGCCGATCGAGGATGGCGAGCCGGGCATGCTGCTTGCCGTGGATGGCGATCAGCGGATCGTCGGGGCAAACCGAGCCGTCCGCACCTCGCTTTTGCTCGACGATCAAAGGCTACGCGCCGGTGTCAGCCTGTGGACCTTATTCGAGCTAGATTTGGGGCTCTTTCGGCGCAAGGACACGGCCGATATCGTGACGCGACTGACGGTCGCCGGCAGCAGTGAGACTTGGCCGGCGCTGGTGACCCCGCCCGAGAACCCGTTGGGTGCACGGCGGATCTCGACGGGCGCCCAACTGCATACGCGATCGCGGCTCAATCTAGTTGCCAGTCTGAGGCAGCCCACGGCGACCTCGCAAGCGCGGGGAGGCCTGCCGCCAGGTGCGATGCGCCGGGTGCGGGAATATGTCGACGTACATCTCGGCGAAAGCATGGACCTCGCGGAGTTGGCTGCCGTTGCCGGATTATCGGTGTTTCACTTTGCACGACAATTCAAGCAGACAGCGGGCGTTACCCCGCACTCCTATCTCATAAAGAGGCGTATCGAACGAGCCCAGGACATGTTGGCTCGCACCGATCTGGCGCTGTCGGAAATTGCGCTCGCCGCGGGTTTTTCTGATCAAAGCCATTTAGCGCGTCACTTCCGGCAAATGCTCGGCACGACGCCAAGAGAGTTTCGGTGGTCGCAGCGTTAGCGACAGGGCGCCCGGCGAGAGTGAAACCGAGTGCGACAGCTGTCCGAGATCGCGCGCCCGACGGCGTTAGCTGCCCGCCGCGGTCACCGCATTGCTGTTGGCGCCGGCGGCAGACCGGCCATGAATTTCACCAGATACGGCTTCCAAACCGCCGCGTAGTAATGCGTGAAATGCCCGTGCGTGTCCTTGCCATAGGGGGTCAGCACGTAGGTGCCGTGCGCGATCTTCTTGAACGCGCGTTCGACCGTGCCGAGCGTCGGCGGGTCGGCGAAATCCTCGACATTGTTGATCAGCATCACATGCGCCTTGATCTTCGGCAGGTCGGCCTCGGGGCTGTAGTCGTAGATCGACTCGATCTCGTAAAGCGTGTTGTTGGCGTCGCCGTTTTTCATGCAGCGTCGCAAGGCGCTTGTCGTAGAGCGCCCTGCGCCGCCGCCATGGTCGGCGCTTCTTCCTGGATGCGCACCGGGCTATCGGTCAGGTCGTTGCCGGCCGCCGCGTACATGTAGAGGGTCGGGGTCTTGTCGTAGTTGCCGTCATGCCAGGCCGGGTCATGGCGGATCAGCTCGGCGGCGCCGTGGCGCAGCATGTAGTTGCGGCCGCTGATCTCGACCGGCTGGCACGACATCCCGACGTGCCGTCCATCAGATCGGGATACCACTCGGCCCACAGAAATTGCTGCATGCAGCCGAGTGAGCTGCCGATGATCAGCCGCAAATGGGCGACCTTCAGCCCGTCCGTGACCAGCCGGTGCGTCAGGTCGACCATGTCGTGGTAGCGGTAGTGTGGGAACCGGCCCTTGAGGCCATCGGACGGTTTCGATGAGCCGCCGCGGCCCAGCGCGTCGGGCATGATGATGTAATATTTCGCCGGGTCGAGCGGCTGGCCCGGCTTGAACAATTCGTCGGCCAAGCTCGGCCGAAACCAGTTGGCGCCGGTGCCGGTATTGCCCTGCAACAGCAGCACGGCGTTGACCACCTCGCCGGCCGCGTTCTGTTTTGCCGTGCCGATCGTGCGGTAATGCAGTTTCACCTCGGGCAGGCTCTCGCCGCTGACGAATTTGTAGTCTGCTGACGACGTAATCGCCTTCCTGATACCCGGGCCAGTTGGTGTTCGGCCGCTTTGCCGCCTCTTGCGCCAGCGCGGGGAGCGCTGCGGCCAGCAGGACGATCACGATCAAGGCGCGGATCGACATTCGTTTCCCTCCAATCCTATTGCAGCCGTCGTTTGTCCCAGTGAGGCGTGAGTAGCCTCGCGCTCACTTGGGCGAGACAGGCACGGGGCTCCGCTATTTACGTCAATCGGCCAAGTCGAAAAGTTTGCACCAGCCGGAGGGGCTGATATCGCCGCTCACTACCTTGCAGCTGCGCGGCCGGATAAAAAAGGTGCAGGCGGCGCAGCTGAACAAGCCCTTGGGCGCGTTCTGATACGCCGCTGCATTCTGCGACAGTTTTGCCGGCTGCTCCCCAGCACATGCCGGGACAGCGGCGCCGAGCGCCAACGCCGCCGTGATCAGTTCGCGCCGCGACCGCCGGGGACGGCCAGAAGTCGAAATCGCTCCGTCACACCGGCCTGGCGACATAGCCGTAGCGCAGATTGCTCCGGCTGCCGCCATTGGCGAGGTAGTCGGCTTTTAGCGCCGCAAAGCGGTCGTGGTTGACCAACTCTGCATGCTGTTCGAGCCCGTAAAGCCGCGCGGAATTGCCACCGAAAATCGCGGTCTTGAGCGGGCCGTTGGCCGGGCCTAACGGTTTGAAACCGTATTTCGTTTGCATGTCTTCGGGGATTTCCAGCCGGCGCAGCCCCTCGATCTGCCATTGCGGCGCGCCGGTCCACACCGCGTCGGTGCCCCAGACGACATGGTCGGACCCGAGACCCTTGACCAGCATCCCCATCAGCGCCGCGGCGAGGCGCGGCTGCGCCACCGCGGTCCACGCGAAAATCTGCCCGAGATCTCCGTACACGTTGGTGACGCCATATTTCTGCGGGATCTCGGCGAGATCGCTGGTCCATGACGAACGGCCGGTCTTGTCGAACTCCGCCATCGCATCGGCCGGGTTGGCGCCGACCCAGCGATAGGCCGAGTGGTAGACGAGGAAATTGAGCTGCGGCCAGTCCTTTGCCGCCTTGCCGATATCGCTGACATCGGCATAGGGCAACAGGCGCGGGAATTTCTCGGCGACGGCCGGGGCGAACAGCCCCTTGTGGATGCAGACGTTCCTGATGCCGCTCTTCGCGATCTTCTCGTAGAACGGGTACATCAATTTCTCGTCGTCGGCGTGCCACGGATGCCCATCGAGCTCCTTGTGGGTGTTGTCGCCGACCGAGTAACCCTTCCACGAATCGGGTTTGTACTTCTCGATCGCCTCGTCGACCTTGTCGAGCCAGCCATCCCATCCCGGGGTGAACGTGAAATGCGCCAGCATGCGGCGGGTGCCGGCCTTCTCATTGACGGCGGCGCGGGTCTTGAACACCTGGTCCTGCGGGAGGAACCAGTCTTGCGCCTCAACCGACGGCGAGTTGGACAGGATCGTCATCTTCGTATCGCTGTCCATGTAGAGTTCTTTGACGTAGTTGTTGAATTTGAGATCATCGAGCGTCTGTTCCTTGCCCGACAATTCCTTGTTCCAGCCCCATTGGCCGACCGCCTCGCGGCCCTTGACAAAGCCGATCAGCCGCGTGTCGTCACGCAGAAAGTGGGTGTGGCCGTCGAAAATGAACTGCCCGGCATTCGCCGCAGCCAGCTGATTGGCGAGTTCGGGTGTCGCGGCTTCGGCCTCGCTGACGGCAAAATAGCGGCCGAAAACCTGGTTCATCGCCACAAAGGCAGCGGCCATGCCGGCAGCGGTCTGAAAGAATCGGCGCCGCGACAGCCCCTGGCGCTTGGCGAGGCGGTCACTCAACTCGATCAGCCGCCCCTCGACCTCTTTCTGCTGCGCGGTTTGTGGGGTCGGCAGGTATTCGTCGCTCGAAACGATTTGCGTCGGTACCGGGGATGGGAAAGATGCCGTCTCAGCCGGCAATAACCCGCTAATCATTCCATCGTCGAGAAACTTCATGGCGCCCTCCGCTGCAGTGTGTTCCCGCAAAGGGTACGCATAGAAGCCGTTTTAAGCCAACGGCAAAGGCGGTGCCGACGAGCGTCCCATTGCCTCGCTAGGCAGACACCGGCGGTGGGGCACGCTAGTGGTATGACCGAAACACAAGATTCCATCAGTCGAGCTTTTGCGTCATGATGCTGCGATGCGCAGCGATGTTGAAGTCCGGCTTGGGCCGGGGGATCGGGAGCGGCTTGAGGCAGTGGTGGGCGATCGCAATGCTGTCCAGAAGCATGTGTGGCGAGCGCGGATCATCCTGGCCACGGCAGAAGGCTGCGGCACCGCCGAGGTGATGCGCCGGGCCGGCGTGTCGAAACCCTGCGTGTGGCGCTGGCAGCGCCGCTTCATGGAGGCGGGGGTCGATGGCCTGTTGCACGACAAGACGCGCAAGCCCGGCAAAGCGCCGATCCCCGAGCCGGTCGTCGGGCGATTGATCGCGCTCACGCTCGGCGCGCCACCCGGCGAGACCACCCATTGGACGAGCCGCGCGATGGCCGACGCCATGGGGCTGGCGGTCAGCACCGTGCAAAAGATCTGGCGCGCCCATGGTCTCGCCCCGCATCGGTTGCAGGTCTTCAAACTCAGCCGCGACCCGCAGTTTGCCGCCAGGCTGCGCGATGTCGTGGGCCTTTACGTCGACCCTCCGGCGCACAGCCTGGTGCTGTCGGTCGATGAGAAGAGCCAGATCCAGGCGCTCGACCGCACTCAGCCGGGGTTGCCGATCAAGCAAGGCCGCGCCGGGACAATGACCCATGATTATATCCGCAACGGCACGACCACCCTGTTTGCCGCCCTCAATGTGCTCGACGGCACGGTCATCGGGCAGTGCATGCAGCGCCACCGGCACCAGGAATTCCTGCGCTTTCTCAATCGCCTCGAGCGCGACATCCCAGCCGGCCGACTGGTCCACGTGATCCTTGACAATTACGGCAGCCACAAGCACCCCAAAGTCAGGGCTTGGCTGGCCCGGCACCCGCGCTGGACGTTCCACTTCACCCCCACCTCGGCATCCTGGCTCAACGCCGTCGAGGGCTTTTTTGCCAAGCTAACCCGCCGGCGATTGCAACGCGGCGTGTTTCACTCCCTCGTCGACCTCCAGGCCGCGATCAACCGTTACCTTGCCCAACACAACCACAGTCCAAAGCCGTTCACCTGGACCGCCGACCCCGACCGCATCATCGCCGCCGCCAACCGCGGGTACCAAGTGTTAGATTCGATCCACTAGGATGACGACGTCGGATCGGCTGGGCTATTCGGCCCGATAGCAACTAGTGGTTAGATGCACCACGCGCCGATTCCGTCAATCTCGCCCGGGCCAAGTCCGGGTAGGGGGGTTCGAGGTATGAGGTATCCCGATCGTTTCCGGATTTCGGGGAGTCAACTAGCTGCGGTCTTTACCGCGATAACCACGCTTTGCGCGGTGGGTGGTGCGGCGCTGGCGCAGGACACCGTGTCCGAGGAGGCGGCGCACCGCGCGAAGTCGCTCGCGACATTGCCGCAAGACGCGGCGCAGCGGATTTTTGGTCAGGAAAAGACGCCGGCGCCGGGGCGGCCCGAGGCGATCGGCTCCTACGAACGCGGCTGTCTCGAAGGGGCGGTCGAATTGCCCGCCGACGGCCCGAACTGGCAGGTCATGCGCCCGTCGCGCGACCGCGCCTGGGGCCACCCGGTGTTGATCCAATTTATCGAGCATCTGTCGGCAAAATTGCCGGCCGAGGCGGGGTGGCCGGGATTCTTGATCGGCGACATCGCGCAGCCGCGCGGCGGGCCGATGCTGACCGGTCACGGCTCGCACCAAATCGGGCTCGACGCGGATATCTGGCTGACGCCGATGCCGACCCACCGGCTCACGCCGTCAGAGCGGGACGAGATGTCTGCAACCGATGTCGTCGCCGCCGATCGCCTGCATGTCGACCCGGCGGTGTGGAACCCGTCCTATCTCAAAATGTACCGGGCGGTGGCAAGCGAGCCCGAGGTCGCGCGAATCTTCGTCAACCCGGCGATCAAGCGCGAATTGTGCCATGAGGCCGGGGCAGACCGCGCCTGGCTTGCCAAGATTCGGCCGTGGTGGGGTCACGATTATCACTTCCATGTGCGGCTGGTCTGCCCGCCCGGGCAAAATGAATGCCAGGCTCAGGCGCCGCCTCCGCCGGGCGACGGCTGCGGCAGGGAACTCGCCTGGTGGTTCACGCCGGAAGCGCTCCACCCAGCGCCGTCGCATGCCAGGCCGTTATTGACGAGCAATTTGCCGCGCGCCTGTATGGCGGTGGCCGAAATGCGCGGAGCTTCGGCGGCCGGCGACAAGCTGCGATAAGGAGGACCACCGTCAGGCCGCGTTAAAACGCCACTCTCGGTCGCGCGCCGCAGGAATTATTATGGCGCAGAAACGGTCATTTGCGTGGAGGACGCAATGAGGATGCTAAGGATCGTTCTGCTGGTCGCCGGGTTTGTCCTGACGGCGGGAGTCGCATCGGCGCAGGCGCAGACTGGGCAGCTCGCGGTCGACAATGCCTGGGCGCGGGCGACACCCGGAAAGTCCGAGGTCGGCGCCGCCTATGTCACGATCCATTCGCCGACCGCAGACCGGCTTGTCGCCGCGTCGACGCCGGTCGCGAAAAAGGCCGAACTGCACACGATGGAGATGTCGGGCATGGTTATGAAGATGCGGCCGATATCAGGCATCGATGTTCCGGCGGGCCAGACCGTGAGCTTGGCGCCGGGCGGTATGCACATCATGCTGATGGGATTGAAAAAGCCGTTGAAGGCCGGCCAGTCGTTCCCGCTGACCTTGACGTTCGAAAAGGCCGGTACGCGCACCGTCAATGTCGCGGTCGAGAAGGTCGGCGCGACGGCACCGATGACCATGCCCATGCCGGCGGCCCAACATTAGAAGCAGCATTAAAGGAGGTCGGGAAATGGCCGGCGATGTATCGAGCGGCGTGACACGGCGGGCGCCTCCGCCGCAGCGGCCGCGCCTGTTGCTCGTGGCGGTGATGCTGGTCGGATTTGCGATCCTGGGCGTCGGTGCGTTTGTCGCCCTGGAATTGCGCGACAATCCGCGCGGCTCCGCCGGCTCGCTTCTCAGCAGTGCTATCGGCGGCCCCTTCAAATTGGTCGACCAGAACGGCAAGACCATCACCAATACCGATCTAGAGGGCAAGTGGCTGCTGGTCTATTTCGGCTACACCCATTGCCCCGACGCTTGCCCGACGGCGCTGAATAATATCGCATTGGCGTTGCGGGACCTCGGCGCCGAGAAGAAGGAGGTGCGCCCGGTTTTCATCACCGTCGATCCGGCACGCGACACCTCGTCGGCAATGAAGGACTACGTCGCAGCTTTCGACGCGCCGATCCTGGCATTGACCGGCAGCGACGCGGCGATTGCCCAGGCCGCCAAGGAATACCGCGTTTACTACGCGAAGCACGCCGAAGCGGGCGGCGACTATTCGATGGACCACAGCTCGATCATCTATGTGATGGACCCGAAGGGCCGGTTTACCGCGTCGTTCACCGGCGAGGACCCGCCCGAGCAAATGGCCGCACGCCTGAAAAAATTGCTGACGTAGTGGCGTGAGTTTGGTCAAGGCTGACCACACTAATTGTGTCGCTACGCTTCGGCGGCGAGCGCTTGGTCGAGGTCGCGGATCAAATCGTTGTCGGCTTCGAGGCCGATTGACAAGCGCACGACATCGGGGCGGGCGCCGACAGGTGAATTGACGGCGACCGAATTGTATTCGGCAAAAAATCCCGGTTAATTCCCGGTTACACGGGAATTTCGGGATGCGGCGCTCCTGGACTGATCGGAGAGCCGCCTCCCGGCGGGGATCAGGTGCGGTGCTGTTGGCGGCGGATGAAGTCGATAAAGATTGCCGCCAGTAATCCTTCTTTCTTTTCCCAGTCTTCGATCGCGACGTCCTGGTCGGGGCGGTCTTCGGTCAAGACTTCGTGGTATTCGGCGTTTGTCAATAACCGGTGCGCGGCTTGGCCGGGGCCGCGCGGATGGACGCGGTCGTTGCCCGGGATGATGCAGGCCGGCATCATCATCGAGCGCAGTTCCGCCGGGCTGAGGCCGATCACCGGGTGGTCCGCACCCTCGTTAAAGCTTTGGCGCCAGCGCTCCATGACCGCGACGAACTCCTTGGTGTCGAGCCCCATTAAGCGGTCGCGGTTGGCCGGGTTGGCGGCGATGACCTCGCGGAAGTGCTCGCTGTCGCACACCGCCGCTATACCGCCCTGCCCAGCCAAGTCGATATATTGGCTGTAGTAATTCTGCACCAGGCGCTGGGCGGCATAGGGTCCGCCGGTCACCCGCCACAACAGCAAGCCGCGCACCGCTGACGGATAGCGCAACGCAAACAAGAGCGCCAGGCGACAGCCCGACGAGCTGCCGCCGATAAACGCTGGCAGGGCGTCGAGTCGGGTCAACAGCTCGCGCAGATCCTCGACCCAGACTTCGTTTTCCGAGCTGCCCTCGAACGCCACCCCGGACGCGCCTGTATTGCGCCGGTCATAGATCAAGACGCGATTGCCAGCCTCGGCGAGCTTTTCGGCCAGCGATTTGACGCCGGAGAGCGCGCGCCGGCCGCCCGGCTGCAACGCCAGCCACGGGCCGTGATCGCCCAGCACCTGGTAATTGATGTCGACGCCGCGAATTGATGCGATCGGCATGGCTTTCCCCCGTGGCCGAAGATTTGGATTTCTGCCATCCTAGCCGATATCCCCCCGACGCGCAGAGGAAATGACATGCAGGTCGGCGTCTTCTACTTCCCCGTCGATTACGGCATCGACCCCGGCGAACTTGCCGCGGCACTCGAAACGCGCGGCTTTGCCTCGCTCTATGTGCCCGAGCACACCCATATCCCGGTCAGCCGGCGCACCCCGTTCCCCGGCGGCGGCGAGTTGCCAAAGAAATACGCCCACACCCACGATCCGTTTGTGGCGCTGTCCTTTGCCGCCGCGGCGACCAAAAAACTGCTGCTCGGCACCGGCATCTGCCTCATTCCGGAGCACGACCCGATCGTGACCGCGAAATCGGTCGCCAGCCTCGATCAATTGTCGGGCGGCCGGTTTATCTTTGGCATCGGCGGCGGCTGGAATGTCGAGGAAATGGGAAACCACGGCGCCCAATACGAGACGCGCTTCCGGTTGATGCGCGAGCGCATCCTGGCGATGAAGGCATTGTGGACGCAGGAGGAAGCCGCCTATCACGGCAAGTTCGTCAATTTCGACCCGGTCTGGTCCTATCCCAAGCCAAAGCAGCGGCCGCACCCGCCGATCCTGCTCGGCGGCGAGACCGATTATACCTTGCGCCGCATCGTCGAATATTGCGACGGCTGGATCCCGCGCCCGGTCGCCGGCTTTACGCCGCGCGACGCCAAAGCGCGATTGGCCCGAATGGCGGAGTCGAAGGGCCGCAACCCGGCCGAATTGTCGATCACGGTATTTCGCGCCCCGCCCGATAAAGCCCCGCTCGATGATTACCGCACTGCCAGGATCGACGCGGCATTGCTCGAAATCCCCGATCTCGGCCGCGATGAGATCTTGGGGCTGCTAGACAAATACGCGCCGCTGACCCAGGCGGGTTAGGACGGCTTGATGATCCGCGAGGAGCTGGTGTTTGTCGCGACCTGCGACATCTCGGGGCATGTCCGCGGCAAGGGGTTTCCGGCGCGCGAACTGCCGGGGCGGCTCAAGAAGGGCATCGGCTGGACCGGCAGCAATCTGATGATGTCGCCGGCTGGGCCGATCTGGGACACGCCGTTTGGCACCGCCGGCGATTTTATGATCGTGCCCGACCCGGGGGCCGAGGTGCGGGTCGATTTTGCCGACGGCTCGGCAGTGGAGCATTTTTTCCTCGGCGATATCTGCACGACCGACGGCAAGCCGTGGGAATGCTGCCCGCGCGATTTTCTGCGTCGCGCGGCCTTGGAGCTCGAAGAGGTGGCCGGACTGCGCGCCATCGCCGCGTTCGAACAGGAATTCATCTATACCGGCACCGATGACCGCCCGGGCGACGCCTACGCGCTGGGCGCTTTTCGCCGCCAGGGCAATTTCGGCGAGGCCTTTATCGCCGCGTTGCGCGCCGCCGGCCCGGTCCCGGACAGTTTTCTCGCGGAATACGGCGCTCGCCAATTCGAGGTCACGGTGGCGCCGCAGCCGGCGCTGACGGCCGCGGACCATGCGGTGATCACCCGCGAGATGGCGCGCGCGGCAGCCCACCGCCTCGGCCATCGCGCGGTGTTTTCGCCTAAGCCCGACCCTGAAGGTGTCGGCAGCGGCGTTCACATCCATATGAGCCTGTGGGACGGCGCCGGCCGGCCGGCGACCTACCATGCCGGCGAGACGATGGATCTGAGCAAGGCCGCGCAGCATTTCTGCGCCGGGATTTTGCACCACATGCCGGCGATCTGCGCGGTGACGGCACCCTCGCCGGTGTCTTATCTGCGGCTGGTGCCGAACCGCTGGGCGCCGACCGTGATCGACCTGGTGCGCCAGGACCGCGGCGCCTGCCTGCGCATCTGCCCGGTCTTTGCCGCCGACACGCCCGATGGACATCGCGCGTCAGTTCAATATCGAGTTCCGCGCCTGCGATGCCGCGGCGAGCCCTTATCTGGCGTTGGGTGCGATCATCTTTGCCGGCGCCGACGGCATCCGCCGGTCCTTGCCTTGCCCGGTCCCGCCGCCGCCCCGCCGCAATCGCTGCCATCGTCTTTGGAGGCAGCGCTCGACCATCTCGCCGCGAGCGAGGCGGCGTTGCATTGGTTCGGCGCCGACCCATCTCGACGCTTATCTGCGCTTCAAGCGGGTCGAGGCGGAAAAGGTCGCCGACCTCTCCCCCGCCGAACTCTGCGCCCATTACGCCGAGATTTATTGAGTGCCGCCGGTGGATGTTGAACTTCTCTATCCGGACGAGGCCAGCCCGGCCATTCTGACCAACGAGACCGGCGCATCGGTCTTTTTTCTGACCTGCGATCATGGCGGCCGGGCGTTCCCACGGCGGCTCGGCCAACTCGGCCTCGCCGAACGCGGATACCTTCCGCCACATCGCCTGGGATATCGGCATTGCCGAGGTCGGGCGCCGGCTGTCGACGGCCCTGGACGCGGCGCTGATCGTGCAGACCTATTCGCGGCTCGTGATCGACTGCAACCGCGACCCGTCGGTGCCGAGTTCAATCCCGGAGACCAGCGAGGACACCGAGATCCCCGGCAACCGCAATCTCGGTGGGGGTGACCGGGCGGCGCGGCGGAGCGCGATCTTCCAGCCCTATCACGATCGGATTGCCACGGCACTCGACGAGCGCAACGCGGCGCGCCGCGCATCGGTGCTGGTCGCCTTGCACAGCTTTACACCCGTCTTTCGCGGCGTGTCGCGACCGTGGCATGTCGGCGTGCTGTTCAACCGTGACGCCCGACTTGCCAGCCCGTTGCTCGATCTGTTGCGCGCCGAAGGCGATCTCGTTGTCGGCGAAAACGAGCCCTATCGCGTGACCGATTTGGCCGATTACACCGTCCCGGTCCATGGCGAGCGGCGCGGCCTGCCGCATGTCGAGATCGAGATCCGCCAGGATTTGATCACCGAGCCGGCGGGGCAAGAGCGCTGGGCCGATCGGTTGGCGCGGCTATTGCCCGCCGCGCACGCCGCGTTTCAGCGACAATGAACCCGCCGTCTCGCGAGGCGCCGATCGACCCCGCGCATGCAGCATTGCTGATTATCGACGTGCAGAATTATTGCGCGCATCCCGAGGGCTGCTGGTGGCGAGAACACCAAGCGACCCCGCACTTCCGCTCAACCCTGCAGCAGATGGTGCTGCCAAACCTGCAACGGCTGCAGGCCATCTGCCGCCGCGCAAGGATCGAAATCCTGTATTCGGTTATCGAGAACATGACCAGAGACGGCCGCGACCGCAGCCTCGATTACCGGATCTCCGGTATCGACGTGCCGCCGGGGTCGTGGGAGGCGCGGGTATTGGACGAAATCGCCCCGGCTCAAGAAGAGATGATTTTCCGCAAGACGTCGGGCAATGTCTTCGTTTCGACGAACATCGATTACGTCTTGCGCAATCTTGGTGTCCGCTCACTAACGATTGCAGGGATCATGACCGATCAATGCGTCGAGAGCGCGGTTCGGGACGCCTGCGATCTTGGCTATCTGGTGACCTTGGTCACAGACGCCTGCACGACCGATACTGCCGAGCGCCACACCCAATCGCTGATCGCGCTGCGCGGTTATTGCCGCCAGCGTTCGACCGATCAGCTGCTCGCAGAAATCGCTTCATTGGGCAGCATCACGGCTTAGCCGCAGTCACCAACAATACGGTCGACGGGAGCCGCACTTCGCCGTTGCGAATGTGAGCGGCGAGGGCCTCTTCGATTTCGCGGCAGATCGTATCTCGGGTCGCCTCGTCCGGCTTTTTCTCATCGATCAGCCTGCCGGAGGGGCCCATGATGCACGCGGCCCTCGCCTCCTCCTCCGGACTGCCCGCGAGCATTTCGGGATGTTCACGCGCGATCGCGATGTCAGTGAACCCAGCTTTTCCGAGAAACTCGCGGACATAATCCGGATCGGCGAACGCCATCGGGCCAGGCGCGCGGGGTGATCTGGGCTCGGGTGGGCCAAGATGGCGCAGGGCCACCCGGTAGGGAACAAGCCAATGCTCGTTCTCGTCGAGCCCGCCCCAGCACGCGAAACACAACCTTCCTTTTGGCCGCGACGCAGCCAAAAGGTTGGTGAACGCCTGAGCCGGGTCGGCAAAAAACATCACGCCAAAGCGTGAGGTGATCAGGTCGAACGAGCCGCGCTCGAATTGATGAGTCTGGGCGTCGGCCTCGATCAGCGAGACGTTGCGCAAACCCAAATCGGCGAACCGCTTGTGCGCGGCGGCCAGCATCGCCGAAGAAATGTCGGCGCCGATCACCGCGCCGGTGTCGCCGACCGCCTCGGCGAGCGGCGCGGTAAAGGCGCCGGTGCCGCAGCCGATTTCGAGCGCGCGCTCGCCGGCCTTCGCAACCGAGCGCGCCAGCAGCAGATCATTGACCGCGCGAACCCGGCGCTCGACCAAGCCTTCGAGCCCGACCCAACGCGGCCCCGCCACGGTATTCCAATAGTCGCGCTGCGCCGTGTTGGCGATCGCTTGCTCGGCCATAAATCAGCTCCCCTTTTCACTCAATCGGGCTCGATCGGCATCGTCGCGATCGCCTCGCAGGCGATCGGCGCGCCGCATTTCTCCGCAGCTTCGGCCGGCGGCAGCGAGTTATCCCAATGCGTCGCCAGAAAACGCCGTCCGGTGACGTTGCCGCTCGCCGCGCCGGTCACGATTGCTAACTGCCGATTTTCCGCCATCAGCGTTTACCTCCACTGCAACCGGCTTTTTGGCCGGCGGCAAGTCTCCCACCGGGCGGGAGGCGGCGCAATTCCGATTTGTTGTGATCCTGTGCTGCCGGGCGCTCGGGCGGCGGCGATTTATCGGCAATGAGAAGGCTTTGAAAGAATGTCGAGCGAAGAACTTCACATCCCACGCGAAAAGCTGTCGACGGAAGCGCGCCTGCTTCACTACGCGATCGTATCGCTGCAAGAGGAGTTGGACGCAGTCGATTGGTATCGTCAGCGCGCCGATGACAGCGAGGACGAGTCTCTGAAAGCAATATTATTACATAATATGCGCGAAGAAATGGAGCACGCAGCAATGCTGATGGAGTGGCTGCGTCGTAATAATTCCGATTTTGCGCAGAGATTTGAGACTTATCTATTTACAAAGACGCCGATTACCGAGGTCGAGAAGGTAGCGGAACAGAGCGGCGGTGAGACGTCGTCCGCCGGCCGGCAGCGCGACGACCTTGGGTTTACGATCGGCCCGATGCGGGGGAGATAGGCAATGGACTATTTCAACCGCGAAGGGGCGCGGTTTCCCCAGGCTCTGTGGGATGCGCTCGATGAAACTGCGGCCAAAGCCGCGCGGGATTTGTTGACAGCACGGCGCTTTCTCGATGTCGAGGGGCCGTTTGGCGTCGGTCTGACCGCGGTCGAGGTCGGAGACGATGAGTTTCGCCAGCCCAATCCGCACGAGGCGGCCACGGTGATCAGCCGCACCGTGCCGGTGCCGATGCTGCGCCAGAGTTTCCAGCTCAGCATCCGCCGGGTTGCCGCGCATGTCGAAAACGGCCAGGCAATCAATCTGAGCCCGGCGCAAAACGCGGCCGAGGCCGTCGCTAATGCCGAAGAGCGGATGGTGTATTACGGCCAGCCTGATTTTGGGCTTCCCGGGCTGTTGACGGTCGCGGGGCGGCAACATGTGGATGGCGGCGACTGGTCGGGGCTCGATCGCGCATTGCAGGACGCAGTCGCTGCAGCGACAAAGCTGGACGAGCGTGGCTTTCGCGGGCCCTACGCCTTGGTGCTGGCGCCGGCTTTGTATAATGCGCTGTTTCGGCTTTATCCCGGTACCGATGTGTTGCAACTCGAGCACCTCAGGAGGTTGTGCACCGGGGGGATTTACAAGGCCAGCATCGATGGGGGTGTGCTGGTCGATCCGCGCGCCGGAGTTTTGATGGTCGGCCAGGACCTGAGGGCAGGGTATGTGTGCCAAGACGGCACGCATTATCAGCTTTACGTCAGCGAGAGCCTCGTGCTGCGCATCGACGATTCGGAGGCGATTTGCACCTTGTCGGTCAGCCTCTGACGCTGGTGGCCGATTCGTCAGGTTGACGTCGCGCAAACCTAGCCCCGCCCGCACCGTATAAGGGGAAATACTGGCTTCCGATCGTATGCGCTAATATTAACTGGTCGCGCGATTGCGGGGAGATCGTAGCGAGGGCGGGGATGCGTACGACGATTTCGGGAGGTGGAAGGCGGCGAGGTCGCGAATGCCATCTCTCTTGAACGCGAGAGTAAGCTTGAGCCCGATTTCGGGGCGGCGGCGGAGGAGGTCGACCGCCGGCCGGTGCGGCGCCGGCACTGGTCGCTCGACGACATTCCTTGGCACGAAATTCGGGTCGGGCAAAGCGAGGCGCTATTTTACATGATCGCGGCAGCCTCGCTGATGGAGAGCGCCACCGATCTGTACACCGAGAATCTGATCGAATACTTTGCCGGCGACGGCGAGATTACGTCATGGCTAAAGGATAGCTGGCTGCCGGAGGAATTGCAGCATGGCCGGGCCTTGCGTCGCTATGTCGAGACCGCCTGGCCGGATTTCCCATGGGACAAGGTACGCGCGGGTTTCGTCGAGGAGTTCCGGCCGTTCTGTGATGAGTCGCTAGAGGCGGCACGGGGATTGGAGATGGCCTCCCGCTGTGTTGTCGAAACCGGAACCGCGAGCTTTTACACTTGCCTGTCACGCGCCAGTCCGGACCCGGTGCTCGCCTTATTGGCCCGGCGGATCGCCGAAGACGAGGTCCGCCATTACAAGCATTTCTATCGATACTTTCGCAAATATCGCGACATCGAACACCCCCGCCGGATCGAGGTGGCGCCTGCGCTGTGGCGGCGTCTGCGCATGACCGGCGGCGAAGATCGGCAGATCGTCTTAAAGCACGTACACGCGGCGCGTCGCCCGGGCGTGCCATTCAATTCGGGCAATTATCGCCGGATGCTTGACCAATGCCGCGTCCTGATGCGCCCGCACTTTCCGGTGGAGATGATGGTACGCATGCTGCTGAAGCCGCTCGATCTCGGTCCGCGAGCCCAGCGGATGACGGTCCCGGTGCTCGCCGCGGTGACCCGGCGCGTCGCGCCCTAGCGGCGGATCGGTTCTCAGCGGAAAACGGCTATGTTCAAGCGATCAGGTCATCGTCAGCCTGATTGACAAAGATCAAAACGGCGAGAATTGTCAGGTAAAAGCGAAACGCTGCCTCCTGACCGTTCCGCATCCCGACGCTCACGAATGTTTTTGTCTATTTGGAGCATCCCGTCGCCCTGGCTGGTACGAGCGAGCAAAACCGTCTGCTTGTCCGGCGTCGAGGTGAGCAATGCCATGCCTGTCTGCTTCGGCTTGACCTTGGCCGACGCTGCCGGGAGGATGGATGAGAGCTGAGAAAGAAACGAAGGCTGATCGTGTCATCCTCTGGCGGCCAGTATGATGCGCCGCATCTCGCCCGTAACGCCGCGAACTTCACGGCGCTGACACCGCTGACGTTTCTGGCGCGAGCCGCTGCTATTTATCCCGACAAGCTCGCGATCGTGCATGGCGATCTGCGCTACACCTATCGTGAGTTTTACGCCCGCTGCCGCCGGTTTGCCGACGCATTGCGCCGGCGCGGGATCGGGCCGGGTGACACTGTGGCGGTGCTGGCGCCGAACTTGCCGGCCTTACTCGAAGCGCATTACGGCGTGCCGATGGCGGGCGCAGTGCTGAACGCGCTGAATACGCGGCTCGACGCGCGCTCGATTGCCTTCATTCTCGCTCATGGCGAGGCCAAATTGCTGATTGCCGACCGCGAGTTCGCGCCGGTTGTCGAGGCGGCGCTCGTCGAACTCGGCCGGCCCTTGGCATTTGTCGAAATCGACGACGGTTACGGCTCAGAGAGCATCGATGGCGGCACTGATTACGAGGAGTTTCTGGCCGAGGGCGATCCTGCCGCTGACTGGCATGGGCCGGCTGACGAATGGGCCGCCATCGCGCTTAACTATACATCGGGCACGACCGGCAATCCCAAAGGCGTCGTTTATCATCATCGCGGCGCGTTTCTGAACGCCCTCGGCAACGCGATCACCTTCGGGCTCGATCGCAAATCGGTCTATTTGTGGACCTTGCCGATGTTCCACTGCAACGGCTGGACCTATCCCTGGGCGGTGACCGCGGTGGCCGGCACGCATGTCTGTTTGCGCCGGGTCGAGCCGGCGGCGATTTTTGCCGCGATTGCCGAGCACCATGTCACGCATTTGTGCGGCGCGCCGATCATCCTGAACATGCTGATCCATGCGCCGGACGAGGTCAGACGCCGCTTTGATCATGTCGTCGAAGCGGCGACCGGGGGAGCTGCCCCGCCCTCGGCGGTGATCGAGGCGATGGAGCGGATGGGCTTCCGGATCACCCATCTATACGGGCTGACCGAAAGCTACGGCCCGTCGACGGTTTGCGCCTGGCAGGAGGCATGGGACGAGCTGCCGCTCGACGAGCGCGCCGCGCGCATGGCGCGGCAGGGGGTGGCAAGTCTGACCCTCGGCGGGCAGCGCGTCGTCGATCCGGAGATGGCCGATGTGCCCGCCGACGGCGCCACGATTGGCGAAGTCGTGTTCCGCGGCAATACGTTGATGAAGGGCTATTTGAAGAACCCGGCGGCGACCGAGGAAGCCTTCAAGGAAGGCTGGTTCCATACCGGCGACCTCGCGGTCATGCACCCCGACGGCTATGTCGAGATCAAGGACCGAGCGAAGGACATCATCATCTCGGGCGGCGAAAATATTTCATCGCTCGAAGTCGAGGAGGCGCTCTACCGCCATCCGCATATCATGGAAGCCGCGGTCGTCGCCCGCCCCGATGCGAAATGGGGCGAAAGCCCGTGCGCATTCGTGACCCCGACACCCGACGCGCCGCCGTTAACGGCCGAAGATGTCATCGCCTGGTGCCGCGCCAATCTCGCCCATTACAAGGTGCCGCGGACGGTCGTTTTCGGGACCTTGCCGAAGACTTCGACCGGCAAGGTCCAGAAATACGAATTGCGCTGAACACCGCGCCGGGAAGGAAGCTGATCGCCGTGGGACGCGCGCTCGCCGAGCTTCTGATCTTTCCGGGCAGGTGGCGCTTGTCACCGGTGCGTCGAGCGGGATCGGGCGGCACCTCGCATTGCTGCTGGCCGCCGCCGGCGCGAAAGTCGCGCTGGCGGCTCGCCGCACCGAACTTCTCGATGAGGCTGTCGCGCGAGATCGAAGCCGATGGCGGCACAGCGGTAGCGATCGCGCTCGACGTGACCACGCGCGGCAGTGTCGCCACTGCGATTGCCGAGGCCGAACGGGTGCTCGGGCCGGTGACATTGCTGGTCAACAATGCCGGGGTCACGGTCGCCAAACCGGTGCTGGAACATACCGAGGCGGACTGGGACCACATTCTCGACACCAATCTCAAAGGTGCCTGGCTGATGGCGCAGGCATTCGCCCGTCATCTAGTCGAGCGCGGGCGGCCGGGTCGGATCGTCAACATCGCTTCGGTGCTGGGGTCGCGGACGATTGCGCACTTGCCGGCTTATTGCACGTCAAAGGCCGGGCTGATCCACTTGACACATGTGCTGGCGATGGAGCTGGCGCGCTACGGGATCCTCGTCAACGCGCTCGCCCCGGGTTATCTCGAAACCGATTTCAACCGCGATTTTCTGCAATCGGAAGCGGGAAAACGGCTTGCGGCGCGCATCCCATTGCGCCGGGTGGCACAGCCGGATGATCTCGACGGCGCGATGCTGCTGCTGGCCTCGGCTGCCGGGGCCTATATCACCGGCGCGGTTATCGCGGTCGATGGCGGACACAGCGTCGCCGCGATCTGAAATGGCCGAGGACGGCGACAAGCGGCGCGTGGCGTTGGCGCGGTTTCTTGCCACGCGAGACAGGTGCGCGGGCCTGCGAGATAACCGCGCTGGCGCCGCTCTCCGGCGGCTCGATCCAGGAGAATTGGGGGCTCGACGCGCATTTCGCGGGTGGGCCGCTGGATGGTATGCAGCGCCTGGTGTTGCGTGCCGCCGGCGAGACAGGGGTGCCGTCCAGCCTCGACCGGCTGCAAGAATTCGCGGTGCTAAAGGCGGCCTTTTCCGCCGGGGTAACGGTGCCTGAGCCGCTATTCGCGTGCGCCGATCCGTCGGTTTTTGGTAAGCCATTTTTCATAATGCGCCGCGCTGGGGGCACTGCGGCAGCGCACCGCATCACTCGCGAGGCGGCGCTTGATCCGGTATTGCCGGCGATCGCCGAGCGCCTCGGCCGTGAACTTGCCCATATCCACACAATTCGGCCGCCGTGTCCCGATCTCGATTTTCTCGTCCCATACGAGAAATCCGGGCCCGAATACCAGGTCGCCGCCTTTCGCGACTATCTCGATACCCACCCCTCGCCGCGGCCGGTATTGGAATGGGGTATTCGCTGGCTCGAAACCCACATCCCACCCCCCACCAACCCGGTGCTGTGCCATCACGATTTCCGCACCGGCAATTATCTATTCGACGGCGCCAAGCTGACCGGGATCCTCGATTGGGAATTTGCCGGCTGGGGCGATCCGCACGAAGATATCGCCTGGTTCTGCAGCATGGGATGGCGGTTCGCGCGGCTCGACCGCGAAGCCGGCGGCATCGCCAACCGCGCGCCGTTCTATCGCGGTTACGAGAGCGAGAGCGGCCGCGCCCTCGACCCGGTTCGCGTTCATTTCTGGGAGGTGTTGGCGAGCGTGCGATGGGGGGTCATCGCGCTCCAGCAAAGCGACCGGCAGATGCTCGGCGGCGAACGCAGCCTCGACCTGGCATTGACCGGGCGGCGCGCCGGCGAATGCGAACTCGCGCTCCTGATGCTGCTCGACCCCGGCGGCGAAGCGAGCCAGCGCCTTTACCGCGAACGAGCCGCCAAATCGGCAGAAGCAGCGGAGATTGGCCCGATAGATGATTTGCCCCACGGGCCGGCCTTGCTGGCGCTCGCGCGCGAGGTGTTGATCAACGATTTGCTGCCTCTGTTGCCGCGCGACCGTCAGTTCGAGGCACGCCTCGTAGCGAATTGCATGGCAATCGCCGAGCGCGAGGCCGCCGCGCCGGAACGCTTCGCATCGATCATCGCCGAACTCGGAGCGCTGTTCGGCCCCGAACCCCGCGACCACGCGGATCTCTTGCGCCGTTTTGCCCGCGAACTGCGCATCGGTGGCCTTGACAATTCGCCAGAGCATGCGGCGCAGGCTCGCGCTATCTTATGGCGGTTGACGATTGCCAGACTGCGTCTGGCCAATCCGAGGTTTCTAGCCGCCAATGGTTTCCCTTAGCCGCGCGGCGTTTGCGAGAGGGTGAAATTGCCGCAATCCCGTGTCCGCGAGGCGATCGACGCATTTGCCGCCGGCGAGGTCATCGTCGTCACCGATGACGACGACCGTGAGAACGAAGGCGACTTGATTGTCGCGGCGGTCCACGCCACGCCGGAAAAGCTCGCCTTTATCATCCGCCACACTTGCGGGATCGTCTGCGCGCCGCTGACCGGGGAGATCGCTCAACGGCTTCATCTGGCGCCGATGGTCGCCGACAACGATGCTATTCACGGCACCGCCTTCACCGTGTCGGTCGACTACCGCCACGGCACGACAACCGGGATTTCGGCTGAAGACCGCACCGCAACGATTCGCAATCTCGCCAACAACAATGCCGGGCGCGCCGATTTTGTCCGGCCCGGGCATATTTTTCCGCTTATCGCCAAAGAGGGTGGCGTCTTGATGCGCTCGGGCCATACCGAGGCGGCGGTCGATTTCTGCCGGCTCGCCGGGATCGAACCGGTGGCCGCGATCTGTGAACTGGTCAATGACGACGGCACCGTTATGCGTGGCCCACAGGTTACCACTTTCGCCAAAAAGCACGCACTGCACCGGATTTCTGTCGCCGATTTGATCGCTTACCGTCAGGCGCGCGAAAAGCTCGTGACCCGGGTGGCGGAGTTTAAAGTCGCCAGCGAAATCGGTGAACTCTCCGGCTATGCCTTTGTGACGCCATTCGACAAGGTGCACCACTACGCCTTTGTCTACGGCAACATTGGCAGCGGAACCAATGTACCGACACGTTTGCACCGCGCCCATGTTCTCGAAGACGTGTTCGGGGGCGCCAAGCCGATACACGCCGCTCTCGACCGTTTCAAGGAGGCGGGGCAAGGGGTACTGGTCTATCTGCGCGACGGTACCTCCGGCGTGCCGACGTCGACACTCGGTGAGTTCGGAGAGGAGGAAACGGCCTCCGAGCGGGAGCGCAATACGCAGTGGCGCGAGGTCGGGCTCGGCGCTCAGATCCTGCGCGATTTACGGATCTCATCGATCCAGTTGCTGGCGACACGCTCCCGGACCTATGTCGGGTTGGCCGGATTCGGCATTGAAATCGTCGAAACCGAGCCGCTCGAAGGCGAGTAACCGAGGGACATCAGCGGGAATTGTTCATGCGGTCCGCACCCAAGCTGCACTACGCCTGGATTGTGGCCGGCGTCACCTTTGTGGTCAGTCTGCTGACCGCTGGGGTGCGCGCCGCGCCAGGCGTGCTGATCGTCCCACTCGAACAGGAATTCGACTGGTCGCGCGCCACGATCTCGTTCGCGGTCGGCGTCAATCTATTAATCTATGGTCTCGTCGGTCCTTTTGCGGCAGCGCTGATGGACCGCTTTGGCGTGCGCCGCACGATGACCATAGCCTTGGCTGTGACATCGGCGGCGGTGGCGTTGTCACCGGCCCTGCACCAGGCTTGGCAATTGGTTCTGCTGTGGGGTGTGATCATCGGCGCAGCCACCGGCGTAATCGGCGCCTTTGTGTCGGCCTATATCGCAGCGCGCTGGTTTCGCCGGCGTCAGGGTCTGGTGGTCGGCGTGCTGACCGCCGCCAACGCCGCCGGGCAGCTGATATTTTTGCCGAGCCTCGCCGAACTGGTCACGCATTACGGCTGGCGCATGATGTCGCTGGCCTTGGCCGTCGCTGTGGTCGTCTTTGTCCCGTTCGTCGCACTGTTGATGCGCAACCGGCCGCGCGACCTCGGATTGAAACCCTATGGCGCCGAGGGTGAACCGGAGATCGAGCCCGCACCAGGGGGCAACCCGATCATGGTCGCCTTTCGCGCGCTCGGCAGTGGCGCCGCCAAGCGGGATTTCTGGTTGATCGCGGGCGGCTACTTTGTCTGCGGTGCGACGACCAACGGGCTGATCGGTACGCATCTGATCCCGGCCTGCGTCGATCACGGCTTCAGCGAGGTCGCCGGCGCCGGGCTGTTGGCGGCTGCGGGTGTATTTAGTTTCCTGGGCGGCACCTTGTCGGGTTGGCTCAGCGATCGCTGGGACAACCGGGTATTACTCGCCTGGTATTACGGTTTGCGCGGGCTGGCGCTGATGTATCTGCCATTCGCCTTCGGCATGTCGATCTACGGCTTGCCTGTGTTCGCGGTGTTTTATGGGCTCGACTGGATCGCCAGCGTGCCGCCGACCGTGCGCCTGCTCAACCGTGTCGTGGGGACCGAGAAGACCGGGATCATGGTTGCTTGGATCACGGTCATCCACCAAATGGGCGGCGCCCTGGCGGCGTATCTGGCCGGCGTGTCGCGCGGCCTCTTCGGCACCTACCTCGAGGCATTCATGTTTGCCGGTCTGTTGTTGGTCGGCGCGGCGCTGATGGTTCTTTTTATCGGTGTCGGTGGGCGCGATGTCGAGCCGGCGGACGCCGTCCTCGCCGCCGAGTAGCCCAGCGGCCTATAAGCTGACGCAAAAATAGAGAAAGCGTATGGCGGGTTCGGGAATGCTGTTGCCATGGCTGCCGGCCGTGTTGATCGGCGCTTTATGCGTCCTGGCCTTCGCAGTCGCCATGGTACCGGCGTCGAAAACCGCGGCACAGCGATTGCGATTGGCGGCGCTCGGCGTTCTCGGCGGCGCGGCACTGGCAACCTCCGTGTGGCAGGCCTCTGCAGCCAGTCACGAGATTGCCCGGCTCAAACAGAATGATCAGACGAAGGAACTTACGCTGCAGGTCAAATCCCTCGAGCAAGAGCTGGCAAAACTCAAGGAAAGCACTCGCGCCAGATCGCTCGGTGATCAGACGGCCGCCAAACTTGCCGATTATTTGCGCCCGTACGGCAGCCGCAAGATTGTGGTTTCGTGCGTGCCCAACGACGTCGAGGCGTACCATTACGCGACCGAAATCGCTAATGCCCTAAAAAGCTCCGGGTGGGATGCCAGGGGGCCAGAGACCACGTCGATATTCGGCAATATTCGGGCGATGGGCATCAATATTTACGATCCCGGTTCGGCCGGGCCGGACACTGCGAAGATCCTGGTGGATGCGTTCACGAAATTCGGCGTTCCCTACCAAAGCCGCGTGCCTCCGGTCGAGACTGTCAACGACGGCAGGGTGGAATTGTTCGTCGCCGCCAAGCCTGTGCCGCCGGACGTGGCGACAACTCAACCGGGGCATTAGCCGCACTTCCGCGGGCACATCACCTCAAGAACATTCCGGGAAACTGAGTGGGGTTTCCGGTCGCCGCACTCCGACAATTCGCGTCGCGTGGTTTCCCCGCGCCACCTTTGGCGCTGTCTCTGTAGTTTGTGAGCCTTTGCTCTCGCCGAAAACCGGTGTGATCTCCGTCATAGTCGATCGACAGCTGCGGGACTAACTAGCCCTGCGCGCTCTGTTGGAGCGGCGAATGGAGGGGCGACGGATATGATTATCCGCGACAAATTAACCGCAGAAGAAATTGATGCCAGAGCGGCCAGTGAGGCCGCCATTGCCGAATTTATCCGCACGCGCGGTGTAACACACTGCCCGACCGCTTGCGTACTGCCGACTCAAGGCTCAGTGGCGGCCCACGATCGGGTGGCGCTGGCGGAATATGCAGAAGCGCGCGACCGCGGACGCCAGCTGCGATCGGCACGCCGGAACCCGTTTTTTCCGTTTTTGGTGCCACGCCCGCCAGTTTGAGGTTCTTCGAACTGTCACCGCCGCAGACAGCTATTCAGTTCGCGTTGCCAGATCATAGACCAGCCTGGCGGCCGCAATATCCTCCACGGCAATCCCAACCGACTTGAAAATGGTTGTGGCTTCCGCCGGCACTGACGCCGTGCCCGCAAAAATTTCGCCGATTTCGGCGCTGATATTCGCCTTTGAGAGGATGACGTCGCCAGAACTCCCTCGTTACAGCAGCGCGCGAGTCGACCACCAGCAGGTTCGCCATGGCGGCATCGTCGAGTTCGCGCCAGTTCGGCCGCGGCGAGCCGACCGCGTTGACATGCACGCCGTCTTTCAGCCACGCCCCCTTTAGAATTGGTTCGATCGCGCTGGTTGCAGTGACAACGACATCCGCTCCGCATACCGCATCCTCGGCCGCCATCGCCCGGAGCCCATGCCGTTCGGCAAAGCGGCGCGCGTGCTCGGGCGAGCGGCTCCACACTCGGACCTCGTCAAAGTCGCGAACGCGCTGCAGCGCGTGAAGATGCGCCTCGGCCTGTACGCCGCTTCCGAGCAAGGCCAGCACTCGGCTGTCGGGGCGGGTGAGATATTTGGTTGCTGCTGCCGAGACCGCTGCCGTGCGCATCTCGGTAATCAGCCTCCCGTCCAAAACCGCCAATGGCTCGCCGGTATCGCTGCGGAACAACAAGATCATCGCGTGATGCGTGGGCACGCCACTGCCGCCGTTTCCGGGATAGAAGCTGACGAGCTTGGCGCCCATGGCGTGCTCGGCAATCGCCGGCATGACCCCGAGACAGCGGCGGCCCTCCTCGATCGTCAGCATTTCGCGCACCGGCTGGATGATGCTTCCGCGCGAGAACGCGATCAATGCCGCCTCCATTGCCGCGATCAGCGGGTCCCAACCGAGCAGACGGCGGATTTCGTTCTCGCCGAGATACATGACCATTGTGACGAGCCTCTCGGATGATCCACCTTGGGTTTGGTTTTTTGTTGACCTCTATCAAGGTGGCGCGGCAGCTTCTGTTCTCAGAATTCAGCCGCTTCAATATTTTGTAGAGAACAGCAATGTCGACCTTGATCAAAGCCGTCATCGTTTTTGCCGCTCTTGTCCTCTGGTCGCCGGCCCAGGCGCAATATTTGGGACTTGGGATTGAAACGAATATCGAACTCACAAAGCAAGACATCGCTATCATTCATCGCACCGTCGACGAGCAGGTGCACGGCAAGCCCGTTGGCACCACCGCGAAGTGGAGCAATCCGGATTCGGGAAATTTCGGAAAGATCACACTTGTCAAGAAGTTCGCTCAAAACGGCCAACAATGTGAAACCGTCGAGTACACTTTGGGTACGAAGCGCCTGCCGGTGAGGCCGGAGCATTATGTCCTAAACAGCTGCCTGCAACCAGACGGGCAGTGGCGGATCATTTGAAAGCGGCATAATCACAAGGAGAACAGATGTCAGCAATGTCGGTACCGATCAGAGCCGGGGTTTTGTCGGCCGTCGTGTTACTTGCCGCCTTTGTCGTCTTGATGCCGGCTCGCGCGCAATTTTTAGGCCCTGGGGTCAGAACAAACATCACGCTTTCAAAGCAAGACCTCGAAATCCTCCGCCGCACAGCGAATTCGCAGGTGCATGCTCGGTCGGTCGGCACCACTGCGGAGTGGACCAATCCCGATTCGGGGAATTCCGGCAAAGTCAGGCTTGATAGAAAGTTTATGCGAAACAGCCAACAGTGCGAAACTCTTGAATACACGTTGATGACAACGCGGCGGCCGGTCAGGCCGGAGCATTATAGGCTGAGCAGCTGCCTGCAACCGGACGGGCAATGGAAGCTGATCTAAGGGTTTTGTAATCGGAGGAAACGGGCGTGGCGGGGTGGATCGAAACCTTTCGCGGCACCGTGGCGCCGTGGGAATGCGACATCACCGAGCATTTTACGATCGCCTATTATGCCGACCGTATTGACCAAGCCTCTGCTTCTCTCGCCGACCATCTCGGCTTGATCGAACAGGCGCGCGCTGGGGTCTTCCCGCGCAGATTTACCCTGCGCTTTGTTCATGAGTTGCGCGCCGGCGCCAGCTTTCAAATCGAGAGCGCGGCAGTCGGGCTCGACCCCGCCTTGCGCCTCGGCCACCGCTTTGTTGATTCAGGGAGCGGCGAACCCGTGACCTGGGTCGAGGAGGTCTGGGAAACCGCGCGGCTGTCGGATGCAGCGCGCAAGTCAGTCAACGAAGCGCTCGCCGTTTGGGAAGGACCCGAAACCGAGCAACGAGCCGATCCCGTTTCGACCGCAGGCTCTGTCCCGACGGCGCGCGGCCGGGTGCGCCCGGCCGACCTCGACGAGTTCGGCCGCTTTTCGCTGGCCGGCTTTGTTCACCGGTTCACCGACGCCACCATCCAGAGCTTGTCGGCGATTGGCATGACCGGCGATTACATGAAAGCCGAACGGCGCGGCTACTCGACCTTCGAGCTTGTCCTGCGGATTAACGCCGTGCCGCGGCTCGGCGACCGCTATCTGGTCGAGACTGGTATCGCGCATCTCGGCACTTCGTCGCTGCGCCTTCTGCACCGCATGACCGATCCGCGCAGCGGCCACGAATTTGCCCGCCTCGGCCAGTTCGGCGTGCAGCTCGACCTTGACGCCCGCCGCCCAGCGCCGCTGCCGCCGGAGATCCGCACCGCCGCGACGCGTCTGCTTCTACCTGCGCACTGAATTAGGAGCGCGTACCGGCGCGAGGCCGCGAAATTTCCCGGCTTATTTCAAGTTGCGGCCCCACATCGCGAAGATTTTACTCCAACTATGCGCCCACCCTCCCAGCAAGGAACGTCGCTGTGTTTGTGAGCTGAACGAGTTCAGGCCGGCTGCAGCACGTGGATGACGCGGCTCGCGATCATGTCGCGGGTTTTTGCGGCATAGGCCGCCATATGCGGCGAGGCGCCATGCGCCTTTAAGGCGTCGAGACTTTCCCACTTCTCGATCACGACAAAAGTGTCGGGGCCGAATTTGGCCTGAAAGCTGCCGGCGCCTTCGGCGTCGATTGCCGGTCCGTATTCAATGCAGCCTTGTTCGGCGTGAACCGCCGGCATGTTGGGATGAAACGCTTCGAGGATTTGCGCGCGCATGCCGGGTTTGGCGGTAATGATGGCGACCACATGAATCATTGCGAATTCCTCTTCTTCAGGCGATGCGCTCAAAAACGCTGTGGTGACGAGCGGTTAGTTTCGGGCGGATCTTGCTGGCCCAGTCGCCATACGCACCCGCTTTCTCCCAGGCCTCGCTCTTTAAAACATCGGGCGAGTCGATTTCGTATGTCGTCAAATAGCGCTGCATTCCCGATACTGTAGAATGCTCGAGCCGATATCGGGCGCCATTGCGCACCCCCGGCACTTTCATAAGCATCGGAAAGTGTTCGGTATCGTAGACGCGGTTAAACTCGGCTTCGTGTTCAACAGGAACATCGAGTTGGACCATAAAAAGGTGCGGCATCGGATAGTTCTCCTTGACTGATCTTCTAGAAATTAAGAGTGGGTGCCGGGTTAGGCAATCTGATGGAAGACCGAATGCTGGCGGTTTGTTGTGTGCGGGCGGATCTTGGGTTTCCATTCGCCAGTATCGGAGGCTTCGATCCAGGCCGGGCTGTTGATTACTTCGGCATTGTCGCATTCGTAGATCGCGAGATAGCGCGGCATCGAAGGGACGGTCGAATGTTCCAGGCGGTAGCGCCGGCACGACCGGACCCCCGGAACCTTGAGAATCGTGGGTACGTGGTCCTCATCATAAATGCGGTTGAATTCGGCTTCCAGTTCGGCCGGGATGTCCATCTGCACGACATATAGGTGAGTCATGGTATTTCCCCTTCTGTTGCACGGCTCACTCCAGATTAGGGCAAAGGCGGATTGTTTATCGACAAGTTTTGCGGGTCTGACAGTCTTCGGGAAGCGATCTTGCCGGGCGACACGTAGACGGTATGCCGCCGATGCGCCGCGTAGACCGATCCCGCATTTATCGGGTTATATTTTAACGCGGAGCGATGGATTATAACCGACCGAGATAACCACTTGAGAAAGAGCGCGCTCGGTTGGTTAGTTATCGTTCTTTGCTGTAAAAGGGCGATCTTGAAATAGTTAACCCCACCCCTATTTCTTGGCGATAGGGCAGCTTCAACTCCTTACCACGTCGCGGGATTCATGCCTGCGCGCCTAAAGCCGATCGATCAGCAGCCTGCCAAGTGAATGCAGCGCCTACAGAATTGGGCGAAGGAGTTGGGAATGTCGAAAATTCCGCAGGGCGAGTGGAACGCCATTGCGGCACGCTATCAAAACGGCGAGTCGATTAGCAAAATTGCGCGAAGTTACGGCTGCACCCCGCCAGCAATTCATTATATTCTTAAACGCAATGGTCAACGGCCGACCACAATTACGCCGCAGCCGACGCCAATGTACCCCACAGAGGCGGCGCGTGCGGGGCTCGTTCGCGCGAATGCAGCTGAACCCCCGGCCGCGATGTCGGTGAGCGAAAAGGTCGTGGGTGATACGGCTAACTCCGGCGTCCATCCGAAAAGCGCAGCCCCGGCCCTCACCCCGCGTGGGGAGAACTTCGTCAGGTCCGCGACGGCGCCTGTATCGGTCGCAGTCAACTCGCCGGGATCCCCTCTCGGCACCCGATTTCCGCCATTACCCGCCCGGGAGCCCACCGCGCCGGCACCGGTGAGCCAAATCGTTCGGGACCCAGCCAGAATGCCTGATCCGCGAATTGCGACCGTAGGGTCAGCAGCGTTTCCGGGTTTGGACAGCGAGCTTCATTTGCGTGCTGAAGCGGCGATCGAGTCGTTTCGTTCGAGTTTTGACGCCGCTCTAGCCGAAGGCTCCTCTGATGTGCGAGCACGGCTGCGGCAGGCTGCGACCAATCTGATGCGGGTCGCCGCACGTACCACGATGGTGCTCGACCGCATCAATGCCACCGGCGATGCGTCAGCCCGCAACCATAATTATCCCCGCTCGCCGCGTCTGCGCGATGAGTTGGAAACTAACGGTTTTAAATGAACTGAAGCGGGGCGCCACCCCGAGCCTGGGTGAGCATAGCGTGAGGTGGCGATTGGCCACCGGCCGCAACTTCTTCAGCTAGGGACCGAACCGAAAAGGGCCGTGCCGAACCCGCCATCGAAATCGTACCTCCCTCGGGGTCGGGTTCGGCCCAGAGACGCACCATAAGCAGTGCCATGCAAGGTGAAGCTGTTGACGCCGCTGCGGCGGCGTGAGACGACCATCAAGCTTGCCTCTTAATACGTCGTGGGTGGCGCGTTCTCTATCACTATCACTATCGTGCAGCAAAGTTCTGCTACGCCGCGATCTGCTTTTCGACGGCGGAGCGCCCTCTCGGCGGTATACGCCGATCGTCACATGCAAGCGCCTATCCTTGCGCAGCGACACTCCCACAAAACTGCTCGCGCCGCCCGGTTCGACCTTTCCGAATTTGCAAATGGCCCATTTCGAAGACGGTACGCTCCTGTATTTCGACAGCCGGCTAAGGCTCGATGATCACCTTTAGCGCGTGGCTGCTCGCCGCGTGTCCAAACGTTTCGTAGGCGTCCTGGATCTGGTCGAGCTTGAAATGGTGGGTGATTAGCAGCTTCGGATCGAGCTTTCGCGACTGCACGGTCTTCAACAGCATGGGCGTGGTGACTGTGTCCACCAAACGCGTTGTGATCGTGATGTTCCGATCCCACAAGCGCTCGAGGTGGAGATCGACCTTGACGCCGTGCACGCCGATATTGGCGATGGTGCCGCCCGGCGCCACGATGTCCTCGCAGGTGACAAACGAGGCCGGTACACCCACCGCCTCGATGGCGGTGTCGACGCCGCGGCCGCTGGTCATCTTCATCACCGCTTCGGCCGCCCTGCCATCGGCCGCGTTGACCGTCGCTGTCGCACCAAAGCGTTTCGCCACCTGCAAACGATTCTCGTCGAGATCGATCATGATGATCTCGGCCGGTGAGTAGAATTGCGCCGTCAGCAGCGCCGCGAGCCCGATCCCACCAGCGCCGACGATAGCAACCGTGCTGCCCGGCTCGACGTCGCCGTTGAGCACGCCGCATTCGAAGCCCGTCGGCAGGATGTCGCTGAGCATGACCAGCGCCTCTTCGTCGGCGCCCCTCGGAATCGGATAGAGGCTCGTGTCGGCGTGCGGAATGCGGACGTATTCGGCCTGGGTGCCGTCGATCTGATTGCCGAGGATCCAACCGCCGGTCGTGCAATGTGAATACATCCCTCGACGGCAATATTCACATCGGCCACAAGCGGAGATGCAGGAGATCAGGACGTGGTCGCCCGGATGAAAGACGGTCACCCCAGGACCGATCTTTTTGACCACTCCAACGCCCTCGTGACCCAAAATCCGACCGGGTGCACAACTCGGGACGTCACCCTTGAGGATATGCAGGTCGGTGCCGCAGATCGTGGTCTTGACGATCTTTACGATGGCGTCAGTAGGCGCCTTAATTTCCGGGACCGGCCGTTCCTCGAGCGCCTTCTTGCCCGGGCCTTGATAGACGAGTGCCTTCATCATCGTTTTCCTATAGGTCAATATTTGAGGCTCAGACCCCACGCCGAGTGGTCGCACGCCTGAATGTCGTCCCCTTGGGCTTGGCGGGGTAGCGACGCTGCCCCTATTCGATGTGTATTGGCTCGATTTCGATCAGGGCTGCGTGGATCTTCCAGTCCCTAATGCCTTCCAGCCGGGCGAACCGCTTCTTGGCCGCCTCGATCGCCCTCTCAGGCGTGCGCGCGGATTGAACGATGATCGAGCGCTGGCAGCAGCGGAATAGCCTCTCGTTCCTCGGAATTTCATTGATAAAGCGCACGCAATAGGTTGGCACCTGGCACTCCTTCCGACTGGGAAGCGACGTTACCGCCGTCTCTCACGCGGCTGATCATCGGCGGTGAATGCACGAGCGCTTTGACCTAGATCAAGGCACCGACGTTGCGGGGCATTCAGTCTTGATTGGTAAATTGGATCGAAAGGACGAAACATGGCGGTACGAATTGCCATCAACGGCTTTGGCCGCACCGGCCGGATGATCCTGCGCGCAGTGCATGAAACCAGGTGCGAGGATGTCGAGATCGTCGCGATCAACGACCTCGGCCCCGTCGCAACCAATGCGCATCTGCTCAAATACGACAGCGTCCACGGGCGTTTCCCGGGTGAGATCACGGCCGGCGACAATTGGATCGATATTGGCCGCGGCAGGATCGCCGTCACCGCGGAACGTGATCCGATACGGCTGCCCTGGCGCAATCTCGGCATCGACGTAGCGCTCGAATGTACCGGAAAGTTTACCAAGCGGGCGGAGGCGGCGAAGCATGTCGAGGCCGGGGCGAAACGGGTGATCGTCTCGGCGCCGGCCGATGGCGCCGACCTGACCGTCGTGATGGGGGTCAACCACCATGAGGTGACGCCCGAGCACAAGGTGATTTCAAACGCCTCGTGCACGACGAACTGTCTTGCGCCGGTGGCCTATGTCCTGCAACAGGGCATCGGTATTGAGCGCGGCTACATGACGACGATCCATGCCTACACCGGCGATCAGAACACTGTCGACACATTGCACAAGGATTTGCGCCGCGCCCGCGCGGCGGCGTTGTCGATGATCCCGACCTCGACCGGTGCGGCAAAGGCGGTAGGCCTCGTGTTGCCGGCGCTTAAAGGAAAGCTCGACGGCACGGCGATCCGGATACCGACGGCAAACGTGTCGCTGATCGACTTCAAATTCGACGCTGCACGCGATACCTCGCGCGAGGAGGTCAATGCGCTGATGGAGGAGGCAGCGGGCTCATCCCGGCTGCGCGGGATTCTCGGCATCAACAAGGCGCCGACGGTCTCGGTCGATTTCAACCACGACCCACACAGCGCCACTTTCGATACGACCCAGACGCAGGTGCTCGACAAACGGTTCGTCCGTGTCCTCGCTTGGTACGACAACGAATGGGGCTTTGCGAACCGCATGGTCGAGGTTGCGGCCCATTTCGGCCGATTTGGCTGAGCGCTCCGGTCCGGCTCATGCGATCCTTGACGGAGGGCCCTATGGCAAAATTTCGAACACTCGGGCCGAGTTCTAACTGGTCGTTGGGGGCGCTGACATTCTTTCCCGCTCTGGTTCTGGAGCCGATCGCAAGGTTTTTCGCGATTAGGGCGAACCCTGCCTTCTGAAACTCCTGCCACGGGAATGCCCGGCGCAGACGAGGTGAATCTGTACCTATAGCGCCACAGCGCGGGTGACCGGGGCGGTCATTGGCCGGTGGCTATACGCCGGCGTTGCGGGCGTCTCATCCGCTGAGCTTCAAGGTGCAGATCGGCGCGTTAAATCGGGCAGCTTCGTACCAACCGTAATCGGCGGCTGGGAGCCGTCGGGTGTGTGGCAGCCTCCATTCAGGTGTCACTTGCGGGGTCGAGTTGAGATCTGACCATCTTCATGACCGCGACTGACAGCGCCACTTTGAAATGATCAAAGCCGTTGTCGATGCGGTAGACGATGGCGCGGTCGGTAAAGATCGAAGCAAAACAGCGCCGGCAAGCCTCGATTGCATCCTCGGCGCCGCGCACATTCAAAAAGCTCTCGTGCTGCCCCGCGAAGCTGGCGGTCGGTAGATCCTCGGCGGTGGCCGAACTGCGCACCGCGACCGCTACCCTTCGTCCGCACTTCGTTTCGAGCGCACGATAAGCCGCCGCAATCTCGTCGCGCAGGCGTGCAATCCCGGTCGCTTCGTAGACCAGCCGACGCGACGCAGCGGCGCGCTCACTGAGCAGCGCCACGTCGTGATGGTCAAAGCCTGACAACAGCTGGCGCAATTCGTCCGCGATTCCAGGCGCAGCGAGGGCGGCGCGATAGGTTTCGGCGGTCACCGCAAAGCCATCCGGCACACGATCGCCGAGCAAAGCACGCAATTCCCCTAGCGACGCCGTCTTGCCGCCGACCGCCGGAACATCTTTCAGTCGAATATCATCAAACCACCGGATCCAGGTTCGTGCCGCCATCGGATCCAACTCCCGTGATTGGCCAATGAGGCTTTTGACACTGGGGTCCCCTACGCGCGTTGATCTGGATCAGCCAAACGCCGGTATTCGGGCGCAAGCCAGTGTGATGGTTTGCAGCGCGAGATGGAATGCTGCAAACAGTGAGGACATCACGCCACCGAACGTCGCGGTCAGTTTGCGAAATCGTGGAATTCCTCCGGCTGCGCGGCAATGCTGCGAATGTTCCGCCGAGATAACTGGGCACCGCCGCCGTCTTACGATGGCCGGCGCTCTGAAAAGTGGGTGGTGTGGACGACGCAATTACTATCGATTAACAATTACATTCCATAAAGAGAGGCTTGCGCGCGTTGGGGGCTCCGTCCTTGGCTTGACTTGATCTCGCGGCAATCGGACAAATCGGACAGCCGCCCGAAACCAGTGGGTGAAAGCAGGATGCTGCCAATTACCTATGTCGGTGTCTTCCGACCCAGGTAGCGCAGAAGCACAAGCCGGTGATGTTCGGGAGACGAAAGCAGGGCTTAGATCAACGTTCGCTAGCGCACGATCACTCCACCTCGAACAGACTGAGGAGCCGGATTTTGCGGCGCTCGGGACCGCTGTTGCCGAGTTTAACTTGCCACATCCCTATCTGCTCTTCCACAAAGAGGCTCTGTCCGAAGTTCGCCGTCTTGCCGCAACCAATGAACAACTAATACGGTACTCGGCGAAACTGTTGCCGGGCATTGCGTCCGCTCCGACGCCGAGCGAACCACGCGCAGTGATCAAGCGCCGCGCCCGCCGATTGATCAACACCGCTTTCATTGCCCTTACCGGCGAGCCTGCACTCGCCGATGCAGCACTATCGGCGACGCGAGACACGCTCAGACAATTTGCCGCAGCGCCAACCTGGAAAGAGCGACCGGTGATTCGCTCCTTTCTCGACTGCGCCGAAATCGCCGTCGCCGTCGCCCTTGCCTATGATTGGCTGTATGACGCCTTGCCGGCACCCGAGCGGGGCGCGATCGAAGCCTCGATCCGCCGCAATGTCTTGATGCCGGCGCTGGCCGCATACCGCGACCCGTCGCTCCTCTGGCCGCGGCGGCGGGACAACTGCGCTCTGGTCTCGAACGCCGGCATTCTTGTTGCCGCACTTTCCCTATTGCCGCTTGACCGCGCATCCACCGCCGAACTCTGCCGCCACGGCCTGACCTCGAGCTGGAATATTTTTTCGGGTTTGGCACCGGATGGCGCATGGCGCGAAGGGCTAAGCTATTGGTCGCTGGCGATGCGCTACGCCGGATTGATGATGGCGGTGCTGGAGAGCACACTCGGTTGCAGCTTTGGACTTGCCGACTTACCGGGTTTTGCCCAGACGGGCGATTTTGCTTTGCACGCCGCCGGCCCGTTCGGGGCCGCGTTCAACTTTGGCGATTCCGAACAGCGATATGATATTTTGTCGCTTGCGTGGTTCGCGCACCGCTTTGGCAGACCCGTCGACGGCTGGCTTCTCGGCGAGGGCGAGGGCTGGTATCTGCCCTTTACGACAATTTGGCCTTGCCGCGAGAGAGCCTCGCCCGCGACACTCGGCCTGCCGACTGCCAAAATTTTTCGCAGCACCGATCTCGCCTGCTTCCGCAATACCTGGTCGGCCGAGCGCGAGGCGCGCCCAGTCTATTTGGCCATCAAAGGTGGTAACGTATTTGCAAGGCTCGGAACCAAAGCTCCGCCTCCCGAGGAGATCCTGTTGCACGCTCAAGCGGACGCCGGGACCTTCGTCGTCGATGGCGCCAGGCATCGATGGGTCGTCGATATGGGCTCGGATGACTATGATCTGCCCGGATACTTCGATCACGGAACGGATGGACGCTCTGGGCGACGCTGGCAATACTACCGTTCACAGGCGGCCGGCCATAATACGATTACGATCGCCGACCACGACCAGCTTCCCAATTCACCAGCGACGATCATCGGCAGTAATGTCGAGGGCGAAAACAACTGGGTCGTATTGGATCTGTCGCTGGCCTACGGACGGCCCGCTGGAACGATCCGGCGCGGCGCGGCGCTGCTCGGCCGCCAGATCGTCATCCAGGACGAAATTGATCCGGGGCTTTGCAGCGAGATCACCTGGACCGCTCATACGGCTGCCGAACCTGTGGCATTAACTGGGTCCTTTGCCCGCTTTCGCGCCGGTGACGATCAGTTGGATGCGCGGATATTGGAGCCGGTCGGTGCGCGGTTCGCGTTGTCGCCGCCGCCCCCGCTACGTTCGTTTGCGCCCGCCGATCCGCAGCTGTTACATGGGCGGCCAGCCGGCGACAGTCGGACTGTGTCAGAACTTCCACGGCGCGCGGATGCTGAGGATCAACGCGCCGCCGGACCACCGATCCGGCGCTTGCAAATCGTTCTGCCAGCCGGCACGTCGCGCGTCACCGTCGTGCTGTTACCGGATTGCGATGGCGACGAGTTGGCGTTGCCCGTTACGCCGCTCGACCACTGGCTTGCCCGCCGGCCAGTGCGGCTGACCGGGGTGCCGCGCCGGGGCAGCCGTGCCCGCGGACTCGCTTGTAAGACGCCGCATCGCCCTAAGAACCATGAAATGAAAAACTCGGCATGACGCGCCAATCTTACAGCCCGGATTTTTGATGCCGGCGCTCTCAGACCATTCATTCGCCGCCGACGGGCTCACGACACTCCGCCGCAGGATCGTGCTGTTGAGCCTCACGGCAGCATCGTCGCTGGGCCTCGTCGCTTCGGGGATTTACGTTCCTTCGGTTCCGGCGATCGCGCATCAGCTCCATACCTCGGTCGCCCGGGTGCAGTTCACCTTCGCCGCCTACCTAGCGGCCTTTGCGATCAGCATGCTCGTGCTGGGGCCGCTGTCGGACCATTTCGGGCGACGGCGGACGGTGCTGTGCGGTCTCGGCTTGAGCGCGCTCGCCAGCTTGATTTGCGCTGTCAGCCCCACGATCGAGATGCTGATCGCCGCACGGGTTTTGCAGGCTATCGGCGCCTGCGCCGGCATGGTCGTCGGACGCGCGTTGACCCGCGAGATCTGGGGTCCCGCCGCGGCTGCCCAGGTAATCGCGGGGCGCGCCGTCGCCGCCACCTTGATGCAGGCCTCCGCCCCAATACTCGGTGGCTTTCTCCAGGCATGGATCGGTTGGCGAGCCAACTTCGTCGCGGTCGCCGGGCTCGCGGGATTCGCGATGGTGCTGATGGTTCGCTACGTACCCGATCACGGCGCCGTTTCGCCACAAGTTTTGGGCTGGCACGGGGTTCTCGCGGGCTACCGCGCACTGCTCGCGACCCGCCGCTTTCTCGGTTATGCCTGTGCCGCTGCAGGAGCCCATGCCGGCTTTCACATTTTTGCGGCGGGAGCGCCCGCGGTGTTGATCGGCAAATTCGGCATGACACCCGAAATGTATGGCTTTTACGCCGCGTTGCCGCCGCTCGGTTTCCTGATCGGCAGCTTTGTGTCGAGCCGCCTGACCGGCCGGTTCGGCGTCAATCGCATGATCACGATCGGCGCCTCGGTCTTGATCCCCGCCGGGCTATTCATGTTGAGCTTGGCGCTGTTGCGCTTCCATGGTCCTTTTGCCATCATCGGGCCGATGATCTTTGTTTGTTGCGGCAGTGGGTTGGTTACGCCCAACGCCACCGCCGGCAGTCTCGGCGCCAACCCCCGGACCGTGGGCGCGGCTTCGGGGCTCGGCAGCTTTATCCAGATGGCGGGAGCGGCGAGCGCCACCGCCGCCCTGTCTTTGGGATCCGCCGGCAACCCGGTTGTTCTTGCGTCGATCATCGCCTGCGCCGGGCTGTTCTGCGCCACCGCTTTCGGTTCGCTGGCGCAATCGCAGCCGATCCCCGCCGAAGCACGGGTCCGCGCGTCGGTTTGATCGTCCCGCTGTGTCGGCAGCCGGCCGCCCGAACATAATCCCCGCGCCACGTGGCTGGAGACCGCAAGGCGTCCTCGCCCACTATTTCCCGGCGATTGCCGAATTGTGCCGGGTGATCTTGCCCAAGATCCGCGCAATCGAGCGCCAGCTCGATCACGCCGAAGCCGCCGGCGGCGACACCATCCGCACGCGCCAGGCGATCGAAGAGTTGCAGTGGCGGCTGCAATACACCGGCGATGCGGCGGCAGCGGCACAGACGTTCGAGCGGGTCCGCGCCCTTACCGCAGAACCGCCGCCGAGCGTCCCATCGCGCGACGAACAAGGCAGTTTCGGCATCGGCACCGAGGTCTGGTTCCTAAAGCTCGATGCCTCCGTCGACCCGATGCTTGCCGACGATTTTGCCATCGGGGACAGCCCGCCGAGATTCCTCGACCGCGTCAACCACCCCGACCGTCTGCGCAATTATCTGGGCGGCCTTGTCGTCTCCCACCTTGCCAAAGACGGAGTCGATCGCCGCAAGGAGCTCAATTTCGCCACCGCCGATCTGGTTCGACTGATCTTGCGCCGCCGCCCGTCAGGTTATCCGTGGGGCCCGCGGCTCGCGGCGACAATTCGCGACTTCATCGCGTGCTGGCAGGACCCGACGACCGGCTTTTTCGGCGCCGATTACGAGATCGATGGGCAGCGCTGGCGCACCGCCGACCTCAGCATGACGTTTCATATCGCACGCTATCTCGAAGGCCGCATCGGGTACTGGCCACAGCTGATCGACACCTTGTTCCAAATCCGCGATGATCGTTATCCGAATGGCTGGCTCGGCGACGAGGGCATCACCAGCCACAACAACTACGACGTCGCGGTGTTATTCAGCCTTGGCTGGCCGCACATGCATCCCGACCAACGAGATGGCGCCCGGCAGGAGCTGGACCGCCTGCTGCGCTGGTGCTGCGAAACCGCGATCCTACCCGACGGCACGGTGGTCGCGCGCGCCACTGGCGAGGCGCTGCCCGAAAGCTATTACTTCACGATCGCCTTTCTCGACACGATCGGGTTCTTTGACCCGGCCAAGCGCTTCTGGACCGATTGCGAGTTCCCTGGGGCGGCGGCGTTGCGCGCCGGGCTCGAACGCCGGGTCCTCGAGCTTCACCGCAATCATCCGATGGTGCCGATGGCGCTCGACCGACTGCGCCGTTGAGCGGTGGATTTGTGCCGCGCCGATCCGTTAGGATAGGCCGCGAACCGATTTGTGAGGAGCCGCAAATGTCGACGCTCGAAGCCGACGCCCGCCATAATGTCAGTATCGAGGATGCCGAATACCAGCGCCAAGGCGGTCGGTCGCTGTTGGCGCGGCTTTACCGGCCGAGCGGCGGCGGCCCGTTCCCAACCGTATTGCAGGTGCATGGCGGCGCCTGGGTCAACAAGGACCGCACCGACAACGATTTCATCGCCAAAGCATTGGCCGAGAGCGGCATCTTTGTCGCCTCGATCGATTTCCGCATGCCGCCCGAGGCCCCCTACCCCGCCTCGCTCGCCGACATCAATCTCGCCACCCGCTGGCTCAAGGCGAATGCCCGCGAATTCAGAAGCCGCGCCGAATGGGTCGGCAGCTTTGGCACATCGAGCGGCGGTCATCAGGTTCTGCTGGCGGCGATGCGGCCTGAGGACCCGCGCTATAGCGAAATATGGCTGCCCGACGCGCCGGCGCTCGACGCCGGGCTTGCGTTTGTGATTTCCGGCTGGGGGGTGCTCGACCCGCTGCTGCGCTACGAGCTTGCCAAAAAAGCCGGTAACGCGGAACTCCTCGAAAACCATCACAATTTCTGGGGCGACGCCGCGACGATGGAAGAGGGCAACCCGCCGCGCATGCTCGACCGCGGCGAAAAGGTCGCCCTGCCGCCGGCGTTGGTGTTCGGCGGCGACAAGGATGAGTGGGTCCCAGTCGAGTTGATGAGCAAATTCGTCGCCGATTACCAGAAAGCCGGTGGCGAGGCCGAATTGCAGCTCTACGAAGGCGCCAATCACGGCTTCATGACCGGCAAGCCCGACGCCCCGTACGCCGCCCGCGCGATCGAGCGCATGAAAGCTTTCATCCGCAAGCACACCACCGGCTGACCCCCCCTCCCCGCCCCTTCCACCGCGCCGTTGCTTCTGGTGGCCGGACTTTCTCCGGCGTTCTGGTACAAATGTGCGCCGCTGATTGGGCCGAGGAGAGCCAGCGATCACAGGATGGCGCCCCCGGACGCACAGCACGGCCGCAAACTTCGGGTGCCATAATGCGTCACTTGACGATCGGCGATCGGCAGGGGAATGTTCGAGATCAGAGAAGACGATCTTTCGAGTGACGCGGCGCGGTCGTTACTGGCGCTCCACCTTGCGGGAATGCATGCTAACTCCCCGCCCGACAGCGTCTTCGCGCTCGATCTGTCGGGCCTGCAAGCTCCTGAAGTAGCCGTTTGGAGCGTCTGGCGAGACGGCAAAATAGCGTGCATCGGCGCCCTCAAGGAACTCGGCAACGGCATCGGCGAGTTGAAGTCGATGCGGACCCATCCGGATTACCTGCGTCAGGGCGCTGCGGCTGCATTGCTCGATTACATAATCGCTGAGGCAAAAGCCCGCGGATTGAAGCAGCTCAGTTTGGAGACCGGAAGCGGTCCAGCTTTCGATCCTGCGCTCATGCTTTACCGTAAGCGCGGATTTGTCGAAGGCGAGCCATTTTCAGATTACAAACCCAGCCCATTCAACCAATTCCTCCATCTATCGCTGTGATCGGCCAAATCTCGCAACAGTCGGAGACAGCATAGGCGGCGAGAGCGGAGAGGCTGGGCAAGAATTGCGTCGCATCGGCGCGCTGGTGGTTCGTCCGATCCGCAGATCCAGGCCAGGTGGCGAGTAGCCCCTCGCCGAGATCTCCGGGCGCGCGGCAATATTTCGTCGATAGCGGCCGCGTCGGGCGCACCTCCCAAGGAGAGGGAGGCACGCCCAACGCTTGCGGTTGAGTCCCGGCGTTCTTTACGCTGCCTGACGTCGCCAGGCTACACCCATGATCAACAAGCTGATACCCAACACAGACAAAGTTGACGGTTCAGGTACGGCATCGGTTTCGCCCGTCAACTGGGTCAGCAGGATCGCGGGTTGGAGATCGGGATTACTGCTGTTGGGGTTAACGGCCGTGGCCCACAAATATTGGTAATTATCGGGATCCACGCCGAGCGCTGAAAAGTCGAATAGGCAGCTGCCATTAGCGCCGATACCGCCGACGCATAGGTTAGAACCCAGCTGCAAAATGGTATCGTCATTTTTGTCATTTATAGAGGCAGACTGGGTCGCATCATTGTTGAACCAGAACTCAACCTGTTCGCCTGGAGTCGCCATGACGTCGCCAAACGTGATCGACTGCAAAGACCAGTTCGGGTGACTGCCCAAGTCGAGGGTCAGATATTCGGTATCACCGAGGGCCGTGCTGAAGCCCGTACAAAGATTTTCACAAACGCCTAAGCCGGTCAGATGGACCGAATTACCATCGACGGTGGTTGCGTAATTATTAGATTGCGTGACCTTATCCTCGGTATTGTGGCCGTTGCCCCACCCAAATACGCCAACGGTAAAGCCTCCGCTGGTGAAGAGCGCGTCCGTATACGGTGTGCTCGTCGTGATCGTCGCGGTGTTGCCAGAAGCGGTTGCGGCAAAGGGTCCGGAGGTAGCGGTCAAGCTCGGGGGGGACGCTGTCGCATTCGAGTAACTGCTGGTCCCGAAATTCCAGGTTATATCCGTCGCGTTTGCCGCACTTGCGGTGAGGGCGAGAGCACCTGCTGCAACCGTAATTTGCAGGAGTCGATTCAGTCGATGTTTCCGAATTCATTTCGCACACCATTAAGAAAGCCGCACACCACTGGGTGCACGCAATGCGTGTGCCAATTCGGAAGTCATACAAAAATTCAATACCTTGCGGGTATTAACCAATCTTTGATAAACACAGGTTGTAAAACACACCTTACATTAGGCGTCCTGCGAACAACTCAGACTGGGGTCTTGTCGGCGAAATAGCCGCCATGGTGGATCTCGCGTTTGAACGCACGGGCATACAACAGGCGCCATCGGGCGCCGTGCAGCCGATGGCCACAAGGATTACGGTGGAGTGTGACCGAATAAAACCTCGCGAGCCGCTATCGCTCGCGAGTGCTAAGATATCATTTGGCCGCCACTAGCTGCGATATTAGAGATCAACAAGACCTTCCTTCCCTAACGTTAATTACGATGCTCTCCCACGAGTTGAAACTAATCTATCATCTGTTTACCGGCCTGGGAGTTTTTCAACAAAATCGTGTCTTAGCAGAGCTCGGCCGATGTGATGGGTTGGGTCAGTCGGGGTGCTGCTATGTCTGTCGGAATGCTTTACGAACCCGTGCGGCAGCGACGCCGGATCAGACAGCGGCCGATAAGTGCGGAGCCGAATAAGGAGATAGATGCCGGTTCTGGCACAGTGAGCGGCGGAAGGCGCTGCGCTTTTTCGCCCTACCCTTGCTGGGCCTCTACCGTAAGCGCGAATTTATCGACGGCCGTTTTCAGACTACAAACCCGGCCCGTTCAATCAGTTCCTCCATCTATCGCTGTAACCAGCGAGGGTCGCGCGCTTACCAAGAACAACCCGGTTGCATTACGCACAAATTAAGACGTCTTGCATGATCCCGTCGGGGCGCGTCGTCGGATTTCGGCTGCTTTTGCCGTGCAACCGGCCGCTCTTTTCGCAGGGCCGAGGATGGCTTTGGGATCATTCAAAGTGATATAGCAGCTTCGGTGCGGCGTGCGGTTACTTAGCGATACGACTCGGACAACAGAGGCCTCACCCTCGACATGGCGACCGTTCTGTCGATACAATCTTGGGTGGCGGCCGGCGTCGTCGGAAATTGCGCCGCGCTGTTTCCATTGCAGCGGCTGGGCATCGAGACTTGGTCGCTCAACACCGTCGCATTTTCCAACCATACCGGATACGGCAAATGGCGCGGTGATCAGGTGCCGTCGCGCATCATCGCCTCCTTGTTCGAGGGCATCGCCGAATTGGGTGTGTTGCCGGGCTGCGACGCCGTGTTGTCGGGCTATCTCGGCGAGGCGGAAGTCGGCCCGGTATTGCTCGACATTGTCGCCCGGATCAAACGGGCCAATCCGCGGGCGATTTATTGCTGCGATCCGGTCATGGGCGATGTCGGGCCGGGGTGGTATGTGCGGGGCGGCATCCCCGAATGGTATCGCGACCAGGCGCTTACGGTAGCGGACATCGCCACGCCCAACCGTTTCGAACTGGAGTGGCTGACCGGAGGCCGCATTGCGACCCTCGCTGAGGCCGCGGCTGCCGCGACGGCGCTGCACCGACGAGGTCCGGCGATCGTGCTCGTCACCAGCCTCGAACCCGCGCCGGATCGGATCGCCGTGCTCGCTGCGGCTCCTGAAGGCGTTTGGGCGGTGGAAACCCCGCGTCTAGCGATCGAAGCCACTGGTTGCGGCGACGCGCTGGCCGCGCTGTTTCTCGGCTGGACCCTCAAAGGCAAGCCGATACCGGAAGCGCTGGCGCTGGCTGTCGCCGCGATCTGGGGTGTGGTCGAAGCTACTGTTGCGGCGGGTGGCGGCGAGCTCGCCTTGATCGCAGCACAGGACGAGCTCGTCACGCCGAGCCGCAGACTAATTCCACACAAATTGTAAATGAAAGGGGCAGAGAAATGGAGACGCCGGGCAAGATTGCTGTCATCACCGGGGCGGGGAGCGGTATCGGGCGCGCCTCGGCGCTTGCTCTAATCGAGGCCGGCTTCACTGCAGTGCTGGCCGGCCGCCGGCGTGACATGCTCGAAGAGACCGCCGCGATGGCAAAGCCTGCCCCAGGCGCCGCGCCTCGCAGCGCGGAGGGGGCGCCGCACGCTCTCGTTGTGCCGACCGACATCTCGGACCCGGCGCAGATCGCGGCACTGTTCGAGACGGTGAAGAATACCTTTGGCCGCATCGATTTGTTGTTCAACAACGCCGGGATCAGCACCCGCGGCATCGCGTTCGAGGATCTGACCTACGAGCAGTGGACGAACGTCGTCGCGGTCAATCTGACCGGCTCGTTCCTGTGCGCGCAGCACGCGTTCCGCATGATGAAAGCGCAGGATCCGCAGGGTGGGCGGATCATCAACAATGGTTCGGTTTCGGCGCATGTGCCGCGCCGTCACTCGACGCCCTATGTTGCGACCAAGCACGCGCTGACCGGGCTCACCCGCTCATTGTCGCTCGACGGCCGCGACTACGACATCGCTTGCGGCCAGATCGACATCGGCAATGCTGCGACAACCCGCAACGAGGATACCGCGCGCGGCCGATTGCAGGCGACCGGACGGGTCGAGGCCGAGCCGCGCATCGATGTCGAACATGTCGCTCGCGGCGTCGTCTATATGGCGGCACTCCCGCTGGAGGCGAACGTACAGTTCATGACGGTGATGGCGACAAAGATGCCCTATATCGGCCGCGGCTGAACGCGAATCGCCAAAGACAAGCGCCGAATTAACCTTCCCCCACCGAGCAAATCGCAGGCCTGGGTCGAAACGGTGTGCGTGCCGGACTGAGTTTGAGGGGCACTATTGCTGAAAAACTACTCGCCATTGCCTACTAGTTAGGCAGCGAAGACAGCCGCATCGATACGTCTTGACAGTTTTGCTCGGGCCAGAGCACAAGGTGAGCTAAGGCTCCCGTATGCAACCGTGTCGTTAATCTCCCTCTCAGGTAACGGTTTCAGAATGGGCCTGGGATTGGTATGGCGCTTGCGTCGCGGTTGGGCTGAGGAAAGCGGCAGCCGGTCGCGAGGTGCGCGGTTGGCCTAGTTAAAGACTTACTCGAAAGGCTCTGTGCAGATGAAGAAGAGCAAGAAAGGCACCATCTCAGGCGCAGCGGTTTTGTGGGCGCTGCTCAGCCTCGGCGGGTCATGCGCATGGGCCGACGAACTGGCGCAATTGCCATCAACGCCGCCGCCTCCTGCACCACCGCCGCCACCCGGAGCGCCACTGGTGGGCGCACCGCCAGGTGCTGCAGCCGCACCGGCGCCGGCCCCCGCGGCGCCGACCTCGCCGCTGATCGCACCTTCGATCACCGGCCCGCTCGCGATCCAATTGCCGCCGCCCAAATACACGATCGGCCCACTCGGCGACATCTATGTCGACGGTATCGGCAGCGGCCTTTACCAATGGCAGAGCAATCCCGTACCCAACGTTTTACCCGGCAACATGCGCAATGTCGGCGGGATCGATAACGGCCAGATCTTTGTGCAAAAGACCGATGGCCTTTTTCAATTCTACGCACAAGCCGGCGCCTATTCGATCACCTCGCTGGGTTCGCCGTACATCTCGACCCCACTCGCAACCTGGGGCCAAAACTCGCCCTCCGGCAATTTGTGGGGCTGGTTCCCGCAAGGCTTCGCCAAGGTCGTCCCGAACGACAGCTTGTCATTCGAGGCCGGCAAACTGCCGACCCTGATCGGGGCCGAATACACGTTTTCGTTTGAAAACATAAACATCGAGCGCGGCCTGCTGTGGAACCAGGAACCCGCGATCAGCAAGGGCGGCCAAGTCAATTACACTTTGGGTCCGGCCGCGTTTTCGCTGTCGTTTACCGACGGCTTCGATTCCGGTGTCTGGAACTGGCTCACAGGAGCCGTCACCTATACTCTAAACCCGACCAATTCTTTTGAATTCGTCGGCGGTGGAAACCTGGGACTTACCAAGACAAATACGTTGCGTGCCCCCAGTTTGCAGAACAATTCGCAAATCTATAATTTGATATACACGTATAATTCCGACCCGTGGATTATTCAGCCTTATTTCCAGGCGACCCATGTCCAGGGGAACGATGCTGTGTACGGACCGGGTGCCGCGACCTTTGGCGGCGCTCTGTTGGTCAATTACGATGTCGGCGCCGTCCTTAATATTGCCGGCGTAAATCTTGGCGGACGCGTCGAATATATCGGCACGACCGGCAGCAACAATCTGCTCTACGGAGCGGGTAGCCACGCATTCTCTCTCACCTTCACGCCGACCTATCAGTACAAGTACTTCTTTGCCCGTGGTGAAGTTTCTTGGGTCAAGGCGGGCGCCATTGCCGAGGGGCTCGCCTTTGGTAGCAATGGCACGGATACGAGCCAGACGCGGCTTTTGGTCGAGACCGGCATTTTGTTTTGAGCTGACTGACTGACGCGGCTTCCAGTCAAGACGCCGAGGGAGCCTTCGGCGCGCTGGTCGGGTAAGTGCTTACCTTTCGCGGCAGTAGCGGGCCCGCTATATAGGTGATGGGCGTCAATTCCGGCGCCGCGGCGGAACCCCCGAGTGCCCGATCCGGATCTTGTCATCTTCGATTGCGACGGCGTCCTCGTCGATAGCGAAGCAATCTTTGCGCGCGTGCTCGGCGAGTGTCTGACCGAAGCCGATTATCCGGCGACGGCCGAAGAGGCCCTGTTGCTCGGCTTTGGCAAGAACCGCGACGCCCTTAATGCGGCGGTCGAGGCGCGCTATGGGCGCCCTCTGTCGGACGAGTTTTTCGAGGCGATGCGGGCACGCACCGCGATTGTCCTCGAACACGAGTTAAAACCGATCCCCGGAGTTGCCGAGCTGCTGGCGGCATTGCCCACAGCACGTTGCGTTGCCTCGAACGGTCATCTTCAGCGAGTGCGCGATCGCTTGGCCTTAACCGGATTGCTGCGCTTCTTCGACCCGCATGTATTCAGCGCGATCCAAGTCGCGGTCGGCAAGCCCGCTCCCGACTTGTTCTTACACGCAGCCCGCCAACTCGGGGTGCGGCCCGCGGGCTGTACCGTCGTCGAGGACAGTCTGGTCGGCGTTGCCGCCGCGGTTGCCGCCGGCATGCCGGTCGTCGGCTTTTGCGGCGGCAGTCATTGTCCCAACGATCACGCCGATCAGCTAATTGCTGCGGGCTGTTTGCAGGTGTTCAGCCACATGGCCGATCTGGCGGCTTTTCTTTGTGAAGCCAAATAATGCGGGTAGTCCAGATCTCCGACACGCATCTGAGCCGAAGCAAACCGCATTTTGCCGACAATTGGCCGCCGCTCGCCGACTGGATTGTCGCGCAGCACCCGGATCTGGTGATTCATACCGGCGATGTCACGGTGGACGGCGCCGGGGTCGAAGACGACCTAGCCTTTTCCGCCCAGTTGATCAACGGGCTCGGCAGCCGCTGGCGCGCAGTGCCCGGCAACCACGATGTCGGCGATGCGCGGCACGCGCGGCAACCGGTCAACGCCGAGCGGCTGGCAATGTGGCGACGATATTTCGGGCCCGACCGGTGGGTCGAGGACATCGGCGAGGGTGCGCAAGGCTGGCGGCTGGTCGGGCTCGACGCGATGCTTATCGACAGTGGCGAGCCGGAGGAAGCCGAGCAAAACGCGTGGCTCGAACAGGTCATGTCCGAAGCGGGAGAGCGGCGGATCGGCTGGTTTTTGCATCGTCCGCTGTTTGTCGACAGTCCTGACGAGGGCGATACCGAATATTGGTCGATCAAGCCGCAGCCGCGCGCGTCTTTGATGGCGTTAGTTAGACTCTATCAGGTGGCATTTGTCGCCACCGGCCATCTTCACCAAGCCCGAGACTTTGACCACGACGGCACCCGCTATATCTGGTCGCCGGCGTCGAGTTTTCTGGTCGGCGCGCCGACCCAACCGGACATGCCCGGCGAGAAGCGGCTCGGCGCCGTGCTGTATGATCTTGGCAACGCGACCTTCGCCGCCGATATCGCCGAGGTGCCGGGCCTCCGCGAGCATTGGCTCGATGACGTTATCCACGAGGTCTATCCACGCCCGGGAAGAGGCGCGAGCTCCGTCTGAACCGCAATCGTTTCCATTGTGCCGCCGGAGAGACGGAAAATCCGATCTTGCGGGACTGGCAGAGCAAGCGCCGCGCCGCGCGGCAGCCCGGCAAAGTGACCGCGCAGCACTCGGCTGACGAGGCCGTGCGCAACAACGATTGTCGTTAAGGATCCATTTTGTTCGCTGAGCCACTCGCCGACACGCCCGGCGAAAACGGCGTAGCTTTCGCCATCCGGCGAACTGAAGCACCAATCGGGACCCTCGCGATCGAAAATCCCCGGCGAAAGCGCTTCGATCTCGCTGTAGGTCAGGCCATCCCAAGATCCCATTGTCAATTCCCGCAACTTGCAGTCGGTGCGTAGCCTGCCGATGACGGGCATCTGATCGCGGATAATTTCAGCGGTCCGCCGCGCCCGCCCCAGCGGACTGGCGACGATAGTCGCATTAGCAGCTTCCGGCAGGTTCGCGCACAGCCGCCCGATCGCGCTGGCCTGGGCGATGCCGCGCTCGGTCAGTGGTGAATTGAGCCAGCCCTGGTGCCGCCTCTCCCGGTTCCATTCGGTCTCGCCATGGCGAATGAGCAGGATTGTCACGGCATGATCCGCGGATTGCGTATCCGGTAAAGGACATGCCGCCGCAGCGGCCCTTCCGGCAGGTTCGGGTGATCGAAATCGTCCGCTGGGCTACGGGTCATGTCGAGCCGCTCCATGACTCGGAGCGACCGCAAATTGGCCGGGACGGTGACGGCGACGATCTGTTCAAGACCGAGTTTGCCGAAGCCGTAATCGAGCGCCGCGCGGGCGGCCTCTGTCGCATAGCCGCGGCCCCAATAGGCTCGCGCCAGTCGCCATGCGATCTCGATCGCCGGCGTGAAATGCGCCTCGTAAGGAATCTGTGCGAGGCCGATGACACCAATGAAGGCCGCCTCGCCCGGAACTTCGACGACCCACTGGCCGAACCCGTAGGTGCTCCAGTGCGCCCGGGCCCGTATCACCCAGGCCTCGCACGCTGCCAAATCGGTGAACGGTCGCAAAAATTCCATGACGGCCGGGTCGGACGACATTGTCGCAAAGGCCGCGATATGATCGTCGCACCACGATCTCAGCAGTAGGCGCTCGGTGCGTAATGAGACTGACACTAGAGTTTTCCTCCCGCGGCGCTACCGGCGCGGCTTTCCGCGGACAAATCGCCGATGGTTGGCAGCGCAACCGCGGTGACATGGAAATCATGCGCCTGACAAATCTCCATCGCCCACCGGCGCATCGACGGACCGTTGTCTATCCCATCCGCAGCCTTTAGTTAAGACTGGCTTGCCCTAAGCGCCTTCTGGGATAAGGCATCAATCAATCGGCGGATGCGCCGCGCTCCGCTGTCGATGCGCGCCACCGGCGGAGGTGCGACGTGAGGAAACTGCTCGTCGGGGTGGCGGTGCTCGTCGTTCTGATCATCGCCGCAGCCGTCGTCATCCCGCTTGCCGTTCCGGTCGCAGCCTATGAGGGCCGGCTCGTTGCTTTGATCAAACAGGCGGCCGGACGCGACCTCAAGATCGCTGGGCCGGTGAAATTGTCGGTATTCCCGGCCTTGGAGCTCGACGCAAACGATGTCTCCTTTGCCAACGCGCCCGCGCGCTCGCCTGACATGGTGAGGGTAAAGCAGTTGCAAATGCGGCTGCAGATTTTGCCCCTGCTCCACGGCTCGGTCGTGGTGAGCCGCTTGGTTCTGATCGAGCCGACGATCGCGCTTGAGGTGGACAGGTCAGGGCATCCCAATTGGATGTTCGGAACGCCAGCAGCGTCCCCCGCCGCTACGCCTCGCGCCCCGGTCTGGCCGAGGCCGAGCATCTCCGGCCTGACGCTTGGGGAGGTGCGGCTCGTCGACGGCAAGATCAGCTACCTCGACCAGCGCACCGGCTTGTCGCAGCAACTCGACAATATCGATATGACGTTGGCCCTGCACAGCCTCGCCGGCCCCCTTGCCGCCAATGGCTCGGTGGTTTGGCGCGGCGAGAAAGTGACGCTAGCCCTTGGCATCGATCAGCCGCGCGCCTTTCTCGACGGGGCCGAGAGCCAAGCCAGCATCAAACTCGCTGCCGCTTTAACGACGCTCGACTTCTCCGGCCGCATCGCCGGTCCGCCGTCGGCCAGCCTCGCCGGCCTCGTCGATCTCAGGACGCAATCGGTGCGTCAGCTCGCAAGGTGGATGGGATGGCCGATCACCTTCAGCGGCGGCGGCTTCGGCCCACTTGCGATCAAGGGCATGATTGCGACGGCCGGGACCAAGATCAGCATCAGTAACGTCAATCTCTCACTCGACGCGATCAACGCCAAAGGCTCGATCGCGATCGACTGCACTGGTGCGCGGCCTGGCTTCAGCGGCAAGCTCGACGTCAACAGGATCGACCTCAATCCCTACCTGTCGCCGGGAACGGTGTCGATTGACCGGCCGGCAGCTACGAGCAGCCCCGCTCCGGCGCCCTCGTCAGTGGCGCAAAACGATCAAAACGTTGTGACCGTCGACGCTTCGCCGCTCGAACTCGCTGATCTCGATCTCGACCTAAACGTCGGCAGCATCGCCTACCGTCGACTTGAGATCGGCGCGAGCACGGTCGGGATCCGTGTCAAAGACGGCCGGCTCACAGCCGATCTGAGCCGAATGGCGCTTTATCGCGGTACCGGCCACAGCAAGATAACGCTGGACAGCAACGGTGCGGCACCGAGCGTTGGGCTCAATATCGCCCTGGCCGAGGTCCAGATCGACCCCTTGGCGCAAGCGGTGATCGAGAACAACCGGCTGACCGGCGCCGGCAGTCTCGACATCGCCGTTACCGCGCGCGGCAGAAGCCAGCGCGAATTGATCAACACGCTGTCCGGCAGCGCCGCGCTCAGCCTCGCCAATGGCCAGATCAAAGGGGTGAACCTGCCGGCGCTTGCCGCGAGCGCGGCGAAGATCGAACGGGACATCATTCGCACGCTCGACATCACTGATACGCTCAACCTTCTCGCCCATGGCCAGATCACCAAGGTCGGTCCACTGGCGATGGTTGAGAACGCGGCCAAAGCCCTCGTCGGCGGCGGCAATACCAGCAGCTTCGCAACGCTGACGGCTTCCGGCACAATCACCAACGGCCTGGTGCACAACAATGATCTGCAAGTGAAATTGGGCGGCGTGCCGATGACCGGCGCCGGCACCGTCAATCTGCGGACGAGCGTAGTGGATTACCGGGTCAATGTGCGGCTCGGTGAAGGCATCAACGTGCCGATCCAGGTCAGTGGCACCTGGAATAATCTGAGCTATCGGCCCGATGTAGCCGGGATGTTGATGCAAACCCCGCGCAATGTACTCGACAGTCTCAAATCGGTCGGCGGTAGCGTTAGCAAAGGTCTCGAAGGCGTCGGCCAAGGCGCCGTCGACGTGCTCAAAGGCATTTTCGGCAAATAACGCTGCGCTGCGCGCGGCCGCCACGAGCCCTCACAGGAGAAGCGCCGCTATTTCTTCGGGTCGGTGCGGCCTGCGAGATTCGACATAAAGGCTTGTTGCAGTTGCTCGAAACCCTTCAAGGTCGCGGGCAACCAAGTTTCAATCAGCGCCTTGGCGTCCATCGCCTTGATGTTGGCGCTCATCCGTTCTTGCACTTCCTTCAACACCGCTTCCTGAAGCGGTTGCACATCGGGCAGGCCGAAGAAGCGGCGCGCTTCCTCCGCGGTTCAGTCGATGTCGAGCTTGATCTTCATCGCGGCATTCCTCGCTCCGATCCCGCAAATGGGACAATGCAACCGATCTCGTGTACTCTTGCTGGCTATGGCCGTCGATATCCCATTCCGCCGTGAATTTTCGTTCGAGTACGGCCGCCTCGAGCCGGTCGCACCCGCCGTCCGCCGCATCGTCGCGCGCAACCCGAGCCCGTTCACCTTTCGTGGGACCGGCACTTATGTCGTTGGCGAGGGCGAGGTCGCGGTGATCGATCCCGGCCCCGATCTCGACGAGCATGTCGCGGCACTGCTGGAGGGGCTCGCCGGCGAGCAGGTGACCCATATCCTGATCACCCACACGCATCGCGATCACTCGCCGGCGGCGAAAGCGGTCAAGGCGGCAACCGGCGCCAAGACCTATGGTTTTGGCCCACATGCCGGAGGGCGGCGCGGCGCGGCCGGGATCGAGGAAGGCGGCGACTGGGATTTCGCACCTGATGTGACCGTCACCGACGGGGACGAGATCGCCGGTAAGGGCTGGCGTTTTGAGGCGGTGCACACCCCGGGGCACACCTCGAACCATCTGTGCTTTGCCCTGCCGCAGCAGGGCATCCTGTTCAGCGGCGATCATGTGATGGGCTGGTCGACCAGCGTCATCGCACCACCCGACGGCGATATGAGCGCCTATATGGCCTCGCTCGACAAACTGCTTGCCCGCCCCGACACGACCTATTGGCCAACCCACGGCCCGGCGATTACCGAACCGCATCCGCATGTCCGCGCCTTTATCGCGCATCGCCGCGAGCGCGAGGCCGGGATCCTCGATTGTCTTGCTGCCGGGCCGCAACCGATCGAGGCGATCGTCGATAAGCTCTATGTCGGACTTGGTCCGGGATTGCATCGCGCCGCCGGCCGATCGGTGCATGCGCACCTGCTCGATCTTGTCGCCCACGGCCTCGTTGTCGCTGATGGCCCGCCGGCGATCGATGCGATCTACTGCCGAACCCGCACCTGATTGCGGCCAGCGCCGGGATCCCCTGGTTGGACCCCGACCGCCGCACAGATTATTCTTAGGGGGCAAAGCCGATGATGAAGCCGAGATCAGCGATGTTATTGGTCATCGCGGGGTTAGCCGCGGCAGCCGCAATCGCCAACTATCGCCCCGCAGTTGCTGACGAGTTGAACAATCTGAGCAGCAGCAAATCGCAAATTCAGTCGCGAATTGACCAGCTTGCGGCGCCGCAACCAGGCGACCAGCCGAACTCTCCGGCGGCGAACGTCCCTGACGGGGCGGGGAGCTTTCCGCGCTCGACCTTGATCCCCGGTACCGACACTTCGGTGCGGATAGGTGGTACCGTCGATGGGACCACGAGCTACCACGGCCACTGACGACCAAACCTGGCGCGGCCCTCACCGCCGCTCGATAGATCTCCCAGATCAGACGTCCGGTGGTCCGCCGGCAGCCGCATAGAGCGGAGCGCGGGTTTGCGCGAAATCCTCGACCGCGTTGGCGAGCTTGTCGGCATCGGCCTCATCGAGCGCAATCGACAGCGCAAACATGCCGCGCTTGGCGAACCAGATGCCCGATGCCGAGAGATCGAACCAAAACAGGTCGCGCAATGCGCCGCTGCCACGCGCCGCGTCCTCTTCGGAACGGATCGGTGCGTCGGTCATGTGGACCGACATCATCGAGCCGCGGCCGGTGAACTGCATTGGAAGCCCGTGCCGCCGCACGATCCGGTTCAGCCGTTCGCGCAATCCATCGCCCCATTCGTTCAAGGCGAGGGCGCGCTCAGGTGTGTAGATCTCGGTCAGCCCGACATAGCCGGCGTTCATCGTCAACACATTGTTATTGAAGGTGCCGGCATGCTGAAAGGCATCGGGCCGGCGTGGGTCGAAGCGCTCCATAATCTCGGCGCGCCCGCCAAAAGCGCCAAAGCTCATGCCGCCGCCGAGATATTTTCCCAATGTCGTCATGTCGGCGAGGATGCCGTGCGCCTCCTGCAACCCGCCCGGCGCCAGCCGCGACGTCATGACTTCATCGAAGATCAGGATAGCCCCGGTTTCGTCCGCCAGAGCGCTCAACCCGGCGAGAAATTCGCGGTCGGCCGGAATGCAACCGGTCGTCCCCTGCATCGGCTCGACCAGAATCGCGGCTAGTTCGCCTCGGCAGGGACGCACCAAATCGTGGACAGCGGCAAGATCGTTGTATCGGCCGATCAGATAATCGAACGGCGCGTTGATGACGCTGCCATGACCCCGAAAATAAAACACCCCGCCGTGATAGCCGCCGGCAAACACCAGGATCTTGCGCCGGCCGGTGATCGCACAAGCGGCACTGACCGCCATCAGATTGGCCTCAGTGCCGGAATTGGTAAAGCGCACCAGCTCGATTGACGGAAAGCGGGCGCAAATCGCGGCCGCAAATCGCGCCTCGGCCTGGCTCTGGGCGCCGAAATTAAGCCCGCCCACAAGCGCTTCCGTAATCGCCCGGATGATCGCCGGATGCGAGTGGCCATAAATCCCGGCGGTGAATTCGCTGAGGAAATCCGAATATTCGTGGCCGTCAAGATCCCATAACCGCGGTCCCTCGCCGCGGGCGATCGTCAGCGGGAACGGATCGACATGGATCGACGCGCGGGTGTTGCCGCCGGGCATCGCGGCGCAAGCCTCGTAATGTTGGGCCAAGCTCTTCGGGTTTGCCGCCCGGTATTGCTCCTCGGCTTCGGCGAGGGCGGCCGCCAAATCTATATTGGGCGTATGGGTGTCGGTCATCGTCACAGCGCTCCGCCAGCGGCTGACGACATCGGCACTCGTCAGCGCGGTCTCGACGCAGATTGCTTGCTTGCCCTTATTGGCGCAATGCCAAAGCCCCGGCGACCGATTTGAGCGGCGGCTTTGATCAATGCGCCTTCACTGTCGCGCGCCCAACTCAGTCCAGGCCGAGCGCTTTACGGTGCCGGCTGCGCGGTCGCCGGCTCAGCCCATCCCGGATACCGAGGAGGGCTCGATCTCGTACATGACCCGGACTTCGCCGGGCTGGCGGAACGGGTAGGTATCTTTGTCGAGGTATTTCTTCGCGAGCTGGTCGATATGCGCGTCGGCGCCGTTTTCGGTCTCCGAGACAACGCGGCCGCGGATCTGCAAATAACGATAAGGGTTATCGGGATCCATGATCGCCATCGCGACCGGAGCGCCGGGCTTCAAGTTCCGCGCCTTGACCCGGCCTTTTGCCGTGTTCACCCGCACTTTCCCGTTCGCATAATCGAACCACACCGGGGTCACCTGCGGCGTGCCGTCGGGCATCAATGTGGCGAGTGTGGCGAACGCCTTTTTCTGCTGCAATAGGTCGAGATATTTGTCGGGTATCGATGCCATGGAGGATCTCCGTTCGACGTGCCAGGGCGCATCGGGAAACCCACCGCGCCGCTCGTGCCGTTCCTAACGACGCGCCGCAGCCGCTGTTCCGGGTGGGAGCGGTAGATCATCGCGCGCAACTCGCTCATCTGAGAATCTTGGGCGCGCTGTCGGCCCAGCGGCTCATCAACGTATTCGAGGGCAAGGTTTCGTCGAGAAACTTGCGGGCCGTCTCGACACCCGCGACCGGAAGCCGGTTCGGGTCCAACAGACCGATCTGCACCAACACACTCGCCTGATCCCAATAGATGTGCTCGTGGTAGAGCTTGTCGCCGCGGAAGCCGACGATTGCGACGAGCGGCACCTCGACCCGGCGGCCGGTTGGGGCGACGCCCGGCAGCATCCAGTCAATCTCGCGGTCATGAGTAAACGACACCACCATCTCGTCGACGACGCGGTCAGCGCCGATTGTGCGCGAAACCGGGACCATCGCGATGTCGGCGGGGCATGTCGGGATGAAGTGATTGGCGTAAAACCGCGCGAGATCACGCTGGCCAACCCCACCGGTCATGACCGGGACGTGGTTAACATAGGGCTCGTCGACCATCGTCGCCATGGTCGCGTCGACATCACGGGTTTCGAATTCGTAGCGGGTGTGCGCTTCCCACAACCCTTCGAGGTCGTAATGCGGGCCCATGACTCGCCGCAGCACGGCGATCGAGCGCGAATGCGCGAGACCGGCCGCCGCATTTTCGGATTGCCCGTCGCGCCTCAGTTCGAACCCGCGTGCGGTTCCCGGATAGACATAGACGCTCACCTCCGGCCGGCCGGCGAACGCCTGTTTGAGTTTTTCGACAGCGGCAGGCGGGGTAGCCGGGTCGCTTCCGGCGAGATGCAGCGCCACCGGGCAGTCGATCCGCGGCGCCAGAATGAGCGCTTCTTCTACTGTAGGTGGGGAATAGCAGATGGCGCATTCGACGCGCTTATCTGCGGCGGCACGCAGTGCAGAGATAGCGCCCGGCCCAAAACCGATTGCCGCGACCTTGCCGGTGCATTCGGTGCGGCTCCGCAATGCCGCGATGGCCGCGGCAACATCGTCGTGCGACGGGGCAGCCGGGGTGCATAGCGCGGCATAGCCCTCCGCGGCGTAGAGATCAGTCAGCCGCCGTGCGTCCGGATTATCGTCACCGTTTTCGACGACCAGCACGACCCCAGGGCCATTCCCGGCGTCGGGAACGGCGAGGTAGCCGGTCATCTCTCTACCGTCACCGAGCGTAAAATCAATTACGTGCCCCGTCATCCTGGCCTCCCGACGCCGCTGTCTGCACCGCAGGTTACCGCCAATCAATCCCACGGTCGCGAGCTCATAGGCGTTCGGTGCTTTGCTGCCGCGCCCGTCTGGTCGGGAACCCTGGACAATGGCATTTGACGGCGTAAGTTTTCGTAATGGACAATAAAGAATTCAGCGTGCGCGCGATCCTGGCCGGCGAGGCGCCCGATGATATGCCAGTCACGGTCAAAGGCTGGGTACGGACCCGGCGGGATTCGAAGGCCGGGATTTCCTTTGTGCATCTATCGGACGGGTCGACCTTTCATCCGGTGCAGGTGGTCGTCCCCAACGCACTGGCGAACTACACCGATGAGGTGTTGCGGCTGACGGCCGGCTGTGCGGTCGAAGCGAGCGGGATGGTTGTGCCATCGCCAGCCAAGGGGCAGCCCTTCGAGATGCAGGCGACTGCGGTCAAGGTGATCGGCTGGGTCGACGACCCGGACACCTATCCGATCCAGCCAAAGCCGCATACGCTCGAATTCCTGCGCGACGTCGCGCATCTGCGGCCGCGCACGAATGTGATCGGCGCCGCGACGCGGGTGCGGCACAGCCTGGCCAAGGCGATCCACCGCTTTTTCGACGAGAACGGGTTTTTCTGGGTCAACACGCCAATCATCACCGCCTCCGACGCGGAGGGGGCGGGCGCCTTGTTCCGGGTCTCGACCTTGGATTTCGCCAATCTACCGCGCACACAAGAGGGAAAAATCGACTTCGCGCAGGATTTCTTTGGCCGCGAGGCCTTTCTGACAGTCTCCGGGCAGCTCAATGTCGAGGCCTATTGCCTAGCATTGACCAAGGTCTACACCTTCGGGCCGACTTTCCGCGCCGAGAACTCGAATACCAGCCGCCACCTCGCCGAGTTCTGGATGATCGAGCCCGAAATCGCGTTTGCCGACCTCTCGGACAATGCCGCATTGGCGGAAGGGCTGCTCAAATACACTTTTGCGGCGTTGCTAAACGAGCGACAGGAGGATCTCGCGTTTTTCGATCAGCGCATCGAAAAGGGGTTGCTGGTGAAACTCAAGGGGATCGTTGGCTCGGAATTCGTGCATATGGATTACAGCGAGGCGATCCAAGTGCTCGAACGGTCGAACCAGAAATTCGAATTTCCGGTCAAGTGGGGGATCGATTTGCAATCGGAGCACGAGCGCTATCTGACCGAGAAATACGTGAAAAAGCCGGTCATCGTGATGAACTACCCAAAGGATATCAAAGCCTTCTACATGCGGGTCAACGATGACGGCCGCACCGTCGCGGCGATGGACGTGCTTGCGCCGGGAATCGGCGAGATCATCGGCGGCAGCCAGCGCGAGGAGCGGCTCGAAATACTCGACGCACGCATGGCCGAGTGCCACATCGACCCCGAGCACTACACCTGGTACCGCGATCTGCGGCGCTACGGTACCGTCCCGCATGCCGGCTTTGGCCTCGGCTTTGAGCGCACCCTCGCCTACGTCACCGGCCTTTCGAACGTGCGCGACGCGATCCCCTTCCCCCGCACCCCCGGCAGCGCCCGGTATTGAGGGATGATTTTAGAAATTGCGTCGTCTCCAGGACTGCAAAAAGGCGACGCTGAGAGAAGCAGGAACGTGAAAAGTTCGGTTGGCAATAAAAGTTCGGTTGGCAATGGTGAGGGCGAAGGTGTTCCGCGATAACATCGCTGGCACCATCGCCGACTATCGCCGACCGACCGCAACTGCGCGAAGTCATAGCCCGCCGTGACGCGACGCGAGCACGCGCCCTCCATGTCGAATAGCCATGGGTAACGCGCGCGCTCGTCGTCGGTGAAAGCCAGTTGGCTCACCGAGTTTAGGTGGTCGCGGTTCGAACTGGGCCGGCGTTAATCGCGGCTCGAACTGGGTCGACGGTGGCCACGGTTTGAACTGGGTCCGCGGTGATCGCGGTGCGAACTGGGTCGGCGACAAAGTATCCGAGCAAAGCACCGAAAAGTGTACCAGTGGCGCCAGTGATAGCAGTAACGCCAGCGTCGCCAAGGTGCTCCCTTAGCCCCGGCACGTAGCCGACTAGCAGAATCCACAAAATCGTGGCTAATGCACCTCCCAGCGTCGAACCAATAACTTTGGGCGAGATACCTTTACTTCCTTCTTGGACGCTTGCTTGGTGCACGGGAATGGCAGCGAACGGATTATAGGACATCTTTGTATCTCCATGTCGTGGCGATTGCCTCTACTTTTGGTTAATACCATCTGCAACGGAATTCCGGTAACCAGATGGAACCGGTTGTCATGCTACTGAATGTGGAAGGAGCAATATGTGAAATACTTCACACATGTGACGCAAAACTAACACTTTGGCGCCGCTCGTCGCGGAACTGGAACAGCCTACCGGGGTCGAGACCCGCCGCATCCATGGGCCTAGACGGCGATCGCGCCAATCCCGTGCTCGCCGCCGCCGGCGACAACTTCGCTCTCCTGCTGCGCTGGCTCCGGCGGCTGTGGCGCGCCCTTCTCCAGGCGCTCTTCCACGGCCGGCCGGGCTTCGATAGTCCTAAAAACCGCCCGCAACCGTTCTCCACGGGCGACTATTTACAGTGGGATGTTGTCGTGTTTTTTGGGCGGGTTGCTCAATTGCTTACCGCGGAGCATCGCTAGGCCGCGGGCCAGCCGGCGGCGGGTGTCACGCGGTGGGATAACGTCGTCGATAAAGCCGCGGCTGGCGGCGACAAACGGGTTGGCGAATTTCTCCCGGTACTCCTCGGTGCGCGCCTCAATTGCTGCGGCGTCCCCGAGATCAGCGCGAAAGATGATTTCGACCGCACCCTTTGGCCCCATCACCGCGATTTCCGCCGAGGGCCAAGCGAAATTCAGATCGCCGCGCAAATGCTTTGAGCTCATCACGTCGTAGGCGCCGCCATAGGCCTTGCGCGTGATCAGGGTCACTTTTGGCACGGTGGCCTCAGCATAGGCGAACAGCAATTTGGCGCCGTGCTTGATGATCCCGCCATACTCCTGCGCGGTCCCGGGTAGAAATCCGGGAACGTCCACAAAGGTCACGATCGGGATGTTAAAGCAGTCGCAAAACCGCACAAAGCGGGCCGCCTTGCGTGCGCTGTCGATGTCGAGGCAACCGGCCAGCACCATCGGCTGGTTGGCGACAATGCCGATCGTCGAACCCTCGATCCGCGCAAAGCCGACCACGATGTTACGAGCAAAATCGGGCTGGATTTCGAAGAACTCGCCCTCGTCGACGACTTTCAGGATCAACTCCTTCATGTCGTAGGGCTTGTTCGGATTGCTCGGGACCAGCGTATCGAGCGACGGCTCGACGCGATCGCGCGGGTCGGCGGTCGGCCGCAATGGCGGCTGGACGCGGTTCGACGCCGGCAGAAAATCGATAAATCGGCGCAGTTCGAGCAACGCCTCGACATCGTTGGCAAAGGCGCGGTCGGCCACCCCCGAGCGGCTGGTGTGCGTCAGCGCCCCGCCCAATTCTTCCTGGGTTACGCTCTCGTGGGTGACGGTGCGCACGACCTCGGGTCCGGTCACGAACATGTAGGAGGTGTCCTTGACCATAAAGATGAAGTCGGTCATCGCCGGCGAGTACACGGCACCGCCGGCGCATGGCCCCATGATCATCGACACCTGCGGGATCACGCCCGAGGCGAGCACGTTGCGCTCGAAAACCTCGGCGTAACCCGCGAGCGAGGCGACCCCGTCCTGGATGCGCGCCCCGCCGGAATCGTTGATCCCGATCACCGGCGCTCCGACATTCATCGCCTGGTCCATGATCTTGCAGATCTTTTCGGCGTGCGCCTCGCTCAGCGACCCGCCGAACACGGTGAAATCCTGGCTGAACACAAAGACCAGCCGGCCGTTGACCGTGCCATAGCCGGTAACGACGCCGTCGCCCGGTATGCGCAACCGATCGATGCCGAAATCGTGGCTGCGATGCTCGACAAACATGTCCCATTCCTCAAAGGATTGGGGGTCGAGCAAGAGTTCGATCCGCTCGCGCGCGGTGAGCTTGCCGCGTCGGTGCTGCGCCTCGATGCGCGCCAAACCCCCGCCCTCATGCGCGGCCCGGCGCTTTTCATCCAAGCGGTCGAGAATATTGTCCATTTCGCCTCACGCGATGCCCCGCGCGAGATAGCATCCCCATTAGCGGAAACCAACCCGCCGCCGCGAAATCCTGAGCCCGCAAAACCCAAGACGACGCGAGTAGGCGATCGCTGCGTATTGACGGGCTACGGTCGACCAATTAACCCGTTAGTCCGACCAATCGAGAAGAGAATGCGCAAAATTCAGGCATCAGACGCCAAAGCCCACCTCTCCCGCTTGCTCGACGAGGTGGAGCGCGGCGCGACTATTGTTATCACTCGCCACGGCCGCTCTATCGCACAAATCATCCCCGAGGGAGATCGCCAGCAGCATGAGATCGATCGCGCAATAGAAGATATAAAAGAACTTCGTAAGCATACCGGTAAAGTAAGCCTAGAAGAACTGCTTGCCTGGCGACACGAAAACCACAAATATTGATGCCGTTCGTGATCGACGCTTCGGTTGTTGTTGCGTGGGCTTTTGAAGAGAAGCACGAAATCGCGGAACGGATACTTGTCCTCGCTCCGAACGAAGAAATCACGGTCCCGGCACTGTGGTGGTACGAATTGCGCAACGTGCTCCTGGTCGGAGAGCGACGAGGACGGATTACGGAGCAGGAGACTGCCCGTTTCCTACGCGATGTTTCGATGCTTGCGATCACGATGGATGCAACGCCTGACGAGGGCGACGTTCTCGCCCTCGCGCGTCGAAACCGGCTCACGGTCTACTACGACGCCGCCTACCTTGAACTTGCGCTGAGAAACGCGCTGCCACTGGCGACCTTGGATGCCATGCTCGCTGCTGCGGCCCGGTCCGAGGGAGTGCATTTGATTGGCGTTGATGCCGAATAGCTGCGCGCTGATTTAGGAACCACCTGATGTGACAACACCCCACGCCGATCAATGGCGCGCGCTCGGCTCAAGGTTGCGCGGCGAGGCGCACGCTGCCGGGCCGATCAGACCGGGATAAGGCGTCAGGTCTGGGCAACGCGTGCTTGAAGCCGCGCGGCAACTGACGTATGCGCGGCTCACCTCTGCATCGCCGCGCGTTCGAGATTGAGCGCCAACAGCCGCGCAAGCGCGTCCTCCTCGGAAATATCCGCAGGCCAGCCATAGGCTGCGGCGACGGCCGTGTCGAGTTCGTGATGGGCGTTGTCAAGCCAGGCCGGGCGCTCGTTGTAGAGGTTAGTTAGGGTGCGCTTCTTTAGGATCGCGGCGGCCTTCGGGCTGACCGGCACGATGCGGTCGGGAAAGCCTGGCACCACCTCCGGCACCCGCTCGACGAGATCGGGCGGGTTCAGGCATACCTCGCGCAATTCGTTCAGCCACTTCGCGCCGTTTAGTTCACCAATCGAGCAATCGGCTGACGAGAGCATCGATCGTCGCGGCGATGCCGTCCGCAGCCAGCGCGTCGCGGATTGCACGGCGCTGGCGCATGAAATGCGCGCCCTCGCGCAACGGTACGATTTCAGCGACCTGTTCGGCCTCTGTGGCAGCGCCGGCCAGCTCCAAGTGCAGTTCGTGTCGGCGATCAAATTCAGGAATAGGGAGTTCCCAAACGAGATTGTCAAAATCGCGCGGATCGCGCCAACCCCGTGATTGCATAGGAACGATGCGCGCCAGCACGGTAGCGCTATTGAGGATTGCTGTCAGATAGCGAGCCTCCTCAATGCTCCGAGCGACAGCCCAATACGCCTTGTGGTCGACGATCACACGCGGGTCGTCCAGTATCGCAGCACTGAGTAATGTGCCAGCTTTAGTGTAAACCACCTTCAGGCCTGTCGTGGTGAGTTGCGCCGACAAACCTCGCATGTGATTAAGCCTGCCTCCGAGCGTCATCCGCGGCGTGCCATCTTGAAGCTTGGAACAGTGCGCTGCCCATTTTGCCTCAATATCCCGAAGCCATGCGGCCAAAATGCCTATACCCGCCGTTTGTGGCAGCTGCAGCGTCTAGCAGCGCTCCACCATCGATGGGGATTACGGCCAAGGCCAATGTCCGCAATCGAAATGGCGCGACGCTTTCGCCGAGCAAAACCGGCCGCAGGAACTCGATTTCGACTGCCCCGTGGGGCGGATCGACACCCCGCCATGGCGCCCTGTCGAGGGCACCGGTCTTGCCGCGTACCCGAGGAGCCGCAGGATTATCGCCGAGCCGTCCTGCTACATCGCGCTCCGCCAGAAAGAAGCGCCGCGGTACGATTGTCGCCCCTTGCTTGAAGCGTGCTCTATAGACCGATGCTCCTTCAAGCGTTGTAACCGCCGGCCAAGGTTCCCGTGTGCGCCGCAACGAAACATCCGCTTCTATTTCGCTGGCATCTCGACGCGGCAGAGTGCCGGAGAATTGTTCGACTTGAGCTGGGAGCCCACCCGCCGGTTCACGCCGGCCAAACAGCACGCAGGTCGAGGTCGTGCCGATCGCTGTGCTGCCAAATATTGGCCGGACCCGCGCCAGATCCCAGGCCTCGGCCACATGCAATTGGACGTTGCCGAAGTCGCCGCGGCGCAGCCCTGCAAAAGCCGGTCGGTTGATGGCCGCATAGGGCAGCACGAAGGCGATCATACCGCCCGCCTTCAGATAGCGCTCTGCACCGCGTGCCCAGAACAATGCGGACATGTGCTGTTGCGTCGCCAGTATCCCGCCAACCCACAAGTTCATTTGCCGACAGGCCGAGCGAAGCCGCGGCTTCATCTCGGCGCTCAAATGACGGTAAGCGATCCAGGGCGGATTACCGAGTAGGAGGTCCGCACGCTGTTCGGGTCGAGAGAGCCACAGTGGCCGCATTAAGTTCCGCAGTACGAATGGCCAAATGCCATTGCGTCCGGTGTTATAAAGCTCGCGGAGGCGAATATACGTATCCGCCAGCGCCGCAGCGTCTGGGGCGGCAACGCCGTCAAATCGAAGTAAGGAGCGTTCCACCTGCGCCGGCGTGGCTCCTTCCTGTAAGCCGTGGGCCAGGGTCTGAAGCCCGTAGTCAAGCTTTGCCTGGTCCTCAGCAAAGCCTGCAGGCACGTGCAGAGGTGCATCGTTAGGCACTGAGACCACGACATCCTGTAAATCGCCGACTTGACGCAAATTCCATTGCATCGCGTCGCCGAGGAAGACCGGAACATAAAGCTGGCCCGCACGGTGCTCGACCGAGCGACCCAGTGCCAAGAGCCACGTGACACGAGCAATGATTACGGCAACCGGATGAACATCGAGACCACGCACCTGAGCAACGCACATAGCGACTGCCTGCGCCGCGGTCATTCCGATTTCTTCGGCCGCGGCAAGCTTCCTTCTGATCGCGTGGAATAGAAACGTGCCCGAACCGCAAGCCGGATCGAGAACTCGCTGACTAAGCGGCTCGGTCAACGAACGAGCTACAATCTTAGAAGCAAGCCAGTCCGGGGTGTAGTATTCGCCTAAATCGTGGCGCTGTTCCGGGTCGATCAAACTTTCGTAAAGGGCTTTTAAGACATCGACCTCGACCTCGCGAAGGCGAAAGCGGGCGGTCTGCCCGGCAATGCGTAGAACTAGTGGATCGAATCTAACACTTGGTACCCGCGGTTGGCGGCGGCGATGATGCGGTCGGGGTCGGCGGTCCAGGTGAACGGCTTTGGACTGTGGTTGTGTTGGGCAAGGTAACGGTTGATCGCGGCCTGGAGGTCGACGAGGGAGTGAAACACGCCGCGTTGCAATCGCCGGCGGGTTAGCTTGGCAAAAAAGCCCTCGACGGCGTTGAGCCAGGATGCCGAGGTGGGGGTGAAGTGGAACGTCCAGCGCGGGTGCCGGGCCAGCCAAGCCCTGACTTTGGGGTGCTTGTGGCTGCCGTAATTGTCAAGGATCACGTGGACCAGTCGGCCGGCTGGGATGTCGCGCTCGAGGCGATTGAGAAAGCGCAGGAATTCCTGGTGCCGGTGGCGCTGCATGCACTGCCCGATGACCGTGCCGTCGAGCACATTGAGGGCGGCAAACAGGGTGGTCGTGCCGTTGCGGATATAATCATGGGTCATTGTCCCGGCGCGGCCTTGCTTGATCGGCACCCCCGGCTGAGTGCGGTCGAGCGCCTGGATCTGGCTCTTCTCATCGACCGACAGCACCAGGCTGTGCGCCGGAGGGTCGACGTAAAGGCCCACGACATCGCGCAGCCTGGCGGCAAACTGCGGGTCGCGGCTGAGTTTGAAGACCTGCAACCGATGCGGGGCGAGACCATGGGCGCGCCAGATCTTTTGCACGGTGCTGACCGCCAGCCCCATGGCGTCGGCCATCGCGCGGCTCGTCCAATGGGTGGTCTCGCCGGGTGGCGCGCCGAGCGTGAGCGCGATCAATCGCCCGACGACCGGCTCGGGGATCGGCGCTTTGCCGGGCTTGCGCGTCTTGTCGTGCAACAGGCCATCGACCCCCGCCTCCATGAAGCGGCGCTGCCAGCGCCACACGCAGGGTTTCGACACGCCGGCCCGGCGCATCACCTCGGCGGTGCCGCAGCCTTCTGCCGTGGCCAGGATGATCCGCGCTCGCCACACATGCTTCTGGACAGCATTGCGATCGCCCACCACTGCCTCAAGCCGCTCCCGATCCCCCGGCCCAAGCCGGACTTCAACATCGCTGCGCATCGCAGCATCATGACGCAAAAGCTCGACTGAGGGAATCTTGTGTTTCGGTCATACCACTAGATCGCGGCCCTCGCCGAGTTCGAGAATCCAATCAAAAAAGTCGCTCTCGACCGCTCCCTGGATGCCGACTTCGTCGAGTGCGCGGCCCGAGAGGATGGCGGTTGCATCCTGGGCAGGAAGATCGAGCACGCGCGCAGCAATAGTCTTGGTGACAATCGTCAAATATGTGTGTTGCAAGAACAGCGCATCGTCGCCGACTTCGGTGCCGTAGGCTTCGCGCAGCAATCCGTCCCACAGTTGACGCTTCAGCACGACCTCTGAGTGACCGCGCAGGTCGGCCCAGAGGCGTTGAAGAATGCCGTTAGCGCGGGCAAAGCTCAGACTGGCGCGTCCCAGCTCGCGCTCGACGGTCAACGGGTCGGGGGAAAGGTCGTCGCGATTGGAAAGCGCGGGTTCGAGCCAATGCAGCAGCGCCTCCGAGCGCACCGGGTCAGGCTCGTGCCTACCGATCTCGGCGAGGCTGCCGTCGCGTAACTCGTATGCGATAAAGGTCGCTCCGTCGGTCGCAATACCTAGAAACCGTCGGCGGGTCTGGCGCTCCCGTTCTGTGAGATAATCGGGCAAGCGGGCTTGGACATCGGCAAGTTCCTGCCGCAGGTCGCGCTTGAACTCGAAGACAACCGAGCCGAATAGCGTGTCGGCACGCCCGTGCACCTCCGGGAGTCGCACCTCATGATCGATCGCGTGATAGTCGACACCGAAACCGTAACGCAGAATATCGGCGACGAGCGTGCGCACCGATTCGTGGCCCGGCCGCCGCGCGATGGTGGCGACAATTTCCGGAAGGTGCTCCTGACGCCAAGCAGTTTGCATGCTCGTGAGACTCTTCCCTGGAGTTATTTCCCACTATCCGCTGATCGCGTAGAAATCGGGTATGAGCAACCGTCAATCGTTACGACAGCCTGACCTATTCGGGGACGCCGTCAAATTTCCGCCCATGGAGCCACCGCCACCGGATTTTGTGGCTCGCATCAGGGATGAGTTGAACAGCACGCTGGCGCGGGTCAGTGGGGCAGAGGTGCTGCCCTGGAAAGATTTAACCGCGGCGACATTGGCCGAATTGCGCTTCGATTCGATTGCTGGGTGGCTGCCGGAGGATGAGGCGGCGGGTTTGCGAACAGCGTTTCGTCGCGAACTCGACCGCCTTTATGCCCTCGCGTATCCGTCCGAGGCGTTCTGAGCCAGGTCCAAACATTTTCCGCTTATTGCGTCACGTCAAAATTGATCCCACGTAATCCAGTGAAGGCGGTAAGTGGAGTGGAATGAACGATTTCCCGCGCATTCCCGGTTATCGGAATCGGACTCCCGATTAAACCATTTTGAATCCCGGTTAATCGGTCGAACAATTACTACATCCTATTGATTTAGACTGCGGCGACCGGAATTTCTCCCTAAATTCCCGATTGGACGGGAATTTGAAGGTCGGGCAATTCGAATGGTCGTCACCGCTCCAAGCTAGGCGGTGAGCGGTTGGGGGGAGCGGTGGCGTGGCCCGATCTCGGCCCGAGGCGTATAGGTCTCATATCGGTATTCGGAAAACGGGTTCGAGCGATGCAGAATACCAGGTTGACGGCTCTCGATTTCGATCTCGGTGCGGAGATCGACATGCTGCGCGGTACGGTGCGCGACTTCGCAGAAGACAAGGTCGCGCCGCTCGCCGCCGAGATCGACCGAAGCGACCGCTTTCCAATCGAATTGTGGCCCGAGATGGGAGCGCTCGGCCTGCACGGCATCACCGTCGAGGAGGAATATGGCGGCGCCGGCATGGGCTATCTCGCCCATTGCGTTGCGATGGAGGAATTGAGCCGCGCCTCGGCCTCGGTCGGGCTGTCTTACGGCGCGCATTCGAATTTGTGCGTCAACCAGATCCGCCGCAACGGCAGCGAGGCCCAAAAGTGCCGATACCTGCCGAAACTGATTTCGGGCGAGCATGTCGGGGCATTGGCGATGAGCGAGCCGGGGGCGGGGTCCGACGTCGTCTCGATGCGGTTGCGCGCCGACCGAAAAAACGACCGCTGGGTTCTAAACGGCACCAAGCTGTGGATCACCAACGGACATTACGCCGACACGCTCGTCGTCTATGCCAAGACGCGGCCTGACGCCGGCGCCCGCGGTATCAGCGCCTTTCTGATCGAAAAGGGCTTTGCCGGTTTTCGCCCGGCGCAAAAGCTCGACAAATTGGGGATGCGCGGGTCGCCGACCTCGGAACTGGTCTTCGAGGATTGCGAGGTCCCAGAGGAAAACATGCTCGGGGCCGAAGGCGAAGGCGTGCGCGTGTTGATGAGTGGCCTCGATTATGAACGCGCAGTACTGGCGGCCGGCCCGCTCGGGATCATGCAGGCCTGCCTCGATCTCGTCGTGCCCTATATCCACGACCGCAAGCAGTTCGGCCAATCGATCGGCGAATTCCAGCTGATCCAAGCTAAGATCGCCGACATGTATACCGGCATGAATGCGTGCAAGGCCTATGTCTATGCGGTGGCGCGCGCCTGCGACCGCGGCCAGACAACCCGCAAGGACGCCGCCGGCGCTATCCTTTACGCCGCCGAAAAAGCAACGGCGATGGCATTGGAGGCGGTCCAGATCCTGGGCGGCAACGGCTACATCAACGAATTTCCCGCCGGCCGCCTATTGCGCGACGCCAAGCTCTACGAGATCGGCGCCGGCACCTCCGAGATCCGCCGCATGTTGATCGGCCGCGAAATCTTCGAAGAGAGCGCGTGAGATGCGGCGGCTGATCTCGTCGGGCTCGCCATTCGAGGCGGCGGCCGGATACAGCCGCGCGGTGGTCGATGGCGAATGGGTCTTTGTCGCCGGCACGACCGGGTTCGACTATGCGACAATGACGATTGCCGATGACCCGGCCGAGCAGGCGCGGCGGGCATTGCGCAACATCGAAGCTTCATTGAGCGAGGCCGGCGCCACCCTCGGCGATGTCGTACGGGTGCGTTACTACCTGCCCGATTCAGCAGATTGGCCGAAAATCGCGCCGATGCTGGGCGAGGCCTTTGGCGCCATTCGCCCGGCTGCGACGGCACTCATCTGCGGGCTTGTCGATCCGCGCATGAAAATCGAGATCGAGGTCACCGCGCGCCGGCCGATGGTGGCGGTTGCGGATTGACTACCAGGGGGCGCGGCTACGGCTTGCGGAAAGCGTCGGTAATCGGTTCGGCCGCGGCGTCGCCGTGCGACAGCGGCGCCAGACCGTAAAAATCGTCAATCGTGCGCAAGACGGCGTAATGATCGATGCGCTCACTGTAGCTGCCCGGCACCACTCCCTCGCCGGCCATGATCGTCGGAATCAGGTTGATATAGCGCTTGGCGACGATCGCGCCGGTGGCGTCTTTGACCGGGGTGTAGGCGTCTTCATCCTCGTCCCAAGTGATGATCAGGAGGCTGTTATGGGTCATCGCCCAGCGGCGATACGGCTCGATATGGCGGCGCAGCCAGTCATCCATCGCCTTGCCGTAATCGGTTCCGGGGGGAGCCGCGTCGGATTCGTGCGCGTCGTCGATCTGGTTGGGCACGACGATAGCGACCGTCGGCAGCCGGACAAAACCGGCATCGTCGCTTGGAAACGCGGTGAACGGCAGGTTGACTGACGACGGCAATTGATTGGGGCCGATCGCGCTATCGTTGGCCGCCTGCCAATTGACCCAAGGGTTATGCTTGCGCTGGTAGTCGATGCCGCTGCCCGGGGCGCCGGTATGTGTGACACCGGTAAAGCCCGGAGTGGGGAGATCCTCGGAATATCCGGCAAAGCTGAACCCGGCATGGATCAGCGCCGCCCCAAGATTGGGGGTATCGAGCGGCGCGTTGGCCAGCGGCGCATCGGTGCCGACCTGGGTGTGGCCGTCAACGATCGGGTTGGAGCCGTCGGGATTGCGCTTCGCCTCCGATCCCGTTCCTTGCGTCGAACCCGAGAAGAGCGCGAGGTAATTGGGCTGCGAGGGGTGGTCGACTGCGTGCGAATTGGTGAAGTTCGCATTGTTGTGCATCAGGCTGGTGAGATAGGTCAGCTGCGGCACGAGATTGCGTGACGACAGGTTCTCCTCGATCACGATGACGACGTGATCGGGCGTCCACACCGCGGCAGAGGCGGGCCCAAGCACCGACAGCATGATAACGGCCCATCCGCCCGCGACGGTGAGCCACCCCTTCCAGCACATCTTTGTTTCCGCTTCCCCAACTGCATATGCCTGCGCGGCGCACCGTCAGTCGGTATCTTCCTCGGCCAAGACTTCGGCGAACAGGCGGCGGTCGATATTGCCGCCGGTCTGGATCACCGCAACGCGTTTTCCAGATAGCCGGTCGCGTTCCTGCAATGCCGCAGCTAGAGCCGCCGCACCGGCACCCTCGGCAAGGTTGTGCGTGTCGGTGTAGAGGATCCGCATCGCGCGGCGGATCTCGGCCTCGGACACGCTGAGGATGCGCGCCGCCCAACGACGGATGAATTCGAGTGCTGCTGCATCGGGCACCCGCACCGCCAGCCCGTCGGCGATCGTGTCGGCGGAATTGGTCGCGATTGGCTGCCCAGCGGCAAACGACAACGCGTAAGCCGGCGCCTCGGCGGCAACGACGCCGACGATCTCGGCGGTGCGTCCCAATGCCTCGCGCGCGGCGATGACCCCGGAAATGCCGCTGCCCTGCCCGATCGGCACATAGACCACATCGAGGTCGGGCACCGCGCCAAAGAGTTCGAGACCATAGCTCGCGACCCCGCGCACCAACAGGGGCTCATAGGTACGCACCAGACGCAGGTTCCGGCGCTCGGCCAAGCCGATTGCGTACTCATAGGCTGCCTGGAAATCGTGCCCCTCCTCGATCAGCCGCGCGCCAAACGCCGCCATCGCGCGGTTCTTTTCCAGGCTGTTGCCGTGTGGCACGACGATGGTCGCGGCAAGCCCAAGCCGGGCCGCGGCATAGGCGATGCTCTGCCCGTGATTACCGCGGGTCGCGGTGACCACACCTGCGATCTGGGGCTCCCGCCGCTTCAGATCATCGAGATAAACCAGCCCGCCGCGCAATTTGAAGGCGCCGATCGGCGTGTGGTTTTCGTGCTTGACCCACAACTCGGTGCCGACCCGCCGCGACAGCAATGGCCAGCAATAAGCCGGCGTCGGCGGCACCACCCGATGCACCAACTCCGCCGCCGCCTCTAGTGTTGCGAGATCATCCATGAGGGCGGATTCGCACCGGTTTCTACCGGAAGGTCAAGTGATGCTCGACCGCCGTCCGTGAACTACAGAATTGCCAAATTCTCATTCTATTTAAGCGGCGTGAGACGCGTTCGCCAATCCACTGTAGGCGCGCCGCACAGGAGCGGGCAGTAAGGGGGCGAGATGCGTGGTGGAGGAGTCGGGCGCGCGAATTTGGGCTGCGCGTCGCGGAGCGGGACCTCGCGGCGGCGAAGTCACCTGATCTCAAAACCTGATAAAACAGGGAAAACAGGTGAGAGAGAAGCGGTATTGGGGGATAAGGGCACGGAGTTGAGCCGCCGCGGAGCGTGGCGATGCGGGTCGGATCGGGTCGTCGCCGAGGAGATGGGTGGCTTGTTCCGGGCCGCGGGGGGAGCGCAGTATCGGCGGTCTGTCAAATTCAACTGATCCGGGGGAACAGGCGATGGCGGAGAGCGAGCTTTATCAAAAAGGGGCGGCGATGCGGCGCCGGCTGATGGGCGACGCCGCGGTCGAGCGCTCGGCGCGCGAGATCTACAGCGACCCGGTCATGAAGAAATTTATCGAGGTCGCGACCGAGACCGTGTTTGGCGCATTATGGACACGGCCCGGTCTCGACCTGAAGACGCGGGCATTAATCTGCGTGATCTCGGATGCCGCAACCGGGCGCGAGCCCGAGCTCGGGTTGCATATGCGCATGGCCCTGCGCCAAGGCTGGTCTGAGGAGGAGCTGACCGAAGCGCTGTTGCACCTCTCGGGCTATGTCGGGGTGCCTGTTATCCGCGAGTTGATGATGGTGGCGAGCAAGACCTTTGCCGAGTACCGCGCCGAACAGGCAGCACAAAAGACGAGCGCTTGACCAGCCACATACTCGTCGTCCCGTCGTGGTATTCGGACGGGCGCGGCTCGGGGGGCGGCTATTTTCGCGATCAAGCGCTGGCATTAAAGGCGGCGGGTCACCGCGTCGCGATACTCGCGCCCGCCATTCACACCTGGCGCGATCGACACGCCGGCCGGGTGATGCGTACCGCGCTCCGTAACCCGACCGTGGAACATGACGGCGTGCCGATCTATCGGCGCAACGACTTTACCGCGCTGCCGCGGCTGCCCTATCGCAATCCGTTGGCATGGACCCGATGCGGCCTGAAACTCTACGGCCGTTACACTGCCGAGAACGGTCGCCCGGATCTGGTTCACGCGCATTGCTGCTTGAACGCCGGGGTGTTGGCTCTCGCGATCAACCGGCGCTTTGGGATTCCGTTTGTCGTTACCGAGCATAGCGCCGGCCCCGCCGGAGGGCGGTGGTGGGAGCGCGACCTGATCCGTCGGGTTACCAAGCGGGCGAGCCGGTGCATCGCCGTCAGCCCGCATCTTACGGGCTTGCTCGAGCGCCACTACCCCGGAGCGCAATGGCGGTACTTACCCAATGTGCTCGGCGAAGCGTTCCTCGGCGAAGGGTTCCTTGGCGAAGGGCTGCGCGGCGCGGCTCTCTCGGCGACGGCGACGGAGGGAGATCGCCCATTCGTGTTTCTTTGCGTCGCGCGGATGTCGCCGGAGAAGGGTCACGCGCTATTGCTCGAAGCGTTTGCCGCGGCGTTTCGCGACATTCGGAATGTGCGATTACGGCTGGTCGGCGACGGCCCGGCGCTGACGGGTCTGCAACACCTGTCACGCCAACTCGGGATTGCGGAACAGGTCGATTTCATCGGCGCCTTGCCCGCGAACCGCGTGCGGGCGGAGATGGAAGCGGCCGACGCCTTTGCGCTCGCCAGCAACAACGAGACCTTTGGCGTCGTCGTGATCGAGGCGTTGGCCTGCGGTCTTCCGGTCGTCAGCACCGCGAGCGGCGGACCGGATCATCTGATCGATCCGAACAATGGCGCGCTGGTTCCCTGCGGGAACGCAGCCGCCTTGCACGATGCCCTGCTGGAGATGCACGGCCGGGCCTGGCGCTATGACCGGAGAGCGATCCGCGCCGAGGTGATCCGTCAATACGGTCCGGACGCCTTCGCCCGCCAATTCGCTGCCATCATCGCCTGACTTGCCCCGCATCCGCCACTCTGACCAAGCCGGAACTCGCGTTATGTTGATCCTCAGCCTGCATAGCGGACCGCATGCTTCGTCGGCAGCATTGTTCGACGACTACCGGCTGCTTGCCGCGGTTGCCGAGGAGCGGCTCAATCGGATCAAATGTTCCGGCGGTTTCCCCGAAAAATCGATTGCCGAGGTGATGCGCATTGCCGGCGTCGAGCGCCGGCACATCGATGTGCTGGTCTGCACCCGCTGTCTGTTTCAGCGACATTATTTCAAGCACCGGCGCTCTTATGAGCGGGCGCGCGAGGAATGGCGGCGGCTGACTGGACGATCGAAATTGCACGAGATCAGTCTGGTATTGCGCAAAAATCCGGGCCACCGCGCCGAGGATGTTTTCGACTCTGCAGCGCTGTTGGCCGACCTCGGATTGCGACCAGACGTGCGCGTGTTTTTCTCGAACCACCACTTCACCCACGCCCTGCCGAGCCTGTTTTTTACCGATTGGGACGAGGCGCTGCTGTACACCGCCGACGGGGTCGGCGACCAAGTCTATTACAGCCAATACTTGATGCAGGACGGCAACCTCACAAACCTTTACGGCGATGATCGCTGGCTGTGTGAAGGCGATAACTCAGGCAGTCTTGGGCTCGCCTACGGCTGCGTGACCGAGGCGTTGGGCTGGAAGATCAATCGTCATGAAGGGAAATTGACCGGGCTTGCCGCTTATGGCGAACCGACCTTGCTGCCCGAAATGCTGCGCCATTACAGCATCTCCGATGACGGGCGGATCACAATGGATTTTGCCGATCATCGCGAAATGCGCAAATGTTTTCAGCCGCTTGCATTGAGCGAAACCCGCGAGAACGCCGCCGCCTCGGTGCAGGCATTGCTCGAGCATTGCATTCGCCAATCGGTGAGCCGCTTATTGGAAAAATATCGGGTGCGGCGGCTCGGGCTGGCAGGCGGGGTGTTCGCCAATGTCCGGCTCAATCGCCTGCTCGCCGAAAACTTGCCGGTTGACGAAGTCTTTATCGTGCCGCCAATGGGGGACGACGGCCTCGTCATTGGCGGCGCCCTGCAATTTCTGCTGGAACGCGACGGTTTGCCGGTGTGGCTATCGCGGCGCCAGCGGCTCAGCAATGTTTACTGGGGCGGCGATCCCAATGCCGATGCGGCCAAGGTTTTCGGCATGTCCACTGCAATCAGGCCCATCGATGGTGATCCGGCGGCGAACGCGGCGGAAAGGCTGGCGCAAGGTCAGATTGGTGCGATCTACAACGGCCGCATGGAGTACGGCCCGCGCGCGCTCGGCGCCCGCAGCATATTGGCCAGCCCGGCCGACCCGGATATCAACCACAAGCTAAACCAACGGCTGAAGCGCAGCGAGTTTATGCCGTTCGCGCCGGTCATCGCCGAGAGCGATGCGAGCGACGTGTTCGATATCGGCGCTGTCAACCGCTATGCCGCGCATTTCATGACGATCAGCTGCAGCGTGCAGCCGGAATGGCGCGATCGGATCCCGGGCATCGTGCATGTCGACGGCACCGCCCGGCCGCAAATCATCGAGCGCGGCGCCAACCCCTGCTATTTCGATATTCTGGTAGCATTCACAGCGCGCACCGGGTTGCCGGCACTGGTCAACACTAGCCTGAACGTTCATGAGGAGCCGATCGTCAACCGCCCCGAGGAATGCCTGAAGACGCTCGAGGAGGGCCGGGTCGATTTTGTCGTCACCCCTGCAGCGGTGTGGACCCGCCGATCCCCGGACTCAGGCGTGCAGTAGCGACAAAAATTGCGCCGCCGCCGCAATGTCTCCAGCCAATGCCTGGCGGCGTTGCGCCTGTTCGGCATCCTCGCCCCATGCTTCAATCTGAAAGCTTTCGTCGAGCTGCGAGACGGCAAACGCCTCATCGGCATCGAGCTTGCCCTCGACCAGCGCCAGTGCGATGACCAGCGACCCGCATGCGGCAGTCGCAAGGTGCAATGCCGCCAATGCGAAAGCGTTGTGTTCGGCGACGGCCGCGGCCAGCGCGTGCAGGCTCGCCGGCGATTGCGCAATCGGTATTACGCCGACGGTGATTTCGAGCGGCGCGTCGTAGCGCAGCACCGCCCAATCGACCAGCGGTTGCCAGACCGCCTGCTGGCGCGCCGTCAGCTCGGGCGGGCGGACCGCCCGGTAGCAGACGAGATCGGTTCCGGCATAATCTGCGATCTGTTGGACGATCAGCGCACGCTGCGGGGCGACCCGGTCGATCGCGGTGTTCGCGATCTGCGTCAGGGACATCTGCGCCGGCTGGATCTCGTCGTCCTGGGCATTCCATTCGGCGGCGATTGCTGCTGCCAAAGCCGCGTTCGGCACGACCAGGTCGCGCTTGGCCGGCGTCTTGATCGGTTTGCCATCGAGGGCAATGCCATATCCTTGGCCCACCGGAACAATGTCTGCCTGCCGATAAAATCGTCTCATCCCACAAAATCCAACGCCGCAAACGGATCCTTGGCGTCGTTGGGAAAACCAAAGAATTGCCAGCTCTGCCTCATATGAGTAGGCAATGGTGCCACAACCCGCAGAGTGCCTCCCGCCGGATGCGGGATCGACAATTCACGCGCGTGGAGATGCAACCGGCTCGCGTTCGGCACGCCCGCGAGTTGGGGCGCGGCGACCCCGTATTTCGGGTCGCCAAGGATCGGTGTGGCGATCGCGGCGCAATGGGCCCGCAGCTGGTGCGTCCGTCCCGTGACCGGCAGCAGTGCGAGCCAGCTGGCATGCTCGCCGGCATTGTCGATCACTCGGTAATAGGTCACCGCGTGCTTGCCTTCCTCGGGATCGGCGCGCACCCGTTCACCGTCGGGCCCGGGCTGCTTCGCAAGCGCCAGATCGATGCGGCCCTGCATGGTCTTTGGCCGGCCGACGACCAATGCCCAATAAATCTTGCGGGTCGTCTTGTCGCGAAAGGCGCGGGTCAGAAAATTTGCCGCCGCCGCGGTGCGCGCAATGGCGAGAGCCCCGCTCGTGTCCTTGTCGAGCCGGTGAACGAGCCGCGGCCGCTCGGCGTAGCCAAAGCGCAGCGCGTCGAGCAGCCCGTCGAGATGCCGCTCGGAGCGCGTCCCGCCTTGCACCGCCAAGCCGGGCGGCTTGTTCAGCACGATCACGTGATCGTCGCGGTGCAGGATCGCGGCTTCCAGCATCGCCTGATCGGCGGGGGGGATCGGGCGCGGCCCGGGCGCTCCCGTCGGCTCGGCCTCATTCAATGGCGGAACGCGGATTGTCTGACCCGGCCCGACCCGATCGCCGGCTTTGGCGCGATGGCCGTCGACCCGGATCTGGCCGGTGCGCAGCAATTTTTCCAACCGCCCATGCGCCAGTGCCGGGTAATGGCGCTTAAACCAGCGATCGAGGCGCAGCGAGCCGTCGTCACCGGATACGGTTATGGTCTCGATCTCGGTCACTGCGGCAGTTCGGGCGCGCGCTCGCGCAATTTGTCCCAATAGTCGAGCCGCTTTTTGATCTCGCGCTCGAAGCCACGCTCGCCCGGGCGGTAAAAATGGCGGCGAGCGGTCCCCTCAGGAAAGTAATTCTGCCCCGAGAACCCCTCCTCGGTGGCGTGATCGTAAACATAGCCCTTGCCGTAGCCGAGCTTGCGCATCAGCCGGGTCGGCGCGTTCAATATGTGCATCGGCGGCATCAGCGAGCCGGTCTCGCGCGCCATCTGCTGCGCCTCGCCAAAAGCGGAACAGGCTGCGTTCGATTTAGGCGCTGTCGCGAGATAGATCACACATTGGGCGATCGCCAACTCGCCTTCGGGTGAGCCCAGCCGCTCGTATGTGTCCCACGCCGCAAGCGCCTGGACCACCGCCTGCGGATCGGCGAGGCCGATGTCCTCGACTGCGGCGCGCGTCAGCCGGCGCAGGATATAGACCGGGTCTTCGCCGCCGGCGAGCATGCGCGCAAGCCAATAAAGTGCCGCATCTGTATCCGACCCGCGCAAGGATTTGTGCAATGCGCTGATCAGGTTGTAATGGCCCTCTTGCGCCTTGTCATAGAGCGGCGCACGCCGTTGGACGAGGCGGGCGAGTGCGGCCGGATCGAGTGGCGGGTCGGCGGGTAAGCGCGCAATCTCTTCGACGAGGTTCAGCAGAAATCGGCCGTCGCCATCGGCCATTGCCCGCAACCCGGCTCGGGCGTCATTGGTCAGCGGCAGCTGATGGCCGAGCGCCGCCTCGGCGCGGCGCAGCAGGGTTTCGAGATCGTCGTCGCCGAGCCGGCGTAGTACAAACACCTGGGCCCGCGACAACAACGCCCCAATCAGCTCGAAAGACGGGTTTTCGGTCGTGGCCCCGATCAGGATAACGGTGCCGTCCTCGACCACCGGCAGGAATGCGTCCTGCTGGGCGCGGTTGAAGCGATGGATTTCGTCGACAAACAACAATGTGCCGCGGCCGGTCTCGCGCCGTTTGCGCGCCGCATCGAACACCTTGCGCAGATCGGCTACTCCGGAAAACACCGCCGAGAGCGGCTCGAATTCGAGATCGGTGCCGTGCGCCAGCAAGCGCGCGATCGTGGTCTTGCCGCAGCCCGGCGGGCCCCACAGGATCATCGAGGATAATTGCCGGTTCGCGACCATCCGCCCGATCGGCCCGTCGGGTCCGAGCAGGTGATCCTGACCGACGACCTCGGCGAGGCTTTTCGGCCGCAGCCGATCGGCGAGCGGGCGCGGCGCCTGGTTTTCGAACAGTGTATTCACGCGTTAATCAGTTCAGTAGGCAGTTCAGCCTGCGAGGCGTTGCGATGCGAATTCCCAATTGACCAGCTTGTCGAGCCACGCGTTGACGTAATCGGGGCGGCGGTTTTGGTAATCGAGGTAATAGGCGTGCTCCCAGACATCGCAGGTCAGCAGGCAATTCATTCCGTGCGCCATCGGCGTATCGGCGTTGGATGTCTTGAGGACTTTCAGCTTCCCGCCGCCATCCTGGGCCAGCCAGGCCCAGCCGCTGCCGAACTGGGTCACCGCGGCGGTAACGAATTGCTCGCGGAAATTGCCGTAATCGCCAAATGAATCCTTGATCCGGTCGGCGATCGCGCCAGCCGGCGGGCCGCCGCCATTCGGGCGCATGCTGTTCCAGTAAAAGGTGTGGTTCCAGTCCTGGGCCGCATTGTTGAAAATCCCGATGCGGTTGGGATCTGCGGCCGTGGCTTTGACAATGTCGTCGAGCGATTTCCTGGATAACTCCGTGCCCTCGATCAATTTGTTGAGGTTGGCGACATAGGCTGCGTGATGCTTGCCGTAATGAAAGCTGATCGTCCTCGCCGAGATTACCGGAGCGAGTGCGTCCTCCGGATAGGGCAAGGGCGGCAGCGAAAACGGGCCAGCCGCCTGCGCGAAGACACGGTAGGGGTGGCACACCGAAGTGATCGCCCCTGCCGTCAGAGCTAGAAGGACAAGCCGGCGCCTAGTGAGCGGCGGAGCGGGAGCCAGACCCATTTGATCGCCTTCAAAATTTGTGCGGGTAAGCCTAACATGCTTCCCGCTGGCAAGCAGCCGGCGCGGCAAATACGGCGGCGAAGGCTTCACGCAGCGCCGCGTCGACATCACCCACAGTCGCGGATATCCCGAAAGCGGCGAGCGAGGTCACACCGTGCTCGGCGATGCCGCACGGCACGATGCCGCGGTAATGATCGAGATCGGGATCGATGTTGATCGCCATGCCGTGATAGCTGACCCAGCGCCGCACCCGAACGCCGATCGCCGCGATCTTGGCCTCGCCGATTCCGGGTTTTGCTACCCAGATCCCAACACGGCCCTCGCGACGCTCGCCGGTGACCCCAAGGCGCCCCAAGGCGCGGATCCCCCATTCTTCGAGATGGTGGACATAGCAGCGGACATCCTCACCGCGGCGAGCGAGATCAAGCATCACGTACACCACGCGCTGCCCCGGACCGTGATAGGTGTAGCGACCGCCGCGGCCGGCGCGATACACCGAAAACCGCCCCGGCTCGAGCAAATCCTCGTCGCGTGCACTGGTGCCGGCGGTATAAAGCGGCGGATGCTCGAGCAGCCAGACAAGCTCGGGGGCAGCGCCCGCGCGGATCGCCGCAACCCGGCGCTCCATCTCATCGACGGCCTCGGGGTAGGGTACCGGGGCGGGACTGACGCGCCACTCGACTTCACCCGCTTGCGGTGTCTCTGCGAGGTCCATGTCGCTTGATATGGTAGCGCGGATTTGCTAATCACGCCGCCTCGCGGCGAGATGCGAGACCATCCCCCTGCCGTGCGGTCGTGGCGGAATTGGTAGACGCGCAGCGTTGAGGTCGCTGTGGGGGAAACTCCGTGGAAGTTCGAGTCTTCTCGACCGCACCAAGCTTCGGTTCAGCCGCACGGGATTTTTTCTGGTGATTTGCGCGCCCTGTCCTCAAGGACGGGTTTGATTTTGTGCTTGCTTGAGCCTACTTAGCTTAGATTGTGTCAGGACACGAAGATGAAGATCGTCAATTCACTCAAATCGCTAAAGAAGCGCGACAAGAACTGCCGCATCGTCCGGCGCAAGGGCCGGGTTTATGTGATCAATAAGGCAAACCCGCGCTACAAGGCGCGCCAGGGCTGACCTCAAGCCGCCGAGATCCGGCGGAGACCGGCACATGAAGATGCCGACGCCCGACGCCGCGGTGTTGCAGCGACGCGCCGAGATTATCGAGGCGCTACGCCAGATCGTGCCCGGCGAGGGCGTCATCGTCACCGAGGCCGAGCGCCGCGCTTATGAGAGCGACGGGCTGACGGCTTATCACCAATTGCCGATGGTCGTGGTCCTGCCGTCGCGGGTCGATCAGGTCGCGGCGGTTTTGCGCTATTGCAAGGAAATGGGCGTCAAGGTCGTGCCGCGCGGCGCCGGCACGTCGTTGTCCGGGGGCGCCCTGCCGTTGGCCGACGGCGTGCTGCTCGGCATGGCCAAGTTCAACCGCATCCTCGAAATCGATTACGACAATCGCTGCGTCGTCACCCAGCCCGGCGTGACCAATCTCGGACTGACTCAGGCGGTCGAGCATGCCGGGTTTTATTATGCCCCCGATCCGTCGAGCCAGATCGCCTGCACGATCGGCGGCAATGTCGCCGAGAATTCGGGCGGCGTGCACTGCCTCAAATATGGGCTGACCACTAACAACATCCTCGGCATCGAGATCGTGACCATCGACGGCGAAGTGATCCGCCTGGGCGGCAAGCATTTCGACGCCGAGGGCTATGATCTGTTGGGTGTAATGACCGGCTCCGAGGGGCTGCTCGGCGTTGTGACCGAGGTCACGGTTCGCATCCTGCCAAAGCCGACGGCGGCACGCGCCATGCTGATCGGCTTTGCCAGCGCCGAGGATGCCGGCGAATGCGTTGCCGCGGTGATCGGCGCCGGCATTATCCCGGGCGGCATGGAAATGATGGACCGGCCGGCGATCCATGCCGCCGAGGCCTTTGTCGGGGTCGGCTATCCGCTCGATGTCGAGGCCTTGCTGATCGTCGAACTCGACGGACCGTCGGCGGAAATCGATCATCTGATCGCCAAGGTGGAGGCAATCGCGCGCGATCATCGCGCCACCACGATCCGCATCAGCAACGATGATGCCGAGCGGTTGGCGTTCTGGTCCGGGCGCAAGGCGGCGTTCCCGGCAGTCGGGCGGATTTCGCCCGATTATTATTGCATGGACGGGACGATCCCGCGCGGCCGGCTAGCGCAGGTACTTAACCGCATGCGCGGTTTGTCCGAGCAATATGGCCTCGGCGTCGCCAATGTGTTTCACGCCGGTGACGGCAATCTGCACCCGCTAATCCTCTACGATGCCAACAAACCCGGCGAAATCGAACGCGCCGAGGCGTTCGGCTCAGACATCCTGCGGCTCTGCGTCGAGGTCGGCGGTGTCCTGACCGGCGAGCACGGCGTCGGCGTCGAAAAGCGCGACCTGATGGGCACGATGTTCGACGAGACCGACATCGCCCACCAGCAGCGCGTCAAATGCGCCTTCGATCCAGATGGTTTGCTGAACCCGGGCAAGGTCTTCCCCCAGCTCCATCGCTGCGCCGAACTCGGACGCCTGCACGTGCATTCCGGCCAGTTGCCGTTCCCTCACTTGCCGCGTTTCTGAATGCAGCTAGGTAGGATGGGCTAAGCGGTTAGCGAAGCCATGGCTTCGCTGAGAACCGTGGGCTTAGCCTCGCTTAACCCATGCTACAAACCAAAGTGCCTTGGAAGTTCTTCAGGGTCTGCTGAAACAATTTCTTCGCCATACCGGCGAGGGCCGGTACCCATTGCTGAAATGGGTACCGGCCCTCGCCGGTATGGCGATAATGTGGATAGCGCCGACTTACGGTTCACAATTCTAGCGACGAAGATCCTGATCGGGGTACATCGTCGCGAGATTGCTTCGCTGGGCTCGCAATGACATCGTTGCGACGTGACACGTTTTTTGCCCGCAAACCTTGATGAATTGCGTGATGCGGTCGGCGAAGCGCTCGCTGCGGACGAGCCGCTCGAACTGGTCGGGGGCGGATCGAAGCGCGGTCTCGGGCGTCCGATGCAGACGCCGCGAACGCTCGACCTGTCGCGGCTGTCGGGTATCCGCGATTACGCGCCGAGCGAACTCGTACTGACCGCCGGGGCGGCGACCCCGCTTGCCGAAATCGAAGCAGCGTTGGAGCAGAACCGGCAGATCTTGGCGTTTGAGCCGCCGGATTGGCGGGCGCTGCTCGGCGCGCCGGATACCCGGCCCACCCTCGGCGGCGCTCTGGCCTGCAATTTGAGCGGGCCGCGGCGGATCAAGGCCGGTGCCGCACGCGACCATTTCCTCGGCTTTCGTGCGGTCAGCGGCCGCGGCGAAATCTTCAAATCGGGCGGCAAGGTGGTCAAGAACGTCACCGGCTATGACCTCTCAAAGCTGATTGCCGGCTCATACGGGACCTTGGCGGCCCTCGAAGAGGTGACGGTCAAAGTAATGCCGCGGCCAGAGCAAACCGCTACCGTCGTGCTATGCGGGCTCGATCCAGCGACGGCGATGCGCGCGATGAGCCGAGCGCTCGCCTCGCCGCACGAAGTCTCGGGCGCCGCTTATCTGCCGGCTAGCGCGACCGCGGCCCTGACTTCGCTGGAGGATCTCCCGGGAATCGTAACGCTTCGCCTCGAAGGGCCGTCGCCCTCGGTCGCCTTCAGGCGCGAGCGGTTGCTGGCGGAGCTGGCGGCGGATTGCGATGCGACGGTGCTCGAAGCCGACACATCGGCCAATTTCTGGCGGGCGATCCGCGATGTCGAGCCGCTCGCCGCGCTGGCCGATCGCGTGGTGTGGCGGGTCTCGGTGGCGCCGGCACGGGGTGCCGAAGTTGGCGAGGCGATTGCCCGCACTCTCGATGCGCTGTGGTATCTCGATTGGGGCGGCGGGCTCTTATGGGCGGCCGTACCCGCGGGTCAAGCTAACGGGGCGGAGGACGGCGGGGCCGAAGTGATCCGGGCGGCGATCCGCGGGCCGGACGGGCACGGCACAGGCTACGCCACATTAATCAAAGGTTCGACGGCGTTGCGGGGCGCGGTCCCGGTGTTCGAGCCACAGCCTCCGGCATTGGCGGCGCTCGCCGCCCGGATCAAGGGCAGCTTCGATCCGCACCACATCCTGAACCCTGGCCGTATGGTCGAGCGGAGCTAAGTCGCGTGCGCACTGATTTCACCGAGCAACAACTAGCCGACCCCGACACCGCCGCATCCGAGAAGATCCTGCGCAACTGCACCCATTGCGGGTTCTGTACTGCGACCTGCCCGACCTATCTGCTGCTGTCCGACGAACTCGACAGCCCGCGCGGCCGCATCTACCTGATCAAGGACATGCTGGCCTCGGGGGCGGCGCCGAATGCCGACACCGTCAAGCACATTGACCGCTGCCTGTCCTGCCTCGCCTGCATGACGACCTGCCCGTCGGGGGTCAATTACATGCACCTTGTCGATCACGGACGGCGCTGGATCGAAGAGAAGTATCGCCGGCCTTGGGCCGAGCGGGCGGTACGCCGAATGCTCGGCACAGTGTTGCCGCGGCCGTGGCTGTTCCGCATAGCATTGCGCGGCGCCGTTATCTCCCGGCCGTTCGCGCGCTTTTTGCCACGCCTCCTGACGCCAATGATGGCGTTGGCGCCGGCGACTATTCACCGCGCCTCAGCCACCGACACCGAGCGGGTTTACCCGGCCGAAGGCGAGCGGCGGATGCGGGTGGCGTTGTTGCCGGGCTGCGCCCAGCGCGTGCTGATACCCGAGATCAACGAGGCAACGATCCGCTTGCTGACGCGGCATGGCTGCGAGGTCGTCATCGCCTCAGGCAGCGGCTGCTGTGGCTCATTGAACCATCACCTCGGACAAGAGGAAGCGGCGCTGGCACTTGCCCGCGCCGATATCGACGCATGGGAGCGCGAGCAGCTTGCCGGCGGACTCGATGCGATCGCGGTCAACGCCTCGGGCTGCGGCACGACCGTCAAAGATTACGGCTTCATGCTGCGCGAGGACCCGGCCTATGCCGACAAGGCGGTGCGGATCGCCGCCCTGGCGCGCGACGTGACGGAAATCGTCGATCAGCTCGGTCTGCGCACGCCGCCGGCCGAAATCGCCGCGCAAGGGCTGCGCGTCGCCTACCACTCGGCATGCTCGATGCAGCACGGCCAGCGGCTGCACCGGGTCCCAAAGGCGCTGTTGACCGCGGCCGGGTTCGAAACCGTTGAGGTGCCGGAAGGGCATATATGCTGCGGTTCGGCCGGCACCTACAATCTGCTGCAGCCGGAAATCGCCGACCGGTTGCGCGACCGCAAGCTCGCCAACATCGCCAGTACCCGCCCCGAACTCGTCGCCACCGGCAATATCGGCTGCATCACCCAGCTAGCGCCCGGCGGCGATGTGCCCGTGGTCCATACCGTTGAGCTGCTCGACTGGGCCACCGGCGGCCCTGAACCAAAAGCAATGCGCTCCGGTTATCCGGCGCGTCGGTGGGCGAGGGCAGGGATCAACAAGGTCAGCCCCAGTGCCGCCGCTCCAATCACGGTCGGCGTCACCCAGCCGGCGCGGCCCAACGCCAGCCGCTCGCCGGCGGCACCGAGATCGACGCAGGCGACCGTCATCGGCAACTGACCGACCAGTGACCCGAATGCGTAGGGCGCAAGCCGCATCGGCGTCAGCCCCAGCCCGTAATTGGTTAGGCTATGCGGGATGATCGGGATTAGCCGGACGAGCGCCACGGCGCGCCAGCCGCCGCGCTCGATGCGATCGAGGATTGGCCGAATGCGCGCGCTCTGATCGAGGTGGAGAAGGCCCGGATCGACGTATCGGGCAATCCAAAATCCGGCTACTGCCCCGAGGACGCTGCCCAACGCCGCCCAGACGGTACCCCAGACGATGCCGAAGACCAGCCCGGCGGCGGTCGCAAGCAAGGTGCGCGGCACAAACAGCAGGCTACCGACGATATGAAGCCCGAGGAACACCAGGGGGGCAATGGCCGGATAGCGAGTGGTCACATTGCCGATCGCCGCGGGATCGAGAGCCGCCCGCCAATGCCACGCAGCGGCGATCCCGGCCGCAAGCAGAACCAATAGGATCAGTCGCGCCGCACGACGCCAGCGACGGAGCGGCTCAGTTGCCGCCCGACTGCCGGTGGAAACCCTGCTCATCCGGCCCCGGAAACGGGGGCGGGTATGGTCGTCACAGTGTCGGCGTCGGCAACGACTTCGCCGATCAGATCGGGACGGGCGGGGCGGCGCTGAAGCCAGTGGACGCCGATCAGATCGACGATCCCGACGCCGAGACGATCGAATACGCCGTATTTGGATTTGCCGGCGCGCCGCGGCCGATGGTTGACCGGTACCGAACGCACCGCACCGCCGGCGCGCAGCACCAAGGCCGGCAAAAAGCGGTGCATATGGTCGAAGGCGGGCAGGTCGAGAAACAAGGCGCGCGGAAACAGCTTTAGCCCGCATCCGGTGTCCGGCGTTGCGTCGCCGAGAAGCCGCGAGCGCACCGCATTGGCGATCCGCGACGCCATGCGCTTTGCCCGGCTGTCATCTCGCGTTACGCGAAAGCCGGCGACGAGCAGCGGCGGGTTCGCCGGTGCGGTACGAGCGAGCCGCCATAATTGTGGAATGTCGGCTGGGTCATTCTGGCCGTCGCCGTCGAGGGTCGCGATCCAGGTGCCGTGGGCCGCCTTGATCCCTGTCAACAAGGCGGTGCTCTGCCCGCAGCACCGCGAATGCCGCAGTAACCGTAGATCCGGAAGCTTTCCGCTCAGGCGGAGAATTTCGGCGACGGTGCTATCGCTGCTCCCATCATCGACATAGATGATCTCGTAGCGCGTCAAACCCGTCATTGCGACGGCGATTTCGTCGACGAGGGGCGCAATATTGTCGGCTTCGTTGCGGACCGGAATGACGATCGAGAGATCCATGAACCCTGATTTCAAGAGTTGGTCGGGCACACATTTCGCATAACCTGCGGCAAAACCGACCGATCGCAGTATCGCCTTGTGATAGGCGGCGCATGTAGCACGTTTCCCTAGGGTGGACAAAATGCCTCGGGAGAAGGTCGTTGGCGGATGATATCGATGCCGATGCGCGCAATTTGAGGTTGCAAGATCACCGGTCGCAGCCATGGCGGACGATGCGCTCGGCGTGGCGGCCATTGCCTGGTTGGCGGGTCGGGGTGGCGCGATACGGTCTGATCCGAATGTCGCTTTTGGCATTCTCCGTCGGGGTGGTTGCCGGGCTCGGCGCTTTTGTTTTTCGCGAGCTGATCGGCCTCGTTCACAACGTCTTGTTCCTGGGCAGGTTCGCATTCGAATACGACGCCAATCTGTTCACCCCCGCCAGCCCGTGGGGCGCCGGCGTCATTCTCGTTCCGGTCATTGGAGCGATCATCGTCACCTTTCTTGTCGTGAATTTCGCGCCCGAGGCCAAGGGTCACGGGGTTCCTGAAGTCATGGACGCGATCTATTACGGCGAGGGCAAAATCCGTCCGGTGGTGGCGTTAGTCAAATCGCTCGCCTCCGCCTTCGCAATCGGCAGCGGCGCTTCGGTTGGGCGAGAAGGCCCGATCGTGCAGATCGGCTCTTCCTTCGGATCGACCCTCGGTCAGCTGATCCGGATGGATTCGGCGCAGCGGATCGTGCTGATCGCCGCGGGCGCCGGTGCCGGAATCGCCGCGACATTCAACACGCCAATCGGCGGTGTGCTGTTCGCGATCGAGCTGATGCTGCCCGAGGTCAGCGTCAATACCTTTCTGCCGGTCGCGGTCGCGACCGGGACCGCGACTTTTATTGGCCGCATCTTTTTTGGGGCCCACCCGTCCTTTCAGGTGCCGCCGATCGTCGCGTTGCCGACGCAGCCGGGCTGGGCCGCGCTGATCATCGTTCTCTACATCGTGCTCGGCGGGATCGTCGGGGTGGCCGCCGCAGGCTATACCCGCGGGCTTTACGCTCTCGAGGATTGGTTCGATCGTATCCCCAACAACTATCTGCGCCATTGCCTTGGAATGTTCCTCGTCGGCCTTCTGATGTACGGGCTGTATCGAGGGTTTGGGCATTATTTCGTCGAAGGCGTCGGCTACGCGACAATCCAGGCCATCCTGACCGGGCACCTCAACTTTGCCGGGGTTCTCGCGCTATTGTTTGTGTGCAAGCTCGCCGCGACCTCGCTGAGCCTCGGATCGGGTTCCTCGGGCGGCATCTTCTCGCCGTCGCTGTTCATGGGCGCGACTTTGGGGGCGGCGTTTGCCGGCTTGGTGGCCTTTATCGCCCCCGGTATCCCGCTCAATCTGCCGGCCTTTGCGATGATCGGCATGGGTGCGATGGTCGGCGGCGCCACCGGTGCGGCGATGACCGCCGTGACGATGATTTTCGAGATGACCCGCGACTACGGCATCGTGCTGCCGATGATTTTGGCGGTCGCGGTGGCGCTCGGCGTGCGCCGCATGCTGTCGCGCGAAAACATCTACACGCTCAAGCTGGCGCGGCGCGGCCACACGATCCCAAAAGCGTTGCAGGCCAACATGTTCCTAGTGCGTAAGGCAAAGGAGGTCATGGAGCGGAATGTCTATCGTGGTGCCGGCCGATCTCGGCCTCAACGAGTTTCTGCTGCAGCCCGAGCACGGCAGCGGCATGCAGCACATCGTCGTCGCCAAGGGCGATCGGATTTTGCGGGGTCGTGCGCATCAATACCGCGCTGCGGCACGGCATCGCCGAGGCGGGCGCCGACATCGCATTCGGCGACGTCGCAACCCGCGATTTTACACTGGCCCGAGAGGACGACGTCGCCTTTGACGTCATCAAGCGGATGTGGCGCCGTCATGCCGTTATGGCGATCGTCGTGCGCCGCGATGCCGATGGGCGATATCGGTTGCCAAGACCAGCCGATGTCCTCGGCGTGATCAGCAAAGAGCACGTCGCCGACGCGGTCGCCGGCAGTATTCAGGTCTACCCGCGATAGTTGAGGCACCGCCGGGCCGCCCCGCCGAGGGCGCCGCAGGAAGGAACTTCACCCGCCGTTGCGCCATTCAGAATAAAGGATGGACAAGCAGCGGACCGAAGAGCTGGCGGCGATCCTCGTGAACCAATATGGGCGATGGGCGCTCACTCATGCCAGGCAACGGCGATCGCAGCACGCGCATGAGCCGCGTTCGGAAGCGTTTCGGGTGTGGAACTCGATCACGCCGCGACTGCACGGATATTGCGCGCCCGCTCCCGCCGACTCCCCGCCGGATAGCGCTTCAGCGGTCGACCCAGGCGATCCGCAGCACGTTGGTGGCGCCCGGAGTGCCGAACGGGACCCCGGCGGTGACGACGATGCGCTGCCCGGGTTCGGCGATTCCCTCGCGATGGGCGATGCGCGCCGCTTTTTGCACCATGTCGGTGAAGTTCTTGACGTCGCTGGTGTGGACACAGTGCGCCCCCCATAAAATGGCGAGCCGGCGGGCGGTGCCGAGCTTGGCGGTCAGCACCAGGATCGGTACGCCAGGGCGCTCGCGAGCGGCGCGCAACGCGGTGGCGCCCGATGTCGTGTACGAGACGATCGCCGCCGCACCGACCATGCTCGCCACCTGGCAGGCGGCGGCGCTGATCGCATCGGGAGCGGTGTGCTCGAGCTCGGTGCGGGTGCCTTCGAGCATCGTCCGATAGAGCGGGTCCTCATGCACCCGGCAGGCGATGCGGTCCATCATCGCCACCGATTCGATCGGGTACCGGCCCGCAGCGGTTTCCGCCGACAGCATAACGGCATCGGCGCCGTCATAGACCGCGGTGGCGACATCCGAGGCTTCCGCGCGGGTCGGTGTCGGCGAAGTGATCATCAATTCGAGCATTTGCGTCGCGACGATGACCGGCTTGCCGGCAAGGCGGCAGGCATGCACGACCTGCTTCTGCACGCTCGGCACATCCTCGGGCGGCATCTCGACGCCGAGGTCGCCGCGTGCGACCATCAACGCGTCGGCCTGTTCGATGATCTCGGGCAGACGCTTGATCGCCGCCGGCTTTTCCAGCTTGACCATGACCCCGGCCCGCCCCGCCACCAGCTTGCGTCCTTCGGCGACATCGTCCGGCCGCTGGACAAAGGAGAGCGCGATCCAGTCCGCCCCGCGATCCAGGGCAAAGGCGAGATCGGCGCGATCTTTTTCGGTGATCGCCGAGAGCGGCAGCACAGCATTTGGAACATTGACCCCTTTGCGGTCGGACAAGGTGCCGCCGACCCGGCACAAGGTCTCGGCATATTCGGCGCCGCAGCTCTCGGCTTGAAGCCGCACCTTGCCATCATCGAGCAGCAGTTCGGTCCCCGGCTCGATGGCTTGAAAGATCTCGGGATGCGGCAGGGGCGCGCGCGTACAATCCCCCGGCCGCCTATCGAGATCGAGGCGGAAATGCGCCCCCGCCGCAAGCTCGATCGGCCCCGCGGCAAAAGTGCCAAGACGCAATTTCGGTCCCTGCATATCGGCGAGGATGCCGATCGGTCGGCCGCTCTCATGCTCGACCCTCCGGATCGCCGCAAACCGGGCATCGTGCTCGGCATGGGTGCCATGGCTGAAATTGAGCCGGAACACGTCGACGCCGGCATCAAACAGGGAGCGAATCTGATCCAAGGTCGAACTCGCTGGGCCGAGGGTCGCGACGATTTTTGCGCTGCGCAGGCGCCGCATGTCGATCTCCCAAACCGAAATTACGGGTCAGGCGCCAACCAGGATGGCCCGAAAATCATTGACGTTGGTCAGGGTGGGGCCGGTCATGACCAGATCGCCGAGGGCGGCAAAAAACCCGTATCCATCGTTCTCGGCAAGTGTTGCTTTCGCCGAGATGTTTTGGATGGCGGCGCGCGCAACGCTGTCAGGATACAAGATCGCACCAGCGTTATCTTCGGTCCCGTCGATGCCGTCGGTGTCGCAGGCCAGCGCCGAAACTCCCTCGGCGCCATCGAGCGCCACGGCCAACGCTAACAGAAACTCGACATTCCGCCCGCCGCGTCCCGCGCCCGCGACGGTAACCGTGGTTTCGCCGCCCGACAGCAAAACGGCCGGGGGCCGCACTGTTTGCGCACCGACGCGGAACTCGCCCGCTCGCAGCTGGAGTGCGATCGCGGCATGCACCCGCGCTACTTCGCGCGCTTCGCCCTCGATGCGGTCGCTGAGCACGATCGGCGTGACGTTTCGCCGCAGCGCCTCTGCGGCGGCTGCCTGCAACGAGTTTTGCGGGCTGGCGATCAGCTCGAACCGTGCATTTCGAAACACCGGGTCGCCTGGCTTTGGGGTTTCGTGCACCGCCGAAACGAGATGGTCGAGCACCGCCAACGGCTCGCTTATGCGGTATTTCGCAAGCACCGCGCGCGCTTCGGCAAAGGTGGTCGCGTCGGGTACGGTCGGCCCCGAGGCGATGACTGCCGGGTCATCTCCCGGAACATCGGAGATCGCCAGCGTGATAATGCGCGCCGGCGCCGAGGCCGCCGCCAAGCGGCCGCCCTTGATCGCCGAAAGGTGCTTGCGCACCGTGTTGATCTCGCTGATCGTCGCCCCGGATCGTAACAATGCCCGCGTTACCGCCTGCTTGTCGGCCAAGGTCAGGCCGGGCGCGGGCAGCGTCAGTAGCGCCGAGCCGCCGCCTGACGCAAGAAAGACCATTTGGTCGTCCGGCCCGAGACTATGTGCGAGATCGAGAATGCGCCGGGCGGCGTGTTCCCCGGCGTCGTCCGGCACTGGATGGCTCGCCTCGAGAATTTCGACGCGGTCGCACGGAAGGGCATGTCCATAGCGCGTCAACACGAGGCCTTCGAGCGGGCCTGGCCACAAGGCTTCAAAGGCATGAGCCATCGCTGCGGCGGCTTTGCCGGCGCCGGTCAAAACCGTACGTCCGGGCACCGGTTCGGGAATATGGCCGACCATCGCCTGAAGCGGGTCCGCTGCGGCGAGTGCCGCGTCGAACAAGGCTCTAAGGAATTCCCCTGGCGGCGTTTGATCGCGGGTCGCCACGTCACGCTTCCATATTGCCAAGCCGGAGGGCATTTCATATCGAGCGAGTGGCAAAGGCCAGCATTTGATCGTCCTGCGACGATCTTGGTCGGATGATCAGCACGCAACGAGGGACGAGGTTCGTGAGGCTATTGGGCCGCCGCGGCTTGATCAGCGCGGCAATGGTTATCTTGTTGCTGGTTCCGGCGACGCCGGGGCGGGCCGATCCGCCAGCGCCCCAAGTAGAACGGACACCATTCTCCGAGGTTTTCGCTCAGCTCGCAGCAAAGTTGGTCGGGGTCGTCGTCAATATCTCGACAACCCAGGCAGCCACCGCGCCAGCCGCCAAGACCGGTGAGGCACAGGCGCCGAACGCAGGATCGCAGCTCGACGAGTTTTTTCGTAATTTCTTTGGCGACAGGAACGGTCTCAGTGGACCAAATGGGCTAGGGCCGCCGATTGCGTCGCTCGGTTCCGGTTTTATCATCGATCCGTCGGGACTGATCGTCACCAACAACCACGTAATTGCCAATGCCGAGCAGATCTCCGTCACGCTCTCGGACAATACGACCTTGGCGGCGCATGTCGTCGGCCGCGACCCGGTCAGCGATCTCGCCCTCTTAAAGATCGACGCCAAGACGCCGCTGCCGGCGGCGAAATGGGGCGATTCGAGCAGTACTCGGGTTGGCGACTGGGTACTGGCGATCGGCAATCCATTCGGTCTCGGTGGCACCGTCACCTCCGGCATCATCTCGGCTACGGCGCGCGACATCCATTCCGGCCCTTATGACGATTTTCTGCAGACCGACGCCTCGATCAATCGCGGCAATTCGGGGGGGCCGATGTTCAATCTCAACGGCGAGGTGATCGGCATCAATACCGCTATCTTCTCGCCATCGGGCGGCTCGATCGGGATCGGCTTTGCGATTCCCGCCGCTTCGGCGCGGCCGATCATCGATCAGCTGCGGACAACCGGCAAAGTCGAGCGCGGCTGGATCGGCGCCCACATCCAGCCGGTCACCGACGACATCGCCGAGCGCCATCGGGCTCGACAAGAGCCGGGGCGCGATGATTGCGTCGATCGATCCGGCGAGCCCCGCGGCGCAAGCAAAATTGCAGCCGGGCGACGTGATCCTGACTTATGACGGCAAGCTGGTCGATCGCAGCCGACAGCTGCCGCTGCTGGTTGCCGAGACCGCGCCCGACAAGCAGGTCAAGGTATCGATCTGGCGCGACGGCAAGCCGCTCCAAATCGAGCTGAAAGTTGCCGCCCTCGACCCGAACCGTCCGGTGGTGACACCGTCCTCGCCGGAACCGGAAAAGCCAAAACAGCCGCCGAGCATCGACGCGCTCGGCCTCAAGCTCGACTCGGCTGACCTCGGATCTGCGCAAACAATTTTCGGTGCCGGAAACGGCAAGAGGGGTCGTGATTCTGGATGTCCCGGCGAACAGCGCCGCCGCAGCGAAGGGCTTGCGTGCGGGGGATCTTTTGATTGCGGTCGGGTCTAGCCCGGTTACCACTCCCGAGGAAATTCAGCAGAAAGCCGCCGCCATCAAAAAAATCGGGCGCAAGGACCTTCTGGTTCGCGTCGAGCGCGACGGCATTACCCGCTTTGTCGCGCTTCCCGTCGAAGGCGGCTGAGGGCGCCGCCGATTTCCGCTATTCCGCCGCGGCCAGTGCCGGGGCTGTGACCGTTTCGGGAGCGCGCAGGCGGCTGAGGAGATCAGCTTCTTTCGCCTTGGTCCGCGCGAGGTTTGCCTCCTTGACGTGGCCAAAGCCGCGGATTTCGAGCGGCAGGCTCGCCAGCTGGACAGCGATCGCGTGGTTGGCGGGCGATAGCCGACCGACGATTTCGTCGATCAGGGCTTCATATTCACCGATCAGCCGGCGCTCGGTTTGGCGCTCTTCGCTATGGGCGAAAATATCGAATCGGGTGCCGCGCAGCCGCCGCAGCTTCGCCAGCACGCGGAAGACGCGCAGCATCCACGGTCCGAACTCGCGCTTGCGCAAATGCCCGGTTTGCGGGTCGCGCTCGCCGAGAAGCGGCGGCGCGAGGTGAAAGCGCAGCTCATAAGGCCCGTCAAACTGATTGGCGACGCGTTTTAGAAAATCGCTCTCGGTGTACAGGCGTGCGACTTCGTATTCGTCCTTGTAGGCCATCAATTTGAACAAAGCGCGCGCCACGGCTTTGGTCAATTCGGTGCTGCCCGGCAGGCATGCGGCTTCGGCGTCGCGGATCCGCCGGACCCGCGCGGCATAGCGGGCCGCGTAGGCGTGGTCTTGATAGTCGCTCAGGAATGCGCCGCGCCGGTCGATCACCTGGTCGAGCGTTTCGGAGAGGTGATGGCTCGCCGGCACCGTGCTTTCCGGTGTCGCGCGCGCCTCAACCAAATCGGGGTCGACCGCGGTGCGGCGGCCCCAGCGGAAAGCATTGCGGTTAAAGTCGACGGCGACTGCATTCAGCTCGATCGCGCGCTCGATCGCTTCGGATGACAACGGCACCAGCCCCCGCTGATAGGCACAGCCTAGCATGAACAAATTGCTGGCGATCGAATCGCCCATCAGGCCGGTGGCGAGCCGGGTCGCATCGACGAACTCGACACCATCAGGGCCGGTTGCCTCGGCGATGCTGCGCTCCATTGCACCCGTCGGGAATACGAGGTCGGGGTTGCGGGTAAAGTCGCCGGTGATGATTTCGTGACTGTTGACGATTGCCCGGCTGTGGCTGGGCTCGAGTTTTGACAGGGCATCGGCGCTCGCCGAGACGACAAGATCGCAGCCGATCAGCAATCGGGCGTTGCCAGCGGCGATCCTGACAGCGTGAATCTCGTCCGGCTTTTCGGCGATGCGGACGTGGCTGTAAACAGCACCACCCTTTTGCGCGAGACCGGTCATGTCGAGAACGCTGCACCCCTTGCCTTCGAGATGCGCCGCCATGCCGATCAACGCGCCGATCGTGACAACCCCAGTACCGCCGACGCCGGTGATGAGAATGCCATATGGCTGGTCCAATGCCGGATGTGCCGGCTCGGGCAGCGGTGGCAGTCCCTCTTCGCCAAGATCTCCGGCTTGGCGCTTTTTGAGGCCGCCGCCATGGACCGTCACAAAACTGGGGCAGAACCCGTTGACGCAGGAATAGTCCTTGTTGCAGCTCGACTGGTCGATCGCCCGTTTACGCCCAAACTCGGTTTCGACCGGCACCACCGAAACGCAGTTCGAGGTTTTCGAGCAATCACCGCAGCCTTCGCAAACCAGATCGTTGATAAAGACGCGCCTGGCCGGATCGGGGAACCGTCCGCGCTTGCGGCGGCGGCGTTTTTCAGCGGCGCAAGTCTGGTCGTAGACAATCGCAGTGACGCCCGGGATCTCACGCAACTCACGTTGGACCGCGTCAAGATCATCGCGATGGCGCACCCCGATTCCGGCCGGGAAATCGGCATTTTGCGGGTATTTATCCGGCTCGTCCGTGACGACGACGATTCGGCCAACTCCTTCGGCGGCGAGCTGGCGGGTCAATGCCGGCACGGTCAGCCCGGTATCGCTCGGCTGCCCGCCAGTCATCGCCACGGCGTCGTTGAACAACAGCTTGTAGGTGATGTTGACCTTGGCGGCGATTGCCGCGCGAATTGCCAGAACCCCGGAATGCGTATAAGTGCCGTCGCCGAGATTGGCAAAGATATGTGGCGTCTCGGTGAACGGCGCCTGGCCGATCCACGGCACGCCCTCGCCACCCATTTGCGTAAAGGTCGCGGTCGAGCGATCCATGAACTGGGCGAGGTAGTGGCAGCCGATGCCGGCTACCGCACGGCTCCCTTCGGGCACCTTAGTCGAGCTGTTGTGCGGGCAGCCGGAGCAGAAATAAGGCGTGCGCATAAACGGCACGACATTGCCGCCGCCGAGCTGACGCTCTTTGGCTTCAAGAAAAGCGAGGCGCTCCTGGATGCGGGGCGAGGTATGAAAGCGGGCAATTCGTTGCGCGATCACACGCGCAATCATCGCCGGCGTCAGCTCTCCTGTCGAAGGCAGGATCCAGTTGCGGTTTTCGTCGAATTTGCCGATGACGCGCGGGCGGACATCCTCGCGCCAATTGTAGAGCTGCTCCTTGAACTGGTTCTCGATGACGGCACGCTTTTCTTCGACGACCAAAATTTCTTCGAGACCTTCCGCGAAATGGCGAATGCCTTCGCGTTCCAGCGGCCACGACATTCCCACCTTGTAAAGGCGAAAGCCGATCTCGGCGGCGTGGGCGTCGTCGATCCCGAGATCATCGAGTGCCTGGCGCACGTCGAGGTAGGATTTACCGGTCGTTACGATGCCAAAGCGCGGGTGCGGGCTGTCGATAACAATGCGGTCCAGCTTGTTGGCGCCCCCAAACGCGAGCGCTGCGTAGAGCTTGTGTTTGTGCAGCCGGTATTCCTGCTCGAGCGGCTGATCGGGCCACCGAATATTGAGTCCGCCGGGCGGCATCTCGAAATCGTCAGGCACGATGATTCGGAGCCGTTCGGGTTCGAGCTCGATCGAGGCCGAGCTGTCCATCGTCTCGGCGATCGTCTTAAGCGCAATCCAGCACCCGGAATAGCGCGACATCGCCCAGCCATAGAGGCCGAAATCGACGATTTCTTGCACTCCGGACGGGTTCAGCACCGGAATGCACGCATCCATAAACGCGTATTCCGATTGATGCGCCAAGGTCGAAGATTTGCAGGTATGATCGTCGCCGGCGAGCAACAGCACCCCGCCGTGACGCGCGGAACCTGCGGCGTTGCCGTGCTTCAACGCGTCGCCACTGCGGTCGATACCGGGTCCCTTGGCGTACCACATCGCAAATACGCCATCGTATTTGGCGCCGGGAAACAGGTTGAGTTGCTGGCTGCCCCACACCGCGGTTGCGCCGAGCTCCTCATTAAGCGCCGGCTGGAACCGAATGTTGTTTTTTTCCACAAAGCGCCGTGCGGCCCACAACGCCTGATCAAAACCACCCAAAGGCGAGCCGCGGTAACCCGAAATAAAGCATCCGGTGTTAAGTCCGGCAGCGGTATCGCGCTGCCGCTGCATGATTGGCAGACGCACCAGGGCCTGGGTTCCGGTCAGGTAAACGCGTCCGTTGTCGAGAAGATACTTGTCGTCGAGTGTGACCGCCGCCAGCGCCATCGCGACCTCCCGAAACCGCCGCTGCTGTTGGATAAGACGTAGTGTTATGCCGGTGGTTCCTCAATGAGCCGTGCAACCCATTCGGGAAAAAGGAAATGACCCTGCCGTCTTTAGGCGAGCAAGCGGCATTAAATTATGCGCCAGCGACCGCGAGCGACACGAACTTCAACCGCAAATGCGGTCGATGCCGATTGCGGGGTCGTCCGGGCGGGGGTAATGCTTATTTAACCAGTCAGATTTGGGGTGTTTGAATGCCCGACTTGGCGTTGACGCGCGAGCCACCGGACCCGTTACTGCTCCCCGCGCTGCGCGAGCTTCTCGGCGACCGAGTATCGACTTCGGCGGCGGTTTGCGACCAGCACGGCAAAGACGAATCCTATCACCAGGCGCATGCGCCGGATGCCGTCGTCTTTCCTTGCAGCACCGAGGAAGTCTCGGGGATCGTAAAGCTCTGCGCCGAATACAACTCGCCGGTGATTGCCTTTGGCGCGGGTACCTCGCTCGAGGGGCACGTCGCCGCAATTAAAGGCGGCGTCTGTGTCGACATGATGCAGATGAACCACGTTTTGCGTGTTAACGCCGAGGATCTCGACGCCACTGTCGAGGCTGGGGTCACCCGCAAGCAATTAAACGAATATTTGCGCGATACCGGATTGTTTTTTCCGATTGACCCCGGCGCTGACGCGTCGCTCGGCGGCATGGCGGCGACCCGCGCCTCGGGTACCAATGCGGTGCGCTATGGGACGATGCGCGAGAATGTGCTGTCCTTGACTGTGGTTCTGGCCGATGGCCGAATCATCCGAACCGCGCGCCGCGCGCGCAAATCAGCCGCCGGCTATGACTTGACCCGCCTCTTTGTCGGCTCCGAGGGGACGCTCGGTATCATTACCGAGCTGACGGTGCGGCTTTACGGCATCCCCGAGGCGATTTCGGCGGCGGTGTGCGCGTTTCCGACGATCGAGGACGCGGTCAATACCGTGATCGCGACAATCCAATCCGGGGTGCCGGTCGCGCGAATCGAGTTGCTCGACGAAGCCCAGATGGCGGCAATAAACAAATATTCGAAGCTCGATCATAAAGTCGCCCCGACATTGTTTTTCGAGTTCCACGGATCCCCGGGCAGCGTCGCCGAGCAATCCGAAACCGTAAAGTCGATCGCCGCGGAAGGCGGCGGTGATGATTTTCGCTGGACGACGACGGCCGAAGAACGCGCCAAACTTTGGCAGGCGCGGCACGACGCTTATTATGCGGCGCTGGCGTTGCGCCCGGGCTCAAACGGCTGGGCAACCGATGTTTGCGTGCCTATATCGCGGCTTGCCGAATGTATTCACGATACCAAGCAAGATCTGGCACAATCATCCATTCCGTCAGCTTTGGTCGGCCACGTAGGCGATGGCAATTTCCACCTTGTATTCATGATTGACCCCGATCATCCGGAAGAAATCGCGGAAGCGCGCCAACTCAACGACCGGATGGTGACCCGCGCATTGGCGATGGAGGGCACTTGCACCGGCGAGCACGGGGTTGGTTACGGAAAAATTGAGTTTCTGACTGCAGAGCATGGCGAGGCTGTGAGTGTCATGCGAACGATCAAGCTGGCTCTCGATCCGAACAACCTTCTGAATCCCGGCAAAATTGTGCGCGTGTGATCGTTCGCCCGCTGTCGATAACTCCCGGGAACTAAAAAATCGCTTCATTGTTGACTTGACGGCAGGTATTATCACTGTACTGACAGCAGAGTCGGGTTCTATTGATCTCGCCGGGCAGCATCAAGCTTGCCAGGCGAGGCCATAGCACAAGCTTACAAATTCTGCGCCTCGCTGCTTGCCGCGATGTGATCGTGTTTTACATCGAAATAAGTTGAGAGATGGCGCCTAGAAGCCCAATAAAAGTCACGTAGACGAAGGTTTTCGGATGGAAAAGTCGAGTAAAAGAGGGAAAATTCCCCAGCAGGATTGGCCGTCAATTATCTCGCGATACGAAATCAGGAGAGACCCTGGCTAGTATCGCGCGAACTTATGACTGCTCGCCGCCGGCGATCAGTTACATCGTCAGCCGCACGCGAGCGAGGAGCGCGGCCGCTGAAGGCGCCGCACCGAACTCGCCCGGCTTGGCTTTAACCGAGCCGCAATTGGTAAAAGCTACAGGATCGACAGTACCCGTCAATGACATACCAGATCGCGATTCGGCGCATAGCGAAATGACTTCAGATAAAACCCAACAAACCACCTCCGAGCAACCGGCAACCGAGGTGGTCGCTCCGGCGGACACAAGACGATCACCGGATGCGGAACGAGTCACCCAGAAGGAGTTGTTTCCTAGTCAAATGTCATCCTCCTCGACACCCGGGCGCACTCATGGCGCCACAGAACTTGATCGTCTACCGGCGGGCGAGGGTCAGCGATCTCGCGACGCGCATTCAAGCGACGGGCCTTTAAGCGACGGGCCTTTAAGCGACGGACAGTCGGGCATTGAAGTTGTTAGTGCGTCTCGCCCACCCAACTCTCAGGGCATTGCGCAACAATCCGCAGATGGCCGCAGGACGTTGCACCTGTCGCTGCCAAACGGGAACGGACCGGTCTCGAGCCCGGTGACGCCTTCAACCAGCCAAAACGGCGGCAATGCCTATGACGGTCGGCCGGTCTCGCGTCCGCAGGGGGGCCCAACGGGCTTTGCGCCCCAGACCCGCCAACCCTTCACCCCAAGCCCCCCATTCGGACCGCCGCCTAGCCCCGTAGGACCATCACTGGCCGCTGACGCAACACTCGACCAAACCAAGAAAGCTCGGGAGAGCGGTGCCTTTATAGATCGCGCGCTACGTGATCGCGTCGATGAAGATATCGCGGCTTTTCTCGCCGCGTTCGACGCGGCTCTTGACCACGACACGACCGAGAGCCGAACCGAATTGCGGGAAGCTACCGACCGGCTGTTGCGCGCCGGCGCCCGCACCCAAATCGAGTTGGAGCGGATGGAGGCGCGCGTCCCGCTGCACCCGCGCGACGCTTCTCCTCGCCCATCGCCGGCTTTCCGCCCGCGTTAAAAACGTCCTTTTGTAGTGGCCGCTTGTAGTGGCCGCACGTAAAGCAACGTGCGGCCATTCTCGCGAAGTGGTCTCGTTTAACCCTGATTGCCGCCCAAGCTAACGCCGACATATTGCGTCACACCATGGCGGTTCAGCAGCAGCAGTGCCGTCTTCTTAGGTGACTGCGCGGCCTCCTTCAGCTTCGCCGCAGCCTCCTCAGGCGTGTGCACCGGCTGCTGATTGATTGAGACGATCACGTCGCCATCCGTCACACCGACATCATCGCCGGCGCTGCCATTGTCGACGCGGGTGACGACAACCCCGTCGACGCCCTTTGCTATGTGCAGCTCCTGGCGCAAGCAATTCGTCAACGGCGCCAGGTGCATTCCGGACGCCGAAGCCTCCGAGGGCTGATCGTTATTCTGCTCGCCAGCCGCCGATGCGACCTTGTTGTTGTCCGGAAGCTCGCCCAGCTTTGCCTGCAACTCGGTCTTATGACCGTCGCGCCACACCGTCACTGTCGCTTCGCTGCTGGGATTGGCAGTCGCGACGAGCCGCGGCAAATCATGAAGCTGGTCGACCTCGGCGCCATTAAAGCCCAAAATGACATCGCCTTGCTTCAGACCCGCTTTGGCCGCCGGGCCGTCGGGGTTTACGACCGAAACCAGTGCGCCGTGGTCGCCGTGCAGACCGAGGCTCGCTGCAATGGCTGGTGTGACCCCCTGGATCTGAACCCCGAGCCAACCACGAGTGATCTTGCCGTGCTCCTCGAGCTGGGCGACGATGTTCTTTGCAACATTCGACGGCACCGCAAACCCAATGCCCACACTGCCGCCATTGGGCGAATAGATCGCGGTGTTGATGCCGATTACCTGGCCCTCGAGATTAAAAGTCGGGCCACCGGAATTGCCGCGATTGATCGGCGCATCGATCTGCAGGAAGTCGTCGTAGGGCCCCTCATTGATGTCGCGGCCACGGGCCGAAATGATCCCCGTGGTTACTGTGCCGCCAAGTCCAAACGGGTTGCCGACCGCCATCACCCAATCCCCGACTTGGGCAACGCTGCTGTCGCCAAAGGTAACGTAGGGGAGCGGGTGATCGGCTTTGATCTTCAGTACGGCGAGATCGGTCTTGGGATCACGACCGACGATCTTTGCGGTGTATTTGGTCTTGTCTTGAAGGATGACTTCGACCTTACCGGCATCGCCGACGACGTGGTTATTGGTGACGACATATCCCGAGGGATCGATGATAAAACCGGAGCCGAGCGCGATGCGGTGAGGCATGCCCTCCGGCATCTGCGGAAAGGCGTGCTGCCCGCCTCCCCCTGGATTTTGCTGGTCAAAAAAACGCCGCAGCATTTCGTCGAACGGAGAATTCGGGAATCCGTGAAATGGCGAACCTTGAGAAGGATCCTCTTCCTCGGCCATCTGGTCGGCCCCGGCTTTTTGCGTGACCGAAATGTTGACGACGGCCGGCAGGACCTTTTTGACCAAAGGCGCGAAGCTCTGTTGCTGGATCAAAGCGACCGGCGACGTCATTGTCTGCGCTGCCGGAGATACAGGCGTCGGATTTTCGGCCCAGACCATTGGCGACACAGCAAGCGTCGCCCCGAGCCCAAAGCCCAGCGCCGCGGCGCGGCCGCGGGTAACCTTGGGGAGCCGGAGCTTGTCAGCTGAAAAATTTACCATTCTGTCCTCTTGTTGCACGGCTGGGTGCCCGTGCCCCGAACGACGCAGGCGTCGCGAGAGCGAACGGGATCGCCAGACAATTGCACCCGCCGTCTGACACCCGGCTTTCCTCGAAATTAAATCGCTGTAACCTGGGGCGCTCAACGTCGCATTTGAGCCGCGGGGGGATACGGCACTAGCGCGCGAACCACCCGCTATCCACGCCTGAGAATGAGGAAAACATCTGATGAGCCGTTACCGCGAGATAAGCCCCACAGAAATGACCCAGGCGCAAAGAGAAGTTCACGACGAGATCGTCGCCGGCAAGCGCGGCCGATTTGGCGGCCCGTTCCAACTGCTGATCCGCGCCCCGGAAGTGTGCCGGCATCTGTCTCGACTTGGCGAATATCTGCGCTGGGGCAGTTCGCTGCCGGCGGCATTGTCGGAGCTAGTGATCTGCCTGACCGCGCGTAGCATCCGGGCAAATTATGAATGGCATGCGCACGCTCCTTTGGCGGTTGAAGCCGGGGTGCCGGCCAACGCGGTCGAAGCGATCCGCACCGACGCCAAGCCGGAGTTCGCGAATAACGAGCAAGCGCTGGTCTATCGTGTCGTCACCGAGCTGATCGAGACCAAGCGGCTTTCCGACCAGAGTTTTGCCGAGGCGATCAAGGCGTTTGGCGAGCAAGGCGTCGTCGAGCTCGGGACGATTATCGGCTACTACACCGCGATCGGGAATGCGCTCAACGTGTTCGAGGTCGCGGTTCCCGCGGGCGCACCGAAACCTTTCGCCGACTGAGAAGCAGGACTGGAGGCGGATCGTCCTTTGCGCCCGTTTCCGGGCCGAAGCGCCACTGTTTAGCGCCGTTCCCAGCTAGGCCGCATGCGCCTGCGGCAGACCGCGCTCGAGCAGTTGAGCCAACCGGCGGGCGAAAGCCGGCGGGTCCGGTAGTTGCTCGCCCTCGACAATCCGCGCCTGGTCGAGCAATAGCCAGGCAAACTCGCCGATCTGGTCCGAGGCGCCGGTCTCGCCGACAGTTGCCGCGAGGCGCTCGATCAATTTGTGCCGGGGATTGAGTTCGAGAATGCGCTTGGCAGCGCTATCCAGCTGATGATGCTGTTTTAGAAGACGCTCGAGATGCATGTCCATATCGCCCTCGTCGGCGACTAGGCAGACCGCGCTGTCGGTCAGCCGATCCGAGCTGCGGACGTCCTTGACCGCGTCGCCAAGGGCCAGCTTGAAAATCGCAATCAGGCTGGCGAGCTTGGCCGGCGGCTCAGGCAGCTCCTGCGACTGCTGCTCCTCGGGCGGGGTGATCTTGACGAGATCGACGCCGCCGCGGGTGGCTGATCTGAGCGGCTTTTCCTTGTATGTGCCGATCGCCGGCGCCCAGAACTCGTCGATCGGGTCAGTCAAAAGCAGCACTTCGACGCCGCGCGCGCGAAAGCCCTCGAGCTGCGGGCTGCGCCTGACGATTTCGAGATTGTCGCCGGTAATCGTATAGATCGCGTCCTGCCCCGGCCGCATTTTCTCAATGTATTCGTCGAGTGACACGAGCCCGTCGCGCGCGGTCGAGCGAAACCGGACGAGCTCCAGCAGAGAGTCGCGCTGGTCGCGGTCCTCGTAAAGGCCTTCCTTCAGCACCGCACCGAAATTATCCCAGAATTTGGCGTATTCCTCGGGTTCCTCGGTCGCCTTTTTGCCGAGTTCGCTCAGCACGCGCCGCGTCAGCTGCTGGCGCATTCGCGCCACCATCGGGTTCGATTGCAGCATCTCGCGGCTGATATTGAGCGGCAGATCCTCGCTGTCGACAACACCACGCAAGAACCGCAAATAGGCTGGCAAGAGATCGGTGCCCTCGTCGGTAATGTACACCCGCCGGACATACAATTTGACCCGGCTCTTGCGCTCGGGATCGAACAGATCGAATGGTTTGGTTGACGGCACGAACAGCAAGTTCGTGTATTCGAGCACGCCCTCGGCCTTGTTGTGCAAAGTCAGCCAGGGGTCGTCAAAGCTGTGGCCGACGTGGTGGTAAAATTCCTTGTATTGCTCGGGGGTAATTTCCGAGCGCGGTCGGGTCCACAATGCCGAGGCGGTGTTGATGGTTTCCTCTTTGCCGCTGTCCTTAAGAACAATCGGCAAGCCGATATGGTCGGAATAGGTGTGAACGATCCGGCGCAACCGGGCGGGGTCGAGATAGTCGTCCTCGCCTTCACGCAGATGGACGACGATGGAGGCGCCGCGCGCCGCGTCAGGCAGCGGCTCGATCGTAAATTCTCCCTTGCCGTCGGACACCCAGCGCCAGCCTTCGGTTTCGCCGGCTTTTCGGGATAGCACCTCGACCTTTTCGGCGACCATAAATGCCGAATAAAAGCCGACCCCGAATTGGCCGATCAGACTCATATCCTTGCGCGCATCCCCCGATAGCTGGGTCATAAACGCCGCGGTTCCGGAGCGCGCGATCGTGCCGAGATTTTCGATCAGCTCGTCGCGGTTCATGCCGATGCCGTTATCGGCGATCGTCAAGGTCCGCGATTTCTTGTCGGGGGTGAGCACGACGCGGTAGTTGGCATCGCCCTCAGCCAATGCCGGTTCGGTCAAAGCGGCGTAACGCAGCCGGTCGCAGGCATCCGAGGCGTTGGAGATCAATTCGCGCAAGAAGATCTCTTTTTCGCTGTAAAGCGAATGCGCGACAATTTCGAGAAGGCGGCTGACTTCCGCCTGGAAGCTTCTTGTTTCCTGGGTCATGGTCTGCCGTGGTGGGTTGCGTTAATGCGTTCGGGATATGTAGCGGAGACCTTGCACGCGCAAGATATCTGGGTCAGCAATTCACACGCGGTCAGCTCGAACGCCCCCGGCGCCACCGTTCAACGGTTTTTTCGACTTGGCCGCCATCCGCCTCCGCGACCCAAGCTTCAGTGAAGGAGGCGGTCGCGCTTTTTGGGCGGCGTTCGGCGGGGAGCGACGTGAGACAGACCCGCATCGGCAACGATACCCCCTCGCCGACCGCGATTGCCTCGCCATTGCGCAGAGCCGGCAGGAAATTCAGCAGCCCGTAACAGGATTCGGGTACGGCGCTGCGGACGATTTCCTGGTCCTCCTGGCTGGTCATTCGTAGCGCGAAGAGGGTGTTGCATTCCGACAGCAGTCCCGGCGCTAAATCCGATGGCCGCTGGCTGACGACGCACAAGGAAACCCCGTACTTTCGCCCCTCTTTGGCGATCCGGAAGAGGGCTCGCTTCGCCGCCTCGAAGCCGAGAGTTCGATCCCGTGGCGCGTAGCGATGGGCTTCTTCGCAGACGATCGTGATGGGGATTGTGATTTCGCTCCACAACGCGAAATCAAAGGCCAGCCGGCATAAGACTGAGACAATCACATTCACCACCTCGGACGGAACGCCGGCAAGGTCAAGGATGGTCACCGGCTTTCTGGCGACTGGAATTCGAAACAGCTGGGCAAGAATATCGCATAGCTCGTCCCGCAGAGTTGTTCGAGTCGTGAAAACGAAGGCGTAACGCGCATCATTTTGCAGCGCGGTAATGCGGCTCATTACGGCATGGTAGGCCGCGACGCTTTCCGGCCGGTCGAGGCTGCCCATCGCGGCGTCGATAAACCGCAAAACATCAGCGAGCCGGTAAGGAACCGGCGTATCTACTGTGCCGCGCCGCTCAAGCCTGACTTTTGCGAAATAGGATTTCTTGGCGGCGAGTACCGCCTCGCCGAGAATTTTGGCCTGATCGGGATAACTATCGGCGCCGAGAACAATCTCGGTCAGCTCTTCGAAGCTAAACAGCCAATAGGGAAAATAGAGACCGCGGCCGGGGCCGAGCACCGCCGCGTCGTCACCAAAGACCTTGGCGTATTCGCTGTGCGGGTCCAACAAAATCAGATGAGCGTTTGGCGAGCGTTCGATCACCGCGCTCAAAAGCCCGGCTACAAGGCACGATTTCCCCGATCCGGTGGTGCCGACGATGCTGAAATGCTTGCCGAATAATTCGTCGGTCAAAACATAAGCGGGAACGCTCGCGTCTTGGCCGATCGAACCGATAGGGGCAGTAGCAGCCTCGGGGCGGGCGTAGACTTGCCGCAGGTCGATCGCATTGGCGAGTGAAACCGGGGCGTCGAGCGCGGGGTAAGCCGATAACCCCCGGCGGAAACACGCACCGTCCACCCGGCCGATCTCGCCGGCAAACTCGATTTCTGCAGTCTTCAAATCCTGGCCCGAAGGCCGCAACCCCGCTTCCAAGACTTCAAGACGGCTTATCATTCTATAAACCGCGCCGGACCTTGTTTGCATCTTGACGAGATTACCGATCTCGACCGGGTTTGAGTCTTGCTCGTCCAGCATTACGGTGGCGCGCGATGCCGATACTGCAACTATCCGCCCGACATGCCGGTCAACCAGATCATCAGTGCTGAGGCCGTCCACCAAACTTAGCCTTCACCAATCGAACACCGCCAAAAGTGCCGCAAGTTTGAAAAGATTCGGTGAAGCCCGACCCGCCACCGTGAATCAACGATGTTCCGCGGCGACGCATCGCGGCGGATTTGACGGTTTGTCCTTGTCATCCGCACCGCGCCAACCGATACCTTTGTCATGGCCATGTTCAGCCCCGCTCCGCGGCTTGTCGCGGTCCTCGGGCCGACCAATACCGGCAAGACGCATCTCGCGATCGAGCGCATGCTCGGCCACAAAAGCGGGATGATCGGGTTTCCGCTGCGGCTGCTTGCCCGCGAAAATTACGATCGCATCGTCAAGTTGCGCGGCGCCCGGGCGGTGGCATTGATCACCGGCGAAGAAAAGATTCTGCCGCCAAACCCGTCCTATTTCGTCTGCACGGTCGAATCGATGCCGCTCGACCGCGCCGTCGATTTCCTCGCGGTCGACGAGATCCAGCTCTGCGCCGATCCGGAGCGTGGCCACGTATTCACGGCGCGGCTATTGCACGCGCGCGGCGTCTCGCGAAACGATGTTTCTGGGCGCAGACACGATCAAGCCGCTGATGCGGCGTCTCGTCCCCGAATTCGAGCATATCAGCCGGCCGCGCTTTTCGACCCTGACCTATACCGGACACAAGAAGGTGACCCGGCTGCCGCGCCGCAGTGCCGTCGTCGCCTTTGCCGTCGCCGACGTGTTTTCGCTCGCCGAGCTGATCCGGCGTCAGCGCGGCGGCACCGCTGTCGTGCTCGGGGCGCTGTCGCCACGGGCGCGCAATGCCCAGGTCGGGATGTTCCAGGCCGGTGAGGTCGATTATCTCGTCGCCACCGATGCGATCGGGATGGGGCTCAACATGGATCTCGACCATGTCGCCTTTGCCCGCATCGGGAAGTTTGATGGGCGCGGCCCGCGCCGGCTAACCGCCGCCGAAATTGCTCAGATCGCCGGCCGCGCCGGGCGTCATATGAGCGACGGCACCTTTGGCACGACTGCCGAGCAAGGGCCGCTCGACGGCGAAATTGTCGAGGCGGTAGAAACCCACCGCTTCGACCCATTGACCAGGCTGAACTGGCGCAACACCAGGCTGCACTTCGAATCGATCGAAACCTTGCTGCAGAGCCTCGACGAGCGCCCGTCCTTGCCCGGCCTTGTCCAGGCGCGGCAGGCCGACGACCACCGCGCGCTGCAGGCGCTCGCCCGCAACCGCGACGTCACCCAGCTTGCCCGCAACCGGGGTGCGGTGCGGCTGCTCTGGGAGGTGTGCCAGATCCCGGATTTCCGCAAAGTCATGACCGACAGCCATACGAGGTTGCTGGCGCATATCTTCACTCACCTCGCCGGACCCGAGGAGCGTCTGCCGACCCAGTGGATCGCCGGACAGATGAACAATCTCGATCGCACCGAGGGCGATATCGACAGCCTGATGGCGCGGATCGCCCACATTCGCACCTGGACTTACATCACCCACCGCAGTGATTGGGTCGAGGGAGCCACCTCGTGGCAGGAGCAGGCGCGCGGCATCGAGGACCGGCTGTCCGACGCGTTGCACGACTCGGATCACGCAGCGCTTTGTCGATCGCCGCTCGGCGTTCCTGGTGCGCCGGCTCGCCTCGGACGACGAATTGATCGCCTCTGTATCGGTGAGCGGGGAGGTGCGGGTCGAAGGCGCCTATGTCGGGCGGCTCGAAGGACTGCGCTTTATCCCGGACGCCATCGACGGGATCGAAATGCGCATGGTCAACACTGCCGCAAACCGGGTATTGCGCGGCGAGATTGCATCGCGGGCGCGGCTGCTAGCGGCCGATGCCGACCAGGCGTTCGCGATCGATGCGTCGGGCGCGCTGCGCTGGCGTGGTGGCATGGTCGGCCGGCTGGTTGCCGGCGAGCGCATGTTGACTCCGCGGGTCGAAGCGATCGGCGGTGATTTTGTCGAGGGTGATATCCGCGAAAAGATCCGCCAGCGCCTGGCGGCGTTTGTCCGCACCGAAATCGAGCGTCGGCTGGCGCCGCTGTTCACGATTTCCGCTTTGCCACTTGGCGGCGTTGCGCGCGGCCTCGCGTTTCAGCTCGTTGATGCCCTGGGCAATTTGCCCGCTGGGGAGGCGGCGCGCCAGGTCGCCGCTCTCGACCGGGAGGACCGCGCGGCACTGAGCCGGAACGGGGTGCGTTTCGGTTCTGAAACGGTGTATCTGGAGCCGCTGTTACGACCGGAGCTAGTGCGCCTTCGCGCCCTGTTGTGGGCAATAAAGTTCGGACGACCGCCGCCGGCACTCCCCGGGGCGCGCCGGCTCGCAAAGGCGATCGAAACCGATCCGTCACTGCCCGCCTCATTTTATGCCGCGATCGGTTTTTTCGTCGCGAATGGGCTGGCGCTTCGCGCCGACCGGGTCGAGCGCCTTGCTGCGACAGCCCGTCAGCTTTCTCGGCTTGGCCCGTTCGCAGCGGACGACCGGCTCGCGGCCATCGCCGGTGTCGAGACGGCCGCACTTCGGCGGGTGCTGACGGAGCTTGGTTATCGCGCCGTTATCAGCGGCGGCGCCGAAACCTTTGTCGCGCGGCCGCGCCGCCGCCGCGACAGCATCGCAGTGCGACCGCCCGGAGAGGGGCACCCCTTTGCCAAACTGCAGGAGCTGAAGCTCGCTTGAGCGACCGGGGCAACTCGGCTGCGACCGCGACCCGGCGGATCGACCAGTGGCTGTGGTTTGCCCGGCTTGTCAAGACGCGGTCCTTGGCGGCGCGCCTGTGCGCGGCGGGCGCGGTAGCCCTCAATAATGCTACCGTGCCAAGACCCAATCAGCCGGTTCGTGTCGGCGATGCCATAGCCGTGCCGCAGGGGGTTTACCGACGAACTGTGCGGGTAGTGGCGTTGGGCTCGCGCCGCGGGCCGGCGAGCGAGGCGCGGTTCCTCTATGAGGAGATCGCGTTGCCCATGCGGCTCTCGGAAACCGTGCCCGAATGGGAGCCGTTGCTCGCAGAAGACGCTCTCGAACGATGAGCTTTCCCCGCTTCGATTATTTTCCGGTGAAGACCGGAGCGCGTTTTTCGGTCCAGGCGCGCAGCCCTTCCTTATGGTCGTTCGACTCCGCGCAATGCGCCCGAATAGCGGCGAGCGCGTCGCGGTCCAGCGTGCCGGCGGCGGTCTCGTTGACCGCCTGCTTCACCCCGGCCACAGCGAGCGGTGCGTTCGCGCTCAAAGTTGCAGCCAATGCCTCGACGCGCGTTATCAGCTGATCGGGCGGCACGATTTCGTCAAGATAGCCGATGCGGAGCATCTCGGCCGCATCGATCGGCTGCGCCGTCATAAACAGCTTTTTTGCCGCGCCGACCCCCAGCCGCGTCACATACCGGCGGATGCCGCTCTCGTAATAAACGATACCTAGCCGCGCCGCCGGCATCAGCAGCTGCATGCCCTCGACGCCGATCCGAAAATCGCACGCTAGCGCCAGATCGGTGGCGCCGCCGTAGACGCTGCCGTTCAACGCCGCGATCGTCGGCACTCGGAGCCGTTCGAGGTGGTCGACGGTGCGCTCGAAAGCGTCACGGTCGTAGTCGTCATCCTCACCGGCGTTACGTTCCACCAGCGCGCCGATGTGAAAGCCCGAACTGAAGCTTTTGCCGTTGGCAGTCAGCACGAGAACCCGGATCGCGGCGTCGGCATCGATGCGGGAAAAGATTTGTTCAAGCGCTATCAAATCCTGCGGCTCGATGCGATTGTGCTGGCGCGGGCGATTGAGCCGCACGACGGCGCGACCATCGGCGATACTCAAAATCGGGGCGCTGGGTTCATCGAACGCGGCAAAATCGGGCATACAATTTCCTCCACATCGGGATAGTGCAGCCGATCCGGCACCCCGGCAATGCGCACCGCGCCAGGTTAGGCGCGCTGGAGCCGGAGCGGTCCGGCAGCTTGCCGATGCGGCCGGCCCCACTTAGGATCGAGCGCGAGGCCAATCGCGGCTAACAGGAGGAGACCCAACATGGAATTCGGCGTATCGATCTTTTTCACCGATTATTCGATCACCCCTACCGAGTTAGCGACAGCCCTCGAAGAGCGCGGTATCAACTCGCTGTGGGTAGCCGAGCATTCGCACATCCCGGTGCCGCGCAAGACTCCCGCTCCGGGTGGCGGCGAGTTGGCCAAGCGCTACTACGACGTGATGGACCCGTTTGTCACGCTGGGCGCAGCGGCAGCTGTGACCACGCAGCTTAAACTTGGGACTGGCATCTGTCTTGTGATCCAGCGCGACACGATCCAGACCGCAAAGCTCGTCGCATCGATCGACCAGGTCTCGGGCGGCCGCTTTCTGTTCGGCATTGGCGGCGGCTGGAACCAGGAGGAGATCGAAAGTCACGGCACGGTTTTTGGCACGCGCATGCAGAAGATGCGCGAACAGATGGAGGCGATGAAGGAGATCTGGACCAAGTCAAAGGCCGAGTACAACGGCGAAATCGTCAAGGTCACGCAAATGATGACTTGGCCGAAGCCGGTGCAAAAGCCGTGGCCGCCAATCATTTTAGGGGGCGCCTTTCCGTGGGCAGCGCGGCGCGCGGTGCGCTATGGCGACGGCTGGTACCCAAACGCGAGCAGCGGCGACCCCGCGGAATACATGCCAAAGTTCCGCCAGATGGTGCTCGATGCCGGGCGTGACCCAAACGCGCTCAAAGTGACGATCGGTGGCGCCCCCGAAGACGCGGACAAGATCAAGCGTTTTCGCGAACTCGGCGCGATCGGCGTGAACATACCGGTGCCACCCGAGCCGCGGGACCAGATCCTGCCGATCCTCGACCGCTGGGCCAAGCTCAAGCAGCAGGTGCAATAGCAGCGCCGTCGAGCCCCCATCCATCTATCTGCCGGCCCAGGCTATCTGCCGGCCCCGGGCAAAACCGCGGAGCAGCCATGCGCCGATGATATTGCGAATTGATCGCATCTCGGTTACATGCAGGACAGCAATGCTGGATGGGGCGGGTATGTACGTGTGCGTCTGTAATGCGATAAGCGATCGCGACGTCCGCGCCCAAGCCGGCAACTGCAGTACAGTGGCAACGATCTACCGCTCGCTCGGCACCAAGCCGAAATGTGGCAAATGTGCCCCATTAATGCGCGAGATGCTGCGCAAAGTCGTCGAGTTGCCGCAACCCGAGCCGGCGCCGGCCCTCGGCTAGCGGCGAGGCCGGCCTTGCGGCCGCCCGTCTTCACTCCCACCATAAAGTTCGGATAACTGCGGGAGTCGGCCATGCGCGGTGACCCTACCGTTTTGCGACACTTGAATGGGGTCCTGAAAAACGAGCTGACTGCGATCAATCAATATTTCCTGCATGCGCGGATGCTGCGCCATTGGGGCGTGACCAAGCTCGGCGCTTGTGAGTATTCCGAGTCGATCGACGAGATGAAACATGCCGATCGGCTGATCGAACGCATTCTGTTTCTCGACGGGCTGCCCAATCTGCAGGACCTCGACAAATTGCTGATCGGCGAGAATGTGCGCGAAATCCTCGAATGCGACCTGCAGCTCGAGCAACAGGCGATGCCGGCATTGCGCGAAGGAATTGCCTACAGCGAAAGCGTGCGCGATTTTGTGACCCGTGACTTGTTCAGCGAGATCCTCGAATCAGAGGAACATCACGTCGACTTTATCGAAACACAACTCGACCTGATCCCAAAGATCGGCATCGAGAACTATATTCAGCTGCAATCTGGCCCCGCCGAATAGCTCATTTTCTTTCGCGGTCGCCGGCAAACCGGGATGATGCTGGACCAATGTGGCGAGCCTGCGGGGTCTCTGCGGTCATTCTGATCATCCCGTGCCGGTCCCCGCCTGCCGACCGATGAGCGTGCTCAGCCGGCGATAAAGCGGTCGATTTTGCGGTATTGGAAGAACCAGCGGCCATTGCGGATAACGACCTCGTCGGCATAGGCGCCGCCGGAGCCGATCTTTGGCCCGTCGGGGCCGTTTTGCATGACTATCCAGTTCGAGTGCACGCGGGCCTGCGCACCCTCGAGCGCAATAACGATATTCGTCACCAGATGCGCCGCCCGCGGCCGATTGGCCCCGGCGCGAGCGCGAATATCCGCCGCGAGTTTGGCGATCGCGGCGCGGCCGGTCGCCTTGCCGAACGCCGTATCCCAGGTGCCCTCCTCGGTAAACAGCGCCGCCATGTCGTCGTAACGGCCATCGTCGAGGCGAAAGCAATACTCCGCCATCAGCTCTCGGATCGCGTCCTTGTCTTCGACCGCTGTCGGCATCCGTGCTGCCTCCATTGCAACTCGACCCACAATCTAACATCGCCGGATTGTCGGCGCTTCTCCAATCGAGCCCGGAAATATGCGGAAAGCCCCGCCGCGGCCCGGCTGCTCGCGCGAATAAAAAAATTTAAACTTAGATTTAGTGAAACATCGATTGGTGGAGTAAGCGATGACGTAATATTCATTAGTGAGTGGGCACCTCTTACCGCAGCGTATACAAGTATGCGGCCACGTCGTGCGCGTCTCGATCGCTGAGGCCCATATCGGGCATTACGTTACCGGGAACGACGCCCTGCGGCTTACGCAGCCAGACCACCATGTTGTCGGGCGTATTGCGCAGCAGGCCGGCGAGATAGATGCGGCGGCCGATCTGGTTCAGCGGCGGCCCAACGACACCGTCAGCATCGGCTACACCCGGCACGGCGTGACAGCTGCCGCAGCCATAGCCGCGGATCAGCACGATGCCGCGCTTGGGATCGCCGATCGCCGCAGCGCCGTTCTGCGGATGATCGTCGCCGCAACCGCCGAGCAGCAGCGGCATCGCGGACAGCAGCACCGCCGGCAGCGCGGCCCACCGCATCGCCGGGGTACGCGGTGCACCGCCCTCTTCGAGCCACTTTAGAAAGATCAGCGCGGCGGCGACGAGATAGACGACCCCGCCCGGAATCCACATCACGATGCCGGCGAGCTGCTGGTCCTGCAGCAATGTGAGGCCCCAGGCCGCAACCCCCTGGGCATAGGCCGGATAAAGCGGGCGCGGGGCGAGCGCGATTAGCGCACCCGGCAGCGCGCTCAGGATCGCAGTGGTCATAATGAAGACCAAGGTCGGACCGTAGGCGAGCCGCCGTCGGCCGGAGGGCTCGATCACGATCGACCAGAACATCAAGGCGGTGACCAGAAAGCTCGCATGCTCGGCCGTATGGACGCCCTCGTTGCCGAGCGCCCACTGATACGGCACCGGGAAATGCCAGAACACGAAGACGCCGCAGAACAAAATCCAAACCACGATCGGGTGCATGATGGTCGCGACGCCGGTGCGCAGACCGAGCGCCATCCAAGCCCGCCCGACCCGCTTGCGGCCGACCGGCCCGAAGGCCCACAGGAATGCGAGAGCTGGCCGACCCAGCACCAAGAGAGGCGCTGCCATAAGCAGCAGCAGCAAATGTTCAACCATGTGCATCGAGAAGAGCTGATCGGCGATGCTGTCGATCGGCGATAGCAGCGCTGCCACGATCGTCCCGAGCCCCGCGGCGAAAGCGGCGATCTCGCCTCGCCCGATCAGCCGCCCTGAACCGAGCCGCCGATGCAGCCGAACGACACCGGCGGTGTACCAGAAGGCGGCGAGAACGAGGCTCGCCACAATCCAGGGCTCAAAGTTCCAATCCACGCTGCGCGCCGGCAATGGCCCAAGCGCATCCGCCGCTGCCGGGCCGGCGCCGGTCAGCAGAACCGCCACAATTCCGGTCAGTAGGAGCACATCGGCACCATCGCGAGCGTGATCGCTTCCACGGCGACAATGATGAAGAACATCGCTCCGAAACTCATGCCGACGATCCCGAGAAAGCGGGTCCGGCCCTCGCCGCGCTCGATCAATTGATGATGGTGTCCCTCAGAGGGCCCGGTCGCGCGCCAATTGCGATAGGCCACATAGATGCCGCTCGCGATCAGGACTAACGCCACCAAGCGAATTGCCAATACCAGCGGCCATACAAAGCCGAACCCCGCCGTCGGATGCCCGAGCAGCGGCAGGCCATCCGGATAGCAGGCATGACCGACGAGCGCGAAATTGATCATCAGATCCCCGGCCCAGAGGATCGGGGCCGCGAACAGCCCATAGAACAGCGCCGCAAGCCCGACCTTCTCGCGGTGCGGCGCCGGATGCCGTGCCAGACTATAGGCCAGGATGTCGTCGGACATGTTGCGTCAGGCCAGATAAGGGGTGATGTACAGAGTGAAGAACAGTGCGAGCCAGACCGCGGTCACGAAAAACCAGTAGAACGCGGCGATCGTGACCGGTACATGCCGGATCGGGCCGAAATAGCCGATCGCCGACCACAACAGCACGGCGCCGATCATGACCACCCCGGCGACCAGATGGACGAGGTGGAAACCGCCGATTGTGAAATAGAGCGAACTGTACGGATTGCTTGCCAGCGAGAACGGCTTGCCGAACCAATCGAGCAATTGCAGCGCAATAAAGCAGAGCCCGAGAACCAGGCTCACCCCCAGTCCCAGCAGCAACGTGCCGCGGGCCCCGCGCACGGCACCCCGGTCCGCCCACCACATCGTTCCGCTGCTGATTAGGAGAAGCGCGGTCTGCGGCGCTGAATAGGCGAAACCGGGTGGACCGCCCGGCGGCCATGGTCCGGGATGCGGTTGGATCGAGAAATAGTAATAAGTGAAGAAGAGATAGGCGAAGATCGAGGCTTCCGACAGGACCAGAAACACCAGACCCCAGAAGCCGGACGAGCGCAGCCCGACGCTGCCCATCGCCAGCGGCGGCCGATACGGAAATGTTTCAGACATCGGCCGGGACCTCCCGCTGCCCGACTTCGGCGCGCGGCCACAGCCAGGCCAGCGAGACGACGATGCCGACGACCACGCCGGCAACGGCCAGCAACCAGATATGGCTGATGAGGCCGGCGAAAAATGCCGAGATGCACAAGGTTAGCAACAGCGGCAGATAGGTTTCGCCCGGCATCTTCAGGATTAAATCCGGCTCGCCGTCCAGGGCGCTGACTGCCAGTGTCTCATGGTGATGATCGAGCACCAGCCCGCGATCGATCACCGAGCGACCGTCGCCTTCGTCGAGCCGGTCTTCCCATAGCGGATGACGGCTCGCGACCGACGGGATCACCGCGAAATTGTAGGGCGGCGGCGGCGACGAGGTCGCCCATTCGAGGGTCGGTGCGTCCCACGGGTTGGGTCCGGCGATCGCTCCGCGCCGCAGGCTGACAAATACATTGATAAAAAACATCAGGATGCCGACTGCCAGAATAAAGGCGCCGATGGTCGTGATCTGGTTCAAGGCCGTCCAGCCGAGCCCCGCGGGATAGGTGTAGATCCGCCGCGGCATACCCATCAACCCGGTGATGTGCATCGGGAAAAACGCGAGATTGAAGCCGATGAACATGACCCAGAAATTCCATTTGCCGAGCCGCTCGTCCAGCATCCGGCCAGTAATCTTCGGGAACCAGTAATAAACGCCGCCGATGACCGGAAACAAATTGATGCCAATCAGCACGTAATGGATATGGGCAACGACCCAATAGGTCTGGGTCAATTCCCAATCCACCGGCACTGAACCGGTCATGAACCCCGAAACGCCGCCGATCACGAACAACACAACAAACCCGGCAAAGAAATAAAATGCCGCGGTAAACACCGGCCGCCCGGTCCAGATTGTCGCCAGCCAGGCAAAGACCTGAACGCCGCTCGGCAGTGAAATCAGGATCGAGGTCGCGGCGAAAAACGAGAGGCCAAGTACCGGCAAGCCGGTAGCGAACATGTGATGCACCCAGACGCCGAAACCGATCATCATCGTCAGCACGGTCGACAGCGCGACCGCGGTGTAGCCGACCAGCGGGCGCCGGCAGAAGACCGGCAGCGCGTCCGACACGATCCCCATCGCCGGTAATACGATCATGTATACCCAGGGGTGGGCGAACATCCAAAACAAATGCTGCCACAACAATGGCTGTCCGCCGTTTTGGGCATTAAAGAAATGCGTGCCAAAATTGCGGTCCATCCACAGCAAGAAGCAGGCGACGCTAACTGTCGGCACTGCTAAAAGTCCCGCCGCATTGGCGCTCAAGGTGCCCCAGATGATGATCGGGAAGCGGTTGACCGACATCCCCGGGGCGCGCGTCCGCAAGGTCGTGACGACGAAATTGATGCCGCCCGCGGTCAGCGAGATGCCGAAAAAAATCAGCCCCAACAGGTAGAAGTCGATATTCGGTCCGGGATTGAACTCGCGCGAAGAATAGGGCGGATAGTTGAACCAGCCGTCGTTGGGCGCGGCGCCGACGGCAAAGCTCGAGTAAATAAAGATTCCGGATGCCAAGAATACCCAGTATGAGAACGCGTTGAGGCGCGGAAACGCCATGTCGCGCGAGCCGAGAAGCAATGGCCAGAAATAATTGCTGAAGCCCGACAGCACCGGAAACGCGTACCAGAAGATCATTGTATTGCCGTGCATCGAGAACAGCTCGTTATACTGTTCCGGGCCCAACAGGTGCTGGTTTGGCCCGGCGAGCTGCAGCCGCATGATCAGCGCTTCGATGCCACCGGCGACCAGGAACGCGAACGCGGTGACCAGATACATGATGCCGATCTCTTTATGATCGACGGTCGACAGCCAGCCCAGGAGACCCGGCTTCGACTCCCACATCGCACGCAGCCTGGCTTCCAGCGCGGGATTGCCCTCGGTGATTTCGGGCAGGCGTTCGTGCTCAGTGATGGTCACGCGGCCGTCCTCACTTCAAGGTCTCCAGATAATCTCGTATGAACGCGAGCTGAGGCCCGGACAGATCGAGGATCGGCATCAGATTGCCGGGCTTGACGCGCTGCGGGTCGGCGATCCAGCCGGAGAGATAGCCCGGGGTATTGGGTAATGTCCCGGCGGCGATCGTCTGCCGGCTCATCAGGTGGCTGAGATCGGGGCCGAGCCGACCGCCGGCCGCCGTCCCGCGCACCGCGTGACAGATGCCGCAATGCACCAGGAAATCCACCTGTCCCTCAGTGACGGTCTTGGACTTCGGCGCCGGTGCAGACTGAAGCTGTTGCGCCCACCAGTCTCTGAACCGTTCAGGCTGTTGGGCAATAACGCTGAGCGCCATGTGCGCGTGCTGCAATCCGCAATATTCGCTGCACTGGCCGCGGTAGGTCCCTGGCCGGTCAGCCTCGAGCCAGCTCTCATTCTGTTGACCGGGTATCAGGTCCGTCTTGCCGGTCAGCTCGGGGACCCAAAAGGAATGGATAACGTCGACGCTGGACAGCTCGAAGCGCACCGGACGTCCGATCGGGATGTGGATCTCGTTAGCCGTCGTAAACACGCGCGAAGCGTCGCTGTTGTCGTAGCGGACCTCCCACCACCATTGATGGCCGATTACGTGGATCGTCAGCGACGCGTTGGCTGGCGGCCCGCTAACTGCCGCCAATGTCGAAAAGGTCCAGATCGCCGCCGCAATCAGAACGACCGCGGAAATGGCCGTCCCCACATAGATCCAGCCGAGCCCGCTTTGCGGCCGCTCGATTGGAACCTGGCGCGGGTCGTTTGAGTGTGGGACGCCATGCGACCGGACCAGGCCCGCGATGAGCAAGGCGGCAACGATGGCAATCACCGCCAGCGAGACGATCAGCAACGCCCACAACAAGGTGACGACCGGATAATTCCGCGCGCCAAAGCCGACGGTGTAGGCCATCGGCGTGTCGGCCCGGCCGAGCGCCGGGAAGCCAGCGACGGCAGCAAGCGCGGCAGCACCGGCAACCCGGCGCAGAGTTTGGCGGTCTCGCCGAACTCGTAGCGCGCGCAATCTCATCGCCGATCCCGTCTATTGACCTAAAACCGGGGCGCCAGGCCTCTGCCCGTGAGTAAATGGCTCGGTGAAGGCCCATGGGTTGTCAGTGTTCTCAAACTCCGCCGGAACCTGCTGAATGCTCGGCGAGCTGGCTGAGATCGTCGTGCCCCATTGGGTGACGGGCGCCTGGCTGATCTGCTTGACATAGGCGACCAGGTCCCAGATCACCTCCGGGGGGAGCATCGATCCCCAGGCCGGCATTCCCTCCGGGCGACCTTGCAGGATCGTCAGGTAGATGTTGGCCGGGCTGCCGCCGTATTTGAAGTAGCGGTTGCTCAGCGATGGGCCCATACCGCCGCCGCCATCGGCGGCATGACAGCCGACACAGTTCATCGCATTGAAGTATTGCATGCCGGTCTGGATCGCAGCCGGGTTGCCGACGGCCGGGTTGGAGATCTTTGGCACGGTGTCGATGCCGCCCGGAAAAAGTCCCGAAACCGGGGTGTGGAGCAATATCGCGGTGGTGCTCTCGTATTGCGATTGCCCCTGCCCCTGGGCTTGCTCCTGCCCTTGTATTTGGGCCTGCGCCATGACGATGGCGGCGGCCGGCTTGGGGTTATGGGCTTGCGGCTCGGTAGGTTGCGCCGCGCTCGCTTCGGACCGGAACGCTAACACTGCAGCAAGACAGGCGGCCGTTGCCAGGGTCAGGGCCAAGGTTTGGGCGGCAGGTCGCCGACGAGTGTGTCGCATCGCAAACTCCCTATTCCGCCGGCCCGCCCGGAGCCGTGGCGAGCGCCACCGCGCGTACCGGGTTGATCAGCGGCACGCCAAAGCGGCGCAGCAATTGGGTGATCTGCGGCTGCTTTGCAGCAATGGCGCGGTCGAGCGCGCGGCGCAGCCCGTCGTCGCCGCGGCGCACACCCATGGCGATATCGTATTGGAAGGCCGCCAAGCTGAAATGGGCGAGCCGGTTGCTGAACATCTCATAATTGCCAATCGGGACGACCTTGAGCGGTATTCCGGATTGCTGCGCAAAAGGTCCGCCGACCGGTCCCCAGATGGCCGCGACATCGATGGTTCCGCGCGCCAAATCGGCGATGATGCGGGCGCGCCCCGGAGGTTTTGCACCAATCTCGTCGGCCGAATAGCCGATTAGATTGTCGACGATCCCCGCCTGAGTCAGCATGCGCGCCGGCGGCGTGTAAAAGCGGTCGCCTGAGATCGTTTCGACGCCGATGCGCAGGTGTTTCAGCCGCGGGTCCTTGATCGAGCTGATGTCGAGATTGCGGTCTGCCCGCGAAATAAAGACATAGCTCGACCAGTAATAGGGTTGTGTGGTCTCGACGCTGGCGAGTTCGCGCGGCACCCCGATCACCACGTCGCATAGGCCGGAGTTGAGCGCATGGCGGATCAGCCCCTCCGGGCGCGGCCACCACGTGGTGGCAAGCTTTGCGCCGAGCTGGCCCGCGACCAGCTCGGCAATCTTGTTTTCGAAGCCTTGCCGCTCTCGGTTCGAGAACGGCAGGCTGTCGGCGTAAGCGCAGACTCGCAACTCCTGGCGCTCCGCGGCACCAGCCGGTGCTGCCCCAAGGGCGGCAAAACCGATCGCGGTAGCCGCAAGTGCTGCCCGGCCGAGCTTCGAAAGCCGGAGGTAATGGCGCCGTGTGCCCGTCAATGGTTGCATTTAAGGTCCTTTCGTGGCACCGCCCCCTGTCGGGGGCTTCCCTGTGCCATCCTGGTCTGGTGCTTTCGGCAAAGCGAAGACGAGCAAGCTGCTGCCGCCGGCAGTGTAGGCCGGCAAATCCTGCATTGCGCCGGTGAAGCCGAGCGCTCCGTTGCGCACGCGCGGATCGATTTCGGCATTGGCCACCGCCCCCGGCCAGCCCCCGACGCCAGACAGGATGGCGATATACTGCCGGCCGTCATTGCCCTGATAAGAGACCGGCTGGCCGATGATCCCCGACGGGGTGCGGATCTGCCACAGCACCTTGCCGCTCTTGGCATCGACCGCTTTGAACCAGCGGTCCATCGTGCCGTAAAAAGCGACATCGCCGGCGGTCACGACGGTGCCGCTCCACACCGGAAAATTCTCTTTGATTGCCCATATTTTCTTTTGCTTGACCGGGTCCCAGGCCATGTACTCGCCGCGGTATCCGCCCGGCCCGGCATACATATCGACAGTGGCTCCGACAAATGGGGTGCCGGCGATGTATCCGACCTCGGAGGTCTGCCAGTTCATGCACAGATGCTGGTGCGGCACATAGAGGAGATGTGTGCGCGGCGACCACGCCGAGGGCTGCCAGTCTTTAGCGCCGTCGGCATTGGGGCAGACGTCGGTCACGGTTTTGCCGAGGCTCGGCAGCTTGTCCGGGTTTCTGATCGGCAGACCGGTCTTCAGGTCGATGCCTTTTGTTGCGTTGATCGTGTCGTATCCGGTGGCGCTGTAGACCTCGCCTGTAGTGCGATCGATTACGTAGATGTAGCCGTTGCGACCGATATGGACGAGCGTCTTGCGGGTCTGTCCGTTGATTGGCAGGTCAACCAGTATGCTTTCATTGATCTCGTCGTAATCGAAAACGTCGTGCGGTGTGTATTGGTAGGCCCATTTTGCCATACCGGTGTCGGGATCGCGGGCAAACTCGGTCGCCGTCCACTTGTTGTCGCCGGGACGCTGGTTGTTGTTCCATGGCCCGGGATTGCCGGTGCCGTAATAGATCAGGCTCAGTTGCGGGTCATATTGAATCCAGCCCCACATCGTGCCGCCGCCGATCTTCCAGGCGTCGGCCGGCCAGCTCTTGACGCCGAGATCCTTGCCTTGGTCGCTCTTGTAGAAGGGCTTGAAGTCCGAGCCGATCAGCACATCCTTGTCGGGGCCGGTGGCATAGGCCCGCCACGCGATCTTGCCGGTATTCTCGTCGACTGCGGTGACCCAGCCGTGCACACCGAGCTCGCCGCCGCTGTTGCCCTGCAGCACCTTGCCTTTGACGACAAACGGCGCGGCTGTCAGAAGTCTCGCCGGTAGCTATGCTGCCGAGACTGGTGACCCAGATCTCCTTGCCGTCCTTGGCGTCGATCGCCACCATGTGATCGTCGAGCGTCGACAGAAAAATCCTGCCGTTGTCGTAGGCCAGCCCGCGGGTCACAACGTCGCAGCAGGCAACGCCCATCGCGGCGGGGTTGGGCTTTGGCGCATACGCCCATTTGAGGTCGCCCGTCGTGGCGTCGAGCGCAAAGACCTCGTTCGGATGCACGCCATAATACGGTGCAACGACGTACATCGTGTTGTCGATGACGAGCGGTGCGGCTTCCTGGCCGCGGGCGGCGCCGACCGAAAAGCTCCAGGCGAGAGCCAGCTTGCCGACATTTCCGGTGTTGATCTGGTCGAGCGCGCTGTAGCGGGTATTGGCATAGTCATGCGGCGCCATCGGCCATTGCTTGGGATCGTTTGATAGCGACTGCAGATCGCCCTGGGCATTGGCGATCTTCGCCGCACCCGGCAGGCACACTATTGCCGCGACGACAGTCAATGCCCGGAATGTCAGCCAGACCCGCTTGATCATTTTTTCATCCCTTGGGCCCATTGCGGGACAAAGCCGGAATGGATCTGCGTCGCGATCTGCGCCTCCGATCCTCCGCATTGTGGGTGGCCGTATCCAGACGCGCTGGTCTTGTCCGGTAGCATGTCGTAAATGATCGCGTCGTTGTGAGCCGGACTTACGCCGTTCGGGACATGGTCCAGCCCGAGCGCATGTCGAACGCGCCAGGCGACATTGTGGTCGGCGCAGGAAGTGTCGCCGCTGACCCCGAGCCCGCCGATGACGCCCTGGTTATCGTAAAGCGCCAGACCACCGCCAAACACGACCACGCCGCCCAGGTGCTTGCCTATCAACGGATCGGACGCGGAGCCATAGGTTTTCGGATCGCCCGAATACACCAGGTCAGCGACGGGCGGATTGGTCGTGATGAGGCCGTAAAGATACCCGCCCGGTTGGGAGCCGGCATACAGGTTGGCGGTCGATATAGCCATTTGGGCGAGGCTCAAGGCGTTGGCCGTCTCAGCTTTTTCGGTGGCAATCGCACGGCTGCCGAGCCATTGATCATCGGGCTTGTTGCCGGTGAACGTCCCGGCGCAGATCGTGCCGTCGCGGTTCACGACAAAAGCCCACTCATTATTGTCGAAGCCGCCATTGCTCGGCCCGCCGCTCGGCTTGACACTTTCCTTGAGGGCCTTGATCAGTTGGTCGCGTGCCACCGGGCAGTTCTGCGCCGCCACGCCCTCTTTTATCGGTAGCCAACCGATGAGGACTGCTACCGTCAGCTGCGCTAGCGCGGCAGGCGAGGGTCTTTTCATCGGGCTCCCTTTAATCCGCTCTCGTCCTGGACGCGGGCCGAAACGGGATCAATATCAAACCGAGAAAAAAGACGCTTGCGTACAGCCAGACCGGCATCAACCGGACGACCGAGAGTGCGCGCAGCCACATAAGGCTCCATCCCAACACCGTTAGCAAAAGCGCCGCGCAAGTGAGCCAATCGCAATCGGCGATCCTTAATATGCGATTGACTGCAATCAGAGGGGGCATGTGCAGCGGAACGGGAGGGCTGCCGCTGAGTTCGACTTTTGTCATAGCGCGCCCTGCGCCAGCTGCCCGATGCTCGCCGCGGCGACGTGGCGCTCGAAGTACCCCATCCTCCCTCGCTTGCACTTGCTTGCACTTGGCCAAGCGGTCGTTAACGCAGCTGCTGGGAGCGAGTTCCCAAAAAGTTGAGACTCGGCCAGAAAAAACAACGCGCGCTTTTTGTCGACGGGTGCGGCGAGTTGCCGTCGTCATCACGCTGCAGCATTTATATGGGCCCGCTATCCTGAGCCCTGACGCCGAGATCGCTGTGCGCCGGCGCAAATAGGATCTCCTCACCTCCGGCGGGGTGAAGTGACCAGTCATCGATGCCAATTTGCTGGTTTCGTGCTATCTTACTACGGATTTCTCAGCGAACCCGGCCTCAGCATTGGCAATCCCTCGACGGCCAGTTTTCCAGCGTGTGCACGGCAGGTGACGGCCGACCGCCCTTGCCGACACGGCTTTTGGCGGGGTTGTTCATCCGCAAGCATATGCACGGCCTGTCGGACGAGGTGCTGTGCGCGCGCTGGCTGGAGAACCCGTGTTACCAGTTCTTCTGCGGCGAATTGAGCTTCTGCCACGCGCTACCGTTCAACCGCTTGTCATTGACCCATTGGCGCCAGCGCAGATGTAGACCCTGTTCGCCCACGCCATTCGAAATCGGGCGATCCGCGATGGTGCAAATCGTCCGCCGGAGTTCGCGACCGGGGTCAGCTGCACCATTTGATCGACGCCATAAAACAGGCGTCGGACAGCGGGCGCGAGGCGAGATTGGGCTAGCTAGCGTCACGGCAGCAGAATTGGATCCGCACACGGGCAGGCAGGAATACGCGGTGCCAAATCTAAACGCTCGCGCCAAATGGGGATCGTTCTCTCGGAGCACCCGTTGGAATCTTTGATCGCAGCGGGAGAAGGCAGAATGCCACGGGCGAGTTGGCGAGGATTTTTGCGGCTTTCCCTGGTGTCGTGTCCGATTTACCTGTCGCCCGCCACTACCCGTTCGAAGCCCCTTCGTCTGCATCAAGTGTGGCGGCGGCCGGCGGTTGAGATGCCGGAGCGCGACGAGGCTGATCGTGGGCGCAACCAGGATGGGCGCCAGCGACCCGCAATGCGCCACGAAAACGCCCAACACGATAACGCCGAGTTTGATGAGGGACCAAACCACGATGACGATGATGGTGGGCTGGTCAGTCGGATAACGATCCGGCCGCATGACCCACAAACCGGTGAAGAGGTCGACAAGGCGGAAATTGTCAAAGGCTACGAGTACGAACGCGGGCAATTCGTTACACTGACAAAAGAAGAGCTGAAATCTCTCGATGTCGAAAGCTCCAAGATCATCGATCTGGAGCGGTTCGTGCCGCGCAGCGGCATCGATCCGATCTATCTCGATAGCCCGTATTATCTTTATCCCGACGGCGCGATCGCGGTCGACACGCTGCGGGTCATCAGCGCTGCGATGGCTGAGGCGGGCGCGGTCGGGATCGGACATCTGACGCTCAGCCGGCGCGAACGCGCGGTCATGGTAGACCCTCGCGGGACCGGCATGGCGCTGTTCACATTGCGCGCCGCGGACGAAGTTCGCCCGGCGCAATTCCCGGAGGCCAAGGGCGATCTCGATCCCGAGATGGTCGCAATCGCCGGCACGATCATCAAACAACGTCTGGGCCAGTTCGACCCGAGCACCCACCACGATCGCTACCAGGAAGCATTGCGGCAGCTGATCGAAGCCAAGATGCAGGGACGCCCGGTCAAAGCGCAGGCGGTTCCAACTCTGGCGCCGGTTATTGACTTGATGACGGCATTGAAGCGCAGCCTCGAAACGGAATCGCCAGCATCAGGCCGAAAGATCACATCCAAAACCAAACGCCCTACGGCTGCCGATCGGCGGCAGTCGGCGCTGCTGTTACCGATATCAGGCAGCCGAAAAAGCAAGGCACAGCCCGCTGGCGAGCCTTCCGCCAGCACCCCAAAGCGCCGCAGGAAAGCTTGAGGCCTTTCTCTATTGCTCGATTGCACCGCATCGGGCATGGACTGCCGGGCTTTAGTCCGCAACGGGTCGCAGTACCAAAAATTTTACGTGACACCGAACAAAGAGCGTTGATCCCCGGGTCATATGGGACGCCTTGAGGATTTGGACACCTTGTCCCGGATCCCCATCCGCTGCAGTCCGTAAACACCGCGTCTTCGATACTGCAAACGTTCTGAAGCAAAACCCACACGCGGCAAAAACAGCCACGAAATTGATAGGCGTCAAGGCAAGCCTGGTCCTCCTCCGCGATAAATCGCGACAGTTTTGACAGGGACAGCGCTCCGGCTGAGACCGCCGGGGACCGTCGCCCGTGCGGTCCGATACCACGCAAGGAGGCACGATGAGAGCGGACAGCGATATCAAGAAGGATGTCGAGGACGAATTGCGGTGGGATCCCGATCTCGATGCGACCGACATCGCCGTGACGGTGAAGAATGGGGTGGTCACCTTGGCTGGATTTGCCCGTAGCTATAGCGAGAAGCTCGAGGCGGAGGCGGCGGCAAAACGGGTAGCCGGTGTCGTTGCAGTGGCCAATGACATCGAAGTGCGCTTGCCCAGCATCGATCAGCGGCCAGACCCCGAGATTGCCCGAGACGCGATCGCCGCGCTCAAGAACCGGTTGCCAACCGCCGCCGAACAACTCAAGGCGGTGGTTCACAATGGCTGGATCACGCTCGAAGGCGAGGTCGAGTGGGAGTTTCAGCGGTTGGCGGCAGAGCGCGCCGTCCGTCGGGTAAAGGGGGTCAAAGGGGTCACCAACTCGATCCAACTCAAGCCGCGCGTCGACCCGAGCGAAATCAAGCACAAGATCGAGGAAGCCTTCCGCCGCAGTGCCGAACTCGACGCCAGCCGCATCGTTGTCGATGCCAATGGTGGAGAGGTGGTCCTCAAGGGGACCGTGCGCTCCTGGGCCGAACGACAGGAGGCCGAACGCGCCGCCTGGGCAGCACCGGGAGTGAGGAAAGTCGATAACCAGATCACGATCAGTGTCTAGCGTCGTCAGCTTTTTAGAAAGAGGAGAAACCCTATGGCTATGCAGTCGTTAATGCCGTTTTCCCGCAACTTGCCGGCGTCGCGTACGCGCGAAGACATGGACCCCTTTGTGGTCATGCGTCGCCAGATGAACCGCCTGTTCGACGACATTTTCGGCGATTTGGCGCTGCCGGGCTTTGACGGGCCAGCCGGTCGGCAGATGGTGGCGCCTAAAATAGACGTCAGCGAAACCGACAAAGAACTACGGATTACCGCGGAGCTGCCGGGCGTCAAAGAGGATGATGTCGAGGTAATGCTCGATGAGGACAGCGTGACAATCCGCGGCGAGATCAATCAGGAACGCGAGGACGAGGACAAAGATCGCAACTATCACGTCAGGGAACGCATCGAAGGCGTCTTTTCACGCACCCTGCCGCTGCCGTTCAGAGCCGATCCCAACAAGGTGCAGGCGTCCTTCAGAGACGGGATTTTGACTGTCACAATACCAAAGCCGGAAGAGGCGCAGCAGAAACAGCAGCGCATCCAGGTCCAACGCGACACCAGCACTTCTGGCGCGACCGCTTCCCAGACCGGCCAGAGTGGCTCCGGTACTGCCGGCGGCACCTCCTCTCAGAGCGGCACGGATTCTGCCGGCGGAGCCTCCTCGCCAACCGGCCAGAGTGGCTCAACTACTGGCAGCGGCACTTCGTCGTCCGGGCGCGAGCGTAGCACGGCGAGCTCCCCATCCGGCTCATCCTCGGCAGCGGAGAGGGAAAAGGAAACCGCGGCGCAGTAGTCGCGTCATCAGAAACGCGTGAGCTGCCCCAGCCCCCTCCGGGGCGGGGCGGCTCGCTTCAAAAGGGACAGGTGATATGGCCAAAGTGATCGGGATCGATCTGGGGACCACCAATTCCTGCGTTGCCGTGATGGAAGGCGGCAAGGCCAAGGTGATTGAGAACGCCGAGGGCTCGCGGGTTACCCCCTCGGTGGTCGCTTTTGCCAGCTCGGGCGAGGTGCTGGTCGGCCAGCCCGCCAAAAGACAGGCCATCACCAACCCCGAGAACACCATCTTCGCGATCAAGCGGCTGATCGGCCGGCGCTACGACGATCCGATGGTCGAACGGCACCGCAGTCTGGTCCCTTATAAGATCGTCCGCGGCGAGAACGGCGATGCCTGGGTCGAAGCCCGCGGCAAGCGCTACAGTCCGAGCCAGATCAGCGCCTTCGTGCTGACCAAGATGAAAGAGACGGCCGAAGCCTATCTCGGCGAGAAGGTCAGCCAGGCGGTTATCACTGTCCCTGCCTACTTCAACGACGCTCAGCGTCAGGCGACCAAAGACGCGGGCCGCATTGCCGGCCTCGACGTATTGCGCATCATCAATGAGCCGACCGCCGCGGCATTGGCCTACGGTCTCGAAAAGAAAGGGACTGGCACGGTCGCCGTCTACGATCTGGGCGGTGGCACCTTCGACATTTCGATCCTCGACATCGCCGAGGGCGTGTTCGAGGTGAAATCCACCAATGGGGACACCTTTCTCGGCGGTGAGGATTTCGACCAGCGCATCATCGATTACTTAGCGGATGAATTCAAAAAGCAGCAGGGTATCGACCTGCGGCAAGACCGTCTCGCCCTGCAGCGCCTCAAGGAGGCGGCGGAGAAGGCCAAGATTGAGCTGTCCTCGACATTGCAGACCGAGATCAATCTGCCGTTCATCACTGCGGACCAGAATGGCCCTAAACACCTGACGATCACGATGACGCGGGCCAAGCTCGAAGCATTGGTCGGCGATCTGATCGAACGGACCATCGAGCCATGCAGGGCGGCGCTTAAGGACGCCGGATTGACTGCGGCCAACATTGCCGAGGCGATCCTGGTCGGCGGCATGACGCGCATGCCCAAAGTCATTGACACGGTGCGTAGTTTCTTTGGCCGCGATCCGCATCAGGGGGTGAACCCCGACGAAGTCGTCGCGATCGGCGCCGCAATCCAGGCCGGAGTGCTGCAGGGCGAGGTCAAGGATGTTCTGCTCCTCGACGTAACGCCACTGTCGCTTGGGATCGAAACCTTGGGCGGCGTGATGACCAAGCTGATCGACCGCAACACAACCATTCCAACAAAGCGGAGCCAAACCTTCTCGACCGCCGAGGACAATCAGACCGCTGTGACCATTCGCGTCTTTCAAGGCGAGCGCGAGCTGGCGGCTGACAACAAACTGCTCGGTCAATTCGATCTTGTCGGCATCGCACCGGCGCCTCGCGGCACGCCGCAGGTCGAGGTCACCTTCGACATCGACGCCAATGGTATTGTCCAGGTCTCCGCCAAGGACAAGGCGACCGGGAAGGAGCAGCAAATCCGCATCCAAGCCTCGGGTGGACTATCGGAGGCCGACATACAGCGCATGGTTCGCGAAGCCGAACAGCATGCCAGCGAAGACAAAAAGCGGCGCGAGTTAATCGAAGCCCGCAACCAGGCCGATACATTGATTTACTCGGTAGAGCGCCAGCTCAAGGATTACGGTGACCGCGTCAGTGAAACCGATCGGCGCAATATCGAGGCTGCGATCGCTACCTTGCGCGCCGCTATGTCGGGCGACGACATCAATGCCATCCGCCAGCGCAGCGAAAATCTCACGGAGGCCATGACCCGCCTCAGCGAGGCGATCAGTGCCACCGGGGCAGCCCCCGGCGGATCGTCCGCTGGTCCCGGAGGCAGTAGCCCCGCAGGCGGTAGCGACAATGTTGTCGACGCGGAATTCGAAGACGTAGACGACCGCTCCCGTCGCGCCTCCTGAGCGCCCGGCCATACGATAGTAGCTCGCCACATTATTGGACGGAGATACCGCCATGACCACAGACAGCCGCGGCAATCCGCCGCCGCGGGACCCGAGCGACACCAATGTCCCGTATTCGTTTCAATCAAACTTTTTTGGGCCCGCGAGCAATAACGCGATGAGCGCGCTCTTGGCGCAGAACTGGTGGGTAATCGCATTACGCGGCGTCTGCGCCATTTTGTTCGGCTTGATCGCTCTGTTTTTGCCTGGGGTGACGATCCTCGCGTTGGTCCTGCTGTTTGCCGCTTACATGCTCATCGATGGTGTGCTTGCCATTGTTGCGGGCATTAGGGCGGCGCGACAGCACAATCGCTGGGGGTGGCTGATCCTCGAAGGGGTGGTCGACCTGATCGCCGGTGGCATCGCTGTTGTTTGGCCGCTGATCACGGTTGTTGCTTTCGTTTATGTGATGGGTGTGTGGGCTATCGTCAGTGGCGCATTGATGTTCATGGCCGGCTTCCGGCTCAATCTCGAGCACGGCAGATGGCTGATGAAATTGGGCGGAATCATCTCCGTCATCTGGGGAATTCTGCTGATTCTGTGGCCCTTAGTGGGTGCTGTCGTGCTGACTTGGTGGATGGCGGCCTACGCGCTATTTTTCGGGGTTGCGCTATTGGTATTGGCCTTCCGGTTGCGCTCCCGGCGCCAATTGGCCCCTCCCAGCGCGCTCCCGCAGAGAAGCTAGCAGCAGGCGAGGTGCGCAGCTATGACCAGCGACATGGAACGCGGCTCGGACGCCACCGCCGATACCGTGGAAGGCGGCTCCGAGACCCCGCCCGATACTGCGGCTTCGTCGGATCACGTCCTGGCGAGTGAGCCGGAGGAGGTCGACGGCTCGGCCGCCGAACTCGCCGACCTCAGGGACCGCTTGCTGCGCGCCTTGGCGGAGCAGGAAAACTTTCGTCGGCGGGCCGAGCGCGAGCGCGACGAGGCAGTCAAATTCGCCGCGGCGGGAGTGATCAAGGATCTATTGGCGACGGCGGACAACTTGGCGCGGGCGCTTGCCAGCGCGCCGCCGGACGCGGCCGCCGAGAGCGAGGCAATGCGCAACTTGCTTGCGGGTGTGGCTGCGACCGAACGCATTTTGCACGATTCCTTTGCCAAACACGGCATCGGAAAGGTCGAGCCGAGGCCGGGAGAAAGCTTCGATCCTGATCTTCATCAGGCGCTGTTCGAGGTGGCGGAAAGTGAATACCCGCCAGGTTCGGTCGCCGAGGTCATTCTGCCGGGCTATACCTATCACCAGAGGTTGCTCCGTCCAGCTCTCGTTGGCGTCGCCGACAGCCGAGCATCCGCACAAAGCCCGATCGCCGTGGAGTGACGGGCCGGGACGATCGCAGTGAAAATTTGATTCTCGCACCGCCGGTCTGGAGCGCCCTATGACCATTACGGATATGCTCGTCTATGCCGACGCCTCGCCCGCTAGCGTCGAGCGCGTCGACCTTGCCTGTCGTTTGGCGCACCGCTTTGATGCGTATTTGATCGCGGTCTGCCCGGAGGAAGCAGTCGCTGTCGGGGAGCGCTTCGACAAGATCCGTAGACAGCAGAACCTCGTCGGCGAATGGGAGATGGCCGTGGGGTTGCCCGCATATCATGTGACGCGCCGGTCGCAGGGCGTCGACCTCGTGGTTCTCGGCCAGCGCCTGCCAGACAAGGAGACAGGGTTGGTGGCTCCGGAGGACGTGGTGCTGGCCTGCGGGCGGCCGGTGCTGATCGTGCCCTATGCCGGCCATATCGACCGGATTGGCGAAACCGCGTTGATCGCCTGGAATGGCAGTCGCGAGGCGGCGCGCGCGGCGCAAGATGCGTTGCCGCTGCTGTCGGCTTCGGGCTCCGTCACCGTCCTGTTGGTCAATCCGGAGGAAGAGGCAGATATCGACGACGCCGACAACCTGGTGGTCCACCTCGAAAGGCACGGCCTCAATGCTAATAGGGTAGTCGTGCGGGAGGATATCCTCGCGGCCTCAGACACGATATTGGCGCGGGTCAGCACGTTCAACGCCGATCTATTGATCATGGGCGCTTATGGTCACTCTCGGCTGCGCGAGATGATACTCGGCGGCGTCACCCGCGACGTTCTGCGGTATATGAATGTTCCGGTTCTGATGGCCCATTAAGCCGGCATTTGGGTAGACCTTCATCGTAAAGGGTGTCAAAGCGGTCGGCCTCTTCGATCGCGTCACGATCGATGATCCGGATCCGCCGAGTGCCGAGAACGCGGATTAGGCCGCGGCGCTTTAGTTGGGTCAGCGAGCGGCTGACTGTCTCAACCGAGAGCGCCAGATAATCAGCAATGTCCTCGCGCGAAATCGGTAGCTGCAGCCCATCGCCTGGATCTACGGCCAAGCGTTCCGCCATTCTCAGTAGAAAGCACCCGACCTTGGCTTCGGCTGTCGTGCGTCCAAGCGTGAGGATCTGTGTTTGCAGACGCGCCATCGCCTCGGTGGACGCTTCTTGAATTTGTCGGGCGATCTGAACATCAGAAGACGCGAGCATTTCCAGACGGGCTCGGGGGTAGCGAGCTATCACCGTCCCGTCGACGGTTGCTTCGACGGCAAAGCGGTGCTTGCCGCGAATGCCAAAGCCGAACACGTCATCCGGCAGTAGCAGATCGACAATTTGCCGCCGCCCGTCGACCCTCAGCGAAAATCGGCGCGCGACACCAGACACAACTTGGTACCAGTAATGAACGGTCGTATCTTCTTCGTAGATTGCCTGCCCACGACTGTACTGCGCCCGCGTCGCCAGCGCTTCGACAGGCTCCAGCGGATTGCCACGAGGCGATATACGTTGATGCAGCCAAACGGGCTCGGCAGATTTGTCGCTGCGCGAATGCCAATCCATCGCCACCTCCGTCTCTTGTCAGGCCTTTGCTCCGGACGATGTTTCGCCGGTTGGCCGAGAGCTTGGTTGCGAGTGTCGGAGAAGAAAATTTAGGAGATATACTTATCGTAAAACTACCTAATGAACTTAAGCCAGACGTGGCCGTTTGGAATCTTTTGTGACGTTATTCTACGGCTGGAGCGGCAACCGCAAAGCAGCATCCTTGCCCCAGCGCCGAGGACACCTCGATGCGATGCCCGAGATAATCTGCGGCCCGTTTAACAATAAAGAGGCCGAGCCCCAGACCTGCCGGCAGCGCCATATCGAGTCGCGCAAACGGCTCGAACACCTGCCGCAACTGGTGTTGCGCGATGCCGGCGCCATTGTCGTGGACCTCGATACGAATTTCTGACCCACGCCTGCGACAGCCGACCAAGATACGACCGCCGGTTGCGGTATGCTCGAGCGCATTGCGTACAAGGTTGCCCACAATCCCGTCAAGCATCATCGGACTGCTTACAATCGTGACGGCGGTGGATCGGAACCGAAGATCGACGCGCTTCTCCCGCGCCGGCTCGGCGAACTGCGCTGCGATTCTTTGGAATAATGGATCAAGATGCACCGGTTCCTTTCGGATGCTGCCTGATTGCTGCTGTATCCGGAGAACGTCGGTGAGCTGATCCAGCTTTGCTGCCAACTCCCGGCTTGCCCGCTTAGCACGCTCGAGGTAGCGACCCTTGCGACCAGCCAGGAGCTCCTCTGCAAGTAACTCGTGACAGCCTGCGATCACCTGCAAAGGTTGGCGGAGATCGTGAGTGGCCATTGCGAGCATTGCTGCATAGAAGTCATTGGCCCGCGCCAGTTCGTGCTCGCGCCGACGATCTCGGGAGGCACGGCGCTCGATATCTCGCGTGTTTGGCCCGATATCTCGCGCACTTGAATGACTGTTGGGCGTTGGATCGTCGCTCCTCACGCCAGAGCCGGTCGCTACCGTTTTATGGTTCTTCGCACACGTACCCGTACAGATAAATGCGCGGACGGGTTCAATAATCATCAAGCTTTGCGCCATAATTTAGTCTCCTGCTCCCTTGCGGCTCCGTTTTGCGCCGCGGCGACAAAGTAAAGTGCGCCGGGGTATCAGGCGCCTTGAGGATCATCAATTCACGCTGCAGCGCCCGTATTACCCAAACGGTCAGGAAGTTGACATCCGTCAAGGCGGTTTGGACGGCGCGATGCGAGAGATGCCGGCCGGCCGACTCGTGCCGGGTTCATTCAGTCGGACAATTGCAGCGAGGAAAGACCATGAGATCTGACAGTGAGATCAAGCGCGACGTCGAGAATGAACTACGCGCGGATCCAACTCTCGACGCGACCGACATCGCCGTGGCCGTCAAGGACGGGGTCGTTACGTTGAGCGGATTTGTCCGGACTTACGCGGAAAAGCTTGAAGCCGAGGCGGCTGCCAAACGCGTCGGGGGCGTGGTCGGGCTGGCCAATGACTTGGAGGTGCGCCTTTCCAGTTTGGACCAGCGGCCCGACCCGGAGATCGCCCGCGACGCCGTCGCCGCGATCCGGAGCCGGTTGCCGTTCTCCGGTGAGCATATCCGTGTGGTCATCGACAAAGGGTGGATTACGCTTGAGGGCCAGGTCGAGTGGAATTATCAGCGGGAAGAGGCCGAACGCGCCGTGCGCCACATCAAAGGCGTCAAGGGAGTGATCAACGCGATCACATTAGCGCCGCAAGCCAAGCCGGACGAGGTCAAGCACAAGATCGAGGAAGCATTTCGCCGCAGCGCCGAAATCGATGCCAGCCGCATCGCGGTCGAAGCAAACGGCGGCGAGGTCGTGCTCAGGGGCACTGTGCGGTCATGGGCAGAGCGCCAGGAGGCGGAACGGGCGGCATGGGCCGTGCCGGGTGTTACAAAGGTGGAAAATCGCATCGCGATCGGCGTGTAACCGTGCCGACCGGTCCGGTGGTCGGCACGCTTCAGCGCTAGAGACGTTCTAGCTGTAGAGGATAACGGCAGAGGCCTACCGGGGCGCAGCCAGTCGGGGATTATCGATCATGGATCTGGAAAAATATACCGATCGGGCCAAAGGGTTCTTGCAGTCGGCGCAGAGCTTGGCGTTGCGCAGCGGCCATCAGCGCCTGACGCCCGAGCACCTGCTCAAGGTGCTGTTGGAAGATGCCGAGGGCCTGTGCGCCAACCTGATCCGTGCCGCCGGGGGTGATCCGAAGGCGGCGCTCACCGCGGTCGATGCCGAACTCGACCGGCTGCCGCGGGTCGAAGGCTCCGGGGCGGGACAAGTCTACATGTCGCCCGAACTCGCGCGCGTGTTCGACCAGGCCGAGCAATTAGCCCAGAAAGCCGGCGATAATTTCGTCACCGTCGAACGGCTGATGTTGGCACTGGCGGCGGCTGCGGGGACCGGGCGCGGCGAAGGCGCTGGCCGCGGCCCGGGTCAACCCGCAAAGTCTCAACCGCGCCATCGAAGAGGTGCGTAAGGGCCGCAAGGCCGATACCGCGTCGGCTGAGGAAGGTTACGACGCGCTCAAAAAATATACTCGCGATCTGACGGAGGCCGCGCGCGAGGGCAAGCTCGACCCAGTCATCGGCCGCGACGAGGAAATCCGCCGCACGATCCAGGTCCTGTCGCGCCGCACCAAGAACAATCCGGTGCTGATCGGTGAGCCGGGCGTCGGCAAGACGGCAATTGTTGAAGGGCTCGCACAACGCATCATCAATGGCGATGTCCCCGAGAGCCTCAAGAATAAAAAGCTGCTGTCACTCGATCTCGGCGCGTTGCTGGCCGGAGCCAAATACCGCGGCGAATTCGAAGAGCGGCTCAAGGCTGTCCTGACCGAAGTTACCGCGGGCGCCGGTGATATCATCATGTTCATCGACGAGCTGCACACCCTGGTCGGCGCCGGTAAGGCCGAAGGGGCGATGGACGCCTCGAACATGCTGAAGCCGGCATTGGCTCGCGGCGAATTGCATTGCGTTGGGGCAACGACCCTCGACGAATACCGCAAGAATATCGAAAAGGACGCTGCACTCGAGCGCCGTTTCCAACCAATCTATGTCAACGAGCCGTCGGTCGAGGACACGATCTCGATCCTGCGCGGGATCAAGGAAAAATACGAACTTCATCACGGCGTGCGGATCACTGATGCGGCGATTGTCGCTGCCGCGACCTTGGCCAATCGCTACATCACCGATCGGTTTCTGCCCGATAAGGCAATCGATCTCATGGACGAGGCGGCCGCAAGGCTGCGCATGATCATCGACTCAAAACCCGAGGAGCTCGACGAGCTCGACCGGCGGATCGTGCAGCTGAAGATCGAACGCGAGGCGTTGAAGAAAGAGACCGATCCCGGCTCGCGCGATCGCCTGCAAAAGCTCGAACATGAGCTGAGCGATCTCGAACAGCGCTCAGCCGAGCTGACTGCACAATGGCAAGCCGAAAAGGAGAAGCTCGCCGGCGCGCAGAAGCTCAAGGAACAGCTCGAACAAGCCCGCATCGAGCTCGAGCAGGCGCAGCGCCGCGGCGACTGGACGCGCGCTGGGGAGCTCGCCTACGGCATCATCCCCGACCTTGAGAAGCGGCTGGCGGCGGCGGAAGCCCAGGAGGGCAGCGGGGTCATGCGAGCCGAGGCTGTCACACCCGAGCACATCGCGGCGGTGGTGTCGCGCTGGACCGGCATACCGGTCGAGAAGATGCTCGAAGGTGAACGCGGCAAGCTGTTGCACATGGAGGAGGCGCTGAGGGCGCGCGTCGTCGGTCAGGACGAGGCGATCCGCGCGGTGTCGCAGGCAGTGCGCCGGGCGCGAGCCGGGCTGCAAGACCCAAACCGACCGATGGGGTCCTTCCTGTTCCTGGGGCCGACCGGCGTCGGCAAGACCGAGCTGACCAAAGCGCTCGCCGATTTCCTGTTCGACGACGAGCACGCCATGATCCGTATCGACATGTCGGAATACATGGAGAAACACTCGGTTGCGCGGCTGATTGGCGCCCCGCCGGGCTATGTCGGATACGAGGAAGGCGGCAGCCTGACTGAGGCGGTGCGGCGCCGTCCTTACCAAGTGATCCTGTTCGACGAAGTCGAAAAGGCGCACCCGGACGTGTTTAATGTGCTGCTGCAGGTGCTCGACGATGGGCGCCTGACCGATGGCCAGGGGCGGACGGTCGATTTCCGCAATACATTGATCGTGCTGACCTCGAACCTCGGCAGCGAATACCTCGCGACCCTGCCGGAAAACGAGACCGTCGACGCCGTCCGCGCCCAGGTCATGGACGAAGTGCGCGCCACGTTCCGGCCCGAGTTCCTGAACCGCCTTGACGAAATCCTGCTGTTCCGCCGCTTGTCGCGCGAGGACATGGTCGGCATCGTCGATATTCAGCTGAGACATCTGCAACAGCTATTGGATGAACGCAAAATCAAGCTGGATATTGCCCCGGAGGCGAAGCAGTGGCTGGCCACCGCCGGATACGACCCGGTCTATGGAGCACGGCCGCTCAAGCGGGTGATACAGCGCGAATTGCAGAACCCATTGGCGGAGAAGATCCTCGCTGGCGAGATCCGCGACGGTGACACCGTAAAGGTGACGGCAAGCCCACTGGGCTTGTTGCTCGAACCTCCGCGCCGAGCAGATGATTTTGCCGAGCGCCAGGCGGCGCAATAAGTCTCTGGTGGCGGAACGATTTAATGGATACCAGCCAACCGACAATCAAAATTTACGGCACGCGCGGATCGGCGCCCTGCTACTCGATCCGTGATTTTCTCCACCGCAGCGACGTGCCGTTCCAATGGATCGAGCTGACCAGCGACGAACAAGCCCGCTCCTTCGCCGGGGTCGAAGGGCTGAACGACCCGCGGCTCCCGGTTTGCGTCTTTCCCGACGGCACGCGATTGGAGAGAGCAACGGTTCGAGAGATCACCGAAAAGCTCGGCTGGTTTCGAAATCCTTCGCGCGAGGAATACGACCTGGCGATCTATGGTGCCGGCCCGGCCGGTCTCAGCGCCGCGGTCTACGGCGCCTCGGAAGGGCTGAAGACCGTTTTGATCGAGCGCTATGCCATCGGCGGGCAGGCCGGCAGCAGTCCGAAGATCGAGAATTACTTGGGGTTTCCGCAAGGGATCAGCGGCGCCGAATTGGCCGAGCGCGCCCGCGAGCAGGCGCTTCATTTCGGTACGGAAATCCTGCTCCAGCGCGAAGGCGTGCGCGGTGAGGTCGTCGCCGGCAAGGGCATCGGCTATCTAGAGGACGGGACCAAGATCATCGCGCGCGCCTCGGTTTGCGCCACCGGAGTGGCGTATCGACGATTGGGACTCCCAAACGAGGATCGGTTTTTTGGGGTCGGTGTCTATTACGGCGCCGGCGCGAGCGAGGCGATGCTCTGCGGGCGGCAGCATGTCTACCTCGTCGGGGGCGGCAACTCCGCCGGTCAGGCGGCCTTGCATTTCGCCCGCTACGCGGCCGGCGTGACAATGGTGGTTCGCGAGGATTCGCTAAAGGTCAACATGTCACAATACCTGATTGACCGCATCACCGACGAGCCGAAAATCGACGTTCTTTTAAGCACCGAAGTCACGGCGCTCGATGGCGACCAGATATTGCGGCGCGTCACGTTACGCAACAACAAGACCGGCGAAGAGCGCGTCGTGGAGACCAGTTGGCTGTTTCTGTGTCTCGGTGGGGTGCCGCAGACACAGTGGGCGGCACAGGCGGGGGTCATTTGCGACAGCGCGGGTTACATCATCACCGGGTCCGACCTGCTGAAGAACGACAAGCCGCCCGAGAGCTGGTTTCTCGACCGGAGACCCTATCCAATGGAAACGAGCCTTCCGGGCGTGTTTGCGGCCGGCGACGTTAGGGCCGGGTCGATCAAACGCTGTGCTTCGGCCGTTGGCGAGGGCGCCTGGACCATCGCTTCCGTCCACCGCTATCTGGCGGACGGGTAATCGGACTGTCCTTGTGGCCGCAAATCAGCTGGAGGCGCGCAACATATCGGAGGCGTCCCCTGATCTCAGCGGTCGGCGAAGGGCTGGGTAGGACTATTGCCCCGGAGCACCGGCACCGGGCGGACGCCCCGACTTTCCCAGTGAGCCGCCACTGTGGCTGCGATAATCCCTGGGTGATAAGCCGAAAGCCGCTTTGAACCGCCGGCCAAAGTGGGTCATGTCAGAGAATCCCCAGCCGTATGCGATTTCGCTGATCGTCCGATGCCGCTGTAATGGATCGTCCAGCGCTCGTTGGCAACGAGCCAAACGTCTTTCTTGAATGAGACGGGTGATCGATGAGCCCTCCTGGGCTAGGAGGGCATTCGCGTATCGAACACTGACCCCGGCGGCAGCCGCAACTTTTTCCGCGTCCAGAGCCGGGTCGGCAAGCCGCGCTTCAACCGCGGCGCGAAGGTTCAACAAAGCGAGCGACCGCGCGGAAGATACCCGAGGCACGGCGCCCTCGATCGCCTTCGCAAACGACACGGCAATCTGATCGAGCACCTGATCCGCGATGATCTCTCCCGCCGCGGCGCTTAATCTGCCGGCATGGGCAGGCAGCATGGCTAGAAAAGCTGATGACAGACTGTTTTCAGCCGCGATTGGTCTAATACGATGGGCGATCATCTGTCGCGTCTTGCCAATGCGCGCCTCGAGCCGGCGTCGCGGAATTTTTAAGACGAGTAGCTTCGAACCCGAGAAAAACCTCCCACTGTAAGGCAGCAATGGATCGAGCAGCGTAATATCGCTGCTCTCCAGAATGACCTCGCGGCTGTTCTGCTCTAAGATAACCTGTCCGGCCATTTGGCGGCAGATGAAGAGCTCGGAGGCGGTTGCTCGGGGATTTGAAATGTCCATCGGCGAATTTTCAAAAAGAACAAGCCCGAGGTCACCCAAAGTCCCCCACTGAAGCTCAGCTTCGAAGGTTTCCCGACATTCGGGTCGAGAATCGTGGTCGACAACCATCTTGCAGGCAATGCTGTGCCAATAATCGAAGCGATCTCGTGGGTGAATATTGCTCGTGGAAAAGAGCGTCTGCACAACAGCCTCCGGGCTTGGTCTGTCAGTCGAGAAATAGTGCCAGATCAGCCAATTCAACAACCATTTGTCATCCAATATAACAAGTTTGGTGAAAGGATTTGTAGGCAGAATCCCTTATGTCTGATCCACAAGGGCGGGTCGCCCTGATGCTGTGCGAGAGCATCTTGCATGTGCTCGTCGAAGAGGGCGTCATCACCAAGTTGAAGGCCCTCGAGGCGATCAACACCGTCGCCGAATTGACGCGCGAGATGGCCGAAGGCAATCCGACCGACGCGCCACATATCGCTGCAGGCCTCGCCCAGGCGATCGCCGAGAGCTTCGCGCTCAAGGATTAGCGCGCGCCTCGGTCCTCCACGTTGCGGCGCGGCTTCGCTCCAGTTCGTCAATGTAACGTATGACCTCAGCCGGCGTGCTATTCAGCTGGAGGTAGGCGGAGGTAAGCCCAGCCATCGCCTCTAGTCTTACGAAATTGACCAGGGTCAGCCGCCGCCGCTCCAGCTTGATCAGCTGGTCCTGTCGGAACCGCTGCAGGACGCGGTTGACGTGAACGGAGGTTAGTCCCAAAGCGTCGGCTAGATCGGTCTGTGTCAACGGCAGCCGGATCGAGTGGTCCTCTGCGAGATTGATTGCACGTTGTCGCCAAACCAGTTCGCACAGCAGATAAGCAACTCGGCCTTGCGCGTTGCGGCGCCCAAGCGCGACGATCCGCTCGCGCGCCATCGCTGCCTCCTGCATCTCGCTCCACCACAGAGCAGCGCCGAGACGCGGGCGATTGTTTTGGATGTCGACCACGGTATGCCGCTCGACCACAGCGATCCGTGTCGGGATGATGGCGGCGACCGAATGGTCCATAAATTTCAACAGAAAAGTATGGAGGTCAGAGAAGTCGCCAGGGATCAGAAAGGTCAGGATCTGTCGCCGACCATCCTGCAATAGGCGATAGCGGCATGCCATGCCGCGCGTAACGACAAAGGCCACGCGCGGCGCGTCCCCCTCATCGAAGATGTTTGCACCGGTCTTAAACCGTTCCTCAGGCGTGCACAGCGCCTCGAGAAATTCCACCTCCGCTGCAGAGAGCGGCACAAATTGCGAGAGCCTTGAGACAAGTGGACTCCCGGGGTGTCCGTTCGTCCCGAGCATGATGCCTCCGTGCGGCCTGAACGGGGTCAGGCGAAAATGTGCGAGCCGAACTATCGCACGTCGCTGCACGCTCTGAGCGCTGGCACTTTCGACAGCCGGTTGCTGCCGAGGCCGTCTAACAGATATCTGAAGGCGAATGCACTAAACTAGATCAGTTTTTGAGTAAGTCGCGCAACACTCACCGCAGTGATCCGCTTTGATCCAATCCGGCGGCGCGGCGGACCCGAACCGGTGTTCACCCCCCGGACCGTTTACGGACCATACCCCCCTTTCGTATTATCGACAGACCAAATGTAAGGCCCAAATCGATAAGGGTTAAGGATTGGATATATTCAATAGGTTGGCACTAATCGGCTAATCTAAATCAATTTATCCATGTTATATTTTAGCGTTTATAAGATTACCTTGTTCGCGAAAACCCGGCTGTACCATGACAGATCTCAAAATCAGGGTTGCAACCTTTTGATAATCGCGACCGTTGCCCTGCGGAGTTGATCGCGCTCGACGTATATCTCCGCGGGAGACCTGAGTGGCTGACGCTGATTGCAAGCGATCCTCGCCTCGAGCAACATTCGCCCGGACCGCAGCTGCAACTTACGGTGCCTCGGCTGTAGAGTATCTTGGCAAAACCACAGTCAGCTTGCCGGAGCGGCTGGATGTCGAACTCGAGTTGCGCCGGCTTGCCGCCATCGTCGCATCCTCCAGCGACGCGATTATCAGCACGAGCTTGGACGGAATGATCACCACCTGGAACCGAGGCGCCGAAGCGATCTTTGGATATCGGCCCGGGGAAGTGATCGGGCAGCCCGTTTCCATCTTGGCCGCACCCGGCCGCGAGGACGAGATGCCGCTGATGCGTGAGCGCATCAAGCGAGGTGAACAGATCGAGCATTATGAAACCGTGCGGCGGCGCAAGGATGGACGCTATATCGGCGTCTCCCTTACCATCTCAGCGATCTGCGATGCCAACGGTTGGATTGTCGGGCTCTCCAAGATCGCACGCGACATCAGCGAGCGCAAAAAGGCCGAAGCCGCGCTGGTTGAGCTGAACGACACACTCGAACAGCGGGTCGCCGAGCGGACTACCGAGCTAGGGCTGGCGAACAAAAGGCTGCGGACCGAAATCACCGAACGAGAGCATGCGGACGCGCGTCTGCAGGAGTTGCAATCGGAGCTTTTCCACGCGGCGCGTCTCAGCGCAGTCGGACAAATGGCGGGTGCATTGGCGCATGAGCTGAACCAGCCTCTCGCCGCTGCGGCCAATTTTGTCAATGCAGCCCGACGCCTGCTTGCTAGGGGAGAAAACGAAACCGCCCGCGAGGTTATGGCTGAGGCACGTGTGGAGGTCTTGCGCGCCGGCCAGATCATTCGCCGGGTGCGGGATTTTGTCTCCTTCGGCGAGACGGATCGTCAGCTCGAGAGCCTCGTCGCGCTGATCGAGGAGGCGAGCGCCCTGGCGTTGACCGGAGCCGCCGCCACGGGCGTTAAGGTGTTCTTTCGGTTCGATCCAAAGGCGGCGCACGCATTCGCCAATCGGATCGAAATCCAGCAAGTTTTGGTGAATCTGATACGCAACGCTCTCGACGCGATGGCGGAATCCGCGCGCCGCGCGCTCGAAGTAAGAACAAGCCTGCTCGACGACGAAACGATCGAAATCGCTGTCGCCGACAGCGGACCGGGTATCTCCCAGGATGTTCGAGACCGCCTCTTCGAGCCATTCGTCTCGACCAAAACTAGCGGCATGGGTCTCGGGCTCTCGATCTGTCGCTCAATCGTCGAGGCGCATGGCGGGCATCTGAGAACCGAGCCGAACCCGAGCGGCGGGACGATTTTCCGCTTCACCTTGCCCCCTGTACCAACGGAATGAGCGCGAAGAGCGATCAGCGCGTTATTCACGTCGTCGAGGACGACGCGGCCATCCGCCGTTCGCTCGAACGGCTGCTGGGCTCCGCCGGCTTTAGTCCCGTCCTTTACGAGAGCGCTGTTGGTTTCCTCGGCGCGGCACAAGGACTGTCGACGGGCTGCGTGCTGTTGGACATCCGAATGCCGGACATGGATGGCCTCGAGCTCCAGACCCGGCTTAATCGCCTTGGCTTTGCGCTGCCGATAATCGTGATGACCGGGCACGGCGATGTGCAGATCGCAGTGCAGGCGATGAAGGCCGGCGCCCTCGATTTCATCGAAAAGCCGTTTGACGATGATCGCCTGCTCGGCGCGATCGAGCAAGCTCTGGCGCTTTCGGGGCGGGTGTCTCGCGATCGGGAAATGGCGGAAGCACTCTACAAGGCCGCCGCCCTGAGCCCGCGCGAGCGCGAAGTTCTCGACGGTCTCGTGGCGGGCAAGCCGAACAAGGTGATCGCTTACGGGCTCGGGATCAGTGTGCGGGCGGTCGAGGTGCACCGCGCCCGCATGCTGGAACGGCTCGGCACCCGAAGCACCGCGGAGGCTATTCGGCTTGGGGTGATGGCAACTCTGGCGGTCGACGTCCGCTCAAACTCATAGAGCCGGCGATCTGACCACCTGCCGCGAGCGAGGGAAAAGTGAGCAACTCGCCGTCTCGCCCAAACGCTCTCCTTGCAACGATTGTTGTTCAGTGGTGAAAAAACCCCCGCCGGTAAGGCGGGGGGCGGGGGTAAGTTGGGGAGGAAAATCGCGCTGCAAACGCGACAGTCACTAGATTAGCGGTATAGCGATCGAATGCATTGATACTGGTCAAATCTCTGTCGGATTTGCCCGCGGCTGACAACGATGGGGTGGTCTACTTTGATGATGCTAGGCGTTCACCAGGTAGAGCCTTCGAACTGGCAGCATCGCAAGCAACTTAAAAAGATTAATCGGCTCAGATTCGGCCGTGAGTTCGAAAACAGCTTTATTGCGGCCGAGCCGCGGCGCGGGGGCGGGCGACGTAGAGGAAATGCGCGATCAGGGCGACAACGCCGCCGATCGTAGTGGCGATGACGCGATAGAGCGCCACCGCCGGCTCGGGCAGGCCGCCAAAGGCGAACAGCAATGCAATATAGGTAGTAATGAAAAGGCTGAACAACGCGTAGTTGACGCGGAACAATGCGTAGCACCCCCACGCCGTCCCGGCGATCAGCACGACAAGAGTGATTGACGGAGGTCTCAGCAAGGCAACGATCAGGGTGGCAACGCCAGCGCCGCAAATCGTGCCGATGATGCGGGTCACGCTAATCCTGACGGTGTCGCGCAATTCGGAGCGTAACGTGATCAGAATTGTCATCGCGATCCAGTATCCGTTTGTCATCGGCAAAGCTCGGTAGCTCGCTGCGGCGACGCCTACCGTGAACGCAAGTGCCACGGCATAGCGAAACGGCGCGGTGTCCGGCTCTAGTGTTTCTCGGAGCGCGGCTCTCACGGCTTCGAGCGAGAGCGGTCGTTCGTTCGCCGCCGCTGGTGCTGGATAGCCGCATCGCCAGCAAATTAACGCCCAGAGGCTGGCTGCCATCACGACCTGCAGTCCGCCGCCCAGCGCCACCAGCGCACCGCGCAACAACGCCAGGAATGGTTCGGCGGGAAAAGCAGCGGCGATGACGAGAGCGATCGACCATTGCAGTACGATCCACCACATCGCGGTGCCGAGCCTGGCCGCTACGGCCACTGCAAACGCCCAGATCGCCGCAGCGATACCCTCTGACAGCGGCGAGCCACTCGCCAAGGTGCCAATCGTTGCCGATATCGTCATTCCGACCAACGCCAGCAGCATCGGCGCGATCGCAATCGAGGAAAGCCGCTGGAACAGGCCGAAACCGACCGAGAACGCGCCGGCCGTGGCGGCGAGTGCGACGTACGGCTGACCGATTACCAATCCCCAAGCGAGGAGGATCACGATCGCGGGAACACAGCACGCCGCGGCGCCGGGATGGAATTCTTCCCGTTGCAGTTTTAGGGCCTCGCCCGTCGCGGCGATTATTTCGTTGATGATCGAGAAATCTTGCGAGTCGTTGGTCGACATCAGAACATCTCGCGGTGTAAACGGCGCCCAATCGAAAGTGTCACGGCTATAAGCCGTTCGAGTATCGAAAGACTAGCTCCGCCCCACAGGGAATCGTGATGTGTCTGCGGCGGTCGCGGTGTGGCTCGTCGGTTTCACAGCAACCAGTGGCCATTGGCTTCGGACTGTCGGAGGTAACACGAGCCTCTGCACGATCGAACACCGGCGCTCCGCAACATTACGAATTGACGGCCGCGCGGCACCAACTCCTGAGCCGAATTCCCCAGAGCCTTCCGTGAACACTATTCTCCGTAGCCGGTGCTGGGGCGCGTTTTACCGCGGAAGACCCAATGCGCGTAGCCCAGATAAGCAAGGATAACCGGCAAAGTGATGGCGACCCCGACGCCGACAAAGGCAAGCGTCGGAGGTGAGGAGGCCGCCTCCCACAGGCTTAGCTGGTAGGGCACCGCATAGGGCCAGATGCTGATGCCCAACCCAATGAATGCCAAAAGAAATAACGCGATCGACAAGAGAAACGGCCGGTGATCACGGTCGCCGCGAAGCTCGCCCCAGATCCGGTACGCGATCACTGCGGTAACCACCGGCACCGGCCAGAGAAATCCGATATTGGGCCAGCTGAACCAGCGGTGCGCAATGCGAGCATTGGCCATTGGCGTCCACAGGCTGACCAGAGCCAGGAAAAAGAGGGTAGCTATCAATGCCGGCAATGCCGACCGGCGGCCGAAGGCCTGCGTCGTTCCGGCGGTTTTGAAGATCAGCCAGGTGGCGCCAAGCAATGCGTAGCCGGCGATAAGCCCGAACCCGCACATCACCGAAAAGGCACTGAGAAAATCAAAGGTGCCGCCGACAAAGCCCCCATTGCGAACCGAAATGCCGGTGATGAAGGCGCCGACAATGACACCCTGGCAAAACGCGGCCAAGGTCGAGCCGCCGCTGAACGCCCAGTTCCAAAAGGGGCGAAACTGCCGCGCGCGAAAACGGTATTCGAAGGCGACACCGCGAAAAATCAGGGCGAACAGCATCACCACGATCGGCACATAAAAAGCCGGCAACAATGTGCCATAGGCCAGGGGAAAGGCGCCGATCAGCAGAGTCCCGCCCAGCACCAGCCAGGTTTCGTTGCCGTCCCACATCGGCGCGATCGAATTCATCATCGCGTCGCGTTCGGTGCGGCCGGGCGCCCCCGGAAACAGGATCCCGATACCGAGATCATAGCCGTCGTTGACGACGTACATTGCGATCCCGAACGCGAGAACGAGTGCCAGCGCGAGCGGCAAATCCATCTCCGTCACTCCGCGGGAGACTGGGCTACCGCCGAGTCGATGCCGGGGCGCACTTCCGCCGGACTTGGCTCGGTCTCGCGGCGTGGTCCCCGGAGTACGATGCGCGTCGCGTAGGCGAAAAAAGCGATCAGCAGCACCGTATAGACGATGACGAACAAGATGAGTGAGGCCGTTACCGCGTGGACGGCGACCGGCGACACTGCATCAGCCGTTCGCAGTTGCCCGTAAACCACGAAAGGCTGGCGCCCGACCTCGGTCACAGTCCAGCCGCTAAGGACGGCGATAAACGGCAATGGGCTTGAAAACGCGCAAATCATGTTGAACCAGCGCGTATCGTAGAGCCGGCCTCGCCAGCGCAGCCAAGCCGCGACAACAGAGATGCCGATCAGCATGAGCCCGATCCCAACCATCAGCCGAAACGCCCAGAAGACGACTGGGACATAGGGCCGGTCGTCCGGTGGTGCGGCCTTCAGGCCTGAAACCAGGCCGTTCCAGCTATGGGTGAGGATTAGGCTGCCGAGCTTGGGGATTTCGATCGCCCAATCGTTGCGCTCGGTCGCCATATCCGGCTTGGCGAACAACTTTAGCGACGCGCCTCTGCGGGTGTCCCAATCGCCCTCCATCGCCGCGACCTTGATCGGCTGGTAGTGGAAACTGTTGCGCCCATGCAGATCGCCAAGCACCAGCTGCAGCGGCGTCAGCACCAGTGCGATCCACATCGCCACGGAAAAAGCGGCGCTGGCAAATTCGACATGCTGGCGATGCCACAGATACCAGCCCGAGATGCCGATTACGACAAAGGTCCCGCTGATGTAGGCGGCCGTCACCATATGGGCAAAGCGGTACGGCATCGACGGGGTGAATATCGCCGCCGACCAGTTGGTTACATCAAACTTGCCGTCGGGAGTGATGGTGAAGCCGGCTGGGGTCTGCATCCAGCTGTTCGCCGTCAATATCCAAAAGGCGCTGATCACCGCACCGGCCGCGACCAGGCAGCAGGCCGCGAGATGCAGCGGGGGCCCGACCCGGTCCATCCCAAACAGCATGATGCCGACAAAGCCAGCCTCGAGAAAAAACGCGGTCAGAACCTTGTATGTAAAGAACGGCCCGATGACATTGGCGGTCCGCTCGGCGAAAACGCTCCAATTGGTGCCGATCTCGTAAGAGATGACAACGCCCGTCACCACCCCCATAGCGAAACCCAACGCGAAGAGGTGAATCCAAAAGCGCAGTAGATCGCGATAGACCTGCCGCCGGGTTCGCAGCCAGAGGATATTAAGGATGACAATAAAACCGGAGATCCCGATCGTATAAGCGGGCCACAGGATGTGAAAGCCTACGGTAAAGGCGAACTGGATGCGCGAGACCAGAACCGGGTCGGCGCTCACTGACATTTCCTTCGGGTGCGGAGCGCGACCGGGTCGGCGTACCGTCTTCCTTGTACCCACCGCATCGTCGCTGGCCAAATTCGGCGGCGGCGCGTCGATTGTGCGACCTTATTGGCGGCACCGCACCAGATCATCGGGTAGAGCATCGCTCACTCGCCCTGTCGCCGCTTGGCGACATCGGCTGCGGTGACCTTTGACGGAGTGGTTCCGAACCGGCCGGTTACATAATTCGCGACGGCGGCGATCTCGGCGTCTGAGTAGCCCTGACCGAATGGCGGCATGAACACTTGCCCGTGCGGGGTATGGAGGCTGGCGCCATTGATGACGACCTGTGTCAGGTTGACCGCCGCCGGGTCGTTCACGGTTCTATTGCCGATGAGATCGGCATGCGCCCACACTGTTCCCTGGCCATCGAAGCCATGGCAGCTCGCACAGGCGCCCTCAAATACCTGCAGACCAAGGCTCGGAGCACCGGCAGAAACAGTCAGCGGAAGAACGTGCGGTGATGCCGAGGGAGTGCGAACCGCCGCCGGGTTGCTGCTGTCGGCGTCCGGGGGGACGCTTTTGATATAGGCCATCATCGCGTGGAGGTCCCCGGTGGTCAAAAAACGCAGACTGTCGTCGACGGCTATGCCCATCTCGCCGGCGGCCGAGCTGCGTTCGGGCGCATGACCATCGGCCAGATAATCGGCCAGCTGCTCATCCGACCACGCACCGATGCCCCATTCGCGGTCAGGGGTAATGTTGTAGGCCTTCCAGCCTTGGATTAACGCGCCGGCGAATTTCTGGCTTTCACTCGGCGCAAACAACAGGTTGCGCGGCGTATGGCAGTCACCGCAATGACCGAGCGCCTCGGTCAGATAGGCCCCCCGGTTCCATTGGGCCGAGCGGTCCAAATTCGGCTGAAAGCGCCGATGCGGATTGAACAGCACATTCCAGAATTTCATCAGAAAGCGCTGATCGAATGGGAAAGCCAGATCGTTTGCCGGCGGCTGGTAATGCTCCGGCTTCAGGCTGAATAGATACGCCTTGATCGCCAATACGTCGCGATCGGTCAGCAATGTATACGAGGTGTAGGGAAAAGCCGGATACAGATTTTCGCCGCTCTTGCTGATGCCGTCATGCATTGCTCTGAGGAAATCGCCGTCGCTCCAGGCGCCGATACCGGTTTCCTTGTCCGGCGTGATGTTGCTCGAATAAAGCGTGCCGAACGGCAGCTTGAAGGCGTAGCCGCCCGCGAAAGGCTTGCCGCCGGGCGCGTTATGGCAGGCCGCGCAATCACCGGCGCGCACTAGATATTGGCCGCGTTTCAGCAGATCCGCGTTGGCGAGCTCGGGCGGAACACCAGTCGGGTTCGGGCCATGATAATCGGCGAGTGCCACCGTCGTGCCGCCGGCAAAGCTGGTGGGGCCGCGCGTGTGCAGGAAAAGCAAGCCGACGCCGGCCGCTGCCACCAGCAGGACGACGACGATAACGGCGATCATGCCCGCCCGGTTCACAATGTCCTCCGCGGCATTCTCGGCCGGTCAGTCATGCGCCGCTCAGCTGGTCCTTGACCGGTAATTTGCGGATGCGCTTGCCGGTCGCGGCGAAGATCGCGTTGGTCAGCGCGGGTGCCGCGCCGACCGTGCCGGGCTCGCCGATGCCGCCCGGCGGCTGCGCGCTCTTTACCAGGTAGACGTCGATGACCGGCGCCTCGTCGATGCGCAGCACCCTGTAATCGTTGAAGTTGCTTTGCTGGACCCGGCCGTTCTCAAAGGTGATCTCGCTGAACAATGCCGCGGTCAAACCGAAGATGATGCCGCCCGAGATCTGCGCCTTGATCGTGTCCGGATTGACCGCGATGCCGCAATCCACAGCGCACACGACCCGCTCGACCCTGACTTCGCCGTCCTTCGAAACCGTGACTTGCGCGACGTGCGACAGATAGCTGCCAAAGGCGCATTGCAATGAGACTCCGCGCCCGCTGCCTGGCGGCAGCTTTCCGCCCCAGCCGGATTTCCGCGTCGCGAGATCGAGCACGCGCGCGACCCGCGCGGGCTGCGGGTTAGGTCCGCCCCAGGGCACTTCTGCCGCCGCAGCAATCCCGGCCGCCGAATTCGGCAGCTCGCCGATCAGCGCGCGGCGGTAGGCGACCGGGTCCTTGTTGGCTGCCGCAGCGAGTTCGTCGATGAAGCTCTCGACCATGAAGACGTTGTGGGTGGCGCCGACGCCGCGCCACCACCCGGTCGCGATGCCGGGGATTTCGTGCCGCACGTAGTCGACCAGCATGTTTGGGATCGCGTAAGGGAAATCGGTCGCTGCGCTGTCGACCGCGTCGGGGTCGAGGCCGTTCTTGAACCCCGCCGGATACCATCGCGCCATGACCGAGGAGCCGGTCACCCGGTGGTGCCAGGCGACCGGTTTTCCCTTGTCATCTAGGCCGGCGGATAGGCGATCGTAGTAATAGGGGCGAACGATGTCGTGCCGGATGTCCTCTTCGCGCGTCCACACAACCTTGACCGGTGCTGTGATTTGTTTGGCGATACGGGCGGCTTGGGCGACGTAATCGACCTCCAGCCGCCGGCCGAAACCGCCGCCCAAGAAGTAGTTCCGCACCTGGACCTGGTTCCGCGGCAGGCCCGTCGCTTCCGCCGCGGCAGCTTGGGCACGGGCAACGACTTGATTGCATACCCACACATCGCACCCGTCCGGGCGGACATGAAGGGTGCAGTTCATCGGCTCCATCGTCGCGTGGGCCAAATAGGGAATTTGATAGACGGCCTCGATCTTGGTCGCGGCGCCGTTCATAGCCTTGGTTACGTCACCCTCCTTGCGGGCAACGACACCGGGCTGCTGCGAGGCGGTGTCCATCCGGTGCACGATTTCGGCAGTGGAGAGCTTGGCGTTGGCGCCCTCATCCCAGTCGACGTCGAGCGCCGCCAGACCCTGCTTGGCCGCCCACATGTGGTCGGCGACAACCGCGACGGCGTCGTCGAGGCGCACGATCTGGCGGACGCCTGCGACTTTTTTTGCCGCGGTGTCGTCGACGTCTTTGAGCTTCCCACCGGGAACCGGACAAGCGACGACGGTGGCGATCAGCATCCCCGGCACCGTCGCATCGATGCCGAAGCGGGCCTCGCCCCAGACCTTTATTGGGCTGTCGAGCCGCTTGATCGGCTTTCCGATCAGCTCGAACTCGCTCGGCTTCTTCAACGGAACATTAGGCGGCACCGGCAATGTTGCGGCGGTCTCGACCAAAGCCCCGTAGGGCACGCGCCGACCAGTCGGCACATGGATGACCGCGCCGTTTTGCGCCTGGCAGGAAGCCGGATCGACCTTCCATTGCTGAGCTGCCGCCTCGATCAGCATGGTTCGCGCGGTCGCACCGGCGCGCCGCAGCGGATCCCAAAAGGCGCGTACAGAGGTAGAACCGCCGGTCGCTTGCAAGCCGAGCAGCGGGTTCGCATAGAGCCGGTCGTCCGGCGGCGCCGGTTCAAGACCGACCTGACCCAGATCCACCTCCAGCTCTTCTGCGATCAGCATCGGCATCGAGGTGTAGGTGCCCTGACCCATCTCGACCTGCGGCATGATCATCGTCACCTTGCCGTCGTGGCCGATGCGGACAAAAGCATTGGGCGCAAAAACCGTGTTATCACCAGCGATGGCAGCCGCGGCAATAACCGGACGCAAGTGAAACCCGATCACCAGCCCGCCGCCGATCGCGCTGGCTTTCAGAATGGCTCTGCGAGACACACCGGTCGGCGGTCGCTTGGAGCCTACCCCACAATGTTCAGCCCCGCAGTCGGTCACGAGTATGCCCCTGCCTGCCGGATCGCCGCCCTGATCCGAGGATAAGTACCACAGCGGCAGATATTCCCCGACATTGCGGCGTCGATTTCAGCATCTGTGGGTTTCGGATTGGCTGCGAGCAGAGCCGCCGCCGACATGATCTGCCCGGACTGGCAATAACCGCATTGGACGACATCGATATCAATCCAGGCCTGCTGCACTTTTTGACCATTTGGCGTTTTTCCGACTGCTTCGATCGTGGTGATCTCTTTGCCTGCGAGATTAGCAACTGGCAGGATGCAAGAGCGCACCGCCTTGCCGTTGACATGCACCGTGCAGCAGCCGCACTGCGCGATGCCGCAGCCAAACTTCGTTCCGGTCAGCCCGACGACATCGCGCAGGACCCAGAGGAGGGGCATCTCGGCGGGAACATCCAACTCGTACGGGGTGCCATTGATCTGCAATGTCGGCATTAGCTAGAGGTCCTGCGCGCCACCGCACTCGGTCAAGACGAACTCGACCCGTGGCCAGGCGGTGATAAGCGCAGTCGTTAAGAGAGTTCTTTGACGGGCGTCAATTTCGCATATTAAATCAGGTTGTACAAATCGCCGTCCCGGTGCTCGCGTCTCAGCTGGACTTATTTATCATCGGGCAAATTTTCAGATTGGTCGGAACCCTTTATCGTTAGCCCCGTATCTCGTTCATCTACGGCTCAAAGGATCTAAAAGATGAATGATGCAACGACCGTCACCACCGGACGCCTTGCAACCGACGAGACCGATCGCTTGATTTCCTCCAATAAGGTGGAAGGCACTCCGGTCTACAACCCCATGGGTGAGCGCCTGGGAAAGGTGCATCACTTGATGATCGACAAATATACTGGTCAGGTCGCCTATGCAGTGATGTCTTTCGGCGGCTTCCTAGGAATGGGGGAGAAGTACTATCCGTTACCCTGGGAGATGCTCACCTACGATACCCGCATGGGCAGTTACGTCGTGGACCTGGACCGCGGCAAGCTCGAGAACGCGCCCAGCTACACCTCGGGTGACGCACCGAATTGGTCCGATCGCTCGTACACCGCGCGCATCGACAATTATTGGCATAACGACAGAACGGGCGGCCTGGCCGCCGACGAGACCGACCGTCTAATTTCCTCCGACAAGGTGGAAGGAACCCCGGTTTACAACCCGAAAGGTGAGCGCCTGGGAAAGGTGCATCACCTGATGATCGACAAATATACCGGCCAAGTCGCCTATGCGGTGATGTCGTTCGGCGGCTTTCTGGGGATCGGCGAGAAGTATAACCCGTTGCCCTGGAAGATGCTCACTTACGATACCCGTCTGGGTGGCTACGTCGTGGACCTCGACCGCAGCAAGCTCGAGAACGCGCCCAGCTATACCTCGGCTGACGCGCCGAATTGGTCCGATCCCTCGTACAGCGCGCGCATCGACGAATATTGGCTGGTGATTTACTGACTTGACGCCGCCGCGGCTGCCGGACCCCTTATGGGATCACGGCACCCGCGGCCGGCCTTCAATCCATTGCAGCGACTATATTGCGTCTACGAGGCCCGAGGGATCTGCTTCGTCATCTCGACGAGGTCGCATTCGCGGACAAACATAGCCAAGCCGGGCCTTTAGGAACGGTCGCCCCAATCCCAAGGTTTGAAAGGGGACACGTTTCTCTCGACAGAGGCCGATCATGTTCAGCCGCACCGAGCTGGAAGAGTTGGTGAAGATGGAGGCGCAACCCGCCATCTCGATTTATTTTCCGACCTACGTCGCCGGCCGAGAAGTCCGTCAGGATCCGATCCGGCTCAAAAACTTGCTTTCCGCAGCAGCCGAGCGCCTCAGGGCCAGCCGCCGGTCGCCACAAATCAATGCGCTATTGGCGCCGGCTCAAAGGCTTGTCGAGGACGGCGCGTTTTGGCGGAGCCAGCAACACGAGCAGCAAGCGCTGGCTATTTTTCTGGCGCCCGGTTTTGAGCGCGTCCTCCAATTGCCGATCCCAGTCCCAGAGGAGATGATGCTGGGCGACCACTTTCACATCAAACCGCTGTTGCCGGTCCTCGAGGACGCTGGAGTGTTCTGGCTATTGACGATCAGCGCCTCGCGCACGCACCTATATCAATGCTCGCGCTGGGATTTCACGGAAATAACCGGTCTCGACCTTCCGCAAGGCGTCGCCAACATTCAAGGTATGACGGAGTATCAGGAGAACTACTATGGCAGTCCCGTGGGCCGTCACGGCGGACTGGCCAAGGCGCAATCCTTTGGTGACGACCCGGACCAGATCCGCAAGGAGGAATTGCTCGAATTTCTGCATCGCATCGTGCCCGCGGTCGAGCCCGTCATCAAGCGCAATCCCGCTCCGGTTATCCTCGCCGCTCATCCCGAAATCCAAGGCCATTTCCGAGCGATCGCCGGTTGGAAGGAAATTCATTCCGACGGCCTCTCCGAAAACCCCGACGCTCTTACTCGCGAAGAGCTGCACCGACGCGGTTATGCCCTGGTCGAAGAACGGCGGAGCGCGGCCCGCAATGCCGCGCTCGACCAACTCAATGCGCGGCTGAGCATCGGCAAGGCGACGACCAAGCCGGCGGAAATTGTCTGGAGCGCGCGATACGCACGCGTCGACACATTGTTTCTCAGCGGCGACGAGCATCTGTGGGGCGTATTCGACGAGACCGAGGATCGGGTCGTGGTTCATGGTATCGCAGTCAATGGCGATATCGACCTGCTCGACTACGCAGCCTTGATGACCCTGCGACACGGGGGATCCGTCATCCTTGTCGACCGTGCGACGTTGCCGCCGCCGCACCTGTCCGCGGCGATTTTGCGTTATTGAGCGCTACGTTAAGGATCATATCCGGCAGCGAGTTACAAACTCGATCGAATGCCCATTCCTGACGACATCGCCCAGCGCAGCCGTTGCCTGAATGTTGCCTACTGTTCTCTTCGCTGGCCTGTAAGCTGAAGCAGCATGATGAACAGATTAATGAAGTCGAGATAGAGCGCCAGCGCCCCGAGAATTGCCTTCTTCGTCGATATCTCGGCGGGGTCGCTCGCCAGATATATCTGCTTGATTCGCTGGGTGTCGTAGGCAGTGAGCCCGGTGAATACGATCACGCCGATCACCGAGATGGCAAATTGCAGCGCACTCGAACCGACAAAGATATTGACCATCGCGGCTATTATGATACCGACCAAGCCCATGAACAGGAATGCGCCGAATCGCGAGAGATCGCGCCCGGTGGTGTAACCATAGACGCTCATTGCCGCGAAAGTCGCGGCGCTGATGAAGAAAGCGCGTGCTATGCTGGCCCCAGTGTACACGAGAAAGATACCGGCTAAAGAAAGCCCTATCAACGCTGCAAATGTCCAAAACGCCAGGAAGGCCGCGCCGATGCTTATCCGATTGATGCCAAAGCTGAGAAGCAGCACCATTCCGAGCGGCGCCAGCATGACGATCCAAATAAGCGGTGTCCCGACGATCCGCTGATAAAACCCCGTCGAAACCGCGAGATAGGCGACGAGCCCCGAGATCGCGAGACCTGCCGCCATATAATTGTAGACCCGCACCATGTACTGGCGCAGACCAGCGTCAATTTCGGTGTCTGTACCCGTGCTGTAAGGCGAGGCGCCCCAGTGACTAGGGGGCCCAGGCGGATCGTAGGTCATGATCTTTCTCCGTCTGAGAATCAGCGACGGCTAACAGCCTTTGGCTGACGTGGCCGATCCAGCCGACCCTTTAGTCCCCAAAATCTCCGTCCAAATCGACGGTCAATTCCGATCGCGCCGGTGTCAAACGGGCACTTCAAACTGGCCGCTTCAAATTGGACTGGCGTCGTCCGGACTCTCCCCCGCAGACGGGGGGAGAGGTAATCAAGTCGGAAAAGGTGAGGTCAACGGCTGGTGCCGTTCTGCGAGCTGGAAGAGCCGTTCGGCGCCGACGAACTTCCGCTGGCCGGCTCGATGATCGCATGCAGTCGGTCGGGGCTCACCAGCATCACAATGCGCGACCCGTCCGGGGCCTTCGCGTGGATGAGATAGGAGGACGGTGTGACAAGGACGTCCTGGAACCCACTCTGGATCAGAGACTGCTTGAGCTTTTGCTGGGTGTCTAGCGTCACCAGGGTGTCGGGTGGCAGGTTTGAGGCGCCTGCATCCGACGTAGTCATGTTCGAGCTCTGAGCGAACGAGGGCGCTGCGAGCAAGATGGACGCGGCGATAAGCGGAAAAGCAAAGATACGCATCTCGTGCTCCTTTAGGTTGGTATTACGTTCCCAACACCGGCTCGGCAAGAACATCCCTCTTGATCGAAGTTTTTCTTTTTAGATTTGCTGTCTTTACTTAACGGTGACACTACAATGGCACGCAAATCGTTAGCCGCGCCAGCCTGGGCATGGCAACCCAGGCCGGCGTTTGTCGCGATCGACCCTCAACACCTTTGGCAGCTGGCGGAAACCGCCCAAACCGGGCGGCCTCTTCGCCGTCACCGATCACCGACCGGAACTGGTGGTATAATTCAGAGGCGGCGTCGACGAGCCGTAGGCTACGGAGCCGGACTGCCACTCGCTTAACGCGGTTTGGTACATGGCTGGCAATTGGCCGTCGTACCACGCTTGGACTTCGCGCTGGAAGCTATCGAGGCATTGCTGATGCAATACCGGATCGGTGATCGGACCGCATTCGATGCGCTCGCGCATACGGCGGAACGCCGGATCGGTTGCAACCAGGCGGTCATAGCGCTCGCTCTCTTTGACGTTCTGCACCGGTGACCAGCTGGACGAGTAACTGCTGTGTCTATAATGGGTCGCGGCCTGGGCCGAAGGACCCGGAAGGGTCGCCATTGTCGTCAGGCAAGCCGCCGCAAAGGCCAAGCTTGTCATGGATTTCATCATCATGATCATTGGCTCCTTTTTTCTCGTGCGCAGTAACAGGACTGCAATGCCACGGTCGAGATGCTTGATTTCAAGACTTCTCGACCTCACCGAGGGCTTTCATGACTTCGGGCATCGTGTGGTAGCGCTCAGCTGGCAGTTCGTCGATTAGCTTCAGCACCTCCGGCGGAGCGTGGTTTTTTTGTGCCTCTGCTTTTAACTCTCGCTTGCTCGCTGGGAAACCGATCCCATGCAGATAATGGGCGACATTGGCTGGCGATACGTGTGGAGCGCTCGTTTCGGCCATAATCTCGGCCCTCCGTGCGGTTGTGAACGCCATGCTGGCGCCCGGGGAGCCTGCACAATAGGGCTCCGATTGGGAGCCCGCTTTGACCGCCGTCAAGTTTTTCTCGATTTTGACGGCTCACCCGCAGTTCAGCGTTGCTCAATTCGCGACCTGATCATCGATTCAGCGGTTCAGCAGCCAGACGAACAATGACAGAACGATACTGATGATCAGACAAGTCACGATTGGGAAATAGAAGCGGAAATTCCCGTGCTCAATCACAATGTCGCCTGGCAGCCGACCGAGGCCAAGTTGGCTCAGAAATGGCCACAACGATCCGATGAGAACCAGCACCAGACCAATCGCAACAAGCCATCGTAGCATCGACTGCTCGTCCTCTGTATATGATCAGCGGCGACGTTCCCATGTGACAGACCTCGGGGCAGCCAAGGCACCTGTTTCACTTCCGCCTCCTAACGGGCATCTCAGTGAATGGGCGTCATGCGTGCATCATCTGCATAATGGGTGCGCGCGTCGGCGCGTGCTTTGATCCTCGTCAATTCGAGGAAATCGGCTAAGAGTTTCCAATCGCTGCTATAGGCCGGGAAGCGGAACTGGCTTCGACGAATTGACGGCGGTCAATGTCGCTTGGTCCTGTTGCGCATATTGTTAAGGTGGCTGGAGGCTGATGGAGTGTTCGCAGGCTCGCTGGCGAACGCGCAGTCAACGGATGACCTCAGCGAGCTAATGGGTAACTGGGCGGGCGAGCGAGGCGAATTATTGCCCGTTGGTGCATTGAAAGGAGAGGCATGAGCGCAACCGGACTCGATGTCTTCGACAAGACGGTTCAGACCACCAACGCCTGGCTCAAGGAGATCATGGAGGTCACTGGGCCGGAGCGTCGGCGAGCTTATCGCGTGCTCGCCGCCGTGTTGCACGCTCTGCGCGACCGCCTCACTGTCGACGAGGCGGCCCAGTTGGGCGCTGAACTGCCAATTCTCGTGCGCGGGCTGTATTACGATCAATGGCATCACCCTTCGGGAAAACCCGAACGGCTGCGTCACAAAAAGGAGTTCCTTGCGGTCGTCGCAGCCGAATTGGCCGACATCGGTCCCATTGATCCGGAGACCGCGACGCAGGCCGTGTTCTCGGTGCTCGAGCGTCACATCGCCCCGGGGGAGATAGAAGACATCAAGAGTATGCTGCCGTCGCAGCTCCGTGAACTCTGGCCGTGAGGCGCTGTTGCTTGGTTAGGCGGCGGTTGATTGATTAGTGACCGCCGGGGAGCACGCGAAATGGAGCCGAAGCGTTTTCGCAACCGCCAAGAAGCAGGTCGGCTGCTAGCCGAACAGCTCACTGCCTATGCCAATCGCCCGGATGTGCTGGTGCTGGCGCTGCCGCGCGGCGGTGTACCAGTCGGGTATGAAGTGGCCCGCGCATTACACGCGCCGCTCGACGTCTTTGTGGTGCGCAAGCTGGGGGTCCCAGGCTACGAGGAGCTGGCAATGGGGGCGGTCGCGACCGGTGGCGTGCGCGTCCTCAACGAAGAGATCGTACAGCGCCTTGGCATACCAGAATACGTCATCGACGCGGCCGTCGCGCGCGAGCAGCAGGAAGTGGCGCGACGCGAGCGCCTCTACCGCGGCGGTCGTCCGCCCCCCGAAGTTCGGGGTCGGACCGTGATCCTGGTGGATGACGGCCTGGCAACCGGCGCCACGATGCGCGCCGCCGTCATGGCGCTGCGACAGTTGCAACCCGCTCGGATCGTTGTCGCCGTGCCGACCGCCTCGTCCGAGACCTGCAGCGAGCTGAAAGCTGAGGTCGACAAGGTCATCTGCGCAATGACGCCCGAGCCGTTTCTCGCCGTCGGCCACTGGTACGAGGATTTCTCCCAGACCACCGACGAGGAAGTCCGTGACCTGCTCGCGCGACGTCCCGACCCGGAAGCAGCGCAAACCGTCCAGCGCACCACCGAGCCGGGGCTGCTCGACGCGGTGCGCAAGGCCGCCTACCGGCTGACCGGCGCCGCCGGGGACTATGATCCGCTGATCGAGCTAATCGGGGAGGCGCGATTTGTGCTGCTTGGCGAGGCTTCACACGGCACGCACGAGTTCTACCGCGAGCGCGCCCGGATAACGCAGCGGCTCATCAAAGAGAAGGGCTTCACCGTCGTTGCGGTCGAGGCCGATTGGCCGGACGCCTACCGCGTTAATCGCTATGCACGTGGTGCCGGCGATGATGTCGATGCCGCGGAGGCGCTTAGCGATTTTCGACGCTTCCCGAGATGGATGTGGCGCAACACCGAAGTGGTTGAATTCGTCGAGTGGCTGCGTGCGCATAACGCCAGTCTGCCCGCGGAGCTCGGAAAAACCGGGTTTTACGGGCTCGATCTTTACAGCCTGCACGCGTCGATGAAAGCTGTAATCCAATATCTCGAACGGACCGATCCCGACGCGGCGCAGCGAGCTCGCGATCGATACGCCTGCTTCGATCATTTTGGCCCCGAACCACAGGTGTACGGTTTCATCGCCGCGACTGACCGCAGCAAGTCGTGCAGAGACCAGGTGGTCAGTCAGCTCGTCGAACTGCAGCGCCGGACCGCGGAGCATGCGCATTACGATGATCCCGGCGCGGAGGACGAACTGTTCTTCGCTGAGCAAAACGCGCAAGTAGTCAAAGACGCCGAGGAGTACTATCGCGCGATGTTTTTCGGAGACGTCTCGTCCTGGAACCTGCGCGACACCCATATGGTCGAAACCCTCGAGGCACTTGTTGCGCATCTCAGCCGGCGAGGCAGGCAGGCAAAGGTTGTCGTCTGGGCGCATAATTCGCATCTGGGCGACGCGCGGGCAACCGAGATGAGCCAGCGCGGCGAGCTGAACGTAGGTCAGCTGGTGCGTGAAAAACATGCGCAAGATGCCGTCCTGGTCGGCTTCATCACGCACCACGGTACGGTCACTGCTGCCTCCGACTGGGATGGGGTGGCTCGAGCGCAAGCGCGTCCGGCCAGCCCTTCCCGGCAGCTATGAGGCGCTGTTTCATTCTGCTCTCGCTGAGCGTTTCCTGCTCGCTTGGTCTCGGAATGACGGCGACGCGCGCGAGCCCTTCCGCGATGCCAAGCTCGAGCGGGCGATCGGCGTGATCTATCGGCCGGAAACCGAGCGGATCAGTCACTACTTCCGAGCGCGGTTGGCAGAGCAGTTTGACGCCATACTCCACTTCGATGAGACGCGGGCAGTTGAGCCCTTGGAATACACGAGCGAATGGGACGCCGGCGAGCTGGCGGAAACCTTCCCCTTCGCGGTCTAGCGTGGAGGGCCTAGTGGAAACAAGCGGTGAAGCACGCCCGGTCCGCGTCGCAGCGGGAAGAGTGACACTCGATGGCGATTTGAGCCTGCCCGAGGGCGTCCGCGGCATCGTTCTGTTTGCTCACGGCAGCGGCAGCAGTCGCCTAAGCCCACGCAATCGCTATGTCGCACAGCTGCTCAATCAGGCGAGGCTTGCGACATTGCTCATCGACCTGCTGACGGCGGAAGAAGAGGCGATCGATCTGGCCACGGGAGAACTGCGCTTTGATATCGGTTTCCTCGCCGAGCGGCTCGTGGCAGTCACTGATTGGCTCCTTCAATACCCGGATACGCGGCAGCTCCGGATCGGATATTTTGGCGCTAGCACCGGCGCCGCGGCAGCATTGGTGTCAGCGGCCGAGCGCCCGGAAGCAGTTGATGCGATCGTCTCCCGTGGTGGTCGGCCCGATCTGGCCGGCCCGGTCCTACCTCGGGTGCGGGCGCCGACATTACTCATCGTCGGCGGCAAGGACTTTCGGGTCATCAAACTTAACCGGGAAGCGCTCGAACAACTCCGCTGCGAGAAGCAACTCGTTATCGTACCGGGCGCCACGCATCTCTTCGAGGAGCCCGGTGCTTTGGACGAGGTGGGGCGGTTGGCGCGCGATTGGTTCGAAGGCCACCTCTCCCAAAAGGAGGCATCCGCAACCCTCGCCGATCGGTAACCAACCGCGGCTCCCGGGCTGGCACAAGCAAGGAGGTCAAAAAGTCATGACCGTCAGACTGAACAATCGGGCGTATGAGCATGCCAAGAGGCTTATCAATGAGGGCAGGTTCGTATTCGACCAACGGGACGCGTGGAGCGAACATCAACCTTCGACGCGCCAGGAGAACGAGTTTATAGAACGGTACGGGTTTCCTGAATATGGTAAGTGGTATTTGGCAGTAAACGACGAATACGAAGAGGATACGAAACGACGTTATGAATTTCCGTATGGTGATTTCCAAGATGCTCACCGCTGCGGCATTCTAACTGCGGAAAGCCGGGCGGGCCAATACAAGCATTTTGACGTCGAGAATGCAGCTGCACATTTGCATGGTATGATCGACGCCATGTATGAACATAAAGAGGGCGTTGATATTGCTGAGCGCTGAGGGTGAAATGGCCGACGCCGGCACCGCTCACAACAGCGAAATGCTACATTTGGAGCCAAAAACCGCCAGCTGAGTTCGACGCGATCCAATGAGGCGGGGCGTCGAATTTGCCGCGTCCGCAATCGTAATGCTCCTGGTCACTATTGGCCCGCTCGAGACTGCCGCCATCTTTGGCGTCCTAACGGCGGGAGCCCGCCGCAGGATGAGAACTCGGCTCGCGATCCAAGCGGTTGCCATAGCGGCCGGGGTTCTCGTCATTTTTGCGATTGGCGGTACGCAGTTTTTGCGGCTATTGCAAGTTGGGTTCCCAGCGTTCCAGGTTGCAGCGGGCATTTCTTCTTCTGCTCCAGTCGATCGAACTGATCTTCGCGCATCCGGGCGGTCTCTCGGCACTAACTGCGAGCGAGGAACGGGAGGCTAGCTCAGTGACGAAATTGCCGTATTTCCGCTTGCCATCCCGCTAATCGCCGGGCCCGCGAGCATCACCGCGGTCATGTTGTTGATGGGGCAGGCCGACGCAGATCCACTCAGAGTCGCGGCCTTTTTCCTCGCGCTCCTGATTGCCCTGGCGCTGACTTATCTGATGATGATGCTGGTCGAGCCGGTTGGGCGGTTACTCGGTGTGACCGGGACGAATGTCATCGCTCGCATCTCGGGCATTCTGCTCGCCGCACTTGCGGTGCAGTTTATCTTCAATGGAATTCGCGACAGCCATCTGCTTCGATAAAACGAAGATTTTGCCCATCATGTCGAACATTGCCAAGCCCGGCGCGCTGTTCGTGCTGCACCGGCCGGATCAGCGATCAGCGATGGTGAAAGCTGCAAATTGACGGCCGTCAAGGCGGCCGCAGATGCTGCCGGTATAGTTGAACGGGCTCGATGTTACGAACCGTGCCACAAGTGGACAAAGACCATGAGGTCAGACGTCGATGTCGCCTTCCACAGGAGTTCCGCCTCGATTTTCCGTTTGATGCCGCTATCGGCGCTGGGCGCGAAGTGCTGAGGCATACCTGGCTCCCCTATCCAGAATTGTCGGAAGCGACACAATGATAAGCACGAGGATCTCATGACGATTGCGGATATCTTCTGGATCTTCTTTATGATATCGGCGCTGCAACCGGTGATCCGGCAGCGGATGCTGGACGCGATGCGAATGCGCAGGATCGCGCAATTGGAGCGGGAACGAAACTCTCGCGTCATCCTCCTCGTTCATCGCCAGGAAACGATGCGCCTGCTGGGATTTCCCATAGCCCGCTACATTGACATCAATGATTCCGAAGAGATCATGCGTGCGATCCAGATGACCGACGACGATGTGCCGTTGGACATCGTTCTACACACCCCCGGCGGGCTGGTCCTCGCGGCGCTGCAGATTGCTCGCGCGCTGCGCGGCCACAAGGGGAAGGTCACCGCCTTTGTGCCTCATTACGCGATGTCGGGGGGCACATTGATCGCGCTGGCCGCCGACGAGATCGTGATGTGCCGGCATTCGGTGCTTGGCCCGATCGACCCGCAGCTTGGCGAATCCCCCGCCGCCTCGCTTATTAAGGTGGTCGGGGAGAAGCCAATTTCCGAAATCGACGACAAGACCTTGATCCTCGCCGATGTCGGCCGTAAGGCGATCGGACAAGTCAAGAGCGCGGCCGGCAAGCTTCTCGACCGGCATCTTCCGACGGAGAAGGCCGCGGCGGTGGCGGAGAAACTATCGAGCGGCTCGTGGACGCATGATTACCCGATCACGCCCGACGAAGCGCGCGAGCTTGGGTTGCCGATCAGCACCGAGATGCCCGACCGCGTGCTCGAAATGATGGCGCTCTACCCACAGCCCGTTCGCTCGCAGTCGGGCGGCGTCGAATACCTACCGATACCGCGGCAGAAGGATCCCTCGCCGCTGTCGCCCTGATGTCCCCCAAGAATGTGAACTCGATGGAGACCTAGCGGTGAACGGATCCTCACGTCATGTCGTCTGCCCGAACTGCGGCGCCGTCAACCGCATCCCGTCTGACCGACCCGCGCAAAAGGCTAAGTGCGGAACCTGCCACCAGCCGATCTTTGCCGGAACCCCGGTCGTGGTCGATGCCGCGGCATTCGAGCGTCACATCACGCGCAACGACATTCCAGTGCTGGTCGATTTCTGGGCTCCATGGTGCGGGCCCTGCCTCGCCATGGCGCCGGCTTACGAGCGTGCCGCCGCCGAACTCGAACCTGACTTTCAACTCCTCAAACTCAATACCGAGGAACAGCCCACCGTGGCGGCGCGCTACAACATCCGCAGCATTCCGACACTGATGATGTTTGCTGGGGGGCGCCAGATTGCGCAGCGCGCCGGCGCCAGCGACACCCGCGGCATCATCTCCTGGGCCAGGGCTCACGCGCCCTCCGCCCATTCGGAGAAATCCTGAGCGGCCGCAGACGCGGGGCACGGCGTGGCAAGGAGAAAACCGCCATGGCAACGACAACAGCAAACGGGGTTATCGAACGGGTAAAGGTGCGCGAGGTGGCGGGTATCTTTCATTCGCGCGACGCCCTTGTCCCTGCCGTGGATGCCTTGTTGCTCGCCGGCTTCGACCGCGCCGATATCGATGTGATCGTAGGCGGGCCATTTGCTCGTGAAAAACTCGGCGGAGTTCATGTTTCGATTGAGGAGCTGCCCGAGGCGCCCGGAGTCCCGCGGCAGGCATTTATCACGCGCGATGACTTGATCGAGGTTCTGGCGCTGGCTTTGGCCATCCTGGTTTTTCTTGGCGCCGCCGCTGCCGCATGGATCGTTGTCGTACGGGGTGGAAGCCTGCTGTGGGCCGGCGTAGCCGCGGTCATTGGCGCCGTGGCAGCTGGCGGCATCGGCGCATTAATGGCACGGGCATATGCCCGCAAACATGCCAGAGAGTTGGCGGCCCAATCGGCCGCGAGCGATCTCGTTCTGTGTGTTCGCGTGCGATCGCCCGAGGAAGAGGCGAAAGCGCAGGATATCCTGATCAGTCACGGGGCCGAAGCGGTTCGGCCGCACGAAATCCAAATCGACAAGCGCTTGGAATACCTGCCCCTGCATTCGCTACGGGTAGATCCGTGGCTTAGCGAGGAACCTCTCCGCCGCCCGTAAGGAAAGAAAACGAGGTCGTTGGTGCGTTACAGCAGCAGGTCAAAGATCCGCTGCGAACGCTCCCACTCCGCGCTCCCCGGATTTTTCACATCCGGATCGATAATCTTGAACATATGGGCCAGCGCCACGCTGATGCCACCGGCGATTTCGGGAAGCCGCTCCTTGGTCTCGTCGCTATAGGCGAGGTCGAGCGGCGGTTGCGCGGTCAAATGCTCGAGAATGGGTTCGATCGCAATCCCTTCCCCGAGCTTGCGAAATTCGTGAACCCGTTCCTGCAATCCTTTGGTGATGGGGAGGTCAAACGGTTCGATGATGAGGCGGTCGTTGGCTTTTGCCGTCGCCTGGCCGCGCAGAAGCAGATCGTAAATCTTGTGATTGACGAAATCGCTGTAACGCTTCAAATCGCTCTTGTCGATATCGAGACCCGCCACGGCGCGGAAGAATCGCTCGAACTTGGCCACACCCGTGGTCGGCATCGCTGTCGCCCTCCTCGCTCGCGAAGTAATATCTAAGGGCGGTTCGGCGCGACGGCGTTGATGCTCGTCAAATTTCCCGGAAGGGCTCGCTCGCAGAGCTAATGAAGACGTCTGACGCTGCTCGCCTCGATCCCCTCCAGCACGTTCTGGAGTTGCCCGATGACGTCCTTTAGCGCAGCAGCCGGGAGTTCGACGGCGAGCGGAATGTCGTCGGCAGTCTGCAGGTGCAGGATGGCGGCGGAATTGTCGGGCGCGGTCCCGACCCTGACTTCCGCAACGGGTATCACATTGCTGTCGAGGCCCTCGACGGCCTCCTGAGGATTGCGGACGACGCGCCGCCTTGACGCCGATCGCGCCGCGTCTGTGAGGACGGTGATCAGATATCCTACCGCCTCGTAAGGATAGACCAACGGGTACTCGCTGCCGTCGCCGAGCCGATGCGTGATCCAGACATGCGCACCGTCATCAGATGCTCCGGCCGCGGTCAGATCGGTTACTTTAACACCGGTAACATTAGCCATAATCGATTGCCCTGCTTGCACCATTTCACACAGATCTGCCGCCGGCGTGATCGCGAAGCAAGGTCAGCAATGCTGCCATGATATTTTATACACGATTTCCCGCCCCCGACCCGGTGACGATGGCGGAGTCCAAGCGCGGCATCAAGTGAGGTTTACGAGGATAGCGGCGGAGTCGTCGACCGCAGCGAAGTCGGAAAGAAGATCGGCGCCTAGCCCTGCTCGAAACGAGAGGCGTCGGACGCTCCAGCGTTGAACAATGGAGGCTCGAGCCCGGCGTTTTCGGCGGCGAGCCGCGCCAGCGCCGACCAGTCGAGATCGTCGTTGCCGCGTGCCACTTGCGTCAAAAAATGATCGTGGATCAAACTCGCGACCGGCATCGGCACGGCCTCTGCTTCGGCTGCGGCCAGCACCGAGCGGATGTCCTTCAGCGCCAACGGCATCCTAAATCCCGCCGGTTGGTACTTCTCATCGAGGATCAGCTGCCCATAGGTCTTGTAAACGGGTGCGGCAAAGAGGCTCTCGGTCAGGATTTCGAGAAAGCGGTGTGCCGGGACATCCGCCTTGCGCATCAGTGCAATGGCCTCGCCGAGGGATTCGATGACCGAGGCGATCAGGAAATTTCCGCCGAGTTTGACCAGATTGGCCCCCGGCGGGAATGCGCCGAGAACGAACGTCTTCTGTCCCATTGCGTCGAACAACGGCCGGCAGCGGTCGACCGGTTCCGCCGCACCCGCGGCGACAATGTAAAGCTGTGCTGCCGCCGCCGCTTCCGGACGGCCGAACACTGGCGCCGCGACGAAATGCTGGCCTGCGGTGCGATGCGCCTCGGTCAGCTCTTGCGAAAGTGCGACGGTGATCGTGCTCATCGAGACATGGACGGCATTCTCGGGAAGCGCCCGGATCACCCGGCCGCTGCCGAGGATAATGTCCTCGACCGCGCGGTCGTCGGCCAGCATCGTTATCACCACTTCGCCGGTGCATGCAGCAGCTGGAGTGTCGGCAACCATCGCGCCGTCTTCGCGTAATCCTTCGGCGTGGCTGCGAGTGCGGTCCCAGACCGTGACATTGATCCCGGATTTGAGCAGGTTGCGCGCCATCGCCTGACCCATATGTCCGAGTCCGATAAAGCCGACATCCATCTCACTTCTTCTCCATGTTTGGTGGATTACGTTGAACTCCGGTTTCAAATGATTGAATTGACGACGCCGCCATCCACCCGCAATGAAGCGCCAGTTACTGCCGAGGCCTCGGGACTGGCGACATAAAGGACGAGGCTTGCCACTTCCTCGGGCTCGATCAGGCGGTTGATCAGCGAGGTCGGCCGTTCCTTGCGAATGAATTCAGCCTCGATTTCGGCCACCGTCTTGCCGCTCTGGCGTGCCTGTCTTTCAAAAAATCGGGAGACGCCCTCGCTGCGCGTCGGGCCGGGGAGCACTGCGTTGACGGTGACCCCGCTGCCAGCCAATGCATTAGCCAAGCCGCGCGAAACCGCGAGCTGCGCCGCCTTCGACGCTGAATAGTGGACGATGTCAGGTACGACGTTGAGCGCCAATTCGCTGGAGATAAAGATGATCCGGCCCCAGCCCGCCTCGCGCATTTGCGGGGCGTAATGACGTGACAGACGCACGCCGCTGATCACGTTGGTCTCGAACATCCGCTCCCAATCGGTGTCATCAAGCATAAAAAAGGGTTTTGGCTCAAAGATGCCGAGATTGTTGACGAGTATGTCGAACATCGGCGCCTGTGCGATCAGCGCCTCGGCACCCGCCGGCGTAGCCGCGTCGGCCGCAGCGCCGTCAAGTGCCGCGCCAGGCACCGCGTCGCGGATCCGCCTGAGCGCGCTATCGACGTGCTCGGCGGCGCGTCCATTGATGACCACAAAAGCCCCCGCCGCGGCCAAGCCTTTAGCGATCGCAAAGCCGATACCGGCGGTCGATCCGGTCACCAGCGCGCGGCGCCCGTGCAAGTCGGTCTTCATGACGCGAACCACCCGCCCTTGATCGCGCGAGCGTCCGACGGGTACGAGTGCGGCCGATGCTGCAAGGTGATCCACTGATCGGTAGTGAATGCTTCGATCGCCCAGCGCCCGTTGAACCGGCCGATGCCAGAGTTCTTCTCGCCGCCGAACGGGCTGTTCGGCAAATCGAGCGCCGGCTGGTCGTTGACGTGAACCATGCCGATTTGCAACTGCCGCGCAAACCGCACACCGCGTTCGCGATCCTGCGTAAAGACGCTGCCGGCAAGCCCGTACTCGGTTGCATTGGCGATACGCAAAGCGTCGCCGTCATCCTGCGCGCGAATGATCGGGGCGATTGGGCCGAAAATCTCACGTTGGGCCAGCTCTGAAATCGTTGCTGACTTCGGCAAATACGTGCGGCGGCAGAACCAGGCCCTGCGGTTCGCCACCGAGAACTAAATGCGCGCCCGAGGCCTTGGCAGCATTAATGCGATCGACCAACCCCTTCAGTTGGCTTTCGTTGATGATCGGCCCAACCATTGTGTCAGGTCGATCGGGATCGCCGTATTTCAATGCTTTGACCCGTTCGGCAAAGCGCTCGACAAATGTGTGGTAGAGATTGGCCGCGACGATGAGCCGATTGATGCTCATGCAGATCTGGCCCTGGTGGAGGAACTTGCCAAAGACTGCGGCGTCCAGCGACTGATCGAGATCGGCGTCGTGGAGCACGACAAACGGGGAGTTGCCGCCGAGCTCGAGTTCGACGCGCTTCAAGATCGACGCCCTCGCCGCCAGCTCGTAGATATGCCGGCCGACCGGGGTTGAGCCCGTGAATGAGATCACCCGCGGCACCGCATGCGTCACAAACGCGTCGCCGATTTCGCTTCCGGCTCCGATAATGACGCTCAGGACACCTGGCGGCAGCCCCGCCTCCTCGAGGATCTTCGCCAGCAGCAACCCGCCGGTGACCGGCGTGTCGCTGGCCGGCTTGACAACGACGGCATTGCCGACCGCCAGTGCGGGCGCCAGCGAGCGAGCCGACAGGTGCAATGGCCAGTTCCATGGGCTGATCACGCCGACGACGCCGACCGGATTGCGGTAGACGCGGCCCTCCTTACCAGGGACGTCGGTCGGCAGTATCTCGCCCTCGACCTGAAGCGGCACTGTCGACGCCCAAAGCATGATGGCGTGCGTGGTTTCGAATTCGAGGCTCGCCTTGAGCCGGGTGCTTCCCAACTCATGGATCAGCCAGGAAACGATTTCTTCGCGGCGGGCCTCCATGATCTCCGCCGCCCGCCGGAAGATCGCGAGACGTATTGATGGCAGGGTAGCACTCCAGGCGATCTGAGCCGTGGCCGCCGCGGCGTAGGCTGCCTCTAGGTCATTGCAGTCGCCCTGCGGAATTTCGAGGATAACCTCTCCAGTGTAGGGGTTGCGATCCGTCAAGAGACGGTTCGATTTACCTTGACGCCATTGGCCGGCAATCGGCAGACGATCAAAACCGCCATAGGCCGGCGGCGTTACGATTTTGGCGGGTCCGAGATCGTTCATATCGCAGCCTCTTCAGGCCGGGGTCAGTGCCAGTGCCAGCCGGTCGGCAATGGCTGCGGTCAGCGACGCATAATCGACCGCGCCCTCATACTTCAGACCGTCGAGGAACAATGTCGGCGTACCCCTGACACCACTGCGAACGCCGGTGAGAAAATCGCGACGGACTTTGGGTGCGTAAGTGGCATGCGCCAAAGCATCGCGCAGTGCATGCTCGGATAATCCCAAGGAGCGCACTGCGGAAAATAGCAGTGGAACGCCAAGGTGATCCTGATTCGCATAGAGCAGATCATGCATTTCCCAGAAACGGCCGTGTGCCCCGGCAAACTCTGCGCTTTCCGCTGCGGGCTCGGCGTATTGATGAAGCTCGGTCAGCGGAAAATGGCGGAACGCGAAACGCAGTCTTGTGCCGAATTGTCGCTGCACGCGCTTGATAACCGGATGGGCCATGCCGCAGTACGGACACTGGTAATCGCCGTATTCGAGAAGCGTCACCGGAGCATTGTCCGGGCCTTGGGTATGATCGATCGATGTAATAGGATCGCGCAACATCGCCATCGCCGTCCTCCAGATTAGCTGCAGAACTAATAGATGCTCGGGGCCGTTACCTTGACGGTCATCAGTTTTCCGGGACAACATTATAGCGCGTGTGATTGACCGGCCCGCGCCGGCCGGTTCACGCTACTTCCGTTAGTGTTATGAAAGGCCAGGGAATGGCTGACCGGAAAGACCTAAAGGAGTGGGTATATGAAGCGGTCCAAAAGAAAGGGCGAACACAAGTAGTGAATGTCGCCCGATCTATTTGGGAGCAGCACGAACAAGAGCTGAGAGAATCGGGCGATCTTTTTTACACTTGGCAATATCAGATGCGTTGGGCGGCACAACAGCTTCGCAAGGAAGGGCGGCTGATGCTTGCGGGACGCGACTGGGCGCTAAAGCGATAGCAGACGGCTGACCTCAGGCGCTCGCCTTAGCTGGCATGCCCATACTTCCAGTTAAAGCCGCATGAGCGACAGAGCATGTCGTCACCAAATTTAGGCTCGAATTCTTCAAGCTCCTGTCCATCGACTTCTCGATGGTCGCGTCCGTAGAAGTCTATCCAAAGTGCGCCCCAGACTGAAATTTGGTCGCTGTAGCACTCGTGGCACTTCAGCATCTCGGGCTCCCTTGACCAAGCCAGTAGCTGCAGTGGAATAGTGATCTAACGCAGCCCGATTGCGAGCGCAATCAGGGACTACCTATGCCCTACTCCGCAGCTTGCGCGGTCACCTGCGTTCGAATGTTCACATACCCCGGAGAAGTCTCATCGTTCAGGGCCTCGTAGACGGCGTAGGCGGTTTCCTTGCTGCCACCAACCGAAAATGCCCCCTTCGGGGTGAACTTACCCGCAATACCCTCCCTGTGTTTGCTGCGCCGCCAATCCACCGTTCTTAACTTCCTGACCAGTGCCGCCATTTTTGACTCGCGCATCGTTTGGTCGGCGATGTCAACCAGTTCATGTCCCATCGCGCCAATCGCCGAGAGCACGGTCGGGGCTGACGCCAATTTACTCTCGCGATCTTCGATTGCGGGACCGATCGCGTCAGTAACTGCGCTAAACCATTCAACCGCAACTTGCCGCACCCGCTGAACCCTGTCGTCGGAGAGCGGAACAGGGCGAGTTCCGTATTTTACCCCGCCTATTCCCTCGGCGAGCGTGATACAGGCGCCCCGAAGCGATGTTATGGTTACAACATCTTTGTCGTGAACGCTCAATTGGCGCCGCGATTTGTTCACGCGATCCCGAAAGAATGGCACTTCACGCTCAATGTCACGTGCGACCCGGGTTAGCGGGTCCCGCGCATCCATACCGATGCTAAACGCCGCGTTCGGCCGAACGCCTAAGACGTTGAGGTCATGAAAGAATTGGCGCGCCCATAGCTTGTCCCTTCCGTGGCAAATATAGATCGCTACAAACTCGTTCTTGGTGTCCGGCAGAAGAATTCGCTGCCTCGAATCGGGCTGTCAGCTGTGTTTCGCCGTCGATCGCAACCAGCCGTTTGTCGTAGGGCACTTGAATGAAGCCCTTGCCAAACTCGTCGATCTCACAAGCGAGCCCGTCCTCTGGATAGAGGATGATCGGAGGGGTAATACCGTCCACCTCGCCCTCATACACCTCCACGATGTAATCGGCGTACGCAGGTACGTTCTTTGCCTTGGCCCCGGCAAATAAACGCTGTACTTCATCACGGATTTCTCGAAGATCTTGCAGTTCCTTACTCGCGTCGAGCTTCTTTCGGTCTTCTGAATCACGGGGGTTGGGAGCTATTTGAAACAACTGAGTGGCCTTAAGGCGGCCTAGAAACTGGTGCTCGTTGATATTGAACCCGGCGATCAAATGTCCGTCGGTCGGGTTCAACCTCATCTCCATTTTGACCTCGTATAGAGTTGATGGCGAGGCCAGGAGTGGCTTCGCCTCGATCATCGGCCGGAAGCGACCCCAAGTCGATTAGAGGCCGTAGGCACGAACAGGCCGCCGAGTCAACACCTGAGTAATGATAATTAGAACTCGAGATAAAGTTTACCGATTACAATCAGCCCCGAGCTTTCTGCTAGCCAAAAGAAGGTCACGGGCGCTTGTCACCGCGCAAGTTATGAGCCGGCGCGTCAGCCAGACGGCTTTCGAGTAGAGAAATGCGCCTTTTCCGGTAGCAGAAGGCGTTCGGGACTTGCGGCATCGATATCCGATAAGTTGCCATATTCGCATCGTATTGTCGTGTGTTGGTACTTCAACCGTCGCGGAATCGTAATATGAGGAGTTCGGCGGGCTCCTGATCTCGCACCTGATAAAACAGGAGGAACAGGATGATTTAGTGCGTTTGTTAGGGCGGGATTGAGCAACCCGGCGGGCGCCGTCGCGGCTCGGCGCCAGGACCAGGATCGTCGGCACCTGATCGCGGCGCGGCGTTAGTTCAGGGGGCGGTGGGTTCGCTGTCGAGGGCTTCGCGGATGGCGCGCGCGAGGGTCTGCAATTGATAGGGTTTGCGGACGATCGGCATGCCGGCTTCGAGCGTGTGCCAGGCTTTGGCGTAGCCGCTGGTCAACAATACGGCGATGTCGGGGTATTGCTGTTTGATGCGGCGCGCGAGGTCGAGCCCGTCGATCTCCCCGGGCATCACGACATCGGTGAATACCAGGTCGATCCGCTCGCCCGAGCCGAGCAAGTCGAGTGCCGCGGCCGCGGAGTTGGCGTACGCCACGCGGTAGCCGAGCTGGTCCAACAAGAGGCCGGCGACTTCCTGCACCTCGGGATTGTCCTCGACGACGAGAACCGTCTCGCGGCCGCGCGGCGGTTTGCCGTCGATCAATGGCTCTTCGCTAAGCGGTCGTCGGCTGTGCGGCAGATAAATTGTCACGGTGGTACCTTGGTTGACTTCGCTGGCGATCGTCACCGTCCCGCCTGATTGCCGCGTCAATCCATAAACCTGCGACAAGCCCAGTCCGGTTCCTTTGTCGAGCTGCTTTGTCGTAAAGAACGGTTCGAACACCTTTGGCAGAATGTCGGGGGCGATGCCGCAGCCGGTATCGGTGACGGTCAGAGCGACGAACTCACCGCTCAGCCGATCGGGCGTATCTTCCAATTGCAGATGCACGTTTTTGGCGCCGATCGTGATCATCCCGCCATCAGGCATCGCGTCGCGGGCGTTGACGACAAGATTGATCAGCGCCAATTCGAGTTCGTGGACGTCGACTGCCACCGGCCAAACATTGCGCCCGACATTGATCACCAACTCGATGTCGCCGCGAGCGGAGCTGGCGAGAAGGTCGCGGAACGCGGCCAGTCGCTGGCGCAGGCTGATCACGGTCGGGTTCAGCGACTGCCGGCGCGAGAACGCCAGCAATTGCCGGGTCAGGGTCTCGCCGCGCGCGGCGGCGTTCTCGATCGCCTCGATCGCGCGCAGGTTGCGGGCATCGCCGACCCGCTCTTTCAGCAGATGCGCGTTGCCGCTGACCACCATGATCATGTTGTTGAAATCATGCGCGATACCGCCGGTCAGCTGCCCCAGCGCCTCCATCGTCTGGGCTTGCGCGAGCTGGTCTTGGGCCCGCCGCAATTTCGCCTCGGCCTCGCGGCGCTCGGTAATGTCGCGGGTGATTTTCGCAAACCCGATCAGGGTCCCGTCCTCGTCGCGGATCGCATCGATCACCACGCTGGCGAAAAACAGCGAGCCGTCCTTGCGGACCCGCCAGCCTTCGGCCATGCAGGTCCCCGATTGGGTCGCGGTCGCCAGGACTTTGTCGGGAATGCCGGCGGCCTGGTCCGCGACCGTGTAGAATGAGGAGAAATGCTTGCCCACGATTTCGTGCTCGGCATACCCCTTGATCCGCTGCGCCCCGGCGTTCCACCCCGCGACGATCCCGTTCGGATCCAGCCTGACCAGCGCGTAATCGGTGACCGCCTCGGTAAACAGCCGGAATTGACGTTCGCTCTCGCGCAGCGCCTCCAGCCCCAGCTTGTCATTCGTTACATGGCGGCCGATGATATGAATGATCCCGTTATCTGCCGCCAAAGTCCAGCTGAGCCACCGCCATGAGCCATCCTTGTGCCGGAAACGGTTCTCCATCCGCACCGTCGGCATGCCCTCGGCAAGCTGGCGCCGGCCGGCCATCGAATGTGCGGCGTCGTCGGGATGGCGCAGCTCGCTGACATGCATCCGCTTGATCTCGTCCTCGCTCCAGCCGAGCAGAGCGGTCCAAGCCGGATTGACGCTGGTGAAATATCCCTCGAAATTCGAGACGCCGAGCAGATCCTCGGATACCTGCCAAATGCGGTCTCGCTCGCGGATGCGTTCGGCTATTTCCGCTTCGAGCCGATCGTTGAGGACACGCAACGCCTCTTCTTTGCGGACGCGATCGGTCGTCTCGATGCAGGTCGTTAGGATCCCGCCGATACCGTTCGCCGCGCCATCGTCCGGGATCGGGCTATAGCTGATTGTAAAGCGCGCATCCTCGCCCATGGCGCCGTGGCGGCGGACGGTCCAAGGGTGATCGACGGCAAAGAAGGCGTCGCGCTCGCCCCGCAAAATCGCCTCGTTCAATGGCCCGAGCTCGGGGTAGATCTCCCGCCACACCTCGCGCAAGGGGCGGCCAAAGGCTTCAGGGTGCTTGTCGCCGAGGATCGGCCGGTAGGCGTCATTGTAAATCAGGACAAGTTCTGCGCCCCAGCGGATCGCCATCGGGAAACCCGAAGCCATGATCATCGCGACCGCGATGTCGAGGCTATGCGGCCAGTTGGCCCGGCGACCGAGCGATGTCGTCGACCAGTCCGTCTCGCGGAGCCGACGCGCCATCTCTCCAGGCGGCTCGGCGGGGCTTGGGATTGTCATTGTATCCGGTTGATGTCTGCTCCCGTACTGAAAACCACGTAGCACACATGGGAACAGCCCTTATGTCCAGTGTCGTTTTCTATGCTGGAATTTTGCGTCACCGAGAAGCTCTGCATCATTCTGTGGTTCACGGCGACATTGCAGTCAGCTTCTTGCAAGGCGATCACGCCAAACACCCTCGCGCGCGCTTGGTTCCGCCCGTCATAAACTTAGTTTAAGCCGGTGGCCACAAGCCTCTGGCACAATGCTTGCTGCTGCTGTGCGATCTTGGACTGAATGGCGCGATCGAAGTTGACGGCTCGTAGGCTGTGGCGCGATGCGACCCGCCGTGCATTGCGCGGGTTCGAGCAGAGGCGCTGGCGCAGGTCTCCTGCCGCCATACCACGCGGCAGCTGGTTTTATGCGCCAGGCTGGTTCAGCTGGATCACGGCGCCGGTGCTCGCCAGCGGCCGGGCGCCGTTCGGGCTGCTGGTAGCGGTCACGGCCACCGGCACCTTGGCAATGCACATCCTTATCCCGGTATTGCCGCTCGCCGCTATCGATCTCGGTGTGCCGCGGGGAGCGATCCAGCAGGCCATCACGCTCTATCTTTTCGGCATAGCCGGCGGGCAATTGCTCTATGGTCCGGTGTCCGACCGCTTTGGGCGGCGGCCCACTCTGATCGTTTCGCTGGCTCTATACATCGCGGCGGGCGTCATCGCCGGCTGGGCGGCGACGCTCGCGACGTTGCTGATGGCGCGCGTCGTTCAAGCAGTCGGTGGCTGCGGCGGGCTGGTCTTGGGCCGCGCGATCGTGCGCGACAGCGCCGGGCCGGGCGAAGCGACCTCGCGCATGGCGCTGCTGACGATGGTGCAAAGCCTCGCACCCGGTGTCGGCCCGGCGGTCGGCGGATTTCTCGGCGCCTGGTTTGGCTGGCGGTCGATCTTTGTCATGCTGGTGGCGCTTGGCGCTGTCACATTGGCAGGCGTTATTCTGCTGTTGCCGGAGACCGTGGCATCGCGCGGGTCGGGACGCATGCTCGGCAGCTATATTAGGCTGCTGCGCTCGCGAATATTTTGCGGCTATATGTTTGGCGGCGCTTTTACCAGCACGACCTTCTTTGCGTACTTGACCACCTCCCCGTTTATCTTCACGAATATGCTGCATCGGCCGGCGACCGAGATCGGGCTCTACTATCTCGTGGTCATGGCCGGGGTTCCGGTCGGCAGTTTCAGCGCGAGCCGCCTCGTCCGGCGAATGCGGCCGGTTTTGCTGCTGCGGATAACGAGTGCGATCGCACTCGCCGGCGCGGCGCTGTTCTTTGTCGTCGCCGCGACGGGACATGTCACCGTCTTGACCGTACTCGCGCCGATGATCCTGTTTTCCATCGGTGTCGGTGCGGCTTCGCCCGTCGCGATCACCGCGGCGATCAGCACCGACCCGCATATGATCGGCGCCGCCTCCGGGCTATACGGCTTTATGCAGATGGCGAATGGGGCGCTGTGCACTCTGGCGGTCGGCCTCATTCCGGCGAACCCGGCGCTGGCCGCCGCCAGCGTCTTGCTTGCCGGGCTGTTTCTCGGGCAATTCTTTTTCCTGCTGGCGACACGCCCAGCTGCCGTGTAGAGCACCGATGAAGCAACCTCTGCGATCAAGTTGCGCTTTGTTGTTGTGCCAGCAGTGCGCAGACCTCGTCATCCGTCGCCTGCCCGAAATCGTCGTACCAGCGCCCGACGGCAAGAAACGGCTCGGGCGTCATGTAACAGACTACCTCATTGGCTAGCTTTTTAAAGTCACTGCAAATTTCGGGGGCCGCGGTCGGGACGGCCACAACGATGCCCTCCGGACCCAATGGCCGCAAAGCTGCAATGGCCGCCCGCATCGTGGCGCCGGTGGCGAGCCCGTCATCGATAAGGATCACGGTGCGGCCCCGGACCTCGGGCGGTGGCCGCCCGCTGCGGTAGAGCTGCTCGCGGCGCGCCAGTTCCGCCATTTCGCTCGCGGCAACGGCATCGATCTCCCCCGGCGCAATCCCAAGCCTCGCGACGACATCGTGATTGAGGACACGCACTCCGCCGCTGGCGACCGCGCCCATCGCCAATTCCTCATGCCCGGGTACGCCCGAGCTTTCTCACCAGGAAGACGTCGAGCGGCGCTGCCAACGCCCGAGCCACCTCGAAGGCGACCGGCACCCCGCCGCGCGGCAGGCCGAGCACGATGACATCCGGTCTGCCGGTATAGGCGGAAAGCTTTGTCGCGAGCAGCCGCCCGGCCTCGCTGCGGTCACGAAACACCGTGTGCTCCATGGCGTCTCCTGGGACCGGATCGTCACGATAGGGGGCGCCCCGAGATCAAACAGTATTAATTTCGCATCAGCGGCAAACTGATTGAGATCAATGCTCGGGCTTCTCTCTAAACCGGGCTGGCAAACCGGAGCGAGCGTTGCTCATTGCACGGTCATTTCACCGAGATAAGCGTGGCGGATTTGCTCGTTCTGGCGCAATTCGGCGGATGGGCCGCTGAGCACGACCTGACCCGTCTGCAGCACATAGGCGCGGTGCGCAATCGACAACGCCATGTTGGCATTCTGCTCGACCATAAAGATGGTCGTGCCCTGCCGGTTGATCTCGCGGATGATGTCAAAGACCTGCTCGACATAGGCCGGCGACAACCCCATCGAGGGCTCGTCCATGCATAACAGCCTGGGGTGGGCCATCAGCGCGCGGCCGATCGCGACCATCTGCTGCTCGCCGCCCGACAAGGTGCCGGCGAGCTGGCGCAACCGCTCCTGAACACGCGGGAACAGCGCGAACACACGTTCGAGATCCGCGCCGAATTCGGGGCCCCGCGGGCGCGTATAGGCGCCCATTTCGAGATTCTCGTAGACCGTCATGCGCGGGAACAGCCGCCGCGCTTCGAGCACCGGCGCGATGCCGCGCCGCACCCGCTCGGCGGTGCTGACACCGCTCAGCGATCGACCGTCGTAGGTGACCTCGCCGCGGCTTGGCCGGACGATCCCCATGATCGCTTTCATCGTCGTCGACTTGCCCGAAGCGTTGCCGCCCAACAAGCAGACGATTTCGCCCGGCTCGATCCGATAATCGACCGATTTTAAAACATGCAGGTCACCGTAATGGGTGTCGACCGCCTTAAATTCGAGAAGCGGGGCGGTCACGCCACAGCCGCGCTTCGCCCGAGATAGGCGCGGATCACTTCATCGTCGCGGCGGACGACATCGGGTGGTCCTTCGGCGATCTTTTCACCGTGGTCGAGCACGACGACATTGTCGGCGAGACTGACGACGACATCGAGTTTGTGCTCGATCAGCACGATCGCCAGCCCGAACTGGTGCAGGCTCTTGATTTGCTCGGCAAGTTCGAGGGTTTCCGCGGGGTTCATCCCAGCGGTCGGCTCGTCGAGCAACAGCAGCTTTGGCCGCGAAGCAAGCGCTCGGGCGATCTCGGTGCGACGCCGGTTGGCATAGGACAGGCTCGAGGCGACATGCTCGGCGCGCGGCAGCAGCCGGTTGCCAAATAATGCCAGGATTTCGAGCGCGCGCTCGCGTGCCGCTTCCTCTTCGCGACGTGTGTGCGGTAACCGCAGCAGCGCCCCGGCCGGCCCGGAATCGAGCCGAGCATGCATTCCGATCATCACGTTTTCGAGGACCGTCAGGTTCGGAAACAAACGGAGGTTTTGAAACGTGCGGGCGATGCCGCCTTCAAGTATCCGATGCGGCGGCAACCGGCCGATCTCCTGACCGGCGAACCGCACCGAGCCGCTGTCGGGCGTGACCAGCCCGGTGACCGCGTTGAACAGGGTCGACTTACCCGAGCCGTTGGGCCCGATTACCGCGACCACTGAATGAGTTGGCACACTCAGCGACACTGAGCGCAACGCGACAAGGCCGCCAAAGCTGACGGTCAGGCCGGAGATGTCGAGCAATGGGCCGGTTTGGTCATGATCGTCGGCGCCGAAGGCCTGCAGCGCGCCAAACCCGCCGCGTTCTATCTGGGCTGATTGCTGGTCGAGCGTAAGCGCCGGCACTCGCCGCGCCGCTGGGATCAACCCGTCGCGGCGATAGAGCATCATCAGCACCAGGATCAACCCAAAGATCAGCTCAATGGAGGAGGCGAGCTCCACGTGCTGCAGCCACGCAACATTGATCAGGCGGCCCAGCGCGTGCAGCCATTGCGACAGATCTTCGAGAAACCACGATTGCAGCATCTGCAGTATCAGGGCGCCGACAACGACTCCCCAGACGCTGCCAATCCCGCCGAAGACGACCATAACGAGGATCATGACCGAGACTGGGAACATGAACATCTCGGGTGTCGCGGTCTGCAATTTGGCGACGTAGAGGGTGCCGGTGGCGCCGGCGAAAGCCGCGCCGATTGCAAAGGCGAGCAGTTTGAAACGGACGCGGTTCACGCCCATTGCCGCCGCCGCGATCTCATCCTCGCGGATTGCCATCCAGGCGCGGCCGATGCGCGAATCCTTGAGCCGCAAACTCGTAAAAATCAACAATGCGACAAGCGCGACGCCGACGTAATAATAAGGGGTGGCGCTGATCCCGAAACTGTGGCCGAACAGCTGCGGGGCGGCGACACCGTTCAGGCCCATCGCGCCATTGGTCACGCTCGGCGTGTTGCGCGCCACGATCGGTACGATCTCGCCAAAGCCCAAGGTCACTATCGCCAGGTAATCGCCCTTGAGCCGCAAGGTCGGGGCGCCAAACAGCACGCCGAAAAGCGCGGCAATCGCGGCTGATATCGGCAGCATCAACCAGAACGAGACCTGAAAATGAACGACGTCGCCGCCGGCTCCAGGTATCCGGGCCACAAGGTCGAGCCAGCGGAACGGCTCCCAAAAGCTCGACCACTCCGGCTGCAGCTGGAATGAAGCGGCGGCGCCGTAGGCGTAAGCGCCAATCGCAAAGAACGCGGCGTAGCCGAGATCGAGCAGGCCGGCAAAGCCGACGACGATGTTTAGACCCAGCGCCAACGCCGCGAAGGCCAGCGCGTTCGCCGCCGAATCAACATCGGCATCGTTCCGGTGCAGGATCGGAAACAACAGAGCCGCGGCGGCTAGGAGGAAAATGGCGACATTCGCCCGCGCCCGCGGTGAGATGCCGGCGAGACCCGGGAGGGAGATCGCGAATGCCCGCGGCCCTGCCTGCAGGGCCTTTGTTGTAATCGCCTGCTTGTCGACCTCCGCCATTTTACGATTTATTGGGTGTGGTGCGACCGAAGAGCCCGGCTGGAACGAAGACGAGGACAAGGACGAGGATCGAAAAGATGATCACGTCGGTCCAGCGCACCGCGATCAGCTGGCCGCCCAAGGTCTCGATCAGCCCGATCAAAAGGCCGCCGACCATCGCTCCGGGGATGCTGCCAATCCCGCCAAGCACCGCGGCGGTGAAAGCGCGCAGCCCGGCCGAGTATCCGATAATAAAGCTCGTATAGTTGTAATAGAGACCAAAGATCAGCGCCGCCGCCCCGGCCAGCGCCGAGCCCAGGAAAAAGGCAGTGACTATCACGCGGTCGACATTGACGCCCATCATCCGTGCTGCCTCGGCATCTTGAGCGGTGGCGCGCATCGCCTTGCCGAGACGCGTGCGGTTGACGAATAGATGCAGGGCCACCATCAGCGCCAGGGAGATACCCCAGATCAGCAGCTCCTTGAGCTCGAAAGTCACTTGACCGAACTGCCAGCGCACGACTGGCAGCGGATTGGGATAATTCTCTGAGCCGGCGCCGACAGTCAGCAGGATAATGTTGAACAAGATGTAAGAAACGCCGATCGTTGTGATCATCCCTGCGGTGCCGTGGACGCCTCGCAGCGGGCGCAGGGATAGGCGTTCGATCACGACACCGATGATGCCGGCAGCCGTCATCGTCACGACGAATGCAAAGCCCAGCGATCCCACCAACGCAAGCCCGGTCAGGACTTGGCTCTGTCCCGAGATGCCGAGCAATTGCAACGCCCACATGCCAATAAACGAGGCGACCATAAAGACGTTGAAATGGGCGAAGTTGATCAGCTCGAGGATGCCATAGACCAGGGTGAAGCCCAGCGCCAATAAGGCGTACATAGCACCTAGGCTCAACCCATTAACGACCTGCTGCAGCAACACTCCGTATTCAGTCATGGATGCGCAGCGATCCGGTTAACGACGCGATGCTCTACGATCCCGCTTCTCATGAGCTGGCCGGCGCGACACCAAGATACTTATATTGATGGAGAACGTCGTCCAGCGGGTATTTATCGTTTCGGGAAATCTGAAACACGCTGATTACTTTGTTCGCTATATCGCCGTTTGCGTCAAAACTGACCTCGCCCTGCAATGTCTTGACATGCGAGTCCTGGATCGCGTCGCGGATCGCGGCACGGGTGACGTCTTTGCCGGACGCGGCGACCCGCTTGATTGCATCGAGAATGACGAGCGCGGCATCGTAAGCGGTGATCGAGTAATTGTCGGGCTGCTGGCCGTATTTCTTAACGAAGCGCTCCATCATCGGTGCGGCATCGGGGTTTTCGAGAATGTTTGGCGCTGCGATCGTGGCGTATAAACCTTGCACGGCAGGGAACCCGGCGCCCTTCAAAATCTCCGCACCATAGACGCCATCGCCCCCGGCTCGGATCAGATTGGGGACGATGTCGTATGATTGTTTGACGAACTTGACCCCGGCTTGGGCGACGCCGCCGTAATAGATCGCCTCCGGGTTCAGCTGCTTTATCTTGGTCAGGGTCGTCGTATAATCGGCTTCCTTTGGGTTCAGCTGATCGCGTCCGAGCACGTTGATGCCGCGCTTTTTGGCCTGCGCCTGAAACGCGTCGGCGAGGCCGACACCGTAGGCGCCGCTGTCATCGAGCACATAGACCGACTTCACCTTTAATGTATCGGCGAAATAATTCGCCATATTCGGTCCTTGGAATGCGTCCGTGGTGACCGTGCGAAAATAAATGGCTTTACCGGCTGGCCGGTATTGCGCGGCAAATTTGGGGTTGGTGATGTCGGGGTTGGTCGAACTCGGCGTGATCGTCGCAAGATCACCTTGGCTGAGGATTGGCGACATCGCTTTGCCCGAGCCGCTCATTTGCGGACCTATCGCGGCGACGACCAAATCGTCCGAGACCATCTTGCGCGCATTGGTCGCGGCTTGGGCCGGGTCGTATTGACCGGCGGTGGCCGTTCCGTCGTCGAGTTGCAGCACGTCGATCTTGTAGCCGCCCACTCCGCCGTCGGCATTGGCCTCGTCAAAAGCCAGCATCGCGCCGTCCTTGATCAGCTCGGCATCATGTGCGTCGGCGCCGGTGAAGGGTAGGCTGATGCCGATCTTAACCGACTTGTCCGCAGCAAAGACCCGCCCGGCGCGGCCGGCGAAAGCGCCGACGAGAGCGGTTCCCGACAGGCTGACAATGATGGAACGGCGCGACAGCATCTCTGACCTCCCCCTGCAAGCTGCAGCTCTAATCCAAGCAATCGTCGTGCCGAAAGCGACGCGACGATCGCGGGAAACTACACGATCTCGCGCCATTGTTCACCTTCTCCATCATGTCGCGAGGAGATGGGTCGGCGAGGGCCATGACAGATCGTTCCGCTTCCGAACTGGCAGGGCGCGATCGCGATTACACGGGCCGCCCCCGCGCGACGTGGAGCTATTTGGCTGCTGAGCAAATCTTGCTGTAAATAGACCGCCTACTCTCGCAGCAGCTCGTATTAAGCAAAATCGTGCCGGCGAATTATTCGTGAAATCGACTACCCAGGCCCCCGCACAGCGTGTTTAACAGACAGACGCAACTACTGGCGTTTGCGACTGGCCTGCGGTTCAGAATCATGATTCACTTGCCAGGCTATCTGCCGGTTGTAGTTTAGATCCGGTCAGCAACGATCGCTGCAATTTGCCTCGCGAACGATGAAGGAGATAAAAATGGGATACAGCCTCGAACAGTTTTCGGCGGAGTGTCAGCGCATTCTCAAGCAGGATCCCGGAGTTGAGGGACGCAAGCAGGTGTGCGCACTGGTTCGCGACGTGCTAAAAGACGACGACTTCGTTACTGCGAACCTCGGCGACGATGTCCCCGCCCGCAAGGTGCTGTACGAGGATCCCGAGCTCGGTTTCTGCATCCTCGGCCACGTCAATCACGGTGCTAATGAGAGCAAGCCGCACGATCACGGCCCGTCCTGGGCGATTTACGGCCAGGCGCGCGGCGAAACGATGATGACCGACTACGAGGCGGTCGCCCGCCCCGGCGAGGGCGAGCCCGGCAAAGCGCGGCCGATCAAGAACTACACGCTGGCCCCGGGAATGGCCTATCTTTACAACGAAGGCGATTTGCATTCGCCGCGGCGCGAAGGCACGACGCGTCTGATCCGCATCGAAGGCAAGAACATGGAAAAAGTCCAGCGCTTCCCGTACGAACGCGTCGCCTGACCGAACGCGTCGCCTGACCGCCCGCGGCGACTGGTACGAGGTCAGGGATAGCGGCCGATCGGCGATTGGCCGCCGCTGACCGGGTGTCGCGACCTGCCGGGCTGAGGTCAAGTCTTGGCCGGGCCGCGCGCGAGAATATCGGTGCAACGCTGCTCGATTGCGATCTCCGCGGCGAAAAAATCATCGAGAAGATCCACGTCGGCGGCGGGGCGCTGGGTGATAAAGTGGACGCCGTGCTGCCTCGCGATGTCGGCTAGGCGAGCAGCGATATCGCTCCGGCCGCTAAAGATGACGCCCCCGACCCCGGCGCGGATCGCGGCCAGCGCCGCGCCCGGCCGGTCGCCGCAATCGAGAAAGGAGGCGAAATCCGCATTCGGCACCGCTTCGGCCGCCGCGTCGAGGAGCGCCCGAAACCAGCCGGGGCCCGCGTAAATTCCGGCATTTGTCGCACTGACGAGGATCACAGGCCGGGCGGTATGAGCCGCGGCTCTCAGCGCACCGAGCGCATGGGCGAGCGTATAAATGACGATGACGATAGGTTCTTGACCGGCGCCCGCTTGCCTCAGTGCATTTGGCCGAACAGGGCGGCGACCTCGACCATGCGGTTTGAGAAGCCCCATTCATTGTCGTACCACGCCAGCACCCGCACAAAGCGCCCGTCGATGACCTGGCTCTGGGTCACGTCAAAGGTCGAACTGTGCGAGTCGTGGTTGAAATCGACCGACACCGTCGGCGCCTTGTTGATGCCGATAATGCCTTTGAGCCGGTTCGATTTTGCAGCGTCCTCCATCAGCCCGTTGACCTCATCGGGGGAGGTTTCGCGCGCCGCGTCGAATTTGAAATCGATTAGCGACACGTTCGCGGTCGGGACCCGGATCGCGGTGCCGTCGAGCTTGCCCTTCAGCTCGGGCAGGACCTGTCCGACCGCCCGCGCGGCCCCGGTCGAGGTCGGGATCAGCGACAAAGCCGCGGCCCGCGCCCGGCGCAAATCGTGGTGCAAGGTGTCGACCGTGTTCTGATCGCCGGTATAGGCGTGGATCGTTGTCATATAGCCGCGCTCGATGCCGATCCCTTTGTGCAATACATAGGCAACCGGAGCCAGGCAGTTGGTCGTACACGACGCGTTCGAGATGACCTCGTGGGTCGGTTTCAGCTCGTCGTGATTGACGCCCATTACAACCGTCAGATCGGCGCCGTCGGCCGGGGCCGAGACGATGACCCGCTTGGCGCCGGCTTCGAGGTGCTTCGCCGCGGTTTCGCGTTTGGTGAAAATGCCGGTGCATTCGAGCGCGACATCGACGCCGAGCTTTTTCCACGGCAATTTCGCGGGGTCGCGCTCGGCGGTTACGGTAATCTTGCCGCGGCCGAAATCCATCCAGCCATCGCCGGTCGTAATCTCGCCGGGGAAGCGGCCGTGGACGCTGTCATAGCGCAACAGATGCGCGTTGGTCTCGACCGGGCCGAGATCGTTGATGCCGACGATTTCGATATCTTCGCGCCGGCTCTCATAGGCCGCGCGCAACACCAGGCGGCCGATGCGGCCGAAACCGTTGATCGCAACACGCACCGTCATCGCTCGCTCCTCCGGATGATTTTGTCAAATCTATAGGAGCGAGCGGGCGGCTTCAGCAACCTTTTCGGGCGTAAAGCCAAAATGCTTGTAGACCGCCTCGCCCGGGGCCGACGCGCCATAGCCGTGCATGCCAACAAAGGCGCCGCGCGGGCAGAGCCAGCGATCCCAGCCGAATTCGGCGGCCGCCTCGACCGCTACCCGCGGCGCCGAGCCGAGAACCTGATCGCGGTATTGCTGGGACTGGGCCTCGAACAATTCCCAACACGGCATCGACACCACAGCGGCGGGCACACCGTCCTTGGCGAGCACGTCGCGCGCTTCCATCGCGAGCGACACTTCCGATCCGGTCGCGAGCAGAGTCACCTGCCGAGCGCCCTCGGCCTCGGCCAGCACATAGGCGCCATAGGCCGAGCGATTATCGGGCGTCGGCTCATGGCGCAACAGCGGCAAGGATTGCCGGGTCAATGCCAACAGAGCCGGCGCGTCGCGGCGATGCAAGGCCAAGGCCCAGCATTCGGCAGTCTCGATCGGATCGGCCGGGCGGTAGACGTAGAGGCCGGGGATCGCGCGCAATGCCGCCAGATGCTCGATTGGCTGGTGCGTCGGCCCGTCCTCGCCGAGCCCGATCGAGTCGTGCGTCATGACATAGACGACACCGGCGCCCATAAACGCCGCCAACCGGATCGACGGCCGGCAATAATCGGAAAAGGTCAGAAAGGTGCCGCCATAGGGGATCAGCCCACCATGCACCGCGATGCCGTTCATCGCCGCCGCCATGCCGTGCTCGCGCACCCCCCAATGGATGTAGCGGCCGGAATAATTGCCGGGCCGGACCTCCTTTAGGTCCGCGGCGCGGGTGTTGTTCGATGGAGTCAGATCGGCCGAACCGCCGACCAGTTCGGGCACTACCCGCGTCAAGGTGTCGAGCACCGTGCCCGAGGCTTGGCGGGTTGCGATCTTGGCGTTGGGCTTGCCGCGGAATTCGTCGCACAGCCCTGTGATCGCCTGGTCGAAGCCGGATGGCAACTCGTAGCGCTGGCGGCGTAGAAACTCAATGCGTTTATCGGCCGGTTGAGCCTGCAGCCGAGCCTCCCACGCTTTGCGAACGGCGGCGCCGCGCCTGCCGGCCTCGCGCCACCAGGCGAGAACGTCCTCGGGGATCACAAACGGTGGGTAATTCCAGCCGAGCCGTTCGCGCGCCGCGGCGATCTCGGCGGCGCCGAGCGGGCTGCCATGCGCCGCCGCGGTGCCGGCTTTGGTTGGCGCGCCAAAGGCGATCACCGTACGGCAGGCGATCAGACTCGGCCGATCGCTTTTCCGTGCGCGATCGATCGCAGCGACGATCTCGTCGCTGTCGTGGCCGTCGATCCGCTCGGCGGCCCAGCCGTGCGCGCGAAAGCGCAGGAGCTGGTCGTCAGAGACGGCGAGGCTGGTCGGGCCGTCGATCGAAATCGAATTGTCGTCGTAGAACACGATCAGTTTGTTAAGTCGCAAATGCCCGGCGATCGACAATGCTTCGTGGCTGATTCCCTCCATCAAATCGCCGTCACCGCAAAACACATAAGTGTAGTGGTCGACGATTTTATTGTCGAATTGCGCCGCCAACATGCGCTCGGCGAGCGCCATGCCGACCGAATTTCCCAACCCTTGACCGAGCGGCCCGGTCGTCGTTTCGATGCCGCTCGCATGACCGCGCTCGGGATGACCGGCGGTGCGGCTGCCGAGCTGGCGGAAATGCTCGATCTCATCGAGCGTCATGTCGGGATAGCCGGTCAAATAGAGCAGCCCGTAGAGCAACATCGAACCATGCCCGTTCGACAATACAAAACGATCGCGGTCGGGCCAGTCGGGTGCCTGCGGATCAAACCGCAGGTACTTGGTGAACAGCACCGTGGCGATGTCGGCCATGCCCATCGGCATGCCGGGATGCCCGGATTTGGCTTTTTCGACAGCATCCATCGCCAACGCCCGCAGCGCGTTGGCCATATGGCGCACTTTCGGGTCCCGCGGGGCGGGCAGCGGCGGGACGGCGGCAAGGGAGGTGTCGGTCATGTTTTGGGAAGATAGCGGCTGGCCCGAAGAGGACAAGGGAGGCCACGACCCACCCGGACCGAAAGCTCCCAATCGACAATCTGAAATTGAGCTGTGATCACCTGTTATCCCTGTTTTATCAGGGCCGAGATCAGGAGGTTCTCTCGTTTTGGTTGTAGCCCGGGTCGGTTCCCGTAGCCCCGAACTCCTGGGTTTCGGGCTCGAAAATCGCCCATGCTGGATGTCGGCAAAGACCAATTCGCATCCGGATCCGGATTTCTGACACGTGGTTGGCTCAGACAAATTTGTGCGCGGCCTCGATTGCGCAGCGATTATCTCCCTCGCCCCGCTTGCGGGGAGAGGGATGGGGTGAGGGGCAATTTTTCGAGTTCGGACAGCAGCATCTGGAGAACCCCATCGAGATTATCGACAACATCGTTATTCCAAATGCGGATCACGCGATAACCGAGGGCGCACAGCTCGGTGTCACGCTGCCTGTCCTGGGTACTTTCCGAGTGTTGGCCGCCGTCGAGCTCAACAATCAAATGCCGGTCGCGACAGACAAAGTCGACATAGTAGCGCCCGATAGGTTCCTGGCGGACGAATTTGAAGCCGCCGAGTTGCCGGCCGCGAATGCGTGTCCACAACACCAGTTCCGCCTGCGTGGACGCACGCCGCAACGATCGCGCACGCTCAGCGCGCTTTTGGTCTTTGCCCCGCAACGCGGCAATCCTTCTGCCTCGCGCCTTGCCCCTCACCCCGACCCTCTCCCCGCAAGCGGGGCGAGGGAGTCGACACCCAATCGGATAAAGCCCTCTGACTTAGGGATAAGCGGCGGTCGAGTGTAGGGCGGGTGCAACCCGCCGCGACGCCTGTGAAACTAAGGGGCGGGTTGCGCTTGCGCTCCACGGCTGCGGTATTCATGAAACAGTGGCGGGTTGCACCCGCCCTACGCCTGCTGGATAAACGCCCCCTGGCCCGGGAGCTGTTCGGGTCGGATCGTTAGGGAGTAAGTCAAAGAGTGCCAAGAGGGGTGCCCCACCAAAACAGTGATGGTGGGCCTACCACCCGAATACGGCGATTCTTCGAACATCGCCGTCATCGCTCCCAAGGAAGATCGGAGCTTCACAAAGCGATGTCTCTCATGACCCGGACGACGCCACCAAGAGCAGGGCAGAAAAGCGCAGCGCCTTCCGCCACCATTACGCCGGTTCCTCCGCCCGCCTCCGTACATACAAGGGCTGCATCTGCAAAGGCTGGCGGAGGTTACAGGACGGAACGGAGCCGACAGCACCACGGGCACGACAAGCCGAATCAGCGGAAAACGCTCCCGCTTTTCCGCCCTAGGCTTGCTGTCCGCAAGATCGCCCGCAGCTACAATGTCTCCCACAGCATGATTTCACGGGCTCACGACATGATGAGGACATTGCGGCCGTCGCGCCGTCGTCCTACTCAACTCCCATGAGCGTCGGGCTAATTCCGCGCAACCGCCTCAAATGGATCCCCAAGCAGTGGAGGTTGGCGCACTCATTTTGCTTTTTCCTGCATGACGAGTGCGTCCGCGCCTTGGTCGAATATGAAGCTGCGGGCGCTCATCTAGTGACGATCAACTTCGAAAGCCAAGTCAGCGCGGAGGAATTTAACAGGCTGGCCAAGGAGGATCCCACCGAGGCGCTTGTGCGGACCGGCTATCCGGCAGAGGCGCGCCGGGTGGTAATCAATACGATCATTATGGGCATGGTGTCGGATTGTCTTCACCATATTTTTGAGGCGCTAAGATGCTTCGAAAAGCGCAAGGTTGTCGTCGGCTTCAACCTGCTGCGGAAGCCGCTCAAGCAGAATCTCCTTTACCTCGCGTGGATGCTTGGCAGCGAGGATGGATTTTACACTGAGTTCACGTCGGGCAATCCGGAAAGTTTATCGCAGAAGAAGATTGGTAATCTACGCCAAGAAATCTATACCAACGCGATTGCGAAATTGTCCAATGGGTTACGGTTACCCTTTATCCCTGAAATTCTCGAAAAGCTAATTTACGATCGAAAGTTTGACTATGGATTCGAGCGGGCATTCGAGCACGCCGTGCATCTCATTACGATCGAGCGGTTGGAACTGCGTACTGCGCCTCAAAACTTCAATTTTATTTTCAAGAACTACGCGGACAACGATACCTACGACGTTCTGTATAGCTGGGCACCTTATCTCTTGTTCTTCCTCGCGCAGACAATCTTGGAATTGTTCGACCGGATGCGAAACATGGAGAGATGGGGTCACGGGCCGGCAACCGACCGCAGTTGCGTGGCAGTGGCCGTCCCTCAGAGTGATGAAGTTGGAAAACACGGAGTCAGGCTGGGCCTGCTCCAAACATCATCGAGGGACGACCATGGAGCACTATGCCGGGATCGACGTGTCATTGGAAAGCGCGAGCATTTGCGTTGTCGACGCGAACGGGCGGATCGTACGCGAGGCTAAGGTGGCCAGCGAGCCCGAGATCCTGATCGGATGGTTTGGCGGTCTGGGGTTCCCAATAGAACGGATCGGATTGGAGGCCGGGCCGCTATCGCAATGGCTGTATGCGGGCATGCGCGATGCCGGGCTGACGGTCGAATTGCTCGAGACCCGGCACGTGCGCGATGCGTTCAAGGCAATGCCGGTCAAGACTGACCGCAAGGATGCGCGCGGCATTGCCCAGCTGATGCGGCTCGGCTGGTTCCGTCCGGTGCATTGCAAGTCGCTGCCAGCGCAGGAAGTGCGAGCGCTGCTGACAGCGCGCAAGCTGCTGCAGAGCAAGAACCATGACGTCGAGATGAGCCTGCGCGGAGTGCTGCGCGGCTTTGGACTGAAGGTCGGCCCGACAACACCGCGGACCTTTCCCGGCCGGATCCGCGACCTGGTCGCCGGCCACGCCACGCTGTCGACGATTGCCGAGGCCCTGCTCGCGGCGCGCGGCACGCTTTTCGAACAATGGCAGAAGCTGGAGAAGCGCCTGCGATCCCTGGCCCGCGAGGATCGCCGTGTTCGGCTGCTGATGACCGCACCCGGCGTCGGCGCGATCGTCGGGCTCACCTATGCCTCGGCCATTGACGATCCCGGCCGCTTCAGATCTTCCAAGACCGTGGGGGCACATTTTGGGTTGACCCCAAAGAAATATCAGTCGGGCGAGACCGATGTGACCGGTCGCATTTCCAAGATCGGCGACGGCGGCGTGCGCACTGCCCTCTATGAGGCGGCCAATGTCATTCTGACCCGGCCGGTGAAGGGCTCGACCCTGAAGAGCTGGGGAATGCGCCTTGCCGCTCGCGCCGGCATGCGCAAGGCCAAGGTCGCGCTCGCCCGCAAGCTCGCCGTGGTACTGCACCGCATGCTGGCCGACGGCACCACCTTCCTCGCCGACAAAGCGGCTACAGCCGCAACCCACTAACTGAAGGAGATTCCAGGTTCGGGCGGTTCGAGACACCCCGCCCGGAGCAAGGTCCCGTCGCCGGGACGATGGATCAGGTCAGGCCGATGACACCTCAGCAGGGCTTCGCTACTGCGCGTTGTTAGAATGGCCGACCTGCTCCTCATCCGACCCCATCAGGTGGCGGCCCAGCGCCGACCCCGGACAGAAGAGAGACCTCGGCGACAGGATCAAGGCTCGGAGGGATTGACCATCAACGGCCCGTGACAGAAGAGGTGTCAAGACTGCATTCGCCGTAAGGAGCCTGTTCGCCTTTACGCTCATACAAGGCGAAGCGGGAAAGATGGCAACGCTGAAGGAATTGAATAGGATGCTTTCCGGCGTGACCTGCGATCACTGCAAAGCGCCCCTGAAAGTGACGTTTCATAATGCTGGAAGGATTCTTCTAACAAGATTCCTTCCGCTGTGCTACATGCCGGAGAAAGAACCTTTTGGCCTTTTCATGGGCGTTCTAGGAACTCAATTAGCAAGCGTAGGGCGTGTGTGGACGGCGCCTTGGGTGCAAGGGGTGAGGTAAAAGAATGCGGGTGCGTCCACACACGCCCTACGCCTACTGAATGTTAGAAGAACCGGACGCCGAGCTTTCGTAAGATTGCCTCTGCCTGCTCGGACAACTCCGACTGAAACCCCCATGCGCTAATTTCACATTGCCGGGTCTGGTGACCCGTCCCTAGCACTGAGTTTGACCCCACGCCTAAGCAGGTATTCCCGCCAGTGCCCAAGCAGTTGTTCAGGGTGCGGCACTCGACTTTCATTTCAAGGATTGCCGCCAGCCATAGCAGTCCTAAAAAAGCCAGAGTTGCGACGCTGATCAGCGTCAGCCTGTATCTACACGGTGCGTACGGAGAAACGGCAACAGCACTCATAAGAACCTCAAGATAAATTGCGCGTCTACTTGGGAGGGTAATTCAAAATCTTCAAGGTATCCTCTTCTCCCAACGCCGATGGGAATGTCCGAGCCACGGAGCGCGAGAGTTCCGCTTCCTTTAATCGACCTTATGAGCCAAACGGCAAGATTCACAAGAAGGCCCGTTCGGCGATTTTGTGGGCGTGGAGGAGGCCCGCGCATACCGCCTCAGCGGTGAGATTGGCGGGATTCGGGGTGGAGGAGGATTGTTTTGGGTGGGGGGCTTCGATAACGTTGCCGTCAACGTTTGCGTGGGGAGGGCCTGACATGGCGACGATCGTTGGCCAGGGCGACTACAAATACGAGATCAAGGAAAACTGGGCGAAATTGCCGGATGGCTGGTCGTTCAAGGAGGTCGCGGCGATCGGCGTCGACAAGAACGACAATGTCTATTGCTTCAACCGCGGCGAGCACCCGGTCATGGTCTTTGACCGCGCGGGCAACTTCCTGCGCTCCTGGGGCGAAGGGCAGTATCCGCGGGCGCATGGCGTCCATATGGGCCCCGACGATTCGATTTACCTGACCGATGATGGCGGGCATTTTGTGCGCAAATGCTCGCTCGACGGCAAGGTGTTGCTGGAACTGGGCATACCGGGGAAGCCGGCGCCTTATCTGAGCGGCGAGCCGTTCAACCGCTGCACCCACACGGCCCTCTCACCAAAGGGCGAGATCTACGTTTCGGATGGCTATGGCAACGCCAAGGTGCACAAATATTCGCCCGACGGCAAATTGATGATGTCGTGGGGCGAGCCCGGCAGCGATTCGGGTCAGTTCAACCTCGTCCACAATATCTGCGCCGACGCCGATGGCTGGGTCTATGTCGCCGACCGCGAAAACCACCGTGTGCAAGTATTCGACGGCAACGGCAAATACGAAACTCAGTGGAATAACCTGCACCGGCCGTGCGGGCTTTACATGCCGTATGCGCATCACCCGGTCTGCTATATCGGCGAGCTTTCGGTCAACCGCCTCAACGCCAATCTCGGGCCGCGCGTCAGCATCGTCGATAATCAGGGCAAGCTGTTGTCGCGCATCGGCGATCCGTTTGCCGGCACGGCGGCGACCTCGTTTATTGGGCCGCACGGCCTCACGGTTGATTCGCGCGGCGATCTTTATGTTGGCGAAGTGTGCTGGACCTTGTGGCCGGGGCTGTTCCCGGGTCAGCCGCATCCCGACAATCTGCGGGCCATGCAGAAATACGAGCGGGTGCACTAAGTCGTTGCCGGCGCCACTCCCAGTGGTATACGACGACTGAGGAATGGTTCACACGAACCAGTAAACCCGTCATTCCCGCGAAAGCGGGAATCCAGAGAGGGAACCCCCAAGTAGGCCGCCCCCTGTTCATGCCAAGGGCAGGCTCTGGGCCCCCGCTTTCGCGAGGGCGACGATACCTCAGGAGAGAAGAATGGCGATTATTGTGGGCCAGGGCGACTACAAGTATCGGATCGTTGAGGATTGGGCGAGACTGCCGGACGGCTGGTCGTTCAAGGAAGTCGGCTCGGTCGGAGTCGACAAAAACGACAACGTCTACGTCTTCAACCGCGGCGACCACCCGGTCATGGTGTTTGACCGCGACGGCAAGTTCTTGCGCTCGTGGGGCGAGGGCCAGTACCCGCGCGCGCATGGCGTCCACATGGGCCCCGACAATTCGATTTACTTGACCGATGATGGCGGCCATTTTGTGCGCAAATGCTCGCTCGACGGCAAAGTATTGCTCGAACTCGGGGTTCCGGGCGAGCCCAAGCCGTATATGAGCGGCGAGCCGTTCCATCGCTGCACCCACACCGCCCTCTCGCCGAAAGGCGAAATTTATGTCTCGGACGGCTACGGCAACGCCAAGGTCCACAAATACTCGCCCGATGGCAAATTGCTGATGTCGTGGGGCGAGCCCGGCAGCGGTGAGGGCGAATTCAACATCGTCCACAATATCTGCACCGATGCCGATGGCTGGGTCTATGTCGCCGACCGCGAGAATCACCGGGTGCAAGTATTCGACGGCAACGGCAAATACGAGACCCAGTGGAATAATCTGCACCGGCCGTGCGGGCTTTACATGGACTACACCCGTCACCCGGTCGCTTATATCGGCGAGTTGGGGCCGGTGCAGCCGGTCAACCGCAACAGCCCGAACCTCGGGCCGCGCGTCAGCATCGTCGACAACCGGGGCAAGCTGTTGTCTCGGTTTGGCGACATGCACGCCGGCACCGCGCCGACCGCGTTTCTCGGGCCCCATGGTCTTACTGTCGACTCGCGCGGCGATCTCTATGTCGGCGAAGTGTCGTGGACGCAATGGCCGCAATTCTACCCGGACAAGCCTCGCCCCGATTACATCCGTTCATTGCAGAAATACGAGCGGGTGCACTGATCACGCGCTTGCGGCATCGGCGGCGGTAATGAGCCGGCTCGACGAGGCGCTTGCCCGCCTCGAACGGGCCGTGGCCCGGCTCGAAGCCGCCTTCGCTGGGGCGGCCCCGGAAGATAAGAGGGTGCCGGTAAAGGCCGATCTTGACAGGGTGCGCCAACAGCTTGGCGCCGTCTTTGGGGAAAGCGGCGTTACGACGGACGGCCCGCAGGCCCGCGGCGGGCGGGCGCCGCAAGAGAAGGGGGACGAATGAGCCAGGTCTCGGTGACCATCAATGGACACCCATACAAGATCGCCTGCGATGACGGGCAGGAGCCGCGCATTCGCCGGCTCGCGCAATACGTCGATGCGCGGGTCGGCGAATTTGTCAAACGCCTCGGCCAAGTCGGCGAAGCGCGGCTGCTGCTGCTCGCCGCCCTCGTCATTGCCGACGAATTATCCGACGCCAACGAGGCCTTGCAGCAGGAGAAAAGCCGCAGCCGCGCCGCCGAAATCGAGGCTGACGATGCCGTCGATGTCGCGGCGAGCGGCATCCATGGCCTCGCGCAGAGGATCGAGGCTATTGCAGCCCGGCTGGAGAGCCCCTAGCTTTCCCCGGCGAGTGGGGCTGCGCGGTGCGTTAGGACGCATTAGCCCCGGGGCCGATACCTACCTCTTGGGAGCCGTGCCTGTCGAGGTCGTGGCCTCGATATACGGCGCCCACCTGCTACGGCGGGCCACGAGGGAGTTGCAAGCCGACGGCCGAGGCGGCTCCGCTCGCAACGCTGATCTCGGAGGCCGACGCGAGGTGCGGCAAGCGTGAACATCCTTTTCTGCGGCGACGTGATGGGTCGGCCGGGCCGCGATGCGGTCAAGAAATACGTCCCAGAATTGCGCCGTGACTTCGCGCTCGATCTCGTCGTCGTCAACGCCGAAAACGCCGCCGGTGGTTACGGCCTGACCGAGCGGCTGTGCGGCGAATTTTACGATTGCGGCGTCGATGTCTTGACGACCGGGAATCACGTCTGGGACCAGCGCGAGCTGATCCCCTATATCGACCGCGACCCGCGCGTCCTGCGCCCGGCGAATTTTCCGCCGGCAACACCCGGCGCCGGCTGGCGGCTACACCCGCTCGATGACGGCCGCAGCGCGCTCGTAATCAATGTGATGGGCCGGCTGTTTATGGACGCGCTCGACGATCCGTTCGCGCGGCTCGAAACGATCCTGGCGGACCATCCGCTGGGTGGTGGGCCGGCCGCGATCCTGGTCGACATCCATGCCGAGGCGTCGAGCGAAAAGATGGCGATGGGTCATTTTTGCGATGGCCGTGTCTCCGCGGTGTTTGGCAGCCACTCGCATATCCCGACCGCCGACGCGCAAATTTTTCCCGGCGGTACTGCTTACCAGACCGATGCCGGCATGTGCGGCGATTATGATTCGGTGATCGGATTGCAAAAGGCGCCGGCAGTCCGCCGCTTTGTCACCAAGATGCCGGGCGAGCGGCCGCAGGTCGCGGAGGGTGAGGGAACCTTGTGCGGCATCCTGCTCGAAACCGATGATCAGAGCGGGTTGGCGCGGCGGGTCGAACCAGTGCGAATCGGCGGTCGCCTCGCTCCATATCTGCCGCACCCTTAAAGGCAGCCAACAAAATCTTGTAGCTCAACGCGGGCTGCGCCAAAGGGTTGATACATTTGGCGGGCGCCGTTCCGCCACGCCGCAATGCTGCCATATTGGGTTGTTAGCCCCGCCCTGAGCCCTTATGAGCAGTGGCATCAATAATACCTTGACGCGCGGAAAGCCGCGCAGAGATCGATGGCTGGCCATTCCCAATTCAAAAACATCATGTACCGGAAAGGTGCGCAGGATAAAAAGCGCGCCAAGGTCTTTACCAAGATCATCCGGGAATTGACGACAGCGGCCCGCACCGGGCTGCCCGATCCGGCGGCGAACCCGCGCTTGCGCGCCGCGGTGCTGGCAGCGCGGCAGGCCAATATGCCAAAAGATACTGTTGATCGCGCGATCCGTCGCGGCGCCGGTGGGGAGGCCGACTCGGCTTTTGACGAGGTCCGCTATGAAGGCTATGGCCCGGGCGGCACCGCGGTCATTGTCGAGGCGCTGACCGACAATCGCAACCGCACCGCCAGCGAAATCCGCGCCGCCTTTACCAAGTCCGGCGGAGCCCTCGGCGAGACCAACAGTGTCAGCTTTCTGTTCGATCGCGTCGGCGAGATCGTTTATCCGATCGCGACAGTGAGCGCCGACGATATGTTCGAGGCCGCCCTTGAAGCCGGCGCCGAGAACGTCGACAGCGACGCCGAGCAGCATTCAGTGACCTGCGCCCCCGACGATCTCAACACGGTGCGCGACGCGCTCGAACAGCGCTTTGGCCCGGCGACATCGGCCCGACTCGTGTGGCGGCCGAAAACCACCGCTCCGATCGATGAGGAGACCGCCATCACCTTGTTCAAATTGCTCGAGACGCTCGAGGACAGCGACGACGTCCAGAATGTCTATGCCAATTTCGAAGTAGCCGAGGACGTACTGGCGCGGATCGGCGCCTGATCGGCGCCGGGGGGAGCCGAGAGGGCGATTGGCGAGAATGCGGGTTTTGGGGCTCGATCCCGGTTTGCGGCATACCGGCTGGGGGGTCATCGATGTCGATGGCAATCACCTTGCTCACGTCGCCGATGGCGTCGCCAATCCGGCGGCCGATCAGCCGCTGGCGGCTCGCTTGGTGTCGTTGTTTCGTCAGATCGGCATGGTGCTCGAGCGTTTTCGCCCGGACGAGGCCGCTGTCGAGGAAAGTTTTGTCAACCGCAATGCGGCATCGACCTTGAAGCTTGGCGTTGCCCGTGGCGTCGTTTTGCTGGCCCCGGCGGAACGCGGGCTGCCGGTGGCTGAATACTCGGCCAATCTGATCAAAAAGGCCGTGGTCGGGGCCGGTCACGCCGAAAAGGCGCAGGTTCAGATGATGGTGCGCCGTATCCTGCCTGGCTTCGCCAGCGGCGCGGCCGATGCTGCCGATGCGCTCGCGGTGGCAATCTGCCATGCCCATCATGCCGCGACCCGGCGCGTTTGGGAAATGTCGGCCGGAGCCGGGCCGCGATGATCGCCAAGCTCGCCGGCATTCTCGACCAAATAGCCCCGGAGGGTGCGGTCATCGATGTCGGCGGGGTCGGCTATCTCGCCTTTTGTTCGACGCGCACCCTCGGCCGGCTACCGCCGGTCGGCACGCCGGTGCGCCTGTTGATCGAGACGCATGTACGCGAGGACCATATCCATCTTTACGGGTTTATCGACGCGGCTGAGCGCGACTGGTTTCGGCTGTTGACAACCGTGCAAGGGGTTGGTGCGCGACTGGCGCTCGCGGTGTTGTCGGTCATCGGCCCCGATGAACTGGGCCTCGCGATTGTCGCCCAAGACAGGGCGTCGCTGGCGCGGGCCGAGGGGGTCGGGCCGCGTCTTGCCGCGCGCATTGTCAATGAATTGCGTGACAAGGCCGGCAATTTGGCGCTGACGCCGCTGGCTGGGGCGCCCGCGCATTCGGCGGCGTCGGCGGGACCGATCGGCGAAGGTCCTGCCGCCGACGCGGTTTCCGCGCTGGTCAACCTTGGCTATCGCCGCGCCGAAGCGTTTGGCGCGGTGGCGGCGGCGGCGCAGCAGCTTGGCGCCGGTGCGCCAGCTGACGCTCTGATCCGCGCCGGCTTGCAGCAGCTGGCGACGGGAGTGTCGCCGTGAGCGACGAGGACCGCCGCGTCATCGATCCCGCACTGGCCGAGAGCGATGTCACCGAGGCGACGTTGCGTCCGCAGAGCTTGGCCGAGTTTGTCGGCCAGCGCAGCCTGCGGGACAATTTGCGGATCTTTATCGAAGCCGCCAAGACCCGGGGCGAAGCCCTCGATCACGTGTTGCTGTTCGGGCCGCCTGGGCTCGGCAAAACCACGTTGGCGCAGATCGTCGCCCGCGAGATGGGCGTCGGATTTCGCGCTACCTCCGGGCCGGTCATTCAGCGCGCCGGCGATCTCGCCGCGTTGCTGACCAATCTGCAGCCGCGCGATGTCTTCTTCATCGACGAAATCCATCGCCTCGCGCCGACGGTCGAAGAAATTCTCTATCCGGCGATGGAGGATTTTCAGCTCGATCTGATCATCGGCGAGGGACCCGGCGCGCGCTCGATCCGGATCGACCTGCCGCGTTTCACACTGGTCGGGGCGACGACCCGGTCGGGGCTGATCAGCCGGCCGTTGCGCGAGCGTTTTGGCATCCCGTTGCGCCTAACATTTTACGAGCCGGCCGAATTGACGGTGATCGTCGCCCGAGGCGCGCAGTTGCTCGGCTTCGACTTGCGGCGCGATGGCGCGGGCGAGATCGCACGCCGGGCTCGCGGCACACCGCGGGTGGCGATGCGTTTGTTGCGCCGGGTTCGCGACTTTGCCGCGGTCGAGGGCTTGGCGGGGGTCGATGCCACCGCCGCCGATTCGGCATTGTTGCGGCTCGAGGTGGATGCGAGCGGGCTTGACGGCATGGATCGCCGCTATCTGCGCTGCGTCGCCGAGCGCTATGGCGGCGGTCCGGTCGGGGTGGAAACGATGGCCGCCGCACTCGGCGACGAGCGCGACGTTATCGAAGACGTTATCGAGCCGTTTTTGATTCAGGAAGGTTACGTCCAGCGCACCCCGCGCGGCCGCCTGCTGACGCGCCTGGCATTCTCACACCTGGACTTGCCGGTGCCGTCATCGCTCCCGGCACAGCTCGACCTGCTGGCAGGCTTGCCTTCCATCGGCGCCGCCGAGGAGGCGTCATGACCCGCAATATCGTCCTAAAGACGCCATAAAAGGTTCACGAATGCAGCCTACCTCCGCCGTCCAAACCTTGCCCCTCGCCGGCGCTGTTCCGCATGATCTATCGATTTTCGCGTTGTTTTTGCAAGCCGACGCCATCGTCAAGATCGTCATGCTGATCCTTTTGCTGGCATCGTTTTGGTCGTGGGCAGTCATCTTCGACAAGGTGATCCGGCTCCGCCGATTGCATAATGCGGCGGCAAATTTCGAGGAGAGCTTTTGGTCGGGCGGCTCGCTTGACGATCTTTATGAGCGCGTCGGCCAGCGTCCGCCCGATCCGATGACCGCGGTGTTTTCGTCAGCGATGCGCGAATGGCGGCGCAGCGCGGCAAAGGGTCTGCTCGGCACCGCAATCATGCGCGCGAGCCTGCAGCAGCGCATCGAGCGTGTCATGAATGTGACCGTTGGCCGCGAGATGGAGCGGGTCGAGCGCTTTATGGCTTTTCTCGCCACGGTGGGGGCGACGGCGCCGTTTGTCGGGCTATTTGGCACGGTCTGGGGCATCATGGACAGCTTCCAGTCGATCGCCGCGTCAAAAAACACCAGCCTCGCGGTCGTGGCGCCCGGTATTGCCGAATCGCTGTTTGCGACGGCATTAGGTCTCGTCGCCGCGATTCCGGCCGTTGTCGCTTACAACAAACTCGCGACCGATTTCGGGCGCTATGCCGGACGTCTGGAAGCCTTTTCGTCGGAATTCAGCGCGATCTTGTCCCGCCAGCTTGACGAGAGGTCGTGACCGGTGGCGGTTTCGAGCCTTCGCGGCACCGGCTCCTGGCGAGGCCGCTACCGGCCAATGGCCGAGATCAACGTCACGCCGCTTGTCGACGTGATGCTGGTGTTGCTCGTCGTTTTCATGGTTGCAGCCCCGCTGTTAACGGTCGGTGTGCCGGTCGATCTGCCGCAAACTCAGGCGCCGCCAATCACCGATCCAAAAGAGCCGCTCGTCATCTCGATCAACAGTGAGGGACACATCTTTATTCAAGACACGGATACCGCGACTGATTCTCTGGTGCCACGCCTGCAGGCGATCACCGGCGAGAATCCTGACGCGCTGGTCTACGTCAGAGCGGACAAATCGATCGATTATGGCCGTGTGCTCGAGGTCATGAGCCTGATCAGCGCCGCCGGTTATCGAAAAGTATCATTGATCGCCGAAATCGCCCAAAGGCGTGCCGGCCAAGGCAGCAGCCGACACCGTGCCGGGTCCGCCTGCGGTGCTGGCCAAGCACTGAAAGCCGCTATTCGGCCGGTCTCCAATATGAGTGTCGCTGCCGCAGAACCGGTGCCGCTAACAGAGTTGGACCCGCCCCCGCCATTGCCCGATGGCCTTGGGCGGCGCGGCTTGGTTCTGTCGGCGGCGCTGCACCTGATCCTGGGCGCGGTTCTAATTTTTGGATTGCCGACATTGTTTCACCCACCGGCGCCGGAAGAGATGCCGATCGCGGTTCAGTTGGTGACGATGGGGCCGGAGACCCGTGCCACCCATCCCAACCCCAACATGCCTGAACCCCACGCGTCGCTCGAGCCGCCGCTTCCTGGACCGCCAGTGGAAAAGCCGGCGCCCAATCCGACGCCGCCCAAGCCAGCGCCGCCGCCCGCAGCTGCTGAGGCGCCCCCCGCGCCGCCTGCCCCGGCCCCGCCCGACGCAAAGCCGGCGCCACCCGCCGCCGCCGTGGCAAAAACGGAAGCGCCAAAGCAAGCGGAATTGCCGCCACCGCCCTTGCCCGAACCCAAGCCAATTCCTCCGCCGCCACCGCCCAAGCCGGCGATCGCCGCAGCACCACCAAAACCGCCGCCGGAGCGGCCCCAGCAGGTGGCTCGCAACGAGGCGAATGCCGAAGCCAAAAAATACAATCCGGGGCAGTTCGACGCCCTGTTGCGAAATCTTGCGGCAGAGGACACGCCGCCTTCCCCGGACGCGCCGCCGCAGAAGACTTACGTCGCTTCGGGGCGGGCCTCGGCGCAGCCGCATGCGCCGCTCGGCAGCCAGCTCAGCGCCAGTGAAATGGACATGGTTCGCGAGCAGATCTCGCGTTGCTGGAACGTCCCCGCGGGTGCCCGCGACGCGAAAGATCTGGTGGTGACCATCAGGGTCTCGGTGATGCCTGACGGCAACGTGCAGCAGGCAACCATCGTCGACCAAGGGCGGGCCGCCGCCGATCCGTTTTTCCGAGCGGCGGCCGAAAGTGCGCGCCGCGCCTTCTTCAACCCACTGTGCCGCCCTTTGAATCTGCCGCGCGACAAATACGAGCTGTGGAAAGACATGACCGTCGCGTTTAGCCCAAAGGACCTCCTATGAAAAAAAGCCCCCTCGCTGTGATCGTCGGGGTGATCCCGCTTTTGGCCATTTTATTATCGTGGCCCGGGGCGCCGGCGCGCGGCGAGTTGCGTCTCGACATCACCAGCGGCCGCGTGCAACCGATGCCGATCGCTATCCCCGCTTTCGCCGGCGGCGGCGGGGAAGCGCAAGCCGGCGCCGATATTGCCGGCGTCATCTCTGCCGATCTCGAACGGTCAGGGTTGTTCCGGCCGATCGATCCGCGCAGCTTCATCCAGAATGTGTCGGCGACGGACAGCAATGCACCACGTTTTGGCGACTGGCGTCAGATCAATGCGCAGGCGCTGGTCACGGGCACGGTCCAGAGCCAGCCGGACGGGCGGCTCGGGGTTCAGTTTCGGCTTTGGGACGTGTTCGCCGAGCAGCAGCTGACCGGCTTTGGCTATACGACGACACGGCAGAACTGGCGGCGCATCGCGCATATCATTGCCGATGAGATCTACAAGCGGATCACCGGCGAGGAAGGGTATTTCGACACCCGCATCGTCTACGTTGCCGAAGTCCGGGCCGGCGCAAAAGCGGGTCAAGCGCCTGGCAATCATGGATCAGGACGGCGCCAACAACCATTACTTGACCGATGGCCGAGCACTGGTGCTGACCCCGCGGTTTTCGCCGTCGGCCCAGGAGATCACCTATCTCTCCTTCGCCGGCAAGCAGCCGCGGGTCTATCTGCTCAATATCGACACCGACCAGCAGGAGGCGATCGGCGATTTTCCGGGAATGACCTTCGCGCCGCGGTTTTCCCCCGACGGCAATCGGGTCGTGTTGAGCCGCGCCATCAATGGGGCCAGCAATATCTACGCTTTCGATTTGCGCACGCACAGCGCGACGCGCTTGACCGATGACGACGCGATCGACACTTCGCCGTGTTACTCGCCCGACGGCAGCCAGATCGTTTTCAATTCCGATCGCGGCGGCTCGCAGCAGCTTTACGTCATGAGCGCCGGTGGCGGCGGGGCGCACCGCATCAGCTTTGGATCGGGAAAATACGGCACGCCGGTATGGTCGCCGCGCGGCGACCTGATCGCCTTTACCAAGATCAGCGGCGGCTCGTTTTATATCGGCGTGATGCGGGCGGACGGCTCGGGGGAGCGGCTGCTAACCCAAGGCTTCCTGGTCGAGGGGCCGACTTGGGCGCCCAACGGGCGGGTGCTGATGTATTTTGCGCAGGGGCCGTCGGATGCCAGCGGGTATGGCGGTTCACCGCACCTGCAGACCATCGACCTGACCGGATACAATCGACGTGACGTGCCGACCCGGGGGGCGGCGTCCGATCCGGCCTGGTCGCCGTTGCTGCGCTGAGCAGCGGCAACAAATCCGTAGCGTTTTTAAGGGGGATCAAACATGCACGCGAAGTTCGTCAGTCTGCCGGGGTTGCTGGTAGCGACCTTGTTTTTGCTCGCCGCTTGCAGTTCGCCTGAGAAGCCGCCGGCCGGACCGCCGCCGGCTGCTGGCGGTCCAGGCGGCCCGGGTGGCGTGGGCATGGGAGCGGCGGTGCCGGGCTCGCAGCAGGATCTGGCGCAGAGTGCTGGCGATCGCGTGTTTTTCGCGTTCGACCGATCCGATATCACGCCCGAAGCGCAGCAGACCCTGCAGCGGCAAGCCGAATGGCTGCAGCGTTATCCCAATGTAACAGTAACGATCGAGGGCCATTGCGACGAACGCGGCACCCGAGAATACAACCTTGCTCTTGGCGAGCGCCGCGCCAATGCTGCCAAGCAAGTCTTGGTCGCCGCCGGGATACCCTCGTCGCGCATCTCGACGATCAGCTATGGCAAGGATCGCCCTGTGGTCGCCGGCTCGACCGAAGAAGCCTGGGCTCAGAACCGCGTCGCGATCACCACAGTCAACTAGTCGCATGCGGCGGGCGGCGGGTAACGCGAGCAATCTTGCGACCACGGTGCGGGCGCGGAAGTCGTGTGGCGAAGCCTCGCCAAGTGTCGGTCTGATGCACAAGCGGTGAACGCCCTTTTTTCGCCCAAAACCCGCCCTAGGACCACACTTCCGGTGGTCGATTTTACTCGCGCTCGGTGCGTTCGGTCGCATCGCTGCTTCGCGCATTACGAGAGGCTCGCCGATGATCCGGCGTCCGTTTCTGTCCCAAGCCTACCCAGCCGTGCTGTCGCGTTCTCGTCGCGATGGGGGCTGCTCCCGCGGCCCGAGCCCAGGATGCGGCGACGGCCGAGCGCCTCGATCGACTGGAACGAGACCTCAGCATGCTGCAGCGCCAAGTCTATCGCGGCAGCGGTGGTGAAGCGCCGCCGGGCGCCGAAAGCGGCGGCAGCACGGCTGTCGATTTACAGGTCCGAATGGACCGGCTCGAACAGCAAATGCGCGACCTCACCGGGCGGGTCGAGACGAGACCAACCTGGTTCAGCAGCTGAGCCAACGGCTTGAGCAGGTGAACAGCGACATCGAGGTGCGACTTGGCGAAGGCCAAGGGCGCCAAGCAGGCTCGGCTCCGCCGTCGCCCGCGGCCGGTGCCTTGGCAAGCGCGCGCCGCCATCTCTCGCCGATCCCGCGGGCCGCGTGCCGGGTTACGGCGCCCGCCACCGCCGCCGCCCCCACCGCCGGGCTACGGTACGCTGACGCCGCCCGGCCCAGACAGCGGCGCCGCGCCATATGCAGGGCCGACCGAACTGACGCCGCCGCGGGTTGCGAGCGCCGGCGGCTGCCGATCCATTGCGGCCACCTCGGTCGGATATGCCTTCGGGCTCCGCCTCGGAGCAGTACAATGCCGCCTTTGGGCTGCTGCGAACAGGCTGACTATCCGAGGGCGCCGAGGACGCGCTGCGCAGCTTTGTTCGGCAGCACCCGACCGATCCGCTCGCCGGCAACGCCCAGTATTGGCTTGGCGAAAGTTATTAGCGCGCGGCAAATATACCGAAGCGGCGGCCGCCTTTGCCGACGGCTATAAGCGATATCCGAAGGGAGCCAAGGCGCGCCGACGAGCTGCTGAGGCTCGGCATGTCGCTCGGCCATGCCGATCAGAAGCACAACGCCTGCATCGCGCTGATGCAGCTCGACCACGAATTCCCGCATCCAGGAGCAGCGCGATCAGGGATCGAGCGGCGCAGGAGAAGAAGAAGCTCGGGTGCTGAGCCACCGCATCGAGCCAGTTGCATCGGCGGCGCCGCTCGGTCTCGCCGAGTTTGCCGCGCGGCTCGAGCGGCTCGGCTTTTTTGAAACCGCGCCGTTTGTCGCTGTCGCCGTCTCGGGCGGACCCGACAGCCTCGCTCTCGCGATACTCGCCGACCGATGGGCGCGGCGGCGCGGCGGCCGGATTTGCGCGCTGTCGGTCGACCACGGACTACGGCCCGAAAGCGGCGCGGAGATCCGCCAAGTGGCGGGTGGCTGGCGGCCCGCTCGATCCGTCACGAAATCCTCGTCTGGGACGGCGAAAAGCCGGCGACCCGCATCCAGGAGGCGGCGCGCACGGCCCGCTATCGCCTTTTGGGCGAGTGGTGCCGGCTGCAGGGCTGTCTCCATCTGCTGACCGGCCACCATCGCGAAGACCAGGTCGAAACCTACTGGTTGCGGCGCGACGCGCGCAGCGGCCCCGATGGCCTGGCCGGCGATGTCGGCGATTCGCGAGATTGACGGCTGCCGGATCCTGCGCCCGCTGCTCGATGTCGCCGAAGGCGCGGCTTGCTGGCGACGCTCGCGGCGGAGGGTCAGCCCTTCCTCAGCGATCCGAGCAATGCTGAACCCGGCGTTCGCGCGCGCCCGGCTGCGCAGCGCGCCCGCGGATGTCGACATCGAGGCATGCTCGCGGATCGGCTCCGCGGGCGCGGCCGCGAGCGGATCACGCGCGAGCAGCTTGCTGTGCGCTCTCTGGCGCGGGCGGTGGCGCTGCACCCGGCGGGGTTTGCCGTGCTCGATCCAGAAGTGCTGCTCGCGGCGCCGCCGGAATTGGCGGAACCGGCGCTATCGGCGCTGGTGACGCGTCTCGGCGCCAGCCGCGTATCCGCCACGGCGGCGCAGCCTCGACGCGACTGCGGCTGGCGCTCGCGGGCGCGGCCGAGGGCGGGCATGTTCTCGGCGGTTACCGGTTTGTCGCTTGGCGCGGCCGCATCCTGGTTTTGCGCGAACTCGCCGCGGCCGCTGGTGCGAGGCTGATCGAGCCGGGAGACCACCTTTTTGGGACGGGCGGTTTGACATTTCGTCGCCGCCGAGCGGCTCGGCCGTTGACAATAGGCTATCTCGGCAAGGATGGGCTTGCCGAGCTGCATCGGCGCCAGTCGCGCCGCCCGCAACGGGCCGCTGCCGGCGCTCATCCATCCGGTTTTGCCGGCGTTTTGGGACGAACAAGGCCTCGCCGCCGTTCCTTTTTTCGGATACCGGCGAGAGCAGGCGATCGTTTCGCCGGCGTTGCATTTCGCCCGTCAAAACTTTGTCGCATGCAGGCTTTGCAGTTGTTTAAGCGGCGGCATGACTTATCTTTACTGGTCAGAAATTAGTCGCCGAGCCGGGGGCTGATCGGCGTAGGTTGCTCGGAGTGGCGCTGGCCGGCTCGGCATGGAAAGGCGTTGGGCGTGAACAATTTCGGCAAGAATCTCGCCCTGTGGATCGTAATCGGGCTGCTTCTCGTCGCACTCTTCAATCTGTTTCCAGACCTCCTCGAGCCACGGGCCGCAATCGACCCTCGCCTTTTCCGATTTCGTGAACGACGTCAATCGCGGCCAGGTCGCCGATGTGACGATCCAGGGCAACACGATCAGCGGCCATTTCACCGACAGCCGCGCCTTTACGACCTATGCCCCGAACGACCCGGGTCTCGTCACCCGGCTGATCGACAAGGGCGTGCGGATTACCGCAGCTCCGGTCGACGACAATGTGCCGTCGCTGTTCGGCGTTCTGATCTCGTGGTTCCCGATGCTGCTGCTGATCGGCGTCTGGATCTTCTTCATGCGCCAGATGCAGGGCGGCGGCGGCCGCGCAATGGGCTTTGGCAAGAGCCGAGCGCGGCTGTTGACCGAAAAGGTCGGGCGCATCACCTTCGAGGATGTCGCCGGCATCGACGAGGCCAAGCAGGAGCTCGAAGAGATCGTCGAATATCTGAAAGACCCGCAGAAATTTCAACGCCTCGGCGGCAAGATCCCCAAAGGCGTGCTGCTGGTGGGATCGCCGGGCACCGGTAAAACCTTGCTGGCGCGCGCGATCGCCGGCGAAGCCAATGTGCCGTTCTTTACGATTTCCGGCTCGGACTTTGTCGAGATGTTTGTCGGCGTCGGCGCAAGCCGGGTGCGCGACATGTTCGAGCAGGGCAAGAAGAACGCGCCCTGCATCATCTTCATCGACGAGATCGACGCGGTCGGCCGTCATCGCGGCGCCGGGCTCGGCGGCGGCAATGACGAGCGCGAGCAGACGCTGAACCAGTTGCTGGTCGAGATGGACGGCTTTGAGGCGAATGAGGGCGTCATCCTGATCGCCGCCACCAACCGCCCGGACGTGCTCGATCCGGCGTTGTTGCGGCCCGGCCGCTTCGACCGGCAGGTGGTCGTGCCCAACCCCGATGTCGTCGGCCGCGAGAAGATCCTCAAAGTTCATATGCGCAAGGTGCCGCTGGCAGCGGATGTCGACGCCAGGATCCTTGCCCGCGGCACGCCCGGCTTCTCCGGCGCCGATCTCGCCAATCTCGTCAACGAAGCGGCGCTGATGGCGGCGCGCCGCGGCAAGCGGTCGGTGGCGATGAGCGAGTTCGAGCACGCCAAGGACAAGGTCATGATGGGCGCCGAGCGGCGCTCGATGGTGATGACCGAGGACGAGAAAAAGCTGACCGCCTATCACGAGGCCGGTCATGCGCTGTGCATGCTCTATGCCGAAGGCCACGAGCCGTTGCACAAGGTGACGATCATTCCGCGCGGCCGCGCGCTCGGCGTTACGATGTTCTTGCCCGAGCGTGACAAGTACAGCCAGTCAAAGCTCGAAATAAAAGCGATGCTGGCGAGCCTGTTCGGCGGCCGCGTCGCCGAAGAGCTGATCTTCGGCCCGGATAAGGTCACGACCGGTGCGGCGGACGACATTCGCCGAGCGACCTCACTCGCGCGCCGCATGGTGACCGAGTTCGGGTTTAGCGAAAAGCTCGGGCGGCTGCGCTATGCCGAAAACGAGGAAGAGGTGTTTCTCGGCCATTCGGTGACGCAGCGCAAGAATGTCTCGGAGGCAACGGCCAAGCTGATCGATGAAGAGATCCGCCGGCTGGTCGATGAGGGTGAAGAGACGGCGCGGTCGATCCTGACCGCACGGCTCGATGAGCTGCACGCGCTGGCGAAGGGCCTGCTCGAATACGAAACACTGTCGGCCGACGAGATCCGCCGCATCATCGCGGCGAGCGGATCGTCCGCGAAAACTCGGCGCCGATGCCGCAGGCAGACGACGGGCGCGGCCGGCGCAGTTCGGTTCCCCCTCGGGTCGCCCGGCGGGGCTGGAGCCGGAGCCCCAGCCGGGCGGTTGATTAACGACGCAAGGGCACTCTTAAATTGTGCGGCCCCGGCTATAGTTCGCGCTATTCGCCGGGGTCGGCCGAACCACGATGTTAACCTGAATATAAAATTTACTATTTGACACCAATCCCGCTTTTCTGCACGTATGCAGCTGAGAATCCTTATTAAACGTCGGGTGGCGAGATGACGCGGAAGCTCTTCGGCACTGACGGGATCCGCGGAACTGCTAATATCGAGCCGATGACGCCGGAAACGGCGTTAAAGGTGGCTATTGCCGTCGGCGAATGCTTTAAAAACGGGGCGCACAAGCATCTTGTCGTGATCGGCAAGGATACTCGTCTTTCGGGATACATGCTTGAACCGGCACTGACCGCCGGGTTTGTCACGATGGGCATGGATGTCGTGCTGGTCGGGCCGTTGCCGACGCCGGCGATCGCGATGCTGACCCGCAGTCTGCGGGCGGATATCGGCGTCGTCCTTTCCGCCTCGCACAACCCTTACGGGGACAACGGCATCAAGCTGTTTGGGCGCGACGGCTACAAACTTTCGGACGAAATCGAGCGAAAGATCGAGGCGGCGCTGGCCAAGGGACCGAGCCGGCGGGCGAGCCCGTCCGAACTCGGGCGCGTCAAGCGGCTCGACGACGCCGGCGGGCGCTATATCGAGTTTGTTAAGCAGAGTTTCCCGCGCGGCTTGCGCCTCGATGGCTTGCGCATCGTCGTCGATTGCGCGCATGGCGCCGCTTACAAGGTCGCGCCAACCGTGTTCTGGGAACTCGGCGCCGAAGTGTTTTCGCTCGGTGTGAGCCCCGATGGTCTCAATATCAACCGTGAGTGCGGCGCGCTCGCACCCGAACAGATGCGCCGCGAGGTGCTCGCTCGCCGCGCCGATATCGGCATCGCGCTCGATGGCGACGCCGACCGGCTGATCGTCGCCGACGAGCACGGGACAATCCTCGACGGTGATCAGTTGATGGCCCTGATCGCGACCGGGTTGTCACGAAACGGCCGGCTCGCCGGCGGTGCGCTCGTTGCAACCGTGATGTCCAATCTCGGGCTCGAACGCTATCTCGGCGAGCACAAGATCGGGATGCATCGGACTTCGGTCGGCGACCGCTATGTCGTCGAGAAGATGCGCAGCGTCGGCTGCAACCTCGGCGGCGAACAGTCGGGGCACATCATCCTCGCCGACTATGCCACAACCGGGGACGGGCTGATCGCGGCGTTGCAGGTCTTGGGGTCGATCGTCGAAACCGGAAGGCCGGCGAGCGAAGTGTGCCGGCTGTTCACGCCAGTGCCGCAATATGCAGGAAGTGTGCGCTATGGCGACGTCGTTCCGCTCGAACAGCCGGCGGTCAAGCGCGCGATTACCGAAGGTGAGGCGCGGCTGGGTGCGATGGGGCGTCTGGTGGTCCGGCCCTCAGGGACCGAGCCCGTCATCCGGGTCATGGCCGAAGGCGAAGATGAAGAGACGGTGGCCGCGATTGTCGAAGAAATCTGCGGTGTGATCCGCAAGGCCGCGACCACCGGCGACGATCTTCCGCAGGCGGCTGAATAAGCGCGGGTCCAGTAGTGCGGGGCCGCGTCCTGATCGTCGCCGGCTCGGATTCCGGCGGCGGCGCCGGTATCCAGGCCGACATCAAGACCGTGACTGTCCTCGGCGGCTATGCGGCGACCGCGATCACCGCTTTGACCGCGCAAAACACCGAGGGGGTGTTCGGCGTATTGCCGATCCCGACTGATTTTATTCGGCAGCAGATCGAAGTCGTGCTCGACGATATTGGCGCCGACGCGATCAAGACCGGCATGTTGCACGACACGGCGGTCATTGAGACCCTCGCCGCAGTATTGCGGGCGCGAGCCGCGACGATCCCGCTCGTCGTCGATCCGGTCATGGCGGCCAAAGGCGGCGCCCGGCTGATCGATCCCGATGCGGTCGAGGCGTTGAAGGCGCAGCTGATCCCCCACGCGACGGTGCTGACACCGAACCTGCCGGAAGCCGAAATCCTGTGCGGTCGCGCGATCGCCGATGTCGCCGCTATGCAGGCGGCGGGCGAGCAGTTATTGCGGCTCGGCTGCCGGGCAGTGTTGGTCAAGGGCGGCCATCTGGCCGGCGATACCGTGACTGACGTTCTGGTGACGACCGGCGGCAGCAGCAGAATTTGGGAGAGCCCGCGCATCCACTCGCGCCACACACATGGCACCGGCTGCACCCTGGCTTCGGCGATCGCGACCGGGCTTGCTCAGGGTCTCGCGATCGAGGAAGCCGTCGACCGGGCTCGCGATTACGTGCAATGTGCGATCGTGACAGCACCCGGTTTTGGCCGAGGTCACGGGCCGCTAAACCACGCTCACCCGCTCGAAAAGGGTCCGCATTAAACCAGTCGGCTACCGGTCGAAGTCGACAGCGACCGTATTGCCGCCGCTTAGCAGCACGCCGACGTGCTCCCCGCGCTGGGGTTGATAGCGGCCGGACAGCAGAGCCGCGACCGCTGCGGCGCCGCCGGGCTCGGCAACCACTCTGACCCAACTTCCTCAGTTTGGAGTAAATCGCTCGCTGGAAGCCGCGGAAACGCTAGGGATACGACCGGGCACGCCAAGGTGTGGTGCTAAATCGGCCAGACGATTGCAATAGATATTGAGGAATTTGCTTGCGGCGGCCCAGAGAATCGTGGTGCTGGTACCGGAGAACAAAGGTGCCGCGCCATATTTGTCCGCGTCAAGAAGATTGGAGCCTACGAATACCTCTACCTCGTCGAGAACGCGCGCGAGGGCGGCCGCCACGTGCAGCGCGTCATCAAGGCGCTCGGCCGGCGCGATGAAGTTGAGGCCTCGGGGCTGATCGATGGGCTGATCGCCTCGGCGGCGCGCCATTCGCGCCGCTCGATCGTGTTGTCGAGTTTTTATCGCGGCGAATTGCCGGAGCTGCACCGCCTCAGCATCGGACCTGATCTGGTGTTCGGCTGGCTGTGGGCGGAAACAGGATGCCGCGACGTGCTCAAGAGCCTCGTCTCCGACCGGCGCTTTTCCTTTGATGTCGAGCGCGCCGTCTATCTCACGGTGCTGCACCGGCTGATGATCTCGGGCTCCGACCGCCATGCCAGCGACTGGCTGAGCCGGGTACGTGTGCCGGGCACCGATGGGCTCGATCTCGACCACGCCTATAAGGCGATGGCCTGGCTTGGCGAAGTCGACGCGGCCGGCCGCAGCACCGCCGAGGCCATCGAGGAGGCACTCTATCACCACCGCCAGCCGCTGTTCGGCGCCGTTTCGATCGCGTTTTTCGACACCACCAGTTTATGGTTCGAGGGGGCCGGCGGCGAGAGCCTAGGCCAGTACGGCCACTCCAAAGACTATCGCGGTCACCTGAAGCAGGTCGTGCTCGGCATCGTGCTTGACGACGCCGACCGGCCGATCGCGTCCTTTGTGATGCCCGGCAACACGGCCGACGTGACGCTGTTGTTGCCAGTAGTCAAACGGCTGCGCGAGCGCTTTGGGATCCTCGATGCTTGCATCGTTGCCGATCGCGGCATGATCAGTGCCGATACCATCGCCGCCCTCGAAGCCGAGAAGATCCAGTACATCCTCGGCGTGCGCGAACGCACCAGCCGCGAGGTGCGCACCGGGGTCATCGAGGATGATGGCCTCGCCGTGCCGCTCGTCATTCCCCGCCAGAAAGGCGAGACCGAACTGGCGATCCGGGAGACGACGATCGCCGGGCGGCGCTACATCATCTGCCGCAACGAGGAGGAAGCCAAAAAGGACGCCGCGGCGCGCGCCGAAATCGTCGCCGGTCTCGAGCGCAAGCTCGCCCAGGGCGACAAGGCGCTCGTCGCCAACAAGGGTTTTCGTCGCTTCCTGAAGACGCCCGCGGGCGGCGGCTTTGTCATCGACCGCGCCAAGATCGAGGCCGATACCCGGTTCGACGGTCTCTTCGTGCTGCGCACCAACACCAAGATCGCCGCGCTCCAGATCGTGTTGCGCTACCGCAATCTGCTGGCCGTGGAGGACGCCTTCAAAACCGCAAAGGCGCTGCTCGCCACCCGCCCGATCTTCCACAAAACCGACGCCGGCATCCGCGGCCACGTCTTCTGCACCTTCCTCGCCCTTGTCCTGCGCAAGGAGCTTTTCGACCGGCTCGCCGCCCGTCGCAGCCGGCTCGAATGGCAGCGCATCGTCGACGATCTTGTCGACCTCAGCGAAATCGATGTCGAACAGGATGGTCGCCGGGCGCGCCTGCGCACCGCGCCAGGCCCGACCATCGACCCGATCTGCCGCGCTATCGGCCTCACCCTTCCGCCGGTCTTCCAGGAGATGCCGCCCGCCGCCTGAACCCAAAACCGTGGTGCCTAAAACTTAAAATGGCTTGCAACCCATTGAGTTACCATGCTGTTCAAAATCAAACTGCGGAACTTGGGTCTGAGTGTGTGCCAAAGCGATTTCTGGGCGTGGCGAATAGCGTCATCGGATACCAGGACGACACGCTCCATTAGGCGCATGAGAATTGGGAACACAATTTCGCCGACACGGCGCGGCGCCAACGAGTTGGCGGCGAGCCCGCCAGCTTCGACATCGACAGGGCGCTCCGCGAGCATCGCCTTGGTCAGGGTCGGAGATGCTTCCGGCTCGACGCCGATGATGCGGATTTCCCGCCCATACCATGCGGCGATGCCGCCGATCAGCCCGCCGCCGCCCACCGCGACCAGAAGCGTATCGAGATCCGCAACCTGCTGCTCGAACTCCAGGCCGATGGTGCCCTGGCCGAGCAAAGTTTCCCGCTGGTCAAAGGCGTGGATTGCGAGCGCGCCCGATTGCGCCACGCATGCTTCGCTCGCGGCGAGCGCATCGTCATATCGATCGCCGCCAACGACGAGTTCGGCGCCGTATTCGCGGATGCGCCGGATCTTTGCCGGTGAGGAAATGCTTGGAACAAAGATCTTGGCCGGGATACCGAGCTGCAAAGCGGCGTAGGCGACCGCCGCCCCGTGATTGCCGCCGGAGGCGGCGGCGACACCGGCTTTAGGGATGTCGCGCATCAACAAATTGGCGAACGCGCCGCGGGTCTTGAACGAGCCGGAGTGCTGCATCAGTTCGAGCTTGCAGCTCAGGCGGCAGGCCTCCAGCCCGAAATCGCCGCCGTCGACCTCGATCACCGGCGTGCGGCGGATATGGGGTCTGATCCGGTTGTGGGTGGCGGCAATCGCTTCCCGGTCGATCGCATCTGCATTGTTCATCTCAGCAATCCCGTTTCGCGCAAGCTCCGCCGTTCACGGCGACATTGCTGGTGATCACGGGGGATCACCAGAGCCTTTGGGAGCCGACATTGGTGTGGCGGGCGCCGCCTGCACCCCGATTGGGCTCGCAGATCGCCGGCACCGGCTGCCGCTACTGCTCGTCGTCGAACAAATTCTCGCGCAGTACAGACCCTTTGTACTCGCGCCGGAATCGGCCGCGGCGTTGCAATTCGGGCACCAGCAACTCGACGATCGCCGCCAGATCGCCCGGCATCGATACGACATGGCCCAGCATAAAGCCGCCGCGGCTACCGGTCGCTTCAAAAACTTCTTCGAGATGATCGGCCACTTGAGAGGCAGTCCCGGCGACCGTGCGCGCGTAGCTGGTCGCGAATTGCCGCCCGTATTCGAAAAATTCGGCGCGCGTGATCTCGCTGTCAGCCCCGAGTTTGGTCACCAACTCGCGCACAAAGCCGCCGGGTGAGGCCTGACTGGCGATGATCTCGCGATGCAACGCACCCAGCGTGAAACGCTGCGGCAGGGTCGAAAAGTCGTATCCCGCATTGTGCGAGAGATAAACCCCGACGCCCTCTTCCGGGATCGTCGACAACAGCAGTTCGCGCCGCGCTACCGCCTCGCGCTCGGTCTCGGCCACGACGACCGGCTGCTGCCACATGATCCCCATCGTCTGCAGATCGCGGCCGAGTGCCGCGACCGCGGCGTCGAGCGCCATGCGCTGAGCGATCTGCAATTGCAGCGGCATATCGGCGCCGAAGGCCATGTCGGCGACGTAGGCGCAAGCGCGGATGCCGCGCGGCGAGTTCCCCGCCTGCAACAACACAGGACGGCCCTGCGGCGACGGCGGGGTGTTGAGCGGCCCGCGGACCTTGAAGAACCTCCCGCAATGGTCGACATCGTGCACCTTCACGGGCTGGCCGACGATGCCGCTCTCGCGGTCCCACACCATGGCGTCCGGCTCGACCGAACCCCATAGGGCGCGGCAGACATCAATGAACTCCTCCATGCGATCGTAGCGCTCATCGTGATCGACGATGTCGTCGTAGCCGTAATTCGCGTAGTCCGAGCGACGGGTCGAGGTAATGACATTGAAGGCGATGCGGCCCGAGGTCACGTGGTCGAGCGAGTTGAAAAGCCGCGCCAAGTAGTAAGGGTGCATGAATGTGGTCGAATAGGTGATGCCGAACCCGAGCCGACGGGTGGCGCGCGCCATCGCGACGCAGAGCGGCGCCAGATCCTGGCGCGGCCAGGAAACGCCCCAGCGCACTGCCGCATCGCGGCTGCCGGCCCAGGTGCTTGGCACGCCGGTGCCGTCGCCGGAGAACAGCATGTCCAAGCGGCCGCGCTCGGCAATCCGCGCGATCTCCTCGAATGCTTCGACGCCGGGGTAGGTGTGTGCAGGCCAGGCGCCCGGCATTCGCCAGCGCCCTTCCATGTGAATGTATGACAAGTCGAAGGCGAGATGCATGCGCTTTGGCATCGAACGACAGGTCCAGGACTAGGTTCTGAAAGCCCCAACGGCGGCGATCATGGCCGGATCCGTCCGAGAAATCGGGCCACGCGGTCGGGCGGCGTTTCCGAAAAGAACGCCTCGGCCGCACCGCTATGCGCGATCTTGCCGCCGTCGAGAAAGATCACCCGGTCGGCAGCGCGTCGCGCAAAGCTCATTTCGTGGGTGACGACGATGCTGGTCATGCCCTCGTCGGCAAGCTCCTGCATGACGTCGAGCACCTCGCCGACCGTTTCCGGGTCGAGGGCGCTCGTCGGCTCGTCATAGAGCATCAGAGCCGGCTGCATTGCGAGCGCGCGGGCGATCGCCACGCGCTGCTGCTGCCCACCGGACAGCTCGTCGGGATACATCTCGGCCTTGTCCGGCAGGTGCACCTTGCGCAGCAGGTGACGCGCCAATTCGCGCGCCTGCGCTGCCTCTTGCTTCAGGACCTTGATCCGGGCGAGCGCGATGTTGTCCTCGGCGGAGAGGTGCTGAAATAATTCGAAGCTCTGGAAAACCATACCGATGCGGCGGCGAACGGCGACTGCTTCACCGCGACGCAGATGGGCGATTTCGTGACCCTGAAACAGAATGCTACCCGAGGAAATCGGCTCCAACAGATTAAGGCATTTGAGCAGCGTCGACTTGCCCGAGCCGGAAGGTCCGATCACGACCAGGCATTCACCCTCGTGAACCTTGAGGTCCACGCCCCTCAGCACATCGTCGTCACCGTAGCTCTTCCAGATTGCGATCCCTTCAAGCAGCGGCTGCGTCACCGCACCATCCCGAAATTGGCTGCGGATAACAGCCTGAACGCCGATGCTTTGAGGGTCCTGCCGCGCCGCCTCTGACAAGCGCGCTCGATAAAGCCCTGGATCACCATCAATACCGTCGTCATTCCGAGGTAATAGATGCCGGCCACGGTCAGCGTCTCGAGAAAGCGGAAGTTCATCGACGCTGTCTGATCGGCCACCAGCAGCAATTCCTGGACGCCAATGACCGAGATCAGCGCCGACAATTTCAGCATCCCATTGAATTGGTTGCCGATCGGCGGGATCACGATGCGCAGCGCCTGCGGCAGCACGATCCACATCATGATTTGCCGCTCTTCGAGCCCGAGGGCGCGCGCCGCAGTGCGTTGCCCGGGTCCGACCGCGCGGATGCCGGAGCGCATGATCTCGGTCATGTAAGCGCCCTCATTGAGGCCGAGGGCGAGCACCGCGCAGGCCTCGGCCGGCAGCACGATGTGGAACAGCGGCAGCACGTTAAAGGCGAAGACCAGCTGAAGCAGAACCGGCGTTCCCCGGAACAGCCACAGGTAACCCATGATGGCGCCGCGCACGATACGCGACGGGAGCTCCTGTCCAGCCGCCAGCAATAGCCCAATCAGCATGCCCGCCAGCAGCGAGGCGAGGCTGATCCACACGGTCACCAGTGCCGCGTGCGCAAAATTGAAGCTGAACAAGTAATCCAGCATCAAATGCGGCGAGAAAATCGACATGCTTGAGGGCTCCCGTCGCAGTTAGATTTGCGGTCAAAACAACGAGGCGCTGGCCGGCAATTGGTATTTCTTGATCAAACCGGCATAGGTCCCGTCGGCGACGATCGCCTTGAAGGCGGCATCGACGGCGTCTTTGAGCGGCGTCTTGCCCTTGGCAAAGCCGATGCCGAGCAGCGTGTTGTTGTCAAAGGTGTCGCCCGCGGTCTCGAATACGTCTGGCGATTGCTTGACCAACGCGAGGACGGTCGGCACCGACGCGACGAGCGCATCGGCGCGGCCCTCGCGCAACGCCAGCACGCTGACTGCGGTCGTCGGCAGGGTGACGATGGTCAGGGCGGGCTTTCCATCCTTCAGGCAATCCGCCGCAAGCTTTTGTGCTTGTTTCTCGTAAACCGTGCCCACTGCCGCGGCCAGGCGATGTCCGCAAAGCTGCGGCAGCGCCGTCAGGTGCGAGGGATTCCCCTTGGCGACAAGCAGCTGATCGCCAACTCGCAGATAGGGAATAAAATCGACGACCTGGCTGCGCTCCGGATTAATGTACATGCCGCTGACGATCGTATCGATACGCCCGCCGAGCAGCGCCGGAATGAGGCCCTTGAAATCAATCAGGCTGGGTGAGGATTGAAGATGCATCTTCGCGGTGATCGCCGCGACCATGTCGATGTCGAAGCCAACCGGGTTGCCGCCCTGCAAGGTTTCGAAGGGGGGAAATGTCCCGGACGTGCCCCAAATCAGCTTGCCGCTGTCGATCAGGGGAAGTGATTCTGCCCGGCAGGCTGGCGCCCACTGAAACAGGGTTGCGAACGCCATCAGCAGTGTCAAAGCGCGAAGCGGCATGCTGCTCTCCCGGCTAACAGGGAAAGAGCAGGCAAACTGCATGCCACAAGCTGGCGGCGCGACGAGATGCCCCCGCCGTCGTCGATGATGTGCTGGTCCCTTAAGGATGACGTCTTCTTTTACTGCTCCGCCAGTCCCGCTCTATCCCGTCGAGTTCATGTCTGCGCAAACCTGCCTGTCATGATGCATATCGCCCGCGGATTGGGCGGCGGCCAGATCTGCGTCACCCCGAGCTCGGCGGCTTTTGCCGGCGGCGGATCGTGCCAGTGGCGTGCGCCGCGCCGCGGGGCTGTCCGATCGTGTCGCGGGCTGCTAGGCGTTTGCTGGCCCCCGGCTTGCACGGCTGGGGTCTTGCACGGCCAGGGACCACCCTGAAGGAGGCGGATGCGATGAACCAGAACCGTCGCGGCGAGAAGATGAAGCTCGGCGCATTCTTTCACCCGACCGGCAATCATGTCGCCGCCTGGCTGCATCCCGACGCGCAGATCGACCCCGGCACCAACTTTCGGCATTACGCGGAGATCACGCGCACCGCCGAGCGCGGCAAGTTCGATCTGATGTTTGTCGCTGACGCGGTCGCGGTGCGCGACGGCAGCCTCGAAGCGCTCAGCCGCTGGCCGCAATACATGGCCTTTTTCGATCCGCTGACCTTGTTGCCGGCGCTCGCCGCGGTGACGAGCCATATCGGTCTCTGCGCCACCGCCACGACCAGCTACAACGAGCCCTATCACATCGCCCGCAAATTCGCCTCGCTCGACCTGATCAGCGACGGCCGTGCCGGCTGGAACGTTGTCACCTCATCCAACCTGTCGGAAGCCTACAATTTCGGCCGCGAGATGCATTACGAGCACGGCGAACGCTACGACCGGGCCGCCGAGTTCGTCGAGATCGTGCAGGGCTTATGGGACAGCTGGGAGGACGACGCCTTCATCCGCGACCGTGCGAGCGCGCGCTATTTCGACCCCGCCAAACTGCATGTGCTGAACCACAAGGGGAAGAATTTCTCGGTGCGCGGGCCGCTCAATGTCGCACGCCCGCCGCAGGGTCATCCGGTGCTGTTCCAGGCCGGCTCCTCCGAGGTCGGCCGCGAACTGGCGGCCCGTTTCGCCGAAGGCGTGTTTACGCCGCAGCACAGCCTTGAGGGGGCGCAGGATTTCTACCGCGATCTCAAGCGGCGCATGAAGACCTACGGCAGACCGCCGGAAGCGCTAAAGGTCATGCCGGGGCTGAACGCGATCGTCGGCCGCACGGCGAAAGAGGCCGAAGAGAAGCACCGCTTTCTGCAGTCGAAGATCCACCCGGATGTCGGCCTCGAACTGTTGTCCAACCAGCTGGACAACATGGATTTGTCCGAATACGACCTCGACGGCCCGCTACCCGAGATCCCCAATCATGTCGCTGCCCTCGCCGGTCAGACTTCGATGCGCAACATCGTCCGCTGGTCGAAGGAAGAGGGGCTGACCATCCGCCAGATCTACGAGCGGTTCGCCGGCGCGCGCGGCCAGCGCACGCTGATCGGCTCGCCCGTCGAGATCGCCGACGATATGGAGAAGTGGTTTCGCGGCTACGGGGTCGACGGGTTCTTGGTGCACCCGGCCTATCTGCCGGGTGGGCTCGACGATTTTGTCGAGCTGGTGATACCGGAATTGCAGAACCGCGGTCTGTTTCGCAGCGAATACGAGGGTGCGACCCTGCGTGAGAACCTGGGGCTCGCGCGACCGCCCAACCGGTACACCACCTAACGCGCTGAACCTAGTTTGGAAGTTCGTCAATTCGTTTCTGGCCTATCCCATTCGACCATCCCGACGAAGGCCAGTACCCACGGGCGAAATGGGTCCCGACATTCGCCGGAATGGCGAGGCGGGGGTGATATTGGAACTCTGGTTCAGGACACTAGAATTCGAGGAGATTGTCGCGGAACTGCGCAAAGCTATAGGCCTTGCGGACGAGGCCGCGATCCTGCAATGCCGGCACCAGCCCGTCCTCGATCTCGGCGAGGGTGCGGCGGTTGACGTTAGGCAATGAGAACAGGTAGCCGTCGCCGCCGACCTCATCCATGACCTCACCCATGCGCGCCGCGACCGAAGCCGGCGTGCCGACCAATTCAATCGACAGGCTCGTCGCGTTGTAATCAGCCATCGTCTCGCGCAATGTGCGGCCGCCGGCGATGCGCTTGAACTGTTCGAGATTGAGCTGGTGCCCGTTGGTCGTGATCTCGATGTCGCTGATCGGCTTGTCGAGATCGAAGTCCGAGAAATCGACATTAATCAGCTTGCCGAAAAATGCGAGGCGCTGCGCGATCTGCGCGGCTGCCTGGACGGCGCGGAGCCGCTTGTGCTCCTGCGCCAGCTCCTCGGTTTCGCCGAGGATCGGCGCGATCATGAACAGAACCTTGCAGGAACTCGGGGTCGCGCCCCTGCGCTTCCATATGCCGGCGCACATCGTCGCGATAGGCCCTCATCCGCCGATCTCCTTGGCATGGGCGACGATCGTATCGGCGTGGCGCGCGGCGAAGGCGCGACCGCGGGGTGAGCCGCCGGCCTGCGCAATGACCGGCTGACCTTGTGGGCACGGGCCGGAATTGAGCGGGCCGCGGGTTTTGAACCAATGCCCGTCGAAATTGACGTGATGCACCTTTGCCGGGTCGATGAAGACGCCACGCTCCCGATCGTCGATGATGGCGTCCGGTTCGCACGAGCCCCACAGCGCCCGCACCGCCGCCATGTATTCGTCGGCCATGTCATAGCGCAGATCGTGCTCGGGCAGTCCCAGGAGGCCGAAATTCATCGCCGCGAAATCCGAGCTGCCGGTCACCGCGTTCCAGCCGATCCGGCCGGACGAAACCTGGTCGAGGGTCGCCACAAGCCGCGCCAACAGGTAGGGGTGATAGGCGTAGGTGCCAAAGGTCGGGACGATGCCGATGCGGGTGGTCGCCTGCGTCATCAGCGCGGCGATGACGGACGGATCCTGGCGCGGCACCGCGATCGCATTCTCGAGATAAATCGCGTTCGACCCGCCATAGCTCTCGCCGATATAAGAAGAATCCTCGATCAGCACGTAATCGAAGCAGGCTCGCTCCAGCGACCGAGCCAGATCGACAAACAGCTCGGGCACCATCCAGGTCGAGCCGATATGCCCGGTCCACGCCTCGCTCCACGCCTGAGCGCTCGAGCCTTGTAGAAACCACGCAAGATGAAAGGGTTTTGGCATCGTCACGCCTCGATCGGGACTGCAGCCGAGAAAGCAGCAAAATATGCGCCAGCTCCGAATTCGGCGTCGGACCGCAGTCTATACCGGCTTCGCTGCGATCGGCCCGCTCTAAGCGACCAAACCGGTGGCGACATCGTGACCAGCGAAGGGCGTGTCTACACTAATATTCGATCGGATCGGTTACATCAGAATCATATTGTTACAAAAATTTACTCTCTATTCGGATTCCGACTGCTGAACTCGCTTAGAAATCCTGGAACTTGGAACAGCCTCGTTCGCCAAATGCAATCCGTTTGGTGAGTGGGGCGTCAAGTTCCCTATCTACGGGCGAAAATCAGGAGTTGGGCATGCCTTCCGGTGAACCTTTCGTCGAGACCACCCCGCAAGACGTGCCAGTGGCTACACCGCTTTTGGACGGGGGAGGCCATGCCGTCGAAACTAACGGGCACGGCAATGGTCATCTCGATGGCGTTTTCGATCAGCATGCCCTCTTGCACGCGCTTCAGGCGATGCGCGTCGGCGATTTTTCGGTTCGGCTGCCCGGCGATCAGACAGGATTGGCCGGAAAAATTGCTGACACCTTCAACGAGATCGTCGTCGCAAACGAGCGGATGGCCTGCCAGCTTGAGGAGGTCGGTCACGCCGTCGGCCGCGAAGGCAGAACACGGCGCCGCGTCCGGTTTGGCCTTTCCGAAGGCGCTTGGGGAGAGATGGAGACATCGGTCAACACGCTGATCGACGATCTCCTATGGCCGACCGCGGCAGTGACCCAGGCAATTGCGGCGGTGGCGCAAGGTGACCTGCTGCGGACGGTGCCGTTGGACGTTGATGGGCGGCCGTTAAAGGGCGAGTTCCTGCGCTCGGCAACGATCGTCAATACGATGATCAAGCAGCTGGGCGTGTTCACCTCCGAGGTGACGCGGGTGGCGCGAGAGGTGGGCACCGACGGCAAGCTCGGCGGCCAGGCGCAAGTCCGCGAGGTCAGCGGCGTGTGGAAAGACCTGACCGAGAGCGTCAACTCGATGGCGAGCAACCTGACCGCCCAGGTCCGCAACATCGCCGAGGTTACGATCGCCGTCGCCAGCGGCGATCTGTCAAAAAAGATCACCGTCGATGTGCGCGGGGAAATTCTGCAGCTCAAAGAGGCCATTAACACGATGGTCGACCAGTTGCGTTCTTTCGCCTCTGAGGTGACGCGCGTGGCGCGCGAGGTCGGCACCGAGGGCAAACTCGGCGGCCAGGCGCTGGTGCCCGGCGTCGCCGGCACCTGGAAGGATTTGACCAACTCGGTCAATGCGATGTGCGGCAACCTGACTGATCAGGTTCGCAATATTGCCAATGTAACAACCGCGGTCGCGCGCGGCGACCTGTCGCGCAAGATCACCGTCGATGTCCGGGGCGAGATTCTCGAACTGAAAGACACCATCAACACGATGGTGGATCAGCTCAACGCCTTTGCCTCGGAGGTCACTCGCGTGGCGCGCGAGGTCGGGACGGAAGGCCGGCTCGGCGGGCAGGCGCAGGTGCCGGGCGTTGCCGGGACCTGGAAGGACCTGACCGACAGCGTCAACTTCATGGCCAGCAACCTGACGGCACAGGTCCGCAACATTGCGGAGGTTTCGACCGCGATTGCCCGCGGCGACTTGTCCAAGAAAATCACGGTCAACGTCAGCGGCGAGATCCTGCAGCTGAAAGAGACCATCAACACAATGGTCGATCAGCTCAACGCCTTTGCCGGCGAAGTCACGCGTGTCGCCCGCGAGGTCGGCACCGACGGACGGCTCGGCGGCCAAGCCAACGTGCTTGGCGTCGCGGGTACCTGGAAGGACCTGACCGAAAGCGTGAATTCGATGGCGGGCAATTTGACCGCCCAGGTCCGCAACATCGCCGAGGTCGCCACCGCCATCGCCAGCGGCGACCTGTCAAAGAAAATCACGGTCAATGTCAGCGGCGAAATCTTGCAGCTTAAAGACACCATCAACACGATGGTCGATCAGCTCAACGCCTTTGCCGGAGAAGTCACGCGCGTGGCGCGCGAGGTCGGCACCGAGGGCAAGCTCGGCGGCCAGGCGGAGGTCAAGGGTGTTGCCGGTACTTGGAAAGACTTAACCGACAGCGTCAATTACATGGCGGGGAACCTGACCGGTCAGGTACGCAACATCGCCGAGGTTGCCACTGCCGTTGCGCGCGGGGATTTGTCCAAGAAGATTACAGTCAATGTCAGCGGCGAGATCCTGCAGCTGAAGGAGACCATCAACACGATGGTCGACCAGCTCAACGCCTTTGCCGGCGAAGTCACCCGCGTCGCGAGGGAGGTAGGGACCGAAGGGCGGCTCGGTGGCCAAGCTGCGGTTCCCGGCGTTGCCGGCACGTGGAAGGATCTAACCGACAGCGTCAACTCGATGGCCGGCAACCTGACCGGCCAAGTGCGCAATATTGCCGAAGTCGCCACCGCGATTGCCAATGGCGACCTGTCCCGCAAGATTACCGTCGATGTTCGGGGCGAGATCCTTCAGCTCAAAGAAACCCTGAACACGATGGTCGATCAGCTAAACCGCTTTGCCGGCGAGGTGACCCGCGTGGCGCGCGAGGTCGGCACCGAGGGGCGGCTTGGCGGCCAGGCCAATGTGCCGGGTGTGGCGGGAACGTGGAAGGACCTGACCAACTCGGTCAACTCGATGGCCGGAAATCTGACCGCGCAGGTCCGCAACATCGCCGAGGTGACGACCGCGGTTGCTCGTGGTGACCTGTCGCGCAAGATCACCGTCGATGTCAAAGGCGAGATCCTCGAGCTCAAGAACACGATCAACACGATGGTCGATCAGCTGAACGCCTTCGCCTCGGAGGTGACGCGTGTCGCGCGCGAGGTCGGGACTGAGGGCAAGCTCGGTGGCCAGGCGGCGGTTCCGGGTGTGGCGGGCACGTGGAAGGACCTAACCGACAACGTCAATTTCATGGCGAGCAATTTGACCGGTCAGGTCCGCAACATCGCCGAGGTCGCGACGGCGATAGCCAACGGTGACTTATCGAAGAAGATCACGGTCGACGTGCGTGGCGAGATTCTCCTGCTTAAGGAGACGCTCAACACGATGGTCGAGCAACTCCGTTCCTTTGCCGCGGAGGTGACGCGCGTCGCGCGCGAGGTCGGCACCGAGGGCAAGCTCGGCGGTCAGGCGGTGGTGCCCGGTGTCGCCGGCACCTGGAAAGACCTGACCGACAACGTCAACCTGCTCGCCGCCAATCTGACGACCCAAGTCCGCAATATCGCCGAAGTGACGACCGCGGTCGCTCGCGGCGACCTGTCGCGCAAGATCACTGTCGATGTCAAAGGCGAGATCCTCGAGCTGAAGAACACGATCAACACGATGGTCGACCAGCTCAACGCCTTTGCCTCGGAGGTGACGCGCGTCGCCCGCGAGGTCGGCACCGAAGGCAAGCTCGGTGGCCAGGCGGCGGTGCCGGGCGTTGCCGGCACCTGGAAAGACCTGACCGACACGGTCAATGTCATGGCCGCGAATCTGACCGAACAGGTACGCGGCATCGTCAAGGTCGTCACTGCCGTCGCCAATGGCGATCTCAAGCAGAACTTGACGGTCAAATCGATGGGCGAGGTCGCGGCTCTCGCGGAAACCATCAACAACATGACCGATACGCTGGCTATCTTTGCCGATCAGGTCACCAGCGTGGCGCGCGAAGTGGGCGTCGAGGGTCGCCTTGGCGGCCAGGCCAACGTGCCGGGCGCCGCCGGCACGTGGAAGGACCTGACCGGCAACGTCAACCTCCTCGCCGCCAATCTGACGACGCAGGTCCGCGCGATTGCGGAAGTCGCCACTGCCGTAACCAAGGGTGACTTGACCCGATCGATTCAGGTCGACGCGCGCGGCGAAGTCGCCGAGCTCAAAGACAACATCAACACCATGATCGACAATTTGCGGCTCACCACGGACCGCAACACCGAGCAGGACTGGCTCAAAACCAACCTCGCCCGTTTTACCAACATGCTGCAGGGCCAACGTGACTTGGCGACGGTCGGCCGGATGCTTCTCGCCGAGCTGGCGCCATTGGTCAATTCGCAGAACGGCGTCATCTACCTGGCCGAGGCCGATTCCGGCCTCAAACTGCTTTCGGCGTTCGCCGACGACGTGGCGCCTCACTCCCATCTTGAGCAGCTTCGGATGGGGCAAGGTCTGGTTGGTCAGTGTGCGGCCGATGCGCAACGCATGTTGATCACCCAGATCCCCGAAGAGGTCGTGCCGGTCACCTCAGGGTTGTTCAAGGCCATCCCAAAGAATGTGATTGTGTTGCCGGTAGCATTCGAAGGGCAGGTTAAGGCGGTCATCGAGCTCGCCTCTCTCGGCATGTTCACCGACCTGCAGATATCGTTTCTCGACCAGCTGACCGCGAGCATCGGCATCGTGCTGAACAGCATCGAGGCAACGATGCAGACCGAGGGGCTGCTGACCCAGTCGCAGAACCTGGCGACCGAACTGCAGACCCAACAGCGCGAATTGCAGCAGACCAACGAGCAGCTTGAGCAAAAGGCGCAGCAACTCGAAGAACGCAACGTCGAGGTCGAAAGAAAGAACCAGGAAATCGAACAGGCGCGGCGGGCTCTTGAAGAGAAGGCCACCGAACTGGCGGCGGCATCGAAATACAAATCGGACTTTCTTGCCAACATGTCGCACGAGCTGCGCACACCGCTCAACAGCATCCTGATCCTGGGGCAGCAGCTCGGCGATAATCCGGAAGGCAATTTGAGCGCCAAGCAGGTCGAGTTCGCTCGGACGATCCACAGCGCCGGCACCGATCTGATGAACCTGATCAGCGACATCCTCGATTTGTCGAAGATCGAGTCGGGCACCGTCACGGTCGATGTCGAGGAGGTCTTTTTCTCGACCCTCCAGGACATGGTCGTCCGGCCGTTTCGACACGAAGCCGAAAACCGGCGCCTGTCTTTTGACGTTCAGCTCGATCCAAAGCTCGATCGCAGCATGCTTACTGACTCGAAGCGTCTGCAGCAGGTGCTGAAGAATTTGCTGTCAAACGCCTTCAAATTCACTGAGCAGGGCGGCGTCAAGCTCAGCATCCACTCAGCGATCAGTGGCTGGAGCCCGGACCACCCGCTTCTGCAGAATGCGCCCCAGGTCGTAGCCTTCGAGGTATCCGATACTGGCATCGGCATCCCGCCGGAGAAGCAGAAGATCATTTTCGAAGCCTTTCAGCAGGCGGATGCCAGCACCAATCGCAGGTTCGGTGGTACCGGCCTTGGCCTGGCCATCAGCCGCGAGCTGTCCGGCCTGCTTGGCGGCGAGATTCAGCTGCGCAGTGCCCCCGGTGTCGGCAGCACCTTTACGTTGTACCTACCTGTCAGATATGTCGGTCCGGCATCGGCCATCCTCGCCGCCCAGAACTCGTCCGCCAATCCTGCTGCCGCGACAGCCCTCGCTGCGGTCAGGTTGGCCGAGCTCCCGATCGAGCAGATGCCGGATGACCGGACGATGCTGGAGCCGGGCGACGCAGTCTTGCTGATCGTTGAGGATGACCCGCATTACGCCCGCATATTGGCCGATTTGGCTCATGATGCGGGGCTCAGGGTGCTTGTCGCAATGCGTGGCGCCGACGCCTTGGCGCTGGCGCGCGAATACCAGCCGACGGCAGTTTCGCTTGATGTCTTCCTCCCGGACATGCTCGGCTGGACCGTGCTGAGCCAGCTCAAGCAGGATCCGGCAACGCGGCACATTCCCGTCCAGATCGTTACCCTGGACGAGGACCGCCAGCATGGGCTCGCCCGCGGAGCGTTCTCCTTTGTGACCAAGCCATCGACGACCGAAGATCTCAAGGCGGCAATCGGCAGGATCACCGCCTTCATTAAGCCGCGACGGCGGCGCCTGTTAGTGATCGAAGACAACCCTGGAGAGCAACTCGGCATTTCGGAGCTACTCGGTCACGACGACATCGACGTCGTCATCGCCAGCACCGGGTCAGAGGCGTTGAAGGTCTTGCGCGAGCAGCAAATCGACTGCGCCGTGCTCGACTTACGGCTTCCGGATATGTCAGGGTTCGAGGTGCTAACGGTGATCCGCGACGATCCAGGACTGCCGGACCTACCGGTTGTTGTTTTCACCGGCAAGGAGTTGTCTTCAGATGAAGATGCGCAACTCCATGGCATTGCCCGCAGTGTCGTCGTTAAGGGCGTCGAATCACCCGAGCGGCTGCTCGACGAGACGGCGCTGTTCTTGCACCGCGTGGTCGCCGACCTGCCATCTGAAAAACAGAAAATGCTCGAACGGCTGCACAGCTCAGACGAGGACCTCGTCGGTAAAACCGTCCTCCTCGTGGATGACGACGCCCGGAACATTTTCGCGTTGAGCAGCGTTCTTGGAGCGCCGCGGGATGAACGTGCTGACGGCGACAACCGGCAATGAAGCGATCGAGCTGGTCGAGTCAACGCGAGGCTTGGCGATCGTGCTGATGGACATCATGATGCCGGAAATGGACGGCTATCAGACGATACAGGTGATCCGCACCGACCCGGCGTTCCGGCGGCTGCCGATAATTGCCTTAACCGCAAAGGCGATGAAGGGCGACCGGGAAAAATGTCTCGAGGCCGGGGCCTCCGACTATTTGGCCAAGCCGGTCAACACCGAACAGCTGCTCTCGGCGCTGCGAATGTGGCTGCATCGCTAAGCGGGAAGGAAAGCAGTCGTGATCGACGAAGAAAAGGTCGACATTCTGCTCGTCGATGACCAGCCCGCCAAGTTGCTGAGCTACGAGGCAATGCTTGCGGTATTGGGAGAGAATCTGATCAAGGCCGGATCGGCGAGCGGAGGCGCTGGAGCAGCTGTTAAAGCGCCAGATCGCGGTCATCCTGATCGACGTGTGCATGCCCGATCTCGACGGTTTCCAGCTTGCGGCGATGATTCGCGATCATCCGCGGTTTCAAAATACGGCCATTATTTTCGTCTCGGCGATTCAAGTAACCGACCTCGATCTGTTGCGGGGCTATGCGCTCGGTGCGATGGATTACGTTCCGATCCCGGTTGTCCCGGAACTGCTGAGGGCTAAGGTCAAAGTATTCGTCGAGCTCTATCGCAAGACCCGAGCAGCTAGAAAGGCTGAATGCCGAACTGGAGGACCGCGTTGCCCAGCGCACGGCTGAGCTTGCCCAGGCTAATGCCGATCTCGAACAACGGGTTGAACAGCGCACCCGCGAGCGGGAAGCGGCTCTCGCGCAAGTTCAGCAAATGCAAAAGATCGAGAGTCTGGGACAGGTGACGGGAGGTGTCGCGCACGACTTCAATAACTTACTTATGGTAATACTCGCCAATCTTGATCTCGCTCGAAATCACGTATCAGACGATCCTCGGGCGCTTCGTTTGATCGATGGTGCCATTCAAGGTGCGGAACGCGGAGCGACGTTGACTAAACGGTTACTCGCGTTCTCTCGGCGCCAGGAATTGAAGCCGGAAGTCATTGATGTCACCAAACTCGTCGATGGCATGATTGAGATGTTGCGCCGCTCGCTCGGACCGACAATCGAGATTACGACCGAATTTGAGCCCGATCTCCCGCACATCCAGCGTCGACCCGAGCCAATTCGAACTGGCGATAATGAACCTCGCCGTCAATGCGCGCGATGCAATGCCAGACGGCGGACGCCTGGATATCTGTGCTCACGATAAGCGCGTAATAAGCGGCGACATTCCGGGCCTCGAGCCTGGCGATTACGTCGCGGTCGCAGTCAAGGATACTGGTCATGGGATGGATGAGGCGACCCTCGTCCGGGCTCCCGAACCGTTTTTCACGACAAAGGATCGCGGCCGTGGAACCGGTCTCGGACTGTCGATGGTCGATGGCCTTGTTGGGCAATCAGGCGGGATAATGCGCATCACTAGCCGACTGGGTTGCGGCACCACAATCGAGCTCTGGTTACCGGCGTCTCGCCTGGAGACCGACCAGCAGCAGTCGGCCATGCTACAGGTTGCTTCCCAGCGGCGCTCGTACCGGGTACTCGTCGTTGACGACGATCCGCTCGTGCGCACCAGCACCGCCGCAATGATCGAAGAGCTTGGCCATGCTGTAATCGAGGCTGCATCGGGCTCCCAAGCCCTCGAATTTGTGGGCGCCGGACTGGAAATCGACGTCGTGATCACCGATTACGCTATGCCCGGATTAAACGGTGCTGCGCTAGCAGAAAAGATAACCCAAAGCCGCCCTGGCTTGCCGATCGCAATAGCTACGGGATTTGCTGACGCTATTGGGGAGCTACCATCCCTACCTCGCCTCAATAAACCATATCGGCAGCAGGAATTGGCTGAGCTGATTGGGCGACTGGTGTGTCAACCGAGCCCCCAATTCCAATTTTTGCCAGCGCCCAGTTTGACTGCACCCCCCGCCAGCGAAATTTGAGTAATTAGGGATTGGAAATCCGGGGTCCCGCTCTTCGCAGATGATTAGTCTCCCGTGGAGAACGGTTGCGTGCCGTTTTTAGGACTATCGAAGCCCGGCGGGCGGGGCAGAGCGCCTGGAGAAGGGCGCGCCACAGCCGCCGGAGCCAGCGTAGCAGGAGAGCGAAGTTGTCGCCGGCGGCGGCGAGCACGGGATTGGCGCGATCGCTGTGGCCCCTTGAGATAATTACCGCCGAGGCGATGCTCGGCCTTGAGGATGCTCGGCCTTGAGGTGGCCGATGACCGGCTCGACTGCGGTGCTGGCTTCATCTCGCGGCGGATCGGGCGGGTCCCTCCCATGGACTACCGGGACGAGCTGGGTGTCCTCGCGCAGCCGCTGCTGCAACCATTCGACAGCATGCCACAGCCGAGCACTATCACGCCAATCTTCCGAGACACAACACGGAGGCCGGGGCAGGCTTGTATGGGGCGATAGTTGTCAAGAGCTCGTTGGTTGTTGGCCGGCAGTGGTGAAGCAGCAGCGGGTCGGACGATCCAAGGGGAGCGCGTCATCGGGGCGTGGCGCCCAACACACTTGTATTCGGTAGGCCAGGTGGGCCTGAACCGTGACGCAGTGATGCGCATCGGCGACGACGCTCCGGGCGACTTCGGATTGGCCGAAAGCGGCACGGACATCCTTTGGAACGACTCGCCCATAGTGGTAGGTCTGGCCTCGCTGGATTAGATGCGTTCCCGACCGTGGACGATATGCCATTGGACCCTCTCTTTGAGGGGCATATTTGTAGCCACCCTTTTGTAGCAAACTGAACCACAAATCGAGAGATTTCAGTGGTTCTTGGATTTCGGAGGTATTGGTGCGGACGGCGGGACTTGAACCCGCACTCCCTGATGGGAAGCAGATTTTAAGTTAGTTTTCCGAGCCTTCACCTAGCGTCACCGAGCGTCACGGAATCTGCTTGCTGGGCCGCATTTCTGAGCCTATCTCTCTCACTAGACATCACTCGCCCCTAATCTGCCTCATCAATGATCCTAGGGACAGACTAGGGACAAAGTGAAGGAAGACAGGTGAACGCAACAAAATGGATCACGGTGGCCCCGGGTATCCGGTACAGGAAGCATCCGCGCCGAAAGCACGGCGCGAAGCTCGATCGCTACTTCACCTTACGCTTTTCGGTCGATGGAAAACAGGTTGAGGAGGCCCTGGGGTGGTCATCCGAGGGCTGGACGCCCGCCCGAGCGCAGGAGAAGCTCGGCGAACTCCGAAAGGCGAAGCGCACCGGCCAGGGGCCGGCAACGCTTCGTGCCGAGGCCGAGGCCAATCGCCGGGCTGAGCGGGAGCGGGCTGAGCACGAGGCGGCTCTGGCGCGACAGCAACGAACTGTCCTCGACCTTTGGGTTCGCTACAGCAAGGAAGTGGTGGCGATGGAGAACAAGCCGAGGACAGCCGGCGAGAAGACCCGGATGTGGCGACGGCGCATCGAGCCCTCTATCGGTCAATTGAAGATCGCTGAGGTGACGGAGGAAGACGCGGGAGCGGTGGTGCGCGCCCCCTTGCGCCTCGATGCGGCCGGCCGGGTGGTTGGCGGCAAGGCCGAGGCGGGCAACCTCTACCGGCTGTTGCACCACATGTTCCACAAAGCCCTGCAGTGGAAGCTCCGGGCAAAAGAGGCGGGCAACCCGTTGGAAAGCGTCACCGAACCCAAGGTCAACCGACGCGAGCGGTTGCTGACCGGGGGCGAGATCGGCGCCCTGATGAAGGCGCTTGACGCGGCCGCGTCCGATGGCACGGAGCATCGTCAGGCGATTGCGGCGATCCGTGCGGCGATCCTCACCGGGGCGCGGATCTCCGAGTTGTTGACTTTGCGGTGGCAGAACATCCGTCGAGACGGCATGGAATTGCACCTATCCGACACGAAAACCGGCTTCTCGAGGAGGCCGATCTCGGCCGCGACGCTCGACGTGCTCGACAGCATCGAGCGGCGGCCCGGGATCCACTTCGTCTTTCGCGCGATCAACACACCGACCAAACCGCTGGCCTACAACACGGTCGAAAAAGTCTTTCGCCGCATCGCGAGCCGGGCCGGGGTCGAGGGCTGCAGCTTGCACACCATCCGGCATTGGTTCGCCACCATGACCGCGAACAGTGTCAGCAACGCACGTGTTGGCATGGCGCTCACCGGCCATAAATCGCACACGGCCTACATGAACTACATCCACGGCGACAAAGAGCAGGCCCGCGCCCTGGCCGATCAACTGGCCGCGCTCGCCAGCGGGCTGGCAACAGCCGGACCGAGTATCATCGATCTGCGCGAGCCCGAGGGTGCGCTTGAACAGCCGCAGCATCGTACGGTTTAGGACAGATCGCGCTTCTTTCTCTTTCTACAGACGTTGCCCGGGCATGATCGAATTTGCGCGGAGCACGCCTCCCGAAGTGGCGGATTGGTTTCGCACCCAACTCGGCGCGAGGCCGGATGACCCTATTCTGCGAGCGCTCGCGACCGATGAGCGCATGTCGGCGCTCTGGGCCGAGTTTGAGAGATGGCCACCCGGTGCCTTGGCTGTGGTCTCGCTGGCGGCTCATTACCGCGCACCAGCAATCCTGTCAAACCTGCAAAGAAACCCAGAAGAACGCATAGGCCTCTCCTGGCCGGAAAGTCTGCTGGGCCTTACCGCCGATAACCTCGCAATTCAGCTAGAGCGGTGGTCCAACCACGGGGCGGAGCTATTGGGCGAGCCCGTTGACGCATTCGTCGAGCGCCTTCGCGCCTTCGCTACTGCAGCGTTCGAGCGAGCAAGGGCCAAGCAGGGCACTTACGATGATATCCCCGCGCCAAGCCAGCGCGGGCGGGGCACCAGAAAACAACTTGCCTTTCGGATCGCACTCACTCGGGCTTTACAACGACTTGCCGTGGACCCCGCCTTTCCGGGACGCTCCCCCTCCAAGGAACAGCAGGACCGCATCGTCGCGACGATCACAAGCGTCGTCTTCCCTGAATTTGCCAGCAACCAGAGCGATTTTCGGGAGGCCATCAAAGCCGAAGTCGCATCGGCTCTACATCTCACCGGGGACCGCTTACCAAGCCTTCGTTGACCCACTTACGGGCGGAACGCTTGTCGAGCTCAGGGCGGGTGGCAAGCATCAGACGCTGTTTCCTCCGTCGATTGCGGACGGCGAACAGCGCGAATGGTGCGGTGAAATCATCGCACCGAGGCTCATCACAGCCGAACTCTTACGGGCCGCCGTCGCATGGCTTGCCGTTGCATGTCTCGTTGCTCGCTATGTCTCGAGCTACGCCGCGGAGCGCCCGTCTACCGATTACGTTCGATTACTCGACGAAATTGACATTCTGGCGGGGTACCAAGGTAAGCTCGGCCAGGCGGCACGTCATTGGCTAGGCCGGCCTGAGGCCGATGTGCGCGGCCCCAAATCGAGGCCGGGGCGCCGACGGAAACTTAAAGCCGGCAATGGGTCTTACTGCCTTGAACCGGACCTCGGCGAGCTGGCCGACGCGATTCCGAACAACGAGGGGTGGGACGGTTGGAATAAGCTTGGCCTAGCGTTTTTCGCGGCATCGCACGGGGATGAAGCGGGCTTGGACGCTTTCGACAGATGGTCGCGTAAATCGGCCAAATACGACCCCAAATCCGTCCAAGAACGCTGGCGCGGTTATCATCGCTCACCTCCAAAGAATATCAGCGTGGGTTCGCTGTTGTACCTCGCCCGTAAACACGGCTGGACCCCGAGAACGCGATCGCGAGTCCGGCGGTGACCGATGTGGATCACGGCGATCCCGAGTTCTTCCATAAAATCGAAAGCGGCGAGGCGTCGGGTGAGGACCCTGCCTCCGCGAATGGTGCCGGCAATCATCAGCCGAACAGCGGCACTGGCGCTGGTCCATGCCTCGCCGTCGCCGCGTGGCTCGCCCGCAATATTCCGCCAGCCGACTTCTTGTCGGGGGAATGGCTCAGCACTACCAGCCGGGCGATGCTAGTTTCAGCAACGAGCTTAGGTAAGACAAACTTTTGCTTGGCACTCGCCTTTGCAATAGCGAGTGGCCAGGATTTTTTGCATTGGCGCACACGTCGAAAAGCGCGCGTTCTGTATATCGACGGCGAGATGTCAAAGCGCCTGATTAAGGAACGCCTCGGCGACGGGGCCCGCCGAGCCCGCGCCGTTCCAGATACCCTATTTGTTCTTTGCCGCGACGATGTGCAGGACATGCCACCCCTAAATACATCCGAGGGGCAGCAATATATCGAAGGGCTGATCGAGGAAGTCGGCGGTGTCGATTTTATCATTTTCGACAATGTGCAATCACTGCTGCCCGGTGACATGAAGGATGAAGAGCCCTGGCAGGACACTCTGCCGTGGATCAGAAGCCTGACGAACCGCGCGATCGGGCAGCTCTGGGTGCACCACACGGGACACGACGAGACCCGTTCCTACGGAACCAAGACCCGCGAATGGCAGCTTGACACGGTGATTTTGCTCAAGCGGATCGAAAACAGCGTTGCCGATATCGCTTTTACGCTTGATTTCAAGAAGAGCCGCGAGCGCACGCCCCACAATCAGGCTGATTTCGAAAGTGTGAACGTGACGTTAGCTAACGACTGCTGGTCTGTTAATGGCGTCACGCGCAATGCACCGGCAAAACCACCCCCGCCGAAAGCGCGTGCCTTCCAGGATGCCCTCGCCGACGCGCTCGCAAGCAGTGGCGTTAAGCGCCCACAGTCGGCGAATAGATTTTCGGTTACGATAAAGGAATGGAAGCTCGAATGCGGTCGCTTGGGACTGCCGGACACAAACCCCCTCGGCCGTGCCCGCCAGAATAGCCAGTCAGCGCTATTTAGCAACCAGCGCCGCGAGTTGGTAGCCCACGGGTGGATCGCCTGCAACGGGGACTTTGTATGGTCCATGAAGAACGGCTGATGCATAGTTGGCAGAGGCGGTGCCAACTGCCTGCCAACCGCCGCGATGCCAACTATGTTAACCGCGGCCAACCCCTTGCCAACTGCGGTGCCAACTGCTGCCAACCGAGCCGTTGCTCTCGTGCCAACCATGCCAACCCCTCGCCTATAGGGCGAGGGTGGCAGTTGGCAGGTTGGCGGTCGCAGTGCACACCCCGGCTACGAGGCATTGATGCCTTTGAAGAACGAGGCAACAAACCGGAGATACGCAATGAACGGCGAAACGCCATACGCGCCGCAGCGGCGTCGCCTCCCTAACCGCCGCCCCGCCGAAACGCAGGATCTCGCCATCAACGGAATGCGCCTCACCGCTACTATCGGCTTCGATGCGGAAGGTCGTCCGGCCGAAGTGTTTCTTTCGGGCGCCAAGGACGGCTCGACCATGGCCGCCATCCTCGATGACGCCAGCGTCGTTATCTCCGTCGCGCTGCAGCATGATATCCCCGCCGCCGCGCTCGCAAAGAGCGTCTCCCGCTTGCCAGTCGCAACGCTGGCGCCACCGTTTCGCAGGATCGGCCGAAACTCTGCATCGGCGGCCAGCGTCATCGGCGCCGCGCTCGACCTCATCGCGGCCTACCCCGAGGACCGACCGTGAATAATTCACACGAGGCGAGCGTGGGGCAGTGCGGCCGAAGACCTAAACCATGACCGAGATGCAGAGTAACGCGTCACAGCCACCGACGTCCTCGCGCGGGGCCGAGCGCATGCGGCGACTTCGCGATCGGCGCCGTCAGGGCAGAATTTGCTTTTATTTCGAACTCTATCCGCGGGAGATCTCAGGACTGGTTGAGCTCGGGTGGCTACAGAGCAACCAGCAAGATGACCGTGCCGCGGTCGTACATGCATTCTGTCGCCTTGTCGGACATGCGCTCCATATCTAGCGTAACAGTGGCGGTGACGCATCACCGCCGCCGAGACCGGCCAACTGAGCGACTTCGGCGCGGCAGGCATAGCACTTGAGTGACGCGCAACATGCAGTTGGTGACGCGTCACCGTTAGGCGATGAATTCCGCTATGCGACCAGCATGCGGAAGAAAGATCAGCTCAATTAATAGGTAATTAATATCAGCAACTTGGTCGAAATCAACGGCTTCTAGATCTTAGCAAACCATAATCGACGACCCGGGACCCCTCGATGCGCAGATAGACCTGCGCACAGGCGGTCATGTGCTTGCGCCGCGTGACGGTTGTCCAGCAGAAAACCTCGGACACGTCCTCGCCGAGTTGGCTAAACCGGGTGCCGCCGCATAGCGGAAGGTCGGCGGTTCCGGCTTTGCGAGCCATCGTTTATCGAGCTTCGTTGGGCTTTCTCGAGAGCTGCAGACGAGCTAGAGGTTCCTATGTTGTTCGCTCCCATCGTGGCTGAGCCAGCGTACGATGTCGAGCCGGTTGCGAGCGCGTTTCTGATAATGCACCCATACCATGCGCAAGATCGGTTAGGGGATGAAATCTCCGCTGTGATCAAGGACGGCCGCCTCGTCGACCGCGGTGCCGGGGGCTTCCGGCAATTGCTAGAGGAACCGAGCCGCGCTCGGATGTTGGCTCCGGGGTAAAGCGTAGCGTCGTTCACTTCACGAGATGCACGGCGATCCGCCCGGCCCCGACCAAAGTGAACTAGAAAGCGGCGGCCTCGCGCCCGGGAGCCGCCGGGTCGTCTACGTGACCAGTTTATGCGACTCAGTCTGGGAATCCGGTTCGAGGCTGGCTGCCGGCACGGTAGAGTGGCTGCTGACGGTTCGGCTAGGCGACCTTCGCCGGAATGCGCGGCAAGGCGCAAGATGCACCGAAAGCGGCCATTTTCTGAAACCGCTTGTACGCTATCAGCGGCCTTCAGCGATCAGCCTATTCTAGGCAGCTGAATATCATCGGATTGCAAGGATACACCGTATGCTGATCGTCGACCCGACCCACCAGTGTCGCGGGGTGCCGGTGCCAGCGCGTGGCGCCAGTGCGGTCGCTGCAATCAGCGCGTTTAAATTTCTCGATCGGATTCGGCTTGTCCTCCGTTCGGCCGCCGCGTAGGCGTGGTGGCTCTTTAAATGCTCGGTCGTGGCGTCACCGCGTCAGGCGGAAGCCTTATTTAGGTTGCGGATTGTCACACCTGCCGCGGGCTAGCCATCTTGGTTAGCCACTCAGCGACGCAGGTTACCTGCACGGCAGCAACCTGCTGTGCAAAGCTTGGCCATTCCAGTGCCTGAAAGCCATAAATTGTTTGCTGCATCACGACGCTGTTCGCGCCGGTCGGGTCGGGTACGTACACTGACACAGTAAGGAGGTACTCGTTGCCCTCTACCGTTATCGCATTCTCAACGAAAGTGGTGGGGCCAACAACGAACAGCGCAAGAGCGCGGCTTAGCAGGCCGGTCACGTTCCACGCGCTATCATTGGTGCCGACCGAAACTGCACGACTTGCCGTGGTCAAAGTGAAGAATGGCGCACTGCTGATATTTAGACCATATTGCAGCGAGTACTGTTTGCCGTCGGGTGTACCAGGCTTTCCAGGATCCCAACCGGACTGTTGCAGCGCCAGGTTGGTAATCGATGTCAGACCGCTGAGTGGGCTTCGAGCAAACTGCTTTACCAGGTCGTTGAAAGCTGGCGTGCCCTGGTGCGTGGCACCGGTCTTCTTAAGCAGACGATCTACCTCGCGGTCAGACTCCAAGGCGCGCTGCATGTCGCTGCCGCCGATACATGCGATGCCGAACACCGATCCAGGCCCATCCGCTGCGGTAGCCATTGCCAGAGGGGTGGGAGTCATAAGCAGATTTCTGCTCTCGCTGAGCTTCAGCGAATGCTGCTCAAGCCATTGCGGAACGCTGAGATTGACGCCGGCCATAGTTGATAACTCCTCTGATTTTTGGAACCGATGGCTCCCCGCGTCTGCCGGCGCGAGAGCCCCCATATCAGGCGGCGTCAACCCGGCGCCGCCGTCCTGGTGAGCCATGTCTGCACGTCCGTCACCTTGCGCCGCGCAACCGCTTCAGCGTATTGCAACCAATTGACCGTCGGGAACGAAAGTGAGACGCGCTCAACGTTGAAGACACTCTGCGTTTCGACCGATACACTCGTTTTGCTGGAATGCCGTTCGTAGTGCATCATCGCTTGGCTCCAGTACAGGTTGACCGCGATCTTTCCGGCATTCACTGCCACCGCGTGCTGCACGAACAACGTCGCCTGCGCAGAGCGGGTGTCTCCGTTGCCATTAAACACGGCGTGCGTCATGTCGAGAATGGCATTCACGACGCGCCGCTTATCCGTCTCGGTGATATCAGAAAGCAGCGCTGCGATCCCGCCAACCAGAGCCGGTGGATTGCGGTAGTTCCTGAGGTCGAGGGAGTTTCTCACGAACCCTGGCGGTCGGTCAAAGAACGGAGTTGCAGCGATAATTGAGACATATCGAGCGAAGCCGTCGTGATTACCGGTCTGTCGCGGGTCGAGCGGGTTCCACCCCGACCCGGACAAGGCCAAATCCATTACGGAGGTGCAGCCGGTCAGGGGGCTTTGCCCAAAGGCTGTGACAAGCGCGTCAAATCCCTGGCGCTGCGCAGCCACCACGCTATGGTCCAATTCCAGAGCGTGGGCGGCGTCGGCGCCGACAATCAATGAGCTGGCATTTACCGATGTGATCCCGCCGGCGGCGACCGCCGCTGGCATCACCGCTCGTGCGGCATCCGCCAAGGTCATTGCGATTGGATCGCTGACCGCTGTCAACGCAGTGTTTGCGGGCTCGGGCGAGCCCGGGCAACCCCGCTGGGGGTCGTACAGCATCAACCACACGAGGCGGGGATCCGCCGATTTTGACACGATCTAGCTCCTCGGACAGCACCGCCTCACGTCACGGCAGCGGGCGTTCTGATCATCAATGGGGGATCAGGGACGGTGAGCGCCAGTGGCCCGCCGTCCCCCGATCCCGGCTTGCAGGCCGTTGGCGATTAGGACTTCACCGATCTCATCTGGCTGAGCCAGTCTTTCGCGCCTGTGACTTTTGCATCGGCGACGAGCGGTGCGAACTGAGCCCACGTCTCTGTATAAAAGTTTAAAAACGCACGATTGACCAGGTAATCGGCCTGCCTGGTGGTGTGCTTGCCGTTATGTTCGATCATCGACACCGAACTGTAGTAGATACCTACCGTAATCTCGGTGTTGTTGACCGAGATCGCCTGTTGCGAGAAGACATTCATCTTCTCTTCGGTGCTGCTGGTCGAGGTAGCGGTATGGGCGAGCTGCTTTAGGCCGTTCACGATTCGGGTCTGGTCTTGGGCTTGAATACCCTCAAACAACGACACGATGTCGCCGATCAACTGGTCCCAGTTGTCGGATTGTTCGTGCAATTGTTTTTGATCAGAATAATGAAGATGAAAAAACGGAGCCTGCACAATGTCTGTCACGTATTTGATGTAGGCCGCGTAATTCCCGGCTTGCGCCGGGTCAAGAGGATTATAGCCGCTGTGTTTGAGGGCAAGATCCATGACGCTCGTGGCGCCAAGGATCGGATACTGGATCAGCGTGTCGATAAGCTTGTCACGGCTAGTCGCCGACTTGAGCGCCTCATCGGCGACGCTGCTGGATGCCCCATCCCTGCCGGTGATTGCGGCCGCGGATGGCACCGCGGCAACTGGCGTGCCCGCCAGCGCTGCGTCGGCATTCGCAGCAAATGCGCGGTGTTGCGCACCGAGACTCACCAGCGGCGCCATTTGCAGGCTCGGTTGGCGAACGGCAAGCCAGTGCTTAGCCCTTTGAACATCTGCGGCCATTTGATCTCCATTCTGCGGTTGCGATTGCAAATCGTACGATCCGTGCAATCCCAAGGGCCGCTAAAGACATTAAATAATTGTTGAAGTAGTTCGGGAAGGCCGGCCAAACGTGATGAGCCTCTAGTCGATCCTTGGCCTATTTTTTTGGTCAAAAATGCGGATACTTTTATCAATAGGGTACATTTGGCACCAACTACAAAAATGGATAGTGTGCTGAAGGTTCAGCAGAAAGGCTGAGACCAGAAGCGGTCATGGCATGCTGGTGATGTTCAACGTCACCGACCCGTGAAGGGTGCACACCATGACCAAGGGCGAGCGGACGGAGACGCGGCTGTCGTACCGCAGCGGTTACTACAGCCGTTCGCTGATCACGCGGGTTGGCACGCTGGAGTTGCGGGTGCCGCAGGATCGCAGTGGGCGGTTCTCGACTGAGTTGTTCGAGCGCTATCAGCGCTCGGAGAAAGCGTTGGTCGGCAGCTTGGCCGAGATGTACGTGCAGGGGGTTTCCACCCGTAAGGTCAAGGCGGTGACCGAAGCGTTGTGCGGTCACAGCTTTTCGGCCTCATCGATCAGTGCGATCAACAAGTCGCTGGACGAGGGGCTCAAGGCGTTTGCCGAACGGCGGCTCAATGAGAGCTACCCGTATCTGATCCTCGATGCCCGCTACGAGAAGGTGCGCGAAGCGGGTGTAATCGTCAGCCAGGCGGTGCTGATCGCGGTGGCGGTCGACGAGGACGGCCGCCGTCAGATCCTGGCGGTCGAGCTCGCCAACCGCGAGAGCCGGTCGAGCTGGCGCCATTTTCTCTCCGCCCTCAAGGCGCGCGGCCTCGCCGGTGTCGAGTTTGTCGTCTCCGATAACCACGAGGGGCTCAAGGCGGCGATCCGCGAGGTCTTGCCGGAGGCGGCGTGGCAACGCTGCTATGTGCATTTCCTGAGGAACGCGCTCGATTACGTGCCGCGCAAGGTCGATGATGATTGCCTGCGGGAGCTGCGCTGGTTCTACGACCGCCGCACCTCGCCGAGGTGCGGCGCGACATCGCCCAATGGCTTGCCAAGTGGCAGGCCAAATATCCCAGGCTATGCAACTGGGTCGAGGACAACATTGAAGAGACGTTGACCTATTATCGACTGCCGCTGCAGCATCACAAGCATATGAAATCGACCAACATGCTCGAACGCTTAAATCAGGAGCTGAAGCGGCGAACCCACGTCGTGCGCATCTTCCCCAACGCCGAAAGCTGCTTGCGGCTGGTGCGAGCGCTGGCGGTCGAGATGCACGAGAACTGGCTTGAAGCCACGCGCTATCTCAACATGGACCATCTGAAGGAGTACAAGAAAGAGGCCCTGCGGGCCTTGGCCGCCTGACGGCGGCCGGGCGCGGACGGCGCTGCGCTACACGGGGGCTCCGCGCCGCCCACGCCCAACATCACCAACCTGCTTTTGCAGAACTTGACGCACACAACTCAAAAATGCCGCAGCGAGGGAGACTGGTTGGCTGGGGGACTACGATTCGAACGAGGCTGGCAGCAGGCCCGTCTCGCTTACAACCTTGTTGGGGGTTGGCTTGGCTTATTGTAGTCCCAGCCGTGTCACGCGTATGAGCCGGCCGATCTCGGCGCGGTGACGCATGGCAAAAGTCTGGGACCTGGACGAAGAAGGCGATTACCCTGCGCGGCCAGGATACACCTGCGCAATGCTCGCCCTTCTACAGTCATTTTGGCTAATAAATTATGGAGTCGACGTGGATTATAAAACGTTCCGAGCGAAATTTTCTGCCGTATTCCTAACACCGGACGTCAATGAATTTGGCTTCCCTTACACTGACTGCTTAGACTGTTGATGGATTTACACAATACAGCAGACTGTCTGGACGAGAGCGTTGCTGTCGCCACGCCGCAGTCAACAGCACAATGGCGACCACAGGCACAATGACATAGGTCCAAAACGGGGCGCCAGCGTTGCCAGGGGCAAAATTGCCCGCAACCATCATCTGGTGAACGTGGCTGCCCCCGGCGTCGCCGAGCAATGCGGTCGAGGCAGCCCAGACCGCCGCCGCCTTGAACGGCCGACTGCACCAGAAAGCGATACAAGCGGTCACGCCAAAAGCCAGGTCCGCCACGCCGACCTCGAACTGAACGGGCTAACCTGCCAGCCGATATCAGCCGCAGCAATAGCCGGGAAAAACAGGTGGAAGACGCCGGCCCAGATGCCCGTCACGCCTATAGGCAGTAACAAGATCCACGACAGGAACCGCTCTGACATTGACCAGCGAGGAGCCCGTTTGAAGGGCGCTATCAGCAACGCTGCCACGAACAGAAAGGCGGGGACGTTGCGAAGGACGAAGCCAATCATCTCAGCGACCACGTGGCGTCTCCTACATCTGTTGAAATTTTTTTAGAATTTTGGGATCGGCGAGCATCCTATCCACACACGCAAATCCCAGTTCGCGGTAAGCCTCAAAGCGCGCTTCATCAAAAAACTGGTCGACGGTACTGTCATCCGGGAACGCTGGAAACGCCCCCTTGTAGCCCAGCACATGCAGACGAAGCTCGGCAAAGATTGCTGGCTTGATATAATAGAGCTTGCCCTGCGCACCGTTCAGATACCGGATTTTTCCCACGACAAATGGCTGCGTGGCGAACGCGACCCCGAGCGGAAACCGCGCATCGGCCTTCGATGGCATGAGGGGCGCAAGCGGAGGCGGCGTGAATGTTATAGTAACACCGAAGTCAGCCTCCGCCCGGCTGAGAAGGTTCTGGAGGTCTGCGAGCTCCGTTTCCGGATCGGCGGTCGCATCGCACACAACAATCGTCTGCACGCCTCGCCGGAGCAGCTCGTAGACACCGAGATTTTCAAAATTCCCGCCGTCCGTGATTTCGAGAAAGCGGCCATTCTGCGATGTCCAGTCCAGAACCCCGGCGAGCCCAGCATTGAAGTGATTCGGCGCCGGCGCGTGCGGCCGGTTGCCGTATCTCACCGGGTTCGGAATCCAGATTCCGAGCCGGATGTTCAGCAATGCCATCAGGATAGCAAAGAGCATATTCCTTTGCGGCCCCACGCCCGAACTCGCCGCGTCAGGATTTACGGCCGCGCCCGACGCCGCCATGACAGTCGGTAGCGAGAGCTCGCTGAACGACTTATTGACAGCGGTCTCCTTCCAACCCACGACACCGCCACCGCAATATCGTGGCGAGAACACAAAGCTGTCGCCGCCCCTGATGCGCCACCGGTCGAGCCATTTCGGGTCGACGCGTCGCGTATCGATACGCGTAAGGACAATATGAGCGCAGATGATATGGTACGGCGCGCTCGGGCTGCTTGGCTTGCACATCTCACGCAACCTGCCCGCATTCGCTGCATTGGCTCTCTTGTTGATTGGGACGCCGCTATCATCGATATCCGGCATGAACGCTTCCATCAGACGGTCGCGGTAGAACCGGTGAAGCGTGGTCTCGTTCAAGTCCACGAAGTACCCGGCGAACGCCGCGACCGCAGCGATCACGAAGACTCCGCCAGCCATCTATAATCCGGCGCGGCTTTGCCATCGGTGAATATCATGCCCGACAGGGCATAAGCGAGGAGACCGACTCCGTACATCAACAGCGCAGCGCCGATAGGCCCAACTCACGTTGGCGGTTTGCCTGCCGCGTCACCCTTTGACATGAAACGCGACCACAAGCCCAGCGCGGCGCCACTGGAGGCCATAATGAAGCCGACGATGCCTTCGGAGGCGATATTGTGAAGGATAAGGGTTCGGACGTAGGGCAGGCTCGCTAATACGAGTAAGACGGCCAAGACGCCCAAAATGTACGGCGTGACCCTCTCGAAATCCTGCCGCGAACCATACGGCATATCCCTGTGACGCTTCGCTTGCCAGCCTGACTGGAGCGAATAGACGATAGCCAGAACGACGAAGATTGCCGCCACGATGGTCGGGATGACCCATGGCTGCAGTCCCCACGCGACGTTTCTATAAACAACGCGCAGTAACACGAACAGGGCCGTGACGATCGGGAGCCAGACGACGAACAGGTTCAGCACGATGCCGCGCAGGACCACCGCTATGCCCGCCAACAGGCTCAGGACACCGCCCGGATCGAGATAGCTCCCGTGCCTCCTGAGATGCGGGAGAAGAGGTGTTCCGGGCGGGTCCTTTGGCGGTGACTGCGTCGGGTCGTCTATTCCGTAGGGAAAATCGTTCTTCCCCACGCCGAATCGAATACCGGACCGCGTAAACCATGTCAGCGCCGAGCCGACGTAGCCGCCGCCAGACACGGTGGAGAGGTAATCAAAATTTTTGAGGGTATCGTGCTTGGCCAGCGCCTGCAGGACGCCGAGACAAAACACGGCTGAGCGGATGCCGCCGCCGGAGAGTGCGAGACCGGTAAGCTCACGTCCATCCGCTCGGCCCGTCTTACGCCGCCACGCTTCGATATACTCCCGCTCCGCGGTGGCAACCTCCTCGGGAAGGCGGGCCAGCGCTTCGTTCATTGAGATGACCTCCCTGTGCAGTTTAGGCAGCGCGTTTCCGATTACGCCCGTTCAAGAGACTAGCCGCGTTCGGATTGACTAGACAACGGCGGATAGACCCCCTCGGCGGCTACTCCTATTGCTCGCTTGCAAGATGCGCTGGGAAGTCAGGGATGGTGAAAACCGTGGTAGCAATACGACAGAACGTGGCGGATGCTGTGCAGAGGCCAGTCGTCTTCATCGCGTTCTCAAAGCTTAAGTCAATTTAACGCCGCAGCGCCGGATTAGCGCAGAAAGAGAAGGGAATTGTGGTCAAACACGTTATGAACGACCGAGGTGAATTCGTAATTGCTATCGGCACCGGCAGCCTTGCGCGGGTTAGGATCGAAAATCCGCGCCTGATCGATGACTGGGCCAAAGGACAGCCTCGCCCGATTGCGGCCGTTCTTTTGGCAACCATCGATCGCCTCAAGTCGACGCTGAACGGACCTTGGCCGGAACGAGCGGCAATGACGAGGATGCGCCGCTTCCAGACCTTCCCGCCTCGCCTCGGAACGGGGACGTTCGACCCTCTCGGACCTTCAGGCCAATCAAAGAATCGCATAGGTTCCTCCGTCGTGCACGATGCGAAACTGTGGGGCTCTGTGCGTCGAGGGCAACCCGAGCGGAGAACGTAGGCGATCGCGGAACACTTCCGTTCCGGAGCTGCTCCCGGTTATGCTGGATTCGGGTGATCGGCGTTCACATGAGCCCACCCCGAACTGGCGTCGACAACCGACGTCCAGGACCAGGGAGCGCCAGCGATGTTGCTTGATGTCGCCCATTGGCTGCGCGGGCTGGGTCTCGGGCAATACGAGGCGGCGTTCCGCGACAACGATATCGACGCCGAGGTGCTGCCCGAGCTGACGGCAGACGATCTGATCAGCATTGGCGTGACCTCGGTTGGCCACCGCCGCAAGCTCCTCGCCGCAATCGCCGCGCTCAGCGCCAAGGCGCCTGGTGGCCCGGTCGCGGCGGCCCCGGGAGGTGCCCTGACATCACCTGATGCCGAACGCCGACAGCTGACCATAATGTTCTGCGATCTGGTCGGCTCGACCGCGCTCGCTGCCCAGCTTGACCCCGAGGATCTGCGCGAGGTGATCGGCGCCTATCACGCTGCGGTCGCCGAGGAGGTCGGCCGGCTCGGCGGGTTTGTCGCTAAATACATGGGCGACGGCGTCTTGATCTATTTCGGCTATCCGCAGGCACATGAGGACGATGCCGAGCGCGCGATCCACGCGGGGCTGGCCCTTGCCGAGCGGGTCGGCCGGCTCGATACGATGGTTCGGCTCGAAACCCGCATTGGCATCGCCACCGGGCTCGTCGTGGTCGGCGACCTCATCGGCGCCGGCGAGGCGCAGGAACGCGGCGTTGTCGGCGAGACACCGAACCTTGCGGCGCGGCTGCAAGCGATGGCGCCGGCCGGCGGCGTGCTGATTGCCGAGGGCACGCGGGAGCTGGTCGGTGATCTGTTCGAGTGAGCGATCTCGGCGCCGTCGAGGTCAGAGGCTTTGCCGGGCCGGTGCCGGTCTGGCAGGTATTGCGGCCGAGCGCGGTCGAGAGCCGCTTCGAGGCGTTGCACGCCGCCGCGCTGACCCCGCTGGTCGGGCGCGAGGAGGAACTGGACCTGCTGCTGCGGCGCTGGCGGCGCGCTCAAGCGGGGGAGGGCCAGGTCGTGCTGCTGTCGGGTGAACCCGGCATCGGCAAATCGCGGCTGACCGTGGCGCTGCAGGAGCGGTTGCGCGGCGAGCCGCATATACAATTGCGGTACTTCTGCTCGCCTTATCACCGCGACAGCGCGCTTCACCCGTTCATCGCCCAGCTTGAACGCGCTGCTGGCTTTGCCCGCGAAGATGTGCCGGCCACAAAGCTGGACAAGCTCGCGGCGCTGCTGGGGCGATCGGGTGACGAATCCGCCGAGACGATCGCGTTGGTTGCCGATCTTCTGTCGCTGCCGAGCGAGAGGCGCTACCCACCGCTGCCTGCTGATCCGCAGCGCAAGCGCGAGATGACGCTGGCGGCACTTCTAAATCAGCTGGAGGGGTTAGCCGCGCAGCGGCCGGTGCTGATGATCTTCGAGGACGGACATTGGGCCGATTCGACCTCGCTCGAATTGCTCGACCGTACCGTCGAGCGCCTCTCGCGCTTGCCGGTGCTGGGGGTGATCACGTTCCGCCCGGAATTTCAAGCGCCGTGGGTCGGACAGGCGCATGTCTCGTCGCTGTCCCTGAACCGCTTGGCCCAGCGCGAAACCACCTCTCTCGTTAATAGCGTCACCGGTGGCAAGTCGCTGCCGCCGGCGATCCTTGACCGTATCGTCGAACGCACCGACGGAATTCCGCTGTTCATCGAGGAACTGACCAAAACCCTGCTCGAAGGAGGGCTGCTGCGCGAAGAGGGCGACGGTTACGTGCTCGCCGGCCCGTTGCCGCCGCTGGCGATCCCGTCGAGCCTGCACGCCTCGCTGATGGCCCGGCTCGACCGCCTCGCACCAGTCAAAGAGGTGGCCCAGATCGGCGCCGCGATTGGTCGGGAATTCTCCTACGAACTGATGGTCGCCGTCGCCCGCCGTAGCGAGGCGCAGCTGAACGAGGCGCTCGACCAACTCGTCGCCGCCCGCCTCCTCTTCCGTCGCGGCATGCCGCCGCGCGCCTCTTTCACGTTCAAGCACGCCCTCGTCCAGGAGGCCGCCTACACCACCTTGCTGCGAAGCCAGCGGCAGGAATTGCATGGGCGAATTGCGCGGGTGCTGGAGGAGCGTTTTCCGGAGACTGCTGACGCCGAGCCGGAAATCCTTGCACAGCATTTCGAGACGCCGGAATCCTCAGCGACGCGATCGATTATTGGGTAACGGCAGGTAATTTTGCTAGACGCCGGTCTGCAAACGCCGAAGCCGCAGCGCATTTCCGTCGAGGTTTAAAGCTCGTCTTCTGTTTGGGAGATGCCGCGGGACGGGACCGAAAGGAACTTAAGCTCCAATACTCGCTCGGACAAGTCCTAATGGCTACTGAAGGATATGCATCAGCAGGCGCGGAAGCGGCGTACCGGCGGGCCAGCGAGCTGTGCACGCACGTTGATGAAAACGAAGACGTAATGCGCGTCCTGCTTGGGCTACGGTCAGTCAGCCAAGTACAGGGCAATTCCGTTGCGGCAAGGCAATACGGCACCCGGTGTTTGGAAATAGCCTTGCACCAGGGGAACCATGCCTTCGCCTCAGAGGCTCATGCCAGTCTCGGCCACACGCTGTGCTTCATGGGTAACTTTATGGAGGCGCGCAGTCACCTTGCCGATGCTCTGACGTGCTACGACCCCGACGAACATCGGTCCCGGCTGGAGGCGGGGGGCCTCAACCCACTGGTATTTGGATTGGGAATTATGGGATGGAATGAATGGCTTCTCGGGTATCCTGATCGGGCTAGCAAAGCGGCCGCTGAGGGATTGAGAGCGGCAAGAACGCGCAACCATCCGCAAAGTTTGGACCAAGCATTGTGTTCGGCCGCCGTCACGCATCTTTCGCGTCGCGAACCGGAGATCGCGTTAGAACTCCTTGACGAAGCGCTGGCAATCTCCGAACAGCAGGGGTTCCGCTTTCGCATCGTACTGGCGCGCCTAACGCGTAGCTGGGCCCTCCTCGCTATGGAAGAGCCTCGGGAAACTTTATCCGAGCTTTCAATACTGGCGGCCGATTTTCGGGCGACTGGGGGTGGCGATCACGGACTCCTTGCAGTTTTTTTCGCCGCGCTCGTGGAACGTTATCGACGCTCTGGCCAGATCGTTGAGGGTCTCGCGATCATCGAGCAGGCGAAAAAGGGGGTGTGGTGGCAAGCAGAACTGCATCGGCTGGAAGGAGACTTGTTACAAGCCGCGGGCGAACACGCCCATATCGAGCAATGCTACCGCGAGTCGCTCGCGATCGCCCGCGAGCAGCAGGCGAAATCCTGGGAACTGCGCACCGCGACAAGCCTCGCGCGGCTGTGGCGCGACCAAGACCGGCGTGGCGAGGCGCGCAATCTCCTCGCGCCGATCTACAACTGGTTCACCGAGGGGTTCGACACCGCCGATCTCGTCGAAGCAAAAGCGCTGCTCGACACGCTGGCGTGAGATGATGAGTGTGGTGCGCACAACGCCGAGCGAGTTTCGAGGCGGCCTTTTAAAGGTCCGCTTGCCACCCAAGTCGGCAGTTTACCCTCGCCGCCGACAAGGTCCGTTGAGGGGCAACGAACGAACCCGCTCGCGCGGGAGGGCGCTGCGCGCGGAGCGGGGCAGGCGGCGAGGACCGTGCCAACAACTGACTGATAGACGATGACGGGGCGGGCGTCCCGTCCTGAGGATTGGGAGTTCCAACACTCCAGCCTCAGGACAGGAGCCCCCGATGAACGACAAGCCGATCAGCGATCTTCGCCGCCGCATGATCGCGGACATGACGGTCCGGAGCTTTAGCGACAAGACCCAGCACGAGTATATCCGGCAGATCGAGACCTTTGCCCGATTTCTCGGTCGCTCCCCCGATACCGCGAGCGGCGACGACATCCGCCGCTTTCAGCTCGCACAGGTCGAGCAGGGTGCGCAGCCGCCGAAGATGAACTCGCAGGCCTCGGCGTTGCGCTTCTTCCTCAGCATCACGCTCGGCCGCGCTGACCTCGCCCATCAACTGGCGCGCACGCACTATCCGCGCAAGCTGCCGCGGGTACTTGCTGCGGAGCAGGTCGCTCGGCTGATCGAGGCCGCGCCCGGCCCCGGCCTGAAGTACAAGACCGCGCTCAGCATTGCTTACGGCGCCGGTTTGCGCGGCGGCGAGGTCGTCATGCTGCGGGTCGGCGATATCGATTCCAAGCGCATGCTGATCCGTGTCGAGATGGGCAAGGGCCGCAAGGATCGCCATGCCATGCTGTCGCCGCAGCTTCTGTCGTTGCTGCGCGCATGGTGGTTGCAATGCCGGTCGCGAGGCTGGCTGTTCCCGGGTCAGGACCCGCTGCGGCCGATATCGGTGCGTCAGCTCAACCGCGTCTGCCATATGGCGGCCGAGGCCGCGGGGCTCGGCAGCTGGGTCACGCCGCATACACTGCGCCACTCGTTCGCCACGCATCTGCTGGAGAGCGATATCGACGTGCGGGTAATCCAAGTGCTGCTGGGCCATGCCAAGCTGGACACCACAGCCCGCTATACCCACGTCGCCACCAACGTGCTGCGCACTGTGATGAGCCCCCTTGATCGGCTGACGCTGCCGACGGAGCAGCCGCCGGCATAACGCCGGTCCCGCGTGGGCCGTCAAGGCCTGGAGGTCGCGGATATCTTGCGCGACCACGGGCCGGCCTGGCGCGAGGCCAACCGCGGTCACGTGAGCCTCGGCCAGCTCAAGGTGATGAGCGCGATCGAGCGCTGCCGCACGGCGGCCCTCGGCGGCCACGTCATGCGCTGCGAGAACGACGCGTGTGCCTATACGGCCATCGCCTACAACAGCTGCCGCAACCGGCACTGTCCGAAGTGTCAGGGCGCGGCGGCGCGGCAGTGGATGGCGGCGCGCGCGGCGGAGCTGCTGCCCGTGCCGTACTTCCACGTCGTCTTCACACTGCCAGCGCCGATCGGCGACATCGCCTATCAGAACAAGGTGGTGATCTACGATCTCTTGTTCCGGGCATCCGCCGAGACAATGGTGGCGATCGCGGCTGACCCCAAGCATCTCGGCGCCAGCATCGGCATCACCGCCGTGCTGCACACCTGGGGATCGGCGATGATGCATCATCCGCACGTGCATATGATCGTGCCGGGCGGCGGCATCTCGCTCGCTCGATTACGGTGGATCACCAAACGGCCCAACTTCTTGCTGCCGGTGCGCGTGCTATCAAAGCTCTTCCGCAGGCTGATGATCGAGAAGCTCGTTGCCGCACACGCCGCCGGCCGGTTGATGTTTCGCGGCACGCACGCCGCGCTCGTCAACACCAAGGCATTCGCTGCTTATCTGGCGCCGCTCAAGAAAACGCGCTGGTACGTCTACGCCAAGCGCCCGCTCGCCGGGCCCAAGGCGGTGCTCGCCTATCTGTCGCGCTACACGCATCGCGTGGCGATCTCGAACCGGCGCCTGATCGCGGCTGATGCCAAGACGGTGACGTTTAAGGTCAGGGACTATCGGAGCAACGGACCCGGCCGCTACAAGACGATGACGCTCGACGCGCACGAGTTCATCCGCCGGTTGCTGATCCACGTGCTGCCCAGTGGCTTCCACCGCATCCGCCACTACGGTCTGCTGGCGAGCGGCGTGAAGGCCGACAATCTCGCGCTCGCCCGCAAGCTGCTCGCCATCGCGCCGCCGGCGCCCGAGCCCGAGGACACCGCTTGCGAGCCGCCCACGGCCCTTAAGCCGTGTCCGTGCTGCGGCTCGGCCATGCGCATCATCGAGGTGTTCGAGGCAAGCGAGCCGGCGCGACATAGCTCGACCACGATGCCCGCCGTCATCAGGATCGACACCTCATGAGCCCGGGCTATCCCATTCGCCGCGGCTATCCCGATCTGTCTCGCTGGCCCAGGGCCGGCCGCGGCAGCGCTCGCCCTAGCCCGGGTTCTGCAACGCCCAGATCGGCCTCGGCCCCTTGTTGTCGGGCAACTCCGGCCTCATCGCCACCACCGCTTGGCGCCGCAATCTCTCCGTCCGCCGCGTCATCCGCAGCCGTAGCCTCGACGGCGCTGTCGAAATCCCCATAAAGCCCGCGGCACCGTTGTCCCCGACATCCCGCGGGTTCCTTCCCTGAAGGCTTTCGGACGACGGCCCCGGTGCGCGTGGCTGGGCTCGTGATGGGGCCGTCATCCGAAACCCTCTACAGCAGGTGACCCGCGCTGTGGAGGGCGTGGTCGGGCTCAAGGAGCCACCCACGCACACCATCACCCCATCGTTTGTCGGCTTTGCCAAAGCTCCCTGGAACAAAGGCCGCCTTATCGGTCAGAAACGTCCGCTGAGACCAAGGGAGGTCTGGGTAATTCGCGTCCGGCTTCAGCTTGAAAAGCGCAAAAGGGACCTCGCTCTGTTCAATCTCGCTATCGACAGCAAGCTGAGGGGTTGCGATCTCGTGCAGCTCCGGGTGAACGACGTATACCTCGGCGGCCGGGTACAGGACCGGGCCACGATAATCCAGCGGAAAACCGGGAGGCCGGTCCAGTTCGAGATCACCGAACAAACTCGAGTAGCAATCGACGATTGGCTAGCCCATACCGCCCCAGGGAACAGCCAATACCTCTTCCCAAGCCGGTTTCATGACCAGCCGCATTTATCGACGCGGCAGTACGCTCGCATCGTCCATAGCTGGGTCGAATGCGCGGGGCTCGGCATATGGAACGCACTCGATGCGGCGGACAAAGGGGGCGCAGATTTACAAGAAGACGAGCAACCTGAGGGCGGTGCAGCTGCTTCTGGGACATACGAAGCTCGAAAGTACCGTCCGCTATCTCGGTATCGAGGTTGACGACGCGCTCACCATTTCGGAGCAAGTCGAGCTCTGATCGCAGCGAGTGTGCGGCCCTGTCCCAGGCAGGGCCGCTGTCCTTGCCTTAGGAGACCTTAGGCGGAGCGCCTCAGATGCGCCGATTGCAGCCATTAGCGTGCACGCATGTGAACGGGTCAGATCGACCCCATTGCGGCCGCTCACCCTTCGCGGCGGGAACCGCTCTTGGTGCCAAGAAGCGGACCTCGGCAATTGCCAAGAAACCGACCTGCGTCTCTGCACTCCGATCTGCACACTCGTCCTTCGAACACGCTGATGAAGTGCTGGTCGGACGCCGGGGGAAGCCGAATAGGGTGCGCACGGCCCTATTGGCGATAGAGAAAGTAAGTCTCCATCGACCCTTTGCCTTTGACTTCGAGCGCGCCGCGGGGCTCGAAGCGGAACGCATTGCCAAGTGCCTTGCGGGTCGTGGCGGAGACATGGACGCGACCGGATAGACCGTAGCTCTCCATGCGCTTGGCGGTGTTTACGGTATCACCCCAGACGTCATAGACGAATTTGTGGGTACCGAGCACGCCGGCGATCAACGCGCCGCTGTTGAGGCCGATACGCAGCTGGAGCGGCTCGCCGGCGGTCTGACCGGCGGTCTCGACCGCATCGAGCATCGCCAGCGCCATCTCGGCAACCGCCGCAGCGTGGTCAGTCCGTTCCTCGGGAACACCGCCCGCCAGCATATAGCCGTCGCCGGTGGTCTTGATCTTTTCGAGCCCATGTCGGGCGGCGAGAGAGTCGAGCCGGGAAAAGATGTCTCCTAGAAGCGCTACCGTCTTCTCGGGTGAGAACCGGGCCGCGAGCGAAGTGAAGTCGACCAGATCAGCAAAGAGGATGGTTGCTTCGGCGATGCGGTCAGCGATCACGGTTTCGCCCCGCCGCATGCGTTCGACGATCGTGCGCGGCAGGATGTTGAGAAGCAGAGCCTCGGAGCGCTCCTTTTCGGCGTGCACCTCGTCGAGCAGCCGCTTTTTTTCGAGGCACGCGCCGATGCGCGCGCGCAGCAGCACCGGATTGAACGGCTTGGGCAGGTAGTCCTCCGCTCCGGCCTCGATGCAGCGCACCGTACTGTCGAGTTCATCGAGAGCCGAGATCATGATGACAGGAACATGTCGCGTGGCTGCGTCGGCTTTGAGCCGGCAGAGCACCTCGAACCCGCTCATCCCCGGCATCATCAGATCAAGCAGGACGAGATCGAAGGCTTCGGCAGTGGTCAGCGCGAGTGCCTCCGCCCCGTTTTCGGCGGCTATCACGCGATACCCTTCGCGCACCAGCCGGCGCGAAAGCAGATCGCGATTTGACGCATTGTCGTCGACGACGAGGATCCGGCTCGCGACAGCCCTCGGATCGAGGACATCACCGTCGCCGAGAGGCCTTATCGTCCGCAACATATCGCTGACCATATCGATCGGCGGCGGCGCCACTGCTTGGCCGACGCGGTCAACTTCTCCGAGAAGGCGATCGGCGAGGTCGAGCACCTTGCTGAGATCGATCAGCAATGTGTCCCGGCCACTGTCCCGTGCCTCCTCGACGAGGAGTTCGCCATAGCCTTTGATCGCGTTCAGCGGTGTCCGCAGATCGTGGCGACGGCGGCTCAGGTCAGGCGCATCACTTCCTGATCCACTCGTGACGGCGCCCTCGATCAGCGTCGAGAGCTGCGTTGCGGCCAGCCGCATCCGCTCAAGGTCGGGGACGACGTCTGTAAGTCCGTGCCGGCGCGCATCGTCGATCAGAAGATCGACAAAGCCGATGATCGCGGCGGCAGACGCGCCGACCTCCTGCCGAAGAAAGGCGGCGATCGCGTTCTCGAGCCGTCCGCCGCTCACGATCGCCCGCCGATGCGGGGTAGGAGCGCCTCGATCTTCTGCAATAACCGGGGCAAGTCGACCGGCTTTGTGTCGTAGTCGTCACAGCCCGCCTGCATGACCTTTTCGCGATCGCCCGCCATCGCGTGCGCGGTGAGCCCGATAACCGGGATCGCCAGTGTAGCCGCGTCGGCCTTGAGACGGCGCGTCGCCTCCCACCCGTCGATGACCGGCAGGCTCATATCCATCAGAATCAGGTCGGGGTCTTCGGCTTTCGCCATCGCGATGCCGTCTGCACCGTCGACGGCCATGACGATCTGATAGCCGCGGCGGATGAGCCGGCGCGACAGCATGTCCCGGTTCATCTCGTTGTCCTCGACGATTAGGATCTTGGCCATCCGTTCCCCACATCAACCCGCCGCGGCGACCGCTGCCGTCTTCGGCAGGCTCACCAATATCCGGCGCAGCACCTGGGCGAAGTCGTCCGCGCCTTTGGCGATCACGTCGCGCGTGCGCCCGGACAGCAGCTCACGCTCGGCAGCGCCCAACGGCATTGCCGTCAGGATCACGATCGGGATCTCCCGCAATTCGGCATGTTTGGCGATCTCTTCGAGAAAGGCGAACCCGTTCATGACAGGCATCAGCAGATCGAGCATGATCATCGCCGGACGCCGGTTCTTCGACAACCAGAGGAGCGCATCGGCGCCGTCCTGAGTCTCGGCGACTTCCCAGCCGAGCTTCTCCAGATGCCGCCGGCCAATACGGCGGCTTTCGGGTTCGTCATCGACGACGAGAACGATGCCGGTGCCGCGCACGTTCTGCCGGATCGTCGCCGCCAGGCGTGTGCGGTCGATCGGCTTGGTTAGGAGCTCGGCCGCCCCGAGCGAGACGGCGATGCCGCGATCAGCCAACACAGTGACGATGATGACCGGGATCTCGGCGAGATCGAGATCGGATTTGAGGGCCGTCAATACCGCCCAGCCATCCAATCGCGGCATCAACACATCGAGCGTGATCACGTCGGGATGCCACTCGCGCGCCAGCGCAAGAGCGGTTGCGCCATCCGTCGCTTCGATCACCCGGTAGCCCTCCCGGCGGACCGTGGAAGCGAGGAGGTCGCGAGCGTTCGGATCGTCGTCGACCACCATGACGAGCGCCGCATGTTCGGCGCCCTCGGGGATGGCGGCAGCAGCGGGCGCGGCGCGGTCGCGATCGGGCAATGTGATCGTGAAGGTCGAGCCATGCCCGGGAGTACTCTCAACGGCGATCTTGCCGCCGAGCATCTCGCAGAAATGCTTGCTGATCGCGAGACCGAGGCCGGTGCCGCCATATTGCCTGGTCGTCGACGCGTCGGCCTGGCTGAAGGCCTGGAAGAGCCGGCCTTGCTGCTCCTCGGTCATGCCGATCCCGGTGTCACTGACGATAAAGGAGATTTCGCTGGGGGCAGGTTTGACTTCGAGCTTGACGCGGCCCTCATGGGTGAACTTGCCGGCGTTGCTCAACAGGTTGAGGAGGCTCTGCTTGAGCTTGGTCCGATCGGTGTAAAGCGCGCCGACCGCCGCCGGACAGACGATTTCGAGACGGTTCGCATTCGCCGCCATTAGCGGTTCGACGATCGAGCGCACCTCATCGACGAGGCCGGCGAGGTCGGCCTCTTCCAGATAAAGATCCATTTTGCCGGCCTCGATCTTCGACAGATCGAGGATGTCGTTGATCAGCCCGAGGAGGTGCCGGCCGGCGTCGCGGATCTTGGCGAGGTCAGGCAGAAATTCCTCTTGCCCCTCGTCCTGCGCGGTCTCATGCAGCATCTCGCTGTAACCGATGATGGCGTTGAGCGGCGTCCGGAGCTCGTGGCTCATGCTGGCAAGGAAGGCCGATTTGTGCTCGCTCGCCATTTCGAGCTGCCGGTATAGATCGCCGAGCTGCTCTGAGGTTCGGTTGACGTTGGCCGCCAGCCTGCCCAGTTCGTCGCGATTGCCGACCCCAATGCGGCGGGTGAAGTCACCCGAAGCAATCTCGTCGAGCGTTCTGCCGACTTCCCGGATCGGCCCGGTCAGCGACAATGAGATCGTGCGGCCAAGGACCAGGGAGAGAGCGATGGCGCCCACAGCGAACGCAATGACGATCATCTGTGAGGTGCGGTAGGTCTCCCCGCTCGCCTCGATATCCGCGACGACATCGGCCTCGGCCTTATTGACCAGCTGGTTAGTCAGCCGTTCGAGCCTGTCCGCCAGTGGCCGCGCTTCCTTTAGCTGCGCTTCCCGTGCCTCGTCGCCGTGGCCGTTGCGGATCAGCTCGACGACCCGCGTCGCAACCGCGATGAATCGGTCGTATTCCTGCCGCACTTTGCGCAGCAGCTTGAGTTCGTCCTTGGCGACGAACTGCAGGCGCTCGAGGTCATATCCGAACTGGTTCAGTTGCCGCAGGGCGCCGTCCAAGGTGCGCTGGTCCGAGACCAACAGCGCCGAGGAGATGCTGTAGAGCTGGCTCGTGGTGTCGTGCTGGACCTGACGGTAGGCGGCAATCTTGCGCTCGCTGTTGATCAGCTCTTCGGTGCGCTGGTTGACCCTGCTGAGCTCGTACAACCCGCACGCGCCGAGCGCGATCAACAGTGCTACGATCGCGAGAAACGCCATCAGCAGCTTTGTCTGGACACGCCACGGCAGGCGCGCGACCGGGCCAACAAGGAGGGTGTTGAGCGATATCATTCCTTGTACACGAGGCTCCGCAGATCGCGCCGGAACTCATCGGGATTGAAGCGCCAGCCGATATATTGGACGCGCATCTGGCCATCGGCATCGATGAGCGTGGTGAGCTGCGTATGATCGACCGAGCCGTCCTCCTTCTTCGCGAAAAATACGCCATAGCGACGCGTCACGTCATGGACCGCCGCAAGCGAGCCGGTCAGAAACATCCATCCGTTGGGTTTGGCGCCCCAGAATTTGGCGTAGTCCTTCAATACCGCGGGCGTGTCGTGCTCCGGGTCGAGGGTGATCGAAACGAAGGCGATTTTGGCGCCGAACTCCGCTCCCAGCGCGTTTTGGACGCCGACCATCTTTTGAGTGATCAGCGGGCAGATGTCCGGGCATCCGGTATAGATGAAAGTCACCGCCAAGACCTTGCCGCGCAAATCGGTGAGAGCAACCGACTTGCCGTCCTGCGAGGTCAAGGCGAAAGGCGGGGCCGGCCCGATCACCGGCAGAGGTTTCGCGTCCTGGGCCTCGTGCGCCGGCGCCAACGCTGGGAACACCATCAGCCCCAGCGCGAACAGAAACGCCGCGCGTCTATTCATGCCTTCAACTCCCGTTTGAGCTCGTTCAAAAAGCGCCAGTCGGTGCCGTCGGCAATGATCTTCTGCGGGTCCGACTTTATAAAGCCCGCTTCGCGCAGGCGCAGGGCGTAGTAGCGGATCGTGTCCTCAGCGTCGTACTCGCGCCATTTGTCGTAAGGATTGTCGTTCAGCGTCTGCAGCGCATAATCGTAGCGCGCGGTGAAGCCGCCTTCGACGAGGCTTCGCGCGGCGCGCGCCGGGTCGGTGGCGCACAGATCCGTTGCTTTGAGGATCGCGCGCAGCACCCGCTTGGTTGCAACGGGGTGCGCCCGTACATAATCCGCATTGGCCCCGAGCAGACAGCAGAAATATTGCGACCACGGGCGATCCACTGCGGTGTTGACGACGACGTGACCGATAAGCCGGGCCCGCAATTCCTGCGGCTCCGGCGGAAAACCGAGGAAAGCATCTATCTTTCCATCGACAAAACGCTCGATCGGCTTGATCGACGGGTCGGTGACCCAGTGGATATCCTTGACGGGGTCGAGCCCGACCTGGGCAGCCATGAGAGTGACCAACACGCGATTATTCGACCCTAAGGCTTGTACCCCGACGCTCTTTCCCTTCAGGTCGGTGATGCTGCGGATGCCTTCGTTGCCGAACAATTCAAAGCAGCCGACATGTATCCCGGCCAGAATCGTTACCGGCCTGCCGGCGTCGATCGCTCTCACGTAGTTCGACGCGTAATTCGTGTCGAAATCGAACATGCCGCGCGCAAGATGCTCTGCGGTGCCGGCGTAAGGCTCCGGCACGTAACGGATTTCGGTGAAACCCTCGGCGCGCAGCAGCTCCTCGGCGACGTATTGAGGGGCAACGCAGAGGGCGGCACTTTTCGCAATGCGGACCGTCGTCGTTTCGAGCGCGCCCTCCGCGGCCAACACTTGCGGCGGCCGGACGAGGCAGGCGGTGCCGGCCAGTGACAGCGCAGTCAGAAACTCGCGTCGGGTCTCCATCGTCGGCATCGCGACTCCTCCTTCTCTTTAGCGCTCACGCCTTCAGCTCGCGTTTCAGTTCGTTAAGGAAGCGCCAGTCGGTGCCGTCGGCGATGATCTTCTGCGGGTCCGACTTGGTGAAGCCCAGATCGTGCAGCCGCAGCGCGTAGAAACGCATCGTGTCCTCAGCATCGTATTCGCGCCATTTGTCGTAGGGAACGTCACGGAGCGTCTGCAGCGCATAATCGTACCGGGGAGCAAAACCGCCGTCGACGAGCCGTTGCGCGGCAACCTCAGGTTGGCTGGCGCACAGGTCGGCAGCTTTCAGAATGGCGCGCAGCACGCGTTTGGTCGCGACCGGATACCTCTGTACGAACTCCCGGTGGCCCGCCAGCATGCAGCAGAAATATTGCGACCACGGGCGGTCCATCGAGCTGTCGACGACCACGTGGCCGACATGCCGGGCGCGCAAATCTTGAGGTACGGGCGGAAGGCCGAGGCAAGCGTCGATCTTGCCGTCCGCAAACAGCGCGGCCGGGTTCGGGGAGCGGCTGGTGATCCAGTGAATCTCCTTTGCCGGGTCGAGGCCAATGTGAGCGGCCATGACCGAAAGGAAAAGATGGTCACTGGACCCCAGTGCCTCCACTCCGACGCTCTTCCCCTTGAGATCGCTGATGCTGCGGATGCCCTCGTTCCCAAACAATTCGAAGCAGCCGACATGCACGCCGGCCAAAACCGTGACCGCGCCGCCGCCGTCAATTATGGACGCCCACTGCGGGGCAAAGTGCAAATTGAAGTCCACCTTGCCGCTGACGACGGCCTCGTTGATCTCGGCGCTCGATGCCCCATCGACATATTTGATATCGGTGAAGCCTTCCTGCCGCAGCAGATCCTGCAAAAGAAATTGGGGCGCGTGGCAGAGTGACGGCGTTCGCATAAAGCGTACCGCGGTCGTTTCCGGCGGCCCCTCGGCGCCCAGCGCCAGCGGAGCGTCGAGGAGGCCGACGACCCCGGCCATCGACATGCGGGTCAAGAAGCGGCGGCGAGACTGCATCTTGCTCATTGCAGCACCCTTTACCTGTCAGGTCATGCCTTCAGCTCGCGTTTGAGCTCGTTCAGAAAGCGCCAATCGGTGCCGTCGGCGATGATCTTCTGCGGGCTTGCCTTGATAAAGCCGGTTTCGTGCAGCCGCAGCGCATAGAACCGCACCGTGTCCTCGGCGTCGTACTCGCGCCATTTGTCGTAAGGCACCTCGCTGAGCGTCTGTAAGGCATAGTCATATCGAGGGGTGAGACCGTTATCGACGAGCTCCTTGGCGACGCGCGCCGGCTCGGCGGCGCAAATGTCAGCAGCCTTTAGGATCGCCCGCATCGCGCGCTTTGTCGCGACCGGGTATTTTTGAACAAAGGCCGTGTTGCCATACATCATACAGCAAAAATACTGCGACCATGGCAGGTCGACGGCGGTGTTGACGATCACGTGTCCAATATGCCGGGCGCGCAGATCCTGAGGCTCGGGCGGGAAGCCCAGAAACGCATCGATCTTGCCCTGCTCGAAGAGCTCGAGCGGCTTGCGGGAAGGGTCGAGAACCCAGTCGATATCCCTGGCGGGGTCGAGCCCCACCGAAGCCATCAGCAAATTCGGGAGCCCGAGCCGGGTCGCCCCCGCGGCCTGTGTGCCGACGCTCTTTCCCTTCAAGTCCGCGATGCCGCGGATACCTTCTCTTGCAAACAGTTCGTAGCAACCCACCAGCACACCGGCCAGTATCGTGATCGGCTGGCCGGCTTCGATTGCCGGGACGAAAGTCCACGCTACGTTCAAGTCAAAATCGGCTTCGCCGCGCGCGACGGGTTCAGTTGTGCCGAGCCAATGTGGATTTGACGGCTGGACATAGCGAATGTCGGTGAAACCTTCCGCACGCAGCAGCTTTTCGGCGACAGATTGCGGGGCAAGGCAGATCGGAAGGTCACCATAGTTTATAAACCGGACGGTGGTCGTTTCGAGGGGTCCATCCGCAGCCCGGACTCGCGGCATGCGAGCGAGACTCGCGGCCCCGGCCAATGAGACGGTTGTCAGAAAGCGTCGTCGGCTCTGCACAATCTTCATTGCAAGTCCTCCCTTGCGTTGATTCTCACGCCTTCAGCTCGCGTTTGACCTCGTTCAAAAAACGCCAATCGGTGCCATTGGCGATGATCTCCTTTGGAGTGCTTTTGATCATGCCCAGCTCATGCATCCGCAGCGCATAGAAGCGCATCGTGTCTTCGGCGTCGTAGTCCCGCCAGGCGCGGTAGGGGTTCTCGGTCAGCGTTTGCAGCGCATAATTATAGCGTTTGGTAAAACCGCCCTCTACCAGCTGCCGCGCCGCCACTTCGGATTGGTTGGCGCACAGATCGGCGGCTTTCAGGACGGCGCGGATCACCCGCTTCGTCGCCACCGGATATCGTGCGGTATACTCCCGGTTCGCCGCCAGCATGCAGCAGAAATACTGCGACCAGGGCGGATCCTCGGCGGTCCTCAGAATCACATGGCCAACCTTGCGCGCGTGCAGTTCCTGCACTTCGGGCGGGAACGCCAGATAAGCGTCGAGCTTGCCCTCGGCGAACAGCTCCACTGGGTTGGCGGCGCGCGAATCAACCAGCGTGAAGTCCTTTTTCGGGTCGAGCCCGACATAGGCCGCCATCATCGAGATCAACTCGGGGGTTCCGAGCTGACCTACGCGCTTGCTTTGAGGTCGGTGATGCCGCGGATGTCACCATGGGCGAACAGCTCGTAGCAGCCGGCATGCAGGCCGGTGACAACAGTAATCGGCAGTCCGCGATCGATCGCAGTGGCGTAGGCGAGCGACAAGTTCGCTGAGAAATCAAACTTGCTCCTTCCCAGATCCTCCGATACCACCTGGATGGTCGTATCTATGTAGACGATATCGGTAAACCCCTCAGCCCGCAGCAGCCCCTCACACACATATTGCTGAGCAAAACAGATGATCGGCATCTTGCTGAATCGAACGGTGGTGGTCTCCAGCCCCGGCTCGGCCGCCCATCCGCATCGCGGCGTCAGGATACCGCCGGCAGCGCCGGCCAGCGCCGCAGCGCCCAGAAAGCGGCGTCGGGTCTGCACCATCTCCATGTGAATCCCCCCTTCGTGTAGCGCTCACGTCTTCAATTCGCGTTGAGCTCGTTAAAGTAACGCCAATCGGTGCCGTCAGCGATGATCTTCTGCGGGCTCCATTCGATCATGCCCAGTTCTTGCGAGCGCGGCGCGCAAAGCCTCAGAGTGTCCTCATGAGTCCATGCGGTGATCCCCGGCTCCGAGGAACGGCAGTTCCTCATCAAAGAGGATATTCCTCGGCCCCTTTGGCCTGCTAGCGGCAGCCTGGAAATGCGCGTCGCGTCGGGTATCGTGGTTTCAGGCGGTGAATGACTGCTTCAAGCCTAAGCATCGCGTTCCGAGCAAATCGGGAATGTCGCGTTTCCACCCAGCACGGCTGGCTCGCGAGCCCGCCAGCAAAGTCTCTTAAGGAAACACTGAAAAAGTCGGGTTTTGGGGGTGTGCGTCGGATAAATTTGGCGGGTCCGGGGGGACCGAGGGGCGGGGCGATGCAGCGGCAGGGGAGCTTTTTGCAGGCGGAGTACGCGCGCAAGAAAAAGTCGACGCGGCGCGACAAGTTTCTGGCCGAGATGGAAGCGGTGGTGCCGTGGGCACGGCTGGTGCAGCGATTGCAGCCGCTCTACCCGAAGGGCGAGCGCGGCCGCCCGCCGATCGGACTGGAGCGCATGCTTCGGGTCTATTTTGTACAGCAGTGGTACGGGCTCGCCGACGAGGCGGTCGAGGATGCGTTTTATGACAGCGAGGCGCTGCGCGGCTTTGCCGGCATTGACTTGAACCGCGACCCGGTGCCCGACGCGACGACGGTGCTGCACTTCCGCCATTGGCTGGAAAAGCACGAGTTGACCAAAGGCCTGTTCGACGAGGTCGCGGTGATGCTGACTGAGCGCGGGTTGCTGATGCGCCAGGGGACGATTGTCGATGCCACCATCATCGCCGCCCCGCCCTCGACCAAAAACAAGGAGAAAGCGCGCGATCCCGAGATGCATCAGACCAAGAAGGGCAACCAGTGGCATTTCGGGATGAAGGCGCATATCGGGGTGGATGTCGCCTGCGGTGTGGTCCACTCGCTGACCGGCACCGCCGCCAACGCAGCCGATATCACCCAGATGGCGGCGGTCTTGCACGGCGAGGAGAAAGCGGTCTTCGCCGATGCCGGTTACACTGGCGCGGCCAGGCGCCCCGAACACGCCGGGCGCGCGGTGGCGTGGAACATTGCGGTCAAGCGCCATATCGTCAAAGCCCTGCCAAAAGCCTTGCGGGATCTGGCTGAGGCGGAAGAGCGAGGGTTGGCGCAGGTGCGGGCCTGGGTCGAGCACCCCTTCCACATCGTCAAGAACCTCTTCCGCCATAAGAAGCTGCGCTACCGCGGGCTGGCCAAGAACACGGCACAGCTCCACACCCTGTTCGCCCTGGCTAATCTGGTGATCGTCAAAAAGACGCTGCTCGCGCCAGCAAAGGCATGAGGATCCGGAGTTTACCAATGACACGACGATGCGCGAACGTTGGGCATTACCCGCGATCGAGCTGGAAATTCTGCTGACTGAACCCGCCGCCTGCGAACTGCTATCGTCAAAATTCACCCTCCGGCGACCATGTCCCGGTAGCAGCATTGTTCAGGGTTTCCTTAAGGGGCATCAAGAGCGGTTCCCACCGCGAGGGCTGAGGGTCCGCTGAGGGTCGATCCTCCCCGTTCCAGGGTGAGGGCGCGAAGGTCTGCAAGCGGCGCGTTGCGGTCAGGTCGGCCAGATCGGGGGCCGTCGCAGATTGTAGAGGGTTTCGGATGACGGCCCCATCACGAGCCCAGCCACGCGCACCGGGGCCGTCGTCCGAAAGCCTTCAGGGAAGGAACCCGCGGGATGTCGGGGACAACGGTGCCGCGGGCTTTATGGGGATTTCGACAGCGCCGTCGAGGCTACGGCTGCGGATGACGCGGCGGACGGAGAGATTGCGGCGCCAAGCGGTGGTGGCGATGAGGCCGGAGTTGCCCGACAACAAGGGGCCGAGGCCGATCTGGGCGTTGCAGAACCCGGGCTAGGGCGAGCGCTGCCGCGGCCGGCCCTGGGCCAGCGAGACAGATCGGGATAGCCGCGGCGAATGGGATAGCCCGGGCTCATGAGGTGTCGATCCTGATGACGGCGGGCATCGTGGTCGAGCTATGTCGCGCCGGCTCGCTTGCCTCGAACACCTCGATGATGCGCATGGCCGAGCCGCAGCACGGACACGGCTTAAGGGCCGTGGGCGGCTCGCAAGCGGTGTCCTCGGGCTCGGGCGCCGGCGGCGCGATGGCGAGCAGCTTGCGGGCGAGCGCGAGATTGTCGGCCTTCACGCCGCTCGCCAGCAGACCGTAGTGGCGGATGCGGTGGAAGCCACTGGGCAGCACGTGGATCAGCAACCGGCGGATGAACTCGTGCGCGTCGAGCGTCATCGTCTTGTAGCGGCCGGGTCCGTTGCTCCGATAGTCCCTGACCTTAAACGTCACCGTCTTGGCATCAGCCGCGATCAGGCGCCGGTTCGAGATCGCCACGCGATGCGTGTAGCGCGACAGATAGGCGAGCACCGCCTTGGGCCCGGCGAGCGGGCGCTTGGCGTAGACGTACCAGCGCGTTTTCTTGAGCGGCGCCAGATAAGCAGCGAATGCCTTGGTGTTGACGAGCGCGGCGTGCGTGCCGCGAAACATCAACCGGCCGGCGGCGTGTGCGGCAACGAGCTTCTCGATCATCAGCCTGCGGAAGAGCTTTGATAGCACGCGCACCGGCAGCAAGAAGTTGGGCCGTTTGGTGATCCACCGTAATCGAGCGAGCGAGATGCCGCCGCCCGGCACGATCATATGCACGTGCGGATGATGCATCATCGCCGATCCCCAGGTGTGCAGCACGGCGGTGATGCCGATGCTGGCGCCGAGATGCTTGGGGTCAGCCGCGATCGCCACCATTGTCTCGGCGGATGCCCGGAACAAGAGATCGTAGATCACCACCTTGTTCTGATAGGCGATGTCGCCGATCGGCGCTGGCAGTGTGAAGACGACGTGGAAGTACGGCACGGGCAGCAGCTCCGCCGCGCGCGCCGCCATCCACTGCCGCGCCGCCGCGCCCTGACACTTCGGACAGTGCCGGTTGCGGCAGCTGTTGTAGGCGATGGCCGTATAGGCACACGCGTCGTTCTCGCAGCGCATGACGTGGCCGCCGAGGGCCGCCGTGCGGCAGCGCTCGATCGCGCTCATCACCTTGAGCTGGCCGAGGCTCACGTGACCGCGGTTGGCCTCGCGCCAGGCCGGCCCGTGGTCGCGCAAGATATCCGCGACCTCCAGGCCTTGACGGCCCACGCGGGACCGGCGTTATGCCGGCGGCTGCTCCGTCGGCAGCGTCAGCCGATCAAGGGGGCTCATCACAGTGCGCAGCACGTTGGTGGCGACGTGGGTATAGCGGGCTGTGGTGTCCAGCTTGGCATGGCCCAGCAGCACTTGGATTACCCGCACGTCGATATCGCTCTCCAGCAGATGCGTGGCGAACGAGTGGCGCAGTGTATGCGGCGTGACCCAGCTGCCGAGCCCCGCGGCCTCGGCCGCCATATGGCAGACGCGGTTGAGCTGACGCACCGATATCGGCCGCAGCGGGTCCTGACCCGGGAACAGCCAGCCTCGCGACCGGCATTGCAACCACCATGCGCGCAGCAACGACAGAAGCTGCGGCGACAGCATGGCATGGCGATCCTTGCGGCCCTTGCCCATCTCGACACGGATCAGCATGCGCTTGGAATCGATATCGCCGACCCGCAGCATGACGACCTCGCCGCCGCGCAAACCGGCGCCGTAAGCAATGCTGAGCGCGGTCTTGTACTTCAGGCCGGGGCCGGGCGCGGCCTCGATCAGCCGAGCGACCTGCTCCGCAGCAAGTACCCGCGGCAGCTTGCGCGGATAGTGCGTGCGCGCCAGTTGATGGGCGAGGTCAGCGCGGCCGAGCGTGATGCTGAGGAAGAAGCGCAACGCCGAGGCCTGCGAGTTCATCTTCGGCGGCTGCGCACCCTGCTCGACCTGTGCGAGCTGAAAGCGGCGGATGTCGTCGCCGCTCGCGGTATCGGGGGAGCGACCGAGAAATCGGGCAAAGGTCTCGATCTGCCGGATATACTCGTGCTGGGTCTTGTCGCTAAAGCTCCGGACCGTCATGTCCGCGATCATGCGGCGGCGAAGATCGCTGATCGGCTTGTCGTTCATCGGGGGCTCCTGTCCTGAGGCTGGAGTGTTGGAACTCCCAATCCTCAGGACGGGACGCCCGCCCCGTCATCGTCTATCAGTCAGTTGTTGGCACGGTCCTCGCCGCCTGCCCCGCTCCGCGCGCAGCGCCCTCCCGCGCGAGCGGGTTCGTTCATTGCCCCACACCTGCCGTTCGCGGTGCCCGTCGGCGTCGGCTCAATTGGGTGATGGGGTGGACGCCCCCCGACGGCATCTATGTGCCAAGGTGACGGTGTCGAACTGCCACCGAAGGGGGCGTCCATGGCACAGGTTACTACGATCGGATTGGACATCGCGAAGCACATATTCCAGGTGCACGGCGCCGATACCGCCGGCCACGTGCTGTTCCGTAAACGCGTGACGCGGCCGAAGCTTCTCGGGTTCTTGGCCGCACAGGCGCCATGTGTTGTTGCAATGGAAGCCTGCGCGGGTGCGCACTATTGGGCGCGCGAGATCGGCAAGCTCGGCCATCGCGTGCAATTGATCCCGCCGGCCTACGTCAAGCCTTTCGTCAAGCGGCAGAAGAACGACGCGGCCGATGCCGAAGCCATCTGTGAGGCGGCGCAGCGGCCGAGCATGCGCTTCGTGCCGGTAAAGAGTGAGGAGCAGCAGGCGAATAGCGTCGTTTTTCGAGCACGTGATCTCCTGGTGCGTCAGCGCACTCAGTGCGTCAATGCCCTGCGCGGGCACCTGTCGGAATACGGCTACGTCTTTCCGCAGGGCATCACGCATGTTGCAAGCCTGGTTGCGCACGTCGAGGATCCGCGATCCTCTCTGCCGGAGAGCGCGCGTGTCGTTCTGAAGCTGCTGGTCGACACCTTCACTGCGCTGGAGGGGCAAATCGCCGAGCTGGATGGCGAGATCAAGCGGCGGTCGAAGGCCGACCCTACGGCACGCCGGCTGATGACGATCCCAGGCGTGGGCCCAATCGCCTCGACGGCAATTACCGCGCTGGTGCCGGCGGCACAGAGCTTCCCGGCCGGACGCAACTTCGCAGCTTGGCTCGGGCTGACGCCGCTACAGAAATCGACCGGCGGTAAGCAAAAACTCGGCGCCGTTTCGAAACGGGGTGAACGGACGATCCGGCGCCTGCTGATACTCGGCGCGAGTGCCGTGGTTCACCAGGCCAGCCGGCGCGGGGCACCCAAAGGGTCGTGGCTTGCGCAGATGTTGGCTCGCAAGCCGAAGATGCTGGTCACCGTGGCTCTGGCCAACAAGATGGCCCGTATCATCTGGGCTCTGCTGGTCAAAGGCGGCATCTACACAGCTCCGGTCGCGGCGGCGTAGCGCGATCGCGACGGCGTAGGGGCGAGCGGAAGGAGAGTATGGCGCAACAGTCGGCGAGACGGGGCTGGGACAACCAGGGCTTTCCACAGTGCCTCGAGCACGCTTAGGGTGAACTGGACCCGGTCCGCGAACTCCCATACAGGCCGGCGGCTGTCTTCCTGCCGCATTGGAGGCCGGACAGATGGCAGAATCCGACCACGCGCCACAACAATCCCCACGTTTTCCCTTGCCTGGGAGGGGGCGTCCACAGATGGTAAGCGGCGTCGCACAGCCCGGAACCGCTCTCGATACATTCCCGCCGCACGAACCGTGAATAATCCGGGCGTTGCGGACTTCGGTTGAACTAAGTCGACCGGCGCGGTGTTTACATCCCTGCGGAATTCACGGACGCCATGGTTGCGGCTTTGAGCCGTCGACCAGGGAGCGTAATCCATGAAGATCGTCGTCATCGGCGGCACCGGCCTGATCGGCTCGAAGACCTTCGCCATTCTGCGGCAGGGTGGTCACGAGGTGATCGCTGCCTCGCCCAATAGCGGCGTCAATATCATCACCGGCGAGGGTGTCAAAGAGGCCGTGACCGGCGCGCAGGTCGTGATCGACCTCGCCAATTCGCCGTCATTTGAAGACAAGGAGGTATTGGAATTCTTCGAAACCTCTGGACGCAACCTGTTCGCCGCGGAGACCGGAGCCGGCGTCCGGCATCATGTCGCGCTCTCCATCGTCGGAACCGACCGGAGCGACAATGGCTATTTCCGCGCCAAGGTCGCCCAGGAGAAACTGATCGAAGCCTCCGGCATCCCCTACACCATCATCCGCTCGAACTCAGTTCATGGAATTTCTCCGCGGCATCGCCAATTCGAGCACGGACGGGAACGTCATCAAGCTTTCGCCCGGCCTATTTCAGCCCATCGCGGCGGATGACGTCGCTGCCGCCGTCGCCGATATGGCACTCGCGGCGCCGAAGAACGGCATCGTCGAGATCGCCGGCCCGGAGCGAGCACCGTTCAACGAAATCGTCGCCCGCTATCTGAAGGCGGTCGGCGATCCGCGCGCGGTCGTGCGCGACCCCGAGGCCCGGTACTTTGGCGGCCGGGTCGAGGAGCGTTCGCTGGTGCCGTTGGGCGAAGCGCGGCCATATCGGTCTCGACGAATGGCTCCGACGCTCACAGACAAGAGCCTGATCCTGTATGCGCCAGTCGAAGGATCGGGCTCCATGAAACGCATTTTCTGTTTGGTGCTTGCCGCCACCCGGTCGTTTGGCAGCGGGCTTGCGGCTGCGCCGACGTCGAAGAGCGCCAAGGTGACCCTCGTCTACCAGCACGAGCTGCCGAACGTTCCCGGCAAGAGCATCAAGGGCGTGCTCGTCGAATACGGCCCGGGTGGCTACTCGCCTTGTCATTTCCATCCCAAGTCCGCGTTCATCTACGCGACGGTGCTTGAAGGGGCGATCCGCAGTCAGGTCAGCGCCGGACCGGTAACGACCTACAAGGCCGGGCAGAGCTTTTCCGAGCTGCCCGGCGAGCGCCACGGCGTCAGCGCTAATGCCAGCAATACGAGGCCGGCCAAGCTCCTCGCGGTGTTCGTGGTCGACACGAAGAAGACAGAGCTGACGATCCCTTGCGGGAACTGATGTCATAGCAAATGACGAAGGAGACAATTCCCATGAAGGCAATCGTGGTAACGGAGCAGGTTGCGGGAACGGCCGGGATGAAGCTGGCCGAGCGGCCCGAGCCGCCGGCAGCGATAAACGACGTCATCGTCCAGATTATTGCGTCGGGATTCGTCCCGACTGAGATGGAGTGGCCCTCGACCTGGACCGATCGCCGCGACGTTGACCGAACACCGTCGATCCCCGGCCACGAGCTGGCCGGCGTGGTCACCGCTCTCGGCTACGGCACGACCGGACTGTCGGTAGGACAGCGGGTGTTCGGCCTTGCCGACTGGTATCGCGACGGCACCCTGGCGGAGTATGTAGCGATCGAGGCACGCAACCTCGCTCCGCTGCCGGGCGACGTCGACTTCACGGTGGGCGCGAGCCTGCCAATCTCTGGCCTCACCGCGTGGCAGGGACTGTTCCAGCACGGTCGCCTTCAGGCGGGGCAGAGCGTCCTCGCGCACGGCGCGGCAGGCGCGGTCGGCACGATGGTGACGCAGCTCGCACGTGAGCTCGGCTCTTACGTCATCGGCACCGGACGCGCGGCCGACCGTCAGAAGGTGCTCGACCTCGGCGCGCAGGAGTTCGTTGACCTCGACAACGACGCGCTGGAAGACGTTGGCGGCATCGATCTGGTGTTCGATGTCATTGGCGGCGATATCCAGAAACGGTCCGCAGGCCTGATTCGAGCTGGAGGAATACTGGTGTCCGTCGTCGGCCCGGCCGAGGCGCGGCCCGCCGACGGCTTGGCGGTCGACTTCGTTGTCGAGTCCGATCGTGCCCAACTGAGTGAAATCGTCCAGCGGGTGCGGGACGGACGACTGCGGACGAACATCGGCAACGTCTCGACCCTCGACGATGCGGTGGCCGCCTTAAACCCGACCGAGCGGCGCAGGGGGAAAACGGTCATCCGTGTTCGTCCGTGAGGGCTCGCGCCCATTGATACACGCAGCCGGCCGGCGCTGTCCAGGTCAGCCGACTGCGTCCTATCAGCCCCAGCCACCGAGAGGCAACCATGGCTTTCACGTTGAAGATCAACGGCAGACCCCATGAGGTCGAACGAGGCGCCGGTGATCGAGACCCATCTGGTGAAGAGCGCCGAGGCTTCCGGCGGGTTTGGGCGAGGCGGCCACCGCGATCGTCACGCCGGCGGTCACCAACGCGATCTTCGCCACCACCGGCAAGCGCCTGCGCAGCCTGCTGTTCGATACGGATTCACTGAAGCCGTCGCCTTAGTCCTTGCCCCGTCATCCCGGCCCGTCGCAGCGCGCACGGGAAGTAAAGTATTGGAGGCTCATTATGCAGCATGGAAAATCGAAGAAGGCAATCGATCGACTGACGGCGGAGCAGCGCCGAGTCACTCAGGAGGCGGGCACCGAACGCCCGTTCACAGGGGAATACAACGATCACAAGGAGCCTGGCATCTATGTGGACATCGTCTCAGGCGAGCCTCTCTTCGCGTCGTCCGACAAGTTTAAATCGGGCTGCGGGTGGCCAAGTTTCGCTAAGCCGATCGAGCCCGCAAACATGAATGAGCTGCGCGACACTAGCCACGGTATGATCCGGACGGAAGTGCGTTCGACGCATGGCGACAGCCACCTCGGCCACGTCTTCCCCGATGGCCCGGCTGATCGCGGTGGCCTGCGCTACTGCATCAATTCCGCATCGCTCCGGTTCATCCATCGCGACGACATGGAGAGCGAGGGCTACGGCGAATATCTCGATCAGGTTGAGGAGGTTTAACATGCATCAGCGCGCTGTACTCGCTGGGGGATGCTTCTGGGGGATGCAGGACTTGATCCGCAAGCTTCCTGGCGTTGTCTCGACTCGCGTCGGCTATACTGGCGGCGACACTCCGAACGCGACCTACCGCAACCATGGCACTCATGCGGAGGGGATCGAAATCGCCTTCGATACAGCGGAGACGAGCTACCGGCGCATCCTGGAGTATTTCTTCCAAATCCACGATCCCACGACGCGGAACCGTCAGGGTGGAGACACTGGCAGCTCATACCGTTCGGCGATCTTCTATACGAGCGACGAGCAGAGAAAGGTGGCGGAGGAGACGATCGCCGACGCGAACGCGTCGGGCCTGTGGCCAGGCAAGGTCGTCACCGAGGTGACGCCTGTCGGTGATTTCTGGGAAGCCGAGCCGGAGCATCAGGATTATCTTGAGAAGCGACCGGGGGGTTACACCTGCCACTTCCCTCGTCCCAGCTGGGTCCTTCCCAAGCGGAAGACCACTGGCAAATCCACGGCAGTTCCTGCTCATACTGGCGTGGATACTCGTTCCTAGAACGCTGCACGACTTAGAAGCTGATTCTGAGCTTAGGAGATCGCGGGCAGGTGCGGAAGACCGCACCGGCCCTGCCGAAAAGAGGAGGTTGTTTTGGCCATCACGGGAAAAATACACGACATTTCGCAGGATGTTGAGGTCATTCAGAGTGCGCTCGCCGGTGAGCATGCAGGGATTGCGGCGTATCGCATTGCGGGCGGCAGCGGCCTTCTTGTCCCTGACATCCTGAAAGTCGCGCTGCTGTTCAAAAGCCATCACGAAGGTCATCGCGACGCGTTGGCGAAACTCATCAGAGACTTCGGCGCGACGCCGGTCGCGCCGAAGAGCGATGACGACTATGTCTCTGAGCTGAAACTCGGCGCGCAGAAGTCGCAGGCCGACATTCTCTCTCTGGCGACAACGCTCGAACGCGGTGCCGCTAGCGGTTATATCAGCCAGATATCGAGCATCCGGGATTCCGGTCTATCTCAACTTTTCGCTCAGATTTCGGCCGATGAAATGATCCACTGGACCACGTTGAACGGTGTGATCGGCGGATCATTGCCGGCCGAGCCCTTCCAGTTCGGTTGATCCGTAGCGCCTGCTGACCGGGGTCGTAGTCCGCTTTCGGTGCAACTCCATCGGCCCGATCACGACCATAGAACATCGCCTCGCCACCCGACTGCGCCGTTCGTCGCAGAGCCGGGAGCGGCCGTTATGGGGCACAACCCGGTAGTTCCGTTGGGCTGGCACCAACAGCCGCTTATCGGCACTTTCGGGTCATTCGCAATCCGCCGCGCTGCACCACTATGCCGCCCCGCCGGCGGCGTCCGCGGCGACGGCGTTGCCGCTGCGGAACAGGTGAGATCTGGCGCAGCGAAGGCACCTCGATCATGCTCCCTGTCATCCGTGGGGCCCCCGCCTCAACCGGCGTCGCCGTGGCGGTTCGATGTTGGCCGTCGCGCCCTCGACCTGCTCCAAAAGCGGCAAAAACCTCCCGGCTCCCTCGAGGAACTCGTTCACACGCGCCAGCCGTTCCTCCCGCGTCATCATCGCCACTCGATGCTCGATCGACCCCTCGATCGCATGCCGGTCGACAAACATCCCGAGATGCCGCGCCAGGCTGTCGAGCGCCCCCTTCTTGTCGTGAAGCTTCAAACGGGTGCGGCGATGAAGCACGCCCGCCGCATCGAAGAACACGTGGATGGTGATCTCGGCGATCGCCGCCGTCCGGTCCTGATCGAGGCGGTGCAAATCGATCGTCTCGCCCGGGCGAGGCCAGTAGTCGCGCACGTTGGTAAAACCGATCTTAGCAAGCTCGGCCACAACGCGATCGGCCGTAACCTCCGTGCGCTTTGATCGCGCCCGTATCGCGGCTTCGAGGGCTTCCTGAACTTTCGCATTTTTCAGCAATCTCGAAGCCTGCACTTCAGCCGTCTTCGAGCTGTACCCGACGCGGATTGCAGCCTGCTTTCCGTTGAGGTCGAGGAGGTATTCCTCGACGAACCGCGCCTGCTTGAGGGTGAGCATCGTTCCGGAATCCTCGGCAAATCTGGTGTCGGTTTCGCGGTCACACGCCCCACCGTTGCGCGTCACGTTCACCACCAAAGGCGTGGTCGAGGAATGTATAAATCGCTTCCACCACGGCGGTTCGGTTGGTCTGCTCGTCGGGTATCAATAAGCCCGGGGCGGACGAGCGCTTCGATTTCGCTCTGGCGCGATTTCGAGGGTATAGCACCGAAGTCCCTTGCGCCGGCGGTTCCGGCTCCGACGCATTCGTTCAGCCGCGCGGGCGCGAGCTACATCGATATTCGTTGCCACCGCGTTACCATTCTTCTCGGTCATCAACCGGTCCTTCGCCCGCTCTTCTACAGCGAGTTCTTGCGGAGAAGCAGTGTTTGTGCCTATCGCGCACGTACTTGATGCCTTTGCTAGTGCGGGGACTAGTGCTGGGTCGAGCCAGTGCTGGAGATATGGAAACGGGGTCCCGGTATCAATCCTGCGGTCGGCTCGCCTGCCCGGATCGGCACAGAAAGGTGGAATCTGCCTTTATCGGTAGCCCGGCTAGGCTTGAATGCGACGCTACGGGGCGCTGCAATAGTCGGTCGAGCGGCGGCGTAGGACCATGCCAAATTCACTACCCGTCTCGTAAGCAATTGCCGACGTGCTGAAGCTTGCGCTAGCTAGCTGTCTTGTCCAGATTATCATCGAGGCGATCGGTGTTGCCTTGCCTCGCCGAATTAGGCGCGGTTGAAGCTGGCTAGGGCTGGGGCGGCATCGCCGACACCGAAAAGCGAAGTGATCTCGCTGATCGGCACTCCGCGGCTACGCATCGCCTTTTCGAGAAGCGTGCGAAATTCCTCGTCGTGAATCGATTGCATCGACACGTCTTTGTGAACCACACGCACCACTGGATTTTGAAACGAGAGGGCATTAGCGATCATCTTCCCAACCAGATTTTTTAAATCGGGAATTAGGTTCTCTTCCGTCGGCGATACACCATAGCGGGCAAAGCGCGAAGGTGGAGACCGCTTCCATCGAGGGAGATATTCCGCCACCAACCGCTTTTCGAAATCGGATTTGATGTCGGAAAAAGCCCTTCTTGCGACCCAACAATACTCATCAACGTTTCGCCTAAAGCGTTCTATTTCCCTCGAAAATTCGACTTTATCGCGGTGAAAAATCACCCGCCCATACCGGGGGATGATGTAGGTATACTGATCCTCGATCCGCTTGCGTTCTCGGGCGACCCACTGCTCGTCGGCTTTGACGACCACTTTGCCGTCCTTTGTTTCGACGAAGATCTCAAACGGCCCTAACACCTCTGCTGGTGCTCGCAATCTTCCTGAGATCCGATCCCGAAGCTGATCGTCCGTGATGTCGAGCAGATCCTCCGGTATCGGGACTTGGCGGCTGCTGAACCGATAATTTTCGACTTGGATCTCAACGTACTAAATCTTCGAAGTGAAGACGCGCAAAGCGCGGGCCACGTCAAATTGCTGCGGGGGATTGTTCTCCAGGTCTAGTTTCAGCGCCTCTGCGGTGGCTGGCGTCAATGCAGATTGGCCGATTTCATGGCGCTCTGCTGCTTCAGCTACACCAGCTCCGGCGGCCTCTGCAACCCGCTCCACCGCGGTCCCGCTGAGCACTATGGCATTCGGTTTTTCGGTCGAGGTTGAGCCCGCTTCGATGAGCTGAGGGACCGGCGAGAAGACCATCGTCACGTCATCGGAAATCACCACGCCACATAGGCGACGCGCAGTAAGCCGCATTGCTCCAGGTTCGGCTGCGCCACCCGCCATGCCCGCGCCAAATCCTCCAGCAATCGGTATTCGAGCAGGTCGATCATCGCCCGGCGGGCACTTTCGTAACCGGGACCTCCGCCCACCGGCTCTTTCATGAAATCTTCGGGCGCCGGATCGAGCGCCCGAAATACCGCGTCGCCAATGCGGTCATGCGATAACTCGGGCATCTGACCAAGCGCCCGCAGCAAGGCGCCTCGCAGCAGCACCACCTGCGTGAAGTCATTCAAGTGCCCGGCCTGCAACGATGCGTCTTGGCGATTGTCGGTGAAGCTGAGCAGCTTGCGGGCGTCAGGCGGTACGTCTTCGTCGCCACGCAATCCAAGTATGGAGCCGGTAGCTACGATCGTCGTCGCCGTCGATCGGCCGGTCTGGCTCAAGGTGACGAGCTTGCGGAAGTCGCTGGTCTCGCGCAGGTCATAGGATGCCCGGCACCGGGGACATAGGAGCAAAGGCCGCGGCTGCCACCAACCCTCGATCGCGCCAGCCGCATCCTTGCCGCTGATCGTTCCATCCCCGAGCACGAACAGTTGCCGCGGCCGATGCTCCTGATAGCGCTGCTTGATGTTCCCGCTGCGCGGGTCGAGCCAGTTATCGGGAAGGTCCTCGTCCTCGGACCACACGCCATCCTGTTCGAGCGCGAAATATCGCGGCTCTCCCTGCTCATCGTCACCAAACGCGTTGAGCAGCGGCGAGCGCGGAACGAGCTGAGCGGCTTCGCCGTCTTGCAGCAGATTGGCGAGGTAGTATTCCTGGCCGCACTCGCGACAGAAGGCGAGCGGAAACAGGACGCGCTTTGTGTCGTCGTTCTCTCCCTCAGCATAGACTTGGGCTTGCATCGACAGCAGACGCCGGTCCGGCGGCTCGACTGTCGCATGCACACTGCCGCCGGAAGCAAGGAACTGGTGTAGCCGGAACGCGAAGACTGGTTCGCCCGATGGCAACCTGGCTTGGTTGCCCGCTTCGAGAACGGCCTTCAACGCCGCCTCGCATTGCCCGGAGGCCAACAGAGTTGCGTCCGCAAGCGCCGCTACGCCATCGGCAAAGGATATCGGCGGGAAACGCCTGACCAGGCGGCCGTCCTCCGAGGTCAGCCCGAAAGTCTCCTCCGCCCAGGCGGCGAGCGGGTGTGCCACGACCGCGGCGCGATCTGCCGAAGGCGGCGGCATCTCGACGGCCGTGCGAAGCATCTCGCCGGTGGCCGGTACGGGAACCTGCGCCACGCGCTCCAAGGTCTCGTCGACGACGCTGTCGGGGGTGACGGGCACCCCGAACAGTCGGCTTCCGACCTCGGCGATTTGCGCGCGCCGGGTGGCGCGGTCGCCGCCGGTCGCGATCGTCGCCGAGGTGCCGGCGCATTGCAGGTCGGGACGACCGGCGCGCTGGCGCACGCGGCGCAGCAGCATTGCCACGTCAGCACCTTGGCGTCCGCGGTAGACGTGCAGCTCATCGACGGTAAGAAACCGCAACTCGCGGGTCGTCTCGTCGACCAGCGCCCTCTCTGCGGGCCGGATCAGCATGTATTCGAGCATCACGTAGTTCGTGAGCAGGATGTGCGGTGGATTCTGGAAAAGCTGTGGCCGCACTTCCTCGCGGGTTTGGCCGCTGTATTGCGCGAAGCGCACCGGGCAATCCGGCCAGTGTTCTTTCCGAAAGGTTTCGAGTGCCTCGATCTGGCTGTTGATCAGCGCGTTCATCGGATAGACGATCAGCGCCCGCACGCTGTGGCGAGCCGGATCGTCGCGCAGGATCGCATCGAAGATCGGCACGAGATAGGTCAGGCTCTTCCCGGACCCGGTGCCGGTCGAGACGATGTAGTTGTCGCCGCGACCGGCCGCCGTCAGCGCTTCCGCCTGGTGGCGGTGAAGCCGCAACTTTGGCCCGAAGAACCGAGCAGTGTCCGAGGTGATTGCGCCGCTCGCCGCGAGTTCGCCGAGGGTCGGCCCTTGCTCGTAAGCCGGATTAAGCTGCAATACGGCTTCGGGCCACAGCTCGCCTACGGCGAGCCGCTCGCGTACGAATGCGTTGATCCGGGGGTCGAGGACGTGCACAAAGCTTTCGACGTAGTCCCGATATTCCTGGACCACGTGATCACGCAGGCGAAAAACATCGAAAGGCATGTTCGGTCACCGTCCCGGCCGCGCTTCGTGACTCCGGCTCTTGCCCCCTGCGCGGTATGCCCTAGAGTTGGAGGGAGCGTCACATAACATGCTACAACTTTTGATCGAGCCGGGCGACGATGCTTTCGGCCGCAATCGATGAGGATGCAGCCAATCACGTCCTATCCAAAGCTTGAGGTGCGCCTGACCGGGCCGGCTGTCGGGCCGGGCAGGCTTGCGGCGCGAGATCTTGCTGAACTCGCGCGCCGGCTCGATCAGGCTCTCAAGCGCATCGGACAAGTCCTATACGGCGGTGAATCGCGAAGTCGCGGCCGAAGCGTCCGCGAGATCGAGGAGCTGTGCCGCCTCTATCTCGTGTCGTGGCGGGAAGGTAGTGCGGTGGCCGGTTTCGACCTTTCCGAGCCGCCCGCGCAACTCGCGCTTTTCGGTCACATCGGCGAGAACAGCCTCGAATGTTTGCTCGCTGGGCTCGCGCGCATCGATGTACCGCAACCCGGCGAGGCACAACTCCCTGAAGGTTTCGACGCGGGGGTGCTCGAAGCTTGTGATTCTCTGGGTCACCTTCTCGACCACGGCATCGACGCCATCGGTTTGACGACACGGGCCCGAGAAGCGCAGGGCCCCATTACCTACACCGCCTCGACACGCGAGCGCATTCGCGACTTGATTCAGCGACCACAGCAAAGCGGAGAGGTGGTCAGAAGCGGTCGGCTGGAGGTCCTGAACGGCCATCAGGGGCTCGGCGGTGCGCTTTGGCAGCCGAATGGGACTCGGCTCATCTGCCGGTTTAAGCCGGAACATCTCGACATCCTGCCTGACGCTTGGCTCAAGACCGTAACCGTCCGCGGCAAGATCGCTATCGAAGAAAGCGGGCGAACCGGAGCAATCGATGTCATGGCGTTGAGCGTCGGCGAAGATCACGGCGACACGATGGAGGTGGCGCCGAGCGCGCCGGAGTTCTGGAGATCGGCGCCGCTTGACGAATTGATCGCGGGCCAAGCGGTCGCTCCAGTCTCAGACCTCGCCGAACTCGACGCAATCTGGTCAGAAGGCGATGTATTCGACGATGCACTTACCGAGCTGATAGAGGACCGTGCACAACGCCGCCGCGTCCGCAAGACGCGCGCCCGCTGACCATGGCGACGGTACTGCTCGACACTTCGGTGGCGAGCCTATTGCTGCCGCACCGCTCTCCTCGGCCCCAACGCGCTCTCTATGAACCGTACCTGGCCGGCAACACGCTTGCTTTGAGCTTCCAGTCAGTCGCCGAGCTGTGGAAACTCGCCGAAAAGCGCCGCTGGGGCGAGCAACGGCGTGCGGAACTCGATGGTTTCCTGCGCCGCTTTGTCGTCATTCCGTATGATTATGAGTTGGCGCGCGTATGGGCTTGTGTCTGTACTGAGGCCGAGATCGCTGGCCGCCCCTTCGAGACGGGAGATGCTTGGATTGCCGCCACCGCAGTGCATCGCGGATTAACTCTTCTTGCGCATGATCGCGACTTCACCGCGCGGTCGATAGCGGGTCTGATCGTAATCTCATTTGCGTAATGGCAGCATCTCCGGCCGGGCGGCATCACCGCCATTCACGCGAGCCAATATCGCGCGCAGCCCTTCAAGGATCGGAGCGAAGGCGATGAAGGTGGCGCGGTCGCAGCGTTCGGGGGCGGCGAGCCAGTGGGCGAAGGCGAGCTTTGTGTCGGCGGCGGGTGGGCGGAAATAGAGCGCGGCGTCGTCGCCGGCGCGTTGCAGCTGATGGGCGGCGGCCAGGGCTTTTTTTGCTGTGGCGGCGTCTTCGAGAAAGGCGGGCTGCACGGTGGCTTCTTCGACCGCGTAGGCGCCGTCTGCAATCGCGTGCCGCCGCAATGCGGCGGGGAAGGCGTTTTCGATTGTGAACGGCCAATAGGTCGTGTCGATGGTAAAGCGCTTCATCGCCTGTTCGAATTCGGCGGTCGGCGCCAACAAGCACCAGTGGATGCCGTTCGATTGCTGCCGCCACTGGCCGCCGCGGCGGGTGCGGCCGTCCTCGACGAGAGCGCGGCCCTCGCGATCGTTATCGGCGAGCGCAAAGACGAGGCGGTCACCGAGCACTTGGCGCAATGCCGTACCCCGGCCGGCAAGGCTTTCCATCTGTCGGGTGCCGCCGGCGGCGAGGATCGTTACCGGCAACGGCTCGGTGGGGTGAAAGACCTTCCACGCCGTGGTCAGGATCGCGACATCGCTCTCGCCCTCGACGAACAGGGGCGGCAAGGGCGCGGCATCGGAGCGTTTGATCAGTTCCAGCAACTCGGCCCGCTCGCGTTCGAGCGCGCCAATTTGCCCGCGCGTTTGGACCAGCGCAGCGGCGCACCACATCGAAATGGGTCGGGTCCTGGAGCCGCGCCGGATCGAACGTGTCGTCCTCGGCGAACCGATCCCAGGCTTCGAGCACGAGCCGTCGCGTGCGATATTCGCCAAAGGCTCGGCACTCGTTCTCCTTAAGCACGCGGAAGGTCTCGCTCGGGTAATCCGCGCCCATGACCTCTTGCGGGTCGAGGATGTAGCGCAATTCGTCGCGTGACAGGCCGTAGAGGTAGGCGAAATAGGCGTCGAGTTCGGCCTTCAGCAGCGCGCGCCTGTCGGAGTCCCAGCGGAATGGCGGCCCATCATACCCGAGATCCTTGGCAAACGGCTGCATGTCGGCCGCCGTATAGGTAAGCTCGACGACATGTTGCCGGATAAACTCCATCGCTTCGCTCGAATAGCTGGCGGGGGAAAGCACAGGTAGCTGTTTGACAATATAATAGGTGAAGTGGAGTCCGGTTATCTTCTGACGAGCGATGTAATCCAATGTTAGAGAGTTAAAGTTCGCAAGGAGACACCCGACAACCATCGCAGTCATATCGGCTGGCGTTATTATGATGGGCATTGTATGACCAACGCCCCCCCGAGGAAATAACGTAGCAACGAAGCTTCTTTCTGTAATCGCCGTAGATACATCCTTGAAACCCAGCAACCATTGTCGTGAGCCGCCGTCTCTTAATCGTGTGTCAACCTCTGCGCTTGGCACCCAGTAGAACGGTTCAATGAAAAAAAGAGGGTCTGCATATCTATCTGCGGGCGTTGGGGGGAGCACCCGATGTCCCCGCTCTTTACCTCGTGACGCGTATGATGCGGCTCTATGATCGAAGAGGTCGAACATCTTCGCTTCATAGAGAGGTACCCATCGCGCACCACCAGCGGCAATCCAATCGGCGCCCTCCCGCCGTAGTCCAGTGTTCGCGAGCTGGTCCGATGTGCGGAACAACCCGCTATCAGATGCCATATTGAACAAGCCTTGGGAAAAGCTTAGTCTCCACTGATTTCCGGCTGCTCCCTTGGTCTCGTCGATTAGCACCGGCACGCGCTCGTAAATACGTTTTGTGAGCTCTGCATCGGTCTGCGAGCGGAAAATTGGGAGCGTGTGCGTATCGGGATTTATCAGCGCTATCTCGCCTGAATTAAGTGTAAAATGCCGTCGCTCATCCGACAGATGTGCGGGCCTCGTGTTATAAAATGAGATCAAGGGGAGACGATCCGTAGCCTCGCCTGCCAAAGTCATGAGAGCAAAGTGCGGGTTGGTGCGGTGGAATACCGGGGAAAATCGCTTCGAAATTTACCATATCGAGAAAGCTGACGAGGCGGCCAAGGCCAGTTACAGCTGTGGTAAATTCCTTAGTGGTGTCGTCGGTTAAGATATTACTCTGGATAACAATGCCAGCTCGTCCCATTTGATTCGGCAGATTGAAAAATGTTTCGCTGAACAAGGCATAGCTATTAATTTTCCCTATTGCCGTGAGTGGAAACCGTCCGGCTTCGCGGTAATACTGGTTGGTCGCCTCACTCGCCCGCTTCTCGATGACGAAGTCCGACCACTCAGCCGGATTGGTCTGCTTTAGCTGCTCAATCGCCGCTTTTCGCGCAGCTCCGGGCAGCTTTGCAATCTGAGGCAATCGAGATTCAAAATATTCTGCGTCGGTGAATTGCGAGACCTCCCATGGCGGGTTACCGAGCATCACGTCGAACCCGCGTTCCTCGAACACCTCCGGGAATTCGAGGCGCCAGTGAAAGAAGTGAAACCGGTTGCTCAGCTCGTTGATGATCGCGGCACGCTGTGGGTCCGGTCGTCCGGCAAGCGCGTTCCATACATCGACTGTGGTCGGCGCACTGCGTGTTAGGCCGACTCCGCGGGAGGCAAAGAAGGCGGCGGTCCAGGCGTCGCAGGCTTGGTGTAGTTTTTGTCGGGAAGGATCTCGGTCGATCAGCGCCTGGTAGCGAGCGGCCTTTTGCTGAACTTCCTCCGGCGTGGCGTCGGGCATGTCGGCCAGCTCGGCGAATTGCCGCGCGAGGTCGCTCAAATCGGATGTGGCCCAATAGGCGGCGAGGCCCCCCTCACGCTCGCGCTTATTGCGCTTCCGCAACTCGTTGCACACCGCCTTGTCATCGCCGGTCAGCGCCTTGAAGGCGATATCGGGAATGCCGGCCTTCAACATATCGAGATCGAAAACGCCGACGATGCTGTCGCCGCAACGGATGCGGTGATCGAGAAAGCTCAATGGCAGGCCGGGTGCGTGGCCCTCGATCCATAGCGCCACCTTGCACAGATCGACGGCGAGCGGGTTCTTATCGACTGCATAAAGGCAATGGCGGATCACGTCGCGTAATGCGGCTCTATAGATCTCCGGCGCGGGCTCTGCCTCACCGCTACGGACTACAGCCAATTCGCGTGCGGTGCGGCGCGCCGCCGCCAACAGGAAGTGCCCGGAACCGGCAGCCGGGCGCAGATCGTCAGAGACAGCAGCGCCTGTTCCTTCGCCTCCCGCGTCGGTGCGGCGGCGAGGCGATCCTGCAGGACAGGAACCAGCGCGCTTTCAATCAATTGGCGCACTAGTTCGGGCGGGGTGTAATAAGAGCCGGTCTCCCTCCGTTGGCTGCCAGCGGTGAGAGCAAATCCCGGCGGGTCGCGGAGAATTTGCGGGTGGTAATCGAGCAGGCTTTCGTATATCGAGCCCAATTCTTCGACATCGAGCCCGCCGTAATTCACGCGGCGGCGTATCCCTGCTTTGCGGCGCTGGGCCTGCTCTTCGAAGGTCGAAAGCTGACGGATCGCGTCAAGCAGATCTTTGTTGCTAAGCCGCGTTTCCCGGTCCTCGAGATCGGGGAGTGCCGTGATCCCGAACAGCTCGCCGTTGAGCGCCGACAGTGCGAGCTTTTCAGCGGCGGGTTCTTCGCGGAACAAGCGGAAGGTCTCCTTCAGCCCTTCCCAGAGATCGCCGAAACCATCTTCGCCGGTCCGCTTCTCGGCGCGCTCGCGCAGCCGGCCGATGCCGTACCAGCGCAGATAAACATCGTGCCGCGCCTCGGAATCCGCCGCCGGCAATATCAACAGCTTCCGCTCCTCGGCGACCATTAGGAACAGCAGCCGGTAGATAAGATTCAGCAGCTCGCGATAGAACTGGATTTCGGTCAGGCCATTGCCATCCAGCTTGTGGCGCAATGCGTCGTTTGCGGAATGACGCAAGAAGCCGGAGCCAAGAGTTTCCAGCGCCGCCTTGACGCCGACGCGCAAGCGGTCGCGGACTCGGCCGCCTTCCTCGATGCCTTGCTGAAACCAGGTTTCGAGCAGGCAATCGTGCGGGTCGCCACTGTCCTGCGGCACGCGTGAGCGATGCAGCAGTCGGTAAACGAGAGCGAATTCGTTGTAGAGGTTGCCGTCGAGGATGGTTTCGAGATCGACCGCGACATAACTCGGCCGCGATGAGCGCGCGCTGTTGCGCAATAGCCGCAATTCACGGCCGTTGGTGACGATCCCCCACAACGCGTCGCTGTGGTTCAAATATTCCTGCAACAACGCATGCGGGCTCCGCCGCGCCTCGCCGCGTTCGCCGAGCTTGTGGTCAAAAGCGACGATGTGAACGGGAGTTGCGTTCTCGGCCTCGCCGGTCCGGTGCGATATCGGGTAGCTTTGCCCGCCGATCTGGGCTGCGGCGCGCTGGAACCGCAGGGTGTAGCCGAGTTGTTCGAAAAGCGGAATGGCCCAAGCCTCGCGCGTGAGGCTGACCGGACTTGCCTGGGATACCGCGCGACGCCGCTTGAAGCCGTCCCAAAACAGCCGGATATCGGAGAAGGCAGACTGGATCTCGGCGCTGAGGCGCCCGGCTTCGAGGCCGAAATCCTTTGGTTGCTGGCCGGATACATTGGTGTCACCGAGAGCGATGCCTTCGACGAGATCGGCGGCAAAGAGACCGCCCTCGACGGTGATGCCGATCCGGCTCACGCCGCACCGCCCGCGGGTAGGAGCACGAAACAGCCGAGAATGTCGGGTGGCTCGTGCGGCGACACCTTGAGCCGCGGGGCTTTCGTCAACCGGCGCAAGCGGCCATGCGCCGTCTGCAGCGCCGCCACGCGGAGAGCGACGATCGGCGCGTACCAGTCGGGGCTGCCGGTTAGAAAATCGATGGCCCAGCCAATCTGCTCGGCTTTCTCCGCCGGGCTGACATTGCTGACCGGACGCGCCGCCGCGGCGATCTCGCGGCCGGCGGTTTCCAGGGGTTCGAGCCAATGCAGGCGGCCGTCGCGCCGCTCGAAGGCGGCGAGCACGACCTCCTCGGCGAATTCCTCGACCTCCTCCTCCAAGGCGTAGCGCAGCCGGAGCAAGACGAGCACGGTGCGGAACCGCACGGCGTCGGTGCGCATTGCTCCGGTGCGCGCGAATAAAGCATCGGGCGCGCCGCCGAAGGCCTGCCCGAGGACCGCCTCGCAGAGGGCAGCGACCGCCGGGTGGGTGCGGCCGAGCACCGGCACAGGATCGCGGACTGTCGAGAACGCGACGCGCACCGGGAATTCATTGCCAAGCAATGCCGCGAGCCGGGTCTTCATCTCGCCCGGAGCCAGATCGAATACGCCGGTCTCCCGCCTCGGTGCGAGTCGGCCGCCGAAACGCTGCAGAGCGTCGGCGACAAAGCGGCGGACGGTGTCCGGATCGCCAAGCACGCTGTCGGTCGCTTCGATTTCTTGCGCGACTTCGTCCGGCCTGATACCGCGCTGGGAAAAAAAGCCGCGCTCGCGCTTCTCCCGCTCGGCTGCCTCGTCCCAAGCGGCATGAAGCCGGCTGACATCGGGCGTTGACAGTGCCAGTTCGAGCTGGCGTTCGCGCGGTACTCTGCTGAGCAGCACGTTGTCGACGACGGTTTCCATGACCTGCTCGGGATCGACCGGCACTGGGACGGCGATGCCAAGGCTGCGGCGGATCGCCGTCGCCTTGCGGATCAGCACATCGAGGACGACTTGATCGACCTGGTTGTTGGTGCCATAGAGCAGCACGGTGCGGATCTCGCGCTTCGGCTGACCGAAACGGTCGACGCGCCCCTCGCGCTGTTCGAGCCGGTTGGGGTTCCACGGCAGGTCGTAGTGAACGACCGCGTCGAAATGCTCCTGAAGGTCGATCCCCTCGGAGAGACAGTCGGTCGCAACCAAAATTCGTCGCTCGCTCCGGGAAAGCTCGTCGATCTTTTCCTTTCGTTCGTCGTCGCCGATGTCGCCGGTCACGGCCTCGATATGCAGACCATCGAACTCACGAGCGAGGAGCTTGTGCACCTGAGCCGCGACATATTCTGCGGTCGGGATGAAGCGGCAGAAGATGATGGGACGGTATCCTTCGCGGAGCAGCCCGCGGAGAATCTCGACCAACTCCCGCAGCTTCCAATCCTCTTTCGGCCCGGCGAGGGCTCGCGCCCGATTACCCAGCAGCTTGAGGCGCCGCCGGTCGTAGTCGATGCCGATCCGTTCGGCCTGATCCACCGGCCCGGTCGGCGCGTAATCGGCCGCCTCTTCCTCGCCGAAAAGATCGAGCACCTGCGGTCTATAAGTTTCATCGACCCCGCCAGGGGTTTCGCTCTCCTCTGCCGTATCGTCGCTGAGCTTGGCAGCCCGGTTGCCGAGCACCATCGCCGCTGCATCCGGGCTCGATAGCAGCGAGCGAAGGATCGCGATTGCGGCCCAATGCCGGACCCGCTGCTGCGCGGCGCGCAATCCCTTGGCGTCATCGAGCGACTCGCGGCAATAGTCGAGGACGTCGGCAAAGAGGCTCTGGTAAGCCCGCGACAGCTCGTAGCGGGCCTCTTCCGCCCGGCGCTCGGGAAACGGGGTCTCGGAGCCGAGCCATTTCTCAACATCCCGCCGCCGTCGTTGGACAAGGTACGGGACGAGAGCGTCCCGGTCGAGCGTTTCGGCCGGATCGCAGTCGAAGCTCGTATCCAGGAGCCCAAGCAGCGAGCGAAAACTCTCCTCGATGCCGCTGTGCGGCGTCGCCGTGACAAGAAGAACTTGGCGATTGGGGTCCCGGGCGAGGTCGCGCAGCAACTCGTAGCGTTGATGTTCGGTGCCGGAAGCCGTGCCTCGCGGTCGCGCCGAGGCGTGCGCCTCGTCGACGATCACCAAATCAGGGCCGTCGGCGAGAAACCGGTCGCGCTGCGAGGTCGATTTGACGAAATCGATGCTAGCGACGAGGTTCGGATAGTGCTGATAGATCGAGATGTCGGTCCGCGGTAGGTTCCGTTCGAGCCGGCGGATCTGCGACGGCTGAACGAGCGCCGCCTCGATCGCAAATTTCTCGCGGAGCGCGCGCTCCCATTGGTCGCAAAGATGTGCCGGGCACACGACCGCGAGGCGCCGGGCGAGCCCGCGATCGAGCAGTTCGCGCGCGATCATCGCCGCCTCAATGGTCTTGCCGACGCCGACATCGTCGGCGATCAGCAGACGCACTCGAGACTGCCGCAGCGCCATGATCAACGGCACGAACTGATACGGACGCGGCACCACCGAGATATGGCCGAGCGATCGAAACGGCCCGGCTCCCGAGCGCAGACTGAGGCGCGCCGCATCGAACAGGGTCATGATCCCCGTCGCATCCCCGCCGCTTACCGGCTCGGGATCGGCAAAACGCGCCGGGCCCACCCGCTCGCCTTCAAGCGGCAGGAAGAGGCCGACCTCTTCGCCCTGCGCCGTCGTTAATGGCCGGAGCCGCAGCACCTCCGGTTCGCGAGGCGGCAAGACGATCCACTCCCGTCCGCGCGCGCTGACGATCGTCCCCGGCCTGTATCGGCTTTCCACGGCCGCCTCCCCGATCCGCTCCCAAAGTAACGGCTACGTGCAAGACACGCCAGCAGGCTCTATACCAATGATTGAGAAACGATTAGGGAGGCGGATGCAGATAGGTTTCGAGCGGTCAAATCGGCAGCAATAAGGAAGTTGTGAACGCTCCACGGCTCCGAGCGGCAGGCCACGCGGTATGCCGGTATAAACAAATCGTCGATGTCGGCACTGAGCGTCGTAGGGGGAGGGGCTGAGGATTAGGCGTACTTAGGGCATTGTAAATAGCGCGCGCCGCGTTTTCGAACACGGCCAGGGACAGACTAGGGACAATCTGGGGCGACGAGTGCCGCGCGCAATGGTAGTTTACGCCAGATCACCCATGGAGCGCTGATTTTATTGGTGCGGACGGCGGGACTCGAACCCGCACTCCCAATTGGGAAGCAGATTTTAAGTCTGCTGCGTCTACCATTTCGCCACGTCCGCGCGAGACACCGGCCTAGCCTTCGCTCAATCCTTCTTGCGGGTCGCCGCCCAACTCGACGATCAACGCTTTAAGCTCTTCGGTGGCGGTGATTAACCGGTCTCGGTCAGTGCCGCGCAACACCAACGTCACGCCAAAATCGCCGCGGCGAAAATAGGGGTAAGACCCGATCTCGACATCGGGGTAGCGGTTCTGCAGAGCCGCCAAATCCTGTGCCAACGTCCCTTCTCCGAGCCGACAGCTGACGCTGCGGCTCAGCACCTTGTCGCCGCCGGCCAAGCGATATTTCAACTGCTCGAAGATGCCCTGCATAATGTTGGGCACGCCCGGCAGCACGAATACATTGCCGATCTGAAACCCGGGGGCGCGCGAAATCGGGTTGGGCAGCAGCGCAGCGCCCTCCGGGACCATCGCCATGCGCAGCCGCGCCTCGTTCAATTGACCGGGCGGATAATGGGTTTCGAGCAGGCGCTTGGCGTCGGGATGCAGGATCAGCGGCACCTCGAACGCGTCGGCCATGCATTGCGCGGTGATGTCGTCATGCGTCGGCCCGATGCCGCCAGTAGTGAAAACATAATCGAAGCGGCGTCGGACATCGTTTACGGTGCCGACAATGACCTCCGTAACATCGGGGATGACGCGCGCCTCGCGCAGCCGGATGCCGGCCTCGTTCAGACCGCGAGCGAGGAAGCCGAGATTTTCGTCCTGGGTGCGCCCCGACAGGATCTCGTTGCCGATAATCAGGACGCAAGCGGTGACGATCCGCGGTTTGGTGGCGCTTGCATCTTCCGGGGAAGCGTTGTCGGTCATCGGCTCTTGGCCTTGTCGGCTGCTTACGGCAACCCCTTCATAGGCAAATGCACCCGGCGGCACAATCGCCGACCCCCGGCGCGAGGTTGCCGCGCGGGCCCCGAGAGCCTACGTTTCTGCTACTGTTATCGATAGCGCGGCGCGGCCGCTGAAAGATGATGCGAAGCGTACCCGAACTGCAGCGAGATCCGTCGACGGGCCTGCCCCCCGGCGAAACCCGCGACGGCAGGATCAAGATCCACGGCGAGGAAGCGTTTGAAGGAATGCGCCAAGCGGGGCAGCTTGCGGCACGGATGCTCGACTTTATCGCGCCCCATGTGCGGCCGGGGATAACCACCGGTGAACTCGACCGTCTGTGCCTCGAATTCACGCTCGACCACAACGCGATTCCGGCACCCCTCAACTACCGCGGCTTCCCCAAATCGATCTGCACCTCGATCAACCATGTCGTGTGCCACGGTATTCCGGGCGACCGCCGCTTGGTCGAAGGCGACATCGTCAACATCGACGTGACACCGATCCTCGACGGTTGGCACGGCGATTCGAGCCGCATGTTCTTTGTCGGCGAGCGCATCCCGGTGAAGGCGCGCCGTCTTGTCGATGTGACCTATGAGGCGATGATGCGCGGTCTCGCCGCGATCAGGCCCGGGTTGCACCTGGGCGTGATTGGCGACGCGATCCAGCGTTATGCCGAAAGCCATCGCTTTTCGGTAGTCCGCGACTTTTGCGGTCACGGGGTCGGGCGGATTTTTCACGACGCGCCATCGGTCTTGCACTACGGCCACCCGGACGATGGGCCGGTGATGCGCGAGGGGATGATCTTTACGGTCGAGCCGATGATCAATGCCGGGCGGTGGGAGGTGAAAATCCTGAGTGACGGCTGGACCGCGGTGACCAAGGACCGCTCATTGTCGGCCCAGTTCGAGCATACCATCGGGGTGACCGCGACCGGCTGCGAGATCTTTACGCTGTCGCCGGCTGGCCTGCACCGCCCACCCTATCCGAGCTCGGAGCAAACGGACGGGTTTTCTGCTGCCGCCCTTCCGGGATAGCCCTATCGATTTTGAATACCCGGTAACCCGCGTCGAGCCGGCTAGCGCGCAGGGCCTCTTTCGCCGTACAAGCCAGCGCCGCTGTTCCGGTCGGTGCCCATCATGCTTATTCGCGTTTCGGTAATCCTCTTCCTGCTGGCCCTGCCGGGATCTTCGGCAATGGCCCAGGGAACGGCGCTACCGGACGAAACGCCGCCGCCCGCTGCCGGGTCCCCACCTCAACCGACTCAATCTCCAACGTCGGAGGCGCCGCAATCCCCTACCCCGGGGACTCCCCAATCACCGCCGTCCGAAGCTCCCCAATCTGCCGATCAGCAACCCGGTCGGGTATTCTGCGAGCAGCACGTCTCTTACCATTTGGACGATCCCAGCTCGGTGCCGGAGCAGTACCGACGCTTTATCGGCGTGTGGAGCGATGCGGCTTGGGATGTGAAGACCTGCGCCGCGCTGATCGTCCAAGACGTCAAACCGGACGCGACCGCCTCAATCATCTACGTTTCCGGACCGCTGGGATCGCGCTCGACGGTCACGGGGGCGGTGCTGCACGGCACCGGCATAATTCGTGACGGCGCTTTACGCTTTCAAAACTCGGACGGCAGCCAATACGCGTTCCGGCCCGGGATCGTCGACCTGACCGGTCATTGGATCAATCCTGAAGGCGAGAGCTTTCAAGCAACGTTCAAACAGACACCGTGATACGCAGTTAGACGATTGAGTTGACGGTTATCGCTTTCATCCCCAGATTTTCGCCAACGCCGGGCGCGATTGCCTGCCGGTATGGCCCACCGCCGCCAGCAAGGCGTTGCGCAGGGCCCAATCCCATTGGGTAGAATTCGTCACTGCGTATGCCTCGGTCTCCGATCCCCTCACCCGTCAGAGAGCTGAACGACCGCAGCCGCGAGATATTTCGCCTGATCGTCGATGGCTATGTTGCCACCGGCGAACCGATCGGCTCGCGCACCGTGTCACGCTTGCTCGGGCAGAATTTGTCGCCGGCGACAATCCGCAACGTCATGGCTGATTTAGAAGAGGCCGGACTGCTGTTCGCCCCGCACACTTCGGCCGGCAGGATGCCGACCGAGGCCGGCCTGCGCCTCTTTGTCGACGGCCTGCTCGAAGTCGGCAGGCTGGCCGATGACGAACGGCGCAGTATCGAAAGCATCTGCGCCGCGCGCGGCATGAGTTTGCCGCAAGCTCTCGAAGAAGCGATTAGCGCGCTGTCGGGCCTGTCGCACTGCGCCGGGGTTGTCATCGCCCCAAAACAAGACCGGCCGCTGAAACATATCGAGTTTATCCATCTCGGGCCGGGGCGAGCGCTCGTCGTCTTAGTCACCGAAGACGGGCTGGTAGAGAACCGGGTGATAGAGGTGCCGTTGGGGCTGCCACCCGCCTCGCTGATATCGGCTGGGAATTATCTGAATGCACGGCTGATCGGTCGCACGATCGAAGAGGCTCGCGAGGAGATCCAGCGCGAAATTGCTTCGCACCAAGTTCAACTCGACGCGCTGACCTCGAAGCTTGTGGCCGCGGGCCTTGCGAGCTGGGCTGGAGAGGACAATGCAAGCGCGCTGATCGTGCGGGGCCAGGCAAACCTGCTCGACGACGTCACCGCGCTTACCGATCTTGAAAGGCTGCGTACCCTTTTCGAAATGCTCGAAACGCGTGAGACGATGCTGCGGCTCTTGGATGCCAGCAAGCAGGGTGAAGGCGTGCAGATCTTTATCGGCGCCGAGAACCGCCTGTTCGGCGTGGCCGGCTGTGCGATGCTGATCGCTCCCTATCAGAACAGTCGCCAGCAAATTGTCGGCGCAATCGGGGTCATCGGCCCCACCCGCATCAACTACGCTCGGATCATCCCGATGGTGGATTACACCGCTAAGGTGATCGGGCGGCTTATCGGATAGGACAATGAACGATACCGAAAACGAACGCGGGATGGCGGACCCGGCCGCCGCCAACAACAATGCCGAGCAGGGCTCCGAGGACTCGCCGGAGGCGCGGCTGGCGGCGGTCGAAGCCGAGTTGGCCGAACACAAAGACCGCCTGTTGCGGGCGCTCGCCGAGACCGAGAACACCCGCCGCCGCGCCCAGCGTGAACGCGAAGACGCCACCAAATATGCGATAACGGGGTTCGCTAAGGACCTGCTCTCGGCCGCCGACAATTTGCGCCGCGCGCTCGATAGTCTGCCTGAGGCGGAAGTCACCGACCAGCGCACCCGCAACCTGCTCGCCGGGGTGGCGGCGACCGAACGCGAGCTGTTGTCGGTGTTTGAGCGGTACGGGCTGCGCCGCATCGATCCGCAAGGCGAGCGCTTTGACCATAATTTTCACCAGGCGATCTTCGAGGCCGAACGGGGCGATCAGCCGGCCGGCACGATCGTCGAGGTTTTGCAGCCCGGCTATGTGTTGCATGACCGGCTGCTGCGCCCAGCGATGGTCGGCGTATCGAAGCAGCCGGCGAAACCCGCCGACCAGGCTGAGCACCGGGCGAACCGGGACCGGCCGTTGTAGCGCCGAAAGCGCTATCTTATATACCGTTGGAAAGTCAGGGGATGACTGATCAACCACTTCCGGGGGATCGGGACGGTGCTTCCCCAGGCCGCCCGGTCCTGCTTTTGAAATGAGGTGTCTATGAGCAAGGTCATCGGTATCGATCTCGGCACGACCAATTCGTGCGTTGCCGTGATGGAGGGCAAAAGCGCCAAGGTGATCGAGAACAGCGAGGGTATGCGCACCACGCCCTCGATGGTTGCATTTACCGATTCCGGCGAGCGCCTGGTCGGACAGGCGGCGAAGCGACAGGCGGTAACCAACCCCGAGAACACGTTTTTTGCGATCAAGCGGTTGATCGGCCGCCGCTTCAACGACCCGATGGTCAAGAAGGACATCGACCTCGTCCCGTATAAGATCGTATCGGGCGATAACGGCGATGCCTGGGTCGAGAGCCGCGGCAAAAGATACGCGCCCTCGCAAATCAGCGCCTTCATTCTGCAGAAAATGAAGGAGACGGCCGAGGCCTATCTCGGCGAAACGGTGACCGAAGCGGTCATTACCGTACCCGCCTATTTCAACGACAGCCAGCGTCAGGCAACCAAGGATGCCGGCAAGATCGCCGGGCTCGAAGTGTTGCGCATCATCAACGAGCCGACTGCGGCGGCGCTGGCCTATGGCATGGAACGCAAGGGCGCCGGCACCATCGCGGTCTACGACCTCGGCGGCGGCACGTTTGACATTTCCGTGCTCGAAATCGGCGACGGTGTCTTTGAGGTCAAATCGACCAATGGCGACACGTTCCTCGGCGGCGAGGATTTCGACAAGAACATCATCGATTACCTGGCCGACGAGTTCAAAAAGGAGCAGGGCATCGACCTGCGCAACGACCGGCTTGCCCTGCAACGGCTGAAAGAAGCGGCGGAGAAGGCCAAGATCGAGCTCAGTTCGTCGATGCAGACCGATGTCAACCTACCGTTCATCACGGCCGACCAGCACGGGCCCAAGCATCTCAACATCAAGCTGACGCGAGCCAAGCTCGAAGCCTTGGTAGAAGATCTGATCCAGCGGACCATCGGGCCGTGCCGCAATGCGTTGAAGGACGCCGGCCTGAAGGCCTCAGAGATAGATGAGGTGATCCTGGTCGGCGGTATGACCCGCATGCCCAAAGTCATCGACACGGTCAAACAGTTCTTCGGCAAGGAGCCCAATCGCAGCGTCAACCCGGACGAGGTCGTAGCGATCGGCGCGGCGATCCAGGCGGGTGTGCTGAAGGGCGAGGTCAAGGACGTTCTCCTGCTCGACGTGACCCCGCTGTCGCTCGGCATCGAGACCCTAGGCGGTGTCTTTACCCGGCTGATCGATCGCAACACGACGATACCGACCAAAAAGAGTCAGACCTTCTCGACCGCCGAGGACAATCAGACCGCTGTAACGATCCGCGTCTTTCAAGGTGAGCGCGAGATGGCGGCCGACAACAAGTTGCTGGGCCAGTTCGATCTGGTCGGCATCCCCTCGGCGCCGCGCGGCATGCCTCAGGTTGAGGTGACCTTCGATATCGACGCCAATGGCATCGTCCAGGTCTCGGCTAAGGACAAGGCGACCGGCAAGGAGCAGCAGATCCGCATCCAGGCGTCGGGCGGCCTGTCGGAAGCCGACATCGAGAAGATGGTCAAGGATGCCGAGGCGCATGCCGGCGAGGACAAGCGCCGCCGGGAATTGGTCGAGGCCAAGAACAACGCCGATGCGCTGATCCACACGACCGAGCGCACCTTGCGCGAGAACGCTGAGAAGATCCCGCAATCCGAGCGCGAGTCGGTCGAGCAGGCCGTACAGGCGCTAAAGGACGCGCTCGGAAGTGAAGACGCGGAGCAGATCAAGTCCAAGACCGAGGCTTTGGCCCAAGTCTCGATGAAGATCGGCGAGGCGCTCTACAAGGCCGAGCAGGCGGCGCAAGCCGGGGGCGGCGCCGGCGGCGCGGGCTCGGGTGGCGGCGGCGGGCCGCATGGCGCAGCCGGAGGCGGCAATGACAAGGTTGTTGACGCCGATTTCGAGGAGGTCGACGATCAAAAGAAGCGCGGCTCTGCCTAATCGGCGTCGCGCCAGATATCCAGCGAATCCGTTCACCCCGGCGGCCCTCGTCGGGGTGATTCGCGACGGCCAACCTTTTGAGCGAATGCCCATCGAGCATGGCTAAGCAAGATTATTACGAGGTTCTCGGCGTCTCCAAATCCGCCAGCGCCGACGATCTCAAGCGGGCCTATCGCAAGCTCGCGATGCAATACCACCCGGACCGGAATTCCGGCGACAAAAACGCAGAGCAAAAATTTAAGGATCTCAACGAGGCCTACGACGCCCTAAAAGACGATCAGAAGCGCGCTGCCTACGACCGCTTTGGCCATGCCGCATTTGAGCAGGGCGGAGGGCGCGGCCCCGGCGATTTCGGCTTTACGGGCGGATTTGCCGACGTCTTTGACGAGTTGTTCGGCGACTTTATGAACACCGGCCGGCGCGGCGGCCAAACGGGGCCGAGCCGGGGCAGCGACCTGCGCTACAATCTCGAAATTTCCCTCGAAGAGAGTTTTCGCGGCAAGCAGACGACGATCCGCGTCCCCAATCTGGTCGCCTGCGACCAATGCCATGGCAGCGGCGCCGAAGCCGGTTCAAAGCCGGTAACATGCTCGACTTGCCAAGGTCGCGGGCGCGTCCGGATGCAGCAAGGTTTTTTCACGATCGAGCGAACCTGCGCTTCCTGTCAGGGCGCCGGGAGGGTCATCGAAAAGCCGTGCCGGGGGTGCGGCGGGCAAGGCCGAGTCCGGCGCGAGAAGACCCTGTCGGTCAACATTCCGGCGGGGGTAGAGGACGGCGTGCGCATCCGCCTCGCGGGCGAAGGCGAGGTCGGGGTGCGGGGTGCTGGCGCGGGTGATCTCTACATTTTTGTAACGGTGAGCCCGCATCCGATATTTCAGCGCGACGGCGCCAACATCCATTGTCGCGTGCCGATTTCGATCACCACCGCAGCACTCGGCGGCGCCATCGAGGTGCCTACTGTCGAGGGCGGCCGGACCAAGGTGACTGTCCCGGCCGGCACCCAATCGGGCCATCAATTCCGCCTGCGCGGCAAGGGCATGACGGTCCTGCGCTCGTCATTGCGCGGCGACATGTTCATCGAGGCGATTATCGAGACTCCGGTTAACCTGACCAAGCGCCAGCAGGAATTGCTGCGCGAGTTCGAAAAGGAAGGCGACGGCGGTCAAACCCATCCCGAAAGCGAAGGATTTTTCGCGCGCGTCAAAGAATTCTTCGAGGATCTGCGCGAATAGGAGGACGCGCGTCGGCGAAACCGGCCGCGCTCTGTCAACGCCAACAGCGCCCAATCCAACAAGCGAAAGCGATCCCCGCTCGGCAAGAATTTCTTCCGGGCGAGCGGCCTAGATAAAGCACTGGATTTGCTGTCGGAGAAGCCTGTATCAGCTGGCGTTGAGAAAAGTTGGCCGAGTTCGTCCAAACTTGAGCCAAGCTGTTCGTTGGAAGCATGGGTCTGTGGCTCGTTTGGCCCCCGGCAACTGCCACCAGTTAAATGTTTCCAAGGACACTACTTGGGCGCGATGAGTCGCTTGCCTCAGCGCGCGAAATCGGGGATGACAGCGGCTATCGCCGAACATGGTCATATTCCGATGCGCGCACCCTCCATCGCTTCCGTATTGCTGCCTCTGTCTTTTGCGGCGCTGTCGGGCTGTATCGACAATGACCGAGTGCGCGTTCAGAGTTTCCTCCCGGGTCCCGAGGGGACTTTTAGCTACAGCGCCCAAACCAACACCGTAATGAGCGCCAACGATGACGGCGCCGCGGAGCAGATTCGGCGCGACTGGCTTGCCGAAACCCTTCGAGCCCATGGAATGTGCACCGGCGGATATGTGATTTATCAGCGCGAACTAGTGGTCCCCCCGCAACGACCAGCTTTGGGGCCAGATTCGGGTCTTGCTTTTGGCAATACCGGTGATGTCGTTTACACCGGTGCTTGCTTGTAACCCTATTTGCTAAGCGCTCGCACCCCAGCGGTCGAGCAACGGGCCGGATCGCCCCTCAACCGGGTCCTGAGTTGGTACCGGCACCACGGCAATATTGGCCAACGCCCGTTCGCGATCGCCCTTGCCAGGTGTCCGCATATCGGGCCCACGTCCCCCAGGGTATGCGCCAACGATTACAAGATCGGGGCTCGCCGCCTCGCCTTTGTGCGCGACACCGGCCGGAATGACCACGACATCGCCAGCGTGCAGATCGAGCGAAGTTCCACCATCCCCGCCAAGTCGCACCCTGGCCGATCCTGAAACGATGCCGAGCGCCTCATGCGCCGTGCTGTGGTAGTGGTGGTAAGGATACACGCCACCGCGCCATCCCCCGCTCCAGCCATGGCTCGCAAACAGCGTTTCGCAGGCAGTAGCGGCCGCGGGCCCGGTCTGAAGCACGCGGCGATAGACGAGAAGTGGCAGCCGTAAATTGTTGGGCACGCTGCCGTCATCTGCAAACAGATGCTCTTCAACCTGCACAGCGTTTTCTGTGGCCATCGCTCGATCCTCCCATGGATAGGAGACCAAGAAAGACTACGCCCGGTCCCCGACCAGGACCAAGGAAAATCGCTCTGATGCAAGAAACCGGTTGCCAAGTCTACGCAGCGATCTATCGGTATAACCGCTGGAATATTAGATCACTAACCCTGTGCCAAAACCGTCAACTTGATTCGAAATCGCTTAGGGCGAACACTTCGCCATGCTATCCAACTCGGACTATTGACCGGGCTCGCCAGCCACAACAAGCTCGCTCCAAGTATAGGGCGGATTGCCGGGGTCGTCGATCGGAAGCCGGGAAGCCAACCTCGAACGCAACGCGGGCAGCATCGGCCAATCCGTAAGCGGGTCACCTGCTTGTGCGGCCGACACGAGCAAATAACCCGAATATATAAATACTATAGGGCATTTTCGAAAAGATCGCCTCGATACGGATTGCAATAAAACGCGAGCATGATCATTCTCATGCACTCCACGGGGGCTTTGTATTCTGCTTCAGGGCTTACAAATGAGTATTAATACTTTGGTAACCGAAACGTTAGGACAAGATAGGCTCACCGACGCAGAACGGCTGCCGGCGCTTACGGCGGGTTTTGCGATCGTCGGTCTTTCGCTGTTGTGTTGGGTGCCGTTGCTCCTGCCACTCGTCGTATTTCTACATCGCTGAAACGGTTCTGGTTCACCCGCGTTACGCCTGGCGCGAGACGGCGCGGTTCGGAGGATCCGCCTAATTGGCGCTCAGCTGATATCCCCACGCTCGTATCTGCGCTATCCCCGCTTGGTAGCCTTTGGGGCTCAGACTAAAGCTAAACTGGGACTTTGCGGTAAATACGTCGATCAAGATCAAAGTAGCATTTTCCAACTGTTTAACGACGGCGCCGGCCTGCGCGGGTGGGAAAATGCAATAGCGTTCACCGCGACAAGTAGCCGCCGCGCTTTTGTCGATCCTAAGCACCGCCTTTGTTGGAGAAGGGGTGCCTACAACGCCAATGCTGGCGGTTTCCAACATAATGACCAACGCGAATGATCCTTTGGCCCCGTCTGCTGTCTGCCAAAACGGCACCATGATCGAGCAGCCGGCAATGGCACCGGGTTTCCCGCCGCACTCGGTAATCCATTCATCCGCCTGAAATCGCTGCATCGAAAATGCCGCCATGGGCATCCCGATCCAGACCCAGGGTGCAACCAACGCGATGGCGAACCAAGACCGGTATGGTCTTGCGGACAAATAAATTCTGAGGTGGGCGTGCAGTTGCATGGCTGATCAGGTTCTCAATTCTCGGACAGAGCGAAACGGGGTACAACCGTATCATCGTGACAATGTTGGGGCGGCCTGTAAGCATCAAGGACTTCCGCTTCGATCCCAGGTTTTTCAGCCTCGCCGCTGATAATCGGGCGGGTGATGCTTGATCGCGCTCGGCGATGCGCGGCTCTGCGATACCGCCCTTGGCTTAAATTTAGCCATAGCTGTCTTCGGTTGGCGAAACTAATTCGCTGCTTCTTCATCCAATCCGCGAGTACATAAAACGTTAACCTTGAATTCGCTTTCCTTCACGCTCAAACAGCGCTAGGTGTTGCGGTCAGTTACAAAAAATCAAAGTGAAATGGAACTGAATTGTTTGGGCCGCGTTCAGGCGCATGGCGGTGATTAGTCCACCTGCAGGGCCGAAATTGCATCGGAATTCTACGGTATAGCGAAACCACCGCTGTTGTGGCGATTAAGTGTGCAACGCTGACCCAGCCGGTTCATAACGATCCAAGGGTGATGAATGGCTTCTTATCTGGTAACCGGTGGCGCGGGTTTTATAGGCTCGCACCTCGTCGACGCGCTGATCGGCGATGGGCATTCGGTTCGGGTACTCGACGATCTAACCAGCGGAAGCCGTAACAACATTGCCATAAAAGCAGCTTTTATCAAAGGTAGTGTCACCGATCCCGAGATCGTCGCGCAGGCGCTCGATGGCGTCGACGGTTGCTTTCACTTGGCCGCTATCGCCTCTGTCGAGCAATGCAAACGAGACTGGCTGCGCACTCACCAAGTAAATTTAACAGGCGCGATCAACCTGTTCAACGCGTCGCGAGGCGCGCGGCCGGCCGGCAATCTTCCCATCGTGTATGCCTCGACGGCCGCGGTATACGGAAACTACGGTGCTGAGCCCGCAAGCGAAGACGGTTGCGCACTGCCCTTGAGTGCGTATGGCGCTGATAAGTTGGGCTGCGAAATGCAAGCCCGAGCGGCCGGGTTAGCCCACGGGCTGTGCACCGCCGGGTTGCGCTTCTTTAACATTTATGGCCCACGACAAGACCCGCGTTCTCCCTATTCCGGAGTTATTGCAATCTTTCTGGACCGGCTGCGACGCGGCGAGCCGATCGAGATTTTCGGCGACGGACATCAAATGCGGGACTTCACGTACGTGTCTGATGCGGTTCGGGCCGCGCAACGGGCGATGGCGGCGGCTAGTCCCTCGGCGCCGGTGTTCAACATTTGTACTGGCGAGGGTACGACTATCCTCCAGCTAGCGCAGATGATCGCAGATTTGTTCCAGACCGAACTCATCGCCGGCTACCGCCCCGCACGCCGTGGTGAGGTGCCGGTGTCCGTCGGAGATCCGCGACGAGCAGCGCGGGAATTGGGCTTCGATGCAAGGATCGGTCTACCGCAGGGTCTGGCGCTTACGCTCGAGGCTCTCGACTGTGCCGAGCGCGCCGAGGCCCCTGTCCTGGCATAGCCTTCGCGAGGTGGCGGAAGGCCACCCCCTGGGCCGCAGGGTCTCTCAACTTTCCCACACGGCATCAAATCTCCGGAGCCGCCGGAAACACCGGGAAATCAAGAGTTCTTGTTGGTAGCGGGGGAGGGATTTGAACCCCCGACCTTGGGATTATGATTCCCCTGCTCTAACCAGCTGAGCTACCCCGCCGCGCGCCCGGATATAGGAGATGGGGCGGTGACGGTCAAGCCGCGGGCGGCAGCGCTCGCCGCCGGATCCAACCGCCGCCAAGAACGCGCTCGCCATCATAAAGCACCGCCGCCTGACCCGCCGCCACCCCCTCCACCGGGATGTCGAGGACGAGGTCCGCCTCGCCCTGGCCGCTGCCTGGATAGAGCGTGGCCGAGACCGGCCGCTGCGCCGAACGCAGCTTGACCGTCAGCCGGACGCCCTCAGCCGCAGGCCCCTGAGGCGGCAACCAGTTCAGTTCGCCGATTGCAACGCGGGTTTCCGCCAGATCCGAGCGCGGACCAACGACCACGCGCCGGCTTTCCGGTTCAATAGCGAGCACGTGTAGCGGCCCTGCCGAAGCAATCCCAAGCCCCTTTCGCTGACCAACCGTGAAATGAACAATCCCGCGATGATGACCGAGAACCCGGCCGCGCCGATCGACGATCTCGCCGGGCTCGGCGGCTTGCGGCTGCAGACGCGCGACGATATCCGCATACGAGCCGCGCGGGACAAAGCAGATATCCTGGCTGTCCGGTTTGTCAGCGACCGCGAGCCCAAACCGCCGCGCCAGTGCTCGGGTGTCACCCTTGACAAGGCCGCCCAACGGGAACCGCAGAAAGTCGAGTTCGGCGCGCGTTGTCGTGAATAGAAAGTAGCTTTGGTCGCGGGCGGCATCGCGAGCACAATACATTTCGGGTCCTTCCGGACCGCGAACGCGGCGCACATAATGCCCGGTCGCGAGCGCCGACGCGCCAAGGTCGCGCGCCGTCGTCAGCAGATCGCGAAACTTGACGCGCTGATTGCACCGGACGCACGGAATCGGGGTCTCACCACGTTGATAGGCATCGACGAAATCGTCGATGACCTCTCTGCGAAACCGATCCTCGTAATCGAGCACGTAGTGGGCGATGCCGAGGCGCTCGGCGACGCGCGCCGCGTCGTGGATGTCCTGCCCGGCGCAGCAGGCGCCTTTGCGCCCGACGGCGGCGCCGTGGTCGTAAAGCTGCAAGGTAATGCCAACAACTTCGAACCCGACTTCCGCCAGCAAGGCCGCGGTCACCGATGAATCGACCCCGCCCGACATCGCGACGACAATGCGGTGATCAGCCGGGTTGCCCGGCAAATCAAGATTCAGAAGTGGCTCGGCCATCGATCCGGACTATAGGGCTAACTCTTACGGTTTCAACGGGCCGGGGATCGTCATCGGGCGGGACCGTCGGTCTCAGCGCCGGGCCGCCAACCCCATCTGCCAAAAATCGGCTTCGAGCCGCGTCGCCGCCGCAAAATGCCTGGCGAGCATTGGAAAGCGCCCCTCGCCTCCCCTTTGCGCGAACTGCTCGTCGAGCGCCGTTTCGGCCTCGCGCGCAAGGTTCTGGTACTCGGCGCCCGAATACATCTCGAGCCATTCTCGGTACGGATTGCCGTCGAGCGTCGTCTCCTCGTCTGCAATCCGATCCGCCGCGATCACTGCGTAGCCGATAATGCAGGGTGCGAGGGCGGTTTCGAGATCGAGCCGATCGCCGGCCAGGCCCCGGTCGAGCACAAAACGAGTATAGGCGATTGTCGCGAGTTCCTCGGGCTCGGCCGCCATTGCCACCTCCGACAAACCCCAGCCGCGGCAATAATCGATGTGCAGCCCGATCTCGACATCGAGGGTTGCGGCAACCAAACGCTGCGCCCGGCGCATCTCGGCGAGCGTATCGGATTTGTAGATCGCCAGCCCCCAGGCACGCGCGAAATGAATGAGGAACAGGTAATCCTGGACCAGGTAGCGGCGAAAACATGCGTCGGGTAATTGCCCCGATGCCAGCAGCATGACGAATTCGTGTCTGGTGTAAGCGCGCCACGGTTCGGCTGCCGCCGCCACCAGCCGCGAGAACAGCCCCTCTGGCACTTGCCCGCCGGCCAGTTCAGCCAAGCAACACGTTGCGGGTTGCGGCTGGCAACCGGACGGTCAATCCGTCGAGTTCTTCGGTAATAATGATTTGGCAGCCAAGGCGCGAGGTAGTGGTGAGATTAAAGGCGAGGTCGAGCATATCCTCCTCGTCCTCGCTCGCTTCATTCAGCAATTCGTACCATTCGGGATCGATGATCACATGGCACGTCGAGCAGGCGAGCGAGCCTTCGCAGGCGCCTTCGATATCGATCCCGTGGCGATGGGCAACTTCAAGCACCGACAAGCCGAGTGGGGCGTCGACTGTGCGCGCGATTCCATCGCGCTCGATAAAGATCATCGTCGGCATCACGCCGTCCGAGTGTCGGGCGGCGGCGCCAAATCCTCGGCGAGCAGGGCGGCGGCAAGCGCCGGCGCCGCTTGTGCCCCCAGGTCGCTGCTGGATATCAGGCGCAGAACCTCAAGCCCAGCCGCTTCCGCCGCCGAGGTGATCGTCGCCGCGTTGCCGCATGCTGCCGGCGCGAGGGCGATTACCGCATGGGTTACGGGCCGGGCGAGAGCGCGCTCGGCGCGCAGCCGCACTGCGGCGAACAACTCCTGCCATTCCCCAAGCGTGGCCCCGCTAGCCGGCACGGCTAAATCTGTTTCAAACCCTTCCCGATCGGCAACTATCGTGGCGTTACCGCCGACCGACATCGCGACCTCTGCCGCCGCTCCGCTCGCATCGACGCCGATCGCGGCGCCCGGCGCGTCCGGATCAGTCGGTCCACCCTCCGGTTCCTCGATCTGGAACAATTTCATCCGAACCGGTCTCGCTCAATATGCGGTCGTTATGCGCGCCGCTAGGCGCTTATATCCCTGAACAGATTTAACTCAGACGTGAAATGATTTGCCGCAGCCGCAGCGGCCTTTTTCGTTCGGGTTGCGGAAAGTAAAGCCGCTCTGCAGCTTTTCTTCGACGTAATCCATCTCGGTGCCGAGGATGAACATGACCGCTTTCGGATCGATCAGCACGGTCACCCCCTTGTCCTCGACGATCTCGTCGAATTTGCCTCTTTCATCGGCATATTCGAGGGTGTAGCTGAGGCCGGAACACCCGCGCGCGCGCACCCCGACCCGGACCCCTGCCGACGGCTTGCCGCGTCCGGCAAGCAGCGCCTGGATCCGCTCTGCTGCGGCTTCGGTTACTGTGAGCGCCTGCTTTTTCGCCCTCATGCGTTTCTCCGATCGCGAAATTCAATCTTTATGTAGGGTCGCCAGCCCGTTGCCGCATCCCGGCATCGCCCTTGAGGCGGGCGGCCGCGGCGGCCAGCGCGTCGACCGCAAAATCGACCTCTGCGGCGGTGTTGAAGCGGCCGATCCCGATACGGATCGCCGAATTGGCCACAGGATCGGTCAGGCCCAGCGCGCGCAGTACATAGGACGGTTCCACCTTGGCCGAGGTGCAAGCCGAGCCGGTCGAGATCGCGATCGACGGACACGCCTCGATCAGAGACGGGGCCTCCATCCCGGGAAAACTCAAGTTGAGATTGCCGGGCAGACGCCGTTCGGCGTCGCCGTTGAGGGTGAGCCCAGGAACCCGGCGCAACAAGCCCTGATGCAGCCGGTCGCGCAATTGGCGCAGACGCGGCGCCTCGTCCGGCATCTCATGCGCGGCGATCACAGCGGCGCGGCCGAGCCCGACGCAAAGAGGCGTCGGTAGCGTGCCGGAGCGCAGCCCGCGCTCCTGCCCGCCGCCGTCGATTAGCGGCAATAGCCGCACGCGCGGGCGGCGGCGGACATAGAGCACGCCGATCCCTTTCGGCCCATAGAACTTGTGGCCGGAAATCGACATCAAATCGATGCGCATCGCCTCGACATCGAGTGCGATCTTGCCGGCCGCCTGCGCCGCATCGGTGTGAAACAATACGCCCCGGGCTCGGCACAACGCGCCGATTTCGGCCAGCGGCTGGATGACCCCGATCTCGTTATGCGCTGCTAAAACCGAGACCAGTAGAGTGTGGTCGGTCAGCGCGGCCTCGAGTTTCACGAGCGCCACCAGGCCGTTGGGTTCAACCGGCACATAGGTTACGGCGAAGCCTTCGCGCTCCAATTGCGCGCAGCTTTCGAGCACGCATTTGTGCTCGGTCGTCAAGGTTACGATGTGGTCGCGGCTGCGGCCCGCCTGGGAATAGGAACGGGAAAAGTGCGCGGCGCCCTTGATCGCGAGGTTGTTGGCTTCGGTCGCTCCCGAAGTGAAAACGATCTCGCGCGGGTCGGCGTGGATCAGCGCCGCGATCTCGGCGCGCGCCTCCTCGACCGCTTCTGCCGCGATATGACCATAGCCGTGGCTGGTGCTGTGCGGATTGCCGAAATGCTCGGTAAAATACGGCAGCATCGCCTCGAGCACGCGCGGATCGACCCGCGTCGTCGCCTGATTGTCGAAATAAATTGGCGGGGTGTTGGCGCTGGTAAAATTCGCGGCGGATGAACTCATGCGGCGCGCGCCTCTTGGGCAAAGCCGCGCCGGCGGCGGTAAAGCGCGGTCCACGATCGGATAAATTGGTCGATGTCGGACTCGCTGGTGCTCCAGCCGAGGCTGACGCGAATAGTCGATGAGGCAATTTCGGCCGGCGAATCCATCGCCGCCAGCACATGGCTCGGCCCGACTTTACCCGATGAGCAGGCGGCGCCGGCACTAACCATGACGCCATCGAGGTCGAAGGCGATGACCTGAGTTTCGGCCGAGACACCCGGCATCGCAATCGCCGCGGTGTTCGGCAACCGCGGAACATCGCCGCCAACCACGATCGCCTCCGGTGCCGCAGCGACGATCTCGGCTTCGAGTGCGTCGCGCAGTGTGCGGACGTGATCGTACACGGAGATCCCCGCCTGTGCGGCCCGGGCAGCGGCGCCGAAGCCGATAATGCCGAGGATGTTTTCGGTGCCAGCACGGCGCCCACGTTCCTGCCCGCCACCGCAAAGCATCGGTGTCAGCTCCATTCCCGAGCCCAGAACGAGCGCGCCGACACCCGGTGGCCCGCCGAGCTTGTGGGCTGACAAGGTCAACAGATCCGCGCCAATCTCGGCTACATCGAGCGAGAGTTTGCCTGCGGCTTGCACTGCGTCACAGTGAAATATCGCGCCGTGTGCATGCGCCAGCGCCGCGATCTCGGCCACCGGTTGGATGACTCCGGTCTCGTTATTGGCGAGCATTACCGAGACCAGCGCCGGACGATCCTCCGCTAGCCAGCATGTCCGCTAACGCGTCGAGGCGGACGAGGCCGTGGCGATCGACCGGGATCGGGTCGGCTTCAGGATGGGCCCGCCGGACCGAATCGTGCTCGACCGCCGATATCAGGAACCGTTCTCGACCGGCACCACGAAGCGCCAGGTGGTTGGCCTCGGTGCCGCCGCTGCCGAACACAACACTTTCCGGCGGCGCCCCGATCATCGCTGCGACGGCGGCGCGGCTGTCCTCGACCATCCGCCGCGCGCCGCGGCCCCCGCGATGGACCGAGGAAGGGTTGCCGCATAACTCCAGCGCTGCGGTGATCGCGGCGATCGCCTCGGGGCGCAGCGGCGCCGTCGCATTCCAATCGAGATAGGCGCCACCCGGTCGAGCCCCGCTTAGACTGTTCATTGGCCTTCCGTCAAGGCCCCGGCGGCCAGCAAATTCGCGCAGTGCAGCCGCCCGCTGGTGCCAAGTACGCGCCGCTCGCAGACATCGGCGAGCGAGACAGAGCTGAGGTAGAGATGAATATGATTCCCCAGTTCCTCCCAAAGATCGTGTGTCATGCACCGGGTGCGATTGCCACGGCAGCCGACCGGCGCGCCAGGGGCGCAGCGAGTGGCACGAATTGGCTCGTCGACCGCAACGATGATGTCAGCAATGCGAATATCGCTGCGGTCGTGGCCGAGCAGGTAGCCGCCGCCGGGCCCGCGCACGCTTTTGACCAGCGCGCTCTTGCGCAACATCGCGAAGAGCTGCTCCAGATAGGACAGCGAAATCTCCTGGCGCTCGGCAATCTCAGCGAGAGCGACCGGCCCGCCACCGCTGTGCTGCGCGAGATCGACCATAGCCATCACGGCATAGCGGCCTTTGGTGCTGAGCCTCACCCGCTAATCCTCACGAGGCGCGCGCTCCGCTCTCATCCGGGTGATTGTGCCCGGAGGCCACCAGCCGTAGCGCCGGCGCTTCGCCCGGCAGCGGACGCTCGGCCTCTGCAGTCTGCCGCGTCTGTTCGAGTTCGTTGACCCGGGCGCGCAGGCCGGTCACTTCATCGGTCAGCCCGTTAAGCGCTCGGGCGATCGGGTCGGGAATGTCCCCGCACACGGCATAAGGCTGGAAAGCTGGATGCGGTTCGGTTGCCCCACCGCCTCGGGTCACCTGCCGCGCCGGATTGCCGACCATCGTGGCGCCGTCGGAGACTTCGCGCAGTACTACTGCAGCGGCCCCAATACGGGCACCGTCGCCGACACGAAACGGTCCCAATATCTGGGCCCCGGAACCGACGATCACGCCGTTGCCCAAGGTCGGATGCCGTTTTTGGCCGCGGGTCAGTGAGGTGCCGCCCAAGGTGACGCCCTGATACAACGTGCAATCGTCGCCAATATCAGCAGTCTCGCCGATAACCACGCCCATCCCGTGATCAATGAACACCCGTCTGCCGATGCGGGCGCCGGGATGAATTTCGATGCCGGTCAGCACGCGTCCGAGGTGCGAGACGAACCGGCCGGCAAGGAGCCACCCACGCTGCCAAAGCCCGTGCGCAATCCGGTGGTAGAACAGCGCGTGAAAGCCCGGATAGCACAGCACGACCTCCAGCCGTGATCGGGCAGCGGGATCGCGCGCCAATGTAGCGTCAATTTCTTCACGCAGGTTCTTCCACAGCATCGGTATCACTATATTAATGTGGCAGCGGCCAATCGCCGGCACCCGCTGAGCGAGGCTGCAACCGAGCATATAATTGTCCGACAAAAATGATCAAGAATTGCGGGCATGGACGAAGGGCGTCGCGGTGCTAGTCGCCGACCTACACGCTCGGATTTTACTGGAATTGTCATGCCTGAGGTAATCATCAACGGGCCGGAAGGCCGAATCGAAGCACGTTATCATCACGCCCGGGATTCGAACGCCGGAATGGCGCTGGTGCTGCACCCGCATCCGCAGCACGGCGGAACGATGAACAACAAGCTGGTCTATGCGCTATACCAAGTCTTCGTCCGGCATGGCTTTTCGACATTGCGCTTCAATTTTCGCGGCGTCGGACGCAGCCAGGGCAGCTTTGACCGCGGCGAAGGCGAACTGTCGGATGCTGCCTCGGCTCTCGATTGGTTGCAGACTTACAATCCGAACGCCGGAACGTGCTGGGTTGCCGGGTTCTCCTTTGGAGCCTGGATCGGCATGCAATTGCTGATGCGGCGGCCCGAGATCGAGAGCTTTGTGGCGGTCGCGCCACCTGCGAATATGTACGACTTCACATTCCTTGCGCCGTGTCCGTCGTCGGGCCTGGTCTTGCAGGGAGACCAGGATACGGTGGTGCCGGTTGAATCGGTTCAGAAGCTGGTAACCAAGCTATCGCATCAGCGCGACATCAAGATCGATTTTCGCAAGATCCCCGGTGCGGATCATTACTTTGCAGATCAGCTCGACACCATCACCACTCATGTCGAGGGGTATATCCGTGACCATGCGCGGCGAGGGGGCCGTGCCGTCGTGACACCGCAAGGCCGCGGAGTCCGCTAACCCATCGGGTCGAAACCCTAATCGGCGAAGGGGTCGCGTACGAGCACCGTGTCGTCGCGCTCCGGGCTCGTCGATAACAGAGCCACCGGCGCGCCGATTAGTTCTTCGAGTCGGCGGATGTATTTGATCGCGGTCGCCGGTAGATCAGCCCACGAGCGCGCCCCGCGCGTGCTTTCGCGCCAGCCTTCAGACGTTTCGTAGATCGGCTCTAATTCCGCCTGCGCCGAGGTTCCGCTCGGCAGATGATCGTAGATCACCGATCCGCGGCGATAACCGGTGCAGATCTTGATCTCGTTAAACCCGTCGAGCACGTCGAGTTTGGTCAAAGCGATGCCGTCTATCCCCCCAAGTCTAATAGCTTGACGCACCATAACCGCGTCGAACCAACCGCAGCGGCGTGGCCGGCCGGTAACAACGCCGAACTCGCGCCCGCGCTCGCCGAGAGTGCGGCCGATCTCGTCCGATAACTCGGTCGGGAATGGCCCGCTACCGACCCGGGTCGTGTACGCCTTTGTTATACCAAGGACATACCCAACCGCACTCGGGCCGATGCCCGACCCCGCTGCCGCCTGGCCCGCCAACGTGTTCGACGAGGTCACGAACGGGTAGGTGCCGTGATCGACATCAAGCATCGCTCCTTGCGCGCCCTCAAACAGAATGCGGCGACCGTTGCGCCGCGCCTGATCGAGCAGCTGCCACACCGCGGCGGCGTAAGGCAAAATGCAGGGTGCGACGCCGCGCAGCTTGGCAATCAGCTCACCGCGGTCGACCTCCGGCTGGTCGAGACCGCGCAGTAGCGCGTTGTGGTGCAAAAGCAAGGGTTCGAGCCGCGCCTCCAAGGCCAAAGGGTCGGCGAGGTCGCAGACCCGAAGCGCCCGGCGGCCGACCTTGTCCTCATAGGCCGGACCAATGCCGCGGCCGGTCGTGCCGATCCGTTGCGCGCCGCCGCGCGCCTCGCGAGCGCGGTCCAGCGCGCCATGCGATGGCAGGATCAGGGCGGCATTGTCCGCAAGCTTCAGATTGTCAGGCGTGACCTCGACGCCCTTTTTGCGGATCGCATCTATCTCGTCGACGAGCGCCCAAGGGTCGACAACGACCCCGTTACCAATAATCGATAATTTACCCGGTCGAACGACCCCCGACGGAAGCAAACTGAGCTTGTACTCGACATTTCCAATGACGAGGGTGTGTCCGGCATTATGACCGCCCTGAAAACGGACGACGATCTCGGCGCGCTCGGACAGCCAATCGACGATTTTGCCTTTTCCTTCATCACCCCATTGGGCGCCGACGACGGCGACATTCGCCATGCGGTCTCTCCTTAGCCGACGGCTTGCGGTGCGCCATGCTCGAGCACGTGCGAGCACCCCAGACGCCGGGCCTCTTCGCGCCAATCCGCGGCAAGTTCGAGGGCGGCAATAGTAATCCAACCTTGCTCGCGGAGTTCGGCGGCACGAGTAGGCGCGGTGCCGATCGGCAGGAACAAACGACTTTGCCTGCCAGCGTCGGGCAATGTTCGCAGGATCGCATCGGTATCAAGCGTAAATCCCGTCGCCGGCTCGGGCGCCGCCTGGTCGCCAGCCTGATAACGTCCCCCGCGGCCCAATTCGCCGCTCGACCCGTTGAAGTCGCTACCACCACCGAAAAATGTAAAGCCGATACCGCTGTGATACTCAAAGCCGCGGTTTTCGACCGGATCGACCGTCACTTTGAGAGCCGGAGCGGCATCTTTGAGGCCGTCGAGCACGGCGCCAAGCCGAGCCCGCTCGGCCCTTGCCTGAGCCGGCAAATCGAGGCGATCGAGGGCGGCCAAAGCCGCGTCGGCTGGACCTGCTGCCGCCAGCAACCGGCCCAGCAATTCCCCTGCCGTTCCAGCGGTTGTCGCGACCGCGGCAGCATCCTTGTGATCGAGTGCGGCGCGCAATGTCACGGCGCGCTCGCCCGAAATGCCGAAGGCCTCGGCCAGGGCCGGAACCAATGTCGGCAGCGTTATATCGACCGACAGGTGGCGAACCCCGAGCGCGGTCAATCCCTCGCCTGCCACAGCGATTGCCTCGACATCAGCAGCCGGCCCGAAGGCGCCAATCAGCTCGGCGCCGACCTGCCCGATCTGGCGCTCGGGTCTGATCTCCGATCCCTTGACCCGCAATACCTGGCCTGCATAGCTCAAGCGCAATGGCCGCGCGGCATTCCCCAGACGGGTGGCGGCGATACGGGCAATCTGCGGCGTCATGTCGGCGCGCACCCCGATCATGCGGTGCGAGCCGGGATCCATCGTTCGGAAAGTCGCGGCCGCCATGGCTGCCCCGGCTCCCGAAAACAAGGTCTCCTCGAATTCGACAAGTGGCGGCTTCACGCGTTCGTAACCATGGCGTGCGAGGGTTGCCATCAGTTGCGCGACGACCTGCGCTTCGGTCTCTGCTTCAGGCGGCAGCAAGTCGCGCATGCCGCTCGGGAGCAAGGCGGGATGCGGGGTATCGTTCATCCGGTTAATCTGCACCAGCGCATTGCCGAGCACACGGGGAAAGCGGCGGTGACTACACTCGTGCGGTGGTTAGAACCGCAGCGACTTGACCTGGATCACATTCGGCAAACCACGAACCGTCTCGAGAATTGCTGGCGAGAGCGGCTGGTCGACCTCCACCAGGCAGATCGCGTCCCGCCCGGGACCGGTGCGGCCGAGATGGAAAGTGGCGATGTTGACCGAGGCGGCGGCCATGGTCTGGCCGAGCGCGCCGATAAATCCCGGCTTGTCGAGGTTGCGCACGAACAGCATGTTGCCGCCCAGTTCAGCCTCGAGCCGAATGCCCTCGACCGAAATGAGACGGGGCTTGTCGCCCCCGAACAGGGTGCCGCAGATTTCGCGCTGGCGGCGCTCGGCGGGCGGACCGTTCGGGGTAACAACCACTCGGATCAGGGTCTGATAATCGCCGGGCTCGGCACGCCGGGTCTCGCTGACCCGGATGTCCCGATCACGGCAGATGACCGGCGCGTTGACCATGTTGACACTGGCAAGCTGAGGAGCCAGCAGTGCAGTCAACACGATCGCGGTCAACGGCTTTACATTCAGCTCGGCGATCGCCCCCTCATACTCGACCGACACCGCGGTGATACCGGTTTCGATTAGCTGGCCGGCAAAGCTGCCGAGCTGCTCGGCAAGCGCGATGTACGGTCTGATGCGCTTTGCCTCTTCGGCGGTCAACGACGGGACATTGACTGCGTTGGCGACGGCGCCGGTCAGCAAATAATCTGACATCTGCTCCGCGATCTGGACCGCAACGTTTTCCTGAGCCTCGGTCGTGGCGGCGCCGAGATGGGGTGTCGCAACGACATTGTCGCGGCCAAAGAGCGGGTTTTTGCGCGCCGGCTCCTCGACAAAGACATCGATTGCGGCACCCGCGACGTGTCCACTGTCGAGTGCGGCGGCCAGATCCTCTTCGACGAGGAGCCCGCCGCGCGCGCAATTCACGATCCGGACCCCGCGCTTCATCTTGGCAATGGCCGCGGCGTCGATCATGTTTCGGGTCGCGTCGGTCAATGGCGTGTGCAATGTCACGAAATCGGCGCGCGCCAGAAGTTCGTCCAAACTAGCCTTTTCAACCCCGAGATCGATGGCACGCTCGGCCGACAGAAATGGGTCGTATGCGACCACCTTCATGCGCAACCCAAGCGCGCGTACCGCAACGCTGGCACCGACATTGCCGCAGCCAACGACACCGAGGGTCTTGCCGGTTAGCTCGACCCCCATAAAGCGCGATTTTTCCCATTTGCCGGCCTGTGTCGAACGGTCTGCCGCCGGGATCTCACGGCACAATGCGAACAACATCGCGATCGCGTGCTCAGCGGCGGTCGTCGAGTTGCCATAAGGCGTGTTCATCACGACAATGCCGCGCTGGGTTGCTGCGGCGATATCAATATTGTCGACCCCGATGCCGGCGCGGCCGATGATCTTGAGTTCCGGGGCACGGGCGAGGAGTTCGGCGGTGACCTTGGTCGCCGAACGGACCGCGAGACCGTCATAGCCGGCAATCCGGGTTTTCAGCTCCTCGGCAGTGATGCCGGGCAACATGTCGACCTCGATCCCGCGCGCCGCCAAAATCTCCGCTGCGCGCGGGCTCAGGTCATCAGAAATTAAAACTTTGGGCATTTATCCACACCTTCGACATCGATCATCTAATTGAAATTCACCACAGAGGCAGTGAGGGACAGAGAGCGGTTTGACTAGTTATCTTCGGGCGACTTCTACCCGAACAACTCTCTGTCTCGCTGCCTGATTGCGGGTTCACGCGGCTTTTGCGGCCGATCGCTGCTCGTCCCAAGCCCAGTCAAGCCAGGGCATTAGCGCTTCGACATCGTCGGCTTCAACGGTGGCACCGGTCCAGATCCGGATGCCGGGCGGTGAAGCGCGGTGGCTGGCGATGTCGTAGGCGGCTTGCTCTTTTTCGAGCCGCGCCGTCATCGTTCGCACGGTCTGAAAGCGATCATCCGGCGACAGGGCGTTAAACCGAGGTTCGACGATTTTGAGCTGCGGCGAGGTGCACGAAATTGTCGCCCGATCTTCCGCCAGGAACTCGATCCACGGGGTTCGGCGCGCCCAAGCAGCGACCACCGACAGGTTTCTCTCGGAGCGCGCGATCAAACCTTCAAGTCCGCCGACCAATTCTGCCCATTCCAATGAGTCAAGCGCATCTTCGACGCACAACATTGAAGGCGTGTTGATTGTCTCGCCCTGGAAGACCCCCTTGATCAATTTTCCCTTCGAGGTCAGCCGGAAGAGTTTTGGGAGCGGCCAAGGCGGGGCATAGCTTTCGAGCCGTTCGACCGCGCGCGGCGACAATGCCAGCATGCCATGCGCCGCCTCGCCGCCCAGCGCCTTTTGCCAGGACCAGGTTACGACGTCGAGTTTGTCCCAGGGCAGCCGCATCGCGAACACGGCAGATGTCGCGTCGCAGATCGCAAGCCCTTTGCGATCGGCGGCAATCCACTCGCCATCAGGCACCCGAACGCCCGATGTCGTGCCGTTCCATGGGAACACCACGTCGCGGGCCCAATCGACTTGGCGCAGATCGGGGAGGCGACCATAGGGAGCGTGCAATACCCGCATGTCCGGCAGCTTCAGCTGTTTGACGTCCTCGACCCAACCCTCGCCAAAATTCTCCCAGGCGAGCATGTCGACACCGCGTGCGCCGAGCAGCGACCACATGGCAATCTCAATAGCCCCGGTATCCGATCCGGCAACGATGCCGACCTGCCAATCGGGCGGGACGCCGAGGATCGCGCGCGAACGGCCGACAACGTCGACAATCCGCGCCTTGCCGATCCCGGATCGATGCGAGCGCCCGACCAGCGCTGCCTCCAACGCCGCCGGCGACCAGCCCGGCCGTTTGGCGCAAGGCCCGGATGAAAAACAGGGGTTACGCGGGCGCCGCGTCGGCTTCATCGCGCCAATCCTCGCTTGCAAGACGACCCATGAGCGAGCCGTTTCCCCGGCGCAACTTATGAACGAGTGCCGGCATCGTCAATGTGGCGCTGCAGTATTTACCTTGATGGATTCAGCCTTCGCTGCGGGCGGCAAAGAAGGCCTGCCAGCCGGCGCGGCGCAGACCGCAGGCGGGGCAGTCGCCGCAACCGTAGCCCCATTCGTGATAATGGCTGCGGTCGCCAAGATAGCAGCTGTGGGTCTCGTCGCGGATCAGTTCGACCAGAGCGCCGCCGCCAAGATCGCGGGCTAGCGCCCAGGTCGCGGCCTTATCGCGCCACATCAATGGGGTGTGGATCACAAACCGATGATCCATGCCGAGCGACAAGGTCGCCTGAAGTGCTTTCAGCGTGTCGTCGCGGCAATCCGGATACCCCGAGTAATCGGTCTCGCACATGCCGCCGATCAGGTGCCGCAGCTCGCGGCGATAGCCGACCGCGGCTGCCAGCACAAAGAACATCAGGTTGCGCCCCGGGACAAAGGTGTTCGGCAATCCGCTTTGATTAAAAGCGATTGTCCTTTCCTGGGTCAGTGCCGTGTCGCTGATCTGGCCTAGTACGCCGCAATCGACCAGATGATCTTGCCCGAGCCTCGCACTCCACTCCGGAAACTCGCGGCGCAGCCGATCGATCACAGTGATCCGGCATTCGAGCTCGAACTCGGTGGCGCTGACCGTAGTCGAAACCGATTGTCTCGATAATAGCAAAACGCCCCAGGGCCCAGGCGAGACAGGTGGCCGAATCCTGGCCGCCCGAAAACAGCACGAGAGCCTTCTCAAGTCGAGGCGGGGATGTTCCAAGGGCTGCATCGGTCATCACCCGCCACGAGATAACCCGTGCGTCAGCACCAATCAACTGGAGGCCGTGCGCGGAGCTCGCAGAACGCAGGTCAGGCGGGCACCCGCCGGAAAGCTGATTGGAGTTCCGGCCCGCCCGCCTTGGTTGACACTCCCCGGCACGCGGTCTACTTCACACGTTCGAAGAAAGGCGTGGACAACAAATGCCCGAACTGCCCTCGATGAGATCCGCCGAGCGGCCGCTGTCGCCGCACCTTCAGATCTACCGCTGGCAGCTCACTTCGGTGATGTCGATCATGCACCGCGCCACCGGCGTCGCACTGAGCGCGGGCGCGGTGTTGCTGGTGTGGTGGTTGGTCGCCGCCGCAAGCGGTCCGGAAGCCTTTAGCGGGGTGCAGAATTTCCTCGGATCCTGGATCGGGATCGTCATGCTGCTGGGCTGGAGCGCAGCGTTGTTCTACCATTTGTGCAACGGCATTCGGCACCTGGTTTGGGATACCGGTCATGCGCTCGATCTCGGCGCGACTTATGCCGGCGGTTGGGTCGTCGTTGCGGCGACTGCGATTTTGACGGCGATCGCCTGGGCCGCCGGCATTTCTCACTGGGCTGGTTGAAATGGCGATGTCGCGAACGCGCGCCGCGCCACCGGCGCGGATGCGCTCGCCGCTTGGTCGCGCCATCGGTCTCGGTTCGGCCAAAGAGGGAGTCGGGCATTGGATCGCACAACGCGTCACCGCGCTGGCGCTGGTGCCTCTGTGTCTGTGGTTCGTGGCGGCCGTCATCGAATTGGCCGGCGCCGATTACGACACAATGCAGGATTGGGTTGGCCGGCCCTTGCCGGCGACCATGCTGGTCCTGCTGTTGATCGCAACCTTTTATCATGCGGCTCTTGGGCTGCAGGTCGTCATCGAGGATTATGTTCACGGCGAACTCGCCCGGCTCGGGTTGGTGATCAGTGCGCGTCTGGCATGCATCGCTCTAGCGGTTGCCGGCGTCGTCGCCGTGCTTACGTTGGCGCTCGGAGCCGCCGATTGAGCTGACGCCAATTGGAGTACTGAGGGAGTTGGGCTATGCCCGCCGCCTATCCGATTATTGAACACAGCTATGACGTCGTCGTCGTCGGCGCTGGCGGCGCAGGGTTGCGCGCGACACTGGGCTGCACCGCGGCCGGGCTCAACACGGCGTGCATCAGCAAGGTGTTCCCGACGCGCAGCCACACCGTCGCCGCGCAAGGCGGGGTCGCTGCCGCTCTCGGCAACATGGAAGCCGATGATTGGCGCTGGCACATGTACGACACGGTCAAGGGCTCGGACTGGCTCGGCGACCAGGACGCGATCGAATACATGTGCAAGAACGCGATGCCGGCGGTGATCGAGCTCGAACATTTCGGGGTGCCGTTTTCGCGCACCGAAGCCGGGCAGATTTATCAGCGGCCGTTCGGCGGCCACATGACGGATTACGGCGATGGCGATCCGGCGCGGCGTGCGTGTGCCGCCGCCGACCGCACCGGGCACGCGATCATCCACACGCTTTATCAGCAATGCCTAAAACACAACGCACAATTCTTTGTCGAATATTTTGCCCTCGACCTGATCATCGATGAAGAGGGCACCTGCCGCGGCATCATGGCCTGGGATCTTGCCGACGGCACTTTGCATCGCTTCAAGGCCCATCTGGTGATCCTTGCGACAGGCGGTTATGGCCGCACCTTTTTCTCTTGCACCTCGGCCCATACCTGCACCGGCGACGGCAACGCGATGGTGTTGCGCGCCGGATTGCCATTGCAGGACATGGAGTTTGTCCAGTTTCACCCGACCGGGATTTACGGCGCCGGCTGTCTGATCACCGAGGGAGCGCGCGGAGAAGGCGGCTATCTTACCAACAGCGAGGGCGTGCGGTTTATGGAGGCCTATGCCCCCCACGCCAAGGATCTGGCTTCGCGCGACGTCGTCAGCCGGGCGATGACGATCGAGATTCGCGAGGGGCGCGGCTGCGGGCCGCTGAAGGACCATATCCTGCTGCATCTCGAGCACTTGGCGCCCGAAGTGCTGCACCTGCGGCTGCCCGGCATCACCGAAACCGCGCGGATTTTCTCCGGGGTCGACGTGACCCGCGAACCGATCCCAGTATTGCCGACAGTGCATTACAATATGGGCGGCATCCCGACCAATTATCACGGCGAGGTGCTGAACCCGACCGAGGACGACCCCGAGCGCGTTTTTGCCGGGCTGATGGCGATCGGTGAGGCAGCGTGCGTCTCCGTCCACGGCGCCAATCGCCTCGGCTGCAATTCGCTCCTCGACATCGTCGTCTTTGGCCGCGCCGCCGCGCATCGCGCCGTCGAACTGGTCAGCCCCGGAGCACCGCAAAAACCGCTACCGTCCGATGCGGGCGACGAAGCGATCGCTAGGCTCGACGCGGTGCGGCACGCGAAGGGGCCGCGTAAGACCGGCGAGATCCGGCTCGATATGCAGCGCGTCATGCAGAATAATTGTGCCGTCTTCCGCACTGCCGAGGTGTTGCAGCAAGGCGTCAAAAAGATCGACGGTGTCGCCGACAGTTTCGCCGAACTCGGCATTTCCGACCGCTCGATGATTTGGAATAGCGACCTTGCCGAGGCGCTCGAACTGGAAAACCTGTTGGAGCAGGCGGTCGTGACGATGCATTCGGCCGCCAACCGTACCGAAAGCCGCGGCGCCCACGCGCGCGAGGACTATCCCGAGCGCGACGATGTCAATTGGCTCAAGCACACGATCGCTTGGCTCGACAGCGACGGCAAGGTCAAGACCGGCTACCGGCCGGTGCACCTCTACACCCTGTCGAACGAGGTTCAGGTCTTCCCTCCCAAGGCTCGGGTCTATTGAACTTCTTGCGGCATCCGGGGGATGACCGCCCCGGGTTGCGCGCAAGACGCGCGAATCCAGCGGCGCAGCGAGCACCTATATAGTACGGGGGAGATGCGCATGAGGATTGCGCCCTCCTGAGTTCACACAAAAGCTGAAAAGCAAAGTCGTCAGGAGGACCGGGCGATAGCCCAGTACCGAGGAAATAATGGCCGAATTCACCCTGCCCGCAAATTCCAAGCCTGGCATCGGCAAGACCGTCGCAGCATCACCCGATGCAAAACGGGTGCGCGAGTTTAAGATCTACCGATGGAACCCCGACGACGGCAAAAACCCGGTGATCGACAGCTTTTCGCTCGATCTCGACCAATGCGGCCCGATGGTTCTCGACGCGCTGATCAAGATTAAGAACGAGATTGACACGACCCTGACCTTTCGCCGCTCGTGCCGCGAGGGGATTTGCGGCTCTTGCGCGATGAACATCGATGGCGTGAACACCCTCGCTTGCCTAAAGGCGATCGCCGACATCCGCGGGCCGGTGCAAATCTACCCATTGCCGCATATGCCGGTGATTAAAGATCTGGTCCCCGATCTGACGCATATCTATGCGCAATACCACTCGGTCGAGCCATGGCTCAAGACAGCGAGCCCGCCGCCGCCCGACCGCGAATTCCCGCAATCGGTCGAGGAGCGCGAACAACTCGACGGGCTATGGGAATGTATTTTGTGCTTTTGCTGTTCGACCGCCTGCCCGAGCTATTGGTGGAGTGGCGAGCGCTATCTCGGGCCGGCGGTCTTGCTGCAGGCTTACCGCTGGATCGCCGACAGCCGCGACGAGGCAACCGGCGACCGCCTCGACGCGCTCGAAGACCCGTTCCGGCTGTATCGCTGTCACACAATAATGAACTGCACCCGCACCTGCCCCAAAGGCCTGAACCCGGCAAAAGCCATCGCCGAGATCAAAAAACTAATGGTGCTGCGCCGCTAAGCGGTGACCGAGTTCGCCGACGGTGGTTTTTCTGCTGGATCAGGGCAACGTCTCCGACCGGGTGTAGCGGCGCCAGGCGCTCATCTGGATCTGCGAAGTGCGGCAATGCACGACGACCGGCCGTGTCTTCACCGCAAACGCGCGGGCGATGCCGTCAGCGATTTCGTTGTCCTTGGCGATCGTGATGCCCTCGGCGCCAAAAGAGCGCGCCCATTGCGCAAAATCGGGGTTGGTCAGCCGCACCCCTTCCATCAGCGCCCGCTCGGGATAGCGGACATAGGAATGCATCCCGATTGTGCCGTACATATTGTTGTCGGAGATGATCATGATCGGGTTGGCGCCGTATTGCATGGCGGTCGCGATTTCGTTGCCGGTCATTAATGCCCCGCCATCGCCCACAAACGCCACGACTTGCGTATTGGGACGACGCAACGCCGCCGCAACCGCCATCGGCATGCCCGAGCCCATCGCTCCCACCACCGAAGCGAGAAAGACCTGCCCCTGGCGAAAGCCGACGTAGCGATGGACAAAGCTGCCAAAATTACCGGCATCGGTCGTGACCGTCGCATCGGGCGCCAAATGCTGGTCGACCTCGCAGACGATGGCGGCGAAATTGATGCCGTCCGAAGTCGGTTCCCATTCCTTCGCGAGCAAGCGGCGATGGATCGTATTGAGTCTGCTCACCCAGCTGCGGCGCTTTTCGGAGTCGCTGGGAGCGCCACGCCGCAATAATCCCCGGATGACCTCGTAGGGACTACACGGGAGGCCGAGATCGGGCCGCCACACACGGCCGACTTCGTTGGGGTCGGGCCAGACATGGACCAGCGGCAATTGCGGCTTGGGCGCGGTCGGGAACGTATATGACTGACTGACCGAGTTGGTCAGCCGCTCGCCGAGAGCCACCATCAGATCGGCGCGCTTCATTTCGCCCAATAAATCGGGCGGCACGCGGATCCCCATATAGCCGCCGTAATTAGGATGGGTCGCGTCGAACAATTGCGGCCGGCGATGGGTTGGGCTGATCGGCACTACCCATTGCTCGGCAAAGCGGTTGAGATCGGCGAGAACACCGTTGTCGTGCACCGCGTCGGCCAACAGCGCGCCCCCGACCAATATTAACGGCCGCTCGGCGGCTTCTAGCATGACCGCGAGCCGGTCGAGGTCGTTGGGTCTGGGTGCGGCGACAACGCGCGGCCGCGCCGGATCGACGGCGGCGTCGGTCTCGGCGTCGAACAGATCCTCCGGCAGGATCACCGCGACCGGGCCCGGCGTGCCGCTTTCGGCCAAATGAAAGGCGCGGGCGATCGCTTCGGAGGCCTGCTCGGGTTCGTTGACCTCGATGACTTGCTTGGTGACGTCGGACAGCAGCCGCGAATAATTCTGTTCCTGAAGGGCAAGCCGGCCGAAATCCTTGCGCTCGACCTGGCCGACCAGCATGACGACCGGGGTCGCATCGTGATAAGCCGAATGCAACGCCACCATCGCATTCGACAGACCCGGCCCGCGCGACACCATCGCCACCCCGGCGCGGTCGCGCAGCCGCCCGTCGGCCACCGCCATGTAGCCGGCGCCGCCCTCATGGCGGCAGACAACGACGCGGATCGAGTTCTTTTCGATCAGCGCACTGGTCAGCCCGACATAGCTTTCGCCGGGTACGCAATAAACCTGGTCGACATCATGGGCTTCGAGGCTCTCCGCCAACAGGCGGGCGACGGTCTGGGTCATCGAGGGCGTTCCCTTCGCGAAGTGGCTTGCAACACGCATAGCGAAAACCGGACGGCCTCGAAAGGGGCGAAGAGCGCATGACGCGGTTGCCGCACACGCGCTAACATCGCCTTCGACAGCCAAAACATAGCCAAGAGAGGGGAGACATGGCGGGGCAGGAAACATTCGAGGCCGATTTTATCGTGATCGGCGCGGGCTCGGCGGGGTGTGCTGCGGCCGCCCGGCTCAGCGAAGACCCGGCGACGCGGGTGCTGTTGCTCGAGGCCGGCGGCGAGGACACCAACCGCTGGATCCACATCCCGCTCGGCTTTGGCAAGACCTTTGCCGATCCGTCGGTCAATTGGTGCTACGAGACCGAGCCCGATCCGGGCGCCGCCGACCGCCGCGTGTTCTGGCCGCGCGGCAAGGTGTTGGGCGGCTCGTCCTCGATCAACGGCATGGTCTATATCCGTGGCCAGGCCGAGGATTTCGATCATTGGCGGCAGCTCGGCAACACCGGCTGGTCGTTCGACGACGTCCTGCCGTATTTCAAGCGCTCCGAGCATCAGACGCGTGGCGCCGACGCTTTTCACGGTACCGGCGGGCCGCTTTGCGTCTCCGATGTCCCCGATCATCACCCGATCTGCGAAGCCTTTATCGATGCCGCGACATCAATGGGGTTCCCGCGCAACGACGATTTCAACGGCGAGACGCAGGACGGGGTCGGCTATCACCAGACCACGACCCGCAACGGCAAGCGCTGCTCGACCGCGGTGGGCTATCTGCGGCCGGCGATGAAGTCGCCCCAATCTGCGGGTCATCACCAACGCGCTAACCGAGAAAATTACTTTTGACGGGCGGCGGGCGACCGGCGTCAACTTTCGACTTAATGGCGAGATCTGTACCGCGCGGGCGGCTAGCGAGGTGATCCTGTGCGGCGGTGCGGTGAATTCGCCGCAACTATTGCTGCTGTCGGGGATCGGCAAGGCCGAGCATCTGGTGGCGCACGGGATCCCGGTATTGCACCATCTGCCGGGTATCGGACAGAGCCTACAGGACCATTATTCGGCGCCGCTCAAATTCAAATGCGCACTGCCGATAACGGTCAACGACGTTATGCTGAGCAATCTGAAAAAGCTGAAGGCGGGATTGCAGTATTACACCTTCAAGAACGGGCCGCTGGCGATGGGCACGTCGCCCGCGGCGTTGTTCGCTCGCACCCGGCCGGAACTCGCCTCGGCCGACATCAAATGCTCATGCTCGCCATTCAGCGCCGACCGCCCGCAGGACGGGTTGCACCGCTGGTCGGGATTTACGATGATCGTCTATCAGCTGCGCCCCGAGAGCCGAGGCCGCATCGAATTGCGCAGCCCCAATCCGGCCGATCCGCCCGCGGTCTACCCGAATTATCTGGCGACCCCGACCGACCAGCAGACGATTGTCGATGGGCTCAAATTGTTGCGTCGCGTCGCCACGACACAGCAAATGCAGCGCCTGATCACCGAGGAGTTCCAACCGGGGCCGGCGGTTGCATCCGACGAGCAACTATTGGAATACGCCCGGCAGCGCGGCGGCACCGTTTACCACCCAACCAGCACCTGCAAGATGGGGGTCGACGCGATGGCGGTGGTCGATCCCGAATTGCGGGTACACGGGCTCGACGGGCTGCGCGTCGCCGATGCCTCGATCATGCCGACCGTTGTTTCCGGCAACACCAACGCGGCGACGATCATGATCGGCGAACGCGTCGCCGACATGGCCCGGCAGAAGCTCAAGCTGGCGGCATAGCTGCATTCGCCGATCCGTTGCCCACTGAACAGCGGATCGGCTTGCAGCGCCTTCGGTGGATAGCGATTCAGCTTTCGATTTCCGCAAGGGGTGGAAGCCGGTCCTGCGCTGGCCCACGCGCCAAAGGCGAGGTTGCGCCCGAAAACGGCCGCTCCTGGCTCAATCGAGTATGCGCGGACCGGCAAGACCGACCACCAATAGCTGGTCGGCTTGTCGCGAGGACGGCCGGTTACAACGCTGTGAACGATCCGCGTCCCGTTGCGCTGACGGCCCCATTTAGGGTTTGGCCGAGCCTGCCGAGGTTTTTGCCACGATCGGGATCGTGGTTCCGGCCTGATCGGGGACCTTTACGATCAGGCTGGTAGTGCCTCGATCGTCAAACTCGATGTGCACGCGGTAGATGCCGCCTGCGTCTCTCCCCCGATATTCCCAGCTCTCGGGCACCGAAATCCTTCTCGTCCGCATCGGGGGCGACGGTGCGCCAGGGTTCGCCGAGCAGCGCCTCGACCTGTTTTCGGGTGGTGCGGCCGGGGACCACCGCGGCAAGGGTTTTTGCACTGAACTCACGCGGTGCCCCGAGATCGGCCGTGCGGCTGCCGGCAAAGTCCGGCGCGGGGAGGCGCTCCAGGCTAAACAGGCCGCCCTTCTGCATGACCAGATCGCCGTCGCGGTGGGCCGGCCCCTGTGTCTGACGCGGAACGAAGTACCGGACATCTCGGAGCTTGACGGTTATGTCGACACCGGCGTCGCGACTGATCGTAACCGGCGTCGTCTGGTCAATCGCAAGCAGGGAACCCCACCAGCTCCACGTAACCGGCGGCGTATCGGCCAACGCGTCTCGGGCGCCGCCGCTCTGGTCGCGGGAGGTGGCGCCGAACAATTCCTGCAGCTGAGCAAAAATCGTCGAAGCGGGCTGTGCCGGGACGAGTTCGACGGGAACGGCGACCCTGAGCCGGTAGCGGCCGGCCGCCATATTTGGACAGGATCCTGTGAGGACCTGATCGCCTGCGGGTTCCTTGAAATCCTGCCCCACCGCAACCGCGCACGACGTGCACGCCTCGGATTTGTCGGCGACCGTGCATTTTCCTTGCAGGACCAGCGGTTGGGCGGTCGCCTGTTGCGCGCTGCGAGCCGAAACCGGCAGCGCGTTCAAGGCGACCGTACCGATTAGCAGCAACCAAAAATACCGCACGCTGGCCACCCGACCCACTCAAGCGATTGATTTGCCACCAACAGGATTAATCCTTTGGTTTAGGCGGAGCCCCAAGCCAAGGCGGAGGTCCAGGATGATGCCCCGGCGGACCGGGAGGGGACCCGCCAAACGCCACCTGCGCGGCCGGTCCGGTCAGCCTCAAGATGGTGAGGCCGGAGCCGGCGCGATCCATGTTGTAGATATAGCCGCGATCGTCGACTTCCCCCAAGTCGGAAAAGGTCGCCGCCCGGCAATAGCTCTTGTTGGTGCTCGAGCAGTTCATCAGCGTATTGGCGTTCGGCGCCTGGATAAAATAAGCGACTTCCCTGGGACTGTACGGGTCGCGGATATCCCAGACGTGCAGCCCGCCGTTGAAGTATGCCGCGACGATGAGCCGGCCGTAATAGGGAGCGTAGATCTCCCGATTCAGCTCATGGATTCCAAAGCGCGCACCCTTGAGGCAGAAATCGCCCGGGAACTGTCCGATCGGCAAGGTCGTGATCGGCCAGATCGAACTCGACGACCTTGCCGTGGGAGTTCATTCCTGGGGTGATGTCGAGCAGCTGCGGGTTCTTCCAATCCTGTGGCGCGCAGTCGTTCGCGGTCTGCTCCGACGTGATCGCCAGCAAATCCCATTTTTGCGCCGTGCCGTCGAGGTAGTTCGCCTGCATTTCCGGAATTGGAACCCCGAAGATTGGGATCGAGGTGTGCGCCCCTTGCGTCGGTTTCATCGTGACGTAGTTAATCTGCGGATAGAGCAGGTCGCCCTGGGTCGGCGAGTTTGCACAGTTCGCCGACGCGTTCGGGTTGACAGCGCTCGGGTCGTCGTACGCCCCACAGCCGTTCAGTAGCTTCTCCCGGTCGTCGATCTGAACCACGCCGTCGGAACCGACGCCATAGGGCATATACACCCGATTATTGTATAGCCCCCCCGAGTACACCTGGTGGATGCCGCCGGGAGGATTGGTAAAGCCTTCGTAGCAGTTTGGCCCCGGCGCGTTGTAGCAGCTCTGTCCGTTTGCGAGGTCCGCAGTCGGCTGCTGCCCGACCAGCCCAAACTGGCGGATGTAGACCGGCACGTTGGGGTTGCTCAGGTCATAGATGTAGATGTGCTGCGTAGACCCGGTTTCGTGCCAGCCGTCGGTCGCGGTCTGTGCGATCACATAGGCGATCCCGGTGTCGCATTCCCACCATTCATGATGGTTGGTGGTCAGGTTACCGATCAGCACGCTGATCATGGTCGGGTGCGACGGGTCGGAAACGTCCCAGATTTCCTGGTCGGTCGATCCGTCGTGCCGCAGCAGGAACCATTTGTTTTTGTTCTTGACGCCCGGCAATGTGCCGCCGCCGCACACCGCGACGTGCGTCGAACCGCCGTTGGTCATCGATGGGATGTGGTACAGGTAAACCGGACGTGCCGGGTTGGTCACATCGAGGATCGAGGTGCCGTTGTTCTCGACCACGTTCGTCAGCGTGTTCTTGGCCGTGCCGGGACTGTCGGCCATGTATAGAATGTAGCGGCCGTTTTCGTTCTCGATCCAGCCATCGTCCGAGCTGGCGCGGCCCTGGTTGGGGTCGGACCCGACGACCTGCATATTCCAGATCTGTTGCTTGTTCCAATTATCACTTTCCGGCGGCACCGGGAGCGGCAGCAGGCCGGCCGCACCCTCCTGACTTTCGTTGAGCGTGACCGTCGGGACGTACGGCCCATCGGGGAGATACGGCGTAGGAAAAATTTGGGCCCAAGCTTGGCTTGCCAGCCCGACTGTAACGCAAAGTGACAGCCAGAAGGCCGATTTGTACGCCATCGGCGATACCCTCCCACATGCTTATTCGGAGTGTTAGTCGGTAAGATTAACGCGGGCCGGTTTCACGGTGTCAAGCCCAAAGCATAATAAGTCAGAAACTCGCGGCAGAGCAGCCCCGTCTAGCCCGACCGGCTAGCTCAAAACCCCTATGCCCGGGTCGCTAGCGGATCAGTGATCGCCGATACGCGCATGGTTTGAGAGACGGCGCCTGCCAGACTGGAAGAGCCATTGCCACCGCGAAGGCCGAGTGACTGCGTAGGACGCAAGCCAAAATTCCACCCGGAACACTACCCCTGGTCGGCTGAATCGACTTGTGGGCGTCGCTGTGCAAAAATGGCGCCTCGCTTCACGCCTGCAGGGAGGACAGCTCGATGACCGAGAAGACCACGCAATCCGTCGCGAACCTGGGCTATCACGCCCACATCTATTACGACGCGACCAAGACACGCGCTGTTGCCAAGCAAGTATGCGCCGCGCTCGGCGAGAAGTTCGCGGTCGAGATCGAAGAGTTTCGCGATACGCCGCGCGGACCGCACCCGATCAGCAATGCGCTGGTCATATTCAAGCCGGACGAGTTCGAGCGCGTTGTCCCTTATCTGATGCTGAACCGCGAGGGGCTCGACGTGCTGGTTCACCCGCTGACGACAGACGCGGTCGAGGACCACAGCGCCTATGCGATCTGGCTTGGCAACCCCGTCGAGTTAAAGCTGCACACGCTGCCCCATGGCCGCGGCGGGCAGCTACCGAGCGGCGTAACTGCGTAACCGCTGGGGTGCACGCCCGCTCGCTGCAAGTGTGGTCGAGGTGTCGCGATGCGGCGTGGCGTCCCGGTATCGCGCGGCAGAAGCTTAAGCTAGCGGCGTGAGGGCAGGGGCTGGTACCGTTCTTTATCAAAACCTGAAGGGGCTATGCCGATGCCGCCTGAATTGACCGATCAAGCTCTCGACTTTCTGTTGGCCCGCGCCGGGCTCAGCCTGACCCAAGCGCAAAGGGCCGATTTGAAATCGGTCTATCCGGCGGTGGCAGAGATGGCGGAGCGGGTGCGAAAACCGCGCGGCCGGATGGCAGAGCTCGCCCATGTCTACGACTTCGCCGACGAGGATTTGTGATGAATGCCGCGATCCCGACGATCGCCGAAGCCGCCCGGCAGATTGCCAAAAAGGAGCTGTCGCCGGTCGAGCTGACCCGCGCCTGCCTTGACCGCGTCCATGCGCTAGATAACCAGCTCCACGCATTCATTCTCCTGACCGAGGATCGCGCATTGGCCGAGGCGCGCGCCGCCGAAGCCGCGATCATGGCAAGGGGCCCGATCGGGCCACTGCACGGCATCCCGATCGGGCTCAAGGACATCGTCGACACCAAGGGCATCCGTACAACCTGCCAGTCGCGGATCCTCGCCGACAATGTGCCGGAAGCCGACGCCGCCTGTGCGGAAAAGCTCGCCGCCGCTGGCACGGTGCTGATCGGCAAAACCACGACGCATGAATTCGCCGATGGCGGTCCGTCTTTCGACGTACCGTGGCCACCGGCGCGCAACCCATGGAACCCCGATCATTTCACCGCCGGCAGCAGCAGCGGCACCGGGGCGGGTGTCGCCGCGGGGCTGATCCTGGGCGGTATCGGCACCGATACCGGCGGCTCGATCCGTGGCCCTGCGGCACTTTGCGGCATCGCTGGGATCAAGCCGACCTATGGCTTGGTCAGTCGCGCCGGGGTGGCGCCGGCCGCGTTCAGCCTCGACCATATCGGGCCGATGGCGTGGACCGCCGAGGACTGCGCACTGATGCTACAGGCATTGGCCGGACACGATCCGCGCGACCCGGCCAGCGCCAAGCGGCCGATCCCAGACTACACCGCGCAGTTGGCCAAGGGCGTCAAAGGTCTCAAGATCGGCGTGATCCATCATTTCCACGAGGTCGACTACAAGGTCAGCCCCGGCACTCGGCACGGCATCGACAACGCCATCGGCACCTTGCGCGGTCTCGGCGCCGAAGTTCGCGAGGTCCAGCTGTCGCCATTACAGGATTGGGGCGCCTGCGGAACCTTGATCTCGACTGTCGAGCGCGCCGCCGCCTATGAAGAATGGGCCCGCACCCGGCTTGGCGATTTCAGCGAACGGGTGCAGCGGCGGCTGATGCTCGGCGCGTCGGTCTCGGGCGTCGACTATGTCCAGGCGGTGCGGCGGCGTCGCGAATTGCGCGCCGAATTGCATGCGGCAATGGCCGATCTCGATGTCGTGCTGACCGCGGCGCAGCCAACCGAAGCGGCAAAGATCGACGAGATCCCGACCTGGGATACCTTCGCTGTACCCAGCTTTACGATGCCGTTCAATGTCGCGGGCTACCCTGCGATCTCGATCTGCTCGGGCTTTGGCGAAGGCGGCTTGCCGGTGGCGATCCAGCTGGTCGGCAAGCCTTTCCAGGAGCCGACCGTGTTGCGCATCGCCGACGCATTTGAAAAGGCGACCGAATTCCGCAACCGGCGTCCGGCTCTCGCCGTCGCTGCCCGGACCGCAGCTTTAGGTTAGTTGCTCGCCGGCCCGTGATCCAGCGATGATGTAGCCTCGCTGTCCGGCGCAGACCTGGAAAGTGGCATAGGCTCGGAGCACACAGGAGGATGCGCGATGGAGAAAAGGTTTGGCGTCGTGTCGGCGGATGGCCATTGCCGCTTGATGCATCTGCCGTTTGATCTGTGGACCAACCGTCTGCCGCGCAAATTCCAGGACGACGCGCCGCGGATCGTCACGGGAGCGGATGGCGTCCGCCAGTGGGTTGTCGAAGGGCGGCCGTGGAGCGGGGTCGGCTGGGCCGGCGTCGGCCGCGGGCCGGTCAATTGCTACACCCGGGCGGGCCTGCCCGAAGAGCCGGAGCCCGGGATCTTCCGCGCCGCCAACGCCAAATACCGCTGCGAAGACATGGACCGCGACGGGGTCGATGCCGAGCTTGTCAACGGCCCCTACGAGCAGATCTGGCAGATCAAGAACCCGGAATTGCGCGCCGCCTGCGTGCGTGCGGTCAACGACTGGGCGCGCGAGGTGTACGAGGAATCGAACGGCCGGTTCATCATGCTGCTGCCATTGCCGTGCATGACGCCGGACGAGGCCACGGCCGAATTGCTGCGGGTGGCGGAGTTCGGGTTGCCGACCGGGGTGATCTTCGACTGGGCCAATGCGCCGGAACCGGTGATCCACCAGATGTGGGAGCCGGTGTGGGCGGCGGCCGCCGAGACCGGAATGCCGGTCAATCTGCACGCCAACCCGAGCGGCGGGTCGCGCCAGATGGGGGTCGGGGTCTCGGGCATCGAACCGCGTAATCAGGCATTGATGCGGGTCGCCAATTTCCCGATGGGCTTGATGGCGGAGTTGATGAGTGCCGTTGTCTTTTCCGGGATCTGCGACCGCCATCCCAGCATCCGCTTTGTGCTCGAGGAGGCCGGGGTCGGTTGGGTCCCGTTCATGTTCTGGCGCTTTGACCGCGAGTGGGACTTTGGCGAACCGTCGAACCGCGTCTTCAAGCCCGATATCGAGCTTTCGGACAAGCCCAGCGAGTTTGTCAAACGCCAGGTGTTTTTCACCTTCGAGGTCGAAGAAGAAGGCGGTTTTCGCCGCGCTCCCGAAGTCGGGTTGAAGAATTTCCTGTGGGCCAGCGATTTCCCCGGTCTCGATAGCCCGTGGCCGCATTCAAAAGCATTGCGATGAGGCCCCGGCCCCGCGCTTGCGTGGGGGCGACAAGATAAAGAAAAATGGGCGCCCTGTGTCTGGTTCGTGGCACGAACAACCGGTCGAGCGACAGGTGATGATTTGCAACAATAGTTCCGAATTACTGCAGAAGCTACGAGATTACGACAGCTGCTTTGCCGAGTTCTTGAAGCCGGCGGGCAATGGGCAGAAGATCATGCAGGCGATCCTGCTGCGCGAAGCCTTTCACCGGTTTGCCGAGGATGGGATCGCCATACGAAAGGACGCGCCAACCGCGATACTCGATGTCAGTTGTGGGCCGGGTGATTACTCCGTCGCCTGGACATCGCAGATCGCTGGCTTTTTACCCCGTGGGATGATTTTTTTCTGCACCGACTATCCGGGCGGTGTGGCGAGAGAGACCGGCGAGAGATATACGACGACAACGGCCGGAAAAATCGCGGCGGCCGCCCGAAATGGGCAACTGGTCCTGGCTCGGCCGCCGGTTGCGGTCGACGCCGACCTGTTTGCCGGTACCGATCCCTTGATGCCGCGGGGTGAGACAGCGGACATCATCCATTGGTCGCACAGCGGGTACCACGTTCGCGATGCGCTCGGAGCCAGCCGGGACGATCCGCGCGCGATCACCGCGGGGACCGACATCGCCGTTGGTAAAATGTGGGCGGCGCTGAACCCGGATGGGCTGATGTTTTCAGTCCACCAGACGCGCGATATATCCGATGGCATCCCGTCACAAATGCTGCCGGTGTCGTACCCGTATTGCGGCGCGCTAGATGATGTGCCGCAACGGCTCGAGGAGAGCTCGGCCAGCTCGGCGGCTACGTGCCGACTGTGAATTTCGCGAGCCCGCTAAAATTCTCTGGAATGAACGAAGCCGGATGGGAGGCGCTGAAGCGACCGGACCGATGGAATGAGCTCGACGTTGCGCAGGCGCGAGCCTTAATGCTGCTAAATTTTATCGCTTATGACTTCTCCAATCACGCGAAAGCTTCGCTCGGAACCCTGGCTGAGAAACACAGGCTCGCGGCCTATGTCGACGAGTTCAAATCAATCGTTGTGCAGAATGGCGGCCATATCATCGCAAAATGCGCTTTTCAAATGTTCAGCAAGTCGCGAGCGTTGGCTGTGAAGCTGGATGGCATCGCGCGGCAACTGCGCGCGAGCATGGCTGCCTGTCGTGCCGAAATGACAGCGGGAATGACCGGCTAACTCGCCGCTGCTGATACGGGCTCACATTCGCGCGGCGACGCGGCCAGTCCCCTCGATGACCAAGTCCCAATCGTCGACGTCGCGGTTTAGCGAGTGGACCATGACATGCTGCACCCCGACCTCGGCGTACGCCATGACGCGGTCGCGTAACTCGGCCTCGTCGCTGCCGTTCCAGTGGGTTCGCATCGAGATCGTGAACTCGCGTTCCGGGCGGTCGCGGCGCAGCCGAGCAATCACCGGCGCCGCTTCGGCCGGGCCAAGCTGGCTGCCATGCCAGCCGTCGCCGATGCGCACAGTGCGCCTGTAGGCCGCTTCTGAGCGAGCGCCGAACCAGATCGGGATCGGTTTATCGGGCAACGGCCGCATCGTCATCATCTCGATTTCGGTCGGGATGTACTTGCCGTGAAAGCTCACCGGGTCCTGCGTCCACACCGCGCGCATCAAGGTGATCCCCTCGTCGAGGCGCCGGCCGCGCTCGCGAAACGGCACGCCCAACGCTGCAAACTCGGCCTCGAGCCAGCCGACGCCCGCGCCAAGAATCAGTCTGCCCTCGGAGAAATTCTGCAACGTTGCCAGTTCTTTGGCGAGTGGCAGCGGGTGCCGCATCGGCAGCACCAAGACGCTGGTTCCGAGCCGTACCCTTTTGGTAACGGCGGCAGCCCAAGTCAGGCTCAGCACGGGATCGTAAAACAATGGCGAGCGCGGGAAAGTTGCCCGCGGCACGATGATGTGCTCGCTGACCCAGACATCGCTGAGACCGAGATCCTCGGCCCGCTGTGCCGCGCGTCGCACAAGCTCGGGGGTTGCCTGTTCGCCCGCATGAGGGAGATGGATCCCGATCTGCATGACGGCACTCCGAATATGCAGCCGCGACGACGAAAGGGCTGCCGGCGGCATTCTTTACGCGAGACCCAGGGTCGGCAAGTGCGGTTATCGGCGTGCGGCGTGGACCGAGAGTGGGAGGTCCAGCCACGGCCGCTCGGTGGTCGGCCGCCCGAGATGGTAGCCCTGCAGATACCCGACACCTTCTTCGCGCAGCAGGGTGGCTTCCTCAGCAGTCTCGACGCATTCAGCGACCGTGCTGAAGCCGAAACCGCGCGTCAGACCCAGCAGGTGGCGCAGGATGATCCGGTTTTCGCGCCGCGCCGTGAGGCTCCGGACGAATGAGCCGTCGATCTTGACGATATCGACGTCCAGTGCCTGCAGATGACGCAAAGAGGTGTGCCCGGCACCAAAATCGTCGAGTGCGACGCGGCAGCCGGCATGCCGCAGCGCGTCGACAAACCGTACCAACTCGCCGATGTTGTCGAGTGCCGCGGTCTCGGTGATCTCGATGACAAGCCGACGCGCGCATTCCGGGTGGTGACGCACCAGTGCTATCAGCGAGCGCAGCCAAGGTCGGTCGCAAGCGGTTCTTGCGGACACATTAAAGCCCAGCCTGACCGCGGCATGACCGGCAAGCTCGTCGAACGCCATATTCAAGACGTAGCGGTCGATCAGCCCGATCAGCCCAGTCTCTTCGGCGGCAGCGATGAATTCGCCGCACGGAATGAGAGCCCCGTCATCGCTGCGCATCCGCAGCAGGCATTCGAAATAATCCGTTTCGCCCGAAGTCGCGCGGACGACCGGCTGAAATGCGAAGAGCAGACGATCCTGACCGAGTGCTGAGCGCAGCGTCTCTTCGATCGCGATATTGCGCCAATGCCGATGCCGTGACTGCTTGGCAAGCTGTGGCTGAGGCATGGGTCAGTGCCAGTCAGCCTGGCGCGACACGGCCCCCGTAGGATCTAGCGACGCAAGGCCCGTCGGACCCCTCGCCCTCGCATCCCCATCGGACGCACGACATTCCACGCCAAATCGACATGCGCCCACGATGCGGCCTCGATCATTCGATCCAACGGTTGGCCGGGCGATCAGCGCCTCGGCAGCCCGTTCCATCGCGAAGCTAGGAGGCGAACTCTGTACGAACCCTTAACCGGTGGTTCGCCGGCCTTTTCACCGGTTCCGTCGCGGCGACATCGCTGCCGCCCGCGATCACCCGGTTGACATGGCGGGACCAACAAAACCAAGTTTGGCCGACGCTCGAAGAACAAACGCTCTCGGAGAACAAGCGATGGGTCTCCACCTTTTGATTAAAAACGGCACCGTCGTGGACGGATCCGGGTTGTGGCGCTTTCAGGCCGATGTCGGGGTCAAGGACGGCCGCATTGTCGAGATCGGCCGCATCAGGGCGCTCGCCGAGCGCGTGATCGATGCCGACGGGCTGATCGTAGCGCCCGGTTTTATCGACGGTCACACCCACATGGACGCCCAGGTCGCCTGGGACCCGCTCGGTAGCTGCTCGTGCTGGCACGGGGTGACGAGCGTCGTAATGGGGAATTGCGGCTTTGCGCTCGCACCTTGCAAGCCCGAAGACCGCGAGTGGTATGCGCGCTGCCTGACCGCGGTCGAGGATATTCCGACCGAGGCGATGCTGGCCGGCATCAACTGGACCTGGGAGACCTTTCCCGAATACCTCGCGAACGTCGAGATGCTGCCGAAGGGCATCAATTACGGCATGTACATTGGCCATTCGGCGTTACGCATGTATGCGATGGGGCGCCGCGCGCTCGAGGAGAAAGCGACGGAGGACGACCTGCGCCGAATGGAGCAGGCAGTGGTTGATGCGGTCCGCGCCGGCGCTCTCGGTTTCTCGACGTCGCGCGCCACAACGCATGTGACCCCTGAGGACACGCCGGTCGCCAGCCGCATCGCCGATTGGGATGAAATCGAGCGCTTGGTCGGCGTCATGGGCGCGCTCAACTCCGGCATTTTCCAGGTCGGGCCCGACATTTCCGGCGGCGAGGCGCAGCGCGCCTGTCTCGCGCAGCTGCGCAAGATTGCGCTCGATAGTCGCCGCCCGGTGATGTTCGGCATGCTGGCGACCAAACAGGGGATCGACCCCAACCCTTGGGATTATCAGACCCGATTCATGGATGAGACCGTGGCTGCCGGCGGACGGATGTACGGCCAGGCGACGACCCGTTCGATCAATGCGGTGTTCTCGCTGCGCTCCTACCTGCCGTTCGACGTATTGCCCGGTTGGAAGGAAATCCGGACATTGCCGCTCGACGAACAGAAGAGGAGGCTTGCGAATCCCGAGGTGCGCCGACGCCTGATCGCTGAAGAAGCGACGATGAAGCCGCGCGACCAGGTCTTACAGGGCGGTGGCGCCGCCACGACCGATCCGCGCAAGCCCAACTACGACAATCTGTTCCCGATGATGAGCGTCGACTGGGACGACCCCTCGATCGGTGAGCTATCCCGCCGGCAGAACAAGCATCCGGTCGATGTGATCCTCGACCTCGCCCTCGAAAACGACAATCGCATGTTTGTACAGCCGATCGTTAACGAGTTGCCGGTCGACGTGCTCAACCTGCTAAAACATCCTCGCACCTTGGCGACCTTCTCCGATTCGGGCGCGCATGTCTGCCAGGAGATGGGCTCGTCCTTGCAAACCCACCTGTTGAGTTATTGGGTGCGCAACAAGCAGCAATTCCCGCTCGAAGAGGCGGTGCGAATGCTGACTTTCGACAATGCCTCGGCTTGGGAGTTGCCGGACCGCGGTCTATTGCGCACCGGCTACGCCGCGGATCTCGTCGTCTTCGATGAAGCGCGGATAAAGCCACAGCTGCCGACGGTCGAGCAGGACCTGCCGGGTGGCGCCCGCCGGCTGGTGCAAAAGGCGGACGGGATTGCAGCGACGATCGTCAATGGCGCGGTCACGGTCGAAAATGGCGAAGCCACCGGGCAAGCGGCGGGCATGGTTCTGAAGAGCCGCCTCGCCGCTTAAAGTGCGCTATCCGGGGGTGCGGCGCCCGGCGAAGGCCGCCGCCCCGCCTGTGTTACGGGCTCCGCGCGTACCACTTACCTTCGCGGATCTCACCATTTGTTGCGCAACTCGCGCAGCTTCAGAAAAACTGTCCTCTGGTCCGGATTGTCGGGCAGGTCCGGAAAGGCCTCGCGGAGTTTACGGATCACGCTTGGGCCAGTCAGCCGAAAAAACGTATTGATGTCGCGCTCGACTGCCAAAGTCGTCACCAGCGGCCGGTTGGTGTCCTGCTGTTCGACTTGGGGCAGCAGGTCCTTGGCCCCGGCGTTGTCGGGTTCGCGGTCGAGCGTAAACGCGAGATTGCGGGCGATATAGTCATGCCCGGGATAGATCAAGGTTTCTTCGGGCAATTTAGAGAGCTGAGTAACAAAAGTATTGTATAGCTCGTTCGGGTGCCCCCCATTGTGGCAGTTTCCCGCGCCGGCGTTGAACAAGGTGTCGCCGCAGAACAAGGCCGGGGTATCGCCGCGCGCCATGATGCAGATGTGCGACATCGTATGACCCGGGGTGTCCAGGCATTCGAGCTCGACGGTCTTGCCGACTTTAATCACGTCACCGGCGCGCAAGCCCTGATCCATCTCGGGGATACGGTCCTTGGCGTTAACATGAGCTAAGACTTTAGCGCCGGTAGCCGCGACCATTTGCGGATTGCCGCCGGTATGGTCGCGGTGCTCGTGGGTATTGAGGATCTGAGTGATCGTCCATCCCTTCGCTTTGGCCGCGGCCAGGCATTTTTCGTAATCGAGCGGATCGACCGCCAAAGCCTCGCCAGTCTCGCCGCAAGCGATCAGATAATTGAAATTGCGCCCGGAATTCGCGGTCCAGATCTGTTCGACGATCATGGCTGGCCTCCGATATCAAACCGTTCCGTGTGAGGGAAAAATGCGCTCCCCTTGTAGCACCCTTTTATTGCGCACGGCTCGCCTTGTCCACCGCAGGAGGACGGTTGCGGCAACGGCAAACCGAGCGCTCGCCGAGCGACCTATAGCTGCCCCAAAGCTATAGCATCCTGGTGCCGCCGCCCAACGGCGAAGCAGACGACAACGCCAACAGGTCACATTTGTAATGAAAGCGCCAAAGCCCGCGGTGACCATTTTGGCGCAAATAGCTTTTTACCAAGGGGATGCATCGGCCACCGTCTATCGTACCTACTGACCGATCTCTGGTTGCACGCTGACGCTTTTCGGACGCCGCTGTCTTAACTCCCGGCCTTAGGGTGCGGTATGCGCTCATCTCCCGGCGCCATTATCATCACCGGTGCTTCGAGCGGGCTCGGGGCCGCTCTGGCCGAAGCATATGCCGGCCCGCAGACGGTGTTGGGTCTGCTTGGGCGCGATGGCAACCGGTTGGGAGAGACCGCCAACGTGTGCGAGGCGAAAGGATCAGCCATCAGGATGGCGGCGATCGACGTGGTAGAGGCGCGGGCAATGGCCGAATGGCTTGCGGAATTCGATCGCGACCACCCGGCCGAACTGGTCATCGCCAATGCCGGGACTTCGGCGGGGCCGGAGCCGGGTAGCCCCTCGGAAGGCGTCGAAACCGCCACCAGACAAGTAAAGGTCAATCTGCTCGGCTCCATCAACACGGTCGAGCCGCTCCTGCCGGCGCTGTGTCAGCGCGGCCACGGACAGGTCGTGTTCGTCGCCTCGATTGCTGCCTATCGCGGACTGCCCGACAGTCCTGGTTATTGCGCAAGCAAGGCCGGCTTGCGCGCCTATGCCGAAGCCCTGCGGCCGCGGCTTGCCGCGCACGGAGTCAAAAGTGACGATCGTGTGCCCCGGCTTCTTCGATTCACCGATGACCGACCGCTTCGACGGGCCGACGCCGTTTCTGATCAGCCTCGAGGCAGCGGCTCGTGTCGTCAAACGCGGCATCGATCGCGGACAGCGCCGCGTCGCATTTCCATGGCCGCTTGTTCTCGGCCTGCAGTTTTGCGACTTGGCGCCAGCCTTTGTCGGCGACGCCATCATGCGGCGCTATCGCTTTCGCATTCGCCCGGGCTTCTCGAATAATGGATGAAGCGATCCATTGGGCGATCGGCGGCGCAGCCGCGTTGGCGGCGTGGTTGATACCGCGCCGCGTCGCGGGCGCGCGATATGCTTTGCTGACAGCGGCGGTTATCGACGTCCTCCCGGTGCTTGTCGCGGGAGCATTGCTGGTGATCGCTTCTGGCCGGCCGCTGTTCAGCGGAATTGTCCTGTTGGCGCTCGGCGGCGGGTTTGCGCTTGCCGATCATACGAAGCGCCAAGCGCTGCGCGAGCCGGTTGTCTTTTCGGACATCTCCGAACTCGAGTACGTATTCACCCACTCGCATCTCTACTTACCGTTTGCCGGACCGGCGCTCGTGATTGGTGGCGCGTCGGCGGCAGTCGGGGCTGGCCTCGCGGCGCTGATCTTTAGTCCCGCTTTGTGGCGGCCCGACCCGCTCGTTACGGTTTTCTCATTTCTGGCCACATGGGGAGCTGGCTGGCTGTTGTCCCGCGAGCCGCTGTTGGGCATTGCCGCCGCGCGACTGCGGCGCTTTCAGCCGACTGGCGAGCCTTTGGCGGATGCCGCACGGCTCGGCCCGTTCACCGTGCTCCTTGTCTATGGGATTATCGCCCGCGCCGAACGCGTCGAGCGTCGCGCCCCTCATCGGCCATCCCCGCACGTACTGCGCAATCGGAGCGCGGCAACACCGGTCGTGCTGGTGCAGTGTGAATCGTTCTTCGACGCGCGGCGGGTGTCGCCCAGTGTACCGCAGCACTTGTTGGCCGGATTCGATGCGTGCGTACAGCAGGGCGCCACCTATGGTCGGCTCGAAATTTCGGCCTGGGGCGCCAACACGATGCGCGCCGAATTCGCCGCCCTGACCGGCATCCCTGAGGAGCAACTCGGTTACGACCGCTTTAATCCGTACCACGCCTTCTCCCGCGCGCCGTTGGCTTCGTTGGCTTCGCGGCTGCGGGATGAGGGCTATCGCACACTTTGCCTCCATCCGTTCGACAAGCGGTTTTTTCGCCGCGATCTGGCCATGCCTGCATTGGGCTTTGACGAGTTTCTCGGCCGCGAGACCCTCGGCGGATCGCGGCGGCCGCCCTACCGATCCGACCCTGACCTCGCCCGTCAGATCGTGCATGTGCTCGACGCCGAAGGACCGCGTACCTTCATCTTCGCGATCACGATGGGCAATCATGGTCCATGGTCCGAAGATCGCGCCACGATCGACCCGGTGTTGGACCGAGCCCTCGACGCCGGGGAGGTGCCGCAAGGTCGCGCGTTGCTGCGTTATTTGGCCGGATTATCGCAATCGGACGAGATGCTTGCGATCCTTCTCAAAGAACTCGGATCTGGCGCCCGCGATGCGCTGTTCGGCTTTTACGGCGATCACCAACCCAGCCTGCCGGATGCTTTCGAATACTTTGGCTTTGACGATTGGGCCAGCGATTATGTGCTGGTCGGCGGCGCGCCTTCCCGCCCGCGCCGCCTTGATTTGCCGGCGCATATGCTGCCTCAGATGATCATTCGGGGGCTGCGGGATCGAGACATGTTCCAGCGAACCCGGACGGAGCCGCTCGGCGTGGCTTGACACTGGCGGCCGCTCGCGCGGAAATGCGCGCCATTCGCGTCAGCGGGGCGTCGCCTCGCGGGGAAGATTTGGGATGGATCTCACAGGCCGCAGCGTCATTGTTACCGGGGGTGCCTCCGGCATCGGCCGAGCGACGGCACTGCTGCTGGCGCGCGAGGGTGCTCGGGTCTTTGTCGGCGACATCGATCAAGAAGGCGGCCGGGCGGCAGCGGACGAAGGTGCCGCCGCAGGGCTCGCGGTCGAGTTTCTGCCGCTCGATCTGACCAGCGCCTCATCGGTCGAGAATTTCATCACTGCCGTGCACGGACAAGTCGAACCGATCGATGGACTGGTCAATGCCGCCGGCTGGGATAGGATCCAGCCGTTTCTCGATAATCCGCCGGAAATGTGGGATCGTGTGATCAGCATCAATCTGATGGGCGCGATCCGGCTGACCCGTGGCGTATTGCCACCGATGGTTGCGGCGCGCGCGGGCAAAATAGTCAATATATCGAGCGATGCCGGTCGCGTCGGGAGCACCGGCGAGACGGTTTATGCCGCCGCCAAAGGTGGGCTGATTGCCTTTACAAAGTCGCTGGCGCGCGAGATGGCGCGATACGGCATCAACGTCAACTGTGTCTGCCCCGGTCCGACCGACACCCCGTTGTTCCAACGCCAGCCGGAGCGCATGAGAGAGGCCCTGACCCGCGCGATACCATTTCGACGCATCGCTCAGCCGGTCGAAATCGCCGAGGCGGTGCTGTTTTTTATAAGCGATCGGACGAACTACATTACCGGGCAGGTGCTAAGCGTCAGCGGCGGCCTGACCATGGCGGATTAATCACAAGGAGGGGAGATATGCTGAAATATCCGTACCGAGCGGCGGTCGTTGCCGCGCTGGTGATAACTGGCTTCGCCGGGACTGCGGCAGCGCAGGCGCCACTGCCGACGAACAATCCCGAAGCGGCGGCGAATGTTCGTGAGAGCGAGCAGTATTCGGCACTGCTGCGCAGCAATCCGGCCTTTCGCAGACAGCGCGAGAAGATTGAGTGCGGGCCGATCACTGATCCGCAATTGCGCCAAAGCTGCATCAACTCGTTTGAGGCTTATGCCGCGCCGGCGCCCTCAAAGCGTGGAAGCCGCTAACCTACGGAGGAAATGACATGCCAAATTCGGCGCCGGGATTTGCCAGCAACCCCGATCATCGTGTCGATCTCATGCCCGAAAGCCGTCGCGTACGGGTGGTCTTTGGCGGGGTGACTGTTGCGGACAGCACCGCGGCATTGCGCGTCGAAGAAACCAGCCACGGTCCGGTGCATTACCTTCCGGAAAAAGATGTCCGGGTCGATCTTATGCATCGCACCGATCACCACACGCGCTGCCCCTACAAGGGCGAGGCCTCGTATTGGACGATCGAGGTGCCCGACCGCGGGGGCGTGCGGCGCGCGGAAAACGCGGTCTGGGGGTATCCAACACCCTATGACGAAGTGACCGGCATCGCCGGCTACTATGCGTTTTATCCAAACCGCGTCGACTCGATCACCGTCGAGTAATGGCCTGACGCGATGCCCCTGACCCAGAACTGGGAAATCCGCAAACCCGGCGTCTCCTCAAGGCACGGCATCGTCGTCTCGCAAAGCGGCACCGCCGCGGCGGTCGGCGCCGATATCCTGAAGGCGGGCGGCACCGCGGTCGATGCCGCGGTCGCCACGGCGTTAGCGCTTGCTGTCGTCGAGCCGTGGAGCAGCGGGCTCGGCGGCATTGGCCATCTCGTGGTGCACCAAGCCGGTGCCGATCGCGCTGAGAGCATTGATTTTGGCCCGATCGCGCCACGCGGCCTCGATCCGGCTGCGTATCCGCCCTCCGGCCAAACGCGAGCAGAGCTGTTCACGTGGTCGCAAGGGGTAGTCGACGACCGCAATATCCGCGGACCGCTATCGTTCGTGATCCCGAGTGCCGTGCGCGGCTACGCTCTGGCGGTCGAGCGGTTTGGACGATTGCCATGGCGTGAGCTCGTCGCTCCGGCGACCGCGCTTGCACGGTCGGGCTTGCCGATCGACTGGTACACGACGCTGAAGGTCGCGAATGCGGCGGCCGACCTAAGGCGATACGAGGAGAGCCGGCGCATCTGGCTGCCGGACGGTCTGCCGCCGGTCTGCCCGTCCGACGGCGATATTCCCCGCCTGCCTCTTGGGCGTTTAGTCGACACTCTCGAACGGCTCGCGGCAGCGGGGCCGGACGACTTCTATCAGGGCGAGATCGCCCGCTCGATCGCTGCCGACACTCACGCTGCTGGCGGTTTCCTGTCAGCCGAGGATCTCGTCCATTGCCACGCGAGAATTGTTCCAGCCCTGGAGATCCCCTATCGCGGCTTGGTTTTTCAAACCACTCCCGGCATGACGGCTGGTCCGACCTTTGGCGAGGTCGTCGGACGGCTCGGCAAGCAACAGTTTTCGCATATGCCCGATGCCGTCTATTTCGCAGCGTTGGCGGAAGCCTTGCGACACGCCTACGTCGAACGGCTCGATACGATGGGTGACACGGAAGCCGGTTTGGCGACCTCGACCACCCACGTCGCGGCCGTTGATCGGCAAGGCTGCGTCGCCGCCCTGACGACCACTTTGCTGTCGATTTTCGGCAGCCACTATGTTTTGCCCGGAACTGGTATCCTGATGAACAACGGCGTGATGTGGTTCGATCCCCGCCCGGGGCGGCCGAACTCGATCGGCCCCGGCAAGCGGGCGTTGACAAACATGTGTCCGCTGGTGGCCCGGCGTGGCGGCCGGCCGTGGTTCGGGGTCGGAGCCTCGGGCGGCCGGCGCATCCTCGGTGCGGTCGTGCAGATGGCTAGCTTTATTGTCGATTTTGGCATGGATGCCGAGGCGGCGGCACACCATCCCCGGATCGATGTCAGCGGCAACGATCGCATCGGCATCGACCGGCGCCTCCCGGCGGCGGTCATCGAACGGCTTTCGAGCCAGCCCGGGGCGGCGCTCGTCGAGCACGCGGTGCACCCGGACCGCTTTGCTCGGCCGAACCTCGTGCTGCGCGGCGACGATGGCTTCAACCACGGCATCTCCGATGTGATGTCGCCATGGTCGGGGGCAGTCGCCGAACCCGACTGAAGTTAGAGATGTCGTGGCCGCCTCACGCGGCGTCGTGAAAGATAATGCCGAGGGTGTAGCGCTCGCCGGAGCGGATGCGGCTGACGCCGTGGCGCATCGTGACGCGAAATGAACCGCGAGCGCCCTCGACCGGGCGGTGATGGACCGGGAAGACCACCGCATCGCCCTGCCGCAGCGGGACGACCTCGCCGCGTGACTGCATCCGCGGCCGCTGCTCGACCAACAGGAACTCGCCGCCGGAGAAGTCCTGCGCCGGATCGCTGAGCAGTACCGTCAACTGCAGCGGGAAGACCAGCGGGCCGTAAAGATCCTGGTGCAGCCGGTTGTAGTCGCCGGGCCCGTATTTCAGCATCAGCGGCGTCGGACGCTCCTGCACCGCTTTATGGCATTCGGCGAGGTATTCTTCGAGCACCGGCGGGAAACCCCCGGCCTCGCGCAGCCGCTGATGCCAAGCGTTAGCGATGGACGCCAGCCGCGGGTAAATCGCGCCGCGAAGCGCTGCAATCAACTCCGGCAATGGATAGCGGAAGTATTTGTACTCACCGCTCCCATAGGCGTGGCGCTGCATGACGATGCGCCGGCGAAAATTGTCGTCATCATCGTAAAGTGCAGTCACCGCGCGGCATTGGCCAGCATTCAGCAACGGCATGGTGGCGTAGCCCTGCTCGTCGAGCGCAGCCGCCAGGGCCGGCCAATCCGCCGCGGCGACGCGGTCGATCGCTTGCGTGTCAGGCCGCCTCATCGCTCGCCGCCGCGCGTTCGCGATCGAGCAACGCACGTTTGCGTTCAATCCCCCAGCGATAGCCGGCAAGATCGCCATCCTCGCGGATCACCCGGTGACACGGCACCAGCAACGCAAGATCGTTTGCGGCGCAGGCGCGTGCGACCGCGCGGACGGCCGTGGGCTGACCCAGGGCGCGGGCGATCTCGCTATAGGTCGCGGTACGGCCCAGCGGGATCTTCTGCAACGCCCGCCATACTCGCGCCTGAAATGCGGTCCCGCGAATGTCGAGCGGCAGATCGAGATTATGCGACGGAGCAGTAATGAACCGCACGACGCGCTCGGCCCATTCGCGCAGCCCCGCATCCTCGGCAACTAATTCGGCCGCCGGAAACCGTGCCCGCACCGTCGCCGCGAGCCGCTCGCGGTCGTCGCCGAGTGCGGTCTGGCACACCCCGCGATCCGTTGCGGCGATGAGCGCCCAGCCGATTGGCGTGGCGACCGTTACATAGCGGATCGTCTCACCCTTACCGCCATTGCGCCGCGCCGCCGGGGTCATACCGAGGGCAGCAGGTGCGGCTTCATAGGCGCGCGAACTTGACCCAAAGCCCGATCCATAAATCGCTTGGCTAACGTTTTCGCCGGCCTCGAGCTTTTGCGCAAACGCTCCGAGCCGATGGGTGCGTGCGTAATCGCGTGGTGTAGCGCCGGTGATCTGCTTGAAGACGCGGTGAAAATGAAACCGGCTGATCGCCGCCGCATCGGCGAGTTCGTCAAGGCTCGGCATCGTCTCGCTGCTGCGCAACAGCGCACATGCCCTTTCGACCGCCGCAAGATGCCGAGACGCCGAGGACGGGTCGCCCGGCCGGCAGCGCTTGCAGGCGCGAAGCCCGGCTGCTTCGGCGGCCGCGGTGGTCTGAAAGAAAGCGGTATTGCGGCGCAGCGGGAGCCGCGAAGTGCAGCCCGGCCGGCAATAGACGCCCGTCGTCGAAACACCGTAAAAGAACCGGCCTGCCGCCGCGCCATCGCGTTTTTCCAGCGCCGCCCAGCATTCGTCGAAATCGAGCATCACCCGCTCCTATCGCTCGTTGACATGGGCGGAAGATGGCGCGATCGCGAGCCCGGCTCTATCCGGCGATTGCTTTCTAATTCGCGCGGCGCTCGCCGTTGAGATAACGCTTGGGGAGCATCGCGTGGATGCCCTTGTTGCCGTCGACGAGTTGAGTGACGCGCATATCGACCGCGAGGCTGCAGAACATGTAGGCGTCTTCGCGCCCGAGCCCCATGCGCTCGCCGATCAGGGTGATCATCTGGCGCAGTGCGGTCTTGGCGGCGTCGTCGAGATCCTCGTTAAAGCCCATCGTGATCAGATGCGTCGGTGTCTCTGCACGGGGCAGATCGATCGCCATGCGCTTGTGCAATCTCAGGCGAAAGGTGCCGGTCAATGCGGTTTCGAGTGCGGTTACGCAGACTTCGCCATCGCCCTGCACGCCATGTCCATCGCCCGCCGAAAACAACCCGCCTTCGGTCCATACCGGCAGAAAAAGAGTCGTGCCGGCGACCAGCTCCTTCAAATCCATGTTGCCGCCGAATTCGCGCGGCACAATCGAGGTCACCGCCCCGTAATTCGGCGGCGGTGCTACCCCCATGACCCCAAAAAACGGCGCCAGCTCGATCTCGGCACCCCAGGGCACTGTGGCGATACCGCGCTGCCGGTCGATTGCGGTATGCCAAGTGCGGCGCACCGGAAAATCCTCGGGGAGCGTGCCGGAGAGGGGGCGGATGCGCGTGTAGCCCCAATTCTGCCGGCAGTCGATCGACATGATTTCGATGCCAATCGCATCGCCGGGTTCGGCGCCCTCGACCGCGATCGGCCCGGTCAGGATGTGAGCGCCCATCCGCGGCTCGACCGCGGCGTGGATCGCCTTGTGCTCGGAAAGGATGTCAAAGCGGCCGTCGCTCGGCAGGATGTCGGGCCCCCCCGAGACGCTGTCGAGCGTCACGGTATCGCCCGACGCGACCGTCAGCACCGGCGTCAGTCCGGCGTCGAAAAACCCCCAATGAACCGTCTCCGGGCTGGCGTGCAAGACGTGGTGCTGCGACATCGACAATCTCCCTGCGCTGATCGATCGAATGATTGTAAAGACTACTGTTTTCCGGCGCAGGTTTTTTCGTCTGCTTAGCAGGAGAGGAGCTGTTTTGGGTTCGAACTCGCCATCCCGGCGCAGGCCGGGACCCATGGCGGCAGTGGATACCGGCCTTCGCCGGTAAGATAAGACAGGTAGCCGTGGGTTGGGAGTTAAAACCTCACGGAGCCCGCTCATTCGCGGCGGAAGGTGACGACCAGCACGTCGCGGTAGGCGGGACGGGATGGATCGACCGGTTCGACCGCGGTCACGCCATGATAGACGCGGCTGTCATCGACCAGTGCGGCGTCGAGCGGTGCAGTCAATGTAAAACTGCCGAGCGGCAGTTCGGCGAGGTCATAGATCGTCGTTTCCCCGCTTTTGATGTTTTCTCGGCGCACCATCAACACCAACACCCAATCGACCCCGTCACGATGCAGCCCCTCGGGAGTCGGCTGCCCGGCTTCGCCAGGCCGCGCCTCGATGCGAAACTGATGCAATTCGACATGCCAGGCGAGTGGCCGGTAAGGCTCTGGGGTCATTCGGTCGAATAGTTCGTGGCTCGTGCCGAGGATCGCTCCCAACACCGGGTGGCGGCCGATGGTGTCGGCGACCGGCTCGAACCAGCGCTCGATACCGCCGTTCAGCGGGTTGTAGTCGCGGCTCTGGTAATGCGGCTGGTGCGGCTTGCGCAGAATGCCGGCCGAGGTGGCGCGATAACAGGCAAAGCGGCGGCGGCGATAGCGCCCGCCATCGGCCATATAGGCGTCGACGCTGAGATCTTGCCAGCTCGCGGCAAAAGAGGCCCAGTCGCGCAGTTCAGCCTCGCCCAACAATGCCCGCATCTCGGGCGCCTCGACAAACGCAAAGCCGTCGCGCTCGATCGCCCCGGCAAGCAAGCCGAGTGAATACGTCATTCCGTCTCTTTCATAAGGCCGCTCTCAAAGCACCGCCTCGGCGACGATGCGCAGCGCCGCCGCATCGGCGCCGGCTAGCACCATGGAACCGACCCGGTGGTCCTCGGCAATCGCCCGCCAGGCTTGCATACGCTCGCGGACCCGCTCCTTGGGTCCGACCAGCGAGGTTTCGTCGATTAGCGCGTCCGGCACGGCTGCCTCGGCTTCCTTGCGCCGTCCGGCGAGATAATGGTCCTGGATTGTCGCGGCAGCCGCCTCGTAGCCCATGCGCTTTGCCAAATCGTTGTAGAAATTCTTCGAGCGCGCACCCATGCCGCCGATATAGAGCGCCAGATTGGGTCGTATCTGATCTCTGCAAGCCGCCAAATCGTCGCCGATCGCGACGCGCACATAGGGCGCGAGGTCGAAATCGGCGAGGGACTTGCCGTTTCCGGCCTTAGCGATGCCCTCGCGCACCGGGCCGACGATCGCCTCGGGTTTTTCCGGCGACATGAAGAACGGCAAGGTGCCGTCGGCGACTTCGCCTGATGTCCGCAGCCCGGGGGGCGCTATTGCCGCGGTGTAGATTTTGAGGCTGGGGTCCCCGTGGATGATGCTGCGCAGCGGCTTGCCGAGCCCGGTGGCGCCCGGCCCGCGATATGGGATCTGATAATGCTCGCCTGTGAATTCGAGCGGCGCCTTGCGATCCAAGATCTGGCGAATGATCGCGATGTATTCGCGAGTGCGGGTCAGCGGCTTGCCAAACAGGACACCGTGCCAGCCCTCGACGACTTGCGGCCCCGATGGCCCGATGCCGCATAAAAAGCGGTTACCCGACAGCGCCTGCAAGGTCATCGCGGTCATCGCCGCGCAGGCCGGCGTGCGCGCTGCCATTTGCATGATGGCGGTGCCGGCCTTGATCTTTGTTGTCTGCGCCAGCACCCAGGCGACCGGCGAGACCGCGTCGGTGCCATAAGCCTCGCCGCACCACACCGCGTCATAGCCGAGCCGCTCCGCTTCGCGGACAAGCTCCATATCGATCCCGGTCGTGGCCGACACCCGCAACGTCAGCGCCAGTTTCATGGTAAGTGCCCCCTATTTAGCGCACCGGCTCGGCGGCGCGGGCGACCCGCTCGACTGCGGCAAGCCAATCATCGAGCGCGCGTTCGGCCGGTTCGACCAGCACATGGCCGACCCCGGCGTCGCGAAAGTCGGCAAGCCGGTCGGCCAGCGCGCCTTCTTCCTTGCCGTCCCAGCCATTGCGCACCGAAATCGCAAACTCCGGCTCGGGCCGCGCCGCGCGCAACCGCTTGACGATTGGCGCGGCCCGTCCGGGCGAGACCCGCGAGCCGTGCCAGCCGTCGAGCCGCAATGCGCGCTTGAGCGCCGGCTCGGAACTGCCTCCGATCCAGATCGGGATCGGCTTCTCGGGCTGCGGCAGTGAGCGCATGCGATCGATAACTGCCGGGATGATTCGCGCGTCAAAGCTGACCGGATCTTCGCTCCACACCGCGCGCATCATCGCAATGCCCTCGTCCATTCGCCGGCCGCGCTCGCGAAACGGCACTCCTAAGGCGGCGAATTCGGCTTCGAGCCAGCCGACGCCGGCGCCGAGAATAAGCCGCCCTTCGGACAGGTTCTGCAATGTCGCCAATTCCTTGGCGAGCGGTAAAGGATGGCGCATCGGCAACACTAAGACACTGGTGCCGAGCCCGACCCGTTTGGTGTAGGCCGCCGCCCAGGTCAGCGTTAGCACCGGATCGTAAAAGATCGCCGAGGGCGGATAGGGCGCGTCTTTGGGCACGATGATATGCTCGCTGGTCCACACATCATCAAAGCCAAGCTCCTCGGCCTGAACCGCTGCGCGCCGGATCGCCTCCGGCCCGGCTTTGCGCCCGATTTGCGGCAAATGGATCCCGATGCGCGTATCTCGATCCTCCCTCAGCCCTTGTGAACTCGTAGCGGTGCGCCGTAGGCCGACGCGTCTGCCCTGATTTTATAGTCGGTCGGGCTGATGCGCCAGGCGATCGGGGCTTTTGCCGGATGGCGATGGTCGAGCCGAGACGATAATCGACGGTTTCGCCGACAGCCCGAACCCAGCAAAGCATAATTTGCCCGTAGTTGCGACGTTGCGGGTGCGCGGTGATGGGGCAGCTCGCTTTAGCGTGCGGCACGCTTTTTGCTGCGGAAAGCGCGTAACCGGTGCTCAGGGCCACAAAGCTCGTTACCAACCGGGTCGGAACGGAGGTCAGCAATGGCAGTTGCACCCGAAGGTGCGCAGGTCACCGAAAGTGCGCAAGTTGCGTGGTGGAAGGAGCCGACGCGCGAGCAATGGCACGCTTGGATCGCGGCTTGGCTCGGTTGGACCCTCAACTCGTTCGACTTTACGATCTTTCTGTTGTTGATGCTGCCGATTTCCCGGGCTTTTCATGTGCCGCTGGTCGATGTGACGGCGGTACTGGCACTGACCTTGTGGATGCGGCTGGTGGGCGCCACGGCCTCGGGGTGGCTTGCCGATCGGATGGGCCGCAAAAAGCCGCTGATGATCTCGATTGCCTGGTATTCGGTCTGCAACTTGCTCTCCGGGTTGGCGCCGAGCTTCGGGCTGTTGTTTCTGTTCCGCGCTCTATTGGGCATCGGCATGGGCGCCGAATGGCCGGTCGGTGCGGCACTGGCGATGGAGCAATGGCCGATCCGCTCGCGCGGCTTCATGGCCGGGGTATTGCAAGGGTCGTGGGGGCTTGGAGCCCTATTGTCGAGCTTGGCCTACGGCCTGCTCTACAACTGGATCGGCTGGCGCGGGCTGCTGATGATTGGCGTGCTGCCCTCCTTCGCGATCATTTATGTGCGCACTTATGTCAAGGAGCCGGAGGTGTGGCTGGAAAACCGCAAGCGGCAGCGGGCCGAAGGGCGCGAGGTCAAGGTCCCGCTATTCAGCATCTTCAAGCCTGCCATCCTCGGCAACACGGCCACAGCGTGCTGGTGGATGGCCAGCTCGTTCGTCGTGGCCTATTCGATCACCGCGATGTTCGCGACCTATCTTCAAAAGGATCTGCAGTTGAGCCCGGCATTGGTCGCCTTGCCGGTGATGCTGCTGAGCATCGGGCAGTTCGGGTCCGGGGTCGCCTGGGGTTGGGTGGCGGACCGTATCGGCCGCCGTTGGGCAATGATCCTACCGGCATTGATCGGGCTACCGCTCGTCCCGCTCTACCTGTTCACCCACAATTACGCGATGATTGTCGTCTTCTTTGGGCTTCAGGGATGGTTTGCCGGCGGTGGCATCTGGAGCCAGGCACCGAGTTATCTGGCCGAACGCTTCCCGACCGAAGTACGCGCGACGGCATCGGGGTTCTGCTACCACCAGGGCGCCATCTGGGGCGGCTTCGCCGGGCCGGTCGTGACCTATTTCGCGATCAATTTGCACTGGGGGTTCGCGCTCCCGATGGCGATCGGCACGATCGGCGGGCTCGTCAGCTTCCTATTGGCGCTGTCGATCAGCCCCGAAACCCACGGCAAGGAGCTGGTCGCCGACGTGGTCCTCGCCTAACCGGAGCGAAGCGGCGCAATGGCGTCGAAGATTGCCGCCACTTCGGCGAGCGAGAGATGCCGATGAATGAACGCTTTATCCCGGCCGATCCCTATCCATGGCCCTTCAACGGCGATCCACGGCCCACCAACACCGCGCTTGTCGTCATCGACATGCAGACGGATTTCTGCGGCATTGGCGGCTATGTCGACCGAATGGGATACGATCTATCCTTGACGCGGGCGCCGATCGCGCCGATTGCCGCGGTCCTGGCGGCGATGCGCCGTTGCGGGTTTCACGTGTTTCATACGCGGGAAGGCCATCGCCCCGATCTCGCTGATCTGCCCGCGAATAAGCGCTGGCGGTCACTCCGCATCGGCGCCGGCATCGGTGACCCGGGACCTTGTGGGCGAATTCTGGTGCGGGGCGAGCCCGGCTGGGAGATCATCCCCGAACTCGCGCCAAAGGAAGGGGAGCCGGTGATCGACAAGCCCGGTAAGGGGGCGTTTTACGCAACCGACCTGGAATTGATGCTGCATCTGCGTGGGATCGCCAATTTGCTGCTCACCGGGATAACCACCGATGTCTGCGTGCACACAACGATGCGCGAGGCCAACGACCGCGGCTTTGAATGCCTGCTGCTCGAAGATTGCTGCGGCGCTACCGACCGTTCCAACCACAAGCACGCGATCAAGATGATTAAGATGCAAGGCGGTGTCTTCGGCGCCATCGCCCGTTCTACCGACCTTTTGCCCGTGCTCGGCTAGGACCCTTTAGTTTCTGAGCGCCTGCAAACTAGGCGGCGGCTCGAAAATCAATAAAATACTCGGTCGATCCTAGACGATTGTCTATCGTCCAGCTGGTCGGATCGTTGAACCGCGGCGAGATATTCGGAGCGGCAGCCGCAATCGAATCTTGGCTTGGACGGCGCAGTCGGGTGTGATTGGAGCTGAGACGGCGAAGGGGTGACGCGATGAGAGTCGGGATCTCGCTGACCAGCAATTACCCACACGTAAAAGATCCGCGCCAAGGTGCGCGCTGGATGATCGAACGAGCCGCGGCGGCACGCGCCGCCGCACTCGATTCCCTGTTTGTCGGCGACCAGCACGTGTCGCCCACGCCCTATTACCAGAACACGCCAATGCTCGGCCGGCTGCTTGCGGAGTGGGGCGATGCCCCGGCGGGGTGCCTGTTTCTGCTCCCCTTGTGGCACCCGGTGCTGGTGGCCGAGCAGATCGGGACATTGGCCGCCATCGCGCAAGGTCCCTTTATTATGCAATGCGGGCTCGGCTGGGGCGAGGCCCGGTTCGCCGCCATGGGCATCAGCATCAGGACGCGTCCCTCGGCTTTCGAGGAAGCCCTTGACATTATCCGGCGCCTGTTGGCGGGTGAAACCGTGAGTTCCGCCCGGCGGTTTCGGATCACCGAGGCGAGCCTCGCATTGCGCCCGGCTGAGCGGGTCGAGGTCTGGATCGGCGCCAGCGCACCACCGGCCATCGACCGCGCAGCACGGCTAGCCGAGGGGTGGATCGCCAGCCCCAGCCTTACCTTCGGGGAGGCACGCTCGCAGGCCGATCTCTACCGCGAGCGCTGCGCCGCTTGCGGCAGCCAGCCAGGCGCCATCGTCTTAAGGCGCGACATTTACGTCGGCGAGTCGTCGTCCGAAGCCCAAGCGGTATTGCAGCAGGCGCTCAGCCGAAGCTATCGCGACATGCCGGCAGAAGCGCTGATTGCCGGATCGGTCGACGAAGTCGCGGAACAGTTTCGGACTTTCCGGGAAATCGGCTACACCGACATCCTCGTGCGCCATCTGACGAATGAGCAGCCTAAGGTCTTGGGATCGCTGGAACGGTTGGCAGCGGTGCGCGCGGCGTTAGTTTTAGCCTAGCTGTTGAGACTAAGAACGTTGTTCAGCTTTGAGGCGGGAGGTTTTCCGCCGAGGGCGGAATGTGGTCGGGTGGTATTATAGTTGGCAATCCAGGGTGTCATGGCCCGGCCTCGCTCGGTTGAGGATCGATAGGCGCGGACATAGGCCCACTCGCGTAGGCTTGTCTGGATGAAGCGCTCGGCCTTGCCATTGGTGCGCGGTGTGTAGGGTCGGGTGCGGATGTGCTTGATCCCGAGCTGGGTCAAGCGACGGTGGAAGTCATGGCTGCGATAAGCCGAGCCGTTGTCGGTCATGATACGCTCGACAGCGATGCCGTAGTGGGCAAACCAATCGAGCGCACGGCCAAGAAAGGCAATGGCGCTCTCTTTTTTCTCATCGGGCAGCAGTTCGGTGTAGGCGAGCCGCGAAGCGTCGTCGACCGCCACGTGCAACACCTCCCAGCCGATGCCGTGATGGCGATTGATGGCGCCGGTGTGCCGGCCGGTGATGCGGTGGCCGACACCCTCGATACGGCCGAGCTTTTTGGTGTCGAGGTGCACCAGTTCGCCGGGTCGCGCATACTCGTAGCGTACCACCGGCGCCGGCGGATCGAGCGCCTTGAGCCGGCCGAGGCCCAGCCGGCGCAGCACCGCCCCAACAGTTGAACGCGACAGGCCGAGCTGGTCGGCGATCCGAGCCCCGGTCAAGCGCTGCCGGCGTAACCGCTCGATCTCGCCATCGCGTTTGCGGTTTGGCTGTTCGCGGTATCGAGCGGGCGTCGAGCTTCGATCATGAAGGGCGATCTCGCCGCCCGCCCGATACCGCTTCAGCCATTCATAGGCGCGGCGCTCGGATAGACCGGCTGCCGCGGCCGCATCGGCCACCTTCGAGCCCTCCTCAATCCGCCAAACCATCAGGAGTCGACCCTGCGGCGTCAGGCGCGCATTCTTGTGGATGTTCATCCGGAGACCTATCGGGCTGCAGTTGATCGGTGTCGCAACCACAGCTTTCCAGTCCTACCCCGGATGAACAACCTTCATGGTTTCCACACCTAGCTATGATGCGCTCAGATGGGTGCCATCTCGCCTCCATCGTCATGCCCGGCCTCGTGCCGGGCATCCACGCAAACTGAAGGCCTGTGCAGCGACTGGTGGATGACCGGGACAAGGGTCATGACGGGCAAAGACGGACTAAATGAATTATAAGTCTGGGTCGGAGCACTCGTCGCTCTTGAGAACACGATCCTAAACGGGAGGGATCTCTAATGCTGGAACTTTCGGACATCCAATCTTCGCCAGAGGAGCTGCAGGACTACTACACACAGCTGCAGGCACAGCACGTGACGCCGGCCTGGATCGGCAGCGGCATCAGCATCGAGCCGCAGAGCAAGGCCGTACCTTACCTGTGGCACTGGCGCGATTTGCGGCGGCAGGCGATGCGGGCGGCCGAGCTCGTCGGGACCGCGCAAGCGGAACGCCGGGTCCTGCGCCTGACCAACCCCGAGCTGTCCGGGGTCGCCAGCAACACGCTGGTTGCCAACATCCAGATCGTGATGCCCGGCGAGATTGCCCGGGCCCATCGCCATTCCGCGGCAGCTCTTCGCCTGATCATCGAGGGCAAGGGCGGCTACACGGTCGTCAATGGGGAGCGCGTCCCGATGTACCCGGGCGACCTTGTCCTCACCCCCAACTGGTCATGGCACGACCACGCCAACGACACCGATGCGCCGATGATCTGGCTGGACGGTTTGGATACGCCGCTGGTGCGGATGCTCGAGGCCGAATTTTACGAAGAGTACCATCAGGATAGACAAGACCTTGGTCCGGCCGTCAACACATCGCAGTGGCACTACCCGATGTCGGAGATGCGCGCCGCGCTTCTGGCTGCTGTCAAAACCAGCGACAGCGGCGAGGGGACCATCCTCGAATATAAGAACCGGGTCACCGGCGGACCGGTGATGCCGACGATCGCCTGCCACATGCAGCTATTGCGCCCCGGTGAGAGAACGAAGGCATACCGCCATGTCTGCTGCACGAATTATCACGTGGTCGAGGGCGCCGGTTATTCGATTGTGGGCGACCAACGGCTCGACTGGGAAGACAAGGACGTATTCACGGTGCCGACCTGGACTTTCTGCGAGCACGTCAATAGCGGCGACCGCGCGGCGTTCTTGTTCAGCTTCAGCGACGCGCCGGTCATGAAGGCCTTGAGCCTATATCGGGACGAGACCAGGCCGTACCCGCGGGATGCGCCGCGTTCCTTGGCCTGACGCTCCAGGCAGGCGACAAAAGAATTTCAAACTACCGGCTCTCTTTTCGTGTCGGCGGGGGCAGCGCTGCGCTGCTGCCGCCTCCGGGCTCCCACGATCAGGGATTGCTCGACTTTCTCAGGAGCACTTAAAGGACGCGGCCGTTGGTGGAGTGGAACTGCCCTAGTCACACCACTAGGAGGAGCAATTCTATATCTTGTAATTACCGCTGTCCTGGATGAGCTTTCTTAAGCCTCAATAAGCCCCATTCCGGAAAGCCCAACAAAGTCGCGACGAAATGCTCGCGGTGCGCGCGCAGATGAACATGGCGGACGGCAGCCTATCCCGACGTTTCGCGCTCTTCCTGGCGTTCGCGAACACTTTTGCCCCCTTTCTTCTTCGGCGAACGACATTCATGCGAGGGCGAAGCGGCGGATTGCGTTGTCGTCGAATTTGAGGCCGAGGCCGGGACGGTCGGCATTGCCACCAGGCCGTTTTCGGGGCCGTGCTCCGGTGCCCTGACGTCATTGCCAAGGCATAGCCCAACCATCTTGGCCGCATCGGTCACTGAACCGCCGCCCAAGGTGACGATTAGGTCGGCGCCGGCCTTGCGCGCCATATTGGCCGCAGCGACGACATCGGTACGTAGGGTGTGAGCGCCGATCTTGGCGCAGAGCCCGGCAAAGCGATTGCCGAGCATCCGCCTTAGCTGCTCGACAAGACCGGTTTCCCGGGCGAGCGTGCCGCTGGCCAAGACAAAAACGGCACGCGCGTTGAGGCGGTCGACCTCCTCCGCGAGCGCCTCGGTAAAGGGCTTCCCGAAGGCGGCACTCTGCATCTGCGGAAAGCGATAAGTGCCTCTGAGCATGGTTTGGTCTCCCGATCGCGGCCCCTCCTCCGCAAGCGGGGCGAGGGAGAGTTGCGGGCATCCGGGGCTGCGATCGACGAATTTCCCGGCTTTCGCAGGAGTCCAGCTATCTTGCGAAACTCACCACTGCCGGGGTAGCGAGCTCCCTCCCCCTCGATGGGGCGGGTCGGGGTGGGGGTGATGTCGCGGAAAGCCCAGCGGGTTGGCGAAAGCCCAGCGGGTTGGCGGTACTCACCCCTCCAAAACCCTCCCCATCAAGGGGGAGGGCTGGTTCAGGGAGCGGATATGGTGCCGGTCGCGGCTGTTACATCGCAGCCATGCGAGCGGCACGGCGACGAGCCATCGGGGTCGCTGGCTCGGGCGCCGGCGTCGGCATGATGCGCTTGGTCGAGCGCGGCAGCGTCCAATCCCACTCATCCGCACCCATTTGGTAGTGGCGATTATTCTGCGACGGGTTGCGGTTGACCATGTGGCGGTTATGGAGCGGGTGGGTGCAGCTGCGCACCTCGTGCTCGATCGTGAACAGGTGCTTGCCGGTATCGAGGCAGACGATGTCCTGCCAGCGATATTGGTATTGATCGCTTTCCTCGGTGATCAGCCCGCGCCTTTCAAGCTCGTCATGCGGGCCCGAGAATTCTTGGGCATAGACCTGCAGGTGATGGCCGTCGAATTCCGGGATTTTCCCGTCGGTTTCGCGGAAGACCAGCTCCTGTTTATAACCAGCGGAGACGTGCGCAGCACGGCCTTCGCCGTTTTCCTTGACGCAGGCAGGGGTATAGAAGATCTCGCGGTAGAACCGGGCGATGCCGTCGGCGGTCCCTTCGGGCACGGTGAATTCGACATAGGGCATGCCGAGATTGATCGCGCCAAACCGCTCTTCATCTGGCTCGTAGAGGCGGAACTGGTTGCCCCACGGGCAGGTCGCCTCGACATAGGCGTTGTGCTGCTTGCAGTCGAACTTGGTGTCGGCAAGTTTTGGCTTGGCCTCGCCGAGGCGCTCGCAGAGTTCTTCGAGTGACGGGACGACAAGACCGATATGGCCGCGCAATACGTTGGGTTCGCCGGTCGGCAGGTGGAACTGGCTGTTGCCGACGTTGACCCACATGTTGTTGGTGCCGGGAAACATGAACGGATCGCGGGTCAGGCCGAGCGCGGACAGATAAAACTCCTGCGCCAGCCCTTGATTGTTGATCCGAAGATTGACGTGTTCGAGACCTACGAGGTTGCCGAGGTCCTCGGCGGTGCGGTCATAGAGTTGTTGCGCCATCAGATTCCTCCAATTTGCCGGTCAGCGGCGTGCCGCCCGGTGCTTCTTAATCAGCGTCCGCGGTGCTGCTGGCTGCACGGGTTTGAGGATCGCCGCGTCGTCGCCCGCATGCGGCGACATCAAAACAACTTTTCGAACCTCTCGTCTACTGGCACGCGATAGCCATTGGCGAGAGCGTTGGTCTCGTTCGCCATGCCGACAACCGCCAGCAACTCGGCCAACATTTGCGCCGTCATTCCCTGCTTTTTTGCAGCGGCCGCATGAGAAGCTGTACAATATACGCAGCCATTGCTGGCGCTGACCGCGAGATAGACGAGTTCCTTGGTCAGCGGGTCGAGGGCGCCGGGCATCATGACCTGTTTGATGCTCTCCCAGGTGCGCTGCAGGGTCGCCGGGTCGTTGGCGAGCGCCTTCCAGAAATTGTTGATCCAGTCGGTACCGCGGGTCTTCATAATGTCGTCATAGACGGCGCGCACTTCGGCATTGGCGACGTCGTATTCGATCAGCGGCACCATCGTCAACGGATATCCCCGTTTCCCACCGCGGTGATTTCACGCCCGAGCCGCCCTGAGACGAACAGTCCGAGCATCCGAAAATCGCTAGACAGCGACCAGAATGGGTGGCCAAACGTTTCGGGGCGGTTGTGCTCGAAGACGAGATGGCCAAGCCACGCCAAAGAATAGCCGGCGACCGGGGCAGCGGCCAGCCAGCGCCAGTTACGGGTTGCGGCGCCGGCTGTTACGGCGCCCAGCGCCAGCGACGTGCCGAGGTAGTGTAATCCGCGGGTGCGCGGGTCGCGGTGGGCGCCCAAATAGCGACGCCAGAATTCCGGGTAGGTCATCGTCATACCGGCTCACCAGGGTTTGGTCGTTTCGCCGACCATCGGCGGCTCGAGCGCTCGGTTTGAGGGTTAAACACCGAGCCGCTGCTTGTAAACAGATGGCGGTCGGCGTAAGTCAGCACCCATTCCCGATGGCTTTGGGCTGCGGAGTCTCCGATGGGTTTTAAGATAGCGGTGGTGGGCGCCACCGGCAATGTTGGCCGCGAGATATTGACGACGTTGGCGGAGCGCGATTTTCCCGCCGACCAAGTCATAGCGCTTGCCTCTTCGCGCTCGGTCGGACGGGAAGTTTCGTTCGGCGAGGATGACGTTCTGAAGGTCCAGAACCTCGACACCTTCGACTTTCGCGGCATCGACATTGTACTGTCCTCGCCCGGCTCCAAGGTGTCGGCGCAGTTCGCGCCCCGCGCCACCAAGGCGGGGGCTGTGGTTATCGACAACACCTCGCAATTCCGCATGGAGCCGAACGTCCCGTTGGTGGTGCCGGAGGTCAATCCGAAGGCGATCGCGGACTACCAGAAGCGCAATATCATCGCCAACCCGAATTGTTCGACCATTCAGATGGTGGTCGCGCTGAAGCCGTTGCACGATCTCGCCCGTATCAAGCGGGTGGTGGTTTCGACGTATCAGTCGACCTCGGGCGCCGGACGCGCCGCGATGGACGAATTGTTCAACCAGACGCGCGCGATCTACGTCAACGATCCGGTCAAGCCCGAGCAATTCACCAAACAGATCGCCTTTAACGCGATCCCGCATATCGACATCTTTATGGATGACGGCTCGACCAAAGAAGAATGGAAGATGGCGGTCGAGACCCGCAAGATCCTCGATCCCGACATCGCGGTCACTGCCACCTGCGTGCGGGTTCCGGTCTTTATCGGGCATGGCGAGGCCGTCAATGTCGAGTTCGAGCGGCCGCTCAGTGAGGATATGGCGCGGGCGGCGCTGCGCCGGGCGCCTGGCATTAGCGTCGTTGACCACCGCGCCGACGAAGGTTACGTCACCCCCGCCGAGGCGGCGGGCGAGGACGAAGTCTATGTGAGCCGCATCCGTCGTGACCCGACCGTACCCTACGGCCTGAGCTTTTGGGTCGTCGCCGACAATCTGCGCAAGGGCGCCGCCCTCAACGCGGTCCAAATCGCCGAAATCCTCGCGAAGGATTATCTCGGCGGCAAGCGCAACGCGCCGCCGTCAAACGTCGAGCCGCTACGCCGCAAGGTGGGCTAACTGCCGTGCCTTGATGGCGAGACAGAGCCGGCGAGCCAGCTAGACGCGTTATCGGGCAATCCCGGAAAAGAGATCCCACCATTCCGGGTTTTGCTCCTCGATCAAACGGACCTTCCAGTCTCTTCGCCACTTTTTGATCGCTTTTTCGCGAGAGATAGCTTCGCCCGGATCGTCATGGGCCTGGAACCAGACCAGGCACTCGACACCGTACTTGCCGTGAATCCTGGGATCGCCTTGGCCTTGTGCTGAGCGACGCGACGAACGAGATCGTTGGTAACGCCGAGATACAGTGCTCCATGCCTCCGAGTGGCAAGCAGGTAAACGTAATACGGCATCGCAGCCCCCGAAATTCTCTGATAGCGATCATTCCCAATCTGCCTTCGAGAGTGGTCATTCCGGGACGACCCGATGGGGCCGGGCCCGGAACCCATGGGCACGGGCTCTCGGCAGTTCGCGGAGAGGGTTCCACCAATCGGCTGAAGCCGGTGGCATGGGTTCCGGGCTCGCGGCAAAAGCCGCGCCCCGGAATGACGGCGCTTCACAAAATCTCGATCTCGGGGCGCCGAGGAACATGACGGCCGAGACGGCAGCGAGAGTACAGGCGCTTCGCGGGGGCGGGCGCGACCGCTTTTTGGGGCGGCCGATATCGCCGCTGACCCGGCGGCGGCTAGATGCGTTTCGCGCCAACCGACGCGGTTTCTGGTCTTTGTGGATCTTCCTGGCGCTGTTCACGGCGTCGCTGTTTGCCGAGTTCATCGCCAACGACCGGCCAATCGTCGTGCATTTCGAGGGTGGCTGGTATCTTCCGGTGTTTCATAGCTACCCGGAGACCGCGTTCGGCGGCGTTTTCCCGACAGCAGCCGATTATCGCGATCCGGAAGTCAGGAAGCTGATCGACGCAAAGGGTTGGATGGTCTGGCCGCTGATTCCATTCAGCTACAACACGATCAATTACAACCTGCCGAGTCCGGCCCCCTCCCCGCCGTCGCGCGTCAACTGGCTCGGTACCGACGACCAGGGCCGCGATGTGCTCGCGCGGCTGATTTATGGCTTCCGGATATCGGTTTTGTTCGGGCTGACTCTGACCGCAGCCTCGTCGGTGATCGGGGTCGCCGCTGGCGCCGTGCAGGGCTATTTCGGGGGTGTCATCGACCTTGGGTTTCAGCGATTTATGGAAATCTGGTCGGGTCTTCCGGTTTTGTATCTGCTGATCATCATGGCCAGCTTTGTCGAGCCAAATTTTTGGCTGCTGCTGGGCCTGATGCTGTTGTTCTCGTGGATGGGCCTGGTCGATGTCGTCCGCGCCGAGTTTTTGCGCGCGCGCAATTTCGATTATGTCCGCGCCGCCCGCGCGCTCGGCGTACCTGACCGGACGATCATATTGCGCCACGTCCTGCCAAACGCGACGGTGGCGACCATCACTTTTCTGCCCTTCATTTTGAACGGTTCAATCACGACGCTAACATCGCTCGATTTTTTGGGCTTCGGATTGCCACCAGGCTCAGCTTCGCTTGGTGAATTACTGGCCCAAGGAAAGGCCAATCTGCAAGCGCCATGGCTGGGCCTGACGGCTTTCTTTGTACTGGCGCTGATGCTGAGCCTCCTGATCTTTGTCGGTGAGGCGGTGCGCGACGCCTTCGACCCGCGCAAGGTGACCGTGTGAACGAGGCCCCATCTTCGGCGCCGCTCCTCGATGTCCGCAACCTCGCGGTGACCTTTGCCGGCCGCGGCGGCGCTGCCCCGGTCGAGACCCTCAAAGGTATCTCATTTTCGCTCGATCGCGGCGAGACGCTGGCGCTCGTCGGCGAGAGCGGCTCAGGCAAGAGCGTTACGGCGCTGTCGATCCTGCAATTGCTACCCTATCCCCTTGCCGCTCACGGCCCTCGCAGCAGCATCCGGTTTGCCGGCGCGGAGTTGATCGGCGCGTCACCCGAGTCATTGCGGCAGGTCCGCGGCGACCGTATCGCAATGATCTTTCAAGAGCCGATGACCTCGCTCAACCCGTTACACACGATCGAGCGGCAGATCGGCGAGATCCTGCTGGTGCATCGCCGGATGTCGCCGCGGGCGGCGCGCGAGCGTATTCTCGAATTGCTTCGGCTGGTGCAGCTTCCGGAAGCTGAGAGCAGGCTCGGCGCATTTCCGCACCAGCTTTCGGGTGGGCAGCGGCAGCGGGTCATGATCGCGATGGCGATCGCCAACCAACCCGACATTCTGATCGCCGACGAGCCGACGACTGCGCTCGACGTGACGATACAGGCAAACATCCTAGCTCTGCTGCGCGATCTGCGAGACCGGCTCGGCATGGCGCTGCTGCTGATCACCCATGACCTGACGATCGTCCGCCGGATGGCCGAGCGGGTCTGCGTAATGACCCGGGGCGAGATCGTCGAGGCCGGACAGACTGGCGCGGTTTTCGACCGGCCGCGCCACTCTTACACAAGGCGGTTGCTCGCCTCCGAGCCCAAAGGACGCGCTCCCCCAGCCGATCCCCATGCGCCGGTGCTGATCGAGGCGGCGGATACGCGCGTCTGGTTTCCGATCCGCGCCGGAGTGCTGCGCCGGGTCCGCGGTTACGTAAAAGCAGTTGACGGCGTCTCTCTGAGCCTGCGCGCCGGCGCGACGCTCGGCATCGTCGGCGAAAGCGGCTCAGGCAAGACGACACTAGGGTTGGCGCTTTTGCGGCTAATCGCTTCGCAAGGACAAATTCGCTTCGCCGGGCAAGACATTTCGGCCTCGTCCTCGCGGCGGCTCCGACCGCTGCGGCGCGAAATGCAGATCGTTTTCCAGGATCCGTATTCGAGCCTATCGCCACGGCTCTCGGTGGCGCAGATCGTCGAGGAAGGGCTCCGGGTACATCGTCTCACAGCGAGCACTTCAGAGCGCCGGCGGTTGATCGAGACCGCGCTCGACGAGGTCGGGCTCGACTCCCAAGCCGCCGATCGTTACCCGCACGAGTTTTCCGGGGGGCAGCGCCAGCGCATTGCCATCGCCCGCGCCTTGGTGCTGCAGCCGCGGCTCGTCGTGCTCGACGAACCGACCTCGGCGTTGGACATGTCGGTGCAAGCGCAGATCGTCGAGCTATTGCGCGAACTGCAGCAGCGGCGCGGGCTCGCCTACCTGTTTATCAGTCACGATCTGCGGGTGGTTCGCGCCCTTGCCCATGACATCCTTGTTATGAAAGACGGCAGGATCGTCGAAACCGGCCCTACCGAGCGCATCATGACCCGGCCCGAGCATGCTTATACACGCGCGCTGATGGCGGCCGCCTTCGATCTCGCCCCGGCATAGGCATCGCTCGCCGGACTGAAAGGGAGAGCGGCTCCGAACGCGCCACGGCGATCCTCTCCGTGGGGTCGAGCGGCCCGCGCTCGCACCATAGCTTAATCCCTCTTTTACCAGTCGATCCGAAGATGGTGGCTGCATCGACCATCGCCCTGGATCATCGACATGCCCGGCAAGCCGGATTTCGTACGCTCGAATTTGCCGGTTCTTGTTGAACTGCCGCGCATTCACGGATCGAGTATTTCCGCCCGTTGGGTGACGACCGGCTAATGGTCCTCCGAGTGGAACTGCTGCCGCTCGTGGGGTTCGCCGCGCTGATGATAACGGCGGCTGTCATAGACTTTCGCCGCCTCGTAATCCCTAACCGGTTGGTCGTCGCGCTCTGCCTGCTGTGGCCGCTGCAGCTCGGGGCTTCACGCGAGGCAACGCTCGCAGCCGCTGTTGAAAGCGTCGTCTGCGCAGCAATCATGCTCGCCGGCGGAGCGATCTTGTTCGCTCGCGGTGTGGTCGGTGGCGGTGACGTTAAACTGTTCGCCACAGCCAGCTTATGGGTCGGCCCGGCTGCGGTGCCAAAGTTGCTGTTGCTGACCTCGCTGCTCGGCGGTGTCTTAGCGGTGGCGTTTTTGACACCGCTCGGGACTTGGCTCAACCACCGCTGGCGCGCTCGCGGGAATCCAATCGGCACCCGAGTGATCGCAGCCGGCCAGGTCCCGCTTCCTTATGGCGCCGCCATTGCCGGCGCAGCCCTCGTCGTAACGATCCCGCCGTATTTGATCTAAAGGCGAAGCCATGCGCGGCAGGACAATATTTCTGTTTCTGATTGCGGTGCTCCTTGCCGGGGGTACTGCAACACTCGTGCGCTCCCTGCTCAATCAGCGCCCAGCGGTGGTAGTTACCAAACCCCCGCCCCCTCCCGCGCCGCAGAAATCGATATTGGTTGCGGCGACGGCTATCGCCCGCGGGCAAATCCTGAAGCCGGCCGACCTCACCTGGCGGCCGTGGCCTGACAATGCAGCCGGAGACTTTATCGTTTCCGGCGTTGGCTCCAAAAAGTCGTTTGCTGGGTGGGTCGCGCGCGAGCCGTTTGTCGCCGGCGAGCCGATCACCAGAGCCAAGATCGTCACCCGCGGCAATGGCGGGCCGATAGCCGCGGTGCTGGAGCCTGGGATGCGCGCGGTCTCGATCGCGGTCGACCAGACTTCCGATGTGTCGGGGTTTGTGCTTCCTGGCGACCGGGTCGATGTCCTAGTCAGCCTGTCGGCATCTGCAGAGGGCGGCGGTGGGAACGGTTATCAGCGCAAGGCGTCGGAAACGGCTTTGCGCGATGTCCGTGTCGTTGCGGTCGATCAGCGGCCCGATAGCAAGGACGGGCAACCCGTCGTCGCCCGGACCGTCACGCTCGAAGTCACCCCCAAGCAGAGTGAGGTCCTGGCGCTCGCCGGCGATCTGGGCAAGCTGTCACTGAGCTTGCGCAGCCTGGTCTCGATCTTACCCGTCAAGCTGACCGCCTTGGCTAGCGCCGAACTGACCACCGGAACTTTGAACGATGCATCTGCCGCTTCGGCCGATGGTGAAACTCCGACCAGCTTCACACTTGACAGCGATGTCAGCCCGATAGTCCCAAAGCCTTTTCTGTTTAACCATAACTACAACGATGGTAAGGTGACCGTATTGCGCGGGAACAGCAACTCCAGCACCTCCGCTGGGTCGCAACCGGGCAGTTGAGGTTCGCCATGCACGCGTTGCTGCGCCTCGCGTTATCCGGAGCATTAATCTGGGCGATTTCTGCCATGCTCGGTTCGTCCGGCCCCACTCGGGCGATCGGCGCCGAACGCAACCCGCAGATCAGATCCCCGAGCGCAGGCGGTAATTGGTCACCACGCGGGGCGGTTCAAATCCCCGCCAACGGCGCGCCAATCGTATTGGAGGTCGGAAAGGGGACGCTAATCCGGCTCGCGCGGCCAGCGAACACAGTCTTTGTCGCCAATCCCGAAATCGCTGATGTCCAGGTCAAATCGCCCCAACTCGTCTACATTACCGCAAAATCGCCGGGAGCGACGGTAATCTACGCCGTCGACGCGAGCGACGGCGTGTTGTTGAACGCACCGGTGCGGGTCGGTTTTGCGTTGTCGCAGCTACGCCAATCGCTGCGGCAACTGGTGCCGGGATCCGCGATTTCGATCGATCAGGTGGACGCCAATCTGGTGTTGAGCGGCACCGTCGCCGATGCCGGCCAAGCCGAAAAGGCCAAGGTGCTCGCCAGCGCTGTCGCCGGCGCGGTCAGAGGGGGGCAGGTCGTCAACCGGCTTTCTGTCGCGACGCCGAACCAGGTCAATCTCCGGGTCCGCATCGCCGAAGTCGATCGTAAGATCTTGAAGCAGATCGGCATCGATTGGAGCCGGGTGGGTAGGACAGTCAGCTTCAATTCGGCGAACAATTCGGGTCTGACGACTTCAACAAATCAACTCATGGTTGGGATGCTCTCGAATGTGCTGGCAACAGTCGACGCTCTCGCCACCGAAGGCTTTATTACCATGTTAGCGGAGCCAAACTTGATAGCAATGTCGGGCCAGACCGCGAGTTTTCTGGCCGGCGGCGAATTCCCGTATGAGGTGGCTCAACCTGGAGGGGTACCCGGCTCCTCGATATACACGATTTAGCTTCAGCCATATGGCGTACAGCTTGCGTTCACGCCGACCATTATCGACGCCAACCATCTCAACCTGAAAGTGGCGCCCGAGGTCAGCGAGCTGGACTACTCCAACGTAGCACCCAACGGACAGCCTGGTTTGACCGTGCGCGAAGCCCAGACAACGGTCGAACTCGCCGATGGGCAGAGCTTCGCGCTAGCCGGGTTGCTGATGCACGACACCCAGCAGAATATCTCTAAGGTACCGTGGCTCGGCGACATCCCGATCCTCGGCGCGCTGTTCCGCTCGAACAAGTTCCAGAACAACGAAAGCGAGCTCGTCGTCATCGTCACGCCTTATCTTGTGACGCCGCCGGCAACAACCATCGCATCGCCGACCGACGGGTTCGAGGCACCGCACGACGCGCAGCAGGTTCTGTTTGGCGACACTTGGCGGCGAGGGCTGCCGGCGCCGGCGCGCGGCCCGCTTAATGCCGGCGGCAGCGGTCTGATCGGGCCCGCCGGCTTCCGGCTCGATTGAAGGGGCGCGGCTATGATCCGGACCTATCTACCCGCAATCGCGCTGACGCTGGCAGCGTGCGCGCCGGGCGCCGCCGAGTATACCAAGGCCGAAGCGCCAAACCGACTTCAGGTCGAAGGCTCGGCGAGCACGTTCGAGATCGGCTTTGCCCCCGGCTCGGATCGCCTCGCTGCGGCTCAGGGCGCCCGCCTCGACCAACTTGTGGCGAACGGCGCGATCCGCCCCGCCGATCGCGTAGCGGTGGCCGCTGGCGGCCCGCCTAGTCTCGCCACGGCACGCGAGGCCGAGGTCGCGAGCCGGCTGCTGCGTTGGGGCATCGTCGTCGACAGCCAAGCGCTGCCGGTGGTTGCGCCCAACCGAGCTCTGGTGACGGTCGGCCGCTATGCCATCACCCTGCCGCCTTGCCCCAATTGGAGCCAACCGCGCGCCAACGATTTTACAAATGCGCTACCGAGCAATTTCGGCTGTGCCACCGCGGTCAATCTCGGGCTGATGGTCGCGAGCCCCGCCGACCTGGTTCGGGGGCGGCAGCTGGCGCCGGCCGACGGCAAACCGGCCGTCGCCGCCGTCGACCGCTACCTCACCGACCAGGTCCAGTTGCCCAGCCTCGTGTCGCTCGGATCGATCGGGGCGATCCCAAGCGCCCCGCCTCCCGCTGCAGGACCACCTGGGGGGGCGAGCGGCCCGTGAGAGCGGCGCGTCAAGCAGCAGTTGCGCCCGAGCGTAAGGGCGTTCTCGCCGCGGTTCGCGATCAAGCGACGCTCGAACGGCTGCAGGGAGTCATCCGCGAATTACAACTGGACGACGAACTCGCCGTTGCCAACACCCTCGATGCCGCATTGCGTCGCATGCGCAGTGGTTTGGCGCCACGCATCATTTTGCTCGACATCGCTGATTTGCCAGCGCCGATCTCCGAGATCGGGGCTGCACGCGCCGCCGGCGGGGCCGATCTCGGGATAGTAGCCCTTGGTACGGTCAACGATGTCGGCCTCTATCGCGACTTAGTGGCGGCTGGCGCGAACGATTATCTCGTGATGCCACCCAGCCGTGAGGCCCTTACCGCAGTCCTCGATCAACGTCCGGGCGGCTCGAAGGCGGCTGATGCCGGGCTCGGGCAGGTTACGGCGTTTATCGGCAGCCGTGGCGGCGTCGGGACCACCACGGTCGCGGTCGGCTGTGCTTGGCTCTTGGCGGAAGAGTATGGCGACGGAACTGTTCTGCTCGACCTCGATCTCCATTTCGGGACCGTTGCATTAAAGCTTGATACGGAACCGGGCAGCGGATTGTGCGAGGCATTGGAACAGCCGTCGCGTATCGACAGCCTGTTCATCGAACGCGCGACCGTCAAAGTGACCGAGAATTTGCGGGTTCTCGCTGCGGAAACCTCAGCGGAGCAGCATCTGATCGTCGATGCCGGTGCCATCGACATGCTGTTCTATGAGCTCCGCCGCAAGTTTACCCGCGTTGTCGTCGATCTGCCGCGCGGCGCTACGTCGGTCCACCGCGTGGTGCTCGCCGCGGCAAGTCACGTTGTGGTGTTGTGTGAACGCAGCCTCGCCGGGCTGCGCGATACGATCCGGTTGCAGAGTTTGATGCGTGAACAGGCGCCACAGGTGCATTTGTGGTTGGTCGAGGCCGGCGCCAGTGGCCAGCGCTCTTTGATTGGCAAGAACGAGTTCGAAAAGGGTGTCGGCAAACCGTTCGACTTCACAATCTCGTTTGATGCGAAATCAGCCGGCTTGGCAGTGAACACGGGTCGGCCGCTGCCACTGGCAGCGCCACGCAGCCCGGTCGTGGGCGAACTACGCCAGATCGCCGAACAACTCTCCGGTCCAGCGACATCTGCCCGCAGGCGTCGCAAATTTACGATCCGCTCGTTATGGTAGGTTTTCTCAAGCGGCCCGAGCCGAGTGGGGACCTCGACGCCCGCATTGCCGGGTTGGCTTCTCGCCGCGCACTTAGCGCTCCAGATCGGGCGTCTTCAAGTTCGGCCTACCGCGCCGTTCAAGAGGCCGAAACTGCCTCCTTCGCGTCGCGGGAAGATCGATTACTCGCGGCGCGCGAGCAGATGCTGGCGCGCCTTAAAGCCGAGATTCCCCTGGAGCGGCGTCATCTTTTGAGCCGCGGGGAACTAGCCAAGCTCGTTGATACCGCGGTCCAAAACTTTATGCTGCGCCAAGCCATCGACGCCAACGCGCTCGAACGCCGCGACCTAGTGACCGCGCTGCTCCAGTCACTCCTGAACCCGTCGACGTCCGCGCCCGAGGCTGATGCTGCCGCGGCTCAGCGGCGCGCCAACCGAGCGGTGATCGAGGCGGCGAAGGCACTGATTTAACCTCTAGTGCTCGAACATATGGATGTCGCTGCCGCCGCCGACATGCCCCGCGCCACGTTCGAGGCGCAGCTCTCCGGCTGGGTCAAGGAGCTTCTCGCCGAAACAAAAATTCAGCTGAATTTCGGTGAACAGCGTGATCTCGTCCAGTCCCTGATCGCCGATATGCTTGGGCTCGGTCCGCTGGAGCCCCTGATCGAAGACGAGACCGTCACCGACATCATGGTTAACGGAGCCAAGCAGGTCTACGTCGAGCGGCGGGGCAAGCTCGAACTGACCGATGTGGGCTTTCGCGACGACCAGCACGTTATGAATGTCGCGACCAAGATCGTGACCCGGATCGGCCGCCGAGTTGATGAATTGCGCCCGCTGGTCGATGCCCGGCTTCCTGACGGCAGCCGGGTGAACATCATCATCCCGCCTTTGGCAATCGACGGACCGTCGATCTCGATACGCAAATTTTCGAAGAAGACCATCACTCTCGATACGATGGCTCAGCAGGCGAACATCTCGCCCGAGATGGCCACTCTGCTGAAAATCGCCGCGCGTTGCCGACTGAACATCCTCATTTCCGGGGGCACCGGATCGGGGAAGACGACACTGCTTAATGCCCTTTCGCGTATGATCGATTTAACCGAGCGTACGGTAACCATCGAGGACGCAGCCGAACTTCAAATGCAACAGCCGCATGTCGTTCGCCTCGAAACCCGCCCCCCCAATCTTGAAGGCACCGGTGAGATCACCATGCGGGATCTGCTGCGCAACGCTCTTCGGATGCGTCCCGACCGAATTATCCTCGGCGAGATCCGCGGCGCCGAAGCGCTAGACGTGTTGCAGGCGATGAACACGGGACATGACGGCTCGATGAGCACGATCCACGCCAATCGCCCGCGCGAGGCGCTGACCCGGCTCGAAAACATGGTTGGTATGACTGGGATCAATCTGCCCTCCCATGCCGTGCGGACTAGATCGCGGCTGCCGTCAACCTGATCCTGCAGATCAGCCGGATGCGCGACGGCGTGCGGCGGGTCGTCGACGTAATCGAAATCGTCGGCATGGAGGGCGATGTGATCACAACGCAGGAGCTATTCAGCTACCAATATCAGGGCGAATTGGCCGATGGACGGCTGCGCGGCGTGTTCAAGTCGAGCGGACTCCGGCCGCATTTCCTACCACGAGCCGAGTATTACGGTCTCGACAGGCCCTTACTCGAGATCATCTGAAATTGGCGCCTTGAGAGCTGCCCTCACGGCCCGATTAACGATGTGGTGAGCCAGCAGCCGGAAACCGATGGTCCTCGACCCGCGTGATCTTTACGCTCTGTTATCAGCAGCCTTGGCATTGTCGGTGTTCACCGCAATGGCCATTGTGCTTACGGGAGGCTCAAACCGCCGCTTCAAACGACGGTTACGGTCTGTATGCGGGCGAGCCCAAGGCGGCGCTGGCGATGTCTTGGGCGACGCCACCCAATCAATAGCGCGGCAACAGAGCACGACCCCGAACTTCGATCGGATGGCCCACCGGTGGCTGCCGCGCCGTGAAATCCTCAGCGCTCGTCTTGCGCGCACCGGCAGGACCATCAGTATCGGGCAATACGCACTTTTCATGCTTGGCCTTAGCATAATCGGCGCCCTCGCCCTGTTTGGCTTGACATCTCTCGGGCCGATGCCAGCGCTAATGATCGGGCTGTGCCTCGGCATGTTGCTGCCACATCTGATTGTTGGCCGGATAGGTAAGCGCCGCGTCGCCGCGTTTCTTCAACTTTTCCCCGATGCTATTGACCTGATGGTTCGCGCCCTGCGCTCCGGCCTGCCGGTTAGCGAGGCAATCATCAGCGCCGGTAATGAAATCGCCGATCCAGTGGGCTGCGAGTTGCGCCTCGTCGAAAATGGAATGCGCCTAGGGCGCGATCTTGAAACGCTTCTGTGGGACATCGCTAAGCGTATCGACGCGCCGGAGTTTCGGTTTTTCATAATCGCGCTGAGCGTCCAGCGTGAAACCGGCGGCAATCTTGCCGAAACACTCAGCAATCTCGCGGAAGCGTTGCGCCGACGACGCCAGATGCGGGCTAAAGTGCGCGCAATGTCCAGTGAGACACGGGCGACGACAATGATACTCGGCGGTCTGCCGGTCGTCGTAATTGGGATGCTCGCGTTGACCTCACCTAACTATTTGAAACCACTATTCCATGATGTCAGGGGATATTTTCTCGATGGCATCGCAGTAGCGATGCTGATTAGCGGGGTATCGATCATGAATTGAATGGCCCGGTTCGAGATATGAAGGCGATTTAACCTCAGGATCTAGAATTCGCTCGCTGGCTTCCCCCCGGCATCAAAGTCGACGATGCGATTGCCGGGCTAGCCGCACTGGCAACGCTGACCATTCTTGTCGTGCTGTGGCAAGCGCTGAGCCCCAAAAACGTGTTCGAGCGACGCATCGAGCAGATTGTGGCGAGAAGGGAGGCAATGCGCCGCCAACGAATTTCCACGCCCACACGCCGGCAATCGCAACGCCCTGTCAGTTTTATGCGAGCAGCAGTCACGCATCTAAATCTGCTGCGTTCACGCCATGCCTCCGAGGCGCGGCTGTTGCTGGCGCGCGCGGGAATGCGCTCACCCGACGCGATGATTGCATTTTTGTTTGCGCGGCTAAGCCTGCCGTCGGTCCTGGCTTTGGCCACATTGATGGACAGTTCGCTGCTAAACTTGGTCCCGTTACCCCACGAGCTTCGCTTCCTACCGGCGGTTGGGGCGGCGCTACTCGGCTTTTACGCACCTAAGATTTATCTGACGAACGCGGCTGGCAAACGCGCTAAGCAGTTGCGCCTCGCCCTCCCGGATGGTCTCGACCTGATGGTAATCTGCGCAGAGGCAGGACTTAGTCTGGATGCTACGCTCTTGCGTGTTTCGCGGGAACTCGCCAACAGTTTTCCCGAACTTGCGGAAGAGTTCGCGATCACGGCGGCGGAACTCACATTTCTGCCAGACCGGCGGGCTGCGTTCGACAATCTTAATAACCGCACCGATTCCGACGCGATCCGTGCCATCGTCAACACTCTGCAGCAGACCGCTAAATTTGGCACTCCGCTGGCGCAGTCGCTGCGCGTCCTGTCAGCAGAGTCGCGCGCCGCAAGATTAACCCGCGCAGAAGAAAAGGCAGCACGGCTGCCGGCCATGCTGACGGTGCCGATGATCGTCTTCATCTTACCCACTTTGTTTATCGTGCTGCTCGGTCCGGCCGCGATAAACATCATGGACACCCTTAGCAAGCGCTGAATTGAGGCGCTCGCTGCCTACCGCACCCGTTAGGATGGGCCGGCCGCGGGCCGTTGGAGACCGGCTGACCGCACCGCCCGATCGCGAGCTTCGGGCGACAACTCGCGCAGTGTTCGGTAGTAGCCGAGGTTGTGCTCAACCGCCGCCTCGTCTAAATCAATCCGGCCCAGACGAGCTGCCTCGCCTATGTTCCCCTGCAGACCATAAATCAAAGCCAAAGTCTGCCGTTGCTGTGCGGTACCGGAAGCCCCCAGCGCGAGTGGCTGAAGTATGGCGATCGCGTTTGTATAGCTGCCGCTTAGCGCGAGCGAGAGCGCCAGATCGAGGGTCAGTGAGGGATCGCCTGGCGAATGTTGCAGGCCCTCGCGATATTGGCTTTGGGCCTGCTGGTGCTGACCCGCAGCATCCTCAACTACGCCCAGCAGCAACAAAAACTTTGGGTCCCCCGGGCGTAGCGTCAGCCCTTTGTTGATCGGCGCCAAAGCCAGTTCGGGGCGGCCGGTCTCGATACATGCTCTGGAGAGGCCCTGCAAGCCCGAGAGGCTGATGCTGTCGCGAGCGAGCGCCGAATTAAAGGCAACGATTGCCTCGTTAACCGCGCCGAGCGGCAGCAGCGCGTTCCCAATCGCGATAAATGGATCGGGCAAGCGCGGCTCGATCTCGGCGGCCCGCCGGAACACCGCGACCGCATTACTGTAGTCGCCGCCCGCGCGCGCAGCTTCGCCGATCCGCATTAACGCGGCATATGAGGGTACGGCACCGCCGGCATCACGGCCATTCACGCTTAGAGGATCGATGTGCAACGGGTACGGTTGGCACCCTACAAGTACCGCTAACGCCAGAGTAATGGGAAAAAATACAGCAAGGCGAGGTCTTTGGAGATTTTTGCCGTTTAATTCGTGTACCATCGCTGTGCCAAGAACAATCGCTGTCACCGCGATATTCTGACAGCGTCAAAAGTTCGTCACCAACCTTGAATTACAAGCGAAACTAACACTTTGCGAGCGCACCTTAAGCTTGCATTCTTTATCGCCTGAGCGAATCACTGCGCTCATTCGGCGGCAGAAGCCGCGACCTCCGCCGGTCCTCCCACCTTTTCCGAGACCGCGTTTTCTACGGCCGCTAGGGCTGCCTCGGCCAGAGAAGCGTCGGGTCCGCCGGCCTGAGCCATATCGGGACGCCCGCCCCCGCCTTTTCCGCCCAATACTGTGGCAGTGGACCTAACCAGTTCGACTGCATTGAAACGGCCGGTCAAATCGGCGGTCACCCCGACGACGAGCGCGGCCTTGCCTTCGGCACGCGACGCAATTGCCACGATTCCGGAACCGATCCGCTGCTTCAACTCGTCGGCAAGCGATTTCAGCTCGCGCCCCGGCACATCGTCGACAACCCGTGTATCGAACGCGACATCTCCGATCCGCTTAACGCTCGACTTGGTCGCCGGTCCGCCGCTCGCCAGCGCGCGTCGCGCCTCGGCCAGTTCGCGTTCAAGGCGGCGGCGCTCATCGACCAGGTTAATAATCCGCACGGGCAAATCGGCCGGGCTGGTGCGCAAAGCAGCGGCGGCCTGGCGCAGCAATTCTTCCTCCTCTGCCAAATAGGCCTCGGCAGCGGCGCCGGTCAGCGCTTCGATGCGGCGTACGCCCGACGCGATGGCGGTTTCGGAGACGATCTTAAACACCCCGATATCGCCGGTGCGGCGCACATGCGTGCCACCGCACAGCTCGACCGAAAACGGCCGGTTTTCGCCGTCGAGCACACCGCCCATCGCAACAACCCGGACTTCGTCACCGTATTTTTCGCCGAACAGCGCCAGAGCCCCCTCGGCGACAGCGCGGTCGGGTGTCAACAGGCGCGTCGCCACTTCGGCGTTAGCACGGACCCGTTCGTTGACCTCGGTTTCGATTACTCGAATATCGGTCTCGGTTAGCGGTTTCGGATGGCTGAAATCGAAGCGAAGCCGGTCAGGGGCGACGAGCGAGCCCTTTTGGGTAACATGAGCGCCGAGCCGACGCCGCAACGCCTCATGCAGCAGATGGGTGACCGAGTGATTGGCCCTGAGTTGTCGTTGACGGGCACCGTCGACACGCAATTCGACGGCATCGCCTTCCTTTAGCGCGCCGTGGGTCAGCGACCCTATATGGACATGCAAATCGCCGGCTTCCTTGACCGTATCCTCAACGGCCAGTTCGGCACCGCCCGCGGTGAACATGACGCCAGTATCCCCGACCTGCCCGCCCGACTCGGCGTAGAATGGCGTTTGGTTCACGATCACCGCAACATCATCGCCGACGGCCGCTTCGGCAACGCGCACGCCATTGCGGAGGATTGCCAATACCACCCCTTCGGCAGTCTCGGTCTCATAACCGAGAAATTCGGTAGCGCCGATTTCCTCGCGCAACGCGAACCAAACCGCCTCGGTCGCCGCTTCGCCCGAACCCACCCAGCTGGCCCGCGAGCGCGCCCGCGCGGCTTCCATCTCCTGATCAAACCTATCTACGTCAACGTGGATCCCGCGCGGTCGCAGGATGTCCTGCGTTAGGTCGAGGGGAAAGCCGTACGTGTCGTAGAGGGCAAAGGCCACGCTTCCGTCCAGCCTATTTTGGTCCCTTAGGCCCTCCCCCCCTATCATCTCCTCAAGAAGGGTTAAGCCACGCTCCAGTGTATGCTTGAAGCCCTCCTCCTCGAGCTTCAGCGTTTCAGTGATTAGCGGCTGGGCGCGGACCAATTCCGCATAGGCCGCCCCCATCTGCTGTACCAAGGCCGGCACCAGCCGCCACATTAATGGCTCCTTGCAGCCAAGCATGTGCGCATGGCGCATCGCCCGCCGCATGATCCGGCGCAGCACATAGCCGCGGCCCTCCTTGGCCGGTAACACGCCGTCGGCGATCAGAAAGGCCGAGGCGCGCAGATGGTCGGCGATGACCCGGTGCGAGACCGCGTGCGCCCCATCAGCCGCCACCCCCGACGTCTCGGCCGAAGCTTCAATCAGGCTGCGGAACAGATCGATGTCGTAGTTGTCATGTTTCCCCTGCAACACCGCGGCAATGCGCTCGAGCCCCATGCCAGTGTCGATCGACGGGTGCGGCAATGCTACACGCTCGCCGGGACCAAGCTGATCGTATTGCGTGAATACAAGGTTCCAGATCTCGACAAAGCGGTCGCCGTCGGCGTCGGGAGTGCCCGGCGGTCCACCCGGGATCGAGGGCCCATGGTCCCAGAAAATCTCGGAGCACGGGCCGCATGGGCCGACATCGCCCATCGCCCAGAAATTGTCGGAGGTCGCGATGCGGATGATGCGGTCTTCCGGCAGCCCGGCGATTTTGCCCCACAGCCGCGCCGCCTCGTCATCTTCGGCATAGACGGTGACCAGCAGGCGGTCGCACGGGAGCCCGAATTCGCGCGTGATCAGGTTCCAGGCCAGCTCGATCGCCCGGTCCTTGAAGTAATCGCCGAACGAGAAATTGCCGAGCATCTCGAAAAACGTGTGATGGCGAGCGGTATAGCCGACATTTTCGAGATCATTGTGCTTGCCGCCGGCGCGCACGCATTTCTGGGCCGTGGCCGCGCGCTTGTAGGGCCGCTTTTCCAACCCGGTAAAGACGTTTTTGAACTGCACCATCCCGGCATTGGTGAACAGCAAGGTCGGGTCGTTGCGCGGTACCAGCGGGCTCGACGGCACGATTTCGTGGCCGTTTTTGGCGAAGTAGTCAAGGAATGCGGCGCGGATATCGTTTGTCGTCTGCATAACAGAGATTGTGGCCCTCCCTCGCTGCAGTGCAAGAGGGTGATTCGCCAATCAGCGAATTATGCCGCGATCACACCCAGACCAATGAAGCGGCAAAGGTCCTATTCAGACAAGGCTCCAAGCGAGATAGCGCAAGTGTTTCGAGTAACTCCCAATCGGAAGCACCGCGTCAGCGCAGCCTGGCCGCGACCGCGGGCAAGGCCGCGATGTCGATCCCGTGGCGGGCCGCGTCGGCGATCAGCGCCCGCGGCTCGGCGCCGGCACGCAGCCGTGTCAGTGCCCACAGCAGAGTTGAGCGCGTGCCGCTACGGCAATGGGCGACGACCGGTTGTGAAGCGACATCCAAAGCGGTGGCAAAGGCGTCTACATCAGCCCGCGACAGGCTCGCCGCCGTGATCGGAATATGGTAGTAGGCGATTCCTTGGGCTTCGGCGAGCTTGCGCGCTTCAGCCGCCGATAATTGTCCAGGGTCTTCGCCGTCGGGCCGGTTGTTAATGAGGGTGCGCACCCCGGCGCGCGCCAGAGCGTCGATGTCCGCTCGGTCGATTTGCCCGGCAACGCTCAGGCCGGGGGTCAAAGAAATAAGCTCAGTTGTCATGCTGGTTGCTCCGGAACTGCGATCAATAGAGTTGCAGGCAGCGCCGTGATGGTCACGCGAAAAATCAGGCGGCGAATTGTGGGCGCTGCATCAAGTCGCCGGCACGGATCCAGAAGCGCTCCAGCCGGCGCAATGTTACGACCGCCCCCTGCAAATCTTCGGCCCCGACCATGGAACCGCCGAGCATTTCGGAATGGCGTCCATACATCGCAGTTAGTGCGTCGCGCAATTTGTCACCTTTCTTGGTCAATCTTACGTGGACCGAGCGACGATCGTGCAACGAGCGTTGCTGTACCAGATAGCCGTTTTCAACCATTTTCTTGACATTGTAAGAAACATTGGAGCCGAGATAACAACCGCGTAGCGTGAGCTCACCGACGGTCATCTCTGCTTCCCCAATGTTGAATAGCATCATTCCTTGAACATTATTTATATCGTGGATTCCTAACCCCTCCAGTTCAAGCTTGACTACTTCCAAAAAATGGCGATGTAGCCGCTCGATCAATGCAATAACTTCGAGATAATGGTTGTTCATGCGGGAGCCTCGCGATTGGGCGGTCCCGGCGAGATTAGCGGCGATCCGGTTAATCCTTCGTTTCAAATTTTAGTTTCTGACTTGGCGATAAAGCGATAGATCGCGGAAAAATCGAAGCCGCCGGTGCCGTCATCGACAAACATTTGATAGAGCGCGGCCGCGGCAGCACCCATCGGGGTCGGGGCCGCTACTGCTCCTGCTGCCTGTTGCGCCAGCCGTAGATCCTTCAGCATCATCGCCGCGGTAAAGCCGGCGGCATAATCCCGGTTCGCGGGCGATGACGGCACAGGCCCCGGCACCGGGCAATAACCGGTCAAAGCCCAGCATTGTCCGGTCGACTTGCTGACGACGTCGAATAAAGTCTGCGGCGTCAATCCGAGCTTCTGTGCCAGCGTAAAAGCCTCGCAGACACCGATCATCGAGATCGCGAGCAGCATGTTGTTGCAGATCTTGACCGCTTGGCCGTTGCCCGCGGGCCCCGTATGCACGATCGTGCGGCCCATGGCTTCGAGGATCGGCCGGGCGCGAGAAAAGGCCGCCGCTTCACCGCCGACCATGAACGTCAATGTTGCGGCAGCCGCGCCGGCGGTGCCCCCCGAAACCGGCGCATCGACCATGTCGAAGCCGGCCTCATGCGCCGCTGCCGCGACGGCGCGCGAGGTGTCGACGTCGATTGTCGAGCAGTCGATCAGCAACGCACCGCTGCCCGCCCGGCCGAGGATGCCGGCATTGCCGAGATAGACCTCGCGCACCTGCGGCCCGGCCGGCAGCATCGTGATTACGATATCGGCCCCGGCAATCGCTTCGGCAGCGCTCGCCGCAGCACGCCCACCATTTGCCGCCAGTGCCGCCACCGCCGCCGGGACAAGGTCGTAGCCGGTAACTTGATGGCCGGCTTTGACAAGGTTCGCCGCCATCGGCGCGCCCATATTACCGAGCCCGATAAAGCCGATTGCCGTCATCTGCCCTCCTCCAATTTGCGGGGTTCTGAAGGCCAGGATACGGTGTCGGTCCCAGAGCCGAAAGGGCCCGCGGGCCAATCATGTCAACCACGGTACAACGTGGTAGCAACTCGTCGGGCGCGTGAAGCGCAGCGCAACCCGCCGTTCATTCTGGCGCGGTGGCGGGTTGCGCCCGCCCTACGCCAGCCAAACGCCCGCCTTTCTGGGCCTGTTCCGCCTGTTTTATCAGGCGCGAGATCAGGTGCCGGGGTTCTTCGATCGCGTTCGTGCACCGCTTAGAATGCCCAAAGCACCGCGTCTACGTCGCACACTGCACCCTGTTGCTTTCTGGCAATCCACAAACCGCCGCCTCCTCGACATTGTCAGGCACTCCATAAGCGCCTCCGCAAATCACAGCCTAGGATGTAATTACGGCAATTTTTTCGTTCCTTATATCGCAACCCCCTGCGCCGAACGAGGCAGGTAGCTGGCGAGGCTGAGGTTCGCCAAAACGCTTTAGAACCCGCGATCTTGAAATTCGCCGCAGAAGCGGGATTTTGTCAGTCAGACAGTCTTAGGGCGCGTGAAGCACAGCGCAACCCGTCGATCCCGACCCGGTGGCGGGGTTACACCAGCCCTACTCCTGCTGACCCGCAGCAAACTTGACAGGGCTTACCCCGTTAACACTCTCCCGCGGCTCGTAGAAAGCGAGGAGCCAGCATCGATTTGCCGCCTCTCGAAAAAAACCGGTTCACGATGCCGCTATAGGCAGACCGATGGATGGTATCTTGCTGTCTCCCCACAATGAGGAATTCGATGTACTGCTCGGGCCGATGAATCATCAGCTGCGGGATGCCGCGCCAGCCGGCCTCGCCCAAACTTCCGGCCAGGGCCCGCCGGATTGCGTTCACGACGATATCGACAAGCTCCAGGCCGGGCTCGGCAGCGGCTGAAAACCTCACGTCCGCCAGTAATAATTTCAGGTTTGTTCCCTCTCTATCGCCATTGCCGCCTCTGAATTTGTCATAAAACGAGTAATCGGCGCTTTCCAGCACCACCGCAGGCCGCCGTATCGACATGTTGGCAAGCGCACCTTGCGCGTACCACGACCACCACATTTCCCAATTCGTAACCTTGCTCGGTTCCTTGCCGTCGATAATCCATTCGAACGCGGCCAACTCGTGAGGTTCACGTTGGGCAAAATATAATGGGACATGCTTGATTAACGTGTGCAGTAGCTCAAATGTCGTGATTGCCTGCAAGTACAAGGGCATCGACGTTCTCGCAATTTGACGGCAGGCTTCCTCGACTAACTGCCGATCGGGCGAGGCAAAGCGATCGACACGCGCCAGCATTCCGTCCAGGTGCTGCTGCTTGTATCTGTCGACTTCCGCTTCGTCATGAAACCCGAGATCGGCAACAGTGATCTCGAATAATACGTTATTGCGAGACAGCATGGTAACGACCTCGGCGACCTGCCGCTCGTTAAGCAGCCGCCCCTTCACCTCTCCCTTCTCGGTCGGTAAGCGGCTGCGGATTTTGCTATATTTTTTTTGGATGAAGCCGAGCCTGCCGCTTGGTATTGCCAGCGCACCCACGGCGCTTATCGAACGCTCATGGTACCCCGTAAAACTGCCGCTCTCGTCAATGAAGATGTGCAATGTGTGCTCAAGCCTTGTTGTCGATTGCCGGCCGCGCAAAAAGCGATCGCGCACCGGGCTGCGGGAGATGGACGCGGCGGCAGGACTTGAACCTGCGACCTTCCTGCCCATACTGGCGGTTGCGAAGCCGAACCAGCAGACGAAAGCAGGGGCTCTATCCGACTGAGCTACGCCGCGAAGCCTGTTCAGGCGGACGAGCGTCTGCGCCGGACGCCCGTCCGTTCCACGGCCCGGCGGCTGGTCTTCACCTCGTCCTCGACCTTCCGGAACTCGGGCGCCAGATCGGCCAGCTTCTTCACGAGCCCGGTCAGATCGTATTCGTTGCTAATCTTGCCCTTGTGGGGCGCGCGCCGCTCGATGCGTTGCACGAGCCCTACCGCCTCCAGTTCCGCGATATAGCGCTGCACCTGACGCGGGCCTAGCTTGAGGCGATCCGCGAGGCGCTGCTTGCTGGGATAGGGCTTCCGCTCGACATCCCACCAGTAATCCGCCAGGTGGAGCAGTACCGCGAGCTGCGTCGGATTCAGCTCCAGTCGTGCCTGCGCCCGCAGCAGCAGCGAGGGCACGATGGAGAAGCCTAAATCCATTACGGCCTTGCCCCACTTCTGTTCCGACATCTTCTTGTTCACCGTGGCCGGGCGGATCGGGATCACCTCCGCCGTCGTCACGCTCTCCGCACCTTCTGTCACTCACCGTCTCCGAATTGTCGAAGCCGATATAGGGCCGCATTTTCACGAAAAAAAGGGGTGATGACCAGTCGAGAATGACTGCTGCCACAAGACGTCGTTGACCAGTAGCCTCCGGTCGGAAGCGACCTATGACAAATGACGATCGCTATTCAGCACACATCCCAACGGCAGATGGAACCAGGGACAGGATGCGATCGGTCTCGAATGACCGGTGGTGGTTTGAATTTTCTAGAATCCCCGCTTATGCGCATCTTCCGATACCAGGATCGAAATTGAGCTCGCGATCGCCCAGCGAAGCGAAATAGGCGTCAACCATCGCATCGTTGACCTCCGCGAGGCTCGCCGGTTGCCACCATGGATTTTGATCTTTGTCGATCAGCAAGGCACGCACGCCCTCATAGAAATCATGCGCCGCCATGAAGTGTTGCGTCAGTCGGTATTCGAGCCGCAACGCCTGTTCGACATCGCAATCTCGTCCAACCATCAGCTGGCGCAAGGTGACCTTGAGACTGGTCGGGGATTTGCTCATCAGCCCGGTGACGATCTCGGCGGCCCAGCTGGCATTGGGGCTACCCGAGTTGGCTTCGGCTGAGAGGGCGGTGAGGATCGCCTCGATCGTACCGCCGGCAAAACACCGGTCGATAGTTGGGCTCAGGGGCGCGAGCGATGCCGGCCCCGGATCGATTGCGAATTCGGAAAGCAATGCCTCGGCCTGACTGAACTCTATCCCGGTCTTCCACGCCAGCTCCGCGAGCCTCGCGATGAGCAATGCGACCCGTTCCTGGTCGATGACATGGGTGGCAAACCCGCAATAGAGCGTGTCGCTCTCTTTTAGCCGTGCCCCGGTTAGCCCGAGATAGCGGCCAACTTTGCCCGCGCAGCGGTTCAGGAACCGCGTCGCCCCGACATCGGGAAAGAGCCCGATCGCGGTCTCCGGCATCGCGAGCATTGTGCGCTCGGTCGCAATGCGATAGGCGCCGTTGACCGAGATCCCGACCCCGCCGCCCATTGTGATCCCATCGATAATTGCGATGTACGGTTTGGGAAAGCGGTGGATGTCGCGGATCAGCGCGTATTCCTCGCGAAAAAACGTGGATGTCAAATCGCGATCGCCGCCGATCCCTCGTCCGGCTTCGTAAACTGCACGCACATCGCCGCCGGCGCAAAACGCCCTCCCACCGGTGCCGCGTACAACAACCGCATGCACCGCCGGGTCTATCGCCCATTCGGCCAGCGCGGGCGCGATCTGACGGTAATTCCTAAGAGTTCAGCGCATTCAGCGCGCGCGGCCGATTGATCGTCAATGTCGCGACTCCGCCCGCGCGGCCGAATAAGATTTCGTCGGCCTCACTCATTTGAGCGACCGAGCAAGCGGCGGGCGATGATGACGCGCATGATCTCGTTGGTGCCTTCGAGGATTTGGTGCACCCGCACATCTCGTAAATAGCGTTCGATCGGGAAGTCCTTGAGATAGCCGTAGCCGCCAAACAACTGCAGCGCCTCATTACAAACGTGAAAGCCGGCATCGGTCACAAAGCGCTTTGCCATTGCGCAATGCATGACGGCTTGCGGATCGGCAGCATCGAGGCTCGCCGCCCCGCGCCAGACCATCAGCCGCGCCGCTTCGAGCTCGGTCGCCATATCCGCCAGCTTGAATTGCAGCGCCTGGAAATCGGCGAGCGGCCGTCCGAATTGGCGGCGCTCTCGGACATGAGTGCGCGCCGCGTCGAGACAGGACTGCGCCCCGCCTAACGAGCACGCCGCGATGTTGAGCCGACCGCCGTCCAGCCCCATCATCGCAATCTTGAACCCGTCGCCTTCCGCGCCGAGCCGGTTGGCGACCGGGACCCGGCAATCCTCGAAAACCACCATTGCTGTCGGCTGTGAGTTCCAGCCGAGCTTTTTTTCTCTTTTGCCAAATGACAGGCCTGGTGTGCCGTTTTCGACCACGAGGCAGGAGATCCCGTGCGGCCCTTCGCCGCCGGTTCGTACCATGGCGACATAAATATCGCTGGCTCCGCCGCCCGAAATAAATGCCTTCGAGCCGTTCAGTACATAATCCTCGCCGTCGCGGCGGGCGCGGGTCGTCAACGCCGCCGCGTCCGAGCCGCTGCCCGGCTCGGTCAGACAGTAGCTGCCGAGATGGTCCATTCGGGTTAGCTTGGGCAGGAAGCGCGCTCGCTGCGCGACGTTGCCAAAGCTGTCGATCATCCACGAGACCATATTGTGGATCGAAAGATACGCGGCCGTCGAAACGCAGGCGGCAGCCAATTCCTCGAAAATGATTGCGGCGTCTACCCGACCAAGCTCGCTGCCGCCGAATTCTTCGCGGACGTAAATAGCCCCAAAGCCCAGCGCCGCCGCCTGCCGCAGCGCTTCGACCGGAAATTCCTCGCGCTCGTCCCAACCTGGGGCGTGCGGCAGCCACTCCTCCCTCGCAAAGACGCGCGCGGTCTCTTGAAATGCCAGCTGCTCATCGGAAAGGGCAAAATCCATGCCGCGAATATAGCCGCAGCCGAAGACCCTGCAACCAATCCAGGTTGTCTTGTCAGCTGGGATCAGCCTTCGCCAGTATGCTCAGCAAGCCGCATCCCGGCAGGAATCGGCTTAAAATGCCTCGACAGAGCCAGACCTTGGCGCTGGTACGACGAGCCGATGGCGCTTCCATACAGTTTGTCGGGCCGGGTGATCAGCCGCTCGTACACGAGCCGGCCAATGATCTGGCCGTGCTCGATAAGGAACGGCACCTCGTGGGCGCGCACCTCCAGCACCGCGCGGCTCCCCTTGCCCCCAGTTTCAGCCATGCCAAAACCGGGATCAAAGAAACCCGCATAATGCACCCGAAATTCGCCAACCAGCGTGTCGTAGGCTAGCATTTCTGCCGCTTGATCCGTCGGTATTGCAATTGCCTCGCGCGATGCAAGAATATAGAAGTCCTCGGGATCTAAAATTATACCTTCCTCATTCGCTTTAAATACATGATCCCAGAAATCCTGAACATCATAATAGTTCGTTAGATCAACGTCAATTACGGGTGTATGCTTTCTGGCTTTATAGCCGACGAACCCATTTTGCAGGCTGCCGCTTACGTCAACGGTAACCGCGAGCCCACCTTCGATCAATTCCCGGCTTATTGGCGAACCCGCTGATACTATGTCGAAGCCGACCTCTTCATGTAGCCGGCGCAGCGCGGCGTTGCTTGAAGTCGGCCTCCCCCGGCGAACACGAAGCTGAACCAGTCGAGAACCCGTACGCACCAGAATACTAAAAGACCGGGGGGATAGCTCTGCGTAAAGCGGCCCAGAGTAATTAGATTTGATACTGTCGAACTCTGTACCGTGATCGGTAATTACCCGTGCAAAAACATTTAAACGCCCCGTTGAGCTTTTTGGATTGGCCGAGCCAGACGTGCGGTATCGGAGTGCTAGATGCTCCAGCAGCGGCACAATGTACACACAGTCCTTTTCCAGGACCGCGCCCTTGCTCAAGTCGAGTGTGTGGAGAGTCATCGCAGTCAATTTTTCTGCAACCGTGCAATCTGGCCCAGGAAGAAAACTACAGCGGACGCGATGGGCTACGTTTCCTAGCCGCAAATCAAGGCTTGCAGGTTGAATCTGATCGGCGGCAATCGGTTCCAGTGATCGGATCTCGTGAGTACGCTCGATCGCGTCGCGCAACAATTGCGAGGGCAGGATCCCGGTTGCATGCTCAAGCTCCCTCGGCTGAGGAGGCGGGAATAACTCGCCAGTCGACCGCTCAAGCTCGGACATCGAAAACAGCGCGGGGTCCATCGGTTCCGACATAGTGCACATATTCGTCCGGATCAGCGCCCCTATCCAACCCCCCGACACGACGGCTGAAACAGCAGCTCAGCATTTTGGTTCTCGTCACCTGCTAATGCCAACTTTGCAGCCAAATGAAGACGGTCGGCGTCGGCACGAACGAGAGCGCACCGCTGGCCGGGTTTTTTGCAACCGGCTGGCTCGACAACAATCGCTTCACCCCCCATCCACCCGGATCTTGACGATCATGGAGACGCCCGTTTCCGTCGGACGCTCGGGGCTGATATAAGGACAGCTTTGGTCCCAGCGGGCGCTGCGTATGGTCCTGACCATCGATCATCAAGACACGTTATGACAGGCGATCTCAAGTCGCTGCTGGCGATGGTCGCTGCCGGGCGCAGCTTGAGCGAAAGCGAGGCCGAAGCGGCGTTCGACATTATCATGAGTGGAGACGCCACACCCTCTCAGATGGGCGGCTTTTTGATGGCGCTGCGCGTGCGCGGCGAGACTGTCGACGAAATTACCGGTGCGGCCCGGATCATGCGCGCCAAGGCTCTGCATATCGAGGCGCCGCCCGGGGCCATCGACACTTGCGGCACCGGCGGCGATGCCTCGGGCAGCTTCAACATCTCAACGGCGAGCGCCTTGGTCGTTGCCGGCTGCGGCGTGCCTGTCGCCAAGCACGGCAACCGAGCGCTGTCGTCGAAATCGGGTTCGGCGGATGTCCTGACCGCGTTAGGAGTCAACATCGACGCCGATCTTCCGGTCGTGCACGCCTGCTTGTGGGAGGTCGGTATCGGCTTTCTGATGGCTCCGCGCCATCATAGCGCTACCCGCCATGTCGCCCCGACGCGTGTCGAGCTCGGCACCCGGACGATCTTCAACCTGCTGGGTCCGCTGTCGAGCCCAGCGTTGGCCCGCCGGCAGTTGGTCGGCGTATTCGCCCCCGAATGGGTAAAGCCAATGGCCGAGGTACTGGGACGCCTGGGCGGCGAACGTGCCTGGGTCGTCCACGGCGGTGGCCTCGATGAATTGACGACTGCCGGCCCAACAAAGGTCGCCGCGCTTGATCACGAGCGGGTCGAGACATTCGAAGTCAACGCCGCCGACGCCGGTTTGCCATCGGCACGGCTCGATGATCTGCACGGCGGCGAGCCGACCCTTAACGCACGGCTAATGCAAGATTTGCTCGCGGGAGTGGGCGGACCATTACGCGACGTCGTATTGCTAAACAGTGCGGCGGCCCTGTTGATCGCAGGACGCGCTGCCAATCTCTACCAAGGGGTCGAGATCGCTGCGCGTGCGATCGATTTGGGAGCTGCGCGCCGGATCCTTGACGCTCTGATCGCCCGCACCAACGCGCCTGCGGTGTTGTCGGGGATCACCCGATGAGCGATGTACTGGAGCAAATCTGCGCCGAGAAACGCGCGCATGTCGCACGTTTGAAGCAAGAATGCCCCGAAGCGACGCTGCTGGACGCGCTCGCCGAGGCTTCGCCGGTGCGGCCTTTTGCTGCCGCGCTCGAGCGGCATCTGGCGCAAGGCCGCTACGGGCTGATCACCGAGATCAAAAAGGCTTCGCCGAGCGCTGGGCTGATCCGACTGGATTTTGACCCGGCTGATCTGGCCCGTGGCTACGAGGCAGGCGGTGCGACTTGTCTCTCGGTGCTGACGGACGCACCGTTCTTTCAAGGCAACGATGATCATCTGCGGGTGGCGCGCAGCGCCACCTCGTTACCTGTCCTACGCAAGGATTTCATCCTCGACCCCTACCAAGTTCTCGAAAGCCGCCTAATCGGGGCGGACTGTATATTGCTGATTATGGCCACGCTGTCCGACTGCATTGCTCGCGAGTTGGCTGCCGCCGCAGCCGAACTCGGCCTCGATGTGCTGGCGGAGGCGCATGATCAAGCGGAACTCGAACGCGCCTTGCTGCTTGGCAGCCGTCTGATCGGCATCAACAACCGCAACCTAAAGACGCTGAATGTCGATCTCGGTACCACCGAACAGCTCACGAGTAGGGTGCCACCCGACCGCATCGTCATCGCCGAGAGCGGAATTCGCGGTCCCGATGATCTCGTGCGGTTGGCGGCGGCCGGCGCGAAATGTTTTCTCATCGGCGAGACCTTGATGCGCGAACCTGATGTGACCGCAGCGACACGCCATTTGCTCGGCCTGCCCGAATTCACGCACCTCGATGCGCAGGGCCGCGCCCGCATGGTCGATGTCTCGGACAAGGACGAAACCGATCGCCTCGCCATAGCCGGCGCGCGGGTTGTCATGCGGCCGGAAACTCTGGAGCGGATCCGAACCGGGGATGTCGCGAAAGGCGATGTGCTCGCGGTGGCGAGACTGGCCGGGATCATGGCTGCCAAACGCACCGCCGAGTTGATCCCGCTATGTCACCCGCTGGCATTGACCTCGGTAGAGGTTGATCTCGTCTGCGTGCCGGAAATGAACGCGGTCGAGATCACCGCCACTTGCCGCTTGCGTGGGCGAACCGGGGTCGAAATGGAAGCGCTGACGGCGGCCAGCATTGCGGCGCTTACAATCTACGATATGTGCAAAGCGGTTGATCGCGGCATGGTCGTCACCGATCTGCGTTTGTTGCGCAAATCCGGCGGCCGATCGGGCGGTTGGGAGGCCAAGGCGTGATTTCGGTCGAAGAAGCTCTCCGCCGATTATTGGCTCTAATCGAGACCTTGCCGCCTGAGCAGGTTGCATTGCCTGACGGTCTCGGCCGGGTGCTTGCTGAAGATGTCGCCGCTCGCCGCACTCAGCCGCCATTTGCCGCATCGGCAATGGATGGCTATGCGGTGCGCGCCGACGATCTTGGCCGGATTCCTGTCGAGTTAAGTATCATTGCGGAAGTGCCAGCGGGGGCGGGGTTCGGCGGCCATGTCGACCCGGGCGAAGCGGCGCGCATCTTTACCGGGGCGCCAATGCCGGCGGGCACCGATACGGTGGTAATTCAGGAGGACACCAAGCGCGAGGGCGATCGGGTACGGGTGCTCGAAGCCGCGCAGCGGGGCCGCTACGTGCGGCGGGAGGGCCTCGATTTCAGCGAAGGCCAGGTGCTGCTAAGTGCGGGACGCCGGTTGAGCGCGCGCGATATCGGTCTCCTCGCAGCAATGAACCGGCCATGGCTGTTCGTCCGCCGCCAGCCTCGCATCGGCATCCTGTCAACCGGTGATGAGATTGTCATGCCCGGGGAGCCGATCGGGCCGGATCAGATCGTTAGTTCGAACAGCCTCGCACTTGCCGCGGTCGTGTCGGCCTGTGGCGGAACCGCAGTTTCGGTTGGCAATGCCCCGGACGATCCCGAGGCGTTGAGACGGATCGCTGGCGCGACACGTGGGGTCGATCTGCTGGTAACAACCGGCGGGGCGTCCGTCGGCGAGCATGATCTTGTGCGCGAGGCTTTAGCCGCGGACGGGTTCCAACTCGATTTTTGGCAGATCGCGATGCGGCCTGGAAAACCGTTGATGGTCGGGCGGTATCAAGGAACCCCGATGCTCGGCCTACCCGGCAATCCGGTCTCAACCTTTGTTTGTGCGGTGCTGTTCCTGGCGCCCGCTATCAAACGGCTCAGTGGTGATCTCGCGACCGACGCATGGGCGTCAACGGCGCGCCTCGGCGCATCTGTCGCCGCGAACGACCGCCGCCAAGATTACCTGCGCGCCCGACTTGCTCGCGCCGCTGATGGCGTCGAGGAGGTTTTCCCGTTCGACGTTCAGGACAGCTCTATGATGCACCTACTGTCGGCCGCGGATTGCCTGATCGTGCGCCCCCCAAATGCGCTTGGCGCCGCAGTCGGAGAGATGGTTCCAATTGTCCGCTTTCCGGCTGGTGCATTGCCAATCTGAGCAAGTCGGCCCGGACCAATTCGACCCCTTCGCACTACTTGACGAGTAAGGCGAACTAAAGTAGAACGGCAACGCCGTTTAGGATTTGTTCCGGGCTGCTGGAAAAGGGGTTCTCATGCTGACAGCAAAGCAGCGCGAGTTGCTGATATTTATCAATCAGCGGCTGACGGCGACAGGGGTGTCGCCGTCTTTTGACGAGATGAAAGACGCACTGCGTCTGAAATCTAAATCAGGCATTCATCGACTGGTCAGCGGGCTGGAAGAACGCGGGTTTATTCGGAGGCTGCCGCATCGCGCGAGGGCGCTGGAGGTCGTCAAATTGCCCGAGGAGAGCGCTGCTCCGGCGATTGACCGCGGCGGGTTCTCCGCCAAGGTGATCCATGGGGATTTCAGAGCCTCATTGCCCGGGGCGCCGGTAGCCCCCGATGTCGAGGCGGTCGAACTACCGCTATATGGCCGGATCGCGGCCGGTACGCCGATCGAGGCGTTGCGTGATCAAAACGCATCAATTGGCATACCGGCCAGCCTGCTCGGCCACACCGGAGAGCATTACGCGCTTGAGGTTGCCGGCGACAGTATGATCGAGGCCGGGATCCTCGATGGCGATACGGTGATCATCGAGCGCGGGGATACCGCCGAGAACGGGGCGGTGGTCGTGGCGTTGATCGACGAGCAGGAAGTGACGCTTAAACGCTTGCGGCGCCGGGGCGCGTCGATCGCGCTGGAACCTGCCAACAAAGCCTATGAAACCCGGATATTTGGTCCGGACCGGGTCAAGGTCCAGGGGCGCCTCGTTGGTCTGCTGCGCCGTTACTGAGCGACTCGTTCAAAACCGGCCGCGCAGCACGGCGAGGCAGAGCCGCCAAATCTGCAAGGGGTCAGGGCGCTGTAAGCCAGGATTGAACGGATCATGATCGGCTCGCCTGAGCCGATCCAACCAGTGATCGGCAATCTTGGCTGGCAGCAGCGCGGGTAGGGCCGCGCGAGGCACGGCAGCGCACGTGCACCGGGCTTCATTTAGGTGAGAATGCGCTTGCGCTGCGATCTCGGTGGTGATAGCGCGCAACGCCGGAGAGCCGCGGATCTGATTTGGGTTGTTCTCGTCTAGCCGATAACGGGCGCGGAGGTCGGCGGGAATAAAGAACCTCCCAGCTGACATCCAGATCGGCAATAAGCGCAGCATACCCGACAGCGCGAAGGCGATCCCGACATGCCGGGCAGCTGTCATGGCAATCTGCTGGCGCGCGCCTAGAACTTCGAGTGCGAGATAGACCAGGTGCGATGATGTTCCCTCGGCGTAGTTTTCGAGCGCTGCGAGACTGACCGGCGGGTCATCTTCAAGATGGCGTTCGCGCGCATCGATCAGGTGGCTAAAATGGTCTCGGGTCAACCGGTATTCGCGGATGACCCCGGCCAGCATCTCGACCACGGGCTGACGCCGCAACGGACCGGCATCGTAGATGGCGGCGATATTCTCACGCCACCATTCGAGCCGGATTTGGCCGAGGGTTGGCTGCGTAACCGTCTCCCGCACCCTTGCAATCTCGTAGTTGAAGGCGTAAAGCGCAAACAGCGCTTCGCGGCGCGCAGCCGGGGCGAAAATCGCCGTCTCGTACCGGTCGCGGTCGTAGCGTCGCAGCAACGTCGCAACCGTTGACAGCGCGTCCGCACCAGCGGAACGTTGGCTAGGAACCGGCGTTTTGCCACGGACCCTGTTCACATAACCCCGGGATGGTCATCATGGCTTTCGAACTGCCGCCCCTGCCCTACCCGAAAAACGCGCTTGAGCCGCACATCTCCGAGCGGACGATGGATTTTCACTATGGCAGGCACCATCAAGCCTATGTCACGAACCTGAACAACCTCGTCAAGGGCTCACCGCTTGAGCAGCAATCCCTTGAGGAGATCATCAGGGCAACCGCCAAGGACAGCTCGAAGACCGGTGTCTTCAACAACGCTGCGCAAGTGTGGAACCACACATTTTTCTGGCATTCGATGAAGCCGCAGGGTGGCGGCACGCCAAGCGGCGACATCGCAGCGGCGATCACCAAGGATTGCGGCGGCCTCGACAAGTTCAAAGAACAGTTCAAGGCGGCGGCTGTGGGCCAGTTCGGGAGCGGCTGGGCTTGGCTCGTTGCCGCAGGAGGGCAGCTGAAGATCGTACCGACTCCCAATGCGGTAAACCCGCTAGCCGAAGGGCACACCGCGTTGCTCACCTGCGATGTATGGGAGCACGCCTACTATCTCGATTATCAGAACCGGCGTCCGGATTTTGTACAAACCTTTCTCGATCACCTGATCAATTGGGACTTCGTCGGCCAAAACCTCGCGAAAGCCAGATAGCTGCCGCGATAACGACTTATCTTGGATTGCACATCACCAAAGGGCTGGCGCAAGACGCCAGCCCTTCTAACTTCTCATCAAAGATGGATCCCGCGGTCGAGTAATGCGGCCATGTATTCCCAATAGGTAATCCTGAGTGCTTCCGCGCGGGATAGCCGGGCCACCGCTATTTCGCGAGGCAGAGTCCCCAAGCCTTCGCTACGGCCTTCTTCCAGCAGAAGGTACGCCAAGCGATTTCCGGATCCAGCGGCGGTCCGCCGCTATGGCCGATTAAGGTCGCCAAACGAGATCCTCAAGTCATCTGCTGGGGTGGATCTACGATCAGTGCTTGTGCGGCACCGCCTGTGCTCTGCCGCTAAAGCAGGTTTGACGATGCGTGAAACCGAGATTTCAGTCGAGCTTAGACTCGAAGACTGAATGTATAAGACAGAGCCACTTCGCCAGAAACCGCTCTATTTTGGCCATTTGAAGCCTTGCTGGTAAAAAATCCCTAAGAAGAGTATGATTACTTAAGTGTGCTACTTCCCGTCTGCATGCGTTTCTCCGCGTTTGCCTCAGCGTTCGCGCGAAACACCTGATCAGTCAACTGCTTCTGCTGCTCGGGCATTGCGCTATAGAGATTTTCGAAAGCGGGCAGGAGTTTTTCCAATCCCCGTGCATGGGCTTGCGCAATTTGCTCGTACGATCTCATGTTTTGCAACGCGTTCATAGTCGGATATTGCTGCATTCGGGCCGCAAATTGCTGATCCATAGCACGGGCGTTTTCGCGCATAACGTTAGCGAACTGCTCCCACTGCGGCTGTTCTGCCGGAGTGATTTGCAACCGCGCGTGCAATTCCCTGATGTGCTCCTGAACTCGCTGCTCCGGGCTCACCCCCGGAACTTTTTGCGAGGACATAGGAGAGGTAGATTCCGTCGGTGCTCCGGGCGTAGCATTCGCTGTCGGAGACTGAGTTGTTTGAGCTGACACGCCGCCGGAAAACCCCAGCGTTACGCCAAGGGCAACAGCGCTGATGTACATCATTCGTGTCATGGAATGATCCTTCGCCAGGAGGTTTTGACGTTGCATGGCTGTCTCGCGCTAAGTACCGAGAGCACTTATCGCCGGTACCTTTCGAGCGCTCAGTAGTAACTATAGCCGTAGTAGGCCGGCGGCGGCGGCGCATAATAGTAGTTATATGGGTACCCGTAATAGACGGGTGGAGGCGCATAGTAATACTTATACGGGTTTGAGGCGGCCGCAGCACCGAGGCCGAGACCTATAATCCCGCCGGCGATTGCTGCTCCCACCGCGGCCCCGCCACCCCCATCGTGCCAGCCGCCATGATGCCAATCCGCATGGGCGGCGGAAGCGAGGGCAAGAGCCGCACTAAAGGAGACCGCGGTTAGGGCGTTTATACGCATGGTTAAGCTCAACTGCCTGTGACTTCTCCCCAAAAAACTGCAGCAACCTCCAACTAGTTCCCCGCGAGAGGCAAGACGCAATTCGCCCCGGTTTCGGAGGACGGTTCGCTCACTCGGACGGCTAGATCGTTGGGATTAGGGCTGCCGCAACGCGGCGTTCCTCCGCGAGGAGCACGTTGAAGGTGCGGCAAGCCGCACCGGTGTCCATCGATTCAACAGCAATTCCCATCTGCCGAAGCGCCATGCGCAATTCAAGCGTCAGCGGCAACATTCGACGACCGAGTCCGAGGAGCAAAACATCGACGCCGCCATGCTCGACAATCGGCAGCAAGCTCTGGCTCGTAACCTCGGGGGCCTCCGCGACAACCCAGGGCATGGTCAAATCGGAAAAAACGAGGACCGAACCGCGCCAAATCACCCCGGCAATGCGGAACCCGCCTGACCCATATCGCTCGATCACCTGCCGGCCCGCCGCGACGCGTGGGGTGAGATCCATCGTCGCATCGACTCTCGTTAACGCGCGCGGGTTAGCGGAGGCTTAGCGTCCTCGGTCGGGCGGGCGATAGCCGCCCGGTTCGGGCGCACGTAATACAGCACCGGAGCTGCGATGAATAAAGATGAATAGGTACCGATCGCAACGCCCCACAACATTGCGATGCTAAAGCCTCGCAGAACTTCGCCACCCAAAAAGAGCAGCGATAAGACGGCCAAGGCGACAGTGCTGACCGTCAATATCGTACGCGACAACGTCTCGTTCAAAGCCAGATTGATCAATTCTATTAGGGGCATGCGGGGATATTTACGCATCAACTCACGTATTCGATCATAGATCACCACAGTGTCGTTAACCGAATAGCCGGCCACGGTAAGGATCGCCGCAAGAGTCGTCAAATCGAACTCGAGCCGAAACAGCGCAAAAATCCCCACTGTCGTCACCACGTCGTGCAAGGTCGAGATCATCCCTCCGACGCCAAACTGCCACTCAAAGCGAAAGCCGATGTAGATCGCGATGGCGAATAGCGCCAGCGCGGTCGCGGTGACACCCGCTCGAATTAACTCGGCACCCACGCTAGGACCGACAACCTCGATGCGGCGGTAGTCAATGCCCGAGCCAAGAGCCTCGCGAGCCGCTTCCACGGCCTTTTCCTGTGCCGCGTCCCCGCCGGGCTGACGTGGTAGCCGGATCAGCACGTCGGTTGGCGGACCGAACCCCTGGAGCGAAGCATCGCCGAGATGCAGCGCATCGAGCTTCTTTCGCATCTCAGCAAGATTGGCAGGCCCCGGCGTTACCCGCACTTCCAACAAGGTTCCGCCAACGAAGTCGATCCCGTAATTCAGGCCGACACCCACGAACAACCCGATCGACGACAAAGTCAGCAATGCTGAGAAAGCAAAGCCGAGCTTGTGCCATCTCATAAAATCGATTTTCGGCGTGCGCCGAATGACAATCAGTGGTCTCAACATGTGGCGGTTAGAGCACTATCGCGTGTGATCAGATCGGTACAGCCCGCGGCTTCCACCGCCGCACCCAGGTGACGATCAGCAGCCGGGTGACCAAAATCGCCGAAAACAGCGAGGTCAATACACCTATACTAAGGGTCACGGCGAAACCTTTGACCGGACCGGACCCAAGCCAAAACATCAAGGCGCCAGCGACGAGGGTCGTGATGTGGCTGTCGAGGATCGTTCCGAAAGCGCGCTTAAATCCGGCATCGAGCGCCGAGAGCACGGTGCGGCCCGCGCGAAGTTCTTCGCGCAGACGCTCGTAAATCAACACATTTGCGTCGACCGCCATTCCCATTGTCAGTGCGATGCCGGCGATGCCAGGCAAGGTGAGCGTGGCACCGAGCAAGGACAAGCTACCGAGCATCAGGCACAGGTTGAAAAACAGGGCGATATCCGCGAATACGCCGAATAGGCCGTAGAACAGGATCATGAACACAACGACCAGCGCCACCCCGACCACGCAGGCCGTAGTCCCGGCGCGGATCGAATCGGCGCCAAGGCCGGGGCCCACAGTTCGCTCTTCTAGAATTGTGATCGGCGCCGGCAGCGCGCCAGCGCGCAGCAGCAAGGCCAGATCACTTGCCGACTGCACCGTGAAACTGCCCGAGATAATACCCGATCCGCCAAGGATCGCCTCGCGGATAACTGGCGCGCTGATGACCTTGTTGTCGAGCACGATCGCGAAGGGTTTGCCGACGTTCTCGCGCGTCGCGTCGCCAAACCGCCTTGCGCCCTCGGCGTCGAAGCGGAAGCTGACCACGGGTTCATTGTTTTGAAAGGTTGGCTGCGCGTCAACCAGCGTGTCGCCGCCGACCATTACCCGCTTGCGCACGACATAGGCGCTCGGGCCAACTCGAACACCGTTTGTTTCCTGGGCCGGGAGAATTTCGTCGCCAAGGGGTAAATGACCGCTGCGTGCATCTTCGAGCGATGCTCCAGTATCAACCAATTGAAAAGTCAGCTTGGCGGTTCGGCCGAGCAGAGCCTTCACGTGCTCAGGATTGTCGACCCCCGGCAGTTGAACGAGGATCCGGTCCTGACCCTCGCGTTCGATCGTCGGCTCCTTGGTGCCCGTCTCGTCGATACGCCGGCGGATGATTTCGATCGACTGTTCGACCGCTTGGCTACGGCGTGTTTCGGTGGCCGCCGCGCTGAAACGCACTGTGCCTGATCCGTCCGGACCGATCGTGACCACAAGATCGGGATCGATCTTGCCTAGGGCTTGACGGGCGTCGTCGACACGTTCCGGCTGCCGGATCTTGAACACGATGGCATCGCCGTTTACCGCCAAGCCGGTATAGCCAACGTTAGCGCCGAGTAGAGCGTTACGGACATTATCGACGATGGAATTGAGCCGCTCGCGTTCGGCCGCTGCAACATCAACCTCGAGCAACAAATAGGAGCCGCCGCGCAGGTCCAGACCGAGCGCTACCTGTCTATGCGGCACAAAACTCGGCAGTTTGTCGAGCGTCGACTGGCTCATCAGGTTCGGCAGGGAAAGGAGCACCCCGAGAGCACAGACGGCGCAGATCAGAAGAACCTTCCAGTTGGCGAAATAGAGCATTTTTACTTCTGGGGACCGCGGCTACTGCTGCTGGCCCGATACTCGAGAGATACAGGTCAATGGCGCCAGTGTCCCGGCACCCAAACCTGACGATACCCGTTCCAACGCCAACGGCCCGTTGCCCAATGCCAACGATAGGGACCCGCGGGATAGGGAGGCCGCGTTTCGTGGGGTGGTGGCGGTGACGGCGGGCGACGATGCGAGGGCGGCCCGCCCTGAGGCGGGGCTGACGGATATCCCGAAGGTGGTGGCCCAGGTGGATAGGCTTGTTGCGCCGTGATGGCGCGCAACGGGACCGCCAACTCCACTAATGTTACCCCTAGTATCACTCGACGGGTGTGCACTTACATACTCCGTTTCACGCGAGCAAATGGTCGCCGACCCGGCCCCAATGCTGAGCGCCGCCGGGCTCATCCATCCCATTCCGCCTATTCCAGGCCCAGCACCGGACACCTGCGCTAAGTTCACTCCTTTGTTTCCACCTTGGTCCGACCTTGATCCTTTTGTCGGACGACTTCACGCGCCGCTGCCGGGTCTGGCTTAGCGACAACGCTCGTTATTGTGCTACGAACAACTCGCACCCGGACGCCCTCGGCGATTTCGACACTAACCTCGTCCGCGCCGTCGACGCGTACCACCGTTCCGATTATGCCGCCGCCAGTCACCACTCGGTCACCTCGTCTCAGTGCATCGAGTGTCGTCCTATGCTCTTTGGCCTTTTTCTGCTGCGGCCTGATCAAGAGGAAATAGAAGACGACAAAGATCAGTACCAGGGGCAGGAATTGCAGCAGCGCGCCCTGATTATCGAACATGCCAGACAAGCCGGTTCCCTGAGCATAGGCGGTAGAGATCGGCATCGGCATCGAGCCTCGATATCTTGCGCCGCGCCGCACGGGTTGGCCCGACAACCTGCCGAAGCGGATCGATTGTGCCGCTCGACAGAGAGATAGGTATGCGATGCCCGATTAAAGAGCAATGGGCGGGTCTGGAGGCGTTCGGAACCGCACCTCGGATTTCTCGAATTTCCTGCGTGTGATAAGTTCGGGACCCCTTGCTCCTGCTGGTGCTGTCGAAGAAGTAATGACCGAGCCCGATCTTCAGGCACTGCTGTGCCGGATCGCCGATGCCCTGGAACGTCTGGCTCCCGCGCCGCCGCCGTCCGTGGAGCTCGGTGTCGCTGACGCCTTTGTCTGGCATGCCGATCGCCATTGGCTCGAGCCGATAGAAGAGGTCAACCGAGTAGAAATTGGGCTGTTGCGCGGGATCGACCGAGTCCGCGACATCCTAATGGACAATACCCGTCGCTTCGCCGCCGGGCTTCCGGCCAACAATGTCTTACTATGGGGAGCGCGCGGAACCGGGAAAAGCTCGCTCGTGAAGGCTGCTCATGCCGCGGTTAACGCGGAGCGGCCGCACTCGGTGGCGCTGGTCGAGATTCATCGCGAAGACATCCCTAGCCTCCCCCACCTGCTATCACTAGCCCGACGATCCTCCCGTCGGTGTTTGTTGTTCTGCGACGATCTGTCATTCGATCAGCACGACACCAGCTTCAAATCGCTAAAAGCGGTGCTCGAAGGAGGAATTGAGGGCCGTCCGGCAAATGTCGTGCTGTACGCCACCTCAAACCGGCGCCACCTGATGCCGCGCGAAATGATCGACAACGAACGCTCGACCGCGATTAACCCCTCCGAGGCGATCGAAGAGCAAGTATCGCTATCGGATCGGTTTGGGCTTTGGCTCGGCTTTCACAATGTCGATCAAGACACCTTTCAGGCAATTGTGCGCGGCTATGCCGAGCGCTATGACCTCGATTTGCCACTGCATCAACTGAAAGCAGAAGCAAGCGAGTGGTCGATCACTCGCGGATCCCGTTCGGGCCGTGTCGCTTGGCAATTCATCCAGGACCTCGCCGGACGCCTTGGCAAGCCGCTCATCTGACCGCGGCGCGCTCAGTCAACTGGGCCGCGCTTGCTTGATGGCCGCCGCTGACAATGGCGGGAGATATTCGCGCGGATCGACCGGTTTCTTTCCGCGGCGCAATTCGAAATGAAGCTGTGGTTCGCTGACATTTCCGGTTGCACCGACACGAGCGATGACTTGACCGCGAGCGACCTTTTGACCGGTCTTTACGAGGATTAAATCACAGTGCGCATAGGCTGAAATCCAGCCGTTCGGGTGCTTTACAAGAATCAAGTTGCCGTAGCCGCGGAGTTCGTTGCCGGAATAGGCCACAACCCCGCTATCAGTCGCCTCGATCGCAGCACCGCGCGAAGCGGCAATATTGATGCCATCGTTGTGCGTACCGTCCGGCCCGGTTCCGAAGCTTTCGAGCACGCGGCCGCGAACTGGCCAAAGAAAGGTTCCGTCGCCATGAGTAGCAGCGGCCGGCGCTTCCGCGGCGGCAGTCGTGCCGGCCGCCCCCGATGATGGCGGCCGGTTATGCTCGCTGGCCGGAGCAACAGCGCCGGGGGGCGTCGATAACGGGACTGGTGTTCCTCCCGCGGAGGTCGGATTTGACGGTGCTACGATGGCACTGGGCGATTCGTCTGAACCTGGCTGGGCCAATGCGACGGGCGGCGTAATCGAGGACGGTTTCAAGGTCCGGGAAGGCGGATTGTCGAGCGGAACCGCTTGCACCGATGCGGCTGGCGGCGGCACAAGCGGGATCGCTGCCGGAGGCGGTGAGTAGGTCGAAGTTGGCCCGTATGCCGGGGGTCGCGCCGGCATCGACTTGCCCAGGGCCAACATTGGTCCGGACGAATCGGGTTCGGATCCGGCTGGAATTATCAAAGGCTGTCCGACCAGAATACGGTAGGGGGACGATAAATGATTCGCCTCGGCCAGAGCGGACATCGGAATATGATACGCATGGGCGATACCCGACAGCGTCTGGCCGCGCTGTACAATGATCTGGGTAGGCGGAGGCGGTACCCGGCCGCCCGTGACCACCGGCGCCGGCCCTAGGCTGGTACACCCCACTGACAAGAGCGGTAGCGAGAGGAGCGCAGCTGCCGCTCCGAGCCTGTGCCGCCGCAGCCGAACACTTGTTGTCATTGTCCCCCCTGCACGCCCCCCGACGCGCAAGCTCGATCACCCTTGGTACTCTAGCTCGAACGCATGTCAAGCCTCGACCGCCGCTTGCCGCGGCAGACCGGAAACAAGCGGGACAAACCGCACCAGACCTAAGTCCTCGGTGGCAAAGCCATCGTTGGTCCGGCGTATGCGCAATAACTGTTGGTCGCGGCGATCGCTACCCACCGGCGCCACCAGCACCTCACCCACCGCCAAGCCATCGACGAGCCGCGCCGGGATTTCCATCCCCGCCGCAGTAACAATCACACGGTCATGGGGAGTTTGCTCTGGCCAACCTTTGGTGCCGTCGCCGAATTGAAACACGATATTGTTCAGTCGCAGTGACTCAAGCCGAGCCTGCGCATCTCGCAGCAAGTCGCGACGGCGCTCAATCGTAAAAACTCGGCGGGCAAGACGAGCCAAGACCGCCGTCTGGTAACCCGAGCCGGTGCCGATTTCGAGAACGTTATGGCGTTCGCCAAGTTCGAGCTTTTCAGTCATTAGCGCGACAACGAAGGGTTGACTTACGGTTTGCCCATGCTCGATGGGGAGAGCGACATTTTCGTAAGCCTGGTCGGCAAAGGCGTGGAGTACAAACCGTTCGCGCGGCGTCTTTTCGATCGCCCCCAGAACGCGCGGATCGGTTATGGCGGAACGACGCAACTCCATCAACAGCCGCAGCTTGCGCTGTAGTAGCCCCGGATCAGAAATGGGCTCACCCATGGCGCTCGATTATCCGCTGGCCTCCGAGATAGGGCTGTAACACCGTTGGGATCGACACAGTGCCGTCTTCGTGTTGATAGTTCTCGAGGATCGCGATTAGAGTGCGACCAACCGCCAGACCCGAACCATTCAAGGTGTGTACCGATCTTGTTCCTCTGCCCCCTGCTGGGCGGTAGCGCGCTCTCATGCGCTGTGCCTGGAAAGCCCCGCAATTCGAGCAGCTCGAAATCTCGCGGTAAGCTCCCTGAGCTGGCAGCCACACCTCAATGTCATACGTCTTCTGCGCGGCAAAACCCATGTCTCCGGCTGACAGCAGCATCACTCGGTAGGCTAAGCCGAGCCGCTTCAATACCTCTTCGGCGCAACTCGTCATGCGCTCGTGCTCTGATGGCGATTGCTCGGGCGTCGTCACTGAGACCAGCTCGACTTTCATGAACTGGTGCTGGCGGATCATGCCGCGGGTATCCTTCCCGGCAGCACCTGCCTCCGAGCGAAAACACGGCGTCGATGCGGTGAAGCGCAAAGGCAGTGCGTCTTCATCAAGGATTTCATCCGCCACGAGGTTCGTAAGTGGCACTTCAGCGGTGGGGATAAGCCATAACCCCTCAGTCGTGCGGAACAGATCTTCAGCAAACTTCGGCAATTGCCCTGTGCCGAAAACGGCTTCATCGCGCACCAATAACGGCGGCGATATCTCGTGATAGTTGAACTCACGAGTGTGAAGGTCGAGCATGAACTGCACCAGCGCGCGTTCCAGCCGCGCCAGATCCTGCCTTAATACGACAAACCGTGAGCCGGAGAGTTTGCCGGCGCGTCGAAAGTCCATCAGTCCGAGACGTTCTCCGATAGCTTCGTGCGACGCAGGTTCAAAATTGAATTGCGGCGGCTCACCTTCTTGGCGAAGTAGCAGATTTGTCGTCTCGTCGGTGCCATCCGGCACATCTCCGGCCGGCAGATTGGGCAGCGCCTCAAGGATTTCGTCAATTTGCGTGCGCAGCCGCGCTGATTCGGCCGTGGCTTCCGCCTCGACACTCCTGTCGGCGTCGACCTGCCGCAGCAATGGTTCGATATCTTCGCCCCGGCGTTTGGCGATCCCGATCTCGCGGGAGATGCGATTGCGCCGGGCCTGTGCCTCCTGAGCTCGCGTCTCGGCAGTGCGCCAGGCACCGTCGAGAGCCAGCACCTCCTCGGCGACCGGCAACAGACCGCGTCGGGCGAGGCCGCGATCGAAATCTGTCTGATGGTCACGGATCCACCTGATATCGTGCATGACTGAACTAAGACACAAACGCAACAGGCGCGATATAGAGAGAATCCCCCGGATTCACAGGCGCAGAAGCTTCGGCCTCTCGCCAAACCTGCGGCTCAAATCGCTCGACGGCAACATCCCGTTTACCCGCGCTCGGTTCTGTCATACGAAAGAGTTCGTAGCGAATCGCCTTGCAATCCTCGGGAGGAAGCGATGCTGGGGTTGATGTCGGAGCGGCCGCTGCTGATTTCGTCGATCATCACCCACGCCGCGCGCTATCACAACGATGCAGAAATCGTTTCGCGCACCGTCGAAGGTCCAATTCACCGCTACACCTACGGGGAGGCGGAGTGCCGTTCGAAACGGCTCGCCAAGGCGCTTCTCCGGCTCGGGATCAAACCCGGAGACCGGGTCGCGACCTTGGCGTGGAACACCTTCCGGCATTTCGAACTGTATTACGCGATTTCCGGTATCGGCGCGGTCTGCCACACGATCAACCCACGGCTCTTTGACGATCAAATTGCTTACATTGTTCACCATGCGGCTGACCGGCTGCTCTTCGTGGATTCCACCTTTCTGCCAATCGTCGAGCGCTTGGCACCACGCTTCCCACCGAACCTCCGTATCCTAGTGTTATGCAATACGGAAGCTGCGCCCGAAACCAACCTGCCTACTCTCCCTTGCTACGAAGCTTTGCTTGCCGCTGAAACGGACGCCTTCGACTGGCCCGAATTCGACGAGCGCCGCGCCGCCTCGCTGTGCTACACCTCCGGCACGACCGGACATCCAAAGGGTGTACTGTACAGTCATCGCTCGACGGTATTACACGCGTTCGCGATCTCGCTTCCCGACGCGATTTCGATCTCGGCGGCTGATGTAGTTTGCCCGGTGGTGCCCTTGTTCCATGCATGCGGCTGGGGCATACCCTATGCGGCGCCGATGAACGGCGCGAAGCTGGTGCTCCCCGGCCCACGTCTCGACGGCACCAGCCTTTACGAGTTGTTCGAGACCGAGGGCGTGACATATGCTCTCGGCGTGCCGACCGTGTGGCTCGGCTTCGAAACCCACCTTTCGACATCCGGCGCGCGCTGTTCGACCCTGCATCGGGTTTTGTCCGGCGGCTCGGCGGTCCCTCCCTCAATGGTTGAGGACTTCGCCCGGCACGGCATCAATATGCGGCAAGGCTGGGGCATGACCGAGATGAGTTCGCTGGGCACGACCGCGGCGCTAAAGGGCAAACACCTCAGTCTCGATCCACCGGGGCAACTCGCTGTTAGGATTAAGCAGGGAAGACCGGTCTTTGGCGTTGAAATGAAGATCGTTGACGACGACGGGCACCCCCAGCCGCACGATGGCAAGTCGATGGGCGAGCTCCTGGTGCGCGGTCCATGGATCGTTAGCGGCTATTTTGCGGACACGGCTGCGAGTGCGATCTCGGTCGAACCCGACGGCTGGTTCCACACCGGGGATATGGCGACGATCGACGCCGACGGCTACATGCAGATAACCGACCGACGCAAGGACGTGATTAAATCGGGCGGAGAATGGATCAGTTCGATCGATCTCGAAAACGCCGCCATCGCGCATGACGATGTTGTCGAGGCCGCGGTGATTGCCGTTTCCGATCCGCGTTGGGGCGAGCGTCCGTTATTGATCGTCGCCCCGTACCCCGGCCGCCGCCCCGAGCGCGAGGCGCTGATTGAGTTCCTCGCTCGCCAATTCCCGAAATGGATGCTGCCTGAGGAGGTCGTCTACATCGAAGAGTTGCCGCACACTGCGACCGGCAAGATCATGAAAACTCGGCTGCGCGAGATGTTCGGAGAGAGCGCGGCTCGATCTCGTTGATATCGGCGGTTTGCTTCCCCATCCTTCGGAGATGACCGTCACCGTCCGCTTCGCGCCGTCGCCGACCGGTTTTTTGCATATCGGCGGGGCTCGTACTGCGCTGTTCAACTGGCTCTTTGCCCGCCACCATGGTGGCGTCTTTCGGCTGCGCATCGAGGATACCGATCGGGTGCGCTCCACGCCGGAGGCGGTGGCGGCGATCATCGACGCGCTCGAATGGCTCGGGCTCGAATGGGACGGCGAAATCGTCCACCAAATCGCGCAAGCCGAGCGCCATGCCGAGATCGCGAGGCAATTGCTGGAGGCCGGCCGCGCCTATTACTGCTATTGCACCCCCGCTGAATTGGAGGTGATGCGCGAGCGGGCGCGCGCCGAAAAGCGCTCGGTCCGTTATGACGGCACCTGGCGCGACCGCGACCCGGCTACCGCACCGCCAGGTGTGGCGCCGGCGATCCGCCTGAAAGCCCCGCAGCAAGGAGCGACGACCATTCGCGACCATGTGCAGGGCGAGGTTACGGTCGCCAATGCCGAACTCGACGATCTGATCATCCTGCGCGCCGATGGCACGCCGACCTACAATCTCTCCGTCGTCGTCGACGACCACGACATGGCGATCACGCATGTAATCCGCGGCGACGATCATCTGAGCAACGCCTTTCGGCAGACGCAAATCTACAAGGCGCTCGACTGGCCGGTCCCTGAATTCGCGCATGTGCCGCTGATCCACGGCCCTGACGGCGCCAAATTGTCAAAGCGGCATGGTGCCCTCGGCGTCGACGCCTATCGCGAGATGGGCTATCTGCCTGAGACATTGCGCAACTATCTGCTGCGACTAGGCTGGAGCCATGGCGACGACGAGATTATTTCGACTGGGCAGGCGGTCGAGTGGTTCGATCTCGATTCGATTGGGCGCGCCCCGGCCCGCTTCGATTTCGCCAAGCTGGGCAATCTGAACGGCCATTACATCCGTCAAGCCGATGACGATCGGCTCGTGGAGCTGACCGCTCCTGAGCTTGAAAAAATGCTCGGCCATCCGCTCATCGACGCCGACCACGATCGGCTGCACCGCGCCATGCCCGAACTCAAGTTGCGGCCGAAAACATTGGCCGAGCTCGCTGTTAACGCGCGCTTTCTGGTCGCCCGGCGTCCGATCACGCTCGATGCGACGGCAGCGCGGCTGCTAAGCACGGAGGCGCGTCGGTTATTGACGGAGCTTGCTCCGGTGCTCGGGCATGGCGAGTGGCGCGCGGCGGCGCTCGAAGAGCGGGTGCGCGCCTTTGCTGACGAGGACGATGTGCCGCTCGGCGCGCTCGCTCAGCCGCTGCGCGCGGCGCTGACGGGTTCGGCCGCTTCACCTGGCATCTTCTTTGTGATGGAGGTGTTGGGCCGCGCGGAGACCTTGGGGCGGATCGCCGACGCCGCCGCCGGAGGCGGCTGAACGCCGCCGGCATTTCGCACCTGCGAACGGTTTGCCAAGCCGCTCGGCGGTGTCTATTTTCTTATCGAAATACGGGTATGGCCCGCAGTTTGGCAGATGAGGATTTAGCGATGGACGGGAACAATCTTTCGACCGGAACGATGACGCTTACCGACAATGAAACCGGAAAATCGGTCGAACTACCCGTCCTGCACGGGACGATCGGGCCGCGCGTCATCGACATTCGCAAGCTTTACGCCGAATCCGGCTGCTTCACCTACGACCCCGGGTTCATGGCGACCGCCGCCTGCAGGTCGAGCATTACCTACATCGACGGCGACGAAGGGATCTTGATGTACCGCGGCTACCCGATCCAAGAGTTGGCCGAGCACAGCGATTTTCTGGAAGTCGCCTACCTGTTGTTGAACGGCGAGTTGCCGACGGCAAACGAAAAGGTGCAGTTCGTCTACGACATCACCCACCACACAATGGTGCACGAACAGCTTTCGAGCTTCTTTCACGGCTTCCGCCGCGATGCGCATCCGATGGCGGTCATGTGCGGTGTCGTCGGCGCGCTGTCGGCATTTTACCACGACTCCACCGACATCCACGATCCCTACCAAAGAATGGTCGCTTCCTACCGCTTGATCGCCAAGATGCCGACGATCGCCGCGATGGCCTTCAAATATGCCCATGGTCAGCCCTTTGTCTATCCGCAGAACTCGCTAGGCTACGCCGAAAACTTTCTGCATATGACCTTTGCGGTGCCGTGCGAGGAGTACAAGGTCAACCCGGTCGTGGCACGGGCGCTCGACCGCATCTTCATACTGCATGCTGACCACGAACAGAACGCGTCGACCGCAACGGTGCGCAACGCTGGCTCAAGCGGCGCCAACCCGTTCGCATGCATCGCCGCCGGCATCGCATCGTTATGGGGCCCGGCGCATGGCGGGGCTAACGAGGCTGTCTTGAAGATGCTGGGGCGCATCGGCGACAAGAAAAATATTCCGGATTTCATCAGCCACGTCAAAAACAAGAATGAGCACGAGATCCAGTACGGCTTCGGCCATCGCGTCTATAAAAACTACGATCCGCGCGCCCGGGTCCTGCGCGACAGCTGTCACGAGGTTCTCGACGAGCTCGGCATAAAAAACGACCCGCTGCTCGAACTAGCTATGGAGCTCGAGAAGATTTCACTCAACGACGACTATTTTATTTCGCGACGGTTGTATCCCAACGTCGATTTTTATTCGGGCATCATCCTAAAGGCGATCGGGTTCCCGACCTCGATGTTCACCGCACTGTTCGCGATTGCGCGCACTGTTGGGTGGGTGGCGCAATGGACCGAGATGATCGAGGACACCGACGCAAAATTGATGCGCCCGCGGCAACTCTTCATAGGGTCTGACGAACGCCACTATGTCTCGGTCGAAGAGCGCGGGTGATTATCGGGCAGAGGACGTTTGATTATTCCGGCGCGAGAGCGCGTGAAGAAATTCTTGAGAATGTCATTCCGGGTCGCGGACGATTCCGGGTAGGCCTCTGCAAGGCATCCTGGAACGACGACTATTTGGTCTGATATCGACAAATCGCGAGCAGGAACCCGGAAGGTGAATTAATCGAGGGAGGGCCATGATGGCCGAAATTCTCGGATTGGGATGCACGCATCGACCGCTGATGCTACGCCGAGACGAGGACTGGACTTTTATGATGCGGACAGCACTCGCCGACCCGGATATGCCCGTGGCATACAAGCATCCGGCTAACTGGCCGGCCGAACTTCGTAAAGAGCTGGGCGACGATTGGGGCACTTCTGCCGCAAGCCGGGCGCGCGAGGTTTATCGGCATCATTTCGCCGAGGCACGGCGCGCGCTAGATGACTTCAAGCCTGATGTCGTCGTCATGTTCGGCGACGACCAATACGAGAATTTCAAGGAGGATATCGTCCCACCCTTCGCCGTGCTCGCCTATGAGGATCGCGATATTCAACCTTGGAAACGCCGCCGCTCCCCTAATAATCCTTGGGGCGAGCCAGCCGACCAGACCTTTCATCTAAGGGGTCACCGTGGGGCCGGTAAATACCTCGCAACCGGGCTGATCGAGCGCGGGATCGATATTGCTTATGCCTATAAGCCGCTGCATCACCCGTTTGGGCATGCATTTGAAAACACGATCCTCTTGCTCGACGACAAACGCACCGGGTTTGACTACCCGCTCATCCCGTTCTCGGTCAATTGCTACGGGCGCCGGGTCAATGCGGCGCGCGGGCTGCGGCTGCCATTGGCGATGCGCAACGACATCCGCAACCTCGATCCGCCTTCGCCCAATCCGGGGCGATGCATGGAAGTGGGTGCTGCGGCTGCGCGGGTGATGGCCGCGAGCCCGTGGCGCACCGCGATTGTCGCGTCGTCGAGTTGGTCGCATTCGTTCCTAACTGAAAAGAACTATCAGTTATGGCCCGACGTGCCAGCCGACCGGCGGCTCTACGAGGCATTGGAACGCGGCGACTATGCGAGCTGGCATCGCTGTACGACCGACCAGATCGAGGACAGCGGTCAGCATGAGGTCTTGAATTGGTTCTGCCTTTTGGGGGCTATGGAGGAACTGGGTCGCAAGCCCAACCACTCGACGTTTATTGAGACCTGGGCCTTCGTCTCCCCGGTGGTCTTTGCATACTATCTGCCCAACCGAAAAATCTCATAATGGGTGATCCACAGCACCCGTCCGCGAAGTAACCGTGTCAACCCCGCCAATCTTCACGGAGTATGGCAAAGAGCATGTGATCCTGCCATTTACCGGCGATGCATAGGTATTGGCGAGCGTAGCCTTCCTGCTGGAAACCCGTGCGGGCCAGCAACGCGCGGCTCGGAACGTTGCTTGGCAAGCAGGCGGCCTCGACCCGATGCAGGCGGAGCCGATCAAACGAAAAACCGATAACCAACGGCAGCGCCGCGCTCATCAGTCCTTGGCGGGCAAACGGCTCGCCCATCCAATAGCCGAGGCTCGCGGTTTCGGAAACGCCGCGGCGGACATTGGTGAGCCCAACGCCACCGACCAACGCATCGTCGTGGGAGAATACGAAAAAATTGTAGGCCTGGTCGCTGCGCCAATCCTCGGCGTAGCGAGCCACCCGCGAACGAAAACTGAGGCGCGAGAGAGCGTCGGCGGGCCAGCTTGGCTCCCACGGCTCGAGAAAGTTACGGGAGCGCCCCCGCAAGCTCGCCCACGCCTCCCAATCGCCGCGTTCGGGGATGCGCAGGTAAACGCGCTCTCCAGACAGGCGGAACGGGTCGGTGCGCGATAGGAACAGGCGGGGAAAGGATTTACGCTGCGGCGCCATAACACCGCAGCCGTCACGCGGCGAGCCGCGCCCGAACGCGGTCGAAATCCTCGAGCCGGCTGAGCGGACCCAATGCCGTTAAGGTCGGCGGGCCGGCGCGCCAGCGTTCAACGACGCGACGGATGGCGGCATCATCCACCGCCTCGATGCGGCGCACAATATCGGCTGGATCAAACGGCGTGCCGTGGATCAACAAATGCTGCGCCAGCTGTTCGCAGCGCGTCGAGGTGCTTTCCAGCGACATCAACAGTCCTGCCTTAAGTTGCGTTTTGGCGCGGGCCAACTCGACGCAGCTCAACCCGTCCTCCAGTTTTCGAGCTTCTTCGCAGAGCGCGGGCACCAAATCGGCGGCCTCCTCCTCTCCGGTGCCGGCATAAATGCCGAACAATCCACCGTCGCGATAGCTGTGGCCGAAGCAGTGGATCGTATAGACAAGCCCGCGTTTCTCACGGATTTCCTGGAACAGCCGCGAAGACATGCCGCCGCCAAACGCTGTCGTCAGCACTGACCCGGCATAAAAGTCCGGGTCATCAAGCGTCAGACCGGGGAAACCGAGGACCAGATGTAGCTGTTCGAGGTCGCGTTCTTCGCGCCGCTCGCCCCCGGCGTAACGGGCTGGTTCGGTTGTCACCGGACATTCCGCCGGCATATCGGAGAGAAGTTTGTCGGCGAGCTTGACAAGCCGGTCATGGTCCAGATTCCCGGCCGCCGCGAGAACCATCCCTCCCGCCCCGTAGTGATCGCGCAAATAACCTGTGACTTCCGCGCGTCCGAGGCGGCGAATGATGTCGGGCCGCCCCAGCACCGGCCGCCCCATCGCCTGGTCAGGAAACGCGCATTCCTGAAAATGATCAAAGATAATGTCGTCGGGCGTGTCGTTGGCCTGCCCGATCTCCTGCAGGATCACTGTGCGCTCGCGTTCCAGCTCCTCGGGCTCGAAGGTCGAGTGCTGCAGGATATCAGCGAGAATGTCGAGCGCGAGTTGTACATCCTCTTTCAATACCTTGGCATAGTAGGCTGTACTTTCGCGCGACGTGTAGGCATTGAGATGGCCGCCAACAGCCTCGATCTCTTCGGCAATCGCGAGCGCGCTTCGCCGTTTGGTGCCCTTGAACGCCATATGTTCAAGAAAATGGGCGACGCCATTGATCTCAGCCGGCTCGTGGCGGGTGCCGATGTCGACCCAGATGCCAAGCGAAACCGTATCGACGGTTTCAATGCGGTCGGTGGCAATCTGGAGGCCATTTTCCAAACGCGATAGCTCGATCGTCATGCGGCCCTCTCGTTGCGCCGGGCATGGGCCAGAATATAGCTGGTCACGGCGCCCTGATCGTTGGGCAAAATGATAGTCCGCTCGCGCTGATCGAATAAATCGGCGAGGGCTGCCGGTAATGCCGGCCGGATTCCAGTCGCCCGCTGGACCGCGTCCGGGAATTTTGCCGGATGAGCGGAAGCCAACGCTATCATCGGGACGGCGTCTTTGTTCCCCGCCAACTCAGCGCGCGCCGCCCCGACGGCAACCGCGGTGTGGGGATCGATCAGCATTCCGGAGCACCTGTGTGTGTCAGCGATGATTTGCATGGTCGTGGCGTCGTCGATCTTGTGAGCAGAAAACAGGCCCTGGGCCGCGCGCCATTCCCCTTCTGCGCGTGGCAAAATGCCGGTCCGGCGAAACTCGGCTATCGCCTGACTGACCCCGGCTCCGCTACGGCCCTTCAGCTCGAACAGCAAACGCTCGAAATTGCTCGACACTTGTATATCCATACTCGGGCTCAGGCTCGGCTCGACGGGGGCGATCGCCATGTCGCCGGTGGCAATGTAACGAGCGAGGATATCGTTGCGATTGGTGCCGATAACCAGACGCTCGATCGGCAGCCCCATACGGCGAGCAAGGTGGCCTGCATAGACGTTGCCGAAGTTTCCGGTCGGCACGCTGAACGCCACCCTGCGGTCGGGCGCTCCGAGCGCGGTCGCGGCAGCGAAGTAATAGACCGTCTGGGCCGCGATGCGCGCCCAGTTGATCGAGTTGATCGCCGCAAGATTAAGCGCGTGACGCAGTTGTGTATCGGCAAACAGCGCCTTTACGAGATCCTGGCAATCGTCGAACGTTCCTTCGATTGCAATCGCGTGCGCATTCACTGAGGCGACCGTCGTCATCTGGCGTCGCTGTACCTCTGAGACGCGACCGTGCGGGTAAAGGATGAAGATGTCTATTGCCTCTCGATCGCGACAAGCGTCCAGCGCCGCCGACCCCGTATCGCCCGAAGTGGCACCAATGATTGTCAGGTGTTCGCTTCTGCGAGCGAGCGCCGCATCGAACAGCAAGCCCAGGAGTTGTAGCGCGAGATCCTTGAAGGCCAAAGTCGGTCCATGAAACAACTCCACCAGCCACAAGCGATGATCAAGCTGGACCAGCGGCGTCACCGCGGGGTGGCCGAAGCCGCCATAAGCCTTCTCCGCGAACCGGTACAGCTCATGCTTCGCGAATGCATTTCCGGCGAATAGGCCGACAATGTGCGCCGCTAATTGGGGGTAAGGCGACCGGGCAAAGTCAACTATCGTGTCAGGATCAAGCGTCGGCACGTGATCTGGCACATAGAGCCCGCCATCCTCGGCAAGTCCCCCCAGCAAAACTTCCTCGAACGATACGGTCCGCAATTGCGGTCGAGGGTCGCGGGTACTGACATATCGCACAAAGAATATTCCTTTAGGTTAGGCGAACCTATCGCCGCACTCGCCGCGTCGCAAGCCGGCAAAAAGCAGTTTACTCTCAGTGGTTGCGGGAACGGGTGCCTGCGCAAAGGATAAACCGAATGAACCGGCTGCTAGAGGATTTGCAAATCATCGAGATGTCGGCGTTCGTCGCCGCTCCGCTCGGCGGCATGACGATGGCGCAGATGGGGGCCGACGTCATCCGCATCGACCCGATTGGCGTCGGCATCGATTTCCGCCGCTGGCCGGTGACAAAAGAGGGTGCGAGCCGAGCTGCCCGGAATTGGCACTTACCTGATGCCAGGCCTGCCCCTCGATTTCGAGACCTCACCACGGTTGCCGCCGCGCCCGGCGCCGCTTTTGGGCGAACACAGCGACGTCGTGCTTTCCGAAATTCTCGGCCTGTCTTCGACCGAGATCGGGGCGCTTGCATGATGACCGGATTATCGCCGGCGCAGATGGGCGTTAGGCCCGCTGATTAAGGTTCGCTTTGGCTTTGTCGCAACTCTACTAGCAGCTGCCGCACTCGACGGGCAGTGCGCAATTTGCGGGCGATGTCGGGGGCGAGGCGCAAATCGCCCTGGGCATCGAGCCAGCCGGCTTCGATATCGGGCGGTAATTCGCGCATCGCCTCGGCGAAAGCGAGAAAGATCTCTTCGACTTGACGCGCTTCGAGACGCCGTTCTCTGGCCATGCCCGGCACCTCCTCTCGCTCCGATCGCACTACACTAGAACGCCCGACCGCGGACGTCGAGCACCCTGGCATTTGCCGCAGGAGATGCACCTTTGCGCCCGCGGTCGGGACCGCCTAAGATGGCGGTCCTTAGCCTTCACCAAAACTAGGAGCGACGACATCATGGCAATCAGCATGTATCACGGCTCGGTGCCGGTGTTCTTGCAGCTTCTCGGCGGCCTGAAAGGGGTGCTCGACAAAGCCCATAAGCATGCGACCGAAAAGAAATGGGACGAGGCGACGGTTCTGAATTGGCGCCTTTATCCCGATATGTTCACTTTGGTTCGGCAAGTGCGCCAAGTCTGCGTGCATGCGCTCGGCGCCGGAACGGTTGCCGGAGTGACGCCGCCGCAACTTCCTGATACCGACAATTCCTGGGCCGAAATGCAGTCGCGGCTCGACAAGACGATCGACTTCTTGAAGGGTCTGCGCCCCGACCAGCTCGATGGCAAAGAAGATTCGACGGTCACGATTCCCGCAGGTGGCCAGCAGCGGCAATTCAAGGCACAAGTCTACCTGTACCATTTCGCGATGCCGAACTTCTACTTCCACACGACAACTGCGTACAACATTCTTCGGTCGCTCGGCATCGAGATTGGCAAGCGCGACTTTATGGGCCAGATGCCGTCGTAGCTTATGTAATTCCTGGCAGTGCTGCGATCAGCGCAATTGGCTACTATGACAGTGGCCGGGCTCGACCCGGCCACCTTGTCAGGGGCGTGGATGCCCAGATTAAAATCCGGGAAAGGGCCGCGACGAGCAGCCGAGATAGAGGATATTGCTAAAGCGGACGGACCAAGGCGTGGCGCTTGCGGCCGGCGCTGAGCTTCACTGCGCCGTCGCGGCCGAGATCGGCGAGTCCAACGACCCGCGTCTCATCCTTGACGACATTATCGTTGATGCGGGCGCCACCGCCGCAAATCAACCGCCGCGCCTCGCCGTTCGACGCAGCAAGCCCGGCGCGTCTCAACAATTCAAAAACGGCAATACCACGTTCGAACAAATCGCGCGGCAATGCGGTTTGCGGCAAGTCTTCGCCGCTGCCCCCTTGCTCGAAAACGGCGCGAGCAGTCTCCGCCGCAGCTTCGGCCGCTTCGCGGCCGTGAGCCAGCGCGGTCGCCTCGGTGGCAAGGACCTTTTTCGCTTCGTTGATCTCGCCGCCGCTCAGCGCCTCAAGACGCGATATCATGTCTATCGGCAGTTCGGTGAAGAGGCGCAAAAAACGGCCGACATCGGCGTCCTCGGTGTTGCGCCAGAATTGCCAATATTCGTAAGGCGACAGCCGTTCGGCGTTGAGCCACACTGCGCCCTGCGCGGTTTTGCCCATCTTGTCGCCCGAGGCGGTCGTCAAAAGCGGTGTCGTCAACCCGTAGAGAGGGCGCCCGTCCATGCGCCGCCCGAGCTCGACGCCGCCGACAATGTTGCCCCACTGGTCGGAACCACCGATCTGCAGTTCGCAGTCGCATCGCCGCCCAAGCTCGACAAAGTCGTAGGCCTGCAGAATCGGATAGTTGAATTCGAGAAAGGAGAGCGGCTGCTGGCGCTCGAGCCGCAAACGAATGCTGTCCTGGGTCAGCATGCGGTTGACCGAGAAATGGCGACCTACCTCGCGCAGCAGCGGAATGTAGCGCAGTTCGTCGAGCCAATCGGCGTTGTTGACCATGATGGCGTCGGTCGGACCGTCACCAAAATTAATGAAGTTGGTGAAAACGTTGCGGATGCCGGCCATATTGCTGGCGATTTCGACATCGTCGAGCAGCGGCCGCGCCGTGTCGCGAAAGGACGGATCGCCGATCCGCGTCGTGCCACCGCCCATCAACACAATCGGATTGTGCCCACAGCGCTGCCAAAGCCGCAACAGCATGATCGACACCAGATGGCCCACATGCAGACTGTCGGCGGTGCAGTCGTAGCCAACATAGGCGGTCACGCGGGCCTCGCAGAGACGCTGATCGAGCGCGTCCAAATCGGTGCATTGATGGACAAAGCCGCGTTCGATCGCAGCCTTGAGGAATGAGGAGCGGGGGGTGGACATAGCGGCGTCATCTAACACGGCAGCATCCTTCGGGTCACGCGCATCCCAACGGCGCCCTGATCGGCCCGCCGCGCGGGCGGGGGCGGGGGGATCGAGGCGGTGTGCAATCGGGCTGATGAGCGGCACCTCGCTCGACGGCGTCGATGTCGCGATGATCGAAACCGACGGTCTCGCGTACGTTATGCCGGGACCGGCGATGACAATTCCCTATCCCGATGCTTTTCGTGAAAGGCTTCGGGGAGTGTTGGGAGGGGTCGGTGCCATCGCTAGGGTTGAAGCCGAACTGACGCAATTGCACGTCGAGGCGGTTGAGCTGTTCCTCGGTTCCCATCAGGAGATCACGGCCGACATCGTCGGCATGCACGGTCACACGATCCTCCATCGTCCAGCCGAACGGCGTACGTGGCAATTGGGCGACGGCGCAGCACTCGCCAAGCGGCTCGGTATCGACGTGGTCGCGGATTTTCGCTCGGCCGATGTCGCCGCCGGCGGTGAAGGAGCACCATTGGCACCGCTGTTTCACGCAGCACTCGCGACGGCGCAGCTCAAGCCAGTCGTCGTCCTCAATGTAGGCGGCGTTGCGAACGTGACCTGGATCGGTGAAGAAGGTTCGGTGCTGGCCTTTGACACCGGTCCCGGCAATGCGCTGATCGACGACTGGGTCCGGCGACATACCGGCGTCTCGGCGGATTTCGAAGGCGCGCTGGCTAGGGGCGGCCTGGCTTCGGAACCACATGTCACGCGGTTTCTCGACCATTCGTATTTCGCGCGATTGCCGCCCAAATCGCTCGACCGCGACGATTTCCAGGATTTCATACCCGTGGGATTATCGGTCGAAGACGGCGCAGCGAGCTTGACCGAAATGACCGCCGTCGCGGTCGCCGCTGCGACGCGTTATTTCCCGACCCCGGTGGTCCGGGAATGGCTGGTCACGGGCGGGGGCCGGCATAACCCGGTGCTGATGGAAGCGCTCGCCCGCCGCCTTGGGACTCCGGTTCGCCCAGTTGAGTGCATCGGCTGGAACGGGGATGGACTCGAAGCGCAGGCCTTCGCCTATCTTGCCGTACGCTCGGCTGCGGGGTTGCCGCTCAGCCTACCGACAACAACTGGCGTCTCGCAGCCGATGACCGGCGGCAGGCTATTTCGCGCTCGCTGACTATCAGGCCGGCACCAGTTCCGGCGCCTTCGCTTGCGAGAACGCCGGCATGACCTCCTTGCCAAACCGTTCGAGTTGCTCGAGACAAGCCGTCTTCGGCACGCCCACACTGAGACTGACGGACACCCGATCGAGACCCGGATATCGCTTTTCGAGCCCCTTGAGGTGCTCGATGATCTGCTCGGGCGAACCACACAGCACTCCACCATTTGCAATTGCATCCTCGATGCGGGGCAACTTTGCCGTCGGAGCCCAGTTGGGATCGCGCATAATCTCAATCTGCGCGTCGGTCAAAGCACGCACCAGGCGCAGCTCACCGAACATCTTCATGTTTTCTTCGTAGTACCTACCGGCCTCGCGGATGCCTTCTTCGCGATTATTCGCAATAAAGAAATGGAAACCGAAGCAGAGGCGCTCGCCCAATTCGAGCCGCTTGCCGATCCGCGCATGCGCTTCTTGCCAAGCCAGCACGGTCTTGTGCATCGCTCCGCCTTCGGCCGAGCCGCCGCCAATCAGTCCCTTGATCCCGTGCTTTGCCATGAAATCGAGTGCTCGCTCGCTGCCGCCCTGGATCGGCTGCCAACATTCGACTGGCAACCGTAATGGCCGTGGAACGAGGGTCAATTCTTCAAGCGTGTAGCCGCGGTAGGGGACTTGCGGTGGCAACGTGTAATACTTTCCTTTGTGAGAAAAGGATTCGTTGTCGAACGCCTTGAAGATGATGTCGACTTGTTCTTCGAACAGTCCGCGATTGGCCGGCTGATCCAGCAATGGCGAACCAAAGGTCTCGACCTCTCGGGTATGATAACCGCGCCCAACCCCGAAGGTAATGCGGCCGCCGCTCAAAATGTCGGCTGTTGCGTAATCCTCGGCGAGCCGCAGTGGGTGCCACATCGGGGTGATGTTAAAGCCGCAGCCGAGCCTAAGGCGCTTGGTGAGGTGCGCGAGATGGAGTGCCGTCATCAGCACATTCGGGATACATTCGTAGCCTTCGCGCTGGAAATGGTGCTCAGCCATCCAGAACGTGTCGTAGCCGAGCCGATCCATCAGCTGCGCCATCGCCTCCGCCTTGTCAAAGACAGTGGCGAGATGCTCGTTAGGAAAGCGGCGGTCATTTACCGGAACACCGTCATAGCCGACATTGTCCATGTCGACATGGCCAGCAAACAGGCTGTCGAATTTTGTTATCATTTCAGCATCCTTACCGAGTGACTGCCGGTTAATGGGGATGAATTGTACGCAGTGGCGCGGGACTGGCAACCGACTTCGCCTATCTCGGCTCCACGGCTCATCACTTGCTTATGGCTCCTGAGCACCCGATAGTGGCTGGTCGAAAAGACGATTACTTCCGGCGGAAAAACAACGATCCGCGGAGCCGCTGAATGCGATTTTACCCGAACTCGATGAGCACGATTGCGATCACCATCGTGTTCTTGGCCGGCACGACCGCCACCGCTCAGCAGTCGGCTCCGCAGTCGGGCGGAAGGCTCAGCGCCGAGCAGCGCGACATCGGCCGGGTTGAAACGCGAATTCAGAAATACGATCAAGCGCTCGGGGTCGTGACACGGCTGAATCGCCCGCTGGGTGCCGAGACCGAATGTAGCGGGATTTGTTATTTCCCGAGCAGCAGCCGCTCCGTTACATGGCGCTGCGCTCCAAACGAGACATGCGACCTGCATTGTGACGTCAATCCACCGGTAGGTGGCTGCCACTAAGCCTCTTGTAAAGACATAGCCATTCAACCGAGGGCGCAAAGCACCCTCGGTATCCTCAAGAGTTAGCTGGCTTTCGCTTACGCTAAGGTCCGGGCACGCATTGGAGCGTTATGGACGCAATCCCCGCAGCGACGTTGAGACCGGTTGTGCCCTCGATACTCAGCTGGCTGTAACGAAATCGAGTTATTATTGCCGCCTACTAGGACATTCGCTCCGGCCCCCACCCCGACGGTAGCCTGGGCTGTTGCGCCTCCATAATTGCCGGCGAGCGCGCAAGGTGCCGGAGTTACGGTCGGCGCCAACACCGACCATACGAGAACGCCTCCTCGAATGTAGCCGATATCCACGCCGAACCGATTGATCGTACCAGTATAGTGCTCGTAATGACCATTTGCTCCCGAAAAGGTACAGTTCAACGAGCGCGAGGAGCCGAATACAAAACCGAAGCCGCTGGAAACGTTGCAGGTCAGTACGCCGATCCTGGCGCCTAGCGCGTGGGCCGGTCCTGACAGAACGATAGCACTTATAGCGAGAGTGAGCGCGCTAATCGCAACCATTAGCCTTTTGTACATCGGATATACCTCCTAGGTTTACCGTAGCTGAGCTGACCGGGCGCGCGACCCCAAACACCTTAGATATAGGTTTGTTCCCCTTCCCTTGCGCTTAGATTTATTCGGGCCAGCGAGTTCGGATCCGCGGATGGCACGCAGGCGGATTATTCGGTGATTGAACTTCGAGGGAACTGCGGGTGTTCGGGTTCGACATCTGCCAATTCCGAGACCTGATGGGTGGGAAAAAAGGCACGCCGATATCGCGGCCGAAACAAATTGCTAGCCCTGCTCCGCGAGTATTCAACAGCCCTAATCTGTGGCGGGTGCAGGCGCCTCCCGATCGGATGCGGGGCGCAAATTAAGCACTCGCGTCCGCGGCGATTTTTTGGAACAATCAAGTTCCGCGGTCGCGACCGGGCCGCGAACCAACTCGACAGGAAACCGACTTGATCAGAGACAGGAATTTTCGTCAGCCGCGCCGCCGCGACTTTGAAGATGATAGTTACGATCCGCATATGCGGGAATTCGGCGGTGCGCCGCGCTTCACTCCGCCGCGGTTCGAAGTACCCTCGGGACCGCCAGTCCGCGCCGTGGTGAAATGGTTCAAGCCCGAAAGGGGATTCGGGTTTGTCGAATTGTCCGATGGCTCCGGCGATGCGTTTCTACACGCCAGCGTTTTGGAGCGTAACGGCATTCCCGCCGTCCAGCCTGGCGAGACCCTCGAAATTAGGGTCGCGCCCGGCCAAAAGGGCCCACAGGTAACCGAAATCATCAGCGTTGACAGCAGCACGGCGACGCCACCGGCGCGGCGGTCACCTTACCCGGGGGGACGGCTGCACGGCCGACCTACGAAGGCGCTTCGGTTGAGGAGACCGGCACGGTGAAATGGTTCAACGCCCAAAAAGGTTTTGGCTTCATCGTCCGGGAGGGTGGCGGCAAAGACGCTTTCGTCCACGCTTCGGTGCTCGAGCGCTCGGGCATCGACACCCTAAACGAAGGCCAGCGTGTGCTGATCGACATCGCCGAAGGTCGTAAGGGTCCGGAAGCCGTTCGGGTCCGCCTCGCCTAGCAGACGACTGAACGTCGCCAGCGCCGAAGGGGGACAGATGGATTTTGGCGCGGCGATGTTTTTTACCGATTATTCGATGGGCCCGGCCGATCTCGGTCGGGCGCTTGAGGCGCGCGGCTTTGAGTTGGTCTGGGCGCCGGAGCACTCCCATATCCCAAGTTCACGAACCTCTCCTTTCCCGCAAGGTGGTCAACTGCCTCAGAAATATTACGAGGCGATGGACCCGTTCGTTAGCCTGACCGCGGCGGCCATGGTTACGAATACATTGCGGATCAGCACCGGTGTATGTCTTGTGGCACAACGCGATCCGATCCAGACCGCTAAATTGGTCTCGTCAATCGACCAAATCTCCAGCGGCCGGTTTCTGTTCGGCATCGGCGGCGGCTGGAACGCTGAGGAGATGGCCGATCACGGGACCGTCTTTCAAGCCCGCTTCAAGTTGATGCGTGAGCGGGTCGAGGCAATGAAAGCGATCTGGACCGATGACGAGCCCGAGTATCACGGCGAAGTCGTGGATTTTCCAAAGATGAAAAGCGGGCCGAAGCCGGTTCAGAAGCCGCACCCGCCGGTTATCGTCGGCGGCGCGTTCCCGCATGCGGCGCGGCGCGCGCTTCGCTACGGCGACGGCTGGGTTCCGCATGCCGGCCGGCCGCAATATTCGGATGTGACCGATTTCCTGCCAAAGTTCCGACAGATGGCGGACGAGGCAGGTCGCAGCCCCGAGGATGTTCCGGTCACATTATTCGGCGTCCCCGAAGATCTCGACCGGCTAAAGCGCTACCGCGACCGTGGCGTGGCGCGGGTTGTGGTTAGCCTGTCGTCGGCCAAAACGGTCGAGATCCTTCCGGTACTCGACCGCTGGGCGGAGTTGATCCCGCAAGCGGCCTAATCGAGATCGTTTTGGGGCTCGCCGGGTGGCGTCGCCGGGCTGGCGATCGCGGCACCGTCAGTGCAGGGCGGCAGGAGACGACTTATGGGGGCTGACGGAACCCGGCATATCCCGGTTAGGCGGCCTTGCGATCGAGCAGTTCGATATGGACGTTTTGCGGCCCGCGCAAGAACGCGATACGCACGCCCGGCCTGATGGTTTTTGGTTCGACCGTGAATTCGACGCCTTTTTGCTTCAGTTCGGCGACGACGGCGTCGATCCGCTCGACCCGAAGCCCGATGTGTTCGAGGCCGAGATAAGGCGGCTCCGGCGGATGGCCGATTGCCTGCTCCTGCGGGACTTGCGCGACAAATACCGCAACCCCGCCGAGGTTAAGGTCGATCCGCGGCCTTCCGTCCGACTGGATAGAGCGGATCACCTCGGCGCCGAACATCCGCTCATACCATTGAGCGGTTTCCTCTGCGTTGGGGCTGCGCAAGTGGATGTGGTCGTAAACGAACTTGGTCATTGCACCTTCTCCCTGACATCGGCGTTATCTACCCCTAACTCTAAGCGCCCGGCGCAGCGGCCGCTAGCGTGATCGCTTTTACCCCCAGATTGGCGGGCGCGCTCTATGCGCGGTAATCGATCCGGCCGGAACCCGAACTGCACACCCGATTCACTTTGAATTAATACTGCGCAATGCCCGAGCGAACGCCCACCAGGCAAGGCAGCGATATGACGGACGCGCGAGTGGCCGGGACACGCGCCCGCGCATCCGATCGCCGCCTTCCGGACAGCGTGGAGACACACATTTCCTGGATCGCGGCGATGCTCGCGATTGGGATCTTATCGATTTCATACGGGGCGCCGCTGATCGTCGTAATCGGGTTGAAGCCAATCGCGACGGCGCTCGATGCCGACCGCTCGGCGGTGGCGCTCGCCGCCGCCCTCGTCTGGGTCGGGACCGGGACCGGCGGCATTCTGATGGGGTGGGTTGCAGACCGCGTCGGGGTGCGGCGAACAGTGATTTTCGGCGCCGTGATGACCGCACTCGGTCTCGCAGTGTCCGCAGGTGGCAGCGTCTGGACACTCTATCTCGGACACGCGGTGTTGATCGGATTTCTTGGCGGAGGCGCCCTTTACCCGCCGCTCCTAATCTATATCAGCCGCTGGTTCGACCGGCGCCGCGGCGCCGCGCTGGCCCTGATTTCGTCGGGGCAGTACATCGCGGGCGTCATCTGGCCGTCCATATTCGAGCGCGCGCTGGTCTGGTTTGGCTGGCGTGGATTGATGCTGGGGTTCAGCCTCGTCGTGCTGCTGATTGTCCCGTTGGCCACCTTGTTGCGGCCGGCGCCACAGCCCGGTCGCGCTTCAGGCTTTGCCGCAATCGGCTTTCGCGGCACAAGGGCGCTGGGCCTCAGCGCTACTCGCGTGCAGCTGCTGCTGTGTGCGGCCTCATTCCTGTGCTGCGTGCCGATGGCAATGCCCTCGAGCCACCTCGTCGCCTTTTGCAGCGACCTCGGCATCGCGCCGGCGCAAGGGGCGGCCATGCTATCGGTGTTGCTCGGCTGCGCTTTTGTCAGCCGTCAGTTCTGGGGCTGGGCAGCTGACCGGATCGGTGGGCTTGGCACCGTCCTTGCCGGCTCGGCCTGTCAGGCATTGGCAATCGCCGCCTTTGCGATGACGCGAAACGAGGCCGGGCTGTTTGCGATTTCCGCCGCGTACGGGCTCGGCTTTAGCGGCATGATCCCAGCCTATGTCGTCGCGATCCGCGAACTTTTCCCGTCCGCCGACGCCTCTTGGCGAGTTCCGACCCTGTTGTTTTCGGGCATGTCGGGAATGGCCTTTGGCAGCTGGTTCGCCGGCTCTCTGTACGACTATTTCGGCTTCTACGCGCCGGCTTTTGCCGCCGGCGCGCTGTTCAACCTCGGCAATCTGGTCCTCATCGGTTTTCTGGTCCTCCGGCAACTTCAACATGGCCATTTGGCGGAAGCAACGGCCGGCTAGCGCTCATTCGTTAGAACAACCTATGAGCATCCGTGTCAGGCGGAGACTTTTTCGAGCTTGTGAAGGACGCGGATACGCTTGGGTGTCGGATCTTTCGAAAACCGTCCCCAACTCCGCCCAGATAGCTCGCCAACAAAAATATTACCGTGTCGATCGACGGCGATGCCGTGCGGCGACGTGAAGTGACCTGGCTCCAGTCCGGCATGCATCTTGCCGAGCCGCGCCAAAACCTCGCCCTTATGCGTGTGGATACTGACCCGCGGGCCGATATTCGGCCAGTCACGGTTGATTTCGCCGGAAGGACCGCCCTCGCCAATATACAGGAAAGGATTCGGTCCCAGCGCCATGCACATGCCATTCGGCCGGTGCAGATTATTCCATTGGGTTTCGAACTTGCCGTTGCCGTCGAAAATCTGAACCCGATGATTCTCGCGATCGGCGACATAGACCCAGCCGTCCGGATCGCAACAGATATTGTGCGGCACGTTGAACTGACCGGGATCGGTGCCGGGCTCGCCCCATGACATCAGCAACTTGCCATCCGCGGTGAATTTGTGGATACGGGCATTGCCATAGCCATCGGACACATACAGATCGCCACGCGGCGACAACGCGGTATGGGTGCAGCGGTGAAACGGTTCGCCGCTCATATAGGGCTTGGGTTCACGGGGGACGCCGAGCGTCATCAGCACTCTACCGTCCAGCGTACAGTGCCGCACGGTATGGTCGCCGTCGTCGGTCAAATAGATTGTATCGTCGGGGCCCATATGGACGCCATGCGGCCGGGTAAACACACCCTCGCCCCAGGTGCGTAACAGATTGCCCTCGGCATCAAGCACCGCCATTGGGTGCTCACCTCGGTTGAACGCATATACCCGGTCCTGTCGGTCGACCCCGACCGCCGCGACATCGCCCAAGACGATCTCATCCGGCAGCTTTGCCCAGGTATCTCGCACGACAAACGTATAATTGCCGCTGCCAAGCTCTACCGTCATGCGTACTCTCCGAAGTGAAGTAGATGTCTTTGCTGAAGCAATGATAGGACGGCTCCGTTGTTGCGAGCGAGCGGAGATTGGCCATGCGCTTAGCACAACCCAGACAAGAGGTAAATTCGTGCTTATCTGTAGCGGAGATCGCGACGCGTACGTACGATGCGACCCCTCAGACGTCTCGTCCGAACTCGAACGGAGGAGCAAGAGGAGCCCGATATGCCAGAAAAGTTGATTTCAGGCGATAACCACATCGACCTGACCTATCTGCCGCCCGATCTTTGGTCTTCCGCAGCGCCCAACAAATGGAAGTTGTCGGCGCCCTGCGTGGAGGAGATGGATGACGGCCTCCACTGGTTTGTCGAGGCGCAGGACAAGGGCATGTGGAATGGCGTCGGCCCTGGGTTCCTGGCTTATCAAAAGGGTATGTTCAACCACATCGACGAAATGAAGAATCTGGGCTTCGAGTGGAGCTCAAAGCCCGGAGCGAAGCCACGACCGACAACGCCGGAATTGCGCCTCGCTGATCTCGACCGTGACGGCCAGGACGCCGAAATCGTCTATGGTTGCCTGATGATCAACGATCTGATCGCGGACGCACCGCTGCGCGAGTGGGCCGACAAGATCTATAACGACTGGGTCGCCGATTTCGCCAAGCGGTCTGATCCGAACCGCGTCTATCCGCTGGCGATCATCCCCAACACCGACCCGATCGAGGCGGCCGCCGAGGTGCGGCGCTGCGCCAAGATGGGGCTGCGCGGCGGCGATCTCGCCTTCAAGCGAATGACCCCGCCGCTTTACACCGATCTGTGGTTTCCATTGTGGGAGGCCGCGGCGGAATGCCGTTTCCCGATTTCGTTCCACTCAACCGGGTTCAAGGCATTGCGCGCCCCCGACAGCCCCGAGCAGGAGCAGAAATATTTCACCCAGTGGCGCCTGGTTCGCTCAGCCCTGTTCCAGCTCGACACGATGGAAGTGTTGGTGTCATTGCTGGCCTCGGGCGCTTGCGAAAAATACCCGGACTTCAACTTCGTGCTGGGTGAATCAGGGGTGACCTGGCTCCCCTACGTGTTCGACCGGCTCGATACCGAATATGCCGACCGGGCCAAGAGTCTCAATTTCAAGCTGAAACCGAGCGATTATTTCCGCCGCCAGGGCTACGTCACCTATCAGCAGGATCAGTTCCTCGAACCGATCATTCCATTGATCGGCGAGGACAACATCATCTGGGGCGCGGACTATCCGCACCCCGATTGCATCTGGCCCGGGTCGCGCGCGACACTCGACAAGAACATGGCGAATATCTCGCCTGACGTGCGGCGCAAGATAACATCAGAGAACGTGACGCGCCTTTACCAGCTTCATCAGTAATTTGCTAGGGAAACCCTGAACAATGCTGCTACCGGGACATGGTCGCCGGAGGGTGAATTTTGACGATAGCAGTTCGCAGGCGGCGGGTTCAGTCAGCAGAATTTCCAGCTCGATCGCGGGTAATGCCCAACGTTCGCGCATCGTCGTGTCATTGGTAAACTCCGGATCCTCATGCCTTTGCTGGCGCGAGCAGCGTCTTTTTGACGATCACCAGATTAGCCAGGGCGAACAGGGTGTGGAGCTGTGCCGTGTTCTTGGCCAGCCCGCGGTAGCGCAGCTTCTTATGGCGGAAGAGGTTCTTGACGATGTGGAAGGGGTGCTCGACCCAGGCCCGCACCTGCGCCAACCCTCGCTCTTCCGCCTCAGCCAGATCCCGCAAGGCTTTTGGCAGGGCTTTGACGATATGGCGCTTGACCGCAATGTTCCACGCCACCGCGCGCCCGGCGTGTTCGGGGCGCCTGGCCGCGCCAGTGTAACCGGCATCGGCGAAGACCGCTTTCTCCTCGCCGTGCAAGACCGCCGCCATCTGGGTGATATCGGCTGCGTTGGCGGCGGTGCCGGTCAGCGAGTGGACCACACCGCAGGCGACATCCACCCCGATATGCGCCTTCATCCCGAAATGCCACTGGTTGCCCTTCTTGGTCTGATGCATCTCGGGATCGCGCGCTTTCTCCTTGTTTTTGGTCGAGGGCGGGGCGGCGATGATGGTGGCATCGACAATCGTCCCCTGGCGCATCAGCAACCCGCGCTCAGTCAGCATCACCGCGACCTCGTCGAACAGGCCTTTGGTCAACTCGTGCTTTTCCAGCCAATGGCGGAAGTGCAGCACCGTCGTCGCGTCGGGCACCGGGTCGCGGTTCAAGTCAATGCCGGCAAAGCCGCGCAGCGCCTCGCTGTCATAAAACGCATCCTCGACCGCCTCGTCGGCGAGCCCGTACCACTGCTGTACAAAATAGACCCGAAGCATGCGCTCCAGTCCGATCGGCGGGCGGCCGCGCTCGCCCTTCGGGTAGAGCGGCTGCAATCGCTGCACCAGCCGTGCCCACGGCACCACCGCTTCCATCTCGGCCAGAAACTTGTCGCGCCGCGTCGACTTTTTCTTGCGCGCGTACTCCGCCTGCAAAAAGCTCCCCTGCCGCTGCATCGCCCCGCCCCTCGGTCCCCCCGGACCCGCCAAATTTATCCGACGCACACCCCCAAAACCCGACTTTTTCAGTGTTTCCCTAACTCTAATCAGAAGGCCAGCGCCATGGCGCTGGCCTTCTTCACATTATTGGCTGCTCCCTGCGATCTGCAGTCTCTCTCGCGCCACCGTTACGCTTCGGCGGCGGTGGTCGGGTCGATCATCCGGCGGACTTCGGTGATTTTGTTGGCGGGGAAACCGCTGCGACGGGAATGTTCGCGGATGATTTCCTCGTTCTCAGCGAGGTAGACACAGAATGTCTTGTCGCCGGCGACGTAGCTTTCGACCCATTGGATATCGGGTCCGAGCTCTTTGAGCACGTCGTTCGATTTTTGCGCGGCTTCCTTGAGGGCTTGCCGTTCGGCGCTACCAATCGCCGGCAATTCGCGCTCGATGATGTATTTCCGCATCGCTATCCTCCCTTTATCAGCTATCCGCGATGGTGTCAGATTCGGCCGCGTAGGTAAAGTACGGGACTGGTTTAGGGAGGAGACCAAATGCGCTTTAACGACCGGGTCGCGATCATTACCGCGGCGGCAAGCGGGATCGGGCGCGCTACCTCCGAGATCATGGCGCGCGAAGGCGCGATCGTGATCGCAGTCGACATCGAGCAGGTTCGACTCGATAATACTGTCGCGGCATTGCGCGCCGCCGGCGGCCGGGCGCATGGAAAGCGCGCCGACGTGCTCGACCCGGCCCAGGTCGATGCGGTGGTTGCCGCCGTGGCGCAGGAATTAGGGGCAGTCGATATTTTGGTCAATGCCGTTGGCGGAAGCACGATTATCCCGTATCCCGGCGCCGAAATGGATCAGCTGACGTTCCGCGATTGGCAGCGGCTGATTGCCTTCAATCTTGACGGAACATTTCTGTTTTGCCATGTGGTGGCGCCGGTCATGAAGCGGCAGCGTCTCGGCAAGATCGTCAACCTGTCCTCGATCGCCGGCCGTGGCCTCAGCGGGTCGAGCAGCGCCGCCTATGCCGCGGCCAAGGGCGGGATCATTGCCTTTACCCGCAAGATCGCTTTTGAACTCGGTCCCTACGGCGTCAATGTCAACGCGATCGCGCCCAGCCGCACCTTGACCGAATGCATCCGTCCTCGCTGGGAACAGCAGAGCCCGGAGGACCAAGCGGCCGAAATCGAGCGAACGCCGTTGCGGCGTATTGCCGAAGCCCCCGACCAGGCAAAGGTTATCTGTTTTCTCGCGTCGAGCGACGCTGACTTCGTGACCGGCGTCACGATCGACGTAACCGGCGGGAATTGAGAGACGGGAGCACAGCTTTGGGTCAATCCTGCCAGGACGTGCGAACGGACCCACTCGACGCTAAATAAAGACCGACACCGCGAAGGAGATTTTTGATGGACGACAACACCCGCACCGAACTCGAAGCCGCTGCGTTCCGCCGGCTGGTTGAACATCTGCGCGAACGCACTGACGTGCAAAACATCGATCTTATGAACCTCGCGGGATTTTGCCGCAATTGCTTGTCGCGGTGGTATCGCGAGGCGGCCGAAGAGCGCAGCGTGCCGCTCACTGACCCGCAAGCGCGCGAAATCGTCTACGGCATGCCGTATGACGAGTGGCGCAAGCAACATCAAAAGGAAGCGACCCCCGAGCAGAAGGCCGCGTTCGCCGCCTCTCAGCCACAGCACTGACAAGCCGACACCCGCAAGCCGCCCACCCTGTCTTGCGCGAGCGACGGCTCGCGGCTATCGTCGTCACCGCCGCGGGGGGCGCGGCATGATTGGGAAAAGGGGGGGCCATGCCGGATGTCGGCGGGATCGCGGGCGAGCGCCTAAAGTCTCTTATCGAGCGTATCGAGCGGCTCGAAGAGGAAAAACGGACGGTCGCCGAGGACATCAAGGAGGTCTATGCCGAGGCCAAGGGCACCGGCTTCGACACCAAAATCATACGGCAGATCATCCGCATCCGCAAACGCGACCAGGACGAGTTGGACGAGGAAGAAACCTTGCTCGATCTCTACAAGCGGGCAATCGGGATGCTACCTGACGCTGCCCCACAAGCCGAGGCGGCCGAGTAGCGGGAAGGGCGAAAACGGCGAGAGGCGGAGTTATTCCACTGCGCGGGCGGATTGCGACAAGTGCCGGCGCAATGCGGCGAGCAGCGCGTCTGCTTCCGCCTCGGTGCCGTCGAAGCGGCATACAAAGCGCGCCAAGGTCTCGCTCCGGCGATAGAATCCGAAACCGTCGGCTTCCAGCGCATCCATAACACCATCCGGGAGTTCGAGGAAGATCTCGTTGACTTCCACGGGAGCTAGAAGACGCACGCCCGGAATGCCGGCGAGACCTCCGGCGATGTGGGCGGCAAGCGCGTTTGACGAACGCGCCATGTCGAGCCACAACCCGTCTTCGACATAGGCCAAGAGCTGCGCCGACGCGAAACGCATCTTTGACCAGACCTGCCCGGCGCGGCGCAATTGCACCGCCAGCCCTTCAACCAGCTCCGGCTTAAACACGACGATCGCGTCGCAAAGGGCGCCGCCATTTTTTGTGGCGCCGAACGACATGATGTCGATGCCAACGCGCCAACTCGCCTCCGCCGGGCTGCAGCCGAGCCGCGCGACGGCATTGGCGAACCGCGCCCCATCCATATGCATTCTGAGACCGCGTGCTTTCGCGACTTCGGCAATTGCCTTGATTTCAGCGAGCGGGTAGACGGTCCCGAGATCACTTGCTTGCGTTACATTGACCGCCGCCGGCTGGCCGCGGTGCATTTGCCCAGGCGCGACCGTCGCCACGGTTTCCGCCAACCGTTCGGCTCGGATACGGCCATGTTCCCCGGTAACCGGGGTCAGCTTGAGGCCACCGCCAAAAAACCCGGCGGCGTTCACCTCCGAAGTGTTGATGTGCGCCGCTTCGCTGCAATAGACGATCCCCCAGGAGGGGCTGATCGCCGCCAAGCTCAGCGCGTTGGCGGCAGTGCCGGTCGCCACCGGAAAGACCCGAACCGCCGTCTCGAAAAGATCAGAAAAGCTCCGCTGCAACGTGGCCGTCCATTCGTCCGCGCCGTAGCCCAGCGCGGTGTCGTGATTGGCGCGGATCAGCGCTTCGATGATTTCTGGGGCCGCTCTCCCGGTGTTGTCACTGCGGTAATCGATCATCGCCGTATTACCCTTCTGCGCGCATCAGCCTGCGATACCGCATGACCGGACCGCGCGACGCGAAGGACAATGCTGTGGCGCAGTTGCAAACCTCCGCTATGGGCGAGTTCGCGAATACGCGCGAAGCGCTCCCGGGCCATTTCTTGAAATGCCCGCGAGCGGAACTCAGCAGCGCGAACCAGGCTGGACCAGCCCGACCCTTTCGTGGCCTGCGCGGTTTGCTCCACCGGCGGATGTTCGCGCGCCGCTAATCCCGCGGCAGCATGCCCAGGCGCGGGCAGCGGTCCGATCTGGGGCGAGCCCATGATTGCCGGCGCGTTGAGCAGCCGTTCTTGGGGGATCGTCAAGAGCGCCGTGGCCACCTCCTGTCCGGCGGTAAAGGTCGGGCGTGGAACGACGCTGGCGAATTGACGATTGGCGAGATGGGCGTTGGCGATAGCCGCTGGCGGTTCGCCGTCCTCGCGCAGGCTGATTGCGCTTAGATCAGCGACAATGCCGCGGTTGATCGTCCGTATGTACTCCAGATCGTGGGTGTAGCCGGGCCAGTAGACTTCTTCGGGCGCAAGCGGAAACCAGGCGATCGCGGGACCACGACCGTCGGCATAGCTGAGCCCAACCCCGGGAGTGCCGAGAAACCTAACGACTGCCGGCGCCCACACCGGATTTGCCGTCCACTTGCCGGGCATCCACGACCATTTGTTGTCGGCGAACAGCCAGCGGCCATAGTGTGAGGTGGCAAAGCCCCAGGGCTCGCTGTCGACCCAACTCCAGCCCCATGGAGGAAACCAACGCCAATGCCCATTGCGATAAGGCTGCCAGTCTCCTGGCGGCGCTTTTGGCGTCCAGACCGGACCGAATTTCTTGCTCACCTGCCAACTGCCGGCCGCGTCGAGCTCGGGATAGCCTGTGATCTCGCGCGAAAGAAAATAAGGTGCGGCAAGCCGAGAATCATCAACCGCCCGGCCGCCGCACCATTCGGCAAACTCGTCGCTGGAAGCGGTCTCGCTCACCGCTTTCAGCGGCGCGGCGGTACCGAATACGATCCGCTCACCGGCCCTGATCGGGATATCGCCAGCGCGGCCGGCGAACCGCGCGGCTCCTGTGAAGGCGGCAATCCACGCCGTCGCGCCCGCGCCGCCGATATCGACGTCGTAGCGGCCTCGCTGTTGTAGCCATACCCCGCCAAACGAAGTGTCGATCTGCACAGTTTCACCGGGGTCGAAATGACGAATGTCGAGGTCGATGCGGCCTTGCCTGACCGCAATCTCGGCGACCAGCCGGTCCAGTCTAACGATCGCAATCTCGGTGCCTTCGGCGAGGTCGATCGTATCAGCGCCGATGCGAATTTCGGCGCGAGTCTGCATCGCGGTGCGCAATGCCACCCCGACCGCGACCGGGTCGTTGATGGATGCCGGCGACCATTGCGCGTCACCCGGGCCGCGGTAGTCAACCTTCCCCGAGACGAGGCTGACCCGACCGACCCGGCCCGGCGGTGTCGCGATGTTCGCATCCGGCGCCAGAGGCCCGCCTAGCTCAGACGCGGCGGATGGTACTGACGTGATGTTGCTTGCCAGCAGCGGTGTCGAGCTGATAGCAACAAAGATCGCAGCGAGAAGGTTGCTCGCAAAATTCGATCGCATCGCTTCCCCTTAATCGATGCTTTTCGCCGCGAGCCTAGCAGATTAGCTGCAATTTCGAGCTTTAATCGCCAGATTCACTATGATTTTACCTGAGAAGTTCTGTGATGGACCATGATAGTCGCGGATTCAGATCAGATTCGGACAAGAATATCCATAAACTGGAATTGTGCCCAGGGTTTAGGCATTGATGCGCGAATTGCCTAAAGGAATCGCCATCATCGTGATCGGACCCTCCGGAGCCGCACTCGGACGTCGGCTACGCGCAGCATTACCGCAGGCCGATTTGCACGGCCCTCGCGCTCGGCCGGGGAATTGGGACCAAACCTACGATCACGCCTCGGCACACATCGCCGATCTATTTGCCGCCGGCCAACCAATTGTCGGGATCTGCGCCAGCGGCATCCTGATCCGGTCTCTCGCGCCGTTGCTTGCTTCCAAGGAGATCGAGCCGCCAGTCGTCGCCGTCGCCGAGGACGGCTCGGTCGCAGTGCCGTTGATTGGCGGCCATCACGGCGCTAATGCGATCGCCCGAGACATTGCCGCGGTCTTGGGCGGAACTGCGGCCATTACCACCGCGGGTGATTTGCGGCTCGGGTTAGCGCTCGACGAACCGCCGGCAGGCTGGCGGATCGCGAATGCCGAGCGGGTCAAACCGATCGCCGCTGCGCTGCTCGCCGGCGAACCTGTCGCTTTGGTCGAGGATGTCAGCGGCGGCGAATGGCTGCGCGCGGGGCCTATCGACTGGTCCGAGCGCGCCGCTCTCAAGGTCATTGTGACGGACCGCTCGCCGGACCCTGAAACCGCGGCGCTGATCTATCACCCGCCAGTACTGGTGCTCGGCATCGGCTGCGAGCGCAGCTGTTCGGCCGAGGAGATTGCCCATCTCGCACGCAGCACTTTAGCCGAGGCCGGCCTCGCCGAAGGTGCTGTCGCGGCGGTCGTGTCGGTTGATTTGAAGCTCGAAGAACCCGGCATTCACGCGCTAGCCCGGAAACTCGATGTGCCGGCACTGTTTTTCCCGGCACAGCGGCTGTTGTCCGAAACCGAGCGTCTGACCGAACGCTTAGATATCGTGTACCGGGCGACGGGCTGCTGGGGTGTGGCCGAGGGTGCCGCCCTCGCCGCTGTCGGTCCCAGCGGAACTCTCGTCGTGGCAAAGCGCAAGTCCAGGCATTCGACCTGCGCCATAGCGCGCGCGCCGCAACCGATCGACCCCGCCACTATCGGACGGCGGCGTGGCCGGCTCGCGATCATCGGTATCGGCCCTGGCGAGCCCGGTTGGCGCACGCCGGAGGCGAATAACGCGATTGCCGCGGCGAGCGAGATCGTCGGCTACGGCCTTTATCTCGACCTGCTCGGTTCGGCGATCGCCGGAAAACGCCGCCACGAAAGTGCGCTGGGCGAGGAAGAAGAGCGGGTGAGCCTAGCTCTCGACCTCGCCGCCGAAGGGCGAAGCGTGGCTTTGGTATCGTCGGGCGATGCCGGCATTTACGGTATGGCGTCGTTGGTGTTCGAGCTGATGGACCGCGCAGCACCTCCCGAATGGTGGACTGTCGAGATAGCGGTGTTGCCCGGCCTTTCGGCATTGCAAGCAGGCGCGGCCCGCGCCGGCGCCCCGCTCGGCCACGATTTCTGCGCGATCTCGCTATCCGATTTACTGACGCCGTGGCCGGCGATCCGCACGCGGCTCGAGTTGGCGGCGACGGCCGACTTCGTTGTGGCGCTGTTCAACCCGCGCTCCGCCCGTCGCGCCGGACAACTCGCCGACGCCGCTGAAATCCTGCTGCGCCATCGCTCCCCGCGTACCCCGGTGTTTATCGGGCGCAACCTGGGGCGCGACGGCGAAACAAACCGTATCATTACGCTCTCCGATCTCGCGGCCGATACCGCCGAAATCGACATGCTGAGCATCGTTATTGTCGGCAATAGCACCAGCCGCGTGCTTGAGGGTCATCCACCGCGCCTCTACACCCCACGCGGCTACTTCCCCGACGCTCCGCGGTGACCGTCCATTTCATCGGCGCTGGCCCCGGTGCACCCGATCTGATCACGGTACGCGGGCTGAGGCTGATCGAGCGCTGTCCGGTCTGTCTTTATGCGGGCTCATTGGTGCCGCGCGAAATCACCGCCTTCGCCCCGCCCGATGCCCGCATCATCGATACCGCCCCGCTGACGCTCGATGAGATCATTGCACACATTGCGGATGCGCACGCGCGAGGCCTCGATGTCGCGCTGCTGCATTCGGGTGATCCGTCGCTGTATGGCGCGATCGCCGAACAGATGCGACGCCTCGACGCTGTTGGCATCACTTACGATGTAACGCCCGGCGTTCCGTCCTTCGCCGCCGCTGCTGCTGCGCTAGAGTGTGAACTCACCCTGCCGGAACTTGTGCAGACAGTCATTCTAACGCGCACCGCCACCCGCTCCTCGCCAATGCCTCAAGGCGAGAGCCTCGAAAGGCTGGCCGCCATCGGCGCCACCCTGGCGATCCACTTGTCGGTAACCAACCTCGCGCATATCATTCGCGCGCTGACCCCTATTTATGGCGCCGATTGCCCGGCGGTCGTTGCCTACCGCGTCAGCTGGCCCGACCAACAGCTGATCCGCGGCACTCTCGGCGAAATCCGCGAGCGGGTAAAAGCAGCCAAGATCACCCGCACTGCTCTGGTGTTGGTCGGGCCGGCTCTCGGCATCGGCCCGACGACGTCTCCCGAAAGCCGGCTCTACGCTCCGAGCCATTACCATTTGATGCGCCCACATTGGGATTGAGCGACGCTTTCGCCGCACTTGCCGCCCCAAGCACATACTCTCACCTTCCACTCATTTTCTCCAAGGAGGTCGCAGCCCTGTCGAGCGTGAAGCAGTTGCCGAGCACAGCGACGGCCGCAGAGCCGAAAGCCGCGCCACGAGCGGTGGCGGCATGGCTTTTCGCTTGCTGTGGGTTGATCTTCTTGATGGTCGTGGTCGGCGGGATTACACGGCTGACCCTATCGGGGCTGTCGATCACCAAATGGAATCCGGTCATGGGCGTAATTCCGCCGATAACGCACGCGCAGTGGGCCGCGGAGTTCGCCCGATATCAGGAGGTCCCGGAATACCGAGCAATGCATTACGGTATGACGCTCGCCGATTTTAAAGGGATCTTTTTTTGGGAATATTTGCATCGTCTATTGGGACGGCTGATCGGGGTCGCTTTTGCCGCGCCGTTAATCTGGTTTTGGCTGCGCGGTCAACTGCCGCGTCGGCTCGGCCCGGCGCTGGGCGGCATCCTGGCGCTCGGCTTCGCACAGGGCCTGCTCGGCTGGTACATGGTCGAGAGCGGCCTCGCCGACCGGATCGAGGTCAGCCAGTACCGTCTCGTTGCCCACCTGCTGCTGGCGCTCGCGATTTACGCTCTGATCCTGTGGACCGCGTTGAGCCTTTGCTTTCACTCTTCCGACCGCAGCAATGAGAGCACGGGATTAGCCGCTTGGCGGCGCGCCGGGGAAGCGCTGATTACACTGATCGGGCTGACGATCGCGGCGGGCGGATTTGTCGCCGGCACGCGCGCCGGGCTTACATACAACACGTTTCCGCTGATGGACGGCCGATATGTCCCGGCAGGCTACGACCTGCTGCACCCTTTTATCCGAAACTGGTTCGAAAACACCCCGGCGGTCCAGTTCGACCACCGCCTATTGGCCGAGATGGTCTTTGCGTTCGTCATGGTGCTCTGTGCCTTCGGCCTGCGCCTTCGCCGTCCCCTCCCCTCCCCTTCCCGGATCGCTCTTGGGGCTCTCCTCGCCGTCGCGGCCCTGCAGGTAACGCTCGGCATCTTAACCCTGCTGCTGGTCGTACCGATCCCACTTGCTGCCGCGCATCAAGCCGGCGCGGTGCTACTGCTGACCGCCGCCATCGTCTTCCGCCATACCTTGCGCCGGCCCGCGCTGATAGACGCAAGCGCACACGCGACCATATAGTCTCCCGTATCGCGTGCGGGAGAAGACGATGGCCGACAATGCCGGCTTTGCCAAAAAGACCCTCGATGATTGGGCGGCATTGGCCAAAAAGGAACTAAGAGGCAAGCCGATCGCCAGCCTCGACTGGACGACGCCAGAGGGCATCAGGGTCAAGCCGCTCTATACCGCCGCCGATCTCGCGGCAATCGAAGTCGCCGGGTTTCCCCTGAACGGCGCGATCCCTGGCTTCCCGCCCTATCTGCGCGGGCCGCGAGCAACGATGTACGCCAATCGGCCGTGGACGATCCGGCAGTATTCGGGCTTTTCAACCGCCGAGGAATCAAACCGCTTCTATCGGGAAAATCTAAAAGCGGGGCAGATGGGGCTGTCGATCGCCTTCGATCTTGCCACCCACCGCGGCTATGACAGCGACCACCCGCGCGTCGTCGGTGATGTCGGCAAGGCTGGCGTCGCGATCGATAGCGTCGAGGACATGAAGATCCTGTTCGACGGTATTCCGCTCGACCGGATGAGCGTCTCGATGACGATGAATGGCGCGGTATTGCCAGTCTTGGCCGGCTATATCATTGCCGCTGAAGAGCAAGGTGTGCCGCAGGATAGATTGCAGGGCACGATCCAGAACGACATCCTTAAAGAGTTCATGGTCCGCAACACCTATATCTACCCGCCCACGCCGTCGATGCGCATTGTCGCCGATATTATCGAATACACCGCGCGGCACATGCCGAAGTTCAATTCGATTTCGATTTCCGGCTATCACATGGAGGAAGCCGGCGCCACATCGGTCCAGGAATTGGGCTTCACCCTCGCCGACGGCCTCGAATACGTGCGCGCTGCGCTGTCGCGTGGACTAAAGATCGACGAGTTCGCGCCGCGACTGTCGTTCTTTTTCGGGATCGGCATGAATTTCTTTATGGAGATCGCGAAATTGCGTGCGGCGCGCCTGCTGTGGGCGCAGCTGATGCAGCAATTCTCGCCGCAGGACCCAGCCAGCCTGGCGCTGCGCACCCATTGCCAGACCTCGGGCGTCAGCCTGACCGAGCAGGGCCCGCACAACAACATCATCCGCACGACGATCGAGGCATTGGCTGCGGTGCTCGGCGGCACGCAGTCGTTGCACACCAATTCGTTTGACGAGGCGATGGCGTTGCCGACCCCGGCCTCGATGCGCATCGCCCGCAACACACAACTGATCCTCGCCGAGGAGACCGGCATCACCCATGTTGTCGACCCGTTGGGCGGCTGTTATTACCTCGAAAGCCTGACCCATTCCTTGTGCGCGGCAGCCGATGCTTTGATCACGGAAGTCGAGGCGGTGGGCGGCATGACCAAGGCCGTCGAGGCCGGCATCCCGAAACTCCGAATCGAGGAGGCCGCGGCGCGGCGGCAGGCGGCGATCGATCGCGGCGAGGAGACGATCGTCGGGGTCAATAAATATATTTCGGAGGAAAAAGCCGAAGTCGATCTGCTCGATGTCGACAATTCCGCGGTGCGCTCGGCGCAGGTGGCTCGGCTTGACCAAATACGCCAGAAGCGTGATCCCGAGCGCTGCCGGCAGGCGCTCACCGCGCTGACCGAAGCGGCTCAGAATGGCCGGGGCAATCTGCTAGCTTTGTCGATCGAGGCGATGCGTGCGCGGGCCACCGTCGGCGAGATCTCGGACGCGCTCGAACAGGTCTTTACCCGCCATCGGGCTCAGATCCGCGCGGTCTCCGGTGTTTACGGCGGGCGCTATGCCGGCGATGAAGGCTTCCGCCGCATGCAGCGCGAGATCGACGCTTTTGCCCGCGACGAGGGCCGCCGGCCGCGGATGCTGGTCGTCAAGCTCGGCCAGGATGGCCATGACCGCGGCGCCAAAGTCATCGCGACCGCTTTTGCCGATATCGGTTTCGATGTCGATATCGGACCGCTGTTCCAAACCCCGGAGGAGGCCGCCCGCCAAGCGGTCGAAAACGATGTCCACATTGTTGGCGTATCGAGCCAGGCCGCGGGCCACAAGACGCTGATCCCAGCATTAATCGAAGCGCTAAAGCACGAAGGCGCCGACGACATCCTCGTTGTCTGCGGCGGCGTCATCCCCGCCAAGGATTACGATTTCCTCAAGAAAGCCGGTGTCGCTGCAATCTTCGGCCCCGGCACCAACATCCCACAAGCCGCCGCCGAAATCCTCTCGCTGATCCAAAACCAGCGACTCGCGGCGTAGCCGGGCATCGCCAACAACCGCCGGCGAAGCCCCCTGCAATGCTGGCAAACGCGCTTAAGAATTTTTCGACAGAGGCGCCGTTACGCTGATCGCATCGCGCCATCGAGATCGCGCGATAGGGCCAGTTCGCGGGCGCTCAATGTTTGAAAGCGATATCTACGGCCTCGCGTTGATTACCCTCGGCGCCTGCGGTCTGTTGATTTATGTCGTGCTCCTGTGGCCTGTCGGGCGCTTGCCGGATCCGTGGCCACGCCGTTTCTACCGCGCACCGGCCCGTTTCGGGAAACTGCCGGTACCTGACCTCACTGACGTCGGGCAGCAGCTGCATGCCGTGATGGCGGCTTCATTCCAGCGACGACGGTTACTGAGCCGATCGGAATTCGAGACCTTCAGGATCATTGAAATCGAAATCGCGGCGGCGGGCCGAGGTTACCGCGTCTTTGCGCAAACCAACCTCGGGGAAATCCTCTCTTCGCCGGACGAAAATGCCTTCCGCTCGATCAACAGCAAGCGGGTCGACATTCTCATCGTCGATCAGGGTGGCTGGCCGGTCGTAGCCGTCGAATACCAGGGCGGTCGGCATTACCAAGGGACCGCCGCCGCCCGCGATGCGATCAAGAAGGAAGCGCTACGCAAGGCCGGTGTCCGATACATCGAGGTCTCGCCAGACGATTCCGCCGAGCAAATCCGCGCGCGCGTATGTGAACAACTCGGTCGGCAGCCTCCCAACCTGACGACGACGAAACGCGTACATAGAAACAGTTGAGCGCGGCCGATCAGGTATTCCTCAGCCGGGCGGGTTCTCTTTGAAATAATCGAGGTCCTCGGGGCGGGGCTGCCAGTTGCGGTTGCTTGGCCATTCCTTGGTGCGGCCGGACATGCCCTCGCCATAGCGCACACGGAAGAGCAATGTTCGCTGCGGGCCATTAATGTATTCGTGCAATTCGCCGCGCGGATGGACGACGAAAGCCCCGGGCGCGATCTCGATCGTCTCGGTCGGAGTGCGCATCCGGCCACCGCCCTCAAAGCAGAAATAGATTTCGGTGGCGTCCGGATGGCAGTGATAGGGGCTCGTCTGTCCCGGCTCCCAGCAGGCGACCGTGACATCGCCCTCGCCGGTGCGGCCCAGCACCTTCTCCATATGCTTTTTTGGATCGAAGACCTGTTCGGTCTTTAAATTGAAGCTGTACATCGGCTCCCTCGCACGTTTCGAGGGGAACCCTAATGCGAGCGAGCCGACTCAGCAACAAAGCCCGGCCCAGGTCAGCATCGCCCTCGCCCTCGCCGATGACGCGGCGCATACTCCCGCGAGACCTACCACGGAGGCTGGGCTTGCTGAACGGCCGGCGCGTCCTGTTGATCATCTCGGGCGGGATCGCCGCCTATAAGAGCCTCGACTTGATCCGCCGGCTGCGCGAGCGCGGCGCGACGGTGCACGCGGTGATGACCGCAGCGGCGGCGCATTTCGTGACGCCGCTGTCGGTCGCAGCGCTCTGTGAGGACAAGGTCTATACCGATCTCTGGTCGCTGACCGACGAAAGCGAGATGGGCCACATCAGGTTGTCGCGCGAGGCCGATCTGGTCGTTGTCGCACCGGCAAGCGCAGATTTGATCGCGCGCATGGCGGCGGGGCTCGCCGACGATCTGGCGACAACGGTGTTGCTCGCCTCCGACAAGCCGGTGCTGATAGCCCCCACGATGAATTTGATGATGTGGGCACATCGGGCGACGCAGGCCAATCTCGCCACTCTCGCCGGCCGGGGGGTTATCCGGATCGGTCCGGGCTCGGGCGAACTTGCTTGCGGCGAAGTCGGCTCGGGACGTATGGCCGAGCCGTTGGAGATTATTGCCGCGATCGAAAAGTTGCTGGTGGGCGCAGACCGCCGGCTCGCCGGCCGACGGGCACTGGTGACGAGCGGTCCGACCCGCGAGCCGATCGACCCGGTGCGCTATATCTCAAACCATTCGTCGGGCAAGCAGGGGCACGCGATCGCGGCGGCGCTTGCCGGCCTCGGCGCCGACACGGTGCTGGTCTCCGGGCCGACGCAGGAGCCGACACCTGCCGGCGTCGAGCTCGTGCCGATCGATACCGCCGCCGAGATGCTCGCGGCGTGCGAGGCGGCGCTGCCGGTCGATGTCGCGGTCATGGCGGCCGCGGTCGCAGACTGGCGGGTCGAGAGCGTGGCCGGACACAAGCTCAAAAAGGACGGTAAGGGACCGCCAACACTGCGCCTCGCCGAGAATCCCGATATCCTCGCCAGCATTGCGCAGCGCGCCAACGACCGCCCGGCATTGGTCATCGGCTTTGCCGCCGAGACCGACGACATCGTTGACAACGCCCGCGCCAAGCGCGCCCGCAAACGATGCGACTGGATCCTCGCCAATGATGTCTCACTTGGTTCGGGCACGTTCGGCGGTGAGCGCAACACGATCCACCTCGTCGATGCGGAAGGGGTCGAGGACTGGCCGGTCATGACCAAAGCCGAGGTGGCGGCGCGGCTGGCCGCACGCATTGCCGACCATTTGCGCGCGCAATGAGGATCGAACTTCAGCTCCTCGATCCCCGGCTCCCCGGCTGGGGTTTTCCGTCGCGGGGATCGAGGCTCGCGGCCGGCCTTGATTTGCACGCTTGTCTCGATGGCCCGCTCGTGGTCGAGCCCCAGGCGCCACCGGTCCTAATCTCTGCCGGGATCGCTTTCCGGATCGGGGATCCGGATTGGTGTGCGCTCATCTTGCCGCGTTCGGGGCTCGGTCATCGCGAAGGACTGGTGCTCGGCAACGCGATCGGGCTGATCGACGCCGACTACGAGGGGGCGTGCCTGATCTCGGCATGGAACCGCAACCCGCCGCAGAGCGGCGCTGCAATCACGATCCACCCCGGAGATCGTATCGCGCAGTTGGTTTTCACCCGTATAACTCGGCCCGAATTCTCGATCGTTTCAGCTCTTTCCGATCAGGGAGCCCAAAGCCCCAGCCAATCCCTGACGCGCGGCGCTGGCGGATTCGGATCGAGCGGCATCGACGCGGCTTGTCCGGCCGAGCCAACAGGGCGAAACTCACACGAGATACTCTGAACTTTAGGCGAGGGCGGCCGACGGATATGGTGCGGCTGACCAAAAAGCTTCTGTTTGCGATCGAGGCGGTGCTCGACATCGCCTATAATGGCGGCCCCGTCCCGGTTCGCTCGGCGGAAATCACGGCACGTCAGGGAATCCCACGCCGCTATCTCGAACCAGTTCTGCAGGAGCTGGTGCGCCACGGGATCCTGGTCGGCATTCGTGGCCCATCGGGCGGCTATCGCTTGGCGCGGGAGCGGCGACGCATCAGCCTCGGCGACATCGTTCGCACGGTGCGTGCGCTGGAAACCGCGGAGGACCCGATCACCGACCCGGCGGGCAGCGCGCTCGGCCATCAGATAGTGCGCCCGTTGTGGCTCGAACTGCAGGAAGAAATGATGCAGCGGCTCGATGCGCTGACGCTCGACGATTTGTGTACCCGCGCGCACAAAACAGGCATCACCGGCCGCACCTCGGAATTCACCGATTTCGAGATTTGAGCTTTCGGCATGTTGATCCTACATGAATAACGCTTGGCCTCTGGGAGAAATGTCTAATGGACACCGCCGGCCCGACCCATCCGCACACCGCTGAATTCCGCGGCCACGTCTATGACAGCATCCTCGAAACGATTGGTGCGACGCCGTTGGTGCGTATTCACCGCTTGGCGCAGCAGGCCGGGGCGAAGGCCGATATCCTCGGAAAGTGCGAGTTCTTTAACCCGCTGAGCTCGGTCAAAGATCGTATCGGGGTGTCGATGATCGCCGCGGCCGAGGCCGCCGGCCGCATCAAACCCGGTACCGTCCTGGTCGAGCCGACCTCGGGTAACACCGGCATCGCGCTCGCTTTTGTCTGTGCCGCCAAAGGCTACAAGCTGATCCTGACGATGCCGGACAGCATGTCAGTCGAGCGCCGCAAGATGCTGCAACTGCTCGGGGCTAAGCTAGAACTGACGCCGGCGGCTCAGGGCATGCGAGGCGCCATCGCCAAAGCAGAAGAAATTGCTGGATCGTTGCCGGACGCCTTTATCCCGCAGCAATTCCAGAACCCGGCAAATCCGGAAATTCATCGGCGCACCACGGCCGAGGAGATCTGGAAAGACACCGGCGGCAAGGTCGACGCGATCGTCAGCGGCGTCGGCACCGGCGGAACCTTGACCGGTGTGGGCTCGGTGCTGAAGCCGCGCAAGCCTGAGCTGAAGATGATTGCGGTCGAGCCGGAAGACAGCGCGGTGTTGTCGGGCGGGACCCCGGGGCCGCACCGGATTCAAGGCATCGGCGCTGGCTTTGTCCCCGAAATACTCGATACCAAGCTGATCGATGAAGTGATCCGCATCAGCAACGACACCGCGTTCCAGACCGCACGCGACGCCGCGCGGCTTGACGGACTGCCGGTCGGGATCTCCTCCGGGGCCGCACTCGCCGCGGCATTCGAAGTCGGCAAGAGGCCGGAGATGGCGGGCAAGACGATCGTCGTCATTTTGCCTAGCTTTGCCGAGCGTTACCTGTCGACCCCACTGTTCGAGGGTTTGTGAGGGCGAAGGATTGGGTGTCGGCTGACTCGACGACTGACTCTGACAAAGTCAAACGCCTGGCAGTGCAGCAATAGGAGGACGGTGGTGGAACTCAGCGAGGAGCAGTTTCGCCGGTATGCGCGCCACCTGATCCTCGATGAGGTCGGCGAAGAAGGGCAGTTGAAGCTCCTCGAGTCGAGGGTGCTGGTCGTTGGCGCCGGCGGACTCGGTTCGCCGCTGCTGCTGTATCTTGCGGCGGCCGGTGTAGGCACGATCGGCATCATCGACAACGACCGGGTCGATATCACTAATCTTCAGCGCCAGATCGTGCATGCGACAAGGAATGTCGGCGTACTGAAGGTCGAGAGCGCGCGCGACACGCTCTCTGCAGTCAACCCGGATATCCGGGTCGAGACCCACCCAGTGCGTCTGGCACCGGAGAATGCCGAAGCAATTATTGAGCGCTACGACCTCATCGCTGACGGCAGCGACAATTTTGCGACGCGCTATCTGCTGACCGATTTGTGCTGCCGGCTGGAAAAGCCTCTTGTTGCGGCAGCCCTGTCGCCCTTCGAAGGCCAGTTGTCCACATTCCGGCCCTATCTCGGCGCCGGGCATCCCTGCTATCGCTGCCTGTTCCGCGATCCGCCGCCGCCCGATCTCGTGCCGCGCTGCGAGGAGGCCGGCATCCTCGGCGCCGTCGCCGGTGTGCTCGGCACCTTACAGGCGGTCGAGGTGCTCAAGGAACTGCTCGGGCTCGACGAGAGCCTGGACGGGCGGCTGTTGATTTATGACGCGCTGCGTGCCGGCTTTCACTCGATCCGTATTGCCAAGGATCCGGAGTGTCCGACCTGTGGCCAGCACGCCCTTGCGACCGCGCGCTAGCGCGAAGTCTCCTAGGTAGCGGTCGCAAATTGGTCGGGCGGATGGAGAGCCAGGAGGTCGCCGGGCCTGGACCGGTCAGAAGCAAGCCGTCAGGAAAAATTCCTCATTGCGCCGACAAAACGCGACCCACATGGGCATAGGACGGTAAGGTGCGGGGCTTGGTCGGACTTTACCTCGGGATCGGCATCATACTATTGGCGATCGGATTTGTGCTCCCCGGATCGTGCGAAAACCGGAACACCAACGTTGTCAGCAATCTCGTCTTTGTTTTGACTTGGCCGGTCGGCCTCTATGCGGAAGTATATAAAGGACCGTACTCTCTAAACGATTGGCTTCGCGCGCAAGCATGCTCTGGCGGCGACGGCCTTGGCACCAAGAAGATTTAAAGACGCGGCGCAATAGTTATGAGGCGATAGCGCTCAGCTGAGCCCGAATTCGGAGCCGGCGCGGCGACGCAACTCCTCACCCAGCGCGTTGCCGATTGCCGCCGCATTGGTTACTGCACCAGTCCGCCGCTCGCGAACTTCGCTGAGGCCATCGGGGGTCAACAGCAATCCTTCGATCGTCAACTCGCCCTGCTGGATTTCCGCGAGGGCCGCGATCGGCGTGTGGCATGATCCGTCGAGCACAGCCAGCATTGCTCGCTCCGCCGCGGCACAAGCGGCACTGGCATCGTCATGCAACAATCCGAGCAATCCCCGGATTTGTCCGTCGCCGGCGCGGCATTCGACGGCGAGGGCGCCCTGCCCTACTGCCGGCAGCATGACCTCGCGGGACAGGATTTCGTTGGCGATATGCGCGAGCCCGATGCGCTGCAATCCACACAGCGCGAGCAGAGTAGCATCCACTTCACCCGCTTCGAGCTTGCGAATGCGAGTGTTGGCGTTGCCGCGGAACGACACGATTTTCAAATCGGGACGCCGCCGCAACAACTGTGCTTGCCGCCGCAATGAGGCAGTGCCTACGACCGCGCCCTCCGGCAGCGCCGACAACGTTCCCGCGCTGCACGACAAAAACGCATCGCGCGGATCATCACGCGGCAGGATGCAGCCGATCTCCACCCCTTCAGGCAGCCAGGTCTCGAGATCCTTGAGCGAGTGCACGGCTATGTCGATGCGGTAGTCGAGCAATGCCTCGTCGATCTCCTTGGTGAACAAACCCTTCCCGCCGATCTCGGCAAGCCGCCGGTCTTGCACTTGGTCGCCGGTGGTACGGATCGTCACGACCTCAACGGCGCCGACCGCTTGCAGTTCGGGATGCGCAGCGGTCAGCCGATCGCGAACCAGCTCGGTCTGCCGCAGCGCCATTGGGCTCCCGCGCGTACCAATGAGCAACGGGCGGATGACGGGCGGACCGCTCATCGATCTCGACCTGCCGACCTCGCCCGTTCGGACCAAGGTTTGCTCATCGGCACTCCTCAGGACGGCAACACCGCTGAGATAACGGCGTCCTCCAAGGCGACGAGTAGCATGATCTATGCACCATGAGGAGGTCGAAGGTTTGCCAATTCTTTCAGTCGCCGCACCCGTGTGAGCTTGTGCGGCTGGTTTTTCCGGTCGGCGGCCTTGGGATAGTGACGCAACGCCGGCGATCAGTTCGCGAATTGCGATACGGTGCAATCACGACGCCTGTGTTGCTATATCTATCGAGCATGTCAGAGCCCGCTATTCTTGCATCGCGGCCCGCCGAGGCGGCGGCGCCGTATGTAGCTGCACTCAACGACGCACAACGCCGCGCGGTCGAGGCTGTCGACGGCCCGGTGCTCGTGCTGGCCGGCGCCGGCACCGGCAAGACGCGGGTATTGACGACCCGGCTGGCGCACATCCTTGCAACGCGCCGGGCGTTTCCGTCCGAGCTGCTCGCTGTCACCTTCACCAACAAGGCGGCGCGCGAGATGCGTGAGCGCCTCGAAAGAATGATCGGCCGCGCCGCCGACGGGCTCTGGCTCGGCACCTTTCACGCAATCGCGGCACGCATTTTGCGCCGTCACGCCGAGGGGGTCGGGCTGAAATCCAGCTTTACGATCCTCGACACCGATGACCAGATCCGCTTGCTGAAGCAGATCCTGCAGGTCGAGAACATCGACGAGAGGCGCTGGCCGGCGCGGGTTTTGATGGCGGTCATTCAGCGCTGGAAAGACCGCGGCCTCAGCCCCGGTAAGGTGCCGTCCGGCGATGCCGACGGTCTCGCCGATGGCCGCCTGATCAAGCTTTACGAGCGCTATCAGGAGCGGCTCGCGACCGTCAACGCGGTCGATTTCGGCGATCTGTTGTTGCACAACCTCGCCTTGTTTACCGGACATCCCGACATTCTCGCCGAATATCACCGCCGCTTCCGCTATCTGCTTGTTGACGAATACCAGGACACCAATGTCGCGCAATATCTCTGGCTGCGCTTGCTAGCCCAGGCGCGCAAAAACCTGTGCTGTGTCGGCGACGACGACCAGTCGATCTATAGTTGGCGCGGCGCGGAGGTCGGCAACATCCTGCGCTTCGAAAGCGATTTTCCCGGCGCGGCAGTGATCCGACTCGAGGAGAATTATCGTTCGACCTCCCGCATCCTCGGCGCCGCCGCAGGCATGATCGCGCACAATAGCGGGCGGCTTGGCAAGACCCTGTGGACGCAGGGCGAAGAGGGCGAAAAGGTCGTTATCCGGGGTGTTTGGGATGCCGAGGAGGAAGCGCGCTGGGTCGGCGACGAGATCGAGGCGCTGCAGCGGGCCGGTCATGCGCTGAGCGAGATCGCAATCCTGGTGCGCGCCGGCTTTCAAACCCGCGAATTCGAAGAGCGGTTTTTGGCGCTGGCTCTGCCCTACCGCGTTATCGGCGGTCCACGTTTTTACGAGCGCCAGGAGATCCGCGACGCGCTGGCCTATCTGCGGCTGATCGCGCAACCAGCCGACGACCTTGCTTTCGAGCGCGTTTTGAACACGCCGCGCCGCGGCATCGGCAGTTCGACCTTGCAGCAGCTCCATACCCTCGCGCGCGAGGAGCGCTTGCCGTTGATCGAGGCGGCGCGGGAATTGATCACCGGCGACCGGCTGCGCCCCGCCGCGCGCAATGCGCTTGCCGCTTTTGTCGCCAGCCTCGACCGCTGGCGCGCTGAGGCCGACCGCACCTCGCATACCGATCTCGTGCAGATCGTGCTCGACGAATCCGGCTACACCGCGATGTGGCAGGCCGACCGCTCGCCCGATGCCGCCGGCCGGCTCGAAAACTTGAAAGAACTGGTCGTGGCGATGGCCGAGTTTGAAAATCTCGGCGGGTTTCTCGAACATGTCAGCCTGGTCATGGACAATGCCGCCGATTCCGGCGGCGACATGGTCAATCTGATGACCTTGCACAGCGCCAAGGGGCTTGAATTCGAGAGCGTCTTCTTGCCGGGCTGGGAGGACGGGTTATTCCCGAGCCAGCGAGCGATGGAGGAAGGCGGGCTTGCCTCGCTCGAAGAAGAGCGCCGCCTCGCCTATGTCGGGCTAACCCGTGCGCGGAGCCGCGCTTACGTGTCGTTCGCCGCGAACCGGCGCATCCATGGGCAATGGCAAAGTGCCATCCGCTCGCGGTTTGTCGACGAATTGCCGCCGGAGCATGTTGAATTTGTCGCCGAACCCGGGCTCGACATGCGCGCCGCAGGCTTTGGAGCCGGCAGTTGGGGCGGCGGGATCGACCTGGCGCAGACGCCGCCGGCGCGCCCCTGGGCCGAACGTCGGCCGCCGCTACTGATCGAAAGCGCCCCGGCGTCGCGACGCGGCATGGAAGTCCGGCGGGTCGGCGGGTTTGCGGTAGGCGATCGCGTCTTTCACCAGAAATTCGGCTACGGCGCCGTCACCGCGGTCGAAGACAACAAACTCGCGATCCGTTTCGAGCACGCCGGCGACAAAAACGTGCTCGACGCCTATATCGAGCACGCGGCGCAGCCGGGGACTTGACGCCCGCCGCCACACCGGTGCGGGCCGACCGTCCATGGCAATACGCGGGTTCCCACTACGCTGCGAAGGCCCGGTGAAATGCCAGTCGACGGTCGTTAAGAGACTGATTGGCTGCTATGGCAAGTTGTAGCCGACCTTGCTCTCGATCTCGATCGTCCTTTGTACGGCGCGACGCGCCATGATGCGGGCGAAATGGGCGTCGAGGTTCGGGTATTCGCCTGAAGCCGGCGAGGTCGCGGTCTTGAAGCGCCAATAAAGCCGAAACAGGTGGATGTCGGCGATCGAATAATGCCCGCCGACCGCCCATTCATTTGACCCTAGCCGGGGGTCGGCAATCTTGAACACTTCCTGCCAGCGCTCGAGCCCGATGCGACGGGCCGGGTGTATCGTCGCGGCGATAAACGACATCCACGAAATCGCCTGCGCCTCCTCCTCGATGCCGCCCTCGGGCCACAGCTTCGCCTCGGGGTAGCGCCTAGCGAGGTAATAGAGTGTTGCGGCGACCTCGGTCAGCACCCGGCCGTCGATCATCAGGGTCGGGACTTTGGCCTCGGGATTGATCTTCTGGTATTCGGGCGAATGCTGCTCGCCCTTGGCCAAGGAAACGAGTTTCGTCTCGAACGGCACACCGATCTCATGCAACGCGATATGCGTCGCCATCGCGCTCGATCCCGGCGAGAAATACAAGGTCAGCATTAGAGCTCCCTCTCTTTTTTTATCAGGCGGCGGACTCGGCCGATGCGCGGGTCGCAGCGAATTGCGGCCTGACCTCTTCGCACAGCAGCCGCATCGCGTTGACGACCTCTCGATGGGGGATCAGCCCGCCGCAATTCAGTTCGGCGAGTATGCCGCTCAACCCGAATTCCGCCTGCAACGCCTTCAGCTTGTCCGCGACCGAGGCGGGCGTCCCGATCAGGACGTTAGCCTCCAGCGCCTCTTCGTAGGTGCGGCGGCGCAATTCGTGCACCCGATTCATGCGCCGTTCGGCAGTCACGGGATCGACCAGCCGCGCCGCGCCCTCAAGCAAATTCGCCTGCTCGTGATAAAAATGGATGATGCTCGATCTGGGCTCGTCGCGGGCACGCTCCTCGGTTTCGGCGAGATAGGTCGGGGCCGACACGTACACCTGGCCGCGACCCGGGTGACCCGCGGCTTCCCAGGCATGGTGGTAGCTGCGGATCTGCTGAGCAAGATCGGCCCAACGGGTGTGGCGCACCGAGGCAAAGACGGGCAGACCCCGCTGGCCGATCGCAGGGAAGGTGTCGGGCGTGCTGGCGGCGATGCGGATCGGCGGCGTCGGCTTTTGATACGGCTTTGGCACCAGGCTGACGTCTTTGAATTGGTGGTAGACGCCCTCATAGGAAAAGGTCGGCTCGGTCCAAGCCTTTTGAAGGACGTCCAGGATCTCGCGAAAACGGGCTTGGCTTTCGGCATAGGGGACCCCGTAGGCCGCGTAGGTCTGGGCGACACCGCTGCGCCCGACGCCAAAGATCAGCCTGCCGTGGCTCAGCTGATCGACGGTCGCCGCTTCCTCGGCAAGTCGCAACGGATGGCATAACGGCAAAACCTGCACCGCGATGCCGATCTTGATCCGCTTGGTGCGCGCCGCGAGGGCGCTGGCGATGCTCAGTGGCGCCGACAACACCGACCGGCGCGGCTCGAAATGCAGTTCGGCAAGCCACATCACATCGAGCCCCAGGCGCTCGGCGGCATCGACCTGCTCCATGGCTTCGTCAAAAGCTTCGGTCTCGGACCGGCCCGGAAGTGACGGAAACTCGTGGAACATGCCGAATTCCATGACCTGACCTCGCTTGCTGCGCCTGATCCGGAGGGCAGCCTAGCCAAGCCTATGCGGCAAAGCCAAGCGCGATCATGGCGGGACGGGGTTGCTCGGCGGACGGGCCAACCTTCTCCCCGTAATTGCAAGGCAGAAACCAGATCGGCGGACGGAATGCGGGTCGCGCAAACCCGCCATGGCATCCGGCAGCTTTGCCGGGGATTGCCGAACCCCGCGAAAATACGCGATGCTAGGCCGAGTTTAGGCCGGAGACCGCACGAAGATGAACATCGACAAGGCCGTCAATATCGAAGACCTGCACCGCATGGCGAAGCGGCGGCTGCCAAAAATCGCGTTCGATTTCATCGAAGGCGGGCTCGAAGACGAGCGCGGCCTCGAAACCAACATTTCGGCCTTTCACAAGCATCAGCTGTTGCCGCGCTATCTCGTCGACGTGTCGACGCGCGACCAGTCGAAGACGATTTTTGGCCAAACATTTTCCAGCCCATTTGGCATTTCGCCGACCGGCGGGGCGGGGTTGTTCCGCTATCGCGCCGATCTGATGCTGGCCGAGGCCGCGCGCGACGCGAATATCCCTTACATCATGTCGGGCGCCAGCAATGACACGATCGAGGCGGCAGCCAAGATCGCGCCGAAAAACCACTGGTATCAGCTCTATGCGGCGCGCGATCCGCAGATCAACGGCGATCTGATCCGGCGCACCGCCGACGCCGGGCTCGGCGCGCTCGTCTTGACGGTCGATACGCCCGTCGGATCAAAGCGCGAGCGCAACATCAGGAACGGCTTCGCCAACATTCGCGGCGGTCTGTTTCAGGCACTGAGCCTCAAACCCTCGATCCTTGCCGAGGCGTTGACCCATCCCGGCTGGATTGTCGAATATCTGAAGCGCGGCGGCGGCACCCCGATGCTCGGCAACTGGCAGCCCTATGCGCCCGCCGGCGCAGACGCCGAAGGGGTGTACAAACACGCCTCCTCAGTGCGCCCGTTCAACGCGCAGACCTGGCACGATCTTGAGACGTATCGAAGGCTGTTTCCGCGCGCCCTCGTCGTCAAAGGGATCATGAGCCCGGCCGATGCGCTGCGCTGCGTCGACATCGGTTGCGACGGTATCCTCGTGTCAAACCACGGCGGGCGTCAGCTCGACCAGGCGCCTGGCTCCCTCGATGTGCTACCGGCGATCAAGGCCGCAGTCGGCGATAAGCTTACCTTGCTGCTCGACAGCGGGGTCCGGCGCGGCGCCGACATCTTGATCGCTTTGTGCCTCGGCGCCGATTTCTGCTTTATGGGGCGGCCGACCCTCTACGGCGCTGCCGCCGGCGGGCTGCCGGGCGTCAAAAAGGCAATCGACATCTTTGTGAACGAGATCGACCTGGTCATGGGCCAGATCGGGTGCCCAAGCCTCGACCAACTCGGTCCCGACTTCCTGTGGCGCGAGGACTGGCAGCGCAACGAGTGATCGGCCTTGGTGGCGTAACTAAGGACGGGGTCAGTTGTCAGCCCGCGAAAGCGGGCCCAGGACTTGCCACCGGCACGAACAGGGGGCAAGCCGGAGTCTCCCGGAACCCTGGGTTCCCGCTTCGCGGGAATGACGATAATAGGAAAGAGAGAAGCCATCTGGCGGAGAAGACAATGAAACTGGATCAAGCAATCAACATCGAAGACCTGCACCAGATGGCAAAGCGAAAATTGCCAAAGATCATGTTCGACTATATTGAAGGAGGCGTCGAGGATGAACTCGGCTTGGAGCGGAACCGCGCCGCCTTTCACAAGCATCAACTATTGCCGCGTTATTTGGTCGACGTGTCGGTGCGCGATCAGTCGGCGACTGTGTTCGGTCATACCTATTCGAGCCCGTTTGGCATCTCGCCGACCGGCGGCGTCGGGCTTTATCAGCGGCGCGGCGGCGAAATGCTGCTGGCGCAGGCGGCGGCTGACGCCAACATCCCCTACATTATGTCGGGCGGCAGCAACGCCTCGATGGAAGACGCCGTGCGAGTGGCGCCCAACAATACCTGGTTCCAGCTCTATGCGGCGAAGGACCCGAACCTGACGGACGCGCTGATCGGCCGGGCACGCGATTGCGGCGTCGGCGCGCTGGTGCTGACCGTCGATGTGCCGGTGCATCCCAAGCGCGAGCGCAACTGGCGCAACGGCTTTGCCACGGTGCGCAATGGCGGGATCTTGGAAGCGCTGAAATTGAAGCCCTGGATCCTGCTGGAGGCGATGACCCATCCCGGCTGGGTCGCGGATTACGTCCGTCACGGCGGTGCGCCTGCTCTCGGAAACTGGGCGCCGCATGCCGGCAATGGCGCCACGGTCGCCGATTCGATCCGGCTCGGGCGCACCCAGACGCCGGCTTCGGCGCAGACTTGGCGCGACCTCGAATGCTACCGGCGGCTATTCCCGCGCCCGCTGGTGGTCAAAGGGATCCTGAACCCAGCCGATGCGATCCGCGCCGCCGAGATTGGCGTCGATGGCATAATCGTGTCGAACCATGGCGCCCGCCAGCTCGATCAGGCGCCGGCGTCGCTCGATGCCTTGCCGGCGATCAAGGCGGCAGTCGGCGACAAACTGACCGTGATGCTCGACAGCGGGGTGCGGCGCGGTGCCGATGTCCTGATCGCGCTGTGCTTGGGTGCGCAGTTCGTGTTTTTCGGCAGGCCCACCCTTTACGGCGCAGTCGCCGGTGGTTTGCCCGGGGTCAAAAAGGCAGTCGACATCTTCCGCACCGAGATCGACCTGGTCATGGGCCAGATCGGATGTCCGAGCCTCGACCAGCTCGGCCCCGATTTCCTGTGGCGCGAAGACTGGGCGCGCAACCGCTGACCGGCGTTTCCGCCGCCCCGAAGTAAAAACGGCGGCGGTCTCGCTCCGGCGCCGCAGTCCCGCTCGGCGCCGGCCTCCATCAAAACCGAGCGCCAGCCGTCAAGTGGCGGGAACGCGCTCCGGGGATGCCCGCGGCTTGTTCAGCTCGGTTTCGATTTCGTCGATTGTGCGCCCGCGCGTTTCCATGCCAATGAACGCAAACGCCACCGCGCCCAGGATGTACCAGAAGGCGAAATAGTTGAACCCCGGTATCAAGGCGTCGAGCGTCGCCTTGGGACTGACCAGGTTAGACGACCCGGCGATCAATGCCAGCCCGGCCGGGCCGATGAATTTGCCGAGATTGCCGACGCCATAGACAAAACCCATGCCGCTGCCGCGCAACCGTGCCGGCCACAACTCGCCCATATAAGGTCCGACGATCGAATAATTGCCGCTGCCGAAAAAGTTCTGGATCACGATCATCAAGAAAAACACCGAGATCCCGCCGATAAAGACACTGTGCAAATAGCCGGCGAGCGACATGAACACGGCGCCGGTGACGCAACTGAAGACGCCGGAAGCGCGGCGGCCCCAGGCATCCGAAATCCACGAGCAGAAAAACCGGCCGGCGATCGCCGAGATGCTGATCCAGATCACCAGCTTCGAAGCTTCGGGAGCGCTGATCTTGAGAACCATCACCAACAGCGTCACCAGCCACAATGCCAGCGCGACGCCACCGGTCTGGGTCAGCCCGGTCATGCAGCCGGCGATGATGCTGCGCGGATATTTGAAGATTTCCACCCAGCGTGTCTTTTCAACCGGCGGCGGCAGCGTCGGTATCGGGATCGTTGCCGGATCCACCTGCAACGCCCAGGCGAGCGACTGCCGCGCCTCTTCGACCCGACCCTGGCGTAGCAGCCAGTGCGGCAATTCCGGAACGAAGGCGCGAATGTAAAGGCACAGAAACGCCGGCAACAGACCAACCGCGACCATCCCGCGCCAGCCGATATACGGTGCGGCGAAAGCGCCGAGCAACGCTGCGAGTAATGAGCCCGCCGGAAGCATGGTCGTCGTCACGCCGGTGAACCAGCCGCGTTTATGGGCGGGAGAAAACTCCTGCATCAGGGTAATGTCTACGGAATAGAGCCCGGTAACCGCGAAGCCGACGAAAAATCGGCATATCACCAAGTAAATCCACCCCCAATGGCTCTCAGGGGTCAACGCCATGGCGCCGGTTGCGATCGAGACATTCAGCACCGCGGTAATCAGCGCGGTGCGCCGCCCGACCTTATCCGCCATCCATCCGTAGAGCAATGAACCGAAGGGTGCGGTGATACCCGAAGCAAGCAGGATTGCCGCCGATTGGCCATAAGTCAGATGCCAAGCTTTGACAACAAACCCCAACACAAAGCTGATCAGGAAAAAGTCGAAAAAGTCGAGCATGTCGCCAAGCGTGGCGGCGCCGGCGATTTTCCATTGATTCGCCGTAAGCTTCGTCTGCCGCTCCAGCAATTCCAACATTGCGTTCTCTCCCCAGCCGGCGCTGGCCTGCGCGATGAGTAGGTTCGCTGTTCGCGACTGTTATGTTGGCCGACCTGCAATAGAAGAGTGTCCATTGCAGGATCGCCTCAGCGATTCATGACCGCAAGCTTACATGCGTTACATGCATTCTGACAATGATGAACTTGCATGCCAAGAACATGTGATGCTCAGTAGCTGCCTGCGCTGCAAAAATGCCAGGTGGAGCCGTCTAGCCCGTAAAGCAGCGCCAAACGCTCTTTATCGTCATGCGCGAGAACAACCTTGAACCGTTGACCCGTGCACGGCGAGGTGCCCGCGCCGCTTGGCTTTGGCAGCTGCTTCTTTTCCGCACACGTCCCCGCCCAGTCCGGCAGGCTTGCGGGCGCGGCGTTGAGCTTCTTGCCGTCGGCAAGCACGAAATAATCCGTCGGCTGGCCGCCTTTGACATTGGCGTGCAGCGCTAACGAACCATAGCGGGAGCGGTAGTATCCGGCCTGCTGGTCGCCATCGCCAGCACCTGAAACTACGGCGCGAAAAGTCAACGCGGAACACGCCGGCGGCCCCTTCTCAGCTGCGTGTTTCGTCGCTGCTAGCGCGCCGGTAGCGAGCGTGGCGAGTACCAAGCCGGCGCATGCCGAAATCGTTCGTTTCATTTCATTCCCCATCGGTTTTCTTCTTCGCTTATACCGCCGCAAGAGCGCCGGGAGTAGGTGTCGCATGTCCGCTTGATAGGCGTGGCAATGCCGCACCTCTATTGCCGGGAAAGTGCCGCGATGCGCTTCTCACTGATCGTGACTGCAGGGCTGTTCTCACTGATTGTGGCCGCAGGGCTGTGGATAACTACCGGCGCCGCGTATGCGGCTTCGGCGCATACGTCAGCACTGGCAATCGTCATGGCGATCGATGTCTCAACCAGCGTCACGGCCAATTCGTACATCCTGCAGCGCAACGGGATCGCCTACGCATTCGAAGATCCGCGGCTGACCGACGCGATCTCTGCCGCTCCAGGAGGGATCGAGGCGCTGCTCCTCGAATGGTCGGACCCCGACAGCATCGCGGTGACGGTCGGATGGACCCGAATTATCGACAGGCGCAGCGCCGCCGCCTTTGCCGCGGCCGTGCATGCGGTAGCGCGCAGTTCAGGCGGCCTAACCGCGATCGGTCCGGCACTCGCCGCGGCCAGCGCCCAATTCGACCACCTGCCGCAACCCGCGACGCGACGCATCATCGATATCTCCGGGGACGGGATCGCCAATCTCGGCGTGCCGCCGCGGGAAGTGCGCGATCGCGTCGTGAAAACCGGGATCACGATCAACGGGCTGGCGATCCTGACAGCGGAGCCGTGGCTCGACGAGTATTACCGGCACAATGTAATCGGTGGGCCCGGAGCCTTTGTGTTTGCCGCGCGGCACTTCCACAGCTTTGCCGAGGCAATGCTCAAGAAGCTTGCGGCCGAGATCGCGGGCGCCGACGCGCCCGTTAGCAAGGCTCAGATGCAGTAGGTGCGGATCGGCGCGAAGCCGTTGAACCCGACCGAGGCGTAGCTGGCGGTGTAGGCGCCGGCGGCGAGGATCTCGATCTTGTCGCCGATTTCGAGCCCGAGCGGCAGACGGTAATCGGTCTTCTCGTAGAGGATGTCCGCGCTGTCGCAAGTCGGCCCAGCAAGGATCACCGGCCCGCATCGACCGACGCGGCCGGGCGTCGCGATGCGGTATTTGATGCTCTCGTCCATGGTCTCGGCGAGCCCGTTGAACTTGCCGACGTCGAGATAGACCCAGCGCCGGTCGTCGCCGCCTCCCTTTTCCGAAATCAGCACGACTTCGCTCTGGATCACACCCGCATCGCCAACCAATGAGCGCCCCGGTTCGATAATGATCTCGGGCAAATGATTGCCAAAATGCCGGGTAATCGCCGCCATTACCGATCGGGCATAGCGCTCGATCGCCGGCACCTCGCCGGTATAGTGCGCCGGAAACCCGCCGCCGATATTGACCATGCGAAGATCGATATCGGCCTCTGCAAGCAGAGAGAACATCCGCGCTGCAGCGCCGACCGCGCGATCCCATTGGCCGAGGTCGGTTTGCTGCGAGCCGACATGAAACGATACGCCATATGGGTCGAGCCCGAGATCACGCGCCCGGCGCAGCAGATTGATCGCCATCTCTGGGGCGCAGCCGAATTTGCGCGACAATGGCCACTCCGCCCCTTGGCAATCGACGAGGATGCGGCAAAAGACCTTTGCGCCCGGCGCCGACCTCGCCAATTTTTCCAGTTCCTGGGCGCTGTCGAAAGCGAACAGCCGCAGCCCGGCGTCAAAGGCAAACGAGATGTCCTTTTCCTTCTTTATCGTGTTGCCAAAAGAGAGCCGCTCGGCGGTAACCCCATTTTGCAGGCACAGTTCGATTTCGCCACGGCTCGCGACGTCGAAATTAGCCCCCTTGCGCTCGAGCATGGCAACGATCGCCGACGCCGGGTTGGCCTTGACCGCGTAGAACACACGGGCCAGCGGCAAATATCGGCGCAAACAATCATAGGCGTCGGCGATTACATCAAGATCAACGACAAGGCATGGCGTTTCGGGTGAAGTATCGGCGAGGAAACGCGCGATCCTCTCATTCATTCCTGGGGGTCATCCTTCCCGCAAAGCGGCGTAAGCGAAGCAGGTGGGCGCGGGGTCGACCTCCGAAATCATGCCGGCGCGGCTGCGCGGGCACGTTCTCGGACTTGACCGAGCGCGAACTATGGGAGGCCGAGCCGGCCCTCGGGCCAGCCCGGCTAATTTTGCTGCTTAGCTTAAACTACTTGGGTCGATGACCCGGTTGCCCCGCCCGCGAAGGCGCGTCCCGCGGAGGTTCGCGTCAGGACAGGGCACCACGCCCCTTAGTCGGAAAGCAACCATATCGACCTCCCTCTCGGGACCGACCATGCAGCCGGACTACCAAAAAGGACGCGTTACGTCGTTGCATAACCACCATGGGCCATAGGCACGTGCGAGTGCGTCGAGTGGGGGATAGATACGCCGATTTGACGGGGACGCAAGCAGCATTTCCCAAAAATTCGCCGATTAACCCACCGCCGCGATTCTGGTCAGCAGCGAGCCGGGCGGCGTGACGGTGACGCCTGAGGGCAGCGAGGTCTATGTCGCGGACTTCCTCTGCAACAATGTCTCGGCGATCGCCACGCCGACGAACAGGGCGAACGCCGCGATCACCGTGTGCGGCGGACCCGTCGCCTTCGGCGTGTTCATCCGGCCGCGCTTGCCGGGACAGAACGGTCCGCGAGCTGTCGGGCTAGGCTCAAAACCGATCAGCTCGTCCGTTCTCAATGGCCCGGACTGTGTGGCGCCGGTCGCCAGCAAATCCGCGCATAAGGGGCGTGCGGCCGGAGGTTGATACGCGCCTCCTTGACGCGGCTATTCGCGCCTTGCGAGAAACCTCAATGACCCAGGCTTCCCAACATCGAGACTTGCCGCCGATCCTCGTCGGCAAGGACTACGACGCGCCGTCGGTGTTCGAGGCGGCCAACCTGCTACGCGAGGCTCGGCGACAAAAGAAGGTTGCCGAGATCCCGGTGCCTGAGATCTGCGTACTCGATCCCGACGGCGACATTCTCCGCGCGTTGCAGCGCGCAGGGCGGGCAGCGCAGTCTCCAGGCTGGGCCTGCTATCACACGGAGCTCTTCGAATTCGATTACCAAGACGAGCGGTTCGGAATTATCGGCTGCGCCGTCGGCGCCTCGTTTGCGGTGTTGCTCGCCGAAGAGCTGTTCGTCTCCGGCTGCCGCTTTCTGATCAGCATGACCTCGGCTGGCCAGATCCATCCCCGCGGCGCAAGTCCCTACTTTGTGCTGATCGACCGAGCCTTGCGCGACGAGGGCACCAGCTACCATTACCTGCCGCCGGCCGAATTCGCCGAAGCCGATGGCCAGCTCGCCGCGGCGGCGATGCAAGTGTTGCAAGATGCCGGGCAGAAGATTTATCGCGGCGCCGCTTGGACCACTGACGCACCCTTTCGCGAGACCGCAGCGGCAATCGAGCGGGCACGCGCCCGCGGCATTCTCGCCGTCGAGATGGAGGCGGCCGGGCTTTATGCCTTTGCCGCTGCGCGCGGCAAGCCGGTGCTGTGCTTTGCCCACGTCACCAACCAGATGGCGATCGTAAGCGGCGATTTCGAAAAGGGCGAAGCGAACGGCAGCGCCGCAGCACTTGCCGTCATTGCTGCCGCAGCCCGCAGCTGGCGAGCGGCGTACCAGTCGAAGTAAGCTGGCGTAGCTGCTGGGGTTGCGGCCGGAGTGGCAGTCGGAACGAAGGCAGCCTGGCGACGCTCTCATACCATGGCTCTTGCGGCTGTGGCTGACGCTCGCGAGCTTGTTACTGTACGTCGCCCAGCGAGCGTCGCATATTTTTGTCGACAGCCGCGCATCGGCGTTGAAATGACGATCTATTCGCCACTCGCCCCCGTCTCCAGCCTCGATTACGGCGCTGGTGGAGCAATGTAGCGGCTGCAACCCTCGGCCCGCCGGATGAAGAACAACCCACAATGACCCCGAACCCGCTGACCGATTTCGTCCATTTTATGCTTCGACCGGGATGGCCGACTTACGTCTTTTGGGTACTGATGATCGCCAGCGTCGCGATCGCGGTTTATGCCTTCGCCACGATGCCCGAGCAACGGCGGTACGTTCATTTTGGCAATTGGGCCTGCCGCGTCGTCATTGGCGGGATGTGGTGGCAGCAGACACTGTGGAAATTGCCACCCTATTACACGGATGACGGCAAACCCTCCGGCACAAACGAGCTGGCCCACTACATGACCGTGATCGGAAAATCGGCTGCCATCCCGTTGCAGGCGGATTTTTTCAACCACGTGGTCCTGCCGCATTTCTACCTGTTTGCGCCGATCGTCTTCGCCGCCGAAGCGCTGACGGCCGTGTCGCTTATCCTCGGTCTGTTCGTCGGGCTCTGGGGATGGATCGGCGCGCTGCAGTTCCTCAATTTGTGGCTCGGCCTCTACAACGACTGGTATGAGTGGCCGTGGACTTATTTTTTCGCACTCGTGCTTATGGTCATCTTTGCCTTACATCATTACGGCCGCAGCCTCGGCGTCGATGCGATCCTGACTGCGCGCTCGCGCCGGAGCCGGCTGCTCAATTGGGTAAGCTGAGCTGACGGAAACGCCAGCGGTGCGCACCGCCCGACGTAGGGCCTATGACGACCTAGGGTAGCTGCGGGACCTGCATGCCGCGCTGCACCGCCGGGCGCTGAGCAATAGCCTCCACCCAGCGGCGGACATTCGGGTAGTCCGCCAGCACGACGCCCTGCCACTCCGACCGGGTCACCCACGGGTAGCTCGCGATGTCGGCAATCGAATATTCACCATCGGCGAGGAACTCGCTGGCGGCGAGCCGCTTTTCCAGAACGCCGTAAAGGCGCGCCGCCTCCTTCGAGTATCGCTGGATTGCATAAGGCAAGGGTTGCGGCGCAAAGCGGCGGAAGTGCTGGGCCTGGCCGAACATCGGCCCGATACCGCCCATCTGGAACATCAGCCATTGGATCGCTTGCGATCGCGGGCGCGGGTCGGCGGATAGGAAATGCCCAGTCTTTTCGGCGAGATAGATCAGAATCGCGCCCGATTCGAAAACCGTAAAAGGACCGCCACCCGGTCCGTCCGGATCGACGATTGTCGGGAATCTTGCCGTTGGGGTTGAGCGCCTCGTACTCTGGAGCGAATTGTTCCCCGTTGGCGATATCGATCGGGTGAACCCGATATCCGAGGCCGCATTCCTCGAGCATGACGGACACCTTGTGCCCATTCGGCGTCGGCCAAGTATAAAGATCGATCATCTCCGCCTCGCTGTTGCTGCTGCAACCGCAAGGACGGTCTACCTCGTCATGCTGTCACGCGAAAGCGGCAAGCGGGCCCCGATCGCGAAACCGGATAATTTCGACGCGTCAGCGCGATCGCTGGTCCTCGTTTGCTTGTTTCATCGCTTCGAACGGGCGCGTCGCAACGCGGCCGGCGATTTCCGCAATCTTGCTGCTCTGGTCCAGGAATGCCTGCAAATTGCCCCGCAATAGGCGCGACTGGATTTCGAACATGTCGGTCAAGCTGCGGCACCCGATCAGCGCACGGCTCGCCTCCGTCGTCTGACGCATGACCTCCTCGGCATAGTGCGCCCAGGCATTGGCAATGTCCTGCGCGCCTTCGGCGAGCGAGGCGCCGGTTCGCATCGCGGCCTCCGCACCGGCCGTCGAGGCCGTGCTCGCCTGGCGCATGCCCTCGCGCGCTTGCTCGGTCGTCTGCCGTATCACATCGCTTGAGGCGCGAGCGATCGTCTCGGGCGCCTCTTTGGCCGCGTCCGACGTCGCCTCGCCGCCAAACTTCGTTTCGCTCATCGAACCCTCCATGTCCCAATTATGCAGAGTCGAACGCACGGTCGGCGCCGATGCTCCGCTAATCGCCGATTTGTTTGGTAAACGGCGGGATGATGCGGTTGCCGCGGAGGCGCATTTAGCCGCCCGGTGCTGCCCTTCCCGATGCCGCCGCTAACTCTTGCCTTTGAACAATTTCGGCAGGCCTTCCCAGCATGCGTCGTAATCGCTCTGCAGTGCGGGGGTTTCGAGCGCAAAGCGCGTCGGGCGGATCGGAAACCGCGCCTCGAACATAAAGGCGAGCGTATTCTCGATCTTTTGCGGCGTCAGTTCCGCGGTGCTCGCCCGTTCATAGGTCGCGGCGTCGGGGCCGTGCCCGGCCATGCAATTGTGCAACGACATGCCACCCGGAACGAAACCTTCGGCTTTTGCGTCGTAGGCGCCGTGCACCAGCCCCATAAACTCGTTCATGACGTTACGGTGATACCAGGGCGGGCGAAAGGTGTGTTCGGCCACCATCCAGCGCGGCGGGAAGATCACAAAGTCGCAATTCGCCGTCCCAGGGATTTCGGAGGGCGCGGTCAAGACCGTGAAGATCGACGGATCGGGATGATCAAAGCTGATCGTGCCGAGCGTGTTGAAGCGCGCGAGATCGTATTTGTACGGGACGTAATTGCCGTGCCAGGCGACGACGTCCAACGGTGAATGGTCGAATTCTGCCGCCCACAGATTGCCGGCGAATTTGCCGACCACCTCGACGGGCTCGTCGCTGTCCTCGTAAGTGGCGACCGGGGTCAGAAAATCGCGCGGATTAGCGAGCCCGTTGGCGCCGATCGCGCCCAGTTCCGGCAAACGAAAGAGTTCACCGTAATTCTCGCAGACATAGCCGCGGGCCTTGCCCTCCGGCAGCTCGACGCGGAATTTGACCCCACGCGGCATGACGGCGATCTCGCCGGGTCCGGCTTCGATATGGCCGAATTCGCTGGCGATCACGAGGCGGCCCTGCTGCGGCACTATCAGCAACTCGCCATCGGCATCGAAAAATAGGCGGCGATGCACCGATTGGGTCGCGCAGTACACGTGAATCGCAATGCCCGAGCGCAGCCCGGCGTCGCCATTGCCGCCCATCGTCACCAGCTCATCGATAAAATCGGCGGGTTTGTCGGGGAAGGGCAGGGGGTTCCAGCGCAGCCGGTTTGGCGGCGGTTCGGCTTCGTCAAATGGCGTGCTGCGCACGAGGCCATTATCGATCCGGCGATACGCGGGGTGCGCCGCCGACGGCCGGATGCGGTATAGCCAGGAGCGGCGATTTTGGGCGCGCGGTGCGGTAAACGCAGTCCCCGAAATCTGCTCGGTATAGAGGCCGAGCGGATGCCGCTGCGGCGCGTTCTGCCCCTCGGGCAGTGCCCCCGGCAACGCCTCGCTCGCATGCTCGCCGCCAAAGCCGGAAAGATAGCGTTGCATCGACTTCACTCCGGCGGCACCGGGATAATGGTTTTCTCCTCGACGACATAGCTCTTGATCTGCCCGATGAACAGCGCGCCGTCGGCGTGCAAACGCTTCGCTTCGGGGGTCGCGTTGGCGCGCTCCATGGTTGCCATGTCGTCATACCAAAGCTCGGCAATGCCATCGATTTCCACATCGGTCGTCGGAATGTCCGGGCGCGTCCCCTCGGCCAGAATGTGTGACTGGACATAACGGCGCACACCGGGCACGGCATGAGCCAGTGGTCCGTGGATCTCGCACCAATGCTTGACGAATTCTTCGTGGCTTAGCCCGCATTTGCGGGTCAGCAGCCCGACGCTTTTGATCATCGGCGCGGTCCTTTATTCGGGTCCCTTGCTTCACGAGCAGTGCGGCTCGCCTCGCTGTCGCCGATCATGATACCGTTCGGGCAACCAGGCAAAGAGCAAGGATGGAGAAGCGATGGATCTAAGGTTGGTGCGAGAGGAGGCGATCGAGAGGACCAACCGCTTTTTCTGGGACACGCAGGGCTTTGTCCCGGCGGAAGACAGCGACGAATGGGAGGCGGAATATCGGCGCCAGTTCGAGCAGGCAAAGGCGCGCCAGGCCAACGGCGCTGCTCCACCCCGAGCCACCGCGGTGCCGGGCACGGCCCCGACAACCCTCGACCAAGCGAATTGGGCGGAGCTGACCGGCGACCCGACGCAGACCCGATGGGCGGCGTCGTTGCGCGCCGATCGGATCCGGGAGATCCGCGATCCCGGCATCCGCGAATGGCTAACCACGACTTGGACCAGGGCCAAGAGCTGGATCGACACCCAGGAGCTTACGACCCCGGTGTTTCTACAGCGGATTGCCCCGCATTATCAGGAATACCGCAAGAAGGCGGATGAAGCGGCCCAGGTGCGCGCGCAGCAGCGTCAGGCGCAACAGACGGCTGCCGACGCGATCCGCAAGCAGGTCGAAGATGCCGGAATCACTGTCGAAGGCCTGATCGAATTGATCGACGTCTGCGACCGCCTGCCGGCGGTGCCGTTGAAAACCAAGCTCGCCGAACTCGACCACGACGGGCGCAATCTGCGCGTCTTCGAAACCGACGACCCGGCGCTGCTGATGGTGCTCGAAAAAGAGGGCAGGGCGGGCCACAGTGACTATGCGATCGAACGCGACCAAGGTCTCGTCGCCGATCTCACCCTATTCATGCGAGCGGCAGCCCTGTCCTAGTGCAGGCGAGGGAGGAAAGATCATGATGACAGAGGCGCGCGTAGCGGGATCCGGAGCGCGAGAGGCGATGGAGCGGCTAAACGCCGAAGCGGCGCCGCTCAATATTTGGCTGCGAACGCAGGCGAACGCCCCGGCACAGCCGCCGTGGTTTCGCGAGACCGGACTGACAGCGGGCGGCCGGGTCGCCGCGGGACGGGTCGGTGCGGCGCAACTCAAGCCGGTCGCGCACCACTGGCGCTGGGGCGAAATCGGTCCTTATCTCGACCGGATCGCCGAGATCGCCCGCACGGCGGATGTCTCGCCAATCGAATTTTCCGAGCGTCAGCAATTTCTGCTGACCAATCCCGGGCTCGGCGGACGATTGCAGGTCACCAGCACGATGCGCTGCGCGGTGTCGATCTACAATCCGGGCGACGTGGCTCCGGTGCATATCCATACGCCGAATGCCAGCCGAACGATCCTATCCGAGAATGGCGGCTATACGACGATAGAAGGCGAGCGCTGCCGAGCGGCGCGCGGCGATTTGATCCTGACGCCAAATGGCACCTGGCACGACCACGGCAATGACGGCGCCGACCCGGTAGTATGGATCGACGTGCTCGATTTTCCGCTGATGGAATTTCTTGACTGCGTCTGGCTCGACGAAGAATACCCCGGCAAAACCGCGGGCAATGCCCGGGCCCAGGCAGTGTCGCTCAAGGACGGCTACTCCCAGCGCCTCTATAGCAATGGCGGCTTAGTGCCGGCCTTTGCCGCCGGTCAGCGCGGCTTTGGGTGTGACACGTCGCCAATGTTTCATTACCGCGGCGCTGATGTGCGCGCTGCCCTCGAAGAATTGCGCGATGAGGCCAGCGATCCCTACGAGGGCATCACGCTGAAATTTACCAACCCGGTGACCGGGGCCTCGGTATTCCCGACCCTGGACTATCGGGCGATGTTGCTGCGCGCCGGCGAGCAGACCCGGTTCAAGCGCGAAACATCGGGTACGCTCTATCAGGTTATCGAAGGCCGCGGAACGACCGAGATAGCCGGCCAATCCTTCGATTGGGAAGAAAACGACATCTTTGTCGGGCCCGGCTTTGCTTGGCGCCGTCATGTCAGCCGCGGTGATCGGGATGCGGTCCTTTATGCGATTTCCGACCGCCCTTTGCTCGACAAGATCGGACAGTATCGCGCCCAAGGCCGCCTCGCGGACGATCGGGTGGTCGAGCTAGCAGATCAAAGTAGAGGCTCGACATAGTGTGCGGCGGGGTCTGCTCCGGCGGATTGCCGACCTTCATTGGCCAGATCCGGATCGACGCTATTGCGCCGAGAGCAGCCGCTCGCTCGACCACGGGCCATCGCCTGGATTGTCCCGATGCCACGGGGTAGGATAGCGATCAGTCAGTCAGCGAGGCGGAATCATGAAGCTCGCAGGCAAAAAGGCTCTGATTACCGGCGGCAATAGCGGTATCGGCCTGGCCACAGCCCGCCTTTTCTTCTCTGAAGGTGCAGAGGTGGCGGACTTACGGGCGCTCCTTTCGGAGCCCCCATTCTTCGCGGCTGACCGTAGAGAATAGTTACGAAGCACGAATCGCCGGACTCTCGGATAAAGCGTACGTATTCACTACGATAGAATTTAAAGTCCGCCGCCTCGAACGCCAAATTATAAGGAGCGAAGCAAACATCCGCATCAGTCGGTGCCAAATCGCCAAGTCACCAAGAGTGGGCTAATCACTATTCTTTTCAAGGAGATCCTGTATGTCACATCATTTCGACACCAAACTGGCGAGGGAAGATCCGAGCCTCAACCTCTGCGACTTTTATTTATTTGACGGCCCCTCGGGCAAGACGGTGATGGCGATGACCGTGAATCCGGATGCAGGATTATCGGCTCCGGATACACTTCATCCAGAAGGGCTCTACGCGTTCCGGTTCGACCTGAACGGAGATGCGAGGGAAGAGGTTACGTTCAAGTTCAGGTTTGGTGAACCACGACACGGAGTTGGCCGTGAGCATACTCACATTCAGCCGTTTGTGGTGCGGAAGGCGACGGGTGACGATGCTCTTCGTGGCGACGCCGGAGAGAGTTTGGTTGAGGGTGAAACCGGATCGGTAGCGACTGATTCGGATCTTCGTGCGTATGTCGGGATTGCTCCAGAGCTATTTGCGGCAAATGCTGGATTCGGCACATTTATGACTGCTTTCTATAAGGAACAGCGCTTCGATGGGGACGCCTTTCTGCATCAGCAGAATCCCTTTGCGAGGCGGAATGTTACGGCGATTGTGCTGGAAATTCCGAGCGAACTGATTGGGAAGGGAAAAATCAACGCATGGGCGACGATCTCCCTCTTTGGCCATGCGCCGGAGGTACAAGTTTCGCGTTGGGGCCTGCCTATAGTTACGCATCTCTTCCTGAACGACCCGAGCGATCAAGAGGTGAAAGAACAATTCAATGCGTCGGTTCCCTCCGAAGATCTAGAGCGCTTCGCGAAGTCGATCGCGGATTTTGCGGAGAAGATGACAACCTATGCCGGTTCGGCGGCGGACCCAGGTGAATACGGGAAGCTGATCGCTTCGCGGCTTTGTCCCAACACATTGCCTTATGAGCTTGGAACACCCGCCGCATTTGAGGTGTCCAGCTTCAATGGACGCGCGCTCGGCGACGATGCGCTGGATGTAATGTTGACGCTGGCGGCCAACACGCCGCTCGTCGATGGACTTGCTCCCGACCGCGGGCGCATTCGCTAGGATTTCCCGTATTATGGAGCGCCGTATACAGCGGAGGAGCAGGTCGGGGTGAGGCCGATGTCGCGCCGGGCTAAGAAATAGGCAGGAGGCGACGATTGAGAATGCAGTTGGGTATCTAAACTTAAAGGAGGAGGGCCGTGGAACGAGAGATCATCCGCGTCGAACCGTTCGACACCAATTTTGAGAAATGGGGCGCTCCCGTCTCGGTCTGCACCCGAGCTGGGGACATGGTGTTCGTGTCCGGATTGCCGCCCTTCGACCCGGACACCGGGGAGCTCCTGCAGCATGCGCCTTTCGAGCGCCAGGCCGAGCGCATCCTCGAACAGATGAAGACAGTGCTGGAGGCGGCGGGGTCGGACCTCGATCACGTGCTGAAGTGCAACGTGCTCTGCATATCAGCCGAGCGCTTCAAGACGTTCAACGAGATCTACAAACGCTACTTCCCCAAGAACCCGCCTGCCCGAATCTTCTTCTGCGTCCCGGAGTGGACCGGTCCGTTCGATATCGAGATCGACTGCGTGGCCGTAACGAAGAGCTGAGATCACCGGTAAGGACAGCGGCGTCGGCGGGCAGCAGGTCCGCCAGGGCGGCGCGCAGGCGTGGCACGCAGTAGTCCAGGAAGCTCCGCGTCTACAGCGGCAGGGAGCCCCCGCCCACCGTGCACCAGGTGACTAGGGAATGACTTGAGCCCGGATTTCATCCCAGGGATGAGTAGAGGCGGTTGGTGATGCCGTTCCGGTCCGGCGACATATGCCCGGCTGGTGGCACGGACATCCGGGGAGGTCATGCTTCCTCGTACGGCCGAGGCGCGATCGCGAATCATCTCGCGCTCATGTGCGGACGAATGCAGCGCGTGCGCGAACTTGTTGTGGAGGGGGCGTTTCCGCCTCAATACGGCGGATCCAATTCTTGAAAGGAAACCACCGTCGTCCGCTCTGGGGGCATTACCGGCCGGAGTCGGCCCGCATCAACGGCAGCAAAGCGTCCGAGAGGCCTCATTCCAAGCCGCTAACCGAGCACTTGGATTTGCCCCATCAAGCCCGCTTGAAGATCATCGTCGGCCTGTCCGGGCGGGGCCGTCGTTGAAACGCTCGCCTCTGGGTTCCGCGGTCGCGCGGACGACGAGCAAGAGGGTCAGCGGGCGAGGTCGCTGACCAGCGAGAACGCCGAGTTGCGTCCGTTCTGCCCGCGATAGACCTGCAGGTTTTCGAGCACGCGTTGGACGTAAAACCGCGTCTCGTCGATCGGAATGGTTTCGATCCAATCGACCATATCGATCTTGCCGCCGCGCGGGTCGCCATATTCGGCTAACCACTGGCGTATCCGGCCGGGACCGGCGTTATAGGACGCGATCGCCAGCGCGTATGAGCCACCGAAATCTTCGATCAAACTCTGCAAATAGCCACGGCCGAGATCGATGTTGTAGATCCCGTCCATCGTCAGCCGCGGTAGTGAAAACGGCTGACCGAGCTTGCCGGCCTCGGAGTTCGCAGTTGCGGGCATCAGTTGCATCAATCCGCGGGCGCCGACCGGACTCATAGCGCCGACATCAAAGCCGCTCTCCTGGCGGATGATGGCGTACAACAGCGCCGGCTCGGTCGTGCCGCCGGATGGCACCGCCACAATCGGGTAGCCGTGTATCATCAATGGGGTGCCGGCCACGATCGCGCGTTTGGCGACCGCAATTCCCAGATCGAGGCGGCTGTTCCGTTCCGCCAATGTCGCGAGCATCGAAAATCGCGTTGGGGTTTGCGCATGGTCCGCCAAGTGCATCAAGAAATCTTTGCTGTGCTGGCGATCCCCGATTGCGAAAAAGATCTTGGTCGCACGAACCACCTCGTCGCCGTCGAACGCGGCGCGATCCGCATTGGTCGGAACCGGTTCCGGCACCGGTTTCGGCGGCGCGTCGTTGCCGAGCTGATGGGCGGCGAGCTGGCCGTAAAAGGTCGCCATATGGTCAGCCCCGGCGGCATACCATTTTCGCGCCAAATCGGGCTTCCCCTCGGCCTCGGCGGCGCGCCCGCCCCAATAGGCTGCCCGCGCCTTTGTATAGGGGGTGTCGGCGCGCGTCAGGATGTGGGCGAAGTCGTCAAAGGCGAGCGCCGGATCCTTTTTGAACCGCAGCGCAACGTAGCCGAGCAGAAAATCGGCGTCGGCGTAGGCTTTGCCGTCGAGAACACCGTGTTGCGAGGCGATCTGATAGGCGAGATCGAAATTGCCGCCCGCGAGCAGGCGGCGCGCGATGATCTGACGCTCGCGCCACCATGCCTCGGGATGCAGCGGATCACCCGGATTGCCGCGCAGGATCGCGACCGCGGCGTCGGTCATGTCCTTCTCGCGCCGCCAGCGCAATTCTTCATAGAGCAGACCGGAATCCGCCTGCAAAGCCGCCGGCACCCGCGCGACCAGCAGATCGGCCGCCGGGGCGTGCAACGACAAAGCGAGACGCGCTTCGGCCAGTGCGCGGTAATCCGCCGGTACCCGCGACAGCATGCGCCGTACCGCTTCGACCTTGCCGTTCCACAGCAGCCGGTCGAGCCGGTTTTCATCGTCTTGCGGTGTGATTGCCGCGCCATGACTGGCGAGAAATTTCTTTTCGTCGAGCGCGTTAAAATCGCTATTTACCCAAACCGCGCGTAAGGCCGCGGTACTGCCTACGATGTCGTCCGATTTCAGCTTGATCTCGGCAGCGCGGATCTGTCCCGTGGCGCTGAGCGGCGGAAAGCGCGCAAACCAGGCGGCGGCAACGGCATCGGTTTCGCCCGCCAGCGCTTCTTCGGCGTGCATGCGCAACGCTTTTTGATGCGGCCAGGTCGGATTCTTTTCGATAAAATCGGCAATATCGGCGAAGCGGCCCGGAGCGCCGGGGCTGGCGTAGTTGAGCCAATGCAGCATTTTGGACGGCAATGGGTCGCCGATTGCGGCGGCATCGGCAGAGGCGCGGTTCCAGTCACCGGCTTGCGCGGCAGCGATCGCAGCGCGGGTCGCCGCCAAATCGGAACTCGACAAGGTCTGCGCCTGCGCCGCGCCGACGACAGCCAACAGCGCAATAATTGGTAAAACAAAGCGATTGCGAGAGAGCAAGGTTGGCCCCCCTTCCTTGCTGCGTCAAAGATAAGGCAAAAGTCATAGCGGGTTTTTGTCCGACGAGGCAAGCAGGGTCGCGCGCCTCGAATAATTTCCCCGCCGACGGGTGTTAGCCTGGCAATGTTGAAGCTCGCCGCCGGGAGGCATATCGTGATCCGTGTGAGGCCGCCATCCGGGAGGAAACGATGTTCAAGGGATCGTTTGTCGCGCTGATTACCCCGTTTCGCAACGGCGAGGTCGATGAGACCAAGTTTCAGGATTTTGTCGCCTGGCAAGTCGACCAGGGCACGCACGGTCTAGTGCCGACCGGCACCACCGGCGAGGCGCCGACCTTGAGCCACGACGAACAAGAGCGGGTCATCGCGCTATGCGCCGAAGTCGCGAACGGCCGGGTGCCGGTCGTCGCGGGGACGGGATCGAATTCGACCGCGCACACGATCGAACTGACGCGCATCGCCAAGGAGGCCGGCGCGACGGCGGCGCTGATCGTCTGCCCCTATTACAACAAGCCGACCCAGGAAGGCCTCTATCAGCACTTCAAGACAATCCATGACGCGGTCGACATTCCGATCGTCATCTACAACATCCCCGGCCGCTCATCGGTCGATATGAGCAACCCGACGATGGCCCGGCTCGCCAAATTGCCCAACATCGTCGGCGTTAAGGACGCGACCAACGATCTCGCCCGACCGTTGCGCATGCGGGTCGATATCGGCCGCGATTTTTCGATGATGTCGGGCGAAGATGCGACCGCGGTCGCGTATCTGGCACAGGGCGGCGATGGCTGCATCTCGGTAACGGCAAATGTAGCGCCGAGACTGCTCGCTGAAATGCACGAGGCATGGCAGCGCGGCGCGTTCGATACGGTCCGGCAAATCAACGAGAGGCTAATTCCGCTGCACGATGCGCTGTTCGCCGAAACCAGCCCGGCGCCGGTCAAATACGCCGCCTCGCTGCTCGGCAAATGCGACCCGACCGTGCGTCAGCCGCTATGCGCGATCATGCCCGAAACGCAGGATCGGGTGGCGCGGGCGATGCGCGGCGCCGGACTGTTGAACTAAGTTGATCTGTTAAGCGGGTAAGGGACGGGCGCGATGCGGACGGCTGACCGATACGTCGCGCAAAACCGGCGCGCCCGGCATGATTACATCATCGATGATACGCTCGAAGCCGGCCTGGTATTGCAGGGCACCGAGGTCAAGGTATTGCGCAAGGGCCAGGCCAGCATCGCCGAAGCTTATGCCGACGAGAGCGGCGGCGAGCTGTTTCTGGTCAATGCCAACATCCCGGAATATGCGAGTTCGGCGCATTTCAACCACGAGCCGCGGCGACCGCGAAAGCTGTTGTTGCATCGCAAGGAAATGAACCGCCTGCTCGGCGCGATCCGGCGCGAGGGGGTGACGGTCGTGCCATTGTCGATCTACTTCAACGAGCGCGGCCGGGCCAAGATTTCTCTCGGCCTGGCTCGCGGCAAGCGCAAGGCCGACAAGCGCGAAGCGGAAAAGTCGCGCGACTGGCAACGCAGCCGCGCCCGGATCATGCGTGAACAAAGCGCCTGACGTCCCGCGCCCGAGCGCTAGCTCCAGATTCCCGAGACACCGCCGTATACGCCAAGGATTGCGATCAGGCTCGACAAGCCGATGACGATCCAGCGATAGCCGCCACGCAGCCGATGCTCCTCCGGCAGCGCTCGCATGGCCAGCGCGACGAGGAAACCCAACACCAGCGGGAGCATGAGCGCATTCATCACTTCGACGGCGACGTTAAGGCTCACCAGATCCGGCACCTCGGCAACGATGATCGCGCCGCCGACGACTGCGGCGGTGTAGACGCCGTAGAACCAGGGAGCGTCGAGCGGGTGGTGCGCCAAAGAATGCTTGTAGCCGGCAACCTCGCCGAAACCCCAGGCACAAGCGAGCGAGACGACGATCGCCGCCACCATGGCAGCACCCAAAACCGCAAACCCGAAGATCACTCGGCCTGCCGCCGCACCAAGGAACGGCGTCAATTCATCGGCCATTTGACCCACCGAGTTGAGCTGGCCCGTGAAGTGGCCGGCCTTTCCGATGGTGGCGGCGGTGGCGACCAGCACGGCAGCCATGACGAGCTGTGTCACAATCGCTCCGAGGCAAGTGTCCCAGCGCGCGCTCTTACACTCGTCGTGATGAAGTTTCTTGTCGGCGACCGCAGATTGCTGAAAGAAAATCATCCACGGCATGATCACGGCGCCGATATTGGCAGCCATCAGGTAGAGATAGGCGCTGTTATTAAGCGGGAATTGCATAAGGCCTTGCGCGAGCTCGACGGCTTGGGGACGGCTTGAATAGGCGATCCAGAAAAACGCACATTCGAACAAACCGAGAGTGATCGCGACGAGTTCGACCCGGCGATAGGTGCCGGTCCAGACAACCACCAGAAGAAAGATGACCGCGAGCGAGAGGCTGAGGTCGCGCGGCACATGAAAGAGTTCGCCGACGCCGGCGACGCCGGAGAACTCGGTCAGCAAGGCGCCGATCGACGCCACCCCTAAACCTGTCACCGACAGCCATGCCCAACGCTCGCCGAAGATGTCGCGGATCAATTCACCATGCCCCTTGCCGGTGAAGATGCCGAGACGCACGGTCAATTCCTGCACCACGTACAGGATTGGTATCAGGAGGATTTGGAGGAGCAGCAGCTGGTAGCCCCATTGGACGCCGCTTTGCCCTGCCGTGATGATGCTCCCGACATCGGTGTCCGCAAGCATCACCAACAAGCCCGGCCCGAGTACGGCAAAGAACCGCCTCCTCCCAACACTTGGCCGGGGCACAACGATGACGCCTGTCGACATTGGGTACTCTCGGAAGTGGATTTGTTATTCGGCTTGTCAGAAGTGGATTTCGTATTCGGCTTGCCAACGCCAAGTGTCGCGGGGGGCCCAAGGCCTTATCCCAAACAGAATCCCGCCATTCCATTTGAGGGAGCCGGGGCCAAGATTGCTAATCGTGCCAAACAGTTGCGGGCCGATGCGATTGTCTTGCGGCCAGCCGGAATTGTACTCGGGAAAGCTACTCGGCTGCCCGTAGGCCTGGAAACCCGGCTCGATCGGCGTTCCGAGCGCGATGCGGGTTTCCCAAGCATAAAGAAAACCAGGCCTTCCCGAGGCATAGGGCGTGCCGACATCATGTTCCATGAAAAGGTTAACAGTGTTGATCGTGTGAAAAAATTCTTTGCGGAAAATAGGCCCAAAGGTCACCTCGTTGGGCGTGTTTGCCAACGTCGTTTTACCGAACTCAAAGAAGAAGCCACTGTCCACCCAACGTTCGCCGCGCTCGGTGAATTGGAGAATGTTTTCCCAAGTTACTTGACTGAAATGGATCGACTGGCCGGGCCCTGCGTCGCGTTCTTGCTCCAATTCGAGTTCGGTGCGCCAGAAACCATTGACGCCGTATTCAAACTCTTGGGTGGAGCTTAATTCACCGCTGTGAGCCGCAAGCGGGTCGTGACCAATATCGCCGAGCGGTTCAACTGCGAATTCGCCGGTTTCGGCATCGGGCATCTGCACTTTGAAGTCGGCGGCGGCAGGGCTCGCGATCACCAGGCAGGCCGCTCCGGCGAGCGGTAAAATAAGATTGCTTCGCATTCGCAGGATTCCCGCAGACATCGCCCCGACCAAGAAACCGGGCGAATTTAGTTAGACCGTTGCGACCGGACGCGGCAGATTCGGCGCCCGCTCGGGCGCCATCAGACGCATCAATCCGCCGATCACGATGATTGTCGCGAGATAAAACACGACCTGGATGCCCGCCGGCTGCGCCGAATAGCCGATCAGCACATGCAACAATGTGCCGATCATGCTGCGCTCGCCGAGAATCGCAGAGGTATCCCACAGATCGTTGCCGAGCGACGGTAAGAGATTGGCCTGCATCAAAAACGCCGCACCCTGCGACGCCATGCCCGCCGCCAGCAGCAGGATCAGCCAACTGGTTACGGCAAACAGCCGCTTCATCGGCACCGCCAGCAGCCCGAAATAAATCACGGCGCCGAGCGCCGCCCCGCCGATCAACCCCAATACCCCGCCCGCCAGCATGGCGAGGGCGCCGACACCCGAGGCGATCGCGATGCCGTACAAAAACAATACGATCTCGGACCCCTCGCGCAAAACTGCGATGCCGACCACGAGACCCAGCGCGTAGAGCGGCCGGCTGCCGCCGACGACGGCCCGGCCCAGGCCCGCCGCGCTCGCCGCCAACTCGCGTCCGTGCCGGTTCATCCAGATGTTGTGCCAGCCGAGCATTGCGACCGCCGTAAAGAGGATCGCGGCATTAAACAATTCCTGGCCGATGCCGTTGACCGCCGCGGCGATCATCTCGGCGCAGCCGGCGACGAGCGCAGCACCGGCGACCCCGGCGGCAACCCCGCCGCCGACCCAAGCCCCGCGGCGCGGCACCCCGCGGCTCGCGGCCAGCACGATGCCGACGACGAGGGCGGCTTCGAGAACTTCGCGAAAAACGATGATCGCCGTGGCCAGCATTTCACTTCTCGCTATTTGACAATCAGATGGCCGCGGGTCTGCGGATGAAAATCGTCGAAGAATTCATAGCTGCCGGGATCGAGCGGCCCAACAAAAACGGTGATCTCCTGCCCCGGACCGACAACCTTCTCACGATGAAATTGATTGCTTTCGAACTCAGACGCGGTCTGGTTGTCGTTGCGCACGACGAGCTTGACCTTGACGCCTGCCGGGATCTGCACCTCGCTCGGCAAAAACTGGTTGTTCTTCAGCGCGATCGCGAAGGTCGGATCATCAGCCAAGGTGGGCGTCGTCAATAGAAGACCCAGCAACCCGGCGACCGGCAGAACGCGACGCATCGACAGCACCACAACATTGCGAATGCGAACGGCTCGCAATATCGCCACTATCCTTATGCGCGGCAATCGCGAAAATTATCGCGGTTGCGCCACCGTGCCATGCGTGGCGCGCATCGCTCGCGCGGGGCCGGGCTCCAGGCGGTCGAGAACATCGGCAAAGACTGCCTCGAACATTGCCGGCGTCAGCTTTCCGGTGTTAGTATTCAGCCGCGAGCAGTGATAGCTGTCGGCCAACAGCCGCCCGTCGGGCAGCGCATGCACCGCACCATGACAGAACCGGTAGAGCGCACGGCGCAAGCCCAATGCGGAGAGCACCGCGCCATGGGCGATCGCCCCCAGCGCCACAAACGCGCGCAGCCCCGGCGAGGCCGCGATTTCCTCCGCGAGGAATTGCCGGCAGGCGGCGATTTCGGGCGGTTCGGGCTTGTTCAGCGGCGGCACGCAGCGCACCGCGTTGGTGATCCGCGCGCCGACCAGCGCCAGCCCGTCATCGGCTCGCGCGTCGTAATCCCCCAGTGCCAGCCCGAACTTGCGTAACGTCGCGTAAAGCAAGTCGCCGGCGTAATCACCGGTAAACGGGCGCCCGGTGCGGTTCGCGCCGCGCAATCCCGGCGCCAGCCCGACGATCAGCAATTCGGCCGCTTCCGCGCCAAAGGGCGGCACTGGCGCGTTGAACCAATCCGGATGTGCCGCGCGCTGCGTCTCGCGAAACGCCGCAAGCCGCGGGCATAGCGCGCAGTCGCGGCTCGGCAGCGCCACCGTCGACAGCTTCTCCGGGGGCTGCACCGCGCCCGGTAGTTCGGAAGCAAGCGGCGGGTCGGACGCCAACGCTACCGGCACCGCCGGCAATGAGGCGCTCACGCCTCGTCGACGCCTTCGGTGCGCACCCGCATTTCCTCGCGCGGATGATGATTACGCGCAATGTTGGGAGCGAGATCCTGCAATTCGATAAAGTGATCGGCCTGGCGGCGCAGATCGTCCGACACCATCGGGGGTGACGAGCGTATCGTCGACACGACCGACACGCGCACGCCCCGGCGCTGCACCGCCTCGACCAGCCGGCGAAAGTCGCCATCGCCCGAAAACAGCACGGCATGGTCGATGAATTGCGCCATTTCGAGCATATCGATCGCCAGTTCGATATCCATGTTCCCCTTAATCCGCCGCCGGCCCATCGCGTCGGTGAACTCCTTGGTCGGCTTTGTGACCATAGAGTAGCCGTTATAGTCGAGCCAATCGACAAGCGGCCGGATCGGCGAATATTCCTGGTCTTCGACCAAAGCAGTATAATAAAACGCGCGGACCAGCCGCCCCTTGGTACCGAACAAATCGAGTAGCCTCTTGTAATCGATGTCGAAGGCAAGGCCGCGGGCGGCGGAATAGAGATTGGCCCCGTCAATGAATATGGCGATACGCTCTTCTGGATAGAATATCATTGGGGATAATGCTCCAAATCACGATAGCTTAATAAAAGTGTCGTACAGCACCGCGGCCGGGTCAAGCGCAACCTCCGCCGGGCGGGCCGGATCATCCAATGGGATGAACCGACTTTTTCGGCTCGACAAATTGGCGCTGGGCGACCCGGTCTCGGGCAAGCGCCCCTGCTACCGCCCAGGCCTCCAGCCCCGGATTCCCGTAGAACCGCAGGGCTGTCCGGGGAATGGGTCGATTTAGTAGCTTGCACGCCAAGCACCGCCTAGGTTTAGCGGTATCCTTCTGGTTGACGAGATTCAGAAACGAGAGCTTGGCGTGCGCTATCAAAATACGGTGCTCGGCGATCTGCTGAAAGTGCTTCCGCGGCGGCGCTTCGCAGCGATCGTGGAGCGCTACAAAGGGGACAAATACATCAAGGGGTTTGCGTCCTAGGACCATCTGGTGAGGCTGATCGCTGCGCAACTGGGCGGCTGGTCGAGCCTGCGCGAAGTTCAGGCGGTGTGGCGCGCGCAGGCCGTGCACCATTACCACCTGGGGACCGGGCTGATTCGCCGCTCGACCTTGTGGGACGCCAATCGGCGGAGGCCCAGCGTGATCTTTGCCGAGACTTTTGCGGCGTTTGAGCGCGCTGGCGGACTGCTCGCTGCCGCGCCACGGCACCGAGGTTTTGCGGCTGATCGACGCCACGCCGATCCCGCTCACCGGCCTGCACAAATGGGCCGCTTGGAACGATCGCACGCGCGGCCTGAAGGCGCATGTGGTGTACGACCCCGACGCCGATCGGCGGTGCATCTCGAGCTCACCACGGCAACCGTTAACGACGTCATAGTCGGCCGCACACAGCCGATCGAGCCTGGCGCCGCGCCTCTTCGGGCCGGTCGGTCTCGAGGTAGGCTTTCAACAACGTCAATTCGATCAGGTCGTGCTGCGCGCGGCTGCCGCCAATGCGCTCGTTTTCGCCGGCGAGCGGTGCAAGCACTTCGATCGCTGAGAAAAAATCGCCGCGCTCGAACGCCGCAAACCCGCGTGAAAGCGTCGGTAGGTAAAAGCCTGACGGGTAGCGCCCCTCGCGCGCCATATCCGCCATCCGGCAGCTGAGAGAATGGAGCCCGGCGTCGTCGCCCATGACCACGTGTGCGAGGATGACGTGCAAGTCGGCGAGCCCGCTACCGGGGGACGGCAATGCGTCGGCCACATAGTCGTACAGTGCGCGCCAAGCGGCAGTGTCGCGCGGGTGGCCAGCTAGTTCAGAACGCCACAAAAACGCTGCCCCATCCGAGACTCTCTGCTGCGGCCCGCCGCTGTGCCGGTCGAGCGCGATGGCGTCCTGGTAAACCGACAAAGCTTCGGTAAAATTACCCGTCTGGATTTCGCAGAGCGACAGATGCCAACTCAGATGCCCATGGAAAAACCCGTCGCGCGGATAGGTGGCGAGCCAGGACGATAGATAGGCGTGGGCCGTGTCTGTCTCGCCGCTCTCATAACAAACATGCGCGAACCCGTGCGCAGCGTGGGCGTTGTTAGGGTTTAGCGGCCACGGAGCGCTCGATCTTCGTCCGCGCCGCCGCGAGCTGCCCATCCTCAGATAGCGCCATCGCATGATGCGCAAGGAACCAGAAATCGTCGCCGTAATGCGGGGCGAGGCTGTCCATTAGTGCCGCGATCTGGCGCTTCTGCCCGATGCGGCCGGAGGCGCCGATCAAGCCATTAGGGTTCGCGGCAGTGGCGAGGACCAGGGCGTCGCGCGGCCATGCTGCCAGATGCGCGTACAAGGCGTCGATCGCGGTGTCGGTCTGGCCTGCGAACGCGAGGCCGAAATAGTTGAGGTGACTGAACTCGCGTGCCGACAGACCGGTGGCGAAATCGTTGGCCGTAGTCAACGCTGCCCGTGCCGCTACCGCATTACCTTCCCGCATCAGTACCTGGGCCTTTGCGGCATGGACCAGGGCGAAACTGGGGTCGGCTGCGATGGCGCGGTCAAAGGCCTCGACTGCGCCCGGATAAAAGGTCAACGCCAGGTCGCAGCCCTGAACGTAGGCGTCGCGCGCTGCAGCGGAGGCAGTGCTCACAGCGAGATCGTATCGGTCTGCGAACATATCAAATACTCCAAGGCTTTGTTGAAAATCTAACTCCCTCCTTGCCCTGACGAAAGGGCCTGCCAGTCGCGCCACTGAATGACAATTCCGCGAGGACGGCACCGGTCCCCGCCTGGTGCCGCCCCAGCCTACACGGTTGGTCAGCACAGAGTGGCGACAATGTCATCGCTCGAACCGACCGCGGCGGAATTGGGTGACGATTGCCGCATTTTAGCAAAGGGTGATGCCGAGGTAACCAAAAAGGGAATGTGACGATGCTTGAGACGACGATCGCGGGCAGCTTGCCAAAGCCAGCGTGGCTGGCCAAGCCTCGGATGCTATGGGCCCCTTGGCAGTTGGAGGGTGAAGCGCTCGCTGAGGCGAAGCGCGACGCGACGCTGCTGATGATCAAGGAGCAGGAGGACGCTGGGATCGATATCGTTACCGATGGCGAGCAAGCGCGTCAGCACTTCGTGCACGGTTTTCTCGAACACATCGAGGGTGTGGATTTTTCCCGGCGGGTCCCGATGGGCATCCGCAATAATCGTTACCAGGCCGAGGTGCCCACAGTCACCGCACCGCTCCATCGCAAGAACAGCGTCCACGCTTTCGAGGCCCAAATCGCCCGCGCTCATACCCGCCGCCAGCTCAAGTTCACTCTGCCCGGACCGATGATGATCGTCGATACGATTGCCGATACCCATTACGGCGACAAGATCGCCCTGGCCATGGCATTTGCCACGCTATTGAACGAAGAAGCCCACGAGCTTGCAAGGGCCGGCGTCGATGTGATCCAGTTCGATGAACCTGCCTTCAACGTCTACATGAATGAAGTGGTGGAGTGGGGCGTCGCGGCGCTGCACCGGGCTGCCGAGGGTCTCCCCTGTGAAACGGCAGTTCACATCTGTTACGGGTACGGCATCAAGGCAAATATCGACTGGAAGGCGACCCTCGGGGCGGAATGGCGGCAGTATGAGGAGATCTTCCCGGCTCTCGCCGCAAGCCGGATCGATCAGGTCTCAGTCGAATGCGCCGGCGCCAGGGTACCGATCGATGTCCTCGGCCTTCTGAAGGGCAAGGACGTCCTACTGGGAGCCATCGACGTTGCCAACGAGCGCGTCGAGACACCGGAGGAGGTCGCCGCGACGATCGAGCGGGCTGCACGCTTTGTTCCACTGGAGCGGCTCTATCCGTGTACCAATTGCGGGATGGCGCCGATGGAAAGGTCGCTTGCAATGAGCAAGCGCTCAGCGCTCAGCGCTGGCGCCAAGCTCGCCCGTAGCCGGTTCGAAATCATAACGCGGGGGAAGGCGTCAGTAGACACCTTGGGAAACACTGAACAATGAGGTCTGCCGGGCGACCTGGCGGCCGCGGTGTGATTTTTGACGATACAGGTTTGCGGGCGGCGGGTTCAGTCAGTAGAATTTCAGGGTTGATCCGGAGTTCTGCCTCGAGGTTCGCGGATTGTCATCAGGATCGTATCCGGGTGCTCACGCGTTGGCGGGCGCGAGCAGGATTTCTTGACGATCGCCAGATTGGCCAGGGCGAACAGGGTGTGCAGTTGCGCGGTGTTCTTGGCCAGCCCGCGATAGCGCAGCTTCTTGTGACGAAAGCGGTTCTTGACGATGTGGAAGGGATGCTCGACCCCGGCCCGCACCTGGGCCAGCGCCCGCTGCATCGGCTCGGCCAGGTCCCGCAGCGCCTTTGGCAGGGCCTTGATGCTTTAGGCAACGCCTTGATGATGCTGCGCTTGACCGCGATGTTCCATGCCACCGCGCGGTCGGCAAGCTCCGGCCGCTTGGCCGCGCCAGTGTAGCCGGCATCGGCGAAGACCGCTTTCTCCTCGCCCATGCAGCAGCGCCGCGGTCTGGTTGATGTCGGCCGCGTTGGCGGCAGTGCCGGTGAGGGTGTGTACCACCCCCGAGGCGACATCAACCCCGATATGCGCCTTCATCCCGAAATGCCACTGGTTGCCTTTCTTGGTTTGGTGCATTTCCGGGTCGCGCACGATTTCTCGACTGATTGCCTGACCCGCAAGAGGACATGGCTTCTCATGTATCGACTGGCCGGACATGTAGTGAATGTTTCTATTGGGCGCCATTGCTACGATAGATGCTGCGCATAGTGATACGATCTCCGATTTGGAGATGCGCCAAGCGTGCCGTGGTATAGAAACGGCAATTTCTGCACATGGTAAAATATCCATGGATGTTACCCGTTACCCAGATGTACTTACATGATTTGGTGCATTCTGCACCGTGAATAAGAGGTTACGTTCATCAATAACCAAACGATGGAAATCAATTTTTCTGCCAAGTGTATATGCGTTTTCAGATGGTAACAGTGTGAACGTTAAGGTGGTCGTCGCTGTTTCGCGCGTTTTTTCGATGAGCGTCCGGAGCAGGGAGGTCACGATTTCTTTCCAGTCGCGTGGAGCGCATTCAGAACGGCGCACACGCGTCGGTTATTTTCTAATTCGTGAAGTTGGGCCTGAATTCTAACGTTTGACGCTTCACGGACTGCGTTGGCGACAAACCTTTGAGCCCCCCGAAGAGAACCATGCTCGTATGCGTTAGACTGCCGCACGTTTCCGCCGCTCAGTGAGCCACCGAAAGGCCCAGCTTTTCGGCGAGCGGCCGGGCGCTCAAAGCGGGCCGGCCGCATAGGCATCTGGGATGCTATTGATCGTCGACATGGTTTGATCTGGATCAAAGCCGCGGTGCACAGGACAACGCCATATCGCGGCGCAATCTGTCGGTCGCCGGTCCGGTTTTTTCTGCAACCCGCCACGGAGCCTACCGCGTGAGGAACAGCCGCCCTTGCTGGAATACGCGGCGCGGTCGTTCGCTCGGCCGCGAGATCACCTGGGCACTGATGTTCAAAATGATCGCGCTGGCGGTGATCTACTTCGCCTTCTTTGGACCCACCCATCAAGCCCCCATCAGTCCGGATCAGATCGCAGCCGCCCTTGGCCAGTCTGCGCCAAACCCTGGAAAGCACTGACATGCCGTCCATCGACGTGGTCGATCTCTCGCGTCTGCAGTTCGCGCTGACGGCCCTTTATCATTTCCTCTTTGTGCCATTGACGCTCGGATTGTCGCTGCTGCTGGCGATCATGGAGAGCGTCTACGTCATGACCGGACGCGCGATCTGGCGCGAGATGACGAAATTCTGGGGGATATTGTTCGGCATCAATTTCGCGATGGGTGTCGCTACCGGCATCACGATGGAGTTCCAGTTCGGGACAAACTGGGCCTATTACGCGCATTACGTCGGTGACATCTTTGGCGCCCCGCTCGCAATCGAAGGCCTGATGGCGTTCTTTCTCGAAGCCAGCTTTGTCGGGCTGTTCTTTTTTGGCTGGGATCGCCTGAGCCGGGTCGGTCACCTGGTTGTGACCTGGCTGGTGGCGATCGGCAGTAATCTCTCCGCCCTGTGGATCTTGATCGCCAACGCCTGGATGCAAAATCCGGTCGGCGCGCGGTTCAATCCGGCAACGATGCGGATGGAGGTCGCGTCGTTTTACGATGTGCTGTTCAATCCGGTTGCCCAGGCGAAGTTCGTTCACACCGTCAGCGCCGGGTACGTGACCGGCTCGATGTTCGTGCTGTCAATCAGTGCGTTCTATCTGTTGCGCGGCCGGCATCGATCCTTTGCCCGACGTTCGATGACCGTCGCCGCGAGCTTTGGGTTGGCCTCCGCCCTCTCAGTCGTCGTGCTCGGCGACGAGAGCGGCTACACGGCTGGTTTGGATCAAAAGATGAAAATCGCCGCGATCGAGGCGATGTGGGAAACGAAGTCGCCGCCGGCCAGCTTCACCCTCGTCGGCCTTCCCGATCTCGCAACGCACACTACCCGGTTTGCGATCAGGATACCCTGGGTCATGGGCCTTATCGCTACGCGTTCACTCGACACGCCGGTTGCCGGTATCGAAGAATTGGTGACCAATGCGGAGCGGCGTATCCGCGACGGATTGGTCGCGTACAAGGAGTTGGCGCAGTTGCGTGCCGCGCACAGCACGACCGTGCCGCTTCAGATGGAGTCGTCGTTCGGCGATCTCGGTTATGCGCTGCTGCTCAAGCGGCTCCGTCCGGACATCGAAAACGCGACCGACGCTCAGATCCGCCAGGCGGCGTATAGCACCGTGCCCGACGTCCCGGTCCTGTTCTGGGTCTTCCGCTTTATGGTTGGCTTTGGCTTCTACTTTATCCTGCTGTTTGCGCTAGCCTTTTATTTGGCGTGCCGACGCGATCTTGATCGACGATGGTTTTTGCGGCTTGCGCTGTGGAGCTTGCCATTACCGTGGCTGGCGGCGGAGTTCGGGTGGGTGGTCGCCGAATACGGCCGCCAGCCGTGGATTATCGATGGCGTCCTGCCGACGTTCCTCGCCGCCTCGAACGAGCCGGTCGGCAATGTCTACTTTAGTCTCGGTGGGTTCGTCCTGTTCTACAGCACGCTCGCGATCGTCGAGATCTACCTGATGATCAAATACGTCCGCCTTGGCCCTGAGGCGCCTGCAACCGTTGAGCAACGCCGCCTCGTTGCGGCAGCCGGCGAGGATTAGAGGCATGACGATCCCGATCGATTACGCGATCCTCCGCCTGATCTGGTGGGCATTTCTTGGCGTGCTGCTGATCGGCTTTGCGGTGATGGACGGCTTTGACCTCGGCGCCGCCGTGCTGCAGCCCTTTGTCGCCCGCACCGACATTGAAAAGCGCATGGTGCTCAATTCGATCGGCCCGGTTTGGGAAGGCAACCAGGTCTGGTTCATCCTCGGCGGCGGGGCGGCGTTCGCGGCGTGGCCGCCGCTCTATGCCGTGTCTTTCTCCGGCTTTTATCTTGCGATGTTTCTGGTCCTCGCGGCACTTATTCTGCGTCCGGTCTCGATCACCTTCCACAGCAAGCTCGTAGACCGCCAATGGCGGCAAGTCTGGGACTGGACGTTATTTGTCTCGGGCATTGTACCGTCGTTGGTCTTTGGCGTCGCATTTGGTAATCTGTTCCTCGGTGTGCCATTTCGCTTCGACGACACCTTGCGCGTCACTTACGAGGGCGGACTCTTAGGGCTGCTCAATCCGTGGGCATTGTTGTGCGGGCTGGTCAGCGTTTCGATGCTGGCGATGCAGGGCGGCGCCTGGCTCGCCCTCAAGACCGAAGGCGACTTGGCCCGGCGCGCAAATGCTGCCGCATCCTGGGCTGCTGTCGCGGTGATCGTGCTGTTTTCGCTGGCGGGTCTGTGGCTCGCGAGCGGCATCGACGGCTTTGTGATCCAGGGCGCCATCGATCCCGCAGCGCCGTCGAATCCCCTGAACAAGCATGTCGTCCAAACCGCCGGCGCTTGGCTGGCCAACTACCGAACCTATCCGATCACCATCGCGGCGCCATTGCTGGCCTATCTCGGTGCGGCGCTGGCCTGGCTGCTGCTGCGCGCCGCGCGTCCGCTGTCCGCCTTTGTCGCCAGCAGCTGCGCGGTCACCGGGATTGTCGCGACTGCGGGTCTCAGCCTGTTCCCGTTTCTGCTGCCCTCCTCGCTCGACCTGCGCAGCAGCCTCACCGTGTGGGATGCGTCGAGCAGCCAGACGACCTTATTCATCATGTTGGTCGCGACTCTGATCTTTCTGCCGATCGTCATCCTCTATACGGCATGGATCTTTCATGTCCTGCGCGGCCCGGTCACCGCCGAGTCGATCCGGCGCGACGAGCACGTCCTCTATTGAAGGATCATCATTACGATGTGGTATTTCTCCTGGGTGCTCGGCCTCGCCCTCGCCTGTTCGTTTGCAATACTCAACGCGATGTGGCTCGAGCTCGACCAACCGCCAAACGACGATTAACGGTCGAGGCAACCTCCGGGCGCCGGCCAGGCGTTCGATTGCGCTGGATCAATGCCCGGGCGAACCCAATTTTTAAGCTGTCCGCCGGGTTGTGCACCCGTCCTTCTTGATTAGAACGATGGAGGTAGTGATGGCAGACGCACCAATCGAAGTTAAGAAGTCAACACCGCAAACGGCATCTCAGTCAGCGCCGCCCTCGGTTCCCGATGTGTGGCAGTCTTTCCGCAGCGAGATGGATCGGCTGTTCGATCGGTTCTCGGGCAATTTCGGGTTCCCGTCGCTGGGCCGGATATTCGACATGGAGCACCCATTCAGGCAAAGCCCGTTTACCTTTTCCGCACCGGCGATCGATATGAGCGAGGATGACAAATCATATCGGATTTGCGCCGAGCTGCCCGGTCTCGACGCCAAGGACGTCGATATCTCGGTATCGGGCGACATGCTCATCCTCAAAGGCGAGAAGCGCCACGAGTTGGAACAGAAGGACAAGAACTACCATTTCTCGGAACGGTCTTACGGCTCGTTCCAGCGCGCCTTCGAACTCCCCGCCAGCGTTGACCGCGACAATATTTCGGCGGACTGCGCCAAAGGCGTGCTGACGATCAACATGCCAAAAACCGCCGAAGCCCAGAAGCAACCAAAAAAGATCGAAGTAAAACAGAGCTGACGCCGATCAGGGCGGCGGCGGATCGACCCCACCGCCAGCGTTTTTCGAGCGCATCACCCGAGCGCCGCTTTTGCTATAGTGCCGGCTCCTCCCGCGGCTGGCGAGACAGCGATGCAAACGATCAGTTTGAGTGTAAATGGAAGCGAGGTCAGCGTCACTGCCGACCCCGATACACCGCTCCTCGATATTCTGCGCAATCATCTCGGCCTTTTCGGCACGAAATTTGGTTGCGGCCTCGAACAATGCGGCTGCTGCATGGTGCTGATCGACGGCGAGCCAGTCAAATCCTGCGGCAAGGCATTGTCGACGGTTGCCGGCCGGGAAATCCTGACGATCGAAGGGTTGGGTACTCCTGATCGCCCGCATCCCTTGCAGCAAGCCTTCCTCGACGAGCAGGCGGGCCAGTGCGGTTATTGTTTGTCCGGCATCCTGATCTCGGCGAAGGCGTTGCTGGATCACAACCTCTCGCCATCGCGGCATGAAATCGCCGAGGCGCTCGACGACAACATTTGCCGCTGCGGCAGCCATACTCGCATTCTGCGCGCTGTCGCGCTCGCCGCCGAGCGGATCCGCGCAGCAGGAGCCGCGCCGTGAGCGCCGCTGCTCCCACCGCCTTGCCGCCATTGCTCGCGGCCAACCCGCGGCTCGACCGTTGGGTCGGGTTCGACATGCCCGGAAAGGTGACGGTATCGACCGGCCGGGTCGAGATCGGTCAGGGGGTCTTGACCGCGATGCGGCAGATCGCTGCCGAGGAACTCGACGTCGCGCTCGATCGGATCGTATTGCGCTCCGGCGACACCGATCTGACGCCCAACGAGGGCTATACGGCGGGCAGCCAGTCGATCCAATTCGGCGGGGTAGCGTTGCGCCTCGCCTGCGCCGAGGTCCGCAAGCTGTTTCTCGACCGCGTCGCCGCGGCTCTCGGCTATCCGCGCGCGGAGCTGTCGGTCGAGGACGGCGCCATCACCCATCATGGTGAGCCTACCGGCCACGATTATTGGGCGCTAGCAGCCGCGGTCGATCTCGGTCGGCCCGCGCGCGGTGACACGCCGACCAAAAAATCGAATGGATATAGAATTGTCGGCGCCAACGCGCCGCGCGTCGATCTCGGCGGCAAGGTGTTTGGCGCGCCAGTCTTTATGCACGACCTGGTGCTCGACGGCATGCTGCACGCGCGCGTCGTGCGCCAGCCGCACCGCGGCGCGGTAATCAAGAATGTCGACGAGGCCGCTTTGCGCCGCGCTGCCAAGGGGCCGATCGAGATCGTTCGCAACGGCAATTTTCTCGCCATATCAGGCCCGGACGAAACCGTGGTTGAAGCGGTCGCGGTCGCGCCCACTCACGTCGTGTGGGACGGCGTCGATGCGATCAACCCGTTTCAGGAAGAAGCGCGCTGGCTGTTGCAGCAGCCCTCGATCGACCGGATGGTCGGCGCGCCGCCGCCTGCCGCTCCGACCCCCGCCGGGAACCGTTATGAGGCGACCTACACCCGGATGCACATCGCCCACGCCTCGGTAGCGCCGTCTTGCGGCGTCGCGGTGTATCGCGACGGCCGGCTCGAGGTCTGGACCCACTCGCAAGGCGTCTACCCGTTGCGCGATGCGCTTGCCCGGACTCTGAAACTCGATCCGGCGAACATCTCCGTCAGGCATGTCCAGGGGCCGGGCTGCTACGGCCATAACGGCGCCGACGACGCGGCGACTGACGCCGCGGTGATCGCTATGCAGACCCCGGGGAAGCCGGTTCGGGTGCGCTGGCGCCGCGAGGAGGAGTTCGGCTTCGAACCGGTCAGCCCGGCGATGGTGGTCACCGCGCAAGCCGCACTCGACAATGCCGGCAGACCGGCCGATTGGACCACCGAGATCTGGAGCGGACGGCATACCAGCCGCCCGGGCGGCGGCGGCAATCTGCTAGCCGCTGAGGCGTTGCCCGATCCGCCACCCGCGCCGCCGGCAACCGAATCGTCCAACCCGCCGGGTGCGGGCACGCGCAATGGCGAGCCGCTCTACGGCTTTCCGGCAAAGCGCATCGTCCACCACCTGATCCCCGAGACACCGGTGCGGACCTCGTCATTGCGCGGGCTCGGCGCCACGCTCAACGTCTTTGCGATCGAATCGTCGATGGACGAATTGGCCGAGCGCGCCGGTGAGGACCCGGTCGCCTATCGGCTTTCGGTGTTGCCCGATCCCCGTGCACGCGCCGTGATCGAACATGTCGCGCGTACGAGTGAATGGCAGGCAGGATTGCCGACGGGAACTGGGCGGGGCCGCGGGATCGGTTTTGCGCGGTACAAAAACATGGCCGCCTACGCTGCGGTCGTCGTCGAGGTCGAGGTCGAGGAGGAGGTTCGTCTGACGCAGGTGTGGTGCGCTTGCGATGCCGGGCTCGTCATTAACCCCGACGGGGCGATCAACCAGCTCGAAGGCGGCATCATCCAGGCTGCGAGCTGGGCATTGAAGGAAGGTGTCAGGCTCGACAGCAACGGCATCAGTTCGCGCGACTGGGAGGGCTACCCGGTACTCCGCTTCACCGAAGTGCCTGAAGTCACGGTCGAGCTGGTCGGCGCTGCCGCGGATCTCCCGCTGCTCGGCGTCGGCGAGGCGAGCGGCGGCCCGACCGTCGCGGCGATCGGCAACGCCGTCGCCCATGCACTCGGCGCGCGGTTGCGCGACCTGCCATTGACCCGCGACCGTGTCATGGCCGCACTGCTGAAATCGTAGGGCGCCGCTCGCACAGTGGCGCCGCAATAGGCAAGTGGTACCAATTCGAGATCCGGCGCCGCAAAGCCCATCGAGATTGCTTCGCTGCGCTCGCAATGACACCGTAAGATTTCGTCATTGCGAGGAGCGCAGCGACGAAGCAATCCCGCCATGACGATCAAGAGCGCGAAGTATCTGCCTAATTCTGACCATTAGGCGCGGCCGTACCGTACTGGCGCAATGAGCGGGTCAGCTCACCGATATCGGGCCAGTCCTCGCAATGATCGATGGCGCGCTCGATCGCGGCGGCGCCGTCTACGGTCAGTACAGTTTCCGCCAATTCGCGGAATTTGCCGCGGATTTCCGCTTCACTGAACGCTGTTGGAAATCGCCGCGATGGCTTTCGCAGGATTTGGCGCTTTGGCGGCCGTCGGTCAGGGTCAGTATGACGTGCGCCGGCCGCAGCCGTGGCGCCAAAGCGCTCATTGCTGGGTCTTCGGTGATGTGGACCTTTGGGCGCAATGCCGCAATCACAGTATCGTCGAGTGGGGCAAACCGGCGCCGCCGCGCACCGCCATTGCCGCGCGCATCTTGCCCCTTAAAAGCGGGTGCGACGCCTCGAATTCGCCGATCTGCCAAAAACCATCTCCGGCAAGGTCCGCCGCGTCGAATTGCGGACCTCCGAAGCCGATCGCCGCGGCACCAACGCACCCCGAGCTGCCGCCGAACTCTGGGAAGAAGACTTCCCCGAACTTTGAAAAGGCTCAAGTCTTTCAGACCGGATGCGGCCCGCCGCTTTCGCGAGGTCTGAGTCAGCCTCTGGACGACTTTCGCGAGCGCGAAGCGGCCCGTTTTGTCACCATCGAATTCGGTTAAGCTTATTTGGAGTAACGCCGCTTTGCGGGAGGGAGCGCCATGTCGTTGAGCCGGGAATTTGCCGGGTTTGTTGCTGCTCTGAAATACGAGGATTTGCCGGCGGTGGTGGTGGACCGGGCGAAGGGGGTAACGTTGGAGGCGCTCGCCTCCGCCCTCGTTGCGCACGACATGCCGGCGAGCAAGCAGGCGCTCGCCTTGATGCAGGAGGAGGAGGCGGGCGGCGGCGGGGCCGCGACGGTGTTGTGCAATGGCGTGAAACTGACGAAGGCGGGCGCCGCTTTTGTCAATACCGAGACGATCTTTGCCGGCGGCAAATGGGACACCTTCCGCATGCTGACTCATCCCGGCACCGCGATCCTGCCGGCGGCCTTGGCAGCCGCGGAAATCGCTGGCGCGTCGGGACGGGAATTCCTCGTCGCGGTCGCCGCCGGCTATGAGGTCATGGAGCGGATGTCGGCCGAGTTTATCCCGACCGTCATGTCGCGCGGCTTTCACGCCGGGCCGGTGTTCGGCATCTTTGGCGCGGCAATCGCCGCCGCCAAGCTCGGCGGGCTCGACGCAGAGCAGATCCACGGCGCCATCGCGCAATGCGTCAATCTCGCTTCGGGCAATCTCGAAGGGGCGCGCAGCGGCGGGCGGTCATTGCGCGAAGGCGGTGCGGTGCGCAACGCGCTGCTCGCGGTAGCCTTGGCGCGGCATGGCACCCCTGGCGGTGAAATGATATTGGAGGGCGAGGCCGGCTTTTATCACGCCTATGCCGGCAACAACAAAGGCGAGTTGCGCTACAGCTTTACCGGCGACAACCGCACCGAGCTTGCAAAGATCACCCAAGGCCTCGGGCGCGACTGGATGTTTCTCGAAACGCTGTATCGGATCTATTCGACCGCCGGCTACAATATCGCGCATATCGACGTCACGGCGAGGCTTTGTGAGGAAAACAATATCCGCGCCGAGGACATCGACCGCATCGAAGCCTTGGTCAACTGGTTCGAGACCGAGTATCCGAGCCCGGCCTTCCCGAGCCGCGGGATCGAAAGCCCGCCTCAAATCGGCAGCACCCAATATTTCACCGCCTGGGGGGCGGCCGAGCGCGGCTATCCGCTGCTGCGCGGTGACCGGCCCGGCCCCGGCGAAAGCGATCCGCCGGCGGTCCTCGACCTGATGCGGCGGGTGACCCTGATCCCAACGGTGCGCCGCACCCTGTTCGGCCCGCGCATTACGGTCTTTACCAAGGACGGCCGCAGCTTCACAAAAGAGGGGACCGGCCGCGAATTCATCTGGGATTTCGAAGAAGAGGTGCGGCGCATCCGCCCGGTCGCCCCTGGTCTCGCGATATCCGAAGCCCTATTCAACGAACTGATCGACGCCTGCCGCCACCTCGATACGCTCGACGCCGCCGCGCAAAAGCTGATCGCGCTGACAATCCCCTCCTGATCGCGCCCGGTGCGCGCCTGCGAGCTGTCCAATGGGAAATGACATGAAGCCGTTTCGCTTCGGCGTGAACGTTAGAGAGGCCCGATCTCGGGCCAACTGGGTAGAGAAAGCTCGCAGAATCGAGGCGCTGGGCTATGCCACCTTAACCGTGCCCGATCATCTAACCGATCTAATTGCGCCGATTCCAGCAATTGTCAGTGCTGCAGAGGCGACGAAACACCTTCGGGTTGGGACGAATGTGCTCAATAACGACTTGCGCCACCCGGTGCTGGTCGCACGAGAAGCCGCGACTGTCGACCTCCTCACATAGGGGCGGCTTCAGCTCGGCTTGGGCGCGGGGAGCATCGCATCAGAATACGATCAGATAGGGTTGGGCTTTGACCGCGGAGGCCGAAGGGTCGAACGGCTTGCGGAGGCAATCACCATCATCAAGGGATTGTTTAGCGGGAAACCGTTTACCTTCGTTGGCCGGTATTTTCGAGTGACTGGGCATACTATTGCCCCTCTTCCTGTTCAGCAGCCACATCCTCCCATCCTGATCGGTGGCAACGGTCGGCGCCTACTCACTCTTGCCGCGCGAGAAGCCGACATCGTGAGTTTCTCCGGATTGACGTTCTGGCGGGGTGGGGCGGTCCCACCGGATCTTTCTGGATGGCGGGTCTCGGGTATCGACGAACGTGTGCGACTCGTGCGCGAGGTTGCGGGCGACCGGTACGGGCATTTGGAATTGAACGCGTTGCTGCAGCGCGTCGTTGTGACGGATGATCGCCGCAGAGCGGCCGAGGCGCTAACGGGCCGGTGGACTCAGTTGAGCCCGGATGAAGTGCTCGCCAGCCCTTACGTACTGATCGGAAGCTTATCCAAAATAATTGAAGACCTGCAGGCGCGCCGCGAGCGCTGGGGCATCTCCTATTACATCGTCCAGGAACCCTATTTGGACGCCTTGGCTCCTGTCGTCGCGCATCTTGCCGGGAAATAGAGATAGGTCGAGCGGGCTGCGATCCGGCGCTGACGCGCTAGGGCGGACCATGGCAACCTGACGGCGCCGCATCAAAAACGGTCACTGTTGCGCATTCGACGAACAAACTCGCTTGCACTCGCACTCTCCCGCTGCAACGGCATCGTATCGGTTATCGCGCGCAGCTTTGACGGATCGACGCGGCGGCGCCCGCTGACGGCTGGGATGAGTTGGGCCACCGCCTTGCCCCGCCGCGTGATGTAGATCGCCTCACCGGCGGCGGCGGCGGTTACCAGCTCGCTAAGACGAGCTTTGGCCTCGACGAGGTTGACTTTTCTCATCGTCCTAACCGTAAATCTGGTCCCTTATAATCGATTGCCGGCCTTGAGGCGACCCGGCTCGGCAGCCGAAGCGGCTCGAAGTGAGCGCCCACCCCGTCAGATGGGCAACGTGCGAAGTCAGACCAGAAATAGAAGGAGATCCGGAAGATGCCAATTTCCGAGGTGAAGGCGCTGACGTTCGACGTGTTCGGCACCGTGGTCAATTGGCGCGACAGCATTGCGCGCGAGGCCAAGGCCATTCTCGGATCGAAGGGATACGACAAGGATTGGCATGACTTCGCCGACAAATGGCGGGCGCGTTACCAGCCGGCGATGGCCAAAGTGCGCAATGGCGAGCGGCCATGGACCCGGCTCGACGATTTGCATCGCGAGAACCTGGTGGAATTATTGCCGGAATTCGGGATATCGGGGCTCAATGGAGCGGAAATCGACCATCTGAACCGCGCCTGGCATCGTCTTGACGGCTGGCCGGACACGGTCGAGGGGCTGACCCGGCTCAAGCGCAAATACATTCTCGCGACATGTTCGAACGGCAACGTCGCGCTGATGGTCAATATGGCGAAATATGCTGGGCTGCCCTGGGATGCGATCCTCGGCGCCGAAGTCGCGCACGCCTACAAGCCGCAGCCCGAAGCCTACGACCGCACCGCCGCCTTTCTCGATTTGAAGCCGCAGCAATGCATGATGGTCGCGGCCCATAACGGCGACCTCGTTGCCGCGGGCGGGCGCGGCTTCCATACCGCCTTTATCAGCCGGCCATTGGAGCATGGACCAAACAAGACCCGTGATCTCCGTGCCGAGCACGATTTTGACGTGGTCGCCGAAAGCTTTATCGATCTCGCCGCCAAGCTCGGCTGCTGATCGCCTGTTCCGGTGGCAATGCCGTATCGCGAAGACACGGCATTGCAGTTTTTGGCCAGGCCGGTGATTACTCCGCGGCCCGCGGCATCTGTTTGAGGTCGGTCGAGTAGCGCAGATGCACCGGCGAGTTCAGCTCGAACGGGTCTTTTAGGCCCAACTCCTTGCCGATCTCGCGCATCGCCGGCATCACTTCCTGGCCCAATAGCCGGATGCAGGTCTTGGCGTCCTCGTGGCTGACCGTGCCGTCATTGCCCCACAGCCCATAGATGCTGGGCCGCGTCTCTTCGAGCACGTGGCGCAATTTCGGAATCACCGTTTTTGGCGTGCCGTAAATAACCCGGCCATCGGCGACCTGTTTTTCAAAGGTTGGGCGTCCGCGCGGGCTCTCGGCCCGTCCGACCGCGAACTCGACAAACTGGCGGCGATGCTCGGGCGACGAATATCCCGATGGGCTCGACCACACCGGATGCGCCAAGCCGGTGAATTCGCCCTGCATCCACAAGAATTGGCGCGCGTTCTTTTCCGCCTTTTCTTCGCTGTCGGAGACATGAACCTGCTGCAGGTAGCCGCGGTTCTCCGGCCCCGCTTCGTAACCAACCTCGCGCGCGACTTCGTCGTAAAGTTTCCAGATCGTCTTGGTCGCTTCGATCGAGGTGTTGAGCGCGATGTAAGGATATCGCTGCTTTGCCGCCCAGATGATCGTCTCCTTGCTGATCACGCCGGGGATCCACACCCGCGGATAGGGTTTCTGTAGCGGCACCGCCCAGGGATTGACGACACGGTGCTGATAGTGGGTGCCCTCCCAGCGGAACGGGCCTTGGCGCGTCCACGCGGCGACGACCAGATCGTGCGCCTCTTCGAAGCGCTCGCGGTTGTAGGCCGGGCTGACGCCGTTGGCGAGCTGCTCCTGTCCGCCGCCGCGGACAAAGCCGGAGACGAGCCGGCCTTTCGAGATCATGTCGATCATTGCCAGCTCTTCCGCGAGCCGCACCGGGTTCTCGGCCAATGGCAATGGATTGCCGAGCAACACAATTTTCGCCTTCTTGGTCACGGCGGCGAGGATCGACGCAAAGATATTGCACTTGGCCTGCATGCAGAACGGCGCGTTGTGATGCTCGTTCAGCATAAAACCTTCGACGCCCATTTCTTCGGCGTAAATGTATTGCTCGAGATATTCGTTGTAGAGCCGGCTGCCGGCAACCGGATCGAAATACTTATTGGAGAACATTAGCGCGGTAGCGCCGAAATCGAGGCCGATATCGGCCGGATAGGCGGACATCGGTTGCTCGGTGAAATACATCACATGCATGATTTCCTCCTATTCCCTCGCGCACGTGGTCCGTCGATGCGGACCATGCCAGGTTCAGTTTTCCGCGATAAACCCACCGATCAAGCGCGACACCGCCTCGGGCTGCTCCATCTCGGCGCAATGCCCGGCGCCGCGAACGATCTCAAACCGCGAATTGGGCAAAGCCGCAGCGTAGAGCTCACCCGCACTGCGCGGCACGATCTTGTCATCATCGCCCCAAACGACGAGCGCCGGCGCCTTCACCCCGCCCAGCAGATGCGGCAAGGTCTGGCTGTACATGTACGGCTTCCAGGCGATGCGAAAGCACATCTCGCGACAAATGTCCCAATCGACCAGCTGATCGGTCGTCACATCGCCATAGACGCGGGCGAAGGCCGCCTGGTCGTGAAACCCGGCGCGGGCGTAATCGATATAGCTGACGATCGCCTGGTCGAAGATGTCGCCTTCAGGCGGCTTGACGCCCATCGCTCCGACCAATGCCAGCCGATGCAGCCAGTCCGGCGCCATTGTCGCCATCTCGGCCGCGATCCAACCGCCAAAGCCGAGCCCGACGATCGACGGCCGCTCGATCCTCAGATCGGACAACAGCCACTGGTACATGACCGCGACGTCGCGCACGCTGCGCAGCCATTGCGGCCGTTCCGACTTGCCGTAGCCCGGGTGATGCGGAACAAGGACATCAAACCGGCTCGCCAGGGCATCGTAAAATTCGAGCCGTTCCGGACTGCCGATATCGTGGTGCAGCACCAAAACCGGACGCCCCCTGCCGGCGCGCGACAGATGCATTTTGATCCCGGCGATTTCGATCTGACGCTCGGCCCAATCCATGACGGCCCCTCTTCGATGCCCACCCAAGTTTAGACTAATGCCGACGCTGTCGGGGCCGCAACCAACCGTTTGATCATCGCAGGGTTGCAGAGTGGTAAGCCTACGTGATGATCAGCATGCTTACGAGCGGCCGTCGGGGGGAAGCCTCTCGACCGGGACCGGTTTATCCAGAAGCCTTCGCCAGAGGAGACAGTCATGATCGTGGTGACGACCGAAAATGTTCCGCTTCATCGAGTGGTCGAGCTAAAGGGCCAATGTTTTGGCGTGGTCGTGCGCAGCCGCGGTCTCGCGGGCAATCTGATGGCCGGGCTGCGTTCGATCGTCGGCGGCGAGATCCATGAATATACGCAGCTGCTCGAAGAGGCGCGTCGCCACGCCATCGACCGGCTGGTCGAGAACGCCACCGCGATGGGCGCCAATGCTATTTTGACGATGCGTTTTGATTCCTCTGAGATCGGCGAGACGATGAGCGAGATCGTCGCTTACGGAACCGCCGCCGTCATCGAACGCGTGGCTGGATGAGCCGCGGCGGCGCAAGCCATAATCTGCTGCACGCCGTCTCGCCCAACTCGGTTATCTACAGGTGCTGGCCGGCGCGCTCACCGCGTGCTATTCGGCTGTTCGGGCGCTACAGCTTGCCGTGCCCGGCTTCGGAAGGATCGGCACCATTATCTCCGGATGCTACGTCGCCCCCGATAAACTCACTCGGAAGCACTAATTCTTTGGCGACCAGCCATAAGCCTTGGCGCAGGCGCCGCCCATCAGCATTGCCCGTTCACTGTCGCTCAGGCGGTCAGTCCTAAGGAAGGGCTCGACCGCCTGCTCATAGTTGACGACGGCGAAGGCGCGCGTCCAGTCCGTCCCCCACAAGCAGCGATCAAAACCCCAGGCTTCGAATACGCGGGCGAGCGGGTCCCAAATGTCTGGGAACGGAAACGGTTCGTGGGACAGCGTGCAGGCGCCGCTGACCTTGATCACCGCGTTCGGGCGCTTTGCGAGTTCCAGCACCTTCGGCAGGTCGGCCCAGGGCTGCGGGGGCGCCGGCGGCACGCGCGGCTGCAATATGCCCAGATGGTCGATGATAAATCGCGTCTCGGGATGGCGATCGATCAGCGCCGCGCCCGCGTCCACATTGCCCCAGAACAGGACATTGACTGGAAAATTGTGGCGAGCGGCGGCGCGTGCGATCCGATCAAGGCCCGGGTCGTCCGGCGCGCGGTTCGCCTCTTTGGTCAGCATGATCCGAACGCCGACCGTGCCCGGCGTCTTCTTCCAGTCGGCGATGACATCGGCCACCGCCGGATCGTCGGGGTCGACCGGCTTGACGAGCGCGAACCGGCCGGGATGAGCCTGTCGCACTTCAACCGCGTAGCTGGCGTCGTATTGATACATGGAAAAGGCAGAGATGAAGATCGCGCCATCGACGCCGACTTTGTCCATCGCCGCCACCATTTCGTCGCCGGTGACGTGATCGGGCCAGTTCGGCACGCTGTGCCAGGGTCGCTTCGGGGTATTCGCCTCGTATACGTGGACCTGGGAATCGATAATCGTCATCAGGGCAGCTCCTCTGTGCCAGCCGAGTTTGGCGATCACAGCGGGTTCGTGTCCAGAGGGCCCGGCCTTCGCACCTCAGACTATACCCCCTATCAAGTCGTCTCCCGCGACGTTTAGCGACAGGATCGGAGTTGCGGTTGCTACCAGATAGTGTGCTCGGTGTTGACGCTTTGAAAGGCCCGGGGGCGAGCCCACTCAGGAGCAATATCAATGCCGATTGTACCTCAAGCGCAGCTTACGGTCGTCGCCGAGTTTCCGAAGCACTACTTCCTGGAGAATCTTGCCGTTCGTTCCGACGGCTCGATCCTGGCCACGGCCTTAAACAAGAAGGAAGTATGGTGCGTCCCCCGCCCAGATGGCGACCTGCCCGTTACGCCGGTGCTGATGCACACTTTCGACCTGATGACGCTGTGCGTGATCGAGACAGACCCTGACGTCTTCCTGATCGGCACATCCGACGTCTACAGGACGCGCGAGTCGAGGTTGTATCGCATGGATCTGCGCGCATGGAGCCCGGGCGAAAGCATCGAACCGCAGCTCGTGCTCGAGTTGCCAGCACCGAAGGTCGGGCTAAACGGCGGTTGTCTGATCGCGCCGGACGTTCTCCTGATCGCTGGGGCCGCGGACCTGATATGGCGCGTCGACCTACCCAAGAACGGTGGCGAGACTTCCGCGCGCGTCTGGCTGCGGCATGACAATATGAAGAACCGGCCGGGCGAGAAGAAGCCCGAGCAGCCCGGTGTCAACGGCATACGTTACGCTGCGCGGACGCACCAACTCTACTACACCTCGACCTCACAACAGCTCATGATGAGGGTCAGTGTCGATCCAATATCCCTGGAACCGGCGGCGCTGCCGGTATTCATTGCCGGCGGCCGCCAGTGGGACGACTTTATCATCGACGAGGATGCCGGGGTCGCTTACGTGACTACGCACCGCGAGAATACCATTGATCGCGTGCGATTGGAGCCGGACGGGAACCGTGAGGGCAGGACTGTCGTCGCCGGCGAACCCTTCTCCGACCTGCTGGTCGGACCATCGAGTGGCGCATGGCGACGTGGCCCGGAAGACTACGGGCGAACGGCGTATTTCACGACGGACGGCGGCACTGCCCGGGCGCCGGACGGCCTGGTCAGGACCGCGAAGCTGTTGCGCGTCGTCCTCCCTGTCTTGAGTTGACCGTCTCGGGTCAACAGCATCGGGGATAACTGGGTTATTCGGCGACGGATTATTTCAGATCGGCCGTGCCACCAATCGATTTTTCAATTCCGGAGGTTAGGTGGTAAGCCCGCCGGGATTCGAACCCGGGACCTGCTGATTAAAAGTCCCACGACCGGGCACAGACCCCACGCTCACAGACGCGCAACTTGAGGAGTTTTGTCAGCGTGCACCCGACGACACTCTACACTATTGGAAACAATCGCTTTTACCCGAAGACAGCGGTCGGCCGCTGCTCACCGAGGCCCTAAACGACCTCGCAGTAGACCGAATATGCGGAGCGATCTCTCTTTTCGCCAACGCACCTAATCGAATATCACTATACTTTCCGTTTCCTTATGATATCGAATTGATGTCGCGATTTTATGTAAAGCTGCAAGAAGCGGCGGAGGACGCGTCGACCTCAGAAGCACAACGATTTTTCCCAACGGTTCCCGATCGGGATAATCGCTTGCTGACCGGACTGGTCAATCTGGAGCTTCCGGGATTAGCCTCCCTGTCACCGGAGGACATGATCGCAACCCGGCAAGGAGACGCCTTCAATTAGACGCCGATCTGTTTGACCTTGACCAGGGGCCGCGTGCAGTGGTGAGCGAGACGCTGCAGCCCGCCTACGCTGAACTGCAGAGGGAGTTCGAGAGATCTTCGTTTCTGAAAAGGATACGGGCGGCGGCAACTCCGATGATTTCGGGCACGGTAGGCGGCCTTATTGGTTATCTCTTGGACCCCAATATAGGGGCCCTTATTGGGACTCTTTCGGAGTGGCACTCACGTTGTCAGACAGCTTTTGGCGAACTGGAGGGAACGACACGCTGTGACTCCGCGATACGTCCAGTCAGCGAGTATGCAGCATTTACGTTGCCCTGCTGAATTAGGGGTCGGCATCAAATCGAAGTCTCTTGATTGTGCTGCACCGCCGCGAAACGGATGCGCGGTGAAAAAGAAACCGCTGCGTGAGTGGCGGGACACCGCCGCGGCCCACGACTGTCCACGAGCAATTCATCGAGTTTTTCCAGGTACAGTGCAACGGTGTGTCCGCGTAGTAGTAACCGGCCAGAGCAGTCTCCCGATCTGGCCATCGAGTTCACTTAGCGCCCGATCGGCGGTCTCCCGATTGACCCGCGGATAAAGGACCCCATGACACCGCTCACTATTCCTCAGTAAACATAACGGTGGTGCGGTGGTAAGCACGTCGCCTCGTCCGGTCCGGATCGGCCGGATTGTCCGAGCCGAATTGCCATGGCCTTGTCGTAGTAGTCGATCTAGGGCGACTGCCTCAGCGGTACCCAAACCACAGCCTCGCTTTTGACCGCTTACTGCGCGCCTCGCCCCTTGCCCGCTTTCTCGCGAAGCGTCCCCTACCGAACGGTTACCGGGCGCTCACCCCGGAAGGGCGGCAACTGGGCCTCATGCCCCCTTGATAGACCTTGCAAGCAGGATAGGCCTTGCAATCAAGCCCGGGCGACGGCCGGGTGGGGTGGTTGCTGCCAGTACGCTTCCGTTGGCCGAAGGTAATAACCACCGCAGATCGCGAGAACGGCTGGTTGTCCTGCCCACCGACGCGTCCCGGCTGGCCAGCCAGCGACTGGAATATCGGCCACAGAGCGATGAGCCGCTCCCTTGAGCACGGAGTTCAGTTGAATCGATCGCGATAGTCCTTTGGCCCCACGCCTTGGACACGCAAGAAGGCGCGGCGCATCGTTTCTTCGCTGCCGAAGCCGCAGCGGGTCGCCACGCGTTTCATAGGGAGACGCGTATCGAGAAGGAGCTGGCGTGCCGCTTCGACGCGCAGTCGTTCGACGCTGCGGCCGGGTGTCATGCCGGTCTGCTCGAGATAGCGGCGACCAAAGCTTCGCTCGCTCATGCCGGCCTGTGCGGCCAGTCGGCGCAGCGACAGGTCATCGGCCAGATTGTCTTCCATCCAGGCGTGCAAATCGGCGAAGCGGTCGTTCGACACCTGTAGGGTCAGCGCGGCGCTGAACTGCGCCTGTCCTCCCGGCCGCTTCAGGAACACGACCAGATGCCGGGCGACGGCAAGCGCGATCGTGCGGCCGAGATCCTCCTCCACCAGCGCCATAGCCAGATCGATCCCGGCGGTGACGCCCGCGGAAGTCCAAACGTTGCCGTCGTTGATGAAAATCGGATCTGGATCGATGCGAGCGAGCGGATAACGGGATGCCAGCCGGTCGCAATATTCCCAATGCGTGACGGCGCGGCGACCGTCAAGGAAGCCAGCAGCGCCCAGCATAAACGCGCCGGTGCAGACCGAAGCGACGCGACGCGCCTTCGCCCCGCAACTCGCAACCCAGCCGACCAGCCCGCCATCGTCGACTGCGCGCATCACGCCCTGACCGCCCGCCACGACGAGCGTGTCGATCCCGTCGGTGAGAGGCGGCAGGGGCGTCGCGGCGAAGGAAAGTCCAGCGGTCGCCGTGATCTCGGGCGTGGATGCGACGACCCGGGGCGCGTAGGGCGCCAGCAAGCCACGCTCGGCGCATCGCTCGTTCGCCGAGCTGAACACCTGCAATGGCCCGGCAATGTCGAGCAGCTGCACCTCGGGGAAGGCGAGCACCTCGACGGCACGGGTGGCCATTGGCGAGATCAGAGGGGTCTTTGGCGACATCGCCAATCAATGCCCGCTTATCTCAGCCGTGTCGAGCCTCTCGGCACGAGTTCACTGGAGGAGTACGATGACCAGGCAAACGTTCGAGAAGACGCCGGCTCCAGAGTGGCTGCTCGCCATGTGGAAGGAGATTGACGACAAGACCTTTGGCGCCGGCTTCAATTGTTTCGTCGAGGACGCCGTCTGCAATCTGGGCGTCGCCGACTGGCACGGCCGCGAGGCAATTCGCGCCAACTTGAAGGCCTTCATCGACACCGGCTTCACTGCCCTTCACGAGGTGAGGGAATATTGGGACGGTGGCCTGCTCAAGATATTCCGCGGCGTGGTGATAATGACCCCGGACGATGGCGGCCCGGTCGTCCGGCCGACCATGACCCACTTTTTCTACATGGACGAACGTAACCGGGAGAAGGTGAAGCACTGGTACGGGGCGGTCGGCCCGGTCTCGTTCGGCTGAGGACGGGACGATGAGCCGTTCCGCCCGCACCATCGAAATTGGGTCGCTGCTGTTTGAAGGCCTGGACCAGATCGATCTCACGGGCCCATTTGAGGTGTTGTCACGGCTTCCGGGCGCCAGGCACCGCCTCTATGGCAGTACCGCCGGGGCCGTGCGCGACGTGATGGGCCTGCGCCTCATACCCGACGCGACGCTCGCCGAGGCGCCCCGCCTGGACGTACTGCACGTGCCGGGCGGCGCGGGGCAGGAGGCGCTCATGGACGATGCGGCCGTGCTCGGCTGGCTCCGGACACAAGCCGCTGGCGCAAGCAAGGTGCTCTCGGTCTGCACGGGTGCGTTGCTGCTGGGGGCTGCCGGCCTGCTGCGCGGCCGGCGCGCCACGACGCATTGGGCCTCGCATCATCTCCTGCCGCTGTTCGGCGCCACGGCCTTGGACGAGCGGGTCGTCGTCGATGGCAAATGGATTTTCGCCGCCGGCGTCACGGCCGGAATCGACGGGGCGCTCAGGCTGGTCTCGGAGCTGTGCGGCGTCGAGGCGGCGCAGCGCATCCAGCTCGATATCGCATACGCTCCCGAACCGCCATTCGACAGCGGCACCCCGGCGACCGCGCCGCCCGCGGTGCTTGCACGTGCGCGCGCAGACGGGGTGGCGCTGAGGATGCGGCGGGAAGCGACGGCGAAGCGCCTGGCCGCGCGCTTCCGCGTCGCGACCACACTGACCCAGGACGCCGATCGTATGCGTTGAGAAGCTGGAAACACCCTGCGGAATAGGGTTGACCGCTGCACTGATGGCGTTGGACGGCCTGCCAGGGGCACAGCCCGCCTTCGCGCTTTAGAAGACGCGCCAGAGTCATATGTCCGCGATAATGGCGCCACGCCGGATGCGCTCCGCCCAAGGGGGCGGTCCACAACGCGAACGGCAACAGAGAGGTCGGCTTTTGTAGAGGGTTTCGGATGACGGCCCCATCACGAGCCCAGCCACGCGCACCGGGGCCGTCGTCCGAAAGCCTTCAGGGAAGGAACCCGCGGGATGTCGGGGACAACGGTGCCGCGGGCTTTATGGGGATTTCGACAGCGCCGTCGAGGCTACGGCTGCGGATGACGCGGCGGACGGAGAGATTGCGGCGCCAAGCGGTGGTGGCGATGAGGCCGGAGTTGCCCGACAACAAGGGGCCGAGGCCGATCTGGGCGTTGCAGAACCCGGGCTAGGGCGAGCGCTGCCGCGGCCGGCCCTGGGCCAGCGAGACAGATCGGGATAGCCGCGGCGAATGGGATAGCCCGGGCTCATGAGGTGTCGATCCTGATGACGGCGGGCATCGTGGTCGAGCTATGTCGCGCCGGCTCGCTTGCCTCGAACACCTCGATGATGCGCATGGCCGAGCCGCAGCACGGACACGGCTTAAGGGCCGTGGGCGGCTCGCAAGCGGTGTCCTCGGGCTCGGGCGCCGGCGGCGCGATGGCGAGCAGCTTGCGGGCGAGCGCGAGATTGTCGGCCTTCACGCCGCTCGCCAGCAGACCGTAGTGGCGGATGCGGTGGAAGCCACTGGGCAGCACGTGGATCAGCAACCGGCGGATGAACTCGTGCGCGTCGAGCGTCATCGTCTTGTAGCGGCCGGGTCCGTTGCTCCGATAGTCCCTGACCTTAAACGTCACCGTCTTGGCATCAGCCGCGATCAGGCGCCGGTTCGAGATCGCCACGCGATGCGTGTAGCGCGACAGATAGGCGAGCACCGCCTTGGGCCCGGCGAGCGGGCGCTTGGCGTAGACGTACCAGCGCGTTTTCTTGAGCGGCGCCAGATAAGCAGCGAATGCCTTGGTGTTGACGAGCGCGGCGTGCGTGCCGCGAAACATCAACCGGCCGGCGGCGTGTGCGGCAACGAGCTTCTCGATCATCAGCCTGCGGAAGAGCTTTGATAGCACGCGCACCGGCAGCAAGAAGTTGGGCCGTTTGGTGATCCACCGTAATCGAGCGAGCGAGATGCCGCCGCCCGGCACGATCATATGCACGTGCGGATGATGCATCATCGCCGATCCCCAGGTGTGCAGCACGGCGGTGATGCCGATGCTGGCGCCGAGATGCTTGGGGTCAGCCGCGATCGCCACCATTGTCTCGGCGGATGCCCGGAACAAGAGATCGTAGATCACCACCTTGTTCTGATAGGCGATGTCGCCGATCGGCGCTGGCAGTGTGAAGACGACGTGGAAGTACGGCACGGGCAGCAGCTCCGCCGCGCGCGCCGCCATCCACTGCCGCGCCGCCGCGCCCTGACACTTCGGACAGTGCCGGTTGCGGCAGCTGTTGTAGGCGATGGCCGTATAGGCACACGCGTCGTTCTCGCAGCGCATGACGTGGCCGCCGAGGGCCGCCGTGCGGCAGCGCTCGATCGCGCTCATCACCTTGAGCTGGCCGAGGCTCACGTGACCGCGGTTGGCCTCGCGCCAGGCCGGCCCGTGGTCGCGCAAGATATCCGCGACCTCCAGGCCTTGACGGCCCACGCGGGACCGGCGTTATGCCGGCGGCTGCTCCGTCGGCAGCGTCAGCCGATCAAGGGGGCTCATCACAGTGCGCAGCACGTTGGTGGCGACGTGGGTATAGCGGGCTGTGGTGTCCAGCTTGGCATGGCCCAGCAGCACTTGGATTACCCGCACGTCGATATCGCTCTCCAGCAGATGCGTGGCGAACGAGTGGCGCAGTGTATGCGGCGTGACCCAGCTGCCGAGCCCCGCGGCCTCGGCCGCCATATGGCAGACGCGGTTGAGCTGACGCACCGATATCGGCCGCAGCGGGTCCTGACCCGGGAACAGCCAGCCTCGCGACCGGCATTGCAACCACCATGCGCGCAGCAACGACAGAAGCTGCGGCGACAGCATGGCATGGCGATCCTTGCGGCCCTTGCCCATCTCGACACGGATCAGCATGCGCTTGGAATCGATATCGCCGACCCGCAGCATGACGACCTCGCCGCCGCGCAAACCGGCGCCGTAAGCAATGCTGAGCGCGGTCTTGTACTTCAGGCCGGGGCCGGGCGCGGCCTCGATCAGCCGAGCGACCTGCTCCGCAGCAAGTACCCGCGGCAGCTTGCGCGGATAGTGCGTGCGCGCCAGTTGATGGGCGAGGTCAGCGCGGCCGAGCGTGATGCTGAGGAAGAAGCGCAACGCCGAGGCCTGCGAGTTCATCTTCGGCGGCTGCGCACCCTGCTCGACCTGTGCGAGCTGAAAGCGGCGGATGTCGTCGCCGCTCGCGGTATCGGGGGAGCGACCGAGAAATCGGGCAAAGGTCTCGATCTGCCGGATATACTCGTGCTGGGTCTTGTCGCTAAAGCTCCGGACCGTCATGTCCGCGATCATGCGGCGGCGAAGATCGCTGATCGGCTTGTCGTTCATCGGGGGCTCCTGTCCTGAGGCTGGAGTGTTGGAACTCCCAATCCTCAGGACGGGACGCCCGCCCCGTCATCGTCTATCAGTCAGTTGTTGGCACGGTCCTCGCCGCCTGCCCCGCTCCGCGCGCAGCGCCCTCCCGCGCGAGCGGGTTCGTTCATTGACCCCGAGCAGACATTGCGGAAGCAGGGCGCGACGCTGCCGCCGGTCGCGCGGCCACGTCGCGCGTGCAGTCGATGTTTACTCGACGACGAGGGTCGGCTTGAGAGCCACGGGCCGGGACAAGTTGTAGAAATTGGGAGAGGTTGCCATCACCGCCTCGTGGATCTCGGCAAACTGCTCCTTGGTGCCGTTGCCCTTGATGCGCACCATATAGCGCAGGTTCTCGTAGCCTTGCGCTATGGTCGGATCGACGCCGAGGAAGCCGCGGAGGTCGATCTCGCCTTCGGTCTCGATGGCGAGGCTCTCGAGAGTGATACCGCGCACCGCGCACTGCGCCACGTAGCCCACCGTCATGCAGGCGTTGAGCGCCGCGATCAGGTGTTCCTGAGGATTGGCAAACCGGTTCGAGCCGCCGAGCTCGCAAGGCTCGTCGATGTCGATCGCGAAGCGGCGCGGCACCTCAGTGCCGCCGATGCCAAAGCCTTCGACTTCGGCGCGGCTGCGCGTCTGGCCTTGCCAGGTCGTAGCGACTCGCCAATGGGTCTTGGCTTTTGCGGGATCGGTCCTGACGCCCTCGATCAGGGCGAACAGGTCGTCGAGGTTGATGCCGTTGACGACCGTTGGTGCAACGGTGTTTGCGTAGCCATCCATGATTGTCTCTCTTTCGCTTGCTCGGGTGGTTGTAAAGACTGCGGCCGGCTCAGTGCAGCGTGGCGAGCGCTGCCTGAATTCGCTGGCCCTGGCTTTCGTTGATCAGACTGGAGAGCACCTTGCTGAAATGCGGATGCTGGGCGCCCGAGTGGATGTACTGCCAGCGGTATGCCGCAAGAAAGGCAGCCTCGATCGTCTGCACCTCGTCGACATCCACCGCGCGCCTGCAATTGGCAGCGAAGTAGCTCGCGTCGGCCGCCGTTTGCGCCCGTAGGATTCCGTCTACTGCGGCGACCAGCGCGATGAACTCGTCCACCCCCTGGTCGCGGTCCTCCGCCGAGAGCGTGGCGTCGTGCCGAACCAGCTCGAGTTCATCGAGGATCGCGTGCTGGCACTCCTCTTTCCAGTGGTAGAGGAACACGTCCTTGAACAGTCCGGACAGCTCGCTGTCGGGATCGATGCTCCGGCGATAGTGAAGCTGGGTGAACAGCTCGATATGCAATGTCAGCGCCAGGACCGCCCAGTTGCCCTTGGCGAGCACGGTGCGAGCGACCGCATCGGGGTCGACATCAAAGCGATAGCCGTCGGGCAAAATCTCACCAACCATCGCATCGATGCGGCGAAACAAGGCCTGGTGCTTCAGCTCCTCCGCGCTGAACCGCACCAGCGCTTCGATTGCCTCCTGGTCGCCAAGCGCGTGCTCGCGGCCCAGCTCCAGGATTTTGGCATTGATGAACCGCTCGACCAACCCAAAGATATTGGCGTAGGTGCGGCCCTGGATCTGGCTCGCAAACCGCCTCTCGCCGGGCGACAGTGTCGTGAATGCGTCGGCCAGCGAAAGCCCATCCGGGAGGAACTTGTGGGCGACGTCGAAGCGGCGCCCCCGAATCACGTCCTCGTCGATGTCCCAATAGACGCGCTTTGAAGATTGGATGCAGCGGGCGTACCGGCTGTCGTCCGGCATCCCATCGATTGCAGTCATTGTCCGTCTCCTTTTCGTGGAGTGGTGTGCCGGCAGTCTGCGAAGGACTGTCCGGTCGCCCGAACCACTGTCGATGATCCGGGCGCAAGGCGGCGCGAGCGAGCTCGCGCCGTCACGCAGCCTTGCCGCGTGCCAGAGCGTGGACATCGGCGGTAGTCAGGGCTTTACCGCCGATCCCCCAATCACCGCTTTCCACCTCCTCGACTAGGCAAAGGGTAACCTGGCGCATGTTCTCGCCCTCGATCGAGACCATCGCATCAGTCAGCTTGCTGATGATCTGGCGCTTCTGTTCTTGACTGAACACGTCCTTGATGACCTGTACTTGAATGAGCGGCATTGGGTTTCTCCTCTCGTCTTTGTGTTGCTGTTCAGATGTGCAAGCGAGATTGCTTGACACGCATGACATAGTGGGGAACACTCGTCAGCATAGTAATAGACAGTTTGAACGTCAGTTGGCATAACTGTAATGGTCCAGCGACCAGGCCAATCCGACGAGAGGCAGGAGCGGGCAGTGCTCTCCCTAACCGTTAGGCGGAACAGCGGTCAGCCGCTCGCCGACCAGATCGTTGCCGGCATCAAGCGTCAAATTGACGATCGGCACCTACGGCCAGGCACCAAATTGCCGTCGATCCGCAACTTCGCCGAAAGCTACAAGGTCAGCCGCTTCACGGTCGTCGAGGCTTACGACCGCCTGGTCGCGATGGGCTGTTTGCAGTCACGCCGCGGCGCTGGGTTCTATACGGCACCGGTGCTCGCGCCTGCGGAGGCGACGCGCCCCGCCCCGTCCGATAACCTCAGGCGCAACGAGGAACTGGTCTGGCTGATCCGCCGTCAGCTGGAAGCGGACGAAAACACGCTGCTCGCGGGAGGCGCGTGGCTGCCGAATTCGTGGCTCGACGAAGCCGGTATCCGCCAGAGCCTCAACGTGCTCGCACGCAGAAACGGCGCCTACCTGCTCGAATACGGGCGCCCGTTCGGCTATCTGCCATTGCGCGAGCATCTCGCGCTGATGCTGGCCGGGCTCGGCATCACCGCTCATCCGGACCAGATCCTGCTGACGCAAGGCACCAGCCAGGCGCTCGAGCTCGTCAGCCGCTACTTGCTCAAATCCGGTGACGCGGCATTGGTGGACGACCCCGGCTACTACAATTTGTTCGGCAATCTGCGCCTGCAGGGTGTTGAAATGCTGGCGGTGCCGCGCAATCCCGACGGACCGGACATCACCATACTCGAAAACCTGGCAGCCGCGCACCGCCCGAAGGTCTATTTCACTCAGTCGGTGATGCACAACCCGACCGGCACCAATATGAGCCCGCATGTCGCATTCAAGGTGTTGCAGGCCGCTGAGCGGCACAATTTCACCGTCGTGGAGGATGACATCTTCTGCGATCTGCAGGTGAAGACGACGCCTCGGCTCGCGACGCTCGACCAGCTCGATCGCGTGATTTATGCACGCAGCTTTTCCAAGACATTGTCAGGCAGCTTGCGCGTCGGTTTTGTCGCCTGCTCGCAACACGTCGCCAACGAACTCGCCGACCTCAAGATGCTGACCACCATCACCACCTCGCCATTCACCGAGCGGCTGATTTATCTGATGCTGGTCGAGGGCCATTACCGCAAATATCTCTCTCGCTTGTACGAGCGGCTCGGCGAGGCGAGGCGCAATGTCGTCCGCGCTTTCGAGCAGATCGGACTGGAATTGTTCGCGGAGCCTGCCGACGGCCTGTTCGTCTGGGCGCGCTTCCCGGATATCGGTGACTCGCTGGCGCTGGCGGAAACCTCGCAGCATGACGGTATCATGCTCGCGCCCGGCACGGTCTTCCGCCCGCATCTCGAGCGCTCGCCGTGGATGCGCTTCAACGTTGCCGTCTGTGACGACCCGCGCGTGCAGCGCTGGTTGCAGCGCCAGGCGGCGCACGAGGCGGCGTAACAGGTGGGGCATTCGGTGGTTAGAGTGAAGCACCGCGTCGGGGTCGAACTCCCCCGTTCGATTGCGGTTACGCTAACAACTGCTTCCGGCGCGTTCCGGCCGATCACATCCGGATGGTCACTCGACAGGAGTTGCCCCAAACCCGATGTTGCGGCGCAGACAGGGGATCGGCAGGGTTAGATGCCGAGATAGTTCGATTTGATTTCGTCGTTGGCCCAGAGTTCCTGCGGTGTTGCCGAATAGACAACTCGGCCCTTTTCGAGGACGTGCAGGTAGTCGACCAGCTGGATCGCCAGAGAGGCGTTCTGTTCGACGAGCAGGATCGACAGCCCCTCCTGACGCAGCCTGCCGATCGCCTCCCAGACGCCCTGGATGATGATTGGCGCCAGACCCTCGGATGGCTCGTCCATAATCAGGCAATCGGGATTGGTCATCAGGCCGCGCCCGATCGCCAGCATCTGCTGCTCGCCGCCCGACAGCGTGCGGGCACGCTGATGGCGGCGTTCGGCGAGGCGAGGGAACAGCGCATAGACCCGCTCCAGCGTCCAGCCATGGCGGTCGGCGCTGCGCCCGGCGACCTGGAGGTTCTCGGCGACGGTCAAGGTCGGGAAGACGCGCCGGCCCTGCGGTACCAGCCCCATGCCGGCGCGCACTGTGGCGAACGACGACGCTCCCGCAATATCGGCGCCTTTGAACAGGATCCGACCGCGGCGCGGCGGCGTGAAGCCGACGATCGAGTTGACCAGGGTCGTCTTGCCGACGCCGTTGCGCCCGAGGAGGCCGAGGATCTGCCCCTGTTCCAGGCTCAGGGACAGCCCTTGCAGCACATAGGCGTCGCCGTAATAAGTATGGATATCATGGACTTCGAGCAGCGCCATCGCTCAGGCCGTCCCGAGGTAGATTTCCCGGACGCGGTCGCTGCGGCGGATGTCCGCGGCGGCGCCAGTTTCGAGCACCTCGCCGAAATGCAACACCGTAACGCGGTCGGCGACGTCGAACACGACCTCCATGTCGTGCTCGATCAACAGGATCCCCAGCCTGCAGTCGAGCCGTCCGAGAAAGCGCGCCATCTCTTGCGATTCACCGGAGGAGAGGCCCGCGGCCGGCTCATCGAGCAGTAGGATCTTGGGGTCGCTGGCCAGTCCCAGCACGATCTCCAGCTGGCGCTGCTCGCCATGCGACAGGTGCCGCACCTCGACATTCTGGCGGTCGAGGAAACCGGCATCGCCTAGCAGCGCGCGCGCCTTGTCATAGACCTCGCGGTAGGACGACAGGAAGCGCCACCCGACAAATTTGGTCGAACGCAACCCGTTCACCGCCAGGAGCACGTTGTCAAGGACGGTGAGCTTGGGGAAGAGGCTCGTGATCTGGAAGGTCCGGGCCATGCCGAGAGCGGTGCGGCGCTGGCTCGACCAGCCGGTCACATCCTCGCCGAACAGCAGCACGCGCCCCGTCGTCACCGGCAGGATGCCGGTGATGACGTTGAACAGCGTCGTCTTGCCGGCCCCGTTCGGACCGATGATGGCATGGCGCTCACCGGCCCCGAGTTCGAGGTCGATATGGCGCAACGCCTGCAGCCCGCCGAAGCTCTTGCCGAGCCCGACGAGCCGCAGCGCCGGCTCCTCCCGATCTCCGCTCACCGCCTACTCGCAATTTTTGCAGGGCGGATAGTCGCGGCTGTAGACCGGCTGCTTCAAGTACTCCTCTTTGCTTAAGGTCCAGAACTGGCTGACGTGCGGATAGGTTTTGAAGACCACGTTCCACAGCTCGTCCTTGGGATAACCGTCCATCTTCTTCTTTTCGACTTTTCGCAGGTAGACGTTCTGGATCGGGTTGCGCAGCTCGTCGAAGCTGATGGGGCCGCGCGGCGCGTCGACCTTGAGCGCTGTCAGTTTCTTGATGAACTCTTCGCTGCCAGGCCACTTGCCGCCCGTTTCCTTCATCACGTCGTCAATCATCAAGGCAGTCGTGTAGTTGCTCTCGGAGAAATATGACGGCACCTTGCCGTATTTCTTCCGGTACTCCTTGACGAAGGCTACGGCTTCGGGGGTCTGCAGCGCGGCACTATACTGCAGCGGCGAGACGGCGCCGATAACCTCGTCCCCCATCTGCGGCAGAATGAATTCATCAAACGCCGTGCCACTGCCGATCAGACGTTTCTGCGGAATGATGCCGGCTTGCTGCAGCTGCCGCGGCAATTGCAGCGGCCCGGACCCTCCGACCGGCAGGATAAATACCGCATCGGCGTCCGGCTTGATGGAGCTGATGTACGGCGAGAAGTCGGCTGTGGCGATCGGCGGCCACAGCTTTTGGATGATTTTGCCGCCGCACGCCTCAAACGTCTGCTGAAACCCGCCGACCACTTCATAGCCGAACGCATAATCCGCAGCGATCGTGACGACCTTCTTGATGCCGTTCCGGCAGGCCCACTCGCCGAAAGGATGACTTGGTTGCGAGCTCGACCAGCCGGTGCGCACGAAATAGGGGTATTTCGCCGCGTCACGCTGGGTCAGATCGTCCGAAGCTGCAATCGACGAGATGTACAGCACCTTCTCGCGGGTGCTGACTGGGGCGAGGGCATAGCCCTCCGACGCCAAGACGCCGCCGATCAGCATGTTGACGTGGTTCTGCTTGATCAGCTTTTCGGCCTGCAGGACGGCGGTGGGCGGCTTCGCCTGGGTGTCGCCGACAATCAGCTTTACGGCGGCGCCGTGGAAGTCGCCCTTGTGCTCGTCAAGATACATTTTGAAGCCATTGATCGAGTCCGTTGCGATTTGCGCCAAGGGACCGGTCACGGGCATCAAAAAACCGATGCTGAGCTCGTCGGCACCCGCGCCCGGCGCCGTGACCATCGCAAGCGCGACCGCGATGGCGGACAGGCCGCAAAACCGCTTGGCTGTCATTCAATTCCTCCCTGGTTGATCTCGAGTTCATGGCTTCGTGCTCGGGGCTGCGCCAAGCCCGGCGGCGGCGCGGTGATGACCGGAGCCGGCCGCCACCGCTGCCGCAACGTGCCGAGGACCCCATCCGGCAGATAGGAGATCGTCGCGATGTACACGCCGCCGAGGACATAGGGCCACCACGTCACGAATGTGCTCAGATACTCGCGCAAAAAGAGCACGATGACCGCGCCGAGGACGCCGCCGAACAGGGTTCCGGGGCCGCCGAGCACGACCATCAAGAGCGCATCGACTGAGGTCGTCAGCGTGACGTCGTTCGGGCTGACCTCGCTGCTGGCATGCGCCCACAGCACCCCGGCCAGGCCGGCGAACGCGCCGGAAATGATAAAGGCGATGTATTTGTGCAGCCAGACATTGTAGCCAAGGATGCGCATCCGCACTTCGTGCTCGCGGATGCCGACCAGGCTGCGCCCGAACGGCGACTCGACGAACACGTAGAGCAGCAGCAGCGACAGCGCGAAAAAGGCGAAGACGAGATAGAAATAGGCCGTATCGTCGCCGAGATGGATCGGGCCGAGGACCGGCCGGCCCGGCAGGTTGAGGCCGTTATCGCCGCCGGTCAGCGAATCCCAGCGATAGGCGAGGCCCCAGACGCACTGGCTCAGCGCCAAGGTGATCATCAGGAAATAGACGCCGCGGGCCCGCAGCGCAAAGACCGCAAACACCGCCGCCGTCGCTGCCCCCAACAGCATCCCCAACAGAACCACGAGCCAGAAATCCCAGCCGAGGCCGAACTGATAGCGGACCGCGAGGATCGCCGTCATATAGGCGCCGAGCCCGAGAAAGGCGGCGTGTCCCAGCGAAGCGATGCCGGTGAAGCCGAGCAGAAGATCAAGGCTCATCGCCAGGATGGCCAAGATCAGAATGCGGGTGCCAAGCATCAGCAGAAACGGCGTCGTGTGCGGCGTCACCGCGGCGACCGCCAGCAGCACCAGCAGCCCCGTCAACATCCTGGCGCGGCGGCTCATGGCCGGCGGCTACTCGCGCCCAAAGAGCCCTGTCGGCCTGACGGCAAGCAGCAGGACGAGCGGGGCATAGAGGGTGAAATAGGAGGCTTGCGGGATCAGCACCTTGCCGAAATTGTCGAGGAGCCCGACCACGATGGCGCCGATCGCCGCACCGGCAAGGCTCCCCATGCCGCCGATGATGACGACCGCGAAGGCGAGCGGCAGGATCTCAAAATCCTGCCCGGGATAGACCCCGAGAAAGCCGCCGCCGATGACGCCGCCGATCCCCGCCAGCAAGGCGCCGAGGCCGAAGGTCAGCATCGAGACGCGCGAGGTGTCGATGCCGACGCCGCGCGCCATCTCGGCGTCGTCGACGGTCGCGCGCACGGTCGCGCCGGCCCGCGTGCGGTCGAGCACCAGCCACAGGGCGACACCGATCGCCAGGGCGACGGCGATCATGAACATCCGGTAGACCGGCAGGTACAGGCTGCCGAGGACGAGGGTGTGCGTCAGCGCCTTCGGCGGGTTGATGAACAGGTTGTCACCGCCCCAGATGTCGAGCGCCCCCTGCTGAAACAGCAGCACAAAGCCGAAGGTCAGCAAAACCTGCCGCAGGTGGTCGCCGCCGAGCGGGCGCATGAAAACCCGCTCCATCACCACCCCGACGCCGGCGATCGCCAGGGCCGCCGCCGGGATCGCCAGGAGCCACGAACCGGTGCCCCAGATCACCGAAAGCCCGACATAGGCGCCAAGCAGAAAGAACGACCCGTGCGCCAGGTTGACGATGCGCATGACCCCGAAGATCAGGGACAGGCCGCTGCCCAGCAGGAACAAGAGCGCGCCGTAGGAGATGCCGTTGAACACCTGCAGCAGCCAGAACCGCATATCCATCGCGCCCGTTTCCCCAATCGCCGCCGGCTTTCGGCCACCCTAGCCCGGATCGCGCCGGCGGGGCCACCCTACAGAGCGCAGCACGTCGGCACGCTCGGCTGGCTTACGGCTCGTCACCGTCCTCCCCCGAATGCGAGTTCCGTCGCTCCGGTGGATCCACTTATTTCCCCGGCTGAGGAGATGAACAGCCACCCGAACGGCCCCTTGCGGCGCTCCTCCGCCGCTGAAGAAAAGTCCCTAATGTAGGGGAAGCGGCCCCACCGGGCAGGGCCGCACGACCGTTGAGATCAGAGTTCGACCTGCTCCGAGATGCTGAGCGCGTCGTCGACCTCGATACCGAGGTAGCGGAAAGTGCTTTCGAGTTTCGTGTGCCCGAGCAGCAGTTGGACCGCTCGCAAATTGCCGGTCTTCTTGTAAATCTGCGCCGCCTTGGTGCGCCGCATCGAATGCGTTCCATAAGCCGAGGTATCGAGACCGGCTCGCTCGACCCAGCGATGTAATGCGGGGTAAGGTTTCCATGATCGCCACGGCACGGCTCTGTCGCGTCGCCAGCCGGGTTGCGGCCGACTGACCAGTAATCTCGGCTTCGATCTTGTAGAGCTCGCCAATCCGTTTGAGCGCCTCCTCGGCGATTGGCGACTTGGTCGAACTCGAACACGTCGTAAAATTTGCGTCGCGCGTGAGCCCAACACGCCGCGTGGATCAGCGGCGGCGCTCGGCCGACCCGGTCGTTGGCGGATGGTGGTCGCGTTAGGGCTTGATAGCCGCTAAAGGCGTCGGCCTGGATCACGCCGCGAAAGCGGGCCAGATGATCGCGCGGCCGCTCGCCCCGACGGTCGGGGCTAAAGCGGTAATAAGCCGCGGACGCCCGCTCGCCTTGCCAGGGCCGCTCGTCGACGACATAGGTCCACAGCCGCCCGGTTCGGGTCTTGCCATTGCCCGGCGCCAGCACGGCGATCGGCGTGTCATCGGTGTGGATGATCGGCGCCGCCAGGGCATGGGTGCCGATCAGCTCGGCCAGTGGCGTCACCCACCAAGCGGCATGCCCGACCCAGTCGGCCAGGGTGGCACGCTCGATCTCGATGCCCTCGCGCGCCAGGATCGCCGATTGCCGGTAGAGCGGCAGCCCGTCGAGGTATTTGCTGACCACGACATTGGCGACCAGACCCGGACCGGGGCGGCCCTTCGCGATCGGCAGATCGGGCATCGGCGCTTGGATGATGCGCTCGCAGCAGCGGCAGCTCAGCTTAGGCCGAATATGGCGGATCACTTTGAGGCGAGCCGGGATCTTCTCCAAGATCTCGGTCACGTCCTCGCCGAGCTTGGCAAAGCGGGTGCCGCCGCAGCCCGGGCAGACCGGCCTCGGATCATGCACGATCTCCTCGCGCGGCAAATGATCGGGCAATGGCCGCCGCACCGGCTGACGCCGTTCGCGCGGTGGCTGATCAGGGGCACGCCGTGCCGCCGGCGCTGTGCGTGCTGCTTCGCTCTCTTCCAGATCCTCGAGCATCAGCTCGAGTTGCGCGATCTGAGTATCGAGTTTTTCCGACGAGCGCCCAAATTGCATCCGCCGCAGTTGGGCAAGCTGAGCCTTGTACTGTTCGATCCGCAGACGGGCGCCGGTCAACTCGGCCCGCGCCACCGCCAGTTCCGCCTCGCGCTCGGCCAGTAAGGCGCGCAGCTCGGCGATCTCTTGAACAGGGTCAGCAGCGACCGGCATCAACCGAGAGTTTACTCCCGCGGTCATTGAGCAGCATCGATCCGTACCCGCCTGAGTCACTATGTCGCGCTGTTCAACCAGCCACTTCCGGGGCCCAGCTGCGGCGCGGTGCACGCCAATCGATACCTTCCAGTAGCATCGATAATTGCGCTGCCGTTAGCACCACCGATCCGTCCTTGGCCTGCGGCCATAAAAACCGGCCGCGCTCCAGCCGTTTGGCAAACAGGCACAATCCTTGCCCGTCCCACCACAGCACCTTGATCAGATCGCCGCGCCGACCGCGAAACACAAACAGCGCACCACCATGCGGGTCGAGCTGCAGCGTCAGCTGAACCCGCGCCGCGAGCCCGTCAAAGCCTTTCCTCATGTCAGTGACGCCGCATGCCAGATAGACGCGGACATTGCCCGGTATGCCGATCACGACAGCGCCGACAAGACCCGGCGCAATGCCATCTCGTCGACCGCGCCGGTCAGACGCAGCTTCACCCCCGTGGGCAGCTCGACCTCGATTATCCCATCCACCCGCCGATCGGGTTCGGGGGGCGTCGGCATCGGCGCAACCGGCGCTGCGGCCAGTGCAAGCTGTTCAACCGGTAGCGCCAATCTCACTGGCGCAAATCCAGTCAGCTCGCCCGTGCGAAACTGCCGCCGCCAGGTGTAAAGCTGGCCGCTGCTGATCCCGTGCAGCCGGCAAACCAACGAGGGCGACGACCCCGGCGCTACGCTCTGTGCCAATATCCGCAGCTTCTCTTCGAGGCTCCAGCGCCGCCGCCGCTCCGGGCCGCTGAGAACCTCGCCGCGGACCTCGCGAGCCCTCGTATGAGTACTCCCGAGGTCCTCCTTATCGACCAGCCCCACATCATTCATTGCACCGCCGCCATAAAACAGCGGCAGCTTCTCAATCAGCAAGCCCAGCGCAAGACGCCAATCAGCAGACGCTTACGATGCGGGCGTACTGCCGCGTCGAGATGTGCGGCTGGCTACGCAGGCGACTTGGGAAGAGGAATCGGCCGCCTGCGAGTGCGCCATCGGCAAGCCAATCGCGGATTGCCGTTCGGGTTTGCTCGGTGATCTCAAACTGGACTGGCCGACCGGTTTTTTCGCTGAATGATGGTGGCGCGGTCTCGTACCTGGCCGCCAACGCAAACGTCGTTGACGCGCAACCGCACGAGGTCGCAACCGCGCAGCTTACTGTCGATGGCGAGATTGAACAGCGCGAGGTCGCGCCAGCGCCGCTCAAGCTGGAGTTCGAACGCGGATTGCCCAGACCTCCCTCGGTTTCAAGGGGCGTTTCTGGCCAATCAGTTGGCCCTTGTTCCATGGGGTTCTCGTAAAGCCCACCAGCGTTGGGATCGGGGCGTGCATGACAGCTTCCTTGATCCCAACCGCGCCCGCCGCAGCGCGGGCCATCCATTGACCCCGCGGCGCTATGATAGCGACGGCGGCTCTGTCAGACAGAGCCGACCTCGGGTTTGCCGCATTGCGTCGCGCGGGTCCTGCCCCATTTCGGTCGTTACCAATCTTGCCAATCCGATCCAGCCATTCACCCCCCATAGCGAAATGAGTGGAGCACCGAACGCCAACAGTTGCGGCGGGTGGTCTCATTCACTCCCGCATGAGCGACGTTCGACCACGGAGAGCGTCGCCGTTGCGCCGTCCTTCCGATGGCGGGATCCGATGACGATTGAGCCACTCCGGAGCGGCCAGCACCCAGATCGCCAACGGTTCGTCGCGGCGTAGCCGCCGATCGATAAGCCGGGTCCGGGCGAACACACGAGACGGGACGACGGCTCGCCGGGTGCCGGCTGCGTTTAGGCCGCAGAGTCCGGAAAGATGACGCTGATATCGGTGCACTTTGTATATAATCAAAACAAAGCTCCTGTCAGAGGAGCGGAAGGAGCAGGCATTATGGCTTCGTCGGTCATGAAGGCAGGGCCCGGGGTCACCGAGCACGATGATAAATTACTGACGCGCCGCGATATATTCGCCCGCTCTGCGCTCGGTGTCCTGGTCGCTGCCAGCGCACCGGGGCTGCTCCCCGGACCCGCCAGGGCAGCCGAGCCTTATCGGCTGCGCATCGGCTGGGTGGTCACGCCGGCCGATCTCGCGACCCTGATGTTCACCAAGCCGGGTCTCGCACCCAATGCCGGCAAGACTTATGTTCCCGAACTCACCCATTTTGCCGGCACTCCCGCGGAGATGACGGCGCTCGCGACCGGCGAACTCGATTGTGCGGCGCTCGCCTACTCGACCTTCGCGCTCGGGATCGAGAACGCCGGGATGAATGACCTGCGGGTTATCGGCGACATGTTCCAGGACGGCGTTCCCGGGTATCACACCAACGCCTTCGTCGTCCGTAAGGACAGTGCGATCCACAGCATCGAAGATCTGAAGGGCAAGATTCTGGCCTCGAACCAGGTCGGCAGTGCCATTGACATGGCGCTGCGCGCAATGCTGGCAAAGCACAATCTTAAGGACAAGCGCGACTTGACGATCATCGAAGTTCGCTTTCCGGACCAGAAAGCCATGTTGCAGCAAGGCAAGGTCGACCTGATCACTGCCGTCCTGCCCTTTGGCGATGATCCCGAGCTGTTGGCAATTGCGCGCCCACTGTTCACGCAACAGGAGGCAATGGGGCGATCCCAGATGATCATCCAGGTGGCGCGCGAGGGCTTCCTGCAGAAGCATCGCGCCGAGATGGTCGACTTCCTCGCGGATTATCTTAACACGCTGCACTATCTGACCGATCCCGCACATCATCAGGAAGCAGTCGATATCGTCGTTGAGGCAACCAAACAGAAGCCGTCGCTGTTCGAGAGCTGGATCTTTACCAAGAAAGATTATTACCGCGACCCAAACGGTTTGCCCGACCTGGAGGCACTGCAGGCCAATGTCGATCTGCAGCACCGGTTGGGGTTTCTGCGCTCACCGCTCGAGGTCAACAAATACGCCGATCTCAGCATCGTAAAGGAAGCCGCCGGGCGGCAAAAGGCTGCGGCTGCCCGATAACGCCTCATTCTCCGGGGCGCGGGCGGCGCTCGCGACCCCGGATCGAAATCCGGTGGCATCCCGGAACGATACTTTCACACCGTCGTCGGTTCTTGCGCTTCCTGGTGCCAAATCAGCAGATGTCGGCGTAGCACGGCGATGCCTTTGACGAGGCAAAAGCCGGCGATTGCGATCTCCACGATGCCGGCGAACACGCCCGGCGAGTCGGCAAAGCGCGACGCATTGATCATCGCAGCACCGAGCCCGGTCCCGCCCATCAGCATCTCGGTGACGATGGCGACGATCAGCGAGATCGGCAACGCCACCTGCAATCCCGTCAGAATCTGCGGTAGCGCCGCCGGCAGGACGACCTCCCACAGCAACTGGCGCTCACCGGCGCCTAGGCTGCGCGCCGACCACACCAGTTCCTTTTCGACCCCTTGGGTCGCAACCACGGTCGCCGTCACCACCGGAAAGATGGCGCTTACGGCGATCATCGTCACTTTGGAGGTGTCGTAGAGGCCGAACCACAGCATAAAGATCGGCAGGAACGCGATCTTTGGCATCGGGAAGCCGATCGACACGATCGGGTCGAAAAACCACCTCACCGCGGTATTCCTGGCAATCAAGATGCCGATCATGACACCCAACACGGCGGCGATCGCGAAGCCGAACAGCCCCCGGTAAAGGGTGGCGCCGAGGTTGAGAAGGAGGTCGCCGGACACGGTATCCTGCCACACGCGCTCCAGCACGACGGATAATGGCGGCAACAGAAAATTGCTGACGGCTCCACTGCGGGCGTAGACCTCCCAGCCGGCAAGCACCAGGAGCAATGTCAAGCTGGCGCGGGTGCCGCTGCCAAGGCGGCGCAACGCCCCGGTCAAAAGGCGGCCGGGACGCTCGCCGTGCGGCAGGGCGAGGGGCTCGCCGCGATCGAGCGTCTCGCTCATTCGCGCCACCGCAGCAATCGTTTCATGATCAGTAGAAACCCGCGATCGGCGGCGAAGCCGACAAACGATACAGTTAGCACGACCGCAAACATTGCGTCGTAAACGCCGCCATCGCCGAGCCAGCCGATCATGTAGCCGAACCCGGCGCGCGCGGCGACAAGCTCGGTCGTCACCAGCAGCACAAACGCAAAGGCGAGGGAGGTTCGGATACCGGCGAGGATTTCCGGCAGCGCGCTCGGTATTACGACCTGGAGCAATACCGCGGTACAGGAGGCACCCAGGCTGCGCGCCGACCAGATCAACACCTGTTCGGTTCCGCGTGCGCCGTTAAACGCACTCAACGTGATCGGCAGCATGCAGCCGATAAAGATCAATAGGATCTTGGACGCGCTGCCAAAGCCGAGCCAAAGCACCGTCACCGGGATCAGCGCCGATTTCGGCATCGGGTAGAATGCCTGCACGATCGGGTTGAATACCGTGCGGACCGGCTTGTACCACGCCATCAAGACGCCGAGCGGCACCCCGACAACAATGGCGAGACCGAGCCCGGCGACGCCGCGCGCGAGCGAGACGGCGCCGTTGGAGACCAGATCGCCGCTGGCCAAGAGACTCCACCAGGCGGTGAAAACCTTGTCGAGTGCCGGCATCTCAAGCGGCGACACGAGGCCCAGACGGGTTGCCGCCTCCCAAGCGAGTGCCAGCAACAGGATCGGCGTATAGCGCCACAGCAGACGCCAGAGCCCCCCGACCGGGGAGGACCGGGACGGCTTGGCGAGCCCGAACCCGGACCGGCCGGCCGCGTCATCGAGTGTCATTTCGGGCTGGTCAAGCACCATGCTGATGGAGCTGCTGTTGGGCCGCTTTGATCAGCGACAGATCGACATATTTCGGGCTGACCACGATGCGCTTTGGCAACACGCCCAGCGCTACATCCTCTCGATCTCGCGCTGCACCGCCGGGATGTCCGGCATCAAGTCGGGCGAGCGATAGAAGTCGTGCGGCGTAAAGGCGAATTCCACATCCTTCAGCGGCTTGTGGGTTACCGCAACCAGGATGTCCAGCGCCTCCTTGCGGTTTGCCGGGTTCAAGAACCACTGCATCGCCCGGATGTAATCGGTGAAAAAATCGATCAACGCCGGACGATGCGCGGCGATGAAATCGTCTCGCATGCACCAGAACACCGCCTCCGAGACGCCATGGACCTGGGCGGCGGTAAACAACACCCGGTATTTGCCGGTAGACATCAGCTCGGACGCAAATTGCGGCAAGAGCTCGATCATGTCGACTTTGCCCTCTTCCAGCATCGCCGGTTGGTTGGCAAAGTTGGCCTCGACGGTTGTGAAGTCGCTGTCTTTGATGCCCTGTTTGCGCAGCATCGCGCGCATTGTCGAATCCGCCTCGGAGCCGATCGCGTTGGTGGCGACGCGCTTACCTTTGACATCCGCGATCGTTTTGATCGGGCCGTCCTTGGCGACCACGTACTCGCCGGGGAAATAGCCTGGATGCCCGGTCTGAATGACATCGGCGACGATCTTCACATCGAGATGCGCATTGGTGACGGCCAGCGCAAACGCCGAATCCGAAAACGCCGCCACCTCGAGCTGTTTGATCGCAAGCGCCTGGATCTGGGGCGTGCTGCCGGGAAAGCGGATCGGTTCGAAATCGTAAACCTTGCCGTCGTTTGGCATGATTTCGGGATGCCGCTTGACCAACTCGGCGACGAGCGGAGCGAGGTGGCCCGGGGTCTCCGCCCAGCCGACGCGGATCACGAGCGGAGCGGATGCGGCCTGCGCGGACGCGATGCCCGCGATGAACATAACGCCGCCAATGATCGCGGCGAGTGCAATGTTGAGCCTCAGACGCATGCGGCCTCCTCCATTTTTCTGATTTTTCTTCGTCCCAACGCGGTCACCTTCTACCGCCGCGCGCTGCCAGAACGGCTTCGGTCCGCACCAGGTTCCAGATGTGGTCGACCATCTCGACAAAAGCGGGGCTGCGCGAAATGCCCGGATCTCCTTTGTCGAAGCCGATCTCGACGACCTCCTTGATATGCCCCGGCCGGGCCGACATCACGGCGATGCGCTCCGCCAGAAACACCGCCTCGTGCACGTCGTGGGTAACAAAAATCACGGTCTTGCGCGAGCGCTGCCAGATGTTGAGCATCTCCGCCTGCATCAAGCTGCGGGTCTGTGCATCAAGCGCGCCAAAGGGTTCGTCCATCAGCAAGATCTGCGGATCGATCGCCAATGTCCGGGCGATCGCCGCGCGCTGTTTCATACCGCCCGAGAGCTGTGAGGGATAGCTGTCCTCGAAGCCGGTGAGGCCCACGAGATCGATGAAAAGACGCGCCCGGCGCAGGCGTTCGTCGCGCGCGATGCCCTGCTTTTCAAGACCATAGAGCACGTTCTGCAGCACCGTCTTCCACGGAAACAGCGCAAAGTGCTGAAAGACAATGCCGCGGTCGGGGCCGGGGCCCGCAATCGGGTTACCGTCGACGCTGATCGTACCTCGCTCAACCGGCAGGAAGCCGCCTACCAGATAAAGTAAGGTGCTTTTGCCGCAGCCGCTCGGGCCTAAGAGCGCGACGAATTCGCGCTCGCGCACGTCGAGCGAAACGTTGTCGAGCGCCATCAACGGGGCGCCCCGTGGCGGCCGGTATACGTGACCGACGCCGTCGATGACGATCTGCGCTGCTGTGTCCATGACTCTGTTTACCCGTGGGCGCTTCGCTCCTCGACCACCCTTTTTGGCTCATCTGGTTGGCTTCGGAATGCCCCCATTTTGGCCCACTCGTCAATGTCCTTCCGGCCAACGCGACATCGAGCCTGCCGCCGAAAGTAAGACCAAAAGCTACAGGACGGCCCTCGCCAGGGAAGATAACCGCTCCTTCGGATCCGGCGCCGTCTGCGCGCGATTAAGAGCTGCGGACCCTACGAGGTCCTAACCAATCGTCGGCGCCTGGTTCAGCCTATGGGGCGCAATGTTATAGTGGGTGCTCGACGACCGTATTTGCCGCCCAAACGCAAATGACCGCTGTAGGTCGCACCTCACGCTCCCGCGAATGGCCGGAATTGGCGCGTCTCGCCCGTTGTCGCGCACTCCGGAGATCGTCTCTTTCTGAACCGCCTTCCCGACGTTAATCGAGCAATCGATGAATGCTCAGAATTGCCCGTTGTGGCGAATAACGCGGCGGCCGACGAGGGAAGGCTCAGTAGCTCGGCGGCGGGACCAGCGCATTGGGATAAGGTGCGCCACCAGGCGCCAGACCGCCGGAATAGGGCGGGGTGCCCGGCGGTGGGGACAAGTTGGGCACAGAGTTCCCGTTTGCTGCCATGCACTGCCCATACATGATGTCGTATTGCTGCTGCAGAGACTCTTGCGGATAAGGTGCGCCACCCGCGTTGCCAATGATGCCGAGGGCGCCGCCAGAGGCCGCGCCAATCGCAGCCCCTTTGCTGGCGTTGCCTGCGGCCGCGCCGATCCCGGCACCAAGTCCAGCTCCGAGCGCTGCGCCCAGTAACGCGTACCCGACTGCCTGGTTGTTAGCGGCGGCCACCGCGGGAGCGATTTGCGCAGCAGCGTATTGCTGGCAGGTGGCCTGATCGGCGCCGAACCTGTCCAACGTCGTGTGCGGCCCCGGGGCCAGCGGAATTGTCGGCGCCGCCGGTGGCGCGACGCATGCCGCCATACATATCGTTGCCGCCAACGCAGCGGCAATGCGCGGATGGAAAAGATTCATGTGCTCCCGCCCGATGGCAAGCTGATCTTCCGGTGATTTTTTTATGCAGGCAAGTGCGAGAAAATCCCAACTGCACCTGGCCTAATACTCAGAAAGCAGCGCTGGTTTTGAATGCGGCCATGGGGCCCGAACAGCCCGGCAGCCAATCATCCGCCAGCCACCCCTGTATGGTTCTTCCCTGCCTTACCCCTGCACAAGCGGATACTTTGCGAAAATCTCCTCGACCCGTCTGAATGCCTTTTCCACTTCCACTTGGGGTCGAACCCCCCCGTTCCGGGATGAGAGCGGGAAGGTCCGGAAGCGGCGCATCTGAGGCGCTCCGCCTAAGGTCTCCTAAGGCAAGGACAGCGGCCCTGCCTGGGACAGGGCCGCACACTCGCTGCGATCAGAGCTCGACTTGCTCCGAAATGGTGAGCGCGTCGTCAACCTCGATACCGAGATAGCGGACGGTACTTTCGAGCTTCGTATGTCCCAGAAGCAGCTGCACCGCCCTCAGGTTGCTCGTCTTCTTGTAAATCTGCGCCCCCTTTGTCCGCCGCATCGAGTGCGTTCCATATGCCGAGCCCCGCGCATTCGACCCAGCTATGGACGATGCGAGCGTACTGCCGCGTGGATAAATGCGGCTGGTCATGAAAGCGGCTCGGAAAGAGGTATTGGCTGTTCCCTGGGGCGGTATCGGCTAGCCGGTCGCGGATTGCCGCCCGGGTTTGTTCGGTTATTTCGAACTGGACCGGCCTCCCGGTTTTCCGCTGGATTATCGTGGCCCGGTCCTGTACCCGGCCGCCGAGGTATACGTCGTTCACCCGGAGCTGCACGAGATCGCAACCCCTCAGCTTGCTGTCGATAGCGAGATTGAACAGAGCGAGGTCCCTTTTGCGCTTTTCAAGCTGAAGCCGGACGCGAATTACCCAGACCTCCCTTGGTCTCAGCGGACGTTTCTGACCGATAAGGCGGCCTTTGTTCCAGGGAGCCTTGGCAAAGCCGACAAACGATGGGGTGATGGTGTGCGTGGGTGGCTCCTTGAGCCCGACCACGCCCTCCACAGCGCGGGTCACCTGCTGACCCGCAACAGACAAGTATGAAAGTCAGCTTCGTCTTTAAGAAGCGGACCTTCGGTTCTGTCCCCGAGCATTGGGTGGACCTGCCCCATTTCGGCCATCGACTGAAGCCCGAGGCGGCGCCTCGGCGGATCAACGACGGTTCTTCCCTTTCGACGCGCGAGCTCGGCGATCACCTCTTGGATCTGCTTGACGCCCGAGGACCCTGGTCCAGATCTGCCGCGATCGGGGGAACGTCGACTCGCCTTGGCCGGCACCCTGCACGCCGATTGCACCGATCAAAAAACCGAGGTCAAGGGCGGCCAAGATGGTAGTGTAATCGGATCGCGAAAGTTCTGGTAGTGTTTGCTGGGGTCGTCTCGGTGGGTTTGCGGCGCTCCCGAAGCGAGACGGCGGGTATTTGGGCGCGATTGGGACATTGTCCTTGCAGCGGCGCCGGCGGAGCGCGAAAGGCCACCATGAATAGTCAAAAGACGCATTCTTCCGACCCCGCGCTGGCGCATCTCCCCGCTCTGCTCCCGGAATTGGAGGCACTTTATACCGATGTGCACGCGCATCCCGAGCTGTCGATGCAGGAGACCCGCACGGCCGGACTGGCAGCGGATCGGCTGCACGCCGCCGGTTACGATGTGACGTCGGCGATCGGGAAGACCGGCGTCGTCGGGCTCTTGCGCAACGGCGAAGGACCGACGGTCATGCTGCGCGCCGACATGGATGCGTTGCCGGTCGAGGAGGCGACCGGGCTGCCCTATGCCAGCAAGGTCAAAGCCACGGACCGCAACGGCAAGGCGGTGCCGGTCATGCATGCTTGCGGTCACGACATGCACGTCACTTGGCTCGTCGGCGCGACGACGCTATTCGCGCAAGCCCGCAACACTTGGCAGGGGACCCTGATGGCGGTGTTCCAACCGGCGGAGGAGACGGCGGAAGGCGCCCAGGCAATGATCGATGACGGACTCTTCGACCGCTTCCCCAAGCCCGATATCGTGCTCGGCCAGCACGTGATGGTCGGACCGGCCGGAACCATCGGCGGGCGCGCGGGGGTCATCACCTCCGCGGGCGACAGCCTCAGATCCGCTTGTTCGGGCGCGGCGCGCATGGGTCGATGCCTCAGGCCAGCATCGATCCCGTGGTGATGGCGGCGGCGACGGTAATGCGCTTGCAGACCATCGTTTCCCGCGAACTCGCCGCCGCCGAGGCCGCCGTGGTCACGATCGGCTCGTTGCAGGCCGGCACCAAAGAGAACGTCATTCCCGACGAGGCCGTTATCAAGCTTAACGTGCGCAGCTTTGATGAGGGCGTGCGCCAGCGCGTGCTCGCGGCGATCGAGCGGATTGTCAAGGCCGAGGCCGCGGCCTCGGGCGCTCTCCGGCCGCCGGAGATCACGCTGCTCGACCGCTATCCACTCGTGGTCAATGATCCCGTGGCGAGCCGGCGTGTCGTCGATGCGTTCCAGCCGGCACTTTTCCGCCGACCAGGTGCGCGAGACCGGACCGGCGTCGGCAAGCGAGGATTTCGGATCGTTCGGCGCGGAGTGGCACGTGCCGTCGGTGTTCTGGTTCGTCGGCGGCACCGACCCCGACCGCTACGCAAAAGCAAGGGAGGCGGGCCGGCTCAACGAGATCCCGACCAACCACAATCCGCACTTTGCGCCGGTTATCCATCCGACCTTGCAGACCGGCGTCGAGGCCTTGATCGTGGCGGCGCGCGCTTGGTTGGCGCCATAGGGACTGCCATGCTGCCGATCGCGTCGGTCGGGGGACCGCGGAGCGGCGGGTCGGCCGGTTTGGGATGGGAGAGCCCGGGATGGGAACGCTCGTGCTGGTGCTCGACCTCATCGGTACTTTTGTCTTCGCGCTGAGCGGTGCGGCGGCGGGGGTCAAGCACCGGCTCGATCTGTTCGGGGTTCTGGTTCTGTCGTTTGCGGCGGGCAATGCCGGGGGCATCGGTCGCGACCTGCTAATTGGCGCGGTGCCGCCGGCAGCGATCAGCGACTGGCGCTATCTGGCTGTGTCGTTGCTCGCCGGGATCTTTACCTTCTGGCGGCCCTCCGTAATCGATCGGCTAAACAGCCCGGTGCTCCTGTTCGACGCCGCGGGGCTGGCGCTCTTCGCAGTTTCCGGCACGCAGAAGGCGCTCGCCTTCGGCCTCAACCCGATCATGTCCGCGCTCCTCGGCATGCTGACCGGGATCGGCGGGGGCATGACGCGCGATATGCTCCTGGCCGAGATCCCCATCGTGCTGCGCGCCGACCTTTACGCCGTCGCCGCCCTGGCCGGCGCGGCCGTGGTGGTGATCGGCGCCGGGCTGCGCCTTCCGTCGACCGCTGTGACGATTGCCGGCGCTGTTCTCTGCTTCGGGCTCCGGTTCGTGGCCATTCGCCGCGGCTGGCACCTTCCGGTGGCGGACGAACCCGGGGAACCGAGCACGCCAGCGCTCGCGCCGAAGGATCGGAAGGATGATGGTGCGAGGAGACACTGAGATGAATACCCTTGTTCTGGTGTGCGGCAACGTATTCGACGGCATCTCCGATGCCCTAACCGGCCCAGCCGAGATTCTCGTCGAGGGCAACCGGATTGCGAGGATCGAGCGATCGGTGGGGCGGCCGCCCGATGCACGGGTGATCGATCTCTCTGAGCGGACGGTGAGCCCCGGATTCATCGACGCCCATGTCCACCTCACGATGGACGCCGCGAACCTCGCGCTGCAAACGCTCCAATCTTCCGCGGCCAAGGCGCTCAAGGGGCTGAGCCTCGCCCGCGAATATATGAACTACGGCTTTACGACCTTGCGCGATCTCGGTAGCGCCGATCCGGAATGGCCGACAATCGACCTGCGCAACGCGCTCAATAGCGGCCTTGTCGAAGGACCGCGGCTCTTCGTTGCCGCGCATATCATCAGCGCGAGCGCCGGTCATGGCGATCTTCGCGGCTTTTATGCCTCGCGCTGGACATTGCCGGTCTCGGCGATTGCCGACGATCTCGGGAGCATCAGGGCGCTGGTGCGGCGCGAGCACACCTTTGGCAGCGACTGGATCAAGACCTCCAATACCGGCGGCTATTTCAGCGTCGGCGATGATCCGGCGCGGATGACGTGGTTCGACGACGAGATGGAAGCGCTGACATCGGCCGCCCATCAGTTCGGCATGCCTGTCGCCGTTCACACGGGCGCCGCCGAGGGCTGCAAGCAGGCCATCCGCTGCGGCGCGCGCAGCCTGGAGCACGCCTATCTCATAGACTTCGAGGGGATCGAGATGGCCGAGCGGGCTGGGGCCTATGTCGTCCCGACGATGCAGATGACCCAGGAAGACTTGCACGGGCTGCAAACCGGCGCTCTTCCGTGCCAGGCGGTCTGGAAGTTCCGGCGGGATTACCAGCAAATTCTTACATCGCAACGGCTGCTGACCGGCAGCCAAGTCAAAGTCGCCTTCGGTACTGATTGCGGCATGTTCCCGTTCAGCCACGGCATCCTAGTGGATCGAATCTTAACACTTGGTACCCGCGGTTGGCGGCGGCGATGATGCGGTCGGGGTCGGCGGTCCAGGTGAACGGCTTTGGACTGTGGTTGTGTTGGGCAAGGTAACGGTTGATCGCGGCCTGGAGGTCGACGAGGGAGTGAAACACGCCGCGTTGCAATCGCCGGCGGGTTAGCTTGGCAAAAAAGCCCTCGACGGCGTTGAGCCAGGATGCCGAGGTGGGGGTGAAGTGGAACGTCCAGCGCGGGTGCCGGGCCAGCCAAGCCCTGACTTTGGGGTGCTTGTGGCTGCCGTAATTGTCAAGGATCACGTGGACCAGTCGGCCGGCTGGGATGTCGCGCTCGAGGCGATTGAGAAAGCGCAGGAATTCCTGGTGCCGGTGGCGCTGCATGCACTGCCCGATGACCGTGCCGTCGAGCACATTGAGGGCGGCAAACAGGGTGGTCGTGCCGTTGCGGATATAATCATGGGTCATTGTCCCGGCGCGGCCTTGCTTGATCGGCAACCCCGGCTGAGTGCGGTCGAGCGCCTGGATCTGGCTCTTCTCATCGACCGACAGCACCAGGCTGTGCGCCGGAGGGTCGACGTAAAGGCCCACGACATCGCGCAGCCTGGCGGCAAACTGCGGGTCGCGGCTGAGTTTGAAGACCTGCAACCGATGCGGGGCGAGACCATGGGCGCGCCGTAAGCGTCAGCTCGTGGCCACTCAGGCGGCGAGAGTGACGATTTTGGGCTGCCAGTTCCACGGCAGCAGTTCGGCGAGCCGGTTGATCGGGTGACCATTGGCCATGCGATCGATCACATCGGTAAGCCAAGTCTGCGGATCGAGGCCGTTGAGTTTGGCGCTTTCCAGCACGGTATAGAGGATTGCGGCGCGCTCGCCGCCGGCGTCGGATCCAAGGAACAGGAAGTTCTTGCGCGTGATGGCGATACCGCGCAGCGCTCGCTCAGCGACATTATTGTCGATCGCGAGCCGGCCATCACCGGCATAGCGGGTTAGCGCGTCCCAGCGGCTGAGTGCGTATTGGATCGCCTTGGCGAGCGCGTTCTTTGCTGACAGCCGGCGGCGCTGTGCGGTCAGCCAGTCGCGCAAGGCGTCGAGGATCGCCACGGCACGGCTCTGTCGCGTCGCCAGCCGGGTTGCGGCCGACTGACCAGTAATCTCGGCTTCGATCTTGTAGAGCTCGCCAATCCGTTTGAGCGCCTCCTCGGCGATTGGCGACTTGGTCAACTCGAACACGTCGTAAAAATTTGCGTCGCGCGTGAGCCCAACACGCCGCGTGGATCAGCGGCGGCGCTCGGCCGACCCGGTCGTTGGCGGATGGTGGTCGCGTTAGGGCTTGATAGCCGCTAAAGGCGTCGGCCTGGATCACGCCGCGAAAGCGGGCCAGATGATCGCGCGGCCGCTCGCCCCGACGGTCGGGGCTAAAGCGGTAATAAGCCGCGGACGCCCGCTCGCCTTGCCAGGGCCGCTCGTCGACGACATAGGTCCACAGCCGCCCGGTTCGGGTCTTGCCATTGCCCGGCGCCAGCACGGCGATCGGCGTGTCATCGGTGTGGATGATCGGCGCCGCCAGGGCATGGGTGCCGATCAGCTCGGCCAGTGGCGTCACCCACCAAGCGGCATGCCCGACCCAGTCGGCCAGGGTGGCACGCTCGATCTCGATGCCCTCGCGCGCCAGGATCGCCGATTGCCGGTAGAGCGGCAGCCCGTCGAGGTATTTGCTGACCACGACATTGGCGACCAGACCCGGACCGGGGCGGCCCTTCGCGATCGGCAGATCGGGCATCGGCGCTTGGATGATGCGCTCGCAGCAGCGGCAGCTCAGCTTAGGCCGAATATGGCGGATCACTTTGAGGCGAGCCGGGATCTTCTCCAAGATCTCGGTCACGTCCTCGCCGAGCTTGGCAAAGCGGGTGCCGCCGCAGCCCGGGCAGACCGGCCTCGGATCATGCACGATCTCCTCGCGCGGCAAATGATCGGGCAATGGCCGCCGCACCGGCTGACGCCGTTCGCGCGGTGGCTGATCAGGGGCACGCCGTGCCGCCGGCGCTGTGCGTGCTGCTTCGCTCTCTTCCAGATCCTCGAGCATCAGCTCGAGTTGCGCGATCTGAGTATCGAGTTTTTCCGACGAGCGCCCAAATTGCATCCGCCGCAGTTGGGCAAGCTGAGCCTTGTACTGTTCGATCCGCAGACGGGCGCCGGTCAACTCGGCCCGCGCCACCGCCAGTTCCGCCTCGCGCTCGGCCAGTAAGGCGCGCAGCTCGGCGATCTCTTGAACAGGGTCAGCAGCGACCGGCATCAACCGAGAGTTTACTCCCGCGGTCATTGAGCAGCATCGATCCGTACCCGCCTGAGTCACTATGTCGCGCTGTTCAACCAGCCACTTCCGGGGCCCAGCTGCGGCGCGGTGCACGCCAATCGATACCTTCCAGTAGCATCGATAATTGCGCTGCCGTTAGCACCACCGATCCGTCCTTGGCCTGCGGCCATAAAAACCGGCCGCGCTCCAGCCGTTTGGCAAACAGGCACAATCCTTGCCCGTCCCACCACAGCACCTTGATCAGATCGCCGCGCCGACCGCGAAACACAAACAGCGCACCACCATGCGGGTCGAGCTGCAGCGTCAGCTGAACCCGCGCCGCGAGCCCGTCAAAGCCTTTCCTCATGTCAGTGACGCCGCATGCCAGATAGACGCGGACATTGCCCGGTATGCCGATCACGACAGCGCCGACAAGACCCGGCGCAATGCCATCTCGTCGACCGCGCCGGTCAGACGCAGCTTCACCCCCGTGGGCAGCTCGACCTCGATTATCCCATCCACCCGCCGATCGGGTTCGGGGGGCGTCGGCATCGGCGCAACCGGCGCTGCGGCCAGTGCAAGCTGTTCAACCGGTAGCGCCAATCTCACTGGCGCAAATCCAGTCAGCTCGCCCGTGCGAAACTGCCGCCGCCAGGTGTAAAGCTGGCCGCTGCTGATCCCGTGCAGCCGGCAAACCAACGAGGGCGACGACCCCGGCGCTACGCTCTGTGCCAATATCCGCAGCTTCTCTTCGAGGCTCCAGCGCCGCCGCCGCTCCGGGCCGCTGAGAACCTCGCCGCGGACCTCGCGAGCCCTCGTATGAGTACTCCCGAGGTCCTCCTTATCGACCAGCCCCACATCATTCATTGCACCGCCGCCATAAAACAGCGGCAGCTTCTCAATCAGCAAGCCCAGCGCAAGACGCCAATCAGCAGACGCTTACGGCGCGCCAGATCTTTTGCACGGTGCTGACCGCCAGCCCCATGGCGTCGGCCATCGCGCGGCTCGTCCAATGGGTGGTCTCGCCGGGTGGCGCGCCGAGCGTGAGCGCGATCAATCGCCCGACGACCGGCTCGGGGATCGGCGCTTTGCCGGGCTTGCGCGTCTTGTCGTGCAACAGGCCATCGACCCCCGCCTCCATGAAGCGGCGCTGCCAGCGCCACACGCAGGGTTTCGACACGCCGGCCCGGCGCATCACCTCGGCGGTGCCGCAGCCTTCTGCCGTGGCCAGGATGATCCGCGCTCGCCACACATGCTTCTGGACAGCATTGCGATCGCCCACCACTGCCTCAAGCCGCTCCCGATCCCCCGGCCCGAGCCGGACTTCAACATCGCTGCGCATCGCAGCATCATGACGCAAAAGCTCGACTGAGGGAATCTTGTGTTTCGGTCATACCACTAGAATTCCAGGCCATGGTCAATGCCGGGCTGAGCCCCGTGCGCGCCCTCAAGGCAGCCACCAGCGTCGCCGCCGAACTGCTCGGCCGCGATGATCTTGGCGTGCTCGCCCCTGGCAAGCTCGCCGATGTTGTTGCGATACCCGGCGATCCTATCGCCGACATCAGAGCCACGGCCAGGGTGGATTTCGTGATGAAGGACGGCGTCGTGTATCGTGCCACGAACCGTGGCGGTCAGCGCACCTGAAAATCACATGGGGCATTGCCGAGCCTCGTTATCATGCGACCGGCCGGAACCGGCGCGATGCCGCCGCTACCAACCCTCTCCCGCGTTCGACGGCAGCTGCCCCATTCCGGCCGTTTCCCGGTGCCAGCCCGGACACCTCCGAAAGGTCGAATGTGTGCTTATCTCCCGAGAATGCGCACGAGGGATAACAATTGATGGTTGGCGTTCATCGCGTCGATCACAAGGTGAGCTGGATGTGGAAGGCGAAAACCCACGTGTTCGGATGCGTCGATGTCGCGCCGGGGCGAATGTCATATTGGAGACCCGGCCGGACAAACAGTGAAGGCGTCAGCTGAAAGGCGTAATTGAGTTCGACAAGCTGCTCGCTGGTCTGGATTAGCTGGCCCGACTTTTCCTCCTCAAACTGAAACCGTGAATTGATGGTGGTCCGCACCCAGCCAAGCGACAGGATGTCCAGATCTCGGCCGGGAACCACACCGCGGGAGGCAAACCCCGCCTCATAATCATTTTTGAATTTCGCGGTGTTCTGATCACTCACTGTAAAGACACCGAACAGCGCCACCCCATTGGCATGTCCCGGTCCCCATTTGAGGATTTGCTGGGCAGCCTCGACATAGAGACCGTACCGCCCGACGTCAAACCTCGTCGGGTTGGCCAAATCGGCCGCCGCCGACGAATCGTAATAGCCGCCGAGATTATAGGTTCCGCCATAATCTGCAGGGTTTTTCCCGAGCACGTATTTCAGCTCTACCGGTGCGATCACACCGGTGTTCCCACTGAAGTTAAGCTTGAAGCCGTTCTGCCTCTCCGTGTAGGTCGGGTTCGCATCAACCGCGGCGGCTTGAATCTGAAGCTCGTCGGTGACGTGCCATTTGATGCGTCCAGTCCATCGGCCGGCCGGCGCATCTGCCCAAGCGCTGTTGTCAAACAGCGTTATCGGATGCCCGCATAGAGCATCGTTGATGAAGTTGCAGAGGTAGGGTAATTGGCCAAAATCATTGCCCATCGGATAAAAACCGACCTTCACTGCAAGCTCTTTCGCGAGCAGGAATTTCTCAACGCTGATCTCATTAAATCGCACATTTTGCCCTTGCCCAAAAATCGACTGGTAAGGGAAATAGCCGCCGGTCAAGTTCGTAAGATTATTGCCGGCCCGCTCGGTCATCGCATAGCGCGCGACGGCGTCCCGCCAAATGCCCAACTTGTCAAGATCAAAGCTCAACCCGAAATCGACTTGCTGCGCATAGGCGGTACCGCTGCCGTGGATGCCCTGCGTGTTAGATGCGGTCTGACTGATATAATGCGCAATAAAATCGATCCCCTCTTCCGACAATTTCTTGCGTATCGGCAAGTCGCCGAACAACGGAATCTGAAGATTATAGTCGAGTTGCGCTTGGGGTGAAATTACCGCCGGATTGGTTAAAGGCGATATCTCGGGTACCAGCGAACGCAATCCGGGGACGAGTGACACCGGCGGCGGGGGTTGCGCCGCTGGGTTGGCCGTGTCCACGGTCGCGGGCGGCGCCGGGGTGGTGGCTACGGCGGCCAGAGCATTTGCCGGCGCAGTTTGCGCTGTACCGGGCTGAGCGGCAAACACCGCTGCGAAGATCAGCATCACGGCGATGCCAACTCCATAGAGGATAACCAGCCGCAGCCATTTTATAAGGATCGCCGCTGACGGCTCGCTTGTCCGGCGGCGGCATCCTTGCATTGTCGGACCCCTCACAATAGCTTGGTCCACCCGGGTTCGCCCCGGTGTATGATCCGGGATTGTCTCATGGCACAAACCGATCATCAACTTCAGCGCGTTTTGTCCCCCGACCTGGCGCGCCGTCTGGCAAAGCCGGTAATTATCGTCGTGATGGGGGTTTCCGGGTCCGGCAAAACCACGGTCGCAGCCCTGCTCGCCGGCCTGCTGGGCTGCCATTTCCAGGAAGGCGATGATTTGCATCCGCCCGCAAATGTCGCGAAAATGCGAGCCGGGACGCCGCTGACTGACGCGGACCGTCTGCCCTGGCTGCGCAAGATCGCCGAGGTCATCGACGGCTGGCGCGCACTCGGCGAATGCGGGGTGCTGACCTGCTCAGCGCTGAAGCGATCCTACCGGGACATCATCATCGGCGACCGCCACGACGTAATCCTCGTCTACCTCAAAGGATCTTACGACCTGATCCACCAACGCATGGCCGCACGGCACGAGCACTTCATGCCGGTCGCCTTGCTCGACAGCCAGTTCGCGACGTTGGAGGAGCCGACCGCGGACGAGCACCCGATCGTCGTCGAGATCGGCGGTAAACCGGCCGAAATCGCCCAGGAGATCGTGCGCCGGCTCGCGGCTCGTCAGCAGCAGATCGATGGGCCGGCGCCGCTCGCCGCACCCAGCCCCGGACAAGCACGATGACCGCGATGGTCGCCGCCTCCCGCATCCCAAGGGTGCGGTGGGGCATTGGCGGGCTGCTGGGGGCCGGAATCCTGATCAATTATTTCGATCGGATCAACCTCTCGGTTGGCGCACCGCAGCTGCAGCAGGAATTTGGTCTGACCCCAGGCGAGCTCGGCTGGCTCTTTAGCGGGCTCTTCTGGCCCTACGCTCTGATGCAGATCCCGACGGGCATGATCCTCGACCGCTTTGGTGTCACTTTGGTCAATCGGATAAGCACGTTTCTGTGGTCCGTCGCGTCGATCGCGACCGCCTTTGCCGGCGGGTTCCGCGGCATTCTGGCTGCTCGCATTCTGTTGGGCGCAGCTGAGGCGCCGAGTTTCCCGGCAAGCTCAAAGGCGACCGGCTATTGGTTCCCGCGCCAGGAACGCTCGTTCGCGACATCGCTATTCGATGCCGCCGCAAAGTTCTCGAACGTGATCGGCATCCCGCTGGTGGCGCTGGTGGTGGTGCGCTTTGGCTGGCGTTGGGGTTTCGGCCTGACCGGCCTCTTAAGCTTCCTCTATTTCCTCGCCTTCTTGACCGTCTACCGCGATCCCAGCAAACATCCGCGGCTGAGCCCGGCCGAGCGCGACTACATCCGCACTGGCGGGGCCACTCCCGAAGGCCCGGCACAGAGTGGCGAAGTCACCATGCTCGGCTACCTGCTGCTCAATCGAAAGGTATGGGGGCTGACCGTCGGTTTCGCGGCCTACGGTTATTCGTTTTACCTGTTTCTGACCTGGCTACCGAATTACCTCGAGCAGTCGATGCATATGAGCATCATGAAGTCTGCGGGATACGCGGCGATCCCTTGGATGTGCGCCACGGTCGCGGATCTCGTCGTCGGTGGCTGGCTGATCGACCACTTGATCAAGCGCGGCTATGACGAAACGCCAGTGCGCAAGACCGTGCTCGTGGGGGGCATGCTGCTCGGCCTCGCCGTGTTCGGCGCCACGTTCACGAGCGATCCGGTGTGGGCGATCTTTTGGATCTCGGTGGCGCTGAGCGGGCTGGCGGCGGCAGCGCCAGTGGGTTGGTCGATACCCTCCTTGATCGCGCCGCGCGGCGGCACTGCCACGATCGGCGGGGTCATGAACTTTTTGAACAACATGATGGGCGTCGTAGCGCCGATAACCACCGGCTACATCGTCGGAGCGACTGGGTCCTTCACCGGCGCGTTCCTGGTGGCCGGCATCGTGCTGGTCGTCGGCATCGTCGCCTACGTCTTCATCCTCGGCCGGCTGGAGCCGATCGCGGATCCACCAACTGCGCGACACAGCTGATGTGGTGAAGAGTAATGAGGAGGGCACCGGAGCCGGCGCCGTACAGCGATGAGCGGCGATCCCGCCATCCGCCACTTGGAACACAACTTCGAGCCCGATCACGGAGCTGTCGAGATTTCGATCCGGGGTCCAGCCGCAGAAAAACACCCGGCCGTTCCACAGGCCCAATTCTTATCCCTGCCGGGCAGGATTGAGACAGACGGGGCTGCGCAGGCGATCCAGGCCTACTCCCGAGCGCTCGGCGCCGCACTAATCCAACCCAACTTCGCCGATTCGAGCAGTGGCTATTGGCTTATTAATGCCAGGCCGAAGCCTCGTTAAGATGCCTGGCAACAGCGCAATGGATTAAATCTCAGGCGGAACGATTGGGACTGATGACTGCTTCAAGGCGTCGGGCCTGCCGGAATACTGGCGGCATTACTCGAGGGTCGATCGTGAGATCGGCGACATGCGACGTCTTCGTAACACGTCCCGTGACGAGCATGCGTGGCTTATGTATCTGCGCTTCAACGGCGACCGCGGGCTGGTGACGAAGAGTGATCGGCACAGTGAGGGACCCTGCGCGTAAGATCACTACGGTGGGGCGTGCCCGTGAGCAACGAACGACTGCTATCTGGTGGCCTTGAGGCCTTGTGCCGACGCCGATCCGAGGACCGCTCTCGGCGCGTCTCGCCCATTGCTTCTTCCCGAGCGGAAGTCCCCCTAACTGAACCGATAGCGGGCGCTGAGCCTAGCGGCGGAACCGTCCGGAGTGGAGGCACGATCGCGAACCGTAGATTCCTTTAGCTTCGGACTACACCCGATCAGCGCGCCGAGCCTCTCCCGCTGCCGTTTTGCTCGCCCATCACTGGTTGCCCTCCTTGCGGCCGCTGCGCTCCAAATTCCTTGCCCCTTCCGAGGTCCTCCGCTGTGCTTCGGCCGCTCCCCGAGCCTCGCGGCGCGAACGGCCCGGGCTTTGCGCTCCGCCTGAACGCGGCACCGCGAACCCGGTGTCAAGCTTCCGTTCGCGCCGGGCCGAGCATCTCGATTTCTGGCATCGGGTCTCCGCTCCAGCGCAAGCGGTAGGTGGGCCCCTTCCGCACATTCATGACCAGTGCCGGCCGGAAGCAGGAGAGACACGTTCCACCGTCGCGCCGCACACTCGGGTAGACGATCCCGAGGGAGCCGGTCTCCAACAGGCGCTCGGCGAGCGCCTGGGATTCGACATAGCTTTCAGGGTTGAGAATTTCGGCAAAGTCGCCATCGCGAATGTCGTGAAGCTCGGCGCTGAAATCCGCGAGGTAGTCGTCAACAGTGACGTCGTCCTCGAACCTCCCAATCTCGGCAAGCTGCAGCATTTTGTGGAACGCGATTTCGGCCTGTGCCGTCTCGACTTCGAACGCTGCGTACCAGGCGCCGCGATAGGGGCCGCTGAAGCGGCTGCCGAGCGGGTTCGCGTGGGTGAACGCGGCATTGACGATGCGGTAATAGGGAACCCCGAATACCAATTCATGCACCCCGATCTCGGGCATGAGGTCCTTATCAGCGAGCAGCCGGTCGTTGGTCGCGTTGTCAAGATCTAAGATATCGGCGAGGTGGCGATCGTTTTCCGCGAGGCGGGCGAGCACGCTGTCATCGGGTTCGCTGTATTTCGAGGAGATCAGCCGATGCGTGTCGTTGCGGCGGACAAGCGATGTCCGGGGCAGCCCCGTCACATGCCGCCTCGGCGCGCGTCGAGGAGCCGCCGCACCGTCTGCATCGCCGGGACCCCGCCCTTCATCATGTAGGTGAGCGGCGTCGTGCCGCCGAAGATGCGGTTGCTATTGGGGAGGCGCACCCATTCGTCGGCGAGCGGCTCGCTATGCAGAATATTGAGTGCCTTGAAGATGCCGATTAGATAGGAGACGCGCAGCAGCTTGTCGGCGTCCAGCACCCGGTCCTCGGGGTTTTTCTTCATGTCGTAGTAGGGGCCGTTGCTGACACCGCCGAGCAGCTGGCGGGCATCCTCATCGCGCACACGCCAGCGCTCCATGAGGTTGAAGAAGGCCTTGAGTGCCGAGGGGCTTAGCCGGACGCGCTCGTCGCGCGAGGCCAAATCGGCGACCGCTGACGCCTCGTAGCGCGTCTTGGGGTAGCTCAGGCCGGCCATTTCATACCCTCCTGTTTAGGATGGAATATGCTATTTATCCGAAGATGTCAAGCGATCTGGGGCGTTGCAGTGTGTCCCCGGAGCTTAGAGCACATCCTTTAGCGGATGGTGGAGCCGCAATTCGTCGAGCTCGACGTATTCTTCGAGACTTTTCAGCGACGCGTGGCCGGAAAACTGCTTGAGCCGGGCGATGTGAACCCCTTGCGCGACCCCGCTCGAGATCGCGCCGCGCCGGAGGCTGTGGCCGGCAAACGCGGCGCCGTCGAGCCCAGCCTCCCCGGTCCATTTCTTGACGACAAGTGCGATCGAATCAGTGTCGATCGGGTTGCTACCAATCCGGTAGCGGTCGGCTACCGGCTTCCGTCTGACTCCGCGGCGGACCCGCGGCGGCGGCAGACGCCACAGCCGCCGGAACAGTGGCCCCTCGACAATCTCGGCGGCCGCGAGCCAGGTTTCGAGCGCCGTAACCGGGCACAAATCGGTCTGACCGGCCGGTAGCCATACCGTAGTGCCCCGCGCCTCCTGGTCGTTCTTGCGCCACGGCAGCAATAGCGCGATGCCATCGGTATGCCGGCTCAGGTGCTCGATCGTCAGTGCCGCGAGTTCGCTCGGCCGCAATGCCGCGGCAAAGCCGACCAGGAGAAGCGCGCGGTCGCGCAGCCCGGGCAAGGTGGCGGGGATCGCCTGCACGGAGGCGCGCAGCGGGTCGAGCACCAGTGCAGCCTTTTTGCGCAATGGCCGGCGGTGGGCGCGGCGGATGCCGGCAAAGGTCGCCGACACCAGCGGCGAGGCGGTCGGCGGCGGGTAGCCGGCGAGCAGGTGGAGATAGCGCAATCCGGCATGACGCAGCCGCAGGGTATTGACGGCAAGACCCCTCCCCGCCTCCGCTGCGAGAAATGCGGCGACGGTCTCGGGCGATGCCGGTAAGGCTGTCTGGCGGTGCGCGGCGCACCAGTCGGTGAACGCCGCGACGGCGGCGCGGTAGGCCCGCCTTGTGTTCTCGGCGCGGGCGGCGCGTCGGTATTCAGCTGCGGCGGCCTCGGCCTCGGCGAAGCTCACTGCTGGTGCCGGCAGATCGACGATCGTTTCGAGCTCGAACCAGTCGCGCACTTCGTCCGGATCCGCCCCTGGGGCGAGGCCGACCGGTCGTGTGGCCACAGCCGCCGCAATTGGCGGGTGCAGAACGGCCGCAATCATGGCTGATCCGGTGTCGTCGTTCATGGGAAAAACGGAAGTGAGGAACAAAGCAGTGTCATCAGGTGCTGCACTGGGATGGAAAGCGTCGGCGCCCGCCCTGCGCTTGGAACGTTGATGGTTGCGGCCGGATATCTACTAACGGCTACTGCCGGTTCGGCGACCGGGGTCGCCAACCCGCGTCTCTCCTGGCTGCCGGGCACCCTCCCCTCCCCCGCTCGGCGGCGCGCGCCGTCCATGATCCCGATCCTCCGGCTCCTAATACCCGAGTTTTGGTATTCGGGACAAACGCGCTTATCCGAGGAAGCCCGGGCCAATTCGGCGCTTAGTGTCAGTATCCTAGGCAAGCTTACGAATTCGTGTCAGAACTTGGCGACCTAGCGCTGGTGTGGATCGTTCTTGGCGGTATGGCCTGAGATTGATGCCTGAAAAGCATCGAGATTCTGGATTCAAATTCAAAAATCAAAAGCTAAATGCGTAGCTGCGAGCGCATATTAACACCTAGATGTTGAGTCGGAACGGGGGGCAAGGCGTCAGCAAGAACAGTCTGGGTTAAAGAACACGCTGTCGATTGTACGGGATGCGAGCAGCGCCTGGGGCTATCTACGGGTTTCGCGGGAGAAAGGATTTGGCGACCGCGCTCGAGCCCGCTGCCGCGGCGCTCGCCATTGCTTTGCAGGCGCTCGGGCTTCCGACATATGTCGCCGCCATTGCCCACCAAGGCCGGTCGTTGGTTATTGACGTTTCCCTCTGAAGTATATCTACCCACCCTCGCTTCTAAACGCCACGATTGGCGCGCAGTGCGAGAACAGCGACGACCGCTGGCGGTTGATCGTCACCAACAACAAGGTCTCAGTTCAATACGCTCTGGACCCCGTATTTGACGAGCCCGAAGAGTTCTAACTGCCTCTTGCCAGACATTTCGCCGCTGCTCAGCTTTGGCGACAGCGGCGGAAGCGTCCAGGTGTTGTTGCTTCTACTCAGGCAACCATCCGGCAATATTCTTTCAATCCCGGCTTCGGAGCCTGAATTCGGGGATGGACCGCGGCTGGGCGTCGCTCACAGCCAGACGAAAACTGCACCTTCTTCGGAGACGAAAGCTGCGAGGCTGTTCTGTAGCCACCCACGATTACGGCGACTCTGACAGCTTTGCGCCCTAGGAAATCGGCTGATCCGATCAGATCAGATCAGCCGATCGGATCTTCGAAGAGATTCCGACGTCGGCTTGCTAGTTACGACAGGAGGTGATCGAGGTCACGCCCGCCTCTCCGCCGCGTATATCATGCCTACTGGTCCGATGTCGCGATCGCCAACGTCAACGCCGCCGAAGCGCCGGTGCATTCGGAGCAGGAGCGCGTCGAAGAGCTGAAGAAGATGGCCGAGACGATGACGGCGCTGTTCAACTAGCGCGCCAAAGGGCGACCGAAGTTCGACCTGCTATCGATGCTGGTGCATGGGGCGGCGATCCGTGAGATGCCGCTGCGCGAGTTCATGGGCAATCTGGCTTTGTTGCCATCGAGATCGTCAAGCGCACGGCCGAGGCGGCTGACTCTCACCTGCTGCCGCGGCGATGGGTCTTCGAACGAACCCTCGCCTGGCTCAATCGCAACCGCTGCCTAGCCAAAGGATTTTGAGGCTTCGATCGCCAGCGCCAGAACCTGGGTTTACATCGGTAGCCAACCTTTGCTCCTCGGGTAAACGCGGAATGAACATAGCGAGCAGGACTGGGCTCTATAAATTACGCCAGCCAACTTGTGCCACGTCGATACTTCATCCTGTTTCCGTGCGAGTGATCACCGCCGGTTCTTCCGACGAGCCGGTCGGCGATGCTGTCCCCTCGCGGGAGCGCTTTGCGGTTCTCGGTCGATCGATGCGGGCGCGCCTCCTGCGGAAAACCGTATGGCTGTTTTCAGGGTTTCCCGCCCGTTATCAGTGCACTCCGAAGACCTGTCCCACCCGCGCTGGGAGGTTGAATGCCTCGACTTGTTGGGCGAAGTCGAGCAGACGCAAGTCAAAGGATGGCATGATATAGCCGATTATCACGACGATCAGGAAGGCTTGGGCTCCGATGCCAAGCGCCACGCCTCCTGCGACCTGCGTGGTTAGGATGGTCGCGATCCACGCCCGCTCAAATTTCGGCACGATGCCCTGCGCCGGGATGTTCTTAAGGAGTAGACGAGGTAATCCGGGAAGCCCGCGCACCAGCGACGCACCGCTAGTGGTCTGACGCGATCACTTGGTGCCCACGATTGACCTTCTCGATGATGCGGTCGGGGTCGGCGGTCCAGACGAAAGGTTTGGGCTTGCGGTTGTGCTCGCCGAGATAGCGATTAATCGCGGCCTGCAGGTCGACCAGCGAGTGGAAGACGCCGCGTTGCAAGCGCCGGCGGGTCAGCGTGGCAAAAAAACTCTCGACCGCATTGGCCCAGGAGCACGAGGTCGGAGTGAAGTGAAACGTCCAGCGCGGATGGCGCGCGAGCCACCCACGTACCTTGGGATGTTTGTGGACAGCATAATTGTCGAGGATCGCATGGACGAGCTTGCCAGCCGGGACAACGGCCTCAACCCGATTGAGGAAGCGGATAAATTCCTAGTGGCGATGACGCGCCATGCATTGCCCAATAACCGAGCCGTCGCGGACATTGAGCGCGGCGAACAAGGTCGTGGTTCAGTTGCGGATGTAATCGTGGGTCATTGTCCCAGCCTGACCCTTTTTCATCGGCAAGCCGGGCTGGTGCGGTCAAGGGCCCCTGTTCAGGCCAGGGGCAGGCTTTGGATTTGCGATTTCTCGTCGACCGACAGCACCAGACTGTGGGCGGGAGGATCGAGATAGAGCCCGACCACATCGCGCAATTTGGCGGCAAAGGCTGGGTCCTGCGACAACTTGAAACGCTGCACCCGGTGCGGCTGCAGACCGTGCGCCGCCTAGATCCGCTGCACCGCCCAGATCCGCTGCACCGCCCAGATCCGCTGCACCGCCCAGATCCGCTGCACCGAGCGCAGCGAGATGCCGCTGGCCGCCGCCATCGCCCGGCCGGGTCCAGTGGGTCGCCTCACCGGGAGGCTCACCCAGCGTCAGTTCGATGACACGGTCGACCACCGTCGAGGGCAATGGCGGCAGACCGGGTTTGCGCGTCTTGTCGTGCAGCAGGCCGGCCACCCCCTCGCACATGAACCGCTCTTGCCAGCGCCACACGCAGGGTTTCGAGACCGCGGCGCGGCGCATGATCTCGGCAGTGCCGCAGCCCTCTGCCGTCGCCAGAATGATCCGCGCCCGCGACACATGCTTTTGCGGACTATTGCGATCGGCTGCCACCGCCGCCAGCCGCTCGCGATCCGCGGCACTCACCTCGATACTGATCCCCTCGCGCATCCCGCATCATCGCACACACCGCGCCAATCTGGAATCCTATGATTGCGTCGTACCACTAGTGGATCGAATCTAACACTTGGTACCCGCGGTTGGCGGCGGCGATGATGCGGTCGGGGTCGGCGGTCCAGGTGAACGGCTTTGGACTGTGGTTGTGTTGGGCAAGGTAACGGTTGATCGCGGCCTGGAGGTCGACGAGGGAGTGAAACACGCCGCGTTGCAATCGCCGGCGGGTTAGCTTGGCAAAAAAGCCCTCGACGGCGTTGAGCCAGGATGCCGAGGTGGGGGTGAAGTGGAACGTCCAGCGCGGGTGCCGGGCCAGCCAAGCCCTGACTTTGGGGTGCTTGTGGCTGCCGTAATTGTCAAGGATCACGTGGACCAGTCGGCCGGCTGGGATGTCGCGCTCGAGGCGATTGAGAAAGCGCAGGAATTCCTGGTGCCGGTGGCGCTGCATGCACTGCCCGATGACCGTGCCGTCGAGCACATTGAGGGCGGCAAACAGGGTGGTCGTGCCGTTGCGGATATAATCATGGGTCATTGTCCCGGCGCGGCCTTGCTTGATCGGCAACCCCGGCTGAGTGCGGTCGAGCGCCTGGATCTGGCTCTTCTCATCGACCGACAGCACCAGGCTGTGCGCCGGAGGGTCGACGTAAAGGCCCACGACATCGCGCAGCCTGGCGGCAAACTGCGGGTCGCGGCTGAGTTTGAAGACCTGCAACCGATGCGGGGCGAGACCATGGGCGCGCCAGATCTTTTGCACGGTGCTGACCGCCAGCCCCATGGCGTCGGCCATCGCGCGGCTCGTCCAATGGGTGGTCTCGCCGGGTGGCGCGCCGAGCGTGAGCGCGATCAATCGCCCGACGACCGGCTCGGGGATCGGCGCTTTGCCGGGCTTGCGCGTCTTGTCGTGCAACAGGCCATCGACCCCCGCCTCCATGAAGCGGCGCTGCCAGCGCCACACGCAGGGTTTCGACACGCCGGCCCGGCGCATCACCTCGGCGGTGCCGCAGCCTTCTGCCGTGGCCAGGATGATCCGCGCTCGCCACACATGCTTCTGGACAGCATTGCGATCGCCCACCACTGCCTCAAGCCGCTCCCGATCCCCCGGCCCGAGCCGGACTTCAACATCGCTGCGCATCGCAGCATCATGACGCAAAAGCTCGACTGAGGGAATCTTGTGTTTCGGTCATACCACTAGTGATTAGATTTACCAGGCTGGGGATGGTGGCGGAAAGCAGGAGAGCGTAGAGCCACCATAAACTCGGATTGGCTGGAGCAATTTGCAAGTCTCTGAAAACTGCACCGAGTGACAATACGGCGGGGTGGCCACTTTGAACTGTGACATAGTTGAAGGACTGTACTGAAACTAGCATAGCCAATGCAAATAAAGCGATAGTTCCCACGGCCAGGCATGCATCGATGAAAGCGAGCCCGAAAGGGAACCACCCGCCGAGCTCAAGCCCACGACGCAGTAGCGCCCGTGTCAGGCCAAGAGAAAACCAGGCAAACGGTGCGTTAAGTACGGTTATCAAGCAGAGAAAAAGCAATAATGGGCCAACCTGATCCCAATCGTCGACAAAATGTGGTGAAGCGACAGAAATCATCGCCGTTATAGGACAGAAGACAACTAAGACAACATTTTGCCAGTGGGCTTTTAATAACGTTGCAGCATGCCGGTAAATGCCGACTAATGTATTGAAAGTTAAAATGTAGTGATATCATAAAGAGAAAAGCGATTATTATTCCGCGTACTCTAAACCTAGCGAGAGCTGCTAGGCTGAGCAGGTAGAGGCAAGTGGAGACGGATCTAACCCCGTAGAGCCTGATACTATTCAGCCCAGTGTAAGCAAGGCCAAAGGCCCAAACGAGCGACACACCCACGATGGTTGATCCAGTGATGATGCTGATGGCCACAATTGTGACGAAGACAACAGCACCCCACCGGTATCGACGCGCAGGGCGCGATACTATGAAAACGCATAACGCTACGCCAGTCGCCGCCAAGGTCCGCCGCCACACGGGACTTTCAGGTTGGAAATGTAGCGCGGCTTCAGCTGGGCCTACAGCGCCCGAAACCATCCAAGTGATGAAAATAATCCCCAGTGGATATATAAACGCGAGAAGTAAGCAGATGTCAAAAGCTGAACCCGTCCGAAGGGATACAGGTTTGCGGAGCCCGAAAGCGCGCTGTCCCGCCGACCCCTGATCTCCGAAGAAGCGCTCGATCCAGTCGAGAAATCGGCTTAGCCACTCGGCGTAGATGCGCGCCGCCAAGTTCCCCTCCGCCAACCGCGTCGAAGAGCAAAATAGGCTTGCCATTCTTCGGGGACATTTGGGTCGGCGCCCAGCACTCCAACATAACGATGGAATATTGGAAAAATGATCCCGACGGTAAATATTCCGCAAATCCGGACCAACGCTACGAGCGCTGGGCCACCAGCCGCCCAGTCGGTGAATGCCTGTATAATCCCCGTCATTCCCGTCCCTCACCTTCGGTCGGCGGACGTTAGCCCTGCCGCTTAAGCCTGAGTGAGCGCCTGTTTGGTCCGTAGCAGATCTGGACCACATCGGTCCCTTGAGGGCGGGCTGCCAGGCCTTGGCCTGAAGGCCAGCTCGTGGTAAGCGATATTGTTGGCGCGCAGCTAGTGAAGCCGGTGACGGGTTTCCGGATCCACAAAATGCGTTTCCGAGAGCTTGCGTTTCAGATCGGCAGCGACGTCCTCGCTTGCCTCGATGCTCACCCTCTCTGGGTCGTGTGCATCGATCACCGTCACCCCAGGCGTGTCCCGCACGGCATCGGCGGCCGTGGCGACACGGCCGCGTACTCTTCGCTGGGTGGTCACGAGATAACGGGGCACCTTGCTCAGCCTAGACGCGCGGCAGACCGCGTCCTTCAAAACGCGTGTCGAGACCGATTGAGCGAGAGTGCTCGGCCAACATCATACGCGCGGCGCTGCTGCGTGTGCGATCGCGTGGAAGCGCCTTGTAGGCATCGCTCTCTGCCCCAGGATGACTGCCAGTGCACCGTAAGCCGCAGGGCTGGCCATGGACGTGCCGTCCATTTCCATATAGAGCCCCTTTTGGTCGCCTTTGTCCGGAACGGTCGAAACAATCCCAACACCGGGGGCGCAGCAGGCAAGAGCTTGATCTGGCCCATCGGCGAAGCATGAGAATGTCGCCAGGAACAAGTTATCGGCCGCAAGCCTCTCCGGGTCCTGCGGCCGATTCCCTGCCGAAAATGTGCCGGCAGGCGCCCATCCCAATTTGCCGATCGCCGATACCGCCGCACTCTCGGCATATGCGCCGGGGTAATCGATCGGCCCGGCGTCATTCCCGGCTGAGCATACGCAAAGCGTACCTCGCTCGGCCGCGTCTCGGATCGCATCCTCTTCGGCTTGGGTCGGCTCGCCGCCGCCGAGGCTCATGTTGATCAGATCGCAGCCGTGATCTCGCGCCAAAGCGTCAATGGCGTTGATCAAATCGGCGTTTGTCGGCCCGTCTTCGGGCGCCTCGCCTTTGAACACGCGGACATGAAAGAGCGTGCAATCAGGCGCCATGCCTGAATAGTCGCCGGCCTGTGTCGAGCGGGCGCCGATTGTACCGGTGGTGTGTGTACCGTGGCCAGCCACGTCGGCAGTCAGAGCGGCATCTGTCAGTGTTTGGCCGTCGAGGCAGGCCCCGATCAGGTTGACCTGCGCGAGATTGGGGTGAGGTCCAAATCCCGTGTCGATGACGCCAACTTTGATTCCGGCGCCACGGTTCGCTGCCGTCGTATTGACTCCATGGCGTCATGCCACCATCCGTTTCCGGCAGCTGGGGCTTTGGCGATCGGCAGGCAGTCGATCCGAGAGTCGCTGGCGGGCGCTTCCGCAACCATGATCCAGTAGCCGGCATAAGGGATCGGCTCCACCGCCACGAGTTGGCCTCTGGGCGGCACTAATACGCTGACCTGTCTTGCGCATCGGAGGTGGCGGTCATCGGATTCACGCTGCGGAAACCGTCGCTTATGTACAGCAAGACTTCAGCCCCGCTAAGCGGACGCCCGCCGGCGCTGATGCTGACCCTGAATCGGTTGTCTCCGCGCCGGAGTAAATGGGCATCGAGCCTGACCGCTTCGCGTAAGAAAGGCGGGCGGCGGTGATGCAAATGGCGATAAACCAGTGGCTCGATGGTGGCGTAGAGCGGTAAGGTTTGTCGCAGCATAGCGACCTGTTTTGGATCCGCTTCGAACACCACGACGCGGCGTGCAAGCGGATCGGCCGGATCGTGATCCGATAGCACCTTGGCTTGCGAACCGAGTGCGCCCAAGGTGGTAGCCACCGAGGCTCGAGAGGCATGCTTGGTTGCTTCAGTAAACAAACCGGATCTACAATTCACCAGGACGAACTTGGCCGTTACTTTCCTCCTTTCATTACATTATTCGTTTCCCAGGCGCGTTATCGGCGAGCTGACCCGGTGATCTCTCGGCCGGTTGCCACACCCGCCGCAGACAATCGCCATCCTGTTCGCCTAACTCTTTATGGTACTACTGAGGCGCCAAGAAGCGCAAAAGCGCCAGACGGTATCAAGGTTGAAGCTACAGTCTGCATCTTTTCAGAGTTCTTGTATGATATCAAAAGAAATAATCCTAGCCCAATTACACAAATTTTTATTACCGGAGTTACTGCTGGCAAAGATGGATACAGAACTGAATGCGAGCTGGACGCTGGAAAATCGCCGCTCTGAACATGATAGTCCTGATTTTGCTGAGCTTAGCGTTGTCCGTGGGGCAACACGATCAGTAGCAGCGCGGCGCCGATCACGCCGCCCACGATGACCACCAGCCAGCGCATAGTCTGCCTCTGTTCACTTGATGATGCCCGTAAAGGTCGCCCTGCGTTCAGTTTCGTGTCAACAAGCAACTCCGAATTGGGCGAGTTCTGGCACTCGGTTGAGGATCCGTGCGAAGTGCTTCACATTGTCGCGCGACAGAGTTAATCATTGAGAGAGGGGGATGTACAGGGACTTTTTCGGGAGACGATGATCGTACTGCGCACTGGTAGCTGCTGTCGGGTTTCGCGTTCGCCCTGGTCGGTTGCTGGTACGGTTGTTGCCGCGACCGGCTGCGCGCGATCTCTCGCCGCGGACTGATCGGCGCTTAGACTGGCGGTGGCATCGACGGGGACCGGCAGAGTCCTTTTGTGGCGATGCGACGCCGCCCACATGATTTTTCCCTCTTTGACGTGTTCGCGCTTGATCGCGGCTTCTGGGCTCCTCAGATCCACCTGTCGCGTCTGCCTGGCGAGCGCGTCGATGGCGCAGAAATGGGTCACATTGAGAATGCCGGCGCCGGTCAGCTCGTGGCGGGCGGCGACATGGCGCCAGTCGATGTCGTCGGCGACCTCGATCTGGGCAGGGAACGTCTTGCGCCAGATCTCGTAGCGCTCCTCGGGTCCCGGCGCCGGGAAGGGGATCATCGCCTGCAGACGGCGCACGAAGGCGTCGTCGATGTTGGCGCGCTGGTTGAAGGCGAGGATCACGAGGTCGTTGTAGCTCTCGATCCGCTGCAACAGATAGGCCACTTCCTGATTGGCGTATTTGTCGTGCGCGTCGCGGATCTCGGTGCGTTTACCGAACAACGCATCGGCTTCGTCGAAAAACAGGATCCAGTTCTTATTCTCGGCCTTATCGAAAAGCCGCGACAGGTTTTTTTCGGTCTCGCCGATATATTTGGACACGACACGAGACAGGTCGATGCGGAACACGTTTTTGCCGGTATGTTTGCCAAGCAACGTGGCAGTCAACGTCTTGCGTGTGCCCGGCGGACCGTAAAACAGCGCGCGGTATCCCGGCTTGATCCTCTTCTTCATGCCCCAGTCATGGAGCAGCGTATCGTTGTACTTGATCCAGTTTTCGATTTCGTGGATTTGGTGCAAGGTGTTGGGATGCAGAACAAGGTCGTCCCACTCCATGTCCGTCTCGATGTATTCCGCGGGAAACTCCACGCCGAAGGCAGGCTTGCTCATTGTGCCGACGGTGATCTCTTCGACAATTTCAGGGTCAAGGATCAGCCTGCCGCTCATCGCCGGCTCACCCTCGCGGACAGGCTCGAGCCACAGGTGCTTTTGCGAAAACCAGTGTTCACTGCTCAGAATGCGCTGCACAACCAGCCGCTTTTCAAGATCGTCGCCGGCAAGAAGGAACTGGACCGTCTCACCGGTTGGAAGGATGCCGCGGTGGTTGGTGCCCTTGACGCCGCCAAACTCCGGAAATTCACCCCCTTCGGGAAGGTGTTCGCCGACGAGCGTGCTAACGAAACCTGGCCGCAGATAAGGCGCCAAGGCAAGCACCAGAACGGTAAGTTCAGCGGAAGTGGGTTTTTGGCACTGGATAACGCGGGCCAGCCAAGAATTGTTGTCGTAACAACGGAGCGCGTTTGCCTCGAAACTCTCAGCCTTTCCAAAATGTACGCTCAGGCGACCGGCCACGATCCCTGTAAGCCAATCCAAGGCCCGTTCAAGGTTGGAGGAATTGTGGCTCATGGGTTATGCACCTACACCGAATGCAAGCCGTGTTCGATAGGATGGCCTGCAGAGCACGATCCCCGAGGCGATGAACAGGCGATTATTATGTTGTCTGGAATCAGCGCGATGGACTAACTCGTGCGCCGCTCCGTCGACATCCTCCACTGCCGCCCCGTATCGGACCCTAGTCTGACGGCTCGGCAGAAGGAACCCCTGCGCACGATAGGCCGTGGCCTCAGTAACAGGAGATCCCCCGCGACCTCGGCCGGCCGCTCGCGACTGTAAAGCAGCACGTGCATCACGTACTGGCAAGCTTAGGGTCGGCCAACGCTAGCATGCGATGCGCGGGGTGCTGGTGGAGCCTTGGATGGGCCAGTCGTAAGCGCAGACTGGCCGCAGCGGAGTCAGATCGGACTGCAAGACGACCCCCGCTCACGTGTCGTCCTCTTCCAGACGCGCCGCAAATATCTCCTCCGCCGCGCTGACGAGAAAACCCGCAAAGCTCGCGCCGACGTAATCGATGCTTGCGCTTGCGCTGGGGGCCACGCGCGATCCGGAAACCGTGATCGTCGCGATCAGGACGGTCCTGGTCTTTCCATCGACCTCGGCGTCTATCTGATAGATGATGGATTGCAGGCGGAGAGTGCTCCTGATCGTCCGTGTCTCGGTCTTCAGCGACATGGTCGTGTTCGGGTCATTCTTGATCTTACTAACGAGTCCTCTAACGAGTCCTCTGATGAAAGCCTCGATCCCGTGATTTTGCAGAATCTGATTGACGAACACGGGCGCGCGCCGAATTCCGGCGCGGGACTCCCGCCCCGTTCCGGGAGCTTGACTATGAGCACGCTGATGCGGCGCTTCCGCACCCGGCTGCATCTGTCCCGTCGAGGGGAGATCTTTCTCATACCCCGCACGCGGTTGCGGCGCGCCGATCTGTGAGGTAATCGAGACGACCGTTTGCAATTCGCCGGTCAGATCTCGAGACACTTGTTCGCCTTCCTCGACGGGGTTGATTTCGGCCCGCAGGTGGTCGGTCTCGGTCTTCTTATCTTGCTTGTCCTTAACGACCTCGAGTGCGCGCAACCGATACTTAGACCTGAGATCGCCCAGCTCCGTCCGAATTTGGGCGCCAGACAATTTGTCTTCCTTGAGCAGAGCGGTTCCTGTCGCCACCGCTTTGTGAAGATCGGCTTTCTTCTGCTCGTCAGTCCGCTCGTCCTTCTTGTCCTCCTTCTTGCCGAATAGCTTCGCGAATAGCGCCTTGGCCTTCGCCACTACCCAGGCGATCGCCGCGTCAATGGCCTTGTCCACACTGGCGCGGACTTTCCGGATCACCGCCATGATCTTGTCGGTCACCTTGCCGAGGCCGAGGAACCCGGCGAGAAAGCTGATGGCGAGCGACAGCAGCCCACCGAGGATGCTCTCCACGCGATTGGCGGCGGCGGTGATGTTGCCGGCCGCAATAGTGACGATGGAGTCGATGAACGCGGTGACGACCTGGATGATCTTTAAAATCTTCTGCACAAACACCATGACGGTGTCGTAGATCGAAATGATCGCCGGGATGAAACCGGCGCCCGGAATGAACATGCCGATCAACTTGGGGATGGCTTTTTTCACGATCGTGTCGGTGACGAAATCGACGATGCCGCCGATGACCGTATCCTTGAGGTAGTTGAGTTTCTCTTTGATCAGCTCCCAGGCCGCGGCGGTGCCGCCCTTCACGAGGGCAACGACAATGTCGAAGCCGGTCTCGAGCCCTTTCATGACGGTTTCGCCATTCGGACCGAGTACCTTGACGATCTTCCCGCGAATTTGCGCCCAGGTAATCCCCAGTACACTGAGCGCGAATTTGCCCAGTTCCAGCAGCGAGAGTGCCTTTGGGATATAGACACCTTCGAGCGACCCGGTGAGCCAGTCGATCAGGCCGGCCTTTAGGTGTTCGCCAAAGTGGTCGCCGAAGTTGGTGAAGCCGAGTTTGGCCGCCGCGACCAGATTGCCGAGAAACGGCATCGGATTTTTCAGGATGCTCTTGAGCGCGGCGCCGGTTTTCTTGATGTAGCCCGTGAGGCCGGGCTTGACGACGTCGAAAATGATCTCGAGCAAGTTCCAGGTGGTCGTCAGCCCCCAGCTGATGAAATCATCGGCGATATTAACAAAGGCGCCGACGATCTTGCCGAACGCGCCGGCGACGGTGATGATGTCCTGGAAGCTCAGCGCCACTCTGCAGGCTGCCGTCACCCGTCTCGAGGCTTCCGGCGGGTTTGCCGCAGCGACATCTCACGACATGCGACGCGCGCTTGAGAGCGCGCTCGATACCGTCGCAGCGGACTGGGAGCAGTCGCAGCCGACACCGCCGCCGGTGATCTGGCGGAGAAAATTACAGGATGTCCGTGATCTCGCGCTTGCCGCCCTTACCTTCGACGAGGTCCAGCTCCCCGGTCAGCGCAGCTGGGCCGAGATCCCGTTCGGCGGCGATCGCCGCGCCCGCGATCTTACTGCCGAGGACCGCACGAAACTTCCCTGGGACCCGATGGCACCCGTTGTCATTCCGGGCACCTCCTTACGCATCGGCGGCAGCATCGACCGCCTCGATCTCGCGGCTGACGGCGAAACCGCGCGGGTCACCGACTATAAATCCGGCAAGCCACCCCGCCAGAACCAGAACCTGGCGCTCAAAGGCGGCGCGGAGCTGCAGCGTTGCCTCTACGCCTTTTGCCGTCCGGTCCCTCCTCCCCGGTGTGAGCGGCGTCAGCAGCCGTCTCCTCTACCTCAAAGCGGGCGATGACGGCCTCTACTCCCTCGCCGAGCCGGATGCCGTGCTGTCCCGGCTCGCCGAATTTGCCGCGGCCGCAGCCCGGTCAGCCGCGGCCGGCAACCTATTACCAGGACCCGGCGCGGCCGGGGCCTTCAATGATTTCGCCTTTGCGTTGCCGGGCGGAGCCAAGGAGACCTACTTCGAGCTGAAATCTTCGCTCATCGCCACACGTCTGGCCGATCTCGCCCCGCTCTGGGAGATGGAATGATGCCGGGCGGCCACACCCCCCTCCCCTCCCGGATGCCGGCGCACGGCAGCGGACGCTGCTCGATTACGGCTCAACCCTGCTCGTTGAGGCTGGCGCCGGCAGCGGCAAGACCGCCCTGATGGCCGGCCGCGTGGCTCTGATGCTGGCCCATGGCATTTCACCGCGCGACATCGTCGCCATAACCTTCACCGAGGCAGCCGCCGCAGAACTGCTCGAACGTATCGAGCGCTTTGTTGCCTCCCTCAAAGGCGGCGTTGTGCCTCCGGAATTAGAACTTGCTCTCCCGAACAGTCTTTCGGTCGATGAGCGTAACGCCATTGCCACCGCTTTCGCCGCCTTGGACGAGATCACCTGCACCACGATCCACGGCTTCTGCCAGCAGCTGATCAAGCCGTACCCGGTCGAAGCCGGTATCGACCCGGGAGCGACCATCATTGATCCGGCGACCGCCGACCTCGCCTGCCAGGATTTAATGACGGCCTGGCTATCGGCCCGCTTTGGGCGTGCGCGCGGCGATGATGGCCTCGGCCGAGTTCCGCCAATGACTGACCTTGGCTGCGAGGACGATTTCTTTGCCGAACTTCTTGCCGTCGCCCCGGATCAGGTCGTGGCACTTATTGCCGCCGCTGCCGATTTCCTCAGGATCAAAAGAACCGCGCGCGCTCCCGCCGCCGAGCTGGACAGGGCCGTTCTCCGCGATCTTTCGCAGGAAATTCGCGACTTCGCCGACTGGTATGCCGGCTGTGGTATGGCCGAACCGGCGACTGCCGAGTGCATTGCTGATCTCGCCCGGTTACGGGAGATGCTCGACGACGCACTCAGCGCCCCTTTTACCGGACGCGTCATCGTCCATCTTCTGTGCCACATCCGGCCACATTGCTGCCACGGCAGTGAACCGCGCCTTAAGGCGTGGCAAAACAAAGGGAAATGGCAGGCTGCGGCCTGCGAGGCCGGATTGACCAAGGCCCGGGGCGAGCAACTCTGCGCTGCCGCAAAAGCGATCTATGACCGCTGCAGCGATGCCTACCAGAGTTTTACGGCCAATGTTGCGGCCGCGGCACTCGCTCGCTTCGTGGGCAAATTCGACGGGCTCAGTGTGCTCTACGCAGAATACAAGCGCCAGGCCGCACTCCTCGATTTCGACGATCTTCTTCACCACGCCCGCGATCTCCTCGTCCGCGATGCCGGCGTGCGCCTAGCCCTGGCCCGCCGCTATCCGCGCGTCCTGGTCGACGAATTTCAGGATACCGATCCCCTGCAGGCCGAAATCCTCTGGCTGCTCTGCGGCGACGGAGCCCAGGACGAGTCGTGGACTGCTCAGCAGCTGCGCCCCGGCGGCTTGTTCCTGGTCGGGGATCCCAAGCAGGCGATCTATCGCTTTCGCGGCGCCGATGTAGACATCTGTTTGGAGGCAAAACTCGCTCTTCTCGCGCAAGACCCCAACAGCATCGTGGAAATTACCGCAAATTTTCGTTCGCGGGCGCCGATCCTCGATTTTGCCAATGACCGGTTTCAGCCGCTCTTATCGGAGGCGGCCGGACAGCCCGGCTTTACGCCCCTGGCGGCGACCCGCATGGCGTTGCCCGATGGACATGGCGTCGCCTGTTTCGAAATCTCGATTGACGATCGCCACAAAGACAGCAAGGGCAAGCTCGACGCCGAGCGCATGCGCGAGGAGGAAGCCCTTATCGTCGCCGAGATCGTTCAACGCCTCATCGGGAATTATCAAATCTGGGACAAACGGAGCCAGACCATGCGGGTCTGCCGCGCCGGCGATTTCGCCCTCCTCGCTCCCACCGGCGCCAGTCTTTGGCGTTACGAGCGCGCCCTTGAACATCGCCATGTACCGGTCGCGTCTCAGGCCGGCAAAGGCTTCTTCCGGCGCCAGGAAGTCCAGGATCTGATTGCCCTGTCCCGCGCCATCGCCGACCGGCGCGACACACTGGGCTTCGGCACCCTTCTTCGCGGTCCGCTCGTGGGCCTGACCGAAGAGGAAATCGCCGACGCCATCGCCGCTTTGCCGGCTCCGGAAGGCGGCCCTCCGCCGCGGCTTCATCTGTGGACCGACTGCAGCGCGATCGCTCACCCCATTCTCGGCCGCACGCTCGAGGTGCTGCAGAACCTTGCTCGCAGGGCGCGCCGTACAACGCCCTACCAGATAATCGCGGAGGCCATCGAAGAGCTCAACATTCGCCCTATACTCCGGTCGCGCTACCGTCTTGCTCCCGAACGCGCCCTCGCCAACATCGAGCTGTTTCTCGAGATGGCCCGCGCTTACGACGGGCGGGGTCTGCCGGCCTTTACCCTTGCCATGCGAGGGAACTGGGACGACGCCGAGGCTCAAGTTGAAGGCCGCCCTGACGCGGAAGCCGAATCCGTCTCGATCATAACGATGCACCTGGCCAAAGGGCTCGAATGGCCGGTTGTCATCCCCATTAACTCCCCAATCGAGCTTTACGACGATGCGACTTTTCTGCACCGGCGATCGGACGACACGGTGCATTTCAAGGTGCTTGACCAGGCGCCGGCCGACTACGAGCTGGTCAAGGCCGCCGAAAGAGACCAGCTGCGCCGAGAGCGAGTGCGTCTCTGGTACGTCGCGATAACCCGCGCCTGCGACCTCCTCCTCCTTCCGCGGCAAAGCCAGCGGAAGGCCAATGACTGGATGAGCATTGTCGATCTCAGGCTTGACGATCTGCCGACTTTTGATCCCCGTGCGATCGTGTATGCCCCCGATCTTGCCGATGTCGAGGAGCCGCACAATAAGCAGGACGAAACGACCTGGCGCAGCGAAGCGGCCACCGTCACGGCGACCCGCCGGTCCGTTGTGTGGCGCAGCCCAAGCCGCCACGAGATGCCACCCGACGCGCCGCCGGCGCCCGATCGTGGCGATATTTTCGCCGATTCCGCGGCCGTCTCAGAGCAGCTTCCCTCTGCCTCGGACACTGCAGTCGCAGGTTTGATCCGCGGCGGGCGCGAACGCGGCCTCGTCGTGCACAAGCTGATTGAGGAAGTGCTGACCGGTGAGACCCACGAGTAGACTGAAGCGCTCGAAACGCGGGCAAGAACCTTGCTTCTTCAGCTCGACATAACCGAAGCCGACCGGCCTGATGATGGACCGCATGCTCCGGAGCTGGCCGCAACAATCTTGCGCGCCCTCGCGATCCCCGAGATTGTCGCATGCCGGAGCCGGTTACTGCCGGAAATGACCGTCTTCTCGGCTCAGGCTGACGATGATGGCACAACTTATGTCGGCGGTATTGCCGATGCGGTCGCGTATCAGCCTCGGCCGATGATCTCGTGATCGATTGGAAGACGGACGTCAGTCCCAGTATCCAGCAGATCGAGCTCTATCGTGAGCAGCTGCGCGATTACCTCGTCGCCACAAGTGCTCCGGAGGGCCTCCTCGTTTTCGTCACCACCGGCCAGATCATCCGGGTACGGTCGAACCTACAGCCTGCAGCCACCGTCGATGCCGATCCGATACCACAGCGGCGTACCAAGGCAAAGCACCGCCGCGATGCTCGGCAACTGGCACTCGAATTCTGATCCCGGCTGTGGGACCCTGCCGCCTCAATGTTCACGGGATGTTGCCGCCTTGGAGGCAGGCCATGGCATCGCTATGTTCATGATATGTGTGGCCGCGCCCGCCTGTCATCCGACGTCAGCGAGATCAAGCTGGTCTTCTCGATCCCGCCCGATCGGCCGACACCAAATTTTCCGCCGAGCTGGAACGTGGCGCCGACCGATCCGCTGCCCGCCGTCCGTTTTGACGCCAAGGCCGGCGAGCGCAGCCTCGACATGATGCGCTGGGGCCTGGTGCCATACTGGGCCAAGGACATCAAGGTCGGCTTTGCCAATATCAACGCCAAGGCCGAGGGGATCGAGACCAAGCCCGCTTTCCGCAAGGCGTTCGAACGGCGCCACTGCCTTGTCCTGGTCGACAATTTTTATGAGTGGGCCAAAACCGCGACCGGAAAACAGCCCTACGCGATCGCGCTGGCCGATCGCGGCATCATGGCACTCGCGGGTTTGTGGGAGAACTGGCATTCGCCCGCCGGCGAGTGGGTGCGCAGCTTCGCGATCCACCACGCCAAACGAATTGTGCGCAAAGCTCCACAACCGCATGCCGGTCGTGCTCAAGCCCGAGGCATGGCCGGTCTGGCTTGGCGAGGAGCCGACCGACGTACCGCAGCTCAAATCGCTGCTTGCCCCCTACCCCTCCAATGAAATGATCTGCTGGCCGGTCAGCCCGCGCGTCGGCAGCGTGAAGAACAACGATCCGGGCCTGATCGAGCCGAGTGCCGCCGCATAATTATAAGAAGTCTGTCAAGAATTCAGGGCGTCACAATCGAGAGTTCCGCGAAAACCGTGAAGTCGTCGGCGTTGAACGTATAGATTCTCTCGACGCCGTTCGCCTGCATGGCGGCGACGATCTGCACGTCGAACACGTCGCCGCCGGTCACGGGATGGCGGCGCAGCAAGCCAAGCAGCCCGTCAATCGCGTGCGCCGGGACGGGCGGCACGTGGAGAAAGGCGAGCAGACCGGAAATCGCGGTCAAGGCGTCGGCGGCCGAGCGCGGTTTGGGAACCCACCTCGGATTGGTCACGATGGAATAGAACTCGCAGAGTATCTGCGAGGTCACAAAAAGCATCGTTGACGTATCGGCGCGCGCGGCTTCAAGCAGGGCGCGCGCGGCGACGTGCTGCGGGGCGTCGGCGTCGAGCGCATAGACCAGAACATTCGTATCGACGATCCCCGGCTCAACCGACATCGTCGTAAATGTCTCGTCGCCGAGCTGATCCTTAACAACTCGGGGTTTCGCTCAGGCTGACTTCGCACGTCATAATTCGGCAAAGATATTCGCTTATCGACCGCCTGGCTGCTGCATTAACTCTAATGGCGAGCAGCGTTTGGCGAACGCCGAGGAGGGGAGCCTATGCCAACATTCGCTGAGGTTGGACGCACGATCGAGCAAAACCTCGATGCATTCAAAAAACCCGGCATCTTGGCGGTCCGCCCTGGCTACCATATCGAGGGCGGTTGGCCGGTTGGGGATCCGATCATCGTGGCCTTGGTCGGCGCCAAAAAGGGCGAGACGGCGAGTTACGGAGTGCCGACTTAAGTCGCGGCTGTGCCGGTCGAGGTGCGTGAGGCCTCGCCGCTCAGCCGGATGAAAGCGACACGACCGTCAACATACTTGGCGCTCGCCGAGCGCGCCCGCCTCGAGCAGCACGCCCCCGATTTTCCGTTCGAGCAGGTCATTGCCGAGCCTGCGGAAGCGGCGGCTGCGGCGGCAAGGCGCGGCCCTCGTAAGGAGGAGCTTCCCTATAAACCCGCCGCAGCGCCGCTCGATTCGATCACCGCCACGCTTTCGGTGATCTGCAGCGCCAGCCCCGATGCGGGATGGCCGGTATTGCGCGACTTCTTCGGGCGCATCCAACAAAAGCTCACGGTCAGGATGTACGATTTTACCTCGGCGCATATCTTGTCCGGCCTCGAAACTGCGCTGAGCGCGGGAGGCAACGGGCGACCCTTGTCGCTGGTGCTCGATCATCCGGCGCGAAACCCGTCGGCCGATCAAAGCGACGATCAGACCGAAAAAGAGCTGAAGCGCGACCTCGGCAATGCCCTCTCCTTTACCTGGGCGCCGGTGCGGTCGAGCCCCGAGGTCCGCGAATGGATCTTCCCGTCGGCCTACCACATCAAGGTTGCGGTGCGCGACAGCGCCGAGATGTGGCTGTCGAGCGGCAATTGGAGCAACTCAAACCAGCCCGAGGCGGCGCCGATATCCGATCCCGACCCGGAGAAGGCCGCCGAGACCTTCAAAAAAAGCGACCGCGACTGGCACGTCGTCATTGCCTCGCCGCAGCTGGCTCAGCTTTACGAGGCCTATCTGATCAACGACCGGCAATCGGCACTGCCGGCCCAGGGTGGCGTCGAGGAGGCGGTCGATTTGGAGGCATTTGCCGAGCAGGCGTTCGACCTGGCCGAGACCAATCCGGCCGCAGAAGCCCGCGCGCCGCGGACATTCTTTGCGCCGCTCGCCGTCACCGAGCAAATGACGATCCAGCCATTGTTGACGCCGGATCGGGCACCTGACGGCCGCACCGGGATCTACGCCGAGAAAATGCTGGAGCTGATCTCGAATGCGCAGAACAGCCTCTACATGCAATTGCAATACATCCACCCTTCGAACCGAGACGACGAGGCCGCTTTTACCGATCTGCTCAATGCCGTCGCCACCCGCGCCGCAGCCGGTGTCGATGTCCGGATCATTCTGAGCCAGTGGCAAAACACCCAGTGGATGGAGCGATTGCAGGCCGCAGGGATCGACACTGGGCTCGTCCGCATTCAGCAGGGCGTGCACAATAAGGGTTTTGTCGTCGACCACCAGAAGGTGGTGGTCAGCAGCCAGAACTGGTCCGGGCAAGGGGTATTGGAAAACCGCGACGCCGGGCTGATTATCGACAACGCGACGATCGCCCGGTATTTCGAGCAAATCTTTTTGCAGGACTGGGACAATGTCGCGGTCGGCCATCGCCGGCCACTGGGCATCACGGCGGCGCCGGGGGCCGCGGCGCAAATCCTCGCCTGGCAGGACGACCCGGGCGAGAGCGCGACGCCGCTCGTGCCGCCCGAACTGCGGCCGCTCCCGAATTTGACATTAGCGCCACTAAAATTGGCGATCCCCGGCGTCGCCGCGCCCGCACCCCGCTCTTACGGTCTGCACAGTGCCGAATTTCGCTATTGGTCGGCAGCCGAAGCCGCGGCCCGCGCTGCGGCGTTTTGGCGTCAGTTGGTGCCGCCCGGCACAAATTGGCAATTGGGCGACACCTTGCCATTGCTGCTCGATGAGGGGGAGGACTTTAACGCCTATTACGACCGGCAGGCGCTCAATTTCTTCCATGGCACCGCGGGCGGCCGCACCGTCTTCTCGGGCGAGAGCCCGGACGTGGTCTGCCACGAAGAGGGCCATGCCGTGCTCGACGCATTGCGTCCGGAACTGTTCGACGCGGGGTCGATCGAAGCCGTTGCGTTCCATGAATCCTTTGGCGATATGAGCGCATTATTGTCGGCTTTGCAGCTGCCCGCGCTGCGCGCCGCGATTCTCCAGGATACCGGCGGCGATCTGCGGCGCAGTTCGCGCCTGTCGCGGCTGGCCGAGCAGCTCGGATGGGCAATCCGCCAGTTTGCGCCGGATGCGGTCGAGCGCGATTGCCTGCGCAACGCCGCCAATTCCTTCTTTTACACCAACCCCGAAGGATTGCCGTCGACCGCTCCGGCTGCACAGCTCTCCTCCGAACCGCACGCGTTTTCGCGGGTCTTCACCGGCGCCTTTCTCGAAGTGCTGGCGGGCGGTTTTCGGCTTGCCGGCGCCAACCCGAGCGAAGCCGATCTGCAGGCGGTCAGCGTGGATCTTGCTCGGCTGTTGGTCGCTGGCATTCTCGCCGCACCAATCGTTCCCGAATTTATGAGCCAGGTCGCCGCCGCGATCGTCGCTGCCGATGCCGCGGCCGAGGGCGCCGCGCGGGGCCAGTATGGCGATGTCTTGCGGAGCGCCTTTGTGCGCCACGGGATCTTGTCGCCGCAATCGGCGGTCAGCATCGCCACCTTGCACCCCGCCGCTGTCGCGGCACTCGCCCGCCCGGCGCATATGGCCGCCGTTGGCGTCTTCGGCGCGCGCCGCACCGAATTGCCGCACACGGCGCTATCGGCCGCCGAATATGGGCTCGGCGATCGCCCGCTGCTGGTGCGCGCGCCGTCCGACCCGCGCCGCTTTGGCGTATCGGGCGCGGCGTTCGGAGTGGGCTCCGTGACCCCGTCAAACAGCGAGCACGCGGCGCGCGCGTTTGTCGAGGATCTGCTGCAGCGCGGGCATATCGACATCGGAGCGGCCGGCCCTCCTGAAGCGCGCATCGTCCATCCCCACACCTTCAAGACGCACCGTCTGGTCGACACCGCCGAGGGCTTGGCGCTGACCCGCATCTTGTTCGATTGCGGCTTCCGCGCCACTTCATAGACAGCAAATCGCGAGGCGATGACCGGCAAGGGCGGCGAAGAGGGCGACGGGCTGGACTTTTCGGGTGCCGAGGCCGAACGTCAACAAATAGCCAAAGAAGCTTTAAGCGCGGTATCCTCGAACGCGGCGAAGCCGCGCTCGCCGACGAACATGGCAAATTGCCGCCCGGCGCGACGCACGAGATCATTGGCCACGACACCGCCGGCCGCCCGATCCTAAAACGGCGACGCTTCTCGATTATCTAGTGGTAGCACCTGGATCATGCTCGGCGCCGGCAGATTTTCCACCAAATCGAGTTTCGTGCCTATCGTTGCTTTGTGCTCGGCCGTGAACCGGACACAAAGGGGGCGGCTCTCGGCTGAGGGCTTCCGCGATGGCGGCGCGGCTTACGAGCCGTGCTGGCGATAGCTCATCAGCCCGGCGCCGGTCTTCGGCGGATGGGCGCGGATCGCGTCTTCATTGGGCTCGGTGCCCCAGCCCGGCGTGTCGGGCACGACGATATGGCCGTGCTCGAATTGCGGTGCTGGTGTGAACAACTCGTGATCCCAGGGCAGGCGGTCGACATCGACCTCCATGATCCGCAGATTGGGCGTGGCCGCGGCGAAATGGACATTCATCATCGTCGCGAGATGGCCATAGAAATTATGCGGCGCGATGTTGACCTCGAAGGCGTCGGCCGCCGCCGCGATCTTGATCGACTGCCACACGCCGTTCCACACCGCGTCGATGATCGCGACGTCCATCGATTGCTCGCGGAAATACGGCAGAAATTCGCGCAGCCCCAGCAGCGTCTCGCACGAACTGATCGGGTGCGGGCTGTTGCGGCGGATATATGCCAGCGCCGGTGCGCTGTAGCTGTCGATTTCAACCCAGAACATATCGAAATCGGCGATCGACTTCAGGATCTTTACATATCCCTCGGTCTTGGCATTGAAATTGAGGTCGAGCAGCAGATCTATATCCGCGCCCGGCGCCGTCGCGGATTGCTTCCAAATGCGCCCGCAAATTCCGCAACACGGTCTTGTCGACATTAAGCTCGGGCATGAACGGCACGCCAAAACCCGGACGCCAGCCGCGCGGCGCGCCGCCGTCATAGATGAAGACGTTGGTCTTCAGCGCGCCAAAGCCCTTGTCGCGCGCCTCGGCGCCGATCGCGCGCACACCGTCGAGATCGGTGATCGCCGGCTTGTAGAAATTCGGATGGTTGATGCGCCACGTCGCGCAATGCGACCAGTAGACCCGAACCCGGTCACGGATCTTACCGCCGAGCAGCGCATGGCACGGCACCCGCAGCGCCTTGGCCTTGGCATCGAGCAGCGCGTTCTCGATCGCGCCCAACCCTTCGCCGACAACTCCGCCAGCGGCCGGCCGCGTCAGGCAATATAGCTCCGTATAGATCCGCTCATGATCGAAAACGTTTGGGCGACGACCCGTGGCGACATGCGCTCGATGACGGCGCTGACCCTTGGCGAGCCGAAACCCTCGTCGAACTCGCTCCATCCGACAACGCCGCCGTCAGTGGTGAGCTTCAGGAAATGATAATTCCGCCATCTCGCGTCGCAGCGCAGAATTTCGAGACCGGCGACCCGCACAGCGCTCCTCCTTCCGAGTGAAGGCTGCAGCATAGCGAAATCTGCTGAGCGATCTCCATTATCCCGCGGCGATTCTTCTGGACTTGATTTAGTCCGCGGATGCCCGCCTATAGAGCCGATCTGAGCGGAGAAGGCATGCGCGCCGTCTCGATTCCGAGGCTCTTGGCAATCGTCGTTGTGGCGCTGGCGTTTGGCGCGACTGCGCCGGTGCGCGCCGGCGAGCCTCCTTCATCGAACGACCTGGTCAAGGCCAGACTGGTCGCCGAGACGCAAGCGGTGGCGCCGGGCGCGGTGCTGTGGGTCGATCTGCACCTCGAAATGAAACCCGGCTGGCACACTTATTGGCGCAATCCTGGCGACGCTGGTTTGCCGACGACGATTGATTGGAGCCTTCCGCCCGGGTTTTCGGCCGGCGAAATCCGCTGGCCGACGCCGCAACATATCGTTCAGGGCGACGCAGGGAGTTACGGTTACACCGGTGCTGCCGATCTGCTGGCGCCGATCACTGCGCCCAAATCTGCTACCATCGGCCACCAGGTGACATTGGCAGCCGCGGCATCGTGGCTCGTCTGTCAAAGAATGTGCATTCCCGGTGGCGCCAAATTTTCTTTGGACTTGCCGGTGGAAATAGCGCCGCCAGCTCCAGATCGTGCGGTCGCATCGTTGTTCGCCGCGGCACGCCGGCAGCTGCCCGTCCCTGCCCCGTTCGCGACGCGCTTTGCCGAAACCGGACGTGACATACGCGTGATTGTGCCGGCGAGTGCGCTTTCCGGCTTGCGCGATCCCACCGGCGTATTTTTTCCGTTCGTTGATACGCTGATCGACAACGCCGCGGAGCCGCAGTTTGAGCGGCAGGCTTACGGCCTCGATATCGTTTTGAAGAAAAGCGCCACCGCTTCTGCGGCCCGGGCGACCCTGAACGGGGTTCTGGTCCTACGCGCCGACGCAGGTGTAGAGCGGGCATTCGATATCAGTGCAAAACCAACTCATTAAAACGGGGGCCGCCCCGCCCGTTGTCTCGCCGCAGATTTTGACTGCGGCGGTCCTGACCGTCACTATCGGCAAGTCCTGATGCGAAAGGAAAAGTGCATCATGCTCCAGCGTTTTGCCATTTACATCGGACTGGTCGCGATGCTCGTCGCGGGCCCAGGGTTATCGGCCGGCGGTGCAATCGCGGCCCCCGAGGCTCGGCCGGGTGCGCCGGCCCCCGCCTTCACTGCGAGCGATATCAACGGTCGATCGGTCGACCTCCAGGATTATGCCGGCAAAATCATCGTGCTCGAATGGACCAACGAGGGCTGCCCGTTCTGCGGCAAGCACTATAACAGCGGCAATATGCAGGCATTGCAGCGCAAATATACCGACGAGGGGGTCGTTTGGCTGACAATTGCTTCGTCGCCGTCTGGCGAACAAGGCTATGTGACGCCAACTCAGGCCAAGGCCGATCTCGCCCGCTGGCAGGCCGCGCCCATCGACTTCCTGCTCGATCCCAAAGGCGCTATCGGCAAGCTCTACGATGCGCGCGCGACCCCGAATATGGTCGTCATCGGTCGCGGCGGGCGGATCGCATATATGGGGGCGATCGACGACACACCTTCGACCAACCTCGCCGATGTCAAGACCGCTCACAACTACGTTGCTGCCGCACTGGACGCGATCGCCGCGGGCAAACCGGTAGCCGTGGCGGCCGTGCCTGCCTACGGCTGTTCCATCGAATACACGGGCGAATGAATCTGACCGCTGCCGATCTGGCGCGTTCTATAGTCGTAAAGCCAGGTTGGGAGTGCGCATGGAAGCGCTCGTGATCGACACCAACGTGTTCGTTGCAGCGGGGTTTAATCCTCGCAGCGCCTCCGCGCGCATTCTCGCAAAGGTCCGTGAGGGAGGCCTGCTGCTGATCTGGAACAAGCCGACCCGGGCCGAGACCGAGATGATCCTCCGCCGGATTCCGAGATTGAAATGGGAGAGCTTCGCTGATCTCTTTCGGCCAGAAGGGGAGTTTGCAGGGCCGGTTGATCCTGAAGCCTTTGGCCTAATCGCCGATCCGGACGACCGAAAATTTGCCGCGCTGAGCGCAGCGACCAAGCGGCTGCTCGTCACCAGCGACAGTGATATCTTGGAAAAGCGGAATGTGATTGGCATCGAGGTCTTCACCCCGAGCGAGTTCTGGTCACGAGCGCGACAATTGTCGGCATGCCCGCAGCAATGACAGAGGCGTCGAGCAGGCCGAACGGTTAGGTATTGACGGCCGTCAATTGCTTATTGCGGTCGTTCTGCAGCGCCGATCCGGGCTCCTCGTCTTCGATAACACCTTCGGGGCGCGGCGGTTCGTATGCCCAGGGTACGAGCACAACCGCGAGATTGGAGCCGCCATGGCGCATCAATGCCGCGCAGAACCGCCGCTTGCGACGGTTGTTGAGGAGCAGGTAATCCAACCAGTGCTCCTCGATCACCTCCGGGACAAGGACCACCAGCGGCCGATTGGGGTGTTGTGCCTCGATCTCGGCAACGTGCTTCAAAAGGCGGCCGACAAAACTCCGATACGGCGAGGGCGATATAATCAGCTTCGGAGGGGTCAACCCGGCTTGTCGCGCCGGAAGCTCCACCTCGTCGTGCCATTGCCGACGCAGTTCCCCCTCGTGCTCCTCGGAGTTGGGGCCGTCAAGCCTAGTCAGATGGACCGCGATGATATCTCGCGACAACAGCAGCGCAAAGCGCACCGCTTTCTCCGCCAGCCGATCCCAACGCTCAAGTGGAAGCAGCACGATCGGCGGCTGCAGGTCGTGCAGATCGATCGGGCCGTCTTCGCGCAGCTGGCGATCGATCAGTTCGTAATGACGCTTTATCGCCTTCAGTGTGCCGAGGACCAGCGGGATAATGATTACAGTAATCCAGGCGCCTTCAACAAACTTGGCCGACAGGATGACGGCGAGCGCGACGCCAGTACCCGCCGCACCGGTCGCGTTGATCCAAAGACGCGCCCGCTTGCCTTGCTCGCGCGCCCAGTGAAACGCCATCCCGAGCTGCGACAAAGTAAAGGCCATGAATGCGCCAACCGCAAACAGCGGGATCAGCCGGTCTGTGATACCGCCAAAGACCGTGAGCAGCAGCCCAGCCGTGGCCGCCAACCACAATATGCCGACCGAATAAACCAGTCGCCTGCCAGGTGTCGCAAAAGTGCGCGGCAGATAGCCGTCGCAGGCAGCCAGCCGACACAGACGAGGAAAATCGACAAAGCTCGTATTGGCCGACAGACACAGAACCGCGAGTAGGCTGCCGATCGCGATGAAATAGATTACACCCCGTCCGACTATCGCGCCGGTCAGTTGCGACAAAACACTCTGATAGCCCGGCTGGGTCTCGTCCATCGCGTGGACGCCATATATGGGACATAGCCACGAAATTACGGCGAGCAAAAAGGCGAGGATCAGCACGATTGCCGTCAATGTACGGTGTGCGTGTTTGACTGCGGGATCCTAAAAGGCGCTCACCCCATTACTGACTGCCTCTACCCCGGTCATTGCGGTGCAGCCGCTGGCAAACGCCCGCAGAAGCAACCACAACGCCGCGATCTGGGTCGCTGGGGGCAATGGCGGTGGCGGTACGACCGGTGCCGGGTGACCGCCTGCGGCGAGCGCCTTTGCCACGCCGAACACCAAGATACCGCCAAGGCTGGCTACGGACAGATAAGTCGGCACTGAAAAAACTAGACCCGCTTCGAGCGTGCCTCTGAGGTTGACGATCGTGATCATTGCCAGTACGGCCAGGCACAGTTCGAGAGTATAGGGCTGGAGCTGCGGCAGCGCGGAGGTCAGCGCGCCGATCCCGGCAGAGATGCCGACCGCGACGTTGAGGATGTAGTCGATCATTAAAGCGCTTGCAGCAAGCAAGCCGGCATTTGCTCCGAGGTTCTCCTTTGCCACGATGTAGGAGCCGCCATTGTTCGGATAGGCTTCGATCGTCTGCCGGTAGGAAAAATAGAGCAGCGCCAGAAGCAAGAGGATGGCGGCCATGATCGGCCGGATCAGGTGCAAACCTTCAGCACCAAGCGGGATGAGGATGGTCAGAGCCGCCTCTGGGCCGTAAGCCGAGGATGCGAGGCCATCCAGGCCCATCGCCGGGACGCCCTCGACCGCCGTGATCTTGCGCGCTCTGCCTTCCTCGTTTGCCAGCCTTCGGCCGAGCAAGATTTTGAACAGATCCATCCTCGTGTCTCGCAGGCCGCCGCTCACGGTTGCAAACAAACTAGAGTAAGCCGTGTCCCGATCCATCACGGTGGGAGAGGCCCTCAAGCGCGCCCAGTCGGGCGATCTCCACATCAACCGCGAAACTACCAGCCAGCTTCAGTCACATTTCAAATGGTCGAGGTCGCGGTGCCGCCGCATCGGCATCGGGTTCAAAAGGGGTCGAGTTGGGATCACTGCCATGCGAATTGCGGATTTCTGCATCGCTTACCCCACGGCCGCTGTGATCCTGAGATCGTTCCAAGGCCGATGCGCCCGGCTTGGGTGTGGCTGGCGATGGCGCTTGCCCTGCATCGAAGAGAGAGTTAAGAGGGAGCAGCGGGAGACCTTCGTGAAACACAATGGGCCGTTAAAGGCTTGGCTAGTCGTGCCAGCCCTCGCGCTTTTGCTTGCGTCGTGTAAGCCGGCCGAGAAGCCTACGGCTGAAATAAGGCCGGTGCGAACGGTGACCGTCGCAAAGACCGAGATCGACGAACCCGTCGTGCTGACCGGGCATGTTCAGGCGCAGGATGAGGTCGCCGTTGCCTTTCGCGTCGGCGGACGGATGCTCGAGCGCGCAGTCAATGTCGGCGACCGCGTCGAACCGGGTCAGCTGATCGCGAAACTCGATCCGGAGAACGAGCTCAATGCCCAACGCTCGGCGGAAGCGGCGGTGACCGCCGCGCAAGGGCAACTGAATTACGCGCGCAATCATTTCGACCGCCAGCGGCAATTACTGACCAATGGCCACACGACCCGCGCCCGCTTCGACCAGGCGCAAAAAGCATTGCAGAATGCGCAAGCGGCGGTAACCAACGCCGAGGCGCAGCTGCAGATCGCGCGAGACCGTGTCGGCTACACCACATTAAAAGCCGACGGCGCCGGCACGGTCACCGCGCGGGGTGCGGAGCCCGGAGAGGTTGTGCAAGCCGGGCAGATGATCGTTCGAATGGCGCGGCAGGGCGGGCTCGACGCGGTCTTCGACGTGCCGGCGCAAGTGCTGCGTGCGGCCCCGGCGGGCTCCCAGATTTCAGTCAGATTGTCGGACGACCCAACCGTGACGGCGACCGGGCAAGTCAGGGAAGTCGCACCGCAGGCCGACCCGGTAACCCGAACATTCGAGGTCAAGGTTGCATTAAACGACCCCCCGCCGGCAATGCGGCTCGGCGCCACCGTCATCGGCAGCGTGAACATGAAATCGGCGCCGGCGATCGAAATCCCGGCCAGCGCCTTGACCCAATTTAATCGCCAGCCCGCGGTATGGATTGTCGATCCTACAAATCACACCGTATCGCTGCGCAACATCGAGCTGGCGCGCCACGACCCGGAGGCGATCATCGTTGCCCAAGGGGTCACGCCCGGGGACATCGTGGTAACTGCCGGGGTCCAGGCGCTGCACCCGGGCGAGCGGGTCCGACTGCTGGGGTCGCCCTCGTAGATGCAGTTCAATCTTTCCAAATGGGCGCTCGAGCATCGGTCGTTTGTGGTCTATTTAATGATTGCGGCGACCATCGCCGGATTGTCCGCCTTTTTTCGGCTTGGGCGCGATGAAGATCCGCCTTTTGTCATTAAGACCATGGTTGTCGTGGCGGCCTGGCCGGGCGCTACCCTCGACGACACATCACGGCAGATCACCGACCGGCTCGAACGCACGCTTCAGGAAACGCCGAACCTGGATTTCCTGCGCAGTTTCACGACCCCCGGCGTCGCGACGATCTTTGTCAATCTGAAGCAGTCGACCCCGGCTTCGGAAATCCCCGATATCTGGTACCACGTCCGCAAGAGCGTCGCCGATATGCGCCAAACGCTGCCGGCGGGCATCGTCGGGACGCGCTTCAACGACGAGTTCGGCGATGTTTTCGGGATTATTTACGGCGTCACAGCGGATGGGTTTACCCAGCGCGAATTGCGCGATTATGTCGAGGATATCCGCTCGGAGCTGATGCATGTTCCTGACGTCGCCAAAATCGAGCTGCTCGGCGCGCAAGACGAAAAGATCTTTGTTGAATTCTCGATCAAGCAGCTAGCCGGGCTCGGGATCGACCGCTCGGCGCTCGTATCGGCTCTCGCCGCACAGAATGTTGTTCAGCCCGCGGGGGCGATCCAGACCGGCAACGAGACGCTGCTGCTGCGGGTGTCGGGCGCTTTCGAATCGGTGCGCGACATCCTGGCGGTCAATTTCGTGGCCAACGGGCGGCTCATTCGACTGCGTGATATTGCGACGGTCCATCGCGCCTATGCCGACCCGCCGCAGCCGATGTTTCGGGTCAACGGCAGGAGCGCCATCGGTATCGCGATATCGATGCGCGAGGGCGGCGATATTCTGACCCTCGGGCGGAATATCGATCGCGCGATGCGCCAAATCCGGGCCGATTTGCCGATTGGCATCGAGCCGGTTTTAGTGGCCGATCAGCCGGCGGTCGTCGATCACGCGATCAGCGATTTTACCAGCTCGCTGTGGCAGGCGATCGCCATCATCATGGCGGTCAGTTTTGTCAGCCTGGGCCTGCGCGCCGGCGCGGTCATCGCGCTGTCGATCCCCTTGACCTTGGCGATCGTCTTTCCGCTGATGGAATTTACCGGGATCGATCTGCAACGCATCTCGCTGGGCGCGCTGATCATCGCCCTAGGCCTGCTGGTCGACGACGCGATGACCACGGTCGACGTCATGACGTCGCGTCTTGCGGCGGGCGACAGCGTCGAAGATTTGGCGAGCTTTGCCTACAAAACGGTGGCGTTGCCGATGCTCACCGGGTCGTTCGTCACCGCCGCGGGCTTCATCCCGATCGGCTTCGCGCGCAGTTCGGCCGGCGAATACACGTTTTCGATCTTCGCCGTCGTATCCTACGCGCTGATCGTTTCCTGGATTGTCGCGGTTCTGTTCGCGCCGCTGCTCGGCGTGGTGATTCTGAAGAGACCAACGCGGAGCGCAGCCGACAAACCGAGCGCGATCCTCGCCTATTTCCGGCGGTTTTTGGTCGGCGCGATGCGGCTTCGCTGGCTCACCATCGGCGTCACCCTCGCCTGCTTTGCCGCCGCGATCATGGCATCGCCCTACATCCCGCGGCAGTTCTTCCCGCCCTCGGACCGGCCGGACCTGCTCGTCGATTTGACGTTGCCGCAAAACGCCTCGATCTATGCCAGCGAAAGTGCGGCAGAGCGGCTCGAGGGCCTGCTCAAGGGCGACCCCGATGTCGGTCATTGGAGCACTTACGTCGGCCGCGGCGCGATCCGGTTTTATCTGCCGCTCAATGTCGAATTGGCGAACAACTCCTTCACACAGGCGGTGGTCGTTGCCAAGAATGTGGCGGCGCGCAAACGCCTCGAGCAAAGACTGCAAGAGGAGCTGCCCGATCAATTCCCAAGTGCCGTTACCCGGGTGTCGCCGCTCGGGCTCGGGCCGCCGGTCGGATGGCCGGTCCAGTACCGCGTCAGCGGGCCCGACATCGACGAGGTGCGCAAGATTGCGTTGCAGCTCGCTCAAACCGTCGCGACCGCTCCGGGCTCCAAGGACGTCAATTATGACTGGATGGAGCCGGCTCGGATGGTTCGCATCCGGATCGACCAGGACCAAGCGCGTCTGTTGGGGCTGAGCTCCGCGGCGATCGCCTCGGTCATGAACACGGTGGTGACCGGCACGCCGGTGACGCAGGTCCGCGACGGCATCTTTCTTGTCGATGTTCTGACGCGCGCCACCGATGAACAGCGGCTGTCGCTGGTGACGTTGCGCAATCTGCAGATCCCGCTGGCAAACGGCCGAACCGTGCCGCTGAGCCAGATCGCGACTTTCGATTTTGGTCAGGAATATCCTTTGATCTGGCAGCGCGACCGGGTTCCGACCTTGACCGTGCGCGCCGATGTTCAGCCCGGCGTGTTGCCGGAATCGGTGGTCCAGGCGCTCGCTCCCGAGATCGACAAGATGAATGCGAACCTGCCGGCACCTTATCGCATTGCGGTCGGCGGCACGGTCGAGGAGAGCCGGATATCGCAGGCCTCGGTGTTTGCCGTCGTGCCGCTGATGCTGTTTACGATGATCACGTTCCTGATGATCCAGTTGCAGAGTTTTAATCGTCTGTTTCTGGTGTTGAGTGTTGTGCCGATGGGGTTGATTGGCATCGTCGCGGCTTTGCTGTTGTTTCAACAGCCGCTCGGTTTTGTTGCAATCCTTGGGATCCTGTCGCTGCTCGGGATGATCGCCCGCAATGCCGTCATTTTAGTCGAGCAAATCGATTTTGAATTGGACCGGGGATTGGAGGTTTGGAATGCAGTCATCGAGGCGGCCTTATCCCGATTCCGCCCGATCGTGCTGACCGCAATTTCAACCGTGCTTGGACTGATCCCGATCGCAATCACGATCTTCTGGGGACCGATGGCGTACGCCGTAATGGGCGGGCTGTTGGTCGCGACGGTTCTCACCTTGGTGTTTCTGCCGGCGCTCTATGTTGCCTGGTTCCGCGTTAGGGAACCGACGGCGGAAAGAGCCACCCTGCCGGCAACCTCGAAAGCGACCGGTGCGGCATGAGCCCGGCCCCTTGGCGGGTGCGATGACCGGGATCGTCGTGCCTGCCCGCGCGCGATCCGTTGTCGCCCGTGCTCTAGGATTGTTCCTCGTTTGGGTCGTGCTTTCGGGCGGCAAAGGGGTGGATGTCGTGCCCGGTATCATGGCGGCGATCGCCGCGACCGCACTCAGCCTCGCTCTCTTTCCAACCCGACGCGGCCGGCTGCGGCTGGTTCCACTTGGCGAATACGCGGTGCGCTTTGTGGCGCAGTCCGTTACCGCCGGCATCGATGTCGCCCGCCGCGCGCTCGATCCGCGGCTGCCGGTCAATCCGGGTTATGTGCATCATCCGTTGCTGCTGCCGCCCGGGCCGGCGCGGAACATCTTTACAACGCTGACGAGCCTCCTTCCGGGCACGGTGCCGATCGGGCCTGACACGCGGGGTCGATTGGTCGTTCATTGTCTCGATGTCGCCCAGCCGGTCGCGGCACAGCTGGCGGCGGAGGAGGCGCTGTTCATGCGCATCATCGACAAGAACACCGGCAATGGCTGACTTCTTCTTGAGCGCGGCGGCTTTTGTGCTGGCAATGGTGGGGCTCGGGCTCCTCCGCATTTTGCGCGGGCCCAGCGCCGCCGATCGCATTATGGCGTCGCAATTGCTCGGCACCGGCGGCGTGGCCGTTCTATTGCTGCTGTCCCAGGCAGTCCCGATGCCGGGTGTCGTCGATGTCGCCCTGGTGCTGACCCTGCTCGCCGCCTTTGTTTCGGTCGCCTTTGTCAAAGCTGCCCGCGATCCGACGATTGGGAGCCGCCGGTAATGAGCCTCGCTCGCGATGGGCTGACAATCATCGCAATCTGCGCTGGCGCGTTCTTTTTTCTCGCGGGGTCGGTCGGGCTGCTGCGCTTTCCCGATACGCTGACCCGGTTGCATGCGCTGACCAAAGCCGACAATATCGGGCTTGGCATGATCGTTTTCGGATTGGCGCTGCAGGCCGCCGGCTGGATAGCCGCGCTGAAGCTTTTCGGAATCTGGTTTCTGACTTTGCTGGCCGGCGCCATCGTCACCCAGTTGATCGCGCAAACGATGCGAGCCGACGGGCCGGCGCAGTGAGCCTCGCCCTCGGCTTCGACGTTGGACTTGCGGCTTTGATCATCGTCCTCGCCCTGTGGACCACTGCCGCGCACGAGGCCTTTACTGCGGTGATCGGGTTTGTCGCCTTCGGGCTGCTGTTGGCGCTCGCCTGGGTGCGTTTGGCGGCCCCCGATGTAGCGCTGACCGAAGCGGCGATCGGCAGCGGCGTTACCGGTGCATTACTGACCGCCGCCGCTCATGGGGCGCAACCGAGGGAAACGCTGCTGGCGCGCAAGAGACCGAGCGCGCCGTTGCGGATCGTTGCTGGCGGGGTGTCGATCCTGGTTGCGGCCGGCCTCGCCGCGATCGTGCTGTTGCTGCCGATACCGGCGCCGACCCTCGCCCCGGAGGCAGCGGCAAAAATCGCCCTGACCGGACTTGCAAATCCCGTCACCGCGGTTCTGATGGCCTATCGCGCGATCGATACTTTGCTCGAAGTCGTCGTGTTGCTGCTCGCCTTGCTCGGAATCTGGTCGCTGGCGCCGGATCGCTTTTGGCCAGGCCGGCCGGGCGTGCTGCAGCGCGAGGACCCGGACAGAATTCTCGTGTTCTTTGGCCGCGTGCTGCCGCCGATCGGGGTTCTGGTCGGCGTTCACTTGTTTTGGGTTGGCTCGGTTGCCCCCGGAGGTGAATTCCAGAGCGCGACGGTACTCGCCGCGATGTGGATTCTGGCAATGATGGCCGGGCTCGTCGACACCACGCCGATCGATAAGCGTTGGTTGCGCCTTGTTCTGACGATAGGGCCGGCAGTTTTCCTTGCAATCGGGCTCGCGGGATTCGCGATGGCCGGGAGTTTTCTCGCTTATCCCCCCGATCATGCGAAATTGCTGATCGTTGCGATCGAACTGCCGGTGACGTTGTCGATTGCTACGATCCTCGTTTTACTCGTCGCCGGCCCGCCGCAGCGGGAGCCGCGCGGATGAATTCCGCGACGGTGTTCGGGCTGTGCGGTGCCGCACTCGCCGGTCTCGGTTTATACGGGTTGATCGTCGATCCCCAGCCGCTGCGTAAAATCCTCGCATTCAATTTGCTCGGCGGCAGCGTGTTCCTGCTCTTCGGTGTTGTGGCGCGCCGTGGCGCCGCCGCCGGGTTCGGCGGCGATCCGATCCCGCAAGCGCTGGTCATCACCGGCATCGTCGTCGCCTTTGCCTCGACGGCGCTGGCGGTGGCGTTATTGCGGCGCCTTGCTCAGGAGACCGGCAGCACCACATCGGGCACCGGTGCGGTGACTAGCTCAAACACCGATGACCCCGCGTGCTGATGCCGAGCGCGGCAGCCTCGTCGGTGGGGACGACGCCGGGTGGTTTCCTGCTCGTCCTCGCGACCGCATTGCCGGTCGCTGGTGCGCTGATCGCGTTGCTGCTCGGCGGCCGTTATGCCGAGCGTGTCGCGATTGTCATGATGCCGTTCGGCCTGGCGGTCGCCAGCGCCATTGCGTTTGGCGTGTGGCAGTCGCAGAAGGTGTTGCAATACGTCATCGGCGATTGGCGACCACCGCTAGGGGTGGCGTTGCGCGCAGATGGTCTATCGGCGGTGATGGTGCCGACCGCCGCGATTTTAATCGCCGGCATCGGTTTGTTCGCGCGCACCCAATTTTCGATGCCGCCAGATGTCGATGCGCGCGCGCCGCAGGTCTTTTGGACTTTGCTGCTGGGGGTGTGGGCAGGGCTGAACGCAGTCTTTCTCGGGGCCGATCTGTTCAATCTGTTTGTCGCCCTCGAACTGCTGACATTTACCGCCGTACCTCTCGTTTGCCTTGACGGGCATCCCGACACGCTCGCGGCCGCGCTGCGCTACTTGCTTTTCGCGCTGTTCGGCTCCGTTCTTTATCTGCTCGGGACCGTGCTGCTTTACGGGGCCTATGGCACCCTCGACATTGTCCTGTTGTCGAGCCGGGTCCGCGCCGAGCCCACTGCCTGGGTGGCGTTGGCGTTGATTACGGCGGGGCTATTGGCCAAGGCGGCGCTCTATCCGCTGCATCTGTGGCTGCCGCCGGCTCATGCCGGAGCGCCTGCCCCCGCCAGCGCGGTTCTGTCGGGGCTCGTCGTCAAGGCGCCGTTTTTTCTCGTCGTGCGGCTGTGGTTCGATGTGATGCCCCGGCTGATCGATGTCAGGGCGGCGCAGCTGCTCGGCGTGCTGGCGGCGTCGGCGATCCTGTTCGGCAGCGTGGTTGCTCTGCGGCAGGCACGGCTGAAGCTGTTGATCGCCTACTCGACGGTGGCGCAGATCGGCTACCTTTTTTTGATGTTTCCGCTCGTCGGCGGCCCGCAGATGAGCCAGTTCTGGAGCGCCACTGCATGGACCGGCGGGGTGCTTCAGGCGATCTCGCACGCTTTCGCCAAAGCTGCGATGTTCATGTCCGCCGGCTTGGTTTATGAGGCGCTCGGCCATGACCGGATTGCCGGCCTCGCGGGCATCGGACGCGCGCTGCCGATCACCGTCTTTGCCTTCGGGCTTGGCGGTATATCGCTGATGGGCCTGCCACCGAGTGGCGGCTTCGTCGCCAAAGCGATGTTGCTGACCGCCGCGGTTGCCGGGGGCCAATGGTGGTGGGCGGTTGTCATCCTAATAGGCGGTCTGCTCGCCGGCGGCTATGTCTTCCTGGTGCTCGCCAGGGCGTTGGCAGATCCGCCCGAGGGATTAACGCTCCGCGCCCACATAACTCAGTCGCGGCAAGCGGTGCCGCTGACGCTGGCGCTTGTTGCGGTGCTGCTCGGCTTTGTCCCGCTCCGGCCCTGGGACCTGTTGTTGATCGGCCGCCCCACAGCAACCCTTGCGGGCCTGAGATGAGCCTTCCCCGATTGCGGGCAGCGGCTCGGGCAGGAGGTCGCAGAGAGCCATCCGGCCAGGATTTCGCGTCATGACTCCGGCAGCGACGTTGCTTGTCGCTGCGCTGGCCACGCCGCTTGCGATGCTGCTCGGCTGCATATCGCGGCGTCTGAGGGATCGGATGCCTGCGGTGTTGGCCTATGCACCGGTCTCGGCCCTTGCAGCGGCCCTGCTGGTTCCTCGCAGCACACCGCTGGTGCTGTTCCCGCCGCCATTCCGCATGACCCTTACGCTCGACGTACCTGCCGCCTTGCTTCTCGGGGTCGCGGCATTGTTGTGGATCATTGCCGGCGCCTACGCCGCGACGTATTTGCGGGGCAAGCCGAATGCCGGACGCTTCGTCGAATGGTGGCTGCTGACGCTGACCGGCAGCCTCGGCGTTTTTATGGCCGCAGACCTCGTAAGCTTCTATTTGACCTATTCGGTCGTCAGTTTGGCGGCCTATGGCCTTGTCGTACATGACGGCACACCGAGTAGCTGGCGCGCCGGCACCGTGTATCTGGCACTTGCCGTGCTCGGCGAGGCGTTTTTGTTGATGGCCTTCGTGTTTATAGCCGAGAGCACGCCCAATGGCAGTCTGTTGATCCGGGATGCTGTGGCGGCGCTGCCCGCGTCGCCGTGGCGCGATGCGTCGCTGGTCCTCTTGCTGTTGGGCTTTGGCCTCAAGATCGGGCTCGTACCGGGTCACGTTTGGATGCCGCTCGCGTACACGGCAGCGCCGATCCCGGCGGCGGCGGCACTTAGCGGCGCCGCGGTCAAGGCTGGCGTGATTGGGCTGATCCGTTTCCTGCCGCTCGGGATCGCGATGCCGGCATGGGGTCATGCTTTGGCCGCTGCCGGCATGTTTTCGGCGTTCTACGGCGTGGTCATCGGGATTACGCAGGATAATCCAAAGACGGTGCTGGCCTATTCAAGCGTCAGCCAGATGGGGTTGCTGGCGGCGGTGCTCGGCATGGGATGGGCGGCTGGCGACCCCGGCTCAGCACTGGGGGCGAGCTTTTCGGCGGCGCACCACATTCTGGTTAAGGGCGGATTATTTCTGGCGATCGGTGTCGCCGCAACGGCGCGCCCGCGCCTGTGGCCGGTGCTATTGCCGGCGGCGATCCTGGCGCTGAGTCTCGGGGGAATGCCGCTGACCGGCGGCGCGTTGGCCAAACTCGCGGTAAAGCCTGAGCTGGGGCAGGGCCTTGTGGGGACGCTGGCGGCGTTCGCGGCGGCAGGCAGCACATTGCTGATGCTGCATTTTCTGCGCCGGCTGATGGCAACCGAAACGGATGGTGCGCCGGCGCCGGCGGGTCTGGTCTGGCCTTGGCTCACGATTGCGTTCGCGTCGGTTGCGGTTCCGTGGGCACTTTACCCGCTGGCCCAATCGGGCGCACGCGCTGCCGCCCTGTCCTCCGGAGCGCTATGGGAGGCGCTATGGCCGGTTGTGCTCGGTGGAGTGTTGGCGACCGCGCTCTGGCGCACCCGACTCCCACGTGTGCCGGAGGGCGACATTGTCGTGTTGGGTGAAAGAGCGGTCGGGGCAACAGTCGTTTGCGGCGAAGCGATCGAGCGCGCCGATGGCTGGCTGCGGCAATGGCCGATCGCGAGCCTGTCTCTGTTGAGCATTGCTATTTTACTCGCCATCACGTTGATGGCGGCAGGCTAACGCATCGGCGCGGACGGCCTTCACTGTGGACTCCGATAGCTCGCCGCGACCGATCGTGGACCGCACCTTGCGGCTTTCGGCGGTGATCTGCGCCGCAATCTTGACTCTCGCGGCCCTCTCGTTAGCGCAAAACGTGATGACGCCGGTGGCCTTCGCCCTGTTCATCATCGCGCTAGTTTGGCCTTTGCAGCGGCGGCTACAGAGGCGGCTTCCCCAACTCATTGCAGTATTGATCACCGCAGCTGTCGCCCTAATCGCGATCGGCGTCGGTTGCTGGTTGATCGTCTGGGGGTTCGGACGGATAGCGCAGTGGGTAATCGGTAATTCCACGCGGCTGCAAGCCTTGTACCTGCATGCCGCTGACCGACTCGAACAGCGCGGTCTGTACGCCGCCGAGCTTTTTGCCCAGCAGTTCAACATGTCGTGGGTCGTCGGCGTTTTGCGCGGTATCGGCGGCGGCCTGCAAGGCATCGTCACCTTCTCCCTGGTGACGTTTATCTTTGTGATACTCGGCCTGCTCGAAATCGAGCCGCTCGGACGGCGTCTCAGCCGTCTCGGAAGCGGCGCTTTCGGCGCGAACGCGATCGATGCTGCGGCCGAAATCGCTGGCCGGTTGCAGACCTATATGCTCGTGCGCTTTGGCATGAGCGTGCTGACCGGGCTCGGCGTTTGGGCTTTTACCGCGATCTACGGGCTCGATCTCAGCCGCGAATGGGGCGTCATCGCCTTTGTCCTGAACTTTATCCCGTTCATCGGCTCGTTTATTTCGACATTGCTGCCGGCGCTGTTTGCCGCCGCGCAATACGAGGCGTTTTCACCGGCGATCGTAATGTTTGTCGGCCTCAATATCGTCCAGCTCGTCGTTGGCAGCTATATCGAACCGCGCGTTGCCGGAGCTGCGGTCTCGATCTCACCCTTTATCGTGCTGTTCGCGGTGTTTTTCTGGGCAATGCTGTGGGGTGTCGCCGGTGCGTTTATCGGTGTACCGATCGTGATTGCGCTGGCGAGCCTGTGCGCCAGAAATCCGGCTACCCGCGCAATCGCGATTGTGCTCTCGGATCGCCCCGCAGACGACAGATCGGTACGGTAGGCGTGGGGTTCGCCAGTCTGTCGGCGGGCGCCGCCCTTTCGCTCAGATGCAAACGGCGCCTACTCGGATTAATTTTAGCGCTGTTCACAGGCGGATGTAGCTCGCTCACCGTGCCGATGAACGAACCGCTGCGCTCACCGGCGGGGAACACCGAGTATCGCCTGCTCGACGTCAATCGCTCGGGCGGCGCCCAAAGCGCGTTGGTACTTGTTGCCCTTTCCGGCGGCGGCAAGCGGTCGGCGGCGTTTGCCTTCGGCGTTTTACGCGGCATGCGAGATATCCCGCTGCGCCTCGAAGGGAAGAACAGCACCCTGCTGGACGAAGTCGATCTGTTGGCCGGCGTTTCCGGGGGATCGTTTCCGGCGGCGTATTACGGTCTTTACGGCGAAAAATCGTTCGAAACCTTCCCCGGCGAATTCCTCTATGCCGACATCGAGGCCTATATCTGGGGCACCTTCCTGCTCCCATGGAACTGGGATTGGGTCGTCAACCCACTGGTCGGCACCAACGACCGGATGACCTGGGTCTACAACAAATTGATGTTCCACGGCGCCACTTTCGCGGATTTTTATCGCCGCGGGCGGCCCCAGGTCAGCATTAATGCGACCGATATCAGCTTTGGCAGCCCGTTCGGCTTTCTGCCGCAGACTTTCGACGTGATCTGTTCGAATCTGGCGGCCCTGCCGATCGCCCGAGCAGTTGCCGCCTCGAACGGCTTTCCGGTGCTGTTCGGCCCGGTGACATTGCGCAATTACCGGGGGCCGGATTGCCCGCTGCCATCGCCCATCCCGCCGCAGGCTTGGCAGCGCGCCGAAAACGACCTACGCACCCGCGCTTTGATCGAAAATCTCTATCGCTATTCGAGCGGTGAGCGGACCCCGTGGATCCATCTGATGGATGGCGGTATCTCAGACAATCTAGCGCTGCGGGTATTGCTCAACGACATGCTGCTGCTGGATACCCGCACGGACCGGTTCGCGGCGGCTTTGCTGCCGGTTCGCCGCATTCTCGTAATCAGCGTCGACGGCCAGTCGGCGCCAAATCCTAACTGGCCACGGCAACGGATCGTCAGCGGGCTGGGGCAGATCATTTCGGCCGTCACCAGCGCCCAGGTCGGCGCCTACAACGTCGAAACCTTGATCGCACTCGAGAGTTCGCTCCACGACCTCGTCGATCATCTCCGGTCGCTGCGCTGCGGCCAGGGCCCCGTCATTGGTGGCGATGCCTGCAGCGATGTGGAGGCGGAAGTCTTACGTGTCAGCCTCTCCGACTATCCCGACCCGGAAAAGCGGGGGCAGCTTGTCGCGATCCGCACCGGCCTCACGCTGCCGCGCGAACAGGTCGACGCGTTGGTTGCCGCCGGCCAAACAATGATCAGCCGCGACGCCCCCGCGATCAGAACATTCCTCGGTCTCGTTCCTTCCGCCGAACTTGCGCCCGAGCGACGCTAGCGGCGGCGCGTCCGACCAGGAATAGCAGGTTGGAGGATAGGAGGCTTCGCCGCTTACCGGTTGACGCCGCGCTGGCGGCTTGTAGTGTGATAGCGGGTGGGGACATCCACCGAGCTGCCAAGAGCGCATTCTCGGCTACGGCCGATCATACAAAAAAGCAATTTGCATCGAGGAAGCGCCGCAATACGCGGGTAACGACGCGCTAGGCGCCATCGGTCGCTTAATCGTTGACGGAAACGTATGACTGCAAAGAGCTGGATAGGAAATTTTAAATGGATAAGCCGACCAAATCGATCAAACTTGCCTTGCAGGGCGGGGGCTCGCACGGGGCGTTTACCTGGGGTGTTCTCGACCATCTTCTCGAAGACGGCCGGCTTCGCATCGAAGCAATCAGCGGCACCAGCGCGGGTGCGATGAACGCTGTCGCGTTTGCCGACGGGATGGCCAGCGGCGGACCCGCGGAAGCGCGTAAACGGCTGGAGAGCTTTTGGTCGGCGACCAGCGCGGCGGCCCGCCACAGCCCGATCCGGCGATCGGTGATTGACATCCTGATGGGCAATTGGAGCCTGGACAACTCGCCTGGCTTCATCATGATGGAGTATCTTTCGCACCAGTTTTCGCCCTACGATTTCAACCCCTTCGATTTCAACCCGTTGCGTGATGTGGTCGCCGGCTGCATCGATTTTGAACGAGTCAACGACCCGAGCGGCGTGACGGTTTTTCTCACCGCAACCAACGTTCGAACCGGTCGGCCGAAAATCTTCCGGGAACCCAACATCACGCTCGACAGCGTTATGGCGTCGGCCTGTTTGCCCTTCATGTTCAAGGCCGTCGAGATCGACGGCGAGGCCTATTGGGACGGTGGCTATATGGGAAATCCGGCGCTGTTTCCGCTGGTCGACGAATGCGAGGCGGGCGACGTGGTGTTGATTCAGATCAATCCGTTTTATCGTCCCGACGTTCCGCGCTCGACCGCCGATATCCGCAACCGGCTGAACGAGATCACTTTTAACGCCAGTCTTTTTAAGGAACTGCGCTCGCTCGCCTTTCTCTGGGAGATCATCCATCACGAAAACCTCGAACGGGAGCGGTATCGCGACATTCATGTACATGCGATACAGGACGCCGATACGATGCTGGCGCTCAGAGTGTCGAGCAAAGTCAACGCGGAGTGGGCATTTTTGACCCATCTGCGTGATCGCGGGCGAAAAGCCGCCGCCGATTGGCTGTCGAACCATTACGATGATCTTGGCGTACGCAGCACCCTGGATCTTTCCTGGGTATTCTCCGAAAGCTTGAAACCCGCCCATCTGGAGGAGGGCGCCGAGCGGAACTACCCAATCGGGGTGGCCGCGGGGTGATCGGCATTTTTTAAGCTAAACGCGCATACGGACCACCTTCCTCCCCGATTGAATATGCGGTAAGGTGATGGGTTTGTTTGGCATCCTGCTCGGCCTCGCCCTGCTGGTTTGGCTTGCGTATCGAGGTTGGAGCATCCTGCTGCTGGCGCCGGGCGCGGCCCTGATCGCCGCCGCTTTTGCTGGCGGTCCGCTGCTGGCTTACTGGACGCAAACCTTTATGGACAGCGCCTCGCGCTTTATCGCGCAATTTTTCCCGCTGTTCCTGCTGGGCGCGCTATTCGGCAAGCTAATGGAAGACAGCGGCTCGGTCGCGGCAATCGCCGAGTTTATGACGAAGCAACTGGGGCCGAGCCGGGCGATATTGACGGTGGTGATCGCCGGCGCGCTCGTCACCTATGGGGGTGTCAGCCTGTTTGTCGCGGTCTTTGTGCTGGCGCCAATGGCGCAGGCCTTGTTCCGCACGGCCCAAATCCCCAATCGCTTAATCCCGGCGACAATGGCTCTCGGCACGTCGACTTTTACGATGTCGGCGCTGCCGGGAACGCCGGCCATTCAAAATGCGATCCCAATCCCGTTCTTTGGCACGACGCCGCTCGCCGCACCAGGTCTGGGGATCATCGCCTCGGCGATCATGGCCGGCTTCGGATTATGGTGGCTAGGCCGAGCCTCCACCGTGGCCCGCCGCAACGGCGAGGGCTTCGGCCCGGCACTCCCGGCTTCGCCGGAAACGGCAGCCGAGGACGAGACGGTGCGTCAGCGCGCCACGACCGCGCGCGAGTTTGATCCGGCCGAACTCAGTCGCGGGCACCCGAACCGCGAGGCGCCACCGATCGCGCTGGCGGCATTGCCGCTTCTGGTGGTGGTGAGCGTCAATGTTGTGATGACGCTGGTCGTTCTCCCGAGCCTCGACGTGTCGTTTCTTGCCGAGAAGCGGTTTGGCGCTACTACGCTCTATGCGGTCGGCGGCGTGTGGTCGGTGGTAACTGCGCTCCTGGCCGCGATTATAACGGTCATAGCCGTGAATTGGCGGCGCCTGCGGGGCGTGCGTGAAACATTGGATTCGGGCGCCAACGCCTCGGTTTTGCCGATCTTGAGCGTCGCGAGCCTGGTCGGCTTTGGCGCGGTAGTCGCCGCGGTGCCGGCGTTTGAGATCGTGCGCAGCTGGGTGTTGTCGATCGAAGGCGGCCCGCTTGTTTCGCTGGCGGTGGCGACCAATTTGCTTTCCGCTTTGACCGGCTCGGCCTCGGGAGGGCTGACGATCGCTCTCGAAGCGCTTGGCGCCACCTACATGCGGCTCGCAACCGAGCACGGCATCGATCCGGCATTGTTGCACCGCATCGCCGTGATGAGCGCCGGAACGCTCGACAGCCTGCCACAGAATGGCGCGGTTGTGACCATGCTCTCGGTTTGCGGCACAAAGCACAGTGAAAGCTACTTTGACATCGTGATGGCGGCGATCGTCGGCCCGATCATCGCGCTCGTGGTGGTGATCGCGCTCGGATCTTTGCTCGGTTCGTTCTGAGGTTTGGGGGGCCAGCCCGGTCCCAATCATTGTACGGCCCGAGTGCGCAGGCGAGCGTATTCCTCGTCCGAAATGGTGCCGGCATTCTTTAGCCGTTCGAGCTTTTCGATCTCGTCCGCGGCGCTAAAACCAACGACTTGGCGCAGCTCTTCGCGGGCCTGTTGGGCGCGCTGGCTCTGACGCTCTGCCATCCCCCGACTCTGCGAGATCAGATAGATGAAGACGCCGAGATAGGGAAATAGGACGAGAACGATGACCCAAATCGCCTTGCCGAAACCGGAGACATCATGCCGCCGAAACAGATCGCTGATCACCGTGATCAACAACCAGAACCACAACACGAAGATGAATATTGAAAATACATCGAGCAGGAAATTGCCGAAGCTAAAGCTACCGCCGTTCAACATCGCATTCCCCCAATCGCGAGCGTCTAAAGCGCGAGCAACAATCTAGGGCTGCTAGACCCGCACCCGCTCGGTTGCCGTCAATCGGATTCCGCCGTCGGCCCCAACCGCCAACTGATGCACATGAAAGCAGCCACGGTACCCGTCTGCGCCGTCGCCGCCCAGTGATGCCGAAGGCGCCGAGCACAAAACCACGTTTCCATAGACGCCGATCCAGTCCTTGTGGCGGTGACCGTGCAACACAACGACGCGATGGGAGTGCGGCGAGAGCTCAGCCAACAAATCCGGCGCGTTGACCAACGCCAGACCGATGCGCTCCCGCAGGCTGATCGACGCAATCGGGTACTCGACCACCTGATGATGAAGCAGGATGAGCCAAGGGTTATGGCTATTCCGCAAGAGGCGCCTCAGCGCCTTCAATTGCGACGGCCCGACGACGCCGATCGCGTTGGTCAAGGCGAAATGGCTCCGGGCGTTCGAATTCAGCAGAATGACGCCATAGCCACTACCGGATTGCGGCGGTTCGACCAGCGGGAACATCGCCTGCCACACCCGGGTCATCTCACGCCGGCCGCGCAATGTGCCGCGGTCGGCGAGTTCGCGGAGCATGGCCGCGCGCGGGCCGATCCGCAGAAAATCCCTGAGCGACGGGCCAAGCACGCCGGAGCTCGGCTCAACGACATGCAACCGGTCGCCCGATAGCGTATCGAGAGCGAGGACGACACGGAGCTGGCGCAGCGACTGGCCGGGGCTCAACGGCAGATCGAGGCGCCCTGGATTGGCGCGGTCGATGATGTTCACATCATGGTTACCGGGCACCAGGCACAACCGGCCGCGGAGCTCGGGGCAGCCGCGCAGCAGGTCGATAAACTCGGCCCATTCGGCGCGGGTGCCGGCGTCGGTGATGTCTCCGGTCATCAACACGCGGTCGACCGGGCTGGCGCCGTGTATCGCGGCGAGCTTGCGCAATGCGGTGCGGATGACCCGATTGCCGCGCGGTCCGTCGGTCCCCGCTTCCATGCGATGGCCGTAGCGCTCGCCGACGATATGCAGATCGGATAGGTGCGCGATTCTGACGAGCGGCGCTTCGGCATCCGCCGGGCCCGGAACCCAGTCACGGACGGAGTCCTTCAGGGAGAGCTCGCGCCAGATCCAATAGAGGCTTTCGATTGCGGTTGAGACGCCGAGGATGACTGCGGCATTAGCGAGCGCCGCGATGGCGACAGGTTGCCAGCGGAGGTGGGCGATGTCGACAAACCCTAGGCCGAATGAAATCTCGACACTGGCGGCAACCGCCAAACCGCCACCGGCAAAGAGCAGGGTGGCAATGACGGCGCACAGCCGGCGGCCGTGATCGAGTTGCTCGGCGGTAACGGCACGGCCGCGAAATTTCTCCAGCAGCGCTCGCAGCAGCTCGCGCAACACCACGAAAATCGGCAATACGAGGCTGTAGTGGAGGTGCCACAAATTCTCCCAGGCGATCGCGAAGAGCGGGCGGCCGATCCACATCGCGATCGCGATCGCGATCAAAAAAACCACTGGGGTGACAATCCACCCGCCGCCGGCGAAAGCCCCCGCACGCACCGCAAGCCGCCCGTAATCGACGACGATCGAAGGGGCAATCCCGATCAACAACGCAGGTAAGATGAAAAGAACAAAGAACCCGATCGGCGCCTTCAGATAGTTGAATTCGAGAACCGCCGAGACGACGAGGCTCCGCAACCCTCGTCCGTGCGGGCTGGTGCGGTCGTCTTCAGCGTCGCCGCGCCGCAGATCCCAAATTCGCAAATCAGCCCCCGAGTCCGACGATTTATCGGGGATCACACCCGAAGCGGCCTTTAACGGGAGAAGAGCCCGGTTTGAGGCCGCGAAGTAAGTGTCGGGCGCTATTATTGGGCGGCGGCTGCCATAGATTGCGCTGCTGTCACAGGTCGATACGCCCGGAGGAAGCTGCGGATGTGGCGCACCGCCAGCGGAATTTTGTCCGGGGTGTCCTTCCACGGATAAAGGCTCACTTCCGCGTTGGGCGCCAGATGCACGGTCTCCATCGCAACGGCGTACGGGTGACCCGGAACATCGTCGGGCAACACCAAGATCGGTGTGCGGCAGTTGCGCACAAAATCGCGCGTCACGGTGTACACGAAATCGGCGCGGGCGCCACCATACATGTTGGTCAGGAGCGTATCGACCATCGCCATCGTGATATCGGGCCGGCGGGCGCACAGCTCCGGGCCCCAGCCCTTCATGTTGTTGTTGTAGGAGAGCCCAGGCATCTCCGGGCGGTAGCCGCTGGGCTGCGCCGGCACGGCCGCGACGACGCGGTCCCCGGCCCGCTTTAGCAAGTTCCAGATGAACGGGCCGCCGATGCAGAAACCAAGCACCATGAATTCGCGGATGCCTAGATGATCCATCAGGCCGATATGATCGTCGGTATATGCGTCCCACGGCCGATCGACCTCGAGCGGACCGGAGGACTGGCCACCCTTGGCGTTGCGCAGGTCGGCCGCGATAACGCGAAACTCCCCCTTGAACTCGTCGAATGGGTCGAACGGGTGGGTCGAGAGCCCCGCGATCGTCGAGTTGAGCCCACCGCCGGGGATCACCAGCAGCGGAAAGCCGGAGCCGGCCTCTTCGTAATGGATGCGAACTTGCCCTCTTTCATAAAACGGCATGGTTTTCTACCTTTCGCAATTTACGTCGTCATCCCCGCAGGAGCGGCGGTTCAGGGTAACCCGCCCAAACGCTCCCTTCGGACCCCGCCTTCGCGGGGATGACGGAAACCATCGATAGAAGTGTCGATTATTGCGCGGCAGCGCGCATCGGGAGATGCGATTTGAGAAAGCTGCGCACGCGGTTGATCGTGCGTGCCTTGAGCTCCGGCGGCTCGCGCCACGGGAAAACAGTGATCTCGGAGTTGGGCGCCAGCGACGCCACGTCGATCGAGGTCTGCAACGGATGCGACGGCGTGTCGTCCGGCAAAACGAGGATCGGCGTCCGGCAGTTCTTGATGAATTCGCGCGGCACGCTGTAGAGGAAGTCGGGCTGTACACGCCACAAGCTGTGAAAATACTTGTCGATCGTGGCCATCGACACCTCAGGTCGGCGGGCGCGGAAATCGGCGAGCCAATTCTCGTGGCTGTGCCGATTCATGACATCCGGGTCCTCCGACCGGTGGCCGACGCTCTGGCAGAACACCGCGACGACGACGCGGCTGGGCGCTCGCTGCAGCAGTTTCCCGGCGAAGCAGCCGCCAATGCAGTAACCCATGTAAAAGAATTCGCGGATCCCGAGATGGTCCATCAGCCCGAGCTGGTCGTCGGCGAAGGCGTCCCACGCATTGTCGACCGGCACCGGACCGGTCGACTCGCCGCCATTGGCGTTGCGTTGGTCCATCGTGATGCAGCGAAAGTCGTTCTTGAATTCTTCCATCGCGTTGATAACCGCGGTCGGCCAATTGCTGACGCGTGAATTGAGGCCGCCGCCGGGGGTGACCAGCAACGGAAAGCCCGAGCCGACCTCCTCATAGCGGATGCGAACGTCGCCTTTCTGATAAAACGGCATGGCAGTCTCCTCCAATATTGCGGCCGCAGCGCCCATCGCCCCCGGCCGGATGCGCTGGCAGAAATTTTAAGCCAATTGGGAGAGTCTTCGAAAGCATTTCGCTGTAGGGGGCCCCGATCAGGTCCGCCCCACCAAAGAAGAACGCGTGCACCGGGAAGGGCCAGCACTCGACGCCGGCTTCCGTTCCCGGACCTAGCGGCAGTGTGATCCTTACCATGCCTATGTCCCTTGTGGCGCCGTCCGGCCTGTCGCGATCCCATGGTGCAGACCGAATAGCTCCACGCGAAGGCAAACGACGCGTTCCGTGGCGGCGATTTAGTGCTGCGGCCCAGGGCAGAAGACTTTAAAGCGCAACCAGTTGGCAGCTATCTGGGTGCGCCTGCCGTAGCACAGATGCGGATTAGCTGCGGGGCTCGCTAGTGGATCGAATCTAACACTTGGTACCCGCGGTTGGCGGCGGCGATGATGCGGTCGGGGTCGGCGGTCCAGGTGAACGGCTTTGGACTGTGGTTGTGTTGGGCAAGGTAACGGTTGATCGCGGCCTGGAGGTCGACGAGGGAGTGAAACACGCCGCGTTGCAATCGCCGGCGGGTTAGCTTGGCAAAAAAGCCCTCGACGGCGTTGAGCCAGGATGCCGAGGTGGGGGTGAAGTGGAACGTCCAGCGCGGGTGCCGGGCCAGCCAAGCCCTGACTTTGGGGTGCTTGTGGCTGCCGTAATTGTCAAGGATCACGTGGACCAGTCGGCCGGCTGGGATGTCGCGCTCGAGGCGATTGAGAAAGCGCAGGAATTCCTGGTGCCGGTGGCGCTGCATGCACTGCCCGATGACCGTGCCGTCGAGCACATTGAGGGCGGCAAACAGGGTGGTCGTGCCGTTGCGGATATAATCATGGGTCATTGTCCCGGCGCGGCCTTGCTTGATCGGCAACCCCGGCTGAGTGCGGTCGAGCGCCTGGATCTGGCTCTTCTCATCGACCGACAGCACCAGGCTGTGCGCCGGAGGGTCGACGTAAAGGCCCACGACATCGCGCAGCCTGGCGGCAAACTGCGGGTCGCGGCTGAGTTTGAAGACCTGCAACCGATGCGGGGCGAGACCATGGGCGCGCCAGATCTTTTGCACGGTGCTGACCGCCAGCCCCATGGCGTCGGCCATCGCGCGGCTCGTCCAATGGGTGGTCTCGCCGGGTGGCGCGCCGAGCGTGAGCGCGATCAATCGCCCGACGACCGGCTCGGGGATCGGCGCTTTGCCGGGCTTGCGCGTCTTGTCGTGCAACAGGCCATCGACCCCCGCCTCCATGAAGCGGCGCTGCCAGCGCCACACGCAGGGTTTCGACACGCCGGCCCGGCGCATCACCTCGGCGGTGCCGCAGCCTTCTGCCGTGGCCAGGATGATCCGCGCTCGCCACAAATGCTTCTGGACAGCATTGCGATCGCCCACCACTGCCTCAAGCCGCTCCCGATCCCCCGGCCCAAGCCGGACTTCAACATCGCTGCGCATCGCAGCATCATGACGCAAAAGCTCGACTGAGGGAATCTTGTGTTTCGGTCATACCACTAGGACTTATTAACTGCACGTCCGCGTCTGCACGTCTCCTGGCGCGAATCTCGGATGAGGAAATGTCAAAGCGGAAATGGTGCTCAGGGATTTCGGTGAAGAGATCGGCATAGCGCCGCGGCACAGGCATGTCGGTCAGCGCGCGTACGCGTCCCGCCGCGTCGATGCGCACGGCCACCAGGAAGCTGCTCCCTGTATTAGCGATTTCCTCGAGCGCCATGTGCATGCGAGCCTCGTCATCGCCATAATATCTCGGCCCAAACAGCCGCTCTGCTGTATCCGCACCGACCACAAACGTCGTTCCCGGAAACAACCGCGATTTTTCGAGGAAAGTGGGCGCTCTCGTGAGTTCGACCGGCGATTTCCAGGCGAATTGCGTGACCCGGTGTCTCACCGTCTCAGCCGCCAGCGGCGGCTTGTCGACGTTTGTGACAGAGATTTCGAATGCCACGGGCTGCTGCCTGAGCTCTTCGGCGACCCGCGCCAGCAGTACGTGTCCGTCATGCATCGGGTTGAACGAGCCCGGGAACAGCACAAGGGGCTGCGATGCCGACAGCATCATGTGGCCATCGGGCTGTACGGTGACGCGGTCGAGTTCGCCCCCCAAGAGCCGATCGATCGTATCCCCCGCCAATAGCTGATCGGCCGCGGCGCCCGTCTCCGTATAAACCGTCTCCGCATAATGTTCATCGGCATCGAGCAGGCTGCGTGGCGACGGTGCGGCAACCCCGCAGGCGCGGGCCAGCCACAGGACGATCGCGCGCGAAACCAGGGCTTCTTCGGCGGCGCGATCGCGTCGGCCCTTGGCTAGCACGCAAGTGCAGTGCGCGATCCCGGCGGCGTTGGCGAATGCGATGTGACATCGATGCTCGCCTCGACGCGGGCGATCGCTGACCAGTGCCGCCGTCGCGCCAAGGCCGACCAGATCCGCGCCCACGCCAACGACAGTGCTCGGCGCCAGCTTGGCGGCACGCGCCCGTGCGGTTCGCGCCATCGCGATCGCGGTGTCAGCGCTACTCGCCTGCGCCGGTGCAAAGCCGAGAAATGCCGCAAGCGCATGTTCATCGTAGGGAATTTGCGCTTCGATCAGCAGCCGAGAGCCACCGGGAATGCGAAGCAACTCACCGACCGCCCCACTTCCGCCCCCGGTGATCGCGAGTGCAGCCTTGCGGCCGGACGCGTGCAATGCGGAGATCAATTGTTGCCACGCGGCGTCCGACGGGTTCATGGCCAAGGGCTCATGGTGTGTCTGGTCCGAAACTGAAAAATACCTCGCGAACCGTGAAAGACAGTTCAGACAGAGTCAACCGAGTCCGCGGGCGCGCCGGCAAAGTTGCCACAGCCGGTGGTTTCCGGCCCGAACGGTATGGCGCGCGTTGGTGCACGCCCGATGCCAAGACTTCTCCGTCCGCCAGGTTGACAGCGCACGCTCTCCGGCAGCCTGCGTAACTGGCTCGAGGCGGTCAGATTGCCGGGTCATAGCCTCACGGCGGAGGCGATCAGTTATGCGCTGAACCGACCGGGGATGCCTCCCGTTACGCGATGTCGGCGATCTGGCCGATCCGCGCCCTATCCCAGTTCCATGACGGATCGAACCCTTGGAACCGGTGGCACGAAGACGGCACAGGCTACGAGGGCCAGAGTTGCCCCGATTACGAATTTTAGGCTGGGGGGATTACGAATTTTAGGTTGGGTGTAGGCGCCAGAAGGTTGAGCTTTTTTAATCAAAGGTCCAGATCCGGGACACAATAATGCCTCCAACTTACACGGAACTGGTCAGCTCCTTCGCCTGTAAGCAAACTGATCGCTTGAATAAGAGACAACAGAAACAACTGATCAGCCATCGAGGAATCAAGCGAGAAGACATCGACACGCTAACGTGACCATCGATCACTTGGTTGGACAGCGTGTTCGATCCGGGAGGCCAAGAAAATTGCTATCAGCCGTCAACCACTGACGTGGGCCCCTCAGTCGAAGCGGTGGATAGGGAAGGGACCCGAAACAAAGCGGCAGTCTTCCGAGGTTCTAAGAAAGAAGCGCCTGTTTTGCACAAAGACGGGCGGCTCGCGCCCGCCAAAGCTTACCCGATCATCGGCGTGCGCAAAAAAGCGGGCGGCTGGGCAATCGTATGGACCAACGGTGCGGGAGCGAGCCTGTGATCCTCGCAAGATCGACATGGAGGTAACGATGAGAAAATTTATTCGAAAATTCATTCTGGGCAGCGCTTCGGTACTAGCTTTGTGCATCGGAGGTGCGGCTCTCGACTATGCTGCTGATCCCGGCAACACCGTCGCAGCCGGCAATGCGGCAACTGCCGGGAGCATCCCCGCTGTAACCCACGCTTCGGAGAGCTGGCGGAGTGGCGATTTTATCCGCAGAGACGACATCCGCTGGGCGCAGACGGAACTTCGTTCTAGAGGACTCTACAAGGGGTCGCTCGACGGCGTTTTGGGTCAACAGACCAGGCGCGCCCTGCGACAGTTCCAAAAGAATACCGGTCTAGACCAGACGGCATCGCTCGATGCGCAAACTTGGGAAGAGCTAACCGGCAATCCTGAGATTGGTGAAGGGCCTAGCATGCCCAACAACGGCGATCGCGCCGGAACAATGACCAATGGCGATTTGGGTAAATAAGCGACCGCTCGAGTAGCTTTCACGCCCGCAATCCGGTTCGACCGAGCGCGTTGTGGTGCGACGAAAATCCCTGCCCGCCAGGCGGGCAGGGATAAGTTGGGGGGAGGACCGCGCTTGTGACGCGACGCTCTCTATATTGCCGGCTTAGCGTTCGACCGCATTGATATCGGTCAATCCCCTCGGATTTTCGCTCTACGGGCTTACGACGATACGGTTGTCGACTTTTACTACGCCTGGAGCCGTCCAGGCGGCGCGCTCGGCCTCTTGCCGTTCCGCCCAGGAGCGTACCGAGCCCTTTAGGATGACCTCGCCGCCGCTCGCCTCGACCGTAACCCGGTTGGCGTCGACCAGAGCGCTGCGGCGAAAAGCTTCTTCGATCCGCTGCCTGATTTCTTCTGGCGACGGCGTCGTCTTCGGCTTCAGCGTGATCAAATTGCTGACGCCCTTGACCCCTTTGATCCAGCGGATCGCGCGCTCGGCGTATTCGCGCTGGTAATTCCACTCGACCTCGCCCTCCAGCGTCACCCAGCCGTTCTTGACGACCACTTTGATATTTTCCCAGGATTGGGGCAGCCAGATCTTAAGCTCATGAACGACGTCGCGGGCGATTTCGGGATCCGGCCTTTGATCGACCCCGGGCAAGCGCACCTCAAGATCGTTCGCCACCCCGACAACGTCTGCAACCCGCTTTGCTGCTCTTTCGGCAGCGAACTTTTGCGCGTAGGTCGTAACAAAGCCGGTCAGCGTGACCACTCCGTCTTTTACGGCCACTGCGATGTCGGCCGCGTTGACACTCGGCTCCCATTCGAGCTCGTCTTCGACATCGCGTTTGATATCGGCGTCGGACCTCATCTTGCCTCCTGATTTCCTGCAATAATCGGACGGTTATTCCTTGGCGTTGCCCAGATCACGCGTCCGATGCCTGCTCTCGGCTAGCACATCGGCTTTGGCGCCGCTTTGACCGATGTCAGTTTTTATGAAGTTGCTGGCCGAGCCGCCCGTCGACACCGGAGAGGCGACCATTTCTGGTTCCGAATTATTTGATGGCCGTCAATGATACGCCCCGCCAACAGACAAATTCTGGTGTCGGCGCAGTAACCGTCGGACAGGAGACCGGGGAATGACCTTGAACAGGATCGCCGAAAGCCGTAACCGGCAACGCGGGCAGGATGAAGTTCTCCAAGAGTTTGGAACAGTCTACCCGGTGCCGATCGGGCTTGGCGAAAATGTACGTGGCGCCAGCATTACGGCGCTGAACCAGCTGCTCGCCGATACGATGGCGCTCCGCGATCTCTATAAAAAGCATCACTGGCAGGTTTCCGGTGCAACCTTTTACCAGCTGCATCTGCTTTTCGATAAGCACTACGACGAGCAGGTCGAGTTGATGGACAAAATCGCCGAACACATCTCTGCCCTTGGCGGTGTCCAACTCGCTGCGCCGCACGACGTGGCCGAGGCCACCTCACTCGCGCGTCCGCCCAAAGGGCGTAAGTCGGTGCCGGCGCAGATCACGCGGTTGCTCGATGCGCATGAACTGATCCTGATCGAGGCGAGGAGGTCGGCAAAAGAGGCAGCCGAGAACGGCGACGACGGTACCAACGATCTGATTGTCAGTGACGTGGTCCGTACCAACGAGATGCACGTGTTCTTTCTCTGCGAGCATCTCGCCGAGGGCGACCCGCACGGTCATCAAAAGGGCGAGTGAAGCCTTATCGGGAAGGTAGCTTAGAGGACCTAGACAGCGGTCTCGATCGCTATGGAGACTTCCGCGGACGCTGTTCCGGGTGACGATCTTGCACGAGTCCGAAAGGACTTGGCGTTCAATGAAGCAGGCGATCAGAGGCTGGAGGGGCGGTCGGCGAGGTGGTTGCCGGAAGAGGCACAGACGGTATTCCAAGGCATATTATGCCTCATCGCCGTGCTCGCCTGCCTTTACGTCGCACAGGATATCGTTCTCCCCGTCGTGCTGGCGTTCGTGCTGAAGCTGCTGCTCCAACCTCTGGTCAGCCTTTTGGAGCGATTCCGTATTCCAAAGCCGGCGGCGGCATTGATCACGCTCTCTGTATTGCTGCTGCTGTTTGTCGGTCTTGGCATGCTGCTCTCCAGCCCGGCAGCACACTGGGCTTCAGAGCTGCCACAGACATGGCCGCAGCTGCAGCAGAAATTCGCGTATATCAAATATCCGGTCGAGCATGTACGGCACACGCTCGAACAGATGGGCGTTCGGTTCAGGATCCCGTCATCACTGATGTCCGCTCCCATTGGTATGGCGACGGCGATGTTCAGCGGCACCGGCACCGTCGCCGCTCATCTGCTGGAGACGCTTCTCGTCCTTTTCTACCTCCTCGTTTTCGGAGAAACGTTCTTGCGCCGGCTAGTCGAGGTTTTGCCGACATTCGCCGTAAAGCGGGAGGCCGTGGAGATCTCGCTTCGTATCGAGCGTGATCTGTCAGCGTACCTGCTGACGATTACCATCATCAACGCCGTCGTCGGATCTGCGACGGCGGGTGTGATGTGGCTGTGCGATGTGCCCGGGCCCGTGCTTTGGGGTGTCGTGGCGTTCTGCTTGAATTTTGTTCCAATCCTCGGCCCGTTCTGCGGGATCATTCTCTTCCTGGCGGTAGGCTTGATCAGCAAGGGACCTGTGTGGACGGCCCTGTTGCCGGCAGCGCTCTACTTTGGCATCCACGTGACCGAAGGGGAGATCGTCACGCCGATGCTGCTGGCGAGCCGGTTCACCATAAATCCGGTCGCGATCATCCTGTCCCTGATCTTCTGGTACTGGATGTGGGGCATTCCTGGGGCAATCTTGGCAGTGCCGATGTTGGCAATCATCAAGATCGTTTGCGATCGATTGCGACCGCTCCGGCCCTTCGGTCACCTTCTGGAAGGATAGTCGACCTTTTAAGGCGGGCATAAGCAGCGAGGCATAATTGCTTCCGCTACCTGTTTTCGATTTCTTGACGACTATCAACGCACCAGCGTCCTGGCGGGGGGCACTGTCCTCGAACGCCATCTTACGGAGCAAAGCAATGGCCCGGTTCAGACCCTTGCACGATCGAATTCTGGTGAAACGGATCGAAGCCGAAGACAAGACCCCGGGAGGTATCATCATCCCGGACACGGCGAAGGAAAAGCCGGTCGAAGGCGAGGTTTTGGCCGTAGGCCCGGGGGCGCGCGACGAGACCGGCGCGGTTCGGCCGCTCGATGTCCAGGTCGGCAATCGCGTGCTGTTTGCCAAATGGTCCGGCACCGAGGTTCTGATCGACGGCGAAGACCGTCTGATTATGAAGGAATCCGATGTTTTGGGTGTGGTTGAAGGCGATGCCCATTCTGCCGCTAAGGCGGCCTGACGGAGGAACAGTGTCATGGCTGCAAAAGAAGTTCGTTTCGGCACCGCCGCGCGCGAGAAGATGCTCCGCGGGGTCGATACCTTGGCGGATGCGGTGAAGGTCACCCTAGGACCCAAAGGCCGCAATGTTCTGCTCGATAAATCCTTTGGCGCGCCGCGGATCAGCAAAGATGGCGTTGCGGTGGCAAAGGAGATCGAGCTGGCCGACCGGTTCGAAAACATGGGCGCCCAGATGGTCAGAGAGGTCGCCGTCAAGACCGGTGAGCTCGCCGGCGACGGCACGACTACTGCGACCGTGCTGGCTCAGGCCATCGTCCATGAGGGGGCAAAGGCGGTGGTCGCCGGCATGAGCCCTATGCAGCTGAAGCGCGGCATCGACATGGCGGTGGGCACCATCGTCGACACTGTGCGCCAACGTTCGAGAAAGGTTTCGACCAACGAAGAGATCGCTCAGGTCGCGACAATCAGCGCCAATGGCGACGCCGAAATCGGTCGCATGATGGCCGAAGCGATGCAACGGGTCGGCAATGAGGGCGTAATCACCGTCGAAGAAGCGAAGTCACTGGCAACCGAGCTCGAAGTCGTCGAAGGCATGCAGTTCGACCGCGGCTATATCAGCCCGTACTTCGTCACGAATACCGAAAAGATGGTCGCGGAGCTCGAAGATCCCTATATTCTGATCCACGAAAAGAAGCTGTCGAGCCTACAGACATTACTGCCATTGCTTGAGCAGGTCGTGCAGTCGGGTCGGCCGTTGGTGATCATTGCCGAAGACGTCGAGGGCGAAGTTCTCGCCACTCTGGTGGTCAACCGCTTGCGCGGCGGGCTCCGGGTTGCGGCGGTGAAGGCGCCCGGCTTTGGCGACCGGCGCAAGGCGATGCTCGAAGACATCGCGGTCGTGACCGGCGGTCAGCTGCTCTCGGAGGAACTCGGGATTGCCCTCGACAAAGTCACGCTCGACATGCTGGGCCGCGCACGCCGCGTGCGGGTCGACCGCGAAAACACGACAATTGTCGATGGCGCCGGCAAAAAGGACGAGATCCAAGCGCGCATCCGCCAGATTAGGCAGCAGATCGAGGACACGACCTCGGATTACGACCGCGAGAAATTGCAGGAGCGGCTGGCAAAACTTGCCGGCGGTGTCGCGGTGATCCGTGTCGGCGGTGCTACCGAGGTCGAGGTCAAGGAAAAGAAGGACCGTGTCGACGACGCGGTGCACGCTACCAGGGCCGCGGTCGAGGAAGGTGTCGTCGCCGGGGGCGGTGCTGCATTGCTCTACGCTTCCCAAGCTATCGATGGGCTGAACACCGAGAATAACGACCAGAAAGTCGGGGTCCAGATCGTGCGGAATGCGCTGAAGGCGCCAATGCGTCAGATCGTCGAAAATGCCGGCGCCGAGGGCTCGATCGTCATCGGCAAGCTGCTCGAAAAGGGCGACCCAAATTGGGGCTTCGATGCGCAGACCGGCGAATACAAGGACATGATGCAGGCCGGCATCATCGACCCGACCAAGGTCGTGCGCACCGCGTTGCAGGACGCCTCGTCCGTCGCCGGGCTAATGCTCACGAGCGAGGCAATGGTGGCGGAGATACCGGAGAAGAAACCAGTACCGCCAATGCCGTCCGGCAACGGCATGGATTTCTGAGACTGAAGTCGCCGCGTTCGTAGCATGGACCGGCATTTGGAGCCGGGCAATCAGGGATGCATCCGACCGAAGAACTGCGTCGACAAATTTCGGGTGGCGACGGACGGAGTCATGAAAGACCGTCGCCAATGACCGCGACGCAGGTTTCGCCAGCCCGGTCGGAAGCGGCTCGGTCAGCCGCTATGAACACCTCTCTCGCGCATAACTGGTGGGCGATTGGCCTGCGCGCTCTGGCCGCAGCGCTGTTTGCCATCGGCATTCTCGCGTCGCGCTCCACCCTCGCCGCTCTGATCATGATGTTCGCCGCCTACATCGCGTTCGACGGGCTATTCGCGATTATCTCCGGCTTGCGGGCGGCACGCCGCGGCGAGCGCTGGTCGATGTTCGTGCTCGAAGGCTCGATTAACCTTGGCGCCGCCGTCGCTGTGCTGGCCTGGCAAGCCGTTGCGGCAGTGGCCCTGGTTCCTTTCGCCGCTGTCTGGGCGATGTTGAGCGGCGGTGCGATGCTGGCGGCGGCGAGTTGGCTCGCCCACTCACATGGCCGGTGGATACTGGCTTTCGCCGGCGGGTTGTCGATCGGTTGGGGCGCCCTGATCGCAGCCGAAGGCGGCGGCGATGCCAGGGCTATCGGCTTCTGGCTCGCGGGCTATGCAATCGCCTTTGGCGTGGCGATGCTTGCCCTCAGCGGCCGCCTGCACGGGCAGAAGCGCGCCTGGGCTGCCATGCAATAGTCGATACGACACCCTATACTCGCACTTAATCCGGCAGCGCTGGAACGCGATCCGATACAGTCGTCCCGTCGCTTGCGCTAGAAGTCACTCGGGCTGTCGGGCGCGGCGCTATCTCCTACTGTTGCACAGCCGCATTGATCGCGTGCAACAGGTCGGTTTCCTCGAAAGGTTTGACTAGATAGGCAAGCGCCCCGGCCTTGAGCGCTTGCGCCCGCGCATCCTCGTCACTGAAAGCTGTAATTAAGATGGTGGGGACCTGATGGCCCTCGGCGATCAGATGGCGTTGCAGCTCCAGCCCGTTCAAACCCGGCATCTGCACATCCAAGACCAGGCAGGCCGTTGCGGATAGTCGGCCCGAGGCGAGAAAATCGTCCGCAGAGACAAACGTCTCGACAGCAAACCCGTATGATTTGATCAGACGGCGGGCGGCCCTGCGAACCGATTCGTCGTCATCGACGATTATTACAATGAATTTGTCGTTCGTCATGTTGTTCCCGCTCCCGCGATCCCCGGCAGGGTAAAGCTGAAGGCGGCTCCGATCGGCGCTTTCGCCGACGCCCACAAACGTCCGCCGTGAGCCTGCACGATCGAGCGGCTGATCGAAAGCCCCATCCCCATTCCGTCTTTCTTGGTGGTGAAAAACGTTTCAAATATATGTTCTGGATCATTATTCCCAAAACCGATTCCGGTATCCTCGACAGTGACCGCGACATTGGCGGGTGGCGCCACCGTTGATTTGACCTTTAAAACCCGCGCCCGATCGGCCACGCCGCGCATCGCCTCGATTCCATTCATGACGAGATTGAGCACCACCTGCTGCACCTGAACCCGATCCGCCAAAGCCCGCGGCAAATCTGGATCCAGTTCGACACGTGTCGAAACCTGGCTTCGTTGCAGCTCCTGTCGGGTAAGAGACAACACCTCGGAGATGGCACCGTTGACATCGACCGCCGCCCGTTCCGGCTCCGATTTTTTGGCTAGCTGACGAATGCGCGCCAGCACCGCGCTTGCGCGTCTGCCGTCGCTGACGATGTCCTCGACCGCCTCTTTCGTCTCTTCGAGGTCGGGATTTGGCTCGGATAGAAATCTCAGGCAGGCGGTGCCGTTCGCGACGATCGCGCTCAGGGGCTGGTTGACTTCGTGGGCGATTGAGGCCGAAAGCTCGCCCATCGTGCTCAAGCGAGCAACCCGCAGCAGTGCTTCGCGCGCTTCCTCCAATTCATCTTCGGCCCGCTTGCGCTCGGTGATGTCCTCGATGATGGTCGGAATCCCGCGCAAGCCGCTTCCCGGTTCCGGCGGCTGGGCGGTGCTGACACGGACCCAAATCACGGCGCCGTCCTTGCGCCGGTAGCGCTTCTCTACGTGATAATCGACACGCCTGCCGGAGATCATGTCGTCGAGCATCTCGCGGGTGGCTTCCTGGTCATGCTCGTAGGTGATTTCGACCGGGCCGAGGTTGGACAGCTCCTCGGCGGTGTAGCCGATCATCTTCTGAAACGCCCCGTTTGCGGCGACAAAACGCCGATTCTCGTCGGTCAAGGCGATGCCAACAGCGGAGGCTTCGAACATGCTGCGCCATCTTTGCTCGCTGGCCCGCAAGGTTTCCTCGGTGCGTCGCCGCTGCGCCACCTCATCTTCGAGCTCGCCAGTACGGGCGGCGACGCGCCTCTCGAGTTCTGCGTTCGCCTCTCGCAACGCTGCTTGTGCACGTTCCCGTTCGGCGATCTCGTGCTTCAGGCGGCGGTTCGCCTCCTCAAGCTGCGCCGTGCTCGGAAGCGCCAGCGCCGCCGGCACCACCCACCAAATCGCGCCCGCGGTAAAGATCGACACCACCGCGGTGAGGAACTTGATGATCACGTCCGTCCAATAGGCCGGATACCAGAGCGTCACCACATCCATGACGTGGGTCGTGCCACAGGCCAGAATAAACGCCCCGGTAAGTGCAAAGATACCCCGGAACGCCAAGTTATGGCGCTTGCGGATAAAGTAGATTAAAGCTATCGGAATACTATAATAGGCGAAGGCAATTGCTGAATCCGACAACACAAACAGCAACATCAGTGACGGGTCCCAGGCGAGGCAAACCCCGTGTGGGATAAAGTCGTTTTGCCCGAAAAGTCCGGAAACGAAGGACGTCATGGCCTCCTCGGACAAAGTGAGGAACGAAGAATCCCGTTAACTGACGATCTCGGCGAGCGCCGCCATCACCGCTATACGTATCGCTTCTGCGATGGCGTGCACGCCGAGCCGATCCATCATATGCGCGCGGTGCACCTCTACGGTACGGACGCTGATCCCGAGATCATACGCGATAAGCTTGTTCGGGCGGCCGAACGCAATCGCATCGAGAACCTGCCGCTCGCGCGGGCTGAGCAGCGCCATCTGGTCGGTCGCGCGGGCCATTGCACGATCCCGAGCCGCCGCCCGATCACCGGGGGCCGGCCCCTTTTCCGCGAGTGCGTCCTCGATGGCGGTGAGCAGATGGGTCTCGTCGATCGGTTTTTCGATGAAGTCGACGGCGCCGGCCTTCATCGCCCGAACGGTCGTTGGAACATCGCCATGACCGGTTACGACGATGATCGGGAGATCGATGCCGATCTCGCTCAACCGGCCCAGCAGCTCCAAGCCGCTCATTCCCGGCATTTGTAGATCAAGTAAGATGCATCCGGACGTCAGGCTCGGCGCCGCGGTCAGCACGGCCCGCGCCGTTTCGTAGCCGACGGTGTCGAGCCCTGCCAAACGCAGCAGCCGCGCGAGGGCTCTTCGGATCGAAGCATCGTCATCGACGATATGCACGATGCGATTACCGACCACCGCTGGCCCCGTTCTCGGTTGACGAACTGAGGCCTCAAAGTTAACGCAGCTGTCGGTCAGTTGCACTAACCTGGGTTAATTTTGCTCCAGCGGGTCCTTGTTGCAGGCGCGCGAAATCGCTGGAGCGGATTGGTAATTTTTATGTTGTGACACCACGCTCAAGCGGTCGTAGAGGATGCGGCAAACTGCTTCTCGAACGCGTCGGCCTTGTTTTCATCGGGGAATTCGACCCGAACGACGACGGCCCCCGAGCCCTCTCTGACACATGTGAAGCGGGATGACTCACAGCGCTGATTATCGAGCCATCTCCGCATGTCGCCGAGGACATTGCCGAAGGCAAAAGGCGGGATCCGGACCGCCACCGACTGCGTCCGCGGCGTTGCCTCTAAAGGATTCGGGTTGCACTGGTTTGCTATTGGCGGACGCGGACACGACGACACTGCTGGCTGCGGCGACGCCTCACCGGGCTCGCGCTCCGCTGCGAGGGCGTCGGGATCGACGATGCCGATCTCTCGTGGACCGGAGAGAGCAATCGCACCGCGTTCTTTGAGCGCGGTTAGTGAACGGCTCACGGTCTCGACGGACAATGCCAGATAATCCGCAATGTCATAGCGCGACACTGGCAGCACCAGTCGGCTAGCCTCGCGGCTCCCTACCCGTTCCTGCATGTACAGCAGAAAACCTCCGACTTTCTGCTCCGCAGTGGTACGCCCGAGGATCAAAAGCAGCGAGTTCAGTCGTGACATGGCGCCATTGACGATGCCGGATAATTCCCTGGGTATGCGGGGATCGGAGGCGGCGAGCGCCTCGAGCCGCGAGGCAGGATAGCGCGCGATGACGGTGTCCGCCGCTGCTGCCTCGGCCGAGAAGGCATGCATGCCACGAAGCCCGAAGCCAAAGAAATCTCCGGGCAGCAGAAGATCGACGGTTTGTCGACGTCCATCCGTCCGAAGCACGAACCGCCGCGCCGCGCCCGATTTGATCGGTACCAATACTCCACCAAAGCTTGCTGTGGATAAATCTCCTCGTCCCGCTGATATCGGGACACGATGGCGAGCGACTCTAATACTTGGTTTGGCGATCGATGACTTGCAGCACGCTCGTGCGTCCACCCCGGCTCACTGATACGCAGACCAGCTCGATTGCTGTTCATTTCGGTCCCTCCATTCGTCTGCCCTGCCAGCCGTTACAGTGATCTTTTCGGCGTCAGGGCAGCGTGACGGGGTCGGGACCGAATTGACATTCGGCAAAATTACGGAGCGTGGTGTTGCTTAAGTAATTTCCCGTAGGTCGCAGTGACCGGGAGGTTGTGCGGGCGTGAACCGCCCCTAGTCGATGCGGACTTCGTCCAATCCAGGCATATCGGTCGGATAGGTCAGATCCAGTGCCCCGAGCGTCAAACGCACGATCCGCGCGACAACGGCGTTGCGGTACCATTTCCGGTCTGCGGGCACAATAAACCACGGCGCCCGTTCGGTACTGCATCGTTCGAGGGCGATCTGATACGCCGACATGTAGTCGTCCCAATACTTGTGCTCGGCGAGATCGCCGGGGCTGAACTTCCACCTTTTGCTGGGGTCCTCCAACCGCGCCTGCAGCCGTTTCTTCTGTTCCTCCCTGGAAATGTGGAGGAAGAACTTGACGATCGTCATTCCATTCTCGGTGAGGTGCCGTTCAAAGCTGTTGATCTGATCGTAGCGCGCTTCGATCCGGTCGAGCGGAACGAGCCGATGAACCCGAGCTACGAGAACGTCCTCGTAATGCGATCGGTTGAAGATGCCGATTATCCCGGCGGGCGGCACGGCCTTATGGACACGCCACAGAAAATCGTGCGCCAGTTCGGGGGGTGTCGGTTTTTTGAATGCGACGGCGTCCGCTCCGAGCGGATTTAGCGGACTGAAGACCTTTCGAATGGTCCCGTCCTTGCCACTGGTGTCGAGCCCCTGCAAAATCACCAGGAACGAATACTTTGCCTGCGCATAAAGAACCTCCTGCAACCGGTCGATCTCGGCAATATCAGCCGCGATCCCGGCTTCGACTTCTGCTCGTGGCGACGGTAGACCCGCCCGATCGCGGGGGCTGATGTCGGCAAGCGTCTTCCGCCAGCCGGAAGCCGGCACTCGGTAGCGCTCCAATCCGCTGAGATCGATCGACGGAAAACCGGTTGCGGCCGTCACCAGCGCAGCACCGCCGCCATCGGCCCGATCGGCTGCATCAATTGTTGCGCCGCTGCGCTGCGCACGATCTCCACCGCCGATTTTTCCTCGAGCGCATGCTCAATCGCCAATTCCACGACGTCCTCAACTGCCTCGACTGCCTCGGTCTCGCAGACCGGGCAGCGCAGCATCGGTTCTTCTAACAGCGCGCCGCAGTTCCCACAGCGGGCACCCGGCCTGGCGAAGCTGTCCTCGACAACGAGCGTCATCACCCGCCCCAGCCGCAATGCATCGAGTGTCGGCTGCACCCCCCATGCCGAGCGGCTGGGCCCGGCGTCGAACAGCCGCTGCACCGTAGCGAGTTCTTCGCGCTCCTCGATTGCGCGCTGCCCCGGCTCTGCCGCAGCGGCAACTGCCGCCGGCGGCAAATGGACCTCGACCGAAAACTCGGCACCGAGATGCTGCCGCACTGGCTTCGGCAGAAAATCCTCAACAGTTGTGCGAATTGTGACCGCACCCGAGAACAAGAGGTAGCGTCCCTCAAAGTGGTGCAACACCAACTCGGCGGCATGGGACAATATTCGGGCTTCGTCTTTCAGCGGTTCAACCGCCGCGATACGAGGCCGGTCCTTGGGCCCGTGATCCCTGAGCGTCTCGCGTACAGCCGGGCCGCGGACCTGAAACACCTCCTCCACCTGCCCGATCTGGCTGATGAAGAAGCGGTTCATTTCTTCGGACAGCACTGCGAGGACAAAGCGGTCGTGCTCATCCCGCGTTCGGACGAGCGGCCGTAGGTGGGGTTGCGGCAGCACATGGACACTGTCGGGCAACGGAACCGAAACAGCGATCTGGCGCCACAGGCCTAATTTCTCGCAGGTGAAGAACGCCGCCCCGCGGCCGAGCGCCGGCAATTCATGATCGAGCGCGTTCTCGATCCGGTCGAATTCTTCCTGCAGCAGCTCGCGGCGACGGAGCTCGACGATCGGCTTTAACACGCTCTCGGCCAGGCTGTTAAAATGCGTGTGCCAGGCGCGGCCGACGCGACGGTCGGGGCTCAGCTGCAGGTAGAGGCTGACCACAGGCCATTTCCCCGCCTCGATCTCGGCAAGCCCGCGCAGCCGTGCTGGTGTGAGGAGCTGATAGGTCGCGTCGTCCACCGGCGTGTGCAGCTTGGCCACGATCCGGTCCCTGATTTCCGGGGTGTAATGCTGGTCCCCGCTGACAACCAGCGCCGGAACGGGCATCGCAATGATCCCTATTTGCCGAGCGCCTCAGCCGGCTGTCGATGATGGCGCCGGCAGCATCAGCGGCTCGCGCAGCATGACGATCTGTGAGACTCCGTCGGCGTCTATCACCTCGAAACTCAGCAACGCGCCGACGCCTGTGTCGGCGTATAGCTCACGGGGGCTGTAGATCAGGTGATCGAGACCGTCGAGTGCTATTTCGATAATATCATCCTTTGGGTCATAGGCAATGCCGAGCAACGGTAGCCATTCCGCCTCGATCTGATCGCCGAGGCTAAGCGAGGCGACTTCGATTTCTGCACGCATCCCGAGGAGGCCTTTCGACAGCGTGTCGAAAAAAGTTTCCCATTCCGGCTTTTCGATCTTCAGCGCCATTTATCCTCTCCGATCCTCAATTTCCCGGTGAACGCGCGGATGTGTGCATCGAGAGTGCGCAGAGCCGTCCTACGACGCCTTGACGGAAATCAATTCCCCGGGCCGGTAGAGTTCTAAAATATTGTCAGCTCAGCCCCAGGTCGCCGCGCCTTTTACGAATTGCCAGCCAAATTCGAAAACTCGAACGGGCGCGGAGCGCACGCGGTGCTAAAACCCCTAAGGCCTCCACCGGCTTTCTTAGGTACTCGGGCGGAACAGTTCTGGGGGGTGGCGGAGGAGGGTGCGGCGGCCACGCTTCCAGACGGCGAGCGGCGGGCGGATTTGGGCGATCGCCTGCTCCGGGCTTTCGGCGTCGATGATCACGATATCGGCCGGGTTGCCGACGGCGAGTCCGTAATCCCGCAAGTTTAGCAGGCGCGCCGAGCGCTCGGTCAGCATCGCAAAACATTCGCGCAACTGCTCGGGCCGGCCGATTTGCAACACATTGGCGTGCAGATTGGCCATGCGGATCAATGAGCAATCGCCGTAGGGGGTGACCGGGTTCAGCACATTGTTGGTCGACAGCGAGCAATTGACGCCGTGCTCGACCAAAAAATTGGCGTCGGCGACGCCGCGGCGAATGTTGTGGTCCTGGTCACGGCCCATCACAAACAGATCGGTCAATGGCAATACGGTCACCGCGACGCCGGCATCGGCCATGCGTCGGGCGATCGCCGCCAAATGGTCGGGTGCCATCGTCGATAATTTCGCCATATGGCCGACGGTGACCCGCCCGCCGCGGCGATGTTGCTCCGCGAGATCGCAGACCAACGGCACGTCGAGCTCGTCCGGATTGTCGCCGACATCGAGATGGAGGTCGATATCGGCGTCGAACTGGTGCGCCAGTTCAAAGATGCGGCGGATCTGTCCGGCATGATCGGGATCGTAGCGCGGCGCGCCGCCGATTGCCTTGGCGCCGCGTTTCAGGCCCTCGACCAGCAATTCCTCGGTGCCCGGATAATTGGTCAGCCCATCCTGCGGAAAAACGCAGATCTCGATATCGATCGCCCATCGGTAATCGGCGATCAGTGACTGCACTCCGTCAAACCCCCGCATGCCGATCGCCGGGTCGACTTCGACCTGGGTGCGCATGCGGGTGGCGCCATTGACGATGCAGTCTTCGAGCGTCTGTGCCGCGCGCCGCCGGATGTCCTCGACGGTCAAATCCTTTTTGATCTCGGCAACGCGCTTCATCGGGTTGATGCGACGCCCAGGCTCGGCCGGCAGGCGGTCGATCAGCCGCGATTTGTCGAGATGGATGTGGGTCTCGATCAGACCGGCGCAGGCAAGCCTTCCGCCCGCGTCATAGCTCTCGCCGGCTCCGCTCGGCGCCTCGTGGCTGAGCCCTGGGCCGATCGCCGCGATCCGGCCGCCGGCAACACCGATATCGACGGGCTCCTGCTCAGGCCGGTCGGCGAGCCGGACATTGCGCACGATCAGGTCCATTGGCGGCCCTTATCAGAAAATTGTGGAAAGCAGCGGCTTCTCGGCGCCGGCCAACAACTCGGGGAGCGCGGAGAGTCCCCACCTCACCCTGCCCTCTCTCCGCCCAGAGGCAGAGAGGGACCAAAAGACCGCGGCGCCGTACCGCGATTATGATGAGCAGTTGGCCGGGCGAGACCGCGTTAGAGGTGGTTGACGCCGGCGTTGGCGCAGTCTTCGTCTTGTTGCGAGGTGCCGCCGCCGACACCGCAGGCGCCGACGACAACGCCGTTGCGGAAGATCGGCACCGCGCCCTGACCCATGATCATGTGACCGCCCTCGGCCATCGCTATGCCGCGCGGCGTCGGCTGGTCGGCGCGCGCCGCCATCTCACCGCTCGGCCGGCCAAACGCCGCCGAGGCGACCGCCTTGCCTTGGCAGCCATAGGCGCTCGCCCAGATCGCGCCATCCATGCGCTGCAATGCGACGAGCCGCCCACCGGCATCGCATACCGCGGCGCTGATCTTGATGTTGAGTTCCGCTGCCTTTCGCAACGCGCCCTCGACGATGCGGTTGGCTTCTTCGAGCGTCAGTGACATCGACTGCTCCCCTGCCCATTGCTGCAAACCCGCTCGACTATAGCGCACGCGCATCCCCGCCGCCCGCTCGATTTGCCCGCAGGAATCCCGCTCGGTCGAGAGCGGCGAAACCCGCCCCGCTGCATGGCGGAATTGCCGGCCCATATTTTGGAATGGTCTCGCCGGGCCGCGGTCCAGCGGGTAGATTACCGAGACCGGTTATCGCAGGGAGGAGTGCCATGGCCAATGCACAGACTGCACAGCAAGCGCCGCCGCGGCTGGACGAGCTGACCGCGCGGGCCGAGGCGCTGGTTCCGGCATTACGCGAGCGCGCCGCTCGCGCCGAGGAACTGCGCCGGCTACCCGACGAGACGATCGCAGATTTGCATGCGAGCGGGCTGTTCCGGATGCTGCAGCCAGCCCGCGTCGGCGGCAGCGAGTTACCCTATCGCGCGCTCTACGAGTTGAGCTCGATAATCGGCCAAGGCTGCGGCTCGACCGCTTGGGTGCTGGCCAACCTCGCCGCCCATCACTGGCTGTTAGGTATGTGGCATCCCGAGGCGCAGGAGGAGATCTGGGGCGAGTCGCCGGACAGCCTGATCAGTTCGGCGCTGATCTTTGCCCGCGGTCGCGCCACCCGTGAGCCGGGGGGCTATCGCTTGAGCGGCCGTTGGCCGTTTTCGAGCGGGATCGACGCCTCGACCTGGAACATGTTCGGCGCCATCGTCAGCGACGAGGAAAGCGGGCAGAACGAGCCGCGCATGTTTCTGCTGCCAAAGTGCGATTACAACATCATCGATACCTGGCAGGTCATCGGGCTTTCCGGCACCGGCAGCAAGGATGTCGAGGTCACCGACGTCTATGTTCCGGCTTATCGCACGCTCTCGACCGAGCGGATTCGCGGCGGTCCCAACCGCGGCAGCGAGTTGAACCCGGGTAGCCTGTACCGCTTGCCGGCGGTCAGCCTGTTCGGCTTTGCCATCGCCGGCGTGTCGCTCGGCATTGCACGCGGCGCGATCCAGCATTTCACCGAAACGACGCGCACCCGGTTGAGCGCCTATACCGGCCGGAACATCGCCGATTTCACCAATACCCAGGTGCACCTCGCGGAGGCGGCGGCTCTGGCCGATGCCGCCGAGGCGATCGCCTGGCGCGATTGCAACGAAGCAATGCGGATCACCGAGGCCGGCATCGTGCCGAGTCTCGAACAGCGGGCGCGCTACAAGCGTGACGGCGCGTTTGCCGCCACCTTGTGCACCCGGGCCGTCGATCTGTTGTTCTCGGCGACCGGTGGCGGCGCGATTTATGCACGCAACCCGATCCAACGCGCGTTTCGCGATGTTCACGCCGCCAATGCTCACTACAACCTGAATTGGGACGTGAACGGCGCGATTTATGGCCGGGTCGCGCTCGGCCTGCCGCCCGACGCGCCGTTGTGATGCGAGAGTGAGGGGTCGACCGTGCACAACACCAAGCCGCAATCCGCACAGCCGGTAACCGCCGCCGCCGAAGAGGAGCATCCCGGCAGCCACGCCGCCATCGTCAAGGCGACTTCGGGCGAGGGTTTCGATTCCCGTGATTTCCGCAGTGCGCTCGGCACTTTTGGCACCGGCGTCACGATCATCACCGCCCGCGGCCAGGATGGCGGGCTTTACGGGATGACGGCGAATTCGTTTACGTCGGTGTCGTTGACGCCGCCTTTGGTGTTGTGGAGCGCGTCGCTCTATGCCGACAGCCTGGTGGCGTTCCAGGAGGGCACGCATTTCGTTGTCAATATTCTCGCTTACGACCAGATCCGTTTGTCGAATGAATTCGCCCGCAAGCACGAGAACAAATTTGCCGAAATCGATCACGTGATCCCGGAATGCGGCGCCCCGGTGCTGATCGGCGCCGCCGCACATTTCGAGTGCCGCAACGAATACCGCCATTATGGCGGCGACCACATCATCTTTATCGGCCATGTCGAGCGCTACGCTTACACCAACCGGCCGACCCTGTTATTCTGCCGCGGCAAATACATGCGCGGCGAGCCATTGCTGCCTCCCTGACGCGGTCTGTTTCAATCGGCAAAAGGAGGCGCAACGACATTGCGCCAAATGCTTACGGCAATTCTTTGTGCTGCGGCCGGACTCGGCGCGTCGGCGCTGACTGCAGACGCCGGCACGATTGTTCTCACGGTCGGACCATCGCAGCAATTTCCGACTATCGCCGCGGCGATCAATGCCGCGAATCGCGACAACAATTCGGCCGATTACTACGTGATCAATGTGGCCCCAGGCACCTACACCAATGATACCGCCACCGTCAGCCGGCCGATGACGATCACGGCAGCCCGGCCCGGATCGGCGGTGGTTCTCAAAGAGACTGTTCCGCTGCCAAATCAGAAGGGCATCCTGATATCGCGTGCCGCGCTGACGATCGACGGGTTGACCTTCCAGGGGGCGCACATCGATGCGTCACTGGGGGGGAACGGGGCGGCCATCCGCGCCGAACCGGGGAGTCAGAGTTACACCCTGACGGTGCGGAACTCGCGGTTCATCGGTAATCAAACCGCCCTTCTCACCGACGTCAACTTTCCGCTGGATGTGGTGCTGACGAACAACGTCTTTATGAACCAAGGTAACGGAAATACGAATTCCCTCACGCATGGGGTGTATATCGGCAGCGGGAACCACTCGCTGACCGCGATCGGCAATGAGTTCTGCGGGACGATCGTCGGGCACAACATCAAGAGCCGCGCCGCCAACACGACGATCGAGAACAACACGCTTTATGACGGGGCCGCCGATCCCAACCAGCCGGGCTGCAATGTCGGCTCGGCAAGCTATGCCCTCGACATTCCAAATGGCGGCGTGGCAATGGTCTCCGGCAATACGATGATCCAGGGGACGGCGACGCAGAACCCCGCGATGTTCGCTTATGGCGAGGAAGGGTTAACTTACCAGAAGAACAGCCTCACTTTTATAAACAACAAAATGCAGAACACCCTCCCGGATGCGACCGGGATTTTGGACCCGAACGGCGTCGCGGTCGTCGGCAGCGGCAATTCTTTCGACGCTTCCATCGCGGCCCAGATTTCTCCGCCTTCGGCAAACCAGCTGACCGGGGACCTTCAAGTAATCCATTAAGCACTCACCGAGGCTGGCGGGGTCGGTCAGGCTCGCTTCGGCTTCGTTCCTTCGGGCGCCCGATCCTAAAGTACGATAAATATAGCGGTAAGTCTTACAGTAGACTTAACGCCATCAATACGTCAGAAGTATGTCTAAAATCCGTTGACTTGGTGGTGTTTCGCGGTAAGGTCGTACGTCCGCAACGTAAAACGACTGCGGCTTTCGCAAATTTCTTCAAAGGGAGGGAAAGTTGTTTCGAAAACATTACAATATTTGCGCTGCTCTGAAGGGATGTTCGCGACCTTCGACAGTTGTGATGACGCTGTTGAGCGGCGTGTCGCTCGCGGCGCCGGCTCTCGCCGCCGCGCCCTGTACCGGGCCGGGAGCGCCGACGACAACGGACACTAAATGCCTGACAGCGGTCCAAATTCCGGGCAACGCGCTTCGGTCGTTCGACATCAGCTGGGTCAATCCTAATCGTTCCGAGTACTATCTAGGTGATCGGTCGAACGCGGGTATCGAGGTCATCACCACCGCGACGAACACCTGGACGCGTCGACTAATGGGATTTGTTGGCATTGTCTTGAATCCCGCAACCGGGGCCGTGAACAACGCCAAGTCGGGACCCGATGGCGTTACATCGCACGGCAGCTGGGTTTACGGCGGTGACGGCGACAGCACACTCAAAGTGTTCAACCTAAGTACGCCGGGCACCTATATAACGCCGGCTCAGTCAATCTCGACCGGCGGCACGACCCGCGTCGATGAGATGGCGCTGACCCCGGACGGCAAATTGTTGCTTGCCGCCAACAACGCGGAAGACCCGCCTTTCGGCACACTTTTCACAGCCAACGGTGATGCCGGGGTCAGCAACGTTAGCATCATCACCAAGATCACCGTCGATCCGACAATCATACCGACCGGCTTTGGTTTGTCCTTGGAGCAGCCGACCTGGGAACCCCAGACCAAGCGTTTCTATGTCTCTATTCCCATCATCGCCAATAACCCGACAGGCTGCAATTATGGTCAGCTTACCGGACCAATCACTTGCGACGGCGGGATGGCGGTAATCGACCCGACGACCCTTTCCAAACCCACGGCAGTGCTGGGTGCATTCGACTCAGCGACAAACACCGGCGTCGTTCCGCTGAATGCTTGCGGCCCAAACGGCGCCACAGTCGGACCGGGTTCTAACCTGCTGCTCGGCTGCACACCCGGCAACAACCCAAGTAACACGACCACGCTCGTGATCAATGCGCTGAATAAGAACTACTCCCATGTCGCCGGCATCAACGGTTCCGACGAGGTCTGGTTCAACAGCGGTGACCAGCGCTACTACACAGGTTCGAGCGCCAATAGGGTAAACGGAATCGTGACACCCGCGCTCGGTGTGATCGACGGCACCAGCGTCCTGGTCGAGACGATACCGCAAGGCAGCGGCTCTCACTCGGTTGCGGCCGACTGCAACCGAAATCGCATCTACGTCCCGCAAGTGGCGCCGGTCTCGGTGGTTGGATCGGGCGGCGATACCACCGGTGTCAGCGCCGGGATTTGCGGCAGCATGAATGGTTGCGTCGGGGTTTATGTCAATCCCAACAGTAACGTCACCGCCTGCGGAGCCATCTACGGCAGTACCAGCTACTACAACGCCAAGTGATCTTTGGCTGCTAGAAACTAGCCAGTAAGTACGAGCATCGGTGGGCGTTCGTCGCAGCGCCCACTGATGTTCAGCCGTAAGGCCTATTTTGGCCAACCCCGCAGGGTGCGATTGCGCTAATTCCCCGATACCACACGACTGTTGCCTTGCAGCAAAGTAAAAGCGCCACCCGAATTACCTCGCAGCTACCGGCTTTTTCGGCCGCCAAGAGACGTCAGGTCTCCGGCCCATCCCTTTAGCCAGGGTTTGCGGAGGAGGGGCGGAAATCGTCCTTGTTGATAGCCCGGGAATGCTGCTCTAATCGCGTCGGGGAAGGGAAACGCCAACAAGGGGGTGGAAATGCCGCGTTTGCCCGCAGACGCCGGGTGCGCGACCGCCGAAGCTCGGCCGGGGCGCTGAAGTCGCATGGAGGTTTCGCTCGACCTCTTGGTCAACGCGATCATCGCCGGCCTGCTGCTCGGCGGCTTCTATGCCGCGGTCACCGTCGGGGTGACGATCTCGTTTGGCATGCTCGACATCGTCAACATCGCCCACCCGGCCTTTATCATGCTCGGGTCGTTTGTCGCCTATGCGATCAATTCGACTTGGCATCTCGACCCGGTGCTGATCGGGGTCGTGATGATGCCGGTGTTTTTCTTGCTCGGCATGGCGGTTTATCAAATCTATTACTATGCCTTCGAACGCCGCGGTGAAGAGTTGATCCAGGGGCTCGCGTTTTTCTTTGGCCTGTTGTTTGTCGGCGAGGTAGCGCTGATCCTGGTTTTCGGTGTCGACTACCGTTTTGTCGAGGCGGCTTACATCGGGCCGAGCCTGCATCTCGGCTTTGTCGAATTGCCGCTGCGGATGCTGATCCCGTTTGTCGTGGCGTTGCTGATGGTTGCTTTGCTGCAGCTCTTTCTCGGGCGCAGCTTTATCGGGCGGGCAATCCTCGCGGTGTCACAGGACCGGCTCGCCCTGCAACTGATGGCGGCCAATCCGAGCCGCATCAAGCGGATCGCCTTTGGGATCTCGATCGCCACGGCCTCGGTCGCGGGCGCACTGTTGATCATCATCCAGCCGGTCGAGCCGTCGATCGGCCGCGACTATATCGGCCGCATCTTTGCGATCTGCGTGCTCGGCGGCATGACCAGCTTTCCAGGCATGGTCGTGGGCGCCATGCTGATCGGCATCGCCGAAAGCATCACCGCGACGTTTTACGGCCCGTCCTGGGCGCCGGCAGTGGCATTCGGGTTTCTGCTGCTGACCCTGGCGGTGCGCCCCGCCGGCATCCTCGGCCGTTGATCATGTTGATACCCGAGAGTCCGGAGGAGAACGGCTCACACCCCTCTCCCGCACCGTGGGAGAGGGTGCCGAGCGCAGCGAGGCGGGTGAGGGTGAAACCGGACGGTATTGCCGATGCAGATTCCTTAAATTTGGAAGATGGCCAACAGCAAAGCTCGTCTCCTCCGCCGAAACGCTACCGAGGCCGAGCGGCGCCTGTGGTCGAACTCTGCGCGACCGGCGACTGATGCGATACAAATTTCGCCGACAATATCCCATTGGCCGCTACATCGTCGATTTTGCCTGCATCGAACACCGGCTGGTTATCGAAGTCGATGGGGGTCACCACGCAGACAGTGGCAAGGACGCATCCCGAGCGGCTCAACTAGAAGCGCAAGGTTGGACGGTGATTCGATTCTGGAACAACGATGTGCTTTCCAACACCGGTGGAGTTGTCGAAGCCATAATGCGGGTGTTGCAAGTCAGATAACCCCTCACCCTCCCATTGCTGCGCGACGGGCCCCTCCCTCTCCCGCGGTGCGGGAGAGGGGTTGTCGCGACGGCGAGCGGATCCGCGATGGGCACGCTTAAGTTCTGGGGCGTCTCGTTTGTGGTCGCGGCGGCGCTGTTGCTGCTGACGCGCTGGCAAATCCATAACGAGTATTTCTTTTTCGCCGGTTATGTCGTGCTGCAATACGTCGTGCTGGCAACCGCGTGGAATATTCTCGGCGGCTATACTGGCTACACGAATTTCGGGGTCGGGGCGTTTTTCGCCGTCGGCGCCTATAGTTCGGTCGTCCTCCACAAGCTGACATCGGTGCCGATCCCGGTGATGATCCTGGTCGCCGGGATCGTTTCCGGCGTCATCGGCTTTGGCATGGGCTACCTGACCCTGCGGCTCAAAGGCGTGTTCTTTGCGATCGCCACCTTGGCTATGGCGATCGTCGCGCAAACCCTGATCGTCAATTGGGATTTTGTCGGCGGCGCGCGCGGCATCTACATCATCCGTCCGCAGCATGGTCCGTTCGGCGCCGGCTATATCCAGTATCTCTATTCGTTAATGCTGCTGTTGAGTTGGGTCGCGGTGGCGATCGCCCGCACCGTCGAGCGTTCGCGGCTCGGGCTCGGCCTTAACGCAATCCGCGACGACGAGCAGGCCGCCGAGGCCGCCGGGGTCCCGACCCTGCGCCTCAAGCTGATCGCCACGACCCTGAGTGGCGCTTTGATGGGCATGTCGGGAGCACCCCTGCCCTACTACGTGACCTATCTCGACCCGGCCTCGAGCTTTAATTTGTCCTACGCGGTCAATAGCGTGGCGATGCCGCTGATCGGCGGCATGTCGAGTTGGGTCGGGCCCATCATTGGCGCGGTCCTGCTCGGCACAATTCAGCAATTGGCGACGGTGACAATTTCCTCGGCGCTGAACCTCCTGATCGTCGGTTTGCTGTTGATCGCGTTTGTGGTCATCGCGCCCAACGGCATCGTCGGGCTTGTCCAGGCGCGCCGCCGTGCGCGCGAGGAGCGGTGATGCCGGCGGCCTCGCGGCCATTGCTCGCCGCCGCCGGATTGGCCAAGCATTTTGGCGGGTTCATCGCTCTCGAAAACATCGATCTTCAGGTCATGGCGGGCGAAAGGCTGGGGCTGATCGGCCCCAACGGCTCGGGCAAGAGCACCCTCGTCAATTGTCTGACCGGCACATTGCACCATGATGGCGGTATAATCACCTTTGGCGGCCGCCGGCTCGACGGCCTTCCGGCGTTTCAGCGCACCCGGCTTGGGCTCGCCCGCAGCTTTCAATTGCCAAAGCCGTTTCGTTCGATGAGCCTCGTCGACAATCTGCGCATCCCGCTGCTCTACGCGGTCAACGCCCGCCCCGGCGCCCGCCTTTCCGCCGCGGCGATCGAGGAGCGCGCGTTGGGGCTGCTCGCCGATGTCGGGCTCGCCGCTAAGGCTCGGCGGTTGCCGCGCGATCTGACCCAGGTCGAGATGCGCAAGCTGGAACTCGCCCGTGCTGTCGCCAGCGCGCCGCGGCTGTTATTCGCCGACGAGTCGATGGCCGGGCTGTCGCCCTCCGAGGTCGACGAGATCCTCGGTGTTTTGCTGCGCCTTAACGAGGCCGGCATCACGATCGTCTTGATCGAGCACATCATGCGCGCCGTCATGAGCTTTTCGACCCGGCTTGTCGTACTGGTCGCCGGCCACAAGATCGCCGATGGCGAGCCGCAGGAAGCGATCCGCAACCCCGAGGTCGAGAGGGCCTATCTTGGCGAGTAGCCTGCAGATTTCGGGGGTCGATGCCGGCTATGGCGCGGTCCGAGTGCTGGAAGACGTGTCGCTCGATGTTGCTGCCGGCGAGACCGTGGTGCTGCTCGGCACCAACGGCAACGGCAAGAGCACGGTCATGAAATGCGTGATGGGGATCGTGCCGCCAATGGCCGGAACCATCACCGCCGAGATCGACGGCGAGCGGATCAATCTCGTCGGCCGCGCCACCGAAGAGATCGTCGATCTCGGGATCAGCCTGGTGCCCGAGGGGCGGCGGCTGTTCCCGAAATTGACGGTCGAGGAAAACTTGCTGCTCGGCGCGTTTCGCCCGACCGCGCGGGCCGACATCACCCGCAACCTCAACTCGTGCTACGCGACCTTTCCGGTGTTGCGCGAGCGCCGTCGCCAGTTGTCGGGCAGCATGAGCGGCGGCGAGCAGCAGATGCTGGCCCTCGCCCGTGCGCTGATGTCGGCGCCCAAGATCCTGCTGATCGACGAGCCCTCGGTCGGCCTCGCTCCGGTTCTCGTCAAGCGCACGATCGAAAAGATCCAGGAACTCAAGGAACGCTATCAGCTGACCGTGCTGATGGCCGAGCAGAACTTCAACCAGGCGGTGCGCATCGCCGATCGCGGCTATGTCATCGTCCACGGCAAGATCGCCTTTGAAGGCGCCTCGGCCGACGAGCTCAACAACAACGAACTCGTCCGCAAATTCTACCTGGGGCTGTAACCGGCCGGTCCTGCCTTCTGTCGCCAAATTCCCGTGTAACCGGGAAATAACCGCGTATTTTTCTGATTTTAGGTGTTTGCATCGGCGAAAGATATAATGAATTTGTCGTGGATCGAATCTAACACTTGGTACCCGCGGTTGGCGGCGGCGATGATGCGGTCGGGGTCGGCGGTCCAGGTGAACGGCTTTGGACTGTGGTTGTGTTGGGCAAGGTAACGGTTGATCGCGGCCTGGAGGTCGACGAGGGAGTGAAACACGCCGCGTTGCAATCGCCGGCGGGTTAGCTTGGCAAAAAAGCCCTCGACGGCGTTGAGCCAGGATGCCGAGGTGGGGGTGAAGTGGAACGTCCAGCGCGGGTGCCGGGCCAGCCAAGCCCTGACTTTGGGGTGCTTGTGGCTGCCGTAATTGTCAAGGATCACGTGGACCAGTCGGCCGGCTGGGATGTCGCGCTCGAGGCGATTGAGAAAGCGCAGGAATTCCTGGTGCCGGTGGCGCTGCATGCACTGCCCGATGACCGTGCCGTCGAGCACATTGAGGGCGGCAAACAGGGTGGTCGTGCCGTTGCGGATATAATCATGGGTCATTGTCCCGGCGCGGCCTTGCTTGATCGGCAACCCCGGCTGAGTGCGGTCGAGCGCCTGGATCTGGCTCTTCTCATCGACCGACAGCACCAGGCTGTGCGCCGGAGGGTCGACGTAAAGGCCCACGACATCGCGCAGCCTGGCGGCAAACTGCGGGTCGCGGCTGAGTTTGAAGACCTGCAACCGATGCGGGGCGAGACCATGGGCGCGCCAGATCTTTTGCACGGTGCTGACCGCCAGCCCCATGGCGTCGGCCATCGCGCGGCTCGTCCAATGGGTGGTCTCGCCGGGTGGCGCGCCGAGCGTGAGCGCGATCAATCGCCCGACGACCGGCTCGGGGATCGGCGCTTTGCCGGGCTTGCGCGTCTTGTCGTGCAACAGGCCATCGACCCCCGCCTCCATGAAGCGGCGCTGCCAGCGCCACACGCAGGGTTTCGACACGCCGGCCCGGCGCATCACCTCGGCGGTGCCGCAGCCTTCTGCCGTGGCCAGGATGATCCGCGCTCGCCACACATGCTTCTGGACAGCATTGCGATCGCCCACCACTGCCTCAAGCCGCTCCCGATCCCCCGGCCCGAGCCGGACTTCAACATCGCTGCGCATCGCAGCATCATGACGCAAAAGCTCGACTGAGGGAATCTTGTGTTTCGGTCATACCACTAGGTCATTACGAGGAAATCGATAACCCAGTTAATCGGGAATTTTTTGCGACATAAACGGGAATTAAATCGCGATAACCGGGAAACAACGGGAATTCTCGACAACGCACAATCCACCGGCCCATCGCAGCAACTTTAGATTGCGTCGTTCAGCCATCGCTCACGAGTTCCAATCCCCGTCGGCGCGCCCTGAAGGGGACCGACAACCCCATTGGTACCAAGTGATCGTGGCGATTTTATCGACGGAGCGCGTCGCATGTATCGCTTAGCGGTACGAATTAGACATTTGGTACCGTCCATTACATCGAGATTGCTTCGCTGCGCTCGCAATGACAGCGAAACTGTCGTCATTGCGAGGAGCGGAGCGACGAAGCAATCCGGCTATGACGACCCACAGCGGGAACCAGCTTCGGGGTGACCGCGCCGGGAGGTGGAGCATTTCGGTCAGCGGCAATTGGCGGCTGACCTTCGATTTCCGGCAGGGCGAAATTTGTGATCTCGATTTGGAGGATTATCACTGATGAGCGATGCGCCTGTGAAAATCGGCATGACTCCGACCCACCCGGGCGAGTTCATCCGCGCGGAAATTCTCGATGAGCTTGGGCTGTCGGTAAGCGCGGCGGCCGAAGTGCTTGGCGTGCGACGGGCCACCCTCTCCGACTTGTTGAATGGCAAGGCGGCGCTGTCGGCAGAAATGGCGCTGCGGATCGAAAAGGCGTTTGGCGTCGATATTGAGATGCTGCTGCTGCGAATGCAGGCGTGGCACGACACACATGTGATGCGGCAACGGGAAGGCGAGATCGCCGTCAAGCCCTACCGGCCCCCGCGCCTGAGCCGCGCTAACAAGCGAACCCATGAAGGTCGATGTGCGTCAGGCGGTTAGAACGTGTAGGGCGGAAAAGCGCAGCGCCTTCCGCCTCTCCCCATCACCGGTATACTCCCATCGTGCCGGATTATCGCCGCAATCGGGTTCCGGGCGGAACGTTCTTTACCGCGAACCTGCTCGACCGCCGGTCGGATTTGCTGGTCGCACAAATCGACGCGTTGCGGGAGGCGGTTCGGCAGGTCCGCGCACGCGCACCGTTCCACAATCGACGCCTGGGTCGTGCTTCCCGACCACATGCACTGCCTGTGGACCCCGGTCTTCACCGGGGCAGGCTATTGCCGGAAGGGGACGCCGATTTCTCCGGTCGTTGGTGCGCGATTAAGAAAGGGTTTTCGAAATCCGTGCGCATCGGTGAACCGCAATCGCCGGTCATGATCCGCCGGGGCGAACGCGGGATCTGGCAGCCGCGATACTGGGAGCACACGATCCGCGACGATCGGGACTTCGCAGCGCATATGGATTACACCCATTTCAACCCGGTGAAGCACGGTTTCGTCGAGCACCCGGCGGAGTGGCCGCATTCCTCCTTTCGTCGCTGTGTGGCCGGCGGGCTCTACCCGGCGGGGTGGATAGGCGGCAGCGGCGAGCCGCCGGAGACGGGTGAACGGCAATGAATAAAACGCCAAAGCAGGCGCAGCTGATCCGTCTCATTCCAAGACGATGATTGTTGGACCACGGCCCGCTATGCAGATGACAGTTGGCGGCGGAAGACGCTGCGCTTTTCCGCCCTACGCTTGCTGATTCCAGTTCCACAACCGTCATATTATGCTGCTTGGCTTCGACACAAGAAATAGGCCGGCCATGAGTTTTGAAGATACTGTGGTCGCCGAGCCAGTTTGCAACTAGTTCTGCCTTCTGTCTCCCTCCCGGATCATTTTTGAACATGTATTTTGTAAGCCAGTCAGCTACGAGTGTTTTGGACAGCTCACTTGCGTTTAAGCACGTAGCGGCGAGGCTGAGCAAAAACACTACGCTTGAGATCGTCACGCGTAACCGGGCCCACTTCAGCCGAGAGCTGAGGCGCCAAGTGTTCCTGCTTTGGTCCTACTTATCGTGCTATCCTGCCCGTTTTATGGCGTCACCCCGATTTCCCGCCGTCGAGCATCGAGGCTGCTTCCCGGCGCTGATAGTCCGACAGCTTGAGCAGACAGCCCACCCGAACGCCCCGGCGCGAGGCCGTGATTATAGCAAGCTCCCCTTTCGGATCGATGCAAATGGCCGAATGCTGCCACGTCAGCAGCGCGCGGGGCTGAACACAGCTTCATTTGGGAATGCTGGTAGAAAATAAATTCGTAAACGTGAGGTGTATCACACTACCGACAGATCTCAGCACAATACCCTAACCGGGTGGACGTACTCGTTACCACCCTGCGGCGCAAATGTTGCTCTTCGGGGTGGGTCAATCTAGCCGTCCGCTGAACAAGGAAAGGAACAAGGGAATGGCTCAATCAGCTCAATTACACCACACAATAGCCGAAGCAGAACAACTGAAGCGTGACCGAGCAACAGGGACGGCGAGCGCCCATCTAGTGGATCGAATTTAACACTTGGTACCCGCGGTTGGCGGCGGCGATGATGCGGTCGGGGTCGGCGGTCCAGGTGAACGGCTTTGGACTGTGGTTGTGTTGGGCAAGGTAACGGTTGATCGCGGCCTGGAGGTCGACGAGGGAGTGAAACACGCCGCGTTGCAATCGCCGGCGGGTTAGCTTGGCAAAAAAGCCCTCGACGGCGTTGAGCCAGGATGCCGAGGTGGGGGTGAAGTGGAACGTCCAGCGCGGGTGCCGGGCCAGCCAAGCCCTGACTTTGGGGTGCTTGTGGCTGCCGTAATTGTCAAGGATCACGTGGACCAGTCGGCCGGCTGGGATGTCGCGCTCGAGGCGATTGAGAAAGCGCAGGAATTCCTGGTGCCGGTGGCGCTGCATGCACTGCCCGATGACCGTGCCGTCGAGCACATTGAGGGCGGCAAACAGGGTGGTCGTGCCGTTGCGGATATAATCATGGGTCATTGTCCCGGCGCGGCCTTGCTTGATCGGCAACCCCGGCTGAGTGCGGTCGAGCGCCTGGATCTGGCTCTTCTCATCGACCGACAGCACCAGGCTGTGCGCCGGAGGGTCGACGTAAAGGCCCACGACATCGCGCAGCCTGGCGGCAAACTGCGGGTCGCGGCTGAGTTTGAAGACCTGCAACCGATGCGGGGCGAGACCATGGGCGCGCCAGATCTTTTGCACGGTGCTGACCGCCAGCCCCATGGCGTCGGCCATCGCGCGGCTCGTCCAATGGGTGGTCTCGCCGGGTGGCGCGCCGAGCGTGAGCGCGATCAATCGCCCGACGACCGGCTCGGGGATCGGCGCTTTGCCGGGCTTGCGCGTCTTGTCGTGCAACAGGCCATCGACCCCCGCCTCCATGAAGCGGCGCTGCCAGCGCCACACGCAGGGTTTCGACACGCCGGCCCGGCGCATCACCTCGGCGGTGCCGCAGCCTTCTGCCGTGGCCAGGATGATCCGCGCTCGCCACAAATGCTTCTGGACAGCATTGCGATCGCCCACCACTGCCTCAAGCCGCTCCCGATCCCCCGGCCCGAGCCGGACTTCAACATCGCTGCGCATCGCAGCATCATGACGCAAAAGCTCGACTGAGGGAATCTTGTGTTTCGGTCATACCACTAGGCTCCAGACTCAATCATAGCCACCAGTTTATGACAGCGGCGAGGGCTACGGCAGCGGCGAAGTTGGCGGCGAGCTTGTCGTAGCGGGTGGCGATGCGGCGCCAGTCTTTGAGGCGGCCGAACATTCGTTCGATCAAGTTGCGCAGCTTGTAGGTCTGGGGATCGAACGGATGAAGATGTTTGCGGGCGGGGTTATTGGGAATGACCGGGCGGGTGCCGCGCGCGATCAGAAATAGCCGCAGCCGATCGCTGTCATAGGCGCCATCGGCGGCACACAGACCGGCTGGCGGCAGCGGTTCGAGCAGGCCGCGAGCGATGGGCAGGTCGCCGCGCTGCCCGGGGGTTACGGCGAACGCCACGGGACGACCGCAACCATCGACAACAGCATGGATTTTTGTCGTTCGCCCGCCGCGCGAGCGGCCGATCGCCTGGAGCTCGGCCCCCCTTTTCCGCCGGCCGCCGAGCGATGCGCCTTGGCGGTGGTGCTGTCGATCATCTGGATGCCGCCGGGATCGACGGTCACCAGCGCGGTGAACAATTGTCGCCAGATCCCGCGGCGCGCCCAGCGATGAAAGCGATTGTAGATCGTCGTCGGCGGACCGTAGACCGCCGGGCAATCCTGCCACCGGCACCCGACCTTGAGCACGTGGATAATGCCGCTGATGATCCGACGATCGTCCTTGCGATGTGCCCCCGGTTGGTTGGTCGGCAACAGCGGCGCGATCACCACCCATTGCCGATCGTCGAGCCAGAACTCCCCCGTCATGATCCAAGCCCCCGAAGTTTCCAGCTTGAATCACAGCTATTGCGTCATGTCAATCACTTGATTGAGTTTGGAGCCTAGCGGTGGTGAAGACCTGGCACTGCACTACCTTCCCCAACTGCTCCGCCGCCTCTACGTGGCTGAACCTTCCACCCGCCCAGGTGGCTGGCGAAGCGTTCGGGGTGGGTGACGCGACAGGGCAGATAATAATTTTCTATTTCCTGTGAGATCGGCCTGATCGCATTCAAGAATGCAGGCCTAATTCGTGGAAAACTAGGCCCTGACAAAGGGCCTTTTTCTGCGAAATCGAGCTGTACCCAGCTACGCTCCCTCTTTGATGGAGGCGCAAAAATTCAGCGCCGTTGTCTCCATTATTCGAGACTGTTTCGGTCGCCCGTCAGATGTTTATCTCAGAGCACTATTTGTAATCCTTGAAGGATTAATTTTCATATGCGTCCCTCTATACTTCCAATTCCGCTCCGATCAAACCAAAGCGTGAACCATCCCGGCCCTTCACTCTCTGTGCTTTACTCCCTGAGGTCTTCTGATTGAACGCGCCCCCATCCTTCACTCTGAAAAGTATTCGATTTTCCAGAATCGACTATTATCGGTCTTTGGTGTGTAGGCGCCCGAGCGGAATTTCACTCGTCCGCCAGTGAGCGCAGGGGCGAAACCGCACAGCGCATTCCCGCTAACCGCCACCGATAGGTTAGACTTGGCCGCCTCTTCGTTGGGCGGTATCAGCGGCGCGGCGCCAGAGGGGGCAGGCGGGCAAGATGGTTCACCCAAGCGACGCATCGGGCCGGGAGCGCCGGCACGGGCCTCACCTGCCGGGCGCCCATCTGCCGCATGGGCTCGTCACCTTTCCGCGGCGACTGTTGCCGTGGATCGAGCCTTGGTTTTTTGCCTATGCGTGCCTTGGCGTCGTACAGGGCGGAATGCTGCCGATGCTGCTGCCGCTTTCCGCCGGAGATTCGACGCATGCGGGCGCCATTGTCAGTGTGATGAACCTGGCCGGGTTGAGCTCGCCGTTCTGGGGCCATCTCGCCGACCGGCGGCGATTGCACCGTCAGGTTCTGCTGGCCGGCATGCTGGTTGCTGGTCTGGCATTGCTGCTGATGCCGGTGCAAACCGGCCTGCCGATCAAGACCGCGTTAGCCTTGATCCTTGGCCTCGGCTTCGCCGCCGCGAACACGGTGGCGAATATGTTCATCGTCGAGGTGCGACCAAAGGAGGAATGGGACGCCCGCATCGGCGCCTTGCAGGCGTTTAGCGGGTCGGGCCAAGTCATGGGTCTGCTGCTTGCCGGCTTTATCGGTGGCCGCTTTGCGCTTGCCTTTGGGATCGGGGCGGCGCTCGTCGCCGCGGCGGTGCCGATCGCCTGGCTCACCTTGCGCGGCGTTCAGGTCGCGGTTCCACGCGCGGCAGTCGCGGCCCACCCACCACTCGGCGGGGAGGGATGGGTTGGGGCGCCACAGCGGCAGAGCCATCTTCCGACCTGGTCGGGGCTTCGTACCCTGCGGCGCGAGCTCGAACGGCCATTCGTGCGCTTGCTGATCGTGTGGTTTGTGGCTTTCGTCGCGATCAGCGCGGTGCTGACGATGTTTCCGCTGGCGTTTATTCGGGCGTTCACCGAGTCGACGAGGGTGCCCGCCACTACCTACGCCTTCGCCGCCGCTGGTAGCCTGGGGATCTATTCATTGGCGGCGGGTCTCGCGAAACGTCGGGGCGCGCGGTTGGTATTGCGGGCGGGTTTTGCAGTGCGCACCATCGCCACCGCAATCCTGGCTGTTGCCTTCGTGTCGCGGATGGGTGGCGAGCCGCTGGCATTGGGCGGGTTTATCATCCTGGTCCTGGCCTGGCCGTTGCTGGGCGTCAGCGGTACGGCGCTCGCCGCGGAACTGGCGCCCGGCGAAAAGGGTGAGGCGCTCGGCTTGTTCAACGCCTGCTCGTCGCTGGCGGGAGCCGTTGGCGCGTTTCTCGGGGGCTCGGTCATGGCGCTCGCCGGTTACGGCGCCGTGTGCATGGCGGCGGCCGTCCTTGTCGCAATCGCGGCGGCGTGTTCGGGCATCGGAACCGTACGGTCGGTCCGGTCAGCGTGAGCCTGGTGGTCACAATAGGCCGACGACGGCGCCGCTCATGCAGGTGGCGAGCGTGCCGGAGAGGATCGAGCGCAGACCGAGGGCGACGATTTCGGCGCGGCGCTCGGGGACCATCGCCCCCATGCCGCCGATCATGATGCCGAGGCTGCCGAAATTGGCAAAGCCGCACATCGCATAAGTCATGATCAATCGCGAGCGCGGGCTCAGCGCATCGGGCGGCAAATGCGCCAGATCGACATAAGCGACGAACTCGTTGAGCACGGTTTTGGTGCCCATCAATGTCGCTGCAGCGGCGGTCTCCGGGCCGGGGATGCCGATCAGCCACATGATCGGGCGAAACGCATAGGCAAAAAGCCGCTGCAACGTCACCGGCATGCCGCCCAAATCAGGCAACAGCCCGAGGGCGGCGTTGACGAGGCTGACCATGGCAAGCGTCACGATCAACATCGCGGTGATGTTCAGCAGAAAGACGATGCCGTCGCGGGTTCCCTTGGCGATGGCATCCATCGAGCTGACCGGCGGGTCGTCGATCATGAGTTCCGCTGCCGCCGACCGGTCGGGTTGGAACGGCACCATCAGTGCGGCGATCGCGAGCGCTGCGGGAGTGCTGATGACCGCGGCGATCAGGATGTTGCCCAGTGCGTTGGGTATGACCCTGCCGACCAGCGAGGCGTAGAGGACCATAACCGTGCCGGCGATCCCGGCCATGCCGCAGCTCATCAGCGCGAACAATTCGCCCCGCGCGAGCCGCATCAGATAGGGGCGGATCAACAACGGCGCCTCGATATGGCCGACAAAGATATGAACGGCCGCACCGAGGCCGAGCGGGCCGCCGACCCCAACCGCGCGCCGTAGGACCCAGGCAAAGGCTTGCACGATGCGCTGCAGTACCCCCCAGTGAAATAGCAGGGTGGCGAGCGCGCTGATCACCAGCACCAAGGGCAACGCGCGAAACGCGAAGATAAAGCTGGCGCCGGGGCGGGTCTCGGCAAACGGCAATTGGCCACCGCCCAAATAGCCAAAGACAAAACCGGTGCCGGCCTCGGTGGCGCTCTGCAAGCTTTCGACGGCGCGGTTGAGCAGCAGGAAGGCAGCGCGCGCCGGCGGGAATGACAAGAACAGCACCGCCAGTGCGAATTGCAGCAATACACCAAAAGCCACCACCCGCCATGGCACGCGGCCGCGGTCCTCGCTCAACCCCCAGGCGAGAAGCAGGATCACGGCGATGCCGAGAAGCCCGCGCATTCAACAATCAGACAATGGCTTTGGCGGATTTGGCGAATGAAGATAACCGGGATTGCTCGACCCCCTGCGGCCATTGGCAGCGGGAAGGCCGCAAGTTTGGCATCCGCGATATTCCCAGTGGGAGGGCTCCTGCAAGGAAGACGAGCAAAATTACCGGCAGGCGACGCGTGACGAATTTGCATCTCGGCTGTTTTAAAACAAAAATGATGCGGAATGGGGATGATACTTCGGTTGCCGAACCTCGCCGTCGATTGTAATTTTGAAACCTAGGAAGCGAAAAAAGTGTTCATAGCGCTGCCGATAGGCAGAGAGAGCAGCGTGCCAAAACATTTGATGTCAAACTGGGGCCGACGAATAAACGTGAAGAGCGAGCGTTTTCAACTGCTTGTTCAAGAAGTTACGGATTACGCCATCTATATGCTCGACCCCGATGGGACGGTTGCAAGCTGGAATGCCGGCGCCGAGCGGCTGAAGGGCTACACCCAGCAAGAAGTCATCGGGCATCATTTTTCGCAGTTCTTTACCGCCGAGGACCGCGCCAAAAACAAGCCCGCCGAGGCCATCAAAATCGCGACAGAAACCGGCCGATGGGAAGACGAAGGCTGGCGGATACGCAAGGATGGCAGCCGATTTTGGGCGCTCGCGGTGCTCGATGCGGTTCGCGACCGCGATGGTGAGCTGATCGGATTTGCCAAGATCGCCCGCGACATGACCGAACGGCGCTTGGCGCAGCAGGCGCTGGCGGACAGCGAACGCCGGCTGCGCCTGCTGATTTCGAGCGTCGTTGACTACGCGCTGTTCACGCTCGACCTGCAGGGCAACATCCAGACCTGGAACCCGGGGGCCGAACGGCTCAAGGGCTACACCGCCGGTGAAATCATCGGAAAACACTTCTCGATCTTTTACACGGCGCAAGCGCGAGCAAACGGCGAACCGGCGGCAGTGCTGGGCAAGGCCGCCGCAGAGGGCCGGTTCGAGGGCGAAGGCTGGCGGGTGCGCAAGGACGGCACCCGCTTTTGGGCCAACGTCGTTATCGACGCGATCAGGGACGAGAACGACGAGCTCGTCGGCTTTACCAAGATCACCCGCGACATCACCGAACGGCGAGCCTTGGAGCAGGCCAAGGAACAGCTCTACCAAGCCCAAAAAATGGAAACGGTGGGGCAGCTGACCGGTGGCGTCGCGCACGATTTCAACAACTTGCTGACCGCGGTCAGCGGCAGCCATGCGCTGTTGCGGCAGATGGTCAGCGATCCGCGCGCCCAGCGGCTTCTCGATACGGCCGAACGAGCGGTGGCGCGGGGCGCGAAACTGACCCAGCAGCTTCTGGCGTTTTCGCGACAGCATCGTCTACAGCCGGAAAAGGCAAACGCCAACGAGTTGATCACCGCATTCGAAGGCTTGCTGCATCACGCGACCGCTGAAAACATCGAAGTCCGACTGAACCTTGATCCGCAGCTGTGGGTTTCGAGCATCGATCAAACTCAGTTCCAGTCAGCTCTGTTGAATTTGATCGTCAACGCTCGCGACGCCATGGAAGAGACCGGAGGCACGGTCACAATCGAGACCCGGAACTGCGAAATAGATGAAGATCGCGCCCGGTCGTTGGGCGAGATCCCGGCCGGCGCCTATGTCATGATTGCGGTCCACGACAATGGCGCTGGGATGCCGCCCGAGATCAAGGCCAGGGCGATCGAACCATTTTACACGACCAAGCAGCCGGGTAAGGGAAGCGGTCTCGGTCTAAGCCAAGTCTATGGCTTCTTGCGCCAATCGAACGGTCAGATAGAGATCGAAAGCGCCCTCGGCCAGGGGACGACCGTGCGAATGCTTCTCCCAAAACTCGCGGACCAGGACGGTGAGTCCGAGGAGATAGGCGGCGCGCGGCGGAATGGGACGGTGCTGATCACCGAGGATGATCCGGATGTTTTGACCGTCGCTGTCGAGACATTGCGGGCGCTTGGCTATGAGGTCTATTCCGCCGCCAACGCTTCGGAGGCAATGACGATTTTGCGCCGCGACACGCCGATAGACGTCCTTTTTACCGACATCGTCATGCCGAATGGGATGAACGGCATCGAGCTGGCGCGAAAGGCGAAACAGTTGCGGCCCGAAATTCGCGTGCTGCTGGCGTCGGGCTACTCCCGTCCGGGGGACGAGATCGAATCCGACGCCAAATTCATTCCGAAGCCCTACCAAATGCCCGAGTTGGCCCGGCAGCTCGAGACAATGATCACCCCGCCGCCGCAAGCGGCCTAAGGCACACGCTTTATTCGACCGGCGCCCACAATACGTCTTCGATAAAGTCGGCGCCGGTCGCGAGCATGACGAGGCGATCAAAACCAAGAGCAATGCCGGCTGACGGCGGTAGGCCGGATTCGAGAGCGGCCAGGAAACCCTCGTCGATTGGATAGGTTTCACCGTAAAGCGCTTGTTTTCTCGCCTGGTCAGCAAGGAAGCGGGCGCGCTGCTCGGCGGCGTCGGTCAATTCGCCAAAAGCGTTGGCGAGTTCGAGACCGCAAACATAGAGCTCAAAGCGCTCGGCCAAGCGGGGATCAGCGGGATTGCGGCGCGATAAGGCCGCCATGGATATTGGAAAATCGTACAGGATCGCGGGCGCGCCGATGCCGAGATAGGGCTCGATCCGGTCGAGAAAAATGCGGAAATAGAGCGCTTCCCAATCGTCGCCGGGGTGGGGCTCGATGCCGATGCGGCGCGCCGCGGCGGCGAGCAACGCCAGATCGGGGGCCGCCGGATCTGGCGCCGTCGCCAGAATGTCGATCCCGCAATAGCGATGGAACGCCTCGGCAATGCTGACCTCGTCCCAAGGCTGGCGCGCATCCGCGTTATGGCCATGCCAGGTCAGCGACGCAGCGCCCGCCGCCGCCTGAGCGGCGCGCAAGAGCGCGACGCAGTCGGGAAGCAAATCGCGCCACGAAGCGCCCGCGCGATACCATTCGAGCATCGAAAATTCGGGATGATGGGTGGCGCCGCGCTCGCCGTCGCGGAACACATGGGCTAGCTGCCAGATCCGCGGCATGCCGGCCGCCAACAGCTTTTTCATCGCAAATTCCGGCGAGGTGTGCAGGTAGCGCCGCACCGCCCGGCCGTCGCGCGGATCGTGCAGATCGGTGGCAAAAGCGCGCAAATGCGGCTCGAGGCCGGGGCTAACCTGCAAAGCCGGGGTATCGACTTCGACAAAGCCCTGCTGCGCGAAAAACGTTCGCACTGTCGCTAATATGCGCCCGCGCTTTTCGAGCCGCCCGCGACGCCGGGCAAAGCCCTCCGGCCGCCACCATTGCTCCATCGGCTCGGCACTCCGTCTTGTCGAAGGGTGAGCCCGTGCTAATGTCTGGAAATCAGGCGCGCCGATTGCGCCTCACCGGGATTCCGAACTCATGAAGATCAGTGCGATCGATATCAAGCCGGGCAATGTCCTGGAACATCAAGGGAAACTCTGGATTGTCCTAAAGCGCGATTTTGTCCAGCCCGGCAAGGGCGGTGCCTTTGCTCAGGTCGAGATGCGCGATCTGCGCAGCGGGATCAAGCTCAACGATCGCTTCCGCACTCAGGAAACGGTCGAGCGCGTACGCCTCGACGAACTGGAAATGCAATACCTTTATACCGAGGGCGGCCAGGCAACCTTTATGGACAATGACAGTTTTGAGCAGGTGACGATCCCGACCGAGACGATCGGCGAACCGGCCGATTTTCTTCGCGACGGCATGGTCTGCAAGGTCATGCTGTACGAGGGCACACCGCTCTCGGTTGAATTGCCGCAATCGGTGACGATGGAGGTGGTTGAGGCCGATCCAGTAGTGCGCGGTCAGACTGCGTCATCATCCTACAAGCCGGGCAAGCTCGAAAACGGCCGTCGCGTGATGATCCCGCCCTATATCGAGGCCGGCACCCGGATCGTCGTTAATACCGCCGATGGCAGCTATATGGAGCGGGCGAAAGACTGAGCGGCGATCGGGCCGGAGCCGCGGCGATGGCCTTGCGATCCCCCGTCCTCAACGTCATGGCGAACGCCGCGCTAAAGGCGGCGCGCGGGCTGCTGCGCGACTTTGGCGAGGTCGAGCAATTGCAAGTATCGGTCAAGGGACCCGGCGATTTCGTCTCGACCGCTGATCTCAAAGCCGAGCGGACGCTCAAAAACGAGTTGACCCGCGCGCGCCCCGGCTATGGACTATTATTTGAGGAAGGCGGCGCCGAAGCGGGCACCGACCCGCGGCATCGCTGGATTGTCGACCCGCTCGACGGCACGACCAATTTCCTGCACGGCATCCCGCATTTCGCGATATCGATCGCGCTTGAACGCGATGGCGAGATCGTCGCCGGGCTGATCTACGACCCGGTGCGCGACGAGATGTATTCGGCCGAAAAGGGGCTTGGCGCTTTTGTCAACGATCGGCGGTTGCGGGTTTCGGCGCGGCGGCAACTCGCCGATGCGGTCATCGGCACCGGAATGCCGTTCGGCAACCGCGGCGATCAGCCGACCTATCTCGCGACCCTGGCGGCGGTAATGGCGGGAACCAGCGGGGTGCGCCGCATGGGCGCCGCAGCACTCGACCTTGCCTATGTCGCCGCCGGCCGCTTTGACGGGTTCTGGGAATTCCGGTTGTCGCCCTGGGACATCGCCGCAGGGCTCTTGCTGGTACGCGAGGCCGGCGGTTATGTCAGCGATTTGTCGGGCGGCCAAAACATGATGAAAACGGGCGATGTGCTTGTCGCCAATGACCATCTGCATCTGCCATTGGCGGCGCTGCTGCGCGAGCCGCTACGCTCCGGCCGGCCGCCCTCTCCGGCCGGTTCTCGCAAGGAAAGGTAGAGCGGTTCTATCCCTGCTCGCGTTGATTTTGTTGTACTCGGCACGGCCACTGCGCTAGAGTTAAAACTACTTGATGATGTCTCGGGCGCCGCACATTGCGGGTTTTGGGGGCGACGAGGCGCGGGGTGAGATTAGGCATGCATATCGGGCTCGACCGGAAGCGGCGGCGACCGGCGGCATTGCGCCCAATTCAGCAACAGTGATACCACAACCAGCCATATTTCCGATCGGCGTCTGCCGCGAACGGCCGCGATGAATCGACAGCGTCGTTTTCTGATCCGCATGACGTTGTTTCTGGTGCTTATCGCGGCATTGGCAGCAGCGCTCGGCAAATCGCTGTCCACCGCCTTTATGGGCAACCCGGCGGTCAACGGGGTCATTCTCGGCATCCTGGTGGCGGGGATTGCCTACATTTTTCGCCAGGTCTTGATGCTTGAACCTGAGATCGAGTGGATCGAAGGTTTCCGCCAGCAGCAAGCGGGAGGCGAGGAGCTGTTAGCTGGCCGCGGTGGCGAACCGCGGCTGCTCGCACCGATGGCGCGGATGCTCGGAGCACGGGCAGGCGGGCGGGTGAGTCTGTCGACGAGCTCGTTGCAGACCCTGCTCGACGGCATCGGCTCACGCCTCAATGAAACCCGCGAGACCTCGCGATACCTGATCGGGGTTTTGATTTTTCTCGGCCTGCTTGGCACCTTTTACGGGCTTTTGGAGACGGTGCGGTCGGTCGGCGGGGTGATTGGCGGGCTCAGCATCGGCGGCGGCGATCCCGCAAGTGCCTTTAACAATCTGAAACAAGGTCTCGAATTCGCCGCTGGCAGGAATGGCGACAGCGTTCAGCGCGTCGTTGTTTGGGCTAGCCGGCAGCCTGGTCTTGGGTTTTCTCGATTTGCAGGCGGGGCAAGCGCAAAACCGCTTTTACAACGATCTCGAAGAATGGCTGTCGAGCTTTACCCGGCTGTCGGGCGGGGCATTGGGCGATGGCGGCGATGCGCCGATTCCGGTGTATATCCAGGCCTTGCTCGAACAAACCGCCGATAGTCTGGAGAATTTGCAGCGCATTCTCGCACGTGGCGAGGAGAGCCGGATCGGCGCCAATTCGACATTGGCGGCGTTGACCGACCGGCTCGGCATCCTCGGCGAGCAGATGAAAGCCGGCCAGATGCTGATGCTGCGGCTTGCTGAAAACCAGCTGGAGCTAAAACCGGTTCTCTCGCGTCTCGCCGATCTTGCCGACAGCTCGACCGGTAATGACGACGCGCTGCGCAACCATCTGCGCAATATCGAAGCCTATACCGCCCGGCTGATCGAGGACACAGCGCAAGGCCGCGCTCAGAGTGTGCAGGAATTGCGCGGCGACATCCGCGTCTTGGCGCGCACCATTGCCGCCTTGGCTGAAGAAGGCCGGCGCTGAAACATGGCTATTGCTCCGCGAAACTCGCGGCGACCGAGCATCGACATTTGGCCCGGATTTGTCGATGCGCTGTCGCAATTGCTGATGGTGATCATCTTTATCCTGTTGGTGTTCACCGCCGGGCAGTTCTACTTGTCGGCAGCGTTGTCCGGGCGCGAGGAGGCGCTGCATAAACTGCAGCAGCAGGTCGATGCCCTCGCCAATCTGCTATCGCTCGAACGCACCACCAACAGCAATCTGAAGACGACTTCCGCCCAACTGGACGCGCAGCTCAAGAGCGCACAGGCAGAGCGCGACCGACTGAACGTCCAGGTGACAAGCCTTAGCGCCAAGGCAAATGAGGCGGCGCAGTTAAAGGAAAGATCGGCGGAACTCGAAGCCAGCCTCGGCGCCGAGCAGCAGCAAACGGCAGTGGACCAGAAAGCGCTCGCGAACGAAAAATCCCTCAGCAGCGAGGCGCTCGCTAAAGTCGATCTGTTGAATCAGCAGATCGCTGCGTTGCGCCAGCAGCTGGCGGCGATTGCCGCAGCGCTCGACATCTCCCAAAACAAGGTCAAAGCCCAGCAGACCCAGATCGCCGATCTCGGGCAAAAGCTCAATGTCGCGCTCGCCAGCAAGGTCGAGGAACTCGCGCGTTATCGGTCGGAGTTTTTCGGGCGTCTGCACGAAATCCTTGGCAATCGTCCCGACATCCGCATTGTCGGCGACCGTTTCGTCTTTCAGTCGGAAGTCCTGTTCGCGCCGGGCAGCGCCGACCTGACCGACGCCGCGAAGAAAGAGCTCGATCCAGTCATCGACGCGCTGAAGCAGATCGCCGCCAAGATCCCGCCCGACATCAACTGGATACTGCTGGTTAGCGGCCACACCGACCACAATCCGATCAATACGCCGCAGTTCGCGTCGAATTGGGAATTGTCGACGGCGCGCGCGCTATCGGTTGTTCGCTATGCGATCAGCAAGGGAATCCCGGCCGACCGGCTCGCGGCAGCCGGTTTTGCCGACACGCAGCCGATCGACAGCGGCACTTCCCCCGCCGCTTACAGCCGCAATCGCCGCATCGAGTTAAAACTGACCGAGCGCTGATCTGCCGCAATCGCCAAGGTTCCGGGGCCGGGGGTCTGGGGTAATATCAGGCAACGGGTCTGGTTTGACCGATGGAGACCTCAAATGCGCCATCTGGCGATGGGACTTCTTTTCATGCTTGGCATCGCCGCTCCGCAAATTGCGTGGGCGGACAGTGCGACCAGCGGACGCTCATCTTCGGGCGCGGCCGGCGCGAGCGCCAGCGATCAGCTGCGGGCGCTGCTCCGGAGCCTGGATCTCCATCTAATTGCGAAGGCTAATGCGGCCGAGTGCAAGGACGAAGGCGAAATCTGCAAGACCAACGTGGATTGCTGCTCAGGCCTCGAATGCAGCGGCGATCCGGAAACGACCTGCCGGCCGGAGGAGTGAATTTGCTCCGAGCCCGCACCGCTCGAGGTTCAATCCAGCACGATCTTGCACCCAATACCGCCGTTCAGCAGCCGGCGGAGGTGGAAGCCGACGAGGTGATCCTCGCTGTGCAACCCGAGGAGCGCCGCGAAGGCCGGCATCGCCATCGGATCCTCGCCTTCGAGCTTGGCGAAAGCGTCGAGATAAGCGCGCGTCGCCGCGCCGTCATAGATCTCCGCCGCCAGCGGCTCGAACGCCCGCAGTGGCTCCTTGCGCCCACGCAATATAAGATCCCCGATCGGGCGCCCCTTAAACCCGGGAACCCGACTTGCGACGCTCTCGCCGACGCAGATGCGCGTGCCGAGAGGCTTGTTAGCGGCTTCGAGCCGCGCCGCGGTATTGACCGTGTCGCCATAGGCCGTGTAGTCGAAGAACTTGCCGCCGCCAAAATTGCCGACGATTGCCGGCCCCGCCTCGATGCCGAGTCGCGTCACGCCAAGCTCTACGCCACGATCGAGCCAGCGCGAACGAAAAGCCTGAGCGTAAATGTCGAGCTCGAGCGCGCAAGCGACGGCCCGCGCTGCATGATCGGGCTGGTCGGCGGGAGCCCCGAACAGAACGTGCATCGCGTCGCCGATGATCTTTACAACGGTGCCGCCGTGGGCAAAGACGATCTCGGTCATGCCGCCGAGATAGTCATTCAATAGAGGTGCGATGATTTCGAGATCGAGTATCTCGACCATCGTGGTGAATTCGGCAATGTCGGTAAATAGCGAGGTGATCTCGCGACGCTGACCGCCGAGATCGACCGCATCGGGATCGCCCGCCAGTCGCTCGGCGAGGTTGGGCGAGAAATAGCGCGACAACAATGCGTGCGCGCGTTCCGCCTCGGCCTGCCGGCGCTTCGCCTCGCGCAGCCGTTCGATATGAGCAAGCGTCTTTCTGATGGTGGTTTCGAGATCGGCGAAATCGATCGGCTTGGTGATAAAATCGAAGGCCCCACGGTTCATCGCGGTGCGAATATTGGCCATGTCGCCATAAGCCGAGACGATGACGGTCGACAGCGGGTCGTCGGTCTCCTGGATCTTTTGCAGTAACGTCAGGCCATCCATCCGCGGCATGTTGATGTCGCTGAGCACCATGTCGACATCATCGCCATTGGCGATCATGTCGAGCGCCTCGACACCATCATGGGCAAACCGAAAGCCGAATTCGCCACCCCGGATTTGGCGGCGAAATCGCTGCTGAACCAGCGCTTCGAGATCGGGTTCATCATCGACCACGAGGATAGTCGGGGTCATCCCTCCTCGCCTCCGGCATTAGCGGTCGCCATGATCTGGCGCGGCAATGTCAGAACAAATTCGGTGAACGCGCCGGGTTCGGACGCGACATCGAAACTGCCGCCATGATGTTTCACGATGATGTCGTGGCTCAGCGACAAGCCGAGCCCGGTCCCCTCGCCCGCCGGTTTGGTCGTAAAAAATGGATCGAAGATCTTGGCCCGCGCCGAGTCCGGGATACCGGTGCCGTTATCGTGGACCCGGATCTCGACCCGGTCTCCCGCAACCCGGGTAGTGACCGACAATATCGGGTCATAACCGGCTTCGTGGCTGCTCTGGGCGCGTTGGCGCACCGCGTAAAAGCCGTTCGAGAACAGGTTCAGCAACACCCGCGTCAGCTCCTGCGGATTAACCTCGACTGCACCGACAGCGGGGTCGAGTTCGCGTCGCAGGGTGACATTAAAGTCCGGGTGCTCGGCGCGCGCGCCATGATAAGCGAGACTGAGCGCTTCTTCGACAAGAGCATTAAGGTTTGCGGACCGCCGCTCCCCGGTATCGGCTCGCGAATGCATCAGCATGTTTTTGACGATGCTGTCGGCGCGCTTACCATGCTCGACGATTTTCCCCATATTGCTGCTCAATGTCTGAGCCAAATCCTCGACTTCGGTCCGCGTCTCGTCGGAAAGAGCGGCGCCCTCCGTGGTCAATACGCTTTGTAATTCGTCGATCAGTTCGCCCGAAAGTTCGGCGAAATTATTGACGAAGTTGAGCGGGTTCTTGATCTCGTGGGCGATACCGGCGGTCAATTGGCCGAGCGCGGCAAGTTTCTGAGTTTCGACCAGCCGATCCTGCGCCTGGCGCAGATCGGCGAGTGCGCGCTCCGCGGCCAACCGCGCCTCGCGGGCGAACTGCTCGCTGGTCTGCAATGCCTCGGTGCGCGCTTCAACCTTGGCTTCCAAGGTCTCATGGGATTCCCGTATCTTGGCCGCCATCTGATTGAACCGCTCGGCCAAAATCTCGATCTCGTCACCGGTATGAATTTCGATCGGCGCACTATGCTCGCCCGAACCGAGCCGATCAGCGCCGTCCTGCAGACGGCGGATCGGCACGACCATTCGTCGCGCCAGGATCGTGCCTAGCCCCGCCGCCAGCAGCAATCCGAGAGCCAACAGGGCCGCAACCCGATACAGCGAGGCGTAGACGGGCGCCAAGGCCTCGCGCAGCGGCAGCTCGACAAATACGATCCAATCGAGCCGTGGCACCGGGGCGAACACGGTCAACACCTTGGTGCCGTTGGGCTCTACAGCAACGTTCGAGGGGTGCGCCGGACTCTCGCCGCGCAAGCTTGCCAGCGCTTCGGCCACATGCGGCTTGTGCGACCAGTCGGTGTCGCGCAGCACAAGGCTGAGATCGGGATCGGCGATCAGCCGGCCGCGCCGGTCAACGACGTAGGCATAGCCGGTGTGCATAACCTGAGTCGAGTTTATCAAGTCCCAAATAAATTTAAGATTGACCTCGGCAACGGTAACCCCGGCATGATGCCCGGCATGCGCAACGGCAATCGTCATGTAAGGTTCGGATTGATTGCGAAAGTAAACCGGGCTGAACCAGACACCCTTTGCTTCGGTCTCGGCAAACCGCGGGTCAGTGGAAAAGTCGATTCCGCTCGCGACTGAATCGGGTGCGGTACGTGACAACTTCAGCTGCTCCTTACCAGACCCGTCGATTTCGGCAACTTCGGAGATCGCCGGCACCTCGCGCAGTAATCGGATCAGATCGTAACGGCGCTGTTCGAGCGGCAGCGCATCCCATTGCCGCGGCGTCGTCCAACCGAGCTGTCGCTCGATATCCACGACGAATTCCTCGATGCGACCCGCCGCGTCCTTGGCTTTCTCCTGCTGGATATGAACGGCGACATTTTCGGCTTGCTCATAGCCGAGCCACATATCGAGCCCAGCGCTCACGAACAAGACCAGGCAGACGAGCCCGATAAAGGCGAGCGCCAGCTTGACCGCGAGCTTCAGCCGGAAGCGCCGGGGTGCAAATGCGACGGCCGCTCCGGCCAGCTCGAATGCTGGGTCGTTTTTTACGACCAAGACACGCCAGCTCCCATCACTCGATCACGTCATCGGCTCGCGCCAGCAGCGACGGCGGGATCGTCAGGCCGATCACCTTCGCGGTCTGAAGATTGATCGCGAGCACAAACCGGCTCGGCGTCTCGAGCGGAAGTTGGGCAGGATCGGCACCCTTCAGGATGCGCACGGCAAGTTCGGCGGCGCTGTCGAACATTTCAGTGTTATCCGGACCATACGACATTAGCCCGCCCTCGCGCACCAGAAACTCGTATTCGAAGATTGCTGGGATTTTGTGTTCGGCCGCGAAGTCGATCACGCGTTTTCGGTTCAAGGTTGTCAGCACGTCGCTGACCATCAAAATCGCGTCCGGCGGTCGCCGCACCATCGCCGCGAACGCATCGTCGAAACTATTCGGGGCGCGCACGCCGAGTGACTCGACCTCGAGGCCAATACCTCGCGCCTGCGCTTCCGCGGCCTTGTAGCGCAATGACATGCCAAGGTCCTCGGCGTTCCACAACATTGCGACCCGGTGTACGCTTGGCACAGCCGCTTTCAACAATGATAGGCGTTTGGCGGAAAGTTCGGCCGCAATTTCCGAAAGCCCGGTGACATGACCGCCGGGACGGGCAAAGCTGGCGACGAGCCCATCCTCGACCGGGTCGCCAGCCCGAACCACCACGACCGGCAGGGTGCAGTTCTGTTTGGCGGCGAGCGCTGCTGGATAACCGCTGGTCACGATAACGGCGACCTTGCTGGCCACAAGCTCCCTGACAAGTTGCGGTAGGCGGTCGAGATTACCGTGCGCCGCCCGCCGCTCAAAGATTAGGTTTTGCCCGAGTACAAATCCGTTGCGGGCGAAGCCGCGGATCAGCCCGGCGCCGAACGGGCTCTGATCGGTAGGCTCCGGCCCCGTTGATAGCAGCCCGACGCGGTAAATCTGTTGCGGCTCCTCGGCGCCGGCCGGGCCGGCAGCGGCAGCAAAAATCAAACTGAACAGAAGCAAAAGCGCAGACAATCTCAATTGTTGACCCCAACGCACTGGCGCGGCGACGATACGATCCGGGACGCGCTTTACAAAGCGGCTCATGGACAACATGCCGTGATCGGGAAGCATTGATGTCTGGTCTCGCTAAGATGCGCCTCGTCGCGAAAAAAAGAAGAGAGCCGGGTCGATGACCGGATCAGGCTATGTCCTAGCGATCGATCAGGGGACGACCAGCACGCGCGCAATTTTATTCGATTCCGCGGGAAAAATGCGGTCGAGCGCTCAGATCGAATTGACCCAGCATTATCCGCAACCAGGCTGGGTTGAGCACGATCCCGAAGAAATCTGGCGCGCCGTGGTGACCACCGGCCGCGAGGTTTTGGCCGCGGCGGATGGACCGATTGCGGCGATAGGGATCGCCAACCAGCGCGAGACGACCATCGTATGGGAACGCGCTACCGGCCGGCCGCTCCACAACGCCATCGTCTGGCAGGACCGGCGCACCACCCGAATTTGTGCCGGGTGGCAGCGGGATGGGCTGGGCGAGATCGTGCAACGACGCACCGGCCTCGTCATCGACCCGTATTTTTCGGCTTCCAAGATCCGCTGGTTGCTCGACCATGTCCCCGGTCTGCGCCGCCGCGCCGAGGGCGGCGAGATTGCTTTCGGCACGATCGACAGCTTTCTGCTTTGGCGGCTGACATCAGGAAACCGCCACGCGACCGACGTGACCAATGCGGCGCGCACGATGCTGTTCGATATCCGGCGGTTCGATTGGGATGCAGAATTGCTCGACGCGTTTGCGATCCCGCGCGCGATTTTGCCCGAAATGCGCGAGACCGGCGACGCTTTCGGGCTGAGCGACCCGGCCGTCTTTGGCGCCGCGATCCCGATCGCCGCACTCGCCGGCGACCAGCAGGCGGCATTGATCGGCCAGGGCTGCTTCCGCCCCGGCATGCTCAAATCGACCTACGGCACCGGCGCGTTTGCGCTCGTCAATATCGGCGCTGCACCCGTCGCATCGCAGCATCGGCTGTTGACGACTGTCGGCTACCGGCTCGCCGGCCGCACCTGCTATGCCATTGAGGGCAGCATTTTTGTCGCCGGGGCAGCGGTGCAATGGCTGCGCGACGGGCTACGCATCATCGCCGCCGCCGCAAATTCGAATAGGCTGGCCGAGCAGGCCGATCCGCGCCAGCGGCTCTACCTCGTGCCGGGATTTGCCGGGCTCGGGGCGCCGTATTGGGCAGCGCAAGCGCGCGGCGCATTGATCGGGCTGACCGCCGAATGCGGACCGGCCGAGATCGCGCGCGCCGCCCTCGAAGCGGTCGGCTACCAGACGCGCGATCTGGTGGCTGCGATGATCGCGGATGCGGGAATCGAACTCGACACCTTGCGGGTCGATGGTGGCATGACAGCTAGCGATTGGACGATGCAGTTCCTCGCCGACATCCTGCCCGCGTCAGTCGAACGGTCGGCAATTGTTGAAACCACGGCCTGGGGTGCTGCCTACGCGGCCGGGCTGATGCGCGGGGTTTATCCCGACCCCGAAACAATGTGCCGATCGCTGGCAGCCTGATCGCCGTTTTATCCCGCAAATGCCGACTGCCGAGCGTGAGGAACGTTATGCCGGATGGCGTCGCGCCGTGGCCGGCGTCCTCGCCGCCGTACCTCCCTTGTCAGGAGATGCCGATGCCGAATGATGAAATATGGCCAAGCCTACCCTTTTCGGAATGGCGTGAGACCTGCGCCACCTTGCATATGTGGACCCAGATCATCGGCAAGATCCGGCTGGCGCAGGCGCCGCTGATAAATCACTGGTGGCAGGTGCCGCTCTACGTGACGAGCCGCGGGCTGACGACATCGCCGATCCCCTACGGCGAGCGCGCATTCGAGATCGGCTTCGATTTTATCGATCATCGACTGACGATTGCGACTAGCGACGGCGCTGCTGATGCGGTCGCCTTGCGGCCGCAATCGGTCGCTGATTTTTACCGTGAGCTCATGCAGCGATTGCGTGCGCTAGGGCTCGACATCCATGTCTGGACGATGCCGGTCGAGATCCCCGACCCAATCCCGTTCGAACAGGACCGCACGCATGCCGCCTACGACCCCGATTACGCCAATCGGTTGTGGCGCGTATTATTGCAGGCCGACCGCGTCTTCACCGCATTCCGTGCGCGTTTTCTCGGCAAGGTAAGCCCGGTGCATTTCTTCTGGGGCAGCTTCGATCTGGCAGTGACGCGGTTTTCCGGGCGACGCGCCGCGCCGCATCCGGGCGCCCCCAACATCGCCGATAAGGTCACGCGGGAGGCGTATTCGCACGAAGTCAGCAGCTGCGGTTTCTGGCCGGGCGGCCCCGGTATGGAACAACCGATTTTTTACGCCTACGCGTACCCGCAGCCGGCCGGGTTTGCCGACGCGCCGGTGCAGCCGGCCGAAGCCTCTTACAATCAGGGCTTTGGCGAATTCATCCTGCCCTATGACGCCGTTCGTCAGGCCGCCGCGCCCGATCAGGCCTTGCTCGACTTTTTACAGAGCACCTACGAGGCTGCGGCCACATTGGCGCAGTGGAACCGTGCCGAATTGGAGCGCCTGGCGGCACCGTGAACCTGTTCGACCCGCTCCCCGATGCCAGTGCGGCTGAAGTTGTCGACGTGCTGCTCAGCCGTCCAGGTGTTCGCATCGAGCGGATCGTCTCGCTGCGCCAGTCAAGCCCACCCGGTTTCTGGTACGACCAGGACGAGGGCGAATGGGTGCTGTTATTAGCTGGCGCCGCGCATTTGCGCTTCGAGGACGAAAGCGAGGCCCGTAACCTCGCTCCAGGCAATTCCCTCGACATCGCACCGCATCGCCGTCACCGGGTCGACTGGACCGACCCCGCAACACCGACCGTGTGGCTCGCGGTGCTCTACCGCGGCTGATCGCTGCATCTCGCCTTAGCGGGCTGACTTCACCCGCCGGCACCGAGGCTAACTGGAAAGGGAGCGGTTGTTGGGGGTGGTCCACGGCTGCGCTCGCGTCACGCCAGACGCCGCGCGACCCCGCGCCGTGTGCGGGATCTTTAATTCTTAATGCTGCACCCGATCTGATGGCGATCGACGAGGCGGGATTTCGCCTCGCAACTAGGAAGCCCCCTATGATCGAAAAGAGACCCTTTGCCAAACTCGGCGGCGCCAACCATGGCTGGCTCGCGACCAAGCACCACTTCTCGTTTGCCGACTACCAGGACCCCGAGCGGATGAACTGGGGCCGGCTGCGGGTGTGGAACGACGATGAGATCGCACCCGAGACCGGCTTCCCGCCGCACCCGCACTCCGATATGGAGATCATCACCTACGTCACCGAAGGGGCGGTTACGCATCAGGATAGCCTCGGCAACAAGGGCCGTACCGAAGCAGGCGACGTCCAGGTCATGAGCGCCGGCACCGGTATCCGCCACTCCGAATACAATTTGGAGCCCGAGACGACTAAGCTGTTCCAGATCTGGATCCTGCCGACCCGCCGCGGCGAGGCCCCGAGCTGGGGCACGCGGCCGTTCCCAAAAGGCGAGCGCTCAGGACGCTTTGTCCCGTTGGCGAGCGGCTTTGACAGCGACGGCGAAGCATTGCCGATCCGGACCGATGCGCGGGTGCTGGGCGCCACCGTGCATGCCGGCGAAACCGTCGATTACCGGCTTGGGCAGGAGCGGCACGGCTATCTGGTGCCGGCCAAAGGCTCGATCGAGGTCAATGGCGTCAAGCTTAATGCGCGCGACGGAGTGGCGATCCGCGACGAGGCCGAATTGCACATCCGTGCGCTCGACGATGCCGAACTGGTGCTGGTCGACGCCGCCTAATCTCGCGGCATGACTTTTAGTTCAGCGGTGCTGGTCTGGCCGCTCGCTACATCGGTCGCCTGGATTTTCCAATTCCCGGGCTGATCGTTGAGCGCGAGCGGCAGCAATTTCGTAGCCATGCCACTCGCGACAAGGATGTTGGCGGAATAGGCTAGGACCGTCCGACCCATCGGATCGACGGTGTCGAGGTGAAAAACGCGCGGCGCCGTCGGTGATCGCGACCGAATGCGAAATGCGATTATGTCGCCGCGATGTGCAATGGCGGGCCCGGCGAGTGCGGGCGCGACAAACGGCTTGGCGGATAAGCCCAATACCGCCGGCTCGTCGGAGCCCACATCGATCATTACCCGATCGGTTTCGCCAAGCGCGCTGTGGGCTCGCAGATCATAGACGAACAGGCGCCGCGGCAAGGTTACCGCGACAGTTTCCCGATCGTTGGCGCCGCCTTTGGCGAAGTCGCGCTGCAGAGCAAGGATCGTGACTCCCCCGATCTCGAAGATATGCGTTTCGATATCGCTCGCGCGCTCCCCGCTCTGGCGCCGGACTGGGAGGGGTGGCCTGATCCCGGCGGCGGCTAAAAGCTCGGTCGCTCGCTGGGAGTTTGCCTCTTCATCGACACCGGTGAAGGCGGCGTAGACCGCCCTTCCTCTTCCGTAGCCAAAGTGGGATGCAGAGCCGTCGGGCGGCTCTGTGAAGATCGCCGAGAGCAGAGGCTTCTCCATCTTGCGGCCGTGTTCGTCGAACAACCCTGGCTCGCCATCGGAAAGGATCTCGCCGCCGCGTGTGACGAATCTCGCGATCTCGTCCACTTCGCGTTGTGACAAGCTGATTGCCCAGGGCAGCATCAGCACGCGCAGCCCTGACCTGCGCAGGTAGCCTTTAGTGATCGCCTCATCGGTAACGAAACGAGGGTCCAGCCCCAAATGCTGGACCGCGTGCACAAAGTTGCGCGACGACAGCCGCTGTGCAAGCTCTGGGGTCTGGGCCGTCGCCGGTCCCGCATTTACGCTGCGGGCGCGTTGGTCCAGCATCCACTGCACGCGCATGCTCGCCGGAGAATAAAGCACCCCGATCGGATCGATATGCCGCCGGCTGTTGATCAACAGCATGCCGAGACCGCGGCGGATTTCGGCAAAAGCCGGGGCGGCTTCGCGGCCTCTGTCACCGAGGGTGCCGTCTTTTCCGACGAAGCCGTTTTCCGGGTCCCACAGGATCGAGCCGCGGGTTCCGCGAAACAATCGGCGCCAAGTGCGGTAGGTTTCGAGCGGCCCGCCCCCGAAGGACGTCGTCAGCATGACGAGCTCTGGATTGATCGAGCGCAGCATCTCGATATTGGGATTGGGACCGAGATCGTAGGGCTCGATCAGATCGACGCTGTGCGCGAGACGGGCATAGTCATAGCCGCCCCAGCCCGGGGCTTGGGCGCCCTCGATCGCCGCCAAGGCGTGAGGATCGGCGGTATGAACGGCCGCGCTGCCGCGAGCGAGGGCGCGTGCAAAGGCGATGTCCATCCACTCTTTGAAGTCGGCCCAAGCCGAAAAGTTTTCGTCGGACCGCGCGATCGTTTGCGCGGTCGTCGGCGGGATCACGTCGGTCCAGCGCTCGAAGCGGGTCCCCCACTGCCGATTGAGCGCAGTCAAGTTGCCGTAGACTTCGCGAAGCCAGACCCGCATCGCCTTGAGGGATTGATTGGAAGAAGTCAAAATCCCAAAACGCGCCGAGATCGGCGATGCCCGTTTCGTCGCCAAGATTGTAGTAGAGCGGTCGATACGGGCGAAGCAGTCGCACATCTTGCGTCAGCCGGCTTTGCACCATTGCCAGCCATTCGGGATCGGAAAGGCTGGGCTGGCGGATAAAAGCCCGGATATCGGCTTGGTTGTCCCGGTGAAGTTTCTCGACTTCGAGAAATTTCCAGTTGACCGGATGGTCGGGGAACCATCGATGATAAGGCGAATAGAAGTCTGTCGCGATGTTCTCCAAATAAAATCGTAAATCTTGATTTACTAGCGAATTAAGCTCGTCAGCGTTGTATGAGCCGTGCCTCTGATAACGGGCCGGCATCACCATCCCGCCGGTGATGCCCAGTTGCTTCAACCTCGCGTATCCGGCCGGCGTCTCCTCCTGCCACATGATGATTTGGTAATCGCGCCAGGGGTCATCGGGCGGGGTAGCGACAAATGATGCGCTTGTCTCGTGTGCCGACGGGTCGCCATCGAGCCGCAGGCGAGCGATGACCCAATTCTCGACCATAATGGCGCGCCGCATGTCGAGGCGAAACGTTACTTCCGAGGTCCGCGCCAGGGTCAGAGGGATCCGGCGGTGGTCGACTTCGCGTCCGTCAGCATCCGTCCACTCGACCTCGAGAACGCCACGCCCGGTGGTTGGTTTGTCAAACTGATAGCTGACCGTGATCAGCTGATTTCGCTCGACCGTCGCCGGCAGAGATAATCGGTCGGCAATCGCCGCGTGGGCCAGACCGGCGAGCAAAGCCGCTACGAGCGCCGCAAGCTTCAAACATTCCCCCGGTTAGAGCGTGTGAGGCAGCCGTACCGAGGCCCATCTGTGCGGCCTCGGCTGGCTTTCGATTGACAGATATTCCGGCGTTCCTATATTGCGCGGCTCGCGCGCTGCAAAGCTGCGCCCCATAACACCGCGCGGTTCCGTTGGCGGCGCGCTAACCCATATCGGCCGATATCATGTTTGCAGTGATCCGAACCGGCGGCAAGCAGTACCGAGTCGCCAAAGACGACATCATCGCCGTCGAGAAACTCGCGCACGAGCCGGGCGATGACGTCGAATTCGACGAGGTGCTGATGGTGGGCGACGGCGCCGAGGTCGCGACCGGCGCGCCGCTGCTGGCCGGCGCAGCAGTCAGCGCCACGGTCATCGAACAGACCCGCGCGGCAAAGATCATCGTGTTCAAGAAAAAGCGGCGGCACAATTACCGGCGCAAAAAAGGTCATCGCCAGCACCAGACCGTGCTGCGCATTACCGATATTCGCCGCGCGTCTGGTTCGCAGCCCTCGGCCGAGCCGGTCGCGGAGGAGGGAGTTTCAAATGGCGCATAAAAAAGCAGGCGGCTCGTCACGCAACGGCCGCGACAGTCGTGGTCGCCGTCTCGGCGTCAAAAAATTTGGCGGCGAGGCCGTGATCCCCGGCAACATCATCGTCCGCCAGCGCGGCACCAAATTTCATCCCGGCGACCATGTCGGCATCGGCCGTGACCACACAATCTTTGCGACGGCGGAAGGCGCGGTCAAATTCCACGCCGGCATCGCCGGCCGCACTTATATATCGGTCGTGACCCCGTCAACGCCCTTGGGATCGCCGGCCCCGGCGCCGGCTGAAGCCGCCGAATAGCCGTTTCCCGACGGGCGTCGAAGTCAAAGGGGAACGGCCCGGCCGTTCCCCTTTTTTGTGGTTTCCCATGCAGTTTCTCGACCAGTGCAAGATTTATCTGAAAAGCGGTGACGGCGGCCGCGGTTCGGCAAGCTTTCGCCGCGAGAAATTCATCGAGTTTGGCGGCCCGGACGGCGGCAATGGCGGCAAGGGCGGCGACATCGTGTTCGTCACGGAAGACAATCTCAACACCCTTATCGACTTCCGCTACCACCAGCATTTCCGCGCGGCCGACGGGCGTCCTGGGGCCGGGCGCGAGAAAAGCGGCGCCAACGCCGACGACCTCGTGCTTCGAGTTCCAGCCGGGACCCAAATCATGGACGAGGACAATCGCCAGGTGCTGGCCGATCTGACGCGGCCGGGCGAGCGCATCGTCTTTCTGCGCGGCGGCGATGGCGGGTTTGGCAATGCGCACTACAAGACCTCGACCAATCGCGCGCCGCGCCGCGCCGATGCCGGCTGGCCGGGCAAGGAAGCCTGGGTCTGGTTGCGGCTCAAATTGATCGCCGATGTCGGCCTGGTCGGCATGCCCAATGCCGGCAAATCGACCTTTCTCGCTGCGGTTTCGCACGCCCGTCCCAAAATCGCCGATTATCCGTTTACGACCTTGAAGCCGCAACTTGGCGTCGTGCGATTGCACGATGATGAATTCGTCCTCGCCGATCTGCCCGGGCTGATCGAGGGGGCGAGCGAAGGCGTCGGCATCGGCACCCGGTTTCTGGGCCATGTCGAGCGCTGTGCGGTGATCCTGCATCTGGTCGACGGCACCGAGGACGATGTCGCCGGCGCCTATCGCGCGATCCGGCAAGAGCTGGCCGCCTATGGCCACGGCCTCACCGACAAGCCCGAGATCGTCGGCCTCAACAAGATCGATGCGCTCGATGCCGAGGCAATGAAAGCAAAGACTCGGCAATTGCGCCGCGACGCCGGGCGCGGGGCTATGGTTATGCCGATGTCGGGCGCTACAGGCGCGGGCGTGCCGGAGGTGCTCGGCGCATTGTTTGGGCTACTCGCCGAAAGTCGCGCAGCTGAGCGTAATGAGGGGGTGAGATTGGACGCGCTCGCCGATAGCGCCTGACCGCCGATACCACCGTAGTTGCTGCGGCCGAGACGCCGGCAGTAGCGTTGGCGGGTGCGCGGCGGCTCGTCATCAAGATCGGCTCGGCATTGCTGGTCGCCGATGACGGCGAGATCCGCCGCGCCTGGCTCGACCGATTGGCCGATGATGTCGCGCGCTGCCATGCCCGCGGTCAGGAGATCATTCTGGTTTCGTCCGGGGCCATTGCGGTCGGTCGCCGGCACCTCGGCCTCAATGGCGCGCGGCTGCGGCTCGAGGAAAAGCAGGCCGCCGCAGCCACCGGGCAGATCCGACTTGCCCATGCCTATCAGGAGGCGTTGGCCCGCCACAGCATCACCGTCGCGCAGATTCTGCTGACGTTGGAGGATACCGAGGCCCGCCGCCGGCATCTCAACGCCCGCGCTACGTTTTCGCAATTGCTGGGGCTCGGCGCGGTGCCGGTGGTCAACGAAAACGACACGATCGCCACGAGTGAGATCCGCTTTGGCGACAACGATCGGCTCGCCGCTCGCGTCGCGCAGATGACGAGCGCCGATATGCTGGTCTTGCTGTCGGACATCGACGGCCTCTACACCGCCGATCCGCGCAAGGACCTCAATGCCTGCCATATCGGCATGGTGCGCGACATCGGGCCGGAGATCGAGGCGATGGCCGGCGAGGCAGCACCCGGCTACAGCTCGGGCGGGATGGTCACCAAACTCGCCGCAGCGCGCATCGCGATCGGCGCCGGCTGCCGCATGCTGATCGCCCGCGGCGTGCCGCAAAGCGATGCCGCGAAAGGCCCACTCGCCGCGATCGAAGGCGGCGAACCCGCAACAATGTTTCTGCCGACACGAGAGCCGCGGTCGGCGCGCAAGGCGTGGATCGCCGGCACGGTCGAGCCGTCCGGTATTGTCATCGTCGATGACGGGGCGGCACTGGCGTTGCGACGGGGACGAAGCCTGCTGCCCGCCGGGGTCGTCGCGGTCGAGGGCATTTTCGAGCGCGGCGACGCGGTGATCGTGCGCACCCGCAGCGGCGCTGAAGCGGCCGCGGCCTATCGGCCTATTCGAGCGCCGATATTCGGGCCATCGCCGGCCACAAGAGTGGTGAAATCGCCGGCATCCTCGGCTACCGTGGCCGCGACGAGATGATTCATCGCGACGATCTGGTGGTGAACGAGAGCCGATGACGCCCAATCCGACAACCGGTGACACCTCATTGCGCGACCGCTCGCAGGTCCCGGAGACACGTCTGGCCGAGGAAATGGCCGAAATCGGCAGGCAAGCGCGGGCTGCCGCCGCAGCCCTGGCGCTCGCCGCGCGCGACGTTAAGGAGGGGGCGTTATTGGCAGCCGCTGCCGCGGTGCGGGCCAATGCGGCGGAAATCCTCGCGGCCAACGCCCGTGACCTCGCCGAGGCGGAGGGCGAGGGGCTCGCCCCGGCATTGCGCGACCGCTTGGCGCTCGATGCGAAGCGCATCGAAGCGATCGCCGCCGGGCTCGAAGCGATCGCCGAACTGCCCGACCCGGTCGGCCGCTCGCTCGCGCGCTGGACGCGGCCCAACGGGCTCGACATCGAGCGCGTCGCGGTGCCGCTCGGCGTCATCGGCATCATCTACGAGAGCCGGCCAAACGTGACCGCCGATGCCGGCGGCCTGGCGCTCAAATCGGGCAATGCCGCGATCCTGCGCGGCGGCTCGGAGAGCTTTTATTCGTCGCGCGCTCTGGTCGCGGCGTTGGGCGAGGGGCTGCGCGCGGCGGGTTTGCCCGATGCCGCGATACAGCTGGTGCCGACTCGCGACCGCGCCGCGGTCGGGCTGATGCTGGGGATGAGCGATCATATCGACGTGATCGTGCCGCGCGGCGGGCGCTCGCTGATCGAGCGGGTGCAGCGCGAAAGCCGCATCCCGGTCATCGCCCATCTCGAAGGCATCTGCCACACCTATGTCGATGCGGCCGCCGACCCGGCAAAGGCGCGGGCGATCGTGCTGAACGCCAAGATGCGGCGGGTGTCGATTTGCGGCGCCACCGAAACCTTGCTGGTCGATCGCGCGGTCGCGGCGCGCTTGCTGCCGCCGATCCTCGGCCGATCTGCGCGCCGCCGGCTGCGAATTGCGCGGCGACGATCAGGTGCGGGCGATCGACCCTGACGTGCTGCCCGCCACCGAGGAGGATTGGCGCACCGAATATCTCGACGCGATCCTGTCGGTTGCGATCGTCGACGGCGTCGCGGGCGCGATCGCCCATGTCAATCGCTAGGGCTCGCACCACACCGACGCGATCGTCACCGAGGACGCGGCCGCGGCCGAGCGCTTTTTGCGCGAGGTCGACAGCGCCATCGTGCTGGTCAACGCCTCGACCCAATTCGCCGATGGCGGCGAGTTCGGCATGGGCGCCGAGATCGGCATTTCGACCCAGCGTCTGCCGCCGCGCGGCCCGGTCGGCGCCGAGCAATTGACCACCTACAAATATCTCGTGCGCGGCAACGGTCAGGTGCGCCCCTGACCCTCACCCGCCTCACTGCGCTCGGCACCCTCTCCCGCAATGCGGGAGAGGGGGGACCCGGCCCCGAGGGCCGGGTCGGTGAGGGTGTTGCTGCGGCCCGGCATCGCCGGATCGGGCTGTTGGGCGGATCGTTCAACCCGGCGCATCGCGGCCACCTGCATCTCAGCCTCGCCGCATTGCAGCATCTCGATCTCGACGAAGTGTGGTGGATGGTGTCGCCGCAGAACCCGCTGAAACCGGTCGCGGGCATGGCGCCATTCGCCGAGCGCCTGTGGCAGGCGCGGCAGGTCGCGGCCGGATACAAGCGCATCCGCGTCACCGATATCGAAGACCGGCTCGGCGGCCCGTATTATACCGCCGACACGCTTGAACGGCTGATCCGGCGCTTTCCGCGTTGCCGGTTTGTCTGGCTGATGGGCGCCGACAATCTGGTGCAATTGCCGCGCTGGGAGCGCTGGACAGAGATTTTTCGGACGGTGCCCGTTGCCGTGTTTGACCGCCCTTCTTATTCTCAAAGGGCGCTCGCCGGCATGGCGGCACAGCGCTTTGCGCGCAACCGGATGCCGGAGGATGCCGCACGGCGGTTGGCGGAGACGAAACCGCCGGCCTGGGCGTTTTTTCATACGCGCCTCGACCCGACTTCGGCGACACGGATCCGGACCGAGCGCAAACAACAACCAGCAACAGTTTTAGTGGAGCAAAAACCCGAATTGGCTACGATCACAGCACTACCTGTACGGCCCCGCCGGCGGCGCTCTCCCGATTTGGAGTCGCGGGAAATCCTCGATCTCGTGTTGAAGACCCTGGACGACGGCAAGGCCGAGGACATCGTCACGATCGATCTCGCCGGGCAAGACAACAATTGCCGATTACATGGTGATCGCCACCGGTCGGTCTGCGCGGCAGGTCGGGGCATTGACCGAGCATCTCGAACAGGCTCTATCCGGCCATATCAAGATCGCGATCGAGGGCAAGGAGCAGGGCGACTGGGTGCTGATCGACGCCAGCGATGTGATCGTGCATTTGTTTCGCCCCGAAATTCGCGAATACTACAATCTCGAGAAGATGTGGGGCGCCGCGTTTCCCGATGCCGAGTTGGCCCGGCAGTCAAGTAGCGGGCTAGTCACGAGAGCTGGCGATCCGCTTCCGCATTCTCGCCATCGGCCGCTTGCGCAGCGGGCCGTTTAGGGAGTTGCAGAATTTTTATGCGGCTCGGCTGCTGCCGCCGCCGGTCATTGTCGAGCTGGATGCAAAACAGCGCCTGCCCGCTGGCATTGCTAAAGGCGCGTGAGGGCGAGCTGATCCTCGACGCTCTTCCGGCTGGTGTAACGCTCGTCGCGCTCGACCAGCGCGGGTCCGAGCTGGTCGAGCCGCGAATTGGCCGATCGCCTCGCCGCGTGGCGCGATCAGCGGCACAGCCGAACTCGCCTTTGCGATCGGCGGCGCCGAGGGGCTCGCGACCGCGGTGCTCGACCGCGCTGCCGCGACATTGTCGCTCGGTCCGATGACCTGGCCGCATCTGCTGGTTCGCGGCATGTTGCTCGAACAGCTTTATCGGGCGCAGCAGATCCTCGCCGGCCACCCCTATCACCGCGAATAGACGCGCGACCGGGAGCAACGGATGTACCGCATTGGGATCGATGTCGGCGGCACGTTTACCGATCTGGTCGCGGTCGACGATGCCGGTGGGACCGTGCTCGAAAAGGCCCCGACAACTCCGGATGACCCGTCGATTGGGGTGCTTGATGGGCTGGCCTTGCTGGCCGGGCGCCTTGACCTCGACCTTTCCGCGTTGCTGGCCGCGACCGAGCGCATCGTCCACGGCACGACGGTTGCGACCAACGCGCTGCTCGAACGCAAGGGGGCCAAGCTCGGCCTGCTGACGACCGAAGGCCATCGCGACGTGATCGAAATGCGCGAGGGGCTTAAAGACGACCGCTACAATCTGCGGATGCCGCCGCCCGAGCAACTGGTGCCGCGAAAATTGCGGCTCGGCGTGCGCGAGCGGATGCGCGCCGACGGCCGGGTCGAAATCCCACTCGACCAGGCCTCTCTCGACAGTGCGATCGCGGCATTGAAACGCGAGACGGTCGAAGCGGTCGCTGTGTGCTTTTTGCATTCCTGGCGCGACCCCATTCACGAACGCGCCACTCGTGCTGCGGTCGAACGCGAATTGCCCGGCGCCTTTGTCTCGCTGTCGTCCGAGGTCTTGCCGCAGATTAAGGAATTCGAGCGGGTTTCGACGACAATCATCAACGCCTATGTCGGGCCGGCACTGTCGCGCTATCTGGGTTTGCTCGAACACCGTCTGGCCGAAGCCGGCTACCGCGGGCCCACGTTGATTATCCAATCCCATGGCGGGGTGGCGCCGATCGCCGAGGCCGGCCGGCTTTCTGCGGGCGCGGTGCTGTCGGGGCCGGCGGGTGGCGTTGCCGGCAGCGTCTATGCCGCAAATCTCGTCGGCGAAGGCAATCTGATCCCGTTCGATATGGGTGGAACCAGCACCGACATCTCGCTGATCGTCGCCGGCAAGCCGAGCCTCGCCAACAGCCGCCGCATCGCCGGCCACACGATCGCATTGAACAGCCTCGATATCGCCAGCATCGGCGCCGGCGGCGGGTCGATCGCGCGGGTCGATGCCGGCGGCATCCTGCATGTCGGGCCGCAGAGTGCGGGGGCGGTGCCCGGTCCCGCCTGCTATGGCGCCGGGGGGCAGCAGGCGACCGTAACCGACGCCAATCTTGTCTTGGGCTATCTCGATCCGGAGAGTTTTTCGGGCGGCCGGCGCCGGCTCGACCATGCCGCCGCCGAAGCGGCGGTCGACCGTATCGCGGCTACTCTCGGCACCGACCGGCTCGCGGCGGCGCAGGGTATCCATCGCGTCGTTAATACCAATATGGCTGAGGGGGTCCGCCTCGTCTCGGTGCGGCGCGGCGTCGACCCGCGGCATTCGGCGCTGCTCGCCTTTGGCGGTGCCGCCGGGCTGCATGCGACCGAAATCGCCCGCCAGCTCGATCTGGTCAGGGTCATCGTGCCGCGCGTCGCCGCCGTGCTGTCGGCTTGGGGGATGCTTGCCACTGATCTCCGGTTCGAGGTTTCGCGAACCCACATCGGCGACACGAGATCGCTTGACGGCGCCGATCTGCGGCGGCTGTTCGACGACATGGAGACCGAGGGGCTGTCGCGGCTGAGCGCATCGTTTGACGGGCCGGCGCAAATCTCGCGCGCGGTCGACATGCGCTATGGCGAGCAGGTTTTCGAAATCACGGTGCCGCTCGACGAGGTCGATTGGCGTGCCGCCGATCCGCTGCCCGACATTGTCGAGCGATTTCATCGCCGCCACGAGGCGCTTTACACCTATTCGATGCGCGACCAGGAAACCGTGCTGGTCAACGCGCGCGTCGCGGTGTCCGGGATTCTCTCGGCGCTGCCGCAGGAGCCGTTGCTGCCGGAAATCCCACCGGCACCGCCGCGCGCCGAGCGCCGCATTTGGCTCGACGCGTGGGTCGCGGCACCGGTCTACGATTTCGACGCGCTTGCTCCGGCTCAGACCATCGCTGGCCCCGCCATTATCGAATCGCCGATGACGACAGTCCTATTGCGCGCCCGCGAGCGCGCCACCATTACGCCGTTCGGTTGGCTCGACATCGCGCTGGCGTCTCGCGGCAAATTTCTTTAATCCGGCGGAAGACTGCCGCTTAAAATCGTGCCATGTCGCGCTCGCGAGAAGACGGCCCGGGCTGGGCGGATTGAGCCGAACAGCGGCGGATGATTGCGCGAGGTGTCGCCCGAGTTTACAGGCAACATGCCGCCTGACACCGGCCGTCTAGCCTACAGCGCATTGACATAGCTAACTCTTTCCCGATCGGGAGAGGCCATCGGTGCGCTTTCGCCCTGTCGGAAAATCTTACAATAGATATGGTTTACACGCATTAAGCGATTGAAACGTCAATATGGTATGAAGGTTGCACTGTAATTTCGCGTAAGTGAAAAGGGAACCTTATGTCTTACACCCTATCTATCCTTGCAACGGCGCTGACGGTGCTGATCGGAATTTCCGCGAGTGCGTTTGCCGGCGGGATCCTTACTACGGTGCCGGAACCCGCCACCCTGACCTTGCTCGCCGTTGGCTTTGGCGGGGCCGCCGCGGTCAAGTATTTCAAACGGAAATAACCGGCAGGTTTGCAGCAAATTTCGTTTGATGAAGGAGTGTCTCTATGGCCTGCACATTATCGATCGTTGGGACGGCGTTGACGGTGCTGATCAGCTTATCTGGGAGTGCGTTTGCCGGTGTGGCGCCCCCCACTGCGGTGCCGGAGCCCGCCACCCTGACGCTGCTCGCCATCGGTTTCGGCGGCGCCGCCGCCGTCAGATATTTCAAACGGAAGTAGCCGGCGGGTTTCGGTGTCTGCTCGGGTTGTAGAACGCTGTTGAGCAGCGCTATTCCTCTATTCGGCGCCTTTGTGGCGGCCGCCGCGGTTGAAATTGCTCGGCCATGGCGACCCGTCCCACCCTTCGCCGTGGCGCGCTGGGCGAGCAATCTGGCGCTCTTCGCGCTGACGAGCGGTCTCGACTTTCTGCTGGCGCCGCTGATCGCCGCCTTGGCGTTCGCGAGCCTTACCGGCGGGTTGGCGATGTCGAGCTGGCTGCAGTTGACTGTGGGTATCCTCGCTCTCGACGCGTTGAGCTACGCAATGCACTGGGCGTTCCACGCCAGCGACACTCTATGGCGACTGCATGCGCTGCACCATTCTGACCCGGAACTCGATGTCTCCACCACGGTGCGGCACCACCCAGGGGAAGCGGTGGTGATGGCATTCGCAGTTGGCCTCCCCGCCGCGGCGGTGGGGCTGCCGCCGTTTGTGATCGGGCTCTACGCAACACTCAACCTAGCCGTGCAGTTTTTCGCACATGCAAATATCGCTCTGCCGAGCCGTCTCACAAATATTTTAGGTTGGCTGCTGATTACGCCCTCATTGCATCGGGTGCATCACAGCCGGCACCCAGCTGACATATCGACAAATTATGGCTTGGTTTTCTCGGTGTGGGACCGACTGTTCGGGACATATCGCGGTGACCCCGAATATGGCGACGCCGGCATCGAGTTCGGCGTCGACCACCTGCGCGGACCTCGTTATCAGCGCCTTGACCGCATGCTCTGGCTGCCGCTGATCGTGCGCGGCAACGGCGCCTGAAAGCAGCGGACGAGCCTAGTCATCTGAGCGGGCAGTTGCTCAGACCGCGTCGCTAAAATCATCGAAAAGTCATGGAGCGGTGAGGCGGGTCACATTGACTTGTCTCGAAGTCTCCTACTTTAGGGCCAGATGGCGGACGCATCTCTGACGATCCGCCTCAGAAGCTGGAGACCATCATGATAAACATTTCAAATCCCGCGGTGGTGGCGGGTGCCCTGTTCTTGCTATTCCAGAGCGCGACCGGGCCGCCCGCGCAGAGTTGCGAGCGCCATGTCCTGTTGACCAACAATACTCATGAGGCGGTCGTCGAAGTGCATGTGTCGGATGTCGGTTCCGGGAATTGGCAGGCTGATTTATTGGGCTCCGATTTTCTGATGCCCGGCGGTTCCGTGCTGGTCGATATCGACGATCGCGATGGCCGCTGCCGAGTCGATGTCAGGACCGTGCTCGACGACGGCTCCGACCTTTTCAACCGCAGCGTCGATGTCTGCCGCAACGAGGACACCGCGGTCTCGCTGCGCTGATCTCGCGCGGGCGTTTTTTGAGCGCCGACCATTCGCAAGCGACGCTTGCCGCTGGCCCGGCCAAGCACCGCTTCGGCGATCATTGAGGTCGCCGGCAAAAATTATCTCTCGACAGCGCGGCCGGGCCAGGATGTTTAACCGCTCGGTTTAATATTCGGAGCGCCGGTCGTTGACCGATCTGGGCGAGGATGCGTTGAGCCATGCCCTGGGGGCAGTCGCCCACCCGGTCAGGCGCGACTTGTTGGCCCGGTTGCGCGAGCGGCCGGCGCGCGTCACCGAACTCGCCGCCGGCTTTGCGATTTCGCTGCCGGCGGTCTCGCGTCATCTGAAGGTATTGGAGAACGCAGGCCTGGTCACCCGCAAGGTCGTGGGACGTGATCACTTTATCATCGCCAGCGAACCGGGTTGGCGCGGTGTCGCCGAGTGGGTAGAGCAGCAATCAGCCGCCTGGGATCGCCGCCTCCAGGCGTTGAAAGCCATGCTGGAGAAGCCCGATGGCGGCGCCTAGCCTATTCCGCGCCACCGCCTCGGTGGAGATCCGCGCGACGCCCGAGGCCGCTTTCGACGCCTGGCTCGACCCGCGTCGCGCCAGGCTGTTCCTCGCCGCCGACACCACTACAGTCGGCGAATTCGTCAACGACCCGCGCGAGGGCGGCGCCTTTCGCTTGGTCATGCAGAGCGCCAGCGATAGCTACGAACACAGCGGCCGCTACGTCGTGATCGATCGCCCGCGTCGGCTGGTCTTCACTTGGATATCGGCCGGCACCGACCATCGCTTGTCGCTGGTGACAGTTGTCTTCACCCCGGTCGAGGGCGGCGTCCGCGTCGAGTTGGAGCACGAAGGCATCCCCGATGCCGAGCGCGCCCGCCAGCACGAATGCGGCTGGACTTCCATTTTGCGCAAGCTCGCTTCCCTCGATTTCTAACCCAGTCAACGGAGGTCCCTCATGCCCGAAACCGTCCGGGTCACTTTTCACGATGTGCGGTTTCCCAACGAGAGCGCCGAATACCGCGCCGCGCGCGACAAGCTGCTCGAGGCCGAGATGACCTTGCGTCGGCAAACCGAAGCGGTCGCGGCCCAGCGCCGAGCGTTGCCGCCCGGTGGTCGCGTCCCGCAAGATTACGTGTTCGAGGAAGGCGACGATGCGCGTCCGGTGAAACTATCGGGGCTGTTCGGCGACAAATCGGTGCTGGTGCTCTACAGCTATATGTATGGGCCGGCGATGGCGCAGCCCTGCCCGGCATGTACCTCGATCCTCGACACGCTCGACGGCGAGGCGCCTCACATCGAACAGCGCGTCGCGCTCGCCGCCGTCGCACGCTCGCCGATCGCCCGGGTGCACGCCATCGCCCGCGAGCGCGGCTGGCGGTATCTGCGGCTATTGTCGTCGGCCGCCAACAGCTACCACCCAGATTATCGCAGCGAGGACGCCAAGGGCGATCAATTGCCGATCCTCAATGTCTTTCAGCGCGGAGCCGATGGCGTGATCCGTCATACCTACGCGCCCGAATTGGCGTTCGCACCACTGGACCCGGGTCTGGGAAGCCGCCACGTAGACATGATCTGGCCATTATGGGGAATCCTCGATTTCTCGCCCGAGGGCCGCGGCCGCGACACACACCCCAAGCTCCGTTACGAGTAAAGCATCGAGGGCGCATCCACTTCCGCGCCCGTGTTTTTCTCCGTGCCCTTGGCGCTTTGGTGGTGCATTTTCCGGGCCGGAGGAAGAGTAATGCAGGTTCCGAACACGTTTCGCGCCGGGCCCGACGAGCGCGGCCATTTCGGCATCTATGGCGGACGCTTTGTCGCCGAGACCTTGATGCCATTGGTGTTGGCGGTCGAGGCCGCCTATGACGCCGCGCGCCGCGACCCTGGCTTTCAATGCGAACTCGATTATTATCTCGATCATTATGTTGGGCGGCCGAGCCCGCTCTATTTTGCCGAGCGGCTGACCCAGCATTTCGGCGGTGCCAAGATCTATTTCAAACGCGACGAGCTCAACCATACCGGCGCGCACAAGATCAACAACGTGCTCGGGCAGACCCTGCTCGCCCGCCGCATGGGCAAGCGCCGCATCATCGCGGAGACTGGCGCCGGCCAGCACGGGGTCGCGACCGCCACGGCTTGCGCACTGTTCGACCTGCCCTGCGTCGTCTACATGGGGGCGACCGACATCGAGCGGCAAAAACCGAACGTCTTTCGGATGAAATTGCTCGGCGCCGAAGTCGTGCCGGTGCATTCCGGGACCGCGACCCTGAAAGACGCGATGAACGAGGCGTTGCGCGACTGGGTCGCCCATGTCGACGACACGTTTTACGTGATCGGCACCGTCGCCGGCCCGCACCCCTACCCCGCGATGGTGCGCGATTTCCAGTCGGTGATCGGCCGCGAGACGCGCGAGCAGCTCCACAAAGCCGAGGGCAGATTGCCCGACTCCTTGGTCGCCTGCATCGGTGGCGGCTCGAACGCAATGGGGCTCTTTCACCCGTTTCTCGACGATCCCTCGGTCGCGATGATCGGGGTCGAGGCCGGCGGCCACGGCATCGAGACCGGATTGCACGCGGCCTCGCTAAATGGCGGCCAACCCGGCGTCTTGCATGGCAACCGGACCTATCTGCTGCAGGACGAGGACGGTCAGATCCGCGACGCGCATTCGATCTCGGCCGGGCTCGACTATCCCGGCATCGGCCCCGAACATGCTTGGCTCAGCGATCTCGGGCGCGTCCAATACGTGTCGATCACCGATCGCGAAGCGCTCGATGCGTTTCAGCTGGCGAGCCGGCTCGAAGGGATCATCCCGGCATTGGAACCGGCGCACGCGCTGGCCCATGTCGCCAAGATCGCGCCTGGCCTGCCGCGCGATCATCTGCTGGTGATGAATATGTGCGGCCGCGGCGACAAGGACATTTTCGCGGTCGCCGAGCACCTCGGGGTCGAGCTGTGAGCCGGATCAGCCCCGGCGGCGCTCCAATCGCCAGACCGATCTGACAGGATGACGCAGATGATCAGAGTTAAGACACGTATTCACATTGCGCCAGACGGCACGCTGACTGGCCAAGCGCCAGGTCTTCCCGCAGGTGAACACGACGCCGAAGTCACGCTGATTGAACGCGCAGGGCCGGCAGCGCACCTGCAAGCGGAGGCCCTCCTCGCCCGCATTCGCGCGATTCAAGAGGAAGTAGCGCGCCTCCCGGTACTTGACAGCAGGCCTCCAGATCAGATTCTCGCTTATAACGAGAAAGGCCATTTCGACTGATGGTCATCGACAGCTCGGCGCTGATCGCTTTGCTGCTCGGCGAACCTGAGACCGAGGGTTTTGTCACGGCCCTCACGGCTGATCCAAATCGCATGGTGAGCGCGCCTACTTACGTCGAGACTGCAATCGTGATGGTCACGCGATCGGGTCCAGACGCCCAGGAAAAGCTCAATCAGCTTCTCGTCGAGCTTGATGTCGAAGTCGTTCCATTCACGCGCGAGCAGGCTCAAATTGCTGTCATCGCCTACCGGCAATACGGTAAGGGCAGCGGCCATGCTGCGGGATTGAATTTCGGCGACTGTTTCACCTATGCGCTCGCAAAACTGAGAGATGAGCCGGTTCTATTCAAAGGCAACGACTTTGCCCAAACCGACCTACAAATCGCGTAATAGGCGCAACGGCGCCGTTGTCTCGTGATCAGGCCATGAGCCGCATCCGACAGCGCTTTGCGGCGTTGCAGGCGGAGCGCAGGGCCGGGCTGGTCGCCTATTTGACCGCCGGCGATCCTGACCGCGACACCTCGGCCCGGCTGTTCGCCGGGCTCGCTGCGGCAGGAGCCGATCTGATCGAGATCGGGATGCCGTTTTCCGATCCGATGGCCGACGGCCCGGCGATCCAGGATGCCGGTCAGCGCGCGTTGAAGGCGGGCATGACCCTGCGCGGCACTCTCTCGATGGTGCGCGATTTGCGCCGCGAGGACGAAGCGACCCCGATCGTGCTGATGGGCTATTACAACCCGATCTATCGCTATGGCGCCGAGGCGTTTGCGCGCGATGCGGCGGCGGCAGGGGTCGATGGCGTCATCGTCGTCGATCTGCCGCCCGAGGAAGATGCGGAACTGACCGGCCCGGCGCGAACCGCGGGGCTCGATGTGATCCGGCTGGCGACGCCAACCAGCGACGCCCAGCGTCTTCCGGTCATCGTCAATGGCGCCAGTGGCTTTATCTATTACGTCGCGATCGCCGGTATTACCGGCACCCGCTCCGCCGACTCGGCCGAGGTCGCGGCGGCGGTGGCGCGGTTGCGGCGGTTCACCGATCTGCCGGTGGCGGTCGGCTTTGGCATCCGGAGCCCGGACCAAGCAGCGGCAGTGGCCCGCGCCGCCGATGCCGCGGTCGTCGGCTCGGCCTTGGTTCAGCGCCTTGCCGCAAACCTCGACGACAACGGCCACGCCAAACCGGGCCTCGTCGAGGCTGTGCTCGGCGACATCCGCGCCCTCGCCGCCGGCATCCGAACCGCGCGCTCCACCACCCAGGCCGGCTAGAGTCCCGGCAGCAGCAATCGCCGCTGGGCGCTCGACCTCTACGGCACGTATTTCTGGCGCGATATCGGCTCAGCAGGCATCGGTCTCGGCGCCGTCGCGATCGCTTTCACCTTCCGCCTGCCGCGCCCGCTGTCGCTCGCGTTGCCGAGCCCCGCTCTCAGCGCAACGCGCGTAGCTCCCCAGATCCAAGGCGCTGCGAGATAACCAGAACCTTGCGACCCGATTATTGTGCGGTCTTGGGCGGTCGGATCGGCGTCACGTTCCAGCGCTGTTGTCTTCGACCCCGCCCACCAAGCGCATTCTCCACTGCTCCGCCGAGTTCGATCAGCTTGAACGGTTTCTTGATCACTATCTCGTTCGCAAATGGATCGGCGGTTCCGGACAGGTCATCATACCCCGTCATGAATAAGATTACCCGATCCGGGTGGCTCGCACGGATGCGCGTCGCCAATTGCCGGCCGCTCATGCCCGGCATGACAAGGTCGATCAGCACGAGATCCACCGGTTGCTCGCCCCGAAGCAGGTCGAGGGCACCCCGCCCATTATTGGCCTCAAGAACACGGTAGTTCAGGGCCTCAAGCGCCTGGACCGTTAAACTCCGGACGTCCGCATCATCGTCGACCACAAGAATTGTCGTCGCTTGCCCGTCCTGCGGCGCCGGACTGTCCTCTGCGATCGCCCCCTTCGGCAAAGCCTCATGCGTTCTCGGCAAATACAGGGTGACGATCGTCCCTTTCCCCAGACGGGTATCGATGCGAACTTCGCCGCCCGATTGCTGCGCAAAGCCGAGCACCTGGCTGAGGCCGAGCCCGGTGCCCTTCCCGATGTCTTTGGTCGAGAAAAATGGCTCGAAGGCTTTTGCGGCGATTTCCGGCGTCATTCCGGTTCCGCTGTCACTCACGGCGATCGCGACGTAATCAGCTATGGGCAACCCAGGCGGGCGCTCACGATTGGACCCTTGGATATTCTTTGTCGCAATGGTTAGCCGGCCTCCATGCGGCATCGCATCACGGCCGTTGATCGCTAGGTTGAGGATGGCCAATTCCAACTGCGTCGCATCGATCATCACCGCCCACAGATCCTTTTCCAGGACCGTCTCGACGCGGACCGACGCGCCGATCGTCTGGAAAAGCAGGTCGCCCATGCTTGAGACAAGCTCATTGAGAACGACCACCCTGGGTGCGAGGTGCTGCCGGCGCGCAAAAGCGAGAAGCTGGCCGGTAACCTTTGCACCGCGCTCGGCTGCGGCACTGGCGCTCCTCAGGAGGTGAAGGAGCTTGTCGTCTCGCGTGCGGAGAGCGGCCAGTTCGATGTTGCCAAGTACCGCTGTCAGCAAATTATTGAAATCGTGCGCCACGCCGCCGGTGAGTTGGCCGATCACCTCGAGCTTTTGGGTTTGTCGCAGGCTTTCTTCGACTTGCCTGCGCTCGGTCACATCGCGGAGGGTCCCGGCCAGCCGGATCGGATCGCCGTGCTCGTCGCGATATAGACGGCCTTCGGCGACGACCCAGCGGACACTGTCATCGGGCCACACAATTCGGCATTCCAGGTGGAATTCGCCGGTGTCCAAGGCCTGGCGGAATGCGGTCTCGAAGAGTTCGTGATCGTCGGGCAGCACGTGCTTTTTGGCAATTGCCCGGCTCCATCTTTCGAGGAGAGGGTGGTCCTCGGAGAAACGCCCGACGACAAGCGACGGCCATTTCCTTTCCTTGCTGAGATCCAGATCCCAGGTCGTCATCTGCGCCGCTTCAAGGGCCACATTGAGGCTGGCCCTTGCGGTGACCAGCTGATCGTTGGCTTCCTGGAGTTGCCGTGTTCGTTCTCGGACCAGTTCTTCGAGCCGGCTGGCCGCTTGCTCTCGCTCAATCAGATATCTGGCGGCGTCGTACTGCCGGCGTCGCGCCCGCAGGGCGGCCTTGGCCGCGCTCACGAGAGTCACTGTCTGGATCGGACGTTCCAGCAGCGTTACGTTGCGCAGCTCTTCCAGCAGCCGCAGGGTATGCCGATCTCGTCTAGGGTCGTTGCGCCGGGTTGTCAGGATGATGAAGGGAAAATCCGACCAAGGTGGCTGATCGCGTACCCAATCAAAAAGCGGGTTGGGATCGGTTCCGAAAAACGCTTCCTCGGCAATCACCGCCGCACCGGCGCCGACTTCCAACTCCTCAAGCAAATCGCTGATCCCGAAACACGGCTTGCAGAAAATGGCGGCCTGCTCCAGGAGCGCGCAAGCGGCGCCGCTATCTCGACCGATCGGGGCAAGCACAAGGGCTCGCTCCGCGGTCTTTTCATCAGCCATCCGACGGTTCTTTAGTCGACGGGCGATCGGCGGGAAGTAGTGGGCCAACTCCGCCGCGGTAACTCGGGACGCCAGATAAAACGCCCTGGAATTCGGTCAGCGGCGGGCCGACCTTGACGCCCTCGGCAGTCAGGCGGAATTCTCGGATCGCATCCTCATGCGCGCTGCTGCGCTTTTTGACGACCGAAATGGCGCGGCGCACCCGACCCTCCGCCTCAAAGTAGCGCAACATCAACACGGCGTCGCTGAGATAGCTGATATCGAGCGGCGTCTGCATCGGCCCCATCAATCCGTGCTGCGCCAGGACGAGGATCGTGATAACGCCGAGCTGATTGAGCGTGCTCAAGAGCTCGTGCATTTGAAGGACGAGAAAACGCTCCTCCGGCATCGCGTTCATGTAGCCGTTCAGGCTGTCAATGACGACGAGCCGCACGCTCTCGTGCTGGACGCTTCCGAGCACCCTGTGGGCGAATTCGCCGGGAGACATCTCAGCGGGATCGATCTGCTGCACCCGGACCTGGCCGGACTCGACATGCGCTTGTAGCGGCATACCCAGACCATCCGCGCGCGCGTAAACTGTTCCGAGCCCTTCGTCGAACGCAAACACGACGACCCCTTCACCACGAGCCGCGGCGGCTATGACGCAGGTCAACGCGATCGATGATTTGCCGACGCCGGCGCCCCCGATCAGCAGCAAACTCGTCCCGCGCTCGATACCGCCGCCGAGCAGAGCGTCTAGCTCGGAGGAACCGGTTGAGGTGAGCTCGCCGAGGAAGGCCCTATGATGTTCCGCCGCAATAAGCCGGGGGTAAATGGCGAGACCGCCGGTCTCGATCGTAAAATCGTGGTATCCGCCGCGAAATTTGATCCCGCGCATTTTGACGACGCGCAGGCGTCGCCGTTCGGCGCCGTAATCCAGCGAAAGTTGCTCCAGGGTTATGACGCCGTGTGAAATGCTGTGCAGCTGTAGATCGTTCTCATTTGATGAAAGATCATCGAGCAGAACGACCGTGCATTGCCGACTAGCAAAGAAATTCTTAAGTGCAAGGATCTGGCGGCGATAACGCAGGGAGCTTTGCGCGAGCAGTCGCATCTCGGAGAGCGAGTCGAACACAACCCGGTGCGGATTGATTTGCTTCACTCGATCGAGGATGTGTTTCGTCGTCTCGCTGAGTTCCACCTCGGCGGGATGAAACAGCGTCAGCTCCTGATCGGGATCAAGACTGGCTTCTGGCGGCACCAGCTCGAAAATATCGATTCCTTCAAGCGTCCAGCCGTGGCGAGCCGCGACCGTGCGCAGTTCGTGCTCGCTCTCGGACAAAGTGACATACAGGCAGGGCTCGCCTCGGCCTACGCCCGCGATCAAGAATTGCAGCGCCAATGTGGTCTTGCCGGTGCCCGGCCGTCCTTCGATCAGATAAACGCGATCGGCGTCCAGGCCGCCCCCGAGAATATCGTCCAGCCCGACACTGCCGGTGGACGCTCTTGGCGCCTCCGCGAATTGCTGGCTGGCTGGAGTTGAATTCATTGTTCTCCCCAAAAAGTTCTCCCCTAAAAACGCAATACCGCCAGAGTTGTCCCACTCGACAACGAATGAACATGGGTTTCTCAACCAACGCCGCCGCGACCCTTTAGGGTTCGATTCGGCAAAATGTCCGACAGCGATTTGCGCGCGATATGGCGGTCGGCCCGAGCCGCGCGCCCGGCACCGATGACTGGGTTCTCCTAAAGCGCGGTAATGCCGCTCTACGCGATCCTGGTGCACGAATATTTTGGCGCGCGCATCATGGGAACCATGTTCGGCGCGGTCCACAGGGCCTCGACCTTGGGCATGGCGCTCGTCCCGTGCAACGGCGGCCGCGTCTTCGACCTCTACGGCAGCTATTTCCGGCTCTACATCGGCTCGGCAGGCATCGGTCTCGGCGCTGTCGCGATCGCCTTCACCTTCCGCCCGCCACACCCCCTTTCGCTCGCCCTGCCGACAGCCACCCTCCTAAATCCCAGGTGGATAAACGTCATCGCCTCTTGACCGATAGCCACGGATTCGCCTGTAGCATGCTTGTCCGTAAGTTTTATGTAAGTCATTTATTGGGTGGTGGGCTGTATGAGTTGTTCGCCCAAGGGGTTTTGGGTGGCGCAGTCAGGGAGGTGAATGATGCCCGGGCTTAAGGAGATTACGGATGCTCTCGATCTCCTGATAAAGGCGGCGATCGCGGCGGGGACGTTCTTTATCTACACGCAGGCCGAGAAACAGGCCGAATTCACTAAAGCCATGGCCGAAGCGACAAAAAACATGGCCGAAGCAAAACAGACGACGCAGGGCACCAACCTCGTTATCGTTAACAGGCTATTGGATTTATTCGCCGACATCAGGAAAGATTGCTTGAGTGAAGACCGGACGTATATGGTAACCTTTTTGGTCGACGTGAATAATACCTATAATGACGTAAAATTCGACCGGAATAGGATCTCCTCGATTCTTACGGCAGAACAACATTGTCAAAGCCCTGACGCAACAGCGGTGCAGCATACCGGTCTCGGGGACGGCAGCATTCCGCTCGTGACCACAAAAAATATTCAAGAGCTGAATAATAGTTTGAAAAGCGCCGCCCCGGTGGCGCCGATTGCTTTGGACGCCGAGGCGCCGGACGGCTACGTCGCGGTCGGATCGCCCGCCGTTCAGAATTTTACGATTGTCTCCCCGCCGGGAGGAAGCGGTGACATCGGCCCGAAGACACTTTTGAAGGCAAAGTGGTCGGTTTATCTGCGATCCAATACTGAAAATACCGAATCCGGCCTCAATGCGATTCGGGGGCTGATCCAGGAAAACAACTGCGTCCGCGTTCTAAAACCCTATCCGGGCATCCGCGGCCAAATCTGGGCCGCAGTAAAGCTGGCGGGGTGCAGCTAAACGATAGCGCCCATTACCCGAGGGGCATCACAGCAATGCCGCTCAATGCGATCCTGGTGCGCGAGTATTTTGGCGCGCGGCTCATGGGAACCATGTTCGGCGCCGTCAACATGGCCCTCGACCTTGGGCATGGCGCTCGTCCCGTGGACCAGCGGCCGCGTCTTCGACCTCTACGGCGTAAGCGTCTGCTGATTGGCGTCTTGCGCTGGGCTTGCTGATTGAGAAGCTGCCGCTGTTTTATGGCGGCGGTGCAATGAATGATGTGGGGCTGGTCGATAAGGAGGACCTCGGGAGTACTCATACGAGGGCTCGCGAGGTCCGCGGCGAGGTTCTCAGCGGCCCGGAGCGGCGGCGGCGCTGGAGCCTCGAAGAGAAGCTGCGGATATTGGCACAGAGCGTAGCGCCGGGGTCGTCGCCCTCGTTGGTTTGCCGGCTGCACGGGATCAGCAGCGGCCAGCTTTACACCTGGCGGCGGCAGTTTCGCACGGGCGAGCTGACTGGATTTGCGCCAGTGAGATTGGCGCTACCGGTTGAACAGCTTGCACTGGCCGCAGCGCCGGTTGCGCCGATGCCGACGCCCCCCGAACCCGATCGGCGGGTGGATGGGATAATCGAGGTCGAGCTGCCCACGGGGGTGAAGCTGCGTCTGACCGGCGCGGTCGACGAGATGGCATTGCGCCGGGTCTTGTCGGCGCTGTCGTGATCGGCATACCGGGCAATGTCCGCGTCTATCTGGCATGCGGCGTCACTGACATGAGGAAAGGCTTTGACGGGCTCGCGGCGCGGGTTCAGCTGACGCTGCAGCTCGACCCGCATGGTGGTGCGCTGTTTGTGTTTCGCGGTCGGCGCGGCGATCTGATCAAGGTGCTGTGGTGGGACGGGCAAGGATTGTGCCTGTTTGCCAAACGGCTGGAGCGCGGCCGGTTTTTATGGCCGCAGGCCAAGGACGGATCGGTGGTGCTAACGGCAGCGCAATTATCGATGCTACTGGAAGGTATCGATTGGCGTGCACCGCGCCGCAGCTGGGCCCCGGAAGTGGCTGGTTGAACAGCGCGACATAGTGACTCAGGCGGGTACGGATCGATGCTGCTCAATGACCGCGGGAGTAAACTCTCGGTTGATGCCGGTCGCTGCTGACCCTGTTCAAGAGATCGCCGAGCTGCGCGCCTTACTGGCCGAGCGCGAGGCGGAACTGGCGGTGGCGCGGGCCGAGTTGACCGGCGCCCGTCTGCGGATCGAACAGTACAAGGCTCAGCTTGCCCAACTGCGGCGGATGCAATTTGGGCGCTCGTCGGAAAAACTCGATACTCAGATCGCGCAACTCGAGCTGATGCTCGAGGATCTGGAAGAGAGCGAAGCAGCACGCACAGCGCCGGCGGCACGGCGTGCCCCTGATCAGCCACCGCGCGAACGGCGTCAGCCGGTGCGGCGGCCATTGCCCGATCATTTGCCGCGCGAGGAGATCGTGCATGATCCGAGGCCGGTCTGCCCGGGCTGCGGCGGCACCCGCTTTGCCAAGCTCGGCGAGGACGTGACCGAGATCTTGGAGAAGATCCCGGCTCGCCTCAAAGTGATCCGCCATATTCGGCCTAAGCTGAGCTGCCGCTGCTGCGAGCGCATCATCCAAGCGCCGATGCCCGATCTGCCGATCGCGAAGGGCCGCCCCGGTCCGGGTCTGGTCGCCAATGTCGTGGTCAGCAAATACCTCGACGGGCTGCCGCTCTACCGGCAATCGGCGATCCTGGCGCGCGAGGGCATCGAGATCGAGCGTGCCACCCTGGCCGACTGGGTCGGGCATGCCGCTTGGTGGGTGACGCCACTGGCCGAGCTGATCGGCACCCATGCCCTGGCGGCGCCGATCATCCACACCGATGACACGCCGATCGCCGTGCTGGCGCCGGGCAATGGCAAGACCCGAACCGGGCGGCTGTGGACCTATGTCGTCGACGAGCGGCCCTGGCAAGGCGAGCGGGCGTCCGCGGCTTATTACCGCTTTAGCCCCGACCGTCGGGGCGAGCGGCCGCGCGATCATCTGGCCCGCTTTCGCGGCGTGATCCAGGCCGACGCCTTTAGCGGCTATCAAGCCCTAACGCGACCACCATCCGCCAACGACCGGGTCGGCCGAGCGCCGCCGCTGATCCACGCGGCGTGTTGGGCTCACGGTAAGCGTCTGCTGATTGGCGTCTTGCGCTGGGCTTGCTGATTGAGAAGCTGCCGCTGTTTTATGGCGGCGGTGCAATGAATGATGTGGGGCTGGTCGATAAGGAGGACCTCGGGAGTACTCATACGAGGGCTCGCGAGGTCCGCGGCGAGGTTCTCAGCGGCCCGGAGCGGCGGCGGCGCTGGAGCCTCGAAGAGAAGCTGCGGATATTGGCACAGAGCGTAGCGCCGGGGTCGTCGCCCTCGTTGGTTTGCCGGCTGCACGGGATCAGCAGCGGCCAGCTTTACACCTGGCGGCGGCAGTTTCGCACGGGCGAGCTGACTGGATTTGCGCCAGTGAGATTGGCGCTACCGGTTGAACAGCTTGCACTGGCCGCAGCGCCGGTTGCGCCGATGCCGACGCCCCCCGAACCCGATCGGCGGGTGGATGGGATAATCGAGGTCGAGCTGCCCACGGGGGTGAAGCTGCGTCTGACCGGCGCGGTCGACGAGATGGCATTGCGCCGGGTCTTGTCGGCGCTGTCGTGATCGGCATACCGGGCAATGTCCGCGTCTATCTGGCATGCGGCGTCACTGACATGAGGAAAGGCTTTGACGGGCTCGCGGCGCGGGTTCAGCTGACGCTGCAGCTCGACCCGCATGGTGGTGCGCTGTTTGTGTTTCGCGGTCGGCGCGGCGATCTGATCAAGGTGCTGTGGTGGGACGGGCAAGGATTGTGCCTGTTTGCCAAACGGCTGGAGCGCGGCCGGTTTTTATGGCCGCAGGCCAAGGACGGATCGGTGGTGCTAACGGCAGCGCAATTATCGATGCTACTGGAAGGTATCGATTGGCGTGCACCGCGCCGCAGCTGGGCCCCGGAAGTGGCTGGTTGAACAGCGCGACATAGTGACTCAGGCGGGTACGGATCGATGCTGCTCAATGACCGCGGGAGTAAACTCTCGGTTGATGCCGGTCGCTGCTGACCCTGTTCAAGAGATCGCCGAGCTGCGCGCCTTACTGGCCGAGCGCGAGGCGGAACTGGCGGTGGCGCGGGCCGAGTTGACCGGCGCCCGTCTGCGGATCGAACAGTACAAGGCTCAGCTTGCCCAACTGCGGCGGATGCAATTTGGGCGCTCGTCGGAAAAACTCGATACTCAGATCGCGCAACTCGAGCTGATGCTCGAGGATCTGGAAGAGAGCGAAGCAGCACGCACAGCGCCGGCGGCACGGCGTGCCCCTGATCAGCCACCGCGCGAACGGCGTCAGCCGGTGCGGCGGCCATTGCCCGATCATTTGCCGCGCGAGGAGATCGTGCATGATCCGAGGCCGGTCTGCCCGGGCTGCGGCGGCACCCGCTTTGCCAAGCTCGGCGAGGACGTGACCGAGATCTTGGAGAAGATCCCGGCTCGCCTCAAACCCAAGTTCCGCAGTTTGATTTTGAACAGCATGGTAACTCAATGGGTTGCAAGCCATTTTAAGTTTTAGGCACCACGGTTTTGGGTTCAGGCGGCGGGCGGCATCTCCTGGAAGACCGGCGGAAGGGTGAGGCCGATAGCGCGGCAGATCGGGTCGATGGTCGGGCCTGGCGCGGTGCGCAGGCGCGCCCGGCGACCATCCTGTTCGACATCGATTTCGCTGAGGTCGACAAGATCGTCGACGATGCGCTGCCATTCGAGCCGGCTGCGACGGGCGGCGAGCCGGTCGAAAAGCTCCTTGCGCAGGACAAGGGCGAGGAAGGTGCAGAAGACGTGGCCGCGGATGCCGGCGTCGGTTTTGTGGAAGATCGGGCGGGTGGCGAGCAGCGCCTTTGCGGTTTTGAAGGCGTCCTCCACGGCCAGCAGATTGCGGTAGCGCAACACGATCTGGAGCGCGGCGATCTTGGTGTTGGTGCGCAGCACGAAGAGACCGTCGAACCGGGTATCGGCCTCGATCTTGGCGCGGTCGATGACAAAGCCGCCGCCCGCGGGCGTCTTCAGGAAGCGACGAAAACCCTTGTTGGCGACGAGCGCCTTGTCGCCCTGGGCGAGCTTGCGCTCGAGACCGGCGACGATTTCGGCGCGCGCCGCGGCGTCCTTTTTGGCTTCCTCCTCGTTGCGGCAGATGATGTAGCGCCGCCCGGCGATCGTCGTCTCCCGGATCGCCAGTTCGGTCTCGCCTTTCTGGCGGGGAATGACGAGCGGCACGGCGAGGCCATCATCCTCGATGACCCCGGTGCGCACCTCGCGGCTGGTGCGTTCGCGCACGCCGAGGATGTACTGGATCTTCTCGGCTTCGAGGGCGGCGATGGTATCGGCACTGATCATGCCGCGATCGGCAACGATGCAAGCATCGAGGATCCCAAAGCGCTCGCGCAGCCGTTTGACTACTGGCAACAACAGCGTCACGTCGGCCGTGTTGCCGGGCATCACAAAGGACGCGATCGGCCGGTCGGCGTCGTCAAGCACGATGCCGAGCACGACCTGCTTCAGGTGACCGCGATAGTCTTTGGAGTGGCCGTACTGGCCTAGGCTCTCGCCGCCGGCCCCCTCGAACCATAAACTGGTGGTGTCGAAAAACGCGATCGAAACGGCGCCGAACAGCGGCTGGCGGTGGTGATAGAGTGCCTCCTCGATGGCCTCGGCGGTGCTGCGGCCGGCCGCGTCGACTTCGCCAAGCCAGGCCATCGCCTTATAGGCGTGGTCGAGATCGAGCCCATCGGTGCCCGGCACACGTACCCGGCTCAGCCAGTCGCTGGCATGGCGGTCGGAGCCCGAGATCATCAGCCGGTGCAGCACCGTGAGATAGACGGCGCGCTCGACATCAAAGGAAAAGCGCCGGTCGGAGACGAGGCTCTTGAGCACGTCGCGGCATCCTGTTTCCGCCCACAGCCAGCCGAACACCAGATCAGGTCCGATGCTGAGGCGGTGCAGCTCCGGCAATTCGCCGCGATAAAAACTCGACAACACGATCGAGCGGCGCGAATGGCGCGCCGCCGAGGCGATCAGCCCATCGATCAGCCCCGAGGCCTCAACTTCATCGCGCCGGCCGAGCGCCTTGATGACGCGCTGCACGTGGCGGCCGCCCTCGCGCGCGTTCTCGACGAGGTAGAGGTATTCGTAGGCTCCAATCTTCTTGACGCGGACAAATATGGCGCGGCACCTTTGTTCTCCGGTACCAGCACCACGATTCTCTGGGCCGCCGCAAGCAAATTCCTCAATATCTATTGCAATCGTCTGGCCGATTTAGCACCACACCTTGGCGTGCCCGGTCGTATCCCTAGCGTTTCCGCGGCTTCCAGCGAGCGATTTACTCCAAACTGAGGAAGTTGGGTCAAAGTGATCCGCCATATTCGGCCTAAGCTGAGCTGCCGCTGCTGCGAGCGCATCATCCAAGCGCCGATGCCCGATCTGCCGATCGCGAAGGGCCGCCCCGGTCCGGGTCTGGTCGCCAATGTCGTGGTCAGCAAATACCTCGACGGGCTGCCGCTCTACCGGCAATCGGCGATCCTGGCGCGCGAGGGCATCGAGATCGAGCGTGCCACCCTGGCCGACTGGGTCGGGCATGCCGCTTGGTGGGTGACGCCACTGGCCGAGCTGATCGGCACCCATGCCCTGGCGGCGCCGATCATCCACACCGATGACACGCCGATCGCCGTGCTGGCGCCGGGCAATGGCAAGACCCGAACCGGGCGGCTGTGGACCTATGTCGTCGACGAGCGGCCCTGGCAAGGCGAGCGGGCGTCCGCGGCTTATTACCGCTTTAGCCCCGACCGTCGGGGCGAGCGGCCGCGCGATCATCTGGCCCGCTTTCGCGGCGTGATCCAGGCCGACGCCTTTAGCGGCTATCAAGCCCTAACGCGACCACCATCCGCCAACGACCGGGTCGGCCGAGCGCCGCCGCTGATCCACGCGGCGTGTTGGGCTCACGCGCGACGCAAATTTTACGACGTGTTCGAGTTCGACCAAGTCGCCAATCGCCGAGGAGGCGCTCAAACGGATTGGCGAGCTCTACAAGATCGAAGCCGAGATTACTGGTCAGTCGGCCGCAACCCGGCTGGCGACGCGACAGAGCCGTGCCGTGGCGATCCTCGACGCCTTGCGCGACTGGCTGACCGCACAGCGCCGCCGGCTGTCAGCAAAGAACGCGCTCGCCAAGGCGATCCAATACGCACTCAGCCGCTGGGACGCGCTAACCCGCTATGCCGGTGATGGCCGGCTCGCGATCGACAATAATGTCGCTGAGCGAGCGCTGCGCGGTATCGCCATCACGCGCAAGAACTTCCTGTTCCTTGGATCCGACGCCGGCGGCGAGCGCGCCGCAATCCTCTATACCGTGCTGGAAAGCGCCAAACTCAACGGCCTCGATCCGCAGACTTGGCTTACCGATGTGATCGATCGCATGGCCAATGGTCACCCGATCAACCGGCTCGCCGAACTGCTGCCGTGGAACTGGCAGCCCAAAAGTAAGCGTCTGCTGATTGGCGTCTTGCGCTGGGCTTGCTGATTGAGAAGCTGCCGCTGTTTTATGGCGGCGGTGCAATGAATGATGTGGGGCTGGTCGATAAGGAGGACCTCGGGAGTACTCATACGAGGGCTCGCGAGGTCCGCGGCGAGGTTCTCAGCGGCCCGGAGCGGCGGCGGCGCTGGAGCCTCGAAGAGAAGCTGCGGATATTGGCACAGAGCGTAGCGCCGGGGTCGTCGCCCTCGTTGGTTTGCCGGCTGCACGGGATCAGCAGCGGCCAGCTTTACACCTGGCGGCGGCAGTTTCGCACGGGCGAGCTGACTGGATTTGCGCCAGTGAGATTGGCGCTACCGGTTGAACAGCTTGCACTGGCCGCAGCGCCGGTTGCGCCGATGCCGACGCCCCCCGAACCCGATCGGCGGGTGGATGGGATAATCGAGGTCGAGCTGCCCACGGGGGTGAAGCTGCGTCTGACCGGCGCGGTCGACGAGATGGCATTGCGCCGGGTCTTGTCGGCGCTGTCGTGATCGGCATACCGGGCAATGTCCGCGTCTATCTGGCATGCGGCGTCACTGACATGAGGAAAGGCTTTGACGGGCTCGCGGCGCGGGTTCAGCTGACGCTGCAGCTCGACCCGCATGGTGGTGCGCTGTTTGTGTTTCGCGGTCGGCGCGGCGATCTGATCAAGGTGCTGTGGTGGGACGGGCAAGGATTGTGCCTGTTTGCCAAACGGCTGGAGCGCGGCCGGTTTTTATGGCCGCAGGCCAAGGACGGATCGGTGGTGCTAACGGCAGCGCAATTATCGATGCTACTGGAAGGTATCGATTGGCGTGCACCGCGCCGCAGCTGGGCCCCGGAAGTGGCTGGTTGAACAGCGCGACATAGTGACTCAGGCGGGTACGGATCGATGCTGCTCAATGACCGCGGGAGTAAACTCTCGGTTGATGCCGGTCGCTGCTGACCCTGTTCAAGAGATCGCCGAGCTGCGCGCCTTACTGGCCGAGCGCGAGGCGGAACTGGCGGTGGCGCGGGCCGAGTTGACCGGCGCCCGTCTGCGGATCGAACAGTACAAGGCTCAGCTTGCCCAACTGCGGCGGATGCAATTTGGGCGCTCGTCGGAAAAACTCGATACTCAGATCGCGCAACTCGAGCTGATGCTCGAGGATCTGGAAGAGAGCGAAGCAGCACGCACAGCGCCGGCGGCACGGCGTGCCCCTGATCAGCCACCGCGCGAACGGCGTCAGCCGGTGCGGCGGCCATTGCCCGATCATTTGCCGCGCGAGGAGATCGTGCATGATCCGAGGCCGGTCTGCCCGGGCTGCGGCGGCACCCGCTTTGCCAAGCTCGGCGAGGACGTGACCGAGATCTTGGAGAAGATCCCGGCTCGCCTCAAAGTGATCCGCCATATTCGGCCTAAGCTGAGCTGCCGCTGCTGCGAGCGCATCATCCAAGCGCCGATGCCCGATCTGCCGATCGCGAAGGGCCGCCCCGGTCCGGGTCTGGTCGCCAATGTCGTGGTCAGCAAATACCTCGACGGGCTGCCGCTCTACCGGCAATCGGCGATCCTGGCGCGCGAGGGCATCGAGATCGAGCGTGCCACCCTGGCCGACTGGGTCGGGCATGCCGCTTGGTGGGTGACGCCACTGGCCGAGCTGATCGGCACCCATGCCCTGGCGGCGCCGATCATCCACACCGATGACACGCCGATCGCCGTGCTGGCGCCGGGCAATGGCAAGACCCGAACCGGGCGGCTGTGGACCTATGTCGTCGACGAGCGGCCCTGGCAAGGCGAGCGGGCGTCCGCGGCTTATTACCGCTTTAGCCCCGACCGTCGGGGCGAGCGGCCGCGCGATCATCTGGCCCGCTTTCGCGGCGTGATCCAGGCCGACGCCTTTAGCGGCTATCAAGCCCTAACGCGACCACCATCCGCCAACGACCGGGTCGGCCGAGCGCCGCCGCTGATCCACGCGGCGTGTTGGGCTCACGCGCGACGCAAATTTTACGACGTGTTCGAGTCGACCAAGTCGCCAATCGCCGAGGAGGCGCTCAAACGGATTGGCGAGCTCTACAAGATCGAAGCCGAGATTACTGGTCAGTCGGCCGCAACCCGGCTGGCGACGCGACAGAGCCGTGCCGTGGCGATCCTCGACGCCTTGCGCGACTGGCTGACCGCACAGCGCCGCCGGCTGTCAGCAAAGAACGCGCTCGCCAAGGCGATCCAATACGCACTCAGCCGCTGGGACGCGCTAACCCGCTATGCCGGTGATGGCCGGCTCGCGATCGACAATAATGTCGCTGAGCAGCGCTGCGCGGTATCGCCATCACGCGCAAGAACTTCCTGTTCCTTGGATCCGACGCCGGCGGCGAGCGCGCCGCAATCCTCTATACCGTGCTGGAAAGCGCCAAACTCAACGGCCTCGATCCGCAGACTTGGCTTACCGATGTGATCGATCGCATGGCCAATGGTCACCCGATCAACCGGCTCGCCGAACTGCTGCCGTGGAACTGGCAGCCCAAAATCGTCACTCTCGCCGCCTGAGTGGCCACGAGCTGACGCTTACGCCCAAAATCGTCACTCTCGCCGCCTGAGTGGCCACGAGCTGACGCTTACGGCTCACGCGCGACGCAAATTTTACGACGTGTTCGAGTCGACCAAGTCGCCAATCGCCGAGGAGGCGCTCAAACGGATTGGCGAGCTCTACAAGATCGAAGCCGAGATTACTGGTCAGTCGGCCGCAACCCGGCTGGCGACGCGACAGAGCCGTGCCGTGGCGATCCTCGACGCCTTGCGCGACTGGCTGACCGCACAGCGCCGCCGGCTGTCAGCAAAGAACGCGCTCGCCAAGGCGATCCAATACGCACTCAGCCGCTGGGACGCGCTAACCCGCTATGCCGGTGATGGCCGGCTCGCGATCGACAATAATGTCGCTGAGCGCGCTGCGCGGTATCGCCATCACGCGCAAGAACTTCCTGTTCCTTGGATCCGACGCCGGCGGCGAGCGCGCCGCAATCCTCTATACCGTGCTGGAAAGCGCCAAACTCAACGGCCTCGATCCGCAGACTTGGCTTACCGATGTGATCGATCGCATGGCCAATGGTCACCCGATCAACCGGCTCGCCGAACTGCTGCCGTGGAACTGGCAGCCCAAAATCGTCACTCTCGCCGCCTGAGTGGCCACGAGCTGACGCTTACTCTACGGCAGCTATTTCCGGCTCTACATCGGCTCAGGAGGCATCGGTCTCGGCACCATCGCGATCGCCTTCACCTTTCGCCCGCCCCACCCCTCTCTCTGCCGCCTCCCACCCTCCGCCAAAAACGCCTGGCCTCGCGCAATCTTTGACCCACTGACGATACTGGGATAGTGCGTCCTTCCTTTTCGAAGATCTAAGAAGGCACCCCTCCCCCCTCGGGGACCACTCCCCGCCACCAAGGCGACTTAATTCTGCATCATCCGGTGCCGCGCAGACGTTAACCGTCAGATCAAGCAAGGAAGGCTGGCGAAGGCTTGAGACGACCCGCGCCCACCCCTTTAAGGGTCATAGCCAATGGGCGCGACGAGAAGTATCGCGAAGAGGATCAAAGTCATGGTTTTATGGCCGCCACGACGATACAGTACGGCGCTGGTTCAACGCTACGGTCGGGTTCGCCCCTTGTCACTGGCCGCCCATCTCCTTCGATATTGGCTACAAACCATGTGAACGTATTTACTCCGCGACGACAGTGTTACGGCTTTTTTGTCGCTTCTCGTGTTGTTCCCATTTTATCTTTTCAATCTCGTTGATGTATTTTGCTTCAACGGCGCCGGTGTCCTGGAAGTCCGCCCCCTGTATCTTTGCGTCACTTAAATCACTCATTTTGATATCGATCGTTGCCAGTTTGGCTCCATCAAAGCGAGTACCTGCTAACTTGGCGCCAGCGAATTGAGCCCCCTGAAGTTTTGATCCTCTAAAATCTACCATTTCAAGATCTGCTCCACGAAAATCGGCCCCTGACAAATCCGATAGGATACATAAAGACCCCTTAACAATAGGTAAGCGTCTGCTGATTGGCGTCTTGCGCTGGGCTTGCTGATTGAGAAGCTGCCGCTGTTTTATGGCGGCGGTGCAATGAATGATGTGGGGCTGGTCGATAAGGAGGACCTCGGGAGTACTCATACGAGGGCTCGCGAGGTCCGCGGCGAGGTTCTCAGCGGCCCGGAGCGGCGGCGGCGCTGGAGCCTCGAAGAGAAGCTGCGGATATTGGCACAGAGCGTAGCGCCGGGGTCGTCGCCCTCGTTGGTTTGCCGGCTGCACGGGATCAGCAGCGGCCAGCTTTACACCTGGCGGCGGCAGTTTCGCACGGGCGAGCTGACTGGATTTGCGCCAGTGAGATTGGCGCTACCGGTTGAACAGCTTGCACTGGCCGCAGCGCCGGTTGCGCCGATGCCGACGCCCCCCGAACCCGATCGGCGGGTGGATGGGATAATCGAGGTCGAGCTGCCCACGGGGGTGAAGCTGCGTCTGACCGGCGCGGTCGACGAGATGGCATTGCGCCGGGTCTTGTCGGCGCTGTCGTGATCGGCATACCGGGCAATGTCCGCGTCTATCTGGCATGCGGCGTCACTGACATGAGGAAAGGCTTTGACGGGCTCGCGGCGCGGGTTCAGCTGACGCTGCAGCTCGACCCGCATGGTGGTGCGCTGTTTGTGTTTCGCGGTCGGCGCGGCGATCTGATCAAGGTGCTGTGGTGGGACGGGCAAGGATTGTGCCTGTTTGCCAAACGGCTGGAGCGCGGCCGGTTTTTATGGCCGCAGGCCAAGGACGGATCGGTGGTGCTAACGGCAGCGCAATTATCGATGCTACTGGAAGGTATCGATTGGCGTGCACCGCGCCGCAGCTGGGCCCCGGAAGTGGCTGGTTGAACAGCGCGACATAGTGACTCAGGCGGGTACGGATCGATGCTGCTCAATGACCGCGGGAGTAAACTCTCGGTTGATGCCGGTCGCTGCTGACCCTGTTCAAGAGATCGCCGAGCTGCGCGCCTTACTGGCCGAGCGCGAGGCGGAACTGGCGGTGGCGCGGGCCGAGTTGACCGGCGCCCGTCTGCGGATCGAACAGTACAAGGCTCAGCTTGCCCAACTGCGGCGGATGCAATTTGGGCGCTCGTCGGAAAAACTCGATACTCAGATCGCGCAACTCGAGCTGATGCTCGAGGATCTGGAAGAGAGCGAAGCAGCACGCACAGCGCCGGCGGCACGGCGTGCCCCTGATCAGCCACCGCGCGAACGGCGTCAGCCGGTGCGGCGGCCATTGCCCGATCATTTGCCGCGCGAGGAGATCGTGCATGATCCGAGGCCGGTCTGCCCGGGCTGCGGCGGCACCCGCTTTGCCAAGCTCGGCGAGGACGTGACCGAGATCTTGGAGAAGATCCCGGCTCGCCTCAAAGTGATCCGCCATATTCGGCCTAAGCTGAGCTGCCGCTGCTGCGAGCGCATCATCCAAGCGCCGATGCCCGATCTGCCGATCGCGAAGGGCCGCCCCGGTCCGGGTCTGGTCGCCAATGTCGTGGTCAGCAAATACCTCGACGGGCTGCCGCTCTACCGGCAATCGGCGATCCTGGCGCGCGAGGGCATCGAGATCGAGCGTGCCACCCTGGCCGACTGGGTCGGGCATGCCGCTTGGTGGGTGACGCCACTGGCCGAGCTGATCGGCACCCATGCCCTGGCGGCGCCGATCATCCACACCGATGACACGCCGATCGCCGTGCTGGCGCCGGGCAATGGCAAGACCCGAACCGGGCGGCTGTGGACCTATGTCGTCGACGAGCGGCCCTGGCAAGGCGAGCGGGCGTCCGCGGCTTATTACCGCTTTAGCCCCGACCGTCGGGGCGAGCGGCCGCGCGATCATCTGGCCCGCTTTCGCGGCGTGATCCAGGCCGACGCCTTTAGCGGCTATCAAGCCCTAACGCGACCACCATCCGCCAACGACCGGGTCGGCCGAGCGCCGCCGCTGATCCACGCGGCGTGTTGGGCTCACGCGCGACGCAAATTTTACGACGTGTTCGAGTTCGACCAAGTCGCCAATCGCCGAGGAGGCGCTCAAACGGATTGGCGAGCTCTACAAGATCGAAGCCGAGATTACTGGTCAGTCGGCCGCAACCCGGCTGGCGACGCGACAGAGCCGTGCCGTGGCGATCCTCGACGCCTTGCGCGACTGGCTGACCGCACAGCGCCGCCGGCTGTCAGCAAAGAACGCGCTCGCCAAGGCGATCCAATACGCACTCAGCCGCTGGGACGCGCTAACCCGCTATGCCGGTGATGGCCGGCTCGCGATCGACAATAATGTCGCTGAGCGAGCGCTGCGCGGTATCGCCATCACGCGCAAGAACTTCCTGTTCCTTGGATCCGACGCCGGCGGCGAGCGCGCCGCAATCCTCTATACCGTGCTGGAAAGCGCCAAACTCAACGGCCTCGATCCGCAGACTTGGCTTACCGATGTGATCGATCGCATGGCCAATGGTCACCCGATCAACCGGCTCGCCGAACTGCTGCCGTGGAACTGGCAGCCCAAAATCGTCACTCTCGCCGCCTGAGTGGCCACGAGCTGACGCTTACAACAATAGCGTCCCTAAAGTTCGTACGGTGAAGGCCAAGATTTCTGTCGTGATATCTCGATATGGGCTGAAGGCATTTTGCTTCGGTAAAATCACAATTAGTTAAGTTTGTTTTGATAAATACTGCACGATCTAGACATGAATTATGAAAATTGGCCTCTGAAATATTGGACTGACTAAAATTTGTTTCGCGTAGATCGGCATTAAAAAAATTGCATCCGGTGAGATCGCTTCCAGACAAATCAGCGCCGAAGAGATCTTGGTCAATGAAATTCTGCCCAGCTAAGTCAAGAAAGCTCAGGCTGGCTAACGAGACGCTCTTACTCCCCAAGAAACGCTGCCCGCGCAGTCTATGCACCATTTCACCGGCCGCTTGCTCGTTTCGCCAGTTTAATCGAGCGAGGCGACAAGTTAGCTTGGAGCAGGTCGAAAGTACTGCCAAGAGAGCCTCTTCAGCGTTGCGCATCTGCGAACTCTGCACTTCGGTAGGATGTCTGTCCCACGGCACGCAAGAGCACCCCCTCTTGCAAGAAAAGATCCATCATTCGGGTCAGAGAATCATGCCAATCCGCTAATTGCTCGGACCACTCGGGCATGGCTAGCTCATCACGGAGGAATCGGAAAAGCTCGCCGTCAACTGGTTGCTGAGAGCATAAAGTAAACCAGCTCTCAACGGCGTTGCGGACCGTATAAAAATCCCGCTCTAATGCCAGCGCAGCATGGATTTCCTTGATTTCTCGTATCAACCTCCTTGCAGTGAGATATTCACCGAAGCTCTTGTTGGGTGAACTCGAATGCCTGGCCACCGACAACACCGCGTTCTGTTGACTGGAAATAAAACGCGGCGATCAGACGATGAAAACCGCCTGATTTAAGCAAGAACTCGTCAATAATTCTGCCAAGACGCTCAGAACACCGCGCTCGCACATCCTCTAAGGTCGCTGTACGGCCGTCACCATACCAAGCTGCGGTTGCAACAGCCTCCATCACCTCTTCGAATTGATCCTTCAAGATTTGGCGGGCCCCAACGGGAGCGCTTTCATATTTTCGCTCTTGGACTCCTGAAAACAATTTGGAGTAGATGACGTTTCGGTTTACCGCACCCCCCTCTACAGTCTCCAGGTGAAAACCACTCAAGACGAGAAGATAAATAAGGAGGGGTTCCGCAGAGAGCTCCTCAACGTCGTGGTGGAGCAGAGTTCGAGGGAATTTCCGGAGGTTCGCCGGTCTTGCACGTTGAATATTTAGTCCACCACAATTTCCGTTGGTCGAGATCCAACATACTTCTCGGATCATAGTATTCGGACGATTTCTCCACGAAAAAGCGTAGCACGTCCAATTCCTGCTGCGGAGCTACCCGAACCACGTCGCTGGTGGCTTGGACTATCGGCGTCCGCCCGGTCACGATAGCGACGACCCTACATCCATTTTGATTCCATTGTCCCAATGTTACGCGCAACTCGGTTAGGAACCGTCGAACTTCCGTTTCAGCCAAATCGCCGGGCTTTGTGAGTTCGTCCAAGCCGTCGAAAATCAGAATGAGCCGCTGACGAGGGGTTGCGAAATTCTGTCGATCTAGAGGATTCCGGGTAAATGCCCCCGTGTTTGCGAGGAATGCACCTATCGCGCTAGGTAGCCGATCGTGTATCAAGAACCTCTGTAAGGGAAAAAAAGTACCTGAGAGGCGAGAAGCTCACAAAGGCTGGCCGCTAGCATTTTAACAAAACTCGACTTACCGCTGCCAGGACCTCCTCGTATGATGCAAATCGCATCTTCAGCCGATGCGCTTTTGATCCATTTTGTAACGTGTTCATCGAGACCTGTAACTCTTCGCCGCGAAGCCGTTTGATTTGAACCTCTCAGCCGAAATGATGCCCTGAGGGGCACATATATCTGCCTAAGACCCAATGTTTCTCCGAATAAGGGCAGATCTACCTGTCGGATCAGATATCGTCGATAGCGTTCCCAGTCTTCCTCGTCTGAAACCGCGTCCGCGAACGGAGTGTCCAGCGCATGTAGCAGCGGTACGTAGGTATCCTTCCCTCCGCGCCATTCTTCGTGCAATGCGAAAGTATAGTAACTGGGTAAGCGCGCTACGACCGTATCGGCCTCGACTTCTGTAAGGCCGTAGAACTGCAGCCAATTGCTAAAATACGTCTGCACTACAGATAGAATTGGAAGGCTGGCTGGATTACTGAAAAACTCCTTTGAGATAAGGACGCCCTCGGCATCTATCTCAATTTCTGCCGAGTCAGCCAACCGTAGCAAATCTTCTCGGGGTGCCCGTCCCACGGTTACGAGCTCTTCGGTAAGTTCGGCTAGGGCGCGAGCAAGCGCTCCCTGCACAAGCCGCCACGCGCGCACTTCGATTGGGGTCTCAATCGAGAATGCTTCCAAAGACCCTACTGCGGCTCCGACCAACTTACCAATCGACTCGGTATTTCCCGCGCTCGCGAAGGCAGTATGAACTGCCGCTTCCCCAAGCTTGGCGAAGAGCTTTTTCAAATCGACGCGTACGGAGCTCAGGCGAAACGACTCGGGTCTGCTCGCTACAACTCCCGCGCGTGTCCCCTTCCTTGACGATCTCATTTGCTTCTCCAACCGGGAATTTACTTTAAGTGGTTCTCTGACCCGCCGCTATTTACGCTGATTTTCTTGATATCATGCCATACGTCCGCAATAGCGTTAATACAGGATTCAAGAGAGAACGGCCCACCGAAAATGCTTGGCGGCTCGGCGTCGGCCTCGGTGGGGTGCCTTGGGAGAGAGGCTTAGCCGTCCCGCGCGGCACTGCCGCATGGCGAGAGAGGCGCGGTGCTGATGCCGGAGGCCCCTGCCTAGACTAATGGATGGAACTACGGCGGGGCGAGACTAGCGGCACCCTTGTCGGGGTGGCTGGGAAACCCAATCTTGGGTGTATCCGAAACCGCAATTTTGTGACAATGGCACCGAATGGCCAAAACGATCCCAATTCCCGTCAATTCCCGGTTAGGCGAATTTAATTCCCGGTTCGGTGAAAATAATTCCCGTTTGTTTTGCCAAATATATCTGCCACAACTCATTGATATTGCTGTACGATTTCCGGTTATCGGTTGCAGAATCGCAGAAAATTCGCGGTTATTTCCCGATTACACGGGAATTTTGCGGCGGCTGAGGCGGCCACGGGAATTGGCGGGTTCGGTGAGCCCTGCTTAGCATGGGTGGGGTGTGCGGGGGTGGCGAGACTTGCCCGTCAGAGCGGGGCGGGGTACTCCGTCAGTAATGACGCGAGCGGAGGGAGCGAGATGATTTCGGGCGAGTTCGATGTCGTCGTGGTCGGCGCCGGCAACGCCGGCATGTGCGCGGCGCTGGCGGCGCGCGGCGAGGGGGCGCGGGTGCTGGTGCTGGAGGCCGCTCCGTTTGACGAGCGCGGCGGCAACAGCCGCTATACCGCGGGCGCCTTGCGCTTTGTCTATAACGGCGTCGACGATTTGCTAAAGCTCTGCGACCTCAGCGAAACCGAAATCGCGACCTCGGATTTCGGCACTTATACCACCGACAAATATTACGACGATCTCGGCCGGCTGACCGATTACCGCAGCAACCCCGATATGGCCGAACTGCTCGTCACCAAGAGCCAGGAGACTCTGTTGTGGATGCGCAGCCAGGGCATCCGCTTTGCGCCCATGTACTCGCGCCAGGCCTTTAAGCACGACGGCAAATTCGTGTTCTGGGGCGGGCTGGCGCTCGAAGCCTGGGGCGGCGGGCCGGGGCTGGTCGAGGGGCTGTTCAAGGCAGCCGAGGAGCGCCAGATCCAGATCGCCTATGAGGCCAAGGGTGAGGCCTTGATCGCCGATGATGACGGCGTCCATGGCGTGATCGCCAAGGTCGAGGGCAAGACCACCCGCATTCCGGCGAAATCGGTCGTGCTGGCGTCAGGCGGGTTCGAGGCCAATGCCGAGATGCGCACCCGCTATCTCGGGCCGGGCTGGGATCTCGCCAAGGTGCGCGGCACCCGCTTTAACACCGGCGGCGGCATCAAGATGGCGCTCGACATCGGGGCGATGCCTTATGGCAACTGGTCGGGCTGCCACGCGGTCGGCTGGGATTATGGTGCACCCGAATTCGGCGATCTGGCGGTCGGCGACAATTTCCAAAAGCACAGCTATCCGTTTGCGATCATGGTAAACGCCGACGGTGTGCGGTTCTGCGACGAGGGTGCCGATTTCCGCAACTACACCTACGCCAAATACGGCCGCCTGATCTTGGAGCAGCCGCATCAATTCGCCTGGCAGATCTTTGACCAGCAGGTGGTGCAGTATCAGCGCGACGAATACCGCATCCGCCAGGTGACCAAGGTTACCGCCAACACCTTCGAGGAACTGGCCGACAAGATGGCCGAAACCGGTGCCGCGGTCGACAAACGGCGGTTTCTGCAGACCATTGCCGAGTACAATGCCGCGGTAGAGCGCGACATCCCCTACAACCCGACGGTCAAGGACGGGCGCACCACCAAGGGCTTGGCGATCGACAAGACCAATTGGGCGATGCCGCTCGAAAAGCCGCCCTACGAGGCGTATTGCACCACTTGCGGCGTCACGTTCACCTTTGGCGGATTGCGCATCGACACAGACGGCAAGGTGCTCGACACCGCGCAACAGCCGATCCCCGGCCTCTATGCGGCGGGCGAACTGGTCGGCGGCTTGTTTTATTTCAATTATCCGGGCGGCACCGGGCTGGTCTCGGGCTCGGTGTTTGGCAAGATCGCCGGCACCACCGCCGCCCAGGACGCCCACCCGGGCTGACTAGCCTACGGGGCGCCAGCCTTTCGGAGTTCGGAGTACATGCCAATCTCCGTCGGACGGCCATCTCAACAAACCACTCAATGATAGAGTGAGGAGGATCAATGCTTTCCGATGTCGCCCTTACTGATTACCGGCGCGACGGTTTTGTTGTGCTTTCGAATGTCCTGAGTGCGACCGAGGTCGAGGAATTGCGCCGGGTCACCGGGGAATTTGTCGAGGGTGCGCGCCCGGTTAGCGCCAATAACGAGATCTATGACCTCGAAGACTCGCATTCTTCGGCTGAGCCGCGGGTGCGGCGCATCAAGACACCGCATCTGCACCACGCTGAATATGCCCGTGCCGCCCGCCACCCAAAAATCGTCGAAGCACTGAAAGATTTGTGGGGCACAGTGCGGTTCGACACCGGCAAGCTCAACATGAAATCGGCCGGATATGGTGCGCCAGTCGAATGGCACCAGGACTGGGCATTTTATCCCCACACCAATGACGATCTCGCCGCGGTCGGGATCATGCTCGATGATTGCGATCTCGAAAATGGGCCGATGATGGTGCTCCCCGGCAGTCATCTCGGTCCGATTTATGATCACCACGGCCCCGATGGGCGGTTTTGCGGCGCGATGGACCCCGATGCTTGTGGCATCGACGTGTCGCAGGCGGCGCCGTGCCTCGGCAAGGCCGGCTCGATCACAATCCATCACGTGCGTGCCGTGCACGGCTCGGCAACCAATTTCTCGGGGAAGGAACGGCGCTTTCTGTTGTTCCAATATCGTGCCGCCGACGCTTGGCCACTCCTCGGTTTCAAGGACGGGATAGATAAATTTGACGAATTGCTGCTCGCCGGCGAGCCAACTCTGGCGCCGCGATTAGCGCCGGTTCCGGTTCGACTGCCATTGCCGCCGGCCGAGTACCAGGGCTCGATTTATGAGAACCAGCGCGCCACCGGCCGCCGCTTCTTCGAAATAGCCGCTGAACGCGAAGCGATAGCGGTCGACGCCGAATAACCGCCGGCCTGGACCGGTTGCCAGGCCGCGGGAATTAGAGGAGCGACAGCTGCGCGTCGGCGGGCGCCGGATAAAGGACCGCGCCATCGGCCTGCAATACGGCGCCCGGGGTCAGGCTAGCCGGCTCGATATGATCGATGGCGAGAATGTGGCAGACCATCAGCCCCGCGGCCAAGAGATAGTCGGTAACAATGCGGCGATGGCAGCGCCACCACACTGCCTCGGCGCACATGATCGCGGTGCGGTGGTCGCGGGCAAGCCCGATCAATTCGTCGAGCCCTTGCCGAAAGGCCGGGTCGGCCGCGGCATAATCGGCATAATTGCGAAACGAGGCGTTGCGCCACAAGATGTTCGACGACGGCAGACCATCTTTGCGGCGACCGCGCAAGCCGCCGAGATCAGGCAGATGATGGTAGCCAATTCCGGCCGGCGTAAGCGACGCCGGCAACGCCTCTCGGTTGAATTGCGGATTTGTCCGTGAACGCGGAATTGAGCGGATATCGACCAGCAAATCGATTGCAACCTGACCCAGCAAGCCGATAAGCTCGTCGACCGGACGCGTCGAATGTCCGATCGTCCAGACCGTCAACGCCGCGTCAGAAGCCAGGTCATTCATCACGATTAACAAGCAACTTACTGTATTTACAGAAGTTTACCAAGAGCGTTGCAATTGTCTCGGGCCTGGGCATAGATGCGCGCCAGGGAGGATCGAGCATGGACCAACGTTCGATTGAAAAACATCTCCGCCGCTGGCATCGCCGCGACAAATCGACTGGTGACGATTTGTCTCGCGACACAGCGACAGACACCTCTTCCGCCGAACGTAAACTGAGCGCCAAGACCGGCAGCGGGTTGTCGGTCGAGAGCCAAGTCAGGAAGGAGTGGGATCCCGCCCGGGGTTTCGGGCTGCCGGTGTTTTGATGCAGGACCACGACTGAACCCGTACCCAACTCCATTTTACCAAGGCTGCGATACCTCAGCGAGAGTGAAGCACCAGCGAGCAGGTCGATAGTATAAAAGGACGCGGCTGGCGGGCTGGCGGCGAAATCAGCCCGCCGGAAGTGTAAGCATAAATCGCATCACCCCAGACAGGGATCGCCATGAAATCCGCCGGCCCTGCCCCAACGCTAGGAAGAGTCCGTCTTGCGTTCGCCTCACCAGGGTGCGGAAAAATCAAGCCCGACCGCTGTCGAGATTGGAGATAAGCCAGCTCGGCTCGACCCATGAAGGCAATTCTGCTGCGCCAGCCGGGCGGCCCCGAGGCGCTCGAATATGTCGAGGTCCCGACCCCGGTCCCGGGTGACGGCGAGATCTTGATCAAAGCCGATACGATCGGCGTCAGCATGCCCGAAGTGCTGGTGCGGCGCGGCACCTACAATTGGATGCCGCCGCTGCCGACGATACCCGGTATCGAGATGAGCGGCACGGTTGTTGCGCACGGTCCTAATGTTGCCACGCCCGCGATCGGTCAGTCCGTCGTTATCAGCGCCCGCGACCTGCCCGTCCGCGCCGGTTGCTATGCCGAATACATCGCGGTGCCGGCGCGCGTAGCGTATTCGCTGCCCGAGGGCTGCTCGCTCGAAGCGGCGGCCTGCCTGTCGAATTACCAGGTCGCTTATCACCTGTTGCATACCGCAGCCCGCGGCGTCGCGGCCGAAAGCGTGCTGGTCTACAACGCCGCCGGCGGGGTCGGCAGTGCCCTGGTACAGCTGGCGGTCGCGGCGGGCAAAGGCGTCATCGGCGTCGCCGGTTCAGACGCCAAGACTCACGCCGTCGTCGAACTCGGCGCCGGCCAGGCAATCAATTACCGCAGCGAGGACGTTGTCTCCCGCGTGATGCGCAGCACCGGCGGGCGCGGCGTCGATCTGATCCTCGACCCGATCGGCGGCAGAAATTTCGGCCGCAATTTCACGATGCTGGCGCCGCTCGGCATGGTGATCTCGTATGGCCGGCTCGATGGCCCGCCGGAGGCCGATTTGATCCCGGCGATGCGTGCCAATTCGGCGGCGAGCCCGGCCTTGCGCATATTCACGATCCATAGCTTTGACAACCGTCCCGACATCCGCAACGCGACGATGAAGAAATTGCTCGGCCATCTCACCGCCGGCGAGATCCAGCCGCTGATCTACGATCGTTTGCCGCTTGCAAAGGCGGCCCGAGCCCATGCGATGCTCGAAAGCGGCCAGGTCATCGGCAAATTGCTGCTAAAGCCGTAAGGCGGAGTGCGCGCGCGTTGGCCGGTGGCGCCGCGTGATCTCGTTGGTGCCCTCGAACCGGGTCCGCAGTTTCTTTCGCATTCCATCCCGACGAACGTCGGGACCCATCCCCGCCGTAGATACCGGCTTTCGCCGGCAAAGCGACTGAGCAGCCTGCAACGATCGAGAAGGCACGCTGTACTCGACTCTAACCCGCAGCATCGCGGGCGAGCGAGGTGAGGCGCTCGGCGAGGTTGTTCAACTCCCACTCGCGGGCTAGCGCCGCCGCGTCACCCCACTTTGGCGTCTGGTCGTCGAGAGCGGGGAGGGGCGCTTCCGCGTCCATCGTCGCGATCTTCCGGTAGAGCCGCAATTCCTCGGCATGCGCCGCGAACCGGCCGTCGGCGAGGGCAATTTCGAGCGAGCCGAAGCGCTGCAATAATGCCGCGGCACCCTTTGGACCGACGCCCTTGGCGCCCGGGATCTTGTCAGACGAGTTGCCGCGCAGCGCGATGAAATCAGGCACTTGCCGCGGATCGACACCGTAGCGGTCGCGTACTTCGGCGGGGCCAATCCGCGCCATCTGACCGGCGCGCACCGGCTGGACGATCACCGTCTTTTGCGAGGCGAGCTGAAACGCGTCGCGGTCACCGCTTGCCACCACGGCGCGCCCGCCGCGCCGCTCCTCTTGCCGAACTGCCGCGGCGAGAAAATCATCGGCCTCGAAACCCGGCGCTTTGGCGGCGGCAAAGCCGCAAGCGGTGACGAATTGCGGCAGAATGTCGAGCTGCTCGATCAAATCCGCATCGAAATCGCGCCCGCCTTGGTAACCGGGAAGCAGCTGGTGGCGGTAAGTCGGCGCGTCGAGCGTGTCCCACCCGACCAACACCGCGCGCGGCCGCTCCTCGGCATAGAGCCGCAGCAGGAAATTGGCAAAGCCGACGATGGCGCCCGCCCCTTTGCCGCCGCGCCGCCGGATCGTCTTTGGTAGCGCATGGTAGGAGCGATGCGCAAACGAGTTGCCATCGACGACCAGCAACGGCCGGGTCATCGGCGCACCCTTGTCCTACCAAATCCACCTGCCTCAGCGTCGCACATGTTGCACATGTTGTTTTCCACGGCGTGGCGATCTTGTCACCACCCGATGGATGACCCAAGATCAGCGGCAATCGCGGACCCACGGAGATCAGCTTTATGCGCGCCTGGTATCATTGTGAAAACGTCTATCCGTTCGTGCCGCAGGACGTCCTCGACGCCGCCCCGTCGGTGCGCGCAAGTCTGCCGAATAAATATTGCGATCCCAAAATCGCCGCCAATCTGTTCGAAGAATGCCTCGACGAGCATCTGTTGTGCGACGATCTCGACGTCAACATTGTTTCGATCGAGCATCATTCGGGCATCAACAGCCTTTATGGCGCGAGCCCGATGATCCTCGGCGTCCTCGCGCGCCAGACCAAAAAAGTCCGCATTCTGAGCCTCGGCACGCTGGTCACGATCCGCCCCGACCCGGTGCGCGTCGCCGAGGAATATGCCACGGCCGACGTGATCTCGCGCGGCCGGCTCGACATCGGCTTTGTCAAATCGGGCGACAGCGAGATGGTCTCGGGCAATGCCAACCCGGTCGGTTATGTCGAGCGTTTCTGGGAGGCAATCGATCTCATTCAAAAAACGCTGACCTCGCATGACGGGCCGTTCAGCTGGGAGGGCAAATACTACACCCATCGCCACGTCAACATTTGGCCGCCGGTCTATCAGCGCCCGCACCCGCCAATGTGGGCCGCGAGCGGCGATCCCGAGACCTGCGCCGAGCTCGGCCGCCGCGGCATGATCAACGCGCTGGTGTTGCGCGGCCCCGAGGCCAGCAAGCGCGCCTTTGACGCCTATCGCACCGCGCGCCGCGAGGCCGGCCTGCCAGCGCCCGGCACCGATCGTTTTGCCTATGCGGCGCTCGCTTATGTCGGCGACACCGATGAGGAAGGGCTGCGCGTTGGCAGCAAATTGCTGTGGTTTTTGAACACCAGCCTCAAGCAATCGCCGCAAATGTCGAAACTGCTGCCGGGACGCGCACCGCCGGAGGTGACGGCGCAAAACTACCGCACCGCGCCGCGGCCCGGGGCCGAAACGGCGCGGCGTCCGGCCGACAGCCTGATCGGCATCACCGCCGAGCAGGCAATTGCCCGCGGCATTTTGTGCGCCGGCAATCCGGACACGGTCTATCGGCAGATCATGGACATCTACGACAAGGTCGGCGGCTTCGCCAATTTCATCTTTGTCGGCCGCTCGGGCTTTCTCGACCACCAGGAGGCCGAAAAAGGCATTCGCCTGATGGCCAAGGAGGTGATCCCGCGCCTCCCCGCCGCCACATCGACACCAGAACCCGCCCGCCAAGCCGCGGAGTAGTTTACCGAGGATAGTCATCACGGTAACCCGCCTGGTGACGCTGGAATTGGCCGACCGGCGCGGTAGCCGCTAGTGAGCCAGTCTTGAGCGCGATCATCGAAGCCCGCGATCTGGTCAAGCGGTTCGACGGCTTCATCGCGGTCGACCACATCTCGTTCGCGGTGCCGGCGGGCGTCATCTTTGGCTTTCTCGGCCCCAACGGCGCCGGCAAGACGACGACGATCAAGATGCTGACGACGGTGCTCAAGCCGAGCGAGGGCCGGCTCAGGGTCGCCGGCCACGACCCGGTGAAGGAGCCGCTGCTGGTGCGCCGCGCCTTCGGCATCGTCTTCCAGGACCCGAGCCTCGACGACGAACTGACGGCGGCCGAGAACATGGAATTGCACGGAGTCCTCTACCGCGTCCCGCGGGTCGAGCGCCGCGAGCGCGTCGAGGCGCTGCTGCGCTTTGTCGGGTTGTGGGAAAGGCGCGACGACTACGTCAAGCGCTTCTCGGGCGGCATGAAGCGCCGGCTTGAAATTGCCCGCGCCTTGCAGCACCGGCCGCGCATCCTGTTCCTCGACGAGCCGACGTCAGGGCTCGACCCTCAGACGCGCAACCAGATCTGGGAGTTCATCCGCGCGCTGTGCCGCGATGAGCAGGTGACCGTGTTTTTTACGACGCATTACATGGAGGAGGCAGAGCGGGTTGCCGACCTGATCGCGGTCATCGACCACGGCCGCATCGTCGCGGAGGGCACCGCTGCGGCGCTGCGCGAAGAAACCGGCGGCCGTACCCTGGAGGACGCGTTCATCGCGCTGACCGGGCGTAGTATCCGCGAAGACGAGGCAGCGCCGGTCGACCGCATGCGGATGATGCGCCAGGTGTGGCGAGGCCGACGGTGAGCGCCGTTTTCATCCTGTGGCTGCGGCAATTGAAGCGGTATTCCCGCTCGCGCGCCCGCATGATCGGCTCTCTCGGCCAGCCAATCCTGTTCCTGCTGGCGCTCGGTTTTGGGCTCGGACCCACCTTCGCCCGGGCCGGCCGCGGCAATTACATACAGTTCCTGGCGCCGGGCATCGTCACGATGGGCATCCTGTTCACCGCCGTCTTTAGCGGAATCGAAATCATCTGGGACCGCCAGTTCGGCTTTCTAAAGGAAACGCTGGTGGCGCCGGTGTCGCGGCTCAATGTCGTGCTCGGGCGCACCCTCGGCGGCGCCACGGTGGCGCTGATCCAGGGGGGCATCGTCTTTTTTGTCTGCCTCGCCGCCGGGTTCCGGCCGTCGCATCCGCTGCTGCTGCCGGCGGCGCTGCTGTTCATGGTTCTGATCGCCATCATGTGCACGGCGATCGGCACCGCCCTCGGCTCGGTATTGCAGGATATGCAAGGCTTTCAGCTGATCATGAACTTTATCGTGCTGCCGCTCTTCTTCTTTTCGAGCGCGCTGTTCCCGGTCCCGGAGCTGCCGGGAGCGGTGCGGCTTGCCGTGCGGCTCAACCCACTCAGCTACGGCGTCGACGGCCTGCGCAGCGTCCTCAGCGGCGGCGGTTCCGCGTTCGGCGTCGCGACCGACTTCGCGGTCCTTGGTGGCCTTGCCGCGATCCTGCTCGCGATCGGCGTCTATCTGTTCTCGAAGATCGAAGTGTAGCGTGGACCAGATGACTACCTAACCGGCTTTCGGCTAGTGACCGATATCGACGCTCTGCCTTGCCCTTGCGGCGCGGATTGACGCGCGCCCGAAGCCACAGATCCCGGTTAAAGAGCGTGGGCAGCGGCGAGAAAAGCGCGGATCTTGGCGGGGTTCTTGTACCCGGGCCGGTCTTCGACACCAGACGACACATCGACGATCGCAGCGCCCGAGACGCGCACCGCCTCCGGCAGTAAATCGGCGGTCAGGCCACCTGACAGCATCCATGGGCGCCGCCACGAATGGCCGGCAATCAATCCCCAATCGAAGGCGAGGCCGTTGCCGCCGGGCAAAGCGTCGGGCCGGAGCGGCGGCTTGGCGTCGAACAGCAGCATGTCCGCAGCATCTTCGTAATCCGCAGCCACGATGACATCATCCGGACCGGCGATCGATACCGCTTTCATGATTTTGCATTCGAAGTACGCTTTCGCTTCGGCGACCCGCTGTGGGGTTTCGTGCCCGTGAAATTGCAGGAGGTCGAGCGGCACCAGGTCGAGCACCGCGGCAATCGAATGGTTGTCGGCATCGACAAACAGCCCGACCCGCATCACCTCGGGCGGGATCGCCGCGCATAATCTTGCCGCCTGCTGACGGGACACCGAACGCGGGCTCGGCGGGTAAAAGACAAAGCCGACATAGGCAGCCCCGCCGGCGATTGCGGCGACGACCGCGTCGGCATTGGTCAGCCCGCAAATCTTCGCGGCAACCCCCATTGCCGCCCTCAGTGTTCACCGCCCTCGGGGCGGCGCCCCATCGCTTCGAGCTGGCGCGTCAGCTGGTCGATTTGCGCTTCAAGGCGTTTCAAACGTGGATCCTCGTCGGCCGCTTGCGGCGATGCCGCCTCGGCCGATTTCGCCTTTTCGCCCGCGTTGTAAGACGGCGCCAACATCTTCAGCGCGCGATCGAACAATGCCATGTTCTGTTTGCCCATCTCCTCGAACTGGCCGAATGGGAACATGCCAAAGGTCGCCTGCAGGCTCTTGCGCATCTGCTCCTGATTGCGGTTGAACGCGACCATTGCCTGTTCGAGATACCCCGGCACCAGAAACTGCATGCTGTCGCCATAGAACGAGATCAACTGCCGCAGAAAGCTGATCGGCAGCAGGTTCTGGCCCTTCTGTTCCTGCTCAACAATGATCTGCGTCAGCACCGAGCGAGTGATGTCCTCGCCCGATTTGGCGTCGTGGGCCACGAAATCGCCGCCTTCCTTGATCAATTTGGCGAGGTCGTCGAGGGTGACATAGCTGCTCGTCGCGGTGTTGTAGAGCCGCCGGTTGGCGTATTTTTTGACGACGACGGGCTTGCCGGTCGTTGGCTTGTCGTTGTTCGGGGTGTTCATGCGCACACCATTTCCCCTCGGGATCGCTCCCCCGCGGCGACAATACAGCGTTTCGGCAAGATCGCCTTATCAATCCCGTGCAAATTGCCTCGGGCGCGCGTTCGCGGCGGTGACAGCGGAATATAGGGCAGCCGATGACCGACCCCCAAGACCTTGCGCGCCGCTATCTGGCATTGTGGGAGGAGTATCTGGCGGCAGTGATGAGCGATCCCGCAGCCACCGAGCTGTGGAGCTCGGCACTCGGCGATCGGCGGCGGAGTGACCCCGAAAGCGAGCCCGGATCGCCGGCTAGCGCCGCGCCCGCTGCCGGCACACCTGACCAGCGCAGCCGCTCTGTGGCTGAGCTCGCGCGCCGCGTTGCCGCTTTGGAAGATCGCATCGCCGCCCTCGAACGAGACCGGCCGGCGTTGGCGCGCTCTCGGCGCAGAAATCGACGCGTGCGAGCCTGATCAATTCGCTGCGGCGCTCGATGGCGAGATCAGCCGGCGGGCCACCGCCTTTATCACCGGCCTCGAAACCTACCGCCGGCATCCCTATCGGCGGCCCGCCGCCACAGCACCGGTTGTTTGGGAAGAGGGCGCCAGCCGCCTTCTCGATTATTGCGGCGACCACGACGCGCCGGCGGTACTCGTCGTGCCGTCGCTGATCAACCGGTATCACGTGCTCGATTTGTTACTCGAGCGGAGTTTCTTGCGCTTTCTGGTGGGCCAAGGCTTGCGTCCGCTGGTCGTCGATTGGGGCGAGCCGGGGCCGGTCGAACTGGAGCTTGATCTGGGCGGCTACGTGGAACGCCTCGATCACGCTTTTGCCGCCGCCTCGCAAAGCTCAGGGAGGCCAATGGCGGTTGTCGGCTACTGCATGGGCGGACTGCTTGCCTTGGCATTGGCGCAACGCAGGCAGCGGCAGGTCGCGTGTTTGGCATTGCTTGCGACACCCTGGGACTTCGCTGGCGAGCGGCCGATCCCGCCGGGTGTGCTCGGGTTTTTCAACCAGTGGCTCAGCAGCAGCGATGTCGCCGCATTGCCGGTCGAACTGGTGCAGAGCCTGTTTTTTATGCTCGACCCATTTCTGGGCCAGCGCAAATTCGTCCGCTTCGCGGGCCTCGACCCGACGGGCAAGGAGGCCCGTAGCTTTGTCGCACTCGAAGACTGGATCAATGACGGGGTGCCGCTGCCGATTGGGGTGGCGCGTGAGTGCTTCAGCTCGTGGTATGGCGACAATATGACTGGGCGCGGGCTGTGGCGGGTCGCGGGCTGCGCCGTGCGCCCGCAACGGCTGCGCATCCCAGCGCTGGTCGTGATCCCCGGCCGCGACCGCATCGTGCCCCCGGCTTCGGCCGAGCCGCTGGCCGCGTTGATCCCCAACGCTGACGTGCTGCGCCCGCCGCTCGGCCATATCGGCATGATGTCCGGGGCGCGCGCGCCTGACATGCTGTGGACGCCGATCGCCCGATGGCTCAAGGCACAGCTCGATCATTCGCCGAGAGGGCGCCGGCTGGACAGCAGCGGAGGGCGCTCCTAGATTGACCACACATTTGCCCGGATCGGGGGCAAACCTTTGCCAAGGAGACCATTGATGACCGATGTCGTGATTGCCGGCGCCGTGCGGACCCCGGTCGGGGCGTTCAACGGCGGGCTCGCCAGTCTGCCGGCGCACAAGCTCGGTGAGGTGGCGATTGTCGAGGCACTGCGCCGCGCCGAGGTCGACCCGAAAGAGGTCTCCGAAGTCATCATGGGCCAGATCCTCGCCGCTGGCGAAGGCCAAAACCCGGCGCGGCAAGCCGCGATCGGCGCCGGATTGCCGTTCGAGGTGACCGCCTACGGCGTCAACCAGCTATGCGGCTCCGGGCTGCGCACCGTGGCGCTCGGCTATCAGGCGATCCGCAACGGCGATAGCGAGATTGTCGTTGCCGGCGGCCAGGAGAGCATGAGCCAGGCGCCGCACTGCATCCATCTGCGCAACGGCGTCAAAATGGGCGACGCCGAGCTGGTTGATACGATGATCCGCGACGGGCTGTGGGACGCTTTCAACGGCTATCATATGGGCAATACCGCCGAGAACGTGGCGCAGCGCTGGCAAATCACCAGGGATCAGCAGGATGCTTTCGCCGCCGCCTCGCAGGGCAAGGCCGAAGCAGCGCAAAAGTCCGGCCGCTTCAAGGACGAGATCGTCCCGGTCAAGATCGCCGGCCGCCGCGGTGAAACCATCGTCGACACCGACGAGCATCCCAAGCACGGCACCACCCTTGAGGTGCTGTCGAAATTGCGCCCCGCTTTTGACAAAAACGGAACGGTCACCGCTGGCAACGCGTCGGGCATCAATGACGGTGCCGCCGCGGTCGTATTGATGACCGCGGATACGGCGGCAAAGCGTGGCGTGCGGTCGCTGGCGCGCATCGTCTCCTGGGCAACGGCCGGCGTCGATCCCGCAATCATGGGCAGCGGGCCGATCCCGGCGAGTCGCATGGCACTCAAAAAAGCCGGCTGGTCGGCCGATGATCTCGATTTGGTCGAGGCCAACGAGGCTTTCGCTGCGCAGGCCTGCGCGGTCAACAAGGACCTCGGCTGGAATGTCGAGAAGGTCAATGTCAATGGCGGCGCGATTGCGCTCGGCCATCCGATCGGCGCATCGGGGGCGCGGGTATTGGTGACCTTGTTGTACGAGATGCAGCGCCGCAACGTGAAAAAGGGCTTGGCGACCTTGTGCATCGGCGGCGGCATGGGGATTGCTATGTGCCTCGAGCGCGACTAGCCGCAAGGCTAAGTCACGCCGGGTAATTCGTTAGGGAGGAACGCATGGGAAGAGTGGCGGTGGTCACGGGCGGGACCCGTGGGATTGGCCGCGCAGTATCGGTGGCCCTAAAGGATGCCGGCTATCGGGTGGCCGCCATTTATGGCGGCAACGACGCGGCGGCGCGGCAACTTCACGAGGAGACCGGCATCCCGGTCTTCAAATTCGATGTCTCTGACTTCAAGGCCTGCGCCGACGGCGTCAAGGCGATTGAAGCCGCGCTCGGCCCGATCGAAGTGTTGGTCAACAACGCTGGCATTACGCGCGACGCAACCATGCACCGCATGAGTTGGGAGCAGTGGAATGCGGTGATCCAAACCAATTTGTCCTCGTGCTTCAACATGTCGAGACAGGTCATCGAAGGGATGCGGGCGCGCGGCTTTGGCCGGATCGTCAATATCGGCTCGATCAACGGCCAAGCCGGACAATATGGCCAGGTCAATTACGCCGCCGCAAAGTCGGGGATTCACGGCTTTACCAAAGCTTTGGCCCAGGAGGGTGCATCGCGCGGGATCACCGTCAACGCCGTCGCTCCCGGTTATGTCGACACCGAAATGGTGCGCGCAGTGCCGGCCGATGTGCTCGAAAAGATCATCGCCCGCATCCCGGTCGGCCGGCTCGGGCACGCCGAGGATATCTCGCGCACGGTGCTGTTCCTGGTCGCCGACGAGGCTGATTTCATCACCGGCTCGACTCTGTCGGTGAATGGCGGCCAGCATATGTATTAACGCGTGTTGGTGGCGCGCCGGGCATTGCTGACACTACCGGCGCAATTGGCGGTGGCCGGCATCGTGAAAGCCGCTGTCGTCGACGAAGATCTCGAATATCGCGATGGCTGGCTGACCTGGCCTGAGGGCAAGGCGCGAGCCGCGATCGGCCGAGCCGGTATTTCGACCCATAAGATCGAAGGCGACGGCGCCACCCCTGCCGGTACGTTCTCGTTGATTTCCGGCTATTATCGCGCCGATCGGATAGAGCCGCCGCGAACACGCCTGCCGCTTGGCGCTCTGCAGCCGACCGACGCGTGGGTCGATGATCCCGCCGACGGCAATTACAACCGCCCCGTCAGCCTGCCCTACCCGGCCCATACCGAGCCGATGTGGCTCGACGACGCGGCCTACGATCTGTTGGTCGTGATCGGCTACAACATGGCGCCGGTCGTTCGCAGCGCTGGCAGCGCGATATTTCTACATGTCGCACGGCCCGATTTCTCGCCAACCGCCGGATGCATTGCGGTCGAGAAATCGGTTCTGGTTAGCCTATTGCCGCTGCTCGGTCCTGCGAGCAGGTTGACGATCCGCATTTGAGCGCCATCGCCCGTGGCCAAACTATTTGCGGTAAGGGCGCCTCGGCCGTCGTGGTCGGGCGAGCAGAAGAACGAGCGCGCCCAAGCCGATCAGCACGGCACACGCCCAAGACAGGAGGACAGGAACGGCGATCCGATTCCATAAAAACGGCGAGAGATAGCGCTGGGTGATTGCCTGCGCCAAGTTGAGGCTCGATCGGTCGAAATCGTACCACAATTGACCCACAGCAATCGGCCGCCACAGGCCGATGTCAAAGCTGGCGATTACATCCCTCACCAGCACCGAGAGGCCGGCAAGGAGTAGTATCCAGCCGATTACGCGCCAGACGATCATCTGTGCTCCCAATGTTCTTTTCCGCCAGTTTACTCTGCTAGGAGATCGGCACAACGGCTTTGCCGCATGATCGGGCTGCGTCATCAAACCGCAACCTTGACGCCGGGGCGACACTCTGCGGATAATCAATTTGTCCAAGGGGTGCCCCGTCAGGGGGCTGAGATGCCGCCGGCTTACCCCCGCCAAGCGTCCGCCACTTTCGGCGGAAGCGGGGTGGGGTGGGGCGCGGAAACCCTTCGAACCTGATCCGGGTCGTACCGGCGTAGGGACAGGAACGCCGCGGCAAGAGCCGCTCCCTCCTCTTCGCGGATTCCCGGATCTTCGTTCGCGCAACGGAGGCACCATGCCCGATTCCGCTCCCCTCCCATCCGCGAAGCCGATGCCGAAGATCGAACGAGCTTCGGGTCACCACCGGGCCGTTCCCGTCCTCGCGCAAGGTCCATGTTCGCGGGCCAGCTCCATCCCGAGCTGTCGGTCGCGATGCGCGAGATCGATCTCGAGGCCTCGGCCGGCGAGCCGCCGGTGCGCGTCTACGACACCTCGGGGCTTTATTCCGACCCGCACGCCGAGATCGACATCCACAAGGGCCTCCCCGAATTGCGCAAGCCGTGGATCCTGGCGCGCGGCGATGTCGAAGTCTACCAGGGCCGCGAGATCAAGCCCGAGGACAACGGGCTGCGGCGCGGCGAGGAAAGTGCAGTCCCGTTGTTCGACCGCGGCCGCCGCCAGGTGTTGCGCGCCAAGCCGGGTGCAGCGGTCACCCAGATCGCCTATGCGCGCCGCGGCATCATCACCCCCGAGATGGAATATGTCGCGATCCGCGAGAACCTCGGCCGCGAGAAGTTGCGCCGGGACGGCGCGGTCGACGGGGAGTCGTTCGGCGCCGCGATCCCCGATCACGTGACCCCGGAATTCGTGCGCGACGAGATCGCCCGCGGCCGCGCGATCATCCCCAACAACATCAACCATCCGGAAACCGAGCCGATGATCATCGGCCGCAATTTCCTGGTCAAGGTCAACGCCAATATCGGCAACTCGATCGTCACCTCCTCGGTCGCCGAGGAAGTCGAGAAGATGGTGTGGGCGACGCGCTGGGGCGCCGACACGGTCATGGATCTGTCGACCGGGCGCAACATCCACACGATCCGCGAATGGATCATCCGCAACTCGCCGGTGCCGATCGGCACCGTGCCGATCTACCAGGCGCTGGAAAAGGTCGGCGGCAAGGCCGAGGAGCTGACCTGGGAATTGTTCCGCGACACCTTGATCGAGCAGGCCGAGCAGGGGGTCGATTATTTCACGATCCATGCCGGGTGTCGGCTCGCCTATATCCCGCTGACCGCGCCGCGGGTCACCGGCATCGTCTCGCGCGGCGGCTCGATCATGGCGAAATGGTGCCTGGCGCATCACCAGGAGAGCTTCCTCTACACCCATTTCCGCGAGATCAACGAGATCATGCGGGCCTATGACGTCAGCTACTCGCTGGGCGACGGGCTGCGCCCCGGCTCGATCGCCGACGCCAACGACCGCGCCCAATTCGCCGAACTCGAAACCCTCGGCGAATTGACCAAGCTCGCCTGGGAGGACGGCGTCCAGGTCATGATCGAGGGCCCCGGCCACGTGCCGATGCACAAGATCAAGATCAACATGGAAAAGCAGCTCGAGGAATGCGGCGAGGCGCCGTTCTACACCCTGGGGCCGCTGACGACCGACATCGCGCCCGGCTACGACCACATCACCACCGGCATCGGCGCGGCGATGATCGGCTGGTTCGGCACCGCGCTGCTCTGCTACGTGACGCCGAAGGAGCATCTCGGGCTGCCCGACCGCGACGACGTCAAGGTCGGCGTCATCACCTACAAGATCGCCGCGCACGCCGCCGATCTCGCCAAGGGCCATCCGGCGGCGCGCGAGCGCGACGACGCGCTGTCGCGGGCGCGCTTCGAGTTCCGCTGGCGCGACCAGTTCAACCTGTCGCTCGACCCCGAGACGGCCGAGAAGTTCCACGACCAGACCTTGCCGGCCGACGGCGCCAAACTCGCGCATTTCTGCTCGATGTGCGGCCCCAAATTCTGCTCGATGCAGATCACCCAGGAAATCCGCGACTACGCCCGCGCCGGCATGGCGGAAAAGTCGCAGGAGTTCCTCGAGCAGGGCGCCGAAATCTACACCGACGAGCACGGCCAGCCGCGCGTCGCCGCGGAGTGATCAGCTCGGTTAATCGAGTGCCTCGCCCGCCCTCACCCGATTTACCCTCTCCCTGCATGCGGGGGAGGAGAGCGCGTCAGCGGGGATGAGGGCTGTCGCGCTGACGGTCCGCCGATCTCGGGCACGGCGCCGGCGCGCCGCTATCCGGAGCGGCCGATCGTCGGGGTGCTGGCGGTGGTGTTGCGCGGCGAGCGGGCGCTGGTCGTGCGCCGCGCCAACCCGCCCATGGCCGGGCGCTGGGGATTTCCCGGGCGGCGTGCTCGAACTGGGCGAGACCGTCGCCGAGGGCGCGATGCGCGAACTCCTCGAGGAGACCGGCGTCGTCGCCGAGCCGATCGGCCCGCTGACCGTGATCGACACGATCGACCGCGACGACGAAGGCCGCGTGCGCTTCCACTACACGCTGGTCGCGGTGCGCGGCCTCTGGCGCTCGGGCGAGGGTGTCGCCGCCGACGATGCCGACGAGGTCGCCTGGCTCAGCCGCGCCGAGATTGTCGAGGGCGGCCTGTTGACCGCCCCCGCCCTGCTGCCATTGATCGATTTGGCGCTTAAAAGCTGATGCGGCTCGTCGCCTGCGCGCTCCGTGCAGGGTTCGCTCTTTAATGCTCTCAGGCTAAGAATTGCTGCAATCTAGCGCAGCGAGGCGGCGGAGGGCTGCGATGTCGGCGCCATAGCGCTGCCATTCTCTAAGGTGCGTCATGCCGAGGCGATGGTAGAAATCGCGCGCCGGATTCCAGTCGAGGACCTGAAAGTCGATGCGGCTCCAGCCGCGCTCGACGGTGATCGCCGCGAGCCGCGCCATCAGACGGCGCCCAACGCCGAGCCCGCGTGCCGCTTCGCTGACGTAGAGGTCTTCGAGATACATGCAGGGCCGGCCAAGCCAGGTCGAAAATCGCGAATGGAACAGCGCGCAGCCGGCTGGCTCGCCGTCGAGAAACGCGAGGATCGCCTCGAACTGCCGGTCCGGCCCAAAACCGTGCCGCCGCAAATCGTCCTCGGTCGCGACAACGGCAGCCGGGGCCCTTTCGTATTTGGCGAGTTCACGGATAAACCGCAGCAACAGGCCGGCATCGTCGGAGGCCGCAAAGCGGATCGTGATGTGCTCGTTCATTGCGTCAACCATGGTATCCCGTAAACCGGGTCGCGGCCGGTAAAAGGAAGTTGCGACGCCGTAGTGCTCCTGAACTCGATGGGAATTTCCAGGGCAGCGCCCAGAGGTTAACCTAGCCCGCTAGCGCAACGGCGACAATGGAGGAGGCGGTCATGCCACAGGAAGCGAGACCCCCGGCGATCGAGGCGACGGCAGCACCGGAAGCGCGCCCCGGGCGCGGCTATCCCGAGCCGTATGCGAGCCGGGTCACGGGGCGAGTGCGGCGGCAGCTCGGCGATCTATTCGGGCTGACCAATTTCGGGGTCAATCTGACCCGGCTGCCACCCGGTGGTCTGTCGGCATTGCGCCACACCCATAGCCGAGAGGATGAATTTATCTACATTCTAGAAGGTGAGCCGGTGCTGGTGACCAACAGCGGCGAGACCGTGCTGCGCCCCGGCATGTGCGCCGGCTTCAAAGCTGGCGACGGCAATGCGCATCATCTGCTGAACCGCACGATGCACGATGTCGTCTATCTCGAAATCGGCGACCGCAATCCGGGCGACACCGTGATCTATCCGGACGACGACATCGGCCGCGCCCTGATGCCGGACGGTAGCCGCCGCTTTGTACACCGCGACGGCACGCCGTACTAATTCTTCGGCCATTTCAGTCGATGAAGGAACGCAGAAAAAGCCCCGCGGCAGTGCGGGGCTCTCGTTTAATGATAATGGCTGGATCTTATCGACTTTGATCCCGCGATCCGCCGCCGTGCCGCCCGGCTTCGACGGCGATCTCGGTATCATGCGGTTTGCTGTGCTCGGGGATCTCGCGGCCGACCGTGTCGCCCGGCTTTACCTGCTCGCGTTCGGTGGCGGGTCGGTCGGGGCTGCTGCCGGTATGACTGTGTTCGCCGCCGTGCCGGCCGGCTTCGACGGCGATCTCCGTATCATGCGCCTTACTGCGCTCCGGGATCTCGCGTCCGACGTGCTGCTCTCCGATGTCATGCCGAGAGCCGATCGGCTGCCCGCTGCGCTGGGCGCCGGCACCGCTATGACCGCTCTCGCCGCCTTTGCGGCCAGCCTGGGATGCCAGTTCGGGATCGCGGGAAAAGCTGCGCTCGCCGGCCGGGACGTTCTGTCCACCTTTGCGGCCAGCCTCCGAGGCGCGCTCCGGGTCGTTTTTGAAATTTCCGCCGCTGGCCTGGCCGCCCTTGCTGGCGATCTCACGCTGTCTCTGCTGGTCCATCGACGCAAAGCCGCGGTTTGAACTGTAGGATTGGTCGCGATCAGGCATAACTCCGAATCCTCCGCCGAATTTCGCTGCCCTCAGGCTCTACACCATCGGCAACTTAATAAACCAACAGCGGCAAGCAGACCCGGTTCCGAGAAATCAATCGAACAATATAAGCAAAAAACTGGCGGATTCGCTAGACAAACCGAATCAACGACTTGCCGTTTGTAAATGAACATTTGCTCTGTGCCTAAAGCTTAGGCGAAGCGCGACGGTAAAAACGGCGCGATATCGATCGATGGCGCGCGGCCGGTGATGAGATCGGCGACCACCTTGCCGGTCATCGGCGCCGAGGTCATGCCGACATGACCGTGGCCAAAGGCATAGATCACGTCCGGCGTGGCGCTGGACGGTCCCAGCACTGGAAGTGAATCGGGGAGGCTCGGACGGTGACCCATCCACAGCGAGAGCCGCTCCTCGGGGTAGTCGGCCGCGAGCCCGGGGAGCATCTTGCGGCCCTGTTCGAGCAGAATTCGCGCGCGCCGCCAATCGGGTGGCGCCTTGAGGCCCGCCAGTTCGACGGTCCCGGCAAAGCGCAATCCGGTCGCCATCGGCGTTGCGACGAACTTGCCGTCGGCATCGGCGGTCGGGATGCGCGGCATGATTTCGGGATCGCGGATCATCAGATGGTAGCCGCGCTCGGTTTCGAGCGGTATCCGGTCGCCCAAGGCCGTGGCGAGCGGCTTTGACCAGGCGCCGGCGCAGATCACAGCGGCGTCGGCCGGCAAGTCGCCCCGGTCGGTCTCGATCGCGCGCAGCCGGCCGCCGTCGAGCCGAAACCCATGCGCGCGAGCCCGGACCAGCTTGCCGCCCGAGCGCAAGACATGCTCCAGCAGCCGCTGCACCAGACCAAGCGGGTTTGAGGTATGCCCGTTTTCGCGCACCAGAATGCCGCGCTGGTAATCGCGCGATAGGCTCGGTTCGAGCTGGCGCAATTCGTCGGCGTCGAATTCGTCGATTTCGACCCCGTTCTCGCGCCGCAATTCCCAGGCGAGCCGCTCCTTTTCGGGTCCCAGCGGCGAGCGGTAAACGTAGAGATGGCCGAGGCGATGGACGAGATCCTCGGCCCCGGCATCACGGACCAGCGGCGACAATGCCTGCAACGTCGCGCCGACCAACGGGCGCAAGGCGCGGGCCTGGGCGTGGACTTTTTCGGGCGCGCCGGCGCGGATAAAGCGAACCAGCCAGGGTGCCGCGACCGGCAGATATTGCCAGCGCAACGACAACGGCCCGAGCGGGTCGAACAGCCAGCCCGGCACCTTCCACATCACCCCCGGCATCGACATCGGCGTCACCGACGAGGCATTAAAGGCGCCGGCATTGCCGAACGAGGCGCCGTGGCCCGGCTCGCCGGCTTCGATGATGAACACCTGGTGGCCGTCGCGCTGCAAATAGCTCGCGGCACAGACCCCGACCATCCCGGCGCCGATCACGCCGACCCGCTTGCTGCCATCCGCCGGCATCGACTCGCCCCTCGCTGCTCAACCCCGATAAAACCCGCGCCCGCGCTCGACAACAATGGTGGGGCCGCTGCCGCCGGTAAAGCATAACGCGCGGTGCTGGCCGGCGGTGGACGATCGCGGCTATGCTCATGCCAGGCAATAAACCCACGGAGCGGAAAACATGGATTTCGGCGCGTTGATGTTTTTTACCGATTATGCGATCTCGGCGGTCGACCTCGCCAAGGCATTGGAACAGCGCGGGTTTGAGTCGGTCTGGGCGCCCGAACACTCCCATATCCCGGTGTCGCGCAAGACGCCGTTCCCGGGCGGCGGCGAACTGCCCAAGCGCTATTACGACGCGATGGACCCGTTTGTGTCGCTGACCGCCGCGGCGATCGCCACGACCCGCCTCAAGCTCGGCACTGGGGTGTGCCTGGTGCAGCAGCGCGACCCGATCCAGACCGCGAAACTCGTCGCCTCGGTCGACCAGGTGTCGAACGGGCGGTTTTTGTTTGGCGTCGGCGGCGGCTGGAACGCCGACGAAATGGAGAACCACGGCACCGATCCCAAGACCCGCTTCAAACTAATGCGCGAGCGGATCGAGGCGATGAAGGAGGTCTGGACCAAATCCAAGGCCGAATATCATGGGGACATGGTCAATTTCGACCCGATCATGGCGTGGCCAAAGCCGGTGCAAAAGCCGCATCCGCCGATCCTGGTCGGTGGCGCGTGGCCGCAGGCGGCGCGGCGGGCGATCCGCTATGGCGACGGCTGGTGCCCGATCGGCGGCCGGCCGGGGTCGAGCCCGCTCGATGTCCTAGACCAGTTCCGCCAGATGGCGCGCGATTCCGGCCGCGACCCAAACTCCCTGCCGGTAACCCTGTTCAACCCCGACGAGGACGCCGACCAGCTAAAGCACTACCGCGACATGGGCGTCGCCCGCGTCGTCGTGATGCTGCTGTCGGAACCCGCCGACAAAATCCTCCCAATCCTCGACCGTTGGGCCAACCTGATCCGCCAAACCACCTAACCCTCCGCCGCGAAGCGCCCGGCGATTGCCCGCCGTCGCTGGGCTCACCCTAACCGCCCCAACCGCGGCCGCCGGCCAGCAGACCAAATTCCCGTCTAACCGGGAATTTTGGTCGAAATCGCCACCCACCCATCAAAATTCACCTTCCCTATCAGCCACTTGCAACCAAATTCCCGTGGCAATCCAACCGGGAATTTCCCCCGCCTAATCGGGAATTCTCCCCGCCTAACCGGGAATTTTTTGCACGCCTACGGGAAATCCAAAATCAGCAGCACCGATAGCACCCGAATTGCCTACAACGAGAAACCGTATCAGCCAAGCGCGGCGAAATTACGTCGCTGCGTCGAGGACCCTTGTCGGGCTCTCAACCGCGGTGTGAGTCGGTGTTCTGGCTGAAACTTGGTTGTTCGACGGCCAACGTGTTGAAGACGAATTGCCTTTAACATCCTCCGAACGAAAGATCGCCGACCTTGCCAAAGCTGAGACGGCGCCGCCGTATTTGGTATTATGTCTAGGCTTCGCGTTATTCCAGGTGACAGAGCGCGCAATGACCGAAATCCGCACCCGCATCCTGGTCGGTCCTGATCATCGGATCTCCGGCACCGCCCCCGCCGCCGTGCCGCCTGGCGAACACGAGGTCACCATCGCAGTGGTCTCCGCGCCCACTCGTCAGCCGCCCGGCGCGCCCTTCGACGCCGACGGCCTGCCCGCTCACGATTTGGGACCCTGGCCCGAAGGATTGAGCCTGCGCCGCGAGGACATCTACGACGAAGATGGGCGGTGAGCTTCGTCGACACCAATGTCCTGATCTACGCGACGGCTCAGGGATCGCCGTTTTACGATCGCGCCAGAGAAGCGCTCGCGCGGATTGCTGCAGAAGAGCCGCTCTCTCTCAGCCGACAGATACTGCGCGAGTACATCGCAGTAGTGACGCGACCGCAAACCTGGGGAAAGCCTCTGGCTCTCGCCGAAGCGATCTCGGACACCGCGACATTCGCGCGACGCTTCCCAATCCTCGAGGATGGCCCGGCGGTGTGGGATCAGCTGATCGAACTCGGCCGCCGCTATTCCTTTGGAGGCCGCCAGGTCCATGACGCCAATGTTGTGGCGACCATGCTGGCATATGGCGAGCACCGATTGCTGACCTTCAACGAGGCCGACTTTCGCCGCTTCGCACCGCTGATCGAGATTGTCACGCCCTAACGTCGAGTTGGCGGGTTTCCAGGTCCCTGCTCGCAAATTGCATGTAACGGACTTAACTCGTGCAACCGCGAATTGTTCGACGCACAGACGCGGCCGCCAACCCGAGGCGAGGAGCCAGGCAAATCCGGACGCCAGAATGACCTTTGCCGTGCTATTTGCATCTGCTCAATGACTGTGTCTCAGGCGACCCAAAACCTAATTCAACACCTCGCCAGCCGGCCCGGCCACGACGAGGTGAAAGCAGATTTCCGCCAGCTTCTAATCGAGGAGTTCGGCGTTGAGCTGCACGCACTCGATTTCGAGCGTCGGGTGCCGGAGGTGCGCGGACGGCTCGACGCGCTGATCGGGCGCACTGTCTTTGAAGCCAAAAGCGATCTCGACAGGGAATGGCCGGACATCGAGCGGCGGATGCCGGATTACCTTGCGGATCGCGAACGAGAGGAACAGGAGCGCTTCGTCGGCATCGCCTCTGATGGCCAGAAATGGGCGGTGTTCGAGTTGGAGGCGGGCAAGCTCAACGTCGTCAAGCGTACGGCGCTTGATCCGGAAAAGCCGGAAATCTTTCTTTCCTGGCTTGACGGCGCGGTCGCACTCAAATCTTCGTTGCCGCCCGTCCCGCTGACCATCCGTGCCGAACTCGGCGAGGATTCGGTCGCCTATCGCCGAGTTAACGCACAGCTGCGCCTGCTTTGGGACAGTTTAAAAGCGGATCCGGTCATCGCATTAAAGCGTCAATTGTGGGCGGACTTATTAAAACTTGTTTACGGCCGGGAAGTCGAAAGCGACCAGCTTTGGTTTCAACACACGTTTCTCGTGGTCGTCGCTAAATGCGTCGCGGTTGCCGTAATGCGGCTCGTCGAGGACGAGCCTAAGCGCCTGCTCTCCGGCGACGCCTTCGCGGCGGCTGGAATCGGCGGTGCAGTCGAGAGCGACTTTTTCGATTGGGTTGCCGCCGACGCGGAGGGCGAGGCGCTGGTTCGGCGGATTATGAATCACGTCCGGCGATTCCGGCTGGCCGAAGTCGAGACGGACGTGTTGAAGACGCTTTACGAATCGCTGATCGACCGGGAACAGCGGCACGGTCTCGGTGAGTATTACACGCCAGACTGGCTCGCCGCTAAAATGGCGCGGCACGCAATCGATCGACCGCTTGAACAGCGCGTGCTCGATCCAGGTTGCGGTTCTGGAACCTTCCTCTTTCACGCGATCCGCAATTTCCTGAAGGAGGCCGATGAAGCGGCGATGCCGCGCGAGCGGCGAGCGGCGGAGGCCTGCGCCCACATTGCCGGCATGGATATCCACCCGGTTGCGGTGATCATCGGCCGCGTCACTTACCTCCTCGCGCTGAGCCCTGGGCTCGCCTACCGCGCCGGTGCGCTGTCGATCCCGGTCTATCTCGGCGACGCAATGCAGCTTTCAATTTCCGAGTTTATGGCCGGGAAAGAACTGACCATTCGCGTTCCGCCGCCCCCGGCGGGAAGCGCCGCTCAAACCGGCAACGGCGGCGAGCAGCTCAGTTTCCCGGAGACCTTCTGCCGGGACCCAGCGCTGTTCGACAAGGCTGTCGAACAGATGCGCACAGGCTCCCTGGACGGCCTCACCCGCTCACAAATCGAGGCCGCCTTAGCTCGCATCACCGAACAGCATTACCGTACCGACGTGACAAAGGAGCAAAAGCTCGCGATCGAGGACCTCGGCAAGACCTATCTGACCTTCGATCGCCTGCGCCGCGACAAGCGCGACACGATCTGGGCTTATGTGGCACGCAACCTATCGCGCCCACTCGCCTATTCGGCCTCGGCAGGCTGGGCCAACGTCGTGATCGGCAACCCGCCCTGGCTGTCATTTCGCCATATGAGCGTGGATCTGCAGAAGCGGTTCAAGGAACTCGCCAAAGGAGAGCGAGTATATGTCGGGGGTAGGTTTGCCACCCAGAATGACCTTTCGGCATTGTTCTCAGTCCGCGTCGCGCATCTTTATCTCCGCTCCGGCGGGCGCCTCGCGCTCGTCCTGCCGATGGCGGCGCTGACACGCGGCCAATTCGAGAGGTTGCGCACGGGCTCGTTCCGCTCGGCGGATATCGCCTGGGACGAAGCATGGACAATGGGCAATTCACTGCAGCCGCTTTTTCCGGTTCCGTCCTGCGCCGTATTCGGGCGAAAACGAGCGGATTCGCAGCGGATGCCCGACACCGTACGCGCCTATTCGGGAGACCTCCCCTTTCGCGATGCGTCGGAAGTGCTAGCCGATGCCAAGCTCAGAGTAATCGAAGGCGCGCCCGCGCCATCAGTTGGTTCATTCGAAGGTGGCTCAGCGTACCGCGGAGCGTTCAGGCAGGGCGCGACGCTCGTGCCGCGCATGTTATGTCTTATAGAACGGCGGGCGGCGGGACGCCTCGGCCCCAATGCGAGCGCGCCCTTGGTCGCGAGCCGCCGCAACAGCCAGGAAAAGCTGCCGTGGAGGACGTTGCCGGGTATCGAGAACCCGGTCGAGGTGGAATTCCTGCGGCCGGTGCTCCTCGGCGAAAGCATTTTGCCCTACCGGGTGTTTCGGCCTTTTGAAGGCGTAGTCCCAGTTAGCGAAGGCGGCTATCTATTCGACGCTGGACGGGCGGCGAACCACGGCTTCGGCGGCCTTCACGGCTGGATGCGGCAAGCCGAGGCAATGTGGAGAGGGAACTCCGAGAGCGGCGCGATGACGCTCGTCGGCAGGTGGAACTACCACAACGAACTCGGCGCGCAATTTCCGATCGGGCTGACCCGCGTCGTGTATGCGGCCTCCGGCACTCTTCCGGCCGCCTGTCTCTTGCAGGATCAGCGCGCGGTTGTCGAGCACAAGCTCTATTGGATCGCTCCGGCAAGCCAGGACGAGGCGCGGTATCTCGTGGCGCTTCTGAATAGCGAGACGGCGCGGGGGCGTATTGCACAATTCCAGTCCCGCGGACAATGGGGCGCTCGAGATTTCGACAAGGTCATCTTTAACCTCCCGATCCCGCGCTTCGACCGAACAATCCGTGTCCACGCCGCACTTTCTGCTGCCGCGGCCGATGCCGAGAGGGTCGCGGCGGGGGTCGAGTTACCCGAAGGAGTCCGGTTCCAGCGTGCGCGCCGCCTCGTTCGCGACGGCTTGGTCGAAACGGGGCTGGCACAGCGATCGATGCGCTAGTGGCCACGCTCCTGGACGCTGTGTAATTCGGGCCACCCCCGGCCTGGCCCAAGGTGCAGGCTGAGCCGTCGCGCGCGGCGGTGCCAGCCTCTCAGGTGGTGGCGAAATCGATTAGTTGGCGCACGGGGGCACCGGATTTGAGCTTGGCGAAGCCGTCATTGATCTCGCCAAGGTTTGAGGCGTGCCGGAGATCAGGTGGTCGAGCTTGAGCCGGCCTTGGCGCCACAATGACAACAGCCGCGGCATGTCGACCCGAAAGCGGTTGCCGCCCATCGAGGTGCCCTGGATCTTGCGGTCGCGCAGGAAATCGGAGCCGTGCAATTCGATCTTCACGCCAAACGGCACCATGCCGATGATCGTCGCGGTGCCGCCGGCGCGCAGCATCTGAAACGCCTGCTCGGCGGTTGCTTTGGTGCCGAGCGCCTCGAACGAGTAATGGACGCCGCCGCCGGTCATGTCGCGCACCGCCTTGACCGGGTCGGCATTGCTGACGTTGAGCGTGTCGGTGGCGCCGAGTTCGCGCGCCAGTTCGAGCTTTGACGGCCACGGTGTCGATCGCGATGATGCGCTCGGCGCCGGCGAGCGCCGCGCCGTTGACCGCCGACAATCCGACGCCGCCGCAGCCGATCACCGCGACCGTCGAGCCCGGCTCGACCTTGGCGGCGTTAAAGACCGCGCCGACCCCGGTCATCACGCCGCAGCCGACCAGCGCGGCGCGGTCGAGCGGGATGTCGTCATCGATCTTTACCATCGAGTTTTCGTGCACCAGCATCTGTTCGGCGAAGGAGGACAGGTTGAACGCCTGGTTCAACTGCTCCCCGTTCCAACTCATCCGCTTGGCGACGCCGGGCAGCATCTTGACATCGGTGTTCTCGCACAAATTGGAGTGGCCGGTCAGGCATTGCGGGCAGGTGCCGCAAAACACGCAGAGGCAGGTGATGACGTGGTCGCCGGGCTTGACATAGGTGACGCCGTCGCCGACCGCCTCGACGATCGCCGAGGATTCATGGCCGAGCACGACCGGGGTCGGGATCGGGTACAGCCCCTCGATAAAATGCAGATCGCTGTGGCACAGCCCGGCAAAGGCGGTGCGCAGCAATACCTCGCGCGGCCCCGGTTTGTTGACCGCGACCTCCTCGATCGTCAGCGGCTGGTGCGGGGCGTGAAATACGGCGGCTTTCATCGGGCTACTCCTCGAATAAGGTTTCAACGCTGAGGACGCCAAGGTCCCGCGAAGGGCGCAAAGAATAGAAATTCTTCATAGCGACCTTTGCGCACCCTCTGCGGCCTTTGCGTTAGATCTATTGCTCAAACCATAAAGTTGAGGCGGAGGCCGGGTTCCGGCCAGTCCAGGGCGCCCAGTTGGCCGCTGCCGGACAAGGTGATGTAGGCGGTTTTCATGTCGTTGCCGCCAAAGCAGATATTGGTCGGGTAGACATCGGGCATCTTGACCTGGCGCACGACATGGCCGTCGGGTGCGATGACGGTGATGTGGCCGGTGATCAAGGTCGCGACACAGATATTGCCGGAGGCCTCGACCGCGAGGCTGTCAAAGCGCTGAAACCCCGGCAGTCCGCACACCAGCCGGCCGCCATAGGGCGCCGGGAACGGCTCGCTCTTGAGCGCGCCGGGCGAGATGATGTCGAAGGCGAACAGCCGCGAGGTTTCGGTATCGGCGACATAGAGCGTCTTTTCGTCGGGCGACAGGCCGATGCCGTTTGGGCTGACGATTGGGTAGACCAGTTCGGTTACCTTCGAGCCGTCGGGCAGCGCATAATAAATGCCGCCATGGTCGCGGTGGTGCGCGTAGCGCTTGCCGAGATCGGTGAAGTAAAACCCGCCCTGGCGGTCGAACACGATATCGTTGGGCGCCGATAATTTGTGCCCGTTGCATTCGCGGTACAGCACCCGCGCATCGCCGGTTCGCGGATCGATGCGCTGGATGTAGCCGCATTGGTAATCCTTGGCCGGGCCGGTCGATAAAAAGCCGCCCTGGGCGTATTCGTTGCCGCCATTGTTGCAGACATAGAGGGCACCATCGGGTCCGGTGGAGAGGCCGTTGGGCCCACCGCCGGCCTTGCCGATCTCGGTCTTGCGGCCGTCGGCTGTAACCCGCGTCACCGCGGCGCCGGCGATCTCGCCCAGGATCACCGAGCCGTCGGCCATCGCCACCGGCCCTTCGGGAAATCGCAACTCGCTCGCGACGATGCGTATTTCGGCCATGGCACTTTCCTCCCCTGTATCAAAACCGCGGGATTCTGTCGCCCGATCCGGCCCGCGGTCAAGCACGCCCACAGGCCCGCGATGGCTGCGTTATCCGTGACAAAAATGCCGCGCACTTTCACCGGCCACCGTGTTGCACGCCGGCAGGCGAGGTTTTCTCGCGCGTGGCGATTGAATTGATCCGCTGGGCGATTGACAGGTTGCGGGCGCGGCGGAATCATCCTGTTTGGGAACGGTTTTCCCTGGGTGCTGAAGGAGGGCTGGTTATACCGGCGGTGTCGACAAAGGTGGCGGGATCATTGCCGATGGCAGAGCCGTTTAGGCAGTGCGCCCCTGCGCAGCCCGTCCGAAAGCACCTTGGCTCGAACCGATTTTGCGCGCGTCGCGGGGGAGATGTGCGCTGCGTGGTGGCGACGACTGACGATTGGTAACCGAGGCAATAGGAGAGCGCGATGCCATTCGATGGTACTTATTTCCCCGCAACAACCCCGTACGACACCGGCCTCTTTCCGCTGTGGAGCCGGCAAGGCTGCCGGCTGTGGTACCAGACCCGGTTGCGCGGCAGGAAAGCCACGGCGCCGACGATGCTGCGGGCACCCACGCCGGCGGAACGCGGGCTCGCGGTCGCCGATCTGTTGCGCGACGCCAAGGACATGATCAACGATCCCAAGGACTGGACGCGGCGCACCTATCGCTCGTTTGGCGGACAGCGCTGCGCGGTCGGCGCCTTGCGCGCTGCCGGCAAGCGGCTCAACGATCCGACGCTCGCCTGGTCGGCGCATTCACTGCTGATCGATGTCGCCCGCTCGCGTGGCTTTACCAATGTCGAGACGATGAACGACCGCTCGTCGCACGCAGCGGTGATGGCGGCCTTCGACCAGGCGATCCGCACGGCCGAGCGCGGCGCCTTTTCGCGCTGATACCAGGCGGATTTCGGCCAGGCGCCCGCGCGGGCCGGTCGCCCGCGCGCAGTGTCGGGGGGTGGTCGAGAACCGCGGCAGATGGGGTTAGTTGTCTCGGGTGACGCTGACAGCGTCGCGATCTTTACGGCATCGCGCTCCCTGGACATTTTGTCCGCATTAGATCGCGGCGACTTGTGAGGGCGGACGTTTTGTCCGACAATCAGGTTGATGCCGTCGCAATGGGATTTTATCGAGGGAGCCGCGCGCACGCTCGGGATTGCCGCCGAGACCGTGCGCAAGTGGCGGGTGCGCGGCGTGCCCGGTCGATATCGGCTGCCGATTACCCAACTCGCGCAGAACAGCGATCAGCGGCTCGACCCGGACGCCTTTGATCGGCCGCCGGGCCCGCAACACCGAGGCCGGCCTGCGATGGCCGAGGCTCAGCCAAAACCCTTAAAGCGGGCAACATCCTTACAGCCGGGGATCAAGCCCAGCCAGGGAGGCAGCAAAATGGCGCCCGAGGACAGCATTCGTGCGGGTGAACCGCGACCCTTTACCGGCGCCGAATATCTCGAAAGTCTGCGCGACGGCCGCGAAGTCTACATCGACGGCGAGCGCGTTGCCGATGTGACGACCCATCCCGCCTTTCGCAATTCTGTGCGGTCCCTGGCGCGCCTTTATGACGCCTTGCACGATCCCAAGACAAAGGAAGTCTTGACTTCGCCGACCGACACCGGTTCGGGTGGTTATACCCACAAATACTTCCGCGTCGCCCGCTCGCGCGACGAGCTGATTGCCCAGCAGCGCGCGATCGCCCAATGGGCGCGGCTGACCTATGGCTGGATGGGCCGCACTCCCGATTACAAGGCGTCTTTAATGAACACGCTCGGCGCCAATGCCGAATATTACGGCCAGTTCGCCGGCAATGCGCGCAATTGGTATCGCCGCGCTCAGGAAAACGTCCTCTTTATGAACCACGCGATTGTCAACCCGCCGGTCGATCGCGGCCGGCCGACGAGCGAGGTCAAGGACGTCTATGTCACGATCCAGCGTGAAACCGATGCCGGCGTCATCGTCTCCGGCGCCAAGGTCGTCGCGACTGCGGCGGCGATCACCCACTACAATTTCCTCGGCCAGAACGCCGCGACCGCGACCTCCGACCCCGATCTCGCGATCATGTTCATCCTGCCGATGGACGCGCCCGGGGTGAAATTGATCTGCCGCAATTCTTACGAGCAGATCGCCAATACTTTGGGTTCGCCATTCGATTACCCGCTGTCGTCGCGCTTTGACGAGAACGATGCGATCTTTGTGCTCGATAATGTGCTGATCCCCTGGGAGAACGTGCTGGTCCACCGCGACCCGGAGAAGATCCTGAGTTTTTATCCGCGTTCCGGGTTTTTGAACGGCTTTTGCTTTCAGGGCTGCACGCGGTTTGCCGTCAAGCTCGACTTTATTTGCGGCCTCGTCGCGCGGGCCTTGCATGCGACCGGCGGTGACGAATTTCGCGGCAACCAGGCGATGCTCGGCGAGATCGTCTCATGGCGCAACCTCTTCTGGTCGTTGTCGGAAGGCATGGCGAGCAATCCGCAGCCCTGGGTCGGCGATGCGGTATTGCCCAATCTGCAGGCCGGGTTGTCGTATCGCGTCTTCGCGCCCGACGCCTATTCCAAGATCAAGGAGATCATCGAAAAGATCGTCGCCTCGGCATTGATTTACTTGCCGTCCTCGGTCAAGGACTTCGCCAACCCAGCGATCGAGCCGTATTTAAAGCGCTATGTCCGCGGCTCGAACGGCATCGATTACAAAGAGCGCATAAAAATCATGAAATTATTGTGGGACGCGATCGGCACCGAATTCGGCGGTCGCCACGAACTCTACGAGCGCAATTACGCCGGCAATCACGAGGACATCCGCATCCAGGCCCTGACCGGTGCGCGCCGCAACGGCACGATGGAGCAGATGACCGCCCTCGTCGACCAATGCATGGCCGAATACGACGAGCACGGCTGGACCACCGACACCTGGCTCAATTCGGGCAGTTGAACGCGCCTCGTCGTGGCCCACGACTTCCTTTAACCCAATCGGCGCGCCTGCTTTCAATAACCGGATTATGTGGAGTCGGTCGTTTGTCAGTCCGCGCTTCGACGGCGGAGCCGCTCTGATTCCGGCCGTTCGAGGGATCGCGATGCAGCGACGAGGTTCGGACCCAAAACGGACCCTCAGCTCTCGTGGCGGGAACCGGTCTTTATGCCCCTGAGCCGACCTCTACAAAAGCGATCGGCGCGGCCAATAGGCTTGCGGGCTCATGCCCGTTTCCCGCCGGAAGGCGAAAATGAATGCGGAGGGTGAGCCGTAACCGAGATCGAATGCCGTTTGCGTGACGCTGCATCCACCGCCCAGCATTTCGACTGCCTTGATCAAGCGCAGCCTCCGGCGCCACTGGCTTAATGTCATGCCGATCTCTTCGTTGAACCGCCGGGCAAGCGTCCGCAGCGATAACCCAAGCGTTGCGCTCCATTGCGCGGGTCCGCGCTGGTCGGCGGGATCAGCGTAAAGTGCCTCGCAGAGTGCCACGACCGGGCCCCGGCGCGGCCAAGGTAGTGCTGCAGGAAGGGGCTGAGCGCGACGAAGTTGATCGACAATCAGATGGACTACACGACCGGTGTAACTATCGTCGTCTTGCTCGTGTTGCAGCTTAGCTGCTTCGATGATCAGCGCGCGGAGCAGCGGCGACACGCTGAACACGACGCAGTTCGTCGCGATGCCGGCGCAAATCCCATCGTTGAGCCATAGGCTGCGAAACTCGGCCCCAAGCAGCGAGCCGACACGGTGCCGCATTCCCGTCGGAACCCAGGCTGCTTGTTCCGATGGGATGACAAAGCAACTCCCCTCTATGGTCACGGTCAAAACGCCCGAGATCGCATAGACCAGCTGATTCCAGGAATGCGCGTGGTCGGCAAAGCAATGCCGTGGCGGGAGCAACTCGACGCGAACGATCAGGGGCTGAGGCGCCCCCAGATCGGGCGGCATCAACTCTTGCCACATTGCCAGCCTCTCATTGGCAGATGTTCTACATATTTTGGCAGAACATCGAAAGCGGTCCAAGGATTTTTGGCGTACCGTGAGGGCAAGTTGATCGCAAACGTCGTGGCGGATCTCGAAAGTCATAGCCGTGAATCCGATCGATCATTTGGCTGCCACCCTCAACCGGCTCTACCGCGGTGCCCGGCCGTCCAAAGCGGCTGCCGGCGCGCCCGGACCGGAGCGCCGCTGATTGATGACGATTGGCGATTGGGCCGGGATGGCGGCGGCCAGCTTTTTCGCCGCGGTGCTGCTGGCCACCAACGGGTTCGGCTTCGCCGTGCTAGCCGTGCCGTTCTTCCTGATGTTTGCCCCGGCCGGCCAAGCCATCCAGATCATAATCATCCTGACCGTGGCAGTATCTCTGGTCGTGGCGCTCCGCCTGCGTCAGGCGCTCGATCGGCCGCTGCTGGTGCGCCTGTCGGTCGGCAGCCTGATCGGCCTGCCGTTCGGCCTTGCGGCGTTTCGCGTCGCCAACCCGCTGATCGTGCGAGCCGTTGCCGGCGCGACCGTCGTTACGTTCGCGGCAATGCTGGCCCGGACCCGCCTTCGCCCGCGCCCGGCTATCCCTCTCCGGATGGCGCCGCGTTGGGACCTGGCCGCAGGCACGTTGGCCGGCGTCGCCAATGCACTGGTCGGCATGTCGGGGCCGCTGGTGCTGATCTATCTGATGCTGGCGGGAGCGCCGATCCGCACCGTGCGGGCGACGCTGGTTGCGTTCTTCGCGCTGATCTATGCCGCGACGCTGGCGGCCGACGTGGTTTTCCTCGGCGTGTCGGGCAGCGACTGGCTGATCGCTGCGAGCCTGTTGCCTCCGATCGGCGCGGGCATCCTGATCGGCCTCGGGGTCGGCAACCGGCTCGGAGCAACCGCGGCGGAGATACTGGCGATCGTCGTGCTGGGGGGAGCCGGACTCTACACCCTCGCCGCTGCCGCACAACTCGGGCCATAACAGATGGTCAAACGGGCTCGCGCGATGATCAAGTGTCAACCGGAAGCAGTTGATCAAGATACGCTAGCCAATGATCGCGGCAACGGCAGCGCGGCGCGAAAAGGCCTGATGGTGAACCGGCTCGCCCCGTTTGCCTTCGTGCTGTTGTGGAGTTCCTCCTTTGTCGCGACCCGAGCCGGCCTGAGATATGTTTCGCCGCTCGCCTTTGTCACATTACGGGTTGGTTTATGCGCGCTTGTTCTGCTTGCTGTCATGGTCGGCTCACGCCGGCGTTGGACGCCGCTGGCCGGCAAATGGCAGCACTGCGCCATAGCGGGCGGGCTGATCAACGGCGTCATGCTGGCGGCCTCGCATTGGGGGGTGGCGCGGGCCGGCGCCGCGCCGTTGGCACTTGTCCAGACTTTGAACCCTCTACTGACGGCCCTGCTGGGCGGACCGCTGCTGGGCGAATGGCTGCGGTTGCGGCAGTGGCTCGGCCTTGCCCTCGGCGCCGCCGGCGTCGCCCTCGTCGTCGGCATGGCCGCGGCCAGCAATGCCACACAATTCGATGGCCTCGCTGTCGGGGCTGGCGGGGTGCTGGCACTAATCGCGGGCACCCTTTATTACGCCCGCTTTTGCCGTGACGTGCCGCTGCTCCCTGGCATCACGGTTCAGTTTCTCACAGCGAGTGCGATTTGCGCTGCCGCGACCCTGATCTTCGAGACGCCGCACGCGACATGGACCCGGACGGCGCTGGCCGCGCTCGTTTGGAACGCGGGCCCCGTTTCGTTTGGCGGAATGGCGCTCTATTTCCTCATGCTGACGCGGGATACAGCGGCACGAACGACCGCCAATTTCTACCTGGTTCCCGGTGTCACGGCCCTGATGGCGTGGTTGCTGCTCGGCGAAGGCCTTTCGATTTTCGCCGTCGCTGGCCTCATCACAGCGTCGATCGGGTGCTTTTTGGTATCAGCACCGCGCCATATTTACGAACGGCGTCGCTTTAGCTCGATCCCAACCCCTAACCTTCACGCGCCGAATGAAGTTGGTCTGTCTGGTTTCCCAAGAACCCAATTTGCCGCCCGGCGCGACCCCAATCCTGTTTCTGCCATCGGCGGCGCCGAGCGCGGTCCCAAAGCAGCGCGCGGACAAGCGGCTCCATCGCGAGGACAGCTTCGAGATGATTGAGGACAGATACGGCAACGCGCTAACGACGAGCTCGCCGGCGGCACGCGATGCCTATGTCGCCGGTATGGACAGGTTGCTCTCCGCCGATGCCGAGATTGTTGCCGCCTTCGAAGAGGCTGTAGCGGCCGATGAGGGTTTTGCGCTCGGGCACATCGCGCTCGCGCGCACCCTGCAGGTGCACGGCCGCGGTAGTGAGGTCAAGGCGCCGCTCGAGCGGGGGCTCGCGCTTGCCGCGGGCACTACCACCCGCGAGCAAAGCCACATAGCCATCTTTGAGCAAATTTTGACGGGGCGCGGCGGGACGGCCATTCCGGCAATTCTCGAACACCTCAAGACCTGGCCACGCGATGCGATGGTGCTGGCGCCGATCACCGGCGTTTTTGGCCTTATCGGCTTCTCGGGCAAGGCGGGACGGGAGGCTGAGCAGCTGGCGGTGCTTGAACCGTTTGCCTCGGCCTATGGCGATGACTGGTGGTTCCGCATGGCGCTCGCTTTCGCCGAGATCGAGCTGCACGAGTACGACCGGGGCCTCCGCAACATCGAAACCTCGCTGAGTGGCTTCGGACGCAACGCCCATGCCGCGCATGTTCGCGCTCACCTCTTCTATGAGCTGGGCGAGCGCGAAGCCGGCCTGGCGTACCTCGACCACTGGAGCCGCGACTATTCGCCGGAGGGTCAGCTGCACTGCCATATCAGCTGGCATCGCGCGCTGTGGTCGCTGGAGACCGGCCGCCGCAAACGCGCTTGGGAGATCTACCGGACGGCGCTTAAGCCGGGTGGGGCATGGGGGCCGCCGCTCAATGTGCTGACCGACTGCGCCTCGTTCCTTATCCGGGCAGAGATGGCGGGCGAAGCGGTCGAGCCGGCTCTGTGGATTGAGATCGCCGAATACGCGGCGCGGTGGTTTCCCAATTCGGGGATCGTCTTCGCCGATATCCACAGCGCTCTCGCCTTCGCGATGGCCGGCAAGTCGGATGCACTGCAACGGATTATCGATCACCCGCAGGGCCCGGCCGCCGATATTCTCGTGCCGATCGCCCGCGGCTTCGACGCCTTCGCCCGGCGCGACTGGGCTGGGGCCGTCGGGGAAATCCGTCCGCTGCTCGAAACCCACGAACGCGTAGGCGGCAGCCGGGCGCAACGCGACCTGCTCGAATACGCGGTGACCTGCGCTTTGTTGCGCAACGGACAGCGCGACGAAGCCTTGCAGCTCATATCGAGCCGCCGACCCGCGAACGGCAAAGGCGGATTTCCGCTGGCTGGCCTAACGGCCTGACCTCATCGGGTGTGACGATCGGGATCCCCGGGCGCGCGGCATCGGGTTGTGGCCGAAGATCATCTAAAGCAATGACGCCTGACGGTGCACGGCGTCACAAGCCGTGCGCACGCCAAAGTGCTGGCCCACCAATAGAAATTGGTACCATGTTCGAGACTTCATCACCGACGACCAGCCAGCTTTACCAGCCGGCTCTTTCACCTTTCTCCCACGCCGACATCATGCGTGTGATGTTGGGCATAATGATATGCATTCTCTTGGCAGCACTCGATCAAACTGCGGTAATACCTGCGGTTCCCGCAATTGCAAGCGATCTCGGCGCGTATACCGGGTTGTCGTGGGTCGTTGCCGCTTATTTGATAACCTCGACAATCAGCACGCCGGTGTATGGCAAGCTCTCCGACATCTATGGCCGCCGGCGACTGCTCATCACTTGTCTTGCTCTTTTTATCGTGACCTCGATGTTGTGCGGCGCGGCGCAATCACTTCATCAGCTCGTCTGGTTCCGCGCGCTTCAGGGCCTGGGCGGCGGGGGGCTGATGGCCTTGACCCAAGCGGCCATCGCGGATGTGGTGTCTCCACGCGAGCGAGGACGTTATCAGGCGTACATCTCCGCCGTTTGGGCCCTCGCGTCCTTGAGCGGCCCGCTTGTCGGCGGCTTCGTGACCCAGAGCTTCTCGTGGCGGTGGATCTTCTGGATCAACCTGCCGATCGGAGCAGCTGCGATGTGGGTGTGCTGGAACGGGTTGCGTCGGATATCGCCGCCCGTGCGCCGAGGCAGGCCGAGGCTCGATATCATCGGCATGCTTTTGCTCGCCGGGGCGATTTCCGTCTTGTTGCTGGCTCTCGGATGGGGCGGCACTGTCTACCCATGGGCCTCGTATCAGATTTTTGGTCTGGTCGGCTTCGGAACCTGTCTCCTTCTCCTGCTCGTCCTGCAGGAGTTGCGGGCGCACGATCCCCTGCTTCCGCCGCGTGTGTTTATGAGCTCGAGCTACATCGCCTATGTCATCGTTTCGACGTTGACATCGCTACTGCTCTTCATGTGCCTTTTTACCATTCCGCTTTATTTCCAATACGTGCGTGGCGCGACGGCGGCACAATCCGGTATTTACATCGCTCCGTTCATGGTGGCGAGTGCGTTCGGGAATGTCGCCGGCAGCCGGTGGGCCCGCCACTTCGGCACTGTGCGGGGAGGCCTGCGAATCGCCAGCTCTCTAAGCTGTGCGGGCCTCATTCTGCTGGCGGCCGTGTCGCTACATGCTCCTGTTTGGGCGGTGATTGCTGCGATGGTGGTTACCGGCCCCGGGATGGGAGGCTGCCTTATTGGTTCGATGATGGGCTCGCAGAATGCCCTCGGTGCACAAGACATCGGTTCCGGCACTGGTGCGCTGCTGGTTTTGCGCTCGGTCGGCGGAGCAACCGGATCGACCGTCGCCGGTGCGATCATCGCTTCAGGATTGATCGCGGTTCAGCCGACGGCCGACGCCGCATCGGTCGCCGCTCCTTTCGTGCAACACGGGGCTGTGGCCTTGGGGCACGTCGCCAGGAGCAGCTTGACGACCGCTTCGGCTCATCTCGGTTGGAGTTTCGCAATGGTGTATGCGATGGCCGCCGTGTTTGCGGCTATCTCCTTTCTCGTTGCAATCCGGATGCCGAATATCCCGTTGCGCGAATCTCTGCATGCGGTTCCACTCCCGGAATAGGCGCTAAAGTTGTTCTCGAGTGAGCTGCCTTTACCAAGCCGGGATGACTGCTTGCGGCGCTACTTCGCCATTGCCAAACATTCCTGGGAAGGTCCCTTCACCACCCTATTGAGACCTCACGACCGCTCTAGGCGACGGCCGCAATCGGGGGTTAAAGGCGTTTCCGCCCTACACTTTGCTAGTTGAGTAGAGACTTCTTTGGTTTGATTTAATCCGGGACGAAATTCATCGCGATGCCGTTGATGCAGTAGCGCAGATGGGTCGGTGGCGGGCCGTCGTCAAAGACGTGGCCAAGATGGCTGCCGCAATTCGCGCAATGAACTTCGGTTCGGACCATGCCAAAGGTTCGATCAACGGATGTCTCGACGGCACCGTCGATCGGATCATTGAAGCTGGGCCAACCGGTCCCGCTCTCGAACTTCCCCTTTGATTCGAGCGTGCTTGGGCAAAGCCTCCAATCATCCGACCCCGCCAACTCGATAGGAACCATTGGCAGTCATCGTAAACCCGCTTCTTGGCGGGAGCGTGGCGCCAGCACCGGCGGCGACCACGACGCTGTCCTTAGTGCGGGCGCGAAGAAGCTTTATTCTTAGCCCTCCAAGGGGTCCCGCGGTTTAAGCCAAACCCGTGGTCCCTTTTTGCCCGAAAGTGTCGGCTTGTGCGCGGTTACTGAATTCCCGGAATCAGCGGAATTCGGCCCTTCGCCTATACACGCAGCAATGGCGAGATAGCGCCCGAGGGCAGCCGTTCGCGGGACCGCGCCGGTGTCGCGAGGTTCGACCGGAAGCTGCGGTTCGCCGCTTGTGAGACATCGGCGGTCTAGGTGCGACGAGCGTTAAAGTTCTCACAACCACTGGCTGGGATCTTTGATCAAACCGAGCAAGCCCTTGCACGAAACCGCCGATGGCATACATTCTATCATTCGATGGAGCGAAGGACTGAGACATGCATAGCGGACATCCACCGCGTCCGCCTGCACCCCTCCCATCGCGGGCGCAGATTGAAGCCGCCGCCGAGATATTCCGAGCGCTTGGCGATCCGGAGCGGCTTCGGCTTCTGCTGCGGCTCGCCGAAAACGAGGCGTGCGTGTCGGAATTGGCTGAGGACGAGGGCGAGAAGATCACCACCGTTTCGGCGCGACTGAAGGCCTTGGCTACGGTGCGTTTGGTCAAGCGGCGGCGCGAGGCCAAACACGTCTTCTACGCTCTTGCCGACGAGCATGTCCTGCCATTGGTCCGCAACGCCATCGACCACGCGGCCGAGAGCCGCACCGCGGTGTCCGCGGTTTTTCAACACGGAAAGGATACAATTCGATGACGACTTGCTCTGCACCGACCCATCCCGATCATGCGCATCAGCATCAGCCGGGTTGCGGACATCCGGCCGTGCGCCATAGTGGCCATACGGATTATCTGCACGACGGGCATCTCCATCACCCGCACGAAGATCATGTCGACGAGCATATGATCGAGGTGTCAGGCGAGAACCCCGAGCGCTGCACCTCCGATCATCGCTGTGGCGGCCATGAGACGGGCCATGTGCACGGCCCGGGCTGCGGCCATGAGCCGGTGCCGCACGGCAATCATGTGGATTATCGCGTGGCCGGCCATCTTCACCATCCACACGGCGACCACTGCGACGACCACGGTCCGCTGGCGTCTGCCTAGAGAGAGTAGCGTTTACGGGGCGGCACCCCACTGTTGCCCCGTCGGCTCGTCTAGGGACGTGCCGAGGAAGCGGACGATCGGGTCGGCAATTGTCTGGGCGTATTCCTCGTGCAGACCGAGCGATCCCGCCATCCAGCGCAGATCAACGCCCGATTGTCCGGCGAGCGCTGCCATTTCCGCCTTGGATCTGGCTGGCGTCGCATTGCCGCACAAAACTAAGATTGGTACAGGCGGCGGGTTGAACAATGCGAGAAAGGCCGGGCGGTCCGATACTGGGTCGAGCTGGCCGGAGACAAACGCCACCGACGCGAAGCGCGCCCCCGGACGGCGCGCCACCTCTTGCTTTTTCGCGACGAAAGCCGGTGTTACCCGGCTGACCTCGCTGTAGACGTGGCGGCGATACATCAAGCTTATGACCGAGCGGAGCGTGTTGAGCCGATAGAGCGCCTCGCCGATCACCGGTGTGCCGACAAGCCCCCGGGCGCACGCGTAAGCTCTCGGATGCTCACCCATCGCGGTCGGGGGCGGTCCCCGCCAGGTCGGCGCCAATAGCACGGCGTGCGACCACGCGCCCGGGCGATTACGTGCCAGCGCGAGCGCATAGGAGGCGGCGTGTCCGGCGGCAACGACCGCCGCGCCGCTCGGCACGACCGCAGCCGCGAAATCGGCAAGAAAATGATGATAGAGCTGTGGCTCGTAGCCAAGCCGCCCCCGCGTGCTGTCGCCAAAACCGGGCCAGTCGACCAGCACGCAGCTGCGGCCTTGGGCGGCAAGACGCTCGGCCAAGGGGCGCATTTCTTCGCGGCTCGAAACGGTGCTGAAGGCCGGCAGGAGCAGCACGGGCCGGTTGGTTTTCAACCTACGGGCTTGTTCAGTCGGCCCTAATGTCTCATAGGTGATGCTGATCGGGCGTTCTCGCCACTCCCATTGAAAGGCGCATGCGGCCATAGCGGCTCAGCCGCGACAGGACGGGCAGAGACCCACGAACTCCATCGTGTTGCGGTCGAGGGCAAAGCCGAGGCGGCGCCCGAGACTTTCGGTCGCCTGCGCGACCTGCCAATCTTCGGTCTCGACAACCGTACCGCACCGCCGGCAGACGAGCATTTGGCTGGGATGCGTGTGATCCGGCATCGCACAGGCGACGAAGCTCTTGGTGCTGTCAATACGATGCACCAGTCCAAGCTCGGTCAGGAAATCGAGACTGCGATAGACGCCGGCGGGAGTCGCCGAGGGATCCTTCGGACGCAACAGGTCCAGAATTTCATATGCCGTCAGCGGGCGTTCCGCAGAGAGCACCGACTGCAATACATTTCGGCGCAACCGGGTCAGGCGGGCGCCCATTCGCCGACAAAACTCCTCGGCCGATTGCAGGGCTCTTGCATGGTCGTGAGGAGTGGGCATTCGCACACTCTAACCCATCCCGCCGCTTCACCTCTGCCAATGATCGAGCCGGGTGTCGATTGCAAGCCCTGCCCGAAATCGTGGAGCTGTCTCAGGATTTGGCGGCGGCGATCGTCTGTCGTTTCCCGCCAACTATACGCTTCTTCGCGCGTTCTCAGGCAGCCAAAGCAATAGCCGGTCCGCCGATCGAAGCGGCAAACAGCAACGCAAGGCGACGGTACCGCCATCAGGCAGGGAGGCCCTTCGACAGGTCGAACAGCGCGACTGCGCCGGCCTCGGTACCGACGGCGAGGTGAGTGCCGTCGCGCGACCAAGCCAGAGCGGTAATCCGCTCCCAATCGGGCCACCGCAGGCGCACCACCATCTCTTGTCGGGACAGCGCGCAAACAATCACCTGTCCCTCGTCAAATCCGGCCGCGACGATCGGGTTTTTCGGGTGGACGGCAACTGACGTGACCAGCCGCCCCAGCCCGCTGCCGATTTCGAGCGGCGGCTTGCCCATCGGCCCGCCGCCGGTGAAGCTCCAGGCAGTCACGCAATCGCCGCCCGAGGTGGCAAGAATCATCGGCCGCCTCTGCCAATCCATCGAGCGCACTTTCGTGGCATAACCGGCCATGCTCATGGTTTGGTGGTCGGTGAGCCGCCAGCCGTGCAGTTCGCGCTCCTGCATGGTTGTCAGCACCGTTGTGCCATCCGGGCTCCAAGTGACGCCGATATGCGAGCCTCGCCATTCGAGCCTCGTGGCTCCCTGATCGAGCTTCCCGGTCCAGCGCAATGTCGCCCCGCCATAGTGAGATACGGCAAGCCGCTTCCCCTTGGGGTTGAAGGCGAGCCCGGTCACGGTGCTGGGATGGTCCGCCGATGCACCCACCGTTTCGCCGGCCCGGTCGAGTAGGCGGACCTCTCTTCCGCCAGCCACGGCACGAAATCCGCCGGAAGAGCTCACGGCGACGACATCGGCTTGGCGCCCCGGAAACTCCGCCAAAACCCTCACCTCGCCGCGGACGTCCGTTCGCGCTACACAACCGTCATCACCGCCCGTTACGACACCCGCGCCGTCGATGTCGATAGCCATCGCGAGGACCGCGGCGCCTTCGCGATGTGGTTGGACGGTTCTCGGTGACCCACCCTCCGCAGGAGCGAAGAGCCGAACCGATCCGTCACCCAGCCCCGCCGCCAATGTACCCTCGGCGAGAAATGCAAGGCCGGTTATCGCCGCGTCGAACGAGAATTCCTGTCGGGGCGGCGTCTGGATCTGAGGATTGTCGCACGCCTGAATCATGCGGCGAGGCAAGCGGCAAAGCCGGCGCGCAATTCGGCCGGGTCGAGATTACGGCCGATAAAGACCAGTTTGGCATCGCGAAGCTCGCCCGATCGCCAACGCTTTCCGTCGTCGCCTTCCATCAACATGTGCACGGCCTGGAATACAAACCGGTCGGGACTGCCTTTTATGTTCAGAATCCCCTTCGAGCGCAGAATGTCCTGCCCGCGGGTTCGCAATAACGCGCTGATCCATGCATTGAACTTGTTGATGTCGATCGCACCCTCTTGCCTGAGCGCGACGCTGGTGATTGCGTCATCATGCTGATGGTCGTCTTCACCAAGAAAATTGGGCTCGACCGCCAGAATGCGATCGAGATCAAAGGCGCGTTGATCAAGCAAGTCTTCAATCGGAACAAGGCAACGTTCGGTGCGATGGAGAACAGCCGTCGGATTGAGCGCGCGAATGCGCAACTCGATCTGGGCGAGTTCGTCGGCTGGAACGAGATCGACCTTGTTGATCAAAATAGTATCGGCGAAGGCAATCTGCTCGGCCGTCTCGTGGCTGTCTTCCAGCCGAGCGGCGAGGTGTTTGGCGTCGACCACCGTGACGATGCTGTCGAGCTTCGCCCTCGCGCGCACTTCCTCATCGACAAAGAATGTCTGCGCAACCGGTGCAGGGTCAGCGAGGCCCGTGGTCTCAATCAGAATGCCATCTAGCTGACCCGTGCGCTTCAGCAGGTTGCCGATGATGCGGATCAAATCGCCGCGCACGGTACAGCAAATGCACCCGTTGTTCATTTCGAAGACTTCCTCGTCGGCGTTCACGACGAGTTCGTTGTCGATGCCGATCTCGCCAAACTCATTGACGATTACCGCGTATTTGCGGCCATGCTCTTCGGAAAGCACGCGGTTGAGAAGCGTTGTCTTGCCGGCGCCGAGATAGCCGGTCAGCACGGTTACAGGGATCGGGGCAGCTTCGGGCACGGCACAGCTCCACTCGTGGGCACGATGGCGCAGCCTATCACTTTTTGATATAACATATCAATGAGACAATGTATCAATCGCGGCGATGCCTGGCTCGCGGCGGCTTCATGATCGAGCGGACAGGCGAGGCGAACCGAATGTTTCCGGTTTCGCGCCGGCTTCAGTGGCCAACAATGCGAGGGTATTTTGTCGGAGATTTCGTCAGCTATAGGGAACGAAAGTAATGCCGATCTCCATCGGCGCTTGATCGGCCTCTACGCTTCCCTGATCGGCGCGAATCTCTTGGTTTGGCTTTGGGGCTTCCTGGCACTGCGCAGCCATCCCGTGCTGCTTGGGTTGGCGCTTCTCCCCTATACTTTTGGTCTCCGCCACGCCGTCGACGCCGATCATATCGCGGCAATCGACAATTCGACGCGCAAGCTGATGCAGCAAGGTCAGAGGCCGGTCGGGGTGGGGCTGTATTTCTCCCTCGGTCATTCGGCGGTCATCGTTCTGATGTCGATCGCCGTAGGCTTCGCGACTTCGGAAGTCAGCTCCCGCTTCGATCGGTTCAAGGCGACCGGCGCGATCGTCAGTACTAGTGCGTCGGCGTTGTTCTTGTTCCTGCTCGCCACCTTCAACCTGGTCGTGCTGGTTTCCGTCTACCGAACATTTCAGGCGGTTAAGAGCGGCGCTCCTTTCGCTGAGGACGATTTTGACATCCTTCTGAATAGTCGCGGTTTGCTCGGGCGGTTGTTCCGGCCCTTGTTTCGAATGGTGAGCAGGAGCTGGCATCTGCTCCCGATCGGCTTTCTGTTCGGATTGGGTTTCGACACCGCGACCGAGGTCGCCCTGCTCGGCATATCGGCGACGCAAGCTGCCAACGGCGCTTGGTTCGGGACGCTTCTGGTGTTCCCTGCCCTGTTTGCCGCCGGGATGTCGCTGGTCGATACGAGCGACGGCGTGCTGATGCTCGGGGCCTATGGCTGGGCGTTCAGGAAACCCATCCGCAAGCTCTATTACAACCTGACCATCACGGCCGTGTCGGTCGTGGTGGCAGTGGTGATCGGTGGCATCGAGACCCTTGGACTGATCGCCGACGCCTTAAAGCTCGGGGGCCGATTTTGGGAAAACGTCGGAGCGGTCAACGACAATTTCGGCATCCTCGGCTACGTCATCATCGGCGTGTTCGCGGTGAGCTGGCTCATTTCGGTCATTATCTACTGGGCCAATCGCTATGACGATGTGGAGGTATCAGCTCGCCTCTCATAAGGTTTTGCTCGGAGCGCACGCCGCCGCCCTTGGATGATCGGGGTCGCGCTGGAATTCTGCACGCCCCTAAACCGCTGATGAACCCGGATGCCCGCCGCCGCCTTGCCGGACCCGGATCAGGTAGTCGGACGGGAGGTTGTCGCCCATGCCGTCGCGCTCTTGAACGAGCGCCCACAGATCGCCGGTTTCCGGCTGGAAAGCGAGGGCGGTCGCGTTGCGCGTACCTGAGGCGAAAGTCATCTGGTTCGAGCCATCGGCTGAGAAACGCTGGATCGTCGCCTTGGGGCGGGCTCGACCCCGAGATTGCCCGCCGAGCCGACGCCGACAAACAGATCCCCGGTCTTTACCTCAGCCGATCAGGGGCGGGTGCGGCGGGCGCTCGGTCATTGGCGGGAACGGGCGCTCGGTCGGGCCTTGATAGAGCTGGCGGGGACGGAAGATACGAGTTTCGGGGTCGGCTATCATCTCGTTCCAGTGTGCCACCCAGCCGACGGTGCGCGCCACGGCAAAGACCGGGGTGAACATCACCGCCGGCAATCCCAGTGCTCGGAAAATGATGCCGGAATAAAAATCGACATTGGGATAGAGCTTGCGGCTGACGAAATAGTCGTCCTCCAGAGCGATCCGCTCGAGTTCCATTGCCAGTGCCAATAGCGGGTCGTCGCGCCGGCCGAGCGCCGCCAATACCTCCTGGCACAAGGGACGCAATACCTTTGCGCGCGGGTCGTAGCTCTTGTAGACGCGGTGGCCAAAGCCCATCAGCCGGAACGGGTCGTTTTTGTCTTTGGCGCGGCGCAGCATTTCGGGAATGCGGTCGACTGTGCCGATCTCCTGCAGGGTCTGCAATACCGCCTCATTGGCGCCGCCATGTAATGGCCCCCACAATGCGGCGATCGCCGCCGCAGTGCAGGCATAGGGGTTGGCGCGGGTCGAGCCGACGAGCCGCATCGCCGAGGTGGAGGCGTTCTGTTCGTGGTCGGCCTGGACGATCAGCAATGCCTCCAGCGCGCGTACTGCCGCGGGTGCCGGCCGATAAGGCTCGCACGGCACCGAGAACAGCATATGCAGAAAGTTCTCGACATGCCCGAAATCGTTCTTGGGGTACACAAAAGGCTGGCCCAGCGAATATTTGTAAGCCATCGCCGCTATGGTCGGCATCTTTGCGATCAGCCGGTGCGAGGCAATCAGCCGATGACGCGGATCAAAAATGTCGAGACCGTCGTGATAAAACGCCGCCAACGCGCCGACGACGCCGCACATGACCGCCATTGGGTGCGCATCGCGGCGAAACCCACGGTAGATCGCGTGGATCTGCTCGTTGAGCATCGTGTGCAAGGTGATATCGCGGGTGAATTGGGTGAGTTGTCCCGTATCCGGCAATTCGCCGTTGAGCAGCAGCCACGCGGTTTCGAGGAAACTGCAATGCTCGACCAGGGTGTCGATCGGATAGCCGCGATAGAGCAGCACGCCGTTGTCGCCATCGACATAAGTGATCGCAGAACGGCAGATCCCAGTCTCGCCGAGGGCTGGATCGTAGGCGAGGCAGCCGCTTTCCTTGGGCAACGAGCGAATGTCGACCATCGGCATGCCGAGGGTAGGGTGCAGCAGCGGGAGCGGCGGGAGTTCGGTGTGCCCGGGAAGCTCCTCGGGCCGTTCGAGATTGGTGATTGCGCTCATCGGTTCCTCCGCGTAGATGGACAGAGTTGACCGGCATCGACCATATAAGTCAATCTTGATTCAATGATCAACCTTAAACGATGTTGCTGACCGCGCGCGAGGCCGCTGACCGCCTCGGCATCAAGCTCGACACGCTTTACGCCTATGTCAGCCGCGGCCGATTGCGCTCGGTCGCGGTGCCCGGGACCCGTCAGCGGCGCTATCGCAGCGAGGATATCGAGGCATTTCGCGGCGCGACGGCGGCCCCACTGCGCGCCGCTGCGGCCGAAGCGCTGTCCCCGGTCATCGCCTCGTCGATCTGCCTGATCGAGAACGGCCGGCTGTATTACCGCGGCCGGGATGCAATCGCGCTGTCCGAGACCGAAAGCCTGGAGGATGTCGCGCGCCTCTTGTGGCAGGCCGCGCCGAGTGACGACCAGACCGCCCTAGCCTCGGACGCTGCCGCGCTAAAGCCACCGGCCGGGCTCAACGGGTTGGTCGAGCGCTGTCAGAGCCGGCTCGCGGCACTAGCCGATGCTGATCTGCCGGCGCTCGACTTAACCCGTCCGGGTGTCGTCCGTACCGGGGGGCTGATCTTGCGCGAGCTCGCCGCCTGCGTCGCCCCGTTGCCGCCCTCGGCCGAGCCGGTGCACCGGCAGCTCGCCGCCGCCTGGCATCTGGATGAGGCCGGCGCCGAAATCGTGCGGCGCTGCCTGGTATTGCTGGCCGATCACGAATTGAACGCGTCAACCTTAGTCACGCGCTGTGTCGCCTCGACCGGCGCCACACCGTATGCCGTCATTGCGGCGGCGCTGGCGGCGCTGTCCGGCCGCCGCCATGGTGGTGCCTCGGCCCGCGCCGAGGCGTTGTTCCGCGACATAGCTCGCGATGGCGAGCCGCTGGCGGTAATGGCGGCGCGCCTCGCCCGCGACGAGGGTTTGCCGGGCTTTGGCCACTTTCTTTATCCGAAGGGTGATCCGCGCGCCAAGGCGATCCTTAATGCGGTCACCACAGTACTGCCAGCTGCGTGCGGTCGCATCGAGTCAGCGGTCGCTGCTGGGACCCGTCTCACCGGTCGGCTACCCAATGTCGATTTCGCCTTGGCCGCGGCGACAACCGCGCTCGAATTGCCACCCAACGCGGCGCTCGGCCTGTTTGTGATCGGCCGCACCGTCGGCTGGATCGCGCACGCGATCGAGCAGTATGAGAGCGGTGTCTTGATCCGCCCGCGCGCCCGCTATACCGGCCCGCGCCCGTAGGCAGCGTCGCCGGAATAGGCGGTCGGGCGCGGGAACGAATTCAAGTCGCGGCGCGATCATGGTAGGTTCGGCTGTAACAACAAAGGAGACCGGCATTTGAGCGGGCGCGCACCTTCGCCGCCGGACTGGCGCGATGAGATATTTGGAGTCCTGAGGCGGGCAGAGATCGCCCAGATCGGCTATGTCCCCGATGCGGGGCATGCGCGTCTGATCGATCTCGTCCGCGCCGATCCCGAAATCCGCGCGATCCCGCTGACGACCGAAGAGGAGGGGATTGCGGTCGCCGCCGGCGCCTGGCTCGGCGGCCAGCGCGCCGCGCTTTTGATGCAGTCGAGCGGGGTCGGCAACTGCATCAACATGCTGTCGCTCGCCAAGAACTGCCGCTTTCCGCTCGTCATGGTGGTGACGATGCGTGGCGAATGGGGCGAGTTCAACCCGTGGCAGGTGCCCATGGGCGCCAAGACCGCGGCGGCACTCGAGCTGATGGACGTACTAGTCTACCGCGTCGACCATACTGAAGCCGCCGCCGAGACCATCGCGGCAGCGATCGACATCGCCTACAACAGCGATCTTGCGGTCGCGGTCTTGCTGTCGCAGCGGCTGATCGGCGCCAAGAGGTGGGTGAAATGATTGCCAACGATCGCCGCCTCGACCGCCGCGCCGCAATCCGGATATTGCTTGAAAAACGCGATGATTTGTTGCTGGTGACCGGGCTCGGCTCGACCACTTATGACGCCGCCTCGGTCGGCGACGATCCGCGCAACTTCTATTTATGGGGAGCGATGGGAGCGGCGGCATTGGTCGGGCTCGGTCTCGCGATCGCCCAGCCCCGGCATCGGGTGCTGGTCGTGACCGGCGACGGCGAGATGCTGATGGGGCTCGGCGGGCTCGCGACGATCGGCATTCAGCGGCCTCCGAACCTGGCGATCGCGGTGTTCGACAATGGCCATTACGGCGAAACCGGCATGCAGGCGAGCCATACCGAGGCCGGGGTCGAATTGGCCGGCATCGCCCGCGCCTGCGGCATCAAGGAAATTTTTGACATCAGCGACGAATTGGGGGTGCGCGATTTTGCCGGCCGGGTCCGCAAATCGGCGACGACCTTGTTCGCCCGTGTCGCGATCCGCGCCGACGAGCCGCCGCGCGTCCTGCCGCCGCGCGATGGGGTGCTGCTCAAGAACCGCTTCCGCCACGCAATCGGTGTCGAAGGCTGACAATCGGCTGATCAATATTGGTCGGGCTTAAGCGCCGGCACAATGTCGGTCTTAGCGAAATCGTTCCCGATGAATAGCAATTCCGCATCACGTGATTTTGCAAGCGCGTAAGAAAAAGCATCACCGAAATTGAGAGTGCCGCCGAAGCCCATACCGCGGCCATGGACAATTCGGGCGGACAGCGCCAACCGTCCCTGCACTAGATCGACGGGTACAAGCTCAATCCCAGTGTCCGAGAGAAAGGCATCGAGCTCGTCGATCGCCTTCAAGCGGTCGTGTCGTCGCCGGCCGGCGAGCACGGTTCCTGCCTCCAGATAGGAGGCGACCGACAACACTGCATCGCCGGCAAGCCGGGCAGCTAGCGCAGCTGCTGGAGGCTCATCGAGCATCATTGCGATTACTGCCGACGAGTCCACGACGATCATTCTTCGTCGCCCGATGCGGCGTCCCACTCAGCTTTGGTCACCGGCCGCGTATCATAAGCGTCGCGGATACGCTGGGAGAATGCGGCAACGCGTGCGGGGAGATCGACTGCAGCGTCATGTCTTGCCCGTTCACGCGCCAAACGTTCGCGCAGCGCCACCGTAACCGCTTTGGTCATAGTCTCTCCGGTAAGCGCTGCGAGGGCGCGGGCGAGGCGGTCAGCTTCTTCGGTCTTAATGCTCAGAGCCATCGGTCATCGATTATATTCTAGATTTGGTTTATAGATAAGATGGTGCGCGCCGCGTGCAAGCCGGGAGGAGAGGGCGGCGAAACCCGTACACAGCTTGACCTTGGTGCTGCGGACAGGCGAAGGTTGTCGCAGGAGCCAACCGTGCGCGATTCACGATGCCGATCTGTGTCGGCGGCGCGGATGGTGGATGATTTGAACAAGAAAGGGCCGCATTCGTGAGCATTGGAAGCCTGCCGCTGGCGAAATTTACCGTTCTCGACCTCACTCATGCCCGCGCCGGGCCGACCGCGGTGCGCCAGCTCGCCGATTGGGGCGCCAACGTCATCAAGATCGAGCGGCGCGGCGATGACGGCCGCGATGTGACCGGCGCGCGGCGCGAAGGCTTTGATTTCCAGAACCTGCATCGCAACAAGCGCAGCCTGACCCTCGATTTGAAGACCAAAGAGGGGCTCGCGATATTTATGGATCTCGCCAAGGACGCCGATGTCATCGTCGAGAATTTCCGCTCCACGGTAAAACATCGGCTCGGTGTGGATTACGAAAGCGTCAAGAAAATCAACCCGCGCATCGTTTATGGCAGCATCTCCGGGTTTGGCCAGAGCGGGCCCTACGCGGCGCGGCCGGGCGTCGACCAGATCGCCCAAGGGATGGGTGGGCTGATGTCGATCACCGGATTGCCGGGGCAGGGGCCAGTGCGGGTCGGCATCCCGATCGACGATCTCTGCGCCGGCATCCTGCTGGCCCAAGGTATCCTGATGGCGCTGATCGAGCGCGAAAGTTCGGGCGAGGGCCAGTGGGTCCATACCTCGCTGCTCGAGGCCCAGATCTTTATGCTCGATTTCCAGGGCTCGCGCTGGCTGATGGCGGGGGAAGTCGCCAAACAGGCCGGCAATGACCATCCGACCGGCATTCCGACGGGTGTGTTCCCGACCTCCGACGGCCAGATCAACATCGCCGCGTCGGGCGATCACATGTTCCGCCGTTTTTGCGAGGCGGCCGACGCGATGGCGTTGCTCGATGATCCCGATTACGCAACTGGACAGGCGCGCTCGAAAAATCGCAAGGCGCTGAATGAGAAGATCGGCGAGATCACCAAAAAGCGTCCGGCCGCCTATTGGGTCGAGCTGATGAACGAGGTCGGGGTGCCGTGCGGGCCGATCTACACGATCGACCAGACATTTGCCGACCCACAGGTGCAGCATCTCGAAATGGCGCGCCCGATCGATCATCCGAAACTCGGCCCGCTCAAGGCGGTCGGGCAGGCGATCAACATGACCCGCACGCCCGAGCCCGAGAAGTTGCGGCCGACCCCCGGTCTCGGTGAACACACAGACCAGATCCTGCATAAGCTCGGCTATAGCGACGAAAAGATCGCCGATCTGCGCGCCCGCGCTGTCATCTGACAACATCGTCATTGCGAGGAGCGGAGCGACGCGGCAATCCCGCTGATCGCAACGACAACTCCGGGATTGCTTCCCCGCGGGTTAAACCCGCGGGTCGCAATGACAACGCACGAACGAGGAAGTTGGACCCATGCTCGATCAGCCGATGACCAGCAAAATGATCGCCGAAAAGGACGGGGCGATCGGCCGTTTGATCTTTAACAACCCGGCGCGGCACAATGCGGTGTCGCTCGAAATGTGGGAGGCGGTGGCGCAGATCATCGATGATTTCGAGCGCGACGACGCGATCCGGGTCATCGTCGTGTCAGGCGCTGGTGGTCGCGCCTTTGTGTCGGGCGCCGACATCTCCGAATTCAAGGAACGGCGCGCCTCCGAAGAGGCCGCCGCAGCCTATTCGAAGATTTCCGAGGGCGCCCGGATGCGCCTGCAGGAAACCTTGAAACCGACGATCGCCATGATCCGTGGCTATTGCATCGGCGGCGGCGTCGGCACTGCCCTCGCCTGCGACATGCGGATCGCGGCCGAGGGTTCGAAATTCGGGGTGCCGGCGGCAAAGCTCGGCCTCGGCTACGCCTATGACGGCATCAAAAAATTGATCGACCTGGTCGGCCCGGCCTGTGCCCGCGAGATCTTTTTTACCGCGCGCCAGTTCACTGCCGAGGAGGCGTTGCGCATGGGGCTCGTCAACCAACTGGTCCCGGACGCGGAGTTGGAGAGCTTCGTCAATAATTATTGCGCAATGATTGCGGCCAATGCGCCATTGACGGTAAAGGCCGCGAAGGTCGCGATCCGCGAGGCATTGAGGGACGAGTTGGTGCGCGACCTGGGATTGTGCAAGCGGTTGGTCGACGAATGCTTTGCCAGCGCCGATTACACCGAGGGCCGCGCCGCCTTTATGGAAAAACGCAAACCCGTCTTTCACGGGCAATAGCACCAATTGTCATTGCGAGCGCAGCGAAGCAATCCAGAGAGGGCTAGTGAACTGCTAGATTGCCGCGTCGCTGCGCTCCTCGCAATGACATGTCTGCGATGCCCAAGCAGTATTGCGTGTATATCCTGACCAACCAGCGCCACACCGTTCTTTACACTGGCGTAACCAGCGATTTGAAGCGTCGTGTCTGAAAAGCTTCTGTCCGGTTTTAGTCATCGCTATAACCTATCGAAGTTGGTTTATTACGAGTGCGCCGACGATGCTACCGCTGCTATCTCGAGGGAAAAGCAGATCAAAGCTGGATCGCGTCGGAAGAAGATCGAACTTGTGAACAGCCTTAATCCTGAGTGGCGCGAGCTATATGATGAAATCTAATAGTAGGCAATTCGTCATTGCGAGCGCAGCGAAGCAATCTGGAGAGGACTAGTGAACTGCTGGATTGCCGCGTCGCTGCGCTCCTCGCAATGACGAGGACCAATTGTCGTGGCGAGCGCAGCGAAGCAACTCCGCGAGGTCGCCCTGTGAACTGCCGGATTGTCGCCTCGCTACGCTCCTCGCAATGACCGCTCACCTCGGACACCCCAATGAAACTTCCCGCACATAACCGTTACGACTATGTGCCGATCTACAAGCGCCCGGTTTACGACTGGCCGGAAGGCAAGCGGCTCGCAGTGGTCTTCAACAATAACATCGAGTATTTCGCGTTTGGCGCGGGGCTCGGCAGCGACTTCGACCGGGGCGGGGGCGGCACAGAGCCAGCGCAACTATGCCTGGCGTGATTACGGCAATCGCGTCGGGTTGTGGTACTACCTCGACCTGCTCGACGAATTTGCTCTGCCAGGCGCGCACAACGTCAACTCGGCGGTGCTCGAAGCCTGCCCCGAGATCGGCGACCGCCTCAAAGCGCGTGGAGATGAATTTGTCGGCCACGGCCGCACCAATTCCGAGCGCCAGGACATTTTGTGGGAGGAGGATGAGCGCCGGCTGATCGCCGAATGCACCGAGATTTTGGCGCGGGTTTCGGGCCGCCGGCCAGAGGGTTGGCTCGGCCCCTATATCGCGCAGAGTGCGGCGACCCTCGATCTATTGAAGGAAGCCGGCTACCGCTACGTCATGGATTGGGCGATAGACGACCAACCGATCTGGATGCGGACCCGCGCGGGGCCGATCCTGTCTGTGCCCTATCCGCTCGAAGTCAACGACTCGCCGGCGATGGTCTTCCGCCGCCACACCGGTCGGCAATTCGCCGAGATGGTTGTCGACCAGTTCGACGAGATGATGTCCCAGTCGAAAAAATACCCGCTGGTGTTCGCGGTCTCGGCGCATCCGTTTGTCGTCGGGCAGCCATTCCGCTTGCACGCGTTTCGCGAAGCGGTTCACCACATCATGGAGCGGCGCGACGAATTGTGGATCACCACACCCGGCGAGATCGCGCGCTATTGCGAGAGCCTACCCAAGGGGACGGTCCCCGGCTCCGAATAGGGATCGCGCCCTCAGCCTGGTGCTTGCGGCAACTCCATACGGACCGAGACGGCGGCGCTGGCGATGACCGCGATATCGCCGGCTTCATTGTCTGGGACATCGAGGCCGCCCTTGACCACTTTGACCGTGACCTCACCGTGCGGCAGTGCCGCCTTGACGGTGGCGGAGTTGACTTTTTCCGGCTGCTGAACACCGATCGTCACTTCGACCTGCATCCGGCGCGCATCGAGTTTTAGGGTGCGGATCAGAGTTAGCGAGCTGTGATGGAGCGCATCCTGCACCGCGCGGACCGCGGCCTTTGTATAATCGCCGCCATGCAGATCGTTGCCGGTGCCCATTTCGAGAATGACGCGTTTTGCTGGCATCGTTTTTCTCCCTAGGGAAGGTCGAGGTGCACGATCGCGGCGGCATTGGCGATCACGGTCTTGTTGGTGCCGGCGTCATTCATAATTTCGAGCCCGCCTTCGACGACGTCGACCGTCCCGGTGCCGTGCGGCAACACCGCCAGTACCGCCGCTTTGTCGACTTGTTCCGGGTGGGGCACGCCGATCCTGACCTCGACCCGCATCGAGTCGACCGGCAATCCTACGGCGTCAGCGACGGAGAGCCCGTTGTGCCAGAGCGCATCACGCAGCGCGCGGACCGCCGCCTTGGTGTAATCGGCGCCGCGGATATCGGTGCCCATACCGATCTCCAGAACCATTCGCTTCCAAGCCATGCCGACCTCCCTTCCCGCTCTTGCAGCGCCGGACTCTACTCGGTCGGCCAGGCCGCGTCATCCGCAGCGACAGGAAAGTCGGCCCGACGCGGTGTCGGGTGAGGAATGTTCGACGAAGCGATGCCTGATCACCAAAGCGGGAATTAGGACCGCCCGCGGCAGATCGCCGTACCGCGTTCCCGGACGCGAAATTGACACCTTTCCGGGAACCATTAGTGGGTCGGCTGCGTTTTCGCGGTCCGAAACCTCGGTAGAAGATGTTGCCGGCGTTTTTCAGTGCCAGGCGCAAGATTCAACGACGCATCGAAATGCGAAATTACTTCAACCTCTTTTCGGCAACTCTCGGGATTTTGGGAATTGGGTTTTGGGTCGCTGCCATGGTGCTGCTGATTCCGAGTCACGCGAGTGACATCTCAATCGGGCATTTCAGGGTGGGTGAAGCGGGCATCGTAATCGGGGGCGCGTGTCTCGTGGGGGCCATCGCGTTGTTCGCGAATTCCGAGTGAGCGACGATCGTCACGTAGCCCTCGTTCCATCTCGCGAAACCAATGGTCGTAAAAGCCTCCTGATTTCGCCGGTGTTGCGCGCCGACTTGCCAATCGCGACCTCTTACCCCGAAGCAGTTGCGACCAGTCTTCTTCGCGCATTACACCGGTCTTTTTCGCGCATCACGAGGGTGCAATGCGCTCGGCAGCATTGCGACCGCGATGCTGACCGACTACACAAACCGGGACATATCCGCCGAACACGACCGGGTATGACATTAGGGTCCTAGCCGAAGGCTGGCCGTTGCAGAAAGGCTGGAGAAATGGAAGTCGATCTCGGCGAAATCGCTTATGTGCCAACAACAGGCGTTCGCAAGGTACACGAGACGCCGCTTGTCGCCGCCACCAATACTAGCCTCGACGGCTACGGCTGCCTCGTCGACGACCCGGTCACCTGCCCGATCGAGATCGTCCGGTGGCCAGCGCAGGGCTGGCGTCCGGTCGATGCGAATTCGGGCGACCAAGGCGGGGTTGCTGAAGGCGTCTTCGAATTCGCTTGGCAGGGCGAGACGCTGTACGCCCGCAACAATGCGGTCGGCGACAGCTATCTCTTTGCCTGGAGCGATTGGCCCGAAGGGGCGGCTGCGGACGGACCTTGCAAGCCGCGCGAACGCGCTCTGATCTGGCGGGCGAATTACCATCCCGATGGCGGCCAGATGTTTTATCCATTGCACGGCGAGAGTTTTGTCGTGCCATTGGCATTGCCCGGCGACGACGTCACGCCGGAACAGTTCGTCAGCTTTTACTGCGACGGAACCCGCGGGCTCTACATCCACCCCAACATCTGGCACGGCGCTGTCGTGCCGCTATCCGACACTGCCGAGTTGCTCGACCGCCAAGGCCGCGTCCACGCCCGCATCTCGGTCGATTTCCCCAAGGAATTCGGCTGCTACCTCGCCACCCCGCTATTTCGGCCTTACGGAATCTGACGGAGAAACAGTGCTGACGTTATCCGGCACGGGCTTGCTGTGACGATGTCAGACGGCGACGGCCGGTATGTCGTAGGGCACCAGAACGATCAGCGGGTTGTGGTAGTCGCTTAGATCAGAAGGCGGAACGACGCCGTCCTCAATCGCCTGTGGCGGGGCGATCCCGGCCTCAACCGCCGAAGCCAGAGCGTCTTGTGCTTGCATTACGATGTGCTCCGGCCGGTCCGCCGCCGAGGTGACGCCGGGAAGGTCCGGGAAACTGATCCACCAGCTTTTGCCATCGTCCGACGGCTCGACAACTGCAATGTAGTTCTTCACGTCTGCTTCCTTCAGCCTTGCGGCGGATATTCCCAGCCGGCACCTCGACAAATCGAGCGCAACGTTCCGGGTTTGATGTCTCCCGTGTGGTGCGGGACAACAACTACCCGACCACCCTTGCGAAACACAACATGAGAGCCCTTGCCGAACCGCTCGGTCCATCCTTCGCGGCGCAGCCGGCTCATCACTTCGCGTGATGTCAAGTCATCGTCGCAGCCAGTTTGCGCCGCCGCTCTTGCTCTTGCACATTTAGCGGGGTCGGCCCCAGGCGATGAAGCCGTCATTTTTGAGGCCCGGCTTGCCGTAGGTCAGGGGTTCACCTGTCAGGGTTTCGACCCGGCCGCCGGCGGCTTCGAGGATCGCCTGACCGGCGGCGGTGTCCCATTCCATCGTCGTGCCAAAGCGCGGGTAGAGATCGGCTTCGCCCGCCGCGATCAGGCCGAATTTGAGCGCGCTGCCGCATTTCCGGCGCTCCAGCACCGGCAGGTCCTGCAGAAATTCCCCGACCCGCCGGCTGTTCTCGTGTGAGCGGCTGTGGACGACGACAAACCCCTCGGGCGAAGGGATGCGCGCCTCGATCGGTTCGATCGGTCCGCCGCCGCGTTGCCGCGTTGCGGTTCCCGGCCCGTAGGCGGCGTAGGTCAGCCCGACCGCCGGGCCATGCAGGACACCCAACACCGGCCGGCCGTCTTCGACGAGACCGATACAGACTGAAAACTCGCCATTCTTGGCGACGAATTCGCGCGTCCCGTCGAGCGGATCGACCACCCAAAACCGGGGGGACGAGGGCGGTAATCCCTCGGCATCGACCCATTCCTCGGAAACGATCGGGATATCCGGAAAGGCAGCGTGCAGTCTTGCGACGATGATGCGTTCGGCGGCGAGATCGGCCTCGGTCACCGGAGTCTTGTCGAGTTTTTGCCGCACGTCGAAATCTTGCGCGTAGACCCGCATGATCGCTTCGCCGGCGGCGAGTGCAGCTTGCCGTGCGGTTTCGAGCAGATCGCTTTCGCTATCGCGGGTCATGCCGCTTGCCGCCTTTCGGCAGTGCGGATCGCCCGCCACAATCGTTCCGGGGTTACTGGCATGTCGATATGCTCGATGCCGAGCGGCGCCAGCGCATCGACAATCGCATTGACCAAAGCCGGCGGCGCGCCGATCGCCCCCGCTTCACCCGCTCCCTTGAGGCCGAGCGGGTTGGTGCGGCACGGCACGACATTGTACGAGAATTCGATCGCCGGCAGGTCTTCGGCCCGCGGCAATGCGTAATCGGTTAGCGAACCGGTCACCAGCTGACCCGTTTCCGGGTCATAGACCGTGCGTTCGAGCATTGCCTGGCCGACGCCTTGCGCGACGCCGCCCTGCACTTGGCCGCGCAATAACAGCGGATTGACGACATTCCCAAAATCGTCGACCACGAGATAACGCACGATCTCGACATGCCCGGTCTCGGGCTCGATCTCGACCTCGCAGACATGGCAGCCATTGGGGAACGTCGGCGCGGGCGGGGTGAAATGCCCGCTCTCGGCAAAGCCCGGCTCGACATCATCGGGCAATTGCGCCGGGTTGAACGCAGCGCGCGCCACCGCCTCGATCGCGATCTCGCGGTCGGTCCCGGCAATGCGGAAGACGCCGTCGGCGAAGGCGACATCGGCTTCGGCCGCCTCTAACAGATGCGCGGCGATCCGCCGGCCCTTGGCGATCAGCTTTTGCGCGGCGGCATCGGCCGAGGCGCCGCCCACCGGCAGGGAGCGCGATCCGCCAGTGCCGCGACCAAAGGCGACAGCCGCGGTGTCGCCCTGCAGCACGCGGATCTTGTCTAAAGGCAAGCCAAGCCGCTCAGCGGCGAGCTGCGCGTACGCGGTCTGATGTCCCTGACCCGAGGACTGGGTGCCCATCAGCATCGTCAAATTACCGCTCGGGTCAAAGCGCAATTCGGCGAATTCATCCGGGGGCATTCCCGATTGCTCAATATAGACGGCGTAGCCCAACCCACGGAAACTCCCGCGCGCCGTGGACTCGGCGCGCCGCCCCGCAAAGCCCTCGATGTCGGCTGTGGCGAGCGCGTCCTCCATGTTGCGGGCGAAATCGCCGCTGTCATAAACGAGGCCGAGCGGGGTCGCATACGGCATCGCGTCGGGGCGGATGAAATTGCGCCGACGCAATTCCTGCGGCGGTAGCCCAAGCCGGCGGGCGGCGTAGTCGATCAGCCGTTCGATCGCATAGGCCGCCTCCGGCCGGCCGGCGCCGCGATAGGCGTCGACCGGTACGGTGTGCGTAAACACTCCCTCCACCACAACCGAGATCGCCGGGATCGCATAAACGCCGCTGAACATGACGCCGCCCGACTCGGTCGGGATTGCCGGCGCAAAGGTCGATAAATAGGCGCCCATATTGGCAAAGTTGGTGACGGACAAGCCCAGAAAATGCAGCTCATCGTCGAGCCCGAGTTCGAGCCGCATGATATTGTCGCGGCCTTGCGCGTCGGTCATGAACGCATCGGAGCGTTCGGGCGTCCATTTGACTGGTCGGCCGATCTTTTTTGCCGACCACAGCACCAGAACCTGCTCGGAATAGAGAAAAGCCTTCATCCCGAACCCGCCGCCGACATCAGGGGTGATGACGCGCACGCGATTTTCCGGGATTTTGAAAACGCTCTCGGCCAACAGGCTGCGCAGCAAATGCGAGCCTTGGGTCGAACTCCAGAGGGTATAGGTGTCCTCTCCGGAATCGTGGGCGCCGATTGCACCGCGCGGCTCCATCGAATTGACGACGATCCGGTTGTTGACGATGTCGAGCGCGATGCGGTGGCGCGCCGTTGCGATGGCGCGGTCGACCGCAGCGGGGTCGCCGATCGCCCAGTCAAAGGCGAGATTGTCGGGCGCCTCGTCCCAGACAATGGGCCGCCCTTGATCGAGCGCATGCTCGGTTTCGATCACTGCGGGCAGCGGGTCGTAATCGATTTCGATCAGCTCGGCGGCGTCGCGGGCCGCACCGAGACTTTCGGCGACGACCATCGCGACCGTGTCGCCGACATGCCGCACGCGGTCGCGAACCAGCGCCGGCCGCTGCGGCGATGGTGCCGCGGCCCCGTCGCGATTGATCATCGGGACAAGACACGGCATCGGGCCGAGCCCGTCGCGCGCCAAATCTTCGCCGGTCAAAACGGCGAGCACGCCTGGCGCTGTCGCGGCCGCCGCGGTGTCAATCGCACGGATGCGCGCATGAGCGTGCGGCGAGCGCAGCATAAACGCGTATGCCTGGTGCGGCAGCACGACATCGTCGACGTAATTGCCGTGCCCGGTCAAAAAGCGCCGGTCCTCGACCCGGCGCACCGGCTGGCCGATACCGAATTGGTTCATTCAAACGACCTCCGACATCGGGCATATCGGCGGCCAAGTTGATTTTGCCATAGCGCAACCGCGCGGTTTTCAGGCGTGCTTCGCGAATGCGATGCAACTCGCCGTTGCTTTGTCGCCGATGACAAGCGCACCCGCCTGCGGCGCCTCGACTATCGGGCACCCGCCGAACTGCTCGCTCACCCTGCGGGACACGACACGAAAGCGGGGATGGCAAGAGGGGAAAAATATCGGCTGGAAGCGCAAAATAAGCGCGAACCGCGAAAGGTGCTCCGTCCGCCTCCCCTCAAAGGAGAGGAGAACGGAGCAGTGGCTTTTGGACGTCGGCGACTAGCGCAGCGGCGAGAATGAGGATGGGACGACGAGCATGTTCTCCTGCTTGATAAACATGCCGCGGGTGGCGGGTGGCCAGCTGCCATCCTTGCGCAACTCCTCGCGAATGCGGGCGCGTTCGTTGGCGTCCTTATAGGCCCAGATGTGGATCCATTGGTTCAAGGGCCCGAGCTCGGTATGGCCCGCGGCCGCCAATGGCGACAGCTTTACCCGGCCTTCGATCCGCTCGGCCCATTTCTCGACGACGGTCGGGGCCGATCCGGGCAGCATCGTATAGGTGCGGATCTCGTAGAGATTGCCGTACTGACGCGGTGTAAAGGCCGGGCAGAACGGCGCCGCGATGACGATCTTGCTCTCCATCTCGACGATGAATTCCTGGATCTTTGGCGGCCAGTTCGGGATCGACTGCGAACGTACCCGGCTGCGGTGCTGCAGGTCGTCATACGGCCAAATGTGGATGATGTGGTTTAACGGGCCGACTTCGGTGTGAAAGAAAGCGCCGAGCGGCGATACCTTGACACGCTCGGTCAGCGCCTCGCCAAACCGCTTTTCTGCTTCCGGAACCGAGCCCGGCTGCAGCCGGTAGGTGCGCATTTCAAAGATCATCGACCTGCTCCCCAAGAGTTAAAGAATTATCGGCGGGGCGCATTCTAGAGGCGCCGGGCAGCAAGTCAAACCCGGCGCCCCCGCTTATGGCGACAGTGTCAGCCGGCTTTGCGGCGGCGTGCAAAGGCGCCCATGCCGAGGAGCCCGGCGGCGAGCAAGCTCATTGATGCCGGCTCGGGCACCGCCGGCGTGGCGATCAACCCGATCGTGTTGTCAGCACCGTTGACGTAGAAGCCGACGAGCTGATTGAGATCGTTGATGCCGTTGATCGTCGTCGTGCCGATGCCGAACGGATCGTCGATGTTTTGGAACGTGTTGTTATTGAGGTCGTAGAGCAGACCGTGCATCACGCCCGCCGCATCGGTGTATGTGCCGACCGCTAAGCCGTTGTCGTTCAATCCGAGCAACATCGTCGCCATCGATCCGGTGGGATCTATGGTCGTGAACGTGCCACCAATGTCGACAAATCCGTGCGTCACCATGGCGCCATCGGTGTAGAAGCCGGCAATTTCCCCGGCGTTATTGATCGCTGCCGCCGTAGTGGCGCCGATTCCATTCGGATCGTCGATATTAGCGGAGAAGGTATTTGTCCCGATGTTGTAGGTATAGCCGTGCGTCGCTCCGCCGGCATCGACGTAAAAGCCAACGGCTACGTTGCTGTTGTTGACGCCAAGCAATTGATCGGTAAACAGACCCGTCGACGGTCCCCCCGGGTGGTTCACGTTGGTGAACGTCCCGGCAATATTGGCGAACCCGAAATTGCTGTCCATGCCAACGCCCAGGTTGGAATTGGACCAGAACCCGACCGTCGTGCCGATATTGTTGAGACCGGTGACTTGGGTTTGCACGGAGCCCGGAAAATTCTCGTTGGTGAAGGAGGTGTAGGGCGGAACGGTGGTATAGCCCTTGTTCGGATGGCCAGCCATGCCGCTGCCGAAATAGCCGGCGATTGTGCCGGCGCTATTGATCCCGAGTTCCTGATTGAACGTCACATCGTTGGTGTTGACGATGTCCTGAAACGTATAGGCGGCGGCATGCGCCGATTGAGCGCTCCAGGTAACAGCGATCGCGGCAATAGCACCCAACGCCAGCTTGGAGCGCCTGACTGAGGTGAGCGAGCAACCAAATTTGAATGGCGATAGCCTTACCGGCCCCATTCCGCTGGCAGCGCGGTCCATAGCGTCCACCCCTCGAGATTGGATAGGATGATTCCCGAATTAGTGTTAATTCAGCAAAATTCGTGCCAAACTACGATGGGTGCCGCGATCGAAAGATAATCAAGAGGTTGAGAGCTCGCCATGGAAAACGGCGCGTCAGGTTGTCGAAGAATTTTACAGACGCAGTCACTCAGATATGAGCAGGCTGAGTACGGTTCCCCTGCACATCAGTGCGTTAACTCTCACTTATTACCCAAAAGGATGAGTCAAGAAATCCGACAGTCGCGGCATGCCGGTAATTTTCGATATCCCGGGCGTTTGCAGAGCCCCTAGGGCAGGCGCGCCAGCTTCTCGATCAGCACGTCGTAAACCGCTTCGGCGTCGACCGTGTTCATAAAGCGGACGTTGATCTCCCGCCCGGTGACCCCCCACCAATCGATGATGGTCATGCCTGAGGTCAGCGGGCTCGTGGTCTCGACCGCAACGTTGACCTCGCGGCCATCGAACAGCGCCGGCTGCAGCAGAAAAGCGATCGTGCACGGGTCGTGCAGCGCCGTCCCGCGCGCGCCAAACCGGCTGGTGCGGGCCTCCTCAAAGCTGGTCAGGAGGGTTGCCACCGCCGGGCCGCAACGGTTGGGGAGCGCGCCCAAGGCCGCAATCCGCGGCGGCGTGCTCAACACCTGATGGGTGACGTCGAGCGGGATGATCGTAATCGGGACGCCTGCCTCGAGCACGATCGCGGCGGCATGCGGATCGACATGGATGTTGAATTCGGCGGCCGGGGTGACATTGCCGATCTCAAAGCCGGCGCCGCCCATGACCACAATTTCGCCGATCCGGGCGGCGATATCGGGCGCCTTGATCAACGCCAATGCAATATCGGTCAACGGCCCGATCGCGCACATTGTGACCAAACCTGGTTCCGCGGAACGCAGCGTTTCGACAATGAAGTCGACGCCGTGTTGTGCCTGCAGTGGCATCACCGGTTCGGGTAGGGCGAGCCTTTCGCCGAGCAAGTCGCCATGGATAGCGGCGGCCGAGGCGAGCGGGCGTAGCAACGGCCGCGCACAGCCGGCGAAAACCGCGATGTCGGGGCGGCCTGCCAGCTCGCAAACGCGCCGCGCATTCCGCTCGGTCAGCACCAGCGGCAGATTGCCAGCGACCGCGACGATCCCCAGCACCTCAAGCTCTTCCGGCGAGGACAATGCCAGCAAGATCGCGACGGCGTCGTCGATGCCGGGATCGGTGTCGATGATGATCTTTCGCGATGCCATGAGTTCGTGCTGCCAAGCCGATGAGGGAGGAGAGCCTTAAGCGATCAGTTCGGGTTCTGGCGGTTGTTGTGCCGGTCAGCGGGCCAATCTATCATCGCGTCACGCGTGTGGAGGAGCCTCGATGGTGCAGCTCGCCGAACTCGATACCGAGCGCGATACGCTCGATGCGACCCTAAGTTACTTTGCCGACACTAAGGCGACGCCGGTGACCGTGGTGGCGCCTCCGGGCGAATCCGACAAGCGCTTGGGCGGCGGAGCCTCCGAGCCGCATCGCGTGACCTTGCGCAACGGGCGGCCGCATATCGCCGAATTCGATATCGAAAAGCACGGCTTCCGTTTCGTCCGGAATGATACGCGGGTCGCGGATTTTTACGATGAGGACGAAATCCGCGGCGTCTACTACCCGGAGATGGAGGCGCTGGTCAAAGCCGAGACCGGCGCCAAGCGTGTCGTCGTGTTTGACCACACATTGCGCACCGCCGATGACGAGTTGCGCCAAGCGTCCAAGATCCGCGAGGTCGTCCGCCGCGTCCACAACGACTACACCGATTGGTCGGGGCTGCAGCGGGTGCGCGATCTGATGGGCGACGAGGCCGAGGAGTTGCTTAAGCACCGCTTTGCGATTGTTCAGGTGTGGCGGCCGATCCGCCATGCAGTCGAGAGCTGGCCTTTGGCGATCGCCGATGCACGCAGTCTGTCAGCCGACGATATGGTCGTGACCGAACGGCGCTATCCCAACCGCATCGGCCAGACCTCGGCGATTACCTGGAACCCGGAACACCGCTGGTACTGGTTCCCGCACATGCGGCCCGACGAAGCATTGGTGTTCAAGACTTTCGAGTCGATGAAGGACGGCCGCGCCCGCTTTACCGCGCATACCGCTTTCGAGGACCCGACCACACCGCCCCATGCTCGGCCGCGCGAGAGCATCGAAATACGCACCCTCGCGTTTTTCTAAGGTTGGTGGTGAGCGGACTTTCAGCGATTTTTCGTTATCGCCTTCGCGAAAGCAGGGGGCTCAGGGTCCGTGACGTGCCGTTGGATCCTGGATTCCCGCTTTCGCGGGAATGACGACAAATAAAAGAGTGGGAGGCATTTTGATGGAACGCGGGCACCAGATTGACATTCGTAATGTCGCGTTCTTCCGTCATGAATACGATGACGAGCACGGTGATCTCAGGCATCTCTACGAGCAGGCCAAGCTCGATCAGTGGAATGCCGCGACCGATATCGACTGGGCCCAGCCGCTCGCCAGTGACGGCCGGGGCGATGGCGGGCTGATCGCCGACGATCTCGTCGACATTTACGGGACAAAGTACTGGGATCGGCTGACCCCGGACCAGCAGGTCGAGGTCAATCGCGCGGTCGCGCGCTGGCGGATCTCGACCCTGATGGCCGGCGAACACGGTGCGATGCTCGTGTGCAGCCAATTGGTCGAGAATGTGCAGGGTCAGGACGCCAAACTGTTCCAGGCGACGCAAGTCGTCGACGAGGGCCGCCATAACGAGGTGTTGCAGCGCTACATGGCGTTGCGGCTCGAAGGGCGTAATTACCCGCTCGCCAACAACGTCCGCGAAATCTTCGACACATTGCTTGGCACCGGCGCCTGGTATCTGAAGACCATCGGGCTGCAGCTCGTCGCCGAGACCTTTGCCGTTTCCTTGTTCCGCATGCTTGCCGAAATCTTCGAAGGATGCGATCCTGCGCCAGGTCTGCCGGCGCATTCTGCAAGACGAGGCGCGGCATATGGGCTTTGGCATGCTGTCATTGCCGGCGGTCGTCGCCGAGGCCAGCGCGGCCGAGCGCCGCGAAATGGAAGATTTTGCCGTGTGGGCGTTGAACCGCACCCTGCGCGGCATCTTCCCGCTTGCCGCCTATGAGGAAATCGGGTTCAGCCGCGGCGAAATCGAAGAAATCCGCCAATTGCGCCGCGAGCGAGCGGCGGGCGGGGACGAGACTGCGTTTCGCAAATTCTTCCGCCGCGACCTCCATGCCGGGCTGGTGCGCAACCTGCGCAAAGTCGGCGTGCTCAGCGACCGCGTCGCGCCCGATCTCGAAGCGCTCGGCATTTCGCTCGCCGCCGCGTGATCCGTTGCCGCATGTTTTCGTTCTTGCCGCTCAATGACGATAGGACAGACCGATGGCCAATGACCTGATCTCCTGCGATGACCACATGGATTTGGGGCAATTGCCGGCCGATTTGTGGATGACGCGGCTGCCCGCTGCGTTGCGCGACCGCGCCCCGCATATCGAGGAGCGCGACGGCCAGGCGGTTTGGATCTGCGACGGCAAGGTTTGGGGTACTTGGGGCGGCAAGCCGCCCGCGACCGGCAACCAGCGCCCCGTCAAGGCGCTCTACAACTCGTTTGACCGCGCCGGCATTTACGACCAAAGCGCGCGCCGGCCGGCGGTCGCCGAACTGCGCCTTGCCGACATGGATCGCGACGGGGTGCAGAGCCAGGTCATTTTTGGGCCGATCTTTCAAATCTCGACCGACGATCCGGTGCTGCGCGTCGCCTGCTATCGCGTTTATAACGACTGGCTGATGGATTTCTGCAAGGCCGCTCCCGACCGCCTGCTCGGCGTACCGATGCTGCCCGAAACTCCCGATGCCGCAACCGAAGAATTGCTCCGCATCGCGGCAAAAGGTGGGGTTAAGCAAGTCACCCTGATGATCGCCAACATTAGCCCCAAGCTCGACGACCCGGCTTGGGAAAAGCTGTGGACCGCGCTCGAAAACACCGGGATCATTTTGTCCTGGCACATCACCGTATTCCTGCCAGACCCGCGCAGCCGGGCCGCCGGCAAGGCGGCCAGCGTGTTCGAGAATACCAAAGGGTTCCTCAACAACTTCCTCGAGCCGTTTGTCGATTTGTTTGCCTGGGGCATTCTCGAGCGTCATCCGAAGCTTAAACTCGTCATGGCCGAGGCCGGCACCGGCTGGCTGCCCTGGCTGGTGCAGGAACTCGATTATCGCCATTGGCGGCTGTGGGAGGCCAAGGAGTTTTGGGCCGATAAGGGCGGTGCCGCGCTCGAAACCAAGCCCAGCGAACTATTCAAACGCCAGATCTGGGCGACGTTCCAAGAAGATTATGCGGCAATGGCATTGATCCCGTTCTTTGGCGAAGGCCATCTATTGTGGGCGTCGGACTACCCGCATCCCGACGGCGTTTGGCCCAATTCGCATTCCGCGATCGAGCGCCAAATGCAGGATTTGGTCCCCGAGATGCGGCGCAAGCTAACCCACGACAACGCCGCCGCCCTCTACGGGCTGAGCTGACGAACCGTCCCCGAGAAGCGATCGATCATTTCATGACGTTACTGTGATTCCCGCTCGAGCAAGCGGGAGCCAGGCGTCATGCGTCCCCGTAGATGCGCTTGGGGCGCCGCTTTTGCGGGAAGGAGGTCGTGCGGAATGTCGGGGCGCATGGTCCCGGCCGCGACCTGACTTGATCGACAAACCCGGCTGCGTGCGGTCGAGCGCCCCTGTTCAGGCCAGGGAAAGTGCGCCGGGCCGGGTATGTTTCCCGTAATCCCTCCCTAAAAGCAAAGTGGTCCGGCATTCCAATGGATCGACCGGCAATTGGGGAGTTCGAGGGTGAGCTATAAAGGTGTTGCGGCTGCGGGTCTTTTATTGGTCAGCGCGATCGTCTTGCCAGCGTCTGAAGCATCGGCGCGCTGCGGGCACAACGGTTGGGGATGGCGCTGCGGTCCGGGCGTGCTGGCTCTACCCTTTATTGCAGCCGGTGCGGTCGTTGCCGGCGCAGTGGCGGTCGCAACCGCACCTGTGCGAGCGATCGTCGGGGCACCCTATTACGCGCCGCCGCCCGCTTATTATCCTCCGCCGGGCTATTACCCGCCGCCCGCCTACTACTATGGACCGCCGCGGTGAGCGGATAATCCGACGAAGTTAATGCGTCTCGCTCCATACTTACAGCAGTTCGCACTTACACAGTTCGCGTAGGATGAAATGGACCCCTACGATTTGCTGGTGGCCGCGCGTAAAGCCTGTCGCTATTGCGTCGGGCAAAGCCCCGGTAGTCTAAGGAGCTGCGGCGAGTTCTCTTTCGATCCGGATGTCGTCAGCCACTGGGAGCAGTGGCTTGGTCATCGAAGGCCACAGCTCGTCATCGTTGGTCAGGATTTCGGCAATGTCGACTATTACGTGCGCAATCGTGGCCGCGACGATCCGACCAACAAGACCAACGAAAATCTATAGAAGTTGCTCCTCGAAGCCGGGTTCGCAGTCGGCCACCCGTCGCGGCTGGACCCGGCTCCTCCGGTATTTCTGACCAATTCCATCTTCTGCATCAAGGAGGGCGCGATGAACGCCCCGATCCGCGCTAGCTGGGTCGCTGCCTGTACCAACCGGCATCTGTCGCCTCTGATCGGGTATCTCCGGCCACCCGCCGTTGTCGGCATGGGCAGCCATGGGTGGCGCGCGGTGTTGCAAGTCTTCGCGTCGGTTCGTGCGCCGCGGCGGATATTGGCCGCCGCTGGATCATATTGGACCGCAGCCGACGGGACTCGGGTGTTTGCCGTCGGCCACTTAGCCCGCTCGGCATGATCAACCGACCCTGGACGCAGCAAATCGCGGATTGGCGCAAGATCGGTGAGGTGGTTCGGGAGAGTCATTCGGTGTGAATGCGCATGTTTTGAAACTCGCGCAGCATGGCTGGCCCGGCGACAGCTTGATAAACCAATCATGCCCGATTGCAGCGGCGGCTTTCCGGCGGCTTACCCGGCCCTATTGCACCTTTAATAACTGCACGTCGAACATCAGTGTTGCGTTGGGCGGGATCACGCCGCCGGCGCCGCGCGCGCCATAGCCGAGTTCGGGCGGGATAATCAGTGTCCGTTCGCCGCCGACCTTCATGCCGGCCACACCTTCGTCCCAGCCCGCAATCACCTGATGCGCGCTGAGGGTGAAATCGAAGGGCTGACCACGGTCGAGCGAGCTGTCGAACTTGGCGCCCTTGGCGCCGTCTTTATAGAGCCAGCCGGTGTAGTGGACCGACACTTTGGCGCCGGGGGTCGCGGTGGCGCCGTCGCCGATTTTGTTGTCGGTGTATTTCAGACCGTCGGGCATTTCGATCACCTTGGCTTCCGCCGCGACGGCATATGCCAAAGGCGTGCCGGCGGCTGTCAGAGCGAGCGCCACGGCGGCGCCGGCGAGACGAAGCCGTAGCATGAATTGGCGGCGTTCCGTAACAGACATACGTCTCCCCCTCCTATGATGCCGCCGTGTGTAAGCCATTCCGAGGCGGATTCGTAACCATCCATTGCCGCAGTGGCGACGCGACGCGGCAAAGCAAGCAGCGCCGGGACGAATGAATCAATTGCATACGGTTAATGAAAATACTGCATGAATATTACGCAACGAGCACGTAATTGTGCGAAAATGTTGCTGGAGTAATCTGCAAGGCGTAGCATCTTGTCGCAGCTTACGAAGGCTGAAAAGGCGGGTCCGGAGTCCGATCGCTTCGGGCCCGCGCCGAGGCCCCAGGCTCTCGGGGAGCGGGGCGACGAGGAGAAACGACCATGGCATATGATCTGCTCATTAAAAACGGGCGTGTCGTCGATGGCTCGGGCGAGCCAGCCTTTAGCGCCGATGTCGCGGTGCAGGACGGCAAAATCGTTGGGGTCGGCAAATACGCTGGCGCCGCCGCCAAACGTACGATCGACGCCGAAGGGCGCGTCGTCGCACCCGGCTTTATTGACCACCATACGCATTTCGACCCGCAGGCGGTGTGGGACCCGTATTGCGGCTCGTGGGTGCACAACGGCCACACCACCGTTGTCGTCGGCCAGTGCGGTCAGGTCATCGCCCCGGTGCGGCCGGGTGACGGCGAGTGGTATCTCGAATTTTTCTCCGACGCGGAACAGATCCCTCTACCGGTCCTGAAGGCCGGGGTTGACGTGACCTGGGAATCGGTCGGCGATTATCTGAATGCGCTTGGCAAGAAGCGCGGCATCAATGTCGGCACGTTGGTCGGCCATTCCGGCATCCGCCGCTATGTGATGGGCGAGGCCGCGGACGAGCGGCAGGCGACGCCGGAAGAGATGGCGGCGATGCAGAAGCTGATCCGCGAGGCGATGTACGACGGCGCGCTCGGCTTCTCGACCGCACCAAAGGATCGCGGCGACCCGGCCGGCGTCGGCGATGACGCCGAGCGTTGGGCGCTTGCCAGCGTGCTGGGCGAGCTCGGCACCGGCGTCTTCCAGGTGGCTGGCGGCGCCCCTGGCGGCACCAAGCAGACCCGACAGGTCGCGCGCGAGTTAGCGGCCCGCACCGGCCGTCCGTCGATCTACAACTTGATGTCCGATCCGATCGGCAATCCCGATGAATGGGTCGAGCACCTGAAATGGCTCGAGGACGGGTTCAAGAGCGGTGCGCGCTGCTACGGCTCGTGCCTGTCGACCGTTGCCGGGGCGATTTTCGACCTGCAGCGCGGCCTCAATGTGCCGCAGGACGAGGATATCACGCATCCCGAAGGCTTCTTCCGCGGCATGCCGACCTGGGACAAGGTCATGGCATTGCCCTATCAGGAGCGCATGCGCGCCTTCCGCGACCCGGAAATCCGCAAGGCGATGTCCGCCGAGGCGGTCGAAGGCACGGTCGCGCAGGAAGGCGGCATGACCGACCGGCGCGGCCGGGCGCGTGGCCTGTTCAATCGGCGCTGGGACCTCGTCGAGGTGTTCATGACCACGAAGGGACAGAACCGCCACCTCGAGGGCAAAAGCGTCGAGCAGATCGCCAAAGAGCAGAACAAGGGCATCATGGATGCCTTCCTGGACCTGTCGCTTGATGAGGATTTGCAGACCTGCTTCCAGGCGATCGACCGCAACCATGATCCGAAAGTGCAGAAGCACATCCTCGGCTCGCAGTACACGGTCATCGGCACCAGCGACGGCGGCGGCCGGCCGCACACCGCCGATCGGCACGAGACCAGCACCAATCTGCTGGGCCATTGGGTGCGCGAGCAGCAGGCGCTGACGCTCGAAGAGGCGGTCTATCGGCTGACCGGCAAGACCGCGCTGATGCACGACATTACCGATCGCGGCTTTATCGCCGCCGGCAAGGTCGCCGACATCACGATCTTCGATCCCGATACGATCGCCTCCAAACCGCGCGAGCCGGTCGCCAACATGCCCGCGGGCGGCGTCCAGGTTAAGCGCGATGCGGTCGGCATCGACTATGTCGTGATCAACGGGCAGGTATTGCTCGACAAGGGCGAACTGACCGACGCATTGCCCGGCCAGATCATCCGCGGCCCGCTCTATCAAGGCGCCCAGGCGTAGCGCACCCGACCGACAAAGCAGGATGCCTGGATTATCCGGGCATCCTGTTCGCAGTATAACACTTAACATCCCCGTGGCCGGGCTCGTCCCGGCCATCCACGTCTCTACGGCCGAGTGCTCGACGATGTCCGTGGATGGCCAGACCAGGTCCGGCCACGGGAATATTGAATAGCCGGCATGTTACCACTCGAACTGGAGGAAATCCGATGGCGGAAGGGGCGAAACGGATCGAACAATTAGCGCCGGAATTCGACCGGATCATCGAAATCTCGCAGCCGATTCAGGAACTGGCCGACGGCTTTGGCGGGCCGCAGGGACCGGCCGAGGGACCATTGTGGTGGCACGAAGGCGGCTATCTCGTGTTCAGCGACATCCACAATAATCGCCGGATGAAATACGAGCCCGGCAAGGGCGTTTCGCTGTTGCTGGAGCCGACTAACCGCGCCAACGGCCTGACCCGCGATCTGCAGGGGCGGCTGGTCGCCTGCGAGCACGATTCGCGGCGCGTCACCCGGCAGGAGCATGACGGCAGCATCACCGTCATTGCCAACAGCTTTCAGGGCCGCCAGTTAAACCGGCCCAATGATGTCGTCGTCAAATCCGACGGCTGCATTTATTTCACCGATCCGTGGACCAGCCCCAATGCGCCGCAGCAATGGGATCTGACCTTTTCCGGCGTCTACCGCGTGACCCCCGATCTCGGCACATTGAGTTTATTGGTCGACGATTTTATTGTACCCAACGGCCTCGCTTTTTCGCCTGATGAGAGCGTGCTCTACATCAACGATTCGCGCCGCGGTCACATCCGCGCGTTCGATGTCAACCCCAATGGCACGCTGGCCAAACACAGCGACCGGGTTTTCGCCGATTTGCGCGGATCGGAGTCCGGGTGTTCCCGACGGCATGAAGGTCGATGTCGAAGGCAATGTCTATTGCGGCGGCGCCGGCGGGCTGTGGATCATGGACCCCAAAGGCAAGAAACTCGGCCGCATCGTGCACGGCGCGCCCGCCACGACCAATCTCGCCTTTGGCGGCGCCGACTGGAAAACCCTGTACTTCACCAGCCGCAACCATCTAGGCGCGGTCAATGTGAAGATCTCCGGCATCCCTGTCCCAGTCAGCAAGAAATAGGCAGTATCCATTGCGGTAATAGTCCTGACCGCACCGGGCTGAATGTGGGCGCCTTCAAAGCCTGCAGTTCGCCCGGTCGCGCTCGCAGACCCCGGCCGCGCCGTTGCCAAGAAAAGCGAGTAAGTCGCCTTGCTCGTGGGTCCGTGATGATCCTTTCAGCCGCAATTCCCGTCTCACGCGTCACTCCCATGAACGCGATCGGCTTTTCCGAATTGAACCAAAAATGGCCGGCGCGCTGAACTCTGTGGGTGGGCCGCGTTGTTATCTGCTCGGCCCTTCTCCGCTGCATTTGTGCTTCGATTGTAGCGGAGATCCCACCGCAGGTGCAAAAGCCGCATGTCAAAGATCGAGCACGTCGTCGTTCTAATGCTCGAAAACCGTTCGTTCGACAGCATGCTTGGTCGGCTATACCCGAAGAGCGAGCGCTTTGAAGGGTTGGAGGGAACGGAAACCAATCCCTGGCACAAAGCAGACGGGGCCGTCGAACAAATCAGGGCGCGGAGGTTACGGCACAGACCGCCTGCATCCCCGACCCGGATCCAGGAGAACTGTTCACCGACTTTAGCGAGCAGATCTTTGGGCAAGACGCACGATCTTGCACGCCCGCGAATATGACGGAATTCGTTGACAACTATATTAGGCAACCGCCGCAGAACGGCGCGCCGGATCCCCGCGCCGTCATGCATTATTTTGTTCCCGAGCAGGTGCCGGTTATCAGTCAACTCGCCAAGTCCTTTGGTGTGTCCGACCGGTGGCACGCTTCCGCCCCGTGCGAAACTTGGCCAAATCGCTATTTCATGCACAGCGGGTCGGGCGGGGGATACGTCAACAACGAGCGGTCCCGCTTTCCCTATCGGTGGCCGCGCTCGATGCCGACGATTTTCCGCCGGCTAGGAGCTCGGGGCTACAGCTGGAAAATCTACTTTCACGACATTCCGCAAGCGGCAACGCTGGTCGACCTTTGGGTCAAAATTCCAACGCATTTCTGCCTTTTCGACGCGGAATTCGAGCGTCACGCTAGTACCGGCAGGCTGCCCAACTACAGCTTTATAGAGCCACGCTATTATCCCAGCCGGATGTTGAACGTGGTTCCCAACGATCAGCATCCGCCGCACAATATGATCTACGGCGAGCAGCTGATCGCCGCCGTGTACAACGCGGTGCGCCGCGCCCCAACCTGGCCGCAGACATTACTGATCGTCACCTATGACGAACATGGCGGCTGCTTTGATCACGTGGCGCCGCCCGCAGCCGTGCCGCCGGGCGGTCCCTATCCGGATGGCTTCGCCTTCGACCGGTACGGGGTGCGCGTTCCCGCTATAATCATCTCGCCCTATGTCGCGCCGGGCAGCATCATTCGGCCGGGGCACTCGAATGGCAGCCCATGGTACCCGTTCGACCACTGTTCGGTGCAGGCGACTTTGCACCGGATCTTCGATCTTGGTGCGCCGCTGACGCCGCGGGTTGCTGCCGCCCCCGACCTGCTCGAGGCGCTAACGCTTGATGCCCCCAAAAACCACGGGCCCGAGCAGGTTTCGGCCGAGCAGCGGCTGCCCTCGGCGGCGGAAGTCCGCGCGCATCATCGCCTGCCTCGCAATCGGCATCAGCGAAATCTGAGAAGCCCGGTTCTCGGATTGCCCGCGGTCGCTGCCGGGTTGGTTGGGCATTTGCGTGGCGCCGGCGCCAAAGCAATGCCGAAGGGATGGCGACGTCGCTAAACCGTGGAAAAGGCGGGGCGGGGGCACGATTTTGCCCGCGGCTGTCATTCTCTCGCATGTCTCAAATGCCGCCACACGTACCAGGCCACGGCGACAACAATCACCGCGACAATCATCCAGTCGAATTGCCGCAAAATATTATGCAGCCGTGGATCGCTATCCCAATTTTGCCCAAGCTTGTAGCCGATATAGGCGAGCGCAAAACACCAGGGCCATGATCCGGCAAAGGTGTAGATCTGGAATTTTAGTTGCGGTAAGTGGGCGACACCGGCCGGGAAGGCGATAAAAGTGCGGATCACGGGTAATAATCGTCCGACCAGCACCGTGATATTGCCATAACGGGCGAAAAATCGGTCGGCGGCGGCGAGATCGCGTCGGCTGACTAGGACGTATGCCCCCCAGCGCTCGACCAGCGGACGCCCGCCATAGCGCCCCACCGCATAGGCGATAGTCGAGCCGACATTGCAGCCGATTGCGCCAGCCGTAGCGACGAGAAAAAGATTGAAGCGCCCGGTCGAGGCGAGATAGCCGGAAAACGGCATGATAATTTCTGATGGGAGCGGGATGCACGCCGACTCGATCGCCATCAATGCCACAATGCCGAAATAGCCCCCGGCAGAGATTGTCGCGACAATAAAGCCGGCGACGGCGGCCGATATATTTTGCAGCATCAGCCTGAATAAGCGCCGTCGATTTACCGAATATGAAAAAAGCGGGTGCCGTCGGTTAACGCCGCGCGCCCCAGCAACACCCTTACACTCGCCTTTGCCGAGCCGGAAATAATTAGTGGTCGGTCACAGCCGGCAGCCCGGCTTCACGGCGGACTTCATTGATGATCTGCAGCACGCGCTCGCGATATGGGCGGTACTGCACGCCGAATTCCTCGACCAGCCGCTTGTTGTCGATGAGGTAATTGCCGGAGATCTCCTTGCCGCCGGCTTCTTTGTCAAAGCTGATCTTGGCGTCGGGTAGGTACTCATGCACCATGTCCGCGATCTCGCCAAGGCTGATCGCGATACCGCCGGTGTTGTAGATCCAGTGTTTTGGCCGGTCGGACATAATAACCCGGGCGAAAATCTCGGCGACCTCGTCGACATGGATCGGGCAGCGCATCGCATCCTTGAACGGGAACGAGATCGGTTCGCCGCGCGCCGGAAAGGTGATGATTTTGACGTGGTCGACTGAGCCGACAATCTTGTCATTGCCGGTCACATTGGCGGGGCGGATCGCGGTGATGTCGAGGCCGTGCTTTTCGCGGTAGTCTTGCGCCTGCCACTCGTTAAAGATTTTGTGCATCGCGTATTGCACATGGCCGTGGCGAAAATCGTCCTCGTCGACGATGCGGTCGCCGTAAAAATGCTGCTCGCCGCTGACCGCGAGCGAGCTCGCATAAGCGACGCGCCTGACGTTGCACAGCCGCGCCGCTTCAAAGCAGTTGTCCATGCCTAAGACGTTTAGCTTGAACGCGACCCTCGGCGGATATTCGCTGCCGAGGAAATAAGCGAGGTTGACGACCCGCTCGGGCTTGACCTCGACCATCCTCGCCATGACATCGTCGAACTGGCTGACATCGCCGCGCACGACTCGCACCTGCTTGCCAAAGCCCTCGTAATTGGCGGTGGCGGGGTTGATGTCCATGCAGACGATCTCCTCGCCGCGCTGCGCCAGCAACGGTATCAGACGGCGCCCGATAAACCCTGTGCCGCCGATTACGAGTATCGACATTTTCGTTCCTCCCAAGAATTGCCGTCGTGACGTTAGCCGCCGGCCGACGCTTCGGCAAGGAGCCGGCTTCCACATGGCTGGTATCCGCCGTAAGTTCGCGCGAGCAGGCGGCCGGGGAGGCCTCAAATCATGACCGGCGTTATCTTTGCCAATTGTGCGGTCCTCGACGGCACGCGAAAAGAGCGCCGCGAGGGTCATCACGTCCTCGTCGAAGATGGGTTGATCAGCGAAGTCGCAGACCGGCCGATCAGCAGTGACGCGGCCGAGATCGTCAATCTCAAGGGCCGCACGCTGATGCCGGGCTTGATCGATGCGCACGTGCATGTGATCGCCGCCGACCAAGTGTTGGCCCGATTGGCGGAGCGGCCGCTGAGCCTCGTCACGTTGCAAGCGGCGCGGGTGCTCGAAGGCATGCTGCAGCGCGGATTTACGACGATCCGCGATACCGGTGGTGCGGATGGCGGGCTGGCGGAAGCGGTCGAGGAAGGGCTGGTGCGCGGGCCGCGGATCTTTCCGTCGGGGCAAGCATTGAGCCAGACCGGCGGGCATGGCGATATGCGGCCGCGCACCCGCTCGGTGTCGGTCGTCGCATGTGCGTGTTGCGAGGCCGGCGCCGGGCTCGCCCGCATCGCCGACGGGGTCGCCGAGTGCCGCCGGGCGGCGCGCGACGAGCTACGCAAGGGCGCTACCCAGATCAAGATCATGGCTTCGGGTGGCGTCGCCTCGCCTTATGACCCGGTATGGAACCTGCAATACAGCGAAGAAGAGGTGCGCGCGATCGTCGAGGAGGCGCATGCGTGGCACACTTACGTGATGGCGCACGCCTATACGCCCGAGGCGATCCGCCGCTCCATCGATTTTGGCGTGCGTTCGATCGAGCACGGCAATCTGATCGACGGTCCGACCGCCGAGCATGTCGCCGGCGCCGATGCGTTTGTCGTGCCGACCCTCGTCACCTTCGACGCGATGCATCGCTTTGGCCGCGAACTCGGATTTCCGGAGGTGAGCCTCGCCAAGCTCGATGATGTCCGCGAAGCCGGATTGCGCTCGGTCGAAATACTGCAGGCGGCGGGGGTCAAGATCGGCTTCGGCACCGATCTTCTGGGTCCAATGCACCGTCACCAGTCGCGCGAATTCGTGATCCGCGCCGAGGCGATGTCGCCGTTCGACATCATCCGCTCGGCGACGACAATCAACGCTGAGTTGCTCAACCTGTCGGGCGAGATCGGTGTCATCGCGCCAGGCGCCCGCGCCGATCTGATCACCGTCGATGGCGATCCCCTCGCCGACATCTCATTGCTCGACGGCCAAGGCGACCACCTAACCCACATCATGAAAGCCGGCGTGTTCTACAAGAAGCCGGCTTAATGTTGCGCCTCGGATGCCCGCAGTAAGCTTTCTGCTCAACCTGCTGTGGATCGTGTTCGGCGGTTTGTGGATGGCGATCGCCTGGGTTGTGGCGGCGGTGATCATGGCCATTACCATCATCGGGTTGCCGTGGGCGCGCGCCTCCTTCAACATCGCGCTCTATACGCTGCTGCCGTTTGGCAAGACCGCTGTCTCGCGCGCCGCCTATACCGGCCAAAAGAATCTCGGCACTGGTCCGCTCGGTACGATCGGCAACATCATCTGGTTCATCCTTGCCGGCTGGTGGCTGGCACTCGGTCATTTGATCTGTGCGCTAGGCTTTGCCCTCACGATCATCGGCCTGCCGTTTGCCTGGGCGCACCTGAAGCTCGCCGGCCTGGCCGTCTGGCCAATCGGCAAGATGATCGTCCCGACCGAGTAGGTGCGGCGCCGCGGCGGTCGCTTTGGACCACGCCGGCGAAGGCCTAATCCGCGAGCCCCATCACTAAGGCCAGGGCCACGTTGATCCGTCCCAGATCCGCGGTCTCAAGGCAGCCGATCCGTTCCCTGATGCGTTCGCGCCGGATTGTGACCGGCTTGTCAGCCATCACCTGAGATCGAATCCGCAGCCCCGTTTGCAGCCCTGGCTCGATCGTGATCCGAAAATCCGCCTCCGCCAGTTCAGAAGTCATCTGGCAGATCACGACCGAGGGATGGCTCTCTGGTATCGCGTTCGACTGCACGACGACCGCAGGCCGCGGCCTGAGGTAATCGCCCGATGCGGCGACGATCACCACGTCACCGCGCCTCATCGGCATCGAATTCGGATACCGCTTCGATCCACTGCAGTGCGTCGCGTTCGCTGTCGGGGTTGAGCTTTGAAACCTGGGCCGCGATCCGGTCGCGTACGGTTTCCGAGCGTGCGTCGGGCACCACCAGACGCAATTCACGCAAGCCTTGCCGGCGGCGCCGTTGACGCATCAATTTCATTCGCTGGGCAGGCTCGGCCAATTTCGTCCCTCGCTCGTAACGGTCGTAATGTAACGCGTTACGAACAGAAAGCAAGTGAGCGCCGCTCGAACTCACTCGGCGGCGTTTTTGCGGCCGTAGCGGCGGACGCGCAGGTCGGCTTGCTCTTTGTGGCCCCAGAAGCGTTCGATCGCGCACAGCCGGCTGCAATATTCACCGACCATGGCGCTCGCCTCGGGGGTCTTGATCTCTTGATAGGTGCAGGTCTTTAGGAATTTCCCGACCCAGAGGCCGCCGGTGTAGCGGGCTGCCCCTTTGGTCGGCAATGTGTGGTTGGTGCCGATCACCTTGTCGCCGTAGGAAACATTGGTCTCGGGGCCGAGAAACAGCGCACCGTAGTTCTGTAGCTGCTCGAGCCAGACGCGGGGTTCGTGGGTCAATACCTCGACATGCTCGGCGGCGATGCGGTCGGCCTCTCGCGCCATCTCATCGTCGTCGGCGCACAGAATGACCTCGCCGTAATCGCGCCAGGCGACCCCAGCGATATCGGCGGTCGGCAAGACGCCGAGCTGGCGGTCGACTTCGGCGATGGTCGCGTGGGCCAGGTTTTCCGAGGTGGTCAGCAGGATTGCTGGCGAGGTCGGTCCGTGCTCGGCCTGGCCCAACAAATCCGTCGCGCACATCTCGGCGTCGGCGCTGTCATCGGCGATGACCAGGATTTCGGTCGGCCCGGCGAACAGGTCGATCCCGACCTTGCCGTAAAGCTGACGCTTTGCCTCGGCGACATAGGCGTTGCCGGGCCCGACCAGCATGTCGACCGGCTTGAAGGTCTGCGTCCCGAGCGCCATTGCCGCCACCGCTTGGACGCCGCCCAACACGTAGATTTCGTCGGCGCCGCCGAGATGCATTGCCGCGATTGTCTCGGGGTGCGGGCCGCCCTGGTTCGGCGGCGTGCAAGCGGTGATGTGACCCACCCCGGCGACCCGCGCGGTGACGATCGACATATGCGCCGAGGCGACCATCGGATAGCGCCCGCCCGGCACATAACAGCCGACCCGCGCGACCGGGATGTGCCGGTGGCCGAGCACGACTCCCGGCAGGGTCTCGACTTCGACATCTTTCATCGAGGCGCGCTGGATTTCGGCGAAATTGCGGATTTGCCGCTGCGCGAATTCGATGTCGGCGATCGTCTGCGGCGACACTTTGGCGATCAAAGCCCTGATTTCATCATCCGACAGCCGAAAGCTCGACGGCGACCATTTGTCAAACCGCTCGGAAAGTTCGCGCACCGCTTCGTCACCGCGCCTGGCGACATCGGCGATGATAGTTTCAACGGTGCCGCGAACCTTGGCGTCCGCCTCTTCCGCCTGGCTCGCCAGCGCCGCCGTCTTGATATGCCGTGGCATGACTTCCTCCTCGCTGCTCCTGTTCCGCCTGTTTTATCAGGGTTGAGATCAGGAGGGCGGCTATCCGAGTTATGTGGTGCTTCGGCGTGGCGATCCGCTTAGCTGCCGCTGCGCCGGCGCGGCTCGCGCTGCTTCTGCCGCGAATAGCAGCAATGTTGGCTTTGAGCTCGCCGCCGTCTGCAAGAGCGACCTCGGGTAGCTTATTTCGATCATACCTCAGCCAACCCGCATCTCTTTCCTCAGGCCTCCCTATGCAATGCAAATTTGGCAATTTTCGCGTCGCTCCGCATGCTCGCCAACATAGAGGCTCTTCGCCCACATCTGCGCTCGACCCGCGCGTTCATAGCGGTCGGAATCCGCAAACAGGAGAGTGTTAGGGAGGGGACGAGCGGGAGAGTTCCGGTGTTTTTTGACCGGCCATGCCGTACTTTGCCAATGACACATCGCTATCGCTGCGCTAGGCATGGATCCATGAGGGTCGGATAAACCGACCTCGCAGGTAAACAGGCGCAACGCGCTCGCCAGCGGGCAGCAAGCGAAGCCCCAGCCTTGCTCGTGCGGGTGGGTCGCATGGTGTCCGGGTCGCCGCAAACCGGGGAGGGACCATGACCGCCCAATCGCCGATGGAGATGGCGGGCTTTTCGGCCAGCCGGGTGCTCGGCCGGAAGATGGACAGCATTCCCTTCAGTCCCTATCAGGTTCTGATCATCTTCATCCTCGCCCTCGTCGGCTTCATCGAGGGTTACGACCTGTTTATGACCGGCTCGCTGTTGGTGCTGGCCAAGGCGCCCCTGCATCTGACCGGGACCGACATCCAGTGGCTGCTTCTCGGTCCCGCCCTGATGGGAACCATCGGCGGCTTCGGCTTCTCGGCAGTCGGCGACCGGTTGAGCCGCAAGGCCATGCTGGTGATCGGCGTGATTGCGACGACGTTCCTCACGCTGTTAATCCCGCTGGTGCAGAATGCCGAGCAGCTACTGATCGTGCGCTCATTGACCGGCCTCGGCGCCGGCGGCGTGTGGTCGGCGGTGTTCCCGATCGCCGCCGAATTGATGCCGGCGCAGCACCGCCGCACCTTTGGTGCAATCTACGAGATGGCGCTGGCCTCCTCGTTCACTGTCTTGCCGGCGGTCGGCGGCCTGCTTGCCGGCAATCCCGACGCGTTTCGGCTGATGGCCTTGCCGGGCGGGCTGGCGCTCTTCGTCGTCCCGGCAATCGTCTATTTGTTGTTGCCGGAGAGCCCACGCTGGCATCTGCGGCGAGGCGCGGACCGCGGTCGACATCGTTAACCAGATCATCAGGCGCTCGGGAAATCGTGTGCCGCGGCTAACGGTGGCGGAGCTCGGCGACCTTCGCGCTGCCGCCCGTGAGAAACTGCCGTCGTACTGGGCGTTGTTCGCCAAGGGTCAGCTGCGCTGGACGGTGGTCGGCGTTGTCACCGGCACCTGCGCCGCCTCCGGCGCCTATATGACCGCGGCACTGTTGCCAAAGGCGCTGACCAACCAGGGTTATGCCGTCGGTGTGAGCCTGGGAATTACCTCAGTCATCTACGCGACGAGCTTTTTCGGAAAAGGATTTACCGGCTGGCTGATGGAGATCATCGGCCGGCGCTGGACGATCTTTTACGTGATGGCCGGGGCGGTCCCGGGTTTCTTGCTGATGCTGCTCTCGCATAGCGCGGGACCATTCGGTGGCGTGTTGATGATCGCGGGCGGGCTGATCATCGGCTTTACTGTGGTTTCGGCGTTCCCCGCGACCCGCGTCTATCTGTCGGAGCAGTTCCCGACGGCATTGCGCGGCCGCGGCCATCTCTTTGGCGAATTGTGCGGAAAGCTCTTCGCCGGCGGCCTGCTGCCGTTTTTGATGGCGCCGCATACCGGCTCGCCGGCGATCTTCTTCGGCACGATGCTGCTCTTTTCCGCAATCGGCGCCGTCGTTCCGATCGTGTGGGGCAAAGAGACAACCGGCCAGATTGAGTTGATCGCATCGGAGCCGGCGATGGAACCGGCGTGAAGAGCCGCTCGGCCGCCGCACTTTCCCGACGACATGCCGGCAGCGATACCCGGGGTTAGGTAGCTAAGCTCAGCCGCAGGGTTATAAGCGCCGCGGCTCGCAACAGCCGGCCTACACGTGGCGGAGAGCGCCGAGGCGCCATCCGCTCGCGAGAAAGCGCTGCCTGTGCGCCAACCCGGTCACCAGGCGGTCCAGCCGCCATCGACCAGCAGCGACGAGCCGGTGACGAGGGCGGCGGCGGGCGAGGCGAGGAACACGACCGCGGACGCGACCTCCTCGACGGTGCCCAGTCGTCCGATCGGGATGCGGTCGAGCACCCATTGACGAAAACTCGGATCGTCAAAAAACGGCCGCACCAACGGTGTGTCGATAAAGGTTGGCGCGATCGAGACGACCCGCACGCCCCTTGGCGCCAGTTCGACCGCCATCGCCTTGGTCAGCCCTTCGAGCGCGTGCTTGGTCATGACATAAACGGTGCGGTCACGCTCGGAGCCGATATGGCCCATCTGCGACGACACATTGATGATGACACCTGCGCCTTGGGTGACCATCCGTCGCGCTGCCGCCTGCGCAGTCAGAAACGCGGCGCGGACGTTCAGCATCAACAGCCGATCGAGGGTCGTCTCGTCGACATCCAGAAACGGTTGCGGCCGGTTTAGCCCGGCATTGTTGACCAGGATGTCAACCCGTTCGAGCCCGGCGATGGCGTCTCGCACGGCAGCGCTTTTGGTTACATCGAGCGGCAATGCCTGTGCCCGCCCGCCCTGCCCCGTGATCTCGCCCGCGACCACTTCGAGTTCGCTCGCGGTGCGGCTGACGAGCACCAGTTCGGCGCCCGCCGCTGCAAGGGCGATTGCCACCGCACGCCCGATCCCGCGCCCGGCGCCGGTGACGAGAGCAATCTTGCCGTCGAGGCGAAAGAGCTGCTCGGAGGCGGTCGCCATCAGGCCGAAAGCTCGCCCGCATACCTTTCGAACAGGCGCCAAGCAGTGGGGCCGGCCTTCTCCCGCCAGCGCGCGTAGAATGGCCCAAGGCGGGCGCGGAAGCCGTCGGTGTCAGGCGTATTCACGCTCATGCCGAGGCGGGCCAGTTCCTCGGCTCCGGCGGCGTTGATCGCTTCGGTATCCTGTCGCTGCAATAACGCAAACGCCTCGGCATTGCGCTCGGCCACCTGCCTGATCTCGTCGGGGAGCGCCGCCCACGCACCAGCGTTGGCGAGCAAGGTAAAACCTGACCACCAATGTCGGGTCAGACTGAGATGGCTCTGCACCTCGTAGAGTTTCAACGACAACACAACGCCGAGCGGGTCGCTCTGGCCGTCGAACCGCCGTTCCTTGAGGGCCTCATACATTTGGTTGAACGGGACATAGCCGGCCTCGCCGCCGAACGTCTCGAAAAAGTCGCGGGCGATCTCGCCGCCGGGGCTGCGGATTTTGACTCCGGCGAGGTCAGCGGCGGTGTGGATCGGGCGGTTGCTGGTTGTCAGATGGTGAAATCCGTTTTGTAGGCAGTGGCGAAAGGCATGGATGCCGTGCTGCGCCAACTCATTGCGAATTCTGATCTCCGAGCGCGCCGTCGAGCGCCGCAAACACCGCCGCCGAGTTCGGCAAAAGCGAACGGCAATAATGGCAATGCGCTGCTAGGCGCCAACCCGCCCAAGGTGGCGCCGGCGACAAAAAACTCGAGCTTGCCATCGTGCATATCGGCAAGCATCTGCGGATCGGGGCCGAGCCGGCTTTCCGGAAACACGTCGAGCCGGAACGCACCATTGGTGTCGCGGCTGATTGCCTCGGCCATTTCGGCAAGGCGCCGCGCGGTTGGGCTGCCGATAGGCTGGTTCAGTCCAAGGCGATAGTGAAAGGCGGGCGTTTTTTCGGTCTGCATCCGGTGATCATAGGCGACCACGCGGCTGCGGCAACCTGATCTGAATTGGGGGGTTTACGTCATAATTGTCGGGGCGCTGGCCTCGACCTTCGCACCATAGGAGACAGACAGGCATGGATGCGCAAAAAAGTGCCGATAAACTGCGCCACGCCGCCGAACGGGACCCTGGCCCCGACAAAACTGAAGCGAAAGGGAAGGAGCGGCGCGAGGCGGATACTAAATCTGCCGAGGCGCATGCCGAGCTGACTCAGCCCGAGCTAAGCAAAGGACGCCCGAGCCCCGGCTCGAAGCGCGGCAAGCGTCCATCAAACGCCGGCACCGATGGCCCGTGATCCGGGCCGGGGCGCTCTTCGACCACGGATTATTCGCCGTTCCCCCGTTAATGGCCGGTAGTGGGCCGGCAGCAGCGTCCGCAGATATCTTTTGCTCACCGCCAGCAATCATGATCGCGGTTGCGAGCCGGAACCCCGCTGCTGCAGTCCGGTTCTTTTCAGAGAGAGGAAAGTATCGAAATGAACGTTAGGGAGTTTGGTCAGGCGCACGGGCAGACAGCGCGGCTTTGCACGCTCGAACACGGCCGGCTTCGGGCCTGCGTCACCGATTACGCCGGGGCGCTCGTTTCGCTCGAGGCGCCGGATCGCGACGGTGTCCCGGGTCATGTCGTACTCGGCTTTGACGACGTTGCGGGTTACGTCGAAAATCGCGGCTCGTTCGGCGCACTGCTTGGCCGCAATGCCAACCGCATTGCGGGCGGCCACTTCGTTATCGATGGCGTTCCCTATCAGCTGTCGCAAAACGAGGGCAAAAATACATTGCACGGCGGCGGCGTCGGTTTTGGCAAAAGGTTCTGGTCGGTCGAAGATGCTTCCTCGCAGCATGTGACATTGGCGCTGACCAGCGCCGACGGCGATCAAGGCTTTCCCGGCGAAGTGACGGTCGAGGCGATTTGGCGGCTCGACGAGTCCGGCCTCTCGCTGGTGTTCAATGCCGAGACGACCAAGCCCACTGTCTTGTCGCTGAGCGCTCACCCATACTTCAACCTCGACGGGCCGGATGCGCTCCATTGTCTCGATCACGAGGTCGAGATCGTTGCCGATGCGTATCTGCCGACCGACCAGGAGCAAATTCCGACCGGCGAAATCCGCTTAGTGGCTGGGACTCCCTTCGATTTCAGAAATCGCCAGCCGATCGGCGCACGTATTCGCGAGCCGGACGAACAGCTGCGGTTCGGCCGCGGCTATGATCATTTCTACGTATTGCCCGAGCCTAGCGATGGATCGACGCGACTGGCGGCGCGGGTCCATTCCGCGGCCAGCGGCCGGGTTCTCGAAATTCTGACCACGCAGCCGGGCACGCAGTTTTACACCGGAAATAATCTTGACGGCTCGGCGCCGGGACGCGGCGGTCTCTATCGCCAGTCGGCCGGTTTCGCCTTTGAACCCCAAGGTTTTCCGAACGCGCCAAACCAACCGGGTTTCCCGACCACGATCTTGCGGCCGGGTGAAACTTACCGCCACGAAATCGTTTATCGCCTCGGGACCGATCACCAGGGAGGACATCGATGATCGTCGTCGTTACCGGCGCCAGCGCCGGCGTTGGCCGCGCTACCGCATTGGAGTTCGCTTCCCGCGGCTATGACGTCGCGATCCTCGCCCGCAACCAACAGCGGCTCGACACCGCAGCCGCCGAAATCCGCCAGAAGGGCGTCAAGGCGTTGCCGATCGTCGCCGACGTCGCCGATTTTGACGCTGTCGATACAGCCGCCGGACAGGTCGAGCAGGAGCTTGGCCCGATCGACGTGTGGGTCAATAACGCCATGACGACGGTATTTTCGCCGGTCGAGAAGCTGAAACCGGATGAGGTGAAGCGCGCGACCGAGGTAACCTATCTCGGCCAAGTTCACGGCATGATGGCAGCGCTGTCGCGGATGCGGTCGCGCAACAGAGGGACCATCGTCAATGTCGGCTCGGCTCTCGCCTTCCGCGCGATTCCATTGCAATCGGTTTATTGCGGCGCCAAATTCGCAGTCCGCGGATTTACCAATTCGTTGCGCTGCGAGCTGCTTCACGACGAGAGCGCGGTCAAGCTCGTCATGGTGCATTTGCCGGCTGTTAATACGCCGCAATTCGATTGGGCATTGAACAAGACCGGTCAGCGTCCCCAGCCCGTGCCGCCGATCTTTCAGCCCGAAGTGCCGGCGCGCGCGATTGCCTTTGCTGCGGAAAACCCGGATAACCGCGAGATCTGGGTCGGGTTTTCGACAATCAAGGCGATTGTCGGCAATACGCTGATGCCGGGATTGCTCGATCACTACCTCGCCAAGAAAGGCTATAGCGGCCAATTGACGGGCGAGCCATTACCTCCGGATGCGCCGGCAAATTTGTTTCGGACTGTCGATGGCAATTATGGCGCACACGGCCGGTTCGACGACAAAGCCCGGGATGTGTCATGGGAGATGTTCACCTGCCGTCACCGCGATATGGCGATGGCCGCCGTTCTCGGATTGGTGGGGCTCGGCCTCGCGGCTTTGCTGAGGGGGCGCAGCCGGTCGAATTCGAACACGAGGTCGCCGGGAAAATCAGTATTTGGGCCAGCCCCGCCGCGTGGCATAGTCCGTGAAGCTCAGTCCGTAGAGGAACAGCAGCCAAAAGAAACCGCTGCCGGCGAATATCCATTTGAGCGAGGGCGGCCCCTTCAGCCGCATGAACAGCACGAATAGGATCGAAGCCTGGGTGGCAGCGATCGTGAATTGGATAACTGGCGCATAGACGCCCAAGCCGAGAAACGCTGTCCAGATACTGATCCCGGTTAATAGCACCAGCACTAGCCAGGCGATTACATAGAGCAGGGCGGGGTCGTGCTTGGGGTCGCTATTGGCAGTGCTGCTCTTCATGATCGTCCTACCAGATAAATCGCCGGAAACAGAAAAATCCAGACGGTATCGACAAAACTCCAGTAGAAGCCGACGACCTCGAGCGGCGCGTAATAGGCAGGCGTGATTTCGCCGCGCCGAACCCGCCACAGCAACATATAGAGAATGAGGCAAACGCCGATCGACAAATGGATCGCGTGCAGTCCGGTCGCGACAAAGTAAAATACCCAGAATAGCTCGCCCGCCGGCGCTTCCCCAGGTTTCATAATGAAATTGACCGCCGGCACCACATTATCGCTGTAATCTAGGTAATATTCGAATCCCTTGACGCCGAGAAAGCAGATGCCAAGCAATGCGGTAGCGAGCAGCCAGTAAGCGAGCGCACGGCGCCGGCCATCGGCGGCGGCATTGATTGCCAGCACCATTGTTAAACTGCTGGTCATGATCAGACCGATGTTGACGCTGCCGCACCACAGCACCGCGTCTTTGGCGGCTTCGGCAAATTCGTGCGGATAGGTCGTGCGATAAAGAAAATAGGTAAACACCAACGCGCCAAAAAACAGTGTTTCGGTCGTGATAAAAACCCACATCCCCAGCTGGGCGGTGTCGCCCTGCTGCGAGAGGTCCGCATATTGAATTTCCGGAGCGATCGCCCGGCTATGCATGTTTGACCCCGTCCTGGGTCGTATAACTCCCGTCGACCGGGTCGTAGGAATACGGCCCGAGCTTTACGACGGGAGTCCGCTCCCAGTTATCGGTCGGAGGCGGCGACGGGGTCGTCCATTCGAGACCCGTCGCTCCCCAGGGATTGGCGTCGGCGTGCCTGCCCCAGACCAGCGACCAGCCGAGATAAAATAGCGGAAGCGCATAAGCCACCGCCAGGATCGAAGCTCCCGCAGAGGAAAGAACGTTCCAGGACTGCCACTCCGGCGGATAGGTGTAAGACCGCCGCAGCATGCCGAGATAGCCGAGAATGAATTGCGGGAAAAAGGTTAGGTTAAAGCCGACAAAGGTCAACATCGCGGCAAACCGCGCCCACATCTCAGGGTAAAAACGGCCAGTGATTTTCGGCCACCAATAATGCAGCCCGCCAAAGAAGGCGCTGACGGTGCCTCCGACCATGATGTAATGAAAATGCGCGATCACGAAATAGGTCGCATGCACATCTACATCGATGCCGAGGGTCGCGAGCATCAAACCCGTAAGTCCGCCAATCGTGAACAGCAGAACAAAGCCCAACGCATAAATCATCGGCGCATCGAAAATGATTGAGCCCTTATGTAGGCTCACCGTCCAATTGAACACTTTGATGGCCGAGGGGACCGCGACAAAATATGTCATCAGTGAAAATACGACTGCCGAATATATCGAGATGCCGGCGACGAACATATGGTGCGCCCAGACGAAAAAGCTGATGATCGCGATCGTCATCATCGCGATCGTCATCCCGGCATAGCCAAAGATCGGCCGCCGCGCATAGCAGGCGATCAACTCACTGACGACTCCCATTGCCGGCAAGATCATGATATAGACTGCCGGATGAGAATAAAACCAGAACATGTGCTGCCACAACAATGGATCGCCGCCGCGCTGCGGGTCGAACAATCCGACCCCGATGAAGCGCTCGACGGCCAGGAGCACGGTATCCATCGCCAATACCGGTGTGGCGGTAAGCATGACGATGCTGACCGCGTAGATGCCCCATACAAACAATGGCAGACGTGTCCAGGTCATTCCCGGTGCGCGCAACCGGTGTATGGTCACAACAAAATTTAGGGAAGTCATAATCGACGAAAAACCATTGATGAATATTGCCATTGCCGCGGCGAATACATAGCCGTTCGCATACAGAGTGGAATAAGGGGTATAAAAGGTCCACCCGGTGTCGACCCCGCCCATAACCAAGGCGTATAGCAACACCAGCCCCGAAAGGTTGAAAACGTACCAGCTCGCTAGATTGATTCGCGGAAACGCCAAGTCGTGCGCTCCGATCGCCAATGGGATAAAGAAATTGCCGAGTGTTGTCGGAATGGATGGGATCAAAAAAAACCAGACCATGACGACGCCGTGCATCGTAAACATACGATTATAGACCGAGGGCTGCAACAAGCCCTCTGGAGTCGCCAGGTTCAGCCGCATCAATGTTGCGGCGAACCCGCCGATAAAAAAGAAAAACGTAATCGATCCGAAAAACAGCAATGCAATGCGCTTGTGATCGCGCGTCAACAGCCATGATGAGATGGTATTCTCTTCGGTGGCGTAATTCGTCGGCAGATCGACGGCGATCGTGCTCATTGCGTTGCCCCCTGACTACCGAGCGATTGGATGTAGGCGACCAGCTTCAGTAAATCGTCTTCGCTTAGCTGCCCGGAAAAGTCAGGCATGATCGGCGGATACCCGGCAACGGTGAACGTCCGCGGCTCCAGGATGCAGTCGCGGATATAGCGCTCATCGGCCCGGCGAACCGAACCGTCCTGCAAGTGAACCAGGCTGCCATAGAGGCCGACCAGATCGGGCGCGTGAACTGTGCTGTTGGCGCCGTGACAACCGCTGCACCCGTGCTGCCGAAACAACGCCTCGCCTTGTTGCACCAGCGATTGGTGGACGCCCTGCTCGGTCAACCAGCGTGCGTAATCAGCCGGCGTCATGACGACGACTTCGCCCTTCATCGTCGCATGCTGAGTGCCACAATATTGGGCGCATTCGAACAGGTATGTGCCCGTCTGGGTCGCCTTAAACCAAATCGTTTCGTAGGTGCCAGGCACAACGTCGTGCTTGATGCGGAACGCGGGAACAAAAAAGTCGTGGATGACATCTTGTGACGCCATGACGAGGCGGATCGTTTTATTGACCGGGATGTGCAGCGCATCGATTTCGCGTTGGCCGCCGGGATGCTGCAACTTCCACATCCACTGTTTCGCGACGACATAGATTTCGATATCACCCGGGGGCGACTTGAACAGCCAGATGTAGACCGAAGCTCCCCAGACAAAGAGGACCAAGAACATAACGAACGTTGCGGTCGTCCAGCCAATCTCCCAATGCCATGTCTTTTTAATCAGATCGGAGCGTGAAGCGCTGCTGCCGGCGCGATAGCGGACACAGAATGTCAGCATCATGCCGACAACCATAGCCATGATCAGCCCGCAGAGCCCGAGTTCGGCGATGTACAGGTTATTGACAACGACGGCGTTGACGGCGGCAGTACGCGGCCAAAACGGAACCCAGTGATACATCGCCGCCTAACCCTGTCGCCGCCGCCGGATGATGCCGACAACGATGATCATCACAGTAGCGCCGGCGGCGATATTGCCGACCATCAAGGCCGCCATAACCGGCACTGTGTAGCGGCCGAGTGGCGCCCCCTCGATGTGGCACAATAAGATCAGCCGCTCGAGCGGGGTCAATGTCTCGCCTTGCGCGGCGCCGGTGAGCCCGACGCGCAGATCCGCGCTGCCGGCACCGACCCCAAAAATATAGCGACTGATCCTGCCGTCTGGGCTGGCGAGGATGAACCCTGCAGGATGGATGTACTGGTCGATCTCGGGATCATATCGGTAAGGAAAGCCGATCACGTCAGCGATCTGTCGGACGGATGCGGCGGCCCCGGTTAAGAAATGAACCCCTTGGGCTGCTTCCTTATGGCGATAGCTCGCGAGGTATTTCGCTTTCGCCCGGCCGTTGTCAGCCGGGGTATCCCGCGGGTCGATGCTAATCGAGAGCATTTGGAAGTCTCGGCCGGCGTCGAGCGGCAACGTGTCGAGCGCCGCGAAGAGACCAGAGAGCGTCACTCCGCACAACGACTTGCAGCGCAGATAATCGAGTACGACGATGACCGGCTTGCCGGTGAAAAAATTCCCCAGCCTTACCTTTCGGCCGTTTTCGTCAACGAGGCTTGCTGCCAATGGCAGCTGAGCCCCCGGCTGCGGTTGAAATGCAAACGCCGCGAGATTGTCCTGAGAATATGCCAACGCATCGCCGTTGGGCACAATAATCGCGACGGTCAGAATGAGTATCGCAACAGCGAAACTCACGGCTGCCCCTTTGGAAACCCGTCGGTACCTTGAGCAACTAGCTTTTTCATAGCTTGCTCGATGGGGATGTGGACGATCCCTTTTTGCTTATCGACCCAATAATAATTATTCAGTTTGTTGTCCTCGGAGAGGCGAAATCTGATTAGATCCTGTTGTGGGTTGACCTGCAGCTCCGGTGCCGGCGGGCGAATCTCCAGCCGGCGGCTGACATCCGATACCGATTGCGGATAGGCCCAAAGCAATACTAGCGGTGCAATGACGAGAAGAACGAACGTGCCCAGATAAATCAGAGCAATCGGTTTGAGTGGCCAGTCCTCGCGCTCATAGTCGGTGTGAGGATTGCGCTCTCGAATTTGACTTATCTCAGCCATGGTTCGCCGCCTTCCACATCGGCCAGCCGCCAACGCTCAATCGCGGGCCGTAATGCAGTGCCGCCCCAAACAGCAGCGCCATCGGCCCGCCCAAAGCGAGGATTGCCGCGGCGTCGAGCCAGAATGGGCCGGCATGGGCAAAGACCGGCAGCACCAGCCACCATTTGTCGGCGACGCGGCTGAGGATGATCAGCACGCAGATGATCGCGACGATGCCGCGGCTGCGTTTGCTCGGCCGCCATATCAACACAAAAAATGGCGCCATAAAGCCGAACCCGATCGAGATGGAGAGAGCGGCCCGCCAGACCCCATGATTGCGCAGCAGATACCACGGAATTTCGGATTTGAGATTCTCCTCCCAGATGATCAGAAACTGCATGAACTCGACATAGGCCCAGAAGATCGTCGTCGCGAGAAGGATCGCAGCCAGGTCTGCGAGGTGATCGCGCCGCTTTCCCAGGGCGGGACCGCGTATTGCGATAACCAGGATCACAATGGCGAGCCCGGTGTTGAACCAGCTTGCTCCAACCGAATAGGAAAAGATTGACGACCAGAAAGCGGGTTGCAGCGACATAATCCAGTCGATTGAGGCAAAGCCGGCCGAGAACGCCAGCACCGTGAGGCCGACCCCGCTGATCCATGACAGACCCGACGGTATCGGCGTCGCTTCGCCGCGCGGGGCCCATAGAGCGTACGCCGCGAGCAGGTTCCACAACACGACATCGATCGCGTAGCGCAAATAAAATCCGCTGCTGTTCAAATAAAACGTGTTGCCTAGGCTGGGCGCAGGGTGGGTCCAGCTGTAAAGGGCGTTGAGGCCGATAAAAGCCGGGATTCCCGCCAAGGTGGCAAGCGGCATCGTTACGGCTGCCGCGTCGAGCACCGGGCGCGCCGTCGCCATCCATTCGCCGCCGCTCAGATCGTGCACCATCACCAGGGTCACGCCAGCGAGCGGCAGGCCGAGCCAGAAGAGGTATGTGCACAGCCAAGCGCAGAAAAAACCGGTCGCGTCGATGATGGCGCCGACAATGCACCCAGCGACGCCGATTACCAATGCCGCCAGTGCGATCAGATTCAGGCGGCGCCAGGCGCGATTATCGATCATTCGAGCAACTGCCGCTTATCGGCGGGCACGTCGGCGAGCCGGGCGTTCTCGCTTGCCTGCAACGCCCTGATGTAGGCAATGATGGCCCAACGATCGGCGGGCGCTACGCGGGTTGCGTAGGGGTACATCGCTCCATAACCATGCGTGATCACATCATAAAAATGCTGGTTCGGCGCCTTCATCAAATTTTCGGCGAAATAAGATGGCGGGCGTGGGAAGCCGCGCTGAACGATCATCCCGTTGCCGTCGCCGACCCGGCTATGGCACGGCGAGCAATAGATGTCAAAGCGCTGTTGGCCTCGGTCGAGCAATGCCATGGTGACCGGTGGCGCCGGGGGCTGCCCGAGAGGCTGGTCGCGCGCAACGGTATCGGGCGGGGGCAATACGGGCCAGTTGACCTCCGCGCCGTAGGGGACTTGAAAACCGAACCGCTTCGGCTGGTTTGCCATGTTGTCGCAAGCCCCCAACACCAGACACAGGCCTGCAACAGCGATGATCGCGAAGCACCTCACTTCGGCACCTCAGCGACGTGTTCGGCGCCAAAGCGCTCGAAGATTCGGCGCAGATGCCCCGGTTCAAAGCTCGGATCGCGCGCCTCGACGCACAGTACAAAGCGATCGACCGACGCGCGCCCAAATGCCTCCGCATTAAAAACCGGATGATAAAGCCGCGGCAGCCGGCACGACGCCAATAGCGCGAACAAACCGGCCGCAATCGTGACCAGCAGCATAAATTCGAAGGTTCCGACGATAAACGCCGGCCAGCTATTGTGTGGGCGCCCGCCGACATTGATCGGATAATTCAGCGCCTCGTCCCAGACCTGGATAAAATAACCCCAGGCGCCGCCGACCGCAGCGGCGGCAAACATGATCAGCGGCAGCATCACTTCCCGTCGCGGGCGCAATACGTGATCGAGTTCCTTGACCGGGTAAGGAGTGTAGGCCTCGATTGCGCGAAACCCCAACGAGCGCAGGTGTTGCGCCGCGTCCTTGATCGCCTCCGGCCGGTCGAAAACGCCGATGATGCCGAATGGCTCGGTCACTTCGATCTCTCTTCTTCGATAATCTCGCGCACCTCCGACATCGAGACCATCGGAATAAACCGCAGAAACAAAAAGAACAGGGTCAGGAACAACCCGATCGTTCCGGCTAGGGCCGCCCAATCCCACAATGTCGGAAAATAGAAGCCCCAATAGGATGGCATGTAATTATAGCTCAGACTCGGGATTACGATGACAAAGCGCTCGAGCCACATGCCGACGATGATGCCGGTCGATATTACGAATAATAGGATCTCACTGCGGCGGACCGCCGGCAGCCACAACAATTGCGGGATGACGACATTGAGAGCGATCTTGCCCCAGTAACACCCCGCATAAAAACCAAAGATGCGGGCAAGGAACTGCGTGCGCTCAGCCACGTCGCTGCCGTAGATCGGCCCAAACGCCTCCCAAAGATAGGCATAGGCGAGCATTACGCTCGCGACCAGCATCACTTTGGCTAGCGCATTGAGATGATACGCCGTAATGATGTCTTGCAGGCTATAGGCACGGCGCACCAAGATGGTGAGCATCATAATCAAAGCGACGCCGGATATCACCGCGCCAAAGAAAAAATAGGGCGGAAACTGGGTCGAATGCCACCCAGGGGTGAGGCCGCCCGCAAAATCGAGGCCGACGACGCTGTGCACCGAGATCACCATCGGCGCCATGATCGCCGACATGATCGCGTATACGGTCTGCTGCTTGCGCCAGTGGCGGGCCGAGCCGCGCCAACCAAGCGCCAGAACGCCATAAAAGACCTGCTGCCACCGGGTCTTCGCCATGTCGCGCACGGTCGCAAGATCCGGTAGTAACCCGGCGTAGTAATACATGATCGACATCAGGATGTAGCACAGCAGGCAGATAAAATCCCACCACAGCGGGCTACGCACTTGCGGCCACACCCCCATCACATTCGAATACGGGAACAGCCAATAGAATAAACCCTGCCGGCCCAGATGCATGATCGGCATCAGTCCGGCGCAGGGTGCTGCCGAGAGCAGCATCAATTCGGCGATCCGGTTCGTCGCTGACCGCCACGGCGACCGAGTCAAGAAAAATAAGGCTGAGACAATCGTGCCGCCGCTCGCCAGCGCGATCCACCACACATATTCGGCGATCGCCAAACCCCAGGCCACCGGAATATTGACGCCCCAGCTGCCGATTCCCTTGATGAACAGCCATGCCATCTGTACTACGAGAACCAGTAACAGCGTCACAGCAATGCCAAACCCGATCCACCACCACAGCGGCGTCGTGGGCCTTAAGACGCGGTTGCTGACCTCCTCGCTCAACGAGCGCAGCGTCACCCCCGGCCGGACGACCGGCGCTTCCGCCGGAAGCTCGATCAGCAGGGTCACGCTTCTTTGTCCCCGATAGCGGGATTGGGGTTGCGGATAATCGCGGCGTAGCTGGTGCGTGGCCGCGTATTCAATTCGTCGAGCAACACGTAATCGAGCGGGCTCGCCTTACGTCGGGCAACGGCGCTGTCGTGGTCATTCCGATTGCCGAAGATAATCGCCTGTGTCGGACAGCTTTGCTGGCAGGCGGTGACAATCTCCCCGTCGCGGACGAGGCGGTTTTCCTTGTCGGCGTCGATCTCGGCTTGCCAAATCCGCTGGATGCAATAGGTGCATTTTTCCATTACGCCGCGGCCGCGGACCGTGACCTCCGGGTTCCACGAATTCAGCGGGACGCTCGTTTTGGTCGGCATAAGCGTAAAAGTTAAAGCGTCGTACTTTGTAAGGGCAGTTATTGGAACAGAACCGGGTGCCGACGCAGCGGTTGTAGACCATGACATTAAGTCCAGAGTGGTCGTGCACCGTGGCGTGCACCGGGCAGACAACCTCGCACGGGGCATTCTCGCAATGCATGCACGGCATCGGCTCGAAACTCGTCTGCGGATCATCGGGCGAACCGGAGTAATACCGGTCGATGCGCAGCCAATGCATGACGCGGTTGTCGAGCACCTGATCCTTCCCGACGATAGGAACGTTGTTCTCCGCCTGACAGGCGACGGCGCAAGCTTGGCAGCCGATGCAAGAATTCAGATCGACCGACATCGCCCAAGCGTAGCGCGGATATTTGTAGGGCGGGTATAACAACTCGTCGTTTTCTTTCTTCTGCAGAAATTTCGGGTCCTTTTGAAAGTCGGCGAGCGAACCTTCGCGGATCAAGTCGCGTCCAGCAACGCGATCATGGCCTTGCGTGGTGGCCAGGCGATAGGTTTCGCCGGTTCTGCTGAGCGCGGCGGTACCCACCCAGGGTGATTCGAGCGAGCGCAATTGGTAGGCGTCAAATCCGACGTCAACTGAAAGTCCTCCGGCGCGCCGGCCGAAGCCCAGCGGCAGCGTGATGCAGTCGGGTGCTTGTCCTGGGAGGACAAAAATCGGCGCTGACAGCTTGCGGCCGTTCGCCATGATCTCGATGACGTCTTCGGTGTCGAAGCCGAGCCGTTCGGCGGTTGCCGGCGCGATCAATGCCGCATTGTCCCAGGTGAGCCGAGTGAATGGCCGCGGCATCTCTAGAAGCCACGGATTATCGGCATAGCGTCCGTCCCAGATCAGCGGGTCAGATCGGAAAAGTATAGAAAGGCCGCCATTCGGGTTCTCGGCGGGCGCCCTCGGGATTGCGGCGACATCCATCTTGGGCTGAGCCGTGACCGGCGCGGCAGCGCTGTTCTCGACGACGCCGATGCGCACCGAGTTCGTGCCAGAAGGGCTCGAAATCCTCGGCGCCGCGCTGCTGCGCCTGCTGCTGCCAGAACGCGCGGAGCAACCCGTAATCTTCCGGAAGGGTGTTGCCCTGCAGTACCGCTAGCAGCTCTTGCGCCGAATGCCCGCCATAAAGGCGGCGCACCTGAGGCTGCTGGATCGTGACCGTGCCGTCAAAGGCGCGGGCGTCGCTCCAGGCCTCGTATTCGTGCGTCGCGGGTACCTGCCAGGTGCTGGCGATCGCGGTCTCGTCGGCATAGAGCGCGAGGCTGACCGATAACGGCACACGCCGCAGCGCCTCGCCAAAGTGGAGATCGGGAGGGGCGGTGTAGACCGGATTGACGCCCAGCATCAGCAGGGTGTCGACCTTGCCGGCTGCCATGTCGTTGACGAGGTCCTTCAGCGACTGGCGCATCGACGGCGCGGCGACGGCTACGGGCTCGATCAGCCGGATCGTCGTGCCAAAGGCACCCAGCGCACTGTTGATCGCGTCTGCCAAGAGATGGATTTCGGCCGGCTGCTCGCGGCCAGCATGCACCAGGATATGCCCACGATTGTCGGTCAAATCCTGCGCCGCGGCATCTAGCCAGGCGGTATTTTTGGGAGCCGTGTGTTTCCACTCCTGCGGGCCAACCCCGACCGCTGCCGCCAGATAGCGCAGTGCTGTGGCGAGTTCCGGCGGCGGCAGCGGCAACCGGTGATCGGCTTTGGCGCCGATCAAGGTCGGCGTGCTTTCGATTGCGTAGACCCGGCTCATCTTGCCGCCGGTCTCATCCGGACGGCGGCGGGCGGCAAACTGGCGGGCGTACGCGAGCCAGCCGGGAATGGCCGAAATCAGATCGCTCTCAACCGCGAAAATAATATCTGCCGCGTCGACTTTGAAAACCCGATCGAGTTCTCGGCCAAAGGCTTGCCGGCTAGCCGCCCGCTCGTCGTCACGATGAAGGGGCTCCCAGCCATGCCACTGCATTCCGGGAAACAGCTGCTGCAAGCTCTCGATCTGGGCGATCAGCGACGGCGAGGTAACGGTGCCCGTCAATACACGCAGCCCCTCGCCGCCGCGCGCTGAGAGCTGCTGGCGCCGCTCGAACATCACCGTGATAAATTTCTCCCAGGTATCAATCTGGCCTTGGCCAATGATGCTCTGAGAGCGACGCGGATCGTAGAGAGTGAGAATGGACGCCTGCATAATGGCGCTGGCAGCGCCGAGGCTCGCCGGGTGATCCGGGTTTCCTTCGACCTTGAATGGCCGACCCATCTGGTGCGTGATCAAAACGCCGCTGGCATACCCGTCCTCGGTCAGCGCCGTCGCGTACTGCCGCTGACGTCCGGGGATGATCCCGGGAGGTTGGACGACATAAGGGAGCAGCTGGCGGGCATTGGGCTCGGGACCGCATGCCGCCAGCCCGCCCAGCGCCATTGATGCCGCCATCAATTGCAAAAAGCGGCGCCGGTCGAACTGACCCAGCACCTCGCGGAAGCGCGGCAGCTCTTGTTCAACGATTGCTGCAAATTCCGGCGTTTCCGCCAGCTCCTCGAGACTGCGCCAATAGTTCCGCGGTGCGGCGCTCATCGGTGGCACACCGAACAATCATCCAGCGTTTCGGGATGGATGTGGTAAGCCGCCATCAATTGCTTGCCGGAAGGCGTATCGGGGGTGCGCTTCCAAAACGGATTAAACACCTGGTTGAGCGGCCGCAGATGCGGCGCCGGGTCACGGTGGCAGGAAAGGCACCAACTCATGTAAAGCGTCGTCGCTTTCCAGGTCAGCGCCATCTCGCCAATTGGCCCGTGGCATTCGGTGCAGCCGACACCTTTGGCAATGTGAATACTGTGGTCGAAGTAGACGTAATCGGGAAGCTCATAGACTGCGCTCCAACGCAATGGCTTGTTATCGGCCAAACTCTGCCGCACTGGCGCCAAAATCGCCGCATTGGTCCAGATTTGAGAATGGCAGGTCATGCAAGTCTCGGTCGGCGGAAGACCCGCGTTCTGGGAAATTTCCACCGACATGTGGCAATACCGGCAATCGAGCCCGAGCCCGCCGACATGATGGCGATGGCTGAACGGGACCGGTTGCTCCGGAGTATAACGTTCTTGCGTGTTGTAGCCCATGACCGGAACCACCCAAATCGCGAGAAGCAACATGGCAAACAAACCGGCGGTTCCGAATAACGCCAGGTTCATCCAAAAGTTGGCTCTCGGTCCGAAGATCGCCACCAGGTACTCCGCGACGGCGACCTTGAACGGGCCGCGTGCTCTTTAACGGGGTACTTGCGATTGGGTTCCAGCGATCTTTGATCTATTCAACCTGCCGGGCGACTGGCTTTGCGCCGATTACCAATGTCGCAACTCCAGCTGCAAGGGCCAGCCCGAGGCCCGCCATCGCCTTGCGGTGTCGGGTCAGCCACAGTTGCGGGCTGCGTGTTGTCGCCCGGCTATCGAAGCGGCCATGCGTGCCGGGGTCGCCGGGTACCGGTTCAAAAAGATTGTCGAGCTGCCCGGGCTCGGTTGGTTCCTGCGTCAGTTGGCCGCTATAGCCGGTCTTGGCGAGATAGCGGTCGAGTAATCCGGGGAAGAATTTGTTGCCGATGATCGCCTTTACACTCGATCGTCCAACCCAGATCTCGCCGCGCCGCGAATGCGCCGCATAAACGATCGCGGCGGCGGCAACCTCGGGTTGGAAAATCGGCGGGATCGGCTGCGGCCGCCGGCTCATTTTATTCCGCGCCCAATTGAACTGCGGTGTATTGAGCGCCGGCATCTGCACCATCACGAGATGGACATCCACACCATCATGCAGCAGTTCCGTGCGCAGGCTCTCGGTGAATCCGCGGATCGCGAATTTGGCGCCACAATAGGCCGACTGCAGCGGCACCGCGCGATAGCTCAATGCCGAGCCCACCTGGACAATTGTCCCCCGGTTGCGCTCCCGCATCCGCTTCAGAGCCGCCATCGTGCCATAGACAAAACCGAGATAGGTTACCTCGGTTGCACGGCGGTACTCTTCCGGCGTGATCCGATGAAATGGGGCGAAGACGGTCGTCATCGCGCAGTTGACCCACGCGTCGATCGGCCCAAAGTAGTTTTCGACCCGCTCGGCCGCCGCTTCCACCGCATCGGGATCGGCCATGTCGAGAGGCACGGTTAGCGCCTTCGCGCCGCGCTTTTCGACCTCCGCCGCCGCTGCCTGCAAGCCTGTTGTGCCGCGTGCGATCAAGGCGATCTGCACACCTGGCACGGCAAAAGCATGCGCCGTGGCTCGGCCAACGCCCGCCGAGGCGCCGGTAATTACGATGGTTTGCGGCATCTCTACTTCCTCTGCAAAGGCCGCGGAGCCGGTCAGATGCCGCGCGGCCAGCGATTGCCGAGCTGCAGCACCGCCCGGGTGTATTCCGCGTGCGAAAAGATCATCGGCAGGTTGCCGAGCATGTCGCCGGAGCGGCTGTCGACCTCTTCCGAGAACAGCCCGGTCTGGCTGCTTAATTCTTCGGTTCGCCGCAGCATGGCTTCGGCATCGTCATTGCGTCCCATTAGGGCACAAACCGCAGCCAGCCAAAAGCAGCATGGCAGAAAAGCGCCTTCAAACTCAGCCATCGAGAGTTCGCTCTTTTCGGGCCGAAAACGGTGCACGAGACCATCAATCATCAGATCTTGCTCAATGCGCCGGACGGTCGCGACGACACGCGGATGGTCCGGCTCCAGGAACCCCATCAACGGGACCAGCAGCGCCGAAGCGTCCAAGGTGTCCGCATCGTAATGCTGGCGAAAAGACTGCAATTCATCGCTCCAGCCGCGCTTCATGACGTCGGCGTGGATCTCGATCATCGTCCGGCGCCACTGCCGCAGATTTCCGCTATCGCCAGTGCGGTCAGCGAATTCAAGGGTCCGCTTTAACGTCGTCCAGCTCATAACCTTGCTACTGACGTAATGACGCCTCTGGTCCCGCTCCCAAATCCCGTTTCCCGGTTTGCGCCAAGTCTTCACGGTATAATCGGCGACACGGGTCATGACCCGCCAGTATTCCGGCGCCCAGCGTCCACCCTCCATGAGATAAATAACAGCGCAATCGGCGAGGTAGCCAAAGCAGTCGATCTGGCGCTGGCGATAAGCGTGATTGCCAAACCGAACAGGGCGCGACCCGCGGTACCCGGCAAGCTCTTTGCGAGTCTTCTGTCCGATCCGCGTGCCGCCGTTCGCTCGGTAGAGCACCTGCAATGGCATTTCGGTTGAAGAGCCCAGTCGGGATATCCAACTGAGGTATCGCTCCGCGCTTTCCACATCGCCAAGCACAGAGAGCGTCGCGAGTGTCATTGAAGCATCGCGTATCCAGGCATACCGGTAATCATAATTGCGGTCGCCGCCGATCCGCTCGGGAAGGGAACTGGTGGCCGCCGCGACGATTGCGCCAGTCGGGGCAAAAGAAAGCAGCTCGATCGCGAGCGCCGAGCGAATGACGCGGTCGCGCTGCTTCCCGTCATAACTGTAGCGCCCCTTGCGCTCTTCCCAATAAGATAAGGTCGCGGCCAACGCGTCCTCGGCAGCCGTTACGTCCCACACTCCCGGGTTTTCGGCCAGCCCCAAGACCGCCCAGAACTCCTCTCCTTCAGCTAATATGAAGCTCGCCGCGACGCCTGCAGCAGCCAAGTCGAAAGGCTGTGAGGTCCACAATCCGAGAGCAAGACCACCGATCCTCAACTCGAGCCCGCCCGGCACCCACGAGGTTACGACACCCTCGGTGAAATCGTCTCGCGGCGTCAGCTGCATTGCGCACTTGGCCGAGCCGCGCAGGCACCGTAACCGGCGCAGCAAAGTGCGCTTACCCTCGCCGCTCACCGGCCGCCTATCTTCCGGCGAGAGCATCGCATCGGTCAGCTCGATATCGCCTTCATCGGTCCGCCAAGTCGTCACGAGCACGTTGGTGTCGCCGCAATAGGACTGACGCCCGGCGTGGCCGCTCACGGGTCCCAACGCCCAGTGCCCGCCGCGCATCGCGTCCAGGAGAGAAGCAAACACGGGAATGCCGTCGTAATTCGGCAGGCAAAACCACCGGACGGTTCCGTCGGCGGTGATCCCGGCCGCCGTCCGCCGGTCGCCAACGATGCCGAGCTGCGAAAGCGGCGGGTACGGTTCGACCAGTTTGCCGGCCTCGATGTCTGTCAAAGTGCCGGCATTTCGATCGCAGAGCTGGGCTGGGTTTTTCGCCTCCCGCATTTGAAATCCTGCCAACGGCTTGCCGCGCACTCGACGGACTGGGTTGGTCGAGCCCGGCCTTGGAACGGCGTTCATAACGCCTTGAGGTGGAGATTGTTCCGGCTCGATACGCGGGTACGCCAATCCGATCGTTCTGTCTTGCGCCGCAACTCGATGTCGGCCACGGCGTTAAACAGCAAGGAAGGAATTCGCCGATCAGAGGCAATATCTTGAGAAGTGATTCCATGAGGTCGACCCGGTCTGCGGCCGATTACGGAATAGTGGGCCGAGCGAGGTAACGATGGCGCCGTCGAAGCCTCCATTCTCAGGGTCGGATACTATTCCGCCGCCACAACAGGGATTGCAGTGGCGCACCACGGTTCGCAGACCGGACGCGGGGATGACCATCTCCCGCGCCCTCGCCTACCTAGCGCTAACCGGACTGGCGGTTTTGTTATTGTGGCTGACCATTAAGGTCGACCTCGTCATCTTTGCGGGAGTGCTGTTCGGTATCTGCCTCAGGCGTGCCGCCGAAGGGCTGAGCCGAGTGGCCGGTTTGCGGGTCGGGTGGTCTCTACTGCTGGTTATCGTACTCATTGTCGCCTTGTTCGCCAGCTTCGGCTGGTTCTTTTCGCAGTCGATCGCAAGTCAGTTCAATCAACTTTCGGTCCAATTGCCGGCGGCGGCGACTAAGGTTGTTGCAATGATCCGCCAGTCCGGCCCCGGCAAGGTTGCGCTGCAGCATCTCGATACCGGCAACCTAGCGGCGACGCCGACCGGCGTGCTGCAAGGCTTCTTCGGTGTGGCGACTAATTTGGTCGAGGTCATCGGCGGGGTCGTGGTGATAATCTTTGTCGCGCTATATGTCGCGGCGGAGACACCAATCTATGCCGGCGGCTTGGTTCGGCTGGTCCCGCCGGCCCGCCGCCGGCGCGCGGCGGAGATCCTGCACGAGACCGCCGGCGCCATCTGGTATTGGATGCTGGGCCGCCTGTTTGCGATGACCGTGCTTGGCACGATGGTGGCCTTAGGACTCTGGCTGCTCGGGGTCCCGCTCCCGGTGTCGCTGGGCTTTCTAGCCGGGATCATGATTTTTGTCCCCTATATCGGCGCTATCGTCTCGGCGGTCCCGAGCGTTTTGATCGCAGCATCGATCGACCTGATGCTCGCGGTTTATGTCGTGGCGCTATATGTTGCCGTACATATGGTGGAGGGGTACGTCCTTGTCCCTCTGGTGCAACGGCGAGCGGTGCACTTGCCCCCGGCGCTGATTCTTTCGGCGCAGCTTATCCTTGCCGTCCTCGCAGGCTTTCTCGGTCTCCTGTTCGCCACACCTCTGGTAGCGGCGGCGATTGTCATGATTCGAACGATCTACATCGAAGACATGCTTGGTGACCGCGCAAACCCTCCTCCCGCTGCACTCCAATAGACGGGCATTACCTTAGGTGTAGTTTGTCTCCTTTCGGAACTACTTGGCTCGATTAGCGTTCTAGCCCCACTGATGTGCGCGAGACCGACCTTCCGCGCCTGAAGGGGCGTGCCGAATGCCGGCGGGAGAACCTGGGATGATGACAGCTTGGAGGCTTCAGCTGTCCAGGATCGCTGCGGTTGGGCCATGAGCGCCGACCCAGCACCTACAGTGAGTTTTGTGACTGCGCTCGGTAGCGCCTCTGCCGCTTGGCCGGACGAACTCTGGACCGGATCGGTGGCCTGGATCGACGCGCTGCTGCGCTCTTATTACGGCATCTTTGAATTCACCGACGATCCCGCCTGTGTGTTACGTGTCGGCCTGGACCAGGCGCGCGCTCCGGTGTTGCTGTCGGACGGCACCCATATCGCGATTGGCGAGCCGGTCGGCACCTTGCATTTCTGGAACGAGCATCTGCCGCGGTACTCGGAAAAGGGTCCCGATCTCGGCTGGGCTTGCGCGGTTCGCGACCGGGTGAACTATTCGCTGCGAGCGTTTTCGGAATACATCGAGCGCGAGCCCACCTGGCGCGAGATACGCGCGATCTGCGGTGAGACTGCGTTGCCGGCGAGGCTCGGTGCCTCGCAAATCGGGCGGGTCTTCAAGCGGTACGGTTTTGAATCCATTCCGGCCGAGGATTCGTTTCGTGCCCGCTTGCATGGCCTCGGCGAGTGCTTTGTCCTGTGGGGTTTGACGCGAGCGTTCAACCCGGCGGCCTTGCCGCGCCAACCGTTCCTTCGGGATCGCTACGAAATGTGGATATCCCGTGCCGGTCTGCTAGCGCGCTATGCACGCCAGCGAAAAACGACGGGGTACGAGCGGAGCGATCGAGCGGAACCTGAATGCCTGCTCTGATCACGGGTCTAGTCTGGACAGGTCTGGTCGCCTTTTTGTTGGCCCGGGCGCTCCGGCAGTTTCAAAACTATCGGCGGGCTACGCTTTCGCCCGCGGGCGAAACTCACGTTTCATCGGCGGTTTCGATCATTGTGCCGGCGCGCAACGAGATCGACAATGTCGATCCGTGTTTAGCAGGACTGAGTGCGCAGACCGGCCTCACCCGGTCCGCCATTATCGTTGTTGACGACAATTCCACAGATGGTACGAGGGCCGCTGCGGAACGTCACGCCGCTGCTGATCCGCGCATCAGGGTGGTTGATGCCGGTTCGCTGCCTGCCGGATGGGCGGGCAAACCGCATGCATCTTGGCGCGGTGCGTCGTTCGCCGATGCTGACTGGCTTTGTTTTATCGATGCCGATGTCCGTGTGGCGCCCGAACTGATCGCCGCTGCGATAACGGCCGCCGAAATGCGCGGCTTGGACATGCTCTCGCTACACCCTCGGCAAGAGCTCGGCAGCTTTTGGGAGCGGCTCATCATCCCCGCCGGCATGCTGGTGCTGGCTTGCGCCAAGCGGTTTGAACCGGGCTCGCAAGATATCGTCAACGGACAATTCCTGCTGATTCGGCGCAATGTCTATTTTAATGTGGGCGGTCACGCCGGGGTGCGGGCCGAGATTTGCGAAGACTTGGCTCTAGCCGCACGGATCAAGGCTTGCGGTTTTAAGTTGCTCGTCCTTGCCGCAGAGGATCTCGCCGCGACCCGGATGTATCGCGATCTCGGATCGCTCTGGGAAGGATTTTCGAAAAATGCGACCGAGGCATTGGGAAGCGTACGCGCGACGTTGACTGCCGCCCTCGCGACGCTGCTGTTTGGTTGGGTGGCTTTGTTGCTCCCACTCGGCGCCTTGTCGATGGCATTCGCCGCGCCTTCCGCGCCAGCGATAGCGGGCGCTATCCTCGCGGCGATTGGCTCGACTATCATCCTCGGCATTCATTTCGGCACGGCGCGCCATTTTCGAATTCCAGCCGTTTTCAGTCTGATGTTCACCGCCGGCTACACCGCTGTCGCGTGTCTCGCCTGTCACAGTGTCATCACTCAACGTAGCGGGCGCGTCACGTGGAAGGGACGAACATACCGAGTGATCAAGACCGCGCCGGGGGGCGCGTAACGCCCGAACCGGATGCGCCAAAGCGGCGCCGCTCATTCGTTGGAGGATGGGCGCTCGCAGCGGTTCTGGCGGTCCTTGCCGTACTGCTTTACGAAATTCGCATCGCGCTGCTGCCTTTCGTGTTTGCGATCGCGGTGGCGTTTGTAACCGATCCGTGGATCAAATCCATTCAGCGCCGCCTCGGAAGCCCGCGCTGGCCGGTTGCGGCAGGATTTTTTCTCCTGATCCTCGCTATCCTCGGTGGTGCCGGCTATTGGATCGGCGCCACGGCGGTCAGCGACCTACTGCACGTCGTCGCGCAGGCCCCGGATATACTGCGGCATTTTCTTAGCGAAATTCTCGGCAACAAGGGCATTACCGTGTTCGGCGAAACCTACACGCCCGATAAAGCGGTGAAGGCATTGGGCGCGGCGCTTTCCGGGGTCGTCGGGTTTTCTGCGCTGAAGGGCGTCGCGGCAATAGCCGGCTCGATCCTGTTCGGGACTATCCTGACTTTGGTGCTGATGCCGTATTTCATGATTTCTGCGCCGAGCCTGGCAGCCGGGGCGATCTGGCTGCTGCCGCCGGAGCGCCGCCGTTCGGTCGAAGAATTACTCCCCGAAATCGTCCCGATCTTGCGCCGCTACCTGATCGGCCTTTGCATCGTGGTTTCGTATACGGCGGTCGTGGGCTGGATCGGGTTTGGGCTGATCTTTCATCTGCCCCACGCGATCCTGCTGTCGATCACAGTGGGGGTCCTCGAACTGATCCCGGTGGTAGGCCCTTTTGCTTCGGGGACGATCGTTGGCCTCATCGCCGTACAACAAGGCAGCATTGGGGCGGCCGCCCTCCTATTCGGCTTTGCGATCGCATTACGCTTGTCAATCGACAATGTTGTCGGGCCGCTTGTTTTGGGCGAAGCCGCGAGAATTCACCCTGTCATCGTGATTATCTCGTTCGTCTGCGGAGCCATCCTGTTTGGGGTGGTGGGTTTGCTACTCGCCGTCCCGGTGGTTGTGTGCGTCAAGATCACGCTAGAGCATTACTATGCGGAGCCCGTTGCCCCGGAAACGCGAACCAGCGGCGTAGCCCTTGCGACTGCCCAATCCCACGACCGATAAGGTTCTAACCCGCGGCCCGCTCGCGGTCAAAAAACGTTGCCCCCATCGACCTGGGAAAGCCGGCTGGCGCGCACGAGCAGCCTTGAATTGAGCTCAGAAAATGATGGGACACCGAGAAGACCAAGGTCACGATCGATCTCCTCTCGGAAAATATCGAGGGCGCGCTTTGCCCCGTCCCTGCCCGCTGCGGCGACACCGTATAAAATGGCTCGACCGGCGAGGACCGCGTCGGCGCCGAGCGCCAGCGCCTTGATCACGTCGGTGCCGCGCCGCATCCCGCCATCGACCAAAATGGTCAGCCGATCGCCAACCGCGCGGCGCACGGCCGGCAACAGATCGAGCGGGGCGACTGCCCAGTCGAGCTGGCGTCCTCCATGGTTTGAGATAGCAACCGCATCGGCGCCGATTTCGGCGGCGCGAACGCAATCGTCAACCGTCAGCAGTCCCTTGATGATCAGCTTGCGCGGCCAACTCTCGCGAATCCGCGCGATGGTGTCCCAGTTCAGCGCCCTATCCATCTGCGAGCGGATCCAGTGCGCGCTATCAAATAGGCTGAGTTTGTCCTTTGGTACAAATTCGAGGACGTTTTCAAAGCTCGGCATGCCGTGGGTCAAGATCCCGGCGGTCAGCCAACGCGGGTGCATCAGCGCGTCGAACTTGGCGTTCCAACCGAGCGATGTCGGACCCGCCATCGTCCGCTTGTGCCATTCGCGGTTGCCGTAGATTTGCGCATCGACGGTGACGATCAGCGCCTCGCACCCATTATCCCGCGCTCGCGAAATCAATGTGTTACGGACTTCGGTCGGCCCGAATACGTAGAGTTGCCACCAGTACCGGAGCCCCGGGACGCGGGCGACGCGCGCCATAAGATCGTTCGACATCGTGCTTTGCGCAAATGGCACGCCTACCGCCGCCGCTGCCTCCGCAAGCCGCAGATCGGCATGCGGCCAGAACAAGCCATTAAATCCGGTGGGCGCCACCGCAAGCGGAACTTCCATCTTTCGGCCGAACAGCACCGTCGAGACGTCGCGCTTAGATACGTCGACCAGCGAGCGATGCAGAAAGCGCCACTCGGCCAAGGCTGCGATGTTGCGCGCGAGCGCCGCCTCGTCCTCGCCGCCCGCCTCGAGATATTCGGTCACAAAGCCGGGCAGGCGGCGATGGGCCATCGCACGCAGATCCTCGATCGTGACCACCTGATCCAGGTTGGTGCCGGAATAGAACTGGCGTTTTGGATTGTTGGCGAGAACCGCGGGCGAGGCCCACGCCAAGGTCCGGTCGGCCGGAGCAACAGACGGCGCTGCGCGCCACCCGCGGCCATTACCGCGTCGGCTGGCGAGCGCCAACGCGCCGCCCGCCACGCCCAGTGCCGCTAAAGCGACGCCAACGCTCGGGGCTCTCCTCGTTGTTACGCTTTTCTCGCCCGGCGCCTGTCTGGATGGCCGAGGCGCGTCGGACGGTTCGGTGGACAATTGCTCAAGCTGGTCCATCGTCGAGGCCTCATAATTCGCCGCGCCGCGCCATTTCGCGAATGCGGTCGGCAATGCGCCAAGCCATGGCCTGAATTGTTAGTGAAGGGTTAACCCCCGCTACCGTCGGCATCAGCGAACCGTCACAGACCCACAGATTGGGAATATCCCAGCACTGGCCATCGGCATTGGTGACGCTGTCTTTCGGATCCTCGCCCATGCGGCAGGTGCCGCCGAGATGAGCGGTGTCGCCGGCGGACCACAGCTCTTTGCCGCCCGCCGCCTCCAAGGCAGCTGTCATGAACCGCACCGAATGTTCATAGAGCTTTTTGTCTTCCTCGCCGTAAGAAAACACCGTGCGCGGAATGCGCAGACCGAATTCATCAATTTCGTCCGTCAACTCGACGCAGTTGCTTTCCTGCGGCAACACTTCACCAACGATCTTCAGCCCGGCCTGATGATTGTATTTCGCCATTTCATTGCGCAGTTCCATGCCCCACAACCCCCGCGAGGAAGCCATCGTGTGCGCCCAGTCGATGGGCAACGGGCCTTGGCTCATAAAAGCGTATCCGCCGGGGAAATCCTTGCCGGTATCGGTGTAATTCCAGTGCTCGGTAATCGCCAATGAGGGGGGCGCCTTATACCAGCGGATTTCCTCGTCGAAGATGCCGTAAACGGCGTGGTTCGACTGAACCATCAGGAATTTGCCGACCATGCCGCTGCTGTTGGCAAGTCCGTCGGGGAATTGCGGGCAGGCGGAGTTCAACAGCAGTCTGGGAGTTTCGACGGCATAGCCGGCCACCACAACATTTTTGGCCCGCTGGCGGCGCCACCGGCCCTCGCGATGATATTGCAGGCCGGTGACCCTACCATTTTTGCCGACATCGACGCGCCCGACCATCGCCAGATCGCGGATCTCGGCTCCGGCATGAATTGCGCGCGGGATCCAGGTCACGAGCGCGCTCTGCTTTGCATTGGTCGAGCAGCCGATCTTGCAGAAACCGCGATAGACGCAAGGGTGCGACTTGCCGCGCGGCGCCGAGACGGTTGCGAGCGGGGTGGCAGCCCATTTTACGCCGAGCGCCTCGCAGCCCCGTGCCAGGACAAGTCCCGCCGCATTCATTTCGTGCTGGCGATACGGATAACGCGGGCGCGGCGGACCCCACGGATAATTGACGGGTCCGGAAATCTTCAGCGCATCCTCGGTCAGATCGTAGTAATGCCACATCTCCTCGGGAGAGACCGGCCAATCGACCGCATAGCCCATCTGCGAGCGAGCTTTGAAGCGCTCCGGCCTAAAGCGCAGCGAGACCATTTGGAAATGCACCGTGCTGCCGCCGACGCTGCGGCCGCTATTGTTGCTGCCGAATTCAATCGGGTCATCACCACCGGTAATGCGCTCGCCCAGCCAGTACAGCTTTTCCTGCTCGTATTCATCGGAGGCGAAATCCTCCAATGGCCGCCAAAACGGGCCGGCGTCGAGCGCAACAACGGAAAAGCCAGCTTCGGCCAGCTTGCAGGCGAGCGTACCACCGCCGGCGCCGGTGCCGACGATCGCAAAATCGACCTCGTCCTCGTCGCTATAGCAGCGCATCGAGACCCAGCCGCCCTGGCGAAATACGTCTGGCGCCTGCCCGTCCTTGGCCCGCGGGCTATTCATCGTGACGCTCTTCCGCTTCCCACGGGTCTCGGCGGTTAAAGCCGAGTCGGACATAACCGCGCGGCGACGCCGGCCCGCCAAATCCGATTTCGTTCCAAGCCGCCGGATGCGCGTAGTAGACGCTAACCACATCGCGCAGCAGTTGACTCGAAAAGAACCGTTTTGGCGGCAGTCCCTGCCAAGCGTCGCTGCGGACATCGTCATATTGGATCGCGCGCAATACCGCGTCCTGCTGGCTGTGCGGCAGCTCGCGAAATCCTCCGCCCCAGCGGACCCGCGCTTCCTCGTCGATTGCCCTGATCCCTTGCCGCCACGCCTCTCGCATCGGCGGCATTCCCGCATAGCGGTAGCCATTGCCCTGGTTCTTGTGCAGCTTTTCGTCGATGAACGGCACAATCGGAACCGGATCAGCGCCGCGGTCCGGCTGCGGGATCAGGCGGTTGCAAATCGCGTGCAGTATGTCCCACTCGGTCTCGGTAAAAAATCGCCGGGCGGGCACTTCGGTGAGCCGCTTTTTGATGACCGCGCGGGTCTGATCATTCCAGGACGGCGAGTCCCATTTGTCCAGAACATCATAGGCCGCGTAACGGTGATGAAAGACCTCGCTCATCAGCGCTCATCCACCAATCGGAGCGCGCCCAATCCGGCCAGCGCAACGCCGGTGAACGATGGCGGCGCGGGCAATGGCGGCCCATTAAACAAATTTTGGCTCCAGTTATAAAAGCCGCCCATATTGCGACTAACTCCGTAGGCATGGAAACCAGCGCCGAGAACGCCCATTGCTGCGGTCGCCTGCAACATCGGCTTTGTCCACCCGCTCCAATCGGGGTTTATTGCGGCCGATATCGACGCAATCGCCGTCAGCGGCGGCAATGTAACGGGAATGAACATGAAGGGATCGTGGAACGCCCCGCGGAAATGCAGCAACGCCGCTTCCCCGGTCGTGCCAAGCAGCCCGCCGGCTGTTGCCGCCATCAGGACGCGCCAGGCAGGCAATCCGAAAAGGCAGCCCGGTTGATTTCGTTCGCCTTCGATCACGAGACGCGAGGCGCCGAGCCCGGCGAGCCCCGCCAATGTCAGAGCGAACGGGGCGCCTAGCGGCGCGCCGTAAAACAGGTTCGCCAGATCAAAGCCGCCTTCGCGCTTGACGATATTGTAGATGTGAAAGCCGAAACCGCCGAGCCCGGTGGCGAGCGCAAGACCGGCGAGCGTCGTTCGCGCCACGCCAAAATGCGACGGCGTCGCAGCCATGTGCAAGCTATTGGCGAGAGTGATCGCCGATACGGTCGGCGCCAGATACATCGCGGGGTTATGGAACGCGCCCCGATAATGTTCCATGGCGCTGTCGGTCAGCACACTGAACGAGAGCATCGCGGCGGCGCCGTTGAGATACCGTGCGGCTGCGACGTGCTGCGGCTCTTTCGTTTGCTGCGGGACGGTGCGCCGCGGCTTTTCGATCAATCGATAGACTGCGACAGCGCCGAGTGCCGCCAACCCAGCAAACAACACGCCGGCGCCGAAACGCCGGGCTGTGTGTCGCCTCTGCGGTGGCTGGGCCGGTATGGTTCCGGGGGCAACCCGCCGGGACGACAACACCGGCCCCGCCGCACTGGGCAGCGCCGCGATCGCCGATCCGACTGACGTCCGGTCGGCGACCGCTCCGAGCACCGGGTTGCGGCCCGCGACGGGGGTCTCAGTCAACTCCGGCTCGGCAACAGATCCGCCATGACCTCCTTGGCGGTTTCTTTGATGACCCGCCACTCGCTCGGATCACCCTTGATCAAGGTCGAGCTGAAAGCCTTTGCTTGTTTCAACGTGATATGCGGCGGCAAAGGCGGCACATCGGGGTCGGTATAGGCTTCCAGCACAAACGGCCGGTCCGACGCGAAGGCCTCCTCCCAAGCTGCGCCAAGCTGGTCGGGCTTGTCGACGAAGACGCCCTTCAGCCCTAGTTGGTCGGCGTATTGCGAATAGCGGACATCAGGCAGATCCTGCGTCGCCTCGAATTTTGGATTGCCTGCCTGCGCCCGCATTTCCCAGGTGACCTGGTTCAGATCGCGGTTGTTGAGCGCGAGCACAATGAGCCGTGGATCGCTCCATTTTTTCCAGTATTTGGCGACCGTGATCAGCTCGTTCATGCCGTTCATCTGCAGTGCGCCGTCACCGCAGAGCGCCAGCACGACCCGATCGGGGTAGGCGAATTTCGCCGCGATCGCATACGGCATGCCGGCACCCATCGTCGCCAGCGAACCCGAAACCGAGGCCATCATGCCGCGCCGGATCTTGACGTCGCGGGCGTACCAATTCGTCCCCGATCCGGTGTCGCAGGCGATAATGCATTTCTCCGGCAAGCGCGGCGACAATTCCCAGAAGACGCGCTGCGGATTGATCGGGTCCGCGCCGTTCATTGCGCGCTTCTTGAGTACTTCCCACCAATCCTTGACATCGCCCTCGACCTTCTCGCGCCACGAGCGGTCTTGTTTGTGCTCGAGTAAGGGCAACAATTTGCGCAATGTTTTGGCGCTGTCGCCGATCAGATTGACCTCCATCGGATAGCGCATGCTGACCATCTTGGGGTCGAGATCGATCTGGACGCCGCGCGCCTGCCCCTCCTCCGGGAGAAATTCCGTGTAGGGAAAGCGCGACCCGATCATGAACAGCGTGTCGCACCCGGTCATCAGCTCATAGCTCGGGCGCGTGCCGAGCAGTCCGATCGACCCGGTGACAAATGGTAAATCATCAGGCAGCGCCGCTTTACCGAGCAACGCCTTGGCGACACCAGCGCCGAGCTTATTGGCGACGTCGATGACCTCGTCGGTGGCGTGAAGCGCCCCGGCGCCAACCAGCATTGCCACCTTCTTGCCCTCGTTGAGGACACGAGCCGCGTGTTCAAGATCCTTTTGCGCCGGGATTACATCAGGCGCCTCATAGCCAATGCCGGTCAGGATGGCGCCGTGCTTTTGCGGGGGCGAACTCGACCGCATCCTCCTCCTGCAGGTCGTTGGGCATGATGATGCAGGTGACGCAGCGTTCGGCTTTGGCAATGCGCACCGCGCGGTCGATCAGCTGGCGCACTTGCGCCGGCTCGGTCGCCATGTGAACGTATTCGCCGGCAACATCCTTGTACAGCGAAACAAGATCGACTTCCTGCTGGTAGTGCCCGCCCAGCGCGGTTCGCGCCTGCTGCCCGACGATCGCCAACACCGGCTGATGATCCATCTGCGCGTCGTAAAGCCCGTTCAGTAAATGAATTGCACCCGGACCCGACGTCGCCAAACAGACCCCGATGTCGCCGGTGAATTTGGCGTGACCGGAAGCCATGAACGCGGCCATTTCCTCGTGCCGCACCTGGACAAATTCAAAGCGATCGCGCGCGCGGTCGAGCGCGCCGACAAGGCCGTTGATGCCGTCGCCGGGATATCCGAATATCCGCTTGATACCCCAAGCAGAAATCCGCTCCCAAAAGAAATCACTCACGGTTTTAGCCATGTATCTTACCTCGCGCTGTACAATGTCAGCCGGGCTGCAACCGTTGCCTTCCACCCCGGCACGTCGATTGGGCCGTGAGAGTCGAGGCCGCCTGCAGCGGCAGGTCTTAAAACTCAACGCTATCCGGTAACGGTTGTTCCGGGATGCCGGGCGGATCGGTTGACATTAATGAAGATCAATAATCCTGCTAAACTCGAGCAGGAAGGAAGCAGCCATTGCGAATTAAGTCTCTACTCAAGAGGGCAGTGCGTCAGAGGGCAGTGCGCAGCCGTCGCTTTGCCCGTTCCGTCTCTTGCTCGACCGCGTATGCTTGCCGCTCAGGCGCCGCGGCTCTGTTCGGGATGAGTTGGAGGCTTCGCGCCCAAATACCGCAACCCCGCTCCCCTGATCAAGCGTGGCTCAGCGCCCTCTCGAGTTCCGCCTTGTTCATTTTGGACCGGTTGGGGATGTCCCGGCGGCGGGCCTCATCATAGAGTTCGGCACGCGTCTTGTTATTCGCCTGTTTTCGATTGCCGCTCGGCTCCGACTTTTTTGTCGCCCGCTGATAAGAAGCCTGAGTTGCCCGGCGGCCTTCGGTTTCGTCCTGATAAGTCTCGCCGCGCCGTTCCTTTTCTTTGGTGTGCCGCAGATTCTCGGCATTCTTTCTCGGACTCTCGTATTTCGAGGCTCCAGCTTCGTGCAGCGCTATTGCGACCGCCTGCTTGGGATTTTTCACCTTCCGCTTGCCGGCAGCCGCCTTCAGTTCGCCATGTTTGAATTCGTGCATGACGCGCTGCATGGTTTTCTTCTGTTCCGGTGATTGATGACTGGCCATAGGGAGCCCTCGCTGGATACCGGTCGAGAGCGGTCCGTTTTTGCACGGATCGCTCCTCGATAAGCCGGACATTCGCACAGCCTCGGCAGTTCCATCGATTTCTAAAAAAACCGACAAGACACGAACGCCGATCCGTATACGCCCACCAGTCGCGATATTGCCCCAAAACTCGGGTCGTCAGCCGCTGGTGTTATCGCGGTCCTTCCGGATAGGCATGCCCGTATCCGTGGCCATTGTAAATCCCACCCGAGGGCAGATTATTGCCACGCACCGGTGGGCCGCCATTGGCTGCCGAATAGGATGCTCCTGGCACGTTCCGGTAGTGAGCGGAGTCAGCGGCATACGGGGAGGAGGGCGCCGCGTTGTAACCACTATTGTTGCTGTAGCCGTAGTTATTTGAGTTGTAGTTGTACGGCTGATTGCCCAATTGCGCGTACGCGGCAAAAGGCGCTCCCATTGCACAAACAGCGGCAATTTTCAGAGCATTTCGAACAGCTTTAGCAATCATTTCTAGCTCCGTCAAAGGTTTCAAGCGCTCCCCACCCTTGCCAGCCTAACGCATAGAAGCCGTCTCCGTTCCCTTGGTGTAACTGACAAGCTGAGAGAATAAAAGACGTCCTGAAACATTACCTTAGAGCAATCAATTAAATCATTGACTCAGTAGAGGACGAGAAGATCGTTATTCAGCTCTTAGAATCCGCCGACATTTGCGCACTGGAGCGACCACCTAACGCAATCTTTTTAGAGAGAGATGTGTTCGCCCTGGTGAGCCGCCGTCACCTGGCGCGTTCGCTAGCAGCGCCCTCTCTAGCCGTCAGCTTGGCGTGCTTTCTTCAAGGAACCAGCCAGCATAACCACGCAATGTCATTCACCATTGCAGTAATCGTATTCGTTGCCGCTCTTGCGCTAAGTGCGATTTCGAGCACGGTCATGGCGCGGCGGCTCGACCAGGCGACCGCGTGGTTGGGGTTTCCCGAGGGTCTGGTGGGGCTCGTGACGGCGATTGGCGCTGATATGCCGGAAGTGACCTCGGCAATCGCCGGCATGATGGGTGGCCATCATGATCTCGGAACTCGGCGCCATCTTTGGTTCCAATATCTTCAATTTGGCAGCACTGCTTGGGGTCAGCGCTATCATCGGGGGCCGGATCGTGGTTAGTCGCCCGGGCATCTTACTCAACGGCATCATTGCGGTTTGGATTACTGCGGTGATTGCCGCGCAGGCGATTGGGCTGCTGCCGCCATTTGTTTCCGGCATTCTGATCGCAGTCGTCGTGGCGCCCTACGTTGCCCTGCTGAGCGTCGAACCGAAGCAGATCGCCCACTTGCCACTGCCGGCGGCTGCCAAAGGGTGGCTCGGCCGCGCGCTTGGTGGGACGCGAGAGGATTGCAAAAAGGACGAGGCGCTGCGGAGCCCGTCAAACATTGACCTCTTGGCGCTAGTGCCGCTGGTGGTCATGGTAATCCTCGCCAGTGTTGGGCTGGTCCATTCTGCGCTCGCGATCGGCGACCATTTCGGAATTTCCAAAACAGTCATCGGGACGCTTGTGTTGGCGCCGTTAACGGGATTGCCCAACCTAGTGGCGGCGATCGGCCTGGCGAGAAAAGGTCGTGGCCGCGCCGTCGTGGTCGAGGCCGTCAACAGCAATAGCATCAACCTGGTTGCGGGTGTTTTGCTGCCCTCCGCAATCGTCGGTCTCGGCAAAATGTCGGGCCAGTCGAGCTTGTCGCTGTGGTGGATGATGGGGATGACGGTCGCGACGATTGGCTGGTGTAGCCGGAGCCGCGGGTTGGCATGGGGCGGCGGAGCGGGGCTGATCGCGGTCTACATTTCGTTCATGATCGTTATCTTACTGGTCTGACTGATTCCGCTCTAGCGCCAGTCCGCAGGATCAACCTTGACCTCGCCGGTGCGGGCGGCAGTCAGCACCGCGAATTCGAGCGCCCGTGCCGCCATGCATTTCCGGTCCTGGAGAGCAGCAAGAGACGAGGGCATATCATCAAAGGGCAACGCGGCGTGATGCGCCACCTTCCGCACCCTGGCGCGCGCCGGCAGAACGTGCGCGAGGTTCCCTCTCCACTGCGCCGGGTTCGGTCCCTGCCGAAAGCGGCGCACGGTGGCGGCGTCGAGCACCGCTTCGATACGTCCGCGCACCCGGCTCGCGGTTTCCGGTTTCTCGATCCAAATCGGATCAAGCACTTGTACGATAAGCCCGGCATCGACCGTCGCGACGGGCAATTCCCCCAATGTCGGGTAGACGTAGGTGGCGAGCGTGTTACGCCATTGCTGGCGATGCTTGGCGTTGCGCCGGCCGATGAATTCCTCGGCCACCTCGCGGAAGGTCCGGCCCTTCGCCGCAGAAAGCCGCTGCGCCGCCTTTGCCGCGAGCGGATCAACTCCGTTGTGGCGTTGCTTTCGGTGCGCCAGCGCCTTTGCTCGTACCTCTGCGAGTGAAATATCCGGAAAGGAACCAACGGGGGAATGGCGGAGAGGGAGGGAATTTGTTTTTCGTGTTCGAATAAAGGTTGCGGTCCAATATTTTAACGCTACATCAACACCATAAGGATACAGCTATGTATACAAACCTGGATACAATTGTATCCCCCAGGCCACTCCTAAATCACCGGAAATTAACCCTGTCCGAACGGCGGGATCAGCAAAGCAAAAGCTTCCGAGATACATGCAGTTCTGGCATGGGAAATATCGAATACGACGACCGATTCCAAAGGAGTTCCAGGCCAAGATCGGACGCGGCGAATGCCTCACCCAGTCGCTGGGAACAGCCGACCTCGCCGAGGCGATGAGGCGTTCGTATGCAGTGCTGGCGCGCTTTCAGGGAATAATCGACGAAGCGGCGAATGAAGATCAGCGATACACCTATATCCCTTCGCGATACGGTCATTCGAGCGGTCACGCGGTCGGTTCCGGGATGCGGATCGTCAAGTGGAACCCGGATGAAGCCTTCGCGGAGGATTTGGCGGAAAGGTCGTCCGTCGAACTCGAACCGCTGCCGTTCGTCGATCTGATCGAACGTTGGGCCAAAGTCCGTGATGTTCATGAACTGACCAAATATGCATGGACAAAGAAAATCGCCAAGCTGACAGCCTTTGTCGGACACGGTGACATACGAAAAATTACTTCACAGAATATTGTTGGGTGGCGTGATAAGCTATTAGACGAGGGTGCTACTCATAAGACAGTCGATAATCTGCTCACTGTGGCAAAGACACTGTTCAATTTTGCCGTCGCCGACAAATTGTTAACGGAAAGTCCGGCGAAAGGAATTAACGTCACGGTCAGAGAAGAACCCGAGAAAGTCCGGCTGGCGTTCACGATCGGACAAGCCAAGCTGATCCTCGAACGGGCGCGCGAGGCCGATGATCCAGTCATCAGGTGGTGTAATTGGATCGCATGCTTCTCTGCCCTGCGAATTGAGGAAATCGCCGGAGCGATGAGAGCGGATTTCCAAGAAGTTCACGGGCGGATGTGCCTCGTCATCTCGAAGCGCAACCGCGCTAAAGGGGCGTCGCTCAAATCGGTGGCGGCGCGCAGGGTGGTTCCTCTCCATCCAGCGATCCTTGCCGAAGGGCTCCTTGAATATGTCGCCGGGCTGGAATCTACCAGTGCGCTGTTCCCAGATTTGCCGCTCGGTTCGTTTGCCAAGCGCGGTGCAGCGGCCTCGAAACGCGTCAATCGTTGGCTCGAACTCGGTCGGGATCAATGACAGCCAACTCGTCTTTCATTCCTGGCGGCATACTTGGAAGGATTGGGCCGAAGACGATGCTGGGCTCAACGACACCGCCATCCGCTATCTAATGGGCCATGCAGCCAAGGATGTGCATCAAGAATATGGTGGTGTGAGAGGCCAGATTTCCGCCGAGAAATTGCGCAAACTGGCGGAGGGCATAGCTCGAATTAGCAACCCGCTCGCCGAGCCGGTCGTCTGACCATCATCCTATCAAAGTGGCGGTATCCCCCGGTCATCGCTGCTCAGTGGGCCGAGGCGGCGGTTCGGAAAAAAAGGAATCTGACTACGGTGATCTTCGCCGCGACCACCCGAACGATGGGACCCGCAAGGATTCGACACCCCTCTTTTTTGACCCGCCTCCTCGAAATGGCACCGTCATCGAGCCTCGCTTGGGGACCGGGACCCGCTGGAGCCTCCGACGAGCTACGGGTCGAGGAAACGATCCATCGTCAGGAGTCCCATGCGTTGTTTCGCCAGCTGCGTGTGCCCCCCGTCAAGAAAGGCTGGCCATCATTGTTGTGGTGACATCATCAACGCGCCTGTCGACCGGAAAGGCCGGCAAAATCGTTGTCGGATTCGGTCGGTATATTCGGTAGTTGAGAGATCCAGTCGAGTGATGCGCCGTGTGGGTCGGTCCAACCTACCGGAACCCCATTCACGGACATCAGGAAGCGACCCTTCGGCCCCTGGTTCCCGACACGAGCAGCGATTTCTGGGAAGATACGCGGCGATTTGTTCGAGATCCAGAAATCGCAGCGGGATTTCACGGATCGTGCAAATTCGTCGCGCTCCGCTTGGGAACGAATGTAGGCCAGAACCGCCGTGTGGAAGACAACCAGCGTGGCACCCTTCGGTGCCTCCGCGATCAACCCGGCGAGATCAGTCCGTAAATCGCCTTTGACGACGCGCGGCTTATTCTCTCCCGCGATCCGTATCGCGGCGCGCAGGTTTGCGAGGCGATCCATCTGCTCGGGCCAGACCAGTGCTTCCAGCCAGGCGATTTGGTCGGGGTCAGAGATGTCAACGGTATCGAGATCGAAGTCCTGCCCTCCAGATGACTTGCGGGAGCACGGTTGGGACCGGCGTTGCCGCATTCGCGACGCAAGAAAAGATGGGCGGGTCCGGTCGGTTTGTCGCGGGACGCACCAGACGTCCGCCGTAATCGTATCCATACCGATCGGGTATCAGGCAGAGACCCGCTGATGCCCCGACCTCGATCAAAGCCAAGGGTTGAGGGAGTTGGGCGAGCACCGGCAGCAAAGTTGCGCATCGAGCGGGTTCATTGGTCTGGGTTGAGCGTTGCAACATGATCGCCCGAATAGCGTCTTCATTCTCTCTGAGGATTGCTCGGAATTCGCCCCAACCGGAGGGAGTCACAAAAAGCAGGCGTGTGGCGGCGAACAAGAGATTTGGTTGACGCTTTTCCCGTGGGAGCGTCGCCAGAAAGGCGATCACCGAAGGATCAGATACCACACCCTTTGCAAGCTCGTCATAAAGTGCCGATCGATCATGGGCTTCTTCCTCGGCGAACCGGAGATAAGCGGCGGACATGCCTGCTTGCTCCTGCTGGTCCATGCTGGTGCCCCTCTGCGCGGCGTTGGTTATCGCGACCCAAGATGTATTCTCTGCTCCTCGGCTGGGCCATTGCTAAAGGGGGCGAGGACCCGCGAGCCTCTGACGGCGGCCATGGATCGTACCATCAACAATGGGATCCGATTTGAAAATGGCACCGGCCCGATTTCGTAGGGTCGTTCCTCCACTCGGTGTGCCAAAAAGAGATTGGGTCTGCATACTCGAATTCTCGGCAACCGAGCGGCTGACAAAGATCTCGCGTGCCGCGATTTTCATCGCGTATAGCACCCTTCTCGCAATGCCAACTCGCTGCCGAGGTCGCTGCCGTATGGTGGGGGTGACCCCGAGCCGGTATCTCGTCGACTGGCAGATGACGGGTGTTGCCCCAATCCGGCCATCGCTCCAGCCGAACGCGAACGGCTCAGTGGGGTGGCTTTACGACGTTCGCTGATGTGTGCGTCGATGACGAGGTTGCGCCGAAACGAAGGGCAGGAAACAAACCAGCATTGCAGATTGAGAGCAGATTTGTCGACCTGTTTCTCAATCTCGCAAACGCTGGATAATAACGAAATACCTACTCACCCTGGAGCCAAGCGAGTGCACTGGCTCTTTCCCCACTTTTGAAAACCTTGAATTGAGGATGAGCGAAGTGCTCTGCAATCTTGGGCGCGATCGTGAGAATTTTGCTGTCGGTTACTGCGGCTATACGATCAATGTTGCGATGATGATTACGAACGAACTTCATATGCTCGACGAGTGCGCCAAAGTTCTCCCAGCCCGGAAAAGACGGTGCATCGATGAGTAGTCCTGTCAGCTTTCCATTCTCGGCGATATAGGGGTCTACCGTTCGAGCGATCATCTGAAAATCTTCAGCGGTCAGGGGGTCTCTTGGTTCTACAACGAGCACACCCGCATCCTTCAAGAGTTCAAATTTGATCATTCCATCCTCCTTGATTCCCCGATCGGATATACCAGTCAGCACCTTTCACACGTTCGGTCATCAGCTGACCTTGAGCACTATTCACTTTGCGTTTCCGATTGCTTTGATCGAAATCAAAAGCGCGCCGGTTTCTTACGTCCGCTTCGGGGGTATAACAGGTTGAGCAGCCGACACCCAATCAATGACGGCTCAGGGTCGTACCTCTCCCTTCCGGGGCGCGGGCGGGAGGTCTGGAAGCGGCGCATTGCTGCGGTATCGAAGATTACGACCCATGTGCAAGCGGATGGTGAAGGTTGAAGGGCGGACGCGGGAGTAGTGTCGGTGGTGCACGCTGTCTCGATGGCTTCGACGGATCGAACCTAAAGTCGACTGCTTCTTTGACGGGCGGTATAGGATGGAGCGCAGCTGCTGGTGGATACCCGGCGGAGGTCATATATCTCCACTGGGTTGAACGGGATGTGTCACTCTAAAAGGCACCTCGGTTGCGCGCCAGCATAGAGGATGACAGCCGGGCCGCCGATGGGCATGGAGATCACCATGGCCGAGCAAATTGCCATCGAGCAGATCGACACATCGGCATTCGGGTGCGCGATCTCGACCGCGCCCTGGCCTTCTACGGGGTGCTCGGGTTCGAGCTGGTGCGCCGGGCCGAGGGCGACGATGTCGCTATCATTCGCAATGAGCACGGTGTCGAACTTAATCTTGTGTTCAATGCCGATGCAGGAGATCCGGCGGCCAACATCTTGATGGACCTGCCCGAGAAATTCCCCGGCTACACGCATGTCGCACTGCGGGTCACCTCGATCCCGGCGACAATCGCTGCGTTAAAGGCCAACGATATTGCAATCACCCAGGGTCCGGTCAGCTTCGGCGAGACCGGGCATGTCTCGGCGTTTGTCCGCGACCCCGATCGCAATGTCATTGAGCTACGCGGACGCGACCAGGGCCGGGTCGAGGGCGTTACTCGTTACACTCCCTAGTGGATCGAATTTAACACTTGGTACCCGCGGTTGGCGGCGGCGATGATGCGGTCGGGGTCGGCGGTCCAGGTGAACGGCTTTGGACTGTGGTTGTGTTGGGCAAGGTAACGGTTGATCGCGGCCTGGAGGTCGACGAGGGAGTGAAACACGCCGCGTTGCAATCGCCGGCGGGTTAGCTTGGCAAAAAAGCCCTCGACGGCGTTGAGCCAGGATGCCGAGGTGGGGGTGAAGTGGAACGTCCAGCGCGGGTGCCGGGCCAGCCAAGCCCTGACTTTGGGGTGCTTGTGGCTGCCGTAATTGTCAAGGATCACGTGGACCAGTCGGCCGGCTGGGATGTCGCGCTCGAGGCGATTGAGAAAGCGCAGGAATTCCTGGTGCCGGTGGCGCTGCATGCACTGCCCGATGACCGTGCCGTCGAGCACATTGAGGGCGGCAAACAGGGTGGTCGTGCCGTTGCGGATATAATCATGGGTCATTGTCCCGGCGCGGCCTTGCTTGATCGGCAACCCCGGCTGAGTGCGGTCGAGCGCCTGGATCTGGCTCTTCTCATCGACCGACAGCACCAGGCTGTGCGCCGGAGGGTCGACGTAAAGGCCCACGACATCGCGCAGCCTGGCGGCAAACTGCGGGTCGCGGCTGAGTTTGAAGACCTGCAACCGATGCGGGGCGAGACCATGGGCGCGCCAGATCTTTTGCACGGTGCTGACCGCCAGCCCCATGGCGTCGGCCATCGCGCGGCTCGTCCAATGGGTGGTCTCGCCGGGTGGCGCGCCGAGCGTGAGCGCGATCAATCGCCCGACGACCGGCTCGGGGATCGGCGCTTTGCCGGGCTTGCGCGTCTTGTCGTGCAACAGGCCATCGACCCCCGCCTCCATGAAGCGGCGCTGCCAGCGCCACACGCAGGGTTTCGACACGCCGGCCCGGCGCATCACCTCGGCGGTGCCGCAGCCTTCTGCCGTGGCCAGGATGATCCGCGCTCGCCACACATGCTTCTGGACAGCATTGCGATCGCCCACCACTGCCTCAAGCCGCTCCCGATCCCCCGGCCCAAGCCGGACTTCAACATCGCTGCGCATCGCAGCATCATGACGCAAAAGCTCGACTGAGGGAATCTTATGTTTCGGTCATACCACTAGCGACCGACAAACCTCGCCCATACACCCTCGGGGTGCCAAATCTGTTCCATATCGGAACGCGCCTGGACTTCATCCATACCAAGGACATCGCGACGATAACGATAGAAGAAGGCTGAAACTCGGTAATTCGCGATGCAATGGACATGCAGTGGAACTTCCTCTAGCCGCGCCATTTCAACGCAGAACTTGGCGAAGTCCTCGTCAGTCGGGTTCTGAAAATCAACCGGAATATGGATATACGTCATGCCGAGACGGCTGACGCTTGCCGCCTCGTCGGGCAATGCTTTCTCATGGGTATGAAGGCCGAGATTGATGATGTGGCGGACGCCCAGGGCGTGGATGTCCGCGAGTTGCGGTTCGGTCGGTTGACCGGATGTTGTTATTCGATCATCAAGCCGCCGCCAGTTGTGGATCGTTTCCGGGTCCGCCATGAAACCCTCGTTATCTCGACGCTCGGGGCGAGGGCCGAGTTTCTAGTGGTACGACGCAATCATAGGATTCCATATTGGAGCGGGGTGTGCGATGATGCGCGATGCGCGAGGGGATCAGCATCGAAGTGAGTGCCGGCGACCGCGAACGACTGGCGGCGGTGGTGGCGGATCGCAACAGCCGGCAAAAGCATGTGTGGCGGGCACAGATCATTTTGGCGACCGCGGAGGGCTGCGGTACGGCCGAGATCATGCGCCGCGCCGGAGTATCGAAGCCGTGCGTGTGGCGCTGGCAGGAGCGCTTCATGCGCGAAGGGGTGGCCGGCCTGCTGCACGACAAGACGCGCAAACCCGGTTTGCCGCCGACGCCTGCGGCGGTTATTGACCGAGTGGTCGAGTTGACGCTGGCGGAGCCGCCAGGCGAGGCAACCCACTGGACCGGCCGGGCGATGGCGGTGGCGAGCGGCATCTCGCTGCGCTCGGTGCAGCGGATCTGGGCGGCGCACGGTCTGCAGCCGCACCGAGTGCGGCGTTTCAAGCTGTCGCAAGACCCGGCGTTTGCCGCCAAATTGCGTGACGTGGTCGGGCTATATCTCGACCCGCCGGCCCACAGCCTGGTGCTGTCGGTCGACGAGAAGTCGCAAATTCAGGCTCTCGACCGCACCCAGCCCGGCTTGCCGATCAAGAAGGGTCGAGCCGGGACAATGACCCATGATTACATCCGCAACGGCACGACGACGCTGTTTGCGGCGCTCAATGTCCTTGACGGCTCGGTCATCGGCCAATGCATGGCGCGTCACCGCCACCAGGAGTTCATCCGCTTCCTCAATCGGGTCGAGGCCGTTGTCCTGGCCGGCAAGCTCATTCATGTGATCCTCGACAACTATGCCGCCCACAAGCATCCCAAGGTCCGCGCCTGGCTTGCGCGGCATCCACGCTGGACGTTTCACTTCACGCCCACGTCATGCTCCTGGGCCAATGCCGTTGAAGGCTTTTTTGCCACCCTGACCCGCCGGCGGTTGCAGCGCGGCGTCTTCCGCTCGCTGGTCGATCTGCAAGCCGCGATCAACCGCTATCTCGGCGAGCATAACCGCAAACCCAAACCCTTTGTCTGGACCGCCGACCCCGATCGCATTATCGAAAAAGTCAACCGCGGGAACCAAATGTTGGCGTCAGACCACTAGCGGTTTGATGATGGCCGACAGATGGGAGCCGTTCGAGTGCCGTTGCACTACAGGGTGCTGCGCAAAGGCCCGAAAAAGGAGGAGCACATGCGGCGGTCTCTATTGATATCGGTCATCTTCACCTTCTGCTTCTTTAACTTCGCAATGGCGTCGCGGGCCGAAGAAAATGGGGAAGAGTTCATGCAGATGCACAATATCGAGATCAATTGGCATACGGCGCAGACAACAAAAGATCTCGATCTGATGCTGTCGCTATTCGCGGATGAGGCGACGTTAACAGGACCGGGTGGCAAAACTTACACCGGCAAGGCCCAGATCAAGCAGTTCTGGCAGGCGAACCCAGTATTCAAGCCGCAGAACCAATTTGTAGCCTACACACCGCCCTCTCGCTTCAAATATGACATCGAGGGCAACACTGGACATGTTTATTTCGAATGCATCCAGTTGAATAGTGCGACAAACGAGATCGTCCCGCACTCGCACGTCGGCGTGCAGGCTGACGTGATCCGCGTCGATGGCCGCTGGCTGATCAAGGATGCAAAGGGCACACCGCTGCCGAAACCCTGAGGCTTAGCCGGACGACTATCACCCTGAGAATGGGGCCGGGCTCGAATTGATCGCCGAGCGGAAGGTTCGTCGCCGTCAACCGATCGACGACGCCAATATGGAGATCACCGGGCGCGATCTGCGCGAGAAGAATCCTCCCATGGGGCAGGGGAGCCTTTTTCAACGATCGACAATCACCATCTGAGCTACCCAGGCGATCCCAAGGCTAAGTCTCATCGCCCTCGGCGTCTGCATCTCTAAATATATCGTCGTCTGGGTCTCTATAGGGTTGTTTCGGTCGCTCAGATTTCCACCGTTCGATCTCAGCCACGGAAATATCACGGTCTTCGTAACTAACGAGCTTAATGGCTTATGCACGAGCGTCCGGTAGCGCTACATGTTGTGACTAATTCGGGCGAGATTGGCTAAGCAGCCTTGCGGATCAGCACGTGGTAGGGAACTGGGGCGGTGCGAGCGCCGATCCCGAGCAGTGTGGCGAACGCGGCATGCCGTGTTCGGCGCCGATTGAAGCGGAAGACGAACTCGTCGAGGTAGTGCTGGAGGTTGGTCTTCCGCAGTCCGTGGTACACGCCGAGGCCCCAGCGCTTGAGGTTTGAGAACAGCCGATGGGTCCAGGGCAGCACGATGTGCGCCGCCATCGGGCCGACCGTGATCGCCTTGTGCGTGATGTCGGGAATGTCATTGTAGGATGGCCAGTCGTCCGTCACCAGCCGGGTGTTGCGGGCCACGGCGCCGAGCACGAAAGCGTGGATCTCGTCCTTGCCGAAGCCCTCGATCACCTGCAGCCGGGCGCGGCGTGGCGTGCCACCGTCGACTTCGACCGCGCCGGCGACCAGCATCTTGCCGACCCCACTGCGGCCGGCCGGCACGACCACGGGGTCGTCCTTGGTGCGGAACGGGATGATCGTCTCGTCGGCCTCGACGATGCCGCCCAGCGGCTCGCGTTGCGGATTGACCATGGCCCGGCGCAGCTTGGCGCACAACATCCAGGCGGTCCGGTACGAGCCGAGGGCGAGCTGGCTCTGCAGTTGCAGGGCCGAGATGCCGTTGGAGTGCGTCGCCATCAGAAATGCGGCCCAGAACCACGTGGTCAGCGGCAGCTTGCTGGCATGCATGATGGTTGCCGCCGTCACCGAGGTCTGCCGGCCGCAGGCGGCGCATTCATAGGTGAAGGCCTTGGCCTTGAGAAGCCAGGCGCGGCCGTCGCCGCAACCGGGGCAGACGAACCCGTCCGGCCACCGGCGCGCAAACAGGTATTCCGCACAGGCGCTTTCGGTCGAGAAACGATCCTGGAATTCGATCAACGACTTGGGAAACCGGCCCGCGGATCCAGACATGACCTCACCCTGCTCATCCTAGACGGGCAGTGAGCCTACCACTATGTTCCCGTTTTGTACACCATATTTAGGCGGACCGGATGCTCGTGCATAAGCCGTCGAGCTTAATCCACCTGTCGTTATGCAAACCGTAGAATTGTTTTTGCTGTTCCTTAGGCAGTATCAGATTATTTGGGTCACAAAATAGAACCAACGACGCACCACCCTCATGGCGTGCACTCCCATACCGTATTCCGTCGATACTCCAGTCCTCTTTTGTTTTCATCCCCCTCAGGTACTCGGTGACCACCTGGGTCGGCACATACTCGATGTGCACCCGATTATCTCGCTCGATTGGTTTGGAGAATTCCTCCCTAAGCGTGTGAAGGAAAATCAGGAGCTTACGAGGGTCATACTCCATCGTGTCGCAAATCGGCTCAAACAGGGTCGGTATCCGGGACAGTTGTGAAAAATCGACGATCGTTGCGTCGCGCTCGGTGGTGAATTCTCCTACGGTGAAAACTCCAGGCTGATCGACGGTCTCGTGCAAAGCGGTCTCTGCGTCTTCCGATGCGTAGAGCATGGATATGCCCGCAGGACTTATGCGGTTCTGTTGCCACGCCTTTGTCGGGGGTGGTGGCCCCAAATCGAGTGCAGTGCGAGACTCACCTTCAAGCTTCCGCACTCGATACAGCCGGGTTCCACGGGGAAGTTTGCGGATCAGCCCAATAATTTCCGCAAACTGGAATATGATTTCGAGCACATGGCCCGGAGAGAATATTTCGTCATCAGGTTTATATTTGTAGTGACCTGAAAAGAAGAATCGTCGTTCGTGTTTTATAATTCGACAGAAATGATCCCAACTATATTGAAGTTGCTCTTGATCGCTGAGCCGATACTGATCAATATCGCACCAAAGACCATTGTCAAAATTGTGGCAAATCGCGTCAAACAGCTTTCCGTCGTGATCATTGGGAAGATCAACGAGATCGCAGACCAGATCTGTGGTGTCGTAGGTGCGACCGAGATAATACCGTTGGTCTTCGCTGTCCCAGGACATCCCGCATTCGTCGGGGTTTCCGTATTCGCGCCGAATCCCTTCCTCGATGAATTCCGTTACCTCGCGGATTGGGGCAGCTATTGGTTCCTCCGAGGTCGCACCGCAGAATGAACATTCCTCATCTGTCGCGTTTTCCTCGATGAAGCTCCTGATCCCCTCATCGTTGAAGCAATCGCCACAGACTGCTAGATCACCATCCTGATAGGAGTAACCCGACATCCCGGCTGTCCTGACGGCAATTCGCCAGAACCTATTTGGCTTCGAGCAGCTTGAGCACCAAGGGACGCATCTCCGACTCGGTCATTTTCCCGTATCGCTTGTGAACGCGCCGAGATAGTTCTGCCGCGTTCTTCAGACCAGGCCGACCGTCAAGGTGATGAAAGTTCTGCTGGCGCATCCCAAGGGAACCTTCGGGCATACCGAGCCGCTTCGCGATCCCTCCCTCCATCATAATCAAAAACCGCGTCCCGTGCCGAGACAGGTAGAGGGCTACGATGTCGTCCGGTTCGGTCCAACGATGTTGAGGTCGGGTCATTTCATTCATTGTCGGGGCGCGGCACTTAAAGCTCTCCTAATGCGGTTCTCTAAATAGACGGGACGACCAGCCTCGATCTCAGGGTGCACAGCCCTCTCAAGCAAACCAACCCAAGCCTGATCCGCTCCCCTCCAGGTGGCACTCGATTACGCACGGGCAGCCTCTTCGATCAATCGTTCAAGCTCGGCCAACCCTGCGGTCAACGCTGCCGGACCCGGTTGGAGGATCAGCGGCGACTTGATCTCGTGAATGGAGTGGTTCCTGACAGCCGGCGTCCGATCGAAGTCGGGTCGTGCGGCCACCTTATCAGGCCGGTATTTTTTCCCGCACCACGAGCCGATAATGAGGTCAGGCATGCGCTCAACGACCTCCGATGCGGTCACGATGCGCTCTTTTGCGGATTTGCCCGCTGCTCGATCGGCGAAGATATCCGTGCCTCCGGCAACATCAATCAACTCGGACACCCAGGCGATGCCGGATATCATCGGCTCGTCCCATTCCTCGAAATAAACTCGGGGCCGACGCGGTAACTGCGCAGCACGGTGGCGCGCCTCGGCAAGTCCGCCCGCAAGGTTCGCAGCAAGCCGGTTGGCGCGGTCGGGTGCGCCGACCATGGCTCCGAGCATACCGATCATGTCGAAGATCTCGGCGACGCTACGCTGGTTGAACGCATGGACTGCAACACCGCACCGGATCAGCGCAGCGACGATATCGGCTTGGAGGTCGGAAAAGCTCAGGACCAGATCGGGGTTCAGGTTGAGAATTTTCGGAATATCGGCTGACGTAAAGGCCGAGACACGCGGCTTGTCCCTGCGGGCCTCGGGCGGGCGCACGCAATAGCCCGAGATGCCGACAATGCGATCCTGTTCCCCCAGCAGATAGAGGGTTTCGACAGTTTCCTCGGTCAAGCAGACGATCCGCTCAGGCGGAAACATCACCGATCTCTCTCTCCTAGTGGTATGACCGAAACATAAGATTCCCTCAGTCGAGCTTTTGCGTCATGATGCTGCGATGCGCAGCGATGTTGAAGTCCGGCTTGGGCCGGGGGATCGGGAGCGGCTTGAGGCAGTGGTGGGCGATCGCAATGCTGTCCAGAAGCATGTGTGGCGAGCGCGGATCATCCTGGCCACGGCAGAAGGCTGCGGCACCGCCGAGGTGATGCGCCGGGCCGGCGTGTCGAAACCCTGCGTGTGGCGCTGGCAGCGCCGCTTCATGGAGGCGGGGGTCGATGGCCTGTTGCACGACAAGACGCGCAAGCCCGGCAAAGCGCCGATCCCCGAGCCGGTCGTCGGGCGATTGATCGCGCTCACGCTCGGCGCGCCACCCGGCGAGACCACCCATTGGACGAGCCGCGCGATGGCCGACGCCATGGGGCTGGCGGTCAGCACCGTGCAAAAGATCTGGCGCGCCCATGGTCTCGCCCCGCATCGGTTGCAGGTCTTCAAACTCAGCCGCGACCCGCAGTTTGCCGCCAGGCTGCGCGATGTCGTGGGCCTTTACGTCGACCCTCCGGCGCACAGCCTGGTGCTGTCGGTCGATGAGAAGAGCCAGATCCAGGCGCTCGACCGCACTCAGCCGGGGTTGCCGATCAAGCAAGGCCGCGCCGGGACAATGACCCATGATTATATCCGCAACGGCACGACCACCCTGTTTGCCGCCCTCAATGTGCTCGACGGCACGGTCATCGGGCAGTGCATGCAGCGCCACCGGCACCAGGAATTCCTGCGCTTTCTCAATCGCCTCGAGCGCGACATCCCAGCCGGCCGACTGGTCCACGTGATCCTTGACAATTACGGCAGCCACAAGCACCCCAAAGTCAGGGCTTGGCTGGCCCGGCACCCGCGCTGGACGTTCCACTTCACCCCCACCTCGGCATCCTGGCTCAACGCCGTCGAGGGCTTTTTTGCCAAGCTAACCCGCCGGCGATTGCAACGCGGCGTGTTTCACTCCCTCGTCGACCTCCAGGCCGCGATCAACCGTTACCTTGCCCAACACAACCACAGTCCAAGCCGTTCACCTGGACCGCCGACCCCGACCGCATCATCGCCGCCGCCAACCGCGGGTACCAAGTGTTAGATTCGATCCACTAGTGACGGTGAAACACCTTTGGCCGGGGTATACAGTGGTCCTTGCTGCGCTGGTTATCGTTCATAAAATGATATCTTCCCGATCTTGCCTATAGTTGTCACATGCACTTGCGCCCGAAGTTGATGGTTGCTTCCTCGCCCATGCAGGGGGCCGCCATATGACGTTTCCGCCGCTTCTTGGGGAGTATCGGCATACACTCTTTGATAGTGCTGATATTTTTGCATTCCATCTGGCCCGTCTGGCCATACTTGAACTAGGTAGAGCGTCTCCATTTCCCGGACTCCACTTTTAATTCGCCTTTAATCAAATTAAGGCTGCGTCACTCGGCAATTCAACTCTGCAAGCGGCTATATGCCTAATGGTTTCCCTGTGACCCGGTTGACGGCGGCGGCGATCGCCGATCGACAGCGGCTGCGGGGTCAAAATTGACCTGGCGCGTGCGGGTTAACAGCCATGCCGCAACCACGGTGCCCGACAGCCGTCATCTCTCATTCGATCTGTCGCGTGGCGACAGGAATATGGGGTGACGGGTGTATCTGTTTGGTTTAGGCCGGGCCGAAAAGCCTTGCAGGTTACCGACTACAATGGGTGCCAACTGGAGCACGAACTGGGCTTGGAGTTTGTCGCTAATCGCGCTCACCATCGCGATTCATGCGGCGGGTGTCGTGATGATGACGCTGGTGCTCGAAAGGGTTAGAGCTCGAATCGAAAAACAAGAACGGTGCTTGCCATGCATAACATCGATCGGAATTGGGACGATCGCAACGGTGGGATTATTCTTGGCATCTCTACACGGGGTAGAGGCGATGATATGGGCGATCGCTTACCTTTGGCTTGGCGCGTTCAATTCGTGGGCCGATGCAATCCTCTATTCAGTCGAACTCGATCACCACTCGGGGTGCCTCGGGACTGATAGCGCATGGACATTGGCAACTGGCGGGGGCACTTGAGGCGGCTGACGGCATGCTGCTGTTCGGCATCAGCACCGCCTATCTCTTCGCGGTGTTGCAGGCGTTGTGGCCGATGCTCTCGCGGCGCAGGCGGCACTGATTCTAAGGATCACCGATTTTCCCGCCCTAGCTGCGAAAAAGCTTGGGGCAATGTCCGGTTTCTCCATCCTGCTGTTGACGTGACCGGCCTTCGTCAGCTCCGGTCATCTCGATGCAGAGCTCCCAGAACTCGACATCGCCGTCGCGGTTTGGCATTCTGGAACATTACACGAACATTGTCCTCCCATCCCGAACGGAGGTTTCGAATGTTTTTCACGTTTCCCGAGGACGCCCGCTGGGACCCCGACCGGATGGCGGTCGAATTCGGGGTTGAGATCGGCGAATATCGTGGCGTCGTCCGCATCGGTCGGCGCGTTTTTCAGAACCTTCTCTCAGAGAGTCCAACTCCTGAACGGTGCGTCGAAGCCTACCATCTCCAGCGAACCCGGTTCGAACTGATCGCCGAACGAAAGCTACGGCGCGGGCAACTGGCCGACGACGGCAATGTCGAAATCACCGGGCGCGATTTTCGGGAGAAAGCGGGTCGAGAGAGCGCGTATCCGTTGATTCGCAAAAACTTGGTCTCACTACGGATCGACAGGTGCGGAATATGCACTAGTGGTATGACCGAAACATAAATTCCCTCAGTCGAGCTTTTGCGTCATGATGCTGCGATGCGCAGCGATGTTGAAGTCCGGCTTGGGCCGGGGGATCGGGAGCGGCTTGAGGCAGTGGTGGGCGATCGCAATGCTGTCCAGAAGCATGTGTGGCGAGCGCGGATCATCCTGGCCACGGCAGAAGGCTGCGGCACCGCCGAGGTGATGCGCCGGGCCGGCGTGTCGAAACCCTGCGTGTGGCGCTGGCAGCGCCGCTTCATGGAGGCGGGGGTCGATGGCCTGTTGCACGACAAGACGCGCAAGCCCGGCAAAGCGCCGATCCCCGAGCCGGTCGTCGGGCGATTGATCGCGCTCACGCTCGGCGCGCCACCCGGCGAGACCACCCATTGGACGAGCCGCGCGATGGCCGACGCCATGGGGCTGGCGGTCAGCACCGTGCAAAAGATCTGGCGCGCCCATGGTCTCGCCCCGCATCGGTTGCAGGTCTTCAAACTCAGCCGCGACCCGCAGTTTGCCGCCAGGCTGCGCGATGTCGTGGGCCTTTACGTCGACCCTCCGGCGCACAGCCTGGTGCTGTCGGTCGATGAGAAGAGCCAGATCCAGGCGCTCGACCGCACTCAGCCGGGGTTGCCGATCAAGCAAGGCCGCGCCGGGACAATGACCCATGATTATATCCGCAACGGCACGACCACCCTGTTTGCCGCCCTCAATGTGCTCGACGGCACGGTCATCGGGCAGTGCATGCAGCGCCACCGGCACCAGGAATTCCTGCGCTTTCTCAATCGCCTCGAGCGCGACATCCCAGCCGGCCGACTGGTCCACGTGATCCTTGACAATTACGGCAGCCACAAGCACCCCAAAGTCAGGGCTTGGCTGGCCCGGCACCCGCGCTGGACGTTCCACTTCACCCCCACCTCGGCATCCTGGCTCAACGCCGTCGAGGGCTTTTTTGCCAAGCTAACCCGCCGGCGATTGCAACGCGGCGTGTTTCACTCCCTCGTCGACCTCCAGGCCGCGATCAACCGTTACCTTGCCCAACACAACCACAGTCCAAAGCCGTTCACCTGGACCGCCGACCCCGACCGCATCATCGCCGCCGCCAACCGCTTGGTACCAAGTGTTAGATTCGATCCACTAGGCTCCAGACTCAATCATAGCCACCAGTTTATGACAGCGGCGAGGGCTACGGCAGCGGCGAAGTTGGCGGCGAGCTTGTCGTAGCGGGTGGCGATGCGGCGCCAGTCTTTGAGGCGGCCGAACATTGTTCGATCAAGTTGCGCAGCTTGTAGGTCTGGGGATCGAACGGATGAAGATGTTTGCGGGCGGGGTTATTGGGAATGACCGGGCGGGTGCCGCGCGCGATCAGAAATAGCCGCAGCCGATCGCTGTCATAGGCGCCATCGGCGGCACACAGACCGGCTGGCGGCAGCGGTTCGAGCAGGCCGCGAGCGATGGGCAGGTCGCCGCGCTGCCCGGGGGTTACGGCGAACGCCACGGGACGACCGCAACCATCGACAACAGCATGGATTTTTGTCGTTCGCCCGCCGCGCGAGCGGCCGATCGCCTGGAGCTCGACCCCCCTTTTCCGCCGGCCGCCGAGCGATGCGCCTTGGCGGTGGTGCTGTCGATCATCTGGATGCCGCCGGGATCGACGGTCACCAGCGCGGTGAACAATTGTCGCCAGATCCCGCGGCGCGCCCAGCGATGAAAGCGATTGTAGATCGTCGTCGGCGGACCGTAGACCGCCGGGCAATCCTGCCACCGGCACCCGACCTTGAGCACGTGGATAATGCCGCTGATGATCCGACGATCGTCCTTGCGATGTGCCCCCGGTTGGTTGGTCGGCAACAGCGGCGCGATCACCACCCATTGCCGATCGTCGAGCCAGAACTCCCCCGTCATGATCCAAGCCCCCGAAGTTTCCAGCTTGAATCACAGCTATTGCGTCATGTCAATCACTTGATTGAGTTTGGAGCCTAGTATCGGATGTTATTACCGTGTCCTGTTTAGGATAAGGGGTTGGTTTGTAGGTATATTGGTGGGGTGCAGTTTTGGCCTGCGAGGGGGCCTTTTTAACATCTTTCAGAAGCATCTCCAGACGGGTGCGGGCCTCATGCTGCCGCCGTTCCAGGCTGACAACCCCCA
>CAVYZU010000003.1:0-184849 GCA_963772965.1 uncultured Alphaproteobacteria bacterium
TTACCGATTAATCGCTATCTCGGCGAGCACAACCGCAAGCCCAAACCTTTCGTCTGGACCGCCGACCCCGACCGCATCATCGAGAAGGTCAATCGTGGGCACCAAGTGATCGCGTCAGACCACTAGATCTGACCGGCGAGCGGTCACCAATTGCGACATGTATCCTTCGGACTGCGTGTACGATGCGCGTATCACGCCTAACGCATCCGGGAACTCTTTCTCAGAAATATCCCTGATGAATTCGTGAACATAATAGATCGACAAAAATTTTGTTTCGAAGGCGCGTTCTGTGAACTCCTCTAAAAATCTCGCTACCCCATCAGTAGCAAGCTTTCTAGTGGTCTGACGCGATCACTTGGTGCCCGCGGTTGACCTTTTCGATGATACGGTCGGGATCGGCGGTCCAGACGAACGGTTTGGGTTGGCGGTTGTGCTCGCCGAGATAGCGGTTGATCGCCGCTTGCAGGTCGACGAGCGAGCGGAAGACGCCCCGTTGCAGGCGCCGTCGGGTCAGGGTCGCGAAGAAGCCTTCGACCGCATTGGCCCAGGAACACGAAGTCGGGGTGAAATGGAACACCCACCTGGGATGCCGCGCGAGCCAGGCGCGTACTTTGGGATGTTTGTGGGCGGCGTAATTGTCGAGGATCGCGTGGACCAGTTTGCCGGCTGGGACAGCGGCCTCGATCCGGTTCAGAAAACGGATGAATTCCTGATGACGGTGGCGCGCCATGCACTGGCCGATGACCGAGCCGTCGAGAACATTGAGTGCCGCGAACAGCGTGGTTGTGCCGTTACGGATGTAATCGTGGGTCATCGTCCCGGCCCGGCCCTTTTTCATCGGCAAGCCGGGCTGGGTGCGGTCAAGCGCCTGGATTTGCGACTTCTCGTCAACCGACAGCACCAGACTGTGGGCCGGCGGGTCGAGATAGAGCCCAACCACGTCGCGCAGCTTGGCGGCAAAAGCCGGGTCTTGCGACAGCTTGAAGCGCTGCACCCGGTGCGGCTGTAGGCCGTGCGCCGCCCAGATGCGCTGCACCGAGCGCAGCGAGATACCGCTCGCCGCCGCCATCGCTCGGCCGGTCCAATGCGTCGCCTCCCCCGGCGGCTCCGCCAATGTCAGTTCGACCACGCGATCGACCAGCGCCGACGGCAATGGCGGCAGCCCGGGCTTTCTGGTCTTATCGTGTAGCAGGCCAGCCACGCCTTCGCGCATGAACCGCTCCTGCCAGCGCCACACACAGGGCTTTGAAACCCCGGCGCGGCGCATAATCTCCGCCGTGCCACAGCCCTCTGCTGTGGCCAGGATGATCCGCGCCCGCCACACATGCTTTTGCCGGCTATTGCGATCCGCTACGACCGCGGCCAGTCGCTCACGGTCGGCGGCACTCACTTCGATGCTGATCCCCTCGCGCATCCAGCATCATTGCACAGACCCCACCAATATGGAATCCTATGATTGTGTCGTACCACTAGCGGTATACCAAGAGACGAGGTATTCTAAAAATCTTACATGCCTAAATCTTAGCTGAACGACGTTTGAGCCATCCCTAACGTAAACTTGTTCTGAAACGAGCGCGTTAACGATTTCGCCAGCGACGTTGTTGAAAATCGGCTCACAGCCTCGAATAATATCACAAGCATCAGCATAACTTATGGAGCTGGTTTTGGAATACAGCATCGCCATCGCGATTTCACTTGACACTCTTAAGAGGGCATTACCTTGAAATCCGGGAATGGGTCTTTTCAAGACATCTTCTTTTTTCTTTTCAAAATACAAAGCCATCACATTATAGTTTAAAAGATTATCGACATATACCCGACCGCCATATTTATTAGCTTCTGAAAACACCTGCAACGTGAAACCCAAGTTCCGCAGTTTGATTTTGAACAGCATGGTAACTCAATGGGTTGCAAGCCATTTTAAGTTTTAGGCACCACGGTTTTGGGTTCAGGCGGCGGGCGGCATCTCCTGGAAGACCGGCGGAAGGGTGAGGCCGATAGCGCGGCAGATCGGGTCGATGGTCGGGCCTGGCGCGGTGCGCAGGCGCGCCCGGCGACCATCCTGTTCGACATCGATTTCGCTGAGGTCGACAAGATCGTCGACGATGCGCTGCCATTCGAGCCGGCTGCGACGGGCGGCGAGCCGGTCGAAAAGCTCCTTGCGCAGGACAAGGGCGAGGAAGGTGCAGAAGACGTGGCCGCGGATGCCGGCGTCGGTTTTGTGGAAGATCGGGCGGGTGGCGAGCAGCGCCTTTGCGGTTTTGAAGGCGTCCTCCACGGCCAGCAGATTGCGGTAGCGCAACACGATCTGGAGCGCGGCGATCTTGGTGTTGGTGCGCAGCACGAAGAGACCGTCGAACCGGGTATCGGCCTCGATCTTGGCGCGGTCGATGACAAAGCCGCCGCCCGCGGGCGTCTTCAGGAAGCGACGAAAACCCTTGTTGGCGACGAGCGCCTTGTCGCCCTGGGCGAGCTTGCGCTCGAGACCGGCGACGATTTCGGCGCGCGCCGCGGCGTCCTTTTTGGCTTCCTCCTCGTTGCGGCAGATGATGTAGCGCCGCCCGGCGATCGTCGTCTCCCGGATCGCCAGTTCGGTCTCGCCTTTCTGGCGGGGAATGACGAGCGGCACGGCGAGGCCATCATCCTCGATGACCCCGGTGCGCACCTCGCGGCTGGTGCGTTCGCGCACGCCGAGGATGTACTGGATCTTCTCGGCTTCGAGGGCGGCGATGGTATCGGCACTGATCATGCCGCGATCGGCAACGATGCAAGCATCGAGGATCCCAAAGCGCTCGCGCAGCCGTTTGACTACTGGCAACAACAGCGTCACGTCGGCCGTGTTGCCGGGCATCACAAAGGACGCGATCGGCCGGTCGGCGTCGTCAAGCACGATGCCGAGCACGACCTGCTTCAGGTGACCGCGATAGTCTTTGGAGTGGCCGTACTGGCCTAGTGGTCTGACGCCAACATTTGGTTCCCTCGGTTGACTTTTTCGATAATGCGATCGGGGTCGGCGGTCCAGACAAAGGGTTTGGGTTTGCGGTTATGCTCGCCGAGATAGCGGTTGATCGCGGCTTGCAGATCGACCAGCGAGCGGAAGACGCCGCGCTGCAACCGCCGGCGGGTCAGGCCCAACTTCCTCAGTTTGGAGTAAATCGCTCGCTGGAAGCCGCGGAAACGCTAGGGATACGACCGGGCACGCCAAGGTGTGGTGCTAAATCGGCCAGACGATTGCAATAGATATTGAGGAATTTGCTTGCGGCGGCCCAGAGAATCGTGGTGCTGGTACCGGAGAACAAAGGTGCCGCGCCATATTTGTCCGCGTCAAGAAGATTGGAGCCTACGAATACCTCTACCTCGTCGAGAACGCGCGCGAGGGCGGCCGCCACGTGCAGCGCGTCATCAAGGCGCTCGGCCGGCGCGATGAAGTTGAGGCCTCGGGGCTGATCGATGGGCTGATCGCCTCGGCGGCGCGCCATTCGCGCCGCTCGATCGTGTTGTCGAGTTTTTATCGCGGCGAATTGCCGGAGCTGCACCGCCTCAGCATCGGACCTGATCTGGTGTTCGGCTGGCTGTGGGCGGAAACAGGATGCCGCGACGTGCTCAAGAGCCTCGTCTCCGACCGGCGCTTTTCCTTTGATGTCGAGCGCGCCGTCTATCTCACGGTGCTGCACCGGCTGATGATCTCGGGCTCCGACCGCCATGCCAGCGACTGGCTGAGCCGGGTACGTGTGCCGGGCACCGATGGGCTCGATCTCGACCACGCCTATAAGGCGATGGCCTGGCTTGGCGAAGTCGACGCGGCCGGCCGCAGCACCGCCGAGGCCATCGAGGAGGCACTCTATCACCACCGCCAGCCGCTGTTCGGCGCCGTTTCGATCGCGTTTTTCGACACCACCAGTTTATGGTTCGAGGGGGCCGGCGGCGAGAGCCTAGGCCAGTACGGCCACTCCAAAGACTATCGCGGTCACCTGAAGCAGGTCGTGCTCGGCATCGTGCTTGACGACGCCGACCGGCCGATCGCGTCCTTTGTGATGCCCGGCAACACGGCCGACGTGACGCTGTTGTTGCCAGTAGTCAAACGGCTGCGCGAGCGCTTTGGGATCCTCGATGCTTGCATCGTTGCCGATCGCGGCATGATCAGTGCCGATACCATCGCCGCCCTCGAAGCCGAGAAGATCCAGTACATCCTCGGCGTGCGCGAACGCACCAGCCGCGAGGTGCGCACCGGGGTCATCGAGGATGATGGCCTCGCCGTGCCGCTCGTCATTCCCCGCCAGAAAGGCGAGACCGAACTGGCGATCCGGGAGACGACGATCGCCGGGCGGCGCTACATCATCTGCCGCAACGAGGAGGAAGCCAAAAAGGACGCCGCGGCGCGCGCCGAAATCGTCGCCGGTCTCGAGCGCAAGCTCGCCCAGGGCGACAAGGCGCTCGTCGCCAACAAGGGTTTTCGTCGCTTCCTGAAGACGCCCGCGGGCGGCGGCTTTGTCATCGACCGCGCCAAGATCGAGGCCGATACCCGGTTCGACGGTCTCTTCGTGCTGCGCACCAACACCAAGATCGCCGCGCTCCAGATCGTGTTGCGCTACCGCAATCTGCTGGCCGTGGAGGACGCCTTCAAAACCGCAAAGGCGCTGCTCGCCACCCGCCCGATCTTCCACAAAACCGACGCCGGCATCCGCGGCCACGTCTTCTGCACCTTCCTCGCCCTTGTCCTGCGCAAGGAGCTTTTCGACCGGCTCGCCGCCCGTCGCAGCCGGCTCGAATGGCAGCGCATCGTCGACGATCTTGTCGACCTCAGCGAAATCGATGTCGAACAGGATGGTCGCCGGGCGCGCCTGCGCACCGCGCCAGGCCCGACCATCGACCCGATCTGCCGCGCTATCGGCCTCACCCTTCCGCCGGTCTTCCAGGAGATGCCGCCCGCCGCCTGAACCCAAAACCGTGGTGCCTAAAACTTAAAATGGCTTGCAACCCATTGAGTTACCATGCTGTTCAAAATCAAACTGCGGAACTTGGGTCAGGGTGGCAAAAAAGCCTTCAACGGCATTGGCCCAGGAGCATGACGTGGGCGTGAAGTGAAACGTCCAGCGTGGATGCCGCGCAAGCCAGGCGCGGACCTTGGGATGCTTGTGGGCGGCATAGTTGTCGAGGATCACATGAATGAGCTTGCCGGCCAGGACAACGGCCTCGACCCGATTGAGGAAGCGGATGAACTCCTGGTGGCGGTGACGCGCCATGCATTGGCCGATGACCGAGCCGTCAAGGACATTGAGCGCCGCAAACAGCGTCGTCGTGCCGTTGCGGATGTAATCATGGGTCATTGTCCCGGCTCGACCCTTCTTGATCGGCAAGCCGGGCTGGGTGCGGTCGAGAGCCTGAATTTGCGACTTCTCGTCGACCGACAGCACCAGGCTGTGGGCCGGCGGGTCGAGATATAGCCCGACCACGTCACGCAATTTGGCGGCAAACGCCGGGTCTTGCGACAGCTTGAAACGCCGCACTCGGTGCGGCTGCAGACCGTGCGCCGCCCAGATCCGCTGCACCGAGCGCAGCGAGATGCCGCTCGCCACCGCCATCGCCCGGCCGGTCCAGTGGGTTGCCTCGCCTGGCGGCTCCGCCAGCGTCAACTCGACCACTCGGTCAATAACCGCCGCAGGCGTCGGCGGCAAACCGGGTTTGCGCGTCTTGTCGTGCAGCAGGCCGGCCACCCCTTCGCGCATGAAGCGCTCCTGCCAGCGCCACACGCACGGCTTCGATACTCCGGCGCGGCGCATGATCTCGGCCGTACCGCAGCCCTCCGCGGTCGCCAAAATGATCTGTGCCCGCCACACATGCTTTTGCCGGCTGTTGCGATCCGCCACCACCGCCGCCAGTCGTTCGCGGTCGCCGGCACTCACTTCGATGCTGATCCCCTCGCGCATCGCGCATCATCGCACACCCCGCTCCAATATGGAATCCTATGATTGCGTCGTACCACTAGGCGTACGGCTCAGGCGAGGCAGGACCGGCCTCCTATGCGGCGCAACAATCGGCCGTTACGCGTCTTAACGGAGCAGAGTTCCCTAGCGGGGTCCCCGGCAACGGTTGCAACGTCACCTGCAGCGAGGGAGCCGCGGACTGCGGACGTGTTGGTAGGGAACGTGGGCGAGACGAAGCCACCTTCTTCATCTGCTTTGGCACGAGACCCAAAAGTTGCGGGACAGGTGCTTCCAACTTACCCTGCTGGTAAGCGGCCGTCGGGTCCGACCCCTGTTGTGCAGCCGCCCGCGCGGGCGGCAAAATCAAATCAGACCCTTAGTTCCTTTCTTAGCCGCTTTCGGACTCGTGGTAAGTAATAAATTCCCGATGGTAGGCTGACTATGCACTGGGCGGCGAACACAATCACTCAAGCCGTAGATAATGACCGAGCTGCGCCATCATGGTCGCTTGTTGAGGAAGATGACGAGGAAATACAACAGGCTTCTGGAGAAGCTGTTAATCGCATAGCCCTGTGTCTTTCAGGAGGTGGCTTTAGAGCAGCTTTATTTCACCTCGGTGCAATTAGATGCCTAACCGAGCGGGGCATCCTTTCGCGGGTGGATACAATCGTATCAGTATCTGGGGGGAGCATCCTTGCTGCCTATTTAGCCAACGTAATCTCCCCCTGGCCCACCCCGGGGGCTATTTTCGGGAATAGGCAAGCGGCGGTTTCTACTCCATTTCATGCTTTTGTCGGCAGGAATCTTCGCACCTGGCCCATATTGGTCCGTTACCTGCCACCCTGGAACGTTTTCAGGTCGAGTATTCAATCAAGAGCGCTAGTGGTATGACCGAAACACAAGATTCCCTCAGTCGAGCTTTTGCGTCATGATGCTGCGATGCGCAGCGATGTTGAAGTCCGGCTTGGGCCGGGGGATCGGGAGCGGCTTGAGGCAGTGGTGGGCGATCGCAATGCTGTCCAGAAGCATGTGTGGCGAGCGCGGATCATCCTGGCCACGGCAGAAGGCTGCGGCACCGCCGAGGTGATGCGCCGGGCCGGCGTGTCGAAACCCTGCGTGTGGCGCTGGCAGCGCCGCTTCATGGAGGCGGGGGTCGATGGCCTGTTGCACGACAAGACGCGCAAGCCCGGCAAAGCGCCGATCCCCGAGCCGGTCGTCGGGCGATTGATCGCGCTCACGCTCGGCGCGCCACCCGGCGAGACCACCCATTGGACGAGCCGCGCGATGGCCGACGCCATGGGGCTGGCGGTCAGCACCGTGCAAAAGATCTGGCGCGCCCATGGTCTCGCCCCGCATCGGTTGCAGGTCTTCAAACTCAGCCGCGACCCGCAGTTTGCCGCCAGGCTGCGCGATGTCGTGGGCCTTTACGTCGACCCTCCGGCGCACAGCCTGGTGCTGTCGGTCGATGAGAAGAGCCAGATCCAGGCGCTCGACCGCACTCAGCCGGGGTTGCCGATCAAGCAAGGCCGCGCCGGGACAATGACCCATGATTATATCCGCAACGGCACGACCACCCTGTTTGCCGCCCTCAATGTGCTCGACGGCACGGTCATCGGGCAGTGCATGCAGCGCCACCGGCACCAGGAATTCCTGCGCTTTCTCAATCGCCTCGAGCGCGACATCCCAGCCGGCCGACTGGTCCACGTGATCCTTGACAATTACGGCAGCCACAAGCACCCCAAAGTCAGGGCTTGGCTGGCCCGGCACCCGCGCTGGACGTTCCACTTCACCCCCACCTCGGCATCCTGGCTCAACGCCGTCGAGGGCTTTTTTGCCAAGCTAACCCGCCGGCGATTGCAACGCGGCGTGTTTCACTCCCTCGTCGACCTCCAGGCCGCGATCAACCGTTACCTTGCCCAACACAACCACAGTCCAAAGCCGTTCACCTGGACCGCCGACCCCGACCGCATCATCGCCGCCGCCAACCGCGGGTACCAAGTGTTAAATTCGATCCACTAGCTCGTAGATACGAGGTAAGATTAAATCCAAAGTTATTAATTGAACTTCCAGAACGACCGCGATTTGTTTTCTGCGCAACTGACATGGTTTTCGGAGTGAATTGGATCTTTGAGCGCTCTCGAATGGGCGACTTTGTCGCAGGCTATTGCGAACCGGGTAAAACCACGATTGGCCAGGCGGTCGCGGCCTCATCCTGTTTTCCGCCGGTTTTTCAACCGATGCCTATAAACGGCAGAGCGCTTGCACTTCGACGAGGACGGTTCCCAAATGGAGTTGGGCGGGACTCTCTTTTGAAGGGTTTGAGCCTGACTGATGGGGGCGTATACGACAACATGGGATTAGAACCCGCCTGGAAAAATCACAAAATGATATTCGTCTCCGATGGCGGTGCGAGTTTCCAATTTCAACTAAGCAGGACGCCAGTCAAACGATTGCTCCGCTATAATGGAATAATCGGTGACCAAGCGAGCAAAATTCGGCGCAGGTGGTTAATGTCAATGTACCTTGATAAGCAACTTGAGGGATCCTTTTGGTCCGTTTCCAGTGCCGTCGATAACTACGACCCCGGTGCACCTGGCTATTCAACGGCTTTTGCCAAAGAGATCATTGCACGAATACGGACCGACATGGATGCATTCTCCGAGGGGGAAGCGAAAGTGCTCGAAAATCGCGGGTTCACTTTGGCAGATGCGGGTCTTCGCTGCCACACGCGGCATTTACTCAAAGAGGTTGATCCACTTGGCGAGCCCTATCCAGAATGGGTTGACGAGCGCGGCGCCAAAGCTGCTTTGCAGCACAGCCACAAGCGACGCTGGATTGGGCGGTTCATAGTTTGACAACGCCCTGACGGGAGTTGAGCGGATGACCGTTATCGGCGCACAAGCGACCGCCAGCTGCACGAACTCGAACCGCCGCTGTGCGGTATAGCGAACCTTCGGACCCGGTACCAAGCGTTAGATTTTGACCAATAGCACTGCACGGGGCTGAGAGAGATCGCCGCGAGCCGGTGCTCTCCAGTGTCACAGGCCGTCAGCTCGGGGATTTGCCGAACATGATCCACCCGCCGCTGCTTGGCGTGGTGAACGCCGCCAGCGCGGTCTCTGCCCGAACCTTGCTGTCGGTGTACATGGCCGTGCGGCAGCGCCCGGTTCCCAAATTGCCGCCGCTCGAGCAGAACGGGTGCGGTCCCTCGACCCTGATATCGCCCGCATAGAACGCGAACGCGTCGCCGCGCTTGACGCCGTGCCACTGGAAGGCCTCGAGGAAGAACTGCGCCATCGGGGCATAGCCGTCGTAAGGATTGAATATATCAACCTGAAAAGAGCAGTGCACCACAGAGGCACAGAGATCACAGAGATTATTCAATTAGATAGAATCTCCCCACCGTCACCGGAAAGGTGAGCATTGGATTTTTTCAAGGTCTTGATGCTTCTCTGTGTCTCTGTGGTGCAAATGCCGGATTTAGGATCAACGTCCTTGGGTCCAAGCCCGGCACCCTCGTACACATTCTCCTGGCGGCGCGGGAGATCGCGGCGTGAGCCAAGCTCCCTCTCGTCACGTCAGTTCGCTTGCATTCAACGCAGGCGTTGCACACAATGTTGGCATACGGATTTCGGATGGACCCCGAACCCTGGATGACGACGCTTACCATCCGCAACGTTGACCCCGCGCTGAAGGAAGAGCTGCGTGTGCGCGCCGCACGCCACGGCCGGTCGATGGAAGCCGAGCTTCGCCACATCCTCAAGGAAGCGCTGGGCGGAGAGAAGCGCGCCGAGCCGAACCTGGCCGAGGCCATTCGCCGGCGTTTCCTGCCGCTGGGCGGCGCCGACGAGCTTGAGCCGCACCCGCCGGTGCCGGTGCGCGATCCGCCTCGGTTCGGCCAGTGATCGCCCTCGACACCAACGTCCTCTCTGAACTGATGCGCTCGGAACCCGCCGCGGCGGTGTTCGCATGGGTTTCCGCCCAGCCGCGCGCCACGCTCTACACCACCAGTGTCAACAAGGCCGAAATCCTCTACGGCATCGCCGTGCTTGCCGAGGGGCGCCGCCGCCTCGCGCTCGCGGCCGCGGCCGCGGCGATGTTCGCCGACGATTTCGAGGACCGCGTGCTGCCCTTCGACGAGGCTGCCGCCGTCCATTACGCGGAGATTGTCGCCGCCCGCCGCCGCGAAGGCCGCCCGATCGAGGCCTTCGACGCCCAGATCGCCGCCACGGCGCGCGTCGCCGGCGCCGGGCTTGCGACCCGCGACACCGGGGATTTCGCGGGCTGCGGCCTTACCGTAATCAACCCCTGGGAGGTGCCCTAAAGCGAAAGGCCGTCAGCTCGGGGATTTGCCGAACATGATCCAGCCGCCGCTGCTTGGCGTGGTGAATGCCGCCAGCGCCGTCTCTGCCCGAACCTTGACCTGCCGTGCCCCCGCCGTGCCGCGGAGCTGCTCTATGCTGTCGGTGTACATGGCCGTGCGGCAGCGCCCGGTCCCCAGATTGCCGCCGCTCGAGCAGAACGGGTGCGGTCCCTCGACCCTGATATCACCGGCGTAGAATGCGAAGGCATCGCCGCGTTTGACGCCGTGCCACTGGAAGCCCTCCAGAAAGAACTGCGCCATCGGTGCGTAGCCGTCGTAGGGATTGAAGACATCAACGTCCTCGGCCCCAAGCCCGGCACCCTCGTACATTCTCCCGGCGGCGCGGTCGGTCCAGTCCTCGATTTCTTCCAAATCTTCCTGTGTGCTGCGCTTCCTGAAATTGTGCTGCGAGTGATTGAGCACATAGACCGGGCTTTGCCGCATGTCGCGGGCGCGCTCGGCCGTCGTGAACAAATACGCGGCCGATGCATTGACCGGCCGGTCGCAGTCCCAGAGCCTGAGCGGGTTCAGGATGTAGCGCGAATTGACGTAATCCTCGATGGTGAGCTGCGGCACGTTGTGGCTGGCATTGTACCCCCAGGGCGTCAGCAGCCCGTTCCTGTGCTGGTTGACGACAAAGGGGGCGAGATCGTCGTGCTTGCCGCCGTATTTCAGGCAGTACTGATTGTGCGGGAAGATGTTGATGAAATCATTGCCGCCGTGATTGCCCCAGGGTGCCGTCCATTGGCGCGCACCACGGGCGTAGTCGTCGGCGTTCTCGCCACCGCGACGATAGCGGCCTTCGAGATTGCCTGTCGGGTAGATGACGAGACAGGTGTGGCACTGGCCGTCGCCCACGGCCTGGGCCGCCATGCCCACCATTTCGCTGATGGTCGGCACCCCTGTCGGAGCAAATTTGACGTTGGGCAGGCGCATCTGCGCGATCAGCCACTGCGCGTTGACCAGAGTGAGACCCCACTCCGAATCGTAGGGCGCGGCGAAGTACGGCCGGGGCGCCCACTGCGAGGCGGAGCCGCCACTGCCGCCGGCAATATGGCTGTCGCAGCAGATCACACCATCGATCTGATCCGGCGTCACGCCGGCCTCGTCCATCGCCTTTTGGCAGGCGAGGATGGAGTAGGCGCCGAGCGTCTTGTCCATCGAGACCTCGTCCCAGCGACGGTCGACCGGCGAATGTCCGACCCCGGCCACTGCGACCTTGCCGCGGTGCTCCCATACGCCGAGCCCGTCCTTGTCTCGCCGCCACTGATACCGGTCCGACGCGCTCATGGCTCCCCCTCTAAATTCACCACAGAGACACAGAGATCACAGAGTTCATCATAGTCCTCTTTCAATCGCCATTAACTCGGTGTGCTCTGTGTCTCGGTGGTGAACTTGATTATTTCTAGATCTGCCACAGAGACACCGAGACACCGAGATCAAAGAATTCATCAAAGGACGAATCTCCGAAGTCCGTCTTTCAAAACAACACTGTTAAAGTTGACGAGCAGACCGGTTCTTATCGAACTCAATCGAAGATAGGTGAGAATCTGCGCCTCATGGATCGGCAACAATCTCTCGACAGCTTTGATTTCAAAAATCAAGTCACGTTCGAGGACGACATCCAACCGATACCCGCAATCCAGTCGAATGCCCTTGTAGAGGACCGGCAGCGGCACTTGTCGGGCAAACCCGATGCCGGCCTCCCCCAACTCTAAACAGAAACATTCTTCGTATGCGGATTCGAGCAGTCCGGGTCCGAGCGCTCGGTGCACGGCAATCGCGAGACCGATCACGCGCTCGGTCAGCGGATCGCGGTCATAACCAATCGCCACTAACTCGGTGTCCTCTGCGTCTCTGTGGTGAACTCGATTATTCCCGCGGAACCAATCAGATTTAGGCGACGACCTGCCACTCGTGGATGAGCTGGCCGGGGGCCACCTCCTCGAACGTCACCTCGACGGCCGCACCCACCGGCGCCTGGTAGGGCGGGGTGCCCGGAAGATTGGAATAAAAATTGACCCTGATGTCCGCGTCCAAGCTCACCATTGCCAGGTTATAGGGCTGATCGGGCATGCGCCGGTTGAGGCGGCCATCCTCGATCACGATGTAGGTCGCAATATGGCCTTTTCCCTCGACCTCTTTCCACGCTAGACCGGCGGCCGAGTTGCAGATTTGGCAGGCCTGCTGCGGCGGGTATTGCAGCCGGTCGCATTGAGCGCAGTGCTGCAAGACAAGCCGCCTTTGATTGACGGCATCCCAGAACGGCTTACTCAACGCGTCGGCGACGGGGATCAGCTTTGGCATCGTTTCACCCTAAATCGGGATTTGCACCACAGAGACACAGAGTACACGGAGAAGGATCAAGAGGTTGCGTACAAATCCAATGCCCATCCTCCCGGTAACCGTGCTGACATTGCACAATGATTGAATAATCTCTGTGTCTCCGTGGTGAACTGCTCTTTTTAAATTCACTCCCCCCGTCCAACCCACTGGCCGTAGACCGGGTACTGGCAGCAGATGAACTCGATATAGGCCGGGCGACCCGACGCATTGATTTCGAGCGCCCGCCGCAGGGCCGGGATGATTTCGGCCGGCTCGCTGACCCGCTCGGTGTGAAAGCCGAGGGCGCCGATCACCTTCGACATATCGACCTCGTCGGGCCCCAGCACCTGGTGTGTGAAGGGATCGTGTCCCGGCCCCCAGAAGCCGGGTCCATAGCCGGCAAAGCCGCCATTGCTGATGTGCACGACCGTGATCCCGAGTTTCTCGCGCAGCAGAACCTCGAGGTTGCCGAGCATGTAGCCAAGGCCTGCTTCGCCGGTCACCGCCACCGATGCCCTCTGCGGAAACGCCTTCTTGGCGGCAATGGCAGCTGCCAGGCTGAAGCCGAGCGTGGAGACATTGCCCCAGCCCAGGAAGCCGCGCGGGATCAGCGTGTCGAAGACGGTGCTCAGCTGGTCGCGCGTGTTGCCGCTCTCGTGCGTCACGAACGAATTCTTCAGATCGAGCACCTCCATCAGATCGCCGTACACCCGATAGGGGTTGATCGGCGTCTCGTCGGAATTCATGACCTGGCGATACCTGGCGAGCCCCTGGTCGCGCGCCGCCTTCACTTCCGCTGCGACATCACCCGCATTCCGTCCGGCGCCGGAGGTGCGGCCGGACATTTCCTGGTGGAGCGCCTGCAAGGTCAAGCGCGCATCGCCGATCACCGCGTGCGCCGTCGGATACATCTTGTTGATGTGCAATTCGTCGACGTTGCAGTGGACGATGGTTTTCGTCGCCGCATCGGGAATGGCGTGGCTGAAGCGGCCCGGCGACAGGCTCGTGCCGACGGCGAGGATCAGGTCGCTCTTGTTCAGGTAGTGCGCCACCTGGTCGCCGCGCACGCCGACGAACAGCGGATGGTTCTCCGGGAACGCCCCTTTGGCCTTGAGGGTCGTGATCACCGGAGCATTCACGAGCTCCGCCAACGCTTTCAAATCTTCCGAAGCGCCCGCATAGATGACCCCCTCGCCGGCGTAGATCAGCGGGTTGCGGGCTCCCAGCAGCTGGTCAACCGCAGCGCGCACATCCGCCGGGTCCGGCGCCGATTTCCAGCCCTTCACCGGACGGTAGGGGTCGGCGGTCTCGTCGTATGTGGCCGTGGCATTGGGAATAGCCAGGATAACTGGGCCCGGTCTGCCGCTGCGCAGCATGGTGAAGGCGCGGCGCATCAGCTCAGGCGTGCGCTCGGGCTTGTCGAGATAGCCGAACCACTTCGACACCGTCTTCATGGCCGATGCGACATCGTACTGGCTGTTGCCGGAGCTGCCGGCCGGCACGCCATCGGTGATGCACAGAACGGGCGAGCCATCCTCATAGGCCTGCGCCATCCCGGCGTAGGCGTACTGCATGCCGGCAGCATTGACGCCCCCTTGGAAGGTGCACACCCCGATGCGTGAGCCCCCCTGGGAGCCCGCGCTGATGCGCGAGAACGCGTCGGCGACCGCGACGGCGTAGCGGTCGTCGCGCATCATCAGCATCGGCACCCCTTCCCGGCCGAGCGCGTTGTTGACCCGGCAGACCGGGAAGGTCGAAACCCAACCCACACCCTCCTGTTTGAGGATGCGGCTAATGCCGGTCGCTACATCGATCGTCATGGATGTGGTCTCCTTTGCATGGAGCCGAGTGTGATCGGCCTCGCAATCGCGGGCAATCGGGAAAATGACGGGCACCTGTCGACCTGGCAAGACGCGCTCGGGCATCAGATCATCCCGGACACTCACAAGATCGGGCTGCACGAACGGCGCAACGCTCGCTCTCACGCTCGAGCTCTTCGTGAGGCTGTTTCAGGGCGTCGTGTTCGGCTGACCGGAACGCGGGCGAGCGTCCCTGAGATCTGTTTCGCATCGGTGAATCGGCGCCGCGCTCGCCTTCATCCGCGAGGAGCAGCTTCGCTGCGGACCTGAATATTGCAGCGATCGCGCCCGACGCCGGCACGATTCAGCGCGGCGCACGGCTCTTTGAAGTCGGCTGAGCGGTTCTACGGGCCGATCGGGCCAAGCCCGCTCGAAAGCGGCGGCCAGCGCAGCGTTGGTAAGTGTCGTTGTCCGAGGGGCGAGCGCCGACGCTGCCTCGTGCCGGTCGACAATTTTTATGAATGGGCCAAGACCGCGACCGGCAAACAGCCCTACGCGATCGCGCTGGCCGATGGCGGCATCATGGCGCTCGCGGGTTTGTGGGAGAACTGGCATTCGCCGGCCGGCGAGTGGATACGCAGCTTCGCGATCATCACCACGACGCCAAACGAGTTGTGCGCGAAGCTCCACAACCGCATGCCGGTCGTCCTCAAGCCCGACGCATGGCCAGCTTGGCTGGGCGAGGAGCCAGCCGACATGCCGCTGCTCAAATCGCTGCTCGTCCCTACCCATCCGATGAAATGATCGGCCGGTTAGCCCGCGCGTCGGCAGCGTCAAGAACAATGATCCGTCGCTGATTGAGCGGAGCGATGTTGCGGCATAGCAGGATAGGTGTTGGTGACAATGAATTGGCGACGATGGTTCGCCGCTCTTCTGATCACCCTGTCGCTCGCCGGCTGCGCTCGTACAAGAGCATCGCCAAGCGGGATGCCGGACGCGACCTCTGATATGGAGGGTGACCGCGGCGGCATGCATTAGGCGGTAAGTGCGTTTGTCGACGACAGTCTGGTGCGGCCTAGGCGTCGTGCCGGTCACCCGAGGTCGGGACCTGCTGCGGCTCGAAGAGCGTATGAGCGTCAATCGCTCTTAGCGGAGGGGCAAGGCAATGCGAAGCGGCAAGCTGGTGATCGCCATAGGCGGCGGTCCGACGACGGTCATCAATCAATCTCTGGTCGGCGCCGCGCTCGAAGGACGATTGTTTCCTCAGATCGAGCGGATCTATGGCGCACGCTACGGGGTGCGCGGCATCGTAGACGAGGATTTCATCGACCTTTCGGCAGAAAGCCGGGCCAATCTCGAAGCGATAGCCGCCACCCCGTCCTCGGCCCTGGGCTCGACGCGAGACAAACCCGATCTGGCTTACTGCCGGAACATTGTCGCGTCGTTGAGGGCGCATGGCGTGTGCTGGTTCCTCTATATCGGGGGCAACGATACCGCCGATACCCTGCGTATGGTCAGCGAGGAGGCGGCGAAGGAGGGTTCCGACCTGCGCTGCATCCACATTCCCAAGACGATCGACAACGATCTAATGGAAAACGACCACGCGCCGGGCTTTCCCTCGGCGGCGCGCTTTGTAATGCAGGCGTTTATGGGGGCCGACCTCGACAATCGCTCGCTGCCAGGTGTTTACGTCGGCGTCGTGATGGGGCGGAATGCCGGTTTCCTGACCGCCGCATCGGCTGCTGCACGGATGGTCGAGGGCGACGGACCGCATCTCATTTATCTACCCGAGCGCATCTTCGAGGGAGCCAAATTCCTGTCCGAGGTCAAGTCGGTCCATGACCGACTCGGGCGCTGCGTCATCGCGCTGTCCGAAGGTATTCACGGCGCTGACGGCACGCCGCTCTCGGTAAAACTCGCCGACACGATGGAAGAAGATGCGCACGGCAATGTTCAGCTTTCCGGAACCGGCGCGCTTGCTGATCTTATGTGCGAGGAGATCAAATCCAAGCTCGGCATCAGGCGCGTGCGCGGCGATACCTTCGGCTATCTCCAGCGCTCCTTCGCCGGCTGCACCTCGGATGTTGATCGGAGGGAAGCGCTCGAAGTCGGCGAATTTGCCGTCAAGCAGGCGATCTGGGGGACGACAAACGGCTCGGTAGCGATCCGGCGGGTCGGCGATTATGCCGTGGATTACGTCCTCGTCGAGCTGCCCAAGGTTGCCGGCAAGACCAGAGTGATGGAAGACGCGTTCATCGCCGCCTCTGGCAATGACGTCACTCCTGCCTTCCGAGCTTATCTGCGGCCATTGCTGGGCAGTGACCTGCCGCAGCGTGCCCACCTGCGCGGCGGCGCCATCGCCAAGGTGCTGAAGCGGTAGGACGCGGATCAGGGCCAGGGCCTCCGATCGCGGATCACCGCCTTGGATAGTGTGCCCTGGGGTCTCAGGGGCGCTGTTTGCAAGCTACGCTGCCGCGTCGACAATCGGGAGCCGTATTGGAGCGGGCCGGGCCGCCGGCTACGGCCATTCCCCGACCGGCTCATGTTCCTATCGGTGGGCGTTACCCGCAATGTTACCCCGGTAAGCGGAGTGCGGTCGGAGATTCACTCTAAATAATTTATTTGTTGGTGGGTGCAGTAGGAGCCGTACGGCAATCGCGCCAGCAGCCGCGCGGTGTGCGCCACGATGGCCGGATAGGGCGTCCCGAGCGGCAAGCGCTCAAGGTAGCCGACCTGATAGACCGATGCGTCGACCGTGACCTGGCGGGTCATGCCGCGAACCTTTCGAAGTCATTGCTCAATGCCAGCTCAATCAGCTCGGAGGAAAATGCGCTGGCCTCGCCGTCGATGAATTGGCCCTCATATTCTTGCGAAAAAATCATTGGTCCGAGCGCGCGCCGCTCCTCGTCGAGAAATTCCGGGGTGATACGGGGAACCTCGCGGCCCAATATTTGTATTCGCTCCCAGCTGTCGTCACCCGATGACCAGATGTCGTAAAAATGGCCGCGACGGCCGTTGGGGGTTGACATCAAGATCAACCGCCCGCGGCTGACCGCTAGCATCGGCCGTATCGCGACATGGACCTCGTCGGAAACGTAGGCAGCCTCGTCTTCGATGATCAATGCCGGGCCCGAATATCCTCTGATCGTCTTGGCGCCGCCGGGCAGGCTGACAATGCGGCTGCCATTGCGCAATATCGCGGACAGCCTGTTATCCTCGATCAATTCCTCAGCCGGTTCGAGATGGCGGAGAAAGGCCATCACCTTGCCGAACCCCTCGCGCGACTGCCGATGTGACGGGCTTACCAGCAGGACCAGGGCCGGCGCCTCATAGATCGCCGTGTGTAGTGCCACCACCGCCGTCGATGTGCTTTTGCCGCTCTGGCGAGCGCAATTCAATGCGATCTGGCGGGACCGCGAGCGCAATGCCTGGGCCTGCCAGGAATCGGCTTCCCACTGCAACCGCTGTTCAGCGAACAATACCGGGTCGAGCCCGTGCGCCAGCCAAGCGCCGAGATCGAGCGCCGCGGCATACGCGTCAATCAGCGGCGGAGTCGACAGCACCGGCAACCTCAACGGCAGTAGCGCTACCCTCGATCAACCCGGGTGCGGTCAGCCCCGGCGCCGCCAATTGCGGCCGCAACGCCGCAATGACCGCCTGGCTCGCCTCGGGATAATCGCGCAGGACACCCAGCAACCGCTTCTGGAAGGCGTGAAAATCGGGCGACAGACGTCAATCACCGTGAAGTGGTGAGGTCGTGCGCCCGCTTTCCATGCTCAAGAGTGATCGGGCGAATTTTTCTAGCGCAATTCGACGCCGGAAGCGGCATTTGTTATTCGATCGTCCCATCCGAATCGAGCTGATAGCGATGATAAAGCAGGCCGCGCGGCGCTTCGGTGCACGCATAGCCGACACCGGCGCGCGGCTCGGCCGAGACGAAGGGTTGGGGCGGCGGCTCGTAATCGGCGATCAAGCGCAATGCTTCGCCGCAGGCGTAGACGATCTCGACCGCGCGCACGATGATGCTGCGAAACGGATTGCTGCAGACCGGGTCGAGGCCAGCCTCGTCGGCGAGCGCGCGCACTTCGGCGGGAAGAAGGTCGCGGTTCAGAGCGTAGCGCGCCATCGGTCCGACGAGATAGGCTCCGCGCCGCTTCAGCTCCGAATGAAGTGCAGTCGAGTGCGGCACCCGATGCTCGACGAATTCGGATTCGTACTGGGCGGCGGCGATGTCGAGACCAGCCGAAGAGACGATCCTGCCCGCGTTCATCGGGTATTCTTCCGAGTGCCGCAATGCGACGAATTCGTAGTCGCGGGCGATCTCGGGGAATGGAAACGCTGCCGCCCAGCGCAATGTCGCGATGGCCAAATCGCGGGCTCGTTTCAATGATTCGGCGAGCGGGATCAGCTCGGCGCGGGTCGGTGCGCGATAAAAACCGCCGACACGGACGTTGACTGGATGTATCTCGCGCCCACCGAGCAGGCGCAACACCTCGTTGCCGGTCTTCTTGAGAACCAATCCGCGCTCCACCGCATCCCGGTGGTCACGTGCCATTGCGATTGCATCGGGATAGCCGAGAAAATCGGGCGCATGCAGCATGACGATATGCAGCGCATGGCTCTCGATCCATTCGCCGCAATAAAGCAGCCGCCGCAAAGCGCGGATCGGCGCTCCGGCCTCGATGCCGAGGGCGCCCTCGATCGCGTGCACGGCGCTCATCTGATAGGCGACCGGGCAGATCCCGCAGATTCGAGCGACGATATCGAGGGCCTCGCCAAAGCCGCGACCGCGCAGCAACGCCTCGAAAAACCGGGGTGGCTCGAAGATGCCAAGACGGGCCGTCTCCACCTTGCCGTTGCGAATATGAAGATCGAGCGAACTTTCGCCCTCCACGCGGGCGATGAAGTCGACCTTCAGCCGCCTAGTTGGCATGCGCTTCCGCCTCTTTGCGGAACGCGTCGGCGCCGGCGTTGAAGGTCTGGAACAGCCGTGCAATATCGCGTGGCGCCAGGCCAAGCCTGGAAAACTCGCGGGCGATCGCCGCGGTGTTGGCGCCATCGACCGGCCCGAAACAGCCGTAGCATCCGCGGTTGTAGGACGGGCAGATCGCGCCGCATCCGGCATGGGTGACGGGCCCGAGGCACGGCGTTTTATGGGCGACCATCACGCACGGATTGCCGCGCGCCTTGCATTCGATGCAGACGCTGTGACCGGCGATCGCCGGCTTGCGCCCGGTGAGGAAGGCCTTGATGACCTCGAGCAACTGACCCTTGTCGATCGGACAGCCGCGCAATTCGAAATCGACCGCAACATGGGAGCTGATCGGCGTCGAGGTCGCGAGTGTCTGCAGATACTCGGGATTCGGATACACGTAGCTGGCGAATTCCTGCACATTCGCAAAGTTTCGCAACGCTTGGATCCCCCCGGTCGTAGCGCAGGCCCCGATCGTGACCAGTTTGTGTGACAATCGTCGCACTCGACGGATGCGTTCGGCATCGCTTGGTGTCGTGATCGAGCCCTCGACCAGAGAGAGATCGTACGGGCCCCGCATCATCCTTCGCGACACCTCCGCGAAATAGGCGATGTCGAGCTGGTCGGCCACAGCCAGCAACTCGTCTTCGCAATCGAGCAGGCTCAGCTGACAGCCATCACAGGATGTGAATTTCCACACTGCGAGGCGTGGCTTGCTGCGATCCGGCATTTCAGATCTCGTGAATGTTGAAGATCCCGGCAATGCGGTCATAGCGAAAGATCGGCCCATCGCGGCAAACAAAGGCCGGGCCGAATTGGCAGTGCCCACAAAGGCCGACAGCGCACTTCATGTTCCGCTCCATCGAAAGATAAATCTGGTCGGCAGCAAGGCCGCGCTGGCGTAAAGCATCGATCGTAAAACGCATCATGATTTCCGGTCCGCAGACCATCGCGACGGCATGGTCGGAGTCGATCGCAATGCGCGGGATCAATGCCGGGACCACGCCGACATTGCCGCGCCAATCGGCGGCGGCATGATCGACAGTAACGAAGATGTCGACATCGAGGCGTCGCCGCCAGGCTTCGAGTTCGCGCCGATAAAGAATGTCGGCCGGGCTGCGCGCGCCATAGAGCACAACGACACGACCATAGCGCTCGCGGCGGGCAAGCACGGCATAGATCGCCGGGCTGCGCGCGCCATAGAGCACAACGACACGACCATAGCGCTCGCGGCGGGCAAGCACGGCATAGATCGCCGGGCGCAGCGGCGCGAGACCGAGCCCTCCGGCGACAATAACGACGTCGCTACCCTCGCTTTCTGCAACCGGCCAAGCCGAACCGTAGGGGCCGCGTACCCCGATCATTGCGCCGCGGCGCAGCCGGGTAATTGCAGCGCTGACGGCACCGACGGCTCGTACCGTATGGATGATCTTGCCGGTGTCGTCGGGGTCGCCGCTGAGGCTGATCGCCACTTCGCCGAGCCCGAAGGCGTAGAGCATGTTGAATTGGCCGGCGGCAAAGGCAAAAGGCCCCCCCGGTTCCAACTCGATCGTTGCGACATCGGCGCTTTCACTGCGAATGCGCGTAACCGTGAGCGGCCGCGGGACTAGAAAGTCAGCTTTTCCGTCGGCTGCCGGATCGATCGGGAGCATGGTCAAGCCGACTGGCTCCCATACACATCGAGCGCCTGCAGCCGCGCCGCGTGCAATTTCTTGCCCATCGAGCCGACAAAGCGCTTCATCAGCTCGTAGCCAAGGTCGTGATCAGCTTCGCATTTTTCGCGCAGGCATTTGGCGTTGACCCCGAGCAGCCGAGCGAGCTCGACCGCGCGCGCATCAAAGGCCCAGCGGTACGGCGGCGCCAGCCACGAACCGTCGAGGACGTCGCCCTCGCGCAAGGTCGCGACGATGATCGGCGGCCGGCCAGGCGAATAGATCTCGACAGCAATAACGCCGTGGCGGATCAGGAAGAACTCGTCGGCGGAGTCGCCTTCGCGCAACAGGTATTCGCCAGCGGCAACGCGCAAATTGCGGGCGCAACCGGAGATCGCCTGACCGAAGGCGGCTCCGAGCCCAGCAAAAAAAAGATGTTCAAGGACAATCCGCTCAAGTCCTGCCATTGCCATCGCCCCGCGGTGGATGTGTGGTGACCCGGATCGCGGCCGCCTCTTCGGTGATGTCGATCCCGACGGGACACCAGGTGATGCAGCGGCCGCAGCCGACGCAGCCGGAGCTACCAAACTGATCGAACCAGCTCGCCAGTTTATGGGTGATCCACTGGCGATAGCGCGCCTTGGTCGAATGCCGCACGCTGCCGCCGTGGATATACAAAAAATCGAGCGTGAAGCATGAATCCCAGCGGCGCACACGCTCCGCGACGGCGCCGGAGAGATCGGTTGTGTCCTCGACAGTCGTGCAAAAGCACGTCGGGCAGACCATCGTGCAATTGGCGCAGCCAAGGCATCGGCTCGCAACTTCATCCCAGCGGGGGTGGTCAGGGTTGGCCTGCAGCAATTCTTTGAGACCATCGCTGTCGAGGCTGCGCCCCATCGCATCCCGAGTTTGTGCGACGACCGCTTCGGCGGCGTTGATCTCGGCTTCGGTGGCCGGTCGATATGGCACGCTGGCGGCGAGCTCCGCGCCCGCTGCACTGCCGATCTCCATCAGAAACCAGTGTCCGCCATTCCCGATCAATTCGGTCAGAGCGAGGTCAAAACCCATATTGACCTCGGGACCGGTGCCCATCGAGGCGCAAAAGCAGGTCCCACCGGCCTGGCCGCAGTTGACCGCAACGATAAATGCGTGCTCGCGGCGGCGCTGGTAACTCCGGTCGACATAGGCGCCCTCGACAAAGACGCGGTCTTGAATGGCAATCGCGTGCAGTTCGCAGGCCCGCACCCCGATAAAAGCCAGCCGCTCGGAAGCCACGTCAACTTCCGTCACGTCAAATCCTTTGCTCTCGACGCGGCGCGCCTCCCACAACCGTTCGACCGGCGGATGCAGAAACCGTTTCCAGGAGTGCGGTCCGACCGCATAGCCAAAGACCGCGTCGTCGGCGCGCCGCTTAAGGCGGTATTCGCTGGCCTCCTGGCGATCGGTCCAGCCGATTGGCAGCTGATTGAGGCCGGTCACCGTGTCATAGGCCATGGCGCCGTCGCGAAGGATCGGCGCGATCACGCGATAACCGCGACCGCCGAGCGCATCGATGATCCGTTGCAGATCGGCGCGTTCGACCGCTAGCTTCGCCCCGACCGTAATCGGAAGTTCGGCACCAGCAGGTTGCGTGGTAACCTCCATTCGGCTCTCTCACACCCCGGATAAAGCCGACATCTGTGCGTAAAGCCGGTCGACATCGGGGCGGCGGCAAAGTTCAGTGCCGAAGCCGAACAGGGCCGCGGCCCCGGCCGCCATGCCAAATTTGACAGCCTCCGGCAGTTTCAGGCCGCGGGTCAGGCCGAGGACGATGCCGGCGAGCATGCTGTCGCCGGCGCCGACGGTGCTCCTTGCCGAGACCGGGATCGCGGGGAAGCGCTCGGTCCGCTCCGCCGTCGCCAGCAAGGCACCTTGTTCGCCAAGCGAGAGGACGACGATCTCGCTGCGGCCCTGTTTGATCACCTCGCGCGCTGCGCTTTCCTGCTCGGCTTCGCACCGGATCTCTCGTCCGACCAGATCCTGGAGCTCGCGCAGGCTTGGCTTGAGCAGGTGAATCCCGTCGCCCGCGTGCTTGAGCGCAGCGCCGGAGGTATCGAGAACCAGCGGTTTACCTAGCGAGCGAGAGAGCGCCGCGACGCGCGCGTAGAAATCGGCGGCTACGCCGAGCGGCAGACTGCCGCTTGCGACGATGTAGCTCGCCGCCGGCGCCAGTAAGGCCAGCCGGTCGAGGCAACGCAGCTGATCGCGCTCGGAGATAGCGGGGCCAGGAAGGATAAAGCGGAATTGGTCGCCGCTTGTGCGCTCCTCGACCGCCAGGCTTTCGCGCGTAAACCCGTCGATGGCGATGACGTCATAGGCGACGTCTTCCTGATCCAGTAAGTGCCGGATCATCTCGCCCGCGGCACCGCCGGCCGGGAAAATTGCGTCTGCTTCGCCGCCCAAAGCGCGAACCGCGCGGGCGACATTGATGCCGCCGCCGCCCGGGTCATAGCGCGGCTCGGTGCAGCGCAGTTTGTGGGTCGGCTCGACGCGCTCGGTCGAGGTGGCGATATCGAGCGCCGGGTTCATCGTTAGGGTGACGATTGCCGCCATCGGTCAGCCCTACTCGGCCGCTGCCGCGGCATGCACCGCCGCCTGCTCGGCCTCGTGGACAACGGTCATCGTGCGCAACAGGCTGGCGGCGTTGACACTGATCGAATCGATGCCGAGTTCGGCGAGAAAGCGCGCAATTTCGGGATAATTAGCCGGCGCTTCGCCGCAGATCCCGACATGGCGATGGTTGCGCTTGGCGCCCGTCACCGCCAGCCGAAGCATTTCGAGCATGCCCGGATCGCGCTCATCGAAATCAAAGGCCACGATTTCCGAGTCGCGATCGACACCCAGGGTCAGCTGTGTCAAGTCGTTCGATCCGATCGAAAAGCCATCGAACAAAGCGGCAAAGGCATCGATTTCGATCACGTTGTTCGGGATCTCACACATGACAAAGATCTCGAGGCCGTTGTCGCCTCGCTTGAGCCCGTGCCGGGCCATTTCCTCAATTACCTGCTTCCCTTCAGCCACGCGGCGGCAGAACGGCACCATGACGCGCAGGTTGGTCAGCCCCATTTCGTCGCGCACGCGGGCGAGCGCCTTGCATTCGAGCGCAAAGCCGGCGGCATAGGCTGGGTGCGCATAGCGCGAGGCCCCGCGAAAGCCGAGCATCGGGTTGTCTTCCTTGGGCTCGAACCCGATGCCGCCGATCAGGCTCGCATATTCATTGGTCTTGAAGTCGGAGAGCCGGATGATGACCGGCTTCGGGTAAAAAGCGGCCGCAATCGTGCCGACCCCTTCCGACAATTTCTCGACAAAGAAATCCGCCGGCTGGTCGTAGTTTTTCACCAATCGGGCGATCGCGGCGCGCGCCCCCTTGGCGGCGACCTTGTCCGGCTCGACGAGCGCCATCGGATGGACGCCAATGTGCTCGCTGATGATGAATTCCATCCGTGCGAGCCCGACCCCGTCATTGGGCAGCATCGCTGTGTGATAAGCGAGTTCAGGATTCCCGAGATTGACCATGATCTCGGTGCGCGGCCGCGGCACCGCCGCCGCGGACACCCGCGCGACCTCGAACGGCAAGCGGCCGTCATAGACCTTGCCGACTTCGCCGTCGGCGCAGCTGACCGTCACCGCCCGCCCTGTTGCGAGCCGCGCCACGGCGTCCTCGGCGCCGACCACCGCCGGCACGCCGAGCTCGCGGGCAACGATCGCAGCGTGGCAGGTCCGCCCGCCATGGCTGGTGACGATCGCTGCCGCGGTCTTCATGACCGGCTCCCAATCGGGGCTAGTCGAACTCGGCGACCAAGACCTCTCCCGGCTGAAACGCGGCGAGGCTGCGCGGATCGACGACCAGCCGCACCGCGCCGGAAGCGATCTTTTCTCCAACCGCACGGCCGGTCGCCAGCACCGGGCCCGTGGTCTTTAACGTGTAAGTTTCGAAACTGCCCGCCGCCCGGCGCGAGGCGACGGTTTCCGGCCGCGCTTGGAGGATGTAGAGCTTGGCGTCCTCAGCGTCCTTGGCCCATTCGATGTCCATGGGCGTCGGCTGACCGGCCAGCTTCGAATAGTGGTCCTCGATGCGGATCGCATAATCCGCCAGCTCGAGCACCTCGAGATCGGTAAGGCAAAAGCGCTCGCGCTCGGCCCGCCGGGTCAGCACGTTGCGCGTGCTGGCAGCGCCATGGCCGCGGGCGTAGACGAGCCGCAACTGCTTGGTCCCGAGCGAACGGCCCACCACCGCGCGATAGCCTTGGCGAAAGGTCGGCTTGTGGACGTAGAACTCGTCCGGGTCGACCTTGCCCTGCACGACGTTCTCACCGAGCCCCCATGACCCGGTGACAAAGACCACGTCGCGGAACCCAGATTCGGTGTCGAGTGTAAAGATCACACCGCTTGCCGCGAGATCAGCGCGGACCATCTTCATGACCGCGACCGACAGAGCGACCTTGAAATGATCAAAGCCGTTGTCGATGCGATAAACGATGGCGCGATCGGTAAAAATCGAGGCAAAACAGCGCCGGCAGGCCTCGATCACATCCTCGGCGCCGCGCACATTCAAAAAGCTCTCGTGCTGCCCGGCGAAGCTGGCGGTGGGTAGATCCTCGGCGGTGGCCGAACTGCGCACCGCGACCGCCACCCTTCGCCCGCATTTCGTTTCGAGCGCACGATAAGCCGCCGCAATCTCGTCGCGCAGGCGCGCAGTGCCGGTCGCCTCATAAACCAACCGACGCGCAGCGGCGGCGCGCTCACTGAGCAGCGCCACGTCGTGATGGTCAAAACCCGACAACAGCCGACGCAACTCGTCCCCGATCCCGGCCGCAGCAAGGGCGGCGCGATAGGCTTGCGCCGTCAGGGCAAAGCCATCCGGCACACGATCGCCGAGCAAAGCACGCAATTCCCCAAGTGATGCGGTCTTACCGCCGACCTCCGGGACGTCGTTCAGCCGGATATCATCGAACCACCGGACCCAGGTTTGTGCCGCCATCGGATCCAACTCCTATTGGGCTTTGGCGACACTCTGGCGTCAGATCTATCCGGCGCGTTGATCTGGATCAGTCCGCTGCCCCAATTGGTCGCGAGAAATGAGCAGAAATCATCGCGGCCACTCCTGAGGCCTGTGCCTGTTTGATGATGTCTGTCGGCGCGTCTGCGCTGCCGATCTCAAAGGCGCACCGAACGCATTCGGCGGCGGATCCAGATCCGTGCAGAGATGCTTGATGCAGATCAACGAATCCTGACCCGAGCTTCGCGATTATCGGAGATCTGAATCGCGCCGTTCCTTGGGCCTCGGCGGGTGGACGAGATGGGGTCGCACCCGTCTTGCCGGGAGCCAAGAGTGGTTTCGGCTATTGCGAGGCGATTGAATGCGGCAAATGCTAAGCGACATCACGCTATCCGTCGATCTGACTGGCGAGAAGGGTGCAGGTCCCTTTCGGACACGGCGGCCGGCTTTTGTCGACCTGCTGCCGCCCTGCGACAACGCTTGCCCCGCTGGAGAGCACGTCCAGGCTTGGCTGGCGCTAGCGCAGGCCGGCAAGTTCCGCGCCGCCTGGGAAGCGCTCGTAAATGACAATCCGCTGCCGGCGGTGCACGGACGGGTCTGCTATCATCCCTGTGAGCGGGGCTGCAATCGCGAAGCCCTCGATGCCGCAGTCAACATCCATGCCGTCGAACGCTTCCTCGGCGATCTCGCCGCCGCACAGAATTGGAAATTCCCAATCCCCGTACCGCCCAGCGGCAAACGGGTGCTGATCGTTGGTGCCGGGCCGAGCGGGCTTTCAGCGGCTTATCACCTGGTGCTGTTGGGGCATGCAGTCGAGATCAAGGAAGCCGGACCGGTTCCCGGCGGCATGATGCACTTCGGCATTCCCGCCTATCGACTGCCTCGCGCCGATCTAATTAACGAGGTCCGCCGGATCGAGGAAATCGGCGTGCGGATTACGTGCAATCACAAAGTAGAAGACATCCTGGCGGAGCGCGATGCTGGAGGCTTCGACGCCGTCTTTGTCGCGATCGGCGCTCATGTCAGCCGCCATGTCGAGATCCCGGCGCGCGATGCGGCAAAGGTGCTCGACGCCGTGCCGTTTCTACGCAGCGCCGACATGGGCGAGGGGCCACGGCTTGGCCGTCGGGTGGTGATCTATGGCGGCGGCAATACGGCGATAGATGCGGCGCGGACGGCTCGGCGGCTTGGTGCCGACGAGGCGCTGATCATCTATCACCGCGATCGGGCGCACATGCCGGCGCGCGCTTTCGAGGCTGACGAGGCGATCGAGGAAGGCGTCAAGATCAAGTGGCTCAGCAGCATCAAGGAGATCATCGGCCCGGCATTGACGGTCGAGCGCATGACGCTCGACGCGGACGGGAGGCCGCAGCCGACCGGCGAAATCGAGACCCTCGAAGCCGACGCGATCGTGCTGGCACTCGGTCAACAGACCGACAGCGCCTTTTTGCGTCAGGTCCCTGGCATTGGTTTCAAGCCGGACGGCACAGTGATTGTCGATCCGCAGCTGATGACCGGGCAGCCCGGGATCTTCGCCGGCGGAGACATGGTGCCGGGTGAGCGCACCGTGACCGTCGCCGTCGGGCATGGCAAGCGCGCAGCCCGCAATATCGATGGCTGGCTGCGCGGCCGAGCTTATGCCGAGATCATAAAGCCGCCGCTCGTCTCGTTCGACATGCTGCATCTGCCGATGTTCACCGATGTCGAGCCGACCGCGCAACGAGCACTTCCCGGCGCCGAGCGGGTCAGAGGGTTCGACGAGGTCGTGGCCGGCCTAGACGAACGTCAGGCGCGCTATGAAGCGCAGCGCTGCCTCTCCTGCGGCAACTGCTTCGAATGCGACAATTGCTACGCCGCCTGTCCCGAGGACGCGATCGTAAAATTGGGCCCCCGACGGCGCTATCGCTACGACTACGGCAAATGCACCGGGTGTGCGGTCTGCTTTGAGCAGTGCCCTTGTCATGCCATTGAAATGATCGGCGAGCCTTCATGACCACACTGTATGCAAAAGCCGTCGCTTCGCACTCAAAGGAGGCGTGATGAAGGGGCAAACCGCGGCAATGGACGGGAACAGTGCCGTTGCCCACATAGCCTATCGCGTCAACGAGGTATGCGCGATTTTTCCGATCACGCCCGCTTCGACAATGGCGGAGCTTGCCGACGAATGGGCGGCGCAGGGGCTTACGAACATTTGGGGCAACGTACCCGCCGTCCAGGAAATGCAAAGCGAAGGTGGGGCGGCGGGTGCGGTTCACGGCGCCTTGCAGGCCGGGGCGCTGACCACGACCTTCACCGCGTCGCAAGGGCTGCTGTTGATGCTGCCCAATATGTACAAAATCGCCGGCGAGCTGACGCCGACGGTGTTCCACGTTGCAGCGCGGTCGCTGGCGACACAGGCATTGTCGATTTTTGGCGACCACAGTGACGTAATGGCGACGCGTGCCTCGGGCTTTGCACTGCTGTGCTCGGGTTCGGTGCAAGAGGCCCACGATAACGCGCTGATCGCTCAGGCGGCCACATTGGCGTCTCGCATACCGTTTCTGCATTTCTTTGGCGGGTTTCGCACCTCGCACGAGATCAACACGCTGGCGTTGGTCAACGACGATCAGATCCGTGCGATGATCGACGACGAACTCGTCCATGCCCATCGCGCCCGCGCACTCAATCCCGCGCATCCATTTATTCGCGGCACCGCGCATAACCCCGACACCTTTTTCCAGGCGCGCGAAAGCGCGAACCCCTATTACGCAGCAGTACCGGCGATCGTTCAGGGTGCCATGGATCGCTTTGCGGCGCTGACCGGTCGCCAATACCACCTCTTCGATTACGACGGCCCGCCTGACGCCGACCGTGTCGTCGTTGCCTTGGGGACCGGCGCAGAGACGGCCCGCGAGACCGCGGCTGCACTTTGCGCGCGAGCTGAAAAGGTCGGCGTTGTTCAGGTGCGGCTCTACCGCCCGTTTGCCGGCAATGCTTTTCTCGCGGCCTTGCCGCAAAGCTGCCGCGCCGTCGCGGTGATCGAGCAGACGAAAGAGCCCGGAGCGCCGGGCGAACCGCTCTACCTCGATGTTATTGCAGCGCTGGCGAACGGTGTCGCTGCCGGTGAACGGGCCGCCATGCCGGGTGTCGTCGGCGGGCGCTATGGTCTTTCGTCAAAGGACTTCACGCCGGCAATGGCCAAAGCCGTATTCGACGAACTGGCCAAATCCAATCCCAAAAACGGATTTACCGTCGGGATCGACGACGATCTCTCGCATACGAGCCTTACCTACGACAGCTCGGTTACGATCGAACCACCCGAAGTGGTCTGCGCAGTGTTCTACGGCCTCGGCTCGGATGGCACGGTAGGGGCCAATAGGAACAGCGTTAAGATCATCGCCGAAGACGCCGGGCTGTGCGCGCAAGGGTATTTTGTTTATGATTCACACAAATCCGGGGCGCAGACAATTTCGCACCTGCGCTTTGGACCGCGACCGATCCATGCCCCTTACCTGATCAGCCAAGCCAATTTTGTCGCCTGTCACCAGTTCCATTTTATTGAGCGGCAGGACGTGCTGCGGCTCGCCGCACCCCGCGCCACTTTCCTGCTCAATAGCCCTTACGATGCCGAGGCGGTATGGGACGAGTTGCCTCGTTCGATGCAGTGTCGGATCATCGAAAGGCAGCTGCGTTTTTTTGTCATCGACGCGTCGAAGGCCGCGAATGAGGTCGGATTGCGCGGCCGCATCAATACGATCCTGCAGACCTGCTTTTTCGCGCTGTCGGGTGTTCTGCCGCGAAACGAGGCGATCCGGCAGATCAAGGAGTCGATCCGGAGGACCTATGCCGACAAAGGTAAGGAGGTGATCGAGCGCAATTTCCGTGCTGTAGACGGCACGCTCGACCGCCTACAGGAAGTCAAGGTGCCGAGCAAGGCGACGAGCCGATGGGATCGGGCGCCGCTCGTGCCGAAAAATGCGCCTGACTTTGTACAGGTGTTTACGGCCCCAATGCTCGAAGGTCGCGGAGACGAGATCCCGGTCAGCTTGCTGCCGGCCGACGGCACCTTTCCCTCCGGCACGGCGGTTTATAAAAAGCGCAACGTCTCCGACATTGTGCCGGTTTGGGAGCCCGATATTTGCGTGCAGTGCGGCCAATGCAGTTTCGTCTGCCCGCATTCCGTGATCCGCGCCAAGTATTTCCATACCGAGGAACTCGGGGGCGCCCCGGCAACATTCAAATCGGCGGCGATTAACGTTCGCGGTTTCCCCGGTGTGGGCTTCTCGCTGCAGTTCTATGTCGAAGACTGCACCGGCTGCGGACTCTGCATCGAGGCTTGCCCGGCGCATAGTCTTACTGAACCGGGGCTCAAGGCGATCAATCTGCGCCCCAAGCTGCCGTTTATCGCGGCAGAACGCGAGAATGTGGCGTTCTTCGAGGCTCTTCCGGTCAATGATCGCGCCCATGTCGATTTCGCCAATGTGCGAGGGGTGCAATTTCTCGAACCGCTGTTCGAGTTCTCGGGGGCCTGCGCCGGCTGCGGCGAAACTCCTTATCTAAAGCTGCTGTCGCAGCTCTATGGTGATCGGATGATGATCGCCAACGCGACCGGATGCTCGTCGATCTACGGCGGCAACCTTCCGGTAACGCCATGGTCGAAGAACCGTGAAGGGCGCGGCCCCGCCTGGTCGAACTCGCTATTTGAAGACAATGCCGAGTTCGGGCTCGGGTTCCGGCTTGCGGCCGACAAGCAGCTCGATCTGGCCCGGACGCGGTTGCGCAAGGTGGAAGACAAGCTTGGCAGTGATCTGATCGAGGAGATCCTCACTGCGCCGCAGCGCCGGGAGTCGGAAATCCGCGCGCAACACGCTCGCGTCGCGGTGCTGATCGACCGCTTGCGCACACTGCCCGAGCATCCCGCAGCCAAGGATTTGCTTTCGGTCGTCGACCATCTTGTCCGGCGCAGCATCTGGATCGTCGGCGGCGACGGCTGGGCATATGACATCGGCTATGGCGGCCTCGACCATGTATTGGCGACCGCGCGCGACGTCAATGTATTGGTGCTCGACACCGAGGTTTATTCCAATACCGGCGGCCAGGCCTCCAAGGCAACGCCGCTTGGCGCAATCGCCAAATTCGCCGCTGCCGGCAAGCGGGTCGCGCGCAAGGATCTGGCATTGCAGGCGATCGCCTGTGGCAATGTCTACGTCGCGCAAGTCGCGATGGGGGCCAACCCGCAGCACACTCTATTGGCGTTTCGCGAGGCCGAAGCCTATTCCGGCCCATCACTGATCCTCGCCTATTGTCATTGCATCGCGCACGGCATCGACATGGCGCGCGGCATGCAGCAGCAGGATTTGGCAGTCGCCTCTGGCTACTGGCCACTGTTCCGCTACAACCCGGCAATGCGGGTAAGTGGTGAGAACCCGTTTCGCCTCAACTCGTCGCGACCGACGATCCCGTTTCGCGATTACGCGTATAACGAGATCCGCTACAAAGCGCTGGCCCAGTCTCGGCCGCAGGAGGCCGCGGAACTGCTGACGACGGCGCAAAGCATGGTGGACGAAAAATACCGCAGCTACGAGGAAATGGCCGGCTGGGCGCCAAGCCGCTTTCCGCCGCTGCGCGCTCCCGGCAGTAGTGAAGCGCTCGCGGGGTTGTAAGAGGCAGCGGCAATGGACCTTAGCACACGGTATCTTGGTCTCACGCTAAAGAACCCATTGGTGGCGTCAGCCTCGCCGCTGACGCACGATCTCGGCAATCTGCGGCGGCTGGAGGATTGTGGCGCCGCCGCGGTGGTGTTGCCGTCGATCTTCGAGGAAGAGATCGAGGCCGAGGCAGAAGCGGCCGAGCGGCTGACGATCGCCACTGGCGAGAGCTTTGCCGAGGCGCTCTCGTATTTTCCCGCGGCGATTGGCTACGGTACCGGGCCGCACGCCTATCTCGACCTGATCCGGCGGGCCCGCGAGGCAGTCGCGATCCCGGTTATCGCTAGTCTCAATGGCATCAGCCATGCCGGCTGGCGGGATTACGCACGGCTGGTAGAACAAGCGGGTGCCAGTGCCATCGAACTCAATGCATATTTCATCCCTTCCGATCTCAGGCTCAGCGGCCGGGAAATCGAAGATCTCTATCTCGACGTGCTCAAATCGGTGAAGGCGGCCGTGGCGATCCCTGTCGCCGCCAAGCTCGCACCCTATTTCAGTGCGCCCGGGCACATGGCAATGGCGCTCGCCGAAGCGGGTGCGGACGGGCTGGTTCTATTCAACCGTTTTTACCAGCCCGACATCGATTTGGCGGCATTGCGGCTGCAGCGCAATCTCGAATTGAGCCGCCCCGCCGAAATCCGCCTGCCGTTGCTGTGGATCGGGGTGCTAGCTGGCAATATCGGTGCTTCGCTCGCCGCGAGCACCGGGGTCGACAGCGCCGAGGAGGTCATCAAATACCTGCTGGCGGGTGCCGACGTGGTTATGACCACATCGGCCTTGCTGCGGCACGGTATCGATTACATGGCGGAATTGGTTGAGGGCTTGGGGAATTGGCTGGCAGCACGGGATATCGACGCAGTCGCCTCCATTCGCGGCCGCATGCGCCGCGGCGCATGCGGCGATCCTACAGCCTTCGATCGGGCAAACTATATACAGATTCTGCACGGATACATACCGGAGCAGGAATCATCTGATGATGAGATCAATCATGGAAGGCGCACGTAAAACCGCACTGGTTTCGCATGAAAACCCGGAAGGGCATTCACCACCATCCGCGTGCAGGAGTTGGGGTGGTCATGGTGCGTTGAAGGTTCTCTGACGCGAAAAGTGAATGACGGTCGAAGGTGGAGCATAATGAAGCGGGCAAGATGGATAATGGTGGCGGACGCGGGGCGGGCGCGCGTCTTTGAGCTGGACTCCCAAGGCGCGCTCGTCCGAGCCCCGATCCGAGAAATGGACGCGGAGATCGCACCGAGTTCGCGAGATCGGCAGTGACCGGCCGGGCCGTGCATTCGACAGCGCCGGCCAAGGCCGTCATGCAGAAGAGCCGCGGACCGATCCGCATCGCTATGAGAAACGCCGGTTCGCGCACGAGCTCGCAGGCTTTTTAGAGGACGGTAGAAAACATGATCTTATTGGGCAGCTGTTCATCGTGGCGCCGCCGCAGATGCTCGGCGATCTGCGTGAAGAGTTCTCAGACGAGTTGAAGAAGCTGGTCAAGACCGAGCTGGCCAAAGACCTTTCGATGTTGCCGCCGCACGAGATCGAGCAACATCTGGAGGAAATTCTCGGCGCTTCGTGACAGCTGGATGACGGGTTTGTGCGGCGAGCGGTTGTGGGATGGGCGCGAGGCTAACCGACTGAGCCGACCTCGTCGCGAAACTCGGGATGTGCTAGATAGATGCGACGCTGGTTTGCGGCGGTGATCAGCGAACCTCGTCTGTTAGCTGGGCGGTGTCGCTGTCGGCGACCGGCTCGGCCGATGGGCCGATCAGCGCGGCCAGCCGCTGGTGTAGTCCGTCGGCGACCCGTTCCTCGTCGGTTGAGCCAGTGCCGGCGGTACACAGGGATGTCACCGGCAGGGGCTCGCCGAATGTTACGGTTAACTGGCGAAACCGCGGAATATTCCGGCCGCGCGGCAATGCCGCGAATGTGCCGCCGATATAGGTGGGCACTGCCGGCGCTTGGCTTCGAAGTAGAATCTGGCCGATCCCCGGCAGAAAATGCTGCAGCCGTCCATCAGGCGAGCGCCATCCTTCCGGAAACCAGACGAGCATGTTGCCGGCCTGCAGGACCCGGCGCGCGGTATCGAGTGCCGCGCCGGGATGCATTGCGTCCACTGGAAAGAGATGGACGGCGCGGCAAAAAACGCGTCCGAGCGGATTGGGGAAAAATCGCTGCGCGTCGCCAGCCCAATAGGTATGCCGCGAACGCGACCAGCTCAGCGCCGCGGCAACGGCCAGGGCATCGAGGTAGCTGACATGGTTGGGGGTGATCGCGAAAGGACCGGTAAGGGGCAACAATTCGATGCCCACGACACGCAGGCGAAACAGGCCCCGCACAAGCAGGCGATTAAGCGCGTAGAGAGCAAACCCCAACACTGTCAGCAACGGGCCGGTTGGCGCTAGCCAATGTTCGCTGGCCGGCACAATAGCCGGCGCGCTGCTTCCTACATCTCGGGCGGCGCCAATATGGCGCTCGGTCGACAGGCGCAACAAATCGCGAATGGTTTGGATTTGACCGAGATCTGCGTCGGACAACGAGACGCCAGCGGTGTCGTGCAATATGATCGCAAGCTCCATCCAGCCAAATGAATCCAGATTGAGATCGAGGCTAAGAACGGTGTCCAAGTCGAGCGGTTGGTGCGGAAAGCGCTGTCGGAGGATATGCCAGACCAACGCGACGACCGGGCTTTGCAGCAGGGCTTCATCCTCGGGAGTGGGCGGTTGCAGCGTACGAGGGGACCCTCCGGCGAGCGCCTCGTCGTAAAGCTGCGGCAGCAGAAAGCGGCGATACTTGCCGAGTCGGGTCCGCGGCAAAGGCTGACTGGTCAACGCAAACCCGGACAAGCGCTGGTACGAGGGCAGGCGCTGCGCCCGCTCCCCAAGGATTACGCGGATGCCGTCGCGCAAATTGGTGGCGCCGCGTTTGAAGAGCTTTGCCGGATCGGGACGCACCAGTGCAACAAGCGCGCCTTTATCTTCGAGCACGGCGATCTCGGCGATTTCCGGAGCATCGCCATAGATGCGTTCCAATTCGTCGGGGCTGACCTTTTTGCCGCCTCCCAATACCAAGGTTTCTTTTGCCCGACCAGTGACGAACAGGAACCCGGCCCGATCGACAAAGCCGAGATCCCCGGTGCGGAACCACCCGTCTGCGGAGAACCCAGTACTGTTAGCTTCGGGATTGTTCAAATAACCTTTGGTGATCGAGCTGCCGCGCAGCTCGATCTCGCCGATACCGTCGCCATCAGGTTTGGCAATGCGGATCTCGCCATCGGCGAGCGGCCGACCGGCACTGCCGACACGACGTTCTCCTGGGCGATTGCCGGTGAATAGCGAAGCGGTTTCGGCCAGTCCGTAGCCGGTCAACACTGTCCAGCCCAGAGCTTCGAGTTCCTCCTCGATCTTCTTCTCAAGCGGTGCCCCACCCGAAACCAGCAGCCGGAGCTTGGGGGCGACGCGCTGTCGAACCGGAGTGAAGACTAGCCGTCCGAGATGAAGTCCGGTCCATTGCTGGAGCCGAATGGCTGATCCCAACATAACCCGCCAAGCAACCCGCACCGCCGGCCCATGAGTGTTGATCCGCAGTGCAATTGCCGCCGTCAGCGCTTCGTAGAGCCGTGGCACGCCGACGAGCGCGTGACATCCCCTTCGCGCAACGCCTGCATCAGCGATGGCCCGGTCGTGTTCGCGGGCAGCACCACCGCTGCGCCACTGGTCAGCGGCGTCAGCATGCCGACAACAAACGGATAGGCATGGTGCAAGGGCAATGGCATCAGCACCCGGTCGCGCGGGCCGACAACCGCCAATCTCTGCAACGTCTCGACATTGGTCGCGATATTGCGATGGCTTAGCACAAAGGCTTTGGGTGTGCCGGTTGTGCCCGAGGTCCAGGAAAGCAGCGCCGGTTCGTCTCCGGCCGCAGCAGGCAGATCGTCAATCGGCTCGCGTAATAACGAACGCCAGTGCGGCGCATCGGTCTTAAATTGCGGAGTTCCGTCGATCAGGATCGCGCTGATGCCTCGGCCGCGCCATAGAGCGCCGCTCGCTTCGAGGTGGCGTTGCGTAGTAACGACCAGCCGGGCATCGCATGATTGCAGCGCTGCTGCGAGCGCGTCCGGCTCGGCAAGATCATCGATCGGCACCAACATCCCGCCCGCGGCGAGGACGACCAAGGCACAAATGATCCAGACCGGCGAATTGGGCGCCCAAAGCGCCACCGGACCGCCGCGGCCAACCCCGCTGTGGCGCATTCCATCAGCCAAGCGCCGAGCGTGATCCGCGAGAGTGGCACTGTCCCAGGCCTCTAAGCCGCTGTCACCCAAATGCGACCATGGCTGGATGACCTTCGCGCAGCGCCAACGCCCGCAATAAACCACCGACCGTCCAGGACACGGCTGAGGCGTTCGCTTTCACCGCTCGACGATCACGAGCAACCGACTTTGCCGGCGATGTTGGCGAGTTGCGGGGTTCCGATGCTGCCCGCCTCCGATGGTCGATGTCCGGAATGGGCCGCAGGAGCTGTCTGTGCGGTGGCGGGGAGAGCCTCCGAGGAGTCGATGATGACGAGGGCTTCGCCAGCCAGCGGCGTCGGCGACCGATCGGGAAGCAGCAATGCAGCGAAGCTGTCGTCACCTTTAGCAGCGCGCTCAGACCCTTGGCCTATGGCATGTACTTGCCGCCGTTGATCGACAGTGTCTGACCGGTGATGAAACCCGCGTCGTCGCTGACGAGGAAAAGGATGCCCCGAGCGATCTCTTCCGGTTCGCCAAGGCGTGCGACCGGCACCGTCGCAACGATCTTGCTCAGGACGTCCGGAGGCACTGCCCTAACCATTGCAGTGTCGGTGTACCCGGGAGCAATCGCATTGACGGTGATGCCTCGCGCGGCGCCCTCCAGCGCGAGCGACTTGGTAAAGCCGATGATCCCGGCCTTTGCCGCGGCGTAATTGGTTTGCCCGAATTGGCCGGCCAGTGCATTGATCGAGCTGACATTCACGATGCGCCCGAACCGTCGTTCGCGCATTGTCTCGATCACTGATCGGCACATGTTGAAGCAGCCGCCGAGGTCGACGTCGATTACCGAGCGCCACTGCTCGTAGGTCATCTTGTGCAGGGTTGCGTCCTGCGTGATGCCTGCGTTGTTGATCAATATGTCGACCGGTGCGATGGCTTTGGTAACCTCTGCGACGCCGCGTTGGCAGGCATCGAAGTCACCGACATTCCATTCGTATGTCCGAATGCCGGTTTCGTCACGAAATCTACCGGCGTCGTCGCGATTCCCGAAATAGGTCGCAGCAACCTGATATCCAGCCTTCTTTAGAGCTGTGCAGGTCGCTGCACCAATCCCGGTTACACCTCCTGTGACGATCGCTGTACGTGGCATGGCTCGCTCCCCTCGCAAATCTCGATTACGCTCGATCTGCGTCTCGATCGCCGGGTACTTCTTCGTCACGTTTCTCCCTGGCACTCAGAGCATAGCCCTCGCTTGTGAGAGCAGGACTGCTGGGACGCCGCTACTCGTTCCCCTGCCGCGCCGGCATTTCGCAGGAAAGTGCGGGCCTGCCTTTTGATCACACGAAGTTCGAACCGCGATACCGGGCGAGGTCGTCGGCCGCTTTGATCTATGTCAAGGCTTAGGCGTGATCCCATAAGCTAGTTTATGCGGCCGCCAATGCGGCGTCGGTCCATTGTCATTCATAGAAAAAAGCAATGGCCCAAACCGAGCTGGCTAGAGCGCTCATTGCCAAACACAACGAGTATTGGCGACGGTGGCGGGGATTGAGCAGGATCGACGCGGAGCATAGCGGCCTGTTTGGACCGATTGGAGGACATGATGAAGGCACTCGTCTATCAAGGCCCGGGCAAGAAGGCGCTCGAGGAACGGCCGGTCCCGGAAATTAAGGCGCCTACTGACGCCATCGTAAAGATCGTCAAGACCACGATCTGCGGCACCGACCTGCATATCCTCAAGGGTGACGTCCCGAGTTGTGCACCCGGTCGGATTTTGGGTCACGAGGGCGTTGGAGTGGTCAAAAAGATCGGTCCTGGGGTGACCGTCTTTCATCCGGGCGACCACGTCCTGATCTCCTGCATCTCCGCTTGTGGCCGATGTGAATATTGCCGTCGAGGGATGTATTCACATTGCACGACCGGCGGTTGGATCCTCGGCAATCAGATCGACGGCACCCAGGCCGAATACGTCCGCATTCCGCACGCCGACACGAGCCTCTATCCGATTCCGAGGGGCGCCGACGAAGAGGCGCTGGTCATGCTCAGCGACATCCTGCCGACGGGCTTCGAATGCGGCGTGCTCAACGGCGACGTCGAGCCGGGCAGCACGGTTGCTATCGTCGGCGCTGGTGGGATCGGGCTCGCGGCGCTGCTGACGGCGCAATTCTACTCACCGGCCGAGATCATCATGATCGATCTCGACGAGAATTGTTTGCAGGTGGCGAAACGCTTTGGTGCGACAGCGACGGTCAACGCGGCCGATGGCAGGGCGGCCGAAGCGGTGATGAAGATGACCAGCGGCCGCGGCGTCGACACCGCCATCGAGGCGGTGGGTGTACCGGCCTCGTTTGTCACCTGCGAGGACATCGTGGCGCCGGGCGGCACCATCGCCAATATCGGCGTGCACGGCGTCAAGGTCGATCTCCACCTCGAGCGCTTGTGGGATCGGAACATCACGATCACAACGCGTTTGGTGGACACAGTCACCACGCCCATGCTGTTGAAGACCGTGCAGTCGCGAAAGCTCGATCCGAAGCTGCTAATCACCCACCATTTCAAGCTCGACCAGATCCAGGACGCCTACGAAACGTTTGGACACGCGGCGAGCAGCCACGCGCTAAAGGTGATCATCGAGCCTTAGCCACAGCGCTGAAACGCTGCAGCTTATCGTTTAAATTTCCAGTGGACGGTGTGATCTGATCGCTGCCCTCCAAGGACTAGGCCGAAGGTTGGGCTCCGCGCCGAGCGGCGGCTCGCGGTCTGGCTTAGCAGCATTTAGTTCGGTCATTGATCTGGCTCAAGGACGCCGGATGCAAATTCTTCGCCCAATCCGTCCTGTCCGCGGAACGCAATAGGGGGGGTGAACGTGACGTCCAAAACGGCAATTGTCGAACGCCTCGGCGAAAACGCGGTGCTGCTTCCCTCGCTAATCGGCGATGCGTTGACCGCCAATGACAGGATTAAGTTTTCCCTGAGCCTGCTTCAGGAAGCCGCCTTGCAGGCGCAGATGCCGGACCGTAAGGCACGCCATTTCGAAGTGGATGCGCCAGCCACAGGCCTGGGTCATCTCGCCCCCGACGCCATTGTCGCCGGCGCCCGCCAACTCGGCCCCGGGCGTTTACTGATACCTGGGGTCCACGAATTGCTCACCAGCCTCGCTGGCGATCTTGCTGCGATGCTCGCCCCTCTCAAGGCAGCGGACGATGAAGCCGATCGGCCTTTGGTCGCCAGAGTCGCGGTCGTAACCAAGTCAATCCCCGCAGCCGAAGACGATCAGCTTGATTTGCACACGATAGATGAATTGACCTCGGCTAGTCGCGGAGAACAAGACAGCGTTCATCTGCTCGTGATGGATCTTTCACAAGGCACTCAATCGCCTGGTGACCGAGACCGCCGTCGAGACCCTGGACGGCGCTCAGGTGCACTCCCTCACAGAGCGCGATCGTCTCACCGTGCAGGCGTTCATGCGCGGGGTCCATCGTACCGCTCCGCTCGCCTTTGGACACCCGGGCCTCGGCACGACCGCCGTACGCGCCGCCGGAGCACTAATAATTCAAAATGACATCGGCGCCACGGACGCGCACGTATTGGTTGTCCATGTCAAGCCGGCTGAGGTGACGATCACCTACACCGATGTCCACCGGTCGCGGACAAAGTTCTTCATCTCCCTATTTGATGGGCAGGGCGTGTCATGGAGCCCGCTCGCTGAGCAGCGAGCATCAGGGTTCGAAGCTGACCTCTTCTATCTTCTCACAGGGCGTTACTCGGCCAGAGACGATCAAGCGCTCGATCGCTTTCTGGAGGTTCTCGGATCTCGCATCGTCTTCCTCATCGATTGGAATAAAGGACGCAAAGCACTTCAGACCTTTGTTGGCAAGAACGCGGCGATCGACTTGCTGAGATGGGCAGCAAAGCATGATTTCGGGCACCGTGCCTTCCTCGCTCTGGGCGGTATGGATCTGATCTTGGAGGCCGTCGACCGCGTTGCGTCCGGGCGGATTCCCTATGGGATTCGGCTCGATCACGCGCTTGGTCCCGCCGAATGCCTGGAGTTCGCCCAGAACGTGTTGCGCGATGCAAGTCAGGGGCTTGCCGCCGGGCGAACTGCGCGGCTCATTCGCGATCAAATCCAGGCCGATCTTGCGCGGCGCTTTGAGACCGCCGAGAGCTCGGTCTTGACACTGCTTGTCCGTCACTTGGGCCTGTCGCGAATGCTCGCCGGCGCGATCAGCGACCTGCTCTCCACGCCCGGCTTTACCACACCGGCAGAAAGGCAAGCCCTCGCGCGTCGTGGCAAGCAGGTTGAGGAGAAGGCCGACCGGTTGACCGTCGCCGCCCGCGAGGTCGCAGCGCGAACTAGCAATACCACACAGCTGCGGCCGCTGATCGACGAAGTCGAAAATACAATGGATGCGTTAGAGCAATGCGCCTACTACTTTGGTCTGTTGCCCGACGCTGATAAGCTCGATTTCGAGACGGGGCCGTTGGTCCGGCTCTCAGAAATCGTCACCGACAGTGTCGGACAGCTTGTTCGCGCGGTCGAGGCGGCCTCGCGATTGCCCAAGGGCCAGCGCGCCGATGCGATCAGTTCGCTGCAGTCAATCGACGCGGTGATCACTGACGAACGGACGCCGGACGCTGCGGAACGCGACACTGTTGCGGCATTTATGGCTTCCCCCCATAGCGACATCAGAGCGCCGCTGTTGGGCCTCGAAATCGCTCGCTTGCTAGAAATCGCGACCGATCACCTGGCGCATTCGGCACTTTCCTTGCGCGATCGCGTACTTGAGGAGCTGACCGCATGAGCGGCGACTTACCATTTTTCATCGGGATCGCCGGCAGCACCAAGGAACTGACCCCGGAGATCTCCGGGTCAAAGGCGGCAGAGCTGTCGCGCATGAGCAGGCTGGGCTTGAATGTGCCGCCGGCTTTTGTCCTGCCGACCACGCTGTGTGAGCCAGCCAATTGCCAGGATCCGAAGGCGCTTGCGGCTCTCGATAATGGATTGCGCGACGGCATCGCCTGGCTGGAAGAGACGACCGATCGACGCTTTGGCGACGAACGCAGGCCGCTCTTCGTCTCGGTCCGATCCGGTGCTGCGCAGTCGATGCCAGGCATGATGGAGACCATTCTCGATGTCGGTCTCAATCAGAAGACCGTCCGCGGGCTCATCGGCCTCACCGGTAATCCACGCCTTGCCTGGGACAGTTACCGCCGGTTCATCCAGATGTACGCCGAAGTGGTCGAAGGTACTCCTGCCGAGGCATTCGAGGCACGCCTCGCCGCAATGATCCGGTCCGAAGACGTTCCTGCTGAAGGCGATCTCGACCCGGAGGCGTTCGAAAGGTTGACACACGAGTTTCGCGACATCGCATCGCGCGCCCTCGGCCAAGCGATCCCCGACGCGCCAATGGAGCAAGTCCGAGCGGCGGCGCGCGCGGTCTATCGCTCCTGGGGAAGCCCGCGCGCAATCGAGTATCGGCGGCTCAACAAACTCGACCGACTGGCTGGCACAGCCGTTACAGTTCAAGCAATGGTGTTCGGCAACGGCGGTGGAAGATCCGGCGCGGGAGTGGCGTTTTCCCGCAATCCGGCAGACGGCGCCAACAGGCTTTACGTTGATTTTTTGTTTGATGCGCAAGGCGAGGATGTGGTCGCCGGCCAGCGGATCCCGGGGGATGCGGCAATGTTGGCGGCTCGGCTGCCCGAGGTGGCTCAGGAACTTGCCGATGGCGCATCGCGCCTTGAAGGGGAATTTCGCGATGTGCAGGACATCGAGTTTACTGTGGAGGAGGGCCGGCTCTTTTTCTTGCAGACGCGATCCGCCAAGCGCACGCCACGAGCTGCTTTGCGGATTCTTGTCGACCTCGTGCACGAGGGCCTCCTCGATCCCGAGACGGCCCTGACACGCGCGAAGGAGATTGACCTCGACCACGTCGGTATCACGCGATTTGCGGACAACGCACCGGCGATAGCCAGAGCCACATCGGCCTCGCCCGGCGTCGCCACCGGGCGGATCGCGTTCGACAGCGCGCGCGCCAAGGAATTAGCGGGAGAGAAGGAACCTGTCATTCTGGTGCGGCGTGATACGTCTACCGAGGAGGTTGCCGGATTTGCTGTGGCTTCCGGCATCCTCACCGCCAGCGGCGGACGCACTGCGCATGCCGCAGTTGTTGCGCGTCAGCTCGGCAAAGTCTGTCTGGTCGGTTGCCGCGAATTGAAGATCCATTCCAGTGGATCTGGCGGGGAGATCGGCGGACACCAGATCAAAGAAGGGGATTGGATTTCGCTCGACGGCGAAACCGGTGAAGTCGCGCTCGGCCGACAAAACATTGTCGTTCAGATGCCGGAAGCTGAGCTTGCAGAGATCGATACTTGGCGCCGCGGTTTACCATCGACGGTTGCGACCGCCGAGCAAGCGCCGGCCAGTTGCTAGAGCGGCGTGAGCCACGACTTGATGGTCTGTTCGGCCAATGCCAACTGCTCATCTTTTCGATCAAATTGATCGCGATGTTGTCGACATTAGCCAGCGGGCTGCCTTGTTGTCGCTGCCGGGTTTTGCACAAGGGCTCGCGATCACCGACGGGAGCTAGCGCGATTTATCCAACCGCATGTCGACCCTCAGCGAGGCTCGATCATCAGGATGAGGCGTCAGGAGCTAATATGATCACTTGGTTGGTTCGAATAGTGATGTTTATCGCGAGTGTTGTCACCGGTTGGTTCGTAGCTCGCGATGCTGCCGATTTTGATTTGATCCAATTAGCGGTAGCACTTATGTTGATCATTTTCTTTATTGCGATCGGGGTATTCTGGCCATATCTAGTGGTATGACCGAAACACAAGATTCCCTCAGTCGAGCTTTTGCGTCATGATGCTGCGATGCGCAGCGATGTTGAAGTCCGGCTTGGGCCGGGGGATCGGGAGCGGCTTGAGGCAGTGGTGGGCGATCGCAATGCTGTCCAGAAGCATGTGTGGCGAGCGCGGATCATCCTGGCCACGGCAGAAGGCTGCGGCACCGCCGAGGTGATGCGCCGGGCCGGCGTGTCGAAACCCTGCGTGTGGCGCTGGCAGCGCCGCTTCATGGAGGCGGGGGTCGATGGCCTGTTGCACGACAAGACGCGCAAGCCCGGCAAAGCGCCGATCCCCGAGCCGGTCGTCGGGCGATTGATCGCGCTCACGCTCGGCGCGCCACCCGGCGAGACCACCCATTGGACGAGCCGCGCGATGGCCGACGCCATGGGGCTGGCGGTCAGCACCGTGCAAAAGATCTGGCGCGCCCATGGTCTCGCCCCGCATCGGTTGCAGGTCTTCAAACTCAGCCGCGACCCGCAGTTTGCCGCCAGGCTGCGCGATGTCGTGGGCCTTTACGTCGACCCTCCGGCGCACAGCCTGGTGCTGTCGGTCGATGAGAAGAGCCAGATCCAGGCGCTCGACCGCACTCAGCCGGGGTTGCCGATCAAGCAAGGCCGCGCCGGGACAATGACCCATGATTATATCCGCAACGGCACGACCACCCTGTTTGCCGCCCTCAATGTGCTCGACGGCACGGTCATCGGGCAGTGCATGCAGCGCCACCGGCACCAGGAATTCCTGCGCTTTCTCAATCGCCTCGAGCGCGACATCCCAGCCGGCCGACTGGTCCACGTGATCCTTGACAATTACGGCAGCCACAAGCACCCCAAAGTCAGGGCTTGGCTGGCCCGGCACCCGCGCTGGACGTTCCACTTCACCCCCACCTCGGCATCCTGGCTCAACGCCGTCGAGGGCTTTTTTGCCAAGCTAACCCGCCGGCGATTGCAACGCGGCGTGTTTCACTCCCTCGTCGACCTCCAGGCCGCGATCAACCGTTACCTTGCCCAACACAACCACAGTCCAAAGCCGTTCACCTGGACCGCCGACCCCGACCGCATCATCGCCGCCGCCAACCGCGGGTACCAAGTGTTAGATTCGATCCACTAGACGCCTGGATCAGAACCAGACGTCACCCGGAAAGTCGAGCGACTACGGCGCAATCTTCCTCGCTGTCCCACGACCCACCCGGGAAGTCCATTTGATCCGCGATCCGCTTCGGAGGCTTGGGTCATGTATCGTGACTTATTAATGCATGTAGACGCGAGCCGGGCGGGGCGCCGAAGGGTTCAATTCCCCGTCGATCTAGCGACACGCATGGGTGCGCGGCTAGCCGGGCTGCACTCACCCCGCCGGCGGAGGTGCCACCGCCATACAAGCCGAGCCTCGTTCCGGAGGTGACCGCCGACGTTTCCGCGAGGTTGGCCTTGGAAGCCGGCGCTGCGGCGACATCTTCAGCGAAGAGGCTATACAGCGCTTGGTTGACGCAAGTTGGTCTGAAGCGGCCGGCGACGTCGTTCGGAGCATCAGCGAAAGGGCTCGCTACGTCGATCTGGTTATCCTCGGCCAATACGAGGCACGAGGCACGCCTCAGAGCCATCCGTTGCCGATCGGTCACTCGGCCTTCTTGCGGTGCGGTCGCCCGGTCCTGGTCGTGCCCGCTGCTACTCAACCGAACGCTCTGGCGAACATTGTCGTTGCCTGGACGGCAGCCGCGAAGCCGTCAGGGCCGTCCACGATGCCTTACCACTCTTGCGCTTGTCGAAAGTCAGTGCAAGTCGTAAAGATGATCACTCCCTCCGGCGGATGACGACGAGATCGATCTGTAGAACTTGTCGGCGCACTTGGCTAAGCATGGCATCGACGTCGGGCCGAACGTTCTGCAAATCAGGACCGCCAAAGAACACAAGTCACTGCAAACGCAGATCGCAGACGGACAATACGATCTGTTGGCGATGGGCGGATACTCGCACACGATGTGGCGAGAATTCATTTTCGGCGGCGTCTACCCAATCAATCCTCTTGTCGTCAGAAATCCCCGTGCTTGTCTCGCACTAGGCCGCCCGAGAGGCGCCTGCAGAGACAGTGTGCTGCGCCTTGCGACCGGCAGACAGGAACAGCGGCGGACGGGACCGGATGCCCCCCGTATGGAGGCCATTTCCGTTCATGCCAGACGTCAATATGAACGCGAAAATGCCAGAACTCCGCACGATCGAACGGACCAGCACGCAGGACCGCACGCAACGGTGGCACCGGCCAGAAGCGATATGTGGGGGGACAGTATCAGGTGCGGTCACGAACGTTCAATCAGCGGCAGGTGCGAGCGCATTAAAGGCGCGGGCGCGATGCCGGCCGACCGCCACAGGCGGTAAAATGCCCATTTCGCGCCCTGGGCGAGCAGCAGATAGCTCACGGTCAGCCCTGCAATCGCCAAGAGGAAGGCGGCAGAGGGCGGGGCAAAGCCAAACCATGCCCCTATCGGCGTGAACGGCAGCACAACTGCAAGCACAACCACCGTAACGGAGGTGGTGGCCAGGAGGGGATGCGGGCGGCTGCGCAGCGGATTGCGCCGTGTGCGCAGCACGAAGATGACCAGCACTTGGGTGGCCAGTGACTCGATGAACCAGCCGGTCTGGAACAGCGCCTGATTGGCGTGGAACACCAGCAGTAGCAGACCAAAGGTCAGAAAGTCGAAGACCGAACTCACCGGCCCCATCACCAGCGTAAAGTTGCGGATGAAGCGCATGTCCCAATGCTCCGGCTTTCCTGTGATCTCGCTGTCGACTTCATCCAGCGGGATCGGCATTTCCGAGACGGCGTAGAGCAGGTTATTGAGCAATATCTGCACCGGCAGCATCGGCAGGAACGGCAGGATCAGCGTCGCCCCGGCCATTGAGAACATGTTCCCGAAATTCGAGCTCATTGCCATCATGATGAATTTCATGATATTGCCAAACGCACGGCGCCCCTCGGTGACGCCGCTCGCGAGCACGCCGAGGTCCTGCCGCAGCAAAACGATGTCGGCCGCGTCCTTGGCGACATCAACCGCGCTATCGACGGAAATACCCACGTCCGAGTTGTGCAGCGATGGCGCGTCATTGATGCCGTCACCAAGAAAGCCGACCACATGGCCGGATCGCTTCAACCCGAGAATGATGCGGTTCTTTTAAGTCGGCGTGACCCGGCAGAACAAATTCGTCTCCTCCAGCCGCGCGGCGAGCACTTCGTCGCTGAGCGCTTCTATCTCGGTGCCGGTCAGCACCCCGAATATCGGAATGCCGAGTTCGGCGCAGACATGCCGCGTTACGCGCTCATTGTCGCCGGTGAGAATCTTGACGTGAACGCCCTCGGCGCCAAGCGCGGCGATGGCCGGCCCCGCGCCTGCTTTTGGCGGATCGAAGAAGACGACGAAACCGGCGAAGATCAAATCTCGTTCGTCGGCCACCGTTGCCCCCGGACGGTCGGGCCCGAGTTCGCGCCACGCGACGCCAAGTGCGCGAAACCCCTCCACGCTGAGCCCCTCGAAGACTTTTGCCGCGCGGGTCCGTGCCAAATCATCGAGCGGCAGAAGCTCGGCTTTACCGGGCTCTTCGAACCGGGTGGCGAGCTTGATGACATCTTCGGGTGCACCCTTGGTGATCAGGAGGCGGTCACCCTTGTGCTCCACGAGCACCGAAACACGGCGTCGCTGAAAATCGAACGGCACTTCGTCGATCTTGGCCCAGCCCGCGCCGCGCGGCGGGCCGGATTCGACGATCGCGGTGTCGAGCGGGTTTCTTAATCCGGCCTGGAAATGGCTGTTGAGCCAGGCCAGATCGAGTACGTGTTCGCTGTCGGTGCCAGAGAGCGCCACCTGTCGCGCAAGCCTCATCTTGGCCTCGGTGAGAGTCCCGGTCTTGTCTGTGCACAGCACATCCATGCTGCCCAAGTCATGGATCGCACCGAGCCGTTTCACGATCACCTGCGCTTTGGCCATGCGGATGGCTCCGCGCGCGAGCGTCACCGAGACGATCATTGGCAAGAGTTCGGGAGTGAGCCCGACGGCGAGGGCCACGGCGAACAGAAAGCTTTCCAGCCACGGCCGGTGGAACAGCAAATTGATCAGCAGTACAAACAGCACGAGGATCTCGGTAAAGCGGACAATCAGCACGCCAAATCTGTAAGTGCCCTGTTCTAAGGCGGAGGGCGGTGGCGCCCGCCGCAAGCTGCTGCTGATCTCGCCGAGTTGGGTTGAAAGGCCGGTAACGCAGACCATCAGCCGGGCCGAACCGTTCATCACCGAGCTGCCCATAAAGGCGGCATTCGTTGCTCCGCCGATTTCCGGGCTGTCAATGCCTTCATTGCGCGGGTGCTTTTCCGCCGGGTAGGACTCCCCAGTCAATAATGCCTCGTTCACAAAAAAATCCTTGGCCTCGAGGACACGCCCATCCGCCGGAACCAGGTCCCCAGCGGCCAGCAACACGATATCACCAGGGACGAGATCCGGCCCCGGCACCGTAACCTCGCGCCCGTCGCGCAAGACCTGCTCCTTGAGCGCCACCGCAACCTTGAGATGCTCGGCAGCCTGCTCGGCGCGGTATTCCTGGACGGTGTCGAGCGCCGCGCTCATCAGCACGATTGTCGAAATAATAATGAAGCTGGGAAGATCACCGGTGAGCGCCGAAGTCGCCGCTGCCACCAGCAGAATGATGACCAGAGGGTTGCGAAACCGACTGAGGAATTTAAGCGGCAGAGACAAACGACGGCGCTTTTCTAGGGTGTTAGGACCATAGCGGAGCCGGCGTGCGGCGGCCTCGGCGGAGCTGAGGCCGTTTTGCCCAACTCCAAGCTGCCGCTCAAGGTCGGCGAGAGGGATCTGCCAGAATCCCCGCTGGGGTCCGCCATCCGACGTCATCTGTTGTCCTTCCTCGCCTCTCTGGACTGCTGGTTGGCAGCCCCGCAACGGGCGCAATGCCGCTCGTTTTTCGTCGGAATTGATGCCGGAAGCGAGTGCTACCGCGCGCCTCGGATACTGGCGTAGGACGGCTGTGTGCAATCTGGCCAGCACCACGGCCAAAAGGTAGCAGTGATTTCGGAAGCAATCACCTCGACAACCAGCGCGTATTGGTCGCTCGTTAGCTCCGCGTCGAGGAGGTCCGTGTCGACCCTCATCTTTCGGCTGCTCGGCTGCCCATTGAAAGCGGCTTGGAAAGAGTTATTGACCATCTCCTAGGGCGGTATTGCCCAGCCAGCCGCGGATTGCCGCCCGGGTTTGTGCGGTTATTTCGAATCGGACCGGTCTGTGTATCCTCGCTCACCGTAATGACAGGCGCTGACATGACGGCACGCGCGGTATGGTTCTGTGACCGCAGCCAGGCGAGAGGCTCGGGGGCGATTGGCTCGCTTTTAGCAAAGATCTCCAGCCCGGACTGGCGCCAGGCTTCGCGCGTGCTCCGGTCAGGACGGATCAGATCGCCCTCGCTGACCATTCCGATCGGCGCCCCCTTCTCATCGACTACCGGCACTGCGCTGATCCCTTGTCTAGCAGCAGCCGAGCGACTTCACGTAATGGCGTGTCGGGATGCACAGACACAACAGGCTTGCTCATCACATCACGTGCATTCATTGGTATTTGCTCCTCGAATTCATGATGGGCGCTCCTCCTCAGTGAGAGGCGCACGATTGTGGTCTTGCGCCCTGCCTCCGGTCGCCAGAGACGCCGTCGTTGATCCGACATTCGTCTATGCTGATGCCTCTCTGCTGCGGTCCCGGACTCAACTTCCAATGTTAACTCTGCCGCCCACCAGGCTTCGCAGCATTGATCTATCTCAAGTGATCGGGGTGCGCCCGACGAACGAGGTCTTCCGCCCGCACGTGCGGCTGCGGTTTACGGATGACGGCTTTCGGTAAGGGTTTCGGACGCCGGCCGAGCGCGAGCAGTCGGCGCGGTGTTAGAGGGCCGGCGTCCGAAAACCCCCGAAGAACGAACCCGCGGGACAGCGGCGAGCAGTCGGCCGTCTATGGGGATTTGCCTGCGCCGCGGCGTTGGCAGGGGATGGTCTTGCGGAGATTGGTCAGCGGAGAAAGGTGCTGCTGGGTGCGGACTGGGTGTTGCCAGCGCCGCCGAGGTCTTGATCGGGGACTGATCAATGATGTCGTGCCGGCACTTGCCGATGCCGGACTAAAACGGGCACGGCGCCGGGAATGAGCAGTTCCGGCGGATGGTTGCTGCACCGAGACGACAGGGATTGTCATCGGTTCAAATCCCTGCTGGCGGCATCGGACGGCGGGCCGCGCGGTGCGCCGCCGCGCCCAAAGACCTCGACAATCAGCATGCGACCGCCGCAGCAAGGGCACGGCACGGCGGGCGATGATCGGTCGCGGCATCCGGATCGAGGGTGTCGTGCGGCACGGGCGGCTCGACCTCTGGCATCGGGACGGCGATCAGCTCCGTGGCGCGCGCAATGTTGGCTTTGCTGGCGGGGCTGGCGAGCAGCCCGTAGTGGCGGATGCGGTGAAACCCTTTCGGCAGAACGTGAAGCAAGAAGCGCCTGATAAACTCGTCGGCGCTGAGCGTCATAGTGCGGTACCGCGCCTGCCCGTTGCGGCGAAAGCGGACATTCGCATTCGCCGAGCTTGGGTCAGCAGTTGTGACCCGTCCTGAACATTGATGGTTGAGGTCGCAGTGTCAGGTGAAACGCTCTGACACACTTACCAATTCGCAAGAAGCTCGAGATGAACCATTCCTTGCCGAGCCCGCTTACAGACCGACGCTGCCGTGCATGAGGCCGCCATCGGCAAAGATGGTGGTCGCAGTCAGATAGCTGCGACCCTCGCCGGCGAGAAATCCGACCACGCTGGCAATCTCCGCCGGGCGCGCCATCCGCTGCAGCGGGATTGATCATATGCTTGGCGGCGATCTGGGTGCCGAAAAAGGCGCTCCTGAGGTTGATCGCCATAACCCTGTCATATTGGTCCTCGGGCGTGTCGAGGATCGAGGTACGGGTTTCGACGCCGGCATTGTTGACCATGATGTCGACCCGCCCGAACCGGCTTACCGCGGTGTCGACGAGCCTTTGCAAATCGACGATTTTGCTGACATCGGCTTCGACGCCGATCGAACTGATCGCCGAGCTTGGCGACCTCTTGCTCCAGCGCCTAGGTCGCCTCCGGATGGCACACATAGTCAATGACGATGCTGGCATTCAGACGCGCCAGTTCGAGCACAATGGCTTGACCGATCCCGCTATTACCGCCGGTGACAATCGCAACCTTGTCCTTCAACGGCATGACCTACTCCCTCGAATTCAATAACGAGCGTCGATGCGCTAACGATCAAACGCGGCCGTCCAGCATCGATCTCAACGGCGGTCGCCGGGCTGCCGGCCGGAACAGTCCGACCGGCGGCCCCTGCTTCCGCCAGCCGCGGCTAGTTGCGGGCGCCCGCCTGCAATTTGCGGAACACCTCGTCGAGGTTGAAGCTGTCGGCCTTTTGCCGCTGCGGATATTCGCGGAAGGTGGCCAGGAACTCGCCGATATAGGCCTGCGCCGGCACCAGCAAATAGACGTGATCGATCAGCCAATCGTAGTAGGTGTTCGAAGTAATGTCGGCGCGCTCCTAGGGATCGGTGCGGAGATTGAAGATCTTGGGCACCCGAAGATTGGTGAATGGTTCGGCCCAGATCTGCAACGTGCCGGATACCCGTTGCTCCGAAAACACCATCTTCCAATTGTCGTAGCGCAAGGCCACCACCTGCTGGTCGTCATTGCAGTAGATGAACGAGACCCGAGGGCTCTTCTGCTCCTGGCCGGTCAGGTACGGCACCAGATTGAACCCGTCGAGGTGGACCTTGTAGGTCATGCCGCCGATCGCGTAGCCCTTTAAGAGCTTGTCTTTGACCTCGGCGTCGCCGGCTATCGCGAGGACGTAGGCAGCCAGTCGTGATGAGCGACGATCTCGTTTGACACGATGCCCGGCTTGATCTTGCCAGGCCAGCGGACCATGGCAGGAACCCGGTACGCGCCCTCCCAATTGGTGTTCTTTTCGTTGCGGAACGGCGTCATCGCTCCGTCGGGCCACGAATTCATGTGCGGGCCGTTATCGGTGCTGTACAGGACAAAGGTATTGTCGGCGATGCCGGCATCGTCGAGCGCCTGGAGAACGGTGCCGACGTTTTTGTCGTGGTCGATCATCACGTCGTGGTATTCGCTTTGCCAGCGACCCGACTGACCCCGGCTCTCCGCCTTGACATGCGTGCGCAGATGCATGTGCGTGAAGTTGACCCACAGGAAGAAAGGCTTGCCGGCCGCGACCTGGCGCTTGATGTAGTCCGCAGCGCGGTCGGCGATGTCGTCGTCGATCGTTTCCATGCGTTTTTGTGTCAGCGGGCCGGTGTCGTGGATGGTCTGCTTGCCGACTTTGCCAAAACGCGGGTCGACCGTCGGGTCGTCGGTGGCGCTGGCCTTGCACTCCAAGACGCCGCGCGGCCCAAACCGCTCGCGAAACCCCGGGTCCTTTGGGTAATCCGGCAGTTCCGGTTCTTCCTCGGCGTTGAGGTGGTACAAATTGCCGTAGAACTCGTCAAAGCCGTGCACGGTCGGCAGATATTCGTTGCGGTCCCCGAGGTGGTTCTTGCCGATCTGTCCGGTCGCATAGCCCAAGGGCTTCAGCAGTCCGGCGAAAGTCGGATCTTCCTTTTGCAGAGCCACGGTAGCACCCGGCAGACCGACTTTGGTCATCCCAGTCCGCAACCCGTGCTGACCGGTGATGAACGAAGCCCGTCCGGCCGTGCAGCTCTGCTCGGCATAGCAGTCGGTGAAACGCATGCCTTCGTGCGCGATGCGATCAATATTGGGCGTGCGATAGCCCATCAGCCCGTGGCTGTAGCAACTGAGATTAGTGATGCCGATGTCGTCGCCCCAGATGATGACGATATTCGGCTTTTTGGTCTGGGCATGGCAGTCTCCGTTGGTTGGTCCAGTGGTTCCTAAATTCGCTCGCAATGTCCAGGCCAGAGTGGCTAAACGAGGCGCAGCAGCGCGGCGGCAAAGGCGAACAGTCCGATCAAGATCAGCAGGATCGCGACCGCGATGATCGGCGATTGTTTTCCCTCGTTGCTCATCCCGGCGAGTGCGGCAAACGACCCGCTCCACATGTAACGGATCGTCCACGAGTACTGCCAAACCGAAATGACAAGTGCGAGGACGCCGCAGGAAATCAGCGCCAATCCCGGATACTGCGCGGCACGGGGATACTCGGCCGGGCGGGCGCCGGGCATCTGCTCCATCCGCTCGAAAAACTCGACGATCACAAAGCCAAAACCGATCAGTGACACCGCGGTGCGCAGCCACGCCATCATCGTGCGTTCGAGGGCGAGACGGGTGCGCAGCCAGGCGAAATGGCTGTCGGCCGTGACCCGCACTGGAAACCTCTCTGCGCTCGGGGCAGTGGGCGCGTCTGTCATTCCTCTAACGCTTCTTTGCCGACCTGCACGGAAGCGGCGCCGTGCCGGGTGACGCTACTGGCCGGGTGTCGGCCCCGGCGCTAAGTGCGCCGCCGCTCGGTAAAAAACATTCGCGCCAGCTTTCCTTCGCCGAGTGCTTCGTTGAGCACGTGGATAGCGGCGAGCGGGATCAGCAGAAGCAGCATGATGAGATAGCCAGCGAGGGTTTCCTGCAGCCGGGGGCCAAAGAGATCGCCGAGCGAGGCGGCAACCGAGCGGTGATGGAACAGGCCGACGACGGCTTCCTCGAGGATGGTCAGGACGACCAGCAACACGAGGAAGACTGGGTGGGTCGGTGACCCTAAGCCGGTGCGAATCCGACCACAGCCATCCGGGTGAGACGGGTCCGACGTCAGTACGCCCGCACCTTGCCCATGCGGGGCGGTTTCACGGGGGCCGCGACACCGTAGATGACTGTGAAGCCCGACCCTCCGCCCCAGGCCGAGGTGGGATAAGCCGGAGGGTTGCCAGCGGCCCCGTCGGGGACATTCCAGTTGTTTGCGGCCCAGACATTCCCGGCTGGGTCGATCGACACGTCGGTAATCATCTGGATGCTGCCACCTTGAAACACATGGATGACATCGCCGGTCTTGGTGTCCGCGCGATGGCCCTTCGGCTCGGCCCCGGCCATCAACACCACACTACGACCCTTAAAAAGCCCGACCCAGACGTCGTCATTGCCGTCGATGTTCAAGCCCCATGGTAGGTTGATCGCCCCACCGCCGTTGAAGCCCTTCGGCACGGGTTGCGTACCGTCGGGGCGGATCATGCTGATCACGCCGGTCGGTCTCGGGGTAGCGCAGCACGGCGTCGCCCAAAATCCGAAACTGCTCCATGATGGATGCGCCATCGGGAACCTTGGGGACAGGGAAGTCCAAGGATGCGTTGCTCGCCACCCAGACATTGCCTTTCGAGTCGAGTGCGAGGGCGCGTACGCTGATCCCGGCCTGGAAGGATTCAACCTTGGAGGGATCGTTAGCCGGGAACCGCATGACGGTATCCGACTGGGACTTGCTGACCCAGACGAGATCCTGATCGTCGATAACGATGTCGAACGGAGGTTTCAGCCCCGCGACCTTTACGATTCGTCCGTCCTTCACCCGTCCGCTGGGGAAGTACAGCAACTGATTGTCTGAGCCATCGGCAATCCAGACGTCACCGTTCGCCGCGACACCAATGCCCATCAGGCCGAGGAATTTCCTTTGAACGGGAAGTCGCTCTCATTGCCGATTGGACGACCATTAAAATCCAAAACCAAGATCTTGCCGTTGAAGCTTGAGGCCCAGACTTTGTCGAGTCTCACGGCGGTGCCCCATCCGACTCCGTCCAAACCCATGCCGGTGAAGCCGGTGATCGGTGGGGAGAGAGGGGTCCCGTTTGGCGTAAATTTTACTCCGCGGCCACCGATGCTGTGGATGACGCCAGACTGTGAGCCGGGCATCCAGTTCATCCCACTCCAGAGGTTGCCGTTTGCATCGAACATGAACCGGCCGTTGGCGTATACGCCGCCGCTGCGACAGCGGCATTATATAGGCCAGGCGGCACGGCGAAACACAGCTACTATCATGTCGGCGTGTCCTTCTGTTTGCGTCTCTGGTACTGCCCGTTTGGGGGCGCCGTCTATGCGGATTTGGCAAATCGCCGCGCAACCCGTCAGAACCTGAGGGTGGGGCCAATGATCGGGCCCTTCAGATGGACGTTAAAGCCGAGTGGACTGCCGCTCGCCTGGTAATTGACGTTGAGGCTACGATAGCCGGCGCGCAGATCAAGCCACGAGTTTAGGGCATAATCGAGCGTGCCTGATATCTGCCAATCGGCGTGGGCGGCGATGCCAAAACCGCCGACATCGCCATAAGCGGTCAACCCGAACCCGTTGCCAAAATTGTGGTGATAGCGGGCTGCGATCAGTGGATCGGCCCAGCTGCCGGAGCGGCTGACGCTGACGGTCGGGATAAACCCAATCCCGTTCAAAATTGTATCAGTCGACACGTCCCAAAAGCGAAAACCGAGACCGACGTCGATCGTCTGAGATGGTTGTTCGAGGACACGGTAGAGGAAATCCCCGGTCACCTGGCTCATCACCACGCCGGTGTTGCCGCCGGAAAAAAAGACATTTCGGGTGGTGATCGGCACACCGAGCGGGACGTGCATCGCATCGGCGAGGATGCCGAACGGCCCGTCGCGTAATTCGGCCGCGCCCATAAACGGCGCGTTGTTGAGATCGCTGAGCAATTCACCGGGTCCGATGCTGACATTGACCTGCGATGCGCGCGCGAGCGGTGTCGTGATCGCCATGTTGAGGTTTGCCATCCAAAAATAGGGGTAGGCGATCAGCTGCAATCCGCTGAGCAACGCGGCCGGCGGAGGCGGCAGAGGAGATGGTGGCGGCGGAAGAGCCGATCGCGACGGCGCGACAGAAGGCGGCGCGAGGGGTGGCGCGGTCAAGACCGACGGCGGTGTGACCATATCGGGCGATTGCTGGGCAAAGGCGACTGGCGCCCCCGCCCAGAACACCGCAAATGCTGTGATCGGGCCCGCAAAATGGATCGCGAGACGCCACAGATTTCGCCGCATTGCGCGGCGCGTCAGCGCCACCCGCTGTGAATTTCTCATGATCGTTGTTCCATAAATCCCGGGAAAAACCAGATCTTGCTAGGCTGGGTTCGGGACCACTTCGTAAAAGACGCTGCTGCCGCTATAGAACGGGCGGTAATAAGCGCCGCCGTACGCGAAATAGGTGACGCCGCCGACATTTTGATTGACCGCGCCATCGGGCAGCGTCCAAGTCGTTGCCCCTATCGGCGGCGGGATCACCTGATAGCCGCCGGGAACCGCGGCATAGAACGCGCCGCCGCAGTCGAGGTCGCTCGCTCCGCCGACAGACACACTCGAACATGACGGCGGCGGGCTCGCTACCACGGCACCTTGCGGCGGCGCCACGACCGCATATTGCCCCGCTTGCGGCGCGTAATAGACGCCGTTCGCATAATAATACGGGCTTCCGGCCACCGAGATCGCCGCCGCCGCGACCGGCAATGCGGCAACCGTCGCACCGATGGCAAACCCAGCACCAAGACCGAGACCCGAGTAGTAGCCATCCCAGCTGCCGCCATAATTACCACCATAATTATTGTAGCTATTTATCCTGTTGCTCTGCAGGTTATTGGCTTCGTTATGGCGGTTGCTCTGCAGATTGTTAGCCTCATTGGTGCGGTTGCTCTGCAGATTATTGGCTTCATTGAAGCGATTCTGCTGATATTGGCTGGCGTTCTGTGCCGCCTCCGGGTGGTTTTGCTGGAATTCGGGATGGCTCTGCTGGAATTGGTTGGTGCGATCCGAATAACTGCCGGCATTGTGCAGGCTGCCATAGCCGCCGCGGCCAAACCCGGCATCGGTGCCACGATCGGCAAATCCGCCGTCACCAAAGCGGGCACTCCCGCCGCCATGAAAACCGCTGAAACCGCCGCCGCCATGAAAGCCGCTAAAGCCGCCGCCGTGGAAGCCCCCGCCAAAACCGCCGCCACCGAAGCCGCCACCTCCGCGAAATGCAACCGCGTGCTCGCCGCCGATCGCAGCCAAAGCGGCGATTGCCGTCACCGTCAGCAGCGCAGCGGCAAGTCTTCTCCGATCCCCGAATGGCGTTCTCATAGCTATTCTCCTGGTGCTACTTGGCAGCCGCGACAGTCGCGAAAGGAATTTTCTGTGTCCCGGGCGGCAACTCCGGTGTGAACACCGATTACGCAATGCGCGGGGTGAAGTCCCAATTGGTGAACACCGCCTGAAATTGCGGCTGCGACGGCTGCGTCTTGTAGGTGATCACCAGCTTGCAGGGCGTCAGCTGCGGTCCGTTTTCGATCCAGATTTGCCAGTCGATGTTTTTTTCGACAAAGGCAAAGGTCCGGCAATTCCTGCGTTGATTGCGTTTTGGCCGAGGTCGAACCCGTATTGGATATTCCCGCGCACCTGTTTGTAAGGATCGGAGTACAAGAAATCGGCAAGCGGCGGCGCGAAGTCCAATTTCGGCACCAGTTGGTTCAACATCGCGTCGATATCCGGCGGGGCCGTGGCATTCGCATAGAACGGCGTTGCCGGATCAAAAAGGGTAACCGACTTGCCGTCATACCAGAACTGCCGCGCGCCGAGGTCGCTGTTCCATTCAACATAAAGCCGGCCAGGGCGCTGCAAGACCACTTCCTCGGCCGCCGAGAATTGCAGTTTCTGGCCCGACGGCAGCACATGGTCGAACGTCACATCGGCATGAAAAACGAACTGCGGGGCCATACCGATATAAGCGCCGACCTCTTTCAGAAACCGGTCGGCTTCCGGTGCGATTGCGGGGGCTGCGGCACTCTTTGCACCGGACGAACCGGCGGGAGCGGCTGGTCGGTTCTGGGCCGACACTCCTTGCGTCGCTGCGAGCGCGGCGATCACTACAGCGCCGACCAGCGCCTGATTGATCCTCGTCGATATACCTCCGACGACAAAAGCGGGCGCTGATCAGGTACGACGGGGATCTTTGATCGGCCGGGCCGCTCGCGCTGTGCAATTTCGGCAAACGAAATGCCGGCCTAGCCGGATTGCCGTTGCAATGTGGCGGACGGCGACTCGTCGAACAGCGCGCGGTATTCGACGGCAAAGCGCCCGAGCTGCCAGAAGCCATAGCGCGTGGCGACGTCGGTTATGGTGATTTCGCTCGTCGCCGCGCGTAATGCCCGCCGAACGAAATGCATGCGGCGCAACAGCAAATAGCGCTTTGGGCTCATCCCCAAATGCTCCTGACAGCATAGCCGCAAGGTCCGGCCGGATACCCCGATCGCCTTGCAGATTTCCGGGATGAATAGTGGCTGTTCGGGATTTTCTTCGAGCACGCGGCGAAATCGGCGCATGACGATAGCGTGCTGCCCTTGCGCCAAGGTGCTCTCGTGTTCTTGTCCGTGGCTGAGGCAATCGACCATGGCCTCGATCAGGGTCTGTTCGAGCCCGCGCGCCGAATCTGAATTACCAATAATCTCCGGTGCGTGTTCGGCCAAATGGTTTGCGGCTGCGTGCAGCCGCTGAAGCCGTGCCATCGCAGCGGGTCGAGGGGTGATTAGCATTGCATCGCGCGGCGGGGTCAGGTCACATCCGCCCATTGCTTCTCCGACGGACGCCATATTTTCTACCGTCAGGGACATGGCCCCAAAGCAGGCGACCCCGGACAAGCGATGATGATAAGCGTCTCCGTCCCTGTGTCGTAAGATGTTAGTCGGATTCATCTCCAGACCGCCCGCCAGCAACCCCGGCCCAGCTTGAGTGCGGAATTGAATGAATGCCCGCCCGATTATGTGGGACGCGTGAATGATCCGCGGCAGGTTGTCCGAGAGCCGCTGCAACCACAGGCAATGCAGATCGATACGGACGCGTCGCGCATTGAACTGCCCCCGCCCGATTGTCGTCAGTTCGGACGTCGTTCGCGGATCGCCGCCGCGTAATCGTCGGGTTCCGAGAAGGTATGCACGGCGCTCCAGGGCACAGGATCCTCGGATTTCGAATTTGACTTGTCCGCGATAAAAGCAGTTCTCATCATTCCGTTTTGGTCAAGTGATCAGTTTATGAAATTCTTACGCGCTGCCCCCTCAAAGGAATCAGTGCGACACCGTCAGACGAACGCAACGTGTCTGAGGGCAATTCGCCATAGACTGAATGATAAGCCGCCGTAAACCGGCCAAGACTTTTGAAACCTTGTCGACCGGCGATCTCGGCAACGGTCGATGTTGCTGCATTGCTGCTACGCAGCTCGCGATTGACTTGCTGCATCGCCCAGCGGCGGCGGTACTCGGTCGGGCTCAATCCCAAGCTCAGCCCGCAGCACTCGCGCAGGAGCCGCTCCGATACACCCAGCTCAGCGCAGATGGCGGGCAAGGAGCGCGGGGGGCCGACCTTTAGCAGCTCCTCGAACCGCGCGAGAATGTCCCTGTGCCGTTTGGCGGCGAGCGCTTCTTCCTCGGCAGTTACGGCCTCCAAGCACTCGATCAGCGCGTCGATCGTTTGCTGCTCAAGCCCATGGGCCGCTTCGACATCGGCTAGCACCCCCGGCCGGGTTTCGGCGGTTCGCATAGCCGCTCGGAACAGATCGCGCAAATGCCTCGCGGGCGCCGGACGCGGGCGCCATCGCGCGATACCGCGCGGAACGGCAAAACGAGTGCCCGTTAGCGCGCCACCGTAGTCGAGCCAGTCCCGTTCCGGAATTCGCAGGGTGCCCCACAGCGCTGGTCCGCCGGTGCGAGCATGAACCGTCTCGCCGGGACCGATCGTGATTATCTCGTTCGCTCGTATCTCGATCCCGGCCCAGATCGGTGCCGGTGCCTTGCCGATCGCAAACGTCAATAGGACACTGCCGGCGGGCGCGGCGACGAAAGCAATCCGCGCCAGCTGCTCGTCGCCGGCTGTCAACCTCAGCCTATGCAGAGCTACTTGGGTCAGCCGCGCCCGAAACGCGCGGTGTCCGGTGATAAGCAGGCCGAGGCACCCTTCCTGACGTAAGGCTGTCTCGAAATCCTCGGCCTCGCTGAAGACCGACGCGACGCTGCCCGGCATCTCTCTTTCCACCGTGGCTCACGGCCGGCCACGTTGGATAGAGGCTGGCATCTAAACTTGAGCCTGCGAGTTCGAGCCAGGTGTTGGCTATGCGTTTTTGGCAAATTGTTTACTGGGGGTCCCCACGGGCGGGCGCGCGCAGCCGCTACAGAGGGGGCTACTGGTCGTCCAGCATTAACGGGTTCATCGCTGAGATCGCCGCACCCATTTGATTGTCAGCCCAGAGAAGAGGAGAGGCTCAGCCCTTTGGCCCGGCCGCAGCCATATGGTCGCCGCTCGATTGCTCTGGCATTGGGAATTTCCTTCTAAGGCGTGACGATAAGGCAGGGATATGTTTTGCGGTTGAGAGCAGTATGTTCGCCAATGGCGATTTGGTTTTGGGCGAATAAATTATTCATCGCCCGTTGGAAATCCTTCTGGGTGAAGCCTTCGCGTAAGTCCCTTGACTGGTCGGCGAAGACTCTGAGCGCGTAATTACCCGCCTTAGGCCTTTCCGTGACGTAGAGGCCCTGCGCCGCGAGCTTGGCCACCAGATCGAGGAAGACGCGTTCGCAGGTGCGGCGCCTGATTGAACCAAGGATCCCGGTATCGTCGCGGCGCGGAACAAAGACGCCGTCTCGGTAGCCCAGCTCGATCTTCTCACCGCGGCTTGCCCAGTTGGCCTTTGTGCAGCTCAGTGTCCGGATATCGTGGTCAGGGGGTCCGTCTTCATCGTCCTTTGGGGCCGGCCCCGGGAGATAGAGCTGAGAGCGAAAATTCCCCTTCCACGCGGTTGATGCGGAATCGCCCTCGCCGCTTCTTATGCCCGATAAAGACGGGTGCGCGGGCGCCAGGACGGCGGCGCCGGTGGCGTTTGCGAGATGACCGAGCGCCAGTGCCCGAAGCGCCGCACCTGAACGCGATTTTCGTTGCCGCCAAAGGTGTCCGACAGCGTGTCAGTCACAATAAGCTGCGCGCTATGCTCGCGGGAGATATTTAAAATCTGATCGAACAGCGGCGCGCGGATTGCGCGCGCGCCCTCGAACGTCATTAGCTCGCAGTCTTCGCCCAGCCGCGGCACCCAAACCATCGCGCCGAGATCGCTGAAGCTGCACCCATAAAAGGCGTTTATGTCCGCCTGTCGCGCGTGCATTTCGTCGCGGTCGTCTTCGGCGAAGAATAGAAGCGATCGGCATTGCCTGACCTGAAGCCCGAGCCAGTCCTGGCTTTCGAGGGCGCACGCAGTGGCGAGCATCTGCGCGAGGAGGGTTTTGCCTTTACCGGCAGCGCCGTAAAGCGCCGTCACGCGCGCCATCGGTATCCAGCCCCGGATGAGCCATTGCCGCTCCGGCACTGGAATATCGGCAAGCGACGTGGGATCAATGACGTCAATCACCGTTAAGGAGGGCCTGACCTGCGATTTGAAGGCAAACGGCGGGGGGCTTATTGCCACTGCGCGCGCTCCGGCGGCTTCGGGTGCCCGGGGAGGACGACCAACAGCGGAAACCGCCGGCCGCCACCAAGAAAAGCGCACCATTCCGCGGCGAAACCGGCTGAGGTCTCGACGATCAGGGCGCGCCCAACCTGCAAAGCGGCGTCGACCGCGAGCTGGTAGTGCAGGGGATCGGCCGCGGCCGCGTTGACCATCGCGGCCCTCGCCCAACGGGCAAAGCGAGCCGCCGCCGGCCACGAGTCCGGCCCTGTCGATCGAAGATCGTCATCGCCCACGAGCGCAACAGCGGGGCGGCCAATATCAATAATCTCCGCCGGGAAACGGCGCGCCCCGTTCTACAATGGACATCGCTAGCCGATGCTCGAGGCTTCCCTTCAATATCGGGGCAAGATGAGCCGGCGCGGTGGCGATTAGCTCGCGTATCTGGCCGCGCTTCATGACGGGCGCGGTAATCGTCGCGGCTTCCATGGTGCTACAAGATCGGCTGCGGCGCGGAGCTGGCGGGCCGGCAAGAGACGGCGGTCTTGACCGCGGAGGCGGCGCCGGTTAATTTGTTTCTTGGTCGCCGCCAACGACCGATTTTCCCCTGACACTCGAAAAGAAGCCGCGCCCCTTCCCCGGCCGACTTCGTCGATTCGGCGGATCGGGCCCCCCCGCCGCGGTCATCACGCCTTCTTCGGCCGGCCCGGCGCGGCTGCCGATCGGCCAATTCACGCTGCTGCTCTAGCCAAATGGCTTCGTCGGCCTCGCGATAGACAACATGCTGGCCGATTTTGAGTCCACTTCGGCCCTTTGCCGGCGGTGCGCCATTCTCGCAACCGAGCCAGTACAATCCCGAGACGCGCCGCCTGTTCGGATTCGCTGAAATAAGCGGGGATCGCGGGAAGGCCGTGCGCCCTCGGCGGCGCGCCGGGTCCCCTTTTCGCCGGCGTTGGCGTTGGCTCCGGCTCGGCCGTATCCGTAATCACAGCCAGGGTGTCGGCAAGTTCTGAGAGCGCGTCGCCTTCGCGCTCGTCAAGCTCCGCGTCGTGCTTGAGCAGCTCTTGAATTGCGGCGAGGTGAACGCGGAGGGCCGCGCGTATCGCGTCGCGCGACGGCGCGGATTGGTTTTGCGTGCCGCCGTTTAGATCGCGCCGCCGATTGGTCGGCGGCGGCTCGGGAAGAGAGGTCGTCATAGCTCTGACCCTCCACAAATAGCGTCACCGCCGAATACCACCGGCGGCAAACCGCTCCTCGGGAAGGGAAAGCGCGCCACCTATGCCACGCTGGGCGCGTCTCCGTCAACTACCGGACGTATTTCCGGCGGCCATTCGCTCGGCGGCGATGCCGATACCGTCAAAACATCAGAGAAGCTGGGAAGCCCGGATCGGGGAAATTTTGGCCGATCGGAACGCCCCGGCGACGCCGCTTTTCCCGGATATGGCACGGACAATTTTTGTGTCCGTTTTCCGATCTGCCCTTAACTCTTTGATTTGTTGGTGGGTGCAGTAGGACTCGAACCTACGGCCCGCTGATTAAGAGTCAGCTGCTCTACCAACTGAGCTATGCACCCGCCATCGGGCTGGTTTAGCAAAACCAGGGTTGATTGTCGAGACGACGTTCCCTGTCAGACCCGGCCGTGGCAATGCTTGAATTTCCGTCCCGAGCCGCAAGGGCAGGGGGCGTTCCGTGGCGTTCCCGCCCAGGGCGAACGCGGGCCCGCCGATGGAGATGGTTCGCCGCCATTTACGCCATTCCCCGATCCGGCACGGCGGATGGTTCGCGCTCGGCCGGGAGCAGATCTCCCGCCTGCACCCACCGCCTCGGCCATTACCTCTTCAGGCTCGCCGATTGCATCAGCAAATGCGGGCTGTGGGACACGAAGCTCGACATGCGAGAGCACCGAGGTGACCTGCTGACGCAAGCTGACCAGCATCGCGCCGAAAAGCTCGAAAGCTTCGCGCTTGTATTCGTTGAGGGGATCACGCTGCGCATAGCCGCGAAGATATATGCCCTGGCGCAGATGGTCGAGTGACAGTAGATGATCCTTCCAGATCTGATCAAGCAACTGCAGTAGCAAGCTCTTCTCGGCCATCCGCATCAGCTCAGGGCCACAATTCGCGGTCTTTTCCGCCATCTTCCGGTCGGCGGCCGCCATGATGCGCTCACGAACTTCGTCGGCGCTGATGCCATCTTCCTTTGCCCAATCGGCGAGCGGCAAATCCACCGCGAGCAGACGCAGGCATTCGGCGTGCAAACCCACCACGTCCCATTGCTCGGGCAGTGCGTTGTCCGGGATCGCCGTCGCCACGATCTCGTCGATTGTCTCGTTGCGCATGTCGGCAGTCGTTATCGCGACATCGCGAGAATCCATTATCTCGCGACGCTGCTCATAAACGACCTTGCGCTGATCGTTCATCACGTCGTCATATTTCAGCAGGTTCTTGCGGATATCGTAGTTGCGGGCTTCTACCTTTTGCTGCGCCTTGGCGAGCGCCTTGTTGACCCAAGGATGGATAATCGCTTCGCCTTCTTTGAGCCCGAGACGCTGAAGCATCCCATCCATCCGCTCGGAGCCGAAAATCCGCATCAAATCGTCTTCGAGCGAGACGAAAAATTTCGAGGCGCCGGGGTCGCCTTGTCGGCCGGATCGGCCCCGCAGTTGATTGTCGATCCGCCGGCTCTCGTGCCGCTCGCTGCCGACGACAACAAGCCCTCCAGCCTGCACGACCGCCTCATGGGCGGTTTCGATTTCGGCGCGGATCGCCTCTGCCCGCCGTTCGCGTTCGACCGGGTCTTGCACGGTCGCCAGATCGGTACCCAACCGCATTTCGAGGTTGCCGCCGAGCTGAATGTCGGTGCCGCGTCCGGCCATATTGGTGGCGATCGTGACCGCCCCAGGACGTCCCGCCTGCGCGATGATGTTGGCTTCCTGTTCATGGTAGCGCGCGTTCAAGACGTTGTGCGGCACTTTGTTCTTTTTGAAGAGCGCGGCCAACGCCTCGGATTTCTCGATGCTGACGGTCCCGACCAACACCGGCTGCTGCCGGTCACGGCACTCAAGCACGTGCTGCAAGATCGCGTCGTATTTCTCGCGCGTCGTCCGGTAGACTTCGTCGTCGGTGTCGTCGCGGCGGACCGGCTCGTTGGTCGGTATCTCGATGACTTCGAGCTTGTAGATATCGCCGAATTCCTGCGCTTCGGTCATCGCCGTACCGGTCATGCCGGCAAGCTTGGGGTAGAGCCGGAAATAGTTCTGGAACGTAATCGAGGCGAGCGTCTGGTTTTCGTTCTGGACGGTGACGCCTTCTTTCGCTTCGAGCGCCTGATGCAATCCCTCGGAGTAGCGGCGACCCTCCATCATCCGGCCGGTGAATTCGTCGATTATGATGATCTTGTCGTCCTTGACGATGTAGTCGGTGTCGCGGGCGAATAATTTGTGCGCGCGCAGCGCCTGGTTGACGTGGTGCACCAACGACACGTTGTGGATGTCGTAGAGCGTTCCTGCCGTCATCAGGCCGGATCGGCGCAGCAGCGCTTCGATCTTCTCGACCCCCGATTCGGTCATGGCAACGGTGCGCTGCTTTTCGTCCTTTTCGTAATCGTCGGGCTCAAGGGACGGGATCAGCTTATCGACCTGGATATAGAGTTCGGAATTATCTTCGGTCGGGCCAGAAATAATCAGTGGCGTGCGGGCTTCGTCGATCAGGATCGAATCCACCTCGTCGACGATCGCATAGTGAAATGGCCGGTGAACCATGTCCTCCAAGCGAAATTTCATGTTGTCGCGGAGGTAATCAAAGCCGAGCTCGTTGTTGGTGCCGTACGTCACGTCGGCCATATAGGCTTCACGGCGCTGCACATCGTCGAGATCGTGGAAAATGCAGCCGACCCTCAACCCGAGGAAGCGATAGATTTGGCCCATCCACTCGGCGTCGCGGCGAGCGAGATAGTCGTTGACGGTGACGACATGAACACCATTGCCGGTGAGGGCATTAAGGTAGACCGGGAGCGTCGCGACGAGCGTCTTGCCTTCACCCGTCTTCATTTCAGCGATCATGCCGCGATGCAGCACGATGCCGCCCATCAGTTGGACATCGAAATGGCGCTGTCCCAGCGTCCGCTTGGCCGCCTCGCGCACCGTCGCAAAGGCATCGGGCAGCAGATCGTCGAGCTCTGCTCCATCCGCGAGTTGCTGCCTGAATTGAGCCGTGCGCTCGCGTAATTCGTCGTCCGACAGGGCCGTCAGTTGCGGCTCCATCTCGTTGATCGCAGAGACGATGTGCTCGAGACTTTTGACGTATCGATCGTTGGCGGAGCCAAACAGCCGCCGGGCTAAGGCACCGAACATGGCAGCCTCGGAAATCGGTTATAGCGTGGGGAATGCATTCGCACGGCGACCAGCGACAGATAGGTCGCCGGGCTGTGACTGTCAATTCGGCAACGGGTCTCACGCCTGATGGCGCGCGGCACGCTGCTCGAATAGCATCGCTTGTCGCCACGAACCCGATCATGCATTGATGTCGGATCGAGCCGCAAGGATCCGCGGCCGTCTTTCCTGCCGAGGATCTCGCGATGTCGTCCCGTTTTCTGCTCATTGCGGTGCTGAATGTGGCGCTCGCCGCTGGTTCAGCGGCCCAGCTAGCGCAAGCCGCCGAACCTGCGGGCGCGCCGCCTCCGGCAGCTTCTGCCCCGCCGGCGGGTTTGCCGCCCGGCAACCCGGTCGTGGCCCGCGTCAATGGCACGGACCTTCACCTTTCCGATGTCGAGGCAGCGCAACAAAGCCTACCCCCACAGGCGCAGAAAATGCCGTTAGCGCAAATCTATCCGATGTTGCTCGACCGGATGATTGATGGGATGTTGATTACCGAAGCCGGGCGCAAAGAGCATCTCGATCAAAGTCCCGAGGTACAGCGTCGTCTGAAGTTGCTCGAGGACCGCCTGATCCAGCAGGTCTACCTTGAGCAGATGCTAAAAGACGCGGAAACTGAAGATAAACTTAAAGCAGAGTACCAGAAATTCATTCATCAGCAGCCGGCGCGTGACGAGGTTCATGCCCGGCATATCCTGGTCAAAACGGAGGCGGAAGCGGTCTCGATTATCGATCAGCTGAACAAGGGGGCGGACTTTGCTACCCTCGCTAAGAAATATTCGACCGATCCGGGCGCCGCGTCGGGCGGCGATTTGGGTTATTTTGGCAAAGACGATATGGTCCCGGCATTTGCCGCCGCTGCCTTTGCGTTGAAGCCGGGGCAATACACCAAAACCCCGGTTAAAACCGAGTTCGGCTGGCATGTAATCCTGGTCATCGATCATCGGGTCAAACAGCCGCCGACCTTTGCGGAGGCGCATGAGCAGGTCAGTCGCATGCTGGCGCGCGAAATTGTCGAGGCCAAGGTGAAAGCCTTGCGCAGCGAGGCTAAAGTTGAAGAATTCGGCCTCGACGGCAAGCCTTTGGCAACGGCCAAGTAGGTTTCCGCCGCCCATCTTCATCAGCAGGAGAAAATGAGCGCCGTTTCCCCCCTGGCACCTGACGGATTTCCGGTGTTACCGCCGATCGCCGGCGTCCGGCTTGCTGCTTTTGCCGCCGGCATTCGCTATGCCGGGCGCGACGATCTGATGCTGGCCGAGCTGGCGCCGGGCAGCACGGTGGCGGGCGTGTTCACGCAGTCGACAATGCCGGGCCAGCCGGTGATCTGGTGCCGCGAATGCCTGCCGCGCGGCACGGCCCGCGCGATCATCGTCAATTCCGGCAACGCCAATGTCTTTACCGGCCAGGCCGGGCGCCTGGTGGTCGAGAGCACCGCCGCCGCCGCCGCGAGCCTGTTCGCCTGCGCCCCGCAGGACGTATATATCGCTTCAACCGGCGTCATCGGCGAGCCTCCGCCGGCCGACCGCATCAGCGCGGCACTCCCGTCCGTCTTCGGGCGGCTCGATGCCGCGGGATGGGAATCGGCCGCCCGTGCGATCATGACCACCGACACCTTTCCGAAAGCGGCTACCGCGACCGCCGAGATCGACGGCGTTGCCGTGCGGATAAACGGCTTTTGCAAGGGTTCGGGCATGATCGCGCCCGACATGGCGACAATGCTCGCCTTTATCTTCACCGACGCGACGTTGCCGCCTCAGGTATTGCAGCCGCTGCTCGTCGAAGCGAATGAGCCGTCGTTCAACTCGGTCACGGTCGACGGCGACACTTCGACCAGCGACACGGCGCTGTTGTGCGCGACCGGCCAGGCACGCCATGCCCCGGTCAATGCCCCCGACGACCCGCGGCTCGCCGGGTTTCGCGCTGCACTGCGGAGCGCGATGATCGACCTCGCCCAACAGATCGCCGGCGACGGCGAGGGCGCGCAGAAATTCGTGACGATTGAGGTCAGCGGCGCCGAGAGCGACCGCGCAGCGCGGCGTATCGGGCTGACGATCGGCAACTCGCCCCTGGTCAAAACCGCGATCGCCGCCGGCGACGCCAATTGGGGGCGCATCGTCATGGCGGTCGGCCGCGCCGGCGAAACGGCCGACCGCGACCGGCTGACGATCGCTGTCGGTGGTGTCCAGATCGCCGCCGAGGGCGGTCCCGTCCCAGGTTATCGCGAAGGCCCGGTCGCCGCGCACATGGCCGCCCGCAACATCCATATCGCGGTCGATCTCGGCATCGGCTCGGGGAAAGCCACGGTGTGGACCTGCGATCTAACTCACAGCTATATCGACATCAATGGCAGCTATCGCAGCTGATCGAGCCGTGCCGCTGATCCTGGTCGCGGCGGTGGTGCTGGTGGATACCGATGGGCGCGTCCTGCTGGCGCAGCGCCCCGAAGGCAAGGCGATGTCCGGTCTGTGGGAGTTTCCCGGCGGCAAGGTTGATCCCGGTGAGACGCCCGAGGCGGCGCTGATCCGCGAATTGGCTGAGGAGCTTGGGATCGATGTGACGGCGAGCTGCCTGGCGCCGTTCACCTTCGCTTCCCACGCCTATTCTGATTTTCACCTGCTGATGCCGCTCTACGTCTGCCGCAAATGGTCGGGAATACCGACCCCTCGGGAGGGACAGCGGCTGAGCTGGGTCAGGCCGGTGCTGCTTGCCGACTATCCGATGCCGCCGGCCGATAAACCGCTTATCGCGATGTTGCGCGACTTGTTGTAGAGTGGATTGCCCGAGCCAGCCGGAAATCATACGATGATTTTGACGATGGTTTCGCCGCCGTAACGGGGTGGGACCGCGCATGCTTCGTCACGAGCTTTTATCGCCACCAGATGTGACGCAGCATATTTCGAATTAGGCAGGCGACAGAAGGCTCTCTAGCGACAACTCCTTGGGTGGTGGGCGGTGCGATCACCGCGCGGCGAGTTGCAGCGCGACGCCGATATCGGCGAGGCCGTCGAGCCCGGCAACCGCCTCGCGCAATTCGCGGGCGCGCGCGGCGCCGAGGACGGGCGCAACCAGGCTGTCGAATTTATCGGCGAGCCGGCGTCCTTGCTGCAGAATATCGGCGGCCGGAATACCCGAATCATACCGCGCCGCCACTCGCCGGCCGTCGGCCAATTCCACCTCCAGCTCGCTGACGGTTTGCGGCCAGCCTTGCTGAAAATCGATCGTGATTTTCTCACGCAACCGAACCAGCGCGGGGTCGCGAGCGGTCCCCTCGGCATAGGCGCCGAGGGTTGCCGTGTCGACCCCGGCCAACGCCATGGCTACGGTCTGGCGCAGACTGAATTTGCTCTGTAGCCCATCGATCGGGGCCCGGATATTACACACCCGATCGGTGCTGGCGTCGACGCGCAGCGTGATAGCTGCGATGTTGTCGGGGGTCAGCTCGTGCCGGCGGCGTACTTCGCGGGCACACTCGATTGGTGCGTGGGTGAAGTAGCAGGCGGCGTGATATTTGAACAAGTTGTTGAGGATGTGAAAGCCGTTCGCGGGCTCACTTAGCGCTGCCGCGGGCGAGAAATCCGGCCCATGTGTCGCGGCAAACCCCTGTACGCATTCGATCAGGTCCGTGCGGCTCGAAAACCCGCGCGCCGCCAGTCGCGCCGCCAACAGCCCGTTTTGCGCCGCCTTGCCGGCATGGAACGGCTTGCACATCGTCCCGAATTGCGATTTCAGGCCGGCCGCTTGCGTCCCGGCGATACCGAGTGCGCGTCGCGGCTTTTTCGGCATCGAGGCCGAGAAGCCGCGCGCAAGCCGCGGCAGCGCCAAAGCTGCCGATTGTTGCCGGTCGAATGAAATCCGAGGTCGTAATGTCCGGGGCTCAGAGCCGCGCCGATCCGGCATTCGGTCTCGTAACCGGCGACAAACGCGGTCAGCACGTCGCGCCCGCTGCTGGCTCTTGCTTCGGCGAGGGCCAGGAGCCCCGGTAGGATCGCGACCGAAGGATGCCCCGGCATCGCGACATTGACGTCGTCATAATCGAGCGCGTGGCCCGCGGCGCCATTGACCAGCGCTGCCGACAACACCGGCAGCCGGCACGCATGGCCGATAATGCTGGCCTGCGGCGCTCCGCCGGCCTCGGAAATCTCATCGAGCAGAATGCGTACCAGCTGGTCGTCGGCGCCGGCAATCGCCACGCCGAGATAATCGAGCATGCATTGCCGCGCCACCTCCCGCACCGGTTCCGGCAAATCCCGGTATTCGAGGGCAGACACCCGTTCTGCCAAAGTGTGCGTCAGATCCGGCGTCTGCGTGCGGCTGGCCAGGTCACCATCCATTTTCGTCTCCCGGCATGTCGCGGTGCGGCATTGCGAACCACATCGCCCTTGAAGTGGAGGTTAGTGGGTGACCGCGCTTATCGCAATCACGAGCGTGTAGGACGGATCATCGGCCCTTAAAGATCGGTTTGCGCTTTTCATTGAACTGAAGCAATGCCCTCGCGCCGGTCCTCGGTCGGGACCATACGGTTGTAGGCCTCGATTTCGAGCATCATGCCGCTCGCCAAATCCATCTGCAGCCCGTAATGGATCGCGTGCTTGGCTTGGCGCACGGATATCGGTGCATTGTCGGCGATGCGGCGGCGCGGTTTCCAGCGCTTCCTCGACAAGCGTTGTCGGGAGCGCATAGCCGATTGACCATGCCCCAATCATGCGCTTCTTGCGCGGAAAACGGGCCGGCCGGTCAGGATGATCTCCTTGGCCCGGCGCTCGCCGACCGCGCGCGGCAGGTTTTGCGTGCCACCGGCGCCGGGCATGATGCCGAGCGTGACCTCGGTCAGCGCAAAACGCGCACTCTCGGCCGCATAGATAAAGTCGCAGCATAATGCTAGTTCGCAGCCCCCCGCATAGGCGGCGCCGTTGACCGCACCGATCACCGGCACCGGGCAGCCTATAAATGCGCGGATCATGCGCTCGAATAACAAATGTTGGTCCTGCCATTGCTCGTCAGTCATGCCGTTTCGTTCTTTAAGGTCGCCGCCGGCGCAAAACGCGCGCTCGCCGGCGCCGGTCACAACGATGCAGCGGGCTTTCGCCGGCGCCGCGTTGACCGCGTCGAAAAAGGACAACAGGTCGCGCCCCATCTGGGTGTTGAGCGCGTTTGCCACCTGTGGGCGGTTCAAAGTCAACAAAACGAGCCCGTCACCGCGGTCTTCGGCCCGAAGCGTCTCGTATTCTTGGTTCATGGCCGGTCCTCATCAGGGTGGCGAGTTTTGTTTACAACACGCGACCCCGCCGTGCGACTCAACTCTGTCCAGATCGTGGGAAGTAAAGGTAACCGCCTTCTCCAGCGGGCCAAGCTGGAAGGTGGTCGACGGCACCAGCAGGGCGATTATTCAGCACGCCGACTTGCGACAGTCATTCAGCGCAATGGGGGCAAATTTCGGCCTGGCTGGATGCGTTGCGCGAAAAGAACGCAAGCAATGGTATCCTCCGGTAATCGCCCGGGTTCCTCGAGATTGTGGGTACGATCCCGAGCGTGCGGTGAGATGATCGCGAGCCAGTCGGCCGCAGCTACCATAACCACCCAGAGCCCAACGAGGCGGCTACCCACAAGATTGCCGCCCACAGTCCCAATGACGAGAGCGTGATTACGATCAGCGAGCGGACAGCCGTGAATGTGGGAGTGGCTGCCTCCGACAAGCCGCCGGTTTGGTTTAGCCGGTCTGCTGGATGGCATTGGATGGCGGGGCGGTCGATATCGGTTGCCATTCGATCCTCAGGTGCTTGGTTGGCTCATTACCGCCGGAGCTATTAACCATGCCGCTCGTCAACGCTGCGTCGGCCCATCGTCAAAAGTGCAGCACCGGTTAGCGGCCGGAAGTTTTTCTTGGCGCGTTGTGCGCGGGGCTGGGCCGCGATACGCCCCGCCGACAATGCTCATAACGACACGGCGGCGACCACTCGGCGACTCGCGGCCATCCTTTGGGTTGAATTACGACGGAGCCCCCGCGAAAAGTAGGCTGCGGAACGCTATAACTGCGCGGCGGGCTATATCCTGCATCCGCCGTTTGAGGATTGGGAGAGACGATGGGCCATCCGACGATCTATCCGACCGGCGTCACTTTGTACGATCCCGCCAAAGCGTGGAGCGGGTACACTATTTTTCCGGCAGCAGATCTCGGCGCCTTGCTGATCGATATGAACGGCAACGAAGTCCAATTGTGGAGGGGGCTGCAGGGTTTCCCCAACAAGTTGTTGCCGGACGGCCAGGTCTTTGGCAGCACAGGGCTCCGTAACCCCGATCACAGCTACCAGGATCACACGGATTTGGTCCAAGTCGATTGGGAAGGCAATATCGTCTGGCGGTTCAGCCGGCTCGAACATATCGCCGATCCCGGACAAGAGCCGCGCTGGTATGCGCGACAGCACCACGACTTTCAGCGCGAGGGCAATCCGGTCGGATATTATGCGCCTGGGCAAACGCCATTGAACCATCGCGGCAAGACGCTGCTGCTGGTGCACGAAGATGTGCGAAATCCGAAAATTTCGGATCAGCTATTGCTCGACGACAAGATCATCGAAGTGAACTGGGACGGTGAAATCCTATGGTCATGGCGCGCTCATGAACATTTCGACGAGCTCGGTTTCGACGACGCGGCAAGGACGGTTCTGTTCCGCGACCCCAATCCGAGAAAATTGGCGAATGGGTCGATCGGTGACTGGCTGCATATCAACTCGGCGTCCTACATCGGTCCAAACCGCCATTTCGATGCCGGTGATCACCGTTTTCATCCCGACAATATTATCTGGGATTCGAGGGAAGCGAACATCATCGCCATCATCGATCGGCAGTCGGGCAATATCGCTTGGCGGCTCGGCCCCAACTACGACGGGAGCGAGGCTGAGCGCAAACTGGGCTGGATCATTGGTCAGCACCACGCCCACATCATTCCACGCGGCCTGCCCGGCGAGGGGAATTTACTGGTATTCGACAATGGCGGGTGGGCTGGTTACGGCCAGCCCAACCCCGCTTCGCCGACCGGTCGCCAAAATGCAAGGCGGGATTACTCGCGGGTTTTGGAAATAAATCCGATTTCACTCCAGATCGTCTGGCAGTACACGCCGGTCGAAGCGGGCTTCGTGATGCCGCTCGACGCTTCTCGTTTTTATAGCCCGTTCATTAGCAGCGCCCAGCGCCTGCCCAATGGCAATACGCTGATCACCGAAGGATCGGATGGTCGTATTTTCGAAGTGACGCAAGGCCACGAGCTGGTCTGGGAATATGTCAGCCCTTATTGGGGCAAGCGCCGGCTCAATATGGTTTATCGGGCCTACCGGGCGCCTTACAGTTGGGTCCCACAGCGCCAAGCGCCAATCGAAACGTCAATTCCGCGTTTGGACTGCTCACAGTTTCGGGTGCAAGGCGCCGCTTCATCGGGCCGAGAGCGCGAAATTTCGGTGCCGGGTGTCGAGGCCGATCAACCGGACGCGGCCTTCTGCGTCGTGCCGTCGAATTAATAGTCTGTTCCGTGCTGCTGCACCCCGGGATCCGTTATCAGTATCGTCAGCGCAGCGAACCCGGACCAAGCGCTCTCGACATCGAAACCCCGGTGATGATCCGCCCCGGCTCCTGCTATGATGACCGTGACGCCTCTCCAATCCTCCGCCGCCGGCGCGGGAGGGAAGGGCAGGGCAGGGGCGAGAGGGATTGTCCGCTTATGGGCAGCGCTCCGAAATACGCCGTCATCGACCCCGCCACAGGCAAACTCGACCGCCGCATCTTCAGCGAGCAGGCGGTCTACGACGATGAAATGGCGAAGATCTTCGGCCGCGCCTGGCTGATGATTGGGCACGAGAGTCTAGTGCCGGCCACCGACGATTTCTTCCACACCTATATGGGCGAAGACCCGGTCATTCTGACCCGCGACGAGCAGGGCCGACTGCACGCGCTCCTTAACATGTGCCGCCACCGCGGCAACCGCGTGTGCCGCGTTGATGACGGTAACGCCAAGCGCTTCACCTGCACCTATCACGGCTGGACCTATCGTAATGACGGCGCCCTCGAACACGTCCCCGGCGAGACCGAGGCCTATTACGACGCGCTCGACCGGCCATCGCTCGGTCTGATCGAGGCGCGCGTCGAGACCTATGCGGGCATCGTCTTCGCGACCTGGGCCAAGGACGCTCCGACCCTTGAGGCTTACCTCGGCGACGCACGCTGGTATCTCGACACCGTATTTAACCGGCGGGACGGCGGCATGCAGGCGCTTGGCCCGATGAAATGGCTCGAACCCGTCAATTGGAAGACCTTGGTCGACAACTGCTCGGACAATTACCACGTCCCCACCAGCCATCTCGCCAGCGCGCGGGTCCAGACCCGCTATCTCGGTCGCCCCCGGTTGTCGCACGAGGACCAATTCGCCAGTCCTAACCGGCACGCTTTTGTCAACGGGCACTCGATCACCTTCCGCGACGCCGACGACAACGCCCCGCGCTATGTGCACGGCATGTCGAGCGAGACGATGCGGCTGTTCCAGGAATACCACGAGGCGACGCTGCCCGAGTTCGAGCGGCGCCTCGGCCCGCTCCGCGCGCGCCGGGTACAGCTTGGCAACCACTCGATCTTCCCGAACGGGATCCTCGGGCTGCGGCTGGCATTACCGCGCGGCCCGCTCAAGACCGAGTTCTGGCATTTCGTACTGGTCGACCGGGATATGCCCGAGGACTTGAAGCGCGTGATTCGTATCGGGAGCCAGGCCAACAATGGTGCGGCCGGCATGTTCGAGCAGGACGACGTCGACAACTGGCGTCAGGTGACCGAAGCGAGCACCAGCCGCTTGGGACGCCGTCACGCGCAGGACCTGTCGATGGGCGTCGGACATGCTGGGCCGCATCCGGCTTATCCGGGGCTCGTCTCAGAGCGCTACATCTCGGAGAACAACCAGCGCCTCTTCTATCGACGCTGGGAAGAGTTCATGAACGCGGAGAGCTGGGCCGACATCCCGCTTGCCCCGATCACCGCCCATTTCGACGGCGCCGCAACGGTGCGCGGCTAGCTCATGGTCTACTCCGGTCGATCTGCCGCACGGTTCCAACCGCTTTTCCGGCGAAGTCCGGAATCCACGGTACCGACGCTCTGCCGCGCGAAGGATGGGTCCCGGCTTTCGCCGGGAATGCGGGTAAAAATGATCGAGCTTTTCCCGATGAGCTAACGGATGGCGATCCGGTGAAAACGAAGAGCGCGCGAGCCGCAACCCGCACAGCGGAGCTGGCCATGGCACCTTCAGCGGCGCTGCCACAGCAGCACGCGCTGTGGTTCGAGCTAATGCAGTTCTACATCCGCGAGGCTTGGTTGCTCGACGAGCGCAAGCTCAAGGAGTGGCTCGATCTCTTTACCGACGATGTCCTCTACTTCATGCCGCGCCGCAAGAATGTCTCGCGCCACGAGTTGCACCGCGAATTGACTCCGCTCGGCGATCTGGCGATCCTCGAAGAGGACAAGCGCTATCTCGAAATGCGGGTGGCCCGGCTCGACACCGGCATGGCTTGGGCCGAGGACCCCCCATCGCGCACCCGCCACCTGATCGGCAATCTCGAAGCGACAGCGCTGGAAAACGGCGAAGTCGACGCCCGGACCGCATTTCTGGTGTATCGCTCACACCTGGAGACCGATCACCAGCTGCTCTCCGGCTGCCGCGAGGACCTGGTGCGCAACGTCGATGGCGCCTGGAAGGTAGCGCGACGCACGATCGTCCTCGACGCCAACGTCCTCCTCGACAAAAACCTCAGCGTCTTTCTCTAGCCGGGCTAATTGGACCGGCGGCGCGCGGATGCCGGCGAGATCGGGGGTGGGGTCGCGCGGCAGGCTGACCAATTGCCGGCGCGCCCCGGTCAGCTCTTGTAACCAATCGAGTCTCGCCTAGCGGAGCGGTAGCCAAGAGATCACCGGGACCTTTTTATACCCAACCGCCTTATCTCCACACAGGCATCCGTCACGATCGGGTCGGTCCTGAAAGGAGTACGCGATATTGCGCGGAATGGTGGCCGTTGTCCTGCTCGTTCTCGCGGTCGTCGCGGGATGGGCGGTGTGGCGGGCGATCGACCACGGCTCGGCGAACAAACCCGTCGCGGCACCGCCGCCGGTGCCGGTGAACGCGGCCGCGGCCACCCGCCGCGACGTGCCGGCGATCGAACCGGCGCTCGGCACGGTTCAGTCGATCGACACGGTCAATGTAACGCCGCGGGTCAACGGACGGATTGACGCCATCTATTTCAAGCAAGGCGATGAGGTCGCCAAGCGGCAAAAGCTGTTCCTGATCAATCCCCATCCCTACGAGGCAGCGCTCGCCCAGGCGCAAGGTCAGCTCGCCCACGACGAAGCGACCCTGGCCGAGGCCAAGACCGACCTCTCCCGCTATCAGATGCTCCTCGCCGAGAACTCAATCGCGCGGCAAACCGCCGAGGATCAGCGCTACGTGGTCAACCAGGACGAGGGCACGGTCAAGCAGGACGAGGCCAATGTCGCCAATGCCGAGCTCAATCTTCGGTATTGTCACATCAACTCGCCGATCGCCGGCCGCACCGGCGCGCTGCAAGTCGATCTCGGCAATTACGTGCAAGCCGCGGGTGCGCAGGAAACCTCGGCAGCCGCATCGACAACCGCAAATGCAACCGTTGCGGGTATCATGCCGCTGGTGACGATCACGCAAATGCAGCCGATCTTTGTGAGCTTTAGCGTCCCGCAGACCGAGCTCGAGACGATCCGTGAGAATCAGGCCAAAGGCCCCCTGACGGTCGAGGCTTATTCGCAGGCCGGCAACCTACTCGCGTCAGGCAAGCTGAGCCTGATCAACAACGTGGTCAACACGGCGACCGGCACGGTCATGCTGGAAGCCACATTCCCCAACCGCCGAGAAATTCTGTGGCCCAACGAAATGGTGTCGGTGAAGCTGATCGAATTCATCCGAAAGAATGTAATCACGGTTCCGTCCCAGGCCGTGATGACCGGGCCGAACGGCTCCTACGTCTATATCATCGGACCCGGGAACAAGGTGCGCCGCGTCAACGTAACGGTGACGGAGACACAAGGTGATCTCGCGGTCATCGGCAAGGGTTTGCAGTCAGGTGAGCAGGTGGTGACCGCCGGGCAGTACCGGCTCGCCGACGGCGTCACCGTGACCGTCGAGGCGCCGAAGGCGGCAGCGACGCCGGTGAGCGGTTGATGAGCATTTCGGAACCCTTTATCCGCCGGCCGATCGCAACCGCGCTGCTGATGGCTGCACTGCTCGCCTTTGGCGCCATGTGTTACGAGCTGCTGCCGGTTTCAGCGCTGCCGAACGTGCAATTTCCGACGATCTCGGTGTCGGCGCAGCTGCCGGGCGCCAGCCCCGAGACGATGGCCAGTACCGTCGCGACGCCGCTCGAGGAGGAGTTCACCGCGATCCCGGGCCTGTCGTTTATGTCCTCGACCAGCGGTACCGGCACGACCTCAATCACCCTGCAATTCGATCTCAATACCGATATCAACGCCGACGCACAATTCGTGCAGACCGAGATCAATGCCGCCGGCGGGCTGCTGCCAAAGAACCTGCCGAACCCACCGACCTACCGCGAGACCAACCCGGCGCAGCGGCCGGTCCTGATCTATGCGGTTCACTCCGATGCGATGCCGCTCTACCAGCTCGACCAATACGCGAACGTCATGCTCGCCGAACAGCTGTCGACGGTAAACGGGGTCGGCCAGGTAATTATCGCGGGCCAGCAGCAGCCGGCAGTTACCGTTGAGGTGGACCCCTTGGCGCTCGCCTCCCGCGGCATGAGCCTGCCTCAGGTCGCCACCGCGCTGTCGGCCGCGACACTTGATACGGCAAAGGGCAGCCTTCAAGGGCCGCAAGCGAACTACCCGCTGCAGACCAATGACCAGCTGTTTAACGCCGCTCAGTTCAACAAAGTCATTGTCGCATACAGCAACGGTGCGCCGGTTGTGCTGAGCGACATCGCCAAGGTCATCGATTCTTCGGTCAACCCGCTGACCGGCAGCTGGTTCGGAACCACGCCCGCCGAACTCTTGCTGATCGAAACCACCCCGGGAGCGAATACTCTGCAGGTTGTCGACAGTATAAAATCGATCATGCCGCGGCTGTTAGCGTCGATTCCGCGCGCCGTGCATGTCGATCTCGTCTCCGATCGCTCGGTCAACATCCGCGCCTCGGTGTCCGATGTCGAATTCACGTTGGTGCTGACGATCGTTCTCGTTGTTCTCGTCATCTTCTTGTTCTTGCGAAAGCTGTGGGTGACAATCATTCCGAGCATCACCCTGCCGCTCGTTATTATCGCGACCTTCAGCGGCATGTATTTTCTGAACTATAGCATCGATAATTTATCGATGATGGCGCTGACGATTGCGGTCGGCTTTCTGGTCGACGATGCGATCGTAATGATCGAAAACATCGTGCGCTACATTGAAGCTGGCGATCCGCCGTTCGAGGCGGCGCTGAAGGGTGCCGGACAAATCGGCTTTACGATCGTCTCGATGACATTGTCGCTGATCGCGGTGTTTATTCCGCTGTTGTTCATGTCAGGCGTGGTCGGGCTGCTGTTCCACGAATTTGCCATGACGGTCACGCTGACCTTGCTGTTTTCCGCGCTCGTGTCGCTGACCCTGACACCGATGATGTGCGCGCAGTTTCTGACCCGCGAGAAGGAGGCGGAAAAGCGTCGCCGGAGCTGGTTCGAGCGCGGCTTTGAGCGGCTAACCCACGGCTATGATCGTGGGCTGCAATGGGCCTTCCGGCACCGCTTCCTGATGCTGTTGCTGACGCTGGGATTGATGGCGCTGACCGCGATCCTGTACATCTGGATCCCGAAGGGCTTTCTGCCGGAGCAGGATACCGGGTTTATCTTTGCCGCGGTCCAGGCGCGGCAGGATACCTCATTCCCGGCGATGGCCAAAATCGAGAACCAGATCGCGCGCATCGTGATGCGCGACCCGGCGGTCGAGCACGTCGTCGGCTTCGCCGGCGCCACCGGGTCCAACCCCAGCGAAAGCACAGCGCGTGTTTTCATCCAACTAAAACCGTTCAGCGAGCGCCTGCCGGTGCAAGAGGTCATGGCGCGATTGCGGCCTCAGTTTTATGCGGTGATCGGCGCCAAGGTGTTTATGCAGGCCGGGCAGGACATCAATATCGGCGGGCGGCTGGAACAGGCGGAGTACCAGTACACCCTGACCGACAGCAATACGACCGAGCTCGACCATTGGGCGCCGATCCTCGAGGCCGGCATGCAAAAGCTCAAGATCCTGACCGATGTCGCTTCGGATCTGCAGGTCGCGGCGCCGAATGTGTCCATCGAGGTCGACCGCAACACCGCCTCGCAGCTCGGGCTCTCGATGTCGGCCATCGATACGACGCTCGAGGATGCGTTTGCCCAGGCGCAGATCGCGACGATCTATTCGCCGAGCTATCAATCAAAAGTGATTTTGGAGGTCCAACCGAAATATCAGTCGGGACCTGAGGCATTGGCCGACCTTTATGTGCAGAACAGCAGCGGCGGCGAGGTGCCGCTCTCGGCGGTGGCGCATTACGTGACCAAAGCAGAGCCGGTCACGATCAACTACCAGGGGCTGTTCCCCTCGGTGACATTGTCGTTCAATCTGGCACCGGGTGCGGCGTTGAGCCAGGCGGTCACCGCAATCGACGCGCTGCAAACAAAGCTCGGCGTGCCCGCAACCTTGCACGGCGCCTTTGAGGGTACCGCCCAGGCTTTCGAGCAATCGATGGTCACGATCCCGCTGCTGATCGCCGCCGCGGTCGCCGCGATTTACGTGATCATGGGGGTGCTGTACGAGAGCTTTATCCACCCGATCACGATCCTCTCCTCACTGCCGCCGGCCGGGGTCGGAGCATTGGCAGTCCTGATGCTGTTCGGCTACGACCTGACCCTGATCGCCATCATCGGCATCATTCTGTTGATGGGCATCGTGAAAAAGAACGCGATCATGATGATCGACTTCGCGATCGAGGCGGAGCGGGTCGAAGGTAAGTCACCGCTCGAAGCGATCCACCAGGCCTGTTTATTGCGCTTCCGGCCGATCATGATGACGACCTTTTGTGCTTTGATCGCGGGTTTGCCGTTGGCTCTCGAAAGCGGTGCCGGATCTGAATTGCGCCGTCCGCTTGGTGTTGCAATCGTCGGCGGACTGCTGGTTTCGCAATGGCTGACGCTTTACACGACCCCGGTCATTTATCTTTATCTCGATCGCCTCGCCCGATGGTTTGGAGAAAATCGCTCGGCGTCCCCGGCCAAGCCCGGCCATCCGTCCTCCTAAAACAGGTGCGGCCCAACGAAAATCGAAGGAACGCGGCGATCACATCGATATCGCCGCTCGCAACACTTCGACGTATCCGCAGGACTTAGTCCGGCGGGTTTACGCTTGTTCCGCCCTTTGCCTACTGCCCGCCGCCAGCTTCTGCTTTCTTATGTCCAAAAGATCAGCAGGAAGCGGAAATGCATCATCAACATAAACAAAGTCGTCCACGAACTTTTCGGATTGTGTATTCGGATCGATTGAAATTTTTCTGATTGGATCGCTTTGGATCGAAAGAAACACGGTTGGCCCGAATTCCGGATCGGTAATGAAGCCGTGAGCCACCGCCATGCCGACCGCTACCGTACTCTTCTCCTGGTAGGCGATCCATTCGGCGTCGCGGGAAAGATGTCCGCGGCCGGCGAATATAAAAAATTCGCTGTTTATTTTCTGGTGCATGTGCGGAAGATAAGCGCCATCGACAATGACGAGTTCCCACACCCTCCGGCCAAACCAACCGAGCCTGAAAATATCGAAGGCGGCGCCGCTTTTGTCGTCGCCGCGAATGAGGTGCTTGACGTCGCCAAAGGGAGCGCCCTCGGTATCCTTAAATAGCAAATCATCGGTCCGTAAATGCGCAATCCGATCAGAAAATTCGCTTGCCGACGCAGAATGAAACCGGCGATACAGCTCCTCCATCAGTTCAGTATCGCGCATAAAATCATCCTCTCCTAATTGCGTGACTGGCGAACACGCTGATCGCCGGCGCAGCCGGCAGCGGTCTCGCAAGCACCCTCAAAAACATCATACCGAACACTCCGCAACCCAAGAACTCCTGTACCCCGTGCCGGCAGGGCGGAGCGGGCTACCGCTTGGCGGGGGCCGTTGCGCTTAGTACCCCCGCAGAAAGGCGAGCACCTGTGCCGCCCATTCCGCCGGCTTTTCGAATGGCGGCCAGTGCCCGCAATTGTTGAGAAGCACGAGGCGCGAGTTGGCGATGTGATTGAGGATCGCGATCGAGACCTCGAACGGCACCATTCGGTCGTAGCGGCCGTGGATCAATAAAACGGGTGCTTGGATGCCGGCGAGGTCGGGGGTGTAGTCGTGCGGCAGGCTGACCGATTGCCGGCGCGCCTCGATGAATTCGGGCGACCAGGTGTGCGCGTGGTGGATGTAGTCGACCAGCTCGTCGGTCACCAGGCTCTCGTCGTCGATGTGGACGCGCAGATAGCGGCGGATGCTGTCGCGGCTGGGGTCGGCAAGCGCCTGGGCGGTGGCGCGGCTGCCTTCCGAGGGGCGATTGGCCAAGAGATAGCGATCGCCGCCGGTGCCGATATGCGATCCCCCCATCACAAACTTCTGGACCCGCTCCGAATAGCTGATGGCCGCCACCATCGCCGACTGCCCGCCCTGCGAGTTACCGACCCAGTAGGCCTTGGGGATGCCGAGCGAGTCGAGTAACGCCACCGCAGTCCGTGCCTGAACCGCGTGCACGCCCTCGCGGTAAACGATCGGACCCGTCTTCGAAAAGTTCGGCAGGTCCATCAGGATACACCGGTAGTGCGCTGATAGTGCGCCGACCGCCTTGTGAAAGGTGATCCAGGCGGTGGTGCCAGGGCCGTAGGAGTGCAGGAACAGCACCGGCTCGCCTTCGCCGATATCGTGGTAGTGCACATTGATGCCGCCGGCCATGATTGTCTTGGCCGTACCCGCCTCGGTCAGCCCATTCGACGCGATGAACGGCATTTCTCACTCCCTGTTGGCCGTCTATGCCCGCTCGCCCGCCTGCTCCCCCTGGGAGAGAGTTGGTGCAGCGAGGCTTGCTGGTCCCGACGAGGGTGCCTGGACCATTCCGATCTAGACAATCTGGTTGCGCAATTGTGTTTCGCCGCGCGACAGACGCCCAAGATTGTCGAGCAAGATCTCGATCACGTTGTCTTCATAACGCCGCGTCTCGCCCGCGGTGTGGGGCGTGATCAGGACGTGCTCCATCGCCCAAAGCGGCGAACTCGCCGGGAGCGGTTCTTCGACAGTCACATCGATGGCGGCGCCCGCTATCCGCCGCGCGCCAAGCGCTTCGACCAGCGCGGCCTCGTCGACGACGCGCCCGCGAGCGACGTTCACCAAATGGGCGCCGGGTTTCATCAGGCTTAGCGCCTCGGCGTCGATCAGGTTTTCGGTCTCGGCGGTCAGCGGACAGGTAAGCGCCACAAAATCGGCGTCGGGCAACAGCGCGTCGAGCGCGTCCATGGGATGGACCACATCGGCCGTACTGCGGCCGAGAGCCGGATGACGCCGTAGCCCGACGACATGCATGTCAAAGGCCTTGGCCAGTTGGGCCAGGCGTCCGCCGATGTCCCCCAGGCCGACGACGAGGAGCGTCTTGCCGGCGAGCTCGTCCTCGCGTCGGGACAAGTCGCCGATCATGCCGCGCCAGTTATGCCGGTTTTGGTTGTCACGGGCCTCGGGAAGACGGCGGCTCAACGCCAGCATCAGCGCCATCGCGTGCTCGGCCACCGCGCGCGCGTTGACGCCGCGGGCGCTGGCCAGCCGGATTCCGCGCCTTGCCAGCTCATCTTGCGGGAATTGGTCGGTGCCGGTGCCGATCGACTGGATAAAGCGGAGCCGTTTTGTCTGATCCAGAAGCCCGTTCTGCCATAACCCGGAGATCACCAGCACATCGGCCTCGCCGATGCGCTGCATCAGGGTCTCGGCGTCGCGGACAGCAAAGCTGTCGATGCCGGTCGCGCGCGTCGCGAACCGCTCGTGCAGCCGATAAGCGACATGGGCGAAGCAAATGACGGTTTTGTCGGCAGCGGCGATCATGGCGCATTACTCTGACACAAGCGGGCGTCCACAGCCGGCGAGCCGATGAGCCGGGCCGATCTCGCAGACAATGGAGGAAGCATGACCAATCCCGCCTTCAAATTCGACCATGTTCACATCATCAGCCAGGATCCGGAAGCCTCGGCAAAGTGGTATGTCGCGATGTTCGGGGCGAGGATCGCCGCCAATATGATGGCGCGTGGCGCGCCGCAGATCTTTGTCGATCTCGGCGGCATGACGATCCTCATTCGCGGCCAACGGCCGGGAGAGGAGCCCGTCGAGCCCAGGCCGATAAGGCAATTCGCTGATTTTTCCAGCCACGACGCACGCGGGATCGACCATTTCGGGTTTATGTACCAGGGCGACCTCAGTGCGTTCTGCGACGAATTGCGGGCAAAGGGTGTGAGCTTTCCCGTCGAATTAAAGAGAGGCGTCGGCGGGAATCTGCTGTGCTATGTCGCCGCCCCCGATGGCGTCAGCATCGAGCTGATGCAATGCTGAGGCGCCGGCGTCCCGGTTCTTGACTTTGCTACGCAACTTCTTGTCGCGAATCAGGATCGATTCAGGTGGGTGTTAGTCCTGAAGCGATGGCCGGCAGCTCACCTGTTCGGGCTGCTTGTCCAGTATTTTCCGCATCTTGGCGCCCAGCGCGGCGTAGGTGAAGGGTTTGCCAATCATCTCAACGCCCGGATCGAGCCGGCCATGATGGACGATGGCATCGCGGGCATAGCCCGACGTGAAGAGTACGACGAGATCGGGACGGAGCTGCCTCGCCCTGTCCGCGAGCTCACGCCCGTTCAGTCCGCCCGGCAATCCGACGTCAGTGAACAGCAGGCGCACCGCCGGCTGCTTTTCAAGCACACCAAGGGCGGCATTTCCGTCTGACGCTTCGAGAACGCCATAGCCGAGATCGCGGACCATCATGACGGTGTTCGCCCGCACGTCTTCGTCATCTTCGACAATCAGGACACGCTCGTCATTTTCGGCGACGACCTCGGGAACCTCGGCGTTCGCGACGGCAGCCGCGTCGGTCCCTGTGTGCCGCGGCAGATATAGCCGCACCGTCGTGCCCTGGCCAACTTCGCTGTGGATCGCCGCATGCCCGTCCGATTGCCGCATGAACCCGTAAACCTGTGACAGGCCTAACCCGGAACCCCGTCCGGCTCCCTTGGTTGTAAAGAACGGCTCGAACACTCGCGCCATGGTTTCCTTAGGGATGCCGGTACCGGTATCGCTGACAGCCAGCGTCACGTATTCCCCGGGCTGTACCTCCTCGTGGCTGGCGGCGTATTCCTTGTCGAGGAACACGTTTGCAGTCTCGATCGTAAGCTTGCCCCCATCCGGCATCGCGTCCCGAGCATTGACCGCGAGATTGAGGAGAGCGTTTTCGAGTTGGTTGGCATCGGCGGAGACGCGCCAAAGGCCGGGGGCGAGCGCCGTTTCAATCCTGATCGTTTCGCCGATGGTTCGGTGCAACAGATCCGACATGCCGGCGACAAGGTCATTAACGTCGATCGGCTGTGGCGCTAGCGGTTGTCGCCGCGAAAAAGCAAGCAAACGCTGGGTCAGCGCCGCCGCGCGATCCGCACCGCGCATAGCCCCATCCGCCAATCGGCGGATGTCGTGGCGACTCTCACCTGCCCGCTGGCGCAGAAGCTCGAGATTGCCGGTGATAACCTGGAGCAGATTGTTGAAATCATGCGCCACCCCGCCGGTGAGCTGGCCCACCGCTTCCATCTTTTGCGCCTGCCGCAGCGCCTCTTGCACCTTCTCACGCTCCTCGATTTCGGTTTCGAGACGGATGATGGCCGCGGCAAGCTCCTCTGCTCGGTTCTTGAGTTCATCATTGGCCTTTCGCAACTCCGACTCACCCGCGGCCAACACGGCAACGACCAACGCCGCCAGGGTGAAGATCAAGGCGACAAAGCCATACTGCGCGGCACGTCGCCTGATCGGATCGGGAAAGGTCTCGATGTAAACCGATCCGAGAGATGTGGTCCCTTGCCGCACCGGGGCAGCGACCCATTGACTATCGCTCCCGACCCGGGCTTCCGGCGTCGGTACCCGTTGCGGCGGCCTTTGATCAGGGGCGCGAGCAAACCCCGCGAACAACATGCCGTCCGCATCATAGATGCCCGCGGTTTTGATTTCGGGATTGGCCGCCAGCGCACCGACATATTCCGCCGCGGCCTTGTGATCGTTAAAGATCAGCGCAGCAGTCGAGGTTACTGCGAGAATCCGGGCTTGCGCGCTTGCCTCTTCGATTTTGCGTTCCTCATAAGACCGCTCGAACCAAACAGACAGCCCGATGCCCGCCAGTACCAAAACGATTGCCGCGGCGACCGCGAGCGCTGTCCTCAGGTTTTGAATTCCCCGCATCCTAAGCTACTCTGGTCCCTAAGCTTCTTTCCGTCCTTGGCGTTACGGCTACGGCGAGGCTCAGCAGTTTGGAGCTTATCGCCAATCCGTTTGATGATGCGGTCGCATCGTTAATCTCGAAGCGGACATGGCCATCGGCAATCACGAAATTGATGATCCCTTTGGGGCCACCATTGTCCTCAAAATCGGTAACAGTCAGCACCGGCGTACCCCGCACTGCCTGAAGGCCGGCGGCAATCGATTGCTCCGGCGAGCCGGCGTTAAACAAAATCTGGCAGCCTGAGTTCCCACTCACTTCCGAAAGACGTCGTATCGATACTGGCCGACCGAGGATGCGTTGGCCGGCGACGGCTTCATCGAGCAAATTCCCGAACGGATTACCGCCGAGGACGCAAATAACAAAAGGGCTGTCCGGGGCTTTGAAGGCACGCGCCGGCCACTCCACAAACGGGGCAAACTTCCACAGATAGGTCGCCTTGACCGCGCGCTCCAGCGAACCGGTCTCCTGCGCCCGGGAAGGCATGCAGGGGATCAGCGCTGCTATCCCAGCTCCGAGCAAGATTTCCAGCAAAGCTCTTCTGGACATTCCCGCCTCGGACACTGCTCAGAAGCTCGCGCGCATGCGGAAGGACACCGAGCGAGGAGTGTACCTCGGTGGCGCGGTTGACGGGTCGTAAACTTCGAGGTGATAGGCGTGCGCCAGGTTGAAGCCGTCAATCTCAAAAGTCGTCCGCGCGCTGGCATGCCAGGCGAGCCGCGCATCGGCTTAGGCGTAGGCGGGCACGATCGAGCGCGATACCGGTCCCACGCCGCGCACCGTGGTATCGAACTCGACGGTCGAGGAAAGGTTAATTTCCGAGCGGAGCTGCACCTGATAAGGCGGGTCCTGGCCAGCGGCCTGCAGCTGTGAGAAATCCGTGGCACCCGGATTGAGCGTCAAGTTTTTGTGAAGCCAGTCGGCCCCGGGCTTGAGCCGCCACCAATCGGTAACGCTGTAGGTGGCCCAGGCTTCGAGGCCGTAGGTGTCGCCGGCGAGACCGTTCATCAAAACAATCGGCAAACCGCCATTGGTCAGCGCATCGGTTCGCAGATCATTGTAAATGTTGTAATAAGTGGAAACCGATAGGGAAATGCGCTGCATCGGCTGGCCGCGGTATCCGACTTCGAAAGCGGTCAGCTTCTCCGACTGAAAGTTGGGTGAAGGGGCGAGCAGCCCGGGGCTTTCGAGCTCGCGGTCGATCCGTGACGGGGTGCGAATCGCGCGCGATACCGCCGACCACAGAAAAATATCGGGGGTAGCCTGCCAGCCGAGGCGGATGTTCGGCAATGGAGCAACCCCGGTATAGGTGTAGTATTCGGCCTTCATTCCAAGAGTAAGCACCAGATTGGGGCGCAGCGACATCTCGTCCTGGGCAAAGATATTGCCCAGCCATAACGGTTGCTCCGGTTGGGCGAAAAAGAACGGGCTCGACGAAAAGACGCCAACCTGCCAAGCCCGCGCCTCGGCGCCCCAGACCAGCTGATGGATGCCGATCTTCATATTCTGCTGGCCCTGCACATCGTAGGTATTCAGACGTTCGAGAACATCGGGCGGCGGCGGGTTGTTGGGGACGTTCTGGGTATCCGCCGAATAATACGCCTGCAATTTGACCGTCGAGCCGTTGTCGAGCCGGCGCGACCACCAGCCGTTCAGGTTGCCGCCCCAGAACTGCCCACCATTGCTGATGACGACGTGGTCGTAGAGATCGCCCTCGACCGTGTAGGCGTCAAAACCGGCATTGCCGTCGACGCGGAAGCCGGATTGGCCACCGTAATTGGCGTCGCTCGGGATTTCGGCATTGTGATAGGGCGTGGTACTGGCGCGGTCAAAGCCGTAGCCATAGACCCGGTAAGTCGCATTGTCGCCGATCCGGCCACCATAGCGCAACGTGTCCTGCCGATCCTGATTGCCGCCGCCGGCGTCCTGGAGGCCGCCTTGGGTCGTGCTCGATGGCTTGGTGATGATGTTGATGACGCCGTTGACCGCGTTGGCGCCATAAAGTGTTCCGCCGGGGCCGCTGATGACCTCGATGCGTTCGATGTTATCGAGCGGCACATCGAAGGCTTCCCAATCGACAGTGTCGGCAAGCGGCGAGTAGACGCTGCGTCCATCGACCAGGACCAGCAGCTTGTTTTCGGATTCGGGCGAGTTGAAACCGCGCGCTGTAATCGCCCAGTTGTAGGCGTTGATCCTTGCGACTTCGAGATTAGGCGCCAACCTGAGGACTTCAGGGAGATTGGTCGCGCCCGACCGGATAATGTCGTTTGAGGTGATGACGAACACCGCCGCCGCCGCCCGGCTTAGGGGTTCCGGGCTCTTTGTAACCGAAGTAACGTTGATGTTTGCAAGCTGCTCGATCGAAAGGCGACCCAACTCTTCGATCGATTGCCCGTGCGCCTGATGTCCGGCGATTGCAGTCAGTATGACCGCAAGATGCACTCGGACATACCATCCCGAACCCGGATCGACGCGAGATGGGCGGCGCAACACCGTCATTCCCCGCTTAATGTGCTTGCACGGCGAACTCCCTCGCCTCGGCATTTTCGCCTTTCTGATTGGTTAGTGGCGATCTGGGTTTATTAGTGGTTTTGCAGATCGCGAGAAACGGCGAAGATGCCAGGAAGTTCCCGAAGAATGGCACTCGCTCAATTCTATGTTCGCTGTTTATATTAAGCGCGGTTGATTGACTGAGCTCAAAACCGAGTTGCTCAGTGCGAATCCGAAGTCGAACGAAAGTTGCAATAGGATAGAACGCGTCGAGAGACCTTGGCGTCAAACCCAACCGGTTTGTACGGGATCTTTGCTATCACTACTTGGAACGCGGTTTTCCCTGCCCGGGTTAATACAGAGGTATTTGCGTGGCCGGCGTCATGGCGCGCGGATTAGCGAAGATTATCGGAGAGTCGCGGGACGATGACTATCAGCGAGGTCGATCGGCGGGCTGCCCGTGAGGCAACGCAAGGGGCACCGCCGCCATCTTGGGCAATTGTGCTGAGCGCGTGCTTAGTCGCCATCGGTATGGCTTGGCGCTCGGGCGCCGGCGCCGAAACCCGCAGCACTATTCCAAGCGGGGCCGATCGCGAGGATGGCCACCCCGGCGGCCGCAAATCGGGCGTCGTCCGGGCGCGTGATGACGAGCGCGGCCGGTCCGCCGAGGCGCCCTCGGAAATCCCGTGGCGGGGATGGAAAGATATCCTACTGCGTCTCTACCATCGGATTTCCCGCGACCGAATCCTGCTGATCGCCGCCGGCATAACCTTTTACTTAATCCTCGCAATTTTTCCCGGGATTGCGGCCCTCGTTTCGATTTACGGTCTGTTCTTCGATCCGAAGACGATGGTCAGCCATCTCGACGTCGTGGCGAGCGTCGCCCCGGGTGGGGCGGTTGATGTCTTGCGCGAGCAATTGACCCGCCTCAGCCAGCAAAGCGGAGCCAGTCTCAGCCTCGGCTTTGTGATCAGTCTTGCCGTGTCCCTTTGGTCGGCGACTTCGGGCGTCAAGGCGTTGTTCGATGGGCTCAACGTCGCCTATGAAGAAGAGGAAAAGCGAAGCTTTCTCAAACTGACCGCGATCGCGCTTCTGTTCACGATTGGACTGATCGGGTTTGTTTTACTGTCGCTGGCGGCCATCGTCGCCCTCCCAATCGTTCTTAAGTATATCCCGCTACCCGGCTTTATGACGACAATTATAAGTATCACCAGATGGCCAATCCTCTTTGTGCTGGTGGCGGTGGCGCTGTCGGTTTTCTATCGGTACGGTCCGAGCCGGGCCGAGCCGCGATGGCGCTGGATCACTTGGGGCAGTGCCGCCGCGACCCTGTTATGGCTGATCGCCTCGATCCTGTTCTCATGGTACGTCACCAATTTCGGCAGCTACAACAAGACTTACGGTTCGCTCGGCGCGATCATCGGTTTTATGACATGGGTGTGGCTGTCGGTGACCGTCGTCCTGCTCGGCGCCCAACTCGACGCGGAGATGGAGCACCAGACCGCGCGCCAAAGCACCTCCGGCCGCGCTCGGCCGCTCGGAGCGCGCGGCGCAAAAATGGCCGATACGATCGGCCCCGCACAGACGTGAATGCTGCCTCGAATGATTGCTGCAATACAAAATTAGGAACTCGCCGCTTGTCGGATGGTTTTCGCTTGTGCGGGATTTGCCGTAACCAAAACCTAAGGAATCAAAAGTGGCGACCAAAGCAAGCACTAAGGCGGAGCGCAAAACACGTCGGCCGCAAGAAAACAAGCGAAACAAGAGCCAGAGCTCATCCAGCGCTTCTATTCCTTCGAAGGACGCCCTCGAATTGTTGGAGGAGGATCACCGAAAAGTCGAAGAGTTATTTGACGAGTACGATGAGGCGGAAGGAGATGACGAGCGCCGCGGAGAGCTCGCTAAGCAGATTTGCCGTGAGTTGACGGTGCACGCGGAAATCGAGGAAGAAATCTTTTACCCGCGCGCCCGCGAGGCTACCAAAGACAACGAACTGATCGACGAGGCAATTGTCGAGCATGCGAGTGTTAAGCACCTGATCGGAGAAATCGAGGAAATGGAGCCGGGGGACGATCTATTCGACGCCAGGATCCGGGTCCTCGAGGAAATGGTCAAACGGCACATTCAGGAAGAGGAAGAGGAGCTTTTCCCGGAGCTGACTTCCGCCGGCATGGACACGAGCGCCGTCGGGCAAGAGCTTGCCCGGCGCAAGCAAGAATTGATGGCCGAAATGCCGGAGTAAATCGGGCGGGGACCCCGGGTCCCATCCCTCCAGCGCGTACCCGCCCGGGACGCCAATGCTCGACACCATGGCTGTCCTGGGCGGCAATTCTTCCGGATTTCGACATCAGGCCATCACCGGCCACCGCGACCTGTTGAACACCGTTGCGGCGATCATAGCCACTCAGAATTATTGTGCGGGAATATTCGTGTCGCCGCAAAATAACGGCTATGGCGATAGGTGCGAGATTGCGGAGCAATCGGCGGGAGATCGAGGATGGCGACACGTGCTGATGTAATCGTTCTCGGAGCGGGAATGGTGGGCGTCAGCGTTGCATTGCATTTACAAAAGCGCGGCCGGGATGTCGTTCTCGTCGATCGGAGGGCGCCCGGCGAGGAAACCAGCTACGGCAACGCCGGCCTGATCCAGCGCGAGGCAGTCATCCCGTACACATTCCCGCGCGAATTTGGCCAGATCCTCAGCTACGCGATGAACAATCGCCGCGACGCCGTCTATCATTTGTCGGCATTACCGCGTCTGGCGCCTTGGCTCTTTCGCTATTGGCAGAATGCGACACCCGAACGCGTCGAGCGGTCGATGCGGGCGCTCGGCCCGCTAATGGCGCAATGCGTCGCCGAACACGACGCCCTGACCGCCGAGGCCGGCGTTGCCGCGCAAACCCTCGTTCATCACAACGGTTGGCTCAATTGTTGGCGCACCGAGGAGGGGCTGCATGCGGCGACCGCGGATGCGCACCGGCTCGACGATTACGGCGTCGACTACACGGTGCTGACGAGCGCGCAGCTGCACGAGCTCGAACCGCATGTGTCGGAAGCGATCATCGGCGCAATTCATTTCCGCGGCTCGCCGGCCTCCTCCGATCCCGGCATGCTGACCAAGTCCTATGCCGATCTCTTTACCCGCAAAGGCGGGCATCTGCACAAAGGCGACGCGCGTCGTCTTGTATCGGAGCCCTCGGGCTGGAGCATCCCTACAGAGCCCGGCTTGATCGCGGCGCGCGACGCGGTGGTGGCGCTTGGTCCCTGGTCGGACGATGTCTTTCGGCCGCTCGGCTACAAAATCCCGTTAGCGGTCAAGCGCGGCTACCACATGCATTATGGCGCACAAGGCAATGCGACGCTCGGCCATCCGGTGCGCGATGCCGAGGGCGGGTATGCGCTGGCGCCGATGAGCAAGGGAATTCGCCTGACGACTGGGGTCGAGTTTGCCGATCGGGACGCACCGCCGAGCCCGGTCCAGCTGGCTCGCGACGAGCCGTTGGCGCGCGAAATATTTCCGCTCGCCGATCGGCTGGAGCCCGAACCGTGGATCGGCCGGCGGCCGTGTCTCCCCGACATGGTCCCGGTGATCGGCAAAGGCGAGCGGCATCAGGGCCTGTGGTTCGCCTTTGGCCACGCGCATCACGGTTTTACGCTGGGTCCGGTGACCGGGCGGCTGCTCGCCGAGATCATGACCGGGGAGAAGCCATTCACGGATCCTTCGCCTTACGCCGCCAGCCGGTTTTGGAACGGCGCCGCGCGATAGGATCGAATTGCGGCGTTGCGTTTTTGGGCGGCCCCCGTGGAGCGGGTCGCAGTTGCGACTCGCTCAGGCTGCTGCGGCGGGGCGGTGCGCTTCGAGCACCTCGCGGATCCCGGCGATGATCCGGTTGCGGTCTGGGAACACGTGGTTTTCGAGGATCGGGGTATAGGGTATCGGCACCTGCAACGCGCAGACTCGCTTTACCGGCGCTTGCAGCCGGGCGAAGGTCGCGGCGTCCTCGGTGACAACGGCCGCGATCTCGGCCGAGAAGCCGGCGGTCGGCCCGGCCTCATCGGCGATCACGAGGCGACCGGTTTTCTGCACCGAGCGGCGGATCGTTTCCCGATCCAACGGCACCAAAGTGCGCGGATCGACGATCTCGACCGAGACCCCTTCCTTCGCGAGTTCCTCGGCCGCGGCCAATGCCTCGTGCACCAGCCAGGCGAGGGCGACCACGGTTACGTCACTGCCCTCGCGCTTGATGTCGGCTTGGCCGAGCGGGATCGTGTAATCCTCATCCGGCACCGGCCCCTTGCGCCCCATCAGCCGGCTCGACTCGAACGAGATTACCGGGTTGTTGTCGCGGATCGCGGTCTTTAACAGCCCTTTAATGTCGTGAGGTGTCGACGGCAGAAACATCTTCAATCCGGCGACATTCATAAACATCGAATAGGGCGACTGCGAGTGCTGTGCCGCGACCTGGCCGCCGCCGCCGACCGACGCCCGATAAAGGATCGGAAAATTCACCTGGCCGCCGAACATGTAGTGGATCTTGGCGGCCTGGTTGACGATCTGGTCCATCGCGACAAAGCAAAACGTCACCTGCCGCCAATCGACGATCGGACGAAATCCGCAGCCCGCGGCCCCGATCGCCATGCCGGTCAATGCCGCTTCGGTGATCGGCGTCGCCTTGATGCGCTCCGGGCCGAACTCGCGCAGCAATGGCGGCAGCGCGTCGGTCGACATGTAAAAGATCTTGGGATCGCGCCGCATCTCCTCGGCGATCGCTTCAAGCGCCGCCTCGTTATACGTCAGCTCTCGCATCGTCCGCTCCCAGCGTTAAGCCGCAAAGACGTCGTCGGTCGCCTGGTCGGGCGCCGGGAACGGGCTTGCCTCGGCAAAGGCGATTGCGGCGTCGAGCGCGCCGGTGATCTCGCGCTCCATCTTCTGCAGTTCGGCATCGTCGAGATAGCCCTGCTCGCGCAGCCGCCGCGTCAATTGCGCGATCGGGTCCTTCCCCCTCCACGCCTCGATCTCCGCCGCGTCGCGCGGATCGGGCTGTCCGCGGCGCTCCGTGTGGGCGCGCTGGCGGTAGGTCTTGCATTCGATCAAGCTCGGCCCGCCACCCGAGCGCGCCCGATCGACAGCGCGGCTCGCCGCCTGATAGACCGCAAAGATGTCGTTGCCGTCGACAACGACCCCCGGAATGCCATAACCGGCGGCGCGCGCCGCAACATCGCCGAGCGCGTGGGTCGCGGCGGCCGCGGTCTGCGCCGCGTACATGTTGTTTTCGCAGACATAGAGCATCGGCAACTTCCAGGTTGCCGCGATATTGAGGCATTCGTGAAACGGCCCGGCATTCGACGCGCCATCGCCAAAAAACGACACCGCGACCCCGCCGTTGCCTTCCATCTGCGCCGCCAGGGCGGCGCCGGTGATAATCGAGATCCCCCCTGCGACGATGCCGTTCGCGCCGAGCATGCCGATCTCGAAATCGGCGATGTGCATTGAGCCGCCCTTGCCCTTGCAATAGCCGGTCTGCCGGCCGTAGAGCTCAGCCATCATCCGGTTGAGATCGGCGCCCTTAGCAATGCAATGGCCGTGGCCGCGATGCGTCGAGATGATCCGGTCGGTGCGTTCGAGCGCCGAGCAGACGCCGACCGCGACCGCCTCCTCGCCGATATAGCAATGCACGACGCCATAGATCTTGCCGGCCAGATAGTCGGCCGAGGCGCGCTCCTCAAAGCGGCGGATCGTCAGCATCCGGCGCAGCATTTGGCGCTGCTGCTCGGGCGGCAGGTTTGTCGCCTGGCTTTGGGGTGACGGGCTTTGGGTTGAGAGGCTTTGAGTTGAGAGACTCGATGGGGGTGCGATCCCTCCAGGCCGGTCGAGTTTTTTGCATGATGCGCCGCCCCCGCCACGACGGCAACCGCAACCTCGCCCCGTCCGTTCCCACCGCCCTTAGAAGGAATTCCCGTCGAACCGGGAATTAACCGCGAATTTTCAGGCTAGACGCATTCCGGGCGCCAGATTGATCATGAAAATCAATAGCTTGAAGCGAATTCTCGTGGTCACTTAACCGGGAATTTTTGCGGCGGTAACCGGGAATATTTTCCAGCTAACCGGGAAATCACGGGAATTTCGTCCCAGTGCCGCCGGGACCGCCTGCAGTCTGGAAGATCGCACACAAGTTTGGCGACATTGCGGAGGGTACGACCCAGCCGCCAGTGCTGCTTAGAGGTTCGATGATAGCCCGCCATCTGCAGCTGATCCAAACGGCCGGAGTTGCGCCTCAAGCGACATTCCTCTTCATGTCAGAGGATCGTTGGGTAGCCCAGAAGCGGTAGGTTGCGCCAGACTTATGCTAGCTCGTCGAGCAGCCTCTTCGCTTCTTTCAGATCGGCGGTATCGAAGCCCTCGGTGAACCAGCCGTAGACCGGCGCGAGCAGGTCGCGGGCTGCGACGCGGCGACGCTGGTCGCGCCACAGTCGGGCAAGGCTCGCGGCGGCGCGCAGCTCCCACATCTTGGCTTCCTGCTCTCGGGCGATGCCCAGGGCCTTGCAATACAGTTCCTCAGCGGCTTCAGGATGGCCTTGCCGTAGCAGCAGCCAGCCTCTCTGCCGATCGAGCTCCGCGACGAACCAGCGCTCTCCTGTCCTTTCGATGAGCTGAGCCGCTTGATCCAACTGGGCCGCGCCTTGTTCGATCTGACCTGCGATCTCACATGCCCCGGCCAAGAAGGCGATATACAAGGGCATCCACGCCGTGGCCCCAGTGGCACAGTAAGCGCGCATACCAGCACGCAGAAGAGACAGGCCCTCAGTCACGTCCGCATTCTTGGCATTGAGCCACCCACGGAAGATCGCTCCCGTGGCACGATAGAAAGGGAAACCCTGATCGATCGCGAACGCAACCAAGCCGTCCGCCCGCTGCTCCAAGCCTATATCGTCGCCGATGATTGACAGCAGAAGGGCGTCGATCCCCAAGCTCATGGCCAAACTCGGCGGGTGAGGCAGTCTCTGCGCCTCGGCAATCGCCTTGCCGCTCCGTGCCAACGCCTGGTCGGGAAAGCCGAGACAAAAGAGGACGATCCCCAAAGCCGCCTGTGCTGCCAATTGCGGGTGGATTCCGGTCTGACGCACAAGCGCGTGATGGGCGTTCGGATCGTAAAGCGCGAGCACCGTTTCGAGGTGCGATCGGGATGAGGCAAAGCTGCCGGCAAACATCAGGTTTCGACCGGAGGAGTAGTGACCCATTACGAGCCCGGCGGAATCGTTCCGTCGACGGCTCAGCTGCAGCAAGTCCTCGGCGAGAGACTGCGCCTGATCCAATTCGCCACGATGCGCGTGATAGCGGGACTGCCCGCAGGGCACCTGAATGAACTCCGCGGGGGAACCGAGCTGTTCCCACAACTGCCGCGCGCGAGCGTAGGCCTGGCCCGTCTCCGGCGCGGCGGAGCCTTTGACGACATTCAACAACGCGCCCAAAGCGCTGGAAAATTCGAGCTCCTTTTGACGACGTTCGGGGATGTCGGGCAACAGCGCCAGCTGGTCCAGCCCCTTTTGAAACTGCGCAGCCGCTTCCGCCATCGCCGAGCGGGCGACGGACCGGTGACCGGCCTTGCCCCAAAAGGCGACAGCCTTTTCGACCAGACCGGCCTCTGCGTAATGCTGCGCGAAGAGCTCAGGCTGAGTCTCCATCAGCTCGGGGGAGTGTGCTGCGAGCGTTTCTGCAGTCCGCGCGTGCAAGTACTGCCGGGCATTGCGCAACAGGCTGCCATGCGCCGTGTCCTGCACCAGCGCGTGCTTAAAGCTGTAGACCGCGTCGGGCAGCGTGCCACGCTGGAAGACCAGCTCGGAAGCGACGAGTTGGCCGAAAGCCGCTTGCAGGTCGTCCTCGGGAAGTCGGGAGACGGCGCGCACCAGCGCGTAGGAAAACTGGCGCCCAATCGCCGCGCCGATCTGCGCCACCGGCCGTGCGGAGGCCAGGCGGTCCAGCCGCGCCAATAGCGAGGCGTGCAGGGTCATAGGGATCGCAAGCGACTGCAACGGGCGGTCGAGCACGTAGCGATCGTTCTCCTCGCGCAGCAAACCGCTCTCCAAGACGCTCTTGGTCAATTCTTCGACAAACAGCGGCACGCCGTCGGTGCGGTCGGCAATCTGCGAGACGACCTCGTCGGGCAACATCTTGCTACCGGCAATCTGCGCTACCAAAGCGGTGCGGTCACGCCGGTCCAGACGGTTGAGAGCCAGCATGCCGACTTGCGGCTGGCCGGTCCAAGACGGCTGAAACTCGGGGCGGAACGTCACGATCAGCAGCACCGGCAGGCTGCGGACATTTTCGACGGTGAGGTCGAGCAGCTCCCGCGAGGTGGGGTCGAGCCAATGCGCATCCTCCCATACCGCGACCACGGGCTTTTCGTGCACCAGCCCCTTGAGCTGGCGAATCAAAGCCTCCAGCGTCTTTTCCTTTTTCCGCTGCGGACTGAGATTTGGCAGAGGGTGATGCTCCGCAGCCGGCAATGACATGAGGTCGGCGAGCAACGCGACATCCTCGTCCGGTGGGGCGGCGCGGGCCAGCAAAGCCTCGAGTTTCTCCCACTTTAACGCAGGAGGATCCTCGCGCGCGAACCCGGCCGCCCGGCCGAGCTGGTCGATGATCGGGAACAGCGCGCTGTCCTGGTGATAAGGCGAGCAGAAATAGCGCAAGCGGAGATGCGGCTCGGCGTGCAGGCGCTCTTCAAATGCCGCCGTGACGCGCGATTTGCCGACGCCCGCCTCGCCCGAGACCAGTATGATTTGGCCGTCGCCCGTCTTGGCACGTTCCCAACGGCGCAGCAGCAGGTCGATCTCTTCGTCGCGACCAACCAGCGGGGTCAATTCCGATCCGCGCAAGGCCTCGAAGCGGCTCGCCACCACGCTCTCACCCAGCACCTGCCAACGGCGTATTGGCTCGGCGTCGCTGTTTGCATCGAGTGCGCCAAGGTCGCGGCAATCGAACAGATTCCCGATCAGGCGGCAGGTCGCCGGCTCGATCATCACGGAGTCCGGTCGCGCCGATACCCGCAACCGCACCGCCAAGTCTGGAGCGTCTCCGACAATCCCATGTCCCGGACTTCGCCGACACCGACGAGATCGCCGACGATGACCATTCCCGTCGCTATCCCGATCCGGCATCGCATCGGCGCATCGGTATCGGGTCTAAGGGTCCTGACCGCCGCACATAATTCGAGCCCCGCGCGGATCGCCTGCTCGGCGTCGTGTTCGTGTGCCACGGGATAGCCGAAAAGGACGAGGACGGTATTCCCGAAATGGCTGGCGATAAACCCGATGTGGCGACTGGCGATCTCCGAGACGCAGCGCTGAAAGGCGCCGATCGCTTCGAGCAAATTCTCGAGACCGTTCCCGTCGGCTCGCGCCGCCACGCCGATCGCTTCGCACGACATGGCGGTAATTTGCCGACGTTCGGCTTCATCATGCTTCCTGACCCACATCCGGTCGGCAGGTCCTAGCTGCACCTGCTGCGCGACTTGGAGGCCGAGCCGCGTCTTGCCGAACTCTCCCTCACGGATCGGCGTAACCAGACGATCGGTCGTCACGAGGTCCGTCACCTCGGAGACCGCGGCCTCTCGGCCGATCAGTTCGGCTTCACTCTCGGAGAGGCCGGTCGCAGGGCGGGGCGGGGCGGGAACGGCCAAGGGCGCGGGAACCTGTCGCGCGCTGACGCCTGCCCCGAGCTCGCGGATCTCGCCGGCGAATTGGTAGCCTTGCCCGGAAACCGTCTGGATCAGGTCGCGGTCCGCCCCGAGGGCCTTGCGCAGCGCCCAAATCTCATTCTGCAGCCGGTTTTCCTCGACGATCCGGCCCGGCCAGATCCGGCTCAGCAGCTCGTCCTTGCCGACCACAGCTCCTGGCGCCTCGATCAAGGCCAAAAGCAGGTCGAAGGCGCGTCCGCCGAGCCTTATCGGCCGGCCTTCGGCGAGCAATTGGCGGCGATGCGGCAAGATGCTGAAGTGGCCAAATTCGATGATCGCCGGCGGATCAGACAGGCGAACCATGGTCAGCGATTGTAAACCATATTACCGGGGGAAATCATTGACTTTCGCAGGCCGCAGGCGCTGCCGGCGAGCCCTATCGGCCGGCCGTGGGCCAAGATTGCGAAACGCCCGGCCGTCATCATCGCGGGCAGGGTCAGAGACGCCAACGACGGGCGATGACTGTCACCAATATTTTCAAAGAAAATCACAGATTTTCGAATTAGCCCCCGTATCTGGGGCTGCATACGTTGTCGATGCAGCCAACCTGGCCGCAAGCAGCCGCGGCAGCAGAACCGACTTCCGCCGCAAAATCAAAGGAGATCAGAATGACAGTTAATGGCACCCCCGTAGTAGTTATAACAAACACTGATACCCGCGAGATCGATAATCTCCGGCTCTCAGCAAACTTCCTGATAAATGGTGAACCATATTATGATTACGAAGACCACGGAACCTTCAACCAGGTCAGCGTAGATGGCCTGAGCGGAGAAAACGGTACCTGGAACGGAAGCCAGTGGGTTGGTAATTTCCTCCACTCTGAAAAAAATCAATCTACTGCGGCTGTCTTACGAGCGTTAAATCAGGCGGAGGCGCAGACCGGTTATGATCCATGGCCCCCAGACGACAACATATTACCAAATATAACGATCATGAATGAAGACGGACGTAGTATCACGGGGCTGCGTGTAACTGCTAGTTTCACGATCGCCGGACAACCATACATTGACTACGAGGACATCGGAAACTTCGACCGGCGCTATATTCTGGAGTTGAACGGGGAGAATGGCACTTGGGACGGTGTCCACTGGGTGGGGAACTTCCTTGTTACCAAAGGGTCCGGCTTCGATACCCAAATAGACCCGGGCCTCCTGACGTTCCTCAATATCCTGGTTATAATCTGCATGGCGGCCAACGTTGCCGCCGCTGTAGCCGGTGCAGCCGCTGAGATTAAGCGCGGCGGTGAGGGAGATTCTGCAGGAGGGGGAGGTTGGAAACCCAGCCAGGTCTGGTAAAGGCTTGATGCCACCTAATCTAAATTAGGTCGGCGAAATCTAGCCAGTGTGTGAAGAGCTCACAGAGCTCCTTCTGCAAACAGTCGCAGTTATGGATCGGTCTGCGAGTTATGGAGCGCAGACTAACGCCAGCCAGTCCGCGATCCACGCAGGCCTAATGTCATCAGCGCTGGCACCGAAATTGGGAGTAAAAGTCATGCCAGGGTTCGTACAGCCTACCATCTGGAATCTCTCCAACACCGCAACCAGCCTTCAGGTGAGCTATTCCGTCGCCGGGCCTAATCTCCATTATCATCAAGGTCCCGTCGTCCAAGATTTCACTGGGGACCAAATCCGTGTGGCGGAAGTGCCTGATCTCGGAACATTGGTCAGTGTAACAATCCATATGACGGTCGATAGCGGCTCGACGACATTCACGTTGCTTCTCCCTCGCGTCAACCTACCTGCACCACCGGCTTTACCTGCAGCCGTGCCGGTCACCACGGACGGGATTACGACACTCCACCGGTTTTCCACGGTACTGGCCCTGCAACATGGGGAACAGGAAACCTACACGGTGACCCCGCTTCAGGGCACAGCCAGCTGAACGGACGCGGGTGTATTCGGCTTGAATGCTTTCAGCGCCACAAGCTGCCACGAAGATGCACTACGGCGTCGGACATCTCCGCAGAAATACGCGGGTGGCCGGCGCCATATCAAGCCAAGGAGATGAAGATGACAGTTCCTGGTCTGAACACAGAGAGCGGTAAATGGGACGGAACCAATTGACTCGGGTCATTCGCCGCAATTTCACCGTGGGCAAGCGGATTGGCAATGACCCGGATTCCACAGTCGCGCGCGGGCGCCTCTTTAGCGCCAGGCGGGGGGTGAGGCGACTTCGCCGGTGGTGTCGTTGAGAAGGAGCGGGAGGTCGTCGCGGCTATTGGGGTAGCGGTCGTCGAAATCGAACAGGCCCGCGATCGAGCCGGCGAACTGGTCGAACGAGCCTTGACCGGCCGGCACACCGTTCGGGTTGTCGAGCGAGTCGATCCGGCCGGTTTGCCAGTTATCCTCGATAAAGCGCAATACCGAAGTCGTATCGAGCGTCGCGTGATCGACGTAATTGCGCTTTGCGTAAGGCGAGATCACCAGGAACGGTAAGCGCTGGCCATAGCCGCAGCGGTCGTTGAACGCCCCCGCGGGCGGCGGCACGGTGGCGCAAATACTGTCCTCCACGGGATCGTTCGAGTGGTTGATGATCGGCGACATGACGTGATCGTACCAGCCATCGCTGTCGTCATAAGTGACGATGATCGCCATGTTCGGCCAATACCGCGATTGCTGCAATACATTGATCGTGTTGACCAGGAATGTCTGCTCCAACAGCGCACCCGATGTCATCGGATGGCCGGTCTCGGTTGCCGGCGCCTTGAGGAAACTGACGGTCGGCAGGTTACCCGCTTTGAGCGCCGCCCAGAACGCGCCCAGATCGTATTGGTGGTTGGCCTGGTCGCCCTGATGGCCGATCAGGGCTACCGAACTCGGCGGCAGATGATGGGGGTTGGCGGTCGATGGGTAATATTGGAACGGGTCGTAATGCCCGTCATACTCCGAGTTGCAAACGGCGTGGGTCGGGGTCGAGCCGGCCTGTGCGGTGAAATCGCCATAAAACCAACCCCAGGTAATCCCGGCGTTGTTGAGCAGATCGCCGACATTGTGGCCGGTCATCTGCACCGTCGCGACTGGCGGCGAGATGCAATCATCGAGGGTTGAGGACAGATTGGCGACGACCGAACCGTTGCGGATGACGTAGCTCGTGGTGGATCCGGCCTTCAGCTCGTTGGATATGAGGGTTTGATGCGTCTGGCCGGAGATCAGGTTGAGGTAGCCCATGACTGTGGTGCCGAACTCGGTGTCAAAGAAATTGTCGCTCATGGCAAAGTGCTGGGCATAGTTCCACAAAGCCGTAACGGTGTTGCCGTCGTAATAGCCCATGCCGATCGAGACCTGACACGCGGCTTCATCGTCGCTCGCCGGCTCCGCGGCGGCGCTGGTGTATTTGGGAAACGCGTCCATCAGGCCGAAGTCAAAGGCCTGCTGCTCGGCCTTATAGGCATTGCTGTTGTCACAATCGAGCGTGCCTTGGCTGCGGTCGAGTCGGAACGGATTGCTCGCGCTCGATGTGCTCGTATTATTCGCCGGATTGAGGAAGTTGGGATTGTCGGTCAGCAAGACACCGTCCGGCTGGCCTTCGACCAAAGTGCCGAGCACATTGACCCTGGGCGTGTCGTCCTGCGCCTCGAAGCGCGGCTCGCCCGGCGGGTTGAGCGCCACCGGATAGGTCGCGAAATAATGGTCGAAGGAATTGTTTTCCTGAAAAATCACGACGAGATGCTGGATCGGCGTCGTGGTCGTGCTAGCGGGCGGCGCCGCGGCAACAGCGGCCACGGTTGCGGCGAGGAGCACGAGGCTCAGCAAGAACGTGCTTCCGATCGTCTTCATGTGTACTGCCCCCAAGCGATTTTGCGGCGATGCTAGGGAGAGGCTGTTGCGGTCTTGTTGCGGTGACGTGTTACTTTTGTTGCAATGAAGGGCAGGGGGAACTCAGGCCCAACTTCCTCAGTTTGGAGTAAATCGCTCGCTGGAAGCCGCGGAAACGCTAGGGATACGACCGGGCACGCCAAGGTGTGGTGCTAAATCGGCCAGACGATTGCAATAGATATTGAGGAATTTGCTTGCGGCGGCCCAGAGAATCGTGGTGCTGGTACCGGAGAACAAAGGTGCCGCGCCATATTTGTCCGCGTCAAGAAGATTGGAGCCTACGAATACCTCTACCTCGTCGAGAACGCGCGCGAGGGCGGCCGCCACGTGCAGCGCGTCATCAAGGCGCTCGGCCGGCGCGATGAAGTTGAGGCCTCGGGGCTGATCGATGGGCTGATCGCCTCGGCGGCGCGCCATTCGCGCCGCTCGATCGTGTTGTCGAGTTTTTATCGCGGCGAATTGCCGGAGCTGCACCGCCTCAGCATCGGACCTGATCTGGTGTTCGGCTGGCTGTGGGCGGAAACAGGATGCCGCGACGTGCTCAAGAGCCTCGTCTCCGACCGGCGCTTTTCCTTTGATGTCGAGCGCGCCGTCTATCTCACGGTGCTGCACCGGCTGATGATCTCGGGCTCCGACCGCCATGCCAGCGACTGGCTGAGCCGGGTACGTGTGCCGGGCACCGATGGGCTCGATCTCGACCACGCCTATAAGGCGATGGCCTGGCTTGGCGAAGTCGACGCGGCCGGCCGCAGCACCGCCGAGGCCATCGAGGAGGCACTCTATCACCACCGCCAGCCGCTGTTCGGCGCCGTTTCGATCGCGTTTTTCGACACCACCAGTTTATGGTTCGAGGGGGCCGGCGGCGAGAGCCTAGGCCAGTACGGCCACTCCAAAGACTATCGCGGTCACCTGAAGCAGGTCGTGCTCGGCATCGTGCTTGACGACGCCGACCGGCCGATCGCGTCCTTTGTGATGCCCGGCAACACGGCCGACGTGACGCTGTTGTTGCCAGTAGTCAAACGGCTGCGCGAGCGCTTTGGGATCCTCGATGCTTGCATCGTTGCCGATCGCGGCATGATCAGTGCCGATACCATCGCCGCCCTCGAAGCCGAGAAGATCCAGTACATCCTCGGCGTGCGCGAACGCACCAGCCGCGAGGTGCGCACCGGGGTCATCGAGGATGATGGCCTCGCCGTGCCGCTCGTCATTCCCCGCCAGAAAGGCGAGACCGAACTGGCGATCCGGGAGACGACGATCGCCGGGCGGCGCTACATCATCTGCCGCAACGAGGAGGAAGCCAAAAAGGACGCCGCGGCGCGCGCCGAAATCGTCGCCGGTCTCGAGCGCAAGCTCGCCCAGGGCGACAAGGCGCTCGTCGCCAACAAGGGTTTTCGTCGCTTCCTGAAGACGCCCGCGGGCGGCGGCTTTGTCATCGACCGCGCCAAGATCGAGGCCGATACCCGGTTCGACGGTCTCTTCGTGCTGCGCACCAACACCAAGATCGCCGCGCTCCAGATCGTGTTGCGCTACCGCAATCTGCTGGCCGTGGAGGACGCCTTCAAAACCGCAAAGGCGCTGCTCGCCACCCGCCCGATCTTCCACAAAACCGACGCCGGCATCCGCGGCCACGTCTTCTGCACCTTCCTCGCCCTTGTCCTGCGCAAGGAGCTTTTCGACCGGCTCGCCGCCCGTCGCAGCCGGCTCGAATGGCAGCGCATCGTCGACGATCTTGTCGACCTCAGCGAAATCGATGTCGAACAGGATGGTCGCCGGGCGCGCCTGCGCACCGCGCCAGGCCCGACCATCGACCCGATCTGCCGCGCTATCGGCCTCACCCTTCCGCCGGTCTTCCAGGAGATGCCGCCCGCCGCCTGAACCCAAAACCGTGGTGCCTAAAACTTAAAATGGCTTGCAACCCATTGAGTTACCATGCTGTTCAAAATCAAACTGCGGAACTTGGGTCAGGACGAACACTTGATTTGCACGACCCGTTCGTTCGAGCCGACCGTCTCGGCCGCAGTCACCATGCGCCGGCCGCCACGGATTCCTGATCGACGATTACCGTGTTGTCTGCGGTGGCCCGGTGAACTCGACGGCGCCGGCGTCGTAGCGGTTCGGCGGTTGCGGGCGCTTGATCCGAAGGATGTCCGCCTTTTGCATCGCGGACAGTGAGGCGTCCGGGTGTAAAACGTGCAGGGCGGCCCCGGCGCCGATTGCTGGTGAGCCTGGCTTGAGCCGCAGATCGAGCGTTGAGCCGGGTGGTGACACCCAGTGCATAAACACCGTATTCGGATCGATGCCATAGGTCGTCCCCGGTAGCGGGTGCGGGGTCAATGGGTAATCGCCTCCGTTGTTCGTAAACGCGTTCTTCAAGTAGTCTGGAAATCCGTACATGCCAAGATTGGTTGGCGGCGGCAGATCGCTCAGATTGCCAAAGTTGTTCGTCTGCGGCAGAACCTCGATAGTCTCGCTAGGGACGAGCTGCGAGTTGTTTACTTGGTAAGTCCCCGGGCCCCAATTGCCAGTACAGGCGCCGCCACAGCCAGGGCCTTGATTCCCGTTATTGGTGATGATCGTTCCAGCCTGGATGCCGGGGCCAATCAGCGGCTGGAGGTATATGTTCGACGGCAAGGTAGGGCCGCCGGTCATCAAACTCTGGATACTGGTAATCGTCAGCACGGTTCCAGGGATGCCCGATGGCTTCGGCGAGGTCGAACCATCGTCGATAAACCCGGTGACGACGCCACCTCGGCCGGCCTCACGATACGCCCAGGGATATTTCCATCCCATGACGATGTTGTTTTGATAAGGTGGTGGCCAATTCCCGCCGTTTCCGAATTGACCGGCGGCGACATTCCAGTCGGTGAACGCAACGCAGGCAGGACAGTTTCCGGGGCCGATAATCGTATTGTTCCACGCCGCCGCGGGATAATCATTCATTGTTGCGGCGCCGGGGGTTGCGGTTGTGGGTCCTCCACCCCGGGCGCAAGTTGACGGTGAAGTGCCACTGCTGTCTGGGCAGCCATTTCCGCGATATATGAAAATCGTGTTCACATTCGAGGCCGTATCTGCACCACCGATGCCAACGCCGTTGTCAGATTGGACAATATCGTCAAGATAGACAAATCCACCGTAGCCGAACCCGGCACCGCAACACAGCACTGGTCCGTTTACCGACCAGAGCTGCAGACGCGAGCCGATGCCCATAAAGTCGCTGAGACCAAGCGCCTGACCGGAGCCAGAGGACAGATTATTGTTGAAGTTCCCCCAATCCGTGTAGGCGGAGTCGTTGTAAAACGTGACACCGTTTGCCGTATTGACAATGCCGAGCGGTCGCGACGGATTATTGATCAGGGTATCCTGAAAGCTGTCCCCGGGGGCTGCCGTCATGCTGGCTCCCGCCGCCCCTGTGCCATAATCCCCATTCCAAGAATGATAAGCAAAAAGGGGCGCTTCCCCAAAATCGCCGTGATGCAGCATCACGTGGATCGGGTCGGTTTCGCCATTGTGGCCGCTGTAATAGCTTTGCCGGGCAAGTCCGCCGTACCACACGACGATGTTGATCGGCCAGTAAAACTGGACCTCAGCCCCGCTGCCGTTGGGACCGCCCGGAGCCGCGAGATAAATCTGATGCGGCCAGACATGCGCGCCCGAGCGGTAAGTGACATTCCCGACGACCGACCAGGTGCAGCCGGAATCGTTGGTCGGCGAGGTCGCGCCGGCGCTTGAGGTGCAGGGAGTGCCGGGGTATGCGCCAACATTTTCGATGTAGATGACGCCGTTAAAGACGACGATTTGGGAACCGTGAAATACCGTATTGGGCGCCCAGACGACGTTGTCGTCGCCCGCCAGCCCGGTCATCGTCGTATAATCGACCGGCGTCAGGCAGGTCCAGGTAATCCCGTTGTCGCTGACCGCCGTGGCTCCCGACCACTGCAAGGGGGTGCGGCCGTCGAACCCGGCACCGAAATTTGCGGGCGAGGCGCAACTGGCAAAGCCGTCGGGCTGGCTCGCGCCTGACAGGTAAGGACCGCCGGTCGCATTGGCTGCCCAGAGATATAGCGGCTGGTTCGAGGCAAAGCTGCCCGGGCTTCCCGGCGTCCACCCCGGCCCCGCCACGACGCGATCACCCGCAACGTAGGCCGTGTTCGCCTGCCAGCCCGGCGCGTTCGCGAGGTTGATCGGCACCGGCGGGCTGAAGAAGCCAGGATTAGGTGGCGTCGGACTGCCGGCATCCCATGCCTCAAAGCCGGCCGGCGGCGTGCCGACAAAACGCCCGGCGAAATTGAACGTGACGTGGTTGGCGGCGCCATTGCTGACAAAGATCGGATAATAGGCATAGCCGGGCAAATAAACCGAGACTCCGGTTCCTGCGGTGACCGGTCCATTTGCCGGCCCACCGCAGCCGGCCCCCAGATTTCCCACCGGCGCCGAGGCCGCGCTGCCGTTCCAGATCGGGCCGCCGCCGCACCCATGCGTGTCGAGCACGTTGGGCGTGAACCATAACTGCGGCGGGTCGGACGTAAGATCGAGCGCCACCCCCGAGGTCTGCCCGGCCAGCGGCGTCGCCGTCGGGGCGCTGCTGGTTTTCCAATGGAGGTGGTTGCCGTTGGTGCTCCACCCGACGCTGCCATATCCAGGCACCCCACCAAGCGTCGAGTTGTTGAAGACTTTGTCGCTGGCTAAATGAAAAGCCAAGTCGCCGGTGACCCGGTACGGGCCGCCATCACCGTTGTCGACAAACCCGATCGAAGCTGTGGCGGCCGGCGCGGTGACCCAAGTGACCTCAAAGTAGTATTTTCCCGATGTGTGAAACCGTGGCGAATCAGCACGGCACCCAGCGCCATTGGCGCCGGTCGCGTTGGTCGTTAACGTAAGACCGCCGCCGGAGACCGTGATCATGCCGCCAGGGGTGCAGTCGGTCGTAAACTTGGTCGCGTCCGCTCGCGCCGTCGAGGCGACGAAGAGCAGAATTGCGGCGAGCGCCCATCTCCACATCAAGTGCGCATCCGTCCTCTCGTGAACGATCCCTAAAGGCACATCCGGGTATTCAGCGGGACTCCGCCGAGAGGCGGCTTCTGCTGGAAGGGCGCGCTCCCGTCAAGGCTGGTAGTCTGATTTGTGAACGTGTCCAGTTATGAGAAACCGACTATCGCATTGATCCTAGCATTGCTTGCGATTGCGTGCAGCAGCCTTTAACGATTCGCTGCGTCGTCGGCCGCAACCCTGTTCGCCAATCCCGCAGCGCATTAGCGACATCAACGATGTTGCGTCGCCGAGCGTCCATTGGCTGAGGGCTGGAAGGGGGCGACAGACCGCCTGCGGACCCGTCATATCAGAACCGCAGAAACGCAATTCCGGCGGCAAAAGCACCATATCGCTGAGGGTACGCCGAGCAATGCAGATGGACCGCGATGCTTTGCATTCGCATTCTGGCCGCGACCAGGATATAATGCACTGAAGATGGGAATCCTTCACTGCTAGCATCTAATGAAGAGACATGAGCGACGCATTTATCTACCTTGCGCATAAGCCACATCATACCTCAAAACGAATAGCGCGTGTTTACCACTCCTTAAAAAAGTCCGATCTCGATATAGATTTTCATGTTGTGACGTTTGATTCCAACTTGGATGAAGGCACTCGCAACCGAGTATTCGATGGAGTTGTTGTACCTCACACGATCTATAATGTTAATTCGTTGTTGCCATTGAATTATCCAAACAGGCCTACAACGGGTAAATTCAGCCTTACGGGTAGGGGATATGTGGATCTTCCAATAATTCTGTTCTGGCTAAATAACCAGCAATATAGTAAGTTTTGGGTTATGGAAGATGACGTGGAGTATACGGGGCATTTCGGCGCCTTAATTAAAGACATCAATGAGAACAGTTCCAATGCCGAGTTGGCGTGTACTCACTTACGCAAGTTGCCTGACGACTGGGACTATATATATATGTTCTCATCAGGGGCCGACATTATACCGGAAAGCATGCCAAAACGGGTCTGTTTTTTACCATTTTTCTACGTAACAAGTACAGCTCTATCGGCAATCCATTCCGCCTATATGCGGGGCTGGGCAGGATACAACGAAATGAGTTGGGCGGTGATCTTGGATTTTAACGGGATTCCCATTCGTGATATCGGCGGTAATGGGCCTTATGTCGCACCGGAGGACCGCGACCGGTACTATATCGATCGCTCGCCGAACAATTTCGACAAGCGCGGGAGTTTCGGGACGCTGAAGATTCGTCTCTCACCTGGTCGCGAACGAGATGTGCTCTGGCACCCGGTGAAGACACTGCCCAACTGGGTCACTATGCGGCGCAAGCGCTTTATATCTGTATCGAAGTACTATTTCTTACGTGTCGCTTCACTCTTTCCTCGCGGTGATGGTGAGGTGAAAAACGTTTGAAGACGGGGTTCCATATCAGAAAACTCGGTCATCCGGCGCAGGAAAGCCTGCAGAACATGAGCCGAGTCTCGGTACGCCACGGCGCCGGTCATTCCGGCGGACTGACATGCGGATCGGAAGAGCCTGGGCTGTGGCTTTGATTTCGCCAGCACCGCGCCGATCGGGCCAACGCCTAAGGCCTTCGTCAGCCGTTGGCGTCCCGATCATGAGAAACGAGCGATTGCATTAGTCTTGGCGTTCGATGCAATCGCGTGCAGCCAATTCACCGTATTCGCGACCTGACAGATATAGCCGGGGCCGTTCGAATCATCGATTGAGGGGTTGGCCGAGATCAAACGATCAGCGAAATCCATTCCGGGTCCGATACATTTATCGGTAATCGTCACCGCCGGCCCGTTCGGACCGCTCGCGATCGGTGTTAGATTGAAAGTCCAAGTCGTTGGCCCGGTTTGCTTAAGGTCGCGGATGAAATATGCCGCGTTCTGCGCCAAGGCCGATGGCACCGCGTTCGGGACCACCGGCAAGGTGTTGCCACCCGCCACCGCATAAGCACAGAAACGATCGCCATTGGACAAGACATAAGGGATATCGGTGTTCCACGCTGGTTTCGGATTGCCGTTCAGGACAAAAGCATTCCCGCCGCCGGTGTTCGGCGCCCAAGTCAGCGACGAATTTGTGAAAAAGACTACCGCCCCCGCATATGCACTGTCTTGGGTAATTCCCGGGTTGCCGTTACCCGCATTATAAGTTCCGACCGCCTGATAGTTGCTCTTGCCTGATATCGTGTAGAGATGGATGTAACCGTTGGCGCTGTTGCCCTTCCACACGGTCGAGCGGCGGCCGACGTAGTCCCACCATGACATCATCGTCGCGAGCCAGCTTCGGGCGTCGGCGTTGCCGCGCAGTACAGCGAGGATCATTCCCGTCCCGCAATACGCCCGCTCCCACTCCTGCATCTCGGTCATCCCGCCGGGCGCGCTATTGATATTCAACATCCAGCATCCGGTCGCCTTTGCCCAGTCTGCGGCGGCCTGCAAGCCATAGATCGAGGCGCTATCGGCGGCGAGCTGCGCCACCGGGAAACGACAATTGTCGTCTGCGTGATCAACCAGGTATTGCTGTAGTTGCGACCCGTCGTTGAACACTGGGTTGCCCGTCGCGTTCGTCGGATCGCGCGAGCAGACGAATGCGACCTTTTGGATGTCGCGATGGGCCCAGCCTGAGCCGCGATACTGTCCCTGGGCCATGACATTGCCGTAGGTTAGATACGGGAAGGGTGGCGATGGCGCCGCTCCTCCTCCCCATTGCTGATAGGCGGTTACGCAGTTGGCCCACTCGACCATGTAATCAAAATACTGCAACTCGCCAAACCGCAAATACGCCCAGTAGCCGATGTCGGGCTCATGCGTCGGATCGCTGAGCCCTGATCCGACAATCCCAGGAGGTGATCCATAAGCCCCTCCAATACTCGGCGGGTTGATATCGGTCCCGGCAAGCGACGCCGGCAGACCGGTATAACTAAGCCCCGGCCCGTTCATCGGTGGCAGCCGGTCGAACGTCGAGGCATTGTTGTTTTTAAAGTCGCAGCACAACGTGCCGCCACTCAGGCCGAAGATGCGATTCTCCTTTTCCGTCCTCGCGCTTTGTACGTAGAAATCCCATCCGCAGAAGGTACACATAGGCCCAACTTCGATCGGAGGACCATAATCATCAATCGCAGCCGTCCGAACCGACCCTACGTTATAGGGATTCCAATCCCAATCGTATTGCGTATCGGGAATGACGCCGATCAAACTCATATCCATCGGCAAAAAGGTGCCGGTGGATTGCCAGTAGGCTTGATTGATCTGGACGCGGAGCGTCGTCTCGGCAGCGATCGATCCAGTGCCCTGGAAGAAATTGTATTTACCATCCTCAGTGGCTATCTGAAATCGCGTGTAGGGGGCTAAGCCAGGAAGTGGGGTGAATGTGCCGGCGCCAGCTCCACTAAACTCAATGGGAGAAGTGTTCGAAGTAGTAGCATAAGGGCTAATGAAGGGTGTAAATCCAGCGCCGATAAAAAACCCCAGACTGTGGTTGCGGCCCGTTACTGGATTGCCTGCGGGAATCCCGCCGCTTACGGGCGGCAAAGAGGCGCCGGTTACTACGCCGGGAACAATATTGCCAGCTTGACCCCCACTCCAAAAATCATTTTGTACAGTGCTTATCAGATTTCTGTTCGACCAGTAGGTCATCGCCTCGGGACCGATCGTACCCGTTACCGAACCGCTCAACAGATAGTTGCCGCGCAGTCCAGGTGCGTCGCCGTCGGCTGTCGTCAGTTGATATTGGATTCTGTATTGCCCGGTCAGTGTGTGGCCGTCGTGCAAGCCGGGTGCTGACGCGTTATTGGACTGATCGAGCGGGTTCGACACGAGGATTGCTGTATTTTTAAAGCTCGATATTCGAGGCTGAGTATTGATGGCGTAAACGCCGCGTCCACCAATTGAACCATTAGGTTCGCTAGAAGAAATCTGCAGATTTATCGTTGTTCCCGTCCCATCCGGCAGGACCAAAACGGTAAGCGGCCCTCCGACGATCACCGTGGTCGGCGTTGTCGAACCAGAGATGGTAACGTATGTCGAGACTGAGCGATCATACGAGGCGGTTACCGTTGTTCCAACCGCCAACAAGCCAAAGTTGATGCTGTTGACGGTCAAGATATTGCCGGTGACGGTGCCATTGAAGCTGGCGCCGTTAGCATAGCTAATAGGATTGAACGGAAGCCTCACCGGGTTGTAGACCGTGCCGGAGCCGCGTGGCCCGACCGTCTGCCAGTTGAGCCCGGTCGACGGGTTGGCCGGCGAGGGCGGCTGAAATGCGATGTAGGTTTTTGCGCCGGTCGCATAAAATGGGTTGCGGATCTCGCCAAACCAGCGGAAGCCACCGAGCCCCCCCGAGGCATTGCTCAGCGCGAAAATGCGATGAGTAACAACAAGCTCGGCGTCAGGCGTGCCGCCGACTGTTGGCGCCATCTTGGTCTTGATTGTCCAGCGCGCCCCCGCGCCACCATCCATGTCCTTGACTGCATAGTATTGATTGCTGTCGCCGTTGAGCGCGGCGACGAGGTCCGTCGCTCGCCCGTTATTGGTAACTGGGCTTGTCGGCGTCTTTCCATTGACCACGAGACCCTGCGCATACACCTCAGCCAGCGTCCTCCGCGATGCGGTGGGCCAAGTCCCGGCCCCGCCATCCGAGATGGTGACCGTGACTGAAGCGCGCCGCGCCAGAGTGAATCCGGCCGGCACCATCAGGGCATAAGCAAACCATTTTAAACTGCCGTCAGGCCAATAGGTCTGGAGCCCATGCGAATAGGACCAGGTGACGCCCCTTACCTTGAACAGCGGCGCGTGGCCCACCGGGATATCGCCGGGACGGAACACCTGACCGTAGCTCTGGGTCGGCACGCCGCCGGCTATGGCGCCATCCTGGATGATTTTTATCGTGGTTGGAAAGGTACTGGGCGCTAAGGTCGCCTGCGACGCGTATTGAACGCCGGGGCGATTTTGATCAAACGGAGGAAGGTAGTAATTCGGAACCTTGCTCATCGTGCGCCGACGGAGGATATCGGCGACCATCGCCGCCGCCTGCTCTGTGGTCGAGCCCGATGATGGCCGCGACGGCGAACCAGCGGCGAAGAGGACCGGCCCGAGCCCAGAAAGACCCGCCGATGCCGCGGCGCTCGTCAACAGCCGGCGTCGCGTGATCCTGCGCATGTGATGCCCCCGGTGACACACCGGCCAGACGCCGGCATCGGTGAAACTACCGCCGCTTTAGCCGAGGCGGGTTTGCAGGTGAGAATAGGGTCAGGATGGCCTGGGCACATTTCCAAAAGTGGTGTGACACGGTGTCCTTTTACGGTACCCACGAGGGATGGACACCGACACACTCCCAGCCCTAGAGCCGATAGCCGATGAAACGGCGTCTCGGCCGGATGTCATGCTGTTGGCCACGCGCTCCAAGCGCGCCGAAGCCGGGCATCCGTGGATTTATTCGAACGAAGTACAGATGGACGCGGCGACGCACCTTCTCCCTCCCGGGACGATTGTCACCTTGCGGCGTCCCGATGGCACGGCGCTCGGCGTCGCAATGTTCAATCCGCACAGCCTGCTCGCCGCACGGCTGCTCGACCGCGACCCCGGCCGGACGATCGACCGGCGCTTTTTCGCCCGCCGGCTGGAACGAGCCCTACGGTTGCGAGACCAGATCTTTGCGGAGCCGTTTTATCGCTTGGTCCATGCCGAGGCCGACGGGCTGCCGGGACTTGTTGTCGACCGCTTCGACGACGTCCTCGTGGCCGAGTTGAACGTTGCCGGCATGGTCAGGCTCGAGCCGGTTATTATCGAGGCGCTTGCCGATCTCCTCAAACCAAGGGCGATCGTGCTCCGTAACGACAGCCCGGCGCGTGCGCAGGAGGGGCTCACACCCGAAACCCGAGTGGCGCTGGGCACCCTCGAAACCCGCCTTGTCCTGCGCGAAAACGGGGCCTTATTCCCGGTCGACCCGCTGGCGGGTCAGAAAACCGGGTGGTTTTTCGACCAGCGGCGCAACCGTGTCTTTGTCGCCGATCTGGCGAAGGGCGGCGCGAGCCTCCTCGACCTTTATTGTTACACCGGCGGATTTTCGGTCCACGCGGCGCGCGCCGGCGCGGCCGAGACGCTGGGGATCGACCGCTCGGAGGCGGCGGTGGCCTTGGCCAGTGAGGCCGCCGTGCTCAACGGCGTCGACGGGATTGCCAGCTTTCGCCGCGGCGAGGTCTTTGCCGAAGCCGAGCGGCTCACTGCCGACGGCAAGCGCTTCGACATCGTGGTCGCCGACCCGCCACCCTTTGCAAAATCGCGCAAGGACATTCCCGCCGCGTTGCGCGGCTATCGCAAACTCGCGCGCCTGGCGGCGAAATTGACCGCCCGCGGCGGCTTCATGTTTCTGGCCTCCTGCTCCCACAATATCGGTGAGGCCGAATTCGCCGACGCCATACGCCGCGGTCTCGCCGATGCCGGCCGCAGCGGACGTATTATCCGCACTGCAGGCGCCGGGCCCGACCACCCGATCCATCCGGCATTGCCCGAGACGGCCTATCTCAAGACATCGACACTTTCTCTTGATTGATGGGCTCTCGATTGACGGCGGCGATGCCGCGCGCGAGGGCTGGCAGGGTGATGCGGAATATCGTGCCGGCTCCGGTACTGGCAACCAGCGTCAGATCGCCGCCATGCGCCCGCATCAATTCGCGGGCGATCGCGAGCCCAAGTCCAGTGCCGCCCGGGCGGGCCGAGCCGTAGAACGGCCGAAACAGATTTTCTCGGGCCTTGGGCGGTAGACCCGGGCCGTCATCGGCGATTTCGATTGCGACCTTTTTGTTCTCGCTGACATCCGAGACGCGCAACCGATGGGCTCCGGATTCGAGCGCGTTGCGGGCTAGGTTCGCGAGAATGCGATAGAGCTGGTCGCGATCCGCCTCCACCTCGAATTCGACTGCGAACGCGCGGTCGATCGCGAAGTCGTCGGACGTCCCGAGCCCGATTGCGACCTCGTCGATTAGCGGCGCCAACCGGAAGCGGCTCCGCGACAACGGAGCGCCGTCTTCACGCGAGAAATCGAGCGTGCGCGTGCAGAGGGCCACCGCCCGGTCGATCGCATCCATCAGACTGGGCAGAATGCGGCGCACCTCCGGTGCGGCACTTGCCGTCAAGCTGTCGGTAACGAGCCGCGCCGTTGCCAGGATGTTGCGCAAATCGTGGTTGATCTTCGTGACCGCAGTGCCGAGGGCAGCCAGTCTGGCGCGCTGCGCCAGTGCGCGGCGCACGGTCTGCTGCATCGTCGCAAGCTCGCGCTCGGCAACGCCGATCTCGTCCCGGCGGCGGCTGGTGACGATCATCCTTGCAACGTCCTCGGGATCCTCGCGAAACGCCATCATGCTGGCGGTGATCCGCCGCATCGGCCGCACCAATAGCCATTGCAGGCTCAGATAAACCAGGGTCGCGCTGAGTAGCGACAGCCCGATCGACAGTTCGAGGACGCGGATGCCGAAATCCCACATTTCGCGGCGCAACGGCGCCTCGTCGAGCAAAACTTCGACAGTTTCGCCATTCCCCGCCGGCGATGGGCCGATGACCCGCAGCAGGCGGTTGTTGCTCCGCGACAACGCCATTAGCGAACCGCGGATCGCCGCCAACATGTTTGGGTTGGTCAGATTGATCGTCGTGTCCGGGTGCGGTGACATCGGCCGGTCGAGCATCAGCACGGTCCCGTTGGCCCCGTGCACGATGACCTCGTGCGCGCCGACCCGGGCAAGCAGCTTATCGACGAGAGCTTGGTCGAGCCGGCCGGTCGGGCTCGCCTCCAATGCCAATGCTGCCAGATCGCCCGCAGCCAGATGATTTTCGAAATAGGTCATGCGGAATCGCGCCACCGACGGCACAAAGATCAACACCTCGCCGAGCATGACGAAGAAGACGGTCAGCACCAGAAGCCGAGCCGAGAGGCTTTTCAACAGCACGGGAACCGTCCGTTTATCCGAGCTGCGCAAGAAACCGTACAATCCTGCGAGTACGCGGCGAAAACAATACCGGCGTGTAGAAGGCGGCGGCGGCGCGTTTGCCCGCCTCGCCGCGCGTTGGATAGGGGACAATTAAATTGGCGACCGCGCCGATCTTGAGCCACTGCGAAATCGCCAACCCCCACGGCATAATCAGATCGCCGGCGCCGGCACCGAGGACCGAGGCGCCGAGGATGCGCCCATTTCGCCGCGTGACAATCTTTGTTAGCCCGGCGGTGTCACGCTCGGTCTGGGCCCGGTCGTTCTCGGCAAAAGGCCAGGAAACCACCCGTATGCGGTCCCCGAAGCGTTGCCGCGCCGTCGCCTCGGTCAGCCCGACCTGGGCCAGTTCGGGATCGGTATACGTCACCCAAGGGAGTGCGCGGTAATCGACTTTTGCGGGCAGCCGGAAGAGCGCGTTTCGGATCACGATGCCCGCCTGATAGAGTGCTGCGTGGGTGAATTGCGGACCTCCCGCGACGTCGCCAACGGCAAAAGCTTTGCGGTTCGTGGTGCGCAAGCGAGCGTCGACAACCACTCCGTGCGGGTTGGCCTCAATCCCGGCCTTGGGGAGATCGAGCGCTTCGACGCTCGGTCGGCGACCAGCGGCGACGAGTATATGCGAGCCGGTGATCTCCTCCCCGTCAGATAGTCGAAGGGTCAGACCGCCATTCTCCCGCGTGGCGGATGTGATAGCCACGTGTGGCCGCAATTCAATGCCTTCGCCGCTCAATCGCTCGCTCAGAAGACGCACCATCTCGGGGTCGTCGCGTGGTAGCAGCGGGCCGAGATCGAGCACCGTCACCCTCGCGCCGAGCCGGCAATAGGCCTGTGCCATCTCGACGCCGATCGGCCCGCCCCCGATCACGATTAGATGCTCGGGCAGTTCGCGGTTGCTGAAGATCGTCTCATTCGTCAGGTAGGGGAGCTCCGCGAGGCCGGGGATCGGCGGTATCGCGGGATGCGATCCGGTCGCGATGACGAACCGTCGCGGCCGGATTTCAGACCCGTTTGCGCTCACCGTGCGAGGGCCATTAAAGCGCGCCTCGCCCTTGATTACGTTAACACCGAGGCGCTCGAACCGCTCGACCGAGTCGTTAGGCGCTATCGCCACGATCACCTGCGCGACACTGTCGGCGACGGCGCCGAGGTCGACCCGCGGTGGTTGATAGTCTATCCCGAGCGCCGGCCCCCGGAGCCATAAAGCCGCCAGCCGAGCGGAAGCAATCAGTGATTTCGACGGGACGCAGCCGAAATTGAGACAGTCTCCGCCCATCTGGCCGCGTTCGATTAGGACAACTGCGGCGCCGAGATGAGCTGCCCCAGCGGCGACCGCCAGGCCGCCGGAACCGCCGCCGATAACGCATAGATCCGGCGTCAGCACGGCGTCATGCCCGGGTTTTGAGCTGCCGCCGCTTATACCACACTGGAACTAATGCGAGCAGGGCGAGCCCGATAATCGGTGCAAGCAAACTCGGGCGAAGCAAGATCTGCAGATCGGGCTGTTCGACGACTTCACCGAGCCCCTCGCCGAGACTCGCGTAAACAAAAGTAGCCGGAATGATTCCGATAAACGTCGCCAGAACAAAAGTTCGCAACCCGACGCCGGCAAACGCGGGGACAAGGTTGACCAACCAGAACGGGAACAACGGCACCAGGCGCAATACCAGCAAATAGTTGAAGGCGTTGGCGCGAAACCCGGCTTCGAGCTGTTCAAATCGTCCGGCGCGCCGTACCAAGCCGCTGAGCCCGGCGCGTGCCGCAAGGAAAATACAGGCCGCACCCGCGGTCGCCCCAATAACGGCGCCAGCGCCACCGAGCCACCTGCCGAACAAAAAGCCGCCGGCAATCGTCAGAATGGCGCCGCCCGGAACCGATAATGCCACGATAGCGGTGTATATCAGGACGTAGCCAAGGACTGCGCCGGCTCCCCATCGAGCAACGAGGCCGCACAACCAAGCTCTATTCTCGGCCAATGCCGAGAAGGTCAGATATCGGTGACCGCCGAGCACGACAAAGGTGATCCCGGCCAATGCCAGGACCGCCAGCGGCACCAGGCGACGTAACGCCAGGCTGCAGGATTGCATCGCGGTGCCCGGCATGTACGCGTCCGCAAGACCAGGAAAACGGCGACACTATCATCAATGACGATCCCCGGCGCTCACCTTCGCGTGAAGCGGGAGACGTTGAATACACGCATATCGGGTTTCTAAGATTGATGGTTAATCCCAGCGGTATTTATTGCAACAATGGCGAACATGCGACATTATCCACGTGCATCGTGTTGTCTCCCTGAAGGTCCTCCGAACGATGCAAATGGGTCCCGCCTTTTCCTCCGGGGCGGGCAGGCTGAAACCTCGGCCATCATGGCCGGGGTTTTGCGCCCGACAAAGATTGGTTGTTGGAGCTGGCGGCTAAACGCCATAGCCGCCCGCTTTCGATCAGCTGGTAAATCGCGAGGGCGGGTACACCGATTGCAAAATCTCGCGCCCGCTTCAATAGTGACAGAGCGAGCGCAAAATCGGGCATCAGCCCAAAGCTCGCGCCAAGCACGATATAGGCCCCCTCTTGCACCCCGAACGCGTTCGGTACTGCGAAAGCGATCGAACGCACCGCGTAAAGCAGGCTCTCGATGACCAGCACGACCCCGAAGCCGCGCGGCCTTCCCATAAGTTTCAGCGCGAGCCAGATTTCGCCGGCGGCAGCGATCCAACTGACCAGGTGCAGCGCAAAGCTGACCCATAATCCGGGCTGACGAGCATAAATTCGAGCAATCGCGTTGTGCAGGGTGCCCGCGCCGACCGCCACTTGTTGGGCCAAGCCATGGCCGAGCGCATCACCGAAACTATCGAGAAGCCTGAACCCTCGGCGTTGCGCGATCAGAAACCCACATGCCAGACCGATCGCAACCACCAAGCCGATGGCCACGGGCCGAGTTGCTTGGGCATGCGGATCGAGATGCAGGAGCCAAAAAAGCGCGATCGCGATATACGCGAGCTGAGCAAAAAACTCGAGGCTGACATCGACGATCGTGCTGGCTGCCGCGTCGCTGCCGGACACGCCGGCGACGGTAAGCGCGCGTGCTCCCAACACGTAACCGCCGACCTGCGACAGCGGCAACACCTCGGAAGCCGAATCGCGAACCAGCCGGGCCCAGATTGCCGCCCACGGATTGGTCGCGGGCAGCAATGCCCGCCACGCGACCCCCATCACCGCGATCAGCCCCAAATGGATTAAGCAAATGGCGGCAAAGCCGACGATCCCAAGCGCCAACAGCGAGCGAGTCACCGCACCGGCGCCAAAATAAATCACGAGTGCGGCGATAACAGCCAGGCCGATCAAACCGGCAATGACCGAAACCGCTTTCACCCCGACCCTCAGGAACGGGGCAGCGAAACGCCCAGCAGCATGCCGGCGAGGGCTAGTAGGGTCAAACTCGGGTTACGACAGGCCTTCAGGTTGGTGGGGATTATCTCTTTACAGAACCGCAGTCTGTGCTGATCGGTCCCGATCTTCATGCCGGCGCCGCAGCTCTGCTCTGCCAGCGCAGCAGACGATGAGCTAGACGCATAAGGCGGGGTACGACTTTTGGTCGGAGCAACCGCGGATCGTAGCCGCTCAGACGTCGATCGTTCTCGGAAAGGCAAATTCCCAGTAACTCGGCAGCCGAGATATCGACGTTACCCACCGCCTTACTGCCGTTCAAGGTGAAGTTGTTGTCCTGTAGGGTCTCGGAGGCGCCGGCTCCGGTGGCAGAACCGACGCCGCGGGCAATGCCAATCCGCTCCCAGATCAGAAATCCCCACACCGCAAACACCCTAAACACAAACCATGGCTGGCGCCATAACGGCAGCCGCCGCCGATGCCAGGCCGCCCAATTGACAAAGAACAGGATGTGGCGCCCTTCCTCCTGCATTACTGGCTCAAAGGTATCGACCAGTGCCGGCGGGAAGAACCCGGAGCGCTTGGCCAACGCGAATAGGCCAAAGGCGAAGAAGCTGTCGATGCACTCGCTAAAGCCGGTAACCATAAAGGCCCATTCGCGATCCCGCGGGCGGGCGTAATTCGGCTCCGGGGCGAGGCCAATCCCGTAAGCCTGCACAAGGTTTGAGAGAACCTCTTTGTGCCGACCCTCCTCGAAACCGTCGAGTTCGATGGCTTCCCGTAACAGTGGGTCGGAGATTATTTCAGCGTAGCTCAGCACCCGCTGTCGCGCCTTGCCCTCGGTCTGCACTGCGATATCCCAGATCGGAAGGGAGACGAGGCGGTCGCGCGTTTCGGGCTCGAGCGCCGGCCAATCGATGATCGCCGGCTTGTAGCGGTTATGGGTGTCGAGGAGCATACGGCAAAATGCGACCTTGTGCGCGTCGCTGCCGGGTGGGATCGGGTCCACGCCGGATGCGGTCCATTCGCGAGCGGCGCGATCGGCCGCATCGACCGGCGCATCGTAAGCATCGGTCATCACCCAAAACCCCCAATTATTCGTTTCCGCCCGCAAATGGCACACCGGGTGGCGCCGCTCAAGGCGAACGGGTCAGGAACAGGCGCCGCCCAGCCCGTTGACTTGGCCAACCGGCTGCCCTATTTACCGCGAAACCCTCGTAACCCAGTCGTCGGAGCCGGCGCCGTGAAGCGCACTTACCAGCCAAGCAAGCTCGTTCGCAAGCGCCGTCATGGCTTCCGCGCGCGGATGGCGACCGTCGCGGGCCGCCGGGTATTGGCAGCCCGTAGGGCAAAGGGTCGCAAGCGGCTCTCCGCCTGATCAGGGTGTCGGAGCCGTACAGCGAAGCGGCGACAAATCGTACGACCGGCAAACTTGCAACTCTGAAGCTCCGGGCAGACTTTTTGCGGGTCGCCGCGAGCCGGCAAAAGGCGGTAACGCCTGGCTTTGTGCTACAGGCGGCGCCGGCTCTGGTTGACGGGGAAACCTCGAGGGTCCGGGTTGGGTTCACGGCCAGCCGAAAAGTCGGGAATGCCGTGTTGCGTAATCGCGCGAAACGCAGATTGCGGGCCGCTGCGAGGAGCATCTTGGCGAAGGGCGGAAAACCGGGAACCGACTACGTGTTGATCGCGCGATCCTCAACGGCAGAACGGCCTTTTGCGGAACTGTTAACCGACCTCGTGACAGCTTTGCGTCGGATTGAGCGAAGTGCTCCACGACACCGCGACAGCCTACACGAAGCGAGTGAGATGAAGCGGGGAGCGAGATGAAGCAGTTCGCTTGTGGACGTGCAGCGAGCGCTGCGATGCGGGCCATGGTGCGCGCATACCAGCTGATGCTTTCGCCGATGCTACCGCCCTCTTGCCGCTTTCTGCCGACATGCTCCGATTACGCGATCGAGGCAATAGCCGAGCACGGACCGCTGGGCGGGAGCGCTTTGGCGCTACGCCGCCTCCTGCGCTGTCATCCCTGGGGCGGCAGCGGCTACGATCCGGTTCCGCATCCATCCGCCTCGAAGGATGCCGATCGTCGGCATATTTGCGCTCCACAATGAATTGCGCTCCACAGTGAATTTGGCCGGTCCTGACTAAAATGGAACAGCGCAACCTGCTGATTGCGATCGTGCTGTCGGTCGGGATCCTGATTGGTTTCCAGTTTGTTTTTCAGCGGCTGCATCCGACGGTGCCGCATGTCGGCCCCGAGGTCAGTTCACCGACAACCCCGGTAACGACGCCGAAGACGCAAGCCGGTGCGCCTGGAACCAATGCACCGGGAGCGGTTGCGACAAAAGCCACGGAAACGGTGGCTGAGGCGATAGCCGGTCAGCCGCGCGTCAAGATTGCCACCCCACGGTTGCACGGCTCGATCGACCTGAAGGGGGCTCGGTTCGACGATCTGACGCTCGCCGATTATCACGAAACGGTCGACCCAAAGAGCCCTGAGGTTCTGTTGCTGTCGCCGCCCGGGACCGCAAATCCTTATCTCGCCGAGTTTGGCTGGGTTGCGGCTGAACCCGGATCAGTGAAGGTGCCGGGTCCTGACACCGTGTGGAAGGCTTCGGATGGCCCGCTGACGCCATCAAACCCGGTGACCCTGACCTGGGATAACGGCCAGGGGCTGGTATTTACGCGCACGATTTCGGTCGATCCCGATTACATGTTCACCGTCCATGACGAAGTGCACAATACCGGGAACAATCCCGTCAAACTGCTGCCGTATGGCCTGGTAAGCCGCACCGGGACGCCGCCGGTTGCCGGTTACTATATTTTGTTCGAAGGACTAATCGGGTATCTCAATGGCTCATTGCAGGAGGTAAAATACTCGTCCTTGAGTAACGGACAGCCGGTCGATTTCAGCTCAACCGGTGGGTGGCTCGGTTTCACCGATAAATACTGGTTGACCTCGTTGATCCCGGAGCAGACCGAGCCGATAAAGGCCCGGTTCACGCGATCACTTGAGAATGGGGCCGAGCACTATCAAACCGATTACTTGGGAGCAGCGACCACCGTCGCCCCGGGTTCCACCGCCACGAGCTCGACCCGCTTTTTTGCCGGCGCCAAGCAACTCAACCTTTTGCAAGCCTATAGCGCGTCCGGGATTCCGCTGTTCGAGTATTCGATAGATTTCGGATGGTTTTGGTTTTTGACCAAACCGATTTTCCGGATCTTACTGGTTCTGGAGCATTTCCTCGGGAACTTTGGTCTGGCTATTCTGCTGTTCACCCTGTGCGTGAAGCTGCTGTTCTTGCCGCTCGCCAATAAATCGTATCAGGCGATGAGCAAGATGAAGCTGCTGCAGCCAGAAATCCAGAAACTGCGCGAGCGCTTTCCGGACGACAAAGCGCGCCAACAGCAAGAGATGATGGCGCTCTACAAACGCGTCGGCGCCAACCCGTTGGCCGGCTGCCTGCCGATCGTGATCCAGATTCCGGTGTTTTTCTCGCTCTACAAGGTGCTGTTCGTCACGATCGAGATGCGCCACGCCCCATTCTTCGGGTGGATCCATGATTTGTCGGCGCCCGACCCGACCTCGTTCGCCAATTTGTTCGGCTTGCTGCCGTTCAACCCCGCCTCCGTTCCCGTTATCGGGTCTTTTTTGCTGATCGGCGCGTGGCCGCTGATCATGGGAGTGACAATGTTTCTGCAGCAAAAGCTGAACCCCCAGCCGGTCGATCCGATGCAGGCGCGGATGTTTATGGTCCTGCCGGTCGTGTTCACCTACATGCTTTCGCATTTTCCGGCCGGTTTGGTGATCTATTGGGCGTGGAACAATACCCTTAGCATCGGCCAGCAATGGCTGATCATGCACCGCGCGGGAGCGGCCTAGCGGCCGAGCCGCCGATGGCGGAGGTCAATCGGTCCGACCTGTTTCCAGAACGCGATATCGGACCTGAAGCCATCGAATTTGGCCGGCTTCTGTTCGCCCGCGAGGTGCGGTTTGTCGCCGGTGCGGCCGAACCCGCAGCCTTGCCGCCTGAGAGCCGGCCGGAAATCGCTTTTGCCGGCCGCTCGAACGTCGGCAAGTCCAGTCTGGTCAATGCGCTAACCGGCAGGAACACGCTGGCGCGCACATCAAACACGCCGGGCCGCACGCGCCAGCTCAATTTCTTTGCTCTCGCAGGCGAATTGATGCTGGTCGACCTGCCGGGCTACGGTTATGCCGATGCCTCGAAAGCGGCGATCGAGCGGTGGACCGGGCTAGTGTGCCGCTATCTGCGCTCGCGGGCACCGCTGCGCCGGATCTGCTTGTTGATCGAACTCCCGGCACGGCATCAAGGAGCCCGACCGTCCAGTGTTGCAGATGCTCGATCAAGCCGGCATCTCGTATCAGCTGATCCTGACCAAGACCGACAAGCTTCGTTCCGCCGAATTGGCCGCGACCGCAGAACGGGTGAAAGCCGAACTCGCGACACACGCCGCGGCGCATCCCGAAATCCATTTGACGAGCGCCGAGAAAAAACACGGCATCGCGGCGTTGCGCGCGACATTGGCCGCGTTCGCATCGTCATCGTCCTCCCTGCTCCCGCCCGCGATGGCGGTGTCCGAGCAACCACGATAGAGTACCGCCCCGCCATGTCCCCGAACCCAAATCCCTGGACCACCGCCGCCGAACCCAACCCGCAGGCGAAGGCAACGGTGCTAGCCGAGGCGCTGCCCTATATGCGCCGTTATGCCGGCCGTACGCTGGTCGTCAAGTATGGCGGCCACGCGATGGGGGATGGCGGCGATTCATTCGCGCGCGACGTCGTTTTGCTGAAGCAAGTCGGCATTCACCCAATCGTCGTCCATGGCGGCGGGCCGCAGATCGGTCACATGCTGAAGCGGTTGGGGATCGAGAGCCGGTTTGTCGACGGATTAAGGGTGACCGATGCCGAGACGATGGAAGTCGTCGAGATGGTCTTGGCCGGCACCATCAACAAACAACTGGTCGCGTCGATCAATGCAGAGGGCGGCTGCGCGATCGGGCTCACTGGCAAAGACGGCGGTTTGATCAAGGCAACAAAGGTGGCGCGCAGCAAGCTCGAAGACGGCGTCGAGACCGCTGTCGATTTGGGTTTTGTCGGCGAACCGCAGCAGGTGGCGGTGAACGTGCTCGACACCTTTATCAAGTCCGACATCATCCCGGTCGTGGCGCCAATCGGCGTCGGCGCTGATGGCGAGACCTACAACATTAACGCCGACACCGTGGCCGGCGCCGTCGCCGCCGCGGTCAAGGCAACCCGGCTATTATTGCTAACCGACGTCGCGGGCGTGCTCGACGCCGATAAGCGGTTGTTGTCGGAGATTACCGCAGGTAGGGCGCGGCATCTGATCGCCGAAGGCGTCATCTATGGCGGGATGATCCCCAAGGTCGAAACCTGCCTCGACGCTGTCGACGGCGGGGTCGAAGCGGCAGTGATCCTGGACGGACGCGTGCCGCACGCAATCCTGCTCGAATTGTTCACTGACACGTCCGGGGCCGGCACCCTGATCCGGGCGGGCTAAGGGGCTCGCGATGGCCGTCAAAGCGGGCCGCGAATTGCACGAAATCGAGACCTGGATCTTCGATCTCGACAACACGCTCTACCCCGCGTCTTGCCGTCTCTTCGACCAGATCCACGACCGCATGCAGCGCTTTATTGCCGAACGTCTGGGTCTGTCATTGGAAGAAGCGCTTATCGTTCAGAAGACCTATTTCCGTGAACACGGGACGACGATGCGCGGCCTGATGACGGTCGACAAGGTCGATCCGCACGAGTTCCTTGCCTATGTCCACGAAGTCGATCTCGCTTGTGTGCCGCTCGACCCGGTGCTCTCGGTTACGATCGAGGCACTGCCGGGGCGCAAAATCGTCCACACCAACGGCTCGGTGCGGCACGCCGAGCGACTGCTTGCCCACCTCGGTATCGCGGGATCGTTCACCGGTATCGTCGATATCGTCGACGCCGGGTTCGAGCCAAAACCGGCCTTGGCCGGCTACCATGAGTTGTTGCGGCGCCACGATGTCGCCCCGATCACCGCAATCATGATTGAGGACATGGCGAGGAACCTGGTCCCGGCGGCGGCGCTCGGCATGACCACGGCATGGATGCGGGGCACGATCGATTGGGCGGCGGCTGCCTCCGAGGGCGACCACATCCACTACGTTGTCGACAACCTCGGCCACTTTCTTGCAGTAGCGGCGCGGCTCGATCCCCATGGACATTCGCGACTTTCTCGCCCAAAGGTGTAAAACCTATGGTAGAAAACCCTCTTGAGAGGAGCCATACTCGGGATCTACGAGATCGTGCCGAAGCCAGCCAATATTACGCCTTATACGAGCGGCGAGCTTTGAGATATAGGGAAGCACTCCCCGCCGGGTGCCCTCCAGCAGACGCAGTTGCTCTAAGCGAGCGAATCGTTTTGCGCCTTATTCCGTTTGACCCTGCTTGCGCCGAGGACTTTGCCTCGAACGCCGCGAAAGGAAAAGGGTGTCCAAAGCGTGCTGATCCTTGCCGCTGGGCAGCGTGCTCTATCCATCGCGAAGACACACCCCGAGAGAGAATCAAGGATCTCGCGAAACTTCCGAACCTCGCACATATGCGATTCATCGCGCAGGTCTTGATTGACGAGAGGTCTGGAACAGCTAAGCCGTGGCCAAATGACGAGCACCATATCAGTCTCTGGATGTATGCGGCCTTCGAACCACATCGCTCGGTTCAAAAGCTGGAGCCATTACCATGAGGGGAACCGCCTTTGCTCACAAAGCAAAAATAGAAGTCGTTTTGGTATACTACGACGAGCCCCAACTCCTTCTCCTGGCCTCTGATCGGGGCATTCGTATGATTGCTGTTGCAGTTCAACGGCCCGATATGGAAAGTCCCTTCTTTTGCTGTGAAGTACGAGATAAGGCTTTCGATCGATACCTCGATGGCAAAGCTGATTTGCATTATCTGTTCAGGGAGGCTCATCGCGAGCTGTATTATTTCTTTGACCTTGACGAAGAAACAGATGGTTGGGTGAGTTTGCAAAAAGCTATCGCCGAGGACATACAGGACGATAGGTATTGGCCAAAGGTAGGATTTTTCTCGCGGAGTCACACTACAGCCTATCACTTGAGGCCTGTTCTGGAAGCCTCCCTGCAGGAGTTCAAAATCGATGGGAATTGGGAAGCTCGCGACTTTTCTCAATTTCACGGTAAGATGTCTGACCTGTATGCGCTGTTTTCGATCCTCAAGCGGTTTGAAAACGAAGCGCCGGCTTCGGACCGTTTAATAGTCAAGAGATATATTCGTGATCGCTTCTGGCAAGGTGGTGGAAGCTATGTAGGGTTCTATGATGATTTGTCTGCACAGATTAAGTCGGTAAACCCCTTGAGTATTGTTCGAATTCAATACGCCTCACCAGGGTCTTTCGTTTTGCGCGGGGAAAAAAATGCTTTATCTGATATTTCTAACATGATTGAGACATTCGACCTTCACCAGGAACAGCTAAGTTTATCATATCGACAGATTTATGGGATATTACGAAAGGAACGCCTGCTGTCTGCAGAAAAGTCATCAAATTTCTCGAGTAAAGCTATAGAGAGTTTTGTCCAGGAGCGTACATTAAACTTCGTCAATGAAATGAAAATTGGGAGGGAAAGTGAAATTTTTGAGGCGTGCGATAGAGTAGTCCTCGTCTTTGCAAAAGTGGTACTGTCAATCTTCCGGCGTGGGAAAGAGCTATATACTTTTCATGCGGAGGGGCGTGTACAGGCCTCATCGTGATTGCAGTACGATTTTAGACGACTATATGCTGATGTCAGCTATGACCGTTGCCGATACGATCCGAAAAAAGCTGACCGCACGATTCGCGCCGGCACGGCTCGAGATTATCGATGAATCGTGTCGCCACGCCGGGCATGCCGGCGCGCGGGAAGAGGGCGAGACGCATTTTGCGGTCACGATCGTCTCCGCCGCCTTCGCCACCCATAACCGGGTCGCGAGGCAACGACTGGTCTATGACGCGCTCGCCGAGGAATTGGCGACCCGAATCCACGCATTGTCGCTGACCACTTTGACCCCGGACGAAGATAGAGCTTAGGGTCCATCAGCCCGCGCTTCTATGGGATAGGGCGAGCGGTCCTGCGCCGTTACCTGTCCTGCTCCTGCAGGCGGAGTTGGGAAGGGGAGGGGGGTCGGGCGGCTAAGCGGCTTCAGCGAGGAAGGCGCGCAGTTTGTCGGCGGGGGCGTCCTTCATCACGAAGGCATCGCCGATATGGCGCGGCAGTATCAGTGTGATCCTGCCGTCGCGGACCTTTTTGTCTTTGCCCATATGCGCCAATAACAGGTCGGCGGACACGCCGGCGAGCCCGACATCGGCAAGCCGCGTCGGCAGCCCGGTGGCGGCAAAATGGTCGCGTACGCGATCGCTTTCTTCATCTGGCAACAGCTCAAGCCGCACCGCGAAATCGAAGGCCAGGATCATCCCCATTGCCACCGCTTCGCCATGCAGCAGCCGGCTCGAAAACCCGGTTTCCGCTTCCAATGCATGGCCAAAGGTGTGGCCGAAATTAAGGAGCGCCCGGTCGCCCTCTTCGCGCTCGTCGGCCGCGACCACCGCTGACTTCATTATGCAGCTGGTGACAATCGCATGGCGCAGCGGGTCCGGCTCCAACGCGCAGAGTGCATTTCCCTGGCGCTCGCACCAGGCGAAGAACGCGGCATCGCGGATCAGTCCGTATTTGACGGTTTCGGCATAGCCCGCCAGCAATTCGCGGCGTGGCAAGGTCGACAACACATCGGTGTCGGCGAGCACGAGGCGCGGCTGATAGAACGCACCGATCAGGTTTTTGCCGGCTGACGTATTGATGCCGGTCTTGCCCCCGACCGAGCTGTCGACTTGAGCCAACAAGGTTGTCGGGATCTGCACGAAATCGATGCCGCGCAACAATGTCGCCGCGGCAAACCCGGTCAGATCACCGACCACCCCGCCGCCCAGCGCGACCAGCATCGATCCGCGTTCGACGCCGCAGGCCAGGATCTCGTCGGCGAGCCGGCCGAAATGGTCGAGGTTCTTGGTCTCCTCGCCGGGCGGCAACACCACAACATGCTGGGCAATGCCGGCCGCCGTGAGACTCGCTTGTAACGGCGCGAGCCAATCACGTGCGACGTTCTCGTCGGTTACGACGACCGCGTGACGGCGGCGCATCAGCGGCAGGATCTCGCCGCCGGCGCTCTCGATCAGCCGCGGCCCGACGACGATGTCGTAGCCGCGATCACCCAACGCCACATGCAGCCGTTCACAATCGAGTTTCGTCTCGGGCGTCATTCCTGAAACTCCAACACAGGCGACGTCAGCGCCCGGGGGCAATCGCTGAACGCCGCGATCGCGCGGTTGACCGTCACTTCGGGCGATCCGTCGCCGCTGTCGATCGTCAGGTCAGCCTCGGCATAGGTCGGATAACGCCGGTCCATCAGATCGGCTAGGATCGCGCGCGGATCGCCGGACTTTAAAAGGGGCCGGTCGGCGCGACGCGACACCCGCTGGACTAACGTATCGAGATCGGCGCGAAGCCACAGCGACACCCCGTGCTTGCGGATGTAGGCGCGGGTCAATGGGTCCATAAAGGCGCCTCCGCCGGTCGCCAACACATGCACCGGCTGTTTCAAGAGCCGCGAGATAACCCGACGTTCGCCGGCGCGAAACACCCGCTCGCCGCGATTGGCAAAGATCTCCTCGATCGTCTCGCCGGCGGCCGCTTCGATCTCTCGGTCCGAATCGAAAAACGGCAGGCCGAGCCGGAGCGCCAAACGCCGACCGATCTTGGTTTTGCCGGCGCCCATCAACCCGACCAACACGATCGTCCGGCACGGGACAAAGCGCCGCAGCACTATGCTTCGTGTGTCCGATTCGAGCGAGTCGATCTCCACCTCGATCCTCTCAACGAGAATGCCGCTCTTTTTCGCGGCTTCCCGGCACGGTAGTAGCATATCGTGCGGCCGGGTCGTCAATCGGCGGTGCCGAGATGGCCCGTCAATTCGGCCGGAGGGGTTCGGCCAGCGACTTGCGAGCCGGGGGCATGGGCAAGCTGACCATTGGTGTGATTGTCGTCGTCATTTTGGCGGTGCTCGGCGGCGCGGCTTTTCTGGCATTTTGGAATCCGCCCGCTCCGTCGGCGCCGGTCCAAAAGGTATTACCGGATGCGCGCTTCCCGAAGTGAGCGGGTGGCTGGCGAAAACGCGCCAACCCCCGGTTTTTCGAAACACCTGGAAGCGTTTCTCGAAATGCTCGCGGCCGAACGCGGCGCGGCGCGACTGACTCTCGCCGCTTACCGCAACGATTTGAGCGATCTCGAGCGATTTCTTGCCGAGCGCAAAACCGCATTAGAACTGGCCGATGAAACGAGCCTGCACGCTTATCTGTCTGCGGCGGCGACGACGCGGCAGTTGGCGCCACGCAGCCTGGCGCGGCGGGTTTCGGCAATTCGCCAATTCTACAAATTCCTGATTGTCGACGGGATTCGCGAGGACGACCCGACGGTCGGTCTCGACAGCCCGCGCCTCGGCCGCCCGTTGCCCAAGCTCTTGTCGGAGGCGGAGATCGCCACCCTGCTCGCTGCTGCCCGCGACTGGCCCGGCGATGAGGGTGTGCGGGTGCTTTGCGTTCTCGAGTTGCTGTACGCGACCGGATTGCGCGTGTCGGAGCTGGTGACCTTGCCGTACGCTGCGGGCCGGCGCGATCCGCGCTTTCTGCTGGTGCGGGGAAAAGGCGGGCGCGAGCGCATCGTGCCGCTGGGGGAACCGGCGCGCCACGCCCTTGCCGGTTATCTCGAACGGCGTGGGCGGTTTATCCCGGATGGCCGACCGTCGCCTTGGCTGTTTCCGTCGCGCGGCGGCGCCGGATATCTCACCCGCCAACGATGCGGCCAATTGCTCAAGGAATTGGCCGCGAAGGCAGGGTTCGACCCGCCGCGGCTGTCGCCGCATGTGCTGCGGCACGCCTTTGCCAGCCATCTGCTCGATCACGGCGCTGATCTGCGCAGCGTGCAGCAGATGCTGGGGCATGCCGACATCGCTACCACGCAGATCTATACGCATGTTTTGTCGGACCGGCTGCGTCAGCTGGTCCAAACGGGGCACCCGCTCGCGCGGCGGAAATGATGCGCCATTTCCTCGATTTCGAGCGGCCGATTGGTGAGCTCGAAGGCAAGATCGACGAACTGAGGCATCTCTCGACCACCAGCGAACTCAATATCGCCGAGGAGGTCAGCAGGCTCGAAGCAACGGCGGCGCGGCTGCTGCGGCAGACATATGCGCGGCTGACGCCGTGGCAAAAGGTGCAGGTCGCACGCCATCCGGAGCGGCCGCATACCCTCGATTACATCGGCGGGCTGATCACGGAATTTGTCCCGCTCGCCGGTGACCGGGCTTTTGGGGAGGACAGAGCCATCGTCGGCGGCCTCGGCCGTTTCCGCGGGCGAAGCGTCATGGTGCTCGGCACCGAGAAGGGTGACGATACCGAAAAGAGGCTGCTTCATAATTTCGGGATGGCTCGGCCGGAGGGTTATCGAAAGGTGCAGCGGTTGATGCGGCTCGCCGAGCGTTTCCGTCTGCCGGTGCTGACTTTTATCGACACCGCCGGCGCCTATCCCGGGATCGATGCCGAGGCGCGCGGCCAGGCCGAGGCGATTGCCCGCGCTATCGAGACCTGCCTCGACATCAAGGTGCCGCTGGTTGCCGCGGTAATCGGTGAGGGCGGATCGGGTGGGGCGATGGCGCTCGCCGCCGCCAATGCCGTCCTGATGTTGGAGCACGCGATCTATTCCGTGATCTCGCCGGAGGGCTGCGCCACGATCCTGTGGCGCGATGGCGAGCATGCCCCCGATGCAGCCGAGGCATTGCGGCTGACTGCGCAGGATCTTCTGCGGTTGGGGGTGATCGATCGGGTCGTGCCGGAACCACTCGGCGGCGCCCACCGCTTGCCCAAGGCAGCGATCGACGCGATTGGCGAAGCGATCGACGAGGCATTGCAGCCGCTCGTCGCCATCGAGGGTGCGCGCTTGCGCGCTCAGCGGCGGGAAAAATTTCTGGCTATGGGTGGTCGCGGCCTATGACCGGCTGTGGCGTCGCATTGGATTGGCTTCAAAATCCGATCATTGACCGCACCTCCCCCCTCCCCACATCTAGGCCAGCGCGACGGCGCCCTCAAAAGGCTCTGGGAATGCGCCGGTGCTCTTGATTGGAGGAGCGCCGCTTTTCCGCAGCGGAAGGCAATCATGACGCCTCAGGAAAAAGATCTGCTGACGACCCTGCTCGCGCGCCTGAAAAACACGGCGAGCCAGCCGAAGGACCCCGAAGCCGATGCGTTGATCCGCCAGGCCATAGCCGAGCAGCCGGACGCGCCGTATTACTTGGCACAGACCGTTCTGATTCAGGATCTGGCGCTGCACCAAGCGCAGAACCGGATCGCCGAACTCGAACGGCAGCTGACCGATACGCAGCAGCAGGCGGCGCAGCCGGCGCATACGAGTTTTCTCGGGAGTCTGTTTGGCTCGCGCTCGCCGCAGCCATCGGCTCCTCCGCCAGGCAGCGGCAGCGTTCCGGCGGCCGGTCCATGGGCCCGTGCGCCTCAAGTTGCAGCTGCACCACCGGCGCAACCCTATGGCCAGCCCTATGCGCAGCAGCCCGGTTATGGCCCGCAAGGCGGCTATGGACCCCAGGGCGGCTATGGTCCACAGGGCGCCGGCGGAGGGTTTATGGGTGGCGGCGGAGGCAGCAGCTTCCTGCGCTCGGCGGCGACGACAGCGGCCGGGGTCGCCGGTGGCGCATTGCTGTTCCAGGGAATCGAGTCGTTATTCGGCGGACACGCGGGTGGCGGCATTCTCGGCGGCCAAGGCGGGGTGACCCCGGGTCTCGGCGAGAGCGTCGTAAATAATTATTACGGCGACGGCGGGGCCGGGCAGGGCGGTGACCAGGATTTCTCGGGGGGCGGTTATGACCCCAACGCCGGTCAGGACAGCGGCAGTTTCGACCCGAGTGGCGGCGGCGGTTGGGACGCCGGTCAGGATCAGGATTTCAGCGGCGGCGGGGATCAGGATTTTAGCGGCGGCGGTGATTTCGGCGGCGACAGCAACCAGTGCTGATCGCCGGCTGATCGGTTAGCGTTTGGCGCCCCTCTTCATTTAGTCGCGAGAGGGGCGGCTCCTCAGATAACGCCGGTCTTGCGGAACGCCGCGATTTCGCCCCCAGAGTAGCCATTTTCGGCGAGGACGGCATCGGTATCGGCGCCGAAATGCGGCGGTGGCGTCTCAATGCTGGGGCCGCCATGGGCGAATTTAAACGCCGCTAGCGGGACGCCGAACGAGCCGTCCATGCCGCGAGCCGAGGTGAAGTGGTGGAACACACCACGGGTCTCGAGATGCGGATCGGCCAATGCTTCGGCCATGGTTCGGACCCGCGCCGCCGGCACGTGCCTTGCCTGAAGGTAGACCTCCCACTCGTCGGCGGTGCGCGTCTTGATGATGTCGGCGAGCACCGCCGCCTCGCGGTCCCGGTCAGTCTCGCGCGCCTCATTGTCGTGCTTGATCATGTCAGGCCGCTCAAGGACCTGCCATAAGCGGCGCTGTTGCCCGAGATTGCTGGCGCCGATCATCAGCAAGCCGTCCTTGGCCTCGTAACAGCTATTGGTCGCTAAAGGCTGCTTGTTGCCGTGCGGCCGCGGTTCAGCGCCGTTGCGCAGATAGCCGGTCAGGTGCGAACCCATCAGCATCATCGCGACACCTACCATCGCAAGGTCGATGTGCTGGCCCTTGCCGGTGCGCTCGCGCTGGAACAAGGCGCTGGCGAGCGCGAAGGCGCCCATCGTCCCGGTTGCGTAATCGACCGCGGGAGCGCCGAACTTGATCGGATGAACTTCTTCGGTCCCGGTCATCGCCATCAGGCCCGAGGTCGCTTGAATGACATGGTCATAGGCGGTCTGCTCGCGCCGGGGTCCGTCCTGGCCAAAGGCCGAAATCGAGCAATAGATCAGCCGCGGATTGATCTCGTTCATCGCGGCATAGCCGAGGCCCAGCGCCTCGAAAGCGCCCGGCCGAAAATTTTCGACCAACACGTCTGCCCCGGCAACCAGCCGCTTGAGGATCTCTCGGCCCTGCTCGGTTTTGAGATCGAGCGTTATCGAGCGCTTGTTCGAGCCCTGGGTCAAAAACGAGGTGCCCATATGCTGGCGGTTCAAATTGCGATCGGTGCCGCCATCGCGGCTCTGGTCGGGCTCCTCGGGATGCTCGACCTTGATCACGTCGGCGCCGAGCACCGCGAGTTGGTAGGCTGCGAATGGGCCGGCCAGCACATGGGTGATGTCGATGATGCGTATGCCCTCGAACGGTCGGGTCATGGCAGGCTCCTCCGTGTGTGCGAATTGGTAGGCGAGCTTAGCCGATAGCGGTCGGCCGGTCTCGGGCCGAGATGAACCAATATTCCCCGTCGCGGGCAGAAATGGCCGGGACCATCTGATTGTCCGGGGTCAGCTCGAACGCCGTGTAGCCGAGATCGGTTAGAAGAGCGAAGGCGTCGTCGACATTGTGGCCGGCGCGCGCCAACTGCTTGTTCAGTAATTCCAGCACCAGCACTGGACGAAACCGGCGCAACGTTTTTTCGCCACCGCGCAATAGAGCCAATTCCCAGCCTTCAATATCGGCTTTGACAAAATCGAGCCGATCGAGCCGAAGCGCTTCCGCGACGGCATCGATCGTTGTCATCGCCACCAATTCCTGGGCCACCCGATGCCAACGTTCTTGTGGGCAGCCCAAATGGGACAGGCCAAAGCCGAAGCTGCCGCGGTGCTTGACGGGCACACTCAAAGTATCGACGCCGCAGACAGCGCCGAGCGCCATCGGCACGACGGTCACATTGTGGAGACGGTGCCATGCCACGGCTGCGCGAAGGATCACGCGCGCATAGCTACCGGGTTCGAACGCGTAAACGCGCCCGGCTGATGCGGCCCGCGCGAACAGCTTGGTATATTGCCCGGCATGGGCTCCGACATCAAAGACGACCGCTGACGCCGGCACAAACCGCGCGAATAGCGGGAAAAGATCGCGGTGATGCTGTTGTGTCGTTGCCTTGAACAGGTGCGCGGCAAAGCTGCCCGATAACCGCCAGCGGTAAGGTTCCAAATCCACCGCGCGATCACGATCGGCGATCGACACGGAATTTGGCGATCAGGTCCCAGTCGAGCTCGAGGCCAAAGCCGGGCCCTTGCGGCACCTCGATGACCCCGTTTTTGATCGGTGGGCGGTTGCGGATCATATTCGCCCATAACGGGTCGCGCTCTGGATCGGGAAAACACTCGACATAGGTCCCGTGCGGCACCGCCGATAGCATATGCAGCGAAATCTGCGGCTCCTCGTGATGCGCCATCTCGATACCATGGATCGCGCACATCGCCGCGGCACGGCGCCACTCGGTGATGCCGCCTGCCTCCGACGCGTCGAAATTGACGAGATCGACCGCCGCGGCGGCGATCAGTCGCCGGATGCCATGAGCGCTGATCTCGCTCTGTCCGGCATTGATCGGGATCGTCGTGCGTCGGCGGACCTCGGCCATGCCGAAAGCGTCGTCGTACCAGTGGCAAGGTTCCTCGAACCACCGGATATCGTATTGCTCGACGAGGTGGGCGAAGCGGATCGCCTCCGCGGCAGGCCAACCGCGATTGGCGTCGACGGCGAGGATGAAATCGCGCCCAGCTCCGGCGCGGCAGGCGGCGACCCGTTCGGCGTCGGCTTCGGCCGAGAGTCCGCCGACCTTGACCTTGCAGCCGGCCATCCCTGCCTCGCGCAGCCAGTGCATCTCGCGCGCCAGATCTGCCGCGGTCTTGCCGTCCTCGTAATAGCCGGCGATCGCGATAATTGGCAGGCTATCGCGAAACCCGCCGAGCAAAGTCGAGACATTGACGCCGAGCGATTTGCCGAGCAGATCCCACAATGCGGTGTCGACGCAGGCGATCGCCTCCATAACGAGTTTGCGGTCACGGCTGGGATGAGCCAGCGGAAAAATCCTGGCCCATAGCCGCTCGATTTTTGCGGCGTCCTCGCCGATCAGCAGCGGCGCCAGCTCATGCTTGACGATATGCGCGATGGTGCGACCATGTGCGCGGTTGTCGCCGTTATAGACCTCGCTGACGAGCCCCTCCGAAGTATAGATGCGGGTGATGACCGTGCAGCGGCTGTCGACCCGATAGCCGCTTCCGGAAAACACCTTCCGCAGCGGCACCTCGATTGGAATCGCCTCGATCTTGTCGATAGGCATGGCTCGTCTCCGCGATTTGAGCGGCCAGTCTACTCGACGCTGGCGGCGAGGGAAGCGGCTTACCCGGTGCCGGAGCGGCGCTTGCCACCGCTTCGCCTCCGGCTATAGTCGCGCGCGATGCTACTGTCGGTTTTGGTGGGGAGCCCGATGCCGTTCCGTCAATCCATAGCACGGCTCGCGATCGTGCTCGCTCTGCTCTCGGTCGCGGCCGGCGCGCGCGCCGGCCTGTTCGTCGATTCGGCCGGCCGCCGGGTGGTAATCCCCGACCAGATCGGGAGAATCATGCCGGCGGGGCCGTCATCGGCAGTGTTCGTCTATGTTTTGGTGCCGAACAAGCTGATCGGCTGGCCGGTGGCGTTGACGCGGGCTCAGCGCGCGTTTTTGCCGGCGAAATACGCTCGCCTGCCGGTGATCGGGCAGCTCGGCGGCGCTTATCCGACGGCGACCGCCGCCGATGTGCAGCGGCTGAACCCCGACCTGATCATCGGCTATGGCGTGATTTCGCCACCGACCGTGGCGCTCGCCGACCGGATCCAGCAGCAGACCCACATCCCCTATATTCTGATCGATGACAGCATCCAGGTTATGCCGGCGAATCTGCGCCAGCTGACCCCGATCCTCGGCGCTGGCGACCATGGTTACGCGGTCGGCACCTACGCGTTTCGCGGGATCAATATTCTGCGTGGCGAGCTGCTGATCAGTCCGGCCGATGATCGGCCGCGGGTTTATTACGGCCGTGGCCCCGATGGCCTGGAGACTCCGTTGCCAGGTTCGGCCTCGGCCAGCGCCATCGAACAGGTCGGCGTCATCAACGTGGCGGAGCCGCTCGGCCGCGGTGCGGTCGTCCGGGTCACCCGCGATCAGATCTTTGCCTGGAATCCGCAGATCATCATCGCCGAGCAGCGCAGCTTTTACAACGCGTTGCTGCGCAGCCGGGAGTGGCGCGGGCTCGCAGCTGTGCGCAACAAGCAAATCTTTCTTGAACCAGCCGAGCCGTTTGGCTGGATCGACGATCCGCCCGGCCCCAATCGCATGATCGGGCTTCATTGGCTGTCGAGCTTGTTCTACCCCAATGCCTACCAGCAGGATTTGCACTTCATTACCCGCGAATTTTATCAGCTTTATTATGGGGTTCAGTTGACGGACCGACAGCTTGACGCACTGTTGCGCGATGCCATCAACCCCGCTACAGCAACCAGCCAAGTGGCCAACGTACCAATCTTCGGCTTCGAGCCCCCGCCGATGCCCGGTACCCAGCCGAGTAATCCGGGCATAGGCATGCCGCCGGCGGGCGTTCCCCCCGGCCGCGGCGGTTTGCACGGCGGCGCCGCCCAGCCTCCGGGGGAAGTCCCCAATCTCCCCGGGCCGCCCTGAGCCGTTGCGCTTCTGTCCAACTTGGGTCTTGGCCCGATCCGGAACGAATTTGCGGTACAATTTACAACTTGAGAGTGGTGTCTGATGGCGCGGCACAGGTGTGAGGCTCAGTTGTTGCACTTTTATCCAGCATTACCAGAGGAATGGGCGTCGCGTTCTTTTACAACCGCAGAAAAGTCTAAAAAACCAATAATCATAAGCTAAAACAGTACCATACCGGTGAGGCATCGCTCTTTGGCCGGCGGATTAACCGTAGGTTTTACTTACATTGTACGAAGCGCGTTAACGAAAACTCGGCCAAACTGTTAGTGAAGTGGATGTGGCACAGGATGTGCCTATGGTCATGACACCAACTATTGAGAGAAGTTGTGGTCATGAAAAGACGCGATAAATTGCTGTTTGCCGCTACTGCGGGTATCGCGCTGCTGGCGGCGCAGCATCCCGTGCCGGCATTGGCCGCCTCGGTAACCTTTGCCTATGGTTCGCTCGCTGACGGCGCTACCGATGCGCAGATCCAAAGCTACATGAATACGCAGCTCGGTTCGAACGGGTCAGTCACCGTGAACGGCGCCATCGGCTCGAATAGTTATACCGCCGATGGCAATGTGACCGGACCGGTTACCAACCACACTGTAACGTCCTATACCCTGGCCAATCTCGTTCCCGCCGGACACGGGACCTTTATCATGAACAACAATTCGGGTGACCATCCCTCTAATGACATTCTGATGTCGTTCAGCGGTTTGACGATCGCGAGCATCAGTTTTGATCTCGAAATCTTCCCCGACATCAGCTGCACATCGTTGTCCGGAAACAATTGCGGCGGGCGTGGCAACCCGAACCTGCCTGACCTGATTTTGCTTGCCAATGGGTCGCAGGTCGAGGAATGGTTAGGGCTGGTGCCCGGCGGCGGCGGGAACAGCAACGGTGTCGCCGCCTCGTCCTACCCTCATTCCCCGGACAGCGGTTGGCTCTCTGATGAGGACGCGCCCCAATTGCTCGGCTATAGCGGACTTGTAACGCTGCCGGCCAATACCACGACGCTTGATTTTCAGGACTGGCCGGCGGAGATCGCGATCAATGATCTCGTGATCAATTTCACGCCGCTTGACCCGCCGCCCACCGTCCCAGAACCGGGCAGCATGCTGCTGCTCAGCACCGCGCTCTTTGGAGCAGGCGTATGGCGTAAACGGCGCCGGACGGCGTGACGCTAAGATATCGCCAGTAGCAGCGCCTTGTGCGCTGCCTCTCCGCGCGGCAGAGCCGGCAGCCAGTCTAACTGCGCCACTCGAGCGTGTGCGACTTGATCGGGTTCTCGAAGGGGCGGTTTTCGGCGCGGGCGCGGCGATATTCGCGTTTCAAACGGTAGTACCACTTTGCCTGGGTGTCGGCGTCGTCGATCAGCATTAACGGCGGGTCCCAACGCAGGCCTTGTTGCTGCCGCTCCATGATTGCACGGTCCTGGTGCAGAAAGGCGCGCACATAGGGCCGCAGTAACGGCTTCAATAGACTGAGCCAGGGCGCTGTCCAATAGATGCAGTGATTGATCTCGCTGGTCTTGGTGTCGATCGGCGTGATTGCGGTCAAATTGCAGATCGTATGGCGGCCGGTGCGGGTGTACTCGATCCGCACACTGGGCAGGCGAAAGACGATCTCGGTTTCGGGAATGCCGCCCAATAGCCGATAGGCGCGCGAATTGGTCGACGGCATATGCCTGACCATTGTGAATCCCCAAGGCGAGGGGGCAAATGCCTTGGCCTTGGCATGGATCGAGCGCCGCGAACGCCACCACCAGGCGCGGTGCACGAATGGTCCATGCGCCGGGTCCATCAGCCCGACCACCGCATGATCGATCGCCGCCGCGAAGCGGACATTTTCGACCAGCCGCGGCGAGGAGCCTTCGAAGCCCTCGATCTCGGGAAGCTCGGGTGCGGCTGTCGGATCGTCGCCAAAGAACACCCAGATGTTGCCCTGCACTTCGCGGGCCGGATAGTTGCGGACCCGGACGCGCCCGGGAACAAAGGCTTGTCCCGCCACCAAGGCCGGGATCGCGGTGCACCGCCCGGCGCTGTCAAACCGCCAGCCGTGATAGCAGCACTCGATCTCGAACCCATCATAATGCCCGGCGGTGAGCGGCATGCCGCGATGCGGGCAGATGTCGCGCAATGCAAACGGGACGCCATCGGCATCGCGGCCGATCAGCACCGGCTCGCCGAGCATCACTTTGCCCAGCATCTGACGCGGTTTCAGGCGAGCGCCCAGAATGGCGTAGTACCACGCCTCATACAACGGCGCAGCGCCGTCTTCCCCCTGACGTCCGCAAGTTATCTGTTGCGACTCGACCCCCACGAAGGTGAGAGTTGCGTCTGAAATGCGCAGAGGCAAGGGTGAAAGCGATATGTCGGCCAATCCCAGCATAAACCCCAGTATCGACCCCAGGTCCGACGACGCAGCGATCCTGCTTGAGCGGCCTGGTGCCGGCGGTGTCTTGCGCCTGACCCTGAACCGGCCTAACGCCCGCAACGCGCTGTCGACCGCCCTGATGCAGCGGCTGACCGAAGCGCTCGGCCGCGCCGCGAAAGATCGCGATACCCGCGTCGTGGTGATTGCCGGGGCCGGTCCGGCGTTTTGCGCCGGGCACGATCTGCGCGAATTGCGCGCCGACCCGCGCCGCCAGACTTACGAGCAGATCTTTGCGCTGTGCAGCGAGTTGATGCTCACGATTACGAGACTGCCGAAACCCGTCATCGCCGAGGTGCACGGTGTTGCGACCGCAGCCGGCTGTCAGTTGGTCGCGACCTGCGATCTAGCGATTGCCGCCACGGACGCGCGTTTCGCCACACCCGGCGTCAATATCGGGCTGTTCTGCTCGACCCCGATGGTGGCGTTGTCGCGCGCGGTCGGGCGTAAGGAAGCGATGGAGATGCTATTGACCGGCGCCCTGATCGATGCGGTGCGGGCGCGCGAGATTGGGCTCGTCAATCGCGTCGTCCCGGCCGCCGAACTCGGCGGGGCGGTGGATAAGCTCGCCAGCGAGATCGCCGCAAAATCCGCGTTTACCGTGGCGATCGGCAAGGAAGCGTTTTACCGCCAGGCCGAGCTCGACCTCGCCGCCGCCTATCGCTATGCCGCCGAGATCATGACCACGAACATGCTGGCATCCGATGCCGAAGAAGGCATCGACGCGTTTATCGAAAAGCGCGCGCCGGTGTGGCAGGACCGCTGAGACCCTGATGAACCACGAGCATTATTCCGACGACTATCTGCGCGACATCCTGACCGAGGCGCGCGCGATCGCGGTGGTCGGCGCCAGCCCGCGCCGCGCCCGCCCGAGCTATGGTGTGATGGCGTATCTGCAGCGCCATGGCTATCGCGCGATCCCGGTCAACCCCAACGCCGCCGGCGACACCATTCATGGCGAAAAATGCTATGCCGCGCTCGCCGACATCCCCGAACCGGTCGATATGGTCGACATCTTTCGCCGCAGCGAATTGGCGGGCGCGGCCGTCGACGAGGCGATCGTGATCGGCGCCAAAATCGTGTGGATGCAGCTCGGCGTGCGCGACACCGCCGCAGCCTCCCGCGCCGAAGCCGCCGGCCTCCGGGTCGTCATGAACCGCTGCCCGGCAATCGAAATCCCCCGCCTCGCCCTCCCGCCAATCCCCGCCGCACGTTGAGCAATATCGGAGACCGTCATTGCGAGGAGCGCACTGCGCGACGAAGCAATCTCGACCAAAGAGACGATATCTCCCCCGAGATTGCTTCGCTGCGCTCGCAATGACACCGTCTACGCGTTTAAATTGTTAAGCGCCACGAGTTCGCCGATACCGAAAATTGTCCAGAATGACAAAGACGCGACCTCTAGATGACCCGATTTTGCGACGCTTCCGTGCCGCCGTCGCCGAAGTCTACGCCGACCGTTTGGAACGTGTTGTCTTTTACGGCTCGCGTGCACGGGGCGATCACCAGCCGGATTCGGACTATGATATTGCGGTCTTCATCAACAACCCCGGAAGTTTCTACCATGAGAGCGGGCGGCTTGCCGCCATAACAACGGATATTCTTGAGGACACAGGGGCCGTCATCTCTGCCACCCCGTTTCGAGCCGGGGCCTATCGCGAGCGCAGCGGCTTCATGCACGAATTGCGCAAAGACGGTCTCGATTTATGAAGACCGAGACGGCGGATTATCTGGCGAAAGCCCGCACCACGCTTGCTGATGCTCAGCAGATTGCAACCTTGCCCCTGCCGCATGTCGCCGCGCGCGAGGCGTACTACGCGGCGTTTCATGCCGCTGAGGCGTACATCTTTGAACACACCTGTAAAGTAGCGACCACCCATCGCGGCGTGCGCAGCGGGTTCACACGGCTCGCACGACGCGAACCGCGCATCGACCGCGAGCTTACCCGCTTTCTCGCGACCGCCTATCAGCTTAAGGCGACGGCAGATTACGGCATTGGCCTAACCGCCGCGCCGATCAATGCGAACGAGGCGGCAGCAGCGATCACGACAGCTGCCCGCTTCATCGACACCATTACCAAAGTGCTGCCGCCTGGCTTGACCTCACCCGAAGGCCCGGACGCGCAATCCTGACGCCTTATCCGCCCGATCTGCCCCGCCCCGCCGTCTTTTTTAAAAATCGAAGGATTTCGCGCCAAGCTCAGAGGTTTGAAAGGATTGGGAATATAGCCATGAGGGTGAACGCCGCGGGCGGCAGGTTTGATTAGGGTCAGGCGAGCTGTGCGATGGAGGGGGCGAGGAGTTCGCGGAGGATTGGGGACCATTTGGCGTGTTCGGGGCCGCTCGCCGAATGACCGAGATCGCTATCGATTTCGAAATAGCGGGCCTCGACCCCGGCGGCGGCCAAGTCCTGCATGACGCCGGGCATCAGGCTCGGCGGGAACAGCACGTCGCTGCGGCAGAGCACATACAGCACCTTGGCGCGGATCTTGGCGAAATCCTTGACCGTGTCGAAGCCGATCGCGGCGCGGCGCAGGATCACCATCGAGTTCGTATCCCAGTTGCGCGCCCAATCGATGGCGAGCTGACGGATCGCCTGCTCGCGCGCGGCCTTGTCCGGGTAGCGGCCGGCGAGTTGCTCGTTGTAGCCGTAGCGCATCAAGGTTTCGAACCGCATCTGCGTCAGCACCGATTTGGCGCCGCCATGTCCGTAATAGTTGCCGCCATGCCATTCCGGATCGGTGGCGAGCCGGGCCTCGAGTTCGGCGAGGCTTTTCTCGGCATTTTGCGAGCGGGGTGCGGTAACAACCGCGGCAATCGCATCCATCATCTCGGGATAGGCGACGGCCCATTGGAAGGCCTGATAGCCGCCATAGGATGGGCCGGCCACCGCCACGAGATGGCGCACGCCGAGATTGTCGAGCAATGCCTTTTGCGCGGCGACGATGTCGCGCACCGTGATCGCCGGAAAGTTCGAGCCATAAGGCTTGCCGGTATCAGGATCGATGCTGGCGGCGTTGGTCGAGCCATAGGACGAGCCCAGCATATTCGAGGCGACAACGTAGAGCTGGTCGGTGTCGATCGCCTTGCCCGGCCCGATCAGCCCGTCCCACCAGCCTGGCTGATTGCCATTGGCCGGGTTACGGCCGGCGGCGTGATGGCTGCTGGTATAGCCGTGAGTCACCAGTACCGCATTCCGGCCGTCGGCGGCGAGCCGGCCGTAGGTCTCGTAGGCGATATTGACCTCGGGCAGAGTGACGCCGTTTTGCGGGCGAAAATCGCGGATCTGGAAATTGCGATCCTCGACAATGCCGATATCGGCGGTCTGTGTCGGTGTGGCGGGCATGGCGTTGTTCCTCCCTTAAACAGGGGGATTTTGCCATGCGGAGATCGCGAATGTCACCTCGAGCTTTCGCGCGCCGGCATTGACGCTTAAATTGCTGCTGTGACTCGCGCGGCATGCCTGCTCCCAATCGTCCTGCTGGTCGCCGCATGCGCCGGCTCAGAGCCGGCCCCGAGCCCCAACGATCAGATCCGCGCCAGTTTCCCGCCCGGGGGCATCGCCAACCAGATCGAGATCACCGCGATCGATCGCCTTCCGGTGCGCGGCGCCGAACTCGTCGCTCCCGACGGCCACGCCACGCCGGCCCTATCGGTCGATGCCAAACCGGCCCCGACCGAGACCTTTTCGCAGGAAGCCTGGGCAGCGCCGATTTCGTCGGCGAATTATGGGGTCAGCAGCATCGGATCGAACGCGCTGACGCCCAATGTCGTCGGCGCTGCACCCCAGAGCCAGACGACGCTGCTGGCGATCGTATCGACCGCGTCGATCCAATTGCCCGACCCCGTTGCTTACCGCCAGGACTGGCAACATTATCGAATTCGACTGCGCTTGGGCGATCCGCCCGATGTCGAGACCCGCGAAATTGCCGCCCCGGCACCGCCGCCACCAGCGCCCGAGCCGCCGCCCTCTCCAGTGCCCTCGGTGGCGCTGCCTCCAGCGCCCCCGGCACCTACACCTCCAGCGCTCTTGGCACCGCTACCCCCAGCGCCTCCAGTGTCCCCGGCGCCGCTATCTCCGTCCCGGTAGCGGTGCGGCAAGTCACGCCGCGGCGAGCTGACGCGGCCGATAAATCGCGGTGTGGGCAATGCGCGCGATTGGCGTCGCGCCATTTCCATAAACCAGCGCGTCGAGCGCCACAAAGCGGTGGCCCTTATGCTCGTAATTGTCGGTAATCAGAGCGCGCGCCGACAATTCATCGCCAAAATGCGCGGCGGCGAAGTGCTCGATCCGGCTGCCGACGTGCATCCACGGCCCCAACACGACATTATGGCGCAATACCCAATTGCCGATATGCAGTAGCGTGCCGGGATGGACCAGCTGCTCATTGGCGTAGAGCGGCAGGCTTTCACTGATATCGCGCAGATATTGCAGCCCCTCGTCATGGCTGACGCGGAATGGGTGCATTGCGAGCCAGCGCCCGACCGGCAGGGTCGGCTCGTCAGCCGGCGGCCGCTCGGCGGGCGGCTTGGGCGGCAGCGGTGCAGCAGCAAAAGCCGAGGGGATCGCCACTGGCCCGGAAGGCAGCCCGACACGGCCGGTGGCGCACAATTCGCCATGGCTTTCAAGGCGTAGGTCGAGCCCGTCGCCGGTTTCGCTCGCGGTGACGGCCACCGTGTCGCCGTCATAAACCGGCTTTAACAGACGGCAGTCGGCCGTGCCTCGTTCGAGCCAATCGCGTCCCCAGCGAGCGACCGGCAGGTGCGTCATATAGGCGTAGACCTCGACGCCCGGCACCAGCCCGCCTTTGAAGCCAAAACGGCGCGCCACATCATCGTCGTGGATCTTGTTTTCGGATTCCTTGGCGGTGTTGAAAGCTTTGATCTGATAGGGGCCGAGAAATGATTGCGGCATGGCTCGGGTTCCGGCACTGGGCTATAAAAGCGGGACACAGGCTTGCACCGCCGCTGCCGCAGCGCAATCCCCCTTCGCAGGACGCCGCGATATGGACAACCTTCCCAAATACGAAGTTTTCGCGATTCGTTATGCCGAGCGAGACGCGCGGCGCAGCGACCATTTCATCGGCGGTGACCCGCATGACGGCCCGATGCCGATGGATTATTTCGTGTGGGCCGCGATCGGACCCGAGCGCAGTTTTGTGATCGACACCGGCTTTACCGCCGAGGTCGCGGCGGCGCGCGGAAGGCGGCATTTGCGCTGCCCTGCCGAGTCACTGTCCTTGGTCGGGCTCGACCGTAACACCGTCGCTGACGTGATCTTGACCCATCTGCATTATGACCATGTCGGCACGTTTCACCGTTTTCCGAAGGCCGAGTTTCACTTGCAGGAAACCGAGCTGCACTACACGACCGGGCATCAGATGCGCCATCCATTCCTCGCCCGCCCGTTCGAGGTCGAGGACGTCGTTGGCATCGTGCGGCTTAATTTTGCTCGTCGGGTACGGCTGTATAATGGGCCGGTCGAACTGGCGCCGGGGATCTCATTGCACCCGGTCGGCGGCCACACGCCCGGCATGCAGTTTGTCCGCGTGCACACCAGCCGCGGTTGGGTCGTGCTCGCTTCGGACGTGACCCATTACTACGAAAACATGGAGGCCGGACGGCCGTTTACCGCCGCTTTTAACATCGGCGACATGCTCGACGCCTACGACGCATTGCGCGCCCAGGCGGCGAGCCAGCAGCACATCATTCCCGGCCATGATCCGCTGGTGATGCGCCGTTATCCGCCGCCCAAACCGGAACTCGAAGGCCTCGTCGTCCGCCTCGACGTGATGCCGAAGGGCTAGCGGATCATGTTCGCGGCCACGAGCGGCCTCCTGTGCCTGCTGCTCCCGTCGCGGGCGGAAGCCGCGCCCTATCGTTGTTTTTGCCACGTTGGCGTTAACACTGATCTAAATCAATGGCATGAGGTTCCGGGTGGGGCAAATGATCCGGCCGGCAAGTTTACGATGTTTTCTCGATGATGGCCCGTGCTGCCGATGCAGGACGGCCAAACCTGATACTATGAGGGATCGTTCGAAATGAAACACGCTCTCAAACACGCCGTATTCGCGCTGATGCTTGCGGCCGGGACACTGGCCGTATCCCAACAAAGCCACGCCGCAGCTTGCATCAACGGGGTTTACCGAGCGGGATGCACTGGGCCCAATGGGTCGGCGGTCGTTCACAAGACGACGCCAACCTACCACGCCAAACCTGCGGTCACTTGCGTCAATGGCGTCCACCGGGCGGGATGCGTCGGATCGAATGGCGGCGCTGCCGCCGTCCGCAAGACCTATTAGCCCAACCGCACTGGCGGCTAACACGCCGGTCAGACCGCCACTGCGGCGCCAGTTGATCGGCATCCAATGGCTGCTGCGTCAGTGGGTGTCGAAGACCTTTTGATAAGCGGCGACGTTCTCGCGAATGGCGCTCATCTCTGCGCATGTCGGATGATTCGGGTCAGCCGCCTAGGTGTCGAAGCCAAGCACGTTGTTCAGTCGTGTGGCAGGGGAGATCCCGCCGAGGGCTGAGTGCGGGCGGCTGTGATTGTAAGTGGCGATCCAAGGCTGCATGGCGCGGGTCCGTTCCGCGGAAGAATGGTAGGGGCGGGCATAGGCCCATTCCCGCAAGCTGGTCTGGATGAAGCGTTCGGCCTTGCCGTTGGTGCGCGGCGTATAGGGCCGGGTGCGGATATGGCGCAGCCCGGCGTTGGCGCAGGTGCGCCGGAAATCGTGGCTTCGGTAGGCCGAACCGTTGTCGGTCATGACCCGCTCGACCGCGACGCCGTGGCGTGCCAACCAGGTGAGAGCACGATCAAGAAAAGCGATGGCGCTCTCTTTCTTCTCGTCGGGCAGGATCTCGGTGTAGGCCAAGCGCGAGGCGTCGTCGATGCAAACATGCAGCACGTCCCAGCCAATGCCGCGCTTGCGGTTGACGCCAACATGGTAACCGGTAATGCGGTGGCCGATCCCGGCGATGCGGCCGAGCTTCTTGGTGTCGATATGGATCAGCTCACCCGGCCGCTCACGCTGATAGCGGATCACCGGCGGCGGTTGATCGAGGGCTTTAAGCTGGCCGAGGCCGAGCCGGCGCAACACAAGCCCGACGGTCGAACGCGGCATGGCAAGTTGGCGGGCGATTTGCGAGCCGGTCAGGCGCTGTCGGCGCAAACCCTCGATCACGGCCACTCGCTCAGTCGGCACCGACGCACGGTATCGGGCCGGCAGAGCTCCTGTCGCACAGCATCCGCTCGCCGCCGGCCCGATACCGCCCCAACCAATGGTAGGCACGGCGGACAGACACGCCAGCCGCTAAGGCCGCATCGCCAACCTTCCAACCTTGCTCTTCAACACGACGGACCATCAGGAGTCGACCTTGCGGCGTCAGACGCGCATTCTTGTGCAGGTTCATCCGGGCTATCCGATCACGCTGGTGAGTGTGGCAACCCACAGCCTGAACGGGCTTTCCCAGATGAACAACCTTCATAGCTTCGACACCTAGGCGATGTAGGGCAGAACATCAAACGGGGCCGGCGAGGCGTCGGGGTGGGTCAGAGTTGCCGGGGGCTGGGCCGCGCAAAGACCGACTGGCCTCCGTAAGAATGCGAGGCCTGTCGCTCGTCGGCAATCAAGCCTTCTACCGAAACACGGGAAGCATAGCGTTCCAGCCGTCGCGCCCGCGCATCCAGCCGCTGCAATGCTTCGAGTTCCTCCTCGCGGCCGAGCCTCGCGCGTTGCATCGCCGATTTCAGCACCCGGATGGTCTCGTCATAGACCCGCAACCGCACCGGGAACGGGTGTCCGTCCTTGCCGCCATGAGCGAACGAAAAGCGCGCGGGATCGGAGAACCGGTAGGGAGCGCCATGTAGGATCTCAGCGACCATCGCGAGCGCCCGGACGGTCCGCGGCCCGACACCTGGGGTAAGCAGCAGTTCGGTAAAGTCGGTCGGACCGCGATCGGCGGCGGCTGCCAAATTTCCGTATAAGCGGCGTGCCACGACGTCGCTCGGGCGGACCTCGTGATGTGCCGGCAGATCGAGAAATGGCAATAGCGGCTGCGCGGAACGCGCCGGCGGAGCGCAGTCGGGATGGCGCGCCTCGGGAGCCGCGAATTCACGGGCGACCCCGTCGGGTCCAAGTGAGGCAAGAATTTCGAGCTGCTTGCGGCGCGATGCCTCGGCCCGCCGGTCGGTCAGATTGACAATCTCGCCCTGTCCGGGACCCTCGATCGCGGTGTGCGGCTCCTCGACAAAGCTCGTCATCCCCTCCGAAAGCCAATGATAACGCCGCGCCTGCCTCAGAGCGCCGTTCATGCCTTGCTGGACGACCACCCAGTGGCCGTCGTCGGTGACGATGAAGCCGTGCAGGTAGAGCTGGAACCCGTCCTGCACAGCCGCACTGTCGACCTTGGCAATCAGGCGGCTGGCTCTCGCCAGTGCCGAGCCGTCAAATCCAACTCGGTCACCAATCGCGACCAGTTCGTCAGGGGTTTGCCGCGAATACTTGCCGCGCCCGCCGCAGACATGCAGGCCAAGCTCATTCGCGGAGGGCGCCAGCCCGTGCTTTAGCGCGCCGATCACACTGGTGGTGATACCGGACGAGTGCCAGTCCATGCCCATAACCGCTCCGAACGACTGGAACCAGAACGGGTGGGCAAGCCGCCGCAGCATCTCGTCGCGGCCGTAGTGATAAATAATCGCCTCGCTGAGCACCGCACCCAGGCGAGTCATCCGATCGGCTAGCCATTTCGGCACCTGGCCGCCGTGCAACGGTAGATTGGCGGTCCCGGCTCGTTGCGCCATCAGTCAAAGATCTCGCTTGGGTCTCTGGACAACAGTTAGGGATATGGCGGATGCCGGGTGTCAAGTCGGGGCCCACAGAACAGATTCTTCCGAACCCCCTTGCCGGTCGCTTTTGTCGCCGCGCAACCATATGCTCGCGCAGGGCGACTCGATCTCGGAGGATACTCATGAAGGCCGAAACGGTAGGCATGTCGTCGGCGCGGCTGGCGCGGCTGGATCAAGTGATGAAGCGCCGTTATGTCGACGGCGGCTATCTGCCCGGCATGTTGACCCAAATCTATCGCAAGGATCACCTCGTCCATACCGGCATGTGCGGCGAGATGGACATCGAACGCGGCAAGCCAATGCGCGAGGACGCGATATTCCGCGTCTATTCGATGAGCAAGCCGATCACCGCCGTCGCGCTGATGATGTTGGTCGAAGAGGGCCTGATTGGATTGGATGACACCGTCCAAACCCACATCCCCGCTTGGCAGAATCTCGCCGTGTACGCCAGCGGTACGCCGTCGCTGTTGCCCGATGCGCCGCCGAGCTTTCTAACCAGGCCGGTCCAGCGGCCGATGAAGGTTATCGACCTCGCGACCCACACCTCCGGTCTCACCTACGGCTTCATGATGCGCACCGCCGTAGACGCCGCCTATCGCCGGGCCAAAGTGACCGACCGTCAGACCCCAGGCGGGCTATCGCAGATGATCGACCAGCTGGCGCAAATTCCGCTCGATTTCTCGCCGGGGACCGCGTGGAATTATTCGGTCGCGATCGACGTCTTGGGCTATCTCGTCGAAAAGCTGTCCGGCGTGAGCTTTGGCGAGTTTCTGCGCACGCGCCTATTCGAGCCGCTCGGCATGAGCGACACCGCGTTCTATGTGCCGTCGGACAAGACCGAACGCTTCACCTCCTGCTATCAGCCGGAGGCCGGGGGAAATGGGCTGAAACTGCAGGACGACGCCCGGGAAAGCACCTACGCGACACCGCCGCGGTTGGAATCAGGAGGCGGCGGCCTAGTGTCCACGGCGCATAACTATCTACGCTTTTGCCGCATGATGCTGAACGGCGGGACGCTCGACGGCGTGCAGATCCTCAGCCCGAAGACCGTGGCGCTGTTCAGCCTGAATTATCTGCCCGACGGCAGAGAGGTCGCCGACATGGCGCTCCCGGGTATGTTCAGCGAGTCCGGCTATGCCGGGGTTGGTTTCTCAATCGGCTGCGGGGTCAACGTAAACGTCGCCAAAACCCGCCTGCCCGGTTCGCTGGGCGAATATTTCTGGGGTGGCGCCGCCGCGACCGCCTTTTGGATCGACCCCAAGGAAGAGCTGACGGTGGTATTCATGACGCAAGTGATCGGCAGCCCGGCGCGCCTGACCTTGCGCCGAGACCTGCGCACCTTGGTCTACTCGGCAATAACCGAATCGTTCGCGTAGCCGCTGCCCGGAACAATGTGGCGAAAACCGAACCCGACTACTCGAACTGCGGCATGACCTCCCGGCAGTAAAGCCGCAGCGGATTAATCACCCGATCATGCTGAGCAGGCCGCGGAGGTTGATCTCACCGACGGGAAGTTTCAATGAACCAGTGGCTAGGCCAAAGACCAAAGGCACTGGCGCTACAGGCTGGCTTGGCGCGCCGGGAGCGAGCCCCATATCTTTGATGTTTGGTGTTTGGGAGTGAGTGATGCGGGAGGCGGCGGCAGTTGAAGCGGTAGCGAGTGCCAAGAAATTGGCGCTTGGGGTGTTGCCGGAATGGGATCTCGGCGATTTATACCTCGGTCGTGAGAGCCCGGAGCTAAGCCGTGATCTGGCGCGCCTTGCCGAAGGCGCGGAAACGTATCGCCGTCAATATGAGGGTCGAATTGCTGAGCTGTCGGGTGCGGAGTTGGGGGCTGCGGTAAGAACTTATGAGCAGCTGCAGGAGCTAAGCGGCCGCATCATCAGCTATGCCTCTTTAGTGCATGCGGGTAATCTTACGGACCCTGAGATCGGCCGCTTTTATCAAACGGTGCAGGAACGGATTAACGCGATCTCGACAACTCTCCTTTTCTTTACGCTCGAAATCAATCGGCTCGACGACAGCGAACTCGCCGCGAAAGAAGCCGCACCCGAACTCGGTCACTATAGTCCTTGGCTACGTGATACTCGCGCCTTTCGCCCACACCAGCTATCTGACGAATTGGAGAAGTTGCTGCACGAGAAGTACGTGAGTGGGCGCGCGGCTTGGACGCGGCTGTTCGACGAAACCATCGCCGATCTGCGGTTTTCCTTCCGCGGCCGCGACTTGACCGAGGCGGAGGCGCTGGATCTGTTATCCGACCAAGATCCAGAGGTGCGGCGCGAAGCTGCCAACATCATTGGCGAGGTGCTTGCCAAGAATGCGCGTACATTTGCACTGATCACCAATACTCTGGCCAAGGACAAGGAAATCGAGGACCGCTGGCGCCACTTTGCTCGGCCAATATCTTCCCGGAACTTATCGAATTTTCTTGAGGACGAGGTCGTCGACGCGCTGATTATGGCCGTTCGCGATAGCTATCCGCTTTTGTCGCACCGGTATTATCGGCTTAAAGCGCGCTGGTTTGGGGTCGACGAGTTGCCTTTTTGGGATCGCAACGCGCCATTGCCGGAAGATGACGACCGGCCGATACCTTGGTCAGAGGCGCAAGACACCGTGCTGTCGGCCTATCGCGCTTTTTCGCCGGAACTGACTGCGGTCGGCGGCAGATTTTTCGCCGCACCCTGGATCGATGCGGGGGTGCGGCCAGGGAAAGCCTCCGGCGCCTTTGCCCATCCGACCGTCCCAGCAGCTCATCCCTATCTGTTGCTGAACTACCAGGGCCGGGTTCGCGACGTGATGACGCTGGCACACGAACTGGGCCATGGGGTCCATCAGGTTCTCGCCGGCCGGCAAGGATATTTGATGGCGGATACGGCATTGACCTTGGCCGAGACCGCTTCGGTTTTTGGCGAGATGTTAACCTTCCGCGCTTTGCTCGCGCGAGAGTTGAACCCCCGCCGACGAAAGATCATGCTTGCTGGCAAGGTCGAGGATATGCTGAACACGGTTGTTCGCCAGGTGGCTTTCGTCACTTTCGAGATTAGGCTGCATGACGAGCGCCGGAAGGCCGAACTCACCCCGGACCAGATTTCTGAAATCTGGCTTGACGTACAGCGCGAAAGCCTTGGACCGTCGATCCGTCTCGACGGGGCCTATCGCCATTATTGGTCGTACATTCCGCACTTTATTCACACGCCGTTCTATGTCTACGCTTATGGGTTTGGCGATTGCTTGGTGAATTCGCTTTATGCAGTTTATCAGGATGCGCATCAGGGGTTTGCAGAGCGATATCTTGACATGCTGCGAGCGGGAGGTACGTTGCGGCACCGCGAATTGCTGGGGCCGTTTGGCCTCGATGCCTCCGACCCGTCTTTCTGGTCGAAAGGTCTTTCCGTCGTGTCTGGTTTTATTGATGAGCTTGAAGCAATTGGCTGAACAGACCGAACGATCGTCGCGTCTTCGGACTAATTGTTCAACATATTTCTGAGCTTCGGGGGCTTGGCCTTCTGCGTCCGTGCCCGGGCCGATTGAATTAGGATGTCTCGCGTGAGTGATGACAATTCATTTACCGGTCGGGTGCGCCGCTATGCCCAAGTGTCGAGCGCGATGGGGGGGCTGGCTGCACGGCTCGCGGGGGAGCGCTATCTCGGTATTTCAGTGGACCGCGGTCGGCATGCCGCTGATCTGAAGACGGCACTAGGTGGTATCAAGGGCCCCCTAATGAAGGTGGCGCAACTATTGGCGACAATACCGGATGCCCTGCCCAAGGAGTATGTCAGCGAGTTGATGCAGTTGCAGGCAAACGCGCCCGCAATGGGCTGGCCCTTTGTTCGCCGTCGAATGGAGGGAGAACTCGGGCGAGATTGGCAGACCCGGTTTCGGAGTTTCGATAGAACGGCAGCGCGTGCGGCTTCATTGGGACAAGTGCATCGGGCAACGTCGCTCAACCGCACTGAGCTTGCCTGCAAACTACAGTACCCCGATATGGGGGCAGCTGTTGAGGCTGACCTGCGACAACTGAAGCTCGCGATGGGGATTTACGAGCGTTACGACCGGGCAGTCACTACTGCCGAGATCCATGCCGAAATTGCTGAGCGGCTGCGCGAGGAGCTCGATTATCAGCGCGAATCCGCGAATATGCGGCTTTACCGCACGATCCTAAACGGTGAGCCTGGTGTTGCGGTACCCCGACCGTTTGCTGAACTGTCAACCCATCGCCTGTTGACGATGACCTGGCTTGAGGGCGCGCCATTTCTGGAAGCCGCGAACGCCCCGATCGAGCGGCGCAACGCGATTGCCTGGCGCATGTTTCGGACTTGGTATGTGCCGTTCTACCACTACGGCGTGATCCACGGTGACCCGCATCTCGGCAATTACACGGTGGCGGCAGACGGTACAGTAAATCTGCTCGATTTTGGGTGCATTCGGATTTTTCCCGCATCCTTCGTGCGAGGTGTGATTGATCTTTACCACTCGCTAGAGCGTGGCGATCACGACCTCGCCGTCGATGCCTATCGCCGGTGGGGCTTTGGCAATTTATCGCGCGAGATGATCGAGGTGCTGAACCGATGGGCCCTCTACGTTTACGGGCCGCTGCTCGATAATCGGTCTCGGATGATCCAAGAGAGAGTGAACGGAGCTGATGGCGCGGCAGTTGTAGAAAGCGTCCATCGCGATATCCGCCGTCTAGGCGGGATACGCCCGCCGCGCGAATTCGTGTTTATGGACCGCGCTGCGGTCGGGCTCGGCTCGGTGTTCCTGCACCTGAAAGCCGAAATCAATTGGTACAGACTTTTCCACGAATTGATCGAAGATTTTGATGAAACAGCACTCGCCGCTCGACAGCACGCCGCGCTCGAAGCTGCTGGTATCCCGTTTAACTGTCGGGAAGCAGAACTCGCCGATGTCTATCGAACATAGTTCGACGTACGAATTGTTTGCTCAAGCGATGGGCGACCGTAAGCAAATCCTCTGCAAATACGAAGGATACTCCCGCGAGCTTTGCCCCGTACTTCTCGGCCACTCGCAGGGGCAAGAGAAAGCACTGACTTACCAGTTCGGCGGCCAGAGCAGTTCGGGTCTGCGGCTGCAAGGCGAGTGGCGGTGCCTATGGCTGTCGAAAGTGACCGATGTTCAGCTCCGCGATGGACTTTGGTACGCCGGAGCCAGCCATTCTCGGCCACAGGGTTGTGTCGACGCCGTCGATCTTGACGTTAATCCTTCTAGTCCTTACCAACCAAAACGTCGGCTTGGACGGGTCCATCCTGGCGGCCCGCACCAGCGTTGAGGGTTTTGCTGGCAACCGCCTTCCCCCGATGTTGCTCTGCGAAAGGAGAAAGATCGAGCTACCCCGCGGCAAGGCCTGGCCCATCGTAACGAACGTCAGGCTGAATGTTGCGGCCGGAGAGGAAGGCTTTGACGTTGCGCGCGGCCTGCCGCAGGCGTTGGCGATTTTCAACCAGCGCAATGCGAACGAAACCTTCGCCATATTCGCCGAAGCCGATCCCGGGGGATACGGCAACATTGGCGCGCTCGAGTAGCAGCTTGGAAAAGGCGAGACTGCCGATCGAGCGAAATTGAGGTGGTATCGGCGCCCACGCGAACATCGTCGCTTGCGGTGGCGGTACTTCCCAGCCGGCTTGACGCAATCCGTCGATCATCACATCGCGCCGCCCCTGATAACGCGTCCGGGTTTCTGCGATGCATTCCTGAGGCCCGTTTAGCGCGGCCGTTGCCGCCACCTGAATGGGGGTAAAGGCACCGTAATCCAGATAGGATTTGACCCGCGAAAGTGCTGCGATGAGACGCTGGTTGCCGACCGCAAAGCCGATGCGCCAGCCGGCCATCGAATAAGTTTTGCTGAGCGAGGTAAATTCGACCGCGATGTCACGGGCGCCTGGAATTTCAAGAATTGAGGGCGGCGGTTTGCCGTCGAAGTAGATTTCGGCATAGGCGAGATCAGATAGTACGACGATGTCGTGCCTCCGGCAGAACGCGATAATCTCGCCGTAGAAATCGAGGTCGACGGTTTGAGCGGTTGGGTTGGCAGGGAAATTCAGGACGATCGCGAGCGGTGCCGGTATGCTGTGCCGCACCGCCTTTTTCAGCTCGGCAAGAAAGTCGAACTCCGGACCGACCGGGACATGGCGAACCGAAGCTCCGGCCATGATGAAGCCAAAAGCGTGGATCGGATAGCACGGATTCGGTACGAGGACGATGTCGCCAGGTCCGGTAATCGCCTGTGCGAGGTTGGCGAGGCCTTCCTTCGAACCGAGCGTTACAATGATCTCGCTTTCGGGGTCGAGTTCCACCCCAAAGCGACGAGAATAGTATCCGGCGCAGGCGCGGCGCAGCCCTGTAATGCCCCGCGACACCGAATAACCATGCGTCTTGGGATTTTGTACCGCCTCGATCAGCTTGGCGACAATGTGTCTGGGGGTTGGCCCATCCGGATTGCCCATGCCAAGGTCGATGACATCGCGACCCGCAACCCGCGCCTCAGCTTTCAGCGCGTTGACCTCGCTGAAAACATAGGGCGGAAGACGTTTGATACGGTAGAAATCCTCGGGCATATCGGCTCGCGTGTTGGACGACGCCTTTTACCCTCACTTGGTAGTTTTGGCGAGAGTGATGGACCATATTTCGTCCTAAATTCGCGAGACCGGCATCAAGACAGTGCTGTGGCTACTCTATGCTCTCTAGAAAGCCCCGCGCGAGCGGACCTTAATGGCTCAAGATAGGTTTGATGGAACAGGACCGCGCTTCGGCTTTTTATCCGATGCCTCTCGGGGGGTCTATCTCCATTGCCCTGGTTGGGGGTACGATATAGCATTTCGCGTCATGTCTGATACTGCGATGGGCCCGCAAACTCACGTTAATTATCCGTGCCGAGACAAGCGCGCAAATCGTCGCGCTCGTCTTCGTAGTCGTCCATTGCCTGATGTAAAACGTTATCGGGCGGAAGTGCTCTAAGAGCCATCGTAATTTCTTTTATTGTCACATCATCATAAGCTACCGGTTTGGGACATTTGCAGAATGTGGAGGACATGCCACTGCACCCTGAGGCTAATAAGCTCATTATCAGCGCGACAAATCTCATCGGCCCCATTTTGTCCTCCGTCTCATCCCTTGTGCCAGCATGGCGACGGAGCACGTTGAGGGCAAGTGAACAAAACGTTTTCTAAGGCAATGTCTCTATTTACGGTCCTGTTTTTGAACAATTTGTGTACGAAGATCTGCAATAGCCTCAATGATCCGTGACAGTGCAGTGCGCATCTCGGCCTGAAATTCATGCTCGTCGACCCGGCGCTGTTCCAATGCCTTCTCAGCTTCGCGGATACGCAGTTCATGGGAGGCGATCTGAACACCGAGATCAGACCTTAGAGTATCGATGTCTCCCCGCAAGCTTATGTAGCTGGTTACCGCGCCGCCACCGACCGTCAGCAATAACACCGCAGCTTGCATGATATGGCCGAAATTTATTTCGGCTGAGAACCGTGGCCTCAGCATCAAATTGTGCAGCTAGTCACTGGAAAAGGTTTCGATAAAAGTCCGATTTTCATGAGGTCCCTTCCGCCAAAAAACGGTATTCGCTTACATCGTCAGCAGCTAAAGGTTATGTCCCTTCGGCGGAGGCCAAGGGGCGTGGCTCGCTATGCACCGAAGGTGGGGGATTGGTAGCGTTGCGAAGACTCCGTGCCCTTGCATACAAGGCTATAAAGCCAAGCACGCGGTACGACTGCCGGAGCTCAGTTTCGGAGGCCGTGCGGTATCTGTTGTCCTCTTGACTCGAGATACAGTGGTGGGTCTTACGAGAAGTTTTAAGGTAAATTAGCGCCAGCAAGTTGTCGGCCATGGTCGCAATTGTACCCATCTGCTGGTGTCGTAACGGTAGAGAGTTTGATCCGGCAGCAGGGCCAGATTGCCCCGTGCGCCGGTGGTGTCGCTTTCTCCTCATTGGCCGAGTGCCGCCCGAAACCAGTGTTGACAGTTGCCATTAATGCCGGTGACGGAACGGCGTGCCGACAAGTCTATTTCGGCGGTTCCTTAAATTACGAAAACCAACGATATGGACGGATCGATACCGTCACTTAGGTGACGACTGGTCGCTAGCTACTCGATTTGTACGTCGGCCTCCGCGCGGATCGCGCCACTGCCAATTTCAGCGGGAGCACAGGCACCTTCCGACACCGTGGTCGGGAAAACACCCGGGATCACCGACGATCCCGACGGAGTGTATGCGTAGATTGTGGTGTCGGCGAGGGCTTGGGAGCCGCCGCCGACGATATTGAAGCTTGGAAATTCGAAATAGATTGGTCGGCCTACGAATTGCGCCGGCAACACTTCCAGAAAGACGTTTGATCCCATCAGCAGGAATTGCGAGCCGGCCGGAAGATCGATCGTAAACGTGCCGTAGAGCCCGCGATAGAGACCGGTTAGCGTGTAGCGGCTAGCCCCGGTCAGGTCCGCGGTTGTGTAGGATAGGAATTCGAGTTGCCCAGCCAACGTTCGCACAGCGCATAAACTGACCGCGCTCGCCGCCAACGCCGCTGAGACGCTGTTGAGTTGGCCGTCGCTTTCCGACAGGTCAACCGAGAGGCTGGTCCCACTCGGACCACAATCGGCGGTCGTGTAGCCCATTGTTGAGCGGCCGCTGAACTCGCCAAGCGCGGCAAAGCTTGACCCGTCCAGGGAGGCATAGATTTCAGCACCGCCCCAGTTCGAATTGAAGACCCCGCCCGGTCCGCCCGACAGACCAATCACGATATACGGTGATGTCTGACCCTGGGCAGAGAGCAGTTCTGACGTCGGTTCAAGGATAAACGGCGGGTTAACTGAAGGGGCGACAAGGCCATAATTCGGGGTCGAGGCCTCCGAGGCGCCCGATTGCTTCGGATAGGGCATAGCTGTTGCGGCCGCCTGCCCCAGGCTGGTGATTCCGTTAAACACTGGCAGCGAGGCAGGCGGCGGATAAAGCACGGCACCCGGCGTACCGAACCAGTCCTCGGCGGTGACTGTTAGCGTGCCTTCGTCATCCTCCTCGATGGCAGTGATCCGCACAGTTAACGCCTGGGCGCCGAGCCTGACATCCGTGATTTGCACTAAATCCATCGGCTCGAGCAGGATATATCTCCAACCCAATCGGAACGAGTAGGTGTTGCGGTAAAGGATCTGCCGTTGCAAAACGAGCTGGGCGGCAATCGTAGCGACAAAGTAGGGATCCACGATCGCCCGCGCTTTGACCGAGGTGTCGCGACGCACGCCATAAAGGTCGATCGACCCCTGGTCAAAGGCCTCGGTAATGGTCGTATTGTAAGAAGTGCCACGATCGGTGACCTCAAGCTGTACCATGTTCATCGCATCGGCTGGGGTCGAGCGCGCTACATGCACCGGGTCCTCGGTAAACCCGCCGGTAATCGGTCCGGCGCCGAGCCGCAATGCCGGGCCTCCAGGTGTAACGCCGAGATAGGCACCGACGCTAGATTCCTGCGATATGAAATCGTCATCACCCAAAGTGTAAAGCGGCGTCGCGTTCGGAGTCCAGGTATAGAGCCCGCTGGTCGCGCCGATGACCAATGTCTCCGATCCCGAGGCGCTGGTGGAGATCGCCGGCATCACCCCTGCGGTCGAGACGATTATCAGCCCGTAAACAGTGACGCTCGCATAAAGGCCCGCACCTGCCAAGGTCCCGTTCCCCGGATCGGCCAGCGTGCCGTCACCGGTGATCAGCATCGCCAGTGCCGCCCCGGCGGCCTCGTAGCTGACGACGTCGTTCCCGGTCAGGTAGTGGCTCAATGCCACTGGCGCGCCGAGGAAAGCGCCGTCGATGGTCAGCGAGATTAAGTCGCCCTCGGCCAATTCTCCCAGAAACGAGATCGGAGTGTAGGTTGCCGACAAGGGCCGATCACCATAGGGTATCATCTTCAACAGGTTCCCGGACCAAACGACAGCGCTGTTAGTGATCGCGGCAATTTCGGCGAGCATCTGCTGGGCGCTCTGTTGCTGGTCATAGACCGGCGCCAGCATCAACCCGGCGGCGCTGCAATAGTCTTGGTAGTCGTCAAGGCTATCCAAATTGGTGGCCGGGAATTGTGCGCCGTAGCGGCTGTTGTTCAGCAAATCGGTAACGATTGAAGCCGGGTTGGCGTCGCAGCCATTGGGTGCGGTGCCGAATTCCATTCCGTATATTTCGACATTGAAATTCGGAAGCGCCGGGCTCGGCCCGAGCTGATACTGGTCGCCAGTGAAAAACGCGGTCCCCGAATAGTTGATCGCGTTATTCGAATAATTAGTGCTCCAATAGCCGTCGGTCGCCTGACCGTCGGCTCCAACCGCCGAGAAAGAAATTCCGGTACCCCCAAGGAGCGTGGTGACAGTTTTACTATACCACAGCAGGCCGAAATTGGCGACCGGCCCCTGGCATAGTCCGGCGACAAAATCGACCTGATACATGGTCTGACCGCCACCCTTGCTCTGCGTCGTGCTACCCCCCTTGCCCCCTTTACCCTTGCCCCCATTGGCGCTGAAATTCTGGTAATCTAGCAGATTGATTGCAACGCGGTTGGCGCCGTACACGAGCGGGATCGTTCCACCCTTCTGGCTCGTTTGAAAGCGCAGCGACGCGGCTATGTTCTGCTGTTTGGCGTTGCTACCTCGCCCGAGGATGCCAGTCATGTTAGCTCACCATAGAGTCAATGACGCCGAGATAAGCTCTTGCGTATTGGGCCCGCGAAAATCCCTCCTCTCACTGGCTTTTTGTCCCATTGTCGAAAAATGGTGAGAAGAACCGCGCCGGGCGGCCGGCCAGCAATGGCTGGGTGGCGTCCCCGCGCACGACGCCGCCAGCATGCCAGGCGTGGATAAGCCGAGGCCAGCCGGTGACAATGGCGCTATGCGAAAAGCAACGGCCGAATTTGAACAGCGCGACATCGCCAGGTTCGGCGCGCTCAACCTCACGGGCATGGCCGACGAGTCCGTCGATATAGCGCTCCGCCGAGCGATGCAGGTGCCAGTCCGGCGGGTAAAACGGAATGTCGAGCGCCTGGATCACCCCGGCCGCGTGGTAGACCCCGGCCAGCAGTGTCAAGCAATCGCAGCCAACGCCCTTAAGACGGCCCATGTGATGGTATGGTGTGCCGAGCCAGTTTTCCGCCTCGGCGATCACCCGTCGTCGCTCACCGATCATTGGCACCATTTACTCGACGATGTGCCAATCCTCGGCAAGCAAGTCGGTTTGTGAGCAGGCCCACGGTACGAAGGCACCATCAGCGGATTTCATGCCGATCCAGGACAAATAGCGAGAGCCGATGGCGGCCGTGTCGTAAGGTTGGCGCGATCCCATCGCCCATTGATCGGCGGGAATGAGGGCAATCCACATGCCATTGCTGCTCCAGCCATTGCGCGCCGCCTTCGCCCCTTGCTTTAGTTTATAGAGCGCGGTGACAAAATCGAACTGGGGGGTGCATTCTAGATCTTTGACTTCGGCCCGCACTACGTGATCTGGCATTTTGTGCTCCTGGTTGCCTGCCCGGTCTCGCTGCCTGTTTGCTCAACTTGCGTATGGAGGCCCTGGTCGCCACGGATGCTGGCGCGGTGGCGCAGGTGGATGATGTGGCGGGTGATGCCGTGGCGGCTGCGGCAGGTCATGCTCGGGCGACCGATGGAACGGAGCGAACCCTTCGCCGTTATCGTCCTCCCAGCGCATTCGCAGATATTGATCCCATTCGTGTTCGAGCGCGGGCTTGTTGCCGGCGAATTCGACGACGCCCCAGGTGTTGCGCTTCAGATCGATCGTCGGATCGAACCCGTGGCGCAAAAACATCTGCCAGCGCTCCCAATACAGGCGGTTACGTTTCTTGCCGTGAAAGCGATGCTCGATCGTGCCGGGGATATAGCCGATGCGGCCGTTGACCGCGGCCTGTGCGCGGGCTTCCCACGCTTCGATGACGCGGCGGTAGCCGCCGCCTATGTCCTTGTGCACCGATTTGTTGACGAGCCCGAGCAGGCCGACCGCCATATGGTTGTCGCCCGATCCCATGCCGCCGAGTTCGAACAGACCGCCGACGTGGTCGAGCACGCGGCGCTTGGCCGCCCAGCAATAGCCGGGATGTGGGAACGGATGCTTTGCCCAGAAACTTGCATAGGTCTCACCATCAGGCACCACCAGCGGGTGCCCATGGACGTAATTCGAGCAGAACGATCTCCAGGTATCGATATGCGACTCGCCGGGGCCCAGGTCGTAACACGTCTCCCACGGCTGCACGATGTGGTAGTGCTGCAGTGCATCTAGAGTCACTTGGACCCAATCCTTGCGCCGCGGGAAAACGTCACTATCGGCCCAGCAGATATATTTTGCCTCGGGGCGGCGGGATATCCCGATGTTGATTAGATTTTCCTTTGTCCACGCCCAGCTATCCGCCCGCACCCCGATGTGGGTCACCACACCCGGCAATTCGCACTCGAATTGGGCTTCGCCATAGGCGCATTCGACGACTGTGATATCGGCGCCAAGATCGCGCATATATTGGGCCCAATCGAGGTAATGCTGATGCGGCACTCTCCAGCCGATCGGGTTGAACCTGGCAGTGAAGACGTAAAGAGGCGGCGGCATCGGGCTTCCTTCTAAACCGCATTCTCAGGGGCCGGGATGAACGGCATTCCGCCGAAATGGATCTGGTTTCGAAAGGCGTTTGTGCAGGTTGCAAGGCTGTGGTCGCAACCCGGCAGAAGCTCAAATTGATCGCCGACGGCTGGGGAGTCGAGAAAGGCGAGTTTAACGGTGACCGATTGCCCGGAGACAAACCCGGCAATCGTCCGCGTCTCGCCGGCATTCGCCCCGGACAGCGCGACAATCGAACCCTGGACGAATGGCGTTGCCGTGGTCGGCGCTCCCTGGATCACGGTCGATGTCGACCCGGCAGTGCACAGAAAAGTTAACGCGAGGCTATTGCGGTCGAATTGGCACATGGCATCGCCAAACACATGCGTGCACGACGGCTGCCACAGCCGCCGCGGCATCTGGATATTCAATAATTCGAGATGCGAGCGGCATTTCATGTCGAGCCCAGTGCGGCTTGCATCGATGTCCGAAACGCGCCCAGCGAATAAGACAATGGTCCCGGTAACCGTCCCGTAGGGCTGCATAAAGGCGCGCTCAACCTGCAAGGTGGCGCCGTCAAACTCTCCCGTCCACGCCGCCTGCAGCCATGGGATCGAGCCCAACAAATCAGTCGATTCGGGATAGATGTTGACGTCGAGTTCATCGACTTGAACGCCGATCACCATCTTCGTTCTCGACCGCTCGAATTTGGGACCAAGGACAAAGGTATTGCCGCCCGATACAATCGCGGTATTGGCCCCCGAGTAGCGGTAGATGCCGCCACCCTGTAGGGTGAAGGTATAGAGGTCTGCCATGATGAATTGCGTGCTGGAATTGAGCAGCGCGATCAGAGGCGGACTGGCTGGCCTCACGAAAACACCGTGATAAATGTGAGCTTTTTAAGCTGCCATAGTCGGTACATGAAATTCTCAAAGTTGTAGCTATCGTCGGTAAACCGGCACCGAAACCAATAAGAGAAATCCGCCGTAATCACGAGACCGGTGCCGGGTGGCGTCGAAAACGACATTAATCCAGTGCTCGGATCGACGCTGTAGCTCTCTTCATTTTGCACTATGCCGTCAAAATAAATTGCGTCGATACTATTTGGAGCAACTATCGGTTCTACGAAGCCGCCGCCGGGCAATGAAGTTCCTATTGTCCGCTGTAACTGAAAAGTATATCTGCTAGAATCCCCGATGCCGAGATACTGATCAGCTATCCATTGATCGCTTGGATCTTGGAACAAAAATGTACCATAAGCACCTTGGGTGGAGAGGTAAAATCCTAATAAAGTACGGAATTCATCGAGCCCAGCTTCTGGATTGTCGCGCAAAAATGCGAAACTCAGTGTGAACTGCCATAGTGGATAGGGGTAATCGAGCGCCCTGAGCTCGCGACCGGAAGCGGCTCGCTGAACCCGCGTTTGAAAGGTGGGTGATTTTGTGACGCTCCACGAGAGCCCCGGTAATTCCGGAAAAATCATTGTCATCAGGAATTCCGCAACGCGGAACCGTTACGCATCGCTTGATTGAGTGCCGCTACCAGGTTTGCGCCGTTGTTTTTGAAGAAAGTCGCTACCGACTGGCTATCCATCGCTGAGACGTTAAAAACGATAGGGTTGCTGCTCGAAGCTAAGCCGCCGGAACCGATAGCGGACTGCAGACCCTCACTGATATTTGCCGGTAGTACCATTTCGTTAGTATGCAACAGCGCCAACGATGTCGATGGCACCATCCAGCCACCTTGCGCCGAGGGCACGATACCGCCGTGTTCAAAGCCGAATACGGACCCAATGCCTTTGAACAAAGTCCCAAAGATTCCGCCACCAAGTACCCCTTCACCAGCCGAGCTGACGAGGCCTGAAAAATCTTGGTTGCCGCCCCCGAATAGGTTACCGCCTAACAGGCCGCCAATTCCGCCGAATGCATTTTTGACCGCGGAGTTGGCGAACTCACCGACGATCGAATGGGCCAGATTGGTCAGCGCATTCTGGACTGTTGATGTCCCTGTAATGATTCTCGTGATAGAGGAACTTAGAGCGCTTTCGACCGGCTGGAGCGAATTCTGCCATTCCCTTTGACTGTTTTGTACTGCCCCAGCGTCGAGTTTACCCTTGTTGGTAAGATATTGCTCGTAGGCTAGTGACTCCTGTTGGTTTACCCTTTCTTGATATTGAGCATCATCGTCAGCAGCAGCCAGCTTCTTTGCGTAATAGTCTTGCTGCAGCGTCCATTGGTCATCGATCGAACCTTCGAGGCCGGCTGTCGGATCGTCTTGCTGCGTGACCGAGATACCGGGAAATTGGTAACCAGTATCGACTGTGTTGCTCATTCCGCCCGTTGCCATTCGCAGCGATCCGGTGAGGCTGGCTGTGTTGGCCTGCAATGTGCCGATAGTCGATTCGATCTGCGTCGCCGTTGCAGCGATATCGCTTCGCGCCGCCTGCGCCACGGTGCTGAGATCTGAAAATTGAGCCTTTATAGCCTCCACCGCTGTCTCAACTGCATCAGCGGCGCTTTTCATTCCGGACAGGAAATCGTCGACCTGAGCGGTTATAGCGACGCTGGTTTCGATATCCGCCACATTTTCCTCTCAAGAAAGCGCTATTGCTCGATTGCTTTGACAGCTTTCCTGTCCGACAAAGCTCGATTCATCCGCCAAAGCTTGCTAAAGCTGAGCACCACGGGCTGCAATCCCGCGTGAACATCACGGCTCGTGAATGCAGGTCCGAGTTCGGTGAGAAGCTGGTCGGTTTCACCGCGCTCTCTGGACGTGACGATTTGGGAATTACGACTGCCCTTCCTCACACCAAGATGAGCGGCAATTATAAGATGTGGTGGCGGGTGGTCGATCCAATATCGGGTCAGCTCCTCGATGTCGAGGAGCGTCATCGTGTCGATTACCGGGTAGGTGTATCCACAAGCGGTAGCGAGGAGGCCATAGATATATCCCCAGTCGTCGCCCACATTGGCGCTGTCGCCCCCGAGCCGCGTTCGGGGGCCACGGCTTCCCCCGGCTGTAGCGCCCGTAGCCTGAGACCAGAACCTGTCAGCACCGCGTGCAATACGGGCGCTGCGTTACCAACGTCCAGCAGATTCTCAACTCTGTCTGGGGTAATATCGGGATAGTTCCTCTGCAATGCGGCGGACACAATTTCAACCAAGATGCCGATTTGAGACTCGCCCACTGGCGTGTTGATGTCAGATAGCTCCCTCACCTTCGGCATTAACCGGCGAAGCTGACCTAAAGTCAACGGTGGGATAGTCCATTCCTGGCCGCCCATCGTGATCGCCACGCCCGGGATCACTCTTCTCTCCTAAAAACTGACGGTATCGACACTCCCCAAGTGATCATTCGACAGTGCTCAGATATCCGATTGTCCCTGAAGGGTCGGCAAACGCCATAAAGTCAAGCTCGCTGATCGTCCAATCATCGATTTTCGTCGGCATTGAAAGCTTGTTGGCTGTGCAACTGTTCAACCGCAGCGCGGTCCCCTCGCCGCCATACGTGGTGTAAAACGTGGCCTTGAATGTCGGTGTCGTTCCCATCAGCTGATTAGCTAAGGTCATTTTGTTTCCAGTAGTCGCAGCATTATACGTGTACGAAATCATCAAAGCGGCGTTGGCGTCCGCAGCGGCAAACGTATAAGCGCCGGAAGCGAAGTTCACCGAGTACTGGCCCGCCGAAGAGGGCGTAGTGACTCGATTAAAACGTTTACCATTGGCGGCATATACGACGCCTAGATCATCGTTGTAGGCAGATGCATTCGCCACTGTCACGCTAAACGGAATCACTGCTGGAACAATCGCCGCCTCAAGTTCCGATATCGCAAATTGGCCCGTAGCCGCAGTAATCCCGAAAAATATATCTGAGTAAAGTAGCCCAAGAATTTGTGCGAATTTGGCCTTTCCTGTGATCTTACCTTGACCTCGCGCGATGGCGACCGGAAATTGAAGCTGTCCATATAGCTCTTTGTCGGTCCAATCAAAATCGATCTGGATGTCCTGCAGGACGCCAAATTGGCGTGGACCGATCCCGGAGCCCGCTACATCTGTGCGTTCCCCCCACAGCGCACCCGAGCCAAAACTGAGCTGCATTCTAGGTACTCCCTTCGGAATTATTCCGCCCGAGCATCGGGGGTATCAAGAGGCATTTTAAGCTTGCTTCGCTGCATGCGCTGTGTGCCAGGCCGGGCGGTGTCATGGGCAACCGCTGATCCGGTCACCACGCTCAATCAGCGAATTCACAAGTTCGGTGGCTGCCCCTAGTGTAGGGGATCTCGATGCGATCTTGCGATCATTGCTCATTCAATCAAATTCTATTGTAAAACAGTCCGGGGCCGCGTCCCACGGTGCAGCGATCTAAAGAGCTGAATGGTACTCATCCTTGACCCGCTCGATGGGCGCCATAGACCGTCCGCTGATCCAATGCTGTACACGCATCGGCGACCGCCTTCATCGAGTGCAATATCGCACCATCCAGAAATCACCGCGTATATTGAGCCGAAGCGTGTAGTACATGTTGTAGGCCTGTGAGGGAAAATGCATCAGGTACAAAGGATTTCAACGGGAACTATCGCAATTGCTTGATCTCCGAGAATACCTTCGTCAGTCTCAATTTTGCCCGCGATATACGCGTGCTGAACCATCTCGGGTAGGCCGAGGTTTTGAATGCCTGTTGCCGTTAAGGGAGATAAAGCCTGTTCGAGTGCGTCTAGCAGTGGGTTTAAAATAATTGCTGGTGCCGCGTAGAAATCGTTAGAATGAGCGTAAACATAAAAGTCAGCGTAGAGCGTCCAGACGATTGGGGCCCCCAACGCCTTAACAGAGGCATGTCCGCCCTTTTCGCTCATAAACAAGGCGGGTTGTTCGACAGGTGACACGTCAGACCAATGCCGCAAGCGTCGATTGGCAGTGACAAAGCTCCATGCGCCTGAACCCACAGCCCAGAGAGCCGCGTAGATCGCTTCCCGTTCAATCATCGGCTCAACGCGCCACCAACTGCCTGTTTTACTCCTCTGTGTATCTCGGGCGCCATATCGTGAAGCGTCGAGGTAAGCAACGGATCCTTCTGGCCTATATGATGGCCGTGGATTTTGGTATTCATCGTCTTGGCTTCGATCGGATGGGCAAACGTTTTCTTGAGTTGCCGCAAACCTGCCCGGAAGGGTCTCGCACCGGTAATTCTATATTCAAGAGCCGTGGTGTTCTCAATTTTGGTGAACATAGTTGTACCGACCCTACACTTGCGTTCAGCAGGGTGCGTGCCGATGCCGTTCCTTTGGGATCTATCGCCGAACTGAGACGAGTGACCGCCTGATGAATGCCGTTGGACGTTGTATTGTAGGTCAATACTCAACTTCTCGACAGCTCGCGATATGCGCCGAGCACTAGAATTTTGCATCCCTCTTAGCCTGCTCAGGACCGCCGGGGCTCCTACTATGAAAGGTGAGATCACAACACGCCACCGACGATTGACACATCGGTGGCGGTGGGCGCCATCATGATTGGATTGCCATTAATCGGTGCAACGACGCGATACTGTTGGAGTAGCGTCAATATTCCCGCCGTCATATCTTTTTGCGAATAGTTGACGGTTTCACCTCCACCGACCGCCTTGGAGATTTCACCGATGCGCGTCCGCTCGCGATAGCGCAGTGCGACAAGCTCTATACAGGCTTGAGCGAGTTCAGGTGGGGTCACTGGATACCCGGCCGTATAAGAAAAAACGATGTTTTGCGCTCGTCGCACAAAATGATACCCTCGTACCACTAGCTCCGTCGGTGAAAAGACATAGCCGCTCGTCAAGCCGGTGTTTGGCGAGGGAAGTGGGGCAGGCGGGATCGAGATACCGTCGATCGTTAAGGATAATACCGCGCTGGCTGGAAAGCAGGCAAATTGTAGGCGCTGGCCACCGGTGCCATCGCGTACTTCGAGATAATCGGCCGCCGATATGCGACGATTGAGCCAGGTCTGTATGTACTGGCTCGCAGCGGTGATCAACCTAGTGAAGAGTGCGTCGTCGTTTGGTGGGAAGGGGCTTTGCCCGGTCTGCAGCCATGCTTTGACGTCGGCCAAAGTCGTCAGATCACCGTATGTCATTGGACCGATCTCCGCGGCTCTTTTTTAGGGCGACTACAGCCTCGGGCGGCAAATTCCGCAGCTCGCTGTTATTTACCGGATCCAACTCTACCAGAGATGATCCCTTTACTTCCTGCACGGATTGGACCGCAACGAACCCATGGCTAATAAGTTCGGCAACGGCGTTGGCCGGAACGAGCACCTCTCCCCTCTCATCGGCTTTATACGTGCATCCGCGATAGTTGCAGGTCGCGGAGCACGCGTGGTGGAGTTGTGCGAGCAATGGCGAGGCTGAATCCGTGGTTTTGCGGTGAGTCTCTCCAGCCACGGTTTCTGGTTCCGCAGCGAATCCGCCCTTGTTGACGAGGTACGACGCCACCCCTTTCGGCACATGAATCAAGTGGTCAACTGCTACGCGATAGCGCGCCGTACCATGATTGCCCTCGTCTTGTCCAAACATGGCACGCAGCGCTATCAGGTCAGGCATCTTTCATTAGCCGTTGGCTATATTGGTAATGACGCCCATGGCAAACGGCGCGTATACCGCTAATACTTCTTCAGCGTATACACCCACCTGACGCTGCCGCGTAACGATCGGCCAGTCGATCTGGTAGTAATCTTGACGGGTTTTTAGCTCGGCCACGTTGGGAACCTCGTTCGACTGATATTGGATGGGGAGATTTTCAGCCCAGCCAATGATTGTGCCTGGCGGTACCCGCGGATGGATTTTGATAGGAATTCGTAGACCACCGTAAATAGCAAACGGGTTATAATAGAATTGTACGACACCTGATGCCGTCAGCTGATATTCGCCGTCGCTGCCGTCAGCGGGGGTATCGTAGCGTAGTAATGGTCCCGAAGCGTTCGAAAGCACTTTTGTTGTAATGTTCTTTAATTCTTGCGCATTAACATAAAGAACAGTCGGTGATAACTCAAAGTTGTTCCACATCGCCTGGAACATGTTATCGACCTCGACCACCGACCCACGACCCGATGCGGTAAGGGTGGTACCTGTGCCTGCCGTCCCAGTTGCCAAAATATTGACGTAGGAGTTTGATCCGTTTTTAAGCGCTGTCGTTAGTAATCCGTCATAAGCGTAGCTGGGATTGGCTGAGAAATCGTTGGTGATTGCTGTTTGCGGTTGATTCCCGGTGCTGAGCGGAGCTGATAGTGCGAGGCTATTAATCGTGGTTATCGCTTGCAGTGTTTCAGTGGCTGTGGATGTGGAGATATACCAAGCGTAGGCCACAGCGCCTTGGATCGGGACGACGCTGCAAAATAGCGTCTGACCTAGGCTAACCGTTTGGTTCGCCTCGCTGCTGATATTTGAAGATCCACCGTTCAGACTGAAAGTCTTGCCATCGACCCCAGTCACGGTTTTTGTCGTGGCCACACCGCCGGATAGGCTCGAATTCTGATAACCTTCAAGCGTAAGCGCCGCCACCTTAACGAAGTAAGTGGCGTTAGGTAGCGTTGCGCCGCTACCTGACGCCGATAATGTAGGAGTTGTGGGCGTGCCGAGCTGCAACGATGCGTTGCCCGCAAGGATGGCCATCTCCTCTTTAAGCATCATCTTTTGCAGCAGTCGGAACGTCATCCGTGCTTGGATGTCTTCAAACTCACGACCGGCGGAGATCGCTTCAAAGGTGGCTGCGTCTTCCTCGCCGATAGTGACGAAAGTGGCAGACTTGCTTGATGTTGAATACGACATCTGACCGGAGCGCTGACCCTCTGGGACCCACCCCATTGCATCAAAACCGGAGCCGATGATTGCGTTCACCTGGCGCCAATTGGTAGCCGTACCGGTGCCACCACCGACGCGGGGCATAACATTTCTGATCGGTGTTACGAACGGATAAAGGTTTTTTGCCGGAGCCTGCAAGTCATAAGCGACTAGTCCGGTTGCTGTCGAAATCGACTTGGCAAGCGCGTCATCCGGCGCCGTCAGAGCTGCCTTCAGTAGCTCCAGCGATTCCTGCGTCACAGAAGTCATTTTAGTTCCTCCCAATTGGGGGGCAAAGAAACTCGGGGAAATGCCGGGTTGGGGCTAGGTAGACGGGGCTCACTCGCCGACCGTCTCTTTAGCCCGGATGCGGCCGGGCGGGTTAATAGGATGGGCGTGGCTCGCCTTTATTAATGTCAACGTTTGCTCTTCCTTGCTCATTTGAGAGAAAGCTGCCGCGAGTTCGTCTGTCGAAAATGGGTTGCCGGCTGTATCCTGCCGTTTCACAACCGCAGCAACGGTTTTTGCTATCGTAACTGGAGGTAACGGGGTGCAAGCAATATCCTCAACTCGTTTCGTCAACTGGTCGAGACGAGGTACGATGTCGGCGAGCGTCGCAATCAAAGCTGCTTTTTCGGCTCGCTCTCCCGCTAATATCTTCGCTAAATTTCCTGATGCGGCCTTCGCTGGCTGGAATTCGGTTGCCTCCGCATCCACTTCGCTATCAGAGATGACGCCATCGCATTGCGCCCCCGCCGCGATCAGATGGTCGTGAGCCTTTAGCAGATGATCCGAAGTTTCCCTAGAATATGCCTCGCCCACCTTCGCAGCGCGGCAGCAGGTTCCATTCGTTAGCTTGCTAATGCTCTCGTGAGCTACGTCCAATAATGCTAGATGACCGGGTGCTCGTTTGCTTAGCGCGGCCGCGATCATATCGATCGCCGTCGTGCTGGACGATGGGTCCACCGCAGTGTCGAACGCCGCATTCTCATTAGAAAGGAAGGCCGATGATACCGCACGTGGCATCGGAGGTCGGACTTTTGCTGTGCGCTCGGTGTTACCTCCCGCATCCTCTCCCGTAAGCGCACCGGCGGCGTTGATCGCCTCGCGGGCCATGGCCACGTGTTCCTTTTCGCCGGACAGCAATCCGTGCATCCTCAAGCACCGAGAAAGAGCCTGGTGTGCAATGTCTAAAAGCGCTTGGTCCGCATCGGTGCGCCTTGCCTTGACCAAGATCGTAGCCGCTAATTGCTGCAGTTTTTTTTGATTCCGTCCCCGGCACAGATCGGCGACGAGGCTGGCTCCTTGAGCACCCCCGGCCATAATCAGGATATCGGCCGCTATATCTATAGGCAGTTCTCCAGTTAGCTCAGAGGTACCCAAGATTTCGCTGGTCTCTTCCGCCACTAACCCGTACAAAAGATCACACAACTCATTGATGATTGTTTGTAATCTGGATGGTTCTGGGGAATTGTCCCTATCAATTTCTGCTTCGGCTGCGAGAGTTTCTTGTAGCCACGTTAATCCAAGTATGATGCGGGCTACATGGCCTACATCCCCAAGAGCTTTTTCTAGTGGACGTTGCGCAACGAATCGCTCTGCCTTTTTCTCTTGCTCGAGCGACGGGGGGCCATCCTTATCGATTTTTTGCTTCCACGCGGCAACGATGCGGTCCTTGATGCTGTCAAGCTGTGACGATGTGTAACGCTGCGCATTGGTAGAACGGTTAATGAAATTCCAAGCCGCGCGGATGTGCTGTTCAGTGCCTATTGGGTAGCGCTTTTGACCATCGGACCGATACCCAGGGTCGGCGTATTCTCCGTCATCAGCGCTGCGTCTAATTTCATTCCTAGTGTCAACCGACGCATCTTCGGCAGTTGCACCCGGGATCGTGACTGTGTTCGCAAAACCTTCACCTGACATTTTCTCTTGGCACTTCAGCGCGTCTGATTTGGCTAAGTGACGGTGCTCGGGTACACCGCAGGCCCAAATTTGAAATGGCGGATCCAATCGCACCTCCGGCATCCTTGAAGCTCCTACAGATTTCCAATAGTCGAAAACCGCTTCTGGATTAGCCGGACGGTCCACCAGAGAGATTTCGTTTAGCACGAGCCCGGTAATCGTCTTGTAATCCTTAGGATCCCGATGGGTTACACGCCCGCCGATCGAATAACCTTTATACACTCCCTCAATGACCTTCTGCCAGGCGACCGGATCAACAATCTTAGCGCCGACGTAGAGTCCCTTTTCGTCAACAGCGGCTTCCTTAGCAACCCCAACTGCGGAAAGCTGGTGCATTTCCCGGATGTTGCCGAATTTCATATAATCGCCCAAAGCTGATAATAGCGCGTCGCGCTTTACGACTTCGCCCTGATCGTCATGTGCCTCGGTCGAGGCGTAGCCCCATACCTCGTGTCTTTCTGCATCTATTTTAGCGAGGGGAAAGTAGATCTTCATCGGTTATCTTTCTTGGTGGATATCGTTGCCGTAATCGTAACAAAAATCTAAGTCTTTGAGAAAGGTGAGCTGAAACAGTCAGTTTTCTGTCAATTGCGGAAATTTATCCGTTCTCCGGTGCGCATTGAACTGTCGAACTGAGGCTTAATACCCGGCCGTCGCTGAGACTGATAGTTGCTTCGAGAATATAGGTGGCGCCTGACGCTGACATCGGAAACCCTCCGACCGATGCAACTGAAAAGAAACCTATCTTGGTTCGCGGTGATCCATCGAGCGGGGACCTCAACTGAACCGCCTGTTCAACTGTGGCTCCTAATATCCGTGCCTGGGGAGTCTCGTCAGTTGCACTCTGAAATGGGGCGATATGACATCTCCAGCTCGTTGATAGTATCGATGCAGAGCCAACTTCCGGGGTGAAGTCAAAGGCGAAGTTATCGATCTCGCCGACTTCGATTGGACTGAAGGACGTCGGCAAACGCATCTGAGCCACTCCGAGTGGGCGGAATTCTTTCTACGCACTAATAGCTCGTGGTACGAATTTTACATCGAGATTGCGTCACTACGCTCGCAATGACACTTAGATTGCTGTCATTGAGACGAGCGAAGCGACGAAGCATTCCCACGACAACGATCGACAGCGGGAACCGTCTGTCTCATTCTGACCACTCGCGCTTCTCTTTGAGTGGTTTAAAGAGGAAAGTGGCTATCTCACGCTACTGCAATTATTTGACTGACGAGTTTAGTGTTGTCGCTTGACGAGAATCCGAATTTTGCCGGGAGACTTCAGTAGTCGGCCGGGAGCGATCTCCGCAAGCGGCATAGTCCAAGATTCAAGAATTACGAAACTCGCGCCCGGTGACGAGTTCAAGTTCTCGCACATCAACACATTCGCAATATCAACCTCGCGCCCCACCTCCAGGGCGATGAATGCGTCGACGAACGCGGCGGCCTGGCCCAAGGTCTCGATTTGCGACGACGCTTTCCGCACCGCGCGCGCCAGTACCTCAGCCTGGTTCACTGTATCGGTACCGGCGGTTGCAGCGCTATCCGCTGGCGCGGGCGCTTCGGCGGTTTGGCGCGACAGCCATTCGATGATCGCGAGCGCACCGGCGGTGATCGTGCCACCCGCGGCTATTGCGGTGATTTCAATGGAAGCGCGGTCATCGAACACGACCGAGGCTTGCCACGCGATCGACGCTCGCGGATCGGAACGCTGCCCCGCGAGAGATTCGAGTGCGACGAACCGGTCGCGGACGAGCGACGCCGAGCCGGTGCTTTCGAGCAGTACGCTCGCGTCGCGCAAGGCGCGAGTGAGCGTGTCGAACCAGAGCGAAGAGTTGGCGCGCTGTCCGGCGAGCGCTTCCGCGGTGGGGCTCGCATCGAAGCGTTGGGATAAGATGTTCTCGACCCGGGGAAGGGTGTCCAACTGCTGCCGCCCTAGCATCTCAAGCAGCGCGAACTCGTCGCCCAGAACACTGGCAGCACCCAGGCTTTCGAGTGGCTGGCGGCCACCGCCGACTGGCGTTGCCGAGAACGCTGCCGGCTCGGTTGCATTGCCGGGCGTCATGCTTATGCTTTCGGCCGGGGCCATGGCGTCGGCACGCCCTTCCTCCAATGTTTCGGCGGCGAGTAAACTATCCGCGAGCAGCCCGGCGTTTACCGCGGCGGGCAGAAAGCCATCCGTGGTGACCGTCATCCCATGCAGAAAATACCGGGCCGCCCGCGGGCCTCCAGGACGCGGTGCAATCCAGACAGCCATGGTCAGAACCGGCCGACGCTGACGCGGCCGTTGGCGAGACCGGTGTTGGTGTGCCGCGGGCAGCTCGTATATGCGCCACCACTGCCGGCGCACTCGCTAAAGGCAGTTCCGCTGACGCTCGACGGGTTAGCGGTAGCGCCAAAGCTGTCCGTCACCTGGAAGCTTGTCGGCGATCCCCAGCTCGGCGCCGCTCCGTTGACCGAGATGTTGGTGAAGGTCAGCGTCCCGAAATTGGGGATCGGGTTCGACGTGTTGAGATCCTCCATCATGACATCGAATTTGGAGAGACTGGTCTGTAGCGTGTCGCTCGGCGACCAGGTCCACCCCTCCGTTATGTTCTTCACCGTCATGCCCCAGGTCTGGGTGATGCCGGGCGAGCAGTTCGCGGTGCACGTAATGGTTATCTGGACGATGTCGCCGCCGACAATCGTATGACCCGGCGTCGTATCGTCGACCGCGCCCGCCGGGTACATCTCGTAAAAAGCACCGTAAGATGGCGCGCCCTGGGCGGTTATCGTGAGCGCAAGCCCGACCTGTGCTAGATGCGCGCCATCTTCGATGCCAACCCACACGACCAAATTGTTGTCGGCCGAGCCGGTTGAATTTGCGAGCCACGGCACGCGGATCGTCGCCGCGATCGAGGTATAGGTCGAGCCCGATGCCTGATAGCCGGCGAATTCCGCGTTCGCGTGTGCGGCGCCTATGCTCGCCAGCAGCCAGGCTAATGAGAGAGCAAGGCGCTTCAACGCATCAATCACCCGAGATCACACAGACGCCATCACCGCCGGCGCCGCCTGCCCCTGACGTCCCGGTTGCTGCGATAACCGCGCCGCCGCCACCGCCGCCAGCACCGTCTGCCCCGGTTCCACCGCCCCCGGCTGTGCATCCGGCCGTCGAGCAAGAGCCGCCTCCGCCCCCGGCCTATCCGACCGCCGATCCGATCGCAATGTTTGTGGGGTTCGCGCCACTAGCGCCGGCCGTGGCGCCGGCGTTCGTGACCGATGTACCGCCCGCCGGTGCAGATGTTACGGCCGAGGAAATTCCGCCGCTGCCACCGCTGATGCCGGCTCCGTTGCTGCCGCCACCGCCACCGCCAGGACCGCCGTAGAGACCCGAGCTATAACCTGACGCCAGCGCAGCAGTCGACCCAGCGCCATTACCACCAGTGACGCCGATAAAATCACCGTTGGTAGAGCCCTGCCGTGTGGTTGTGTAAGGGAGGCCATTGGTCAATGTCGGCAATGATCCGCCATAATAGCTGGTCGCGGCTTGCCCCCCATACGCAGTGATGTAACTGCCGAAACTGGAGTTTCCCCCCGCGCCGCCGTTATTCCCGCTGGAAGTGGTTGAGGCAGTCGCTCCTGTACCCCCTTGCCCGACCGACACAGTAACGCTGCTGGAAACTGATGAGGCGGGGATGATCAGCTCGGCCCCGCTGCCGCCAGCGCCGCCGCCGCCACCGTCTGCGGAAGTCGACACTGCCCCACTCGACCCGCCCGAACCGGCGCCAACGCAATATGCGTTTATCCAGCTGACGCCCGAGGGCTTGCTCCAGGTGTACGTCCCGTGCCCGGTATAGACATTGGTAAATCCGGTCGAGCCGCCACTGCCGCAGCCGAAGGTGCCGAGCGCCACGTAATACGAACTGCTGGGGCCGCCGGACGCGACGATCTTGCCGATCGTCTGCCCCGAGCTCGGGCATGTCGCGGCGCCAGTGTCATGTCCATAGCCGCCGGTCGTGCTCGATATCTGCACGAAGTCGCCGGCCGTGCCGGTGCCATCGAGCAGCAGCGCCGCCGTCCCATGGACTGCAACCTCCGCATTGCCCGATGTCCCGCAGCTGCCGACACAGACGCCGCGGATTCCGTTGCTGTCGGAAGTCGCGGCGATAACGGCTTGACCGCTGCCATTGAGTTTGGTCAAGGTGTATAGGGTTGTGCCGGTGGTTCCGGCGTTGGACCGGTCTTCGAGAAGACCGTTCTGGGTCGACAGGTCGAGTCCCTGCGCCCAGGCCGAAGCCGCCCCGATAACGGGCAGTAGAAGCCCAATGACGGAAGATTTGCGCATATCGCCCTCTAATGAAACGTGGCGCAGACGATCTCGCCGGACCCCATCCCGCCAGATATCGCAACAGTGCCGTTTGTCGTCACCGTTGTTGTCAGCGTCCGATCCGATGCCCCGGTAAGATTGCTGGAGTTCGACCAGTTCTGCGGCAAACCCGGATCCCGGCGTAAACGTCAGGCCAAGGGCGTCCGCGCTGTAGCCGCAAATACCGATCTCATTGGCATAGGCCGTCGTGAAATTGCTGGTGGTAATGGATCCGCCCGACAATGCGCCGCCGGCGATTGCATGTGCATCCAGCGGGCTCGATGTCGACGCGCCACTGTATTCGAGTACCGCAACCACATCGTACCAGGTATTCACAGAGAAGTGACAGGTAACCGAAGCCGAAGATGACTGTCCGATCGCGTTCTTTGCATAAAACAGTTGGATCGCGTTCACACTGTCATACGAAACCGAGCTGGTAGCGGCGGTAAAGGTGTCGCCTGCCGTGTCGGTTACCGAGATGGTCGGAAGGCTGCCACTCGGGACTGCCACTCGACAAACAACCGCCAGCAAATCACCGGCGCTCACTTGCACCGAAGAGGCGCTGAGGTTCGATATCGTCGTACCGCTGACGTCAGTAGCGGTTTTCTTTCTCACCAGGGAAGGCGGGGCGCCCGGCGGCGGCCTTTGATAGCCGTAAATTCCGAACATCTGCCCCCACGCAAGTGTTGGGGCAGCCGCCAACGATAGCGCCAGGAGCAGCCGGAACAGCATCAGTTATAACCGTACGAACAGGTCAGGGCCGTGCCTGGCGCTGTCGAGCCGGTCGCGGTCGTGGTCGCCGCGTAGCTGATCGCGGTCGAGAACTGCTCACCCGGGAATGCAAGGGTGAAGCCGCCATTGAGGGTCGCTGGCACTGGCACGACATCGATTGGCGTCGAGCTCCCGAGCGTGACTGACCCAGAGGCGATATTGAAGATCTGTACGTAGGCTACCGACGCATTGGGATTGTAGCACAGCATCTTGCCGAGTTGCCCAGCGCTCGACTTAATGGAGGTGACGGTGGTCGATAGCGCCGCAGTGACTCCCGGTGTCCAACCGCCCGAGGTTGCGAGCGCGCCCGTGACAGCGCCGACGGTGTTGGTTCCGGCCGGCAATGCCGCGTTGACCTGGACGCCGTTAGTGGTTCCGGGTATCGTCTGATCGATCCCGACCTTGCCGACAATGGCGGACCCCGCTGTCAGGGAACCGAGCGCATTGGTTCCGGCAGGCAATGGCGAGTTCGGCGATAGACTGACAACGGCCGCGGGATCGCCGGCAACCGCCGCGGTCGAGGCCGCTTTCACCGCACCGCAATTTGCCAGCGCCGAGCCGTCGCAGACCGCGATCTTAGACCCTAGATTGCCGCTACCGTCGGTCACAGCATCGAAATTCGTTCCGGACCCGACCGTCACGGCGTAAGTCGTGCTGCCCGCCCACGCCTGAGTTGCCGCGAGGACCAGCAGCGCACTGGCGAAAAATCGCTTGATCATTCGAGCACCGTTGGAACAGAGACCGAGTTGCACGCGGTATTGACCGCGAGGTTCAGCACGCCGCAGGTTGGCGGCGGCCCGCTGCCGGAACCGCCATCGCGCACCTGCGCGTAGCTGCCGTTCGGCATGTAGACAAAGCTGACGTTCGGCAGATAGACGAATGTCGACTGCGCTGAGGCCGACGAATTGCTGCCGGCGCCGAGGATCAGGAAGGCATGCGCGCCACTTGCCGTCACCAGCAATACGAGGGCAGACATCAGGAGGCGCATCAACTCGGCCTCAAGAAGACGGTGATCCCGCCGACCGCGGCGCCGGTGCCCCAGCTCGAGCCGGTTGTACGCAGACAGATCGAGGTGCCGTCGTCGATGGTCGCCGAGCCGGACGTGATAGTCTGGTTATTGGCCGCCGAACCATTGGCATTGAACGACGTCGAGATCGCGGTTCCGGCCGAGCATAGCGTGCCCGACGCCGCCGAATTGACGGTGATCGTCGCCGTGGCCCCCTCGGCTACCTCGACGCGGCCGACAATGGTCTGAACCGTATACGACCCGCCGCTGAGATTGGTGAAGACCGTGGCATTGTTCGGGTTCTGGCCGGCGACCCAGCCGATCGCAACCGGAATCAAGGTGGGCAGATCGGCATTGACGATCGCCCGCGGCGTCACCGCCCCGGACGAGCCGTTGGGCGCCGCGAGGAAATAGTTGGCAGTCTGGCTCACCCCAGTGACGGTGAGCGTGCCGCCGGTCCCACTCAGCGGCGAGCCCGCGACCGAGAAATAGGACGGCATCGATAGCCCGACCGTCGTGATCCCGGCCGAAGGCAGAAAACCGACGTAATCCGTGCCGTCCGGGTCGGCAATGCTGAAGCAGGTGTTGGCCGGGATCACCAGCGACGACGAGCCATTGACCGTGCTTGGGCTGGTGACGCTCAGCGTATCGGGTTGCGTCGTCGTGCAGATATCGACTGAGAACCCGGCGCCAAAGCCGGTGGTCGAAACATTCGGCAACGTGTCAGCGGTTGTTCCCGAATAGGTGCGCTTGACGACCTTGGTGTTGTCTGTCGCCGCAACCGTGTAATTGGCGCCCCCTTGGCTGTTGGCGAGCAGCGTCGTTCCAACGGTGCAGCCGGTCGGTGCCGCACAGGTCGAACCGCCATTGAGCAGGACATTCGGCGTCGCGGCCGTCAGGCTGGTAATGCCGCGGATAATGCTTTGCGCGTCCCCTCGATCGACAAACCCGATCCCCGCGATCAGCGCGGCAACGCCAAGCGCCGCCCAAAAGGTCTTACGCATAGGATTCGGTCGCGTAAGTGGCGACCTGATTGGCGCTCGAATAAGCAGCAAGCGTCGCGCCGCAATTATTATGGAGCAGCACCGCGCAATAGGTCGGGACGTTGCCGATCAGCCCGCGGATCGATTGCCAGCGAGTCTGGTAGAGGGTCACGCCTGATTGCATCGTAAGCGTGTCGAGCAGCGTCAACGCGGCGGCGGCCGGATCATAGGCGAGCCAGTTGGCCAGCGCCGTCGATTGGTCGGAAGTCGAGTTCGGATCAATGCCCCCCGGCCACAGCGAGTTGTCCTCGCTGAACAGCAAATAGCGCGAAATCGTATTGCCGGGGGTGACGGTGCCGGTGGTTATTTTCCACGGTGGCAGGATGATGTCGCCAAAAGGCTGGCTGAGCGTGCCGGGGTTGATGACTCCCAATCCCTTCGCCTGGCCATTTGCTAGGCTGCTCATATTGTCGGTCGACTGATTCGGGCCGTTTGGCCACGTCGCTGCCGCCACCCTCGACCAAGGATTGCTCATTGCTTTGGCGAGCCTCTCTCATGCAGCGATGGCGCACTCGAGTTGTTCATCGCGTAACAATCCGCAGTCCAAAGGGGCCAAAATTATGCTCAATACTGTCCCCAGCCGCGTTGCGTACCATACAGAGGCCGGTTTCGACCGAGGCCGACAGGATCAATCCAGGCAGGTCCTGCATCGTATCGGTACGAACAATCTTGTAGCGGCGGCGATGGACCTCTGGATCAACAGGAGTCAGACGCATCGGCAGCATCGCTTTCGCCTCCTTTGGGAGAAACTACGAGCAGAGCAATAAGCCGGACAAAGAATTCCCACGCACTTTGCATTAAGTTTTCGGCAGCCTCTTACTGTCTTTCAATAATCAATTAGGTAGTCGTGCCCTGAGTGCGGATATCCGCGGAGCCCTTATAGGCGGCAGTTCCGGCCGGCAGCGTAAGGCGGAGCCAGCAACCTTGCGCGCCGGCGGCGCTATTTCCGGAAGGGAGGTTCCCGGGCGACGGAACGTTGATAAAAGCAGGCTGGGTCGCAAACGAGCTGACACCGTTCGGCAGGAAGCTCGGTGCTTGCTGGCGTGGATTACATGTATTGGCATCGTTTAGCGATGTGCACAGGCTGAGGTCAAGCAGTGCGCCAGAAGGGAGCGTTGGCGACTCGCTCGCAACCTCGATCTGCGCCCCGGTGAGTGCTGTCGCCGCGTTTGTGTTGACGACAAACACCTTTTCGTAAAAATACCGAGCCGCTCCGGCCGGGACGTCCGCTGCCGATGTCCAGAAGCAGCGCGTGACCGCCGTAACGGGGTTCGGCAAGGCATCGAAAAGGATCCCCTGCACGATTTTGTATGTGGTCGTGTTGTCCGGAAACGATGGCGACCAGTCGCGATTTACCGCCGCCACATCGGTGCCGTAACCGGAGGTTGCGACTATCATGCGCAGCTGATTGGCACCAGTCCCGCCACGGGTCCAAATCAACATGCCAGGCGAAACGCTGGCACCATCGCCCGCTTGCAATTTGAACAGCGGCGGAGTTGTACCCGATGTATTCGCCGAGCCGGTCTGCGCAGTATGATAAGTAGTATCGCCGCAATTGGTGCCCGACGGCAGCACGCAGGTGTGCGCCATGCAAGCGACGTCCCCCATCGCCGCAGTGCCGCCGGGGTTTGTGAGCCCGGCGATCACGCCGCCAGTGATAACCGCAGCGCCGATCCGTTCAAATATCTGGGATCCGGTGACGATGGTCTGCCCAGTCAGCGTAATGGCGGCCGGGGTTTGGATCACACCCGTCGCGTCGCGGCCCGTGACCTGAGCTTTAACTGAAGTGTCTAAGGCCGAACTCGAGACCCAATCAACCGTTCCGCTCGGGCTGATATCGTAAAAAGCGACGCGCTTGGTGAAATCAACAGCGCCGCCGACCGTGGCGCCATCGGCTTCCGGCATATTCGCCGAGCCGTACACGACAATATTGTTCGGAGTGACACTCATGACGGCTTACTCCCGAATTGGGTTGGCAGACGAAGATTGTAATTGGTTCTCTAACTCAACCGGACAGACAATAATGCCTCAAGTGTGTTAGGGATTATTAGGAAGTGCGCGTGTTTCTATCCGGTACCCACGCCATTAAAAACATACAAACGTAACAAAATGATAGATTGAGTCTGACGGGTTACCTTCAAGCGCGGCGTAGTGATGTTGGAAAAGTCGACAGGTTATTAAAGAAAGCTCAGTGCACGCGCACTTCAAATCGAAAAGTCATAGTTAGCTATTTATGCCAATGGGAGGGAGTCCGAGAATGTCTCGAGCTTCATTCAAGCTGTAAATTCCGTCCTTCACATAAATGTCAAGTATTGCTGCTTGATCTTTAGGGTTTGCAGGCTGGATGTCGGTCCACACAAACTCTAGGTCCGAGTGCCCCATTCGGTCCTGAACAACGCCATCTACAAGGCGTTTGACCCAACCAGTAAGCGGCGCGAGTCCCTCTTCAACCGCAGTCTCTTGGGCAGATTGTGCAGTAGCGCGATTCACTTGCGCGGTAAAAGCAGTTGGAGGTAATGAGAAAGCATAGCAGACAATCCGGGCCAACCACTCGTCGAACTCATCCTTATATGGCGCTTCCTTGAAAGCCTGGTATTTAGCTCCGGTGGGAGCCCAGATGAGGCGGGTCCGGTTGCCGCTATTCCCCGCCAGAATCGAGTCGAACCATTCTAGGAACTGCCTAATCTGTTCGGCGTTCCAGCCGTCGGGAGCATTCACCAAACCCGGTGGCACGTTACCATCGGTGAAGTGTTGCAACTGCATCAACTGTCGCCGCAGCCCGATATTGATTGTCATCAGTATTTGCTCGCAAGGGCCGAAGCCATAGGCCCGATGCGGCCGCCGATTGCGAGGCAGATAAATGAGTTCGTCAGATGTGAGCAGCCTCCACGGCCGCCCGTGAATAATCTGTTCGTAAGCTGGTGCTGGCGGCTGGGGACGACGTCCCGAGTTCGTCAATCAGCACTTTGATAGTTGAGCCATCAACAATATCAAGCCCGATCACGTCTGCGACACGGTTACGGCGCACTTCTAAACAAGGGGCGTCGAGGACCAACAGGTCCTCCAGTAGTTCTCGGAGCCAACTCGCGAAGGCCTGCTCGCCGTCTGGCTTCCGCCAGAACTCGGTAAGCCCGGAGATGCGCTCCGGCGCGTCTTTCTTCGGTTTTGCTGCCTTCCGCGGCCGAATTCTCCACTCGAGCTTTTCGATCTGATCCTTTCGCGTTTCGATAGCTAGCCGGGTAATATCGTGATGCTCTGCCAACACCCGCAGTTCGTGAAAGCCAATCTGCTCGTAAGCGCGTGGAGTATAGATAGCATTGTAACCGACCGGGAAATCCCACACGCGTACACGTTCGCGTTCGGGTGGGACCAGCGGGTAACCGGGGGAAAATATTCCCTGGTCGGGTTGAAATATCTGACGATATTGGGTGATATCATTTTCGGAGCCCAGCCCGCCCCAGCTGTAGGAAGCGAGCGAAGTCCGCTTCGCCCTTGGGGCGTTCACAAAACCACCTTGCAACTTGATGTCCACAAAAAGCTTTCTTCGATATGCGTTCCGGGTGAGACATCGCGTGCCGTTTGGGGGACGAAGGATCTCTTTACTTCCATTGTCAAAGCAGTCTGCACCTCGGAGGATTTCAAAGGTCTAATCACTTGTGGACATCATACGGTTCGAGAGGCGAATTCGCTGTTGTCATTTAGAAGTTGGAAAGGACCGCTCGCTTCCAGGTATTCGGCGCTACACAGAAATAAAAGTAGGTCATGTCCGCCTGCAACTGCCCGACATTGCACATAGTCGTACTCGAAGCGGGCGCCCCAAGCGAAATCAACCCTCCGAGTGTGTTCAGCGTTTGGGGAGTCGCATTCACAATGCGAAAATTATTCCCGTCGAAGCGAAGCTGAATATATTCATAGTTCTGTCCCGCAGCGAGAGCGATTGACGAAACGGAAGTTCCGCCTTGAGCCGGCTCCAGGATCGAGCCACCGGACGCGGTATTGACCTGCACAGAGAGCGGTTTCCCATTGTCGGAGGTAAAGCCCATCGTCCACCCGGCCACAATTGCCGATGTTGAAGGTAAGATGATATTCAAGCCCGTCGCCGTGTTGTAGCTTGACAGCGCATTTCCATTGTCCGCCTGTCCTGCGGTATAGGTTGGGCTGACTGGAAAATTCCAGCGGTTAATATCCGGAGTCGATCCAGCGATCCCCACAGCGGCAGCAGTCCCTGGCGTCGTTCCAGTCACTCGAAAGTTACTGCCGTCGAACTGCAACACTAGGAATTCATAGTTGGTCTGTGCGAGAGACACCGAACTGACCATATCGCCGCTTCCAGGATAAAGAATGTGCCCCCCGGAAGTATTGTTGACTTGGACCGACATGGCCTTATTGCTGTCGGTCGTCACCCCGAATGTCCACCCCATCGGAAGAATGTTAGTTGAGGGAAGAGTCACGGCCATGTACGACGCTGGACTATTATAGCTCGATATGACGTTGCCATTATCAGCCAATGTCGTATTATAGCTGCTCGTCGTTGGGAAGGTCCAGTGACTAATGCCGCCAGTTCCGATAAGGCCGTTCGACTGAGCCGTGGCTGGACTAGCTTCTACCAGTCTGAAATTGCCGCTTCCGTCATATTGCAGGACTGCAAATTCATACGCTCCCTGGCTCGTATTGGCCAACGCTATACTGGTGCCCCCGCTGCCGCTACCCGGCCAGACGATATGCCCCCCTGAAGTCGTATTAACTTGAACAGAAAGCGGCTTGCCGTTGTCCGTCGAAAACCCGACGCTCCAACCGACCGGCAAATTGTTCGTTGGCGGTAAGGTTACGGTCAATCCCGAAAGCGTATTGTAGCTCGATAATATATTGCCGTTATCGCCAAGCGTAGCGGCATAGCCCGAGGTCGCCGGATATAACCAATTGCTCGGCCACGGGGGCGGCTCGTAACCCATAGTTAGCCGCGTGTTGCGGGTGGCGGAAAGGATTCGCCAGTTGTTGCCGTCCGATTGCAGCCGCACATATTCAAAGTTGCCGGATCCGAGCGTAAGCGATGAAACAGATTTGCTGCCCGATATTATGCTTCCGATTGGCGCGGTGACAATCATTCCTTTTCCGTTGTCGGTCGCGACCGCGAGTGACCAGCCCGCGTTGACTGTATTAACGGGAGGGAGCGTGACCGTCAGTGAAGACCCCGGGGCATTGTAGCTGGAGATAGCCAGCCCGTCGTCGACTGGAGCAGCGGTGTAAGTTGCGGTAGTCGGAAACATCCATTGAGGTCGGGAACCTGTTCCTTGCACCGATATCCCGACTGAATTCGGGCCGTAGTTGCTTACGTTGCCGCCATAATTGGGGTTGATGAGAGTGTTACCAACGCTAGCGGTAGCGCTGATCGCGGTAAGGCAGTCAAAATAAGGCGAAATGAAGGTGTTAAGGCCGTTGTGGTTGAAAGTGATAGAGAGACAAGTCGGCGATACTTCCAGATCAAGCGCAAAGAACGTGTTTGAGAAATTGTAACCGTTCTCTAGTGGTACGACGCAATCATAGGATTCCATATTGGAGCGGGGTGTGCGATGATGCGCGATGCGCGAGGGGATCAGCATCGAAGTGAGTGCCGGCGACCGCGAACGACTGGCGGCGGTGGTGGCGGATCGCAACAGCCGGCAAAAGCATGTGTGGCGGGCACAGATCATTTTGGCGACCGCGGAGGGCTGCGGTACGGCCGAGATCATGCGCCGCGCCGGAGTATCGAAGCCGTGCGTGTGGCGCTGGCAGGAGCGCTTCATGCGCGAAGGGGTGGCCGGCCTGCTGCACGACAAGACGCGCAAACCCGGTTTGCCGCCGACGCCTGCGGCGGTTATTGACCGAGTGGTCGAGTTGACGCTGGCGGAGCCGCCAGGCGAGGCAACCCACTGGACCGGCCGGGCGATGGCGGTGGCGAGCGGCATCTCGCTGCGCTCGGTGCAGCGGATCTGGGCGGCGCACGGTCTGCAGCCGCACCGAGTGCGGCGTTTCAAGCTGTCGCAAGACCCGGCGTTTGCCGCCAAATTGCGTGACGTGGTCGGGCTATATCTCGACCCGCCGGCCCACAGCCTGGTGCTGTCGGTCGACGAGAAGTCGCAAATTCAGGCTCTCGACCGCACCCAGCCCGGCTTGCCGATCAAGAAGGGTCGAGCCGGGACAATGACCCATGATTACATCCGCAACGGCACGACGACGCTGTTTGCGGCGCTCAATGTCCTTGACGGCTCGGTCATCGGCCAATGCATGGCGCGTCACCGCCACCAGGAGTTCATCCGCTTCCTCAATCGGGTCGAGGCCGTTGTCCTGGCCGGCAAGCTCATTCATGTGATCCTCGACAACTATGCCGCCCACAAGCATCCCAAGGTCCGCGCCTGGCTTGCGCGGCATCCACGCTGGACGTTTCACTTCACGCCCACGTCATGCTCCTGGGCCAATGCCGTTGAAGGCTTTTTTGCCACCCTGACCCGCCGGCGGTTGCAGCGCGGCGTCTTCCGCTCGCTGGTCGATCTGCAAGCCGCGATCAACCGCTATCTCGGCGAGCATAACCGCAAACCCAAACCCTTTGTCTGGACCGCCGACCCCGATCGCATTATCGAAAAAGTCAACCGCGGGAACCAAATGTTGGCGTCAGACCACTAGGACGATGCCTCGACCGCCTACCGCTGCCGCGGTGGCTGCACCGGAGATACGGGAAAATTGTGTTTGCTCAAACGCCATACCGGCCGCACCCCCGGCGGAATCACAGATCGCGTATATATCGCTATCGAGAACATTATTGAATTGGCACGCGCCGGCGGCTGAACTAATACTGGAGTTGTTGACAACGAGATGATCTATCTTGATAGAATTCTGAGCGTCTGAAAAGTCAGGTTTGCCGACGACGACGGCATACCCAATGGTATTGGCATTAACAAAAATCGACCCTTCTTCTTTGAAATAGAAACATCCGGTAGGACTAGCGGGGCTACCCGCGCCACATTGAACTTGCAGAACTGGTCCTGTAGAGACTGCACGCCCATCGAGAACTGCGCCGCGTGAGATCAGGCGGAAGCCATCACTGGCTCGGCCTGCATAATCTATGATTAGGCTAGACGTAATCTTATAGGTTCCCGGAGGGAAATGTACGGGCCAATTATTTGCTACCGCATTATTGATCGTAGTTTGAACCGCGGTGGTATCGTCATGGACATCGTCGCCCACGGCACCATTACAGCGCACGTCCAGCCACGGGCGGCCAGAGCACATCATTACATCTCCGCCCAGCGTCGCGACCCCGGTAGCGGATAGTGTTGAGAAGGTACCGGGCGACTGGGAGAATGCCAATTCTGACGTGCCTATTTGGATAACTCCGAAGGCGATCGTCAATTCGACAATTAGGTATAGGATTTTCGTCACAGACGGCGTCCCTCGGCTGCGGCGGCGGGAGGCGCCGGGCGGCCAGCTTGTGGCAGGCCGCGCGGTTCAAGAACGTTGAGGAAGCCCCGCGCTCACCAATATTATATTTAATCAGACGGCTTGATGTAATCTACCAGCGCCGCGCCGCGTAGACCTGGCCCGTGGTATTGCCATAGAGGGTGACGCCGCCGGCCGGTTTATAACCCGAGGGAGTAGCAAAAACGTTTCCTGCTGAAATGGGTATGGAAGCGCCTCCCGGGGTTGCGAGACCAACATCGGAAACATAGAGCGGATCAGAGGAGTTGTTGGCAACGAGCCATCCATTACTAGGGATAATTCCGCCAAAAAGGCTTTGTGCGCTGCCTCCGGTTTGGACCATTCCGCTCCCATCCACGGCGGGTGATCCGGCCGAGTTGGTTACGGGCAATGGCGTCATCGTACTTATTGGTGTCGCAACACCACCTACGAATATTGCTGGGGCATGTATTGGCACCAGGTTGCCCGAGCTATCTGCACCAGTTGCCAACGACTGCGTCGTGGTGTTCGCATCCTTTACCAATAGCGCCACTACGGGGCTCCTGTGTAGTTGCAGAGCTTTGAATGGTTACTATCTGACCATTGATCGTTCAGTTGCCTATAGGCTTCGTAAATTCCTTGTCCTGACATCGGCGTGACAAGCAAGTCGGTTAGCGCCCAGACCAACGCATCGACGCGATCGGGGGAAAATCGTGAGCCATTCCTCTCACCGCGGTCCTGACCATGGCGAGTAAGGGTGCACATTTGGTCCTCGAGCTGAGAAAAGGTACCAAGGTGATGTACTTTCCCTTGCTCATAGAGTGCTGCAACCGGTTCAGCGCGTGTGATCTTGCCGCGCGAAGCACGGACGCTCGTGAAAGGCACATTCGGATCGATCATCCGAATAGTGGTTTCTACCATCTCGCCCCCGTTGTTTATTTCGGCGACGATCCGATCCGCACGGTGCGCGTGGTAGGCTGTGATTGCGGTCTTCGCCCATTCAATCGGTCGGTAACGACCCGATAGGTCTGCCAGCACCCAGCCATGACCTACGATGTCCCGGCCGGCGACGATAATACCGGTCTCATCTGCCATCGCGCCAGAAGTAGCCGCGGGGTCAATCGCAACCACAACTCTGGCCAAATGTGGGGCGCTGCGTACTTGAGCTGCGTCTATGAGGTCCCAACTCCATAATCCGCCAGGAAGGTCGTCCAGGATTTGCGCCTCGATCTCTTGCCGGCCGAGCCTGGTGCCCTCATATTTGCGCACTATCTGATCGAGAAAATCAGGCGCCAGATTAGCCCGGTTCTGATAGGTAGTGCCCCGAGTAACAGCGACCAAGGGATCTTTAAGCAGCGCTCGAAGCAACGGCATCGGCCGCGGCGTCGTCGTAACGACGACCCGCGGATCGTCACCTAAACGCAAACCAAACATAAGCATGTCCCATGCTTCAGGATGACGCCAACTCGTCAGCTCGTCGCACCAAGCCATATCGTGCTGCGGCCCTCGCAAACGTTCAGGCTCATCCGCGCTGTAAAAGACTGCAGTTGCCCCATTGTGCCAAATAAGCCGTCGCCTGGAAGGCTCGTAGCGCGGGCGATCCCAATGGGGCGAAATTGCCAGGATCCCGCTCTCTCCTTCGACCATGATGTCGCGCGCGTCGGCCGCAGTAGGTGCGACCAGTGCTAAGCGGCGCGCATGTCTCGCAGCAACCCTCGATCGTATAAGTTCGGCTCCGGTCCGAGTTTTGCCAAACCCGCGACCAGCAAGCAATAACCAAATCCGCCACTGACCACTCGGCGGAAGCTGATCGGGGCGAGCCCAGAATCGCCAGTCATGCAGCAGCGCAAGGGCTTCATCTGGGCTGAGCCCGTCAAGGACGCCATCGCAAATCTTATCCGAGATCGAGGCAAGCCAACTTGCCTGCGAGCACCTCAAGCACCCTCCACAAGATCAGCAACAGCTATAGCCCGGCCATAGAACGTTGAGGCATGCAACAGCGAGGACCGACTTCTATAAAGGGCTACTGCAGGCAAGCTTCTGTGCAAAACCTAGTTTAGCCGGTCTACTCCCGGCGCGGGCTCTGATAAATCTCCGCGCAAGGCAAATCCAATTCGGTCACAATGCGGCTTTAACCGTTTCGCGACGTTCTATCTCGGACGAACTCTCCGCGTAGATCGGGGTGGTCATAGCCTCACGACCGGATGCCTTTAACGTAAGCGTCAGCTCGTGGCCACTCAGGCGGCGAGAGTGACGATTTTGG
>CAVYZU010000004.1:0-537909 GCA_963772965.1 uncultured Alphaproteobacteria bacterium
ACGCTACAAGGGCGTTGAATATCCGACCACAAGCCAGCGGCCAAGGTACTGCGGGAGAGACGGCCGTACCGGAAACTAGACATAGGTCCTGATTTGGCACGCCGGCTGGCCACCTATTCGATCTGTGCGAGGGGTGGCGCCATGATGAAATCATATGCTGTTGTCGCCTTGGCGGGCGTGATGGTGCTAAGCGCCTGCGCGCAGACACCGATGGGGGCCACCGTTCCGGTAATGCCGGGACCGAACAAATCGTTCGCAAATTTCCAAAACGATCAAGCGATGTGTCAGCGGTTCGCCCAGCAGGCCGTGGCAGATCAGGCGCAGGGGGCTAATCTTCGCGGGCTCGGTACGGCGGCCCTGACAACGGCGCTCGGTGCCGGATTGGGCGGGGCGATCGGCGGTGATCGGGCTGCAGGAATCGGTGCGGCAAGCGGCGCGATCGGCGGCGCAGGATTGCCGCGGCCGGATCTTCCAACGCGCAGGCGTCGATTCAAGCGCAATTCGACAACGCCTTTGCTGCTTGCATGTTTAGTCTCGGTAATACGGTGCCCGGCATGGGCGGCCCGCGATGACTCCGGCCATAGACCCGGGCGAGGCTGCAGTAACCGCACCCGAGCTCAATCGAAGTCATCAGACCACGGCGGACCTGCTGATTGGGACATTGGGCCCGGCCTTGAGATTAGAGGCTCACGCAAACCGTGACGAGGGCGTTCAATATCCAACCACGGGCTTGCGCCCGCGGTGTAGGGAAAGTCGCAGTCTAAATCCTGCTTCCTGCGGGATGAAGTTCAATGGAGGGGCAAGGAGTTTTGGTTGGGCAATGCTGAACCTTAAGCTGCCTGCAGTCTGTGATGTTTCCGTGACGAATGTCTGCAATGCGGCATGCGGCTTTTGCGGTTTCGCGTGAGACAAGACGCTCGCCGGCGCCGCGCGATACGTCGACCCGGGCGCATTTTTTCGAGCGCTGCCGATCCTGCGCCGGCGTGGGATTCGGTACATGACGCTTTCAGGGGGGTGAGCCGCTGGTGCATCCCGACATCGTCCGCCTTGTTTCGCAGACCGCGGCGGCCGGCATATCTTGCGCCATCATTACCAATGGCTGGTTCTTGCGTCGCGATATCGCCTCGCTGGCAGCAGCCGGCCTCAACCGGCTGATCATCTCTTTGGACAGCGCCACGCTCGCGGAGCATGAGCGCAATCGCGGTTTGCCAGGGATTGGAGCGCCGTCTGGCCGACGGCATAGCGCGTGCGCGCGAGTGCGGCCTGCTGGTGCAGGCCTCGGTAACGGTCAGCCGTCTGGTCTGTTACGATGAGTTGCCGGATACGTTGCGGCACTTGGGGTTCGACGACGTCTCGTTTTCCTATCCGCGCCGCGACCCACTCGGCTCTACTTCCCTGGTTTACGGGGAGTCGGAGTTGGTCGACCTTGACCGCGATGAACTGCTCGGCGCACGACACGATCGGCCGGCTGAGGAAACAGTTTCCAGTGCTCAACCCCAGGGCGTCGCTCGCCGAAGTCGCGCGCTATGTCCGAGGCGAGCAACAATCGGTTCCTTGCATCGGTGGCTACAAATACTTTTATTTGGACTGGAACCTCGATATCTGGCGCTGCGAGGCCTGGAGCGAACCACTGGGTTCGGTTTTCGACCTCGATCACATTCCGGACCAGCGCGAACCTTGCAATGCCTGCATGATGGCCTGCTACCGCAACGCTAGCATGTTAATGCACGCCGCCGTCGTGACCACAGATGCCGCGCGGGCGCTAGCGGCCGGTGACATCGGAACCGCGGTGGGCTCGCTGTTCCAACGCAGCGTGGCGCAGTCGCTCTGGGCGTTGATCGAGCAGAAGCCAAAGATGCGCCGTTTGAGTTGTCGACAGAAGCGAACCATCGCCAACAATGAGATCCTTGATCAATCTCGAAATCCAGTCGATTTATCATTTCCATCGCACCCCGCGGTTCAAACTTCGCCAGAATAAATTCTAAATCTATGAACGTCGGCGTCGATGTCTCGTCGAGGGAGACCCCGCTCTGGGTCCTCTGGTTGCTTCGACGGCGCACCACCGAGGAAATACCAGAAGCAGGTTGCCGCCAGCGAGTACCGGGCCCACCAGGGCGACCAGCGCCCACCACCGCTGGCCCCCCGCGGACATTCCCGCGGCTGAGCAAGCTGAAGACTATAACACGACAATGTCCAGTAACCTGCGACGCGGCCGGCACACCCACTGGGCGGTTTCCGGGAATTGAAAAATGTCGTGCCCAGTTCGCCGCGAAAGGATTTTTCCGCTGGGCCGCCATCCTTGCCATGTTGCTCGCGGGGCATGGACCCGCCTTATGCGTTGACCTACCTAACAGCCCTAAATCGCCATCGCCAGCAGTAACCTCGCCCCGGCGACACGCTCAAGAGCACCACGCAGTCCGCGAGCTTTGTCGGACGCGTCCAGGCGGTTCACACCGTCAACCCTCGTAGAGCGGGCGGACTTCCTGGAAAGAAGGACCTTTAAGGAGGGACAGAATGTCAAAACCTGCGACCTCCCGTTTGTCATCGAGCAGGGCACCTATCAAGCCGCGGTGGCCCAGGCGCAAGCCGCACCGGCGCCTGGGTCCCGGCGATCCCCGAGGCCGGCACACAAATGAACGGCCCCCTAGTTCTCGCCACCAATCCGGCCGTCGCCGTGGGTGCGGCTACCAGGAAATATCTCGATGATCTGGTGCTCGCTGCGCGCACAACTGCGCCGGGCTCACGCCCGACAGGAGCAGGTCTGGCGGGCCGAGGAGGCCGCCGGCCGCACCGTCGGGTTTGACTCCCAATGCTATTTGGCGATCGACACCGATTTGCTCGCGCTCGCCCAGGGCGAGGAGCTCGCGCAATGAGCCCAATCAATGCGCGGCCAATGAACGAGGGCTCGCCACTGCCATGAAAACAATAATCCTCGCCCTAGCGCTCGGTGTGTCGGTCCCCGCTTTTGCCGGTGAGAGAACTGTTGCTGAGGCTACGCCCGCCTTGGATTGGAATATTTACCACGCGCGGGAGATCGCCTGCCGCGAGGCGGACCGCATCGCCGCCAAATGCGCACAGCAGCGCTGCGACGCGCAGACATTGCGGCAGGCCCGGCGCGCGTGCTCGCCCCGGTGAACCTCGCGCACCACGAAGAGGAACGCGCACTGGGTGGCACTGCTGCGGCAGACGCTTTAAGGATGCGCGCCTCGAGCGCATGGAACGGCATCGAAAGCCGAACCGCCTATCAGGCGCCCGCCGGCGCCGCGTACCGTGCCGTTGCTTCCGCTCCGCTGAGACCCCAGCACGGCGCCGAGCCATAGTGTTTGCGGACTGTCGAGGCCGTAATCTTTCAGCGGGTTAATCGGCATGAAATGCCGCGGTAATATCCTCTTACCATCTGCCCCCGCTGGAGCGTTACGCGCTCGGCATCAGACTGGAAAACATCTTTGAATTCGAACGAGAGCGCCGTCGACCCGGAGCATTTCTGCTGGGGTCCGGAGCGTAAGGCCGTATTACTACTGGCGATTTATGTCGGTTTATTTTAGTCGGCCGAAGCGCGTGTAAACGCTATCTGATTTCGGACGAGGAACTGGTCGCCTGGCGCCGCGATCTCGACACCCACGGCTTGGCCGGGCTGCGCGCGACTACCTTGCAGCTTTACCGCAAACGAAACCGCAAAAAGGTCTAAGAGATCGATGCGCAGAGACATCACGGCTTGCGAACCAATGAAATCCTCGTTAGAGCAGATCCTTGCCGCCGCTGACGCCCTCGGCCCGCAGCCGCCGCACGTTGCGGTCGGCCGTATCCGCATCTTATGCACCGCGATCCTGGTCGGCAGCTACACCGACCGCCGCGCCGCTTTCGCGACGATCGGCGCTCTGGCGTTGGCCGCGATCACCTGGCTCGACCGGGGCAAACTGACGCCCAGGGTTGCTGGTTGAAAAGTCGTTTCTTCACGGCCGTCCGTCCGGCCCGCGTCTAAAGGATTTTTTGGCTTTGGCGCAAAGTGCGGGTGGAACAGGGACGTATCCGGGACAGCGTCAGCCGAAAAAACTTATCCCGGTTTTTGTTATAGAGGCCGGCAACGGAGTGCGGTGCTTGCCCGGTCAACCCAGCTGCAATTCGCCGCCGCGGCCAAGGTCTCGCAGTCGGCGGTCATCGCACGCTCGGGGCGGGGCATCTGGTTGCCGACACCGATGCCAAGCTCTATCCGGCGCACGCCGGCAACCGCGACTGGCTCGACCGGCATCGCCGCGGCCATGCGTCAAACGGCCGGGCGCTGACGACTTACAGCCGCCGCACGGCCGCCGCACCGTCTCTTGCCATGCCGGACGCCCAGAGCCCCGATCAATTGCGGGCTCTTGTCGACCACATTGGCAATGTGATTGTCGCCGCGCTCGGCCGCCGTGACGGCGGTCTGATCCCAGTGCTGCGCAACATCAGGAGCAGCTGGCCGACTTGCGCCGGGACTTCCGGCAACTGCTCGGCGACCAGGACGCGCCGCGTTTCAAAAATCTTGGCTCGTCGCTGAAGCGCACCGGTCATCGTCGCTTTAGGAGCTGTGGCCTAGCCCCGCCGAAATCCGCGATTTGGTCCACGCGATGGTCGGTAAGTGGACGTGGCCCCTCGCGACAGCGAAGTAACCGACATCGAGCGCGCCGATCATCAGCAGCACTATCGCCAGCCGGCGGGGGTGTCGGTCGTTGGCTAAGTTCATCTCTGACCCCTCGTTCCCACCCCGTGCAAATGGTCAGCGTCGGTAACAGCGAGATTTCATGAAGATGAAATTCCGGCAACCCGATCAATTTCGAGTGCCGAAGCCTCGCGTTGTGCCAATCAACCGACGCTGCAATCTTACTAAAGCCCAGCAGGCGATGCTGCGCGCCGAAGGATTCGGCGGGGCTTCCCCGCATCAGTGCCATTGTGCCGGTGGGCGCGTAATATGGGCCCCGGCCCCACGCGTGAAGACGTCCATGGCACTTCAAGGCATTTTGGCATGAGCCGGGAGGCGATGGCGATTGCCCGGACCATGACCGCGGACCAGGACGGTTCGGTCACACACGAGGAGACTGCGTATGTCAGAGCGTCAACCTATGACGACCCGACTGAAGACCTTGTTTGAACCGCCCGAATTATTTGTCTTGGCGGGCGGCATCAATCGCATTGGTGCAAAGATGGCGGAAGCGCTGGGCTATGACGCCTTCTACATGTCCGGGGGCAATACCTCGGCGCACCAACTGGGCTGGCCCGACTCCGGGACCAGTATGCGTGACATGGTGGACAACGCCCGGAAAATTGTCCTGACCGTGGAGATCCCGGTCTTCGCGGATGCCGACACAGGCTACGGTGATGCCATCAGTACGCATTACACCGTGCGGGAATACATTCAGGCGGGCATCGCTGGCGCCCACATCGAAGACCAGACGTTTCCGCCGAAATCCGGCCCCCGCCGCCGCTGTATCTCAATTCAGGAGATGGTCGGAAAGCTCCGGGCGGCGATGGATGCCAAACAGGCTCTCGACCCGGACTTCGTGATCATGGCCCGGTGCGATCTCGGCGGCGTGCCGGGCGCCAGCTTTGCCGAGATTATCGAGCGCTGCCAGGCCTACAAAGCCGAAGCGCAGGTTGATGTCATCTGCCCCAATGGCTTGCGCACCTGGGAAGAAATTCAAGAGGCGATCCGCCTCATTCCCGGGCCCGTCGTCCCCCTCATTCCCCCCCATCTGTCGCCGTATCCTTCCTTACAGGCGCAGCAGGATGCCGGGGCCGCCGCGGCCTGGTTCCCCGCGCTGACCACCATGGCAGGCTTGCAGGCTAACTGGGATTTCTTAAGTGATTTTCGGCAGCGAGGCACATTGGCCTTGGATTCGCTCCGTGCCCAGGCGGCTCAGAGCCCCTGGGGCGTCGCCAGCAATGGCCGCATTCTCGACGAGCCGCGTCTGCGCTCCATGGAGGAGATGTATCTTCCAGACTAAGGCTGGGAGACGCTGTCCCGGGCTCCCGGTGGCTTCCGGAGGGGTTGAGGAGAGAGGACTCCCTCGTGGTGCGAGCGCGCTGTTTTCCGTTTAATAAAGGGCGTCACCAAGCGGATTACTGCATCAGGTGTGGATTGCCGACCTTCGCCAATCCCATGGCGAACGGCTAGGTTGCGCCGATTTCGGCTATTCACGGGCCGCCGACGGAAACCGCATAGGCGACAGGCTCACACCATCAATTCTTCACTCCGCCCCCCGGGGCCGAAACCGTAGCAGGCGGCTTTTGGCTTCATCCGCTTACCAGCGCGCTGCGTAAGCGAGCATCTGATTAATTTTGTGACAAGTGTGAACTACCTCACAGACCGCACTTGGGTCCCGGGGAAGATCATATTTATCGGGAGACAATCTCCATATAGGCTGCCTTGACGAGCGGGCCCCGCCAGAACGGAGAAGGACATGGAAGCATCTTCGTTGGTAACCGCCCCACCGGCGCCCCTACTGCAGAACGCCGTATCGGCGACGAGCTCGGGTTCCCCGCTCTCGATCGCGGCGACACGCAAGCGGCGTGATAGCTTGACCGCGCTGGTCGCGGGCGGAAGCTAGGTCGCCAGCGGATTGGATTTGGCGGGGCGGACCTAGGAAGCCTTGCGGGGAGGATCGCATGGGTCTCTCGAAACAGGACCATCTCGATCCCGCCAAGGGGCCGAAGCGCATTCTCGCCCTCGACGGCGGCGGCATCCGAGGGATCCTCACGCTGCAGTTCCTGAAGACCGTCGAGACCCTGGTCAAGCAGCGCCTCGGGGACGACGCGTTGCTCTGCGACTATTTCGACCTCATCGGCGGCACTTCGACTGGATCGATCATCGCGGCGGGCCTCGCCTGCGGCATGACGGTCGACGCGCTGCAGGACGCTCTACAGAAACATCGGCGCGAGCGTCTTCCAGCCCGGCGGTTTAGCAAAGTTCCTTCCGGAGTGGTTCCGAGGCAAGCTCGCGCCCAAGTTCCCCTCCGAGCCGCTGCAACGGGAGCTCGACAGGCAGCTCGGCGCGGACACGACGCTCGACAGCGACAAGATCCGCACTGGCCTCATGATCATGACCAAGCGTCTGGATACGGGCAGCCCTTGGCCCTTGAACAACGGCGGACGCGGGAAATACGCGGCGCAGGACGGCGCGCTGCGTCTGACGCAGATCGTCCGGGCGAGCACCGCCGCGCCCACCTATTTCGCGCCGGAGGAGATCGTCATCCATTCACGCGACGGAACCGCCGTCGACGGGGCCTTCGTCGACGGCGGCGTCACGCCGTTCAACGATCCGGCGCTGCAGCTCCTGATGCTCGCGGCGCTGCAGGGCCACGGCTTCTGCTGGCCGACGGGCCGGGACCGGCTGCTCATCGTCTCGGTCGGCACCGGCCACTTCCGGCAGCCGCGCCCGGCGCATGCGATCATCGCCGACCCCGCGGCCTTGCAGGGCCTCGCCGCCTTGCTGTCGCTCATGGACGATTGCGAGCGGATGAACCGCGCCACCCTGCAATGGCTGACGAACTGCCTGACGCCTTGGCTCGTCGACCGTGCGGTCGGCGACATGAAGCTTGACAGCCAAGCGGGGCCCCAGCTCGCCACCTACGTCCGCTACAACGTGCTCTTGGAGCGTGATTGGCTGAAGAGCGAGCTCGGCCTCGATCTCGCCGCCGACAAGATCGAGCAGATCCGCAAGATGGACGATCCGTCGAACTTGTCCGATCTTGCCGAGTTGGGGCGCCTCGCCGCGGCGAAGCAAGTCAGGCCAGAGCATCTGCCTGCCGCCTTCGACCTGCCCAAGGCGCAGGCATAAGCAACGGAGGGGAGCGCGAGCCTATGCCGGACACGAGCCCGGAGCCGCCCCGCAAGGTCGCGCTGTTCAGCGGCCACATGATCGATGCGCCCGGCCGCGAGAAGCCCGCGCTTTCCGCCCGACAAGGAGCCGATCGCCGCGCGGCGCGATCGCGGAAGCGCTGGCCGATCTCGCGGTCGGCCCCGCGGACCTTGCGATCTGCGGTGGCGCCTGCGGCGGCGATCTCCTGTTCGCCGAGGCGGCGCTCGCCCGCGGCGCGCGATCTCGAGCTCTACATTCCTTTCGATGAGGCGACCTTTCTCGAAAAGTCGGTCGATTTCGCCGACCGACGATTGGCGCGCCCGCTATTTCGCCGCCAAGGTATCCGCCGTCCTTCATGTCGCCCCGAGCGAGCTCGGCCCGATCCAGGAGGGGGAGGACGCTTACGAGCGCAACAACCGCTGGATGCTCGCTTCGGCGCTCCGCTTCGGAGCCGACAAGGTCGATTTCGTCTGCCTGTGGAACGGCGAGGGCGGCGACGGGCCGGGCGGCACGCGCCACATGATGGACGCGGTCCGGAACCGGGGCGGCCGGACGCGCTGGCTCGATACGACCAAGCTTTGGGGCTGAGGCGGCGGCGGGAGAGCGTCGCGTCGTTGGAGGGGCGCCCGGATGAAGCCGATCTGCTTCATGATCATGCCATATGGAAAGAAGGCGACGCAGGCCGAGGCCGGCCAGGGCGTCGCGACCATCGATTTCAACGCGCTGTGGGATCGCGCCTATGCGCCGGTGATCAAGGAGCTCGGCTACGATCCGGTCCGCGCCGATCAGGACGTCGGCGCGCTGATCATCACCCAAATGATCGAGCGGCTTTATTTCGCCGATCTCGTCCTGGCCGAAATGACCATCCCGAACGGCAACGTCTATTACGAGGTGGGGGTTCGCCACGCCGCGCGAGAAAAGGGTTGCGTCCTGCTCGCGGCCGACTGGTCGAAACAGCTCTTCGACGTCGCTCAAATGCGCACCATCCGCTATCCGCTTGCCGACGGGGACGTCGGCGAGGCCGCGGCGCAAGCGATCCGCGCGGCGATCAAGCCGAAGATCGAGGCTTTGGCGAAAGGCGGGTCGCCCGTCTTCGAATCGATCAAGGGCTACCCGTCCGACGTCGATGAAGCCGACGCTTCGACCATGAAGGAGGTGATGGCGGACATGGCCGCGTTCCAGGGGCGAATCCGCGCGGTCCGCGCGCAGCCCCTCTCCCAGCGGATGCCGGCGGCGAAGGCTTTGGCGGACGAGGCCTGCCAGCCGCCGACGAGGGCCTCGACCGCGCTCGCCGTCATCCGGCTCTTGAAGGATTCGGCCGACACGACGGATGACTGGACGTGGCTCACCGATTTCGTCGCCCGGCTGCCGGCGGACATCGCGAGCCTGGAGGAGGTCCGGGAGACGAACGCCTTCGCCCTCGCCAACGCCGGCAAGCCGATCGAGGCAATCGCCAAGCTCGAGGAGCTGATGACCCTGTCGGGGCCGACGCCCGAGCGGCTCGGGCTGCTCGGCGGCCGCTACAAGCGGCTCGCCGCGAAAGCGGCGACGCCGGCCGATCGGCTGGTCTATCTGAACAAGAGCATCGACGCCTACGAGCGCGGCATGGAGATCGATCTCAACCAATATTATTGCTCCAGCAATCTCCCCCGTCTCTACCTGCAGAGGAACCGCAAAGGCGACCGGGAGCGGGCGGTCGCAGTGTCGCAAATCGTGGTGGCGGCCTGTGAGAGAGCAAAGAAGCGGAAGCAGGCGGACGAGTGGCTGCGGCCAACGCTGCTTGGCGCCGCCTTTCGACGCAGGCGACGCCGACAAAGCCGAGGAGCTGGCGACCAAGGTCTTGGCCGAAGGGGCCGCGCGCTGGAAGCTCGCAACCACGATGAGCGATCTTGAGTCGACCGTGCTCCTGGTCCAGGACCCGGACACCAAGAACCGCCTGGCGGCGGTGCTGGAGACCCTCAAGACGGCGGTCGCTTAGGCGCTCGCGAGACGACCGGGCGACACTCTCATTCCGAGGGACGCGGGTGTCTGAGTCACATGCATTAGCAAAATCTACAAACCACCTGTCGGACTAGCCTCAAAAATAAAGTCTGCGCCATGGATACAGTGATTTCTGAACGACATTCAATTCCCGAGACCGGAGCCCGGGCGATCCGGGTGTTCTTTTCCTATTCGCGGAACGACGCATCCGAGGTTGAGGCGCTTAGCGAGCTGCTCAAGGCGAACAATATCGATGTGCTTTTAGATGTAAAACAAATTCTGCCTCTTGAAGAGTGGCAGAATAGGCTTCAGCAAATGATCATAGGGGCTGACGCGTTGATCTTCTGTTTAAGCCCCAGCTCTGCGCGCTCCAACGCTTGCCGGTGGGAAGCCGACATGGCTGAGAAATTTGGCAAGCGGATAGCGCCTGTGGTCATAAAGCCGCTCGGTGGTTTATCGCCACCGGAGGTGATCAGTAAGAGGAACTACCTATTACTTGTCGACGGAGGACGGATTGACACGGAGAATATCTTAAAGGCACTGCAAACTGATATCGGCTGGGTCCGCGAACACACACGGCTTAGCGAACTCGCAACCAGTTGGGTGAATGCTCAACGTCCTCGCAGTCGTCTGTTGTAGGGATCGGACATTCGAGCGGCTGAGTTCTGGGAAAGAGACAGGACTCAAACGGCTCCGGTCGTAACCCCCCTTTTAAGTGAATACATTATTGGAAGTCGCCAATGGTCTAACCTTCGAAGCTATCTTTATGCCGTTAGTATCGTTCTGTTCGTGGTTAGTATCGGTATCGGAACTTATGTCTGGCATCGACAGGTTCCTCTCAAAGCTATTCGAGCAATCAACGATGCGGGTGGTTCCGTTCAACAGGTGTCCGATGGGCTCTACGTGACGCGTCCCTCAAACGCAGCCAACATTGGGGCGCTTGCTCAGTCGATGTCGGCGCTTGATTCAATTGTTGAGGTAGACCTAGTGGTCTGACGCGATCACTTGGTGCCCACGATTGACCTTCTCGATGATGCGGTCGGGGTCGGCGGTCCAGACGAAAGGTTTGGGCTTGCGGTTGTGCTCGCCGAGATAGCGATTAATCGCGGCCTGCAGGTCGACCAGCGAGTGGAAGACGCCGCGTTGCAAGCGCCGGCGGGTCAGCGTGGCAAAAAAACTCTCGACCGCATTGGCCCAGGAGCACGAGGTCGGAGTGAAGTGAAACGTCCAGCGCGGATGGCGCGCGAGCCACCCACGTACCTTGGGATGTTTGTGGACAGCATAATTGTCGAGGATCGCATGGACGAGCTTGCCAGCCGGGACAACGGCCTCAACCCGATTGAGGAAGCGGATAAATTCCTAGTGGCGATGACGCGCCATGCATTGCCCAATAACCGAGCCGTCGCGGACATTGAGCGCGGCGAACAAGGTCGTGGTTCAGTTGCGGATGTAATCGTGGGTCATTGTCCCAGCCTGACCCTTTTTCATCGGCAAGCCGGGCTGGTGCGGTCAAGGGCCCCTGTTCAGGCCAGGGGCAGGCTTTGGATTTGCGATTTCTCGTCGACCGACAGCACCAGACTGTGGGCGGGAGGATCGAGATAGAGCCCGACCACATCGCGCAATTTGGCGGCAAAGGCTGGGTCCTGCGACAACTTGAAACGCTGCACCCGGTGCGGCTGCAGACCGTGCGCCGCCTAGATCCGCTGCACCGCCCAGATCCGCTGCACCGCCCAGATCCGCTGCACCGCCCAGATCCGCTGCACCGCCCAGATCCGCTGCACCGAGCGCAGCGAGATGCCGCTGGCCGCCGCCATCGCCCGGCCGGGTCCAGTGGGTCGCCTCACCGGGAGGCTCACCCAGCGTCAGTTCGATGACACGGTCGACCACCGTCGAGGGCAATGGCGGCAGACCGGGTTTGCGCGTCTTGTCGTGCAGCAGGCCGGCCACCCCCTCGCACATGAACCGCTCTTGCCAGCGCCACACGCAGGGTTTCGAGACCGCGGCGCGGCGCATGATCTCGGCAGTGCCGCAGCCCTCTGCCGTCGCCAGAATGATCCGCGCCCGCCACACATGCTTTTGCGGACTATTGCGATCGGCTGCCACCGCCGCCAGCCGCTCGCGATCCGCGGCACTCACCTCGATACTGATCCCCTCGCGCATCCCGCATCATCGCACACACCGCGCCAATCTGGAATCCTATGATTGCGTCGTACCACTAGTTTAAAATAGTCTCCTGCGATCTGGCATGGCTAACTTTTCTGTTGGTCATCGGAAACGCAAGTGTGGGGTGCCTGGTATTCGCCTGACCGACTGGCGCGCGCCAGGACGCCGGGCATCATCCTTCCCGAGTACGCTAAAAGCGCCAGCAAGAATTGCCGGGCGGGTTACCTGGGGGGTCCAGGAAGCGCGCTGTAGCCGCTCCAGATGATCTCAATGCCGATGCACAGCAGGATGAAAGCGGACAGCCGCACCATTACGGTGGTGCCGCGTTTACCGAGCGTCGTGATGATGATCTCGGCAAAACGGTAGCAGACATAGATCGTGGCTCCCATCGCAGCGAGCGCGGCGATCGCCGCTCCGCCGAGAAATATGAAGTCACTGAGGTCCGCCGCTTTCGGTCGCTGGGTGCCAAGAGCGATCGCAACCGAGATTGCCCCTGGCCCGACAGTCAGCGGCATGGTCAGCGGATAAAAGGCGTCCTCCCGTCCGGTCCGCCGGCTAGCCGTGTCGATCTCACGGCTCGCCGCAGCGACCTCGCGGCTGTCGATGTCTTCGTCGCCGGCCTGCAGGAGCTTCCAACCAAAAGCGGTCACCACCAGTCCCCCGGCGATGCGCACGACCGGCAGCGTGATGCCAAAAAACTCGAGCACATGCGACCCGACAATCAGTGACCCCAGCATCAGAAAAAATCCGTTGATGGCCACTTGACGGGCGAGCGAATGCCTCACTTCGTCGGTGCAATCACGCGTTAGACCCAGAAATATCGGCGCGCAGCCAACCGGATTTATAATCGGGAACAGGCCCATATAGACCAACAGGAATGCGTTGACCGTGTCGTTCACGTTCAGACCCGGTAAAATTCAAAAAGCGGGGTCACGATGCAGCAAGGCGCTTGCTCGACACCCACGCGGTCAACCGGGTCCATAGGGTAGCCCGAACAGCTCCCAGCCGAGAAGCAACAGAATCCAGGCGACCGAGATCGCGACGCCATAAGGCAGCATCATCGCCACCACGGTGCCAACGCCGGCATCCTTCTGGTAGCGCTGTGCAAAGACGACGATCAGTGCGAAATACGGCATCAGTGGCGAGACGCCGTTTGGCGGCGAGTCGCCGACGCGGTAAGCCGCCAAGACCGCGTCTGGTGCGATGCCGAGCTTCATAAACAGCGGCACAAAGATTGGCGCGAAGATCGCCCATTTCGGGATTGCGCCGACGATCAACAAGCCAACCGCGCCGGTAATCGCGATAAACCCGAGCAGCAGCGGGATCGCGCCGATCTTCACATGCTCGAGAGCGTCGCCCAAATCGACGGCGACGACCGTCGCGATATTGCTGTAGCTAAAATAGGCAAGAAATTGACTGATTACAAACAGGAGAAAAATCAGACCGCCTAGTCCGCCGAAGGTCTTGGTTACCGCGTTGATACCGTCGACCATACTGGTGAGCGTCTTCGCACCGATGCCATAGCCGATCCCAACGGCCAAAAACACAAGCATGATCAGGACGATCAGGCTCTCCATAAACGGCGAATTGCCAATGATGGCACCGGTTTGCGGATTTCGCAGCGGGGCGCCGGACGGAAACGTCAACAGGGCGATCACGGCAATGCTCGCGATCAGCCCATAAAACGCAAATCTGAGACCTTTGGCCTCGTCTGCCGAAATCTCCGCACCGCCCTCGACTAGTGCATCGCCGCGATATAGGCCGAGCCGCGGCTCGACGACGCGTTCAGAAATTAGGGAAATCACAACGATCAGCAGCAGGCTCGACGCAACGGCGAAGTAAAAGTTTGCGGTCAGCGCGATCGAGCGCGTCGGATCGAGCAGATGGATCGCGTCATTAGTGATTTCAGTCAGGATGCCGTCGATCGGCGTGATCAAGAAATTCACCCCGAATGCGCCGGCCACCCCGGCATAGGCCGCTGCAAGCCCGGCCAGCGGATGCCGGCCAAGACTCAAAAATGCAGCTGCGCCGAGCGGAATCAGCACCAGATACCCTGCATCGGAAGCAACGCTCGACATCACGCCCAGCGTCACCAAGATCCACGTCACCGCCCAGCCCGGCGTGACCTGGACGATCTTTTTTATCAGCGCAGTCATCAGCCCGGCCTGTTCGGCGAGGCCGACGCCGACCATGACCACGAAAATGATGCTGACCGGACCAAAATTGGCAAAGTTGCGGACCATCGACGTCAGCATGAAGCGGATGCCGTCGACTCTGAGCAGACTGTTCACCGCGGCCGTCGTCGGCACGACCTTGTGCGTCTGCAGATCGATCGTTTCGTAGGTGACCTGGACGCCGAGCAGGTAGAGCACGTGCGACAGCACGATGACGAGGGCGGCGAGAATAAAAAAGATCACCGCCGGGTCCGGGACCTTGTTGCCAATCCGCTCGACACCGTCGAGCAGCTTCTGCATAAACGTCTTTGGGCTCGTGGCGTCGACGATCGAAACGATCTGCCTCGGCTCACTCATGGCCTTAATCCTCCCAATACTGGCGTGCTGTTGCCGACCATGCCGATCCGGAGCGACCGACCGATGTTAATGACCGGCCGCCTGAGCAAAGTGGTCAGCCAGGACTTGCGCGATGACGACGGAAATGCGCTTGCCGGTGGGAATGTGCAGGAATTCGTTCGGGCCATGCGCGTTCGAATGCGGGCCGAGGACGCCGGTCACGACAAACTGCGCCTCCGGGAATTTTTCGCCGAGCATCGCCATGAACGGGATGGTGCCGCCCTCTCCCATGTAAGCGGGCGGCGGCCCAAACGTCGTCTGCGACGCGCGTGCCAAGGATTGTTCGAGCCACGGCGCCACTGCCGGCGCATGCCAGCCGGTGGCGCTCGACCCAGGATCGAACCTCACATGGGCACCGTAGGGCGGGTCCTTTTCCAGTAGGGTCCGCAGCACCGAGGCGGCGCCTTCGGCATCCAAAGTCGGCGGCAGCCGCAGGCTCAGCTGCGCCCGCGTATAGGGCAATAGCACGTTGCCGGCACCGTCCGAGCTTGGCAACCCGTCGATCCCGATGACCGCCAATTGCGGCCGCCAAGTGCGGTTCAAGACAAGCTCGGTCAAGTCATCGCTTGCCGGCGACATCCCCGAGACAAAGGAAAATTTGGTATAGACCACGTCGCCCAGCGCCGCCGCGGCATGACGCGCCTGCGCCACTCGCTCGGCCGCGATTGGCGCGTATAGTTCCGGCGGCCGGACGGTGCCGGTGTCCTCGTCTTCGAGGCGTGACAACAGCTGCCGCATAATGCGAAAGCTCGACGGGACGACGCCCGAAGCGTCGCCCGAATGCACGCCCTCCTCGAGCACCCTCACTTCGAGGGTGCCGGCAGTCATGCCGCGCAACGAGGTCGTCAGCCAGAGCTGGTCGTAATTGCCGCAACCGGAGTCGAGACAGACCACCAATGACGGGCTGCCGAGGCGTGCGGCTAGGTGGTCGACGTAATGGGGCAGGTCATAGCTGCCCGATTCCTCGCAGGCTTCAATCAGGATCACGCAGCGTGCATGTGGGACGCCTTGCTCGCGCAACGCCAATAGCGCGCTGAGTGCGCCGAACATCGCGTAACCGTCATCGGCCCCACCGCGGCCATAGAGTTTGTCGCCTTCAATCCGTGGAACCCAGGGACCAAAGCCGTCGGCCCAGCCGACCATCTCCGGCTGCTTGTCGAGATGGCCGTAAAGCAGCACGGTATCGGAGCTGTCGCCTGGCACGTCTATTAGGATAATCGGAGTGCGGCCAGCGAGCCGGATAACTTCGAGCCCGGCACCGAGCAGCGCCGGCAGCTTCGTCCGCGCCCAGCGTTCGAATAGCGAGACGGCCTCCTCCATATAGCCATGCGCCGCCCAATCCGGGTCAAAGGCCGGCGATTTGTTCGGGATCTTGATGTATTCGGCCAGGGTCGGAACGATCTCGTCGCCCCAGCATTGCTCAATATGTTTTTGGGCTTTGGCGATATCGATCATTCGCGAGACTCCTAAGCCGGTGCGCAGTTGCGGAAAGACGGTTCATGATGGCCAGTAAAGGGCGCAGAAAACAAAACCAATCAGGATGCCTACGTCGCACAGGAGTTCTCGATCACTCGCGGCGGCGACATTCAAAAGCAGATTGCGCGTTGTTGGCGGTTTGACCCGGTTCAGCTGTTCCGGTACCGACCGAACGCGTCTGACCACCGGACGTGGATTCGCCCGCTGCGCTCAGCCGCCTCCGGCTTGTCGCATTGCTGTGCCATGGCGAAGGGGGCAGAGGTTGTCTTGGAGGGTGAGGTTGACCGTGTCCCCGGAGAACCTTCCGCTGACCTTGTAAGCGCGCGCGTGACTTGAACCTACTACACCAGCCTGCGTCGTCCCCGAAAAGCTCCCGTCCGGCAGCAGCGTCAAATTCTGTATCGGCACACTCGCTCTCGAGAGGGAGACCACACCGGATAGTTGGCCGCCCGCATTTGTCAGGCGGACATGCCAGTCACCGCATTGACGGCGGCCGGGGATTGCGCGTCCCGCGACGGTCCAAGTTCCGTTGCCGAGCTGGCCCGCGGTTGCCGCAGTGATCGGCTCCGCCGCTCGCACCGGCGAAACCGCTAGAAGCGGCGCGCACAATACGATCAGCAGAAGGGGCAACAATTTGCAAAGCACTGTTGGAAGCTTTCCGTCCATTGTTCTATTCCTTGATCTAGAAGCGCCATCCCGCTTTGAGGACGACTCCGGCGACCCACTGGCCGTATTCGAAAGACGACTCGGTCGACCAATTTCTCTCGTGAAGCACCGAGGAAATCGACGGCTGGATTGCCCAGGATCGCAGTACGATGGGGTCCGCCAAACCAGCTGCTCGGGACGACGTATTCGAGGACCCCGACGGGTTCGAACGTCAGGTCTCTCGACGCGCCGTTAAACCAGCGGCGGGTGAGCGGCGCCGACAAGCTGGCATTCCATTGCTCGGAGATCACCCAAGACGCCGACGGCGCGAAGATCAGCGCCGCTGACTGCGGCGCCACATCACGAATACGCCGCTGGCCGGTGAGGCTGTAGCCGAACGACCACACCGTCTGCGACGAGCTGTTGGCCGAAATCGGCACCCGGTTAAAGGCGCCGTCGAAATTGAATACCTTGTCGAATCCCAAGTTCAAATCTTGGCGCGTGGCGAAGTTCTGTCCAAAGGTCGGCTGGAAATCCATCCGCGGAACGTAGGAGAAGAATGGGGAAAACGCCTGGTCGTCGCCGGGATTGACGTATTGCAGCCGGGCCGAGCTGCGGAAATAGTCGACGCTAGCGTCGTTGGCATTCGGATACCGTTCCCATTCGAGGCTGGCAAAGCCCGAGAGGCGCAGCGGCGTGCCGAACAGCTGGCTCGCCCAGCTCAGCCGGGCCACAGGGCTGCCGTCGAGCGACCGGGGGCCACCCGAGCTGCGAAACTCGGGGTTCGAGTTGTAAAACAGCGGCGCCAGTGCATTGAACGTGAACTGGGGTTGGCGCGCCACCTGCTCGAGACCCGGTGCCGTCGCGAATAAATTGTCCTGCGGCACCGGCGTCTTCTGGTTCGGGGTCGCCAGGATCGCGTCGATCAGCCCGCCATCGCCGATCAGACCGGTGTTGCCGCCCGGTTGGGCGAGCGCCGGGCCAACCCAGCTGGCGCTAGCGGCAAGCACCGCGAACAGGCACGCGGCCCGGGATCGGCGGAAACATTTCCGCATCGCGGGATGTCCAGCGGATAGCTCTCAATAATCCACGGGATCGCGGATGATCGGGCAGGTCATGCAATGCCCACCGCCGCGGCCGCGGCCGAGCTCCGACCCCGAAATCGTGATGATCTCGATGCCCTCTTTGCGCAATAATGTATTGGTATAGACATTGCGGTCGTAGGCGAAGGCCACGCCCGGCGACACGCAGACGAGGTTGGCGCCGCTGTCCCACTGCGTGCGCTCGCGCATGTAGGCGTTGCCGCCGGTCTCGACGACGCGCAGCTTTTTCAGCCCGAGCGCCTCGGCGACGACATCGACAAACGGCTTTTCGTCCTTGCGCAGGTCAAATCCATGACCGCTGTCGGCGGGACGGTAGGAGAACGTCTCGATCGTATTGACGATGTCGGGATAGACCAGCACGCAGTCGCGATCGGCAAAGGTGAAGACGGTGTCGAGATGCATCGCCGCACGCAGCCGCGGCATTGCCGCGACAATGACCCGCTCGGCGGCACCCTTGGCAAACAGAGCCGCCGCAAGCTGGCTGATCGCCTGGCGCGAGGTGCGCTCGCCCATGCCGATCAAGACGTTGCCCTTGCCGATCGGCATTACGTCGCCGCCCTCGAGGGTGGCGAGCCCATGATCTTCGGTCGGATCACCCCACCAGACATTGACCTTGCCGGCGAAGTCGGGGTGGAATTTGTAGATCGCGGTGACAAGGATCGTCTCTTCGTGGCGCGCCGGCCAGAACAGCGCGTTCACCGTGACGCCGCCATAAATCCAGCAGGTCGTGTCGCGGGTATAGAGCGTGTTCGGCAATGGCGGCAGCAGATATTCGGTGATGCCGGCCCCGTCGCGAACGAGCTTGAGCATCTCGCCGCCATGGGTTTCGGGGAAATCGTAGGTGGAAAGCCCGCCAATCAGCGTTTCGGCCAGTTCGCGGGCCGGCAAACCTTCTAAATAACCGCGGATCTCGTCGACGAGGCCGAGCCCGACCTGGTTCGGCACGATTTGATTATCGAGGATCCATTTCTTGGCTTCGGGGATCGCCACCGTCTCGGTCAGTAAATTATGCATTTCGACGACTTCGACACCGCGGTCGCGCAGCTTTTGGATAAAGTCGAAATGGTCGCGCTTGGCGACGTCGACCCAGATCACGTCGTCATACAACAGCTCGTCGCAATTGCTCGGCGTCAGGCGCTGATGCGCCCGACCCGGCGCGCAGACCATGACCTTGCGCAATTGACCGACTTCAGAGTGGACACCGAGTTGCGCGTTTTGTGTGTTGGCCATGACAATCTCCGCTGGCTAGATGACGATGTAACCGGTCACGAGACCATGAATACCGACGATGCAGCCGATCGCGACGGCGGCAAAGACGACCCACTCGATTGGGGTGAACAGGCGTTTGTTCTGTTCTCGCCGCGCCCAGAGATAAAGCAGGGTGCCGGGCGCGTAGATGATGGCGGAGAGCAGTAGAAATTTCATGCCCCCGGCCAAAATCATAAACGCGGTGTAGAAAGTCGCGATGCCCGCAATCGTCAGGTCGCGATAGCGCTCCTGCGGCCGCGTGTCATAGGTCTCGCCGCGCCGTGATATCAGGACTGCGTAACCCGCTACCAACAGGTAAGGGATCAGCGACATCGCGCTGCTCAGCTTCAGCATCAATGTAAACGCGTCTTCCGTAAACAGTGTGCTGATCACAAACAGCTGGACGATGCCGTTGCTGAGCCACAATGCGGTAGCCGGAACTTTGTTTTGGTTCTCGGTGGCAAAGATCCGCGGCATGTCGTCGGTTTTTGCTGCATTGAACAGGACCTCGGCGGCGATCATCTGCCACGCCAAATAGGCGCCGAGCACCGACACGATCAGCCCGATGCTGACAAAGATCGCACCCCAATGCCCGACCACCGCCTCCAGAACTGTCGCCATCGACGGCTGCCTGAGGCCGGCGAGCTCGGCCCGCGGCAACACTGCGTAGCTGAGGAGCGTGACCAGCACCATCAGCGCGGTCACGCCGATGAAGCCGGCAATCGTGGCGGTGCCGACATCAGCCCGGGTTCGGGCATAGCGCGAATAGACGCTGGCGCCCTCGATGCCGATAAAGACGAATACGGTGACGAGCATCGTCCCGCGGACCTGCTCGAACAGGCTCGTCGCAGGCATCCCTTCGCCGCCCCAAAAGTTCGCGGCAAACAGATGCCCTTTGAACGAAACCGCGAGGATCACGATGAACAGCAGGATCGGGATGACCTTAGCGACCGTGACGACCTTATTGATGGCCGCAGCCTGCTGGACTCCACGCAATACCGTGAAGTGAAAGATCCAGATGCAGATCGACGAAACCAGCACCGCCGCCAGCGTGTCGCCGTTACCGAATATCGGAAAAAAGGCGCCGAGCGTGGACTTGATCAGCACCCAGTAAAACGTGTTGCCAAGGCACGCACTGACAAAATAGCCGAACGCGGAGAGGAACCCGAGATAGTCGCCAAACCCGGCCTTGGCGTAGGCGTAAACACCGGCGTCGAGATCGGGCTTGCGCTCGGCCAACGCCTGAAACACGCGCGCCAGAAAGTACATGCCGCCCGCCGCGATGATCCACGCGATGATCGCGCCGAATGGACCGGTCGCGGTGGCAAAGGCACGAGGGAGCGAAAAGATCCCGGCGCCGACCATCGAGCCGACGACCATCGCAGTGAGCGCGAACAGCGAAAATTTCTGGGTTTGTACTGTTTGTACGGTTTCAGCGGTTTGGGCAGTCACTTCTAGGCCTCCCATTCCGAGAGCGCGTCACCGATCGGATTTGATCCGGCGAGCGAGTTCCTCCCGCAGGCTTTCTGATCTTCCCGAAAATCGGGATTTATTAGCATGGTATCGCCTGTGAATACGGAGGCTAAACCCCGTGTCCGCAGCTCGCAATGTCTGCTCGTCCCAGAGCTATCCCCGCCGTCCCAATCAGACAGGCTCCTGTTGCGGGCTTTGCTCAAAGATCTTAGTCCGTGACTTGCTCCCGACAGTCGTCTGAGCCCCAGAACCAGAGCATCGCCTGCCAGCTTCACTTGGCGGGGCTCGGCCCGATCAGAGCCGCACATTAAACCGAGTGTGGCGCATTGCGCTTCTCGTGTTGTGGCGACGCTTCACGCCCGCGCAGGCGCGGCCGGCAACGCCTGTGTGCTCGGCAGCCGTTGGCGCGCCCAGCTCAGTGGGTTACTGTGTTGGCCTCCCGACGTCGCCCGCCCGCCGACCGACATCCGGTTCATCGCGGTTGGGTTGGCGGCCGGTAACCTGGGACAATTCTTGCCGGTTCAGCTGCTCAGTCTGACTATTAGCGCCGGATGGATGACCCGCCGGGTGGACGGCATGGCGCGAGTGATGGCCGCGGGCCACGGAGCCCCTAGCGCCTCTCTCGGAGGTCGCCCTCCCTCCGGCTGGCATCCGGTTCATCGACTGCACCGGTGCCGCAGTTGGTGCGGGCGCGTTCACACCAGGCGGGGGTGCCGTCGAGGGAGCTGGTTGCGCCCAGACCGGCGCGGAGATCGCGAGGGCGGCAATCGCTGCCAAGCCGATCGAGAGATGCTTCACGGTCTAGTCCTCCTCCTCATCATGGTGCCAAACGGTCGCGGCGCCGATGGTGGCCGCCCAAAGGTCTCAACACGCGGCCCTTGCAGCCCGTGCACCCGCCAAGGCCGCCTGAAGCGCTTCTTCCTTGGTCTCGTCGAACGAACTGCGCAGCACCGTGCCGCCGATGCCGTGGAGTTCCGCAAGCACCTTATCGGTGGTCATCTTGCGGATCAGCAGGAAAAGGGTGGCGTTGCCGGATCGCAAGCTCCTTGCCACCTGCTTCATGAACTCATCGTTGATCCCGAGATCGGCCAGCTGCCCAGTGAGCGCACCGGAAGCAGCGCCGCTCGCCAGTGGTATCATATACAAGAGCCCGATCAGCGAGCCCCAGAGCAAGCCGGAGACCGCACCTTGTTGGACTGGTTGGAAGAGCTGACTGAGCTTGATGCGCCCGTCATTCTTCACCGCAACAACGGCGTCGCCCAACTCGATCAAATATTCCTTCTGCATCGCGAGCAGTATCTCGCGCACGCCTTCCGCCTTTTCCTCGCTTGGAAATTCGATTACGAGCAGGTCAGACAAGGGCTGGATCTTTCTGTACGATAAAATTTGATGGCACGGGCGCGCGCCTTGACCGCACCCCGGCCCATGCAAGCGTCCGATGGCTAACTTTTGATTTGAAGCGTCCTGGGATCGAAATGGACGACTTCCATCGCGCCATTTGGCAGCTGTACGACCGCGACGCCCTTTGCCCAATCGAGGGCGACGATCAGGCTCGCCTCATGCTTTATTTTGATGTTGTTGAGCAGCATAACCTGCAGAACTTCCGTGACTGAGTTGCCGCCGACAGCTCTGGCTTTGACCTGCGCCTGCATCTCGGGGCTGAGACCGGCCAGCTCTGCCTGCTCCAGTGGCGTCGCCGCCAGAGCGTGGGCAACTGGCGAACCGATCAAGGCGATGGCTGCGCAGACGGCCAACGCCGAATTTTTGCAATACCGCGGCATGAAGTATCTCCTTCCCGGGAATGGTCCAATAGCCATAGCCGCCCGCGGCCACAGCTCTCGACGTGCTCGACAGTCTTGCCAGACTATAACGAAATTGCTAGCGCTTGAGATGAGCTCGGAATCCCATAACAGGGACTGAGCGTCCCAATATTTGCCGGGGCAGCCTACTACGGTTCGGTTACCGGATTCGGCTACGGATATGTAACCCATGTCGGACTGCGTGGCGTGGCGCCGTTTATTCCCAGAATGCCGCCACAATCGTGTTGTCATGACCGAGGATCAGAGTAAGCCGGTTCGGATTTTGTGTGATGCCTCTGATGCCGCGTGATGGGCTAACCCATCGCAGTACCTCTGGAAGCTCTTCCTGTCGGACAATACCTTGTTGCCCGGCCTGCGCTTGCCCCTTTTCGACGAATTTCTTTCCGACGCAGGCTTCGCATCCGTTGACCTTGATCGTCACCTGACTGGTGCCGGGCAACTGCGTGACCTCGATGGCATTCTCCGAGGCATGGACACGCACACCCTTGAACGGGTGGCCCTGTTCAAGCGGGAAGATGGCACCGATCGGGACAAAACCTTCGGCCTTCTGCGATTCCTCCGGCATCGTCGCGATGAATTGCAGATCGAGGATATCGTCGGCTGGCTTTCCCGCGAATGTCGGGACCAGTTGCGGCTCACTCCAGCCTGCGGATCCCGTCAACCCCGTCACCCGCACAATATCGAGCTTAGGGTCGACTGCCGTCCGCAGGACTTCGACACTGGTGACATAGAGCACCGGGAGTTCGGTCGACGAGGTGGTATCAGACGGCGCGGCAGGTTCCGCCATTTGCGCAGCTTCCGCAGCACCATATTGCGGCGCGGACCCACCAAAGCTCGACGGCGGGGTGCCTTGGGCCAGCGCAACGCAGATCAGACCTCCTTGCATCGCAGCACCGACACCGAACGCGGCCAACCGACGGAATGTCTTGCTCATCCTACTTCTCCAAGTCAACGGTAGTCATCCACGTACGCCAGCGCTCCGATGGGTCTCTTGCGCCCGATAACTCCACGCAGGGACCGCGGGAGCCGCTCCAGTCAGATTTGTTTGGTTGCGCCCGATCGAGCGTGTCGAGCACGAGATCAATGGCCCGCATCTTGGTCAGCCGGCAATAGACGGTCTCAGTGCTGGCAAAGGTTCCGTTTTCTGCGAGTTTGTTGACCGGCTCACCCCCACCGCAGACGCTGAAATACTCGCAGCGCTCCCGGCACATCTCCACGCCCGCTGCGATGTCTCTCAGCATTCTCGTCAAATTCGGCCGCTGCGGCAGATCGCTAAGGGCGTCGCGGTTGATATTGCCCAGCAAGAAGTCGCCGTAATCCCGGTTCTTCAATCCGAGCAACTCGGGCGAGAAGGTCGATATGTTTCCGGCCCAATCCATGCTGATAATGGCGAACGGCTCGACGAGCTGGTTGCCGAATGCGGCATCCTGCGGCCGGATCACCTGCTGGAGCGCGTGCTCGATTTCACGAATGAAGGTAAGCCTGCCAGGAGCCGCACTAGACAATCGCCAGAACTCGCTCAGGAACCGATAATAGGCGGCTTCGACCCCAATTTCGGCGAAGGAACGAGAGACGTGGTCACCCTCGGATTCCTCAACATTGAAGCACACCTCCTCAATCCCCTCCTCGACATAGAAATCGAACATCTCGCGGGCCGCTGTCATGCTCGCCGCTGACAGGACCGAGATCACGTGAAACGGAACACCGTTCCGGCGCAGCAATCGGATGCCGGCGATCGTCTTGTCGAAGGTGCCGCGGCCCGCGCGCGTCAGCCGGTTCAGATCATGAAAATGCTTGGGCCCGTCGATGCTGACCCCAACATTGACCGCCGCCGTGATGAAAAATTCGCACCAAGCTTGATCAATCAGCGTTCCATTCGTCTGGAACGAATGCGTCACAGCCAAGCCCGCGGGCATCAGCCGGTCGATCATTCGGAAAGCATCGCAATAGAAGGTGATCGGCAGAACCATTGGTTCGCCGGCGTGCCATACTACCGAAAGGCAGTCCCGCACCCAGCCCGAGGCGAAGACCTGAGAGAAAAGGTTGACGAGGGTTTGCTGAGCGACGACCGCCTTGGAGTTTCGATCGGGAAGATAACAATATCTGCAATCAATGTTGCAGAACGGGGTGGGTTGGACGACCAGCAGCTCTACCCTAGGCATCGGGCGCGCCCCGCTCTGCCTGAACCGGCCTTCACCAGTTACGCCACCAATTGTTCCACCTGTTCGCGCCGTTGCGCCAATTGTTCCACGGCCGACCCCAGCCCCAACCTCGGCGCCCGCCCCAACCCCAGTTATTCCACCGATTTCCCCAAGCGAGCTGGAGACCGCGATTGGCCGACTCAGCCCCGCGCTCGGAGCCGGCCACAGTGGACACAGCCTCGCGAATGGCGGCGAGCCGCTCGGAGACTGGGACTTCACCAGAGGCCGACTCCTGCAAGCTTGTCGGATCGTCACGGGCGACACTCGGTGCTGTGGCGCCGAGCAATAGCGAAGCGCCGACCGCTCCGATGGGAACAATCCCAGACAGGATCTTGAGGTATTTCTCACGCAGCGACATCGCTATGCCTCACGCCGACTGTCACCCGGCACGAAGCTTACCAAGGTCGGTAGTGCAACAGATGAGCCTGGAATCCCAGAAAAGGGCTGGGCATCCCAATCTTCACCGGGACAGTTTGCTACCCATCTGGTATGCGCCTCCGCTGCCGCCCCGCAAAGTGATCGCGGCGGCAGGCGGGTAGGGTGCCCGCTTTTTCGGCCCGTCGGCCTAGCCGCTACGATCGGAGGCTATCGCGCGGCCCGCAGCGGCACACTTCTGCCGCCGGCTTCTCATCGCCCATCAATTCGGCCGTGCGGTTTGCCACTGCGTCGGCAGCGGAGAGCAGTACGGCGTCGGCGGCATGGACATAGCGGCTCGTCACCGTCCGTCCCTTGTGGCCGACCAGCGCCGCGATGGTTGATTCGCTATATCCGAGGTCTGCAGCGAGCGATGTGAACGAGTGCCGCAATACATGCGGGGTTATGTCCGGTGGCAGCCCAGCGAGTTTAGCAATGCGCGGCCAAAACTTCTTGAAATGTAAGATCGTTTCAGCGCCGCTGCGGGATGCCGGAAATACGCGATCGGCGCCCGTGCGTGGCAAGCCCTTCAATGCGTCGCAAGCAGCATGCGAGAGCGGGCGAATGCTGCGACCGGTCTTTGTGTCGGCGAGTGTGGCCGTGCGCCGGGCAAGGTCGACTTCGGACCAACGCAACCCCGCCGCCTCACCGCTGCGCCAACCTGTACAGGCCAGAAATCGTGCAGCGGCAATCGCAGGCGGCCAAAAGCCCAACACCTCGGCCTTGCGCGCGGCATCGCCGAGTACCGCGTATTCGTCATCACTGAGCCTCCTGCTGCGCTCCCGATCGGCAAATCGCGCGACACCGTGCACGGGGTTATCGGAGCACATGTGGCGCCGGACGGCATAGGTAAAGATAGCGCCAAGGAGTCCAACCGCTCGTGTTGCCGCCGTTCGGCCGCCGGTAACACGCGCCAAGCCGCGCTTTCTTGCCGTCTTTGTCTTGCCGGCCGTTCGGCCCTCTGCGACATCGTGCAAGAAGCGCTCGATGTCGTCGTGAGTGACGGCACCAACGGTGAGCCCTCCCAAAAGCGGCTTGATGTGGCGCTCCACCCGGCCCTTATCGACCGCGAGCGTGCTTGATTTTTTCGGCTCTTTGCTGCGTGTCAATACCCGGCCGGCTTCGGCATCCACAAGGTATGCGTCACAGAGTTCGGAAACACCTGTCATTTTGCGACCCGCTCGCGTCTCAGCTGCAGGATCGGCGCCGTTGGCAACCTCGCCCAGAATGGCTTTGGCCCTTTCGCGCGCGAGGAAGACGAGCTAATGATCGCGGCTTATCAGGAGGGGTTGGGCCGGGTGCTGGCGAGAGGCCTCGGTTTCGTATTCGGGGCAATCGCGCTTACCCAAAGACGCCGTCCAATTCGGCGCATGAAATGCTGAGCGGCCGTTCAGGTCACTGAATTAAGGCGCCAATGCCGCTGTTCACGGTGCCGTTTGGTATCCCTTATGATGAGATAACAAGCGGCATAGCCTTCGCCGGCTACCAACTATTTCGTCCACGATCCAACCAAGGTTGCCTCTGCAACATGACGTGGGGGTCCGTCACTGCTAGCCCGTAGCTGGTCCTACGCTCGAACGGATCAGTCGGCTGCATGCATGCTCGTGATTTGGCGTATGGCGATGACGAGCGCGTCGACATCGCCGCGGGTATTGAATTGGCCGAAGCTGACCCGCACCGTTCCCTCAGGAAAAGTCCCGATGGCATGGTGCGCTGCCGGGGAACAATGCAGCCCGGTGCGCACGGCAATCCCAAAGGACTCGTCGAGGATCGTCCCGGTAAGCGCGACGTCCCCACCATCGAGCCGAAACGAGACGACGCCGGTACGGGGTGCCGGGTCGCAATAGACGGTGACGCCGTCAATCTGCCGCAGCCCGTCAGCCAATAGCCGCGTGAGGTTAGCCTCGTGCTCGGCGATAGCGGTTACGCCGACAGACCTGACGAAACGGACCCCAGCGGCCAATCCGGCAATGCCCGGCAGGTTGAGGGTTCCCGCCTCGAGCCGCCAGGGATACTGCTCGGGCTGTTCGGGGCTTTCCGACTTGAAGCCGGTGCCGCCCTCGCGAAAGGGTTTTATCGCCAAAGGAGCGGACAGGACAAGCACGCCGGTTCCCATAGGTCCATAGAGCCCCTTGTGTCCCGGAGCCGCCAGGACATCCACACCAAGAGCTTGCATATCGATGTCGAGATCTCCGGCGCTCTGTGCCGCGTCGAGAATGAGCAATCCGCCCCGCTCGTGGGTCATCTCGGCAATTTCTTTGACGGGCGACACGCAGCCCGTGACGTTCGAGACGTGCGAGAGGACGACGTAATCGACTCGGTCACGGCAGAGCTCGCGAAAATGATCGAGGTCGATACCGAATGTCTTGGTTGATTTCGCCACCGCAACCTGCGCCCCGCTGTGGCTCAGTGCGTAGAGTGGGCGCGTGACCGAGTTGTGCTCATAGGGCCCGGTCACGACCCGGTCGCCCGCTTTGATCAGTCCCTTCAACGCCAGGTTCAGGGCGTCGGTGCAGTTCAGCGTAAAGATGACCCGCTCGGGAGCCGGCGCATTAAACAGGCGGCAGACCTCTTGCCTGGCCTCGTCGACGATGCGTTGCGCATCGACCGACATCCGATACGAGCCGCGGCCCGGGTTGGCCCCGTGTTCACGCATTGCCGTATCGACCGCGCGATAGACCTCTTCCGGCTTCGGCCAGGTCGTCGCTGCGTTATCGAGGTAGATCTTGCCCTCGGTCATGCGATTCAGCCTCCGATGTATTTGCCAGAGGTTCAGCGCTGCCTTCTATCCGACGTATTGAAGACCATCGCGCGGCCGTGCGGACGTTGATGCAGCTCAATACAGGCCTTCATCTTGTCTGCGCCCTCAGCCGTTCTTCAAGGAGGGCGAAGCGGCCGAGAAATTCTGCCCGACAGGCCTCGGCGAAAACGCGAAGAGGGTCGAGCCGGCCCTTCCCCGCCAAGTCGCGCAGCTCGGGGAAGGTCACGTTTGGCGCCAAATACGCATCGATAATCGCTCGGGCTGCTTGATCGGCGGCTTCGACGACCTTTGGCGAAGAGAGGACGCGCATCCTGCTGATTCTCGTGTAAATCCCGACCAAGGCAGAAATGTCTGTTTTGTCGTGCTGCAGCGCATCGCCATAGGTTTTCGAAGCCTCCTCGATGAACTCTTTATAGAGTTCCTCCCGGCGAAGCTTGTCTTGCGCGAGCTCTTGTGCCGTCACCTGTTGCCGTTGGGTCCACCAGGCGCCGCTGACAGACGTCAGTCCCCCGATGGCGGCTCCCCCCAGCGCGGCGAGCGCGGAGATAATTGATGGGTCTATGTTCAAAACTCGCTCTACCGCTCCATTCAGGGACCCGCCATGGCCGAGCCTAGTCGGCCTCAGCCGCCGATGTATTTGCCGTAGATGCTCAGTGCGGCGTTCGGATCCGAGGTACCAAAGACCATTGCGCGGCCGTCGTGGAACACCACCACGTCGTGGTTGTCGGCGCGGAATTTGAGCAGATACGGGTTCTGCTCGACCGTGAAGAGCCGACCGAGGGTCTGACGCAGCAGATCAAAATCCATGTTGAACGATGGCGGCGGCACGATCTGAACTGCGTCGCGCCCGCACAGAGACGCCGTTGCCAGGCGGTTCCCGTGTTCGAGAAGGTCGAATTTGTGTTGTCCGCAGACGCTGCACTCGGCGACGTGCGTCATCGGCAAGGTCGAGAAATCATTGTGCCACGGATCGACATGGACGAGGTGGCCCGATACCGTATCCCTCTTGCCGACCATGATTTTGATGGCCTCACAGGCCTGCCACGCCGCAACCAGCGTCGCGACCGGGCCGAGCACGCCGACCGTTTCGCAGGTTAGCGGCGGAGTGGTTGCCTCTCCAACATTGGGCAACAGGCAGTGCAGGCAGGCCGAAACCCCAGGAATGATCGTGGCCGCGCTCCCGTAGGTTCCAAGGCACGCACCATAGATCCAAGGAACTCCATGCTTGACGCACGCCTCGTTGACGAGCGCGCGCGTATAGAAATTGTCCAACCCGTCCACCACGACGGTTGCTCTGGCTATGATGCGTTCGATGTTCCCCGAATTGAGGTCATCCGTGACCGGCTCGTATTGAATCCCCGAGTTGACACGCTTCAGGTGTCGCACCCCCGCTTCTGCCTTGGGCAGCCTTTGGGCAGCATCTGCTTCCTCGTAGAGCGGCTGCCGCTGCAGATTGGTCCAATCGACAAAATCTCTGTCTACCAGTCGCAATGTGCCGGCGCCGGCGCGCGCCAATAGGTTTGCGCTATTGGAGCCGAGTGCGCCCAACCCGATGATCACGGCCGTCGAGCCCGCCAGCAATTTCTGTCCGGCCTCGCCAATCTCGCTCAGCACCGCTTGACGCGAATACCGCGTCTGTATGGGGTTCGCCTTCATAATCGCTCGCTACCGATCGATGCAGGCGACGCACGGGTCGGTCGATGCCTGGATCAGCGCTATGTCGCCGAACTGCTGACCAATGGTAATCACCTCGAGGGGGGGAATGTTGACAAAGGACGGCGTTCGGATCTTGACGCGTGCCGGCGTTTTGCCGCCATCGGAAGCGACATAATAAAAGGCTTCTCCGCGCGGTCCCTCGGTAACGGCAAAGGATTCCCCGGGTGGGATCTTCGGCATCCCTTCGAAGGCGCGCAATGGACCGGGCGGGATATTGCGCAAAGCTTCGGTTACCAGCCGAATGCTCTCAAGCATTTCAAGGGCGCGGACAACGACCCGGGCGCGAACGTCGCCCTCCTGCTGGGTGACGATCTTGAACCCGAGCTCCTGATAGGCGTTGTAAGGCCGGTCGCGGCGGATATCGATCTCCAAGCCCGAGGCACGCGCGACCGGGCCGACGACGCCCCATTCTATCGCCTGCTCTTTTGTCAACGGACCGACGCCGGCCATCCGCCGCGTCGCGGTGGGATTGTTCATAAAGGCAGGCACGATATCGTTTTCGATGGGCTTGGCCATTGCCTGCGTTGCGGTGATCAGTGGTTTGGGGTCTGGGATGTCCCGGTTTACCCCGCCAATGCGGTTCATCCCGTAATTCACGCGATTGCCGGAGATCGTCTCCAGCAAATCCATTACCTGTTCGCGCAGCGCGTAGATTTCCATAAAGAGGGTCTGAAAACCGATACACTCCGCTGCGACGCCGGCCCACAGAAGATGCGAGTGCATACGCTCGAGTTCGGCGATGATGGTTCTGATGTACCGAGCGCGAGCGGGCACTTCGATGCCGGCAATCTGCTCTGCCGCGCGGCAGAACGTCATCGCATGGACATTGGAGCAGATGCCGCAAACGCGCTCGATCAACGTGACCGCCGGGACCCATTCCCGGCTCTGCACCAACAGCTCGATCGCGCGGCAGGTGACCCCGATCTCGATGCTGGCTTCCTGGACTGTGTCGGCGCTGCAGTGGACGCTCAGCTTGTAGGGCTCTTCAAGCGCCGGATGGTAGGGGCCGATCGGGATCGTATACGGCATGATGCCTCGCTTATTTTTCCACTGCAGTGACCGAACCCGGTCCAGGCTCGCGGAAGAACCCCTCTTTCAGTCCTGGCGGCCGCAGGAGCGGTATGAGGTTCGGATGGCCAATAAACTCGACGGCAAAAAAATCGTGGATCTCGCGCTCGATCCACGACGCCATCCGAAGCGTCGGGGTGACCGACGGGATCGCACCGCCGCGGGTGGAGGTCGTGAAGCTGACGTACTGCTGTTGCTGCGCATAATGGTAGATGATCGTGGTCTCGCCATTCTCGCGCGCGCGGCCGGTCATCGTGATCAGGCGGTAGCCCAGCGCCTTCATCTCCTGGGCCATGGCTTCGACGTCGAGCTGCGGCGCCGATATCCATAGACCATCGCCGTGTTCTTCGGCCTGCGCCGAGCCCGGAATTGCCGCCAGTCTGGCGACGAGGTCAGCGCCCGGCATATCGGCATCGCCCCTGTTCAGCTCTGCCATCAGGATCTCGCAAAAATATCGTGAAGGCGGAGGCTGGCCGCCTTGCGCCGGCACTCCTGGCACCGCGTTTGCTGCTCGAGTTCCAAATCGGTGAGAGCCCCGCCGTAAACCTGCGCGAGCGCCTCCTCCGGGATCGGAATGATTGTCCTGCCGCAGCTCGCACATGAGTGATACCGGACCTCATGCGCGACTTTCAGCTGCGACTGGTCGCCGGTTATCGGGGGCAGCTTGCCGCGGTTGGTGATCGCGTGCGTCGGGCAGTATTGCACGCACAAGCCGCAGAACGAGCACTGGCCGGCGAAGAAGTTCCAGGTAATCCCGGTCTCGTGTTCTTTTGCGAACGAGATCGCTTTGGGAGAGCAGACATACTCGCATGTCCGGCACGCGGTGCACAGGCCGGGATCCTGCTCGATCAGCCCGCGAAAAGGCGGCGGACGCGGCGGCATGTCGTCGGGCCGCCGCGTCCGGGAGCGACGACCGAAATTCCGCCAGACAATGTCGAGAATGCCCATCCGGTGCTTCCTTTAGCCAATGACAGCGACGACCATCGCCGCCGCCGCGGCCAACCCGCCCCAGACCCAATAAAATCGAAATGCCCGCTTCACCGTGAAACGCGCGGTCATCGCCGCGGTCTGCGTAGCCATCACGATCAGAACAACGCTGACCGCGAGGTATAGCGTTGCATTTGCCACCGGATTGCCTAAGCGCGGCACGAACAGCACAAAAAACACACCGAACAACAGCACCACTTCAAGCGCGTGCGACAATTCGAAAATGGCGAGCGGCGCACTGTTGTATTCGATATGCGCGCCGCCCACGATCTCCTGCTCGGCATTGGGAATAGAGAACGGATTGCTCTTGAGACGGGCGGGGATCGCCACGAGAAAGGCGATTACGGCCAGCCCAGTGACGAGACCAAACGGGGCGGATTGCAGGTCGCCGAGGCGAAAGCTGCCGGCCTTCTGCGCCATAGCGATCACCGCGGCGAGCAACGGCAGGTTGTACCCGAGCGACATGACCGCCTCGCGCATGGCGCTGACCTGACCGTATATCGACTGGCTGACGTAACCGGCTACCACATCGAAAATCACGGGAACTTCGAGCAAATAGAGCAGCAGCACGATGTCGCCGGGAAACGAGCTGACGGCGTGTCCGGGCACTGGAACGATCACCAGACCAAAACCCGTCGCTAACAGCGACATGAACGGCAGTGCGTAAAACAGCGGGGGGTTGACGCCTCGGGGGACGACAGTGTCCTTGCCCGACAGCTTCACGAAATCGAAGAACGGCTGGTAAAAGGGCGGGCCTCTACGGCCTTGCAGCCGGGCCATGAGCTTGCGCGCGATCCACAGATAAAGAAACCCGAGCGCGCCCGCGCCGAGAAATCCGGGCCACACCAGTACCGCAAAGACGTATTGCCAGAGCTCCTTCAACACGATTTCGTTTTCCTTTGCTGATCCGCCGTCCTGCCGTCCGCCAATAGCTGCGCCGCCTGCGCGACGCCGGCAATGATCAGCTGCGGCCGCGGCGGACAACCGGACACCCAGACATCGACTGGGATAAACTTGTCTATTGGTCCGTCGACCGTGGGACTGCCGGCGAAGACATTGGTGCTCGCCGGGCACGAGCCGATCGCGACGACTGCCTTGGGGCTCGGTATTTGCGCATAGATGTCCAAGACCGCGCGGTGCGACCGCTTGGTCACGGGCCCAGTGATCAGCAGAATGTCGGCGTGCTTCGGGCTGCCTTGTCGCAGCATGCCAATCTGCTCAGCGTCGTAGCGTGGTGTGATGCACGGTGCGATCTCGATATCGCAGCCGTTGCACCCGCCGCTGTTCAGGACATAGATCCACGGGGATTTGCGGCGTGAGACGGCAAGGAGCTTGGCGAAGGGGTTCATGCCGCGTCCCTTTCTATTGTGCCATTGCCAGCAGGCCGGACGCAGCAGCTCTGGTCAATATGTTCGGATAGCATCCCAGCAGCACTGCCATGACGGCGAGGAAGGCCAACACGCCGGGTGCCAGATATATCGGGGCGCCCGTGACCGGGAGCTGCGGCGGTCCGAGCCAGGTGCGGTGAATGGCGCGCACATAGCATAAGAGGTCGAGGGCGGCGACCACCAGCAACGCAGCGATCAGCGCCGGTCCGCCAAACTGAATTGCCGCCGCGTAGATCCGCCAATAAGCGGCAAAACCGAAACCGGGCGGCACGCCGATGAAGACCAGCGCCCCGATGATAAAGGCGGCTCCTGCCAGCGGCACGCGCGCGGCAAGTCCGCTCGTGTCGAGGGTGACGGTCCGTCCGATCTGCCTCTCCGCGAATCCTACGGCGCCAAAGAGAATGACTTTTGACAGCGAGTGATTGAGCGCGCCGAGCCAAGCGCCGGTAATACCTGCAGGACCGCCGGCGATCAGCCCCAACAGAAGAAAGCCGAGATCATCGATGGTCGAAAATGCCAACATCCGCTTGAGCTCGGTTTGAGCAAGGGCGAGCAGCGCACCGCCAAACATCGACAGGAGACCGACGACCATCCACACTGGCGCGTATTCGCCGAAGATCCACGGCGAGATCTCGCGCAGAGCCGCCAACTCGCCAAAGGTCGCAATATCGACGATCGATACGATCAGCGCCGTCGTCATCGGTGCTGCGGCTGAGGCTACTGCCGGAAGCCAGAAGTAAAAAGGGATCAGGCCAAGTTTCAGGGCAAAGCCGACAATAAGCAGGCACACTACGAGCTTTTGGAGGGCCGGCCCAGGTGCTTGCACCCCCGTTCCGATCAGGGCGAGCGCGATTAGGGTGCAGGCGATCGCCGGAACGATCGAGTACAGGTATTTGCGCCCAGCCGCAATGGCTTCCGGGGTCCCGTGCGACCACACGAGCGCCACGGCGGCGAGTTCAGCCAGATCCAGAAGAAGCGTGCCGGCCCGGGAAGTGCCGATCAGTTTGCTCGCAATAACCAGCACAACGATGACAGCCGCGAGCGTCCACCACACTCCGCGTTGCGGGACCGAGAGGGTATAGAGCCCGATCCCCAGCGCCAATACGGCGAAAAATGCGACGAGAATCAGGTCCATTCACATTCTTTCACGATCGGACCGCGCGCCTTTACCGATGCGCACTCACAGGAGCCAGACGCCGGCGAACAGCGCCCCCGCGCACACCAGCGCAGTAAAAATCGGCTGCCGTTCCAGCCCGGCCGTCGCAAACCGCCGAGCGCCCGCGGCAGCATCCTTTATCTCGCGCCAAATCAGCAAATAGAGGGGGTCGGGGTTCAAGGAATAGACCGGTTCGAAAGCGGCCTCCGCCATCTCGGCGAAATCGACCGCTCCGAGCGTGTCATCCTCGGGCAACGGATCACCCCCGGTGAATACGGATACCGGGCGCCCTCCCGCCGGCGCACGCACCAGGCGATACGCACTGATGCCGAACAATGCCGCAAGCATCAACCCCGCTGCCGCTGCGACCGTTACCCCAATCGTTCCGGAGCCGGTCAAGACTGCCGAGCCAAGTCGCCTGGACCTGCCAGTCGAAACCCAGCGAACGCACTGCCGGTTGGATGACCGGCTGCATCAGCAGTTGCGGGACGACGCCGAAGACGAGGCACAGCGCGCCGGTGATCCCCATCCCGACCCGCATCGAGGGCGCGGCCTCGTGGACCTGCTGCGCACGGAGCTCGTCCGGCGGCATTCCGTAAAACACGCTCACAGTCGCCTTCAAAAACGAAAAAGTCGTGAGGATGCTGACCGCCCAAGCGACAACGACAACCACTGCTTGATGGGCATTAAGCGCCGCGTCAAACAGCAGCCACTTGGCGACAAACCCATTGGTCAACGGCACGCCGACGATCGCGGCCGCGGCGACCAGCCAGACATGCGTCGTCACCGGCATGCGCGAGCTGAGGCCCCCGAGCTTACGCATGTCGCGTGTGCCGGTGGCGCGCTGCACCGCGCCGGCGCACATAAAGAGTGTCCCTTTGAACAGCGCATGACTGGTCGCGTAAAAGAGCCCGGCGGCAATGCCGAGACTGGTGCCGAGGGCCAGACCCGTCACAACATAGCCAAGCTGACTCACCGTATGGAAGGCAAGCAGCCGCTTCAGGTCGGTTTGGGCCATCGCAAAAATGACCCCGACCAGCATTGTCAGGCAGCCGACCAGAAGCAGGAAATTGCCGAACGCTCCATGCCACGGCCCGATCGAATACATTCGGGCGATCAAATACGCTCCCGCTTTGACGTAGCAGGCCGAATGCAGCAATGCCGAAACCGGAGTCGGCGCGTTCATCGCCTCGGGAATCCAGGTGTGCAGCGGATACATCACCGACTTGGCCATTGCCGCCACGATCATCAGCAGCACGATGCCGCCGGAAAAAGCAGCCCCCACGGCGGGATCCGTCCACAGAAAGGTGCCAGTTCTGACGTAGAGCAGCATGATCGCGGCGAGCAGCCCATAACCGGCAAGGTGGGTCATGATCAGCACCTTGCGTGACCCTTCTGCCGCCGCCTGTTGCTTGTACCAGAAGCCGACCAGGAAATAAGAGCACAAGCCGATGACTTCCCAGGCGAAATAGGCCATCAGCAGATTGGCGGCGGATACCAGCATCACGAAGCCGCCGATGAACACCAGCATCAGCGCATAGAAACGGGTGATACCCTCCTCTTCCTCCTCCATGTATCCGATGGCATAGAGCAGGATGGCCGAGCCCATGCCGGTACCGAGCAGCATAAAAAGAATGCTCAGGCCGTCGACGTGGTAGACGAACGCTATCCCCGCATCCCAATCGAGCAGTGTCGCCGTCAGAACCTCACCGTGCATGCTGCCCGGTATCATTGCCAGCACTGCCGTGAGGGCGATGGCGGCGGCGAGAAACGCCAGCCAGCCCTTTGCCGCCTTCGACAGGATGCCGCCGAGGGCGATTTCCAGAAGGGCGCCGGCGAACAGAACGCCGGTTGGCACAAAAACGGGGTTTATCACTGGGCTCTACCCTTATCCGCCGCCGAGCGGCGGGAAGATCACGACAGTGTCATTGGGCGCCAGCGGCGTTCCGAGCTTCTGCATTCCGCGCACGTCGTGCCCATTGACGAGTATGATGACGAGGTTCCACAAATCACCGTCTTTCAGCACCCACCTTTCGAATTCGTGCCCATACTGCGCCACCAAATCGTGCAACAAGTCCCCGAGAGTCGCCTCCGGTTGGCGCCAATCCTCGTCTTTCTTGTGCGTGATGTCCCGGAGCAGCGCAAAGTATAGGATTTTCATCACAACTCTCGCTGCTTCGTGATCCCGGACATTGCCTAGGCGCCAAGGCCCAGATCCTGCAGCCTTTCGGACGTCGGCACGCCGTTTTCGTCCCAGCCGCGCAGCCGGTAATACTCGGGAAGCATCTGAGGCAGCAGGTTGACCTTGCCCTTTGACGCGCCAGTCTTGATCGGTTCCTTCAATAGCCGCGGCGGGAGCATGTCATCCTTTGCGGTCAAGCCGGCTTTGAGGTTGAACAACCGCTCGAGGTTCCAGATGCGGTCGCCGCATTTGAGGAAGTCCGCTGCCGTGTATTCAACGCCGGTCAACGGGCCGAGCATGGCAGCGAGCTCGTCGGCGGCGATACCAAAAGTCGTAAATTGGCATGATCCGGTTGAGTCGAGCGCCGCGGTAAGGTTCTGCCAGTTGATGCACATCTGCGGTTTGCCCTCGGTCGTGTGCTGGTCCATTTTTGGCCCGAACACCGGGTTGCCGAGCACTTCGGTCTCGATTGTGTAGCCGCGCATATGGCAGCCGCCGCGGTTGCTGGTGGCGTAATTGAGGCCGACACCCTGCACCGCGCGAGCGTCGTAAGCGGGCATTTCCTGCTTCTTGACCGTCATCGACAATTCCGGGTGCCCGTAGGATTCGGCGAGACGGTACGATCCCTGACCGAGCTTTTTGCCAAAGCCTTCGCCTACGGCGGTGAGGCGCACCATTTCGAGCATCGCGTCGCCGTCGCCCCAGTTGAGAGCGATGCCGCCCGTATCCTCAAGGGTGACGAAACCCTTCTCGAACAGCTCAAATGAGCAAGCGACCGTCGATCCCATCGAGATCGTGTCCATGCCGTATTCGTTGCAGTAGTAATTGGCCTTGATGCCCGCATCGAAATTGTCGACCCCGCAGTCGCCGCCAAAGCCCCATGCTGTCTCGTATTCGGGCCCCTCGCCTTCGCCCTTGTATTTGGGGTTTGTCACCTTGGTGACGCGGCCGCAGGAGATGATGCACGAGAAGCAGCCTTTTGGCCGCTGCAGCTGGTGGGCGGCCAGCGTTTCGCCGCTGACCTTGTCGGCATTCGGGAAAAAGCCATCCTGCCAATTTCGCGTCGGACTGGCCCCGACCTGGTTGATAATATTCATCAGGATCTGCGACCCGTAGAGGCGAAAGCCAGTGCCGCCGACCGGGTGCGCCTGGATCTTGTGCCGCGCATCCATGACTGCAGACAAAAAAGCCGCATTGTCGGCGCAAGAGACGGAGCCGTTGCCGCGCACCACCACCGCTTTCAAATTTTTCGATCCCATCACCGCGCCGACGCCGCTGCGCCCCGCCGCGCGGTGCATGTCGTTCATGATCGCGGCAAACAGAACCTGGTTTTCGCCGGCCGGACCAATGCAGGCGACCTTGGCGTCGGCGTCCGTCTCGGCGCAAATGGCGTCCTGGGTGTCCGGGACAATTTTCCCCCACACATGGCCGGCGTCGCGGATTTCCACTGCGCCGTCCTTTATCCAGAGATAAACCGGCTTTGCCGCCTTGCCCTCAATGATGAGCATGTCATAGCCGGCGAACTTCAGTTCCGGACCCCAGGTCCCGCCCGAATTGGAGGCGGCGATCGTGCCGGTCAGCGGCGCCTTGGTCACGACATTGTAACGCCCGCCCGATGGCGCGTAGGTGCCCGTTAGCGGGCCCGCAGCAAAGATCAGCTTGTTTTCCGGCGACAGCGGATCGATGCGCGGATCGATCTCATCGAAAAGGTAGCGGCTGCCGAGCCCGCGCGCGCCGATGTAGTTCTTGGCGCGCTCAAGATCCAATGGTTCGGTCGACACCTGTCCGGTCGACAGATTGACCCGCAGCACAGTGCCGATCCAGCCGTGCATGGCTCTACTCCCCAAATGCCTGTTTGAATTTTTCGGCGAATGCGCGCTTGCGCGTACGGGTCGCAACGACATCGTCGGCCCATTCGAGCGCATGGTTCGGGCAGAATTTGGCGCAGGCCGGGTCGCCGCCGCAGTAGTCGCATTTGAGGATCTTGTGTGTCTGCTCGTCCCAGACTGCGCAGCCGAAGGGGCAGGCCTGCACGCACATCTTGCAGCCGATGCATATCGCGTGGTCGATATTGACCCACCCGGTCACCGCGTCCTTGGTCATCGCATGCGTGGTGCAAACCTTGATGCAGGCGGCGTCATGGCAATGCTGGCACATCATCGGGCACGGAAAAGCCTTCACGTTCCCAGCTGTAGACATGCACCCGGGTCGCAGTCGGGGCGAAACACGTCTTCATGCGTCATCGAGCAGGCCAGCTCGCAATTATGGCAGCCGGTGCATTTGTCCGCACTGATCATCAGCATCTTGGCCATATGTCTTCCCCTGCTCGTCGGATCGCGCTGGTTAAGCGCCCGTGGCCGTGGCGTTCAATGCACGACGCTCTCGCAGCCAATCGTACCAGGCGCCGAGATTGTCCCCGCGCATCGCTGAAACTCGGATTACGGGCGCATTGGGATTGACTTGGTGTGCGATCTGCTCAAAACGGTGCGCATCGAACGGAACGTACGGCAGCAGATCGCATTTATTTAGGATCACCAGGCTCGCGGCCTGGAACATGTATGGGTATTTCTCCGGCTTGTCGTCGCCTTCTGCGACACTGGCGACGACCACCTTGGCAAACTCGCCGAGGTCGAACAAAGCCGGGCAAATCAGATTTCCGACATTCTCGATCAACATCACTGAGCCAATCGGCCAGTTGAGCCTGCTACAGGCGTCGAAAACCATCTGCGCGTCCAAGTGGCATGCCGCACCGGTGTTAATTTGGACCACCGGGACGCCGCAGGCGGCAATGCGGCGCGCGTCGTTATCGGTCTGCTGATCCCCTTCGATCACTGCCCACGGGCATTCGGTTGCGAGATCGCGCAAGGTGCGCTCGAGTAACGTAGTCTTGCCAGCCCCCGGCGAGCTGACGAGATTCAACGCCAGAATACCGCGGCCTTCGAACCAGCCGCGGTTATGGGCGGCAATGCGATCGTTCTTGGCCGTGACGTTGGCTTCCACCCGCACCGAGCGCTGGCCGGCGCCTTCCTCGCGGTGAACATGCTGCTGGCCGGGCGCGTGGGGATGCGTGTGAAGATGATCTCCGTGGCGATGGAGATGCTCGGACTCACCGCAGCCGCAGACGTCACACATAGCCATCCCTATTCTCAAGGGTCGAAAAACTGCGATCCATCCAGTCGGCGCTCCTGCAAGCTCAAGCCAATCTAGAGCCGATGGCAATTGCCGGCTCATCTCGGCTTGCCGATAGTTTTGCCCGATTGCTTAAACCTGGCGCCGACCGGCGACCTTCGCTCCGCGGCGGGCCGTAATTCGCGATACAATCAAAGCGCTCGCAGGAGCGCGACTGTGTTGGCAACTTGGAGTGCGTGAAGTAGCTCCGACCCGTGCTGCGCGCATGCGCCAGGCGGCACACTCACCCCCCAATAATCTTGCCGCCTCCCGCATTTGGGCCTGCCCAGCTTCCCCTACGCCGCCATCGGCAGCTGTTCGACGAAGATTTGGCTTCCGGGAAGACCATGCGCCGCAGCGACCGACCGCACCGCCTCCAGCATCTTTGGCGGGCCGCAGATATAGACATCCGGCTGTTCCCCGCCCTGGTCCAACAATTTGGCAAAGGCATCGGCCGCGGTGCCGACAAAACCTTTCCAGGCGCCGTCTGGATGCCGGACACACAGGAGGACCCGCAGCGCCGGCAGCGCCGTCTGCAGCTCTTTAATTTGATCGGTGGCGAACAGTTCGTCCTCGCGGTTTACGCCAAAGATCAGCGTCGTCGACTGCATATCCTGAAATTCGGCCAGGTGGCGAAGCATGGACAGCAGCGGGGCGAAGCCGCAACCGCCGCCAATAAAGCAGCGTGGCCGCGTGCTGCCCTCGTCGAGCACAAAATGGCCAAGCGGCCCCCGCAGCTCAAGCTTATCGCCAACCCGGGCCTGCTTGCCCAGCCAGGTCGAAAAGGCGCCGCCCGGCTTCAGCCGGATCAAGAATTCGGTCTGCCCGTCCCAGTTGGGCAGGTTGGCCAACGAGTAAGCGCGCTGAATTTTAGTGCCGGGGATGCCGACCTCCATATATTGGCCCGGCACAAAGTCTGCGGCCTCCCCCAGTGTGGCGTCAGGCGTCAGCGCCAGCTTGACCACCACCGCATCACTGCCGGTCGGGGTCAGTGCGGTGATCTTCGCCTCGCGCGTCGGGGGCGCTTGATGATGGATGTTTGCTTGCGGATAAGGAACCGTAATCAGCAGATCGCTTTCCGGGCGGCAGCGGCACAGCAGTACGCCGCCGGGCTGCGCATCGTGCAGTGCGCCCGGCGCGATTGGACCTATATCTCGCTCTGATTCGTCAGTTGTTGATCCCACGGCACCTCCGATAAATCCAGGTCGCCACACCATTCTCGTCCGCTGACCGCGCTGGGCGCCTCTCCGACGACCTCCAAGTGACACCCAGACGCGGCCAGCGGCAGCGAGATCAGCGACGTGAAGACTCGGAGAATTCGCGGCGTATCGCGTCGCCATGCTGATTGAGGTTCGGTGCAGGAGAGCGTGTCGGCGGGTCTTCGTAGCCCGAGATCTTTAAGGGGTTCCCGGTCACGCGGACACCGCCGGCTTCAACCATCATGTTTCGGGCCTTGACCTGCGGAAGTTCGGCGGTCTCCAATACATTCAGAATCGGTCCAACCGGGACACCGGCTTCATGAATGACTTTTAGCCAGTGAGCAGCGGGCTGTTTCTTCAGAGCCACTTCAAGCTCGTACTTGAGCGCCTCGTGATTTTCTGTGCGGTGCTGGTTCGACAGAAAGCGGATGTCCTTGATCAGATCCAGCCGTCCAAGGACCTCGCAGAGCTTGACGAAGAGGTGGTCGTTGCCGGCACAGATGATAAAGTCCTTGTCCGCCGACTGGAACACATCGAAGGGCGTGACGGAAGGATGCCGATTTCCGATCCTGTGGACCGGCTTGCCGTAGGCAACGACCTCCATCATGCCATGCTCCAGCATCATAAACGTCGCGTCGAACATCGCGACATCGACATGCGAGCCTTTTCCGGTCTTTTCACGAGCGTAGAGAGCGCTCGCAAGGCCACAGAAACTGAACACGCCACCGCAAAGATCCGAGAGCGCCGATCCAAGCTTGGTTGGCGGGCCATCCGGAAATCCCGTCATGCTCATGATCCCGCTCATCGCCTGGATGACGGTGTCATAAGCCGGATAAGTGGACAAAGGCCCGGTCTGGCCGAACCCCGATGACGATACATAGACCAGGCGCGGGTTGATCTTGGACAGCTCATCGTAAGAGAAGCCCAAGCGCGCCATAACGCCCGGCCGGTAATTTTCTACCAGAATATCGGCCTGGCGAACGATGTTCAGAAAGATTTCGCGGTCCTTTGGGTCCTTCAGGTTGAGGACGATGCTCTCCTTGCGTAAGCGTCTGCTGATTGGCGTCTTGCGCTGGGCTTGCTGATTGAGAAGCTGCCGCTGTTTTATGGCGGCGGTGCAATGAATGATGTGGGGCTGGTCGATAAGGAGGACCTCGGGAGTACTCATACGAGGGCTCGCGAGGTCCGCGGCGAGGTTCTCAGCGGCCCGGAGCGGCGGCGGCGCTGGAGCCTCGAAGAGAAGCTGCGGATATTGGCACAGAGCGTAGCGCCGGGGTCGTCGCCCTCGTTGGTTTGCCGGCTGCACGGGATCAGCAGCGGCCAGCTTTACACCTGGCGGCGGCAGTTTCGCACGGGCGAGCTGACTGGATTTGCGCCAGTGAGATTGGCGCTACCGGTTGAACAGCTTGCACTGGCCGCAGCGCCGGTTGCGCCGATGCCGACGCCCCCCGAACCCGATCGGCGGGTGGATGGGATAATCGAGGTCGAGCTGCCCACGGGGGTGAAGCTGCGTCTGACCGGCGCGGTCGACGAGATGGCATTGCGCCGGGTCTTGTCGGCGCTGTCGTGATCGGCATACCGGGCAATGTCCGCGTCTATCTGGCATGCGGCGTCACTGACATGAGGAAAGGCTTTGACGGGCTCGCGGCGCGGGTTCAGCTGACGCTGCAGCTCGACCCGCATGGTGGTGCGCTGTTTGTGTTTCGCGGTCGGCGCGGCGATCTGATCAAGGTGCTGTGGTGGGACGGGCAAGGATTGTGCCTGTTTGCCAAACGGCTGGAGCGCGGCCGGTTTTTATGGCCGCAGGCCAAGGACGGATCGGTGGTGCTAACGGCAGCGCAATTATCGATGCTACTGGAAGGTATCGATTGGCGTGCACCGCGCCGCAGCTGGGCCCCGGAAGTGGCTGGTTGAACAGCGCGACATAGTGACTCAGGCGGGTACGGATCGATGCTGCTCAATGACCGCGGGAGTAAACTCTCGGTTGATGCCGGTCGCTGCTGACCCTGTTCAAGAGATCGCCGAGCTGCGCGCCTTACTGGCCGAGCGCGAGGCGGAACTGGCGGTGGCGCGGGCCGAGTTGACCGGCGCCCGTCTGCGGATCGAACAGTACAAGGCTCAGCTTGCCCAGCTGCGGCGCATGCAATTCGGGCGCTCGTCGGAAAAACTCGACACTCAGATCGCGCAACTCGAGCTGATGCTCGAGGATCTGGAAGAGAGCGAAGCAGCACGCACAGCGCCGACGGCACGGCGTGCCCCAAATCAGCCACCGCGCGAACGGCGTCAGCCGGTGCGGCGGCCACTGCCCGATCATCTGCCGCGCGAGGAGATCGTGCATGATCCGGGGTCGGTCTGCCCGGGCTGCGGCGGCACCCGCTTTGCCAAGCTCGGCGAGGACGTGACCGAGATCTTGGAGAAGATCCCGGCTCGCCTCAAAGTGATCCGCCATATTCGGCCTAAGCTGAGCTGCCGCTGCTGCGAGCGCATCGTACAAGCGCCGATGCCCGATCTGCCGATCGAGAAGGGGCGGCCGGGGCCGGGTCTGGTCGCCAATGTCGTGGTCAGCAAATATCTCGACGGGCTGCCGCTCTACCGGCAATCGGCGATCCTGGCGCGTGAAGGCATCGAGATCGAGCGTGCCACTCTGGCCGACTGGGTCGGGCATGCCGCCTGGTGGGTGACGCCGCTGGCCGAGCTGATCGGCGCCCATGTCCTGGCGGCGCCAATCATCCACACCGACGACACGCCGATCGCCGTGCTGGCGCCGGGCAATGGCAAGACCCGAACCGGGCGGCTGTGGACCTATGTCGTCGATGAGCGGCCCTGGCAAGGCGGGCGGGCCTCCGCGGCTTATTACCGCTTCAGCCCCGATCGCCGCGGCGAGCGGCCGCGCGATCATCTCGCTCTCTTTCGCGGCGTGATCCAGGCCGACGCCTTTAGCGGCTACCAGGCTCTGACGCGACCGACATCCGTCAAAGACCGGATTGGCCGAGGGCCGCCGCCGCTGATCCACGCGGCGTGTTGGGCACACGCGCGGCGCAAATTTTACGACGTGTTCGAGGCAACCAAATCGCCAATCGCCGAGGAGGCGCTCAAACGGATTGGCGAGCTCTACAAGATCGAAGCCGAGATTACTGGCCAGTCGGCCGAGGCCCGGCTGGCGGCGCGACAGTGCCGTGCCGTGGCGATCCTCAACGCGTTGTGCGACTGGCTGACCGCACAGCGCCGCCGGTTGTCAGCAAAGAACCCGCTCGCCAAAGCGATCCAATACGCGCTCAGCCGCTGGGAAGCACTGAGCCACTATGCCGGTGATGGCCGGCTTGCGATCGACAATAATGTCGCCGAGCGGGCACTGCGCGGTATCGCCATTACACGCAAAAATTTTTTGTTCCTTGGATCCGACGCCGGCGGCGAGCGCGCCGCAATCCTCTACACCGTGCTGGAAAGCGCCAAACTCAACGGCCTCGATCCGCAAGCCTGGCTCAGCGACGTGATCGATCGCATGGCCAACAGTCACCCGATCAACCGGCTCGCCGAACTGCTGCCGTGGAACTGGCAGCCCAAAATCGCCACCCTCGCCGCCTGAGTGGCCACGAGCTGACGCTTACCTCCTTGCCGCGATTGACAACTTTAAAGTAGAGCGAGTCGTTCTTGATAAACGGACCCCAGCCCCGGGTTTCGTCACCTTCGCCCGGGGGCTCTACTTTGATGATGCGAGCCCCAAGATCGCTGCAGAGCTTTGTGCAAAAAGGGCCGTTCAGCGCGTGCGTCAGATCGAGTACGAGCAACCCAGAAAACGGTCCTTTGGGTTCCGTGCATTCTTCAGTCCATGGAACAACTCCGGAAAGACATTTGCAGTAAGTGACGAAAGTCAGACAGTGGAGGCCCGACCCGACGCCGCGATTTGCGCCGGGCCGTCTGCTCTTCGCCTGTCAGGTCTTCTCCACTAGTACTTGTAGAACGTGTTACGTTCTGTGGTCGGACTGTAGACGTCGTGATCGACCATCACATTGACGCAGGCCGGCTTACCCGAGGCACGAGCGCGTTCCAGAGCGGGGCGGATACCTTTCGGTTCGGTGACGTTCTCACCATAGCCGCCCATACCCTCGACAATTCGGTCATAGCGTGTCCAGTCGCAGGACGGTGCCGACATCGCCGCGGACCTTGCCGTAATGCGACATCTGTCCGTAGCGGACCATGTTCCAGGCCGCATTGTTGCCGACGACAGCGACCATCGGCAGCTTGTGGCGCACGGCGGTGTCGAATTCGAAGCCGTTGAACCCGAACGAGCCATCGCCAAAGACAATGACGACGTCCTTGTCCGGAAACGCCGTCTTGGCGGCCAGCGCGAACGGCATGCCGATGCCGAGCGTTCCCAATGGGCCCGGATCGAGCCAGTGCCCCGGTTTGTGGGGCTTGATGACACCGGCAGCCAGGTTGACCACGTCGCCGCCGTCACCGATGACGATTGTATCTTCTGTTATAAAATCGTTGATCTCCTTGGCGAGCCGCAGCGGGTGTATCGGCAACGCGTCGGAGTTTTGCAACGCCAGTTCGTGCTCCTCCGCCTTCTGCTCGACGCCGCGCAGATGGTCGAGCCAGGACTGGCTGCGCGCCTCCGGCACCTTCGTGACGGCCGCCGCGAGCTGACTGAGGACGGCGGCGGCATCCCCGGTAATGCCGATATCGATACTCCGGTTGTGGCCCAGTTCCGCTTCGTCGAGATCGACCTGGATGACCTTTGCAGTCGATCCCAGCGACTTTCCGAAGCCCAAGCGGAAGTCGAAAGGAGTGCCGACGATCATGATCACGTCGGCCCGTGCGAACGCTTCATGACGTGAGTTTTCAAAGTGCACGGGGGAATCCAGCGGCAGAGCGCCCCGCGCCTCACCATTGAGATAGACGGGGCAACCCAGTTTCCCTGCAAGCTCCTCCAATTCGGCGACGCCGCGGCAGTGCCACAACTGGGACCCGGCCAGAATGGCGGGATGCTGTGCCCCAGACAACCACCGGGCTGCCTCGTCAACCAGTTTGAAGTCGCCGTAGACTTTTCCCCGCGTCCGATACATGCCGGGGTCGACCACATCCTCCACGTCAACGGCGCCCATGAGGATGTCCATTGGAATGTCGATGAAGACAGGTCCCGGCCGACCGGCGTAAGCCTCGCGAAAAGCCATGCCCATGATGTCGGGGATGCGCTTGGTTTCATTGATGGTGGTGGCAAACTTTGTGATGGGCCGCATGATGGCGACGTGGTCCATCGCCTGCAGCGAGCCCATCAGGTTTTGGCAGAAGGGGCCTTGACCGCCGATAACCATCATCGGTGTCTGAGCCCGGAAGGCGTTGGCGACGCCGGTTACCGAGTTTGTGACCCCGGGGCCGGCGGCCACAACGGCGCAGCCGGGGACGCCGGTCAAGCGTGTCCAGGCGTCGGCGGCGTGCGCGGCGGCCTGCTCGTGGCGAACATCGATGATTTGAATGCCTTCATCGATGCAGCCGTTGAAAATATCCATAGAGTGCCCGCTGGCAAGCGCGAAGATGGCTTTAATGCCTTCCGCCTTGAGCGCACGGGCAACGAGCTGTCCCCCGGTCTTCATGGATTTGGACGTCTCGGATGCGGCCACGGAAACCTCCTGTCCTTTTGCTGCGATGCACACGATGTGGGACTGAAAGGGGCCGCCGGCTCGTCTGTGCTTGCCGTTAGTTGCGACCGATTGCCATAACGGTTCGCGACTATCCGCGGCCGCCGTTTAAGGCGGGGCGCAGCAGTTTAGGCCAGGCGCTCGCTAGAATGATGTCGGTGCGGCGGTGTCGAGGTTGCTGCGGTTATTGATTTAGGTCAATGAACCCGATCCCTTGCTCGCGTTCCCTACTCTGTAACAAAACGCTCGCTATTCGCGGTTGAGTCATCGGCAGGCCCAGGGTCTCGCGGAGCCTAGCTCGCCATTTGGCTCAACCAATCACGAACATTTTAACCTGATTAAACCTGAGCTAACCCCGCCTCACACGCGAATGCGCGAAGTTCATAGGTGACCGGAGGGATACCGCAATGAACAGCCCAGCCCTGAGCGCAACCACACTCCACGCCGCAAGCGGCGCCGAGAATTCTCGCCTTCAGCCCGCGCCGCGGCTCCGAAGAGGAGCGTTCACCGAACGGGCGCGAGGCATCGGTAGGAGGACCGGCTCCCGGAATGACGTTTCCTGGCATCGGTTTCCACCCAATAAACTTAGTTAGCCGTCAAACCGCCGTATGGCGCGGTTTGAGCGGGGAGGTCGTCCGGATTAGCACGCAGGAAAGCTTCGAATGCGAATATTGCGGACCATTGCACCTATTGATCGCCTATCAGCGGGCCGCGAGGCATAAGGGCGACAGCACCGTCGACGGTCTGCCGCGATCGACGCTGCATGATCTCAGCCGCAAGCTCACCTTTGTGCCGGCGGGCAGCAGGTTTCGGGAGTGGCACGACCCGAGCGGGCCGATGCACGCGATATATCTCTACATTGATCCGCGCGGGCCGCTGATGGACGCAGAAGCCGGATTTGCCGACGCCCACCTCCTGCCGCGGCTCTTCTTTCACCGTCTCTTTATGTGGGAGACGGCGCTGCAGCTCGGAGCACTGATCGAGGCCGGCCCGTCACAATGTCAATGCTACGCCGAAGCACTGGGTGTCGTCCTCGCGCATAAGCTGTTGCGGCTCAGCATCGGGAACACGCTAGCCGCACCGGTGGCGCAAGGCGGTCTCGCGGACTGGCAGCGGCGGGCGGTCGCCCAATACATCGAAGCGAACCTCGCTCGTCAGATCTCGACAGCGGCGCTCGCCGAAACGGCTCGGCTGAGCCCCTTTCACTTCTCCCGAGCTTTCAAGAAATCCTTCGGAATGCCGCCCCATTATTATCACATGAAGCGCCGGCTTGAATGGGCAAAAAGCTTATTGGCCGAGCGGAGCAGATCGGTGACTGACATTGCACTGCAGGTGGGTTTCGCCGATACAAGCTCGTTCTCGGTCGCTTTCCGGAAACTCGCTGACCGGTCGCCAACGGAATATCGCCGAACACTCGTTTGAGCAGGACCACGCCTGACGCGCGCGCCTTACCCCATCCGCCCCAACGTGGAACCCTGCGCCTGCTGCGGGCCGCTCAAAGCGTCGCGAGATAGGCGCTGACCTCACTGATCTGCTCGGGGGTGAGGTTCATCGCATTGGCGTGCATGATTATGTTATGCCGCCCCCAAGACGCGAACGCCTCCAGCTGGCGCGCGAGATAGGCCTGGTATTGTCCGGCGAGCCGCGGGATCGAGTCGTTGCCCTGCGCTCTTACCCCGTGACAACTGACGCAGGCCGGCACGCTCTCTGACGGAATGCCCTCTGTGTAGATCCGCTCGCCCGCGGCGATTTGTGATGAATTGGCGGGTTCACCGGCGACCGGCGGCTGAGATGCGTAGAAGGCGGCGATTGCATCGGTGGTGGGAGGGTTTAGCTGCGTCGTCAAGCCCCACATTACCAGGTAGTCGAGGTAGGTCTGCGCGTGCGGTGCAGTGCGTGTGGCGTTGCGAAAGTCGTTGAGCTGCGCGACTATGTAATCCTTCTGCTGGCCGGCAAGGCGCGGAAAATTCGGCGAGGTGCTGCGGCCGTCCGGGCCGTGACAGGACGAGCAGTAATACAGGATACTGCTCACATCCTGAGCGCTCGCTGGTGCGGAGCAGATGACGCTGAACGCGGCGAAGGTCAGCGCTAGGAAAAGCATACGACCGCCGCCGCACGCGACGACGGGCCGATAGCGGGCATCGGTGTTGAACATCGGTCTATCCCCTCTCGCGCTGGTTTCTAGAAGACCCTCGTCAGGCGAAAGATCACCCCGATATTATCCTTGAATTGACCGGAGACGGAGACGTCGTGATTTCACTGACAGCAACATCTGCCATTTTGGCGCGACGAACTGCTCATACGTCCATCGGAGCTGCTGTTCATGGGTTTCGCTTCCATTCCTAAGCCCCTCGATTTTCTCGACGCCGCCAAACGTGCCAGCATAGCCCATCGAGATTGATGCCGCTCCCAAAGACGGCATCGCCCGCCGCATCATGTCTGTTATATCGTAGCTGACCCATGAATATGCATTGTAAGTCGGGGTCTGGCTCAGCGTCAAATTGGCCGCACCGACATTCCGGTTCGGGCCGTAAGCGATCCAGTCGCCGGCCATATCCCACGTCCACTTGCCGAGAAATCCTTGCGTGTAGTCGATCTGGATATCGTTCTGCCAGCGGTTGGCGCCGAGGTTCAACGCCCTGGTGTTGGAATAGCTTCCCGTCGGCGGCGTCATCCAGTCCGACACCGATACCCAGGTCTTCTGCTGCGGTAGGCTGATCGGCCACAGCGTCCCGGACAGGATCAAGTCGCTTGCACCCGATGCCGAGCCCAACGAAACGCCGTTGAGCTTGGCGTTGTATTCGGTGCCGAACGGCTGCAGCCATTCCAACAGAAACGGCGTCCCATTGAATTGATTGTAATAGAGGTAACGGGCAATGCCGATCTGGCTGGTCAGGCCGGTATCGTGTGTTATCGACGTTCCGTTGGTAGTGGTGTATTCATTCCGATTTTCAAACTCATAGTAGCCCATCATCATCATCGTGCCGGGCGCCGCCGGGACAAAATCGAATGGCTGATAGTCGATCGCCTGAGACGGCGCGCTAAATACGCTGGCAATAGCGAGACCGGCACCGATCACCGAGGCTTGCCTGGACAGCATCTTCCTTACGGATCTTGCCATTTGCCGCGTCTCCTCTCCAAATGCTCTTGCGTGTCCCGTATCGCGGCTGCTCGGCGCTATTCGCAGTCGAAGGATTTGACGCGAAGCTCGCGTCCTCGCAGCAGCTGAGCAGCGTAAGAACCGCAGCGCGGACAACATGAGCCCAACCGCGCCGGTTGGAATTCGCAGGCGCAGTCTCGGCAACAGGCTTGCAATGGGATTGTCTCGATCGCCAATTTGGCGCCCTGGGCCACAGTGTCCCTGGCAACCAAGTCAAAGCAGAACCGCAGCGCATCCGGTTCGACACCTGCCGCAGCCCCAACTTCCACCAAGACGCGGGTGACCGCGTGCACGCCTTCGTCGCGAGCGCGTTCGACGATGAGGTCGACAATGCTTTGGCTCAGCGCGAGCTCGTGCATCGGCGCCGCCTTGTCAAAGAGCGCCACATGCGCAAGGCCAGCAACTCGTCACTGCCAGCCAACAGTCTCGCCTGTTGGCCCGTCTATTACAGGGTCCAACAGCTAACTCCCTTGTTGTACCTGAAACGGTTCGTTGATGCACGTATCAGTAGAATATTTCAGGAGATGGTCTTCTGCTTTTCTGAGAATGCTAAGAGTTGCGCGAAATTGCCCCAATCCGCATCGCGGGCTGCGGCGGCACTTGTATTCGACAGCGAAGAAGGCAGCTTCCGACCAGCGAGTGCCTGCGGTCGATGGGCCGGATGAAACCGCAATGTCGGGTCAATGCATAATCGCAATCCGGCATGGACCGGATTGAAAGCTGGAGCAGTGTCGATTTCCGCGCGAGCGAATGACACCGGGAGGATCGAGAGAGTGCGATCGCGCATCCTCGTGCGCGGCGCCGTGCAGGGTGTCGGGTTCCGCCCCTTTTTCCATCGCCAGGCGACCACACGCGGTCTCACCGGCTGGGTCATCAATACGAGCGAGGGGGTCGTCGCCGAGGCCGAGGGCGATCCCGAGCAGATCGCTGCCCTGGTGCAGGAAATCCGCGAAGCTCCGCCGGCCAATGCCACAGTCGATGCCGTCGAGACGCGCGGGGTCGCACCGCGTTGGGAGAATGGGTTCGAAATCCGCGCAAGCGATGCGGCCGGTCCGTGTACTGCCCAGATACTGCCCGATTTCGCAACCTGCGCCGATTGCCTCGCCGAGCTTTTCGATCCGTCGGACCGCCGTTACCGCTATCCCTTTATTAACTGTACGCATTGCGGGCCCCGCTACAGCATCATCGAAGACATCCCATATGATCGGGCGCGGACGTCGATGCGGCATTTTACAATGTGTCCGGTCTGCCGCGCCGAATACGACAATCCGGTCGACCGGCGCTTTTATGCCGAGCCTAATGCCTGCGCCGACTGTGGGCCGCGTATTGCGCTGTGGAACGCAGCTGGAACGACGCTCTGCCACGGCGACGATGCTCTGATTGCCGCAGCGGCGGCATTGCGCGCGGGATCGATCATCGCAGTGAAGGGTATTGGTGGCTTTCACTTTGTCGTGGACGCGCGCGACGAAGCTGCCGTGCGCCGCCTTCGGGCGCGCAAACGGCGCGAGGAAAAGCCCTTCGCGGTGATGTTTCCCTCGCTGGCCGATGTCGCGGCGAGTTGCCGTGTCGTGCCTGCCGAGGATGCGTTGCTGACCGCTCCGGCACGCCCCATTGTCCTATTGCGGCGGACCGGCGGGCCCATTGCAGCCGCAGTGGCGCCAGGCAATCCCTGGCTCGGCGCCCTGCTGCCTTACGCACCGCTGCATCATCTGCTGATGCGCGAACTCGGTTTCCCCGTGGTCGCCACCAGTGGCAATACGAGCGACGAGCCGATCGTCATCGACGAGCAAGAAGCGCTCGAACGGCTGGGCGGGATTGCAGACTTGTTCCTTGTCCATGACCGGCCGATCGTTCGGCCCGTAGATGATTCGGTGGCGCGCGTGGTGTGCGGACGTGCGCTCCTGTTGCGCAGGGCACGAGGCTACGCGCCGGCGCCGATCATGTTCAAGGGTGGGCGGTCGGGCATTCTCGCCTTTGGCGGCCACCTCAAGAGCACGGTCGCGCTAACGCACGCGGGCGGTACGGTTCTGAGCCAACATATCGGCGATCTCGAGACGATTGAGGCGCGGGCGGCCCACACCAGGGCGGCCGAGGATCTGGCTCAGCTGCATGCAGAGCCGCCGGTGCTTGCCGTGCGCGATCTGCACCCGGACTATGCTTCGAGCGGCGCGGCAGAGGCATCAGGCCTCCCGGTGCTCGCGGTCCAACATCATCTCGCTCACGTCTGCGCTTGCCTGGCCGAACACGGGCTTAAGCCGCCGGTGCTTGGTGTCGCCTGGGACGGCACCGGCTACGGCCCGGACGGGACGATCTGGGGCGGAGAGTTCCTGTTGGTTGCGGCTGGCGGATGGAGCCGCTTTGCCAAGCTCCGGCCGTTCCGGCTCCCTGGTGGTGATCGGGCAATCCGCGAGCCGCGCCGTGCCGCCCTTGGGCTTCTCTACGAGGCTTACGGCGAGCGAGCCTTCGAGATGAGCGAGCTTGCCCCGATTGCCGCGTTCAGTAGAACCGAACTCGGCGTCATCAAGCAGATGCTGGTGCGCGGGATCAATGCGCCGGTTACCTCGAGCGCCGGCCGCCTGTTCGATGCGTTTGCGGCTCTCGTGGGCCTTCGCCAGATCGGCGGATACGAGGGCCAGGCGGCAATCGAGCTGGAAGGAGCCGCTGGCGACCGGGCAGCCGGTCGACGTTACCGCCTTCCAATACGACAGAGCAATGACAGGACCACTTTGGAGGTCGATTGGGAGCCAGCGCTGGGCGAGGCTCTTGCCGATCTACGCGCTGGTGTGCCCTCAGCGCAGATCTCCGCGGCGTTGCATGACGGTTTGGCAACAGCGATCGCCGAGGTGGCGGTGCGCGCCGGTCAGCGGACCGTGGTCTTGACGGGCGGCTGCTTTCAGAATGCCCGGCTAACCGAGAGCACAGTCGCTGCACTGCGTGCGGCCGGTCTCGACCCCGTCTGGCACCGGCGGGTCCCGCCTAACGACGGCGGGCTGGCGCTCGGTCAGGCCGCGTGGGCCGCGTGGATGGAAAAATCTGGAGAAGCGAAGTGTGCTTAGCTGTTCCGGGACGGCTTTTGAGCGTGGCGGGAGACGCTCCTCTGACAAGGATCGGCCGGGTTGATTTTGGCGGCGTCGTCAAGGAGATCAATCTCGCCTTCGTACCCGAGGCGCAGGTTGGGGAGTACGTGCTGGTTCATGTCGGCTTTGCCCTCACCGTGATCGACGAGAGCGAAGCCGCACAGTTATTCGAGCATCTGCGCGAGATGGGTGAGTTACTGGACCCTGAAGCGGGCCGTACTCGGGACGGCTTCGCATGAAGTTTCGTGACGAATACCGCGATCCCGCAGCGGCACGCGGCGTTGCCGAAGCCATCGCGCGCAAGGTGACGCGTCCATGGACGTTGATGGAGGTCTGCGGCGGCCAGACCCATGCGATCGTCCGCTTCGGCATCGATCGCCTGTTGCCGGCTGATGTCAGTTTGGTCCATGGACCCGGTTGCCCGGTCTGTGTGACACCCACGGAGTATATCGACAAGGCGATCGAGCTCGCCTCCCGGCCCGAGGTGACGCTGTGCTCGTTTGGCGACATGCTGCGCGTGCCCGGCATTGACGGGGATCTCCTCGGCGCCAAGGCGCGAGGCGGCGATGTGAGGTTTGTCTATTCCCCTCTCGATGCGCTCGCAGTGGCGCGTGTCAATCCCGACCGGCAGGTGGTGTTCTTCGCCGTCGGCTTCGAGACCACCGCGCCGGCCAACGCCATGGCTGTCTATCGCGCCCATCGCGAGGGAATACGAAATTTTTCAATGCTGGTCTCGCATGTGCTGGTGCCGCCGGCCATGCGTGCGCTGCTCGATGCGCCGACAAACCGAGTGCGGGGTTTTCTCGCCGCCGGCCATGTCTGCACGGTGATGGGCTACGAGGAATACGAGCCGATCGCGGCACAGTACGGCGTCCCGATCGTCGTCACCGGCTTCGAGCCTCTCGATATTCTCGAAGGCGTCTATATGTGCGTCTGTCAGCTCGAGCAAGGCCGCGGGGAGGTCGAGAACCAATACAGCCGATCGGTTCGCCGGGAAGGAAACCGGCCGGCGCAAGACATCATCCGCGAGGTGTTCCAAATCGTCCCACGCCGCTGGCGCGGTATCGGGGAGATCGCGCAGAGCGGGCTCGGGCTCTCCGACACCTATCTCGACTACGACGCAGAGCTCATCTTCGGGAAAGTCGAGACAGCGGCCGAGCAGGAAGTCGAATGCATCAGCGGCCTCGTGCTGCGCGGCGAACGCAAGCCCTCGCAATGCCCCGCTTTCGGCACCCGCTGCACACCCGAGCGCCCGCTCGGCGTCACGATGGTTTCCGGCGAGGGCGCCTGCGCCGCCTATTACCGCTATCGCCGGACCAATGGCTCGCCGGAGATCAACGGATGACCAGCAGGAACAACTTTGCGATGTCGTGTCCATTGCCCGCCGGGGAGGGAGAGATTATCCAGCTCGCCCATGGCGGCGGCGGCCGCGCGATGGGGCGGCTTCTCGACACGTTGATCCGTCCTGCATTTGACGAGCCAATGCTCGAGCGCCGTCACGACGGAGCGGTGCTCGACATTGGCGGACGGATCGCCTTCACGACCAATTCCTACGTGGTGAAGCCGCTTTTCTTTCCAGGGGGCGACATCGGCACTCTCGCCGTCAACGGCACTGTCAACGACCTCGCCATGTGTGGAGCGCGGCCGCTTTATCTCAGCGTCGGCTTTATTCTGGAGGAAGGCCTGCCGATTGCGACCTTGCGCCAAATCGCGATGTCGATGCGTGAAGCCGCGGCGATAGCCGGGGTTCGGCTCGTCACCGGTGACACCAAAGTCGTCGATCGCGGCAAGGCCGACGGCATGTTCGTCAACACCGCCGGAGTGGGCCGGATCGTGGCACCGGCCGCGATCGAGCCGAGCAGCGTGCGCCCGGGCGACATTGTGATCCTGAGCGGCGATATCGGCCGACACGGGATCTCGGTAATGGCGGCACGCGACGGATTCGCATTCGAAACCGCGATCGAAAGCGACTGTGCGCCGCTGGCTACGCCAGTGCTCGACCTGATCGAGGCAGGCATTGCGGTTCATTGCCTCCGCGATCTCACGCGCGGCGGACTGGCCAGCGCGCTGGTCGAGGTCGCGGAAGCGGCACGGCTCACGGTCTCCCTCGAAGAACAGTCGATCCCAGTGGGCGCCGAGGTAACCGCGGCCTGCGAACTCCTCGGCCTCGATCCGCTGCATGTTGCCAATGAGGGTCGTTTTATCGCCTTTGTGGCGCCCGGGGAGGCAGAGCGGGCCACCGCGCTGCTGCGGCGGCACGCAGTGGCGAGCGCGGCTGTCGTGATCGGCGAGGTGTCTGGAGGGCCGCCCGGGGAGGTGTCGTGTCGCGGACCCTTTGGTGTCCATCGCATCATCGATATGCTCAACGGCGAGCAGCTGCCGAGAATCTGCTGATCGCCGGACCGCGGCGTCGTTGGCTTTCGACCCTTCCCTTTGCGGAAGGCCTCGGCGAAGTCGAGACGCGGCTCGCGCGTATCGAAGCTCTCTTCACAAATCTCATTAAGCCCGGGGATCAGAGTTACGGAGGGAGGAAATAGGCGGAAACACCGCAGCGCGCCGAGGGCTGCGTAAGCCCGGTCCCCTTTGGACAGCCAGATCACGATTAACGCCGACAATCTCCGCCAGCACGAGAAATATGACGCATTGATTGACAAGGTCGACATCGTCAAGAACACCATTGCACTGGCGCAAGCGGTGGGCATCAAAAAACCAAACGTGGCGATACTTTCGGCGGTCGGGACCGGTGACCTCGGAGATCCCGTCAACAATCGATGCCGCGGCGTTGTGCAAGATGGCTGAGCGAGGACAGATCACCGGCGGGGTGCTCGACGGGCCTCTCGCCTTCGACAATGCGGTCAGCTGTGAGGCGGCCGCTTCAGGAAAGCATCGACCACCAGCCAGCGTTCATGGAAGCCGAGGTCCTCCATTGCGGTGCCCATCAGGCGCCGCACCAGCGAACGGGCCCCATCGCAGCGCATTGTACGGTTCATGGCAGCTCTTGCGATCGCCGGCGGCTCCTGCTTTCGTCCTGCCAAGTATGGATCTGACCGGAAAGGAGGAGCGGCATGCGGTACGAATTTTATTACTGGAGCGGGATCCAGGGGCGCGGGGAGTTCGTGCGCCTCGCGCTCGAGGAGGCTGGCGCCGATTATGTCGATGTCGCCCGACAGCCGGGCGGCGAGGCCGAGATGATGCGGCTGATGCGCGACGAACCGACCGCAAAGCCGCCGTTTGCGCCGCCGTTTCTGAAAGCCGACGAATTGCTGATCGGCCAGACCGCGAACATCCTGTCTTATCTCGGCGAGCATCACGGGCTGGCGCCGCGCGACGAAGCTGGACGGTTGTGGGCACTCCAGCTGCAGCTGACGATCGCCGATCTTGTCGACGAGGCACATGACACGCACCATCCGATCGCCAACAGCCTTTATTACGAAGACCAGCGCAAGTCGGCCCAGGCCCGCGCCGCCGATTTTCGTCGCGCGCGGATGCCGAAATATCTCGGCTATTTCGAAAACGTTCTGGCGCGCAATCCGTCGGGCGGCGGCCACCTGATCGGGACCGCGCTGACCTATCCCGATTTGTCGCTGTTTCAGATCGTGGCCGGCCTGCGCTATGCGTTTCCATTGCGGATGGCGGCGCTCGAACCGCAGTATCGGCGCGTTGTAGCGCTCTATGATCTCATCGCGGCGCGTCCTCGCATCGCCGCGTATCTCGCCTCAGAGCGCCGCATCCCATTCAACGAGCACGGCATTTTCCGCCATTACCCAGAACTCGACGCCAAGGATTAGGGGCGCTCGGCCCGCGCCATCAGCCGAAACGCCGCCGCGACCAGGACAAACACGGCGGCGAAAAACAATGTCGCAAGCGCGTTAACCTCGGGGCTGACGCCGAGCCGAACACTTGAAAATACCGCCATTGGCAGGGTCGTCGCCGACGGTCCGGTCACAAAGCTGGCGACGACGAGATCGTCAAGCGACAGCGTAAAAGCCAACAGCCAACCCGAGATCAATGCCGGGCGGATGCCGGGCAGCGTGATCCGCGCGAGAACAGTCCAGGGATGCGCGCCAAGATCGAGAGCCGCCTCTTCGAGCGCACGATCAAAGCTCGCGAGCTGGGCTCGCACCAGCACCGCGACAAACGATGCGCCAAATGTCGCATGCGCGATCGTAATGGTCATAACACCGCGGTTTGCCGGCCAGCCGATCAGCTCTTGGCTGGCGACGAAGAACAGTAATAGCGATAGGCCAAGGATAATCTCCGGTACGACGAGCGGCGCCAGCAACGCAAAACCGAAGAGCGTCCGACCCGGAAAGCGGGCGAACCGCGCCAGCGCGAAACCCCCGAGAGTGCCGAGCACCAAGGCGAGGCTCGCCGCCATTGCCGCGACTTCTAGGCTCGTTGCCGCAGCATCGCGGAATTGATCGTCGGCGGTCAGCGCGCCGTACCAACGCGTCGAAAACCCGGCCCACACCGTCACCAGCCGCGAGGAGTTGAACGAATAGACGACCAGCAACACGATCGGGGCATAGAGAAATGCAAACCCGAACAACAAGATCCCGATCCGGAATGCGCCAGCGCCCGCCGGGCGGATCATGCCGCCGGCTCGCGATCGAGTAACCGCTGGCCAAACACCGTCGGCAATGCCAGCATCGCGATAAGGACGACGGTCACGGCGGCGGCGACCGGCCAATCGTGGTTTTCAAAGAACTCGTCCCACAAGACCTTGCCGATCATCAGGGTGTTGGGGCCTCCGAGCAGATCAGGAATGACGAACTCGCCAACCGCAGGCACGAACACCAGAAAGCAACCGGCGACCGCGCCCGGAAGAGACAGCGGCAAGATCACGCCAAGGAACTGACGCCACGGCCGCGCGCCGAGATCGGCCGCCGCTTCGATCAGGTTTTCATCGAGCACCGACAGGCTGCCGTAAATCGGCAGGATCATGAACGGCAGGTACGAGTAGACAAGCCCAACCTCGACTGAAAAGGTGTTGTAGAGCAAGGGTAATGGCGCGTGTATCAGGCCGACCGCGAGCAATAGCCGGTTCAGCAACCCATTCGGCTGGAGGATCGCGATCCAGGCATAAACGCGGATCAGAAAGCTGGTCCAGAACGGCAATATCACCAGAAACAGCAGCAACTGGCGCCACGCCGCGGGGGCACGCGCAATCGCCAGCGCTATCGGATACCCGAGCAAGAAGCAAAGCCATGTTGCCACTGCGGCGTTGGCTAGTGAGCCAAGATAGGCGCGCAGATAGAGATCGTCGCGCGCCAGCAGCAAAAAATTCGCGAGGGTTGCGTCGAGTTCGATGCTGCCGTTTCGGCGGCTGAGCAGTGGCGTGTAAGGCGGGATGCCGATCGCACTGTGGGCCAGGCTAATCTTCACGACGATCAGCAGCGGGACCAGAAAAAACAGCCCAAGCCAGAGAAACGGGATGCCGATCAATACCAGCCGTCCGAACCGGCCGAGCCCGATCATCAGCGGAGCACGATCATATCCGCTAGCGCCCAGCTGACCCACACGGTGGACTCGCGGGCCATACCGGGGCTGGCGCTCGGCAACAGTGCCGTCAACGCGAGGCCCGTCGCAGTCGAGAGCCGCACAATCGACATCGGGCCCTGGTATTCGACGGCAACGATCCTCGCCATCAACCCGAACCCAGTTGGCTGGTCATGCGACAACACCAACTTTTCAGGACGTACGGCAACGATGATCGCAGCGCCCTCTGACAGATGTTCGCAACCGGCGAGTGCGATCGGCTGGTCCACACCGGCTAGGGCCGCCACCGGGCGATCGCCGGCTCTGGCCACGCTGCCCTCGAACAAATTCACCTCGCCGACGAAGCCGGCGACGAAGCGGGAGTTTGGGCGCTCGTAAATCTCGGCGGGTGTCCCAACCTGGGCGAACCGCCCGCCATTCATCACCGCGATGCGCGAGGCCATGCCCAGCGCCTCCTCCTGATCATGCGTGACGACCAGAAACGTCGTCCCGACCCGCTCCTGGATGCTGATCAGCTCACGCCGGGTCTGTTCACGCAATTGTCGGTCGAGTGCGGCCAAGGGTTCGTCGAGCAACAAAAGCTTCGGCATCTTGGCCAGCGCGCGCGCCAACGCGACGCGCTGCCGCTGGCCACCCGACAATTGATGCGGCCGGCGGCGCGCGTAATCCGACAGCTGGACCAGCGCTAGCATCTCCTCGACGCGGGCGGCGCGGCGGCTGCGCTCCATGCGCTCCTGACGCAGCCCGAATGCGATGTTGGCGGCGACATTCATATGCGGGAACAAAGCGTAGGACTGGAACATCATGTTGACCGGGCGCTGATACGGCGGCAACGCGGTCACATCGAGGCCGTCGAGAACGATACGCCCGCTATCCGGCGTCTCGAAGCCGCCGATCATCCGCAACAGGGTCGTCTTGCCGCACCCTGATGGCCCCAGCAGCACGAAAAGCTCGCCAGGTCCGACGCTCAGATCGACGTTATCGACCGCGGTGGTCCCGCCGAAATGCTTGCTGAACTCCAGCAATTTCGAGCAGACCCACAGTTGGAATACCACGATCGCTGGCTATTCGCCGGATTTGAGCCGGGTCCAAGCGCGGGTGCGCGCCCGCTCGTAATCGGGGGGCGCCGGCAGATCGACAAAGAAGCGGCGCCGGACATTCTCCGGCGGATAGACCGCGGGGTCATCCCGGATGGCGGGTTTGACCAGAGCCGTCCCCGGGATATTCGGGTTAGGATAGCTCACCGCGTCGGAAATGTCGGCGATCACCCGCGGTCGCAGCAGATAGTCGATAAAACGCAACGCGTTCTGCGGATGCGGCGCATCGGCCGGAATGCCGAGCATGTCGACGGACATCTGCGCTCCCTCCTTGGGCACGCGAAACGCGATCTCGACGCCGTTATGCGCCTCGTGGGCGCGGTTGCGCGCGATGATGACATCGCCCGAATAGCCGATCGCTAGGCACAGATCGCCGTTGGCGAGATCGTTGATGTATTCCGAAGAGTGAAACTTGCGAATGTAGGGCCGGATTTTTCCGAGTGCCGTAATTGCCTTGGCGAGATCGCCGAGGTCGCGGCTCTTGGGGTCGAGCCCGAGATAGGCAAGCATCGCGGGCACGATCTCCTGCGGGGTGTCGAGCAACGAGATCCCGCAATCGGCGAGCTTCTTGGCGTTTGCCGGGTCGAATACCAATGCCCAGCTATCGTTAGGCGCGCTATCCCCAAGGGCAGCCTTGACCTTTGCCTTGTTGTAACCGATGCCGGTGACGCTCCAAAGATAAGGTGTTCCGTGCGCGTTGCCGGGATCGGCGGCAGCAACGAGATCGAGTATCTTCGGGTCGAGGTTCTTCCAGGCATCGAGCTTGCTCTTGTCGAGCGGCATATAGACGTTGGCGGCAATCTGCCGCGCCATGTACGGGCTCGCCGACGGCACCACGATGTCGTAGCCCGACCGGCCGGCGAACAATTTCGCCTCGAGCACCTCGTTCAAATCATAGACATCGTAGGTGACCTTGATTCCTGTCTCGCGCTCGAAATTGGGGATCGTGTCGGGGGCGATGTAATCCGACCAATTGTAGACGTGCAGCACCGGTTCTTCGGCCGCGGCGCCGCCAGCGATCAGCATCGTCGCGAGCAACATCGATCCCAATGCGCGAGACAAAATCTTCATAGCCGCGGCCATACATCAGCCAGACTTGCGATTGTCAACGCCGGCTGATCGACGTGTTGCGGATCGGATGTTACGATCCGCGTATTCCGCGAATTTTGAGGGGTCAGCAATTTGACGCTCTTTCATTTGGTGCGGCACGGCGAACATGCGTTGCAGAGCCGGATCATTGCCGGACGGACGACCGGCATTGGATTCTCGCCCAAGGGACGCGCCGAGGCCGCAGCCGTTGCCGAGCGTCTCACGGCGGAAAACGTTTGCGCGCTCTACGCGAGCCCGCTCGACCGCACCCGCGAAACCGCAGCGATCCTCGCCGGCCGACTCGATCTGCCGGTCGCGATTCGCGACGATTTGATCGAACTCGATTTTGGCGAGTGGACCGGCTTGACCTTCGAGCAGGTCAGGACGGACGAACGCTGGCCACCGTGGCAGTCCTGCCGCAGCATTGCAGCGATACCGGGTGGCGAAACCTGGCGCCAAGTGCAAGACCGCGCCGTCCGTGCCCTGTTCGATATCAGGCGCAGCCATCCCGATGAAACGGTTGTTCTCGTGAGCCATGGTGACGTGATCCGCGCCACGCTGTTGTTCGCTCTCGGCATGCCGCTCGACTTTTACAATCGGATCGAGGTCGCCACGGGGTCGATCAGCACGACGCGCATGGATGACAACGGGATCCGCGTTACTGCACTCAACGAACGCCCGCGGCTGGTTTAGCCTTTAACTCAGCGCGGACGAAGGCTGGCGAGCGCGGCATCGGCGGCCGCGAGGCCGCTCATATAAGCGCCGTGCGCTGTCGAAAAGAAATTCGGCGAGGTCGCTTCACCCGCGAAGAACAGCCGGTCGTTGACCGGCGCGGCCAAGACCGCTCGGTCATCGGCGTGGCCGGGCACGGCATAAGAGTAGGAGCCGCTCGACCACGGATCCTGCAGCCAAGCCGTTGCCGCGAGCGGCGAAACGTGTTTGCGGATGTTGCCGCCGAGGATATTGGCGAGCTCGTCGGCGGCAAAGGCGAACATCGCCGCTTCGCCCTCGCGCTCCATCGCAGCGGCAAAACGGCCGCCGAAGAATGTATAGATCACCGGTCGGCCCAGCGGGCGCACCTGATAGTTCATGGTTTCGCACCGCGTCGTCGAGCCGACGAGAAAACCGTCCGGATCAATTCCGGGTATCGCTTCGTCGAGGGCGATAAACAGCTTGTCGTCGACCCCGAGCGGCAGTCCGGCCGCCGCAGCGACTTTGTCGCGGAGCGGTGGATCAAAGCGGAGGATTTCGGCGGCGATGATCGAGGTCGGGACTGTTACAATGGCACGTTGGGTGGTAACGCTGCCGCGGGGAGTTTCAAGCACAATTGCCGCACCGTGATGGTCGATCCGCGACACCGGCGTTTCCAGTGCAACCGGTAATCCCTCGGCCAGCTTTTCAAACAGCCGGCCATAGCCCTCGCCCAGGCGCCAGTTGAGATTGGTGCTGTTGTCGTCATAGCGGACGTAGTCCTTAACCGAGACGCGGTCGAGTTCGGCGCCGTTCCCCCACGTGCTGGTCGCGTCGAGCAGCTGGTTCCAGCGGCCGCCGGGTTCGAGCGTGCTCGCCAGGGAGCGGTCGGTCGGTTCAGCCGCAGCTTTGCGGCGTGCCCGCCCTTGGGCCTCGCGAGTTGCGATCCAATCGGCATCGGCCTCGGGAGTTTCGCCGCTACGCGACAGCCGTGTTATCCATTCCGGCGGCCGGCAGTGCACCGAAAAACCAAGTCGCTGGGCAATCGGCGACAACGGATTGCGGTCGGCCGAATGCAGCCATTCCGCACCGCGGTCGAGCGCGAAGCCGGCCGGTTCGATCGTGTTGACCCGGCCGCCAACTCTGCCGCGCGCTTCCACCGCCAACACGGTGATACCGCCAGCTTCGATAAGGCGGCGTGTCGCACCGATTCCGGCGGCGCCGGCGCCAATCACCGCGACGTGGACCTCCGAGGGGAAGGAAGTCATTTCCGTCCTCGCGGTATGACGAAAGCTTGCTCGAAGGTAGGCAGCGCTAGGTTTTCGGGATCGCCTATCAGCTTTTGCAGCGGCAAGGTTAGCACCTTCGATTTTGATGCAGCAGCGACGCTATACCATTTTTGGCGTCGCGCGATTGCGAAGTCCCTCGCAGCAACAAACCGCGGCAAAAGCACGGGACATTGGGCGCTCTCGATCAGGGAGAGCGCGATCACCGCTTTTATGGCACGAGCACCGCAGCGCCGTGCAGTCGGCCGTGCCGCAGATCGGCGAGCGCGTCGTTCGCCCGCTCCAGCGGATAGGTCAGCGTCTCGGCCCGCACGCCGGCCTGCGGCGCCAATGCCAAAAATTCTTCGGCGTCGCGGCGGGTTAGGTTGGCGACCGAGCGCAGGACGCGCTCCTCCCATAGCAGCCGGTACGGAAACGATGGGATGTCGCTCATATGGATGCCGCCGCTGACGACAGTCCCGCCCTTTTTTGTCGCGGCCAATGCCGCCGGCACAAGTGAACCGACGGGGGCGAAAATCAGTGCCGCATCAAGCGGCTCGGGCGGTGACATCGTTGAATCTCCGGCCCATTCGGCGCCCAATTGGCGCGCGAAGTCTTGCGCTGCCTGATCGCCCGGCCTCGTGAACGCAAACATCCGCCGGCCTTGATGACGAATAACTTGGGCGATGATGTGGGCGGCGGCGCCAAACCCGTAGATGCCGATCAGCCGCGCATCGCCGGCCATCCGCAAAGTGCGGTAGCCGATCAGCCCAGCGCACATCAATGGTGCGGCCTCGACATCGCCGTAAACGGGGTCGATCGCAAAGCAATAACGCTGATCGGCAACCGTCAGCTCGGCATAGCCGCCATCGATCTGATAGCCGGTGAAGCGCGCGCGATCGCAAAGATTTTCACGACCGCTGCGGCAAAACTCGCAGACGCCGCAGGTCCAGCCGAGCCACGGCACGCCAACCCGATCACCGGCATCGAAGCGGTCGACCTCGGCACCCTTTTCGACGACAGTACCGATGATCTCATGGCCGAGAACGAGCGGCAGTTTCGGGTCAGGCAGCTCGTGGTCGAGAACATGCAAATCGGTCCGGCACACGGCGCAGGCGCGCACCGCGATCAGCAGCTGCTGCGGGTTCGGGCGCGGCGCCGGTATCTCCGCCGTTACCAATGGCTGCTTTGGTTCGGTCAGCAATTGCGCGCGCATCTCTATCTCCGGCGCCAGATTTGCTATTCAACGCTGTACCGAACAGTATCGCTGCATGTTCCGTCTTCGACGAGTCGGTGTTGCTCTGGCCGGGGGCTGCCTCTGTTGCGCCACGAGCGCTTGCCATCTGGTCCCGCAGGGCGGCATGGCCGATCGCTGCGCCCAGTTCATGGCTTTGGCCTCTCCCGGCGCCGATATCGACATCACCAAGCGCGAGGCCGCGGCAACGAGCCTGACGACCATCGTCGCGCATGTCGAGGGTGACCGGACTAACCTGCCGCCGGAAGCGGCGATCGCGCGCCATTTGGCGGTCGAGTGCAAATTCGACAACAACATCCTGACCGGATTTCACTGGACCGCCGGGCCGAATAAATGAAATGCGCGCGGGGCTGGCTTCGCCGGCTCGCTCTCGTCCATACTTGGGCGAATAAGACAAATCGACAAATAGGGGTGCGCAATGGGTGTTGGATCGGGGGAGGGTAGCGCCGAGGGGCCGAGTGGCCGGCTGGTTCGCGACCGCCGCCGCGGCGAGCCGAGGCGTCGGTTCGTCGCCCCCTTAATGCAATTTCACGCGACTTCGGCGGTCGCCTGCCCCTACGTCCCGGGCCGCGCGGAGCGCAAGCTGATCGTCGAACTCAACAGCGGCGCCGCCGCATTCGCCTATGACGATCTGTCGCGCGCCGGGTTTCGCCGCAGTCATAATTTCGCCTACCGCCCCGCCTGCCGCGACTGCACCGCCTGCGTGCCGGTGCGGATCGCTGTCGAGCGGTTTGAGGACACCCGCTGGACGCGGCGTATCCGCAACGTCAATCACGATCTTTCCGCCGATCTTGTCGCGGCGCGCGGGACCGTGGAGCAGTTCCGCCTGTTTTGGGCCTACCAGCATGTCCGGCACGGCGACAGCGAAATGGCGACAATGAGTTTTCGCGATTATCGCGGCATGGTCGAGGGTTCGCCGGTGCGCACCGAGATCGCCGAATTTCGCGACAAGGCAGGCGGCCTCCTCGCCGCCTCGCTAATCGACCGGCTCGATGACGGCATCTCCGCTGTCTACAGCTTTTTTGATCCGTTTCAGCGCAAGCGCAGTCTCGGTAGCTTGAGCATATTGTGGTTCGTCGACGAATGCCGGCGGCAGGGCGAACCATTTGTCTATCTCGGCTACTGGATCGCCGACAGCCCAAAGATGGCCTATAAGGCGCGCTTTCCCGGGCTTGAACAGCTGACCGAGACCGGTTGGGCCAAGGTGGCCAAATCTGCCGGCGATTGACGGGCGGAAAGCGTCACGGCCGCTCTCGGCATTTAATTGTTCCGAGGTGTTAGCCTCATCCGCGACATACAGGGACCCAATGGCGATCGGGATTCTCGACTCGGCGATCTTCGCCGACATGTTCGGCACCGCGGCGATGCGGGCGGTATTTGGCGATTACGCTTTCCTCGCACGCTGCGCCGAGGTCGAAGCGGCGCTCGCCCGCGCCCAAGCCCGGCTCGGCATGATCCCGCCCGAGGCGGCAGCGGCGATTTCTCGCGCTGCGGCTGATATCGCGGAAAATCCCGAAAGCCTCGACCTCGCGCGGCTAAAGCGTGAGACCGAGAACGTCGGCTACCCGATCCTGCCATTGGTCCGCCAGCTTGGTGAGAAGGCCGGCGAGGCCGGGCGCTGGCTGCATTGGGGCGCGACGACCCAGGACATCATGGACACCGCCGTGGTGCTGCAGATCCGCGACGGGCTCGACCTGCTCGACGCCGATCTCGCGGCAGTGCGCGGACATTTGGCCGATCTCGCGCGGCGCTATCGCGGCACGCCGATGGCCGGACGCACCCATCTGCAGCACGCATTGCCGATTACGTTTGGCTACAAGGCGGCGATCTGGCTGTCGGCGTTCGATCGCCATGCTGAGCGGCTGGCGCAACTGCGCCCCCGGGTCCTGCTGGCTCAGTTCGGCGGGGCCGCCGGCACCTTGGCCTCGCTTGGGGAAGGCGTCGAAATTGTCAAGAGCCGCACCGAACTGGCGCGCGAACTCGATCTCGGGGACCCGCCGATCACCTGGCACGTCACTCGCGACGGCATCGCCGAAACGGTGCAGGTATTGGCATTGCTCGCCGGCAGTTTGGGGAAGATCGCTTACGATGTGATGCTGATGTCGGCAACCGAGTTCGGCGAGGCGGCCGAACCGTTTGTCGCCGGCCGCGGCTCGAGTTCAACGATGCCGCAAAAGCGCAACCCGATCTCGTGCGAGATGATCCTCGCCTCCGCCAAGGTGTTGCGGCAGCAGGCCGGGCTCGTGCTCGACGCGATGATCACCGATTTCGAGCGCGCGACCGGGCCGTGGCATGTCGAATGGGTGGCGGTGCCGGAAGCCTTTGGCTATGCCGCCGGCGCCCTGCACCAATCGCGGTTTCTGCTCGGCGGGCTGATCGTCGACCCGGCGCGGATGGCAAAGAACCTCGGGATGACCCACGGCCTGATCGTCGCCGAAGCAGTCATGATGGGCCTTGCCCCATATACCGGGCGCAACGAGGCGCACGACCTCGTTTACGACGCGTGCAATATCGCAATCGAAAATGACCGGCCGCTGCTCGAGGTGCTGCTCGAAACTTCGGCCGTCGCCGGCCCGCTCGGCGCCGACAAATTGCGCGCCTTGACCGATCCCAAGAACTATCTCGGCGCCGCCCCGGATATGGTCGATCACCTTCTCGCCCACCGCTGAGGCTTTTTTCCCGCAAGCGATGCTCGTCTCGGGCCTCAGCTGGCGCTGGAATCGGGTGCGGCTGACTGATGCCACATTCCCTGATCTACGACACCTGCAGCGCTTTTTATCGCCCGCCGCGTGACAATCAACCGCCCGCCGCGTGACGGCCGCATGGCCTTTATCCGCACGCCGGACGGCATCTCTATCGAGTTTCTGCAGGCCGGCGAAGCGCTGGCGCCTGCCGAACCCTGGACCAGTATGGCCAACACCGGTTCATGGTAGAGCGTGACGCCCCGGCGTCGATTGGATCATGGCGCTGCTGGGGTGAACGAGGCGCCCACCTAGCGAGAACTATTCCCAACGGCACAGATCTGATGCTGAGCATTAACGGAACGCGAATTCCTGGTAACCGCCTTTGGCGACCGCATCAGTCGTCCGCCGGAAATGCGCGCCATTGCCATTGTAGCCCAGAACCCGTCGCACGGTCCGGCCCTTGACGTTGCGGTTGACGCCGTTTTGCCAGGAGTCGACCTTGAACGACAGCAATGCTTCGCCCGCCTTGATTACGATCCGCGTCCACTCGTCCACTTTTTCTCGCCGGGTCTCCACACGCGTGTAGTTGTGCTGTTGCATGAACCGCAGCACGCCCGCCTGAAATTCAACGCTGTGTGAGATGGCCTGCGGAATATTGCCGCGCGCGGTGTGCGGGCCGAGCACCATCAGCATGTTAGGGAAGCCTTCCGCGAGCATGCCGAGGTAGGTGCGTGGGGTTTCGGCCCAGGCGTCTTTGAGCCCGAGGCCGTTCTCGCCGCGGATATCGATACGGTCAAAGGCACCGGTTACGCCATCAAAGCCCGTAGCGTAGACCAGGATGTCGAATTCGTGTTCCTGCCTGGTGGTTTTTATTCCTTGCTGGGTGATGCACTCAATCGGTTCATCCACGAGGGTGTCGATTAGCATCACGTTCTCGCGGTTGTAAGTTTCGAAATAACCACTTTCTAGCGGCACCCGGCGTGTGAAGCCATGATCTTTGGGGATCAATTTGTCCGCCACTTTCGGATCCTTCACGCGCTGGCAAATCTTTTTCGCGATGTAGGCGCTAATAGCGGCATTGGCTTCCTCGTTGGTCAGGATGTCGCCGAAGTTGCCCATCCAGATGCCAAAGCCGGGCTCGCCGTAAAGCTTCTCCCAGAAGGCGTCGCGCTCTTCAGGCGGCACGTCCAGGGTCTTGCGGGGGTCAGGCTGATGAATGAACCAGCTCGGCGTTGTCGCGCAGTGCGCATAAATCTCCTCGTAACGGGATTTGATTTCCTCCATCTCCTGCTTGCTTATCTTGGAATTATGCAAGGGCGCTGCCCAGTTCGGGCGGCGCTGGAAAACCGTAAGGTGCTCCGCCTGTTTGGCGATCTCCGGGATCGCCTGGATGGCGGTCGCACCGGTGCCGATAACGCCGACGCGCTTGCCAGTGAAATCCACCGGGGCGTGCGGCCACCGCGCAGGGTGATAGGCAGGGCCTTTGAGACTGTCCCGACCCGGAATGGCCGGTAGCGTATAGGCCGAGAGAATGCCGAGGGCGGTGAACAGGAACCGCGCCGTTGCCTGCTGGCCGCTTTCCAGCGTCACAGTCCATTGGTCCGCCGCCTCATTCCAATGCGCGGCCGTCACCGTGCTGCGGAATTGTATGTCCCGGCGTAGGTCAAACTTCTCAGCGACGTAGTTCAGGTATTCCAGCGTGTCGGGCTGCGGGGAGAAGTGCTCCTTCCAGTCCCATTCCCGCATCAGCTCCTTGGAAAAGGAGTAGCCGTAGGTCCAGCTTTCCGAATCGAAACGTGCGCCAGGATAGCGGTTCCAGTACCAAGTGCCGCCGACGTTCGTACCGGCCTCGAAGACCCGCACAGTCATGCCCAGTTCGCGGAGGCGGTAGAGCATATACATGCCGGAAATCCCGGCGCCGATGACGATCGCGTCATATACCGCGAGCTGACCCTGGCTTGGGCGTTCTATCAAGGCGTGTGTATCCGGCATGACATGTCCCTTCGTTTGCGACACACGGTCACAATTCGCGGCGGGCCACCGGCGGTTCCATCGCCGAGGCCAGCTACCGCTTTAACGGTCACCGACGAGGCTAGCTCAACCCGCACCCGGCAAGACACGCAAATGCCGAATGCGGCATTGGCGCTGCTCGATACCGTGACTGAACTGGCGATTGCCGTGGAAGGGTGAGATCGATGCGAGTGGCTGAGTTCAGCCGTCCCGGCCGTCCTGCGGCGAGCCATTCCGTATCCCCTCGTTAGGTCAGGTGCGGCGCGGTTTAGCGAGCGGTCAGAATCGGCGCAACCCCGTCACCCCACGGGGGGCCCCCGGCGACAGACTACTGGCCACCCGAGCCGACCCTTCGATTAGTGTTAAGGCAAGACCGCTTTACCGTATATTGCCGGGGTATGTGTGGCCGGGTAATTACGCCACGAACCTATCGCCGCTGGAGGATGAGCCGCCATGAAAGCGCTGTTCCTGGGTACGCTCGCCGCCTCGCAAGCGATGCCAATCATCGAATTCATCACTTCCGACATCCGCACCGAAATCCTTGATAGCAACGAACCGGCACAGGTGGCTGTGGCGCTCGCCGATGCGGATGTCCTGCTGACCGGAGCTTGGCGGAGCGGATTTCCGGCGGCGCCGAAATTGCGCTTGCTGCAGGTGCCGCTTGCCGGAACCGACGGGATCGATGTCGCTTCGCTGCCGAAGGGCGTCACCCTGTGCAATGCCTATGGCCACGAGCCAGCGCTTGGCGAATTCGCAATTATGATGATGCTGGCTTGGCGCCACCGCTTGTTCGACATCGCGACGTCCTTTCGCGAGGGATCGTGGTCTTGGAGCCCGATGGTAGGCGGCGCGGTGCGCGGCGAGATCGGCGGCCAGACCGTCGGCGTCGTCGGGCTCGGCCACATCGGCCGCGAGGTCGCATTGCGCGCGGCGGCACTCGGCTGCCGGGTGCTTGCCATCAACCGAGCCGTACGCGAGAAGCCGGCCTCGGTCGAGCGTATCTTTTCATGGGCGGAACTCGACCGGATGCTCGGCGAATGCGACATCGTCGTGCTGAGCTGTGCCTTAACCCCCGAGACGACGGGGCTGATTGACGGCCGCCGGCTTGCCGCGATGAAGCCCAGCGCCTTTTTGATCAACCTGGCGCGGGGCCCGATCGTCGAGGAAGAGGCGCTTTACCGCGCCTTGCGCGATGGGGTCATCGGCGGAGCCGCACTTGACACCTGGTGGCGCTATCCGAGCGCTGGCGATCCGGCGCCACGCCCCTCCCGATACCCGTTCCATGAACTGCCGAACGTGATTATGACCCCCCATTGCTCGCCTCGAACCGATGGCACCATTGAGCGTCGCTCACGCGATGTCGCCCGAAATATCGACCGCTTTGTGCGCGGCGAGCCGCTTGAAAACGTCGTCACAACCACCTGAGAATTAGGCCTGTCTTAAATAACCGCGCATAGTTTCTTCGAATAGGGCAGCCCCGGCACTCGTCGATCCGCATCTTTATGCCCCTCGACGTGGATTCTTCTGAAGCTTTTCCCCTGCCGAATAGAATTTAGGGGGAATTTAAGGCGCCGGAACAAGTTGTCGGCCCTAAATCGAACGCGACCAGGCGCACAGCCCCCCGGCTTTCAAACGCAGCCGTGTCGAGCTTAAACGTTCTGCCGCGTTGGATCCCCCTATCGAATCGGCAGCCCTCACCGTTAGATCTGGACGCCGGCGCAGCCAAGGATGCCAGGTTGGCGGCGAGAGGCCGTGGCCGACCCCTAGCCGTGATGGCCGCCGGGCCCGCCACCACCGCCGTGCGGCACGCCGCCATGAGGCGTTCCGCCGCCATGCGGGCCGCCTCCCATTGCGAAATGCGGCGCTCCACCGCCATGCGGGCCTCCACCGCTATGTGGACCGGCGATTGCGAAATGCGGTCCGCCGCCGCGGGCACCGCCGGCGTGAAACGATGGGCGAGCGTGAAGCGCGGCCGGATCGGCGTGCAACCCGGAGCCAGCATGGGCGGCAGCGCTATGAAAACCGGTTCCGCCGTGGAATCCGGCCGGACCGGCGTGGCCCGCTGCTCCGGCGTGGGCTGCGGAGGGGCCATGGAACCCCGCTTCGCCGCGGAACGCCGTCCCACCATGAAAGGCCCCTGCGCCATGGAACGTGGCTCCGCCGCGCGATGCAGTGGCACCACCGCGGATCGCCGCTGCGCCAAACCGCCCGCCTCCGCCATGCGTCGCCTCGCTCCTGGCGGCCGGAACTCCTGCGCCGCCGCCAGAGCGCGCCGCCGCCGTTGCCTCTCTCCCCCCGCCGGAGCGCGCCGTCGCCGTCAGTGCTGAAACTCTCCCAGCATCAAAGCGCGCTCTCGTCGCCGCATCGGGGTAACCGACACCGCCGCGGTGGGCGGGATTATGCATCCATACGCTGCCCGCGAAGGATGGGCGGCCGCCGGAAGCCAATGCATAGCGACCGGAATCGACGGCGATATAGTGATGCCCCCAATCGACCCACCCCCAGCCCCAGAACGGGCCAAAGACCGCCAGTCCAATTGGCGGTTCGAAGCCGATCCAGAAGCCTGGCGGGTAGGCAAACCCGACCGGAACCGGGAAGTACTCAGGAGGATACGCCGGATAGGGCCACCGCCCGTAGACAACGGGCTTGTAGACCGGCACGCAGACTACCTGCGGCTCAGCCGGCAGGATCGATATTTTCTCATCGCTGACGTGGATCACGCAGCGGCATTGCGGCGTCTGCATGAGGTTGCCCGCCGCCATCGCTTCGTGGCGCAGGCTCTGCACCGCGGCCATGACGTCAGCCTGCTGGGCGAGGAAGGCGTTGCCGAGCTCCTCGGTCCATTGCAGCTGGTCACTCATGTTTGCCAGAACCCGAGGGAACGGCACCAGCGCTTTGATACTGGGGTCCCAATCCTGCGTCTGCAGCGCGACGGTCATCACATCGCTGCTTAGCCCGCGATTGGCTGGAGCGCTGACCCAGCGCGCGGCCTCCACCACCTCAAGCGGATAGGTCGAGGCCATCAGAATCTGCGCGAGCAGCGGATCGGGATAGAGCGCCACCGGAGCGACAAGCTGGGCGAGCTGAGCCTGCGTCAGCAGCTGCGCCGGCGGCACCGCTGCAGATGTCGGCGGCGGCACGGCTGCCGTGTTCGGAGCGGGCGTGACCGAGATCCCCCGCGGCGCGGCTGCCGCGTTTGGCGGCGGCGCGGGGGTAGTCGACGATAGCGCCACCGGCGCCAGGTTCTGGACGAGCGCGATACCGCCTATGGCCGCGACACCGCCTACCGCAATCCAGGTAAGGGAAGCGGAAAATGCTCGCCGAGCGGTCCCGAGTGTCCGGTACAGCATTGCGTCCTCCTGGCGCGGCCTCGCAACGTAACGTTTGCTGGCCGCCGGGAATTCCTATTCAACCATGTTGGTGCCAATGCTCAACCTGGGTCATCAGTCGGCGAACGCCGCCACTAAAATCACATACAGTGCCCTTGCCATATCGCAGTCCTGCCTCGCCCACCGACCCATCCGCGCGGATGACGCAATGCTTTAGCCGTCGGTCTCAATCGCGCCCTTCCAACTTAGCTACCGGGAAAAGCCGCCAAATTGACCTGACCGGAAGTCCCGCACAGATCTTGCCTGAGCAATAATTTGTGCTTACGAGCGTTCCCGCCATTCCGGACAAAAGCGAGAAAACCGATGCGGGGATCAACGCGGAATATCAAGTGTGCGTTAGTGTTACTACTTGCCAGCGCGATCACGACGCCTGCTATGGCCCATGACGGAGGGTGGGGGCAGGAGTAATTTTGGGTTCTCATTTGGATTTCCAAGCTTTGGCTTCTACAAACCCGCCTAATATACATTACCGTTATACGCTTATTACCCGCCAGTCTACTATTACCAACAACCAGTGGTTTACGGGCCTCGGGTGCGGTACCACCCTTATTACCACCGCCGAGTAGTTCACCATTACTATCGCCGTCATTGCTGTTGTTGTTGGTAGACTACTCAACGACATCCCCCTCGGGGTCGGCGACCCTTCCCAGGGCTGTTCCGTCTGCCGGGTTGATGTATAGCGGCCCGGCCGCAGTGCTCAATTCAGACCGGCTTGCCGACGGTGTCGTTCGAGCCTGTCAAATTGGGTGACGACTACATCCAGAATGCGGTGAGACCAAAGAATAGGCCAAGGCGGAAGGCTTTTGCGGCGCTAGTTATGATAGCCCAAGAAAATGCAACACCCTCGATGGTGTTTCAAACCACTCGACCATGACGCATGGAAAGCACTCCCGACACGGCTATCGCGCGACCCTGCCAAAATTTTCCATGACATGTCGCCCTGACGCCAAGTTTCCGGCATTCCGCTTATCGAGAAACGGAAACCGGGTGAAGCGAGGTTGCAGACGATAACCACAAGCCAACCGAATAATCATCAGGTTGTGGCGCTTTGGTGGTCCCGATTATTGTCGCTTTGCGAATAGTCTTTGCGCGCAGGACGTTGTAGAGCGACGGGGTAACGGATTCACCCTATCTTATGGGGCTTTCACCTGTTCACAGCAAGATCGCTTCATTGATGAGTTTGCGTCGCCAGCCGCCTCGATTTAGCCGCCGGGCAGCAGCACTGTTTGCGGCCGCGGCCTTTCTGCTAGCGACACCGCGCTCACGGGCAGCCGACCCGCAGCCCTATACCGTCAGCTTGGCCAAGACCGGTAACGATGCGCTCGATCAGGCGCTGCATGATTCGTCAAACCTTGTGAGCCTGCGGGAAAGCGCTCCCGTCGGGCCATTCGCCCTGATCGAACGCGCGCGCGAGGACGCTGTCCGGTTTGAGGCGGCGTTGCACAGCTTTGGCTATTATAAGGGCAGCGTTGACATCACGATCGCCGGCCATGGGTTGCAGGAAGGCAATCTTCCCGATCTACTGAGCCATGCACCGGCGAGCCCGCCCGTAAAGGTGACGGTCGCGCCAAAGCTGGGCCCACTCTTCCACATCCGCAAAATCGATATCGAGGGTGCAGTGCCGGCCAAAGTGCGGGGACAGCTTGGGCTCAAACCAGGTGCGCCGGCGCGTGCTCATGAGGTGCTGGCGGCGCAGGAGCGTTTGCTCGATGCGTTGCGCGGAGAGGGTTACGCGCTTCGCCAAGGTGCCAACACCGACCGTTATTGAGGATCCGGCTGCAAACAGCCTTGACATAACGTACAAGGTGACGACGGGCCCTCGGGTGGATTTCGGCAAGATCTCGATAAAAGGGCTGTATAACGTCAACCAAGCCTTCGTCGAAAGACGTTTGCTGATCCATTCGGGCGAACAATTCAGCCCCCAGGCACTGGAAAAGGCGCGGGTGGATCTCGCGTCGCTCGGCGTTTTTGCGTCGGTACAGGCCACGACCTCGGATAAGCTTGATGCCGAGGGCCGCATCCCGGTCGAGCTCATCGTTGTCGAGCGACCCGCCCATTCCGTTAGTTTTAGTACGGCTTATTCAACCGATCTTGGCGCCAATTTGACGGCGAGGTGGTCAGACCGCAATCTGTTTGGCAATGCCGAGCAATTGAACCTGTCGGCGGCCGTGCAGGGCGGCGGTACGGCTCTGCGCGGGCCAGCTAACTACGCAAATGCGCAGTTCATCAAACCCGATTTCCTCAACCGCAACCAATCGTTGCAAGTCGATGCCGGTGCGGTCAGACAGAACTTGCTCGCTTATGATCAAAATGCGGTCAGCGCGGATGTGCTGCTCAAGCGGACATTTCTCACGTATTGGAGCGGCTCGATCGGCATTTCCGGCGAAGCCGAACGCATCGCGCAGGAGGGGGTGACGCGAAACTACACCCTTATCGGGCTTCCGATCGCCGTAAAATACGACAGCACCAACAGCTTGTTGGACCCCACCGCCGGTCTTCGCGGTGCGGCGACGGCGACGCCGACCCATTCGTTTGGAGGCTCGAATGCCAGCTTTGTGCTGATGCAGCTATCGGGATCGACCTATCTCGACATGTCGTCGTTATGGAACAATCCCGGGCGCAGCGTCATCGCGTTGCGCGGACTGATCGGGACTGCCGAGGGCGCCAGCCAATTCGAGCTGCCGCCGGACCAGCGCTTTTATGCCGGCGGCAGCGGCACCGTGCGCGGTTACAAGTATCAATCGATCGGTCCGCAGTTTGCCGACGGCAATCCGCAAGGCGGTACGTCGATCGCTGCTGGCACCGTCGAGCTGCGCCAACGCATCCTATCCAATTACGGGGTTGCGGCATTCCTTGATGGCGGGCAGGTGTCGGCCAGCGGTTCGCCCTTTGTTGGCGGGTTGAGGCTCGGAGCCGGCATTGGCGCCCGTTATTACACCTCGTTTGGGCCGATTCGCCTCGATGTCGCCGTCCCGCTGACAAGGATCCACAACGGAGGTAGCTTCGAAATCTACCTCGGCATTGGACAGGCCTTTTAATGCGGCGCGCGCTGAGATGGATCGGCTGGAGCCTCGGCATTCTACTCGCAGTACCGGCTGTGCTCGTCCTCCTTGTGCTGGCTGGCGCCAACACGCCGCCGGGACAAGCGCTGATCGCTCGGCTTGCTCCGCGATTGACCGGAGGTCTTGTAACGATCGAGGGGCTTTCAGGACGGTTTCCCGACCGTCTCCATGCCGCGCGACTAAGCCTTCGCGACGAGGACGGCATTTGGGCAAATATCGATGATCTGGACCTCGACTGGTCATCACTGCGGCTCGTCACCGGCGACATCGCGATCCACCGGATTGCGGCAACCAAAATCGATGTCCTGCGCCGGCCTAACTTTGGTGGCAGCTCATCAAGCTATCGACTTGCGATCGATATAGAGGCCCTCCATATCGGCCGGCTGAGCATCGCGGCGGCAGTAACCGGAAATGCTGCCGCGTCGCTGGCTCTCGACGGTTCCGCCGCGATCACCGCGACCAGGCAAGGGCACATCATCCTAGCCGCAAACGGGGTCTCCGCTCCCGGTGATTATCATTTGGATGCAAGCCTCGGTACTGCGGATCTTCATTTGCGGCTCCGCGGGCAAGAGCCGCCGCATGGATTGATTTCCGGTATTGCCGGTCTCCCGGATATCGGCGCGCTGTCGATCGATGGTTATCTTAACGGGCCGCTCTCAAACGTCACGATAAAGCTGGGATTGATGGCGGGTGCGTTGCGCGGGTCGGCGCAGGGCACGGTCGATCTCAACCATGACTCGGCCGATCTCGCTGTCGCAGCGACTGCGCCGGCTATGGACACCGCGATCGGATCTGTCGTGGCAGTCGGTTGCCCTCGATGCCAAAATCGATGGACCATTGGCACGGCCCGAAGCGTCGGGAACGCTCGACATCGCGGCGCTTAAAGCTGCCCAGGCATCCGTCGCACGGGTGACCGCCAGGGTACAAGGCGATTCCGGCGCTGCGCGTTTACAGGCGACGCTTGCCGGAATCCGCATTCCGGGGCCCGCATCCCGACCTGTTGGCCGCCAGCCCGGTTGAGGTTACGGCGGAGATAAGACTGGACCAGAGGGATCGGCCGATCCGCTTCTCGTTGGCGCATCCTTTGATCACGGCCGAGGGTAAGGCAGTCACCGCCGGCGAGCCACAAGGCAAGCTCAGGCTCACTCTTTCTAACTTAGCGCCGGTGGCACAGCTGGCTGGGCTCGACCTGCAAGGCCATGCGGTTGTGGATTTGGCGGCAGCGATGCGAGACGGCACCACTCATATAGACGCCAATGGCATCGTCTCCGCCACGGGCGGGACGGCCCCGGTGCCCGCACTAATCGGCGACGCGGCTCATCTCACGGTATCGGCCGCGGCAGCCGGATCGAACGTGACCATCTCGCGGTTTGAAATCAACGGTCGCAAAATCACGGCATCAGCGGCGGGCAGCTTGCGCGCCGACAAGTTGGCGTTCGATTGGCGGCTCGGTCTGCCCGACCTCACGAGCGTAGTACCGACCCTCGCTGGTGCCCTTCGGCTGCAGGGCCAGGTAAGCGGGCCGACCAACAATCTTGCTGGCACCGCCGATCTCTCGGGAATGCTCGGGCCGGTCGGCAAGCCCAAGGGGCCGATTAGCGCGAATGTGCAACTGCGCGGCTTGCCCAGCAAACCCATTGGTTCGATCACGGCACAGGGCGTACTGGAGGGAGCTCCGCTCGCATTGGCGCTCGCGGCAATTCGCGGTGACGATGGCGGGCTTCGGGTCGCGGTGAAGCACGCCGACTGGAAAAGTGTTCATGCCGAGGGGACATTCGCCTTGGCAGCCGGTGCCCGGTTCCCGCTGGGACAGCTCGACCTGCATATGGCGCGTCTCGATGATCTGCGTGCGCTGGTAGGTGAGCCCATCACTGGGGCACTGACCGCCAGTGTGGTCACCGACGAAACCGGCGGACATCAGCGCGCCAATCTGCGGATAGTGGGGCGCGATATCGGACTCGTCGGCGCCGCGTCAACAAGCCATGCCGAGCTGAGCGTGGTGATCGTCGATCCGCTGACCCATCCCGTGGTCAATTCGCGTGTTGTTGCGAGTGGCAAATTGGCCGGCGGCGGCGCTGCTTCAGTACAGGTCACGCTTGCCGGCCCGGAGGACGCATTCGCGCTGACAGCTAACGCCGAACTCCGCGATCCGGGAAGCGGCGATGTGCGCCTGGTGACAGCTGGGACGGTCAACGCCGTAACTCGCGTAGCCGCAATATCGAGTTTGCAAGCAACCTGGAAGGCCGAGGATTTGCGTCTTCTGACTCCGGCGCGCATCGCATTTGGCAACGGTATCCTTCTCGACCACCTCCGCTTGGGGCTTCGGCAGGGCTCAATCGAGGCGAATGGTCGCGTGTCGCCGACGCTCGATTTGGCGGTGACGATGCGTAACATCCCCACCGATGTGGCCGCTGTGTTCTCCCCGGGCTTTGCCGTCGACGGCGTTTTGCGCGGTGAGGCCCATTTTACCGGCACCCCTACCCGTCCTGAAGGCAAGGTTGAGTTAGCGGCGGCGGGTCTTCGTCTGCGCACTGGCCCGGGACGAGCGCTTCCGGCGGCCAATGTAACCGCATCGGCCGAGGTCGCAGGGACTAACGCCCGCATTGATGCGCGACTAACCGCCGGGCCGTCAGCCAATCTAGCCATTAATGGGCAACTCGCGACTGCCCCTTCTGCACCGGTTGATCTACATGCTGTCGGCGCGCTCGATCTGGCGATGCTCGATCCGCTGCTGACCGCAAGTGGGCGGCGGGTGGCAGGGCGGGTTTCGCTCGAGGCTCGAGTAGGCGGAACCTTGCGCGCACCGAGTGTAAACGGCGCAGCCCGGCTGGCGGACGCGGCGATCGACGACTTTGCTCTGGGTGTCCATATCACCAACATCACGGGCCTCGTCGAGGCTGCTGGAAACAGCATCAGGCTGACGAGCTTGCAAGGCCGCGCCGGGCCGGGAACACTAGGGGTCAGCGGCTCGGTCGATCTGGCGCAGCGAGGGCTTGCCGGTCAATTTTGAAATTACTGCGCGCAATGCCCGTCCGCTGGCGAGCGATCTTCTGACGGCGGCCCTTAATGCCGATCTGAGCCTGCGTGGCGAGGCTCTCGGCAAGCTCGCAATCGGCGGGAAAGTTGACGTGTTGCACGCCGAGATTGGCATCCCGAACCGCATGCCGGCTGAGGTGCCAGTCCTTAATGTTCGTGTTGCAGGCCAGCCATCTCCGCCGCCTCCGGCGCCGCCACCCGCGATCGGGCTCGACCTGACGGTCGCAGCGCATCAGATGGTGGTTCGCGGCCGTGGCCTGTTTGCCGAGCTTGCCGGCTCGGTAAAGGTCGGAGGCAGCACCGCCGCGCCGCAGCCGCTCGGCAGCTTTCACATGGTTCGCGGCAATCTCAGCATTGCCGGGCAAACTCTGGCATTCGAGAAGGGCGAAGTCGGTTTCAACGGCGGCAGCCTGACCGATCCGAGCCTCAATTTTGTCGCCACCAGTGAGACCAACACCATGAGCGCCTCGCTGGAGATTACCGGCACCGCGAGCAAGCCGAAGATCACATTGACCAGCACCCCCGAAACGCCTCAGGACGAGGTCCTGGCGCAGCTGCTCTTTCACCGCAGCAGCGCTTCCCTGAGCCCGTTCGAGCTGGCTTCAGCGGCGAACTCGCTGGCTGAGCTCAGCGGCGCTACCTCAAGCGGCGGCAATCCGCTTGGCGGGCTTCGGCAATCGCTCGGGTTGGAACAGCTGTCGATCGGCACCGGGCCGAACGGCAATGCCGCGTTACAGGTCGGCCGCTACGTCGCGCCACGCGTCTATATCGGCGCGCAACAGGGTGCGGGCGGCAACAGCAGTCAGGCCAAGGTCGAAATTGATATTGCCAAAGGCCTGAAAGTGGTGGGGACCGTCGGCACTGGCGCGAACGCGACCCCGGGCGCCACCCCGGCCGAGTCCGCCGGCACCAGCCTTGGTCTCAAGTACCAATTCGACTACTGAACTCGACGGTACTGCAGTCAATCCGAGCGAGTGCGACTTTTACGAGGATTAATTTTCCTCGCCGCAAAAAATCCCGGAAATTGGTTTGTGAAGATTATCTACGATTTACTGTAGTCGGATAGCGTCTAAGGCGTTCCGGCGGAGCCACATCATTCCCCTCCCGGTCGCGGCTGCGGGTATCGGGCGCCAAACAGGTGATTCTTGCGGGCTAATGACAACCAGCGCAGAGCGCGTTCGGCAGGATTGTCGACGCGGCGCGCGTTTCACCCGTCGTATTATTGGCTAGTTGCTCTCGGCGGCACGACGGTGGAGGAAGGCGATCAAGCCGCCTCCGGCCCCATGCCATCGCGCTCGTCGCTCCCGGAGCGCTGGTCTCGCTGTTACCGAATTACCGGAAACCGGAGCTGTAGATTGTCGCGCTCCCAAATCGGCAGCACCTGACAACCAAGGTGCGCGTGTTCCTCGAGATGCTCGTCGAGCGATTTCTCGGGTAGGTGCGCTGGCTCGATGCCGCCATCTAGAGTCGCTGGTTCTTGCGCATGTTCTTACGGCTGACGCCGCGGCGGCGCCGTTGGCGCAAAGAACAGAGAACGGTCACGCTCGACTTCGACTGCGATGAAAGCCGCGACCTCCCCGGACATGCGCTGCTCTTCTGTGATCTTCGTGAATGTATATGTGATAGGACAGTGTAACCGACACCTTCTCCGGCAGTATCAGAACGAGGGTTGGATAGCTGGAGGCGACGAAAGCAGGCAGCACGCAAAGACCACTTCCCGACAGAGTCGCGTGCAGTTGCGCCCAAACGTGCTGCGCGCACTCGCCGATGCGAAGCTCGCCGACATCAACCAAAACACTGTTACGCGGCTCAAAAAACTATTGCTGCGGCCCAATAACAGGCCGCGACCGTCACCCGCGAAATCATCAGCCCCTTGCGCGCCGTCATGCGCTTGGCCCAGGAACGGGGCTGGTGCGACGCCCCTAAGTTCCAAGTGGCAGTCGAGCCCGAGCCGCGCACGCTGTATCTGCTGCCGACCGAAGTCGATAGGCTTACCGCGGCCGCAGTCCCTCATCTTCGCCCGTTGTTGACGTTTCTCGTCGGCACCGGCGCGCGCCTCAGCGAAGCCATCGAACTCGACTGGTGCGACACGGATTTGATCGGGGCTCGCGCGATCTTCTGGCGCACAAAAGGTGGAAAACGCCGCAAGGCACATCTGCCGCCAGTCGTCGTTGCCGCGCTCGCCAATCTGCCGCATCGCGAGGGACGAATTTTCCGCTGGATAACACGAAATAAGGCCGACGGCACGGTGCGCCGGATTGCCGACTACGCCGACCGCCAGCGCCGCTATGGTGGGCGTCAACACCAAATGGGCGCACCGAGGCAGGCACGTCTCGCGATCGCTGGCGCGCCTAGAGGGTGGGGTACATGCGCGCCTTGATCGCCTCAAGTTGCGCAATCGCCTCGCGATCGACGATGCGCGTGAACCGCGGCACCTCTTTTCCCTGCCACTTGGCCGGTTGGTAAAACATGCGCAAGGGACGAAGGTCGAACAGCCCACCGTTACGGTACGCATATGCCTCTTCGTAGAGCGGCCGGTATACTTGCATAAAAGCGTCTTCGGGGCGGCAGTCATCTTCAGTGTGATGCCCAACTCCATAAATATAGTAGGCATAATTATTTAGCGGCCCATTCGGGTCATGTTTGAAGTGGTAGTAATACCCACTCTCGGGCAGCGGTTTCGGCGGTGGAATATCGTAAGCCATATCTCTTCTCTCCGGCTGCGCTTCGAACGCCGTCTGGCACCTGGGCAGTTCCGCCATCCGTCGTGAAATATGCCGTTCGCCCGTAGTCTTCCAGGCTACCCAATCGGGCGTTGCAGCTGACCCTCGCAGCGGTGCTACTGCTGGTCGGCGGCAAGCTGGTATTCTGACCAACGCCAGAGGATGCGAGCGCGCCTTCGCCCGCCACCCTCAGCCGCGGCCGACGAACGGCATCTTGGTTGCCATCACGGTCAGGAATATGCCGTTCGCCCGTAGTCTTCCAGGCTACCCAATCGGGCGTTGCAGCTGACCCTCGCAGCGGTGCTGCTGCTGGTCGGCGGCAAGCTGGTATTCTGACCAACGCCAGAGGATGCGAGCGCGCCTTCGCCCGCCACCCTCAGCCGCGGCCGACGAACGGCATCTTGGTTGCCATCACGGTCAGGAATTGGACGTTTGCCTCGGGCGTCACGGTCGCCATGAACACAATGGCGCGCGCGACGTTTTGCACGTCCATCGTCGGTTCTTCGATGACCGTGCCGTTTGCCTGCGGAACGCCGCGCTGCATGCGCTGGGTCATCTCGGTCAGCGCATTGCCGACATCGATCTGCCCACAGGCGATGTCGTATTTGCGGCCGTCGAGCGAGGTCGATTTGGTGAGCCCGGTGATCGCGTGCTTGCATGAGGTGTAGGCGACCGAGTTCGGCCGCGGCACATGCGCCGAGATCGAGCCGTTATTGATGATCCGGCCGCCCATCGGCTTTTGGTCCTTCATGATCTTAAAGGCTTCCTGGGTGCACAGAAACGAGCCGGTCAAGATCGAGCCAACCACCGCCTGCCAGCGCTCGAACGGCAATTCCTCGATCGGCGCCGCGGCGCCAAACCCGGCATTGTTGAACAGCACATCGAGCCGGCCGAAGGTCTCTTTGGTCTTGGCGAACAAGGCGCGCACCGAACCCGGGTTGCTGACATCGGTCGGCACGCCGAGCGCTTTGCCCTGCATGCTCTCGACTTCGCCAACGACCGCCTGCAGCGGCTCCGACCGACGCCCGGCGACGACGACCGCAAATCCTTCCCGCGCCAGCGCCAAGGCCGAAGCCTTGCCGATGCCGCTGCCCCCGCCGGTCACGAGCGCCACTTTGCCGTTCGAATTCATGCTGCTGTTCTCCTGCTGCGGATGTCTGAGGCGTCAGCTTATCGCAGGGGTGCCATTTCGGCTATCCACCAACCCCGCCGCATGGAGTGGGTTGGAATCAGGATGCAGCAACCTTTCGAGCCCGTGCCGTACGGCAGGCTGAGTCGGGAGCGATTGCAGATCAGGGCGTCCACCGCGTCAGAGCAGACCCGACCGGTCCTTCGACCAACCGCGGGTAGTGTTGGGCGGCGTTTGGCGAGGGGCCGGGTTTTTCATTTCACCTGTATTACATTTTCGCTCTTGGAGGAGAGCGAAACCGTTGTTCGAACTCCGCGCACGGAAATGAACGCGGTTCCAGGAACTATCGTTTACTCCTGCGGTGCAAGGGAAGCGGAAGCTGCCGCTCGTTGCGCTAAGCGTATGGTACGTTTTGCCATTATACTTTGCCATTATACGTTAAGGAAACACTGAGCAATGCCGGCGTAGCCTGGATGGGAGGCTTTTGTGTGAGAGCGGCGTGGCGGATGCGGGCCTAGGCTCCAAACTCAATCAAGTGATTGACATGACGCAATAGCTGTGATTCAAGCTGGAAACTTCGGGGGCTTGGATCATGACGGGGGAGTTCTGGCTCGACGATCGGCAATGGGTGGTGATCGCGCCGCTGTTGCCGACCAACCAACCGGGGGCACATCGCAAGGACGATCGTCGGATCATCAGCGGCATTATCCACGTGCTCAAGGTCGGGTGCCGGTGGCAGGATTGCCCGGCGGTCTACGGTCCGCCGACGACGATCTACAATCGCTTTCATCGCTGGGCGCGCCGCGGGATCTGGCGACAATTGTTCACCGCGCTGGTGACCGTCGATCCCGGCGGCATCCAGATGATCGACAGCACCACCGCCAAGGCGCATCGCTCGGCGGCCGGCGGAAAAGGGGGGCCGAGCTCCAGGCGATCGGCCGCTCGCGCGGCGGGCGAACGACAAAAATCCATGCTGTTGTCGATGGTTGCGGTCGTCCCGTGGCGTTCGCCGTAACCCCCGGGCAGCGCGGCGACCTGCCCATCGCTCGCGGCCTGCTCGAACCGCTGCCGCCAGCCGGTCTGTGTGCCGCCGATGGCGCCTATGACAGCGATCGGCTGCGGCTATTTCTGATCGCGCGCGGCACCCGCCCGGTCATTCCCAATAACCCCGCCCGCAAACATCTTCATCCGTTCGATCCCCAGACCTACAAGCTGCGCAACTTGATCGAACGAATGTTCGGCCGCCTCAAAGACTGGCGCCGCATCGCCACCCGCTACGACAAGCTCGCCGCCAACTTCGCCGCTGCCGTAGCCCTCGCCGCTGTCATAAACTGGTGGCTATGATTAGTCTGGAGCCTAGGGGGTAGAAATCGAGGTGGTGAGGGCCGTTTGCGGCGTCGTTTCGGCGGTGAGGTAACCTCCCGGCGTCTCAAATCGGCGACGGTGCGAGAGGGTTTTCTTGACGATCGCCAGATTGGCCAGGGCGAACAGGGTATGGAGTTGCGCGGTGTTCTTGGCCAGCCCGCGATAGCGCAGCTTCTTGTGACGAAAGCGGTTCTTGACGATGTGGAAGGGATGCTCGACCCCCGCTTTCGCGGGGGCAGGCTCCGGCCCGCACCTGGGCCAGCGCCCGCTCCATCGGCTCGGCCAGGTCCCGCAGCGCTTTTGGCAGGGCCTTGATGCTTTACAACGCCTTGATGATGCTGCGCTTGACCGCGATGTTCCACGCCACCGCGCGCGCGGCATGTTCGGGGCGCTTGGCCGCGCCGGTGTAGCCGGCATCGGCGAACACCGCTTTCTCCGCGCCATGCAGCAGCGCCGCCATCTGGGTGATGTCGGCCGCGTTGGCGGCGGTGCCGGTGAGGGTGTGCACCACCCCCGAGGCGACATCAACCCCGATATGCGCCTTCATCCCGAAGTGCCACTGGTTGCCCTTCTTGGTTTGGTGCATTTCCGGGTCGCGGGCCTTGGTCTTGTTCTTGGTCGAGGGCAGCGCGGCGATGATCGTGGCCTCGGTCCTCGCGAAAGCGGGGATTGTGCCCCCGGCCTGCGCCGGTGCAGGCTCTGGCGCATCAACAGACCGCGCTCCGCCAGCATCGCGCTGACCTCCTCAAACAGACCTTTGGTCAAGTGGTGCTGTTCCAGCCAATCGCGGAAGTGCGACACCGTCGTCGCGTCGGGCACCGGGTCACGGCTCAACTCGCTGCCGGCAAAGCCGCGCAACGCCTGACTGTCGTACAGCGCATCCTCGACCGCCTCGCCGGCCAGCCCGTACCATTGCTGCACAAAGTAGATCCGCAGCATCCGCTCCAACCCAATCGGTGGCCGGCCGCGCTCGCTCTCGGGATAAAGCGGCCGCGGATTGTTATTGCGACCGCCGTAGAAATGGCGCGGCAGCAACGGGCGCAGCTCCTGGGAGCTGCGGCCGCCACGGGCCTCGCCCGCCTGCACCGTGATCGGGGCTGCTCCGCCGCCGCGATAGCGCTGTTACAGCCGGTTTACGAACGCTTCACCGAAGGGTTCGACACCGCGGATCTAACAGCGGCTAAAGAACTCCTGGATGATCTGCAATCGGCCATCGGCGGCGAGGACCGGGGTTGAAGATGCCGAACGCGACCTGGACAAGCGTTCGCCTCCAGCTGGAGCACCGAGGCCGTGACCTGGCGTTATTCAGCGGGCCGCAGTGGGTCGAACCTTGCCTTTCCTGGGCGAGGTGGGAAGGTCCGGAATCGGCGCAAGGCTGTCCTTCGGCCCCTGGTGTGCCTGTGATCGTCGCGCTGGCTTACCCCGGCACGCTTGCACAGCCCGAGCATTTTCGCTATCACCGCGCCTCACCCCGGCCGCGGGTAAGGGCGCGTAGCTCAGCGGGAGAGCACTACGTTGGCGTTGAATGGCGCGCACCGTGAGAAATGATAGGATTTCAGCTAGATAGGAAACGACAGGCGACGAAAAAGAGGTGCAATTGAACACGGGCGCTTAGTTCAGTGGGAGAACGCTTGCTCGACACGCAAGAGGTCGCTGGTTCAATCCCAGCAGCGCCCACCATTCCCAAAATGTGGTCGGTTCGAGCGAAGCCGAGTTGGGAATTTCCCAGTTGCTCAGGTAGGAACCGCCGGATTATCGTTGCGGGCAATAATCAGGCCGGTGAAACCAGCGCCAGATGGGGTGGGTGCGGTCCATCGTCATGACGGCTGTCTCACCGCCGATATGAGGGTTGCCGCTCTGGCCCGCGAGCGCGACCATCGTTTCGTATCGGAGCGCCAGCGCCGCCGTGGGACCCTTGCCTCTTGTCTCGAGCCCGAGAAGTTGGAGGGCGTTTTTCGCCCAATCTGTCGTTCCACCAACCTCAAACTGCCAGAGAATATCGGGAGAGGACGCCATCTCGAAGCGATTGTCTCCGGTAATATCGTGATTTAGAGGTTCGGCAAAAGATTGGCCGGCGTGCCGATGATGCGCTGGCCATAAATACTGAGTGTGCCGTTCGTATTAGACCCGGCGAAATATCCCACTATAAGCGGATTGCTTCGAATGACCAACTGCGCACTATAGGTTTTGTAATCATCAATCATTATTGAGGCCCATCGACTCGACCACTCGTCAAACGATCCCGCCGGATCGTCTTTATATACCTGCTCTGCGATTTCGCCTGCATCGAACATGGTATGGCCTGTATGGTCAGGCTATTCACCCCGGTGAAATAGAAGATAGCCTTGTCGCTGAGCGGGTATATCTTGCAGCGATGGTCGTCGAAGATCGTCTGGCCTGCCTTGTTATCCTCGGTTATTCGGCTGTCGATCGCTACAGCAATACGGTCGGCATCACCACCTGCGGCAATATATGTCGCATTGGCTGCTGTCACTTGGAGCATAAGACCTGCGAAGAGCATGAGTTGAACTTCCAACAGCCAGCAAAATCGCGTAAACATCGAAATACACTCACCATCCAAAGCCGTCGCAAGATGTGGGGGGTCGGTTTCGTCGCCGCAATAGGGGTAGGTTGGTCGGATGAATGAATTATTTGGCGTCCCGGAATCAAAACTTTGGTTTAGTAAAATATTCATAAATCGGTCATCAATTCGCAAAATTAGTGAGCAGTGCGTCCGGGCCGGAGTGGAAAGCAATAATGTTGCGCATAATATACTTGGAATACATGTAATACCTCGTATTATACTGTTGTGAAACGTGGAATCACTACAACGATTCGAATCCCGCCCGAACTTAAAAGAGACTTGAGAAGTCGGCGAAGGAAATGCGCCGGGCGGCCGGGATCGTGTCAGGCCGTCGAGGGCGGCCCGCAGATCGCGAACTCGACCACCCCAATCTGCCAAGGGCCGATCGGATCGCGCAGACCCTTAATCCGCGGATGTTTGGTTCCAGGTGGGCGGCCTTATCCTGGTCGCCGGCGTCGTCCCTATTCTCACGGTCGAACTGGTCATGGGGAAGGGGAGATTTTTCTCTTTTGCCGAGCTTCGTCCCGTCATACTGATCGCCAGCCCGCAAATCGTGTTCTGCCTTTGAGGCGGAGGCGGCGGGCGCAGGTGGTGCTGATCAGGAGAGAACGCAATGTTCAGTCATGTTATGGTCGGGAGCAACGACATCGCCCGGTCGAAGAAATTTTACGATGCTCTGTTTGTCGCGATGGGCGGCAGTCCCGCCACTCCGGACGCCAGAGGCCGGCTGGCTTACGCGCACAATGGCGGGCGTTTCATGGTGTCCAAGCCGATCGACGGCAAGCCGGCCGCCAATGCCAATGGCGGCACGATCGGATTCACGATGAGCAGCGCGGAGCAGGCGAAGGCATGGCACGATGCCGGCGTCGCCAATGGCGGTGCGTCGATCGAAGACCCGCCGGGCGTGCGAGGAGGCCAGGCGTATCTCGCCTACCTTCGCGATCCCGACGGCAACAAGCTGGTTGGCGTCTATCGCATGCCGGCCTAAAGCGGTAGCCACCAAGTGCGAACATTATAAACCTCCAACTCCCGCGCGGGCTCGGCCCGCGCGTCCACTCTTTCCCCAGCGAGCGACGAGACCAAGACGTGGATGCCGTGGGCCTGAAGGCCCTTTGTGAGTACACGTCCTACGCCGACACCGGAGGAGGTGGCGTGATGGAGAACACGGCCCCGATGATTCCCCGCGCCCGGGCATTCCGCAGGTAACCCGAGCCGAGATTATTTCGTAGATTTGAAGTGGCCGAGAAATTCGCTGCGTTCCAAATTTTTGTCTCGATGCGGCCATCTGTTTTATGAAGCGTCACATAGGCGCGTTTGGCGTTGAGCAACTCTGCCTTGAACAGCGCTTCAGGTGCAGGGTCGAAGCGCAGATCGAACTTTCCGTTTCCCTGCGGGGGCACAAGGTCATGGCCCGTTAGCCCTGGGTGGACTGGTAATGCCGGCGTGCCTGCTGCCTCGTCATAGCGCCGATGACAGTCGTCGCAGAGGAATTTGAAGGCCTCCGCGACGGGCCCGTGTGTATCCAGGATCTTCTTCTCCACGGCCGCAAGATCGCACCTTACTCCGTCTTCGACCGCATAGTCCGATAGCACTGCCTCGATAATCGTCCGACGGCCTTTGCCATGAACATGCGCGGATTGCAGGGTCTGCCCCGCCCTGCCGCAGTCTTCGCAGACGCCCCCTCGCGCCAAGCGCTCCCTCCGCGCAAATAGGTTGACTGCGTTACGGATGCGCGGGCCTAAGTAGGTATGGAATTCCCGGATGGTTCCTTCAAAGATAGCCATACCCGCCCCGTCCTTTCTCATTAGTGGTGCTCACGTTGCCGTGCGGGCGTTAGGAAAGGTTTAACAAACTGGGACAAAGCGGACGCCATTACGGCACAGCAGAGGACTTTCGAGCGGGCTTAGGACCCGGGACGTATCTTTTCGTCCATAAGGAGATTGGCCCGGTCCACGCTGTGGCGGATGCAGCCGCCGACTCTGGCGGCATCGCCGTCGCTTAGGCATCACCGATTTTGCAGCCGATAGCGGAGCCACACCACGCCGCCCTCCAAAATCTCGGTGCTCGCCAATGTCATTGAGCGGATCGGCGCTGCAATGCCAGCATCCTCCTCGCTGGAGTCGAAGATGCTCGGCGCGCCCTTCGCTCCGTCGATGGCGGGGCAGATGGCCAGGCTAATTTCGTCGATCAGGCCGGCTCGTAAAAAGGACCCGTTCGAGCCGCCGCCGCCTTCTAGCAGCAACTGCTCGATACCCAGCTCGCGGTTCAGGAGCTCCAGGGCAAATCCCAGATCGAGCTCCTGCTCGCCCGCGAAAATGTAGGAGACGCCATCCTGGCGCAGGCCCGCCAAATGCGCGTCGGAGACCCGTTCGCTGAGCACCACGACGATCGGGTCGCCGCCGATGTCGGACCGCCCCCAGGCGATTTTGCCGCCCGCGTCAAGTGCGATGCCGCAGGCAGCGGCACCTCGCCGCGCGAACCATGGTTGCCGCGGATAGCTCCGATCGGTGTGATTGGGGTAGGCCTCGGCCCTGGCGTACTCACTGCCGGTCACGCGGCCGATCAGCCAGGAGCCGCCGCCGAGCTTCTCGTGCAGGCGCTCGAACAGCCCCGGCATGCGGTTCTCGGCGGGGCGCCACCGACAGCCGAGAATGCGGCCGTCGATACTCGAGTTCATATGGCAGATTACGTACGGTTTCATGTCTGCCTCCCGTGCGTGTTCGATATCGGCTTCTTTCGAGCGGTCAACGGATTTTGCCGAAGGCAGCAATTGTCTGACACGCCAGCATTCTGGCCTACAAGATCGCGGCGAGAGACAAGCCAATTCTGCATAACTATTTTTCCGGCCCGGTGACATCGACTGCGACGGCATTTGCCGGCAACCTTCAGCCGGGAGGGCGGCCGGCGACTATGCTGATCCAAGTCATTCTCTGCCATCCGCTGACGGACAGTTACAACCATGCGTTGTTCGAAACGATAATCGCTGCACTAAAGGATAACGAGCATGACGCGGTAGCCACGGACCTTTACCGCGAACAGTTCGATCCAGCGATGAGTGACAGCGAGCGTCGCAGCTACTATGCCGCTGGTTACGACGACAGCATGGTGTCAGCTCATACCGCACTATTGAGACGCGTAGATGGAATAATCCTGTGCTTTCCGCATTGCTGGTTTTCGATGCCGGCTATGCTGAAGGGGTATTTCGATCGTGTCTGGTCTCCTGGCATCGCCTTCGAGCGCGACCTCGCCAAAGGGTACATCCGGCCGCTCCTGACCCATGTCAATCTATTCGGAGTGGTAACGACTTACGGCTCGCCGTGGTGGATTACTCGTGTAATCGCTGGTGATCCTGGCCGCAAAGTGCCGATGCGGGCGTTAAAGCCGATGTGCGGCCGTCGGGTCCGCTCGTTCTTCCTCGGGCAATACGATCTCGACCGCTCGACCCCCGCGGCGCGCGCTGCCTTCATCGCACGGGCACGCGCTCGGGTCGCGCGGATTTGATGCCAACGGCCATGTCCGCCATCGGCTGCATCTGCCAATACATGTAGAGCCAAGACAGCGCGGTGATCGCGGCGAGGATCACGATGCGGTCGCGCGGGAGCGATCCTGCGCTGCTGCGGTCTGTGCCACGAACGCGACCGAATACGCGTTTAACCAGATCAGCCAATATCGTAGACGTTAATAATTTCGCCACACCGGCCCACGGGTCCGCCTGTCGGTCGGCCCGAGGATAGGCTCCAGCCGGTGCTCATGGCTGCAATCGGTCCCGGCCTGCGAGCACGTGAAGCAATCCTGAAGCGCGTCATTCCGGGGCGCGGGCATCGTCCGCGAACCCGGAACCCATGAACACCGCATTCGAACATCGAGACCCGACGGCCGTGTTCTTGGATTCCGGGCCTGTCCCTACAGGACGTCCCGGAATGACGGAGCCGACGGATCGCATCGCTTCATTTCACATGGTCCTGCGCCGGGATGGCGAGGGAGAGGTTGAATTCACCGCGCGCGGGTGGGCGCTGGCGTGCTGCGGGGGGGGCTCGGGAACGGCAGCGTCCTCTAGGCCGACCACGCAAACGGCGCGAAATGGCCGTTATTGCCCTTGCCCGAAAGATCGAGGTCGAGGCCAAAGCCGGTGACACGGGTCGTCGACGATTGCGCCAAGGCGAGGCGGCGGTTCGCCGGATGGCCGGTATTGTCGATATAGAGCGGCTCGCCGCTGCGGTTGCGCGACAACACCCCCTCAATCTCGAACGAGGCCACGTCGGGAATGGCGGTGCGGCGTTTGAAGCCCTCGGCCGCGAACTCTATCGGCTTGAATCCGATGCCGCGGAAATCACCGACGAGATTTTGCCGGATAAAGCCGGGCGGCCCGCCGGCATCACCCGAAACGATCGCCGACAACGCCTGGCGCTGCGGGATCGGCAGCCGGCCCCTGCGGGTTCGTATAGATGCAAGGACAAACATAGTCGCAATTGCAGCTTTCCATGTATTCGCCGCGCATCATCCAATTCTGTTCCGGCATGTTTAACCCCCAAGCGAGCTACCGCAGAGTTCGCCGAGAATACGTTGTGGACGCGCCCGTTGCGCTCTCCGCGGTGAAAGACTCAATCCGCGGCGGGTTGTGCCTTTTTGTCCAAGATGTGCTTGTGCAGGTTGCGGACGATCATGTCGGTCAGCCGCTCGTTGAGCGGGAACAGGCGCTGGCCGATCGGATAAGGGTCTTGTTTGGTGATCTCGATCGGGCCTTTGAGGATTTCGTCCGGGCCGACGCCGCGATCGACGAAGCGCTCGACAAAGCCGATCCAGTTTTCGACGATCTGGGCTTGCTCTTTCAGATAAGCCTTGCCGCAGGGCTCGCCATGGCCCGGCACGATGGTCTCGACATCGAGCGCCTCGATGCTTTTGAGCGCGGCCAGCCACTCCCACGGATCGCATTCCTGCAGCCAGCTGCGGCATTTGTGAAAGACGTTGTCGCCGGTGAAGACGACACCCTCCTCGGGCACCAGCACCGAAGTCTGCGGCGCGGTGTGACCCGGCATATGGATGATGTTGAAGGTGTGATTGCCGACGTTGAGGATCAGCGTGTCGTCAAAGGTCAGGGTCGGCGGGTTGGCCGGCGGGTAATCGGGATGGCCAACCAGCCAGACGCTGTCGGGATCGGATTGCTTGAAGCGCTCGCGCTTTTCCTCGAGCGAGCCAAACGCCCACAAGTAGCGCTCGAAGCATTCCTGCAATTTGACTTGGCCGACGACCTGGGTATCGGTGAAATAGGCGTTCCCGGAAATGTGGTCGCCATGCGGCTCGGTGTTGATCAGGTAACGGATCGGCGCCTTGTCTTCCATCCCCTCGCGCCAGCGCACGGCATCGATCGGCTGCTGCGGCGAGTCGATCATGACATAGCCGTCGCTGGTCTCGACAAAGCTCGGATTGCACCCGGCGAAATAGACTTCGGTAAAGCTGTGGGGTCCGACCCTGCGCATATCCGCCTCCCGTCGCGAAAGGGAGGGATTTTCCCCGATCTCTGCCGGGGGCACAAGCGCAGCGCAAAGTCCCGAGCCGCGGCGGCGGGATACACGCGGCGAAGGCTGCCGATTCGCCGAATAGCGGCAATATCCCAGGTGAAAGGACGGCTTAGTGCTGCGAATTTAACGCGGCGCCGGCCGCGCGCGGACCGCCGCGACGAACGCTGCGCCGCAATCCCACGCCCGTAACACTAAACCAGTGCTTGATCGAATAGGCGCTCGCGATCAACCGTGTTATTCGCCACCCATTAACAGTGCCGGTGCAAGACGAGCCTAACGAAGACAGACGATCGGTTGTGACGAATGCTGTTCGCACACACACTTGAGTTGAGCTGCCGCGGCCGAGCGAATGCCGAGCGTTTTCTTTTATGGCTGGTGCTGTTGCCGGTGCTGCTGCTCGCGGCCTGTGGCCAACAACGCGGTTATGTCGAGTATGGCGCGCCGACCATTGGCGAGCGTTCATTCGCGCCGTCGCATTACTATCCGCCGCCAGGACCGCCCGATGATCCGTGGGGTCCTTACATTCGTGAAGCCGCCGGCCGTTACGGCGTGCCCGAGCAATGGGTTCGGGCGGTCATGCAGCAGGAATCGGGCGGGCAGGAGCAGGCGATCTCGCCAGTCGGGGCGATGGGCCTGATGCAGGTCATGCCCGCAACCTATGAAGGTCTTCAGTCGCAGTATGGGCTCGGCGCCGACCCGTACGATCCGCACAACAATATCCTGGCGGGAACGGCCTATATCCGCGAGATGTATGACCGGTTCGGCTCCCCGGCTTTTCTTGCCGCCTACAATGCCGGGCCGGATCGGGTTCAAGCGTATCTCGCCGGCGGCGGCGGCCTGCCGGACGAAACCGTGAACTACCTCGCTTCGGTCACCCCGAACCTCGGTAACGCGGTGCCGATGTCCGGGCCGTTGGCGATGTACGCCTCTGCCGGCACCGGCCACCGCGGCAGTCGAGGAGTGGGGCCGGATGTCCAGAGCCTCGCCGCCGGCTGCAATCTCAGCGCCGCCTACGACCCAGCCCACCCATGCTCCTCGCTGATGCGCGCGGCAACGGCGCCGGCGCGCGCCGGTGCAGCAAGCTTATCTGCCGCAAACCGGGGCCGGCGGCTGCGATCTCAGCGCCGCCTATGACCCCAGCCATCCCTGTACATCGGCCGGGCAGGCGGTCGCGGCGGTGGAGCCGGCTGCGGTCTCGCCGTCACCCGTTGCGCCGGTCCAGCAAGCCTTTGCGCAACCTGCCGCGACGGGCTGCGACCTGAGCGCCGCTTATGACCCGAGCCGACCCTGCACCAATCAGGGGCAAGCGGTTGTCGCGTCGTCGGAGAGCCCGCCACCGTTGCCGGCGCCGGTCCGGGCGGCGGCGATTGGCGGCTGCGACCCGGACGCGGCGTATGATCCCGAGCACCCATGCCATCCGGCGCCACGCATACGGCCGGTTCAGCTCGCCTCGGCCGAAGGATGCGATGCCGGCGCCGCCTACGACCCGAGCGATCCGTGTCATCAGATGGTGACGGCCGCGACCGCTCCTGTGCCATCGTCGAGACCGTCGCGGGCGGCTGCCGCGGCGGCCGCTCTCCTCGGCTTTCCCGCTGCCGAAGCGGCGCCGAGCCGCCCGATCGCGCCGGCCTCCCCCTACACCTCCCCGTACAGCGCGGGTCCGCACCAGCTGGCGATCCCTGACCGGGATTGGGGGATCCAAGTCGGCGCCTTTGCCAATCCGGCGCTCGCGCGAGCGGTCGCGGAGGGGGCGCGGACCGAGGCGCCGGGCCAATTGCACGCTGCGGCGATCGCATTGCCGCCGGTCGCCAATGGCGGCGCTGTGCTCTATCGCGCGCGGCTCGTCAATCTCTCGGCGACTGCCGCGGCGAACGCCTGCACCAAGCTCAATCGCCGACAGCTGCCCTGCGTCGTCGTCCAGCCCAGCCGGTCCTGAAGGCGGGGCGCGGCGGTCCCGGTCACTCAGCCGGGGCAGGCACGACCGGCCGGCGGAAGCGGATGCGCGCACCACCGGCGCAGAACAGGCTCGCCATCAGCAACGCAGCGACGACGACCAGCACCAGCCGCGGCCGTCCCAAATCGATGATCATGCCGTAAAGCACCGGCATGATTGCTCCGCCCAATGACATGCCCGAGCTGACAAAGCCGAACACCTTGCCGATCTGGCCCGGCGGGGCGGCGTCCTTGACCATGACGTCGCGTGGGGTGCGGCTGGCGCCCATCATGAACCCGCCCACAAACAGCACGCCGACCGTCATCAGATCGGCCATCGGGACGATCCCGACCCACAGCAGAATGCCGGCAGCGCCCGTGGTCAATGCCACGACAAACGGCAGATGGCGCTCGGTGCGGTCGGCGACCCAACCGCCGAGCAAGACCCCGCAGATCGAGCCGACCATCCAGCCGGTCAATGCCGAAGAGGCGGCGGCAAGCGGCATCCCGTAGGCGCGATGCAGGATTGTGATCAGCCATGACTGGATGCCGGCGCCGGCCGCCGCGGATATCATAAAAAAGGCGAAGAACATGATCACCGACCGGCTCAGCAGCATCCTGATGCCGGACGATGCGACCGACGCGTGTTGGCGCGGCGCGCGGCGCTGATCGATCAGAATCCGGCTCTGCCAAAGGATCGTCAGCACCACCGGCACGCCCAACAGCCCGACCAGCAACAAGGCGCCACGCCAGCCGAGCAGCAAAGTCAGCGCCGCGGTCGCCGGCGGTGCGACGGCAAATCCGATATTGCCGACAAAGGTGTGGAATGCGAAGGAGCGGCCGAGCCGCTCCCGGTCGATCGAACCGCTGAGGATCGAGTAGTCGGCCGGATGGATCACCGAATTGCCGCAGCCCGACAGCAATGCCAATGCCACAATCTGCCAATACGACGTGGCAAACGACATCGCCGCCACCGACAGCGTCATTGTGGCGGTCCCGGCGACCAGGAACGGCCGCGAGCCGTAGCGGTCGACGAGAAACCCCATCGGTGTCTGCAGGATCGCGGTTGCGGCTGACATCGCCGCCATCGCTAGACCGAGTTCGGCAAACGACACGTCAAATGTCTTTTGCCACGCGATAAATACCGGCGGCAGGCAGAGCTGATAATAATGCGATAGGAAGTGGCCGGTGCCGAGCAACGCGTTTACTCGTGTGTCGCGGCCAAATGATGGAAATTTGAGCATCTCGCAATGCTGCGTTAAACCTCGCAAGCGGTCGAGCGGAAACTTCCGGTTGGCCTTCCATTCGGCGCGAGGCTGATTTGCTAAAATCGCGGGTTCGGTTCATCTGCCGCGCGTAAGCCAATGGCGATCGTGTCCCCGCCATCCCGGCGACAGGGATGCGCAAGTGCCGACCACGAAGAGATGATGAGTCATGGAAAACGCGGAGCACCTGGTCGTCCTGCGCCGGGGCGCCGAGCCGTGGAACGCCTGGCGCAACGAAAATCCGGCGGTTCGCCTCGATCTTGCCGGGATCAATTTGAGCGGCGCCAATCTCTCTGGGGCATTTCTCAGCGGCGTCAATCTCGCCGGCGCCAATCTCAGCCGAACAAACCTCAGCGATGCGGTTCTCGATGCAGCCGATCTCTCCGATGCCGATCTCAGCGGCGCGAACCTAAGCCGGGCGGACCTGCGGAATGCCATCCTGACGAGCGCAAATCTGAAGTCGTGCGAACCTCGCCGAGACGGTTTTCAACGGCGCCGATCTGGGCGACGCTATGCTTAGTCTCACGAACCTGACCAAGGCGGTCGGCAACGGCGCGAATTTAGCCAACGCGGTACTGAGCGGCGCGCTGCTGCGGGAGACGACGCTCAGCGGCGCCGACTTCAGTTCCGCGGATTTGAGCGGCGCGGATCTGGCGCGCGTATCTCGGCGAGGCCGTCTTTTCCACAGCAAACTTGAGAAGTGCCGATTTTCGGCGCGCCAATCTGCGCGGGGCCAATCTGCGCGAAGCTAACCTCAGCCTGGCCAATGTCAACGGTGGCAACCTGACCCTGGCTGATCTCAGCGGCGCCGATCTGACTGGCGCCAATTTGTGCGGCGCCAATCTGACGCTCGCAAATCTCAGTAACGCCGAGCTGACCAATGTCGGCTGGCGGTTGCACGAAATGCGCGGCCGCTATCATGGCGTGCGAGGCCTCATTCCTGTTACGGCAATGCGCTGTTCAAGCGGGCCGCGGAGGATCAGGATTTTCTCGACACGCTCGAGGCCCATCTGCGAGGAACTCGCGGGATGGCGCTGTTTCGCGCCTGGGGGTTAATCGATTATGGCCGCAGTTTACTCCGGGTCGCCATAGTATCCTTTGGCCTCGCCGGGCTCTATGGTGTGATTTACCGGGTGTTTCCGCAGATTCTTGACTATAAAGACAGCGCCAAGACCTGGTTCACGCCTTTTTATTTCTCGATTGTTACGTACACGACGCTCGGTTTTGGCGATATAAAACCAAAAACACTGGCCGGTGAGCTTGTTGTCTCCAGCGAGGTGATCCTCGGATATACCACCCTCGGCTTGCTGCTTTCCGTGCTCGCGCAAAACATCGCCCGCCGCAGCTGAGCAGTGGGCCGCGGATGGGATGACACCTCTTTAGAATTAAACTGTCATAAAAGTGTAAGATCATCCCGGCATATTCGCGCCTTATTCTGGTCAAGGGGGAAACTTGGTCCAGGCTTTGGCATCGGTCGTCGGTCGGATGGAACAGCACGACGAAACCGATCATCAGATCAGGCTTGAATTGCTGTCGCGGCTGAAACAGCAGCGCTGGACCGATTTTGGCAGCCGCAATGTTACGGTCAGCGACGGCGTGGTGCATATTTGGGGGCTAGTCGGGTCGCCTGCCGAGCGCAAGGCCTTGCTGGCATTGGCAGAGGGCGTACCCGGCGTTAAGCGGGTCAGTGACGAGATGCTCGCTGCCTACTAAGCTCGCCCGCGACGCACGCTCCACTCCCCGACAGAAAAGGGCGCCGTGGCAAATGGCAGAATTGGCGATCGATCGGCGACCATCCGACAAGATAACGGCGCGCGCGCCGGCTCCAGTGGCGCCAAGTCAGCGCTATATCAACCGTGAACTTTCGTGGCTGGCGTTCAACGAGCGCGTGCTCGACGAGGCCGCAAATCCGGCCCATCCGCTGCTCGAACGGGTGCGATTTCTGTCGATCTCGGACAGCAATCTCGACGAATTCTACATGGTCCGGGTTGCCGGCCTAAAGGAGCTGGCGGACAGCAAGATCCCAATCCTCAGTGATGATGGGCTCAGCCCCGAACAGGAGCTTGCCGCGATTGCCGAAGTCACCGACCGTCTCGTGCATCGTCAACAGCAATGCTGGGCCGAGCTGCAGCAGCTTCTGGCCAAAGAAGGCGTCTCGATACTGGGCCATGACGCCCTGACCGCCGCCGATCGCGCGTGGTTGCGACAGCGTTTCATCGAACGATGGTTGCCGGTGCTGACGCCGATCGCGATCGATCCAGCCCATCCGTTCCCGTTCGTCCCGAACCGTGCCCTGGTCATGGTCGTGGAATTGCTCCGTGACGACAATTCGCAGATCAACGCGCTGGTGATGATCCCCGAGCAGATCGAGCGGTTTATCAGATTGCCGGGCAAGGCGATCCGCTTTATCTCGATCGAGGCCGCAATTGTCTCGGTCGGGCTGACGGAGCTGTTCCCGGGCATGACCCCATTGGGTCACGGGACCTTTCGCGTGCTGCGCGACAGCGACATCGAAATCGAGGAAGAAGCGCACGACCTCGTGCTGATGTTTGAAATCGGCGCTGAAGCGACGCCGTCAGGGCCGCATCATCCGCCTAATGTTTGCCGGCGGCACTCCGCAGAGGCTATGCGACTTTGTCAGCCGCGAGACTGGTGCGAGGCCGGCCGATGTCGTGGAGGTGGAAGGAATGGTGGGGCTGGCGGACACTAGCCAGCTGATCACCCCCGAGCGGCCCGATTTGTTGTTCCCGCCGTACACGCCGCGTTTTCCCGAGCGCATTCGCGACTTCGGCGGCGATAGCTTCGCGGCGATCCGAGCCAAGGACATCGTCGTCCATCACCCGTACGAATCCTTCGATGTCGTCGTTCAGTTCGTGCAGCAGGCCGCCCACGACCCGAACGTCATCGCAATCAAGCAGACGCTATACCGGACCTCGGAGGATTCGCCGATCGTCGCCGCTCTCGTCGAGGCCGCGGAATCCGGTAAATCGGTAACGGCGCTAGTCGAACTCAAAGCCCGCTTTGACGAAGAGCGAAACATCCATTGGGCGCGGCGGCTGGAACGGGCCGGCGCACAAGTTGTCTACGGCTTTGTCGATTTGAAGACGCACGCCAAGATATCACTAATCGCCCGACGCGAAGGCGACTCGCTGCGCTCATACGTGCATTTCGGCACCGGCAACTATCATCCGATCACCGCAAAGATCTACACCGATCTGTCATTCTTCACCTGTGACCCCGCGCTATGCCGCGATGCCGCCCGCGTGTTTAATTTCATCACCGGATATGCGCGGCCGGCCAAGCTTGAAAAGTTGGCGATTTCACCTGGCGGCATCAGGGCGAAACTGCTCGAGATGATTGAGGCCGAGATTGCGCATGCCGATGCCGGCCGGCCGGCGATGATCTGGGTAAAGTTGAACGCACTTGTCGACCGCGAGCTGATCGACGCTCTCTATCGCGCTTCCGACGCTGGCGTGTCGATTACGCTGGTCATACGCGGGATCTGCTGCCTGCGCCCCGGCGTTCCCGGCCTCTCCGACAACATCACGGTCAAAAGCATTATCGGGCGCTTTCTTGAACATGCCCGTATCGTTTGTTTTGGCGGCGGTCACGGGCTGCCCTCGGCGGAGGCTGCGGTGTACATCTCGTCGGCGGACTGGATGCCGCGCAACCTCGATAGCCGGGTCGAGACATTGGTGCCGATCGAGAATCCGACGGTGCACCAGCAGATCCTCGACCAGATCATGGTCGAAAACTTGCGCGACGACGCGCAAAGCTGGCTGCTGCAGCCGGACGGCACTTGGGTGCGCGAGACCCCGGCGGGCGAGCCGCAAAGCGCGCACGTTTATTTCATGACCAATCCCAGCCTCTCCGGAAGGGGCAGCGCGTTACACCGGCCGAATGGGCGCGCACAGCGCCTGCGGATTGGCGATGACTGATCTCGCGGCCCCTGCATCCGACCTCGCCCGCGCCAATTCCGCCGAGCCCTTGCCGCGGCGACAAGGGGTTGTCAACTGCGCGCTGTATCAAGACGGGGCGCGGATTAAAGATCTTGCTGTCGAGGAATGTGGGGTGTTCGCCGCCAGCGACGGGGCGGTCGTGTGGCTTGGCCTCCACGAGCCCGACGCCGGTCTATTGGAGACGGTCCGCCAGCAGTTCGGCGTTCATGAGCTGATCATCGAAGACGCCAATCAGGCGCATCAGCGTCCGAAAATGGATATTTATGGCGACGTTTTATTTATCATTTTACGCACCGCCCAGCTGATTTCGGGCAAGATCCAGTACGGCGAGACCCACCTGATTGTCGGCAAAGGGTTTGTCGTCTCGATCCGGCACGGCGCCTCGGCCTCCTACGCCGAAGTCAGGGGTCGCTGCGAGCGTAATCCGGAATTGCTGCGGCTCGGCGAAAGCGCCATCGTCTACGCCATTCTCGACTTTGTCGGCGACAATTACTTGCCGATCGTCGATAAGATCACCGAAGAACTGGCAACAATTGAGGACGACATTTTCTCGACAATGCCGGCGACTGAAAAAATCGAGCGGATTTACCGGCTGCGCGCCGGATTGCTCGACATGCGCCACGCGGTCTCGCCGATGGTCGAGATCTGCAACCAATTGCGGCGACACGAATTCGCGGTCAAAGCCAATAAGATACGTCCGTACCTGCGCGATGTTCACGATCACGTCTTGTTTGTCAGCGATGCGATTACCGATTTGCGCGAGCGGCTGACCGCGGCGTTCGAGGCCAGTCTGCTGCTCGCTTCGGCGCGGCAAAACGAGATTGTCAAAAAACTCGCGGCTTGGGCGGCAATTATCGCCGTTCCGACGATGATCGCCGGCATTTACGGCATGAATTTCAAGTTTATGCCCGAGCTCGATTGGGCTTTCGGCTATCCGCTGGTCATGGGATTGATGGGCGGGATCTGCGGCTACCTCTATTACCGCTTTCGCCGCTCGGCCTGGCTCTGACCGGGCGCCGGCATCGCCGGAGTTGGCCGTGCAAGGCTCGGCCTGAAAATGGAAATTCCAAAAGCGGCCCTCGCTTGACTTGTCTCGCGGCGGCGGCATACCGTTTGCACATACGCGATAGACCGGTCTGGCCTGTTTTGCCGGGGCGGGGTGGCGACAACTGACACCAGCAGGAGGGCATATGGCGACATACCAGATGATTTCGGCGGATTCCCACATCGTCGAGCCGCCGGATATGTACACATCGCGGTTTGACGCCAAATTCCGTGACCGGGCGCCGCGCATGGAGCGGCGGAAGACGCCAACCGGCCGCGAATACGACGCCTGGATGCTTGGCGACATGCAGGTCGGCACATTGGGTGCGGTAATGCAGGCCGGGCAGCGCTTTGAAGACCCGTCGCAGATCGATTTTCTGGGGCTGTGGGAAGATGTCCGCAAGGGCGCCTATGACGCCGACGCGATGATCACTGAAAACGAGGAAGACGGAATCTGGGGTTCGGTGTTGCAGCCGAGCCAGGGGCTGTTCTGGTACCGCATCCCGGACAGTGAACTACTGACCGAGATCTGCCGCGTCTACAACGACTGGATGGCCGATTTCTGCAAGCCGCATCCGCGACGGCTCAAGGGCATCGCGATGCTTAATGTCGACGACCCCGATGCAGCCGCAAAAGAGCTCGAGCGGTGCGTCAAGTTGGGTCTCGTCGGTTCCTTTATCCCGGTGGCCCCGCGTCCGGACAAACCCTACAGCAGCCCTGTCTATGACCGTTTTTGGGCGACTGCGGAGGCGCTGAAGCACCCGCTATTGCTGCACATCGCGACACCGCGCGACGGCGTTCCGGCCAACGAGTTCACCACCGACGTGACCCAAATGACCGGCGCCGGCCGCTCGACCACGGACTACTGGGTGCGCTATGCGCTAGGCTCGATGCTGTTCGCTGGCGTGTTCGACAAGTTCCCCGGTCTCAAGATCGGCTCAGTCGAGCACGAGGCGTCATGGATCCCGCATTGGCTGAAGCAGATGGACTTCACCTATCTCGAGCGCCCGGTCTTTACCAAAGGGTGGCGGTCGAAAGACGGCTTGATGCCGAGCGAATACTGGAAGCGCAACATGTTCGTCGAGTTCATGGAAGATGAAATCGGCATCAAATTGCGCGACTATATCGGGGTCGAGAACATGCTGTGGGGCAGCGACTACCCGCATGCCGAAGCGACGTTCCCGCGCTCGCAGCAATTCCTGTCGCGGATGTTCGAGGGTGTGCCCGAAGACGATCTGCGTAAGATCACCTCCGAGAACGCGGCGAAGATGTTCGGGTTCGAACTGAACTGACGATGCGGACAAAACAGCAGCGGAATTGCTTCGTCGCGTAACTCCTCGCAATGACCGGGATCTTCCGTCATTGAGAGCCCCTGGGGTCCGCGCTCGGCGTGGCCCGAGGATAAACTCCACGAAGCAATCCCCGCGTTAGAGGGCATTAGGGCATTCACCCGATACCAGAGGGCTTTGTCGCAGTCGCGGACGTCGGCGACCTTGCGCCGGGCGAGATGAAATTTGTCGCAGTCGACGGCGAGCGCAGAGTGCTCGCCAATGTCGATGGCGCATTCTTTGTGCTCAAGGATGTCTGCGGGCACCGCAACGCACCATTGTCGCGCGGCAAGCTCGATGGTTATGCGATCGAATGCCCGCTGCATTTCGCGCGCTTTGACGTGCGCACCGGCAAATTGCTCGACGGGCCGATATCGACCGACGTCCCGGCCTACGAGGTCATGGTAGCAGCCGACACCGTCTACGTCCGCCGCTAATCTAGAACCAGCGAGCCTTGTCGACGAGGTTGCGCAATGGTTCTCCCGCGAGAAACCGCCGGCAATTATCTAAAATGATGTCGTAGCGGCGCTCGTCGAGATAGGGGCCGTAACCGGCGGTATGCGGGGTGATCAATACCCCGGGAAGGGTCCATAATTTGTGGTCGGCGGGCAGCGGCTCCTGCTCGAACACGTCGAGACCGGCGCCGGCGATTTCGCCCGCCTCGATCGCCGCGGCGAGGTCGTCGAGACGCGTCGTCAAGCCACGCCCGATATTGATAAAGAACGCGGTCTTTTTCATTTCCTGAAACCGCGCGCGGTTCATAAAGCCCTCGGTCTCGGGCGTGTGCGGCACCGTCAGGATCACGAAATCGGCTTGCGGCAAAAGCGCGTCGAGTTCGTCGCTGCGATGCAGTTCGGCGACACCCGGCGGGGCTTCGCGACGGCGCTCGTCGACGCCGATCACCCGCATGCCGAAAGCTGCGGAAAGGCGCGCGATCTCGCTGCCGATGCCGCCGACGCCGACGATCAGTGCGGTTGCCTCGGGCAGGTGGACGATCTCCTCATTCTGCTCCGGCTTCTTCCACTCGCGGCGCAATTGCTGCGGAATGTAGCGCTGCAGGCCGCGCGCGAAGGCCAGCACAAAGGCCATCACATGCGTGCCGATGTGGTCGTTGTAGATCTCGCGGAAATTGGTGATCTGGACGGGGTGCGCGATCAGTTCGGGATAGTAAAAGCCGGCGGGCGGGGCAGCCTGCGGCGCCTGCAGCCATTTGAGATGCCGCGCCTGGCGTAACAGCGCCGGCGGGATCGTGCCAAAGGCGGCTTCAGCGGTGGCGATCGCCCGCTCGGCCCGCCCTATATCCTCGGCGACGATGACATCGAGTTCAGGCAATGCCGCGGCGAGGCGAGCGCCCCATTCGCAGAGTCTTCTCACTCTGTGGCGGCAGCATCAAAAACTGCATCGGCATGGCCTTGTTCTCCGTTAGTTGATCGGCCCAGCATCGGGCCTGCTATCCGTCGCGGCAAGCGGATGTCAGACCTCTCGCGTCCTGACAAAGCCGGCCATCGGTCTCCTGCCCAGACTTCCCGGATCATCAGATATTTGTGCTAAAATGTGGATTTACCGCTCGGTAGGACATTGATTAGGAGGCGGAGCGGCGGCATGCGATCGAGGCTTCCTTGACCGAGGCGGCTGAGCAGGGTGGAATTGTCCTCGCGAACCTGCCCGCTGGGGTAACGGAACGTCGAGCAGCGGTGGCGTTGGGCCTTGCGCTCCTGGGCATTGCAGCCGCTGCGGCCCCTTTTGCGAGCCTGCAGCTTCCACGTAGCGACGCTTGGATACCGATCACCAACACGTATGTTTTTATCGCCGATCTCGTGACGTGGGCGTTTCTGATTTCTCAATTCGATATCGTCCGCCGGCCAGCGCTGCTGGTCCTGGCGAGCGGTTATTTTTACACCGCGATGATGGCTGTTCCGCTGCTCCTTAGCTTTCCGGGGACATTCACGCCTAGCGGGCTTCTCGGCGCCGGCCCGCAGACCAACGGCTGGCTTTCGGCATTCTGGGTTTCCGGGTACCCGCTCGCAGCCATCGGCTATGCGGTGCTGAAGGATAGAGAGCCGGGAGCTCTTGTTTCCCATCGCTCTTCACGAACCGCCGTGGCAATGAGCGTCGCAGTTTCGATCGTGATCGTTATCGCATTGACCTGGCTCGCCACAGCCGCAGAACCGCATCTACCGAAGATTTTTTTGGACAGGAACCGAGCGACCGTCGGTATCCGCTGCGTTGGCGCGCTTCTATTGCTGCTGAACGCCGTTGCCCTCCTCTTGCTGTGGTTGCGGCGACGATCGGTTATCGGTCTATGGCTGATGGTCGTTCTGTGCGGATCTATCGCGAATGCGTTCATCGGATGGATACTTACTCCCGGCAGATTTAGCCTTGCATTTTATGCGGGCCGTTCTTTCCTTGTCGTCACCGCGACGGTAATGCTTATTGTCTTACTCACCGAGACGATGACCCTCTATACGCGCTTGGCAGTCTCTATCTTGGCCCAGCGTCGCGAGCGCGAGAGTCGGATGATGACCATGGAAGCGATGGCGGCCGCCATCGCCCATGAGCTGAGGCAGCCGTTAGCCGCGGTGGCAGCCAATGCCAGCGCAGGGCTGCGCTGGCTCGATCGTCCGGTCCCGGATCTCTCCGAGACGCAAGCGACCCTCCAACGAATCGTAAGAGATGGCCATCGTGCAGCTGAGGCACTCGCAAGCATCCGTTCGCTGTTCCGGGCAGCCAATCAAGAAAGAAGTCCGGTCTTCGTCAATTCGATTATCATCGAGGCCCTCGAGCTCCTGGCAGCCGAATTGCGGTCCGAACGCCTTCACGTGGTCACTGATCTGGCCGCGGACCTGCCAATGGTGTCAGCCAGCAAAGGTCAGCTACAGCAGGTCTTACTGAACCTGGTCACGAATGCCGTGGAAGCCATGAGACCGATTACCGATCGCGCCCGCGTGCTCAAGGTCAGCTCTAGGTTCGTCAGCGGTCAGAGTGTTTTGATCGAGGTAGCCGATTCCGGGACGGGGATCGAACCGAAAAACGTCGACGGGCTCTTCGATGCATTCTTCACGACAAAACCCCGTGGCACGGGCATGGGCCTGGCGATCTGCCGCTCGATCGTCGAGGCCCACGGCGGACGATTATCGGCAGCGCCCAATGAGCCCCACGGCGCTGTATTTCGGTTCGCGCTGCCGGTCGAGAACGCGTTGTCGCCGCAATCGGTCACGTTGGCTTCCTAGCGAACCCGATGTTACCCACCGAAGGGTCACGGCAAAGCTGGTCTCGTCTCTCTCGACGCGTCGTCGCAAGACGGCCAAGATCGGGGGAGAAGGGCAGCGACAGCGGAGAGAAGATGAACATCAATCTGGCGGGGAAGAAGGCGGTGGTGGCCGGCGGCAGCCGCGGCATCGGGCGGGCGATCGCACTCATCTTTGCCGAGACCGGCGCCGATGTTTCGATCTGCGCCCGCGGCCCCGAGGCCTTGACCAAGGCGCGTGACGAAATCGCCCGGTACGGGCATCAGGCGCATGCTGCTACTTGCGATCTCGGCGATGCCGCGGCGGTCCCCCGCTATATCGAGGAAGCGGCGAGTGCGCTCGGCGGCATCGACATCCTGGTCAACAATGCCTCGGGGTTTGGCGCCAGCGACGACGAGGCCGGCTGGGAAAAAAGTATTTCGGTCGACCTGCTGGCGACGGTACGCGCGACACGCGCGGCCTTGCCCCACATCGAAAAATCCGAGGCGGGGTCGATCATCAACATTTCGTCGATCTCGGGCTTTCGCGCCTCGGTCCGCACCCCGCCTTATGGTGCCGTCAAAGCCGCGATCCTCGAATATACGCAGACATTGGCCGCCCAACTGGCGCGGCAGCAGATTCGCGTCAACTGCATCGCTCCCGGCTCGATCGAATTTCCCGGCGGCACCTGGGAGCGCGCGAAGAACCGCAACCCGCCGCTCTACGCCGCGATTCTGCGCAGTATTCCGTTTGGCAGGCTGGGCCGGCCGGAGGAAGTGGCGCGGGTCGCTCTGTTTCTCGCCTCGCCGCTGGCCGGATGGGTCACCGGCCAGAACATCGCCGTCGATGGCGGCCAGATGCTGTGAGCGGGCCGATGACGGGGGAAGTGAGCGACGAGACCGGAGGGGACCATAGCCTCGATGAGGCGCTCGCTGCGATCACATTCGACCGCGACGGGCTGGTAGCGGCGGTTGCCCAGCAACACGACACCGGCGAGATCCTGATGATGGCATGGATGAACCGCGATGCAGTACGCGCGACTTTAGTCGAGGGGCGCGTTTGTTACTGGTCGCGGTCGCGGCACAAATTATGGCGAAAGGGCGAAACTTCCGGCCAGGTGCAATGGCTGCGCGAGCTGCGCCTCGATTGTGACGGCGACACGATTTTGCTGCTTGTCGACCAGCAGGGCGTCGCCTGCCACACCGGACGGCGCAACTGCTTCTTCCGGGCTTGGCGCGAGGACGGGTGGCAGGTGATCGCCGATCCGACAATCAATCCCGAGACTTCTACCCGCCGGAGGCGCAGGCGGCCGAGCCTACTGCAATGGCGGACACGCCAGATGCGTCTGCAGCTGGGCCATCATGTCGGCGTTGAAGACGCGATTGGCGCATTGCGTGTTGTACTGGTTGACCAGCGCATTGTACCGAGTAGTCGCCTGGTCCGCCGCGCCGACGACCGGTCCGATCGAGTCCTTGTAAGCCTGGTCGCGCTGCGCTAGCAGCGCCTTGTATTGCGCTTCCGCCTCCGCGTTGTTGACATCAAGATGCTGTCGCGACTGCAACAGCTGGGCGTCGAGGTCGGCGACACGCTGGCGGTCGGCCGCCAAAGCCTGGGTTTTGGCTGACATGTCGGCCGACAAAGTGGCGATCCCCTGCTGCTGACACAAACAAGCCGTGATCTGGGCCGGATCGCTCGACATCTGCGCTCGCGCTGGCCCCTGACACGCGAACGCGAGTGCCAATCCAGCCAGGGCTATACGCCCAGCGCCAAAATACCCCCCCATCGTCCCCCCTTGCCTTCAGCGATTACCCCGTGAAAACCAGCCGATGTTTAGTACCCTGTTGATCCGCGCGTCGAGCCCCCGCCAGCGTCGTGCGCTGTGCTTTCCGCCAATTCGCGCATCGAGTTTGCTGCGCGGTGGCCAAGCTCCTCGGCTTTTTCCAAGATATCGTCACGCGCCTGGGTCACAATCTCGCGCTCACGCCGGCTGGTCGGTAGCCATATCGCCAGTGCCGCACCGACAGCGATCCCCAAGCCCCCCATCCACCAACGACTCTGCCCCGCGGCTTCGATCATCCGGCCGCCGGCCTCACGAACGCGCTGGGTCGAATCGCCTGGATGCGTGATCAGTTCACCCGCCTGCCCAATCACTGCACCACCCTTGTCGTAAACGGTATGCAACGCCCCTTGGGTCGCGCTCGCCACTTGATGAATCCAGCCCTCGCTGTTTTCGGAGCGGATCGTCTCACCGGCAGACAGCGCCGCCATGTTATCTGTGCGGTGCGCCGGTTCATCGGCGCGGTCCGGCATCCACTTGTCAAGAAGCCCGGTATTTTCGGCGACCAGCCAAGCGACACCCAAACCCAGCAATGCTAACGCCACCGGATCGGCGCGAACGCCGCCGCCCAGTTCGATCCCGTCGGACCGGCCCAGAAAACCGTTGAGCATGTCTACTCCTTGATGCATCAGACGCGGCGGCGCCAATTCGGCCGCGAGCGCGTCGGTTGTTGTCGAAAGTCGGGCGCGGGTGCGTGCGATCTCGATCTCGATCTCATCCATCGAGCGGTCGGATTCGGATGTCATGACACGCGCTCCTTGATCCACGCTGCGTCCTCCCGCAGCGTGTTGATTGTCCGGCTCGGGACGAGGCCCTGAGCGCCCAGCCAACGCTTGCCAAGGATCAGCAACACAGCGGCGACCAGAAGCACCACCACGCCAATGATCAGCGCCGCGAGCCATGGCCGCAGCACCGTGGACAACCCGAGAACCGCTGCCGCCAAGAGGACAAGCCAAGCGCTAAAGGCAAGTAGGCCGCCGGCTGCGACCATGGCGCTACCGCGGCCGAGCCGCCCCGCCTTCTCGCCCAGCTCGCGCTTGAACAACTCGATTTCGAGTTTGAACAGCCTGCCGAGATCTTCGGTCAGATCGGTGAACAAAGCGCCGATTGGGCGATCGCGACCGGACCGGAAAGGGGGCTCCTCACGCCCGACAAAATCGTCCGGTGGGCTCACGACAGCTCCCGTGCTTCCGTGGGTGGCGGCCAATCCACCAGCTGACCGTTTCCGCTGGCGCTCGACACCGCGGCGGAAACCGTGTTCTCCGTCGCCCGCCGCATCTCAGCCTGAGAAGGTTCCGGCTCGCGCAATGCCGCCAGGAAGCGGCCGGCGATAAAGCCCAGCGCCACTGCTCCGGCGATAAACATCGTCGGCGACCGGCGGGCCAGATATTCGACATCCGAAACCAATCCGCTCCAATTGCGCGAGCGGATCGCGTCGGCAACCGCCTCAACTTGTCGGGCTGTCGAATTGATATACTCCGCCACCGCCGGGCTTTGCGACTGCTCCAACGAGCGCCCGGCGGCCCGCACCGCCTCGGCGATGCTGCCAACTTGCGCCGAAGCGCGGGCTCTTTGTTCGTCTACTACAGATAATGCCGCCGATTGGGCGGCGTCGGCAAGTTCGTTCAGGATCATCTTCGCCCGTCCCATATTCGGCTGCGCTTCGTCGTTTCGTGTCGATTCGGTCGGCCCAGCCATGGTGATCGCTCCCGCGGGTTGCGCTACCGTCCCTTTTAGCAAAAAGGCGATAGCCGCGCTTCATCCGTGATTGCCATTAAAACAACTGCATGCACGCAGCGGTTCCGACGCTGGTGGGCGAATGGAGTGTCATACAGCGTCATTCCGGAGCGCTGCCAATACTTTGCCATAAAGAAGCAGTTGGACGGGACGCGTCCCAAAGATTAGGGCGAAGCAACGAAGGTGAAGTTCAGCATCGATATGGCGACCGGCAATGCCTGACCCGCGGCTGCGTGCAGATCCCGCCGACCGACCGCAACCGCCGCGCGAAGGTCGTTCGCGAAAGCCAGCGCCGAGCCGCCCGGGCCGGAAGCCGTCCTGGCGACGTGCATTCGTGCGGCTCGTTGCCCTGATATTGCTGTGGCTGCTGGTCATAGGCGGCGGCGTTATCGGCTATTTTGCGCTGACCCTGCCTGACACCAGCCAGTTGGCGCAATCGCAGCGGCGGCCGAGTGTGACGATCCTCGCCGCCGATCGGAGCCTGCTCGCGACCTATGGCGATTTGTTCGGCCGGCCGCTGACTTTGCGGGAGATGTCACCCTATCTGCCGCAGGCGGTGATCGCGACCGAGGACCGGCGTTTTTTTCATCATTTCGGGATCGATCCGATCGGCTTGATGCGAGCGGCGATCGCCGATCTCAGCGCCGGGCGCGTCGTCGAAGGCGGCAGCACGATCACCCAGCAGCTTGCCAAGAATCTGTTCCTGACCTCGGAGCGCAGCTTTGCCCGAAAGGCCCGTGAGACCTTGCTCGCCTTGTGGCTCGAGCACAGATTTACCAAGGATCAGATCCTCGAAATCTATCTGAACCGGGTGTATCTCGGCGCCGGCACTTATGGTGTCGATGCCGCAGCGCATCGCTATTTTGGCGAGTTGGCTTCGCGGCTCGATCTCTACCAGAGCGCGATGATCGCCGGTCTGCTGAAGGCGCCGGCCCGCTTCAATCCCACCCGTGACCGTGACCTCGCGGCGGCGCGGACCGCGCAAGTCCTCGATAACATGGTCGAAGCCGGTTATATTAGCGCGAGCGAAGCCAGAGCCGCCAGCCGTGAACAGAGCGAGCTCGGCGCGATTGCGGCCGCCCGCCCGGGGAACCGCTATTTTGCCGATTGGGTCGCGGCACAGCTGGCCGATTTTGTCGGCCCGAACAGCCGTGACCTGACCGTCGTCACCACCTTTGATCCGCTGATGCAGGCCGAGGCGGAAGCAGCTATTGCCGAGACCCTTGCCCGAGACGGTGCTCGCGACGCGGTGAGCCAGGGTGCGCTCGTTGCGATGTCGCCCGACGGTGCAGTACGGGCGATGGTCGGCGGGCGCAATTACGATGCGAGCCAGTTCAACCGCGCGACCCAGGCCCAGCGTCAGCCGGGATCGGCGTTCAAGCCGTTTGTCTATCTCGCCGGGCTGGAGGCGGGGCTGCGCCCCTCCGACCATTTTATCGACGGTCCGATCCAGATCGGCAGCTGGCGCCCGCGCGATTATGGTAATCGCTACGCGGGCGACATGACCCTCGCCGAGGCGCTGGCGCAATCGATCAATACGATCGCGGTGCAGGTCGCGATGCGCGCGGGGATCGACAACGTCGTGGCCGCGGCGCACCGGCTCGGCATCACGACCCCATTGACGCGAGATGCGAGCATCGCGCTCGGCACCGACGACGTGAACCTGCTGGAACTGACCGCCGCCTACGCGCCCTTCGCCAATGGCGGCATCGGGGTGTGGGCCTATGGCATCGCCGAAATCCGCGACAGCGCTGGAAATGTGTTGTTCCGCCGCAGCGGTTCCGGGCCGGGGCGGGTCGCCAGTCCGGAAATGGTCGGCGAGATGAATAGCATGCTCGCAGGGGTCATCGACCATGGCACGGGGCGCAGCGCCCGGTTGCCGCGGCCGGCTGCCGGCAAGACCGGCACCACCCAAGATTACCGCGACGCCTGGTTCATTGGTTATACCGCCGATCTCGTCGCTGGGGTGTGGTTCGGCAACGACAACAACGCGCCGATGAACAAGGTCGCCGGCGGGTCGCTGCCCGCCCAAACCTGGCGCACCTTCATGCTGGCAGCGACCCGTTCGATGCCTATCCGTCCGCTGCCGAGCGCCCCGCCGCCCACCGGCATCGCCGCTGTCGCCGCTCCGGTCCGCGGCTTCTTTGAAGGCCTGCTCGGGTTGTTCCGACCGTCACCCCCGCCGGCGCCAGAACCCGCCCCGACCCAACTCTACCACCCGTCAAACCTGACCTTGACTCGCTGACGACGGCTATCGCTGTAGCGTTTGTCGGGATTATCTTCGCTTCGTTCGCTTTGTTCCGCGCTGTGTCGCCGCTTCAATCGCGAATTAACGCTGCATCGTTTCGATGCGCTGTCGCGAGGTCGGCGATATTGGGCCGCGGAACAGGCGCGGAGATAAAGATGAGCGAGACCGCGACGTCTTCTGTTGTTGAACCTCACCGCGGCCGTGCGTCCGAGGTTTTTTGGGTGGCGCTACGGCTCGGGTTGACCTCGTTCGGCGGCCCGATCGCCCATCTTGGCTATTACGAGCGTACCTATGTCCGTCAGCGTCAATGGCTGTCGCCAGAGGAATACGCCGGGTTAGTCGCCTTGTGCCAAATGGTACCGGGGCCAGCCAGTAGCCAAGTCGGCTATCTGATCGGATTGCGCCGCGCCGGCTGGGGTGGGGCATTTGCCGCCTGGGCGGGTTTTACCCTGCCCTCCGCCATCATCATGTTCGGCTTTGCGCTGCTGGCCCCGCGCCTTGAAGGACCCACAACCGATGCGGTATTGCATGGGTTGAAGCTGGTTGCGGTCGCCGTCGTCGCGCAAGCTGTTTGGAGTATGGGTCGCAATCTGTGCCCCGACCGCCCGCGGGTCGCACTGGCATTGGTGGCGGCGGTACTTCTACTGATGGTCAGCGGCCCGGTAATCCAGATCGCCGCATTGCTAATCGGCGCGGTTGGCGGCGCCGTGCTGTGCCGCGACCTGCCGGTTGCCCCGGGTCTGCCGGCAATGCCGGTGACATTGCGGACGGGCGGCATAGCGCTGGCGCTGTTTCTCGTCTTGCTTGTCGCATTGCCGCTGGCCGGCGCTGCGGCGCCACATAGTCTGTTGGCGTTGGCCGGCATCTTCTACAAGGCGGGCGCGCTGGTCTTTGGCGGCGGACACGTCGTGCTGCCGCTGTTGCGCGATGCGCTGGTGCCCCGGGGTTGGTTGTCCGACAGCACCTTCCTCGCCGGCTACGGCGTCGCACAGGCTATCCCGGGTCCGTTGTTTACGTTCTCCGCCTATCTCGGCGCGGTGGTAGCACCCGCCGGAGCGGCCCTGCCCTGGGCGGCTGTCGCGCTGATTTTCATGTTTCTGCCGGGAATGCTGGTCGCCTTGGCGGGGTTGCGCGTGTGGCTGTGGCTTGGCCACCACCCCGCGGCGCGGGCGGGCCTGGCTGGCATCAATGCGGCCGTGGTCGGAGTTCTTGGCGCCGCCCTTTACAACCCGATCTGGATCAGCGCGGTCAACAATGGCCGCGATGTCGCGATCGCGTTGACCGGCTTCCTTCTGCTCGATCGCTGGCGCGTTCCGCCGCTTGCGATCGTGATCTTTTGCGTTGCCGCCGCGTTGATTTCGCGCGCGGTTGGCTGACCGTCGCGGCAAGTTACTTTGGGCGATCATCTATATTCGATTCGCCGAGGGGTGCGACCGTCCGGATCCGAATGACACCATCGAATGCCGATTACGGCCGGTTCGGTCGCCATCTTTCTGACGTCATTTCTGCCGCTGAGTTAGGCAATGCTTTGGGTCAGATTGAAGATCGACCTTTGCGCTTCCAACGTCGTTTCGGCGACCAGCTACGGCCGTTGCCCGGGGTGCGCTAACGGCGTAAGCGACGCAGGTGCGACGGGCTGGCAGTGGGGGGTTGGGGCGATGGCGAGACGATCTCTATTTGTTTTTTTGTTTCTGCTGATTGGCAATGTCATGGCCGGGGCCGCCGAGGCGTCGGGGAGCGTTTATCTTGAAGACCTGACTTGGCCCGAATTGCGCACTGACATTCAGGCGGGCAAGACGACAATCCTCGTCCCGATCGGCGGAACCGAGCAAAACGGCCCGCAAATGGCGCTCGGCAAGCACAATGTTCGGGTGAAGGTGTTGGCCGGCAAGATAGCGCAGGCGCTCGGCAATGCATTGGTAGCGCCGGTCATCGCCTATGTGCCTGAAGGCAACGTCGACAAGCCGGAAGGACATCTTAAATTCCCGGGAACGATCACCGTGCCGACAGCCGCGTTCGACTCGACCCTCGAATACGCGGCAAAGAGTTTCAAGCTCGCTGGCTTCCACAACATCGTTTTTCTTGGGGACCATGGCGGTTATCAAAAGGACGACGAGGTAGTTGCCCAGCGGCTTGACCGGGAATGGGCGGCAACGCCGATGCGCGCCTATGCGCTGATCGAATATTACCGCGCGAGTGAGACCGAATTCGGTCAATTGCTGAAGAGCAAGGGCTACAGCGAAGCAGAAATTGGCAGCCATGCGGGGCTGCTCGACACGTCGCTGATGATGGCGACCGATCCGAGCCTGGTCCGCACGGATTTGCTTGGCGAAACCAAACCTGGCGACGGGACCCACGGCGATCCGCGTCATGCCAGCGCAGCGCTCGGCCAGCTGGGGGTCGATCTCATCGTTGCACGCACCGTCGCCGCGATCAGGACCGCGACGGCCCAGCGCTGAAAGCCGATTTGACCGCTCCCTGTTTATCGCACTTTGTGTTCGGAGGCGTTTTTGCCGCTGTTGTTGCGCCGCTGGTTGCGGATAGCCTTCTGGATTGTCCCGCTTTTGCTCCTCGGGGTGTTGGCGTGCGCTCTGCCGATTTGGCCGGCAAGCGTCGAGGGCGGCTATGGGCTCTTATGCTCGGCTGCCGCAGCGATCGTTCAGGTCGCGCAATCGGCGGTCACACCAAAGCCATCGGCCGCTCCCGCGGTACCCGTCGCTGCGGCCGCGCCGCCACCCCGCCCGACACAGATCCAAACCGTGCCGGGGATGTTGCCGGTCTTGAACCCGGCCAATCTCTACAGCGCCGCCGGAGCAAACATGCTCAGCCCGGCTGTTGCGGGCGAACTTGACCCGCGTTTATGTCCCCAATCTCCGCTCGAACGATGTTTACGTGATCGATCCGGCAACTTCACCGAGTGGTCGACCGCTTTCCGGTCGGGTTTCTGCCGCAGCACGTCGTCCCGGCCTGGGATTTACAAACATTGTGGGTCGCGAATAACGGGCGGCGCCGCGCCGATGGCAGCTTGACCCCGATCGATCCCAAAAGCGGGAAACCCGGCCCGAGGGTTCTCGTCGCCGATCCCTACAACATGTATTTCACGCCCGACGGCAAGTCGGCGATCGTCGTCGCGGAGCGACTGAAGCGTCTCGATTTCCGCGATCCGCATACGATGGCCTTGCAGCAATCGCTGCCAACGCCGGCCTGCTCGGGGATCAACCATGCGGATTTTTCGATCGATGGCCGTTACGCGATCTTTACCTGCGAGTTTCGCGGCGGCGGCCTGGTCAAGATCGACATCGTCAACCATCAGGTGGTCGGCTACCTGAGGCTCGATGATCGTGCGGATGCTGCAGGACATTCGCGTCTCGCCCGACGGCACGTGTTTTTTATGTCGCGGACATGCTTGCCGATGGTGTGTTTCTGGTCGATGGCGACCGCTTCGTCAAAGTCGGCTTCATCCCGACCGGGATCGGCACCCACGGTCTTTATCCAAGCCGCGACGGGACAAAGCTCTACGTCTCCAACCGCGGCTCGCACAGGGTCCACGGGGCGCCGCATGGCCCGGGGAGCATCAGCGTCATCGATTTCGCGACCCGCGACGGTCGAGAAGACCTGGCCGATCCCGGGCGGCGGCAGCCCGGATATGGGCAATGTCAGCATCGACGGCAAAGATTTGTGGCTGTCCGGCCGCTACGACAATGTCGTCTACGACATCGACACAAAGACGGGTGCAGTCAGGCAAATCAGCGTCGGTAAGGAACCACACGGGCTGACAGTGTGGCCGCAGCCGGGCCGCTACTCGCTCGGGCATACCGGCAACATGCGGTAAAGTCGGGTGTTGTGGGCGCTGCCGGGATAGCAAAGAAGCTAATGGAAACACCTTATTATACTTGTTGAGAGCCTCCTCCCGTTTGGGGAGGAGGGATACGGGCGTGTAATCGACGGCCTGGTCAAAGGGCGATCATCGTCTAAGCTGTCTTGAACTCATCAACCGCTTTTCTAGATTCTCGGCCATTTTGTCCCATACCTGAGCCACGACCTGCAGTGTTTCCTTAGCCGATGATGTCGAAAAACCTTCGGATTCGGTGCGGATCTCCTCGGCCATTATTCGCCAGCGACAAACTTGAAGCATCGATTCCCGGCTTGTGGCGCTTGGCGACCAGCCATCGGGGACAAGACTTTGCTCGCGCGCCTCTTGTGTCGGGGGACGTGTTGCTGAGTGCGGAGGCGAAGTCGACGGCTCAAATTTCGCCTTAAAGGACTGTGCTTCGCTGTCTTGCTTGAATTCAACTTGCAGTACGGTGGTGTCCTCGTACTGGTTGCAAACAAATCTCGATGGCTGATAGCGATTTTCATCGAGCCATGCGCGCATTGCGGCCATCTCTGCGGAGAGATCGGCCTGGCGCAGTCTAAGAACAACGGTGCGCATTGCCACCCCCTTTGCAGTGTACATGCGCAAGGTAAATTGCGCTGGGGAAGGGTTCAAGATGTCCCTGCTGCAATGCCAAATGAGCTGTCCGGGCTGGCCGCTCCTTTACCGCGATGCGTCAATCATATAATCAATATACCATAACTCAGTTTATTTATACGCGGAGACCCCGACCGCCGCTTTGACGGAAAAAAGACGATCTCAACGCCGCGCCTTTGGGGCGGCCGGTGTCGCCTCGACATCTCAGGTTGCGGCTTTGTCGATCTTCCGAGCGGAAACGCGCCAGCCAGTAAAAACGGACGCTCTATTCAAGTACACCTTGCCCCAAAAGCTGGTTTCTGCCATTGTAGCTTCAATGCACAGGGTATTTTTCCTAGAGAATGACCAGTTGCTCTCAACCATGGAATGCGATCAACGCGATCAAAACTCTGGGTTCAAAGCGTGAACCGATCCGGCTTTCACAATTAATACCTCAAAGCTGTCCACTGATACCGAGCTAATTCGTTAACTTAGAGCGAGAGCTCGAATGACCAGAACGGCAGCTGCACCGCCCGGGACCGCTGCTCGGGCCCAACCGAGGATCGGCTGAACGCCACTCCGCCAGCATCGCCGGACTGGAGCGCCTTCCGAGCGACAACCGCGTATGATGGGCGGTTAATCCGTCAGCCACGTCTTTCGGTAAATGTCCCAGAATGGTGAATACCAGCTCTTCGCAGTCGCCGGTTTCGTCAGTACCCAGGCTCGCTTCACCCGGTCGCGACTGGGCGCTTGCTGGCGCGGCTCTTGCGGCCGGCCTTCTGGCATTTGCGGTCATCTTTTATCCGGAGATTACCGCCGCAATTGTCGTCTGGATGAACTCGGACGCATACAGCCACTGTTTTCTCGTCCTGCCGGTGGCGATCTACCTCGCCTGGGACCGGCGCGACATCGCCAAGGCAACCCCGCTGCGCCCGTCGCTCAGGGTCGCACTGCTGGCCATCCCGGTGGCAGCGATGTGGTTTGTCGCGGACCGGCTTGGCATCATGGAAGCCCGTCAGTTGCTGGCCATGACGTTGCTTCAGATCATGATCGCCTCGGTCCTGGGCCCGTCCATGTGGCGCGCCCTCGCCGCGCCGCTGCTCTATTTGTTCTTTCTGGTGCCATTTAGTGAGTTTCTGATTCCTCCACTACAGAGCCTTGCGGTTCGTTTCACCACGGTCGGTCTCAATCTCCTTGGAATCCCAAATTTTGCTGATGGAATTGTTATTGAAATTCCCGAGGGGACCTTTCTCGTTCACCAGGCCTGTTCCGGCCTCCGGTTTCTGATCGCTTCGGCTGCTTTCTCGGTATTCTTTTCCTGCCTGATTTATACGAGCCCGCTTAGACGTGTCTTGTTCATTGCGGCGGCTTTTGCTGTCGCGGTGATTGCCAACGACTTTCGTGTGTTTGGCATTATTCTGATCGCCCATTTCCTCGGCAATAATCAGGCAGTCGAGACCGGTCACGTCCTGTGGGGCTGGCTGTTTTACGTCATTGTCGGGTCGGTGCTGGTGTTGATGGGATTGATATTTAGACAAGAACGGCGCTCACCCATTCACGCAAATCCCCCGGTCCCAAGCCGCTTCACCGGGGCGGCGTTTGTCGCAGTTGTGTTGGTGGTGTTGCTGGCCACCATGCCGCGCGTCGCAGCAAATTACTTTGATGAGCTCGGCCCCAACGGGGCGATAGCGGCGGAGATCGCGCCACCGGCCTTGGCGGGGTGCACAATAATCCCGTTGTCTGCCGCGGGATCTGCTGCGGGGTCCGCCGCAAACGCGACCAGCACAGTCGACGAGCACGGTCTGCGAGCGACCGCGTACCGCTGCGACAATCGTGTTTTTGTCGCTACGTTCCACCGCTTTCCGCCGCGCATCGGCGTACGGCCGCTGTTCTCGTCTTTGCGCGATGCAGAATCCGGAGGCGGAGCCGACATCGTTCGACAAACTCAAGGCATCCGCGGAGGGGCCGGTCCGGAGGCGCCGGTGTGGAGCGTTACCGAAGTTCAAGAGGGCCGCAATTATGTTACCGTTGCCACGACATTATGGGTCGATGGTCGGCCCGCTGGGACCGGGTTTGCGGCCCGTCTCGACCAGTTCTTGAACACGTTGCGGCTCTCAGCGGTTTCCCCGGTGATGGCAGTCGTTACCTATTCCGAAGCGGAAGATCCGAATAATTCGTGGCGCGCGATCGGCCGCTTCCTTGCCAAGACCGCGCCTTTTTCGTCAACAGTGGTTAAGCTGCTATCGCCGCCGTGACCGGGAAAGCCATCGAATTGATGTTTGGATCGCCTTGACGAGGTGAGAATGTCGGCCGGCGCCGCATCAGCTCGATACTGACGCCATCGGGTGTACCGACATATCCGAGCAATCTTCCGCCGCCTTCATTGTCGACCCAGGCGCTCGGCGGGAATTCACCTGGCGGGAGTGACGGCAGTTTAACCGGCACCGCACGGCCATCGCCGTTGACTGCGAGGGCATTCGGGAGCGCGCGTCCGTTGCATCGGAGTCTCGCATAGGTTTGTATTCGCGGCGCGGAAAAGGAGTACCAAAATGGTCGCCGGTGCCAGGCAGCCGAAAGCTGTTAACAATCATGTCGAGCTGTGGAACCACTGCGAGAACCCTTATCCCTTTGTGCCGGCCGAGGTGCTCGAGCAGGCCCACTCGGTGCGGGCCAGCCTGCCCAATAAATATTGCGAACCCGAGATCGCGGCGCGCCTCTACGACGAGGTGTTCGACGAATACCGGCTGTGCGACGATATCGGCCTCCACATCGTCACCAACGAGCATCATTCCGGCATCAACAATCTGTGGGCGGCGAGCCCGGTCATCACCGGCGTCGTCGCGCGGCTGACCAAAAACGTCCGCATCCTGTCGCTCGGCACGTTGATCACGGTGCGCCCCGACCCGGTGCGGGTGGCCGAGGAATACGCGACGATCGACGTCCTGTCGCGCGGCCGGCTCGAAATCGGCTTCGTCAAGTCGGGCGCCACCGAGATGGTTTCGGGCGACGCCAATCCGATGCGCATCCGCGAGCGCGAATGGGAAGCGATCGATCTGATCGAAAAGGCGCTGACCACCCATGACGGCCCGTTCAGTTGGGAGGGCAAGTTCTTCATCCATCCGCATGTCAACATCTGGCCGCGTCCCTACCAGCAGCCGCGCCCGGAATTCTGGGCGGCGACCAGCGATCTGCCGACCTGCGCCGAACTCGGACGGCGCGGCATGGTCAACACGCTTGCTGTTCGGCGGCTATGACCGCACCCGGCAAGCCTTCGACGCGTACAAGACCGGCGCGCGCCGAGGCGGGGCTGCCGCCGCCGGGCGAGGACCGGTTTTCCTACATGGCGTTTTGCTATGTCGGCGACACCGACGAGGAGGGCATGCGCATCGGCCAGAAAATCGCCTGGTTTCTGACCGTCAGCATCAAGAGCGCGCCGCAATTCTCGAAGTTTCAGCCGGGCGCGGTGGCGCCGGAAATGGCGCCCGCGGCATGGCGAACCGGCGCATCGCGGCGACCGCGCCCGACAAATCTCGATGCCGAGGTGCTGATCGGCCAGGGCCAGATGTTCGCCGGCAACCCGGACACCGTGGCGACGCAGATCAAGGAATTCCGCCGGCGTGTCGGCGGCGTCGGCCACATCATCATGATGACCCGGCAGGGTCTCGTGACCCATGCCGAGGCGGAGAAGAGCTTTTCGCGTGCCGCTAAGGAAGTGCTGCCGCAACTGCAGGATCTGCCGCCGGTCGATCCGGACGAGACCACCTGGGAAGCCCGGCGCGCGGTAGCAGCAGCAGCAAAATGAGCCCACCAGATCGCTTGACCGTTGGCCCGATCGCGGCCGAGATCTGGCAGCGAAGGGCGAGGCGACCCGACGCGCCGACACTTCTCCTCGTCCACGGCATCAATCATATCAATCCCGCGGCGCCTTTCCTCGATCTGCTGGCCGATCACGGCGAGATCATGGCACCTTCGCATCCGGGTTTTGGCGCCTCGCCGCGCCCGGCTGATTTCGATACGATGTATGACCTCGTTCATTTCTACCGCGCCATCCTCGACATACTTCCGGCCGATAAAATTACGATGATCGGATTTTCATTTGGCGGCTGGATTGCTGCCGAGGTCGCGGTGGGCGGCCACCCCAAGCTCGACCGGCTGGTGTTGGTCGATCCGGTCGGGATCAAGATTGGCGGGCGTGAGGAGCGTGATATTGCGCATTTCTTCAACACTTCGCCGGCGGAATTGACCCGGCGCGCCTGGCATAACCCGGCAAATTGCTCGCCCGGCAGTTACGGGGTCGGATGGCAGACGCTGATCGGCGATGCGATGAGCGACGTGGACATGATCACCCTGGCGCGCAATTGGGATTCGCTGTGCCTCTACGCCTGGCGGCCGCATATGTACAACCCGCAGCTCAAGCATTGGCTGCACCGGATCGCCGTTCCGAGTGTGGTCCTTTGGGGCGCCAGCGATCAGATCGTGACGCCCCAATACGGTCGCGCCTACAGCGGGCTGATCCCCGGCGCGCTGTTTGAGATCATCGAGGCCGCCGGCCATCATCCGGAGCTCGAGCAGCCCAGAGCGTTTGTCGATCGGGTAGCCCGTTTTCTCGGCAATCGGCAGTAGGTATATCGAAATGATGTTCATCGTCCGCAGCGCCGGTAATAAACCGATCGCGCCCGCGCTTCCGGTCAAGGTCAAGCGCCGCACGCCGGAAATCGTCGCGAACGCCACCGGCAAGACTGATCATTTTTGTGTCGGCGACAATGAGGCGATCGCGGCATTGCGCGCGGCGGGCTGCGAGGTGATCGAATTGCGCGACGGCTGGTACGCCGACGATACCGGCGGTGGCGTGGCAATCTCGGGACACGGGAAATACTGGGAGGTCCGAGACACCAAGTTCACGGTCCAGGAGGCTGCCGGGCCGGTTCAGGCGGCCAAACCCGGTGCTCCCGGCGGAGATGTCGTAAACGTCCGCCGCGCGATCTTCGGGGTATAGCCCAGCTGGTTGAATGCCCGCTCGGCCTGCGTCGAAAGGGGGGCCCTCGGTGTAGCCGACCCGTTCGGCTGCGAGATCGAACAACCGTCCGTGAGCTCTGGCCGATCTACACGGCTATATTTGCGGTATTGATGCTGGTTACTTACATCCCGGCAATCTCGCTGTGGCTACCGCGTCTCCTCTCGTTGTAAATGAGGACAGTGACGGGACGCTCGCGGGACGAAAAAAGCGCCCTACGTTCGGTATTGATCGGATGGCCCAGCAATTCGTAGTTAAGTTTTCAAATAGGAATTGCAACAGAGGGCGAGTCATCGCAGTATCTGCGCGGCATCGTTTTGTCCCCCCAACGATGCGATGTTGCCTGTCGGACGGGCAAACCGACAGGTACAGAAGCCCCGGTCCCCCCCGACCGGGGCTTTTCTGTATCGGGCATCCGCTGCAACTAGACAGGCTGGTGTCGGGGATGCTGCATTCTTTAGAATAACTATCGGCTATTCAGCCAAACCGGGAGCAGATGATGACGCTTGATGACGACGCCGCACGCGTTCTGGAGTTGGTGCGGCTGTCGGGCCGGCCACCCTTCGAGGCGGTTTCGGTGGCGGAAGCGCGCGCGCTCTTCCTGGGTGGGCGTGAGGTCTTCTCGCCTGAGCCGCAGCCGGTGGCCGAGACCCGCGATTTTGCGATTACCGGGTTGCGGGGCCACAGATTGGTATTGCGGCTGTACCGCGGCGCCGGCACTACCCGCGATATGGCACTACCGGCGCTGGTTTTTTTTCACGGCGGCGGTTGGGTCGTCGGTGATCTCGAAACTCATGACACGATGTGCCGACACATCGCCAATCGCGCCGGCTGCGCAGTCGTCGCCGTCGATTATCGGCTCGCTCCCGAACATAAATTCCCCGCGGCGGTCAAGGACTGCCTGGCCGCGACCGAATGGCTGGCCGAGAATGGGGATCAACTCAGGATAGACCGCAGCCGGCTCGCCATCGGCGGCGACAGCGCCGGCGGCAACCTCGCAGCGGTGGTCAGTCTGATCGCCCGCGATCGCGGTACGCCAAAGCTGTGCGGCCAGCTGTTATTCTACCCTGCTCTCGATTTCGGAATGAAGCAGGCCTCATACCAGCGCTTTGCCGAAGGGCATCTGTTGACCGAGGCGACGATGCGCTGGTTTGCGGAGGCCTATCTGCGCGGTCCCAACGATGTTGGCGATTGGCGCGTTTCGCCGCTGCGCGCCCGCGATCTATCGGGTCTGCCGCCAGCCTATGTATTGACCGCCGGCTATGATCCGCTGTGCGACGAAGGCGTCGCCTATGCCCGGCGTCTGCAGGAATCTGCAATCTCAGTGCAGCACCGCCATGTCGGCGGCCAGATCCACGGCTTTTTGCTTATGGGCAAGATCGTGCGTGCGGCTGATCCGGCATTGGACGATATCGCGGACGCGCTCAAGAAATTTTTCGACCGCGGGTGAGGCCGGCGCGAGCCGTCCCTAGCTATCGGCGCCAGGAACATCTGCAGATGACGCCGCGGGAGTGGCTGCGCCTGGTGCTGGTCGGGCTTGGCGCCGCGGTGGTGCCGCTCGACACTGCGGTCAATATCGGATTCCCCGACATTACCCGCAGCTTTGGCCTGCCGATCCAGATGATCCAATGGGTCGTGATTTGCTACGTGCTGACCTACGCCAGCCTGATGCTGGCGTTTGGCCGGCTCGGCGACATTTTTGGCCACGCGCGGGTTTTCCGCACCGGGTTAGCTTGGAGCGTCGTTGCTTTTCTGCTGTGTGCCGCCGCACCCGCCTATGGCTGGCTGTTGTTCTGCCGTTTTCTTCAAGGGATTGGAGCGGGGCTGGTGATCAGCGTCGCTCCGGCGCTAGTGACGGAGCTTTTTCCCGAGAGCCGTCGCAGCCGTGCCGTCGCGGCGTTCACGATGATTTTTGCTTTGGCCTCGGCAGCCGGACCGCTGATCGGCGGGGCTCTCGTCAATGTTTGGGGCTGGCCCGCCGTATTCTGGTTTCGCGCGCCAATCGCACTTGTCGCTTTGGTCTTTGTCCGCGGACTCCCGCACAGCGCCGGCTCAGAGAACCGTGAGCCGCTCGATCTGCTCGGGGCTGTTCTGCTGACGCTGACAATCAGCAGCGCATTATTGTTTGTAAATCAGGTATCGCAATTTGGGCCGCGGCATTGGGGCGCCGTTCCTCTGTTCATCCTGGCCACGGCCAGCTCGTTTTTCTTTGTGCGCCGCGAGGCACGGTTCCCGGCCCCGATCGTCAATCTTAAATTCTTCCGCAATCCGGCGTTTGCGAGCATCAATTCGGCGAGCGTGCTCGTCTATCTGACGAGTTTTTCGATACTTCTATTTGTCCCTTATTACCTGGTCCGTGTGATGGGATTGCCGCTGCCCCGGGCTGGCGCCATTCTTGCCGCCTCGTCTGCCGGGACGATCGCCGCCTCGCCGGTAGCCGGCCGGCTAATCGAATATGTTCCCGCCAACCGCATCGCATTTGGCGGTGCCGTCTTGGGCGGAATGGGGCTGATCGCTATCGGCTGGAATGCCGCCCCGCTTGGGCCGATGCCATGGCTTTTGGCCGCTCTGATCTTGCAAGGGTTCGGCGTCGGTTTGTTTCAGGTTGCTTATATGGATGTTGTCTTGGGTACCATTCCGCTACATCACCGCGGTGTGGCCGGCAGCGTGACAACATTGGCGCGCACACTCGGCACGGTTAGCGGCGCGACCTTGCTGACCTTGCTGTTCCACGCCGTCGAGACATCGGCGCTTGGCGGTGGCCAAGCGGCGGCGACCGCCTTTATAACCGCGTTTCGGCCGACCTTTCAGATCGCCGGCGTGGTCTCGATCCTGGCTGGTTTTGCGGCGATTGCTGTCGCCAAGCGCCGTTGACCTCCAATTGTCCGACGGCCTCAGGTTAGGGGCGCATTTTCTTCGAGCGTAAAGCCGACCTTCATGATCACCTGAAAATGAGCAACCTTGCCGTCTTCGACGTGGCCGCGGGTCTGGAGCACCTCAAACCAGCCGACCTGCCGCAAGGTCCGCGCCGCGCGCTCGACCCCGTTCCGGATCGCATCCTCTATGCTGTTTTCGGAAGAGCCGGCAACCTCAATGATCCGATAGACATGATCAGTCATTTACATCCTCCTGTGGTTGGCCGCGGGCGCTGCCGGCAGCATTGTTGCTCTTAGAGAACACGCGAGGCATCAAGCTCATCCCACACCGAGGTAACTTAGACCATCACGCCGATTTCTGTCCGCGTTATTCTGCGGCCAACCGGGCCGCCGCGAAAGGGAGGTATCGAAAATGCCGGTCACGATGTATCACAATCCCCGCTGCAACACCTCGCGGCGGACCTTGGCGATGCTGCGCGAGCGCGGGGTCGAGCCGCAGATCATCGAATATTTGAAAACCCCGCCTTCAGCGTCCGAGCTAAAGCAGATCCTGGGTCAGCTGAAGATACCGGCCGCCAAGTTACTCCGCAAAAAAGAGGCTGCCGCCGCCGGCGTCGACCCCAAGACCCTGTCCGAAGACCAGCTGATCGCGGCCATGGTCAAGAACCCGATCGTCATCGAGCGGCCGATCGTCTTCTCCAATGGGAAAGCCGCTCTCGGCCGACCGCCGGAAGCGGTGCTGTCGGTGATCTGAGCCGCTAGTCCGGCGGTGTCTTTGCGGTGTATTCGGCGGCGGGAAAGGTGCCGCCCTGGTAACGTTCGGCGATCGGGTCCGCGCCCGCCGGCTCGGCTGCCAGGACCGCCTCGGCATAGGGCTCGGAATCGTCCTGCGGTTTGTAGCCGAGGCGATAGGCGTTCGAATTGTCGTACCAGGAACGCCGGTTGTTCGAGACGCCATAGACGATCTCGTAGCGGACCTCCGGATGTTCGAGCCCGATGCGCACGAGTTGGGTCAGGTCACGCGGGCTGATCCAGATCGATAGCCGCCGTTTATCGATCGGCTCGGTGCCGAAATTGCCGATCCGCACGCACAGAAAACCGATCCCGTGCTTGTCGGCATAGAGGCTGGCGAGCGCCTCGGAGAATGCCTTGCTGACCCCATAGCGGCTGTCCGGTCGCGGCACGACGCGATGATCGATCGTCTGGTCGCGCGGATAAAAGCCGACCGCGTGATTGCTCGTCGCCATGACAATGCGCTGCACGCCGGCCCGGCGCGCCGCCTCGAACACATTGTAGACGCCGACAATGTTCGACTGCAGGATCACCGGCCAGTCGGCCTCGCCGGAGTTGCCGCCGAGATGGATAATGCCGTCAACTCCTTCGACCATCCGCTCAACCGCCGCCATGTCGGAGATTTCCGTTTGGTCGATCTCTTCGCGGTCGCGCGCCGCTGGCAGCGGCACTCGATCCGACAGCCGCAACACCGGATAGACCCCGCGCAATGTCTCCCGCAACGCTCGGCCAATTCCACCACCCGCCCCGGTAATCAGCACCCGATGCATCGTTCTCCTCCCTCAGCAAACTGCTCGTAAACTAGCCGAGGATATCGGAAATTGCGGCTCTTAGGGCGGACTGATCATCCGGCATCAGGCTGCCGAGCTGCCGTAACACTAAGCCGCGTTCGATAGTCGCGATCACTGGCTTAATAGTTGACGGCCTTAGCAAACCTGCTCTTTGTCAATCTTTAACAATTACATCGCCAACAGTTGAGATGGTTCTCATTTAAGCTAGTGACAGCCATGATTATGTAGTCGGGGCGCTCTCGATGATAGTTAGCGCTCGAAATGATAACTGCGGGCCGCCTTTTACTTGTCGTCTGATCAGTAAATGGAAAGGGAACGAGGACAACGTCGCCGAACTCACAGCCGATCATATTCAGCGTCGTCCGGATTGTCCCAAATCGACCGGAAGGACTTTTCCGATACCTGCAAAGCCGCGTCGGTCAGCCGTTTTTCTTCTGTGCGAGCGCGCAAGAAATCTACAAAGTCTTCGACCTCCGCAACCCTATCGGGGGGAAGGCCCCGGATTTTTTCGATCAAGACACGCTCTTGCCTAGGGTTCATTAGGTCACGGCCCTAAAGGTTGCTCAAATGTCCCTCGCTATCGCACCGTTCGCACCGGCGGCACTTCGGCGGGGACGTTCAGATTGCAGCCGGTGGCGGATTTGATTTCGTCGATGGTTACACCGGGGGCGATTTCCTTGAGTTCGAGGCCTCGCGGCGTCACCGCGAACAGGCCAAAATTGGTCACCACGAGGTTGACGACGCCGCGCGCTGTTGCCGGGATCGTGCAGCGCTCGACCAGCCGCGGGGCGCCGTTGCGCGTCTGATGCTCCATCGCGACAAACACGTGTTTGGCGCAAGCCGCGAGATCCATCGCCCCGCCGATGCCGCCGCCCTGCTGCCCCGCCATCTTCCAGTTCGCGAAATCGCCGTTTTCGGCGACCTCGTAGGCCCCGAGCACAGTCACATCGATCCGCCCGCTGCGGATCAGCGCAAACGAGTTGGCGTGATGGACGATCGCCGCGCCCGGGCGGAGAGTGACGTGCTGGCCGCCGGCATTGACGAGGTGCATATCCTCTTTGCCTGACGCGGCGAGCGGGCCGTAGCCGATCACACCATTCTCGGAATGAAAGATGATTTCCTTGTCGCCGAAATCGAAATTCGAGCACAAGGTCGGGATGCCGATGCCGAGATTGACGATCCAGCCATCGCCGAACTCCATTGCTAGCCGATCGCACATTTGCTGACGGCTGAGCCCCTTTGCCCTCTCGCTCATGGTCAGGTACTCGCAGGCAGTTGCGGCCACCATCCCTCGGGCGGCGGCGGGATCTTGACAATCCGGTGCACAAAAATCCCCGGCGTGTGCACATCGTCGGGGTCGATGGCGCCGATTGGCAGGATGTCTTTCTCGACCTCGACCACCGTGACCCGCGCCGCCATCGCCATGATCGGGTTGAAATTGCGCTGCGAGCGGCGGAACCGCAGATTACCCGCGGCATCGGCCTGATAGGCGCGGATCATCGCATAGTCGAGCGGCAGAGCATGCTCGAGCAAATGCTCGCGGCCGTTGAAAACTCGGGTCTCGCGGCCCTCGGCAAGCTCGGTGCCGACCGCCGCCGGGGTGTAGAAAGCAGGGATGCCGGCGCCGGCGGCGCGCATGCGCTCGGCCAAGGTACCTTGCGGCACCAGCTCGGCCTCGATCAGCCCCTTTGCGACATATTCCGACAGGATCAGGCGCTGCGAGGCGCGGGTCGGCGCGGTGAAGGCGCAGACCACCTTATTCACCTGCCCGTTTTGGATCATCTGGCCCATATCGGGAGATTCGGGCGGCAAGGTGGCGCCACCGCGCGTCGAATTCGACACGCAGGTCAGCCCTTTGGCGCCTTGCGCCGCCACCGCGCCATAGAGGTTGATCGGCATCCCGACCACCGCGAACCCGCCAAAGCCGATCGTGGCACCATCGGGGATGTCGCGCACCGCCTCGGCAAAGCTCGAGAAGATCTTGCTCCTGGCGCTCATTCCCCACCCAAATTTGTTCCACCTATGCCCGGCCTGCCCCGGCTGCCGCATGATGATCGGCACGACCAAGATCGGCAAAGCAAAAGTGCAGTCCCGACTATTCATCTGCCGGAACCGGGCGTTCGGCGAAGACAACCCAGAACTTGATGCTGGCGGCTCCGCGCCCCTAACCGACACCCTCCTGTTTTACCTGTTTTATCAGGTGCGAGATCAGGGCATTGCCTTTTTATGCGCTCAACGCAGAGGGCCGTCGATTAAACGAAGCCACAGTTTTGAGTGCTGTGCTGTACAGCAATAATATGATTTTGTCAATTACGATCTAAAGCGAACACGCCAGCCGGAGCCGGCCGGGAGGAGGTTCGACAGGAATTGCCTGCATCGGCGCCGTGCGTGGTTCGAGACTTATCCGGGCTTTGCCGGGACGCTGCTCATCGTAAGGTAAGCCCTTAATCGCAGTAACTAAGGGCCTCATCCTGGGGCGCCTCGCGAAGCGACGTCTCGAAGGACGCATATCGCCGATCTCGTGGTGTGAACCAGACGGATAGTACCGATCTTGGCTCTCTTCGTCGCCCCCGCGGAAGCGGGGGTCCAGGCCAGAGACACGGTACCTTGGCCCCCGCGGAAGCGGGGGTCCAGGCCAGAGACACGGTACCTTGCCCTAGATTCCCGCTTTCGCGGTAAAGACGAAACAGGCGGGTACCGAACGTCATTGTCGGACCACCAGTCCCCTTCCATTCCGCCGAGGCTTGAGGCTACGACCTCCATTAGCTCTTGACCGCAGCGTCTCGCTCTTGAGAGCTGTGAGGCTGATGGCAGGCGCGGGATTCGTTTTCGTTCTGGCATGAGGCAGCAGAAACGAGTAAAGGCAGCGGCCCGCAAAAAAAGTGGCGCTGGATCCATAGACGCCTTGGGAGACGCCATGACCGCCGACAGCCTTACCACACCCGCCGCCCGTCCGAGAGCTTCACTGACCCGAGTCATCGTCGCCGCCTCCATCGGCAATGCGATGGAATGGTTCGATTTCCTGGTTTACGGCTATTTCGCGGTTACGATCGCGAAAGTATTCTTCCCGACCAGCAACGAGACCGCCTCGCTGCTGTTGACCCTCGGCACGTTCAGCGCCTCCTTTCTGGTGCGCCCGATCGGCGCAATCGTGATCGGCGCCTACACCGATCGCAACGGCCGGCGGGCCGGGCTTACTCTATCGATCGCGATGATGGTCATCGGCACGACGATGACGGCATTGATGCCGGGCTACGCGACGATCGGGCTGGCAGCGCCAATTCTGATCCTTGTTGCCCGCCTGGTGCAGGGATTTTCCGTCGGCGGCGAGTTCGGCAGCGCCGTCACGTTCCTGGCCGAGCAGACGGCAACCCGCAAAGGCTTTGTCGCGAGCTGGCAATGGGCCAGCACCGGGATCACCGGCTTTCTGGCGTCGGGGTTCGGCATCCTATTGGCTAGCTTCTTGTCGCCCGAACAGCTGACCGGATGGGGCTGGCGCGTCCCGTTCCTGTTCGGGATTTTGGTAGGCCCGGTCGGGCTCTACATTCGCCGCAAGCTCGACGAGACGCCGGAATATGTCGAGATCACGCCGACCCAGTCGCCGGTGCGCGACATGCTGCGCGAAAACCCGATCGAATTCATCTTGGCGATGGGCGCCTCGATCATCTCGAACAGCTCGGCCTACATCATCCTCTACATCCCGACCTATGCAGTGAAAGAGATGCACCTGCCGCAAAGGACCGGCTTTATCGCGACATTGATCGGCGCCGTCATTCTCGGCGTCGCCTGTCCGTTTGCCGGCTATCTTTCCGACAAATTCGGCCGCGGCGGGCTGTTGCGTGGCACGGCCTGGCTGTTTTTGCTGACGACCTACCCGGTATTTTTTCTGATGGTCGCCTTTCCGTCGGTGTGGACCGCGATCTTTGCCGCCGGCTGGCTCAGTCTCGTCAAAGCCGGCTATAGCGGCGTGTTGCCGTCGCAGCTCGCCGAACTGTTCCCGACCCGTGTGCGCGGCATCGGCGTGGCGCTAAGCTTTAGCATCACCGTGACCATCTTTGGCGGCTTTACGCCGTTTGTCTCGACCTGGCTGATCGCGATGACCCACAACAGCCTATCGCCGAGCTTCTACATCATGTTTACGGCGGCGCTCAGCATCATCGCGCTCGTCTTTGTCCAGCGCCGCCGCTACCCGCACGAATACCCTGCCAGCCAGTCAGCCGCCGAAGCAGTGGCCTCGCGCTGATCGGCAGCCGCGAGACCATCGCTCCGCCGCGAGTGACTATTTTTCGCCTTCCGATGCGACCTTCCAGTCATCGGCGCTGGTTTGGGTGGGCTGGGGTTCGGACGAGAAGGGCGGTGTGAACTCCGAGACGACCTCGTGGATATGATGGCCGCCGTTGCTGATCACAAACAGCAGGTTTATCACTCCAGAGGATTTGCCTGCGGGAACATGAGGCACGTTCAGGTAGATCACCATGCTGCCGGTGCAGTCGGGATTGACCGTATAGGCGCCTTGTTCTTGTCCCGCCGGCGCGAATTCGGCAGGGACGCTGTTGCCGATGTAATCGCGCTGGGTGAGATTACCTTTGCCGTCGAAAACCTTGATGCCTGCCACCACCTGAGGCGGCCCGCTCGGCAGGCCGGGCGGGGTGTAGGCCGTGACGCCAAATGCGTATTCGCCGTTGAGCGTCGCATTCGAACAGCCGAAGTCGCCACCGCCCGCCCAGGCCGCGCCGCTCAGCGCTGATAAAGCCATCACCGCAGCGGCCAATCCTTGTGTAACCAAACGTTTCATCCCGGCTCCTTTCCGTGGGGTTGCACCCGTGCAAAGGAAAGCCAGAGCCGGCGGGAGAGCGCTATGAGGCGGCCATAAAAACCTATAAATTGCGCTAAAAGAGACGCAAAAACCGACGCGGTGGGAGCTGGGCCATGAGCGCGCTGGTTGTCAAAGACGCTTTCCTGTTCGAGGGTTTCCGCCTCGATCGGCGCAGCGGCGCCTCTACCGGCGCGACCAGCGCGGCGTCTTGGTGCCAGTGCCGATCGGCTCGCGCGCGCTCGATGTGCTCGAAGTGTTGGTCGCGCACGCCGGGGAGCTCGTGTCGCGCGATCAAATCATCGCCGCTGCGTGGCCGGCGACCGTGGTCGAGGACAACAATCTCAACATGCAGATCGCAGCGCTTCGTCGGGCGCTGGACGTGGGGCGCGCCGAGAGCTGCATCCGGACAATCCCGGGGCGCGGCTATCGTTTTGTCGCGCCAGTTGGGCATTCCTCCAGCGAACTCGAAATCCCCGCGCCGACCCTGCAAAACGGCAAGGGCGCACTCGCCAGATACGATACGACGCCAATGGGGTCCGAGGTCTCGCAGCAGTCGGCTCGCGGCGGCGCGTTCCTGATATCATCGCCGCGCGGGCGGCCTTGGGTATATCGCGGCATCATCGCCGGTCTCGCCTTCATATTCATGCTTGCCGCGGCAATCTCCGTCGCCGGTTGGCATTCATCATGGTTCGGCGGCGGCACTCCGGCTCCGCGGCTCTCGATCGTCGTTTTGCCCTTTGCCGATCTCAGCCCGGGGCGTGATCAGCAATATTTTGCCGATGCCGTTACCGAGGATCTGACAACCGATCTGTCACGCCTAGCAGGAATGATCGTGATCTCTCGCAATACAGCGTTTAGCTATCGCAATAAGGCGATAGACACGAGAGAGATTGGTCACGAACTCGAGGTGCGTTACGTGCTCGGCGGCAGCGTGCAACGCTCCGGTGATCTGATCCGCGTCAACGCCTTTCTAGCCGATGCCGCAACGGATCGACACCTATGGGCGGATCAATTCGATAGCCGTGTCGGCGAACTGTTTAACGTCCAAAATGAGATCACGGCCCGGATCGCAAACACCTTAAATCTTGAGTTGATCGCCGCGGAGGCCGCGCGACCGACCGCGCATCCTGACGCGCTGGACTATATTTTCCGAGGCCGCGCTTTGAATTTCAAGCCGAACGCGCCGGCAGTCTCAGCCGAAGCAATCGGGCTGTTCGAGCGCGCCGTATCCCTCGACCCGCAATCGTTCGAGGCAAAAACCTATCTGGCAAATGCCCTTGTCGGCCGCATGATGGAAGGGATTTCCACTTCATCCGCGGCCGACCTTGCTCGCGCTGAAAGATTTGTCGACGAGGCGTTGGCTGAAAATCCTCGCTATGCCTTTGCGCATCAGACAAAGGGCCGCGTATTGCAAGCCCAGAATAAATGGTCCGAGGCGATACCGGAATTTGAGACGACGCTCGCGCTGAACCGTAACGCTGTATGGGCGCTGCATTATCTCGCGGGGTCCAAGATGCTGGCCGGATTGATCGACGAGGCGCTTCCGCTCGAGCAGCGGGCCATCAGGCTCAGTCCGCGCGAGCCGCGAATCGGCTGGTGGTATTGGGTGATCGGAAACGTCTATCTGCTTAAGTCGCGGCCTGACGAGGCGCTCGTGTGGTACGAAAAGGCGCGCAACAACATCCCAAAAGCGCCGATGCTGCTGATCCGCCTTGCCTCTGTCTATGCTTTGGTCGGCGATATAGAGCGTGGAAGTGCCGACCTCGCCGAAGCCCGTAGGCTCAGTCCCGATGACCGGTTTTCGAGCCTTGCCCGTCTTCAGGCGGCATTTTATCCGAATGCGCCTGCTAGACTGCGGGCGTTGAATGATGCCACCTTTTTCGCTGGTCTGCGCAAAGCTGGTATGCCCGAGGATTGACTGCTGCGCGGGCGAAGAGCTGTCAGCGCAGGTCGCGGCCTGCGGCCTCGCCTGACAGGAAAATGTTGGGCTTCAGGAAGAACGACAGCACCAGCGCGCCGTTCGGGGAGCGCGCCAGGTGGCGGTTGCCTTTGGGACGCCACACGTAGTTGCCGGCGCGGACCTCGCCCTCGTCATCGACGAGACTGCCCTCGATGACAAAGGTCTGCTCGACCTCGACATGCTCATGAAGCGCCAGTTCGGCGCCGGCCTGCCAGCGGAACAGCGCCGTCAGCAGCCCGGTTTCGGGATCCTCGAGCAAAACCTTCATGTCGATTCCGGCACACGGGGTCGGCTTCCATGGCAACTCCTCGACCTCGACATAGCGCGAAGCCAGTGGGCCTAGTTTTTCCGCATGCTTGAGGAATGGGGTGGCAGCAGTCATCGTGATCACCTTTGGCGTTCCGGGTTGCTGATCATAGCGCAAGATCGGGATTTGCTGGTAACGCCGCGGGCGGTCGGGGATGATGCCGCTGGACCAAACGGGAGGAAGCAATGGCAAAAGGCATTCTGATCGCGGCGATGGATTTTTCGGCGGCGCCGGAGGACGAGTTTCACGATTGGTACGATCTCGAACATGTTCCCGAGCGGTTGCGCGTCCCGGGGTTCCTGAACGCCGACCGCTGGATTGGCATCGAAAATCCGAAGGTCTCCGTCGCCACCTACGACCTCGACAACGTCAATGTCTTGCACAGCCCCGCTTACCTCGCGGTCGGCGGCGATAACGGCTCGCCGTGGACAAAACGGACGGCAAAATTCCGCAAAAGCATCCTTCGTTACGAAGGCGAGCAGCTGTTTCCTGGAGATCGCACAGCACCCTCCAACGCGGCGGCATTGATGCTGATCGGCATGAACGTGGCACCCGAGCACGAGCATGAGTTCAACGAGTGGTACAACAGCGAACACATTCCTGCGTTGGGCGCGGTCCCGGGGGTCGTGTGCGCCCGCCGCTATCAAGGTACCGGCGGGACCCAGCGCTACGTCGCGCTTTACCACCTCGAGGCGCCGGAAGTACTGCGCTCGGCCGAATGGCGCAAGGCGGCCGACACCCCGTGGACGCAAAAGATGCGCCCGCATTTCCGCGACCATCTGCGGATTGAGTGCCACCGCTACAGCCGGGCGGCGTAGCCCATCTCCGCGGCCGCTTGCCTTTAGCCTGAGGCCGAGCTTTCGGGACCGAGCGCCTGGTCGCTGGCCAGGCGGCCGAGCGCTCCTTTTAATAAGGAGCCGGACGCTCGCAGCCTGTGCTCGCCTAAACAACAACTCATCATTTAGGCGAGAAGGAACGGTTTCGCTTGCGCGGTGGTTCATCGTTTCTAGAATGGTCCTAACTTGTGCGCGAATAAGACGGAGGGGTCTTTGACCAGAGCACGAGCTGCCCTCGTCGCGATCGTATTGCTGCTCGTACCTGGGATCACAACATGCCGCGAGGCGGCTGCCCAGATGGTCACCTTCGGATCGCCGGGCGATCCGCCGCGCATCGTGATCGGCGGCGGCGCGTTCGACATCCTGCCCGACCCCAAAAAGCCCGGGCACGGAACCACAGGTATGGCGCTGAGTGAATTTCGCTTTGGCGATCAATTGTGGATCTTTTCGCCCTTTGTCGGCGTGTTCGGTACCGGAAAAGGGGCAGTCTATACCTATGTCGGGTTTGGGTTCGATATTCATGTCCCCTACAATTTCATCATAACGCCAAGCTTCGCCGGCGGTTATTTCAACCCCGGTAATGGTATTAATCTCGGCTATTACTGGGAATTCCGCTCCGGTGCGGAACTGGACTATCGATTCGGCAATGGCAGGCGGCTCGGCGTCGGCTTCTATCATATATCCAATGCCGGACTCGGAGTTAAAAACCCGGGCGTGGAGCTGGTGAACGCAGTGCTGACCGCGCCATTTTAGCACGAGCCCTCTCGGACGGCTCGCTATACACGGCTCCACCAACCGACGGCCTGCTTGGCGTCGGCTCCGACTGGATTTGAACAAGCCGTCCTGACCCCACTGCGGACACAATGAACCGACTTAGCCGCCGCCGTATAGGTTGCTGGCCCGCAGCTGGAATCGTGAAGCCCAGCATCGATTTTGGTGTTAAGGTTGTGGCAAGCTCCGGCAGGCTGGTTTTTTAACCACACCGGGCTCCGCCCGCTCAAAAGGTGGGTGATCTTTAATCAGTGGCAGCGAGAGTTTGGTTCTGGGAGGGACAGGGGTCGCCAATGATCGACGAGCAGCAATTGCGTCAGCAGATCGAGGAAGTGCGCACCGGTCAGCGGTCGCGGCGGAGCTTTTTGCGTGAGATGATGGCGCTCGGCCTCAGCGCCCCCTTTGTCGCCCAGATGCTCGCCTATAGCGGCGTCGCGATGGCGGCGACCGATTTCAAATACGCGCCGACCAAAGCCGGCGGCGGTGGGACATTGAAGCTTTTGTGGTGGCAAAGCCCGACCCTGCTCAACCCACATTTCGCAGTCGGCACGAAAGACCAGGACGGCTCGCGCATATTTTACGAGCCGCTCGCGGGATGGGACCCCGATGGCAATCTGGTGCCGATCCTCGCCGCCGAGATCCCCAATGCCGAGAGCGGCACCCTCGACAAGGACATCAACTGGGCCATCTGGAAACTAAAGAAGGGCGTCAAATGGCACGACGGCCAACCCTTCACCGCTGATGACTGCGTATTTAACTGGCAATACGCCGCTGATCCCGCCACCGCGGCGACAACGATCGGCACCTATAAGAACATCAAGGTTTCGAAAATCGACGACCTCACGATCAAGATCGATTTTCCCAACCCGACGCCATTCTGGCCCGACGCCTTTGTCGGCGCGCGCAACCTGATCATCCCCAAGCATCTGTTCGAGAAGTATAAGGGCGGCAACTCGCGCGAGGCGCCGACGAACCTCACTCCGGTTGGCACCGGCCCTTACCTGTTTGTCGACTTCAAGCCGGGCGACATCGTCCGCGGCAAGATCAATCCGAACTATCACATGCCCAACCGGCCCTATTTCGACGCAATCGAGATGAAGGGCGGCGGCGATGCGGTGTCGGCGGCACGCGCGGTATTGCAGACCGGCGAATACGACTTCGCCTGGAACATGCAGGTCGAGGACCAATTGCTGAAGCGGCTCGAAGCGAGCGGCAGGGGCCACGTCGATATCTTCGCCGGCGGCAGCATCGAGCAAATCCAGCTCAACAATACCGACCCGTGGAAGGAGGTCGACGGCGAGCGGTCGAGCATCAAGTCGACCCACCCGTTTCTCGGCGACCCGGCGGTGCGTCAGGCCCTTAATCTGCTCGTCGACCGGCTATCGGTGCAGAAATTCATCTATGGTCGTACCGGCATCGCGACCGCCAATTTCATCAACAACCCAAAGCAATTCGTGTCGAAGGACACGTCGTACGAGTTCGACATCGCCAAGGCGAGCGACATCCTCGATAAAGCCGGCTGGAAGCCGGGGGCCAACGGCATCCGTCAAAAAGACGGCGTCAAGCTCAAGCTCGTCTATCAGACCTCGATCAACGCGCCGCGGCAGAAGAACCAGGAGATCGTCAAGCAGGCCTGCCAAAAGGCCGGTATCGACGTCGAGCTGAAGACCGTCCCGGCTTCGGTGTTTTTCTCATCCGATGTCGGCAATCCCGACACTTACGCCAAGTTCTACACCGATATTCAGATGTTCACGACGACAATGAACCAACCCGACCCGGGCGAATTTATGCGTCAGTTCCTGTCGTCGGAGGTCGCGAGCAAGAGCAACAAATGGCAGGGCCGCAACATCACCCGCTGGCGTAACGCCGACTACGACGCGCTCTATCATCAGTCGGAGCACGAGATCGATCTGGTCAGGCGCGCCGCGCTCTTTATCAAAATGAACGACATGGTGATCAAAAACATCGCAGTGATCCCGGTCGTCTATCGGCCGCAGGTGGCCGCGGTCGCGAATAAGCTGCATGTGAAGCTGTCGGGATGGGACAGCTATATCTGGAACCTGTATGACTGGTACGCCGATGCCTGATCGGGTACGAACCCGCGAAGCCACCAGCCGACGCAGGGCACCGATCGAACGCTAGTGCTGCGTTATCTCGTCAGGCGCTTATTGCTCGCGGTGCCGAGCCTTCTCGGCATCAGCGTTGTGCTGTTCGCGATTTTAGCGCTCGCCCCCGGCGACCCGTTTTCCGACCTCGCCACCGATCCGTCGATTCCGCCCTCGGTAGCCCTCGCTTTGCGCACTAAGTTCGGCCTCGATGACCCGCTTCCGATACGTTACCTCCATTGGCTCGCGGCGATGCTGCATGGTGACTGGGGTTTTTCGTTCGCCAGCCGTATCAATGTCAGCACGCTGATCCTGCAGCGCCTGCCAACCACGCTCGCCGTGATCGGCGCCTCGCAGATCGTCGCCCTCGCAATCGCAGTGCCGGTCGGGGTCTATGCCGGAGTTCGGCCCTACTCGATCTTCGACCAGATTGCCGGCAGCTTGGCGCTGATCGGATTTTCGCTGCCGCCTTTCTTCACCGGCCTGGTCTTCATCCTGGTATTCAGCGTCAACCTGCACTGGCTCCCTTTTGTGTACCGGACCGATATCGGAGGCCACGGGCTCGCCCTGTATTGGGATTATATCCGCCAGGCGATCATGCCGGTCGCCGTGCTCGGGCTCTTTCAAGGAGCGGCATGGACGCGGTTCGTGCGCGCCTCGGTGCTCGACGTTGCCCGCCTCGATTACGTGACCACAGCACGCGCCAAAGGGCTCTCGGAACGGGTTGTCGTCACCAAGCACATCGTGCGCAACGCGCTGGTCCCGGTCGTAACACTCGTCGCCTTGCAGATGCCGATCATCTTTGGCGGGGCCATCATCACCGAGCAGATTTTTCGTGTTCCCGGCATCGGTTCGCTGTTGATCAGCGCGATCCTCGCAAACGACACGCCGGTCATCATGGCGGTGACCTTTGTGTTCGCCTGCCTCGTCATCCTGTTCAATTTGATCGCGGACTTGCTTTATGGCTGGCTCGACCCACGCATCTCCTACCGTTGAGGTCGCTGTCGCGGTCCGGCCGACGCGGGCGCGCCAGGCCACGCCTGCGCGAGAAGCGTGGCGGAGGTTTCGCCGCCATCGCCTCGCGGTGATAAGCGCCGGAATACTTTCGACGATGATCCTCGCCCTGCTTTTGGGGCCATTGATCTGGCCGGTCCCGATCAATGCGATCGATTTCGCGGCGCAACTTTCCGGGCCGAGCCTGGCTCATCCGCTTGGCACCGACGATCTCGGCCAAGACCTTCTCGCTCGCATGATTTATGGCGGCCGCATCTCGATGTCGGTCGGCATCGCGGCGATGCTAGTAGCGGTCATCGTCGGGGTTGTTATCGGCGCAATTGCCGGCACCGCGCGCAGCTCCATCGATATGGGGCTGATGTGGCTCTGCGACCTGTTTCTGTCTTTGCCACAACTGCCGCTGCTGCTGCTGATCATTTATCTGTTCGAGGCTTCGCTGCGTAAAGTTGTGGGGCAGCAATTTGGCACTTTCATCCTGATTGTCGCCGTGATCGGCGGCTTTCGTTGGATGTCGATCGCCCGGCTGGTCCGCGCCCAATTCTTCTCGTTGCGGGAAAAAGAGTTTGTCGAGGCCGCTCGGGCACTTGGCGCCTCGACCTTTCGCCAGGTCGTCCGCCACATCCTGCCGAACGCGGTTGGCCCGGTGATCGTCGCCGGCACGATCGAGGTGGCGGGTGCAATTATTTCCGAGTCGACGTTGTCGTTTCTCGGCCTCGGTTTTCCTCCCGACATACCGAGTTGGGGGCGCATCCTCTACGACGCGAAGGATTATCTCGATGTCGCGCCTCATTGGGCGCTGGTATCCGGTGGCGCCATCTTTCTAGCGGTGATGACGATCAACTACATCGGCGACGGGCTGCGGGATGCGCTCGACCCGCGCCGCGTGCTCTGACGCCAGGAGCCGTGGTGTGAGCGAAGCGCTGCTCGAAATCGCCGGGCTCAAAACGTATTTTAAAACCGACGATGGCATGGTTCGGGCAGTCGACGGCGTCGATCTGACGATCGGCCGCGGTGAAACGCTTGGCGTCGTCGGCGAATCCGGGTGCGGTAAGACGGTCACCGCGATGACCGTGCTGAAATTGATTGCGATGCCGCCGGGCGAGATCGTCGCGGGACGCATCCTGTGGAAGGGCCGCGACCTTGTCCCGCTCGACGCCCACGAAATGCAGCGGATCAGGAGCCGAGAGATCGGCATCGTCTTCCAGGAGCCGATGACCTCGCTGAACCCGGCCTACACGGTCGGTGACCAGATCGCCGAGGTGGTTCGTCGACATCAGAGCGTCGGCCGGCGCGAGGCGATGGACCGGGCGGTGGAGATGCTGCGCCTCGTCCACGTTCCAGCAGCGGAGCGGCGGGTGAATGATTATCCGCACCAGCTCTCGGGCGGGATGCGTCAACGGGTGATGATCGCGATGGCGCTCGCCTGCAGTCCCGAATTGCTGATTGCCGACGAACCCACGACCGCGCTCGATGTGACGATCCAGGCGCAGATCCTCGATCTTTTGGGAGAGATGAAGTCGCGCTTCGGCATGGCGATCATGCTGATTACCCATGCGATGGGCGTCGTCGCCGAGACGGCCCAGCGGGTCGCAGTGATGTATGCCGGCCGAGTGGTGGAAGAGGCGCAAGTTGACGATCTCTTCGCGCGGCCGTTGCACCCCTACACCCAGGGGCTGATCCGCTCGATCCCACGCCTTGACGCGACTGGCGGGCAAAGGCGGCGGCTGGAGGCAATCGCCGGCACGGTGCCGAGCCTGTTGGATCCGCCGCCGGGCTGCCGTTTTGCGCCACGCTGCGGATTTGCGATGGCCGCCTGCACCCGGCAGATGCCCGATCTGCGGCCGATCGAAGGCGGCCACAAGGTCGCCTGCATTCTCTATTGATCCAGTAGGGCGCGCATCGTGACCGAACCGCTGCTGCGCGTGAGCAATCTGGTAAAGACCTTTCCGGCGCGGGGCGGCATGCTCACCGGGTCGAGAGAGCAGGTGCATGCCGTCGACGACGTCAGCTTCGAGATCGGCGCCGGCGAGACATTGGGGCTGGTCGGCGAGTCCGGTTGCGGAAAGTCGACCACCGGGCGCTGCATCCTGCGGCTGATCGAGCCGAGTTCGGGCAAGGTATGGCTCGAAGGCCGCAGCGTCACCGGGCTCGACGGCAAATCGCTCGGCGCGCTTCGCCGCGATATGCAGATCATCTTTCAGGACCCGTTCGCCTCGCTGAACCCGCGGATGACGGTGGGCGCCATCATCGGCGAGGCATTGATCATCCACAAACTCGCCCGGACGCGCACGGCCTTCGAGGACCGCATCCTCGAGCTGTTGCAACTGGTCGGTCTTAATGGCGACCACATCAGGCGTTACCCGCATGAATTCTCCGGCGGGCAGCGCCAGCGCATCGGTATCGCCCGCGCGCTTGCCGTATCGCCGAAACTTATCGTCTGCGACGAGCCCGTATCGGCGCTCGACGTTTCGATCCAGGCGCAGATCATTAACCTGTTGGCCGATCTCCAGGATGAATTCGGGCTCGCCTATCTGTTCATTGCTCACGATCTCGCGGTCGTGCAACACATCAGCACGCGCGTTGCCGTCATGTATCTCGGCCGCATTGTCGAGCTAGCGCCGGTCCGGGAACTCTACAGAAACCCTCGCCACCCCTATACCGAGGCGCTGCTATCGGCGGTGCCGACCCCCGATCCGACAGCGCGCCGAGCGCGCATCCGGCTCGAAGGCGAGATCCCGAACCCGATCCACCCGCCATCGGGGTGTCACTTCCACACACGCTGCCCGATCCGCCAATTGCCGTTATGCAGCACCGAGAAGCCACCCCTGAAACAGACCGCCGATGGGCATTGGGTCGCCTGCCACCTGCGCTCCTAGTCGGGGGATCTATCCGCCTGGGTGCGGGGGGTGCGGAGGTGGCACGCGACATGGTGGCCGGGAAATACCTCGCGCATTTCAGGCTCCTCTTTGGAGCACCGGGAGACGGCATAAAGGCAGCGCGTGTGAAATCGGCAGCCCGATGGTGGATTGATCGGGCTTGGCACGTCGCCCTTTAGGATGATCCGCTGTTTGGCGGCCTCGGGGTCGGGGAGCGGCACCGCCGACAGCAATGCTTCGGTGTAGGGATGCTGCGGGCGCGCGAACAGCGCGGCCTTGTCGGCGAGTTCGACAATCTTGCCCAAATACATCACTGCGACACGGTGGCTGATATGCTCGACCACCGCGAGGTCATGGGCGACAAACAGATAAGAAAGTCCCAGCTGCTGCTGCAGATCGAACAGGAGATTGATTACCTGCGCCTGTACCGAGACGTCGAGTGCGGAGACCGGTTCGTCGCACACGATCAGGCTCGGATCTAACGCCAGGGCGCGCGCAATCCCGATACGCTGGCGCTGGCCGCCGGAGAATTCGTGCGGATAACGGACCAGCGCGTCCTCGCGCAATCCGACCTTGAACGCGAGATCGGCCACCCGATCCTCGAGCGCCTGTCCGGTGACGACATCAAAATTGACGAGCGGTTCGGCAATGATGTCGCGGACCGAGAGACGCGGGTTCAGCGACGAATAGGGATCCTGAAACACGATTTGCAGCTGGCGGCGCCATGGCCGCATCGCGCCGCGGGAGAGACCGTCGATGCGCTGACCGCGGACCCGAATCTCGCCGGATGTCGGTTCGACCAGCTTGAGGGCCGCCTTCGCCGCCGTTGTCTTGCCGCAACCGCTCTCGCCAACCAAGCCCAAAGTCTCGCCTTGATGCACGTCGAACGATATCCCGTCGACCGCGTGCACCCGGCCGACCGCGCGTTGCAGCAATCCCTTCCTGACCGGAAAATACTTAACCAGACCCTTGACCGAGAGGAGCGGCACGAGTGGCGTAGAGAGGGTCACGCTGCCGCCATTACCCGATCGGCGTGGAAGCAAGCGGCGAAATGCCGAGGTCCCTTTTCTTCGAGATCGGGCATCGCGCGACGGCAGAGATCGGTGGCGAAGTCGCAGCGCGCCGCAAACGGGCAGCCTGGGATTAGGTCTTTTAACGAGGGCACGGTGCCCCGGATTTCAGCCAATCGCGCCGGATGCGTCGGTTGCAGCGAGGCGCCAAGCCGCGGCATCGAATTGAGCAATCCCTTGGTATAGGGATGCAGCGGGCGGCGGAACAATTCGCCGACGCTCGCCTCTTCTACTTTGCGGCCGGCATACATCACGACGACGCGCTGCGCCATCTCGGCGACGACGCCGAGATCATGGGTGATCAGCACGATCGCCGCCTCGATCCTGCTCTTTAACTCTCGCATCAGGTCGAGAATTTGTGCCTGGATCGTCACATCGAGCGCAGTCGTCGGTTCATCGGCGATCAGCAATTGCGGATTGCAGGCAAGCGCCATCGCGATCATGATCCGCTGCCGCATGCCGCCCGAAAGCTGGTGCGGGTATTCGCCTACCCGCCGCTCGGCCTCGGGGATATGCACAAGCCGCAGCATGTCGATGGCTTTGGCGAGGGCTGCTTTGCGCGACAACCCCTGGTGGAGGATCAACGTTTCGGCGATCTGCCGCCCGATCGTCAGAACCGGGTTCAGCGAGGTCATCGGCTCCTGAAAGATCATCGAGATCTCGTTGCCGCGAACCTGCCGCATCTCGGCCTCGGTCAGGCTGAGGAGATCACGGCCGGCAAAGCGGATCGAGCCGGAAACATTTCGCCCGGGAGGCGAGGGGATGAGGCGCAGGATCGACAACGCCGTCACACTCTTGCCGCAACCGCTTTCGCCGACGATGGCCAGCGTCTCGCCCGGATTGACATGAAACGAGACACCGTCGACGGCGCGGACGACGCCGTCGCGCGTGAAGAACCAGGTCCGCAAATCGGCGACTTCGAGGATCGGTTCCGTCCCTATGCGCGGCGCCGGACGCTGGATCATCTCAGGCGCTGTCGCGGTGTCGGGCATTTGCCGCCTTACATCCGGCTGGCGAGGCGCGGGTCGATCGCGTCGCGCAATCCATCGCCGAGCAAATTTATCGCCAGCACGGTCACCGACAGAAAGGCGCCGGGAAACAGCACGATGTAGTACGCGACCTGAAACAGGCTGCGTCCTTCGGCCATGATGTTACCCCAGCTCGGGATATTGGGCGGCGTGCCGGCGCCGAGAAAGGACAGTATCGCCTCGACCAGCATTGCCGAGCCGGCGACATAGGTTGCCTGCACGAGCAAGGGCGGCAGCGTGTTGGGCACAATGTGGCGCCACAAAATGCGCGGCAGGCTCGTGCCGCTGGCCACCGCGGCTTCGACAAACGGCAAGTCGCGCAGGGTCAACACCACACCGCGCACGAGGCGGGTCACCCGTGGCATCTCGGCGATCGTGATCGCGAAAATGACGTTCTGCAGGCTCGCGCGAGTCAATGCCATCAATGCGATCGCGATCAAAACGGCGGGGATCGACATCAGCCCATCCATGATGCGCATCAAAATCGCGTCGGCCCAGCGGTTGAACCCGCCGATGACACCAATCAACAGACCGACCGATGTGCTCGCCAGCGCCACGCCGAGCCCGACGGTCAATGAGACGCGGGCGCCGTAGATCGTGCGGCTGTAAACGTCGCGGCCCAGCATGTCGGTACCAAACCAGTGCTCGGCCGATGGCCAACGCAGCCGTTGAATCGGGGATAACGCCTGCGGATCGGTAGTGCCGAGATAGGGCGCCAATACCGCGATCAGCAGCATCAACCCGAGCAGCACGGTGCCGATCACGATCGTCGGGTGCCGCCGGATGTAAACGCCGATGCCGCGTCGGGGTGCGCTGGGAGCCGCGGCAAGAGTAAGATCGGTGGGGATGACGGCCATTGCGATTACAAGCGGATGCGCGGGTCGAACAAGGTGTAACTGAGATCGACCAAAAGGTTGATCAGGACATAAGCGCCCGAAAAGATCAGGATTATTCCTTGGATGACCGGGTAATCGCGGCGCAGGATCGCATCGACCGTCAGCCGTCCCAACCCAGGGATCGCAAACACAGTCTCGGTAACGACAACTCCGGAAATTAACAAGGCAACGCTGATGCCGATGATCGTTGCGATCGGCACTGCCGCATTTTTGAGCGCGTGGCCGATCAGCACCTGATTATTTGGCAAACCCTTGGCATGGGCGGTGCGGATGTAGTCTTGCGCGAGCACGTCGAGCATGCTGGTTCTGGTCATGCGCGCGATCAACGCCGTCTGGACCATGGCGAGCGCTAAAGTAGGTAGGACCAAATGTGACAAGAACGGTCCGAGCCCACGGTCTAGGGCGACAAAGCCTTGCACCGGCAACCAGTCGGCGCGCACCGCGAACAAATAGATCAGCACATAGGCGAGGACAAAGACCGGCACCGAGAACCCAAGCACGGCGAACACCATCGTGGCGCGGTCGATCCAAGATCCGGCCTTCCACGCCGCCAGCACGCCCATCGGGATCGCCGCCAGCACCGAAACCAGCAGGGTCGATATTGCCAAACTTACGGTGGGGGCGACCCGCTGCCCGATCAGCGTGGTAACCGGCAGATCGGTAAAGATCGAGACGCCAAGATCGCCGTGCAGCAGACGCCAGAGCCAGGCGCCGAACTGGATGTAGAGCGGGTCGTCGAGGCCAAGCACCTTATGAATGCGCGCAATATCGGCGGGGGTAGCGGTGTCGCCGGCGATTATTGCCGCCGGATCGCCCGGTGCTAAATGCAGGAGACCAAAGACAAACAAGGCGACCACCGCCATGACGGGAATGGTCGAGAGTACGCGGCGGACGATGTAGGCGAGCATCGTGAGGCGATGATTACAAGCCGAGCCTCATGCCGGCTCCTGGGCATGGACCTCGTGGTCCGATTCCCTGGAGGGGGGATCGGTCGGCATGCCCAATGGAGCGGCGGGTGGCGACATTGGTATTACCTCTTCGCATGATTCCGCAAAATGCATCGTCCCCGGTATAGCGAACCGCTAAGGTATGCGATGGGAATCGCAGTATCGAGCCGGCGCTGCAATGACTATGCCACGCACCGTCGATTGTGCCCGGACTCTATTTGCGGAACGTTCGAGCGCCACGGGTAGCTGAGCTGATAGGCCCAGCCGGAGCCTGCGGATGCTAAGGTCTGAATGACGGCGCCGCTGAAAGCGCCGTCTGCGCTAAATGCGCGCGTCGCCGACACTAAATTGTGGCGGCGGTAGGGATATCGACGTCGAACTCGGTGCGGAAGCCGATGCGGCCCGAAGGGGTGATCGCCAGCGCTCGGCTATCTTTGATGCATTCGATCCAGCCGAGCATAAAGCAATATCGCGCCAGCGCCGCACCGACAGCGCCGCCGAGATGTGGCCGGCGCTCGCTCCAATCGACGCAGGGCCGGCAAAAGCGGCGACGCTTTCCGGCGCCGCCGGTGAGGTCCAGCCCGAGTTTCGCGAAAAATCGTGACCCCTCCGCGCTGACCTCGCCGCCATCTTGGTCGAGCACGACGAATTGCTTGACGGCGAGGCTGTCGGTCAATGCCACGCCTAGCCGGCCGGCAAGGTGGTCGTAGCAGGTCCGTGCCGAACGCAATGCCTCGTCGCGCATCCAGGCGGGGCGATAGCGCGGCGTGCGTGCGACCGCGACCGACATGATCTCTTCCAGCATCCGCGCGACCTCCGGCGAGGCAAGCCGGAAATACCGGTAGCGACCGCGCTTTTCGCTGGCGAGCAGCCGCGCCTCGACGAGCTTGGCGAGATGCGCGCTCGCCGTCTGAGCGGTGATGTGCGCGGCAAAGGCGAGGTCGCCGGCATTCAGCGCGCCGCCATCCATCAACGCCGACAGCATGTTAGCGCGCGCCGGATCGCCCATCAGGGCGGCGATTTCGGCGATGTAGGGTCCGTTGTTCATGACGACAGAATAGCATTGGCAATGGCGGTATAGGGCGCAAACGCTTCGGGGCCGGCCGAACTTATGATACGACCGCGAGCCGGATTCGACGGCGGCCCCCAATGGATAGGCGGCGATGGAAGAGATCTACACTTTTGCGGGCAACCCGCTCGACCGCGTCAGCCAACGCCGTCAGGACGCGGCCTGGATCGCCTCATTGCTCGGCGATCCCGAAACCCGGCTGCTGCCGTTTCGCGAGTTGAAGCCGGTCGTCCGCAGTCAGTCGGCGACGGCGCTCGACTGGCAACCGGCGGAATCCTGGCGCGAAGCGATCGACGGGGGCGCCACCCTGGTGCTGCTCGGGATCGGCGAGGGCCACGCCCATTTCGCGCTCGACGCCAGTAACGTGCCGGGATTGGACGGGGCAGGGGAGGGGACAGCCGACGTCCGCAGCCTTGCGGCTGTCATCCCCGGCCCGGAGGCGGCGATCCTCGCCGAGGCGCGCTCGGTGCTCGATTGGCACGCCCGGCACGGCTTTTGTGCGCAGTGCGGAACGCCGAGCGTCATTTCGTCCGGCGGCTGGGGGCGGCAATGCCCCAATTGCCGGGCGCATCATTATCCGCGAGTCGATCCAGTGGTGATTATGCTCGCCGTCAGGGGTGAGCGCTGCTTGCTTGGCCGTGGCCATCGTCGCGTCGGCACGCGCTTTTCGTGCCTCGCGGGCTTTATGGAGCCGGGCGAAACCATCGAAGAGGCGGTGCGCCGCGAAGTCCTCGAAGAATCGGGCATTCGCGTCGGCCGGGTGCGCTACCTCGCCTCGCAGCCTTGGCCGTTTCCATCGACCCTGATGATGGGATTGTTGGCCGAGGCTGTTTCGGAGGAAATCACCATCGATCCTGAGGAAATTGCCGAAGCGCGGTGGTTCGAGCGCGAGGAAGTGCGAGCGATGGTCGAGCGCTCGCGCAGCGACGACCCGATCCCCGGCCAAGCCACCTTGCCGCCGCCATTGGCGATCGGTCACCAACTGGCGCGCCGCTGGGCGTTCGGCGTCGACAGCATCTAGCAAAACGGCGGCCGTTCGCACTCTCGAGGGAGGCGAGACCAATCGTGGCAAGCGACGCTTCGCAAAAGGTCGCGATCGTGACGGGGGCCAGTTCCGGCATCGGGCTGTACACGGCGCTCGGCCTTGCGCGTGCCGGGATGCGGGTGATCATGACCGGCCGCAGCCGGGACCGCACCGATGCGGCGCGCGATTTCGTCGCCGCGAGGGTCACCGGCGCGCAAATCGAAACCTTACTCGCCGATTTCGCCTCGCTTGCTGCGGTTCGCCGCCTCGCCGACGAAATCCTGTCCCGGCACGAGCGGATCGACGTGCTGGTCAACAATGCCGGGCTACTCTCGCCGAGCTACCGGTTGTCCGAGGACGGCTACGAGATGACCTTTGCGGTCAATCATCTGGCCCCGTTCCTGCTGACCAATCTGCTGCTCGATCGGCTCAAAGCCTCAGCGCCGGCGCGGGTCGTCACGGTCTCTTCGCGAGCGCATCGCGGCGAGCGGATCGACCTTTCGACGATTACCGGGTCGCAGAATTGGTCGATGTCGAAAGCCTATGGCCGCTCGAAGCTGTGCAACATCCTGTTCACCCGCGAACTGGCGCGGCGGCTCGAAGGCACGGATGTGGCCGCGATGTGCCTGCATCCCGGTGTCGTCGCGACCGGCTTCGGCCAGCGCGGCGGTATTGTTGAACTTGGGTGGCGGCTGGTGAAACCGTTTATGATCAGCGCCGAAAAAGGCGCCGAGACCTCGGTATTTCTGGCCACGGTGCCCGACCCCGGCCCGTTCAATGGCGGCTATGTCGTCAACAAGAAACTGGAGCGCCCCGACCCGGCCGCACTCGATAATGGTATGGCGCGCCGGCTATGGGATGAGAGCGCGCGCCTCGTTAACCTCTAAACGGTTGGCGACAGCCGCACCCCCAACCGCCGTCGCGCTCTATTTCAACGAGAAATAGGCGGTGCGGTCACCGCGGAACGTCCCGACGAACATCTCGTCACCGATTTCTAGGCCCACCGTCGCGTCGCCGAACTCGGGATTGCCTGGCTCCGTAATCACCGGCTTTACGCTCATCGCGGCCGTATCCCAGCGATCCATCCGCCACCGCTGGGTGCAGCGCGGCGCTTTGCTCTGGAAGCAGGCAAAGACGTCTTTTGCTGGCACATCTTGTCCGGCGACGATCAGTAGGCCGTCGGGCGCCCATCGCAGATTATCGGCGAGAAAGCCGACCGGCAGCATCTCCCGTTTCGCGGTTGGGTCGCCGCCGCCTCGCGGCAGCCGCACGACCGCCTTGTTGCCCCACGCGGCGACATAAATCCATTTGCCGTCGCGCGAGACCTCGATGCCGTTATTACCCGACATTTTGCTGTCGGGGACGAGCGCAAACCCCTTGTGCGGATGCCATTCATAGACCGCCCCGGTGTCTTCGCCCGCGTTCATCTTGTCGGGAGCCTTGGGATCTTGTGGATCGAACATGTCGGTGACCACCATGCCGCCATCCGGCAACGGCGCCACTGAATTCGGCCAGGTGTGGGCCGGCATCACGGCACAACCGACCCAGGTGACCGTAGGCTGGGCGCCCTTGGCGTCGAGGGCGAACATCTCAATCAACTCGCGGCCTCCATGATTGACCACAAAAAGCGTGTGCGTTCCGTTGGCTCCCGGTCGCAGATTGAGACCGTGCGCGGAAAACTTCGCGAGATTGGGGGGACTGGGGCAATCGCCAAAGCTGGCCTTGTCCCACCGCATCTGCGGCCGGGCGCCGGGGAACAGTGTTTTCCAGGATTTATCGCGGCTGTCGATCAGATGCAGACTGCCATGCGTGCCGGCGGCGCCGCCATCCATGCCGCTGGCGACAATCCAGGGGGTGCCCGGCACTGTAACCAGATCCTCTGTGTTAAGCGGCCCGCAGACAAATCCTAGTTTTCCAGCCGGATTACACGGTTCTGCGGCTGCGGTTGGACGATCGCCAACGATGGTGACCGCCGCTATGACAAACAGAGCCGCAACGAGAGTTGCCTTCATCCATTTCCTCCCTCGTGGCGTTCTTTAACGTTAAACGCCCGATTAGGATCATACTACGCCGACGCGGGCTTGTTCACCGCGTTGCGCACCGGATTGACGGCGCCTGACCGGACGCCTAGGGTCGGCGCCGGGCTCAACCGCTTGCGTAGCGAGCGTTGTCGAATCGACCGTGTCGCTCCGTTGCCACGCCTTGGCAAGTCGAGAGCACCCCGCTCCGCCGTAGCAAAGACATTCGGCCGATACGTTTGATTATCGATCCGGCCCCCATCATGTTCACCAACCAATGACCAGGAGGAACGTCATGCCCGAGGCATCGCGGATGGATCGCAACTTGGCGTTAGAGGCCGTTCGGGTGACCGAAGCGGCAGCACTTTCTGCCTCGCGGCTAATGGGGCGAGGCGACGAGAAGGCCGCGGACCAGGCGGCTGTCGACGCGATGCGTGAGGCGCTCAACAGCCTGTCGATCGCCGGCACCGTCGTGATCGGCGAGGGCGAGCGCGACGAGGCGCCGATGCTCTATATCGGCGAAAAGGTCGGGACCGGAAACGGCCCCCCACTTGACATCGCGCTCGATCCGCTCGAAGGCACGACAATCACCGCAAAGGGCGGCGCCAATGCGCTGGCGGTCGTCGCCATGGCCGACGCCGGACATTTTCTCAATGCCCCGGACGTCTACATGGACAAGATCGCGGTCGGCGGCAGATTGCCCGACGACCTCGTCGATCTCGATCAGGAACCGGCGGTCAATTTGAGAAATCTCGCCCGAGCGAAAAAGGCGGAGATCGCCGACCTTGTCGTGTGCATTCTCGATCGCCCGCGCCATGCTGAATTGATTGCCAAGGTGCGCGAGGCGGGTGCGCGCATTGCGCTGATCTCGGATGGCGATGTCAGCGGCGTCATCGCCACATCGAGCCCGGAAACCGGTATCGACATGTATGTCGGTTCGGGCGGCGCCCCCGAAGGCGTCTTGGCGGCGGCGGCATTGCGCTGCATCGGCGGCCAGATGCAAGGCCGTCTGCTGTTCCGCAATGACGACGAGCGGGGGCGCGCCAGCCGCATCGGCATCAAGGATTTCGACCGCAAATACAAATTGCTCGATCTCGCCTCGGGCGATGTGATGTTTGCGGCGACCGGCGTCACCAACGGCACGATGCTGCGCGGCGTGCGGCGTTACCATGGCGGCGCCTTCACCCATTCGGTGGTGATGCGCTCGAAGACCGGCACCGTGCGCTACGTCGAAGCGCATCACGACTTCACCCGAAAGCAAGCTTTCGCAGCGCTCGCGCGATAGCGATGCGGTAGCGATAAGGAGCCGAAATGAGGGTCGAATTATATCTTGGTGTGATAGGGCCGCCCCGCCCCCACTGGTTTCGAGCAGCGGCGCTTTCGCTTTATCGTAAATTTAAGCGCTAGACCCGGAAAATGGACGGCGTGGGGGGCGCCGCCTGTTTTCCCGGAGTTTTAGACGTCGCGCGATCGGCTTGTGGTCGCCGGTGGCGTCTGCGCTCTGGAGATAGCGCGGGCGGGCAGGTCATCGCCGAGCGACTCGGTGTGCCCGAAATCATTGGCCGCCTGTTGGCGCAGCGCGGGATCGATCTCGATCATGCGCCGCTATTTCTGGCGCCGCGGCTGCGCGATCAATTGCCGGATCCGTCGCGGCTGCTCGACATGGATATCGCCGCGGAGCGGCTCGCCCGAGCAGTACAGGGCGGGGAAACCATCGCCATTTATGGCGATTACGATGTCGACGGGGCCACGTCCGCGGCATTGTTGACGCGGTTTTTTAACGCCGTCGGTGCGCGCAGCCGGATTTATGTACCGGACCGCTTGCGTGAGGGTTATGGGCCGAACGCCCCGGCCCTCCGACTTTTGCGCGCGGAGGGGGCAGGCGTCGTCGTCACTGTCGATTGCGGCACGACCGCCCATCAACCGCTTGCCGAGGCGGCGCAATGTGGGCTCGACGTGATCGTGATCGATCATCACGTCGCCGAGCCGCTGCTCCCGATAGCCACGGCGCTCGTCAATCCGAACCGCCTGGACGAGGCGAGCGCATACGGCTCGCTTGCGGCGGTCGGTGTCGCCTTTCTGCTGGTGATCGCGGTCAACCGCGCGTTGCGCGCCGCCGGATGGTATGCCGGCTCGTGCAATGAGCCCGATCTGCTCGAATGGCTCGACCTCGTTGCCTTGGGAACGGTGTGCGATGTCGTGCCGCTGAGCGGCCTCAACCGGGCATTCGTCACGCAAGGGATCAAGGTCGCCCGACAGCGGGGCAATTGCGGTCTCGACGCCCTCGCGACAATTGCCAGCGTCAACGAGCCGATCGATGCTTATCACCTAGGGTTTGTGCTGGGGCCGCGGGTCAATGCCGGCGGGCAAGTCGGCGCCGCCGATCTCGGTGCGCGGCTCCTATCAACAGACGATCCGGCACTGGCTGCCGAACTGGCGCGGCGCCTCGACATTCTAAACGGTGAGCGCCGCGAGATCGAGGCGCGCACACTGGCGGCGGCAATCGCTGCGGTCGAAGCCGAGCCGCAATCGCCGGTGCTGAGCTTTGCCGCGGCCGCCGACTGGCATCCGGGCGTGATTGGCATCGTCGCCGCCCGCCTGCGCGAGCGCTACGAGCGGCCGGCCTGCGTCGTCGCTCTTTCGGACGGGATCGGGAGAGGCTCCGGCCGCTCGGTCCCGGGGGTGCCGCTCGGCCCCGCAATTATCGCAGCATGCCAGGCCGGCCTGTTGGTCAATGGCGGTGGTCACGCGATGGCCGCAGGCTTTACCGTGGCTCCAGATAAGCTCGATGCGCTGCGGGAGTTTCTGATCGAGCGGCTCGGCGATGGGCTTGACCGCGAGACGCTGGTCCCCGAATTGGCGATCGATGGTGCATTGTCGATCGCGGCGGCACAGCCGGCGCTGATCGCGCAGATCGAACAGCTGGCCCCGTTCGGCGCCGCCAACCCGGAGCCGCGGTTTGTCTTTAAGGCCATCCGCATCGCGTATTGCGAGCCAGTCGGTAGCGGGCATTTGCGCTGCACCTTGTCGGATCCGCTAGGCCAGGCGCGGCTGTCGGCAATCGCCTTTCGCACCGCGGAGACGCCACTCGGCCGCTTTCTCGCCGAGACCCGCGGTATTGCGGTCGATGTCGCCGGTCACCTGCGCCGCGACACATGGCGCGGCGGCGACGCAGTCCAGCTCGTGATCGACGACGCCGCCCCAGCTGTTCCAGGACCTTAGTTCCGCGAACCAACCCTCGTCGATAGAACGCAGGCTGCAGCGCGATCTATCAATTTCCGGTAATTTCGCGCTCCGCCGTGCTTGCCGCTAGGTGGCGCAAGGCTCTAGAAGTTGGGAGACGTAAATTTTAATCTTGGCTTCAGACAACAGGAACATCGAATGAGCAGCACATCGCGCCGCAATTTTTTGAAACTCACCGGCGCCGGGGCAATGGGCGCGGCACTCGGAGCGCGACCGGCTCGGGCGCAGCAAAAATCGATCACGTTGCTGCACGAAAGCTCGTTTATCAAACCGTTCGACGAATACATGCAAAACACGCTGGCTCCCGCCTACGAAAAGGAAACCGGCGTCAAGGTCGATTATCAACTGATCAGCGTCGGCAGCATCCCGACCCGGGTCAGCGCGATCGCCGAGACCGGCTCGGGCGCCGACATAACGATGAACCTGACGTTGATGCCGTTTCTGTTTGACGAAAAATACGCCGATGTCGGCGATATCGCCGAGGAGATGGGAAAACAGCAGGGTGGCTGGTATCCCGCCGCGAAGGAAATGGCCGTCGTTAACGGCAAATGGAAGGCGATCCCGTTCTGCTCTATCGGCCAGCTGATGAATTGGCGCAGCGACTGGTTCGCGGAGGTCGGGTTCCATGAATTTCCCGGTACCTGGGAAGAGCTTTATGAGGCTGGGGTAAAATTGAAAAAGAACGAGCACCCCTTTGGCTTTGAGCTCGGCCACGGCTTTGGCGACAACCACGGTTGGCTTTACCCGCTCCTGTGGTCTTATGGCGGCCACGAGGTGTCCGAGGACGGCAAGACGGTCACCATCAATTCCGACGAGACCGCTCGCGCCGTCGATTTCGCCCGCAAGTTTTATAAAGACACGATGTTCGAGGACGTCCTTGGTTGGACCGATGTCAGTAACAATAAGGCATGGATGGCCGAGCAGATTTCCTGCACCAACAATGCCGAAAGCATTTTGTTCGTCGCCAAGCGCGATTTCCCTGATATCGGCAAGGTCACCCAGCAGTCGATGAACCCGGCTGGGCCGAAGGGCCGGTTCCATTTTCTCGGCCCCATCAGCCACTCGATCTTCAACTTCTCACCGGCAAAACAGGAGGCGCACGATTTTCTGCGCTGGCTGTCGGCGCCTAAACAGTTGGGCGCGTGGTACGCCTCGGCGGTCAGCTATTACCAGCCGCTGCTCCACGGTTACGACAAGGCGCCAATGTGGGATGTCGAGCCGCGCAACCTTCCCTACCGTGATGCAGTCGGAAGCAGCCACCTTCCGGGTTGGCCGGCACCGCCGGACCGGCGATTGGCCGAGAGCGTCGCCAAATATATCGTCGTCGACATGTTCGCAAAAGCCTGCTCCGGCAGCTCGACCAAAGATGTGATCAAAAGCGCTGAAGCGCAGCTCAAGGGGATTTACAAGGCAGTCTAACCGGACATGTCGATCCACTCTGAGACGCTGCCAGCGGTGGTGCAGCGGGCGCGGCGCCCGCTGACATTCGCTGGATGGGTCGACCGCGAGGCTGTCTTTAGCTGGCTGATGATGGCCACGCCGCTGCTGTTCCTCGCAGCCTTTGTCGGCTATCCATTCTTTTACGGCATCCTGCTCAGCTTGCAGGACCGCCCGGTGGCAAAGCCCGGGACCTTTATCGGGCTGAAGAACTTTATTACCAATTTTCATGACCCGATCTTTTGGCGGGTAGCCGTCAACACCTTTGTCTATACCGGCGTCACCACCGTCTTAAAGATGATCGGCGGGCTGGCAATGGCAATGGCAATGAACCAACGCTTTGCCATGAAGAACCTGGTTCGGGCACTGCTGTTATTGCCGTTTATAGTACCGACCGTGCTGTCGACGGTGGCCTGGATGTGGATCCTCGATCCCGCCTTCAGCGTCTTCAACTGGTTTCTGATCAGGCTGGGGGTGCCGCCGCCCGGCCCCTCATGGCTCGGCAATCCCATTTTGGCGATGGCTTCGGTGATCTTTATCAACACTTGGCGAGGGATGCCGTTTTACGGGATCACGTTGCTCGCCGGGCTGCAAACAGTCCCGCCGGAATTGCATGAAGCGGCAACCATCGACGGCGCCGGCGGATGGCAAAGATTTCGCTACGTTACGCTTCCGTTGTTGCAGCCGATCATCATGATCGTGACGCTGTTTTCGGTCATCTTTACCTTTGCCGATTTCCAGCTGGTCTACGTGTTGACGCATGGCGGACCGCAGAACGCGACCAACCTCTTTGCGACTTACGCATTCGACATTGCGATGGGCGCAGGTGAGCTCGGGCTTGGCGCTTCCATTGCTTTGGCAATGCTGCCCGCGCTGGGCTTGCTGATCATCGCGTTGACGCTTTATCTGCGGACCCGCTGATGGTTACCGGTTGGAGTCGGCTGGAGCGAACGATCCGAGTTTGGCTGCCGGTCGGCGGGTTTCTCGTGTTCACGCTATTTCCGTTTTATTGGATGGCGATCACGTCGATAAAGCCGAATTCCGAGCTCTACAATCGCCATATCATGCCGCTGATCGTGTTTCATCCGACCTTGAAGCACTATGTCGACCTTCTAACCCAGTCGAGTTTTTTGACCTGGACCTGGAACACGATGCTGGTGGCGGTGGTGTCGACCGCGATCTCGCTGGTGCTTGGCGTCATGCTGGCCTACCCGTTGGCGCGCATGCGGTTTGCCGGCGCTGGTCTAATGGCGATGACCGTGGCCGCGGTCTATCTCGTCCCGCAGCCGTTATTGTTCATTCCGCTCGCCGATGTGATCAACCGGCTCAATCTCGGTAATACGCTGACCTCGGTCATATTGACCTATCCGACGATGCTGGTGCCGTTTTGCGCCTGGCTGCTATTGGGCTATTTCAAGACGGTGCCCAAAGATCTCGAGGAAGCGGCGCGGATCGACGGCGCCAGCCGGTTGCAGACGATGCGCCAAATCTTTTTGCCATTGTGCACCCCCGGCTTTATCTCCGCTGGTATTTTTGCGTTCACGCTGTCGCAAAACGAATTTCTCTACGCGTTGATATTCCTGACCAAGACCTCGGTGCGCACCGTGCCGGTTGGCGTCATCGCCGAACTGATCCGTGGCGACGTATTTTATTGGGGCCAGTTGATGGCGGCGGCGTTGCTCGGTTCGGTCCCAGTCGCGATCATCTATTCCTTCTTTGTCGAGCATTATGTCGCGGGCCTGACCTCGGGCTCCGTCAAAGGTTAGCCCGTTCGCCTCTGGCTTGCATTTGCGCGCGCGCCGCATAACGTCATTCCGGACAGCAATTCAATCCGCAAGATCGGCGAGCTCAGGGTGGGGGCAATCTCCGTACCAGCCGCCGAAGCAATGACGGCGGGTTACGCCAACGCTCCACCCGCTCTACGCACGCTGCCTCGCTCGCAATCCTCAGCGGGCGTGACGAAAAAAGGACGGGTACCAAGCTCTAAATCGTACTATCGGGATCTCCTGGCGAGATTGCTCGATCTTATTGGTTCGCGGGGGAGGCCGCCGATGAGCTTTCGGTTCCAGAGAAGGCTGAAGCTCTTCCCGGGTGTCCGGCTAAACTTTAGCCGCGGGGGCATCAGCACCACGATTGGCGTGCGAGGCGCCAGTGTCACTCTTGGTGGCAAGGGCACATATGTGAACCTTGGTATTCCCGGAAGTGGATTTTCGTATCGGGAACGGATAGCGCCAAGGGCGAACGGGCGACCCAGCGCACCAAGGCGACCGCTTGACGCCAGCCCCAGCGAGCAATCTTCCCCATCGCTGAGGCCAGAGCCCGTTCCGGCCCCGGAACAATCTCCGAATGTCTCGGTTGCCGGCGCAATCCGGATTGCGCCGGTGAGCACGCTGACGAGCGTCGGGCTCGATGAACTAAAGAAACTCATCAACGAGGCTACGTTACAGCGCGTTGAATTGACTGGGGCCATAGCGGTAGACACCCGAGCTTTGCGAGAAGCGGAGCGGCGGCTGCAACACGCAAGATGGTTCATCGTCCGTCTGTTCACAACGAGGTCTCTTCCAAGGCTCTCAGAACGTGTCGTGACGGCCGAGGCGACCCTTGACGGTACGCGCCGGAAACTTGCTGGCTGCTCGATTGAAATCGAGTTCGCCTTCGATCAACCAACCCTCGGCGCCTTTGCGGCGTTGGTCCGGGAATTTGAAGGTCTGACTGGTTGCCAAAAAATTTGGGATATTACCGCTTCGGTTGCCACGGACCGCTTCGTAGAGCGAACCACCGCCGATCATCGAATAATCAGGAAGCCAGTGAGGCTTAATTTCTCACAGTCTGAGGTCATCGACACAAACTACAAGGCGCTTTACTTTACAAACGCCAACGGAAACGACATCTACGTCTATCCCGGATTCGTGATGATGCTCAGCCCTGGTGGGGATTTCGCCCTCATTGACGTGCGCGAGCTTCAGGTTGGGTTCGCTCAATCGAATTTTATTGAAGAGGATAGTGTCCCAGCTGACAGCGAAATCGTCGGACAAACGTGGAAGAAGGCGAACAAGGATGGCTCGCGCGACCGGCGTTTTGCCGGCAATTATCAGATACCAATCGCAAGGTATGCAGAACTAGAGTTTCGCAGCTCAACAGGACTTTATGAGGTCTATCAGTTCAGCAACTACCCACGCGCGATAAGCTTCTTTCACGCTCTTACGGACTACCAGAAGGCAGTGGCGGCATTAGCCGAACGCAGCAGGGAGCACTCCCTGATGCCGCTGATAGCACCCTCTGATGACGAGTCCGAGGACGCCGACGCGGAAACGGCTTTTCCATCAGCGCATTCGATAGACGGTCACCCTTCCCCTCCGCGCTATCTGATTTTTGACTTCGCAGCGCTCGTTGTATGTATGGCGGTGCTCGGCTCGGGTACTGTCTACTTCGTTCGATCCCCGATTAACCTCCAATTTCCGCTTCGATCATTCACGCAACCGGAAACTCAGGCTATTCCGATTCCTGTGGGCGCTACGCAACCTCAAACTGAACCGTCGCGCCAAACGCCGCTAGACGAGCCCACGGCAAAGGGAATCGTCTACATCCGGCACGTAGATGCGAACGTGCGTGCCGAACCTTCCTCTGCCTCGCCGGTGGTAACCCACGAACACGTGGGCAAGAGGCTCAACGTGTTTCAACGTCAGGGCACATGGGTGCAGATTGGCGAGCAGTCACCCATCGGATGGGTACACCAAAGTCTCTTGGGTGCTGCACCACCTTAATCCTCGGGCGGACAGATTGCTCCTCTACAACCTTCGGTCTTAATCCCAGCTCCCCTTTCCATTTTGTCGGTGGCGCTACGCCACGAGGTTGCCACCCGATCTGCCCTCAAGTGAACATAAAATGAATCTATAATCGAGGCTTCGCGCACGCCTAACGCGCCTCGGGAACCTCGATGATGTCGCAAATCTATGACGACCCTGTTCCTCTCCTGTTTTCTCCTGTTCTCGGATGCCGGATTCTTGGAATCTCAATCACTTGGTCCTGATCGCTTGTCGCCTCGCGCGCGCGAGACCCGGCCGGCAAGGCCGGGGCGATCTGAGGTTGGCGGCGCGTGGGAGTTCTCCATGGCCAGCCGAGCGGACCCACCCTGGATGAGCCACCGCCACGGTGCTTTCCCGGCGGAAGCCGGGATCTACCGGTCCACCTGCGGACCGCTGGAACAGTGGCTCGGCTTGCGCCGGGGCAGCGTCTTTCAGCGTATCACTTCTGTGTAACCACTCGTTCCCCTATCGGGTTCAGGGCCGCGGGAGCTGCCTCCGCTCGTTTCCGGTACGACCGCAAGCGAGGGCCGGCCGGGCTTGCACTTGCGCGCGCGCAGCGTAACGCTATGCTCCAATATCCTTTCGGGCGATCAGGAGAGCAGCCGTGAACGATATCGCACCGTCGCGCTACAAATGGGTTGGAACTCGGCCGGTCCGTCCGGACGGCGTGCCAAAGGTCACGGGCCGAGCGATGTACGGCGCCGATCTGGCGATGGCGGGAGCGCTTTACGGTAAGATCATCCGTTCGCCGCACGCGCATGCCCGTATCCGCTCGATCGACGCTTCGAGGGCGTTGAAACTGCCCGGCGTCAAGGCGGTGGTGACCGCGGCCGATTTCCCCGACCATAAATTCGAATATGTCGGGCCGGAGCGGGTGGCGCAGAATTTCTGGCACATCTCGCGCAACGTGATGGCCCGCGAAAAAGCCCTCTACGAGGGTCATGCTGTCGCCGCCGTCGCGGCGATCGACAAGGCCACTGCCGATGCCGCCGCCGAATTGATCGACATCGATTACGAGGTGTTGCCGCATGTCATCGATGTCGACGAGGCGATGGCGCCCGGCGCCCCATTGCTGTTCGAAGACATGATCACCCGCGGTGTCGAGCCGACGCCCACCAAGCCCTCCAATATTTCGAAGCGGCTTGAATTCGAGATCGGCGACCTCGCCAAGGGCTTCGACGAGGCCGATTTCATCATCGAAAAGGAGTTTAAGACCGCTGCCGTCCACCAGGCCTATATCGAGCCGCACGCGACAGTCGCTCGCGTCGACGCCGATGGCCAGGCCGAGATCTGGGCGTCGAGCCAGGGCCATTTTGTCGTCCGCGCATTGACTGCGAAATTGCTCGGCATGCCGGTCGGCGATCTGCGGGTAAACCCGGCCGAGATCGGCGGTGGATTCGGCGGCAAGACCGTCGTCTATCTCGAACCGGTGGCGGCCTTGCTGTCGAAGAAAACGGGGCGCCCGGTCAAGATCGTGATGAGCCGTGACGAGGTGTTCAAGGCTTCGGGGCCGACCTCGGGCGCGTCGATGTGGGTCAAGATGGGTATCAAGAAGGACGGCACCCTGACCGCCGCCGACGGCGTCTTCAAATTCCAGGCCGGCGCTTTTCCGGGCTCGCCGGTCATGAATGCGTGCCTGTGTGCGTTTGCGCCCTACAACATCCCGAATGCGCGTTCCGTGGGCTACGACGTCGTCAGCAACCGGCCGAAATCGGCGGCCTACCGCGCGCCGGGCTCGCCGATCTCAGCTTTTGCGGTCGAAAGCGTGCTCGACATGCTCGCCAAGAAGATCGGCATGGACCCGCTTCAATTGCGGCTGAAAAACGCGGCGCGGCCAGGCACGACGATGATCTACGGGCCAAAGATGGCCCATGGCGGCTATGTCGAGACCCTCGAAGCACTAATCAATCATCCGGCCTACAAAGCCCCGCTCGGCCCGAACCAGGGCCGCGGCGTCGCCTCGGGCTATTGGTTCAACGGCGGCGGCGAGTTGAGCGCCTCGGTGCAGGTCAACGAGGACGGCACCGTCGTCGTCGCCACCGGCAGCCCGGACATCGGCGGCTCGCGCGCCTCGATGGCGCTGATGGCGGCCGAGACCCTGGGGATCGACTACAGCCAGGTGCGCTCGATCGTCGCCGACACCGCCTCGATCGGATACACCCATGTGACCGGCGGCTCGCGCGTCACGTTCGCCACCGGCATGGCAATCGTCGATGCCAGCAAAAAGGTCGTCGATGAATTGCGCGCGCGGGCGGCGGTGATCTGGGACGTCGATGTCGACGGGGTCGTCTGGGAGGATGGCCAAGCCAAGCCCGCCAGCGCCAATGTCGGCGATTTCGCGCCATTGTCGTTGAAGGAGCTGGCCGCCAAAAAGGCGCTGACCGGCGGCCCGATCGGGGCTCACGCCTCGGTCAATGCCGGCGGCCAGGCTCCTGGGTTCACGACCCAGTTCTGCGACGTCGAAGTCGATCCTGAGACCGGCAAGGTCACGGTATTGCGCTTTGTCGCGGCGCAGGATGTCGGCAAGGCGATCCATCCCTCCTATGTCGAGGGGCAGATCCAGGGCGGCGTGACCCAGGGCATCGGCTGGGCGCTGAACGAGGAATACATTTACGACAAACAAGGCCGGCTCGATAATGCCGGGTTCCTCGACTATCGCTGCCCGGTGGCCTCCGACGTGCCGATGATCGACGCGGTATTAGTCGAGGTCCCGAACCCGGCGCACCCGTTTGGCGCAAAGGGCGTCGGCGAGGTCAACATCTGCCCGCCAATGGCGGCGATCGCCAATGCGATCGATAATGCGATCGGCCGGCGGCTGACCGAATTGCCGATGTCGCCGCCCAAGGTGCGCGCCGCCCTCGACGCCGCCGATTAGGGGCCGAGGCGGCATCATGGCCGAGATGTCCGCGCGGGTTGTTTTGTCGGGCGGGTTCAGCCGCCGCTATACCGACGGCGTGCGCGAGTTCACCATCGAAGCGAGAAACCTGCGCGGCGTCATCAAGGCTCTGGACAAGCTCTACCCCGGCTTGGGCCACCACCTCGAAGAAGAGACGACGGTCGCGATCGACGGCGAAATTCACGAGGTCGGCTACCTGCAGCCGCTCCGCCAAGGCAGCGAAGTCTTCTTCATCCCCAAACTCGAAGGCGGCTGAAGTCCCGCCGGTCCAACATACTGGAAAGGATCTAATCCTTCCGCCGAACGAGTCGGATGGGGTTGCCGTCCGAATCAGCAATCCAAGCGGCGCGTCGCCTGCCTTCGAGAAAGTCATGCGGAGGGGAGAGAAGAGGCGCGCCCTTGGCGACCAAGGCGTTCACCGCGGCATCCCTGTCGTCGGTCCAAAGAACAATTTCGATCCGCCGCCCTTCTCCTTCGGGACGAAGGCCGTGGTGCTCTTTGGCCGCCGCAAACGTTGCAATTCCAAGGGCAAAGCCATCGAGTTTGAGCTGGACATGGCTGGGTTTGCCGGACGCCGGGGTCCGAAACGTTTCAACAAAACCGAGCTCCGAATAGAACGCCACCGCCCGCGGCAGATCGCGCGAATAAAGAGATTTATCAGCGGTAATTTGAAAGTCGGCATCGTTGTTCCGCAACCATGTATCGTTTACTCAGACTACACGGTTATCGGCTCGTCGGCTGGTGCTACGCGCCGCTACTCCCACTCGATGGTCCCTGGAGGCTTTGACGTGACGTCGTAGACGACGCGGTTGATGCCGCGCACTTCGTTGATAATGCGGGTCGCGGCCCGGCCCAGGAATTCGTGCGAGAACGGGAAGGTGTCGGCCGTCATGCCGTCGGTCGAAGTCACCGCGCGCAACGCGCAGGCATAGTCGTAAGTGCGGGCGTCACCCATGACCCCGACGCTGCGCACCGGCAATAAGACGGCGAAAGCCTGCCAGATCGCGTCGTAGAGGCCGGCGTTGCGGATCTCCTCGATAAAGACCGCGTCGGCCTTGCGCAGAATGTCGATCTTGTCGCGCGTGACCTCGCCCGGGATGCGGATTGCCAGGCCCGGCCCCGGAAACGGGTGACGGCCGACCAGCCGCTCAGGCAGCCCGAGCTCGCGGCCCAACTCGCGCACCTCGTCCTTGAACAATTCGCGCAACGGCTCGACCAGGCGCAATTTCATGCGCTCGGGCAGCCCGCCGACATTGTGGTGCGACTTGATCGTGACCGACGGGCCGCCTTGCGCGCTCGTCGATTCGATCACGTCGGGGTAAAGCGTACCCTGGGCGAGAAATTCGACATCGCCCAATTTGTGCGCCTCCTCGTCGAACACGTCGACAAAGGTGGCGCCGATGCGTTTGCGCTTTTCCTCGGGGTCGCTGACGCCGGCCAATTTCGACAAAAACAGATCGCCGGCGTCGCGGTGCACAAGCGGGATGTTGTAGTGCCGGCGGAAGAGATCGACGACCTCCTCGGGTTCGCCTAAGCGCAGCATCCCGGTATCGACAAAGATGCAGGTCAACTGATCGCCGATCGCCTCGTGCAAGAGCGCTGCGGCGACCGCCGAGTCGACCCCGCCCGATAAGCCGAGCACGACATTGCCGTGGCCGACCTGGCGGCGAATGCGATCAATGATCTGGGCGTGGAACTGCGCCATCGTCCAATCGGCGCGGCAGCCGGCGACCTTGTGTGTGAAATTGCGCAACAGCTCCGCGCCCTGCGGCGTATGCGCGACCTCCGGGTGGAACAATGCCCCGTAAAATCGGCGGCTATCGTCGGCGATCGCGGCATAGGGTGCGGCTTCGCTCGCCGCGACCGCGCGAAACCCGGCCGGCAAGGTCTCGACCTTGTCGCCGTGGCTCATCCACACCTGGGCGCGGCCGCCCTTTGGCCACAGCCCGTCGAATAGCAGGCAATCGTCCTGGATATCGACGAAAGCGCGGCCGAATTCCTGGTGCTCGCTCAACGTGACGCGGCCGCCCAATTCATCGCACATCGTCTGCATGCCGTAGCAGATGCCGAGCACCGGCACGCCGAGCTTGAATACGATGTCGGGCGCGCGCGGCGCTGTCCCTTCGGTGACCGAGGCCGGCCCGCCCGACAGAATGACCGCGCGCGGAGCGAAATCGCGGACTTTGGCATCATCGATCGTGAAGGGGTGGATCTCGCAATAGACGCCGCTTTCGCGCACCCGGCGCGCGATCAGCTGGGTCACCTGGCTGCCGAAATCGAGGATCAGAATGCGGTCGGACATGGCGTTCAATATCGTTCAAGCGGGTTGGCTGGGACGGGTTGCTTGGTCGGCGCGCTCCCGCCCAATCACACCGATATCGATCATTTTGCCGGTAATTGCGAGTGCCGCGACGCAAGCGCGGCTGCACCCTTCGGCCAAGCCGCCCGATCAGTCAATGCAGTCGAGTTGAATGCCACCTGTGCGGCTTGACCAGCCAGCGCGACTCGTCGTCGCACAAATCTCTAACGGGGCAGACGGGGCATCGCCGGCCGCCTTCGTCGCGCCCGACTTCCCGGCACGCTTCTTCAGCGAACGGGCCATCGATTGCAGAAACTGGGGGCGACTATAAAAGCTGCCGTCGTTCATGCCCGTTGTCCCGGATTGTTCGAGCGAACCGGCGCGCAGCGTTGCACGATGATCGCGTCGGGCGAGTAGGTTGCGTTCAACGGCTTCTACGTATCGCCAAAGGACGCTGGCGCTGGCTTTATGCATTTTTCGAGATCGATTATCAGGATGTTGTGATCCCGCGCGATTGATCTGGATCAATCGATTTGCTTTCCGATGCGGCATGCGCAGTGGGCGCCAGCTCTCGGTGAGCAGCTTATTCGAACGGCAACAAAGATCCTGATCACAGTGACCTATGATCGGCGTTTGCCCAGGAAGAAGCACCGGGTGCCGTGTCTCAAATTACCCGCCAGCGCAAGGTTTCGCCGGCGCGAAACGGGACTATCGCGGTCTCGCCCGCCCCGATCCGCTGGGGGATCACAAAAGGCTCGTGAAGTAAGGTCATGCGCTCTTCGTTCGGCGGCAGGCCATAGAATTCGGGGCCGTTCAAAGATGTGAAGGCTTCGAGCCGGTTGAGCGCCTCGTTCTCCTCGAACACCTCGGCATAAAGTTCGAGCGCACAGGGTGCCGTAAAGATGCCGGCGCAACCGCACGCGGTCTCCTTGGCCGGCTGCGCATGCGGCGCGCTGTCGGTGCCGAGAAAAAACCGGCGGTCGCCCGAAGTCGCCGCGCGACGCAACGCCTGCCGATGCTTTTCGCGCTTGGCGATCGGCAGGCAGTAAAGATGCGGGCGAATGCCGCCGGCAAACAACGCGTTGCGGCTGATCTGCAGATGATGCGCGGTGATCGTTGCTGCCAGATTGGCATCGGCGGAGGCAACGTAATCGACCGCCTCGTTGGTAGTGATGTGTTCGAATACGATCTTCAGTTCGGGCAGGCGACGGCGCAGCGGGTCGAGCACCCGGTCGATAAACACCGCCTCACGATCAAAGACGTCGACTTCCGGGTCGGTGACTTCGCCATGGACCAACAACGGCATGCCGATTTCGGCCATGCGCTCCAGCACCGCTTGCACCCGATCGATGTCGGTAACACCAAGAGCGGAATTGGTGGTCGCGTGGGCCGGATAGAGCTTGACCGCGGCGAAGACCCCTTCAGCAAACCCGCGCGCGACTTCCTCGGGGTTGGTCGTATCGGTCAAATAGCAAGTCATCAGGGGCGCGAACCGCGCTGCCGTTTTCTCTGCGGACTGGGGAAGGGTAGGGGAGGGGGCGAACGCCGCGAGGATGCGTTCGCGATAGCCTCGCGCGGCGGCGATGGTCGCCACTGGAGGCACCAAATTCGGCATCACGATCGCGCGAGCGAATTGCCGCGCCGTAAACGGGAGTACGCTGGCAAGCATCGCGCCATCGCGCAGATGAACGTGCCAATCGTCCGGACGCCGCAGTGTGACAGATGCGGGTGATTGCGCCATCAGCCGTATCATACGCCGAGCAATGAGTCGGCACCATTCTCTCGCGGTAATGACGAGAGCGGCAGTCGGACCTATATCAAGCAAAGCGCGAGAAGCGCGCGGGGCTCGCGCGGTTGCGGAGGGCGGAAATGAGCGGGTGCATCGTCGGTTGGGCGCACAGTAAATTCGGCAAGCATGAAGGCCGCGACATCGAAGCTCTGATAGTTGAGGTGGCACAAGCCGCCTTGGCGGATGCCGGGGTCGCTGCCGCTGATATCGACACGGTTTATCTCGGCACGATGAATGGCGGCTTTGTCCGCCAGGAATTCCCCGCCTCTTTGGTGTTCCAGGCCGATCCCGGTTTTCGCTTTAAGCCGGCGACACGGGTCGAGGACGCCTGCGCCACCGGCTCGGCTGCGATCCATCAGGGGTTGAACGCAATCGCCGCCGGCAAGGCGCGCCTGGCGCTCGTCGTCGGGGTCGAAAAGATGACCGAGGTCGGCGGCGCCCAGGTCGGCGATATCCTCTTGGGCGCCAGCTATCGCAAGGAAGAAGACGCGATCGAGGGCGGCTTTGCCGGGATTTTTGGCCAGATCGCGCACAGCTATTTCCAGCGCTATGGCGACCAATCCGATGCCCTGGCGCGGATCGCCGCAAAGAACCACAAGAACGGTGTCGGCAATCCATTGGCGCAGATGCAAAAGGATCTCGGTTACGAGTTCTGCCGCACGGTGTCGGACAAGAACCCGATCGTCGCCGGACCCTTAAAGCGCACCGACTGCTCGCTGGTATCGGATGGTGCGGCGGCGGTCGTGCTCGCCGATACGGCGACCGCGCTCAGCCTAAAGAAGGCGGTGATTTTCCGCGCCGCCGAGCAGGTAAACGACTTCCTCCCGATGAGCCGCCGCGACGTGATTGCGTTCGAGGGGCCGGCACTCGCTTGGCAACGGGCGTTGGCGAACGCGCGGCTCAAACTCGACGACCTTGATCTTGTCGAAACCCATGACTGCTTCACGATCGCCGAACTGATCGAATACGAAGCGATGGGCCTGACCCCGAAAGGGGAGGGTGCGCGCGCAATCCTCGAAGGGTGGACCGAAAAGGATGGAAAGCTGCCGATAAACCCATCCGGCGGGCTCAAATCGAAGGGCCACCCGATCGGCGCCACCGGGGTGTCGATGCATGTCTTGGCGGCGAGGCAGGTGACGGGACAGGCGGGGGGCATCCAGGTACCGGGCGCGGCGCTTGCTGGGGTCATGAATATGGGGGGCGCTGCCGTAGCGAATTTTGTCAGCATCCTTGAGCCGCTGCGCGCCTGACGCGCGCTTGGCATTTGGGCATGAGGGTTGCAACGCGATAAAGAAATCGGGCGGCCGGCAACGCCGGCTAAATCATATCGCTGTAGAGAGGCATCATGGCGTCGTTTCGGGCTCTGGTGCTGCATGAAGAGGGTGGAAAAGTCGCTGCCGGCATCGAGGCGGTGGATGAGGCTTGCCTGCCGCCCGGCGACGTCGATGTTGCGATCGAGTATTCGACCCTGAACTACAAGGACGGTATGATCCTGCAAGGGATCGGCCGTCTGGTGCGCGATTATCCCCATATTCCAGGCGTCGATTTCGCCGGCACTGTCGAGCGCTCGGCTTCCCCCGAATTCGCCCCAGGGGACCCGGTGATCCTGACGGGCTGGCGGGTCGGCGAGGTGCATTGGGGCGGCTATGCCGAAAAGGCGCGGGTCAAATCGGAGTGGCTGGTGCGGCGGCCCGACGGGCTCGGGACGGCGCAGGCAATGGCGATCGGCACCGCCGGCTTCACCTCGATGCTGGCGGTGATGGCGCTCGAGCGGCACGGGCTCAACCCAGGCGGAGGCGATGTTCTGGTGACGGGTGCCGCGGGTGGCGTCGGCAGCATCGCGGCAGCGTTGTTGGCGCGGCTCGGTCATCGCGTTGTCGCCTCAACCGGGCGTCCCGAATTGCGCGGCTATTTGACCGGGCTCGGCGCTGCAGAATTGATCGATCGGGCGACACTCGCCGCGAAGCCGGCTCGGCCGCTTGATCGCGAGCGCTGGGCCGGTGCGGTCGACGCGGTCGGTGGTACAACATTGGCGACGGTGCTGACCCAGCTCAAATATCGCGCGAGCGTGGCCGCCTGCGGGCTCGCTGGCGGCAGCGATCTGCCGGCGACAGTGATCCCGTTCCTGCTGCGCGGGGTCAATTTGCTGGGGATCAACTCGGTCATGTGCTCGCGCGACGAGCGTGTCGAGGCGTGGCGACGGCTGGCGCGCGATCTGCCGCTCGACACCCTCGACCAAATGACCGAAATCGTCCCGCTCGAAGCCTTGCCGGCGCTGGCGCCGAAGATTCTGCAAGGCGCGGTGCGCGGGCGCATCGTCGTCGATGTGAAAGCCTGAACAGCGGGGAATTGTCGCCATGGCCCGGCGTTGGCGCAGTATGAAAAGTCACTCTTCTCAACCTCGTACCCTAACCGCCGCACAGCGCGGCCAGATTGTTCAACGGGTGATTGTCGAGGGCTGGACCATCGCCGATGCCGCGGCCGCCGCGCGGCTTCCGGAGCGGATTGTTGCCGCGTGGGTTAACGATTTTCGCCATAACGGCATGGCCAGCTTGCGCCAGGGCCCGAACAAAAGCGTCGTTGCCGGTTATTTGCATCAGCGCTTTGTCCGACCCGTTCGTCTCGCTTTTCGCGGCATCGGGTTGGGTCTTCGCTGGTTGTTCGCGTTTGAGCGGCCGGCGCCGCCATCGTCGATTCGCCAATCGCGCGACGATCGTCGAGGCGGATCGTAGGCACCCAGACGGGCCTGTGCGGACGATTGTCCTCGGCTCCAAGCCAACTTCGCTCACTCCGCAGGTCAAGAGTTCGGCGATCACGCCCTAAGGGCTATATAGCCTGCGCGGTTGGCTCGCTCAGAGCGAGCGACGCTTGGGGCGGAGATGCGGAACGTGGCTTGGGGGCGGCACGCCGTTGCGCGGCTCCTGCTTAGCTGCCTGGCAGCGGGGTTATTGGCTGGCGCAGCGGCGAGCCAGCTGCCATCCCAGGGGTCGGCTACGGGGCGTGGCAAACCGAAACCGCGCCATCAGCCGGTCGTCGTCATCGATCCGGGACATGGTGGGGTCGATCCCGGCGCGATCAGCATCGACGGCGTCTATGAAAAATATATCACCTTTGCGGTGGCGACCGATCTCGCCCGGTTGCTCAGATCGACGCGCTCGTTTCGCGTCGCGCTGACCCGCGGGGCCGACGAGTATGTCTCGTTGCGCGAGCGTGTCGCCCGCGCACGCGCCCTACACGCCGATCTCTTTATCTCCATCCATGCCGATGCGCTGCCCAATCGGGAGATGCGCGGCCTCTCGGTCTTTACCTTGTCGAGAAAGGCCTCAGACCGCGAAGCGGCGGCGCTCGCCGATAGTGAAAACCGAGATGTCGTTGCCGGCGTGCGGCTGGCGCGCCAGCCACGTGAGATCGGCGCCATTTTGATCGACCTCGTACGACGCGAGACCGACAACCGGTCGCGCCAATTGGCGCACGACATCGTTGCCTCGCTCTCTCCCGACACCCGGCTGCTTGAGAATCCGCAGCGCTCCGCCGGCTTTGTGGTGTTGACCGCGCCCGACATCCCGTCAGTCCTTGTCGAACTTGGCTGCCTGTCCAATGCGGCCGAGGAGAAATTGCTGCTGCGGCCTTCCTACCGGAAAAGGCTGGCGCGCGGTCTTGCTCATGCAATCGAGGCGTTTTTCGCCAGACATACCTAAGCCAAGGCAGGAGATAGCACTCATAGCGAGACACTTGTCTCGTTCGTCAGTGGGTCAGTTGTCTTGCGCTGCATCAAGTGTCTCAAGCTGGATTCACACTTAATACTACCTGAAAGGGCTAGAGGTTAACCTCGATATATCAATTGTTTGACGCAATATTTGCCGATTACGGGACCTTGGCACGCGGATTGCTCAACCAAATGTGGGCCGCTGCTACGCACCTTCCCCGGAAACTGCGCGCCGCTGATGTCTATCTGCAGCTGCCGGGGTGACGAAACAGCACGTTCAACCGGCGACAAGCACATTTGGGGCCCGCAGGGTAAGTCGGTCTCGCACCCTTTATGTCTGCGAGACCGATCACGCCGTCCGTTGCGGCTTTTGCCATCAGCATCGAGCCTTTAGGAGCGCGATCGCCGTGCGTCTCGAAGCGCGGCCGTCCACAAAATGAGTCCCGCCGTTATCTACCGAATAACCTCGTCGTGTGAACCTCCTCACAGCCGTCTCTAGTCCGAAACCCGACAATAGGCGGCGATGGAGGCGGTCGACACCGGCCGCCGGTGCTTTTCAATATCTTCGAGGTGGCGGGCATGATCGACCTCTCCCTGGCGGCGCTGACGAAAGCCTGGGTTATGACTGTCGTCGCGTCGGGCCTGCTGCTGATCGCGCTCGCGACCGCGCAGATCTCCGACCGCGCGGCTTATCTTCGCTCGCTGCCGCAGGCGTTGCAGCTGATCACCGACGGGCCGCCGCCGATCATCGACAGATGGAATTAAGCGGCGCGGGCAGGCCAGACCGGGTCATGATAACCGAGTGGCGCGGTTGGTCGTGCCCAATAGGGCGCAGTTTCGGAGAGGCGGACCGTTGGTCCGAGATGGCGCAGCCGGCCCACCGGCGTGTCGCTTTCGATTGACCAGCGGGCGATTTCCGCCGGGTACAACTCCTTGTCGACGTTCTGGAGGGCTGCCTCCGGCACCTCGCCGCGATCGACGAGCCATTTGCCGGTTTGCGCTAACGAGATCCGGACGAGCCAGCTGCCGCCCTCGCGCCCCCGCCGCGCCAGTGCGACCATCGCACCATACGCCATCAGGTAACCTGTCAGATAGTCGATCGCCGACACCGGGTAGAATTGCGGGCCCGGGCTGGCGCCTGGGAACAGTTCCCCCTGACGTGTCGTAATGCCACTAACCGTCTGCACCACGGTGTCGAAGCCGCGCCGCGACGCCCACGGGCCGGCATGACTGAACGCGCACATCGACACATAAACAAGCCCCGGCCGCAATTTCGACAACTCTTCCGGTGACAGGCCGCGATTGCCCAACGTTCCCGGCCGATAACCCTGCGTAAAGACATCGGCTTCGCGCACTAACCCTAACAGCGTGTCGAGGTCACGCGGCTGGCGGAAATCGAGATGCGCCTGCAACTTGCCGTGGCCGGTATCATATTCCTGGTAGCCGATATTGGGCAGATGCGGCGCAGTAATCTTCATCACATCGGCGCCGTGCTCGGCGAGCGTGCGCGCCGAGGTCGGCCCGGCGAGCACGCGGGTTAAGTCAAGCACCCGAATCCCCGACAGCGGCCGATCCGCCTCGGGCAATGGTTCGGGTGGGCTGTCGCCAATCTTGATGATTTCCATTAGCGGCAACGAGGCGATCGCGGCGGCCTGCGGATGTTTCGCCCATTCCGCCATACTGCGCACCATCCCGCCCGCACCCTTGGCGGCGAGGATCGCCTCTTCGAGTTCGAGGGCGTCCCAATTCGCGACCGCCCGTCGCACCGCCTCTTTTTCCTCCGGGACGCCGAGCACGCTCAGCGCGGCCGCGCGATGATTGGGAAAATTGGCGTGGACATAGCTCCATCGGCCGTTTTTTGCGGGATAGACGCCCATCACCGTATTGCGCTCGGTCGAGATCGGGGCGCCATTGATCTGCATGTAATGCCCGCTGCGCAGCGAGGCGACCGCCTGGCGCAGATCGACCGAAACCTGTTGACGAGTTCCGCTGCGCAATTCCCACAAATCGGCGGCGGCGAGGCCGGTGGCGGCCAGAGCAGCAGCACCAGCGGCACCGATGCGGAACGGTGTCGGCAACACCGGGTCGGCGCCGCCGGTGATTTCGACCTGTTGCAGCTTCTCTTCGGGCCAGCCGGCGATCGGCAGGATCGTGCGCAGCGCGTCGTAGGCCATCTTTCCTCCTATCGAAAGCAGCGGCGCCTTGCTTCCGCGCCGGTCGATGGACGATGATGCCTCGAAATGACACAGGAAGGGAATGCCAATGAGCCAAGTCATGATCGTCGTTGAATTCGAGGTGAAACCCGAGCACCGCACCCAGTTCATAGAACTGATGCGAGCGCACGCACGGCGCTCGCGCGGCGACGACGGCTGTCTGCAATTCGACATAATGCTGCCCAATGGTGACGAGCAGCACGTTTATCTGATAGAGAAATGGCGCGACCAGGCGGCGCTCGACGAGCACTCGAAAGGGCCGATGCCCGGCGCCACCTATCAGGACTGGATCGTCGGCCGCAAGGTCGCGCGCGGCGCACCGGCCGATTAAAAAAAGACCGCGGCGCGCGGGCCGACTAAAGACAGGGAGAGCCGTCATGGGGCCCGCAATGCGCGCCGTCTTCCTCTGCCTCGCAGCACTCCTGATCGGCGCGGCGATGCTGTCTGCGGCCGACGCCGCTGGCGCCCCGAGCTTTGCGCCCAAACAGGTCAAGACCTCGGCGGAAACCGCGCCGCCTTCCGAAGTCCAGGCGCTGCTTAACCTGCTGGCCGATCCCAAGGTGCAAGCTTGGCTCACGCAGCAGAGAAAAACCGAGGCTGCCACCGCAGAGCCCGCCAAACCTGCGCTCGAATCTCCCGTGGCGATGATGTCGTCGCGTGTCGAGGCGGTGCGCGAGCACATCGCCGAGATGACTGACACATTGCCCGCGATGCCAGCTGAGTTTGCGCACGCCGCGGATGTGTTCCATGACAAGCTGGGCAACCGCAGGCCAATTCGCATCCTGGGCTTGGTCGCTGTTTTCGCTGTACTGGGTTTCGGCGCCGAGGGATTGTTTTGGCTCGCGACCAAGCGGATCCGCCAGCATCTCGAAGTGCATCCGGTCGAGACGGTCGGCGACCGGGTGCGCCTCGTCGCCGAGCGCGCAGCCATGGCGCTGGGGCTCGTGGTTGCCTACGCCATCGGAAGCATTGGCGCCTTTCTCGTATTTGACTGGCCATCGCTGCTGCGTCGGATCGTTTTGGGGTATCTGATGGTCTTTCTGGCAATCCGCGTCGCCGCCGTCCTCGGCCGCTTTTTGTTAGCGCCATACCAGGAGCGACTCCGCGTCTGCCCGATGGAAGCGGCGACGGCGCGTTTCTGGTATGTGCGGCTGAAGCTGGTCTTTGGTTGGCTTGTACTTGGCCTTGTGACAAAGGGAATTCTCGGGGCGCTCGAAGTTTCGCTACCGGCACGTGACATCGTCGGCTACGGCTTCGGTCTAGGTATGTTGCTCATTCTGTTGGAAGCGATTTGGCGCCGCCCGGCAGAAAGCGCCGAAATAGCACCGACGGCCGATCACGAGAGCCGCTACTTGGTCCGCGTCAAGCTCAACGCGCTGCTGACTGGCGGCCTGATTTTGCTCTTCGGCTTGCGCGTGGCAGGAATGATGCCGGCCTTTTGGTTGCTGCTCGTCGCCATGGTTTGGCCTCTCGCTGACTTGCTCAGCCGCCGCGGGGTCCAGCACATTTTGCGGCCGCCGGGGATGACCGAGGCTGCCGAAGTACCTACTCTGACGACGGTCTTTCTCGAACGCGGCCTGCGCGCGGCATTGATTATCGGCGCGCTAGTAGTTCTCGCCTGGGGCTGGGGGATCGATATCGAGAGCCTGACCGCGAATGAGACAATGATGACCCGCTTTGCGCGCGGCGCCTTGAGCGCCGTCGCAATCGCGCTGATCGCCGATTTTATCTGGCAGGTCGCAAAGGCTGCTATCGACGCCAAGCTCACTGAGACGGCAGATCCCGGTGTAGCGACAACCGACGAAGCGCGGCGCAGAGCGCGGCTACGCACCTTATTGCCGATTTTCCGCAACATCCTATTCGTCGTTGTCGTGGTGGTCGCGGCGATGATGGCGCTGTCGGCATTAGGCGTCGAGATCGGCCCGCTGATCGCCGGTCTGAGCGTCCTAGGCGTCGCGATCGGATTTGGGGCGCAGACCTTTTTCCGTGACATCATCGCCGGGATGTTCTACCTGCTCGATGACGCGTTCCGGGTTGGCGAGTACATCCAGAGCGGCAATTACAAGGGAACGGTCGAAGGCTTTAGCATCCGATCGGTCCGGCTGCGGCATCAGCGTGGCCCGGTCTACACGGTTCCGTTTAGCCTGTTGGGCGCGGTCGAGAACATGAGCCGCGACTGGGTTATCGATAAGCTCACGGTCGGTATCACCTATGACAGCGATATCGACCTCGCCAGAAAGTTGATAAAACAGATCGGGCTTGAACTCGCCGCAGAGCCCGACTTCGCGCCGCTGATTCTCGAACCGCTAAAGATGCAGGGCGTCGACGCGTTCGGCGATTACGCCGTCCAGATCCGGATGAAGATGATGACTTTGCCCGGCGAGAACTTTGTGATCCGGCGGCAGGCCCTTGCCAGGATCAAAAAAGCCTTCGATGCCAACGGCATCAAGTTCGCCTTCCCGACTGTTCAGCTCGCCGGCGAGAGCGAACCCTCCACACCTGCTGCCGCCGCTATTGCCCAGCAGGCGCTCCAACTAACCCGTCCCGCGGCAGCAGCAGCGGAGTGAACGGGAGCGAGCGCTTTCTACGGCGCCCACTCCCTCTGGTCGGCAAATCTTCCGCCGAGCGTTCGATTTAACGGCCGCCGCCACTGGCACCCGTTCCGCCAGTACCCGACAGCCCGCCGCCGGCGGCACCGCCGCCAAGGCCGGTCCCACCCATGCCGCCCGCGCTGCTGCCTGCGCCGATGCCGCCGCTGCTGCCGTAGCCGCCCTGCGTGCCCATGGTCCCGGTCCTGCCATAGCCTTGTGTGCCCAGGGTTCCGGTCCCGCCGTTACCAGTGCCCCCGTACACGGTATTGCCCAGGGTTCCGGCGCCGCGGGTGCCGTAGCCGGTGCCCGCGGTGCTATAACCTTGGGACCCCATGCCGGCTCCGTAGCCAGTCTTACCCAACGTATTGGTCCCAGCGGTGCCCAAGCCTCCAGCACCCGTCGTGCCGCTGCCGGCGGACCCAGCACCGGCGGAGCTATAACTCGTGCCCGTCCCTAAATCGCCAGTGGGGTTACGCGTATTGGAGCTGTTTATTCCGTAACCCTGGGATCCCCCCATGCCATACCCGGAGCTGCCGTAGCCCAAACCCCCATAGCCTTGGTTGCCGACGGCGCTGCCGCTTAGTGACGGTGTACCCGCGGCACCGCCCACGCCTGTGCCCGCTCCGGTTTGTGCGTAGGCCATCAGGGAAGTCCCGGCGACAAATGCTGCCGTGGTCATTAACAACCGAATTGTGTTCCGCATGCGAAATTCTCCTCTTGAGGACGCTTCCGTTCCCAGCCAGCCGGCTGTCTCTTACGCGGCTCGATCGGCGTCGGTTGGGTTCCAGAAGGCCTAGCCGGCGTCGAGAGGGACAACGACAGCGGCGGGAAATAGGCGCGGAATTCAGCGGCGGCGTGATCTGGGTTCGGCGGGTTCGGCTTGCGGTGGATTACCCTCGGGAGTGGCCCCGCCGCGGAGCGTTGTCCGGATGCTGGGCGCCGAGGAAGTCTCTAAACACGCAAACGATTTACTTCCTAGCATTGAGAATGTCGGCCGAAGAACCAACGCTGGTTTCGGCCGACAAGGACGCTTTAGAACTTTACGCGGAACTCGCCGATGAAGACCTGTTCCTGTCCGGTAATATTGGCGACCGCCCGCCGCTGGCCCCACATATACTCGAGGCCGGTGTCGACAAATGCGACCGGGCTCCAGATCACGTTTAAATTGGCGGCCTGTAAACGATTGTTCGCGACCGTCGATTCGACCGGGCCAACAAGCTGCGAGGAGACATCAGCCTGCCAGTACCCATAGGCGATGTTCGATCGCAGGTTTGGCAGCCACCAGTGCTGATAACCAACGGTGCCGCCGGCCATCATGATTGGCTTGGCCAGAACAGCAGCGGCAGCGGCAGGGCTGGTTGGAGTCACCAAGTAATTGGTTGCGAGATCCCCGCTGGTTGCATTGGTCAGATAGCGGCCGATTCCGTTGCCGACCGTAAACTGCCACTGGAAGTCATCTTTGCCCCAGCCAAACCAGCCAGGTTTGACGTCCCCGGAGACACCGCCGCCGTAACCGACAAACTGCTGGTTTACATATTTGCCGTCATTGATCGTCAGTGTCGGACGGATCACACCACGAAAATCGACGTGACCCCACGGTTGCGCCCAATATGAGGCAAACGTTAGGTCTGGCGCCGAGCTCTTTGTCGGATTGAACGTCAATGTGCAACCCGAGGCATTGGTTACGGCGAGCCCGTTGGCGACACACGAACCGGTGCCGCCGTTGCTTGCGGGAACCAGACCGGCAGTCGTGTTGACGTTTTGGTTTGTCGAATCGGTAGCGATTTTACCGGCCGGAGTCAGGAGCGCAGTTGACGGCTGCTCGGCCGCGGCGGACCATGAACTGCCCCAGGGTCCCACGTAAGTATAGCGAACTTGCGGTATCCGCTGCGGTCCGGCGATACCCGGAGTTCCATCGTCCGCAAGGGTTTCGGGCTCGGCCGAAGCGTCGCGAAAATTCGAATTGGCTTGGCCGGCGAGAAAGCCCGCCAACTCCCCAAAGGCATAGCGCATTCGCGGGATCAGAGGGTTATTGACGCTAGACTGGCCGTTCTGGCCTGTCGTGCTGAAATTGTTGGTCCCCTTAAAGTCGATCTCAAGAAAGGTGCGCGCTATTCCCCAAGATGTCGGTGTCTGTGTCTCTACATTGAGCCGCGATCTCTGCGGGCTTTCAAGAAACACTCCGTTGCCGCGCGAGCTCTGGACGTTTACCGGCACCAGATTGCCGGCGGTTGGATAACCGGGAACCCTGTGGCCACCCGTAAACAGCGGCATTGTCTCGAGATTGCCGTCGATTTCGGCAGTGACACTTGGCACGCCATTAGCGGGGCCGTTTTGCGTGTAATAAAGAATCGATTCCTCGACAAAGCCGCCGACCCGGATCGACGTGTCGGTTCCCGGGATCAGCAACGAGCGGGCGAAGATCCCGGCGCCTACGGGTCTCCCGGGCACGATCGGCGAACCGAGCGCACCAACGCCACTACCCGGAGTTGGGCCCTGGGCCAGCTGGTCGATCCGCGCTTTGAGCAGTTCTTGTTGCTGGTCGAGCGTTGTTTGCTGCGCACTCAGCGCTGCTTGGCTGGCGCGAAGATCGGCCAATTCGTCGGCGCGAGCAACCGAGGTACTGCTCAGAACAGCAAGCCCCGTAGCCAAACTGATTTGAGAAACAAGCCTGTAATCCGGTTTCATCATCGTCTTGCCCCTTAGTTGGGTCAGAAGGCCCATCCATGCGAAAGTGCACGCTAGCGTATTGCACGCAATGTCAAGGGTCGGGTTAGGAGCGGGGCGGCGGTAGGGTTCCGAGAAGGGCCTGCAGGCCGAGTTCGAGATCGCTCATGGCCATGATGCGGTCGATGGTGCCCTTGCGGAGCTCGGCGGCGAGTGCGAGGACCTCCGTGGTAACCTGGCGCAAGCGACGGTTCTGTTCTTCGAAGTGGTCCAGGTTCCGCCGTTGCATCGCGGACGGAGCTTTGGCCCGCCAGCGTCGAATCTGCTCCGCATAGATATCGACGAACTCAAGTTGCTCGCCATGGACGCGCTCGACCCGATCGATGGTGGCGTCGTCGAGGACATGAGGCCGGGCGCGTGCTTTGGTCAACGTCTGGATGTGGTCGGCGGTGTCGCTGAGAGCGCCGTCGATCATGCTGGCGACGAGCGGCATTTGGCTGATCGGCTGCCAGTTCACGGGTTCGGACGAGGGCATACAGATCTCCGCTGATCAGGCCATGACGGGTTCCGGCGCGATGTCGGCGCGGCGGCGCGGCGACTGGAAGTAGCTGCCGCTCGGGATGGTGTGGGCGTGGGCCAGCGGCGAGACGCGGGCGAGGTCCTCGTCGCGCACGAGCTGGCCGGCGGCACGGAGCTGCCCGGTGATGCGGCTCATATGCACGGTGTTCCAGATCAGCACGGCATTGGAAAGCAGGCTTAGGCAGCTGGCCTTGTTCATGATCTCCTCGTAGTCGCCGGAGCGGAAGTCGCCCTGGTTGGCGAAGAAGATCCATCTGGCGAGGGTGTGGCGGAACTCGCCGCGGTTGAGCTGCAGTTGGATGGCCTGGCGCAGCTTCTCCTCGTGGATGTAGCGCAGGATATGGATGGTCTTGATCAGGCGCCCGAGCTGCCTCAGGGCGTTGGCGAGACGGTCGGCAGCGGGCGCGTTGGCGAGGCGCTGCATGACGACATGGGCAGGAGCCATCCGGTCTTTCAGTGACGCGACGAGACGCACCAACTGATCCCACTGCTCGATGATGATGCTGATGTCGATGATGCCACGGAGAAGTGGCTGGAGCGGGCCGTAGTCTGCGGTGCGGTCGATGCGGCTGAGCACCTGGTCTGGCAAATCCTTCAGCCGCGGCATGAAGGCGATGCCGAGCAGGGCGCATAGGCCGAACAGGTGCTCCGTAAAGCCATGCGTATCGGAGGTGTGTTCGCGGATGACGAGGGTGCTGTCGTTGTCGAGGATACCGCTGAGCACGTAGCGGGCTTCCCGCGGCGCGCAGGAAATTGCCTGCGTCGCGTAGACGCTGTGCAGGTCGGAGGTGTGGGTATAGAGGGCGAGCGCGCGATCGTAGTAGCCGAAATAGCGGGGATAGAAGCTGCTCAGCAGGCTGTCGCGCTGGACTGCGAAGCGCTGCCCGTCGGATGACGAGCGGCTGCCGTCACCCCAGACCCGGCTGAGCGGCAGGCCGTGATGGTAATCGACCAGGATTGTGTTGGCCGCTTTCAACGTCGCCTCGCGCAGGAACCATCGGCTGGTGTCCTGCAACGCCTCCGCGGTGACCGTGTCGACGCTCTGGCTCATGGCGGCAAGGCCAAGATTGGTACCGTGGGCGATCAGGGTGGCGAGCAGCGAACGGTGATGATCCTTGGCGCGGGACTGGTAGCCGGCGAGCGGCTGGAAGGCGCGCGTGAAGCCGCACCATTCGTCCACGTCCTGCAGCAGGTCCTCGATCCGCACCCGCGGGTAGCTGGCCTGAAACGCCTCCCGCAGCTGGCGCAGCTCACGTGAGATCGGCAGTGTGTCGGTTCGCTTCAGCTTGAGCCGGCCATTGTGGACCGTGGCGAAGCGGTTGCGGGCGAGACCGTCCGCGGCGGCACGCGCCGCCTGGTCGAAACTGGCCATGATCTTGGCGAGGAAGCTCTGCGGATCGGTCGGCAGGCCGAGGTCCCGGTAGGCTTGTGCGCGGCTCGCCTGCCAGCCGCGGTCATCATGAACCAGGCTCCAGAACGAGACGTGATCACAGCTCTGCGCAAGGAACAGGCCGCCGGCGCGCAAGGCGTCGCGCACCGCAAAGGCGAGCGAGATCTCCCAGATGTGGCGGTCGAGTTTGCCGTCCTCGATGAGATAGGGTCGCCAGTCCGCCTGGACGAAGCCGTGCGGATCGTCTGAAGTAAGCGGCCCGCGCGCTCCGGCATCGAGCGCGCGGAGGATGTCGATCGCCTGGAGCAGCTTCTCGCTGCCGGCGGCGGCCTGGAACGGCAGCGTGAGAAAGCTTGGCAGGTATTGGCGCAGCGTGCCGTAGCGCGACCGCATGGCGTCGAGATGCCCGCGCTCTTCCAGACGCTCGTAGGCGCGGCAGGCCTCGGCTGCCTCAACCAGGGCGGGGGCGTTCACCTCGTCCCGAAACGCGCCGACGGTCTGTTCCGCATCGGCTGTGGCTAAGGCGTCAACGCCGCCGAGCACACGATGCAACCCGTCGCGGGCGCGGCGGCGCATGATCTTGTGGCGCTTCTCGACCGCGCTGCGGGATTTGCGGTTCATCGCGGTCAGGAACAGATCGTTCATCTCAACGATCTGGTCGAGCAGTGTCTTGCGTGCCTCGATTAGGTAGCAGGCGACGAGGGCGGCGCGCTTGGGCTTGGCGAAGCGCCTGAGATCGCCGGCATCGTAGCGGCGCCCGAGTTCGCCCAGCTGGCGCAGGATCTTGGGATCGAGGTCATCCAGCTCGCCACCCGTGCCGAGCAACTCTTCGATTAGACGCAGGCGAACGATGTCGCCCTTGATCACAGCCGCGTTGGCGGATTTTGGGTAGTCCTTGAGACGGAACAGGCTGGAGCGTGCGTCACCCTCCGGCACTTCGACCAACAGGTCGATCGACGCGCGCAGCGATGCCGGCAACCGGCTTGTGACCGTCTCGAATAGGCTGGTGGTGGCGTGGGTGACCTCCGCGACGACGATTCGTTCGAGCGTGCTGACCGCTGGCAGCATGATCCGCCAGTCGCGCAACTTCTCCTCGGCGCGTACAAGAAGTTCAGCGGCACTGCGGCCCTCGACGGCGCCCTGGCGCAGCCAGTCGCGCAAATGGGCTTCTGCCGCGCAGTCGAAACTGCGCAGGCCGAGATGGCGGCGGATACGCAGCGACTGAGCGCGTTCCGTCTGCGCACGACCCGGCCGGTCGAGGAACAGCACTGGCGGCAAGTCGAGCTGACGCGACAGGTGGCTGACGATCTTCAGCGGGGCTTGCCGGTAATCGTCGAGGAACCGGCCATAGGCGCGCAGCGTGCAAAGCTGCAGCGCGAAACGGCGCCGATGATCGGGACCGCGGCAGTGGGCGATCTCGGCGAAATCGTCAGGGCTCAGGGTCCAATGCCGCGCGAGATCGTCCTCGCTGGGATCGGCCGACGGCACGCTACGGCGCCTGGTCCGAGCCCACCGCGACACGTCATCATCCGTCGACATTCAGATGCGAGCGCTCCACATCGGCTGCGAGATCCTCCCGGGATGGTCGCGTGTAAACCACGGTCGTGTCGAGTGAACTCGTGGCCGAGCAGGCCGGCGAGTTCCAGCAGCTTGCCGGGATTGTCGCGCAGGTAGCCGAGCGCGAAGGTGTGGCGCAGCGTGTGCGCCGAGACCGGCACGCGCTTGAGCCGTGAGCGACGGGCGAGGCTGGTGATGACTGCCTGGATCGAGCGCACCGGCATCGCCGTCTCCCGGCCGCTGACGAACAGCGCCGCCTCCTTGGCCGGCGCCGGACGCGCAGCAAGATACTGCTTGAGCGCGCGGCGCGCGGTTGCATTCAGCGGCACCTCGCGGGCTTTGAGGCCTTTGCCATGGCGGATGCGCACGTTGCCGGAACGGTCGCTCAGGGTAATGTCGGCCACCCGCAGCGCCCCGACTTCGCCAACGCGCAGCCCGGCCTGCAGCATCACTTGGACCAGCGCGTAGTTACGCGCGGCGAGGCCGTGGGTCGAAGCCCCGGCGGCGCGCAACAGCGCGTGGACCTCGGGATCGGTCAGGCCGATCGGCTGACGGTTGCGCACCGTGCGCACCGGCCGGAGGTCGCGGGCGACATCGCCGCTCAGCGTGCCAGTGCCGCGGGCCCATCGGCACAGGCGGCGCAAGGCATCCAGGCGCCGGTTGATCGTGGCGGGACGTCGCCCGGTGGCGACCATGTGCTGGCGGTAGGCGATCAACTCGAACTCGGCTAGGCGATCGAGCGCGAAGGCATCCGGCTGAACCGTGGCGTGCCAGACGAGGAAATGACGCAGATCGTAGCGGTAGCCACGCAACGTCGCCGGCGCGAGGTCTTCGCGCGCCAGGCTTTCCAGGAACGGCGCCATCCAGGCGGGGTCGCTCACTGGCAGACGCTCGGCTGGCGCCGTTTGCATTGTACGCAATGTGCTCCCCCGCGTTAGGCCCCTGGTTTATTGCGTGCAAGATGCCTGCCTCGGCAACGATATGCCAGCCAATTCTGTTTGTACGCGATGATTGCACGCAATAAACCAGCAGCCCGTGACGGCGCCGTACCGAAAATCGTCAAAACCCGCCGGGAAAACCGGAAAATCACGCTCTGAGAGTCGTCCTTAGCGTGCACTTTTACGCGGATGGGCCTTCCGACCCTAGTTGAGATTGGCGGGGCACAGACTATCCTTGGGATATGACACATTAGTGATAGATGTGTCAGTTTCATCACAGCGTATCCGAGCCGCAACATGAGTGGCAGAGTATTGTTGTATTTAGAACAATCGAATTGGAGAAGGCGTAAGTTGGTATTTGTTGCGCCGGAGGCAGTTTTGCCGAGCCGGTGCGCCTCGCTGTATGAACCGGCTTGATGAATTAGAATTAGGCTGTCAGTCGACGCAATGGATTGCTTTTGTCGCTGCGCTACTCGCAATGACAGCCATTTACAGTGGCATTGCGAGCGCACGGGTCCGCTTGGCAGGGGCGAGGAATAATGCAGCGGAGCAATCTCCTGTGCCGGCGCATCCCAGGCCGGCATCGGGTTCGCGCGCTTGGTGCAGACGCTCTGTCTCGTCACTACGGCACCGCGCCTCGGACGCGATGCTCCGGCAGCCCCTGGCAGCGCTCATACTCGTCCGCGGCGCTCTATGGCGAACCGCGCCTAACGCAACGGTTCGGGCGGCTGGAACTGGCCTCAGCGACGAGTTATGCCTTCACCGTCTTGTTGGCACTTCCATGTTGAGGAGCCGCGCGGCGTTGCCGCCAAAGATCGCTTTGCGTTCGGCATCGTCGAGACCGGCACAGCTCTCGATCATGCCGACCGGGTCGATCTCGCCCATATCGGCGGGATAATCGGTGCCCATCAGAATGTGGTCGGCGCCGTATTCTTCGACCAGGTATTCGAGCTGATGATGGGTGTAGACCAGCGCGTCGAAATATACCCGTTTTAGATAAGTGGTGGGCATTCGCGCGATCTGCTCGCAGCAATCGGGACGCGCCGAGGCGGCGTGATCGATACGGCCGGAATAGGCCGGCAGAAACCCGCCGCCATGGGCGACCACCAGCTTCAAATTAGGGTAATCGCTCAACACCCCGCCAAAGATCAGGTGATGCAAGGCAACCGTCGAATCGAGCGGGTTGCCGATCACATTGGCGAAGTAATGGTCGGCAAAGCGCCTTGCCTCGGTAAAGCCGTCGGGATGCATAAAGACCAAAAGGCCCAATTCCTCGCAGCGAGCAAATATCTTGCGAAACCGGTCCGCCGACAGATCTTCGCCGCCGACGTGGGTCATGATCTCGATGCCGCGGAAGCCCAATGATTTGTGCAGCCGGTCGAGCTCGGCAACAGCCAGCTCGGGTGCCTGAAACGGGATCGTGCCAAGCCCGACAAAGCGATCGGGGTAGCGGCCACAGATCTCGGCGATAAAATCGTTAATTGCACGCGCCGTCGCGAGGCCGAGATCGGGATCGGCGCCATAATAAGTTTGGCGGGGTGCGGGCGAAATCGCCTGGATGTCGATCCCCATCCGGTCCATGTCTTCGATGCGCTTTTCAGGCGAGACGCTCTGCTCATTCGTGCGCTCGCCATTAGCGCGGTTTATTGCGCGGCTTTGCGGACCGGCTTGAGTTTCGAGAAACCAACGCGAGACATCGACATTGTCGTCGACGAGCTGCGTCGCCCTCTCGCTCCTGACATGGCAGTGGATGTCGATCGTAAACCATTTGCCCCGGGCGTGCACCGGGCCGGGGAAACGACCCGGGATCGGTGCGCCTTCGGGCAAGCATTTGAACAGCATTTTCTTTCCTCTTTTTGTTCAGCTGACTGAGGCCGGAATTTCGATGTTCAACAGGCGCGCGGCGTTACGGCCAAGAATCGCCCGACGTTCGGCATCATCGAGCCCCCTCGCACTTTCGATAAATCCGAGCGGGTCGATCTCACCCATATCGGCCGGATAGTCGGTGCCCATCAGGACATGGTCGGCGCCGTATTGGCCGACGAGGTATTGGAGCTGATGGTGAGTATAGACGATCGTGTCGAAGTATAGCCGCTTCAGATAGTTCGTGGGCATCCGGTGGATTTGCTCGCACGTGTCGGGACGGGCGGATGCAGCGTGGTCGATGCGGCCTGAATACGCCGGCAGATAACCGCCGCCATGCGACAACACGAGCTTCAGATTAGGGTGGTCGTCGAGGACGCCGCCAAAGATCAGATGATGCACCGCGACCGTGGTGTCGAGCGGGTTGCCAATCACATTGACCAGATAATGGTCGCCAAACCGGCGCGCCTCGGGGAACCCGGTCGGGTGCATGAAGACGAGCAGTCCCAATTCCTCGATGCGGGCAAAGATCTTGCGGAAACGTTCGGCCGAGAGGTCCTCGCCGCCGACATTTGTAGCGATTTCAATACCGCGAAAGCCCAGCGATTTGTGCAATCGATCGAGCTCTTCGACCGCTAGATCGGGAGCTTGGAAGGGTATCGTTCCGAGCGGGACGAAGCGATCGGGATGGCGCCCGGCAATGTCCGCGAGGTTGTCGTTGACCACACGCGCGGTCGCGATACCGAGATCGGGATCGGCGCTGTAATAGGTCTGGTTGGGGGAGGGCGAGATCGCCTGGATGTCGATTCCCATCAAATCCATATCAGCAAGCCGGTTTTCGACAGAGGTGAATTGAATACGGTTGCGTTCGGCCTGCTGGCGGTTGACCTCGCGGGTGCGCTGATTGGCGTAGATTTCGCGCGGATGGCGGGTTGCATCGGCGTTGCCGGCGACCATCTCGGCCGCCTTGGGCGTCAGCACGTGGCAATGGATATCCACCGTGAACCATTTGCCGCGGGCATGCGCGGGGCCGGGGAAGCGGCCAGGGATCGGCGCGCCGGGGGGCAGACATTTGAACAGCATCGAGACGTTTCCTCCGCTGTGACTGCATCAAAGCTTATCAAGCTCGTCAGATTTAACGTCGATGGCGCCGTTCCCGGTTAACCACCCAAACCTCTTGGATCATCGAAAAAAGAACGGCTGTGGTCAGCCCGAACAAGATGATTTCGTTCAGCGCTTCGAGCGCGCCCATCAGCTGCCAATGGTGCCCCAGATCGACGTCACTGCCGCCATAGGTCGTCATCGCACCCAATGAAAATAGCACTGACGAGCGCAGATCCGGAAGCGCGCCGAGCAGCCAAAACGCCAACGCCCATACCCACGCTTCGGTCGCGTGCAGAACGGTGACGAGCAAGACCGCGATTCCCATAACTGCCGCGAACATCGCGGTGAAATGCCGCCTCTCGATAATCCGACCGACCGCGTGCACCACCCGTTCGTGAAGAAGGCTAAGTCCGAAGACATGGATGACCACAGTCAGAACGATCAGAGGCAGGCTCCAGGCCCAATCGGCCCGCCAATCCGTCGCCGTCGCCCGAACGGCTGCGCCAAGCGGATGCATGCAAGACGATTTCGAAACCGTGGATGCGGTTATTGCAAGGTTTCGTCCGGAAGAACGCCCCACACCTCGCTACGCCGAACCCATCCGCGATATCCCCCAGCTTCGATCCGGCACCAGGCGCCCTGAAGGTCAATCAAGCGGGCAATCACCCCTGGCTCGGCACGGGCAACGGCTGGCGAAGCGGGATCGGGTTGACGATGGAGCACGCGCACCTCTCCGTCGACGATTACCGCGCGCTTGCCGGTAATCATGCGATCGAGCACCCAGCCCTTGTCGCCCTGCCAGTCCTGCACTCGGCGCCAATTCTGAAACTGCTCCAGGACTTGAACCGGCATCTCCTTGCGCTTCAAGACCCATTCGATCGGGTAGTTTTCGCTGGGTCCCACCCGTAAATTGACATCGTCGGACCGCAGGCTGGCAAACCGCGGCAATTTCTCGACCGGCGCGGTCTGGCCCATCGCCGCGAACGAAATAACCACAAGGCACGCGACCAGCGCCAATGTACACCGACGCGGAACGTGGTCTCGCAATCGTCCCGAATTCACTACCCACTGAACCTTGGCTATCGAGTCCTGCACAGACCGGCTTTTACGGGTTCTCCTGCGCGCGATAATGGAGTTTTTTAGGCGCCGTCTCAACCATCATCGCTTGTTCTCCTCATCTGGTGCGAAAAGGTGTAGCATTGTCTAAACCAATTGCAGCTTCGTCGGGAAGCAAGCGCGCAACAGGGATGGGGAGATGAAGAATCTGCTGGCCGTGGTCGGGGACGGGAATGCAACCCCGGTACTCGAAGCCTCGATGAAGGTGGCGGAGCGCTTCGATAGTCATATTGTTGGGCTGCACAGCCTCACCACCGAGTATGCCGTCGTCTTCGGCGGCGAGATGGGGTTTTCAATTTCCTCCGAAGTCGATCGCACCCTCGAACGAGAAGGCCACGATCGTCGCGATCAATCGCGGCGGCTTTTTCGCGACTTTATGAGCACCCGCAGCGTGCCGATTGGCCCCGTCCCGCCGGGATATAATGGTCCCAGCGCTTCGTGGCGCGAGGAGGACGGGAGGCAGAACGCGGTGGTCGGGCTGATCGGGCGGGTGTTTGACTTGATCGTGGTCGAACAGCCGGAGAAGCTTGCCTCGATTGCCGAAGCAACATTGGAGGACGCGCTCTTCGAGAGCGGTCGGCCGGTGCTGATGGTGCCCCCGAATAGTCCAAAGACGATGGGCGAGGTGATCGCCATCGCTTGGAACGGTAGCACCGAAACCGCGCTGACAGTTGCTCTCGGTATGCCCTTTCTGCAGAGAGCGCGGCACGTGGTGGTCATTGCGGTAGGCCCGCAACATATGCCGGAACCCGGACCCGAGGGCCAGGAACTGGCCAACACGCTCGAACGCTATGGGATCGATGTCAGCCTGCGCACCGCCGTTGGCCGGCAGAAAGCGCAGGGCGAATCATACATGAAGGAGGCGCTCGCTGCGGGTGCCGACATGATGCTCAAAGGCGCTTACACACAAAGCCGCATTCGCCAGATGATCTTTGGCGGCGCCACCCGCCACATCATCATGGAGACAAACATGCCGGTGCTAATGGCCAGGTGAGAAGGCGTCTTGGAGTTCTGGATCCCGGCGCGAGACTCACCAAAGCCGAAACCTTGGGGAATGGTGTCTTCGATTAGAGCGGTGGGTAAGAGCGCGCGGAACTCACTGAGCAGGAATATGCTCCGCCCTGATTCAAGCGCGACCTCGATGGTCGCTGAAGCAAGGGTGATTGTCAGCCGATACCTCTGACGATCAGCGGGCCGAGCCTGATCGCGAGCGGCAGCGGCAGCTTTTTCCAGGCGGCAACCAGCAAGCGGAATTTCGGGTTAAGTGGGTTCAAATCAGGGGCCTTGGCGCCTGCCGCCATGCGAGATTGATAAATCAGCGGCGTCGGCTCAAATCCCCAATTACGTTTGAAGGCATAGGCGCCGGTGCCGATCTTACTCCGGCCGAAGTCGAACAGGCGGTAGCCTCGCTCACAGGCCCGCCGCATGACTTCCCAATACATGAAATCATTCGCTGCAAGCGACCGCGCCGCCGCAATGCCGCCACCGTAATAAGGCAATACTTCTTCGCGGAAGTAAAAATTCAATACCGAGGCCACCGGCTGATGCTCACTCGTGACGGTGATGATGTCGCAGCATTCGGCAAATTCTTGGGTTAATATTTCGAAGTAGGATTTGGCAAAGACGGGAGTCCCAAGATTGCGGACGCTCTCTGCGTAAATCGGATACAGCCGATCGACATCGGCATCGATTTCAGAACGCAGGCCGTTTTGGATTCCCTTTCGGATCATGGCTCGTTGCTTGCGCGGAACCGCCTTCAAGTTAGCTTCGATCGAAGGATCAATCCGCCGACGAAAGGTGGCGTAGAGGTCTGATCTTGTCTGCCAATCGCATCGATCCGCAGCGATCCCGCTGCGCATCTCGAGCGTCGGCACGCGGAGTCGGTCCATCAGTTGTGCCGCGGCGCCGTCGAGCGCCCGGCGAGTGTCTTCATCGTCACTGGCTGGCCCACCTTGGACGGCGAACGCGTTCGAAATCAACGAAGAGCCGAATAGCGCCGATCGAACATGTGTCAGCGGCAGAACGCCGGTGATCGCTCCCGCGCGTTCGGCAATCAGGTAATGTGTTTTATGCCCAAAAGCGCGCTCGATCACCCGTTTCCAAGGTGACAGGTGAAAGAACGTCGCACTCGCGCAGGCATTAACGAAACTATCCCAAGGCTGCGCGTCCCCCGCTTCAAATGGCCTTACCGTGACGCCGAGTGAGCTTCCGTCCATGCGGTGACCAGCGGATAGTTACTTGTATCTTCGCTCAAGAATAGGCGGTCCATTCGCGTCCAATCAAAATGCCGCAACAGGCGCCGAAAGCGCGGTTCGGTGCGGCTGAGGTTCAGGTAGTGACGCATCCGAGAGCGTAACGGGGCCTGCCGTTGCCGGGGCTGTGCCGGGTCGATCTCCCACGGATGAAGATAAAAGATCGCAGGATAACCTTGCGCCCTGCTCTTCGCTTGCAACCATCGGGAAAATGCATATGGGAACAAGCGGAAATAACCGCCACCCGAGGCCGGGATGTCCCGTCCCCAAACATGTGCGACGGTCAGCGGAACTTCGATTAGGCCGGGGACGGGCGAGAATGCCGAGCGCGGTGCGCCGGGACTGCCATAAAGATCATGGCTGACAGGGTAGACGCTCGAGCTATAGCGATAGCCCTCCTCCGCTAGGATGGCATGCGCCCACGCGGTTGCCCGCCCAATCGAAAAGGTGGGCGCCCGGTATCCATGAACGGCAACGCCGCCGATGTCCTCGAGAATCCTTTTGCTGTCGTGGGTATCGGTGCGAAATGCCGAGGCTGAGTCTCGATCGACGCGTAGGTGGTCGGTGCCATGACTGGCGAGTTCATGCCCTTCGGCGACGATACGTTGTACGACTGAGGGATGGCGCCGCGCGATGCAACCTAACGTAAAAAACGTTGCCTGGACCCCCGCCTCAGCCAGAATATCGAGCAAACGGTTCGTATTGCTCTCGACGCGCGGTGGAAAACGGTGCCAATCCCGGCGGTCGATTGTCGAAGCGAAGGCCTCCACCTGAAAGTAATCCTCGACATCGATGGTCATCGCGCCGATGGGGGTAGACTTTAGCGACCGTTCTTGTGCCGGGCTCACAGCCGTTCACCCTGAAAATAATGCGCGGCTATCTCGATCGCGCGCTTTATCAGGCGCTCGTGCTTGCCGACGCTCTTTTCAAGATGGGCCAACCGTTCGACCACGACCGACAAACCGTCGCCACCGACGCTCCTGACGGGATCAGAGGCGATCGCCATCGGACTTGTCACCACCGCGATTTCCTCGCGCAGATCGTTCGCAACCTTATCCACTTCACTCGCCGTCAGGGTGTGGAGTTGCTCAAGGAAGCCGTACAGCAGCAGCCGCGAGCACAGCGTATTTATCCGTCTTGGAACACCTTCGGTGTGCTGATAAATGACCGGAAATGCGGCCTCGGTAAAGTGCGGGTCATCCTTCCAGTCGGCCCGGCGTAGGCGATGCTCGATATAAGCCCGGGTTTCGCTCTCGCTGAGCGGGCCGAGATGATAAGCGGCCGTCACCCGCTGGCGCAATTGCTCAAGCCCCGGACTACCGAGGATCGTCCGAAATTGCGGTTGGCCCAGCAGAAAACTCTGCAACGCCATGGTCTTATCCACGACGATATTGGACAGCATTCGCAACTCTTCGAGGGCTTCAAAGGACAAATTCTGCGCTTCATCGACGATCAGCAGTGCTCGTTTGCCGGCGCGATGCTGCGCTAGAACGAAGTCGCTGATGCGTTGCAACAGGGCGCCCTTGCTCAGCCCCTCTTTGGCGATACCAAAACCGCCGCCGACCAAATGCAATAAATCCTCACCGCCGAGCTGGCTGGTTACGATCTTAGCGGCGACAAAGCTGGCGGGGTCGATGGTCGTCAGTAGATTATCGACCAGGATTGTTTTTCCTGCCCCGACCTCGCCGGTAATGATAATGAAACCTTCGGCATGGTGAAGCCCGTAGACCAAATAGGCCATGGCTTGCCGATGCACGCTGCTCTCGAAAAAAAAGCGGGCGTCGGGCGTGAGCTGAAACGGCCGCGTCGCAAGCCCGTAAAATTCGGCGTACATCAACTCAAAACGCCTTGGTCAAATAAAATTGCAGCGTATTGGCCACAATGTCTCCGGGTCGTCCGTTGACCAGCGTACCCCCGTTCGGCTGATACGAAAAGGTGTAGAGAACCGATCCGGTCAGCGCACGCGCAAATGTATGGTTGAGCCCAATATTCGCAGTCCAAACGCTGGTATTGGCAACAGGTGTCGACGTATTGATCGTAACGACGTTAGTTGTCCGCGAGTAGCTGGCTGAAGCGTAGCCATTGGTGTCGGGCCGTATGTCGCGGTTCCACGATAAGTTCGCACCGACGCTGTTGGTTGGTTGGGGAGTAGTGGTCGTCAGTTCTTGTGCTGTGGTATAATAAGCAAACAGAGAGTATGAATTACGGCCTAGCTGTTCGGTTAACCCAAAATTGTAAAGGTGTTGGCGGTAAGGGATGTTGTTCAACCCGACGCCTGGATTGAAAAATTGCGTCGGCAGTCCGCTAGTCTGGTTTACGATCGCTCCATTCGCTCCCAAGGTCGAGCCTGTCAGGGCTGACTGGAACGATTGGCCCGTCGAAGTGAGCCCCTCGGTGATGTAAGCCTGAGCAGTAAGTGTTGGCGTGATTTGATAATTCGCCGATCCGTTAAGGCCGGCCACTCCCTGCACTCGGCCATATTCAAGGGCTATGTAGCCGCGACCGCTGGCCGTTCCGAGCTGACCGCCCGCGAGCCATGTCGCGCCGCTGAAGGACGCGCCCGTCGTCGATGGGTAAAGAATGTTCTGATACCCCGCTCGGCCAAGCAGGAAGATGTTCGGCTTGATAGCATATTGAAAATTGTTGTAGGCGCTGAATTGCGTGTTTTGCGCCGTTGAGTTCGAATTATAGCTGAACTCGTCGACGATCACCTGAGAGGCGAGGCGTTGAAAGTTGTAGCCGGTAGCCAAGATCAACGTGCCTTCGTTCTGGGTACTACTGGCAAGATTTGAATTCTGCAGGCTTGGCGTTCCCGATGTTATCCCGATGTTGTTACCATAATTCGTTGAAGAAAAGCGGTAACGCAATTCGCCATCGACCAGTCCATCGTACGATTGCAGCAAATAAGGCGATACCGTATTCGTGAATACGAGCGATTGTTGTGTTCGCGGCAGCACCGATGAATTGACGAAACCAACCCCTGGCAAAGTCGAAGCTTCTGTTATGTAACTTGCTACATCGACAAAGACTCGGTTCGGCAAAACGGTGCCAGTGCCAGTGCCGTATAAATTGGCGCTGATCTGATCGAGGTCGCTGGTCGGCACATAGACACTACCCTGCACATTGCCGCTCAGCACGCCGGTGAAGCGGGGCGTATCGGCCGAGATCGAAACCCCCGGAATGAGGCTGGTTTGCGACGCCGCCTGATGATTGGTTGCGGTGTAATTGACGTTAGAATACAGCGTTTCGCCGAGGGACACGGTCGGCTGGATGATCACCGCCGGCGCAGTGGGATCATACGCTTGAAGTGTGGTGATGCCGGCGCCGGGTGCCGGCAGGGTCAATCCGGAGGGCCCCAACGCGGTCGGGGCTTGCGCCCCGCCGATAGGCAAGGTACCAGGCGGGGCTAGCGGATTTGGCAAACCAAATGCGCCCGAGGGCGGCGGCGGCAAGGCGCTTGGCGCGCCGCCCAGCGCTCCAGTCGGCGCAGTCCCGGCCGGCGCAGCACCCTCGCCGGGCGTCCCCAAACCGGTCCCGAACTGAGCGGCCGCCGGTCCTGCCCGGTCTGTGAGAGCCACGGCAAAAAGTAGCAGAGTCAGCCCGAGGCGCTGCCCATGATTGCGTTGGTCGGCGGTGGTCTTAAGCCGGCGCCGGCTTGTCCCTGCGCAGCTGATCGCTTTTGACGCTGGGATAACCATAATCATATCCGTATGAGCCGAAATGAGCGTTTACCTGCTCGCTCTTGTTCAACAGTAGGCTGATCCGCGGACAAGCACTCAGCATGCTAAGACTGGCTTCAATCTCGTCTTGCTGGGTACGATGCGCCTCGATTACAAAGACAATTTGGCCGACCAGTGCAGCCATTGTTGCGGCATCACTACTTACCATGCATGGTGGCGTATCGAGGATAATAAAGCGATCGGGAAAACGTCGCGTCATTTCATTTAGCAACGAATTCATGCGCGGGCTGGAAAACAACTCTGGAACATGAGGCCCGCCGCGTCCGGCCGGCAGAACAAAAAGGTTTTCGATATTAGTACGAATTAACGCATCATCCAAGGTTGCCGCGCCCGAAAGAACCTCGACTATTCCCTTAGCGTCACGACTGGCTAGTATCGACTTCAGCGCCGAATGACGGATATCGACGTGAGTATCCGCGTCGACAAGCAATGCCTTGACTTCTCTTTCCGAGGAAAACGCCAGGGCCAGGTTGAGCGCAACAAAGGTCTTCCCTTCACCGGGACGCGCGCTGGTTATCATGATGATCCGCCCCAACCGGTCGTCACCGATCCGGAGATCAGCCGACCAGGCGGCCATCAAGTTGCGCTTGACAAGACGGAATTCCTCCGCGGTTCGTGACCGTTCGGCCGATGGGATCGCGATGCCGAAGGCGGCAAGCTGCCCGCGATCGAGGATCAGTTGGGAGCCGCCGCCGATATCCGCCGTGTACAATGCCGCTGGTCCGTCCTCAACGGCCGGCGACGGCGCCGACGATGCGATCTGTGCCAACTCGCGCTGACGCAATAGCGCCGCCGCGCGTTCGATCAGCCCTATCAATTCCACCATTAAGAGACGCCCACCGAATGCAGTTTCAGGCTTAACAGCAGCAAGGTTCCGTATACAGCTATTAAAACCACCGCGCTGGCGCATACTCCGGCCAGCTGTATCGTCGCTCTTCGTCGTGCGGCACCAATCGAAATCCGCGTCACGCTTCCCAAAATCGGGATTCCAAGGTCACGAAGTTGCGCGACCGTCGCGAACGAACGGTCGAGCTGCCCTATCATAAGAGGTGTTGTCAGCCCAGTGCCGACACCGATGAGGAGAACCATCGAAACGAGCAGTGGTCTGTTTGGCTCCACAGGTACCAGCGGTACTTGCGGCGCATCGATGACCCGGAACTGAATTTTCTCGGTCTTGGTATCTGCAGCCTCGGCAATTTGCGCAGATTGGCGGCGCGACACCAGCTCTTCATAATTTCTCTGCAAAATCCCATAGTCACGGTTGAGATCTTGTACTTCAGTCAGCACCGCCGGTGCCGAGCGCGCGATCGCCTCGATGCGCTGCTCTTCCGCTTGCGCCTGTAGCAATCGGCGCTGTACGGCAGCGACTTGGCCTTCCGCATCCACCAGCTTGATTTTGAGCTGGTCGTAAACCGCGTTCGGTATTTGCGTCTTGCTGACACCACCGGCAGCTTCAGAGCCTGAGTGCTTGACCTCGGCCTCTAACTGTTTGATCTCCTCGCGTGCCGCCACCACGTCCGGGTGTTGGTCGGTGTATTTCAACCGCAACGTATCGAGATTGTTGCGCATCTGCTCGAGGCGCTGCTCGTCGGGGCTTAGCATTCGGCCGCCGTTGACCACAACTTGGGGCGCGCGATCGACGGACAACATCGGCGGCACCGTAGCAAGTTCCTTTTGTAATGAATTTCGATTTGTGACCGCATCCTCAAGGTCGTTCTTGAGCTTGCCGATTGCGGCGCGCGTTTGGTCGAGGCGGCTTCGCGCTTCCCCTCCGACGGATCCCTCCGTGGATACAAGGTCAGGGTACTGCCTCGCCAAGACCGCGCGCTGCTGATCCTTGGCCCGCAATTGGTCACGATAAGATTCGATTTCGTAGTCTAGAAACCGCTGGGCACTGTCCATCTCGGTGCGGCTGCTGCCTGCTGTCTTTTCGGCGAAAATCGTCAACAAGGCCTGAACCACGTTCTTTGCTATTTGCGGATCCTTGTTGCGATAGGAAATCGTCATCAAGTTTGAGGATATCGGGGTGATCGAGACGTCGGCCGCAAGCCGCCGGAATACGGCCTCCCGCTCTGCCGGGTTGTTGGTGCCGGTGTCGAGATCGGTCAGGCGAACAAGTTGCTCCAGATTAGGGCGGCTCAAGAGAGTACGTTGGAGAAAGTCGAGGTGCCGGGCCGGGTCGGTATCTATCGCCAGCCCGCGCAACAACGGCGTCAAAAGCGGGTCCGCATCCAAGTATATGCGCGTCGACAACTCGTATTTTGTCGGCATCAACGCAACGCCGATCCATCCTACCGTACAAACTAGCCAAGCGATGCCAACGGCGATCCATTTCTGCCGCCACAATATTCGCAGGAATGGCATAATCTGCGATAGGAGCGAATTCATCGACGGCTCCAATTCGGGGAGTCAAGCGTAGTGATCTGCGGCGGAAAGCGCGGTTGCGATCGCGTCACGGCCGATCGCGCTTTTCGTCCGGTGCCGTTCATTGTTAGAACAAACGCTGCGGAATAATCAGAATGTCGCCTGGTTGGAGCGCGACATTGCTCGATATATCACCGTCTTTGATCAGGCTGTCGAGGTGCACGGCGTAAGTATATTGCCTACCTGCGACGGTTCGGACGATAACCGAGTCGTCACCTGCCGCATAACGCGTAAGACCGCCCACCGCGATCATCGCATCGAGCGCGGTCATCTCAGTTCGGTATGGGATCGCCCGGGGTGTTTCTGCTTCACCGATGACCCGCACCTGTTCGGTAAACGGTCCAACGAATCCCGTCGCGATGACCGTAACGACCGGCTCTTTGATGTATTTGGACAGTCGTTGCTCAAGTTCGCGCGCTAAAGTGGTGGGCGTCTTCCCGGTCGCGACGACGTCCTCTACAAGTGGGAGTGACATTCGGCCGTCGGGCCGGACCGGGACGCTGATACTCAGTTCGGGATTGCGCCAAACAAAGATGTTCAACGTATCGCCAGCGCCGATAATGTATTGAGCTGATGGCAGCGCCGAAGCTGGCGGCGCAGGCGGCAATGGCGGGGCGCCATGGCACCCGGCAAGCGCGAGGACGGCAACAAGGCTTGTGACCCTAAACGATTTGCGGTGCACGTTACGCTCCCGTTTAGCGTCGCAGCCGGCGAGAAGAGGGATGCCGCAACTGTCCGTGACCAACGACCACAGCGCTCACCGCCCCACTAAAAGCCTCAAATAATTCGAGCATTTCCATAACACCAAGCGAGGTGATATGCAATAAAGTTGTGGTAAACCTTTCACCTTGCTCACAGACAAATCAGACAGCAAAAACGTGCGCTCCCGAACGGTTTCGGCCAATTGTTGTGCGGCGTAAGGTGTTGTGCGCCTACTCCAAATCGTGAGTATCCATACTCGACCCAATAATAGACACAGCCGGCACCGATTGTCGATAATTGGTCTGGGTTGTGAAGAAACGGTGAAGACGGGCGGCCCCGACCCGATAAGCCGGGAGCGCGAGCTTGCATGCCCGCCCACTCGTTAGGCCAGCCGCTTGAACGCTTCCGTAACACTGAAGTTCCACCGGGGGCTGGCGTGTGAGACTTAACAACGCTCGGCGCGAGGCAGCCGCCGCTATGCCGCGTCAACGCCGACAGCGCCGCTCGGTGCAGAACCCATCGTCGAGAGGTGCCGGGCCGCAAGACCTGCGTCAACCGGCCGCTATCGGCGCATGAAGTCGGGGCTGCCAAGGATCAATCCGGCGCGTTCGCTGGCCGGAGCCGTGTCAATGACCGCGCGCGCCTTCGGCGTTAATATCGATCCGAATATCACCATCAAGCGTTTGGGGTCGACCAGCCTGCGCCGCCCCGGAAACTCAGCGCCTAGCAGCCCATCCGCCGCGGCGGCGACAGGAACAGCACCACGGGCAAAAGCGGCGGCGAAGGCGATACGCTGTATCGTCGCATCCGGGCTCAGCCAAGCCTCTGCGGTGTTTTTATACCCGTCCGGTGTTGCACAGCCGTAAAGCGGCATTCCGAGGCGGTTCATCCAGCGAAGCAGCGGACGGGCATTGTCGATCGGCAGCCCCGCCGCACGCGCCGCTGAAATTACGAATTCATACGGGGTCTTATATTTCTGGCCGACACTCGCCCAAAATTCAGGACTGTCGAAGAGGGTTTTGAGGGTCTGCCGGATATCTCCGCCACTGGCGACAAAACGTGCAGTGACACGATCGACAAGAGCAGCAGGCGGTGCGTCAGCGACAAAATATTGCGCTAGCTCAAATGCAATGTGCCGCGCCGTGGCCGGGCTTGACGCCAGGATATCGAGCGCCTCCTCGCCCTCAGCCTTGCCGGTTGACTCCAGCTGGCGTCCGAGAAAGACCTTTGGCCCGTAATCGTGATGCGCACGTTCAAATACGGCGGCTACGCCCGGAATTTGACTTCCATCGAGCGAATTGATGCGCCATCCGGTAAAGACGCGGGACAGGGTCTCGACGTCGTCTTGGCTATAGCCGCCATCGGCCCCGAGCGTGTGGAGCTCCATGACCTCGCGCGCGAAATTCTCGTTCAAGCGGTCGCGCCCGCCGGCGGCCAACGCGGTATTCTGCGTATTATCTAGGTAAACCAGCATTGCCGGATGTTTGGCGACCGCGGACAGCAGGTCACGAAACCGGCCTAGCGCGTAAGGCCGGATCGCCCGCTCCTCGTAATTGCCGATCCAAATGCGTTCGAGCCCTTCACCGGCAAATATGTTGAAGTGGTTGAACCAGAAATTGACCATAACCTGCTCGAGCTGGCGCCGGCTCAGCACCGCCCGGAAGATGCGGGCTTCCGCCGCTTCCCGCTCGACCAGCTCGGTTCGCTGTTGTTGCGCCTTGATCTCCTCGAGGGTCGGCTTGACGCCGTTCACCGGGCGCAGCGGGCCGTAAAACTGCCGCAGCTCGGCCGCCCCGAGGCCCAGCGAGTCGAGCCGCGCCAAGAGAAGGCGCAACTCAAACGGCTCGGGGATATCCGTGGGATCGAGTTGCTCGGCGATGTAGCGCTCAACTCCGATCATCTTGACATAGTCGAAGTCTTCCGCGGTCGGGCCAAACGCGAGTCGGTTCAAAACGTGGAGCACCATTTGGTCCGAAATCGGCCGCACCTGCGGCGGGCGATATCACCGACAGCAGCAGACATACACCCCAAAGGATTCCCTTGAATCGGCTGGGCATTCGTCGCCTGAGGTCAAAACTGCATGGCCGTTTTTACGATTGACCTTTGAATAGTAACTCCGGTCTCCGACCGGCGGTTGGTCGTTTTATCGCCGGAACAAGCCGGGCGACGGAGGCGATTGCGGCCAATGATGGGGTCGAAGTTGCATCCTGGATTCGGCGGAGTGAGCCGACCGGAGAACTCAATCGGAACTGACGACGCCGTGCTGCGGGTTCGGCTGTACGGGGAATTCGGATGGCGCAGATTGCGAAATACGGGCGAAGCGGAACAGCCGCGCCAAGCTGGCAACCGCGGCCGCCGCCGAAAACGCCGCTGCGATAAGGATAGCGACGGTCGGGCCGGTGCCGCCCGATGGGTGTGCGAAACCAAAGATCAGCGCGACCAACGCCGCGCCGACCGTTTGTCCCAACAGCCTTGCTGTCGATTGAATGGCGCCGGCGCCGCCGCTGCGCTCGCGGGGTGCGCTCGCAACGATGGCGCGATTATTTGGGGAAGCAAAGAAACCGAAGCCGAGCCCGCACAACATCATGCGCCACAGGATGTCGGCGGTCGCGGGCTCCGCCGGCAATAACGCCAACAGCAAATAGCCGAGGCTGAGGATACTTAACCCGATCCCGCCGAGGACCCCCGCGGGATAGCGGTCGGCGAGCCTCCCGGCGATCGGCGCAATCAACGCCACCGTGGCCGGCCACGGCGTCATTAACAGGCCGGTCGCAACCTGAGAGCGTCCGAGGACATCCTGGAAATAGAATGGTAACGTAACGAAAGTGATACCAAGTGCGATAAAGGTCGTCACCGAGGTCGCAACCGACAGCGCAAATATCGGACGACGGAACAAATCGACCGGCAATAACGGCATCGGCAGCTTTGCCTGTCGGCCCACGAGCATGTATCCGACGACAACTGCACCGACAAGTTCCGCGGCAACCAATACACCGGACTGACCATGGCCGATCCCGCTAATCCCACCGATCAGCGCCGCGAAGGCGACAGCGCTGAGCACCGCACTCATCAGATCAAACCGATGCGGCGATGGGGGTGTTTTCGGCAGCAAGCACAACGACAATACAAACGTGACCAATCCGACCGGCACGCTAACCGCGAACAGCCAGTGCCAGGAGGCGACCGCGAGGATCGCCGCGGCAACGCTCGGCCCTGCCGCCGACGACACGGACACCGCGACCGCGATCATCGCGATGCCGCGCCCCAACTGCCGCCGCGGGTAGGTGAACCGCACGAGCGCTGTGTTGACGCTCATCATTCCGGCGGAGCCGAGGCCCTGCAACGCCCGTCCAATCGCCAGCATCGGCAGCGAGTAGGACAATGCGCTGATCAACGCCGCGGCGGTGAAAATCGCAAACCCGATCGCGTAGATCCGGCGGTACCCGAAGATATCGCCAAGCGAGGCCAACGGCAGCAATGACACCACGACCGCCAGTTGGTAAGCGTTGATCACCCATATCGACTGTGACGGGGTGGTGCCGATCTGCCGCGCGATCGTCGGCAAGGCGATGTTGGCGATCGAGCTATCGAGGACCGAGACCACCATCCCGATCGCCAAGGTCAGGATCGCCCAGTATCGCTGCGGCAGCGTCAGCCCGTCGTCGGCCGTGTTCATGGCTCCGCCGCCCGGATCGAAAAAGCAAGGGCAGAGTTAGCCGACTGCCGACGCTTTAGCCAGCCTTCTCCACACAAGGCTCCCCTGCGGAGCCGACCATAGGCGAGTGGCGGTAACGCTTGCGCGGGAAGCGAGCGCGCGGGTTATGTGCGCGGCCGAAGGCGAAAGCCGAACCGTCCAACGACAAAGAAGCCCAGGCCCACGACGAATAGCGCCAGAGTGGAGGGCTCCGGGACAGAAAACGTTATCGCCGCGAAAAGTCCGTCGGTCTCTCCGTTAATCCCGTCGGTGAAGAACAGCGTTTCGGGATTGGCGTTACTCCCGCCCATGCCAAATTCGAGCGCCCACAAACCGCCCGGAGTATTGCCCGCTCCGATATCGAATGGAATCGAGCCGATGAAGGCCCCGGTCGTGGGATTAAAAGCATTAATCTCGCTATTAATGTAACTGAAGTTGGCAACCAAGAGATCATTGCTGAACGGACCCCAATCGGCTGGCGCCAGAGCGATCCCCCAGGGCGCCGCCAGCATGCTATCGCTGATTACTCGTCCTATGAAGTTCCCGCTGGTATCGAAAACATCCACATAGCCTTGGCCCAAGGTTGCCATCGTTTGCGGCGTGCGATCGGCGCCGATGGTGGCGGGCGCGTAGGTCACATAGATTTCGCCGTTGATGTTCTGAACATTGAACGGCACATAGCCCGCGGGAGGATTGGGGTCGACGAATGCGCCCGCAAATGTCGTGTTGGTGACATTGTTGAACATGCCGTCGAACACCTGAATATTCCCAGTACTTGCGCCGTTGGCGGCGTAGAGGTAGGGCGTCCCGCTGACGCTGCCAATCGCGAGACCAGTGTAGATGGCCCCGGGCGTCGTCGCTTCGATCGCGGCCGGGGTCGGCCCTTGGGCCCAAGCGGAGATGGTGCCATTAAGATTGGCGAAGATGAAGTGGGCGGGTGTTGTACCCACCGGTGATAGTATTGGTATCTGGAAGGAGGTGGTGGTATTGGCGACTTGGCCGGTGGGTCCCTGCGGTCCCGACGCCGTTGTCGGGATCAGTATGTCGCCATTGGTGGGGGCGGGCGCGACCTTTGATACGCCTAGGCTGCCCGTCACCGCGTACAGAGTCGTAAAATTTGTTCCTTGGTCGGACACCCACACGGGGCTCAGGCTCACCGGGTTGTACGAAATTCCCCATGGGTTCACCAGCGCGGTGTCCTGAATTTCCGCCAAATTTGGGAGGTCGGAAACAAGGTTGGTCTGTATGTAGCCAGCCTCGGCTGCGCCGGTCATCGCGCAAAGTGCGGCGACCGCGAGCGCCGCTGCCGACACCAATTTTCCCAGGGCCAATGATCTCATCGCGCGCTCCGCTAAAAGACGGCAAATTGCCGTCGTCAGCCCGCCCGAAACTGCACACCGCCGCACTCGGCTGTTGCGGTTGATGGGTCCTCTTCACGGGAAATTAATCAATCATGACCGTTGATCGCGGTTTACGCAAGCAACGACGAAATGAAAATTTCATCACTACACTTTAGTACTAGAAGCAGAACGTTAACGTTAATTACCAGCGGAAAAGTCGGTCTAATCAATCAACGATTTGCGGGACCAGCAGGAAGAGATCGGTGTCCCCGGTTTCCTGACCGGCGGCCGTCAGCATCGCATGCGCCTGGCCGCGGTGATGGGTCTGATGGTTGAAGAAGTGTGAGACCAGCAGCCCCTTTGGCGCGCGTATCTCGCGGTTCGCAGCGCCGCTAAACCAGACCAAGTCCTCGCCCAGCCAGGCGTCGTCGACCTTATGTGCCCACAGAGTAATATCGCCATCCGCTTTTTCGCGGGCGGCGGTAAGTTCGCCGAAGTCGTCGATCATCTGCGCGCTCTGTTTGATCGCGGTCGAAGGCTTTGGCCAATTGTCGAAGCGCGACATCCATTGCCGGTCACCCCAGAGAATGTGCGTTAGGGTGCCGTGAATCGAGCCCCAAAACGCGCCGCGCGGCATGCGCCGTTCTTCGTCTGACAGCCGACCTGCGGCGCCGAAAAGCCTCCGGTTCATTTCAGCGCTATAGGCCGCCATCGTGCGAACATAAGCGGGGGTGATCATTGTTTGGTCCCTCATCAGAATGCGCTCGCGGCAAATGACCATGGTTTTTCAGATAACCAATTGACCGAGGGCATTGCCTTGAGTCAATCTTGATTCCATGATCAAGATACTCTCGATGGGACCCCCCGACTGATAATCGACTCCCGCTCGAGCGCCGGCAGCTGTGTATCAGCGGCCTTTGAAGAGACCCGGTTTACGCTTCTCGGCAAAGGCGCGGGCGGCCTCGTGGAAGTCTTCGGTCAGATAAAGCTTTAGCGGCGCCGTCTGCATCGCTACCTCGCGCCCGATCTGATCCATATACCAGCGCCGGGTGCGCACCGTCGCACGCACCGACAATGGCGGATTTTTTGCGACTTCCGCGGCGAGTTCGCGCGCGGCCTCGAGATGCCTCCCGGCCGGCGCTATGCGGTTAATAATGCCGGCGGCGAGCGCTTCCTCGGCGGTGAAGAAGCGTCCCGTCAGCGCCACTTCGGCAGCGAAGGCGGCGCCGCCGCGAAAGTTCAGCAAAGCCCAATATTTCGAGCCGCCAAGCCCGCGCGAGGTCTCGGTGATCTGAAACCGGGTGCCGGCTTCGGCGATGATCAGGTCGCATTCGAGCACGATGCCGAGCGCCAGCCCCATCGCGTAGCCATGCGGTGCGGCGATGACCGGTTTCCAGTTGACCGAGCGGGTCAAGAGATCGGCCGAATTCGCCCCCCAGCCCTGTGGCCCGCCATGTTCAAGGAATTCCTCGCGGCGGCGCAGCTGGCGCTGGTGGACATCGGCGCCGCTTGAAAAGGCTCGGCCGGCGCCGGTAATGATCGCAACCTCCGCTTCGGGATCGAGATCGAAACGGTGCAGCGCCTCCGCCAGATGGCGGACGAGGTCGTCGCTAAAGGCGTTGAGCTTCTCGGGCCGGTTGAGGGTCAGGGTCGCGATCCGGTCCTGACAGGAATAGAGGACCAGGCCTTCTCCCGCCGCGTCGTTCATCCGGGCGCCTCCCGTCTCACCGGTCGAGCCAAACATCCTCGAACCGCCAGCCATTGTACTGGCTGTTGGTCATCAAGGTCAGCCCTTTGAGCTGCGGTTGCCAGCAGGTTGCGGCGCGCAAGTGGTAGATGATCGGGCGCGCTTCCGCCTGCTGCAGCTGATAGTCGGCCTTCCAGACCAGTTGCTTGCGCTTTTCCGGATCGGGCTCCATCGACTGCTGGTCGACCAGCTTTTCCCATTCGTGATTGCAGAACCCGGTGTAATTACGGTTCGAGTTACACATGTAATTTTGGTAGAAGACGACATCGGGGTCGTCGACGCCCGTGCCGAGTACATTGAGACCGACGGCGAAATCCTTGCGGATCAGCTTCGGCACCCAATTTGCGGTTTCGACGGTCTCGAGCTCCCCATCGATGCCGATATCCTTCAATTGGTCGATCAGCAATGCGGCCGGATCGCGATAGACCGCGATGTTGCGCGTCGATATCTTGACCGCCAGGCGCTTGTCTGGTCCGTAGCCGAGCTTTTTCATAATTGCTTTGGCCTCCTCCCGGTTTTTTTGCACATCCCCGCCATACCCTGGCAATGTCTTCAGCATATCGGCCGGCATACCCCATACACCCTCCGGCCCCGGCAGCATCGCGCCGCCAACATCGCCTTGGCCTTGGCCCAGAATGTCGATGAAGGATTTCCGATCGATCGCCAGCGCCATCGCTCGCCGCAAATCGGCGTTATCGAAAGGCGGGACATTTCGGTTGATCAGCATGCCGACTGATTCGCCGGCTGGACCCACTTGGCATATCGCCTTTGGCGCTTCGGTCTTGATGTCCTTTAACAGTGGGATCGTGACCTCCCAGGGAAAGGTCATGTCGAACTTGCCGGCGATAAAGGCGAGGATCGCCGTCGAACGGTTCGGGATGATTGTGTATTCGACGCCATCGAGATAAGGTCGGCCGGGCTTCCAATAATCCGGGTTGCGGACGACCTTGATATCCGAGTTGGGCTTGTACTCGGCGAACTTGAAAGGGCCGGTGCCGATCGGATGCCGGCGCATTTCGCGCGCCGGAATGTGGCATGGGTAAATCGGCGTGTAGCCCGCCGCCAACATCGCCAGGATGGCCGGCTGCGGCCGCTTCAAATGCAGCGTCGCCTCGCCATCGCCGTTGGTCGTGACACCTGCGACATTGACCCACCATGACCCGCGGTAGTTTAGCCGCAGCTTGTCCTGGCCCAGCCCGGTCAGCAGATCAAAAGTGCATCTGACGTCCGCAGCGGTAAATTTTTGCCCGTCATGCCATTTGACATCGTTGCGCAGCTTAAAGATCAGGTCCTTGCCGTCCTCGCTCCACGCCCAGCTCGTCGCTAATTCGGGGACGATCGATTGCAGGCTGTTTTGCGGGACATGCTGGTCGAAGATGACCAGATTGTTGAACACCCCCATCATCGGCATGATCACGCCGATCGTTCCCTCCTCGTGGATCGACATGCTGGCCGGGCTGTCGCGGTGGTAAATTCGTAAAATCCCGCCTTGTTTTTGCGCCGAGGCAGGGCCGGTAACCGCAAGCATCAACAGCAGCCCGGCGGCCGCCGCAACCGCCTTCAACCCACGTTTCATCCCCAAATCTCCCTTGACCACCGGGTTGGGCAGAGCTTGGCGAAGGGCGGCAAGGGAGTCCAGCGCTCGTCAGGGGAGCGGATCAGGCATGCAACAGGCGAAAGCGGCAGCCTCGCCTTTACGCGCGGACAAAAAAAGCCCCGCCAAAAAAGGCGGGGCGCCTTGCGCTACGCAGCACTAATGCTGGTTGGGCGCGATCTGGCCGTTGGGTGCGCCGTTGGCCCCGGCATTGCTGGACGGCGTCATGTTCGAGTCATTGGCATTGGGCGGCGTGCTCGACCCCACACCGACACCGCCACCCATCAGGCTGTTCAACGTCTGCGGATCGAGAGTGGCGGTCATCGGCAAGCCGTGTCTGCGCTGATAGATGCGCAGCGCCTGCTGGGTTTCCGGTCCGACCAACCCATCGATTCTGCCACGGTAAAGCCCCTCTGCCTTGAGCTTTTCCTGGATTTGCTGGACGTCGCTGCGCGTAATGTGAGGCCAGTCTGTGCCCGGCTGAGCAGTGCTCGCCATATTGGGATTGCTGGACTGCTGCATGGTGCTACCCGTCTGCGAGGGCGCCGGCTGCATGGTCCCAGTCGAGGGCGACTCGGCTGCGGATGGTGCCGCAGTCGGATTTCCGGCAGGGGTGTTGTTCATGTTTTGGGCGTATAGTGGGCCGGCGCCAGCGATGCCGAGCGCGATGGCCGATGCGGTAGCGAGGATTAGCGTTCTCATCCCAGACTCCAATAATCGTCGTGCATGCAGCGCACATGACGCTAACCCAATCGCTACGCGACAGGTTCCGATGCAGACTATGTCAAGGTTAGAAGCGGAGATCGACCAATAATGGTAGGACTTCGGCAGCAAAGCGTTCAATTTGGGCCGGGCGCTCCTCGTGAGGGCCGACGAGATCCAGGCTGATGTGCCGCGCACCGGCGTCGTAGAACGCGCGAATGCGTTCGGCGACCTGCTGGCCGGTCCCAAGGGCGGCATAGCGCTCGGCCGCGCGCCGGAAATCCATCGCGTAACGCACACTCAAACTCGCGGCTGCGGCATCGAGCGCTTTTTCGTAGGTGTCGTCCAGCCGCGCGAAGAGCAAATGCCCGGTGCCGAAATTGTCGAGTTTCCGCCCGGCCGTTTTGGCTGCTTCAGCAATCTTGCTCAGCGCCGCTTTGTACATCTCGGGGGTCACAACATAGGAAATCCAGCCGTCCGCCAGCCGGCCCGCTCGTCGCAATGCGGCGTCGGAGCGTCCGCCGCACCAGATTGGCGGCCCGCCCGGCTGCCGCGGCGGCGGCAACATCCGGACACCCTCGAAGGAGAAAAAGCGGCCGTGGTGAGAAACCGTCTCGCCGGTCCACAGCCGCCGCAGGACCGCGATCCCCTCCGAGAGTCTCGCTCCACGCTCGGCGATCGGCACGCCACAGACTTCGAACTCTTTGGGGAACTCGCCGCCGACACCGACCCCAAAGATCAGCCTGCCCTCGGTCAAATGATCGAGGGTCGCGACCTGCTTGGCGACCGGGCTCGGATGGCGCAGCGGAAGCAGATACACGCCCGTCGCCAAGGTCAGCCGGCGGCTGACCATCGCAGCCTGCGCCAAGGTCAACAATGGATCGAGGATTGGAACTGCAAAGGCAATGTGGTCGCCGACCCACAGCGAATCATAGCCACAGCGATCAACCAGTTCGACGAGCGCCACGAGTTCATCGATCCGCGGCAGCCACAGCGCCGTTGCCGGTTCGGTGCGGCGATGGATGGTTTGAATGCCGATGCTGAGCCGCGCGGCGAGGGGTAGGTCCATCTTAACCTCGTCGAGGGCGACCTTGACCGATTTCAATCCAAGGGCTTAAGGTCGCCGAGTATCGTCGGCAGCAACTCGGAGACGGTGGGGTGAATGTGCATTGCTCGCTGCATGACGGCGTACGGCGCTTTGGCGTACATCACGTCGAGGATCGAGTGCACCGCCTCGTCACAGCCGGTGCCGAGCAATGATGCGCCGAGGATCTCTTTGCTGTCGCCATCGACGAGGATGCGCATAAAGCCCTGTGTCTCGCCTTTTTCGATCGCTCGCGCCACGCGCGCCATCGGTCGCTCGCCGACCAGCACCCGCCGCTTGCTTTGCCGCGCTTCGGCCATCGTTATGCCGGCACGGCCCAAGGGCGGATCGGTGTAGAGCGCGTACGCCGTAATCCGGTCGCTGACCCGGCGCGGATCGTGGTCCAGCAGGTTTGCCGCGACGATCTCGAAATCGTTGTAGGCGGTGTGGGTAAAGGCGCCGCGGCCGTTGCAGTCGCCGAGCGCCCAAATGCCGGGGACGTTGGTGCGGAGTTCGTCATCGACCGTGATGTAGCCCTTTTCGTCGCAATGGACGCCGGCTTTGTCGAGACCGAGATCGTCGGTATTGGGCCGGCGCCCGACTGCCAGCAGCAAATGCGACCCGACGATCTCGGGTGGACCCTCGGTGCAGTCGGCCGTAGCGACGACATCGTCGCCCCGCGTGGCAAGGCTGATGCACTCGGCATTGAGCCTGATATTGACCCCGTCGTGCTCGACAATGTCCTTGATCGCCGCCGAGACGTCCTCGTCTTCGCGATAGACCAGCCGCGGCTTCATTTCGACGATTGTCACCTCGCTGCCAAAGCGGCGGTACATTTGGCCGAATTCGAGCCCGATATAGCTGCCGCCAACAATGACGAGATGGCGCGGCAGGAAATCGATCTGCATCATCGACGAGTTGGTCAAATAGGGGACCTGGTCGATGCCGGGCATTGCCGGCACCAATGCCCGCCCACCGACATTGATGAAGATCTGTGGGGCTCGGAGCTGCTGGCCGGCGACTTCGATTTCGTGCGGCGACACGAACCGGGCGTGGCCGCGGATAAAGGTGACGTTTGCGGTATCTTCGAGCGCGCCGGTCAGCCCATCCCGCGATCGTGCGACGATCGCATCCTTGCGCGTCTTGACCTGCTTCATGTCGACGCCGACCGCGCCGGCGATTGTCACACCATATTCGGCCGCTCGCCGCGCGATTTGCGCAGCATAGGCGCTCGCCACCAACGCCTTGGTTGGGGTGCAGCCGGTATTGACGCAGGTGCCGCCGACAAGGTTGCGCTCGATGACAGCGACCTTCATGCCGGCGCTGGCGAGCCGAAACGCTAGCGAGGGGCCGGCTTGGCCGGTGCCGATCACAATCGCGTCATAGTCAGGCATCGGCGCCTCTATTCAAATGCCGTTCCCCGAAGCCGACCAGCGCCCATTTGGCTTCTCGCGTCGCCCTCTCTACTGTGGCGGCGGAAGGACATCCAGGCTGCGCCGCTTATGCCGGTGCGAAGAGGTCGTGAGAGGCGGCGGGCTTTGGCAACACCGGGGCCGGTGGCGTCGCGAAAGCACCATCCTTTTGCAATACCGGCAAAACGCGGCTCGCGAACAACTTCATATTCTTGTCGGCGTCGTGATGCGGGATCCCGCCAAACGAGAATTCGGTGACGAGGTGATCGGTCCCGGTCACACGCTGCAACTCGGCGATCTGCTGAATGCAGTCCTCGGGTGTGCCGACGATCTGGATCTTGACGTAAAACTCGGTCGCCCGAACCCGCTCTTCCTCACTTTGTAGGCGGGCATAGGTTTTGGCCATCTTGCCGTAGGTCTCATAGCCTTTGACGGTGGCGAGGTGGCCATCGGAGAAATGGTAGTGGTTGTCGATCGACTCCCATTTCTTGCCGAGCCAGGCCATCGCCCGATCATGCGCCTCTTCGCGGGTTTCGGCGCAGGAGACATTGGTCAGGATGATCGGCGGTGGCGGGTTGTGGCCGACGCTGAGTGCGATCTCGCGATAGGCGACGATGTTCTCGGCTGCCTTCGGCCATTCGTTTTGCATAACGACGAGGATGCCAAAGCCGAGCTTGGCCATGATCTCGGCCAATTCCGGACTGACCGACGAGGCGTAAAACCGCTCTTCGGGGTGCGAGATCGGGCGCGGCCGGATCGAGGTGCGCGGGATCCGATAGAACTCGCCCTGCCACTCGAATTCGGGCTCGCGCAACGCCTTGCGGATCAGCTGGGCGGATTCCGCAAAGCGGGCGCGGGCCTCACCCATCGGAATGCGGAACCCTTCGTACTCGACACTTGCCGCACCACGGCCAAAGCCAAACAGGCAGCGCCCACCAGACAGGATATCGAGGAGTGCGATCTCTTCGGCGACGCGGATCGGGTCGTGCCACGGCAACACGATGACCGAGGTTCCAAACACGATCCGCTTGGTGCGACCGGCGAAATAGGCCAATAGCTGCAGCGGCGCCGGCGACATCGCATAGCCGGTAAAATGATGCTCGAGCGCGAACAGCGAGTTCGAAGCCGAGCGGCTCGGCAAGATCGCCCATCGCCAGATGATCGGAGACGACGTCCACATCGGGCCGGCCGGGTTCCGACAGCATATTCAGCGCAATGCCGACTTTCATCGTGGTTCTCCTCGGCTTCTATTTCGCACGCACACGGTACCACGGATGCGGCTGCCCCGGGATCTTGCCGCGTATCGTGTAGACCGAGGTGCGCGCGGTGAAGAAGATCGTCTTTAGATCGGACCCGCCAAAAGCGAGGTTCGCCGGCACCTCGGGCGTGCGGATAATGCCGAGCCCCGAACCGTCCGGCGCAAACACCCAAGTACCGCCGGGGCCGGTGCAATAGACATGGCCCTGTTGGTCAACCTTCATGCCGTCGGGGACGCCGTCAGTTTCGTCCGACGACATATCGGCGAAAATCCGCCGCTTGACCATGTTGCCGGCAAAGTCGAGCTCGATCGCGTGGATGTATTGGGCGTAACGGGTATTGGCGACGTAAAGCACGCGCTCATCGGGTGAAAAGGCGAGCCCGTTCGGATACTCGAATTCGGCTACGAGGCGGTTCGTCCCGTCCGGGTTGACGGCGTAGACGCCGGAATGCGCGAGTTCCTTGTCGGCGAGCGGGACGCGCAATCCGGGATCGGTAAACCAGATACTGCCGTCCGATTTGCAGACGACATCATTAGGCCGATTGATGCGCTTGCCTTCGTAGCGGTCCATCACGACTTCGCTGTGGCGGTCGTCGGACCAGCGAGTGACGCGACGGCTGCCGCCCTCGCAAATAACGAGCCGGCCTTGCAGGTCAAAGGTCGTGCCGTTGCCTTCGCCGGTGTCGCTGCGCACCGTTTCCGGCGATCCTCCGGGCCGCAGCCGATAGAACTTGCTCGCGCGCACATCGGCGAAATAATAGAAATCGTCAGGGTGCCATAGCGGCCCTTCGGTAAAGACAAAGCCGGTAGCCGGCCGTTGCGCCTCGGTCGTTTCCAGCACCGTATCAAGCCCGGCCATCTCTCCCCTCCCGTTGGCATCGTTCGGTACAAGGCTACTCTCCAAATATCAGGCATGTCCATTTCCCGCTGCTAAAAGGCGCGGGTTGCTGCCGGGTGGTGTCGGCACGTCGGACGCACTAAATTCAAACCGTGAGGACGCCCGCGCATTGGCCGGGTTCCGCCTGTGTGGTCCACCCTCTCCTATCGGGAGAGGGAATTTTATTGCGATCGGAATTCTGCCGCGATGGATGTTGCCAACCCCGCCAAACTCCCCGCCACGGTCGACGCCACGCTCGCGATGCTCGGCAACGCCGATTACATCGCCGATCGTAGTCTGGCGACGGCGGTGCATCTGGCGCTGCACTTGAACCGGCCGTTGTTTCTGGAAGGCGAGGCCGGCGTCGGCAAAACCGAAATCGCGAAGGTCTTGGCCACCGCATTGAACCGTCGGCTGATCCGCCTGCAATGCTATGAGGGGCTCGACGTTGCCTCAGCCGTTTACGAGTGGGATTACGCACGGCAGATGATCGAAATCCGGCTTGCCGAAGCAGCCGAGGAAGACCGCAGCGAAATCGAAAGCACGATCTTTTCCGATCGGTTTTTGATCAAGCGCCCGTTGTTGCAGGCATTGGAACCGGATATCAGCGGCGCGCCGGTGTTGTTGATCGACGAACTCGATCGCACCGACGAACCGTTCGAGGCATATCTTCTCGAAATCCTGTCCGATTTTCAGGTGACGATCCCGGAGATCGGCACAATCCGAGCCGAGCATCCGCCGATCGTCATCATCACCTCGAACCGCACGCGCGAGATCCACGATGCCTTAAAACGGCGCTGCTTTTACTACTGGGTCGATTACCCGACCGCGGCGCGCGAGCTCGAAATCCTGCACCGCAAGGCGCCGGGAGCCAGCGAGCATCTGTCGCAACAGGTCGTCGGGTTTGTCCAGAAATTGCGGACGATGGATCTGTTCAAACTGCCCGGTATCGCGGAGACCATTGATTGGGCCGAGGCGCTGATGCAGCTCGACGTGCTCGAACTGACGCCGCAGGCGATCAACGACACCTTGGGCGTATTGCTCAAATATCAGGACGACATCGCCCGGATTCAGGGTAGCGAGGCCGCTCGCCTGCTTGACCAGATCAAGGCCGAAGCCGCGGCCGCCGCGGCTTAGCCGTCATGGCGCAGCCTCCGAGCAACGGAAAGGTGACCCACCCTGCTCCCGGCGGCGAGGGACAAGTACAAGGACGACTGCTCGCCAATCTGATGCATTTCGCGCGCACCCTCCGTGCGGCGGGACTACCGGTTGGCCCCGGCAAGGTCATCGATGCGGTTGATGCAGTCCGGACCGTCGGCATCACCGACCGCCGCGATTTCTACTGGACCTTGCATGCGGTCTTCGTCAATCGGCCGGACCAGCGCCTGATCTTTGACCAGGCGTTTCACGTCTTCTGGCGCAACCCGGAGCTCTTGAAAAAGATGATGGCTCTGGTATTGCCGAAAATGCGTGTTGCCGGGCGAGGAGGACCGCGGCGCCGAGATGGCGCGCCGGCTCGCCGATGCATTGCATCCGAACCGCGACGAGCCGGCGCGTGAGCCCGAGGAGGTCGACACCGAGATCGATGCGGTCATGACCTTCTCCGACCGCGAGCAGCTGCGCGGCATGGATTTCGAGAAAATGTCGCTCGAAGAACTGGCCCGCGCCAAGGCCGCGATCGCGCGGTTGCGGCTGCCGGTGCAGGATATTCCGACGCGCCGCTTCGCCCCCGATCGCCACGGCGCCCGCGCCGATTTACGCGCAACGTTGCGCGCGGCATTGCGTTCGGGCGGGCTGATCGAATTGAAGCGCAAGAGCCCGCGACGCCGTCCGCCGCCGCTCGTCGTTTTGTGCGACATCTCGGGATCGATGAGCCGCTACAGCCGCATCTTTTTGCACTTCATGCATACCGTCACCAACGACCGCGACCGGGTTTACACTTTTGTGTTTGGTACTCGGCTGACCAACATCACCCGCTATCTGCGCTTTCGCGATGTCGATTTGGCGCTGGAGCGGGTCGGAGAAGCGGTCGCCGATTGGTCTGGAGGGACCCGCATCGGCCACTCGATCGCCGAGTTCAACCGGCTGTGGTCGCGCCGCCTTTTGGGCCAGGGCGCGATCGTCATGCTGATCACCGATGGGCTCGACCGCGACGCCGGCACTGGCTTGGCCCGCGAAATGGACCGGCTGCACCGCTCGTGCCGACGCTTGATTTGGCTCAATCCGCTGTTGCGCTATGAGGGGTTCGAGCCAAAATCACTCGGCATGCGGGCGATGATGCCCTATGTCGACGAGTTCCGACCGGTGCACAATCTCGAACAGCCTCGAAGAGCTGATCGAGGTGTTGAGCGCGGCTCCGGCGCGGCGCGGGCCGGCGGCCCCGGTCTTGCGCCATTATCAGGAGAGGGCGGCATGAGCGATACGGCGGAAATTCTCGAGCAGGCGGCGCGTTGGCGTGAAGCGGGGTCGGGTGTGGCGTTGGCGACCGTCGTGACGACTTGGGGTTCGTCGCCGCGGCCCGTCGGCGCCAAGCTCGCGGTCGACGACAAGGGTGCGATGGTCGGTTCGGTATCGGGCGGCTGCGTCGAGGGCGCTGTCGTGCAAGAGGCGCAGGAGGTGATCCGCGACGGCAAGCCGCGCCTTCTCGATTTTGGCGTCAGCGACGACCAGGCCTGGGAAGTCGGCCTCGCCTGCGGCGGCAAGATCCAGATCTTTGTCGAGCGCGTCGAATGAAAGGCCGCATCCTCGATCGCGTCGTCGATGCCGGGCGTGAGCACCGCTCGGTCGCACTCGCGACCGATCTCGCCACCGGCTGCCAATTGTTGCTCGACGGCCAAGATGCCGAGGGCGATCTCGACGCTCGATGAAGCGGGCGCTCGGCGCAATCCGCGACGTGTGGCGCGCCGGCCGCAATCGGACGATCGAGACCGCGGCAGGCCGGGTTTTTGTCGAGGTCCTCAGCCCGCCGATGCGGTGCTTTATCATCGGGGCGGTGCATATCGCGCAGCCCTTGGCGCAGATGCTGGCGATGGCCGATTACGCGGTGACGGTCATCGACCCGCGCGGCGCATTCGCCACCCAGGCCGGTTTCCCGAGTGTCGAGCTTGTCAGCGAATGGCCCGACGAGGCGCTTGACCGGCTGCGGCCCGACCGCGGTTCGGCGGTCATCGCCTTGACCCATGACCCAAGCTCGACGATCCGGCATTGGCCGTGGCGTTGCGCTCGGAATGCTTTTACATCGGCGCGCTCGGCTCGCGCCGTAACCATGCGGCGCGTTGCGAGCGGTTGAAGGAACATGGGCTTTACCGACAGCCGATGTCGCCCGCATCCACGGCCCGATCGGTCTTGCATCGGCGCGGTCTCACCGGCCGAGGTCGCGACCTCGATCGTCGCCGAGATGATCCAGGTCTTGCGCAAGGGAAAGGCGGCGGAGGCGGGATGAAATTCGGCGAGGTCCCGGTCGCCGAAGCGGAAGGGGGCGATTCTTGCCCACAGCCTGAAGCTCGGCTCGGCGGCGCTAAAAAAAGGTCGTGTGCTGTCGGCGGCGGATCTCGAGCTGATCGCCGCGGCGGGGCTGTCGCGGATCACCGTCGCCCGACTCGAGCCCGGCGATATCGGCGAGGATGAGGCGGCCAGAGCGGGTCGCGGCCTTGGCGGGGATCGGTACTGGCGTTTCGGCGGCCGCGCCCTTTACAGGCCGGGTCAATCTTCATGCCGAAGCGAGAGGCGTTTTGGCCTTCGACCGCGAGCGGGTGGACCGGCTCAACCTCGTCGACGAAGCGATCACGCTCGGCACCTTGCCGCCGTTTACGGTCGTTGGGGCGCGCCAGATGGTGGCGACGATCAAGATCATTCCGTTCGCCGCACCCGAGCTAGCCGTCAAGGAATGCGTTAAGGTGGCGATGGGCGAAGGTACGCTCCTGCGCGTTGCGCCATTTCGGCCATTGTCGGTCGGGCTGATCCAGACGCGGCTTCCGGGTCTCAAAGAAAGCATCCTCGACAAGACAAGAGAAGTAACCGAAGGCCGGCTGACGGCGCTCGGCTGCAAGCTTGCTTTCGAGGGGCGCTGTTCGCACCAAATCGAGTACCTTGGCATCGACGATCCGCGACGCTTTCGAGTTCGGGATCGACATGCTGTTGATCCATGGCGCATCGGCAATCCTCGACCGGCGCGACGTGATTCCATCCGCAATCGAGCGCGCTGGTGGCCGGGTCGATCATTTCGGCATGCCGGTTGATCCCGGCAATCTTTTGCTGCTCGGCCATGTCGGCGAGCAGGTCGTGCTTGGGGTTGCCCGGCTGTGCACGATCGCCAAAGGTCAATGGCTTTCGACTGGGTTTTGGAGCGGTTGGTTGCCGGGTTGCCGGTCGGCGCCGCGGAGATCATGCGCATGGGGTCGGGCGGGCTGCTCGCCGAAATCCCGACGCGACCACTGCCGCGGGCCGAGGCCAAAGCGCCGTCGGCAGAGGAGAGAGTAAACACCGCCGGGGCCTAGCGATCGGCACGCTGTTGCTCGCCGCCGGTCAGTCGCGGCGGATGGGCGGCCCCAACAAATTATTGGCGGAGATTGAAGGCGTGCCGATGGTGGCGCGGGTGGCGCAGCGCTTGTTGGCGTCGCGCGCGCGGCCGATCATCGCCGTGCTCGGCAACCGCGCCGACGAGATCGACGCGGCACTCGGCCGCTTGCCGATCGAGCGGGTGCGCAATCCCGATTTCGCCGATGGACTGTCGACCTCTTTGAAGTGCGGGCTTGCTGCCCTGCCCGATGATCTTGACGGGGTATTGGTCTGCCTCGGGGACATGCCGCTGATTTCGGGCCGCCATCTCGATCGGCTGATCGCGGCCTTCAACCCGCTCGAAGGGCGGGCAATCATCGTGCCGACCCGGCGCGGCAAGCGCGGCAACCCCGTGTTGTGGGCCAAACGCTTTTTCCCGGAGATGGCGCAGATTGCCGGCGACGTCGGCGCGCGGCACCTAATCGGCGAGCATGCCGAGATGGTCGTCGAAGTCGAAATGGACGACGACGCGATCCTCGTCGATATTGACACCCCCGAAGCGCTCGCGGCGCTGCAGGCCAGGGGTAAACCCGGCGCGGCAGACGCCGCGGCAGGGGCAGCAGGTTAGTCTAGACGGAACTTTACCCGCTCCCACGGAAGAAAGCCTTCGCTCCCGCAGGTAAGCGCGGGTAGGGAGCGATGGTTTACGACTACAGGTCAGCCGCCGGCGCGATCTCGAGGTGGTCGAATACGTGCTGTTGGAAGGGGGTGGGCGTAGCTACATTGCGCCGGACGCTCCCTTCACCATCACCACATGGCCACAAGAAGGCCTTCGACCTCCTCGGCGTCTCCTGCCCCCAGTAGAGCATCCTTCTGGCCGAAACTTATTGCGCCAGATTAAGGACATGCGTCTCTCAAAAGAGGGAAGCTCCGGCTAAAGCAAAGCCAAACGCCAGCCTTTCCGTGACTTTCCAGCGATAAAGGGGGTGAAGTTCCGACTAACGAACGCGCCGCCGGCCGGACCGCATCCGCCCGGCCGAGTGTTCCTGGCTTAAACGGCCTTGCGCCAGACCGCGACCACGGTCTTGCCAAAGCGATGCGCGGTGGCGCGGTCGAGAACACGCGAGACCGGCACCAGGAGCCGATCCCATATTGCAATCTGCCGCTTTGAAGGAAGCGGCTCTGAAAGCAGCACCCAGTTGGCGAACGACGCGAAAAGTCCAGCACTGTCCAGCAGCATGGTCATTTCGACGCAGCAGCCCGCCGGGGTTAGCGCGCGCAGCATCGTCCGATTGTACCGCCGGTAATGCCCGATTGCCGCGTCGAACGGGCTGAACAAGAACTGATGCGCCGGGGCGAGCACAACAAGACGTCCCTCCGGCGAAAGCAACTGGGCGGCGCGGGCGAGTTCGTCACGATCATCGGCGATGTGTTCAAGCACGTCGATGTAGAGGATCGTATCGAACCGCGCGGAGCCACAGAAGGATGCGATCGTGCCATTTACAAGGCGGCAGCTTTGCGGCAACTGGGCGTGCGTCAGCCGCTCTTCGATCCGACCGGCGAGGTTGATATCGGGTTCGAGGCAGGTCCATTCGCAAACCCGATTATTCTGCAGATAAGCCGTGTTGGCGCCGATACCGGCGCCGACCTCGAGCACCCGACCGCTAACAAAGCGCGTGATACTGTAGGCTATGTAAGTCTTCCAGTTTGATGCGGAAGCGAAGATTTCGAGCTCGGCCCCGACATAATGGTAACTCATGCGAGTGGTCGCACGAGGCTGATGGGCTGCCTCGCCAAATTGCGCCGGCTCCCCGCGCGCTGAGCGATAAAGGTAGCGCTGTCAACAATTGGCACCATCGGCCGGACGCTGCGCCCCGCCAGCATCGACAACGTCGCTGTGATTGCGACGACAAGTGTCTGCAAGAGGATGATCACCAAATCGCCTGCCGCGGTGGTCGCCCAGCCCGGCACCGCAAGCCCGGTAGCCAGCCGAGTAAGCGCCACAGTGACGATACCGAGCGCCGCCATCCCGGCAATTCCGCCGGCTGCGAGCAACACCCGAGCAAAAACGACGTCGCCGTAAACCGATATTGCGCTCAGGCCGTGGACCATCAGCGCCGGTAGGTTCATCTTCGAACGGCCGGAGCAACGTCTTCCCCGGACTGTTGGAACCGTCATATACTCCAGCCGCGAGCGCATCACCGCAGCCGCAAGATTGTTCCACAACTCGGGCATGTGGACGAGCCGGCGCACCGCCGGCATCGGGATCAGGCAGTAATTGCCAAAATTGATCACCTGCCCAGTCAATGCCCGAAACAACATCCGATAAAGCCAATACCAGAGCCGGAACGCGCGGGTTTCCGCCCGCTGGGCGCGTGCCGCCATGACGACGTGGCGCGGGTGCCGCTTTCCCGCCTCGAGCAACGCGGCGATGTCGGCAGGCCGGTCTTGCCCATCGCTATCCATGATCAGCACCGCCTCAGCCGTGTCGTCCTCGGCGACTGCGCACAGCCCAACTGTGATCGCCCGTTGATGACCAAGATTGGCTGCCAAGCGGATCACCTCGATCGACACGATACATGAGTTGGCGGCGAGCCCGATCGAGGCAGGGTCGAAGGCCTCGACCGAACCATCGTCGACCGCGAAGACCTGTAGAATGAGCCCCGAACCGGCCAGCAAAGCCGCGATTTGCTGCACCAGAGCGGTAAAGGATTCCCAGTCGTCCAGTACGGGGCTGACTATGGCAACTGTCTTCGTCATGCTTGTGCAGCTGGTAAAGCCTAGATGGCGAGAATACAGGTGACTTGGTTAGCAAAACCTGAAGCGCCGCTACGGATCTCACCAGCGGGAAAGCCGTTAACCGCCCATTATCGCGCTATACGTTACCTCCGTTGCTATAAACGAAGTTGGAGGCCTGTTTCCTGCAACAACGAGCGTATCGCTTCTTGGTCCCAGGGATCGCGTTGGTCCTCTGGGGCGCATTGGCGGTCTTGTGGCTTTGGGGGCCACATGCGATTTACTTTGGTGTTTTGCGGCTGTTCGCGTTCGAACCGTTTCGCTTTCCGTTTCTCGACATCCATGCAGTGCTCGCGGCCGCGGAATGCTACCGCCTTGGGATCAACGTCTATTTAATAAACCCGTGCGATGCGCTCGGCCGGGTGCACGTCTATTCGCCGCTATGGCTCCGCATCGTGCCTCGTTTTCTCGATACTAGCGACACTACCGTGGTCGGGCTCAGCCTTGGCCTGTTGTTCATCACCTCGTTGATGGCGGTGTGCCGGCATGCAACGCGGCTTGAGGCGCTGCCAAACGCGTTGACATTTCTGTCGCCAATGACGGTATACGCTGTCGAACGGGCTAACAATGATTTGGTCGTGTTCTTGCTGATCCTGGTCGGTTGTGGGCTTCTCCAACTCGGTCGCCCGATCCAATTCCTGGGATACGCGCTCTTCCTCTTTGCTGGGCTCCTCAAATATTATCCGCTAATCTTGCTGGCCACCGTGCTCCGTGAGCGGCGATGGGAGGCGATTGCGCTCACCGCGAGCGCCACCACAATCCTCCTCGTATCGGTGATCGGCAATCACGCCGAAATCGCCGCGGCGCTGGCAATCATCCCGAAACTGTCTCATTTCGCCAATTCGTTCGCGGCGGTGAATTTGCCTTTTGGGTTTGCCGAGATCCTCGGTACTATTCCGTACAGTCGCGCTATCGCACTTTTGCTGCTTGTTGCGCTCACAGCACTACTAGCCGCGAGGACACGGCGCTCGCGCGATATTGTCGCTCGCGCGGCGATCAATTGGAGCACATTTGAGGCGGATTGCCTCATTGTCGGCGCGCTGCTGCTGACGGCCTGCTTTTTCGCGGGTCAGAATGTCGATTATCGCGGCGTCTATTTCGTCCTGGTGATGCCGGGCCTGTTGCGTCTTCGGGGGATCGCCTCCACTGCCGAGGCGCGCCGGCTGCTGTCCTGCATCGCGGCGGGGGTGCTGTTCGTGGCCTGGGAAGAGGTCTTGCAGCGCCTCGACCACGCCGTAACCGTCTACATACCAAGTGAAGCGATAAGGGTCCGCGCCGAGCTCCTCTTCTGGCTCGGGCGCGAACTCGTGTGGTGGTGGCTGGTCGCGGGGCTCTTGGCGATCGTGCTATCCTATCTGCGGCAACTGCCGCTGATCAGCAATGCCCTCGCGAGGTTGGTGGCATTTTCGCTATCGCCCCGACCACCATCGCGCTGACCAGCGCCACCGAAACCCGCAGCTCAGCGCAGCCGGGCCGCGACCGCCGGCAATCCCGCGATGTCCATACCGTCGCGCGCCGTCTCGGCGACCAGCGAGCGGGGCACGCCACCGCGCGAAGTTGAAAAGAGCGAATCCCAGCCCGCACCAGACCAGCATGGCAGGCACGTAGGACAGACCAGCAAGCGGGCGACACAAGAGCATCACGATCGGAGGATAGGCAAACACGTGGGCGACGGTTTGATGCGGCTGCAGCACATAAGCAGCCGCGGGGCTCCCCGCTGCGGCGAGCTGGGGTACGACCAAAACTCGCAAAATCTGACCCAGATGTTCGTTGCCGGCATCGAAACACGCGGCGAACCCCAGCGTCAGCTCGCCGACCCTCGCAAACGCGCATATCGCGCCACCAAGCAACAAGCCGTCGCGAGTGAGCCAGCGTGCTCCGCTGAATGCCCTAACTGCGCTACCGGAGAAATCCCGCATCCACAGTTCGGTTCTCGCTACCGCGTCAATCTGACGCGACCGATAGCTTAAGGCGCCAAGGTTGAACCGACGGTTAACCGATTGTCCAACGGGAATAAAACTGGTGACGATCAGACAGTTGACCGTCTTTCCCGCGACCGCGCAGTGCGGTCCGGGGGAAAATTTTGCGGCAGCAAAACGGGGTGGAATCAGCGCGTCCTTTTTTCGTCATGGCAGGGCTCGACCCGTGGACCTTCAGCCCACGGACTTGGTCCGTGGGCATCCAAACCCTTGACGCCCGCAACAAGACGTGGCTACGCGGGACAAGCCCGCGCAAGACGATTTCAAGTATTTCCCGAGGAGACGTGCGCGGCGGGCGAGTGTTATTCGGCTGCGCGCCGCGACGACGCGTCGGCAAAATGCGACATCACTTCACGGGCGAAACGACGCAGGCTGGTGCGGCCGCGGGCACCACCGCCCGAGCCGCCGCCATTGATCAGGACATAGCTGACCCCGGCAGCGCGCAATTGTTCGAGCCGTTCGGCGATGTGATCGGGATTGCCGTACATCGCACTCTCCTCGTTGACTGCTTGCGGATCGCCGGTGGCGCGGTCCGGGCCGCCATGGACTGTGCCGTCCGGCGTTGTTGCGAGCTTTAGCTGGCGCAGACGGTTCGCCAGCCGGCGCTCCATTGCGGCGTCGCGCTCCGCCCGACTGTCACAGACAAAAAAAGCACGGGTCACCGCGACCTGCGTCGGATTCCATTGCCGCCCTTGAGCCTCGGTTTCCGATTTGTAGATCGCAATGCTATTGCCGACGTCGGCCGGCGACGCATACTGCCCGAGCAGTAAATTGTAGCCCTGTGCCGCGACACGGCGGATCGAACGCTCGCTGCCGGCACCCATCCAGATCGGCGGATGAGGCTTTTGCGCCGTCGGCGGCTCGACGACGATATTGTCGAATTGCCAGTACTTGCCGCGATGGGAAAACGGCTCCTCTGCGGTCCACGCTTTGAGGATCACGCCCAGCGCTTCGTCGTAGCGCGCGTCGGCCTCTTCCATCGGCACGCAAAAGCCGGCGAACTCGTTGTAGCGATAACCTTTGCCGATGCCGAAATCCAGCCGCCCGCCGGACAGCAGATCGAGCGTCGCCGCCTGCTCGGCGAGCAGGACGGGGTTGTGCCACGGCAATACCATCACCGCCGTGCCGAGCCGCAAGTGGCGGGTTCGCGCGCCGAGCCAAGTGAGCAGATTGATCGTCGCCGAGACCTGGCCGTAGCCGGTGAAATGGTGCTCGACGACAAAGGTGCTGTGAAAGCCCAGCGCCTCGGCCTCGACATTGTATTCGATAAAGTCGCGAAACCCTTCCGCGCTATCGAATTCGGCCTCTTCGGGCCCCTTGGCGCGCCGGGCCGCCGCACTGCCGAACAGACCAAACTGCATTCACGTATCCTTTATTGCCCGGCGCCGAGGTTACGCCGAGATTGGCGATGTTGAAAATGCCGTCTATCGATTGCCGGCGAGCGAATAAGCATTGCGGCGAACCCTAAACCCACCAGCCCAGCTCCGCAGCGCTGGCGGGCCCCACCCGGGAGGTCGGGGCCGTCATCTTATTTTAAGACTGCGGCGATTTTGCACGTAGCACTGAAAAGGGGTTCGTACTAACGAGTGCCTGCTGGTCGAATTGTGGAGGCGGTGATGCGCGGAGTGATTGCAGGAGCTCGTCGCAGTGGCCGGGCTTATCATGCCTGCTGCGCTGGCGCAGGCGGCGCCGGTCGCATTTCATGCGCAGGGCGGTGCCGCCCCGGCGATCACGTTGGTGGTCCAGCGCTGCGGTCACGGGTACCACCGGGAAGCCGCGACGCCGGATAAGGCGGGCGTTTGGCACGGCCGCTGCGTACCCAATGCACCAAAAAAGGTGCCCGAAGCCGTCACCCCACCCGGAGCACCCCAGTCTGCGCCGCGCTCGTAAATTCCAAATTACCTGAGCCGACCAAGCTCCAGTAAGTGTCCTCGCGCATTTACCGTCAGCCCGGTTTCCTGACTGACCGTCCCATTACATTTGGCGGGCCGTCGCCGCCGGGCGCACCAAGATCTGTAAGGCCTGGATAGTTCGGACTTAAACCGGGCGCTTCCAGCCGAGCCAGTCGCAGATGGCGTCGCCCATCACCAATTCCTTATCGCGACCCTGCAGCCACGGTAATTCCTCGGTGAACATGGTCACGCATTGCCGGTACGAGCACGGCATGCGGGTGATGTCGGTCCCCCAGAAGCAGCGCTGCGGGCTAAAGGCGTCGACGATCTGGCGAATGTATTTGTGAATGTTGCGGTAAGGATAGGGTTCGCTCGAATAGCTCGGCGCGCCTGACAGTTTGACCGCGACATTGGAGTATTTGGCCAATGCCAGCATATCACCGAGATTGGCGAAAGCAGCGTCGTCGGTTCCCGACCCGCCGCCACCGCCGCGGCCGTGATGATCGATGTGGAGTTTGAGGCCCGGATGGCGTTCGGCAATTCGAGCAAGATCGGCCAAATGGCCGCCGGCCATCAAGCCGACCGGCAGCTTCTCGCGCTCGCAGGCCGCCCAGAACCAATCGAGTGACCCGTCAGACCACCAGCTCTGCTGATGCGGTTGATTAAACGTAAACCGGAAGCCGAGCATGCCAGGGCGCTGCCGCCAGTTCTTGACGATCTCCTCGCGGTTTGGCGCCTGCAGGTCGAAATTGCCGAGAATGCAGAATTTGCTCGGATAGGTCTTGACCGCCTCGACCGCCTGCGCATTGGGTCCCTCGCCGAGGGTACTGGGTGGATGAATGACGGCGGCATCGACCCCGGCCTCGGCCATTTCCTTTAGCGCGTCATCGACATTATAGGTCGGGATCTGGCGGTGCTGCGGCGACATCCGCGCGTTTTCCCAAAGGTGGATCTGTGAGTCGACAATCTGCATCGGTTCCCTCCTATCGATTGAGTTTTCAAGCTTCGGCCCGCATCCGCCGGCGCGGGCGCGAATGCACCACTGGTTCGGGTGCCGGTTTGACGACCGCCGGGCATAGCTTGCCGTCGGCCTCGATGTCGCCGAGCACCTCGGTCACGACCTCGCTTACCGCCTGCCGGGCAGCGGAGGCGCCGCGGCTTGCTGCGATCCCGAGTGCCAGGGTGCGGAACACGCCCGACCCGGTAATCCGGTGCGCTTCGACCAGCCCGCGCGCACATTCGCGATAAACCGAGGAGTGCGGCAGGATCGAGGCTCCGACACCCTGCTGCACCATCAGTCGGATGGTCTCGTGATCGTCGAGCTCGGTGTCAACCCGCAACGCGACGCCCCGGCCGGCCAGCAACACATCGAGCGAAGCGCGCATTCCGTCGCCGAGGATCAGCGGGGTGTGGTTCAACTCCGCAACGGCGACAAAGCCCGGTGGCCGTGCGCCGGGGCGCGTCACCAGCACCATTTCCTCTTCCGCCAAGCGGGTCAAGGCGATCAGGCGGCTGCGCGAAATCATCGTCATCAGCGCCAAATCGACGAGACCGGCGACAATGAATTCTTCGAGCCGCGCCGTGCCGGCGTGAACCACCTTTAGTTCGATCAGCGGGTAGTTGTCGCGCATGCGGGCGAATAGCTCGGGCACAACGACCGGGCACAACGGGGGTGTCACGCCAAGAATGATCTTGCCCGAGGGGTGCGCTTTATGCGTCCGGATCTCGTCGCCGGCGCGCTCGACATCGCGCAGGATGCGCTGGGCACTGTCGAGCAGTTTTTGCCCGGCCTCGGTCAGCTTTACGCCGCGATTGGCGCGGGTGAATAACACCGCGTCGAGCTCGTCCTCGAGCCGTTGGATATGCCGTGTCAGGGCCGGCTGGGCGATCTGCAAATGCGCCGAGGCGCGGGTGATGCTGCCGAGCTCGGCGATGCGGACAAAATAGTGGAGGCTGCGCAATTCCATCGCTGCGCCGATTTCGCCCACCCGAACGGGCCGAGGTCAATCGGATTTATCCGACCGACTATCATGCCGCTGCGGCATGGGCATGATCGGAAATCGGTATTTGCTTGATACACGGATTGATTTTAGCGTCAGATCAGCGGGCTAGCGGATAGGAGCGGGTTATGGAAGTCGGCGTCTACCACGAATTCCACTGCCGGCCGGATCAGACCCAGGCGGCGGCGTTCGCGGAGGCGCTGGACCAGATCGAGGCGGCCGACCGCTGGGGGCTCGACGCCATCTGGCTCGCCGAAATCCATCAACAAGCGCGGCGTTCGGTGATGAGCGCGCCCATGACCGTCGCCAGCGCCATCGCCGCCCGCACCAAGCGCATCAAGATCGGCACCGGCGTCCAGGTGTTGCCTTTGTGCCACCCGCTGCGGCTCGCCGAGGAGACCGCGACGGTCGACCAGATCAGCAGCGGCCGTCTGCTGTTCGGCGTCGGGCGATCAGGCAATCCGCGCAGCTATATGGCGTATGGCGTGCCGTATTCGGAAAGCCGCGAGCGGTTTCTCGAAACCCTCGAAATCGTCAAGCGAGCGTGGACACAGGAGCGGTTTTCCTTTGAGGGCAAGTATTGGCGTTTCGAGAATGCCAGTGCGGTGCCGCGGCCTTTTCAGCAACCGTTTCCGCCGATCCGCGTCGCTGCCGCCAGCGAGGAGACGTTCCCGTCACTGGGTGAAGCCGGTTATCCGATCTTTGTCGCGGTGCGCAGCGGCTCCTTATCCGCGCTGGCGCCCGACCTCGCCGCGTATCGCCAAGCCTACCGAGAGGCCGGCCACCCGGGCGAGGGCGAGGTCTATCTGCGGCTGACGCTGCATATCGCCGACACCGACCGGCGGGCATTTGACGAGGCCGAAGAGAGCATCATGCTCGGTTACCGTACCTTGAGTTCGCGGCTCGAAGGCGCCCCCAACCGCCGCCGCGCCGCCGAGGCGGTCGCGATCCGCACGATTTCTTATGAAGAAGTACAGCGCGACAAGGTGATCATCGGCGGCCCCGAACGCGTTGCCGATCGTTTATTGCAATTGCACGAAGAACTCGGCCTCGACGGCATCCTTGCCGAGTTGAATTTCGGCGCGTTGATCGCACCCGAAGCGATGACCCGCTCTTTGCAGTTGCTGTGCGAAAAAGTAATGCCGCGACTGCATTAGGACAAAGGAGAAGAAATGAAATTTGGATTGTTCGGTAGCGCGCAGGCCCGGCGTGCCGGTCCCGACACCGACAGCAGTCAGGGTTTTCACGACTTCATCGAAAATAATGTCGAGGCCGAGGCGCTCGGTTATTACAGCACGTTTTTGGTCGAGCATCATTTCACTGGTTTTGGCCAGGTCTCGGCGAGTCTTAATCTGCTGACCTGGCTTGGCGCACGCACCCGTAATTTACGGCTCGGTACCGCCGTGTTGGTGTTGCCCTGGCACAATCCGGTCCTGCTCGCCGAGCAGGCTGCCACCCTCGATCTGTTATCGGGCGGGCGGCTCGATTTCGGCGTCGGCAAAGGCTATCGCTGGAACGAGTTCGCTGGTTTCTGCGTGCCGATGGAAGAGGCCGACGAGCGCTTTGAGGAGGTGCTCGACGTCGTCACTAAGGCCTTTGTCTCGGAAGCACCATTCTCGCATCGCGGCAAATATTGGCAATTCGACGAGATCGTCGTCGAGCCGCCGACTGCGCAGAAGCCGCATCCGCCGTTCTGGATGGGGGCGGGCAGCGCCAACTCGGTCCGCCAGGTCGCCGAACGCGGCTACAACATGCTGCTGGGCCAGCACGCGCTGGCCGAAGAGAGCCTGGAACAGGTCGCGCAGTTCAGAAACGAGGTCGAGGCGCGCGGCCGTCGTTTCAACCCGATGGAGGTCGCAGTCGCCCGCGCGGTGCATTTCGCCAAAAACGCCGCCGACAAGGAGGCTGCGATCGAACGCCGCTACCAGGGCCATATGCGCGTCAACGCGTTGGCCCGCCGGCCGGGCCACGAAACCCGTGACCGCTACATCCTCGATGATGAAAAACGGGCGCGGTATGAGAGTGCGGAGAGCGCGCTGTTCGGCTCGCCCGACGAGATCATGCGTAAGCTCGACCGTCTGCGCGCCGGCGGGGTCGAATACGTAATCATCAATTTCGGCGGCTCGCGCGAGAATATCCGCCGCTTTGCCCGCGAGATCATGCCGGCCTTTGCCGACGAACCGGCCCTGGCGCTGGCCGGTCAGTGAGTATCTGAGAGGAGTAGTGACGATGGCATTCGAATTTGGCGTATTTCATGAGTTCCAGCGGCGCCCGGGTCAGAGCGAGGCCGAGGCGTTCGCGACTGCTTTCGAGCAGGTCGACGGTGCCGAGCGCTGGGGCCTCGACGCGATCTGGCTGGCGGAAATCCATATGGCGCCGGAGCGCTCGGTCTGCTCGGTGCCAATGACGATCGCCAGCGCCATTGCCGCCCGCACCCGCAACATCAAAATCGGGACGGGTGTCCAGGTTTTGCCATTGTGCCAGCCTCTGCGGCTCGCCGAAGAGGCCGCAACCGTCGATCACATCAGCCGGGGACGGCTGCTCTTTGGCGTCGGCCGCAGCGGCTTCCCGCGGGCCTACGAGGCGTACGGCATCCCTTATGGCGAGAGCCCGGAGCGTTTTGTCGAAGTGCTCGAAATCGTCAAGCGCGCCTGGACCGAGGAAACCTTTTCGTTCGCCGGCAAATTCTACAATTACGAAAATGTCTGTATCGTGCCAAAGCCATACCACAAGCCTCACCCGCCGATCCGGATTGCGGCCAATCGCGAAGACACCTTTATTTCGGCCGGCCGGCAGGGTTATGCGATCTTTGTCGGCGCGCGGCGTGGCACATTCGACGAAGTCCTGCCCAATCTCAGCATCTATCGCGAGGCCTGGAAGGCGGCGGGTCATCCGGGAAATGGCGAGGTGTATCTGCGGGCGCCGGTGTATGTCGGCGACACTCTCGAACAGGCGCTCTCCGATCCGCAGGAAACCCTGATGAATTTCTATCGCTATCTCGGGGAGCGACTCGAAGAGTCCGCCAATCGCCCCGGCATCTTCGACACCGCGCGGCGGATCGAGGGCGCGCAGCGGCTGCAGTCGCTGACCTGGGACGAGGTGCGGCGCGGGCGGGCGATCGTCGGCACGCCGGAGATCGTTGCCGATAATCTCGCGAGCCTTAGGGAGCAGCTGGGGCTTGCCGGCATCCTCGCCGAGCTCAACACCGGCGGCCTGATCCCGCACGAACGCGTCATGCGCTCGATGCAGCTATTGTGCGAGAAGGTGCAGCCGCTGTTGCGCTGAGGCGAGGCGTCCCGGTTGCGATCGCTGCGTCAGCGAGCCGGGATGACTTATATCGGGTTTAGGTCTATGGCGCCCGGCGCCCGATAATTGACACCCGAGCGGCCGGCTCGCCACGGATGTCGTTGTGCGATCTTAATTTCAGCACCGGTTGCGATTACTAAAATTAATCCGGTTACCCGAGGCGAATACATTTGCACTCTCTCCGGTAACGAAAAAACCGATGGGCATGGGAGATAAGCCGTTGCGCTGCGGTGGAATTTGTCTCGCGAATCCAGCGGAAACACGCTATCCTTTAACGTGTAGACGACAGGTGCCGAAGCGATTGCGATCGGTTGCAGATGCGGTGCTCACGGTATTTCGGCGCGTTGGCTCGGCGGTCCCCTTGCTTGATTGGGACAGCGTTTTCGGCGGCCCTTCCCGTAGACGACGACCGGCCACTATTGTCCGTTAACCTAAAACGAAGCGGTCGGCGCAATAACAATCCTCTGGCGCCGATCACAGCGTTGCTCTTGGCCGGAGCGTGCTTTGGGGCGCCGCCAAGCCCAGCCATGGCCGATCCTGCCACCGATGATCTAGGCAAGCTGCGTGCCGAGATTCAAAAAGAAATCGCCGCGCTCAAAAAGCAAGAAGCAAAACTGCACCAACAGTTTCTCGACCTGGATCGCAAAAGCAAAATTCTCGACCGCAAGAGCGAACTCCTCGACGAGCAGCTTCGCACAATGCGCGCGAGCGGAGCCGGGAGCGCTGGGGCTGCGCCGGCTGGAGTGGGAGCGCCGGGTACGCCGGCGACGATCTCAAGCGCGCCGACGGTAAGCTCGCCATCGCCCCCCACGAGCGTCGAAGTGGCGCAAGCCCCCGCTGCAGCGCCGTCGGCCCCAGCGGCGCCTGGGGGCCAGCCCTCGTCCGCCCCGGCGCCGGGTGAATCCGCGCCCATCCAGGGCCCGTCAGCCGCCCAGCAGCAGGCGCGTCAGGTGGTAGAAACGGCTCCTAGTTTATCCACCGCCGGCGGCGTCCTGACCCCAAAGGGTCAATTCGTTCTCGATCCGTCAATCGAATATGACTACTGGTCGCAAAACCAACTCGGGGTTAACGGTTTCCAAATCATCCCCGGGATTACCTTTGGCAACATCTTTGCCAACCGTGTCGAACAAAACATCACGACGGCAGCACTGACCGGTCGCTATGGCATAACCGATCGCTGGGAGATCAATGTCAAGGTCCCCTATGTGTACAATACAGGCCAGACGATCAGCCTGATCCCGGTCGGCGCAATGGCGCAGCTTTTGAGTGTCAGCGCGACCGGCACCGGGATTGGCGACATCCAATTTGGGTCGAGCTACCAGATCAACTCAGGAGAGAATGGCTGGCCAATTTTGGTCGTCAATGGGCTGTTCAAGACCGCAACCGGCATCAGTCCATTTGACGTCCCGATCATCACTGTGAACGACCCGAACGGGCAATTCCTTGAGGGTCAACCAACAAAATTGGCAACCGGGACTGGCTTCAATGCGATCGAGCCGAGCCTGACAGTGTTGTTGCCGACGGCACCTGGCGTCCTGTTCGCCAATGTGCAGGACATCCATAATCTTGGACGAACCGTTACTATCCAGAACCCCGGTGGCGGTCCCGGAACCTCCACTTTGCTGCAACCGGGCGAAAACCCGGCGCTAACCTTTGGCATTGGCTTCTCGCTCAACGATCGTGCGGCGCTGACCTTCAGCTATCAGCAACAGCATGTGTTCACTGCATTTGCCAATCATAATGCGATACAAGGTTCACCCTATTCGTTTGGTACCTTCAACTTCGGGCTTGGTTACCAGATTTCCCAGTCGACGCGTATCAATCTGAGCGTCGGAATCGGCGCCGGCCCAAATACGCCGGTCGCGAAAGTCCTGCTCGAGCTGCCCTATAAATTCTCGCTTTGATCAGCGCCACCGAGGAATCGCGGATAGACTTGTCTAATTCTAACGATTGTGTTGACTGACGGCAGAATCTTCGAGGTCGCGCGAGTTAGCGGAGGCCGACGCTTACAGCTTGGTTGATCGGGCCGCGATCGCCTTCTGACATCGCCGGCTGGAATTGTACGCGACTGGGATTGGCGGCCCACAGCGTTACCGGCATCCCGCCTGCGCTCTTGACGGATCTCGGGATCAGAAGCGTCTGGGTTGCCGAAGGCAACGCTTTCAGGGAGCGGAATTCGCATTGCAGTATCGTCGCTCCTACTTTGCGGCAGGGCGCGGAGGTCAGCATCGTGCCGTTTTTGGAGTGGAGGCCGGAAGTGGTGTCGCTCGGCGGATCTTGGATCGGTGGCGAAAATGCCATTTCCAACCGGTCGCCACCATCGGTTTTGTGCCAATCAGCCCGGACGAGGCGGGGCCGCTCGTCCCCTTGGTTGACGAAATCCGGACCCTCCACAAGGGTCCTTCCCTGAAAGGCGCCGATATCGGGTGCCGTGCCGTTGGCAGTGTGCACGCAGACCAGCGTGTCAGCTGGACCATGGGTCACGACGCATCCTCTAGGCTCCAGACTCAATCATAGCCACCAGTTTATGACAGCGGCGAGGGCTACGGCAGCGGCGAAGTTGGCGGCGAGCTTGTCGTAGCGGGTGGCGATGCGGCGCCAGTCTTTGAGGCGGCCGAACATTGTTCGATCAAGTTGCGCAGCTTGTAGGTCTGGGGATCGAACGGATGAAGATGTTTGCGGGCGGGGTTATTGGGAATGACCGGGCGGGTGCCGCGCGCGATCAGAAATAGCCGCAGCCGATCGCTGTCATAGGCGCCATCGGCGGCACACAGACCGGCTGGCGGCAGCGGTTCGAGCAGGCCGCGAGCGATGGGCAGGTCGCCGCGCTGCCCGGGGGTTACGGCGAACGCCACGGGACGACCGCAACCATCGACAACAGCATGGATTTTTGTCGTTCGCCCGCCGCGCGAGCGGCCGATCGCCTGGAGCTCGGCCCCCCTTTTCCGCCGGCCGCCGAGCGATGCGCCTTGGCGGTGGTGCTGTCGATCATCTGGATGCCGCCGGGATCGACGGTCACCAGCGCGGTGAACAATTGTCGCCAGATCCCGCGGCGCGCCCAGCGATGAAAGCGATTGTAGATCGTCGTCGGCGGACCGTAGACCGCCGGGCAATCCTGCCACCGGCACCCGACCTTGAGCACGTGGATAATGCCGCTGATGATCCGACGATCGTCCTTGCGATGTGCCCCCGGTTGGTTGGTCGGCAACAGCGGCGCGATCACCACCCATTGCCGATCGTCGAGCCAGAACTCCCCCGTCATGATCCAAGCCCCCGAAGTTTCCAGCTTGAATCACAGCTATTGCGTCATGTCAATCACTTGATTGAGTTTGGAGCCTAGCCTTGGCCAAACTTTCGGGGCGCAGCTTGAAATCCCCGGCGGGTCCGTTGACAAAGCCGGGATCGCCGCGCCAGCCGTAAAACGGCCGGCCGTCTTGCTGGAGCCGATCCGGAAACCCCGGATAATTCGTAACCGTGGAGGTGAACTCGTCGCCCGGGCTCGGAGCGAAGCAATCGTAAAACGGCACCCGATCGAGCCCGATCGGAAACGGGTTGGCAAAGGGTCGACAGCGCCTGCGGGCGATTGCACACAGGTCGGATCGGTTTCGAAATCGGCAATGCACCGGCTTGTCGGGATCGTCGCGGGATCGCAGAATTCGATGGCGTTGTTCCAGAACTTCAGTCGCAATCGCCCGCCGGCAAGAATCGGCGCCCGTACAAACCAGCTGTTGTTAAAGATGTATACGGGTTGCGCCATTTCGACCGGTTCGGGCCCGAGCTTGATTACCTTGCCGGTCCGGCTGCGACTGCATTCACCCTCTAAGGTCGGCTCATAGCGCTTCCCTGGATGGATGACCTGGTCTGCAGCCCAGTCCCGTTGAACGCAGCGTTGCGCCGGCTTGTCGTCAAACCATCCCACATTGCCAAAGATGTAAATCGGTCCCCCCCTGACGCCGTCGAGCGAGAACCAGCCATGTCCGTTATAGATTCGATTATGATAGACCCACCAATTTACGGCCAAATCCTCGGGTTCGATCGGATTGTCTCGCGTGAACTGAAGATCGTTGTCGTAGATTTCGACATTGACATTGCAGGTCTCGCCGCGCGGGCAGAGGTTCGCTCGGACGCGGACGCCGTTATACGCATTACGAATGATGTTGTGGCGGATGACGATATTACCTTCGGTGCGAAAGGCGCCGATCAGACCGCCATTGAGATACGCCCTGGAGCCATGATGCACGACACCCCATGGGATGGTGTCCCACATTCGGTCCGGCCGTGGCGTTAAATCGCCTCGGCCCGAAAAGCCCGATTGATCTTCTGTGTAACCCGACGGGTCTTGGGTCCAAATGTTGCCTTCAATAAGAATATGGTCGGAATAGCGGCCTGCAAATATTGGGTATGTTCCACCTACCAGTATTGATGATCGGACCGTTATGTAGTGACTATTCTGATAAAAAACAAAAGCGATGGGCCAGCAATTGCGGATTGTGAGATTTTGGATGACCAGATAAGCGGTGTTTTCGAACACAAAGCAATTGATCGCGCGCTCGGTGCGAAATCGGGTCCGGATCAGGATTTCATCGAGCTCGATCGGACGGCTACCGGCCCGGCGATAATGCTCCACCAACCCCAGCATTGGACCCAAGCTGCGTCCGCCATCAATGATCGTCGGTCGGTTTGCCTCCCCTGCGCCGGAGGCGCCTTGGATGATGATCGGTTGGTCGGGTAGTCCTTGAACCCCTTTTATCAGGAGATACGGATCGTCGGCGTAAATCTGATAGACCCCGGCAGCGAGCCGGATCACGCTGCCCGCCGGCGCCTTGGCCAGAGCTTGTTTGAGCCCGTCAAGTGAAGAAACCTCGACATTAACCGGCGGCCCTTTGTTTACCGCCGCCGATGCAGGCAAGGTTTTTGCCTGAATTAAGCCGAGGGCTATTCCGCAAAGGATGCCCAGCACCCGTGACCAATGGCGCGATGGGGCGACGATCATACGCGTGCTCCGAAATTACGCGATCCCGGCGATCACAGCTGAGACCGTTCAGCCGCGCTGATCGGAGCAGAATAAAGAAGCGCCTTTACAGTTCAGTGACGGTCGACTGTTCGCTGCGTCCCCGGCTTCTGAACCTCAACGGCGGGCGGCGTTGAACTGTGCCAGCGCCGCTGGGCCGGGGCACAGCTCGGCCTCGCCGAGCCCGTTGAGCGGGGCTTCGACGGTCTCCAATAGCTCGTGCAGATCGTCGGAGTCCGGCTCGACATACAGCAGGCCGGTGACGATCTCGCCCTGGGCGTGGCGTTGCGCCAGATAGCCCATCGCCGAAATGCGGTCATGCGGATCGTAATCGTGCGCCAACTTGCGCAGGCGCAGAATCGAGCCGTCGTGCTGGACGACGGTTTCGATCGTTCCCGGTGCGTAATCGGCAGTGATCTCGTCGCGTTCGAGGATCACATCGAGCCGGTTGACCGCCTCGTTGTGAGCGCGGACATAGTCGAAGCTCTTGGTCGATTTCGGGGTTGTTGTTGAAAGCGACACAGGGCGAAATGACGTCGATAAACGCCGCGCCGCGATGCTCGATAGCGGCTTTGATTAGCGGGACCAGCTGTTTTTTATCCCCGGAAAAACTGCGCCCGACAAACGAGGCTCCGAGCTGCAATGCCAGCGCCACAAGATCGATCGGCTGGTCGGTATTGACCGCGCCGCGGCGCGCCTTCGATCCCTTGTCCGCGGTCGCCGAGAACTGGCCTTTGGTCAAGCCGTAAACCCCGTTGTTCTCGACGATGTAAACCATGTTGACGGCGCGTCGGATGCAGTGTGCGAATTGGCCGAGCCCAATCGACGCCGAGTCGCCATCGCCGGAAATGCCGAGATAGATCAGATCACGGTTGGCGAGGTTGGCGCCGGTCAACACCGACGGCATGCGCCCATGCACGCTGTTAAACCCGTGTGACTTACCGAGGAAGTAAGTCGGGGTCTTTGACGAACAGCCGATGCCGGAGAGCTTGGCAATTTTGTGCGGTGGCAGGCTCAATTCGAAACAGGCCTGGATGATCGCGGCGCTGATCGAGTCATGGCCACAGCCGGCGCACAAGGTCGAGACCGCGCCCTCGTAGTCGCGGTGGGTAAAGCCGAGCGCGTTGGTGGGCAGCTTTGGATGATGCAGAGGCGGTTTGGCGATGTAGGTCATCGGGACCTCAATTTGCGACTTGAATAGCTATGGCAGAAAGTGGCTCGGAAGCAGGGGCCGATCTATTGCGCCGCCGAGCGGCGCAGCGGGGCCAAGGTCACGACATCGAGGATGTCGGCGATCGCCTTGACGATAAAGCGGGCGGTTATTGGCGTGCCATCATAGTGCAGTATCGGAACGAGCCGCGCCGGGTCGATCTCTCCGTCAATCGCCAAGAGGGTGCGCAATTGCGCGTCACGGTTCTGCTCGACGACAAAGACACGGTCGTACGCCGCAACAAAGTCGAAAATGTCTTCGTGGAACGGATAGGCGCGCACCCGTAATGTGTCGAGGTGAATGCCCCGCTGCTCCAGCGCCTCGAGCGCCTCGGCCATCGCCGGTGACGTGGAGCCGAAATAAATCGCGCCATAACGCGTCGGCTGATTTGCGGCGTGCTTGATCGGCAGTGGGACGAGGCGCTTCGCCGTATCGAATTTGTGGAGGAGCCGCTGCATGTTGTCGACGTAGTCCGGCCCCTCCTCGGAGTAGCGCGCATAGCGATCCTTGGTGGTACCGCGGGTGAAAAAGGCGCCGCGCGTCGGATGTGTTCCAGGCAAGGTGCGGTACGGAATGCCGTCGTCGTCGACATCGAGGTAGCGGCCGAATTCGACCCCGGCATCGAGCTGTTCGGCAGTCATGACCTTGCCACGGTCGTACTTCTCGTTCGCTTCCCAAGACAGCGGCTCGACCAGCCAATCGTTCATGCCGATGTCGAGGTCGAGCATGACAAAAACCGGGGTTTGCAGCCGGTCGGCCAAGTCGAACGCCTGAGCAGCGAAAGCAAAACTTTCGTGCGGGTCTTCGGGGAACAGCAGAACGTGCTTGGTGTCGCCATGCGAGGCATGGGCGCAAGACAGGATGTCGGCCTGCTGCGTGCGGGTCGGCATGCCGGTTGATGGGCTGCCGCGCTGCACATCGAAAATCACCGCCGGGATCTCGGCAAAATAGGCAAGCCCGATAAACTCCTGCATCAGCGAGATGCCCGGCCCGGAGGTCGCGGTAAAGGCGCGGGCACCATTCCATGCCGCACCGATGACCATGCCGATCGAGGCGAGTTCATCTTCGGCCTGGATGATCGAGTAGCGCTTTTTCTTGGTCTCCGGATCGGTCCGATAGCGGCGGCAATGGTTGGCAAACGCCTCGGCCAGCGACGATGAGGGTGTGATCGGATACCAGGCGCATACCGTGGCCCCGCCATAGACGGCGCCCAACGCCGCTGCATCGTTGCCGGTAATGAAGATCCGATCGCCGACCTTTTCCACGCGCTGGAGGTGCAGCCCGATCGGACATTCGTGTTCGCTGAGCGCCCATTCGCGGCCGAGATCGAGCGCCCGCAAATTCGGCCGGATCAGCGTGTCCTTACCGCGGAACTGCTCGGAGATCAGCTGCTCGATCGCCGCCACATCCATGTTCAGCAATGCCGACAAGGCGCCGAGATAGATAATGTTCTTGAACAATTGACGCTGTCGGGGGTCGTTGTATTCGCGGTTGCATATCGCCGTCAGCGGTGCGCCGATGACCGAAACATCATCGCGGAATTTCGACGGCGGCAGAGGCTTTGTCGAATCGTAGAACAGGTAACCGCCCGGCTCGATCTCCGCCAAATCCTCGTCCCAGGTCTGCGGGTTCATCGCTACCATCATGTCCACGCCGCCGCGGCGCCCAAGATGACCCTTCTCGCAGATCCTGACCTCGTACCAGGTCGGTAGGCCCTGAATGTTCGACGGGAAAATGTTGCGTGAACTCGCAGGAATTCCCATGCGCAGGACCGATTTCGCGAACAGCGAATTGGCGCTGGCCGACCCCGATCCGTTGACGTTGGCGAATTTGACGACGAAATCGTTAACGCTTTGGATACTTTGTCGGGTTGATCCGTCCACGTTATTGCCTCTGGGGTTTGGATTGGGGCGAGCGCCCTAATGCAACCATTGAACCGCGTGGCCGGGCTTGACCCGGCCATCCACGTCGGCCTGGGCCACGCAGCACCGATTGCCAAGGCGTGGATGCCCGGATCAAGTCCGGGCAGGGGGCGAGTGAGGGGGCGAAAAGAGACATACCTGGCAATAGGCGGTCACATTAGCTGGTTACCGAGCGCGGCAGGCGGAGCCGGCCAGGGTCATGTCCAGCAGGAATTTCCGCATATCCCAAGCACCGGTCGGACAGCGCTCCGCGCACAGGCCGCAGTGCAGGCAAACATCTTCGTCTTTGACCATGATCCGGCCAGTCTTCAACGAGCCGCCGATATAGAGATCCTGATCGCCGTTCAGCGCCGGCGCCATCAGTCGGCCGCGCAACTCGTCCTCGCTGCCGTTGTCGGTGAAGGTGATGCAATCCATCGGGCAGATATCGACGCAGGCGTCGCATTCTATGCAGAGCTGCCCGGTGAACACGGTTTGCACGTCACAGTTCAAACACCGTTCGGCTTCGAGATAGCCGAGCTTCTCGTCATAGCCGAGCTCCACTTCAACTCGGATGTCGGCGAGTGCCACTGCGGTGTCACGCAATGGCACCCGATATCTAAAATCGTTTGAAATATCGTTATCATAGCTCCACTCGTGGATGCCCATCTTCTGGCTGACCAAGCTCACGCCCGGGGGCGGCCGGTCGTGGACATCTGCGCCGTGGCAAAACTTGTCGATCGAAATCGCGGCGTCGTGGCCGTGGGCGACGGCCCAAATTATGTTCTTGGGGCCAAACGCAGCGTCGCCGCCGAAAAAGATATTGGGCACGCTCGATTGCATCGTCTTCGGGTCGACCTTGGGCATGTCCCAGCGGTCGAATTCGATGCCGATGTCGCGCTCGATCCATGGGAACGCGTTCTCCTGGCCGACCGCGATCAGAACGTCGTCACACGGAATGTGGACATCGGGCTCACCGGTCGGCACCAGATTACGGCGACCGCGGGCGTCGTATTCGGCCTTGACCTTTTCGAACAACCCTCCTGTCAGATCGCCGCGATCATGGGTGAACTCCTTGGGCACCAGCCAATTTAGGATCGGGATGCCCTCGTGCGTCGCATCCTCTTTTTCCCACGGCGAGGCCTTCATTTCATCAAAGCCGCTGCGGACCACGACGGTGACTTCTTTCCCGCCGAGCCGCCGCGACGAGCGGCAGCAATCCATCGCGGTGTTGCCGCCGCCGAGCACGACGACACGTCGGCCAATCTTGTTGATGTGCCCAAACGACACACTCGACAGCCAGTCGATGCCGATATGGATGTTGGCAGCCGCCTCTCTGCGGCCGGGAATTTCGAGATCGCGCCCGCGCGGTGCGCCGCAGCCGACAAAAACGGCGTCCCAGCCCTCGGCCAACAGCGCCTTCAGACTATGCACCGGCTCGCCGAAATGGGTCTCGACTCCCATGTCGAGAATCAGTTCGACCTCTTCGTCGGTCACGGTGGTGGGCAGGCGGAAGCGCGGGATTTGGCTGCGCATCATGCCGCCGCCCTTGGCATCGCCGTCGAACATCACGCAGTGGTAGCCGAGCGGCATCAGATCGCGGGCGACCGTCAGCGAGGCGGGGCCGGCGCCGACAAGGGCAATGCGCTTGCCGTTTTTCTCGCCCGGGATTTGCGGCAGGAACGGACGGATATCGCCTTTGTTGTCTGCGGCGACGCGCTTCAGGCGGCAGATCGCCACCGGCTCTTTCTCGACCCGGCCGCGGCGGCAGGCAGGCTCGCAGGGCCGGTCGCAGGTCCGCCCGAGAATGCCGGGAAAGACGTTAGACTCCCAATTAACCATAAAGGCGTCGGTGTAGCGCCGCTCGGCGATCAGCCGGATGTATTCGGGAACCGGAGTGTGGGCAGGACATGCCCATTGGCAATCGACGACTTTGTGAAAGTAATCGGGGTTACTGATCTCGGTCGGCTGCACGAGGATCCTCCTGGCGACGGGAGCCTTCCCGTGCCGCCATTATTCTTACTCCGAACGATACAACAGAAGAGTCGTGGAGGTGGCTGCATCGCGCCGGTGTTATAATCGCGGCGGTGCGAGCCGTCATCCCTCCCGTCGCCCGCATTCGGCATCTCGAACCGTGTTTATCGCCTGCGGCAGCTTGCCCCATCTCAGCGCGAGCCGCAACCGTCCGCCCGGCAGCGGCCATATGGATCGATGCGGGTTCCTTTCCAGATCCTCAGAATCGTGTAGGTGCAACACTTGATTGACCAAGGTGCATTCGCCCCAACGTTGAAGCTGCGAGTTTGTACGGCTTTAGCCTTGTTTCGCCGTCCTCAAGATCCAAACCGAAGCCGCTCGAATCATAGCGCAGCTTTTACCAAGCGCCGCTAAGTTTACTGCTCGTTATCACCAAATTATTGTGCTGTATTTTACGGATCCGAGCGGAGGTTTGTCATGAACCGAACTTGCCGATTGGGAATCGCGATGACCGGTATCGCGTTGCTTGCCGCAGCATGCGCAAACTCGCCGGCCGAAGCGCCGACAACGGTTGATCTCCTAGCTCAGGCAGGGTTCGTGCGCCGAGACGTCAATACCCAGGAACGCCTGGCGGCGCTGAAGGTGTTGCCGCCGCACCAATTTGTGATCCGCAATTCGAACGGCAGCGTAAAATACATGTATGCCGACCCGAACGTTTGCGATTGCATCTATGTCGGCGGCCAAGCCGACTATGACCGATACCGGCAGATGATGGCGTCGCGCGTCCAGGATGCTCAGATCCGAGCGATCTTGAGTACCGCCCCTCTACCAACCGGAGCCGGGCTCGCCGGATCGGGCTTTTAGTGCGGGCCCGGGCCGAGCTTAGCTCGCCACTAGACGCGGGCCTCAGCGAAGCCGAGATTTGAGCGCACGCGAACAGCTGAGAGAAGACATGGAGAAAAACCCGTTTTTTGAAACTTGGGACACCCCGTTTGGCATGCCGCCGTTCGGTGACATCGAGCCGGAACACTTTCCACCGGCCTTCGAGCGGGCAATGGCCGAGCAGCAAGCCGAAATCGACGCAATTACCAGCGCGCCATGGCCGCCCGGCTTTGCCGATACGATCGAAGCTTTAGAGCGCAGCGGGCGCCTGCTCAACCGCGTCAGCCGAGTGTTTTCCAACCTCGACGCGAGTAATACAAATCCCGCGCTCGAAGCAATCGCCCGCGACTTTGCGCCAAAGCTGGCACAGCATCACATGCGTGTGGCGCTCGATCCCAAATTGTTTGCGCGCGTCGCCGATCTTTTCGCCCGTCGTGCCAATCTTGGGTTGGCAAAGGACCAAATGCGCCTTCTCGAACGCCATCACCTGCGCTTAGTGCGTAGCGGCGCCTTGCTGAACCCGGAGCAAAAAGAGCGCATGGCTGCGATTAGCGAGCGGCTCGCGACATTGCACACCTTGTTTGGTCAGAACGTGCTGCACGACGAGCGCGAATGGCAGCTGGTGCTCGACGAGCCCGATCTCGACGGTTTGCCCGAGTTTGTCCGGGTCGCGGCAGCGCAGGCCGCCGATGAACGTGGCATGCCTGGACATTACGTCATCACACTTGCGCGCTCGTCGATCGAACCGTTTCTGACCTTTTCCGCGCGCCGGGATCTGCGCCGCGCGGCGCACGAGGCATGGACCGCGCGCGGGACCCATCCTGGATCGGCCGACAACATCCCGGTCCTCCGGGAGGTCATGGCATTACGCGCCGAGCAGGCACGGCTTCTTGGCTACCAGAACTTCGCTGCCTATCGGCTCGACGATTCGATGGCCAAAACCGAGGATGCGGTCGAGGGTCTGCTGACACAAGTCTGGCAGCCGGCCAGGGACAAGGCGCGGGATGAGCGTGTAGCATTAGAGACCGCTGCCCGCGCCGAGGGACTCAACGAACCGATCGAGCCATGGGATTGGCGTTACTACGCGGAGAAGGTCCGCCAGGCCCAATACGATCTAGATGAGGCCGAGGTGAAACCATACTTCGTCCTCGAGAACATGGTCCAGGCAGCGTTCGATACGGCGGGCCGCCTGTTTGGCTTGAGCTTCACTGCCCGTCCTGATCTCCCGGTCTACCATCCCGATGTCCGGGCTTGGGAGGTCCGCGATGCGACTGGCGCCCATGTCGGAGTGTTTTTGCACGACAATTTTGCTCGTCCTGGCAAGCATTCTGGGGCCTGGTCGAGCCGCTACCGCGACCAGCAGAACCTCGATGGGTGGGTGACCCCAATTGTCGTTAACAACAACAATTTCTCCAAGGGCGAGCCGACCTTGCTCAGCTTCGACGACGCCGAAACCCTGTTCCATGAATTTGGCCACGGCCTTCATGGGCTTCTGAGCCGAGTGCGTTACCCCTCGCAATCAGGCACGGCGGTCAGGCGCGACTTTGTCGAGTTTCCGTCGCAAATCTTTGAGCATTGGATGTCGGCGCCTGAGAACCTGCGCCGCTATGCGCGTCATTACCAAACTGGCGAACCGATGCCGGAGGCTCTGTTGGAGCGCCTGTTGGCGGCGCGCAATTTCAACCAGGGTTTCGCCACGGTGGAATACACCGCCTCGGCGCTGATCGACCTTGAACTGCACCGCCACTCGGATCCCGCAGCGCTCGACCCGACCCAATTCGAAAGCGAGTTTCTTCAGCGGTACGACGTGCCCCGCGAAATCGGGTTGCGGCATCGCCCAGCCCACTTCCAGCATCTGTTTGCTGGCGGTGGTTACGCTGCCGGTTATTACGCGTATCTATGGGCCGAGGTGCTGGATGCCGACGGTTTTGCCGCGTTCGCCGAGGCCGGCGATCCGTTCGATCCCGGCCTCGCGGCGCGGCTCAAAGACATTTACTCGGCCGGCGACACCGACGATCCGATGCAGCTCTATCGCGCGTTTCGCGGCCGCGATCCCGAGATCGGTCCGTTACTGGCGCAGCGCGGGCTCAAGGTAGGCCATTAACCCGATTCGCGAAGCCTTGCCGCCGGAGGATTATCGATTTCGCGAGCAATGCGCGTCGCGCCATTTGCCATGCTCGGCATAGCCGGCCGGGACCCAGTGCGAGCCATGTCCGCAACGGGCGTCGACGAGCACGACTAGCGGCGATCGAGCGACTCCGTCGTGCTTGGAGGGCAAATTCGGCGCTGCAATGGCGGCGGCGCCAAGCGTTGCCGCGCAAATCATGCCGACTGCCGAAGTCGATAATAACTTTCGCATTCTGGCCTCTTACTCGTGCAGGAGCATCGAGCGGCTAACGCGCAGGCGGCTTCGGCGTTGCCGCGCTATCTTCACCAGCTTCGATGACGGTGCCCGACACCGGCTCGACCCAGACCAGGCGATCGACGATCCTGTTGACACCGGGTACGTTTTCGGCGGCGACACGCAACGCGGTGCGCTCGTGCTCGTCCAGGATGACGCCGTCGAGTTCGACGATTCCGTCGTGTACCGTAATCGTCAACCCCGAACGCGGCGCCCAGTCGGCTTTTTCGAGTTCGGCGAGGATTCGCTCGTGGATTGCGTCGTCGCTGCCGGCCGGCGGTTGCGGCATATCGAGTGCGCGGGCTACGGCGGCGAGCAGGTCGGGGCGGCTGACGATCCCGAGGAGCTTTCCATCCTCCATTACTGGCACGCGCTTGATGCGGCGCCGCTCCATCAAATGCACGATTTCGGCCAGCGACGTCTCCGGCGTCACTGAAATCACGTCGTGCGACATCAGCTGCTCACATGTCCGGCCGTGGGTTCGAACGTATTCGCTCGCCATGCGCCCCGGCCCTAGCAAAAAATCAAGCCACGGCCAGTGCCGCCGTTCGGTGGCGATCTCGCTGCGCCGCAACAGATCGCCTTCGGTCAGGATGCCTTCGACCTTGCCACCGTCGACCACCGGCAGCCCGCTGACCTTGTTGGCCAGCATCAACCGGATTGCCTCGCGGATCGGGGTCCTGCGCTCGACTGTGACGACGTTGCGAGTCATGACGTCCGCGGCGTTCATCATGCGTCTCCGTTGCTCGGGTCTGTCAGCGGCGGTGTCGGCTGGCGTCATTTACGGTGGGCGGCCTCGGTGAGAGCGGCGACGCCCGGCAGTTCTCGGCCTTCGAGCCATTCGAGAAAGGCGCCGCCCGCGGTCGAGACATAGGACAACTCGTCTTCAACCCCGGCCTCGGTGAGAGCGGCCACCGTATCGCCGCCGCCGGCGACGCTGCGTAGCCGCCCGGCGCGGGTGAGCTCGGCGACTTTGTGGGCAATGGCTGCTGTGCCGCGGTCGAACGGAGGTGTTTCGAAGGCGCCGAGCGGGCCGTTCCACACCAGGGTCTTGGCCTCCTCGAGCACCGCGCTGATGCTGGCCACCGTTTTTGGACCGATGTCGAGGATCATCATGTCCTCGGCCACCGAGCCGATTGCGACGGTCGATGAGGCGACCTCGGTGTTGAGCTCTTCGGCAACCACCGCGTCCTCGGGCAATATCACACGGCAATGGCGCTCGGCGGCGAGGGCGAGGAGTTCGCGAGCACTGTCCGCCATATCGCGCTCGCACAGCGAATGGCCGACCGCGACGCCTTTCGCGAAAAGAAGGGTGTTCGCCATTGCCCCGCCGATCGCCAGCATGTCGACCTTGCCGATCACAAAGCGCAGCAGGTCGAGCTTGGTCGATACCTTGGCGCCGCCGATCAAGGCGATCACCGGTCGCGCCGGATGTTCGAGCGCGGCCGAGAGCGCCTCCAACTCGGCCTGCATCAGCTTGCCGGCAGCCGCGGGTAACATCTCAGCGAGTGCGGCAATCGAGGCATGGGCGCGGTGTGCGGCGGAAAATGCGTCATCGACATAGACGTCGCCCAACCGCGCCAAGGCGCGGGCGAAGTCCGGCGAGTTCTCCTCCTCCTCGGGATGGAAGCGAAGGTTTTCAAGCAGCGCCACTTGCCCAGGCTTTAAGGCGCTAACCACGCGTTCGGCTTTTTCGCCAATACAATCTTCGGCGAAGGCGATGTCCCGCCCGCCCAACGCCCGCTGCAGCGTCGGCAAGACCTGGCGCAGCGACAGCTTGGGATCGGGGCCGCCCTTTGGTCGGCCGAAATGCGACATGACAACGACCGCCGCCCCTTTGTCGAGCAAAGTGGATATTGTCGGAGCCAGCCGCTCGATGCGGGTGGCGTCGCTGACCTCGCCGTCTTTGACCGGAACGTTAAGATCGGCGCGCAACAATACGCGCTTACCGCGCACATCGATGTCGTCGATGGTCAGAAATTCAGGCATCGCTCCTCCGTCGGCCGAATTTCCCGGCCGATTTTCCGATCCAATTCTAGCGCGTCCAAAGCGACGGTGTCGCTATCGGCTTAACTGAGCGAGAGCCTGACGCAACGGCTCACTCGAGACAGCGAAAATACCGTTGAACGGCGTATCAAGGTCGAGAATTACAAAAATCACCGACGCGATCGACAGCGCGCCGAGAACGATTGTGATCGCAGCGAGGATGTTTTTCGGCGCGCTTAGTCCGAACGAAGCAAAGATGATCATTAGCCAGAAAGTCAGGACGAGGTAGAACGGCATGGAAATTGAACCATGCGCCTCCTCGATGAGCTTCCAGCGCGCCCGCATCAATATCTCGAACTGATTGACGCAGGTTTGCAGCAGCCGACGATGCATGGGGTCGCGAGGCTCGAGCCCACGTATATCAGTCTCGACCTGCGCCAGGATCTCGCCAAAAGTCGAACTGTCAATCAATGCCGCCGAACCTGCCGGTGGTAGGTGCGCCGGGTAATAGTTGCCGGCCGGCCGCGGCTCGTCGGCCCAGGTCGTGGCGATTCGTGCGGCGGTGTAACTGCGCAGCAATGCCCGCGCCGGATCGGCGTCCTCGCCATATTGGCGCAGTGACCGATCAAGCTGGATCAGCTGGATCGAGACGCTCCGCAAATCATTCTCGATGGTGTCGAACGATGCCTTGACCGAACTGGTCAACAGACCGAGGACCAAAGCGGCAAAGGTCACCAGCATGGTCATGACCAGCTGGATCAAATCCGTCGTTTCTCGGCTGCGGTGCCGTTCGGACAGAAAGGGGCGGGTCGCCATTCCGAGCGCGCTGCCGCCGAGCAGAATCATCAGCAAGATCGCGGCTTCGCGGAGTTCGGTCATTCGCGCTTGTTCCCCTCCAAGGCATTATCGGACCTTCCGTTACCGATTCGAGTCCGCCAGCGGCGGTTTTTATCCAAATCCGTGGCCTTGCTGAACACGGTCCCGCGTGGTTCTATGATCCGTGATCGTTGATGTAAATCAATGCCGCAGTCAGCCTCAACCCAGAATCTCCAGGGTAACGAAATCGACCAGCAGCGGTTGGCCGCTCCAGGAGATGTAATGATCAAGACCATACTGGTGCCCGCCGCAGGAAGCAGTGCTGACGATGCGGTGTTTATTTCCGCGCTGGCGGTGGCGCGGGCGTTTTCCGCTCATATCATTTTTTTGCACGTTCGCGTCGATGCCGCCTCGCTGGCGGTCACAATGGCATCCGAAGGCGGCGGCTCCGCGTTGGTCGGCGGGTTGGTCGACAGACTCGATGAGGAAGCCGATCTGCGCGAGAGGCAGGCGCGCGAATTTTTTGAGCGGTTTTGCGCCCGCGAGGGACTGGCCATCGTGGAGGCGCCACCCGCTCCGAATGGGCGGCCCTCGGCGCAATGGATGCGGCAGGTTGGCGCCGAACCCTTCTGGATTGCCGAGCACGGTCGAGCCGCGGATCTGATGGTAATCGGACGCCCAAGCGACGACGGCGATGCGCCGGAAGTGATCGAAACCGCTCTCCTCGAGAGCGGCCGCCCAGTGCTGATCCCGCCTGGGGCGGCAATGACAAAGCTGCCGGACACGATCGTCATCGCCTGGAAATCGACGTGCGAAGCGGCGCACGCGGTCACCGCCGCAACCCCATTTCTCTCGGTCGCGAAGAAAGTCCGGATACTGACGGTCGCCGAAAGCGACGATTTGTCGACCCAAGAGGCCAGTCAGCTCATGGCCAATCTGCGCTGGCGCGGGATCGAGGTGACTGCCGAGCGGCTGCAACCGGATCAGCACAGTCCGGCCGACACTTTGATCAACGCCGCTGTCGAGAGCCATGCAATCCTGGTTATGGGCGCCTATGGCCATAGCCGATTGCGTGAATGGATCTTTGGCGGCTTCACCGAGCACGTCGTGCGGACGGCAGTGCGGGTGCCGGTGCTGATCGTACACTGATCGCCGCCTTTGTCAGAAGTCGAGCGACTGGCAGGGATTGATCCGCACAGTTTACCGGATCCGGTGTGTCGCCGGACCGTCAAGAACCGCTGTTAGAAGGCAACGAATCGGCGCAACGATGTCGGTACTGCACTGTTCCTGTCGGCGTGCTGGCTCGCCCTTCGTCTCTTAAACAACGTTAAGGGAATGCGGGAGCCGGTGGCGAGATCGTGCTTCTGAAGCGACGGAGGATCGGGTGGCCGAGCATAGCGAACTCCAAGGTGCGCAACCGCTATCGGCAGAACAGGCCAGGCTGCTCGATTCGTGGTGGCGGGCCGCCAATTATCTGTCGGTCGGTCAGATCTATCTGCTCGACAACCCGCTGCTCGAACGGCCGCTCGAACGCACGGACATCAAGCCACGGCTGTTGGGTCATTGGGGTACGACGCCAGGGCTGAATTTCATTTATGCCCACCTTAATCGAGTTATCAAGGCGCGCGACCTCGACGTGATCTACATCTGCGGTCCCGGGCATGGCGGTCCCGGCATGGTGGCTAATACCTGGCTCGAAGGCACCTACAGCGAGCTTTATTCCAATATCCCGCAAACCAAGGACGGGATGCGCCGGTTATTCCGGCAGTTCAGTTTCCCGGGCGGGATCCCGAGCCATGCCGCGCCCGAGACGCCGGGCTCGATCCATGAGGGCGGCGAACTCGGCTATGCACTGTCGCACGCCTATGGCGCCGCTTTCGACAACCCCGATCTGATCGTGGCCTGTGTCGTCGGTGACGGCGAGGCGGAAACCGGTCCGCTCGCGACCTCCTGGCATGGCAACAAGTTTCTCAATCCGGCCACCGACGGCGCCGTGCTGCCAATCCTGCATCTTAACGGCTACAAGATCGCTAACCCGACGATCCTAGCCCGCATCCCGCACGAACAGCTCGAAGACTTGTTCCTCGGCTATGGCTACAAGCCGCATTTTGTCGAGGGCGACGATCCGATGCGGATGCACCAGCTGATGGCCGCCACCCTCGACCGCGTTTTGGACGAAATCGCGGCATTGCAAAAGAAGGCTCGCGCCGGTGAGAAAATCGTCTGCCCGCAATGGCCGATGATCGTATTGCGCAGCCCCAAGGGCTGGACCGGACCCAAGACCGTCGACGGGTTGAAGACCGAGGGCTATTGGCGCTCGCACCAGGTCCCGTTTGGCGACATGGAAAAACCCGAGCACGTCAAATTGCTCGAAGAATGGATGAAGAGCTATCGCCCGCACGAACTCTTTGGCGATGAAGGCCGCTTGAAACCCGAAATCGCCGCGCTGGCGCCCCACGGCGAGCGGCGTATGAGCGCCAACCCGCACGCGAATGGCGGGCTCCTGCGACGCGAATTGATAATGCCGGATTTCGCCGATTACGCCGTCAAGGTCGCGTATCCCGGGCAGAGCGACGGCGAGGCGACGCGGATCATGGGCGTCTTTATCCGCGACATCATCAAGCAGAACCCCAATTTCCGGCTGTTCGGCCCCGACGAAACCGCCTCCAACCGGCTATCGGCTGCGTTCGAGGTCACCGACCGCCAATGGGACGCCGAGACTTTGCCCGAAGACGATCATCTGGCCCCCAGCGGGCAAGTCATCGAGATTTTGAGCGAACACACCTGCGAAGGCTGGCTCGAAGGCTATCTGCTGACCGGCCGTCATGGGCTGTTCAATTGCTACGAGGCGTTTATCCATATCATCGATTCGATGTTTAACCAGCACGCCAAGTGGCTGAAGGTAACCCGTGACATTCCGTGGCGCCGCCCGATCTCGTCACTCAATTATCTGCTGACCTCGCATGTGTGGCGTCAGGATCATAACGGGTTCAGCCATCAAGACCCGGGCTTTATCGACTATGTCGTCAACAAAAAGGCTGACGTCGTCAGGGTTTACCTGGCGCCCGACGCCAACACTCTGCTATGGGTCACGGATCACTGCCTGCGCAGCTGGGACCGCATCAACGTCATTGTCGCCGGCAAACAGCCGGCGCCGCAATGGCTCGACATGGATGCCGCGATCAAGCATTGCGATGCCGGGATCGGCATCTGGGAATGGGCGAGCAACGACCGCGGCGCCGAGCCCGATGTCGTGATGGCCTGCGCCGGCGACGTGCCGACGATGGAAACCTTGGCCGCGGTCGATCTTTTGCGGCACCACGTTCCCAATCTGAAGATCCGTGTCGTCAACGTCGTCGATCTGATGACCTTGCAGCCGCATGAAGAGCATCCTCACGGTCTGACCGACGCGGACTTCGACGCGCTGTTCACCACCGACAAGCCGGTCATCTTCGCCCATCACGGCTACCCGTGGCTGATCCACCGGCTGACCTACCGCCGCACCAACCACCACAACATCCATGTGCGCGGCTACAAGGAGGAGGGGACAACGACGACCCCGTTCGACATGGTGGTGCGCAACGATCTCGACCGATTCCACCTGGCCAGCGACGTGATCGACCGGCTGCCGCAGCTCGGCTACATGGCCGCCTACGCCAAGCAGGCGCTGCGCGACAAGCTGATCGAACACAAGCAATACATCACGCGTTATGGAGACGACATGCCGGAGGTCAAGAACTGGCGCTGGCCGGCTGCATCGGCAGCTGGCTGAGGCGTTGCCATCACATCGCGAAAGGCTCAACGATGCTCTCAATTTCCCCCGAAAAGCTTGCTTTTATCGTCGAGAAGGCACGCGAATTTGATGCCGAAGTGCCGCCGCCCGACCAGGACTACGAAGAAGGCTCGGATGCTGTCGATGACGACGACCGCGAGGTTTTGCTCGATACCCCGGATAACCCGACGGCGCAGGAATTGCGTGACGCGATCGACGGGCTGAATGTCGATGAGCGCGAGGAGTTGCTGGCGCTGATGTGGCTCGGGCGCGGCGATTACGATGCAAAGAGCTGGGCCGAGGCGTTGCGGCAGGCGCGCGATACTCAATCCTCGACCGAGGCCGAGTATCTGATGGGCACACCGCTGCTCGGCGATTACCTGGAGGAGGGTGCCGAGGCATTGGGCTTGTCGCTCGAGGATTACATGCGCGGATAGACCGTGTGCCTTACTCGACGACAGCGGATTTGCCGCCGGCGGTGCGGCGGCTGCCGCCTCATGCCCAGGAGATCTTTCTCGCGGCCTTCAACAATGCTTGGGACACCTACGCCGAGCGGGGTCCCGTGCCGCAGGAGGAAACCGCGTTCCGCATCGCTTGGGCGGCGGTCAAAAAGCGCTACCGCAGGCGCGGCGATGTCTGGGTCGCGAAGCAGAGCTGGGAATAGTGCGTCTCGTTACTGCCGGTGGCGGTGAAGTGATGACCTCCGGGCCACCGGCACAGGTGACCGAAGCCGATCTCGAGCGCGAACTCGTATTGGTGCGGGCTGCAGCCGAGGGGCGGCCGGGCGGCGTTTTCGGGCGGGGTTCGATGGTCTGGCGGATCGACCGCGAAGCCGCGATCTTTCTTGCCGCGGGACGAGCGCTGTTGCTGCAACTGGCGCATCCCTGGGTCGCCGCGGCGATCGCCCAGCATTCACGCAGTTTGGCCGACCCGATCGGCCGGTTTCACCGCACCTTCGGCGTCGTCTTTACGATGGTGTTCGGCACGACCGACGAGGCGATCTCCACTGCTCGGCGCCTTCACCGCCGCCACGCCGCGATCTCGGGACAGCTCAACGAGAGCGCGGGCGCATTTCCCGCCGGGTCCGCCTATCGGGCGAACGATGTCGCGGCGCTGCGCTGGGTGTTCGCCACTTTGTCCGACAGCGCGCTTGTCGCCTTCGAACTCGTCAACCCGCCGCTCTCGATAGAGGAACGCGAGCGCTACTACCGAGAGCACCTGGTGTTCGCGGCGTTTTTCGGAATTCCGCAGACCGCCATACCGCAAAGCTGGCAAGCATTTTCCGATTATTTCGAGGAGATGGTCGGATCGGACCGGCTCGCGGTCGGCGGTGCGGCGCGCGGGATCTCCAAGGCGCTCTTTAAAGGTTCCGGAACCTGGCTGCGTTCGCCGGGCTGGTATCGCGCGTTGACCGCCAGCCTATTGCCCGAGCGGCTGCGTGACGATTTCGGCCTGAATTATGGGCCGTCCGAGCAGCGCGCAGTGCGCCGTGCGCTCGCGGTGCTGCGCGTTTTATATCCCGGCATCCCTTTCCAGCTTCGCTATGTGGCGCCCTATCACGAAGCCTGTGCGCGGCTCGCAGGACGTCAACCGGGCGCCCTGAACCGGAGGCTGAACCGATTTTGGATCGGCCGCAATTCGATGGCCGGCTGACCTTTTTGTGAAAGCGGGTATCCTCGACTCGCCGATTTGCAGATCCGGGGAAATCATGGCGATTGCGGCCGCTGATCTTGCCGAAAGCACCGAAACGGGCATCCTGCGGGTGCCGGCGGGCACCGATCTCGTCGAATGGTATTTCGAGCAGGGTTGGACCGACGGATTGCCGGTGGTGCCGCCGACGCGCGAGCGGATCGACGAATTCGTCGCGGCACTCGGCGGCGACGCCGCCTTTGTTGAGTGCAAGGCGCCGCCACGGCACGGCAATCTCAGCCGCGAGGTGCTCGCGATCAACATGGTCATGGCCGGCTGCAAGCCGGAATACGCGCCGGTCGTACGCGCGGCAATGCTGGCCCTGACCGCCAAAGCGTTCAATTTGAACGGAGTGCAGGCAACGACGCACATGGCCGCCCCGCTATTGATCGTCAACGGCCCGCTCGCAAGCGCAATCGGCATGAACGGCGATTGCAACGCCTTCGGTTCGGGCAATCGCGCCAATGCGACGATTGGGCGGGCTTTGCGGCTAATATTGTTGAATGTCGGCGGCGGCCGGCCCGGCGATCTCGACAAGAGCACCTTGGGCCATCCCGGCAAATACACCTATTGCGTCGCCGAAAACGAAGCGGCCAGCCCATGGGCGCCCTACCACGTCGAAAAGCGGTTTGATCCAGCGGAATCGACGGTGTTCGTCCTCGCCGCCGAGCCGCCGCACAGCATCACCAACCATGTCGCCAATGATCCCGAAGGCATCCTCGACAGCATCTGCTCGGCGATGAGCACGATCGCCAACAACAACGCGGTGTCCTCGGGACACTGCGCGGTCATCATCGGCCCCGAACATGCCCGCACGATCGCCGGCAAAGGGTGGACCCGGCACGATGTGCGCAGCTACCTGCACACGAACGCCTACAATCTGTTTTCCGAACTGACCTTTAACGAGCGCTATGGCAAGATCTACAACCGCAACCTGCCGCGCTGGTACAAACGCGAGCAAGGCTCGCGCATCCCGATCGTGCCCGATCCCGACCATATCCACCTGTTTGTCGTCGGTGGCAAGGCCGGCCGGTTTTCGGCCTTCATTCCCGGCTGGGGCCACATGTCTTCACCGGTCTTGCGCAACATCGAGAGCGCCGCCGGCCCACGCCGTGAACCCGTCTGCGTCGACGGCACATGCTATCTGTGAGCCGGCCGGAGGCGCGCAAAGGACTGGTATTGGTTCACCGTCATTCCCGCGCAGGCGGGAATCCAGGGCAAGGGTTGAGGCGCCGACACTGGACCCCCGCTTCCGCGGGGGAGACGATAACGAGGAGATGGAGATGCGGGAAACGGGATACGCAACGGTTTTCGACCCGCGTGGCATGGTCGAGGTGGAAAAAAAAACCGCTGTCGCCCAGGGTGGGCGCACTCGCGGGATTGCGCCTTGGCGTGCTCGACAACACCAAATGGAACGCCAACCGGCTGTTGCACAAAACCGTGGCACGGCTTGAACAGCAGGCGCCGCTTACTGCCGTCAATTATTACCGCAAGGAAAGCTTTTCGAAGGACGCCGACCCGGTCTTGATCGCGACCATCGCGGCCGATAACGACATCGTTCTGACCGCGATCGGCGATTGAGGCTCGTGCACGTCGTGCTGTACGCATGACGCCGTCAGTCTCGAAGCCCTCGGTCGCCCGACCGCGGTCGTTGTCACCACGGAATTTCTGCACGAGGCGCTGGTTCAGCGTGACGCACTCGGTATGCCTGATCTTGTCCCGGTCGTGATCGACCATCCGCTCAGCACCTTGAGCGACGCCGAAATCGACCAGCGAGCCGAGCAAGCGCTCGGGCAATGCATTGCCGGCTGGGTCGGAAAATGATCACCACGTCTGTCCGTTCGTTTCTCAAGAAATCGAATTGGGCGCGTTGATGATTTCTATGTCCCCGAAGTAATGTCTGCAACAGCTCGGGGGTGGAGAAGGTGATCAATCGCAGGGGGCTCAGCTCGGCTGCGCGGAGCAGGCGATGGCTTGGCGTCGGCATCGTCGTGGTTGTTCTGGGCGTGGGCTATCTTTTTCTGCTGTGGAATTTCAATGTCTCGGTGCTCCCGGGCGAACGCCATTTTGGCGCCACCGGCGCGATCAAGCCGGCGGCAGAGGTTTATATCGAGCCCATCAGCATCGACGCGCTCAACGAGGCAATGCAGGTGCGCGCGTACCTCCAGCCGAGTGTCTCAAGCAGTAGCGAAGATCTCGCGCCCGCAGATCGCGATCTCACTTTGATGATCACTCACGATAGAACGGTGGAGGAGGTTAACCTCTCCGCGAATAAGCATCTAGCCACTGCAACCTTCGAGGTGGACCTAAACGAGGGCAGCATTGCGCATTACCCGTTAGACAGCTACCGGGTGAAGCTGGACGTCCAACTTTTTCAAGGAAAGACAGCCTCCATAAAGCTACCGGCGAGAGTCACGGTTTGGGAGGGGGTGCTGGGCTACGATCTACATACGACCGGCGGATCGGGCGCTGATCCCGACCGGGTCCAGTTGAGCCTGGATATTTCTCGCAGCGGTGCTTTCGCGCTCTTTGCACTCGCGGCCTACGGAGCGATGGTGGTACTTGGCGGCTGCGCGCTTGCCGTTGGCATCTTGACTTTTGCCGATGTGCGGCGGCCCGAGGCGACGCTGATCGGAGCGCTGGCGGCGATCGCATTCGCATTGCCGGTGTTGCGCAACGCGCTGCCGGGCGCGCCACCACTCGGTATACACGCGGACATATTCATCTTTCTGTGGACCGAGCTTGTGGCCGTGATTTCGCTCGCTCTCCTCGTCTATAAATGGGCGCGAACCGGTCCCCGTCCCTGAAACATCCAGGACGGCGATGATGCTGCGGTCCAACCGAGGGGCGCAAGATGGTTGATAAGGGCGCTCCCGCTTACCATCCAGCCTCAGCGAGTTTGAGGAGGCGATAGGGCATTGGCGGAGTGGTCGTTGCGGCGATGGCGAGCCGCTCATGGATGGTTTTTAAAACAAAGCGGCGGTTGAAGCGCCAAGCAAAGGCGCCGAGGTACCGCGGCAGATGTTTGATGCCGACCACGCGATGGGCGGCCACGAGGCTGTTTTTGACATTGGCCAGCACCGTGTTCGCCCAGCGGAAGGCAGGGTGGCTCGCCGGCCGCGCGGCGTGGGTTGCTCGCCCGCCTAATTCGATCAGACAACTGGTACAGAAATCCGGCGAGTCTATCGAACCGACATCCCGCTCAAAGTACTGATTTAACTTGACTAAATGTTTATTGACGCAAACAGGGCAGAGTTTGGACTATGAGTTCCAAGAACCTTGTGACAACTTAATGAGCAATTAGTACTTGGTTTGGCGTCTGGTGAGCTAGGCCACTTCTCACCGGAGAAGGATGAGAGTTGGAAACATTCGCGTCAGAGGTGGTCGGCCTTGTCTTTGACGATGCGGGAGAAGCGTGGCCTGCTGATCCCGCATATTTCGCTCGACGGTTAGGATTGCAAGACGCCCCGGTTGATGCCGTGACTGACGCTGTACGAAGGTTTGGCTTCGTCCACGTCGCTCCGATACGCGATGCATTGTTAGTTAAATTTGACCCCACTGCGGTCTGTCATCTCGCTGCCTACGCTGCCTTCTACGAAATCGCCGCGCGCGCCCCGCGGCGCTTGATCCTCGCCTGCCCGAGCAACGTGGGCGGTCCCGATTGGTACGAGATCATCAACGACCTAGCCACAGGTCTGAAACGGATGGAGGCTGCTCTCGGTAGAGCCTCCAACACGATCGGGCGGGCCGAACCACAGTCCGAGGGCTTCTTAGCTGATCGTCGCTCCTGTGAGCGCCCTCGGGTAACATTCGCACACGAGAAGCCGCTCGGCGAAACTTCCGGTACTTACGGACTTGCTGTACAGGCGCAGGCTGACGACTACTCCAAGAGGTTGTCGAAGCCTCTCGACGCCATTGCGTCGGAGGACGAGTGGTTCGGTCAAGTATTAAGCATTTGGCGTGACGGGCGTGTCGGATGGCGGCTACCTTCAAGCAAGTCATTTGGTGTCCTTGAGGTAGTGAACATCGCTCGCGGCCGGGCACATGTTGTTGATACCCGCGCTACGGACCCGGAGGGCTATCGATTTCGTCTCTGGGGATCGGACACTTCTTACAGAGGTGGGCATTCCAATATAACTCTGGGCGAGACGCCGGTAGGTTTGTTGCGTCAAATCACCATTGAGGATTATTGGCAGGCGGTGGCGACTGGCGCGCCGAACTATCAGCTAATTCACCATATCGAGAGTAGTCAGCTATTTTCGTACACTCGTCTGGTATTGCCTCTTGCCGAGGACGGCCGGCGCGTCAATGAGCTGGTAGTGCTTATCAACGAGCGACGCCTGCCGGAACTCGAAATGGCCGCGGGCCCTCGCCGGGACACTTGAGGGCGCCACCGCCAACGAAGCCACTGCCTCGGCGCGTGTCGAATGACAGAGGTGTATCACCGCGTGGCGTTGAAGCGGCGGGAACCATCCATCCACGAGCCGGTGCACGCGCGCGAATTTATAGGCCTGCATTGCCAGGGACACCGCCCTGCGGTCCGCTGCGTCGCGCGGGTCTCGGGGATCGCTTCGGATCATTCCAGTGTCGTGGTCGAAGGGCCTGTTTCGCAGCGTGATGGCGCATGCAAGACGTGACATCGCGGTGCTCAGCCGCGGCTGCTTGGATGGACCGCGATAGTCCTTTCGCACCCAGGCACCGCCGGCATACGCCACCTCACCGCCAAATGGCGGGAACTCGCATTTGACGACGAGCGGCGGGTCGGCCGGGGTAGTCTCGCCAAACCACAGCGCCTGAGATCGGATAAGATCGTAAAAATCGTCGGCAACGAATCGCATCACGTAATAGATCGCGATTGGCTCGCCCCAATGATTTTGTGCCTGCAACCAGAAATCGTCGGGGCCGACTATGGTGGGGACCGGACCGAAGGCATGACTCGAAATCAGAGTCACAATGAGCTTGGCGGATCGCCGCGTAATTTTTGAAGTCACGCCGCACGCGCACCGCTATCCCAACTTCAGCCAGTGCTTCGAAGTATCCATCGATCGCTTGCTGAACACAGGCGAACTCATGCTCGGCTAATAGATTAACGCGATATTCTCCATTTAAAGACATATGGGCCAGTACCTTGTATGGTTGGAACATAATAAGAACAAATATCCATTGAGATATGGTTAACCGACCGGCGTCCCCTTCGAGAGGCAATAGCGAGACGGATTAGATGTGCCGTGGCAGTATGGTTAAGCGAGGATTTGCGGGTAAAGTCTCACACCCAACTCGGTGGCGATCGACGACAGGCGGGACCTCTAAAAACCGGGAAATCAAAGCGAGGCTAATGTTTAATGTTAACTGCCACCCTGTTGCCGGCCGTGGGCCTCCTCATTGGCATCCAGCCCGAGATCGGCAAAAAAGAACGCGATTGGCACGTTCAGAGCTTCCGCGATGGTTACTACCTGGAATGCTCTGACGCGGACGCAGCCGCTTTCCAGCTCTTGTATTTGCTCAACCGTCAGACCGACGGCACGGCCCAGTGTCGCCTGGCCCATACCTAGTGATACACGGCGGTCACGAATGCGGCTGCCGATCAGCGCATCGATATCACCTACGCGTTGCTTCTGTTCATCCGTAGCCATATCGCTACCTTCGGCACGCTGATCTAATAATTTAAAAATGCGGACCCCGGGAACCACGACACATCGGAGCGCAGCTTTGTCCCAAGCTCAATAACGGACCCGCTTAAAGATACTTCGCAGAGCGCTCATTCATAATCTGCAATCTCGGGCCTGCGTGTGCTCTACGGAAAGTTCTACCGTATTTTGTTCAAACATCCGCCTTGGGTCTGGGAGATTTATGGCGGTGCGACTGGAAACCTGTTCGTGGCCCGATGGAACTTGGCTTCGGGCGTACAAGTCGGCGGCCGCCCGTCTACTCGCGGCTGACGCAATCCTCGCTATCCTGTACGATGCTGCCTTCACCGAAGGGAAGACCTCATACGGCTGGCATCTCCAAGTATCACCTAGTGGTCTGACGCCAACATTTGGTTCCCGCGGTTGACTTTTTCGATAATGCGATCGGGGTCGGCGGTCCAGACAAAGGGTTTGGGTTTGCGGTTATGCTCGCCGAGATAGCGGTTGATCGCGGCTTGCAGATCGACCAGCGAGCGGAAGACGCCGCGCTGCAACCGCCGGCGGGTCAGGGTGGCAAAAAAGCCTTCAACGGCATTGGCCCAGGAGCATGACGTGGGCGTGAAGTGAAACGTCCAGCGTGGATGCCGCGCAAGCCAGGCGCGGACCTTGGGATGCTTGTGGGCGGCATAGTTGTCGAGGATCACATGAATGAGCTTGCCGGCCAGGACAACGGCCTCGACCCGATTGAGGAAGCGGATGAACTCCTGGTGGCGGTGACGCGCCATGCATTGGCCGATGACCGAGCCGTCAAGGACATTGAGCGCCGCAAACAGCGTCGTCGTGCCGTTGCGGATGTAATCATGGGTCATTGTCCCGGCTCGACCCTTCTTGATCGGCAAGCCGGGCTGGGTGCGGTCGAGAGCCTGAATTTGCGACTTCTCGTCGACCGACAGCACCAGGCTGTGGGCCGGCGGGTCGAGATATAGCCCGACCACGTCACGCAATTTGGCGGCAAACGCCGGGTCTTGCGACAGCTTGAAACGCCGCACTCGGTGCGGCTGCAGACCGTGCGCCGCCCAGATCCGCTGCACCGAGCGCAGCGAGATGCCGCTCGCCACCGCCATCGCCCGGCCGGTCCAGTGGGTTGCCTCGCCTGGCGGCTCCGCCAGCGTCAACTCGACCACTCGGTCAATAACCGCCGCAGGCGTCGGCGGCAAACCGGGTTTGCGCGTCTTGTCGTGCAGCAGGCCGGCCACCCCTTCGCGCATGAAGCGCTCCTGCCAGCGCCACACGCACGGCTTCGATACTCCGGCGCGGCGCATGATCTCGGCCGTACCGCAGCCCTCCGCGGTCGCCAAAATGATCTGTGCCCGCCACACATGCTTTTGCCGGCTGTTGCGATCCGCCACCACCGCCGCCAGTCGTTCGCGGTCGCCGGCACTCACTTCGATGCTGATCCCCTCGCGCATCGCGCATCATCGCACACCCCGCTCCAATATGGAATCCTATGATTGCGTCGTACCACTAGGAGGGCCAATAGGACGCATTCCGCTACTGACTCCTTGATTTCGTATGAGGCCTCCAGAGCGGCCAGAGGAGCTACTTTGTGGGGACACAACTCGACGAAGATCACTCGATGAGCCCTCTTGACGAGCACGTATCCCCGCTGCTTTAGAGCCTGTTCGAGCACATCAGATTTTTCGTCGAGGCCAAGTTTCCAAGTTAGGGACAATCCGGTCGTCGGCAACCGCCGTCCGCAATCGTCCAGCAGGAAGCCCAAATCTATCGATTGCATTAGGATAACCTCTGAGGGTGCACATTAACCATGGGAACTCTTAATAAGAGATGTATCACTGTAAATGAGGAGTGTCGCGTATAAAATGCGTCTAAAACACGAATCCCACGAGGATTGCCGCTTCGACGCCGCCGCGATCGCCCGGCTTGTCGCCGAAGGTGCGCTGCGGCTCCCCGAGGCACGATGAGCGAGCATTTCGATCCCCGCCGGCACCGGATCGCAGAGGAGCGTTGGTTCGAGGATTTGCGGGTTGGCGAGCGCTTCCCGATCCCGAGCCGCACCGTGACCGAGGCGCATTTTTCCGCGTTTCAGGCACTATCGGCCGACAATCACCCGATCCATTACAACGTCGAATATTGCCGAGAGCGCGGGCTGCTGGCGCCCATTGCCCACGGGCTGCAAATACTTTGCTTTACAGCCGCGGGGGCCGGCGCCTTCGCACATGTGATCGGCGATGGGCTGCTCGGGTATATCGAGCAGTCAGCGAAATTCTTAAAGCCGGTCTGTGCCGGCGACACGCTCTATCCGATGCTGGAAATCGCCGCATTAACGCCGCAGCGCACGACCGGGATCGTCGCCCTGACCGTCACGGTGCACAACCAGAAGGGCGAACTCGTTCTGACCGGCGAGCAAAAATATCTGCTCAAAAAGCGCGAGCCTTAGTCAACCGCATTGAACTGGTCTGCGGTGTAGCGGCGCGCCTTTGCGGGCTGGTTGCATAGGCGCTGGGCTGGGCTGCTGATCTCACCCTAATACGCTGACGTCGTTGGGGTTGATCAGATCGGGGGCGGTCCAGCCGTCAAGGTCGTATTCGGCCATGCAGCTATCGGCGAAGCTCTTCCAGCGCTCGTACTGGCCCGAGCCGATTGCGGCGCGCAGAGCGTCGATCCGGATTTCCTCATGACTCCCGGCGTAATTGATTTCGTAGAGTTCGTGGCGGGCGCCGAAATCGCGTCCCACAACAGCTTCATCAATTTGACCCGCTCCACCGCGCTGACCCCACCGGAGCCGCGGACATAGCGGTCGAGATAGGGCCGGAGCTCCGGCGTCTTGAAGTCGCGCGCATGCGAGTTGAGGTAGATCAAGCTGCTGGCGACGGTTTTCTCGATCATTTGCTTGATCTGGACATAGGCCTCCGGAGCCAGGATGCGGTACGCCATAGCCGGCTCCAGCGCCGGCAAGACGCAGCCGCCCGCCCACGGCTCGGCCCGCTTGGCCATCGCGTCGGAAAGCCCCCACATCGTATTCCGGCAGGCGATGACCTCGCCGATATTGGCCTCGACGCCGCGAAAGGCGCGGGTCCCCCGCCATTTCGGTGGCTTTGATCATCAACCCGATAATAAAGTCGAGCTTGACCGCAAGCCGGGTGCAGCCCTGCAGCATGGCGCGCGGTAGAAATCCGCTGTTTGGGAAGAATTTGTTGGCCTTGTCGATATCGGCGTAGACGAACACGTCTTCCCACGGCACCAGCACGTCGTCCATGACAAAGATCGCGTCGTTTTCGTCGAGCCGGCTCGACAGCGGATAGTCGAACGGGCTGCCAAGCACGGCGGCACGCTGTTCGTTTGACACACGACAGATGAATTTAATCCCGGGAGCATTGCTCGGCACCAGAACTACGACCGCGAAACTCTTGTCCTGAACCGGCAATACCCCGGCATGCGCGACAAAGGTAAAATGGGTCAACGCCGAGCCTGTCGCGACGACTTTGGCTCCGGTGACGCGGATACCGCATCGGTCTCTTTGGTTACATGGGCGTAAACGTCGGTCGGGCCGCCCGGCGCGCCGGGAGCCATGTTGCGGTCGACCGGCGGCTGCACAATCGCATGGTTGACGAACGGGACCCGTTCTTGGGCATAGCGGTACCAGCGCCGCGCATTCTCATGGTAGGGCTCATAGAACTCGGCGTTGGCGCCGAGGGTGCCAAGAAAAGCGGCTTTGTAATCGGGTGAACGACCGAGCCAGCCATAGGTCAGGCGCGACCAGGCAGCGATCGCGTCGCGGGCCGCGACCTGATCCTCGGCCGATCGGGGCGCCACGAAATATCGCTGCGTGAACCCGCCCCATTCGGTCGGGCAGCTCAGAACATGCTTTTTCTCGGCGTGGTCGCGATGCAGCGCATCGTAGAGCCGCGCGACCATCCGCGCGGTGTTGCGAAACGCCGGGTGCGCCGCGATGTTTTTTACCCGCTCGCCGTAAATCCACACCTCGCGGCCGTCATCGAGGCTGCTTAAGAATTCGTTGCCGGTGTAGGGCAGTGGTGCTGCCATCGTGGCGGTCTCCCTGCAAAGCCGCGCCGGGTTGTTGCTGCTTGCGGCACGTTTTCGAGCGCGATGCTATGATCGTGGGGCGGGGCGGTCAACGCGGGCGCTGCATCGGAGGGAGAGGATGCCGAGACTTACGGGCAAGGTAGCGCTGATCACCGGTGCTGCGGGCGGGCAAGGGACCGCCGAAGCAGAGCTGTTTGTCCGCGAGGGGGCTGCGGTGGTGCTGACCGATATCAACGCCGCCGCGGGCGAAGCCTTGGCAAGGCAGATCGCGGGGCAGGGCGGCGAGGCGCTGTTTCGACACCACGATGCGTCCGACGAGACGGCTTGGCGGGAGGTCGTAGCCGCTGCTGTAGCGCGGTTCGGCAAGCTCCACGTTCTCGTCAACAATGCCGGCACGATTGCCCGTCAGGGTATCGTCGACACGACGGTCGCGGCGTGGAACCGTACGATCGGGGTAAATTTGACGGGCGCCATGCTCGGCATGAAGCATTGCGCGCCTGTAATCCGCGACAGCGGCGGCGGGGCCATTGTCAACATCTCGTCGACCGCCGGCCTGACCGCGCATGACGCCGCCGCCTATACCGCCAGCAAATGGGGGCTGCGCGGGCTGACCAAGACCGCGGCATTATCCATCTCACGATAGCAGGTGGCGTTTCGGCGGCGCAATGGCGGCCACGGACCGCCACGCAGCACAGGTTGAGGCCGACGGCGGACTGCTCAGGTGGGGGCGAGCTGTGGTGTTGCGATCCGATCGCGCCCGCGGCTCGGGCCGCCGACCAGGATCTGGATGACGCCGGCGCTAAAGCCGATCACCACGCCGAAATGCCAAGCGTGATCGTAGGAGCCGAATTTGTCAAAGATCAGCCCGCCGCCCCAAGCGCCGAGAGACGACCCGACCTGGTGCATGACAAAGGCGATGCCCAATAATGTCGCCATATAGCGGGTACCGAACATCTCGGCGACGAGGCCGCTGACGAGCGGCGCTACGCTGAGCCACAGCATTCCCATCGCCGCCGCGAAAATGAGCGTGCTGGCCGGCGTCGGCGGCATGATGAAATAGGCGGTGAAGACAAAGGCTCGCAAAATATAGAGCAGGCCCAACAGAATATGCTTCGGGTATTTGCCGCCGAGCCAGCCAGCGGTAAATGAGCCGATCGAATTCATTCCGCCGATCACCGCAATCGCTTCGGCGCTCAACAGCGGGTTCTGGCCGCAGATCGCCAGATAAGTCGGCAGGTGGGTTGTCAGGAAAACCAGGTTGAGGCCGCAGACAAAATAGGCGCCCGACATCACCAGGAACGGACGATGGCGCACCGCCTGACCGAGAACCGCCCTCATCGTCATCTTGGCCGGCGCGCGAACTCGGCATTCGGTCAGCCCCGCCGGCAAGGAAGCCGGCCGGAAGCATCGCTATCGCAAGGATCACAAAGAATAAGGCGCCGATCTGCCAGGCGTGGTGGGCGAGAAGCGATTGCGTCGTGATCGGAATCATCAGTGTGCCGAGCGAGCCCGCGGCAGAGACAATGCCCAATATTTTGCTGCGGTTCTTTTCCGAAACCGTTCGCGCAACGGCAGTCAGAACCAATGACGACGCGGTACACGACAACGCCACCCCGATCAGCGCACCCGATACGATAAGCGAAGTAGCGCCGCGGGCGCTCGCCATCACCAACAGCCCGATGACGTAGATTACGGCGCCGCCAATCATCGTGACGCGTAGCCCGAACCGATCGGCAAGCGCGCCGATCGGGGCCTGTGAGGCTCCCCACACGATGTTCTGGACGGCAATCGCGAGCGTAAAGCTGGTTGCGGTTAGGGCGAGATCGCGCGTGACGGGCGTCAGGAATAGCCCGAGGCTCTGGCGCAGACCCATTCCGAGGCTGAGAAGCACCGCGGCTCCGATTAATATCAATCGCGTCGGATCGCGGGTCAGAGAGGAGAGTGCCGGCATAGCCAAAACGGGTCCCGTGCATTTCAACGGCTTGGCCGCACTCTGCCCGATCCTTTCACGTTGGCCGAGCCATATGTGCTCATCGATTGGGCATAGGTGATCAGCATTTGCCGCGGTTTGCTACGATCGCAGCATTCTGCCGAGACCGGCAGTTACGACCCCACCTCGGGATTCAACCTCCGCCGGGTTGGCTAGACGGCTGTGGAGAAGTCGATCAGCGCGCCAAGCGCTCGGTCTGGGACATGATCGTCGTGTAGAGCTGCTCCACTTCGACGCTCTCCCGGCTCGGGTGCAGGCGGTCGGCGAGCGGCCGACGCGGCGTCCGGCGGAAAATTCCGAGGCGTCCCGTTCCGAGCCAGGAATTTGGGGTCGCTGAGCCAAACAAGACCCGCATTCGGTAGAGCGAAACGGTGATCGGAAACTTGTCGCTCGGCCGGCCGGCGCCGATCCATGCATCCATTCTACCGGGTCCCCAATTGTAGGCGGCGATGGCGTCGGGCCAGTTCGCGTAGCGCCGATAGAGATGGGCAAGATACGCCCGGCCCAGCGCTCGGTTCTCCATCATGTCGAACCGATTGCCGCCGCCGACATCCTCGGCCGCAGCCGCCGAAACCTGCATCGGACCCTGTGGGCCATCCGGCTCGGCGCGCCACATGTTCGCGTCGGAGCCATGACTCGATTCGGCGCCGTCGACAGCGAAAGCGATATCGTCGAGCACGCCGACATTTCCCGCGACCAACGACCCGGCCCGCGCCGCAGTCGCGCCGATCAGCGTGATCATTACCGCCGCAATCGCTAGGCGACGCAATGACCGAACACCGACAGACAACAGGGGACGCAGCCAAATCAGATTCTGCGGTTGCGTGACAAGCCCTATCGGCCTACTCCCAATAGGCGGCGATAATCGTGTTGTCGGCGCCAAGCAACAGATTCAGGCGGTTTGGGTCATGGGTGATCCCGCGGATCCCTCGATTTGGCGGAATCCAGCGTAAGATCTTGGGGAGATCCTCCTGGCGAACAACTCCGGGGGTTCCGGGCGCCGCCTGACCGCGCTCGGCAAACTTTTTTCCGACGCAATCGTGGCAGTCGTTCACCCCGATCTGCACGGTGCTGACACCGGGGATTTGATCGATTTCGATCGCATTTTCTGAGCCGCGCACGCGCACGCCCCTGAAAGCGTGCCCTTCTTCCAGCGGGAAAACCGCGCTCATCGGAAAGAAACCGGTGGCCGGCTCCGTCTGTAATGGCATTGTCGCGATGAATTGAAGATCGAGGACGCCGTCGATCGGCTTACCGATATAAGTGGGGACCAGTTGCGGCGAGCTCCAACCCTGCGACCCGGCCAAGCCGGTGACACGGACGATATCAATGGGCGGGGAGGTCTGGCTGCGGATTATCTCGACGCCGGTGACATAGAGGACGGGAAGTTCAGTTCCTGGTTCGGCCTCGGTCGGCGACGTTACGACCGACTGCTCCAAATCGCCGCCCTGATAGCCTTCCGATGCAGCTGCAGCAGCCGCGGCAGGTGGAGTTCCCGGCGCGCCTTGACCCATTGCGAGACCTGCCAAGCCCACCTGCGTCGCAGCACCTAAAGCGAGCGCGCCCAACCAGCGCCATGCATTTCTCATGCTGTCCTCCGGATTGATCGTGTTGCGTCGCAGGTGGCCGCCGTCTCAGTCTGTCCGCACCTGAGCACATCCGCGTAGGCAAGTGCATCGCGGGCGCCGTGATCGGTTGGGACCCGGTCGAGCGTATCGAGAATGAGATCGGTAGCCCGCATTTTGGTCACGCGGCAATACGCGGTTTCGGTACTTGCAAAACTGCCATTTTCAGCGAGCTTGTTGACCGGCTCACCGCCGCCGCAAACCGAAAAGTATTCGCATCCGTCGCGGCACATTGCCACGCCAGCGTTGATGTCGGCCAGCATCCGAGCCAGGACCGGGCTGTCCGGCAGGTCCACAAGCTTGTCGCGGTTGATATTGCCGAGCACGAAATTGTCATAGGACGGGTTTTTGAGGCCAAGGAGTTCCGGCGAGAAGGTGGCGATATTACCGGCCCAATCCATACTGGTGATCGCAAAAGGTTCGACCAGCTGGTTGCGAAAAGGCGCCTCCTCGGGCCGAATGACCTGGTGCAGTGCGGTCTCGATTTCTCGCACGAAGGTGATCTTATTGGGTGCGGCAGCCGACAAACGCCAGAACTCGCCAAGAAACCGATAGTAAGCGGCCTCGACGTCGCTATCCGCGAAAGATTGCGATACGTGATTGCCTTCGGATTCCTCGACGTTAAAGCAGATCCGCTCGATCCCTTCCTCGACATAAAAGTCGAACATCTCGCGGGGGGCAGCCATACTGGCCGAACTGAGTACCGAGATCACATGGAACGACACGTTGTGCCGGCGCAGCATGCGGATGCCGGCTATCGTACGATCGAAGGTGCCACGTCCGGAGCGCGTCAATCTATTCTGGTCATGAAAATGGCGCGGGCCATCGATGCTGACACCGAGATTGACCTCCGCCTCGGCGAAGAACTCGCACCACGCATCGTCGATCAAAGTTCCGTTTGTCTGAAACGAATGAACAACATGCAGTTGCGGCGGTCGCAGACCCTCAACTAAGGAAAATGCCTCCCGATAAAATGCGACCGGCAGAACCATCGGCTCGCCGGCATGCCAGACGACGGAGAGCACGTCGCCGAACCACCCCGAAGCGAAGACCCGAGAGAACAAGTTGCGCAATGTCTCGAGGCTGACGACTGCCTTTGATGTGCGGTTGGGAAGATAGCAGTATTTGCAATCGATGTTGCAGAACGGGGTCGGCTGGACCACCAAAAGTTGAATTGTCGGCACAACTTTACCCATGATTGGCTATCGGCGGTTATATGGTCACCAGTTGCGCCACCAATTGGGCCAGTTGTTCCAGTTATGCCAGTTGTTCCAATTCGGCCACCCCCACCCCCAACGGCGCCAACCCCCGTTGCGCCACCAATTGCCCCAGGCGAGGCGCAGCTTGCTGATATCCTGGCCATTCGGCGCGGCTTCTTGGCTCGCCGCGGTCGACACGGCGTCGCGGATCGCGGCGAGCCGCTCAGATACACGAACCCCTTGAGCGGCCTGAGGCTGCGAGCCGTCGGGTTCCGGGCTGGCGGTAACCGGGGTTGTCGAGCCTAGCAGCAGTGAAAACCCGGCGGCGCCAAGCGGGGCCATCGCAGACAGGATTTCTGCATATTTCCGCTGCAGTGACATCGATTCGACCTCTCGATTCGTCGGCGCGGCCGGGTCACCCGGAGCAACGCAATCTATCCGGTCGGGAGCCCGCGATGTGCGCGCTCATAACGGTGCAGCAGGCTAAAAATTTCGCCAGAAATTGCTCCACGGGCCGTTACGCCAACCGCCATTGCGCCAGCCGCCGTTGCGCCAGCCGCCATTGCCCCAGGCTGCTCCACCATTGCGCCAGCCGCCGCCGCCGTTGCGCCATCCCCACCAAGCGACCTGCTCTCCGGCTTGCGAGGCACTTGGATGGTCGATAACGGACACGGCATCGCGAATCGCAGCGAGCCGGTCGGACACTCGGCTCGGCTCGGCCGCGGGCGGCTGGCTCTGCGCCGGGTCCTGATCGGCGGCAGCCGGCGCCGCGGTCCCGAGCATTAGCGAAACGCCGACTGCGCCCGCTGGAAGCATCCCAGACAAGATTTTGAGATACTTTTCCCGCAACAGCATCGAACACACCTCAAGATTAACGGTCATCTCACGGAAGCGCCCCTGCGTTTTCATACCGCAGCCGGGGTCGCATTGATTGCGAAAATGGTGAACTCGTAGGCAGCATCTCGGTAGAATATGTTGCCACCATGGTCAAATACTCATTTGCCGATTACTGATCACTTTGCTGAGGTGCGCATCCAGGGCGGTGCCAATGCCGCAATTCGTGCATAGGCCGGGCAATCCGGCTCGTGTGCCCCGGGCAGATAGCCAAGGCTCATCAAAAATTCGTTGACGATTTGCCCGCCGGTAAAGCGGAAGGTCCGACGAAACAACTTGGTCCATTCCTCGACCGAGAGTGGATGATGCGCGTCGAGCCAAAGCGCGAAGCCGCTGTGTGACCGACGCAGTTCCTGAATTCGGCGCGCGTTGTCGATTGCGGCCTCGATTTTGAGCCGGTTGCGAACGATCCCGGGATCGCCGAGTAGACGAGAAGTATCCTCGGAGCCAAACTCGGCGACCCTGTCGACGTCGAAATCGCGATAAGCGGCGCGAAACGCAGCGCGCTTGTTCAAAATCGTCAGCCAGGACAGCCCCGCCTGATTGATCTCGAGCACCAGCCGCTCGAACAGGACGGGCTCTTCGCTCGATGGAAAACCATATTCGAGATCGTGATAGGCGGCATGGATCGGATGGCTGGGTGCGAACCGGCAATAGGCTGCGCTCATTTCATGATCCGCGGAAGCTCAGCCAAGGTGAGCGCACCAGCGCGTAAATTAGGATCCAGATGACCCCGGCAATCACAGAGGTGACCACCGCCTTGCGCATCAGCCGCGGGTGTTTCGGGGCTCCCGCGGCGTGGCCTATTTCGCCGGGTTCGGTAGGTACGACCCAGAGCGGCAAGACCGCGAACAATGTCACCCACCATACCAGCACGTAAAGAATGAGGCCGGTAAACCAGTTCATAAGAGAGAGTTGGGATTGGCTCGGCCTAGATTTGCTCCAACTCGATCAACGTGCCGCAGAAATCCTTTGGGTGCAGGAACAGGACCGGCTTGTCGTGAGCGCCGAGCCGTGGCTCGCCATCGCCGAGCACCCGCGCGCCCTCGGCGCATAGGTGGTCGCGGGCGGTAATGATGTCATCGACCTCGTAGCATAGATGATGCATCCCACCGCTCGGATTGCGATCGAGAAAGCCGCGCACCGGCGAGGCGTCACCGAGCGGTTCGAGCAGTTCGATCTTGGTGTTGGGGAGTTCGACAAACACCACGCTGACACCATGCGCCGGCAATGGGTGCGGCGCCGACACTCGCGCGCCCAGCATGTCGCGATAGACGCAGCTGGCAGCCGCCAAGTCGGGAACGACAATCGCGACATGATTGAGCTTGCCGATCACCTTTTCTCCCCACGCTACTTAAGGGGCCCGAGCTCGGGCAGCGAAATTCAAATTCTCACCACCTGGATCTCGACCAGCGAGCGCTTACCAAAACGCTCGTTAAGCGCGCGCCGCAGAGCGCGCCGGGCCGATTCGCCGACCACATCATCGTCGCGCCGCGCCGCCGGCGGCAATTCATTGAGAGCCCGCTCGATCGTGGTCCGCAAGAACGGGACCGCCTGCTGTACGGCGTCCGGCTCGACCAACCCGATCACAGTGATCGCCGGCGCCGCCGCGAGTCGGCCCTGGCCATCGAGGACCAAGGTCGCGACGACGCTGCCGTTGAACATGACGCGTCGCCGATCCTTCAACGCCGAACCGTCGAGCGGCAGTAAGGTCTTGCCATCGCTCGTCAGCCGGCCGACCGGGACTTCATCGACGATCGCCGCATTCGATGAGCCGAGCCGGACGAGATCGCCATTTTCGATCACCAGCGATTGGGGGATCTGGCATTCGCCGGCGATCGCCGCATTGGCCATCAAATGCCGCGCCTCGCCATGAACCGGGATCGCTATTTTCGGCCGGATCATTTGGTACATGCGGACCAGCTCTTCGCGGGCCGGATGACCGGACACATGCACGAAATGGTCGAGTTCGGTGACGATCTCGACGCCGAGGCGGGCCAGCTCATTCTGCAAGCGGCCGATCGCCTTTTCGTTTCCGGGGATGATCCGCGAGGAAAAGATCACAGTGTCGCCGGTTTCGAGCTCGACATTGGGATGGTCGTCACGGGCGATACGGGCGAGCGCTGAACGGGGTTCGCCTTGGCTGCCGGTGCAGATCATCAAAATGCGGTCGCGCGGGATGTAGGCGGCTTCTTCCTCGGTCAAGAAACGCGGCAGATCGGACAAATAGCCGTTCTCCCGCGCCGCTTTGTCGATCCGCCACAGCGAGCGCCCGACCAATGCCACGTCGCGGCCATGGGTCGCGGCGGCGTGCGCGATGGTTTCAAGGCGGGCGACATTCGACGCGAAGCAAGCAACGGCAACGCGCGCATCATAGCGCCCGACCAGCTCGGTCAACGATTTGCGCAGATCAGCCTCGGAGCCGGAGGTGCCGGGCCGCAGCGCGTTGGTCGAGTCGCAGATCATCGCGAGCACGCCCTCGTCGCCAAGACGGCGCAGCGCATCCTCGTCGGCGGGCAGCCCGATCAGCGGGTCGGGATCAAGCTTCCAGTCGCCGGTATGCAACACCGTCCCGGCTGCGGTGCGCAGCACGACTGCGTTCGGCTCCGGGATCGAATGGGTCAGGGTAACGAGTTCCAGATCGAATGGTCCGATCGAAAATCGGCCCGACATCGGGACGATATTGATCCTGACCTTATCGGCCAGCCCTGCTTCGACCAGCTTTGCCCGCAGCACCGAGGCGGTGAACGGCGTCGCCCAGACCGGGCAGCGTAGCTGCGTCCACAAATAGGGGATAGCGCCGATGTGGTCCTCATGGGCGTGGGTCGCGACAATCCCGAGCAAACGGTCGCGACGCTCGGCAATAAAATTCGGGTCGGGCATGACGACTTCGAGCCCCGGCTGCGAATCGTCGCCAAAGGTCACGCCGCAGTCGACGATCAGCCACTGACCGGCGATGCCGTAGAGATTGAGGTTCATCCCGATCTCGTTGGCGCCGCCAAGCGCTACGAAAAGCAGCGCGTTGGGATCGTCAGCGCCGGAACGAACCGAGGACTGAAACGGGAAGTCGTTCATTTATTGCTGTTTCTTTGATGTATCAGGCGGAGCCCCCACAACGTCAGATCCGGATCGACCTTGTCGATCACATCAGTGGCGCCGTCAAACAGCGGCGCGAGGCCCCCGGTCGCTACCACTCCCATCGTCTCGCGACGCTCGTCGCGAATGCGCCGTACCAGCCCCTCCACCAGCCCGACATAACCCCAGAAGATGCCCGACTGCATGCATGCCACCGTGCTGGTGCCGATTACCTTGTCGGTTCGGGCAATCGGTACGCTCGGCAGCTTCGCTGCGGCCATGGCAAGTGCTTGCAGCGACAGGTTGATGCCGGGTGCGATCACCCCTCCACGATAATTGCCATCGGCATCGACCACATCAAAGGTGGTGGCGGTACCGAAATCGACAACGATCAGAGCCCCTCTATAGCGGTCATGTGCCGCCACGGTATTGACGAGACGGTCAGCGCCGACTTCCTCGGGCCGGTCGACGAGTGAACGGGCGCCGATCACGACCCCCGGATCACCGACGACGAGCGGCTCGCTGTGGCAATATTCGCGGCACAGCCGGCGCAAGTTGAAGTTCGCTTCAGGCACCACGCTGGCGATGATCGTGCTGTTGATTATGTTGCGCGATAGATCTTGCAGCCCGAGGAGATGATCTAGCCAAACGACATATTCATCGGCAGTGCGGCGCGCATCGGTTGCGGCGCGCCACTTTCCGGTCAGCCGGACGCCATCCCACACGGCAAATACCGTGTTCGTGTTGTTGGCGTTGACCGCGAGCAACATCTGGCCTCGCTAACGTGCCGGGAACACGTCGCCGGCCGAAATCCGCCGCCGCTCGCCCTCGACCTCCAGCAACAGCGCTCCTTGTTGATCTATGTCGATGAAATCTTCCGCGCAAGGTCGCCGTCTCGAGCCGAACCTCGATTGGCTGACCCAACGCGAAAGCGCGCGCCCGCCAAGCATCGCGCACCGGGCTAAACCCCTCCTCAAGCCAGCGCCGCACCCACATCTCGAAATGGCGAACAAATGCCGCCAACGCGGTTTCAGGCGCCGTCGCCGGTATGCCTTCACCGACGAGCGAGGTCGCCGGAAACTCAGCGTCGGGTGGCGCCGAAGCGAGATTGACCCCGACGCCGACGATCACATACGCAAGGCTGCCGTTCTCGCCGGTCTCCGATTCGAGCAGAATGCCGGCGATTTTCCGCCCTCCCGCCAGCACATCGTTCGGCCATTTGTAGGCAATCGAGGGGAGGGCAGGGGCCAACTGCGACAGCGCCTCTCCGACCCCCAAGGCAGCGACGAAGGCAAGCTGCGCCGCAACTCCCGGCGTGCAGGCCGGGCGCAAGATGGTCGAAGCATAAAGATTGCCGGGCGGTGACGACCAATAGCGGCCGCGCCGGCCGCGCCCAGCCGTCTGCTGCAATCCGCAAACGATCGTTCCTTCTGCGGCCCCTGCGCGGGCTAGTTCTTTGGCTTCGTCGTTGGTGCTGCCGACGGTCTCGCGCAAAATCAGTCGATACGCCGCTGGAAGCTGCGGCGGCGACATTGTCATCGCGTAAAGAGCGAAGCGGCGGCGACTTCGGCGCCACCGATGACCGGACCCGGCAGCAGAAAGAAAAGCAGGGTCACCAGCGCCGTGACGACCACAACACCTTTCAGCTCGCTGGCAAGCGGCATGTCGAATGATCCTGCCGGATCGTCGAAATACATGACCTTGACGACGCGAAAATAATAAAAGGCGCCGACCACGCTGGTGACGACGCCGATCACCGCCAGCCCCGTAAGATGGGCATCGATCGCCGCAAGGAAAATATAGAGCTTGCCAAAAAAGCCGGCGGTCGGCGGCAATCCTGCTAGAGAGAACATGAAGATCGCCAATGCGAGCGCCAGGCTTGGATGCGTGCGCGACAGCCCGGAGAGATCGGCGATCTCCTCGAGCGCCCGACCCTGCCGCCGCATGCAAAGGATGACCGCCCAGGTGCCGACGGTCATTACCAGATAGATTGCGAGATAGACAAGTATGCCGCGGATCCCAGCCGCGGTTCCGGCGGCGAGCCCGATCAGCGCATAGCCGACATGGCCGATCGAGCTGTAAGCCATCAGGCGCTTGATGTTGTGCTGCGCGACCGCGGCGACAGAGCCGAGAATCATCGAAGCGATCGAAATAAAAACAATGATCTGGCGCCACTCGCCGATCAACGGACCGAACGGATCGATCATGACGCGGATAAATAACGCGAATGCCGCGAGCTTTGGGGCAACGGCGAAAAATGCGCTGACCGGCGTCGGCGCGCCCTCGTAAACATCGGGTGTCCACATATGAAACGGCACTGCCGAAATCTTAAAGGCCAAACCAGCAACGACGAAGGCTAGCCCGACGATTACGCCTTGCGATACCGGCGCATTTCCGGTGAAGAGATGCAATAGATCAACGAAGCCGGTCGTGCCCGCAAATCCGTAGACGAGCGAAATACCATAGAGCAGGATCCCAGAAGACAGAGCGCCCAAAACAAAGTATTTTAGTCCCGCCTCGCTCGACCGAGATGAATCTCGATTGAAACTCGCGGTCACATAGAGCGCTAAATTCTGTAATTCGAGCCCGAGATAAAGGATAATCAGGTCGTTCGCCGATATCATTACCATCATGCCGGTGGTCGACAGCATGACGAGAATGGGAAATTCGAAGCGCGCGATCCTTTCTTCTTCGTTGTATTGAAAGCTCATCAGGATAGCAAGGGCTGAGCCGATCAGCACCAGCGACTTCATAAAGAGCGCAAAGGCGTCGTTGACGAACGTGCCGTAAAAGCCGACGCGACGTTCACCGCCCGCCGCGATTTCAACAATGAAGACAACGGCAAGAGCGGCGATCGCCAGCCAGGATACAAGCCGCGTCGATCGCTCGCCGCGGAAGGCGCCCAAGATCAGCAGCGCCATCGCCAGTACGGCAAGGATGATCTCCGGGACCGCGGGGAAGATGTCGGGAACGGCGAGGTGGGCCATCGGCACCTCGCTAGGGCAGGGCCGCGTGGCGCAGGCCCGCGGCATTGGTGGCGGCGGTTACCTGTTCGACGACGTGATTGACCGATGCCTGGATCGGGCGCAGGAAGGAGCTCGGGTAAATTCCCATCCACAACACCACCAGGATCAACGGCGCGAAGATCGCCTTTTCTCTGAAACTCAGATCGAGAATGTCGCGCAGATCGGCTCGGGTCAGGGTGCCGAATATGACGCGCCGGTAGAGATACAGCATGTAAGCTGGGGCAAGGAACAGTGCCGTTGCCGCAAGGAAGCATTCGAGCGTGCTCACCCTAAACGTGCCGAGCAGGATCAGGAACTCGCCGATAAAGCCGCTGGTTCCGGGCAATCCGATCGACGCCAAAGTGAAGACCATGAAGACGAACGCGTAGGACGGCATGCGCTCGACCAAGCCGCCAAACCGCGCAATTTCGTGCGTGTGCATCCGGTCATAAAGCACCCCGACGCACAAAAATAGCGCGCCCGAGACAAGCCCATGGCTCAGCATCTGGATTACCGCGCCCTGAACCGCCTCCTGGGTCACCGCGAACGTGCCCATCGTGACAAAGCCCATATGGGCGATCGACGAATAGGCAATCAGTTTCTTCATGTCGGTCTGGGCGAGCGCCACCAGCGAGGTGTAAATCACCGCGACTGCGCTCAAAACAAAGATCAGCGGCGTGAAATAATGCGACGCGAGCGGAAACATCGGCAGCGAGAAGCGGATGAACCCATAGCCGCCCAGCTTCAATAGAATGCCCGCCAAAATCACCGAGCCCGCGGTCGGCGCTTCGACATGCGCATCGGGAAGCCAGGTATGGACCGGCCACATCGGGACTTTGATCGCGAACGAGGCGAAGAAAGCGAGCCACAGCCACCGCTGCAGAGCGGGCGAAAACAGATTGGCGTGGTTCAAAGCGTATTCGATGTCGGTCGACCCGGTCTGCAAATAGATCGCGAGAATCGCCAACAGCATCAGCACTGAGCCGAGTAGCGTATAGAGAAAAAATTTGAACGCGGAATAGATGCGATTATCGGCGCCCCAGATGCCGATAATCAGAAACATCGGAACCAGCACACCTTCGAAAAACACATAGAATACAATAAAGTCAAGCGCACAAAAGATGCCGACCATCAACGTTTCGAGAACCAGGAAGGCGATCATGTACTCCCTGACCTGGACCCTGATCACCACCCAGCTCGATAAAACCGACGCCACCGTCAACAATGTCGAAAGAATAATGAAGAATAGCGATATTCCGTCGATCCCCATGTGGTAACTGATCGTTACCCCGCCGAGGGTGATCCATTTCGTGCGCTCGACGAATTGGAAATCCGCGGTATTCGGGTCGAAGTCGAGCCACAGCACCAGCGACAGGGCAAAGACGATCAGCGAGGTCCACAACGCGATATAACGCGCGTTGCAGGCTACCACCGCCGCATCGCCTCGCGCGATCATGATGAAGAACGCGCCGACCAGCGGCAAAAACGTTACCAGCGAGAGCAGGGGCCAATGGCTCACGGCGATCCCCCAACTCAACGCGTGTATAGCAGGTACCAGGTCACAAACCCGACCAGCCCGATCAACATCACAAAGGCGTAATGATAGAGATACCCGCTTTGCAGCCGGCTCGCCTGACGCGCCAAATCACGGGTCATGGCCGCCACCCCGTTTGGGCCGAGCCCGTCGATCACGGTCTGATCGCCGCCTTTCCACAAACCCTCGCCGGTCGCCATGGCCGGGCGCACCGCGATGTGATCGTAGAGTTCGTCAAAGTACCACTTGTTCAGCAGAAACAGATAAACCATCCGGTATCGCTGGGCGAGGCGCACCGGAAGCTGTGGGTTCACAATGTAGAAATAATAGGCGATGGCAATGCCGCCGATGCCACAAAGGAATGGCAGCCAACGGATGATCCCCGGGATCCCTTCCGCCTCCGACAGCGCGTTGTGTCCAGGCAGCACAAAGATGGCCGTCTTCCAAAAATTCCCGCGTCCTTGACCGATAAAATCGCCATCGAGAAGGCCGCCCAAAACCGCAGCCCCGATCGCCAACACGATCAGCGGGATCCGCATGACCCAAGGGCTTTCGTGCGCATGGTGCATGATTTCGTCGCCGGCGCGGGCCTCGCCGTGAAACGTCATAAACATGACCCGCGCTATGTAGAAAGCGGTCATGAAAGCCGCGACGGTGCCGAGCACCCAGCCATAGCGGCCGACCGCCGATCCGGATGCCCAGGCGGCGTCGAGGATCGTGTCCTTCGACCAATAACCTGAAAAGGGCGGGATGCCGCTCAACGACAGCGCGCCAATCCACATCGTTACATAGGTCCATGGGGTTTTGCGCCACAACCCGCCCATGCGGCGCATATCCTGTTCGCCGCCCATCGCGTGGATCACCGATCCGCAGCACAAAAACAGCAGGCCCTTGAAGAAAGCGTGGGTGAACAAATGGAATATACTAGCCTGATACGCCGAGACGCCGGCGGCTATGAACATGTAGCCGAGTTGGCTGCAGGTCGAATAGGCGACAACTTTCTTAATATCGTTCTGCGCCATTCCGACGCTCGCGGCGAACACCGCCGTCGTGGCGCCGATCACGCCGACAACGACGAGGGCCGTCGCGGAGTACTCGAATAACGGCGACAGCCGCGCCACCATAAAGACGCCGGCGGTCACCATGGTCGCCGCATGGATCAGCGCGGAAACCGGAGTCGGGCCCTCCATCGCGTCCGGCAGCCAAGTGTGCAGCGGAATCTGGGCCGATTTCCCCATGGCGCCGACAAACAACAGAATGCAGGCCAGGGTCAGCGAATCGACGCGCCAGCCGAGAAAATCCATTGTCGTGCCGACGGCCTTCGGCGCGCGGGCGAAGACTTCGGGGAAATTGAGCGTGCCGAATATGACAAAGACCGCGAAGATGCCCAACGAAAATCCAAAATCTCCAATACGATTAACGATAAACGCTTTGATCGCTGCAGCATTGGCGGCAGGCCGATCGTACCAAAAGCCGATCAGCAGGTACGACATCAGCCCGACACCTTCCCAGCCAAAAAACAGCTGTAGAAAGTCGTTGGACGTGATCAGAGCCAGCATAAAGAAGGTGAACAGGCTCAAATAGGCCATAAAGCGGGGGATCGATTTGTCCTCCGCCATGTAGCCGATCGAGTACACATGGACCATCGACGAGACGACTGTCACGACGACGATCATTACACCGCTTAAAGTGTCGAGCCGGATCGACCAGGTGACGCTGACCCCGCCGGCCACGATCCACTTAAATAGCGGGATTATTTCTGGCTCGGTCAGCGAGAGGGTATCGCGGAACACGATGATCCCGAGCACTGCCGAGAGCAGCAGCGCGCCGCAGGTGACCACCTGCGAGCCGCGGTCACCAATCGCCCGGCCAAAAAACCCGGCGATGATCGCCGCGACCAGCGGCAGGAAAACCACAGCGAGCGCCACTACCTCATCCCCCAACGCCGCTAAGGCGGTAATGGATTATTCACGATCGTGCCAGGATCGGCACGGCCCCGCGGAGGCATACCCGATATGGCGTAATGATCCCACCCCCAAGATCGCGCCCGGCGCTCAACCCCTCATCATATTGATGTCTTCGACCCTGATCGTGCCGCGATTGCGGAAGTAGACGACGAGAATGGCCAGGCCGATCGCCGCCTCGGCCGCGGCCACGGTCAGGACGAACATGGCAAAGACTTGACCGATCAGGTTGTTGCCGAATACCGAGAAGGCCACGAGGTTGATGTTGACCGCCAGCAGCATCAGCTCGATCGACATCAAAATCACAATGACGTTCTTTCGGTTCAGAAAGATGCCGAAAATTCCGAGCGTGAACAGGATCGCGCCGACAGTCAGGTAGTGGGTCAGGCCGATCGTCATTAAACCCTCTCGCCAACCGGCACTTTGACGACTTCGACCGATTGCGCCCGGGTGCGGGCTAACTGCGCTTCGATCGATTGCCGGCGCACATCGGCGCGACGCCGCAAGGTCAGCACGATCGCTCCGATCATCGCCACCAGCAGGATCAATCCTGCCGTCTGGAACGGGAACAGGTACCGTGTGTAGAGGATGTCGCCGAGGGCGCGCGTATTATTGATGGCGGCGGCACCGGCCGGCGTTACTGCGGCGACGACAGTCCCGGCGGGCGCCAATGCCCAGCTGACCGAGATCAAGACCAGCTCTGCCAACAAAATTAGACCAACCAGGGCGCCGACCGGCAGGTAGCGGACAAAGCCGCTGCGCAATTCGCCAAAATCGATGTCGAGCATCATCACGACGAATAGGAACAGCACGGCGACGGCGCCGACATAAACGATGACGAGGATCATCGCCAAAAACTCGGCGCCGATCAGCACGAATAGCGCTGCCGTGTTAAAAAATGCGAGGATCAAAAACAGCACCGAATGCACGGGATTAAGGGCAGCCACGACCATCACGCCGGCAGCGACCGCGCCGACGGCGAAGATGTAAAACAGGATCGCGTGCAGGATCATCGCTGTCTCCTACCCGCCTCGCCGTGCTTGGTGCCCTCTCCCGTATTGCGGGGAAGCCGAAATTGACCGGAATAAGGAGGGACGGCTGCGAGGAAAGTGGCCGCGATGATTTCAGTCATAATCAGCGATAGGGAGCGTCGAGAGCGAGATTTTTGGCGATCTCGGCTTCCCAGCGATCGCCATTATCGAGCAATTTCTGCTTGTCGTAGAACAACTCTTCGCGGGTTTCGGTGGAAAATTCGAAATTCGGCCCTTCGACGATCGCGTCGACAGGACAGGCTTCCTGACAATAGCCACAGTAGATGCACTTTGTCATGTCGATGTCGTAGCGTGTCGCGCGTCGGCTGCCGTCTTCGCGCGGTTCGGCTTCGATCGTGATCGCCAATGCCGGGCAGATTGCCTCGCACAATTTACACGCGATGCAGCGCTCCTCGCCATTGGGATAGCGGCGCAGCGCATGCTCGCCGCGAAACCGTGTGCTCAACGGTCCTTTCTCATAGGGGTAGTTGACCGTGACTGCGCCCTTGAACATGTAGCGCAGGGTCAGCGCCATGCCCGATAGCAGTTCGCTCAGCAACAGACTGCGCGCCCTCAACGCCATCTCTCGATTCCTTCGCTTCGATCGCAGCTCAGTGCACCGGCAGCCACCCGGTGGCCACCAGCACCCCTCCGGTCAACACCAGCCAAAACAGCGAAAACGGCAGAAACACCTTCCAGCCAAGCCGCATCAGCTGGTCGTAACGAAACCTCGGGAAGGTGGCACGTACCCACAAGAAGCCGAACAAGACAAGCGCGATCTTGGCAAAAAACCAGATCCATCCTGGGATCCAGGTGAATGGCGGCACCCCGAACGGCGCCAGCCAGCCGCCGAGAAACAGCACGCTGGTCATCGCACTCATCAGGATCATGTTGGCGTATTCGCCAAGGTAGAAGAGCGCAAACGCCATCGCCGAGTATTCGACGAAATAACCGGCGACCAGTTCGGTCTCGCCCTCGACGACATCGAACGGTGCTCGGTTGGTCTCCGCGAGGCCGGAGATGAAGAAAATAACCGCCATCGGCAGCAGCGGCAGGACAAACCAAACATGGCGCTGCGCCTCGACGATATCGCTCAGGTTCAATGAGCCGACGCACAGCAATACGGTCACTAATACAAAGCCGATCGCGACCTCGTACGACACCATCTGCGCTGCCGAGCGTAACGCTCCCAAAAAGGCATAGCGCGAGTTTGAGGCCCAGCCGGCGAGGATGATGCCGTAGACGCCAAGCGAGCTGATCGCAAACAGATAGAGGATGCCGACGTTGATGTTTGCGACGACAGTCCCGACATCGATCGGGATCACCGCCCAGGCCACGAGGCTTAACGTGAAGGTTACAATGGGCGCGGCGATAAAAACGAGGCGGTTGGCGCCGCTTGGGACGATCGTCTCTTTGATCAGCAGTTTGAGACCGTCGGCGAATGGCTGCAGCAATCCGAACGGGCCGACGACATTTGGCCCTTTGCGCAATTGCGAGTACGCCAACACCTTGCGCTCGAAATAGGTCAGGTAAGCAACGGCAATCAACAGCGGTACAACGACCGCGATGACCTCGCCGATAGTGATGATCGTCACCCCGGCATAGCCATTCCAAAAGCTATCCATGGGTGCCGGTTTGCGCTGGCAGGTCGCCGTGATGGATGAGGAAGACGTCGCTGCACTCGGCCATCGTGACGCTAGCCCGACTGATCGGGTCGGTGCGGTAGAAGTCCTTGATCGGGTAAGTAAAAGGCGCCGGATCGACCGGCCCCGGCTGGCCGAACTCGCCCCATGCCGCCGGCGTCACCTGGTCGATGGCGGCAAAAGTCGGGTATGCCTCGCGTAATCGCCGCCGCAATTCGGCGAGACTGTCGTAGGAGAGCGGTCTGCCAATCGCGCCGGACAACGCGCGAATAATTTTCCAATCCTCGCGCGCATCGCCAGGTGGGAAAATGGCGCGCTCGCCAAGTTGCGGCCGCCCCTCGGTATTGATGTAGATCCCGTGCTTTTCCGTGTACGCAGCACCCGGCAAGATCACGTCGGCGCGCCGCGCGCCACGATCGCCGTGGTGACCTTGATACACGACAAAGGCGTTTCCAAGATCATCGCCGTCGATCTCATCGGCGCCGAGCAGGTACACTAGCTCGATCTGACCCGACCGGCAGCCTTCGACAATACCGGTGACATCGCGCCCACCCGGTCCCGGCACAAAGCCGAGATCAAGGCCGCCAACCCGCGCTGCGGCGGAATGCAAGACGTTGAAGCCGTTCCATCCCTCGCGGACCATGCCGCAGCTTTCGGCAATCGCCCGTACCATCGCCAACAATTGAGCGCCATCGCGCCGGGCGAGCGCCCCTTGTCCCAGCACCAGCATCGGGCTTTTTGCGGCCCGCAGCTTCGCCGACCACGGATGCTCGCCAGCGGCAATCGCGCCCAAGGTCTGGCCGCCTTCGCCCAGCGTTTCGACTGGAAAACTCAGATCGACCGCCGGTCCGATCGCGGCGATAGCAAAGCCGCCCTGCAAATAGCGCTTGCGCAGCCGAGCGTTGACGAGCGGCGCTTCCCAGCGCGGGTTGGTGCCGATCAGCAAACAGACATCGGCCTGTTCGATCCCGGCAATTGTCGTATTAAACAGGTAACCGGCACGGCAGCGTGGATCGAGCTTTGCGCCGTCCTGGCGGCAATCGAGGCTCGTCGCCCCGAGCCCGGTCAACAGCTCCTTCAGCGCAAACATCGCTTCGGCATCGCACAAATCGCCTGCGATCGCGGCGATCCGCTCGCCCGGAACATTCTTCAGTCGCTCGGCAATCGTATCGATTGCTTCCCGCCAATCGGTTTCGGCGCGAGCGCCGCGGCGGCCGATATAGGGCCGGTCGAGGCGGGCCCGGCGCAAACCGTCGATCGCAAACCGTGTCTTGTCGGAGATCCATTCCTCGTTGATCGCTTCGTGGACCCGCGGCAATACCCGCAGCACCTGCGCGTCGCGCGAATTGATGCGAATGTTGCTGCCGACCGCATCAAACACATCGACCGACTCGGTCTTCATCAATTCCCACGGCCGCGCAATAAAAGCATAGGGCTTTGAGGTCAAAGCGCCGACCGGGCACAGATCGATGATGTTGGCGGACAGTTCGGAGCCGAGCGCGTGTTCGATATAGGTGGTGATCTCCATATTCTCGCCACGGCCGGTGGCGCCCAATTCCTCCACCCCAGCGATCTCGGTCAGGAACCGGATGCAGCGCGTGCAGTGAATGCAGCGCGTCATGTGGGTGGCGACCAGCGGACCAAAATCCTTGTCGGTGACCGCGCGCTTGTTCTCCTCAAAGCGGCCGCGGTCGAATCCATAGGCCATCGCTTGGTCCTGCAGATCGCACTCGCCGCCCTGGTCGCAGATCGGGCAGTCAAGCGGATGGTTGATCAGCAGAAACTCCATGACGCCGTTGCGCGCCTTGACAGCCTTCTCCGATGCGGTATGGACGACCATGTTGTCGGCGACCGGCATCGCGCAAGACGCGATTGGCTTTGGCGAACGCTCGACCTCTACGAGGCACATCCGGCAATTGCCGGCGATTGCGAGGCGCTCGTGAAAGCAGAAATGCGGGATTTCGATCCCGGCGAGTTCGCAAGCCTGCAGGATCGTCGTGCCGGCCGGCACCTCGATTTCACCGCCGTCGATGGTTACTTTCGGCATTTTCTCAGACCTGGTTGACGACTGTCACCGCCGGCACGAAAAGCCCTTTCGGTGCCAACTTCATTCTGCCGCCCTCGGCAACATCGCGGTTCGATGCGCCTCGATACGGCGTTCGACGTCGGGTCGGAAATGCCGGAAGAGGCCCTGGATTGGCCAGGCTGCGGCATCGCCGAGGGCGCAGATTGTGTGGCCTTCCACTTCGTAGGTTACATCGAGCAGCATGTCGATCTCGGCCGGCGAGGCATTGCCTTCGACCATGCGTTCCATGACCCGCCACATCCAACCAGCTCCCTCGCGACAGGGCGTGCACTGGCCGCAGCTTTCGTGCTTGTAGAACTCGGATAATCGGGCGATTGCCTTGACGATGTCGGTCGACTTGTCCATCACGATGACGGCGGCGGTGCCGAGCCCGCTCTTGACCGCCTGCAGGCTGTCAAAATCCATCAACACCGTGTCGCAGATCGATTTCGGCAATACCGGCACCGACGAGCCGCCGGGAATGATCGCCAGCAGATTATCCCATCCGCCGCGCACTCCACCGGCGTGACGGTCGATCAATTCCTTAAGCGGGATCCCCATCTCCTCTTCGACGTTGCACGGCGCCTCAACGTGACCCGAGATACAGAAAATCTTGGTCCCGCTGTTCTTTGGCCGTCCGATCCCGGCAAACCAGCCGGCGCCGCGCCGTAAAATGTTCGGCACAACCGCGATCGTCTCGACATTGTTGACCGTGGTCGGGCAGCCGTAGAGCCCGACCGCCGCCGGGAATGGCGGTTTCAACCGCGGCTGGCCCTTGCGCCCTTCGAGGCTTTCGAGGAGGCCGGTTTCTTCGCCGCAGATATAGGCGCCGGCGCCGCGGTGCAAATAAAGCTCAAAGGCATAACCCGAGCCGCAGGCATCGGGGCCAATCAGGCCCGCGCTATAGGCCTCATCGATAGCCGCCTGCAGCCTTTGCGCTTCATTGTAGAACTCGCCGCGGATATAGATGTAACAGTGGTGGACACCCATCCCGACCGACGCGAGCAGCGCCCCTTCGATCAGCTTTTGCGGATCGTTGCGCATGATGTCGCGATCCTTGCACGTCCCCGGCTCGCTCTCGTCGGCGTTGACGACGAGGTAGGTCGGGCGGTCGCTTTGTTTCGGCATAAACGACCATTTCAGCCCGGTCGGAAACCCAGCGCCGCCGCGGCCGCGCAATCCCGACTCTTTCGCTTGCTCGACGATCCAATCCCGGCCCTTCAGGATCAGCTCCTTGGTGCCGTCCCAGTCGCCGCGCCGCCGCGCGACGGCAAGGCGCCAATCATCCAGACCGTAGAGATTGGTGAAGATGCGATCCTTGTCGGCGAGCATTATGTCCTCTCGGAGCCGGAGTCGCCGGCTTCTACGGGTGCGGTCAAAGTCGTGCGGCCGGTGACGGGCTCGGAGCCGTGGCGGCCGATCACCGAACCCGGCGGCGGGGGGCTCCCGGCGCGAAAGGCGTCGAGCAGAGCCTCGGTCTTAGGGCCGTCGAGGTCCTCGTAGAAATCGTCATTGACTTGCAGCACTGGCGCGTTGACGCAGGCGCCCAGACACTCGACTTCCACCAGGGTGAAAAGGCCGTCGGCGGTGGTTTCGCCCATCGCGATCCCGAGCTTGCGCTCGCAAACCGCAACGACTTCGCCCGAGCCGCGCAGCCAGCACGGTGTCGTCGTACAGGCCTGCAATAGGTAGCGCCCAACCGGCCCAAGGTTGAACATCGTATAAAAGGTCGCGATCTCGTAAACGCGGATCGGCGCCATTCCCAAGAGATGCGCCACGTAATCCATCGCGGCTCGGGGCAACCAGCCGCCGGACTGCCGCTGCGCCAAATCGAGCAAAGGCAACACCGCACTCGCTTGCCGCCCGCTCGGATACTTGGCGATGTGGTTTCCGGCCAGCTTCAGATTTTCAGGGGTGAACTCGAAACTCTGCGGCTGCTCGAAAGCTGCGGGTTCACCATGCGCGTTCATCGGTCGATCTCGCCGAAAACGATGTCCATTGAGCCAATGATTGCGACGACATCGGCCAGCATGTGCCCACGGCACATAAAGTCGGCGGCTTGCAGAAAAGCGAAGCCCGGCGCCCGTATTTTGCAACGGTAGGGCCGGTTGGTTCCATCGGCGACAAGATATACCCCAAATTCGCCCTTTGGGGCTTCGACCGCGGTATAGGTCTCGCCGGCTGGTACGTGATAGCCCTCGGTATAGAGCTTGAAATGATGGATCAAAGCTTCCATCGAGCTCTTCATTTCCGCCCGTGGTGGCGGCGCCACCTTACGGTCGTTGACCTTGACCGGACCATCAGGCATTTGCGCCAAGGCCTGTCTTATGATCCGGACCGATTGCCGCATCTCCTCGACACGCACCAGATAGCGATCGTAGGAATCGCCGTTGCGCCCGATCGGCACGTCGAAATCCATCTGATCATAAACATCGTAAGGCTGCACCCGGCGGAGGTCCCAGGCCACTCCGGAGCCACGCAGCATCGGACCCGAAAATCCCCAATCTGCGGCTTGCTCGGCGGTAGCGATGCCGATATCGACACTGCGCTCCTTGAAGATGCGGTTCTCGGTCAGAAGCCGCTCGATGTCGTCGATCGTTTTGGGAAACGTGTCACAAAACGCCAGGATATCCTCGACGAGACCCGGCGGCAGGTCGAGGTGAACCCCGCCTGGGCGGAAATAATTGGCGTGCAATCGGGCCCCAGAAGCGCGCTCATAAAACTCCATGAGCCGCTCACGCTCCTCAAATCCCCAAAGAAACGGGGTCAGCGCTCCGATGTCGAGGCCAAACGCACAAATGCACAAAAGGTGATTAAGGATACGAGTGATTTCTGCAAACAATACACGAATATACTGAGCCCGCGGCGGCGGGGTAATTCCCATCAGTTTTTCGACGGCCAGCGCGAATGCATGCTCTTGGCACATCGGGGAGACGTAGTCGAGGCGGTCGAAATAGGGGATGGCCTGCAGATAGGTCTTATATTCGATCAGCTTTTCGGTGCCGCGGTGCAACAAGCCGATATGCGGATCGGCGCGCTCAATAACCTCACCATCCATTTCGAGGATAAGCCGCATCACGCCGTGGGCCGCCGGATGCTGCGGCCCGAAATTCATCAGGAAATTCTTGATGCGGGGTGGACCCTCCAGCTCTCTCTCAGGGTCTAGCGGCTCACCGCTCATGGCCGCGAGCCTCCGGGTGGAGCGTCACCCCCAGCCTCGCTGGCTTTCTCATCGCCGGGCAACACGCCGTCCATTCCTTCCCACGGCGATAAGAAGTCGAATCTGCGAAACTCCTGCTGCAACCGCACCGGCTCGTAAACGACACGCTTCTGCTGCTCGTCGTAGCGCACCTCGGTATATCCGGTCAGCGGGAAATCTTTGCGCAACGGATGCCCCTCGAAACCATAATCGGTCAGGATCCGACGCAAATCCGGGTTGTCCGAGAAGACGATGCCAAACATGTCCCAGGCTTCGCGCTCCCACCATCCCGCACTGCTGAAAAGCCCGGTTGCCGATGGGACGGCCGCGGTGTCGTCGGTCTCGACCTTTACGCGAATACGCTGATTAAGGCTCAGGCTGAGCAGATTGTACACGACCTCGAACCGCAATGGCCGCTCCGGATAGTCGACACCACAGATATCGCACAACACCGTGAACCGGCATTTCGGGTCGTGGCGCAGAAAGCGCAGCACGTCGGTCAGCGCCTCGCGCTCGACCCTGATCGATAATTCGCGATGATGTAACTCGCTGCCGGTCACCGCAGCGGCGAACGCTGCCGAGATGTGTTCCGCGAGTTCTTTCAGTCGTTCTTCCATTAGACTTGACTATCGAACAAAATTATTACTTCGCTTGATCTTCTTCTGCAGCAGCAATACGCCGTAAAGTAGCGCCTCTGCGGTTGGTGGGCACCCCGGCACGTAGACATCGACCGGAACAATGCGGTCGCAACCGCGGACGACCGAATAGGAATAGTGGTAATAGCCACCGCCATTGGCGCAGGAGCCCATCGAGATAACCCAGCGGGGTTCGGCCATCTGGTCGTAGACCTTGCGAAGCGCCGGCGCCATTTTGTTGCACAGGGTACCGGCGACGATCATGACGTCGGCCTGCCGCGGGCTGGCGCGAAATACGACGCCGAAGCGGTCGAGGTCATAGCGGCTGGCGCCGGTATGCATCATTTCGACGGCACAGCAGGCCAAGCCAAAGGTCATCGGCCATAACGATCCGCTACGCGCCCAGTTGACCAAGTCATCGAGCTTGGCGACGACGAACCCCTTATCCTGAACTTCCGTGGTAGCCGCCCGCAACAGCAGATCCTGTTGGGGACCGAGTGGTAGCGGCTGCGTTGGCGCGTCGCTCATTCCCATTCCAGTGCTCCCTTGCGCCATTCATAGATGAAGCCAACCGTCAAAACCGCGAGAAACACCAGCATCGACCAGAAGCCAAACAAGCCGATATCGCCCAGCGACACCGCCCAGGGAAAAAGGAAGGCGACCTCAAGATCGAAGATGATGAACAAGATGGCGACCAGGTAGTAGCGCACATCGAAACGGATACGCGCGTCCTCGAATGGCTCAAAGCCGCATTCATATGGCGATAGCTTCTCGCTGTCAGGCCGTTGGCGACCGAGCAAGAAGGAACCCGCAACCATCGCAGACGCGATCGCGCCGGCGATGGCGAGAAAAATTAGAATCGGGAACCACTCGCGTAACAGGCTTTCCATTGCAACTCCCGCTCGGACTATCGGCTCGGCCAATATTGGCGGTTCGGCATTGCCACTGCTGACAATATAAGCTCGAATTTCCCCGCCAGGGACCCGGTGAACCGTCGCAGGTTTCGAAGTTTTGGTCGATGGCGGGAGCGACGGGGCTCGAACCCGCGACCTCCGGCGTGACAGGCCGGCGCTCTAACCAACTGAGCTACGCCCCCTCGGATGGGGCGGCCATCCCTACATTCGAGGGCGCCACCCTTATTCCTCCTCGGATAAAGTGTCAAGCACGGCCCATCCGAGGCAGTATCTCTCACCGTAAAGCGGCATTTGACTACCACAGGCCACGCCACCCGTGCTTACACGTCGGCATGTTGGCCGGGACTGTATCGGCCAATGTTATTTGGTGGGCGATGAGGGATTTGAACCCCCGACCCCCTCGGTGTAAACGAGATGCTCTGCCAGCTGAGCTAATCGCCCTCGGCGGCCACACCAAAAGCTCGATCCGCGTCGGCCGCTCGCGCCGATAACGTCAATTCAACGAGTCGCGCAACCCCTTTCCCGGTTTAAACTTAGGTTGTTTTGAGGCGGCAATCTGGATCTTTTCGCCAGTGCGGGGATTGCGTCCTTCGGACGCTGCGCGCGCGGCTACCGAGAACGTACCAAACCCAACCAGCCGCACTTCGTCGCCGCTCTTAAGCGCTTCCGCAATTGCGTCGAAGACAGCGTCGACAGCCCGACTTGCCTCCGACTTTCTCAACTCTGATTTACCGGCGACGGCGTCGACGAGTTCGTTTCTATTCACGCTTTTCCCCCGCGAATCTCTCGGTTGTCACTGCACCTGTTCGCCGAACAGTTTAGAGCCCGCGGGCCTTCCGGTCAATTGCCGCGCGGCAGAAAGCCGGAGCAATTTCGAGCCATACGAGCCCTTCCCGGGCTGTTCTCGCTTCCGCGCAGTCGATCCACCGTTATGACTGCCCACTCAATGAGTGACAACCCCAGATCGCTCTTCGCCAGAAGAGGGAATGACCGGCGGCGGCTCGCCATCGTCCGGCCAAGCGACAGGTGTCAGCGCCGCCGTCAGCGCATGCCTGAGCAGTTCGTCCGCCGTCCGCACCGGGATGATCTTAAGTCCTCGCTTTACGTTATCAGGTATATCGGCGAGATCCTTCTCGTTATCCTGCGGGATCAACACCGTCTTCAGGCCGCCGCGCAAAGCGGCCAGCAGCTTCTCCTTGAGGCCCCCGATCGGCAATACGCGACCGCGAAGCGTAATCTCCCCGGTCATCGCCACCGAGCTCTTTACCGGGATTCCCGTCAGCACCGATACGATCGAGGCGACCATCGCAACCCCCGCCGACGGTCCGTCTTTCGGTGTCGCCCCTTCGGGCACGTGGACATGGATATCACGCTTCTCGAAAATCGACGGCTGGATGCCAAAGGCGTGGCTGCGGGATTTGACAAAGCTTTCCGCGGCCTGCACCAATTCCTTCATCACATCGCCGAGCTTACCGGTCGCGGTTACGCGGCCCTTGCCTGGCAATGTCACCGCTTCGATCGTCAGCAACTCGCCGCCGACTTCGGTCCAGGCAAGTCCCGTGGTGACACCGACCAGATCTTCGGCCTCCGCCTCGCCAAATCGGAAGCGGCGGACACCCGCATACTTTTCCAAGTTGCGCCGCGTGACCGCGACCCGCTCGGTCTTTTTCATCAGGATGTCTTTGATCGCCTTGCGCGTCAGATTGGCGATCTCGCGCTCGAGATTGCGGACACCTGCCTCGCGCGTGTAGTGGCGAATGAGATCGCGAACAGAGTCTTCGCTGATGCTCCATTCGGTCTTGCGAATGCCGTGTGCCGTCATCTGCTTAGGTATCAGATGCCGGCGCGCAATCTCGACCTTCTCATCCTCGGTGTAGCCGGGGATGCGAATGATCTCCATCCGGTCGAGCAATGGCTGCGGAATGCGCAAGGTATTGGCAGTAGTGACGAACATCACATCCGACAGGTCGTAGTCGACTTCGAGATAGTGATCGTTGAACGCCCCATTTTGCTCGGGATCGAGCACTTCGAGCAAAGCCGAGGAGGGGTCCCCGCGCCAATCCGCACCGAGCTTGTCAATCTCGTCAAGCAGGAAAAGCGGGTTCGAGGACTTCGCCTTTTTCATGCCCTGCAGGACCTTCCCGGGCATCGAGCCGATATAGGTTCGCCGGTGGCCGCGGATCTCGGCCTCATCGCGCACGCCGCCGAGAGACATGCGGACGAAGTTGCGGCCGGTCGCACGGGCCACCGATTTGCCGAGCGACGTTTTGCCGACACCGGGAGCACCGACCAGACAAAGGATCGGCCCCTTCATCTTTTTTATCCGCTGCTGAACGGCGAGATATTCGAGAATCCGCTCCTTGACCTTCTCCAGCCCAAAATGGTCAGCGTTGAGCACCTTTTCGGCGCTCTTGATATCGCGCTTGATCTTGGTGCGGTTGTTCCACGGCACCGACAGCAGCCAGTCGAGGTAGTTGCGGACAACCGTAGCCTCGGCGGACATCGGGCTCATCGCGCGCAGCTTTTTCAGCTCTGCGACGGCCTTGTCGCGCGCCTCCTTGGTGAAGGCGGTCTTGTTAATCCGCTCTTCCAGTTCGGCCATCTCGTCGCGGCCATCCTCGCCCTCGCCGAGCTCCTTCTGAATGGCCTTCATTTGTTCGTTCAGGTAGTACTCGCGCTGCGTCTTCTCCATCTGGCGTTTGACGCGATTGCGTATGCGCTTTTCGACCTGGAGGACGCCGATCTCGCCCTCCATGTGGCCAAAAACCTTTTCGAGGCGGTCGCCTACCGCTTCGGTTTCGAGCAGCTCCTGTTTTTCCGGAATTTTGAGCGTCAGGTGCGAGGCAACAGTATCGGCGAGCTTGGCCGGATCATCGATCTGATTGATCGAAACCAGCACCTCCGGCGGGATCTTTTTGTTGAGCTTGATGTACTGCTCGAACTGCGAGACCACGGTCCGGGCCAGCGCCGTCATCTCCTGACGATCGCCTGCCTTTTCCGGAATACCGTCGGCATGAGCCTGGAAAAAAGCGTCGTTTTCGGCAAAACTGGTGATACGGGCACGGTGCCCGCCTTCGACCAGCACCTTGACCGTGCCGTCCGGCAATTTGAGCAACTGGAGCACCGTGCCGATCGTGCCGACCGTGTAGATATCGTCGGTCGACGGATCATCCTGCGCTGCATTCTTCTGGGTCACGAGCAGGATTTGCTTGTCATCTTTCATGACGTCTTCGAGAGCGCGCACCGATTTTTCGCGGCCGACAAACAGCGGCACGATCATGTGCGGAAAAACGACGATGTCGCGAAGAGGCAGGACGGGGTAGAGCGCACCGCGCACGAGTTCAGTCATGAGCCCTCTTATTCGTAGACCGGTCCGAAGCGAGCCAAACCGATAGGGGTAGGCCAGTATTTAGGTTGGTCCGGTTTCACCGGCAGTCAAGTAACCTTGCGTTGTGCAACGCCAATCGGCACTAGTATTAGTCGCCGGTGCCGACATCGCCGCGCCGGTCGGAGTAGATATGAAGCGGTTGGGTCCGCCCCTCAACAACCTCTCGGTTTATGACGATCTCGCTGACGCCGACCAGGCTCGGGAGTTCGAACATCGATTCGAGAAGGATTGCCTCCATGATCGAACGTAGCCCGCGGGCGCCCGTCTTGCGCAAGATCGCCTTGCGGGCAATCGCTTTTAGCGCCTCCTCGTTGAGTTCGAGACGAACGTCCTCCATCTCAAACAGCCTCTGGTACTGTTTGACCAAGGCATTTTTGGGCTTGGTGAGAATATCAACCAGGGCTCCCTCGTCGAGATCATCGAGGGTCGCCACGACCGGCAGTCGGCCGACAAATTCCGGAATGAGGCCGAACTTTAAAAGATCCTCCGGCTCGAGATCCCTCAAGATTTCGCCGGTCTTGCGCTCGTCAGGGCCGCGCACTTCGGCGCCAAATCCGATCGATGTACCCTGACGACGCTGCGCTATGATCTTTTCCAATCCCGAAAAGGCGCCACCGCAGACAAACAGAATATTCGTTGTATCGACTTGCAAAAATTCCTGCTGCGGATGCTTGCGGCCGCCTTGCGGCGGCACCGAGGCAATCGTGCCCTCCATAATCTTAAGCAGCGCTTGCTGGACACCCTCGCCGGATACGTCTCGGGTGATCGAGGGGTTGTCCGACTTGCGCGAGATCTTGTCGACTTCGTCAATATAGACGATGCCGCGCTGCGCCCGCTCGACATTGTAATCCGCAGCCTGCAGCAACTTCAGAATGATGTTCTCGACATCCTCTCCGACATAGCCGGCCTCGGTCAGCGTTGTAGCGTCGGCCATCGTGAACGGCACATCGATGATGCGGGCCAGGGTCTGGGCCAGCAGCGTCTTTCCCGAACCGGTCGGACCCACGAGCAGGATATTGGATTTGGCCAGTTCAACATCGTTCGATTTGGCGCCGTGTGCCAGGCGCTTGTAATGATTGTGCACAGCAACCGACAGGACACGCTTGGCGTGGTCCTGGCCAATCACATAGTCGTCGAGAACCTTGCAGATGTCGCGCGGTCCCGGGACCCCATCGCGCGATTTGACGAGCGTCGTCTTGTGCTCTTCACGGATAATATCCATGCAAAGCTCGACGCATTCGTCGCAGATGAACACCGTCGGCCCGGCAATCAGCTTTCTGACTTCGTGTTGGCTCTTGCCACAGAATGAGCAGTAAAGCGTGTTCTTCGAGTTGCCACCGCTGGATTTGGTCATCGCCACTCCGTCGTCAGCCGCCGCGCCTTCCCGACCCCGCGGCCCCTTGCCTCCCGGCTCGGCGGTCGGGCTCTCGGGCCGACAACCTCGCCCGCCCACGCTACGGTCAACAACGCAACGTCCGCCACATCCGCCGAGTATATGGGGTCCAACCGCATCAACAACTACTTAATCATAAAAGCCGGACCCAATGGTCCGCTGAGGGTCAGGCGCGGGCGCGCTCCTCAAATCCGCCGGGACGGCTTTCCACGACCTCATCGACGAGGCCGAACTCCATTGCTTCGAATGGTGACAGGAACTTGTCGCGCTCGACCGCGGCGGAAATGACTTCGAGCGGCTGGCCAGTGTGCCGGACATAGATCTCGTTGAGCCGCGCCCGCAAGGCGAGAATCTCGCGCGCCTGGATCTCGATATCGGTCGCCTGACCCTGCGCCCCGCCCGAGGGCTGATGGATCATGATCCGCGAGTTGGGGAGCGAGAAGCGTTTGCCCTTGGCGCCGGCGCATAACAGCAATGAGCCCATCGACGCCGCTTGTCCGATGCACACAGTCGAAACCGGCGACCGGATATACTGCATTGTGTCATAGATCGCCAAACCCGAGGTCACCACGCCGCCCGGCGAATTGATGTAAAACGCGATATCCTTGGTCGGGTTCTCCGACTCGAGGAACAACAGCTGGGCGCAGATCAGGCTCGCCACCGCGTCGTGGACTGCTCCGACGAGGAAGATAATTCTCTCCTTTAGCAGTCGCGAATAAATATCGTAGGCGCGCTCGCCGCGATTTGTCTGCTCGACGACCATCGGCACCAGGTTGTTCATATACTGTTCGAAATAGTCGGACATCAGCAGTCTCCTCGACAGCGCCGCGGCGGCGGCTTACGGGTTCAACAAAACAATCATGGTTGCTCGGCCGTCGCGGTAGCCGGCGGATCGCCGGTCACCGCATCCCCGGTCACTGCATCCCCGCTCATCGCTTCGCCGCTCAACCCATCGTCAGAGTCGGGCTCGGGCAACGCCAACAGTTCCTGCGGGCTCACCCGACGCTCCGGAAGCTTCGCCAACTCGACAATGAAATCGACGACCTTGTCTTCAAAAATCGGGGCGCGCAGGCTCGCCACGGCTTCCGGGTTCTGGCGGTAGAAATCGAGAGCTTGGCGTTCATAGCCCGGGTGGCGGCGGACCTCGCGGGTAATCGCCTGGTTCAGCTCGTCTTGCGTCACAGTAATGTTGTTTCTGTTGCCGACCTCTGCAAGCAGCAAACCAAGCCGGACGCGCCGCTCGGCGATCTTGTGGTACTCAGCTTTGGCAGCCTCGTCGCCGTCCTTATCAGTGGCTGGTGCAGCCTCGTCGGGCGACCCCTCCGGGATGGGAACAGCGCCTTTATCCGCAGACGCTTGCTCCTCGGCCGGGGTATCATCTTCGGGCGCGGCGGCATCCGCGGCGTCGGGCGCAGCGGCCTCCTCGGCCGAGCCGCCGTCACTCGTTGAGCCGCCCTCCGGTTGCTGCTCCTTTTCTGCCTGATATTGAGCCCAGATGTTATTGAACTCCATATCGACCATGCCGGCCGGCACCGGAAAATCGTAACGCTCGGCCAACTTGTCGAGGAGCGCGCGCTTCAGCCGCAGGCGTGACGCGGCTGCGTAATCGCGCTCCATTTGCTGACGCACTTCCTGGCGCAGCTCGGTGAGGTTTTCCAGCCCGACCGCAATCGCCAATTCGTCATCGATGACCGCAGGCAGCCTCTGCCGGACCTCCTTCACATCGACACTGAACAGCGCCTCTTTACCGGCGAGATGCGATACCGCGTAACCCTCGGGGAAGGTGACTTGCACGTCGCGATGCTCGCCCGCGGTCACACCAACGAGCTGATCCTCGAAACCAGGGATGAAGCCTGCTGCGCCCAGCACAATCTGGCGATCCTTACCCCCGGCCCCGGGGATTTCCTCCTCGCCAATCTTGCCTTCGACATCGGCGACCAGGATGTCGCCATTCTCAGCCGGTCGTTCGACCGTTTCCGTTTTGCGTTGCTGCTCTGCGATCCGCTGGATCGCCGCATCGACACTCTCCTCCGGTACCTCGACGACGAGGCGCTCGATATCGAGTTCGCCAAAACTCGGCTCGGGGATTTCCGGTAGGACCTCGACCATCATGTTGTATTCGAGGTCGGCGCCCTCGCTGAACGAAACGATATCGACCTTGGGCGGCAATGCGGGACGCAGATTGCGGTCGCGGATCGTGTCGGCCGAGCTTCCCTGGACCGTGCTCTCCAACACTTCGCCGAGCACCGATGGGCCGTAGCGCCGCCGCAGGATCTGCATCGGGACTTTTCCGGGACGGAAACCCGGTAGGCGGATCGTACGACCGAGTTCGTCGAGACGGCTGACGACCTTGTCTTCAAGCTCGCCCGCGGGCACGACGATATGGAATTCCCGCTTCAGCCCGTCTGCGCCGGTCTCGGTCACCTGCATCGCACAAACTCCGCCCCGAAACCGCACCAGCAAACCGCAAACCCAACCTTCATCGGTATCAGCCCTTTCTTTTTTGTCTCAGGCGCGCGGTGGTGCGGGCGGGGGGACTTGAACCCCCACGATTTACATCGCTGGAACCTAAATCCAGTGCGTCTGCCAATTCCGCCACGCCCGCCGCCGACTCGGGCGGTCAACCCGCCTGCTCGAAACTGCCCCTGTAACATTGACAAAGATATAGACTACCGGCGCGGCCTAAGACAGGGCCACGCGACGTCAATCGCCGATCGCGCGCGCGGCCAGTCCGGGTGGCGAGGAACGCGCCGCGGCGGCGTCCCACATAAGACGGGGATCGAAGGTCTCGGCGGCGAACATAGTCAGGATCACGACCGCGCAAAAGGCGAGGGCGCCCATGCCGGGCTGGATCGTGATCACCGCGCCAAACGCAACGAGGGCGCCGAGCAGCGACTCCATAAAGATGTCGATCATCGACCAGCGGCCGATAAAGCGCACGATGTGATAGAGCCGGGTGCGGTCGCGCAGTCGGCCGGCTAGCCCCGTCTGGGTTGCGATCAACATGATTGACAGCCCGAAGAGCTTCAGCATCGGCACCGCGATGCTGGCGAAAAAGACGAGCGCGGCGAGCGGGTATTGGCGGGCTGTGACGAGTTCCTCGACCCCGCCCAGGATCGTGCTCGGCTGGCCGGCGCCGAGCTGGACGACGGACAGAACCGGGTAGTAATTGGCCGGGATGTAGAGGATCGCCGCGGCGATCACCAACGCCCAGGTGCGCTGGATGCTGTTCGGGCGGCGGGGATGCAGCACGCTGTCGCAGCGCGGGCAATGGGCGTCGTGCGCGTGCGGCGCGCTGACGAGGCCGCAGGTTTCGCAGCCAATCGCACCCGCTGTGGCACCGCAGGGCAGCCGGTCGGGATCGTCTTCATGGTCGAGCCGCTGCCACACCGCTTCGCGATCGAGCGCGCTGTCGAGCCATACCAGCACAAAGGTCAACGCCAGCAGCGCATAAACGCCGGTGCGCAGCCCGATCGAGACCAAGTCGCCGAGTTTGACGTAGGCGACAAACACGCCAAACACGAAGACTTCGAGCATCGACCAGGGCCGCAATTTTTCGGCGCAGGCAAAAAGCCGGCGCAGGTGGCGCGGTGGATGCAGCTCGTGAACGCGGACCAGCACGTAGAGCGTTGCGACGAGCCGGACGAGTGGTGCGAACAAAGTCACGAACAGCACCACGAATGCCAGCGGCGCCATGTTTTGCCGCACCAATTCGTCAGGCCCGGAAAACAAATCCGCCGCCCGGCGAATGCCGGCGGTCTCGACGCTCATCAGCGGCGTGACGCACATGACCACTAGCAAGGTCAGCGCCGCCACGGTCAGCGCAATAACGTGTTGCAGGCGGTGGGGGGAAACCCGGCGCAGGACCGTCGGGCAGCGTGCGCAGCTAGCCGAGCCGCCAATGTTAAGCTCGGGGATCTGCTGCAGCAGCCCGCACCCCGGGCATTCGCGCAGTTGCGGCCGGGTCGCCGGCGCGGCGTCGGTGGCGAGGGAGGGAGTGCTCACGCGTGGATCGGGAGCGTTACCAGCATGGCGGCGACGCCATCGGCAAGACGGCCCACGGCGACGCTGATCGCCGCCACCTCACCCGGCACGCCCGGCGCCGAAGGCGGCACCGAAAAACGGAAGCTGCGCAATTCGGGCTGGCTCTGCCCGGTCGCGCGCACCGCAGCCTGCGCCTGCAGGACGAGGTTGCCGGCGGCGTCCTCGTCGAGACGCTGAATGTTGATCTCCACAGTAGCATCAGGCCGGGCGGTCACGGCGCCATTGTCGGCGATGACCGTACCCTGCGGCAGCCGCTGCCCCAGCTCCTCGACCAAGACCCGGTTCAGCATCGCCGGCAGCGGCTCGCCCCACCAATCGTTCGACATCACGTCGAGCCGGTAGTTTTCCGACGAACGCACGATCTGCGAGCGTTCGAGGAAATGAGCGACCGCGATCTGCTGCACGAGCACAACCCGAGGGCTCCGCGCTTGCGCGGAGCCTGGTGCCGTCGCGATCGTGTAGAGCACGGGGTCGGGTGATGTGCACGCCGTAAGCAGCATGGCAGTCGCTCCTGCGACGGCTAGTGCTGTCGCCGCGAGCCCGTGCCGGCGCGACCTGCGGGTCATTCTACGCCGCCCGCCGGACGACCCTTGATCAGCGCTTCGGGGTGGCGCGCAAGCAGATCGGTGAGTGCACGCAACGAGCCGAGCGCGTCGTTGGTCTGCACCAACAACCGCTCGAGATCGCGGTTGAACTTGGTGTTGTCGCCATAGCCGCTGTCGAGCGAGACCAGCAACTTGTTTGTGTTGCCGAGGGTCTTTTGCAGCTCGTTCGTCATTGCTGGCAATTGCTTCAACGCCGGAGACGTGCCGCTATTCAGGTTGTGGGTAAAGGTCTCGGCCGTGGCGAGTGTGGCGGCGAGGCTGTTTAATGCCTGGCGCAACTGCGGCCCGCTCACCAGATCGTTGGTCGATTTGAGCAGTCCTTCGAGGTCTCTTCCGATCGAGTCAAAGGGGAGCGTGTTGACCTTGTTGAGCAGCTCGGTGGCGGAAGCTGCGAGGCCGGCGAACCCGCCGCCCGAGGCTGACGGCAGCACGAAATAGCCGTCCTTCATCGCGACTTCGGCGGGTGGCGCGTTGGGCTGGAAATCCAGCGCCACCTGTTGCTGGCCGGTGATCAGGCTGGCGCTCTGCAAAGTCGCTCGCAATCCTTGCTTCAGCAGCGCCGCGATCCCCTCTTGCGGAGTTTTGAAGACGTGGACGCCGACGCCCAGGACGCGCTCGGGCTCGAGCTCGTAGCGCACGGGCGCGAGCACTTTGTCGTTCGCCCTGTCGAAGGCGAGCTGGACATCGGTGACATGACCGACGACGAGCCCATGCATTGTGACCTCCGAGCCACGCGCAAGGCCGCTGACTGAGCCGGGGAAGTACGACACAAGCGGGATCTTGGTCGTGTACGAGGCATTTTCTGCCGTTTGCCGGTCGGCAAATAGCGGGAAAACGTGATCTTCCAGGCTCGCCACCTTGGCATTAGCCTCCTGCTCCGGGGTTTCGAAGGCGATGCCGCCGAGCAATAGGGCTTTCAACGACTCCATCTGGACCTCGATTCCGGTGCCGGCGAGCTTGACCGATAAGCCAGAGGCATTCCAGAACCGGGTTTGGTCGGTGACGTAGCCGTCATAAGGGGCGCGAACAAAGGCGTGGATCGTCACGTATTCGGCCATGTCGGCGAAGTCCCAGCCGAGCACTTCGCCGACGCTTATATCGCGGTAATAGATCGGCGAGCCGAGCGAAATCGAACCCAGGCGCTTAGCTTTCATCAGAAAGATATGACCCGGGACATGCTCGGTCAGGATTGGCGGATCCTCGCGCCCAGCGAAGGCGCGCTGCGGCTTGCCGGCGGTCGCCCCGGGCAGCATTCCGACATAGCTCCCCGACAATAGGGTTTCGAGGCCGGAGATGTTGCCGGCGAACAGCCGCGGCTTGACCACCCAAAACACCGTCGTGTCGGTCAATAGCGGCGTCGCCTCGTGGGTCGTGGCGATCGTGACGACGACGTCGTCGTGATCGGGCGTGAGCGCGACACTCTTGACCGTACCAAACACGATGTCCTTGAACTTGAGCTGCGACTGGCCCGGCTGCAGCCCCTCAGCGGTATTGAAGGTAACCGTGATCGTCGGTCCTTCTTTCGACAGCGTGTCCCAAGCGAGGTACGCACCTATCGCTACCGCGACCAGCGGGATTATCCAGATCACCGAGACGCGCCGGGTGCGCCGCGTCGCCGCCCGCGCCAGCACCGGCGGTTCGGATAGATTGCTCATAATGGTCTCCCCTGGCCCGGCGCCGTTGCTGGCCGCTCTGGTCCGAGGGCAGTTTCCCGCTCCGTCGCGCGTCGGTCAATCGGGTTAACGACTAGACGAACTGTGATCCGCGGCGGCGATGCACTTTTGGGAGGAAGCAAATTATCTTGCCGAAACCCTGAAGCACCTTGAGTAACATCATTTCAGAAATATTAAATAACCTTTTGGCGAAGCGATGTTTCTGATCGGGTGCTCAATCACCGCAATAATGCTGTCGAAGAATCCCGCGCAATGTCTATCCAATTCCAAGTTCGACAATACGGTTCGTTGCGCTAATCGAGCGCCCGCCCACTTTTCGCGCTAAGGGTCGAGCGGTGGCAGCAGGCGATGGGTCAGGGCGCGCGGCAGGATGCTGAGCCGGCGCGGGTCCTCAAACGAGGTCGGGCGGCGGGCGTAGACGACAAATCCGGCGCGCTGATAAGTCGCGAGCGCCTTTGGGTGATCATAGGTCGAGGTGTGCAGCCAGAAGCGGTCGATCGGCCGGGCGGTCCAGGCGCGGTCGATCGCCGCCTGCAGCAGATAGGGGCCGTAACCGCGACCGATGAAATCGGGCACGAGCCCAAAATAGCACAGCTTGGTTTCGCGCGGCTCGGCGGTGTCGAGCTCGAAAAATCCGGCCGGCACACCCCCCACATAAAGAACAAAGATCTCGATGGTCGGCTTGGTGATCAGCTGAACCAACGCCGCGTCGCCAAATAGCCGGCGTTCGAACCACAGCCAGGGCTCGCCTACCGTATCGTAGATATAGCGGTAGAACGACACGGTGCAGCTCTCGGCGCGCATCAATGCGAGCTTGCCGGAGGGCAACGGCACTCGGCTGGTCGGCGGGCGCGCCAGCATTTCGAGATAGGTGATCGTGTCCTGCAATAGCATCGGTCAGTTCCGCGCGGCGGGTCCGGTCTCGACCGGCGTGTCGCCGGGTAGACCCCATTCCGACCAGCTGCCGTCATAGACTGCCGCCCCCGGATGGCCGATCAGATGCAGCGCAAACGCCAACGCGCAGGCGGTAACCCCCGAGCCGCAACTGGTCACGATCGGCTGTTCGAGCTTCACCCCGGCCTCGTGAAACAATGCGGTCAGCGCCTCGGCGCTCTTGAGTTGACGGGTTTGGGGGTCGGTCAGCCGGTCGTAGGGCAGGTTGACGCTCTCCGGAATATGGCCGCTGCGCAAGCCGGGTCGGACTTCCGGCGTCGATCCGTCAAAGCGGCCGGCGGCGCGGGCGTCGATCACCTGCTCATGCCGGCTCGACAGATTGGCAACAATGGCGGACTTGTCGCGCACCAGTGACGGGTCGAAGCGCGCGGTAAACCGACGCGGCACGGGTGTCGGGATCGCGGCGGTTAACGGGCGACCCTCCGCCTTCCATTTCGGCAGCCCGCCATTAAGCAACGCCACATCGGGATGCCCGAACATGCGCAGCATCCACCACGCCCGCCCGGCCGAAGACAGTCCGTTCGTGTCGTAGACAATGACCTTGTCCTCGTTGCCGATGCCGAGCGCGCCGATTTTTTGCGCGAACAGATCGGGCGATGGAATCATATGCGGCAGGCTGGTGCCGGGCTCGGCCATATCGTCAATGTCGAAAAACACCGCCCCCGGAATATGCTCGCGGTCATAATTTTCCCGAGCAGTCGGTGTCACGCCGGGCAATGTAAACGACGCGTCGACAATCCGGACCCGCCGATCATCGAGATGCGCCGCCAGCCAGTCGGTGCCGACCAGCGCCTCGGGGTGGGCATAGGGCATCGTTCGTCCTTGTGTTGTCAGATGAATGCGATGTTGATCCGGCGGTTCTGGCGGCCTTTGTTCTCGATTTTGGTGACCGCGATCCGCCCGATCTCCGCAATATTCGCGACATGGGTCCCACCGCAAGGCTGCAGATCGACCCCGGCGATTTCCATCAGCCGCACGTGGCCGCTGCCGGTCGGCGGCTTGACCGACATCGTGCGCACAAGATCGGGCTGGGCCGCGAGCTCGTCGTCGGTGATCCACCGCGGTGCTACGGGATGCCCCGCGACGATCAATTCGTTGAGGCGGGCGGTGATCGCCTCCTTGTCGAGGCTCGATCCCGGCACATCGAAATCGAGCCGCCCGCGGCCATCGGCGACTTGCCCGCCGGTCACCGCTCCCGGTACCACCGCGCACAACAAGTGCAGGCAGGTGTGCATGCGCATCAGCCGATGGCGGCGTTCCCAGTCGATCTCGGCGGTCAGTTCGGCGCCAGGCAACGGCAAATTGGCGCCAGAAGCGGGGACATGGATTACGTCGTCGGGGCCCTCGCCTTTGACGGTGTCGATGATTGCGATCGTCTCGCCCGAGGCCAAGCGCAGCACGCCGGCATCGCCGGGCTGGCCGCCGCCCGTCGGATAAAACACCGTGCGGTCAAGCTGGATGCCGCGCCCATCGACGCCAATGACCCGGGCCGCGCAACTGCGCAGATAGCTGTCATCGCGGAACAAAAGCTCGGTCATCTGCTGCGATAATCTCCTTTCGACCCACCATTCCGCGAACGCCGGCCGCTAAAGCAGGAACGACACAAACGCCGTTTCAAATGCTGTCTGATCCGCTCGATCCGCGCATTCCCGACGAACACTGGCAGCAGCCGCTTTCGCCGTCGTCCCGGCGAAGGCCGGGACCCACTATGCACCCAGCATCATGTCGATCGCGCAACATCATAATAGCGGTCGATCCAGTCAGGATTGTCGGATTCGATCAGCCTAATTTTCCACGCGCGCTTCCACTCTTTAATCTGCAATCTGCTTCTCTCGACGGATCGCCGCCTCCCAATCTTCGTGCTGCTCGAACCATGCGAGCCGGTCAACTTTGTATTTTGTTGTGAAACCGGGGATCACGCCGTTTTTGTGTTCCCAAATTCGTCGCACGAGATCCGACGTGACGCCGACATAGAGGGTTCCATGCGGTCTGCTCGCGACCAAATAAACAAAGAACATTCTTTTGTTCTTCAGGGTGGGTCCCGGCCTGCGCCGGGACGACAATGCCTAATTATGTGCTTTTCAGGTTGCTCTAGGCTTTCGCCGGGACAGCGGTTATTTACAAACAGAGCTTGCTTCGCAGTGCTCACCCCTCGAGCCACGCGGGGGCGGGTAGGGTGCGTTCTTTGAGGAAAGCTGGGTTGAACAGCTTAGAGAGATAGCGGGTGCCGGAATCGGCGAGGATCGTTACGATCGTGTGGCCGGGGCCGAGCAATCGCGCGAGCCGGATCGCGCCGCACAAATTGATCCCGGTCGAACCACCGAGCACCAACCCCTCATCCTCGACCAAGCTGAACAGCGCCGGCAGCATCTCCTGGTCGGTGATCTGGAACTGGCCGTCAGGCGTAAAGCCTTCGAGGTTCCTTGTCTCGCGGTTATTGCCGATGCCCTCGGTGATCGAATTGCCCTCGGGTTTGAACTCGTGTCGCGCATACCAGCTGTAAATTCCTGACCCCATGCAGTCGGCCAGATAGATTTTCGCATTTGGGTTGCGTTCGCGCAGTGCGATGCCGACCCCGGATAAGGTGCCGCCGGTGCCGACCGAGCACGTGAAGCCGTCGACCCTGCCGGCGGTCTGTTCCCAAATTTCCGGGCCGGTTGTTTCATAGTGACCGCGCCGGTTGGCGAGATTATCGAACTGATTGGCCCAAATCGCCCCGTTGGGTTCCTGCGCCGCAATCTCGGTAGCGAGCCGCTCGGAATAGCGCACGTAGTTGTTCGGGTTGGTGTAGGGAGCGGCGGGCACCAGCCGCAGATCGGCGCCGCACAGCCGCAGCATATCCTTCTTTTCCTGGCTCTGCGTCTCGGGCATTACGATGACGGTGCGGTAGCCGCGGGCATTACCGACCAGCGCCAGGCCGATGCCGGTATTGCCGGCGGTACCCTCGACAATGACCCCGCCCGGCCGCAGCAACCCACGCTCCTCGGCATCCTTGATGATGTAGAGTGCTGCGCGGTCTTTGACCGAGCCGCCCGGGTTCAGGAATTCGGCCTTGCCGAGGATCGTGCAGCCGGTCTCCTCCGAGGCCCGCCGCAATTTGATCAGTGGCGTATTGCCGACCGTCCCGACAAAGCCGTCGCGGATCTGCATTGGTTTCTCCATTTGCCCGCGTTTCCGTTGCGGACTATCGGGCCCGGGCCGAGTAGACGCAAGCAAAGCAAACGGCGCAAAACGCCGCCCTATTGTGGGCGGTCAGGGCGGGTTGCGCCGCCGACAGCCCAATCTCATTCCAGACCCTAGGCCGCAGCCGTCGCCGCCTGCGGCTCCGGAATCCCCGCCGAATCGATCTACCGTAGGATGTTGAGTGCGAGCCCGTGTGAGGCTTGTGTCAGCCGGTCGTCGTTGGTCCACAGGGCCTCGCAGCTGTGATGCTGCGCACATGCAAGGTGTAGCGCATCCGGCGTTCTGATCCCAAACCGGGCGCGCAGTTGAGCGGCTTGAAGATATACCGGCTCAGGCATCTCCAGCGACGTAAATTGGTCAAATAAGCCGGAGTATGCGCCCTCCAGAACCGGGTCGCCGCGCTTAATCGGCGCGACCAGGCATTCAAGTTTTACCAACGGCGAAATCGCAAAGTCGGGCTCGACCGCTGCCGTCATTGCTTTTTCGAGCGGTTCGCCCCAGCGCGCATGGCCTTCGACGAGGTATATCAAGAGACAGGCATCAAAGTAGATCAGTCCCATGAGTGCCGCTCTTGCTCGATCGCAGCATCGATTTCTACCGCCGAGCGTCGCGCGTAGGCGGGCAGCGGATGCGCCTTTAACCATCGCAGAATGGCTTTGGCGGTGCCCCTGTTCGATCCCGCGGCATTTTCGGGTCGCGCCGGCACGAGCCGCGCTACTGGTGCGCCCCGATTGGCGATGACCACGTCTTCTCCTGCCTGCGCCGCCCTGATCAATTGCGACAGCCGATTTTTTGCCTCCAGGACATTGACCTGCACTGGCACTTCCTCTCTCGACCTCCCTGGCCAGGATGGCCATATTGGCCAGGCTTGTCTAGGGCTTCCGAATCATTAGCTCAGCGGTGCGCGCGAACCGGTCACAATTCGCGGCCGCTGGGCGGAGCAAAAAAGCGGTTAAGAAATTGAAAACTATGGGAAATTAGAAGTCAGTCGCTTACCAGTGGTTCACGATCGGTGAAATCCGCGCCTTAGCGTGCAATATCGGTTCTATGGCATTGGCTGATTTTGTTCACCTCCGGGTCCACTCCGCCTATTCGTTGTCATCAGGCGCGATCCCAATCAAGGAACTGGTCGCGCGCTGCAAAGTCGAGCGCATGCCGGCGGTGGCGATCACCGACACCGGCAATCTGTTCGGTGCGCTCGAATTTGCCACGGCCTGCGCCGCCGCGGGGGTGCAGCCGATCATCGGCTGCGAGCTGGCATTGCGCCAAGGCGACGACCGGAACCGTGGCAACGGCTCGCTCCCCCGTCCGATGGCGGACCCGGATCGGGTGGTCGTGCTCGCGCAGAGCGAAACCGGCTACCGCAATCTGCTGACACTCGTCAGCCGCGCCTTTCTTGACGATGACGGCGCAACCGAACCGGCGGTTTTGCTTGCCGATCTCGGCGCGGCCAATGACGGGCTGATCTGCCTCACTGGTGGTCCAAAGGGTCCGGTCGGGAGACTGCTCGCCGAAGGCCAGAGCGAGGCTGCGGCAGCAATGCTCAGCGAGTTGAAGGCGTCGTTTCCCGGCCGGCTTTACGTCGAATTGATGCGCCATGGCGGCAATGAGGAAGCGCGCAGCGAGCCTGGGCTCGTCGATCTCGCCTATCGCCACAATCTGCCGCTGGTGGCGACCAACGACGCCTATTTCCCCGACCGCGATTTCTACGACGCCCACGATGCCCTGCTATGTATCGCGCAGGGCAAAGCAGTCGCCGACAATGACCGCAAGCGGCTGACCCAATCGCATTATTTCCGGCCGGCGGAGGAGATGCGCGAGGTGTTCGCCGATCTGCCCGAAGCCTGTGACAACACTTTGGTGATCGCTCGCCGCTGCGCCTTTATTCCGCGGCCGCGCCAGCCGATTCTGCCGGCCTTCCCGACCCCGGACGGCGAGAGCGAAGAAACCGCGCTGCGCCGTGCCGCATCAGCCGGTCTCGACGCGCGCCTCGCCCGGCTTGGGATCCACGAGACGGAGGTGCCGCCCTATCGCGAGCGGCTCGAATTCGAGCTCGGCACGATCATCCAGATGGGGTTTGCCGGCTATTTCCTGATCGTCGCCGACTTTATCCAGTGGGCCAAACGCGAGTGCATCCCGGTCGGGCCGGGGCGCGGCTCGGGGGCCGGCTCGGTGGTCGCGTGGGCGTTGACGATCACCGATCTCGACCCGTTGCGCTTTGGGCTGCTATTCGAACGTTTCCTGAACCCTGAACGCGTCTCGATGCCGGATTTCGACATCGATTTCTGTCAGGACCGGCGCGACGAGGTGATCCGTTACGTCCAGCAGAAATATGGCCGCGATCGGGTCGCGCAAATCATCACATTTGGTAAATTGCAGGCGCGCGCGGTGTTGCGCGATGTCGGCCGGGTGTTGGCGATGCCCTACGGCCAGATCGACCGCTTGTGCAAATTGGTGCCCAACAATCCGGCGCATCCGGTTACCTTAGAGAAGGCAATCGCCGGCGAACCGGCACTCCAGCAAGCGCGCGACAGCGACGAAGCGGTGGCGCGGCTGATCGAGATCTCGTTAAAGCTCGAAGGGCTTTATCGCCACGCCTCGACACACGCCGCGGGTGTCGTGATCGGCGACCGACCGCTGGTCGAGTTGGTGCCGCTCTATCGCGACCCGCGCTCCGACATACCGGCGACCCAATTCAACATGAAGTGGGTCGAGCTCGCCGGCCTCGTCAAATTCGACTTTCTTGGGCTCAAGACCCTGACCGTGCTAGCGCGGTGCCTCGAGTTGCTGCAAGCGCGCGGGATCTCACTCGATCTCGCCGATCTGCCGCTCGACGATCGCCCAACTTTCGAGCTGTTGAGCGCCGGCGACACGGTCGGCGTGTTCCAGGTCGAAGGTGCGGGTGTCCGCGACATGCTCAGACGCCTGCGCCCGGACCGCTTTGAGGACATCATCGCCGCCAATGCGCTGTACCGGCCCGGCCCGATGGAGAACATCCCACGCTACATCGCGGTGAAGCACGGCGAAGAGGCGCCCGATTACCTGCACCCGGCGCTGGAACCGATCCTCGCCGCAACTTACGGCGTCATGACCTACCAGGAACAGGTCATGCAGATCGCCCAGGTATTGGCCGGCTACACACTTGGCGGCGCCGATTTGTTGCGCCGCGCGATGGGCAAGAAGATCCAGTCGGAGATGGACGCGCAACGCCAACAATTCGTCGACGGAGCCGTGGCGCGCGGTGTCGAGCCGGGACGGGCCGAGCTAATCTTCGATCAGATGGCCAAATTTGCCGGCTATGGTTTTAACAAACCGCACGCCGCGGCCTATGCGCTGATCACCTATCAAACCGCTTATTTGAAGGCGAATTACCCGGTCGAGTTCTTCGCTGCATCGATGACGCTCGACCTCGGCAACACCGAAAAGCTGGACCATTTTCGCCAAGAATTGGACCGGCTCGGCATCCGGCTGTTGCCCCCTGACATCAACCGCTCGCAGCCGACGTTCTCGGTGGAGATTGATCCGAAGACCGGCAAACCCGCCATCCGCTATGCACTAGCCGCGGTCAAAGGCGTCGGCGAGCAGGCGATGGTCGAACTGGTGCGCGAGCGCGACAGCAACGGTCGGTTCAAGGATCTCGCCAATTTCGCGTTTCGTCTCGACGCCAAGAGCTTTAACCGCCGCCAATTCGAAAGCCTGGCCCGCGCCGGCGCGTTCGACTCGATCAACCCCAACCGGGCCCAGACCGTGGCCGCGACCGAAGTGCTATTGCGCCACGCGAGCCGCGTCGCCGAGGATCGCGAGACCAAGCAGGAAAGCCTATTCGGCGCGATCGACCCGGCCTTTGCGCCGCGGCCCTCCTTGCCGATCATCGACGACTGGCCCGCCGTCGAGAAATTGCAGCAGGAATTCGCGGCGATCGGCTTTTACCTGTCGAGCCACCCTCTCGACGCCTACGGTAAGAGCCTTGAACGCGCCGGCATTCTGCGCTGGGCTGATCTGCCCGCGGCACTCGCGGCAAACGTCACCACGCGTTTCCGGCTCGCCGGCATCGTCGTCGGCCGCAAGGAGCGCACCTCTGCGCGCGGCAACCGCTTTGCATTTGTCCAGATGTCGGATCCGAGCGGGGTTTATGAGGTGACCCTGTTCGCCGAAATGCTGCGCGAAGCGCGCGCCCTGTTCGATTCGGGTCAGCCGGTCGTGGTGACCGTGGATGTGCGCAGCGAGGAAGACAGCATGCGGTTGACTGCGCAAAAGCTCGAGCCGCTCGACGATGTCGTCGCCCATGCCGCGGCCGGGCTGCGGGTGTTCCTCGGCGAAGAGCGCGCTCTTACTCATCTGAAAAATCTGTTCACCCGCGAGACCGGCGGCCGCGGTCGGGTGACGGTCGTGCTCGACCTCGACGACGGCGAAGTCGAGATCGCGATCCCCGGCGGGTTCCGCGTCGACCCCAGGATGCGCGCTGCGGTCAAATCGCTCCCCGGCATCGTCGACGTCCACGATATCTGATTAGGCGAACCGTCGGCGCCCTGCGCTGCCGATCATCAGTCCCGCGGTATCAACGTTATCTCTGCGAGCTGCGGCGGCGGATCAAACCCAGCCCAGCAAGGCCAGCGACGAGAAGTGCCAAGGACGATGGCTCGGGAATTGGAGTGAACGAAACTCCGCGGATTGAGGTGTCGGCCGGCGCGGCATATAGGGTTGCGAACATTTCGCTGCTCGCTTCCGCAGCGGTCGTATCGTCCAGCATGTCGGTAATCTCGTAGAGATAGCTCGGCGACAGTTCGTTGAGTCCATAGCTGGTGGCGAACAACTCGACTTCGTCACCAATCACCTCGCCGGTCAGACCGAAGAGCCCAGTCACGCCCGGAGCAGTCGGTGTCGCCGAATTGGCGTTCGCGTTGTTGACCAAGTCGAGACCGTTATAAAGGTCGTAATCGAGGGTCCACACACCGCTGGTCAGAACCCATTTCTGCAGTCCGCCCTCTCCTAGAGCTGCGGCGTTCGCATTGCCGTTTTTCGGCTGACCACTGTCGGTCACGTACAGCACTGTGGGGCTGGCGAAGAAATATTGCTCCGGGCTCACATACACGAATTTGCCGATCCGGCTGTTGTTGATGCCGTTCGCCGTGCCCGCGGTCAGGTCGATCGAGCCATTGTTGCCGCCGCTCGAAAATGGGCTTGCCCGCGGAACGATGTGAGTGGTGACGAGCCCGGTTGATGAGGTCGGCAGCCCACCGGTCGGCCCGGTAAGAGTGCTTACATTGGAGAAATTCTGGCCGCCGCTACCGGGTGGATTGAAGTCGCGCGAGACATAGAGCGTGTTGCCGCCGCCTTCATTAAGAATTGCGACGGCGCGCGTATCGGTGCTGTTGTTGATCGGGGTCGCAGTCGTCGCGCCCAATGAAGCAAAGAAGACACCCTGGGTGGGGTCGGTTTTGTTAGCGCCCTGGCCGGAAACGTAAAACGACGAGCCGTCCGCGGTGGCAGCACTGCGCGGGTTGTTTGTATTGAACACCCCGGTGAGCGCTGTCGACGTATCGACGCTGCCGTTGCCGCCGATCAGCGCCACTACGCGCGGCACCGTCGTGTATACGGTCCCTGTCTGGTTCGCGGCAGTGAGGCTGGTTGTCTGACCCAGCGCCGCCGTGCCATAGGTCGATAAGGGAGCGCTGTTGAAGGTCGTCGCGTTCACCCCATAGCCCATAATGGTCAGATAACGGCCATCGGTCGAGAGCTGCAGGAAGCCTTCCGAAGCCGACCCGTATTCGCCCGAGATTGCCGAATTGGCGCCGACGCTTGTCTGCGGCAGTGTCAATGTGCCGACCGGCGTCACGGCGGTGCCGCCCCCGCCAAGCTGAAACTCCTGCAACGTGATCGGCGAGGCGGTGTCGAGGCCCGCGGTGCTGCTGTTGCAAGCGGTGGGGTCCGAGCACGAGACCGTGCTTATCACTAGGTCACCGGGTGTGAACTCGGTGATCGGGGCGGCCGATGCCGGGCGCGCTACTGTGCTGATCACGATCGCCGCTGTCGCCAAGCCGAGTCGAAAATCGCAGAAGTTCCGTGACATCACAGTGCCCCCGTTTCGCCGCAGATACCGATGCAGTGCGCATCATAAGAAGAGCTCTCGGACGGTTTTATGACACTTTCCGCTCCGGGGATGCTGAATTCGGCCAACGAGCAAATCCGAAGCGGCCAAGGGCAATCACGAGCTTGCTAAATCGGCAGACTCAACTTACCTACACGAGCATAACCCTCACGCAGGGCTGCGGTTGCTTGTGCATACGTGCAGGTGGGCCGCTCCGGTGTCGGTGGCCGGCAATCATGCTGGGCCCGATTTCTCCCTGCGGCGGTCCAACCGGAAAAGGAAGTGAGATGCTACCCACCTACACGATGCGCCAGCTATTGGAAGCCGGCGTTCATTTCGGCCATCACACCCGGCGCTGGAACCCGAAGATGCAGCCTTACATCTTTGGCGCCCGCAACGGCATTCACATCATCGACCTCGAACAGACGGTCCCGATGCTGCACCAGGGGCTGCAGGCGATCCGCGACGTGGTCGCCGGTGGTGGACGAGTCCTGATGGTCGGCACCAAACGTCAGGCGCAAGAGCCGGTTGCCGAGGCGGCCAAGCGCTGCGGCCAATATTACGTCAACTACCGCTGGCTCGGCGGCATGCTGACCAATTTCAAGACGATCTCGCAGTCGATCCGCCGTTTGCGCGAATTTGACGAGCGGATCAACACCGAGCAGACCGGGTTGACCAAACGCGAACTGTTGGAATTGACGCGCGACCGCGACAAGCTCGAACGCGCTCTCGGCGGCATTAAGGAGATGGGCGGGCTGCCCGACATCCTGTTCGTGATCGACACCAACAAGGAGGCGATCGCGGTCGCTGAGGCCAATACGCTGCGTATCCCGGTCGTTGCGATCCTCGATTTCGAACTCATCGCCCGACGGGATCGCCTATCCGATCCCTGGCAATGACGACGCGATGCGCGCGATCCATATGTATTGCGATCTGGTCGCGAACTCGGTGCTCGTCGGGCTTCAGGCGGAGCTCGCGGCCTCGGGGGTCGACATTGGGGCGCGCGCCGAAGTGCCGGTCGCGGATCTGCCCGAAGAAGCAGCCGGCGAACTCGCCGGGGAAGCCGATGCGGACGCGGCGGCGATGCCGCCTGTGGAAGACGCGCCTGCCGCGGCGCACGCTTGAACCGGGGCGCCCGGCGGCGCGCGGCAACGCAATGAATACAGCTGCGCTCTGCCGGCGAGCGGGGCGCGATAGAGAAGAGGATGGAAGACAATGCCCGAAGTGACCGCGGCGCTCGTCAAGGAGCTGCGCGAGAAGACCGGCGCCGGCATGATGGATTGCAAGCGAGCGCTTGGCGACAGCAACGGCGACATTGAAGCCGCTGTCGATTGGCTGCGCAAGAAGGGGCTGTCGGCCGCCGCCAAGAAAGCCGGTCGAATTGCCGCCGAGGGGTTGATCGGCGTCGCCACCCGCGGCACCGCGGGCGCCCTCGTCGAGGTCAATTCCGAGACCGATTTTGTCGCTCGCAACGAGGCCTTTCAAAGCTTCGTCCGCACCGTTGCCGAGCTGGCGGTTGGCGGCAATGGCGAACTCGAAACCTTGGTCAAGACACCTTATCCCGAGACTGGCCGCAACGTTGAAGAAGAGCTTACCTACCTGATCGCCACAATCGGCGAGAATCTGGTTCTGCGCCGCGCGGCCCGGCTCGCGGTTGGACAAGGCGGGATATTTGCGTACATGCACAACTCGCTCGGCCCGGGGCTTGGCAAGATCGGTGTGATCGTGGCGCTTGAATTCGGAGCCTCACACAGCGCACTCGCCGATCTCGGCCGGCAGTTGGCGATGCACGTCGCAGCCGCCAGCCCGCTCTACCTCGACATCGCCTCGGTCCCGGCGGCCGCACTCGAGCGCGAACGCGGGGTATTGCGCGAACAGGCCGGCACCAGCGGCAAATCGGGCGACATCGTCGAGCGGATGGTGGAAGGCAGGCTGCGCAAATTTTACGAAGAATTCGTGCTGCTCGAGCAGATCTTTGTCGTCGACCAAGAGACGCGCATCGCGAAGGTGGTCGAAAATGCCGCGAAAGCGGCGGGCGCCCCGATCGCGGTCACCGGCTTCGCCCGCTTTGCGCTGGGTGAGGGCATCGAGCGCAACCGCAGCGATTTCGCGGCCGAGGTAGCCGCCGCGGCCCAGGTCACCCACTGAGCGTGAGCCACTGCTACTCGCGGCGCGGCGGCATTTGAGGTAGGACAGGCTTCGAGGCGACAGCGCGGGCGATTTCGTTTAGAGTTGGACCGCGCTTAACATCAGCGCATCCCAGGAATGGATGTGGGCGGTATGGCTGCCGATCTCAGGTATCGCCGCGTTTTATTAAAGCTCTCGGGTGAAGCGCTGATGGGATCGCGCGAAGGCGGTCTCGACCCGGAGTTCGTCGCGCGCATCGCCGATGAGATCCAAGCCGTACACTCGCTCGGCGTCGAGATCTGCCTGGTGATCGGCGGCGGGAACATCTTTCGCGGCGTTTCGGGTGCGGCGGCCGGGATGGAGCGCGCCTCAGCCGACTACATGGGCATGCTGGCGACAGTGATAAATTCACTCGCCATGCAGAACGCGCTCGAACAATGCGGGATCGCAACTCGGGTCCAGTCGGCGATATCGATGCAGGCGGTCTGCGAGCCCTATATTCGCCGCCGCGCCTTGCGCCACCTCGAAAAAAAGCGGTTGGTGATTTTTGCCGCGGGCACCGGGAATCCGTTTTTCACAACCGATACGGCAGCGGCTTTGCGCGCTTCGGAGATGGGCTGTGACGCGCTGATCAAGGCGACCAAGGTCGACGGCGTATACGATGCCGATCCCCAACGCGTGCCGAACGCCACCCGTTTTGACCGGCTGAATTATCGCGAGGTGCTGGCGCGCGATCTGCAGGTAATGGACGCTTCGGCGATTTCTCTAGCGCGCGAAAACCATATTCCAATCCTGGTGTTCTCGATTTTCGAGAATGGCGGGTTTCTGCGCCTCGTGCATGGAGAGGGCCGTTATACAATCATCGACGGAGAAGGTTAGTCATCGACGGGAGTGAGACCATGTCGGAAGACCCGCTGCTAAAAGATCTAAACCGCCGGATGGAGGGCGCAATCGACGTGCTGCGCAAGGAGTTCGGCGGCTTGCGCACCGGTCGCGCATCTGCCAGCCTGCTCGAGCCGGTTTCAGTTACCGCGTATGGCGGCTCGATGCCGATCAACCAGCTCGCCAATGTCAGCGTGCCCGAGCCGCGGATGATCACGGTGCAGGTATGGGACCGGGCCATGGTCAAGGCAGTCGACAAGGCGATCCGCGAATCGGGCCTTGGGCTCAATCCTCAGACCGAAGGCCAGGTGATCCGGGTGCCGATTCCCGATCTCAACGAGGAGCGGCGGCGCGAATTGACGAAGGTCACCGCGAAATATGCTGAGCAGGCGCGAGTTTCGGTGCGCAACGTTCGGCGCGACGGGATCGAAATGCTGCGCCGCCAGGAAAAGGAGGGCGAGATCTCGCAGGATCAGCACCGGAAGTTGCAGCAGGACATCCAGCGGCTGACCGACGAGGTGATCCGCCGCATTGACGACACCCTGGCGCAAAAGGACCGGGAGATCCTGCAGGTCTGATGACGAGTTCGAGGGTTAGCGACGAAACGGCCTCGCGATCGATGCCGCGGCATGTTGCGATCATCATGGATGGCAATGGCCGCTGGGCGGAAGCCCGGGGCTTGCCGCGGATCGCCGGCCATCGCCGCGGCGCCGAGGCGGTCAGGCGTACCCTCACCGGTGCGGTCGAGCTCGGCATCCCCTACCTGACGCTGTTCGGCTTCTCGTCGGAAAATTGGAGGCGCTCATCGGGTGAGGTCCATGACCTAATGGGTCTGTTGCGGCATTACCTGCTGGCCGAGATCGCCGAATTGCACCGCAACGGCATCCGCCTGAAGGTGATCGGGCAACTCGATCGTTTGGCGCCGGATATTCGTCAGCTGATCGATCGCGCCGAAACGGTGACGCGCGATAATACTGCGATCACCTTGACGATGGCGCTGTCCTATGGCGGACGAGCCGAAATCGTCGCCGCAGTCCAAGCGATCGCCGCCGCGGTGGCGAACAAAGAACTGGCGCTCGGCGCCGTCGACGAGGATCGTTTCGCGCGCCATCTGTTTACCGTCGATTTGCCGGATCCCGATCTGTTGATTCGAACGAGCGGCGAGCAGCGCATCAGCAACTTCTTACTCTGGCAGTGCGCCTACTCCGAGCTTGTCTTCACCAAGACCCTATGGCCCGATTTCGGGAAGAGCGATCTCGAACAGGCAATCGCGGAATATCGCGTGCGCGAGCGCCGATACGGAGCCAGGGTTGGCTCGCGCTGAAGCCGGCCGGCTCCGGCTGCGTGTCGTCTCGGCGTTGGCGCTGGCGCCCCTTCCGCTGGCCGCAATCTGGTTCGGTGGCCCGTGGCTAGCCCTGCTGACAGGCGCCGCCGCGGCCCTAATGGCATGGGAATGGGGCCGGCTCTGCCGTGGTGCAATGGCGCGTTCCTTCGCTCCGGGTACCGCGGAGATTGCACTCGTTGTCCTCGTCGTCGCCGCGGTCGCGACTTCTGCCGCGGGCGCGATTTTGGCCGCTATCGGGGTAGCCGTTTTGGGCGCCGGCTTTGTTTTCTTGATTGCCCAGCGGCCGCCCCGCGGTGGTGAGCCGGCCTGGACGGCGCTCGGTTTGCTATGGATCGCGCTGCCATGCATCAGCCTCATGTGGCTGGCAAACGAAAAAACCGGCGGTCGAGCGATTCTGGTTTGGCTGTTGGCGGTCGTCTGGGCGACCGATATCGGCGCTTACGCAATTGGACGAAGCGTCGGCGGCCCGCGTTTGGCACCGCGTTGGAGCCCACGCAAGACCTGGGCCGGCCTAGTCGGGGGTGTGCTGAGCGCAGCGTTTGCTGGCGGTGTCACGGCCCTTGCCTTGGAGCATTCCCCGGCGCAGCTCCTGATCATGGTTAGCGCCGGCCTTGCGGTCGTCGCCCAATTCGGCGATCTTGCCGAGTTGCTGGCGAAACGCAGGTTCGGCGTGAAGGACTTCTAGTGCCCTGATCCCCGGACATGGCGGCCTTCTCGACCGGCTCGACGGTTTGCTCGCAGTGCTTCCGGTGGTTGCGCTGATGACGCTGATCGGAGGCCCCAGCGTTCTCGCATGGCGATAAGGCGCTAGGATCGGGAGTCACGGGATGCGAAGCGTCACGATTCTCGGCTCAACCGGGTCGATAGGCCAGAACACGATCGATCTTCTGCAACGCAATAGCGACGCGTTCACGGTCGAGGCGCTGACCGCCAACCGCAATCCTCAGCTGTTAGCCGAACAGGCGCGCGCGTTGGGCGCGCGGTTTGCCGCGATCGGCGAGCCCGCTCACTATCCGGCGCTAAAGGAAGCGCTGGCCGGCACTGGCATCGAGATCGGTTGCGGGCCACAATCTCTGATCGAGGCGGCCGAACGCCCGGCCGAGTGGGTAATGGCCGGCATTGTCGGCGCGGCAGGCCTGGCCCCGACCCTCGCCGCCATTCGACGCGGTGTCACTGTCGCATTCGCGAACAAGGAGGTGCTGGTCTGCGCCGGCTCTCTTGTGATGGAAGAGGTGACACGCCACGGCGCGACGCTGTTGCCGGTGGACAGCGAACACAATGCAATTTGGCAATGTTTCGACCGTGACCGCGCCGAGACGATCGACCGCATCATCCTCACGGCCAGTGGCGGCCCGTTCCGCGAGCGCACACTCGAAGAGATGCGCCGGGTGACGCCGGCCGAAGCCGTCGCTCACCCGAATTGGAATATGGGTGCGAAAATCTCGGTCGATTCGGCGACCATGATGAATAAGGGGCTCGAATTAATCGAGGCCCACCATCTGTTCCAGCTACCGCCCGAACGGGTCGACATCGTCGTCCATGCGCAATCGATCGTTCACGGTGCGGTCGTCTACCGCGATGGCTCGGTCTTGGCGCAGCTAGGCTCCCCGGATATGCGCACGCCGATCGCCTATGCACTCGCTTGGCCCGATCGAATCGCAGCGCCGACCAAACGGCTCGATCTGGCGGCGATTGGCAAATTGACCTTCGAGCCGCCGGACGAGGGGCGGTTCCCGGCGCTACGCGTCGCGCGCGAAGCCCTGGACCGGGGCGGGGGGCGCCGACCGTTCTGAACGCCGCGAACGAGACGGCCGTGCACGCTTTTCTGGAGGGAAGAATCGGGTTTCTCGATATTGTCGAGACAGTGGAGAGCACCCTCGCAGCGGTATCGGCCGACGATCTCGAATCGCTCGAAGACGTATATAAATATGATCAGGCGGCCCGGGATGCCGCGGCGCGGTTAACGCGTCGAAACACACCCCGTCATGCCGCTGCAACACCGGTGGGTTTGTAATGATCGCGTTTGTCCATCACGGGCTGAGCTATATCGTCCCGTTTTTGTTTGTGCTTACGGTGCTCGTTTTCGTTCACGAGTTTGGCCATTTTTACGTCGCCCGGCGTAACGGTGTGCGGGTCGACGTATTTTCAATCGGCTTCGGCCCCGAACTTTTTGGTTGGTATGATCGCGCCGGGACCCGGTGGAAATTCAGCGCAATCCCGCTAGGCGGGTACGTCAAGATGTTCGGTGATAGCGATGCGAGTTCGGGCCTGCCGTCCGCCGGTCTCGCACGCATGACCCCCGCAGAGCGCGATGTGTCGTTTCATTACAAGCGGCTGGGCCAGCGCGCCGCGATCGTCGCGGCCGGACCGGCGGCCAACTTTCTGTTCGCCATTGTCGTATTGGCGGCGTTGTTTATGACGTTCGGGCAGCCGTTTACGCCGGCTAAGGTGGGTCAGGTGCAGCCGAGCAGCGCCGCCGAGCGGGCGGGGATCAAGCCGGGCGATGTCATCGTCAGCATCAACGGCAGCAAAGTCCGCAGTTTCGAGGACGTCCAGCAGGAGGTGCGGCTTAATCCCGGCGTGCCAATGACGATCGCCGTCGAGCGCGATGGTCATGAAATCAGCGTTGAGGCAACACCGACCAAGACCGAACTGACCGACCGGTTTGGAAACCATTACGAGGTCGGGCTGCTCGGAATTGCTCATAAGGGAATCGATTATGTCCGGCGGGATCCGGCGACCGCGATAGTTCAGGCGGGGGAACAGACTTGGGATCTCTCTGCCTCGACACTTAAGGCGATGTGGCAGATCGTCATCGGTACCCGCGGTACCGATGAACTGGGGGGTCCGTTGCGGATTGCTCAGATGTCGGGCGATGTCGCCCAAGGTGGGGCCGTCCCGGTTATTTGGTTTATGGCGGTACTCTCAATCAACCTTGGGCTGATAAATCTGTTTCCTGTTCCGATACTTGACGGCGGACATCTGCTGTTCTATGCCGCCGAAGCGCTCCGCGGAAAACCGCTCGGTCAACGCGCTCAGGAATACGGCTTTCGCATTGGGCTTGCTTTAGTCCTTACATTGATGGTCTTTGCGACCTGGAATGATCTTGTCCACCTTCGGATAGTCCAATTCGTCAAGGGGCTCGTGACCTGACGCGAGTGTCGTTTGGGGGGATGCGGGTTCGAGTTGGGGGTGGGGGGTTTTGCGTTTCAGCATTCGGGCTTGTGCGCTGTGGGCGCTGGCGGGGACCGTCGCCCTGGCGATGGTGGGGCATCCGCGAACGATGATGGCGCAGACCAGCAGCGGCGCTGGTGCACCGCCCGCGGGCGGTGATCAGGCCAGCCCACACGCGGGAACGCCCCCGGCTCCCAATTTCGAAAGTGGCTTGGCGCCGGCGGCCAACTCCAGCCCCGCGGCCAGCCGCCCCGTGCCTGCCGGTTCAGCGACAGGCGCGCCTGCGACTTCGCCACCAGCGTCTAGCCCGGCGCCAAAGCTCGAAAGCGGCACGACACCGGCCGCGCAACCGCCGGCGGCTCCAAGTCAACCTCCCGCCCCCGAATTGAAAAGCGGATTGCCGCCGATTGCGCCGTCGGGACCAGCACCCACTGCCGCTCAGCCGACCACGCCACCGGCGGCCGAACAACTACCGCCACCTCCGGCCGGCGTGCCCGCACCACCGCGCCGCGAGCGCCGACTTCCGCCGCGGCCCGCCGCAGGGACTCAGCCCGGGGCACCGGGGGCGCTGGGCGGTCTTGGCGGCCGGCCCACGGGGCCACCGCCCCCGCCTTCGATGGGCGGCGGCGTGATCGCCGCGATCCAAATCCTTGGCACTCAGCGGATCGAGCCCGATACGGTTCGGTCGTATTTGCAGGTCCAGCCCGGCGAGCCGTGGGACACGGAGAAGCTCGATGCTTCCTTAAAGGCCTTGTTTGCAACCGGTCTGTTCGCCGATGTCAATTTGAGCCGCGTCGGCAACATTCTTTTTGTCAGAGTGGTCGAAAACCCGATCATCAATCGCATTGCCTTCGAAGGGAATCATAAGCTCGATGACAAGGAACTCACCGCCGAGATTCAGGAGCGGCCGCGCGTGGTCTACACGCGCTCGCGAGTGCAGGCCGACGTCAAGCGCATACTGGACCTTTACCGCCGGCACGGCAGGTTCGGCGCTACCGTCGAGCCCAAGGTCATTCAGCTTTCGGAGAACCGCGTCGACCTTGTATTCGAAATTAACGAAGGCGAGTTCACCGGGATTCGCAGCGTCAACTTCGTAGGCAACAAAGCGTTCAGCGAAAGCAAACTACGGGGCGTAATCTCCACCAAGGAGAGCCGGTGGTATCGGTTTTTGTCGACTAGCGACAGCTATGATCCGGATCGGCTGACCTACGACCGCGAACTGCTGCGGAAATTCTATCTGACCGAGGGGTATGCCGATTTTCGGGTATTGTCAGCGGTGGCCGAGCTGACGCCGGATGGCAACGGCTTTATTCTCACCTTTACCCTCGATGAGGGCGAGCGCTATCGTTTTGGTAAGATCGCGGTCAACATCAAGCTGAAGGATCTGCCCGCGTCGCAAGTAGTGCCGCTGCTGACCGTGCACTCAGGCGACTGGTACGACGCCCAGGCGGTCGAAAATTCGATCACAATCCTTACTAATACGCTTGGTACCCGCGGCTACGCCTTTGTCGAGGTCAAACCCGAGATCACCCGCAATCGCAAGGACCACACGGTCGACATTACCTTCGATGTTCAAGAAGGACCGAGGGTTTACGTTGAGCGTATCGACATCGTCGGGAATGTGCGTACCCTCGACAAGGTGATTCGGCGCGAATTTCAGCTTGTCGAAGGCGATGCCTTCAACACTCAAAAGATGCAGCGCTCGCAGGAGCGCATCAAAAATCTCGGGTTCTTCAAAAAGGTCGAGGTCACGAATGCCCCCGGCTCAACGCCGGACAAAACGGTGGTGACCGTCGAGGTTGAGGAACAATCGACCGGCGAATTGTCGTTCGGTCTCGGTTTTTCAACCAGCGACGGGCCGCTTGCCGATGTTAACATCCGTGAACGAAACTTCCTTGGCCGCGGGCAAGACGTACAGCTCGGAGCCGTCGTATCGTTTCGCTCGCAGCAGGTACAGCTAAGTTTTACAGAGCCGTATTTCCTCGACAGGAATATCGCCGCCGGTTTCGACATCTTCGAAATCAAGACCAGCCCGACAACAAATTTCTTCACCGGCATAACGCCGCCCTACCAACAATTCTCGTATGGCGGGGCCTTGCGCGCCGGGTATCAGATTACCGATAATTTACGGCAGACGCTAAAGTACACGGCCCGTTCGGACTCGATCCAAGATATTCAGAGCGATGCCTCCTTGTTTATTGCATTGCAGCAGGGAACCCATACAACCTCGGCGATCGGCCAAGTTCTGCTGTACGACCGGCGCGACGATCGGCTTGAGCCGACAAGCGGCTACTTCGCCTCACTGGGGAACGACTTTGCTGGGGTTGGCTTTGGCGTCGACTATGTTCGGTCCAAGGTCAATTTTGGCTACTACTACCCGGTAGCGCCCGATTGGGTCCTGAGCTTGACCGGAGAAGCGGGCGACATCTTTGGCTGGAACGGCCAGCAGGTCTTGCTGCAGGATCGCTTTTTCGTCGGCGGCGACAATCTGCGGGGCTTCCAGGATGCCGGGATCGGGCCGCGCGATTCCATCGACAACGATGCGCTTGGCGGGCAGAAATATTGGGTGGGCTCTGTGACATTGGGCGTGCCGCTGGGATTGCCGAAAGAGCTTGGCATCACCGGCCGCGTCTTTAGCGATTTCGGCACGCTGTATTACCTTGAGCCGACAATACTCAACCTAACGCCGGCGCAATTGGCGACGACCGGCGGCGTCACACCGCAAGTGTTGCAGTCGCCGGCGATCCGGATGAGCGCCGGGGTCGGCGTCTCGTGGCGATCGCCGGTGGGCCCTATCCGCCTTGACGTCGCGTATCCGATCCGCAAAGAGCCATTCGACCAAACCCAGTTTTTCCGGGTCAGCTTCGGGACCAAATTCTGATGACAACTTTCTCTTTCCGGCCAGCAGCGCTGCTGTTGCCGCTGCTGCTAGGGTTTGCCGGCATCGCCGCCGCCCAAGCTCCCCCCGCCAAAGCCCCCACCCCTGCACCGGCGCATACGCCCGCACCACCCGCGCCATTGCCCGCAGCACAAAACATCAGCGTGATGGTGGTCGATGTGCAGGCGCTATTGCAAAATTCCAAGGCCGCCAAAATGGTGCGCGGCCAAATGGAGCAAAAGCGCAACGAGTACACCAAGGAAATTTCTCGTTCTGAAGAGGCATTGCGCGTAGAACGCGATGCCCTCCAACGTCAGCAGGGATCGTTATCGGCCGACGCACTCAATAAAAAGGCGCGCGAATTTCAACAAAAAGTTCAAGATCTCGACCGCGATGTTCAAAGCAAGCGGGCTGCGCTGGAGAAGACCAATAATGAAGCGCTGACTAAAATCCAGCAGACGATGCTGAAAATCATTGCCGACATCGCCCGGGAACGGCGAGCGAACCTGGTGCTGCAACGTACCGACCTGGTGTTGTTCGACCAGGCATTCGACGTAACCGACCAAGTGATGCAAAAGCTCGACGAAGAGATGCCGGTGCTGACCGTGAACTTCGCGACACCGGAGCCGGTTCCCGCTACTGCAGCCGAGCCGCCGGAGCCGGCGCCTACGACAGCGGCCAAAGCGGTTACCGCCAAGGCGAAGCACAAATAGCACATACCGCTTCCGTCGATGGCCGATCCCCGCTTTTTCACCCGCGCCGGTCCCTTTACTCTCGGCGATCTGGCGCAGAGCAGCGGCGCGGAGCTGGTGCGAGACGCAGAAGGAAAGCTGTTCCGCGACGTGGCTCCGCTCGAAACGGCCGGGCCGGAAGAGGTCAGTTTTCTCGAAAACCGCAAATACCTGCCGGCATTTCGCGGCTCGCGGGCCGGCGCGGCCTTCGTCGATCCGGGATTAGTGCGAGAGGCGCCCCCGGGAATGGCCTTATTGGTGGCGAGTGAGCCCTACAAGGCTTATGCGCTTGCCGCACAGGCGTTTTATCCGGCCTCGCCGGTGACCGGCAGCAGAGCCCCTTCGGCGCTGATCGATCCCGAGGCGGTTGTCCCCGAGGATTGCGACGTTGGCCCCAATGTTGTTATCGAGGCGCGGGTCCGGCTCGGCCGGCGTTGTCGGGTCGGCGCCAACAGCGTCATCGCCGCCGGTGTCGAAATTGGCGACGATAGCCGGGTCGGCGCGAACGTCACCATCAGCCATGCGCTGATCGGCGCTCGCGTTGTGCTCCATCCGGGGGTTCGCATTGGACAAGAGGGCTTCGGTTTTGCGCCCGATCGCACCGCGCCAATAAAGGTGCCGCAGCTCGGGCGCGTGATCATCGGCGACGATGTCGATATCGGCGCCAACACTACAATCGATCGCGGTTCCGGCCACGACACCGTCATCGGCGACGGCTCGATGATCGATAATCTCGTGCAGATCGCCCACAACGTCGTGCTCGGCCGCTGTTGCGTGCTCGCCGGGCAGGTCGGGATTTCCGGCAGTACGCGGCTCGGCGATTTTGTGATGATCGGTGGGCAAGGGGGGCTCGCAGGTCATCTCAACATAGGCAGCGGCGCCCGGATCGCCGCCAAAGCCGGCTTAATGCGCGATGTGCCAGCGAGGACCACGGTTTCCGGCATCCCGGCGGTCCCGATTACCGATTTCATGAGGCAAACGGCGGTCCTGCAGCGTCTGGGAAGAAAGAAAGACGGATGATGACCGATCGGGACTGCGCCGCGAATCAGACTACGCAGCCGGCCTCTTCGGAGGAAGGCATTCAAATCGAGGTTCAGCGGATCATGGAAATGATCCCGCACCGCCATCCGTTTTTGATGATCGACCGGGTCGTCGACGCAGTGGCGAATGTGCGAGCGACAGGCATCAAGAATCTCTCGATCAACGAAAGCTTCTTCCAAGGTCACTTCCCGTCGCGGCCGGTCATGCCGGGTGTGCTGATCATCGAAGCAATGGCGCAGACTGCGGCGGTCCTGGTGGTTCACACATTGGGTCCGGAATCGGAAGGCAAGCTTGTCTATTTTATGAGCGTCGAGAATGCCCGTTTTCGCCGTCCGGTGTTTCCGGGCGATCAGCTCGCTGTTCAAGTTCTCAAGCAGCGTAATCGCGGCAATGTCTGGAAATTCGAGGGGCGCGCCAAAGTCGGTGACAATCTGATGGCCGAGGCCATATTTGCCGCGATGATCCTCGACGATTGAGACGGTGTGGGGATGTCACAGATCCACCCGACGGCAATCGTCGCATCAGGGGCGCGGCTGGCCTCCGACGTTGTCATCGGACCGTATTGCACCATTGGCGAAGAGGTCGAGCTAGGTCCGGGCGTGAGGGTCCTGAGCCATGTTGTGATCGAGGGACGAACCACCATCGGCGTCGGTACGCGAATATTTCCGTTTGCCGCGATCGGGCACGAACCGCAAGACCTCAAATACCGTGGTGAGGGTTCTTCGCTTGTGATCGGCGCCCGCAACACGATCCGCGAATATGTAACAATGAACCCGGGCACGACCGGCGGTGGCATGGTTACTCGCGTTGGGGACGACTGCCTGTTCATGGTCGGTGCCCATGTCGCGCATGATTGCCAGATCGCCGACCATGTGATCATGGCGAACAACGCCACTCTTGCCGGACATGTCGTGCTCGATGAATACGCTTTCCTCGGCGGGCTGTGTGCGGTGCACCAGTTTGTCCGCATCGGACGCCACGCCATGATCGGCGGCATGTCCGGAGTAGAGCGTGACGTGATCCCCTACGGCCAGGTTATGGGCGATCGCGCCCGGCTGACCGGGCTCAACATTATCGGCATGCAACGTCGCGGTTTTACCCGCGAGGAGATCCAGGCGCTACGTAACGCCTATCAGCTGCTGTTCCATTCCGAGGGCACACTCGGCGATCGGGTCGGCGCGACCGCACTTCGCTTCGCCGGGGTCGCGCCGGTCGAGGACATCGTCGACTTCATCCGCGCCAATTCGACCCGCTCCATCTGTCAGCCGAAAGAAGCGAATGGCGGATAATTTCGGCGCGAATATTCTCGGGATTGTCGCCGGCGGCGGCGGGTTGCCGCGGCGATTGGTCGAAGCCTGCCAGCAGACCGGCCGCGAGGTGTTTGTGCTGGCGCTCGAAGGTGCCGCTGAGCACGAGACCGTTGCCGATGTTCCGCACGCCTGGTGTCCGATCGGCGCCGCCGGTCGCGGACTGGATTTACTGCGCGAGAACCACGTCCGTGAATTGGTGCTGGCCGGCGGGGTGCGGCGGCCGTCGCTCGCCTCGCTGCGTCCGGATTGGCGCGCGGCTAAGTTTTTCGCGCGAGTCGGTTATCGCGCTTTGGGCGATGACGGCCTGTTGTCGGCGGTGGTGGCCGAACTGGAGCGCGAAGGGTTTCGCGTTATCGGACCCGATCAGGTATTGCAAGCCGGCCTTGCCGCCGAAGGCCCCTTCGGACGGATCATCCCGGATGCACAGGCAATGGCGGATATCGCGCATGGCGCGCGCATCGCCCGGACTGTGGGCCGCCTCGACATCGGCCAGGCGGTCGTCGTCCAGCAGGGTTTAGTTCTCGGCGTCGAAGCGATCGAGGGCACAGACGAGCTGATCAGCCGCTGCGCTGGGCTACGTCGGGAGGGACTGGGTGGCGTGCTCGTCAAGGTCGAAAAGCCGGGTCAGGAGCAGCGCGCCGATCGCCCAACGATCGGGCCGAAAACCGTTATACTTGCCGCTGAGACCGGTCTGCGCGGTATTGCCGTCGAAGCCGGCGCTACGATTGTCGTCGATCGCGACGAGGTGGTCGTCGCGGCCGACCGTGCCGGTCTGTTTGTGGTCGGCATCCCGCGCGCGTGACGGTGGGCGAACACGGCGACGATCGGTCCCCTTTCGTCTTTGTCGTCGCCGGCGAACCCTCGGGCGATGTCCTTGGCGCAGCGCTGATAAGAGCATTGCGACAGCGTGCCGGTCGGCTACGGGTTGCCGGGGTCGGCGGCGAGCGGATGCGCGAGCAGGGTGTCGAAAGCCTCGTACCGCTCTCTGATCTTGCGGTGATGGGCGTCGCAGAAGTATTGCCGCGGGCGCCAGTGATCCTGCGGCGGGTCGGCGAGACGGTCGCAGCGATAAAGAGTATGCGGCCCGATGCAGTCGTCACGATCGATAGCTCCGGGTTTAGCTGGCGCATCGCCCAGCGCCTGCGTCGATCAGGCGAGACCCTGCCGCTGATCCACTATGTAGCGCCGATGGTCTGGGCATGGCGCGCCGGCCGGGCGCGACGCATGGCGCGCTGGTATGATCATCTGATGGCGCTGTTGCCGTTTGAGCCGCCTTATTTCGAGCGGGTCGGCCTTGCCTGCAGTTACGTCGGGCATCCGGTGCTGGACAGCGGCGCCGATCGCGGCGACGGCGCGCGGTTTCGCGCGGCCTACGGGATCGGTGTCGAAGAGACGCTGATTACCGTATTGCCCGGCAGTCGCGGTGGCGAAGTGCGCCGGCTGCTGCCAATTCTTGGCGATGCTTTGGCCCGGCTCGAAGGCATGATCGGCCGGTTTCGCGTGGTTGTACCAACCGTCGCTACGGTAGCTGGGGCAGTGGGCGAGGCCGTGCGCAGCTGGCCCGGCGAACCGATCGCGCTGTCTGATCCGCAATCGAAATACGACGGCTTTGCCGCGAGCCGGGCCGCGCTCGCCGCTTCGGGATCGGTTGCGCTGGAATTGGCGATGGCGCGATTGCCAATGGTTGTGTGCTACCGACTTAGCCCGCTCACCGAGGCGCTGCTCGACCGGGTATTAAAGGTGCGCCAAGTCAATCTGATCAACCTGCTGCTCGAGCGCCCCGTTGTACGCGAGTTATTGCGGGCCCAATGCGCCCCTGGGCCGCTTGCCGCAGAAGCCCAGCGGCTGGTGTGCGACGATCGGGTTCGCGCGGAGCACCTTGCAGGCTATGATGAGGCGTTGCGCCGTCTTGGAGCGGGCGGCCCGTCGCCGAGCCTGCAGGCCGCCGATCGGGTTCTCGCAATCATCGCGGCGCGCCGGCGGGGCGGAACGGTATCGCCGGTACCTTTATCGACATACTCGCGGAGGAATTCACGATGACGACGACTGAAATAGCCCAAGCCACCACAAAACCGGCGGCCGAGACCGAAAAGTACCGCTATCTGCACACGATGATCCGCGTGCGCGATCTCGACAAATCGCTCGATTTTTACACCGGTCAGCTGGGCATGAAATTGCTGCGCAAGCGTGACTACCCGACCGGCAAATTCACCCTCGCCTTTGTCGGCTACGGCGACGAATCCGACAATACCGTGCTCGAACTGACCCACAATTGGGACCAGGCGGAACCCTATGCCCTGGGCAGCGCCTTCGGTCATTTGGCGCTCGGCGTGCCGGATGTCTACAAGGCCTGCGAGCGCCTGGGTGCGGCCGGCGTCACGATCCCGCGCCCGGCAGGCCCAATGGCGCATGGCGGCTCGGTCATCGCCTTTATCGAAGACCCGGACGGCTATCGCATCGAACTCGTGCAGCGTTCTTAGCCCCTTGTGCGCCGGCGTCGGGATTTCGGGCATTGCGACATCCTGACGCCGGCTGCCGGCGAGACTGCTCTTGGGAGGCGACAGCGCGGTTACGCCAGCATCCGGTCGTTAACTCAAACTTTTCGCTAAAATTGTAACAAAATGTGAAAGCGGTTTACGATCTGTTAGGATACCTTCGCTCGATCGAACGAGGATCCTGGCTGATGCCCGCATTTGTTCTGTTGCGAGTGGCGTTGTGGGCGTTATGCGTGGTCCTCGGCAGCTTGGGCGTATTTTTTGCGATTATCAGTTTTTCGATTCCCGGAGTCGGCAGTCACGCCGTGATCCTTCTGAGCGCGGGGCTCGGCATAAACTACTACCTCAGCTACGAAAACGCTCTTTAGGCAAGCTACGCCGGGGTATATCGGCCGCAGGCGCGCGCCAAAAGCGGGTCCTCTTACCAGCCGTTAAAAACCTTTAACTCCCATGTCCGGACTTGATCCGGCACTCACGTCTCATTCTCTCGAAAGAGAGAGGGCGCGGATGGCCGGGTCAAGCCCGGCCAAGGAGTTAACATTTAGCGCTTGGTACCAGGCGGTTTCGCTTGACCGGTTCACCGTCCCCCCGGACCGGGAAGAGGGTGAAGCGCGGTCGCTGGTCGTATTTTAGGCTTAGGCGTGGTGGGCGTGGTAATAGCTGTTGCGCAGCACGCGGCCGGGCAATGCGCCGGTGTGTTCGCCTTCGCTGTAAAGCACTTCGCCGTTGACCACCGTGGCGAAGATGCCTTCGGCCTGCTCCTTGATGCGCCAGGCGCCTTTCGGGAAGTCGCGGACGACCGTCTCCTGCCCGCAATTGACCGTAGCCGGGTCGAAGATCACGACGTCGGCAGCCATGCTGGGACGCAACAGCCCGCGGTCATAGATACCAAAGGTCGAAGCCGAGTCGAAGGTCAGCCGGCGCACCGCCTGCTCGAGGGTCATGACCCGCTTCTCGCGCACCCATTCGCCCAGCAGCTTAGTTAGATAGCCGTAGCCGCCGTGGAACTGAACGTGGGCGCCGCCATCGCCGAGCCCGATGATCGCATCGGGATGGGTCAGGATCTTGGTCAATGCCTCGTCGTCGACGTTGTTTTCGGCCTGCAGGAAACGGGTTTCGAGCTTTTCCTCGACAGCGAGGTCGAGGAACGCGTCGATAACGCGCTTACCTTGCTTTTCGGCGATCTGCCCGATCGACTTGAACTGCATCCACTGGTTCTTCTCAAGCACCGGCTCGTTGACCCACATGTAGTTCCACCAAGTCTTTGAAAAGCCGACCGCGGTGTCGGGCTTGTTGACGACCGCCTCCTCGTGGAGCTTGGCGCGGATCTCCGGATCGCTATACGCCTTCATCTTCTCTTCGTCGGACGACAACAGGATCGGATGCCAGGTCGGCAAACCGCGGAACACCTGGCAGTTCTTCATCGTGAAGTCCTGCGTGACCCGGTTCGGGCTGCACATCGGATAGGCGCGGATGCCCAATGCCGCGGTCTCTTCGACCCGCTTCATGTGGATTTTCCACTCCTCGGGTTTGCGCATCGTTTGGGAGAGGCTGTTGTAGACGACGGTGCGCCCGGTCGCCTCGGCGAGCCGCCGGATCATCCCGTCTTTCAGCTCGACATATTGGCCACCGCCGGCCTGGATCGTGCCGGTGCTCATATCCCGCAATACATCGCCGAGAGCAAAAATCTCTTTTTCGTCGGCCCACAGCGCCGGAATGTGAACACCTTGCGGGTCGTAGTGACCCTGCTCGCGCGACACCGACAATCCCAATGCACCGGCTTGCATGCCGTCGCGGACGACGTCCTGCATTGCCTTTATCTGGTTGTCGGAGGCGCCAGGCTTTTGGCACTCGTCGCCCATCACATAATGGCGCACCGCCGTATGACCGATCAGATTGCCGACATTAATCCCGAGGCATTTGTCGAGACGGTCCATGTATTGGCCGGTGGTTTCCCAGTCGAAATTGACCGTACGAAGCACGTCCATCGGGATCGCTTCGACATAGGACAGGAATTCGGCCAGCCTTTCCTCGGTGCCTTTGCGCACTGGCGCCAACGACAGTGAGCAATTGCCAAAGATCACCGTGGTAGCGCCATGCTCGGGTGAGAATGTGCAGAGCGGGTCCCAAGTGACCTGCGCGTCGTAATGGCAATGATTGTCGATAAATCCGGGCGCGACGGCGCGGCCCGCGGCATCGATGGTCTTCGCCGCCGCGCCGCTCAATTTGCCGATTTCGACAATCTTGCCGTTTTTGATGCCGACATCGCCGCGGAAGGCCGGCATACCCGACCCGTCTACAATAAGCCCGTTCTTGATCAACAGATCATAGGCCATCCATTTTTCCCTTCTGCAGAGTGAGGCGCCGGTTGCGACCCGAACCGGATGCGCGAAGTGTACGCCCCTGCGCCGCCGACACAACTCGCCCGGACGCTGTTGGATGGCTCTACTCATGTGCTCTGCGCGGGGCTGTCCGGCACAAATGTGCGGCTTGCCGGTCGGTCCCGGGTGATGCCGCCGGGTGCGCGAATAAAAACCAGAGATCAGGATCAAGCCCTTCAAATCTCAAGAGTGTTCTGTTTAAGAACAGGAGATAACTGGTGCACAACAGGAGCGCACAGCTGGTCGATAATAGTGCGCGCCATCGATGGGTTTCCCTAAAGCCATGCAGCCGAATTGTAGCTGCACGGTTTGTCGTTTTTAGGGCTGCCGCGCGGTCGCCGCAGTAAGGATTGTCGCTTAGAAAGGATTGTCGCTTAGATAAGTCTTATCGTCCAATCATCCGTCGTCCGGGTGCGGCGCAGGCCGGGATCGATGCCGGCAGTGGCGCCCAACCCACCGCAGCCATCAGTGATGGGCTCCCTTGCTTAACCGCGAACCAGCAACCACCGCTCTTTTCGCCGTGGGAGTGACCGGCGGTCAACCTTTTCGGTTCGCCACCGGTTTCCGTCGCATGAAACGTGGGTGCCCACGGACCTACAGTCCGTGGCTGAAGGCCCACCGGGTATCGGTGCTAGCGGCCGGTCAGCATATTGCTGGTGCCGGTGATCACGCCACCGGCCGTGCCAAGCGCCCCACCGACAACCGCGCCCACCGGGCCAGCGGACGCATTGCCGCGCGCGGCTCCCGCCGCCTCCCCGGACACCGCCCCGGATACCGGGTTCGAATACCCTTGCGGGTGCACCGGCTGGCACACACCATTACGATAGGTGTAGCCCGGTATGCAGCGATCCTGCGCCATCGCTGCGCTCGACCCGACGGTCGCCAGAGCGACGACCGCAGCGGCCAAGATCCTCAACCTCGTTTGCATTTCTGTCTCCGCGAAAGCTATCAAAGCGCCGCAGCGCTCAACGGATGAACAACGGATCAGCACATCGCGATCCGCGTTTGCTTCATCGGGCGCGGCGTCTTGGCGAAAACAAGCAGACCTGCCTCCTGGCAGGCTAATGGTCGCCGGCCCGGTTTCATGCTAAAGGCGGCTCAAGGTGCGGTATTCGCCGAATTGCCGCGTCGGCGCCGACTTTTTGATGGAGTGCCCTACCGATGAGCTTGTCTCCCGAGGAATACCGCGAACATTTGCAATCGACCTCGGTACGCGCCGGTTTCAGCTTTGACGAGGTGGTGCTGCCGGAGGAACGCCGGGTCGGGGTCAACGACCTACAATTCCGCTACCTGGATTGGGGGACCGAGGGAAAGCGGCCGATCCTTTTTCTGCACGGTGGTGCTTTGACCGCACACACCTGGGATCTGTGCTGTCTGGCGTTGCGCAACGACTTTCATTGCATGGCGCTCGACCAGCGCGGCCACGGCGACAGCGATTGGGCGCCCGACGCCAACTATTCGATTGCCGCCCAACGCGATGATATCAAAGGCTTCGCCGAGACGATCGGCCTCGATCAATTCGTTTTGGTCGGCATGTCGATGGGAGCGATCAACGGCCTCGCCTATGCGATCGAATATCCCGAGACCCTCTCTGCATTAGTGCTGATCGATGCCGGCCCGAATGTGCGTCGCCCCGGTTCGAGCCGCATCCGCAATTTCGTCAATGGCGGCGCCGAGCCGTCATCATTGGAGGCGATCATCGAGCGCGCGCTCGAATTCAATCCGCGGCGCGACCCGACGATCCTGCGGCGCAGTTTAATGCATAATCTGCGGCGTCAGGAGGACGGCAACTGGGTGTGGAAATACGATCGCCGGCGGTTTCAGGCGATGGGCGGCGACCACCACGCCACCGAGCGCCGAAGCCTCGCCGACGGGCTCGCCAATGTGACCTGCCCGACCCTGGTGGTGCGCGGCGGCGAAAGCGACGTTTTCCACGACGAGGACGCCGAGCGTCTGGCGACCGGTCTGCCGGATGGGCGCTGGCTCAAAATCCCCAAAGCCGGCCACACCGTGCAGGGCGACAACCCAAAAGACCTGGTCGCCGCGCTGCGCGACTTTCTCGGCTGACGCGGCGGCCCAAACATTTCTATTGCGCCGCGGCTTTAGCCGGCATCGCCGCCCGCCGCACCAGCGCGGCGTCGAGTTCTTCGATCGTGCGGCCCTTGGTCTCGATGCCGACAAACAGGAAGGCGACCACCGCGAGCAGGAACCAGATGGCGAAATAATTGAAGCCCGGCACCAGCGCGTCGAGCGTCGCCTTTGGTTTGACGTAGTTGGAAGCGCCGGCGATCACCGCGAGGCCAGCCGGGCCGATAAACTTGGCGAGGTTTGAGCAACCGTAGACGAGACCAAAGCCGCTGGCCCGCAATTGCGCGGGCCACAGCTCCGCCATGTAAGGAAAGACGACCGAAAAGCTCGCGTTCGAGAAAAAGCTGGTCAACATCAGCAGCAGGAAGAACATCGACACGCCGCCGAGGAAGACGCCGTGCAGATAGCCGGCGAGCGCCATAGCACCCCCCGACGCAACGGAGAGCAGAACCCCGGCCGGTCGGCGTCCAAGCCCGTCCGACAGCCAGGCGCCGAGGCCCCGCCCGGGAATGCCGACCAGCGCGATCCACACCGACAAGTATGCGGCTTCGGCGGGCGTGACCTTCAGAACCAGCACCAGCAGGGTAGCGCCCCACAGCGCCACGCCGACAGCACCCGTCGAGCTCAGCCCGACCATGATCCCCGCGGCGATACTGCGCGGGTATTTGAACAGCTCCAGCCACAACGCCTTCGGCTGCTCGGGCAGAGTCGCCGGCAGCTGGATGGCGCCGGGGTCCACCTTGAGCGCCCAGGCAAGCGAGCGGCGAGCCTCCTCGAAGCGCCCTTGGCCAAACAGCCAGCGCGGCGATTCCGGGACCCAGAGGCGGATGACAAAGGCGAACGCGGCCGGCACCAACCCGATCGCGAAAAGGCCGCGCCAGCCGATGGTGGCGCCGAGCGAAGCGCTAAACAACGCCGCCAGCAATGGCCCCAGTGGCAACAGACCGATCGACAAGCCGCTGACCCAGCCCCGTTTGGAGGCCGGCACGAACTCCTGCAGCAATGGCAAATCGACCGCGGCGAGCCCGCCCACCCCGAGACCGACGATGAACCGCATTGTCGCGATAAAGAGCCACCCGTTTTCCGGCGCCAGCGCCATCACGCCGGTGGCGATTGAGAGGGTCAGGATCATCATCATGAATACTTTGCGCCGACCGATCTTGTCGCCGAGCCAGCCAAAGAAAATCCCGCCCGGTATCGCCGCGATCCCCGAGGCAAACAGGATCGCCCCCGATTGCCCGAACGTCAGGTGCCAGTCCTTTACAAAAAACGCCAACACAAACCCGATCAAGGCAAAATCAAAGAAATCGATAACTATAGAAAATAGGCAGGCGGTAAAGATTTTCCATTGGTTGATGGTCAGCGACTTTTGCTGATCGAGCAGCTCCAGCATAAGTTCCTCCTGTTCCGATTTTCAGTTTTTGAGCCACCCGCGTTTGCGCGCGAGACAGCGTTTTTTGTATCGGCAAGTAATAGTCGAACCGCAGCCCGCCGTCAAAGAGCGTCCGGCTCGCGCTGGTGGACGCGGTGCGCAGCTGTCTCGGCTGACACAGTTCCTTACTGCGCCAGCACCTTTGTCGATGTTGGTGCCCGCTGGGTGATCGCGGCGTCGAGTTCTTCGATCGTTCGGCCGCGGGTTTCGATCCCAATAAACAGGAACGCTGCAAAGGCGAGAAGATACCAGACGGCAAAGTAGTTAAAAGCGGGCACCATCGCCGTGAGGGTTGCCTGCGGCTTGACGTAATTGGAGGCGCCGGCAATCACCGCCAGCCCAGCCGGACCGATAAACTTGCCCAGATTACTCATCCCGTAGACCAGGCCAAAGCCGCTGGCCCGCAACGACGCCGGCCACAACTCCGCCATGTACGGAAAGACGATTGCGGAATTACTGTTGGCGACAAAGCTATGGACCAACAGCATGAGATAAAACACCGAGACAGTGCCGAGAACGGCGCTGTGCAGATATCCCGCAAGAGCCGTCACCACGGCTGCCGTCAGCGCTACAAGAGCCCCGCCGTGGCGGCGCCCGAGCGCCTCGGACAACCAGGCGCCGAACACCCGTCCGGGGATCCCGATCAATGCGATCCAGATCGTCAGAAACGATGCTTGGGTCGGCGTCACCTTGAGCACCAGCACCAGCAACGTCACCCCCCACAGCGCAATACCGACCCCGCCCGTTTGGCTGAGGCCGGTGAGAGCCGCGGCGACCACGCTGCGCGGATATTTGAACAATTCGCGCCACGGAGCCTTGCGCAGCTCAGGCAGCGATGTCGGCAGCGTGATGTTCTGCGGGTTTATCTGCAATGCCCAGGCGAGAGACCGGCGGGCCTCTTCGAACCGGCCCTGGCCGAACAGCCAGCGCGGCGATTCCGGTACCCACAAGCGGATCACAAATGCCATCAGCGCCGGTACCAAACCGCACGCGAACAGGCCGCGCCAACCGATGACATCTCCCAAAGAGGCGCTCAGCAATGCCGCCAGCAGTGGACCCAGCGGCAACAGACCGATCGACAGCCCGCTGATCCAGCCGCGTTTCGACGCCGGCATGAATTCCTGCAGGAGCGGCAGATCGGCGGCCGCCATGCCGCCCACGCCCAACCCGACGATAAAGCGCATCGCTGCGAGGAAAATCCAGCTGCGCTCCGGCGTGACCGCCATCGTGCCGGTGGCGAGGGAAAACGTCAGGATCGTTATGATGAACACCGTGCGGCGGCCGACCTTGTCGCCGAGCCAGCCGAAGAAAATTCCCCCAGGTATCGCCGCAATACCGGAAGCGAACAGGATTGCTCCCGACTGTCCAAAGGTCAGGTGCCAATCTCTTACAAAAAAGGCCAGTGTAAACCCGATCAGCCCAAAATCGAAGAAATCGAGCATGATCGAAAATACACAGGCTGTAAAAATCTTCCATTGATTTGGTGTCAGCGATTGCTGGCTATCAAGCAGCTCCAGCATGAGTTCCTCCTGTTCAACAATTCTTCTCTACCGCCAATTTTGTATTGGTCGGCCGTCTGAGTTAAATAAAAACTACGCCAGCCGCTGATGGTCGTCAAAGGGGTTGACGGGAAAAAAGGCGCGGCTGAATAAGCAACGCTGGTCACATCCGGACCGCACGGGTCGGGCCTTCGCCCGGCCTCACATTAGCGCGTTGGCTGACGAAACTTTCCGTTATCTCCGGCTGTTCCGCCGTGTTCCGCGAAGAGCCGAAAGCATGATCGCCCGAGCGGTAAATATCACCCTCGAAGGATCAATTTGCGAATACGATGGTTTTCGGTGTCGCCTATATAGATCGCACCATCGGGCCCAACGGCGGCGCCGTGGGGCCGGCCGAGCCCGGCGGTGGTGGCCGGGCCGCCATCGCCTTCGGGTCCTTTATGCCCGCCAGCAATTGTCTCGACGGTGCCGGTCGCGGCATAAATGCCACGGATCGCGTGGTTTTCGGTGTCCACGATCAGGATGTCGCCGTCGGGATCGAGCGCGAATTCTTTAGGCGCATCGAACACCGCCGCGCGCGCCGGGCCGCCATCGCCGCTGTAGCCGCGAGCGCCGGTACCGGCGACGATGGCAATAGCGCCGGTTTTGGGATCAACGGCGCGCAGGGTGCTGCCCTGGCGCTCGAGGATGTAGACGGTCCCGTCGGGCGCCACTTTGACCGCGCGCGCGCCGAATACGCCGGCGGCCGATGCCGGACCCTCATCGCCGGTATGCGCCGCCTCGCCGGTGCCAGCGAAGGTTGAGATCATCCCCGTCAAAAGATCGACGACGCGCACGCGATGATCGGCGACATCGGCAATAAACAGGCGCTGCTGCGCCGGGTCGAAGCCGAGACCGTTCGGCTCGACCATGCCGGCCTGTGCCGCCGGGCCGCCGTCTCCGGAATAACCTGCGACGCCATTGCCGGCGAACGTGATCACCCCGCCCGAAGCAGCATCGATGCGGCGCACGCAGTGATTGTGACGATCGGCGACGTAGATGTTGCCGTTGCGGTCGACAGCGATGCCGTAGGGTTCGTTGAATGAAGCAGCTGTTGCCGGGCCGCCATCGCCGGAATAACCGGCGGCGCCGCTGCCGGCCACGGTCGTGATGACAGCGGTTCGGCCGTCGATGCGGCGGATGCGGTGGTTGAACGTGTCGGAGAAATAGAGGTTGCCGGCCGGGTCGAAACCGACATCGAAGGGCGCGTTCAGCTGCGCCTGTAATGCCGGGCCACCATCGCCGGCAAAGCCGCGCTCACCGGTGCCGGCCGCGGTGGTGATTATCCATGATTGCATTGTCATCGGCGCGCCCCCCTGCTTTGCCCGGTTCCGCGACATTGCGCGATCTTAGCACTGCTTTCCGAGGCGGCGAGCAGAGATGTAGACTAGTGCATGGCTTTTACCCGAGTTCAGCGGCTGCGGCTGCCCCAGATCGCCGCAATGATCGTTGCCGCGGCGATGCTGCTCTGCTTCCCGACGGCGGGGCGGAGCGAAAGCGGCTCGCTCGCTGGGCAACTGCTGATCGCAGCGCCGGATATGGGTGATCCGCGGTTTGTGCAGACGGTGATCCTGCTGTTGCGGGAGGACGACAGCGGCGCCTTCGGCATCGTGCTCAATCACCCGGTCGACGAGCGTTCGGTTTCAACCCTCCTCGAAGCAGCCGGGGATCACGAGAAGGGGATCGAGGGCAAGTTGAAGGTCTTCGCCGGCGGGCCGGTTCAGCCCGAGCTCGGCTTTGTCGTGCACAGCCCCGACTATCACGATGCCGCGACGCTGACGGTCGGCGGCGAAGTGGCGATGACCGCCGACAAACAGATACTGCGTGATATCGGCCATCATAAAGGGCCCAAAAACGTGCTATTTGCCTTTGGATACGCCGGCTGGGGGCCCGGCCAGTTGGAGACTGAGATCGCCCGTCATGACTGGTTCACCACGATCGGCGATCCCAAGCTGATCTTCGATGACGACCGCGCCAATCTATGGGACAAGGCGATGGCGCGCCGCACCCGCGAATTATAACGGGCGCGTACTGCAGATCATCGATCGCGGTTGGATGACCGAATGAACACCCTCTATTCGATCGGCTACGAGAAGGCGCTGATCGGCGATTTGATCGCCACTTTGGCCGATGCGGGCGTGGGAGTTCTTCTCGACGTCCGCGACCGGCCGATTTCGCGGCGGCCGGGCTTTTCCAAGCGGCAACTCGCGGCATCGGTCGAAGAAGCGGGGATGCGCTATGTCCATCTCTCCGCGCTCGGCACGCCGCCCGAGGGCCGGCTTGCCAACCGTCAACGCAATTGGGAGCGGTTCTGGGCTATTGTCGATGACAAGCTCGCCTGCCCGGAGGCCGAGTTCGAGCTGCAGCGCGCCGCCGAAATCGCCGTCGCGGCGCCGAGCTGCCTGCTCTGTTACGAGGCCGATCGGCAGATCTGCCATCGTTCCCGCATCGCTGACATTCTCGCAAGCCGTCACGGCTTCCCACTGCGCCACCTCACTGTCCACGCCAGTCAACCCCTTATTCTGTAGACGGCGCCGGCTTGCGCTATTGCGCATTGACGCGAGTGGGGACGGTGGGCGCTAATCGCGCGTCAGCGGGGAAGGGGATCGACTCGCGCTTATCGCGGGCGGAGGGGGGAAATGAAGCAGTGGAGGGGCGCCGCTGTCTCGGCGGCAATTCTGATCGCCGGCCTGATCGCCGCCGCCGCCGCGCATGCGCAAAAACAGGGCGGGACCCTGCGCGTCTACCATCGCGACAGCCCGGGGAATATGTCGATCCTCGAGCAAGGGACAATCTCGATCGTCGCCCCGATCATGGGCGTCTTTAACAATCTCGTGGTGTTTGATCCTAACGTTAAACAGAACAGCCTGAAATCGATCGTTCCCGATCTTGCCGAGAGCTGGTCGTGGAGTGAAGACGGCACCGAGCTGACATTCAAATTGCGCGGCGGGGTCAAATGGCATGACGGCCAGCCTTTCACCGCCGCCGACGTCAAATGCACGATGGATTTGGTGCAGGGCAAGGCCAAGGAGAAACTGCGCGTCAATGCTCGTGAGGCGTGGTGGCTGAACTTGAAGGAGGTCACCACCGAGGGCGATAATCAGGCTACGTTTCACTTGAAGCGGCCGCAGCCGGCCTTTATCGAATTGCTGGCCTCGGGGTTTACCCCGATCTATCCGTGCCATGTGTCGCCGGCCGATATGCGCCGCCATCCGATCGGCACCGGCCCGTTCAAATTTGTCGAGTTCAAGCGCAACGAGTCGATCAAGACCGAACGCAACCCCGATTACTGGAAGCCCGGACGCCCCTATCTCGACGCGGTCGAATGGACGATCATCCCCGACCGCTCGACCGCGATGCTCGCCTTTATCGCCGGTAAATTCGACATGACCTTTCCGTACGAGGTCACGATCCCAATGCTAAAGGACGTGCAGAAGCAGATGCCGCAGGCGATCTGCGAGGTGACGCCGCTGAACGTGGCGCCCAACGTCCTGATCACCCGCAAGCCGCCCTTCGACAACATCGATCTTCGCCGGGCAGTGGCGTTGACCATCGATCACCAGGCCTTCATCGATATTCTCGGCGAGGGCCAGGGCGATATCGGCACGGCGATGCTGCCGGGTCCCGAAGGCATCTGGGGAATGCCAAAGGAGATGATGCAAAAGCTCCCCGGCTACGGCCCCGACATCACCAAGAACCGTGACGAAGCCCGCGCCTGGATGCAGAAGGCGGGCTATGGGCCGGACAAGCATCTGGCAGTTAAAATCTCCGCGCGCAACCTCGCCATCTACCGCGATCCGGCCGCGATATTGACCGACCAGCTAAAGCAGATCTGGATCGACGCCGAGATCTCGCTGACCGAGACTGCAAGCTGGCTACCGCAATTGATGCGCGGCGACTTTGTCTTTGCGCAAAGCCTGGTGGGGTCAGGGCTCGACGATCCGGACCAGAATTTCTATGAGAATTACGTCTGCAATTCGAACCGCAACTACACGCATTACTGCAATCGAGATCTCGACAAGCTGATCGACCAGCAATCGACGGAAGCTGACCCGCAAAAGCGCAAAGAGCTGGTCTGGCAGATCGACAGCAAACTGCAAGAGGACGTGGTGCGGCCGATCCTCTATCACATGCGGGCGGCGACGTGCTGGCGGCCCGAGGTCAAGGGGATAAAGTTGCAGGTCAACAGCATCTACAACAATTGGCGCATGGAAGACGTGTGGCTCGACCGGTGAGACGGCGATGAGCGTGTCGCCCTTTACCCCGATCCTCGACGCGGCGCGCACGCGCCTCGGCGCCGCGGTGCTTGAAGCGCGGCTTATCCAGCCGCTAAGCCCGGCAGAGCTCAAGGCGGTCGGCGACGACCGCTATCTGTCGCAGATGTCGCTGCGGATTTTCCGCGCCGGACTCAAGCATAGCCTGGTCGACGCCAAATGGCCGGCTTTCGAAGAGGTCTTTTTCGGGTTTGAGCCGCGGCGGGTGCGGGCGATGTCCGACGAGGCGCTCGAAGCCCTGCTCGCCGATCGCCGGCTGATCCGGCATTGGGGCAAGCTCAAGGCGGTGCGCGACAACGCCGCTGCGATGATCGCGATCGCCGATGAAGATGGCAGCTTTGGCGGGTGGCTCGCGGCTTGGCCGGTTAGCGAAATCGTCGGGCTGTGGGACGCGCTCGCCAAGCGCTTTAGCCAGATGGGCGGCAATTCCGGACCAACCTTTTTGCGTATGGTTGGAAAGGACACCTTTATCCTGACACCGGCGGTGACCGCGGCGCTGAAGCATTGGAGCGTGGCGGCAGCGGCCCCCGAAAAACCAGAAGGATCGCCAGGCGGTCCAAAGCTGCTTCAATGTTTGGGCCGCCGAAACCGGGCGGCCGCTGTGCCAGCTCAGCCTGATTCTCGCCGCATCGATCGAGAACTAACCGGCCATCGGTCCGAAGCAGCGGCCGATTCTGAAGGAATTACTAAGCGGCTGCGGCGTTCCTCTCGGCTGGCGATAGGGAAATGCTTTCCCTACATATGCGCTCTGTGCTAGCGCACGCGCATATTGCTCTGAGTCTGAGGGTAGCGCGCCAGGTACGGCATGGAAAGAGATCGCGATGCAGAGTCAAAGCCGGTTTTTTGACGATCTAGCCCGCGTTGCCGCGGGTGCCATGGGCTCATTGTCGGGGGTCAGGACCGAGGTGGAATCGCGGTTGCGCGATCAACTCGAGCGCGTGACGTCCGGGATGGATCTGGTGACACGCGATGAGTTTGAAGCGGTCAAGGCAATGGCGGCAAAAGCCCGCAGCGAGCAGGAGGATCTGGCAAAGCGGGTCGCGGAACTCGAGGATGTCGTCGCCGACCTGCGTAAGACAGGGACCGCTCCCGACGCGCCGACGGCCGACCCGACGATGTTTGAACCGCCAATTTCGGATCCGCCGATATAGGACGTGACTAGCTCAAGACGATTTTATCGCGCCGCGCGAAGGAGCGCTCGATGACCTCCGTTGCTACTTCCGAACCGACTGCCATTTTTGGCAACCCGATCGATCTGGTTGAAGAGATCGTCAACTCCAATAATTGGGCGCATGACCGTGCCAGCGATGAGGAGCTGGTGGTCGAGATTTCCGGCCGCTGGTGCGACTATCGCCTCTATTTCGTCTGGCAGGAGGAGCTGTGCGCGATGCACTTCTCCTGCAGCTTTGACATGAAGGTGCCAAAGGGCCGGCGCACGGCGGTCTATGAGCTTTTGGCGATCGCCAACGAGAAGCTGTGGCTCGGTCATTTCGACCTGTCGTCCGACGATAACTCGCCGGCCTTCCGCCACGCCGCGCTGCTGCGCGGCATCGGGGCAGGCAGCGCCGAACAGGTCGAAGACCTGGTCGACATCGCATTGTCGGAGTGCGAGCGCTTCTACCCAGCCTTTCAACTCGTGCTGTGGGGAGGCAAGAAGCCGCTCGAAGCGATCGCCGCGGCAATGATCGATCCGATCGGAGAAGCCTGAGCGAGGGTCAACGCGCGATGACCCCGGAGGATGCCGCGGCCGGCCGGACACTGGTGCTGGTCGGATGTGGCAAGATGGGATCAGCGCTGCTGCGCGGTTGGATTGCGAGCAAGGCCGCCGCGCGGTTTGTCGTGATCGAACCGGAAGGACTGCCGCCGGATTTGGCCGAAGCTGCCGGTGTTGCGTGGTATCGATCGCCGCAGGAGGTGCCCGACACCGGGGCTCCCGCCGCAGTCATTTTCGCGGTCAAACCGCAAATCATCGATGACCTGCTGCCCGGCTATCGCCGCTGGGCACAGCCGCAAACCCTGTTTGTTTCGATTATCGCCGGCAAGACCATCGCCGGGATAACCTGCGGGCTCGGCGAGGTTGCGTTTATTCGCACGATGCCCAACACGCCGGCGGCAATCGGACGCGGCATCACCGTGGCCTGCGCCAACGAGCGGGTGACAGCCGAGCAGCGCCGGTTATGCGATCAGCTTCTTGCTGCCGTCGGGGAGAGCGCCTGGGTTGAGGACGAGGTGCTGCTCGATGCCGTGACCGCTGTGTCGGGAAGCGGCCCCGCTTACGTCTTTCTGCTGATCGAGGCCTTCGCCCAGGCTGCCGAGGCGTCGGGGCTGCCGTCCGACCTCGGTTTACGGCTCGCCCGCGCCACTGTCGCCGGTTCGGGCGAATTGGCGCGCCTTTCGAGCGAGACCCCGGAACAGCTGCGCGAGGCCGTGACCAGCCCCGGCGGCACGACCCGCGCAGCGCTCGACGTATTGATGGCGAATGATGGGCTCGTCCCGTTGATCAAGCGCGCCGTGGCGGCGGCGGCCGCGCGATCGCGCGAGTTGGCGAGCTGAGCGATGGCGAGGAGCAGTCGCAGAGGGAGCCAGGGGCCGAGCGGCCGTGAGCCGGATCGCGATGAAGCCGCCGCCGGCGCGAGTGAAGCTGACCGGATCATCGACGCCGCCTTTGCCCGCATTCCGATCGATGGGTGGAGGCGATTGTCGCTCGCCGCGATAGCCGCTGCCGCGGGGCTTCCGATTCTGCGGGTTTACCGCAATTTTCACTCGAAGCAGGCGATCCTTTGCGGCTTTTTTCGACGGATCGACGAAGCCGTCCTCGCCGACCCGCCGGCTGCCGAGGAAGGCGAGCGCGCACGCGATCGTCTATTCGATCTGATCATGCGGCGATTCGACGCGCTGCGAGCTTACAAACCGGCGCTCGAAGTGTTGCGTCGCGAGTTGCCGTCCGACCCCGTCGCGATGCTCGTTACTGGGGGCGCGTTGCTGCAGTCGATCCGCTGGATGCATGAAGCCGCCGACATCGCGACAACAGGGGTGCGCGGCAAGATCGCGATAAAGTTAACGGGCGCCGCATATTTAGCGACATTGCGCGTCTGGCAGCGCGACGATTCCGCCGATCTCGGTCAGACGATGGCAACGCTAGACGCCCGGCTGCGCCGCATCGAACGCTGGTTGATGCCGACAGGCTCGATAGCACCCATGAGTGAGCCTCGCGCCGCCTAATTTTGCTGCACTGCAAAAAACTTTCCTTGACGCCGATTGGGCAAGCGCCGATATTTTGGGCGTTGTGCGCCGCACAATTGCCAAAAACTCCCTGAACGGAACCCCATCCATGCCTGAAGCCCGCCCGAGCTTTTTCGATTTTGACGTAACCAAAATGATGTCTGACTTCCGCTTTCGTCCGTTCGACGTCGAGGCGCTGATGGCGTCGCAGCGCCGCAATATCGAGGCGCTGAGCCAAGCCAATCAGCTTGCGGTCGAAGGCGTTCAGGCGGTAGCCCGGCGCCAGATCGAAATCACCCGCCAAGCCATGGAAGACGCCTCGACATTGTTCCGCGAGATGACGCAGCCGGCCTCGCCCGAGGAGCGGATCGCCAAAAACACCGAATACGCAAAACAAATGTTGGAAAAGAGCATCAGCCACGGGCGCGAAATTACCGAACTTGCGGCGAAGGCCGGCACCGAAGCTGCGGACGTGTTGCGTAAACGCGCGAGCGAGGGTCTGGACGAATTGCGCGAAATGGCAAAGCAGCACGCCACGCGCTGATCGCCCCGTCTGTAATTGAAAGGCCGTGCCGTGCGTCAATCCGGTTCCGCGGCACCGCCTCGTCAACAGCACCTTTGACCGGCCGCGTCGGGTCTCGCAACGCCGCGATCAGGGGGAACATCTCCCCGGCTCTAGTCGCCCCGACGCAAATCTCATCCATCAGCGTCACAAAGGCCGCCTTGACGGCCTAGGTGTCGGGGGGTCAGGCTAGCTCATCGATCGATGCGTCGGAGCCTGGCCATGAAGCTGATGTGGTTTCACCTGATGCCGTATACCGAGTTGCCGGACGACTTCCGCGAGAAGCATCCGTCGGTTTGGATCGACATCCATTCCTCGCTGTTCGACCCGCGGCGCGCGCATCACATGTACAACGACTTTATGGACGAGCTCGAATTTGCCGCCGAATGCGGTTTTGACGCGGTTTGTGTCAACGAGCACCACTCGAACGGCTATGGGCTGATGCCCTCGCCCAACCTGATCGCCTCCGCCCTCTCGCGCCGCACCAGCAACGCGGCTTTGTGCGTGATGGGCAATTCGTTGGCGCTTTACAACCCGCCGACGCGGGTCGCCGAAGAATTCGCGATGATCGACGTGATCTCCGGTGGGCGTTTGATTGCCGGCTTCCCGGTCGGCACGCCGATGGACACCTGCTTTGCCTATGGCCAGAACCCGAGCCAATTGCGCGGTCGCTATTACGAAGCTCATGACTTGATCCTGCGGGCCTGGACCGAACAGGACACCTTTGCGTTCAATGGCCGCTTCAACCAGCAGCGCTATGTCAACATCTGGCCGCGGCCGGTGCAAAGGCCGCACCCGCCGATTTGGATACCGGGCGGCGGCTCGGTCGAAACCTGGCAGTGGTGCGCGCAGATGGATTACGTCTACGCGTACCTGTCCTATTTCGGGTTCAAGGACGGGCGCGCCACAATGCAGGGCTTTTGGGACGAGATGGCGTGGCTCGGCAAGGACCGGAACCCGTATCGCGCCGGATTTCTGCAATTCGTCGGCGTCGCCGAAAGCCGCGAAAAAGCGATGGAGCTCTACAAGACGCCGGCCGAATATTTCTATGGTCGCTGCCTGCGCGTCGATGCGAAATGGGCGATGCCGCCAGGCTATATCACCGAGGCCACTCAGCGCGCCGGCGTGCAAGGACAGATCGGCCGCGCCGCGAGCCTCAACGCCCGCCAGCAGGCGCGCGCGACGACCGACATCGCCGACATCGTCGATCGCGGCTATGTCATTGTCGGCTCACCCGACGAAGTCGTCGAGCAACTGACCGAGGTCGCGACCGACCTCAATGTCGGCCATCTGATGCTATTGCTGCAATTCGGCAGTATGGGCAAGGAATTGGCGGCCTATAACACGAAGCTCTTTGCTGAGCGGGTCATGCCAAAGCTCAAGGGCCTCTTCTCCGAATGGGAAGACCGCTGGTGGCCGCAGCCGATGGCGCAGACCGAGCGCGCCATGGTGCAGCCCCCATTGCTCGCCGCCGCGGAATAGCGACGCATTTCCGACGGAGCGGTAGGATGGTTTGAGCCTGGGCGAAAACCCATCGGACCACAGAGGTTCGGGGACGAACGGCGGGTTTCGCAGGCTCAACCCACCTACTGCGGAGCGGCCGCCTACACCAAAAACCTATTGGGGAAAAATCTGCCAGGGGGATCCCGCCGAGCGCGTCTGATCTGTTCGAGGAAACTCGGGGCTGGCGGCTTATAGTGGCGAATATATAGTCTCAGGATTTGTTCCATAGAGCCTTCTGTAGAATTCTATTGCATATCTATCCGTCATCCCTGCTATAAAATCACATACGATCCTTTTTTTCTCTGCCCCACTCTCGATCTCTCTATACATTTCACGAAAGTCATCTGGCATAAGCAGTTCGCCACTTCCTTCGTTCAATGCCTTAAATATATCTTGAATAATTTCTTTACCCCTGTATGCCGTTACCTTTAATCTCGGTGACATGATCATCGCTTGATAGGTAAAATTCTTCAGCGTCTCAACACGTTTAAACATATCTATTTCTAATCTTGCACGAGAGAGCCACGGCTGTTTCGCATCAGGGAGAACCTCGACCCCTTCAATAAATTTGCCCACTAAGACTGACGTTAGGTCATGCCGAAAATATCCGTTGGAAGCTACCAATTTGCTGGTACGAGCACTTTGCGCTGTGACGGCCGCAGCATCTTCCGGCCTTTCGACCGTCAGTCCCTTGAGTTCATGCAGATCATAAATTCCAGGGATCAGTTCCACCAATATGCTATAAAAATCGCTCGTCGTGTATTGACGCTGAGCTTTTGGCACATCAGGGTAATACCGGTCGAGGCGCTTTGTAATTTCAGAAACCAGATGCGGTAATATGTCTTCGTAATTAGCCAACATCGCGACTGGATCAAGGAATCCTGCCTTGAAGGAGTCATCCAAATCGTATGTAGAATAAGCAATATCATCAGCAATATCCATTATGGAGCACTCTATAGTCTTAAAATCCTTAAATGTGCTAATTGTTTTACTGAAACCAACGTTTTCCTTAATATCTCGAACCAAAGCCGCTTCGGTAAAGTAGTATCCTTTTGAAATACCACTTTGAGAATTCCGATCTTTGCGAAGCTCCGGAATTCTACGGTCATATTTCAGAACACTCGCCAGCGTCCTGTATGTGAGATTTAATCCCGCCCGGTTGTCGCGTCCGGCTTTGACAACTTCCTTTCCTGATGCATTGCTCGTTAGTGTCTGGCGCTTTTCTAGACGAGCCAAAATTCGTAGTGTTTGGGCGTTTCCTTCGAAGCCGCCCGAATCGGCCATGCATTCGTCCAATGCTTCCTCTCCATTATGACCGAACGGAGGATGACCAAGATCGTGGGCGAGCGCAGCGGACTCTACGAGATCGGTGTCGATCTTCATTTCCGGCGCACTGAAGAGTTTGTTGGTCGCGTTAATCCGTATGGCAATGGACTTCGCCACTTGGGCGACTTCGAGGGAATGGGTTAGCCGATTGCGGAAATAATCACTCTCGTGGCTGGGAAAGAGCTGTGTCTTACCTTGCAGCCGCCGAAAAGCAGGCGAGTGCAATATCCGGCCATAATCACGGCGGAAGGGAGTTCGGTAGGCCCCTGGGGGATCGTTAACGGAGACGACACGGGCTCTATCGCCTGATTGATAGAGCCCCGCCGTCGTCCTCGGTTTATCCTGGCGATCGCCAGAGGTATCGTCGGGAAGAGCAGAAGTTTGCCGTCTCACAGGACGCTTGTTTCCCGCGACGGGATCTAGTCCCGTTTTGCGCGACCTGACGTGCTCCGGTCGGCCGTCCTGCTTTCTGACGAGCCTCTCATCCTGCCATCTGAAGAATCACGGTGAGTCGTCTTCCTCCCCAGAAGGGCCGAACGCATTTCACTTTGCTCTTTCCAGACCCGAGTGCTGGCGCGGCTTACCAATTCGGATGCGAAGCCGCGCGACGACTTAGTATCTGCCATGAGCGCCTCCTTTGTTCTCCGGTTTCGTGTAATGCTTTTGGGCGAAAAGGTACACTCAAAACAAAGCGATTTTTAGACGGCGATGTGTGATCATGCGGCCGGCCTCGTCGCGCGACTAATGGCGGACATGCCGACCTTGTAGCTGTAGGCCAATTCTGCAGCGTAGCGCCCTCCGCGCGGAGTTGGCTGGCCTCTCTTTGTTGTGCCGGAGGTCGCCCTACCGGCGGAGGTTGGTGCGGGCGAGTTCGACGATCTCGTCGCCGCGGCCGCTCATGACAGCCTTGAGCATATAGAGCGTGAAGCCTTTGGCCATTTCGGCAGTGACGCGCGGCGGCATCGCCAGTTCCTGGCGATTGACGACGGCATCGATCAGCACCGGGCCGGGGTGAGCGAATGCCTCGCGCAATTTGCCGTCGACCTCGGCTGGATCGGTAATGCGCACGCCCTTGATCCCGACCGCTTCGGCCATTGCCGCGAAGTTCGGATTGGCGAGGTCGGTGCCCACCGGCAGGAAACCGGTCGATTTCTGCTCGAGTTCGACAAAACCAAGCGCGCCGTTGTTGAACACCACGACCTTGATCGGGAGTTTGAGCTGCGCGAGGCTCAACAAATCGCCCATCAGCATTGAAAACCCGCCATCGCCCGACAATGAGACGATTTGGCGCTGCGGGAAGGCCGCTTGGGCGCCGATCGCCTGCGGTAATGCATTCGCCATCGAGCCATGCCAGAACGAGCCGATCAGCCGACGCCGGCCGTTCATTGCCAGATAACGGGCGGCCCACACGGTCGGCAAACCGACATCACAGGTAAAAATCGCATCGTCGCTTGCCAATTCGCTGACGATACGGGCTATTTGCTGCGGATGCAGAACCCCGCCCGCACGGCCCGTGGCGAGTTCGTCGAGTGATTTGCGCGCGTCGCGGTAATGCCGCAGGCAGGCGTCGAGGTGCACCCGATCGGTTTTTACCGTCAAGCGCGGCAGTATCGCCCGCAAGGTGTGGACGACATCGCCGATAATGCCGAGTTCGACCGGTGCGCGCCTGCCAATCGCCTCGGGGCGGATGTCGATCTGCGCAATGCGGGCGCCGGCCGGGTAGAATTGCCGATACGGGAAATCGGTGCCGAGCATCAACAGCGTGTCGCAATCCTCCATCGCGTGATAGCCGGAGGAAAAGCCGATCAGCCCGGTCATGCCGACATCGTACGGGTTCTCCCACTCGATGTGCTCCTTGCCGCGCAAGGCATGGACAATCGGCGCCTTCAGCGTTTCGGCGAGTTCGACAATTTCGTCATGGGCCCCGATGCAGCCACCGCCGCACAGCAAGGTCACCGATCCCGCCTGGTTCAAGAATTCAACAAGGCGGGTCAGCGAATCCGGCGACGGAAGCACCTCCGGGGCGGCGGGCACGAGACCGTGCGGCTTTGAGGCTGGGGAAATGGCGGCAGGCCTGAGCGCAACATCGCCCGGAATGACGATGACGCTGACGCAGCGCTCGCCGATTGCGCGGCGCACCGCGATTTCGAGCGCTCGCGGCATCTGCTCGGGGGTCGAGACCAGCTCGCAATAGCTGCTGCACTCGCGAAACAGATGCTCGGGGTGAGTTTCCTGGAAATAGCCCGAACCGATTTCGGGTGAGGGGATGTGGGCGGCGATCGCGACCACCGGCACCCGCGAGCGCTGGCAATCATAAAGCCCGTTGATCAGGTGCAGGTTGCCGGGGCCGCAGCTGCCAGCGCACACCGCAAGCTCGCCGGTGACATGCGCATCGGCGCCGGCGGCAAACGCGGCGACCTCCTCGTGGCGCACATGCAGCCAGGCGATGCCGCCATGTCGGCGCAGCGCATCGGTAAAGCCGTTGAGGCTGTCGCCGACGATGCCGTAAATTCGTTTTACGCCGGCCGCGGCGAGGGTCGCCACCATCTGATCGGCAACGGATGGCATGGGCTATCCTCCTGTTCGCGCGAAAAGGCTCGCTACTTTAGGCGAACGCGTTTCGCCCCAGCTAATATCCGGGTGCCGAGGCCACGACTTGGGCCAGAGCGTCGATCGCGCTTTTATTTGCCGGCGCGGCTTCCGGATTTATTTAAACCTGACCTCGCTGTCAGGACACGAGGCAGTCGGTACTGTTCTCGGAAGCGGCCGGCTTTGGGGTATCGCTGGGGAACGGGACGCCTTCATTAGGGCCGGCGCCAATCTTGGTGATTCCGGTCGCGACCGGCGGCCGGTTCGGATCGGCGCCGGTGACAATTGTGCCGCCCGACACCACCTCCCGGCGATCCGGCCAGAGAAACTGGAAATTGTTGATGCTGCGCTCGGTGCCGCTCGAAATGTAAATCGGTGAGGTCAGACGAAACACGCGACCGCTAATCTGCGCGCCAACACTGCGTCCAGTCTCGCCCCAGACAACCGCGTCCCCGCGAAACCAGGCGTTCAAGGCCGCGCTGTCGTCGTGCCGACCGTCGCCCCACAACACGACAAGCTTGGCGCCGCATTTTGAGCTATTAGCGGCGGAGACGGGGGACGCCGTCGCGAGCGCCACCAGCAATAGGGCTGCCAATCGGAACATCGCTGCCGTTGATACCATCGCCATCGTCCGCCCATAGGTGGGCTCATCGCGAAAAGCGTCAACGTCGGTGATGTCGCGATCGGCGCCGTCAGGTGAGTTCAGCCGGCGAGAATGACGTCGGCGGCCTTTTCGGCGATCATGTAGACGGCGCTGACTATAAAAAAGCCTGGAATGCGCGGGAAGACCGAGGCATCGACGACGCGCAATCCTTGGACGCCATGTATCCTAAAATCGCTGTCCAGGACGCCGCCCTCGTCGCGCGGCCCGATCGCACAACTGCACGAGGCATGGTGGCCCCAGGCGCGGGTGCGGACAAAATCTTTTAGCTCGTCGTCGCTTTGCAGGGCATCTCCGGGCTGCTCTTCTTCGGCGATCAGTTTGCGTTCGCGCAATTCCTTGGTGAGCGTGCGGACAAAACGGATACCGGCGACAACCAAATCGAGGTCTTCGCCGGCGGTGTCGCTGCCCTCCTCGAAATAGCGAAAGTTGATCAGTGGCGTATCGCGCGGGTCGGCCGAACGCAGCCGTACCTCGCCGGCGCGGTTCTGCGTGTGCGCCTTGAGGATCGCCCAAGTCAGGTAATTTGGTTTTGTAACTTCATAGGACGAGTAATTGGGGAAGTAGCCGCCGAACAACCCCAGCAGCGCAAAACAGAAGAGATCCGGCAACGGCCGCTCGGGCAGCGATTTGATGATCGTCGCCAAGACGGCGCCGTTACTGGCATAGACGCCGCCATGCCCGGCAGCCCAGTCGCGATATTGCGCGTCGCCGCGGCTGAAGGTGGCGCCGTTCAGGATTTCCCAATGCTCGAAATTCATCCGGTTGACGACACCGACCTCATAACGATCCTGCAAATTCTTGCCGACCCCCGGCAGCTCGTTTCGCACCGGAATGCCGAGCGGCTCTAGCACCTCGCGTGGGCCGATACCGGACAGCATCAGTAGTTGCGGTGTGTTGAAGGCGCCGCCGCACAATATCACCTCGCGCCCCGCGTTTGCCTGCATCGCAACTCCAGGCTCGGTTGCCGGCTGGCCGTGGGCGCGATAAAGCCGCGGTCCTTTCATATACTCGACGCCGATTGCACGATTACTGTCGTCGAGAATGACCCGGGTAACCAGTGCATCGAGCTCGATATGCAGCCGATCGGGATATTTCTTTGCCGTCTCAAGCGCGCGCTCGCGTGCGCCCATGCGATGGTGGGCCCGCGTTGTCAGCGGGGTGTAGCGGACGCCGACAGCGTTCTCGACGACCAACCGCCAGTCGTTTGGATCAGCCTTTGACTCGGCGAGCCCGAGCAGCGAGCCGAGCGGATAACCGAGATCCTCGAAAACCTCCCCGGCCGAGTTCAGTAATGTCTGCACCAGATCGAAATCGCCGAGCGCTGCCGCTGGAACCGCTTTTTCCGTGTGCAGCCAGCCATCCCAGCCATGACGTGAGGGATTTGCCCCAAACCGCGCCAGGACGCGCTCGATTTCGCGATATCGGCAGTTTTCGAGGCGCATGAAGTAGTTGCGCATCGCCTCGGCTTTCCAAGACGGATCGCCGGTCAATTCGGCAATTCCGTCCCAATCGGCGTTGTGCGGGTAGACAAGGATCTGCGCATTGTGAGCGGTGCATCCGCCCAAGGTCCCGGAGCGCGGATAGAGGATGCCGTCGACAACTTGGCCGCGATAATCCCGGACATATTTGGGGTCGCGCACCTGCATCGCTTCGTCGGCATAGTGGCGGACAAAGAAATCCCAGCGCATAGCGTCGTTTTCGGAAGCGAAACCATGAAATGCCGGCACGTCGTAATCGTCAGGCAGCCGGTTGACGCCAGGCTGATAGTCATTCGTGCCAGAGAGAAGACGCGGGTCGCCACCGGCTTCGAGCAGCAGGACCCGCCTGCCTGCCTCTGCGACCCGTGCCGCCAAGGTGCCGCCGCCAGCCCCGGAGCCGACGACGATGTAGTCGAAACTGTCACCACTGTTCATGGAGGACTCCCGACCGCGGTAGATCGCTTGCGGGCTGTCACTGCGCCCAAGCGCAGCACGACCCGCTGCAAAAATGCCGCTAGAACGTCTTCAAAAAGGCGATCAGCGCGTTCTTGTCGGCGTAGCTCAACCGCGACCCGAAATAATGCCCACGATTGACCACGTAATCCGGGCATTTGCTGAGCGTGAACAATTGCTCGCCGAGGTTTGCAAAGATTTGTCGCGCCTGATCGTCGGTCGCGCCCTTTGGCAACGCGCGCAAATCATGCACCAGCTTGAAAATCACGGCGACGACTTGCTTATCGTGGGCCAGTCGCTCGCCGAGTTGGTTCGATTGCGGCAGTGGGTCGAAATTGGCCAAGAGATCGACCGGCGTGCCGGCCGGAATTGGACCGATTTCGAGGCCCTTTTCGTCAAACAGCGGGACAGCGAGGTTGAGCACCGACTGCGCGCGCTTGATTACGTCGGGCAAATAACCGGTCGGGATGCGCAGCCAGCTCGTCGCCGTCGTGCGATCGATAACCCCCGGAACCTTGTCGCCGAGCACCGGGTCCTTCGGGCGCTTCTCCGGCCAGAGCATTTGAGTGATCGAATCCTGGAACGAAATCATGCGCGCCTGGACCGACGGGCTCTCTTGGAATTCGCCGACGCCGTTGTTCAACAGGTACGGGGCGGTCGCCCAAACGCTAATCAACGACGGCACCCGGGTATAGCCGCGCCCTCCGGCCGGCATTTTGTACGATTGCGGCTTGCCGGTGAACGGGTCGTAGACGGTGACCGCGCCGACCGACGGCAGCGATTTGTAGGAAGCCGACGAAAAATTGTCCCAGATATTCCCGCCGATCGCGTTGGTCGCCAGCGGACTGCAGGCATTGGTCTGCAACAAGGTCACCGGTATGCGGGCATCGTTCGACAAATAGTTGCCGTCGAGGAAATCCGGAGCTTCGACAATCGGGCGCATCTTGGTCTTGAAATCGTCGGTCTGCACCCATGCCCAGTAGCGGTTCCAGCATTCGAGATAATGCGGTCCGATGCAGTTGCCGAAATCAGCGTTGGCAGGCGGCGTCGGCGCCTTGCTCGAATGGCAGGTCGCGCAATTGTCGGCGAACACCATTTTGCCTTGCTGCACCATTGCCGGCGGATCGTTCAGGTAGGTGCTGCCGCCCGGAGCGTTTTTGAGCTTGTGCGGATAGGATGCCTTGAGCAGAAACAATGCCATATCGGGCGTCTGCATCTCGGTCGCATCCCAATAGGCCGAATTCGCCCGCGCCGTCGTAATCTGGATCGGCGTCACCGGTTTGCCGCCGAGAATCGGGTTGAAGTGACGCAGCCATTCCTCGCTGAACAAGCCGATGTTCAGATACACCCGGTTCAACGCTCCAAGCACGCCGACGGAATCGGAGCCGTCTTTCAGAACATGCGGCGTCCAGACCGTATTGGGCGGCTGAAAAAACTGCGTCAATGGGCCGGATTTGACAAAATCGTTGAACTGCTTGTTGGCGAGATTGTCGGGGCCCAGCATTTCCCGGCCGAGCCTTTTGGCGACATCGAGCCGCGGCAATACATTGTAGATCGCGTTCATCGTACGCGGATTGTTGATGTTGTCGGTCGATACCAATGACGTATCGAGCGACCCCGGCCGCGCCGTGTGCAATACCTGGAACAAGAAATTCGACGGGTCGGCGTTCCACGCCAGAATGCGATCGACCCAAAAATATTGCGCCCCGGCGGTCGAGCTCAGATTTTCAAATTGCGGCATTTCGGGATTGGCGGGCGGCTTCTCCGGATTGGCGCTAATATGGCAAAAGCCGCAGGCCATGCCGACGCGGTACGGCCGCACCAGATCTTTGCGCAGGTAATAACTCGGATCATTGTAATAGCGTTGCGAATCCCAGCGCTTTGCCGCCGCTTCATCAAAGGCGGGATTGGGAAACAGGCGCAGCCCCAGTATCCCGGTCGGTTCGCCATAATACGATCCGGCAGGGATGTTTTTGCCGCGCGCACCGACGGCGACCCCGGGATACTTCTGTGCATTGGCAAATGGATCGGCCGGGCAATTCGGGTCGCGTTGGTCGAGCCACAGCCCGAAATGCCTGGGATCGGGGCCGGTCGCTTTGACAAAGCAGGGCTCGTTTACCAGGCCGAGGTAGCTCCACCGGTTGTCTCGGCTGTATTTAAGGCCCGGAGTTGATGACAGGATTTTGAGGAGGTCGAACGACCCGAACGTCAGGTTGGTCAGCTTGTCCCACAACCGGTCATTGCCGCCGGTCCAGACGATCCACATGTTGCGGCCCTTGACCTCGTCCGAGGTCAGCGGGACGCCGCCGTCCATACCGTGGAAATAGTCCTCGTCGGCCGGGGGCAGCGATTGGGCCGAGCGTCCCGCTTGACGAGCTTCATCGATAATTTGAGCTCGAACCGAGGTGCTCGGAAGACATAGCGCGGCTGAGACAATCGCCGAAAAGACAAGCTGGGCGATACGGTACGTTATTTTCATTGCAGCCCCCCACCAAGCCGGACGGTCTAATCCCCCGATATCGACCGCCGGCGCGTTAACCCTAGTCGATTGTTCGGATGATTTCAATTCACCCCCGATTACTCGCGTGTAGCAATTTCTGGCGGCGGCGCTGAGCAATTGGCAGCCACCAGATGGGAGGGAGGCTACACCTGCGCGCATCGCCCGCGTGTGACCCAGCTCTCAGCTTTGGAAGTTTGCCGGAATGCGGCCGACGCCGCCGCCTCAGGGAGGGGTCGCGCCGTCGAGCTTTTCCCGCAGGCGCGCGAGCCGGTAGCCGAGCGCCAGATAGTTGCCCCAGGCCGCTCGGCTCACGGCAAAGGCCGCGGGATCGCTGGCGTGGCGCTCGAGCAAATATGCCGTCACCACCGAATTGACCGGGATCCGGCTGAAATCGTGCAAAAGGAGCCGGCAATGGGCGGCGGCGTAAGGCCCGATGCCCTTCAGGTTTATAAGATAATTGTATTCGGGGCAGCCATCGCCGTTTCGGTCGATGATGGCATCTTCGAGCATTTGGCCGGTTGCCGCGACGAGAGTCGGCGCGCGAAACCCCAGCTTGGCGTGTTCGCGAAGCTGAGCCTCGCCATAGTCGAGGATCGCGTCGGGGAGCGGAAACGCGCCCATTCCCGGCTCGTTGACGAGCGCTGCCGCCATCCGGCGGGTCGATGACCAGGCGGTGTTGATCGTCAGCACGGTCTTAACGAAGTCTTCGTAGAACGAGGAGCAGCGCAGAATCCGTCCGCCGCTCCGGATTAGCGCACCATCTTCGCCAAGTACGGCGATCGCCTCGGTCGGATTCCAGTCCGCGGACAGCCACCGACGCACCCGGCTGATGATCTCGGGTTTAGCTGAAACCGGGAAGCCGTCGTAATGGATGAGGATCGTTGCGTGGTCGTGCTGCGCCGCGGCGACCATGCCGAGATCGCGATCAATTCGCTCAATGCGGGCGAGGACGCCGGTTTCGGGGTCCCAGGTCCATGGGACCAGATTTGCCCAGCCATGACTGGCGACAGTCAGCGCCAAATCGATCGAGAAGGGCAGGGTGAGCAGAATTTCGCCTACGCTCACCTCGCGTCCTCGGATCGGCGCGGGTCAGGCCGCGTCGAGCGCCTGCTTTAGGTCGGCGAGAATGTCGTCCGGGTGCTCGATGCCGATCGACAGCCGCACATAATTGTCGTTAACCCCAGTCTGCTCCTGCTCTTCGGGTGACAGCTGCGAATGGGTCGTCGAAGCCGGGTGAATCGCCAGGCTACGGGCATCGCCGATGTTAGCTACATGATAAAACATCTGCAGCGCGTCAATGAAACGGCGCCCCGCCTCGCGCCCGCCCTTCAGCTCGAAGCCGAGCAGCCCGCCGTACCCGCCTTTAAGGTAAGCATCGGCACGGCGTCGGGCTTCGCCGGTCATCAAGCTCGGATGGATGACACGGGTAACTTTGGGATGCTCGGATAGGAATTTCGCCGCGGTGACAGCATTCGAGCAATGCGCCCGCATGCGCAACGGCAAGGTTTCGAGCCCCTGCAGAAACAGGAACGCGTTAAACGGGCTCATCGGCGCTCCGAGGTCACGCAACAAGGTGACCCGCATTTTGAGAATGTAGGCGATCGGCCCGAGCGGCTTTGAAGCCTGCGTCCAGACCGCACCGTGATAACTCGGGTCCGGCTGGTTCAGCAGCGGGAAGCGGGCAGCGTGCTTTTCCCAATCGAAATTGCCGCCATCGACGACAATCCCGCCGATAGAATTGCCGTGACCGCCGATGTATTTGGTGGTCGAATGCATGACGATCGCGGCGCCGTGCTCTAAAGGCCGGCAAAGCACCGGGGCCGCGGTGTTATCGACGATTAGCGGGACCCCCAGTTCGCGCCCGATCTTGGCAACTTCCGCGATCGGAAAGACTTCGAGCTTCGGATTGGGAAGCGTCTCGGCGTAGTAGCAGCGGGTGCGAGCGTCGGTGGCACGCCGGAAATTCTCGGGGTCGGCCGGATCGACAAACCGAACCTCCATTCCCATCGTCTTCATCATCGTGTTCAGGAAGAGGTTCCAGGTACCGCCGTAAAGGTCGGTGGAGCTGACGAAATTGTCGCCGGCCTGGCAGATGTTCTGGACCGAGAACAATGATGCGGCCTGTCCCGAGGCCAGCGCCAAAGCGGCGACACCGCCTTCAAGAGCGGCGATCCGCTCCTCGAGTACGGCATTGGTCGGGTTCATGATCCGCGTATAGATATTGCCGAGTTCCGCCAGCCCGAACAGATCGGCGGCATGCTGCGTGTCGCGGAACTGGTAGCTCGTCGTCTGATAGATCGGCACCGCGACGGCGTTGGTCGTCGGATCGCTGCGATACCCGGCGTGGAGCACCAAGGTTTCAGGATGCTGGCTTTCAGTCGGCATTATGTTCTCCGTCGGGAGGGTGCACGGCCGGCACTCTGCCACGGGTGACAGCGCCGAGTAAGCCGCTTTCGGAGGCATTCCCGACATTTGCGGCCCGGTTACAGGCAAAACTCCGCTTGTGCCGCGTTTATCCGATGATCGGCACGAAATCGGAGGCCATTGGTGGATATCCCGGAAGAAACCAGCGAGACCCTGGAGCCGATTGCCGCGGAGGAGCCGACGATCGATGCGTTGCGCGTGGCCGCCGCCGAATGCACGGCATGCGATCTCTACCGGAACGCGACGCAAACCGTATTTGGCGAAGGTCCTTCGAATGCGCAAATTATGCTTGTCGGCGAACAGCCGGGGGATGCCGAAGATCTCGCCGGCCATCCGTTTGTCGGCCCGGCCGGTAAATTGCTCGGCCGCTGTCTCGCCGAGGCGGGAATTGATCGGTCGCGCGTTTGGGTAACCAACATTGTAAAGCATTTCAAATGGGTGCCGCGCGGCAAGCGGCGTATCCACAGCAAGCCCGGTGCGGTCGAAATCGCCGCCTGTTTGCCTTGGCTCGAACGCGAGATCCGCGCTGTGGGGCCGATCGTAGTGGTGGCGATGGGCGCGACCGCGGCGCAAGGGCTGTTCGGCAAAATGTTTCGCGTGACGCGGGATCGGGGCCGGTTTGTTCCGTCTCCCTTCGCCCGCTACGCGATTGCCACCATCCATCCCTCGGCGTTGCTGAGAGCGCCGGATGAGGACACCCGCCATTCCGAAACGTTACGCTTTATCGAGGATTTGCGCAAAGCCGCTTCGGTTACGACATGAATGCAGTCGCCGAGGCCAAAGCGGGACGCCTTCTCGGCTCGGCACGGGAGAGAGCGATGCGCTCGACATCGATTTGGATAGCCGTCGCGATCGCGGTGATTGCCGTAGCCGCAGTCGCAATCGTCATCGGGAAGTTCTGGAACGATCTTGGCGCGTCCGAGATCAGCGGCGCCGGCTGGCTCGCCTTGGGTTTCGGGATCATCGCGACCCTCGCACTCGGTTTCGGGCTGATGGCGCTGATGTTCATTAGCAGCAGACGAGGTTTTGACGATCGCGCCAACCGCAAAGAGTGATAGGCCAGGCTATTGCTTGACCGATCCGCTGGGCAAATGAATGGGTCCGAACCGCTGTTATTCAACCTCTGTTTATGTCTGCGCGATCGTACGCTCGCATTTAAGCACGAATTGTCGAATGCCGCTTGCGTATCAAGCGAGCCCAATGCTAATTGGGAACACGCGCGACGGGGGGAAGGTTGAAAACTGCGGCAAAATCGAATGACGAGCCGAAGACGGCCGCCGCAAGATATGGGCGAGGCACCGGAGTTCCAAACCCCATCGACGTCCACGTGGGCAATCGCATCAGGATGCGCCGTTTGCTCCTCGGTATGAACCAGGAGACGCTGGCCAACGCACTCGGCCTGACCTTTCAGCAGGTGCAAAAGTACGAGGGGGGCGCCAATCGCGTCAGTGCATCGCGTCTCTCGGCGATGGCCGAGATTTTAGGGGTCCCGATTTCCTATTTTTTTGGTGATTTGCGCCCTGACGATGCGGAAATCAGCCCCGAGGATCAGCGCTGGCGCGAACACCTGCAACGCCCGGAGACGATCGAGTTCATCCGGCTGTATTATGCGATCCCGGATCTCCGCGCACGGCAGCAATTTCTTGAAATGATCAAGACTCTTGCCGAGGCCGGGTCGTCGCCCTCGGAGGAGCCCTAAGCGAAAACAGGCAATCCCGGCGCGAAGCGCGCAGGACTTGGCTCCGCAAACCCGTTGAGGGACGGACACGATGTGCGGGATCGCGGGTTTTGTGAGCTCGGCCCCGGCGTCGGCGGCGGCCGAACTGGAAGCTCGGCTGTGGCGCATGATCGCCCCGTTACGGCACCGCGGCCCAGATGACGAGGGTGTGTGGACCGATGGAATCGCCGGCCTCGCACATGCGCGCCTGTCGATTATCGATGTTTCGCCGGCCGGGCATCAGCCGATGGCAAGTGCCGACGGCAGCGTGTGGATCACTTACAATGGCGAAATCTACAACTTTGCCGAAATTCGGCGGGACTTGTCGGCACTCGGCTATCGCTTCCGAAGCCACACCGACACGGAAGTCGTGGTCAATGGCTGGCATGCCTGGGGCCCACGGATATTTTCCCGGCTGCGCGGGATGTTCGCGTTCGGATTATGGGACAGTCGCACACGCCAGCTGGTTTTGGCGCGGGACCGGCTCGGAAAGAAACCGCTCTATTGGGCGAGGACGCGATCCGGACTGATTTTCGGTTCAGAAATAAAGGCTCTGTTCGCCTGGCCCGATATTCGGCGGGTACCGGATCTCAGTGCGATCGATCATTTTCTGACATTGCAATACGTGCCGGCGCCGCTGACCGCTTTCGCGGGCATCAACAAATTGCCGAGTGCACATTACCTCGTCGTTTCGGTCGAGGAAGACGGCAGCCTCGGCGGCCCCAGCCTCGAGCGGTTCTGGGAATTGCCCCATTCTTCTGAAACCGTCCTCGATCGCCGCACGCCGGCGCAGATACGAGGCGAGTTGATCGAGCGGCTTCGGGAAGCGGTTCGGCTGCGGCTGATTTCTGACGTTCCACTCGGCGCGTTTTTGTCGGGCGGGGTCGATTCGTCTGCTGTGGTCGCGATGATGGCACAGGCGGGTGGCGGACGGGTCAAGACGTTCTCGATCGGTTTTGCCGATAAGCGATTCGACGAGACCCCTTATGCCCGGATGGTGGCGCAACGGTACAGCACAGAACATCACGAATTAGTTATGGAACCCGACGCAGTGGCGGTATTGCCGCGTCTCGTCTGGCATTATGGCGAGCCGTTTGCCGATCCGTCCGCGATCCCGACTTGGTATGTGTCCGAGATAGCGCGCCGCCATGTCACAGTGGCGTTAACCGGTGATGGCGGCGACGAGTCGTTTCTCGGCTACGGCCGCTACAAGGCAATGCATTGGTTGACGCAGCTTGACCTTTTGCCGCGGGCGACTCGGGCCGGCCTGGCACAGCTGATCGGACTGGCGCCGTCGCGACTGCAACGTCGGCTAAAGCTTCGGCAGATCCGTGGCGTGCTGACGGCGCCGGCTTCCTCACCGGCACAGCGCTATCTTCCCACACTCGCATTCTTTGGCGACGGCGACAAAGCCGACGGTTACGGCGAGGCGATGCGCGGTTTTCTGTTCGGTTCGGTCGCAGAACTGTTATCGCCCTATTTCCGCGACGCCGATAGTCTGGTGTGCGGCGCCAATCGCGCCGACATCCACACCTATCTGCCCGACGATCTGATGGTCAAGATCGATGTCGCCGGAATGGCTCACGGGCTGGAGGCGCGCTCGCCTTTGCTCGATCACGAGCTGATCGAATGGGCGGCAGCCCTACCCGCCACGATCAGGATGAAAGGCGGGGCGCTGAAGGCGCTGTTCAAATCGGCGTTGGAGCCCTATTTGCCGCGTGAGATCCTGTACCGGCCAAAGCGCGGGTTCGGGTGCCCGATCGACCGTTGGTTTCGGCACGAACTCAAGGACATGGCCTATGACATCCTGCTGTCGCAGAGCGCGCGGCAGCGCCAGTTGTTTCGGCCGGATTATATCCGCCGACTGCTCGACGAGCATTGCAGCTACCGCTTCGATCATCAGAACCGCCTGTGGGCGGCGTTGATGCTCGAGCTGTGGTTCAGGAGATGGATCGACGCCCCTGCCGATGCGACCCTGTTGCAAGCTGCGGCGTAGGGATTCTGGGCGATCGGTACAGCCGAACCAAGTCGGCCCCGAGCCTGCTTGCTCTCGCCCCCCTTAAGAGATACCTGCCTGCGCGGCAATGCGCACAAGGTCGTCTCGGCCCGTCAGCATGTCCACGAGCGAGCCAAACGCGTTCATGTAGTGGCCGGCAAATCCTTTCCCTTCGATGCGGCGGAACATGTCGGCAAAATCAAGGTCGCCGGCGCCGGGTTTCAGGTGCAGCTCGACGCCGTTGCGCCAGCAGTCGGCGAGCCGGACCTCCTCCACCCGAGTTCATGTCGATACCATCGACAAACCCGGCAATGCCCTCCGGCACCAGATGCGCGTGGTTGACGGTAAAGGATAGTTTAAAGGCTGGCGATTCGATCCGCTCGAAGTAATACCGCCACTCTGCGAGCGTGTGTGCGAGGTAATGTACCTCGGCGTCATCCGGCTCCTTGTTCAAATTCTCAAGCAAAACGAGCGCTCCATGGCGTTCGGCATGGGCCACAATGCGCTGCAGCCTTTCGAGACCCGCCTCCATCCGCATCTCTTTGTCGGAGGTGAAATGAAAGCCGGCATGCACGACGACCCACTCGGCCCCAAGTTGCGGCGCTATCTCGATATAGGCTTCGAGATAGCGATCCACCGCCGCGCCGACATGTGGCGCGTATTCGGCGACATTGACCGCCGACGCGGTGTGCAAACCGAGATGGACGCCGTCCCGAACGCAGGCCCGGCGGATTTGTTCCGCGCGAGGCTCGTCAAAGCTGCCCAATGCGTTCGGGCCGGTGTCGAGCTGAATATCGATCCACTGCACCTGGTGCGCCGCCGCCCAGTGGATCGCGTCTTCGAGCTTTGCTTTGCGTCCGACATCGACACCGATCCGATCCCGCAGAGTCATGTCCGTCGCTACCTCTGTCGTGTGAAAGATCGTCGTCCCGCACATCACGACGCAAATACCCGTCTGGCGCCGAACTTATCCCCTCGGCGGCTGCCAAGAAATAGGTATGCACTCGGCGCTATTGGCGGGCCTGTCGAGAGTTGCCCTTACCTCACTACGGACAATCGGCTCATCCCTGCATGCGCTTTTGTTGCTGGAACCGTGTGTGGGCATAAGGGCTCCCCGGGCCGCCCGGCGCGGGTCGATGTCGCCGACATTCTCGGCGCGTCGCTAGGGCGGGTGCACAAGACCAGATCGCAGCCTTGAAGCACGTCCCGCGCATCACGTTCGGTATCAAAATATCGCAGATTGCCGTCATCACGACAAATCGGACAGCCATGCCAGACAGCATAAAACTTACCACTTGGGGCGCGGCGGATTTTTATGCCGTCCATGACGGTGCCCTCCTGTTCGATCAGCAACTTAGAGGACAAAGATGCCCGATAGTGGTTAATAATTCATCTATCTGCTGACGCTTTGAGGGCGCAGTTGTGTAATAATTTGACGCAGAACATGTCTGCTCTGTGACGATCAATCAAAGTAACGTTAGTACCTCACAACGCGCCAGTCCGATCCGTTGCGCTGACTTCCGGCGAACCCGCCTTTCGCCCACTCCAAAAAACATCATTGTTGATAGCCGACTGGTCAAAAAGCACTGCCTGCAAAGTCCCAATCGGCGAACTCACTAAGCACGCTGGTTAGAATAAAAGCATGACAGCGTGGCTTGTGCCGTAAAAATAATCATCCGCACGCGACGAGTTTTTGTAGTCTTTTACTTATGGCATGCTTCTTGCTCCGCTAATTGCCGAGATTGTTGCTTGTAAAGACGACAATGCCGGCAGGAGAGCGGAATGCATTCGGTCATCGAACTCGAGGAAAAGTTGCGACGACGCTATCATCAGCCCAAAGGCGTCGAGCAGTTCGGCATTGAACCAGTGCCGAACGAGCTAAAGACAGTCCGGTGGTTCGACATCTTTGCGATCATCTTCGGCTTTGCCCTCAATCCCGGCTCGATGCTGGTCGGCGGTTTTCGCGGTGGTTTCGGGATTGTCGTTTCTCGGTGCGGTCGGCGCCATCACCTCAGGCGTGCTGCTGGCGACGATCGCCTATACCATCATGGCGACGGTCGGCGTCGATTTCGGCCTGCCGGGCCAGGTCTCCACCCGCATGGCTTATGGCGTGCGCGGCGCCAAATGGGTCCCGTCGTTTCTGCGAACGATCGCTTCGACCTATTGGTTTGCCTATCAGACTGTGGCGGGCTCGCTCGCCGTCGTCGCAATCCTCGACCGCTGGACCGGAACACCGCATTCGCTGGTCACGGTCAGCATTAGCTTCGCGATATTGCAGGCGGTTGTCGCGATCATCGGATACGATTCACTAAAGCACCTGTCGCGGATAGCATTGCCTTTCAAGATCGTCATCCTCAGCATGATCCTCGTTTTGCTGGCGACGCATGACGACCCGCATTTCGCACCGTCAGCAGTGTTGCACTACGCCGGCAAGCCCGAGGCTGGGTGGCTGTTGTTTGTAACCTGGATGAATGTGGTAGCCGCCGGTTCGCTGACCATGGTCACCGACTCAGCCGATTTCTGCCGCTACACTCGCTCGCGCACCGATATGTGGTTGGGGACGTTGCTCGGCAAAGTCGGCGGCGGCTGCTTCGCGGCGTTGCTCGGCGCCTATGCCGCCTCAGCGACCCTCGGGAAAACCGCCAATGTGTTCGCAGTCGCCTCCGGGCTGGATGTCAGTCATTTCACATTGCTGCTGTTCTTGATTGTGATCGCGCTCGACAATTGGACGATCAACGTCCTCAACCTCTATACGGGTGGGTTGTCGTTATCGAACATTTTCGAGCGGCTGGGACGCTTCTGGACGACCGTGATTATCAGCGCGCTCGGCATTGCACTGTCGGCAACACCAAGTGTCGTGACTGGCTACACGACTTATGTCGGCATGCTGGGCAATGTCTTCTCGCCAATCGCCGGAGTACTGATCGCCGATTATGTTTTCGTCAAGCGCATGAAAATCGACCTGGTCGCGCTGTTTGAGCCCAATGGACCCTATTGGTACTGGAAAGGCGTCAACCCGATTGCCGTCGCGTGGACTGTACTCGGATTTCTCGACTATATGTTCGTGATCCCGGCGGAATGGATCAAAGTCGTCGTGACGCTGATCGCGACCGGAGCCGGCTATTGGGCGACAACTCAGCTCCTGGCGCCGCATTTGGTTGAGCTTGGTCGCGCCGCCCGGCCCGGCGATCAGCGCGAGGCAATCGAGGAACTCGATTGGGAATTGGCGGTCCGCTGACCTTCACGGCCGCCCAGCGTGTAGGGGCTTTGACCCTTGCCGTTCGTCATAACGTGACGAGAGCAGCCGGGATATCTGTTCGCCTCAAACCTGGCTGTTCGCGGCGCCATGGCGATGGACCACGAAGTCGCCTGCTGGTCGGATCGTAGGCGATGGCTCGATCAACCGGCGCTATCGCTCCGCCGCCCACGCGCGCAGATGATTTACTTCCTATTATCGTGCAATTCGAGGCTGGTGCCGAGCCGGTTGGAACTGGGCTAGCGGGGCCCCAATTGAGTTTCCCGGGCCATGCGCTCATGCCCGTCCGCGGTGTTCTTAAGCCGATACTGCGGTGTACTGCCCTCGAGCGGGAGCAGCCGCAAAATCGTGTAGCGGCCGCGGCTCGCCCGGTCGACGCCGGGATCGGGAAAGAACTCGACGGCTTGGCCGACGCGGAATTTATGCTCTGACATTTCGGCCTCCACAAACAACAGAACGGGCGATGCCGGCTGGCCGCGCCCGTTCCTTCAAGTTATGCTTAATTTGGCTTTGGGCGGCTTACATTACGCGCCTTGCAGGTCGACCGCCGAAATCTTGCCTTGCTGACCGCGTTCTAGCTGGTAGCTGATCCGCTGGCCTTCGACCAGATGACCGAGCCCCGAACGCTCGACGGCGGAAATATGAACAAAGACGTCCTTAGAGCCGTCTTCGGGCTGAATAAAACCATAGCCCTTTTGCGAATTAAACCACTTTACAGTGCCGATACTCATCGCGCTTCCTTAAGTATAAATCCTGCGCGGCGCCTTCGCCGCACAGACCACATTTCAATTTCGGGAAGCACTTTTCGGTTTGCCCGCGAGCGCGCCGCAGAGAGCCGTGCCCTGGTCGAAACACGATATTGGTAAAATGGGGTTTATGGGAGAATGTTCAATTAATTATTTGGCGGGTCGGGCGTTCGCCGCCGCGGTATGCCTTAGCGGCTCCGGTTGCGCCACGTGCGAGAGCGGTTACCCGATGACGCCTGCGAATGAACCTGACGCTGATGCTCGGCAATCCACGCCTCGGCATCGGCCGCGGTCGCAAACTTGCTGACCGTGGTCGGATGTGTGTCGGGAATGCTGACCTCGACACCAAATGACCCGTCTTCAAGCGAAACGACCCGATACGTTGCCAAGGCGTGCGGATGTGTTCGGAGCATGATCTTTATGCCCTCGATTGCGTCACGAGCCGGCGCGCAGCTTCATGTGCCAGCGCTAGCCTCTGATATTGAGCGGAAACTCGATTTCCGCCCCGCAGGCCGAACAGGTCGCGACGTCGACGTTGACCCGCTGTGTCGGGCCCATGCTCGCGGCGATCACCGCTTGGCAATTGCCGCAAAGATAATCGGTGTCGCCTGTGCCGCGGAACAATGGTCTGACGATCTCTGGCGAACGGTGTTCACCCGCCCCGGGCGGCGGACGCGTCACCTTGAGCGAAATTGTGGCCATAGAGAACTTGGCTCCTCTCGGGATAGGGCAAGCTGGTCTTCTCTGACAACGCGCTCATGACCATCAAGCTCGCTCTGTACCCCGATATTGTAGAACGCTGGCATCTCGGGCAGGAGTTGGGTGATCTTGAACCAGCCCTGGCCCGAATGGAGCTGCTGCCGATCGGGAGATAAGCGGACCGTCTGCCGAGCGCAAATTTGTGTGCTGCCACTCCAGCTCCTTCGTGCGGATGGGCTCGGCTTTAGTCGCCGCGTATCCCTGCACCGAGCGCTTTCTGCAGAAGTGCCGCTCAACGTTAGGGCCTCCTCACGCGTGACGCGGCAATACCTCTTTCTCGCTCCGTAGCGCCCCACACCGCTAGCGGCTTCGTGGCGCCTGTGACCCTGCCGATCGGCTGGTCAGTAACCTTCCCGCTCTAGCCGCTTGCGCAGCATCTTGCGGTGGCGGCGGATCGCATCAGCCATCTCTCTGGCGCGGCGTTCGGACGGCTTTTCGTAGGCCCGGCGCCGCTTCATCTCGCGAAACGTGCCCTCGCGCTGCATTTTCTTCTTAAGGGCGCGGAGAGCGGCATTGATATCGTTGTTGCGTACGAAGACCTGCATGTCCGACAGCCTCAATTTTAATTTTCGGCGCTCGCCTTTCGCGGAAGGGAAGCCGCACCGATCGGGCTTCCCTGATCGCCGACCTAGGCCTGCTGCAGATTGACCGCCGAGGTCTTACCTTGATTGCCGCGTTCCAGCTCGAAACTGATCCGCTGACCTTCCTGCAGGTTGCTCATTCCCGAGCGCTCGACCGCCGAGATGTGCACAAAAACGTCTTTCGACCCATCCTCCGGTTGAATAAAGCCGTAACCTTTTTGGGAATTGAACCACTTTACGGTTCCGATCGCCATTGTCGTCCTTCGCATAAACAAGAGGTCGCCGCCGCTCGAGTTGAGCGGCAGGGTCAAACAACGACACTGAACGGGGAGCAGGTCCGGCGCTCAATGCGCGAGGAAGAGCAGGCCGAACGATGAAGAAGCCGACTGTTTGTATGTGGGCGCAGCCGAAAGGTTTACAAGCGCCAAGCGAACCCTGGCGGCGGTCTCACCCCTTCGGCGAAAGTGCGAGCACCGGTAATGACTGGCAGCTCCCGGTCCCCAGTGGCCTCCCTACCGGGACGGCTGGATTTGGTCGCGCCGCGGCTCAATCGAGGAGTCGCCCGGGCAGGCGAAATACATTAGAATTGCTCGAAGTACGTATTGGGAGGATGTCATGTCCGTTATCAAAGCCTACGATCTTGCCTATGGCCGGCTGCGCTCGCCCGATCTCGACAAGCAGGAGAAGTTCCTGACCGATTTCGGAATGGTGCGCGCCGACCGCACCAGGAATGCGCTCTACATGCGGGGCACCGATGCGCCGCACCACATCCACGTCACCGAACTCGGCGAGCCGCGCTATGTCGGGATCGCGGTGCACGCCGCCAGCATGGAAGATCTCGACCGCGTCTCGCGCGTCGAGGGCGCCTCGAAAATCGAGGATATCGATGAGCCCGGCGGCGGCAAGCGTGTGCGCTTGACCGATCCCGACGGCTATCAAGTCGAAGTCGTCTATGGCATGGAACTGCTCGACCCGATCCCGGTCAAGCGACCGGCGGTGAATTCGGGCAACGAGAAATACCGGCGCAAGGGCGAATTGTTCCGGGTCGATCCCGGCCCGTCGCACATCAAGCGCTTTGGTCACTTTGTAATCATGACCGCTAATTTCGAAAAAACTCTCGGCTGGTATCGCGAGACCCTCGGCTTTCGTTGCTCGGACGAGTTCTATGCCGGCGACAAAAGCAATGTTGTCGGCTCGTTCAATCGACTCGACCGCGGCGAGGACTATGTCGACCATCACGCTTTCTTCTGCATCCGCGGCGACAAGAAGGGACTGAACCATCTGTCGTTCGAAGCAGCTGATATCGACGACGTCATGACCGGCCACGAACACCTCGAAAAAAACGGCTATCAGCACATGTGGGGCATCGGCCGCCATCTGATCGGCAGCCAATTGTTCGATTACTGGGCCGATCCGTGGGGCCGGGTACATGAGCATTGGGCGGATACCGACGTACTCAACGCCCACACCCCGCCCAACGTGCTCGAGCGTGGCGCCGGCGCCGGCGGTCCGTGGGGCCAACCGATCCCGGCCATTTTTATGGGTCACGCTTCGCCCTGATGTTGGTCAATCAAGCGTAAAGCGGGTCAAAGCCTGTAGCTTGGTCAAATCCGGCTGCAGGCTTTTTCAAATTCGGCGCCCTCTTATGTTGCGCCGGCGAAAACGATCGGGTTCGGGGAATGCAGGCGGACGGCTGGGCTTACCGGGTTATTTTGGCGCTATCGGGGATCACGCTGATCCTGGTGATCGTCTATCTTGTCATCAGCGAACAGAATCGCTCGGTGCAATCTGAGATCAACCGGCGCCAGCAATTTATCAATCAAAGCATCCAATTCGGCCGCGTGAATGAAATGCTGGTTCGCACCTTGGGGTCGGTGGCAGTCAGTGAAAAGGACGACAAGCTGCGCGAGCTGCTGGCGCAGAACGGGATCACGATAAATCCCAAGACCGGCGCGCCTGCCCGGGCGCCCGAAACCGGTGCCAAACCCTCAGCGGCGAGCAAGGGGCAATGACGTTCTCGACAAGGGGCGGCGGTTTCCCACCCGAATTGTCGCTGCCTTTGATCCTGGTTATCGTTTCGCTGTTCGTGCTGATCGCCTTTGAGACCGGTCAGGCGATCCATGACCGCGGCGCGCTTACCGAGTTGATGCAAGCGCAGCAGCCGAGCATCGAGCAGGCGGTCAAGCTGCGCCAACAGCTGCAAACGCTAGCCGGTAAAACGGCCGAATTGGCAGCAAATGGCGATGCCGGCGCCAAAATGGTCGTGGATCAGATGAAAGCACAGGGCGTCACCCTCGGAACGCCGAAAAAATAGCTCCCCGCCCGGCCCAGATCCGGGCTGTGTCAACCCCAGTCGCGACGCCTAATACATGTCGGGCGTGATGATCAGCCGCCCTTCGAGGCTGGGCTCGCGCTCGCGATAGGCGCGCAGAATCGCTGGCGGGTCGACCGGCGGCTCAACCGGCAGTACGTCGAGAGCGGCCGCGGCAAGATGGCCGCTGCGCAACAGTGCGAGCAGCGCGTCGACGTCGACGATCGGCCCGCGCGCCGTGTTAACGACGACCGCCCCCTTTGGCAGCAGCGATAATTGTTGGTGGCCGAGCAGACCGCGCGTCTCGCGCGTCAGCGGCGTGTGGATCGACAAGGTATCGGTCTGGCGCAGCAGATCTTCCAGTGTCGCGGCACGCCCGACGCCAAGCGCCAACTCGGCGCCGTTTGGCAAATAAGGGTCGTAAAACTTGACGTGAAAACCAAAGGCGCGGGCGCGCAGCGCAACCGCCGTGCCGATCCGGCCGAGCCCGACGATGCCGAAATTCTGTACGCCCAGCCGGCGGATCAGGTCGTTCTTGACCGCACCCCACGGTGCCGGCGGGTCCGATCGCATCCGCTCGTGATAAAGGACGACGCCGCGGCGCAATGATAACGCCAATGCCATCGCATGATCGGCGACCTCGGTCGTGCCGTAATCCGGGACATTACAGACAAGTATGTTGCGCGCCGCCGCGGCGGGCCGGTCGATTTTGTCGTAACCTACACCCATGCGGACGATCGCGCGCAATCGTGGGAAGCGTGCGATGTCCTCGGCCGAGACCGCATGCCGCATGATCATCAGCCCGTCGACCTCGGCACAATCGGCCGGGTCGAGTTCGGCGAGCGCTGTCTTGGTGCGACGGATGATTTGCACCTCGGGGCCAAAGATTTCGCGCTCGACGCTCTCGTCCGGGATCTGCCGATCCTCGGGATACATCACGGTGATAGGCATCTGCATTCCCTCGGGCTAGCGGCGGACCACTTTTACGGGCTGGCCGGTTGCCGCCGATTGGACAATGGCCTCGAACGCGGCAACACCATGGACGATCTCGTCGGCAGTGATCGGATAGGGCCGCACCCCGCGGATCGCGGCGGCAAAACCCTCGAGTTCGGCCTTTAACGCGTTGAAAGCTCCGTACTCGATGATTTCGGGCGGCGACGCGCGATGGCGACCGGCGGGCATCTCCTCCGGCACTGGGGTGAAGCGGAAATCGAGGTCCTGCCCTTGCAATTCGGCGCGACCCTTGCTGCCGTAGACCGCAAAACGATAGGTCGGCGCCGTTACCAGCGAGCAATAGAGCGTGGCCGACATACCATTTTCCAACCTCATCAAGACACTTGTTGTGTCTTCGAGGCGCGTCATCGACCGATGCAGGCTAAGGCAATAGACCTCGTCGATACGGCCGAACAAATATATCAGCGCGTCGAGATTGTGGACGCCGGTCGCCGTCATCGCCCCGGCGGGCGCCTCTTGCGGGTCGGCCCGCCAGTAATACCCCTCTGGCATAAAGTGTCCCGCCGGAGACGCCTGCGCGGTCTCGGCATGGGTCGGGAGACCGAGCCTACCGTCATCGATTCGCGTCTTCAGCTCGATCATCGCTGGGTGAAAGCGCCGCGGATAGGCGACCCCCAAGACGACACCCGCAGCCTCGACCGCAGCGATGGCGTTCTGCGCGCTGTTCACATCGAGCGTGAACGGCTTCTCCATAAAAACATGCTTGCCGGCAGCCGCGGTACGCTCGACTTGCTCGCCATGTTGACTATGGGGGGTCGCAAAAACCACCGCGTCAACCGCGGGATCAGCGAGAAGCTGGTCGAGATCGTCGCAATAGGCGATGTCGTGCTCGGCGCAAAACGGCGCCGCCGATGCACGCGTGCGGCTGTGGCCGACGATAAACCGGAACTCGGTAGTTTTGCCCTGGACCGCACCGACTAAGGTACGTCCCCAGCGGCCGAGACCGACAATGCCGGCGCGGATCACTTTTTTGCCGCCAGCAGGTCGCGGACACCGCGCAATGCGAGGTAATAGCCGGACAGCCCAAATCCGGCGACGACGCCCTGGCTGACCGCGGCCGTCTGTGAGGCCGGCCCGCGCCGGATCGGGTTCGAAATGTGGACCTCGATCGTCGGGAACTTGACCTGCGAAATTGCCGCGACCAGTGCCGGGTAGCCGGTGCCGAAAGCTGCCGGATTGAACAATGCGGCATCGAAGCCCTTGTCGTTGGCTTCGTACAATTTGTTGACGACCTCACCTTCGATATTCGAGTGGAAGATTTCGATGTCGAGCCCTAATTCCGCGGCGTAACCGCGGATGCGCTCGTCATATTCGGACAAGGTCATCGGGCCGAAAATCTCAGTCTGAACCTTTCCGCGCATGTTCATGCCCGCACCATGGACGATCAGAACTTTCGGCATTGTGCTGTCCTCGAATGGCTGTCGAAGGGAAAAGCCGGTCCGGCGATGCTAGCCGACCGCGGAATTCGCTGACAAGGCCGATTGGGCGGCTTGACAGCAAACCGGTTGTATTGCACCAGTTCGCGCATGAGGTGTTTCAATACGCTCCTCATGATCGCTACGGTAGCGGGGCTTACGATTATCGGGCCTGCCGACGCTTCGCCGCCAGCGTCCAAGGCGAAACAGCCTCGCAGCATTGCCGCCCAGCTCAACATCTTTGTCCGCAAAGGCGCCGGGACGACCGAGACGATCCGCTTTGCCGATCCGCGCCAGCATTCGGTCCGGGTCGTGCGCGGGAGGAAGCCTCCCGCTGCAATAAGCGCCGATCTCCGCTCCGATAAAGCCCTTCGTGCTCGCGGCTCGGACGAAATTGTTGCTTTTTCCGATCGGCGAATGAAGCCGGTGCGTGTTGTGCGTGGCGGCCCGATCGTCGCGGCCGTCTCACTCGTGATACCGGCAACAACACCACGCGGTATCCCGATCCGCCCGGCCACGCAGGTCGTTTCGTTCGCGAACTCCGCGGAGCGGCCGGTTACCGTATTGCGAGGCATGGCCGTCGCCCGTGTCGATCTGGCGCTGCCGTCGATAATCCCCAGCCCATATCTCGATTTGTTCGGGTCGGCGCGCGGCCCCGAACTCGATCGCGTTGCGTTTGCCGTTGATGGCGCCGAATCGAGCCACGGCGCCGATCCCGGCATGTGGCGCGAGGTGTTTAGCGGGCCGCAAGGGCCGATGCAGGTATCGGCCGCGGCCGCCATCGATTCAGGCGGCGGGGATCGGTTCGACCTGAGCCAGAACCGGATGCTCGGCCGGGCGTATCTGGCGCGGTTGTACCGACGATACGGCAACTGGCCGGATGCCGTGAGCGCTTATAATTGGGGACCCGGAAACCTGGATGCCTGGATCGCGCAGGGCCGGCCGGCGGATGGCTTGCCGCTCGGCGTCGAGCGTTATCGCGAACGGGTTCTGCGGGACGGGGGGATCGCACAAATCCCAGTGGGCCGTTGACTCCCACGCACTTGCGGATGCAGGGCCGCCAAGCGCTCTCGGCGCCGACAGCCTGGTGACGCTTCCAGCGCACCAGGTGCATATTCTTTCGGCAACCCGCATATGATTGATGACGTGCTAGGCTGTGTCGACGAATCCTGCCTACCGCATAGCCTCAGCAAGCGTTGCTGTTTTTCGGGATTGCCTGCTTAGAATCGAAATCATGCGCATTTTTCGTTTTTTTGAAAACCGGATCGAGCCGACGGCCATGCCTCCCGGTCCGCCGCCGGACGGGCTCGGCGCGTTCTATTGGCATCACGCCCGCCAGGCCCGCGGGCTCGTCGTGGCGCTGTTCGCGGCAGGGCTCGTCGTGGCGCTGCTCGATACGACAATCCCGGTCTTTGTCGGCCAGGTCGTGACCATGGTCTCGAGCCACACGCCGCACTCCGTGCTTCACGATTCTTGGCCTCAGTTTCTTGTCATGGCCTTAGTGCTGCTGGTGGCACGCCCTTTGGCGATGCTGATGCAGAACCTGATCACCAATCAGGCGATCATCCCCAGCTTTTCTAATTTGATCCGCTGGCAGAGCCACTGGCATGTCGTGCGGCAGAGCTGGACATTCTTCCAGAACGACTACGCCGGGCGCATCGCCAATCGTGTCATGCAGACGGGTCCGGCATTGCGCGAGAGCGTCGTCGCCGCAACCAACGCCGTTTGGTATATCCTAGTCTATGGCGGCGGAGCGATCGCCTTGCTGGCGTCCAGCGACACCCGGCTCGCCATTCCTGTGCTGTTGTGGTTTGCCGGTTATGCCGGGTTGCTGCGCTGGTTTGTGCCACAGCTGCGCAACCGCTCGCAACGGATGTCGGCGGCGCGCTCACAGCTGTCCGGGCGGGTTGTCGACAGTTACACCAACATTCAGACAGTGAAGCTGTTCGCTCGCCCGCGCGACGAGGACGCCTTTGTCTCGGAGGCGATGGAAGAGATGACCGAGACGCACCGCTACCAGCTGCGGCTGACCACCACGCTCGCGTTCAGCCTCGCCTTGCTCAACGCGGCAATGGTGGTGGGCACGGGCGGCATCGCAATCTGGCAGTGGAGCATCGGACGGATCGCCGTGGGGACCGTCGCAATGGCGCTCCCGCTGACCTGGCACATCGTCAGCATCGCCGGCTGGGTGGCGCAGAACGTGGCGACCATTTTCGAGAATATTGGCGTCGTGCAGGAGGGGATGCGCTCGATCGCGGTACCGCATCAGATGACCGATCAACCGAATGCGGTGCCGCTGCAGGTCGAGCGCGGCCTCGTACGGTTCGAGAACATGCGCTTTGGCTATGGGACTCAGCGCGGGGTATTGCACGGCATCGAGCTGACGATAGCGCCGGGCGAACGGGTCGGGCTGGTCGGCCCATCTGGGGCCGGCAAATCGACATTGGTCAATCTGCTGCTGCGCTTTTACGACATCGAGAGCGGCCGAATCCTGATCGATGGGCAGAACATCGCCGAAGTGACGCAAGAGAGCCTGCGCGCTCACATTTCGATGGTGACGCAGGATACGTCGCTGCTGCACCGCTCCATCCGCGACAACATCCGCTACGGCCGGCCGCAGGCGAGCGAGTGGGAAGTGCGGCGCGCGGCGACACAAGCGCAGGCCATTGAGTTTATCGAGACGCTCGAAGACTGGAACGGGCGTCGCGGCTTTGACGCACATGTCGGTGAGCGCGGCGTCAAATTGTCTGGCGGTCAACGCCAACGTGTCGCCCTCGCGCGGGTCATCTTGAAGGATGCCCCGATCCTGGTGCTTGATGAGGCCACCTCATCTCTCGATTCGGAGGTCGAGGCGGCGATTCAGGAACAGCTCGAAACGCTGATGCGCGGGCGCACGGTTATCGCCATCGCACACCGGCTATCGACAATTGCGCGGCTCGACCGTCTCGTGGTGCTGGAAGCGGGGCGGATCGTCGAAGAAGGCACACACGCCGCCCTGCTCGCCGTGGACGGAACATATGCACGGCTATGGCGACACCAATCGGGTGGCTTTATCGACGCGGCTGGCGTTGCCGGCCTGGTCGACGCCGCCGAGTAACATAGCTTCGGGGCTTTCCCCTCGTTGGCGGCGACGCGCGGCTGCGCTATCCTTAGCCGCATGGAGGCGGTGATCACCCGATGAGAGACGGCGGCCGCACCCTGCCACTTTTTGTGCTCGTGACGAGCGCGATCGTCATGGCGACCGTGCTGCTGGCACAGTATTGGCGTGGGCTCGCCCCCTGCGAGCTGTGCTTGACTGAGCGGTGGCCGTGGGACGTTGCGATTGTGATCGCCTTCGTCGCAACCATGGTCGGCAGCCGGGCAGCATTGCCTTGGGTGGCGCTGTTCCTGGCGGCTGTTTTCGTCGTCGGGAGCGCCCTCGCCTTTTATCACGTGGGCGTCGAGCAGCATTGGTTCGCGGGCCCGAGCGCCTGTACCGATACCGGGACTCCCACAACGCTAGCGGATCTGAAGGCACAGTTGATGCGGCAGCAACCGGTACGCTGCGACGAGCCCGCATGGACTTTCCTTGGCATTTCCCTCGCCGGCTGGAACATGCTTGCCTCGTTGGTGATGGCGGGGATCTGCGTTGCTGCGTTTTTGGGTTCGCGTAGGGGCGGGAGACGATGACCATCAGCGATCCGGCATGAGCAGCTCAACCCGTCATCGCTTGCCGGGCGACCCGATGCCCGCCGCCGAGATCGCGGGCATGCTGCGGGTGGATCACGCGGGCGAGTTCGGCGCCACGAGAATTTATGACGGTCAGCTCGATATACTGCGGCGGGGACGCGGCTCCGGTGAGATCCGGCGAATGGCAGAGGCCGAGAGGCGTCATTTGGCGGCGTTCGAGACCTTGCTGGCACAGCGGCGGGTGCGGCCGACACTGCTACACTCGCTCTGGTCGGTGGCCGGTTATGCGCTCGGCGCCGCGACAGCACTTCTCGGAGACCAGGCCGCCATGGCATGCACCGTCGCAGTCGAAGAGGTCATCGACGACCATTACCGCGACCAAGCCGAACGGCTCGCGCAGCAGGACAGCGAATTGACCGAGACGGTACTTGCTTTTCGCGCCGACGAAATCGCGCATCGCGACACGGCGATTGCTCAGGGCGCGGAGAAGACACCCGGCTATGATCTGCTGAGCGCGGCGATCAAAACCGGATCGCGAGTCGCAATCTGGCTGTCTACCCGGATTTGATCCCGGGCTTGGCATGATACGCCGCTGTCGACGAGACGCGTGCCTGCGTTGCGTAGGTTTCGAGCTGGCGCACGAAATCGGCAATGTTGGCGCTCACGGCCTGATCGACCTGCCGCCGGTCTCGCATCACCCGCGATGAGGAGACCGTTAGATTGAGGCCAAGAGGACTGACAGGGCCCGCATCGGTCATAATGTCGGTATAAGTGAGCGGCTGGTTTGCTCCCGGCCGCAATAATTGATAGCGGGCGAAAACCGTCACGTTCTGCCCCGAATGGGCGAGCTCCATTACGAGAACATGCAATGAAAGCGGCCTGCCGTTGCCGCCAAACAACCCCGCACGATCAACAGCTGCGTGAAGCGCGGCCCGCCACCGTGCTAGCACCGGCGCCGCGGCTAGCGGCACCGGATATATCGCGAGGGTGGGCGGGGCGATCGCGACCGTGACATCCGTCAAGAAGCCAGAGATTGGTGCGGTTGCAGGCGGAATATTTGCGACAGTGATCGCGCAGGATGCGGCAGCCGACCATAAGCCCGCCACCATCAGCGACAATGTCAGGATCAACTTGCGCATCGGTCCCGTCCCGCTTCGTCCTAGCCTCTATAAGAGAGAACACCCGGGATAGATGACTGGGCTCATGCTTGAGGAGAAAACTCAATACATGCAGATACAGCCTGCTGGACCCGCGGGGGTTGTGCCGGATGGTGGATGTGACGCGGAACGCGCCTTAAGCCGGTGGGCTACGAGCGCCGGGCGGGAAGTGCACAATAAGGAACAGTTGGCCGGCGACTCGTATTCAGCGTGTTGCCGTGGTGCATCTCGGCCCATATATTTAGCAGTTCAGCGATTAGAGGTAAAACTGCAATGGCGCGTGTCACCGTTGAAGATTGCGTGGTCAGAGTTCCCAATCGGTTCGAACTGGTTCTGCTTGCCGCGCAGCGCGCCCGGGAAATCACCTCCGGGGCGCCGCTATCGATCGATCGTGACGACGACAAGAACCCGGTGGTTGCGTTGCGCGAAATCGCTGATGAAACCGTGGGTCTGGCTCATCTGAAGGAATCGGTCGTCCGCGGCATGCAAAAGCATGTCGAACTCGACGAAGCCGAGGAGACGCAGGATCTCGAAGTCGATTCCAGCGTGTTCGGATTTACAGCGCCGGGCGCCTTAGGCGTAGCCGAGGCGCGTTCCGAGGGCCGCGCCTACGAGGATGTCGAGATTGGCGATGAAACTGAACTGGACGAAGAGGAGGCGCCAGACGAGGACGAAGAACTAATCGAGGATGATCTCACCGAGAAGCTGGCCAGCGATGTACTGAGCGTCGATGGCGAAGGGGATGACGAGGACCTGGCACCCGAATTGTTGAACGCCGACGAAGAGGCGGACGACGCAGACCTCGCCGATCTGCCGGAGGACGATTTGCCGGGTGACGACGAGGACCTTTAATCCGGAAGCGGCGCTTCGCTTTGCGTCGGTGCGGCTAAACCAATGGCAAGTGCCGAGTTTAGGTAGCGGAGACCTCGGCATGGCTGGAGAGCCGCCGTCATGATGCGGCAATTCGAGCTCGTCGAGCTCGTCCGGTCGTATGATCCGAACGCCGACGAAGACGCACTCAATCGGGCGTATGTGTTCTCGATGAAGGCCCATGGCGCGCAATTGCGGGCCTCGGGAGACCCTTACTTTTCACACCCGGTCGAGGTTGCGGGCATTCTTGCCCAGATGAAGCTGGACAGCGCCTCGATTGTCACCGGGCTGTTGCACGATACCGTCGAGGACACGGTCGCCACCCTTGATGACATCGACCGCGTATTCGGTCACGAAATCACGCGACTGGTCGATGGCGTAACCAAGCTTTCGCGCATCGAGCTGCAATCGGACCATACCAAGCAGGCGGAGAACTTCCGCAAGCTGGTGCTGGCGATGTCCGAAGATATTCGCGTGCTTTTGGTCAAGCTTGCCGACCGATTGCACAATATGGAGACCCTCCATTTCATCAAAGATGGAGAGAAACGGCGGCGCATCGCTCGCGAGACGATGGAAATCTACGCACCGCTCGCCGAGCGGCTCGGTATGCAGCGAATGAAGGACGAGCTCGAAGATCTCGCGTTTGCGGAGCTCCAGCCGGATGCTCGAAAGAGCATTCTCGCCCGCCTCGATTTCTTGCGCGACCAAGGCGCCGCGGTGGTGCCGCGGATCGAGGCCGAATTGCAACGCAAACTGGTCGAAGGCGGACTCGTCGGCCCGCTTGTCTCAGGGCGCGAAAAGTCAGGATGCTCGATTTGGCGCAAGATGCAGCGCAAAAACGTGGCTTTCGAGCAACTGTCGGACGTCATGGCGTTCCGCGTGTTGGTCGATAACGTTGGTGACTGTTATCACGCGCTGGGAATTATTCACTCTGCCTATCACGTCGTTCCGGGCCGATTTAAGGATTACATATCGACCCCGAAGCCGAATAATTACCGCTCTTTGCACACCGGGGTCATCGGGCCCGAGCAGCAGCGCATTGAAGTGCAAATCCGCACCCGCGACATGCACGAGGTTGCGGAGTTCGGCGTCGCTGCACATTGGAGCTATAAGCAGGGCGCCGGGAAAACCGAAGGACCGCAATATCGCTGGCTGCGCGAGTTGCGAGATATCCTCGATCACGCCTCCGGACCGGAGGAATTTCTCGAGCACACCAAGCTCGAGATGTTCCAGGATCAGGTCTTTGCGTTTACGCCCAAGGGTGACCTGATTGCGCTGCCGCGTGGCGCTACGGCTGTCGATTTCGCCTATGCCGTCCATTCCGAGATCGGCGACACCTGCGTCGGCGCTAAGATCAACGGCCGGCTTCTACCGTTGCGCACAATTCTCGGCAATGGCGACCAAGTCGAGATAATCACATCAAAAGCGCAGCACCCATCCCCGACCTGGGAGCGATTCGTTGTCACCGGGAAGGCTCGGGCCCGCATTCGCCGGTTTGTTCGCACCCAACAGCGGACCCAATACCTCGATCTCGGCAAGGCGATCGTGCAGAAGGCGTTTCGCCAGGAGGGGCACGAATTTTCCGAGCGGGCTCTCGAACCAGTTTTGAAAACCTTCAATTGCCCGGCTGTGGACGACCTATACATCGCGGTCGGCCAAGGGTTGGTTACCGGACGAGCGGTCGTCAACGCTGTGTTTCCGCAGCAGCCGGATCGCTCCAAGGTGGTCTCCTTGGCGCGGGCGCGGCGCAAGGTGGGCCATAACGACACCGCGGTCGCGATCCGCGGCTTGATCCCGGGAATGGCGCTGCATTTCGCCGGCTGTTGCCATCCGCTGCCAGGCGACCGCATCGTCGGCATCGTGACCACCGGCAAGGGTGTGACGATACACACGATCGATTGCGACACGCTCGAAAACTTTGCCGATACCCCCGAGCGATGGCTCGATGTCGCGTGGAGCAACAGCGAAGGCGATCCCATCCATGTTGGCCGGCTCAACATCATGATCGCCAACGAGCCCGGCAATCTCGGCAGTCTGACCACGGTGATCGGCAAGCAGGGCGGCAACATCACCAATCTGAAAATCACCAACCGCTCGACAGATTTTTTCGAAATGATGCTCGATATCGAAGTTGCAGACGTAAGGCACCTGACGACAATAATCGCCGCCCTTCGCGCCAATCCGGTCATCAATTCCGTTGAACGGGCGCGCGGTTGACGCCGCCGCTCGTTGCTCGTCTCTGGCTCGCGAGAGCGGACGGCGAGCGGCGCCGGGTCTAGGCCGGCGCGATGATCATCGGGTTGGGCAGCGACTTGATCGACATCCGCCGGATCGAGCGAGTGATCGAGCAGTTTGGCGATCGTTTTCTCGACCGCATTTTCACTCAGGCGGAGCGATTGAAATGCGATCGCCGGGCAAATCGCGCGGCGAGTTACGCGCGTCGCTTTGCTGCTAAAGAGGCTTGTTCGAAGGCGCTTGGCACCGGATTTCGTCGCGGCATTTTTTGGCGCGATCTCGAGGTCATAAACCTGCCATCCGGCCAACCGACGATGCGCCTCACGGGCGGAGCGCTGCGTCGGCTCGACGAGATAACCCCCCCGGGGATGACGGCGCGGCTCGATATCACGCTGACCGATGAGCCGCCGATCGCGCAGGCGGTCGTGATCATAACCGCCGTTCCGCGCTCGCGCTGAATGTGAAGAGCAACCCCGTACTGTTCTTGATCTGCCCCGGCGTGCTTGACTTCGGGTGACGCGCTTGGCTTGATCCACCGCCATTCGACCCCCACAGGGCATGTCATGAAAACCAATTCTGCGCGCAAGGTAATATCGAAAAAGAAATCCTCCGGTGGCATCGTCGATACGATAAAGACTATCGTCTATGCCGTACTGATCGCCTTGGTCGTGCGCACTGTCGCCTACGAACCTTTCAACATTCCCTCGGGATCGATGATTCCGACATTGCTGGTCGGTGACTATCTGTTTGTTTCGAAGTTCTCTTATGGCTACAGCCGGTTCTCGCTGCCCTTCGGATTGCCGCTGTTTTCCGGCCGGATCTTCTTCCACCCGCCCGACCGCGGAGATGTTGTCGTCTTCAAACTGCCGACCGACAATTCGACCGACTACATCAAGCGCGTGATTGGTCTGCCCGGCGACACGATCCAGATGAAGCAGGGCGAGCTGTACATAAATGAAAAGGAAGTACCGCGTAAACAGATCGAAGACTACCTATATCAAGAAGGCGATGGTGTACTCGTTCCAATGAAACAGTATATCGAAACTCTACCGAATGGGCGGCAGCATCGGATCATCAAGATCGGCGATGATGGACCGCTCGACAACACGCCCGAGTACCATGTGCCGCCGGGCGACTATTTCATGATGGGCGATAACCGCGACAACTCGCAGGACAGCCGCGTACTATCGGCAGTAGGTTATGTGCCAGCCGAAAATCTGATCGGCAAGGCGCAGTTCATCTTCTTTTCAACCGACGGTACGGCACGTCTTTGGGAAATCTGGAAGTGGCCGTTTGCGATCCGCTACAACCGCTTGTTCAAGGGCATCAATTGACGCCGTCGGTCGACATCGATCCCCAATCTGATCTGGTCGCGGCTTCTTCCGGGCCCGCACCGTCCGATTTAGCGCAAGTTATCGGTTACGCATTCAACTCGTCGGGGCTACTGACCGAGGCGCTGACCCATCCGAGTGCGATAGTCTCGGAGCGCGCCCGCGGACGTCGTTCCAAACCCGCAACGCGCGGTTATGACCGCCTCGAATTCCTTGGCGATCGGGTGCTCGGCCTTGTGGTGGCCGAGTTGCTGTGGCGGCATTTCAAAGACGAGCCCGAGGGATTGCTGACCCGACGCCTTACTCACCTGGTGCGCCGAGAGGCCTTGGCTCGAGTTCGCCGAAACAATCGGTCTTGGACGCCACCTGATCCTGTCGCGCGCTGAAGCCATGGGGGGCGGAGCCGCCAATCCGGCGATACTCGCCGATGCGTGCGAGGCGATGATCGCCGGGATTTATCTCGATGGCGGATTTGAGGCTGCGGCGGCATTCGTGCACCGTTTCTGGGCGCCGCTGATTGCGGCAATGGAGGGGCCACCCAGCGACCCGAAGACGACGCTGCAGGAATGGGCGCAAGCGCGCGGTCTCGGGCTCCCGCAATACGAACTCGTGGCGACCAACGGCCGGGATCATGCGCCGCTCTTTACCGTTGCGGCAAAAATCGCGGGAAGCGAGCCGGCCACGGCCACGGCATCGGCCAAGCGAGCGGCCGAGGCAGGAGCGGCGGCGGTCTTGCTGAGCCGAATAACGGCAAAGAGCGACAAAGCGGACTGATGGGCGGTCTGCACTGGCAGCTGAGTCACGACAGCACCACAGCCGGGACGGGCGCTCGCTAGCTCGATCTCCGTCCGCGGGTCATCCACCATGTCCGGCGTGGCTGTGGGGCGCGGCTGATGCCGGAAATTGTGCAACCCGGATGGCCGCCGCTCTCAGGCTACTGATGTCGGGCACGCCATTGCTTGCGTTCCATCGCGCCCGCACATTGCCGGCTTGGTCCAGCATCAGATCGGTCTCGTCGCCATCGGCGCCCGAGCGGAACAAAGCGAGCGTTGCAACGACGTCGGGCGCCACTGTGACCAGCGGGAGCGGCGGTGGCGCTTCGGCCGCCGCGGTGCGCTGCTCACGCAGATCGACGGCAACAACCCGAAGTCCGGCTGTCGCGAACGTCTGTCGTGATGCCGCGAGTTGCGCGAGGCGCCCGGTCGGCGGCGCCCCATCGAACAGTGCGATCAACACCGGTCCAGTTTCGAGCAGACGGCTCAGGGTTAGCTGACGGCCCTCCGCCTCAAACGCAAAGTCGGGCACCGCGGGGCCGGCTTCGGCGGAAATCTTCGGTCCGAACCCACGCGATAAAATCCCGGCCGCGCGAGCCCGAACAAAATTGATCAAATCCCAGCGCTCCGAAGCACTGAGCGTGCCCGCGAAACCCGGCATGGCACCGTCATTTTTGCCATGGCTGATCCACCAGAACAGGTCGCCTTCGCTGTGCGCGAACAGGTGGGGTGCAGTCAGGTCTGCCGGCCTGACGGCAAGCGCTGCAGCAGCTGGCCCGTCGCCCTTGCCGCCGGCGCCGTGGCACAGCGCGCAATTCTCGGCGTACAGCCGCGCACCCTGCTCGACCGAAGGGGCGGCATAGGGCTCGGCGGGAGCATAAAAGCTAGTCGGATAAGCGGGCTCAATCGCCGCTCGGGCGACAAGCCAGCCGGCCGCAAGACAAAGCGCAAGACCGGCCCAGGCGGCTCCCATAACTCGGTAATGCCGAGCCGCGGCAGTTGCCACCGCGGCAACCGCAAGTCCAATGGCACAAATCGTTAGGAGCGCCAACACAGTCTTTGACGGACCAGCGAGGGCCGCGAGCTCGAGCCGAAACGGCAGCGGCCAGCCCGGTTCGGTGTGCAATGCCGGCGGCAGAATGCCTAGTACCGCGACAATGCAGAGAACGCACAACCCGAGCGCGGCCTCGATCAGCGCATTGCGCCGAAGGTGTCCGAGGGCGGCTGCGATCAGCGGGTGGCGAATGCCGAGCTCGGATGCAAGACGCGGGGTCATGCGCAGCAGGTTGACCGCGCCAACCGTCACCATCGTGAAAAAGAGCGCCACCTTGGCGAGCAGCAGGTGCCCGTATTCGGTGCCGATCAGGGCCGGTACACTGCCGGCGAGAAACCACGTATTCACAAGCCCGGCTGCGAAAAAATCACGACGCTGATCGCGGCCAGAAGTGAAAATCGAACCACCGCCCGCCGGGCAATTTGTGTCGAACTTGTATCGCCGCTTCGATCTCGGCGCGCTTCCGTCAGCAGCAGCGCGAGCGGAACGAGCGATCCGATCCAGGCGCCCGCCGCGAGCAGATGGAGTATATCCGCCCCCAAATGAAGATCGCCGGGGCGGCCTGGCGTCGCCCCGCCATGCCCGGCCCAGGCGAGCGATGCCAGAACGCAGGCGGAAAAACCAAGCCCCGCCCAACGCCACAATCCTCGCCGCCAGTTATGTGGCAGGACCAGCAGCGCCGCCAACAACACCGCTAGAAAAAAGCGCAAGGTCCAGACTCGGCCAAAGCGGGTGCTTTCCAGTACGGTTGCTACGACGCCTTGGCTCAAGGTGTCGGCAAGCGGCGAACCACTCATTTGCGCGGACACAAACAGGAGCCAGGCCCCACCGGAGAGCACCGCCAGCACAAGACTTATGCCGGCCAGAAGCGATAGCCGCCGGTGCAGCCTCGGCCATGGCTGTGTGCCGGCGACAAAGCAAAGGAAGGCGAAGACCCCGGCAAGCGAGATCGTCGAGGAGTAGTGGACCGCGCGCGCCGCGATCAAAAAGCCTTCCATCGCTGCCTCTGACCGGAGTGAGCCGGTCTAATCGCCCCAGGCGCTCATTTCGCGGCGACATCGAAGGTGAAGTGACCCTGGGTGGTATGGGTATCTACCGATAGCGCGTGCCACGACACCGTGTAGGAGCCCGGGGGCAGTGGTTTCAGCGCGACCCGCAACTCGGTAGGATCTTTTGGATCAACCTGCGCAGCGCCATTGTCGACGTTCTTGCCGGCGCTGTCGGTCACCGTCGCCGAGGTGAAGGCCGGCTCCAGCTGCTGGGTGAACCACATCGTCACCGCCGGCGGTGCGGTCGGCACCGAGCTGCCGACGGCTGGACTTGCATGGTCGAGAAAAGCGTGCGCTCGCGCCTCAACGCTCCCGAGTGCGACAGCAGCGGTCAGGGCCGCCGCTGCCGCGATCATCCGTTGCTTTACCATTGCGAGATCGGCCGGCCAATGCTGTGGGGAAATAGATCATCGAGATAGAAATGCAGCTGCACCACTCCACCTATCCCATGCCCCGACAAACTATTGGTCGGAATGATCATTTCAGCACCGACTTGGAAGTACTGCCCGGCCCAGATCACCCCGGGCTGCACCGTCCCGGTCGTCGTCCCCCCGTAGCCGCGGTTGAATGGCGAGGTCAGCGCGAATTCGACGAGCGGGATCATTCGGTTGAACGGCGGTCCGAGACCGATGTCTCTGACTTCGCCCTGGAGATAGGGAATGCTGTATTCGATCGCGAAGCCATAAAAAACGTCGTTCGGGTTCAGCATCCCGTTGGTTCTGGTCTGCACCGGAAAGTCCACGGCGATGTTGCCGGTCAGCGCAAACGGGCGCAGCCACGACAGCGTATTGGGCAGATCGCCAAAGCCTTTGCCAAAATCAAAGGTCGGCGAAAGAGTCGTGAAATCGGGCGCTCCGACGTCTAGGTTTCCGGTATTTCGCCAAGTTACGTCAAGTGCTGCAAGCGCCATCGCCTCGTGCGGCGCGTTGATGAACAGCTGGTACTGCGTCCCGGTGGTGAGACCGGTCCCACCAGTGACGGTCGGCAGGCCGGGGCTCCTGATATGCGCCCAGTCGCTTCCAATCGTGAAATCCCACTTCGGGGTGATCAGCATCGACAGGTCGCTGCCGAGGTCCCATTCCCGCGACCCGTCGCTCTGCGTCGGGTTCAGAGTGAAGGTCGGCAGCGACATCTCGCTGGCGACAAAGGGATCGTCGGTCAGGATCGTCGCCGGGAAAAAGCGGTCGCCGGCAAAGCCGTGCGCCATGGCCCCGGCGCCGGGGATTAGCGCAGCCGCAGCTGCAGCCGCGGCGGCAAAGCCACAGTAAGATAAACGGTTCATGGGTCGTGCTCCCCCAGAGAATCGCAAACGACCGGGCGCGGCGGAGCGCGACCGGATGGATGAGTTTTGCGAGGTAAGCGATTAGGCCTGGGGTGGAGCGCGAGAGCGATAGGCCGTCAGAGGAGCGGCGTGCGGTGCGGCGAGATCGGCAATCGGCGCGCTCGCCGTGTACACAAGAATGGGCCCAGCCAAAAAGATGGCGGGTGTGGGCGCCAAGCCCGCGAGGGTGCCTATGGACGCGCAGACCGCGCAGCCTTCGTGGTGGTGCCCTTTATGTGATGGAGTTTGATCCTCGTCCTCGTGATGACCAATCACGAGCGTCAGCAGACACCCAACAAAATCGTGATCGCCGCCATGGTCGTGGTCGTCGGCTGCAAGGCTGTGCGCGAGATCGAACGCGAGGTAAATCGGCACGAGCGCGTTGAAACCCAGCGCAATCACGCCGAGCCACGCGGCAATCGCCATTTTCAGCCGATGTGGCCGCATCGCGAACAGTCCCCGCGAGCAGCCCATCAATCGGCGCTACTCAACCATCAGCCTAAGAACATGCATCGCTATTGTCCACGTCTGCTCTTTATTGCTTGCTCCCGGGTCACGTTGTAACGTTGACCCGCCGGCCATCGCCGAGCGAGGCTGAGAATAGCTGTCGTGAAACCGCGGGACATCGAGCGCGCGCTGCGGCGCGCCCAGCAACTCTGCACGATGCGCGGCGCGCGATTGACCCCGGTGCGGCGGCGCGTCCTCGAGCTAATTCTCGCTGCCGATCAGCCGCTCGGCGCCTACGCGCTGCTGGCGGCATTGCAAGGCGAGCGCGGCAAGCTGGGGCCCCCGACGGTTTACCGCGCGCTCGATTTTCTGGTCGCACACAAATTGGTCCACAAAATCGAAAGCGTCAGCGCCTTTGTCGCGTGCGACGATGTCGAGCATCCGCATGAAAGCCAGTTCATGATCTGTGACGATTGCGGAACGACCGCGGAAATCCAAGATGAGGCAATTGTGCAAAGCTTGCGCCGCCTTGGCGAGGATCGCGGCTTTTCGGTCGCCCGACAAGTCATCGAAGCCCGCGGGCTCTGCCCCACTTGCCGGGCCGCGCACCCTCGCCGCGAATGATTTTCCGCGCCTGTTGCTGGGAAGCAGCGATTTCAGATCAGCCGATCCGAACCAACGCTCCGCCATCGACGGGTAATGCCACCCCGGTGATGAAGTTAGCTTCATCGGAAGCCAGGAACAGCGCCGCATTGGCGACGTCCCAGGCGGTGCCCATGCGACCACGCAACGGTACGCGCTCGTCGCGCTCGGCGGCGACTTCAGCGCGGCTGCGATTGGTCGCGCGCGCTCGGGTATCGACCGCCATCGGCGTGTCCATCAGTCCCGGCAGAATGCAGTTGGCGCGGATGCCGTAAGACGCATTGTGCAATGCCAATTGCTGGGTGAAGGCGATCATCGCCGCCTTGGTCGCCTTGTAAGCAACCAGCGGGTAGCTGTTTTCGTACGCCGCGACCGAAGAGATGTTGACGATCGCGCCCGAGCGCTGCTCGCGCATAATCGGGATCACCTGTTTGCACGCCATGATCGTGCCGCGCAGGTTGATCGCACACACTCGGTCAAATGCTTCCTCGGTCAATTCCAAGAGCGGCTTGTCGCCGCCGGCGATGCTGACCCCGACATTGTTGTGGAGGATGTCGATGCGGCCCCAGCGCCGGCGTGCTTCGGCGACCATCGCCGCCAAGGTTTGTTCCTTGGTGACCTCGGCTTCAAAGGGCACGCATTCGCCGCCCTCTTTTGCTGCCATCGCCGCCGTTTCTTCGGCCGAGGAGATCAGCCGATCGACGGCGAGCACCTTCGCCCCCTCCTGGACAAAACGAAGCGCTGTCGCCCGCCCGTTGCCCATTCCCTCGCCCGGCCCTTGCCCGGCGCCGACGACAATCGCGATCTTTCCCTGAAGACGCATTGGCCTCACTCCGCGTAGCGACCGTACCGGCCGCCAGCATGTCGCTGAGCTTGTGATGCCGCAAGTTCCGCCGGAGCAGGGATCGTACGTTTACGCTTCGATAAGCTCGAGGCCCTCCTGACGGTCAGCCGGGCAAGTTCCCGATGCTCTATTCGGCCGCCTGCCTGACGGGTGGCGCGGACCGATTACTGCCACTCGGCAGATCAAATAAATCCGCGGGCAATTTTTTGAAATAATCGAGGATTTCAGCGGTTGCGACGACGTCGGCGTATTTGGCGTGCATGTCGCATAGGCTGATGGCGTGGCTCGCTTCGCTGCGGTCGAAGCAGCCTTCCTCAGCCAGGATCACGCGATAGTTGAGGCTGAACGCATCAACCGCGGTGGCGCGCACGCAGCCCGAAGTGGTTGTGCCAACGACGATAATGCTGTCGCAGCCGAGCAGGGTTAGATACGAAGCCAGGTTCGTCCCAAAGAAACCCGAAGGTTTCTGCTTGCGGATTGCGATGTCCCGCGGGCCGGGCGCGATCATCGCGACGATCTCGTTGCCGTCGACGCCGTCACCACCCGCGCCGCCCGCCTCGTCACCGCGCGTGCTCTTCCAGCGCCAGCTGCCGGCGTCCCAATTGTCCGGCCGCCGCTCCCCGGTGGTGTAGATGACCGGCAGCGCCTTGGCATGCGCGGCGTCGATCAGCAATTTGATGTAGTCGAGCGCAGCCCAAGCGTCGTCGCCGCAGGAGGTGCGCCAGCGCTTGATCGCTTCGAGGATCGGTTCCGGCCGCTCGCCGCAAAATGCCCAATTGACGTCGATCACCAGAAGTGCCGGCCGCTTGCCAAACCCGGAGCGGGCGCCAAACCCGCCAGCAGCAAATACCGCCTTATCGCGTTCGGTCAGAAACTTGTCCCAGATCCGTTCGGTCATTGACGTTCCCCTTCTTCTCGAGATTATTCAATCGCGCTCGCGGAGCGCCTTTGACTTCCATAATTCCCAAGGCCGGCCGATCTGCGCGCTATTGGTCTCGGCCGCCGCTTTCGCCTCCTCTTCGTTGAGAAACACGACCCGGCCTTCTCCGAGCCGCAATGCTTCGCTTGCCAGCCAGGCGTTGACCTCGGTGTATACGGCGCGAAAAATCGCTTCCCTGATCGAGCAACCGACGACCACGTTGCCGTGGCCGCGCATCAACGCCACCGGCGCATTCCCGAGGGCCTTGGCGAGCGCCGCGCCCAGGGTGGGGTTGCGGATCAGCATGTCGGTTGCTGGGCCGCCTGCATCCCGGATCTCGAACACCGGCACACCGGCGCCGAGAAATCCGCCGAGATGAAAAATCGGCCGCAGTGTGACGCCGACGACGCCAAACGGGATCACCGCCGGCGAGTGGCTGTGCACGACCGCCTGCACCTCCGGCTGGGCTCTGTAAATCTCGCCATGGATGAAGCGCTCGAGGTAACTGGTACGGTCGCGCGCATCGATGGCGTTGCTGTCGAGGTCGAACTCCATGATATCACCGGCGGTGACCAGTGCCGGCGCCATGCTTCGCGCCAACAGGTAGCGCCCCGGATCCTTGTCATGACGGGCGCTGACATGGCCGAACCCGTCGACCACGCCTTGATCAGCCAGGATGCGGTTGGCGGCGACGAGATCCTCAATCAACGCCGCCTCTGCCGAGATTGACGCTTTCGTTGACGCGGTCAGCATCGCTTCCCCTCCCGCCTTAAATTACTCCCGGCCGATGCTCTTGAACCAGGCAATTTAGCCAGCACTAGACCGCACTGGACAGCGCCAGCGAGTAGCGTGGGTCGGCGGCCAGGCATTCGGCCTCGGGAAGCCCGAGCTCATTGCGAACGACGTTTGTGCCGAGAACCATTGCGATCATTTTGTACTGCGCGTGGCGCCGGCTCATTCCTTCACGACCCATGCCGCAATCGGAAGAGATGACCAAGCGGTCGGCGGGATGTGGCCCAACGCCTCGCGGACCAAATCGGCGATCTGTTCGGAGCGCTCGACCTGCAATGTATGAGGATCGATCACGCCAACAACGGCCTTCTTGTCGGCGATGACCTTGCCGATTGCCCGAAGATCGTCGGTTCCCGATGAGCAGGTTTATGCTTAAACAACGGGGAGGAGGCGAGCAGCGATCGTCTGCTATCGGACCTTGCGACGGCGCCGGAACGCGCCAAAGCCCACCAACGCGGAGCCAAGTAACGCTGTCGAAGTCGGCTCAGGAACTGGCGTACAACAGAACTCCGGCGTTGCTATGGTGTCCGAACAGTTGACCGGAGCGCCGGTGCCCAGTTGCGTGCACGAACTCGGACAATGATGCAGCCAGCCCCAATTCGAACGTTCCGGTCGTATCGCTATCTGTTGTGCCTAGGTAGTTCGTAGCAAGCGAACCAGCCGCGCCCCCGGTGCCGGTCGGAACTATACTCGTCGTTAATGCCTGGTCAAACGTAAAGTCTATACCGTTCGTCGTATCCGTTACTGTGAACGGAGTAATATTCACAAGGCCAGCTGCAATTGCCGGAACCGGTAGCGTAACCGGCGGGGTGGCTGGAGGTGTTACGGTAATTACGTCCCCCACCGCAACGCCGAGGTTACTTTCCGCACTGACGACATTTACCGCAAACGTCGTCCCCGCTAAGAACGTCTTTGATGACGTGGCCGCCGTGATATCGCCGGTATCGAGGGTGAGCGTCCCCGAAGCAACAAAGCCGAAGCTGCCGATCGGGACTATCAGTGCATTGGCGGGTCCGCTCAGGGCCGTGGTCACGAGCCCGGCGGCTCCTAGGATCGTTAGTGCAGTTCTCTTCATCAGAGCCTCTACGGCTAACAAGTTGCTACCGTTAAGGGTGACGCAACTGCCGTGCCAAGGTGAACACCCTATATTAACCAACCGGTTGGCACGTCGTTTGCCCTGCGGCATCTATACCCTGTCAAGATTGCCGACACCCCGAGCTAGGGAAAGCCACGCTCGGTGGCCAGAACTTATTGTTTTCGGCTAATTTTGAAACGGCTTCCAAAATTCCGCGCCTGTAAAGCCTACCGACACGTCTGAAGTCAAAGGGCACCCGCCGTAATCGCTGCCATTGCCGCCCGCACCTATCAGTTCGGTCACCAAATCTCGCAGCATCGCCCCCTAGATCACCATTGTACACTGCCGCTGAGCAAGCGATGTGGCAAGGCCTAGGCGGCGACACTGGATAGTGCCAGCGAGTAGCGCGGGTCGGCAGCCAGGCATTCGGCCTCGGGAAGCCCGAGTTCCTTGCGAACGATGTTTGTGCCTAGAACCATTGCGATCATTTTGTATTGCGCGTGGCGCCGGCTCATTCCTTCACGGCCCATACCGCAATCGGAAGAGATGACCAGACGCTCGGGCGGGATGTGCCGCAAGGCCTCCCGGAGCAGATCCGCGACCTGGTCGGGGCGCTCGATCTGCAAGGTATGATGATCGATCACGCCAATAACGACCTTCTTGTCTGTGATGGCCTCGCCAATTGCCGGAAGATCACCGGTCCCCGACGAGCAGGTCTCGAATGTGATTACATCGGCATCGACTTCGTTCAGTGCCGAAAGCGTCGGCTGATAACTCTGCACGTCGCGAAAGATGCGTTGCTGCGCCGGGTTGCCCCAACATGTGTGACACCATACCTCGGTCTTGCCTCGCAGCCCCTTGACTGTATTATTGAACAGTTTGACAAGATCGGCGGTCTCGAGCCGGCCAAACGGTTTGCCGCGGGCCGGCACCATGTGGATTTGTGGTTCTTCGAGCTGAATGACCGGGCATCCGGCATCGGCAAGCGAATTGAGTTCCTTATTGAGCGCTTCGCTAAAGGCCCAGCAGCGCTCGACGGGATCTTTGTAATAGTCATCAGCCACCGCCGCTGCGAGAAGCTCGGGCAAGATTGTGCCGAACTTCACGGGCTTCCTCGTTAATCGCTGCGCTGTCTTCCACATTGCCGCGTATTGCAGATTGCCGGGAGCAAGCGGGCCGACGATGCGGGGCAATACGCGCGCCTCGAGCTGATCGTGCAAGATATGCCCGCGCGGTGGCGAGGCCGCTGCGACGGCGGGCGGCGTCAGTTGGGCTTCCTGCGAAAAGCCGGCCATGTGGGTCAGGGGATAGCTTTGCCAGCTGAAGCCGCCGACCTCTTCGTCGTAATGGGCATCACCATCGGTGCAGATATCGAGCCCGGCGATTTCCTGCGCGCGCAGGTGGGTCGACACCGCGTCTTCGTATTGCTCCCGCCAGCGCGCGTTGACCATTGCTTCGAGAAAGCTTCTGTTCCCAAGTGCCGCGCTATGCCAAGCCGGCCGTGGCAGAGAGCCGATGATCGAGGTGGGCAGCAGGATATCGGCTGACGCCTTGTACATTTTTCCCTCTTTTGACTGGTTGCCGGTGGGCGTCCAAGAGCGCAGGTAGGTTTGGCAGCAATGATGCAGCAGCGGACGGAGCTGGCTTTCAACGGGTCATCTCGGCTGTCGGCAAGCGAGGGTTGCCCGCGAGGTGCCCCGTCTTGACCCAGAGCTTGCACCCGTCGCGTCCGGCGGCGGCGTGCAATCGTGAGCTTGGCGGGAGCCTCAGCCACGAACGCCGCGTGAATTCCTCTCCGCCCTCGCTAAAGCTGCCGTCTAGAACGAGCAACTCGAGCCCACCCTCAACCGGAAAGTCGATAACGGTCCCGGGGGCCCAGCGCTCGATACGGACCCGCTCCGATGCGTTCTCGAATAAGATAGCCAGCTCGACACCGGGAAGCTCGGACGCAGGGACAAAAGGCAGCGCAAGGGTATCGGTGCTCAGCTGCGTGCGATCCTCTGCATCGAACTGCCAAAGCTTGACAAAGATCGTGCAGCCCGGCTCTGAGCGAGGCGTGTGGCGGCTGGTCGGCGGGTTGCGGACATAAGTTCCCGCAGGATAGTCGCCATCCTCGTCCTGGAAGACGCCGCCGAGCACCAAGAACTCCTCGCCGCCGCCATGGACGTGCGCCGAGAAATGGCTGTGCGGGGCGTAACGCACGATCGAGGTCGCGCGCGCCACCTCATCCCCGATACGGTCGAGCATTCGCCGATCGACCCCAGGGAGAGGTGACGGCGTCCAGTCCAGTTTGGCGGCGTGGACTGCCGCACGTGCACCGAAATCTGCGTTGAGGTTCATCGTTCATGCCCCCTATTCGAGCGCTCCCCGAGCATTTCCAGTCCTGGAGAGGTGGTCAGCCTCGATCACGACGGCGTCGCAATGATCGCAGACGAGACTCGATGTTATCGACTTCGGTATATTCGCGTAGGCCGGCCGAAGATACTCTCTCAAAAATCGCCACTGTTTTTGCTTTCCGCGAGGACGCATGCCCGCTGTCGCCGAGCCCAAGCCGACCGTCATGTGCCTCGCGCAAGATCTCGCGGCGGGCCACACCACCAGCCGGGAATTGATCGAACAAGCCCTGGCGCGGATTGCTGATCCCGCGGGCGAGGGCGCGCGCACCTTCACCAAGGTCTACGCCGACACGGCCCGTGCCGCCGCCGATGCCCAGGATCGCTTGCGCGCAGCCGGCTATGTCGCCTCGCCATTCGCTGGATTGCCGGTATCGATCAAAGATCTGTTTGATGTCGCGGGCGAGCGGACCTTGGCCGGTTCGAAGGCGCTCGACGACACCCCGCCGGCGCAACGGGACGCCCCTATCGTCGCTCGTCTGCGAGCCGCCGGCGCCGTCCTAATCGGCCGCACCAACATGACCGAGTTCGCCTTTTCCGGCGTCGGCATCAACCCGCATTATGGTACGCCCGGCAACTCCGCCGACCGTCGCTGCATTCCCGGCGGTTCGTCCTCGGGCGCTGCGGTGTCGGTCGCCGACGGCGCTGCGGTCGTGGCGATCGGCACCGACACCGGCGGCTCGGTACGGATCCCGGCGGCGCTGTGCGGCATCTTCGGGCTGAAGCCGACGCAAAAACGGATTTCACGGGCGGGTGCGACGCCGCTCTCGACGACCCTCGAATTCGATCGGGCCCTTGGCCAACAGCGTCGCGTGCTGCGCCATTGCCGACGCCGTGATGGCGGGCGAGGAGCCGGTCGTACCCACGCCGATCGCGGTCGAGCGACTGCGCTTAGGTATGCCGCAAACTTTCGTCCTCGACGACCTCGCACCGGAGGTGGCCACCGCGTTCTCCGATGCTTGCACGAAACTAGCGCGAGCCGGTGCGCGGATCATCGATCTGCCGCTTACCGAGTTTGGCGAATACCGCTCGTTAAACGCTCATGGCGGCTTCGCGCCGATCGAGGCGTTCGCTTGGCATAAACCACTGCTGGCCCGGCGGGGCAATGACTACGATCCTCGTGTGAGATCGCGCATAGAGCGCAGCGGCGGCATGACCGCTGTCGAATACATCGAACTCTGTGCCGCGCGCGCCGATTTGATCGCTCGAGTAGCGGCCCGCACCGCAGATTTCGACGCGTTGCTGATACCCACTGTGGTGATCACCGCGCCGCCGATCGCCGCCTTCGCCCGCGACGAGGATTATTTTCGCCTAAACGCGCTGATCCTGCGCAATACATCGCTGATAAATTTTCTCGACCGTTGCGCCGTGACACTCCCGATCCAACAGCCGGGTGCGATGCCCATCGGGCTAATGGTGGTCGGCGAGCACGGCGGCGATCGACGTCTCCTCTCTGTGGCGCAAGGCATCGAGGCAGCCATCGTCGCGCCGGAGTGATTGGCGCATTAATCCAGTTTCGCTCGTTACCCATTGGAGGAAACCCATGGCGTCAACAGTAACGGCAATGCCGGCGCGAATGTCCGCCGAGGAATGGCAGACCCGCTGCGACCTCGCCGCGTGCTATCGTCTTGTCGATTTGTTCGGGTGGTCGGACCTGATCAACACCCGCATTACGGCACGGGTGCCGGGGCAACCCGATCATTTCCTGATCAACCCCTATGGTTTGCTGTTCGACGAGGTTACCGCGTCGTCGCTGGTCAAGATCGATGCCGAGGGCAACAAGGTCGAACCCTCGGAACACGAGATCAATAGCGGCGGCTTTGCCATTCCCAGCGCGGTGCACCGGGCGCGCCCGGAAGTGGCTTGTGTGCTCCACACGCACTCGGTTGCCGGCTGCGCGGTATCGATGCAAAAGAACGGGCTGTTGCCGCTCAATCAGCACGCGCTGCAAGTGATCGGCGATGTCGCCTATCACGATTATGAGGGCACGGCGCGAAACCCCGAGGAGCGTACACGTTTTCTTGCCGATTTTGGGGATCGCCACATCATGGTCCTGCGCAATCACGGTCTGTTGGTCGTCGGGGAGAGCATCGCCGCGGCCTTTCTCGCCACCTATCGCATGGAGCGTGCTTGCGCGATGCAGCTCGCTTTCCAGCAATCGGGCGCCGAGTTTCACCCGATATCAGACAATGTCGTCAGCGCCGCGTATGACAAAGCCAGGATCGGCCGCGCCGGTGGCCGCAATGATCCGGCCAAATTCGAGTGGCCGGCACTGTTGCGCAAGCTTGACCGCCTCGACCCATCGTACAAGCAATAACGGTGCTTACGTAGAAGCGGATTGACCTAATCCGGGAACGCCGATGATCGATCCGCGGCCGACGCTCGAAGCCCCCGACGACGACCCCTATCTCTGGCTCGAAGAGGTTGACGGCGAGCGGGCGCTGGCCTGGGTCGAGGCGCAAAACATCGCCACCTTGGCGCGGTTTGGCGACAAGCGCTTTGCCGCCGATCGCGACATCCTTGCTGCGATCTTCGACCGTCCCGACAATATTCCGCTGATCGCCCGACGCGCCGCTCGGGTATTTAATTTCTGGAAGGATGCGGAACATCCGCGCGGTCTGTGGCGGGCGACCACGCTGGACAGCTTCCGCAGCGCGGCGCCGGCGTGGGAGATCCTGCTCGACCTCGACGCGCTGGCGACTCGGGAAGCCGAGGACTGGACCTGGAGCGGCGCTGCGACGCTCCCCGAAAGTCATGACCGCGCGATCCTTATGCTGTCGCGCGGCGGCGCCGACGCCGTGGTGCTACGCGAATTCGATATAACGGCGCATGATTTCGTTCCCGGGGGTTTCACGCTGCCCGAGGCCAAAGGCGGCGCCGCTTGGCTTGATCGCGACGCCTTGCTGCTCTCCTCGGCGTTTGGCGAAGGAATGGCGACCAGTTCGGGTTACGCCCGCACCGTAAGGCTGTGGCGGCGTGGCACCGACCCGCTCGTCGCCCCGGTGATCTTCGCGACTGATGCCGCAAATATGTCGGTGTGGGCCGATCTCGATCGCGATGCCGAGACGAATGTCTGGTTCGCCGAACGGCTCGGCTTCTTTGACGAGATCATCCGGATCGGCGACGACACCGGCCCCAAGACCCGGATCAATGTACCGACCGACGCGTCAGTCGAATGGCATCGCGGATGGCTCGCGGTCAAACGCCGGACATCTTGGACGATTGGCGGCGAAACCTACCCGCCGGACACCGTTCTCGGCATCTCCTTTGCGGCTTTTCTCGCCGGGGACCGGCATTTCACAAAGCTGTTCGAGCCGGCCGAGCGGCGGGCATTGCAGGGCTTTTTTTGGTGCGGCAGCCGGTTGGTTCTGTCGGTCCTGGACGATTTGAAGCCGGTCTTTGAAGCCCTGACCCCGACGGATGCGGGTTGGCTGCGTGAGCGCATCACTGGACTGCCCGAATTTGGTGTCGCCAACGCGTGGCCGTTGGATGTGCGGGGCGATGAGTCGAACGGTGATCTGCTCGCCAGCGCCCAGGACCCGCTGACCCCGCCCACGCTGTTCCTGGCGGCTCCCGCAACCGCTCCCGAAATCCTAAAGCGCGCGCCGCAGGCCTTCGACCCGACCGGCCTGGTCGTCACCCGGCACAAGGCGATCTCCGCCGACGGTGCCCGGATCCCTTATACCCAGGTGGGTCCGCCGGGCGAGACCGGCGAGGCGCCGATCCATCTTTCCGGTTATGGCGGGTTCGGCATCTCGCAGCTGCCCTATTACAATTCCGCCCTCGGCAAACTGTGGCTCGAACGGGGTGGCACCGGCGTCGTCGCGAACATCCGGGGCGGCGGGGAATTTGGCACCGCCTGGCACGAGGCTGGGCGCCGCGAAGGCAAGCGATCTGTCGCACGACGATTTCGCTGCAGTCGCTGCCGATCTCGTGCGGCGAGGTATCACCCGTCCTGGCCGTATCGTCGCCGAGGGCGGATCGAATGGCGGTATCCTGATCACCAATATGTTGACCCGCTACCCTGAGCGTTTTGGCGCGCTATTTTGCGCGATCCCGCTGATCGACATGCGCCGCTATTCGAAATTGCATGCCGGCGCCAGTTGGATTGCCGAATACGGCGATCCCGACAACCCGGACGATTGGAATTTCCTCAAAGAGATTTCAGCCTATCACCGCGCCGCCCCGGGCTGGAATTATCCGCCGATCCTGATCGCGACCAGCCGGCGCGACGACCGCGTGCACCCCGGCCACGCCCGCAAAATGGCGGCGAAACTGCAGGCGATGGGCTACGAAGCGTATTTTTACGAACCGGCCGCCGGCGGCCACGGCTATGGCAAGGACAATCGCGAGCGCGCCTCGTTTACCGCTCTCGGGTACAATTTCATGCGCCGCGCCATTGGCTGGTACCCAGCTGGGCCAGAATGACCACTGACGCCGACCGGGCTTTCGCCTTAGCCGATTGCCACCGCCTGCGCGCTCCGGCTGAGTGGCGCCATCAGATACAGCCGCAGGGTCAGCAGGACAGCGACGGTTGCGAGCCCGAGAGCGAGGCCCCACCACAAGCCGACGGGCGCCGTAGCCAAGCGGGAACGCGAAGATCCAACCGCCGAGAAACCCGACACCCCAATAGCCAAAGCTGGCGAGCAATAACGGGACAAGAGTGTCCCGATAACCTCGCAAAGCGCCTACAGCGATGGTCTGCATCCCGTCGAACACCTGAAAAATCGCGGCAATCACGATCAAATGCCGGGCGATCAGCACCAGCTTACGATTGGCTGGGTCGGCGGTGTCAACGTACACCGCAATGATCGTCTGGGGGATCGTCCACATAACCAATGCCGCAGCCGCCATAAACCCGATCCCGAGAGCCAGCGCCACGAACCCGGCCTGGCGTGCCGCAAAGGGCCGGCCGGCGCCGACCTGGTAGGCGACACGCACCGTGGCGGCCTGGCTGAGACCGAGCGGCACCATAAAGCTGATGCTCGCGCAATTGATCACGAGCTGGTGGGCACCGAGCGCGGCTGCACCCAAAAGCCCGATCAATACGCCAGTGGCAGTGAAGACACCGGCTTCGATCCCTCGGATTGCGCCAATTGGGATGCCGAGACGCAGGATGCTGGCCATTTCGGTCCAGCGCGCAGCAGCGGCGGCGCGCAACAAATGCAAATCGGCGAAACCAGGCATCGTGCGGATGCACAGCGCGAGGCCAGCCAGCATTAGCCATTGATTGATCGCGCTGGCATAACCTGATCCGACGACGCCGAGGGCAGGCGCCCCCAGGTGGCCAAAGATCATCGACCAGCTCAGCAGCGCGTTGCTGGCAACCCCGACCAACAGGACCACCATCAGAGCGCGTGTCAGCGAAAACGCCGCGAGCAGGCTGCGCAATACCGCAAAACCGAGGAAAGCGGGTCCGCCCCAAGCCAATGCCCGCAAGTAATAGTCGATCTCGGCGGCGAGGGCGGCGTTGTAGCCCGCCACCTGAAGCAGGCGGTGCAGCTCCATCAACGCGGCAACGAAGGGCAGTGATAGCAGGACAGCGAGGACGAGGCCGGCGCCGGCAGTCCGACCGGCGGCGGGGCGATCGCCAGATCCCCGCGCATGCGCGGCAAGCGGCGCCACCGCGAACAGGATCCCTTGCAGCACGATCCCGAGGGTGAAGTAAAACATTCCGCCGAGCCCGGCTGCGGCAAGCGGCACCGTCCCTAGTCGCCCGACCAGCACAGTGTTCGTAACACCCATGGCCATCTGCGCCAGATTGGCCGCGGCAAGCGGTGCGGCGAGCGCAAGGGTCGCTCGCAGTTCTTGATGAATTCCAGAGCGCGCCAAACCGCGACGTCGCCGCTCGGCTGAATTGCTCGAATTCCATGTGGCTCTCTCTTTTATCCGAGAGGCCACCGCCGAATTCCGTTAGGACATCCACAAAAAAGAAGGGCCCCGACGGTCTCAGCGGGGCCCCGACTTGTCGCGTGTTGGTAAGTTTAGCGCACGCGCATACCCTCGGGCCCCACGGCAACGCCGCACGAAAGGGTGCTCGTCATAAGGGGTAGCGGTGCGCAACTCATATTGTGTTGATAGAACACGCGCCGGCATCCGTCAACCCGCGCCTAAGCAGATCGAGGGCGAACTTCACCACGGATCGGGTAGTGCATGGCCGGCATGCCGCTCGCCCAGCAGGGGCGTGCACTTCTCAGACCGTAGAACATCGCGTCGGAGATCGCAGGGATATTTTAGCGGGGTGCACCCTATCACTTCATGCCGGAAATAGGTTTGACGGGTGACGCCGATGGCGCGGGATCCGGACAAAGCGGTATTGGCATTGCATAGGTTCGGGTTTGGCCCGAGCGCCGGTACGATCGCCGCGATCGCTTCCGACCCGCAAGGAGCTGTTGCCGCTGAACTCGACCGACCTGACGCCGGGCAGATCGCTGATCTCGGGCTGTTGAGCAGCGATGGCGCATTTCGTGCGGTTTTCGAGTTCAACGCCGAGCGCGCAGCGGAGATAAAGCTGGCGCGTCTTGGTCGCGAGACGGCCGCATCGAGTGCGGAAGCCGCGAGCGAAGCGGCGGACAAGCCGGATTCGGGCGCCCCCCGCAAGATACCACTTCCGCGCCGTAATTTTCTCGCCGAAGCCAAGGCGCGGATCGATGCCGCACGCGAATCCGAAATCGGGTTTGTCGAGCGGCTGGTGTGGTTCTGGTCAAACCATTTCTGCGTTAGCCAAGATACCTCGGTTATGGCCGGCGGCTACGAACGCGAGGCAATCCGACCGCACGTACTCGGCCGCTTCGTAGACATGCTGATTGCCGCCGAGAGCCACCCGGCGATGCTGATCTATCTGAATGACGCTCAGTCGATCGGTCCGGACTCGGTCGCCGGGATTAACCGCGGCAAGGGCCTCAACGAGAACTTTGCCCGCGAAATCCTGGAACTGCACACACTCGGTGTGCGAACCGGTTATACGCAGGCGGACGTAATCAGTTTCGCAAAAGTGCTGACCGGCTGGACGCTCCGGCCGCCCGTTGCCGACCCTGATATCGGCGGCCAGTTTGTGTTCATCCCGCGCGCGCACGAGCCCGGCCCACAGACAGTGCTTGGCAAGACTTATCCCGACACCGGCGTCACGCAAGGGCGCGCGGTACTCGCCGATCTTGCACGCCACCCCGCGACGGCCACGCATATCGCCAGCAAGCTGGCGATCCATTTCATTAGCGATAACCCGCCGCCCACGGTGGTCGATCGTCTCGCGAAGTGCTTTCGCGAAACCGATGGGGACCTCAAGGAAGTCGCGACGACGTTGGTCATGGCTCCGGAAGCGTGGATGCCGCAGCGGGTCAAGCTAAAGCGCCCGGGGGAATGGATCGTCTCGGCGTTGCGTGCAACCGGGCTGAGCGGCGACATCCGCCGCATCGTCGGCGCCCAGGCGCAGCTTGGAGAACCGCTGTGGCGGCCACCGGCGCCCAAGGGTTTTGCTGACGACAATGCGGCCTGGCTCGACGGCTTGGCCGGACGTCTCGAGATCGCCAACGCCTTTGGCCAGCGCCTCGGACCATCCCTCGATGCGGTCGCCGTCATTGATACGGCACTTGGCCCTCTCGCCTCGGTCGAGACGCGCCAGGCGGTCGCTCATGCCGAAAGCCGGCCGCAAGCGCTGACCCTTGCGCTGATGGCTCCCGAATTCCTCCGCAGGTGACCGCTATGTTGGCATCCAACACCCCAAGCCGACGCGCGCTGCTGGTCAGTTCGGGTGCTCTTTTCGCTTGGGCCCAATTTCCTCGCCTTGCGCGCGCGGAAGGCCGCGACCCGCGCTTTTTAGCGATCGTATTGCGTGGTGCGCTCGACGGGCTTGCCGTCGCGGCGCCGGTTGGCGATCCGCATTGGCGCGAATTGCGAGGCGAAAATGCCCTGACCCTCGATGGCACGGCGCGGGGGTTGTCGCTCGCCGGCGGGTTTGCACTTAATCCGGCGATGCCGACCCTGCACGAATTTTATCGTCACGGGCATGCAACGATCGTGCATGCGGCGGCAACACCCTATCGCGACCGCTCGCATTTCGACGGGCAGGACGTGTTGCAGACCGGGGCGACCAAACCGGGGGCTCTGGATACCGGCTGGCTCAACCGTGCCCTGGCGTCATTGGCGCCGGAGGGATCGGTCGATCCACATGGAGGCGAGGGCCTCGCGATCGGGCCGGTGACCCCGCTGATCATGCGCGGCCCCGCACCGGTGCTGTCATGGCAGACGCCGCGACTGCCTCCGTCCGATGACGAGACGAGGCTCCGTCTGCTCGATCTCTATCGCCACACCGATCCGGTCTTGGCGCGGGTGCTCGAAGAGCGCATCGGGATTGCCACGATCGCGCACGCCAGCGGTATCGACCAGGCGCCGCCGAAGGACAGCGCGACGGGACGACCAGGTGGTATCGCCCAGGTGCGAGCCTATTTCGTCGAGGCTGCGGGCACCGCGGCAAAGTTCCTCGCCCAGCCGGATGGCCCGCGCGTCGGCGCTCTCGCCTTTGACGGTTGGGACACCCACGTCGACGAAGGGCCGGTCAAGGGCCGGCTCACCGATTTGTTGGGGGCGCTTGACGATGCCATGGCTGCGATAGCCGGCAATATGGGCCGTGCCTGGCACGAAACGGTCGTCGTCGTGATCACTGAGTTTGGTCGCACCGCGCACATCAATGGCGATGGCGGCACCGACCACGGGACCGCGACCGTGGCCCTGCTCGCGGGTGGCGCGTTGAAGGGCGGCCGGGTCATCGCCGATTGGCCCGGGCTCAGGGACTCCGATCTTTACCAGAGCCGCGATCTGAGGCCGACGACCGATCTGCGGGCGGTGCTGAAGGGGCTTCTCAGAGACCATCTGCGGGTGAGAGAGGCAACGCTTGCCACAGCCGTGTTCCCAGACAGCGCCGGCGTGCCGCCAATGCCAGACCTGCTTGCCTGAGCGCCTTTGATAGACCGCCGCCAGCGCTCATCCGCTCATTGAGGCGGGCGCAGAACAGAAATCTCGCGCGCGAGGCTCAGATCTCGACCTGGGCGCCCAGCTCGATGACTTGATCGGCGGGGATGCGAAAAAACTCCGGGGTACGGGTCGCTAGGCGGCTAAGGAGCACATAGAGATGCTCGCGCCAGCGGGCCATTCCCGACCGCGCTGTCGGTTTGACGTTGGCCCGCCCAACAAAGTAGCAGAGTTTGCCCTCGGCGAGATCGACCCCGGGGATTTGCGTGCGCGCCAGCTCCCGGGGCACGTTTGGCGTCTGAGCGAAGCCGAAATGCGCGTCTATCTGCCAAAAGCCATGACCCAACTCCCGCCAACTGATCCGATCCGGGCCCGGGACCCGGGGCATATTGTCGGTCGTGACTCGCACGAGCAGCACAGTCCGGTGCAACACGCGGTTGAATTTCAGATTTTGTACGAGGGTCGGCGGTACGTGGTCGCGGTGCGTGGACAGAAAGACTACGGTGCCCGAGACACGGGCTTCGGGCGCGGTTTCGCTAATTGCGAGGAAGTCGGCAATCGGCATCGTCTCGCTCGCGACCCGGTCGAGCACCAGTCGGCGGCCGGTACGCCAGGTGGTCATCAGCGTGAACATAACGAGCGCGATTATCAGCGGGAACCAAGCACCGCTCGGGATCTTCATTATGTTCGAGCTGAAGAGCGCCAGATCGATCGTCATCATCGGGACCAGCACCGCCCCGATAATCGGCCAGCGCCAATGCCAGATACCGCGCATTACGGCTCCGGCAAGCACTGTCGTCAGCGCCATCGTGCCGGTTACTGCGAAGCCGTAGGCCGATGCCAGCGCGCTCGAACTGCGAAAACCGACAACCAGGGCCACGACCGCGGCGAGCAGCAGCCAATTGACCTGCGGAATGTAGATTTGCCCGCGCGCCTCGGCGGATGTCTGGAAAACATCGAGCTGCGGCAACAAGCCGAGCTGGATCGCCTGGCGCGTCAGCGAGAACGAGCCGGAGATGACCCCTTGCGAGGCGATCACGGTTGCCGCGGTCGACACCAACACCAGCGGGATCAGCCCCCATCCCGGCAGCATATGAAAAAACGGGTTTTCGATCGCCGTCTTGTCGCCGAGGATCAAGGCGCCCTGTCCGAAATAGTTCAGCACAATCGCCGGCATCACCAGCCCGAACCAGGCAAGGCGGATCGGGAATCTGCCAAAATGCCCCATATCGGCGTAGAGCGCCTCGCCGCCGGTGATCGCGAGCGACACGGCGCCGAGCACGATAAAGCCGCGCATCGGCGAGGCAATAAAGACGGCCGCGGCATGGGCCGGGTTGAGTGCTGCCAGCACCCGCGGCGCGGCGGCGATCTGGGCCAGCCCGTCGGCTGCGATCACCACGAACCACACCAGCATCACCGGGCCAAAAAGATGACCCACACGCCGCGTGCCGCGCCGCTGAATGACGAAAAGCACCACCAGCACGACGACCGTGATCGGCACCACAAACCGGTTCAGCTGCGGGGCTCCGATGCCGATGCCTTCGATGGCGCTTAGCACCGAAATCGCCGGAGTGATCATGCTGTCGCCGTAAAACAGCGCGGCGCCGCCGATCGCGACCAGGGCAAGGATGTTGCGGGCACGGCTGCTGCGCAGGGTGTCTTGCGCCAGCGCCAACAATGCCAGTACCCCGCCCTCGCCGTGATTGTCGGCGCGCATCATCAACGAGACATATTTGACGGCGACGACCAGGATCAGCGCCCAGACGATCAGCGACAGCACGCCGAGCACGTTCTCCGGCGAAAGCGGCAGCCCGTGCTCCGGATTGAAGCACTCGCGAAAGGTGTAGACCGGGCTTGTCCCGATATCCCCGAACACGACGCCGAGCGCTGCGATGGAAAGCGCGGTGACGCCCGTTTTATGCGGCGTCCCTCCGTCCTCCTCAGCGTTCAGATCCGCATGCCCGGCGGGAATGACCTCTCTCGACGATGTACCACGGCTGGCCGGCTCCGCCATCTGGTTCTCTCCTAATGGTTGACTTAGGCGGTCCGCAATTATCCCCCAGCGCGGTCACTCATTGACACATCGAGTGTCGGAGACAGATTCGAGATCCGGTCCTCTAAATGCGAACAGCGATCCGCGAAAGATTTCCCCGCAAGGCGTCCCCGTGGCTCCTTATACGGCATCTGCCAAATCAGCCGGACTACACACTCGGGTCCGATGGCTTTGGCCAGCTTGTGGGGGCTGGCGGTCTCCGAGCGAGGGAGTGCCCAGCTTTACGATCATCGCCAGGCCTAAGCCCTCGGGCGGCTCAACTCTCGACGTAGTTTTATTCTCGGCGTAGTTTTATTAAGGAGACTGGGGCGAGTGATCGGGCTCGAACCGACGACATCCAGATCCACAATCTGGCGCTCTAACCAACTGAGCTACACCCGCCGCCATCACTGGAGTTAGCGGCTCTCACCCAACCCGTCAAGGCAGGTTGTCAAGGTTGGGCTTTGCCGCAGCTCCGCTTACATTTCGCGCATGATCAGGGCTCCGGATGGTTGGCGGAAAAAGGCGCTGTTGACGCCGCCGCAAATGGGCGAGGCCGACCGGCTGACGATCGCAGGCGGTGTCGCCGGCACGATTTTGATGGAGAATGCCGGCCGCGCCGTGGCCAATGCGGTTTCGCGGCGCTTCCCGCCGCGCCCGCTCGTTGTCTTGTGCGGGCCGGGCAATAATGGCGGCGACGGTTTCGTCGCCGCACGTATCTTGGCGGAGCGTGGGTGGCCGGTGCGGTTGGCGCTACTCGGTGAAATCGGACAACTGCGCGGTGATGCGGCCACAGCGGCTGGGCACTGGGGCCGGCCTGTCGAACCATTGTCGCCGTCGGCGCTCGACGGCGCCGAACTGGCGATCGATGCAATCTTTGGCGCCGGGCTGGCGCGTCCAGTCGAAGGCGCCGCGCGGGCTGTCATCGAGGCGCTCGGTCGGCGACCGGACATGCCGGTTGTCGCGGTCGATGTGCCGAGCGGCATTGATGGCGGGACCGGCGAGATACGCGGCGCCGCACCCCGCGCGGCGGTGACGGTTACGTTCTTCCGCAGGAAACCCGGGCATCTTCTGCTTCCCGGCCGTATACATTGCGGCGAGACCGTACTTGCCCAAATCGGCATTGCCGATGCGGTGCTTGATGGGGTGGCGCCGGATACCGCCGAGAACGATCCCGCCTTGTGGCTCGAAAATCTGCCGCGTCCACACCTGGACAGCCACAAATATACCCGCGGGCATGCGCTGGTGGCGGGAGGCGCCGTCATGACCGGTGCCGGACGGCTCGCCGCCCGCGCGGCGGCACGGCTTGGCGCAGGGCTGGTCACGGTCGCCGCCCCGGAAGCGGTTTTCCATGTCTATGCCGCGGCATTGACCGGGGTCATCGTGCAGCCGATCACGGGTCTTGGCGATTTCCGAGAATTGCTCGCCGATAAGAGGCGTAACGCGGCACTGATCGGCCCCGGCGCCGGAGTTGGCCTCGAAACCCGAGACAAGGCCCTGGCGATGCTCGCGGTGGGCAAGCGGACAGTGCTCGACGCCGACGCCCTGACATCGTTCGCCGGTGACCCGCAAAGTCTGTTCGCCGCGATCCGGTCCCCGGTCGTGATGACGCCGCACGAGGGCGAATTCGCACGTCTGTTCGATTCGACCGGCAGTAAGCTTGAAAGAGCGCGGCGGGCAGCGCGAACGAGCGGCGCGGTCATCGTTTTAAAGGGCGCCGATACGGTGATCGCGGCGCCCGGCGGCCGGGCTGCGATCAATGCCAACGCGCCACCCGATTTGGCAACGGCGGGAAGCGGCGACGTCCTCTCCGGTATGATTCTGGGTCTGCTCGCTCAACACATGGAGCCGTTGGAAGCGGCATCGGCGGCGGTGTGGCTGCATGGCGACGCCGCTTCCCGGATCGGCCCGGGTCTCGTTTCCGATGATCTTATCGAGGCGCTGATGCCCGCATTTCGCGATCTGATATCGAATAAAAGGTAAGCACGGTTGGGGGTTGACGAAGGGCGCACGGTTGCGTCAGGTCGGGTCCCGCAAACAGCTGCTGCAGCTGCCATGAACGATCGCGTACCCGCCGGATTTTTCGAGGGCGTTTTCGACCGTACCCTGACCAACCTGCGCAGCGCTTGGCGCGACATCGCCTTATCCGCGCGCGGCGTCTTGGCGCGCACACCGCGTCCCGAGCTGTCAAGCGATGATCTTGCGCGACTGCGCGAGCAGATGCTGAGCTGCCTCGACGCCCGCGGCGGCGAGGTCACCGCTAGGGCCCGCGCCGCTGATCTCGGCCGCACTTATCTGTTGCTCGATGCAAACGGGCGAGAGCGGTTCCTGCGGCTGCTCGCCAGCGATTTTGATGTCGACCGGGCCGAGATCGATCGCTGTTGCGGCGACCTCATCCGGGCCGAGGAGCCGACTGAGCGCGCCGCCGCCGAACGCCGCCTGCGTGACGCGCTGGAGCCGCCGCGCATCAAGCTGCTGCAGCAATTCAATGCGCTCCCCGAGGGAGTGAAGTTTCTGGTCGATCGGCGTGCCGAATTGCTTCAATTGGCCCGGCAAGACCAGCTCCTACGCGGACTTGAGGACGATCTGCGGCGGCTGTTGGCGAACTGGTTTGATATCGGATTTTTGGAGCTGAAGCGGATCGGCTGGGAATCATCGGCGGCCCTCCTCGAAAAACTGATGGCCTATGAGGCGGTGCATGAAATCCGCAGCTGGGCTGATTTGAAGAACCGGCTGGAGGCCGATCGTCGGTGCTTCGCCTTTTTTCACCCGCGCATGCCCGACGAACCGCTGATCTTTGTCGAGGTCGCGCTGATGGCGGGAATGGCAAGCAATATCAGCGGGTTGCTCGACGAGGCGGCACCCGTCGGCGATCCGCAGGCGGCCGACACGGCAATTTTCTACTCGATATCGAATTGCCAGCAGGGATTGAACGGGATCAGCTTCGGCGATTTCTTAATCAAGCGGGTCGTCGACGCGTTGACCGCGGATCTACCACGGTTGAAAGTCTTTGCCACCTTGTCGCCGGTGCCGGGATTTCGGGCTTGGCTTGTCCGGGAGAGCGAAACGGCGCCCGGCAATCTGTTGTTGCCGACCGAGCGTACCGCTCTCGAAGCGATTGAAGACGGCGCCGCAGCACCTGACCTGCCTGCGCTGCTCGATCGCTCCGATTGGCACAGCAATCCCCAGCTGTCGGCAGCATTGCGCGAGCCGCTGCTGCGGCTGTGCGCCCGCTATCTGACCCGCGAACGCAGACGGTCCGGCCGGACACTCGACCCGGTCGCACACTTCCATCTGAGCAACGGCGCGCGGGTCGAACGTCTCAATTGGTTCGGCGATCCTTCCGAGAAGGGGTTGGAGCAATCCGCCGGGATCATGGTCAACTACCTTTATCGGCTGGCCGATATCGAGGCGAACCACGAAGCGTATCGCGGCGAAGGACGGGTCGTCGCCTCGAGCGCGGTGCGCGGCCTGGCGCGGGCGGGCTGAACCCGGGCGCGATCCAGCTGCGGCCGACTTAACGCCGCCGCGCGTCTATCTCGGCCCGCATGGCGCCACCGAATGAGCGCCAGGATATCGCGGTTCCGGCGGCTATCGGATCACCGTTCGCTCGGACCTCGCGAGCGGCTGTCGCCCTGCGAGTTGGGTGGGCGCGCACGCGGCTGTCGTCGTAGTGATCGCCGAAACACGCGTCGCGCGGTAAGATGCATGCCGACAGACCTCTCGCCGGAGTTTGCGATGCCGCCAGCCGATGGAACCGTTGGACCGCTGATCGACAAGGGCATCGATAACTCAGGCGGACGGCGCTGGCCCGAGGCGGGCAGTTCGCGAATCCCGAACTGGGTCTATACCGATCCCGAGATTTTTGCGCGCGAGCAGCAGCGGATTTTTGCCGGCCAGAGTTGGCTTTACGTGTGTCTCGAAAGCGAGATCCCGAAACCCGGGGATTTCAAGCGCAGCCGGCTGGGTGCGGTCGAGACGGTTGCGGTGCGCGAGCCTGCCGGCGATATTGCGGTGCTGGTCAATCGCTGCGCCCATCGCAGCGCGCAGTTCTGCTCGATGCCGCGTGGCTCGGCCAAGGAATTCGTCTGCCCCTATCACCAATGGACCTACGACCTTACCGGCAAATCGATCGGCGTGCCGTTCCGCCGGGGTTTTCGCGGGCAGGGGGGCATGCCCGCCGATTTCCGGCTCGAAGAACACGGGCTGGAGCGTCTTAACGTGACCCGCCGCAATGGCGTGGTGTTTGCCAGCATGTCTGCCGAGACCGAGCCGCTCGAAGATTATCTCGGGCAGAACATGCTGGGTTACTTCGACCGGGTCTTTGACGGCCGCGAATTGGTCTTACTCGGCTATTTGCGCCAGCGCATCCCGAGCAATTGGAAATTGATGTTCGAGAACATCAAGGACCCGTATCACGCCAGTCTCTTGCACGTGTTTCTGGTCACCTTCGGGCTGTTCCGTCTCGACCAGCGCTCGGCGATCGAGATGGACCCGGCCGGGCGCCACGCGGTGCTGGTCAGCCGCAAGGGCGAGCAGCAGGAAAACGAGGCGACCCGCCAGATGCGCGCGTTCAAATCGAATTTCACATTGCGCGATCCGCGCCTGTTGGAGCCGGTGCGCGAATTCCCCGGCGAAGCCACGGTCGTCATGCAGACTTTCTTTCCAAATCTGATCGTGCAGCAGCAATCGAATACCTTGGCGACCCGCCAGATCATCCCGATCAGCGCCGAACAATTCGATCTCGCCTGGACGTTTTTCGGCTATGCCGACGACACGCCTGAAATGCGCCAGCGCCGACTGCGCCAGGCCAATCTGATGGGGCCGGCGGGGCTCGTCTCGGTCGATGACAGCGAGGCGATGCTGTTGTCGCAAGCCGGCATCGACGGCAACGAAGACGCCCTGTGTATCGCCGAGATGGGTGGCCGCGCCGTCCACGACGAGCCGCATATGGTCACCGAAACCGCGATCCGCGGCCTCTACCAATATTACCGCAGCGTAATGGACCTTTAAGCCGGCGATGATTGCGGCCCCCGGCCTCGCGGCATCAGCGGAGCTGCGCCTGCGGCTCGCCGATCTTTATTGCGCTTACACTGATGCGCTCGATGACGGCCAGCTCGAAGCCTGGCCCGATTTCTTTACTGAGAACTGCGTTTACAAAATTATTCCGCGCGAGAATTTCGAGCAGAACTTGCCGGTGGCGCTGATCTATTGCGAAAGCCGCGACATGCTGTTCGACCGGGTCGTCGCAATTCGCGAGACCACTCTATTTCTTCCGCGACTGATGCGGCACTTGACCGGCAACATCCGATTACGCGAGATCGGCGCTGACGGTCTGCGGCTGACCGCCAATTTCGCGCTGTTTCAAACCATGGTCGATCGCCCGTCCGAACTCTTTATGTGCGGCCGCTACCGCGACCGAGTGATCGATGATAGCGGTGACCTGCGCTTTGCCGAGCGCATCTGTGTCTACGATTCGACGATCGTCCCGACCTCGCTGGTCTATCCGATTTAATAATATCTGCGGGCGTCGAAATCAGGACGATGTCGCGGCCTTGGTCGTAACGGCATGGAGCACCGCGGCTATAGCATCAATCGGCTGTGCGACACCGGCACCCAGCCCGTGGCGCGCCGCTATCCAATGCGGATCATTGTAGGAGAGCCACACCTTTCCGGCCGCATCTTCAAAAACGAGCGCCTTTAGCGGCAAATCGATACCGGTCGTTTGTTCGGCCTGCATCAGCGGGGTGCCGCCCCGGGCGTTGCCAAAGATCAGGACCTCGGTTGGCCGCAATGGCAGACCAACCTCTGCTGCGCCAGCCGCGTGATCGATGCCGCAAACACCGTCATTCCTCTGGCGTGGATTTCGGCCTCGAGGCGATCCACTGTTTCCTTCGCCTGGAAGCTACTTGCGATCGTGATCAATCCGTCCGCCATCACGCTGCTCCTGTCCGCGTCCTCGACCACCTACCGCGGCAATCTCGCGCGCTACCACGCTTCGCGGCCTCGGGCGGGGCGGGCGATGCCGGCGCTGGTCAGTTCGCGGGCCGCTGCGTGCTCGGCTTCGTGCTTGTCGAACATTGCCTTGGCGGCGGCGTTGCGCTTGGCGCTGAACTCGGCGCGATTATCGCCGCACCATTGATAGGAGGCGGCGCGCGGTGCGTTGGCGCGGCTGAAATGCGGCATCACATAGCGGGCATATAGCTCGTAGGAGCGCTTGGTGGCTTCGAAATCGGCCCAGTTGTGCGCCTGCTGCAGAAACGCGCCAAAGGCGCCCTGTTTCTCCTGCAGCCGCTCGATCAGCGCGATCGCGTCGTCGGGCGTGCCGCACACGCCATAGCGGTTTTCGACAAACCATTCGAGCGGGTCTTGCCCCGCCGGCACGATAAACCGCGGCTGGTTATTGTTCAGATACCCGAGATATTTCTCGAAGCCAAAGCGGGCGTTGGCAAAGGCCTGCGCGCGGGTCTCGGCGATGTGCATCGGGCCGACCAGGCGCAACCGGTTCGGGTCCATCTCTCGCCCATGCTCGGCGGCGACATCGCAAGCGATCTGCCAGTTCGAGCCGAGCGCGTCAAACCCAAACGGATTGGTCGCGGCGACACAGATCATCCCGAGATCGTATTTGCCGGCGAGCCTTCCGCCCGACGGCGTGACCGCGCTGACGACGGCAACTTCGGGGTGGGGCTTGGTGTAGGGCAACAGGTGCAGCCGGCAGCCCTCCATCGTGTACCAGTCGGTCCTTTCGGTGATGATCTCGCCCTGGAATAGCCTGAGTATTGCGTCCAATGATTGGGCCATGCGGTCGCGCTGGGTCAGCGGATCGATGCCCATCATGATCGCGTCGGATGCCAACAATCCCGGCCCGGCGCCGAACATGACCCGCCCGCGCGTCATGTGGTCGAGCTGAACGATGCGGTCGGCGACCATCATCGGGTGATGGTAGGGCAGGGAGATCACGCCGGTGCCAAAACGGATGTTTTTGGTGCGCTCGGCGGCGACGGCGATAAAGATCTCCGGCGAGCTGATGATCTCAAAACCGGCGGAGTGGTGCTCGCCGATCCACGCCTCGTGAAAGCCGAGCTTGTCGAGCCACACCATCAGCTCGAGGTCGCGTTCGAGGCACTGGGTCGGGTTCTCCTCGTTCGGATGAAACGGCGGCAGAAAAATCCCGTGGCGCAGATTGACGAGTGACATTGCACCCTCGCTGAGATACCGGTTCTGGCGGGCGGACGACCCGCGAGCCGCAATCAGGCGATGCTAGCGAAGATCGTGAGACAGGCAAATGCCCGTTCCTGCATGGCGTTCGTCCGAGAATTGGCTAACGGAGGGACGAGATGGCGATCAAGCGCGAGAAGATTCAGCCCGACGGCGTTCATGTCGTGATCCGGGCGGGACAGCCGGCCTACACCCAAGTCGTCGCCGTCAGCGGCGCCGGCAAGATGATCTTTGTCGCCGGCCAATTGGCGCGCGATGCGCAGGGCAATCTGGTCGGGAAGGGCGACATGCGCGCCCAGATCGAGCAGGTCGGCGAGAATATCAAAATCTGCCTCGAAGCCGCCGGCGCGACGCTCGCCGATATCGTCAAAACCAATACTTTCGTCACCGACTACGTCGAATTTTCGAAACACGGCGACATGCGGCTCAGATATTTCGGGCCGGCGACGCCGACCAGCACGACAGTCGAGATCCGGCGGCTGGCCGATCCCGACGCGATGATCGAGATCGAGGCGATCGCCGTCATCGACGACTAGCAGCCTGGACCAGCAGCGGCGAGGTAGGTGTGCTGCGACGGCCGAGTTGATGCGGGTCCGCTGCGCCACTGCAGGGATGGGCGGCTCGCCTCCGCGCCTGTGGATAATCACTCAATAGTCGCGGGAGTTTAACGTTAAGGTCATCAAAGCGTCACCCTACGGCAAAATTCGGTCGCTAGCGTCCGCGCCGCGTCCGCAATTTTTCCGAGGGGACAACGATGCGAACCTTAGTTCCGCAACGCGCCGGGGCGCGCTGGCGCTTCAGACTGCTCAGCAGCGTGGCAATCTATGCAATGGCGATCAACACGATGGCGCCATTTGCCGCGTTTGCCGCGCCGGCCGTGATGAGCAATGCTAATGACGGCAACACCGCGACGCCGATCAAGCACGTCATCGTCATCATCGGCGAGAACCGCACCTTCGATCACCTCTTCGCCACCTACAAACCGGTAAACAGCGGCGAGAAGGTGCTGAACCTGCTGTCGGAAGGCATCGTCCAAGCCAACGGCTTTCCGGGGCCGAACTATGCGGCCGCTACGCAGTGGCACGCTCAGGACACCACGACGTATCAGATTAACCCGAGCGTCAAGATCCCGTACACGACCCTGCCGCCGCCGCTGGCCGGGGGCGGATACAGTCAGACGATCGGCGGCCAGACGCTCAACGGACAGCCGCCCTTCCTCAACGTCCCGCAGGCGATGAGCATCGAGAACGGATTGCCGATCAATTATTATCCGTTCCTGATCACCGGAGCCGTTGCACCGACATCGATCCTCGGCAAGCCGGATACACGCATCGTCTATGACGGCAAGCTCGTCAACAACCTGCCGCCGGGCCCGTACCAGATCACCCCGGGGCTCTATAACGTTTACATGGAGAGCCCGGTCCACCGCTTTTACCAGATGTGGCAGCAGCTCGACTGCAGCGCCACGACCGGTTCCGGCGTATGCCAGAACGACCTCTTCCCATGGGTCGAGGCGACCGTCGGCGCCGGCAGCAACGGCAAGCCGCCGCCGGCCGGCTTCACCTATGAAGAAGGCGCCACGTCGATGGGCTTTTTCAACGTCCAGCAAGGCGACGTGCCCTATTTCAAACAGCTCGCCGACACCTATTCAATGAGCGACAATTATCATCAAGCGGTCAACGGCGGCACTGGCGCCAACCATCTGATGCTCGGCACCGGCGATGCGATCTGGTTCAGCGACGGCGCTGGCAATCCTGAGGTGCCACCTCACAATCAGCAGGTGGCGACTGGCACCGCGAATCAGGGCATCGTCGACGAAATTGAGGACCCCGATCCGCTATCCGGCACCAATAACTGGTACACCCAAGACGGCTATGGCGGCGGCTCGTACGGCTCAGCATCGTATGGCGGCGGCAGCTACAGCGATTGCGCCGACAGCTCACAGCCTGGCGTGCCGGCGGTCCTGAATTATCTCAGCGCGCTGCACGTCAACCCGAATTGCCAGACCGGGCACTACTACCTGCTCAATAACTACAATCCCGGCTATTACGGCGACGGCACCAACGCCTATGCCGACAGCATGACGGCCGCCAACGCGGATCTCAAAACCGTGTTCACGGTGCCGCCCTCTAGTGTGCCAAATATCGGCGATGCTCTGCTGGCAAAGCAGGTCTCGTTCGCCTATTTCGGCGACCAGTTCTATGCCTACCTCGCCAATCCATTGCTCAATTACGTCAGTCCTGACAATACCTACTGCAACATCTGCAACTTCTTCCAGTACTCGACTTCGATCATGACCAATCCCGAGGTGCGGGGGGCGGCGCTGAAGGACACGACCGACCTCTACATCGATTTGCAGAGCGGCAATCTGCCGGCAGTGTCGTTTGTCAAGCCCGACGGCTATCTCGACGGTCATCCGGGATCGTCAAAGGTCAATTTGCTCGAAGGCTTTGTCAAAAAGATTGTCGATCTGACCCAGGCTAACCCGACCTTGGCGGCCAACACCGCAATTATGATCACGATGGACGAAGGCGGCGGCTACTATGATTTGGGCTATGTACAGGCGCTCGACTTCTTTGGTGACGGGACGCGCATCCCGATGATCGTGGTGTCGAAATACAGCAAGGGCGGCCACATCTCGCACAGCTACACCGACCACGTCTCGATCCTGAAGTTCATCGAAGCGAACTGGAAAGTTCCGCCGATCTCCAGTCGCAGCCGCGACAACCTTCCGGATCCGGTTACCGGCGCCAATCCCTACGTGCCGACCAATCAGCCGGCGATCGGCGACCTGATGGACCTCTTCAACTTCGGCTCGTAAGCAATATCGGCGGAAACATCCCGCCCCATCACTTGACCATGCCTGCGCCGGTCTTGCTCACGGGACCGGCGCTTTTTTCTGATGATCAGCCGATGATCCCGGTCTCGCGCAGGGTGCGGATCTCGGTGGCGGAATAGCCGGCTTCGCGCAGTATTTCAGCGCTGTGCTCGCCGACTTCCGGCGCCGGGCGCGGCGGCAGTTTTTCCTGGCCCGCGATCCATAACGGGCTGTTGACGGTCAGCGAGCTGCCGTCGGTGAACGGCACCAAGGCCCCACTCGCCAGGATCTGCTCGTCCTCGGCGATCTCGTCCATGTCGGCGACAATGCCAAAAATCAGACCGGCCTCGTCGAGAATTCGCCGCCAGTCGGCCTGATCGTGGGTCGTAAAAATATCATCGAGGATCCCGATCAACATCCGCGCATTGGCTTCGCGGGAGGCGTGCGTCGCAAACCGGTCATCGTCGAGCGCCGCCGATCCGATGCACGCCTTGAACTTGTCCCAGCGCCATTCGTCGGCGGCGATCGACAATAAAATCCAGCGATTGTCGCGGCAGCGGTAATGGATGCGAAGCGCATTGACGCCACGCTCGCGCGGCGGTTGCGGCGCTACCTTTTCGCCGCACAATGCGGCCTGCACCGAGCAGCCATTGGCCCACAATCCATTGGCCAGTAATGACGAGCCGACATAGGCGCCTTTGCCGGTGCGCTCGCGCTGATAGAGCGCGGTCACGATTGCACCGTAAGTCCCCATTGCCGAGGGATGGTCACCCATGCCCGGCAATGACCGCGCCGGCGACGCCTCCTCGCCCGCTCGCACCAGATGCATTAGTCCGGAGCGCGCCCACCACGCGGTCGCGTCAAAGCCGGGCTTGTCGGCTTCGGGGCCGGTTTCGCCATAGCCGGTGAACGAAGCATAAATCAGCCGATCGTTGAGCGGCGCCAATTCCTCGTAAGTAATGCCGAGCCTGCGGCGCACCGGCGGCGGGTAATTGGTGATAAACACGTCGGCCTGCGTAACCAGGCACCGCAATACCGCCTGTCCTGCGGGTGCGCGCAAATCGAGCGCCAGACTCCGCTTGTTGCGGCCGTCCAGGACAAAACCGGGATTGCCGACGAGCCCCGGGCCGATCGGCGGCGTGGCGCGGCGGCGATAGGCGTCTCCCGCACCCGGCGGCTCGATCTTGACAACTTCCGCGCCAAAATCCGACATGACCGTCGCCGCCGCCGGCCCCGCGATAAAGCTGGCGCAGTCGATTACTTTCAGCCCCTCGAAGACCAGCCCGCTCATTCGACCTCTCTGCAATAGTTTGTCGAGGATCGGAGCATCGAACGATCGGGTCAATCGCTGCGACCCGGCGGGCTCGGCCCGAAACGCCCGTACCCATTAAATAACCATCGACCCGGTACTCCACAGCCGATCCCAAAGACGACATCGGAATAGCGCTCCGAGCCGATATGTGTTACATTTTGTCGCAGCGGGTCGCGTGTTCGCTCATGGGCGAGCCGATCGACATGCCGTCATGGGCGCCCGTGGCCCTCGAACGACTGGTTCGGGAGGAAACGGCGATGTTGACCATCCGCAACCCAGTGGAATGGGGCGTTGACCAAGTCAAGCGCGCGGCCCTGGCGGTCGAGGAGGCGGGGCAGGCGGTTCATCGCGCGCAGACCGAATTGCACTCGCCGGCGCCGCGCGTTGCACGCATCCGCGTCGCCGATCTCAAAGGAGCGCTGCTTGCCGGGCTCGACGATTTCGCCCAGAGCCGCACCGACGTCATCGTCTTGTGCGTCGTCTATCCGGTGCTCGGCCTCGTCCTGTTTCGCCTCGCCGCCGGTCATCAGTTGTTGCCGCTGCTGTTTCCGCTCGCCTCGGGCTTTGCCCTTATTGGCCCGTTTGCCGCCATCGGCCTTTACGAGATGAGCCGCCGCCGCGAACAGGGCATGGCGATCGGCTGGGCCGATGCGTTGGGTGTCGTCCACTCACCGGCGATTGCCGCAATCGTTCTGTTGGGCCTCGTATTGATGGCGATCTTTCTGTTGTGGCTGGCCACGGCCGAGGCGATCTATCTGCTGACGCTCGGCCCCGAAGCACCGGCCTCGGCGGGCGCCTTCATCCGTGACCTGTTCACGACCAGCGCCGGCTGGACGATGATCATTGTTGGGATCGGCGTCGGATTTCTGTTCGCGGTTGTCGTATTGGCGATTGGCGCGGTGTCGTTTCCGCTGCTCCTGGACCGCGCCGCCGGGCTCGACACCGCAGTAGCGACCTCGGTGCATGCAGTGCTCGCCAACCCCGGCCCGATGGCGCTATGGGGCATGATCGTCTCCGGTAGTTTGGTGATCGGTTCGATCCCGTTCTTTCTCGGACTGGTGGTCGTGATGCCGGTGCTCGGCCACGCTACTTGGCACCTCTATCGCAGTATTGTCCCACGCTGAGAGCCCGATTGTTTGACCGTTCGGCGACGAGGGGAGGGGAGAGCTTCGAACGCGGGTGCACGGCGATGTCCAGCGCGCGGGCGCCACGCTGCCTACCAATGCGAGATGATTTCGTATTCGGCCATATGGCTCGGCAGCGAACGCGAGCTGATCAGTCGAACCCCGGGGACCAGGTCGCCTGGCGCGATCCCGCGCGTGGATAAATCCTCCTCGATCACGAACACCGGAATCTTTCGCGTCTCGATCAGATCGATGACGTCATGGTCCATGCGCGGCGCCTGGGTCTGTTGCCATGCGCCGACCGTAAGGCCGGCGACGCCCTGCCCGGCGACGGCGTAATTCACAGCGTTTCCGCGCAAAACCACAGTGTGCTCGGCGCCGGCGCCCTGCATCGCCGCGAGCAGCCAGAGTATCGTATCGTCCTGCTCTTCCATAACCGCCCGATAAGCCGACTCGACGATGTTCAGCGTCTTTTTGGCCATCTGATCCCTCACTTTGTCGGTATGGCGAGGACGTTGTCGGATGCTTCGCAGAACGCGTGGAAATCCGCCGGGGAGCCCCGACGGGTATCGGCAACAAACTCGCCGACGCCGCGCTCGTCGACGCACATGCTGCAGTTAACCCAATCGACCTTGCCGCCATTATTCGCTGCGAGCGCGAGTAAGGCCACAACCTGGTCCTTTGTCGTCGGGTGATTTTCCTCGGCGAGGTTCTTGCCGTGCACCGGGTTTGGATGCGGTGCCTGTTTCGGCGAATGCCAGCCCGGCGGCCCCTTCGTAAGCGAACACATTGATTTTGTGTCCGCGTTGCGCCATGGCGCCGAGGATACGGAATGCAGTCGTCAGATTTCGGATTTGTAGGGCGGATCCATCAGCGCGATAGTGAAAGTCTTTCGCGGCATGTCCGTCTCCTAATGCCAGAGGGTTTTGTGCCCGGCTTCAAGGTGGTCGACGACCATCTCGATCGGCGCGACCTCCACGCCATCGAGAAGTTTGCTAATGCCTCGCTGCTTAAGTGCGAAGTCGTCGGCAAGTATCTTGACGCCCGAGCCCACGAGCCCTCGCAGCTTCGGAGCCTCCGCTGACGGCCGCGCCGCCAAAACAGCATTTTGAATGAGGAAAAGCGTAACTCGATTGCCCGCTTCGACGAGCCCGCGCGCCAGCTCATAGTAGTACGCGACGTCGTTTGACTCGAATGGATCTCTTGATTCGATCAGCAAATATTCAGTCACGTCCGAGCTCTCCCCTTTTACAGCCTCTGCAAGCCGGTGATGTTACTACGAGGACAATTAACCATTCGCCCTCAACACCACGGCTTATGAACGCCGTCGCGGCATTGTCACAAAAGGTAGCTTGCGACTAACTGATACACCCTTTTGGATTATCCCGGGCTTTTTATCGGGCAGGGTGCGTCGTGACATCGCGTTCGCCCTCCAATGAGCCAACGCAACCGGGCTCACTGTTACGAACAGGCCATCCGGCATCGCATTCGAGCCGTTGACCGGCCGGCCGCGTCGAACTCAATTTGGCCTCACCTCATCTTCACGCACGATTGCGGCGGGGCAAACGATCTGCTAACAGTGCACGCATGTTAATCTCGGTGCAGCGTAAAATTTGGTGGTGGCCCGTCTAATTCAGGTGGCCATTGTGTGATTATTTTCGATAACGGCCGCCTCGGAATTCCGGGCGGCTTTCGCATTTTAGGAGCGAACTCCCCCCGGATCGTCCGAGGCCGCCCCGACGGGGAAGGAGGCTCGCATGCAGGTCACGCGTTACGCCACCCAGGGCGGCGTCGCGGTAACCCGCGAAATTCGTGAAGAAAACTATCAGCCGGCTGACAACGCGCTCGCCCGAGCGCTCGACGAGCGGCGCGGCGTGCTTGTTTTCGTCGAGCTTCGAATTTCCCGGCCGCTACACGCGCTGGGATATGGGGTTTGTCGATCCGCCGCTGGCTTTGACGGCGCGCGGCCGGCATTTTGCGATCGAGGCGCTAAACCCGCGCGGCCGGGTCTTGCTGCCGGCGGTCGCCGGCGCGCTTGCCGAATTGCCGGCAACGCGGCTCGATCATCGCGGCGAGCGACCGGATCGACGGCGAGATCGCTGAAAGCGACGACGCGCTTCTCCGAGGAACAGCGCAGCCGCCAGCCCGGTGTTTTCGGTGTTGCGCGCGCTGGTCGAGCTGTTCGCGCAGCGCGGAGGACCAGCATCTCGGGCTCTACGGCGCCTTCGGCTACGACCTCGTCTTCCAGTTCGAGCCGATGCGCGCTGCGACTGCCGCGCCCCGCCGACCAGCGCGACCTGGTGCTGTATCTGCCCGACGAGATCCTGATCGTCGACCATATGCGCCAGCAGGCGGCGCTCCATCGCTACGAGTTCGAGTTCGGCGGCGCGCTCGACCGACGGACTTGCCGCGCGCCACCGCCGCCGCGCCCTATCGGCCCGACCGGGCGCCGGCAACGCCGCCGCCGAGAGCGACCACGGCCCCGGCGAATACGCCGCGCTGGTCGAGCGCGCCAAGCAAGCGTTCGTCCGCGGCGACCTATTCGAGGTCGTGCCCGGCCAGCTTTTCGCCGACGCTGCGCCGACCTGCCGAGCGTCGTGTTTCACCGGCTGCGCCAGGCCAACCCGGCGCCCTATGGCGCGCTGATCAATCTCGGCGATGGCGAGTTTCTGGTGTCGGCCTCGCCGGAAATGTACGTGCGGGTCGAAGGACGGCGGATCGAGACCTGCCCGATCAGCGGCACGATCGCGCCGCGGCGCGCGACCCGATCGAGGACGCCGACGCGCATCCGCGAACTGCTCAACTCGAAAAAGGACGAGAGCGAACTGACGATGTGCACCGATGTCGACCGCAACGACAAGTCGCGGGTCTGCGGTCGCCGGGCAGCGTCAAGGTCATCGGCCGGCGCCAGATCGAGACTGTATTCGCGGCTGATCCACACCGTCGACCATGTCGAGGGCGAGCTGCGCGCCGGAATTCGACGCGCTCGACGGGTTTCTCAGCCATGCCTGGGCGGTGACCGTGACCGGCGCGCCGAAATTCTGGGCGATCCGCTTTATCGAGGAGGAGGAGCGCTCGTCGCGCCGCTGGTATGGCGGCGCGATCGGCCGGGTGACCTTCGACGGCAACATGAACACCGGGCTGACCCTGCGCACGATCCGCATGAAGGACGGTATCGGCGAAGTGCGCGCCGGCGCGACATTGCTGTTCGACAGCGATCCCGACGCCGAGGAAGCCGAAACCCGGCTGAAGGCCTCGGCGCTGTTCGCCGCGATCCGCGGCAGAGCGGCGCCGGCTGCAACGCCGGCCGCAGCCTCGAGCGCAAGCAGGTCGGGGCCGCAAGGTGCTGCTGGTCGACCACGAGGATTCGTTCGTCCACACGCTGGCCGGCTATATCCGCACGACCGGCGCCGAGGTCGTCGACGCATGCGCCACGATTTGCGCGCGCCGCAGCTGCAGGCGGGGCGGTGCGCCCGATCTCGTCGTGCTGTCGCCGGGGCCGGGCCGGCCCGCCGATTTCGCGATGAAGCGAGACGCTCGATCTGCGATCGGGCGGTCGATCCCGGTCTTCGGCGTGTGCCTGGGCTTGCAGGGCATCGTCGAATATTTCGGCGGTGCGCTCGACGTGCTCGACGTGCCGATGCACGGCAAGCCGTCGATCGTGAGGGTTCTCGGCGGCCGGTTGCTGGGCGGTCTGCCAGCCGAGTTCACCGTCGGCCGCTACCATTCCCTATATGCCCGGCGCGCCGTGCTGCCCTCCTCGTTAACCGTGACCGCGGAGACCGCAGGACGGCAGTGATCATGGCGATCGAGCACATGGAGTTGCCGATCGCCGCGGTGCAATTTCATCCCGAATCGGTCATGACCCTGCGCGACGAGGTCGGCATGCCGATTATTGCATCGATGTTGTTGACACTCGCCGCGCCGCGGGCGGTTCGGTCAGATCTCGCCGCGGAGAGTTGAAGCGGAATTTGTCAGAACAAGCGGTCGAGGGTTTCGCTATGAATAGCGACCGGAAAGCGAGCCCGTAAGGTCCCGGCAAACTCGTCCCTCAGGTCGCTCTGAATGCCGGCCGTGACTTCGCGTGACAGATCGGCGGTATCCTTCGCCGTGGGTTTCGGCTCTTCCACTTTGGTCAGCTGTGCGACATAGGAGCCGGTTGGATCCGAGATCGTAACGACGCCTCCGGGCTTGGCGGCAAACAGCTTGTCGACCAACGCGGGAGGCACCCCCGGCGTATTCTCGGCTTGGCGCCCGAACGGTGGCGAAGTCGTAGTCTTCAAACCTTTCGCAGCGGCAATCGTCGATAATTGCATTCCCGGCTTGACCTCGGCCGCCAGCGCCGCCGCTTCCTTCGCGACTTTGTTCTGCCGCTTTTCAGCCTGCCACGAGGTGATCGCCTTGTCTTTGACCTCGGCGAGCGGTCTGACCGATGGCGGCACAATCTTGTCGACATGCAAAACAAAGATGGCGCCGTCATTGGTTTGAGTGACGCGGCTCGTGCGGCCCTCATCGGTGGCAAAGGCAAGTTTGAGCAGATCGGCGGGCGACAGTGGCAAATCCACTTTTTTGCCGTCGCGACCCAGCCCCTTGTCATCGATGGAACCGATAACGGTCTTCTTTAGCCCGAATTGAGTGGCGGCCTCATCGAGCGTCGGCGCCGCCGGCGATCGCGTCGTCGACATGATTGGCAACCGTGTAGAGGCGATCGACCGCCTCGCTATGCGCCAAATCGGCCTGCAATTTTGCCTTCACCTCATTGAAGCTTTGGGTCGTCGGCGGGACGATTTTGGCGACCCGCAGGATGTGCCAGCCGAGCGGCGATTTGATCGGTTGGCTCGCCTTATCAAGCGGCAGGCCGAAGGCGACATCCGCCAGCTGCTGGGGCAACTCCTCCTTCTTGACGAGACCGAGATCGATCGTCTGAGGGTCCTGCCCGATCACTGTCCGCGCGACTTCGTTCCAATCTTTGCCAGCGGCGAGTGCCGCTTCGGCAGCCTTTGCTTTGTCTTCCGTGGGCGCCAAGATTTGTTGTACGTCGCGTCGTTCGGGCAACACGAACTCGTCCTGCCGCTGATCATAGGCGCTCTTTAGTTTGTCTTCGGGGATCGTGATCTTTTGGGCCAAGTCGGACGGGGTCAGTCTCGCCATGACAAAGCCGCGATATTCGGGCGCGCGGAACATGTCCTGATGCGCGTCATAGAATTTGGTCAGCTCGGCGTCGCTCGGCTGCCCGATATCGCCAGCCCCGGCGATCGGCAATGCCATGACATCGGCGACCCGTTTCTCATTGCGATATTGATAGAGGCGATCGGCGAGCATCTGCGGCGCCACCGCCCCCGCGCTTATCGCCGACAGTAGATCGCTGCGCGGGATTTCGCGGCGGATGCGCTCGACGTACTGCGCCTCGGTCATATGGTTGGCCGCCAGCAACGCGTTGAATGCATTGCGGTCGAATACGCCGCCGGCGCCGCGGAACATCGGGTCTTCGGTGATCGCGTCGCGGATGAGGGCGTCGGATACGTCGAGTTGCATCCGCCGCGCTTCCTGGTCCAGCAAGCTTTCATCGATCAACTGCCCGAGCACTTGCTGGACTACGCCCATTTGTTTTGCTTGATGGAGGTCGACCGCGGTGCCGAGCTGCGTGCTCAGCCGCTCCAGCGCCGGCTGAAGGGCTGATTGCAGCGTCGCGGCGTCGATGCTCTGGCTGCCGACCGTGGCTATCGTCGTATCGGTCGGATGGTTGCGAAAAATATCGCCGATGCCCCAGATCCCAAAGGTTAGGATCAGCAAGCCGAATAAGGCCTTGACGACAACCGACCCGGCCTTGGAACGAATAGATTGCAACATAGCCATGCGGCGAACGGCCCGATACTAGCGGGGACGGAAGAATTGACCGGCTCCCGATACCGGTGGGATCGTGTTTGAATAAATGATAGGCAGGCGTCCGCGGGGCCGCAACTCTCCCCTCGAAGCCGCCGGGTAGGAGGCAGCTGGCTATGACGGATCGCAAAAAGCTCGTCGCCGGGAATTGGAAGATGAACGGGCTGCGCGCCGACGGGCTGGCGCTTGTCGGGGAATTGGCGGGGCGAGCGCGAGCGGCGGGGGGCGCAGATAAGCTTGCATGCGATTTCCTGATTTGCCCCCCGGCGACATTGCTCGCGCTGATCCACGACGCACTCGCCGACAGCAGCATCGCGCTCGGTGGACAGGACTGCCACCCTGCGCCAAAAGGTGCGTTCACCGGCGATATCAGCGCCGAAATGCTCGCAGATGCCGGATGCAGCCACGTGATCCTCGGGCACTCCGAACGGCGTCACGGTCATGGCGAGACGGATGCGTTGGTTCGCGAAAAGGTTGGCGCCGCCTGGCGCGCCGGATTGGTCCCGGTGGTTTGCGTGGGCGAAACCCTGGCACATCGCCAAGCCGGCGAGGCGGTGGCAACAGTGACGGCACAGCTCGCCGGGTCCCTACCCAAGCCCGATGCCGCGGGCGGAGTGATAATTGCTTACGAACCGGTCTGGGCGATCGGCACCGGCCTTAGCGCCAGCCTCGACGATATTGCTGCGATGCATGCGGCTATTCGCCGGGACCTCTCCGCCAAAACGCGTATTCTCTACGGCGGTTCTGTCAATCCGACCAATGCCGCGGCAATCCTTGCTATTCCCAATGTTGACGGGGCTCTCTGCGGCGGCGCCAGCCTCGATGCCGATTCGTTCTGGGCCATTACCCGTTGCTGCCGATAGCGGGGGGTCGGCGGAAGCTGGTCAGGACCCCGGCGAACGGCTACATATCCGCGATGATTTTTGTTTTGCTTGTAATCCACATCATGGTGGCGATCTCGCTGGTCGGCGTCGTGCTATTGCAAAAAAGCGAAGGCGGTGCGCTGGGCATCGGCGGCGGCGGCATGTCCGGGTTTATGACTGGGCGTTCGACCGCGAACCTATTGACCCGGGCGACGGCGATATTGGCGGCGGCATTTTTTGCGACGAGCGTGCTGCTGGTTGTCATGCACAATCGAGCGCGCGCCCCGGTTTCGATCATCGATCAGGGCGCCCCGACGATGCCGGCCCGACCTGTCATCCCGGCGGTGCCGACTACTCCGTCAGCGCCCGCTGCCCCCACCGGGTCAAAGCCTGCGGCCCCGGCTAAACCGGCGGCGCCCGCCGCTCCCACGCCGGCAACTCCAAGCGTCCCGCTCGCCCACTAAACCGCAGGGCTGTCGGACGATAACCTCCGCGGATGCTTGGAACGCCCCGCGGGCAACGCGCATGCGAGGCATGCACCCGTTCCACGCATGCATTTACCATGTAACCGGCTGGCGGATCGTGTATTAAGGGATTCCATGACGCGGTTCATCTTTATTACCGGCGGCGTGGTCTCCTCCCTGGGCAAAGGTTTGTCGGCCGCGGCGCTGGGCGCGCTGCTGCAGGCCCGCGGGTTCCGGGTCCGGCTGCGCAAGCTCGATCCTTACCTCAACGTCGATCCGGGCACGATGAGCCCGTATCAGCATGGCGAGGTGTACGTCACTGATGACGGCGCCGAGACCGATCTCGATCTCGGCCATTACGAGCGCTATGTCGGCGTCCCATCGCGGCGCAGCAATTCGGTAACGACCGGGCGGATCTACTCGACCGTGATCAGCCGCGAGCGCCGCGGCGAATATCTCGGCGCTACGGTTCAGGTGATCCCGCACGTCACCGATGCGATCAAGGAGTTCATCCAAGCCGATCTCGACGGCGAGGATTTCGTGCTGTGCGAGATCGGCGGCACCGTCGGCGACATCGAGAGCCTCCCGTTCCTTGAGGCGATTCGCCAACTCGGCTACGAACTCGGCCGCGAGCGGGTGCTGTTTGTGCACCTGACTTTGGTGCCGTACATCCCGTCCGCCGGCGAATTAAAGACCAAACCGACCCAGCACTCGACCAAGGAACTGCTGTCGCTCGGCATTCAGCCCGACATCCTGTTGTGCCGCTGCGACCGTCCAATCCCGCCGGCCGCGCGCAAGAAGATCGCGCTGTTCTGCAATCTGCGCGAGAGCCGGGTGATCCCGGCGATCGACAGCGACACAATTTATGGCGTTCCCGAGGCCTACCATGCCGAAGGCTTTGACCGCGAGGTCTGCGCGCATTTCGGCCTCGATGCGCCGGAGCCGGATCTCGAACGCTGGAATGAAATCGTCGACCTTATCCACAAGCCCGAGGGACGGGTCACGATCGCGGTCGTGGGCAAATACACCCACCTGCCGGACAGCTACAAATCACTGGCCGAGGCGATGACCCATGGCGGCATCGCCAACAATGTCGGGGTCGACCTCGATTGGATCGATTCGGAGGTGTTCGAGGCCGAAACCGAGGCGGTCCAAAAACTCGACGGGGTCCACGGGATTCTGGTCCCGGGCGGGTTTGGCGTGCGCGGCACTCCCGGAATGATCAAAGCCGCCCGCTTTGCCCGCGAGCGCCGGGTACCGTATTTTGGCATCTGCTTTGGCATGCACATGGCGATAATCGAGGCGGCGCGCGACCTCGCCGATTTGCCAGGCGCCGGCTCAACCGAATTCGGGCCGTGTTTGCACCCGGTCGTCGGGTTGATGACCGAATGGACGCGTGGCAATAGCGTCGAGCGGCGCAATTCCACTGACGATCTCGGCGGCACGATGCGCCTCGGCGCTTATCCGGCAGTTCTGTCGGCGGGTAGCCGGGTCGCCGAGATCTACGGCGCCGATGAGATCAGCGAGCGCCATCGCCATCGTTACGAGGTCAACGTAAACTACAAGGCGCGGCTCGAAGCGACTGGGTTGCGGTTCTCCGGCATGTCGCCCGATGGTGAGTTGCCCGAGATCGTCGAGATCCCCGATCACCCGTGGTTTATCGGCGTCCAGTTTCATCCCGAGCTGAAGTCAAAGCCGTTCGCGCCGCACCCGCTATTCACCTCGTTCATTCGCGCCGCCCGCGACCAGTCGCGGCTGGTGTAGGATGAAATAGAATGGGGAGCGAGCTTTCGACGGATATTATCGCCGGTATTAATCTATTCCGTCTTCCCGGCGAAGGCCGGGACCCACTGATCCGCCCTCGAGACGGTTGAAACGTGGATCCCGGCCTGCGCCGGAATGACGATGACGGAGCGAGTTGGGGAGAATGGAAGGTCAGGGGTACTTACGGCAGCGTCACGTCTCAGTTGGCGGCATCACGATCGGCAACGACCTGCCGCTGGTGTTTATCGTCGGACCGAACACGCTCGAATCGCGCGCGCACGCGCTGGAAATCAGTGCGGCGCTGGCCGAGCTCGCGAAAAAGCTAAACATCCCGCTGATCTATAAGACCTCGTTCGACAAGGCGAACCGCTCGTCGCTGGCCGGCGCGCGCGGGATCGGGATGGAAGCAGGGTTGCCGATCCTCGCTGAAGTTCGCGAGCAGACCGGGTTGCCCGTGTTGACCGACATCCATGCACCCGAGCAGTGTGCGCCGGTGGCGGAAGTCATCGACATTCTGCAGATCCCGGCCTTCCTTTGCCGGCAGACCGATTTGCTTCTGGCCGCGGGCGAAACTGGCAAACCGGTCAACATCAAAAAGGGCCAGTTTCTCGCACCCTGGGACATCAAGCACGCCGCCGCCAAGATCGCCTCGACCGGCAACGAGCAGATCCTGCTGTGCGAGCGCGGCGCCAGCTTTGGTTACAACGCCCTTATTGTGGATATGCGGTCGCTGCTGATCATGGCCGAGACCGGCTACCCAGTCGTATTCGACGCGACGCATGCGGTGGCGCAACCGGGGGGCTCGGCGACCGTTCGGGCGGCGAGCGTCAATTTGCACCGGTGTTGGCGCGCGCCGCTGTCGCGGTCGGCGTCGCAGCAGTCTTTATCGAGACGCATCAGGACCCCGACCAGGCGCCGTGCGAGGGTCAGACGATGCTGCCGCTCAAGGTCTTGCCGGAATTGCTCGAAACCCTGATCACCCTCGACCGGATTATTAAACCCGGCCCGGCGTAACCGCAGCTCCGATGGCGCGTAAGGTCTTGCTTGCCATATTGGGGCTGATAGCTATTGGCGTTCTCCTGCACGACGTAAACGCGCCGATGTCAGGAGGAAAGTCGCCGACCGACAGCGGGAGTACACCTCGCCCTCTGAATGTTTCTATCTCAAAGATGAGCTGGCGTAAGGGGGGGGTTGGTACAGTAATGATCGTCACTATAACAATCGACAACAAAGAAGACTTTGGAGTTAAGGATATCGATATCGTCTGTGAGCTAACGGCCAAGTCAGGGACGCCCGTTGGTATTACCGCAAACACTGTCTATGACACCGTATCGCCACATGGGCGTCTCACGGTGCGAGATCTCAATATGGGTTCTGGCGTGACTATCGACTTCAATCAAGCTGACCGCGCATTCTGCAAGCTCGGTGGAATGAGCCCAGCTTAAGACGAGGTGCATCAGATGACCGAGATCGCCGATATTCACGCCCGTGAGATCCTCGACAGCCGCGGTAATCCGACGGTCGAGGTCGAAGTGACGCTGGACGACGGCACGATCGGCCGTGCGGCAGTGCCGTCGGGGGCCTCGACCGGCGCCCATGAGGCGATCGAAAAGCGCGACGGCGGTGCGCGCTATGGCGGGCGCGGCGTGCGCCAAGCGGTCGAGGCTGTCAACGGCGAGATCCTCGATGCTTTGTCGGGATTCGAGGTCGCCGATCAGCTGGCGATCGACCGCACCCTGATCAATCTCGACGGGACGCCCAACAAGGCGCGGCTCGGCGCCAACGCGATCCTCGGGGTCAGCTTAGCTGCCGCCCGAGCCGCTGCCGCCGATTTCGACCAGCCGCTTTACCGTTACGTCGGCGGTGTTTTTGCCCGCACCCTGCCGGCGCCGATGATGAATATTCTGAACGGCGGGGTGCACGCCGATAACCCGATCGATATCCAGGAATTCATGGTGATGCCGGTCGGCGCCGCCAACGTGACCGAGGCGATCCGCGCCGGGTCCGAAATTTTTCACACCTTGCGCCGCAAGCTCGCCGATGCCGGCCATAATACGAACGTCGGTGACGAAGGCGGATTCGCGCCCAACCTCGCTTCGGCCGATGCCGCACTTGGCTTTATCATGCAGGCGATCGAGGCCGCCGGTTATCATCCGGGCGACGATGTCGTGCTCGCGCTCGACCCGGCGGCGAGCGAGTTTTATCGCGACGGCGCCTATCGCATCGAGGGCAAGACCCTCGATAATCAGGCGCTCACCGCTTATTGGAAGGATTTGGTCGACCGCTATCCGATTGTCTCGATCGAAGATGGCATGGCGGAGGATGATTGGGACGGGTGGACGCTGCTGACCCGCGAACTAGGGCAAAAGATTCAGCTGGTCGGTGACGACGTCTTTGTGACCAACCCGAGCCGGCTGCGTCAGGGCATCGAACGCGGCGCCGGCAACGCGCTCTTGGTCAAGGTCAATCAGATCGGCACATTGTCCGAAACGCTGGAAGCGGTCGAGATCGCCCAGCGCGCGGCTTGGGGCACGGTGTTTTCGCACCGCTCGGGAGAGACCGAGGACACGACGATCGCGGATCTGGCGGTCGCTACCAATGCCGGCCAGATCAAGACCGGATCGTTGTCGCGTTCGGATCGCTTGGCCAAGTACAACCAGCTGATGCGAATCGAGGAGCAGTTGGGCAACTCGGCGGTTTATGCCGGGCGCTCGGTTTTCGCCCGCCGCGCCTAATGCGGCACGTGGCGGTTGACGCGTCGCCGAACCGGTGATCGATTTACGCGATGAACTTGTCGCGCATCTTACGGCGGTGGGCGCGGGCGCTGGCATGGCCCGCGTTTGGCGCCGCACTGACGGTCTATTTTGCCTACAATCTGGTCATCGGCGATCGCGGTCTGCTGGCCTGGCGGCGGCTCAGTCAGGAGCTGCAAGGGGAACAATCCCACCTTTCGGCGCTTCAGGAGGAACGCAAAGCACTCGACCGGAAAGTGGCCGACCTCACGCCGAGCCATCTCGACCGCGATCTGCTCGATGAGCGCGTGCGCGCGACGTTGAACCTCGTTGCACCAAACGAGCTGGTGATCATGCGCGAGGCGCCGGCACACTGACAAAGCGGCCTCGCCGAGCTCGCGTGTCGTGTCTTTTCCAGGCCAATTCTAGATTTGTGCACAAGGTGTTGAACAGGTCGCGGTTGCAAAGCCGATGATCTGCCGGCATGCTCCGCCCTAGGTTTCGATAGGATTGCGGCGGGCGCCGGAGGAGGCGAAATGGCGGCAACACGCAAGGGCAAGCCGGTCGACGTCGCCGAGCTCGAGGCGTCACCCAAGGAACTGCTCGGCTTTTACCGCGACATGCTGTTGATCCGGCGCTTCGAGGAGCGCGCCGGACAAATGTACGGCATGGGCCTGATCGGCGGCTTTTGCCACCTTTACATCGGCCAGGAAGCCGTCGTCGTTGGCATGCAGGCGGCGCTGAAGGACGGCGACACGATCGTCACTTCCTATCGGGATCACGGCCATATGCTGGCTTGCGGAATGGACCCCAAAGGGGTGATGGCCGAGCTGACCGGCCGCCGCACCGGCTATTCGCACGGCAAGGGCGGCTCGATGCATATGTTCAGCCGCGAAAAGAACTTTTTTGGCGGCCACGGTATTGTCGGAGCGCAGGTGCCGATCGGCACGGGCCTCGCCTTCGCGCATCGCTATCGCGACGATGGGCTGATCTCGGTCACTTATCTCGGCGACGGCGCGATCAACCAAGGCCAGGTCTACGAGAGCTTTAACATGGCGGCATTGTGGAAGCTGCCGGTGGTCTATGCGATCGAAAACAACCGGTACGGCATGGGTACGTCGATCGACCGAGCCTCGGCCCGCACCGATCTGTATCACCGCGGAATGGCTTACGGCATCCCCGGCGAACAGGTCGACGGCATGAATGTGCTGGCGGTGCATGAGGCTGGGCTCGCGGCGTCCGAGCATGCGCGGTCCGGCCAGGGCCCGCTGATCCTCGAAATGCTGACCTACCGCTATCGCGGCCACTCGATGTCTGACCCGGCGAAATATCGCACCCGCGACGAGGTCGACCGCATGCGCACCGAGCACGATCCGATCGAGCAGGCGCGCCACCGGCTGATCGAGGGCGGCACCGAAGAAGCGGCGCTAAAGGAGATCGAAGCCGAGGTCCGCAAGCGCGTCGCCGAGGCGGCCCAATTCGCCCAGGACAGCCCCGAGCCCGACCCCGCGGAGTTGTGGACCGACGTGCTGGTCGACGCCTGAGCCATCGCCGACTACATTATTCGCTAAGACCGGACGACAGCCGAGATTGCGGGCTGCAACAGGCAGCTCGGACGGCGGGAGACTGCGATAGGCCATGGCTACCGAAGTGCTGATGCCGGCGCTGTCGCCGACAATGACCGAGGGCAAGATCGCGCGCTGGCTCAAAAGCGAGGGCGACGCGGTCCGTTCGGGTGACGTGCTCGCCGAAATCGAGACCGACAAGGCGACGATGGAAGTCGAAGCGGTCGATGAGGGCGTGCTTGCCAAGATCGTGATCCCGGAAGGCACTGACCACGTAGCGGTAAACACGCCGATCGCTGTCATCGCCGGCAATGGCGAAGAGGTTGCGGCTCCCGCTCAGGCGGCTCCGACCCCCGCCCCCAACGGACATCAGCAATCCTCGGGGCAGGATGGGCTGAGGACGAGGCCGCCACAACCGGCGCCCTCGTCCGCCGCTCCGACGCCCGCCCGAACGGCTCCACAAGCCGAGCCAGAATACCGCGGCGCCACGCGGACGATCACGGTGCGGGAAGCGTTGCGCGACGCGATCGCCGAAGAGATGCGGCGTGACGACACGGTGTTTCTGATCGGCGAAGAGGTCGCCGAATACCAAGGGGCTTACAAGGTCAGCCAAGGGCTGCTGCAGGAATTCGGCGCCCGGCGGGTCATCGATACCCCGATTACCGAGCAGGGATTTGCCGGCCTCGGGGTCGGCGCCGGCTTTGCCGGATTGCGCCCGATTGTCGAGTTTATGACCTTCAACTTCGCGATGCAGGCGATCGATCAGATCATCAACTCGGCCTCAAAGACGCATTACATGTCGGGTGGGCAGATGCACTGCCCGATCGTGTTTCGCGGCCCAAACGGCATTGCAGCCCGCGTCGCCGCGCAGCACTCGCAATGCTACGCCAGCTGGTACGCCCACTGCCCCGGGCTCAGGGTAGTGGCGCCCTTTACTGGCGCCGATCACAAGGGGCTGCTCAAATCCGCGATCCGCGATCCCAATCCGGTCGTCTTTCTCGAACACGAGCTGGTTTACGGCGAAAGCTTCGCGGTGCCGGACGATCCGGAATTCATCGTACCGATCGGTAAGGCGCGCATCGCCCGGGCCGGCGAGCACGTCACGATCACGGCCTTTTCGCGAATGGTCAAACTGGCGTTGCAGGCGGCGGAGGAGTTGGAGAAGGCCGGAATTTCGGCTGAGGTGATCGATTTGCGAAGCTTGCGTCCGTTCGACGCCGACACCGTCGCGGCCTCGGTCAAAAAAACCAACCGCATCGTAACCGTCGAAGAGGGCTGGCCGTTTGCCGGTGTCGGCGCCGAGATCGCCGCATTAATCATGGAAGAATGCTTCGATTGGCTCGATGCGCCTGTCAAGCGCGTGGCCGGCAAAGACGTGCCCTTGCCCTATGCCGCCAACCTCGAGCACCTGGCGGTGCCGCAAGTCGACGATATCGTCACCGCGGCCCGTGAAATCGCCTACCGCTAAGCCACCGGTCCGTATTCCAGGTGGACCTACCTCCTTGTCCATACCGGCCCACGGGTCCGGCCGTTAGCCGGCCCGAGGATAAACTCCGGCCGGTACCCACGGCTGCAGTGGATCCCGACCTCCGTCGGGATGACGAGGGTGAAGATAGCGCGAAGTACCCTTCCGGGTGGCGAGACGATTGAAGCTAGTCGACAACGTCGCAATCGGTCCCCGCCGGAGTTTATCCTCTGGCCGGACCCGGGGGCCGGGATGGTTGAGAAGAGAACATGCCAATCGAAATCTTGATGCCGGCACTGTCGCCGACGATGACCGAGGGCAACCTAGCCAAATGGCTCAAGCACGAGGGCGACGAGGTCCATTCGGGCGACGTGCTGGCCGAAATCGAGACCGACAAGGCGACGATGGAGGTCGAAGCGGTCGATGACGGCCGGGTCGGCAAAATTCTCGTTCCCGAGGGCACGCAGGGCGTCAAAGTCAACCAGCCGATCGCACTACTGTTGGGCGAGGGTGAGGATGCTGCAGCGCTGACCGCGACTGCCGCGTCTGCCAGTGCAGAGCGCAGTTCTGAGCCGTCCGCGTCGGCAGCGCCACCGCCCGCGCCACAGGAAAGCAAAAACCCAAGCCAGCCGTCGTCACCGGCTCGACCGCAACCGGCGATCGCCGGCAACGGTCATGACCGGCGCATTTTTGCGAGCCCGCTCGCTCGCCGTATGGCGCAACAGGCCGGCCTCGACCTGGCGACGTTGACGGGCTCGGGCCCGCAAGGGCGGATTGTCAAATCCGATATCGAAGCCGCAATTCTGGCGGCGCGCCAGCCGGCCGCGCCGCTACCCGCTGCTCCGACCGCCCGGCCTGCCGCTGCGCCAGCAACCGTGATCCCGCCGCTTGCGCCCACCGCTGCGCCGGCGCCGGTCTTGACCAAGGAGCGGGTGCTCGCACTCGCCGGCAACCGGCCGTTCACCGAGCGGCCGCTCAACGCGATGCGCCGGGTCATCGCCCGGAGGCTGACCGAGTCGAAGCAAACGGTCCCCCATTTTTATCTAACAATCGACTGCGAGCTCGACGAGCTGCTAAAATTCCGCAAAGAGCTGAATGCGAAGTCCGAGGCCTACCGCATTTCGGTCAACGACTTCGTGATCCGCGCTGCCGCCCTCGCGCTGCGCCAAGTGCCGGCGGCGAACGCGTCATGGAGCGACGAGGCGATCCTGCAATGGGACGCGGTCGACATCGCCGTCGCCGTAGCCCTGGATGATGGCCTGATCACCCCGATCGTCAGAGACGCCGACCGCAAGGGGCTTGCGACCATCGCCAAGGAAACCAAGGACCTCGCGGCACGGGCCCGCACCGGCAAATTGAAGCTCGAAGAATTCCAGGGCGGCACGTTTTCCATCTCAAACCTCGGCATGTTCGGGGTCCGCGAATTTGCCGCGGTCATCAACCCGCCGCATGGCGGCATCCTGTCGGTCGGCGCCGGCGAGCAGCGGCCGGTGGTCAAGGACGGCGCGCTCGCGGTCGCGACAGTAACGAGCTGCACCTTGTCGTGCGATCACCGCGTCGTCGACGGGGCGGTCGGCGCACAATTCCTCGCCGCCTTCAAAAAGCTCGTCGAAGACCCGCTGACGATGCTGCTTTAAAATGTCAGCGACCAAGAAGGAGGAGGAATTAGGTTATCTAAACAGTCTACGCCATTTCTGCGAAGATTTTCCAGATGGTCAACTTCTTTGCGAAGAGACACCCGATTTCATCGTACAAACAGATAGACAGCGACTTGGTATAGAAATTACGAAAGTATTCCTAAACGGTGGGAGAAACAAAACCTCAATTCAAGGTGTCGAAGCAGCACAAGACAGAATAACGTCACTAGCAAAGAAATTCGCTACCGAGCTAGTGGTACGACGCAATCATAGGATTCCATATTGGAGCGGGGTGTGCGATGATGCGCGATGCGCGAGGGGATCAGCATCGAAGTGAGTGCCGGCGACCGCGAACGACTGGCGGCGGTGGTGGCGGATCGCAACAGCCGGCAAAAGCATGTGTGGCGGGCACAGATCATTTTGGCGACCGCGGAGGGCTGCGGTACGGCCGAGATCATGCGCCGCGCCGGAGTATCGAAGCCGTGCGTGTGGCGCTGGCAGGAGCGCTTCATGCGCGAAGGGGTGGCCGGCCTGCTGCACGACAAGACGCGCAAACCCGGTTTGCCGCCGACGCCTGCGGCGGTTATTGACCGAGTGGTCGAGTTGACGCTGGCGGAGCCGCCAGGCGAGGCAACCCACTGGACCGGCCGGGCGATGGCGGTGGCGAGCGGCATCTCGCTGCGCTCGGTGCAGCGGATCTGGGCGGCGCACGGTCTGCAGCCGCACCGAGTGCGGCGTTTCAAGCTGTCGCAAGACCCGGCGTTTGCCGCCAAATTGCGTGACGTGGTCGGGCTATATCTCGACCCGCCGGCCCACAGCCTGGTGCTGTCGGTCGACGAGAAGTCGCAAATTCAGGCTCTCGACCGCACCCAGCCCGGCTTGCCGATCAAGAAGGGTCGAGCCGGGACAATGACCCATGATTACATCCGCAACGGCACGACGACGCTGTTTGCGGCGCTCAATGTCCTTGACGGCTCGGTCATCGGCCAATGCATGGCGCGTCACCGCCACCAGGAGTTCATCCGCTTCCTCAATCGGGTCGAGGCCGTTGTCCTGGCCGGCAAGCTCATTCATGTGATCCTCGACAACTATGCCGCCCACAAGCATCCCAAGGTCCGCGCCTGGCTTGCGCGGCATCCACGCTGGACGTTTCACTTCACGCCCACGTCATGCTCCTGGGCCAATGCCGTTGAAGGCTTTTTTGCCACCCTGACCCGCCGGCGGTTGCAGCGCGGCGTCTTCCGCTCGCTGGTCGATCTGCAAGCCGCGATCAACCGCTATCTCGGCGAGCATAACCGCAAACCCAAACCCTTTGTCTGGACCGCCGACCCCGATCGCATTATCGAAAAAGTCAACCGCGGGAACCAAATGTTGGCGTCAGACCACTAGGGACACCGCCAATATCAGTTACGCTTTTCTTCAATTGGACGTTGCCATTATATCGGAGGAGAGAGACGGCAATCGCGCAAGCTGTGGCACAAACCATACACGTTAATTTGCCACCTATAGGTAAAAACGCTGACCTGGAATGTCATTACGGCTCGATCCAACCGAGCGAAGTTGATCAGATCTTGGTCAATCGAGCATATCCGGTTGATGATCACGAGTGGAGGTGGATGGAATATTCGCGTATTGAACCAGACGCAATCGAACATCTAAGCGAGACGATTCAAAAAAAGACGACGAGATACTATTTATGTCTCGAGAAGTGTGATGAGGTTTGGCTTCTAATCGTGGCAAATTCGTATAGAGGATCTGGAAATATAAAACCTAATCGAGAAAGCTTTTCGCATTTGTATACCTCACCATTCACGCGCACTTATTTTTTTGACAATGGGCTTGGTCGCTTGACGCTCCTCAAGACGAGTCCACCCGCGGTGCTGCCAACTTCGTCCGAGAGCGTTTAGATGGCCATCAACTCGTATGATCTAATCGTGCTCGGCGGCGGGCCGGGCGGCTATGTCGCCGCGATCCGCGCGGCCCAGCTCGGGATGAAGACCGCCGTCGTGGAGCGCGAGCATCTTGGGGGGATTTGCCTGAACTGGGGCTGCATCCCGACCAAGGCATTGCTGCGCAGTTCCGAGATCTCACACATCCTGCATCATCTCGATCAGTACGGGTTTTCGGCAAAAGACATCTGCTACGACGCGGGCAAGGTTGTGGCGCGCTCGCGTGCTGTCGCCAAGCAATTGTCGAACGGCGTCGCGTATCTGTTGAAAAAGAACAAGGTCGATGTGCTCGACGGGCAGGGTCGGCTGGCCGGCAAGGGGCGTCTCGCGGTCGAGAAGGGCGGCAAGCCGGTCGCCGATCTTGCTGCACCGCACATCATTTTGGCGACAGGGGCCCGGGCGCGCTCATTGCCGGGCCTCGAACCCGATGGCGAGCAGGTGTGGACCTATAAGGAGGCAATGGTCCCTGCGGCGATCCCGAAATCGCTGCTGGTTGTCGGATCGGGGGCGATCGGCATCGAATTTGCCAGCTTTTACCGCGATATGGGCGCCGAGGTCACCGTCGTGGAGGTGCTCGACCGCGTGTTGCCGGTCGAAGACGAGGAGATTTCGGCCTTCGCCCGTAAATCCTTTGAAAAGCAGGGAATCAAAATCCACACCGGTGCGACCGTAAAAGGGCTGATGCGCGCCAACGGCCAAATCATTGCGCAAATCGAAGCAGGCGGGAAGCCGACAGAAATAGCGGCTGAAAAAGTGATCCTCGCGGTCGGGATCGTCGGCAATGTCGAGGATATCGGTCTCGAAGATACTGCGGTGAAGGTCGACCGCACGCACGTCGTCGTCGATGAGTGGCTGCGCACCGGCGAGCCCGGCATTTACGCGATCGGCGATCTTGTCGGCCCACCCTGGCTCGCGCACAAAGCCAGCCACGAAGGGGTGATCTGCGTCGAGCACATAGCCGGAATCAATGACGTACATCCGCTCGACATCCGCAATATTCCGGCCTGCACCTATTGTCGTCCGCAAGTGGCGAGCGTCGGTCTGACCGAAAGGGCCGCGCGCGACGCCGGCTACGAGGTCAAGGTCGGCCATTTCCCGTTTATCGGCAATGGCAAAGCGATCGCCTATGGCGAGCCGGAGGGAATGGTCAAGACCGTGTTCGACGGCAAGACCGGCGAACTGTTGGGCGCGCATATGATCGGCGCCGAGGTCACCGAGCTGATCCAAGGCTACACGATCGCCAAGACCCTGGAGACAACCGAGGCCGATCTGATCCGCACGATCTTCCCGCATCCGACGATCTCGGAGACGATGCACGAGGCCGTGCTTGACGCTTACGGGCGGGCCATCCACTTCTAAGGTCGGGTGCCAATACGGTTCGGATATGTCCTCTCCTCCGTCGTCATGGCCGGGCTCGACCCGGCCATCTGCGTCTTCTGGGCAAGTACCGCGCCCAGATCTCGGAGATGCCCGGATCAAGTCCGGGCATGACGGTGAGATTGTGGCGAGCACGGGCGCCGCGGCCCGCCACCCGGAAAAGGCGCATCGGCCGGACAGCGTGATCCCCCGTAAACCCGATTGGCTGCGGGTCAAAGCGCCTGGCTCCCCTGAATATCGGGCGACGCACCGGCTGATGCGCGAATTGCAGCTCAACACGGTGTGCGAGGAAGCCGCCTGCCCGAATATCGGCGAGTGCTGGAAAGAAAAGCACGCGACGGTGATGATCCTCGGGCGGGTATGCACTCGCGCCTGCAGCTTTTGCAATGTCGCGACCGGCCGCCCCGATCTTCTCGATCCGCACGAGCCGCAGCGGGTCGGCGAGGCGGTCGCTGCACTCGGCCTGGCGCATGTCGTCATCACCTCGGTCGACCGCGATGATCTCGATGATGGCGGGGCACGGCACTTCGCGCGGACCATCACCGCGATCCGCAATGCCGCACCAGACACGACGATCGAGGTTCTGACCCCGGATTTCCTGCGCAAGGAGGGGGCGCGCGAAACCGTGGTCGCAGCCCGGCCCGACGTCTTCAATCACAATCTCGAAACCGTGCCGCGGCTTTACGCCGAAGTAAGGCCGGGGGCACGATATTTTCACTCACTGCGCCTGCTCGATCAGGTCAAGCGGCTCGATCCAGCGTTGTTTACCAAGTCGGGGATCATGGTCGGGCTCGGCGAGGACAGGACCGAGGTGCTGCAGGTCATGGACGACCTGAGGGCCGCTGACGTCGATTTCCTGACGATCGGGCAATATCTGCAGCCAACACCCAAACACCACGCGATAAACAGGTTTGTCACGCCGGAGGAATTTGCCGGGTATAAAAGGCATGCGCTCGGCAAAGGGTTTTTGTTGGTTTCGGCGTCGCCTCTGACCCGGTCGTCCTATCATGCGGGCGAGGATTTCGCGCGATTGCGGGCCGCCCGAACGGCCCAACTCGCCGCTACCGGCTGAAGCGTCGCCATGCCCACCCACGCCGAGCAACGTGTGCTTCCCTACACGCAACAGCAGCTCTTCGATTTGGTCGCCGATATCGAGCGCTATCCCGAATTTCTGCCCTGGTGCCGCGGGGCGCGCATCCGCGAGCGCGAGCCTAATCTTGTCGTCGCCGATCTGATCATCGGCTTCAAGATGTTCCGCGAGCGATTCACCTCGCGGGTCGAACTCGATCCGCCGGGCCGCATTGATGTCACTTACGCGGAAGGACCGTTCCGCTATTTGAACAATCACTGGATATTCGAGAAAATCCCGGAAGGTTGCCGGATCGATTTCTTTGTCGATTTCGAATTCAAATCGCGGCTGCTGCAAAAAGTCATCGAGGTGCTGTTCGGCGAAGCAGTGCGCCGCATGGTCGGCGCATTCGAAAAGCGCGCCCAGGATCTCTACGGCAGTATGGCCCCAAGGAACGCCGGCAGCGCTGTTATTTGACGGCCGGGCATTGTAGCGCTCCGACGAGCGCCTGACACCTATAACATCGATAACAAGCAGACTCTGAGACGATGACGCTTCGCTCGCGTCGCCGCGGCGCTTATGCTTAACCAGAGACCGGGAGCATGCGCCATGCCAGAAAAGCTCAAGCTATATGCCAGCGTCGGGCCGGAGCTGACGCATTACGATGTCGATGTCGAGAACGCGACCTTGACGCGCCGCGGCTCGGTCAGCCTGCCCGCCAATGTCCACTACGCCTGGCCGCACGCGTCGCGCGAGTATCTTTATGTCGCATCGAGCAACAGCGCTTCTGGCGTGGGCGGGTTTGTCGGCGACAAGCACAATGTCAGCGCTTTCCGCATTGATCCCGCGACCGGCGCCTTGACGCCACATGGTGTGCCGATTCCGTTGCCGACCCGGCCGATTCATATGACCAGCGACATCCCGTCGCGGCATCTGTTGGTCGCCTTTAGCAATCCGAGCGGGGTTCGGGTCTACCGCATCAATTCCGATGCCACGCCGGGCGCAGAGGTCGCGCAAAACGAGGCCATCGATCCCGGTATCTACGGGCATCAGGTGCGCGTGAGCCTCGACAATCGGCAGGCGATCCTGGTCACGCGCGGTCATGACGCCGCCGCCGGCAAGCCCGAAGAACCCGGGGCGCTCAAGGTTTTCCGTTATCAGGACGGCCAACTGACCAACGAGGTCTCGGTGGCGCCGGGCGGCGGCTATGGGTTTGGCCCGCGCCATCTCGATTTTCACCCGACCAACCCCTGGGTTTATGTGTCGCTGGAACGCCAGAACCGGCTCGATATGTTCGCGATATCAGGCGAGCGATTGTCACCCGAGCCGGTCTTTAGCAAAGGCACCTTGTCCGAGTCTGGCAATATCCGAGGCCGGCAGGCCGCCGGCACGATTCACGTCCACCCCAACGGGCGCTTTGCGTATGTCGCCAACCGCGCGTCGAGCACGGTGGGCGAGGGGGCCGAGCGCGTCTTCGCCGGCGGCGAGAACACGCTTGCGGTGTTTGCGATCGACCCGGAGACCGGCGAGCCCAATCCGATCCAGCATGTCGATACGCGCGGAATCCACTGCCGCACCTTCCACATCGACCCGAGCGGCCGATTGCTGGTCGCGGCGCATATCATCGGATTGCCGGTCCGAGAGGGTGCCGATATCCGCACCGTGCCTGCGTGCTTGTCGCTGTTCCGGATCGAGACCGACGGCAAGCTCGACTTCGTGCGCAAATACGATGTCGATGTCGGCGACCAGCAGATGTTCTGGATGGGCATGGTCTAGTGTCCGGGCGGACGACCACCCCCTCATGATACAGCGAAGGCCCGACCCCTGCCTCCGCCGTGTATCGGGTCCCCGCCCGGACACTCGCACCAAAACGACAGAATAGGTCAGTAAAATGGCGGACTATGTCGATTCCGTGACAGGCGCGCGCGGCTTTCAGACGATGGTGACGATGCGCGATGGGGTGCGCCTCAACACCTTTGTCTTTTTGCCGGCAGAGGGCGGGCCGCGCTGGCCGGTGATTCTGCATCGCACGCCCTATGGGATTGCCGCCGCCGATGCACGCGATAAGTTCGACTGCAGCAAGGCGTGGCTGCCAAGTGCTGCTGAGCCGATGCGCGGCTCGATCCTGCGCGGTTGGCGCGCGATCGTCGCCCATGGCTATGCCGCGGTCTATCAGGACACGCGCGGACGCCACGGCTCGGAAGGCGAGGACCGGGTCTATGCCGACGACGCAGCCGATGGACACGACACGCTCGAATGGATCGCGCATCAGCCGTGGACCAACCAGCGGGTTGGCGTCTCCGGTTCGTCAGCCGGCGCGACGACCGCGTTCGCCGCCGCATCGAGCCGGCATCCGAGTTTGCGGGCGTTTTTCGCGCAGGCCGGCGCCTCCAGCATTTATGACGACGTCGTTTACGAGGGCCAGTCGATCGAAATGGAGCGGCTGTGGCTGTGGGTGGCGCGCAACATTCCCGGCCTGTCGGCCTCGCACCGCGAAGCGGTGATGCAGCGCTTTGGCATCGGCCCGGCGGAATTGGACGCCGCCGCCGCATCGGCTGCGGCCCGCTATGCCCGACTCGACGCCGCGCGCGGAGCCGAGCCGCCGTTTATCGGCTCGGATGACTGGATGCGTCTGCCCTTGACCCACTACCCGGATTTCGCGACCGGGCAGCCGTTTCTCGACGAGATCATCACCCATCCGGCGCCGGATGCGTTTCGCGCCGCGCACAATTTCCGGCGCACGATCGATATTCCCGGATTTCACGTGACGAGCTGGTTCGACATCTTCCAACTAAGCGTCATGGCGGCGTTCAGCGAGATCCAGGCGCGCGCCGGCAACCAGAAACTCTGGATCGGCCCCAACGAGCATTACTTTGTCTACCACAACAATTTCTGGCGGCATGACCCGTATTTCGCGTGGTTCGACTATTGGCTGAAAGGCGAAGAGAACGGAGTCATGGACGGGCCGGCGGTCTATTACTCGCCGCGCGCTTGGGTCGAGGATCGCGAGAATTATGTCCCGGACGACTGGCGCCACGCCGAACGGTGGCCGCCGCCGGAATCGCGCCCGCGGCGGCTCTATCTGCGCGGCGACGGCAGTCTCGCCAATCAGCCCGAACGGGACCTCGCGCCACTATCGCTATGACCCGCGCCGGCCGATCCCGACTTTGGGCGGCCGCAACATGCTGATAACACCTGGATCGCTCGACCAAGGGCCGGTCCAGGCCTTACCCGATTACGGGCTGATCTATCGCGGCGAGCAGCTGGCCCGACCGCTGACAGTCGCCGGCAATGTCCGGTTGACCTTGTCGGTACAATCCGACTGCCCCGACACCGATTTTGTCGGCAAGCTGATCGATCTCCATCCCGACGGCCGCGCGATGCTGCTGATGGACGGGATCACCCGCGCACTCTACCGCGACGGTTCAGGCGAGCCGCGCCCCCTGACGCCCGACCGCGTCGAACGATTAACGATCGACCTCGGCCACATCCACCACACCTTTGCCGCCGGACACCGCATCGAAATCGACATTACCAGCAGCAATTTCCCGCGCCGCGCCCGCAACACCAACAGCGGTCACCCGATATTGGCAAACGACACCGACGCCGATATCCGCATCGCCAGCAACACGATCCACCACACCGAGGAAGCTCCCTCCTTTGTCGAGATCCCGGTATTGCAATAAAAATTCGGCTTAGTGGTCAAATTTCAAACAGATGATACCGTCCCTATTTTCGTCATGCCCGCGAAAGCGGGCACCCAGAGCTTGCCCCTGGCTTGAACAGGGGGCGGCCACCAAACGCTGAGCTCGCGGCCCTGGACCGCCGCTTCCGCGGGGGCGACAGAGAATGGATTGGGTATCAATTGTCTGGATCGTGCCACTAGCGGGTGTTGGCAACGGCGCTGCGCGGCCATAAATCGGCCCGCCACCATTAGACACTTGGTACCGTAGGTCATATCGAGATTGCTTCGCTACGCTCGCAATGACACCGAAACTGTCGTCATTGCGAGGAGCGGAGCGACGAAGCAATCCCGCTAGGACGACCCACAGCGGAAACCTTATGTCTGGTTCGTACTGCAAGTGATCGTTTCAGAGGCGAAAAAATTGCCTCGCAGGGAACCGCATAGCCACGAGCGACGCCGGCCTTATGTTGCTGCGGTTGCTGCGCCGCCTTGCTCCGCTTTATACAATGCTAGGAAATCGGCGTAACTGAGTGTGGCGACGACATTCTGGTCATCGTCGAGCAGTTCGTAGAACACGCCGTCATGGCCCCGCATGTCGAAAAACACGACGACGTCCTGGTCGGGGCCGCCGCCCTCGCGATGGACATCGCCCGCCGGGCTGGACTTGTACATGCCAGTGGGACGAATCTCCTTGAGCGTGCCGTCGGGTTCATAAAGACGATGCTCGCCTTGCACTACAAAAGTGTTATTGTGTATTACATGCCGGTGTAGAATGATCTTTTCGTTTGTGTCGAATTTGAACAGCACATGGACAATATGATTGTCCTCGTCGACGTTCAGTATGGAAAATCGTAAGTGTTCCAATTCGCCAAGAGTTGGCAGCGCAACCGTCTTCCATTTGATCTGGCTGTCATCAAAGATGTATGGTGATGTCATTGACTTGATCTCCCTTCAGCCGATATTCCCCGGATTCTCGGTGGTTGTGAGGCCAGCATCGTCCCGTCGGGCGTCTTGGGCAATCCAGGAATTGGCCGACAGCTATGACCGCAGCATTGCCACCATGCGCCGCGCGACGCGGGCAGCATGATCGATCCTTCTCTGGTAAAGACCGTCGGCTTTATCGCTGCCGTAGTAGGTACAGTCGGAAGTGCCGCCGTCCTTTTCCTGCCGAGACGTCTGGGAAGATGGGAAAAATCCATTCGTGTAGCGTTTATAGCCATTGCCTTGCTCGGGATCATCAGCAACCGAATCGGCGACTACATTATCAGCGCCGCAAACGGCCCCCGCAACATGTCTCCAGCCGATTGGTCATTGTTATCTGACGAAATGAGATCGTATAGTGGCGAAAAATATACGATTTTTCTCTACACGGATGAAGTGGAGGCAATGATTTTTTAGAAAAACTTGAAAACATGCTTGGACAATTCTGGATGGATATATTCAGCACCCAAGTCGCCGATGGACGGCGATCAGATTATCGGCGGAGGATTACTGGGAGTACTCGTGATTACTGATAATGCGTCTGACCAAAAAACAAAGGCCGCGGCGCACTCGCTCGTAATGCGGTTAAATAAAAACGGATCATATCACGCTGGAACTCTAAACCAACTACGCAGCCGAATAAGATTGGAATACATATCTTTACACGCCTTCGGCCGTACTAACTAAAGGTGACCGATTTTTCATAAGGCATTTATCGGGGCTTTTTGCGGATTCCACGCGAGGGCCCAGCCTACCCGATGTAGATTTTAGCCTTGCAACCGGGGAGATGCTGCAAAAATGGTCATAGTGTATATAGTTTTAACCATCGTTGTAGCCCTGTTCTTTTATATGCTGCGATGCCGCCGTCAACTCTGGTACGGCGCATGCGAAATTATCGCTGCGGTCGTGGTAATCTACCTAGCTTTCAAGCCACCTTATACGGCTCTTGCGTTGAATGCAGGGTACTCACCTTTCGGAATACAGGTCCAGCACTACTATGGGATTCTTGCAGGGATTTACATTTTTGTTCGCGGGATGGACAATGTCCGCGGCGGGTTGCCAGTCACTCGACGCACGCGATGGGACAACATCTTTTTTGGCGGCGTCGGAGGATAGCCGGACAAATGGAAACCTTCACATACATTCTCACTGCAATGCTAGCGATAGCCCTCGTCGGAGCGGGAATTTACCTTTGCGTCCGTAAAGTGCCCGCGCATACCCCAACGATAGCCGCTGTCTTGAGTATCGCATTTTTGATGCTGCTCCTCCTCCAAATGTCCAAGTTCAAGCATGTCCAAGGTTTTGGCTTTGACGCGGAGACATGGGACGAAAAACAGGTGCAGGCCGCACAATTGGTCGATCAACTGTCTACTATCTCGGAAGGGTTAAGCCAACAAGTCGCGTTGCTTGCCGCCCGAAGTGGCTTTTGGGGATCAGGGCTATCAAATCCAGAATTGGCAAGGCTGCTTCGGCAAACCGACGAAGAGCTACAACTCACAAAAACACCGGATGCTAAACGCGCCGAAATTCTTGCCCCAATCCGCCTCAGAATCTCCACCAACTACTGGAATGCAGCGCGTAATTTGATAGACACGATGTACCAAGATAAACGTAAGGAGGTACAGAACAAACCCCAACAAAATCCCTCGGCCGCCCAGAGCGTTCAAACACAAGTTAACGCACTTACCGTAGAGGTGGCGAAAATCGATGCCATCCAGGCTCCTGGCCAAATCCTCTTCGATCTTGACGCCTTAGTAGATCGTGTCAAGAACTCAAAAACATTAACACCGCTCCCGCAAACAGCGTTAAGAGAACTAACCGACCTAAGCGACGATCTATGGTTTTTCAATGCAAATAAAGATAACAAACTTAAGCGAGACATTGATTTAGACAAATTATACCCATCGCCCCATGGGTTTATCACGTACTGATCGGCGGCATTTGCCGCCGCTCCGCCGCAAGCCCCGATAGTCGATAAGGTGGATACAACAGCAAGAGCAGTTTGGGGCGCGCCTCGCCTCAATCACTGCTTCGGGTCGTTCGAGGGCCAGGAACCCGGAACAGGTCGAGGGCTATAGAATATCGGTGCTCCCATGACTCCAATGATTCGACTAAACCGAGGGCACGATTGAGAAAATCGTACTCCGAGTCAATCCCATTGAAGGGATACAGCGGCGTGTCGTCCTTGAGGCGGAAATCCACAGGATCGGCCGGCGGATCGGGCATCACCAGCAAAAAATCAACTTTTGCCGATTCGACGGTCGCAAAACTCGTTGCGCTCGTCTGGCGCACGAAACCGTATAGAGCGTCCCGGATTTTGGCAGGCAGTGAAACCCAACTTCCTCAGTTTGGAGTAAATCGCTCGCTGGAAGCCGCGGAAACGCTAGGGATACGACCGGGCACGCCAAGGTGTGGTGCTAAATCGGCCAGACGATTGCAATAGATATTGAGGAATTTGCTTGCGGCGGCCCAGAGAATCGTGGTGCTGGTACCGGAGAACAAAGGTGCCGCGCCATATTTGTCCGCGTCAAGAAGATTGGAGCCTACGAATACCTCTACCTCGTCGAGAACGCGCGCGAGGGCGGCCGCCACGTGCAGCGCGTCATCAAGGCGCTCGGCCGGCGCGATGAAGTTGAGGCCTCGGGGCTGATCGATGGGCTGATCGCCTCGGCGGCGCGCCATTCGCGCCGCTCGATCGTGTTGTCGAGTTTTTATCGCGGCGAATTGCCGGAGCTGCACCGCCTCAGCATCGGACCTGATCTGGTGTTCGGCTGGCTGTGGGCGGAAACAGGATGCCGCGACGTGCTCAAGAGCCTCGTCTCCGACCGGCGCTTTTCCTTTGATGTCGAGCGCGCCGTCTATCTCACGGTGCTGCACCGGCTGATGATCTCGGGCTCCGACCGCCATGCCAGCGACTGGCTGAGCCGGGTACGTGTGCCGGGCACCGATGGGCTCGATCTCGACCACGCCTATAAGGCGATGGCCTGGCTTGGCGAAGTCGACGCGGCCGGCCGCAGCACCGCCGAGGCCATCGAGGAGGCACTCTATCACCACCGCCAGCCGCTGTTCGGCGCCGTTTCGATCGCGTTTTTCGACACCACCAGTTTATGGTTCGAGGGGGCCGGCGGCGAGAGCCTAGGCCAGTACGGCCACTCCAAAGACTATCGCGGTCACCTGAAGCAGGTCGTGCTCGGCATCGTGCTTGACGACGCCGACCGGCCGATCGCGTCCTTTGTGATGCCCGGCAACACGGCCGACGTGACGCTGTTGTTGCCAGTAGTCAAACGGCTGCGCGAGCGCTTTGGGATCCTCGATGCTTGCATCGTTGCCGATCGCGGCATGATCAGTGCCGATACCATCGCCGCCCTCGAAGCCGAGAAGATCCAGTACATCCTCGGCGTGCGCGAACGCACCAGCCGCGAGGTGCGCACCGGGGTCATCGAGGATGATGGCCTCGCCGTGCCGCTCGTCATTCCCCGCCAGAAAGGCGAGACCGAACTGGCGATCCGGGAGACGACGATCGCCGGGCGGCGCTACATCATCTGCCGCAACGAGGAGGAAGCCAAAAAGGACGCCGCGGCGCGCGCCGAAATCGTCGCCGGTCTCGAGCGCAAGCTCGCCCAGGGCGACAAGGCGCTCGTCGCCAACAAGGGTTTTCGTCGCTTCCTGAAGACGCCCGCGGGCGGCGGCTTTGTCATCGACCGCGCCAAGATCGAGGCCGATACCCGGTTCGACGGTCTCTTCGTGCTGCGCACCAACACCAAGATCGCCGCGCTCCAGATCGTGTTGCGCTACCGCAATCTGCTGGCCGTGGAGGACGCCTTCAAAACCGCAAAGGCGCTGCTCGCCACCCGCCCGATCTTCCACAAAACCGACGCCGGCATCCGCGGCCACGTCTTCTGCACCTTCCTCGCCCTTGTCCTGCGCAAGGAGCTTTTCGACCGGCTCGCCGCCCGTCGCAGCCGGCTCGAATGGCAGCGCATCGTCGACGATCTTGTCGACCTCAGCGAAATCGATGTCGAACAGGATGGTCGCCGGGCGCGCCTGCGCACCGCGCCAGGCCCGACCATCGACCCGATCTGCCGCGCTATCGGCCTCACCCTTCCGCCGGTCTTCCAGGAGATGCCGCCCGCCGCCTGAACCCAAAACCGTGGTGCCTAAAACTTAAAATGGCTTGCAACCCATTGAGTTACCATGCTGTTCAAAATCAAACTGCGGAACTTGGGTGAAAGGTCATTTAGGTGGGTGCTGATCTTCTGGGGCAAGAGAGAGGGCTGCAAGGCATAGAGGCGCATCGCCTTCGTGTCGACGCTTGTGTTTTGATTCTCGGGCGGTTTAACCCGCTCCATGGTGGCCCTGTATTCGACGTTTCCCTTGCCGTAGTCGAGCTTTTCAAGGCTTTTGACCCTGACCTGAACCTGCCCGGTGCTAGCCTCCAGTACTGGTCCTGCTAGTCCCATGCGACCGGTGAATTGCGCGAAGCGCAGCAGATTTTCAGGGAATGTCTGGGATTCCCAATAGGCATCTTTGGGATTTTCCTTTAGCCATTCCAGTTTCATAAAGTCGTGCTCGTTCAGATATACGGCGCGGAAGATGAGCGGGGTGCTGCGCAGATCGCTAACTAGCGAAAAGACGGCCGTGCGTTCCGCTTCGGACGGTTGAGCCGGATTGAAGACGTACCCGGAAAACCAGATTATGAGCGAGACTGCTAAAGCGGCAACAATGCCCATGATCCAGGTCTTGACAGGCGACCACTCGCGTTTTTTTGCAGTGTCGCTCATATGGCGATGATCCTTTCGACCTCGTCGCGCGTTACCTCGCCCCTTGCACCAAAGGGGCCGTCCACACACGCCCCACGCTTGCTGCATACGAGGCGCTGTTCAATCCAGGGAGGCGGTGATCCTTGGGATACGATAATATACCATTTATGTGCGGAGAATCTTATGTCGACCGCAATCAACGATCCGATCTTGAGGCGCGTCCGTGCCGCGCTCGATGAAATGTACGGCGACCGGCTTGAACGAGTCGTGCTGTTCGGCTCCCGCGCACGCGGTGATACGGGTGAGGATTCGGATTACGACGTTGCGGTGTTCCTGAAAGACCTCAAGGAAGGCGATCTCACGCACCGCTGGCAGGAGCTGGATCGCCTGGCCGATCTACGCAGCGCAATTCTTTCCGACACCGAAGCCTTTATCGATGTCAAGCCATATCCGGCCGACGCGTATCGGAACCTGACGGCGCTTATGGGTGAAATTCGGCGCGACGGCGTCGATCTGTGACGCCGGAAATCGGCGAGCTGCTCGACAAGGCGCGCGATTGCCTTGCTCGCCCGCTGGGGCGCGTCCAGGTGCGATAAGGCGGCGGTAGAATAACCACATTCAGGGCGTATGACGACGGCCTGGAAGTAACGGGCGGGGGGTGTTGCCGAGTATGACGAGGTCGGGTCTGCCCGGCCTTGGAAAGCGGATAGAGGCGGCGGCGACGCACCAGGGGCGCGGCGATCGGCTCGATCAGAACTCTCCGGCGAAATTCCCGTTGGGCGCGGTTAATTCCCGGTTTGGCGGAAATAATTCCCGATTAGGGTGGGGAAAATTCCCGATTCGATGCGGACGGGAATTCACTCACAAGTTATTGATATACAATTGTCTTTTGAGGGTGAAATCACGCTTTTGGGGCCGAATTCTCGAATATTTCCCGTCGAACCGGGAATTTGTTCGCGGCGCTGCCGCCGGATTGCTTCAGACGACGGCGAGCGGGCGGTGTGGCGGGGGAGGGGGCTCGACCCGGATCGGGTCGCTCGGGCGAACCTCGCCCGTCGTCAGGACGATTGCCATGATCCCGGCCTTGCGCACGAGGTTGCCATCGACGTCGCGGTCGAGGGTCGCCGCCATCAGCCCCTTGTGCAATTTGTCGAGCTGAGCGCAGGGATTGCGCAATCCGGTGATTTCCACCACCGCGTTCTCGCCGATATGCAGCCGGGTTCCGGCGGCGAGCCCGAGCAGGTCAATCCCCGATGTCGTGATGTTCTCGCCCATCTGGCCTGGCTGCAGATCGAAACCTTTATCCCGCAATTCGTCATGGAGTTCGGCGTGGATCAGGTGGACCTGGCGCAGATTGGGGTCGGTCGGATTGCGGGCGACCCGCGAGCGGTGCTTGACGGTCACCCCCTGATGCGCGTCGCCTTCGACGCCGAGCCCGGCCAGTAAGCGAATGCTGGTCTCGTTGGCTTTTACCAAAGTGTGCCGCAGGCTGCGGCTGACCGCCGCAACGATGCCGGTCATGATCCCGCTCTATTCGGCCGCTGCCGGCAATGGCCGCGGAAAGATGCGGTCGTAAAGCTCCGGGCGCTGCCATTGCGACAGCAAGCCCTGCTTGACGCCGCAGCTGGGCGTCTTGTCGTTGCCGTCCCACTCGGCGCGCAATTCGCGCACACGATCGAGGCTGACCGTGACGACGGCGATACCGACATTGATGCTTTCATAATGGGTATGCTCCGGCCCGGCGATGATCGCCAGCCCGCGCTCGGTCGCGGGATCGAAGATGTTGCGGGTCGACACGACCAGCGCGAGGTTCTCGATCGCCCGCGCCCGCAACAAGGTGTGCCAGGTCTCCCACAGATTGCCGGTGCCGCTGAGCCCGGCCGGCAGGAAGATGATTTCGGCGCCGCGCAACGCCAAGGCGCGCGACACTTCGGGCATGTAGACCTCGCTGCACATGCCGAGCCCGACCTTGCCGTGGATGGTGTCGAAAACCGGAAAATCGTTGCCGGGGACCCACTCGAATTCCCACACCCCGCCGCCGCCGGTGCGGCTCGCATAGATCCACGGACCGTTTGGGTGGGTGCGGCGGTAACGCACCGGCGCGCGGCCGTCGGGATAGGCCATGCAGGTCAGGTTGTAGGCGGTCTTTTTAGCATTATCGATCGGCTCCATCGTGCCAAAGACGACATAGAGGCCGTGCCGCTGCGCCGCCTCGGCGATGCGCCCGGAAGGGTCGTAAGCCGCCGGCATCCGCCACGGCCCGGGATAGCTCTCGGGGAAGCAGACGAAATCCGCACCCTCGGCGGCGGCGCGACCGATCCAAGCCACCGCATCGTCTACGTTCGTGTGGTCGTCGGGCGGCGGGTTTGAGTGCGGCTGTACCACAGCGATGCTGAAATTGCTCATGCCGGTATCCTTTTGAAGACAATAACGGAACGCATCATTCCGATTTGGCCGCGTCGGCGAGAAGGCCGAGCGCCACTTTCACCGCGGCTTCGCGCACCGCATTCCGGTCGCCGGAGAAGACATGGCGGTGGGTCCGGCATTGGCCGCCACGCCGGGCGATGCCGAAAATAACCAGGCCGACCGGCTTCTCGGCGCTGCCGCCCCCCGGCCCGGCGATGCCGGCAATCGACACCGCGAGATCGACCGGCGCGCGGAAAACCGCACCTTGCGCCATCGCTGCCACGGTCTCGGCGCTGACCGCTCCATGGGCGGCAATCGTCGCCGGTGACACGCCCAGCATTTCCGATTTCGCTTCGTTCGAATAGGTGACAAAGCCGCGTTCGACGACATCCGACGAGCCGGCGATCGCGGTTAGTGCCGCGGCAACGAGGCCCCCGGTGCAGGATTCCGCGGTCGCGATATGCCAGCCTCGGGCCCGGCAAGCGTCGAGCACCGTTTCCGCCAAGCCCAGAATTTCAGAGGTGAACACCCAACGCTCCGCCAATAGCCAGCGCCACCCTCAGCACGAGGAGAGCGTAGCTCGCCGCCAAAATGTCGTCGAGCATGATGCCGAAGCCGCCTTTGACATGCCGATCGGCCCAGCTCACCGGCCAAGGTTTCCAGATATCGAACAGGCGGAACAGCACAAAGGCGAGGAGCCAGGCGATCGGGTCGAAGGGGGCCGCCAGCAATACCAGCCATTGGCCAGCGATCTCGTCGATGACGACCGCAGCCGGATCTTGTGCGCCGCTCGCCTTGGCCGCAGCTCCGGCTGCCCACGAGCCGACGGCAAAGACCACCGCGAGGGCAACCGCAAGTCCCGGATCACCCGACATCGCGCGGATCGCCCAGGCAATTGGCAAAGCGACCAGCGAAGCGCAGGTGCCGGGGGCGATCGGGCTCAGCCCAACCCCAAACCAGGTTGCGATCAGCGTCGCGGGACGCCGCAGCGGCAGAAGAGGAGGCTCCGATCGGGCGATGGGGCTACAGCGGCAAGCGCACGGTGGCGACAGCTTGGGCGGCCACACCCTCGCCGCGGCCGGTGAAGCCGAGACGATCGGTCGTCGTCGCCTTGACGCTGACGCGATCGGCGGCGATCCCGAGTATCGCTGCGACACGCTCGACCATCGCGGCGCGGTGCGGGCCGATCTTCGGGCGTTCGCAGATGATCGTCACATCGACCGCGGCGACCATGCCGCCGCGGGCACGAACGAGATCGGCGGCATGACGCAGGAACTGGTCGGAGGCGGCGCCGCGCCATTGCGGGTCGTTCGGCGGAAAATGCTGGCCGATATCGCCAGCGCCGATCGCCCCCAGCACCGCGTCGGTCAGCGAATGCAAGCCGACATCCGCGTCGGAATGGCCGACGAGCCCCGCAGCGTGGGACATCGCGACGCCACAAATAACGATCCTGTCGCCCGGGCCGAAAGCGTGGACATCAAAGCCTTGGCCGACGCGAACATCGCCAAGCCGGGTTGCCAGCAGGCGCTCGGCGGCGGCAAGATCGTCGGCCGTCGTGATCTTCAGATTGTCTTCATCTCCGTCAACCAATACGGGCATCAGCCCCGCCGCTTCCGCGACGGCCGAATCATCGGTCAATTCGCACCCTTCGGCGGCGCGATGGGCGGCGAGTATTGCCGTGAAAAGAAAACCCTGGGGTGTCTGCGCGCGCCACAAGCGAGATCGGTCCGCTGTCCCCTGGATCACCCGACCCTCGGCGCATTTGATTGTGTCGCGCATCGGCAGGCAAGGGATAACCGCTGGGGCGTGCCCGAGCCCATCGATGATCCGGTCGATCAGCGCGGCGCCGGGGAACGGTCGTGCGCCGTCGTGAATCAACACCGCCTGTGGGCGATAAGAGGCCAGCGCCTCCAGGCCGAACCGCACCGAATCCTGTCGCGCTGCACCTCCAGCGACCGGCGCCAGGACCTCGAACCCGGCGACGGTATCATCGAACACGGCTCCGTCTTCTGGCCGGATAACCACCTGCACGCCGGCGATACTGGGATGAGAAGCGAATGCAGCGACCGCATGCCGCAAGACTTTCTGCCCGCCCAGCGACAGATATTGCTTTGGGCGCTCGCCGCCAAACCGGCTGCCGCGACCAGCTGCGACGACCAGCGCGTATACGGGTTCCATGTAGAAAAAATAGCTGAAGCACGAGCGGTTTACCACTGCAGGGGCGGTATTCGCGATCGGCGGTTATTGTTGCACTGCAAAAGGGAAACCGCTACGATCTGCTCAATCGTTGGGCAATTACTCAATATGCTTAGAAAATGGGCATTCAACTCGGCTCGGTGACAATTGGTGATCCGGTGATTCTCGCCCCGATGTCGGGGGTCAGTGATCTGCCGTTTCGCCGCCTCGTCAAGCGCCTCGGCGCCGGCCTTGTCGTTTCGGAAATGATCGCGAGCGAGGCGATGGTTCGCGAAAGCCGAAAGACGATGACGATGACCAGGAGTTGCGAGGACGAGCAGCCGATGGCCGTCCAGCTCGCCGGCTGCGAGCCGAAGGTCATGGCCGAAGCAGCCAAGATCAACGCGGACCGCGGGGCGCAGATCATCGACATTAATTTCGGCTGCCCCGTCAAAAAGGTGGTCAATGGCCACGCGGGGTCGGCGCTGATGCGTGATGAGATCCATGCCGCCCGGATCCTCGAAGCCACGGTCCGCTCCGTCGATCTGCCTGTAACGCTCAAGATGCGCACTGGATGGGATGAGAAGAACCGGAATGCCCCTCGGCTCGCCCGAATTGCGCAAGCTTGCGGCATCCGCATGATTACCGTGCATGGCCGCACCCGTTGTCAGCTTTATGCGGGGTCGGCGGATTGGGCATTTATTCGTGAGGTTAAGGAGAACGTCACGATACCGGTGATCGTCAACGGCGACATCGAGACCCTCGATGATGCCGACCGGGCGCTCACGCAATCGGGCGCCGATGGCGTAATGATCGGCCGCGGCAGCTATGGCCGGCCGTGGTTCGTGCGCCAGGTCATCGCCTGGCTCGGCGGCCGCAAGAATATTCCCGATCCGCCGCTCGCAACGCAATTGACGATTGCCGAAGAACACTACGACGACATGCTGTCCCACTACGGGACTGATGTCGGTGTGCGGATCGCCCGCAAGCACGTTGCTTGGTATTCAAAAGGTTTGCCCGGCTCGGCCGAATTCCGCGCCGCGGTCAACCAGACCGCGGACCCCAGCCGTGTTAGGGCGTTGATGCGGGCCTTTTACGAGCCGCTTTTAGCCCTTCCCCACCCGACTTCTATGCGGTTTGCGGGGGAGGGTGCGGTAGCGGTACCTGGCGGGCCGGTATGATAAAAAATTTCCGGCGGCGGGGTTCTGGCGCGCGTGCCAAGCTCGCCCCTCCCGACGCGGCGGCTGTGCTGGCTGCGCTCGCCGATCCCGTGGTCGTTATCGACCGCGATGGCGAAATCCGCATGGTCAACCCAGCAGCCGAGCAATTCTTCGGAACCGGCGCCGCAGCATTGCAGGGTACCGCTCTCGCCGAGTTGCTGGCGCCACACAGCCCGTTGCTGGCGTTGATCGACGCCGTCTGGCGCGTCGGCAACACAATGTCTGAATATGATATAGCGCTCGAAGGGCCGCGTTTTGGCAGCCGCACCGTAACGGTGCAGGCCGCGCTGGCAGGGGAAGCCGGGGACCTGCTGGTGCTCTCGCTGCACGAGCGCTCGATGGTGGATAAACTCGATCGGCAGCTGACTCACCGCAATGCCGCCCGATCGATCACGGCGATGGCGGCAATGCTGGCGCACGAGGTCAAGAACCCGCTGTCGGGTATTCGCGGGGCGGCACAGCTGCTCGAGCAGGATGCCGGTGAGAGCGAGCGCGAATTGACCCGCCTTATCTGCGACGAAACCGACCGCATCGTCGCGCTCGTCGACCGGATGGAAGCGTTCTCCGACCATCACCCGATCGTGCGCGAGCCCGTCAATATCCACGAGGTGCTGGAGCGCGTGCGCAAGCTGGCGCAATCCGGTTTTGCGCGCCATGCCCGTTTGGTTGAGGAGTACGATCCGTCACTGCCGCTGGTGCACGGCAACCGCGACCTCCTGGTCCAAGTATTCCTGAACATCGTCAAGAATGCCGCCGAGGCGGTGCCTAGTGGTGACGGCGAGATCGTTCTCACGACTGCCTATCGCCATGGTTTGCGTCTTGCTGGTCCGGGCGGCGAAGGACGCCAGCATTTGCCGTTGATGGTCGCGGTCACCGACAACGGCGCCGGCATCCCCGAAGACATGCGCCCCTACTTGTTCGACCCGTTTGTCACGACAAAGCGAAACGGAACTGGCCTTGGTCTTGCATTAGTTGCCAAGGTGATCGGCGACCACGGCGGCGTTATCGAATTTGACAGCCAGCCCCGTCGAACCGTGTTCCGGGTGTTTTTGCCGGTGGTCGCACAGGACGGTATCGGGTGATGACTTCGACGATCCTGGTGGCCGACGACGATCGCGCGATCCGAATGGTGCTGAACCAGGCGCTAATTCGGCTCGGGCACGATGTACGCATGACCGGCAACGCCGCTACCTTATGGCGCTGGGTTGCCGATGGCGAGGGCGATCTCGTGATCACTGACGTGATCATGCCGGATGAGAACGGCCTCGACTTGATCCCGCGGATCAAAAAGATCCGTCCCGATCTGCGCATCATTGTCATGAGTGCGCAAAACACCCTGTTGACCGCCGTCAAGGCGACCGAGCGCGGCGCCTTCGAGTACCTTCCAAAACCGTTCGATTTGCGTGAACTGGTCAGTGTCGTCGAGCGTGCTCTGACCGCACCTCACGAAGGGCCAGCGAATGGGCTGGACGAGGATCTCGAAGATCAACTGCCGCTGATTGGCCGCTCGCCGGCGATGCAGGAGATCTATCGCGTAATCGCCCGGTTGATGGGCACCGATCTGACGGTGACGATCATGGGCGAAAGCGGCACCGGCAAGGAATTGGTGGCGCGTGCGCTGCATAATTACGGCAAGCGCCGCAATGGTCCCTTTGTCCCGATCAATATGGCCGCAATCCCGCGCGAATTGATTGAAAGCGAACTGTTCGGCCACGAAAAAGGCGCGTTTACTGGGGCGACGGCGCGCAGTATGGGCCGTTTTGAACAAGCGCAAGGCGGCACCTTATTTCTCGATGAGATCGGCGATATGCCGCTTGAAGCTCAGACTCGGCTGTTGCGCGTCCTGCAGGAGGGGGAGTTTACCGCGGTCGGCGGGCGGGTGCCGATCCGTGCCGATGTCCGCGTCATTGCGGCTACCCACCATGATCTCCGGCAGCTCATTCGCCAGGGGCTGTTTCGCGAGGACCTGTTTTATCGCCTCAACGTCGCGCCGATTCGGCTTCCGCCGCTGCGCGAGCGCAGTGCCGACATTCCCGCATTAGTGCGGCATTTCGCAGCACAAGCGGTGCGCGAGGGGCTGCCGCCGAAGCGGCTCGATGATGAGGCGATGGAGCGGCTTCGCAGCTATCGCTGGCCCGGGAATGTGCGCGAGCTCGAAAACCTCATTCGCCGCCTGGCTGCATTATATTCACAAGAGGTAATTGGGGTCTCGGTCATTGAAGCCGAACTAGGTGAGCAGCCCGACCTCGCGGAAGCCCCCGACAGCATCCCGGGAGAAGGGCTTGCCGGGGCTGTTGAGCATCACATTCGCGGCTATTTCGCCGCTCATAAGGGCGGGCTACCGGCTGCCGGGCTTTACGACCGGATCTTGCGCGAGGTCGAGCGGCCGCTAATCGTGCTGACCCTCGGTGCAACGCGCGGCAACCAAATCAAGGCAGCCCACCTGCTGGGGCTAAACCGCAATACCCTGCGCAAGAAAATCCGCGAATTGGACATCCCGGTGGTCCGCGGGCTAAAATAGCTCTTGGGCGGCTCTGAGCTGCCGGCAATCGGCGAAGTTGCGGCTACTCGACGCGCCGTGCTGTCAGGCAGGGCCGCGGCAGCTTACGGTGGAGTTGCGGCGCTGCGCTTTCGGGGTTGTCCATGATGCAGATCCGGCGGGTTCAGTTGTGGGCCGGCCGAGCTGGCTTGCGGCACAAGCTGGCGATCGGTTTGACCGCCGCTGCACTCGCTTCCGGGGTCGCGACTTATCTGGCGTTGACCGGGGCGCCGCCCTTTGGCGCGCATCCCAACTCTGTCCTGTCGCTGCTTAACCTCGATCTTGTTCTCTTATTGGCGCTTGGCGCGCTGATCGCCAAGGGGTTGTTGCAGGTTTGGGCCGAGCGCCGACGCGGCCTCGCCGGTTCGCGGCTGCAAATCCGTCTAGTCGTGCTGTTCAGCCTAATCGCGGTGACACCGACGATCATCGTCGCGATTTTCTCTTATCTCTTCTTTAGCTACGGCGTCGAATTCTTGGTTCAGCGACAAGGTGCGCACCGCGATCTCCAACTCGCTCGCGGTTGCCGAAGCCTATTTGCACGAGCATCAACAAGCGATCCGCGCCGACGCGTTGGCGATGGCGAACGACCTGAACCGCGATGCCGTCGAGCTTGAACTCGATCCAACCCGGCTGGAACAGGTTGTTGCGGGACAGGCGGCGCTGCGCGGGCTGACCGAAGCCATGGTGTTTGACCGCGCGGGCCACGTATTGGCGCGATCGAGCCTCTCTTTTACCCTGGGCTTCCAACCGGTTCCCGACAGTGCAATGCACGTCGCCGATGGCGGCGATGTCGCGATCATGACCAGCGACACCGACGACCGCGTGCGCGCCCTAATTCGTCTCGACCAGTACGGTCCTGTCTACCTTTACATCGGCCGCTATGTAGAGCCCAAAGTACTTAACTATATGGAAGAAACACAGCGCGCCGTAACGCAATATCAGCGGACCGAGAGCCAGCGTTCGGGCGTTCAGATTACTTTTGCGCTCATCTTCCTGATGGTGGCGATGCTATTCCTTGTCGCCGCGGTCGCGATGGGGATTCATTTTGCGACGCAGCTGGCGGTGCCGATCAGCCAGCTCGCGACGGCAGCGGAGCAGGTGAGGGCCGGCGACCTTGCCACACGGGTGCCGGAGGGCGAGCGCGATGACGAACTCGCGTCGTTGAGCCGTGCCTTCAATCGGATGACCAATCAAATTGAGAGCCAGCAACGCGAATTGCGCGAAGCCAATCGCCAGCTCGATGAGCGCCGTCGGTTTACCGAGACCGTATTGACAGGGGTCTCGGCAGGGGTCATCGGGCTCGACCGTGCCGGTCGGGTATATCTCCCCAATCGCTCGGCTTCGGCCCTGCTCGGGGTCGATCTCGAACAGTCGATCGGCGAGGATCTGGCGGAGGTCGCGCCGGAAATGGCCGGGTTGCTGGACGACGCCGAACGTCGGCCCGACCGGTTGGCGCAATCACAGGTCCAGCTCGTGCGCGGCGCGAGCACCCGCACCTTGTTGGTACGGATCGCGGCCGAGCACGATGAGGGCAATATCCGCGGTTTTGTCATCACCTTCGACGACATTACCGAGTTGCTATCGGCTCAGCGAAAAGCGGCTTGGGCCGACATCGCACGCCGCATCGCCCACGAGATCAAAAACCCGCTGACCCCGATCCAACTTGCTGCCGAGCGATTGCGCCGGCGTTATCTGAAGGAGATCACTCAAGATCGTGAAACTTTCACGATCTGCACCGACACGATTATCCGACATGTCGGCGATATCGGCAGAATGGTCGATGAATTCTCGGCGTTCGCACGAATGCCTGCACCGGTATTGAAGCCCGAGAATCTTGTCGAAATCGCGCATCGCTCGATGTTTCTTCAACTTTCGGCGCATCGCGACATCGCCTTCGAGACGAGCTTCCCCGATCATGCAGTTTTGCTGAACTGCGACGCGCGGCTTGTCGGCCAAGCCGTACTCAACATCGTCAAGAATGCGATTGAGGCGGTCGAGGCGCGAATTGCCGAAGACAAGGGCGGCGAGCCCGGACGCGTTCGGGTGGCAGTGACCGAGAGCCCGGGGCAGGCGGCAGTCATCGTCGAGGACAACGGCAAGGGTCTGCCGAGCCAAGACCGCGAACAACTCACCGAGCCTTATGTAACGACTCGGGCCAAGGGCACCGGCCTCGGTCTCGCAATCGTTAAGAAGATCATGGAAGACCACGGGGGGGAGTTAATGCTGGAAGATGGCATTATCGGCGGCGCGAGGGTGAGGCTCGTCTTCTCGGTCGATCCCCGTGCAATGGAGCGCGTCGAAAACGGTGGCCGGACCATGGAGCTGAGCGAAGTCGTCCATGGCGCATGATATCCTGATCGTCGACGACGAAGCCGACATCCGCATGCTGATTGCCGGCGTGCTAAAGGATGAGGGCTACACAACGCGCGAGGCGGCCGACAGCGCTCAGGCGCTGGCGGTCATCCATTCGCGCCAGCCGACCCTCGTGGTTCTCGATATCTGGCTGCAAGGCAGCGAACTCGATGGCATCGAAATCCTTCGATTGTTGCATGACGAGATGCCGCAGGTTCCGGTGGTCATGATCAGTGGCCATGGAACGATCGAAAGTGCCGTCGAGGCGATCAAGATAGGGGCCTACGATTTTATCGAAAAGCCCTTCAAATCGGATCGGCTGCTTCTCGTCATTGAACGCGCTATCGAAGCTGCCCAGCTGCGGCTCGAAAACGAGGAACTCAGGCTGCGCGCAGGCGGCGATATCGATCTCGTGGGGGTATCGTCGGCAGCCCAGCAGTTGCGGCAACAAATCGATAGGGCCGCCCCCACCGGCAGCCGAGTGCTGATTACCGGGCCGCCCGGCGCCGGAAAGGAGGTCGTGGGGCGGCTCCTCCACCTGCGCTCGCGCCGGGCAAAAGGACCCTTCGTCCCGGTCAATTGTGCGACGATGCGGCCGGAACGGCTCGAAATCGAGCTGTTTGGCAGCGAATACGCGATTGACGGCGCGCCGCGAAAGATCGGCACCTTTGAGCGCGCGCATGGCGGCACCTTGTTTCTTGATGAGGTCGCCGACATGCCGCTGGAAACCCAAGGCAAGATCGTGCGCGTCCTGCAAGAGCAGACCTTTGAGCGAATTGGCGGGTCGGGCCGCGTCGAGGTCGACGTTCGCGTCGTCGCCTCCACAAACCGCGAGCTTGCCGGAGAGATCAGCGCGGGTCGTTTTCGCGAAGATTTGTTTTACCGGCTCAATGTCGTGCCGATCCGGGTTCCGCCGTTGCGCGAACGTCGGGAAGACATTCCCCTGATGGCCCGCCATTTTATGGTGCGCTCGTCCGACGCAGCGCGCCTCGTCCCGCGCGAGTTCGGCGAAGACGCGATGGCCGCTCTGCAGGCCTATTCCTGGCCCGGCAACGTACGCCAACTGCGCAACGTTATCGATTGGCTCTTGATCATGGCGCCCGGTGAAACGCGCGAGCCGATCCGCGCCGATATGCTGCCCAACGAGATCACGGCCATCGCGCCGACCGTCGTCAAATGGGAAAAGGGCAGCGAGATTATGACTTTGCCGTTGCGTGACGCGCGCGAAGTCTTTGAGCGCGAATACCTTCTGGCGCAGGTTACCCGCTTTGGCGGCAATATATCGCGTACGGCCGCCTTCGTCGGCATGGAGCGCTCCGCCCTGCACCGAAAACTCAAGTCGCTCGGCGTCTTTGGCAATGACCGTCCGATGAAGATCGGGGCGTAAGCGTCGATGTCCGTTCTCGGGAAACAGCTCGCCCAAGATGCCGGCCCGCCTGTCGCCTGTTGCATGGGCGCGGCCGCATGAGTGCGACACCCTTTCTCGCCGCGCGACCGCGGGCGATCCTGTTTGACTGGGATAACACCCTCGTAGACACGTGGCTGACGATCCATGAGGCGCTGAACCATGTCATGTTGGCGATGGACAAGCCGTCTTGGTCTCTCGCCGAGACCCGTGCGCGTGTGCGACTGAGTTTGCGCGAGAGTTTTCCGCTGCATTTTGGCGACCGCTGGGAGGAGGCGAGGGGGATCTATCTCGAACGGTTCAGCGCCATCCATCTTCAGCGGCTGACGCCGTTGACGGGCTGCGCCGAGATGTTGGAAGGGCTCGCCGGCGAGGGGATTTGCCTGGGCGTGGTCAGCAACAAGACCGGGGCACTGCTGCGGCGCGAGGCCGACCAGCTCGGCTGGTCCCGATACTTCGGCCGAATGGTCGGCGCCGGCGATGCCGCTGCAGATAAGCCCGATCCCGCGCCGGTGCGATTGGCGCTCGAATCCTGCGGCGTAGATGCGGGGGCAGAGGTCTGGTTTGTCGGCGACACGGGCGTCGATATCGAATGCGCCGGCAACGCCGGCTGCATTTCGGTGTTACTGGGAGACGATCTCGCCGCGGAGGAGATGTTGCGCTACACGCCGCACTTAACCTTTGCCGATCCGACAGCGCTGCTGCGCTTTGTGCGGGGCTTGTGATTTATTTTGGCGAGCCCATCTCGGTTTCGGCAGCCAGCGGTGCAGGGCGCCGGTTGCTGATAGGGCGGGAGTCATTCCGGCCTCGCTCCAAAAAGGGAAATGGGGGATACCCATGTCTGTGGAGAAGTCACAAAACGTTCAAGACGTGTTTTTGAACCATGTCCGTAAAAACAAGACCCCGGTGACGGTTTTTCTGGTGAATGGCGTCAAGCTGCAGGGGATAATCACTTGGTTCGATAATTTTTGTGTGCTGTTGCGGCGCGACGCGCATTCGCAGCTCGTCTATAAGCACGCGATCTCGACGGTGATGCCGGCCCAGCCGATCCAGCTTTTCGAGCCCGGGAGAGAGGGCGAAGAACTCTGATCATCAACGAAGAAAACAACAACTTTTCAAAAACCAACGGTGCGTCGACGGTTCGCGCGCTCGTCTTACACCCGGCCGCGAAAACACCGCCCGCGAAGAGCAACGGCGAGGCGTCGCGTACGGTAGAAGCGCGCCTTGAAGAATTTGTCGGTTTGGCGCGAGCGATCCACCTTGATGTGGTGCGCGCTGAGATCGCGAAGATCTCCCGGCCGCGGCCGGCAACCTTGTTCGGCGGCGGCACGGTCGAACATGTCGCCGAGTGGATCAAGGACGACGCGCTCGGACTTGTTGTCGTCGACGGCGCACTTTCGCCGGTGCAGCAGCGCAATCTCGAAAAAAGTTGGCAGGCAAAGGTTATCGACCGCACCGGCCTGATCCTTGAGATATTCGGCGAACGGGCACGCACCCATGAGGGGCGTCTCCAGGTCGAATTGGCAGCGCTCTCTTACCAACGCTCGCGCCTGGTGCGATCGTGGACCCACCTCGAGCGCCAACGCGGCGGCTTTGGCTTTTTGGGCGGCCCCGGCGAAAGCCAGCTCGAAATCGACCGCCGGCTGATCGGGGAACGCATCGCGCGCTTGCGGCGGGATCTCGACGGCATCAAACGCACCCGCAGCTTGCATCGCGAAGCGCGCCGCCGCGTACCTTATCCAGTGGTGGCGCTGGTTGGCTACACCAATGCCGGCAAGTCGACCCTGTTCAACCGCCTCACCCGGGCGGAGGTCATGGCCGACAATATGCTCTTCGCGACGCTGGACCCGACGATGCGGCGGCTCGAATTGCCGTCGGGCCGCACGGTCATTCTATCCGACACGGTTGGATTTATCTCGGAACTGCCTACCCATCTGGTCGCTGCATTCCGCGCTACGCTTGAGGAGGTGACCGAGGCCGATCTCGTGATCCATGTTCGCGACGCACACCACCCGGACAGCGAGGCCCAGCGCCACGACGTGCTTGCGGTGCTTGAGGATCTCGGGCTCGACGAAGCCGCCGAAGGCGGCATGGTCGAAGCCTTGAACAAGATCGACCTCCTCGACCCGGCGGCGCGGGTGAGCCTGGAGAATCAGGCTTCTCGCAATCCGAACAGCGTTGCGCTGTCGGCGGCGACTGGCGAGGACTGCGATCGCCTGCTTGAATTGATCGATCATCACCTCAACGCCGCCGTCCGGCCGGTGCGCCTCGATATTCCGTTGAGCGACGGCGAGACGCTCGCCTGGGTGTATCGCCACGGTGAGGTGCTCGGGCGCCGCGACGACAACGACGCCGCCCATCTATCAGTCCGCCTTTCCGACGCCGACATCGCCCGGCTGCGCCACCACCAGCGGATACATTGACCCGCAACCCCCATTAGGGTACCGCTTGCCGCTATTCGCGTAAAAGGGGGATTGCGATGAAATTTGGCAGCTTGCCGCTTGCCATTCTAATGATGGCGGCGAGCGCGATGCTGGCGTCGGCGGCGGTGTCCGAAGCGGATTTTCCGCCGCACACGGTCGCTGATCTGGTCGCCATTTGTGCGCCGGCCAGGGACGATCCGCTGATGACCGCCGCGGTCAATTTTTGTCACGGCTATGCCGAGGGCGCTGTTGATGTCGAGGAGGCGCATGAGATGCAACGCGGCGGGCGTAAGTTGTTTTGCCTGCCGACGCCAAAGCCTCCTCGCGGTGCGGAGCTGGCCAGCTTCATTGCCTGGGCGAATGAGCGGCCGGCGCGCCTCCAAATGCCCGCGATAGACGGCATGTTCATCTATCTGGCGGGCAAATATCCCTGCCCGGCCACAGCGGCAGGAAGGCGGAGGTCGTCATGAAACGGCTGGTTCTTGCAGCCGCGGTGGCATCTCTGTCCCTGGGTAGCTGTTCCGACATGACCACGGGCCAGCAGCGGGCGCTCTCGGGCACGGCGATCGGCGCCGGCGGCGGCGCCATTATTGGTGCAATCGCTGGAAATGCCGGTCTTGGCGCCGGCATTGGCGCCGCTGCGGGTCTTGCCGGCGGCTTGATCTACAATCAGGCCAAGGGCGGCAGCTAGCCGACCGCCGTTTGAATAAAGCTTACCGCCGGAATTCTCAGCCTTTCTCCTGCTTGACTTCCTCCCACAACGCATCGAGGGCGTCGAGATCGGGGCCGATGCCGCGTTCGGCGGCGAGTGCCTCGACTCGGCGAAAGCGGCGCTCGAATTTTTCGGTGGCGCGACGCAACGCCGCCTCCGGCTCGATGTCGAGCTTGCGTGCGAGATTGGCGGCGGCAAACAGGATGTCGCCCATCTCGTCTTCGAGCCGATCATGATCGGGGTCGCCGCCAGGCTCGACAAAAAGTTCGGCTTCCAGCTCGGCGATCTCCTCGGCGAGTTTGGCGATGACCGGGCGGGCTTCCGGCCAGTCGAACCCGATGCGCGCGGCACGGTTCTGGATCTTGGCGGCGCGCAATAGAGCCGGGAGCGCAAGGGCGACCCCGTCCAATACGCTTCCCGAGTTCCTGTCGCCGCTGCTTTCGCCGCGCGCTCCTTTGCCTTGTGCTCCTCCCACGCTAGGGTCTGCGCCGCGGCGTCCGCAATCTCAGCGTCGCCAAAGACGTGCGGGTGGCGGCGCACCATCTTGTCGGCGATCGCCGTCGCGACATCAGTAAAGTCAAATATGCCGGCCTCCTCCGCCATGCGGGCGTGGAACACCACCTGAAACAGCAAATCGCCAAGCTCGTCTTTTAGCGCCGCCATGTCGCCGCGCGCGATCGCGTCTGCGACCTCGTAAGCCTCCTCGATCGTATAGGGCGCGATCGTCGCAAAATTCTGCTCCCGATCCCAAGGGCAGCCCCGATCGGGTGCGCGCAGACGCGCCGTAATGGTCAGCAGTCGGTCGAGGGCGGCGGTCAAGTGCAGTTCCTCTCGGGTTCTTTCAGCAAAGGCCGCATTGCGCCGCCCATTCTCGAACAACGCGGCGATAGCCGTCGGCCATAGGCAGTTGCTCGATTTCGCCAAGCGTAAACAAGCCAAAGCGGCGGTGCTCGTCGCTGACCCGCATCTCCTGTCGATCGATGCGATGCACGCCGTACGCCACGATCAATACCTCGCGCCCCGGCAATACTTCGTAGACCCAGCTGTCGATGATTTTGTCGACAGTGACCGAGACACCGAGTTCTTCGGCAACCTCGCGGACGAGACAATCGGCATTGTCCTCGCCCGGTTCGAGGCGCCCGCCAGGCAATTCCCATTGTTGTCGCTCGTTTTCGAGCAACACAACCCGGCTTGCTTCAAACAGCACGGCCTTGACCGACACCGGGAATAATTTGACATGATTGGATGCTGCGGCGGGCAGCAACGGCTTCCACAAAAAATAGCGTCGATGGCGGGGAGGGTAGTCGAGGGCACCGTAGAGTCTGTACCCAAAGCGCGGGTAAAACGCCGGTCCCTGAAACGAAAATGTGTCGAGCATGGCGGAATGACACCCGAGATCGACCGCTCGGCGTTCGGCGAGCTCTAGTAATTGGGTGCCGATGCCGCGGCGCCGGAGATCGGCATGCACCCAAAGATCGGCAACAAAGAGCCAGCCGGCATAGGTCATGCCAACCAGTCCCGCAAAGATCTCGCCGCCTTCGTCGCGAACAAACAAGCCCATTCGCGAATAGCCGGTCTCGCCGAGAAATTGGCGGTTATAGGCGTCCAGGGCATTGCCGATCTTGTCGATGTCGGCGGTCGAGGGCTGGGTCTCGATGCTCAGCTGCAATCCTGCAGGCAAATCCACGATCATCTCCGTCGTCGTCCCGTCGCCGGAGCATGGTTTATAGCATGACGCTGATCACAACTCCGCGCCGTGGCGTATTTCGAGGCAAGCTCAACAGCGGCTATTCAGCCCTGGAACGGGGCAGGAACCTCGTGCGGACCGCCGCGTTTTCGTCGCAAACCAAATACGGAGCAACCCAATGGCGGCCAATGCGAAGCGCGAACTCGTGGATTTCCTAATTAAAAAAGCCTTTAACCCCGTCATGCACGCCAAGCGCGACGGGCGCAGCGATGCTGAGCAAAAGAAGCTCGATCATGTCCGCGAGGCGACGCGTTCGGAGATCGATCGCTATCGCAAATACGGCTCGGCCGAGGAGGTCGTCACCAACTTCAAACGCGATCTGCATTCGAGCGCGGCGAAGAAAGTTCATGCTGAATTGCGCAGCCTGCACCTGCCGACGCTCGACGATATTCGCGACGAGTTTGAAGAGAAGGCGCGCAAGCTCGGCGCCATGTGACACTCATCAACCCCCGATAGGCCCGAACTCCTCGCGGTTAAGCGAGTTTGAGCGGCACGTCTCGCCAGGCGAGCCGCCGCTCCGGAGCTCGCCATCTGGATCATTTGGGCAGCAAATGCTGCACCTTTGGCATGACTTCGCGCGCCAACAACTCCATCGAATGATGCCAGGCTTGCGGGTTCTCGCTGTAGTCGAAACAGAACAGCAACAGCGAGCCAAAGCCGCCGACCTCGTCATACATATGCTCGATCTTCTCGACGACGGTCGCCGGCGAACCGATCAGCCAATTGTGCTTGGCGCAATATTCCGGGGTCACGTCGCTGTCGGCGACCGACGGATCGTGCTTTAGGAATTCGACGACGCCGACATCGGTCAGCAGCGGGATGAAATATTCGCGCATCATGCGCCCCATCATATTGCCGACCGACAGCCGCCAAGCCTCGGCGTCGGTGTCGGCGACAAAGATTTCGCGTACCAAGCGCCACTGCGCGCGGCTTGGTGTGCGGCCCGACCGCCGCCCGCCTTCCTCGACCGACTCCCAGTGGCTCGCGACATAGGTCTGGTTGAGGTTCAGGCTCATCGGTAAAAAGCCGTGCTCGCCGGCCAGCTTCAACGTGTCTGAGCCTTTGCTGACGCCGGCGACGCCGATCGGCGGATAGGGTTTCTGGAACGGCTTGATGTGCGGCCGCAAGGTGCGCAGCATCAGGTCGGTCTTGCTGACCTGCCAGTATTTCCCCGGATAATCGAACGGCTCCTCGGCGGTCCACAGCTTCAGGATGATGTCGAGCGCCTCGCGGGTCATTTCGCGGTGCTGCCCGGCATAGCCGTCGACATGGAACAGTGCCCAATCGCTCGGCAGACCGCTGGCGGCGACACCGAAATTGAGGCGGCCCTGCGCCATGTGGTCGAGCATCGCCACCCGGTTGGCCAATTCGGCCGGATGGTGATACGGCAGCAGAAAGCCGCCCGGCGCCAAGCGGATTTTCTTGGTCTCCATCAGCGCCTGGGCGATCAGCAGATCGGGTGAGGGATGCGGCTCCCACGGGGCGGTGTGGTGTTCGCCGATCCAGGCTTCCGAAAAGCCCAACTCGTCGGCCCAGCGCAGCGTGTCGAGATCCCAGCGATGGCCGTCGTAAAGGCCGCGCTCGGGCGGGTGCGAGGGCATTGTGAACAAGCCATATTCCATTGAGGGGCCTCCTGGCGGTTGGTTCATCGGCACAGTCTAACCGGCGCCTGCATTTCTCACGAGCATGATGGCCGCTGGGCTCAGACGTCACCTTAAATTTCGGCCGCTCTTGACCGCCGTCAATGTCCTTCGCGTTCGTCCTACCGATAGTCGGCAGGATCGCCGGGAGCAGCCGGTCGGGATGCGGCGCAGCATTTCGCTCCGATGCCGACGACGCGCTCAGACATGGCTTTATCTGGAGTTAATCACGATGCGCATTCAATCGATCCGCCCGACGCTTTTAGCCAGCGTGACGGTCGCAGCTCTGGTCGGCTTGACTGCGGTTCCTGTCGGTTCCGTTTTGGCGGCAGTACCATCGAGCAGCTATTCCTCAACTACCGAGAATATTTCAACTAACCGCAATACGGTGCTGGATGCCATCGCACAGGCGAAGATCGCGCTTGCTCACCGAGATACGCGACGCGCCTCAGATCAAGTCGAGCGCGCCGAAGTGGCTTTGCTAAATCTCGAGGAACTCCACCACAACCCTGATTTGATGGCGGCGCTGCGCCGTGTCGAAGCGGCCCGGCAGATATTGGAGCAGGGCGGTGATCTGAGCACCGCTGGACAGCAGCTTGCCGAGGCGACTGCAGATCTCAACATTGCCTTTGCCTTGGGCATACCCGGCCGATCGCCGGGGGTTGCGGCGGGGCCGCCGGTGGGAGTCGTCGTTTATGACGCGAGCGGTCAGCAGATCGGCCCGGTGACGACGGTGGTGTTCGGTCCAAACGGGGATGTGCAGAGGGTGGTTATCCGCGTCGCTCCGGGCGAGAAATACGTCTCCGCGCCGCTATCTGAAATGAGCTGGAACCAAAATCGTGTTACCTTGAACGAAAGCCCCGCCCAGATCGAGCAGGATGCAACTTACTGGCCGGCTCAGGCGGGTTTCGGCAGTTCGACGCCTCCCTGATAGCGCCGGCGCGCAAAAAGAGCCGCGGGCGCTCTGGCGGAGGCTCAAACGGGCATCGTGCGTCGCTGGTGGGCGCGTCCAATGCGTGCGGTTTCCTCGCGATGTCCGGCAATGACCCGTACACCCTCGTCGAGCTTGGCGGCGATGTTTTCGGGCGAGCCGGTTTCGAGAAACGCGATCCGATTTTTGCGGCAGGCGGTAAGAACCCGCTTGCGCGCCTCGCGCATCTCTGGCGGATAGGGCTCGCGCGGCACCGCAATATAACCCAATGAGAGGCCTAAATCGCCGGGCCCGAGTTCGGCGAAGCCGAGGCCAGGGACGGCGAGAATGGCCTCGCAATTGGCGATGCCCTCCGGCGATTCGAGCTTTACCCCAAGCAGCAATTCGCCCGCTAGGTCGAGCGGCCAAGGTTCGCAGCATTCAATATATTGCTCGGGCGAGATGCCCCAGATCGGGGCGGCAGTCGCCTCCGAGCCGCGGCCGCGGGCGCCGATGCCGAGCCCGCCACAATCTGCGTTACGCACGGCTCCGCGCATCCGTTCGGTCGGCGAGGGGAGGGCGGAATCGACGCCGGCGCTGTGATGCGGATAGCGGCACAATTCGATAAAGGCGCGCGCCGCATCCGCCGATTCCGCCTGGCACAGCAATACGCCATGGACGCCGCGGCCGAGGATCTGGCGGAACTGCCAGGCATTGAAGCGGACATTGGCGGCGTCGGTGCCGTTGACCGGCGCCTCGACAATGACGGTGGGTGTCCGATGGCCGGAGCGCGTCGGACCACCCTCGACCAGCCCCGTCATGTATTCGGCGAGCCCGGTCATGTCGAACGCGCCATGCTCCATCCCGACATTGATGTAGTCGGCCCAGGTTCGGGCGTCCTCACGCCCTTGCGCGCGCGTCAATACATGGCCGCTATGGCCGCCGACGTAGTAGATTGCCTGATCCTGGGCGAGCAATTCGATCGCCCGGTTGATGCGTTGGCCCACTGCGGTTCCTCCTCGCGCCGACGGCAGCGTTGCCATTGACCGCCGCCCCATCGCGGTTATAGTCGCCGGCACGTCATGCGGGCGTGGCGGAATGGCAGACGCGGCAGACTCAAAATCTGTTGCCAGTAATGGCGTGGAGGTTCAAGTCCTCTCGCCCGCACCAAAAACACAATCGCTGCTAGCAATTTATCGGGAATGGAAGATGGCGCGCAGCCACCCCCGGCGAAGCCGCCGTGACAAGGAAAGGGAGCTTTCGACCGAAAAGCATGAGGCGCTGGCGGTTTCGTTGAGTTCCCGATGCACTAGCCGCGGCACACTTTCGCCGAAAGACCGCCCCTCGCGGCACGCCCCCAAGCCGCTTAGCCCCGCTTGAGGTGCCTGACCTTGGCCGTCACCGGATGAGCAGATCGGTACAAGGTATGATCGAGCTCTTCAATTGAACCCCGATCCATGTAAATACCCACCCAGCCGTAACCCGGATGGAGCACGATAAGATCGATACCTTTGCCATCCGGCTGCACATACCATCGCCCCGCGGTCGCGATATTGATCTTTGTTCCCGTCGCAGGATCGATCATCGGGCGAGATGGGTTCATCGCGGCACGCATTTGTGCCAGCATCTCAATCGTCTTTTCGACCTCGGTCGCGTTCAATGATGCCTTTGCCGACGGATCGCCCGGAAATTGCAAGGTGAGTTCCGTCTTCTGGTTGTTCAGAGTGCCGGATGGACTGGCGGGCGTCTGCGCTGCTACCACACCACCCTGAACTGCCAGAATACTCAACGCCGCAAGCGCTGTGATTGCGACCACGGACCGCTTCATCTTTTGCATCCTCAGCTGCAACATCGGCCATCTTGCCGCGGCGACTATATACCGGGCGCCCCACACCTGCATTGGGAAATCCAAAGCATTTATCTCAACTATTAACAGAAAGATTATTTTAAGACTAAAGGCCGAGAGATGCGACAATTCAAGCGGTCCTGGAGATCGGCCTGCAATGTCTCGGCCAAGTAATTCTCAAGTAACATACTGCGCTGGTCCGCAGCCTTCCTGGTATGAACACGAAAGCCGGTTAGTACGGTGTGTACGTCGTGGTCAGGCGCGCTGTTCCAGCGGCAACTGCAGGCGATAGCCGACGCCTAGCTCGGTCAGAATATGGGTCGGGCGCGTCGGGTCGGGTTCGAGCTTTTGCCGCAGACCGCGAATAAACACGCGCAGATATTGGACCTCATCAGCATGCGCCGGACCCCAGACCTCGCGCAGCAAGTGGCGATGCGTCAAAACCTTACCGGCGTGAGCCACGAGATGGCGCAACAGCTCGAACTCCTTGGGGGAGAGCTTGACCTCGTGGCCCGCCCGGGTCACCTGGCGACGAACCAGATCGACCGTAAGCTCGCCTGATACAAAGGCTGGGGTCTCACCTTGCGACTGGTATCGGTGACGCAACGCAGCGCGGATCCGCGCCATTAATTCGGCGATGCCAAACGGTTTGCCGATGTAATCATCAGCACCGAAATCAAGCGCTTCGACTTTTGAGCGTTCATCGCTGCGGGCCGAGAGGACGATAATCGGGATCGCCGAATTCTTGCGAACCTCCGAAATGACATCAAAACCGCTGCGATCCGGCAATCCGAGATCGAGAATCACAACGTCTGGCTTTTCATCGGCCAGCGCCGACAGCGCCCCGGCAGCATTTTCCGCTGTGACGACCCGATACCCGGCGGCCATCAGACTTGCGCGCAAGAAGCGGATGATCGGCGGCTCGTCATCGACGACCAGAACCGTGTAGGCGCTAGGCATGCGCCGCGGCGGGCTCGCGGATCTCGGCCGGCTCCGGCACCGGCAGCCGGATGGTCAGAATGGCCCCCGAGCGGTCGCGACGGTTCTGCGCTTCGATACGGCCGCCTTGCGCTTCGATAAAGCCGCGGCAGATCGCCAGCCCGAGACCGGTTCCGGCCCGGCGGCGATCCTGGGCCTGTACACGATAGAACTTGTCGAAGATGCGTTCGAGATCATCGGGCGGGATGCCCGGCCCCTCATCGATCACCTGGATCGCGACAACGTCGCCGTCGCGACGAGCACGCACATCGATGCGACTGCCGGCAGGGGCGTATTTCGCTGCATTGTCGAGCAGGTTGAACAGAACCTGCTCGAACAGGGTCGCATCAACCCGCAACATCGGCAGATCGGGCGCCACCGAGACCTTGATCTGATGCCGGGCGAGGACGTTTGCGGTGCGCTCCAACGCGGCGCCGATGATCTCGCCAACATCGGCGAAATCGAGTTTCATGTCGATCATGCCCGATTCCAGCTTGGTCATGTCGAGCAGATTGCCGACAAACCGGTTCAGGCGCTCGGCCTCGCTCTCCATGGTGGCGAGCAGTTCGTCGCGATCGGCCGCGTCGTATTTGTCGGCATAGCGGCGCAGGCTCGAAACCGTGCCGATGATCGAGGCCAGCGGAGTGCGCAGATCATGTGAGATCGAGGTCAACAATGCCGCACGCAGCCGATCGCTCTCCGCCTGCACACGCGCCTCTGCCAGCCCGCGGACCAGCGAGATGCGCTCAACCGCGACAGCTGCCTGATCGGTCAAGGCATCGAGCAGACGGCGCTCGTCGGGTGTTAACAAGGGTCCCGGCGTGTCGCGCTCGATGCCAATGACACCGACCGCACCGCTGCCGGTGCGCAATGGCAAAAACAGCCATTTCCCGCCTGGGAGGGTATCGGAACCGCGCCCGGTCGGATGATTATGCTCCCAGCACCAGCGTGCTGCCGCCATATCGGCTTCGTCCAGCTGGTCCTCCGGCGGATAAGCGGAGGCGACGTCGAGGCTGGTGGCAGCCGGTTCCGGCAACAGTAGCACCGTGCGCGCCCGTAACATCGACGCGACCTGATAAACCGTTGCCCAGAGCAGGTCGTCGAGGGTGCCGATCCCGGCAAGCTTGCGGCTGAACGCATAGAGCTCGGCGGTGGTCTTGGCGCGGGCGCGGGCCGAAACGATCTGCTGCCGCCCCGCCGCCGTCAGGTTGCTGACAATAACGGCAACCAAGAGAAAGAAAACCAGGGCGACGACGTTCTCCGGATCGGCGATCGTAAAAGTATAGAGTGGCGGCAGGAAGAAGAAATTGTAGGCCATCACGCTAAACACGCAGGCGGCGAGCGCCGGCAACAATCCCCAGGTAATCGCAGCGGCGAGCACCGCCATTAGGAAAACCAGCGAGATGCTCTGCGGGCCGACCGAATGCACGAGCAATTCGCCGATGCCCAGTGCCATTGCCACGAGGCCAGCGCTGCCAAGGTAAGGAACGAGATCCACCGGCTCGGCCGCAACGCGCGTTGTCACCGATTTCGGCGGCGGCGGCTCGCCTGCCTCGGCCGAGATCACGTGCACGCTGATCGACCCCGTCTTGCGCAGCAGATCGTGCACGACCGAACCGTGCACGATCTCGAACCAACGCGATCGGGCGCTTTTGCCAATGACGATCTGGGTGATGTTGTTGGTCTCGGCGTAGGCGACGACCTCGTCGGCAATCTTGCGGCCGGGGATCGTAATGGTCGAGGCGCCGAGCCTCTCAGCCAGCCGCAGATAGTCGGCGACGCGGTCGCGCTCGACATCATTGAGGCGCTGGGTGCGCGCAGTCTCGACGTAGATCGCGGTCAAGGGCGCGTGCAGCCGGTCGGCGGCGCGCCGGGCATAGCGGATCAGTGCCGGCGTATTGGTCGCTTCGCTGACACAAACGAGTACCCGGTCGCCGGCGGCCCACGGGCCCGGTATCGCGTGGGCGCGCATATGCGACAGCAGTTGGTCCTCGACACGCTGTGCTGTCTGCCGTAACGCCAGCTCGCGCAATGCCGTCAGATTGCCGGGCTGGAAATAATGCCGGACCGCCCGCTCGGCCTGCTGCGGAACATAAACCTTGCCTTCCTGCAGGCGCTGGATCAGATCCTCGGGGGCCAGATCGATGACTTCGATGTCGTCGGCCTTTTCGAGGACGCTGTCCGGTACGGTTTCGCGCACTCGGATGCGCGTGATCCGGGCAACGACGTCGTTCAGGCTCTCGACATGCTGGATGTTCAGCGTCGTGAAAACATCGATGCCGGCGGCGATCAACTCCTCGACATCGAGGTAACGCTTGGGATGACGGCTTCCCGGCGCATTGCTGTGAGCCAACTCGTCTACCAGCACGAGTTGCGGTCGCCGCTTGAGGATGGAGTCGAGGTCCATCTCGGCGAGGCGGTGCCCTTTGTAGTCGACCTCGCGGCGGGGGATGACCTCGAGGCCTGCCAGCAGCGATTCAGTCTCTCGCCGACCATGCGTTTCGGCGACGCCGATTACGACATCGATCCCCTCGCGCCGCTTCGCCTGCGCCGAAAGCAGCATCTCATAGGTCTTGCCGACACCGGGCGCGGCGCCGAGAAAAATTTTGAGCCGCCCGCGGCCCTCCTGCTTGGCCGCGTCGAGCAACGCCTCCGGCGACGGTCTCCCTTCTCTTTCCGCCATTTTGTTAAGTTAGATCATTTAAGCTGGTCGAGGGCGAGGTTGAGTTGGAGGACGTTGACGGTTTTCTCGCCAATGACACCGAGCAACGGGTCGTGGGTTTGATCACCGACAAGCGAGCGCAGCTTTTCGGGATCAAGATGGCGGGCTTTGGCGACGCGCGGCACTTGGAAGAGGGCGGCGGCCGGGGTTATGTCGGGGTCGAGGCCGCTGGCCGAGGTGGTTACCAGATCAACCGGGATCGGTGTCCCCGGATTTTCCTTGGCCAGCTTGGCGGCATCACTCTTGACCCGATCGATTAGCGCCTGGTTGGTCGGTCCGAGATTTGAGCCGCCCGAATTGTCGGCGGCGTAGGGCGCCGCGACCGTTTTGGTCGGATCTTTCGGGTCGGGCTCGGTCGTCGCCGATGGGCGGGGATGGAAATATTTGTCGGAGGTGAAGTTCTGGCCGATCAAACTCGACCCGATCACCTTGCCGTCGCGCTCGATCAGGCTGCCATTGGCCTGGTGCGGAAAAATCAATTGCGCCAGCCCGGTCATGCCCAGCGGATAGATAAGCCCGGTGATCACCGTCATGACGATGATCATCAGGATCGCAGGTCGGATTTGCCTGATCATGGATGCAGTCCTCAAGCAAGGCCAATGGCGGTGACCGCGAGATCGATCAGCTTGATGCCGATAAACGGCACGATCAGCCCGCCGACTCCGTAGATCAAAAGATTGCGGCGCAGCATCGCGGCGGCGCCGATCGGCCGGAATCGCACGCCGCGCAACGCCAGCGGGATCAGCGCGATAATGATCAGCGCGTTAAAGATGATCGCCGCCAAGATCGCACTCTCGGGGCTGTGCAGCCGCATCACGTTGATCACGCCGAGCTGCGGATAAAATGCGACGAACATCGCCGGGATGATCGCAAAATACTTCGCGACGTCATTGGCGATCGAGAATGTCGTCAGAGCACCGCGGGTGATCAGCAATTGCTTGCCGATCTCGACGATCTCGATCAGCTTGGTCGGGTCGCTGTCGAGATCGACCATGTTGCCGGCCTCGCGCGCGGCCATCGTGCCGGTGTTCATCGCGACGCCGACATCCGATTGCGCCAGGGCCGGTGCGTCGTTGGTGCCGTCGCCGCACATCGCGACGAGCTTGCCGGAGCCCTGTTCCTTGCGGATCAGCGCCAGCTTGTCCTCAGGCTTAGCCTGGGCAAGGAAATCGTCGACGCCGGATTCGGCGGCGATCGCTGCGGCGGTCAGCGGGTTGTCGCCGGTGATCATAACGGTGCGGATGCCCATGCGGCGCAATTCGGCGAAGCGCTCGCGAATGCCGCCCTTGACGATGTCCTTCAGATGAATGACCCCCAGCAGGCGATCATCCTTGGCGACCGCAAGCGGGGTACCGCCCTCCTTTGAGATCTGTTCCCCGATGGTCATGATTTGGCGGACGGCGGAGGAGACCGGGCCGCCCGCAAGCCGCGTGCGCGCCTGCCGCGGCACTGCGCCACATAGGGCCAGTGCTGCCGCCTTCGGCGAACTCGATGACGGCATCGACCGCCCCCTTGCGTATCGCGACGCCGCCGATATCGATGCCGCTCATCCGCGTTTGCGCCGAGAATGGCACAAAACGGGCATCGAGCGGCGCCATCTCGCGGCCCCGCAGCCCGTATTTCTCCTTGGCCAGAACCACGATCGAGCGGCCTTCGGGAGTCTCGTCGGATAGCGAGGCGATTTGCGCCGCATCGGCGAGTTCGCTTTCCTCGACGCCGGGGAGCGCGATGAATTCGGTGGCCTGGCGATTGCCCAGAGTGATCGTGCCGGTCTTGTCGAGCAGCAAAGTATCGACATCACCGGCCGCCTCGACTGCGCGGCCCGACATTGCCAAGACATTGAAGCGCACCAGCCGATCCATGCCGGCGATGCCGATCGCTGACAACAAGGCGCCAATCGTGGTCGGGATCAGGCAGACGAACAGGGCGGTCAGAACCACGACCGACACAGCACCCCCGGCGTAAGCGACGAAACTTGGGATCGTCACCGTGGCGAACACAAAAATCAGCGTCATTCCGGCGAGCAGGATGTTGAGCGCGATTTCATTCGGCGTCTTTTGCCGGACGGCGCCCTCCACCAACGCAATCATGCGGTCGAGAAAGGTTGAACCCTGCGCCGCGGTAATGCGAATCTTAAGCTGATCGGACGTGACCCGCGTTCCGCCGGTCACCGCCGAGCGGTCGCCGCCACTCTCGCGAATGACCGGCGCCGATTCGCCGGTGATCGCCGACTCGTCGACCGAAGCGACCCCGTCGATGACTTCACCATCGCTCGGGATCAGATCGCCGGTCTCGACCAGCACCAGATCGCCGGCTTTGAGCGCAATCGCGTCGACCAGGTCGAAGCCCGTTGACTGCGCGTTTTGGATGCGCTTTGCCTTGATTTCGGTGCGCGTGCGGCGCAGGGCGTCGGCCTGGGCTTTGCCGCGGCCTTCGGCCACCGCCTCGGCAAAATTGGCAAACAGCACGGTGAACCACAGCCAGATGGTGATCTGCCCGGAAAATAGCGCGTTGCTGCCGATAACCCCGCTGCTGCCGACCACCAAATCACGGATGAAAAAAATGGTCGTCAGTACCGAGACGATCTCGACGCAAAACATAACCGGGTTCTTGACCAGGGTGCGCGGATCGAGTTTTGCGAACGAAGCCCAGATCGCCGGCCCAATAAGCGAGCGCTGGAATAAGGACATCGGCCGCAGATTGCGTTTGGCAAGCCCACCTGTCGGCAGGCCCACAGTGGGAGTGATGTCGGTCATTGGTATTTCCTTGGACACCAGAGCCTTAAGGCCCGCTGTAAAGCTTGCCCTGGTTCATCGCGACCTGCTCGGTCACCGGCCCCAGCGAGAGAGCCGGGAAAAACGTCAACCCGCCGATAATCAAGATCACGCCGACCAGCAGCCCGACAAACTGCGGACTGTGCGTGGGAAACGTGCCGGCCGACGGCGCCAGCAATTTCTTCTGCGCCAGCGACCCGGCTACTGCCAACATCGGAACGACAAAGATGAAGCGCCCGATCAGCATCGCCGCTGCGATGGTGGTATTGTAGAACATCGTATTGGCCGACAATCCGGCAAAGGCGCTGCCGTTATTGCCGGTGCCCTCGGTATAGGCGTAAAGAATTTCGCTAAAGCCGTGCGGGCCGGGATTGGCGATACCGGCCAGCCCCGCCGGTAACACCACTGCCAGCGCGGTCCAGCCAAGGATCGACAATGGCAAGCTGAGAATCGCCAAGATGCTCATTTTGACTTCCTTGGCCTCGAGTTTTTTGCCGAGATATTCGGGCGTGCGCCCGACCATCAGCCCGGCGACGAACATCGCGACGATGGCAAAGGCGAGGATGCCGTAGAGCCCGGAGCCGACACCGCCAAAGATGACTTCGCCGAGTTGCATGTTGACAAGCGGAACCATGCCGCCCACCGGCAGGTAGCTGTCGTGCATCGAATTAACCGCACCGCACGAGGTGTCGGTCGTCACCGTCGCCCACAGGGCGGACAATGCCGGGCCAAAGCGGGTCTCTTTGCCCTCCATATTACCCCCGGCCTGCGCGGGGTCCGTCGTCGAATCGACGTGAAAGGCGGCAAAGGCGGGGTTGCCGTGCGCTTCGGAGTTGTAGCAGACAGTGACACCGGCGAGAAACAGCACGCCCATCACGGCAAAGATCGCCCAACCCTGGCGTTCGTCCTTGACCATGCGGCCCAAGACATTGGTCAGCCCGGCGCCGATCGCAAAGATCAGCACCAGCTCGATCAGATTGGTCACCGCGTTGGGATTTTCGAACGGGTGCGATGAATTCGCATTAAAGAACCCGCCGCCATTGGTGCCGAACTCCTTGATGATCTCTTGCGAGGCGACCGGCCCTTGAGCGATTACTTGCTTCACTCCTTCGAGCGTCGTCGCCTCGGTGTAGGCGCCAAGGTTCTGCGGCACCCCCTGCCAAACCAGCACCAGCCCGACGACGATCGAAATCGGCAGCAGCAGGTAAAGCGTGCAGCGGGTCATATCGACCCAGAAATTGCCGATCGACTTGGCCTCACGCCGCACAAAGCCGCGGATCAGCGCCAACGCCATCGCGATGCCGGTCGCCGCCGAGACGAAATTGTGCACCGTGAGCCCGGCCATCTGCACCAGATAGCCCATCGTCGTCTCGCCGCTATAGGCCTGCCAATTGGTGTTGGTGACAAAGCTGACCGACGTATTCAGCGCCAGATCCGGCGCCACCCCGGTTTGGCCCATCGGATTGAACGGCAGATACCATTGCAGCCGCTGCAATGCATAAAGCGTGACAAATTCGGCGACACTGAAAAACAGCATCGCCACGGCGTAGGTCAGCCAGTGCTGTTCCTCGTTCTCGTCGACGCCGCAGCACCAGTAGACAGCGCGCTCGACCGGCCGCACCACCGGCCACAAAAACGTCCGGTCGCCGGCAAACACCCGGGTCATGTAGCCGCCGAGCGGGCGGGTGATCGCAATGATGATCACACTGAACAGCGCGATCTGGAGCCATCCATTGGCTGTCACCGCACGTCTCCTAGAACCGCTCGGGGTTGATCAGCGCATAAACGAGGTAGACCATGATCACGACGGTCACAATCCCACCGAGAATGTAATCGAGCAGCATATCCGCCTCACATCTTCTCGCAGGCCAGCGCGTACAGCACCGCAACCACAAAAAACCCGACGCCGTAGGCGATCATCAGAAAATCAAGCATGACGACAACCCTTATAGACTTTCCGATATATTGGCCCCCGGCGAGCTGTTCCGGCCCCAACAACGCTGACAATCTTATGAAAACTGTCGTGACGGACACGAAACACTGAGACCATGGCATTACCCACGCGTTACCCGCGCTAAGACACAGCCAAACGCCGCGCCGATGCGGGATCGTCCCCGCACGCAATAGGTGCGTACCCAGCCGTTAAGGTTCGAGGCGAATTGATCGATCCCAAAATAAAGTTGTCATAAAGATCTCGCGGCAATCTCAGCTCGCCCTTACCGCCCGATGCGCACATAGGATTGTCGCCACCCAGAAATCTTTGATCCAGATCAACCCGGTCGCGATCGGCCGGTGTAGTAGAGGCACTTTGCTGCCGTAAACATGATCAACGCGGCCCACATCATCGGTCCGAAGAATTCGATCACTGCGGCTGACGCTTCGTAGAGCACCCACGCTACGCGATCGCCTTCAAAGTCTATCTCACTCGCCGGCTCAGGCGAAAACGGTGAAGGCTCCCGCTCCGGAAACCGCGCAAACATGGTTGGTTGCTCCACCCATATCCTGCGGTCCATAAAAGGGCATTCGCAGATTAAAGTTCGAGGCCGATCGTCGGCCCGCGGCATAAAATCGGTATAAAAGGTATCACTGCAACGAGACGGCACGCTCCGTCACACGCGCATCGCTCAAGAGGACGACATGACCCCTGACTGTGGGACGAGCCGCGAGACCTTCGACGTCGCCTATCTCGTTCTCAGCGGCACGTCGACGGCGGCGCGCGGCCCCGAGCTGCTTCGGGCATTGGTCGCGGTCGGTTTCGCATCGGTCATCACGATTCCGACGCCAAACGCCTCGCGCGTGGTGGCTCCCCGGGAGCTCGCCGATGTCAGCGGCATACAGGTCGTCGAATCCTATTTCGATCTGGCGATCCGCCCGCGGCCGCCGCGTGGCGTCGTGCTGTTCGCACCGTGCAGCTTTAATTCGCTAAACAAGTTGGCGCACGGGATTGCTGATAGTTTGGCATTGTCGGTAGTCGCGGAGGCAATCGGGCGGCAAACGCCGGTGATCGTTGGGCCGTCACTTAATGTTCCGCTGCTTAATCATCCGCAAGCGCAGGCATCGTTAAAAATCCTACCGAGCTGGGGTGTTACGATCGTGCCGCCGGTCGAGCAAGGGGAGGGGCCGCGGCTTGCTCAGACTGCGGCCTTTATGGACGCCGTTCGGCCCTATGTCCGCCTGCGCTGAGCCTGTACAATCACGCTGGGCGGTAACGAATTTCGTACCAGACCAGGCCGATCAATTCGTGCAGTGCGTCGTTGCTGGCGGCTAATGCCGCAATTTGCGGAAAAAAGCGCGACAGCGTGCGGCTGAACGGCTGTCCGTCGTCGAGCGGTGCGGCGACCACCGGATAGCCGACCGCGTAAAACGACCACAGCGCGCGCGCCATATGCCACGAATTGGTCACCACCAGCGCCGACGGAATCCCGGCGCGGCGCAATATTTCCGCCGAGTACAACGCGTTTTCATAGGTTGTGCGCGAGCGATCTTCGCGCCATCGCACCGGCACCCGAAAATCGGTTTCGAGCGCGTCGGCCATCATCGCAGCTAACGAATTGTCCGCATTTTCGAGCCAACCACCGCTGACCAGGATCGGCAGACCGGTGCGGCGCTGTTCGCGGACCGCGCCGGCGAGCCGCTCCAACGTTATCAGATCGACGACGTCGCGGCCGCCCGGCCGACTGCTGTGCCAATAACCGGCCGAAAGCACGACGATTGCACCGGGCGGCGCCGGCAATGGCAGGGTCGGAATCCGGCTGCTGAGGCCATTGGCGGCACGGATCAGTAGAAAACCCCCAAGGGGTGTGGCAGCCAAATAAAGGCAGACGACCGCCGCCGTTGCCAGCACCAAGCCGGCGCGCCGCCAACGCCAGGCGAAAACCACGCCGAGCATCGCCAGCAGAATGAATAAGCTCGGCGGGATCAGCGAAGAATACGACAGCGACTGCAGCATGGGCCGACGGTCGGCCGCGCTTGCGCCAGTCGTCGATAGGACGAAACGACGCGGTATTCAGCCGCTGTCTGAAGGATGAACGCGACCGCTTATTGGAGGGCGTGGTAAAGGCGCTCATCGTAAAGGGCGCCCTCGAGCGGCGTGATTTTCTCCCGGAACTCGCGCGTAGGCCCCGCCATCAGGCTCGCGTCAAAGGCTTTGCGATCACGCCAGCCCTCTACCAAGGTGAAGTGGTTGGTGTGGCCGACGACCTGCAGCACGTCAAACCTCAGATTACCCGGCATTTTGCGTCCCGCGTCGGCGAGTGCCGTGACAAGTGCGGCGGCCTGATCTTTGCCATTGGGAAAGACATCGACATGGGTCAAGACGTAAACCGCGTCTCGGCCGCCTTGACCGCTCGGGCCGGCGATCGAAAACCCGGTGAAGTCGCGAATTTCGAACGGCCCGACCAACAGCGGCTGCACTTTGTCACGAAACGCCGTCGTGGCAGCGCCCCCGTTGTGGGCGTCTAACGCCGCCTTACTCTGCCAGCCTTCAAAGGTTGCGAACCGGCTCGGCCGCCCGATTTCCTGAAGCGCATCGAAGCCGCTGTTGCCGGCTTGCTTGCGGCTCGCTGCAGCGAATTGGTGTGTATCGGCTGCGACTTTGGCGACGTCTGGCGCGGCCGCCTCGAAATAGGTGACGACGTACACGGCGCCATTATCGGCCGCGTTAGCGGCCCCAGTCGCTGTCAGAGCTATTGCAAGCACCCCAAGCGCAAGTAAGAACAACGAGCGCATTTCTCCTCCCAATTTATCGACGCGCCGGCCGCACCCTCATTGGCGTCGCCGCCGGTTTCGCTCCTGCGTTGCACAGGAGCGCGGGCCTTAGCTCTTTGGTGCTTTAGGCGGCCCGGTCGAGCTTAAAGAATTCGACGCAGTTGTCGGCCCAGATCCGGCGTTTGTCCGCCTCCGGCACATCGGCATAGATCTTGTCGATCAGCGGGCGCGAATTCGGCCACTCGCATTCGATATGCGGGAAGTCGGTGGCGAACATGATCCGGTTGGTGCCGACATGCTCGCGTTCCTCGATCGCCACCCGCTCGTACTGTACGCTGAAATAGACGTGCTCGCGGACATAATGGCTCGGCAATTCCTTCAGCGGCTCGAAGCCGAGATATTCCTGCGCCCAACCGAGATGGCGCTGGTACCACAAATCCATGTGCTCGAGCCAGAACGGGACCCAGCCGAGCCGCGTCTCGGCAAAAAAGACCTTTAGTTTCGGATAGCGGTCGAACACGCCGGCCAAGACCAGCTGGGCGATGCTGACCGAAGGCGCCAAGCCGAAATTGCACAACCATTCGAGGAATGGCCGGCGCAGCCGCTGCATGATCACCGGGTCTTCCTTCGGGTATTTGAAGGTTGGCTGCGAAGCGCGGGCGCCGGTGCGGTAGAATTGGACGTGTGCTGTCACCGGCATGTCGAGGTCGATCGCGGCGGCCCAGAATTTGTCGTCCTCGGGCGTCGGGTAGCCCTTTGCGTTGGGCAACGCGCCGAGCAGCACCCCTTTCAACCCGAGCTTTTTGCAATGCTCCATCTCGGCGATCGCGTCGTCGACATTGGTGATCGGGATGACCCCCATGCCGATCAGCCGGTCGGGCGCCACCGCGCAATATTCCTCGGCGAGCCAGTCGTTGTAGCCGCGGATAACCGCTTTGTAGACTTCGTCATGGCTAATGTTGCGCCAGAAAACCGGTCCCGCGACCATCGCCGCGAACAGCACCTCGGCATCCATGCCATCGCGGTCCTGCTCTTCGACCCGCTGTTGGGCAGAGCCGGTGCCGGCGGCGTCGGCCACCTTGAGACCAAACGGCTCCCAGGTTCCCTCGGCGCGGCCGGCGCGCAGATCGAGGAAATTGGCCTCCAATAATGGCTGGCCCTCGATCATCAGCGCGTCACCGCCATCCGGCAGATGCACCGTATGCGGGGCGCGGTCACGGTATTTTTGCGGCACCCGATGGGTCCACCGCTCGGGCGGCACTTCGAGGTGCCCATCGCTCGACATCAAAGTGTATTTCCGCGCCATTTCCGTCTCCGTTCGTTCCGACACGCGCGCAAGCGTGTGCCGCCGCTTTATGCCGTTGCCGTGTGATATTCCACCAGAGCGCCGGGCGCGGGGCAATAGCCGATACACTCGCCGCAGCCGGTGCATTTTTCCGGCTGAATTTCGTAGAGATGCCGCGGTTCGAGCAGGGCAGGGCGGATCGCCCCCTCCGGGCAAACCTCGCGGCACAATCCACACGAATTACAGAGTGCATAATTGATCCGCAATTTCATGGGCATCGCCTCTTATTCCCTCGCCCTCACCCGCCTCGCCGCGTTCGGCACCCTCTCCCGCGGTGCGGGAGAGGGGGGACCAAGGCCGCAGGACTTGGTGGGTGAGGGCATTTCTTCGCCGACTTACCCACCCATTAAGAACGGGGGATGCCGCCGACTTGGTGCAGCAGATAGCCGAGGGCCTCTTCGACCGGCTGTTGCGTCTCCGGCGTCGTGCATAGGAAATCGATCTGGAACTTGCCTTCCATAAAGTGCATCAGCTCCTCGTCGCGCTGCGAAAGATGCTCGTGCCGGACCAGCGGATCGTCGACGCGATCGAGATAGGCCAGGATGCCGATGCAGGCATTGGCCTCCTGATAGTAATTCTGTGCGGCGCGGGCCAGCGGGTGGATATGCGGGAACATCATCGATAGGCCGAAATAGGCGGGCAGAGGCTGCGCATTCGCGGCAGCGATGTCCATCAGCTCGCGCTCGTCCTTGATCCAGCCTTTGCCGAGCAGCACATCGGCGTGCAGTTTCGAGTGCTTGCACTCGTCCCAGATCTGGCGGGCGCGCATGCGCTGCAAGTCAATATAGCGCTCCTGGTCGGCGATATCGACCGACAGCAGCTGGCCCGACATCTGCTTGATCGACATATGCACGCCCTCGGCGGCGTAGCCGCGTAGCGCGCGATCCTTTTTCCAGTCCTCGTCGTTGCTGGCGAGTTCCTGCTCGATTTCGGCCAGCATGCGATTCAGCGAGATCTCCCAGCCCTTGAGGCATTGCTCGCGGGTCAGGCGCAGCCGGAACTCGGCGCCGGGCGCCCCCGGCATCGTCGGCCACACCCATTTGTCGCAGAATTCTTCAAGGATCGGGTGCATGGTCGCGGTCTCCTTGACGCGTTCAATGTGTCATCGGGATTGCTTCGCTGCGCTCGCAATGACCCGGTGACTGGTCGTCATTGCGAGGAGCAGCGCGACGACGCAATCCCGCCATCGCATCGCCCTCCCATCGTCAGCTCTGCCAGGCTTCGGGCGGGGGCGGGACTAGCGAACGGCCGGTTTCGGCTTCGACGATTGAGCCCTCCGCCGGGCAATACATCAAGCACGCGGTGCAGCCGGGATAGGTGCATTTCGCCATGTCGATCTCGATGCGGTGCAGTGGTTCGAGTGCCACATAGACCGCGTTCAGATCGATCTCGCGGCAGACGATGTAGCACATCCGGCATTCGGTGCAGCGCTCGTGATCGATCTTGAGGCTCGCCATCCCGGTTCCCCTCAGTCTGTCACGGTCACGCGCGGCATCGGCGGCGGCGGCGTCTCGCGGTCGAGCACGAAATCGGATAGCTCGTGCAGAAAGCGACCGTAGTCGCGCCGAGCCACCGCGCAGGCCCAGCGGCACAGTTCGGTGTCGACCGGCTTCTCGATAAATTCTTCGACGACGCGCCGGCCCATATTGATATGGCTGCGGTTTTCGACCGTCTGGCTGTCAAGGACGGCGCGCAGGTCGGGATCGGGGGTCGCCGCAGCCAAGTCCTCCATCCAGCCGAACTCGATGACCTTGGGGCCGAGGTTGAGAGCGGCGATCCGGATCGGATGGGGGTAGGTGGCAAGGTTGCGCAGCGAGAAAACGTAATACGCCAATGCCGAATCCATGGTGAACCGGCCGTAAGGCTGGTGAAACGCGTCTTTCTGCCGAGCGATGGCACCGCGCCTGATGAGCGCATCGAGATACAGCATCTCGTGCGTCGATTCGTCGACAATCTGCTTTGAAAACAGGTATTTGACCGACGGCGGGAAATCATTCATCTCCAGCCCTTGGCCCCACCCGCCATAGATGTAATAAAACATCCGCTCGAGCGTCCACAGCCGCCCGATCAGCCTATTGACTGCGGCTTCGTCGAGCGCCCCGGCCTGCGCCGCCTCGATGACTGCCGCGATTGGCGTGGCGCCGGTTTCCTCTCGGCTCGTGCCGATCAGCTCCTGCGCCAGCGCCTTACCCGGCAGCTCCGCCATCGGCCGGGGCCTAAAGGCTCACGGCTCGTAAACCGCGAAGCACTTGTTCGAATTGAAGATCCAGCTCTCGACAAACGCCGTTTCGGTCGGACGCCGCCCGAGCGCGTCCATCGCGCCCATCAGACACACCCAGTTAAGACACTCCTGCTGGCCGCTGTCTTCAATCGCGCTCAGCGGGCGGTTGCGCCACGTCTGGTAATCGGATTTCTGCAAGGCGTCGTAGAGCGCGCGATCGGCCGGAACATCCGGGTAGAGCAGCCAATTCTTGCGTGTCAGAAACGCATGCGACCAGCTCGAAGAGGCGATGAGCGCCACCCGATACGGGCTTTCGACGGTAATGCGAGCGACAGCGGCACCCAAATCGAAGCAGCGCCACGGCATCGGCGATGGCGGATCGAGATCGCTCTCATCGGGCAATTCGCTAAGCGATCTTACCCCCGCTTGCTGTGCGACGACCCGCCGGCCATAGCAATTCACCTGAAACGGCAATACCGGATAGGGGAAGCCCTTCCGGTCATAATCCATAAACAGCAGCGTGTTCAGAAACGCGTGGCCGAGTTGGTGATGCAATGGCTGGTAGGCGTAGGAGACGTCGAACCCGGCCTCGATGACCTTGGTCGCCAGGTATTTGCCGGCTTCGCGGTGCCCCTTGTATTCGAAAACCTTGTCGTTGGGCTCCTTCCAGGCGTTGGGCGCGCGGTAGTATTCCCACGGTTTTGCGCTGAGCTGCTCGTAGGCCAATAAGCAGAACGGCGGGATTACGTCTTCGCGGAAGTTTTCGTACTGATCGTCGCCCCAGATCACGACAAGATCGGGCTTGAACTCGTCGAGCACCCGGCGGGCGTTGCGAAAGCCTGAAATCAGCGCCTCGCGATGACGCCGCGCCGCCGACAAACCCTGATCTGAGCCGTACTCCTCGCGCATCGCCGCCGGCCAGCCCTCCGGATGACGGTATTGCTCGGGCAAAGCCGGATCATCGAGGACCCGCTTCAGGATGCGCCCCATGCTTTCGTCGGTGCCTGACATCGGCGGAAAGTGGGTGACGCCGAGACCCAGTACCTCTCCCATTTTTGCAACCTCCCGATGGGCGAAATTTGTATCTCTGCGTTACGATTGCCGCGGCATCTTGTCAAGGACGGCGCGGGGTCGCGGAGCTGCAATTCGCCGACGCGTCAGGAAACCGTTGCCGATCGTAAAGGCCGCGGGGCGGGATTTCGTGGAATCCTGCCGCTGCGTTGCAGCGTCAGGCGTTCTCGTGGCAATAAAACGCCGGAGTTTAGGGATCAGAGGTCTCTTTGAATGACGTGTCGTCACCACAGCCGCCGCACGGTGTTATCGGCGCCATTACTGGCCATGCCGGCTGTGTTTGCTGGTTTGCCCTCGCTGGCGGCAGCGGCGGAGGGGGACTTTGGGTATTTTCTAGCCTCCGTCGGGCGCGAGGCGGCGGCGCAAGGTGTCCGCTCATCGACCGTGGATTTGGCGCTGCGTTATGCGCAGTACTTGCCGCATGTAATCGAACTCGACCGCCATCAGCCCGAACAATTGCTGACCTTTACCCAATATCTGCAGAAAACGGTGAGCCCGCAGCGGGTCGAAAACGCCAGGCGCGCGCTCTACGACAACTGGGGTCTGCTTGAGGCGGTTCATCGCCGCTACGCTGTTGATCCCCGCTTTGTCGTCGCGCTCTGGGGAATGGAGAGCGATTTCGGCAAGATCACCGGCAACTACCTCGTCGTGGCGTCGCTCGCGACGCTCGGTTTTGACGGGCGGCGCGGCTCCTATTTCCGTCGCGAGCTGATCTCGGCGCTTCGCATCATTGACCAGGGGAATATCGGACCGGGCAATATGAACGGCTCATGGGCCGGTGCGATGGGCCAATGCCAGTTCATGCCGTCGACCTTTTTGCAGTACGCGGTCGATTACGATGGCAACGGCCGGCGGGACATTTGGAACGACCGCGCCGACGTGCTCGGATCGATTGCTAATTTCCTTGCTCATCTCGGCTGGCGTGATGGCGAGAGTTGGGGTCGGCGCGTTTTGTTGCCGCCCGGTTTCGACGCGCGCTGGACCGGGCTTGAACTTCGCCGCCCGACCGCCGAGTGGACTCGCATGGGGGTACGCAGCATCGATGCACAACCGCTGGGGGTTCGCGAGGTCCAGGCGTCGCTGGTCATGCCCGACGGCGCCGGTGGTCCGGCCTTGCTGGTCTACGACAATTTCCGGACCATCATGCGGTGGAACAAATCCACATACTTTGCCGGCGCAGTCGGCTATTTGGCCGATGCCATGGCCGGTGGGGAGCGGATCGGGCATAGCTGACGCTAGCGGCCGAAGCGGCGGAAAAGATGGCGATCAACGCCGTGGGCCGGTCGCACTCTATCGTGTTGGTTGCTTTGTCTGGCTGGCTCCTCGCGGGTTGCGCATCATCGCCGCCGGGCGGCTATCCCGAGGGTCGTGGGGTCGGAGCTTACCGGGTCGGCGCCCCCTACCAGATTCACGGCGTATGGTACTATCCGGCGGTTGATTACAACTATGATCGGACCGGGGTTGCATCATGGTATGGGGAGCAATTCGAGGGGCGTCTGACTGCCAACGGCGAAATCTTCGATTTGAATGATCTGACGGCGGCTCATACCACTTTGCCGATGCCGAGCATCGTGCAGGTGACCAATCTCCAAAACGGCCGCTCGCTGCAATTGCGGGTCAACGACCGCGGCCCGTTTAGGGATGGGCGATTGATCGATGTGTCGCGCCGGGCGGCACAGCTTCTCGGCTTTGAAAGGCAAGGAACCACATTGGTTCGGGTCACGGTATTGAAGGACGAGAGCATCGCCGCAGCCGAAGAGGCAATGCATAACAGCGGTCAGGTCATGGTCGCTCAGGTATCGCCGGCCGCCCCCACAACCGCATCGTCTTCTCGCCCGGTATACGCCTCCGCAGTCACCGCGCCGCTGCCACGCCATGCTGTTCCGCCGTTATCGGTCGAGCGCCGCTCGCCACCGCAGATTGCGATGGCGACAACCGAAACGCCGCGGCAAGTGACCGCCACCACGCCGCTGCGGACTGTTGGCGCAGCGAGTGCGTTGGAGCGGCCAGCCCGCAGCGGTGCGCCGGTCATAGCGATGGCGGCTCCGGAGCCAGCGCCTCCGCGGCTGAGCCCGCAGGCGGCACCATCCCGGACGGCACCTCCGGCTGGCTCGCGATTTGCCCTGATTGCGCCCGCCGAGGCTGCGGAGCTGCCGCCCGTGCGAGCCCGCGCGCGGCTACCCGAGGTGCTGCCTGCTACCGCCATCCCGAAAATCTCCGCGATGCCACAGAAGGCGGTCGTAGCTCGAAGCGGGCCCGCAGGCGGGATTTTCGTGCAGGCCGGCGCGTTCTCGATGCGAAATAACGCGGACCGAGTCCAGTCGCGGATCGCGCGCTTGGGCAACGTTCAAGTGATGCCCACTTCGGTCAACGGGACCGCGATGTACCGGGTGCGGATCGGCCCGCTGGTTAACGAAGGGCAGGCGCACCGGGTTCTGGCGCGGGTTGTCGAAAGCGGCTATCCCGGCGCCCGCATCGTCGGCGATTGATACGAGACCATCTCCGGGGCGACAGGAATGAGCCATATATCGGTGCCGCGGTTGATCCTTTTCATGCTGGCAGCTGTTTTCGCCGCCGGCTTTTGCGGCCAGACCGCGATGGCAGCTCATGCCAAAGCAAAACCGAAACTTGCCGCTGCGTCCCCCGCGGCGACCAACACGACGCCGGGTTCGGGCATCGACACCGAGGCGACGCACGCGATCATCGTCGAGGTGGAAACCGGTGCGGTTCTGTTCGACAAAGGTGCCGATGAGCGCATGCCGCCGGCTTCGATGAGCAAGATGATGACGGCCTATGTCGTCTTCGGCATGCTCAAGGATGGCAAGGCCAAGCTGACCGATGAACTGCCGGTCAGCGAGGAGGCGTGGCGGACCAGCGGCTCCAAGATGTTTGTGCCGCTCGGCGGCCGGATCAGCATCTCCGACTTGTTGCGCGGCATGATCGTCCAGTCGGGCAACGACGCCTGTGTCGTCCTCGCCCAGGGGCTCGCCGGCAGCGTTGAAGCCTTTGTTGATTTGATGAACCAAAAAGCCAAAGAAATCGGGCTCAAGGACAGCCATTTTGCCAATGTTGACGGCCTCCCCGACCCCAATCATTGGATGACCGCGCGCGACCTCTCGACCCTGGCGATCCGGACGATCAAGGATTTTCCAGAATACTATAAGATTTACAGTGAGATGGATTTCACCTTCAACAACATCAAGCAAGGAAACCGCAACCCGCTGCTGTATAAAAACATGGGCGCAGATGGGCTGAAGACCGGACATACCGAGGAAGCCGGATATAGCCTGACCGCGTCGATCGTGCGTGGCGGCCGGCGCATCGTCATGGTCTTGGGCGGGTTGCCGACGATGAAGGCCCGCGCCGAGGAAAGCGAAAGACTAGCCGATTGGGCGTTTCGCGAGTTCAACGATTATCGCTTGTTCGCTGCCGGCGACAAAGTGGAGGATGCCCAGGTCTGGCTCGGCAATGATGCGCGGGTGCCGCTAACCGTCGGCAAGGATCTGGTGGTGACGTTATCGCGAAATGCCCGCAAGAACATGCAGGTATCCGTGCAATACGACAGTCCGATCCCAGCCCCAGTGCAAAAAGGCGAGACCGTTGGCAAGATCCTGGTGGAGGCGCCCGACACGCCGCAGCAGGAAACGTCGCTGGTCGCTGCGGCCGATGTCCCGCGCATGGACGCCATGGGCCGCATCGCCACGCTCGCCGGCTACCTCGTGTGGGGCAACCGGCACTGAGAGATGACCCGCGGCCGCTTTATAACAATAGAAGGCGGAGAGGGGGCCGGGAAATCGACGCAATCGACGCTTCTGATAACGGCGCTGGAACAGGCCGGGATCACGGCGTTGGCGACGCGCGAGCCTGGCGGTTCGCCAGGGGCGGAAGCCATCCGCCGGTTGTTGCTCGAAGGCGAGGGCGAGCGCTGGGATGCCGCCGCAGAGGCGCTGCTGGTGGTCGCGGCGCGACGCGACCATGTCGCAAAGCTGATCGAACCGTCACTGGCGCGCGGAACCTGGGTCGTATCCGACCGCTTTGCCGATTCGACGCTGGCCTATCAAGGCTACGGCCGCGGTCTGCCGCTTTGCGATATCGCGATGTTGCATCGCTTCGCACTCGGCGGATTTGCCCCCGACCTGACGTTGATCCTCGACCTTCCAGTCGAGATCGGGCTCGCCCGCGCCGCGGGCCGCCGTGCCGCCGCGGATCGCTTTGAACGGCTCGACCCGGCGTTTCACGAGCGGCTGCGCCAGGGCTTCCATGAAATCGCCACCGCCGAACCCGAACGCTGCGTGCTGATCGACGCCAATCGCGACCCGACGGCAGTCCACCGCGGGGTCGTGAAAGCCGTTGCACAACGGCTCCAAGTAAATCTGGACGGAGCAACAGTAACAAAACGATGACTTGGGAAAAATTTTCTCTCGTTTCGAGAATATATCTCGAGCTTTACCGGCGAAAGCCGGTATCCATGGCAGTGATGGGTCCCGGCTGTTGCCGGGACAGCGATGGGTAGAGCAGAGGAGCATGGCTAATGCCCGTCGTGGCCGGCGACGATATGGCCTCGGGCCCGCCGCCGCGGGCGAATCCCGATTTGGTCGGCCATGATGTGATCGAGCGCGAGCTCGAGCGGCTCTACCGCGCCGGACGCCTGCCGCACGCGATCCTGCTTACCGGGCCGCGCGGCATCGGTAAGGCGACGCTCGCCTTTCGTTTTGCGCGTTTTTTGCTCGCCGCGACTGAGGACCGCCAGATAAACGCAGCCGAGCCCGACTTTCTCGGCGGCGGCGCGCCCAAAACCGGTCTCGCGATCGACCCCGACAATGGCGTCTTTCACCGCGTCGCGGCGGGTGGCCATGCCGATCTCTTGACTGTCGAACGCGCCTGGGATCCACGCCGCAGGCGCCTGCGCGGTGAGATCGTCGTCGAGGACACGCGCGAGATCGCCGCCTTTTTCCGGCTGACCGCGGCGGAAGAGGGGTGGCGGATCGTCATTGTCGATGGCGCCGAAGAAATGAACCGGAACGCCGCCAACGCGCTCCTCAAAATCCTCGAAGAGCCGCCCGACCGCGCGCTCCTGCTGCTGGTCAGCCATAACCCCGGGCGGCTGCTGCCGACGATCCGCTCGCGGTGCCGCCGGCTGGGAATGGCGCCGCTGCCCCTGACGCTGACGACTGAGCTCCTGCGGCGTTACCGACCGCAACTCGATCCGACCGAAGCCGAGTCCTTGGCAGCGCTCAGCGGCGGCAGCATCGGGCGAGCGATCGAGCTCGCCGATGCCGGAGGGCTTGGGCTCTATCGCTCGCTTGTCGAATTGCTGGGGCAGGCTCCCGGGATCGACCTTGTCCAGCTGCATGCGCTGACCGATCGCCTCGCGCGCGCCGACGCGGAAGAATCTTATCGATCCGGAGAGGAGCTGTTACCGCAGTTTCTTGCGCGGCTCGCGAGCGACGCGGCGCGCGGCTGCGCCGGAACCGAGGAGGTCGTAACCGGCGAGGGTGCAGCAATGCGGCGTCTCGCCGCCGCTGCCGATCCGGCGCGCTGGAGCGGGTTGCGCGAAGAGATCGAGGCCAATTTCGCCGCCGCCCGCGAACTCAATCTCGACAAGAAGCAGACAATGCTCGGCGCGTTCTTTGCCATTGAGGAGTTGGCGCGCTAGAAACGGCGTCGCCGGCGAGCGCTGGATCGCTGCCGGCCCCGGCCCATATTTGGGCTTTGGAGAGAGCGATGGACGCCGCCCGGCCGTATTTCATCACGACGCCGATCTACTACGTCAACGACTCGCCGCATTTGGGCCACGCCTATACGACAGTGGCCTGCGACGTGCTGGCGCGGTTCATGCGGCTCGACGGGCGGCAGGTCAAATTCCTGACCGGGACCGACGAGCACGGTCAGAAGGTCGCGCAATCCGCCGCTGTCGCCGGCGTCTCGCCGCAGGAATTCGCCGATCGCAACTCGGCGCGATTTCGCGAAGTAACCCGGCTGCTGAACGTCTCGCAGGACGAGTTCATCCGCACGACCGAGCCGCGCCACGCGCGCGCCGTACAGGCGTTGTGGCAGGAATTGGCGCGGCGCGGCGAGATTTATCTCGGCCGCTTCGCCGGGTGGTATGCGGTGCGCGATGAGGCGTTCTATGACGAAAGCGAGCTCGTCGACGGCCCAAATGGCGCTCGGGCGCCGACCGGCGCCGAGGTCGAATGGCTGGAGGAGGAAAATTACTTCTTCCGGCTATCGGCTTGGCAAGAGCGGCTGCTGGCGTTTTACGACGCCAATCCCGATGCCGTGGCGCCGCGCAGCCGCCGCAACGAAGTGATCAGCTTTGTCCGGGGCGGGCTCAAGGATTTGTCGATCTCCCGCACCAGCTTTACCTGGGGGGTTCCGGTGCCGGGGCACCCGGGCCATGTTGTTTATGTGTGGCTCGACGCACTGATCAATTACATTACGGCCGCCGGTTATCCTGATAACGCGGCCGAATTCTCGACTTGGTGGCCCGCCGATCTGCATATGGTTGGCAAAGACATCGTGCGCTTCCATTCGGTCTATTGGCCGGCATTTCTGATGGCTGCCGGGCTCGACCCGCCACGCCGTGTTTTCGCCCATGGCTGGTGGACGGTCGAGGGGGAGAAAATGTCGAAATCGCTCGGCAATTTTATCCCGCCGAAGCAATTGGTCGATACCTACGGGGTCGATCCGGTGCGCTATTTCATGCTGCGCGAGTTGCCGTTTGGCAGCGACGGCGATTTTTCGCATCGTGCGGTGGTCGGCCGGCTGAACGGCGATTTGGCCAATGATTTTGGCAATCTGGCGCAGCGCGTATTGGTCATGATCAATCGCGATTGCGACGGTGCGGTACCCGAGCCTTCGGCCTTTGCCGATGCCGACCGGCTACTGCTCGATAATGCCCGCGCTCTACTGGCGAATGTGCGCGTCCATATGAATGAGCAGGCGTTTCATCTCGCGCTCGAAACCATCTGGCGGGTCGTCGGCGAGGCCAACCGCTATGTCGACGAGCAGGCGCCATGGGCATTGCGCCGCAATGATCCAGCGCGGATGCGTACCGTGCTGTACACGCTTGCCGAAACCATCCGGCATCTCGCGATTTTGGTGCAACCCTTTGTGCCTGACGCAGCCGGGAAACTTTTGGATCAGCTGGCCGTCCCCTCGGGATCGCGCGATTTCACGGCGCTGCGGCAAACACCGTTAACTCCGGGAACCCCGCTGCCAAAGCCGGAGGGTATCTTTCCGCGCTATATCGAAGCATCCGCGGCATGAGCGGCGGTGGTATCGGTGGCGAGGGCAGGGAGGTGATGCTGGTCGATAGCCACTGCCACCTTGATTTCCCGGACTTTGAGGCTGAACGCAATGCGGTGATCGCTCGCGCCCGAGCGGTCGGCGTCGGCACGATGCTGACAATCGGCACCCGCCTCGACCAATTTCCCGGGGTGCGCGCGATCGCTGAAAGTGAAGACGACATCTGGTGTTCGGTCGGCGCTCATCCGCACGAAGCCGCCGATCACGCCCATTTGCTGCCGGAGCGTTTGACGACATTGACCCAGCACCCCAAGGTCGTCGGCATCGGCGAGACCGGGCTCGACTATCACTATGATCTGAGCCCACGCGACATCCAGGAGCGTGTGTTTCGCGCCCATATCGCGGCCTCGCAGATGACCGGGCTGCCATTGATCATCCATGCCCGCGAGGCCGATGACGACATCGCCCGCATTCTCCGCGCGGAACAGCCGTTATCAGGCGTAATGCACTGTTTTGCAAGCGGTCGCGCTTTGGCCGAAGCGGCATTGGAGATTGGGTTTTTGATCTCGATTTCGGGCATTGCGACCTTCAAAAACGCCGACGAATTGCGCGATATCGTGCGCGATGTGCCCCTCGACCGACTGCTGGTCGAAACCGACAGCCCGTATTTGGCACCGGTCCCGTATCGCGGCAAACGCAATGAACCGGCCTTTGTCAAGGCCACAGCAGCGGTCGTGGCGGGGCTGAAAGGCGTCGAGCCCGAGGAACTGGCGGCCGCAACTACCGCCAATTTCTTCCGCCTGTTTGCCAAGGCAAGGCCGCCCGCGGGGATAGCGCCAGGCCGATGAAGGTTACCATCCTCGGCTGCGGTGCATCGACCGGAGTGCCGGCGATCGGGCCGAATTGGGGGCAGTGCGACCCGACCGATCCGCGCAACCGCCGCCGCCGGGTTTCGCTGTTGGTCGAGATCGGTGCGGTCGCAATCCTGATCGACACCTCGCCCGATCTGCGCGAACAATTGATTGATGCACGGGTCAGGAAGCTCGACGCGGTGCTGATGACCCACCCGCACGCCGACCACCTGCACGGGATCGACGACATCCGCCAGCTGAACCGGATCATGAAGGCCGCGATCCCGCTCTGGGCTGACACTCGAACCTTGGGTGAAATCGGCCGCCGCTTTGGCTATGCGCTGGCGGCGCCAGCGGAGCCCGGGCAATTCTACAAACCGACCCTCGAACCCAACGAGATCACCGGGCCGTTTTCCGTCGGCGGCGTGCCGGTGGTGCCGTTCGCGCAGGACCACGGTTACAGCACCACCTTGGGGTTTCGCATCGGCGCGATGGCGTATTCGACCGATGTCACCGAACTCGACGAAGCCGCCTTTGCCGCGATCGCCGGGATCGAGTTGTGGATTGTCGACTGCATGCGCCGCGCGCCGCACCCGACGCATTCTCATCTTGATAAGACGCTCGACTGGATCGCGCGGGTGCGCCCGCGCCGCGCCGTGCTGACCCATATGGACCAGTCGCTCGACTACCGCACATTGGCCGCCGAACTCCCCGAAGGTGTCGAGCCCGGCCAGGACGGCCTCGCCATCGATCTGCCCGACCCCGCATAACCCCCCAAAACCCACCACGCGATTTCGCGCCACATCAAATTGCAAGGTTTTCACGCCGCTATCCCGCGGATACTTTCCATAATATATATTATGCGACATTTAGCTGTAGGCCCAACGTGCAAATGTCAGTGCCGTCCAATTTAAAAATGTCAGTCTCTCCGGCTTTTTCGCGGCCTGTGGGGGGCGGCATTTCTATCTGGGCTGGACAGATCGCGTGGGCGCCCGATCAAGATGTCACCCGTTTACCAGTTAGAGATGAGACTGCCCCGGGGATTTCCGGGGGGTGTTTGGGATGACGGTCCGGCTGATGAGCGATCGAGAGCTACGGCGGCTCGAGGTGCTGAGGGATTTGGACTAAAAGCGGCTGACGACGAAAGCGGCGGGCCAGCTGTTGGGGCTCGGGCGGCGTGAGGCGTTTCGGCTGTTGGGCTATCGGATCGAAGGTCCGAGCGGCCTGATCTCGAAACGACGCGATCGCCGCAGTAACCGGCGCAAGCCCGAGGCGCTGCGGCGCGCGGTTCATGAAACGTTAGGGTATCTACCAAAATCGGGCAAACCAATTGACCTCACCTCACACCGGGCCTTACTTAGGACGTTAATCCGCGCCGCGATTTTCTATGACACCGGGTGAACGGGCAACAACTCGAACGATCAGCGGAGCCAATTCCTCTTGTGTGCGATCGCAAAACGGATTGGCGAACCGAGTTGGATCGATCGCCGTCGGATTTAGATCGCTAATCACGTCAAATTGCAGTAGTTCCAAGTCGGCTTCGGCGAACGCGCGGCGCCAATCTGATACGAGAAGGCGGTTGCAATAGACCTCCGTCGTCCACGGCCTGAAGGATCTTATCGATCCCGCTCAAAATGCTCCATAACGGAGCAAGTATAGACGAGGTCGAACTCACCGTCGCGGAATGGCAAGTCATGGGCATCAACAGGAGAGAAATACTCAAGCCGATCGGAAATCTCTTGACCATCGACATGATCCCAAAACCACTGCTCGGAGTAACGAATGTTTGGATCACTTCGATCCGTCGCAAACGGGCGCCACCAACGGAACGCCGCGATGCAGGCAAGATAGTCATGTAAAATTCGATAAAATTCAGCGGACTTCTCCAACGGCGCAATGTCGACCCCGACCGCCCGTTCCGCACCGGCCGCCAAGAAGCAGTAAAGCATTCCCAAGGTCGATCCCGGTCCAATCTCCAAGACATGCTGACTAGCGCCATCCCACCGGCGTACCAATCGCTCTACTTCATGGTATTTGAGGAAAGCATAGAACGGAGAACTCGGAACGTCGATCAGTGCCCGCATCTGTTCAATCAGATAGCGATAATGAGCGAACTCCAAACGCCACTTAATTGGGACTTTGCTGGCACCGACTCGGTAATGCGTGAAAAGCGAGGTCGATTGCCGCTGTAAATACCGGCCAAAGCGAAGGGTTGGCCACAGTGGGGTTGGAAGAATATTCTTTACACCACGCTTTGATCATTTTTCGACCCAGTTTCCGATTGACCAGAAATTAATATACCAAATGGACGCCGCTGGTGGAGCGAGCCGTCTCAGTATGCACGTGCCGAGGGTTGTGGAGATCCACAAAATCCTCTTTCAGAACCTCTCTTAAAAGGCAACCTGTTCGTTATGTCGTGACCTCGTAATAGGGGTCACCGGATGATTTGTTCAAAATCGCACTAACGGTGTTTCGCTTGGTGATCTGAGCTGTTCTACGAGCCGAGCGGGCTGAGGCCCGCTCGGTAAAACACCGGGAGCGGTTTCGAGGGTCCGTACAGCGGGCGCCGGTCGGGTGCTGCGCTACGCCGGAGACTCCGCGCCCGGCCCCCGGCCGACCCCAGTGACATCTGTAAATGGCACAGACGGTGACATCTGTAATTGGTGAATACGATTGGGAGGCCGTCAGGCGCGTATCCGCTTCTCGGCGATTTCGGGCAGCGGGTTGAGGATGGCGAGGAAATACGCGAGGCAGCTTAGAAGGACGATCCAGAATGTCGTCGGCCAATCGGTAATGTAGGCCAGCGCGATACCGCTCCACGTTTCCGCCAGCGCCAAAATGATGGCCAAGGTCACACCGGGGCCGAGCCGCGATGTCAATCGCTGCGCCGCTGCCGCTGGGCCGACCATCAGCGCGAACACCAGCAGCACGCCGACAACCTGCGCCGCCTCCGCGACCGCGACCGCGACAATAACCAGAAACAACACCGAGACGAGCCGCAGCGACACCCCTTTTGCCTCGGCCAACTCGGGCTCCAGTGTCGCAAACAACAACGGGCGAGAGACCACCGCGAGGGCAAACAAGGTCAGCACGCCGAGCCCAAGCAGGCTCCACAAAGTGCCGGTGCTGACCCCCAACAGGTTGCCGAACAGGATTGCCGTCGCCTCGGCAGCGCCCGTTGTATAAAGGTAAAGAAAGAGCACCCCGAGCCCGAGTGAAAGCGACAGCACGATCCCGACCGCGACATCGCGGTTGCGCAGCCGGTCGCCCAGCAGCCCCATCGCAACCGCGGCCGCTATGGTAAATGCTAGCAACCCCCAGAACGCGCTAAACCCGATCAGCACCGCGCCGGTGGCGCCGGCGAACCCGACATGCGAAAGCGCATGTCCGGCGAAGGCCAGGTTTCTTAACACCAGAAAAAAGCCGACCGCGCCGGCGACGATCGCGACGATTCCGCCCGCCATAAAGGCGGTCCGCATGAACTCGTATTCAAACATCGTGGCGGTGCGATTTGGCTTCGACCGGCCAGTGCTTGGTGACGACGATGATGCGACCGCCTACTCGCAGCACTTCGATCGGCATGCCATAGAGCCGCGAAAGAACATTGTCGCTAACGACTTCATCGACCGCTCCAATGACCGCACTGCCACTCCCCAGATAGAGCACGCGATCCATGACCCCGAGCAACGGGTTCAGATCATGGGCGGTGAACAGCACGGTTATCCCGGCGTCCAGTTGGATTCGCCGGATCAGGGAAATCACCGCTTGCTGAAAGTGCGGATCGAGACTGATCAGCGGCTCGTCCAGCAGTAACAGTTTGGGCTCGCCGAGCAGCGCCTGCGCCAATAGCAGCCGCTGCAACTCGCCGCCGGAGAGTTGCGAAAGCCGGCGATTTGCGAGCGGTTGAGCGTCGACCCGATCGATCGCTCGCGCGACTTCCTGCGCACCGCCACGGCCGATCAGGGGCAACCCCCAGCGCTCGCCCTGCCAGGCGCTGGCGACAAAATCCCACCCGCGAAGCGGCAGATCGGCAATGGCGGCGCGTTGCTGAGGCAGATATCCGGCGACACGATTGCCGCGTCCAGATGGTTGACCGAATATACGCATCTTCCCCGCGACCACCGGCACCAGGCCAAGGATCGCTCGCAGCAGCGTGGTTTTGCCGGCGCCATTCGGGCCGAAAACACCAATAAACTCGCCGGCATGGATCGTAGCGCTGATCTCGTTGAGGATGACACGCCCGGCGCGCGCCACCACCACCCGGTCAAGCTCGATCGCGGGTTGCCCTAATGCGCGAGCGCGCGATCGAGCGCATCTAACTGCGAGCGCATCCACTCCTGGTAATCCTTCCCCGCTGGTTCGGTCTCGGTGACGCCGACGACCGGGATCCCGGACTGCTTAGCCAGCTCGCGCATGTGCCGGGTCAAAGCATCGCTGGTCTGGCGGTTGTAAATCAGGACTTTGACGGCGTGCGAGCGCAGATCTTGCTCAAATGCGGCGATGTCGGCCGCACTCGGCTCGGTATCGTTCATGACCGCCAGTTGAAAGGGGCGATTACGCATATCGAGCCCTAATGCGTCTGCCATATACCCGAACACCGGTTCGGTCGCGGTTACCGACGTGCCGGCATATTTGCGGCGGAGCGCGGCAATTCGAGCGGCAAGCGGCCGCATCGACTGCTCGAATGCTGCAAGACGCTGGCGGTAATCGGCGGCATGCGCCGGGTCGAGTTTGGTGAGCTCATCGGCCAGATCGCGACCAAGCGATAGCACGCTTTCGGGTTCGTACCAGATGTGTGGGTTGTCCCCCGCCTTTTTATGCGCGAGATCCGCTACGTCGATAACTACCCGCGAATGCGACGGCGAGGCCGATAACAGCTTGACCGCCCACGGATCATAGTCGGCGCCGCTGTAGATCACGAGCCTCGCCTCCGCAAATGCCCTTGCCGTCGATGGGCTGGCCTCGAATTCGTGCGGGTCCTGATCGGGATTGCTTAAGACGCTAGTGACAACGACGTCGGGTCCGCCGATCTGGCGCGCGATGTCACCATAGAAATTTTCGGCAGCGAGGATTTTGAGCGGTTCGGCATCAGCAGCGGATATCGCAAGCACGATGGCAGCCAGCGTCCCGAGCAGCCAACGCCCGATGCGTGTCGGTCAATTCCATCGGGTGCCGGCACTCGCCACAGACTGCGAGATCATCCGTAATCGGTAATGCTATAACATTCTTAATACCATAAGATTTTTCTTATCGGAGTGCCGCTTATCAGGAGGGCGGCGTGCAAAGGCGCTCTTATCGCTGGCAGCCCGTGATGCCCAGGCACGCAAACCGGCACATCAACGGGCACATGGCCGGCCTCCCGCAACTGCGAAAACTAATTTAGGTGTGGCAAATAGGGCGAGCCACGAAGAGCGGCCGACGGTAGCCAATCGCAACTCAACCGGGCAAGATGCGCGCCGCGGGGATTATCCCGCGAATTGGGGGTGAAGGAATGTTCAGAAAGGTTGGGTTAGCCGTCGGTGCGTTGGGATTGGCCGCGGCGATTGCATCTCATCCGATGCCGGCGGCGGCGCAGGGGGGCGTGCGCGTCGGCACATTGAGCTGCAACGTAGCCGCCGGTTGGGGCTTTGTCTTCGGCTCGTCGAAATCGCTGCACTGTACGTTCACACATGGAGGCCATGTCGAGCATTATGTCGGAACAATTTCAAAGTTCGGTGTCGATATCGGTTACACCGAGGGCGGCGTGCTGGTTTGGGCGGTGCTTGCGCCGACAACCGATTTGGCGCCCGGCGCGCTCGCCGGCAGTTATGGCGGCGCCACCGCCAGTGCCACTGTAGGGGTCGGGGCAGGCGCAAATGTGCTGATCGGCGGATCCAACCACACGATCTCGCTGCAGCCGGTCAGCATCGAGGGCAATACCGGGCTGAATGTCGCCGCCGGCATCGGCGCCATAACCTTGCGACCGGTTCGCTGATCGGAAAAACGCGTGCTGCGGGGTCGCGTTTGCAAGCCCGATGGAGCTGCGCGACCCCGCGAGACTTCGCATTGATTGGAAGCCATATTTTAGTCAAATCGTCACAGGCTTGTCTTACTTTGCCAAGATCGCCGCCAGCACCTGAAAATGGCGGTCTCGCATGACAGACGCTTGGGGGTGCTGTGCTGCGGCCGATGTTCCGGCTTCTTTACTACCTGTACGCGCGCCGGCTCGGCCGAGAGATTCGCGGCCGGCCGCGGCCGCGCCATATCGGGATAATCCTGGACGGCAACCGCCGCCATGGGCGTTCGCTCGGCATTGTCGAGCCCCGCGCGGTCTATGATCTCGGCGCCGATAAACTCGACGAGGTCCTCGACTGGTGCGCTGATTTCGAAATACCGACAGTGACGTTGTGGGTGTTCTCGACTGAGAATTTCCGCCGATCGCCGGCCGAAATCTCCGGCATTCTTGCCTCGGTCGAAGCCAAGCTGGTCGCCCTCGCCGCCGATCCGGCGATCCATCGTCGTCGCGTTCGGGTTCGCGCGATCGGCTGCCTCGCACTGCTGCCCGCACCGGTGCTCGACGCGATCCGCGAGGCTGAGCGCGCCACGGCCTGTTATGATGGTCTGGAGTTGAACATTGCCGTTGCCTATGGCGGGCGACAGGAAATTGCCGACGCGGTGCGCGCGCTATTGTCGCGACTTGCGGCGGAGCAGGCGACCCTCGCCGAGGCGATCGAGGAGATCACTCCGGAAGCGATTGGCCGCCACCTTTATACCGCCGGTCTGCCCGACCCCGATTTGATCATTCGGACCTCGGGCGAAATCCGGCTTTCTGGTTTTTTATTGTGGCAGAGCGTCCACAGTGAATTCTACTTTACCGACGTATTGTGGCCGGCTTTTCGTAAAATCGATTTTCTCCGCGCCATCCGCGCCTACCAGGACCGCCAGCGCCGCTTCGGCTGCTGAGCCCACCCGACCGGCTCAGATCTTTAACAGCCGTCGGGCGTTGCCGTTTAACAATTTCTCTTTGTCTTCATTGGAGAGCGGCAGGGTCTCGGTCCATTTGGCGCCCGGAAGGTTGTCGACAAACGGATAGTCGACCGAGAACATGATCCGGTCGATTCCAATTTCCATCATGCAATGCAATAAGGCGGGGTCGGAGAAGAAACCGCTCGTCGTCACGTAGAAGTGCTCAGCAAATACGTCGCGGAAGCTTTTGCTGCCGCTGCGGTCGCGCTCGAACCCCATGTTGATGCGCCACAATAGAAACGGCAGGCCCTCGCCGAAATGGCCGATGATTATCTTGAGATTGGGATAAGCGTCGAATACGCCGCTTAGCACCAGTCTCACCCCCTGGGTCGCGGTTTCGACCGTAAACCCCCAGGCTGCGCGCAGCAGCGATGGATATTGCTCGACATAATCCTTGTAATAGGCTTCGACGACAGCGGGGTGCGGGATCGCCGGGTGCAGATAGAGCGGCACGTCGAGTGCCGCGGCGCGCTCGAAAATCGGCCAAAACCGCTTGTCGTCGAGAAAGACCCCATTGGTCAGGCCGTTGACCAGCGCCCCCTTGAAGCCGAGCTTGGTGACCGCGCGCTCGAGCTCGTCTGCTGCCGCTTTGGGCTCGGGCGTTGGGATCGCGGCAAAGGCTGCGAACCGATCGGGATGCGAGCGGACGGTCTCATGGAGCCGGTCGTTGGCGCCGCGCGCCAGCCGCACCGCGATTTCGGCGTCCATCTTTTGCATGCCTGGATTGGCGTGCGACAGAACCTGCAGATCGATGCCGGCCGCTTCCATCTCGGCGATCCGCCCCTGACCGACATCGTCGAGGCGTTCGGTAATACCCGGCGCATGCTGCGAGTCGGTGCCGGCGTAGAACTGTTTTATCTCGGGGTCGAGATAGTGCTCCTCGAGCGCGATAATGTAGGGCTTTGCCGCCATTCTCCCCTCCCCGACCCTGTGTGACGGGTTGTTCTTCTAGCAGCCCGGCCCGAGCCTGTCACGCGGCACAGGCGGCGCAAACTCGGCAACAGACGCGCTGATTACGCGATCTTCAGCCAAACCAGCGCCAACAAACCCGCTGCCCAGCAGTAATAGGCAAACGGATCGAGCGCCGCGCTCTCTTCATGGCTGCGGAAGTAGCGCATCAGAAAAGCGGTGCTGGCGAAGGCAGTGACCGCGGCCACCGCCCCGGCGATCCACAACGTGCTCCCGCTCATCACCGCGGCGCCGTCGGCGAGCGGCAAATGCCGCAGTTTCGGAATTTCGAGAACCGCGGCACCCGCGATGACGGGCGTGGCCAGCAAAAACGAAAACCCCGCCGCATCCTCATGCCGCAGCCCGACCAGAAGACCGCCGACGATTGTCGTCCCCGAGCGGGAAATCCCGGGGAAGAACGCCAACGTCTGACAAAACCCGACAACGACGGCATCGCGCCAGTTTGCATCGCCAAGTTCGCGCCGATCAGCCGCGCGCAGCGCCCGGCGTCGCAACCGTTCCCCGCCGAACAGGACAAACCCGTTAAGGATCAGAAAAACCGCAGCGGCGACCGGGGAGCCGAACAAACGACGCAGCTTGTGTTCAAAGACAAACCCGAGCACAACCGCCGGCAACGTGCCGATGACCAGCAGTTTTATCAGGCGGCGATTTTCGACGGTCTTGTCGCTTTGGCCGATCAGCGCTAGAAATAAGGACCACCACACGCGCCAAAAGTAAACCAGCAGCGCCGTCGCGGTGCCGAGATGCAGCACGACAAGGAATGGCAAAAATTGCGGCGAATCCTGGTCGACATGCCAACCCAGCGCGGCCGGCAAAATGACTGCGTGACCGAGACTGCTTACCGGAAACAGCTCGCTGATCCCCTGGACAATCGCAAAAAAAATCGCTTGCAAGAAGGTCATGAATCCCCCGAACACCAGCCAACTCATTCTTCCGGTACGGGCGTGCGCAGACCTTCATCCGCCGGTAAGCGTGAGGCGGCGCTCGCTTGCGTCGTCCACTTAACCTGACATTATCTGCGAAGGATCGCTTGCCGAGTAACCAACACAGGATGGTACGTCAAGCGCAGCCGTCTTTATGAGATGCACTCGCCACAGACGCGGGACTGCACCTCCGGTGTCACCTGCACTGGCTCATTGCTTATGTCAGTAAAGTATTGATCGCTCAGCTGTGCAATGGAGTTAGCGACCTTCCAAAAATGTCCGTTCCAATGGCCAATCACCCATTCGGGAATGACAGGCATGGTGTTGTTGACACCTCGATGCTGCCGAGGAACAAGTGCATACAATCCGATTTTCCGCGTCTGCATGTCTCACCCCAAGATTTTATCGTCACGGCTCGAATGCTAAGGAGATAGCGAAAACATTTGGCTATTTTAAGGCGAGATATCCGCTAACCGACCTGACCCGAAGCGGCAAGCCATTGCCGACGATAGAACACTCGAACTGGTCTTCGGCCGCGCACCCGAACTTCATCAACTCGCTCGACAACCGTCGACGAGACCAGCGGCAGCCCTAAGGTTCAACGGCTCGCTTCAGGCTTTAACACGCCGCGGCGGATCTGGTCGCGTTCGATCGATTCGAACAGCGCGCGGAAATTCCCCTCGCCAAACCCCTCATTGCCCTTGCGCTGAATAATCTCGAAAAAGATCGGGCCGATCACCGTATCGGTGAAAATCTGCAACAGCAGTCCCTGCCCCTCCCCGGGCGCGCCGTCGATCAAGATGCGGTCTTTCTGTAGTCGCCCGAGATCCTCGCCGTGCCCCGGTATCCGAGCATCGATCACCTCGTAATAAGTGTCGGGGACCGACATGAACGAAATATCGCGCTCGCGTAATGCTTCGACCGTCTTGTAGATCTCATCGGTTCCAAGTGCGATGTGCTGTATCCCCTCGCCGTGATAAGCCTCGAGGTATTCGGCAATCTGGGATTTATCGTCGGCGCTTTCATTGATGGGGATGCGAATCTTTCCATCGGGACTGGTCATTGCCTTTGAGCGCAGTCCGGTCAATTTGCCTTCGATGTCAAAATAGCGAACCTCGCGAAAATCAAAGAGCCGCTCATAGAACTCGGCCCACAGACCCATGCGCCCGCGATGCACATTGTGGGTCAAATGGTCGATACGGGTGAGCCCTAGCCCGGCATTTGGCTTTTCACCTGCCAACGGGACGAAATCGACATCGTAGATCGTGTGCTCGCCATAGCGGTCGACGAAATAAATCAGACTGCCGCCGATGCCTTCGATCGCCGGGATGTTGAGCTCCATTGGCCCGACTTTGCCCTCGACGGGCTTGGCGCCCAATGAGAGCGCGCGCTGATAAGCCTTGGCGGCGTCGGCGACGCGAAAGGCAATTGCGCAAATCGAAGGACCATGCAGCCGGGCAAATGCCTGGGCAAAGCTTTCGGGCTCCGCGTTCAGGATGAAATGGATGTCGCCCTGCTTGTAGAGCGTCACATTCTTTGAGCGGTGGCGCGCCGCGGCGACAAACCCCATGCGCTCGAACAAGGCCGCCAGTGCCTGCGGGTCGGGCCCGGTATATTCGACAAATTCGAACCCGTCCGTCCCCATCGGGTTTTCCCAAAGATCGCGTCTTTCCTGAGCGGCCGCCATGGGACCTCCCGATCGCCTCAATACCGAAGAATCATGTAATCCCCCCTGCCCTCCCCGCCAAGAACAGCGGAGCCCATTGGCCGGGGCCGGCTAGCCACTCGACGAAAAGACGATTAATGGCGGATTTCAACTAATCTTTGGCACCGGCCGGTGGCGCGGCAGGGCGGCGGACGGCGATGGGGCCGGTGCGGATGCCCTCAAGGTCGATGTCGGGCATCGCCAGGTCGAGCGCGCTGCAAACCGCGTTAGCCAGATTGTTGTAGTCGCGGAAACTGCGACGGAGCCAGTTGCGCCAATTCGGCATGCCGCCGCTGGCATGCGCTTCGAAGGCGGCTTCGCGACCGTCGAGCGCCGAGGAAACGTGGTCCCAGGCCATTTGCAGCAAGGCTGATCGCTGCAGTGCTGTGTAACCGCCGCTGCCAAACGACTCTTCGAGCCCCGCCGCGAGCTCGGGCGACGCTAGATCGCGATCGGAAGGGGCGACAACGAGCGAGGAGCCGGGCACGATCCGCAGGATCTCGGCCATTCGCGCGCGTGCTCGCATCAGCTGAATGCCGCCTGCCGCGAGATGGGCGTGACGCGGAAAGCAATAGCCCTCGGGGGTGAAATCAGGATCGCGCTCGGCGGCGGTCAGACTGCTGCGCACGGTCTGGATGCTGACGACGAGATCGATCAAGTATTCGGTCGTCTGATTGTGATCCTTAAGGCCCATTGCGTGGCTCAAGGCCAGCGCCAAGCCCAAGGTGAATTCCGCCTTGGCGAGCCAGCCGTAAAGATGATGCCAGCGTAGCCAGCGCGGAATCGCCTCTGGCGTCGGGTCGACAAAAAACAGCCGCTCCCATGGGATCAGGACGTTGTCGAGCCACATCTGGCCGTCGAGCTCGTCAAAGCGGCTGGAGAGCGGCGAGACAAACGGGTTGTCGTCGCGAGTGGCGCGCTTGCGGCACAGCACAGTCACGCCGGGAGCATTGACCGGCACGATAAAGCTTGCGGGGCGGCCGTCGATCTCCATTCGTGACAACGCGCCGACATAGACATCCTCGGCATAGGCCGGGCTCGTATGCATGCCGAGCCGGCCCGAGATCACGATCCCGGCATCGGTCTCGCGCATCAGCTTCAGCGCTACCCGGCCGGCGGGATCGGGGCGAAGACGCTGGCCGATGATCGGGGCGCCGCCGCAATAGGTTAAAAAGCGGCCGGTGCGGGCGATGTCGTTGCGGTAGGCTGCCGCCTCGGCGACCTGCGCGGCCGGGGCATCGCCCGATTGCGCCGCGGTCTGGACGCCGAGCGCGATCAGATTGCCGTAGGCCGGCGTGTGGGTGACGTTGCCGGCGGTCAAAAAAATCGTCTTGGCAAAGGACCGACCCATGCCGACCAGATCGGCGCTCTCTTTTGGCGCGACATAAGCCCATGGCACCAGTTCGCCGTTTGCCATGTGGGGCGACAGCAGGATTTCGCGCCATTCCGGGTCGAGATGACGGTCGTACCAGGCGCAATATTCGTCGACCATCGCGCGCGTCGCCGGGTGGATGTTGACGTCCTCCACCCAGTCCTCGCCCATGATCCACACCCGGCGCCCGTCACGCAGCGCCTCGCGGTAGTCAGCTCCCGTCCGCATCAAAAAGCCTAAACTCTGCATTTGCTTAGTGAGGCTTGCGCAGCCGCCCGGAAAATGCAACACGGGCTGCAAAAACCGCGGGCAATCGAGGGAGGCGACAGAGTGGTCGAAGCAGTGTCATCACCGATCGAGACGGCGCTCGAAAACCAGCGGCTCGGGAGCCTGCAGATGCGGGTCGCCGTGCTGTGCACGCTGGTCCAAATCTGCGACGGCTACGATATCAACTCGATCGGCTGGGCGGTGCCGTCATTGATCCATACTTGGCATCTGCCGCCGCCCGCATTTACCACCGCTTTCTTGTGGTCGAGCATCGGAATTATGATCGGCGCGCTATCAGCGGGGCCGATCGGCGACCGTTTCGGCCGCCGGCCTTTGCTGATCGGCAGCTTGTCGATCTTTGGCATCGCCTCATTGCTGAGCGGCGTTGCCGGCTCGCTGTTGATACTGAGCGTGCTGCGCTTTTTTACCGGGCTCGGCATCGGTGGCGCCTTCCCGGGCGCTGCGACCTTGGCCGGCGATTACGCCCCGCGGCGGCTGCGCGCGACGATGATCATGGCGACCTTTACCGGGGCTCCGATCGGCGGGTTTCTCGGTGGCCAGCTCGTTGCCCTGTTGCTGCATCAAGGTTTCGCCTGGCCGGTCATCTTTTTTATCGGCGGCGCGTTCCCGGTGGTCTTGGTGGTGGTGCTCGCGTTCTGGCTGCCGGAATCGCCGCGTTTTTTGGCGGCGCGAGCCAATCTGGCGCCGCGCGACCGCGCCTTGTTGCACCGCCTCGACATCGCGCCGGGTGAGGTCCAACGCCACACCATCGACCTCCCCCGCGGCAACCCGATCAAGATGCTGTTCGGCGAAGGCTATGCGCTGCAGACCATTTTGCTGTGGATCATCTTTTTCTGCAGCCTGATGAACCTGTTCTTGTTCGGGTATTGGCTGCCCACCGTCCTCAACCTGATCGGCTTTACCCCGAGCCAGGCGGTGTTTGCTTCGAGCTTGCGCGATTTCGGCGCGATCTGGGCGGCGCTCTATCTCGGACTGCTGATCGATCGGGTCGGCCCGGAGCGTTCGCTCGCCTTCCACTATGCGGTGGGAGCGGTGTTTATCGCGCTGATTTCGCTGGTGGCAATGCCGTATGCGGTGCTGCTGGCGGTGATCTTTTTCTCCGGCATGACAATCATCGGCAGCCAGACCGGCGCCAACGCGACCTGCGGCGCGCTCTACCCGGCGCGGATGCGGACCAGCGGGCTCGGCTGGGCGCTCGGCATCGGCCGGCTTGGCGGCATCGCCGCCCCGGCTTTGGGCGGCTATTTGTTGGCGCTGAAATTGCCGCCGACCCACATCTTTTTGAGCGCCTGCCTGTTTGCGATCATAGCCGCGGTCGCGACCGGGCTGTTGGCGTTGTGCGGTTCGCGGCTCGGGCGCACCGCCGAACCCGCCCCCTCCCCGACCCGCGCCTGACCCCCGGCGGCGCCGAGAGCAAATTCCCGTGCAACCGGGAAATAACCGGGAATTTTGCCGATTGGGCCGCCGGTGGCGTCATAAAGGTGAGCTAATTCAATTGGTTGAGAGCAAATTCCCGTGGCCGGCTAACCGGGAATTTGCCGCAGCTAACCGGGAATTTCCTCGCCTTAACCGGGAATTCACGGGAAGTCCCCGACCGCGCGCCCATCCTTCCCCCGCCATTGCAAGTTACCCCGCAATCACGGCGATCGCGTGACGCCCTGACCTGCCCTCCTTCGCCCCCTGCCCTACCCGCCCTGTGCTCCCGAATGGCGTCCACCCGAGGAAGTCGCGACCCTCGGATGATTGCCGTCTGGCCGCAACCCGGAGCGATCGTGTAGGATGAATCGATTGCACGCTGGCTCGGCGTGCATCCCCATCATTTGCCCCGGAGATCAGCAATGACCGACACAGCCGAATACACGCCGCCCAAGGTCTGGACCGCCAAGCCGGCGCTTGGCCGGTTCGCCAACATCAACCGCCCGACAGCAGGCGCCCAATACGACAAGGAATTGCCGGTCGGCCGCCACCCGATGCAGCTCTACTCGCTCGGCACGCCAAACGGCGTCAAGGTCACGATCATGCTCGAAGAGCTGCTCGCAGCCGGCCACAAAGGTGCGGAATACGACGCCTGGCTGATCAAGATCAACGACGGCGACCAGTTCGGCAGCGGCTTTGTCGCGATCAACCCGAACTCAAAGATCCCGGCCTTGCTCGACCGCAGCGGCCCCAAGCCGATCCGGGTGTTCGAGACCGGCGCCATCCTGGTGCACCTGGCCGAGAAATTCGGCGCGTTCCTGCCGACCGAGCCCGCCGCGCGCGCTGAATGCCTGTCCTGGCTGTTTTGGCAGATGGGCAGCACGCCCTATGTCGGCGGCGGCTTTGGCCACTTCTACGCCTACGCGCCGGTCAAGATCGAATATGCGATCGACCGCTTCACGATGGAAACCAAGCGCCTGCTCGACGTCCTCGATCGCCGCCTCGGAGAAAGCAAATACGTCGCCGGCCCCGAATACACGATCGCCGATATGGCGATCTGGCCGTGGTATGGCGGGCTGGTGAAGTTCGACTCCTACGGCGGAGGCGAGTTCCTCAGCGTGCAGGACTACAAGAACGTGCAGCGCTGGACCGACATGATCTACGAGCGCCCCGCGGTCAAGCGCGGCCGCATGGTCAACCGCCTCTCCGGCGAGCCTTCGACCCAATTGCACGAGCGCCACGACGCCAGCGATTTCGAGACCAAGACCGCCGACAAGCTCGCCGCCGCCGCGCAGTAAGGGTCGCCGCCTTTTCCCACCCCCGCCCCTTTCGTCCCCTCCCCCGCTTGCGGGGGAGGGTTAGGGTGGGGGCTTGCGACGCGACCCCTTTAACAGAACGCCTTTAAAAAACCGCCGTCAGGCGCCCGGCGGGAAGAACACCAGGGTGCGCACCTCGATGCTTTCGCGCGGCGGGGCACCTGACGTCAGCGGGTTCTCGAACGAGGTGTGGAACGACAACCGGGCGCGGCCGTCATTGGCGCTGTCATGCACTCGGATCAGGATCACCTCGTCGGGCTGCTGCTCCGAGAAATAGTACCAGCGGTGCCTCGGGTTATACTCGACGCGCGAGGTCTCGCCGCGCACATGCGAATAGACCAGATCGCTGGCGATCAGATCGTCATCGGTAAAGCTCCGCGCGTCGCACAGCGCCAGCGGTAAATCGAGCACCGGCCCGCGGATCGGCCGCCACACATTGACGATGCCAAAGCGGTGCTTCAGCAATTCCTCGGCATCGGCGCCCATATGGTCGCGCACCCGGCGCGGCGCCGAGTTGACGGTGTGGTCGTTGTGCACCTGCCGCGACGGCTTCGCCAAGCCCTCCCGCGTCGCGTTGCGCACATTGTGGTCAAAGACAAAGACGCGGCTGGCGCCCAGTTTGTCGCGCAATAGCTGCTGGACTTCCGGATAGTAGACGCTCTTGATCTGCTCGGGATCATAGAAATCGGCAACCGCGGTCGGCGCCTTGATCAGCTGAAAACCGTTGCGGTCGAGCGTGAATTCGAACTCGCGGCCGCGTGCGTCCTCGATCGTGACGTCGTGCGGATCGTCGATGCCGTTCGCGCGCGGCACACCCGGTGGCGGCTCGATGCGGTAATAAGCCGGCTTTTCGGCGCCGCGCTTCAGGTAATGGAGCGTCGAGGTCAGGATTCTCGGTTCAACAGCGACATCCAACGGCATGATTTTACTCCTCCGATACTTCTTCTCACTCGGTAGCTACAGCCTCAGCGCGTCCCAATCCGACCCGCATCGAGACATCGCGACCCGCCACTACTCCACGCCACCGCGCAGCTGTCAATCGCGATCACACGGGAAAATCGCCGGAGGAAGAAAAATACCATCAAATAGGTGTACTTTGTACGTTTCAGTTGCCGGTGGGCAGTTCCGCCCTACGACCCTCTGCGGTCGCCCTACAGCGGCAAGGTGATTTAGCATTGCTACTGTTGGAGATGCTAGTCGGCCGCGTGGCGCACGTTAGCTTCCAATGCTCCTCGCGCATACCAGTGGTTGAGGGTATTCTCGATCTCCACAAGGGCCCGGTTCACCAGCCAGTTCGCAGGATCTGCGTGAGGATTCCTGCGGTAATCTTCTGTCACCATCCTGCTGACTGCCTCTGCCAGGCTAGCCCGAATTTTCGGAACGACCTGGCACCCAGCTTTGATGACGATCCCATTGGCTGGATAATTCTCGACGAAATTAACATATGAGAGGAAAATAAAACAATTACAAATCGATGAAAGGATCCATCTATCTTCGTCGTCACTGCGTGCTAGATCTCGAACCTCCTCAATTAGAACCTGCGGAAACAATGTTTGATGGAAAACATGCTCTAGATAAGTCATTCGAGACATTAGTGTCTCTACCACTATAGAACCTTTATCAGTTCTCTGTATGTACGCTTCACAATTCTGGCCATCAATCCTGATAAATCCGCTTCGCAACAGAACCAAAAGCATCTCCCGGATCTCATTTTTATTGGAGATGTTATAGCCAAATCGATGACGAAGCTCTGTCTGGAGCTTCTCAACTCGCTCCCACTCCTCGGTCGGACACATCTGTAAAAACCGAACTTTCTGCAGGAGTTGATGTTCGTGCGAGTCAGGCTCTCGTTCGGCCAAATGATAATTGAACACGTTATCTATAAACCCAGTATACGCGTTGTTGGAATGCAACCTAGTATCATCACTCTTCCTCTGACGTTCATCTGCTCTCTTTTGGCGACCACGGTACAGGATCTCATCGCCCGCGTCAGCGGCATTTGGACGAAAAACAGAGTTTCTAAACATCGGCACTTCGTAAAACAGGAGCAGTTGAACCAGCCGATATTTTCTCCTCCGCAATATACCCTGCGCTTCTCTGTTTAGAAAGTCGACAAACTGCGCAATCGATGCGTCACCAACAGGTATTAAATCCCAATTCTGCCCCTCAGTCAATATCAAATCTAATACTCTTCCTAAATAACTGAACGCTCCCCTAATGTTTCCGTTAAATAGTCGAAGTATGCCGTATTGGCGTCGACGGCTTATGCACGAGCATCCGGTCCGCCTAAATATGGTGTACAAAACGGGAACATAGTGGTAGGCTCACTGCCCGTCTAGGATGAGTAGGGTGAGGTCATGTCTGGATCCGAGGGCCGGTTTCCGAAGTCGTTGATCGAATTCCAGGATCGTTTTGCGAGCGAGAGCGTCTGTGCGGAATACCTGTTTGCGCGCCGGTGGCCGGAAGGGTTCGTATGCCCCGGTTGCGGTGACGGCCGCGCCTGGCTTTTGAAGACAAAGGCCTTCACCTATGAGTGCGCCGCCTGCGGGCGGCAGACCTCGGTGACGGCGGGAACGATCATGCATGCCAGCAAGCTGCCGCTGACGACGTGGTTCTGGGCGGCATATCTGATGGCGACGCACTCCAACGGCATCTCGGCCGTGCAGCTGCAGAGCCAGCTCGCCCTCGGCTCGTACCGAACCGCCTGGATGTTGTGCGCCAAGCTGCGCCGGGCCATGGTCAATCCGGAGCGCGAGCCGCTGGGCGGCATCGTCGAGGCCGATGAGACGATCATTCCGTTCCGCACCAAGGACGACCCGGTGGTCGTGCCGGCCGGTCGCAGTGGGGTCGGCAAGATGCTGGTCGCCGGCGCGGTCGAAGTCGACGGTGGCACGCCACGCCGCGCCCGGCTGAAGGTGATCGAGGGCTTCGGCAAGGAGGAGATCCACGCTTTCGTGCTTGGCGCGGTGGCCCGTAAGACCAGGCTGGTGACGGACGACTGGCCATCTTACAACGACATTCCCGAGATCAAGCACAAGGCGATCACGGTCGGCCCGATGGCGGCGCACATCGTGCTGCCCTGGACCCATCGGCTGTTCTCAAACCTCAAGCGCTGGGGCCTCGGCGTGTACCATGGACTGCGGAGGACGAACCTCCAGCACTACCTGGACGAGTTCGTCTTCCGCTTCAATCGACGCCGAACACGGCATGCCGCATTCGATACACTGCTCGGCATCGGTGCTCGCACCGCCCCAGCGCCCTACCGCGTGCTGATCCGCAAGACTGCTTAGCCAAGCTCGCCCGAATTAGCCCACAGCATGTAGAGCTACCGGATGTCGTGCATAAGCCATTGGCGTCGATCTAAATTGAATGAAATGTCAATATACCGCAATGCCATATCGACGGATATATTAATTCTCGCTCTCAGCATCGATTCCCTGTGATTCAATGATGCAGGTAAATCGCCCTTTTCAATCGCTCTGTGTATGCCCAACGATATGGCATTACAAATAATTACCTGCGGATCTATCGGTGCGATCTCGAACGTCTTTATCTTTGGCAATTGCTGTTCTGAATTCGCCTGATCGAGAAGCCTTGCATGAGTGCTGCGTCTCAATACAAAGATAGAATGGAACAATATCGGAAACGATACTTTCATTGTTAGGCATTCACTACCATAGAGTGCAAAACTATTCACTAACAGGTGAAGGATGGTGTCGTTAGTGTAATCAAACACACTATCTTCGACTGTAAAATGATCTAGGCCATCAAAAATTATGCAATATTCATAGCGTGGCGCAAAAAACTCAACAATAGCGCGCCGGTACGCGTAGGGCACTCGCTCTAGAGCACGATGATTCACCCAGTTTTTTTCCAATGCGCCAGCGAGATTAACAAACGCATCATATCGACCGTCTGAGGAATTGGCCCGACTTTGCGCGGGCCCAGTTTGCACCTCCTCTAACAACCGGTCTAGGTTCGCATCGGAAGCGAAATCACCGGTGGGCAGCCGTTCTAAGGTGCCACCAGTATTTGCGCGATACGCTACCGTCAGGAGCAAATCTCTAAGCAAAATCATCGAGAGATAGTCAGTCAGCGCGACTTCTAAATCGCGGTCAGTGCGTAGTGTTTCGCAGCGACGGCGGAACTTAAGCGCCTCAAATCTTGACACGACAACATGGCGTTGGCTTAGGTCACTGCGGTAGGTGTTAACTATGTATTTGAAAAGAGTTGATTTGCCAGATCCAGGTTCGCCGATTGCAAAGGCTACAAACGGAGTGCTACTTCGGGCAGTGGTGGCAGGAAGGAAATCAGAAATAAGCCAGCTCTTCACGCGGGCTGGTGACAGGTTTATCGGAGCAGTCTCAATTGGTAACGCAGGTGAGTTACTAGAGATGATTTCATAGGACCACTTCCTTCTATCGGACTTTTCGGTAGACTGTTTTTCTATCTTATCAAGCGGAAATCGGAAATACGTTGACCACTCGTAGGACGAGGTTTTGTCGTACGAGAATTTCCTGGTGGAGGCGTCAAATAACTTCTGTAGCGGATTTCTCGTTGTGGGCGTCCTATCGAGACCCGTCGCTTGGAGGCGCCGAGACCGTATCCGGGGAAATGATCTGGCTAACAAATCGGAGGGAAGATCGGTAAGATTTAAAGACGGGGGATGCTCAAAATAAGCTACGAGCTCCCGCCGCGCGCGTTCAAAGTCAATACGAGGCGATGAAATTGGCATTGCTGATGGTCTTATTTCTTCGAGCCGCGGCGACCTCACTGTCGTTGGCGCACCGTCTGAGGCTGTTTGAGTTTTTTGTCCCGTTTTGGGTCCTTCGAGAGGCTTCCGGCTTCCTGTCGCATTGCCAGTGCCCACAACGAGTTCACTAAAAAATCGAAAGGTTTCCTGCGACAGCGTGCGGGTAAGGTCCAATATCGCTAACTTGCCACCGAGGTCCGTGCCCGCTTGCTTAAGCTGCGGAAAAAGGCGAGGGAAGTGTCTGGGATCGGGACCGTGGCGCGCGATGACGACATCGTATTGTTCCTGCCGAGTCGCGCCACCATTGAATGTGACTAGCCAGCCGCCTGTCGAGAGCGCGGAAGCCTCAGTTATATGTCCATGGATCCGTTCGGCAATGCCGGCTTTGACTATCAGGTATGCTAGCATTCGGTTTATCAAAGCAGCTTCTAACGTGAAGACACCGAATGAATGATTAAAGAAGAGTGCTGACCGAGCACGCTTTCGGCTTTTTAGCTCGTCTAGTATGGCAGGCGGCAAGGTAATAGATCTTTCGTATAGATCGTAAAGGTTTATTCTTTCCCCGGTCTCCTGTCTTCGCCTTGCTGCCAAATCTATCTCAGCGAAATGTGTTCCCAGATCTATGAACTCTGGCTGCGTCGTGATCTTTTCGAAATATTCCTGTTGATCGAAATCGACCAGTGCGGTTCTGGCCAAATCTATCAAGCCCCCGTCGCCGGCACCCGAGACCAGCAATTTGCGGTTCCCTCGAGCTCGATACGTGTTGTCCAAACCATCTCCGACCCAGTAGGACGGGGTCAGGTGTACGTGTACTGGTACATCAACCCCAAATCCGATCGCAATAATGACGACGTGGAAATCTTCTGTATTGGCACCTTCATTTGTAGTGACGCGTACCTTCAGTGCTCCTGGTTCCTTACTTATCTGAGCTATATCCGGATCTACTGGCGTGTTTCTCCGAATATCCAACGAGCACGGTCTCGACGTCGTAAATTCGCGAAGCTGCTTACGCAGGTCCCGGACGACGTCTTCGGCGTGATTTGCGCGCCAGTTGAGGATTGGGAGGCCGGCATCCCGCTCGGAGCTACCGGTGGCGGGCCAATCATAGAGGTTTGGGTGTAAAAATCGACGGCTGCGCTCTTGAATCGCCATCAGGTCGTCCGCTGCTTCAAATAGGGTTACCTGAGAGCCAATAAGCGCCGCCGCTACAGCGCTCGTTATGCCTGCGGCCCCGCCTCCGATCACACCGACCCGATGACCGGGCACTATATCGCCATGCTGGAACAGTGCTCTGACCAAATTCAAACCCCGAACTTGCTGTGTGAGAAAGGTCACCCGCTTATCAAAACAGCCGACGATATATAAACCTGACCAGTCGCCGGGTCGCATCGCCTCCAGTAGCTGAGCCGGATTAAGGTCCATTCCCGTTCCTGTAAGATTTACCAAAGTTTCTAGCTGTATGACCGAACTAAGATTCCCTCGTCGAGCTTTTGCGTCTGATGCTGCGATGCGCGCGATGTTGAAGTCGCTCGGCGGTCGGAGCGCTTGAGCAGTGGTGGGCGATCGCATGCTGTCCAGAAGCTGTGTGGCGAGCGCGGTCTCTGGCACGGCAGAAGGCTGCGGCACCGCGAGGTGATGCGCGGGCCGCGTGTCGAAACCTGCGTGTGGCGCTGGCAGCGCCGCTTCATGGAGGCGGGTGATGGCCTGTTGCACGACAAGACGCGCAAGCCCGGCAAAGCGCCGATCCCGAGCCGGTCGTCGGGCGATTGATCGCGCTCACGCTCGGCGCGCCACCGGCGAGACCACCCATTGGACGAGCCGCGCGATGGCCGACGCCATGGGGCTGGCGGTCAGCACCGTGCAAAAGATCTGGCGCGCCCATGGTCTCGCCCCGCATCGGTTGCAGGTCTTCAAACTCAGCCGCGACCCGCAGTTTGCCGCCAGGCTGCGCGATGTCGTGGGCCTTTACGTCGACCCTCCGGCGCACAGCCTGGTGCTGTCGGTCGATGAGAAGAGCCAGATCCAGGCGCTCGACCGCACTCAGCCGGGGTTGCCGATCAAGCAAGGCCGCGCCGGGACAATGACCCATGATTATATCCGCAACGGCACGACCACCCTGTTTGCCGCCCTCAATGTGCTCGACGGCACGGTCATCGGGCAGTGCATGCAGCGCCACCGGCACCAGGAATTCCTGCGCTTTCTCAATCGCCTCGAGCGCGACATCCAGCCGGCCGACTGGTCCACGTGATCCTTGACAATTACGGCAGCCACAAGCACCCAAAGTCAGGGCTTGGCTGGCCCGGCACCCGCGCTGGACGTTCCACTTCACCCCCACCTCGGCATCCTGGCTCAACGCCGTCGAGGGCTTTTTTGCCAAGCTAACCCGCCGGCGATTGCAACGCGGCGTGTTTCACTCCCTCGTCGACCTCCAGGCCGCGATCAACCGTTACCTTGCCCAACACAACCACAGTCCAAAGCCGTTCACCTGGACCGCCGACCCCGACCGCATCATCGCCGCCGCCAACCGCGGGTACAAGTGGATGATGTCGTGTCGCCGGTGATTGTGCAACTACCACGAGGCGGGAAGCACGACTAAGTGTCAATCCGCTAGGAAAACGGGAAGATGATGGCGGTGATTGCACAGATCCAGTGATTGTTCGGGCCGCATTCGCCGGCGGCGGTGATCGAATTGCAGTCGATGATCAGATTGCTGGTTTCGTAGATCTGCTTGCGCTCGTTCGATGCGGCCTCGGGATCAAATCGAGGTCGAGTGTCGAGGCCAGCATCGTCGCGGCGAGATCCTCAGCCTGTTCACCGCTCGCCTCCGCGGTCATGCCGTAGCCGTGCAGCGCGTAGGGTAGGCTGAGCCGTGCGAAGCTCGCCACCCTCAGAGAATCTGCCCGATGGGCTTCGCTTCGCTCTGCCCATCCTACCTTGATGTCGGAGCCGACGAGTGGGTTCCGATCGATTTCTGCCCTTGGCCGGCTACAGGCGGTCGGTTCGGCAGGTCAAGAGCGTCGACGCAGCGGAACGGGGCCCGGACTGGTTAGCCGGCCCGGCGCGTTTGATACCCTCGCCCCGCGAGAACTGCACGCAGCTTCGCGGCAAGTTCGGCTTGTCGGTAAGGCTTGCCGAGGATTGGCAGGCCTGCCACGGCGGAAGCGGCGGCCGGCGACATCCCCGCCGAATAACCCGACCCCAGCAGGATCTTGAGCTCCGGGCGCATCTGCTGCGCTCGCTGGGCCAGTTCTCCCCCGCCGATGCCCTGCGGCATCACCAGGTCGGTGAATAGCAGGTCAATTGGCTCACCGCGCTTCAACATAGACAGCGCCTCCGGGCCGTTTCGTGCGGTCAGCACTCGGTAACCGAGTTCCTCGATCATCGCAGTCACGATTTCGAGAACACCCGGGTCGTCCTCGACCAGTAGGACGGTTTCACAGCCTTTCGCCAGTTCCCCGCCAGGCAGATCAAGTATTTCGCGCTCGGCTGGAACGCCGCCTGCTTTGGGCAGGTATATCATCACCGTAGTACCGGCGCCGACCACGCTTTCGATACGGACGTGGCCGCCCGATTGCTTAACGAAACCGTAGACCTGGCTTAGACCCAAGCCGGTTCCCCGGCCGACTTCCTTGGTCGTATAAAACGGCTCGAAAACCCGGTCGAGCAGCTCAGGCGCGATGCCCGTCCCGGTATCTGCGACCGAGACCAACACGTAATCGCCCGGCGCCGCACCGGCGGGCATATCGGAGTCACCGAGTTCGGCATTGTGCAGCGAAATCCCCAGCCGCCCACCCTCTGGCATTGCGTCGCGCGCATTGAAGGCGAGATTGAGGATCGAATTTTCGAATTGCGCCGGGTCAACGCGAGAAAGCCACAGATTCGGGTCGCACACGATCGTGATCTCGATCGCCTCCCCCAAGGCGCGGCGAAGTAGCCCTTCGTATTCGGCGATCGCATCGCCGAGGTGGAGGATTTCGGGGCGCAGATCCTGTCGCCGCGCGAAGGCGAGGAGCTGCTGCGCCAGCTGCGCCCCTTTGAGGCCAGCGCGCCGCGCCGCTTCAACATGGCGGCGCGCCGCCCCATCCGCTTCCGTCCAGCGTTCGAGCAGATCAAGGTGACCGGTAACCACCGTCAGGAGGTTGTTGAAGTCGTGGGCAACGCCACCGGTGAGCTGGCCGACCGCTTCCATCTTCTGCGATTGCCGCAGCGCCGCCTCGGCCTTTTCTCGTTGAGCGATCTCTTCTTCGAGGCGCTGCGTGCGCTGGGCGACGCGCTGCTCGAGCGTTTCGGTCAGCCGCTGCAACGCCTCTTCGGCCTTCTTTCGCTCGGTGATGTCGACGAGCATGTTTACCGCGCCGATCAGTCCGCCCGAAGAATCGTGCAGCGGCGTCGGGTAGGGAATGAACGTGACCCGCGTGCCGTCGGGTCGCTCGGCGATCAACTCCTCGCCCCTGACCGGCCGGTCTTGTTTCAAAGCGATGGCCATTGGGGACTCATCGTGGGGCAATGGCGTGCCGTCCGGCCGGAGCAGGTGCCGGGTGATGCACCATCGGTCACTGCCTAATTTCGGGCGGCGGCCAGCGAATTCGACCGCCGCCTTGTTGTAGAAGGTAACCCGCCCGGCCGCATCGGTCGTGTAGACGGCCGCGGGCAGCGCCTCGATCAACTCTCGGAACCACCGCTCGCGGTCGCGCAGTTCATTCTCGGCGCGCCGCTGCTCGGTGATATCTCGCAGGGCGAGCAGAAGCATGCCTCCTTCGCGGCGCGGCAGCGAGAAGCGGCTGGCATTGAGTACGACGATACGGCGCCCGATGCCGGGGAGCTCATGATCGATCTCATAGGGCTGGAACTCGCTACCGTCCGCCACCGTCCGTTGCAGGTGCTTATGCAAGAGAGCGTGGTCGAAAGCGCGGTTGCCAATCTCGCCGAAGGGAATGCTTTGTGTCGCCTCGCGCGACAAGTGAAACATCGTGTAGAAGGCGCGATTCCACGTGAGCAGGCGCAGTTGGCCGCTGAGCACGGCAAGCGGATCGGTAACGGTGTTGAGGATCGTCTTGGTATATTCGCGTTCGTAGATTGCCTGGTCGATACTGGCGCGGAACGCGGTTACATTGGAGAATGTGAGGACGGAGCCGGTGATCCGGCCGTCATTCTGCGCATAGGGCGCTATACGCAGCAGATACGACTTATCCTGGTCGCGGAAATCGTATCGACATGCTGTCCCCGTGGCGATTGCCCGGAGGCACCACGCTTTCAGATCCCGCAAGCCGCCAAGCACGGAGACATCGTCGGGCGACCGGCCGATATCTGACGGCGCGAAGCCAAGCAACTCCGCTGCCGCGCGGTTGAAGCACGTGACCACAAACTCGCAGCCAACGACGACGATCGGCAGGTCCACAGTATCGAGAATGTCGATAAGACCGATCGCGCTTGAGCACGCGCCCGCAGTATCCAGAAAGGCTGGGTGAAATTGATCCCAACCGCCGGAGCGAACTGCGGGTTGCGCTGTCACCGGCGCGCCGCTCCGGAAGTGTAGAGGTTGCGGCTCTTTTGCAGCACGGCCTCGGCCACCGTTGGAAGTGTCTGGCGCAATGCCAACAGCAACGCCTCGGCCGGTGGCATCTGGAACGGCGCCTGATATTGGGAGAGCAGCCGATCTTGAAGGACGACGGCCTCGTCCGGTCCGACGGTTTCGCGCAGCGCTTCAGCTACGGCACTCTCCAGCCGGCCATAGTCTTCGACCGGGATCAGGTGAGAGTGGTTGTCCCCGAGCCTGGGCAGCATCTGGGCATGGACGTCGCCGTTGAAGTTATCCATCAGAAACGAGCAGAACACCGCGACGTTCTGTTCGCGGCTGACCTGGTCGAACAAATCCTCGAGGTTCATGCTCGCGGCGACGTCGCCTCGCTCCCAAAGCACGTTCACCATCTCCCCCCACCAGCGCACGTTGGTATGCCGCCCGGCTGAGCGGGTCCGTGCGATAATCTCCCCGGCGAGACCAAGAAACATCGGCCCGTCCGGCATGGCGTGCTGCATGAACCGCGGCAGAAGCACGTCAGCGTCAACAACATTCAGCTGACCGCGTTCCTGCGCCCACTTAACATCGACCCCTTCCGCCACCAAGCGTGGTCGAAAGGCGTCCCAGTGGGCCTGGGTAGGCACGAGGATGACGCCTTCACCGTTCGCCAGCGCGGCCGCGGCGAAGCGACACACGACGCGATTGAGAAAGTCTTGATCCTGGTAGAGGTGCACGATGTGATCGCGCGGGGCGGCGTGCGCCAAGAGGTGGTCCCAAGGGGCGCTGTGGCCCGAGGTGTCGTGGGATTCGTGTACTGAACTGCTAACTGGTTCCATGGGCTTTCTCCGGTGACTCAATTTGACCGGGGGGTGCGCTAGCGCGCATATCGAGGAGGAGCGTCCGATCGGAAGCGTGGCCGTCAAACGGCGCAAGAAGGCCAAACACGCAACCACGTTCTCCTTTCTTCTCGGTCGCGGCGATCGCGGTCAAAGACTAGACGATAGGTGTGCGCCATCGGGGTTAGTGATTCCAGAAATCGCAAATCTCGACAAGCGGTCGGGGGATTTAGCCATGCGAAATCGACGTTCTAAACACCTGTCCGACCGGTTTCGCGTCGCTCAGCCCAATCTATCCTTGCTACGAAAACAGGAAAACGGCGGCGGCGAGCGCGCCAATCCAGTGATTGTTCGGGCCGCATTCGCCGGCTGGCGGTGATCGATTTGCTGTCGATCGATCAGGTTGCTGTGTCCGTAGATCTGCTTGCGCTCGTCCCACGCGGCTTCGGGATCAAAATCGAGGCCCAGCGCCAAGGCCAGTGGTCCGAATTATCATTTGGTATTGTGTGTTAGTTACATCGAGATTGCTTCGCTACGCTCGCAATGACACCGTGGATTGCCGTCATTGCGAGGAGCCCCCGGGTCGGTCATGCGCCGCCCGAGGACAGGCTCCGCGACGAAGCAATCCCGCGACGACGATCGATAGCGGGAACCATCTGTCGGATTCGACCACCAGCATGGTCGCGGCGAGATCCTCGGCCTGTTCGCCGCTCGCCTGCGCGGTCATGCCGTAGCCGTCCAGCTCCGAGGCATCAAACCTAGTCGGGTAACTTTCGCGCGGGGGTGAGAGTCCTTTGCCCGATGATGGCTAACTGGCTTCGAGGAGAAGCCTCCCGGCTTTCGGCAACTCGCCCAAATCCGCGCAGCGGGACGGGTTTCGGGGATGTCCCGGTAAGGCGCGACGCCTGCACAGGACGGCACGAATGCCGGTGGGTAAGCCGGCTCTCTCCCGATCGTGGCGGTTAGTTCGAAATATGACAGATTAGTTACAACCGCTTAGTTAACCTTACCCAAGTCATTGGCCCGTCTAATTCACGTCTGTCTTAGTGTCAAATAATGCATTGCGCGTCTTTCGAGCAGCGATCCACCGATTTTGGGGATAACCCTGTGGATAAGACGATCCGCTGGCGGCTAAATACCCGTTTAATAGCGCGGCCAACGTCATTGCCTAAAAATTAGGCATATGTTAACCAACTGATTCAATTGGGTTTTCAGCACTCTACCACTCCAAGCTACGTTGCCAGGACGTTCACGGAACCTTCATGCTTTCAGTGCAGAAGTCACCACTGCCGTGCAAATCTGAATGTGGGAGCTCTCGCGTAACGGGCAAATCAGCCGGTATGTGATCGCCTAACCGGCATCGTGGAACGCGACCGAGGAACCCGAGCCGAGCCGCGTTCGGCGCCACTCAGCTACGAAGGCCGCATCATTGGGTCACATTACGTGGCGGTTCGTAAGAGACCGGCTGAGCTCGCCAGGGAAGACAGATGAAAAAAAAGCACCGTTCGCCATTTATTGTCGCGCGAGCCTGCCAATGACGTCGCCAAAACCGCTTTTTTGCTGCGGCCACCCGCACCGCCGTCGGGTGCCGCCAAGCCAGGTCTGGTTTTCGCCGAGCCCGTCCGCTCCATAGAGCGCGCCTCGCGCCGAGAGCGGGACTGGCGATCGGGCGGGCCGCAGAAGCGATCGCGTTCTCGCTATTGGCCGCATCTCTTACTGCGGCCTGATCATCATCGCGATTGGCGTACCCGACAGGGCTCGAACCTGCGACCTCCAGGCTCGAGGGCTGTCGCGCTGATCCGCTCTGGTCAGGTAAAGGACGGCCAACCGGAAGCGCGGGAGGAACGTTCTCCGCCGCCGGCGCGGCTGCCCGGTTTGGGAGCTGGCCATGAGCGAGCGTTAGTCGTGGCGGTGGTGTAGGCGCGGCTTCGCCCCAAGACAAGAGAGCCAGCACGCCCACGACGGCAATGCCAACCCCACACCAGGCGACCGCTACGTTTAAATGCTTCTTACGTCGCTCCGAGTCCTGTGCAGCAAGAGTGCAGTCCTGCTCAGAAATGGCCGTACTGGACGGCTCAGGACTGGGATGAAGCTCTTCGGCGGGATTCGAATCGTCAGCCCGCAAGTTCTGGTTCTGCGCCGCCGCGCTGCTGTCCAGCAGCGATAGCGCCTTAAGTATTTGCTCTGGACGCAGCTCGCGTTCGAACTCTAGATCGCTCATTGCTGCGTTACCAGCAGATGCCAAAGACCTAATGTGCTGACACTTTGACCGACGACCGACAACACTATAGGTCTGAAACCGATCCAGGGAAGCTAAGTCATTAATGTGGCAAAGGGTTAGGCAAACATGACCTGGAATCAATGACTGCTTTCCAAACCGCCGCAGCCTACGACTACTCTAAATAATGTCCGCAATGGGCAAAAGCTGCCGTGGAGGGCAATGCGTCGGGTGCGTTGAGCGATTGCGAAATCGAGTGCTGTAACGAACCAGTCCAATGGACTTCACGACGTCCTGCCCTGGTACGAAAGCAGGAAGACGGCGGTGGCGATTGCGCAAATCCAGTGATTGTTCGGGCCGCATTCGCCGGCGGCGGTGATCGAATTGCTGTCGATGATCAGGTTGCTATGTTCGTAGATCTGCTTGCGCTCGTTCCACGCGGCCTCGGGATCAAAATCGAGGCCCAGTGTCGAGGCCAGCATCGTCGCGGCGAGATCCTCAGCCTGTTCACCGCTCGCCTCCGCGGTCATGCCGTAGCCGTGCAATTCGGATATATTACCGTACATGTCCGGGTCCGCCGGTCCGGCCAAGGGCGGCTGGCGTGGACATAGCGCTCGTCGCTATTAACCCCCGAGGGCGATCGCTTGACAGTTTTTCCTGATCGTGAGGTAATATTATTTATGGTTTAAATGAGGCGACCATCACAGTCGCGTAGAGTACAAAGGGGGGAATGAACATGCACCTGAAGACAAGCAGAGTATTCCAGTATTTCGTGGCGGTTTTCGGGCTCGGTGCAGTGATCGGGTGGAGTTCGCCGAGCGATGCTCACGTCCAGCAGATCGTCATCGATCAGACAGCCACCGTCAACTTTGCCCCGATCATTTTGGGAACCTCAACTCACGGCGCCGCGACATCCTATACGATCTACATCGGCCGGATATTTGGTGAACTCGGCCCAAATGATGCTGGCAACCAGGTCATCACAGATATCGGACTTGCACCCAAGAAAAAGGGCAAGGTTGACTACATTGCGACTTTTGAGATTGTCACACCGAGCGATCCAACACAGCGCAGCGGACTAATGATCCAGGCGGTGCCAAATCGTGGAGGCAACGCGATCAATACAAATGCGCTGCTACAGGGGGCGACCTATGTTGAGAGTGGTTGGCAGGGCGACCTTCTGGCGCAATGCTCGCCATCCCCTGCGATTCCATATCCCTGCTTTGACCTGAACTCTGGAGCTTATGGCAGCCTCAACACCACCACGGGGGTTTTTACGCCGCCCCAGGTAGCTGATGTGGCGGGTGCGTCGGGCCTCAAGAGTTTGGCGAGTTTTGTCGTCCAGGTGCCGGTGGCAAGCTATCCGTTCGGGATTCCGATTACGGGTCAGGTGTACAGTCATGTGTGCACCGGTACGAATGGCTGCGGCTTAGCCGTCGGAAGTGCGCCGACAAGCACCGCGCAGCTCGAAGTTCAGGGTCCGGCATTTGCCCCTTACCAGCCGGCAAGCATGGACACGAACCGGGCTGCCTTCTGGACCGTATCGTCTCAAACCTTTGAAGGCGTGGATAGCAAAAGGACGCCTATCCCGAGCCGCCAGTGGGCATGGGCATACTGCCCCAGTGGTTGGCCCGGCACGCCAAATCCTAACTGGATCTGTTTGAAAAACGCCACGTTCAACCCAAGCCTGCTGTATGAAATGGCCTACACGGCGAAGAACCCGTTGGTGCTTGGGGTCGGATTTGCCGCGTTTCGCGACCTTGGCTCCTTCCTGCGCTACGAGCAGGCTGCCCCAGCCGGGGGTTCAAACCCGATCTCCGGCACCGTCAGGAAGACATATACGGTTGGTTCGTCGCAATCGGGCGCATTCGTCCACGGCTTTATCTTTTGGGGCTTCAACAAGGACGAAAACGGCCGCATTGTGTTTGACGGTGCCTGGCCCCAGATCGACGGGCGGATGATGGTTATGAACATCCGTTGGGGTCAGCCGAATAACCTGATGTACCTGTACATGGGTGGCGACGAAGCACCGGTCTGGTGGGCGGACTATCCGAACTTGGCCCGTCACCTTCCGCCAAACGGGATGCTCCACCGCTGCGCGGAGAGCAATACCTGTCCGCAGATCCTGGAAACCTTTGGTTCGGCGGAGCTCTATTCTGAAAAGATGTCGGCAAGCCTGTGCGGCTTCACTTGCATTGGGGACATTCCGCTGCCTTCGAATGTCCATCGGTACTATTCACCGGGGGCTACGCATGGCGGTGGCACTGTTAGCTTCACCTGGGCTGCCCCCGGTATGGTCGCCAAACCGGCCAGTCAGTCGCTTGCCAATGATCCAATTCCGGAGACCTTTACCAACAATGCGTTGACGTATGATTTCGTCCAGTTGCTGATGTCGGGTACGCCGATGCCGCCAAGCGTCTATCCCACGCTCGCGCGCGGAGAACTCGTACCCAATACCGCGGCGGCCGAGGGATTTCCCAGTAATATCCCTAGTCTTCCGTATCATGGGGATCAGGCTTGGCCGCCGTTTGTCTATGACTTCGGCCCCGGAGAGAACTACAACCAAGAGAGTGGCGTACCAACGATCCAGCCGCCATTCATCAAGGGTGTGCTGCCCGTCTATGCCACGAAAGTGAAAGCGGACGGCAATGAAGACGTCACTGGCTTGCCAACTGTGCTGGGAGAGGCCCCGTTGGGTACTTATGTGGGTTGGAACTTGGCCACAACCGGCTGGTATGGGCCCAATGCAAGTAACGGCCCGGGAAGCGTCGGCCAGGTCTTTGCCGGGGCGGGCAACAGCGGTGGCTATTGGCCCTTCTGGGACACAAAGGTTACTCGGCAAGCAGCCAATGATCCGCGTCTGTCACTCGAGGAGCGGTACGGTACCCATGCCGGCTACGTCTGCGTTGTAACGGCTGCGGCAAATGAGGCTGTTCAGCAGCGCTTTCTTCTCGCGTCTGACGCAACAACGCTGATTTCTAATGCGACTGCATCGAACGTTCTCGTGCCTCCCTACGCGCCGACGCCGCAAGATATGACCCTGGCTAATTCTTTGTGCACGCAATAAAGCAGTGACAGAATACTGGTGTCGGAGGCGGCCGGAGCGGCTCGGGTTAATGCCCGAATGTGGCGCAAAAGCCGCGGTGAGAGCTGCAAGGGGTTTAGCCATGCGAAATCCGCCGCCTTAGAAACCGGCCCGCTGGGACTCACTCCGCCCAGCCGATCCTACGGTGCTACGAAAACAGGAAGACGGCGGCGGCGATTGCGCAGATCCAGTGATTGTTGGGTCCGCATTCGCCGGCGGCGGTGATCGATTTGCTGTCGATGATCAGGTTGCTATGTTCATAGATCTGCTTGCGCTCGTTCCACGCGGCCTCGGGATCAAAATCGAGGCCGAGGGTCGAGGCCAGCATCGTCGCAGCGAGATCCTCAGCCTCTTCGCCACTTGCCTCCGCGGTCATGCCGTAGCCGTGCAACTCGGATACGTAACCATACATGTCCGGGTCCGCCGGTCTGGCCAAGCCGAGGCTGGCGTGGACATGGCGCCCGAATTCATTGGTCTCCGACCGAGCCAACACGCAGAACGTGATATCACCGGGCTTGAGCAACTCGATCCCTACGTCGCGGGCAATAACCGCGCAGCGCGGCGGCAAAATGGACGACACATAAACCAGGTTCTGCTGCTCGATATCGGCGTCGCGCAACGCGAACTCGAATGCGGTGAGGGCATGGCGATGGACGCCTACCCCCTTGGTCAGGAACATCCGCGTTGGACTGGGGAACATGTGCGCTCCTTTATGACAGCGCTTCTAGCGCGCGGGTCGGGCCACGAGGCTGAGCAGGATCTCGATCGGGCGGGTTCAACGCGGTGCGTCCTTCGAGGCCTCGCTTTGCGAGGCACCTCAGGATGAGAACCTCGCTTAATGCCATTAAAGGCTACCTCATGGTGAGGAGCGTCCCGGCGAAGTGGGGGCGCGTCTCGAACCACGCACGGCGGCGGGAAAACGCAATGCTTGCCCAGCCCTCTCCGCTCAGGCCATCCTATCCTTCTAGTCGCGGCGGGGGCGGCGCAATGTGAAGCTTTCAAATGCGGCGAGCTGACCGTCGGTCCCGACGACGTCGTAATAGGTGACCTTGATCGCGGTGACATCGCCGGGATGTGACCCCGGATCGACGGCGAATGCCGCAAAGCCATAGGAATGCGCGGCGTTGCGCACCGCCGACCAGGGCGCCTGCTCATGGACGTAAACCGGCGGGCGTTTGCCAGTTTTCGGGTCGGGGGCGCCGACCGCGGTGATCACCCGGCATTGCGGCGGATCGAAAAACAGCGTGTTCGACGGGACTGAGGTGCCGCCGCCGATCACCATGTGCACCGTTCCCTTGGTGGTGTCGATCACATCGGTGGCGGTCGCGGCGGGGACCGGGGTCAAGGTCTGGTTCTTTTCCTGGCCGCGGATCGGGTGCGAGCGCTCGTAATGGTGCTCGTGGCCGCAGACGACGAGATCGACGCCGTATTTGTCGAACAACGGGACCCACTCCTCGCGGATGCCGAGGTCGGCGCCGTTGAATTTGTCGGCGGTCGAGATCGCGACCTGATGCATGCACACAACGATCCAGTCGATATCGCGATCATTGCGGGCGGCGGCTAATTCCTTTTCCAGCCAGGCTTTCTGTGCGCCCGCCGAATAGCCGCGGACATAGGAATTGCCGCCGTCCTGGTAGGTGACGTCGTCATTCGCGATGCTGATCACGCGGACCGCACCGGCGGTAAAGGCGTACCACAGCCCGCGGGTGATTTCGGTCTGTCCCTGAGCGGCCGGCAGCGAAAAGTAGGTCTGATAGGCCTGATAGCCGATCGGTCCGTTGCCGAGCTCGTTCTCGTGATTGCCGGCCGAGGGCATCCACGGGCGATTGCGCGCGCTGCGGGTATTGTTTTCCCAGAAATCCCACCAGGTGCGCACCCGGTCGTTGGCGAGATTGGCGTAGCAGAGATCGCCGTTGAACAGGTGAAACAAGGGCTGCAGCCGCTCGACGCCGAGCGTGGTGTCGCTCGCCGCCGGTGAGCCGAGATTGTCGTTTACAAACGGCGGTTTTGCGATCGCCACGCCCTCGGGCGGCACGTACTTCTTGCCGAGGGTCGGCGTGGCCTGATCGCCAAAGCTGGTGAAGGTGAACGGTGCGCGGCCGCGCGGGCCGGTCCGAAAGGTGCCGAATTCCGGCTCGGCGCCGTCGTGAAATGCCCCGTAGAGATAAGACGTGTTGGGCCGCAGTCCGCCGATTTGCGCATGGTAGGCGTAGACCACCTGGCCCGACTTTGCGTCGGTGTAATTGGTCGGTTTGGCTTCGACGATGCGCTCGAACTTGCCGTCGGGATACCCGAGTATGACATGCGGATGGCGAACCGGCTGTAATGTGTGCCACGACGCGACGATCTCCGAGGAAGCATTGGAGCCAAACTGCAGATGGAGGCCGGCGACCGGTGGTGTCGCTGCCGCCGGATCGGGCGCGGTGGCCGAGCTGCGCGGGTTTTCGGGCGCGGCCGCGGCGGTTGCGGTTCCGAACAATGATGCCGCAACCGCGGCTCCGCCGCCAATGCCGGCGGCGGCGAGCAATTTGCGACGGCTGAGGTCGAGGTTGAATCCATTATCCCGTGTGCTCATGGCGGCAAGCTTGCTCCAGGGTTGCTTGGGATTTGATCACAATTCGATGACAAAAGGGTGTCAGGCCGGCCGCCTATCGGCACGGCATCTCGTAAATCCTTAGCTCTCGGCCGCCGCCTGTTCGGCTTGCCAGTGGGCCGCGGTGACAAACGGCTCGAGGCTCATCCGGCCGATAATCTGTTCGAGCGCCGCGTCATGCCGATTTGGCGAGACCAGGAGCGCGCTGACCGTGACCTGGGGGGAATCCTCGAGGTTTTCGCTGGTCAGCCGGCGAAGACCCAATCCCGCGCTCGTCGTCGCCTGCAATAGCAGCGCGCGGACGTTTGCCTCTTGCTGGCCTTGGCACCGCAATTCGACCGCATATTGGGTTTCGACCTCGATCGCGCCGAGCGGCTGTTTGTTGATCAGACTGACGATCGGACGCAGGAACCAGTCGTGCCGACGATGAAGGCTCCGGCGATTACGCTTGCGACAAGTTGGCCCGCACCCGCAAAGGTCCCAACCATCGCCGAGCACCACAGGGTTGCCGCCGTGTTGAGGCCGCGAATATTGATGCCTTCGCGCAGGATGACGCCGGCGCCGAGGAAACCGATCCCGGAAACGATCTGGGCCGCGACCCGCGTCGGACTATCATTGCCCGCCACATTTAACGAAAATATGACAAATCCTGCCGCGCCAAGCGCCACAAGTACGTTGGTTCGTAGGCCTGCCATCCGCTGCCGCCACTGTCGCTCGAAGCCGATGACGGTGCCGATCAGCAGGGCGGTGCCGAGCCGGATGGCAATTTCGCGGGGGCCCATTGGTGCGCTCCTCCCCAAAACCCGGTATGACCGCGGCTGCCCAAGCCGAGACAAAGCCAATCGAGGTTAGCAGGATCGAGCGCCCACCCTTCACCTCGAATGTTTGCCGCGGCAGCCGGAATGAGCCCGAGCCGGGCGACGAGCTTTAGTAGACGGCAGCTCGAGACAGTCGCCCGGCGAAGCGGGGCCGGTTGTGTTGTGGCTTGGATATCTTACGTATATCCAAGCCATTATTTCTTATGGAGAAGCCGATGCAGGTGCAGGTCGCGCGCTGGGGCAACAGCCTCGGTTTGCGCATCCCGAAAGATGTCGCCACGCGGGTCGGGCTGCGTGAGGGAGTACGGGTCGATGTCGAAGCGGATGGCGATCGCATCATCATCACTCCAGCGCGGCGGCGCTACGTTCTCACCGAACTGCTGCAGGGAATGACCCCCGAGGCGATGCGCGAGGCCTTTGATTGGTGGCCGGATAAAGGTCGCGAGATCGTCGAGTAAGCGGATGCGAGATCGTGAATGAGCGGAGCGCCTTATAGTCCCGAAGCTGGAGATCTGATTTGGACAGATTTCGACCCACGTATCGGTTGCGAGCAAGGTGGTCGACGCCCCGCTTTGGTTGTCTCTCCCGGTGAATTCTGCCGCGTCACCGAATTTGTTGTTGTCTGCCCAATAACCTCCCGAGTCCGACCGTTTGGGACCAGTGTCGTCTTGCCGCTGGGGCTGCCTATTTCCGGAGAAATCCTGACCAGCCATGTGCGCAGCATCGACACCTTGGCTCGCCCGATCCTTTATGCCGGCGCGGTTCCCGCTGAAATCCTCGACGATGTCCGCAGCAAAATCGCGGCCTTGATCGGACTGTAGCGCCCGTCTCGCACTGCGAATGAGAGGCCGCGATGGCCTCAGGGTTCGATTAAGCCTAATGGCGCCACGACGACGGCTTGCAGTAAATTGGCGGCAGGCCGAAGTATCGATCGAATTGTTGCCCTTTGCCGATCGTAAAACGCCAAATGGGCCCAGTGCCCAAATTGCGAAAGACGGCGCCTGCCTCAGTTTCTCGGAACCTCGGATTTGCGGCTTGTGTTTGGAGCAAGGACTAACGCGAGCGTTTTGTTGCGCTCGCGTCGTAAAATTTGGAGGAACCGATGGACAAGAAGATCGCCGGGTTGCTCGGCGCGGTCGCCGGGCTGGCGACGATGAGTGCAGCGCAGGCCGCGATTTCACCGGCACCCAATCCCGCCGCAGGATCGCCGGCGAGTGCTTATGCAGATTTACTGGCGCCGATCGCCAATCCGATTGCTCTATTGCAGGCCGATGATGCAATGCGGGCTCAGGAAGCAGCGGCGCGGGCGACGCCTGAATTTCAGCTGGCGCAAGCCTATGCCTACACCGCCTACCCCTACGCCAATCACCATCACCACCATCATCACCACGTCTATTCCCGGCATTACACCCGCAATTATCATCACCACCATCATCATCATCATGCAAAGACGGTGATCGGGATTCCGGGTGTCGGCGGGGTCGTGGTGCGCTGATCCCGCGCCCTTAATGCGGCGGCTCGGCTGCACGTGAACCTTTAGGGTTGGGGCCGCCGCGAGCGAACCGATCTTTAAGTTTAATGGTGAGTAGCTGACCTTATCGTCACTGCCGCGACGGCGGCGGATCCAGGAAAACGCCCCGCGATTGCTCCGGAACCCCACTCGCGCGGGGGTGACGAGGAAGAGAATAGATCATCGGGAAAGATTGGCGCCCAAAAATTTTTGACTTGGACGGAAGAAGCAGCAACGGTCGTCCGTTTCTCTTCACACGCAGCAATGGAGCAATAAAGATGGCCGCTCCGATACATTAACCTTCTAGGGTTTTGTTTTTTGGAACGTTGGAATTCCCCTCGCTGTTGGGTCGGTATGGGTCAACGCGGCCGTCGCGTGTGCTTGCGTTGCGAGAATTGGAGGAAGTGATGGACAAAACGATCGCCGGGTTGATCGGCGCCGTCGCCGGACTGGCAACTGCAAATGGCGCGCAAGCCGCAATCAACCCCCCTGCCCCGTCCGAGGCCTTGAACGCCTCGTCTTATGCCGATCTGTTGACCCCGATCGCCAATCCGGTGGAGCTGCTAAATGCCGACAACGCGGCGCGCGCACAACAAGCCCGGCCCGCCGCCGATTTTCAAGTCGCGCAAGGATATTACCCGGGCTACGGCTATTATCCTTATAATGGTTACTACAGCTACCCTTACTATCACCATCACCACCAGAACCGCTATTATCGTCCTTATTCTTATCATCACCACCATCATCACCATCACCATAATAGTGCCTTTATCGGCATTCCGGGGGTCGGCGGAATCGTGGTTCCACGCTGATCGGGCGTTGCAGCAGAACCGATTGCCGCTGCGGTCGTGCGGCGCGGTTCCTGCCGACATAACATCATTGCGGCGGCACTCCGCGCGACCCAATAGCGCGCCTCGACAAGCCGGGCATTACCCGGATTGCTTCGCTGCGCTCGCAATGACGCTATAAATCGCGGTCATTGCGAGGAGCCCCCGGGTCGGCGCGCTGCGCCACCCGAGGACAGGCTCCGCGACGAAGCAATCCCGTTAGGACGACCAACGGCGTTCTAGTGGTATGACCGAAACACAAGATTCCCTCAGTCGAGCTTTTGCGTCATGATGCTGCGATGCGCAGCGATGTTGAAGTCCGGCTTGGGCCGGGGGATCGGGAGCGGCTTGAGGCAGTGGTGGGCGATCGCAATGCTGTCCAGAAGCATGTGTGGCGAGCGCGGATCATCCTGGCCACGGCAGAAGGCTGCGGCACCGCCGAGGTGATGCGCCGGGCCGGCGTGTCGAAACCCTGCGTGTGGCGCTGGCAGCGCCGCTTCATGGAGGCGGGGGTCGATGGCCTGTTGCACGACAAGACGCGCAAGCCCGGCAAAGCGCCGATCCCCGAGCCGGTCGTCGGGCGATTGATCGCGCTCACGCTCGGCGCGCCACCCGGCGAGACCACCCATTGGACGAGCCGCGCGATGGCCGACGCCATGGGGCTGGCGGTCAGCACCGTGCAAAAGATCTGGCGCGCCCATGGTCTCGCCCCGCATCGGTTGCAGGTCTTCAAACTCAGCCGCGACCCGCAGTTTGCCGCCAGGCTGCGCGATGTCGTGGGCCTTTACGTCGACCCTCCGGCGCACAGCCTGGTGCTGTCGGTCGATGAGAAGAGCCAGATCCAGGCGCTCGACCGCACTCAGCCGGGGTTGCCGATCAAGCAAGGCCGCGCCGGGACAATGACCCATGATTATATCCGCAACGGCACGACCACCCTGTTTGCCGCCCTCAATGTGCTCGACGGCACGGTCATCGGGCAGTGCATGCAGCGCCACCGGCACCAGGAATTCCTGCGCTTTCTCAATCGCCTCGAGCGCGACATCCCAGCCGGCCGACTGGTCCACGTGATCCTTGACAATTACGGCAGCCACAAGCACCCCAAAGTCAGGGCTTGGCTGGCCCGGCACCCGCGCTGGACGTTCCACTTCACCCCCACCTCGGCATCCTGGCTCAACGCCGTCGAGGGCTTTTTTGCCAAGCTAACCCGCCGGCGATTGCAACGCGGCGTGTTTCACTCCCTCGTCGACCTCCAGGCCGCGATCAACCGTTACCTTGCCCAACACAACCACAGTCCAAAGCCGTTCACCTGGACCGCCGACCCCGACCGCATCATCGCCGCCGCCAACCGCGGGTACCAAGTGTTAAATTCGATCCACTAGCTTATCTCCTAGACCGCAGCAGCAGTCTAGGAGCAAACGCTCGCCGACGGAGGTTTAGCCCTGGTCGGCGCGGCCTTTGGCGCGGGCGGCGCCGAGGATGAAACGATAGGTGCCGTCGAACACCGTGTTGGTCGAGGAGGTCCAGGTCGAAATCCTTGCCCAGCGTATCGCGGCTGGCGTGGATGCGGCGCGAGCGCAACTCGCGCTCGGCGGCTTCCTCTTCGGTCATCGGCGCCAGCTCGAAATGCGGCTCGGCCGGCAGAAACAGGATCTGCATAAACGGCTCGCCCGGACGGAAAATATGGACGCGACCCTCGGGCGGCGCCTTGAAGATTACAAACGAAATCATCGGCCACCAGCTGGTGCGCAGCAATGCCGGCACCGCCAGTGGGACATCGTCGTCGGGCGAGGTGTAGTAGCGCGGATGCGGCTCGGTGCGCACCGCCACGTCATCATCGACCTGCAGGTCGAGCAACAGCTGATAAGAATAATATTCCTCGCCAAAGCTGCGAAACGGCGGCCACTGAATACCGGTCATTGGATCGGGCCCGAAATCGCCGTCGAGCACGACCTGTCCCTGGCACTTGGTCACACGCAATTCAGTGTCGAACGGATAGAACAGCTCAATTCCGTATTGCGCGCCTTCAATAAACGGCATGCAGTGCCAAGCCTGCTCGTGCGAGCCGTCGCGGCGCGGCTCGCGTTGTCCGCCCCAGCCGGGAACTTCCACCCTGGTGCGGCGCGGCGCCAAGCGCGGCTCTAACAGGCGGTATTTGACGGTTTGCATCGGATAAATCCTCGATCGTCAAAACCGACTGCGTGAGCAACTGCTACCTCGCGCAACACAGCTGTTTGCCGTCTGGTTCCCGCAAGTGTTCGGCCACTATCGAATATCACTCCCGGAAATCTGCCCGGCTTTTGACTCGGTCCGTCCTGCCATGCAGCTGGGCAGTGGCACCCGCCTCCAAATCTTCGGCGAACGCCCCTGCCCCCTGCTGGAGGACGGCGACCAAGCGTTGATAGCGTCGATGAACGTCTTCGAGATCGGCAAGGTTGCGTATGTTGCGGTCGGCGTCCCGCAAAGTCAGCTCGGCGTGACGTTGCAGCGATTTGACCCGCATCGGGTCATGCTCGCAGCTGATGACGGCGCTAAGCACCTCCAATTCCCGAATCAGCACCGCCGGGCTGCTGGCCCCATTCTGCCGGATCATGTGGAACATCGCATCGACGAGCCCGTCATAGTCGACACTGGGAACGACAAGGCTGGGCCGCCCGTCACGCAGAAAGAGACCGGTCGGCAGCTTCAACGGCGCCACATCGCACAATGCCGCACCCAGGCGTTGAGGACACTGATCGCGGTATGGGGATCGTTGATGCCGGGCGATAACGCGCGCACCGCCACTTCGACGAGCTGATCGACCGCGAATTCCAGGTCCACCGAGCTTACCCGTTTTGGTCCGAGAGCCGTAGCCTCGCGGATCGCGTCAACCGCGCCATCAACGGGTGGAAAAACCAGCGCGATCGGTGCGCCAGGAAAGATGTATTCTCCGGGCCGGACCAGCAAGCGTATAGCGGTTTTGTGTGCCGCCGCCCAATCGGCGAGACCTTCGGCGTCGAGCTGCTGCAGATAGCCACGCCGCTGATCAGTGACCGGAACGGCATTACGCCAGAAATCGGCGGACGGCAGTGCCGGCTGCTCGGCCTCGGTGGTCAGCCGTTGGACGGCCGAATAAACATCCTTGCTGACGAGTTCGATCACCGTGTCGACATTGATGCGATTGGCCATGTGATCGACAAAGAACACCAGCGTGGCGACGCAGACAAACGCCAGCAACAGGCCAATGCTGAGCGCGACATGCGGGACGAATGCACCCTCGGTTTGAGTACGGACGCTCCGCAATACCATCAACGCATAGGAGAAGGTGCCGAGAAAGATGCCGAGGGTCACCTGGTTGGCGCGATCCCGCGTGAAATTGTGCAGCAGCCGCGGACCCATCTGTCCGGCCGCCAATGACAGCGCGGCTACGGTAATCGAGAACACCGTCCCGGCAACTCCGATCGTGGAGGCGGCGACGGCCCCAAGCAGGGTTCGGGCGCCGGTTGCTGCACCATTGTAAAGCCAAGGGCTGTCGATCAACGATTGCGGTACCGCACCGCTGGCATCGAGCCTGATCAAGCCAACCGCACCCAATACGCCGCCCAGCACCATCGATGCAGGGATGAGCCAGAATGCTTCGCTCAGATCGCTGAGCAGTTTGCGAATACGTGCGGTCAAAAAGCGGTCCAGTAAAGATCGATCGGGTTGGTTCCTTGGCGAGCGAGAGGCCTCAATCAGCGCATCGATTGGGCGGGAACCTGGATTAATGTCCTAGTACACCGCACCGCGGGCGGTAATCGGCCAGATCGCCTCGACCCACTTATTGCGGATGCCGACATACCAATCGTAGAGATTGACGGTCGGGTCGCAATGGCCGGGGACGAGGCGGATCTTATCGCCGATCTGCAGCCGGTTGGTGGCGCCGGTCACCGCCAGCCGCCCATGCTCATCGGAAGCACGCTCGTAGGTAGCGGCGGGCTCGTCCCACACGACCGGCGGTCCGGAATCAAAGGCTAGCGCCTTCAGGCCGGCATCGACGATCGCGCGCTCTTGCGCCGGGCGGCTCATGACCGTCGCCCAGACAAAGAGGCTCGGCTCGAACGCCTTGGTCGGCATGCCGTCGGGATCCAGATTGCGGCCGTAATCGGCATCCATAAAGATGTATGAGCCGCACTGCAATTCGGTATAGACGCCGCTCGCGGTCTCGAATTCGAAGCTGCCGGTGCCGGCACCGGTCACGACCGGGCACGGGATGCCGTGCCGTTCGAGCAGATCGCGGGTCAGCCCGCCCTTGTCGGCGGCCTGCGCTATCGCCGCTCGCCGCTCCTCCCAGCCACGCAGATGCTGGGCCGAGCCGTGATAGGCCTGGAGCCCGGCAAAATCGAGATGCGGCTTGTCGGCGACGCGCCGGGCGAGGTCGAGCGCTGGCTCGCCCGGTTCGACGCCACAGCGGTTGCCGCCCATATTGACCTCGACATAGACGGGCATCGTGACTCCCGCCTCGGCGGCCGCCGCGTCGAGCGCTTCGACCTGTCCGGCATCGTCGGCGCAAACTCCGACCCGCGCGACGTGCGCCAAGGCCATCAGCCGACGCAATTTCTGCCGCCCGACGACTTCGTTGGTGACGAGCACGTCGGGCACCCCGCCATAGACCATCGCTTCGGCCTCGCCGACCTTTTGGACGCATACCCCGACCGCGCCGCGCGCGATCTGCTGCAGGGCGATGACCGGGCATTTATGGGTCTTCGCGTGCGGCCGCAGGCGCATGTTGCGGCCCTCGATGCGTTGCGGCAGGCGCGCCAGATTGCGCTCAAACGCGTCGAGATCGATGATCAGTGCTGGAGTATCGACCTCGTCGAGCGGCATGCCGATCTCGGCGGGCGGGCGGGTCGTCATGGTCTGGGTCTCCCTGGTTTTCGCGGCACGGCGAGAACTCTCGCGGGCGCCGCCACAGTCGGGTCGATTAGAGAGAATGGCGCGGCATCACGATTGGGCAAGTCTCGCGATCAGCGAACGCGCATCGGCGGGCGCGCGCACCTTGGCGTCGTTGTCGAAATAGACAAACACATCGGGGGCATTTCGCTCGGGCGGCGGTTGTTCGGCGGCGATCAGCCGCGCGTCGTTGGGTTGCTGCCCGCGCGCCCACAATTTGATGCGAGCCGCCCACCAATCGAGCGCCTCGTCCTCATAGCCGCTGGCGTACAGCTCCTGTGCGCCGTGCAGCCGCACATAGATAAAATCGGCGGTCAAATCCTCGGCATAGGGCCAATCGACCAAGTCAGCGAAGACCAATGCCATCTTGTGCCGCCGCAACAGCCCGACGAAGGCCGGGTCGAGAAAGCCGGGATGGCGGATCTCGATCGCATGCCGCAACGGCCGCCGGCATTCGGTTGTCGTCCAGGCGCGGCCGGCGAGGCGGTGGTCGTGATGCCCCGCCAGCGCTGCCGCCGCCTCGGTGTCGCGCGGCAACAAACTCAAGAAATTGTCGAGGCGCTCCCTATCAAAGCGAAAGCGCGGCGAGAACTGCCACAAAAACGGCCCGAGCTTTTCTTCGAGGCGCAACACCCCCGAAGCAAAGAAATTGGCAAGCGGGGTCTCGATGTCATGCAGCTGCTTCAAATGGGTGATAAAGCGGCTGCCCTTGACCGCGAAGACGAAGCCTTCGGGGCTCTCGTCATGCCAGCGGGCGAAATCGTCCGGTCGCTGCAAGCAATAATGCGTGCCGTTGATTTCGATCGTGTCGACCTGGCGACTGGCGTAAGCAAGCTCCTGCGTGTGCGGCAGACCCTTCGGGTAAAAACTGCCGCGCCAGCCGGCATAGGTCCAGCCCGAGATGCCCACCCGTATCGAGCCGCTGGGGCTCAATTTCCGGCCCGACACCGGCGCGGCGTCTGAGGGCCGAAACCTCTTGATGTCGCCGATCCCATTGCCTTTGTTTTATGCATTCCTGATGCGCGAATTGCCGCCTTATTGTACAAACGGCCGCTCGATAGACATGGCCCCCGGCGCTGCCACAACCTGGCGCCGATGGCATAAGAGGGCGATTTGACCGAGCAATCCGCAACCGCCGAACACGTCCGGGATTATCAGTCGAGCGAAGCCCGCAATGCGCGCCGGCTGGTGCTGCTGGCGGTCATGATGGCGACCTTTATGGCGGCGATGGAAAGCTCGATTGTCGCCACCGCGATGCCATCGATCGTCGCTGCACTCGGGGGTTTCCGGCTGTTCAGCTGGGCGTTTGCCGCCTATTTGCTGACCCAGGCGGTGACGATCCCGATTTACGGCCGGCTCGCCGATCTCTACGGGCGCAAGCGGGTGTTTTACGCCGGGACCGGTCTGTTCCTGGTGGCCTCGACCTTGTGCGGGCTTGCCTGGGCGATGGTGCCGCTGGTGCTGTTCCGCGCGTTGCAAGGCGCCGGCGCCGGCGCGATCCAGCCGATCGCGACGACGATCATCGGCGACGTCTACGAGCCGCAGGAGCGCGCCCGCATTCAGGGCTACATCTCGGGCGTGTTCGGGGTCGCCGCGATCATCGGCCCGATGCTCGGCGCGTTTCTGGTGCAGCACGTGACCTGGTCGCTGGTGTTCTGGATCAACCTGCCGATCGGCGCGATCACCTTTGTCATGTTCGGGCTGTTTCTGCACGAGCACCGGACGCCCCGCCGCCATCGCATCGACTATCTCGGCTCGGCATTGATGATGTTGGGCGCCGGCGCGCTGATGCTGGCCTTGGTCGAGTTCGGCAATTCCGCCGGCTGGCCGACAATCCTTGGCTTGGCAGCGGCAGGCGTGATCCTGCTCGGGGTATTGGCGGCGCATGAGCGCGACGCGCCGGAACCGGTCTTGCCATTACGTCTGTGGCGGCACCGGGTTATCGCGGTCGGCAGCCTCAGCGGGTTTACCGCCGGCATCGTCATGATGTCGATTAACGGGTTTCTGCCGCTTTATGTGCAGGGTGCGATGGGCCGCAGCCCGACCGCAGCCGGTTTCGCGCTCGGCGCGGCCTCGGTCAGCTGGACCTTTGCTAGCCTCGCCGCCGGTCGATTGATGATCCGCACCTCCTACCGGCAAGCGGCGACGATCGGCGGCGTCTCGCTGATCCTCGGCACCGCGGTATTGGCAATGCTCGGTCCGGCGAGCCCGCTATGGTGGCCGGTGATGGGCTCGCTGCTGATCGGCATCGGCATGGGGTTCTGCAACACCGCTTTTCTGGTGTCGACCCAGGCGAGCGTCGGTTATGGCGAGCGCGGCGCCGCCACCTCGTCGATCATGTTTATGCGCATCGTTGGCAATTCGGTCGGCGCCGCGGTATACGGCGCGATCCTGAATTTCGGCGTGTCGCGCCGCATTCCCGAGGCCAGCGACGCGGTCAACCGCCTATTGCAGCCCGCTAGCCGCCACGAGCTCAGCCCGGCGATGATCACCCGGGTCAGCGACGCCATCGCCGCCGGGTTGCACAATGTCTATGTGCTCGCCGGCATGGTCGCGATCGTCAGCCTGGTCCTGGCATTATCGTTGCCGGCGCGGCTCAGCCCAACCCGCCCCGCGGTCCCCAAGCGAGCTGGCTAAGCCGGCTTTTCCCCAGCCGCCGCAAGTGGGGAAGATTTGATATCCGGCACCCATATCATCAGTCAGCTCGGAGCAGAACGAAGACTTTAGCTAGGCCGGAGGACGCCTTAGCGCGGCTTCCAGTCCTTCTTACTCGCCCCGCCCTGGAACCGGGAGAGTCTCACAAAACTCGGCATACCGCGGTGGGATAGGGTCGCGAATTTCATCCGCGCGCTACTGCGTCGAAATATTCGGCGTGTTCGGTAAGCGCATCGGAGATCGCGAGCAGAGCGGCACGCGCCCGCAGAATGGCTATGCCCGGTCGAGCCGCGAGCGCATCATCTAGATTGACAAGTTTGGCAACCGCCGCTGCGCTGTTGCCTCCTGCCAAAGCCGCCAGCGCTTCGTCAAGGCCTGAGCCAAGATCGAGGTGGCCGCAAGTGTTCCGCAGGCGGATGATCTCGGCACCGACCGACAGCGCTGCCAGGAGCTGCGAGCGCTGTAGCGGCGCGGCCGCGTCCGGCAGGACGGAGAGGCGGCTATAGACGCGACCCTCCCAGCCCTCGGATGTCTGAGGAATTTTTTTCGTCGCGAGGCGCCGGAGATCCCATAAAGTGAGACTGAGCAGCCGACGGGCCCGCGATGCCGGAGGCAACAGCGGCAGTAAGCGAAACGAGAGCGCCGCGCTACCCAATCCTGCGATCGCAGCCGCTGATGCGTTATAGAATTGCACAGTGTCGTAGCTCATTTGATTTGTCGGCGCGAGGAGAAAACAGAAGAACGCCGCTATGGCGGTAAACATTGGCGTCCGCCACGACTGGGCCATCCCTGCGCCAGCGGGCACTAAAACAAGGCCGATTGCGAGGCTGAACCCGACGAAAGTCGTCAACATTGGCAACAGCGCGAAGCCGATGATCGCCGCAAGGGCCGCTGTGAGAAAGGTGCCTATCGTGAAACTCATGGTTGCCGGATAGGCTTGGTCGCCTCGCGATCCGAACAGGATCGTCCCGATCGCCGCGAAGGTTATGGCGAAGGCGCCATTCGGCCAAGCGGTCACGATCCAGAACAGCTCGACAGCACCAACCGCAACCAAGACACGCGCTGCGTCGACCAGAGGGGGGAGCCAGTTCGGCACGTACAGGCGAATACCAAGGCGGCGTGGCACCGGCCGAGCGAAATCCCCAACTAGGAGCGCCAGCCCGTTGAGCGCACACGAGACACCCGTCATTACTTCAGCCGTCTGATCGGCAAGCAGCCGCAGCGATGGTGTGTCTGCCGGTAGGGCGTTCAGCGCCGCTACACCTTGTTCATAAATCCGACGCAGAGCGACGGGGTTGCCAAGCCATCTCGCCGGGTCTCCGCCCTCGAACCCAGGTCTCAGCTCGTTAGGTACAGCTTGCGACAAGATAGCCGCCGGTTGTTGAGCTTGGTCATGCGGTAACTGGGCAAGGTGAACCGCAACGATGCGCCAGCCGGCCAGCGCCTTGAGCAAACCGTCAACGGCTGCCTGTAATATCGGCGAATTTTGACGTAGCTGGGAAGATTCTCCGATCGCCTCTTCGATGGTCGGATCGAGTTCGATGACACGCCGGGTTAGCTCTTGCCGTACCGGCTGCGTCTGCAAAAGCTCAGGTCCGGCCAGCGCCAAGGCGGCGGAGAAGCGGCGTATGATCTCGCTTGCGATGGATGCGATTTGGGTGGCGAGCCGGCGATCTGCGTTCCCGAAATCGGTTACCGCGAGGACGATGCCGGCACAGACGATGCCGATCGAAATCTCGGTACAGCGGGTCACCGCCAACGTAAAAGCCTCGCCGTTGACGCCTCCGGTCGCCCCGAGCTGGTTGGCCGCGATAATTGCTGCCGTAAGCCCGGCGAGTTGCGCCGCCAGGGCTAGGAAATTGCGCAATATTGTAGCGACAAAGGCGCACGCCGCGCCCCACAAAGCCAGGCCCGCGAGAAAAGCGATGCGGTCCTGCGGGAAGCAAGCGGTCAGCACCACGATGGCTATTCCGCCCACGATCGTGCCAATCATTCGATACCAGCCCTTGCGCAACGAGGCGCCAAGATGGGGCTGACAAACCAGAGCTGCAGTCGTTCCCGCCCAGAAAGGATCGTCGAGCTCAAGCCAGAACGCGACATAAAGCGACAGACAGACCGAAACCCATAAACGAAGCCCGAAAGCCAGCGGTGACCGCGCTGCTGCCCAAGCGGTCTGTAACCACCGTGCGTCAGTCGGCGCGCTGTCCTTAACGGTGCTCAGTAGATGCGATCCGCGAATACGGTTCTCGTACCGTCTCAAAAGGGTACCCCGGCAACCGGCTGGGCGGAACCGGGCATGTCGGGCAGCATGAGCCGATCCAGAATACAGCGGCTGGACGCGCCGGTTACCGGATCGATCGGTCCCGCGGTGCCTAAGCGAGCGCCCCGACCCGAGCTTCGCCGGCTTTGGCAGGCGGCAAGATTTTAATATCCGGCACCCACGGTCAGTCGGCTCGGAGCAGACGAGACTTTAGCAAGCCCGAGCCGGGGTCGCCTTAGCGCCGGAAACGCTCATCACCTGTTCTGATAGACCGACCCGCGAATGGAAAAAATAGTGGGACCAGGACCGGCGATCTAATATGAAATATGCCAAAGAGCACCGGGCGGAATTGGCCTCTGAGCGGCTACCGCATTCTGTCCTCGGCCCGTGCTCAAAAGGGACCAGGAACATGGGAATTCGCGAATCCCGCACTGCTTTGATCGATCCGCAAAACGACGGGATGGTGTGATGGCGCGCCTGCTGTCCTTGAATGTGGGGCTTCCGCATGATGTTGCCTGGCGGGGACGGACGGTCCACACCGCGATTTGGAAGGAGCCGGTTCAGGGCCGGCGTATGGTGCGGCGGCTCAACATCGATGGCGACGGTCAGGGCGATCTGGCAGGGCATGGCGGCGAACACCGTGCTGTTTTCGTCTATCAGATCGAAGCCTATCGCTACTGGCAAAGCCAACTCGGCCGAACCGACTTCACATACGGGCAGTTTGGCGAGAACTTCACTGTCGAAGGCCTACCCGATGACGAGGTATGCATCGGCGATCGTTACCGCGTCGGGAGCGCGTTGCTCGAGGTGACTCAGCCGCGCGTCACCTGCTACCGGGTCGGCATTCGGATGAACGAGCCGCAAATGGCGTCACTGCTCGTCGCTCACGATAGGCCCGGTTTCTATTTCCGCGTCCTCGAAGAGGGCGAAATCGAAGCCGGCGACGAGATCGTGCGGATCGCGACAGGGCCCGAAGGCATGACCGTCGCCGAGATGAATGCGCTTCTATACAAGCCCGGTCACCCAGCAGACCGGCTGCAGCGGGCGTTGCGTATTCCCGCCTTGAGCGTCGGCTGGCGCGGCTCGTTCAAAGCGCTTTTGGAACAGGCAAGCACGGCTGGCACGACACCTGGAAATACCGGATCTGCCCGGGCAGCCGGCCCGCAGCCGGCGTGGGCGGGGTTTCGCCCCTTGCGGGTGACTGGCAAAACCCGCGAGAGCGACAGCGTAACATCGCTTCTTCTCGAACCCGCCGACGGACGGTCTCTGGCGGCGGGGCTGCCCGGACAGTTTGCCGTGCTGCGCCTGCGACCGCTGCCCGATGCGCCTCCTCTGCTGCGCAGCTATTCCCTCTCGGGCGAGCCGAGCGAAATTCGCTACCGGATCAGCGTAAAACGGAACGCCGGCGGGGTGGCTGGGGCCTATATCTCTGACGGGGTCCGACCCGGCGACATCATCGAGATCAGCGCCCCGCGCGGCGGCTTTACGTTGCGGCCAGGTGACGGACCCGTCGTTCTCCTGAGTGCCGGCATCGGCGCAACGCCTGTGCTCGCGATGCTGCATGCGATGGCCGCGTCGAATTCGCAGAGAGAGGTGTGGTGGCTGCACGGTGCGCGCAACCACGGGGAGCATCCCTTTGCCGAAGAGGTGCGGACCGCTCTCAAAGCGTTGCCTCGCGCTCACAGTTACATCTGCTACAGCGCGCCCGGTCCCGGCGACCGAGCTGGCGTCGATTTCGACGCTCCCGGACGCCTGGGCGTTTCCGTTCTCGCCGCGCTGGGCGTTCCACAAAATGCCGATTTCTACCTGTGCGGCCCGGCTGGCTTTATGGCCGATTTCCCGGCGGGCCTCGCCGATTGGGGGGTATCCGCCGGACGCCTTCACACCGAAATGTTCGGGGCAGGGCCGTCCCGCACGCCGGGAATTGCCGCGACTTCACAGAAGCCGCCTCACCTGCCCACAGGGCCTGCCGGCAAGGGACCGCTCGTGTCCTTCGCGCGCAGCGGCCTCAACGTCCGATGGGGTCCGCCGTTCCGAAGTCTCCTCGAACTTGCCGAGGCATGCGACGTGCCCGTGCGATGGTCCTGCCGCACCGGTGTCTGCCACAATTGCGAGACCGGGCTCATCAACGGCAATGTCGGCTACCGGCCAGAGCCCGTGGAGCCGCCAGTCGAGGGCAATGTGCTGATCTGCTGCTCTCAACCTGAGGGCGATATCGTGATGGATCTTTAAAACGGGGCGGGCACATTTCGCGGAGGTCGCGAAAACGGAGTGATTAGCCAACTGCGAAAGATCGTCCGGCAACGGGCCCCGATGTCGCGCAGCTCTCAGCCACGCAGCCTTTGCGTAGGGATGGCTCTTCTGCCTGATCTCGAAGACGGCTGTTCAAGGCGGCGTATGCTGCAACAGCTCAGCATCGACTGCGATGGTCGAGGAGGAGATTTGATATGGATGACGGGGAGACTCGAGCGGCTCTGGATCGCCACTGGGCCGCCTCCGACGCGGACGACTTCGAGGCGGAGCACCAGATTTACCGCGAAGATGCGGTGCTCGAATATCCGCAATCGGGCGAGCGCATCCGTGGGCGGCGGCACATTCAGTCGTCTCGCGCCGCGCAGCCGAACCGGAAACGCTTCACAGTGCGGCGGATAATCGGCGCGGGCGACCTTTGGCTCACCGAATATGTCCTGAGCTATGACGGGCAGCCGTCTTACACCGTGAGCATCATGGAGTTCATCGACGGAAAGGTTGCCCGTGAGACCCAGTATTTCGGCGACCCGTTCGAGCCGGGGCCTTCACGCGCGCAATGGGTCGAGCCAATTTCCTGAAGCCTGGCCGCCCTAAGGACGGCCGTCAGCCGCTCGCTCGCTCGGAGCTGCCGATCGATACGGTCTCTCTCGCCCGTTATCTCATTGGCGAGATATTGGTGCGGGAGTTGCCCGAAGGCGTTGCCAGCGGTCGTATAGTCGAGACCGAGGCGTATGTCATCGGCGATGCTGCCGGGCATGCCTACCGCGGAATGACCGGGCGTAATCGCTCGCTATTTCTCGATCGGGGGCACGCGTACGTTTATCTCGCCTATGGCAGCTCATACATGCTGAATGTCTCGAGCGAGATGCCCGGGATCGGAGCCGGTGTCCTGATCAGGGCGCTCGAGCCGCTCGGAGGCATTCCGATCATGCAGCAAAACCGCGGCATCGGGCGCTTGCGCGACTTGGCGCGGGGACCAGGGAGGCTCACCATGGCCTTGCGGGTTGATCGGCGCCTCGATGGGCTCGATCTTTGCCGAGAAGGCCCATTATGGCTCGGACGGGGTGACCACGAACCCGGCGAAATCGAGCAGAGCATCAGGATCGGCATCTCGCGGGATGCGAACCGCCTCCTGCGATTTTATCTTCAGGACAACCCGTTCGTCAGCGGTCCGAGATCACTCAATATCCGTTGATGACGCGAGACGTGGGTCCGTGGCTCGATACCCATGGCCGCTGTCCTTGAGTTTAGACCGTGCCGCGGCGAGCGGCGAGACCGGCATCGGCTGACCCCGCCGCTTCCTTGCTTTATGCCGCCTGCGCCGCGGCGACGTCGGCTGGCGGCGCGGTGCTGCCGGAGCGCATGGCTGCGAGGATCATGTCGGATGCCTTTTCGGCGATCATGATCACGGTCGCGTTGGTGTTGCCCGACACGACGGTCGGCATGACCGAGGCGTCGACGACGCGCAACCCCTCGGTGCCGCGAACCCGCAATTCGGTGTCGACGACGGCGCGATCGTCCGGACCCATCATGCAGGTCGAGGTCGGGTGGTAGGTCGTGCCGGCGGTCTGGCGGATGTGCTCGAGCCACTCCTCGTCGGTCTCGGTCGCCGGGCCGGGCAGATATTCGCCGGTCACCAATGCCGCCATCGCCGGGCTCTGGAACACTTTGCGGGCGATGCGCAGCCCGGCGATCAAGGTGTCCTTGTCGGTCTGGGTCGACAGGTAATTCGGCTGGATCGCCGGCGGAATCGACGGATAGGGCGAGCGGATGCGGATCCACCCTCGGCTCTCCGGCCGGCACGGGATGCAGCTCAATTGGCAGCCGGGGAAATCGTGCATCGCCTCGCCAGCCCTGACAAAGCTGCCGGCGAGGAACTGGTATTGCACATCGGGTAAGTCGAGACCGGGGCGGGTACGCACAAAGAGGCCGATCGGGGCAGCGCCCATCATTAAGGGGCCGCGGCGCCCGACCGCCCAATCGAACCCGGCGCGCGCCTGCAATCGCCAGCTGCGCGAAATCTCGTTCAAGGTGTTGGCGCGGCGCACCCGATAGACGACGCGCGAATTTAGGTGATCCTGCAAATTCTCCCCGACCGCTGGCAGGTCGTGGACCACCTCGACTCCGAGGGTTTGCAACAACGCGGCGGGGCCGACGCCCGACAATTGCAAGACTTGCGGCGAGTTGATCGCGCCGCCGGATAGGATCACCTCATGGCGGGTGCGGGCGTGATGGACAACGCCGGCCTGCGCATATTCGAGACCGACCGCACGATTTCCCTCGAACAACACGCGATGCGCGAGTGCGCGCACTTCCACCTTCAAATTGGGCCGGCGCATCGCCGGGCGCAGATAGGCGACGGCCGCACTGCACCGCCGCTTGTGGCGCACGGTGACCTGCAACGGGCCGACACCGTCCTGCTCGGGGCCGTTGAAATCGTCGTTGCGGGGATAGCCGGCCTCGATCGCGGCGGCGATAAAGCCGTCGTGCAATTCGTGCTTGGCGCGCAGATTGGTGACGTGCAGCGGGCCGGTGGCGCCATGATGCTCGTCGGCGCCGCGCTCCTGGGTTTCGGCGCGGCGAAAATAGGGCAGCACATCCTGATATGACCAGCCGGTGTTGCCGAGCTGGCGCCATAGATCGAAATCCTGGCGCTGGCCGCGGATATAGATCAGGCCGTTGATCGAGCTCGACCCACCGAGGACTTTGCCGCGCGGCCATGGCAACCGCCGGCCCCCAAGTTCGGGTTGCGGCTCGGTCTCGAACTGCCAGGTGATCTTGGGGTGGTAGATATTGCGGTAAAATCCGGCCGGGATATGGATCCACGGGTCGCTGTCCTTACCGCCGGCTTCGAGCAACAGCACGCGGGTGCGCGGGTCGGCGCTGAGCCGGTTGGCCAAGACGCACCCGGCCGAGCCGGCGCCGACGATGATGTAATCGAATTCGCCTTGATATTGCATGACTGCCTCGCCCGCCCCTAGCCCGCCTGCCAGCGCCATTCTACCGATTTTCGCGGCGACGGTATCCCTTATGCGATCCCGATCGCTGGCCGCGACCACCCCGGCCGATTAACCTGCGCGAAGCATGTGGAGAAAAAGCAAATGACCGATGACCCGGCCTGGCCTCTCGCCCAGCACGTTTGCCGCACCGGTTATGGCGATTTGCGGGCGAGCGCCGTCCGATCCGCCCGCCGCGATATTCTCGACACCTTTGGCTGCATGCTGGGCGGCAGCGGCTCGCCGGGGATCGCGGAACTGTGCGCGGTGATTGGCGGTTGGGGCGGGCATGAGGAAAGCCGGGTATTGCTGCGCGGCATCCGCCTCCCCGCCCCCCAGGCCGCGCTCTTAAACGCCAGCATGGGCCACGCGCTCGATTTCGACGATACGCTCGACACCGGTGGGTCGATCCATCCCGGCGTATCGGTGCTCGCCGCGGCCTTGGCGATCGCTGATCGCGTGGATGGAGTCAGCGGGCGGGACCTATTGCTGGCGGTGGCATTGGGGCTCGACATCTCGTGCCGCATCGCCTTTGCCAGCACATTGGATCGCGGCTGGCACCGCACCGCAGCGATCGGAGTATTCGGCGCGACGGCGGCGGCGGGAAAACTGCTCGGTTTGACGGCAGAGCAGATGCTGAACGCGTTTGGCATTGCCTATAGTCAGGCGGCCGGCAACCGCCAGTGCATCCTCGACGGCGCCTTGACCAAGCGCTTGCAAGCGGGCCAGGCCGCGAGTGCCGGCGTGTTCGCCGCGGTATTGGCGCAGACCGGGTTCACCGGGGCCCACAACATCTTCAATGGCCGCTTTGGTTTTTTCGAATTGTACCAGCCAAACGGCCACGACGCCGCATTGCTATTGCGCGACCTCTGCCGCGTCTATTGCGGTGAGGCGTTGAGCTACAAGCCCTATCCCTGCGGCCGGCCATTGCACGCGGCGATCGACGCCGCATTGGCGGCGCGGGCGGCGCTCGGGATCACTGCGGCCGATGACATCGCCGCGGTGACGATCGAGGCCGATCCCGCCGGCCATGCCGACCAGTTCGAGGCCGGCCCGGCCAAGCGCCGCCCGACCCAGGTGGTCGAGGCGCAATTCGCCCAACCCTTCCTGGTCGCCACCGCCGTGGTAAAAGGCCGAGTCGCGATCGCCGATGTCGACGGTCTCGGCGATGCAGCGGTATTGGCATTGGCGGACCGGATCGCCGGAATAGCGCGCCAGGACCGGCCGAAACGGTCGCTCAGCATCACGGTGCAGCATACCGACGGGCGTTCGGTCACGGTCGAAGCCACGGACCCGATCGGATCACCACACAAACCGCTCAGCAACGCGCAATTCCGGGCAAAATTCCGTGACTGCGCCCACAACGCGGTGCGGCCGCTGCCCGAAGCCAGCGTCGATCAAACGCTGACGACGATCGCGCGTCTCGAATCATTGGCGGACGCCCGCGAGATGCTGACCCCGTTCGCGGCGTAGTTTCTGGCGCCAGCATCCGGAGAAGGCATTTTTGCGAGTGGGTTCGGAAGATATAAAACGCGCAAAGCAATTTGCCCGCTAAAACTTCTAAACCGAACTTTACCGGGCAACTCATTCGTGGGTACAGAATTCATCGTGCCCACTCCCAATCCACTTGCTGGCTCCAGCCGAACGGGGACTCAGTCTTCTCCCAAGCGAACGGCGCACAGTTCGATAACGTGCAAGGGTCCCCCCGAGCATCGCGAGCCCGAAGCACGACCAAGCGGTATGATCCATTGGGTAGAAAGCCGACAAGCGCGGCTAGCTTTTTAGAAGACGCACGGTAAAATGATCGAGATGTGACCTAGTGGTCTGACGCCAACATTTGGTTCCCGCGGTTGACTTTTTCGATAATGCGATCGGGGTCGGCGGTCCAGACAAAGGGTTTGGGTTTGCGGTTATGCTCGCCGAGATAGCGGTTGATCGCGGCTTGCAGATCGACCAGCGAGCGGAAGACGCCGCGCTGCAACCGCCGGCGGGTCAGGGTGGCAAAAAAGCCTTCAACGGCATTGGCCCAGGAGCATGACGTGGGCGTGAAGTGAAACGTCCAGCGTGGATGCCGCGCAAGCCAGGCGCGGACCTTGGGATGCTTGTGGGCGGCATAGTTGTCGAGGATCACATGAATGAGCTTGCCGGCCAGGACAACGGCCTCGACCCGATTGAGGAAGCGGATGAACTCCTGGTGGCGGTGACGCGCCATGCATTGGCCGATGACCGAGCCGTCAAGGACATTGAGCGCCGCAAACAGCGTCGTCGTGCCGTTGCGGATGTAATCATGGGTCATTGTCCCGGCTCGACCCTTCTTGATCGGCAAGCCGGGCTGGGTGCGGTCGAGAGCCTGAATTTGCGACTTCTCGTCGACCGACAGCACCAGGCTGTGGGCCGGCGGGTCGAGATATAGCCCGACCACGTCACGCAATTTGGCGGCAAACGCCGGGTCTTGCGACAGCTTGAAACGCCGCACTCGGTGCGGCTGCAGACCGTGCGCCGCCCAGATCCGCTGCACCGAGCGCAGCGAGATGCCGCTCGCCACCGCCATCGCCCGGCCGGTCCAGTGGGTTGCCTCGCCTGGCGGCTCCGCCAGCGTCAACTCGACCACTCGGTCAATAACCGCCGCAGGCGTCGGCGGCAAACCGGGTTTGCGCGTCTTGTCGTGCAGCAGGCCGGCCACCCCTTCGCGCATGAAGCGCTCCTGCCAGCGCCACACGCACGGCTTCGATACTCCGGCGCGGCGCATGATCTCGGCCGTACCGCAGCCCTCCGCGGTCGCCAAAATGATCTGTGCCCGCCACACATGCTTTTGCCGGCTGTTGCGATCCGCCACCACCGCCGCCAGTCGTTCGCGGTCGCCGGCACTCACTTCGATGCTGATCCCCTCGCGCATCGCGCATCATCGCACACCCCGCTCCAATATGGAATCCTATGATTGCGTCGTACCACTAGCCAGAGGCGGTCTGATTATATTCGTAAGATTGCAGGAATTGCTCGGATTGGGTTACAAGGTACTGATCCATCGTTGACTACCTTTGCTAGGCAGTCACTTGATTCTCTTCGTTATGAAATAGTTGCCTTAGACCCAACTTCCTCAGTTTGGAGTAAATCGCTCGCTGGAAGCCGCGGAAACGCTAGGGATACGACCGGGCACGCCAAGGTGTGGTGCTAAATCGGCCAGACGATTGCAATAGATATTGAGGAATTTGCTTGCGGCGGCCCAGAGAATCGTGGTGCTGGTACCGGAGAACAAAGGTGCCGCGCCATATTTGTCCGCGTCAAGAAGATTGGAGCCTACGAATACCTCTACCTCGTCGAGAACGCGCGCGAGGGCGGCCGCCACGTGCAGCGCGTCATCAAGGCGCTCGGCCGGCGCGATGAAGTTGAGGCCTCGGGGCTGATCGATGGGCTGATCGCCTCGGCGGCGCGCCATTCGCGCCGCTCGATCGTGTTGTCGAGTTTTTATCGCGGCGAATTGCCGGAGCTGCACCGCCTCAGCATCGGACCTGATCTGGTGTTCGGCTGGCTGTGGGCGGAAACAGGATGCCGCGACGTGCTCAAGAGCCTCGTCTCCGACCGGCGCTTTTCCTTTGATGTCGAGCGCGCCGTCTATCTCACGGTGCTGCACCGGCTGATGATCTCGGGCTCCGACCGCCATGCCAGCGACTGGCTGAGCCGGGTACGTGTGCCGGGCACCGATGGGCTCGATCTCGACCACGCCTATAAGGCGATGGCCTGGCTTGGCGAAGTCGACGCGGCCGGCCGCAGCACCGCCGAGGCCATCGAGGAGGCACTCTATCACCACCGCCAGCCGCTGTTCGGCGCCGTTTCGATCGCGTTTTTCGACACCACCAGTTTATGGTTCGAGGGGGCCGGCGGCGAGAGCCTAGGCCAGTACGGCCACTCCAAAGACTATCGCGGTCACCTGAAGCAGGTCGTGCTCGGCATCGTGCTTGACGACGCCGACCGGCCGATCGCGTCCTTTGTGATGCCCGGCAACACGGCCGACGTGACGCTGTTGTTGCCAGTAGTCAAACGGCTGCGCGAGCGCTTTGGGATCCTCGATGCTTGCATCGTTGCCGATCGCGGCATGATCAGTGCCGATACCATCGCCGCCCTCGAAGCCGAGAAGATCCAGTACATCCTCGGCGTGCGCGAACGCACCAGCCGCGAGGTGCGCACCGGGGTCATCGAGGATGATGGCCTCGCCGTGCCGCTCGTCATTCCCCGCCAGAAAGGCGAGACCGAACTGGCGATCCGGGAGACGACGATCGCCGGGCGGCGCTACATCATCTGCCGCAACGAGGAGGAAGCCAAAAAGGACGCCGCGGCGCGCGCCGAAATCGTCGCCGGTCTCGAGCGCAAGCTCGCCCAGGGCGACAAGGCGCTCGTCGCCAACAAGGGTTTTCGTCGCTTCCTGAAGACGCCCGCGGGCGGCGGCTTTGTCATCGACCGCGCCAAGATCGAGGCCGATACCCGGTTCGACGGTCTCTTCGTGCTGCGCACCAACACCAAGATCGCCGCGCTCCAGATCGTGTTGCGCTACCGCAATCTGCTGGCCGTGGAGGACGCCTTCAAAACCGCAAAGGCGCTGCTCGCCACCCGCCCGATCTTCCACAAAACCGACGCCGGCATCCGCGGCCACGTCTTCTGCACCTTCCTCGCCCTTGTCCTGCGCAAGGAGCTTTTCGACCGGCTCGCCGCCCGTCGCAGCCGGCTCGAATGGCAGCGCATCGTCGACGATCTTGTCGACCTCAGCGAAATCGATGTCGAACAGGATGGTCGCCGGGCGCGCCTGCGCACCGCGCCAGGCCCGACCATCGACCCGATCTGCCGCGCTATCGGCCTCACCCTTCCGCCGGTCTTCCAGGAGATGCCGCCCGCCGCCTGAACCCAAAACCGTGGTGCCTAAAACTTAAAATGGCTTGCAACCCATTGAGTTACCATGCTGTTCAAAATCAAACTGCGGAACTTGGGTTAAAGTTTTCTCGAAGGTGTAAGATGGAATTCACCCTTACTTTTCGCGGAATTCCTCGCGCAAATGGAACCCCGGCGGATAAGCAAACTATCCGGAGATCACTCCATCGGCAAATGCAAGTGCTTTGGAGACAACAACCCTTGGCGAGCCTCACTGAATATTTAATCGATGTACCGGCCACAGTGGGCGATATAGCACTCATTCGTCGACTGGGTGACTTCAGAATAGCGCCGCTTGTTAATCAGCAACTGCGGTTAATAGCGGAATTGAACATCACCTTTCTCCGACCCGAAGAGCCGGGAGCAATCATCACCCAAGGGGGTGACATAGACAATCGAATAAAGACCTTGCTAGACGCTCTACGCATGCCGAAAGTGATGGGTGAGTTACCTCCAAACGACGTTCCAGCCGGCGACGAAAATCCATTCTACTGTTTGCTTGAAGACGATAATTTGGTAACTCGCCTTTCCGTGAATACTGATCGACTCCTTGAACCTGTCGATAACCCATCTGAGGTTCTTTTATTGATGCACGTCCTACTAAAAAAGACGATTGCGATCTGGGGAAACATGAGCTTGGCCTGAGACTATGCCGCGCGAAGGTCACGGGTTAGTCTCGCCGCGTGCAAGCGGATAAAGCCCATTATAACAAATTTTCTGGAGTCCTGTTGTTAGCATTTAGGTATTCCTCGTCGCAGCCTGGTTAAAGGTCCGCCCGGCGGACGAAGCGGGGCTGAGGAGGGTCAGCGAAAAGGCCTCGAACCGGATCTGCGCGCCGACCATCGCGGTGTTGGTGGTGGCGTCGTATTGCGGGGCGACTTCGACGGCGTCGCCGCCAATATGGGCCGAGTTTGCCAGACGCGGTCGGGTCAGGGGGTGTGGACGACGACGTTGAAACCCTCATTGGACCCCGGAGGGACGAAATGGCTGGTGAACAGTTCGTATTCCGCTTCGCTTACTTGCCACGGGTGTTCGCCAGCGGCATTGCGTGCCCGAAGTCGCTGTTTGCAGATCGTGTCCGGGACATCGAGCAGATGAAGTTCGTGGGCGGCACCGGATTGATCGATCAACGAACGCATCCAATTCCGAACGGTGACCGTATTGGCCTGGAAATCCAGTGCAATGGAAAGCCCTTGCCGTAATATTTCGACAATGTGCGGCCCCATCGCAGCGCGAAGCCGGGCCGAAAGAATTGTGTAGTCGTCGATTGTCCTCAAATCATCCGCGAACAGATGCGAATTCCAGTGATCCTCGCTGATCAACAAGGTCGCCGGGCGTCCCGCAAGCTGCCTTGCAAGCGTCGACTTCCCCGCCGCAATCTTTCCGCAGAAAAGATACAAAGTTGGGATTTGAGCTGATTCCATAGGCGGAGCGTATCACAGGTCGCCTCCCGCCTCTTCTCCAACAGAGCGGACCTCGTTCCGCAAAGCAGAAATGTACCTTACATCGAGATTGCTTCACATCGAGATTGCTTCACCACGCTCGCAATGACAACATCACAGAACGCTTTCCCGGCGGAGGCCGGGATCCACGGATCCACCCGCTGAGCGCTGCAGTGTGGGCCCCGGCTTTCGCCGGAGCAGCGTGTTACCGCATCGTATCGTGAGCCATTTTGTTTGTTGTTAGGAGGAAGCGACGAGGCAATCCCACTAGGACGACCTATAGCAGGAAAATCTGTGGGTTTCGGACCACTGCCCTATTGGCGCTGCAGATTGCCGATCGGGTCGTGTTGCCGAATTTGGAGATATTGCAGCGCGTAGGCGACGACTCCCGGCTGCACCGCGGCCGTGTCCGCGCGGCAGATACTGGCGTGGATCATGTCGACATAGCCGCCTTGCCATGGCGGCCCCGCCTTTTTGACGGCAATGCATCGATGCGGCCCGTCGGAAAACTCGATCGATTTGTCTTCGCCGTCGCCGGCCAGATTGTGCCAGTTCGTGCCGCGCCGCGTGACCTGGTTCATGTCTTGAAAGTCTTCCTGATTATAGCCGGGATAGCCGTTGACGTAACAATAAGCGGAATGAAATCCGATAGCCGTTACTTTGTAGGGATCGGTTATTGTGGTATCGGCTTCAATTGTCAAATTGCCGACAGTATAAATTGCCACGTCGAGCGCGATATCGCAATTGCTGCCACCCTTTGGGTTGGTGATTTGATCGGTCAGAGCGGTTATGAGCCGGTATCCTTGCAGACACTTGCCGCCAGTCACCGAGGCGAGGCGGGTTGCAGTACACGGAACCTCGGGGAATTTGTCCTCTTCGACGCGGTAGCGGCCGGAATAAGGGTTGCGCGCATAGGATGAGCCGGGTTCGCGCAGATAGGGTGGCGAGGGCGCCGGCGCCGGGGCGATTACGGTCACCTCGGGAACCGTCACCGTCGGGTTCTGGGCCATCGCACCGCGCCCGGCGAATAGGATTGCCGCCGCCGCGAGCATGCCCGAAAGACCGCAGAGGATCTTGCGCGCGATCATCGCGATCAGCCGGGGCGGCGAGGGAAGTGCGGGCTCAGGGTGACGAGCGAGAAAATCTCGAACAGCATTTGCGCGCCAACCATCGCGGTGTTGGTGGTGGCGTCGTATTGCGGCGCGACTTCGACGACGTCGCCGCCAATGATGTCGAGGCCCTTGAGGCCGTGCAGGATCGCCTGGGCCTCGCGCGGCGAAAGTCCGCCGGTTTCGGGGGTGCCGGTGCCCGGCGCATAGGCCGGGTCGAGCCCGTCGACATCGAATGAAATGTAAGTCGGCCCGTCGCCGACGACCGCCCTTGCCTGTTCGATGACCGCGGCGATCCCGAGCCGGTCGACATCCTCGATGTGCAACACGGTCATCCCGAAATTGTACGAAAAGCCCCAATAGATCTCGGCCGGGCCGCGAATGCCGATCTGGATCGTGCGCTCGGGGTCGAGCGCGCCGGCCAGCACCGCCTGGCGGAACGGCCCGCCATGGTGGAATTTCGAGCCGTCGACCGCGCCCATCGTGTCGCAATGCGCGTCGATATGGACGAGCCCGACCGGCCGCTCGGCGCCGAGCGCCTTCAGGATCGGAAAGGTGATCGAATGGTCGCCGCCGACCGAGACCGCACGCACCCCGGCCTGGCGGAGGCGGTCGTAAAACAGGGCGATGTCCTCGATCGACTGGTCGAGGCTGTAGCGCGAGCGCATCGGCACATCGCCGATATCCGCGACATTGCATGAGGCGCGCGGCATGATTTCGAGCGCGTGGTTGTAGGGGCCGATGCGCTCGATGTCGCGCATCGCGCGCGGACCAAAGCGCGCACCCGGCCGGTTGGTGACGCCAAGGTCCATCGGCACCCCGATCAATGCCACGTCGAGACCGGCGAAATCGGCTAAGCCCGCGGCCTCCGGACGATAAGGCTCGTCGAGCAGGGTCGGGATTCCGGCATAGGGCATCGGCCGGCGATAAGCGCTGCCAAACACATTCGCGAGCGGAGCGCGAAACCGTTCGGGCGCCACGTCGGTTTCTTTGCTGCTCTCGTATTTGGCGCGCAGCGCATCGAGCTTGGATTTATCAAACATTGCGTCCCCCAGCCGCCGGACTTTGCCCGATCATAGCCGATGTTTCGGACTTCGGTACGCCGGGTTCGCCCTCGATCGCGCGGCGTGCAATTCGAGGGCTAGTCCTATTACGCTGGCGCGCCCGCATCAAACCGGCTGGGCCGCGCGCCTTTGCGCAGACGGGGCGCCTACGAACTGTCGGGAGCGGCGGGAAACATCTCCAGCTCCTTGGCATCGTGGGCGCAGAACAAGCGAATATCGCGACCATGGGTTTGCTTGAGCCGCCCCAGCCGCGCTTGGTTGTTCAGACGCGCCGAATTGTCGGCCGCCATCATGCGCTGATAAAAACGCAGCATCGGCGTGCAGTGATACTCGCCGAAATCCATTTCGCCGCGGAAGAAATACGCGTCGCCGGCATGCAGCAGCCAGCCCGGAGTCGTGCGAATGGCGATCCCACAATGGCCGAGCGTGTGACCGGCTAACGGCACGATCAGGATGTCCGAGTGCAATCCGACGAGATCGCGCACACAGCGAAACCCGAACCAGCGTTCGCCATCGATCGAGTAAGGCTGCCAATTGACCGGCCCGTCCCATTGGCTCGGACGGTAGCGCCCCCGGTCGAGCGGGCTGTTGAGCTTGCAGCGCCGAGTTCGGCCTCGAGCACATGCACGGTTGCATCGGGAAAATCCTCGATCCCGCCGGCGTGGTCGAAGTCGAGATGCGTTAAAATGATGTGGCGGACATCTGCGGCGGCAAAGCCACGAGCCTCGATTTGCCGCAATGCGGTATTTTCCTCGCGCAGCTTGATGCGGTTGGCGACTCGAAACAGCGGATTGAGCCGCTCCGGGTTCCTGACATCGGCGAGCCCGAACCCGGTGTCGACCAGAACCAGCCCCGCTTCGGTTTCGATCAATAGGCAATGACAGATGATCTTCGCGGGCTGAAGGAACGGGCTGAAACCATCCCATAACCGTCCGCCGAGGGGGCACATTGTGCCGCAACTGAGATGGTGGATGCGCATTTATGTTCACCTTGCGTCGCATCCTGAGAACACCAGGCGACGCGCGACGTTCGCCACCGGAAACGGGATTCGTTTCGATCGGGAAGCCCCGTGCGCCTAGCTGCGTTTGCCCCATATCTGGCGACTGGAGAAACCATGACCACGACGGTAGGTACCGAGAGGAGGGTAGAGGATCTCTTGGAGGATTTGGTCCAGCTTGATTACGACATGGCCGACGCCTATCAAGCGGCGATCGATCGGCTGGACGACGCGCGTTTGCGGGATCGGTTGCGCGAATTCAAGGACGATCATCTGCGCCATATCGCCGAACTTGGCCACATTCTGGTGGAGATGGGCCGCGCGCCGCCCATTCAGGGCGGCATCAAGAGCCTTCTGACCCGCGGCAAGATTGTCATCGGGGGGCTGATCGGCGCCAAAGCTATCCTGCAGGAAATGCGCACAAATGAAGCCG
>CAVYZU010000005.1:0-469444 GCA_963772965.1 uncultured Alphaproteobacteria bacterium
AATCCGTCGAGGTTGTGCTCGGTAATGAGATCTACATCGACAGGTCGAAGCTCCCGCCGGTCTTGGTGAACCGCATTTCGCAGCTGCCCAGCTTTCCTGAACCCCGAGTTCTACGCGGCACAAGCGATGCGATTACCGACATTCGGCAGGCCACGTGTCATCTGTTGCGCCGAACTGTTCTCGAAGCACGTTGCTCTCCCGCGGGGATGCCTCGACGGTCTGATGGGCCTTCTCGGTAGCGTAGGCATTGCCGCCGAACTGCGCGACGAGCGCCAACAAGAACAGCGCCTCGCCGCTCGGTTTCTTGGCGACTTAACGCCCGAACAGGGCGAGGCTGCCGCAACTCTTCTCAAGCATGAAACCGGGGTGCTTGCAGCGGCTACGGCATTCGGAAAGACCGTCGTGGCGGCGAGGATGATCGCCGCGCGGGAACGGAATACCTGGTTCTTGTCCATCGCCGGCAGCTGATGGAGCAATGGGTCGAGCGGCTGCAGCGTTCTGGCATCCCGCCGGGCAGGATTCGAAATCGTCATGGCGGAAAGAAGAAACCGTCCGGATTGATCGACATCGCCCTCATCCAAAGCCTGGTCAGGAAGGGCGAGGTGGACGATATCGTGGGTGATTATGGGCATCTCATCGTCGATGAATGTCACCATCTGTCCGCCGTTAGCTTCGAAGCGGTCGCCAGGCGGACAAAGGCCCGCTACGTCCTTGGGTTATCGGCGACGGTGACCCGCAAAGACGGCCACCACCCGATCATCTTCATGCAATGCGGGCCGGTTCGCAAACGTGTCGATGCGCGCACGGAGGCGGCGCGGAGGCCGTTCGATCACGGGTCGTTTCCGGCGACTGGCGTTTCGGCTACCAGACGCGAGGGGGCGCGGCCGGTTCCGATCCAGGACGTCTATCGGGCGCTCGCCAGCGACGAGGAGCGAAACGAGCTGATCTTCAACGACGTGTTGGCTGCGTTGGAAGCCGGACGCTCGCCGGTCGTCATCACCGAGCGGACGGATCACCTGGAAGCGCTGGCCGTCGGCTCGCCCGGTTCGCCAAGCATGTCATCGTCCTTCGCGGCGGCCGGGCGCGACCGGAAACGGCGAGAGGCGATGGAGCGCCTTGCGGCGATTCCGAACGAGAGAGCGGGTGATCGTGGCGACCGGTCGCTACCTCGGAGAGGGCTTTGACGACCAGCGGCTGGATACGCTCTTCCTGACCATGCCGATCGCTTGGCGGGGAACTCTGCGCAGTATGCCGGCGTCTTCACCGGCTTCATGACCCCAAGCGGGAAGTGGTCATCTATGACTACGTCGATGAGAATGAGCCGCTTCTCATGAAGATGGCCACCAGGCGGGAGGCGGGCTATCGAAGCCTTGGGTATCGGCCTGTCCGCAGCGCCGAACTCGCCCTGGAACAGCCATCACGCGAGCAGACATAGCCAAGGCCTGCTGCGCCACTTATTGTTCAAAATTCTACGCCAGATAATTTTCAAAATGACAGCCATTCGGCAGTCACACCGGAACGACTGTGTAACGATCTTGGTGGTGGGAAAAGTCGCCATCACACTAGCAAGATGACCGGGCGGCGGTGCGCGTTGAATTAACTTGTTAGTAGTTCGAGCAGATTATTGCAAACCCGCGTTTTTTGGCGCTGGTCCATGACACGCTAAGAACTGAAAAACGTAGTGGTACGCCGGCGGCCGATAGCGGGACCGCCATAGCGGTCGAGAAGCAGCCGCTGTTGAGATGCGCCGCGCAATCCTGGGGAATGTTGTGCTTTAATTGCTTCGATACGGCGCTCCTTGGCATGGGAGGCAGCCTTGAGGGAGAAACCGAATGCTCACAGCTGCACAGCGCGCCGCCTATGATCGCGACGGCTTTATCGTCGTCCCCGACGTTTTCTCGATTGAGGATATCGCGGAACTGCGTCGGGTGACTGACGAGTTTGTTGCCGCGTCGGCGACGGTGACCGCCAACGACTCGATTTATGACCTTGAGGACACGCACTCGGCGGACGAGCCGCGGGTGCGCCGGCTGAAAGCGCCCCATGCGATCCACCCGGTCTACATGCGCGCCAGCCGCAACCCCAAGGTCGTTGAACTGCTAACCGATCTGTGGGGCAGCCTGCGTTTCGACTCCGGCAAGCTCAACATGAAATCTGCCGGCTATGGCGCGCCAATCGAATGGCACCAGGATTGGGCGTTCTACCCGCATACCAACGAGGATCTCGCCGCAGTCGGCATCATGATCGACGATGTCGACATGGAGAATGGTCCGATGATGGTCGTGCCGGGCAGCCATAAGGGGCCGATCCACGACCATCATGGCCCGGACGGACGGTTTTGCGGCGCGATGGACCCGGAAAATTGCGACATCGACCTGTCAACCGCCGTGCCCTGCCTCGGTAAGGCCGGCTCGATCACGATCCACCACGTCCGCGCGGTCCACGGCTCGGCGACCAATTTCTCGGGGCGGCCGCGCCGCTTTCTGCTGTTTCAGTATCGCGCCGCCGATGCCTGGCCGCTGCTCGGGCTCAAGGAGGGCATCGAGAAATTCAACGAGCAGCTGATTGTCGGCGAGCCGAGCCTCGCGCCGCGGCTGGTGCCGCTGCCGGTGCGGATGCCGCTACCGCCGGCCGAGTATCAGGGCTCGATCTACGAGAACCAGCGCACCGCCGGCCGCCGCTATTTCGCGACTTCCACCGAGGCTCCCCGCATCGCTGCGGAGTAGTCCGGGCACCGGCGTCGGTAGCGCGTTAAGCATGGCTTCCGCCGAAGCGAAGTGCCACTGACTAACTGAGAGTTGGGGTTCTCTCATACGGCAGGACATGTATCGCCACCACGGTTCAGTGAATAAAATTCTGGGTGGTCAGCGGAGCCGGCCAGACGGTGTCGTGTTGGCGAGCTTGCCGACGGCGTCGATGATCCGGCGCCACGCCGTTGTGGACAGTGTTAGTCGCCGCGAGGATAGCAGCTGATTCTATGACGACGCGAGACCAGGGGGACGTCGTGGTAAAAAGCAGTAAAATTGTGGTAAAAAATAGTGATATGATCTGAAAAATCGGAAGACATTACCGGCAAGGCTAGAATCGATCGTCCCCAGAACAAGAGTGTACGGTCCGTTGAATAATTGCGGGTAATCAGCACAATTTCGGCGGGTGGGAATGGTCGCCGGGCCCCCTCGTCTGGTTTGCATTCCCTCGGAAGCGGACGTAAAGCCTCAACCGACGTTGGTAACGATTGGACCTGATCTCGGGACAGGGAGGCGGCGATGGATGCTACCCTGACTTTGATCGACCTTGCCGGATCGATCGCCCTGTTGCTCTGGGGCGTACATATGGTCCAGAGCGGATCAGCGCGCGTTTGGGCCGAACCTGCGGCGCGTCCTCGGCGCCGCACTGGGCAACCGGCTCAAGGCGTTTCTCGCCGGGTTGGGGATCACCGCGGTGCTGCAGAGCAGCACGGCGACCGGGCTGATGGTGACCGGGTTTGCCGCCGGCGGGCTGGTCGATCTCGTGCCGGGGCTCGCCGCGATGCTCGGCGCCAATGTCGGCACGACCTTAGTCGTGCAGGTATTGTCGTTTGACATCTCGCGGGTGGCGCCGCTCTTCATCCTGATCGGCGTGATGATGTTCCGCCGCGGCGGCGTCACGCGTACCCGCGATCTTGGGCGGGTTGCGATCGGGCTTGGGCTGCTGTTGATCGCGCTCACGCAACTTCTTGCCATCCTGACGCCTTTCGAGGATGTCCCGAGCCTGCGCCTATTGCTCGGCGCAATCGCCACGGTGCCGGTGATCGACGTGATCGTCGGGGCGGCCATCACCTGGGCCGCGCATTCGAGCGTCGCTGTCGTGCTGCTGACGATGTCGTTTGCCGCGCAAGGGGTGGTGCCGCCAGACGCGGCCTTCGCGCTGGTCCTTGGCGCCAATCTCGGCACCGCTTTGAACCCGTTGTTCGAGGCCGGCTCGACCGGCGATCCGGCGGCCAAACGGTTGCCGATCGGGAACCTGCTGAACCGCGCCGTCGGTTGCATCCTCGGGCTGGCATTGCTCAACGTGACCGGTCGTTGGCTGGTCTCATTCGAGCCGAACGCCGCCCGCGCCGTTGCCGATTACCACACCCTTTTCAATCTCGTGATGGCGGCGCTGTTCTTTCCGGTGCTGGGACCGCTCGCCCGGCTGCTGAAGTGGATGTTGCCGGACCGCGCGGTCCCGACCGACCCATCGCGCCCGGTTTATCTCGACCCGGCAGCCCTTGAGATCCCCGCGGTTGCCCTTGTCGCCGCGTCGCGCGAGGCATTGCGCATGGCCGATGTCCTCGAAACCATGCTGCATGCCGCACTCGAGGCGCTCGATCGCGGCGACCGCAAACGCATTGCGGAGGCCAAGCATCTGGACGACGTGCTCGATCGGCTCAACAGCGCAATCAAGGCCTATCTGACGTCGCTTGATCACGAAGCACTCGATGCCGAAGACGACCGCCGGTTGTCGGACATCCTCGCTTTTATCACCAACCTCGAACATGCCGGCGACATCGTCGAGCGCGGCGTTGCCGCAAACCTCGCCAAGCGGCTGAGGCGCAACCTTTCCTTCTCGAGCGAAGGAACCGCCGAGATCCGTGAGATGCTGCAGCGCCTGGCACTAAATGTGCGCACCGCCGCCGCCGTATTCATGACCGACGACGTACGTGCCGCGCGTGGATTGCTCGGCGAGAAAGAGGTATTCCGCGATCTCGAAACGCGCGCGACCGAGGCGCATTTCGCGCGAATTCGCGCTTGCCGGATGGAGAGCGTTGAGACCAGCTCGCTGCACCTCGATTTGCTGCGCGACATGAAGCGGATCAACGCGCATGTTGCGTCAGCCGCCTATCCAGTTCTGGAAAAACGCGGCGAGCTGCTGTCGAGCCGGCTCAAGCAGGACACTTAAGAAGAATGGCTCGGTCGAAGAAAAAGAGATCGCCCAAGAACGCGGTCCCCAACCAGATCACGGAATTGGAAAATGCAATTGCCGAGGTACGCGGCAGCCGAAAACCCAGTCCGCGCACAGCCCGGCTGATTACGGCGGGTGTGCCGCGGATGGCGCAAAAGGTCGCCGAAGAAGCGACCGAAGTGGTCATCGAAGCGGTTCGCGGCAGGCGCACCGCTGTTGTCAACGAGAGCGTCGATTTGCTTTATAATCTCGTCGTGCTGTGGAGCGAGCTCGGGATCGCTGCGTCCGAAGTGTGGGCCGAAATGGATCGTCGGCAAGCGCTGCTCGGGATGGCCGAGAAATTGCCGAAAGACGCCGAGGGAAGCTTGCCGGCGGTCGTTGGGGAACTGGCTTCCTCGCAGTCGGATAACGATCTACACTCTGCGACTATCCGTGATAGAGAAATCATGAGAAAGGTGCCGATCCCGGCGATCAATCCTAGGACTAGGGAAGATTGATCTAAGACGACGGCAAAACCAGCCATACCAATGCCGACTATTAAGCTTACCCCGGCCGCAATGGGAAGCCTCTGGCGATATCGGCGCATATGCGGCATCTTATTTTGAGGCTCCTCGGCTGGCCAATTAAACTCGCTGCCAGGGCAAAGGTTTCCCTTCAACGAATGATCCGGTTCGGATGGTGGGCAGCCGTTTTGATTTAGTGATCTTCGACTGCGACGGGGTGCTGGTCGACAGCGAGCCGATCATCAACGGGGCCCATGCCCAGGTGCTGACCGCCTGCGGCTATCCGATCACCGAAGATGAGCTGCTCGCGCGTTTCTGCGGCATGAGCGACGCCGAAATGCTCGGTATCATCGAGCATGAGTGGGGCCGCACATTGCCGCCTTCCTATGCCGAGCGCGTCGATACCAAGATCGAGGACGGATTCGGCCACTCGCTCGTGGCTATCGCGGGCGTTGCCGAGGCTCTCAATTTGCTGCGACTGCCGGTTTGTGTCGCGTCGAGCAGCGTGCCGGAACAGATCCGGCGAAAACTCGAGATGACCGGCTTGCTGGCAAGGTTTGGCGAAGCCTTGTTCAGCGCGACGATGGTGGCGCGCGGCAAACCGGCGCCCGATCTGTTCCTCTATGCCGCGCAGCAGCTCGCAACCGCCCCGAACCGGTGTCTTGTCATCGAGGACAGCCCGCTCGGTATCGAGGCGGCAATCGCCGCTGGGATGATCGCGATTGGGTTCTGCGGCGGGAGCCATTGCGGGCCCGCACACGGAGATCGCCTGCTGGCGCGTGGGGCAGCGCTGGTCATCACCGATATGCACGAACTCTCGACTGCGATGGCAAAGCTAGTCCAGTAGGCATTCAGCGGCGGAACCGGAAATTATCATCGTCGTCGAAACGAAATCCTCGCCGACACTTGATGCGAGGTCGCGAGCAGTCGATTTGGAGAGAGGATGGGCGTCGAAATTTACCTGGTCCGGCACGGCGAAACCGAATGGAATGCCCAAGGCCGTTTTCAGGGATGCCTGAACTCCCCTCTCACACCGAACGGGCATGAGCAGGCACGCCAATGCGGCATGCTGCTTGCCCGGGTATTGGAGGGCTACCGAGGCGTCACGATGCACGTCAGTCCCCTCGGTCGCGCGGATGAAACTGCGGAAATCATCCGGAAATACGCCCCCGTTGCCGCTCCAATCCGGGAGCCCCGCATCCGGGAAGTCTCGATCGGTTCTTGGGACGGGCTTACGCATGAAGATATCGACGCGGGCTGGCCTGGCATGCTGCACGGCTCCGACCGTTTTAACTGGTATTTTCGGGCGCCGAACGGAGAGGCCTATGATCAGGCTGTGAACCGCGTTGCGGCATGGCTGGCCGAGGTGCAAGGCATCCTCGTCGCGGTTTCGCATGGTCTGACCGGACGCTTGATCCGCGGGGCTTATCTCGGACTGCCGCGCCGGGAGGCCCTGTCACTGCCGGTGCCGCAAGATATCGTCTGGCGGCTTGCAGATGGTCGCATCGAAGCCTTGAGGGCAACGACCAACAATTGATAAGGGGGCACAAATGGGACCGGAGTGCGCGAACGAGCTGCACGTGTTCCTGCGCCAAAACCGGTGCGTCGCGGACATCCTTGAAAAATTCGACGAGATCGCGCTGCCTGACGCTTGGCTGGTCGCTGGCTGCATCGCGCAGACAATCTGGAATTTGGCTTGCGGACAACCCGCAGAGCTGGGCATCAAGGATGTCGACCTGATCTACTTCGATGACCAAGATCTGTCACCCGGCGCGGAAGCCGGTCATGAGAGACGTCTGCGTAATTTATTTGGACGCCTGGCGATAAGCTCGATGTCAAGAACGAGGCGCGGGTCCATCTTTGGTACCAGCAGCGCTTCGGTTATGCGATAGAGCGCTACACCTCCAGCGCCGATGCAATTGCAACGTTTCCCACTACTGCAACAGCACTCGGGGTACGCCGGATACATGGCGCGGCCTCGCCGATCTGTTCGGCCGCGTTGTCAGACCAAACAAAAGGCAGATAACACGGTCGATTTTACGAGGCGAAAGTCGAGCGCTGGCGTTCTATTTGAACTGGGCTAAGCATCCTGCGGTGGGAAGAGACGGCTTCACCCGCGATCGTCAGGTAATTATTGCTTAGCTGCAACCGGTAATGGGGTACGTCGCGACACGGCGCGGGTGCAGTAGGAAAAGCGAGCCACAGGCCGCGAGACAGAGGCCAGCTGACAAGCCGACAGCTGCGATGCCGACCCGCTCGAGCAGCAGACCAAACAGAAACGGGGCCGCCGATTGAAGTATTCGGGCAGGCACAGAGAGGAGCCCGTTGCGACGCCCATACCCCTGGGGTCCGAACAAGGCCAACGGCAAGGTCCCCTTGGCAATCGTGATCATGCCGTTGCCGGCGCCGTGCAGTAGCGCAAAAGCAATGATGCCCGGAGCGCCGAACAAGATCACGACTGCTGCGCCGATCGGATGCAGGATTGAAGCAATCCGCGCTGACGAGACCGGGTGGAATGAACGTAACAAGCTAAACTCAACGATGCGGGCGCCGACCTGGGCCGGGCCGACCAAGGCCGCCGCGGCGATTGCGGCTGTCGAGGACGCTCCCGCCGCCCGAAGCAACCCCGGCAGATGCGCTGCCATCGCTCCCTGCACGAACCATGTGGCGGCGAAAAAGAACGCCAGGATTGGCATTGCCGCGCGCGGCGGTTCCGTCGCCGGCAACTCCGTTCCCTCCAGCGGCGGCGCGGGTGGCGCGCCATGGCGCGGAAGGATCAGCCAGTTTAACGGGGCGGCGAGCAGCATATTCAGACCGGCCCAGATCAGGCAGGCAGGGCGCCAGCCCCACTCGTTTAGAAAGATGGCGCTCAATGGCCAACCGATTGTGCTGGCAAAGCCCGCGATCAAGGTGATTCCCGTGATCGCGCTGCGCGCCTCGCGGCCGTAGAGCCAGGTCAATGCGGCAAAGGCCGGATCATAAAGACCCATCCCGATGCCGATCCCGAGCACCGTCCAGGCGATGACAAGCCCCGCGACGCCATGGGCCGCCGCGAGGATTATCAGGCCGGCAGCGATGACCAGGTTCGAGGCGGCGAGAACAGCGCGCCCGCCATAATGGTCGATCAGCTGCCCGACCGATGGACCGATGACAGCGGACAGCAATAACGCCCCGGAAAACAGACCGAAAAAGACGCTGCTCGAAAGGTGCAGTGCCGCGGCGATCGGCGCGGCTAGTATAGCCGGCATGTAATAGCTCGACGCCCAGGCGATGGTCTGGGTGGTACCGAGTGCACCCACGACAATAATGCGGCCAGCCACCATCCGCTGCTCCTCACGGCAATGTGCTATCGCCGGCCCCGAGCGATCGCTGCATCAGCACGGTATCGACCCACCGGCCAAATTTGAAACCCGCAGAACGGATGGTCCCGACCGTCGCAAAACCTAGCCGCCGATGTAGCGCGATCGAGGCGCTGTTGGCGCTGTCGCCAATGACGGCCACGATTTGCCGCAGCCCTTTTGCTTCGCACTCAGCGAGCAACGCCAACATCAGCTGTCGACCGATACCCCGACCGGTCCAAGCCGGGTGCAGGTAAACTGAGTTTTCCGCGGTGTGGCGATAAGCCGGTCTTGAGCGGTAGGGCGAAGCATAGGCGTAACCCACAACCTCACCCGCCCGCTCGGCCACGAGATAGGGAAAGCGATCAGCGATAATATCGAGGCGCCGCTGGCGCATGTCGTTTTCGCTCGGCGGCTCAACTTCGAAAGAAGCGAGCCCATGGAGAACATGATGCGAGTAGATCTCTGTGATCGTCGCAATGTCGGCCTCCGTGCAGGGGCGGATGGCGATATTACGAGCGGGAGGCTGAGTGCTCATCGCGGCTTCACTTCCGATCGACGAGCCGTTCCTCACGCGTCCGATCCAGCAGCCGAGTGAGCCGCCCTGCCAAGGGCAGCGTTAACAGCACGACCATCGCAACGAGCAGCATCGCCGGGGTCAAGCCGATCGCGTCGCCGAAAAGCCCGTATAAAGCCGGAGATAAAGCGCCGGCGCCGATCGTGCCGGTGTAAAAGATGCCAAAGGCCCTCTCGCGCTGTTGTACGGTTACGAGGTCGGGCACGGTGCCGTAAAGAACGGATGACGTGCCATTGAGCGCCATGCCAATGACCGGAAGCAGTGCCAGCGCCGCGCCGTAAGGCAACGGCAGCAGCGCCACAATGCCCGCTGCCGTGGCACCTTCGGTCAAAAGCACGGTCGCCAACACCCCAAGGCGCGCCCCGAGGAAACCGCAGACAAGCTTGCCGGCAGCACCCCCGGCGAACAGCAGGGTCAATGCGACACCGATTTCCGGGACCCCCGCGCCTTTTGCTCGCAGCAGAAATGGCAGAAAGGTCAGGAAACCCATTCGTGTCGCGCTGTCGATGATGCCGATTGCCAGTAAAAGGGGAAACCCGTTGTGCAGCAGACTGGTGCGGTCGCGCTCTTTCCCCACCGCGTGTTGGTTAGCAAGTATACGCGCGGCCGGTTTCATCGGGCCGGAGCGCAGCAGCAGCAAGATGGCGGTCGCTCCCACGAGACCGACCACGCCGATGATCGACGCAGCTGAATGCCAAGACATCACCGCGATCAGGCAAGCGGTGAGCGAGGGCAGCGCCATCTTCCCCAGGTCGCCGGCAAAGTTGTAGGTGCCAAGCGCCCCACGCGAGCGAGGGCCCTCGTAAGCTGCGGCGACGAGACTGGAGGCAATCGGGTGCTGGGTACTCGAGCCAATGCCGCCAAGAACAAGTGCTATCGCCAGCATGGCAACGCTGGAACTCGCGCCGAGGAAGAAATAGGCCGCTGCCGCCGCCGCAGTGCCGGCCGCGAGTAGTTTTGCGCTGCCAATCCGCTGCGCCGCCCCGGCGACCGGCACCTGCAACCCTGCCATCACGCCGGCATAAAGCGCCCGCAAGATGCCAATCGCGGCGTAGCTCAAAGCGAATTGAGCCTGCCACAATGGCAGCAGCACATAGAGCGTATCGGTAAAGCCGTCGTGCAGAGCGTGGGCGCCGCAGGCCACCCAGAGTACGCGCGCCTGGTTGCGAGCAGGGTTGATCGCAGTCGAGAACGCGGTGATCGTCATAACTCGATGTCATCTCCAAAAGCAGTCGGCACGTCTGAGACCGGTTTGGCAGTATGACGGTCTGATGACAAACGACTTGTTCTGACAGCCGCCGTGAGAAAAACTCACGATATGGGCCGCCCTCGCCTACCGCCGTTAAATGCGATCAAAGCCTTCGAAGCCGCCGCCCGGCTCGGCAGCTTCACGCGTGCCGCAGAAGAGCTGAGTGTCACCCATGGCGCCGTCAGCCGGCAGGTTCGCCTGCTCGAAGAGTGGCTCGGGACCCGGCTGTTTTTGCGCACTAGCCGAAACGCGGTGCCGACGCAGCTGGGGGCGGAGTTGCTCGCCGAAGCCGGCTCTGCGCTCGATTGTCTGGCGGCCGTATCTCAGCGCTTGCGTGAGCCCATGCCGGCCGCACAGCTGCTTCGGGTATCGGCTTTACCGACTTTTGCAATGCGCTGGCTAATCCCGCGCCTTCCCGAATTCCAGCGTGATCATCCCGATTTGGAACTGCGGATTGTTACGGCGAGTAGCCCCGACGAGCAATTCCGTATGGATGTCGATGCGGTGATCTCCGGACCATCGCGGCCATCTGGCTGGGTCGGCAAGCGGTTCCTCGGCGAAGCGCGATTGCCGGTCCTCAGTCCCGACCTGATGGCAAGTTGCCCATTGCGAACGCCAACCGATCTCGAGCGGCATACATTGCTGCACGCAGCGACATTGCGTTCGGCGTGGCCACGATGGCTCGCCGCTGCCCGTATCCCCGAGTTGAAGTCGGCGCGCGAGCAGGTTTTCGAGCATTTCTATTTTGCCATCCAGGCGGCCCTCGAAGGCCTGGGTGTCGTTATGGGTCCCGTGGCGTTGATCAGCAACGAGCTGCGCGCCGGCCGCCTTCTGGCGCCAATTTCGGAGCCGGTGCTGAAGACGCGCGGATATTTCTTTTATGTACCGCAGCCGAGCAGCAGTACCGCCGCCATCACCGCTCTCCGCAATTGGCTGATCGGCGCCGGCAACCTCACCGAGCGCGAATTCCCGGGTTTTCTCTCGGCAAAACTATCCTGACTCGCGTTGCGATCCCGGGCCGCGGGCGCGCAAGGCAATCGCGGCATCAAGCTCGGTCATACCGGACAGCTGCTATGGGGCACTATTAATTGAGGAAGGTGATCGCTCATTTAGAAGATAAAGTGGCGGTAATTGTTTAGGGCCCGTCTTAGAGCCATCGCGATTTCGACCATCAAAAATGAAAGGGGAAATTTGACCTTATGCCGCAGAGCTGCCAGAACATTGTGATCTTCGACCTCGGCGGCGTGCTGATCGACTGGGATCCGCGTCACCTCTATCGCAAATTGTTTTCTGGCGACGAGGCGGCGATGGAGGCGTTTCTCGCAACGGTCTGCACGCACGACTGGAACCGTTGCCAGGACGCGGGGCGCAGCTTTGCCGAGGGGGCCGGACTGCTCAAAGCCGCGCATCCCGACAAGGTCGAGTTGATCGATGCCTACGGCGTGCGGTTTGAGGAGATGATGCCGGGCCCGATCGCCGGCAGCGTCGAGATCCTCGCCGATCTACGACAGCGCGGGTCCCGCTTTATGGGCTTACTAATTTCTCCGCCGAAACCTATCCGCCAACAGTCGCGCGGTTCGAATTTCTAAGCTGGCTGCGCGGGGTTGTCGTGTCGGGCGAAGTCGGAGTGATCAAGCCTGACCCACGTATCTACGAGATTGCGATCGAACGCTTTGCGATCGATCCGCATCGCGCGGTCTACATCGACGATGTGCCGGTCAATGCCGAGGCGGCCAAACATTTCGGTATTCACGGCATCCATTTCACCTCGGCCGCATTGCTGCGCGTCGAGCTCTCAAGCCTCGGCCTTCTCTAGCCAAGGCGCCAATGGGAAGGATCGGCGGTCGGCCGTTCTGCCCAATTATCCAAGTATCGTAAAAATCTGTTATCAAGAATAAACTTGGCCGCGGGCAGGAACCTTTTCTGGGCGATGGGGTCTTCTGCAGGGTGCCGGCGACGTAGCAAGGCGAACGACGGCTGTTGCTGCCAAGGCGGACCCTTGCGGATGCCCGCCACCTGTCTCCCTTGCGCCGAAAGCAGTCGTTTGTCGTTTTATGTCAGCGGTAAATTGCCGAGGTCGGAACCTGGCTCATCGTGACCCGGCCTGTCATTTGACAGCGGATTAACTTTTGCCGAGTCGGGATTCGCCAGTTGCGCGCCATCTTGTGTTAATGGCAGTCGCATTCAGACCACCGGTGCCGGTACACGCTCGTTTCGCCGGATTACCTGCGGCGGCTGTCCGAAGGCGCGCAGGAAGACGCGGCGCATGCGGTCGCGATCGGCAAAGCCCGTTTGCTGAGCGACGACTTCGATTGGGTGTCGGCTCTGCTCCATCATCAGGCGGCCGTCTCGATGCGCAGCTTCCTCGACGGCGTTGGCCGGCGATTGGCCGTTCTCGGCGCGGAATACGCGGCTGAACTGACGGGGACTTAGATATGCCGCTTCCGCGAGCTGTCCAACTGTCAGCGGCTTATCGAGATTGCCCTTTGCATAGGCCAGAGCGCTCTGGATACGATCGGATTTGGGCTCCAGCTGCAGAAAATGCGGTCTTCCTCCACCCCTCACGTTTGGGAACCGAGCCTGCAGGTCGCGTGCGCGGCGCCAGTGTGTGGTCGCGCGTCGGCCGTCGAGCAGTCCTGCCTGCGCGAGCGTGAACGCACCGGTGCAGATTGCAGCGACCCGCCGGCATCGCGCCGGAGCCTTCCGGAGGAATTCGATCAGTCCCGGTGTTGGCGGTTCGGCATTGCGACAGCACACAATCAGCGTGTCGAAATTCGTAGCGTCGAATTGCTCTGTCACCACGCTGATGCCCATCGAGGTGCGCACGGGCCCGCCGGTCTCGGACAGCAGATGCACCTCATAGACCGGTTCGCCCATCTCCCTGTTCGCAAACTCGAAGGCCGAGCTGGCCGCGAAACTCAGGACCTGCAAGCCCTGGGAGACAACGAAACCAATTCGTGCATGGGGCGCGTCTGCGCGAATGTCCTAAAACGCTGCGCATATTGACATTTGAGACAAGCATGTACAAGCCTAGATCTCCTCGCGAGAGGCCACACGGTGCCTCCCGCCACATCGAAGGTTTACTGCGAAGGGAAGGCGTGCTCAGCACGACCTTCGCTGGTCAATGATCCAAGCACTCCGGGGAGGAGGTCGCGATGAAAGCGGTCCAGGTTGTGAAGTACGGAGATGCGGTCGAGGGAGTAGAACTTCGGGAGGTTCCCGAGCCTGCCGCACCCAAGCCCGGAGAAGCATTGGTCAGAGTGGAATTCTCGCCGATCAACTTCAACGACCTCATGGTCGTCTGGGGCATCTAGGCCTGGCGACCCGAGTTGCCGGCAACAATGGGAAACGAAGGCGCGGGCAAAGTGATCGCGGTCGGTGAAGGGGTGACAGCAGTTAAAGTCGGCGACCGCGTCATCCTGCCCTTCACGGTCAGGAAGTGGCAGCAGCGAGTGCTGGTTCCCGCCGAGGAGCTCATCATCGTTCCGCCCGATGCTGATCCGCAGCAAGCCGCGATGATGGCCATCAACCCGGTCACCGCTGCGCTCCTGCTTGACCAATATGTCGATCTCCAACCCGGCGATGCCGTCGCCTACAACGCTGCGACCTCAGGACTCGCGCAGTGGCTGGCAGCCCTCGCCGGAAAGCGCGGGGTGCGAACCATTGGGCTGGTACGCCGCCGCGAGGACGTCGAGCGCGTCAGGCAGGGCGGTTGCGAGATCGTCGTGGTCGACGACGAGGAGATAGATGCGGTTCAGGCACGACTTCAGGGATTGAATGTTCGGCTGGCACTCGACGTTATTGGCGGCGCCTCGGCCGGGCGACTGCTGCACCTCCTCAGCCCAAAAGGCAAGCTTGTGACCTACGGTGTCGTCACCGGCAAGCCGATGGAGCTGCCAGGCAGCCTCTTGATCTGGAACCAGCTAAGCGTCGAGGGCTTCTTCGAAGGCCACCCGCACATTCTCGCCAAAATCCCGCCCATATTACGCGAACTTGTGGAGATGATCGGGCCTGGTGGCATTCGCCAGCCGATTGCGGCGACCTATCCCATCAATCGGGTCAAAGAGGCGATCGCGCACGCCGTCAAGGGAGGCCGGATTCTTTTGAGTGTCAGCGACGAGTGAAGGCCCAATACGACGCAGAAGACTCTCGCGAGCTGTACAGCAGCGCTCGCGCTTCTCGGGGCATAGTCGATGGGAAAAATGGTGGTGAGACTGATCCCTTACAGGCTGCTCCCAGCGGTTGCAATTTTGTCGGGTGTCGGCGCAGCGCTCGCTGAAGGAATGCAGACGTTCACGAACGAGCGAGCGGCGCAGCGGCATTGACCGGCCGACGCGGTCGTATGGCTGAACACATCAAGCGCGAATTACCGCTTTAGGAGCGATCCTTGGTACGGTCGTACACAGCGCGGCGCTTACGTGTGCAAAATTGAAGCCGAGAAAGACGGCATGCACCCATGGACAAGCCCAAAATGAATGATCGTTCTTTTGCACATCTCCGCCGACCAATACAGGGGAACGAATGACAGTTTCCCACCCGTCGAGATCCCGTGGCTGGCTAGGCGATGGCCGCAATGGGGCATCGAACGAACCCGCTCGCGCGGGAGGGCGCTGCGCGCGGAGCGGGGCAGGCGGCGAGGACCGTGCCAACAACTGACTGATAGACGATGACGGGGCGGGCGTCCCGTCCTGAGGATTGGGAGTTCCAACACTCCAGCCTCAGGACAGGAGCCCCCGATGAACGACAAGCCGATCAGCGATCTTCGCCGCCGCATGATCGCGGACATGACGGTCCGGAGCTTTAGCGACAAGACCCAGCACGAGTATATCCGGCAGATCGAGACCTTTGCCCGATTTCTCGGTCGCTCCCCCGATACCGCGAGCGGCGACGACATCCGCCGCTTTCAGCTCGCACAGGTCGAGCAGGGTGCGCAGCCGCCGAAGATGAACTCGCAGGCCTCGGCGTTGCGCTTCTTCCTCAGCATCACGCTCGGCCGCGCTGACCTCGCCCATCAACTGGCGCGCACGCACTATCCGCGCAAGCTGCCGCGGGTACTTGCTGCGGAGCAGGTCGCTCGGCTGATCGAGGCCGCGCCCGGCCCCGGCCTGAAGTACAAGACCGCGCTCAGCATTGCTTACGGCGCCGGTTTGCGCGGCGGCGAGGTCGTCATGCTGCGGGTCGGCGATATCGATTCCAAGCGCATGCTGATCCGTGTCGAGATGGGCAAGGGCCGCAAGGATCGCCATGCCATGCTGTCGCCGCAGCTTCTGTCGTTGCTGCGCGCATGGTGGTTGCAATGCCGGTCGCGAGGCTGGCTGTTCCCGGGTCAGGACCCGCTGCGGCCGATATCGGTGCGTCAGCTCAACCGCGTCTGCCATATGGCGGCCGAGGCCGCGGGGCTCGGCAGCTGGGTCACGCCGCATACACTGCGCCACTCGTTCGCCACGCATCTGCTGGAGAGCGATATCGACGTGCGGGTAATCCAAGTGCTGCTGGGCCATGCCAAGCTGGACACCACAGCCCGCTATACCCACGTCGCCACCAACGTGCTGCGCACTGTGATGAGCCCCCTTGATCGGCTGACGCTGCCGACGGAGCAGCCGCCGGCATAACGCCGGTCCCGCGTGGGCCGTCAAGGCCTGGAGGTCGCGGATATCTTGCGCGACCACGGGCCGGCCTGGCGCGAGGCCAACCGCGGTCACGTGAGCCTCGGCCAGCTCAAGGTGATGAGCGCGATCGAGCGCTGCCGCACGGCGGCCCTCGGCGGCCACGTCATGCGCTGCGAGAACGACGCGTGTGCCTATACGGCCATCGCCTACAACAGCTGCCGCAACCGGCACTGTCCGAAGTGTCAGGGCGCGGCGGCGCGGCAGTGGATGGCGGCGCGCGCGGCGGAGCTGCTGCCCGTGCCGTACTTCCACGTCGTCTTCACACTGCCAGCGCCGATCGGCGACATCGCCTATCAGAACAAGGTGGTGATCTACGATCTCTTGTTCCGGGCATCCGCCGAGACAATGGTGGCGATCGCGGCTGACCCCAAGCATCTCGGCGCCAGCATCGGCATCACCGCCGTGCTGCACACCTGGGGATCGGCGATGATGCATCATCCGCACGTGCATATGATCGTGCCGGGCGGCGGCATCTCGCTCGCTCGATTACGGTGGATCACCAAACGGCCCAACTTCTTGCTGCCGGTGCGCGTGCTATCAAAGCTCTTCCGCAGGCTGATGATCGAGAAGCTCGTTGCCGCACACGCCGCCGGCCGGTTGATGTTTCGCGGCACGCACGCCGCGCTCGTCAACACCAAGGCATTCGCTGCTTATCTGGCGCCGCTCAAGAAAACGCGCTGGTACGTCTACGCCAAGCGCCCGCTCGCCGGGCCCAAGGCGGTGCTCGCCTATCTGTCGCGCTACACGCATCGCGTGGCGATCTCGAACCGGCGCCTGATCGCGGCTGATGCCAAGACGGTGACGTTTAAGGTCAGGGACTATCGGAGCAACGGACCCGGCCGCTACAAGACGATGACGCTCGACGCGCACGAGTTCATCCGCCGGTTGCTGATCCACGTGCTGCCCAGTGGCTTCCACCGCATCCGCCACTACGGTCTGCTGGCGAGCGGCGTGAAGGCCGACAATCTCGCGCTCGCCCGCAAGCTGCTCGCCATCGCGCCGCCGGCGCCCGAGCCCGAGGACACCGCTTGCGAGCCGCCCACGGCCCTTAAGCCGTGTCCGTGCTGCGGCTCGGCCATGCGCATCATCGAGGTGTTCGAGGCAAGCGAGCCGGCGCGACATAGCTCGACCACGATGCCCGCCGTCATCAGGATCGACACCTCATGAGCCCGGGCTATCCCATTCGCCGCGGCTATCCCGATCTGTCTCGCTGGCCCAGGGCCGGCCGCGGCAGCGCTCGCCCTAGCCCGGGTTCTGCAACGCCCAGATCGGCCTCGGCCCCTTGTTGTCGGGCAACTCCGGCCTCATCGCCACCACCGCTTGGCGCCGCAATCTCTCCGTCCGCCGCGTCATCCGCAGCCGTAGCCTCGACGGCGCTGTCGAAATCCCCATAAAGCCCGCGGCACCGTTGTCCCCGACATCCCGCGGGTTCCTTCCCTGAAGGCTTTCGGACGACGGCCCCGGTGCGCGTGGCTGGGCTCGTGATGGGGCCGTCATCCGAAACCCTCTACAATCTGCGACGGCCCCCGATCTGGCCGACCTGACCGCGACGCGCCGAAACCGGCCCTTCAGTCGATGTTGATCGAACTGGTCAAACCGACCCTTAAGAGCCATTCCTGGCCGATGCCCGTGGATGGTCGGGCCCCGCCAGGGAGCGGACATTCGTGCCGAATTTCGGCGAATGCCGGTCGCCAGCTCACGCCAGTTCGGCGAGCAGCGCCTTGGCATCTTTGAGGTCGGCGGTATCGAAGCCTTCGGTGAACCAGCCGTAAAACCGGCGCCAGCAGATCGCGCGCCTCGGCTCGCTGGCCGCGCTCGCCCATGAACCGCGCGAGGCTCGTCGCAGCGCGCAATTCCAGCGATTTCGCCTCCTGCTGACGGGCAACGTGGACCGCTTGTTGAAGAGATGCGTGCGCAGCATCGATCTGGTTCTGCGCCAGCAACACCAGCCCCTTCATGCGATGCAGTTCGGCCTGCCACACTCGCTCGCCCGTTGCCTCGATCCCCTCATATCCTTCGGCAAGGGCCGCGAGCGCTTCGTCGTGGCTGCCCTGCTCGGTTAGCGCCTGCGCCAGGACAAACAGGCCAAAGGGCCGCCAAAGCGTCCCAGGCCGTCCCGGCTTGAAGCTCTCGCGTATGCTAGTGAGGGCATCAGCAGGCCTACCTTGGGTGATTTGCGCAGCGCCCTGAAAGAACAGCGGGTCGATGACAAACGCGAGCCGCTGCTCGGCGCGTAGTGCCTCCGCGGTCCTCTGGTGCGCCAGGCTCAATTCCGGCTCGCCGCGCGCGAGGCGGACGAAGGCCACGTATTCTAGGGCGATTTCGCGGCTGAATGGGTGTGCGATCTCATCTGCGAGCGTCAATGCTTCCTCGGTGCTGGCGACGGCCCGATGAGGATAGCCAAGTAGCCATTCCAACTGCCCCGCAGTCATCCGGGCGCACACACCGGGATCATGTCCGCCATAGACGTGGCGGTGCGATCGGTGCCGCTGCGGATCGTAAAGCCGCCGACCCGCTTCGCAGTGTACGTGAGCGTGACGCGGCTCTCCGCCGAGAAACAATGTCGTCCAGGCGCTGTGATGGGCCTGGAGGCGCAGGCCGTCGTCGGTCTCCCGATCCGCAAGATGGATCAATTGGTCGGACCAGGGACGTGCCGCTACCATCCGCCCCGTACCGCTTAGATTTTGCCAAATCCCATAGGTCGCCTGAAACAGCTGTCGCTGGTCGCCGCGCTTCTCGGCCAGTTCACGAACGCGCCCATAAGCCTGTGCAACGGCGGGTGAACTCATCCCCCGAACCGTGATTGAAGAAACCCCGAGCGCTAGCTGAAGCTCGATCTCGCAAGCGTCGCGCGCCCGGGTTTCGGGCAGCGAGCGCAGCAAGTCGAGGCCCCTTTCGAGATGGGCAATTGCCTCGGCATGCGCGAGCTGTCCAGCCGCATGCCCGCCAGCCTTCAACTATTGGCCGACGGCCCGCTCGATTTCTCCGGCCGCTGTCAAATGATGCGCCAGCAATTCGGGCTGGCGCTCGACGAGATCTGAAAAATCCTGCTCCATGCCAGCGGCGACGCGAGCATGCAATTCCTGCCAACGGCCTCGCAACAGGGTCGAGTAGGCGGCGTCCTGCACCGGCGCATGCTTGAACAGGTAGGAGGAGTGGGGGGCGGTGCCGCGGCAAAACAGCAATCCCGCCTCACTGAGCTGATCCAACCCAGCTTGCAGCTCTCTCTCATCACGCTGTGCCACCGTATCGATCAGTTCATACGCAAACTCGCGGCCGAGCACTGCTCCGATTTGGGCAACCTCTTTGGGCACCGGCCCGAGCCGGTCCAGGCGAGCCATCAATGACGCATGTAACGTCGCCGGCACTGACAGCCCGGCAAGCGATGTCGTCGCCATCACCGCAGCAACCCGGTCTCCCTGCACGGCGCTTTCCAACACCGCCTTGGTCAGCTCCTCGACAAACAGCGGCACCCCGTCGGTACGCTCGACGATTTCCGCAACGATATCGGCGGTGAGCGCGGCATTCCCGGCCAGTCTCTGCACGAGCGCCTCGCCGTCGCGTTCGCCGAGCCGATTGAGCGCCAAACTCGTAACGTGGGAGCGACCACTCCAGGGCGGCTGAAATTCAGGACGAAAGGTGATCACCAGCAGCACCGGCAGCCGCCGCACCCGGTCGATGGTCAGATCCAGCAGCTCGCGCGAGGTCGGGTCGATCCAGTGAGCGTCCTCGAATTCCATCAGCACCGGTCGGTGCCGTGCCTCGGCTTCGAGCTGGCTGAGCAGCGCCTCGAACAGCTTCTCCCGTTTGCGCTGCGGGCTGAGGTTGAGGTCTGCGGCGCGACTCGGCAATGACACCAACTCGGTCAACAGGATGATATCGTCATCATCCTGTGTCCCTGGGGCGAGCAGCGCCCGGAGTTTGCCGATCTTGGCTTCGACCGTGTCGGCGCGGACGAACCCGCCGGCGCGTTCGAGTTGCGAAATGAAAGGATGGAGAGCGCTATCCTGGTGGTAGGGCGAGCAGAAATAGCGCAAACGCGTATGGGGATCGGTTCCGATGTGCTCGGAAAGCGCAGCCGTGAGCCGCGACTTGCCAATACCAGGCTCGCCCGAGATCAGCACTAGCCGCCCTTCGCCGGTCTTTGCCTGCCCCCAGCGGCGCAAGAGCAGCTCGACCTCTTCGTCGCGCCCGATGAGCGGCGTCGTCCCGGAGCGCAGGGCCTCGAACCGGCTTACCTCGCCGCTCTCGCCCAAGACCCGCCAGGCGAGTTGCGGCTCGGCGAAGCCGGCCAATCGTTGCGGTCCGAGGTCCTCCAGATCGAACAACTCGCCAATCTGTTGCCGTGTGCTGGCGGCAACCGCCAGGCTGGCTGGTGTAGCTAGCGCTTGCAGTCGGGCCGCGAGATTGGGCGTCTCGCCGACCACCGCTTGCTCCTGCGCCGAGCCCTCGCCGATCAGATCGCCGACAACCACTAGCCCGGTGGCGATCCCGACTCGCGCCTGAAGCGTGACGGATTTGACGTCGAGGCGACCGACAGCGTCGATGACGCCCAGCCCGGCCCGGACCGCCCGCTCGGCATCGTCCTCATGCGCTCGTGGGTAGCCGAAATAGGCCAGAACGCCATCGCCCATGTATTTCGCGACAAAGCCGTCGAAGCGGGCGACCGTCTCGGCGACGGCGCGATGATAGGCAGCGATGACCTCGCGCAGATCCTCGGGGTCGAGCCGCGACGAGAGCGCCGTCGACCCTACGAGATCGCAGAACATCACGGTCAGCTGCCGGCGTTCGGCATCGGCGGGAGCCGGGGCATCGCGGGGTGCCGCCATCACCGTAGCGGCAGGCGGTGCCGCGCCAAGCGAAGCAATCGCTGCGAGGAGCTTGCGGCGATGGCCGACCGAGGTCACGCCGATGCTGATCAGGTCGTCGGACGTCAGCTCCGGCAGTACTTCACCATCGACATCGTTGTCATGGAATGCAGGCGCGTATCGTTCGAGCCCCAGCCCGCGCAGCCACGCCGCTACGTCCATACGGTGATCCTCGGCTCCGAGCAGCGCTATCCCTCATGAAAGAGATACTCCTCTGCCCTTCGGCCTGCCAGCGGCAGCACGCGGCGTGTCGGGAGTGGCGGCTTCCGGCCGTAAATGACAGCTTTCAAGCCTGGCCTTCACCGGCCGGCAAATAGGGTATGTCGCGTTTCCGCCCGACTCGGCCGGCTCCCGAGCCTGTCGGCAAGGTCTCTTAAGGGGCAATGAACGAACCCGCTCGCGCGGGAGGGCGCTGCGCGCGGAGCGGGGCAGGCGGCGAGGACCGTGCCAACAACTGACTGATAGACGATGACGGGGCGGGCGTCCCGTCCTGAGGATTGGGAGTTCCAACACTCCAGCCTCAGGACAGGAGCCCCCGATGAACGACAAGCCGATCAGCGATCTTCGCCGCCGCATGATCGCGGACATGACGGTCCGGAGCTTTAGCGACAAGACCCAGCACGAGTATATCCGGCAGATCGAGACCTTTGCCCGATTTCTCGGTCGCTCCCCCGATACCGCGAGCGGCGACGACATCCGCCGCTTTCAGCTCGCACAGGTCGAGCAGGGTGCGCAGCCGCCGAAGATGAACTCGCAGGCCTCGGCGTTGCGCTTCTTCCTCAGCATCACGCTCGGCCGCGCTGACCTCGCCCATCAACTGGCGCGCACGCACTATCCGCGCAAGCTGCCGCGGGTACTTGCTGCGGAGCAGGTCGCTCGGCTGATCGAGGCCGCGCCCGGCCCCGGCCTGAAGTACAAGACCGCGCTCAGCATTGCTTACGGCGCCGGTTTGCGCGGCGGCGAGGTCGTCATGCTGCGGGTCGGCGATATCGATTCCAAGCGCATGCTGATCCGTGTCGAGATGGGCAAGGGCCGCAAGGATCGCCATGCCATGCTGTCGCCGCAGCTTCTGTCGTTGCTGCGCGCATGGTGGTTGCAATGCCGGTCGCGAGGCTGGCTGTTCCCGGGTCAGGACCCGCTGCGGCCGATATCGGTGCGTCAGCTCAACCGCGTCTGCCATATGGCGGCCGAGGCCGCGGGGCTCGGCAGCTGGGTCACGCCGCATACACTGCGCCACTCGTTCGCCACGCATCTGCTGGAGAGCGATATCGACGTGCGGGTAATCCAAGTGCTGCTGGGCCATGCCAAGCTGGACACCACAGCCCGCTATACCCACGTCGCCACCAACGTGCTGCGCACTGTGATGAGCCCCCTTGATCGGCTGACGCTGCCGACGGAGCAGCCGCCGGCATAACGCCGGTCCCGCGTGGGCCGTCAAGGCCTGGAGGTCGCGGATATCTTGCGCGACCACGGGCCGGCCTGGCGCGAGGCCAACCGCGGTCACGTGAGCCTCGGCCAGCTCAAGGTGATGAGCGCGATCGAGCGCTGCCGCACGGCGGCCCTCGGCGGCCACGTCATGCGCTGCGAGAACGACGCGTGTGCCTATACGGCCATCGCCTACAACAGCTGCCGCAACCGGCACTGTCCGAAGTGTCAGGGCGCGGCGGCGCGGCAGTGGATGGCGGCGCGCGCGGCGGAGCTGCTGCCCGTGCCGTACTTCCACGTCGTCTTCACACTGCCAGCGCCGATCGGCGACATCGCCTATCAGAACAAGGTGGTGATCTACGATCTCTTGTTCCGGGCATCCGCCGAGACAATGGTGGCGATCGCGGCTGACCCCAAGCATCTCGGCGCCAGCATCGGCATCACCGCCGTGCTGCACACCTGGGGATCGGCGATGATGCATCATCCGCACGTGCATATGATCGTGCCGGGCGGCGGCATCTCGCTCGCTCGATTACGGTGGATCACCAAACGGCCCAACTTCTTGCTGCCGGTGCGCGTGCTATCAAAGCTCTTCCGCAGGCTGATGATCGAGAAGCTCGTTGCCGCACACGCCGCCGGCCGGTTGATGTTTCGCGGCACGCACGCCGCGCTCGTCAACACCAAGGCATTCGCTGCTTATCTGGCGCCGCTCAAGAAAACGCGCTGGTACGTCTACGCCAAGCGCCCGCTCGCCGGGCCCAAGGCGGTGCTCGCCTATCTGTCGCGCTACACGCATCGCGTGGCGATCTCGAACCGGCGCCTGATCGCGGCTGATGCCAAGACGGTGACGTTTAAGGTCAGGGACTATCGGAGCAACGGACCCGGCCGCTACAAGACGATGACGCTCGACGCGCACGAGTTCATCCGCCGGTTGCTGATCCACGTGCTGCCCAGTGGCTTCCACCGCATCCGCCACTACGGTCTGCTGGCGAGCGGCGTGAAGGCCGACAATCTCGCGCTCGCCCGCAAGCTGCTCGCCATCGCGCCGCCGGCGCCCGAGCCCGAGGACACCGCTTGCGAGCCGCCCACGGCCCTTAAGCCGTGCCCGTGCTGCGGCTCGGCCATGCGCATCATCGAGGTGTTCGAGGCAAGCGAGCCGGCGCGACATAGCTCGACCACGATGCCCGCCGTCATCAGGATCGACACCTCATGAGCCCGGGCTATCCCATTCGCCGCGGCTATCCCGATCTGTCTCGCTGGCCCAGGGCCGGCCGCGGCAGCGCTCGCCCTAGCCCGGGTTCTGCAACGCCCAGATCGGCCTCGGCCCCTTGTTGTCGGGCAACTCCGGCCTCATCGCCACCACCGCTTGGCGCCGCAATCTCTCCGTCCGCCGCGTCATCCGCAGCCGTAGCCTCGACGGCGCTGTCGAAATCCCCATAAAGCCCGCGGCACCGTTGTCCCCGACATCCCGCGGGTTCCTTCCCTGAAGGCTTTCGGACGACGGCCCCGGTGCGCGTGGCTGGGCTCGTGATGGGGCCGTCATCCGAAACCCTCTACAAGTCTTCGTGTTCGTGGATTGCCGGAGTAGCGGCAGCTCGGCGCCGGGAGAGCGGTCGTTCGTCGGATAACAGCAGACGATTGACAAAACGATGCTTAGCCACGCGACCCCGTTGGAAGCCGGCAAGCCTGCCTTTCTCCTCACTCTGACGAACGATCACGACTGAAAAGCTGTTCCGGTGTGAACGGCGTCCGCATCGAGCGGGCGTCCGATGTGGTGGGGTGCATCGAACGTCTGGCAGAACGCGCCCGGTGGCGCCGCACGGGCTCTAGACCGAGCAGATCTCGGCATGATCGGTCTTCCGGGAATTCGTCCCGCCGGTAGAGCCGAGTCACGCGCGAGGCGCAGCCGACGTCGCAACCGATCTTCACCGAGCTCTTCGCCTACGATCCGGGTGAGCCGTCGCAATTGCTGGGGAGGTGGCGGATCTCCAGTCAGCTCGACAGCAAGCTGCAGTCGCTGCGCGTCGGCGTCGTCGAGGACCCGATCGGCAAGACCGTCGGCCGCATCACGGTGCAGGAAGGCGACGGGCTCGACGGCGCGAGCCAGGCGATGCGGCAGGCCAAGCGCTATGTCTGCGACAGCGAGGGCTCGCGCGCCGCAGCGATGGAGGCTGAGCCTGGCGGCGTCGTGCCCAGCGAGCGAGCGGAGATCCAGGTGAGATCAGACCGCGCGACCAGCGCCGGCGAGCTGGTGAAATTCGGCCAGCCCGTGTGGTACCGCTTCTCCTTCAAGATCGCCGGTGACTGGCCGCGGGACGTTCCGGCGGCGGGACGCCAGCTCTGCCGCACGGTCATCCACCAGATCAAGCAGGATTCCTTCAAGGGTGATGGGGTGGACGCCCCCCGACGGCATCTATGTGCCAAGGTGACGGTGTCGAACTGCCACCGAAGGGGGCGTCCATGGCACAGGTTACTACGATCGGATTGGACATCGCGAAGCACATATTCCAGGTGCACGGCGCCGATACTGCCGGCCACGTGCTGTTCCGTAAACGCGTGACGCGGCCGAAGCTTCTCGGGTTCTTGGCCGCACAGGCGCCATGTGTTGTTGCAATGGAAGCCTGCGCGGGTGCGCGCTATTGGGCGCGCGAGATCGGCAAGCTCGGCCATCGCGTGCAATTGATCCCGCCGGCCTACGTCAAGCCTTTCGTCAAGCGGCAGAAGAACGACGCGGCCGATGCCGAAGCCATCTGTGAGGCGGCGCAGCGGCCGAGCATGCGCTTCGTGCCGGTAAAGAGTGAGGAGCAGCAGGCGAATAGCGTCGTTTTTCGAGCACGTGATCTCCTGGTGCGTCAGCGCACTCAGTGCGTCAATGCCCTGCGCGGGCACCTGTCGGAATACGGCTACGTCTTTCCGCAGGGCATCACGCATGTTGCAACCCTGGTTGCGCACGTCGAGGATCCGCGATCCTCTCTGCCGGAGAGCGCGCGTGTCGTTCTGAAGCTGCTGGTCGACACCTTCACTGCGCTGGAGGGGCAAATCGCCGAGCTGGATGGCGAGATCAAGCGGCGGTCGAAGGCCGACCCTACGGCACGCCGGCTGATGACGATCCCAGGCGTGGGCCCAATCGCCTCGACGGCAATTACCGCGCTGGTGCCGGCGGCACAGAGCTTCCCGGCCGGACGCAACTTCGCAGCTTGGCTCGGGCTGACGCCGCTACAGAAATCGACCGGCGGTAAGCAAAAACTCGGCGCCGTTTCGAAACGGGGTGAACGGACGATCCGGCGCCTGCTGATACTCGGCGCGAGTGCCGTGGTTCACCAGGCCAGCCGGCGCGGGGCACCCAAAGGGTCGTGGCTTGCGCAGATGTTGGCTCGCAAGCCGAAGATGCTGGTCACCGTGGCTCTGGCCAACAAGATGGCCCGTATCATCTGGGCTCTGCTGGTCAAAGGCGGCATCTACACAGCTCCGGTCGCGGCGGCGTAGCGCGATCGCGACGGCGTAGGGGCGAGCGGAAGGAGAGTATGGCGCAACAGTCGGCGAGACGGGGCTGGGACAACCAGGGCTTTCCACAGTGCCTCGAGCACGCTTAGGGTGAACTGGACCCGGTCCGCGAACTCCCATACAGGCCGGCGGCTGTCTTCCTGCCGCATTGGAGGCCGGACAGATGGCAGAATCCGACCACGCGCCACAACAATCCCCACGTTTTCCCTTGCCTGGGAGGGGGCGTCCACAGATGGAAAGTCGTGCGACGCCAGCCCCTTCTTCAAGGTCGAGGCGCGGCCTCTCGGGGAGCGCGTGCGCTTCTTCGCACAGGTGGCCGCCGGCGCACCCTGTTCCCAGCCGCCGATGGTGACGCGCACGCAGATTTGCCGGCGCGACCTGGCGCGGGAGAGCTGGACCACGGTGCAGGTGCGCCTCAATCCCGCCCATGACGCCAGCGGCCGCGTCGACATCTGGCTCAACGGCGCGTTCTGCGGCGCCTACCAGGGACCCATGGCCGATCCGGACTATGGCGCCCGCCGCAACGGGGCGCCCTTCATCAACGCGCAGCCGCGCTTTGGCATCTACCGCGACTGGCGCGCGGAGACCCAGACAATCTACTTCGATAAGATCATGTTCTGGAACGCGGACCCGGCTGCCCACCCCGACTGGAGCGTGAGTCCGCCGCCGGAATGACGGCCGATGCCGCCCCATCGAGGGGAGGCCGCGAACCGAGGCGTAGCCGGGCGGCGGTGCGCCGCCCGAAGTTGGAGGTCGCAGACGTCTTTCATCGCCATGGAGCCGACTGGCGGCGGCCAAGACGCTGCTCACGATCGCCGCCGAACCGAAGCACCCCGGCGCTCGCATTTGTGCATGAGCCGAACCGGCGAATGTGCGGCTCGATCCTGCTGTGGTCGAAAAAAGACGGCGCGACACTAAATCAATTGCTTAACTATTGGTCTTTTGATAGTTAAGTGTGTGCTTAACGAATCGCCCGATCTGAACCTCCTGTTCCATGCCCTTGCCGACCCATGGCGCCGGGCGATGCTCGAACGGCTGAGCCGCGGCTCGGCTCCCGTGAGCGAGCTGGCCCGGCCCCTCCCCATGTCGCTGCCCGCCGCGCTGCAGCATCTCGGCGTCCTGGAGGCAGCGGGCCTGGTGCGTTCGGAAAAGGTAGGCCGGGTGCGGACCTGCGCTATCCAAGCACAGGCGCTCGGTCGGGCCGAGCAATGGATCAGCGCCCGGCGGGTCGAATGGGAGAATCGCCTCAACCGGTTGGGTGACTACCTGAGAACCCTCGAAACGGAAGGAGAAAATGATGGCTCCCGCGACTGAACCACAACAGGGCGCGGCTGTGCCCCAACTGCAACCGCTGAGACTATCCCGCGTATTTAACGCGGGGCGCGTGACCGTGTTCAAGGCATGGAGTTCCGGCGATCACGTGAAACGCTGGTTCAGTCCGGACACCTTCACCGTGCCGTACGCCAAGGTGGAAATGCATGTCGGCGGCCCGTTCGAGGTGTGCATGCGCTCGCTCGCTGGCGAGGAGCACTGGATTCGCGGCACCTTTATCGAGGTCACACCGCACACAAGGCTCGCCATCGACATGCACATCACCGACAGCACCGGGCACAAGCTGTTCCGAGCCTTAACGGAGATCGATTTTTCCGACGCGCTCGGTGGGACGCAATTGGACGTGGTGCAGACCTACACGCTTATCGATCCGTCAATGGCGTGGATGGTGGCCGGCGCGCCGGAGGGATGGCGCACCACCCTCGACAAGCTGGAAAAAGAGGTCCTGCGCATGCAAGGCGGGAGCGAGACTGGCGTCCGATCGGTGGTGCATGCTACGTTCTATCTGCAACGCGTCTATGACGCGCCAGTCGCCCGAGTTTGGCGAGCGCTGACGGATGAAGGAGCGAAGCAGAAGTGGTTCGCCGCCCCCCCCGGGCCACTGGGAATTGCTCGAGCGCCACATGGATGTGCGCATCGGCGGCAGCGAACGGGTAAAGGGTCGATGGGAAGGCGGCGTCGTTTCGACCTTCGATGCCACCTATCACGACGTCATTCCCGAGGAGCGGCTGGTCTACAGCTATGAAATGCACCTTGATCACAAAAAGATCTCGGTGTCGCTGGCGACCCTTCAGTTGAAGGCGGAGGCCGGCAAAACGACCCTGATGGTCACTGAACAGGGCGCCTTTCTCGACGGCTACGGGGATGCGGGCTCTCGCGAACAAGGCACCGGTCATCTTCTTGATGCGCTTGGAAAATCTCTGATGAATTGAGCGCCCTTGCTTTTCCGCACAGTGATTGCCGTTGGAAGCTCGTGCATCTCATCAATGTCTGATATAGTATATAGTAGCGACGTTGTTTGTCACCGGCAGCCGATACCTCAGCGTCTTTTACTTTTACTTCAGGTGGCGGACATGCAACTCATGTCTGCCATCTTTCGCGCGTACAACGGCTGGTTCGCCAAGTTCCGCCGCATCGATCCCTCGCCTTCGGGGGCATCGATGATCAACCTGGACGACGGCGAGGCGCGCGACCGGCATGAGGCCGGGCGACTTCTTCACCGCAACGTCGTGTTGAGCTTGCAGGGAGGACGCCATCGGCATTCGCCTAACCCCACCCACCCTTCTCTTTCCGCTTGCGGGACAGGGTCAGGTCAGGGTGGGGTGGCAACAACCCGATGTGGGCTCGCACTATCCGCACAGCGAGTCAACCTTCCCACGGTCGCGGCAGATCCTGGCGGACGTGGCGGAAGAAAAACAGCCAAGATCGCCGGAAGCGAATGGTCTACGTTTTCGCCGATCGCTAATTTCCGCTTCGGGGCATTTTGTATGTTCCCGCCGCGAGGGCCGAACGGCCGGTGTCCCTTCAGTTAGATGGTGTATCGCGGCGGCTGCGGCACACATCGATGATGAGTGCGGCTCCCCTTTCTCTGACGATAGCGGATTGAGGTCGGGCGACCTCGATCCCCGAGGAAGGAGCGACAACATGGTTCATTTCGCTGGTCTCGACGTGTCGGTGAAGTCAACGTCGGTGTGCGTGGTCGACGATGCCGGCAAGGTAGTCCTGGAGCAGAAAGTACCGACCGAGCCGGCTGATATCATCGCCCTTCTGACGTCTCTCGGCGTGACCTTCAGCCGGATCGGGATCGAGGCCGGCCCGCTGTCGCAGTGGCTGGTCAACGCGTTGACGGCGGTCGACCTGCCGGTGATCTGCGTCGAGACGCGGCACATGAAGGCTTTGCTGACGGCGCAGCAAATCAGCAAGACCGACCGCAACGATGCGCGTGGGATCGCGCAGATGATGCGGGTCGGTTTGTTCAAGCCGGTGCATGTGAAAACGCTGGTTGCCCAGGAACAGCGGATGCTGCTGACCAGCCGCAAGCTGCTTCAGCGCAAGCTGCTGGACGTGGAGTCCGACTTGCGCGGCACGCTGCGCAATTTTGGTTTGAAAGTGGGCGTCGTCGGAGGCTCTCGATACGAGGCGCGGGTGCGCGAGCTCGTTGGGGACTTCCCCAGGCTGGCCGCGATCGTCGAGCCGCTGCTCCGCGTCCGCCGGGTTATGCGCCAACAGTTCGCCGTCCTGCACAAGATGCTGCTCGACACGGTCCGCGGCGACCCGGTGTGCCGGCGACTGATGACCGCCCCAGGGGTCGGCGCCGTGGTAGCGCTAACTTACCGTGCGACGGTCGACCAGCCGCAACGTTTTGTCCATTCCCGGGCGGTCGGCGCCCATGTTGGCCTGACGCCGAAACGCTACCAGTCCGGCGAGATCGACTATGAAGGCAGGGTGTCCAAATGCGGCGACGCCCTGCTGCGCACCATGCTCTACGAGGCGGCGCATGTACTGCTTACTCGCAGCGGGAAATGGTCATGGCTGAAGGCATGGGGCGTGCGGGTGGCCCAGCGACGCGGGATGCCTCGAGCGATCGTCGCGGTCGCTAGGCGTCTGGCTGTTGTTCTGCACCGGATGTGGGTCGATGGTAGCGAGTTTCGCTGGCGCAAGGACAACACCGCGGTTCCTGCGGCTATCTGAGCCGTGGCGAAGAACGCAAGCAAACCGCGGGCAAGGAGATAACGCGTTCTGCTCCGGCAGAAAAAACGTCCTCACGGGGACGACGGATGGGGTGAGTTCGTAGGGTCGGCCGACCCCGCCGCTGATTAGCGGCGAGGGCGCCAGTTAGATTGTTCCTCCCCATCCCTCTTATTCCATCATGAGGGGGCCTAACGCCGACCTCGAAGAGAAGCGCGAGCCTCGTGTGGCGTCATCAGCCAGAGCGCGAAAGGGCGACAGCATCAAGTCATCGAACTGGAGCTTGACATCGGCCGCGATAGAGAAGCCGACCCTCGCCGGGACGCGAGATAATGGGCGAGATGCACCGAAAAGGTCCTTCGCCATCGTGCAAGATTTCCGGCAAATGTTTGTCCTTTCCCGCCCAATTTCCGAGGTCCAGCCGCTGTATTTGGCTAATAGGAATAGTCCATCTCATCCGCCGTGACGGAATAAGCGGCCTCGACGTATCGTAGATGCGGGTTTCGCAATACAGTGAAAGGTGGCGAACATGGGTAGGCTCGACGGCCAGGTTGCAGCGGTAACAGGCGGAGCATCGGGGATCGGCGAGGCGACAGTCAGGCGTTTCCTCGCCGAGGGGGCCAGCGTGGTATTCTGCGATCGGGGCGGCGAGCGCGGCCGGCGCGTGGCGGCCGAGCTCGAGACCGCCGGCGCTAAGGTTGCCTTCGCGCAGGCTGACGTTGGTACCGAGGCCGCATGCCTCGACTTCGTCAACGGCGCCGCGCAAAAGTTCGGGCGCCTCGACATCCTCATCAACAATGCCGGCATCCGCAAATACGAGAAGGTCGACGAGGCGAGCGCGGCGAGCTGGAAAGAGATCCTCGACGTCAATCTGATGAGCTACGTCTTCTGTGCCAAGGCGGCGGTTCCGCTGATGCGCCCCAATAAGAGCGGCGCGATCGTTAACACCGCCTCAGTGCGTTCCGTGATCGCAGGCGGCGGCAACCTACAGTACGACACCACCAAGGCCGCGGTCGCAGGCTTGACGCGGGCGCTCGCCGCCGACCACTCGCCGGACGGCATTCGTGTGAACGCCGTCGGCCCTGGCCCGATCTTCACGCCATTCCATCAGCGCCGCATCGCAGCGGCCGGCGAGACCGTCGAACAGTATAACGCCAGGGCCGCACAAGGCACCATGCTGAAGCGCCCGGGCAGGGCCGAGGAGGTCGCCGCCGCGATCCTGTTTTTGGCCTCCGACGATGCCTCCTACGTCACCGGCGCCCTGCTGTTCGTGGACGGCGGCATGACTGCGCTGTGAGGAATATTCAGCCCTCGCGCTCGCATTCCAACCTCGCCGGTGCGTGTCCCCACCAGCAATGGCCGGACAGTATCCCGTCGTCTATGGTCGGTCGTCAAACGACCGGATGTGCCCCCAAAGCGACAGGCAGCTCCGGGCCCGCGGGCGAGCCGCACACGAAATGTTTCCGGTTAAGTTGACAATGCCCGGTCACGTTATACACGCCGAAGTGGGGAACTGAGGAGATGACCTTGAGCGACAACCCGATCGGGGCTTCCTATCTCTATTTGCTAGAGCCCGAGGTTCGCTTTCTGCAGGCCGCCGTCGAGCATCTGATTCCCACCGATGAGTTGGGTCCTGGGGCTCGCGATGCTGGCGTGGTGGTCTATATCGATCGCCAATTGGCTAGCACCTGGGGTGTCCACGGCCGTCAATATCGCGACGGCCCATGGATGGAGGGCACGCCGCAGCAGGGCTACCAATCGCGCTTCACGCCCCAAGAGGTGTATCGAATTGCAATTCGTGAGATCAACCAGCACTGCAAAGCCGAGTTCGACCGCCCTTTAGCGCAGCTTGCGAGCGACAGACAATTGCGCCTGCTCGAGCAGTTAGAGAAGGACGAGATCGCGCTGCCTTCGCTGTCATCGAGATTCTTCTTCGATCTGCTGTGGCGCAACACCGAGGAGGGGTACTTCGCCGATCCGCTGTACGGCGGCAACCGCGACAAGGTCGGTTGGAAGCTGCTCGGATTCCCCGGAGTGCCCAGCGGGCAATACCGTGAACTGGTCACCAGCAGTGAGGCGTACCACGCCGAGCCCGTCAGCGTGCTCGACGTCCAGACCGGTAACGTGCCGGTCGATGCGGAAGGCTTTCCGAAGCACGTCATCATCACGCGCAACAGCGACGGGGAACGCTGAGATGTCGGACACGAAATTGAAGTCCGTCGATGTCGTCGTCGTGGGCAGCGGCGTGGTCGGCTCGATCATGTCGATGGAGCTCGCCAGCGCCGGGTTGAGCGTCGTGTGCCTGGAGCGCGGCAAGCAGTTCGATATCGATACCGACTTTAAGAGCCCCAACGTGTACGATGAGCTGAAGTTCGATCGCCACAGCGACATCTTCCAGAACCTGGCGCGCGACACCCTCACGTTTCGTAACAACAACGCGCAGACGGCGCTGCCGATGCGTGAGATGGGCGCGTTCAAGCCGGGCGAGATGGTCGGTGGCACGTCGGCGCACTGGGGCGGCAATGCGCGCCGGTTCTTGCCGCATGATTTCGAAATCCGGTCGCGCATTGAAGAGCGCTACGGCAAATCCTTCGTTTCTGAGGACTGCAATCTGCAGGACTGGGGCGTCACCTGGGACGACATCGAGCCCTACTATGACCAGTTCGAGGAGATCTTCGGGGTCGGCGGCAAGGCCGGTAACCTGAACGGCGAGATACAGGCCGGCGGCAATCCGCACGAGGGGCCGCGCTCCCGCGAGTATCCAAACCCGCCGACGCGGCGCACGCATGAGGGTGCGCTCTTCGCCGACGCGGTGACCTCGCTGGGTTACGTGCCGTTCCAGGGCCCAACCGCGGCGATGACCCAGGACTACCGCAACCTTTACCGCGTACAGATGCTCGAATGCGCGCGAGGCGGCTTCTGCTCGAGCCATGTCTGCGCGCAAGGTGCCAAGGCCAATCCCCTCAGCGCGGTGTTACCCGCGCTCACCCGGCAGCCTACGTTCGAGTTGCGGCCGCTGTGCAACGTGCTGCGCGTCAACGTGGATTCCACCGGCAAGACGGCCACCGGCGTCACCTACGTTGACCCGCGCGGCAACGAGATCGAGCAGCCGGCCAGCATCGTGGTTCTGGGCGCCTATTGCTTCAGCAACGTGCGGTTGCTGCTGCTGTCGGGCATCGGCACGCCCTACGATCCGCTCACCGGCAAAGGGGTGGTCGGCCGGAACTACTCTTACCAGCAAGGCGGCTCGGTGCAGGTGTTCTTCGACGATCGCGAGTTCAATCCGTTCATCGGCGGCGGCCAGGTCAACACATCGATCGACGAATTCAACGGCGACCTGATCGACCGCGGCCCGCTGGGCTTTATCGGGGGCGCCTATATGAACACCGCGACCAGCGGCGCGACCCCGATCAAGGGCAAGCGGGTGCCGCCCGGCACGCCCCGTTGGGGGGGCGAATGGAAGAAAGCCGTAGCCCATTACTACCGCCGAAACATGTCGATCACCATTCACGCATCGTGCCTGAGCTATCGGCAAAACTACCTCGATCTGGATCCGACCTACAAAGACGCTTACGGCCTGCCGCTGCTGCGCATGACGTTCGACTGGAACGACAACGACCTGCGCATGATGAAATATCTGAACGAGCGCTGCATCGAGATCGCCCGGGCTCTCAACGGTTTGCGCCTGGGCGGCACGAACAAGGGCACGCATTTCGGGATCACGGGATACCAGAGCACGCACAATGTCGGCGGCGCCGTGATGGGCAGCGACCCGTCGACCAGCGTCGTCAACAAATACCTGCAGTCGTGGGACGTTTCGAATCTGTTCGTGGTGGGCGGAAGCGCGTTCCCGCAAAACCCCGCAAACGGCCCCACCGCGACGATCGGCATGCTGGCCTGCTGGGCGGCCGATGCGATCAAGGAAAACTACGTTCGCAACCCGGGCTCCTTGGTCTGAACAGCCACGCGAAACCCTGCGCCAGCATGGAAACGTCCTCGTCGCTATGCGTTTTCCGCGTGAAAAAGACGTTACGAGGGCTCAATGCGGCAGAGATCGCCCGCCCGCTTTCGTGCGCAAAGGCGCCAGTGGCGTCGCAACCCGCTACGATTTACGATTGCCCAAACCTGTCAAAGGGGCGACCTTTTCCCGAAATTGCCGGGAAGCGGGCGAATATCGGTTAAAGACGCTTATTCCTGGAACGCGCCGTGTTGACTTATGACTTCCGCCTGCCGCCCGGCCCCCGAACCGTCGAGTATGCGCTTCTTGCCTAAGAGCTAGGCTTTCGCGCGGTCTGGTGTCCCGAGATTCCCGCCTTCGGCCACGACATATGGGTCACTCTTGCTCGCATCGCCGAAAAGACGAAGCGCATCAAATTTGGCCCCTCCGTGCTGATCCCGAGCTATCGCCATCCGATGGCACAGGCCTCGGCCATCGCGACGCTCGAGCAGTTAGCGCCAGGACGCCTGATGGTCGGGTTCGGCACCGGCTTTACGGGCCGTGCGGGGATGGGCAAGAAGCCCTTGAGCCTCGCGACCATGCGCACGCATATTGCGCGGGTTAAGGCATTGCTGCGCGGCGATATTGCCGACATCGACGGCGGTCTCGCCCAGATCCTCGCGTCCGACGGCTGGTTGCCCGATCGTCCGATCAACGTGCCAGTCTACATGGCAGGCCAAGGCCCTAAGGCCCGTGCGCTCGCCAAAGAGATTACCGACGGCCTGATTTCGCTCGGCGGCCCGGCCGAAGGGTTCGAGACTTGCCTCGTGTCGACCAACGGCACGGTCCTCGATGATGGCGAGGAGGTCACCTCGCCGCGCGCCGCGGCCGCCGTCAAACCGCTCATCGCGCTCGCCTATCACTTCAGGTACACGACCGATCCAGAAAGCGTGAAAGCGCTGCCGAACGGCGAAGCGTGGCTGGCTAGCGTCGAACGTGCGGACGAAAAAATCCGCCACCTCTCCATTCACCGCGGTCATTCCCTCGACATTTCGAACCGCCATGACGCGCTCGTCGACGTGTCCGGTGCCAAACAGATGACCTTCACAGGCACTCGCGAGGAGTTGCGCGAACGTCTCGCCCAGCTCGAGGCCCGCGGCGCCACTGGCATTATCTTCGGGACCAGCGGTTACGATGTGGAACGGGAGCTAAGGGCCTACGCGGAGGTTGCTGGATTGAGGTGACGGAGGCGCCTCGCTTATTTGTGATCGCCCGCCGCCCCTCGTACTGAGCAACGGCCGTCGCCGCGGGGCAGAGGCCGGCGCGCAAGCCTTCCTTCGTAAATGACCGGTGCCGGTGCGGAAGCTGAAATTCGAAGGGGCTTGACGGCAGGGCTCCGGTTACAGAAGCGGCCGTAACCAGTCCCCGCGTAGCGGGGATAGGACGCGGCCCGACCCCTAGACTAGGTGTTTCGTCTCGGAAGATTGGCGTAATGGCACACCGCTGGGGCATGCTATCGAATGGTTGAGGCAGTGTCTGCGAGAGCAAGCCCAGCTGGTCCCGGTAGTCCATGGGTGATGGGGTGGACGCCCCCCGACGGCATCTATGTGCCAAGGTGACGGTGTCGAACTGCCACCGAAGGGGGCGTCCATGGCACAGGTTACTACGATCGGATTGGACATCGCGAAGCACATATTCCAGGTGCACGGCGCCGATACTGCCGGCCACGTGCTGTTCCGTAAACGCGTGACGCGGCCGAAGCTTCTCGGGTTCTTGGCCGCACAGGCGCCATGTGTTGTTGCAATGGAAGCCTGCGCGGGTGCGCACTATTGGGCGCGCGAGATCGGCAAGCTCGGCCATCGCGTGCAATTGATCCCGCCGGCCTACGTCAAGCCTTTCGTCAAGCGGCAGAAGAACGACGCGGCCGATGCCGAAGCCATCTGTGAGGCGGCGCAGCGGCCGAGCATGCGCTTCGTGCCGGTAAAGAGTGAGGAGCAGCAGGCGAATAGCGTCGTTTTTCGAGCACGTGATCTCCTGGTGCGTCAGCGCACTCAGTGCGTCAATGCCCTGCGCGGGCACCTGTCGGAATACGGCTACGTCTTTCCGCAGGGCATCACGCATGTTGCAACCCTGGTTGCGCACGTCGAGGATCCGCGATCCTCTCTGCCGGAGAGCGCGCGTGTCGTTCTGAAGCTGCTGGTCGACACCTTCACTGCGCTGGAGGGGCAAATCGCCGAGCTGGATGGCGAGATCAAGCGGCGGTCGAAGGCCGACCCTACGGCACGCCGGCTGATGACGATCCCAGGCGTGGGCCCAATCGCCTCGACGGCAATTACCGCGCTGGTGCCGGCGGCACAGAGCTTCCCGGCCGGACGCAACTTCGCAGCTTGGCTCGGGCTGACGCCGCTACAGAAATCGACCGGCGGTAAGCAAAAACTCGGCGCCGTTTCGAAACGGGGTGAACGGACGATCCGGCGCCTGCTGATACTCGGCGCGAGTGCCGTGGTTCACCAGGCCAGCCGGCGCGGGGCACCCAAAGGGTCGTGGCTTGCGCAGATGTTGGCTCGCAAGCCGAAGATGCTGGTCACCGTGGCTCTGGCCAACAAGATGGCCCGTATCATCTGGGCTCTGCTGGTCAAAGGCGGCATCTACACAGCTCCGGTCGCGGCGGCGTAGCGCGATCGCGACGGCGTAGGGGCGAGCGGAAGGAGAGTATGGCGCAACAGTCGGCGAGACGGGGCTGGGACAACCAGGGCTTTCCACAGTGCCTCGAGCACGCTTAGGGTGAACTGGACCCGGTCCGCGAACTCCCATACAGGCCGGCGGCTGTCTTCCTGCCGCATTGGAGGCCGGACAGATGGCAGAATCCGACCACGCGCCACAACAATCCCCACGTTTTCCCTTGCCTGGGAGGGGGCGTCCACAGAAGGGAAACGCCCAAAAGCAAGGGGGCGGAACGCGCGATCAAAAATCAGCTGCAAATTCGCAGCCGCACACCGGTACGGCGGTATCGATTGCCTCGACATTGTTCGTCGTTTCTCGGCGGGATGACAGATCTGGGAAGGACGGCGGCTCCGGTGGCGCGACAATCGGAGGGCTATCGTTCTGGAAAATCGCCCGGCCGCACGGCATCCGCTTGGCCGCGCGCGCTGTCAAAATGATTAGAACGTTTCAACGGTTCTTGGAACCACCGGCTCAGCGCCAATTCCGGTTGATACCGAAGCCATGGCCAGGCCGCTTCGATCATCGTGGTCCGCGGGCGCGCGCATTCCCAGGCTATCGTTAATCCTGCGGGCATCGTGCGTAACGAGGCCTCTTGAGTGTTTGAACAAGAAAATTGTTCATAGTAGGCACGCCGATGGGTTGGAACAGACTCTTCCGGAGGAAGCGTTCACTTGACCCGTATGCTAATCGCGGTCACGGCGATGTTTCTGCAACAAACCTGCGGCTCGATTGCCCGGGCGCTGCCGGCGGTGCTTGCGCCTGGGTCGGGATCTATTTCTCGTTGACTGCCTTTGCCGGGCTGATCGGCCAGTTGGGATCGGGCGGCTTCATCATCCGGCACGGCGCCATTCGCATGAGCCAGATCGCCCTGCTGTTTACAGGTGCCGGTTTGGCAGTGGCAGTCCTCGGTGGTGCCGTCGGCTTTGTTCTTTCAGCCTTGATTGGCAACGGCGTCGCCTCGGTTGCAACCCCGGCTAGTTCCCAGTTGCTGGGGCGCTGGTCCGTCACGCGCTACACGCCATTTGCCTTCTCCATTGCCCAGTGCGCGATCCCCGCAGGCATTCTGCTGACCGGCTATCTTGGCCCGGTGACGGCACAGTCGTTTGGCTGGCGTGACACGATGCTAGCGAGCGCGACGCTGTGCTGGGCCGTAGCACTGATGCTCCAGCCACTGCGCGGTCGGCTCGATACCGAATCATCGCTTAGGCATCCGATCGGCCTGTCGGATTTGCGCACCACGATGACCGCAGTCCTGGCGGTCCGCGAGTTGCGCTCCTTGTCGTTCGCCTGCTTTGCGTTCAACGGCACACAGGCCGTGTTTGTCGCCTATTTCGTCACCTACATGACCTCACAGGGCCATCCGCTGGTCGCAGCTGGATCGCTGTATTCGACCGTCATTGCGGTGGCGTTGCCGGGCCGCATTTTATGGGCCTGGGTGGGCGGCTTCTATGTCGCGCCACAATTAGTCTTGGGCGGGTTGGCGTTCGGCATGGCTGTCAGTATTGGGCTGATTGGCACGTTTACGCCCCATTGGCCGCTGCTGGCGATCGGCGCGGTGACGATGGTGGTCAGCGCCACGGCGTTGTCCTGGCACGGCATGACCAAAGCCAGATTATCGCGCTTACTGGCGCCAGTCTGGGCAATGTCGGTTGACTACTGAGGACGTTCGGGTTTGGTATTTCCTCGCCGCACTCGTCTTCTTGTGCACGGTCCATGATCGAAGCCCGCATCGCCAAAGCGATCATGGTCGCTAGTCTTGCCTTGTTCGCATTGCTCGTCGCCTTCGATAATCTGACCGATTACGATACGAACTACGCCTTTGTGCGCCATGTACTGAGCATGGACACGACCTTTCCCGGCAACGGGCTGCTTTATCGCCGTATCACCTCCCCGGCGCTCTGGCAGGTAGGCTATGCGCTGATCATCGCTGGCGAGGGGCTGACCGGGATTGCCCTGGCGGTCGCGACCATTTCTCTCACCCGCCAAATGCGTTCTAACGGAGTCCGCTTCAATCATGCAAAGCGTTTCATGAACATCGGTGCGGGCCTCGGTTTTCTCGTGTGGTTTTTCGGTTTCATGGTCGTTGGCGGCGAGTGGTTTTCGATGTGGCAATCGCCGTTGTGGAACGGCCAAGAGGCGGCATTTCGCTTTTATATGACGATCCTTGCGGTGTTGATCTTTGTCAATCAGCCGGACGGAAACCTGACTGACCGGAGGATCACTGATCGGTGATGTGTCAGAGGGGATTAAGCCATGTGGTCGAGAAGAGCAGTCGGCTCGTCCTTCGCTGCTATTGCTTGCAGTAGCAGCCTACAGGCGGCAGCAGTTTCGTCGCGCTCGATTGAATTTTCGACGATCCTGCTCTCCGTTCACGAGCAGGCGATGCGGCTGGCGATTGCAGAGCGGCACGGCAAGCTTTCGGACGCACCTTTGCAGACACCGCGGCCGCTGGAACCAGCGTTGCGAGCTTGCGTAGGACATGACGGCAAGATACGGCAGCCACAGCCCGCTGTCATCGCGTTAAGGCCCATCATCACTGCGAGCATGGAACCGACGAGTAGTAGTAGCGCCGATTATAAGCGTCCCAGCAAGTATAGTAGTATGGCGAGGTATTATAGTAATTGGTCGTTGACGAACTGTTGTTCGAGGCGGCTGCCGCTCCTACCGCGGTTCCGCTGGCGGCACCGGCCGCATATGCGCCCCAGTAGCGTCCGTTACCATAGTATCCATTACCGTAGTATCCGCCGCCGTATCCTCTACCATAGCCGCCGCCATATCCGCCGCCATATCCGCCGTTGCCATAGGCATTGACATTGCCGTAGTTGACGGTGTTGCGGGCAGCATTGACATTACCGGAGTTCAAGGGGCCTGCCGCGATATTCCCGGAACCATTGCCCGCGGGGCCGGCCGCGAAATTCCCGACGGCATTTCCTGCCGGGCCGGCCGCCACGGCACTGGGCCCACCGCTCGGGAGACCCGGCAAGCCGCCAGCCATCGGGCCGCCCCCCGAAAGACCGGGTAACCCGCCGCCTGGGAGGCCCGGTAAGCCGCCGCCCATCGGGAGACCGCCCATCGGGGGGCCACCGGGCGGAGGCCCTGGTGGGCCAAACGCGAATGCGTCCGAAGCTGCTGCCGTTAACGAGAGGAGACCGACGAAGGCCGACATTAGATGTTTCATCACTTGCTCCTGTGCTCCCGGCGTTCAGAGCTCGCTTTCGCACCGTTCCCCGGGACCTTGACTTGCACCTCTTGATGCACCTATATGCATCATATAGTGCAATGCATTCGAGGATGTAATATGATGCACTCTATTGTGCAAGAGGGCTTCCAAATGAAAAATCGCAGTGTCTCTAACGAGGCCGTCTCAAAGGCCCGAGGCGGCTCGCGAGAGGCAATCGTCGGCGCTGCGCAGCGTCTGTTCCTGGAACGCGGTTTCGGCGCTGTCAGCATGGACGACTTGGCGGCGGCCGCCGGTGTCGCCCGGCGGACGCTCTACAATCAGTTCACCAATAAAGAGGAGATCTTCCGGGAGATGCTCCTCAGGGTGTCGGCCCAGCTCGAGACCGCGCTTCCGCCCGGCATCGAAACTCAAGGCGACGTCGAGGATGTGCTCCGCGTGGTCGCGCGCATGATTTTGGCGCTGCATAAGGATCCGGAATACCTCGGCTTCCTCCGCATGGTGGTGGCCAACTCGCGCCAGTTTCCCTGGATCGCCGAGGAGTTCGCCGCCGTCATGGAGCCCCAAACCGAGCGGTTTACGCGCTATCTCGCCCATCTGACCGCGATGGGCATCCTGGACTGCCGCAACCCGCTGCTGGCAGCTCACCAGTTCATGGGAATGCTCAACGAGCTATCGCTGTGGCCCTGGATGACGGGTCGCGAAAGCGTACCCGTTCCGGAAAAGGAAATAATAGAGGAGACGATCCGGATGTTCCTACAGCATTACCGGCGCCCGCGGTCGAAAAGGGCCCGTCACGACAGCGCAGCTTGACGCGCGGAGCTTGCTACGCGGTGCCGGGTGCGTGGTGGCAGTTGGCTGCCAGCCTGATGCGCTGGCCTGCATCAGTTAGAAACCCCACCCCTCACACGACTGTTCGGTGCAGGTTGTTTAAGTCGGCCCGGCAAATCGAGCTGAATGCAAGCAGCGGATCCTCAATGCTATTGGACAACGCCTGTTCCGCGAGCTGCCGGAGCTCGATCCTCGGCTTCAGCAGGATCTCGACGATGCCTCTGAGCGCCGCCTCCGCTCCTTCGACAACATCAGGCGGGGCAAAGAGCCTCATTCGATTGATGAGCCCGATCAGGCGCTGCTCATCGCCGCTCAGCGAGATCTCGTCGCGGGTATAGGCGTTCAGGAGCAAGCTCGACGCACTCATCACGAAATCAGCGTAAACGGTCTCGCGTTTGGCGATCTCAGAGGCGACGCGCTGAACGCGACCTTGACAGCGTTGCGAGTAAATGGACCCAAACAGCGAGGCGCTGCCTCCGACAAGGGCCCCGAAGAACAAACAAACCGGGCCCACGAGAGCTGGCTCAATCTGCATCTCGCCTCCAAAACTTCAGCTGGGCACAGATTTGGCCCAAGGTCGGAGCGGAGAGGCCTCTGCGGCGGCAGCGTTCAAGGCACGATCGCAAAGAACAGGAAGGCTGCCAGGATCACCAGGTGCACGGCGCCCTGGAGCAGCGTGGTGCGCCCGGCGGCTAGCGTCATCACCGCTAATAGCAGCGTGAGCGCGAGCAGCACCTCCTCCTTTGATCCCAACCCGAGCGTCAGAGGCGTGCCGAGCACGATCGAGACGGCGGCGACGGCAGGGATGGTCAGGCCTATGGTGGCGAGTGCCGAGCCGAGCGCCAAGTTCATGGCGGTCTGCAGGCGGTTGACGCGAGCGGCCCGCAGAGCGGCCAGCCCTTCGGGCATCAGCACCACGGCGGCAATCACAATTCCTACCGCGGCCTTCGGTGCCCCCAGCGCAGCTATCCCGTCATCCACCGCGGGTGTCAGCGCCTTGGCCAAGCCCACCACCGCCACGAGGGAGATCAACAGCAACGCGAGGCTGGCGAGCGCCGCAGCGCCGGATGGTGGCGGCGCGTGTACCTCCTCGTCCGCGGCCAGACCCGTCTTCGGGTCCGGCAGGAAGTAGTCGCGATGCCGCACGGTCTGCACGAAGACAAAGACGCCGTAGAGCACCAGCGAGACCGTGCCGGCGAAGACCAGCTGTGACGGGCTGTAGGCCGGCCCAGCCGCGGTGGTGGTGAAATTGGGCAGCGCCAGTGAAAGCGTCACCAGGGCCGCCAGCACGGCGAGCGCCGCGCTCGCACCCTTGACCTGGAACTCCTGCTCACGATGCAGCACCCCGCCCAATACCAGGCCGAGGCCGACGATACCGTTGAGGATAATCATGACGGTGGCGAAGGCTGTGTCGCGCGCCAGCGTCTCGCTGCCCGCCTTGCCGGCAAGCATGACGGAGACGATCAGCGCCACCTCGATGACTGTGACGGCAAGGGCAAGCACGAGGGTGCCGAAAGGCTCGCCCACCTGATGCGCCACCACCTCGGCGTGCCAGACGGCCGCGAACACCGTGGCGACCAGCACGACCACCTCCGCGGCGACCACGGCTGCGCCGCCCACCCCGCCCACGAATGTCGCCGCCAGTAGGCCCCAGGCCAGGAGAGGCCACACCCAGGCCCACCACGGCATCCGTTCCATCATGTCTGTGCCGCTCCTTTGTTCCCTACCGACATGATCACTCGGCTGCGGCGGAGCCGGTAGGCCACTGCCGGTCGGCGGAGCTGATAGACTACCACCGATCCGTGCAGGTGCTGGGGCAAAGGCAAATACGTCCGGCGCCGCAGCCTTTAAGGCGGGAAAACGAATGAACGTTAGTCTCAGATATCTCATCACATGCCCCTTGTCTCTCTCAGCGACCCCGGAAGATGGTAGGCGATCGGGAACATGCCGAGGGATCGCGGCAGAAGCAGTGAGCTGGATCGACCGGGAACCGGTGCGAGGCAGCCTCGACGACCACATCGCATGGCTGGCGCCCTACGGCTCGTTCCTCTCGATGTGGTCGATCTTGGGCCAGACTTGTCTGCTCAAGCAGCCCGGCTTACGGTGAACGGGCGGCTATTCACCGCCGGTTCGTCGATCGCGTCAACCCTGGCAGAGACTTCTGGCCCGACAAGCTCACGCCAGTTTTCGACAGCTGCTACCCAAGCGTAATCGATCCTGCCACTGACCCCATGCAATTTCAGGAATGCACGCAGATCTTCTTTAAACGGGGTAGTCGACGAACGCGCGTCAAACCATTGCAGTAAGCCAAGCTTTTGCAGTGCTTCGAGATCGGCGCATCCGCACTCGGCATACAAGCCGCGGTCCCGGGAAAGCCGCGCTAACAGATGGATTTCCCTATCGGCCAATTCCATAATTCAACTCCTCAAGCGTCCTCGGAAATCTTCACCGGTTCCGCCACTTGACCAATGAAGGAACCGCACCGTTAGTGCGAGAAGACCGACCAAGATCAACTTTCAAATGTTTCATGACTTGCTCCTTCTCTCTGCCCGCGCAACAGCTTGAGCAGCACGATCTCTGTCGTGCCGGCAGGCGGTCGGAAGGTGAACTCGGATCCTCCGCTTCACGTGATGGGCTGAGCTATGGCGGTCTGCCCGATATCCATTTTCTGGCTCGATTCCAGCTGAGGTCTCTTGACCCGGTGCCAGATCACGTAGAGCGCCGGAAGGAAGACCAGAGTTAGCAATGTCGCAACCGCTAGACCGCCCATGATCGCGTAGGCCATCGGACCCCAGAAGACCGTCGGCGCGATCGGGACCATGCCCAGGATGGCGGCTGCTGCGGTGAGCAGGATCGGGCGGAAGCGGTGGGCGCTAGCCTCGATGACTGCATCCCAGGGATGGCGACCGTGCGCCTTTTCCGTCTCGATCTGGTCAATCAGCACCACCGAGTTGCGGATGATCATCCCGGTCAGCGCGAGCACGCCAAGGATCGCCACGAAGCCCAAGGGCTTGTCCGCAATCAGCAGCGCCGCAACCACCCCAATGAGGCCCAGTGGGGCCACGCTGAGCACCAGAAACAACTGGCTGAAGCTCTGGAGCTGGATCATCAGCACCGTGAGGATCAGGATCAGCATCAATGGCAGTGCGGCGATGACCGACGCCTGCGCCTTGGCGCCCTCCTCAACGGTGCCGCCAACTGCGATATGGTACCCGCTCGGCAGGCTGGCGCTCAGTGCCGCGATCTTCGGCGCCAGCGCCTGCACGACGGTGGCGGCCTGCGTACCAGGCACGGTGTCGGCCTGCACCGTCACTGTGGGAAGTCGGTCCCGGCGCCAGAGAATGGGATATTCCTGGCCGTAATCGACAGTCGCGATCTGGCTCAGCGGAACCGACTTCCCATTCGGCAGCGGTACCTGCATTGTACGGATCGTCGACAGCGACATCCGCTGGTCGGCCGAGGCCCGGACCAGTACATCGACGAGATAGATCCCGCTGCGCACTTGGGTGGCGGTGATGCCGGATAGGACCGTGTTCACGGCCGCGGCCAGCTGCTGCGAGCTCAGCCCCAGGAGGCGGGCCTGGTCCTGGTCGACCTGAATCCTGAGGGTACGCGCCGGCTCCATCCAGTTGTAGTTGACGTTCTCAGCCCCGGGGGTGGACCCGATTTCCTGAGCGACCTTGAAGGCGATCGCGCGTATCTCGCCCCGCTCCGGTCCGCTGACCCGGTATTGCAGCGGCCATCCGACCGGCGGGCCGAGCTCCAATGGATAGACCCGCCCGACAATGTTCGGGAACTCGGTCGCCAGCGCGTGCTCCAGCTTTGCCTTCACCCGCTCGCGCTGCTGCAGGCCTTTGGTGACGACCACGGCCTGGCCGAAAAAGTCATTGGGCAGCTGAACATTGAGAGGCAGATAGAAGCGTACGGCGCCCTGCCCGACATAGGTGCTCCAGTAGTCCACGTCCTGATCGCCCTTCAGAAGCTTATCCAGCCGGGCTGCGGCTTCCCGGGTCGCGTAGATCGAAGCGTTCTCGGGCAGCTGCAGGTCGACAATCAGCTCGGGCCGGTCGGATGACGGGAAGAATTGCTGCGGGACGAGGCGCATGCCATAGAGCGATGCCCCGAACAGCGCCAACGTAATGAGAACCGTCACCCAGCGTGCCCGCATCGCCAGCTCGAGGAAATGGCGGAAAGTGCGCATGATCACACCGGGCTCCCCGGAGTGAGCCGCTTTCGGCTTCTTGAGAACCCAAACCCCGAGCAACGGGGTAAAAAGCACCGCGACGATCCAGGATATGATCAATGCGATGGCGACAACGGCGAAAATCGAGAAGGTGTATTCGCCTGCAGCACTGCGCGCGAAACCGATCGGGACGAACCCCGCGACCGTGACCAGTGTGCCGGTAAGCATTGGAAAGGCGACCGAGGTCCAGGCAAAGCTGGCGGCGTGCTCCTTGTCGTCACCGTGCTCCAGCCGCATGACCATCATCTCGACCGCGATCATCGCGTCATCGACCAGCAACCCCAGCGCGATGATCAGCGCCCCCAGCGATATCCGCTGAAGGTCGATGCCGAAGAACTCCATTCCGACGAACACAGCGGCGAGGACTAGCGGGATCGCGAGAGCTACGACGGCGCCCGCGCGCAGGCCGAGGCTCAGCAAGCTGACGATAAGAACGATGGCGACCGCCTCCCACAGCGCCTTCATGAATTCATTTACGGCATGCTCGACGGTCACGGGCTGGTCGGCGACGAGCGTCGCCTCGATGCCGACCGGCAACTTCGCCGTGATCTCCGCTATGGCATGCTCGACATTGCGTCCAAGAGTGAGCACGTCGCCGCCCTTGCGCATGGCGATGGCGAGCCCAATACCCTCCTTCCCGTTGACGCTGAACATAGGCTGCGCAGGGTCGGCGGGCCCGCGTGTCACCTGCGCGATGTCACCGAGGCGAATGATCCGACCGTTCTTTGCGACGAAGTTGACCGCCAGAAGGTCCTGCTCGGACCGGAACGCACCCGAGATGCGGACCAGGATCTTTTCGTCCCCGGTCTGGACGACGCCCGCCGGGGTGACGGCGTTCTGGGCCTGCAGTGCGGCGATCAATTCGGAGCGGTCAATCCCCAAACCCGCCAACTGCTTGGTCGAGAATTCAACGTAGACGCGCTCGTCCTGGGCCCCAATGATATCGATCTTGGATATATCCGGCAGCCGGAGGAGCTGCTTGCGGACGTCAACGACGTAATCTCTCAGCTCGCGGTGGGTGAACCCGTCGGCGGTGAAGCCGTAGACGATCCCATAAGTGTCGCCGAATTCATCGTTGAAGGAGGGGCCGACGATTCCCTGGGGCAGCGTGTTGTGATGTCGCGCAGCTTCTTGCGCACCTGGTACCAGATGTCCGACACCTCCGCAGGCGGCGTCGAATCCTTCAGGTAGATAAAAACCGTGGCCTGCCCGGCACTCGTGTAGCTCTTCAGGTAGTCTAGGCTCGGGGTTTCCTGCAGCTTGCTTTCGATGCGGTCGGTAACCTGCTCGAGCGTGTCAGCGAGGGTGGCTCCCGGCCATTGAGCTTGCACCACCATCGTCTTGATCGTGAAGTCCGGGTCCTCGCTGCGCCCGAGCCGGAGGTACGAAAAGACGCCCGCGACCACGATGATCAGCATGAAATAGGTGACCAGGGAACGGTGCCGAAGCGCCCATTCCGAGAGGTTGAAGCTCTTCATCAGGCGGCTCCCAGCAACTGGACTTTCTGGCCCGGGTGCAGCACTTGGACCCCGGCCGTGACCACGACCTCTCCGTTTTCCAACCCCTTCGAGATCACGACGCTGCCTGGGTCGTATCGGGAGACATCCACGTTGCGCAGGGATACGGTGTGGCTCTGCGGATCGACGACCCACACGGCGGGTTGTCCGTTTGCCTCGGTCAGCGCACTCGCCGGAAGCTTCACGCCGGGGGGCGCCGCCAGCTTGACCTTGCCAGTGACAGTGGCTCCCAGGCGCATGGCCTCGGGCGGGTTGATAAGGCCGACCTTGACCCGCCACGTCCGGGTGGTGGCATCCGCCTGGGGCGCCACCTCCCGAACGCGACCAGTAGCCCGCACGCTCGGGTCGTTGGTGAGGGCGATCTCGACCAGCCCGTCGCGCGGGGCCGTTCTGATTAGTTGCTCGGGAACGTCGAAGATGGCGTCGCGTGGCCCTTGACGTGCGACCTGCACAATCATCTTTCCGGCCTGGACCACTTCGCCCGGCTCGGCGCCGACCTTGGTCACCGCGCCCGGGTCATCGGCGGTCAGGACCGTGTAGCTCAGCTGTTCCTGCGCAGTGCGCACCTGTGCCCGAGCGGCGTCGACCTGGGCCTGTACGCTCTCGAGCTTCTGCCGGGCTTCGTCGAATTTGGCTCGGGGCGTCCATCCACTTTTCACGAGCTCCTGCTGCCTTCGGAAAGTAAGGCGCGCGTCAGTCAGCAGCGCCTCAAGCGATGCGAGGTTGCCTTCTGCCGTGCGCAGCGCGTTCTGCTGGATCTGGGGGTCGAGCCGGCCGACGACCTGGCCGGACTTAAGGACATCGCCGACATTGACGGGCCGCTCGATCATGCGTCCGTCGAGACGAAAGGCGAGGTTGACCTGATCCTTGGCGCGGATGTGACCCGTCAGCGAGACGGTCTCGCCTTCCGCGCGGCGCTCGACCGTGACCGTCCGGACGGGCCGCGCCTGGGAGGTGGGCGGTGGTGGTTTGTCACAGCTCGCGACGGCTATCGCGATTAGGGCGACTACAATCCGAGACTTGAGCATTCGACGTTAGCCTTTCCGAAAAAGCGACAACCCGAGGTTCTGAGCGCGTGAGGGCGGCCACATCGTTCAAGGCTTGTTTCCTCGTACGCCTGTACACCATGAAATGCACCTATATGCACTATATAGTGCAACTGCGTCGGGGAATGTAATGAACTGCACTTTTGAGTGCAAGGGGCATCCCGAATAAAATCGCGAGCGCTCGATGGACGCGCCTGAGAAGGCCCCGGCTGCCGGCTCCCGAAAGGCGATTGTCGGCGCTCGCAGTGCCTCTTCCTCGAACACGCCTTTTGGCGCGTTAGGCATGGACGATCTGGGTCCAGTCCTATTATCTCCACTGGGCTTTTTTATTTCCCGAGTTGCAAAATCACTGAAAGTAGTTCTTCTGCTGCATTTTCGACATCCAAGTATTTGCCCAGGCCGGCGCGGTTTTGTGCGGCAAGGATGCCGCAGCGATGGACATTTTCGAAATCGCCATAGGGAAATTCGTAATGGCGGCTAGTTTCTTCTCCGTAATCGTCGTTTACCCCCAAGAACCATTTGCCATACTCGGAGAAGCCGTTTTTTTTGATGAAGTCTTTTTCGGTCTGCGTGGACGGATGGTGGTCGCTCCACGCCTCCCTTTCGTCATCGATAAACTTACCGTCCTCGATAAGTCGCTTGGCGTGTTCAAAGCCGGGTCGGTTGAGCTTTACGGTCATGCGGTCCGCCCCCTGATTGTGTGGTGATCGGAAAACCATCGCTCTCAGTGCACGGTCGATTGACACCGCACTGAAGCGAAGGCCGACAGCTCCGTGGAAACATAATCTGGCCAGACGGCGGCGTTGATCGCGTAGAGCGGTTTGGCTCCGTTGCGGCATTCGAGGCCAGTACGCCAATAAATCGATAGCCGCGGCCAAATTCCGTGTGGATGACATCGCGGTCGGCCCCCAGCGCTTTGCGCAACACCGAGACCTGGAGCTTGAGATTACCTTCGGACACGACGATGCCCGGCCACACGCGGCTCATGAGTTGCTCTTTAGTGACCAGCGAGCCGTCGACCTCCAACAGGGCCAGCAGGAGATCGAAGGCGCGCGTACCGAGCTCGACGGGAACGCCGTCGGCGAGCAGCTGTCGCTGGCGCAACAGAACGCGGAAACGGCTGAATTCGAGAGCCTCGTCCGTCTTTGCCCGGTGCGAAGCGCTTCCGCCCTGCCGAAGTGGGCGTCTGTGTCGAGAAGGCTTTGGACGGATATACGGCTGCATGGCGGATCCTCGCGATCAGGTTGAGCGAGGCCGGACTGCAAGGCCGTTTGTCGAATGGCGCCCGGTACGGCTTAGCCCGGCGCCCCAAGAATTAAGGAGCAAGGCCTGTGAAGTCCTTTGGACCGAGCTGTGTAAATCTGTGAAATTCAGTGGACGCTGTGGGGCGGCTTGCCGGCAGCTCGGTCCCGAAAGAATCTGTGATTTTCTGTGACGCGCCTATAATGCCGGCCGATGGATACCGCTTCCGAAGCACCTGCGGGTATCGCGTTCGGGCGCTTCCTGCTGTTGCCGCATCGCCGCGAGCTGCTCGCTGACGGCCGGCCGATCAAGCTCGGCGGGCGCGCCTTTGACGTGCTGATGGCGCTGGTCGAGGCGCGCGGCGCGGTGCTTTCCAAGAATGCGCTGATGGCGCGCGTGTGGCCCGATCGGATCGTCGAGGAAAATAATCTGCAGTGGCAGATTTCGGCGTTGCGCGCGGCTCTCGGTGCGGATCGCAAACTGATCCGTACGGTCTCCGGACGCGGTTACCAGTTCACCGGCGAAATCAGCGCGTTATCCGTTGCTGACCCGGAAGCCGATGCCGGTACGGCGATAGCAGTCGCGCAGCCCGATCCCCGCGCAGCTCGTCGCGATGGGGAAATCGCCGGGCAATTGCCGCCGTCGAACCTGCCGGAGCCGGTTTCCGAGCTGGTTGGCCGGGACGACGTTCTCGGCGAGATCCTGAGCCTTGCCTCGGCACACCGGCTCGTCACCCTGACCGGCGCCGGCGGCATCGGTAAGACGCGGCTTGCTCTCGCCGCGGCGCACCGGCTCCTGCCGCAATTTGCCGACGGGGTGTGGCTGGCCGAGTTTTCGCCCATCGCCGATCCCGACCTGGTGCCCGTCACCGTTGCCGCGGCGATCGGGCTCGATCTTGGCGGCGGCGAAGCTTCCGCGCGGCGCATCTCGCAGGCGCTCGCCGGCCGACGGCTGCTGCTGGTGCTGGACACGTGCGAGCACGTGATCAGCGCCGCCGCGGCGCTCGCCGAGGCCGTGCTGCGAGCCGGCGGGACGCTGCGCCTCCTCGCCACCAGCCGCGAGCCATTGCGGGCGGAGGGCGAGTGGGTCTATCCGGTGCCGCCGCTCACCGTCCCGGCGGAAGATGCCGAGAATGCCGATGACCTGCTGCGCTATGGCGGGGTTCGGTTATTTATCGAACGGCTGCGTGCGGCGGAGCCGCATTTTGCGCCGGACCGACGCGGTGCAGCGATGATCGCGGCGATCTGCCAGCGGCTCGACGGCATCCCGCTGGCGATCGAACTGGCGGCAGCGCGCGCCGCCGTGCTCGGAGTTGAGGAGGTCGCCACACACCTCGACGACCGCTTTCGGATCCTGACCGGCGGCCGCCGCACCGCGTTGCCGCGGCACCAGACCCTGCGCGCGACGCTTGACTGGAGCTATGAGCTGCTGAGCGAGCCCGAGCGCGTGACCCTGCGCCGCCTGGCGGTGTTCGCCGGCGTCTTCCGTCTGGAAGCGGCAAGCGCGGTTATTGCGGGCCCGGAGATCGCGCCGGCGGAAGTCGTGGACGGCATTGCCAATCTGGCCGCGAAGTCGCTCGTCAGTATGGTCGCGGGCAGCACCGTCCCGCGCTGTCAGCTGCTTGACACGATGCGAGCCTTCGGGCTCGAAAAACTCGCCGAAAGCGGCGAACGCGAGTGGCTCGCACGCCGTCACGCCGAATACTATCGGGACCTTTTTGAGCGGGCCGAAGTCGAGCTGGACGCGCGGCCCATTACCGAATGGCTGACCGAATACGGGCCGAAGACCGACAATCTGCGCGCTGCGCTCGATTGGGCATTTTCGTCGGACGGCGATCCGCCGATCGGCATCGCGCTGACGGCCGCTGCAGTGCCGGTATGGATGCAGCTGTCGCTGGTGGAGGAATGCCGCCGCCGCGTCGAGCAGGCGCTCGCCGCATTGGCTACCGTCGCCGAGCCGGACGCCCGCCAGGAGATGAAGCTGCTTGCCGCCTTGGGCGCGTCTCGACTCTATACCAGGGGCGGCGTTCCCGAAGTGGCCGCGGCCTGGACAAAGGCCCTGGAGCTCGCGGAGAGCTTCGGCGATCTGGAGTACCAGAAGCGCTCCCTCTGGGGCTTGTGGTCCTTTAATGTCAATGGTGTCAATTACCGCGCCGCTTTATCTCTGGCGCATCGGTTCGCTTCCTTGGTGGCGACGAGCCTTGATCCGAATGATCGATTTGTTGGCGAGCGGATGATCGGCGTATCGCACCACAACCTTGGGGATCAACAGAGCGCGCGACGCCATACCGAACGGGCGCTCGCGGAGTCCGCTGCTCTCGACCACCAACGGCAATTCATTCGCCTGCAGCTCGACCCGGGGGTTACGGCCCGCGTCCATCTTGCGCGAATTCTCTGGCTGCAGGGCTTTCCAGATCGGGCCATGCGCGAGGCCGAACACAGCGTCGATGACGCGCGGGCGGCAGAGCATGCGATCTCGTTCAGTTATGCTCTGCACCGCGCGGCGTGTCCGGTCGCGCTGTGGAACAAAGATTTGGCCGCGGCAGGCCACTATGCGGACATGCTGCTCGACCATGCGAAGCGGCATGCTCTGGTGCACTGGCAGCTGTACGGCTTGGGCTATCAGGGAGCGGTCGCTGTCAGACGCGGCGACGTCGCCAGTGGATTGCGCCTGTTGCGGTCGTGTTATGAACAGCTTGGCGAAACCGGGATCACGGCTCCGCGGTTCATGCGGTTTGCTGCGACCTATATGGCCGAGGGTTTGGGAAAAGCCGGCCAGATCGCTGACGCAGTTGACGCCATCGACGACGCAATCGCGCGCGCCGAGCGCACCGAAGAACTCTGGCAATTTCCCGAGTTGCTGCGCGTCAAAGGCGAGCTAGTCCTCTTACGGGATGCGGCCTCACAGGCAGCCGCTGCCAAAGATTATTTCCAGCGAGCACTCGACTTGGCTCGCCAGCAACACGCGCTGTCCTGGGAACTGCGCGCCGGCACGAGCCTGGCCCGGCTATTGCGTGATCAGGGCCGTTCCGCGGAGGCGCTGGCGCTCCTCCAGCCGGTCTACGACCGGTTCACCGAAGGGTTCGAGACGGCCGATCTCAAAGCCGCGAAGGCCCTTCTTGTCGCTCTGGAAGAGCAGCTCGGGGTCGCTTTGGCAAGAGCGGCGCCGTGCGCCGACCGAGCCTGAGCCGATGTGCCGGACGGTCCTGTTCTCGGTAGGAATGCGATGACCTAGATCAAGGCCCGCGGCCAAGTGCGACCGTAATCCGCTTTCGGTGCAGGCCTCCAACTCGGAAGGCAGCACGCTCGCCCGAATACGAAATGGCCTCAAAATGTACCAGAACGCTGCAATCCTCGCCGCTTTTCTCTTGATCTATAGTGCCGTTGCCGGCCGGATCGAGCGGTCGTGGCTCAGTGGACCGATCATCTTCACCGCCGTGGGCCTGCTGATCGGGCCGTTCGGCCTTGGTTTTGTGCGGCTCAACCTCGGCGCCGAGGGATTGCGGACCCTCGCCGAGCTGACGCTCGCAATGGTTTTGTTTACCGACGCCGCCAACGCCGATTTCGACATCGTCAGGCGAAACATCGGCATTCCCGAGAGACTTTTGCTGATCGGGCTGCCATTGACGATCGTGCTTGGTTTCCTCGCCGCAATGATTCTGCTCCCCGGCCTCGCGCCGCTGGAGATGGCGCTGCTCGCCGCAATGCTGGCGCCGACCGATGCCGCCCTTGGCAAACCGGTCGTAACCAATCCGGCTGTTCCCGCGGTGATGCGCGAGGCGCTCAACATCGAAAGCGGGCTCAATGACGGCATCTGCGTGCCCATCGTCGTACTGTTATTAGGGCTCGCGGTCGGCACGCAGCTCGAACATGGTACGATGGTCCATGCCATCCGGGTGGTCGCCGAGGAACTCGGCATTGGGCTGGGCGTCGGTCTCGCGCTGACCCGCCTGACTGTCTTGATGCTGCGCTTTGTCGCGGCGAAGGGCTGGATCGGCGAGCACTGGGAGGAGGTCCCGATCGTCGCGCTCGCCGCCGTCTGCTTTGCCGCAGCCCAGGCAATCGGCGGCAGTGGGTTTATCGCATGCTTTGTTGGCGGGTTGCTATTGAGCGGGTTGCACCCGGCGCACAAGAAAGAACTGCTGCGCGGCGCCAGCGCTACCGGTGAGGCGCTGGCGCTCCTGACCTGGGTAGCGTTCGGGATCGGCGCACTCGCCCAGATCATTCCCCGGCTCGGCTGGGCATCGCTTGGTTACGCGGTTCTGAGCCTAACCGTGATCCGAATGGTGCCAGTAGTGCTCTGCCTCGCCGGCACCGGAATGCGGCTTACCGACAAACTGTTCGTCGCCTGGTTTGGTCCGCGCGGGCTCGCTACGATCGTATTCGGGGTTATTGTCTTGAGCGAAAAGCTGCCCGGAAACGACACCATCATCGCCGTAGCCGGAGGAACCGTGCTGTTGAGCGTCATAGCTCACGGCATTAGCGCCAACCCCCTGGTAAAGGCCGTGGTCGCGCGGTCAGCCGAAAGATACCCATTGAGCAAGAGCGCATAGTTTCGGAGAGCGCTTATGGGCCGAGACTGACAACCAGGCCACCCGCCCGGAGGCTCAACGACAAAAAATGCAGGACGAGGAGTTTCCAATGACTGCATGCCGACCCATCCGGCTCAATGCTTTCGACATGGCGTGTGTCGGTCATATCCAGCACGGAATGTGGACGCATCCGCGCGACCGCTCGTCGGACTATACTTCCCTCGACCATTGGGTGGGCCTGGCGCGCATGCTGGAACGCGGGATGTTGGATGGACTGTTCCTTGCCGATGTGCTTGGTGCTTACGATGTCTATGGCGGGAATGCAGATGCCGCATTGCGCGGCGCCGTGCAGATCCCGCTGCTCGATCCGATGGCTTTGGTGCCGGCGATGGCCCATGCGACCACGCATCTCGGCTTTGGCGTGACCTGTAACCTTGCCTATGAAGCTCCGTTCCTGTTCGCCCGCCGCATGGCGACACTGGACCATCTGACGCGGGGGCGGATCGGGTGGAACATCGTCACCGGCTACCTGGATAGTGCCGCGCGTGCACTGGGTTTCGATGCGCAAATGGAGCATGACGACCGCTATGATCTGGCGGACGAGTATTTGCAGGCGGTCTACGCGCTTTGGGAGGGCGGTTGGGCCGACGACGCGCTAGTGCGTGATCGCCAACGGGGCATTTACACTGATCCGCGACGAGTGCGCCCGGTGCGCCATCAGGGCAAGCAGTTCCACATAGACGCGGTGCCGCTGTGGGAGCCCTCGCCGCAGCGCACACCCGTGCTTTACCAGGCCGGCGCCTCTGACCGGGGCCGCGTATTCGCCGCCCGCCACGCCGAGTGCGTCTTTGTCAACGGCAGCACCAAACAGAATGTCGGCCGGATCGTCGCCGACCTCCGCGCTCGTGCGGCACCACGGCCAATGCTGGTCTTTGTCGGCGCAAGTGTGGTGACTGGTGGCAGTGAAAAGGATGCACACGAACTCCTGGCGGAATACCGGCGCCACGCCAGTGTCGAAGGCGCCTTGGCCCATGCCGCGGCCTCGCTTGGCATCGATTTCGACCGCTACGGCATGGATGAGCCGATCGAGGCGGGTTTGTCTCAGGCAATCCGTTCCAACGTCGAGGCGATCACCGCGTCTCTCGGCCCAGGCTGGTCCAAGCGCCAACTGATCGACCGCTTTGTGCTCGGCAGCCGCCAGCCGCCGATTGTCGGCTCGCCTGAGCAGGTCGCGGATCAACTGATCGCCTGGGTAAGCGAAGCGGATGTCGATGGCTTCAACCTTTCGCGCACTGTCGTGCCGGAGTGTTTGGAGAGTTTTATCGACCTGGTGGTGCCAATCATGCAGGAACGCGGCGTCTACAAGCGCGATTATGCCCCCGGCACCTATCGGCAAAAGCTGTTTGGCTGCGGCGACCGCCTGCCCGGCAACCATCCAGCGGCCCGGGCTCGTTGGACCGAAACGGAAGCGCTCGCGGCCGAGCAACGGCATTGCCAGTAACGGCACCGATGAGACAGCGCCAGCCGGCTTCCTGCTCCTCGGAGAGCCAGAACTACGGAGCCGCCCGCTTGATGCAGGTGTCCGAGGCACGCGTGTTCGGCTGACCCGGAGCAGGAAATAGTTCGGCGAGCCGCCACCGGCTCACCCTCATCGCGACGGGAGCGGATGGACCCACCGGCTCGCCCGTTCTGCAAGAACCGAAGTGCAATCTCACGCAAAACAGAACGGTTTAAGGGATATTCGACAGCGTCAATCATGGGCTGTTTCCAGCTGCCGAACGTGTCCTTTTTTGGACTTACCAGCGTTTGCCCGGTCGTCGATTTAGGGCGTTCAGAGAGTTAATGGACGGCGAGGGGCCAGGCGCAGCCTGGTTTCGGACCTGTCGCGCGCCACTTGCGATCTTGATGGGGCGCCCTTCTTGGGGAGGGAATACCGATCGAGGAGCTGGAACTGTCGAGGGCTCCCGAGCGATCTCCACCCCGATGAGCACCACGCGGGTAACGAGGCGCATGCAGGCCGATCCAAGGGTAACGTGGTCGACGAAAACTGCCGCCTACATTCGGCGGCGAACCTTTATGTCGCCGACAGATCGTTGTTTCCGATCGGCGGCGCGAACCAACGCGATTTTGACCATCGGCGCGCTAGCCTTGCGGTGGGCGAACCATATCCAGCAGCAGCTCAACCCACGTCAGCTATGCTGTCTCGCCGGAACTTGATGACGTTCGCATTCGGTGCCGGATTAATGTGGTTGCGACCGGAACCGGAGATCCGGACCAGTGAGGGTGCTGGAAAGACCTCCGGGTACGGCGCTCTCGCCGCTTTCTGTTCGGCTTTGCGCTGTCCGGAAGCAATCGGAGAAGCATGCCTGCGAGCCTTGCCAGCATCCGAGGCTTCGCCCGACCACCTCGCGAGGCTAATCCTCGTCGACTTGTCAATCAGTTGTGGAGACTGCACCTCGGTCGTGGCGCTACGTCATTCGGTTAAGGAACGGAGCCAGGACGACTTTGGTCGCGGTCGGATTGTCAATGTCGATGGCTGGATGCTGTCGCTGACGGAGACGCGAATTTATGCCCTCAGCGCGTTGCTTTCCAACAAGCATTCCGCGGGTTTAAATCGAACCTGAGCAATCTGCTCCTCAGCCACCAACGGGCCACCGTCCGAGCATCAACGTGATCGCACTGAGTTTCACGGAATAATTCAAAGATTGGCGGACGGGGTGTCCGCCATATTTCATTAAAATTCCATTGTATTTCAAATGACCGAAGGTCATCACCTGATCTGATCCCCCACTCAATCCCCTGTCGTGCGCGCACTAGACTGATACGATACGGTACGGCCGGAGACAAGGTGAGGGGATTTAGCGTGCCTGAAGACATCGGCCCGGGTTGCCACGGCAACCCCGCAGGACTGCGCGACGACCAAGCCCGATTGGACGCGACCGTTCTCTGGCTCGAAGAGTATGACCGACTTACCCGACAGGTGGAGGAAATGTTCCGGCAGGCGACGAAGCGGTTTGCGGTGCCCTCCGATAACGGCTGCCGCAGGGTCGCAAACGTCCTGATGGCGTTGCGCCATCGCGTGGAGGATCACGAAAATCCCTTTCGGCAGTCAAAAACAATCCGGTTCGGCAAGCTGTTTTTGCATCACCTCGAGGCGGAACGCTCAGAGGCCGAAGCGTGGCTCGCACTCTATTCGCAAGGCCAGCCGGTGCCCTATTGGCTCCGAAAAGAGCAAAAACTCGCGGCCCAGATCGATGAAGCGCGCCAGCATGTCGAGGCATTGTTTCCGCTCCTCTCTTCCAAAATCGATCATCGCGACCCTATCCGCGAGATTGCAGCGGTCGCGAGCGAGGTCTGGGCGGAAGCAAATGATGGGCATCCGCCAGAGTCGAAGTACCCCAATGGCCCGCTCTGCCGGTTCGTCGAAGCCGCTTTGGCGGCAATCAGTAAGCGGTGCAGCAAGGCGGAGGTCAGCGAGGTCTTGCGAGGCCGACGGCGCAAACCAAAGAATGGGCAGAAATTGTAACTAAATTTGCCCGTTTGTAGCCGCGCGTCTCGGGTCGTACATGGGTGTCCGTCTCTTCTTCAGTTACGGCGGACCAGCATGCCCCTCCCATCTTGCGCCCTCGATCGAGACGATCCCGCTGCGAGCACATCCGCACCGGCAGAGGTTCTTGCGTTGCTCGCCGCTCTCGGCTGGGTGCAGGCGCTTTTCCGGGTCAAAGAGGCCCAACGTGTTTTGGGCTGCTCGCGCGCGGGCATCTACCGGGATGTGGCAGCCGGCCGGCTTGAGGCCGTAAAGATTGGCACCGCGACCCGCATCACCGCCCAATCGTTGGCTCGGCGCATCACCGAGTTGCCGCGCGCGCAGGTGCGCTCGGCATGACCATGCACCGAGACGTCTTTGAGGGAATAGCCCAAGACTCCGGGTTTCCTGACAAACCCCATGGGCCGCTTGGCCGACGCGAGACAGATGAATAGAGCCGCCAAATTGCGGCTTTTTTGCTGTTAGAGGGATTCGGTGGCGGTCAGGCTCGGCGCGGCGGAACTCGCCCAGGCGCTTGCCGATCGCGTTGTTACTCTGGTGGTCGATCTGCTGCCCGGCGGTCACCGCGAGGGACCCGAGTGGGTTTGCCCGAGCGCTGCGAGCCCATTCGGCTGCTCCGTCAGCGTTCATTTAACCGGACCAAAGGCAGGAGCGTGGTCGGCATGGGCCGCTGGACGTCGCGGCGATGCGCTCGACTTTGCTGCCGCCGTCCTTGGTGTCGACCTCGCCGCCGCTATGACCTGGTCGGTCCGCTGGCTCGGCCTCGGTGATAGCGAGGTCAGGATTCCACGGCGGGTGATACCGGCGCGCGAAGAGCCCGATCGAGATCCCGATCGTTGGCGTTATCCATGGCGATCAGCGCGGCCGATCGCCTGCACCTTGGCGGAAACTTATTTGCGCACGCGCGAACTCCAATTTGACGATCCCGATGGGCGAGTGTTGCGCTTCGCTGCGCGCCGGCGTCGGAAAAGCCCAGCGGGCGAACTCGAGTGCCATCCGGCGCTGCTGTGCGCCCTGGCCGACGTCCACAGCGGCGAGCAAGTCGGGATCATCAATATCCACCTCGAGCCCGATGGTCGCGATCGTCTACGCGACAAGAAGGGCAAGACTGTTACCGGGCGCGGTGCAGGCGCCGTCGTCATGCTCAGCGATTTCGACGAGGTGCTGGCGGGTCTCATCCTTGATGAAGGCCCCGAAACCGGGATTGCCCTCTATCAGTACGGGATGCGGCCGGTCTGGGCGTGCGGCAGCAGCGGCACGCTCGCAAAATTCCCCGTCCTCACCGGTGTCGAGGGCCTGACGATTGCTGCCGACGCCGATGGTGCTGGTCTTCGCGCCGCCACCGAACTGGCGCAGCGCTGGCGTGAAGCCGACCGCGAGGTGTTCATTATCGCGCCGCCGCGCGGCGATTGGGGCGATCCGCGATGACGCTCCAAGCGGAGAGTGCGCTTGATGCGCTGACGACTGAGTTTGAGCGAGGTCAGAGCAAAGCGTGGAAAGGGGCCGGCAATGGGACGGGGGGCGATGGCATCGCCGGCAACGGAATGCCAGAGCAGCTGGGGGAGTGGGATTTCGGCGCCGCCCACATAACCGCCGTCGACATACCGCCACGGGGCTGGCTGTTGGGGAATCTGTTCTGCCGGAAATCCCTGTCGTGTCTACTCGGAGACGGCGGGGTCGGCAAAACCGCGCTTCGCATCGCCTGTGCGCTATCGCTGGCGACGGGCCGCGAGCTGATCGGCGAACACGTGTTCGCCCGCAGCCGCGTCCTCTACCTGTGTTTTGAAGACGGAGAGGACGAGCTCAAACGCCGAATCTTCGGTGCCATGAAACATCACGGGATCGCCGATTGCGAGATCGAAGACTGGCTCTTTGTTCGTGCGATCACCCGTAGCGATTGGAAGATCGCGATCGGCACGCCAAACGGTCAACCTGCGGTCGGGGGGTTGCTCAAGATGGTGAAGGCCGCCATCGTTAACCGCGAGATCGACGCCGTGATTTTTGACCCCTTCATCAAAACCCATACTCTCAGCGAAAATGACAATAACGCCCTCGATTTCGTCGCCGGTCTTCTCGCAAACCTTGCCATTGACCAAGATGTTGCCGTCGACTGCACGCACCATACCCGCAAGGGACCGGCCGATCCCGGCAACGCGGATGCCGGGCGCGGCGCCAGTTCCTTTAAGGACGCGGCGCGCCTTGTCTATTCACTCTGCGTTATGTCCACGGATGAGGCCGAATGGTTTGGCGTGCCGGACAAAGAACGTCGCCGACTGATCCGTCTCGATAGCGCCAAGGTCAATATTGCGCCGCCGGCAGAGGATGCAAAATGGTTCGAGTTGGTGAGCGTCGCGATCGGCAACGGGACGCAGGTCTATCCGGCGGGTGACAAGGTGCAAGTGGTCACGTGCTGGGATCCTCCAAGCGCATGGACGGGGATTTCGAACTCTGTCGCCAACGCAATCCTTGACGATATAGACGCCGGGCTGGCGAGGGGTACCCGGTATTCGGATAGTAATGCGGCAACAGCACGAGCGGCGTATAAAGTTGTAATCGCTCACATGTCGGACAAGAGCGCAAAACAGGCGAAGCAAATTATCAAGACATGGGTAAAAGCCGGCGTGCTAAATCATCAGGAATATAAAGATCCAGGTAGGCGCACAACCGCCGTTGGGCTCTATGTGAACCAAGGAAAGCGGCCAACATGAGGGTGCACGAACGAAACCACAATCCATTCGTGCAAGGCCGGTTTCATTCGTGCAAACGGGGTGCACGAACGAACGCCTGCGCCCTAGGGAAAATCCGTTCGGGCGCGCTTGCTCGCGCCGCCCGAACGAACGATTTTCCATTCGGGCGCGGGTCGCAGCGCCCGCATCGCTCGGGTGATAGATGCGCGAACATTTTGTTGCTACCGATCTTATCTGTTGTTTTACTTTGACGGCAGCGCAAAGTGGCGACAATCAACCAGCATTCTCGGCCGCGGTTAGAGCTCAGCGTGTCGTGCAGCCTGCTCAATTAAAAATACCGGTCGGCTTCATTCGTGCGCCGTTCGCTCGGACCCTCAGCCAAGCGTGACCGCAGCGACCGACACGTGCGCGCGGTATCGCTCGTGCTCGGCTGTTGGAGGGCTATGACAATTAGCGGGTAAAAGACGCGCATGACCATGGAATCACGAACCATACTTGCGTGCCGGGCTGAGGTTCCAAACCTGCAGGCCCGTCGCTGAAATTGGGTCGGCACCTTGGTTATCCCGCGGTTCGATGAGTCAGGAGAACCATCTAAGGGGTAAGCTGAGATGGACACCGTCGCGACCTCCTCACCTTTACGCTCGCCGGGCGCCGAGCGCATGGCCCGTCATCGCCGGCGCAGAAAGAAGGGTCTGCGGTGTGTAACGGTCGAGTTGCGTGAGACTGAGATTGACGCGCTTATTCAGCGCCGTCGGCTTGCTCCCGAGAGCCGCGGCGACCTGCTCGCCGTGAGAAAGGCGTTGTATGGCCTTTTCGAGGATACGCTCGGGTGACGCGTAACATGACGATGAGTGACGTGTAACAGCGCTTTTCAAGACCATACGGCACAGGCGAGCAATTCTTGCAGCAAAGAGCTCGCGATATCAGACCCTTACTCGATGAGCTGCCAAAATTCCCAAATGATTTCGATAATTGCCGATAGCTGAGGCAATGCCGCGCGCTCCTCAATCGACGCGGCCGCTCGTCGAGGGCCGCCACTCGATCGACGTGCGGCGCTGGCATCGGGATGGGCTGCTCTGCCCGTATCAACCATTTACCTGGACGTGGTCTCGCGGCGGCGAGCCAACAGCGAGCATCAGGGTCGCCCCCGAACCTGACGCGGGCTGGCATCGGGATGGGCTGCTCTGCCCGTATCAACCATTTACCTGGACGTGGTCTCGCGGCGGCGAGCCAACAGCGAGCATCAGGGTCGCCCCCGAACCTGACGCGGTTTTGCTCGAATTTGAGTGGCGCCGTCGGGGAGCCGGCCAGTGGATGCGAGCTTACCAGCGCGTGCCGGTTGTATGGACAGGGTGCCATTTCGGGGGCGCCCGGCCCTGGTTCCTATGTACCGAGGAGGCGGGCGAAGGGAAGTGCTGCGGTCGGCGCGTCGCGGAGCTGTACGCTGGCGACGACAGCCATCTCTTTGCGTGCCGTTCGTGTCGTGGCCTAGCTTACCAGAGCCAATCCGAGAGCCCGCGGTATCGCGCCATTAGCAAATCGCAGAAAATCCGAAAACGGCTCGGTGGCAGGCCGAGCCTCGTCGACCCTTTTCCGGAGAAGCCGCGAGGCATGCATCGGCGGACCTATTGGCGGTTGTTCAACAAGGCTGAGGTGGCGCAGGAGCGCTCTACCTCGCTCGAGCGTGGCTACTTGCGCCGGCACTTTCCCGGTGTTTTACGCGAGTGAGGCCGTCACCGGGAGGCAATCTCCATCGCGCAGGATATAGCTCTTCATGTCCCAACCAAGGCGCGCGGGAAGGCGATAAGCCGGATTCGCCTACGCGTCCGAGGTGCTGTTCACCCATCTCAAACCATTCGGCTGACCCGAACACCAGCCGATCGCACCGGCTCTTTCATTCCGCCCGGCGGCCCGCTGATCCGCCGAGTATTTCCGCGCGCGGAAGGGTGGCGGGAGGATGATAGCAGAACCCGTCACCCCGGCGGCGGGCTCACGCTCCAGTCGGGGTGGGCAGCCGGGTCCGCGTTCCAGAACATGATCTTATCGAAGTAGATTGTCTGGGTCTCCGCGCGCCAGTCGCGGTAGATGCCAAAGCGCGGCTGCGCGTTGATGAAGGGCGCCCCGTTGCGGCGGGCGCCATAGTCCGGATCGGCCATGGGTCCCTGGTAGGCGCCGCAGAACGCGCCGTTGAGCCAGATGTCGACGCGGCCGCTGGCGTCATGGGCGGGATTGAGGCGCACCTGCACCGTGGTCCAGCTCTCCCGCGCCAGGTCGCGCCGGCAAATCTGCGTGCGCGTCACCATCGGCGGCTGGGAACAGGCTGCGCCGGCGGCCACCTGTGCGAAGAAGCGCACGCGCTCCCCGAGAGGCCGCGCCTCGACCTTGAAGAAGGGGCTGGCGTCGCACGACTTTCCATCTGTGGACGCCCCCTCCCAGGCAAGGGAAAACGTGGGGATTGTTGTGGCGCGTGGTCGGATTCTGCCATCTGTCCGGCCTCCAATGCGGCAGGAAGACAGCCGCCGGCCTGTATGGGAGTTCGCGGACCGGGTCCAGTTCACCCTAAGCGTGCTCGAGGCACTGTGGAAAGCCCTGGTTGTCCCAGCCCCGTCTCGCCGACTGTTGCGCCATACTCTCCTTCCGCTCGCCCCTACGCCGTCGCGATCGCGCTACGCCGCCGCGACCGGAGCTGTGTAGATGCCGCCTTTGACCAGCAGAGCCCAGATGATACGGGCCATCTTGTTGGCCAGAGCCACGGTGACCAGCATCTTCGGCTTGCGAGCCAACATCTGCGCAAGCCACGACCCTTTGGGTGCCCCGCGCCGGCTGGCCTGGTGAACCACGGCACTCGCGCCGAGTATCAGCAGGCGCCGGATCGTCCGTTCACCCCGTTTCGAAACGGCGCCGAGTTTTTGCTTACCGCCGGTCGATTTCTGTAGCGGCGTCAGCCCGAGCCAAGCTGCGAAGTTGCGTCCGGCCGGGAAGCTCTGTGCCGCCGGCACCAGCGCGGTAATTGCCGTCGAGGCGATTGGGCCCACGCCTGGGATCGTCATCAGCCGGCGTGCCGTAGGGTCGGCCTTCGACCGCCGCTTGATCTCGCCATCCAGCTCGGCGATTTGCCCCTCCAGCGCAGTGAAGGTGTCGACCAGCAGCTTCAGAACGACACGCGCGCTCTCCGGCAGAGAGGATCGCGGATCCTCGACGTGCGCAACCAGGGTTGCAACATGCGTGATGCCCTGCGGAAAGACGTAGCCGTATTCCGACAGGTGCCCGCGCAGGGCATTGACGCACTGAGTGCGCTGACGCACCAGGAGATCACGTGCTCGAAAAACGACGCTATTCGCCTGCTGCTCCTCACTCTTTACCGGCACGAAGCGCATGCTCGGCCGCTGCGCCGCCTCACAGATGGCTTCGGCATCGGCCGCGTCGTTCTTCTGCCGCTTGACGAAAGGCTTGACGTAGGCCGGCGGGATCAATTGCACGCGATGGCCGAGCTTGCCGATCTCGCGCGCCCAATAGCGCGCACCCGCGCAGGCTTCCATTGCAACAACACATGGCGCCTGTGCGGCCAAGAACCCGAGAAGCTTCGGCCGCGTCACGCGTTTACGGAACAGCACGTGGCCGGCAGTATCGGCGCCGTGCACCTGGAATATGTGCTTCGCGATGTCCAATCCGATCGTAGTAACCTGTGCCATGGACGCCCCCTTCGGTGGCAGTTCGACACCGTCACCTTGGCACATAGATGCCGTCGGGGGGCGTCCACCCCATCACCCTTGAAGGAATCCTGCTTGATCTGGTGGATGACCGTGCGGCAGAGCTGGCGTCCCGCCGCCGGAACGTCCCGCGGCCAGTCACCGGCGATCTTGAAGGAGAAGCGGTACCACACGGGCTGGCCGAATTTCACCAGCTCGCCGGCGCTGGTCGCGCGGTCTGATCTCACCTGGATCTCCGCTCGCTCGCTGGGCACGACGCCGCCAGGCTCAGCCTCCATCGCTGCGGCGCGCGAGCCCTCGCTGTCGCAGACATAGCGCTTGGCCTGCCGCATCGCCTGGCTCGCGCCGTCGAGCCCGTCGCCTTCCTGCACCGTGATGCGGCCGACGGTCTTGCCGATCGGGTCCTCGACGACGCCGACGCGCAGCGACTGCAGCTTGCTGTCGAGCTGACTGGAGATCCGCCACCTCCCCAGCAATTGCGACGGCTCACCCGGATCGTAGGCGAAGAGCTCGGTGAAGATCGGTTGCGGCGTCGGCTGCGCCACCGCCATCGCCGGCGTGAGTGCGGCGAGGAGCAGCAATGCCGCGAGGCCCCTAGCGTGGAGCCCGCGATCCGACCCGCGAGAAGCCGTTACATTGCCCGTTCGCGCCATGATGGGAGCCTCAATCGCCGAGCCGCGCGCCATGATGGTAGAGGAAAAAGGTCCTATTGGTCCTAGGCCCTGATGCAGCGCTCCAAGGCGATCAGGTGGCCGGGCGTTTCGTGACCAGCGAAGGGCTGCCTTCGAAACCGACTGCGGCCGTTCAGCCTCGGCCGCTGGGACGCGTCCTCATGTAGAGGGTTTCGGATGACGGCCCCATCACGAGCCCAGCCACGCGCACCGGGGCCGTCGTCCGAAAGCCTTCAGGGAAGGAACCCGCGGGATGTCGGGGACAACGGTGCCGCGGGCTTTATGGGGATTTCGACAGCGCCGTCGAGGCTACGGCTGCGGATGACGCGGCGGACGGAGAGATTGCGGCGCCAAGCGGTGGTGGCGATGAGGCCGGAGTTGCCCGACAACAAGGGGCCGAGGCCGATCTGGGCGTTGCAGAACCCGGGCTAGGGCGAGCGCTGCCGCGGCCGGCCCTGGGCCAGCGAGACAGATCGGGATAGCCGCGGCGAATGGGATAGCCCGGGCTCATGAGGTGTCGATCCTGATGACGGCGGGCATCGTGGTCGAGCTATGTCGCGCCGGCTCGCTTGCCTCGAACACCTCGATGATGCGCATGGCCGAGCCGCAGCACGGACACGGCTTAAGGGCCGTGGGCGGCTCGCAAGCGGTGTCCTCGGGCTCGGGCGCCGGCGGCGCGATGGCGAGCAGCTTGCGGGCGAGCGCGAGATTGTCGGCCTTCACGCCGCTCGCCAGCAGACCGTAGTGGCGGATGCGGTGGAAGCCACTGGGCAGCACGTGGATCAGCAACCGGCGGATGAACTCGTGCGCGTCGAGCGTCATCGTCTTGTAGCGGCCGGGTCCGTTGCTCCGATAGTCCCTGACCTTAAACGTCACCGTCTTGGCATCAGCCGCGATCAGGCGCCGGTTCGAGATCGCCACGCGATGCGTGTAGCGCGACAGATAGGCGAGCACCGCCTTGGGCCCGGCGAGCGGGCGCTTGGCGTAGACGTACCAGCGCGTTTTCTTGAGCGGCGCCAGATAAGCAGCGAATGCCTTGGTCAGCCAGCCTCGCGACCGGCATTGCAACCACCATGCGCGCAGCAACGACAGAAGCTGCGGCGACAGCATGGCATGGCGATCCTTGCGGCCCTTGCCCATCTCGACACGGATCAGCATGCGCTTGGAATCGATATCGCCGACCCGCAGCATGACGACCTCGCCGCCGCGCAAACCGGCGCCGTAAGCAATGCTGAGCGCGGTCTTGTACTTCAGGCCGGGGCCGGGCGCGGCCTCGATCAGCCGAGCGACCTGCTCCGCAGCAAGTACCCGCGGCAGCTTGCGCGGATAGTGCGTGCGCGCCAGTTGATGGGCGAGGTCAGCGCGGCCGAGCGTGATGCTGAGGAAGAAGCGCAACGCCGTGGCCTGCGAGTTCATCTTCGGCGGCTGCGCACCCTGCTCGACCTGTGCGAGCTGAAAGCGGCGGATGTCGTCGCCGCTCGCGGTATCGGGGGAGCGACCGAGAAATCGGGCAAAGGTCTCGATCTGCCGGATATACTCGTGCTGGGTCTTATCGCTAAAGCTCCGGACCGTCATGTCCGCGATCATGCGGCGGCGAAGATCGCTGATCGGCTTGTCGTTCATCGGGGGCTCCTGTCCTGAGGCTGGAGTGTTGGAACTCCCAATCCTCAGGACGGGACGCCCGCCCCGTCATCGTCTATCAGTCAGTTGTTGGCACGGTCCTCGCCGCCTGCCCCGCTCCGCGCGCAGCGCCCTCCCGCGCGAGCGGGTTCGTTCCATGCCCCACACCCGACCTTCGCCCTGATGGCTTCGAACGGCTCAGTCGGGTGGAAACCTGCCGTTCGGCGCAGCCGCGAGATCGCCGAGGGGCGGTTGATTACCCGTCGTCCCTCTCGATTGACGATACGCACGGTTGCGTCCGATTGATCATCTTCCGTTGGAGGCGCAGACTGAAAAATCGGCAACCTCCGAGGAAGCACTGAGCGGAGAGCGGGTCGAGCGGCGGCTGACGGCGATTCTCGCCGCCGATGTCGCCGGCTATTCGCGGCTTATGGGCGCCGACGAGGAGGGCACCCTCGCCGCGCTGAAGGCGATCCGGCGCGAGGTGGTCGACCCCAAGATCGCCGAGAATCGCGGCCGGATCGTCAAGACCACCGGCGACGGGCTCTTGGTCGAATTCGCCAGCGTCGTCGACGCGGTTCGTTGCGCGGTCGAAGTTCAGCAGCAAATGGCGACGCGCGGAGCCGACGTGACGGAAGGCAAGCGCGTCGAATTCCGCGTCGGCATCAATCTCGGCGACGTGATCGTCGAGGGCGACGACATTTACGGCGATGGCGTCAACATCGCCGCGCGGATCGAGGCCCTGGCCGATGTCGGCGGGGTGTTCGTCTCCAATACGGTTCATGATCACGTGCGCGACCGGCTGCCCGTTCTCTTTGAGGATCTGGGCGAGAAGCAGGTCAAGAACATTGCCCGGCCGGTGCGGGTCTACCGGGTACGCGACGTGGCTACGGCCGCCAAGAGCCCGTCAGCGCCGGCGCTCCCGCTCCCCGACAAGCCGTCGATCGCGGTGCTGCCGTTCGCCAATATGAGTGGCGACCCTGAGCAGGAGTATTTCGTCGACGGCATGGTCGAGGAGATCATCACGGCCCTCTCGCGCATCCGCTGGCTTTTCGTCCTCGCTCGCAATTCGAGCTTTACGTACAAGGGCCAGGCGGTCGATGTGAAGCAGGTCGGGCGCGAGCTTGGCGTGCGCTATGTGCTCGAAGGGTCGGTGCGCAAAGCCGGCGGGCGGGTGCGCATCACCGGGCAGCTAATCGACGCGGCGAGCGGCGCGCATCTGTGGGCCGACCGGTTCGACGGCTCGCTCGAAGACGTTTTCGACCTTCAGGACAAGGTCGCATCGAGCGTCGCCGGGGTGATCGAGCCGGCATTGCAGGCCGCCGAAACCGCCCGTTCGGCCAACCGGCCGACTGGCGATCTCACCGCCTATGACCTCTATCTGCGCGGCTATGCGATGGTCTTCTCATCGGTAGCGCGGGCTCCTGAGGCGCTCCGCCTGCTTGAACAGGCGATCGCGCGCGATCCGCGTCACGGGCCAGCGCTCGCCTGGGCCGCGACCTGCTGCTTTCGGTTGCTTGAGAACGGTCAGAGTGATGACCGGGAGGTAGATCGCAGGAAGGGCGTCGACTGCGCGAGACGAGCCCTAGAGGTGGCTGGCGACGAGCCGAGCATTTTAGTGGAGGCCGCCCTCGCTCTAGCTTATTTCGGGGAGGACATCGGCGCCATGATCGCGTTGATTGACCGTGCCCTGGCGCTCAACCCGAATTTCGCGCGCGGCTGGCACATCAGCGGCATGCTCAGGAATTGGGCGGGCCTACCCGACATCGCGATCGAGCATGTCGAGGCCGCGCTGCGTCTCAGCCCACGCGCCCGCATCGGCACGTCGCTCCTTGTGATAGGCCAAGCGCATTTTCTCAGCCGGCGCTTTGATGAGGCAGTGCCAAAGCTGCTCCTCGCCATCCAGGATGATCCGAGCTCTCCGCGCCCATATCGCGTTCTCGCCGCCTGCTACGCCCATATGGGACGGCTCGACGACGCCCGGGAAATCGTCGCGCGACTGCGCGCCATCACCCCCGTTGTAGTTCCGCCCAATACACAGTTTCGAAATCCCGAGAAGCGCGAGCTCTTCCTGTCGGGTCTGCGGCAGGCGATAGGCGAGGGCACATGAGCCAAACCCGCCGCCTCGCCGTGATCCTCTCCACCCGTGTCACGGTTATCCAGAGCACTGCCTATTGCGGCATGGATGAACCGTTTTGGGTCGAGGCCGTGGAAAAACGCGTCATGCGAGGTTGGCGACGCGTTGGGTTCCTGGCGGTGATGGTCGAGGTGCGGGTTGATACTGGGTCTGCGGTTTGAGCGAGGCGATCAGGCCCTGATCGCCGCGATCAGCGGTCCGACACCGAAGATCGTGATCATTCGCTTGAGGTTGTAGGCGAGGACGTGGAGGCTGATCTCGGTTCGGACCTTATCGAGGGTCCGGGTCAGGAAGTGGGTGGCACCCATCCAGGCCTTGAGGGTCCCAAACGGGTGTTCGACGGTCTGTCGTCGCACCCCCATGGCCTCGGGCATGCGGTCGAGCCGATCCTGCATCCTGTCGACCACATGCTCCTTTTCCCAGCGCTTGATGATCCGCCGCGGGGTCGGCGTGCACCGAGGCCTGAGCGAACAGGTGAAGCAGGCGCTCAGGTGGCGGTAGCGGTCGAAGTCTTCGGTGTGATCGACGCGGCGGTGGATTTTGGTGAGTTTTGCACCCGCCGGGCAAGTGTAGTGGTCGTGCTCGGCATCGTAGATGAAGTCCTGCCGGGTGAAGAGGCCGCGCTTGGCGCCGCTCGACGTCAGCGTCTTGGGCACGATCGGCGCGACACCCGTGCCTTCGCAAGCGAGGACCTGGTCGCCGCTGAAGTAGCCGCGGTCGGCCAGGGCGGTGATCTGCTCACCGCCCGTGGCCTGCTGTGCCTTGAACGCCATGGGCGCGAGCTGGTGGCGGTCGTACCCCTGATTGATCACCTCGTGGGCCACGATCAGATGGTGCTCGGCATCGACGGCGATCTGTACATTGTAGCCGACAGTGGCGGTGCCTTTGCCGCTGGTCGCCATCGATCGGGCGTCAGGATCGGTCAGCGAGACCTGCTGGTCGGGCGCGTCATGAACCGTCTGCTCCATCGCCTTCAAGGCCTGCATCTGCCGGCGCAGGCCGGCAATCTTCTCCTTCAGTCGGCCCGACTTGGCCTCGGCGATATCACTCTCCTCGCGGTCGGCCTGGTCCAGCGCCCTCAGGTAACGCGCGATGCTGGCGTCGACCTGCTCCATCCGCCCGGTGACCTTGGCCACCGTGTAATTCTTGTCGCGGTTGTTCACCGCTTTGAACTTGCTGCCGTCGATCGCAACCACCGCTCGGGTGACCAGGTTCAGACGACGGCACAGCGCAACAAACTGGCTGCACACCGCCCGGATCGCCGCACCGTTGTCGCGACGAAAGTCGGCGATGGTCTTGAAATCCGGCATCAGCCGCCCGGTCAACCACATCACCTCGAGATTGCGCTGCGTTTCACGCTGCAGCCGCCGGCTCGACTGAAGGCGGTTGAGGTAGCCGTAGAGGTAAATCTTCAACATCGTCGAGGGATGATAAGCCGGCCGGCCAGTCGCCGCCGGCGTCGTCCCCGAAAATCCCAAGGCGGCAAGGTCCAGTTCGTCGATGAAGACTTCGATCACCCGAACCGGGTTCTCCTCGCTGACGTAGTCTTCCAGGCTATGCGGTAGTAGCGCCTGTTGCCTCCGATCTTCGCCATCGATGAACCGATGCATGGCCACCCCCCCGAAGCCCCCAAGCCTCAGGATTTTAAAGCACATTCGCCTCGGGTGGAATCCGCCAGCATCGTAATCTCGTGCCGTTTTCACACAGCCTCGGCCGGCTTGAGCCGTTCAGTCGAGGTCGGCGGGCCGTCGCAAAAGGGTGGAAATGCGTCATTACCGATTTGTCCGGTCCGGTGAGGTCCACCCTTCGAAAGCGGTCATTAACGGCCCGAAGCCCAACACCTGACACTGCGCCTACTGCAGTTCTGCCGCTAGTAGGTCGAAAGGCAGAAGAATATCCTTGTCCATGAGCAGTTACCGCCCCTTGGAGGCGAGGATCACCGCATGGACGTAGCGGCGTGGTTGCGCGGGCTGGGCCTCGAACAATACGCCCAGCTTTTCCGCGACAATGACATCGATGGCGAGATCCTATGCGGGATGACCGCAGAGGACCTGAAGGAGCTGCGCATCAGTTCCTTCGGCCACCGCCGCAAGCTCCTCGACGCTATCGCCGCCCTGGGGGAAAGCCCCCGACGCGTGACGTGGCTCAATCAGCAACGAGCGTTACCTCTGCTTCCACCTCATCTCCGCCAATCGACGCCGAACGCCGGCAGCTGACGGTGATGTTCTGCGATCTCGTCGGCTCGACAGCGCTCTCGGCGCGACTCGACCCGGAAGATCTGCGCGAGGTCATCGCCGCGTATCATCGCACCGTCGCCAATATCGTCAGGAGCTTCGACGGGTTTGTCGCCAAATACATGGGCGATGGTGTACTCGTTTATTTCGGCTACCCGAGGGCGCATGAGGACGACGCCGAGCGGGGGGTCCGGGTCGGACTGGGTGCCATCGACGCCATCGGCCGGCTCGATGTCAAATCTGCCAAGCTACAGGCGCGCGTCGGCATCGCCACCGGCCTCGTGGTCGTCGGCGATCTGATCGGCGAGGGCTCGGCGCAGGAGCGATCGGTCGTCGGTGAAACGCCGAACTTGGCGGCACGCCTGCAAGCTCTGGCCGAACCGAATGCGGTTGTCATTGCCCCAAGTACGCGCCGGCTGCTCGGCGACCTCTTTGAATACTGCGATCTCGGCGCGGTCGAAGTGAAAGGCATCACCCTGCCGGTGCCGGCATGGCAAGTGTTGCGGCCGAGCGCCGTAGAGAGCCGTTTCGAGGCTTTGCGCGGCTCGGCGCTGACCCCGTTGGTCGGCCGCGACGAGGAGATCGAGCTGCTGCTGCGGCGCTGGGAGCGCGCCAAGGGCGGCGACGGCCAGGTCGTGCTGATCTCCGGTGAACCCGGCATCGGCAAGTCCCGCATCGCCGCAGCACTGTCGGAGCGCCTGCACGGCAAGCCGCACATCCGGCTGCGTTATTTCAGTTCGCCGTACTACCAGGATAGCGCGCTTTATCCGTTCATCGACCAGCTCAGCCGCGCGGCCGGGTTTACGCCTGACAACTCGCCTACGGTGAGGTTAGAGAAGCTGGAGACTCTGCTCTTCCGCGCTGCGCCGCCCGACGAAGATGTGGCCCTCATCGCCGATCTGCTGTCATTGCCGGGCTCGGAGCGCCACCCTCTGCCGAACCTCAGCCCGCAGCGCAAGAAGGAGCGGACACTGGAGGCGCTACTCCGCCAACTCGAAGGCCTGGCACGCCAGCAGCCGGTGATCATGCTTTTCGAGGACGCGCATTGGATCGATCCGACCTCGCGCGAACTGCTCGACCTCACCGTCGAGCGGGTCGGCAGTCTCCCTGTTCTATTGATCGTGACGTTCCGTCCCGAATTCCAGCCGCCTTGGACCGGCCAACCGCAAGTGACGACGCTGGCGCTAAATCGTCTGGATCGGCGCGACAGAACTGTTTTGGTCGAGCATATCGCCGGGGGCAAAGTATTGCCCAACGAAGTCCTGGCTCAGATCGCGGACCGCACCGACGGCATACCGCTTTTTGTCGAGGAGCTGACCAAGAGCGTGCTGGAGAGCGGTGTGCCGCTGGTGGGAATTCCGACCAGCTTGCATGACTCGCTGATGGCACGGCTCGATCGCCTATCTTCGGTACGGCGGGTGGCGCAGATCGGCGCGGCGATTGGACGCGAATTTTCCTATGGGCTGTTGCGCGTCGTCTCCCGTCTCTCGGAAGACGAGCTACAAGCTGCTCTCGCTCGCCTCGTCGCTTCCGAGCTGGTGTTCCAGCGCGGCATGCCGCCCGACGCGGTCTACAGCTTCAAGCACGCGCTGGTGCAAGATGCGGCGCACGACAGCCTGCTACGCAGCGCCCGGCAGCAGTTGCACACGATGATCGCCGAGGCGCTGAAAACCCATTTCCCCGAGCTGATCGAGTACCAGCCCGAGCTCTTTGCGCAACATTATGCCGAAGCCGGGCTGGTTGAAAAATCCATCGCCTATTGGAGCAAGGCAGGTCATAGCTCCGCCGCCCGCTCGGCGATGGCGGAAGCGTCCGCTCAATTCCGCAAGGGGCTGGACCAGCTGGCGCTGTTGCCGGATACCCCGGAACGCCAGCGACAGGAACTGGAATTTTGCAGTGCCTTGGGCGCGGTATTGCAAGCCGTCAGAGGCTATGCCGCGCCAGAAACTGGCGATGCCTATGCCCGCGCCCGTGAGCTGTGGGAGCAGCTGGGTTCTCCCTCGGGGTTCCTCGAGGTTCCCTACGGACTGTCTCGTTATCACATGGGCCGCGGAGAACTCGATCTGGCATGGCGCTTAGACGAGGATCTCATGCGCGTGAGCCGTCGGCGCAATGATGTCGCCGGGCTCATTCTGGGCCACCTATCCTCCGGTCGGAACCTGATGCTCGCGGGCCGGTTTGCGTCGTCCCGGTCGCATTTGGAAGAGGCGCTTACGCTTTATGACCCGATATCCCACCGCTCGCTTGGTCATCAGGTAGGAAACGATCCCAAGGTGAACTCACTGGGGTATTTGGGCATTGTCCTGTTCTGTCTGGGCTTTCCTGACCAGGCATTAACGCGGAGCAGCGCGGCAATTGCTGAGGCTCGGGAATTGGCGCATCCACCGTCTTTAACCTTTAGCTTGTCAATCGGCACCTTGCCACTGTCGTTTGCGGGAGACGACGCGGCCTTGGGTGAGCAGTCAGAACAGCTCGTTGCGGTAGCGAGCGAGCACGGGTTTCCCGTCTTTGGTGCAATGGGAAGGATCCATCGCGGTTGGGTCAAGGTCAAGGAAGGCAATGTGGCTGAGGGGATATCGCTCCTGCGCAACGGGATCGCCGCTTTCCGGGCCACCGGGACGGACATGTGGACGCCCCATACTACTTCACTGCTAGCGAAAGCATGTGAGGTCGCCGGTCAAGTTGAAGAGGCCCTAACCCTTCTGGATGACGTATCGCGGATCGCGGACACGACCGGTGCACGTTGGTTCGCAGCGGAGCTGAACCGGCAGAAAGGCGAGCTGCTGTTGACACAAGGGCAACCCGAAGCTGCCGAAAAACTGTATCGCAAAGCCCTGAGCATCGCCGAGGAACAGGAGGCGAAGCTCTGGGAATTGCGCGCCGCTGCGAACCTCGCCTGGCTATGGCGCGACCAGGGCCGCCACGCGGAAGCCCGCGACCTCCTCGCGCCGGTCTACGGCTGGTTCACCGAAGGCTTCGGCACGCCCGATCTCAAAGAAGCCAGAGCGCTGCTCGACGAACTGACGTGAGCCGGTCCGCCAGCACGACCAAAGTTCTGACGCGAATGACCGCTTAATGGGCGACACGACTAGCCGCTGGCGGGGGCATGAAGGTCTCAAATGGGTCGAGTCCAGCCGGTTGCCGGGCGCCAAACGAGCGTCCGGAATCGGCGCGTTTGAGCCATTGAACCGGGACCGGCTGAACCGCCGCTGTGCCCCCAATGGGCGACCTTCGCGACGGCGGACTTGAACTGTTGAACTCGGTGGATACCGGCAATCGCGCGCAGCTGTGCTTGTTGATTTCAGCCGCGCCCTCCGGGTATCAACTTCAGCCCCCGATAGTACTGCCGGCGATGATTTTCGAAGGGCCGCCTATCGGGCCGGTAGTGATGAAGCTTGGGGAACGCTCTCTTCAAGTCTCGTCCCAGCCACCGTTTATCGATCGGGGCAAGTCCCCATGCCCGACGCCATCGGTTATAGTTCTCGCAGAGCTCATTTTTCTCAATCAAGGAGGCGGGGGAAGCCTCACAGCATTCCCGCAGGTAACGTTGAAGCACCGCAACTTCGTCCTGCATCCCCCAGACGCCGAGGCCCCGCGGCGCGGAGAAATCCTGAAGGGCCGGGTCGCAAGTCCGATAGCGAACCAAGGTCTCAGCCCAGAATTGGTCACGATCGCGGAGCAGCGCCTCGATGTCGATCGCGCCGCATCGAACAAAACACCACTCCGGCGCGTCGGCGAGCTCCGGCGGGAAGTCCTGGAACTCGGTCGCGGCGGCGAGCACAAACGGCCGTGGTCGCCGGTGGCGCCGGCCACGGTAAATAAATTCGTCGCTGTCCCGCGCGGCAAAATCGATTACGCCGCGCCACTCTCGCCGCCGCAAATGCTCGAGGCCGGTGATCTCGATGATCCAGGAAGAGCGCAACCGCTCCGGCACACCCTTGACGCCGAGCGCACCCACAGCGCCGAAGAACCCGCCGGCGAGAACCTTGTGCACCGCAGACTTGCTGCCAATACCGCTGCCCCCCAACAGCAGAACTGGGACCCGGCAGCCAGGATCGAAGAGCCGCGCGACGCTGCACGCCGCCCAGCCCGCGCCGACCGCTCGCGCGTAAGGACTGTCTTCGACGCCGCAATAACGGGTCAGCCAGGACACATGGTCCCCGCCGCCCACCCGTGGCGCCCCGTCCCAGATCAGCGAATCCGGCCAGCCCAACGTGTGGCAGTAATCGAGCACCTGGTGGTAGGCATCAGCCCCGGCGATCACATCGACGATGTCGGCCACCGCAAGCCGGCTGCGAACAAAAATGCCCTCGCTCTGCAACCACAAAAGAGCGCGAGTGTCGTCTGCCTCGGTCCACGGCCGCGGCGCGCGCCAGTACGGCGCCCACGGCAAGGGACCGCAGACCATAACCTGCGCGCGTAGGGCGTCGAGGCGGATCGCGCCGGCAAAGCCGGGATCTTCTGAGAGCGCGATCTCGGCATTTCTTGCCGCAGCGCCGGGATGAGCCGCGCCGGCGTCGGTGACGATGATCTCGGCTCGCCACGCCGGCAAACCCACGGCATCCGGCAAAATCAGCGCAGGACGATCATGCATGGAACAAATATACCACAGCGCCGGGTAAGGTCATCCGAGCGCCCGAAAAGACCCTCGTACGCGTAATGCTGAGGCACCGCGTGATCCCGGTCCGCTCGAAGCCTTGTGCATTCAGTTCAGCTGGCGTTCTAAGGAAGCGATGGCGCCGGTCACCAACACCAGTGGTCCGGTCCCCGTGCCGCTGTCCCTGAAGGTTCAACAGGCGCGGCGTCGCGACCTTGGCCATTGACCCGAGCGGCGCGGAGCATCGTTCACGCCTGCCGGCAGGCAATTTGGCGTCTACCGGAAGGCTAAATCTCCTGCCAGTTCCTCGTTCACTGGCAATTACCAGCCTTGCCGCATCCATTCATCGAGATCGCGGGAAGAGAGGACGCTTTCGGTATATTCCCAATCGAGCCCGTGATCGTCGGCGACGTCTCGGATGTAGCGAAGCTCCATTGGCGGCCTTGCCCGATCCACGCGCTGGGAAAAGTTCCTGACGGCCGCGCGGTCGTTGAGCACCGCATCGATCCATTCGTCCTCGAAGCCGTCTGGTAGCTGGCCGAGCACGGAGAAGATGTCGCCGAACCGGTCGGACAGGGCACGGTAAACATCGTCTTCGACCGTGCCGGCGTAGCGCAGACTCAGCACGTGGATATCGTCCCGCACTTGGCCGATCCGCTGCACCCGGCCTTTGCGCTGCTCCAACGCGATGGGTTCCAGGGCATGTCGACATTGACCTGGGCGCCGAGCCGCTGGAGGTTCAGTCCCTCGCAGGCCGCATCGGTCGCGCACACCAGCCGAATGTCGCCGTGCTCGATCGCCGCCTTGATTTGCTCGCGCCAGCCGTTCGCCGCTCTGGCCGCGCTGGACGAATGAGGCGGAGCCGCCGGCATAAAGCGCGACAGGCTCGTCCGGGAAGGCCGCGCAAAGCGCTTCGAGCGACCCATTCCGCCGTCGTGCGATACTGGCTGAAGATGATCGCGCCGTTCGTCTCCAGCCAGCCGCCGTCGCGCAGGTAATGCAGGATCACCTGCACCTTGGGATCGATGTCCCTGCGATCCACCACTGCCGCCAGATTTCGTTCGACTTCGCGCAGGAATGCGATCTCCTGTGCATCGGGCGGTGCTGCGTCCTTCGGAGCGTCTTCGTCGCCTATGCTCGTCTTCAGGAACCCGTCGCCGTCGAGCCGGCCGAGCAGATGGCGCGCGGTTTCGAGGCCGGCGCGCGCGGAAGACCCGATGCGCCGCAGCAGGATCGTCTTCAGAAATCCTGCGCTGGGCTGCCGGGCTGCATAGAGCCGGCTGAATTGTTCGGCCGCCTCGTAGGCCGCCTTGAACGCCAGGCTCATGACCAGGCCCTCCCCGTCGAAGAGCGTGGACGGCAATCCGTCGCCATCGCGCGGATGGGTGATGACCCCGATGCGTTTGAGCAGTCCGCGCTCTTCCAGCATCGGTCGCGTTCGGCGGACGACGCGGCGCACGATCGGATTGTGCCGCTCGGCAAGTCCGCAAATTCGTGCAGAAAGTCGCTGCGGAGGTCGGGCTGAGGTCGTCATATCGCGGCCCGACAACATCCGTCGTTTTGAGACCCGGCGTCCGCGCGGATGTCACGAAATACGCTGTGCTTCGAGCTCGGGCGGCAGCGGATTGCGAAACAGCCCCCAGCGGTTTGTGTCGATTGGCTGGCCAAGGGCGCTCGCCGGTCAGGAACTGGATCGATTCTCCCGCGCCCATTCGCCGCCGTCGAGAACGCGCCGAGAACCTGCGGCGCGCCCTGTGTGAGCGCGGAGAGCAGGTCCCACAACTCCACCGCCTCCAACTGGATCGGCGTCGCGGTGCCAAGGATGACGTTGCCGGCGTTTCGGGCGACCTGCTCAGGAAACGAAGCAGATTGTTCGGCGTCGCCGGCGTTCGCGCCACCCCGTGGCTCCCGCGAGAGCTCGCGCCTTGTGCGCCTCGTCGAGGATGACGACTCCGAAGGATTTCTTCGCCAGCGCGCCGCGCTCGCCCTCGTCGTCGCCGTTGACGATCAGCCCGGTCGAAACGATGCCGATGCGCCAGGGGCATTTCGCGACGAGCGTCGCGTCGCCCCTCTGGGTCAGCGGCCGGCGCTCGCCATCAAGCCAGCACTTCTTCTGCGTCGACCAGACCGCCGCCGGCACGCCGAGCTTGTCGTCCAGCTCGTCCTGCCACTGCCAGATCAGCGTCGCGGGCGCGAGGATCAGACACCGGCTTGTCGTCGAGCAGCGACAGCACCAGCGCCGCCGCCGCCATCGAGAGGGTCTTGCCGAGGCCGACGTCGTCGGCGAGCAGGTAGCGCGCCTTGCCGTGCAGCCGCCAATCGTCGACGCAGGTCTGGACGAACCGCTTCTGCCACGGCCGCAGGATTTGCCCGCCTTTGTAGATCGGCCGCTCGGCGAGCACGGCGTCTGCCGGCACGGCGCCCGTCGCGTCGCGCGCCTCCTCGATCGAGCGATATTCGATGCGGTTCGCCATCGCCGCGACGTGCTTGACCACCGCGTCGGGCAGATCGACGCCTTGCGTCCAGAAATGCTCGAACTCCTCGCGCACCCAGCGCGCGGCGGCTTCGTCGTCGTCGCCCCAGAGGATTTCGTAGGCGTGCCGGAAGGCGGAGGCGGAGTCGTTGACGCTTCCGACAAAGGAATAGACCCGGCCGTCGGCGTGCTCGATGACGCCCGCCTTGCCGTGGACGAAAACGTTTTCGCCGTCGCGCGGCACGACGCGAACTTTCATGCGGCCGGACGCGAGCAGATCGTGCAGGCGGCGATACCGCTCGCGCGCGAGCAGCAGGTCGAGGCTGTCTTCGGTCGACTGCCAGGACGACACGAGCGTGCGCGCTAGTGCCTCCTGGCCATCGCGCGCGGCCTTGGCGACCTTCACGTCGAAAGGGTCGAGGTCGCCGTTGCAGACGACCCTGATCTCGCCGACCGTCTCCAGATCCTCGCCGACGACTTCGAGCAGCGAGGAGCGGAAATATCCGGCGATGCGCAGGTAGCGCGACGCGCCTTGAGTCGCGTCGCCGAGGACCGGGCCGAGCGCCTCGCGACGCGAAGAAAAGCGCGCGATTGCCACGCGCTTACACTGTGTCGAGCTTCAGCGCCTCGGCCAGCTCCTGCGCGGCGGCGCTTTCTTCCGGGCGGGTCGTCTTGTCTTGAAGGCGACATAGATCGCAAGGCCGATCAGCTTCTGGCGGCGCTGCCAGTAGTCGGCGGCATATTCGGTCTTGAGCATCGTCACGCCGCGTCTTGGGATCGCGCCTCCTCCATCGTCTTCCAGATCGCGAACAGGACCTGGCGCAGCTGCGTCTTGGCGAAGCCCTCGCCGTCCAGCATGCGGCCCTTGAGGTCGGCGGCGCCGGCGAGCGCTGGCGGCGTTGGCGGTGGTCGAGGCCATCAGGTCGGCATAGTCGCCGAAGGCGAAGCTCTTGGCGAAATTCTGGAAGTCGGCGACCTTTGTCCGAGCCCTTCGCCTCCATGTCGAGCATGCGCACATAGAACCGCTCCGGTGCTTCGAGGTCGCGCCACATGTCGCGGGGAAAGCCTTCGGGCACGAGCAGACCGTTCGCGACCTGCTCGGCGTAGTCGACGAGGTCGCGGAGCATCGTCTGCTCGCCCTTGGCGAGCTTGCGATAGAGGTCGCGATCGAGCGGCTGGCGGTCGATGGTGGAATAGGAGGTGACGACCTGGAGCGCGGCGGCATAGGCGGCAAGCGTCAGGTCGCCATCGGTATAAAGCGTCTCGCGTCTGCGCTCATGCCAGAGTCGTCGAGCGCCTGTGAGGCGGGCGAGTTGGGCGCGCACCGCTTCTTCGATCTCGGCCTCGATTTCCATGCGCCGCGCGTTTGCTTCCCCCATGCGCTTGCGCAGCACGAGGCAGACCGTGCCCTGGACGTAGTTGCCCTCCTTCAGCGCGCTTTCGGTTTCGGTGACAACGTTCCAGGCGGCGGTGACGCGGAGCCCCGCCGCCCACAGGATCGCGCCGAGATCGGCCCAGACGCCCGCGTCCTGGTGGGTGAACATCACCACTTGCAGACCGTTGTCCGGCATCTGCCGCGTCATCGCAGCATAAGCGGCCACCATGTCGCGGCGGAAACGCTCGTCCTTGCCTTTGATTGCGAGATCGCGCTGGCTGCTCCAAATCCATTTATCGAAGGGCGGCGGGGGGTTCTTTCGCAGCCACGCGATGAAAAACTCGGTGATTTCGTGGTAGTTGATCGCGTCCGCGTAAGGGGGGTCAGTTATCCAAATCTCCGTGTTCGGGTGTGCGCTGCCAGCAGGACAAACTTCAGTGATGCACTGGCCAATAGTGGTCCCTCTGGAAACATAAGCGGGTCTATATTCTTTAAGTAAAGAATCGACACTCCGAATAGAGTAGTCGTAAAGGGTATTCAATGCCTGGTTAGAAAATACATCTTTAGAGTTAGCGCTGCCACCGCCAGTCCTTGTATTCGGACCTTTTGAGGGATCAGCCTTGCCCGATGTTTCCCATCTGCATAGTCGAGACGAGAAATTGATGGCATCAAGCATACACGGCACTGAGTAAGCTGTGACTAGTCGCGAAAACCGGCTCAGATACAGCAACGCTCGTGCCCCGAAAAGATGATGCCAGTGTGTCCATCCGCGCGTACGGATCGGTTCGTCGGTCTTGTCACCTGGCTCGATACGCATGTCGGGGACAAGGCCTTCGTCCTGCCAGCGGCAGAGGTTCTTTCTGACGATAGCCTCGACCTGTCTCTCTCGCGCGAGGTCGTGTACTGTTGGCGCGGCGAAAAAAGTCTCCTGACGGCCTTTCTGCAACGTCTCCTTAGTGACCCATTGGATACAATAAAGGCGCTCCTGATAGATATCGTCGGAGCACGGAATGAAATCGGTCTTTTCCCATAACCGCAGTCGGTTGTGAATAGTGCCGCCTGCGCCCCTGTAATCACCCCGGATCGTCTTAATCTCGACGCCCGAACGCTCGGGGTTGATTGGATGCACGAGCCGACCGCCCCGCACGGTCCCATCATCGGCCTCGGCCATTTCCGCATCCGAGACACCAGTATGAATTTTGATTACGTATCGCTTAGCCGAGTAGTCGGGGACGAGCTTCGCAACGACTTTTCGTGTCTTTGAAATGACCCATGATGGGGCAATTGGGACCATCCATCCGGTCTTGGGGCAGCGGGTTTCCAAGCAATAGAGATAAGCCTTCGCGCGATTTCCTTCCTCATCGTGCTCGATTCCAAGCCGCGTTATCTCGGCATCAACCGCCGCCGCGACCTCCCTTTGGGACCTCTCGATTTTATTTTTCGTGTCCTCGTCTGCTCCAATGATGTTGAAGGCACCCCACGTCAGCACGCAAGCGATTGGATTGAGGTCGGACGCGTAAACATCGCAGCCAATCCGAGCCGCTTCGAAGGGTATGGAGCCCGCGCCGCAGAATGTATCGGCCACCTTCGGCCGATGGCCGAACCGGGCCACGCCAAGCTGTTGGACCAGTTCCGCCAGGTTCGCTGCCTGTGTGCCGAGGTGCCCATTCACCTCGGGCCAGACGCCATAGAGCAGCGTCTCTTCTTCGCACTCCTCCGGCCGTTTGGCGCGCTTCACCCGCTCATCGTAGGTATAGGTGTCGAGTGTTCGAAGCCGCCAATCATCGCGTTCGGCATCGCCGATGCGATCCTTCCAGTCGAGATAGGCGCTTCGGTCCTCCACCAGATTGGGGAAGGCATCGAGGTCGAAAGGTTCTTCCACCCAAACCGATTTGCCCTCTTCGAGCATGCGACGCTTGATAAGGAACAGATGGGCCGCATCATCAGAGGCGATGCCGCCAACGGGCATCAGCCGCTCTACAATTTCCGACGGTTTCGGGATGATCCCGCGGCGCAGGAACGCGGCGTCATCCATGCCCATCAGCTTGAGGAAGATGTCGAGGTCTTTCGCGGAGTTGTCGGTCGCCGGCAATAGGCAGCCGAGCACGACCGCGCGGCACAGGATCAGCGGCTTCCGGCCCTTCCAATACGAGCCGAGCGCTGTCAGCGTCTGGCCCGCCCCCGCCTTTCGTTACTTGTATGCCTCTGATGACAGTCGCCCGACGGGGAACTGCACTTCGATAAAGGACGGCGCGTCCTTCAGCGACAACGAGCTGAGGCCGTTGTGAGCGGGCAGCAGTTCCGCGGCGTCGGCATTCATGCTGCGGCGGGGTCTCGTTCGGTGAACAACTGCCCGCCGTCGTCCCGCGCCGTAGTCTTTTTGCGAACCGGCCGTTTCGGTTTTGGAGCCTCTTGAGCCAACACGCGCGGTTCGAGCGAGCCGCGCCCGGCGACCGCACCCAAATGGAATGCATCTTGTCTGGTGCCAAAGCATAGCGCCCGCCGCAGCGCATCTCTCCAGCCCATACCGGTTTGATGGGCGAGACCGGTCGCAGCGGCAGTCATCGTGTAAAGCCACCAGCGCTCTTCCGGCTTCAATCCGAGCCAGTTGCGAATGCCGACGGCGATTTCCTCGGGCGACACGTCCGATTCCTCGATGGCCCATAGCAGCACCAGCAGCTCCTTGCCGAACAGGCGCTGTACGGCTGTATCATAGGCGCCCCAACGGCCGGCAGGCTTTCCCTCACCCCGCAGGCGGCGATTGAATTCTGCTCGTGCTTCGGGAGCCGCTGCATCCCATACATCGCGCGGCACCTCGCAGCGCAGAATTGTTTCCGGTGCCCATGTCGCCGGGGCCGCGGTATGCGCCTCGGTGGGCGGACGGCCAAACACCTCGAACACAAGGGCTTTTGGCTCGCGGCCCTTGGTGAGGCGGACGAGGAAGGCGTGCTCGCGATAGATGTCGTCGCAATCGAAATTCGCCATCGCTGCCTTCATGGCCGATGCTCCTGCCATGCGTTCAGGCCTGGGTCCAGGTTACGCGCGCAAAGTCTTCGCCGACAAAGTCGCAGAAGTCTCTCAACTCACGTCCCGACGGGAACGCAATGCCGTCGAGCCGAAGTTTGAGCGTCGGCGCCTCTGCCCGCAATCGCTCGACGAGCGTCTTCGTCAGCGCATCCAGATCGCCAGCGCCAAACGGGACATCCTTGCCCAACCGGAATGTGAGGTGGTCGCCCTCCGATCGACCACCGCTCAGCTCCACCGATCCGCCGTGGACGCGGGCGCCGGGTGTTTTGGCCAATCGATCGAGCGCGGAAAAGGCCGCAGCGGTGTCCTTCGGATCGAAATCGCGAGGTCATCAATACAGGCGCGTCCAGCTTCAGGACTCTCTCAGCTGTACGCGGGTCCTCGCGCATACCGTCGGCCAGTCGGGCGGTCTCTTCTTCCGAGAATTGGCCATTTATCTCGGCGACGATGCGTAATCGTGTGGCGCCGGCGGGTGCTTCGATTTCGCCAGAAACTGCCGGCCCTGTTCTTGGGTCTGACTCATCAAAGGTCGCCCGGATCGTTGCCCCGCGCGGAATGGCGAGTACCGAAACCCGGTATCCATCCGAGACGCGTCGGACATCCGGCTTCACCCGGATCGGCGCGCGCCATTCGCAGGGATCACCGGTGGTCGCCTCCCCCTTGCTGTCGATGGCCAGAAACCAGACGGCCGCCGCTTCGGTCTCGTAAGCTCGACCATCGAGCTTTTTGTCCTTCGACGGATCAGGCGCCCCCTTTTCGGAGAGATAGACCGTGTCGGCGTCTTCTGCCGTGACGATGATTGGGAAGCGTCCGGTTCCTAGCGGGTTGGGACCAAAATCATCGAGGCGTGCGCTCACCCGAGTGCGACGCTCCCATTTCTTGGCAACCAGCCCCTCTTTTTCTCGCCAAAACCCGCGCTGGACTGCAGTCTTGACCAATTGCTCCAAACCGCCGCGCGGCAGCCAGAACCACCCTGGCCGCACCGCGGCGTTTCGCCGGAGCGAGCCGAATTGCACGGCGTCAGCGTCGAACAGTATTTCCTCGGCTTCGAGCCGCAGGTTCTCAAACGCTGCGTCGAAGCAGTCGGTCGGGATCAGCTTGCCGCGCTTGGAAAGCGTATCGACGATTTGTTGCTCGCCGGAATAATCATTTCCGTCGAATTCCATACGAAAATCGTCAACGCGGCGGAGCGCCCTCCCGGTCGGGAAGACGATAGTTTTGAAGGTTTCTCGTAGCGCGCTCGTGAATCCGGCCGCCTCGCGCTCCTTCACGCCTAGCAGTTCCTGCATTTGCGGCGACGCGTCGCCGTGTTGTGTGCGTATACGGTCCTCGACCCGATCGATGGCGCGCATTCGCCGCGCACTGGTGCGGAGCGTTGCGACCGCGTTCGGATCGGCAGTGAGGACCAGAACCCGGTTCTGGAGATCCTGTTTTTGCCACCAGTCGACAAAATCGGAAGGGAGCGCGTCGGCGGGCCTTTCAAGAATGACAAGCGTTGGACGGTCGTCATCGAGCTGGATTTCATCGAGCGCGGGCAGGATCGCCATCCGATCGGCATAGAGCGACACCCCGCGGGGCTTGAACACTTCTTGCAACTTGGTTCTGAGCGTCTGGTCGACCTGCTCCTCGGCTATACTCGCCGCGATTTCGGTGATTTCGGCCGTAACGTTCGCGGTCTGACCAAAAAAGATTCGCTGGTCGACACCAAGATAGAGATACCAAGCCTGCCCCTGGAGGCGGGCCAAGGCGTTTTTGATCTCGGACACCTCCAGCAGCGGGTCGACCAAAAATTCCACGAGTTCGCCGTCGGTAAGACCGCGCAATGGTGTCTCGGCGGTCGACAACGAGGACATCAGCAGCATCTTTGCAACCGACATTGCGGTGGCCACGCCATCTGCCGCTGCGATCCGCTCCGCCAGCGCGTTGCCCCGATCGGCAACGTCGCGGGAGATCGCGTTAGAATAGGCCGGATTGATCTTACGAATTTCCTCGCTCGTCAGCTGATCGTTGAAATCGAGATGCTGGAGCCCCACCAGAAACGTGTTGTCCCCCGGTGCGAGGGCGCCGCGGACCGCAAGCCGCAAGAGGCGGATCAGCGCCCGAGTTTTTTGGTATCCGCGATTTTCAGCAAACCGCGCGACGATATCCCTGATCGAAGGATGAAACGGATAGGATTCGCGGATACGTTCTATGTAGGTTTCCGGAGTCGTCGGGATCGTGTCGACGCGCTTCGCCTTCTGTAAAGCCGAAACATAGGCTCGTGCGACCTCGTCGATACGGTCCGCCGATGGCAGTTCATCAAACAGCCGCTTGCGAACGATTTCATACACCTCGCCGCTATTTTGCTGGACCGGCGTAAGCGCCTGTGCGTTTCGGTCGTAATGCTTGGAAAGGTTTTCGATGAGTGTCCGGAGCTGGCCTGATCCATCGAGATAGACATCGTCCTTGAGGTTGGTGACGACAACGCAGGCCTTGGGGCACCGCGGCAGTGCGTTGAATAGCCGTTCGAGCGCTCCGATGGTGAGGTCCCCAAGGGTCGAATTCCCCACCGGCTCGCCCTGGGCCATTTGCAGGTAGCTTGGCAATTCGTCGAGAAGGATCAGAACCGGCTGATCGCCGAGGACCGAAACCCACTCATCGACACCTGGTGTCCGGGCTCCGTTACGCCAGAACGGCGCCATCACCTCACCGCGGCCGAGCCGCTCGCCAATGAACCCCCAGAAGAGGTTTTCGGGATTTTGGTGGCCGTTAAAAATGACAACCTTCGCGACGCCGAACTCGGCTCCGGCCCGTATTTTGGGGACGACGTTGCGGCGCAACTCTGGGTCCGCCGCGAGCAGCCCAAATGCGATCAGGGTATGTGTTTTACCGCCGCCCATCGCCTGGGTGAGATAAAAGGCCCCGTCGTCGCTGCTTCCAGCGAGCCGTTCGAAGCCTCGCTCGACCAACCGTTGCAAGCCGTCGGTGAAGTGGTTGCGGCGGAAAAACTCCCGTCCGTCGATCTTGCCGCGCGCCAGGTCCTCGATCTGCGCCACCTGTTCGACGAGGCTGTCGCTCGTGACAGTCGGGCTTGGCCTGCAAATTACGCTCACTGTCTCTATCGGCATGTCAGGCCTGCAGCTTGGGCGTCTCAATAGCTCGAACCCGGGTGAGCCGAGCCTGCGCCGCCATCCACTCAACTTAAGCGCAACCGGTGCATTTTTTTGCTGAGAGCAACTTAACCCAAAACTCCCAATTTGTGGCGCTAATGGATTGGGAGGCGCGCCCCACACAGGCGGGGAGAGCTTGGCGAGGATTGTCTTTAAGGGGTCGACCCGCGGTCCCAGCGGGTATGGGTCATCATCGATTGCGTCGCAGGTGGCCTTGCGAGGGCGCGAGGCGCGGTAAGGTCGATTGATGCTCAAGCGCTACGGCGAGAACGCCTAAAGTTGATGGCGCGACGACGCCTTGACCTGACGGGGAACCCTGCCCTGCGAGTTGAGTAATCGGTATGCGCTGACGGTTAAGCTGACGTGGGTCCTGTGTTCCAGAATGTTCCAGCTTGTTCCGTTTTTTTAAGAAACTGGAACACAAAAAAGCTTGGATGATCAATGTAATGTTAGGGAGAATGAGCAAAGTTCCAGATGTTCCAGTTTTGCTTAGGGAATATACGCGCGACTTCGCTTTTGGCGCACGTATTACAACGCGTCCATATTCGTGCGTATGTTTCTCTGTACGCGCGCCTATCACCTCCCAGCAATCTGGAACATGGAGAAACCGGAACAGGTTTTGGTTTGATAACATTTCGATGTCTTGGACCCTGACCCAGCGCCTTCGTGACCTAATCGCCCGGAGGACCGCTTCCGGAACCGACTGCGGCCGTTCAGCCTCGGCCGCTGGGACGCGTCCTCATGTAGAGGGTTTCGGATGACGGCCCCATCACGAGCCCAGCCACGCGCACCGGGGCCGTCGTCCGAAAGCCTTCAGGGAAGGAACCCGCGGGATGTCGGGGACAACGGTGCCGCGGGCTTTATGGGGATTTCGACAGCGCCGTCGAGGCTACGGCTGCGGATGACGCGGCGGACGGAGAGATTGCGGCGCCAAGCGGTGGTGGCGATGAGGCCGGAGTTGCCCGACAACAAGGGGCCGAGGCCGATCTGGGCGTTGCAGAACCCGGGCTAGGGCGAGCGCTGCCGCGGCCGGCCCTGGGCCAGCGAGACAGATCGGGATAGCCGCGGCGAATGGGATAGCCCGGGCTCATGAGGTGTCGATCCTGATGACGGCGGGCATCGTGGTCGAGCTATGTCGCGCCGGCTCGCTTGCCTCGAACACCTCGATGATGCGCATGGCCGAGCCGCAGCACGGACACGGCTTAAGGGCCGTGGGCGGCTCGCAAGCGGTGTCCTCGGGCTCGGGCGCCGGCGGCGCGATGGCGAGCAGCTTGCGGGCGAGCGCGAGATTGTCGGCCTTCACGCCGCTCGCCAGCAGACCGTAGTGGCGGATGCGGTGGAAGCCACTGGGCAGCACGTGGATCAGCAACCGGCGGATGAACTCGTGCGCGTCGAGCGTCATCGTCTTGTAGCGGCCGGGTCCGTTGCTCCGATAGTCCCTGACCTTAAACGTCACCGTCTTGGCATCAGCCGCGATCAGGCGCCGGTTCGAGATCGCCACGCGATGCGTGTAGCGCGACAGATAGGCGAGCACCGCCTTGGGCCCGGCGAGCGGGCGCTTGGCGTAGACGTACCAGCGCGTTTTCTTGAGCGGCGCCAGATAAGCAGCGAATGCCTTGGTGTTGACGAGCGCGGCGTGCGTGCCGCGAAACATCAACCGGCCGGCGGCGTGTGCGGCAACGAGCTTCTCGATCATCAGCCTGCGGAAGAGCTTTGATAGCACGCGCACCGGCAGCAAGAAGTTGGGCCGTTTGGTGATCCACCGTAATCGAGCGAGCGAGATGCCGCCGCCCGGCACGATCATATGCACGTGCGGATGATGCATCATCGCCGATCCCCAGGTGTGCAGCACGGCGGTGATGCCGATGCTGGCGCCGAGATGCTTGGGGTCAGCCGCGATCGCCACCATTGTCTCGGCGGATGCCCGGAACAAGAGATCGTAGATCACCACCTTGTTCTGATAGGCGATGTCGCCGATCGGCGCTGGCAGTGTGAAGACGACGTGGAAGTACGGCACGGGCAGCAGCTCCGCCGCGCGCGCCGCCATCCACTGCCGCGCCGCCGCGCCCTGACACTTCGGACAGTGCCGGTTGCGGCAGCTGTTGTAGGCGATGGCCGTATAGGCACACGCGTCGTTCTCGCAGCGCATGACGTGGCCGCCGAGGGCCGCCGTGCGGCAGCGCTCGATCGCGCTCATCACCTTGAGCTGGCCGAGGCTCACGTGACCGCGGTTGGCCTCGCGCCAGGCCGGCCCGTGGTCGCGCAAGATATCCGCGACCTCCAGGCCTTGACGGCCCACGCGGGACCGGCGTTATGCCGGCGGCTGCTCCGTCGGCAGCGTCAGCCGATCAAGGGGGCTCATCACAGTGCGCAGCACGTTGGTGGCGACGTGGGTATAGCGGGCTGTGGTGTCCAGCTTGGCATGGCCCAGCAGCACTTGGATTACCCGCACGTCGATATCGCTCTCCAGCAGATGCGTGGCGAACGAGTGGCGCAGTGTATGCGGCGTGACCCAGCTGCCGAGCCCCGCGGCCTCGGCCGCCATATGGCAGACGCGGTTGAGCTGACGCACCGATATCGGCCGCAGCGGGTCCTGACCCGGGAACAGCCAGCCTCGCGACCGGCATTGCAACCACCATGCGCGCAGCAACGACAGAAGCTGCGGCGACAGCATGGCATGGCGATCCTTGCGGCCCTTGCCCATCTCGACACGGATCAGCATGCGCTTGGAATCGATATCGCCGACCCGCAGCATGACGACCTCGCCGCCGCGCAAACCGGCGCCGTAAGCAATGCTGAGCGCGGTCTTGTACTTCAGGCCGGGGCCGGGCGCGGCCTCGATCAGCCGAGCGACCTGCTCCGCAGCAAGTACCCGCGGCAGCTTGCGCGGATAGTGCGTGCGCGCCAGTTGATGGGCGAGGTCAGCGCGGCCGAGCGTGATGCTGAGGAAGAAGCGCAACGCCGAGGCCTGCGAGTTCATCTTCGGCGGCTGCGCACCCTGCTCGACCTGTGCGAGCTGAAAGCGGCGGATGTCGTCGCCGCTCGCGGTATCGGGGGAGCGACCGAGAAATCGGGCAAAGGTCTCGATCTGCCGGATATACTCGTGCTGGGTCTTGTCGCTAAAGCTCCGGACCGTCATGTCCGCGATCATGCGGCGGCGAAGATCGCTGATCGGCTTGTCGTTCATCGGGGGCTCCTGTCCTGAGGCTGGAGTGTTGGAACTCCCAATCCTCAGGACGGGACGCCCGCCCCGTCATCGTCTATCAGTCAGTTGTTGGCACGGTCCTCGCCGCCTGCCCCGCTCCGCGCGCAGCGCCCTCCCGCGCGAGCGGGTTCGTTCCATGCCCCAACTGCGACATTGGCCGCGCGGGGTTCGGGGCGTCCGCTGTATCCGACAGCGGACCTGTGACCGTAAAAAAGCAGAAATCGGGCCGTCCTGACCGAGATGAAGATCGAAAATTTGCGGCCTTCACCCACTTCAAGTGGTCGACATCTCGGCAGACGGCTTCAAGATCGAGCTGAGGCGCCTGTCCCAACACGGCAAGGAGCGACCCTCGCTACCTATGGTATTTAAGATTTTTTCGGAGAGGGGATGCCTAGCCGTCGGTATGATTTTCCGCACTAAGTGTCAAATTTGCGGCGCACATGGTTTTTTCGTGTTAAGGTTACCGCGTAACCGGCGGCTTCTGACAATGGCTGCTCGGAACGCGGGAGAAAAGCCATGCGACGTTCGCCTAAATTGATGCTGCTTTCGAGTGTCTCATTGGCAGCGCTTGCCGCGGTCAGCGGCGGCGCCAAAGCCGCCAATACGGTATGCAACGGGTCGATGACCGGAGCAATCAGCGGCAACGTTGTTGTACCCGCCGGTGGAAGCTGCACACTTTACCAGGCCAACGTCGCCGGTAACATTCAGGTCTCAGCGAATGCGACGCTGCTGGTCAACGGCCAGGAAGAATGGTCGCAGATCGCCGGCACCATCACCGCGAACAATTGCGCCTCGACGCTTCTCCAAGGCTCGGTGACGGTAGGCCAAAACGTCGTAATCCAAGGTTGTACCGGGACGAGTGGCTATGCCGGCCCGGGCATCAAGATCCGTGGCAACTTCGTGTGCCAGAACAACCAGGGGCCATGTGAGGCCACCCTCGGTGAGGTAGCCGGCAATGCCCAGATCCTGAACAACCGGTCGACCACTCCGGGTGATATCAGCCTTAATACGGTCGGCGGTAATCTTCAGTGTCTGAGTAACGCGCCGGCGCCGACCCACGCTCTGGGCGGCGAGTGGGCCGGCGGTCACCTGCAAGGCCAATGCGCGGGTTTTGCCGCGGCTCCGATCGCCTGCGGCAGCCTCACTGGACTGTCACTGCCGGACACGACAATCACCGCCGCCCAGGTCTATCCGGCCGGCACGCCGATCCCGGAATATTCGGGCGGCGTGCTCAACGGCAGCACCACCACCGCTGCGGTCTCGCTGTGCCGGATGGTCGGCAGCATCAATCCGAGCACCAATCCGGCCGGTGACTCGAACATCAATTTCGAAGTGTGGATGCCGACCTCGGGTTGGACGGGACGCTATGAGCAGGTCGGCAATGGCGGCTTCGCCGGATCGATCGAGTATACTCCGCTGAAGGGAGCGGTCGCGATCAACAATGCCGCGGCTTCGACCGATGACGGCAGCCACCAGCCGGCGGGCGCCGCAGGAGGATCCTTTGCCTTGGGACATCCGCAGAGGATTAACGATTACGGCTATCGCGCGGTTCACCGGACCGACCTCGACGCCGAATTGATCGTATCCGCGTTTTATGGCAGCGCGCCAGCGCACAATTATTTCAATGGCTGCTCAAAGGGCGGCGAGGAGGCGCTTATGGAAGTTCAGCGCTATCCCGACGATTTCGATGGCATTCTAGGAGGAGCACCTGCCAACACCTTCGTTCCGCTTTTGTCAGAGCAGACCTATAACGCGACGCAAGTCACCAATCCCAACAATGCGAACGGGTTTATCCCGAACTCCGCCCTGACCGCTGTTACCAATGCCGTACAGACTGCTTGCGCAAGCGCAAAAACCGTTTCCACCGACAACTTTCTGGGCGATCCGACGCAGTGCAGCTTCAACCCCCAAACCTTATTTTCCGGGTTGCTGACACCGGCGCAGATCACGGCCATCAGCAATGTCTATAACGGGATTGTGACGGACGTGGGTGTGCCCCCCTTTAACTTCGGCCCCGGTCCTGTGTTCGGCAATGAAGCCCAGTTGTGGCCTGGAAATGTTACACAAGCGACCCTGACGACAGTGCCGACCACCAGCGATTTCGGTTTTGGGAACGGGATCTTCACCCAATTTCTCCAGCAGCCGACCTTCAACACTCTCGTGGAGTTCAACGTCAGCACCAGTCCGGGAATGCTCAACTCCTTTGCGATTGTTCCGCCTAGCCCGGGTAGTGACGTGCAAACCGTTGGGTCCGCGTTGACGGCCGACAATCCAGACCTGACTCCGTTCAAGGCTCACGGCGGTAAGCTCATCGAATATCATGGCTGGGCTGATCCGCTGATCAGTGCGCTGTACTCGGTGAATTATTATAACGGCGTGGTGGCGTTTGAAGCGCAGGGTTACCAAGGCACCCAGAATTACTATCGCCTGTTTATGGCGCCCGGCATGGGGCATTGCAGCGGCGGACCCGGGCTCAACTCCTTCGGGAACGTAACATCGAACAGCGGCTCGGGACCGGCATCGAGCGATATATTCACGGCCCTTGAGACTTGGGTCGAGCAGGGCGTAGCACCGGCCCAGGTCATCGCCACCGATGCACCCAACGCCTCTACGGTCGGCACCTTCACCCGGCCCCTCTGCCCGTACCCGCAGAACGCGACGTACACCGGAAGCGGCAACACGAACCTCGCAGCAAACTTCGTCTGTCAGTGACGTGATGAAAAGGGGTGCGCGTCCCAAGGCGCGCGTGCCTCTTTTGTTTTGATAAAAGAAAACTTTCCCGGCTGCCGTCCGATACGTCGGAGGTGTGGGATCGGTCTCGTAATAAAGAAGACGCCGGCCCCTCATGTTGTGATCGTTCGACAATGGCAGCACCCGCATCGCACCCGGATCAGGCGTCCCCTCTCCCCCCGCTTGGGGTCGGCGATATCGCGCCTGATTGCGTGCTTCGTGGCCAGGACGGTGCAGTCCTCAATCTCCGTGGCGATGCGATTGCCGGCAATCCGATCGCAATTGTCTTTTGTCCCAAGTCCACACCGTCCATCGTCGAGACGTTGGCGGGCTATTGCTCCCGGTTCCAAGCGATGCAGGCGGCCGGAGCGCGGGTTTTCGCGATCACCCTTCGGCGAGCCGACTTGGCGGCCCAAAACGTCCCTTTCCCGGTGGTATGCGACGCCTCGGGCGAGGTCTTTCGTGGCTTCACCATCGACGTTGGCGATCACCCGACAACGGTGGTGTTGCGACCGAACCATCACGTCGCCGCAATCATCAAAACGTCGGGCGCGCTTCACGCTTCAGAGGCTGTCGCCGCTATTGAACGCCTGGCGGAGGAGCGCAAACCGACTTTGATGCGGCCGCATCCGCCCGTGCTGATGGTGCCGGAGGTGCTGACGCCGTCGGAATGCCGGCAACTCGTTAGCGTATACGAAACACGGGGCAACGTCTTCATCCCGCCGGGTCCCGGCATCGACTACATCGGCAAAGACTACAAAATGCGTATCCCCGAACACGGGCGGCGGGACCGTATCGATCATTGGATTGTTGAGGAAGATACAAAGGAATTTATTCGACATCGACTGGAAGGACGTTTGTTCCCGGAAATCGCTAAGGCATTTCATTACAGCATTACGGCGTGGGAACGGATGCGAATCGGCTGCTACCAAGGGGACCGCGGTGGCAAATTGCATGGCCATCGTGACAATGTCGAGCCCACTCCCTATCGCCGGTTTGCGATGTCTTTGAATTTGAATGTCGAGGAATTTAGCGGGGGCGAGCTGAGGTTTCCGGAGTTCGGCGACCAGCGCTACCGCCCCGAGAACGGTACCGCTTTTGTCTTTTCATCGTCTCTGTTGCACGAGGCGCTCCACGTCACCTCCGGACGGCGTCTGGTTCTGCTCGCTTTTCTGTTCGGCGACAGATAGCAGTTTTCTTTAGCAACCTCACTGTATCGGACCGAGAAGCCAAGCCATTTGGCGGACCGCTAGGGCGCCTTGGCTGAGATCGGCCTGCGACATTCGGAAGCGGAAACCTTTTGAGTTGGGCACGAAGCATTGAGGCACGCCGGATTGCAAGCCCTTTCCAATGGTGGTGGTGCATTGGCAAGGTCCGACTTCGGCGCATCTGAGGCGCTCCGCCTAAGGTCTCCTAAGGCAAGGACAGCGGCCCTGCCGGGGACAGGGCCGCGCACTCGCTGAGATCAGAGTTCGACTTGCTCCGAAATGGTGAGCGCGTCGTCAACCTCGATACCGAGATAGCGGACGGTACTTTCGAGCTTCGTATGTCCCAGAAGCAGCTGCACCGCCCTCAGGTTGCCCGTCTTCTTGTAAATCTGCGCCACCTTTGTCCGCCGCATCGAGTGCGTCCCATACGCCGAGCTATCAAGCCCCGCGCATTCGACCCAGCGATGGACGATGCGAGCGTACTGCCGCGTGGATAAATGCGGCTGCCCATGAAAGCGGCTCGGGAAGAGGTATTGACCGTCTCCTGGGGCGGTATCGGCCAGCCAGTCACGGATTGCCGCCCGGGTTTGTTCGGTTATTTCGAACTGGACCGGCCTCCCGGTTTTCCGCTGGATTATCGTGGCCCGGTCCTGTACCCGGCCGCCGAGGTATACGTCGTTCACCCGGAGCTGCACGAGATCGCAACCCCTCAGCTTGCTGTCGATAGCGAGATTGAACAGAGCGAGGTCCCTTTTGCGCTTTTCAAGCTGAAGCCGGACGCGAATTGCCCAGACCTCCCTCGGTCTCAGCGGACGTTTCTGACCGATAAGGCGGCCTTTGTTCCAGGGTGCTTTGGTAAAGCCCACAAACGATGGGGTGATGGTGTGCATGGCTGGCTCCTTGAGCCCGACCACGCCCTCCACAGCGCGGGTCACCTGCTGACCCGCAACACGAAAAGTATGAAGGGTAGCTCCGCCTTAAGGAAGCGGACCTTCGGTTCTGTCCCCGAGCATTGGGTGCACCTGCCCCCAAGCCGTCATAGGCAGCGCGCACTGGGTTCGGCTGAGTTGCTAGAGGCGTGGCGCGGCGCCAGCCGTATGTCACTCGAACTCCAGATCGATCCTGACCTTCCGCGGCCGATCGTCTCTCGTTTCACCCGCATCGTGATGATGGGCTTCTGCGTGGTGGTCCTCGTGATGCGCGTGCTGCTCTTCGTGATGGAAGATCTCCGGTGCGGGCTCCTTCAGGTCCGGGTCGAGCACGTAGGTCAGGCCGCCCACCACCAATGCCTCGGCCAGCACAATGAACTCGATTGCAACATGGCCGGCTGCCTGGACCTCGAACGCGTTGAAATCTTGCCCGCCGACCAGACGCGGCCGTATCTCACGCGAAGCGCGCGGACCGAGCGAGAACGAACCGCCGCCCGGGTTGGCGAGATCCACGGCCCACCCGCGGGTAGCCAGGAAGGGCGGGAGCATCGCGCGGATTTCCATCTTCGCAGTCCGCGCGAACGGGTTGTTGGCCCAAAAACGCCGCTCGCGGAAAGACTCGACGAGATGATGGCGATGACCGCCGCCGGGCACCGGAATGACGGCGCGCAGACCGAGGTTGTTGTCGCAGGGCACGAGACGCCAAAGCGGCGTCGGGCCGGACGCGGCGGGAAGCCCGGTAATCGGATCGTTGTTGGCGCGGTCGCCCGGCGCGCTGGCGGCCATGAACATGCATTCATGGCCGACGACATGCGGGTGCCACTCAAAGGGGCCGACCTCGATCTGGGCGGCGGGCGCAAGGCTCGTGATGGTCCGCGACGTCGTCGTCATCGGCGACCAGTCGTCCGGCCAGACCAATCCGGCTGAAGGCCGGCAATGCCAGCCCCTGACCGTGACACCGAGCGCCGTGGTCGTGCCGCGGTTTTTGACCCTTACATAGGCGAAATTGCTCCTGCCGACGATCGGCGTCTGGTGCCCGGGGAGTGCGTCCGGCTCATGCCGGTTCCAGACATCCGTGGTCTCCCAGAACTTCTGTACGCGGTAATAGAGATCGCCTGCGATATACGGGTATTCGCCGCCGCGCCCATTGTCGATGTAGACATCCACCGGTGGTGGCGGCCCCGCGTTGTTGTTCGGCTTGGGGGTCGCGGCAGGCTGGTATAGGCCTTGCTTCTCGAACGCCCAGCGGATCACCTTCCAGTAGCAGCCCCCGACTTCCCCTTTACTGGTCCAGTCGCTGAGGTCGGATGAGATCAGGTCTCCGGCGTAGATGGTGGCGTTGGGCGGATTGGTGGCGACGGTTAGTCCGCCGATTGTGCGCAGGATCAGATATGCCACGTAACGACCGGCGAATTCACGCATCGCCTGTTCCGTCGAGTCGCCGCCGATTGAACGGTAAAGGCGAAAATGCGTGGAGCAGAGGATCTGCTCGTTGTTGTAACCACCAAGATCGAGAGGTCCAAAGGGGGCAAGCGCGATGGCGCCGGCCCAACCCCATCCCGAACCAACAGTCGGGTCGAACGCGGGGGTGCGGTCATGCCGCCGGTTCACATAATTGTAAAGCCACGGAAAGCTCATGAACCGGTCGGGCGCCTTCGAGTCGTAGTCGTTGAGCACCACGCCAACGCTGTCTCCAGCGCTGTGGGCGAAGCCGAAATTAGGACCATTTACCTGGTTGTAGAGGGTGCCATGCCCGGCAAGCTCGTGCAGGACGACCCGGTAATCGCAAGCGATCCCGAGCGGCTGTGCGGTATTGGTAAGGTCTGCGAGCGCGAACGTCGTCTGCAGAATGCCAAAGCTGCCGGTGCCGAGACAGTGGGCGTTGACGACGGCGCCACCCAGCCCGCGATGGTCGACAGTGGTCGGGAATGACGTGCCGCCGAAGTAAACGCTGAGATCGAAGCCGAGCTCCCGCATGGTCCTGAAGAAACGGTCGGCGTGGTGATAGGCGTTGACCGCTGCGAAATTGTCGGTGCGCGCGTTGAAATCGAAGTTCGTTGCGATCGGTTCGGTCGGATCCGGGATCGCTGGCGGCTCTACGTCTTTCATGGCGATGATCGACCCTTCCAGCGCGTAGGTGCCGCCGGTCGGTGGATCAATGTCCTTCAGCTGGACCGAACTGCGCAATGGGTTGAGCGCCGCATCCGGGGCGCTCGTTGGCGGACCGCCATTGGTCGTGATCGGGTCTTGGATGAAGACCTGCCCGTCCACGCTCGCGACCAAGGCCCGCAGCATCAGCACGGCGAGCGTCTCCGCCTCGACCAGAGCCACCCAACGCAGCTCTGGCATCGTCGGCACCCCGAGTTGGAAATAGAGCGCCGCTACGACGTAATGCTCACCGTCCGAGATTTCCGGGGGCGTCGGCGGCAGGTCGGGGTGTGGATGGTGATGGTGATGCACAACGGCATGCGAACCATTGCCAGGTGGCAGATGTGGAATTTCTTCGATGACGCGGACGCGCTTGCCCGCCTCGTAGCGATAGACATAAAGCCGCCGCCGTTCGATCTTCATCGACGCGTGGTCGAAGAGTTCACTCTTGGCCGACAGGCCGAGGCTGTGCGACAGCCGCCCTACGTCGAGAGTTTCCAATCGCCGTAATGCGTCCGGTGACGGCGGTGTGACTTCGACATCGGCGTGCGCAGTGGATTGGACGCTCAGCACCCGAAACGGATCGCGCCGCATCTGGATCGACAGACCGGCCTCCCAAATCGGCAGTCCAAGGCAGGTCTGGCTGAACGTGACGATAGTCGTATCAAACTGGGTCTTCTCGCTGAGAAAGCGATATTCGATCCCCGCAAGTCTAGGCCGCGCCTCCGGCATCAGTCCAAGCGATTGCAGCTCGGTTAATGGCACGCCAAGTAGCTGGTGGTGCCTCTCCAGATACTCCCGTGCCGCGAGCTGTGCGGTGGGCGCCGAAGCGACATAGGGGCCATCGAGATGTAGCACGTCGCGAACCACCCCACGATCGTCACGGTTCACGTGGGCGTTGTCGGATGCAATGAATTCCTGAGACATGACACTCTCCTATCGAGCGGCAGGTGCGCACACGAGAATGACCCCAACATTTCCCGCACGGACGGCGCATCGCCCGTCCGTCTGGCAAGATAGTTCCGCGGGCTGGCGGAACATGTGAGGCGGCTCACACTCGAAAGAATTAATCTTGCTAAAACGGGGACCGCGAGTTTGGATCGACGGGGTTATTTAGTCCGGCGGCCATCGGCAACACCGGTTCGATTCACATCGAGGATGGCGCAGAACAGGAAAATCGGTAGACGATGACCGTCTAGCCTCCTGTGAAAAAGGCGATCGCGCTTTCCGAAACCCACGACCGAAATCGGACATGACATGAGTGCTTGAGGCCTTGAGCGTGTTTGCGCCAGTGCCAACCGGGAAGCGGGGCCTGGGGGGACGCTTTGGTCGGCCTGCCTCATTCCATTGCGTGCAGGCCGACGACCGCTTCCGGCGCATCTCGCCCATTGCCCGGCATCCGGGCTAGTGGTATGACCGAAACATAAGATTCCCTCAGTCGAGCTTTTGCGTCATGATGCTGCGATGCGCAGCGATGTTGAAGTCCGGCTCGGGCCGGGGGATCGGGAGCGGCTTGAGGCAGTGGTGGGCGATCGCAATGCTGTCCAGAAGCATGTGTGGCGAGCGCGGATCATCCTGGCCACGGCAGAAGGCTGCGGCACCGCCGAGGTGATGCGCCGGGCCGGCGTGTCGAAACCCTGCGTGTGGCGCTGGCAGCGCCGCTTCATGGAGGCGGGGGTCGATGGCCTGTTGCACGACAAGACGCGCAAGCCCGGCAAAGCGCCGATCCCCGAGCCGGTCGTCGGGCGATTGATCGCGCTCACGCTCGGCGCGCCACCCGGCGAGACCACCCATTGGACGAGCCGCGCGATGGCCGACGCCATGGGGCTGGCGGTCAGCACCGTGCAAAAGATCTGGCGCGCCCATGGTCTCGCCCCGCATCGGTTGCAGGTCTTCAAACTCAGCCGCGACCCGCAGTTTGCCGCCAGGCTGCGCGATGTCGTGGGCCTTTACGTCGACCCTCCGGCGCACAGCCTGGTGCTGTCGGTCGATGAGAAGAGCCAGATCCAGGCGCTCGACCGCACTCAGCCGGGGTTGCCGATCAAGCAAGGCCGCGCCGGGACAATGACCCATGATTATATCCGCAACGGCACGACCACCCTGTTTGCCGCCCTCAATGTGCTCGACGGCACGGTCATCGGGCAGTGCATGCAGCGCCACCGGCACCAGGAATTCCTGCGCTTTCTCAATCGCCTCGAGCGCGACATCCCAGCCGGCCGACTGGTCCACGTGATCCTTGACAATTACGGCAGCCACAAGCACCCCAAAGTCAGGGCTTGGCTGGCCCGGCACCCGCGCTGGACGTTCCACTTCACCCCCACCTCGGCATCCTGGCTCAACGCCGTCGAGGGCTTTTTTGCCAAGCTAACCCGCCGGCGATTGCAACGCGGCGTGTTTCACTCCCTCGTCGACCTCCAGGCCGCGATCAACCGTTACCTTGCCCAACACAACCACAGTCCAAAGCCGTTCACCTGGACCGCCGACCCCGACCGCATCATCGCCGCCGCCAACCGCGGGTACCAAGTGTTAGATTCGATCCACTCTCTCATGTCCGCTTTTCCAAGTAGCGGGCGAGTGAATTCGTGGCTTTCTTTCAAGCGTTTGTGTTGAACTGTACTGGGCAGGGCCGGAGACACGGTCGTCATAGCGACGGTTGATCATACTCTGATGCGCGGGTTGGAACCGCATGACCGTTGATACGTCGCGGAGCTGCCTCGGTCTAGGGACCAGCATCGGATCGGCGATCCGGCAGATAGTGGTGTCGAGGGTTCTCCTGACCGCGGCCGCGCCCCCGGCCTTGCCCAGCAGTAACGTGTCGTCTCGGTCGCTGGCGCCTCCCCGCGATGTGATCACCTGTCTGCCCAGGTCAGTTCGCCGCCGGCGGCACGCAGCGGGCAATGGCCCAGACAAAGCCGGCCAACTCGCGCGCGATCGCGGCGGTGACGAGATTGGCGGGCTTGCCGCTGCGGGTGAGCTTGCGATAGCGGGTGCACAGCCGGAGCTGCGCCTTCCAGGCGATCTCGCGGATCGCTTTCGGCTGCTCTTCTTGGCGCAGCCGCAACTCGCGGCTGACCCGCGCCGGGAAGCGGTAGCACCACGCCGCCTCGATCAACAGCCGACGGGCGGCGCTGTTGCCGGCCTTCGTGAGGCCGCCGCGCCTGACGCTGGCGCCGCTCGAATGCTCGGTCGGCACCAGCCCGAGATAAGCCATCAGCTGGCGCGGATTGGCAAAGCGCGAGAGGTCGCCGAGTTCGGCAGTCAGCGTTGCCGCGTTGACCAGGGCCATACCGCGCATCGTCTGCAGCGCCGCCACCACCGGGGCCAATGTCCAGTCCGGCAGCATTGCTTCGATCTGCGCCGTCAGCCGGTCACGCCGCGCCGCGGCGGCTTCGACTGCCTGGATGTAATCTTCGAGCACGAGGTGATGCGCCGTCTGCGCGAACTTGAGACCGGCCAACCACCGGCGATGCAGCTTGGTCCAGGCCGCCCGCCCGTAATGGCAGCCGTGGCGCAACAGAAAGCCCGAGAGCTGCTGGCGGGCGCGGCGCAGCGCATGCACCGCGTCCAGACGCGCCCGCACCAGGTCACGCATCGCCTCGTGGCCCGGGTCCGGAACCCATACCGCGGTCAGTTCACCCGCCCGATGCAGCCGCGCCAGGCTAGCGGCGTCGCGCCGATCGGTCTTGACCCGGTCGCCCGCACGCTTGGGGATCAGCGACGGGGCCACCACGATGCAGTCGTGCCCGCCCGCCGACAAGTGACGCTGGATGCCGTACCCGCACGGCCCGGCCTCGTAGCAAAACTGCAGCCTTACCGCTTCGCCGCCAAGCTTGCGCGCCAGGCGATCCAGGGCCGCCGCCGTGTTGGCGATCCGGCCATATTCCCTGACCTCATCGCGCAGCCCGCCATCGGCGAGCGCGACAACGATGCCGTCCTTGTGAACATCAAGTCCAACGTAGGTGATACGATCCCCCATGACCCGTCTCCTATGCATGAGGCTCGGCACCGGCCAGCCCGGCGCAACCCTCGTTACCTGCATACTGTGAGACGGGTCGCCCCGTCCTCAGGCGGACATGTGGTCTAGGTCAGCTTACTGAACCCGCAGCCGACGCTCAGCCTGCCGCAGGGATTGGTACTTATGCCCCCCTAACCGACCTTGCGCATGGTATGGGTGCATTATCAGAAACGCGCTCGCAACCGGGTCGAGATCGTACGCTGGCTCAGCCACGACGGGAGGAACAATATAGGAACCTCTAGCTCGTCTGCAGCTCTCGAGAAAGCCCAACGAAGCTCGATAAACGATGGCTCGCAAAGCCGGAACCGCCGACCTTCCGCTACACGGCGGACATGTACCGAAATGGCTCGCAGATCGGATGACCCGACTGGGTACGATGATCAGCGAGGCAATCGTGCATCACTACGGGCGGGACGAGCTGTTGCGGCGCCTCGCTCATCCGTTCTGGTTCCAATCGTTCGGCGCCGTAATGGGAATGGATTGGCACTCCTCGGGCATCACGACCAGCGTTATCGGCGCGCTGAAGCGCGGTCTCACGCCGCTCGGGGGCGAGTTGGGGATCCATGTCTGCGGCGGCCGCGGCAGGCATTCGCGGCAGACGCCGTGCGAGCTGGTCGCCATCGGTGATCGGGTCGGGTTTGACGGCGTTGGGCTGGCCAGAGCCAGCCGGCTCGTTGCCAAGGTCGACAGCGCCGCTGTGCAGGACGGCTTCGATCTTTACCTGCACGGGTTTATCGTGACGGATGACGGCCGATGGGTCGTCGTACAGCAGGGAATGAACGGCGAGCGTCGGCAAGCGCGCCGGTACCATTGGCTGTCGGAAGGCGTAAAGAGTTTTGTCGAAGAGCCACACGCCGCGATCGACGGCCCTGGCCAGGGCGAGATCATCAACCTGACGGACCGGCGGGCCGCGGTCTCCCGCCAAACCCAGCTCGATCTGTTGCAATCGCTTGGTCCAGACGGGATCGCTCGCAATTTGCGAGAGGTGGAGGCTCCGGCCCGATCGCCACAGCTGCAACAGAGTCTGCTACCTCATTTGGTGATGCCGGCGCATCACGATGTGCGCCCGAGCGATGTGTTCGAACGACGCTTGCACGCGACGCTGGTGGCGGCGGCAGACCGGGCCCCGACGGATTTCTCGGAGCTGCTGCTGGTTGGGGGCGTCGGACCTCGGACCGTGCAGTCATTGGCGATGGTGGCCGAAGTGGTGCACGGCGCGCCATTTCGATTTGCCGATCCGGCGCGCTTCTCGTTTGCTCACGGCGGCAAGGACCGCCATCCGTTCCCGGTGCCGCTGCGGGTTTACGATGAAACCATCCGGGTACTGAAATCGGCAGTGCAGCAAGCAAAACTAGGGCGAGAGGAAGAACTTGGTGCAATCAAGCAACTGGACGACCAGGCGCGACAGCTGGAGCGCCATGCCTCTGGTCCTTGCGTGGCGGACCTGATCGCACAGGAGGAGCAGCGCTCGGCCTGTTATGACGGGCACAGCGTCTTTGGCTGGGAACGCGATCGGGCTCCGGCGAGAATCGGAAACATCGACCGCGGTCGATGAGCCGCACCCCGAGATCGTACAATGCGGAACAGATCCGCCGCCTCGGCGAAGCGACGATCGCGTATTACGATCGGTTTGCGCGGGCTTTCTGGGATGGTACGCAACACCACGATGTCAGCCAAAACTACCTGGCATTCCTCAATGTGCTAGAGGGCGAGCCGCCTTATTCGATTCTTGATCTCGGTTGCGGACCCGGTCGCGATCTCAGTCACTTTAGATCCTTGGGGCATGAAGCCGTCGGGCTCGATGGGTCGCAGCAGTTCGTTGCCATGGCGCGCGCGCATTCAGGATGCGAGATCCTGCACCAGGATTTGCTATCTATGCGATTGCCGGAGAGCCGCTTTGATGGGATTTTTGCCAACGCCTCGCTATTCCATGCCCCGAGCCAGGAATTGCCGAGGGTTCTGCTGGAACTGTTCAGAACGTTGAAGCCGCGCGGTATTCTGTTCTCGTCAAACCCGCGAGGAAACAACGAGGAGGGCTTCAGCGACGGTCGCTACGCCTGCTTCTTCGACCTCGACACCTGGTGCGATTACGTGACTTCGGCCGGCTTCGTCGAGCTGGACCATTACTATCGCCCGCCTGGCCTACCGCGAGACAGGCAACCCTGGCTCGCGACCGTTTGGCGCAAGACATACGCGACTGGCGGCGACATGCAGCTCCCGTTGCTCGCGCTGCAGGACATCAGCCTGACTTTTGGAGTGGTGCCGCTGCTGTCCGGCGCGGCTCTGACCGTGACGGCCGGCGACAGGATCTGCCTAGTCGGCCGTAACGGTTCCGGAAAATCAACTTTGCTACGCATCGCTGCCGGACTGGTAGATCCCGATGCCGGAGAACGCTTCGCCCAGCCTGGTGCAACCATTCAATACCTGTCGCAGGAACCCGATTTGTACGGCTTCAGCGCGGTGCTCGATTATGTCGAGGCGGGGTTTGACGCCGCGGCGACCGACGGTCGCCACCGGGCGCTGTATCTGCTCAAGGAACTCGGCCTCTCAGGCGACGAGGACCCTTCATCCTTGTCCGGCGGCGAGGCGCGCCGTGCCGCGCTGGCGCGTGCAATGGCGCCCTCGCCCGACGTCCTGCTGCTCGACGAGCCGACCAATCATCTCGACCTGCCCGGTATCCAGTGGCTGGAGCGGGAGCTGGCCGGGATGCGATCCGGCATCGTGCTGATCAGCCATGACCGCCGGCTGCTCGAGCGGTTCTCGCGAAGCGCGGTATGGCTCGACCGCGGCATCACCCGCATGCTGGACCAGGGTTTCGCGACATTCGAGGCGTGGCGCGACGCGATACTCGAACAGGAAACCAGCGAACAGCACAAGCTCGGCCGCAAGATCGCGATGGAGGAGGACTGGCTGCGTTACGGCGTGACTGCGCGCCGCACGCGCAACCAGCGGCGGCTCGCCGAGTTGCACGCGCTGCGCCGCCGGCGTCGAGAGCACCGCGCCACGACAGGGGACGCCCGGCTCGAAGCGGCACAGGCCGATTTGTCCGGCCGCCTCGTCGCAACCGCGGAGGGCATCTCCAAAGCTTATGGCGATCAGCCGATCGTGCGGAAATTTTCGGTGCGGATCATGCGAGGCGACCGGGTCGGTATTGTCGGCCCGAACGGCGCCGGCAAAACCACCTTGCTCAGCCTGCTGACTGGGGTACTCGCCCCTGATGCCGGCGTGGTCCGGCTAGGCACCAACCTGGCAAAAGTCGTACTCGACCAGCGGCGGGAGAGCCTCGACCCGCAACAGACCTTGGCCGACGCCTTGACCGGGAGCGGCGACACGGTAACGGTAGGCGGCCAAAGCCGGCATGTGATCGGCTATATGAAGGACTTCCTGTTTCGCCCCGAGCAAGCACGCACTCCGGTCGGCGTTCTGTCCGGCGGCGAGCGGGCCAGGCTCACACTGGCACGCGCCTTCGCTCGACCGTCGAACTTGCTGGTGCTCGACGAGCCGACCAACGACCTTGATCTCGAGACGCTCGACCTGTTGCAGGAGAAACTGGGCGAGTATGCCGGGACGGTTCTGCTGGTCAGCCACGACCGCGACTTCCTCGATCGCGTCGTGACATCGGTTATTGCTCGCGAACACAACGGCCGCTGGATCGAGTACGCCGGCGGCTACACCGACATGCTCGCGCAGCGAGCAGAGGCACGGCCCGGCTCGCTGTCGGCCAAGGCTCGGGCCGCCAAGCAATCTGCACCGGACACCCAACGTAAACGTTCGACGTCCCGCAGTTTGCCGCGGATGAACTTCAATGATCAACGGACGCTGGAAACGCTGCCGGACCAGATCGCAGCGTTCCAGACGCAGATTGCGGGACTGAATGTGGTCCTGGCCGACCCGGATTTGTACGCACGCGATGCGGCGCAGTTCCGCGCTGCAATGGAGGCCCTCGCCATCGCGCGCGAAGAACTGGCGGCAGCCGAGGAGCGGTGGCTGAGACTAGAGATGCTCCGCGAGGAGATCGAAGCAGCCGAACCACGGTCCTGATCCGACACCGGCTTCGAGCGTCATCATTGCGCGGCCGCACGCCCTAAGCTAGCCCCTGGGAGCCGAAAGCCAGCATTCACGATCCCGTCTTTTTTGACAGGCCCCACGAGCCGCGCTAGCACCGATCGGTGAACGACGAGGCTCCCCTCACCCCTCCCTGTCTGATCACAGAGAGCGACCCTACGTCGAACCGGAGAACGCAAGCGCCCGCTGTTACCCCATGTTACCGGTTTCGATGATTTCGCAGTGATGGGTCAGGCGGTCCAGCAGCGGCGTGGTCATTTTGGTCGGGTCGATCAGAGATCGGTCATCCGCGCCGGGCATGGTGACGACCGGCTTACATCAACTCGGCAGCTCGCACGCACTCGACGGGGGTACAGGTCCGTTAATCGTCGGCGGCCGCGGTCAATGGGCGGCGCCGGGCCCCGCGCAGCAGCAGCAGGACGGGGAGCGTCGCCAGTGCTATCAGCATCATCAGCCGGAAATTGTCGAGATACGCGACCATCGCAGCCTGCCGGGTCACCTCGGCATTGAGCGCCGCGATGCCGCGTGGCGTCGACAGGCTGTACGGCGCCGCGAGGTACGGAGCCTGAGCCAACGGGTTGTCCGGCCGCAACCCCTCGACGAGGTACGAATGCGCGATCTGGGTTTTCTCCGCGAGGCTGGCGACAAGGACGCTGATGCCGATGCTGCCGCCGAGGTTACGCATCAGGCTGCGGATCGCCGTGCCCTGGGTCAAGATGTGGCGCGGCAGCGTCGACAGCGCCAGGATGTTGAGCGGCACCTGGGTGCAGCCGAGACCGAACCCTTGCAGCAGCCCGGAAATGACGACCGGCGCCATCCCCATCTGGAGCGAGAACTGGCTCATCTGCCACATCGACAGCGCGGTCAATAGAAAGCCGAAGCCAATGATCAGCCGGTTGTCGACCCGGATGATCAGCGGCGCGACAACGAACATCGCCGCCATGGCACCGAGGCCGCGCGGCATCGTCACAAAGCCGGTCGTCATCGCCGGATAGGCCATCAGGTTTTGCAGCATTGTCGACAACAGTGCGAGCGTCCCGGTCATGATCAGCCCGCCGGCAAACATCAGCACCGTACCAGCAGTGAAATTGGAGCTCTTCAACAGGTCGCGGTTGAGGAACGACGGTCCGTCGGTCGTTACCGTGTGCACGGTGAACAGGTAGAGGCCGAGCCCCGCGATCGTCGCTTCGATCCAGATCTCGCTCGAATTGAACCAGTCCTTCAACTCGCCGCGGTCGAGCAGCAACTGCAAGGCGCCGATCCCCAGGCTCAACGCGAGGAATCCGACGACGTCGAACGGCTCGCGATGGATGTTGCGGGTGTGGCGGATGAAGACGAGGACGCCAAGCGTACACAACAGCCCGATCGGCAGGTTGATGTAGAACACCCAGCGCCAGCTGTATTCCTGGGTCAGCCAGCCGCCAAGTGCCGGCCCCATGATCGGCCCGCAGATTGTGCCAACACCAAACACCGCCATCGCCTGCCCATGCCGCTCCGGCGGGTTGATCTGCAACAGGGTGGCTTGCGACAGCGGAATGAGGCCAGCTCCAGCGACCCCTTGCAGGGCGCGAAACGCCACCAGTTCGCCGAGACTGGTGGCGGCGCCGCACAGCGCCGAGGCGATGGTGAAACCGATGATCGAGGCGAGGAAGATGTATTTGATGCCGAACCGGCCGGCGAGCCAGCCGGTCAGCGGCATCATGATCGCGGAGCAGACGATGTAGGAGGTCAGGGTCCAGGCGACCTGGTCGAGGGAGGCCGAGAGACTTCCTTGGATGTGCGGCAGGGCGACGTTGAGGATGGTATTGACGAGCCCCTGCATGATGTTCGCCAGCATGATCGAGAGAGTGATCATGCCGCGGTTCGGTACCGGGGTGAACGCGTCGCCCCTCATCGATCGCCCTCGAAGCGCAAGCCACTCGCCGGATCGGTGGCTCTCTGTTCTTAATTCGCGCTGCGAGTGAGGATGGGCTCATGGCACGACTGAGTCATGTTTTCTTGCCGAAAGAGCCCTCGCCACTGAGAAGCCAGGTCTCGAGGACTGCCTCGCCGAACCGGCGCTCTACAGCTACATCTCTCTGCGCGTCATCTATCAGTTTGAGTCGAAATATGCCCTGATCCTATACGAAATCCTGAAGCGCTCTACGCCGACAGCGACGCCGCCGAGCCCTATTGGGCCGTCAAAAAATCTCGGTCTTGCTGCCAAAGGCGCTGATCGATCAGGGTGCCGCTGTCACCTTGAGCTTTGGGCTGAGCTCGTTGGTGTTCCTGGCGAGCATTCCCGGCAAGGGCTTTACCGGATTCCTGATGGAAGGTCATCGGGCGGCGGTGGACGATCACTTATTGCCTCGCCGGATCGCTTCCTGGTCTTCTGATGATGGCGGTTGCGCATTCCGCAGGTCGTTACGCGACCGTCGTGTTTGTCGCCGGCGCGCTGATCACCGGCTTCACCGTGCTGTCGACCTTCACGGCCGTGCGGGTATATCTGTCCGAACAGTTCCCGACTGCGCTGCGCGGGCGCGGCCAATATTTTGGCGAGTCGACCGGGCGGTTGGTCGCTGGCGTGATCGCGCCCTTTATGTTGGAGCCATATACCGGCTCACCGATCATATTCTTTGGCACGCTGGCAGCAGTGGCGTTGATCGGCGCCTTTGTGCCGGTGCTGTTTGGGAAGGAAACCGTCGGTCAACTGGAAACCGTCAGCGAGCGGGCCCCCGAACTGGCCTAACAAGGGTGTTCGGGAGGGTTGCTTCGCGGATCGTTCCGGCCGCGCCGATGGGTGCCCAACAGCTTCAGCAATCGGTCGACGTCACATCCGCTATACCATTATCGGCTCCGAGCTCTGATATATCGAAGCCGGCTTGGCAAAGGAGCTTGACCATATGGTCGCGGAATTCGCCGACTGAGTTCTCTCCTGGAGAGAACATTAGTAGGCGGTGCATTAACGCGCCGATCAGCATATCGGCGAGCGTTTCGAGATCGATATTTTTTGCCAGCAAGCCGGCAGTCTGCGCCCGCTCCAAGGCCCGGACAAATGCCAGTCGACGCGGCAGATAATAGGTCTCTCGGTAGACTTGCATCAATTTCGGGTAGTCGGGCGCCGAGCCAATCAGTCGCGCCATCAGTTTGCGAATTTCAGGCCTGGCGATAACTTCACAGGCCGCGACCAGGAGATAGACGAAATCGCGCGGCGAGGTGCGCTCCAGCAGGTCGATCGTGTAGCCGGTCGCATTCCGAGCGACTTCAATCGCCTGCACGATCAGAGCCTCCCGGGTGGTCCAGCGTCGGTAGATGCTGGTTTTCGCCACGCCCGCATGCTTGGCGATCTTCTCGATACTCGCTCCGGCGATCCCATGTTCAATGAAGAGCTCCAGGGCGGCGCGCAGGATCGCCTGATCGACCGATGGGTCCCGCGGTCGGCCCTGGGTGCTATTGGGGTCGCCTGTTTTAATCGAGGTGCCCACTCCAGTTCATTCTATGCGCTACGCCATAATCCGTCGACGCGATCCTGGCCATGCGCGAAAGCCTCCTTGTGCCATTTGAATACGTTTGAGCAATCCAGGACGCGGCCCGCTCCGATCAGCGCCCATAATAATATCCCTGCGCGGAATAGCCCGGCGGCGGGGCATAGTAGGTCGGCGGTGGGGGATAGGGACGCGGTGGGGGATAGTAATAGGCTGGCGGCGCCGCAATTGCGGCAAACGGGGCGGTAGCGATCGCGACGGCGGTGCCGACGACTGCTGCTGCGGCCGCAAACGGCCAGAAGAACGGGCCACCGTGATAGCCATGCGCCGAGGCCGACGACAGCGGCACTGCCAGCACCGTCGTCATCGCCAGAGCCATCGCCGCTGCACGAGGGTTGATCACTGTTGGGTCCTCCTCGAAAGCCGTCACGCGCCCCTGGGATAATCTCGCGATCGTTTAGATACGCGACGGTATCGGTTCGATATAGGCTCAGTGCAACCGCTTCATCCCCGCGCTTGCCGGTCAGCGCGTGATTTCGCCGAGATGAGTGACCAACCCGAGGGTGTTTGGCCTCGCGCGGTCGGGCTTTTCAACAACGGGGCGGGTGCTCGACATTGCTGCCGACCGGCTCGGGACGCCGCCGTTGGCGCCCTGAGATTACTGCCCGCGGCTGTTGTACCAGGGATGCGGATTGCCGGGCACCTTGACGCGCAGCGTGTAGACCGAGGTGTGAGCGCAACAGAACAATGTCCGCAGGTCCGGTCCACCGAACGCAAAGTTGACGGCTTGCTCCGGCCAGCGGATGACGCCGATGCGGCTGCCATCCGGCGTCATGACCCAAATGCCACCCGGCCCCGTGCAGTAAACCCGGCCGATGCTGTCGACCTTGAGGCCGTCGGGGATGCCCGGCTCGCTGCCGTTGAGGTCGGCGAAGATATTGCGCGAGACCATGTGACCCTCCGCGTCGAGCCCGATCGCGTGAATATATTGTGAGGAGCGGGTGTTCGCGACGTACAGCGTGCGCTCGTCCGGCGACAGCGCCAGCCCGTTCGGGTATTCGCAATTCGCCAGCACGCTCAAACCGCCGTCCGGCGCCAGGCGATAGACGCGGGCGCCGTCCCACAGATTGTCCTCCCCGGCCCGCCCCGGTATCTCGCGCTCGTGGTAGGGACGGCGCTTGTCCGGGTCTGTGAAATAGAGACACCCGTTCGAGTGACAGATCACGTCGTTCGGCCGGTTAAAGCGACCACCTTTGTAGTTGTCGACAAGGGACTCGACGTTGCCGTCCGGGCCCATACGCGTCAGGCGCCGGTCGTCTCCTTCGCAGACGATCAGGCGGCCTTGCAGGTCGAAGGTCGTGCCGTTGCCGCCGATGGTAGTCCTGACCAGCTCGGGCTCCGTGCCGGGCGTCAGACGCAACAGCTGATTGCGGAGAAGATCGACGAAATACCAGAAGCCGTCCGGATGCCACAACGGCCCTTCGGTGAACATAAAGCCGGTGGCGAGGCGCTCGGGCTGCGTGGTTTCAAGCACTTCGGGCATGTCATTGGCGATGGCCATGGCTGATCTCCTGAACTAACAGCACCTTCGACACCGAGACGAGAGGTGCCGCTATCGCGACCATGCAGCAATCGGAGATGCGCGCCAATTACGCGTGGCAAGCTGTGCGGGAGGGCTAAGATTGTTGCCGTCGTCGTTCTACGGGCGAGCCTCAGGCCGCGGCGAGCGGGATGATGGCCGTGGCAAACCACTCTAGCCGCTCGATGCTCTCATTGATGGACGAGCCGCGGCAATCGAAGATCAACTCGTGCACGCCAATCGCCGCGAAGGTTCGAATGTCGGCTGCGATCTCTTCCGGCTCCCCGGAGAACGGCCGTCGGGCCCCGTCCGGTGATGGCACGCCGGCGTCATATAGCGGCGCCTTGTAAGAGATCGTCAGGTCCGTGAAATCCCGCCCCTCGGCTTCGGTCAGCTGCTTCAGCGTGTCGAGACGCCCGCGCATCTCTTGCGGTGGTAACGGCGAGGCAGCGATGCCGCCGACCGGGTGCCAGCCGTTTCCATGGCGGGCTGTGCGTCGCAGGGCGGCGCGGGAATGCCCACCGACCCAAATTGGCGGATGCGGTTTCTGCAAGGGCAAGGGTTCGCAGCGGATATCAGAATATCGGTAGAAACGGCCGTTGAAGCTGGCGGGCGACTGCGACCAGAGTTGCTTGAAGATCGCGATCCACTCGTCGGTGACCGCACCGCGCGCCTCGAAGGCGGGGCTGCTAAGCGCTTCGAATTCTTCCTTCAACCAGCCGGCGCCGACGCCCAACGTGACCCGGCCGCCGGACAAGACATCGAGCGATGTCACCATCTTCGCGGTCAGCACCGGATTGCGGTACGGCAACACCAGCACCGAGGTGACGAGGCGTAACCGCTCCGTTGCACCGGCCACAACGCCGAGGATCGAGAAGGTCTCCAGGGCATCGCCGACGCTCGGGTGCTTTCCGTCCAACGTGTATGGGTAGCTAGACTGGCTTTCCACCGGAAACACGATGTGGTCCGCTATCATCGCCGAGTGCAAGCCCAGCCGCTCGCCTTTGCGTGCCAGGGCGAGAACGCCGTCGCGCGTAGCGGTCGGGCCGCGGGTGGGAAGATAGAAGCCGTAGCGCATTCGAGTGTTCCCCTTTTTCGACCGTTCGCAAATTCCCCCTATGAACAGGCAGCGAGCGAATAGGTCGCGGTCATTTGGCGCTCAGTGCACGACGGCCAACCCGGCGATGGGAATGCTAGAGGAGCCTCGATGGCGTCCGCTCAGTATTCGCCGCGCAGCGTCCGGACGATCCGCGCTGAGGTAGGCCTTCAACAGAGTGAACTCGACCAGATCGAGCTGTGCGCGACTGCCGCCGATGCGTTCGAGTTCGTCGGCAATTGGCTCAAGCGCGTCGATCACGGCGAAGAAATCTCGCCGCTCGAAAGCGGTGAAGCCGCGCGACACCGTCGGAACAAGGGGGCCGGATGGATACCGACCGTTGCGCGCGAGCTCATCTATCTGCCGTAAGCGCTGCTCCAGGTTCGGTTCATCCCCAGCCACAGCCTCGGCGACCGCGATGTGCATGTCGGAAAAGGCGAGGCCGGCCCGCGGAAACGCACCGTTCGCGAATTCATACATCATGCGCCATGCGTCAGCGTCGCGCGGATGTCCGGCGAGTTCCCAGCGCCACAAAAACGAAACCGCATCGTTCAGCTTTCCGCGCGGCGGCCCGCTGTGGACATCGGGTGAGAAGGCTTCCCTGAAAAGCTGGTACGCTGCCGCGGCATCGCCCACCGCGAGGTGGCCGAGTGCCAGATGCCAACTCAGGTGGCTATACAACGGCCCGTTGCGCGGATAGGTGGTGAGCCAAGGCGTCAGAAAGGCGCAGGCCGCGTTTGGATCGCCCTCTTCATAGCACAGGTGCGCCTGGGCGTGCGCCGCCCAAGGGTTGTTCGGGTTTTGGGCGAGGGATCGCTCGATCTTCGGGCGGGCGACCTCTCGCTGTCCATTCTCGGAGAGCGCCATACCGTGGTGGGCCCTGAACCACCAATCGTCGCCGTAGCTCGGGGCTAGCCTGTCCAGCAGGTCCAAGAGCGCGCGTTTCTGGCCAGCGCGACCGGAATTTCCGATTAGCCCGTTGGTGAATGCAGTGGTGGCGAGCACCACGGCGTCACGCGGCCAGGCGCTCAAATGCACGAGCAGCGCCGAAAGTGCGGCTTCGGCATTGCCGGCAACGAGCAAATCGAAAAATGCGATATGGCTGGCTTCCCGCGCTGGCAGACCGGCGGTGAGGGTATTGGCCGCCGCCATCGAAACGCGTGCCCCCGCCGCATCGCCGCGCTCCAGCACTGCGTGGCCCTTGGCGGCATGGGCGAGGGCAAACCCCGGATCAGCCGCGATCGCACGATCGAACGCCTCGATCGCACCGGGGTACATGGTCAGCTTGGCCTCACAGCCCTCGACGTAAGCGTCCCGCGCGGCGGACGAACTGGTGCACAACGGGAGTTCGTATCGATCCGTCAGCATGATGGATGATCCCGATCGTCGAATGTCGCCATCACGATACGATCCGCCGTGGCGCACGCGAAGACAGGATCGCTCCCGCAGCGCAGCCTCGATGGGGATTTGCGCGCCGAGCCGGTTCGTTTCGCTCCTGAGTAGTCGATGGCTTGGAGCAAACCGTTTTCCGCCTCACACATTAGCGCTTCGTGATTATCATAGCAGCCGGAGCATAGCAGACGACAAGGGCTGGGAGGCGCACATGGCGGCGACTGCGGTCGAATCGTGGGACGAGCGGTGGGCAACGCCCGAGGGTCGCGCCGATTGGTTGATTCCGCACCCAGCGGTGGCAGCGGTAGTACCCGTGCTGAAGGCGCGCGGCGCGCAGCATGTGCTCGACCTTGGTTGCGGCGTCGGCCGGCATGCGCTGCTCTTTGCCGAGCACGGCTTTGCCGTCGAGGCGATCGACGGTGCCGCTGCCGGCCTCGACTTTGCTCGCCGGGAGGCGGCCGCACGCGGCCTCCGACTGAGCACGCGCCAGGCCAATGCAGACGCGCTGCCGTTTGATGATGAGGGTTTCGACTATGTGTTGTCGTGGAATGCAATAATCTTTCACGGTACTTTGGGCGATGTCGGCCGACGCCTCGCCGAGATCTGGCGCATCCTCAAGCCCGGCGGGCTCTATCAGGGTACGATGCTGTCGAAACGCGATGGCCAATTCGGCCATGGCCGACCGGTCGCTCCCGACACCTTTATCCGCGGCAGCGAAGCCAAGGCGCACCCGCACTATTACTGCGACTTGGCCGGCCTTGCCGCGCTCTTCGCCGGCTTCGAGCTGCTCTCGCTGACCCAGGAAGAGCAACGCCGCCCTGGCGCTTGGCACTGGCACATCCTCGCCGAACGGCGGTGAACGCGGCCGCCGTGCCAGTGCGTCGCCCAGTCGGCCCGCACGACTGATCAAATTTGCCAGCGGACGGCTCTATCGCGCGAGTCCCCTCGGGTGAACGGCCGTGATTGGAGCGCGAGGCGGCCATTGCCGTTCGCCGGAGTTGCCCCTCAACGGCGATTGGTGCGCGGACCGAGCAACGACGGGGTCGGTGGACACCTGCCGTTTCCTGGTTCGTCCGGCGGTGACGCCCACGATATCAACAGCCGTTGCAGACCAATCCCCGGCAACCTACGATGGCCGGGCGGCAAGGCTGCGGTTCGGCCATCGGATCGAGGCGTGATTTTCATTGGCTTTTGAGCGTCTGCGCCGCGCGACCGGAGGGTTTGACAACCTCGCCGGTGCTCTCTCCCACCGCAATTATCGGGTCTATATCAGCGGCAACGGCATCTCGTTGATCGGCAGCTGGTTGCAGCGTGTTTCGGTTGGCTGGCTGGCCTGGACCCTGACGCATTCGGGCGCTTGGCTCGGCCTTGTCTCGCTTGCCGAGTTCCTGCCGGTCCTATTCTTGAGCCCGCTTGCCGGCGTCCTCGCCGACCGCCGCGACCGGGTCGGCATCATTCGTATTACCCAGCTCTATGGATGTTTTAGCGCGACGCTGCTGGCGTTGCTGGTGTGGGCCGACCTGATTACGATCCATCTCGTTTTCTTGTTGGTGCTGCTGCTTGGGATCAATAACGGTATCGCCCAGCCAGCGCGGCTCGCGCTGATCCCGACCCTGGTCGACCGCGCGGCTTTGCCATCGGCGCTGGCGATCAACTCGATCGTGTTCAATTCGGCGCGGTTCATCGGCCCTGCGATCGCCGGGGTGTTGATTGCGCGCGTTGGCATTGCCGCCGCCTTTGCCGCCAACGCGGTCGGCTATATCGCTTTCCAGATCTCGCTCGCCAATCTGCGCGACCTGCCGCCGCTGCCGATGCGAGCAGCCCAGAACGCGGTGCGCGCCTCGCTCGACGCTTTTTCCTATGTCAGCCGGCACAAGGGAATGGCGCCGATGATGCTGCTGTTCGCGGTGACAACGATCGGCACCCGCGGCTTTATCGAGTTGTTCCCCGGCTTTGCCGACAATGTCTTTCATCGCGGGCCGCAGGGATTGGCGACGCTGACCTCGACAGTGGGTTTGGGCGCGATCTGCGGCGGCACCTGGATGCTGATCCGCTCACAGATCAGCGGCCTGACGACAGTCGTGCTCGCCAACACGCTGTTGATGTCACTCGCCATTGTCGCCTTCGCCGCCACTGACGACTTCCTGCTGGCTTTGCCGTGCGTGTTTGTCGCCGGGGCGGCGATGGTGATTACCGGGATCGGCGCACAGACACTGATCCAGGCATCGGTCGACCACAGCATGTCGGGCCGGGTGATGGCGCTCTACGGCATGATCTTCCGCGCCGGGCCGTCGCTCGGCGCGGTGGCGATGGGCACTGCCAGCACGCATTTCGGCCTGCGTTCCCCGCTGGCGATCGGCGCGGTGTTGTCGATCGGCTTCCTGGCGCTGACCCTGACGCGACGCAAGGCGATCGCCGCTGCACTCGAAGCCCCGGCGCCGGCGGTTGAAGTCGGCGAGGCGGCCACAATCGGCTAAGCATCCAATCTCATGGGTCCGTCGCTGTCCATCGAGCCGGTCTGTTTCGGCACCGAGCTGCCGTTAACTGTGCAATTACGGTTGGGCGGATTTGCCCGAGGCCGTGTGAAAACGCCTGATCTGGTATTCTCCTTAGGGTTGGGGGGCTGGGATGAAGCGGTTTGTTGAGGGGCAGGACCGAGGCCAGCTGATCCTGCTGCTGGAGTGCTTGGACGACTACGTTGGGGAGGAGAACCCCGTTCGTGTCGTCGATGCCTTCATCGAAGAGTTGGATTTGGCGGTACTGGGTTTTACAGGCGTCGTGCCGGAGGCGACCGGCCGCCCCTCGTATCACCCGGCGACGCTGCTCAAGATTTACCTCTACGGTTATTTGAACCGGATCGCGTCGAGCCGGCGGCTGGAGCGGGAAACCCAGCGCAATATGGAGCTGATGTGGCTGACCGGGCGGCTGATGCCGGATTTCAAGACCATCGCCGACTTTCGTCGCGACAACGGTGCGGCGATCCGGGCGGTGTGCAGCCAGTTTGTTGCGCTGTGCCGTTTGTGCGCTGCCGTCGTCTGAACCTGTTCACCCGAGCGGTGGTTGCGATCGACGGCAGCAAGTTCAAAGCGGTGAACAACCGCGACAAGAATTACACGGTGGCCAAGGTCACCGGGCGGATGGAGCAGGTCGACGCCAGCATCGCGCGTTACCTGAGGGCGCTGGACCAGGCCGACCGCGAGGAGAGTGATATCGCCGAGGCCAAGTCGGGCCGACTGAAGGAGAAGATTGCCGGCCTGCGCCGGCAGATGCAGGCCTTGAAGGCGATGGAGCAGACGGTTCATGACGCGCCCGACCAGCAGGTCTCGCTGACCGATCCTGACGCCCGATCGATGGCGACCAGCGGCAAAGGCACCGCCACTGTCGGCTACAATGTACAGATCGCCGTCGATGCCGAGCACCATCTGATCGTGGCCCACGAGGTGATCAATCAGGGGTACGACCGCCACCAGCTCGCGCCCATGGCGTTCAAGGCACAGCAGGCCACGGGCGGTGAGCAGATCACCGCCCTGGCCGACCGCGGCTACTTCAGCGGCGACCAGGTCCTCGCTTGCGAAGGCACGGGTGTCGCGCCGATCGTGCCCAAGACGCTGACGTCGAGCGGCGCCAAGCGCGGCCTCTTCACCCGGCAGGACTTCATCTACGATGCCGAGCACGACCACTACACTTGCCCGGCGGGTGCAAAACTCACCAAAATCCCCCGCCGCGTGGATCACACCGAAGACTTCGACCGCTACCGCCACCTGAGCGCCTGCTTCACCTGTTCGCTCAGGCCTCGGTGCACGCCGACCCCGCGGCGGATCATCAAGCGCTGGGAAAAGGAGCATGTGGTCGACAGGATGCAGGACCGGCTCGACCGCATGCCCGAGGCCATGGGGGTGCGACGACAAACGGTCGAACACCCGTTCCGGACCCTCAAAGCCTGGATGGGCGCCACCCACTTCCTGACCCGGACAAAGGTCCGAACCGAGATGAGCCTCCACGTCCTGGCCTATAACCTGAAGCGAATGATCACGATCTTCGGTGTCGGACCGCTGATCGCGGCGGTGGGCATCAGCGCGCTACGGAGAGCATCGCGCGTTGCTGGAGTCGCGGCCTCCAGAACGCGTGACGGTGTGTGGACCGCTGCCCTGGGCATCGCACTACTCGGGGCCGCGGCTGTGGGACGGCAGCGATCTCGTACAAGCCACATGGTGGCTGCAAAAATCAGGAATCATGGTCAGCAGCAAGGTAGTTCATGAGGTTATCGCAGAGATAGCGCGTGAAAATGCATATCATCCGATATTATATCTTTTCAAAAATCTTGGCTGGCCGACGAGTTTGATCTGGGATGGAGCGCCACGCATCGATAATTGGTTGAGTTTTTATCTGGGTGTCAGGGATAGTGCTGAAGTCCGAACTGTGGGAGCCCGATGGCTTACTTCAGCCGTGGCCTGTGTCTTGACCCCCGGCTGCCGGACCTCAGGCATCCTTGTATTGGGGGGCGGTGGTGGTGCGACTAAGATTGAGGCGCTCCGGATCTTGGCGAACGATTTCTATGCTGATGACATTACAGCTGTGGGGCTGATTGGCGCGTGGATCGTGGGGATCGATCTGGATGAGGTGCGGTCGCTTTCCGAAATCCGTGCTCTAAAGGCGTTCATCGGCCGCAGGGGCGATTGGATCGGTGGCAAAGACCGCAAGAGACAGAATGTGTTCGCCGCGACGACCGAGCGCTCCACCTGGCCTAAGGAAATCGAGGGAAGCAACTGGTGGCCAGTACAGTGTTCTACGATCGATCTAGCTGCGCTCGAGCGCGATTGCCCCCAGCTATGGGCCGAGGCGTTGGAGCGTCACGCTGCCGGCGAGTTTCGACAAACCGATCGCATCGCTGTTGAACGCACGTCAACGATAAGGCGTTATCTCAGCGAGCGCTGCGCAATTCACCCCAGCTATAGCGTCGAGAAAAGCGCTTTATACAACGACTTCGTACATTGGTGTGAGGCTCAAGGCCTACCGGCTGACCACAAGGTGTGGTTTGCGCGCCGCTTACGGTGCGCCTATCCGGCACAGGTAGGCAACTACCGGGCCGACAAGCGCCCTGGGGAACAGCATAGGCGACAATTGTACCGGGGATTGAAATTAAAGGAAACTCGGATCGAGCACCGACCAGGATGAGCCTGCACGAACTCGCGATGGCGGCAGCCGAGCTGACAAAGCAACCGCCGGAGGGGCAGGGTGTATCGGTCTTTCCGGTGCCTGGGTGCGCACCGCGGGATGCGGTTGATCGGCCGCGGAAGGCATATCGGCTGTTCATGGCGCACCCGACGGCGCAATTTATTGCAGTTCCAATGGGGGCGCCATCGATGATCGTTGCGATCGCCGTTGAGGCGACAGCATTGGGGTGGCTCAGGCACAGCTTTGCGCGGTTCCCGGCGACGCGGGTGCATCGGACGCCGGACGGCGGCTACGACCTGCTGTACAAAATGCCGCTTCCACCCATTCCGATACTGACATGTAATTACGGCAAACTGGCCCGCGGAGTGGATGTGCTTGGCGACGGCGGCAGCGTCGTCTGGCCGGCTTCGGCGCCGTACCAGGACGTGACGCCCGGGTGCACAGTGTTACTTTCGCCGGCCGCGCGCCGTGCAGCATCGTGCAGGGCCTGCGCGCGGTTATCGGCTCGTCGTGCCAGCCCCAGCTTCCTTTCAGCCCGGGAGTTGGCTTCTTTCATCTCGGCTTCCGCTCGAAGCGCCCTCGCTAATCCGTCGTTTAACTTGAGCGTATCGATAATCCTCAGATCGTCGCGAGCGACGTTAATTATGGCGGTGAGCGCCTGGTACTGCTCGGATATCTCTTTTAACTCGGCGTTCTCGGGCAAACCAATTGCGATCAGCCGTTGTCGGAATTCCGTTACTGCAGCTTCGGAGAGGCTCAGTAGGTCTTGCCGGCGGTTAAGTTCCTTCTCCGCTTCAGTGAGGGCGTCCTGCGCCGCCTTACGGGCCCGCTCATGCGAGGCCATCTCGACGGCTTTTCATCCAGTTGTCTCGCATGAGCTGCAGCGATCGCCAGCCCGTTCTCGAACTCCGAATGCGTGACGTTGCTCGCGCAAAGGGGGCAATGCCCGTCATGGAGGCCCAGATTCCGGCCTAGTCTCACCAGCGCATCCAGATCACGCGCCTGGCGAGCAAGATCACCCGAACTTGCTTCTGGTTCCCCGTCCTCAAGAGCCGCGAGGCACGCTTCCGCCAGAAGTTTGTTTTGTTCTGCAGTCGCTCTCGCTGATCTGAGATCAGGTAACCGTTCCTCAGCATCGACCGCACCCTTCCAAGCATTCCGAAGCCAATTCAGGTCCCCAAGTTGGCGCAGGCGCTCGGCAATTGCGGCCCTGACTGGGTCGGCCAGCTGATCAGGAGGTGCGGAACGCCCGATCAACGCCTGCTCGCCTCGAACCGATGGCACCATTGAGCGTCGCTCACGCGATGTCGCCCGAAATATCGACCGCTTTGTCCGCGGCGAGCCGCTCCAAAACGTCGTCACAACCACCTGAGAATTTGGCTTTGTCTGAAAAGCCCTGACCGCGGACACTTTTCAACACTGGCCCGGTATTCTGCCCGCCCTCGCGAAGGTCCGGTTAGTCAACTCGGCACTTTGCTAGGACCACGCGAACGGCCGCAATCGGCGCGCCCTGTAGCCGAAGATGCAAGTGATTTACCGCGAGGACGACCACTCCGATCTCGTGGCACCGTCAGCGCCTCGGGCTTGCCATGTTGCGCTCGGGTTAGGTGCAAGAGGCGCACTGATCGCACAGGCGGCGACGCTCGCGTAGCGGACACTTGTCCTGCAATTCTGTAGCGGGTTCGTCCCGCACAAGATCAACAGAACGGCATCGTCCATTCCTGCGAAGACCTCAAGTGGCAGTAATAACGAGGCGACCATCACCGTTCGAAAGGACATCGAGGCGAGGATCTCGGCGCCCACCGCGCTAAAATCGCGGCGGCGCAACCCCAGCCGCTATTGGCTTTCGAAACCCGAGATTTCTTACGGCCGGCCCGGCGGGGCGTTTCGACCAAAACCCGGGCCAAAGTGCAGGATCCCGAGATTCGTCCGACCAAGAAAAGCAATCAACGGCCTTCGGTAAAGGCTTACATGGCGCCGACAGTCTTACCAAGCTCATTCAGGCAGGGGACCATGGTCAAGGATGGCTTGCTGCCGAGCACCGGCGTACATAAAAATTAAAAGATCAAAAAGCTACTGGAGGGACGACGATGCCGTATGGTGGCAATGATTGGCTCGCGCTGACCCAGGAAGAGACCCTGGAGCCCGGGATCGCGATCTGCGATCCGCACCACCACTTCTGGGATTTCCGGTTCGAGCGTATCCCTTATCAGCGCTATCTGCTGCATGAATTGGCCGCCGACGTCAATTGTGGGCACGATGTCCGCTCGACGGTATTTATCGAGGCGCGCTCCATGTACCGGCCGGATGGCCCGCCGGAACACCGCCCAGTCGGCGAAGTCGAATTCGTCCAAGGACTTGCGGCAGCCAGCGCCACTGAACTTTATGGCCCGTGCTGCGCGGCGGCGGCAATCGTTGGCCACGCCGACCTCAAACTCGGTGACCGGGTCGAGCCGGTGTTGCAGGCCCTGCAAGCTGCGAGCCCCAACCGGTTTCGCGGCATTCGACACACCGTCACGTGGGACCCGCATCCGGAAGTTGGCAACCGCGAGAAACAGGGTGTGCTCGCCTTGGCCGATTATCGCGCGGGAGCGCGGGTGTTGGCGCGGATGGGATTGTCGCTCGACACCGGGGTGTGCTTTCCACAACTTCCCGAGCTCGCCGATTTTGCCGAGGCGGTGCCCGAGTTGACGATCGTGCTGAACCATTTGGGCGGCTTGCAGCGCGTCGGCCCCTACGCGGGGCGTGAGACGAAGTACTCGCGACCTGGCGGCGTGGCGTTGCGACGGTGGCCCAATGCCCCAATGTCAACCTGAAGCTCGGGGGGATTGGCATGCCGCGCCTGGGTTTTGATTGGCACACCCGCGAGAAGCCCATCGGCTCGGAAGAACTGGCGACATCGATGGCGCCGCTGATGACCGACTGCATCGAGCAATTCGGCCCGCGACGCTGCATGTTCGAAAGCAACTTTCCGGTCGACAAGGTCTCGTTTTCACACCACGTCCTATTCAACGCCTTCAAGCGCTTTTCGAAGAATTACTCACTTTCGGAACGCGCCGACTTGTTCCACGACACAGCGGTTCGCGCCTACCGGATCGGCGAAATCTGACGCAGCGGATAGGTCACCATCGCTGAGAGCTCGACTGGCGATCATGGCCAGGGCCTTGATCACCCGGCCCTAGGGACCCAGCGGGAAGTTGAGCTGGGGCGCGGGTGAGAGGCGCCAGTGAGTCCGGAGCAAGCTTGGCAGGACTTCCCGACAGAAACAGACACGTGGTCTCGCGTGCGAGGACAATTTCGGAAGGTGCGAGCAAAGCGGAGCGCGGGGCCGACCATCCGAGTTGAGCCTGGTTGTCGGCGACATTCGCCACGGCAGTCTTCGCGGTGCGACTCAAGCGGCGCGATAAAGGCGCGCGGCTGGTGCCCAAAAATGCGCCAGCAAGCAACGGGCGACTTCTGGTATCTGCCTCCTATGCAGGGGGGGCGCGCAACGACGGTCGACGGCGGCACCGCGAAGGGCTCGTGGAGCGAGATTTTTCGCAACGGGCTTGGCCTCTATTCGGCGCTGATCATCGGCGGCATCGCGATGAACGCGACCCAGATGCTGGTCATCGCGATCATCATGCCGACGATCGTCCGCGATATCGGCGGAGCGAGCTTTTACACCTGGGCGGCGATGCTCTACACGATCGGCGCGATTGTCGGCGGCGCCTCGACCGCGATGGTGTGGTCGCGGCTTGGTGCGCGGCGCGCTTATACGCTGGGCGCCGGGGTCTTTGCGCTCGGCACGGTGTGCTGCGCGCTGGCGCCGGATATCGGCTCGCTGATTGCGGCCCGCGGCGTGCAGGGGTGGGCCGGAGGGCTCGTCTCGGGCAGCGGCATGGCGCTGATCACCAGCCTCTACGACGCGCGGCTGCGGACCCGCATCATTGCGATCTCGCAGGGCACCTTCACCGCATGCCATCTCAGCGGTCCGATCGTTGGCGGGATGTTTGCGGCGATGCATTGGTGGCGCGGATCATTCTGGATGATGGCGCCGCTGATGTTGGTGTTTGCCGGGCTGGCTTATTGGAAGATCCCCGACCGGCTCGACCGCGAGAGCGAAGGCAAAGGCTTCGCTAGAGTGCCATTTCTCCGGTTTGGAACCTTGGCCGTCGGAGTCCTGTGCATCGCGGCCAGCGGCTCGGTGTCGGGGGCGGCATCGCGCATCCTGTTGATTGCGGCGGCAATAGTACTTGTCGGCGTGACCTTTTGGCTCGACCGGCGGGCCACCGATAACCTTTTTCCGCGCGGCGCTCTGTCGCTCACTGCGCCAATCGGGCTGGCGTTGTGGATCCTGGCATTGCACGGGATGACCCAGACCTCGGTGACCTTGTTCCTGCCATTGTTGCTGCAGGTCGTGCATCACGTGTCGCCTATTGTGATCAACTTTCTCAGCATCGTCATTTCGCTGGGCTGGACCAGCGGCACCTTTACCGTATCGGGATGGTCCGGGAAGCGAGAGCGCCTGGCGCTCCTCTCAGGACCGGTTCTCGCCACGACCGGTCTCGCCTGTCTGACGGCGGTGGCTTTGCTGCCGGGGCTAGCTCTGATGACAGTGAGCGCCTTTGTCATGGGGATCGGCATCGGCATCTACAACGTGCATCTCGTCGCCCGGGCGATGGACAGTGTGACCGCCGGCGAACATCGCAGCACAGCGTCCGCCTTGGCCTCGATACGCGCAATCGGCACCGCCTTTGGAGCGGCGATTGCCGGAGTGGTGGCGAATGTTGCCGGCCTCGGGGGCGCGACGGATCCGGCCGCGGTCGGCCATGCCGTCACCGCGGTCTATATGTTCTGCTGCATTCCGTTCGGGCTCGCGGCACTGCTGATGTTCCGCTTTGTCCGCATTACGCTCGGCAAGCTGGAGATGACGGCGCCTGCGGGATTGGAGCGGCGCGCACATTAAGCCGGCGAGGCGGTCCGAAATGTGGAACCTGGGCTGGCCTTTGGGTAAAGCTTTATTCGGATTGCCGAACATCGGATCGACCCAAACCGCCGTGTTTCTTGTCGGAACAGCGGAACGGCGTGAGTTTCCAGGAGCTATGCTACCCCGGGCTGCGCACCCAGGAGAAGGAGGCGGCGCGATGAGGCAGCGCTAACAATCGCCGTTTCGGTCTCGACGACGCGATGCTGATCATGGACAGTTATTGGCACTGGCGGGTGACGTCAAGCCGGCACCGAAACGCGTCCGCGCACATGCCGGTCATCTCGTCCAGATCGAGTTCGAAGTCGATACCCTCGACCAGCTGGCTAAGCGGCTCGAAGTCGGTATCGTCGCGGTGCAGCTCGACAATGCGACAATATGAAACCGGATGGACTGCGCCGGGAGGTCGCTATCGTCGACGGCTGCGCCGTGATTGAAGCTTAGGGCCGGATCAGACCCGAAACCGTGGCCGCGGTCACCGCCACCGGGGTCGATCTGATCTCCGCAGCCTTGATTGCCCACATTGCTCCAATCCTCGTTTTCAGCCTCGACACCGCAGCGCCTCAAGGTGCAACGCAACCAGTGTTGTCGACATAGGTCTCGCCGCACAGGATGTTCAGCCGGTGATCGAGCGGGGAACCGAGTAGGGGCATCACGTTGGCGACGAAATTTGTCGTCGTCACGTTGCTCTGCCAGGCGTTGTAGTCGCTTACGGAATCCCAGACCTCCAGGGTGGCGAAGCGGTTTGGCCGGTCGAGCTGCTGCAAGACGGTATAGCTCTTTTGGCCGGACTGCTTGCTGGTTGCGGCGCCATAGCGAGCAAGCTCGTCCTCGCCTTTACCGGGGTCGCCATCCGCCAGAAAATCGACATAGGTCACAACAAAGAGCCCAAGGTTTTCGTTTCCGACGACCGAACCCGGAGCGAGGCTGCTGCTGGTCCAGGGCGTGTTGAATGATTTCACCAGGCTGTATTGGCGGTCGTCGATCGGGCTGCCGATGCAGCAGTTGAAGCCGGGAGGGGGCGGAGGGGGCTGGACCTGCACGGCAAACCGGAAGTCGGTGCTGTGAGTTTGCGCCAAGTGCGCCTCGAACGCATCGAGGCTGCTCCAGACGTCGATGATTTGCGAATGATTTGAAGCCAGGAGCCAATTAACGACCCGAAAGCTCTCGGACCCGGCATCCGATAGGCTGGCATCACGATACGCAAACAGGGCCGTGTAGGCCGTCTGCTCGAAAGAATCGGGTGTGCCTAGGTTAACCGGGAGCACGTCGAAATGGGTGATGTCGAAGATCGGTCCGCGCGCCCATCGCCCTTGACCACCCCCGTCACCGGCATAGGCCAGTCCCGTCAGCAACATCGACGTCAGCACGAAGGCTGGCACTCGCCGCAAGGACGTCCACATGGTCTGTTTTCCTCCACATTGTTTTGTGGTGTGACCCCACGATCGCGAGGTCACCTATTTCTAATTGCAATAGTACGATCTATCCGGCAGTACGCAGCGTCAACGTTATTATGCAAATGACGGCGTGTTGAGCTTATTGCGTCCTGACGCGGCTCTGCCACTGGCTCACCCATCTGATCCCCAATGATCGAGGTCCGCCAAGCAACGGTTGGACTACTGCGAGGGTGCGTTGAGTGGCTGTCGTCTCGAAGCCGCGATCAGAAGGTCGACGAAGTCTCTGAGCGACATGCCAACACGGCCCCCAAGCCGCATTGCTGCGCTGTTTACATGCGACAGGATACCCTCATGGTAGAGCGAGCGTGAATCGCCAATCGGCGCGCTGTCCGCGGAGGTCGTGCCCGCGACGATCGCTTTTTGGTCGAGATCGGCCAGCCGCGCGATACCCGCCCCGTCCATCCCGCCCCCCGCGTCGCTGAAGAACACGGCGTAGATGTTTGGCGGGATCGCATTGTCCGGCCGTCCTCCGGAAAGAGCACCATGCGATGCCGTAACGACAATCTGACCCGCATCCTCGGGCTTGATCATTCCGACGGAGTCGGCGCAGATCAGCCGCGGCTCACCCGGAACGTCACGCATGACAAATCGGGCGCCTTCGCTAATGCTCGGTGGCGCGGTAGCCGATACCACCGCCGAGCGCATCAGTTCGGCGCAGTCGCGGACGCTTTGGCCCGGCTTGCAGCCGAGGGCGGCGGCGGCGCGATTGACGTGGCTGATGACACCGTGCTCGAGCATGTGGTCGCCGTCGCCGATATGGCACGTCTGCGCATCCGCGGTGGCCGCCGCTAGGTTGATCTGGTCGAGGTAATCAAGCCCGCGGATGCCGGCGTTATCCTTGCCGATGCCGGCATCGTTCATGATAACGCCGCGCACACCCCATTTGGCGGCATTGAAGGCGTTATACCTGCCGCCATAGGAGCCGGAAACGACAACGTGCCGGCGATGCTCGTCGCGAACAAACGAGCAGCTGGCGACTGTAACGATTTTTACGTCTTCGTGTGTCGTGTTCATCGATTTGTCCTCCAGGTTAAAGGCGGCTAACAAGGGGAGGCGAGCGATTACCTTTAATAGGTAGGCCCGTCCCGTCCCTCTCGCCGCGTTAATTCTTGATCATAGATTTTACCGGTATTCACTCGGAATGACCGTCTGCAGCAGGCGGGACCTCGCGTTCAAAAATCACCGCCGCTTGATTTTCAAAACGACGGCGATGGTCGAACTCGATAATTCTCTCTCCCAGCGGTTCGGGAACCCCCATACTACAAAAAGCCGCACAATCGCTTCTCTGGGTTTATGAATATGCACAGCGTGGCCACGCCGACCCGCTGGCTTGTCGCAGGCGAAGAGAAAAAAGGAGGAGCGCATCGATGCGAACGACGCACCGCCGATATTGGGTCTTTTTCCTGCTGTTTCTGTTCAGCGGGATTGCCTATCTCGATCGCGTCAACATGTCGGTTGCGGGCAAGCCGATCGCGCACGAATTCGGGCTGTCGCCGATCGCGCTCGGTTATCTGTTCTCCTCGTTCCTGTGGGCCTATGTGCTAATGATGCTGCCTGGCGGGCGGCTGATCGACCGTTGGGGCCCGCATGTCGTCGCCTCAGTCGCGACCGCGGTATGGTCGACGGCGCAGATGGCGACCGGAGTGGTCAGCAGCTTCGCGGCAATGTTGATAGTGCGGCTCGGTCTGGGAGTTGGCGAAGCGCCCTTTGCTCCGATTTCCTATAGCAGCGTCCGGTTGTGGTCGCCCTATACCGAGCGCGGCACCGCGATCGCCGCGATCTCTTGCGGGTCCACCCTCGGGCTTGCGCTCGGCGCCCCGGCCGTCGCCTGGCTGATCGAGACATTGTCGTGGCGCTGGTCTTTCATCATCACCGGCTCGGTCGGATTTGTCTGGGTAGCGGTCTGGGCGGCAGTGGTGTCGACACCGGACAAGACTGGGTGGCTGCCCCCGGCGGAGCGCGACCAAATCCTGGCTGGGCGCGACGCCGGGATCACGCCGCCGAGCCACAGCGGCGTCGGCTATCTCGGGCTGATCCGCTGCCCGGCGATGTGGGGCCTGTTCATCTCGCAAGGCTGCCTCGTCTATACCGGCTATCTCTATATTTCCTGGTTGCCGAATTACCTGCAAACCGCGCGGCACCTGTCGATCTTGAACTCCGGCATCTACACCGCGATCCCGTTCCTGATCTCCACGGTGGTGGGCGTCGTCGCCAATTGGGCCGGCGACAGAGTGCTAACCGCCGAAGCGGTGCGCGGCGGCAACCGCCGCTACCTGGTGGTACTCAGCCTGCTGTTTATGGCGGCGGGCTTGGGGATCCCGTTTGTCCAGTCACTTGCCGCAGTCATCACTCTGATCACGATTGCGGTATCGGCCGCCCATGTCGGGCCGGCCGCCAACGGCGCCCTGGTCGCCGATCTGCTGCGCTCACCCGGCGATGCCGGGCGAGCTACCGCCTTTCTTGTCCTGGGCGGCAATACCTTTGGCCTATTGGCGCCGATCGTGACCGGCTATGTCGTTGCCGCAACTGGCAGCTTCAACGCGGCCTTCGCCGTGGCCGGTGCGCTGGCATTGGTCGGGGCAGTAGCGGCTCTGGCGCTGGTGCGCGGCACACTCGGCGAGCACCTACGGCCGTCTCGTGCGAGTCCACGTCTCGCCAGTTGAGGTTCGCGACGATGCACAACGGCAGCGGCCGAACCCACAACCCTGCGCCATAATCTCATGACCCGCAGCGGCTTTGGATCATATCTGGCGCAAGCCATGACCCATTGATAAATAGGGTGTCAGCCGGCTCCCGAAAGTCTTGGGGCTGCAATGCCGCCTGTCTTGTGCACCTCTCCAGGGCGGATCATCGAAGTTTACGTCCGCTGACTATGTGAGGTGGCGACGCCACCGAATGCTCCTTGACGAGAATGTCCTCAATCTCGAACCTGGGTAGCGCGGCCGGTCCGTCACGAATCGATACGACACCGCCTTCCTGCCGGTGGTCGCTGAGGATCTTACTTTGAAGACTTCCTTGCCGGCATCAATCGCAGCCGATGGGTGACGAGAAACAATGGAACAATCGCAGCCGCTCGGGTTGAAACGGCTTACATGGGCCTTGCCGTCCTCCGTGGCGGCAAAGACGAGTGGCATCACCGAGGGATGGCCCTCGAATAGTGTGGGACTGATGGGGCCCTGTACAGCGCTGGTCAGTTCGGGCCAGACGGAGCGAACAGGTGATTGCCCGGAAGCCCGCCGCCGACGGTCGGAGCGGCCCAGAAATCACAATTGTGCCGCTCGACCGGACTGAGGAACTCTTGAGCCACAGCGGGGTCCCGGTGTATTAAGCGCGTCGCAATATTTGCCATTAACGGGGTCTTCTCACGGGTGACAGAAAGCCAGATCGGGGCGCTCTCGTCTCCCGCGCCCCACCCGATCTCACCTGCTGCCGGGCGGCAACGCCGCCGCCGGGAACGGCTCCGACGCGGCGCCGCGGTGGTACAGCTCGTGATTTCACCGGCCGCGATCAACGATTTGGTCCGCCTCGGCTGGCTGGGTGACAGCGACCGCAGCGATCGGCAAGCGGTCAAGGACGCCTTCGTCCGGTTTGCGAAATGGGCGCTCAGTCACGCGTGACATGAGCGCTTCGCCGTACCTGGTCCCTCAAGCAGGAAGATCCGGGTTTCCCGAGAGTGAAGACTGCTGCTGCCGTGACCCGGGGCAAATATCGTGAATTCCGCGCTGGCTGACTTTTAATCAGTGTTGAAGGGTGGCTGCCCACGTCGGTAACTCTTTCCTGGATCAATATCACCGCGCATGTAATTGGCAGGGCTCTGACGTGGACGCCACCAACTGCGGTTAGAGATCTGCGGTCTCATCAACGCTACGCTCAAGCCGGCGAGCCGACGCGGCGTCATCGAGAGATTAGGAAAGGATGCGGCGCGCGGTGGAGGATGGCGGAGGCAGAAAACCTAGGCTTAGCCTCTAATCAAAGTCTCGGGTTGTGTATATCGGGACGAATTCGAGGCCTTCTTTTACAAATCGCTCCGTCGCGCCTTCGCATCGATCAACAATCGTAATAACTTTGATGACTTTGCAGTTCCGCTCGCGGACAGCTTGAACTGCCTTCATTACGGAACCGCCCGATGTGGTGACATCATCGAGCATTATAACTTCGGCACCGTTTTCTAGGAATCCTTCGATAAGATTTTGCGTGCCGTGATTTTTAATTTCCTCTCTTACATAGAATCCCATGATCCCGTCCTGAGAGGCGCTGTAGTGCACGAGTGCGGAGATGATGGGAATCGCCCCGACTGCCAGCCCGCCCACAAATACGCCACGACGACCCGTCGTAAGCTGATAGAGCATCGGGCACAAGAGATTCAGCGCCTCTGGGTTGAATGTAGTCGGTTTCATGTCAAAATAATAGTTGCTATTCTGCCCCGATGACAAAATGTACACTTTGTCGGTTCGTAAGGATTTCTCCTTGATGATTTCGCGTAATCTATGCCACGCTGGCTGCGATGGAAAATAACTGGGAGTTGCCATCTTATCGGTCATGCGCCCTCGCCGCGATATTCGTCGCCTTCCCGCAAGGCAAAACGGAGGGCTAAGAGTTTAGGTGCCTTTCGGCTGGGGTCAAGCCGCGCGGCTCCGCTGCCAATAGCCGCCGAAGGTGATGCTTGCGTTATTGCGCATCTCCATCCGATAAGGGGGTTAACGTGGAATCCGTTGGGCTCTTTGCCGTGATTCTCGCGCCACGCCGCCTCTTGCCTGAAGCGGATTAGGTCGGGGCCGGCGACGTGATGATGATGATGACCGATTTCCTCCGGCGCATCTGCGAGAAGAAAGATCCGGCGTTGTAGATTTCACAGCGACCGCAATCCCGACATGGCCCGTTTTCTCCCCTTCGTTCTTCGGTTCGCCTCGCACTGCGGGCGAACTTGTTCATGATCGCGGCACAACGACTTATCGAGCCGCGCGCAAAGCGTCAACCTTGTTACGCAAAATAGGACACCGCCGTCGCGCAGAACGCGTCCTAACCCGCGGCGCCATATGCTCGCCTACTATCCAGCCGCGGCAGGCAACGGCTGACCTAACCAGTCAGTGTCGTGGGCGCCTGCTGTTTTGATGCTTCGATCAGCAGGTCGACAAATTCCTTTAGTGGCATGCCCACCCGGCCACCGAGCCGGGCAGCGGCTCGGTTGACGTGCGAGAGGATACCGTCGCGGTAGAGCGCGCGTGAATCGCCGATCGGGGCACTATCCGCCGAGGTCGTGCCGGCGACGATCCCTTTTTGGTTGAGATCAGCCAGCCGCGCGATGCCAGCCCCGTCCATGCCACCGCCGGCATCGCTGAAGAACACGGCGTAAATGTCCACCGGGATCGCGTTGTCCGGCCTATCTCCGGAAAGGGCGCCATGCGATGCGGTGACGGCAATCTGACCGCCGTCGTCGGGTTGCAGCATCCCGATGGAATCGGCACAGATCAGCCGCGGCTCGCCGGGTACGTCGCGCATGACAAAGCGGGCACCATCGGTGATGCTCGGCGGCACGACGGGACGATTGCCGAGCGCATGAGTTCGGCACACTCGTGGACGCTCTGGCCGGACGTGCAGCCGAGGGCCGCGGCCGCGCGATTGACGTGGCTGATGATGCCGTGGTCGAGCAAATGGTCGCCGTCGCCGATGTGGCATGTCTGCGCATCCGCGGTCGCCGCCGCTGAGTCGATCTGGTCGAGGTAATCAAGCCCGCAGATGCCGGCGTCATCCTTGCCGATGCCGGCATCGTTCATGATCACGCCACGAACGCCCCATTTGGCCGCGTTGAAGGCATTGTATCGGCCGCCATAGGACTCGGAGACGACCACGTGTGAGCGATGCTCGTCGCGAACAAACGAGCAGCTGGCAACCGTCAGGATCTTTACGTCTTCGCTTGCAGTGTTCATCGGCTTGCCCTCCACGCTCGATACCCGACCACGACCTGGCCGTCGCGATTCCAACGGCCAAACCCAATTCATGCGGATCACAGGCCGAAGCGGGCGCGGCCGAAGCAAGTGCTCTCGGGCCAATAGCGATTTTAATCGAATTGTTCGTTGATCGCGGGCGTGTGCTCCGCTGGCGCGAGCATTTGCCGGAGTTTAGCCGCTGGGTGCTTTTCGGTTATTAAATTTGGATGAGGACGCAAGCTCCTCTGGACCGCATCCGACCGCCTGATTTTCGATGGCGTGAATAGCAGCTTTCGGCGCATCTTGCCCGTTGCGGTCCGTCCCGGCGAAGGACCTTTACCGAACTGACAGCAGCCACTCAACCGTGGCGGCGGCTATCGCTCTCCATGCCTCACTGCAGACACGGGAGTGGAGTAATGGACAACGCTAGGTCATTCGGGAGCGCGGTCACCGCTGCGCCGCTTGCCAGTTCGCTGCCACGTACACCGGCACATTCGCTGCCGGCAGCGGCGTATGCCCGCGCACGTGGTCAGCACCTTTTTCGCCGATCATGATGGTGGGCGCATTCAGGTTGCCAGTTGTGATCGTCGGCATGATCGAGGAATCGATTACGCGTAGCCCTTCTAACCCGATCACGCGACACTCCGGATTAACCACCGCCCGCTGATCGTCCGTCTGCCCCATCCGGCAAGTACCGCATGGATGATAGGCGCTCTCGGCTTTTTCGCGCACGAAGGCGTCGATCTCGGCATCCGTCTGCACCACATCGCCCGGCTGGATTTCCTGCCCCCGGTAGCGGTCGAAGGCGGGTTGAGCGAAGATCTCGCGTGTCAGTCGCACCGCTGCGCGCATCGCGGTCCAGTCGTCCGGGTGGCTCATGTAGTTGAAGCGGATGCGCGGCGCCGCTGCCGGGTCGACCGATGCAAGCCGCACCCACCCGCGGCTTTGCGAGCGCATCGGCCCGATATGTGCCTGAAACCCGTGACCCGGTGCTAGCGACTTGCCGTCATAGGACACGGCGAGCGGCAGGAAGTGGTATTGCAAATCCGGATGGGGCACGCCGGCGCGGCTGCGCACAAAGCCGCCGGTCTCGAAATGGTTGGTGGCGCCTAGCCCGTCATGGTGCAGCAGCCAACGCATGCCAATCCACGCCCTGGCCAGCGGGCGCATCGCCGAATAGAGCGTGATTGGCTCGCGACACTCCACCTGGAAATAGAATTCCAGATGGTCCTGCAGGTTCTCGCCTACGCCTTCCCGCTCCTGAACCACCTCGATGCCGAGCGCGCGCAACTCCTGGGCCGGCCCGACCCCTGACAACTTGAGAAGCTGCGGGCTATTGATCGGGCCGCCTGCCAGGATCACCTCGCGCGCCGCGTACGCTTTGCGCTCCTCGCCGCCTCGGAAATACGCTACACCTACAGCACGCCTCTCCGAGAACAGAACGCGGGTCGCGCGTGCATGCGTCAAAACCCGCAAATTTGCCCGCCGCAGTGCCGGGCGCAGATAGGCATTTGCAGTACTCCAACGCCGTCCCCGGTGCACCGACATGGCTATGCGTCCGAAACCCTCCTGCTGGTAGCCGTTATAGTCTGGCGTGGCCGGGTAACCGGCCTGTTGTGCCGCCCGCAGCCAGGCGTGGTGCAGCGGATTGTCCAAGCGCCCATAACAGTTATGCAGCGGACCATCGCTGGCGCGGTATTGCGGATCTCCGCCCTCGTGGGCGTCGGCGCGGCGGAAATAGGGCAGTACATGGCGATAGCCCCAGCCCTCGGCGCCCTGTTTTTCCCAGCCATCAAAATCGCGCGGATTGCCACGTACCCAAACCATTCCGTTGATCGAGGACGAACCACCCAGCACCTTGCCGCGCGGCGTGGCTAGCTGTCGTCCGCCCAGATGCGTCTCCGGCTCGGTGGCAAAATCCCAATTGTATTTCGGCATGTTCATGGGAATCGAGAGAGCGCCCGGCATCTGAATCAGCAGCGAGCGATCCGAACCGCCGAACTCCAGCAGCAGTACGCGTGACTTGCCCTCCTCGGTCAGCCGGTTTGCCAATACGCAGCCCGCCGAGCCGGCGCCAACCACGATGTAGTCAAAATTGTCGGCGGTGGACCCGATACTCAAGACCATAGTCGTGCATTCGTAAGGTGAAGGTTGCTCCCCCTGCTCGTCAGATTTTTACCACGCCTTGCTGTCTGATGGGCCGATGAAGTCGTGGCCGACCCCTCAACGTTGTGCAATTGAAGCGGCAGTCCACCGATTTTATGAGACGGCGCCATCGCCGTCGGACTCTCGATGATCAAGCGCGCCTCATTCAGGGTTGCGTCGCGTAGGCTGCTCCGGCCCGCTGTGCCGTCATCCGCGCAAGCTATACACGATCGGCCTGCCTGATGCCTCCAAGGGCCTCTCGTCGGTTAACCCCGTGTCGGGTCGAAGCTCGCCGCTCCAGGGCGAGGCGGCAAGGTTTGGGATCGGCACGTCTTACCTATTGCCATGCGTCCCGGCGATGGTCACCTTTCCGGACCCACAGCGGGCACTTAGCCTTGGCGGCGGCAACCGCTCGTGATGCCCCGAAGCCGTCATCAACGGCTTCTTCCTTGCGACGCCGCCGGACCCGTTGCGGGCGCGCTCTAGTTCCCATCTCGCTCGGGCTCAGCCCTGTGCGATCGGATATTTCGCGAAGATCTCCTCTACCCGTTTGAGCGCCTGGTCCGCGGCGGTCTGCGGCGTTAGCCCGTCCTTCATGATTGCGATCCACGCGTTGGGGAAGACACGCTCGTTTTGGACATAAGCATAGGCCGGGTTGTAGACCCAGAAATTCAGCACGGTCGGAGCAGGCCCTGCTGGACATAGAGCCCCCGGTGCGGGTCCTTGGCGTCGAGCCACCAGGGGTCATTCTTCACGATAGACAGCATCGGCGGCAGGTTGCGGCCGAGTCCCGTTTTCAGCAGCTCGTTGATGATCTTGGGCTGGATCAGATATTTGAGAAATTCCTTCGCCGCCGCGACGTTCTTCGCTCCATTCGGGATCAGACCGCAGAAGCTGCCAGTCAGGCTCGGCACCGGCTTGCCATCGTTGCTGAGCGGCAAGCCCATCGTCACGATATCGTTGTATTCCTGCTGGTTCTTGATGATGGCGACCTCAGTCGAGATCGAGCCGTCAAGATCCATGACGACCGTCTTGGAATGAATGGCGTTGTTGTCATCGGCGTCGTTCCAGTTGATCGCACCCGGCGGGATGAAGCCTTCCTTATAGGCTGTCGTCGGATAGGTCAGCGCCTTGATCACTGCCTCCTTCACCTTCGGATCGTCGAGATGCAATTTGCCGTCCTTGGTGACGATGTCCAGACCGCCATAGGCAATCAAGAAATAGGCGAACACGTTGTGGGGATCGCCTCCGATGCCCAAATTGAGGCCGAGGCCATAAATGTGGCGCTGGCCTTGAGCGCGCAGTTTCTTCTGCACCTCCTTGAAGAAATCGTAATAGGCGTCCCAAGTTTTCGGGATGTCTTCCATCTTATAGCCGGCCTTCTCGACCAGCGACCGCCAGACATGGTTCGGTAATGCCCCTTGGGTATAAGGCGCGCCGTAAAAGCTGCGCTTTTTCTCGACGTTGTTGTAGCATAGCGCCGTAAGCAGTGCCGTGTCGGTGTACTCTTCCCGTTGCGTCTCCACGACATCAGTCAGGTCGACCAGCTTGTCGTTCCAGGCGAGCAGCGCAATGGTCTCGGCGGGCTGATTGGGGAACACATCGGGGACGACGCCGCTGGTGACCGCTGAGACGATTTTCTGGCGCAGCGGCGCGTACGGCAGGATGCTGTAGTCGAGCGTATTGCCGGTGGCCTTCTCATACTCTGCGACGATCTTCCTGAACGAGATGTCTTCTTCCTCGGCGTAGCCCTGAGTCCACCACACGGTGGCGGTTGTCGCCGCAGCGTTGGCGACATAGGGACGGGCAAAGGCGCCGACCGCGCCTAGCGTGAGAGAGGTGCGAAGCACCGAACGCCGCGTCAAATTTGCCATATCTGCGTTTCCTTCTGCTGGCGCCGCGGCATCGTCGCGGGCGCGTTCTGGTCGCCGGTCTTTTGCCGGCTCAACTCGTCGCGATCGGGTATTTCGCGGTGATCCACAGGCTCGACTGAGCTGTTGCGGCCGCTGCTCGAATACGAGCGATTGGTCGGGGGACATTGGTGATGGACCACGATCATCTGACCGCAATGCTCAATCGGCTCAAGTTGACCGCGATCCGTGACCAGCTCGACAGTCTGGTCGACGAGGCGGCGCGGCGCGAGCTGACGATCCGCGAGGCCCTGTTTCTCTTCTGCGAACGTGAGATCGGCCGCAAGGACGAGCGCCGCATCGAGATGAGCATTGGGCTGGCGCGCTTTCCGTTTGTGCGCGATCTCGATGGTTTCGATTTCGCCGCCCAGCCTTCGATCGATAAAAAGCAGATCCGCGAGCTTGCGGCCGGGCGCTTTATTGCCAATGCCGAAGCGGTGCTATTGCTGGGGCCGCCCGGAGTCGGCAAGACGCATCTGGCCGTGGCCATCGGGCGCCAGGCGATCCTGGCCGGCTATACGGTGCTGTTCATGCCGGCACCGACTCTGGTCGCCCAGCTTGCCAAGGCGCACAGCGACGGCCGGCTCGAGGACCGCCTCACCCATTTCGGCAAACCGAAGCTATTGATTGTCGACGAGCTCGGCTATCTGCCGTTTGAAGCCAATGCGGCGCATTTGTTTTTTCAGCTCGTCTCGCGGCGCTACGAGCGCGGCAGCATGCTGATCACCAGTAATCGCGCGATCGGCGAATGGGGAAATGTGTTCGGCGAGCCGAAGACCTCATGATGCCTCTTTCTTTGATTGATTTGTGCGCCGTACTTGTACCTCTCAATTCAGCGATCTGCGTGTCCGAAAGCTCGATTTGCCAGGGCATCCCTTTGGCGATCTGGCGGGCCGATAATTGTCCTTTCTGAAGCCATTTGAAGACGGTCTGTGTGGAAATCGAGAGCGCCTCGGCGGCGCCTTGAACAGAGTAGGTCCCATCAGGCCATTGTCGGGGATTGTGTTCTGTTCGGTTGATCTTCACCGTTGGGATATCCCAACGTTTGCGCAGCAAATGAACCTCACCGCCGCTGAACGGCCGGCCGTGGGCAGATAGCCAACCTTCCGCATTGAGCGCCTTTGCGACCTCGCGGTCCATCTTTCGCGCAACGACGAGATCGCGAACGCGTGTCTGGAGGATCGCGATGTCAGCGTAATTGCGGTAGCTGCTCACGTTGCGCCGGATCTTGTGTTCGCTGACTGCACCGGTCTGCCAGATGATTCTGATCCAGACTTGGCCGCTGGCGGGCCGCTGATCGAGGATGACCTCCTTGACGACGAGCCGAAGGATCTGCTTGCGTTCGACCACACTTGCCGCATTCCACAATGTGGGAAGATCCTCGCCCAACGCGACGATCTGAGCCCGGTCCGCCCCGGCAAGGGACATCGGTTGCTGCCGGCACCAACTCTCGTATTCAATGTCAATCTGCTCCACTTGCCGGAGCTTGTCCTCCCACACCCGCTCCAGAGACCGTGCCACCAGGCGGTTCTCCGGCTCGACGGCATCATATTGTCGGCGCGCCCGCTCCGCCTCGTAGCGCGCTCGCTCGCGCTTGAGCGACCATTGCCGTTCGAGCGCGCGGGCTTCGCTCTCGAGCTCGCCCAGTACGGCGATCGCGAGAGCAAGGCGATCTGGCGTCAGTGCTTCGAGCAACAATCTTTCGACTGCCGCATCGACGCCCAAGGCGCGCACCTCCTGACACCGCGGCCCGCCATGTTGCTGCTGATCGGCGCGACAAAGATAGACGGGGTAGTTGCCGCTCGGGCCGGAATAATGCAGCCCCATGCGACGGCCGCAACGGCCACAGACGGCAATGCCTTGCAGCAACGCATTGCCCTGGCGCGGCGCCCCGTGATGGTTTGCATCATAGTGATTGAGGTTGTCCGCGAGCCGCCGCTGGTTCGCCATGAACTCCTCCCAATCGATATACCCCGGAAAGGCGTCCTTCAAGCAAACCGGCCAATCCTGTATCGCTACGGCTTCGGTCGCGCCCTGCCGTGAGCCGGAACGGCGGCCGATCGGCGTGCGCCGGCGTCGGCCATAAACATAGGCCCCTGCATAAGCCGGGTTCTTGAGAACCTGAAGGATGCGGGCGTTGCTTGCCGGCCGCCACACGAGGTCATGCGGCGATGGTCCGTCGAGCGGTCGTACCGGCAGCAGTAGATTGGCTTCCTGAAAATGGCGCATCACTGCCTTGGCGCCGCGCAGCTCGCGAAACTTTGCGAACAAATGCAGCAGCCGCGCCTGCACCTCTTCATCCGGATTGAAGCCAATCCGGCCATCGCGACCATAGGCGAGCCCGGCCGGCAACGGTACCCTCAGTTCGCCTCGAGCCGCCTTCTGGCGCTCGCCTTGATGCAGCCGCAGCTTGATCTGATGAAGTTCCGCCTCGCTCATGATTCCAGATAAGCCGAGCAGTAGACGGTCATGATAAGCGCAAGGATCGTAAATGCGCTCGCCATCGGCGATCAGTACGCCGAACAGCGAACACAATTCCAGGAGCTGATGCCAATCGTGGTTGTTGCGCGCCAGCCGCGAAGCATCCAGGCTCAGCACCAACCCTGCCTTCCCGAGGCCGATCTCCGCAATCAGCCGCTGGAAGCCGCCGCGGCGGTCGCTCGACACGCCGGACTTCCCGAGGTCGTCATCAATGACCTCAATCCGTTCCTTGGGCCAACCGAACAAGGCTGCGCGATCGACCAGCCGGTACTGCAGTTCGGTGCTCTCCTGATGTTGGCGGACCTGGCCGGCGGTCGACTGCCGCACGTAAATATAGGCCAGCTTGGCGCGATGCGCTGTGGTTACCGAGCTTTCCAAATTGAGCAGCATGTTCACCGCGATGCCCCCCGTTCACATCACTGGCGTCGGCTGCGACCAGCACTGACCGGAGCAGCTGTGCCAGCCGCTTTGCCAGCTGTTGTCGTGTTGTCGGTGTCATCGTCGGCCACAATCTCGGCGCCAGGATCAGCCTTCGATCCGGCAACGCCGGCTCGAACGGCAGGATCAGCTGCGTGGCCCGATGACCCATCGACCCTCTCTCTTGCGGCGGAGAGCCTTGCGCGCACGTATTCCGCCAAGGGACGCAGGGTGCGTACCGACACCAGCGGGAGATCACGATTTGCCGGTGCTTCACAAGCCGGATCATCGAGATCTGTTGCTTCCTGCGGGATCCAGCGGTGTCGGCCATCGGGAAGAGCTACCCGGATCCAGCCAAGGCGCCGACTCGCCCCGCGCACGCTGACCTCAAGGCGCTGACCGAATAGCGGGTGCGCGACGTCAATAATCCGGATCAATCGCTCCGATATAGTGGTTTCATATCGTGTTCGGCGACGCGGTTGTGGCAACCGCCATCCTCGACCGTCTACTGCATCACAGCCACGTCATCACGATCCGCGGCGACAGCTATCGGTTGCGTGAAAAGCGCCGCACCGGTTTGCTGAAGGCGCCTGTTTTGGCACAAAGCGTGACGGCATAAGCATGAGCAGAGGCTTGCCCAGGTGGGCAAACAGGCAACCTCCCACGCGCGCCGCTCCGTCGCTCGCAAAGGCACTGCGCGACGCGCGCGGGGCCCTCCTGTTCGCTACCTGGACAAGCCACCCCAGCCCCGCGTCTCGGGGCAACCGCTTAAAGCGGGGTCCAGTTCTTTATGTCGTAAAGGGTCCAGTTCCGGACGTCGCTTGACAGGCCGAGCTGACCGGCGCTTGGCTGCGGATCGAACAGTACAAGGCCCAGCTCGCCCAACTGCGGCGGATGCAATTCGGGCGCTGGTCGGAGAAACTCGATACTCAGATCACGCAACTCGAGCTGATGCTCGACGATTTGGAAGAGAGCGAAGCGGAACGCACAGCGCCGGCAGCACAGCGCGCTCTTGATCAGCCACCCCGCGAACGGCGCCAGCCGGTACGTCGACCGTTGCCCGATCATCTGCCGCGCGAGGAGATCGTGCATGATCCGGGTTCGGTCTGCCCGGGCTGCGGCGGCACCCGGTTTAGCAAACTCGGTGAGGACGTCACCGAAGTCTTGGAGAAGATGCCGGCTCGCCTCAAACCCAAGTTCCGCAGTTTGATTTTGAACAGCATGGTAACTCAATGGGTTGCAAGCCATTTTAAGTTTTAGGCACCACGGTTTTGGGTTCAGGCGGCGGGCGGCATCTCCTGGAAGACCGGCGGAAGGGTGAGGCCGATAGCGCGGCAGATCGGGTCGATGGTCGGGCCTGGCGCGGTGCGCAGGCGCGCCCGGCGACCATCCTGTTCGACATCGATTTCGCTGAGGTCGACAAGATCGTCGACGATGCGCTGCCATTCGAGCCGGCTGCGACGGGCGGCGAGCCGGTCGAAAAGCTCCTTGCGCAGGACAAGGGCGAGGAAGGTGCAGAAGACGTGGCCGCGGATGCCGGCGTCGGTTTTGTGGAAGATCGGGCGGGTGGCGAGCAGCGCCTTTGCGGTTTTGAAGGCGTCCTCCACGGCCAGCAGATTGCGGTAGCGCAACACGATCTGGAGCGCGGCGATCTTGGTGTTGGTGCGCAGCACGAAGAGACCGTCGAACCGGGTATCGGCCTCGATCTTGGCGCGGTCGATGACAAAGCCGCCGCCCGCGGGCGTCTTCAGGAAGCGACGAAAACCCTTGTTGGCGACGAGCGCCTTGTCGCCCTGGGCGAGCTTGCGCTCGAGACCGGCGACGATTTCGGCGCGCGCCGCGGCGTCCTTTTTGGCTTCCTCCTCGTTGCGGCAGATGATGTAGCGCCGCCCGGCGATCGTCGTCTCCCGGATCGCCAGTTCGGTCTCGCCTTTCTGGCGGGGAATGACGAGCGGCACGGCGAGGCCATCATCCTCGATGACCCCGGTGCGCACCTCGCGGCTGGTGCGTTCGCGCACGCCGAGGATGTACTGGATCTTCTCGGCTTCGAGGGCGGCGATGGTATCGGCACTGATCATGCCGCGATCGGCAACGATGCAAGCATCGAGGATCCCAAAGCGCTCGCGCAGCCGTTTGACTACTGGCAACAACAGCGTCACGTCGGCCGTGTTGCCGGGCATCACAAAGGACGCGATCGGCCGGTCGGCGTCGTCAAGCACGATGCCGAGCACGACCTGCTTCAGGTGACCGCGATAGTCTTTGGAGTGGCCGTACTGGCCTAGGCTCTCGCCGCCGGCCCCCTCGAACCATAAACTGGTGGTGTCGAAAAACGCGATCGAAACGGCGCCGAACAGCGGCTGGCGGTGGTGATAGAGTGCCTCCTCGATGGCCTCGGCGGTGCTGCGGCCGGCCGCGTCGACTTCGCCAAGCCAGGCCATCGCCTTATAGGCGTGGTCGAGATCGAGCCCATCGGTGCCCGGCACACGTACCCGGCTCAGCCAGTCGCTGGCATGGCGGTCGGAGCCCGAGATCATCAGCCGGTGCAGCACCGTGAGATAGACGGCGCGCTCGACATCAAAGGAAAAGCGCCGGTCGGAGACGAGGCTCTTGAGCACGTCGCGGCATCCTGTTTCCGCCCACAGCCAGCCGAACACCAGATCAGGTCCGATGCTGAGGCGGTGCAGCTCCGGCAATTCGCCGCGATAAAAACTCGACAACACGATCGAGCGGCGCGAATGGCGCGCCGCCGAGGCGATCAGCCCATCGATCAGCCCCGAGGCCTCAACTTCATCGCGCCGGCCGAGCGCCTTGATGACGCGCTGCACGTGGCGGCCGCCCTCGCGCGCGTTCTCGACGAGGTAGAGGTATTCGTAGGCTCCAATCTTCTTGACGCGGACAAATATGGCGCGGCACCTTTGTTCTCCGGTACCAGCACCACGATTCTCTGGGCCGCCGCAAGCAAATTCCTCAATATCTATTGCAATCGTCTGGCCGATTTAGCACCACACCTTGGCGTGCCCGGTCGTATCCCTAGCGTTTCCGCGGCTTCCAGCGAGCGATTTACTCCAAACTGAGGAAGTTGGGTCAAGGCGCTGTCAGCCGAGCTGGTTTTCCCGACCCCGTCTTTTGACCGTTTTGCCCATAATCTCCTTTGACCCACCACATCCACCGACGGCTTCCTGCCACCTCCGCTGTTACACGGTGGCGACCGGACTCCGGTAAACCCCACCGTTCGCCATCAGAGCCCAGGCGATCCGGGCGGTCCTATTGGCCAACGCAATCGCCACAAGCATTCGCGGCTTCCGCGCCATCATGCTGGCGAGCCAAGTTCCTGCTGGGGCACCCCGTCTGGCGGCCCACCGCACGACGGCCATGGAACCGATGATCAGCAGTCGCCGCAAGTCGCGCTGACCCATCCTCGAGACCCGCCCGAGCCGCGCCTTGCCGCCAGAGGAGTTCTGCCGCGGCGTGAGCCCGAGCCAAGCAGCGAAGTCCCGTCCCCTGGCAAAGGTCTCAGGTGCTGGTGCCAGCGCCTCCAGCGCCGTCGCGCAGACTGGCCCAATACCCGGAATGCTCATCAGGCGCCGGGCCGTTTCGTCCTCGCGTGCGCGGTCGCGGATCCGCCGGTCGAGGGTCGCGATCTGATTATCGAGCCCGGCAATGTGCTGCAGCAGCAGTGTGCAGAGCTCAGTAACGATGCCGGGCAATCGACTGTTCGGGTTCTCGATCTCGGCTGCAAGCCGGCCAATATGAAAAACCCCTTGTGGCGCAATAACTCCATGTTCCGCCAGATGACCTCGCAAGGCGTTGATCGTCTGCGTTCTCTGCCAAACCAGTAGATCTCGGGTTTTAAACACCATGCTCGAGGCCTGCTTTTCGGCGCTCTTCACAGTCACAAAGCGCATCGTCGGCCGCGCTGCCGCTTCGGTAACCGCGGCCGCGTCCGCCATGTCGTTCTTTTGCCGCTTCACAAATGGCTTCACATAGACCGGCGCGATCAAGCGCACCTCGTGACCCAGGGCTTGAATGTCGCGCGCCCAACCGTGTGCGCCACCGCAGGCCTCCATCGCCACCACGCACTTCGGCTGCGACGACAAAAAAGAAAGAAGCTTAACTCTGGAAATCTTTTTACGGAACGCCACCGACCCATCAGCGCAAGCGCCGTGGAGCTGAAATACATGCTTCGCCAAGTCTACGCCGATGATGCTAACCTTCTCCATGGACGCCCCCTCGTAGCGGTTCTGACACCTCTTCTGTCACGGGCCGTTGATGGTCAATCCCTCCGAGCCTTGATCCTGTCGCCGAGGTCTCTCTTCTGTCCGGGGTCGGCGCTGGGCCGCCACCTGATGGGGTCGGATGAGGAGCAGGTCGGCCATTCTAACAACGCGCAGTAGCGAAGCCCTGCTGAGGTGTCATCGGCCTGACCTGATCCATCGTCCCGGCGACGGGACCTTGCTCCGGGCGGGGTGTCTCGAACCGCCCGAACCTGGAATCTCCTTCAGTTAGTGGGTTGCGGCTGTAGCCGCTTTGTCGGCGAGGAAGGTGGTGCCGTCGGCCAGCATGCGGTGCAGTACCACGGCGAGCTTGCGGGCGAGCGCGACCTTGGCCTTGCGCATGCCGGCGCGAGCGGCAAGGCGCATTCCCCAGCTCTTCAGGGTCGAGCCCTTCACCGGCCGGGTCAGAATGACATTGGCCGCCTCATAGAGGGCAGTGCGCACGCCGCCGTCGCCGATCTTGGAAATGCGACCGGTCACATCGGTCTCGCCCGACTGATATTTCTTTGGGGTCAACCCAAAATGTGCCCCCACGGTCTTGGAAGATCTGAAGCGGCCGGGATCGTCAATGGCCGAGGCATAGGTGAGCCCGACGATCGCGCCGACGCCGGGTGCGGTCATCAGCAGCCGAACACGGCGATCCTCGCGGGCCAGGGATCGCAGGCGCTTCTCCAGCTTCTGCCATTGTTCGAAAAGCGTGCCGCGCGCCGCGAGCAGGGCCTCGGCAATCGTCGACAGCGTGGCGTGGCCGGCGACCAGGTCGCGGATCCGGCCGGGAAAGGTCCGCGGTGTTGTCGGGCCGACCTTCAGTCCAAAGCCGCGCAGCACTCCGCGCAGGCTCATCTCGACGTCATGGTTCTTGCTCTGCAGCAGCTTGCGCGCTGTCAGCAGCGCTCGCACTTCCTGCGCTGGCAGCGACTTGCAATGCACCGGACGGAACCAGCCGAGCCGCATCAGCTGGGCAATGCCGCGCGCATCCTTGCGGTCAGTCTTGACCGGCATTGCCTTGAACGCATCGCGCACGTGCCGGGTCTCGAGCAATTCGACCGTCAGCCCGGCATCGCGCATGCCCGCATACAGCCATTGCGATAGCGGCCCGGCCTCCAATCCGATCCGTTCTATTGGGAACCCCAGACCGCCAAACCATCCGATCAGGATCTCGGGCTCGCTGGCCACCTTAGCCTCGCGTACGATCCGCCCGTTCGCGTCGACAACGCAAATGCTCGCGCTTTCCAATGACACGTCGATCCCGGCATAGTGCTCCATGGTCGTCCCTCGATGATGTTTGGAGCAGGCCCAGCCTGACTCCGTGTTTTCCAACTTCATCACTCTGAGGGACGGCCACTGCCACGCAACTGCGGTCGGTTGCCGGCCCGTGACCCCATCTACCTTGGCACATCGATGCCGTCAGGGGCGTCCACCCCATCGCTTACTATAGAGCCGGTGATTGGTGATTGATGCCGGACACTTCAATGACGTAGTGAGATGGGCATTAGGACGTGGGACCGGGTGCGGTGACCGCGTTGGTGTTCGCGACCGCGATCGACGATCCGGCGCGCTTTGTCCCGCGATGTCGGCTCGCATCTTGTACTGACACCGCGCAAGTACGCCTCCGGAGAGATCGACCGCAACGGCGCGATCAGCAAGAGCGGCGACCGGCTCGCACGGCCTGCTGACCCGAATGATCGCGGTGCTCGGCGGCCTCGCGGACGTGGAGCGCGATCTCATCCGCACCCGCACCGCCGAAGGGCGCAGTCGGGCATAGAAGCGCGGACAGCACATGGGCCGACCCTCGAAACTCACTGACGTGCAGAAGCAGGAAGCACGGCGGCGACGCGCGGAAGGCGCGACCCTTGCCGAACTCGCCCGCAGCTACGACGTGGGGAAAAGCACGATTTCAAGGCTAAGGCCGTAAATTCTGGTATCAGGAGATGACAATGCACATAATGCCCGGCGGTTTCAGGTTAGAAAGCGCAGGGTGCTATTTGCATGACTTGTGGAAGCATCGCAGGAAAGGATTTAGACCACCTTCCAAATGCGAAAGGTGTAGGTTTTCCCACTCTTGCATGGGAAAATAAACCGAGCTCCCTCCTTTGTGGGAATGATGTTTTACCAGATTGCCCGTTTGATTTTCCTACCCATATATGACGCCGGGGCGGATCAGGACTGTTCAAGTTGTGCTGGTGGCGGCGGGGGTGGCAATTCTAGTCGGCCTCTTCGGCCACGGGAAAGACGACTTAAACAACCCCTATATTAATTATCAAACCTGCGTCTTTGAAAAACCCACCGGCGTGTCGGCACTAACTACGTACTCGCTTACGGAAGGGATAAGCAGGCTGTTATCATTTAATAATTTGTGCGCCGAAGAGTATTCGAAATTTATGACCGAATGCACCATAACCGAGAAATATGATCAAAAATCTCCAACTGATCGGAGTATCTCACAAAAGTGCTTAAGGGAGGCCGTCACAATTGCAGAATCTGGCCTGATAGTAAATTCACTGAAATTAAATCCACAGGACAATGAGATAGAACGACTGCCTCATACCGATCCCACCTCGCTCAATAAGATTGCGAGAAATTTAGCAGTGCTCCATCTGCCTGCAGTGAATTTCTGATGTGGGAGCAATACTCCCCGTATCGGTAGGACTTAAACCCGCATTCACCGGATAACAGACCGATTTTGACCGCATTGGACGCAGTTTTCGGATAAGATTGAGCATCTTAGGGGGAGTTGAGCGGCGCGGCGATGGCGGACCCGGTGGGTGAAGCAGATAGGCGCGGGTTGAGGCTCGATTTTGACCGTCGGCTGATGCTGCAATTTCGCGGCTCGACGATTACCTCGGACGCCGGACTGCTGGCTTACCGCGAGCTGGATGACGCGCTGAGCTTGACCGACACGGGTGCCGATACGCTGGCCGACGCGCGTACCGGAAAGAACGGTCGCCAACGGCTGGCGGGCTTGCTACGCCAATCGGTGTTCGGGCGGCTGGCCGGCTACGAGGACGTGAACGACGCCGAGCGGCTGTGCCGCGACCCGGCGATGCGCTGGGTGGTAGGTGACAAGGCGATCACCGACTTTGCCGCCTCCGCCAGTCAGATGGGCCGTTTCGAGACGAAGTGGCTGTGCCGGCCCGAGAACCTTGCCGCTCTCGCCGATCTGCCCGGTCGGTGGATCGAAAATCGGCTTTGGCGTTGATGTTAGCAGAGCCGACCTCGGTGTCCTTGGCACAATGCGGCACCAAGCCCCAGCGCATCATATCGAGGCTGCGCTCCCCGGCCTTGGCGTCGAAACGCACGACCGGCAGCGGATCGGTGGGCGCCACGTTCCAGCTTTAAGCAACGCCTTCAGAGCCTCTTCGACTGATAGAGGGTGAAGCGAAACCGGTTCCGGTTTCTCAACTTCCCGTCCGGATGGGTTCTTGGTACGCATTCCCAACTCAAGGACTTTGTTGCAGCTCCGGTAACAGACGCCGAAGCGGGCAGTATAGTGAAGCAGTTTCGCTACTGGCGCTATCCCGGATAGCCGTGAACTTCATGGTGTCACGATACCAATTGTACAACTTGACATTGTTGAGACCGCCCTCTGCTTCAAGAATTAGCCCCCAAGCTGTTATATCCTCGCTACAGTGAACGCGGCGCGCGGCGTCAACCAAGAGAGCTTTCCCAAGTTCATATTCTTTTGGAACTCGATCATCTCGCCCCATAAACCCAACTCGCATCAGCGGAATGGGCATGTGTCCGATGATTTGCCGCTGTTGGTTTTTAGTGAGGCTCTCAAAATCAATCTGCGCGGGGGAAAGTGTATAATAGCCCCAAACCCCGGTCGCATCTGCGGGATCTGGCAGAATGAAAACCCGGCAGTACCCGCGAGCCACCAATCGTGGCATATCGCGGACAAAGAAGCCCTCGACGCGAGGGCTTCTTTGACATCGAAAATCTGTGATGCGATGCTCTGGACGGATCGGAACGGTTTTTAACCGGGCGTCGGCAACTCGCGTAAAATTTCCGCTCCCCGCAATGCTGCTGGACTCGGCTTCTCCTTGGGGTCGTTCAGACATTCTCGCATCCGCTCGAATTCGTCAGGCGAGACGACAAGAACATCCTCTTGGCAGGCATCATGCGCGGCATCGATCAACTCCTTCGTCCAGAGTCGCCTGATACCTAGCCACAATCCTTTTCTGGTGCGCCGAGCCGAGCCTAGATCGGCGTATGCTCTGGCTTCCATCATCGTAGAATTCCAAGTTAGTCGTGGCGACAGCCGCCGCAACGGCCATATATGTATGCATGCTCTCATGCTTCCGTAAACACCCAACTAACACTTTGTCCCCTCCTAGAGGGTTAATGAGACATAGAGCCAGTTCCCAATCACAGAATGGAAGATGGTGGATCGAACCCCTGGCTGACAGCTTCCAAGGCCCGACAGCCGGGACCACTCGCCGCCCATCTCTCCCAGCCCCGGTCCAGAGGCTTCAAGCTTCTGGACCGGGCACCTCTGGCGGCGTGATCGTGTAGACACCTTTCCGGCCCGTCGTTGGCCAAATGGCCCCATGTTTCGACAAACGATAAAGCTTATTCTGCACGAGGATTCGCTTACCGATTTGGCCGTGTTTTCGATAAAGATCGATCAAAATTTCATCGATGGTGGCTGTACCGCCGCGATCAATGATAATCTGGACCAGAGGATCGTTTTCCCCTTTCACAGCTCGGCCGCTTAATTCGTTGAGGAGTTCCGTCGGCAGGTCAGATAAATCGTCTGGGCGTCGGTCGGGAATCGCATCGTTGAGTTGTTCCGCCGCTGGCGGCGAGAGCGCGCCAGTGGGGCCACGCCCAATCATCGACAACTCAAGGAGCTTGAGAAGCTCTTGGTGTTCTATAATGAGCCGTCGGTAGAGCGCTACCTGTTCCGGTCTATATCTAGGGTGGTCCGGCGTGTATCGAGCCACCTGACCTTCGAGCCAATTTATCTGACTCTTGACAAGACGGATGTGCTGATCCATACTCTCTAAGCCTTACGGGGCACGAGCGGGTCTGCCCGGAGCAGTTAATATCCCGCTCGGATGCACAGTTTCATCGATATGCGGCCGGAGCTTTCCTTGGTGGGGACTCCGGCCGAACTGCTTATGGCATACCCGAGGGCATCCACGCAAGGGATTTGTGCACGATCACGCGCTTTCCCATCGTTGGTTCATTGGGCATCATTGCACTTTTTCGCAAGCCTGTCCTTTGATCATCAAAACCATGGGCCTTAAACCATGGATGTTCGTGCAAAACTAATCGTGTCGCGTCTCATCAAGAATGCGGTGAACCAATGGCCGATAGGTCAGTCGCTTGTCCTCGGTTGCTCGCACCGCTCGCTCTGTGCGCTCACCATCTGTCTCTTTGCGGCTGTTCCAGCGAAATGAGAACTCGTTGACGCAGCGATGCAGATGCTCGGCGCTGACGTGGTGGAACGCGCCGATTAACCCGCGCTTCAATAGACTGTGGTAGCTCTCGGCGAAATTCGTATGAATGATCACGGCCCGCACAAATTGCTTGTTGTGGTCTACTGCATGATGGCCGTGAAAATAGTCATCCAGATTCGCGTAGCTGGGATTGCCGTCCGTCATGATCGTGGCGGAGCGGTCAACGATTGGCTTAGCGACAGCCTCCAGCGTTTCTTTTTTGGTGTCGGGCGCCACCACGCCGACCACATCGCCCTCTCGGTCGACCAACGTCATAACGATAGTCTTCTGACCTGTCTTAAGGCGGATCAACTCGACCTTATCCCGAATGGGATCGAGATCATGATCGGCATGGACTTGCTTCGGAAAAGTGGAGAGTTCCTGATGAGCGATGAGGAACTCGATAATGCAGCAGCGACGGTTTACGAAGGAATTTGAAGAGGAAGCGGTCCGCCTGGTGCAAACAAGCGGACGCCCGCAGCGTGAGATCGCCGGTGATCTGGGGATCGGGCGATCGACGCTGGTCCGCTGGATCGGGCGGGGCCGGGAACGGCGTGCTGGCGACCCGGCGGCACCGGTAGAGGGCGATGTCACGGCCGAGCTGAAACGGTTGCGCCGGGAGAACGAGATCCTCCGCCAGGAGCGGGACATCCTGAAGAAGGCCACCGCTTTTTTCGCCCGGGCGGGAAGTCGACGAGGTTTGCGCTCATCGATACGGCGAAAGCGGAATTCCCCATCCATCGTCTGTGCGGCGTGCTCGGGGTCAGCGAAAGCGGCTATTTTGCCTGGCAAGGTCGGCCAGCAAGCCGCCGCCAACGCGATGACATGGTGGTGCTGGCGCATGTCCGGACGGCTTTTGCGCTGTCGAACGGCACCTATGGCAGCCCACGGATGACGCGGGAATTGCGGGACAGCGGCCTCACCGTCGGTCGCCGCCGGACGGCCCATCTGATGCGGGAGAACGGGCTCAGGGCTCGCCAGAAGCGGCGGTTCAAGCGCACCACCGACAGCCAGCACGCTTGGCCGGTTGCGCCGAACCTGCTCGATCAAGACTTCACAGCAACCCGGCCTGACGAGAAATGGGGCGCCGACATTTCCTACGTCTGGACGCGCGAAGGCTGGCTGTACCTCGCCGTCGTCATCGACCGGATCGCCACACCAAGATCCTCCTTAGCAGGCTGTTGAAAAAGTCGGCCGATGGGGCCGATTTAGACGATTTCGGGAGTTCATCCGGGATAGACCTCAAATCCGACCATTGAGATTATTGACATTTCTGGACTCATGGCTCCTGCCTGTTTGAGACGGTCAAAAAGCTATTTCAACAGCCTGTTAGTCATTCGAGCGTGTTCGATAATCCGCTAATATTGGTCACGCCTAACCGCGCAACGGAACTACCTCGCCCGCAGAACGCATTTCACAGAAACGCGCCCAATCCGTCATCAGCCGGCGCCGCTTTTCAAATAAATCGCCGCGTCGATAAGCCGCCTCGACCCGGTTCTCGATCGCATGGGCGAGCGCCATTTCGACGACTTCCCGCGGGTACGCGGTGCGCTCGGCCGCCCAGTCAGAAAATGTCGAGCGGAAGCCGTGCGCCGTTAGATCATCGCGGCCCATCCTGCGCAGCAGCATCAGCATCGTCATGTTGGACATTCGCAGCGCCCGCCGCGGGCCAGGGAATACTGCCGCGGTGGGGTCTGGTCCGTCGTTTTTCATCAGCGCCAACGGCCGCACCACTTCGAGCACATCGAGCGCCGCATCGGATAAAGGGACGCGATGTTCACGGCCCGCCTTCATACGATCGGCCGGCACTGTCCAAACCTTTGCCGTCAGGTCGATCTCGCCCCAGCGTGCGCCTAAGACCTCGCCGGTGCGAGCCGCAGTCAGCGCCGCGAATTCGAGCGCTCGCGCGGCCAGGCCTTTCCGGTCGCGTAAAGCGGCAATGAAAGTAGGCATATCGTCGAAGGGCAACGCGGCATGGTGCGCTACCTTCCGTACCCTGGCGCGCGCCGGCAGAACGTGCGCGAGGTTGCCCTTCCATTGCGCCGGGTTCGGCCCCTGCCGAAAGCCGCGCACGGTGGCGGCGTCCAGCACCGCCTCGATCCGGCCACGCACCCGGCTTGCGGTCTCCGGTTTTTTGGCCCAGATTGGATCGAGCACTTGCACGACAAGCCCGGCATCGATCGCGGCAACCGGCAATTCCCCCAATGTCGGATAGACGTAGGTGGCGAGCGTGTTACGCCATTGCTGGCGATGTTTGGCGTTGCGCCAGGCGGCTTCATTCCGGCCGATGAATTCCTCTGCCACCTCGCGGAAGGTCCGACCCTTCGCTGCGGAAAGCCGCAGCGCTTGCCGCTGCGCCGTCTTTGCCGCGAGGGGGTCAATTCCGTCGTGGCGTTGCTTCCGGTGCGCCAGCGCCTTTGTGCGCGCCTCAGCGAGTGAAATATCCGGGAAGGGGCCCAGCCCCATGTCGCGGCGCTTGCCGTCAAGCTGGAACCGGAAGACCCATGACTTGGCGCCGGTCGACGAGACGCGGAGATAGAGCCCGCCACCGTCATGCAAAACTGCTGGGCCCTTTGCCTTCGCCACCTCAACCGCAGACAACTTGCCGGTGCGCGCCACGTTCTGCCTCCGCCATCGCTCGGGGATCGAAACGGAGGAGGCTGATCTCCCTCCCCACTTTATTCCCCCATCTCTGTTGAGATAGTACGATGCGGCCGGATACAAGGGGAGACCCGAAAGCCGCAGTCTGGCTTGTGGTTAAGGTGTTATCGAGGCGGGCTGAGACAGTCAGAAACGGGGGAGTGGCGGATGGGGTGGGATTCGAACCCACGGTGAGCTTGCACCCACGCCGGTTTTCAAGACCGGTGCCTTAAACCGCTCGGCCACCCATCCCTAGCACAACTTATCGGCTGCATCCCTGAGACCGAATAGGAAATCGTGCTGCCGCGGCCCCCATTTGAGGCCCAATCTCAATAGAACGATGTCGGATTGGTCGTCACACTGGGCTCCGCGTGACTGGCGGCCCGCGGCGCCGGGGTCTCATCCGTTATTGACCGGTCATGCCCGCGCCCGCTCTGCCGGCAGTCCCACCCGAACCACCGCCGAGATCGCCACCGCCAGCGCCGCTGCCGAGACCGGCCCCGTTGATATTGTTGGGGAGACCGGGTTCTCCGCTTCCGGGTCCGGTGCTGCTACCGTAACCCGCCCCGATGCTGCCATATCCGACGGTGCCCGTGGTCCTGGCGCCTTGTACGCCGTAGCCGTTGGAGCCGGCGCTGCCTGTCACTGCGATCCCGGTCCCGCCCATGCTTGGGCCGCCGCCGCCAGTCTGGGCAACCGCCGGCATCGAGCTTCCAGCGATGAACGCGCTGGTGATCATTGCCAACCGAAATTTGTTCCGCATGCCGAATTCTCCTCTGAGGGGCGTCGCCTTTGTGAAGCCACGATGCCGACCGCATGGATCGAGACGCCACCGGCTTCCTCGCAAACGGCCGACCCGCCAAATCGGCACGAAATTCAGCCAAGACGTTAAAGGCGGGCCCGATCTCGAGGCACTGCCCCGGCTCAATAGCCTCCGCCATGGCCCGATCGGGTGTTGGGACACGCGCCGGCCGGTGGGCAAATAATGTCGATCGCTTTCGTCGAGCATCCCGAAAGCAAAAGCGCCCCGCAGCACAAGATCAGCCCTGCGCGCGCCAACGCGGTGTTGCCGAGCCTCATCAGCCGAGGGCGACGGATTTCATCGGGCGGTCGTCGGAACCGCACAATCTTCGAAGGCATTGTTCGGACAAGGGTAGCCGCCGCCCGGATCCGGCCCCGCGAACGCGTTCCCACCACCGCCGCCGCAAGCGGAGAGCAGCAAGGCCAAGCCGACAGCAATCAGCGTTAGCCTCTCCATCCCAGCCTCCCCCCGCCCGGCGCTCGACCCCATAGGGTGTCTCAACGTCGGCAAAGGTTGCGGCCGCGCCACGGGCGGGTTGAGCTTCGTCAGGATTGCTTTGAGCGGGTCGAGCCCAGGGACGAGCGGGTATAGCTCGTCATCGATCGTCCGCCGGAGGCGCTTTTCGAGAGCCGCGGCCTCGTCATCCGTTAGGTCGATCGTCATAATGCTGTCAATATGGTACGCTGGCGCCTGAACCAACGCGGAACGTTCGCAGCACTGTTCATCTTGCTGGCGCTGCTCGGATGCGCCCCAGTGGCAGCCACGTCGGGACGGACGCCCTATTCGCCAGATAGCAACGATAGCACGCATGGCGGCGGTGACGGTGGTGGTGGCGGCAGTATGTAGCCGAGGCACGGCACCCGCTCGATCACCTCGAACTCAAGATCTGGTGTGCCGCGAACCGGTTGATCCCGCAGTGTGCGGCGCTGTGGCAGAGGCGACGCGGCGCCGGCAATGGGTCGCAAGTATCCGGGTCCACTATCGAATTTAGACGCCGAAATACCAGCATTCGATCATGTGTCGGCCAAAAATGATCCCAAGTTATTGGGCGCGGAGATTACTGTTGTTGCCGACGGGGCTCAAACGCTCTGCCCACCCGGTCGGCAGGTGGTCTTTGTTTTCAGAGACAAATTCATTCATCGTACCGTCGGGATGCGTTTTCTTCCACTTTGAGTATAGATGGTGCACATACATTCCACCCGCACACCCGCCAAAAATCCCGAGGAACGTGTGGTGGACCATATGTCCTGCGACACCGCCCAACGCCGCCCCTTCGAGACACCCTTTCGCATTGGCGGTTTGAACCGTCAGCAAACATGCCACCGCACTAGCCAACAAAAGACACTTCATCAGAGCTTCCCCTAGGTTGACCGACATCAACTATATCGGCGTGATTGTGAACCAGGATCGCCCCTTTTGTCGCGCTATCGGTGAGTCCAACAATTTCGCGGCCTATGCGCATCACGGGCCGCGCCGATAACCCGACCCGTCCTCGGTGGCGTCGCCGGTCATAAATTGCCTTTTCGCGGACGGTTGGCGAGACTGTGGGATGACACTACAGCGAGGGATCTGCGATGGCGCTGGCAAACGAGCGGGTCGCCTGGTTCAACGGCAAGATCGTGCGCGAAAGCGAGGTGCTGATCCCGTTCCGCGACCAGGGCTTTACCCGCGGCGACGCGGTGTTCGACATGACCCGCAGCTTTAACGGCCAAGCCTTTCGCCTCGAAGAGCACATCGCGCGGCTCTATCGATCCTTAAAATATCTCGATCTCGACCCCGGCGTGCCGCCGGCGGAAATGGTTGCGATCAGCGCCGATGTGCTCGACCACAACCGCCACCTCCTCGGTCCCGGTGAGGATTATTGGCTGGCGCAGCGGGTCAGCCGCGGCATCAACCCGGTTCCAGGCGACAACTGGCAACATTATGGGCCCAATGTCATCGTCGAATGCGTGCCCTTGCCATTGCGTGAGCGCGCTCGGCATTTTCGCGATGGCATCGAGGTGATCACCCCCTCGCTGCGCCGCACGCCGCCGGATTCGCTGTCGCCGCGCGCCAAGATGCACCAATACCTGAACCTCGTCCTCGCCGACCGCGAGGTGAAGGCGCAAAATTCCGAAGCTTGGGCGGTATTGCTCGACGTCAACGGCAATCTCGCCGAGGGCCAGGGCAGCAACATTTTTCTGGTGCGCGACGGCGTCTTGCTGACCCCGCGCGAACGCTATGTATTGCCCGGCGTCAGCCGCCAGGCGGTGATCGACCTCACCGGACAATTGGAAATTCCGTTCGAGGAGAAAGACCTCGATTTGTATGACGCCTACACCGCCAATGAATGCTTTTTGACCTCGACGAGCCTGTGCATCTGCGGGGTCCGTAGCCTGAATGGCCGCAATTTCGCCGCCGGCAAGGTGCCAGGCCCGATTACCGAGCGGCTGACTGAAGCCTACAAGGAACTCGTCGGCTGCGATTTCGTCGCGCAATATCAGCGGCACCTGGAGCCCTGAGCAAATCGCTCTAGACCGGAAGTCTTCGGCTAAAAGCGCGGGGATCGCTTTTTGCAGCGCTGCCTATTCCATAGTCGGGGCGGCTCCAATTTGTGAGCCCCAATCGACGGAGGTTTGCGTGAAAGCGATGCTGCTCGCCGGTGTATTGGCTTTAACCGCTGCGATTGCGATGCCGGCTTATGCCCAGCCTGCCGAACCGCCTGCCAACTCACCCGCTGCCAACCCGCCCGGCGCCAACCCGCCTGCCCAGGCGATGCCGCCGAGCGCGCCGGAGCAGCCGGGGGGTGGCGATCACGGCGATGGACAATCGATGCGCGGCAGAGGGGGATGGGGGATGGCCGGCGGGCCGATGATGCGCCGCGAGATGTGGCGCCATGCGATGATGCGCCGGGATCAGCAACAGCGCTGCATAGATCGCCTCGCCTGGCGCGCCGCGCGCCGCGCCTATGTCGAGACTGAGCTCGATCTGACTCCCGAACAGCGTCCGCTATGGGACAAGATACAGGGTATCGCGCGCAATGAGCAGCAGCGCGCGCGGCAGCTCTGCGATCAGCTGAAACCCGGCGAGGAGATGACGGTGCTCGACCGGATGGACCGCGCCCAGCAATTCCTGTCAGCCAAGCTCGACGCATTGCAAGCGGCCAAGCCCGCGGTCCAGGCGCTCTACCAATCGCTGAGCCCGGAGCAGAAGGAGATTTTCGACCATCCCTTCCGCCCGCAATAAAGCGACCTAACAGGGGCGGCCGCGGGACCGGCGGCAACGCAGGTCTTGTTCGGCGATCCTGAAGCTTACTAAGGTGGCGGGAACCAACTTAGCCCGCCACAGGCCACCGATGCCCTTTGATAATCACCCTGCCCCCAACCTGGAGGCGCGGCTGCGCCGCGAGATCCGCGGCGAGGTGCTGTTCGACGCGTTCAGCCGCGGGCGTTACAGCACTGACGCCTCGATCTATCAGATCGAGCCCTTGGGCGTCGTCGTCCCGCGTGATCGCGAGGATGCCGCAGTGGCGATCGCTGTCGCCCGCGAAGAGGGCGTCCCGGTGTTGCCACGCGGTGCGGGCACCTCGCAATGCGGCCAGACGGTGGCCAAAGCACTCGTGATCGATTGCTCGAAGCATCTCAGCCGGGTCGTTTCGATCGATGTCGATGCCCGCCGGGCGCGAGTCGAGCCAGGGGTGGTGCTCGATCGGCTCAATCGCTCATTGCGGCAACACAAGCTGTTCTTCCCGGTCGATCCGTCAACCGCGAGCCGGGCGACGATCGGCGGCATGACCGCCAACAACAGCTGCGGCTCGCGCTCGATCCGCTACGGCAACATGGTCCACAATGTCCGCGGCATCGATGCGCTGCTTGCCGACGGCACCCGCGCGTGGTTTGGCGAGGTGCCCGGCAATTTTTCCGCGGATGGCGACGGCGGCGATGGCGAGGGTGACGCTGGGGCCGCGCCGGCGCGCTATCGCGACCTCGTGCAACGGATGCGCGCGCTGCACCGCCGCGAAGCCGATGAGATCGCGCGGCGCTTTCCGCAGGTCTTGCGCCGGGTCGGCGGCTACAACATCAATTCGATCGACGATAACGGTCATAACATGGCGCGGCTGCTGGTCGGCTCAGAGGGCACGCTTGCCTTTTTCAACGAGATCGAGCTCGATCTGCAGCCGATCCCGGCGCACCGAGTGCTCGGCATCTGCCACTTCCCGACCTTTTACAGCGCCATGGCCTCGACGCGAAAAATCGTCGAGCTGGGGCCGAGTGCTGTCGAGCTGGTCGATCGCACGATGATTGATCTGTCGCGCGACATTCCGCTGTTCCGCGCTGTCGTCGACCAATTCGTGCAGGGTGAACCCGCAGCATTGCTGCTGACCGAATTCGCCGGCGATGACTCCGCGGACAATTTGCGGCAGCTAAAGGCGCTGCATGAGCTGATGGGCGATCTCGGCTTTCCGGATGGCGTCGTCGACGCGATCGACCCGGCGTTTCAGGCAGCGGTGTTGGATGTGCGCGCCCAGGGCCTCAACATCATGATGTCGATGAAAGGCGACGGCAAACCGGTCTCGTTTCTCGAAGACTGTGCGGTGCGGCTCGAAGATCTTGCCGATTACACCGATCGCCTGACGCAAATTTTTGAAAAGCACGGCACCTACGGCACCTGGTATGCGCATGCCTCGGTCGGCTGCCTGCACGTCAGGCCGGTGCTAAACCTCAAACAGGAACTCGAAGTCAAAAAGATGCGGGCGATCGCCGAGGAAGCGTTCGCGATGGTCCGCGAATACAAGGGCTCGCATTCGGGCGAGCATGGCGACGGGCTGGTGCGCTCCGAATTTCACGAAACGATGTTTGGCGGGCTCCTGGTGCGGGCCTTTGAAGAGGTCAAGGACACTTTTGATCCGCAAGGCCTGTTCAACCCCGGCAAGATTGTGCGGCCGCCAAAAATGGACGACCGCGACCTGTTCCGCTTCAAGCCGGATTACCGACCATTGCCGATCGTGACGGCGCTTGATTGGTCGGAATGGGGCGGGTTCGCCGCCGCGGCCGAGATGTGCAACAACAACGGCGCCTGCCGGGTGCGTGATCCGGGGGTGATGTGCCCGTCGTTTCGCGCCACGGGCGACGAGCAGCATCTGACCCGCGGCCGCGCCAACACCTTGCGGCTGGCATTGTCCGGCCAGCTCGGACCCGATGCGTTGGTCTCGTCCGAGATGCGCGAGACGATGGATCTGTGCATCTCGTGCAAGGGATGCCGGCGCGAATGCCCGACCGGCGTCGACATGGCGCGGATGAAGATCGAATTCTTGCACCATTATCGCCGCGATCACCCGTTGTCCCGGCGCGACCGGCTAATCGCGTATCTGCCGCGTTATGCGCATCACGCCGCGCGTCTTGGGCCATTGCTCAATCTTCGCAACCGGATGCCGTTACTGGCCCAATTCGGCGAACGGCAACTGGGCTTTAGTGCGGCGCGGAAATTACCGCAATGGTCGGCGCGGCCCTATCGCGGCGTCTCGACCGGGCAGGGGCGCGAAATCGTGCTGCTGATCGACACCTTCAACCGCTATTTCGAACCGGAGAACGCTCGCGCTGCCGAGCGCGTGCTGACCCGCGCCGGCTATCGCGTCGTCAGTCCCGATCCGGCTCGCGGCCGGCCATTGTGCTGCGGGCGAACCTTTCTTACCGCCGGCCTGGTCGACGAGGCGCGCAAAGAAGCCGGCCGCACCGTCGCAGCATTAGCGCCGTATGTGCAATCCGGCACGCCGATTATCGGACTGGAACCCTCGTGTCTTCTGACGTTGCGCGACGAGTTTCCCGCGATCGTCCCAGGGCCGACGGCAAAGGCGCTCGCCGCTCATGCCCGGCTGTTCGAGGAATTTGCCATGGCCGAACGCGAGGCCGGCCGGTTCCACCTCAGGCTAGCGCCAATGCCGGGCAGTAGCGCATTATTGCACGGTCATTGTCACCAGAAAGCCTTTGCCACGGTCGATGCCGCAGTGAAGACCCTGCGGCTGATCCCCGATCTGACAGTCGAAACCTTTGATTCGACATGCTGCGGTATGGCGGGTGCATTTGGCTATGAGGTCGAGCACTATGCGATGTCGATAAAGATCGGCGAACTCGGCGTATTGCCCAAGATGCGCGATGCCCCGCCCGGAACGATCCTCGCCGCCTGCGGCACCAGCTGCCGTCATCAGATCGCCGACGCGGCCGGCCGCGAGGCCCGGCACATCGTCCGCATCCTCGACGACGCGCTGACCCCGGCGTGAACGACTTTCGCCGTCAACCGACCGCTAGACGCGCATTGACTGGAAAGCGTCGACCGGAGAAAATCGTGAATGCCGGTTGGATCGATCCTCGTCTATGTCACCAGCCATGTCGACAACGCCATTGGCGAGAACGTCATCAAGCTGCCGTTATTGCTGGCGCTGAGCGCCGGTTTTCCGTTGGCAAAGATATCATGGGTTCCCGGCACCAGCGGCGCGTTTTACTTGCAAAACGAGCTGGCGCCGTTGGTCGATGGGCGGATCAGCGAATTCATCACCGATCTCGAAATTCCGGTCGATCCGCGACGGGCGATCCGCGCAAAGCACCCGATCCTAAAGCGCCATTTCGATCTGATCATCGATACGCAACGCTACCTCGGCCGCACATTGTTCCTGCGGCGCATTCCGCATGATCGCTTTATCAGCGGGACGTGGCGCTATTTCTTTTCAAATACGCGCCCGCCGCGCGGCGTCTCGCGGCGACCGCCACGGCTGACCGACAAGCTGCTCGGCCTTGCGGCCGCCGCGGCCGGCCAAGAAATTCCGGTGTCGAACCCGATCCCGATACCGCCGGCGCTGCGCCGTCGTGCGGCGGAACTGCTGCCGCCAGGCCCAGTCTACGTCGCGTTCTCACCTGGAGCCGGCGTCAGGCACACCGGCAAGTGTTGGCCGCTCGATCGCTTTATTGCCTTGGCGCAGCAGCAAGTCGAACGCGGGCGCGTCCCGCTGTTTTTTATTGGACCGGACGAACGCGACTGGTGCGAGCCGCTTCGCCAGGCGGTACCTGAAGCGCTGTTCCCCGAGCAGCAAAGCAACGATGCAGCCGCAGCGGGCGCACGTGGCCCTAGCCTGGTAGTGGCTCTCGCCGAGCGGGCGTCGGCGGCTGTCGCCAACTGCTCCGGAACAAATCATCTTCTGGCGGCTGGCGGGGCGCCAATGGTTTCGCTCTATGGGCCGACGCGCCCCGAGAAATACGCACCGTTTTCGCGCGCACTGGTCTGTCTCAAGGCTCAGGATTTCGGTTCGGACAATATTGAAGCGATCCCACTGAGCGCCGTCGCCGCGGCATTGGAGCAACAGGTGGCGATCGGCCCCGCTACGGTGGAAATTACCGCGCCGGCGCGGTCGCCGGCCCACGCCGCCCGGTTGTTGGCGCCAATCTCGGTCGGGGAACTGCTTGACAAAATCACCATTCTCGAAATCAAAGCCGAGCGGATCGCCGACCCTGCAAAACACGACAATGTATTGCGCGAACTCGACTTCCTGAACGCGGTGCGCCGGCGCCAGGTCACCATGACGCCGGCACTGGAAACGCTGTGCCGGGAACTCGGCGGCGTCAACCGTCAGCTTTGGGAAATCGAGGACAACCTGCGCCATTGCGAGGATCAGCAGAAATTCGATCAGGACTTTATTGAGCTGGCGCGCAGCGTGTATCACAGCAATGATCGGCGGGCGGCGTTGAAGCGGCGCCTCAATGAATTGACCGGCTCTGACATCATCGAGGAGAAATCCTATTACGAACGCTGATATTTCAGGCGATGCAAGCCGGCGATCTGGAGATGATCAGGCCACGGTGACTGACGACACAGAGTTGCCCAAGCGGGCGCGGGCATTGCTCGACTTTTGGGTCGGATCGCTCGACGACCCGAACCGCGAGAAACACCGCGAGATCTGGTTCCGGAGCACAACGGAATTCGACGACGCATTGCGCCGCGAATTTCTCACCGATTATGAAGCCGCCGCCGCGGGCAAGCTGGAGGAATGGGAAGCCTCGCCAGAGGGAACGCTCGCCCTGCTGTTGCTGCTCGACCAGATCCCCCGCAATATCTTCCGTGGCCTGCCGCGCACTTACGCGACCGACGCTGCGGCGCGCGCTGTGGCCGATCGCGCGCTCGCCCGCGGCTTTGATCAGATGATCGTACCGGCGTGGCGATTGTTTTTTTATATGCCGTTCCATCATAGCGAGGATCTCGGCGACCAACGCCGCGCTGTCGCGCTAGCTGCGGCGCTGCCGCGTAATCGCGAGCGCGGCAATTCGCTGCGCCGTTACGGCCGGCCCTATCTCGAGGTCATCGAACGCTTCGGGCGCTTTCCGCACCGCAATGCGATCCTCGGCCGGCAATCGACGCAAGAGGAGATCGCGTTTATGGCCGAGCACGAAAAAAATCGTGCTAATCAGCAATCTAACCCGTCAACGCCGGCCAACGAAACCTAACAACAGCTTGATCCGGCCTGCCGGCCCGGCCAAAGCTTTCTAGCGTCCTTGTTCAGGGCGCGCACGCAAGGGAGGGGAGATGCCCGTGAAGCGGTTCGGATACGTTGTGCTCGCAGTAACGATGCTAGGTACTGCCAGCGCTGCAGCCTTCGGCCAGTCATTGATCATCGGCAATGACGAAAAGCAGGGGGTCGATCAGAACTTTAAGCCGATCTTCCGTGAGCCCGGCCACGACACCTTGTCGATCCTCGACATTTCCAAGCCGGACATGCCGCGCATCACCGCGACGATCCCGCTGATCAACTCGGTTGTCGGCCCGCCGACCAATCTTGCAATCACCCCGGCGGGAGACATGGCGCTGGTCGCCAACTCGTTGATGCCGCTGGTCCAAGGCTGGGGGCATCGACTGGAGCCCGACAATAAGGTGTTTGTCGTCGATCTGAAAGCGAGCCCGCCAAAGATCACGGGCACGGTCACCGTCGGCAAGCAGCCCTCCGGTTTGGCGATCAGCCCGAGAGGCGACTTGGCACTGGTGGCTAATCGCGGCGACGGCACGATCTCGGTGCTGGCGATCCGCGGTGGCAATGTTCTCGTCGTCGGCACGGTGCCGATTGGGGCTGCTGAGGACCAGGTCTCCGCTGTCGCGATCACACCGGACGGCAAACACGCGCTCGCGACCAAACCGGCCGCCAACAAGGTGGCGCTGCTGTCGATCGACGGCGACAAGGTGACCTACGACAAGCGTGACTTGCCGACCGGGATCTTTCCTTACAACGTCGCGATCTCACCCGACGGAAAGCTGGCGCTGACCGCGGACAACGGGAACAGCGGCAGCTCGGATGGCAATGCCGACACCGTCGGGGTCGTCGATCTCGCCGCCAACCCGCCCCGGGTTATTGACCACGTTACGGTCGGGGATTCGCCGGAAGGGCTCGCGATTAGCCCAAAGGGTAATCTGGCGGTCTCGGTCCAGGCGGAAGGTTCGAACACTCCTCCTTCGGTCTTTTATCATCACAATGGCGGCACCGTTGCGGTGCTCGCGATCGACGGCAACAAGGTGACCAGGGTCGGTTCGGTTACCGTCGGAGCCTTGCCCGAAGGGGTCGCATTCAGCGCCGACGGCAGCCATATCTATGTCGGCAATTTCATCGGTGGCGATTTATCCGTGCTGCGCGTCGACGGCACCAATGTCACGGACCCCGGTCAGCGCCTGAAATTACCGGGCCATCCCGCCTCGATGCGCGCCGGCCCGCAATAGCCGGACTGGCGGCTTCAGGCGCTGCGTTGCAGCGCCTCCGCATTGCTGGGAGCTTGAATTTGTCGAGCCGCGATCAGCCGCTTGGTCAGTGCCGGCGCCGTGTACTTGGCGACCATGCCGACACCTCCGCTATGCCAAAACCGACGATGATGCCGATGACTACAACCCACGCACCAAGTGCCGGTAATGCCGGCGAGCCCCGGAATTATCGGCCGACAATGTAGTATCCGACACCACAACCCAAATCGTCTACCCTCGTGACGAAGCTTTGTTTTGGAACCGGCACATAGTTTTCTCTCCCAGTTTGTTGAAAGACGTAGTCGACCGCGGTGATTTGGCCTTCCGGCTTCTGCGCCGCGGCGTAGAGTTCCTGGCCGTATGGTTTGTCGGTGGGGTCCTTCAGAGTCCTGACGTCCTGGCCAAGCAAGTTCTTCGCAGTAGGGTTGCCCTCGGCAACGATCTTGCCGTCGCCAACATTGAAGCAGAAGGGATAGAGGTCGCCTTGGAGGAATCCGCCTTGCCCGTTGTTAATCATATCCAGCGCTTGTGCTTTGTCAGCTGTGATGGCGGCAACAGTCTTTGCAAGCATGGTTTTGGCTTGGGCGGCCGTGCCTTGGGCCGTCCCTTGCGCGAATGCCGTGGTTGAGAACATAACAACCATGGCCGCGAGCGCGCCAATCACGACTTTCCGGTACATCGATTTTCCTCGCTTATTGGCGGTTATTCGCGTCATGAACCCTCGCGCCATGCGTGGGCGCTTCAAACTCATAAACAACTCCCCGATGACCAATCATGAAATTAAGATGAAAGCCACTGCCTCTACCGGGCCGCGCGGCAGCCCGGCCCGAGGTAATGCTCATTTCTGAAATCGGATGGCCGCCGGCATGCCTCATGCACAAGCGCCGGCTTTCGACCCTATGCCGACCCTCAGCCCTCGCGTTGGGAACCGCTTTTCATGGCCCCAAACCTGCCGTTCGCAATCGCCTGGGGATCGGCTCAGTGCGGTGGTAAGCGGACATCCGGGTGTGGTGCGAGTATCATCCCGCAGCCTACCCCTCTTTGCCGACGGCTCCTGCCAAAGAGCAATGTGGCCGGGCGGCTGGATCAGTTTTGAGTTTCCGGATACGTTTGCCGAGAGCAGACAGCTTTCACGCGCAAAGGGTGTCCAAATGAAACGACGGACGGTTTTGGCTGGGGCCGCTGCCAGCGCGGCCGGCTTTGTTTCCGGCTCCGCTTTCGCCGCTGAGACCCCGGCAGCCAGTCCCACATCGACGGATCTTGCGACGGCACTGGCCCGGTTCCGCGCCTCCATCCCAGCGCGCTTTGACCGGACTTATGTGGAAAACGCCGTCGTCCCATTTTTTCTCACCAGCATCTATGAGGGCGAGCGTCCCGCGTTGCCGATGATCGACGTGACGCTTACGAAGGAGAACGCCCTGCCCCACGACCTCTGGGGGTTGATCTATCAGGACTGGAAGCCCGCGCCGGAGGAGGGTGTGACCGTATTCCTCCAGGGTTTAGAGAAGCGTGGCGAAAACAATCTTCGCAAGCGGATTTACATGTCCGCGGTCACGCCCGACCTATACCGACCGATGTACGGCGACAAAGTAGTCGCCTTTTTTGACGGGCTGCTCGATCCGAAATTCATCGGCAAACCACTGATGCGGCACTACCTCGATTACTATTGGGATATTTATTGGGACCTGCACCTCGGAGTGAAGGGGGACGATATTCCTCCGCAGGTCCGCACGATCGGAGAGAGCTTCAACACCGTTCTCGCCTTCCGTGACCCAACGCAGCCAATCGTGTATGACAACTACATGACGGTGCGGGCGCTCCTGGGTTCTCTTAAGACCTGGATTGACGAGCGGCTGGACGACATCACAAACGGGCGGATCGCCAACCCCAAGAAAACAATTGCGTGGTATTGGCTGAAGAACGCCGGCGACGGCGCGCATTTCAGCAAGAAGGACGTCGTGTTCGAATGCTTTCATAACTTTGTCGCGTTTAGCCAATGGGGCAACACGATCTTTGGCATCATGTCTCGCCTGAGCCACGATGGCGGTGATCCCGAAATTCGTGCCGCGTTCGAGAAAACGATGTCAGGGACCCCTGATGCCGCGAACGGCGCGCCCTACACGCCACTTGAGATGTTCGTCATGGAGCTGTTCCGCACAATCTCGCCGAATGGCGGAAGCATTTCCTCTATGATGGACACGAGGCAGGCGAGTTCGAGCGACAATTACGGCGACAGCATATCGCCCTCTGTCAGGTTCGGGCTGCCTTACGAACGAAGCGGCTACATGATCTCGCCGCATACCTCGACCAGCTTCGACCCCCGGCACTGGACCAATCCGCAGCAATTCGACCCGGGCCGTTATCTTGACGTGCCGACCAGCGCACAAATGGATCAGGCGAGGAGCAAGCAGATCGGCTTTGCCAAATGCCCATTCGATCTGACGGCGATGAAGGTCAACGACGGCCGTAACGCAGCCCTGGCCAACAGCGCGTTCGGCACGGTGTTCGGTGTGGTTGACGGCAAGCCGCTGCCGGTCTGCGACTACGCGGGGTTTGCGCCATTCGGCTTCGGTTATCGCCGCTGCCCCGGCGAGCAGCTCACAATCCAGGTCTTTGAGGACTTCCTGCGGAAGGTCTGGCGCGACAAGATGACGTTCCGCAGTCTGAATCTGCCGAACCCGCGTCAGGTGCCGATCGGTCCGAACGCCGTCATCGACGACAATATCACCTTTTCCCGGCTGTCCTGATCGCGAGGAGCAGCAGTGTAGAAATCCGGGTGCGAGTGTCCGCAAACGGGTCGACTGCGGCCGATATCACCTGTCGAAATCAAAGGGTCGCTTTCGGCGCTACCTCCCCATTGGCGCCTGTTCCAGGGAAGGCCCGCAATCCACCCGCTGCGGACACCTAGCGCAGGGCGAGGAGGCAGGCGCGGGCGGCGGCGTCGAGGATCGCGTCCTTGTCGATGCCGTAAGCGCGGTAGAGGTCGGGAATATCGCCCGATTGTCCAAACCGCTCGACCCCCAATGGGACGATCGGATTCCGTGCTACGGCGCCGAGCCACGACAAGGTTGCCGGATGAAAGTCGCCGACAGTGACCAGCGCAGCACCCGGACGCAGGCGCCCCAATAGCCGCTCGGCGGCGCTAATTCGTCCCTCGGCCTGGGCGTCACGCCAGTCTTGGTGCAGCCGGTCGGGGGCGGTGATCGCCAGCACCCCGGTGTCAGGCGCATCCTCCCCCAATTCGTCATGCGCGGCGAGCGCCTCCGAGGCCAAGGCGCCGCAATAGACGATCGCCAGATCGGCCTCTTGCCCCGGCGCGCGCAGCCAATAGCCGCCGGCGACAATCGCCTCGGCGAGCTCCGGCTCGATCTGCCGCTTAAGCTGCTCGATTGGCCGCGTCGACAACCGGAAGTAAACCAATTCACCTGATGGCTGCTGGATTTCGCTCAGCGCCCAACGCAACAGCACCGCCAACTCGTCGGCATAGGCCGGCTCGAAACTCGTCAACCCCGGCTGCGCCATTCCGATCAAGGGCTCGCTGATCGATTGATGTGCACCGCCTTCGGGGGCGAGCGTGATTCCCGAGGGTGTTGCTACCAGGATAAAGCGCGCGTCCTGGTAACACGCGTAATTCAGTGCATCGAGCCCGCGCTTGATAAAGGGATCGTAAAGTGTCCCGACCGGCAGCAGGCGGGCGCCAAACAACGGCCCCGACAGCCCGAGCGCCGCCAGCAGCAGAAACAGATTGCTCTCGGCGATGCCGAGTTCGATGTGCTGGCCTTGCGGCGACATCCCCCAGCGCTGCGCGGAGACGACATTTTCCTCGCGAAACGTGTCGGCCCGCTCGGCGCGGTCGAAGATGCCGCGGCGGTTGACCCAAGGCCCGAGATTGGTCGACACGGTGACGTCGGGCGAGGTCGTGACGATGCGCCGCGCCAATAGACTGTCACTGGCAGCGATATCGCCGAGCAGCCGGCCGAATGCTTCCTGCGTCGACTGCCGCTCGCCGCGCGGCACCGGCAGGCTGGCCGGCACCGGGACCGGATCCGCCTGATGCCGGCGCGCAGCGGGGCTGGCAAGCGGCACCCGCTTGAGAAACACGGACAGCCGCTCGGGTTCCATGTCGAGCCCGGCAAACCGGTCCCACTCGGCGCCATCCGAGACCGCCATATTGCGGCGAAACGCGGCCATCTGGTCGAGGTTCATCAATCCGGCGTGGTTGTCCTTGTGGCCGGCAAAAGGCAGCCCGAAGCCCTTGATCGTGTAGGCGATAAAGCAGGTCGGCCGGTCATCGGCGATGGCGTGAAAGGCGTCGAGCACCGTCGCCATATCGTGGCCGCCGAGATTGGTCATCAGCCGCTGGAGTTCGGCATCGTCGTGATCGTCGAGAATGGCGCGGATGCCGGGATAGCGATTGAGGTCGCGCTGCAGATGCTCGCGCCAGCCGTCGCCGCCCTTGTAAACGAGCGCTGAATAAAGCGAGTTCGGGCAGGCGTCGATCCATTCGCGCAGATGATGGCCGTCGGGCCGGGCAAACGCGGCCTCCAGCAGCCGGCCGTATTTCAACGTGACGACCCGCCAGCCCATCATCTCGAACATCGCGTCGATGCGGCCAAAGAGCCGATCGGAAACGACCGCGTCCAAGCTCTGGCGATTGTAATCGATGACCCACCACAGATTGCGGACGTCGTGCTTCCAGCCTTCGAGCAATGCCTCGAAGATGTTGCCCTCATCGAGTTCGGCGTCGCCGGCAAGCGCAATCATCCGGCCCGCCGGCTCGTCGGTCGGCGTCAGCTGTTTCAGCCTGACGTAATCTTGCGCGATCGAGCTGAACAAGGTCATGCCGACCCCGAGCCCGACCGACCCGGTCGAGAAATCGACGATGTCGCCGTCCTTGGTCCGTGACGGATACGACTGGGCCCCGCCAAAGGCGCGAAACCGTTCCAGCTTGTCGCGCGTCTGGTGGCCGAGCAGGTATTGGATCGCGTGGAAGACCGGCGAGGCATGCGGCTTGACCGCGACGCGATCCTGCGGCCGCAACACGTCGAAATAGAGCGCTGTCATCAGGGTTGCGACCGACGCGCTCGAGGCTTGATGGCCGCCGACCTTTAATCCGTCGCGATTTGGGCGGAGGTGATTGGCGTTGTGGATCATCCAGGTCGACAGCCACAACACCTTGCGCTCGAGCGCATTCAAACAGGCAAGCTTGTCGGCATCCGCTGCTTGCTGCGGGCCGGCAACGTCGCTCTCCAGGACCTGCGGCATCTCGCACTCCGGCTTCCGCGAATTCGTTCGCGTCCTATACCCGATGTCGATGAATTTTTCAGCCCTTGGCGGAGTTAGCGGGTGAGAACCATTCGAGAGCAGCGATGACCCAAAAAATCTTTACGGCCTTGCTGGTCGCTACAGTTGCCGCGGGTCTGGCGGGCGAAGCCCGCGCGGCCAACAGTAGTGTCACCCAGCAGATGAATTCCGGCTTCACCAGCCCGGCGCCAAAAAACGCGATCGCAAAAAACGCGGTGAGCCCTAACCCCGATCAGATCGGGGCGAAGAGCGTCATCGGGGCCGATATCAAAGACACCAGCGGTAATACGATCGCCAAGATCACCGATATCAGCATCGATCGGCGCAGCGGCGCCGCCGCGGTGGCGATCATCGAGCCGGCCGGCGGCAAATCATTCGATCACGGCAAAAGCGCCGTCGCCTGGAGCAGCCTTCGCTTCGTACCCGGCCCCACACCCCATTTCGTGACCCAACTCGATCGCCAGGCGTTAAATGCTGGGAGCGCTTTGGTCGAGCGCGCGAAAACTGGGAATAATTATTTCGATGCGAAGAAGGATCTGTTCGGCAAAGAAGTCGTCGGTCCAAACGGCAAGTCGCTGGGCCACATACAAGACCTGGTCCTGTCTTTTGGTACCGGACACATCGACGCACTGATCATCGATACCCGCGGCGGGGTTATCAGTCTTGCCGGCGAAAGGGATCACGCGGTCAACTGGGACGCTGCCAAACCCGAGATTACGAAGAATGGCGGCCCGGTTCGCATAGCGCTCTCCAAAGAACAGGTCGATAGTGCCCCGGTGACGACCAGCCTCGCTCCGGCGCCAATCCCATCGACCGCCGCAAACCGCAATCAGGTCGTGCTGCAGCGCGATTCCGCCGGCAATATCAGCGGGACCAAGATTCCCGCGCCGCAAGACCGCCGTTGAGTCGCCACGCAAACATTAGTCGTATTTGACCTGGTAATCGCGCATGCCTAAATACGATGACGATTGGTCAAAATCGATCCGTAGGCTGGAGCGGCGAGAACATGTCGGAACGCGGAAACGAGGAGGAGCGGCGCGTCGTGCTGTCGGAGAGCGCTGCCCGGCGGATAAACATTCTTAAAGAACAGGAGCACGCGGCGAACGCACTGTTGCGGATCGCGGTCTCTGGCGGTGGCTGTTCCGGGTTTCAATACGGCTTCAGCTTTGACGACCAGCGCAACGACGATGATTTCGTCTTTGAGCGCGATGGCGTCGGCGTCGTGGTCGATCAGGTTTCGCTCGACCTGTTGGCCGGCGCCGAAATCGATTTTGTCGAGGATCTGATGGGAGCGTCGTTCCAGATCCGCAACCCGAACGCCGCCTCGTCCTGCGGTTGCGGCAATTCGTTTTCGATCGCCTGATCTCCGGCGGCATTTGTGGCCGTAAAAATCGCCAGCTGGAACGTCAACTCGGTCAAGGTACGGCTGCCACATTTGCTCGCCTATCTCGAAGAGGCGCAGCCGGACGTTCTATGCCTTCAGGAAACCAAGTGCCCGCCCGCCGATTTTCCCCGGCTCGAACTGGACGGTCTGGGTTATCGCGTCGAGACGATCGGTCAGCGCGCCTATAACGGCGTCGCACTGGTGTCGAAACGCCCGGCCGAAGATCTCGTCACCGGCCTGCCCGGGATGCCGGAGGACGAACAAGCCCGCTATCTCGAAGCGTCGTTCGGCGATGTTCGCGTCGCCTCGATTTATCTGCCGAACGGCAACCCCGTCGGGACCGACAAATACAGTTATAAGCTGGCCTGGATGGAGCAACTGATCAGCCGCGTTCGCGACTTGCTGCAGCGCGAGATCCCGTTCGTCCTCGCCGGCGACTACAATATCTGCCCCGCCGACGAAGACGTGTACGACCCGGTCGCATTTCGCGAAGACGCGCTGTGCCGTCGCGAGTCGCGCTCGCGGTTTCGCGAGCTGATGTATCTCGGACTGACCGACGCCTACCGCGTATTTCATCGCGAGCCGCACCGCTACACCTTCTGGGACTACCAAGCCGGGCGGTGGAACCGCGACGAAGGCCTGCGGATCGATCACCTGCTGCTGTCGCCGCACGCGACCGACCGAGTGGCCACCTGCGAAATCGACAAGAAACCGCGCGCCAAGGACCGCGCTTCCGACCACACCCCAATCTGGTGTGGACTGGCGATTTAGCGCACTGCCAGTTTGTTTAGCTACTTTGCAGGAACCGCTCCGCAGCGGCGGCTAGCGTGTCTTTTCCTTCGCGAAACGGCGCCATCGGGATCATGATGAGCGCCCGCTGGCCGGGTTCGAGCGCGCCAAAATCATCCGCTAGCGCAAAATCGCCGTCGCGCGACGCCGCCAGGAGGATGGCGCCAGGCGGCGGGCTCGGCAGGAGGTCATCGCCGACGGTATATTCGCCAAGCCCAAATTCGCGGCCGGCAAAGGCGACCCGGCCGCGCGATCCGGCAAACCGCGACAAGCCAACGAAAACCGGAGCCGCCAATGCGGCGACCGAGAAGGTCGTCTGAAACTCGAAGTGCCGCGCGATCAACTCCGCAAAACTTCGTTCGGCGATGCGCAACACCGCCGGCATTGTCGGATTGCGCGCCCGCGCACCGAGGCCGATTTCGAGATTGAGCGTGTCGACATTGGTCAAGGCGATGATGCTGTGCGCCGCGTCGATGTTGCATAGATCGAGTGTTTCGTCGCGGCTGGCATCGCCGGTCAACAGGTCAAAGCGCCGCTCCTGCGCCAGTTCGACGATCGCCGTGTCGGGCGTCTGCTCGATTACGACCAGGCGTTTGCCTAGCGTGAGCAGCAATTCGATTACCCCGGAACCAATGCTGCCGGCGCCGCAAATAATGATGTGTCCACGCCGATGCACCGGACGCAGACCCTGCAAGGTGACCCATTGCACCCGCGTCAGCAGCGATGCTCCGAAAGCGATAAACAGCCCAGTCAGAGCAGTGCCGGACAGCATCAGCAGCATTGCCGCGATGATTTCGATTTTATCGTGACGGTTCGGCGTGATGTCGCCGTATCCGGTTGTCGTCATTGTCGCGACAACGAAATAAGCGGCGTCGAGCCAAGTATCGCGGAATACGGTGCGGAAATAGGCGATCCCGGCGGCGAACACCACCAATGCCGCCAATGCCAGCCGCAATAGGATCGGGTTGAGGCCAGACAATCGTCGCCTCTCGCCACGTCGCAAGTGGCGCAGCCTTCGCGCGATCGTCGCGCGCGTTCTGACACCGAGCGTGCTCGGCGCTGAGCGATGCAGCTTGCCGAGATCGCCATAGATGACGAGCTCCGCTTGCGGCGCGATGGGCGTATCTCGTCGGATCGCGGCCTCCCCTTCAATGGCGACAATCCGCGCTGAGAGGGTTTGTTCGGCCTCCGCGACGGTGAAGTCCCCTACGCCGCAATTTTCGGCGATACGGGTGGCAAAGCCGGTCAGCGGCCCGTCCGGCTCGGGAAACTGCAGGCCGCGAAAGCAGGAGGGATCGAGCGCCGCCGCGGCATAGGTCGCGGCCGAATGCCAAGCCAGCGACACAACCGAGCAATCGGCCAGGTTCTGCTCGATCTTTCGCGCCAGCCGCCGGTTGAACTGGCGAAGGACGATCCGGATTGTCGGATTGGCGTCGCGCGCTAGCAAGGCTGCGTGCAGGTTGAGCTGATCGTCCCCCGACAGGGCGAGGACCGTGATCGCGCGCGCGACACCCGCTTGCGCAAGAATCTCGGGAGTGTCCGGCTGGCCGGCAATAAAGACCGCACCGACTGCCTCAACGTCACGGGCAAAATCCGGGTCGCGGCGCCACAACACCACGACGTGATGGCACTGCAAGACGCACAGCTCTTGCGCCGTCCCGAGCGCCAGCGCGTCGCCGCCGACGACAATGATTACCGGTTCGTCGGGCCCGCTCACCGCCTCTGCGACCCGGGGGGCTTATCAGGATCGGGCGGATAACGGTGCGTCACCCCCGCATTGTCCTCCACGGTCCATCCACCCCCATCGCCATCGCAGATCGAAGAGGGGGCGATCGGCACCTTGCCGTAGCCGCCCGGGATATCCAGCACGTAGGTCGGCTGACACAGTCCCGACACCCGCCCGCGCAGTGAGCGCACCAGCTTCTGCCCCGACGCGATCCCGGTGCGAAAGTGCGCTGTCCCTCGGGCGAGGTCGGCCTGGTGCAGGTAATAAGGTTTGACCCGCATCGCCACGAGCCCGCGGAACAGGGCTTCCAGCACCGCGGCATCGTCGTTGACGCCGCGCAATAGCACGGTCTGCGACAGAACCGGTATGCCGGCACGCACCAGACGACTCACCGCGTCTTTGGCAGCCTCAGTCAGCTCGCGCGGATGGTTGGCGTGGATTACGACCCATACCGCCTTTTCCGCCGCCAATGCCGCGACGAGCCGCGCTGTGACGCGGCGGGAATCAACGACGGGAACCCGGGTGTGAAAGCGGATGACGCCAAGATGCGGGATCTGGTCGAGGGCGCCGACGATCGCGGCAAGGCGGCGCGGCGCCAGAATAAAGGAATCGCCGCCGGTGACAATGACCTCCCAGATCTCCGGCCGCTGACGGACATAGTCGTAGGCGCGTTCCAGTGCCACCTGGTCCAGCATGTCCGCCGTTTTGCCTACCGTTTCGCGACGAAAGCAGAAGCGGCAATAAACCGGGCACAGCAGGATCGGCTTTAACAGGACCCGGTCGGGATAGCGATGCACGATGCCGGGGACCGGCGACCAGCGAGCATCGCCGATCGGGTCGGCCAATTCCTCGCCGCCGGTCTCGAGTTCGGCAGCGCTCGGCACAAACTGCGCCGCAATCGGATCGCTCGGATCGGAGGCATCGATCAGCGCTGCCATGTCGTCGGTCACAGCGACCGAAAACTGCTCCGCCACCCGCCGGATCTCGTCCAGCCGCTCGGGCGCGACAAGACCGGCTTTCACCATGTCATCGGCGGCTAGAGTCACCGGAGATCTCCCATGTAGCGCAAGATAATCGGCAACTCCTCTAGGGGCTAGCCACTCGGCAAAGCGTGACGTTCCGAGGCGCCTGCGGTTTTGACATCTGCAGCCAAAGCGCATACATTTGTCGATACATAATGCGCCTCGGCGATGCGTTACGGCATGGCTCGGCTCTCTCCAACGCTTAAGAGATCGGGCCGGGGGCGGCGCATATGGCCGAGTTCGAATGGGACCTTTCGAAAGCAGCAAAGAACGTCAAGGAGCGAGATCTCGATTTCACAACGGCTTCACAGAATCTGGGAAGGGCCGGTCCTGGAAAAGGTAGATGATCGGCGGGATTACGGTGAGACCCGGATATTGGCCTTCGGTAAGATCGATGGCCGTCTGATGGCCGTTCTTTTCACATGGCGCGGCGCAGCGCGCCGCATCATCTCGGCACGAAAGGCTAACAAACGTGAGCAAAGACATTTCGAAGCCGCAATCCGCGACCAACTCGGACCGCCCTAAGATTGACTGGACGCGGTTCGACGCAATAACAGACAACGAGATTGAGGAATCTGTTCGTTCGGACCCCGATGCGCCGCCGCTCGTCGATGCCGAATGGTTCGCGTCGGCGATGCTGGTTCTGCCGCAGCCTAAGGAGCAGATCAGCATTCGGCTCGACCGCGATATCCTCGAGCACTTCAGGCGATATCCACGATATCAGACGCGGATCAACGCGATCTTGCGCGCGGCGATGGAACACGAAAAGAAGGCCGGCTAGGCCGGCTCGTTACCGCTGCCCCAAGCTTAGACTGCGGCGAGACGGTCGTAGGCGGCGCGTAGGCGGTCGCGGTCGCGGCTGGCGTCCGCCTCGCGTTCACGCTGGTCTTCGACCACTTCGGGCTTGGCCTTGGCGATGAATTGCGGATTGCCGAGCTTGGCCGCAATCTTCGCGATTTCGCCATCGAGCCGGCCGATTTCCTTGGCGAGCCGCGCTTTTTCGCGGGCAAGGTCGACAACCTCGCCGAGCGGCAGGACCAATGTGGCGCCGTCGACAACGATTTGCACCGCTCCCGATGGCGTTGCCACTGCGGCGTCGACCTCCTCAATCCGCTCGATTCGGGCCAGCCGGACAAAATGGTCGCTGTGCTGCGCCAGCCGCTCGAGTGCCACTGGTTCGGCGTCCCGGACCAATAACGGCATGCGCGCTGCCGGCGGTACATTCATTTCGGCGCGCGCCGCGCGGATTGCGGAGATCGCCGCCACGACCCATTTCATTTCGGCAGCAGCATCACGATCCATAGCATCGGGCGTGAAATCGGGCCACGGCGCCGATATCAGCAGACCGGCATTGTCGCCGGCCAAGCTGTGCCATAACTCCTCGGTGATGAAGGGCATGATCGGGTGCAGCAGGTGCAGGATCCGGCCCGATACCCAGGCCATCGTCGCCTGTGTCTCGCGGCGCGGCGCGTCATCGTCGCCCTGCAGGATCGGCTTGGTGAATTCGATGTACCAGTCGCAAAACGTGCCCCAGACAAACTGGTAGAGGCGTCCGGCGGCCTCGTCGAAGCGGTAGGCGTCGAGCGCCATTGTCACCGCAGCGGCGCAATCAGCCGCCGACGTGACGATCCACCGGTTGACGGTCAGCTGCAATTGCGCCGGTGAGAAGCCCTCGCTCGGCAGGCAGCCGTTCATCTGCGCATAGCGCGCCGCATTCCACAGCTTGGTGGCAAAATTGCGGTAGCCCTCGACCCGGCTTTCGGCGAGCTTGATGTCCCGGCCGGGTGCGGCCAAAGCCGCCAGCGTAAACCGCAATGCGTCGCAACCGTAACGGTCGATCAGTTTCAGCGGGTCGATAATGTTGCCCCGCGACTTCGACATCTTCTGGCCACGCTCGTCGCGCACCAAGGCATGGATGTAGACCGTGCCGAACGGGACCTCGCCCATAAAGTGCAGCCCCATCATCATCATCCGGGCGACCCAGAAAAAGATGATGTCAAAGCCAGTCACCAGGACGTCGCCGGGGTAATAGCGCGCCAGTTCGCGGGTTTCCTGCGGCCAACCGAGCGTAGAAAACGGCCATAATGCCGAGGAAAACCAGGTGTCGAGCACATCCTCGTCGCGGCGAAGGTCAACCCGACGGCCGTATTTCGCGACCGCTTCCGCCTGCGCCTCGTCTTCGCTCTCGGCGACAAACAGCGCGCCGTCCGGCCCGTACCAGGCGGGGATCTGATGGCCCCACCACAATTGGCGCGAGATGCACCAAGGCTGGATGTTACGCAGCCATTCGAAAAACGTGTTCTCCCATTGCCGCGGGACAAAGCGAGTGCGCCCGTCTTCGACCGCGGCGATAGCCGGTGCTGCCAGAACGCGGGCGTCGCAAAACCACTGATCGGTCAGCCACGGCTCGATGATGACGCCCGAGCGGTCGTGATGCGGAACCATCAAGGTGTGGTCTTCGACCTTGTCGAGAAACCCGGCTGCCTCCAGATCAGCAACGACCTTCTCACGCCCCACAAAGCGGTCGAGCCCGCGATAGCGCTGCGGCACGGCGTCATTGAGCCGCGCATCGGCATCAAAGATGTTTAGCAGCGCCAGCCCGTGACGCCGGCCGACCTCGAAATCATTAAAATCATGCGCCGGCGTGATCTTAACGGCCCCGCTGCCGGTTTCCGGATCGGCATATTCGTCGGCGACGATCGGGATCAGCCTGCCGACGAGAGGCAAACGCACATGTTTGCCGACCAACTCGGCAAATCGCGCATCATCGGGATGAACCGCGACCCCGGTGTCGCCGAGCATCGTCTCCGGACGCGTCGTTGCGACGGTGATGAAACGGCCAGGAAGCTCCTCCACCGGATAGCGGAAGTGCCATAACGACCCCTTGGTCTCGCGGCTCTCCACTTCGAGATCGGAGATCACCGTATGCATTTCCGGATCCCAGTTGACGAGCCGCTTGTCGCGGTAAACCAGCCCCTCCCGGTACAGCGTGACGAAGACGCGGCGAACCGCAGCGGCGAGACCGGGGTCCATCGTAAAGCGCTCGAGCCGCCAATCCGGCGAGGCGCCGAGACGCCGCAATTGACGGGTGATTGTGCCGCCCGATTCTTCCTTCCACTGCCACACGCGCTCGATAAACCGCTCGCGGCCGAGATCGCGCTTGGCGCCGCCCTGCTCGACGATCTGATTTTCGACGACGATCTCGGTGGCAATGCCAGCGTGGTCGGTTCCTGGTTGCCACAACACGTCGCGACCGCGCATGCGCTGATAGCGCACCAAAACATCCTGCAACGTGAAGGTCAGCGCGTGCCCCATATGCAAGCTGCCGGTCACATTGGGCGGCGGCATCATGATCGTATAGGGAACAAGATTGCTGTCGGGATCGGCAGCAAACGCATCCGCAGCTTCCCACACCGGGTACCAGCGGGCCTCCACATCGGTTGGATCGAAGGTCTTGTTCAGCATTGCAAAAGCATGTGGCCGGGACATCTTGCGCGAGCGATCAGGCATTAAACCCTGTCAACCCCGACAGCGGGTTCAAAATATCGCTCTCGCCGGCAAAAAAGCCGCATCCCGGCTATCGCGGCTGCGCCTCGCTGACAAGGCGCTGGATTTCCTCGCGCACCAGCCGCTCGACAATCTCGGGAAAGTGGTCCTTGAGCCAAGCCCGCAGCAGTGGGCGCACCGCCTCACGAACAATCTCTTCCAATGTCCGGCCCCCGGCGCCGAACGAGCCGGGCTCGGCGGGTTGCTCACCGCCGCTTGGCGTCCCGAGTTGACCAAACGCGGCAACAGCCGCCTCCGAGGCCGCAGCCGACAATAGTGTGTCGCGCGGATCATCGGTCTTGGCTCGCGGACCCGGATTTCCCTCCGAAGGCCCCGGCTCGTTTCGCTCGCTACCCGTGGTGGGGGACCGTTCGTTCACTCGTTCAGCGCCTCGCCCTTGGCCATCCAATCTTCTCACCGTGCCATCGGCCTCGATCGCTTCGGTCAGTTCGAGGACACCACTATTCTCTCTCGGGGCAGCCGGCATCGGGCGCGGCGGACGGTTATCCTTGGCGATGATGCGGCTGATCGAAGCGATAATTTCTTGCATCGAATTCGGGCGTCGTCGGGTTGGTGTTTGGCGCACTCGCGGGAGTTTTGTCATCTGACATCGGGGCGGCGACCGAAAAGAGCTCGGAGCCCTAACCTAAGCAGGTTCAGGTCAGGTTTCCAGGCACCATCCCCTCACGCGGCGGTAACTGCCGGCTGTTACTGCGACAGCCCCCCGTGGAAGCCTTTCCACTTGTCCCGCACCACGTTGAAATGCCGCTCCATGTCATAGAGCTGCACCGGCAGATGTAGATCGGCGGCGATAAGCCGTCCTGTGCCGGCGGCGACATTGTATTCCGCTAGAGCGGCATCGTGTTCGGCGACGATCAGCTGTTGTTGGGTCGTCAACAGAGTCTGGTTCTGGATAAGCACATCGAGCGTTGTGGCGGTGCCGACCAGCGCTTCCTGCTGAATTCCTTCGAGCGCTATCTGCGCCGCTCGCACCGCCGCGGCGAAGGAGGTGATGCTGGCCCGCGCCGCTTTCAGCGTCTCCCACGCGTTCTCTGTCGTCTGCACCGAGGCGCGGCGGGCGTCGTCGACTTGGCTCAGCCGCTGACCGACCGTCTGCTCGGCCTGCCGAGTTTGGGAATACACAAACCCGCCCTCGTACAGCGACCACGTCATCTGCGCACTGATGGTCGCGGTGTTCTCGCGAGTACCGCTCAGCGTGACCGACGGCGCAAGCGAGCGGCCTGCGGTGCCGACCAGAGAGATCTGCGGCAGCAATTGACTGCGGACGACATCGATGTTGTCGCGCGCGGCGAGCTCGGCGAAATTCGCCGAAATGACATTGGGGTTGTTGTTGGCGGCAAGGGCCAGCGCCTCTTCCCGCGTCGCCGGCAAGGTCGGGCGATCGCGCGGCAAGAGCAGGATGCCGGGCTGACGGCCGACAGCGCGGACATATTCGGCCCGGCTTGTGGCGAGCGTTCCTTCCGCCGTAACCAGGGTGCCCTGTCCTTGGGCCAGCGACGCCTCGGCCTGCGCAACATCGGTGCGGGTTACCTCGCCGACTCGGAAGCGGTCCTGGGTCGCTTCGAGCTGCTTGCTCAACACCTGAACATTGTTGCGGTCGACCTCGACCAGAGCCTGGTCGCGCACAACGTCCAAATAGGCCATCGCCACAGCCTGAAACACCGAAATCTCGATCGCCAGGGTCTGGGCTCGAGTTGACTCCACCGTGTTTGTCGCCTGGCGTGTCTGAGCCACTGTGCGCCCGCCGCTGTAAAGCGATTGTGTTACCTGCAGATTGACGCTGTTCGAAAAGAAGGTCGAATATGCGCTCGGTATCGTGCTCGGCGTGACGCCGACCCGCGTTCCTGCGACCTGGCTAGTAAAGTTGACTGTGGGCCGCCAGCCCGACAGCGCTTGCGGCACCTGCTCGTCGGTCGCCCGCAGCAATGCGCGTTGCGCCAGCAATTGTGGGTTCGTGTTGTAAGCCTCGGCCAGCGCCTGGGTCAGGGTCTGCGCCGATGCGGTTGGCGCGCTCGCAATCAACAGGCCCGCGGCAAGTGCGGCTGCAAGACTAAAGGTGACTTCGTAACCCAGCAACCGGGAGCCGAAGCGGTTGGGCGTCGCCGTCCGGGCTTTTTTTTGGTTCTGCAAGGCTGGGAACATTGCGGCGGCTCGCGCGGACGGGCGGAACTAGAACACAAAAGCCGGTTTCGGCGCGAAACTCGGCAGCAGGTGAATTGCCGCGTCGAACAGCACACGGCGGGCGATGACGCCACCGGTCCGCACCACCAAAACGGCGCGGCCAATCCCAGTTCCTTCGGGCTTTACGACGGCAACCAACCGGCCGTCCTCGGCAATCTGTGCTATGATCTCGTTCGGCACCTCGGCAACGGCGCCGCCGAACAGGATGACGTCGTAAGGCGCCCGCGCCCGGTAGCCGTTGCCGACCGGCTCCTCGACGACATTGACCGAGCCGATATTTTCGTCGACGAGTGCGGCGCGCGCCTGACGGGCGAGCTGCGGATCGTCCTCCAGCGCGATGACGGCGCGCGCCAGTTTGCTTAGCACCGCCGCCTCGTACCCGGTCCCCGCCCCGACAACTAAGGCGGCATCGATGCGTGGCACCAATACCGCCTGGATCAGGCGAGCCGCGACCATCGGCTCCATCAGGTATCGCCCGGGCGCCACCAGCAGATCGTCATCGATATAAGCGGCCGAGCGTAAGTGTTCCGGCACGAACAATTCCCGCCGGATCCGCGAGAAGGCGTCGAGCACCCGCTCGTCTGTCACTTTGTTAGGGTGCAGCTGGCTCTCGATCATGTGGGTTCGAGCCGCTTCGAATACTGTCATTCTGTAGCTAAAAGCGAGTGGGGCATTCTGTCTCTAAAAGCGAGTAGGGCAAGGCGTTATAGCCGCCCGGTCGAGCGATGACAATCGCCCGCCGGCAACCGCTAGCCGCCCAACCGTGCACAGACTACCGCAATCAGCACGGCATTCGTTGCAGCCGCTGATCTTGATACAGTTCTGCCAACAACTGACGCGCACTCATGCCGAGAATCGGATGGCGCCATCGCGGGGCAATTTCGGCAAGCGGCTGCAGCACAAAACGGCGCTCGTGCATACGTGGGTGTGGCAAGATCAGCTCCGGCAAGACGATCCGCTTACCACCGTAGTCGAGCAAATCCAGATCAAGTAAGCGGGCCGCGTTGCGCGCGGCCGGCACGCGGCCAAACCGCTGCTCGATGCGCTGCATCAGCGCCAGCAGGTTTTGCGGATCGAGATCGGTCGCCACTATTGCCACGGCATTGGTGTACCAGGGCTGCTCGGATGCCGGCACCGGCGCGCTGCGATACCATCCGGATCGCGCCGCGGTCGCGACCCCGTCCTTTTCGAGGGCTGCGAGCGCAGCGACCAGCGTATCGCGCGGCCTCCCCCACCTCGGGTGGTCGAGATTGGCGCCCAGCCCGATCAGTATCAGCGGCGGCAAGAGCCGAATTTAACCTAAGTCTCGCCGAGCACCACTGGTCTAGCCGGGCAATGCCGTTTTAGCCGAGCAACGCTCGGGCGATCGTCTCCCACTCTTCCTTGAGCGGTGCGGTCGGCATCGTTCGGCCGGCGCGGCCATACCAGCCGCCGGCATTGCGCAAATCGCCTTCGACCCGGTGAAGATAGGCATGCGCCCACGCCCCCTCGGCGTCGCCCTGCTCTTGCGCGCATTTATGAGCCTGGTGTGAATTGCCCTTGGCATCCCACCACAATGCCTGCGCCGCCATGCTCAATCCCGCCGGCGGTGTTTCCTGGGCGATCGAGGCCCGGTAGCTCTCGAAATCCAACTCGTTTACTCCTCGCAGCAAAAACTCGCGCAGCATACAGCAATCGCTCGCTTAGGCGATCAGCCGGTCGATCCGGTCACGCAGCCGATACCAGCTGCCAACAACAGGCAAAAACCACGGATTGCCCGAGTAAAGGCGGTGGTCGGGAAACTCGGGCCTGTCAAAGCTGCAGGCATAATTGGCGGCGCCGGCGATCTTGCGCGCGGTCTGCCAGCCGAGATAGGTCATCATCGCAACACCGCTGCCATTGCAACCAAGGCAGAAATGCAGCCCCTCCCTCTCGCCCATATGCGGCAGCGCGTCGAGGGTGAAGGCGGTGTTGCCGGTCCAGGCGTGGGTCACCTTGAACCCGTGCAATTGCGGAAACCGCGCCGTCATATAGCGGTGCAGGATCGGCGCGCTGACCCGCGCATCGACTTGGGTGAAACGCGCCCGGCCGCCAAAGATCATGCGCTTCCCATCGGGCGACATCCGGTAATAGCACAATACCCGTCGCGTATCGGACAGGGTGCGGCCCTTCGGGATCAGCGACGAGGCGAGATCGGCCGGCAATTCCTCGGTGGCGATGATGTGGCTCGCGATCGGCACGACCCGCCGCTTTAACGCCGGCGTCAGATCGCCAGTATAGCCGTTGGTGGCGATCACGACATCGCCGGCGCTGAGCGCGCCGCGGCTGGTCTCGACCTGCCAGCCGCTTCCCGTCTGGGCGATCCGGCCGGCGGCGGCCTTGGCGCAGATCGTGACCCCGCGCTGCTGGCAGGCTTCGAGCAGCCCCTTGTAGTACAGCGCCGGGTGCAGTTTCCCCGAGCGTTCGACTACCATTCCGCCGTGATAGTAATCGCTGCCGATCTCGCCGCGCTGATGCTCGCGCGACACCATATAGGCGCCCGATTGCGCCGCCGCGTTCAAGAGGCCGAGCCGCTGCTGCTGCGCCGCAAAATGCGCCCGCGTCCAAGCGCCGACAAACCGGCCGCGCTTTTCCCAAAAGCAGTCGATCCGTTCTTCGTCGATCAACCGATCGATCAGCGAGAAGGCGTCGCCGGCATCCGACAGCAGTGCCGCCGCCCGCTCGCCGTCGATTGCGATGGTTTTGCCGGTAAAGCTTTTGCCGACATTGACCCCGCCGCTAACCGCTCCGCCATTGCGGGTGCTGGCGCCAAAGCCGAGCTCGCCGGCTTCGAGCACGACCGCGTCGACGCCGTGCTTAGCCAATTCAAGAGCGGTCGACAGCCCGGCATAGCCGGCCCCGACGATCGCGACCCGCGCCGCTTTCGGCACCTCGGCCAGTTCGGCAGCGGCCGGACGGTAGGCCTCCCACCAATAGGGCTCGGGCCGAAAGTCGCGGTGCAGAATATCGGCGTTGAGCATCGCGCTGGGCTACCACCGCCTAGGCGACCGGCGCGAGCGCCCGAGCCCGATGAAGAAATGGCCGGGTTCAGGCCGCCTGGGCGAAGCTGGACAATACCTCCTGTTCATAGGCGAGCAGTTTCTGTACGCTCGGGCGGTGCTGCATGCGCTCGAAATGCGCCATGCAATTCTTGAATTTCGACAAGTCGAGTTGGAACTGGGTGGCGCGGCGGAAGCACCAGAAAAAATGCGCGTCGACCGCGGTGAAGTGATCGAAAAACCAGTCGCGGCCGGCAAGCTTGTCCTCGGCGATCTGGTAATTCTCGAACAGCTGCTGCGCCGCCAGCCGCCGCACCGACTCCTCCGATCCCGGCAGATCGCACACCCGCGGCGGCGAATTGATGCGCGACAAAAACGGGTGGATGCCCGAGGCGCACCACGCCAACAGCGAGATCGCGTGCAATTCCTGCATCGGGTCAGCGGGCAATAATTTGGCGGCCGGGAAGTGGCGGGCGATCCACATCTGGATCGCGACGTTTTCGGTCAAGGGCTCATCGTCGATGACCAGCACCGGCACTTTGTGCTTTGGGTTCACCCGCAGATAGTCCGGGCGCATATGCTGCGACGCGCGAAAATTGAGCGGCCGCACCTCGAACGACGCGCCGGCCTCGGTCAACGTCACATACGGCACCAGCGAGCAAGCATTAGGCGCGTAATACAGGATCAGCGGCATGGCACCCTCCCAGGCAGTCCCCAAACCCTGCCGCCTTGCCCGCCCTTAAGTCAACCGCCCCCACCCTGGCTAACCCAGGATCACAATCTCGAAGGAAATAAAATTGCGTCCGCGCCGCTTGGTGGCCTTTAAATGAACAACTTTCATGTTTGCAATGCAGTATTATCATTTGCGCTCCCCCGTTCGGCGCGCGTAGGTTGAGCGGTCCTACATTTCGGGTATCGAGGGAGGAAGTAATGAGTTTGCTGAAAGCCACCGTTTTAAGTGTCGGGCTGCTAGGCGCGACAGTCCTGGCCGCGCAGGCGCAGTCGGTCTCGTCGGTGCCGCCCACCGGTCCTGTGACCTCAGCCGCGCCGGCGCCCATTGTCTCGACGCAGAGGATCGTGCCGGAACCCGGCGGCAGCGTAAATATCAGGGCCGAGCATTTCCAGTCCTCGGCGAATACCGCGTCCACTCTGGTCGATCATCCCTATTCGGGGTCGGTTGATCATAAGGCTGCGGGTCCAAAGGCGAATTAAAGCAAGCCTGATGTGATTGCGGCGAGCCGGTCTCGCCGCGATGACCCGCAGAACCGGCTTCGTTCTCGGTGATCTACGGGCATCCCTATATCTTTAAGCGCTGGCACCCATCGCGATCGCTACCGCTACGAATAGGTTAACCTTTAAAGCCCGAGCGACGCTCGAGACCTGCTCCCGGTGCGTTTAAGCCATAAAGTGCCCCAGTCAACTGGCGGGCACAGGCTCCCACTGCGTGTAACACTGGCTCACGTAAGGATAGTACCCGGCGGGGTTTGAGCAGTAGTACCAAGTCTGGGCCGCGGCGTAGGGTGCCGTATACCCGTAATAGCTGCCGGCATCGGGATAATAGCCCCATCCCCATGGGTACCCAGCCCCGAGTGCCAATCCGAGCCCTAGCCCGGGATAGAACCCGCCACCCCATCCGCCGCCATAATAGCGGCCGCCGTGATATCCGCCGCCATGATATCCGCCGTGAAAGCCACTGGCATGCGCGTACCCGCCGTGGAAGCCGCCGCCATGGAAACCGCCGCCGTGGAAGCCGCCACCGTGGAAACCACCGCCCGCATGGCCTCCGCCGCCGCCATGACCACCCCCGCCACCGCCATGCGCGGCGAGCGCACTACCCGAGGCGCCGAGCACAGCAGAGAATAATATCGCTGCGGCGGCTCTTCCGAGCCGTCGGCGTGCCGGCGCCCGTTCCTTTGTTCCGTCCAACTGGTGCATCAACAAACTCCCGTGGCCCGGGGTCAAACTCGCCATGTAATTTAGCCAGTTCGCCGCCGAGGTCGCTTCGCATGCACCAGATTTGTTGCCGCCCGCCAGTGCTACCAGTTGATTTTGGTAAAATTTGGTAACCGAAGTAAGCTGCGGGATCAGCACCTATCCTATTCTGCACTGAGGCAGACGATTACTTTAACGTTCCGCGCGTTCACCGAGGGCGGGTTTGCGATCTGTTGACTGTCGGTTCAGCCGAGCGCTTTCTCCAGCAGGTCGAGGGCGGCGATCGAGAATGTCCGCATATTGTCGAGGCGATCGCTTTTGCCGGTCTCGACGGTCATCGAACGCTCGCCATTCGGCCCGATCACGGCGATGCACGAATGTCCGGCGGCGTGACCGTAGCGGCTGCCGGTCGGTCCGGCGGTGCCGGTCTCGCCGAGCGCCCAGTTGGTCGCCAACTTGCCCCGGATCTTGCGCGCGAATAGCAATGCATAAGGTTCGGTTGACGGCGTGATGCCGGTCAACTCTTGTTCGGTCACGCCGAGCAATTCGGCGCGCGACTGGCGCGTATAGACTACTCCGCCGCCCATGAAATAGGCCGATGCCCCCGGGATCGCGAGCAACGCCGCCGACAGCAATCCGGCGGTCGAGGATTCGGCCACCGAGATCGTCTCGTTGCGGGCCTTGAGCTTTGCGGCGATCCGTTCCGCCTGGGGCAGCAGATCCAGTAACATCGCTAAACCTCCGTTCCTACCGAGATTGACGCCGCGAGAGGAGCCCCGCGATGACCTACGAAACGATCCTCTTTTCCGAGGACGGGCCGATCGGGATGCTGACCCTGAACCGCCCAGAAGACGGCAACATGTTCACCCCTACCATGTGCCATGAGATCCGCGATTGCATCAACCTCGTGCGCCGGGAAACCCGCACTCGGGTTTTGGTCATCACCGGCGCCGGCGACCGCTTCTTCTGCATCGGCGGACGCAAGGAAGGGATGGAGGACACGCTGCTTTACGCCGGCGTGCTGCCGACGCTCGACATGTATGAAAGCATCGAGCGCTTGCAAAAGCCGGTCATTGCCTCGGTGAACGGCTATGCGGTCGGTGGCGGCAACGTATTGCAGGTCATGTGCGACATCACGATCGCCAAGGAGAGTGCGGTCTTCCGCCAGGTCGGGCCGATGATGGGCAGCTTCGACGCCGGTTTCGGCACGTGGTATCTCGAAGACCTGGTCGGCAAGAAAAAGGCGAAGGAAATCTGGTTTCGCAACCCGCGAATGACAGCCCGCGAGGCGCTCGAGCTCGGCATGATTAACCAGGTCGTCCCGGATGACCAACTCGCTGCGGCGACGCGCGAGATGGCGCTCGAAATCGCCGAGCGCGGCGCGTTTGCATTGGCCGCAATCAAGACCGCGTTCAGCGCACGCCATGGCGGAGTCGGCGGACTCGCCCGCATGGCCCACGACCTGGTATTGCGCGAGTATCTCGACACCGAGGAATCGCAGGAACTCGGCCGCGCCTTTGCCGAACGCCGCAAACCCGACCCCGACAAATTCGGGCATTGAGGCCGTATCGGCGCCGAGCCATGCAAGCGGTCGTATCCGTTTGATTGCTGACCCGGCAGCGTTAGGGCGGCGAGCGAACTAGAGGGGGTCGCCGAGCAGCCAGCCCGGCAAGTTGTGGGAGAGGCGCGCGTTAGGACCGCCTTCCCTGGGCGAAGTGGTGGTGCACACGACCCCGATCGCCGTCCCGGCTTCGGCGACAATCGGCGAACCCGACATTCCGCCGACGACGCGCTCGGCGGCGTGGGTGATCCACAGCGGCCCGCCGTAGTGCCGGATGGTGCAGGAGAACCAGCGGCCGTCGAGCGACAGCAACCGGGCCGGCGCCCAGAAATTCACCGGGCGCCGGACGGCATCGCCAAAGGACAGCGCCGTCGCAGCACCCATCAGTGCCTTGTAGTCATCGCCGAGTGAATTGTCCGGCGAACCGAGCACCGCGATGTCGGCGATCGGATCGACAAAGCGACACACCGCCCACGCGTGCGGCTCCTCCCCGCGCAGGGCAAGGAGCGGCCCATATGTGCGCGACTCGATCCCGAAAGAAGACAGTGCCGGTGGGAGCGACGGGAGGCAGTGCGCCGCCGTGATAACAAGGCGCTCGCCCGCACCCTCGACGACGAAGCCGCGCCCGTGGCCAACCGTGATGACACCTGATGTCAGGCTCTCGAAGATCATCGTGTTCTGCCCTCGCGGAGTGCGTCGTCGCTTCAATCAAGCGCGTCGGCCCGGTCTTTGCTGCCGCTTCGCAGCAAATGGGTTAGATCCTTTGGTCCGCCGCAGGCGGAGGGTCGGTGTTCGACACGGTGCGCTGCCGCAGCTTTGTCGGCAAGGCGAAATTGCCCGCTCGCCTCGTGATCTTCGGCTGTTCGGTCACGCCGATGATGATCGATGGGTGGTGTTGCAAAATCCGCGGCTGCGACGGAAAAGGAGCAGGGAGATCGAGCATGACCAACACCCTGCTGACATTGCACGACCCCGAAATGGCCCGGCGGTACTATGCCGAGGGCTTATGGCGTCGAGACACATTGTATTCGCTGCTGTGCGAGCATGCCGACCGGCGGCCCGACGCTTTCGCGGTGCGCGATGGCGGCCGGCGGCTGACCTGGCAAGAGTTGCTAGCAATGGTCGACACGATCGCCGCCGATCTGCACCAGGCCGGCCTCAAGCGTGGCGAGCGGGTGTCAATCTGGCTGCCGAACCGGGTGGAGTCGGTCGCAATATTGCTCGCCTGCTCGCGCCAGGGCTATGTCTGCAATCCCTCCCTGCACCAGAATTACCGGGTCGGCGACATCGTCGAATTGTTGACGCGCATCCGGACGGCGGCGTTGTTCGCGCAGCCCGGTTATGGCGCAGATGCTCGGACCGCCGACATTTTCACGGTGGCCCAAGAGCTGTCTTCGCTTCGTCGCATCTACACGCTCGGCAAGGGCCCGAGCGGCGCAGTCCCATTCCCGACCGAACCCGGCCCCCTGCCCTCGCTCGATCCCGATCCCGACAAGATCGTTTATCTTGCTTTCACTTCGGGCACGACTGGAATGCCCAAAGGTGTCATGCACTCGGACAACACCTTGCTCGCCAATGGCCGGGCGATGGTGGCCGATTGGGGGCATGACGAGCGCTCGGTGTTGCTGAGCCTGAGCCCGATGAGCCACCACATCGGTGCCGTCGCGGTCGAGCAGATGATGGCGGCAGGTCTCGAACTCGTCGTCAACGCTCCGCCTGATGGCCTGACCCCGCTCGATTGGATCATCGAAACCGGCGCCACTTACGTTATGGGCGTGCCGACGCATGCGATGGACATCCTTGCCGAGCTGCGTCAGCGCCGGATCGATCGACTGGGCCAGGTCAAGGTGTTTTACATGGCCGGTTCGCCGATCCCGCGCGAAACTGCGCAGGCGTTTCTTGACCGCGATGTGCTGCCGCAAAATGTTTACGGCATGACCGAAAACGGCTCGCACCAATACACTTTGCCGAGCGACGACCCGCAAACCATCGTCGAAACTTGCGGGCGCGCCTGCGCCGCCTACGAGATCCGCATCTGGGACCACGACAATCCCGATATCGAGGCGCCGCCGGGTGCCGTTGGCGAGATCGGCGGGCGCGGCGCCTGTTTAACGCTCGGCTATTTCGACAATCAGCAGGCGACCGAGGATTCGTTTAACCGCGACGGCTGGTTCATGAGCGGCGATCTTGGCCGGCTCGACAAGATGAGCTGCCTCGAAATTGTCGGCCGCAAGAAGGATCTGATCATCCGAGGCGGGCACAATATCCATCCCGCGCGGATCGAGGATCTGACGATGCGCCACGCCGCCGTCGCGCGCTGCGCCGCCTTTGCAATGGCCGATACGCGGCTGGGCGAGAAGGTGTGCCTCGCGGTCATCGCGCATGACAGCGAGACCGTCGAACCCAATGATCTGCTCGCCCATCTCGATCATGCCGGCCTGTCGCGCTACGACATGCCGGAATATTTTATCGCCATGGAGGCGTTTCCGCTAACTGCCAGCGGCAAGATATTGAAACGCGAATTGGTGGAATGGGCCAAGGCGGGCCGCATCTCCCCGACCCCGATCCGTTGGCTGGGAAGCTGATCTCGTGAGCCTACAGCTGAAGCGGCTCGACGAGCTGGTGCTGATCACGCTCGATCGCCCGCAGGCATTGAACGCGTTGAGCTTTGCGCTGCTGCGCGATCTTGCCGCTGCATTCGACGAAGTCGCCGCCTCCGATGCTCGTGGCCTGTTGATCACCGGTGCTGGCGATCGCGCTTTTTGCGCTGGAGCCGACATCACCGAACTGATGGGCCGCTCGCAGGCGGCCATACGGGCGGGCGCTGCTTTCGGTCAGATGATTTTTGCCAAGCTCGATATCTTGCCGATTCCGTCGATTGCTCTGGTGAACGGCTACGCGTTTGGCGGCGGGCTCGAACTGGCGCTCGCCTGCACCTTTCGTATCGCCGCCCCTGCCTCTCGGCTCGGCTTGCCCGAAATCAAGCTCGGCCTGATCCCGGGCTATGGTGGAACGCAGCGTCTGCCGCGGCTAATCGGCGAAGCGCGTGCGCTCGACATGATCCTGACCGGCCGCACCGTCCCCGCCGCAGAGGCCTTAGCAATCGGTCTTATCAATCGCATTGCCGATGGCGATTTAATCGAGGCCGGAAAGAGTTACGCGCGGGAGATGACCGGCTACAGCCTGCGTGCCCTGGCTCTCGCCCGTGACGCGGTCCATCGTGGTCTGCAGACCATCTTGCAGGAGGGGCTGGCGATCGAAGCCGATCTCAACACTCTCGCCTTTGAGGCTGAAGACGCGGCCGAGGGCATGGCCGCTTTTCTCGAAAAGCGCAAACCCGCCTTTCGCGACAGGTGACCGCAGTCAGAAACCCCGTTGCGGATTCAGCCGGCGGTAACTGGCGCCGTTGTCTACATCTTCGAGCGTATCGACAAAACCGACCGTAACATCGCGCGCAAGCTCGGCGAGCGTATCGGCGAGCGCGTAAGGACCCGACCAGCGGACTTTTCTAAACAGCGGCGGCAATCGCGGCCGCCGCCGGGCGCCGACCAGCCAGAACCCGCCATCGTCAGCCGGGCCGAAGACCAGATCGTGATGGCCGAGAGATCGAAAAGCGGCGGCGATGTGCCGGGCCGAGATCGCGGGAATGTCGCTGCCGATCAGCACCACCGGGCCGAGCGGAGCCCTCATGATGGCGCGGCGCATACGCAGGCCAAGGTCACCGGCTCCCTGCGGCACGATCTTGATCCCGGGACACCATCTGCAGGCCCCGCGGCACGCCCGATCCGGTGTCACCGCTATCCGCAGCCGCCAGCGCTTGTCACCCGCCAGCCGGCGCAACAGGCGCGAGATCATCTGCCGCTCGAAACGCAACGCCGTAACATCGCCGATCTCGCGCGCCAACCGCCGTTTGCCGCGCCCCAGGGCTGGGGCACGCACGAACAGGATAAGATGAGGCCGCATCAGCCGTAGATCCGGGCAATCCGCGCCGGTGCGACACCGGCAAAATAGAGTGCCAGACAGAACAGGTTGCGCAGTGGCCGAAGCCAGTACCCGCCGCGCCGATAGCGCGCAGCCGAGGAGACGGCGCGGACGCCAATACGCGCCAGCCGGCGCCGACCAAGACGGCGCACCAACTCGACATCCTCCATCAACGGCAGCGGCGAAAACCCGCCGATCGCGTCGTAAAGGGCCCGGCTGATCAGCAAGCCCTGATCGCCATATGGCAAACCAAATACCCGGCACCGCCAGGCAACGATCCGCTCCAGCCGCCGCGCCGCCGGGTTCGTGTCATCGAGAGCGAAGTCGAAATAGCCGGCGCGGCCCGTAGCCTCCGGTCGCGCGATAAATGCAGCGGCTGCCTCCGCCCACCCCGGCCCGAGCCGGCAATCGGCGTGCAAAAACAACAGCCACTCCCCGTTGGCAGCCCCGGCGCCGGCGGCAAGCTGCATCCCGCGGCCGCGCTGCGCGGTGACGACCCGCGCTTCGTGCGCTTCGGCGATCGTGACGGTATCGTCTCTCGAGCCGCCATCAACGATGACAATATCGCGAACCGTTTCGGAACCCACCGCCGCTAAGGTCGCGGGTAGGGTTTCAGCTGCGTTCAACGTTGGAATGATAACGGATAAATTAGAAAGTTCTTGATTCGTTCCGAATGCTCCGGCAAGATGGCGGCATGGATATGCCGGGTGTCATTGCGCCCCGCAAGGGACGGGGTGCTGCGAGCGACGCAAGCGGCCGCTTTGAGGCCGAAAAGCGGGTGGCCTTCGACGACGGTTGGGGCTCCGCCGACGCTGAGCCTTTGCCATTGAGCACGACGCTTTCGATTGACACGACACGCACGATCATCGCCCGCAACAACTCGCCCGATATCGGCTTGGACCGGTCGATCAACCCCTATCGCGGCTGCGAGCATGGCTGCATCTACTGCTATGCTCGGCCGAGCCACGCCTATCTCGGATTGTCCCCTGGGTTGGATTTCGAAAGCCGGCTTTTCTACAAACCGCAAGCAGCGACCCTGCTCGCCGCGGAACTGCGCCAGAAGGGCTATGCCTGCCGACCCATCGCGCTCGGCAGCAACACCGATCCCTATCAGCCGGTCGAACGCCGGCTCGGGATCACCCGGTCGATCCTCGAAGTGCTGCGCGATTTTCGCCACCCAGTCACGATCGTCAGTAAATCGGCGCTGATCCAACGCGATATCGACATCCTTAAGGAAATGGCAAAGGAGAAACTAGCGATCGTCACGATCTCGGTGACAACACTCGACCGCGCTTTGGCGCGGGTAATGGAGCCTCGGGCCGCGAGCCCCGACAAACGGCTCGAAACCATTGCCGCTCTTGCCGAGGCGGGGATTCCCACCGGTGTGCTCAGCGCCCCGATGATCCCGGCGCTAAACGACAGCGAAATGGAGGCAATCCTCGAACGGGCGCGGGGCGCGGGCGCCACCGCGGCCGGCTACACGCTGCTGCGCCTGCCGCTCGAATTGAAGGCGCTGTTTCGCGAGTGGCTCGAAACTCATTTCCCAGACAAGGCGGCGCATGTCTTATCGTTGGTCGCCCAGACGCATGGCGGGCGCCTATACAACTCCGCCTGGTCAAAGCGGATGACCGGCGCCGGGCCATACGCCGACATGATCCGAGTTCGGTTCGATCGCGCCAGCCGTAAACTTGGTTTTAATCAGCGCACGACCAATCCGCTCGACGCGACGCGCTTTCGTCCGCCACCGCGATCAGGGGATCAGCTCACCCTATTTTGACCGTGTCGTGTCTGTTGACCGCCGTTTGACCATGGCGCTTGCCCCTTCAAAGATGCCAAGCCTAGAGGCGCGCCCTCGAAGCGCGCAAGCGAGGGTGCTGACGGATCATGTTGGTGGATGTTCACGATATCTGTCCGTCATGAACTTTAACTTTTACGGCGATCGCTATTGGAGTGCCGTTGCGACCCGATCTCGTTCACCGTTACCGGCGGATCGCCGCCGACTTGGTGCTGCGTGGAGGGACCGATGACCAAGACAGATGCCGGTCTAGGGTTCGCCATCGATTATGACGCGCCGATCCCGTATTTGCAGCGCATCCGCGATTATTACCAAGGTCTGGGCTACGGGGCGCCCTATCGCTGGGCCCACTATGCCAACATACCCTTTCAGCCGCTTACGAAACCGCTCGCCGAGTGTCGCGTTGCTCTGATCACCACCGCCTCCCCCTACCAGGCCGACAAGGGCGATCAAGGCCCTGGTGCTCCCTACAACGCCGCCGCCAAATTTTACCGGGTGTATTCGGGCGACACCGCGATCGATCACGATTTGCGGATCTCGCATGTCGCCTACGACCGCGTCCATACGAGCGCCGAGGACAGCAACACTTGGTTCCCCTTGCAACAGTTACGGCTGCAGGCGGCGGCTGGCCGGATCGGTGCCCTGACCGAGCATTTCCACGGCGCGCCGACCAACCGAAGCCATCGCACGACGTTGAGCCAGGACTGTCCGGAACTACTTGCACGCTGCCGCGCCGACCGCGCAGACGCGGTCATCCTGGTCCCGAACTGCCCGGTCTGCCATCAGACCATCAGTCTCACCGCACGCCATCTCGAAGCGAACGGCATTGCCACTGTCGTCATGGGCTGTGCCAAGGATATTGTCGAATTCGTCGGCGTGCCGCGTTTTTTGTTCAGCGATTTTCCACTGGGGAACTCGGCGGGACGGCCAAACGATCCGGCCTCGCAATCCCTCACGCTCGAACTGGCGCTGCGCGTGCTCGAATCAGCGCCGGCGGCGCAGACGACCGTGCAGTCGCCGCTGCGCTGGAGCGACGACCCGTCGTGGAAGCTCGACTACTCGAATATTGACCGGTTGTCGGTGGAGGAGATCCGCCGCCGGCGCGCAGAATTCGACCGACAGAAAGAGATCGCCAGGACGGTTCGCAGCGACGTTGCGGCGGAGTAATGCCAACCCGAATTGCGTCTGCATCACGGCGGATCGGTATCGAACTCAAAGTGGACTGTGGCTCGCGGCGGATGAGGCCGTATCGCAGACCGACGCGCCTCACCCAATAATCGTCAGCATAATTCATCAGAATGTCAGATTTGATATAATTTTGCAAATTCCGAATCAGGAATAAATGACATCAAACGATGACGCCGCGGTCCTCGCTCACACCGCAGTGCACAGCTGGACTGATTTTCGTTTGTACCTCTGACCAATCGAGGCTAGGGTCGCCGCTGTCCAGCCGAATTCCAGCGGATCGACGGCTATCTTGCAAGGGGGATTGGAATATGGCCGAACGAGCGATCGGCATGCGGGTAAAGCGATGGGCTCGCAATCCCGCGATTTGGTGCGTTGCTGTCGTGGGCCTGTTCGTGGGGCTGGCGCCTGGGTCGCACGCGGCAACGTCGATGCAGTTGACTTACCAGGTAACTCATTCGACCTTCGGCAACATCGGTACTTACGTCAACACGATCGAGCCCAGCGCGGGCGGCGCCACCACGGTGCAAACCCGGGCCCATTTCGAGGTAAAAATGCTCGGCGTGACCCTCCATCGGGAGGATGCCCAGCGCACTGAACGGTGGCAAGGTAACCGTCTGATTTCGTTTAGCGGGGTCACCAACAAAGGCAGCGGCTCCACCGTCCTCAAGGGCGAGGCGCGCGGTAATAGTTTCATGATAAGTTCGCCGGCCGGAACCGTTACCGCGCCGGCAACAGTGCATCCGGCCAATCCGTGGTCGGCAAATTTTCTAAACTCGAACACAATGATGCGGCCGGATAGCGGTCGGCTCGAAAAGGTCAATGTCAGCGGTGGCGAGGAAGCCGTCGTGACAATCGACGGCAAACCCATGCGCGCCCGCAAATACGAGGTCAGCGGCGATGGCCGCTACACCGTATGGATCGATGCGCAAGGTGTACCTGTACAATTTGTTGCCGACGACGATGGCGGCAAGGTGACGTTTACCCTGACGAGCTGCGTCCGGTGTGACGTCCCGGCCCTCCAGCAGGCAGCGGAGTTGAAATAACCCATTCCCGATCGTCTGTTAAGGGCGCTCGCCGCAAATTGCGAGTGAAACTATCCGATAAACGGCGCAACTGCGCGGCATGACAATCCCCGGGATAGATGCGACGATCGCTGACAGGGCGATCCGCGATCGCGCCGCTTCATGGCTCGCTTGTTCCGGGATCAGGCTGCCCACCTTCGCCGCACTCGCCGACCCGCCGCGCTTCGGCGCAACCCGACTAGGCTCTACGATCGACCCAGATCTGCCCGATGCGGCGAATTTGTTGCGCGTCCACTGGTATAACGATCGTAGCCGGGCCGGCCTTGTTCCGTTGCCTACTCATCTGGTGTTTCCGACGTCGCTGACGGGGGTCCGCGCTCCGATCGCGATGGCGCTCGGCTGCTTTTTTCCGCTGATCGGGGCGCACAAAGTGCTGGCGGCCTATGGATGCCTCATTCCCCGTCTGGTTACCGGCCGCTTTGATCCTGAGCATCACAAAGCGGTTTGGCCGTCGACCGGAAATTACTGTCGCGGCGGCGTGGCGATCTCACGCATCCTCGGTTGCCGCGGCATCGCGGTTTTGCCGGAAGGTATGAGCGAAGAACGCTTCGAATGGCTGCGTAAATGGGTTGCGCGACCCGAGGACATCATCCGCACGCCCGGCACGGAAAGCAATGTCAAGGAAATCTACGACAAATGCACCGAGTTAACGCGCGATCCCGCGAACATCGTGTTCAATCAATTCGCTGAATTCGGCAATTACCTCGCGCATTGGGCATGCACCGGACCGGCGCTGGCGCGGATCTACGCGGCGATGCGCACAAACCGGCCCGGTTTGCGGCTGGCGGCGTTTGTTGCGGCGTCGGGATCGGCCGGCACGCTCGCCGCTGGCGATCGTCTAAAGGCAGAACATGGCGCAATGATCGTCGCCGTCGAGGCCAGCGAATGCCCGACCTTGCTGCGCAACGGGTTTGGTGACCACAACATCCAGGGCATCGGCGACAAACATGTCCCGCTGATCCACAACGTCATGAATACCGATATTGTCGTGGGCGTCTCCGACCGGTGCACTGGAGCGCTCGACTTGCTGTTCAACAGCGAGATCGGCCTATCCTATCTGACCGGCCGCCGGCAGATCGATGAGGCGCTCGCCGGCGATCTCAAGCTGATTGGGCTTTCCGGTATCGCCAATCTCGTCGCCGCGATCAAAGTCGCCAAGCGCCTCGATCTCGGCGAGAACGACCTCGTCCTTACGCTTGCGACCGACAGCGCCGCTCTTTATGCCAGCGAACGCCGGAAATTCCGCACCGCGCATTACCCGGAGGATTTCGACGAAGTTAATGCCGGCGAAGTATTCGGTCAGTACCTGTTGGGGACCGCCGATAATGATCTGCTCGAATTGACCCATCACGAGCGGTCGCGAGTCTTCAACCTCGGCTACTACACTTGGGTCGAGCAGCAGGGCGTGACGCTCGACGTCTTCGAGCAACGCCGCTCCCAAAGCTTCTGGACCGAATTGCAACAAACACTTCCGGCACTTGACGCGCTGATCGAGCAATTCAACAACAGAGCCGGTCCGGCCCAAGTCGGCTGACGGTGTGCTCGCTGCCGAAACGACGAGCCAAAAAACGGTCCGCAAGCAGGTGAACCACTCCTCGCTTCAAAGTAGCGTGGCCTAGCCTGATCAGATCAGTTTGAGAAACTCACGAACGTGAGTTGTTCTGAACGACTCCGAGCAAAAAGCGAGACGGTTGCTATCTAGTCTATCTTTGTGGCTGCGGGTGATTGAGCCGCATCATGGTTAAGCCATAATTAACGTCTCTGCTGCGAAACCGAACAGGAATTCGTGCGCCGTTCCCCTTGCAACATGGAGTTGGTGACTTGGTCCGAAAATGGAGTGGCCGCGACGATCACATGCCGGCGAGCCGACAATCGCCGTCAAGGCCGGTGCGGCACCTACTGGCGGTTGCAATTATCGCTGGTCTCAGCAGTGCGACGGCCTGCGGTTGCGCGACGGCAGCGGCTCCGCTGGAGCTTGTTTACCGGGTGTCGCATCCGATGGTCGGTGACCTCGGCTCTTATACTTGTACTGTTCGGCCGCTTGGCAATGGCGGCAGCGAAGTCCAGTCGCGCGAGCACATCGATGCAAGGATGTTCGGCATCCCGGTTTACCGAATGGATGCCACCGGAACAGAGCGCTGGCAGGGAAATCGCCTGATGTCGTTTGACGCCGTCACCGAAAAGGCAGAAGGCAAGGTCGAGATCAAGGGCGAGGCTCAAGGCGATCGCTTTGTCATCACTTCGCCGCAAAGCACCTTTACGACAGCGGTAAGCGTCCATCCGGCAGGGCCTTGCGCCCCTGACTTTATAAAATCGACCACCATCCTGCGTCCCGATACCGGCGATCTCGAACAGGTCCGGGTCAGCGGCGGCGCGCCCACCATGGCCGTGATCGGCGGCACGGCGATCGCGACCCGCAAATACACTCTCGATGGCAAGACGCGATATACGGTATGGCTGGACTCGCGTAACGTGCCCGTTAAGTTTGTTATCGACGACAGCACCGGGCTAGCGACCTTCACTCTGGCGAAATGTGTTTCGTGCGATCTCCCGATCTCGCGGCTAGGCATGAACTGAGATTGTTGCCGGCGATCCGTCCGTTTACGCTGGGATGATGGACCGCGGCGCCAATCCGACAGGTCGGCGGCCGGGAGAGCAGGACTTGAGCCTCAGTTACGACGAACTTTGCCGCCGCACCCGCGAGCGCGACCGCAGCCTGCGCGAGAAAGTTATGTCGCTTGATGCGGCAGCGGCGCTGGTGCCCGACGGCGCCTCGATCGGCATCGGCGGCAGCACCTTGTCGCGCACTCCGCTGGCGATGATTTGGGCGTTGATCCGAGCCGGCCGGCACGATCTCGTCTGTGCGCGCAGCATCAGTTCGAGCGAAGGCGAATTGCTGTTCGCCTCGGGCGCCAGCCGCCACCTGATCACCAGCTGGTTCAGTCTTGGCATCGTCTGGGGCGTGTCGCGCATCATGCGCGCCTACACCGAGAGCGACCGCGCCCGCTTTGAGGAATGGAGCCATATGGCGATGGGCCTGCGCTTTCGCGCCGGCGCAATGGGCGTGCCGTTTTTGCCGATGCGCTCGATGCTGGGCTCGGATGTAATTGGGCAATTGCCCGATGTCAGGGTGATCGATTGCCCGTTCACCGGCGAAAAGCTGGTTCTGGTGCCGGCATTGAATCCGGATTTCGCGCTGATCCATGTGCAGCGCTGCGACGCCTATGGCAACGCCCAGATCGACGGGTTGCCATTTATGGACATTGACCTCGCCTTGGCGGCCAACCGCGTGATCCTGACGACCGAGCGCATCGTCTCGAACGACCAGATCCGCCGCCGTCCCGATCATACGAAAATCCCATTTTTCGCCGTCGACGCCGTGGTCGAAGTCCCGTTCGGCTGTGCGCCGCACGAATGCTACGGCGCCTACGAGCCGCTGTTCGATCATCTCGACGGCTATGCCGCGTCGCTGAAACCTGACGCCGAGCAGGGTATGCGCGACTATCTCGAGCAATATTTTTACGAACCGAAATCCTGGACCGAGTATCTCGACCGGATCGGCCTTGCCGACCTGCTCGACGCCGCCCGCCGCGGAAAGAGCATTTATGACGACTGACGCCCCGCCCTACACCGCCAGCGAGTTGCTGGCCGTGATGAGCGCGCGGCTGTTACGCGACGGCCAGGTCGTGTTTGCCGGGGTTGGCATTCCGTTATTGGCGGCGACCTTGGCGCAACGCCTGCACGCGCCGGGGCTGACCATTTTGTTCGAGGGCGGCACGATTGGCGCCTATGTCGAGCCCGGCCAATTGCCGCCTTCAACCAACGAGCAGCGCTGCACCCGGCGCGCCAATATGGTGCTGGGCAGCACCGACGTGCTGCTTCTGTTGCAGCGTGGCTATGTCGATATCGGCTTTATGGGTGGCGCGCAGATTGATCAATACGGCAATCTGAACAGCTCGTTTATCGGATCGCCGCAACGCCCGGCAACTCGTCTGCCGGGAACCGGCGGCGGCAACGACATCGCCAGTCTGACCCAGATGATCGTCGCGATGAAGCATGAAAAGCGGCGCTTTGTCGAACGGGTCGACTTTGTCACCAGCCCGGGGTTTCTCGCGGGGGGCGCCAGCCGCCGGGATGCCGGCCTGATTGCCGGCGGGATGTTTCGCGTCGTGACCGATCTCGGGCTGCTCGGTTTTGCCCCGCAGTCGAAACGCATGACCTTGCTCGCACTGCATCCGGGCGTCACCGCCGCCGAGGTGCAGGCCAATACCGGCTTTGAATTGCTGCTGAGTAGCGATCTTCCGGTCACCACGCCGCCGAGCGAGCAAGAACTCGCGGTGCTGCGACATCTCGATCCCGATCGCCTCTACACCGCCTAAGGTCTTCGCGATGACGATTTTTACGAACACCTTTGGCCTGGCGATGCGGAATTTCACGACCTGGCCGGAACTGCCCGATCCGCAAGGGCTGATCGACTACGCAGCGAGGGCGGAGGCATTGGGTTTCAATTCGGTGTGGGTGTGGGACCACATCTTGCTCGGCGTCGATCCGCCATTTCCGGTCATCGACTCTCTGACCCTGCTCGCCGCGATCGCCGCGCGCACCACCAAAATCAAGCTCGGCACCGGGGTTCTGGTATTGCCGTTGCGCAACCCGGTGGTGCTGGCAAAGGAATTGTCGAGCCTCGACCTGATCGCCGGAGGCCGGCTGCTGCTCGGCATGGCGTCGGGCTGGTACAAGCGCGAATTCGATGCGGTCGGCATCCCGTTTCACGAGCGCGGCCGGATCATGGACCGCAACCTCGAACTTCTTCGTCGATTGTGGACCGAGGACCAGGTCAACGGCGAATATCCGCCGCATGTCTTGCGTGGCTCGAACATGTCGCCAAAGCCGTCGCCGCTGCCGCCGATTGTGATTGGCGGCTATGTCGACCGGGTCCTGAAACGCGCCGCGCTGAATGGCGGCTGGCTGACCTATTTCTACACGCCGGAAGGCTTTGCCCAATCCTGGGCCAAGGTCCAGGGCTTTGCCGCAAGCGCTGGGAAAGACCCGGCAACCCTGCTCAACGCCAACCAATTGCCGATTTATGTCGGAGCGTCGCGGGCCGCGGTCGAGCCGGCGATGATGGAATGGCTTGGCCAGGAATGGGATTACGCCGCGTGGAGCCAGTCCACCAAAGACTCGGCAATCATCGGCACGGTCGACGAATGCGTCGCGCAATTGCGCGCCCAGTTCGCTGTCGGCGTGCAAAAGCTGATCTTCATCCCCTACCGCTATCAGCCCGACCAAGTCGAAATTATCGCCCGCGACATCATCCCCCGCCTGCGAAGTTGACGCTTTCAGGGGCCGCACGCGCTTCGCCGCAAAATCCGCCGGCATTCGTTGCGGGTCCCCTGTTCCACCTGTTTTATCAGGTCCGAGATCAGGCACTCCCCAACTCCTCATAAACAAGTTCGGCCCAGCTTGGCAGAGCGTCCGATGCCAAAAAAAGCTACAATGCCATTATGGCAATTCGACCGATGCTTCTTTCGCAGAACCCGTGGGTCCTCGTGTGGGGCGCAACAGATCATCCTTATTCCGCATCGTCACCGAGGAGCTGTTGCGCGGCCTCCATTTAGATCGGAAGCGGACGCAAAATAAAAAATCCGGAATACATCTTAAAGCTCGTAGTAGAGGGATTGCCTCTTTCTTTCTAAGTTTATGTTTTTTGAGATCGTCAAAGAGGGCCTGTGCAGAACCCAGGATGGGACGGCGAGCCTTCTCTCTCGATGATGCGGTCGGGGTCGGCGGTCCAGACGAAAGGTTTAGGTTTGCGGTTGTGCTCGCCGAGGTAGCGGTTGATCGCCGCCTGGAGGTCAACGCCCGCCGGTCCGACCGGTTCGTCGTTGTTGACGGGCCACAGCGGACCACAGCTCGACCGCGGCCCTGCTGTGAGACGGGCTTAGGGCGGACGTCCAAATTTAGTCAGTTGTGCGTCGCACCCGACACTGGCGCGCGCGGTTTGATGTAAATGACTGATCTAAACGCAATTTCTCAACAACAACAGGCGGTTCGAAAAAACCGCCTTGACATACGGGCTCGACGCCTTAAATTGTGCAGTGCGGTAACGATCGCCGGTTGTGGTCTTACCGTACGTCTTCTAGGCGTTTCCTCCCTAAACTTGGGCCGAGCGATTGCTTCGGCCCATTTTTTTACCTACGCCAGGAGGCCGTACCGCCGGTCGGCAGCGATCAGCTGATCGGGATCGAGGTCGGGCAGGGCCGCGACCTCGCGATAGATGGAAGTGAAGTCGGGCCGTGTCGCATCGAACAGCTGTTCGAAATCATCGATCACAAAATAAGCGTCTTGAAACCGATCGATTTGATATCGGGTGCGCATGATCCGGCGTAGATCAAACCACAACCGGCGCGGCCGCGGATCGTCGAGGCAATAAACCGACTCCCCGGCGGACGACAAAATCCCTGACCCGTAGATCCGCAAGCCTTGCGGAGTCGCGATCAACCCAAACTCGACCGTGTACCAGTAAAGCCGCGCCAGGCGCTGTAGATGGCCGAGGCCCTGTGCCTTGAGCCCACCCCTGCCGTAAGCCTGCATGTAATCGGCAAAGATCGGGTTCATCAGCAACGGCACATGGCCGCAGATGTCGTGAAAAACATCGGGCTCTTGCAGATAATCGAGCTGATCGCGCCCGCGGACAAAGCAGGTCGACGGAAACCGCCGGTGCGCCAGGTGATCGAAAAACACCTCGTCCGGCACCAGCCCGGGCACAGCGACAATGCGCCAACCGGTGGTGTGGTCGAGAATATCGCTGAGGCGGCGGAAATCGGGAATCCCGGCCGCCGCCACCCCGAGCGCTGCCAGCCCGTCGAGATATTCGCGGCAAGCGCGGTCCGATAGCAGTTTCTGCTGGCGTTCGAACAACAGCCGCCAGATGGCGTGCTCCTCCTCTGTGTAGGCGTCCCAATCCTGCTCAATCACAAAATCCGGCGTAAAATCCGGGGCCGCCTTCAGCCCAGTCGCGCTCATCGATCGCTCCGCACCCGTTCTGTTCTCTAGGTGAGAATGGCGGCGCGGCGGGTCAATCTCTCGGGTTCAGTCGACGCCGCAAAGACATCCCTCGACGACGCGGCCGAGCTCGCGCACAAGTTCCGTCAGTTCCGCCGCCAACCTGGTAAAACGCGGCTTTCGCCGGTAATGGCGCTCGTCCATATAAAGCGCGCGGTTGATCTCGACCTGTAAAGCGTGCCGGCGGCGGCGCGGATCGCCGTAATGCTCGGTCGTAAAGCCGCCGGCGTAGGGAGTGTTGATCGCAACCGAGAATCCGCGGGTGGCAAAAAAACGACGAGCGGCTTCGAGGATCGACGGCGCGCAGGCCGTACCGTGACAATCCCCGAGAACGATATCGGCGCCGCCCGAGCCGCACATCGACCCGGCCGCGGACGGCATGGAATGACAATCCACCAGCAGGTAACCGCCAAACAACGCCTCGGCCTCGTCGACCAGCCGGCGGAGCACATGGTGATAGGGATGATAGAGTTCGTCGATCCGCCGCTGCGCGTCGGTAAAACGCAGTTTGCCGGCATAGATCTCCTCACCGCTGGCGACGATGCGTGCAATCGTGCCGAGCCCCATCCGCACCCGCGGCGAAGCGGTATTGACAAAGCCCGGCAGCGCGTCGGCAAACATACCCGGGTCCAGCTCATAAGCTTCGCGATTGACGTCGAGATAGGCGCGCGGAAACCGTGCCGACAATAGCGGTGCACCAAGAGTGGGCGCCGCACCAAACAATTCGTCGACAAAACTGTCTTCGGACCGCCGCAATGCCAGCGGGTCGAGCCGCGAAGCCGTAACAAAATCAGCCGGATAGTCCGACCCGCTATGTGGTGAGGCGAGAATTAACGGCAGCCGGCTTCCTGTCGGCCGTTGCAGCTCAAGTATCCCATATCCGATCTCGCCACCCATCGGTGGAAGATTAATGCGCGACAGCAAAACTGTCATCGTCGGCAATGCTGCTGATTGCTCCGCGCATTGTTGTTGGAACGGCGAGAGGGGGCGTTAAGATAGCGCGTCTCGTCTGTGATCGCCCCGTTGAAAAGGAAGCAGATGCAGCGCCGTAAGCTCGGAGATTTGGAAGTGGCCGCGATCGGGCTTGGCTGCGCCACGATGACGCCGTTTTACGGCGAGCCAGATCCCGCGGAGGCAATCGCGACCCTTGAGCGCGCCGCCGAACTCGGCGTCGACATGCTTGATACCTCCGACGCCTACGGCAGGGGCCGCAACGAGGAGCTGATCGCACGCGTCCTAAAAGGCGGCCGCCGCGACCGCTACGTGGTCGCCACCAAGTTCGGCAATATGGGGCGCAATCCCGACGGATCGGCGGCCGGCGAGGGCAATCCGGATTACGTCCGGCGCGCCTGCGAGGAGAGCCTGGCGCGGCTCGGGACCGATGTGATCGACCTCTATTATATCCACCGGGTCGATCCCAGGGTGCCGATCGAGGAGACGGTCGGCGCGATGGGCGATTTGGTGCGCGCCGGCAAGGTCCGGTATCTCGGGATTTCGGAAGCCGGGCCGGAGACGATCCGCCGCGCCCATGCGGTCCATCCAATGAGCGCCGTACAAATCGAATATTCGCTATGGTCGCGCGATGTCGAGGACGCGGTCCTGCCATTGTGCCGACAGCTCGGCATTGGCTTTGTCGCCTATAGCCCGCTCGGCCGCGGCTTTCTGACCGGCATGGTCAATGCCCCAGACGATCTCGGCGCCGCCGACGCGCGCCGCAACATGCCGCGCTTTGCCGGCGAGAATTTGCGCAACAACCTCGACCTCGTCGGTGAATTACGGCGGCTCGCGGCCGCCGAGCATTGCACGCCGGCGCAGCTCGCGATCGCCTGGGTATTGTCGCGCGGCGATTACATCGTGCCAATCCCCGGAACCAGCCACCGTCATCGGCTCGAGGAAAACGCCGCGGCGGCTGACATCGTGGTGTCCGCGGCTACACTACAAGCGCTCGACGACATCTTTCGGCCGGGTGCGGCCGCTGGCCCGCGCTATCCCGAAGCCTATGCGCGCACCCTTGGGATCTGACCCCCAAAACCCAGGGAGACGAGACTAGGAACCCGAGGCGAAGTAAGAATGCGTTTCGGACACTCAGCGCCGCGGAGCCTGTGCAGTCCCCGCGTTCCGGGTTACCGCGGACGTTTCACCGCACCAGCTCGCTGGTTCCGTCAACCAGCCGACGAGCGCGGGCGTATTGATCGGGCCACAGATGGGTGTTGGACCGGACCGGCAGCGGCACAGCGTCGGTCTCGATCGGACAGGGCCCCGATCCGGAATTCTCCAGGGTGTCCTTGGAGATGGCGAACATCTCTTCGATTTTGTCGCGTAATTTCAGATACCAGCCGCGCGGCTGGTCGGCGCGCGCAATCTCCGAAACGATAATCAACCGGGTGCGATCGATCACCCGTAGTACGTCGCGATGGGTGGTTGCCGGATCGTCGTTGAACGACTCGATGCGCCAGTAATGCTTGCCGCTGATCTCTTTGATGGCTCGGATTATCGGTCGCGTCAGCTCCTGCCGGCCATCGGCTTCGACGATTGCGCCGACGAGACAATGGCGTCCTTTGCGATCGTGCAGCCGGCCTTTGCACCACTTATCCTCGGTAGCGAGTAAGCACTCGACTTGCCAAAGTTTCCCGAGCGTCGGGTTTCCAAACATTTCAATACCGTCGAGGGGCATCTCCGCTCTCTCCATTCCAAACAGGCCCGCCAATCCCCCCAAGTACAAAGGGCCTCCCTAGGCGTAACCGCGCTGGGGGCGCGGACATTCCCAAACTGACGCATTGGTTGAGGAAATTGGGCAAAGCTCGCCGTTCAGGCAGGAAAAGTTCGCCAAGGAAATTGCCGGGTCTTTGGGGAGGAGCGGTCGGCTCAGCGATGCGAAGCAGGCGAGCGCCGAATTTACTTCCTCTTGGCCGCCCGTTGAGCGCGCGCTGCGGTGTTGGCTGCCACCGCGGCGCGGATCAGTTGCTTGAAGCCAGCTTCGTTGATTTTCTCCCCTTCGTGGAGGTCGATCGCACGCCGCGTGTTCCCTTCAAGGCTGGAATTGAAGAGCTTGTTCGGGTCTTCGATGGCCGCGCCGCAAGCAAAGGTGAGCTTCACGACCTGCTTGTACAATTCCCCGGTGCAGACGATGCCGTCATGCGACCAGACCGGAGTTCCCGGGCTCGTTGACTTCGCCCATTTCCACTCCTCCTGGATGTCGGGGTCGGCATCGTGGATCAGCTGACGCACATGAGCGAGCGTCTCTCCTCGCCAATCCGCCAGCTCGTCAATCCGCTTGGTGATGTTTGCTGAAGCGGCCTCGCCATCCGGATGACTTGTCGGCTTCATGTTGGTCATGACGCGGCCGGCTCGGGGGCAAAGTCGGGTTCGATGTGGTGGTCGACCGGATAGACATAGGCGCCCAGCTGATTGACCAAGATCACCGCGGCAACCAGCGTAAAAGCAGCGCCGATCAAGGCCGGGTTATAGGAGCCGGCACGGTCATAGGTGACGCCGCCGAGAAACGGCCCGACGCCTGAGCCCAGTCCGAAGATCATGAAAAAATAGCCGTAGATCTGGCCGAACGCGCGCTGCCCGAAATAGCGGGTTATCAGAAACGCGATCAGGTCGATCTCGGTGCCGAGCCCGAGCCCCATCAGTGCCACACCGACCACAGGCAGCGTGCCGGCGGCGCTGGCGAGAAACAGAAACCCCGCGATCGGCGCCAGGAAAAAGACCGAGGCGACATAAGGCGCATAAATCCGGTCGACGAGCCAGCCGGCGAGCAGCCGCCCGCTCAATGTCGCGAGCCCGAACACGGCCAAGGTCGCGGTCGCCGCGGCGCGCGACAAGCCGTGATCGGTCAATAGCGGCACGACATGCGCGACGGTGCCGTTGATCGCCACCGCGACCAGGAAAAAAGCGCTGCCCATCAGCCAGAAGCGGCCGGTGTGGACGGCTTCGCGCACGCTAAGGCCAGGCAAGGCCGAGGCAAGCGTGTGGGTGCGGCGCTCGCCCTCGCCGGGACGCGGCTCCCGGATCCACAATGCCACCGCCGGAAAGGCAATCGCGAGGGTCAGCAGCCCAAGCGCCACATAAGCGCCGCGCCAGCCGAACCGGTCGATCAGGATGCGCGCAAGCTGTGGGATCACAAACGCGCCGAGCCCGACCCCGGACATCGCCACACCCAGCGCCAGCCCGCGCCGGCGGTCGAACCAGGCCGAGATTGCCTTGGCGTAGCCGAGCGGCGTCTGGATGGCGCTGGTCATGCCGGCGAGCGCCACCAGCAATGTGAATATCGGCAGAGAATGCGGCGACAGGCCCAACAAGCACAAAAAAGCGGCATAGATGACGATGCCGGGGAGCGCCACATGGCGTATCCCCCAGCGGTCCATCAGATAGCCGAGCACCGGCACCGCCAATGCCGAAGTGATATGCCCCGACGACAACGCCGCCGAGGCGACACCCCGATCCCAGCCCATATCCGCCATGATCGGCTTCAAGAACACGCCAAAGGTAAAGCCGAGCACCGGCCCGTTGCAGACAAAGAGGCCGGTGACGGCTCCGACCACGACCCACCACGGGTTGGTAAACCTGTTCCTCATCGCGTCGCCTCCCACGCCCAGCCGATTTGCTCGATCCCGTTCAGCAGCTTAGCAGGGAATGGCGCGGCGGGAAAATCGCCCCGACACTGGCGAACGGCCACCGCGCGCAGCGTGACAGTGCCGGGGGGCGACCTGACGGCGAGATTAGGTCTGGCTATAGACGAAATCCGTTCCCACTCTCCGACCCTAAGCCGCCCTTTGGGTGGATCATCCTTTTCGAACTCATTTTGCCCTGAACAGCCCTTGGGGCGGCCCTCAAATCCGCGTGCTTCGGTGAGCGCCGCAATTTTGTCGATTAAATAGTTCAATGTGAGGCGGGTCACACAACTCCAACGGCAAGGGAATATATCCTCCAGGCTGCCGCTTCGGAAGGCGCATTTGAAAGCGCGTAAAACCGGAGCATGCCTCGAATTGAACGCGGCTCACATCGAGAATGGAGGATAGTGTCATGACCGGAACGTGGACCACTTTCCCGGTTCCTGACTCGTCGACCGGGGCTTTCACCGCCGATGTCATGCTTCTTTTGACCGACGGGTCGGTGCTCGCTCACAACGGCTTTACTACTGCGCTTGGAAACGCCAGCCAATGGCTCAGGCTTACGCCCGACCAACAAGGAAGATACGAAAGCGGGAGCTGGTCGGGCGAGTTTAATATGAACAATGCGCGGCAGTGGTTCGCGTCCGGAGTTTTACGCGACGGTCGTGTTTTCGTTATCGGCGGTGAGCATTCGACTGCCGGATCGGATACTCCGACCGGCGAAATTTTCGATCCACAAACCAATCAGTGGAGCAACATTAACAAGCCATCGAGTTTCGACTTTGTGCGCGGAGACTGCAACGGTTCTGTCCTGACGGATGGCCGAGTCCTGTTAGGCGGCGCTACACCGTCAGGTCCGCCGCCCAGCTGGTCAAAGCGAACCGCAATTTGGGATCCGCACACCAATTCATGGGCTGAAGCAGGGCTGAGGTTCGGCACGCTGGGAAGCACCGACAAGAGCGACCCGTTCGAAGAGGAAACCTTTCTTTTGTTGCGCGACGGCAGCGTTTTGGTGCCAGCCGTTCGCGACACCCCCAAGGCCCAACGCTATGTACCGGTACTTGATGAGTGGCTGCACGTGCACGATGCCCCGGTGTCTTTGGCTATCGACACCCTAGGCGGGACCGGGGTGTTCGAAACCGGACCGGCCATTCTGCTGCCCAGTGGAAAAGTGTTCGTCATTGGCGGAACCGGCCAGACTGCGATTTTCACTCCTGGCCCGCACCTCAATTCCCCAGGATCATGGACTACTGGACCGGCATTTCCCGCCGATACGAGTGCCAGCCCGAACTGGCCCACGCTAACCGCACTTGATGCCCCAGCCTGCCTGCTGCCGAGCGGCAAGGTCGTTTGTCTCGGCGGCAATACGGAGCCGATCCCTGGCGATTTCTTTTCGCAGAACCCTGTTTTTCTCGAATTTAACCCAAACAGCTCGAATACTACTTTGCCGCTCCTCGACGCGCAACCTACGCTCCCCGCGGGCAACTTTACTTGGCAGTCGTGCTTTCTAGTACTGCCGACGGGGCAACTGCTGTGCAGCGCCCAAACAAACCGGCTGTTTCTTTACACACCGGACCCGGCAACGGGAGTGCCGCATCACGCCTGGAAGCCTGCGCATATCGAGGTTCCCGAGTTCATGATCCCCGGCGACAGCTACCGTCTGTCCGGCACGCAGATCAATGGCTTGTCGCAGGCAGTGTGCTACGGCGACGATGCCGGCATGGCGACCAACTATCCGATTATCCGACTGACCAATCCAGCCATCGGCCAGGTAGTCTATCTCCGCAGCCACGATTTTTCGACAATGGGTGTGGCAACCGGCACTCACGCTCCCGCCGATCTTCACTCCTGCATCATCGACATTCCGTCATCCTTGCCGCTCGGACATTGGGACCTGGCCGTGATCGCCAATGGCATCGCCTCAGAACTCGGTTCCGATCAGGATCACGATCCATCCCGAGGAGCACCATTTCGTCGGCAAAATCGAAGCCCTGAACTACGATCGTTTTGGTGATTTCGAAGGCTTTATGCTCGAAGCAAAGAATGGCGTAATCAGACGCTTCGACAGTCATGAACCACGGATTGGCGAGCTTGCCAGACGCGCCTGGCAGGAGCAGGCGCGGATTGCGGTTCAGGCTGATGCCAGCCATCCACATCGCCCAGCATCGATCAGTTTTCTGGTCTGAAGTAGCTAGGGCTGGCTCCCTTGAGCGACCGTCTAGCCCTTTCCGGTGGACGGTCGCAACGGGGTTGGTTGTTTACATCAATATGGCGACATCGCATGGCGGTCGGAACCCGGGCCGGGTCGCAGTCGTTCGAGATGAAATCGCCGATAAGCGCGACACCTGCGAGGCGATGCGGACCGTCAACGGATGGCATTTTCCGGCGCCCTGCGGAAGGAATGGGTGAAACATCGACGCGACGGCCTTGGCGTCATTTAACCAAAACACGACGAATTTTCTTGACATTAAGTTAAGGATAGAGCATGTGCTATAGAATACCGAGAGCGATTATCCAAGTAATCGCCGCACAATCGCATATCAAGCGTGCGTATGGGAGAAGCGTTGTGACAAAATATTTACGGCGCATCGCGTTGCACATTGCGGCATTGCTATTTTTGCTGGTGGCCGGCTATGCCGGAGGGGCCTACGCGCAGCGACCGCATCCGTGTCCCGACGACGCGACTTGGAATCCGCCAATCTCTCCGGCGGGCTGCACCAAGGAAATCCAAGTTTGGAACAACACCGGCACTAAGATTTACGTCGTGATACAGGGCAGCATACAACAACAGGCGGCTCTTGGTAATTGTCCGGTTAACCCCGCTGGGGGAGGAGGGGGCGATGCCTGGCTGCAACGAGCGCTGAACGACGTAAATAATTGTCACCCGGTCAATAACGACTATTACGTTTATCTCAATCCCAAGACCGGTATTGCGCCTGGAGGATTTGTCTCGGTAAATGTTCCATGGTGGTCGCGAACCCGGGGGGGCGCCGATAAATATATCGATTGGTGGCGGGCAGGCCGAGTGCATGTATTCGATGACCAGGTCGCTCTCGATGACAGTTACACGGAAGCACAAAAGCTGCCTACAGTTCAATTTGCGACCGCTGCGATAACCTGCAAACAGCGTACGGGGAACGCATGCAAAGATGTCGAGATCTACCAGGTAGCTGCGGGTGCACTCTCGCAGATCGCGACCCAATCGCCGCATCAGTTGAACGAATACACTTTCGCCGATGTCCTCAACTCTTCCCACAATTTCGCACTCGATTCTTTAAATCAGAACTATAATGTTTCCAACGTTGACCAGGTTTATCTTCCGCTTGCGATGGAGCCCATTCGCGAACCGCCAGCATATGCGCCCGATATCGGCTATAGCGGCACGACGATAGACGTAACGACAGCCAGAACGAGGATGGCGGCCTTTACTGGAGCCACCGGGGACAACACGGCAAACCCGACGAATTGGCCGATTTATAACAATCCACTGGTCAATGGCCAGCCGAGATACCCCACGGCCGGTATCAGGGTACCCAGTGCTTATGACATGCTGATTTATTACATGCAGCCTTATTATTTTCGCGCTCCGTTGCCGCATAACACGCCGGTCATCATTCCATCGACACCGCCTGAGCTCGTCAAGAACATGATTAGCCAATGGTCGAACTGTACGACCACTGGCGATAATTGCTCTCAGGTCGATCAGACACGGTATAAGCAGATCAATAATGTTTTTCTCGACAACTATAAGAGCTATATCGACGGCTGCACGACGCAGAACTGTGTACCTCCCTACTTGATGCCAGGAACTGGTCTCCCTTTGCAGCCCGAAAATATGTACGCCTACCTCGCGTATATCTATGGCTGGGTGCCGTTCAACAATAACTTTGCCAATAAAGCTCTTCCGACCCCGGATCAACCGCCCGCCCAAAATGGCAACGCGCCAATCCGTTACATCGCCATGCAGTACAATTATCAAAATCTGGCTAACGAGGGCGAATGGTTTAATCCCTACACGCAATTCATTCATGGCGACGCAGCCTCCGGCGGGCTTGGCGCCAACGCCTACGCCTTCTCCATCGACGATGCCGCGAGCGTTCAGAATAACGCCGGCGAGGGGCTGATCTTTGCGATTGGCGGAGACAACGGGCTGCCAAACAAGACCCAGGTCCCGCCTCCGGTCCCGGCATATTATCCTTATTATAGTTTTGTTATTGGTCTCGGCTCTCCAGGCGCCAGCGGAGCGCAATGGGCAAAATATGGGATATGCAGCTCGGAAGCGACTGTACAGTTTCCAAATCTTACCGGCGGTTATTCGATCGGCGTCAATCCAGAGCTCTATACATTTCCTTGCACGATAACTCTGACAGATACCAAAAACAAAAAATACCAAATCGAAGTAAAAAAGGCTGCCTCGTCGCCGCCGTTTTGGCCGCTGTGGTCCAAGCCATCAGGATTCGATACCGACGTCGTGGCTTGTCCGACGGCTACGGGCGTCGTACCACCCGCGGAGTGGTGTATGTTTACAAACGAAACCACAACTCCGGGACCACCGCCGTTTTATAATCTCTCTGTTCGCGTCCCCTTGTCATCGGTATTGGGCGGGCTGCGTGGCTTCGGTCCGCGCCCGTAACGAGCGACGTCGGACAGGCTAAGCGGAGGCGAAGCCCTGATCACTGACCCAGCGCGAACATCGCCGAATGGGGGTCGGGTCAAGTTGCCGTCGTTCAATAACCGGCATCTCGCCCGACATCGCGACGGCGACGGTGTCCGCGAATGGTTCGGAATTCGGCCATAAAGACGTCGTAGCCTTTTAGATTGATAATCTTCGTCGACGGCTTGGCCGTAGGTGGTCGTGTTCCCGTTCCCGGGATTTATTTCCCGCTTACGCCGCCAGAATTCCCGGTTAAGCGGGGGAAAATTCCCGATTAGGTGCGGACGGGAATTCCTACCCCAACCTATTGATAGAGCTTGCGAAAATTTCTCGCTGAAGTCCTGAATTGGCAAAATTTCCCGGTTAGACGGGAATTTGCCACGATCCGTCGGGTCGAGCGGTCGGTGACCTCGTGGCGGGCTTTCCAGCGGGCAACGGTGCGGCTGTGGATGCCGAGTTCGTGGGCCAGCGCGGTGTTGGTCGCCTGACTTTTCTGAATGTAGGCGCGGGTGCGCGGGGTGGTGGTGGCGTTGGCGTGGAGCTTGAGGTCCATCAGCCGGCATCCCCCTCGATTGGTCGGTTGCGGCGCCGGGGTTGCGTCCGGGAGACGCTCGCCCCGGTGGGTCCACAGGCCCCTCCCATGGACTACCGGGACGAGCTGGGTGTCCTCGCGCAGCCGCTGCTGCAACCATTCGACAGCATGCCACAGCCGAGCACCATCGCGCCAATCTTCCGAGACACAACACGCAGGCCGGGGTGCGCGCCTGGCTCGCGCGGCATTCCAGGTGGGTGTTCCATTTCACTCCCACCTCGTGCTCCTGGGCCAGCGCGGTCGAAGGCTTTTTTGCCACGCTGACCGGCGACGATTGCAACGCGGCGTCTTCCATTCGCTCGTGTGTTACGAATCAAGCCTCTGGCGGAACAATCGCCTTCCGCAAATGTTGATTAAGTCTATTCATACCGGGAATAAAAGAATGGCGGAGGAGGCGATCACCTCGGCTGGTAAACGCGCCGTCAAGCCGCAACGGCCGGCAGCCGAAGCCAATCCACGACCCACGCGAAACGATAGCCGTCGGCTCGTGGTCGCCTCAAACCGGGTTGCCGTTGACGCCGGCAAGCACGATTCGGGCGGCTTGGCGGTGGCGATGCAGGCAGCGCTCGAGAACGCCGGCGGTATTTGGTTTGGCTGGAGCGGCAAGGTCGCAGAAGAGTCATCGACGTGCGAACTGAACACCGTGGAGCGCGGTCCACTGACCTACGCGACGGTCGATTTGTCTCAGCGCGATTTTGACGAATATTACCTCGGCTTTGCCAACCGGGTTCTGTGGCCGCTGTTTCATTTCCGCGCAGGGCTCGTCGGTTATTCGCGTCAGGATTTTGCCGCGTATGTCAGGGTCAACCGCGGGTTCGCCCATTCATTGGCGGCATTGCTGCTGCCTGACGATCTGGTCTGGGTCCATGATTATCACATGATTTCGCTCGGCCGCGAGTTGCGCCGTCTCGACCAGAACCACACTCTCGGCTTCTTTCTGCACACGCCGTTTCCGCCGGCGGAACTGCTGCGGGTGCTGCCGCATCACCGCGATTTGGTCGAAGCGATGTGCGCCTATGATCTTATCGGGTTCCAGACCCAGTCCGATCTGCATGGTTTTTCTGATTACCTGCTACGCTGGGCCGGCGCTGAAGACCTCGGACGTGGTTACCTGCGGGCCTTTGGCCGAATTGTCCGCGCGCAGGTGTTTCCAATTGGGATCGACACGACCACGGTATCGCGGCAGGCCGCCGCCGCTGACGCAAGCCGCCACATGCAGCGGTTGCGGCAGAGTCTTGGCGACCGGACATTGATGATCGGGGTCGACCGGCTCGATTATTCGAAGGGCTTGCCGGCGCGATTTGCCGCCTTCGAGCAACTGCTGAAAGCCTATCCGGAAACCCATCGACGCATTGTTTTCATGCAGATAGCGCCACCATCGCGCTCCGAGGTCCCGGAATATCAGGAGATCCGCCGTGTCCTTGCTGCCTCGGCCGGCAACATCAACGGGCGCTACGGCGAATTCGACTGGACGCCGCTGCGCTATATCAATAAGAGCTTTGGCCATCGGATTCTTACCGGGTTTTTGCGGGCGGCGCGGATCGGGCTGGTCACACCGTTGCGAGACGGCATGAACCTCGTGGCGAAAGAGTACGTCGCGTCGCAGCCGGCTGAAGATCCCGGCGTCCTTGTGCTTTCTTGCTTCGCTGGGGCGGCGCAGGAGTTGGGTGAAGCGGTGTTGGTCAACCCGCACGATGTCGAGGGCATGGCCGAGGGCATCCGCCAGGGATTGACCATGTCGCTTGGCGAACGCAAGGAGCGGTGGACGGCGATGATGGCGACCATCGAGCGCAACGACATAACCCATTGGCGCGAGAGCTTTATCGCCGCCCTGGCGGCTAGCGGCGGCGACTGATGGCAGTCGCGGGGGGCGCCGCGAGCCAGGCTGAAACTTGGCTCGTCGGCGATATCGGCGCCACGAACGCACGGTTCGGCCTCGTGTCTCGTGATGGCGCGATCCTAAATTGGCGAACCTACGCTTGCGACCACTACCCGACGATCGATGATGCGCTCGCCGAATACCTGCGCGATCGAGGCGGCTTCGCGATGCCGCGGCAGGGGGCAATCGCGATCGCCTCGGCGATCACCGGCGATCGGGTCGCAATGACGAATTATCCCTGGAGCTTTTCGATCGCGTCTTTGCGACAGCATTTTGGCTTTGAGCGGCTTGAGGTCATTAACGATTTTACGGCGCAGGCATTGGCATTGCCCCGGCTTGGCCCTGCGGACCGGACTTCGGTCGGTGGCGGAACAGCGGTGCCAGGCACCCCGCTGGGCGTGCTGGGTCCCGGATCGGGGCTCGGCGTTTCCGGTCTGGTTCCCAACGGCGCCCGCTGGCTCGCGCTGACCGGAGAGGGTGGCCATGCGACGATGGCGCCGGCAAACGACCGCGAAAGTGCGGTTCTCGACCATCTCCGGCATCGCTTGGACCACGTGTCGGCCGAGCGGGTATTGTCCGGGCCGGGGCTCGTCAACCTCTACAACACGCTGACGATACTCGACCGGATTCCCTCAAAGGGCTACACTGCGGCCCAAATTACGGATCTCGGCATGCGCGGCGAGGACGAGGTCTGCGTCGAGGCGACCGGTATGTTCTGCGGCATGCTGGGCACCGTCGCCGGAAACCTGGCATTGACGTTGGGTGCCCGCGGCGGGGTTTTTATTGCGGGCGGGATCGTACCGCGGCTCGGTAAATACTTTGTCGATTCGCCATTTCGCGAGCGCTTCTCGGCAAAAGGCAGATTCGAGCCTTATCTCGCGGCGATCCCAACTTATGTCGTGACTCATCCGCTCGCCGCGTTTCTCGGCTGCGCCGCCCTGCTGGCGGATTGACAAACGCAATGCGAATGCCGCCGCTCGACGCCAGTTTAACTCGTCCGCGGGTGGCGCAGAGCCCAACACCCCCGCCGCCGCCCGGAACGCCGCCGCAACCGCCGCCCGACCCTGATCGCCCGCCGCCAATCGAGGAGCCGCCAAATCCGGTTCCGGTCCCGCCGACCGAACCTCCGCCGCCCCCGGTCAATGACCCGCCGCAGCCGTCTCTCACGAGCCGTGGCCGGCAAGATGCAGCCCGGCTACCCCGGCGATGATCAACGCCAACGAAAACAATTTCCACATGCCGGCCGGCTCGCCAAACCACACGATCCCAATCGCCGCGACGAGCGCTGTCCCGACCCCCGACCAAATTGCGTAGGCGGTGGACAGGTCGATTCCGCGCAGTGCCCGAGAAAGCACCACAAAACTCGACAAATAGCAGACGACCACCACCACCGCGGGAAGCGCTCGGGTAAACCCGTCGGAGAGCTTCAGCGCTGTGGTCCCGCTGATTTCCAGCAAAATGGCGGCAGCGAGAAGAAAAGCACTCATATGGAAAAAACCCTCGAACAGCCTCATCCCGGGCCGCTGTTTTGACGACAGTTGGCGATCGGCGGTAAGATTTTTGATCAGGAACGGGATCGTGCCATGAGTGCCACAACTGACCGCAGCATCGAAACCGGCATGCGCGAGCGCCGCAAAATTCGCGCGGAACAATTGAATGGCCCGACCGCTGGGCTCGCCGCGGGCAATGTCCAGGCGAATCTGGTGATTCTGCCAAAGGCGCTCGCGCATGATTTCTTGCGTTTTGCGCAGGCCAATTCAAAGCCTTGCCCGGTTTTGGCGGTCTCAGAGCCCGGCGATCCGAATCTGCCGTCGCTCGGCGCGGACCTCGACATCCGCACCGATCTACCGAAATACCGGGTGTGGCGCTATGGCGAGCTGGTCGAGGAGCCGGCCGATGTCCGCCATGTCTGGCGCGATGATCTCGTCAGTTTCGCGCTCGGGTGTTCGTTTTCGTTCGAACAGGCGATGGTCGAGGAGGGGATCGAACTCCGCCACATGAGTTGCGGCTCGAATGTCCCGATGTACCGCACCAATATCCGTTGTGTCCCGGCCGGATCGTTTGCCGGTCCGCTGGTGGTCTCGATGCGGCCGCTAAGCCCCGGTGACGCCATCCGAGCGATCCAGATCACCTCGCGCTTTCCGTCGGTGCATGGCGCCCCGGTTCATCTCGGGCTGCCGGAGGCGATCGGTATCGACAATCTGGACCGGCCGGATTATGGCGACGCGGTGCCGGTGCATGCTGGCGAATTGCCAGTGTTCTGGGCCTGCGGGGTCACGCCGCAAGCGGTCATCGCCGAAGCCGAGCCTGAGTTCTGCATCACGCACGCGCCGGGCTCGATGCTGATCACCGATCTCCTGAACGCCAAACTCGCCAGCCTGTAGCGCTGCTCGCATGTCGACGCCGGCCGCGGCCCAGGCGCTGGTCGACCGTATCGAACAGCTCGTGCACACCGAGGTCGGGCGTAATATCGGCGCCTTGTGCGAGGCCGCTCGTGGCGGATTGTGGCGGGCCGCATCCGCACTGGCGGCGGCCGATTCATGCCGTGTCGGGCTGATCACCGGGTTCTTCGTGCCCTTGGGCGCGCCGCCCGCCGCCGAAACCGATGGTCCGGTCGGCGCCGCATTGCTGGCCCGCGGGTTCGCCGAAATCGGGATCCCGTGCCGGCTCACGACCGATGAGCCCTGCCATAATGCGTGCGCGGTCGCATTGCGCGCGGCGGGCGTTCCCGAAGTGCCGATCGACGCGGTCCCGGTCGACGCACCGTTGGCCCCGGTGATCCAAACTTGGCGCACCGCCGGGATCACTCACGCCCTGTCGATCGAACGCTGCGGGCGCAGCCCTGATGGCAGCCCACGCAATATGCGCGGCGAGGACATCAGTGCGCACACGGCACCACTCGATGACCTCTTCGCCGCCAGCCCATGGGACACGATCGCGATCGGCGACGGCGGCAATGAAATCGGCATGGGCGCCTTGCCGCTGGAACTGATCGCCGGCGAAGTCGAGCATGGCGAGACGATCGGGTGCGTGACGCCCGCCAGTCACCTGATCGTGGCCGGGGTGTCGCATTGGGGCGCCTATGCGCTGATCGGTGCGCTCGCTGTTATCCGCGAGGATTGGCGGCACACGCTATTGCGCTGTCTCGATGAAAATCTCGACCGCCATATTCTCGAAACCATGCTGCGCGACGGGCCGGCCGTCGACGGCGTCTCGCGGCGGCAGGCAGCGACGATCGACAATTTCGATCTCACCTTTCATCACGACAAATTACGGCAGGTGCGCCGGCTTGCCGAGGGTCGAGGATGATCTTCAAGGAATTTATCTTCGAGGACTACCGCTACGACGCGGCGAGTAACGTATTGGTATTGGTTTACCGGTTTCTCGATGGGCCGCGATTTGAGGAAATTCTTAGCTTTGACTTTCCACCGCAGCCCCTGTCGCCGACAGCCGAGGCAGTGCTCGATCGGATATTTCGGCTCGTTTTCTTGCTGTCGGGTGTCAGCTATTATAAGGCATTTGTGCCGGAGCACCTGCGCTGTGCGGCGTTCCCGCTCGATGCCGAGACGGCCGATTTCCTGCAGCGCTTTTATGAAAAGGGTTTGGCGGAGTTCGCGTGGAGAAACCGGATTTCGCTCATTGGCCATTGCTGGTTCCACGTGGAGCCGGTCAAACCACCGAGCCCATTGACGATCACTCTGCCGCGCCGCAGCTGCGTGCCGGTCGGCGGTGGCAAGGATTCGATCGTCACCCTCGAATGCTTAAAGCGATCGGGCGAGGATCTCGTTCTGTTTTCCCTCGGCGATGCCGAGCCGATCGCCGCCTGCATGGCCGCCGCCGGGCTGCCGTTTATGCGGGTGCATCGGCGGCTCGACCCGGCCTTGTTCAAACTCAACGAGCAAGGCGCATTCAACGGCCATGTCCCGATCACCGGAATATTAAGCACGATCACGCTCGCCTGCGCGGTATTGGCTGGCTTTGACACGATCGCGATGTCGAACGAGCATTCCGCTAGTGCGCCAAACCTGATTTTGGATGGATTGGGCATCAATCACCAATACAGTAAATCGCTCGAATTCGAAGTCGATCTCGCCGATTACGTCGCCCGCTGCATCACCCCCAGCATCGCGTATTTCTCGCTGTTGCGGCCATTGGCCGAAATCGAGATCGCCCGGCGCTTCGCACAATACCCGCAATATTTCGATATCTTCCGCAGCTGTAATACGGCGTTCCGTCAGTCGCCTGCCGAGCGAAGACGGCACTGGTGCGGCAACTGCCCCAAATGCCGGTTTGTCTTCCTGGCGCTCGCCCCGTTTGTCGACAAACCCCGGCTGATCGGCATCTTTGGGCGTAACCTACTCGATGACGAAACTCAGGCCGACGGCTTCGCCGAATTATGCGGATTGCGCGAACACAAACCCTTCGAATGCGTCGGCGAAATTTATGAGAGCGCGGCAGTGATGGCTCATCTCGGCTGCGATCCCGGCTGGCATGACGACGCGGTCGTGCAACGTCTGCATGCGGTGTTCCCGTCGCTGCGCGAGTGGGGTCCGGGCGAATTTCGCATGCTGCTTGCGACCCGGCATCCGCACCGAGTTCCGGATTCGTTTATGGCGATGTTGGATGCGTGCGGCTGATCTCAGAGCCGCGCGGGTGGCGATCTGGGGGCTCGGTCGCGAGGGCCGTGCCGTAATCCAATTCCTGCGCGCGCGTTATCCAGAATTGCCGCTGCTGCTATTGGACGACGTCGAAAGCGCGCGTCCGCCGCAGGAATTCGACAATATTTGCTGTGCCTTTGGCGAGGATGCTATCCACCGCGCCCTCGGTCAGATCGATGTGCTGATCAAATCTCCCGGCATTAGCCTCTACCGCCCCGAAATCGAAACCGCCCGCCGCAACGGGGTGGAGATCACCTCGCTGTTGAATTTGTGGTTCGCCGAGGAGGTCGGCATTAAGACGATCTGCATCACCGGGACCAAGGGTAAGAGCACGACCGTTTCGCTGATCGCGCATATTCTCGGTCGGCTCGGCCGTAACGTGGCGCTCGCCGGCAATATCGGGGTGCCGGTGACCGCGGTCGATCCCAGCGTGGATTTTGCGGTCATCGAGGTGTCGAGCTATCAGGCCGCCGATTTCGACGGGACTTGCGACATCGCGGTGCTGACCTCGCTGTTTCCCGAGCATCTCGATTGGCATCTAAGCCTCGACGCCTACCACCGCGACAAGCTCAACCTGCTGCGCCATAGCCGATGCGCCGTCGTCAATCGCAACTCGGCGCCGGCGGCCAACCTCGCCCGCTATTTCTTTAATCATCCCGGCGCGTTTCACTACCGTGGGACCGCGATATTCGATCGTGACGTGCGGATCGGCGACGTCGAAAACCCCTACCTTGCGCGGCCTCACAATCTCTCGAATGTTTGCGCTGCGCTGACCGTGACGAAAGTGCTCGGCTTCGACCCTCGCACAGCACTCGCCGCTATTCGCGAGTTTCGTGCCCTGCCGCATCGCCAGCAGGAGATCGGCGAAATCGCCGGCGTGCTCTACGTCGACGACAGCATCTCGACGGCGCCGGAGTCGACGCTCGCGGCACTCGAAGTTTATGCCGGACGAGACATAACCCTGATCGCCGGCGGCTATGACCGCGGGATCGATTACGGCAAGCTCACCGCCAAGTTGACCGGCGGCGCCGCCCGCGCGGTGGTCTGCCTCGGCATCAGCGGCGAGCGGATTTACGCGATGCTGCGCGCAGCGCCCGATGCCCCGGAGATGGCCCTCGTGCGTTCGATGGAAGCGGCTGTCGCCTGGGCAAGGCAGAAGACCGCGAAGGGCGGCGTGGTGCTGTTGTCGCCGGCCGCACCCAGTTACGGCGACTATCACGACTTCGCCGAGCGCGGCCGCGATTTTGTGGCTAAGGCCGGCTTTTCGACAAAAAGTGGGGAAGACCATTGACCGGCGCGCCCCGGTGGCGATCTGCACCATGGCTATTGGTGTCGATCTTGATCGGTTCGATCGGCTGCGGTTGCGCGGAAAAGCCATTTTTGTCGGCCGGTGACGCCAAGTCCGCCGAAGTTGGCTATGGCCGCGACCTCACCGCGGCAACCGAGGTCGCAAGAGAGCATTGCGCCCGGTACGACAGAGTGCCGCGCTATCTCAATTCGTCTGACAATATCGCCTTTTTCGCCTGCGAGCCTCGTTAACTCTGCGACGTCTCGAGGGTCGCAGTCATGCTGGGATTTAGGACATCGCACACCACCTCGGCCGGCGGCTCGCTGCTGAGGATGGCGACATTGTGGCTCGCCGGCGCCGATCTGCGGCTGACGGTGCTGGCGGTCCCGCCGGTATTGCCGCTGATCCATCACCAATTCGCGCTGAGCGAGCGCGCCGTCGGCGCTTTATCGGGGCTGCCGGTGCTGCTATTCGGGCTTGGCGCGATCCCGGGCTCGCTGTTGATCGCGCGGCTCGGGGCGCGGCGGGCGGCGATCGCCGGATTGCTCGTGATTGCGGCGAGTTCGGCCGCACGCGGCATCGGGCCGTCGGCGCCGATGTTGTTTGCGATGACGTTTGTCATGGCGGCCGGAGTGGCGGTGATGCAGCCGGCCATGCCTGCGCTGGTCGGCGAATGGTTCATCAACCGGGTAGGGTTCGCGACCGCGGTTTACGCCAATGGCTTGTTGATCGGCGAGGCATTGCCCCCCGTACTGACGATCCCACTGGTGCTGCCATTGGTCGGCGGCAGCTGGCCCGCGAGTTTTGTTGTCTGGGCGATCCCGGTTGCCGCCACGGCCGGGCTGATGGCGCTGTGCCGAGGTCCAGCGGATGCGCTAGCGCTCGACCGGACCCAACGGGCGAAACCGGCGCAGTGGTGGCCTGACTGGCGTCGCCCGGAAACCTGGCAGCTGGGCTTGATGCTGGGCGGCACCGGCGGGCTCTATTTCGCGTCGAACGCCTTTATCCCCGATTACCTGCATGCGATCGGCCGGCCCGAGCTGGTCACCGCCGGGCTCGGCGCGCTCAATCTTGGCCAATTGCCGGCTTCGCTGTTGTTGCTGTTGGCGGCGCGACGGCTTGGCCTCAGCAAGACCGCTGTCGCCGCCGCTCAATGCCTCAACATCATCGGGATCGCGGCATTGCTGACCGGGACTTCCTGGGTTGCGGTTCTCGGCGCCGGCCTGATCGGCTTCGGCTGCGCCTTTACCTTGATCGTGACATTGGCGTTGCCGCCGCAAATCGCGAGCGTGGAAAATGTCGGTCGGCTCGCGGCAGGCATGTTCGCGATCGGTTATAGCTTTTCCTGCATTGTCCCGATTGCCGGTGGCGCGGCGTGGGATGCCACCCATATGCCGGCCGCAGGGTTTGCGATTGCGGCCGTCGCCACCCTGACCGTACTCGCCGCCACGGCCAGCTTCCGCTTTCCAAGCTAGGCGCTCCCGCGGGCCGGGATGCCGGCGGTTGCCCAGGCCATGCGCGATCCGCTACACGTGGCGCTGTTTCCCGCGGGCCGGCGCCGCGGCGGTCTCATGAAGGAAAGGCGAACCACGATGCCCATCGAACTCCATACCTGGAACACCCCGAACGGCCGCAAGATCAGCGTGGCGCTCGAAGAGATGGGGCTGCCCTATACCGTTCACCCGATCAACATCTCGAAGGGTGAGCAATTCGCCCCTGCATTTCTGAAGATCAGTCCGAATAACCGCATCCCGGCGATCGTCGATCCCGAGGGGCCGGGCGGCGCCCCGATCAGCATCTTCGAGTCGGGAGCGATCCTGATCTATCTCGGCGAGAAGACCGGCAAGTTCTGGCCCAAAAGCGATCTGCGCCGTCAGGTTCCGGTGCTGGAATGGCTGATGTGGCAGATGGGCGGGTTCGGCCCGATGCCGGGACAGGTCCACCATTTCCTTCAGGTCCAGGACGAGACCGACCGCCGCTATGGGCTCGAGCGCTACACAAAGGAGACACGCCGGCTCTATGGGGTGCTCGACAAGCGCCTCGGCGAGGCCGAATTCGCCGGCGGCAACGAGGTCTCGATCGCCGATTTTGCGATCCTCGGATGGGCGTGGCGGCACGAGCGGCATCTCGTCGATCTCGCCGACTTCCCCAACGTCAAACGCTGGTACGAGACGATGATGGCGCGCCCCGGCACCAAGCGCGGGTTTGAAGTGGCGCTGAGCTAGGCAAGGCCTTTAGCGGTACGAATTAGACATTCGGTACCGTGGGTTGCATCGAGATTGCTTCGCGGAGTTTATCCTCGGACCGGCGCTTAGCGCGGACCCGTGGGCTCGCAACGACACCAAAATGGTTGTCATTGCGGAGAGCGGAGTGACGAAGCGATCCCGCTACGACGACCCCTAACGGGAACCATCTGTCTGGTTCCCACCCCCAGTTTGGCCGGGCGGATCGGCCGGCCACGGCCCGACGATAGGTCACTCGGTAAACCCGGCGGCTTTGACATAGCTCGGCGGCGGCAGCGAATTCTCATCCATCGGGTGACGGCCAACCGCGGGCATGGCATGAATTGTGCGGGTAGGGTCAGCGGAGCGTACGGCAGCGATGCGAGAAATCAATATCGTAAGTATTCAGCGCATCGGCGCGGCGGATCGGGCCCGCATCGAGGCTGTCGATCCGGCGGTGCGGGTCACCGATGCCGGTGGCTGGTTCGACGGCGAAATCCGCGATACCTGGCCGGCCTATACCGCAGCGCGATACCTCGCGCCTGGATCAACCGGGCAGGGTACCCACGAGCAACGCGACCGATTGTTAGCCGAAGCGGAGATCATCCTCGGCGGTTGGCCATACCCGCTCGACCTACGCGCCCGCGCGCCGCGGCTCAAATGGTTTCACCAGCGCCCGGCGGGGGCCAGCAATCTGCGAATGGGCGATTTGTGGGGCAGCGATGTCACCGTAACCACGTCGCGCGGCGCCGGCAGCACCTTGGCGATCGCGGAATATGCGGTCGCCGCCATTTTGTACTTCGCGAAATGCTTCAATCGGATCGCTCTCGATCGCCAAGCCGGCATGTTTGATCATCGCCCGTACCGTTCACTATTGCTCGACGGCAAGACGGTCTGCGTGGTCGGCGCCGGCGGCATCGGCCAGGATGTCGGGCGGCTGTGTGCCGGGCTCGGCATGCGAGTGGTCGGCACCCGGCGCGCGCCGCAGCCAGGCGACCCATTGCCGGCCGGCTTCGCCGAGATCGGTGGCCCGGCGGATCTCGACCGCTTCCTCGCAGCGAGCGATTTCGTCGTGATCTGCTGCCAATGGACGCCGGGAACCGACCGGCTGTTCGATGCCGAGCGCTTCGGCTTGATGAAGCCCGGCAGCGTGCTGGTCAATGTCGCACGCGGCGAGATTGTCGACGAAGAGGCGCTGGCTGACGCGCTCCAACGCGATCATCTGCGCGGGGCCGCATTCGACGTCTATGTCGGCGAATTCGAGCATCCGCCGCCACAAAATTTGTGGAGCGACCCGAGGGTGTTAGTTACGCCGCACGTCTCGGGTTCCAGCGACGAGAACCGGCACGGCGCCATCGATATTTTTTGCGACAATCTGCGCGCCTACCTCGACGGTCGCCCGTTGCGTAATGTCATCGACTGGCAGCGCGGCTATTGAGGACGCCCGTCGGAATGTCACAGGCTAGGCGGGCTATTACTCGTCTTGAGACGATCGCGAGACAGAGCCGCAGGCAAGCCCGCAGAACGTTGCGGCGGGTAATAGCGAAATCGTGGGTCCTCTCGCGCCCCTATTACCGCATACGAGGTGCTCGCCTTGTCGGCCGGCCATCGGACGAGGTGTGGTATTTCGCTTATGGCGCCAACATGCATGAGGGCACCTTTAGGATACGGCGCGGCATCGAGCCACGAGAATTTTGCCGAGCTCGGCTCGATGGTCACCGTCTGCGCTTCAACCTTGAAGGCCGGCCAAAGGGCAGGGCCGCGCCGGCTAACTTGTGGCCCGATCCCGCAGCACAGGTTTGGGGCGTGGTCTACCGTATTTCGCGCCGCGACTTGATGCGGCTCGACTTGACCGAGGGCGTACCGGGCCGCGGTTATCGTCACACGACGGTCACAGTCGAAGCCGATGACGGTCGGCTGCTCGCCGCCATCGCCTATATTGCCAAGGGCAAAGACGACGACGACAAACCGTCATTGCGCTACCTCACATTGCTGCGGGAAGGGGCGAGGGCGCACGGATTGCCCCTAAATTACATCCGCTTTTTGGAAAGTGTCGACCATGCCGGATGATGCTGAGACCGCTCGCCTGCGCCCGGGCCGTGCCGGCGGCGTCAATCCGAACGCCACCTTTTATAGCCCTGGCGCAAGGCCTTCCCGAGCCGATGGGCATTATCGGTCCAATCACCCTTTGGTGACGCTGGCGCTGTCAATCCCCCGATCCTGCTCGCCCATTTGCCGAGCCTAAAGACGCCATCGGTCCAGTCTCCTGTTGGGGCTCCGGCCTCGTTGAGGCGACGTTGTAAACGGGCCTTTAACGCTCGTGCGTTGGCCTGCTCGTGTTCGGTCGCGGCCGGGTCTCCGAGAATGGCGGTTACCGCTCGCAGTTTGCGACGCAGGCTCTCCACTGAACCCGTAAACGAATGGGTGCTCATCGAATTGCCAATCTATCGCGCTCCGCCCTGATCCCAAGATCGCTAAAGCAGCGCCGCCGCCAAAATCCTCGGTTAATCGCCAATAGCATTGATGGTGAAGCAAAACCGCTCGCCCTGCTATTCTGTAAAAGAGCAGCAACGGAGCGATGGCGATGCATGTCGGAACGCAAGTCAAGCCAAGAGACGATTCCGACTATCGCGTCTGGGCCCAGCTCGGGGTCACCCATGTCTGCGTCGATCCCCCGGGCAGCCCGCATCACTGGAGCCTCGACGATCTGTGCCGCCATCGCGAGCATGTCGAATCGTTCGGCTTGTCGCTCGACATGGTGCAATTGCCGATGTCGTCGGCGCCGATCGAGAAGCAGGAAAGCCCGCACATCCTGCTCGCCCAGGAGCCTGAGCGGCAGCGCGAACTCGACAGCATCTGTGCCCTGATCGAGCGGTTTGCCGCCGCCGGCATCCCGGCCGCAAAGTACAATCTTACCATCCTCGGCATCCCGCGCACCGAGCGGGAGCTGGGGCGCGGCGGTTCGAGCAACGCCGCCTTTCGCTGGAGCCGCGCCGACCAGGCCGCGCCGCCGACATCGGCTGGCATCGTCTCCGAGGACGAGTACTGGGCGCGGATCGATCACTTCCTTGCCGCGGTGGTGCCGATCGCAACTGCGTCCAAGGTCCGCCTCGCCTGTCATCCGCAAGACCCGTACACGCCGCCCGGTTATCGCGGCGTCACCAGCGTGCTCGGCACGGTCGACGGGCTGAAGCGCTTTGTGACAATGCACGAAAGCCCCTATCACGGCCTCAATTTCTGCCAGGGCACGATCGCCGAGATGCTCGACGACCCGGCGCGCGAAATCTTCGACGTGATCCGCTGGTTTGGCGAGCGCGGCAAGTTGTTCAATGTTCACTTCCGCAACATCAAGGGCCGTCGCCTCGATTTCGTCGAGGCGTTCCCCGACGAGGGCGATATCGACATGGTGCGCGCAATCGCGGCCTACCGCGATGTCGGCTACCAATACATGCTGATGCCCGATCACGTGCCGCGGATCGACGGTCGCGACCCGTCCGGTATCGCCTTCGCCTATTGCTACGGCTACGTTCAGGCATTGCTCGATGCACTGGCGCCAAGTCGGTCCCATTGAATAGCGGTAATGGTGCGTAAAACATCAGCGCAGGCCGTGACAACTACTCCCCCACGAGCGCTTTGAGGCGGTAGAGGAGGTCGAGCGCGTCGCGGGGGGTCAGTTCGTCGGGGCGGCTGTCGCGCAGCAAGGCTTCGGCAGCAAACTCGCGGGCGGATGCGGCCGGGGTGTGCGCGCGGCGCGCGGCGTTGAACAGCGGGAGGTCATCGGCAAGACGGGCGAGCGCGCCGCCCTGCTCGCCCTTTTCCAGCACCTCCAACACCTCTTCCGCGCGAGCAGTGACCGATTTGGGTAGGCCGGCGAGTTTAGCGACGTGAATGCCATAGCTGCGGTCGGCGGTGCCGGGACCGACTTCATGCAAAAACACGACCTCGCTCTTCCACTCCTTAACCCGCATCGTGTGGCAGGCGAGCGCCGGCAATTTGGCCGCCAGTGCCGTCAGCTCGTGGTAGTGGGTCGCGAACAGGGCCCGGCAACGATTGACGCTATGCAGATGCTCGATCGTCGCCCAGGCAATCGACAGCCCGTCAAAGGTCGCCGTACCCCGGCCGATCTCGTCGAGGATCACAAAGGCGGAGGGGCCGGCCTGGTTTAGAATAGCCGCAGTTTCGACCATCTCGACCATAAAGGTCGAGCGGCCGCGTGCCAGATCGTCGGCGGCGCCGACCCGGCTGAACAGCCGGTCGACAATACCGATGCGCGCGGCACGCGCCGGCACATACGAGCCGATCTGCGCCAGGATCGCGATCAGTGCGTTCTGCCGCAAAAAGGTGCTTTTCCCCGCCATATTGGGGCCGGTGATAAGCCAGATGCGCGCCTCGCCTAGAACGCAGTCATTGGCGACAAAGGTGCCGCCGGAGCCGGCCGCGGCAAGCCCGGCTTCGACCGTTGGGTGCCGGCCGCCCGATATTTCGAATGCCGTCCCGTCTTCGACGACCGGCCGCACCCAACCGCCTTCGAGGGCGCGCTCGGCTAGCGCCGCCGCGACATCGAGGCTTGCCGACGCCGCCGCCGCCTCGGCAATCTCGGCGCGCCGCGCCATGACTTCGCCGACGAGATCGTCGTAAAGCCGCAACTCCAAAGCGAGGGCGCGCTCGGCGGCACTGGCGATCTTGGTTTCGAGCTGAGCGAGCTCCGCTGTTGTATAGCGCTGAGCGCCGGCCATCGTTTGGCGATGGATGAATTCCGTCCCAAGCTTGTCCGCGTGGTTGGCCGAGACCTCGATGTAATACCCGATCACATTGTTATGGCGGATCTTGAGCGCGGCGACCCCAGTCTCAGAGGCGTACTGCGCCTGAAAGGCGGCAATCATTCGGCGGCTCTCGTCGCGCAAGCGCCGCCATTCGTCCAGCTCGTCGGAATAGCCGGCGGCGATAAAACCGCCGTCGCGAGCGAACAGCGGCAATTCCTCGGCGAGCGCGCGCCCGAGCCGGTCGACCAGGATCCCGTGTTCGCCGAGCCCGCGGCGGGCGGCGGCCAACAGCGCGGGCAACGGTACGAGGCCGGATGCGGCCATGATATCACGAAGTACCGCAGTCTCACCGAGCGACTGACGCAATGCCGCGAGATCGCGCGGGCCGCCGCGACCGAGACTGAGCCTCGTCAGGGCGCGTTCGAGGTCGGGACAATGCCGCAACCGCTCGCGTAATCGAGTACGGATATCCGCAGCGTCGAGGAAAAAGCCGACCGCATTGAGCCGGGTGGCAATCGCCGGGGGCTCGGTCAAGGGTGCGGCCAAGTGATCGGCCAGCAGCCGCGCGCCGGCGGCCGTCAAGGTGCGGTCGACAGTCGCCAACAGGCTGCCGCGGCGCTCGCCGGACGCTGTCGTCGCCAATTCGAGATTGCGCCGTGTCGCGGCGTCGATCTGCATAACCGAGCCGGGCGTCACCCGATGCGGCGGATCGAGATGCGGCGACTTGCCCTGTTGGGTGAGGCCGACATAGTCGACCAATGCTCCGGCGGCGGCGATCTCGGCCCGGCTGAAACTGCCGAACCCGTCAAGGGCGCCGACACCGTAAAAGCTTTCGAGCCGGCGGCGCGCCGTATCGCTGTCGAACCGCGGATTGGGCAGCGGGGTCAGGACCGGCTTCCATTCGCCGAGAAGCTCGTAAAGCGCCGAGCGGGCCAGCAGGCGCTCTGGCAGTAAAATTTCGCCCGGCGCGATGCGCGCGAGATCGCCCGGCATCGCTAGCTCGCTGGTGGGCGTCAACGCAAAGGCGCCGGTTGACAGATCGAGCCAGGCGAGGCCGATCTCGCCGCCGGCTTCGGCAAGGCCCGCGAGATAATTATGCCGGCGCGCGTCGAGCAGCCCCTCCTCGGTCAACGTTCCGGCAGTCACGACGCGGACGACGGCGCGCCGCACCGGGCCCTTGGCGCCGCGTCTTTTCGCTTCTGCCGGATCCTCGATCTGCTCGCAGATCGCGACTTTGAAGCCGGCCCGGATCAGGCGGGCGAGATAGGTTTCGGCGGTGTGTACTGGGACGCCGCACATCGGGATGTCGGCGCCGTCATGGCGGCCGCGCTTGGTGAGCGCGATGTCGAGCGCCTGCGCCGCGGCAACCGCGTCGTCAAAGAACAATTCGAAAAAATCGCCCATCCGAAAGAACAGCAAGCAGCCGGGGTTGGCTGCCTTGATCTCGAAATACTGCGCCATGACCGGCGAAACGCCGGCTGCGGCGATGCCGGAATCAAGGCGGGCGGGTGCGGTCATCGGCAGCGGCAAGGATGGCGGACAATGGTGGGGTTTGACGGTAGCATGTGAAACGAGCGGGTGCGAAAGAGAGGATCGGATGGCCGAGGCTCCGGCGTCGTTTCCGGTGATTCGCGAGGCAGTGGCGTCGTTTCCGGACCGCGCACATTTTCATCGCGCGGTGTCGAACCTGCTCGCCGCCGGCTTTGCGACGAGCGATCTATCGGTGCTCGCCTCGCATGATTCGCTGACCGTCGCGGGGGAACCCGACGCCGGCAGGCCCACCCTGCTGCCCGCCGGGCTCAGCGATGAGATCAAATATATCGGTCCGCTAACCGTAGCCGGGATCGTGGTTTTGTCGGGCGGGCCGATCGCGGTTGCGGTCGCCGCCTTGGTCGGCGCCGGGCTCGGCGGAGCGGCGCTAAAGGAATTGTTCGATGACTATACCGCGCCGCGCCACCGCGATGATTTCAATGCGGCATTGCAGGCAGGCGCGGCGTTGCTGTGGGTGCGCTGCGAGGATCCCGACCGGGAACTGACTGCCACCCGCATCCTCGAAGAAGCCGGCGGCCGCCATGTTCATATTCACGGCCGCCCCGCGGCCGCCGCTTCCAGCGGCTGAAGGCGCGTCCGCTCAGCCCGGCAGGTCGGGAAACCAGTTGCCGAGCACCTGTTCCGCGGTGAAGCCACGCTGTTCGAGCCGTGCCCGGATTTTTCCCTCTGCTTCCCCGTGTCGCATGAGCTCGTCTTCTGCCAGCTTCGCCGCGACAACGATTTGGCGGGCGATTGTCGCGTCGACCTGACGCCCGAGGCACGGACTATCCCGTAAAATATCTTCGATCTCAGCGCGAGCGTCTCGGATCGTTGATCGCCAACCTGTTCGCGGGTCGGCCGCTGGGGAGGCCTCCATTTTCAAGAGATGATGGAGAATTCTTCGAATTTGTGACGTCAGTGCACGCCTGTCCGATTTCCCCAAGCTTTCGATCTCCTCGGCAAGGTTCTCCCAGTCGAGGGGAAGGATGGAATTTTTAGCGCGGCGCAACGCGGCAGCCTGCTGCTCCGTCCAAAGCACGAAATCCTCGTCGTAGAGTTCGGTGAGCTTGGCCAATACGGACCTCGGGCTGTCAGTCGAATGATGGGGCCTCTGCCCAATGTGCGCAACCGGAGCCGGATTTCTCCCCCCTATCACGTCAGCAGTTTTTCGAGGGTTTCGAGGGTATCGGCCTCGTGGAAAGGCTTGTCCCAGCGGATCCGATGGATGCGTGGAAAGCGCATCGCCACGCCCGAGCGATGGCGGTTCGAACGGTGTACGCTGTCGAATGCGACTTCGAGAACGACGCCGGGCGTCACCTCGCGCACCGGGCCATAGCGCTGCACCGTGTTGTTCCGCACCCAACGGTCGAGCCGCCGCAACTCGTCATCGGTGAAACCCGAATAGGCTTTGCCGACCGGCACCAGGGTATCGCCGGCCCAAGCCCCGAAAGTGTAGTCCGAGTAGAACGACGATCGTTTGCCGTGACCGCGCTGGGCGTACATCAGCACGGTATCGAGGGTTAAGGCGCCGCGCTTCCATTTGAACCACGGGCCTTTCGGCCGGCCGGCGACATAAGTCGAATCTGCGCGCTTCAGCATCAGCCCCTCGATGCCGCGATCGCGCGCGCCGTCGCGCAGTTCACGCAACTCGTCCCAGCCGGTGAACGGCACCATTGGCGACAGTTCGAGTGTGGTGCGCGGGGTCCCCGCATACCAGGCTTCGAGCCGCCGACGCCGCTCTACAAAAGGCAGGCTGCGCAAATCCTCGCCACCTTCGCGCAGGATGTCGTAGAGCATGATTGCCGCGGGATAATCGCGCAGCATTTTCTCGCTGGCGACCTTTCGGTTGAGCCGCTGCTGCAGATCGTTGAACGACGCAGCCTCACCGGCGCGCATCACCAACAGCTCGCCATCAAGGGTTATCTCGTCGGGCATCGCCACCAGAATGTCGGGAAAAGCCGAACCGATGTCGTCGCCGGACCGCGAATAGAGCCGTCGCTCGCCGCCGCGGGCGACGAGCTGAACGCGGATGCCGTCCCATTTCCACTCGGCCAGGTAATCTACGGGGTCCAGGCCCGCAAGATCATCATCTTCGAGCGGCTGCGCCAGCATTAACGGCGAGAAGGTCGGCAGTTCACCGATGTCAGGTGGCGGTTGGCGGCCCTCCAGCCAGTCAAACAACGGCCGATAGGGAGGTGACAGCCCATGCCAAACCTCCTCGATTTGGTCGACCGAAACCCCGCCCCAATCGGCGAGTGCGGTCTTGGCAAGCCGCGCCGAGACTCCGATGCGCAGGCTGCCGGTGACAAGCTTCAACAATGCCCAACGCCCGGTCGCGTCTAGCACGTCGAGCCATGGTTCGAGCAGGCGCGCCACCTCGGCGCGATTGGCGCGGTGTAACGTCTCGACTATCTCGGTCAGGCTCAATGTCGGCGCCGCGCAGGGTGCAATCGCTGGTGCGGGCCAGATCAATGAAACGGTTTCGGCGAGGTCGCCGACAAAATCATACGACCAGCCGAGCAGTTCGGGATCGACCCGCTCCCCGGCGAGCGCGCGCACCTGATTGGGTTTTGCCTCGGCAAAGGATAACTCGCCGGTCAATGCCGCTAATGCCCAACCGCGCTCCGGGTCCGGCTGGCTCGCGAAATATTCCTGCATCAGCCGCAATTTGCCGTTGCGCGACGGGGTCAGCAGCAGAGCTTCGAGCAGTGCTGCAAAGCGGTTCACTCGTCTTCCTCAAAGCCAGTCAAGGCCAATGCGCGGGCGCGATATCCTTTCTTTGTCGCGTAATGGACGAGCGCCTCCTCGCGGCCATGCGTGACCCAGACCTGATCGGCGGCGACGTCGTCGAGGGTTTGTGTCAACTCGTCCCAATCGGCGTGGTCGGAGATGACCAATGGCAGCTCGACCCCGCTCGCCTTGGCGCGCTGCCGCACCCGCATCCAGCCCGAGGCCTGGGCGACAAGCGGATCGGGCAGGCGCCGCGACCACGGCTCGGCCGGAGCGCTCGGCGGGGCGAGCACGATGCGGCCTTTCAGCTGATCTCGCGGCACGCCGGTAGCCGGCAATATCGGGCCAAGCGGTACATGGTGCCGCTCGTAAAGCTCGGTCATCCCAATCAGAGCGCCGTGCAAATAGACCGGTTCCTCATAGCCGGCGCGGCGCAGCAACGCCAAGATGCGCTGACATTTCCCCAATACATAGACCCCGACGAGGTGACAGCGTTCGGGGAACAACGAGACCGAATGCAACAGCTTGTCGATTTCTTGGTGATCCGGCGGGTGGCGGAAAACCGGCAGGCCAAACGTCGCCTCGGTGATGAAGAGATCGCAATTGACCGGCTCAAACGGCGGGCAGGTCGGGTCCGCGCGGCGCTTGTAATCGCCCGACACGACAACGCGGCTGCCGCGATAATCGAGCGCAATTTGGGCGCTGCCGAGCACATGGCCGGCCGGCACCAAGGCGAACCTGCACCTCGCCGATGGTTAAAGTTTCGCCATAGGTGAGCGGCTGCATTGCAGCGCCGGCGTCCTCGCCATAGCGCGCCCGCATGATCGCGAGCGTCTCCCGCGTGGCCAACACCTGCCCGTTTCCGGGGCGGGCATGGTCGCCATGCCCATGTGTGATGACAGCGCGCGGCGCCGGGCACGACGGGTCGATATGGAAATTCCCGGGTTCGCAATAGAGCCCGGCCGGAGTTGTCCTGATCCAGGTTTCGGGCCGCGGCGCGGCAATCGGCATCGGCCATTCCATATCCACATCGACGACACGGATATGGGGCGTGGCCAGCCCTCCGGAAACTGATGCGGGGTGGTGCACCGCCCCCGTGAGAGGGCGGTGCGGTTAGATGAGCTGTTCGAGGGCGACGGCGTCGCGGATTACGATCGATTCCTTGGCAAGGTCGATAAAGCCGGCGCGCTGCCAAAGCTTAAGCTGTTTATTGACGCTCTCTCGGGTGATCCCAATGATGTTTCCGAGCTCCGTTTGCGACAGATGCAACTCGCGACCTCGGCCGTTCGCGTGCGGCTGACCAAACCGCTCTGACAGCTGCAACAGAGCCTTGGCAATGCGCGCTTCGGCGTGACGAAACAACAGATCCTCGACCTGCTCGCTCGTCTTGCGCAGCCGGTCGCACAAAATATTAATTAGCATTAGACAAATATCGGGACGTTTTTCGAGCAACGGGATGAAATCGCGCCGCTGCAGTACCAGCAATTCGCAATCGGTCATCGCAAAGGCGTCGCCGCTGCGGTTGCCGCCGTCGAGCGCCGCAATTTCTCCGACAACTTCGCCCGGTTGCATGATCCTGAATACGATTTCTTTGCCATCTATTGAAACTGAGCTGATACGCACGCTCCCGCGCAGCACCAGCATCATGCAGGTGCCTAGAGAGTCTTTCTCGAATATTCGTTCGCCAGCAGGGTAGTGCTCGACGCGAGAATATGTAACCAGTCTTTCGATCTCATCTTCGTTCAGTTTACCGAGCCAGGCATACTCGGCGAAAATTTGACGCTTTTCTTGATGGGTCGATCCGATCATGACAGCCCCCATGCGTGCAACCGTGCCGAGGAAGCATCATCCCCGGCCGGTCCGTATCGCCGGGACGAGCGCGATCCTTCGCTAAGCTGGCATCGCGACCGTCATGTCTGGCGAGAGAAGTCAGCTAACCGTCAGGATAACCCACTTCGCCGGTCACCGTCTCGCTTTTTCCGCGGGCTCGGGCCAACCCGACCACAGCCATCTGAAAAGCATCCCCGCAAACAAGGAGGGCTCGGCAGCGATTTGACGCGGACGGGCAGCGGCGCTCTCTAGTTCCGGTTCGAGCCGAGCCAGCGTACATACGCGCTCCGCTTCAGCCTCTTCAGCCCAGCGAGCGGGTGTCGGCGTCCTCGCGATCATGACGATCTCCTGACGGTTTGCAACCGCAGGCCGCGAATATCATTAACGTTTGGTTAGCCATGTGAACTGGGTCACACGGCGGAAAAATTTCGCGAACCGGCCGGCGTGGAAGGCGCGTTAACCTGCTCGGTGCCTCTCGGCTGCGCCTTCCAGGATTGCCAGTAGGGTTCCCTAGCGGAGCGGCCGCCGTTACCCTGCGATGGCGCGGCGACGCGGCTTGCTGCGGCTGTTGGCGAAACGGTCGAGCAGACGTGTTGCGACCCGCGGGCTGACGAAATGCGAGATGTCACCGCCCAATGCGCCGATCTCCTTGACAAAACGCGAGGAGATGAACTGGTAGCGGTCGGATGCCATCAAAAAGACGGTTTCGATATCGGGGTTGAGCCTGGCGTTCATTCCGGCCATCTGAAATTCGTATTCGAAATCGGACACCGCGCGCAGCCCGCGGATGATGACCTTGGCGTCGACCGACTGCGCGAAATGCATCAGCAAGCTATCGAATGGACGGACCTCGATCCGCTCGGCATCGCCGTTTTCGAGATGTGCCACCTCGTCGCGCACGATCTCAACCCGCTCGTCGGTAGCGAAAAGCGGCCCCTTGCCGTCATTGCGGGCGACGCCGATAACCAGCCGATCGACCAACTTGGCCGCACGCCGGATGATGTCCGAATGGCCATTGGTGATCGGATCAAAGGTGCCGGGATAAATCCCGACGCGCGGCTCGGTCATTGGTCCCCCGTATCGGTCTGTTGACCGTCGTCGTTTTGTTGCTCGTCGGCCGCGCCATCGGCAGCACTATCCCCGTTATCTTCAGAATCATCGGGCAGTCGCGCAACCGAAACCACGCGCTCGCCCTCGCCTATTTTGAAGATCACGACTCCTTGGCTGCCCCGCCGCGCGATACGGATATCATCGACCGGACAGCGGATAACCATCCCGCCATCGGTCACCAGCATGACCTGATCGTTGTGCTCGACCGGGAACACGGCGACAACGGCATCGCGTCGCCGCGTCAGGTCCATGTTGTTGATGCCCTGCCCGCCGCGGCCGGTGATGCGATAGTCATACGCCGAGCTGCGAACGCCGAAGCCGCGTTCGGTCACGCTCAGCACGAACTGTTCACGGTTGGCCAAATCGGTGAATTGTTCCTCCGTTAATAACGGAGCATCGGACGGTTGGCGATCGCGTCTTTCGGTAAAGGCTTCATCGAGTTCCGGCGGGGTTTCACCATTGCCGTTGCCGTCGGTTTCGTCGCCATTCTGGCGGCGCCGCTCTGCCGCGCGCCTCAAGTATTGATCACGCAGGTCGGGGTCGATTTCTTTGTGGCGCAGGATCGACATCGAGATCACCTGGTCGTCGCCCAACAGCCGGATCCCGCGAACCCCGACCGAATTGCGTCCGGCGAACACCCGCACATCGCCAACCGGGAACCGGATTGCGCGACCGTTGCGCGTCGCGAGCAGAACGTCGTTTGCGTCGGTGCAGGTCGCGACGGCGATCAGCCGATCATCGGCGTCTTCGCCTTCGAACTTCATCGCGATCTTGCCGTTGGCGCGGACATCGCCAAAATCGGACAGCGCGTTGCGCCGCACATAGCCGTTGGCGGTCGCGAACAAGACCGTCAGATCGGTCCAGCTCTCCTCGTCTTCGGGCAAAGGCATAACGGTCGAGATCGTCTCGCCGGGCGTCAGGTTGGGCAGTAGGTTAACCATCGGCCGGCCACGGGCCTGCGGAGTGCCGAGCGGCAGACGGTGCACCTTGAGCTTGTAAACGCGCCCCGAGGAGGTGAAGAACAGGACCGGCGCATGGGTCGATGCGACAAAGACCTCGTTGAGGAAATCCTCCTCCCGGATCGCCATGCCCGCGCGTCCGCGGCCGCCGCGGCGCTGGGCCCGATAGGTCGACAATGGGACGCGCTTGATGTAGCCGGCATGGCTGACGGTCACGACCATCGCCTCGCGCTGGATCAGCGCCTCGATATCGGCTTCGAACTCGACATCCTCGATCTGGGTCCGGCGCGGCGTCGCGAACCGCTCCTTGATCGCCAATAATTCCCCGCGGAGCACCTCGATCAATCGCGCCCGAGAGCGCAGGATCTCGAGATAGCCGCCGATTTCGGTGATCAGGCCGCGTAATTCCTCGGCGATCTTGTCGCGTTCGAGCCCGGTCAGACGCTGCAGCCGCAAATCGAGAATGGCGCGCGCCTGCTCCTCCGAGAGCTGGTAGGTGCCGTCGGTTGCGACCTCGCGGCCGGGTTCGCCGACCAATGCCACCAACGGCGCCACGTCGGCCGCCGGCCAACGCCGGCCGACGAGGCCGGCGCGCGCCGTTGCCGGATCGGGTGCCGCACGGATCAGTGCGATGATCTCGTCGAGATTGGCGACCGCGATCAACAACCCGAGCAAGGTGTGCGCCCGCTCTCGCGCCTTGCCCAATAGGTAGCTGGTGCGGCGGGTGATGACCTCCTCGCGAAACGCGATAAACGCCGCGATCACGTCGCGCAGGGTCAGCAATTCGGGCCGCCCGCCATTCAACGCCAGCATGTTGACGCCAAAGCTGGTCTGCAGCGCCGTGTGGCGATAAAGCTGGTTCAGCACGATGTCGGGCTCGGCGTCACGCTTTAATTCGACAACAACCCGCACCCCGTCGCGGTCGCTTTCGTCGCGCAGCTCGGCGATGCCCTCGACGAGCTTGTCGCGCACGCATTCGGCGATGCGCTCGATCAGCTTCGCCTTGTTGACCTGGTAAGGCATCTCGGTGAAGACGAGCGCCTCGCGGTCCTTGCGGATCTCTTCAACGTGATTCTTGGCGCGCAGGATCACCGCACCCCGGCCGGTCTTGTAGGCGGCGTGGGTGCCGGCCCGGCCGATGATGATCCCGCCGGTCGGGAAATCGGGGGCCGGCACATATTCCATCAGCTGTTCGACGGTGATCGCGCCATTGTCGAGATAGGCGCAGCAGGCGTCGATCACCTCGCCGAGATTATGCGGCGGGATATTGGTCGCCATGCCGACCGCAATCCCTTGGGCGCCGTTGACCAGCAGGTTTGGAAACCCCGCCGGCAGAACTTTCGGCTCGCGTTCTGTCTCGTCGTAGTTGGGCTGGAAGTCGACGGTGTCGTTGTCGAGGTCGTCGAGCAGCGAGTCGGCGACGCGGGCGAGCCGCGCCTCGGTGTACCGGTAGGCCGCCGGGGAATCCCCGTCCATCGAGCCGAAATTGCCCTGGCCGTCGATCAGCGGCAGCCGCATGGCGAAATCCTGCGCCATGCGGACCATCGCGTCATAGATCGCGAGCTCGCCGTGCGGGTGGTATTTGCCGATCACGTCGCCGACGATGCGCGCCGATTTGCGGTAGCCGCGGTTCCATTCGTTGCCGTTGACCTTCATCGAATAAAGGATCCGACGATGGACCGGCTTTAGCCCATCGCGCACATCGGGCAAGGCGCGCGCCACGATCACGCTCATCGCGTAATCGAGGTAAGAGCGCCGCATTTCGTCTTCGATCGTGACGGTGGTGATGTCGCGAGCGGAAGGCGGGGAGGCGGACGAAGAAACGGCCAAGGCTGCTCTATTCGATGATTGCTGGTGACAAGGGCGGCCGCGTCAATCAGCGGTGCCTAGTATAGATGGTAATTTTGGATGAAATTACCGCACCGCACCACCCACAACAAACGAATTGCCTGATACAGCGTGCGGCAAACCCGCCGCCTCTCTCGGGAACCTGCCGGGGTGTCCGGAGTTCGCGGATCGATTGATCTGCTGGATGAAGTCGATGGACGATATTTCCGATCTCCGCGCCGAGGCTGCGCGCACGCCGTTGCACGGAGTCTGGGCGAAGGGCGGCCCGGTTTTCGCCCATCTGTCGGAGGATACGGTGAATGCCCTTGAAGCTCGCACGATGGCATCGTTCGGCGATGCCGCGAGCTTGGGAATGTGGGCGTTCGCTACCGGGGTCTGGATCACCGGTCTGTTTGAAGCCAGAGTGCTGCCGATGCAGGAGATGGCTCTACTGTTTCCTGTAGCGCTGATCTATTCGGGAATAGTTCTGCTGATCGCGGGCTTATTCCTATTTCGCCGCAACAACAACTTCCAGGGCAGCGCCTTCTGCTCGTTTGCCGCATTCAACATGGTGCGCGCGGTGTTGCTGATACTGGAGAGCCGAGGCGTGTTGCCTTCGGGGCCTGCCGCCAATGTCCTGCAAGGCTGCCTGATCGAGTCTTTCGCCTATATTGCCTTGTCGCTGTTTGTCGCCGCCACCCGCATGAATGTCGTCCTCGTGCTGGTGCTCGCGGCGACGTTTTTCGGCTTTATGCTGTCCGGCCTGCCACTCCTCACCAACCAACTCGGCGCCGGAACCTGGGCCCGTGTCGGGCAAATCGGGGGATACTTCCTTTTCGCGGCGGGTTTTTTTGCTTATTACGGGGGCACTGCAATATTGGTTAACACCGCCTGGCGGAGGGTGGTGTTGCCGATCGGCGGCCAGGCATAGGTTTCTCGCTGGTTTCTACGCCGGCGGCCTACCGACAATGGCGCGATAGATCGCCAGTATCAGCACCGCGCCGACGATCGCGCCGATAAAGCCGGCTCCCCGCCCGGGGGGATACCAGCCGATGCGCTGGCCAAGCCATGACGCAAAGATTGCGCCGACGATCCCGAGCAGGGTCGTCACGATAAAACCGCCGGGCCCATGGATAAACAGCTTGGCGATCGCACCCGCCAAAAATCCGATAATAATGACCCAGAGCCAGTGCATTTCCGTTCCCCTCCGAAGGCGAGCGTGCGGGACCGCGCGGCAACCGCGTCCCATGATGTGCGCAACCGCAAGCCGCACGTGACGGCCGCGGTAATGAAGGGCCAACCGTCCGGCCGGTCAAGCTAATCGGTGCTGGCGATCGCCGATCGCTTCCTACGAGCACAGGTATTCCGTATCATCCCTGCATAGAACCGGAGGACCCGCGAATGCCTGCTGATGCCGCTGCTACTGCCGATCCAACCAGATGGCCGAATTATCGCGAGGGTGACTTCGTCCTCAGGGATTACGTTTTCCGCAGCGGCGAGACGCTGTCCGAGCTAAGGCTGCACTACCTTACCCTTGGAACGGCGAGGCGTGACGCGGCGGGTAAGATCGTCAACGGCGTATTGTTGTTGCAGGGCAACACCGGCACCGGCGCCAATTGGCTGCGCCCGAGCCTCGCCGACGAACTGTTTATGCCAGGGCAGCCGCTCGATGCGGCGCAATACTTCATCATCATGCCGGACGCGATCGGGCGCGGCGGATCGAGCAAGCCGTCCGACGGGCTCAAAGGGAAATTTCCGCATTACCGCTATCACGACATGGTTGAGTCGGGTTACCGGCTGATCACCGAGGGTCTTGACGTCGGTCATCTGCGCCTCGTCATCGGCAGCTCAATGGGCGGCATGCATGCCTGGATGTGGGCCGAGAAATATCCCGATCTGATGGACGGGGTGGTGCCAATCTCCTGCCAGCCGGTCCAGATCAGCGGGCGCAATTGGCTCGGCCGCCGCGCTCAGGCCGAAGCGATCCGGCACGACCCGGACTGGAACAACGGCTTCTATGAGAGAAATCCGCGCCACTACATCTACGCCGCAGCAGGGAATTTCGGCACCGAAAGCCCGACCCGCATTCAGGAGATGGCCCCCACTCTCGCCGCTGCGGATGCGCTCTACGAGCGCCGGCTGGCCGAGGCGGGAAAGGGCGATGCCAACAACCAACTGTGGGCGATCGAGGCCATCAGGGACTACGACCCCGAGCCCGATCTCGACAAGATCAAGGCCAAGGTGATGCTGATCAACGACGCCGAGGATCACGCGAACCCGCCCGAGCTCGGCACCGTCGAACGGGCGATGAAACGGGTCAAGCACGGCCGCTATGTGCTGATCCCGGCCGGCCCCAACACCCACGGGCATTTCAGCCATTTCTACGCCGAGCTGTGGAAGCCCTATCTGATCGAGTTCATGAAAACCCTCGGCGCTCCACTGCAGGCAGCGGCCGAATAGATGCGCAGGCGTTGAGCTAGGATCGCCCAAATGGGCTTGCTAGACGGGCGGGTAGCACTGGTGACGGGTGGCAGCAAGGGCCTCGGTGCGGCGACGGCACTGATGTTCGCCGAAGCTGGCGCGCGGGTTGTGATCACCTTTGGCAGCGATGCCGAGGCCGCTGACCGGCTGCTCGCGAGCCTGCCCGGGACTGGCCATCGCGCCAGCCGCACCCCGGCCCAAGACACGCAAGCTGTCGAACGTCTCGTTGACACAATCGCCGCGAGCGAGGGCCGGCTCGACATCCTGGTCAACAATGCCGGCAGCACGCGCGTGATCCCGCACGCCGATTTGCGCGCCCTTGATGACGAATTTTTCGACTTTGTGCTGGCGGTGAATTTGCGCGGCCCGTTCGCGATGGTGCGCGCCTGCCAGCCGTTGCTTGAAGCAAGCGGGCAGGGTCTCGTCGTCAATGTCGGCTCGGTTTCAGGCGTGCGCGGCGGCGGCAGCAACATCGCTTATGCCGCGGCCAAAGCCGGACTTCACGCCATGACAATGTCACTGGCGCGAGCGCTGGCGCCGACGATCCGGGTCGTTGCGGTGGCTCCGAGCTTAATGGAGACGCCGATGACAGACATGTGGACAACGCAGCAGCGCGCTCAACGGATCGCCGGCAACCCGCTGAAGCGGATCGGCCAGCCCGAGGAGATCGCTGCCGTGATCCTCGGCCTCGCGACAACGATGACCTTTGTCAACGGCACGGTCATTCCCGTCGATGGCGGCAGCCTGCTGTAAACCCATTACTGCCAGACCACTCCTTCGCACAGGCCAGTCGCGCCCCCACTTCGGTTTATTCGGCGGAAACACGGGCGCGAGGGAGGATCGTGATTAAGAAACCGATATGGCGGGTCTACGAACAATCGTTTCTAACAGCGGAGCAATTGTACTATGCTCTTTAGTTATGCGTCGCGCCGATTATGCTGGGCGTGAAATGTCTCGAGGAGCCTGCTGAATGGACGATCTGAGATTCGCCGATTTTGTGCAGCAGGAGCGAGAGCGTCTAGATCGCGAACGCGAAGAAATCCTCAAGCAGCAACGGGAGCTGGAAAACAAGCTAGCCGAGATCACTCGCGAGCTTGCGGCGATCAATGCCTATGAGGCGGTGAAAACCGGCAAAGCGACGCCGCCTACCCGACAGCCCCGTGGGGCAGGAAGGGGCGGAGTATCGACGACGCAATCTTCTGCAGAGCCTCGGACGCGTCCACCGTCGGGAACCCGGCGGGACGCCCTGGTACAAGTCATCGGAGACCATCCGAACGGTCTCAGCCGCGGCGAAATCTTTGAGCGGATGGGTCTCAAGGGGAACAAATCCGCCGAGAAGTCGGTGTCCAATGCCCTAACGGCGCTGACCAAGAGCAACCGGGTCGCCCGCAGAGAGGGCAAATACGTCATCGGCGGGTGAGATGCTGCCAATTGCACGGGCCTGTCCATTAGGCTTGGGCCGGGCACGCTTGCGGTTGCGAGCTATGTGACGGTTCGCGGGCGATCCATGTGTCGGCTGGATATCCCGAACGAAGCAACAGAAGAAAACATTGCCTGGAGTTCCTGAACACCACGGGCTCCGCAAACCCGAGCTACCCGGATCGGGATAGAAGCGGGCTACTGAACAGTGCTGCGTGGCCGGCCATCGCGGTTATCGAACATGGGCGGAGCAGCCCCATATCCCAGCAGCTTCCGAGCACATTCCGATCTACCGGCCTTTTGCCATGCCGCTGGTGTATACCGCCCAGATGGTTATCCGGCGCAGACCGTCGCTCGTTTTGCTGGCCCTCGTCACCGCGATAGCACCCGCGGCGCTGCACATGCTGGTACCGGCGTTGCCGATGCTCGCCGCGGTATTCGCCGCGCCCCCGGGCGCCGTCCAGTTGGTGCTGACATTGTTTCTCGCGGGCATCGCCTGCGGACAACTGATCTATGGCCCGCTCTCCGATCGCTTCGGCCGCCGCCCGGTGCTGCTTGCCGGGCTTTCGTTGTTTGTCTTGGGCACGGTGCTCTGCGATTCGCATGGTCACTGTGGGTGCTGCTCGTCGGTCGAACGCTCGAAGCTCTCGGCGGCTGTGCCGGGATGGTGCTGGGCCGGGCGATTGTGCGCGACGTCTACGACCGCGAACGCTCGGCGAGCGCCCTGGCAACGATCATGATGGTAATGAGCCTGGCGCCCTCGCTCTCCCCCGCGATCGGCGCCTATCTCGCCCAATGGGTCGGGTGGCGCGCCGATTTCGTGCTGCTCGGTGTGGCCGGTGCGGCAATCCTGGTTCTGACCGCAGTCAGGCTCGAAGAGACCCATACGCCTGCATCCGCCAACTTCGTCGGCATGATCGGCGCCTTTCTCACGCTCTTGCGGTCCGCCACTTTTGTAAGCCTCGTGTCGGCGACGGCGTTTACCAGCGCCTCGTGGTTCACCTTCCTGGCGTCGGCACCCTACCTGCTTGCCGAACGGCTGCATCAGCCGCCGAGCACTTACGGCCTGATGATCCTGTTGCCGATGGCCGGATACATGTTGGGCAATGCGGGTGTCGTGCGGTTATCGGTGCTGCTCGGAAGCTCACGCCTGTTTGTCCTCGGGCTGGCGCTGTCGCTTGCCTCTGGCATCACGCTCGCGTTCTGGTGTCTCGCCGATTTGACGCCGTGGGCGCTCTTTGTACCGATGGCGATCAGCTCGATCGGCAACGGTCTGAGCCAGCCGTCTGCAGTGGCCTCTGCGCTCAGCGTCTATCCGCGAATTGCGGGCGCCGCCTCAGGGCTGATGGGTTTTGCCCAGATGATCATAGCAGCGCTGGGGACGCTGCTGCTCGGGCTGCTGCCGCGAGGCAGCGTTCTCGCGATGGTTGCAGTCGTCGGCGCGTGTCTGGCGCTCGCCTTGCTCTGTGGACTGCTGACGCTACTCAAGCCGATGCAACGAGCCCGTCCCGCTGCTAGCCTGCGCCGACAGACAGCAAAAGGATCCTAACGGTCTCGGTCCAGTCGTCGTCTGCCATCCGCGTGACGTACCTCGCTCGCTTCCGGTCAGATGATGATCAGGCCGGCGAGCCGTAATCGCGGTAAGGCTGGCCCCACCGGTCTTCATACGCCACGTCAGCGAGAGGGACACGGCGAACCGGCCCGAAACGACCCATCGGATATCCGATCGGCAACAATGCGTAGGAGTGCACGTCCGCCGGCAATCCAAACGCGGCTTCCACTTCTTTCTCGAAGTTCAAGTAGAGCGTTGTCAAGGTCGCCCCCAGACCGAGCGCTCGTGCGGCAAGCAGCATGTTCTGCACGGCCGGATAGATCGAGGAGCCGGATGTGCGGCTCGGCGTCGCGCCTTCCATACAGGGCACAATCCATAGCGGCGCTTCATGAATATGGTCGGCCAGATATTGGGCCGCGTCGAGCATTCGTTGGAAGCGCTCGGGGCTGGTGCCGGGAGCCGGTTCGCCGGCGCGATACCGAGGAGCGACCACCTCATCCCAAGCGCGTTTGTAGTAGGCGCCAACGGTTCGTTTGATTGCGGGATCTCGGACGACGAGAAACCGCCATCGCTGCATGTTGCCGCCGGACGGCGCGGACACGCCCGCTTCGAGAATTTTCCGAACCAACTCGGGCGGCACCGGGTCCGGCTTCAACCGCCGCATCGACCGCGTTGTCCGCATGATCTCGAACAGATCGGTGGTGCTCGATGCTGCGTCAGGCATGGCGTGTTCACTCATGAATCTTCTCCTTTTCGCAGAGTGGAATCGATTTGGATTACAGCAACAGAGCCGCGGGAATAATCCGCGGTGTCCTCGAGCGATAAATACGATACTCTCAGTCAACAGCACACTTTGTCGGCACGAAATTGGGCGCGCATGAAGGGGGGCGGCTAGGCCAGCTTGTGCGATCTTCGTATCGCCGCGCTCTGGCGGTCTGCCCAGAAAGACACTGGATCGCTCTCGGTGAGAGGGCGAGGAATGCGCAACGAGGGAGATGTAGCCGATGAATGCGGTGGCGTCCCGCAATATCAAGTTCATCAGCCACTCCGACCAGGGCGGTCGTGGCGACGGCGTCCAAATCATGGTGCATCGCGGCTATGCCTATATCGGGCACGGCTACTCGAACGGCATCAGCGTCATCGACGTGCGCGATCCGAAGAACCCGAGGCCGGTCGCCTTTATGCCCTGCCCGCCCAATACCCGCGCCATCCATCTGCAGACGCATGACGACTTGCTGCTCGCCGTCAACGGGCCGAGCATGTGGACGATGCAGGTCGATGCGCAGGCCTATTACTCGGGATCGCCTGCCGACCTCCTAAAGGGCCGGCAATACACCGCCGGTGTTCGCGTTTACGACATCGCGCATCCCGAGGCGCCGCGCGAGATCGCCTTTATGGCCACCGAAGGTGTCGGGCCGCATCGCATCTGGTATGTCGGTGGCCGCTACGCCTACGTCTCGATCCACTACCCCGAATTCACCGACCAGGTGCTGGCGATCGTCGACATGGCGGAGCCGACCCGGCCTGAAGTCGTCGGCAAGTGGTGGCTGCCGGGCATGTGGACAGGCGGCGGCGAGACGCCGAGTTGGCCCAAGGGTCGCCGCTACGCACTCCACCACGCTCTCGTCGCCGGCAACCTCGCCTATGCCGCGTGGCGCGATGGCGGGCTCACCGTGCTCGATGTCGGCGATCCAACCCGCCCCAAGCTCCTCGCCCATCGCAATCTCGACCCGCCCTTCGGTGGCGGCACGCATTCGCCGCTGCCGCTTCCCGATCGCAATCTACTGGTGCTGGCCGACGAGGCCAATTTCGCCGATTGCAGCCTGGGCCTGCGTCACACTTGGCTCTTCGATGTGCGCGAGCCGACCAATCCCGTGAGCATCGCCACAATGCCGGTCCCGTCCGAGGCCGATTACTGCTCCAAAGGCGGCAATTTCGGGCCGCATAACCTCTGGGAGAATCGGCCGGACGCTTTCCAGAGCTCGCGCTTTATCTTTGCGACCTATCACAATGCCGGTGTCAGGGTGTTTGACATCGAAAACCCGTTCCAGCCGCGCGAGGCCGGCTTCTTCGTGCCACCCGATCCAGAGCGCATGTTCGATCCCCGTCCCAACCGGCCGCAAATCATCCAGTCCTGCGACTGCTTTGTCGATGCCCAGGGTGTCATGTACCTGACCGACAACAATGCCGGCCTTTACATCCTGCAGTTCGAGGGCCCTTAAGCCCGCTTGACGCTCGTTTTGCTCGGCGGGTCACCTCGCCTGCCGCTGCTTTTGAGGCCTCTATTCCGTGACCTGAGTTGTTTTAATGAAATGGCGTCCCCGGCAGGACTAGAAGTGGTCTTCTCGCAACGTGCGTGTTGGCGCAGACGCACGAAAGCCGATCTGTTCCTACACCAGCAGGCGGTCGATACATCGACTCTATCCGGCCGCGCCCTGTCTCAGATGCTCGGCGTTTTCGCTGAGTTTGTCATCTGCAGCGATCCCGAGCTGCGCCAAGGGGCGATCGAGCGCAACCAGTTTTTCGAGTTGCTCGCACTCAACTCAATTCCAATGCCTACCAGGCGTTGCTCACCAACCATACCGGGGGGTGAAGGGATATACCGCACGGCGCGGTATTGGGGTCGACGATCCGCCGCCCCAAGCCCCAATCCCGCAGGCGGTGATCGAATGCTACCGGCGGGAATCACGTATTCTCGGTGCTGTTACGCACCGGCACGCTGACCGCCGGGGATTACATCGATGTCGGCAGTTATCAGCTTGGCGATGGTTCAACCGTGCAGAGTAAACGGTTCTACCTTCGTGAACTCAGGGTCGACAGTCTCGTACTGAAGCGTGTGAGTGCCAGTATCGGCAACATGCACGAAAGGATGAAATCTGGTATAGGAAGAGCAGAGTGATTTGCCAATCGGCGGCGTATAAGCCTTTGGCGGACATGATCTCTGCGGTCGTCGTGTTACTGCCGATTTGCCGCAACGATCTCCTGGCGGACTTGCTCACGACGGCAAAGGCCCCGATCGCCGACCACGGCAGCATTATCCAACCGTGCCTTGCGATCCCTTGAATAGCGTTTGTGGCTTCCTATTTCCCATCCACTGGGATGGTTTAGGGATGGCAACAAGCCATGGCCGACAATATACGCGAGCTTCGACCTAAGACGGCCGATAGCGAGAAGATAACGATCAATCTCGGCTACGTTGACCTCGGTCATATCGACCTTCTCGTGCAGGAGGGGTTCTACTCCAATCGTACCGACTTTATCCGCACTGCGATCCGTAACCAGCTCGACCGCCACCATGATACGGTCAAGCAGTCGCTGACCCGCCACCAACTGGAGTTAGGGCTGAGACGCTACTCCCGCCAAGACTTGGAGGCAGTTCAGGCCCGTGGTGAGACACTTCACATCCAGGTTCTCGGGTTAGCCACCATCGACAACGACGTGTCGCCAGAGCTAGCGCTGCAAACAATTGCCTCGATACTCGTTTTGGGCGCGCTGCACGTAAGCCCTGCGGTCAGATCAGCTTTAGGCGATCGCATTCGATAGCTCCCATCGGCCGGCTAGCTGGCCTGAATTGGCCCTGCTCTCCGACACTCGGCGAGCCGTGGGCTCTTTTTGGCCGGCTTCCTTCAACATACAGGACGAGGCGCATGATTTTGGACCTAACGCGGATGACCGACGCGCTCCGCCTTACACGTGCCGGAAGACTCGCAGAGGCAACCTCGCTCCTGCAAGGACTACCCCCAAAGCCGACATCGCCAGAAAGCTCGGAAGAGCTTGAACGCGATCCGGCGAGGACGGGGTTTCGTGACGGGCAACTGCTCGACATGGTGCCGCCGCGCCTGGGCTCAGGTGCTTGGACCGCGCCCGGCGCCGATACGCCCCAAGGATTCCGGCTCGGCTGCGGACCTAAGTCAACCGCGGATGCCCGAGGCGCTTCACGGATTTCTGGGGCGCCTTGGGATGCACGGCTTCAGCCCCGGCCTGCGCGGGATCCCTGGGGGTCGCGTGCGGAATGTGAAAACATCTTTGCCGGATGGCGCCCGCTACGAGGAGCGCAGTTATGTGAACGCAGCCGGTAGCCGAACCTATAAACTCTTCGTTCCAAGCTGTTATTGCGGAGAGCCGCTGCCGCTAATCGTAATGCTGCACGGCTGCAAGCAGTCGCCAGATGATTTCGCCGCTGGAACGCGAATGAATGAATTGGCTGAGGAGCAGGGTTTTCTGGTCGCCTACCCTGGGCAACCATCCTCGGCAAACTCGCTAAAATGTTGGAACTGGTTCAGCGCTGACGACCAGCTACGGGGCAAGGGTGAACCGTCTCTGATCGCAGGGATCACGCGACAGATCATGCGTGAATTCGGCGCGGATTCGACTCGCGTTTACATCGCGGGGCTCTCGGCGGGCGGGGCCGCGGCAGCCATAATGGGGTCGGCATATCCGGATCTATACGCGGCAATCGGCGTCCATTCCGGGCTTGCCTGCGGGGTCGCAAAGGACCTCAACTCGGCCTTCTCGGCAATGCGGCACGGCGCGTCACTGCCGCTCTCGGAAGGAGCAAGACGACCGCTGCCGACGATCGTGTTTCACGGCGACCGCGATAACACCGTGCACTCGTCGAACGGGGACCAGGTGATTGCCCAGTCACGGGCGGGAATGGATTTGCACCCGACGTTCAGCCATGGCCAGTCTGCAGGAGGGATCAGTTACACGCGCACTGTTCACGTCGATGAGAGCGGCCGCCCGATCCTAGAGCAGTGGGTGTTACATGGAGCAGGTCATGCCTGGTCAGGCGGGAGCCCCGTCGGGTCTTACACTGACCCACGTGGACCCGATGCAAGTCGTGAAATGCTGCGCTTCTTTTTCGAACAATCCGAGCCGACACGATGATCAGAGTGTAGCTGCGATGGTCGGCCGCATGGCAAACGCTCTGAACACGCGATCATCGGCCCGCCGCCGTTTCAAGGACACGCAGCCGCCGCTCTAGCCCTCAACAAGCCGGGTCAGCTCCATCCCAGCAACGCCGGGCTGTGGGGCAACTTGAGCCGAAGGCGATGATCGGACGAAACCACAACCTTGCACCGGTATCGGCCGTTATGGGACCGCGCTGGATCAGCGAGGGTTGACCCGGATAATCGAACACGGCGCCCTCTCGTCGTAAGGAACTCGCCGCGTTTCCAATGCACTCTCAGGTGCGGGCAGGAACCACACCGCGCGCTGCGCGAATGATCACGCTGAAGGAACGTGGGCCATCCGGCATCCCGGCCCAGATAGGCGAAGCGCACGTGCTTTTTTGAGTTCCCAACGAAGCTCGTCTGGCAGCCCCATCACATAGCCGCCGAACCGCCCCTGTCCGGTCTCGAAGGTTGACCAGTAGTCGCCAAACGATGCGTAGTCGAACTGAATGACGAGCGGCACCTCTACGACATCGAGGAGCCCGGCCGCACGCCACATCTTCGCTTGACCCTCAGGCCAGACCAACGGGTGTGTCAAAATCCCGTCGCGGATGGCGGCGCCGCCGCTGTCGAGAACCGACGCGATGTCAGCCATCATGAACATCGGCGCAAAGGCTCCACGAAAATCGTGGATAGCGGATGCGACCGTACCCCCGGCCGGGTCACCCGCCGCATTTCGTGGCCGACCTTCTCGGGATCGGGAATTACGTCGAGGGCAAGTGTCGACACCGCAGCATCGAAGGAGCCATCCGCATAACCGATCCGATGGGCGTCGCCCGGTTCAAAACTGGCGTTCGGACGAGCGCTGCGGCTTCGGGCAAATTCCAGATACGGCTCGGAGCGATCAAGTCCCACCGCCGTCGCGCCGAGGTCGGCAGCAGCGGCGGTTATGACGCCGGTCCCACAGCCGACATCGAGAACCCGCTGACCAGACCGCAGACCGACGAACTCAAGAAATGGTCCCGCAAGACGACGCGTCCACCGCCCCATATAGACTTCGTATGCCGCAAGGGTCGCTGGCCACGAAGGCAATCGTCTGGTCCTCATTCCTAACCATGAAGGTGTCCCGGCCAGCAGATTTAAACCGACGTTCCCGGCTCGTAGGTTGTGCGCGATTTTGGCCATCCTTGGCTTGCTTGGCAATGGCGGCGCTCCAGCCGCCCGAGAAGACTGTGCCGCTGGCCAACGGCGAAAACGCGACATTTCCCGGGCGTCTGCGATACTGCACCATATATTTGGCCGGTAGAGAACGACTCAGTCGATGCAAGAGCCCGCCATGCCGCGCAACTTTCTCTGTTGGGCATTGCTGCACTGGAGGAACTCGGTTGCCGCAATGGCGTGGCCGAATTGATGGTCTGGGTTGGTACCCATGAAAAGCGAAACGGTGGCCTAGGGTCGGATACAGTCGGCTAATGCCGAGCTCGCTGGCCTGCAATCGCAGAACAACCCCCAAACACCCGCGTTCCGCTGTCACAGACCGGACGGTCGCCGATGCAACATTCGGCTACTAGACATGTTTGCGATTCAGGCGATGTTGACGATGCGTCGCAGCTTGCGCCCTGAGCGGACCCAGTGTGTTCAACCAGTGTGTCCAATACGCGTCGGACGGTCGCAGAAGTGATTGACGAGTGTCAATGTCACGGAGTGCGGTTTCGATAGTCTTTGTTCTTGACTTGGCGAGCGAGGCCCTAAAGCGGCAATGGGATGGCCATCGCGCAGGGGAATCGTTTTTCCTAAGTCGAGGACGACGATATGAAAGCTATCCGCATCTATGGGTTTGGTGGTCCGGAAGTCTTGGAACTGGACGATTTGCCGGTCCCGGAGCCGAGCGAAGACGAGTTACTGGTCCGCATCCGCGCCGCGAGCGTCAATCCGGTCGATTATAAAATTCGCCGCGGCGCCGTCCCGTGGGCGCTTCCAGAGATGCTCCCGATCACGCTCGGCCGCGACCTCTCGGGGAGGGTCGAGAGCAGTGGGCCGGGCGTAGATGGCTTCCGCCAGGGCGACGCGATTTACGCATTGCTCGGCGGCGTCGACCGCGGCAGCTACGCCGAATACGTTATCGTAAAGCCGAATGAAGCCGCGCCCAAGCCGGCGCGCCTCTCCCATATCGAAGCGGCGGCGGTGCCGCTCGCGGCGCTGACGGCTTGGCAAGGGCTCTTTGACCACGGGCATTTACAGGCCGGACAAACCGTCCTGATCCACGGCGGTTCGGGCGGTGTCGGCCATTTCGCCGTCCAGTTCGCCAAAGTGAAGGGCGCCACGGTATTAACCACCGTATCTAGTCCGAATGTAGACTTTGTCCGCGAACTCGGCGCCGATCGGGCGATCGATTACCAGGCTCAACGTTTCGAAGAAATCGGGCGTGAGGTTGATCTGGTCCTGGATCTCGTCGGCGGAGAAACCCAGGAGCGGTCGTGGTCGGTGTTGAAGCCGGGTGGCATTCTCGTTTCCGCGCTTGGCGAGCCCTCTGGTGAAAAGGCGATGCAGCAACGAGCGCGAGGCGTCGGTTACAGAGCCCAACCCAACACCGCGCAGCTCGCCGAGATCGCTCGGCTGATCGACCAAGGCAAAGTACGGCCGATTGTTTCGGCGACTTACCCGTTAGCCGAAGCGCGCCGGGCTCATGAACGGCTGGAGCAGGGCCATGTGCGCGGCAAGATTGTCCTCGTCGTGGCGAAATAATAGCGACCCTCCGCTTGGCTCAATCGCGACTGTAGCCCTTGCAGGAGAGAAGACGCCGAGCACGAAAAGGATGGCGGCGCCCGCGATGATCCCGCCCGGATGGTGGGCAAATGCTGCCGCCATTGTTGCCAGCCGTATTGGGAATAACATCCGTACAAGACCGCTGAGGATCGCCAGCCTCCGAGAACTGTCACCAGCACCGGCCAGCCGCCCGCCCAGACATTGTGAGCACGAACAATGGCAAGGCCGGCGACAAACAACAGGATGCCAGACAAGAAAATGAGCCCGGGGTCGTGGACGATCTGCTCAGCCAAACCGGGAAAGGAGGCGAAGTTTCACCAACTGCGCGGCAGCGAGGGCGACAAGCGTCGGCTCCATCAGACCGGCAATCATTTTCGACGTTGTGATGGCCAAGGCCGAACGGGGCGCAATGTACCGCTCCATCTGAAAAATCTGGATCGGAACTGCGCCAGCCGCATTGATGGATGTCAAATCTGTTGATCGCCATTTCTGTCATGATGGCGGCTATCGGCTAGCGCACCCTCTGCAATATCAGCGCATGGCGCAGGTGAAGTCCCGCAAATATCCGCAGATCGAGTCTGGCGACATCTATTTCCTGTACCGCCCCGCGGTGGGTGTAGAGGAAGCGCATGGATTTAAAGACGTGCGCCGCCTCTATATTTTGCTGAAGCCGTGGGCCACGCAAATATACCGGCTGCTGATCGTGGGCCGCAAGAAGCTCCCGGCTCCTGAAGAGCACAATCGGTTCTGGGCGTTTGTCTGGCGAGTTTTCAAGGACCGCGCGGCACTGAACGAGGAGCTCGGGTACGAAGAATACGAAACAAAGACCAGAGGCCTCCGGAGCATTCCCCCTGCGCGCCCGGCTGCCGAGGGTATCTACACCATCGTGCGGCATGGCGACCACACCCATTTGGCTTATTTTTTGGAACTCCCCAAGCACCAGGGCCCGGTCGAGCGCGAGCTCAATATCCAGCGCGAGGCGAGCTATATTATCGCAGTCAAGAACCCCGAAACCCCGAGCCCTCCGAATACGGGTCTCGGGTCGAAGCACGAAGCGCAATTTCCAGAGGGATTACAGAGAAAATTTAAAGCCAGGCGATTTATCCCTGTGGATCCGCCAGACTTCCTAAATTACGAGGGGGCAGAAATCATACTTATCGGCGCCAGCGAGGATCCGGAGCGAGAGCTCGATATCGAATTTAGACCGGACGAGGAGACTGAGTGCACGGCGGATGTGCTCGAGGATTTGAAGCTTCCGCGTGAAATTGTGCGCGAGCCGCTCTTCGAAGGCGAGTGGAAATGAACCGGCTGGCTTCGGAAAAGAAACGCGCAAACGAATACATCAGGGCGGCGGGAATGGCCGAGACCTCGACGCTCGATTGGGACTTGTGGGCTTGGGCCTGTTCTGTCGCTGGTCACCATCGTCTGGTCACCGACAGTAGTGTGGTTTGCCGTCTAGCAGGGCTTCGCAGATGATCAGATCAACGCGTTTCGGGCATCGCAAACGCGCCCACAACCGTTCCGGCCGCAGGCTCCCGCCGATCATCGCGATTGTAACGCTTGGGGCCATAGCAGTTCTGCCGATAAAGGCCGACGCACGCGGGTTCTTCGCCATCCATTTCGGTCTGCCATTGATCATCGGCCCGCCCGTCTATTATCCGGTTCCGGTCTACTACTACCCGCCGCCCCCACCGCCACCCCCGGCGGTCTGCCACGAGGTCCAGAGCACGGCGGTGATCGACGGCAGATCGCAGCCCGTCTACGGCACAGCGTGCCTGCAGCCCGATGGCACCTGGCGGTTTGTCGGCTAATCCCACCCTCTAGGAACCCCGGCGATCATGAGTTTCATCATAAAGGTGTTACCGTCCGCGGTAGTGGCAATTATTGTGGCAGGTGGTGCCGTAGCCCAGACCGTCCCGCCGGTCGCCGCCGCCGCTCAATCTATCCGACAAGAAAACTGCGTGCTGACCATGATCAACTCCTGCACCGCGGGTGGCCGCTGCACACCGAGCGACAACCTCAAAGGCGAAAAATTGCCGGTCAAGATCACGATTGACCTCGAAGCCGGGATCGTTGCTGGGGTCGACCCCAATGGCTGGATCGAGGCCAGCCGGATCGCCTCGTTGGCCCGCACCCCCAGCCAGATAATCCTGCAAGGCATCGACAATGCCGTCGCCTGGCAGGTGCTGATCTACCAAAAAGACAACGTCATGTCATTTGAGACCGCGACCGGCGACACCGCGAATGTCGGGTTTGGAACCTGTACCGCCGTCAAACCTCAATAGAAGCCACCGTTGGTTCCCGACGCGCTGACGCCGACTTCCGCCGCGAGGGGGGCAAACACTAGTCGGCGTTGCGGCTCATGCGACCGGCTAAGGTGCTTCCTCGTGGCCAAGCCGTGTTGCAAAGCGTCCCTTTCGTTCAATCAGGCGCCCGGCAGTTCGCTCGGTGACGCAGTGAACGCCATCAGAGATGCGGCGCGACAAATTCTGCGATCTGCTGATTGGCGGGATTGGGTGGGTTCTCCGATTGGCTTTGGCAGGCTATGCCACGGCATCGACGGGTAGCGAAGAGATGTTGGGAATCGGGCTATCGGCGGGCGTCCCAATATCATCGACGATCGGGAAATCGGGCATTCCGGCCCGCTACGGTTACTGTAGTTCGGCGCAGTCTGAAGCCTTCTGAGATCTTATCTGCGATAAAGCCGCGCAGACTAACAAGACCCGGTGTTCTTGGGTTCCGGACCTGCCTCTGCGAAGCATCCCGGAATGACGGCTTGTTTGTGCCTGATTGCTTGACAGGTTCTGTTACGGGGGGCAAGGAGGCGAAGGTTTGAACTGCTCGGATTATCGTCCCGATTGCCGCAATAAGCGGGTCAGCTCGCCGATGTCGGGCCAGTCTTCGCAATGATCGACCGCGTTCTCGACCGCGGCGGCGCCGTCTGCGGTCAGGACGGTTTCGGCCAATTCGCGGAATTTGCTGCGGATTTCGTTCTCGCTGAACGGTTTTTGGAAATCGCCGCGATGACTTTCGCAGGACTTTGTGCTTTGCCGCTCATCGGTCAGCGTCAGTGTGACACGCGCCGGTCGCAACCGCGGCGCCACAGCGCTCATCGCCGGGTCCTCACTGATATGAATCTTGGCCGTAATGCCGCGATGACCGGATCCTCTAATGCGGAGTCGTCTAGCGCAGCAAACCCGGCGCCGCCGCGCACCGCCATTACCGCCGCGGCATGCGGCAGCGAGTACTTCGAGGCGAAGTAATTGGGTGGCTGCGGGTTCTTCATGACCGAGGCAAAGCGATAGGTCGCGACCTCGATCCGCTCGATCTGATCGGGATGCGGGTTAAGGTCGGCCAATGCCGCGGCGAGGCAATCGAGCGCCGGATGGATCGGGTTACAGCATGCGTAAAGCCGGAAATAATTGCGCGTGATGTGCCAGAGATCGCCGAGCCCGTCCAATACATGGTCCGGGATAAACCCGTCGCCGACGAGATTGGCGAGCGTCTCTTCGATTGCATCGGGCTGGGCCGCAAACCCGGCCAATGCCAATTCCGGCGCCAATGCCGCGGCAAACCCGCTCATTCCACCGGCGACGTTAAGCGCCGTAGCGCCGGCCACTGCGTTTGTGTAGCTCGGTGTCAGCATCAGCACCGTGGCAATGCGCATTGCGCTGCTGATGCCGGCGGCGTTGAGCCCGCGCAGTCGCGCTGCGGCCGCAGCCGCCGCCAATAGCGACACCTGCCCGTTCTGATGCGCCAATGGGCGCGGGGTGAACCCGCCGGCGATCCGCGCCGCGACATCGTAGCCGAGCACAAACGCGGTCAGCATGTCGCGGCCATGGCTGTTGGCGTGCTCGCCGACTGCCAATACCCCCGGCAATACCTGCATTGCCGCTTGCCCCGAGACAAAGCGCAGCCCCTCGCACAATTCGATCGATCGTCCGGCTATACCGTTCAGCAGTGCCGCGGTACCCGGATCGGCCGCGGGCCAGCCATTGGCATAGACTGTCGCGCCGCCGCCGGCCGACGCGGTGAGCTGCCCCCGCAACGCGGCGACCTCAGGCCGCGCCGACCCCGCCAGGATCACGCCCAGGGTGTCGAGCAACACCAGCTTCGCATGATGCCGCACCGGCTCCGGTATCGCCTCCCAGCGCGTCTCCGCGACAAATTTCGCCAATGTTTCGATCTGCTCGCCCATTTTGCGGAACTCCTCGCGGTCGGCCGGGTGGGGATGGTAGCCTCCGGCAGCTTGCGTCGTCACGCGTTGGAGAAGGAACACAGTCATGCCCGTCGTCGAGACCGAGCGTTCGGGACAGATCCTCATCGTGCGGATGAACCGGCCCGAGCGGCTCAACGCGCTCAGTCACGAGATGCGCACCCGGCTCGCCGAGACTTGGACCGAGTTCCGCCATTCAAACGAACTCGAAGTCGCGATCTTTACCGGCGCCGGCCGCGCCTTTTGCGCCGGCGAGGACATGAAGGAATCGCTCGCCGCCGGCCGGCCGGGCGGCAGCCGCCCCGATATCGAGGACCCGTTTATGACCGGGACGCTCGAAAAGCCGGTCATCGCCGCGGTCAACGGCTATGCAATGGGCGGCGGCTTTATGCTGGTCGAGCGCACCGACCTCAGGGTCGCGGCAAAGGGCGCGGTGTTCGAGGTCTCGGAGGCCAAGCGCTGGCTTTTGGGCGGCTATAATCACGGGCACATCGCCAACCTGCCCTACCCGATTGCAATGGAGATGGCGCTCGGCTTCCGCTTCACCGCCGAACGGTTTTACGAGATCGGGTTTCTCAATCGGCTGGTCGACCCCGACCAACTGATCCCGAGTGCTGTCGCGATGGCCGAGCATCTCTTGACCCTGCCGCCGGCCTCACGGGTTAACACCGTCCATATGATGCGCCAGATGCGCCCGGCCCCGTCACCGGATCAGCAACAATTGGCGAAGGCGTTGCATGAGCACGGCGCTAAAAGCGATTTGATCGAGTTCGCGGGCCGCCTTTGCGGAAAAGCGCCCGCCTAAATTCAACGGCTGGGACGACCCTGACGACCGCTACCGCCTGCCGACAATCGAGAGGATGAGGGGCTGAAACTATTTGCCTTCCCGGCGCAGGAGCCTGTGAAGCAATCCCGACCCCTCAGCTCGGTCATTCCGGGATGGCCCAAAGGGACAGGCCCGGAACCCAAGAAAACGGCGGTTCACCTTTGATGTTCGAGCGCGGTGTTCATGGGTTCCGGGCTCGCGGACTGTCGTCCGCGCCCCGGAATGACAGTTGTGGGCTTCCTTCGCGTCCTCGCAGGCCGGGACCCATTGATCTGGAATGCGAGACGTTCCCGAGGTCCATGTCCAGCCGCCATGCCAGCACTTGATCAGGGTCGCGTTGGAAACATGGGTACCGGGCTTCGCCGGTAAGACACGGAGTAATGAACGATGAGTGACGCCGATCGCGGCCCGCTCGCTGGGCTCAAGGTGCTCGATCTGACCGAGCACATGGCGGGACCGTTCTGTACGATGATCCTTGCCGATATGGGTGCGGAAGTGATCAAGCTCGAACGCCCCGGCAAAGGGGATTCGGTGCGCGCTTGGGGCGACGGCAGCGAGCGCAACCCCTATTTCCGCTACATCAACCGCAACAAGAAGGGCATTACCCTCGACTACAAACAGCCGGAGGGCAAGGCGCTGTTTCTGCGCCTGGCCGGAAGCGTCGACGTGCTGGTCGAGAACTACCGTCCGAACGTGATGCCGCGCGCTGGGCTCGGTTTTGCCGATCTGCATGCGCTCAATCCGCGGCTGATCTATGCCCAGCTCTCCGGGCTCGGTTATGACGGCCCCTATGCCGGACGCGGCGGGTTTGACCTAATAGCGCAGGGAATGGGCTGCATCATGCATGTCACAGGCGAGCCGGATGGCCCGCCGACCTCGGTTGGTCTGCCGATTTGCGATCTCGGCACCGGCATGTGGGCGGTGCAGGGCATCCTCGCAGCACTTTACGAACGCGAGCGCACCGGCAAGGGCCGCCTTGTCGAATGCTCGCTTTTAGAGACCGCGATCGGCTTTAGCTCATGGACCTCGGCGCAATGGCTCGCCGATCACGAGGAGCCGACCCGTCAGGGCTCGCGCCACCGCCAGAACGCCCCCTATCAGCGGATGAAAACCCGGGACGGTTATCTGATGATCGGCGCCGCCGGCGAGGCGATTTGGCAGCGCTGCGCCGCCGCCCTGGGCCGTCCCGAGTGGTGCCAGGACCCGCAGTTTGCCACTAACGCGGCGCGCATGGCGCATCGCGAAGCCCTGGAAGCCGAGATGGAAGACGTCTTCGCGACCGCCACGACCGATCATTGGGTCGGGGTGTTGGAAGCCGCCGGTGTGCCCTGCGGCCAAGTCTACAACTACCAGCAGATGTTCGCCGACCCGCAGGTCGAGCATCGCGGCCTGGTCCAATACGCTGACGATCCGGAATTGGGCGAGGTGCCGCATATTCGCACCCCCGTAAAGATTGGCGAGGCGATCCGGGTTCGCGCCGTCGCGCCCAAGCTCGGCCAGCACAACGCCGAAATCTTTGGCTCTCTCGGCGTCACCGCCGCCGATCTCGCTACGCTGCGTACCCGCGGCGTCGTCTAGCGCGGTCATCGGGTTCGACCCTCGCTCGGGAGGACCGACAAGTTCGGCCGCGAGCAGCGGCAGGGGCGGGAGACCGCAAGCGGCATCTGAGTTCTCCAATTTGTGGAGTAATGCCTCAAGCCAATTTCAAAACAAACCACAGGGAGCATTCCATGGACGTCGATCATTACAGTCCAAGAGACGAGCTTTATAAAGCCTTTCCCAAGATGAAGGCGCTCTCCAAAAGCGCCAACTCCTTCATGAACCAGGCGGAGGTCGAACTCGCCAAGCGTGAATGCAAGGGCAAGGATACCAGCTATGCCCGCGCGGCGCTCGATGACGCGGAGTGGCAAATCAAGTGCACCAGCGACAACAATGCCGCCGCCGAGGCCGTTGCGCGCTTGTCCTTGGCACTCAATTGCGTCGACCCACCAAATGGCTTTACCCAGGACGAGGGCGGCAGCTTTGCGCCCGGCGCTGATAGTTGGTTCATCAAGCTCGAATGCTCGACGGATCAGCTCCTTGCGCGAGAATGGCCGTGGCGTCTGAAACCGACTTTTCTCGAGTGCGTCAATGACCCGATCCGTATGGTCACCTATCTGCAGGATTTGTCCTGGTCGGACGTCGTGCGCTGCGGCCGCGACAATCGGAAAGAATTGAACGAAGCAATTTCCGTCATTGCACGGCTGGTCATGCGCGGCGGGCAAGCGGGATATTTGAGCGGATCCGGCTTTATTCCGGTGTTCGAAAGGTTTATCCGCGATTGGCAGGACCCGCTAACCGGCTTTTTCGGAATGACCTATGTTAGACAGGATTACCAGCATATCAGGACCAAAGATTTAAGCCTGACCTTTCATATGGTGCGTTACGTGCCGCATTTGGTCCGCTACTGGCCGGAGCTGATCAATACACTGCTCGAGATCAAGCCTTTTCTATACCCGCAGGGTTGGCTGGAGCCGTCTGGGCCGACCGATCACAACAATTACGACGTTGCTGAAATTTTCTATCGCGGCTGGCCGTATATGGGTGCCGACCAGAGAGCACTAGCGGCCGACGCCATTGAGGAGATGCTCTGCTGGTGTCTGGAAAAATCGGTCAGCGCTGATGGCCGATTGCGCAAACCGGATCAAGGCGATCCTATTCCCCGACTCCTATTATTTCGCCGCAGCATTTTTAGAGACGATTGGGTTCTTCAACCCTAGAAAGAAGTTCTGGACCAAAAAGACCTTGCCGGATTCTGCGGCGATCCGAACCGGAATGATCAAGCAGCTCGATACATTCAATTACTACTACCTGGTCAGTGACGATGCGCTCGCAAGACTCGGCGGACGCCTGCAACCCTGGACCAACGCGGTCCTCTAAAAGCAAATTTGAATGGTTCCGAACACTGCCGATCCTCAGGTCGCGCACGGCGGGTTCGTGCAATCCGCTGACAATCCGGAATTGGGTGAGGCGCCGCACATTCGCACCCCGGTCAAAATCAGCGACGGGGTCCGCGTGCGCGCCGTCGCCCCCAAACTCGGCCAGCACAACGCCGAAATCTTCGGCCTTTTCGGCCTCACCCCCGCCGACCTCGCCGCCCTGCGCGAGCGCGGCGTGGTGTGACTGTGATGATCATCGCCGCAAGCCTGCGCAATTGAGGCGCTCTCCTAGATCAAGCCTTCTTTTTGATCGAAGATCCAGGAGACAGCCTTTATCGGGAGGCGATTTATCGCGGCGGAGCTGGGCGAACTCGATCCCGCGGCTCCGGTTTCGTCATTGTTGGCTAGCGGGGTGTTGGCTGTTGTTGCCAACCGATCGGCCGTGATGACGCAGAACTTGTCGTTGATGCTTTGTCGCAACCGGCCCCGCTTGCGGCGAGCGCATGCCCGCCGGCGCGCCGACCGCGGGCCCCGAGGTCACACCCGGGGCCCCGTTGCTGCCGTTGGCGTTGGTCTGGGCAAATGCCTGCGTCGAAAGAAGCAATGCAGTAGTGACTACGAGCGCCTTTCCGATCATGCGTTTTCTCCCGTAAGTGTTGTCGACGGATGCTGACATCAACGGGAACGGCTCGAGCGGGTTCCGCTAGCGCGATGGTGCGGGCTGGGCCGCTTCGGAGCGGCGGTGGCGGCATATCGTTTTCACATAAGCGGTCTTGCCGATCTCGCGCGCCAGGGCGGAATGGGCGACGACATCCTGCCAACCCATGACGCATCGCAGCTCGTTTTCAACGCCGTTCGACATTACGTCGGCTGCGGTCGTTTCGTTGCAGGATTCGGGCGGGACCGTGTTGAGGCAGATCAGAATCACGGCGACAAAAGGGTTCACGATGCGGACGGTACGCTTTCCGCGCCGACGCGTTATCGCCGAATGCTGGCGATAAACGAATTCGGGCGCGGGTTGAGCAGCATCGGCGCGGGCGGAAGTTAGCAGAGCGTGGTCGGGAGAAAGGGCGCAGGCGGGGTCGGTGCGCGCTGCATCGCCGGTCAGAGCAAACGCCTGACAGCGGCAGCCGCCCCAGTCGATTTCGCGCCGCTCGCAGTTGCAGCAAGGTTCCGGCATCCAGTCGGTACCGCGAAAGCGAGCGAACGCTGCGTCATTACGCCAGATGTCGGCGAGACTGGCCGTGCCGACATTGGGAAAGCGCAGTCCGGGTAAGGTTTCGGCAGCGTGACACGGCAATACTTTGCCTGCCGGCGTCACGTTCAGAAATCGCTGGCCCCAGCCGCCCATGCACGCCTTTGGGCGGCGCGCGTAGTAATCGGGAACGACATAATCGATCGCCAATACACCTTTGAGCCGGGCACGGGTGGCCTCGACCAGCGTGGTCGCCTGTTCGAGTTGCTCGCGGCTCGGCAGCAACGCCGCGCGGTTCGCCAACGCCCAGCCATAATATTGCACATGGGCGATTTCGAGCCGGTCGGCGCCCAATGCTCAGCGCCATTTCAATGATGTCATCGAGCCGCCCGAGATTTTGGCGGTGCACTACGGCGTTGATGGTCAATGGCAGACCCGCATTGCGCACCAGTTCCGCCGCCCGGTGCTTTTGCGCCTGTGCTCCAGGGATCCCGGCAATGCGGTCGCCACGATCGGCATCGGAATCCTGCAAGCTGAGCTGGACATGCTCGAGGCCGGCCTCGGCGAGCGCCGTCATGCGTCCGGCATCGAGCCCAATCCCCGAGGTGATCAGATTGCCGTAAAGGCCCAACCTTGCCGCATGCCCGACAAGGGTCGTCAGATCTCGCCGGACGAGCGGCTCGCCGCCCGAGAAATGCACCTGCAATACGCCCAATACCGCCGCTTCGCTCAGCACCCGCTCCCAGGTCGCGGTATCGAGCTCGGCCCCGGCGCGCTCCAGCGCCAACGGGTTCGAGCAGTAGGGGCAACGCAGCGGGCAACGATGGGTTAGTTCAGCGAGCAGCGCCAAGGGCGGCTCGACCGCCGCTACCGCCGCGATCATCCGCGCAATATCTTTTTGTCGACGAGGTCCTGCAGCATCGGCAGCACATCGGCGGCAATCGCCTCGCGCGGCGCCTCATATTGCTGGCTCAGCGCAGCGATAATGGCATCGGCGTCGCGCGCACCATCGACAAGCTTGAGCACGGCAACCGCCTGTTCGTCGGGCAGCAGCAACCGCTCGGGCGCCAGCACTACCCATGCCTGTCTCACCTCGTCGAAGCGGAATTTGGCGTGCACAGCAAAGCTCAGCACAGTGCCGCCGGCAACCGCGGTGGCGGGGCCGGTCACCGGTGCGGTTCCGGGACAAACGCGCCGGGCGGGATCATTCCGGGCTCGACATAGGCGAAATAGAGCGCATCGAGCTGGACCCACAGCACGTCGCATTTGAAGCGCAAGGTGTCGAGCACCTGGGCCTGCTTTTCCGGGGTGTCCGCGTGCATTTTCACATAGGAAAGGGCAAACGCGACATCGGTCGGCGCCTGGGTCAGCCGCGGCGTGAAATAAGCCAGCGTATCGCTGCTGACAAAGTCGTAATTACGCAGCATGCCGTCGACCCGCTCGGCGATAATCTGCGGCGAGAACATCTCGGTCAGACACGAGGCGACCGCCTCCAGCAACGTCCGGTCGCGGACAAAATTGACATAAGCGTCGACCGCAAAGCGCGTCGCCGGCAACAGACCGCGGGTCGAGATCACATAGTCGCGATCGAGACCGAGCCCCTCGGTCAGTTTCAGCCAGCGGGCGATGCCACCGGTATTCTCATCGTCGCCGTCATGATCGAGGATGCGGCGGCGCCATTCGCGCCGCAACGCCGGCGTCGGCAAGCGCGCGACGAGATAGGCGTCCTTGGCCGGGATTCTGCGCCTGATAGTAATAGCGGTTCAACGCCCAGGCCTGGAGCTGGCCGCGGGTGAGCTTGCCGTCGCGCATCAGATGGTGGAACGGATGGCGGTCGTGATAGCGCTCGGCGCCGATCGCGTGCAATTCGCCTTCGAGCCGGTCTGATGTCAGCAGGGTTGCAGGGTCCGGATTCACAGCCTCACCTCCATCCCGTCATACGCGATTTCCCAACCGGCGGCCTCGGCGGCGCGCCGCTCGGGCGAGTCCTCGAACAGGACCGGGTTGGAATTATTGATGTGAAGAAAGATCCGCCGCTGCACGCTGAGATCGGCGAATGCGGCGATAGCGCCTTCGGGACCCGACATGCTGATATGGCCCATTCGCCGCCCGGTCTTTTCGCCGACGCCCATCCGGATCATCTCGTCGTCTTGCCACAAGGTCCCGTCGAAGAATACGAGCGGGCTGCCGGCGAGCCGCCGTCGCAGCGGGTCGGATACTACGGCGCAGCCGGGAATAAAGAAAAAGCGGGCGCCCCCAGCCGTATCGACCAGCTCGAGCCCGACCGCATCCCCGGCTTCGCTCAGCCCTGGATCGCGCCCGTTCTCTTCAAGATATAAGGGCACCTTGCCTGGCACCGCGAAGGCGCGCACCGCGAGACCTGCATCCCCCGATGCGCCGGCGAGGTTAAGGCTTTCGTCGAGGGGCAGCTCGATCCGGCGAACGTAGTCACGTGCGAGCACCCCAAATATCGGGTTCGCGGCGATCACCTCCAGCACGGGCCGTGGCGCATAGACGGTGAACCGATGACGCTCCCGCAAATGAAGCAGTCCAGCGAGCGCATCGACATCCCCGCCGGTCACCACTACCCCGGCGATCGGCGATGAGCGCAACCCGTCGCGCGGATGCAGCGCCGGTATCGCCTCGATCTGCAGCCGCAGATCGGGTGACGCGTTCAGTAAAAACCAATCGCGCTCGTTAGCCGAAACCGCGACCGAGGCTTGCGAGCGCGGGCGCGCCCTAGCAACGCCGCGCCGCGCCTCGCGGCAGGCCGGCGCGTTGGAATTCCACTGCGGGAAACCGCCGCCGGCCGCGGCGCCAAGGACGACTGCATGCAGCATCAGATCGCCCCACCGCGCCGACCGGCGTCAGCGCCAAAAATCGCGAGTTTAGATCTCCGCGCAGGCGTAGCAGTTGATCTCCATCCCGACAGAGATCTCGATAATGACAGGGGTCTTCCACTTCATGGCTATCCCTCCAACCTTTGATTAACACACCGAGGCTACGTCTGCCCTCCACCCCTGTCAATCCGCCTCCTTAACCTAGCGGCTGAGGCCGTTGAACGGTCTCGGGTATTAAAGTTGAGGTTCCTCTTGGTTGCTCGGTTCGATCCTGATATCTGTCTGCATTGCGTCAAGCGTCATGGTGTGTCGGGCAGTTTCAGCGGCAGACGTCGCCACAGCCATGAATCGGCGGACAGAAAGTGGCGCAATAGAGGGAGGAAATCGGATGGCCATGTTTACACACGTCACCGTCGGCACGAATGACCTCGCCAAGGCGCGGTCTTTTTACGACAGCGTCTTGGGACCGCTGGGCTACAAGCGATTAACGGACCTCGGCGACAATGGATCGATCTGGGGTGAAAGTGACCCCGAGTTTTTCGTGCTAAAACCGGCCAATGGACAACCGGCGAGCTTTGCCAATGGCGGAACCATCAGCTTTGTCGCGCCGAGCCGTGCCGCGGTCGCCGGGTTTCACCGAGCCGCTCTCGCCGCGGGCGGCAAGGATGAAGGTGCTGTCGGACCGCGCAGCTGGAAACCCAACGCCTATGCCGGCTACGTCCGCGACCCTGACGGCAACAAACTCGCCGCCTACTGCTTCAAGCCCGAATAAGTGTAATCGTCGCCCGCCTCAGTGCACCAAAGCGGTGAAATTCAGCTGTTATCCATGATTGAAAAAATTGGCTGGGGCGCCAGGATTTGAACCTGGGAATGGCGGAATCAAAATCCGCTGCCTTACCACTTGGCTACGCCCCAACGCTGTACTGAACTTATCGGGAAACGCAGCTTGCGGCAATAAGTGCGCCGGCGGCGCACCACCAGCCGGGCGTCTCGGCGGTAAGTGCGGTACGCCCGCGTTCGGCCGCTGCGCGATCGCTAAACAGTGCAAAACAGGTCGCGCCGCTGCCGCTCATCCGGGCGATCAAGGCTCCCGGGAGACGGCCGAGCACCGCCAAAATTTCGCCGATCTCCGGCACCAGTTCGACGGCCGCCTCGGTAAGATCATTTCGCAAGGAAGCCAGCGCTTGGGCGAGTGCCGTTGCCCCGAGCGGCATCGCTGCAAATCGCGTGGCTTTGCCGCCAAACGGACCGCGGCGCGCGTTGAACACCGCACGGGTGGCAAGTGGGCGCCGCGGATTGACGAGAAGAATTCCGGCCGCTGGCAAGTCCGGGGCAAACCCGATGCGATCGCCGATACCCGCGAGCCACGCAGCGCGTCGGTAGAGACAGACCGGGACATCGGCGCCGAGCCGCTCGCCAAGCCAGGCCAAGGCGGTATCGTCGAGCGCGAGCCGCCAAAGATCCCGCAACACGCGCAGCGCCGCCGCGGCATCGGCCGACCCGCCGCCGATACCGGCCGCGACCGGCAGGTTTTTCTCGAGCAGCAAGGCGGCTCCGGCGCTTATCCCGGCGTGATCGGCAAGAAGCCGGGCAGCGCGCAACACCAGATTGTCGCGCTCGCCGGCAAGGCTCTGGGCCTCAGGCCCAGTAACCGCCAGCGACAGCGCGTTCGCGGACCGCGCTGTCAAGCGGTCGCCGATATCGGCAAAGGCAACGAGGCTGTCGACCAGATGATAGCCGTCCGGTCGGCGGCCGATCAGGTGAAGGTAAAGATTTATTTTTGCCGGAGCAAAGACTGTGACCCCGTCAAACTCAGCTCTCAATATCAGCCGCCGCCGGCTTTCGTCGTGGTCGGCAGGCCACGGTCGAGCTTGGCCTCGATCGGCTTGATATCTTCCTTTTCGGGTTTGAATTGCAGAGCGCGGCGCCATTGGTAGCGCGCCTCGGTGATCCGCCCGCTCTTCCAATAGGCGTCACCTAAGTGATCGTTTATCGTCGGATCCTCGGGCACCAGCTCGAGCGCTTTTTCCAAATATTGGACCGCGCTGGCATAGTCCCCCAGCCGATAATGAGCCCAGCCGAGACTATCGACGATATAGCCGTCGTCGGGCCGCAACTGGACCGCCTTCTCGATCATCTTCAACCCGCTGTTCAATTTCTGGCCGCGATCGATCCAGGAATAACCAAGATAGTTTAGTACCAGCGGCTGATCCGGCTTGAGCTCGAGCGAGTGCTCGAGATCGGCCTCGGCAAGATTCCATTGGTTCGAACGTTCGTAAGCGATTCCCCTGCTGTAGTAGAGCGACCAGCGCGGCGGCATCTCTTCGGCTTTGAGACGCTTGATTGCTTCGCTATAGGCGTCAGCCGCCTCCGAGAACCGCTTTTGCCCGCGCAGCAGATCGCCAAGCTGGATCTCAGCGGAAGCCCATTTAGGCTCCTTTGCTGCCATTGCCTGGAGCTGAGCAATCGCCTGGTCGATACGATTAAGCGCCTCCAAGTTGGAGGCGGCGCGCAATTGCGCCGACCACGAATAACGCGAATTCGCCGGGATTCCGGTCAATACGGCGAGGCTCTGCTCCGGCTTGTTTTGGTCGGTCAAGATATCAGCGAGCAGAAGCTGGGCAACGGTAAGATTAGGCTCGAGCTGTAAGGCGCAGCGATCGTAGAGCAGCGCCAAATCGATGGTTTCTGGTCGGTTGACCACGCTGGCCAAATCAAACAGCGCTTCCGCCAACCCATCTGTGGCGGTGCGGACAAGCGGCGCGGGCGTCCCCGCCGGCTTGTACGATTGCACCGCTTCGGCGAGTTCGCTCCCTGGATTCTCTTTGGCGAAGCGGGCGTAGATCGCGGTAGCTTCGTCCGGGCGCCCGTGTCGTTGATAGAAGTTTGCCATGGCGTCTGCGAGCCGCCAGTTGAGCTGACCCGTCGCTGCCAATGTTTTTTTGTAAAACTCCTCGGCCTTTATCGGATTTTCAGCGAAATCGTAAATCAAACCGAGCTGGAAGTATTCGAGCGGCGCAAAACCGTCAAATTTGTCGAGGTCGTGCACCGCCGTTTCGGCACCCGGCAAATTGCCCATCGCCATGCGGGTCCAAGCACGAGCGAGCGGACCGACATAGCGGTGCAGTCCATCGTCCGGGAGCTTCTCGGCGAGCGCTAACGCACCGGCTTTATCGCCGGATTTCGCCTTGTCGATCAGGAGGACTAGCTCTGCTGCCGCATCCGAACTGTCTAGCTTCAGCGCCTTTTCCGCGAGCGGCACGGCACGATCGAAATGCCCGTCATTGGCCTCCATCTGAAAGGTGCGGCTGATTAGCTCAGGCGACTGTGGATCGGCGCGCAGGGCCTGCTCGTACCAGGACGCCGCGGCCCCAAAGGCCTCCTCTTCTTGCGCGTGGCGGCCCGCCAGATAGGCGCCGTAAGGCGAAGCGACCGACCCAGGCGGCGCGTCCTCACCGACAGCCAACGCCCCCATCGAAACGGCCGTCAGCACGCCAAATACAACACCGGCCACCGGCCCAAGCTTAAGCCATTTGCTCACCGCAATCCCCATTGTCTCTACCTGTCCGCTTCTGTCCCAGATTAAGCATCACATATTCGGGTAATTCGGGCCGCCGCCTCCCTCCGGCACGACCCAATCAATGTTCTGTTCCGGATCTTTGATGTCGCATGTCTTACAGTGCACGCAGTTTTGGGCGTTGATTTGCAGATACGGACCGGCCGGCGCTTCCCGCTGTACGATCTCGTACACTCCTGCCGGACAATACCGCTGTTCGGGCGAATCGTAGAGCCGATAGTTGACCTCGATGGCCTTGGCCGGGTCCCGCAGCCGCAGATGCGGCGGCTGGTCTTCCTCGTGATTGGTGTTTGAGATGAAAACCGATGATAGCCGGTCGAAAGTGATCCTGCCATCGGGCCGTGGATACTCGATCTTTGGCGCCTCGGACGCGGGCATCAGCTGGGTATGATCGGCGTGATTGTGAAAGGTCCAGGGTGCCGCACCGCGCAAGACGTAAGTGTCAACTGCCGAATAGGCGAGCCCGGCCCACAGCCCCCGGCGAAAGCTTGGCCGGATATTGCGCACGGCACGCAGCTCGTCCCAAACCCAGCTTTCCTCCAGTGCATCGCGGACCAGGGCGGCGCTATCGCCCGCCAGCCGCCGGTATACCGTTTCGGCCGCGATCATGCCCGATTTCATCGCGGTATGGCTACCCTTGATCTTCGGCACGTTGACAAAGCCGGCGGCGCAGCCGATCAGGGCGCCGCCTGGAAAGTCGAGCCGTGGGATCGATTGGAACCCACCCTCGTTCAAGGCGCGCGCGCCATAGCTGATCCGCCGCCCGCCCTCGAAAAACGGGCGAATCGCGGGATGCGTTTTGAAGCGTTGGAACTCCTCGAACGGGCTGAGATAAGGATTGCGATAGTCTAGCCCGATCACAAACCCGACCGCCACCTGCCGTTCTTCGAGGTGGTAAAGAAACGATCCGCCATAGGTTGAGGCGTCGAGCGGCCAGCCGATCGTGTGGATGACAAGACCAGGTTGGTGGCGCTCCGGAGCGGCCTCCCACAATTCCTTGACGCCGATCGCATAAGTCTGGGGATCGATCCCGTCGCGCAGGTGAAACCGCTCGATCAGGGTCTTCGTCAGCGACCCGCGGCAACCTTCGGCGAACAGCGTTTCCTTTGCCAGCAAGTCGACGCCGGGCTGAAACCGCTCGGTCGGCTCGCCGGCCTTGTCGATGCCCATATCACCGGTCGCAACCCCGCGCACCCGGCCGTTGCCGTCATAAAGCACCTCCGCCGCGGCAAAACCGGGGTAGATCTCAACCCCCAGCTCCTCCGCCTAATTCGCGAGCCAACGACACAAACTACCGAGGCTGATGATGTAGTTGCCGTGATTGTGCATCTGCGGCGGCGTCGGCAATCGGAAGGCACGCGATTGCGTTAGCAGCAGAAAGCGGTCCTCGCTTGCCGGCGTTATCAACGGTGCGCCTCGTTCGCGCCAATCGGGAATCAGCTCGTTCAGCGCGCGAGGCTCGAACACCGCGCCCGACAGGATGTGCGCGCCGACCTCCGATCCCTTTTCGACGACGCACACACCGATCTCGCGCTCGGCCGCCGCGGCGAGCTGCTTGAGGCGGATCGCGGCGGCAAGCCCAGACGGCCCGGCCCCGACCACAACCACGTCGTATTCCATTTGCTCGCGCGGCACCCGCTCCTCGCTCATCCTTCCTCCGCCGGTCTGGTGCTGGAATATAGAGGATTGCGGCGAAATGGGTTGTCTTTGAGACTCGGGCTCGCTTCCGAGCAGCGGTCGGGCTATTTTCGCGGCAATCGACCACCGACGAAGCCATGCCCCGACTGCTGCTGTGATCCGCGTCGTTCGACATCCCGGCCCCCACTCCCATCACCCGCGCGGCGCAGTGCTGGCGATCGGCAATTTCGACGGGCTACACCGGGGTCACGCGCTGCTGATTGCGCGAGCCCAGGAGATCGCACGGGCGGCGGGCCGGCCGGTCGGCGTTCTGACCTTCGAGCCGCATCCACGAAGCGTTTTGGTTCCCGCGGCCGAGCCTTTTCGGCTGACGCCGTTCCGGGTCAAAGAACGCGAGCTTGCCCGCCTCGGTGTCGATCTGCTGTTTGTCCAGCATTTCGACCGCGCCTTTGCTGCCAAGAGCGCCGAGGATTTCCTGTCCGAAATCATCGTCGATGCGATCGGCGCGTCGCATGTCGTCGTCGGCTGGGACTGCACCTTTGGCAAAGGCCGGCGCGGCAGCCCCGAGATGCTGCGCGGCGCCGGTCCGGCATCGGGCTTTGGCGTCACCGTGCTCGAACCCATTCGCGGCGACAATGAGGTTCTCTATTCCTCAACGCGGATTCGAGAGCTGTTGAAAGCAGGGAGGCCGCGCGAGGCGGCGACATTGCTCGGCCGGTTCTGGGAGATCGACGGCCGCGTTGCGGTGGGTGATCGCCGCGGGCGCACGATCGGCTTCCCCACGGTCAATCTCGGCCTTGGCGAATACATCCGACCGGCGTTCGGGGTTTATGCGGTCCGGGTGTCGGGAGACGGCGCCGACGACCCGTTTGACGGACGCACGATCGACGGGGTCGCCAATATTGGCTTGCGTCCAACCATCGGCACGCCCGAGCCGCGGCTCGAAGCGCATTTATTCGATATCGATGCCGATTTATACGGCCGCCACTTGCGCGTGGCATTGATCGACTTCATCCGGCCAGAGATGAAATTTGCCGGGCTCGACGCACTGAAGGTGCAGATCGCCGAGGACGCTCGGCGCGCCCGTGAACTCCTCGCCGCCACCCCGCTTTAGGAACGCTTCTGCCGCTGGACTTTAAATTTAAAGTGGCGGCACTAGCGGCAGTCGGCTTTGCGATTGCCTCAGGCACCTTGTCCTGGGTGGGCTTGCACGGGATTTACGGTGAAGCGCTGGGATCGGTGCAAACACCGAGCAATTTGACCGAGATTTGGCCGATGGCAGCACTGCTCGGTTTGTCGTGCCTGGCCGTGCCGATCGTCGCCTGCGCTTGCCAAGGCGAAGCGTTCCCTCAGCGCGCAACAGTGTGGTTAACCCGCAATTATCGGGCTGGCCTCCTCGTCCTGGTGGTCGTTGTGGCGCTAGGGCTGGCTGTTGGGGTCGTAGCGCTCCAGGCATTTCCCAATTCTGGGGACGAGTACAACTACCTATTCGAGGCTGCAACGTTCCGCGCCGGCCGATTGTGGAACCCACTTCCACCGGTCGATTATGTGTTTTCGGTTTTTCACATCGCCGAGAAGGGCGGCAAGTGGGTGTCGCTGTTCTTTCCGGGCTGGCCGTTGATCCTCGCCGGCGTCAGCAGCCTCCATTTACCGAGCTTCGTCGCCTCCCCGGCCTTGGCATTGTTGTTGCTGCTGGTTTTCAGCCGTCTGACCCACCTGCTGGTGGGACCGGCGGCGGCGTTGCTGGCGGCCGCGCTGCTATCCTGTAGCCCCTTCTTCCTGCTGAACGGCGCCTCCTATTTCAGCCACGTGCCGACCGCGTTGTTCGCTGTCCTTTTTGTTCTCTGCGGCGTCCGCTTTCTCGCAACTGGCTCGTCCGCGTGGGCATTATCGGCCGGCGCCGCCCTGGGCGCGGTCGGGGTGATTCGACCCTTTACGGTATTTCCGCTGCTGATACCCTGCGGTGTCGAACTTCTGCTGCGAGGCGACCGGCGTCATTATTTGCGGATGCCGATGGTCATGCTGGGTGGGTTGCCGTTTCTCGTCGGATTGCTATTTTACGACAACGCCGTCACCGGGAGCCCCTGGGTTACGGTCGAGAGCTGGACTTTGCCGCAGCTTCATCTCGGCCTGCACCCGATAGACGAAGACGGCTCAATCCTCTCTTTGGCGGTCACCAGCCGCAATGCCGTACGCGAGCTTTTTGAGCTTGCGCAGTGGACCTCGCCGCTGCTTTTCCTCCTCTATCTTATAGCCGGGTTGTGGAAGTGCTACCGACGCCGGATCGCTTTTTATGACTTTATCTTTCCATTGTTGGTTTTGAGCTATCTGCTTTTTCCCAATCTTGGCGGCAACCGATACGGACCGCGATATTATTTCGATGCTTATCCCTTCCTGGTATTGACCGTTGTCTCGGCCGCCGCAGCTTGGTTCGCCGAACAGTGGAGTCGATCAATGCAGGCAGCCGTCGCGGCAACACTTGCCGGCGCGGTTATCATGGGGATTGGCGCCTATCCAGCATTGGCCTATCAGTTCCATTGCATCGTGACCGAGCGCATGGAGCCCTTCATTCTGGTCGCTCGCGCCCATTTGTCGAATGCGATTATCATTATCGGAAGCCCCACCGGACCGGCTTTTCCGAGGCGGATGCAGTCACCCGACCTTACTCGCAACGGTATCGATTTTTCCGGCACCGTCCTCTACGCAAATGAAGTTCCCGGCGGAACCTGTGCACTGGCCGGAGTCTTTCCCGATCGCTCCTTCTACCGATACGAGCGCGTCGAGGATCGCTATCCCGGCAAGCTACAACCGCTTTCGCCCTGCCCGCCGGTGCGCGCAAACTGATCGACAGCGAAACTCCCGCCACACCAAAAGTTCCACAACCGGTCGACGCCAATTACTGCACAGAGTACAGGTTTAAAAGCGGGCCATTGGCTTTTCGCATTCCGGAAGTCGGCTGGCCCGGTGCGGACGGATTTTTGCGCCAGGCGCCCCCACGATCTAAATCACTTCGGAAAAGCCCCGGTGTTACCCCTACCGCACCGATGATTGCTGCTTCTGGTGACCGATCGCCCATACGTAGTCTGCAACCGCAGCGAGATCGGCCTGCGAGAGCTGGGCGCCGCCCATCGGCGGCATCACACCGGTGTGCTGCTTGGGCTTTGGCACGCCGTGGGCGATCGTCTTGGTAATCCCCTCGACGCTGCCGTTGCTCCATAGCCACTTGCCGCTCGTCAAATCGGAACCCATCGCTGTGCCTTTGGCGTTTGTGCCATGGCATCCCGCGCATGTCCCCCCAGCGGCCTGTCCCTCAAAAATGCGCTCACCCAGGGCGACCTGGTCCGGCGATGCGCCCGGCGGTATCGGGAGCGGGCCGAGCCCAGCATTCGGGTGAATTCCCTCCGGCGGCAAAGGGTTGCTAGATGTCGAAGCCTGTGCGGTGGGAGGCGGAGCCGCCACGGCCGCAATTCCGCCCCCCTTGTTCCCACCCTGATACGTGACGCGCCAGATCCGGCCGCCCTGATCATCGGCGATGTACAGTGCACCGTCAGGCCCAACCGCTAACCCGGTCGGACGATGCGCCGCCTGGCCTGGCTGCTTGATCGCTCCGGCAAAACCATCTGCGAAGACAACAAACGGTCCGGAGCCCCTGCCGTCGGCCAACGGCTGAAACACCACGTTGTAGCCCCCCTGCGGTTCCGGCGCTCGATTCCACGACCCGTGGAATGCGATGAAAGCGCCGTCTTTATAGGCGGACGGGAACTGGCCACCCTCGTAGATCAGCATGTCGTTGGGCGCCCAATGGGCCGGGAAGGCCGCTACCGGTGCTACCTTCTGCGCGCAGACGCCGACCGCCTTGCCGCCATCGCCGCCGTACTCGGGTGCTAAGACGAGCTTTTTCTGAAAGCCGTCATAGTAGCATTCCGGCCAGCCGAAATCGCTGCCTTGGCGCTCTTCGACCAACTCCTCGGCGGGTTGGTTGGCGTTCTGCGCCAATGTGTAGAGCTTGGGCCAGTTCTGCCCGAGCTGGTCGCGGCCATGCTGGGTTGCGAAAATCCTGCCCGCAGAATCAACGGAAATCCCCTCGCCATTGCGCAGACCAGTGACGAAGCGCTCTGCCGGCGAGAAATGCTGATCTAGTCGGTTGGCGTCGTAGCGCCAGGTACCGGCCCGGGTCTCTAATTCGGCGCAAGGATTGTTGCCCGGCACGTTGGGCATGCGGTTTTCGCTCTGGCACGAATTCGTGGCAGATCCGAGGTCGACGTAGAGATTGCCTTGGGGGTCTATGGCAATGGGATGCATCGGATGATCGCCGGTCAGCGGCAACCCTGACACGATGGTTTCTGCCGCGCCAGTCGGTGCAATTCCGTTCGCTGGCAGCGCGTAGCGTACGATGCGATCGTTGGTTTCGGCATAGACATAGCCCTTGTAGATCGCGATGCCGGTTCCGCCCTTGTTGCCCTCCGCGGCGGTTGGACCAAAGCGGACGATTTTGTCGGCCTTGCCGTCGCCCTTGGTGTCTTGCAAGGCGATCAGAAACCCGCCGGGCGGGGGCGGGGCGTTGTGGTAATAGCGCCCGCTCCAGGTATTGACGTAGACGACCCCGTTGGGAGCCACCGCCATGTGCCGGGCATGGCCCAGCTTGTCGGCGAACACGGTTGCGCAAAACCCTGGAGACAGCGTGATGCCGCCATTATCCCCGGCGCACGCGTTCGAACCCGCCGCCGCGGCATCATGGTTTGCTTGAGCGTAGGACCGTTCCGTCGTCAGGAGCAGGCCCGCAGCCAAGACCAGCGCCGCGGTTACCGGCAACTTGTCCACGATTTTTGCATGGGAATTCATTCGCCTAACCCCGGTCAGGGAAACGCCAGAGATTAGCGCATCTCGCAAACGCCCGTCATGGCTCCAGTTCCAGTGGGCGAGCAATGTCGGGACCGCGCCCCCTCCCGACTCGCCCGAAGCTTTGCTATGAATGTGCTTGTCGCCACAGTCGCGGCGGAGATGCCTTGGCCGGCGCCGACCGGCTTGGTTAGGATCCGAGGAAATGGCCGATATTCGGATTACCGCCGGCCCATTCGCCTTTGCCGCGCGCCTCGAGCGCGCTGCGGCGCCTGCGACATGCGCCAAATTCACAACTATGCTGCCCTACCGCCAGCAACTCATTCATGTCAGGTGGAGCGGCGAAGCGTGTTGGATCCCGCTTGGCGGCCTCGATCTGGGCCTCGGTTACGAGAACGCGACGAGCTATCCGGCGCCCGGTCAGTTCGTCCTTTACCCGGGTGGGGTCAGCGAAACGGAAATCCTGCTTGCCTATGGCGGCGCCCGCTTTGCCAGCAAGGTTGGGCAGCTTGCCGGCAACCATTTCCTGACCATCATCGACGGCGGCGGGCAGCTGCCCGAACTCGGCCGGTTGACCCTGTGGCAGGGCGCACAACCGATCGAGTTCACACCATTCGGAGGCTGAACCTGTTGCCGTTGCCGGCCACGGCACCTCGGGCTTTAAACGGCCAATCTAATGCGCGATGGCTTCGAGCGGGAGGCCGCGAGTGCGCGGTCCAAAGCCGCCGATTGTCACGACGACCACCGCCATCGCCAAAGCGATAAAGCTAAACACGGTGTTGACTCCGCCGACATGCAGCAGAAATGCGACGACCAACCCGGACAACGCGGCCGATAGCCGGCTCCACGAATAGACAAAGCCGATCGCGCGCGAGCGGATGCGGGTTGGGAACAACTCTGCCTGGTAGTTGTGAAAGCTATACGACAGTAAATTGTTGCACAGGGTCACCGCGACGCCGAGCGCGATCAATGCCGCCGGATTGATGGCGTTGGCGAACAGCATGCCGAAAACGCCGATCCCGACCGCCCCCAGGCAGACCTGCCATTTGCGCTCGATGCGGTCGGCGAACAGTAGGCACAGCAATGGGCCGATCGGATTGGCGATCGCGATGATAAAGGCGTATTCGAGACTGGTCGTGACCTTGATGCCCTTGGCGATCAGCAAGGTCGGGACCCAGGCCGCAAAACCGTAATAACCGAAAGTCTGAAAGAAATTGAAAACCGACAGCATGATCGCGCGCTTGTCATAGGGTGGCTGCCAGATCTCGGCGAAGGTGCCCTGCCCGCTCTCGTCGGCTCGGGGCAAACCCGGCGGCGGCAGTGTGCCGCGGGCTTCGGCGGCAACGCGACGCTCAATTCCCTCGACGACCCGCTCGGCGTCGGCAAGACGGCCCTTCCGCGCGAGCCAGCGCGGCGATTCGGGCAACGACAGGCGAATAAACCAGATCACAATCGCCCCAGCCGAACCGATCAACACCACCCAGCGCCAGCCGTCGAGCCCCATCGGCGTATGTGGGATCAAGATCCAGGCGAGGAGCGCGACGAGCGGCACCGCCAGGAACTGGAAAAACTGGTTGAAGGCGTAGGCGCGGCCGCGATGGCTGCTCGGCACCAGCTCCGACAAATAGGTGTCGATCGTCACCAGCTCGACGCCGATGCCGATGCCGGCGATAAATCGCCACAGATCGACGCCAAACCCGGAAGTCTGGAACGCCATGATCGCAGTCGTGATCGAATACCAAATCAATGAAAAAGTGAACACGGTGCGCCGGCCGTAGCTGTCGGCGAAATGGCCGAGGAAAATGGCGCCGACAAACAGCCCGGCGAACAACGCAAAAACAAAAGTGCCAACCCCGGCGACGCCATAAGGGGCGAGAATGCTGAACGGGCCCAAAGATTTGGGGGTGAAGAAATGAGCTTTGACGAGACCCGGCGCGATATAGGCGGTCAGAAACAAATCATACAGCTCAAACCCGCCGCCCAACGAGATCAGGGTTACCAGCACCCAGATATGCCGGGTCATCGGCAGCCGGTCGAGCCGCGCGGCAAGCTCCGCCGCACTCGTCGTCGCCATCGCGTTTCCTCTCTCTGCGTCTGCGGAACCGGCGTTTCTTCCGCCGGTCTCGATCCACAAGTTAAGCCGCGTGGCGACGGTCTTGCAACAATGTCAATGACATATGGCAGCGCCGCGTTGCCGCCTTGGGAAAGGCGTGATGGGCCACGCCCCGGCCGAAAAGGCTTTGGGCAAAGAGGCGCTCAATCAGCTGGTGTTTGACAACGCGGTGAACCTCTACAAGATCCCGGTTACCCTGCCACGACAGCATTAGGATAGCGCCGCTAGTACCCTCTCCGGCGTTGGGGGAGATGTTCGGAGAGGCGCCGAGTTCCGTAAGGCCGCCGGTGCGGGGCCGTGACTCGGACGCCGGCGCTCGCGATCCTCACCGACATTTGATTTCTCAGCCGCCTTGGCAACCGCATGGCGTGCCGTAAATATGTGCAATGAGGTCGCGGCCTCGTGCGCTTGCAATGGGAGAACGACGGTGCGGCAATTCCGGCTGGCAATTCCGACCGTGGTGGCGCTGTGCCTGATCGCACTCGCGGCCTGCGCTCAGCCGGTGCAGACAGTGTCCCCGGCGCAGGTTCCGCCAGGCAAGCCGGGAACAGCGCGGGTGTGGTTTTACCGCCCGTCGCTAACACCACAATTTGGCGCTGTCCAAGCATTCTCGCCGCTGATTTATGCGAACGGCGCGCCGATCGCCGCGATCTCGCCTGGAACGGCCTTCTATCGCGACTTTGCGCCCGGAACTTACCGGTTCACGGTTCAGCCTTTGGGACTGCCCACTTCTCAGGCAACGACTCTCGACCTGGCGCCGGCTACCGTGAATTACTTAGATGTCGATTGGATAGCCAGCTGGACCCAGGGTTATCCGCCGGCAAGCTGGAGTTTCGCGCCCAATACTTTTGGCATCCTTTCGATGTCGCCGCAGGTCGCCGAAGCCTACATCCCGACCCTGGCCTATCTCGGCGCGCGCTAGCGAAGCACCATCCGCCGCCCAAGTCCGCTGGCCGGCGGCTAATCGCCCTGATCATTGCACCCGAGACACGGCCCGCTCAAGATTGGGCCCGGCAGCAGCGTTGACCGACTTGCGTATAAATCGGCCGCTAGCCGCCCGTGCCGAGCGGTTCAACGCCAACTCGACGGCCTCGACAACCTTGTCGGGAATATCGTGGTGCAGCATGTGGCCGACATCTCCGAACGGGATCAAAAATGCGTTTGGGACCGCTTGGGCAAGGCGCTGCGACTGGCGCTCGAAATCGACGATGCGATCGTGCGTGCCGGCCATGATCACGATCGGCATTTCGAGTTCGCCATAGCGGCCGGCGATAGCGGCCGCCGACACGGTCATCAATTCGGTATCGATAGCGCTCGCCTTGATCTGGGAAGGCCGTAGCGCGAGCTCGGTCGGAAATTCGGCATTGAACCGGGGCGACACCGGCGCCGGCGCAAACAGCCTGCGGAATACCAACGAGCGCACCGCCCAACCAATGATGGGCATGATTGTCCAGTCGACGAGATCGCCGATTACGAGCGCCGCCGGGATCGAGAACGCCAGCACGTCCGCTCGCACCGTCGGAAAATAGTATCCGGCGAGCAATACCAGGCTGCGTACATCGGCTGGATAGTCGAGCGCCAGCGACAGCGCCACCATCGTGCCCCAGGAATGGCCGAGGACAATCGCCTGCTCGACGTCGAGCCGCACTAGCGCCTTGTGCACGAGTTCCGCCTGCATCGGCGCCGTCCACAGCCGCGGCCTCGGCCGGTTCGTATGACCAAAGCCGGGACGATCGATCGCGATAACTCGAAACCGCTGCGCCAGCCGATCGAGGATTCCGCTGATTGCAAAATCCTGGATCATCGCCCCATTGCCGTGCAGCAGGACGAGTGCCGGCCCCTTGCCGCGTTCGATATAATGCAGACGCACGCCGTCGATCTCGAGAAAGCTCCCGACCGGCGGATGGTCGCGCTCGGCTTGCCGCGCCCGCCAATTGTTAAACAGAGCCGTTGGCCCGAGGACGACTGCCGCGGTCCGCGTCGTCCACCCGAAAGGAATTGGCGATCGAACTGCCTGCGGCCGGATTTCGCGGTCCATGATTGCCCCGTAACATTGCCAACTGACCGGCTTCAGGGAGAAGCCGGGACCACCGCGTGCCGCACCACTACGGCGCAGTGGCCTACCCGCGAACGCCACTCCAGCCGATATGTCACCGATACCGATCGTCGCGTGTGGCGTGCAATGATGGCCAAAGTGCTGCTTTGGATAAGACCGCCAGTTGGGCTGGTCCGCAGATCAATCTCGTGGCAAGCTGTAAACCGTCTCACAACAGACAAGGTGGCCCATGAAGATCGAACGCATCGACCATTTGAACCTGACCGTCGCCGATATCGACCGCAGTGTTGAATTCTACCGCCACGTGCTCGGTATGCAGATCGAAACAATGGGCGAAGGCCGCGCCGCTTTGCATTTCGGCGACCAGAAGATCCATCTCGACGCCGCCGGCGGCCCGATGGCGATGAATGCCGAAAAACGCATGCCGGCGCATATTTGCTTTGTTACCGAGACGCCGATCGCCGAGGTCAAGAGCCAGCTCGAAGCGTGTGGGGTCGCGGTGCGGATGGAAGGTCCACGCGCCGGCGCCATCGGCACGATCCAGTCGGTCTATGTCGACGACCCCGACCAAAACTCGATCGAGATCTCGGCTTATTGAGCCTGTCGATACCGACAGAGCGATCGACCAGCGCAGGCGCTAACAGCACCGAGGCCTAAACGGGGAGCCAACGATGATTAAGGACGCCCAAGGGCATCGCCTCCCCGGTGCTACGCCGGTCGCGGTCAGCACCTACAACGACGCGGGGCGGGCGTTCAACCTCGTGCATGGTGACGCCGTCGGGCTGTACGAGACGGCACGCGAGGCCGCTCCCGATTTCGCGATGGCGTATCTCGGGCCAGCCTAGGCGTTGGCGCTCGCCAACGACCTGGCCTGACGATGCGAGCCCAGACTTTAGTCGTCGCTGCCCGTCCCCTGGCGATGAACGAACGTGAGCGGGCCCATTTTGACGCCTTGTCGCAAATGGTCGAAGGCGCTCGCGCTGCCGCCGTCGCGGTGCTCGACCGCCATCTGATGAGCTACCCGTTGAATGTGGGATCGGCAAGGTCAATGGCAGTGGATTTTTTCGGGTGATCGCCATCACCGAATGACCTCCAAATTTGGCTACTCCAATCTCGAAACGGTAATGTCTAAGGCATTGTAGCCGTGGGCGATCTCTTAGGTTCTCGCCGTCCACGTCGCGTCAGCGGATCGTCTCGCGCGGATGCTGCTGGGCTCACTCTCTCGCCCTACACTCGCCGGCGCTCATATGGGTGATCGGCTGAGGCTGACCCTCGCATCCGATCCCGACCAGACACCGCGAAGGCCGGTGCCCAGGGGTGGAATGGCTCCGGGCTTGAAGTTGCCGTCGAGTTGGCGGAAACATAACCTGTGGCGTTGCGACTGCGCAAACTCGAGCAGCTCAATTTCGATCGCATCAGGGCAATGCTCAGAGTCCGAGGCTCGGGTATAGGTCCAGCCAGTGCGAGTTGTCTCGTTCGAGCAGTTCAATTTTCCAATCGCGTTTCCATTCCTTGATTTGTTTCTCGCGGCGAAGTGCGGCAGCTGCAGTTTCGTGCACCTCGAACCAAAGAGCCGATCGACTTGATACCGCTTAGTGAAGCCGGGAACGAGTTTGTTCTTGTGCTCCCAAACTCGCCGCGCGAGATCGGATGTCGTGCCGACCTAGTGGTCTGACGCCAACATTTGGTTCCCGCGGTTGACTTTTTCGATAATGCGATCGGGGTCGGCGGTCCAGACAAAGGGTTTGGGTTTGCGGTTATGCTCGCCGAGATAGCGGTTGATCGCGGCTTGCAGATCGACCAGCGAGCGGAAGACGCCGCGCTGCAACCGCCGGCGGGTCAGGGTGGCAAAAAAGCCTTCAACGGCATTGGCCCAGGAGCATGACGTGGGCGTGAAGTGAAACGTCCAGCGTGGATGCCGCGCAAGCCAGGCGCGGACCTTGGGATGCTTGTGGGCGGCATAGTTGTCGAGGATCACATGAATGAGCTTGCCGGCCAGGACAACGGCCTCGACCCGATTGAGGAAGCGGATGAACTCCTGGTGGCGGTGACGCGCCATGCATTGGCCGATGACCGAGCCGTCAAGGACATTGAGCGCCGCAAACAGCGTCGTCGTGCCGTTGCGGATGTAATCATGGGTCATTGTCCCGGCTCGACCCTTCTTGATCGGCAAGCCGGGCTGGGTGCGGTCGAGAGCCTGAATTTGCGACTTCTCGTCGACCGACAGCACCAGGCTGTGGGCCGGCGGGTCGAGATATAGCCCGACCACGTCACGCAATTTGGCGGCAAACGCCGGGTCTTGCGACAGCTTGAAACGCCGCACTCGGTGCGGCTGCAGACCGTGCGCCGCCCAGATCCGCTGCACCGAGCGCAGCGAGATGCCGCTCGCCACCGCCATCGCCCGGCCGGTCCAGTGGGTTGCCTCGCCTGGCGGCTCCGCCAGCGTCAACTCGACCACTCGGTCAATAACCGCCGCAGGCGTCGGCGGCAAACCGGGTTTGCGCGTCTTGTCGTGCAGCAGGCCGGCCACCCCTTCGCGCATGAAGCGCTCCTGCCAGCGCCACACGCACGGCTTCGATACTCCGGCGCGGCGCATGATCTCGGCCGTACCGCAGCCCTCCGCGGTCGCCAAAATGATCTGTGCCCGCCACACATGCTTTTGCCGGCTGTTGCGATCCGCCACCACCGCCGCCAGTCGTTCGCGGTCGCCGGCACTCACTTCGATGCTGATCCCCTCGCGCATCGCGCATCATCGCACACCCCGCTCCAATATGGAATCCTATGATTGCGTCGTACCACTAGGCTCCAGACTCAATCATAGCCACCAGTTTATGACAGCGGCGAGGGCTACGGCAGCGGCGAAGTTGGCGGCGAGCTTGTCGTAGCGGGTGGCGATGCGGCGCCAGTCTTTGAGGCGGCCGAACATTCGTTCGATCAAGTTGCGCAGCTTGTAGGTCTGGGGATCGAACGGATGAAGATGTTTGCGGGCGGGGTTATTGGGAATGACCGGGCGGGTGCCGCGCGCGATCAGAAATAGCCGCAGCCGATCGCTGTCATAGGCGCCATCGGCGGCACACAGACCGGCTGGCGGCAGCGGTTCGAGCAGGCCGCGAGCGATGGGCAGGTCGCCGCGCTGCCCGGGGGTTACGGCGAACGCCACGGGACGACCGCAACCATCGACAACAGCATGGATTTTTGTCGTTCGCCCGCCGCGCGAGCGGCCGATCGCCTGGAGCTCGGCCCCCCTTTTCCGCCGGCCGCCGAGCGATGCGCCTTGGCGGTGGTGCTGTCGATCATCTGGATGCCGCCGGGATCGACGGTCACCAGCGCGGTGAACAATTGTCGCCAGATCCCGCGGCGCGCCCAGCGATGAAAGCGATTGTAGATCGTCGTCGGCGGACCGTAGACCGCCGGGCAATCCTGCCACCGGCACCCGACCTTGAGCACGTGGATAATGCCGCTGATGATCCGACGATCGTCCTTGCGATGTGCCCCCGGTTGGTTGGTCGGCAACAGCGGCGCGATCACCACCCATTGCCGATCGTCGAGCCAGAACTCCCCCGTCATGATCCAAGCCCCCGAAGTTTCCAGCTTGAATCACAGCTATTGCGTCATGTCAATCACTTGATTGAGTTTGGAGCCTAGAGGGTTCCGTATCGTTTGCTGGCGAGCAGATAAACGAAAAACATCGAGCGTGAAACCGAAATGGGTCCCTACCTTCGTCGGGATGGTCGTATTTGACCACGATCCCCTGACCAGGTGTCCTACTGGGCATTCAGGCGACTGAGAATAGTTGGATCGTGGCACAACTCTCGCCGAGAAGGGGTTGCTGCCCCGTACCTGGCGCGGGAAACGAGAAAAGGCAACGCCCTTGCCGCGTAAGAAGGGAACGATCGGGAAACCGTTCGGTTGATTGCGTGACGCCGCCGTTTAAGTGCGAAGCGGAGCGGGCGGCAAGAATAGGGAGTTGCATTATGGGAAGCTTGAGCAGGCGTTCGCTGTTGCGTGCCTCGGCAGGATTGCTGGCGGCCGGAGCCTTGGCGCGGCCACATATCGCCAACGCCGCGGCGGCGACCATGACCGCGTGGTGGACGCAAGGGTTTATTCCCGAGGAGGACGCGGGCTTCAAGAGAATGGTCGCGGATTATGAAAAGACGAGCGGCAACACGGTCAACTACACGATCGTGCCGTTCGGCCCGCTTGGCCAGAAAGTCATCTCGGCATTGACGACCGGAGACGTTCCCGATCTCATCTCTTACGATGCCGCCGACGCTACGATCCTGCCGCAAAACTCCTGGGACGACAAAATCATTGAGGTCAGCGATGTCGTCGACACCCAGAAATCGTCCTATCTCCCCAACGCATTACTCGCGTCCCGATTTTACAACAATGTGAAAAAGGAGCGTGGGTTCTATCAGGTGCCGTACAAGACTACGGTGGTGCCGTTCCATGTCTGGGGAAACCTGGTCGAGCAAGCCGGCTACAAGCTCTCGGACGCGCCTAAAACCTGGGACGCCTATTTTGATTTCTTCAAGCCGGTGCAGAAGGCGCTACGAGCCAAAGGCCAGCGCAGCGTCTACGCCTGCGGGCTGCAATTAACCACGACCGGACCCGCCGACGGCAACAATTTATTCTATGCGTTCCTGATCGCCAACGGTGGCAAGAACATGGTGACACCCGACGGCAAAGGGCATCTCGACGATCCAGAGGTCAAGGATGCGGTGGTCAAGGCGCTCACCTTCATGACGAGTTATTACAAGGACGGGGATGCGCCCCCAGGCGTGCTCGATTGGAATGACGCCGACGACAACAACGCCTTTCACGCAAAAGAAATCGTCATGGATTTCGACGGTACGATTTCGACCGAGGTGGCGCTCTATCACGACAAGGAAGCCTATAACGCAATCGTCACCCAAGGCCTGCCGCAGGACAACGCCGGTAAACCCGTTCCGGCGGTGCTTGCCGCGCTCGGTGGCTTCATCCCGAAGGGGGCAAAGAACGTCAAAGCTGCCAAGGAGTTTATGACCTACGTCATTCAGCCTAAGGTCACCGACGCATATCTGAAGGAGGGTTTGGGCCGCTGGTTGCCGGCGATGCCGGAACTGGTCAAAAGCGATCCGTTCTGGCTCGATCCGAAAGACCCGCATCGGCCGGTTTACGTGCGGGAAGGATTGATGGAGCCGACAATTCCGGCGTTCCACGTTTTCAATCCCGGGTTTGGCGTCGTCAATGCCGAGCAGGTCTGGGGCCAGGCCGAAGCCGACATTATCCGCAACGGAATGACCCCGCAGGCGGCGACCGAGAAGGCGTTCAAGCACATCAACTCGATCCTCGCCAACTATCCGATCGCCCAGACCTAAGCAAAAACTGGCCCGGCTTTGGTCGGCGAGGCCGGAGCCGGGATAAGTTTCCGCCGCATCCCTCTGCACGCCGGTTTTTGCTGAGCTTGCGACAGCAGCGGGCTCGGCCTAGCCTTTCGCGCTAGCAAGAGCCGACAGGGAGGGTGCCAGCTATGGATTTCGCAGACAGCCCGGAACATGCCGCGTTTCGCGCCGAGTTTCGGCACTGGCTCGAGGCCAACCTTCCCGACGAAATCAAAGTCGATGACGCCGCCGACCAGCGCGTCGCCCCCGACCGCGAGACATTGGATAAGCGCATCGCCTGGCAAAAGAAGATGCATGCCGCCGGTTGGGTCGGGATTTCCTGGCCCAAAGAGTATGGCGGGCGCGGCGCCAGCTTTATGCAGCAGGTCATCTTTGATGAGGAGTATTTCCGCGCCCGCGCGCCGATCCTGCCCGGAGCCAGCGCAATAAACCTACTGGGCCCAACCCTGATCCAATGCGGCACCGAGGCGCAAAAAAAGCGCCATCTGCCGCGCATCCTCGCCGGCGAGGAGCGGTGGTGCCAGGGCTTTTCCGAACCTGGCGCCGGCGGCGATCTCGCCAGCCTCAGGACGCGCGCCGTCGATCGCGGGGACCATTTCCTGGTCAATGGGCAGAAGGTGTGGACCTCGGGCGCGCATTTCGCCGATTGGTGCTTTTTGTTGGTGCGGACCGACCCCGATGCCCCGAAACATCACGGCATCAGCTATCTACTCGTCGATATGACGACGCCGGGCGTTACCGTGCGTCCGCTGGTGCTGCTCAATGGCCACCGGCATTTTAACGAAGTGTTTTTCGAAGACGTCGTCGTGCCAAAGGAGAACCTGGTCGGCGAGCTCAACGAAGGCTGGAAGGTGGCGATCACGACCTTGATGTTCGAGCGCAGCGGCGCTGGCGGCCGCGACCACGCGGCGCAGATTGCCCGTCTCGCCGAATTGGCCAAACAATTCCCAAGCCGGCAGGAGCCGGCCTGGAACGAGAGCCACATCCGACAGCAGCTCGCCCAGTTGATGATCGACGTCAAGGCGCTGCAGGTGACGCGGCTGCGCGGGCTGACGCGGCGCTTGCGCGGCCAGCCGCCGGGCCCCGAGGGCTCGATTCTCAAATTGTTCGGCTCGGAACTCGCGTTGCGGATCGCCGACTTCTCGTCGACCTTGCTCGGCCCCTACGCGACGGTCGACGCGCCGACCGAGGCGGTGCCCGACGCCGCGCGCTGGCACCACCGTGTGCTTGGCGCCCGGCAATACACGATTGCGGGCGGCACCAGCGAAATCCAGCGCAACATCATCGGAGAGCGCGTCCTCGGCCTGCCAAAGGGGTAAGCGATGGATATCGGGTTTAGCGAGGAGCAGGAATTGCTGCGCGAGACCGCGCGCAAATTCCTCGACAGCGAATGCGCCAACCGGTTTGTGCGCGAGCGCATGGCCACCCCGGAGGCGGTAACCGACAATTTCTGGAGTCAACTGGCCGAGCAAGGCTGGCTTGGGATCGTCTACCCCGAGGAAGAGGGCGGCAGCGGCCTTGGCCTCGTCGATCTGGTCGTGCTGATGGAAGAAATGGGGCGGCGGGTCATGCCAGGCCCGTTTCTGTCTACCGTATTGCTCGGCGGCGCGGCAATTGCCGAGGCCGGCTCACCGGCGCAGCGGAGCGATTGGCTGCCGAGGATCGCCGCCGGTGAGGCCAAAGCGGCGCTCGCCTGGACCGAGCCGTCATTGCGCTGGGACGCCGCCGGAATCGCGATGCCGGCGCGGGAAACGAGCAGCGGCTTCACCCTGTCCGGCAGCAAGCTGTTTGTCGGCGATGCGCACCTTGCCGATGTCCTGGTCGTCGCGGCGCGCACCCGCGACGGCAGCACGATGGCGGACGGGGTCAGCCTATTCCTGATCCCGAAACACACCCCTGGCCTCACCGTCGCGGTAATGCCGACGATCGATCAGACCCGCAAACTCTGCGAGCTACGGCTGGATAATGTCGTATTGCCGGGCTCCGCGTTGCTCGGGGAAAAGCACGATGGCTGGGCGCCGTTGTCGCGGGTCATTGCTCGCGCGACCGTGGCGCTCTGTGCCGAGATGTGCGGCGGGGCGCAACAAGTGCTCGACATGACGGTCGACTATGCCAAATTGCGCGTCGCTTTTGGCAAGCCGATCGGCAGCTATCAGGGGGTCAAGCATCAGGCGGCCGACATGCTGGTAGCAATCGAAAACGCCAAATCGCTGACCTACTACGCCGCCTGGGCGGTCGATCAGGGCGAGGACGATGCGCCGCTCGCGGTGGCGATGGCCAAGGCCGCTACCTCCGACATGGCGCGAAAGGTCGCCGGCGCCGGCATCCAGTTGCATGGCGGCATCGGCATGACCTGGGAGCACGATCTGCAGCTTTACTTCAAACGCGCCAAGGCGTCCGAGGTCGCATTCGGCGACGCTACCTGGCACCGTGAGCGCATTGCCCGTCTGTTCAGCACTTAGGCCGCTTTCACGTACCAGGGCACCGGCCACGATGGAATGAACACTCTCCTCGGTTTCGCGCCATACATCGGGTTCTACGTCGCAATGCGGCTTGTCGCGGTCGAGGCCGCCTTGTGGATCGCGGTCGCCATTGCCGTGCTGGTTGCAGGATGGGGCTGGGTGCGGGCAGGTTCGCCCAAAGTCCTCGAAATCGGCAGTGTTGTTGTGTTTACCGCAGTCGCGGGCTTTACCGCCGTGGCGCATTGGTCGTGGACTCTGATCGCGGTGCGCCTTGCGGTCGATTGCGGTTTGTTGCTGATCGTCCTGTTCTCATTGGCGATCGACCGGCCGTTCACTTTGCAATATGCGCGCGAGCGGACCCCGCCGGAGGTGTGGCATACGCCGCTGTTTCTATCGGTCAACCGCCGGATCACCTGGGTGTGGGCGGCGGCTTTTGCGGCGCTGGTGGTCTCGCACGCCGTGATCGTGTTTGTGCCGGGAACGCCAAAGTGGATCGACGCCGCGGTTACCGTCGCCGCATTATTCGGCGCTTTCCGATTCACTACCCGCTACCCTGACATAGCGCGGCGCAAAGCCGTCGCGGCTGCCGGCGGCTGAGATGGCGACCCCAATTACGAGACACAACAATTTCGACGCGCTGCGCCTGGTGGCGGCGGCGGTGGTGATGTTTTCGCATGCGTTTCTGATCGCCGACGGCACCCAAAAGCACGAATGGTTGATCCGGCTGACCGGCAATCAATCGATCCTCGGGCTGACAGGGGTGTTCGTGTTTTTCGCCGTCAGCGGTTTTCTCGTGACGCAAAGTTACGAGCAGACCGGCAACCCGTTGCGCTTCATGGCGAAACGCGCTTTGCGGATCTTCCCCGGCCTGTTTGTCGCGACGGCAATGTCCGCTTTCGTTTTGGCGCCGCTCGTGACGACCCTGCGACCCAGCGCCTATTTCAGCCAACCCGCGCCGTATCTGTATGTGCTCGGCAATACCTTGCTCAACCAGACTGTGCATGAATTGCCGGGCGTTATGTTCGTCAACAACCCGGTCGGGCTCGAAATCAACGGCTCGCTGTGGACGTTGCGCTTCGAGGTCATGATGTACGTCATGGTCCTGGCGCTTGGCATGCTAGGGTTGTTGCGATTGCCGGTGATGATCGGATTGCTGGCGCTCGGCCTGGTCTGCCTGCAATTCAGCCATGCTCTTGATTTTCTCGGCGGCTGGGGCTGGCTGCTCGCTTTCTTTGCCGTCGGCATGATCCTTTACAAGTTGCGCGGCAGCCGAATTTTCCATGGCCGCATTGCGGCGCTCGCTTTTGTGGGGCTGGCGCTGAGCGTACCATTGCGCCAGTTCATTCCGCTATTCCCGATCTTCGGCTGCTATCTTGCCCTCTGGCTGGCGCTCAACCCCAATCTGCCGATGATTCCGGCGGCGCGGTTTGGCGATCTGTCTTACGGCCTCTACATCTATGGATGGCCGGTCGAGGAAGGAGTGATCTGGGCACTCGGCGGCCATGCCTTGTGGTGGCAGGTGCTGGCGATCGCGCTGCCCGCTGCCGCCGCAATCGCCCTTCTGTCATGGCATCTGGTCGAAAGCCCGGCTTTGCGGCTGAAACCCGGCATCCGGCGGGCGGCGCCACTCGCCACCGCGATCTCTGCGGCGGCACAGCGCGCCTGAACCCTCGAAACCTCCGTCGAGGGGCTGGCGCCGGGATCGGCTCCGCCATTAGTATGCGTGCCACCAGGCAATCGCGAGGGGAGGAATGCTGTGCGGATCCATAATCTTTACGCCGACGCCAACGGCCAGTCGCATTGGCGCGACATCGACGTCGAATGGGTCGAGGAAACGCCGGGCGGTAAATTGTCGAAGCGGCTGCCGGCGAATGGCATCATCTTCCGCGAGGTGCCGCCGACCTATGATCTCGACTGGCATCCGGCACCGCGCCGGCAGTACATCATCAATCTCGATGCCGGGGTTCAGATCACCGCAAGCGACGGCCAAGCCCGCAAGATCGGCGCTGGCGAGGTAGTGCTCGTCGAAGACACCACCGGCAAAGGGCATTTGTCGAAAGCGCTCGAAGGCAAGATCCGCAACTGCATCTTTGTCCCGGTCGAATAACGGAGGTTCAAATGAAGCTGGCTTATTTTGACGACTACAAGCTCGGGGTGGTGAAGGGCGACAACATCGTCGACGTATCGTCGGTTGTTCGCGATATCCCGCATACCGGTCCTGGCGATCTGATGAACGGGTTGATCGCGCGTTTCGACCAATACAAGGGGAAGCTGGAAGACGCCGCGGCGAGCGGCCACGGCGTGCCGTTGTCTTCGGTAAAACTGCGCGCACCCTTGCCAAAGCCGGACAACATCGATTGCATGGCCGTCAATTACATGGAGGACGGCACCCGTAGCGCGCCCGCGCCGATCAACGCGTTCCAAAAGACCGCCAACGCGATCTGCGGACCCGGCGATACGATGGTATTGCCCGATGCGCCGGCGACGATCTTTGAGGGCGAGGCCGAATTGGCGCTCGTGATCGGCAAACGGGCGAGCAACGTCAAAGCCGCCAACTCGATGAACTACATTTTCGGCTATACCTGCTTTATCGACGGCTCGGCCCGCGGCCTGCCAGCCCCCGGCTTTTTTGCCATGAAATCGCGCGACACCTTTGCGCCGATCGGGCCGTGGATCGTGACCAAAGACGAAGTCCCGGACCCGCAGAAGTTGCAAATCCGGCTCTCCAACAACGGCACCTTGATGCAGAACTTTAACACCAGCGATATGGCGCACAAGATCCCGCGCTGCATCGAATGGCTGTCCTCGATCCACGCCTTGGAGCCGGGCGATATCGTCGCCACCGGCACCAATCATCGCGGTCTCAACCCGTTTATGGACGGCGATAAGATCGAGCTCGACATCGAGGGCGTCGGCAAGCTCGCCTTCAATGTCAAGGACGAGCTTGGGCGGAAATGGGAGCGGGTGACGCGTCTGCAGATGCACGAACGCGCAGCGCAAAAGACGCCGGGCGCCTACCCGGACATTACGCCGCAAATCTCCGGCAAGCATGCGCCCGCGCGCTGACGCCAGCGTCCATACCCGTCATGGCCGGACTTGTTCCGGCCATCTACGCCGCAGGAGGAAGGCGTGGGTCACCGGGTCGAGCCCGGTGATGACGGTTGGAGCTGCATTAAAAGAGGACAGGAGATCATGGCCGCCACCGGTTTCGCTTTCAGTCATTTGTTTGCCGAGGGTTTGCCGGCCGCGGCGCCGCGCTGGACCGGTTTTCCGAAGTACAATTTTATCGGCGGCCATAACGACCCGGAGCATGTCCCGGCAGCGGAATTGGCGGCGGCAGCCGAGGCCGTGCTGCGCCGCGACGGCGCCGATCTGGCGCTCTACAACCCGCATGGCCCCCAGGGTTTCCGGGGTATCCGCGAATTTGTCGTGGCCAAGGTCAAAGGTCGCGGCATTGCCTGCACACCCGATGACGTCCTGATCACCTCCGGGTCGGGGCAGGGGCTCGATCTCGTCAACCGCGTCATGCTCAACCGCGGCGACACGGTAATCTTCGAGGAATTCACTTATGGCGGCGCGCTGACCAAATTGCAGCGGCTCGGCGTCAATGTCGTCGGCGCCCCGCTCGACGATGACGGCCTCCGCATCGACGGGCTCGACCGCATCCTCGGCGATCTCGGCGGCAAAGGGATCGTGCCCAAATTCATTTACACGATCCCGACCGTACAAAACCCGACCGGATCGATCCTGCCGGTCGATCGGCGCGAGGCCTTGCTCAGTCTTGCCAAAAAACACGGTGTGGCGATCTTTGAGGACGAATGCTACGCCGATCTGACGTGGAGCCCCGACGCCCCGCCGGCCATCTATTCGATGGATTCGAGCCGGGTGATCCATGTCGGCTCGTTCTCAAAGACGTTGTCGCCGGCTTTGCGCTTGGGATACGTCGTCGCCGACTGGACGGTCATGAGCCGGCTCGTCGGCTTGAAGCGCGAGACCGACAGCGGCACTGGCGCGCTCGAACAAATGGTCGTTGCCGAATATTTCTCGCGCAGCTTCAACGAGCATGTCGGCGAGCTGAGCGGCGTCTTGAAGGAAAAGCTCGACACGATGGTCGACGCGTTGGAGCGTGAATTCGGCACCGCAGTCGAAAAGATGTGGCGGCCGAAGGGCGGCATTTTCTTGTGGATCAAATTGCCGGACCGCGTCGATGTGACGACGCTCGTGGCGCCTGCGGCCAAGGAAGGGCTGGTCTTTAATCCCGGCCCCGAATGGTCGTGCAACCCGGCCGAGACCAAATCGATGATGCGGCTCTGCTTCGCGCTGCCGTCGAAGGATGTTATCCGCGAGGGTGTGGCGACCCTGGCGCGCGTTTGCTACGAAGTGACCGGTATTCCTGAATTGAGCGCCAACGTTCGTCGGTCTTCCGCCACGGCCGGCTGAAGCTCTACGATCGTCCATATCTTTGGCCCGAGCGTAGGTTCTGCGGCGCCTTAGGTAGCCCCCCGCGGCTCGACCTAGCGAAGCCTTCGGATGTACTGTTCCGCCCGATCACGACGGTGAGGAGCAGTATGCGTTTCGGCATTGGACAACCCGTCACCCGCAAGGAGGATCCGCGCTTCCTTACTGGCCGCGGCCGCTATGTCGCGGACATCGATCTGCCACGCCAGGCATACGCGGTCGTCGTCTACTCGCCGCATGCCCATGCACGCATCCGGTCGATCGACAAGAGTGCCGCAGAACGGTCGCCTGGGGTCGAGGCGGTGCTAACCGGCGCGGATTGGGCAGCGGACGGGCTCGGCACGCTCGATCCCGAGGGCATGCCGGAAGACATGGGCGGGCCGCCGGGCTTCCGCAGCAAACGCCCACCATTGGCGCAGGACCGTGTCCGTCATGTCGGCGAGCGGGTTGCCGTCGTGATCGCCGCCACCGAAGCATTAGCGCGCGACGCGGCCGAACTCGTCTCGGTCGATTACGAGCCTCTCCCCGCCGTGACAACGATAGAGGAGGCGCAGCAACCCGGCGCACCGCTGGTCCATGACGGCGCCGCCAACAATATTTCGTTTACCATGCGGTTGGGTAATGAGGGTGCGGTCGATGCCGCCTTTGCCCGGGCATATCATGTGGCGAAATTGTCGCTGTACAATAACCGGATTACCGCGGTCACGATGGAGCCGCGGGGTTGCGTCGCCGATTACGACCCCGGCACCCGCCGCTACACGCTCTATTCGAGCACGCAGAACGTTCATGGCGTCCGCCAGACCCTGGCGCACCACATACTGCATGTCCCGGAAAGCCGCATCCGCGTCGTCGCGCGCGATGTCGGCGGCGGTTTTGGGATGAAGGGCAATGTCTATCCCGAAGAGGCAATCATGGTTTGGGCCGCGCGCCGCGTCGGCCGGCCGGTCAAATGGATCCCGTCGCGCTCCGAAGCACTGCTCGGCGACTATGACGGGCGCGACCAGAAAGTCAGCGCCGAACTTGCGCTCGATGCGGCCGGCCGGTTTTTGGCCCTGCGCTGGACCGGCGCACACAATGTCGGCGCCTATATCGAGGGCGCTGGCGCCATCCCGATCATCTTCTCGCTAAAGCTCGCGTCGACCGTCTACGACATCCCGGCGGTGTCGGTGACCAGCAGCCTGGTCTTTACCAACACAGCACCCACCGTGCCCTATCGCGGCGCCGGCCGGCCCGAGGCCGTCTACATCATGGAGCGGCTGGTCGATCGGGCAGCGCGCGAGGTGGCGATCGACCCGGCCGAACTGCGCCGCAAGAACTTCATCCGCGCCGACACTTTCCCCTATCAGACACAGACCGGCTGGACCTACGACACCGGCAACTACCCGGCAGCACTGGCCAAATGCCAGTCTCTGGCCGATTGGGACGGCTACGGCGCGCGCCAGGCGCAAAGCAGGGCTGCCGGCAAATGTCGCGGGCATAGCATCGTCTATTATGTCGACAACACCGGTGTCTTCAATGAGCGCATGGAATTGCGTTTCGACCCCTCGGGTGAGGTGACGATCCTCGCCGGCACTCTGTCGCATGGGCAGGGGCATGAGACCACCTATGCCCAGATGGCGGCCGACTGGCTCGGCGTGCCCGAGGACAAGATCCATCTGGCCCAGGCCGATACCGACGAAATCGCGATCGGGCGCGGCACCTATGCCTCGCGCAGCATGATGATCGGAGGCAGCGCGTTGCGCGCCGCGGCCGACGACGTCATCGAGCGCGGCAAGCGTTTTGCCGCGCATTTTATGGAGGCCAATGCCGCCGACATCGCATTTGCCGACGGCGCTTACACGATATCGGGCACCGACCGCTCGATGCCGATCGAGCAAGTGGCACAGATGTCGTTTATCCCGGTCGGCCTCCCATCGGAACTCGGGGTCGGGCTGCAGGGCGCCGGCGCCTTCAACTCGGATCTGCCAAGCTTCCCCAATGGCTGCCATATCTGCGAGGTCGAGATCGACCCCGAAACCGGCCTCGTCGAAATCGACCGCTACACCGTGGTCGATGATTGCGGCACCGTGATCAACCCGTTGCTGGCGAAGGGGCAGATCCAGGGCGGCATCGCCCAGGGCGCCGGCCAGGCTTTGCTCGAAGACGTGGTCTACGACAGTGACGGCCAATTGCTGACCGGGACACTGACGGACTACGCCCTGCCGCACGCCGACACACTGCCGGCAATCACGATCGATTTCAGCCCGGTCCCGAGCACGACCAACCCGCTCGGCGCCAAAGGCGTTGGCGAGGGCGGCACCGTCGCCAGCACCCCTACTGTCATCAACGCGATCGTAGACGCCCTCGCCCCCCTCGGGGTCAGCGACGTCCCGATGCCCGCCACCCCCGAACGCGTCTGGCGCGCAATCCGCGAGCATGCAAGCGGATAGCTCTGGGTCCGATCCGTCTTGAATATGCGCCGGAGTTGACGCTGCCGAAAGGCTTTAGCCTGTCGAGACGAGCAGCAAGGGCCGCCGAAGTCGTCCGCCGCGGGGTCCTCGCGGGGGTTCACCCCGGCCATTTGAGATGGCAGCCGGTTTCAGACACCGGCAATGCCGCGTCGACACCTTTCACTAGAAGATCGACATGGAAAAGGTCCTCTGTCGTCTCGCCTTTTTCGATTGCATGACCGACATACAGCGTCGGCATCAGCTGGTGATCGCCGGCGCGGTAAAATGGCTTATAGGGCTGCAATGCGATCTCCGGCGGTAATTCGAAGCCTTCCAGCGCCTTTGCCAGCTTGAGGGGATCGAGGGTTTTTTCCTGGTTGGCGATCAGCGCGTATGTCCAGGCGGCGGCATAGCCAAACCAGTGGCGCGCTGTCGGCACCTTGCCATTGTTCACTTTGCGGATCGCCGCGACGAATTCCTCGACATGCGGCACCCCCGGCTGCTTCCAATACCATTCGAACACCCAGGTGCCGATGCGCGCCTCTGGCGGCAGGCCTTCGAGGACTTCTAATTCCTGTTGCGCACCGGCGATATGAAAGCGTTTGGCGAGGCCGAACTGCACCGCCTGTTTCAGGCAGTTGACGCCATCCTGGCCGACCTCCAGCATAATGATGACGTCGGGGTTCGCTGCCTGCGCCTTGATCAGGTATGAGGAGAAATCGGTCGTGCCGAGCGGGGTCAGGGACGCACCCACTTCGGTGCCGCCGAACTTCTTCAGGCTCGCCTCGAAACCCTGCTGAAGGGTGTGGCCAAAAGCATAGTCGGGGGTAAGGAAATACCACTTCTTTCCATATTTGCTAAACAAGGTCTGCGACACCGCGTTGGTTTGCATCCGCGTCGTATTGCAAACGCGGAACACATTCCAATGGCAATCCGTACCGGTCACCGGGTCGGTATGACCACCCGGTACGATATGCAGCACGCCGGCTTGGTTCGACACTTCGCCGAGTGCTATGGCCATCGCCGAATTGACGTTGCCGAGCAGGAAATCGACCTTGTCTCGTTCGATTAGCTTGCGCGCCTTCTGGACCGCGACGCCGGTGTCGGTGCTCGTCGAATCTTCCACCAGTAATTCCACCTGGCGGCCAAGGATGCCGCCCTTGGCGTTGGCTTGGTCAACCGCCAATTGGGCGCCAATCTGCTCGTGTAAACCGTCTTCGGCGAACGTGCCGGTCAGTGGATCGTCGAGGCCGATCTTGACGATTTCGAGGGCCTGGGCGGCGTTGACGAAGGGCGCGGCCAAGTGCATCGCGCCGACGGCCACACCAGCCTTTAAGATCGTACGTCGGGCGATATGCGTGGATACGCAACCATCGGGCACTGCGTCTTCTCCATTTGGCCAGTTCTCGCGCCCGAACCTGCAATGGTGGGCGGTCCATCTATCCCGAGCAAAGCACGTGCCACCCTCCGAATCAGTCCGGGGTTGAGCTCACTCGGCATTCGGCGGGCGTGGTCTACGCGCGATGGCTGACGCACCGACCGGATGATTCGGACGAACCCGGCTGAGGCGACAAAAAGGCGGGCGCCGTCACGCGATCGCGACCGGGTAGCCGACAATTGCGCTAAAGTTTTTGCGCATATGGTTGTAGCGCGGCTCGTGCGACTGGACCCGGCCGACTTCGTCAGTGGCGCGCGACATCAAGGTATAATTACCCTTGCGGCGTGCATCCCAGCGATACGACCAGCGCACCCACATAAACCGCTCGCGCGGTGGCTCGATGTGAGCGGCATCCCAGCTCTCGCCGCCATCGACGCTAACCTCGACCTGGGTGATGGCGCCGGCCCCGCTCCACGCATAACCGCGGATCATGTGGACACCGGGAGGCATTTGCGCGGTATCGTCGTTGGGTTGAGTGATCAGCGACTTGACGCCGATCGTTGTGATCAGCTCCTTGTTCGGGTCATCAGGTGAATTGCCGTAGTAATAGAATTGATAATGGTACCAGCAGTCTGGCTCGTGCTCCATCAGCTCAAGCCTGGTCAGCCACTTGACTGACCAATTGCCTGACCAGCCGGGGACTAAGAGACGTACCGGCGCGCCGTGCAGATGCTCCAGCAATTGACCGTTCTGCGCCCAGGCGAGAATAGTGTCGGGGTGGAGCGCCTTTTCGATCGGCAGACCCTTGTCGTAGTAGAACGGCTTGGTCTCCGCGGCGGCGGTCGGCGGCACTCCCTGGTCATTGCCCTCGGCGCGCACGTAGAGCGATTTGGCGGTCAACCCGGCCTCGTGTAGCACCGCGGCCAGCGGCACCCCGGTCCACTCGCTGGCGGAAAGGATCATCCCTTCCTTGGTGCGCGAAGGACGCGGCCCCTCGCGTTTGAAGTACTCGAAGTAGGTGGCGTCGCTGCCCGAGCACTCCATGACGGTGCGCACGTTGCGGGCCGGAAACCGGCGCAATTGGTCGAAGTTGAGGGTCAGCGGCGACTTGACCTCGCCGGTGACCCGCAATGCCCAGGCATCGGTTTCGACGACCGGCGGCACCGCGAAATGCTGCACCGTATAGTGGAGGTGGGTCGGTGTGATCAGCCCTTCCAAATCCATGACCGGTGTGCGGATCCGGACCGTGCGGCCTTCATTGTCGGTCAAGATGACGGGGCTGATGTCCTTGGTCGGCCAGCCGTGCCAGTTGCCGGTCTTTTTGGCATTGGCCGGATCGGAACTGACCGGCTGATCCATGCGCAGAAAATCAGGTACGGCACCCTCGTCTTTCGGCATCGCCACGTTCCTTCTTTGCCCCCTGGCCTTCCGCTTTACCCAGGGCACCCGCGCCCTGGGCCCGACCGTTCCCCGGACCGGTTCGGTGGTCGCCCGCGGGTTGGTTTAGGTCAGCGGCGGTTCAGGTGGCCGCCGGCGCTGGCGCTTTGCCAAAGCTCGGATATTGCGTGTCGTCGACCAGCGCTTCGTTGCCTTCGGTCGGCAATGCCTCGGCGTAATCGAGAGCGCCCTGGATGTTGTCTTCCCAGACCTCGCGCGGCAATTCGTACAGGATCTCGACGCCGTACCCGTTTGGGTCGGCGATATAGAGGCTGTGCGTCATGCCGTGATTGACGCGGCGATGAAATTTGACGCCCTTTTCCTGCAGGTAGGCCAATTGCTGCAGCCACGCCTCGCGGCTCGGCATTGCAATCGCGATGTGATTGATCGCCACCGGCATCCCGAACATGTCCCAATCCTTGGGCGGCGCCGGGAGATTGGGATTTTCAACCAGGGCGATATCGTGATGGTTCATCCGACCGCTGTGATCGCCGCTGTAAAAGCGCATCTTGCGGTCCGGCCGGCGCGATACACCGACCTGCTTGAAGCCGAGCATCTCGGTCCAGAACCGGTGCGACTCTTCAATGTCGCGCACATTTATCACCAGGTGATTGAGGCCGGCTGGAGTCCGCGCTTCGGCCGGCGCTGTTGGCACGATTGTCGATGTCCCGTCTGCCATAACCATGCTCCGCAATCCCGGGCACGCTGCCCGTCCGCCAATATTAGGCGCGCAACCGCCGATATGCTACCGACCTCGACAAATGCGCCTTCATAACGCCACCACCAGCCGCGCCGGCAGCGGAGTTGAGCCCGAGCACCCCTTGCGGCATCCCCGGGATCGCCGGCGTCTTCAGGCAGCATAGATGCGAGCGGCACAGCTCACGTTCGCCAGATGGGCTCGTCTTGCAGCTAAGATTTCGTTTGGCAGAAGCGAGCCGGATGAAGACCAGGCTCAGCCGCGAGGATCATGCCCCCCCATGATCCTCCTTGTGGCGCAGGCCGAAATTATTATGAACTGGGTAGCCTGGTCGGCATCAGTTCGATACCGGTTTGATTGCTTCCGGCGCCGGCGCCGCGGCCTTCCTCAAACAGCGTTAGCGGCGGGCCGAAAGGGCTTTGGGTTTTGCCTTGCCAAAATCTGGGCCACCGCCACAAAAAGCATGCAGATAACCCGGATGGGTGCTAACCCCATAACGAAGTGCGGCGCCGGCGAACTGCGTCGAGGAGGATATTTTGCCCGAGAAGACCATTCCAATAAAGTCGAAGACAGCGGAAGAATTGCGTCTCGATCAAGCGCGCGACAACGGCGTGCCGTGGCGGCAATGGGGGCCGTATCTCAGTGAGCGCCAATGGGGGACGGTGCGCGAAGACTATAGCGACAATGGCGATGCGTGGAATTACTTCACCCATGATCAGGCCCGCTCACGCGCCTATCATTGGGGGGAGGACGGCCTTGCCGGCTTTAGCGACGACCATCAGCGGCTATGCTTTGCTATTGCCCTGTGGAACGGCAAGGACGCGATCCTCAAAGAACGGCTATTTGGCCTGACCAACAGCGAGGGCAATCACGGCGAAGACGTCAAAGAATATTATTTTTACTTGGATAGCACCCCAACTCATTCGTATATGAAGTACCTCTATAAGTATCCGCAGAACGCCTATCCCTACGGCAATCTGATCGAGACCAATCGGCGGCGCGGCCGCAACGATTGGGAATACGAATTATTGGATACTGGTATCTTCAACGAGAACCGATATTTTGATGTATTCGTGGAATATGCGAAGGCAACGCCAACCGACATCCTGATCCAGATCAGCGTCGCCAATCGCGGGCCCGAGCCGGCCGAGCTGCACCTATTACCGACGCTGTGGTTTCGCAACACCTGGGCATGGTGGCCCGACCAGCCAAAGCCCTCTTTGCGACAGATGCCCGGGGCCAACATTGTCACGATCGAAACGACGCACCCCGAGCTCGGCGAGTTTCTGCTGCATTGCGACGGCAATCCGAACCTGTTGTTCACCGAGAACGACACCAACAACGAGCGGCTCTTTGGCCGGCCCAACGCGACGCCTTATGTCAAGGACGCGTTCCACACCTTCGTGGTGGCGGGCCGGCAGGATGCCGTCAATCCAAACCAGACCGGCACCAAAGCGGCCGCCTATTACCGGCTGACGGTAGCCGCCGGAGCGACCGAAACCGTTCGGCTGCGCCTGACAAACGTCCCCTCCCGCGACCCATTTGGCCAATTCGATCAGATCGTCGAGGAACGCCGGCGCGAGGCCGACGCGTTTTATCAATCAATCACCCCTGCCCGTGTCAGCGCAGATGAGGCCAATGTGATGCGCCAGGCCTTGGCAGGAATGCTGTGGAGCAAGCAATATTTCTTTTACGACACCGACAAGTGGCTCGACGAGCACGGCGCCGACCCGATGCATCCAACGACCCGGCAGGTGCGTAATCGTGAGTGGTTCCACTTGATCGGCGATAATGTCATTTCGATGCCGGACAAATGGGAATATCCGTGGTTCGCGGCCTGGGACCTCGCCTACCACACGCTGGCCTTGTCGGTCGTCGACATCGATTTCGCGAAACAGCAGCTCAATCTGTTGCTGGACCAGCTTTACATACATCCGACCGGGCAGATCCCGGCCTATGAATGGAACTTCAGCGACGTCAATCCGCCGGTGCAGGCCTGGGCGACGATCTTTATCTATCGCATGGAACAAGCGATACGCGGCAAGACCGACATCGACTTCCTCAAAGGGGTCTTCGGCAAGCTGACGGCAAATTTCGGCTGGTGGGTCAACCGCAAGGACCGCTCCGGTAGGAGCCTCTTTGAGGGCGGGTTTCTCGGGCTCGATAATATCGGCGTGTTCGACCGCAGTGCGCCGTTGCCCACTGGAGGCTATTTGGAGCAGGCCGACGGGACCGCCTGGGTCGCCCTATTTTGCCAGAACATGCTGGAGATCGCCTTTGAGCTGGCGGCGCGCGATCCGACCTACGAAGAGTTGGCGACGAACTACGCGATCGAGTTCTTGCTGATTGCCCGAGCGATGAACGGAATCGGTCCGGATGGCATGTGGGACGAGGAGGACGGCTTTTATTACGACGTGCTTCGATTGCCCAACGGGAACGCGACGCGGCTCAAGGTCCGCTCGATGGTCGGCCTGCTGCCGCTCTGCGCAACTACAGCTGTGGAGAAGCGGCAGCGGGAGCAGGCACCTAGACTGTTTCAGCAAATGCTCGAACGCCTCAGGCGCATGCCCGAGCTGCTGGAATCCATCCATGCAACCGGACCCGGCCACTTCGGCGTCGAGGAACGCGGCATTATCGCTCTTGTAAACGAGCAACGGCTGCGCCGGATCCTGACCCGGATGCTTGACGAGAACGAATTCCTAAGCGCTTACGGCATCCGGGCGCTGTCGCGCTATCATGCAGACTACCCTTACATTTTCAATGCGGGCGGCGAGGAATTTCGGGTCAGCTACCTGCCCGCGGAATTGGACAGCGGCATGTTTGGCGGCAACTCGAATTGGCGCGGGCCGATCTGGATGCCGGTCAACGCGCTGATTATCCGCGCGCTAATGCATTACTACGCCTATTACGGCGACAACTTTAAGATCGAGTGCCCGACCGGATCGGGCAAATTAATGAATTTGTTCGAGGTCGCCCACGAGATCGTCAATCGGCTGACGAGCGTCTTTCTGCGCGACGCAAACGGTCGACGGCCGGTTTTTGGCGGGGCCGAGAAATTCCAGACCGATCCCCAATGGCGGGACCATCTATTGTTCTACGAATATTTCCACGGCGACAACGGCGCCGGCCTCGGCGCCAGTCATCAAACCGGATGGACCGGCGTCATCGCCGGGCTGATCGACATCTTTGGGAAGATGGACGCCGAGACATTTTTGAAGGGCGGCCGCGAGGCGGCGTTCGGTCGACAGAAGGAGCCCGCCTAGAGGCCGCAGACCGGGCCATCGCACCGAGACACAGATCGGGCCAGGCGGCGGTAATAATTCGTCGATCGCCGCTTCTGCCGGCTAGATAAACGCGCCGGAGAAGAAGGGTACTACCCGCAGATCCCGGTAACCGTAGCGCGACAGATGTCCGAGGAGGAACCTTGTCATGGTTCGCCCGGTTGCGAGCACCGCCTACTCCGGTTGCGAGCACCGCCTACTACCTTGGCGTCAGACGCTGCGGATCATGATGGAGAAGGTGCCTCTTGAGGCGGGCAAAATCAGCGCGGTTCAACACCTAGACGCAGTCAATTGCCGGTTTCGGCCACATTCTGCGTCAGCAATCCGGGATTGGCGTTGCCAAAGACGCCCAAAAGAGTGATCCTCAAATCTTAACCACCGGGCATCCGGGGAATGTCGTTATGAACGGGTGATCGGCGATGCCCTTCGATCTCGTGCTGGCGAGATGGCAGCGGCGAAACTCGCGATCGCCGCTACTCCCCTGAACCGGATGCCCAAATTCGGACGCCCGAACCATGTCCGGATCTCATGATTAGCCGACTTCCCCGCGCCAAGGGCGGCCCGGGAGCCTCCGTGCAACCCGGTCAAGCATGACAGATTTGCTCCGCGCGACGCTCGACGGGCTGGGCCTCGGCGATTTCTACGACGTGCTCGCTGCCAACGACATCGATGCGAGCACGATCGGTGAGCTGACCGAAGCTGAACTCCGAGAGCTGGGGCTTACGCTTGGACAAAGGAAGCGATTTCTTCGCAGACGACTTGAGGCGTCGACTCAACCGTCCTTAGCGGGACGCCGCGAGACGGCGGAGCCCGGCATGCCGCCCGCGGGCGAGCGGCGTCACTTGACCATGATGTTCTGCGATTTGGTCGAACTCCACCCCGATGTCGCATCGGCTCGATCCCGAGGATCTCAGCGAAGTCATCCGCGAGTTCCAGGATACTTGCGCCGGCGTTATCAACCTCGGGTCCGGCTACATCGCGCGGTATATGGGCGACGGCGTCCTGGCCTATTTCGGTTATCCCCTGGCGCGCGAAGATGATGCGCAGAGTGCGGTGCGCGCGGCCTTGGAGATCGTAGCTAAAGTTGGCCGATTGCGCATGCCCGGCGGCGAAGCGCTAAATGTTCGGGTGGGCATCGCCACCGGGTTGGTTGTGGTGGTCGGCGAGAGCGCTGGCGGTGGAAGGCCGCTAGAACAGTCCGTCGTAGGCCAGACGCCCAATCTCGCGGCCCGGTTGCAAGCCGCTGCGGGCCCAGGCGAGATCGTGATCTCGGAAGAGACCCGAAGTCTCTGCGGCACGCTGTTCGATTACGAACGGAGGGGGAACATCGTATTAAAGGGCTTCCCGGAGCCCATAACGATTTATCGTGTGTTAGGCGAAACCATTGCGCAGAGCAGGTTCGATGTGCGCGCCAGCGGCGGCCTCAATCCTTTTGTCGGGCGCGAGGAGGAACTCGACGCGCTCGGAAATCATTGGCGCGCCGCACGGGACGGCACCGGGCAGGTCGTGCTAGTTCGTGGCGAGGCGGGAATTGGCAAGTCGCGCCTTGCGCGCGCGTTTATCGAGCAACTCGGCCAACCGAGGCCAGAGATCCTGCGATTGAACTGTGCTGCGCATTTAGCGAACCGCGCGCTGCATCCGATCGTACAGGAGATTGAGAGAAGGGCCGGCCTGTCGCGCACCGCTCCAGCCGAAACGCGGCGGGCGGGGCTGGAAGCGCTTGTGGCGATCTCGGATGCGATCGGCGCCGACGATGTGAGCTTTCTCGCCGATCTTCTCGGTATCGACCAGGACAAGCGGGCCGAGTTGGACGCCGCTACCCGGGCCCGGCGCACATACGATGTTCTCGTCCGAGCGGTGGAGGGCATGGCGCGCGAGGGCCCCGTCCTAATCCTGATAGAGGACACGCATTGGGCGGATGCTGCGACGCTCGATTTCTTGACGATGCTTATCGACCGCATTTCGCGGCTGCCGATAATGTTGCTCGTGACGCATCGGCCGGACTCCCCACCGCCCTGGGCCGACGACCCGTGCAGCACGACGATTACACTCGACCCCCTCGATGCCACGGCTGGCGCCCGGCTGTTGGAGACGGTGCTGGGCGAGCGTAGACTGCCTGCTCTCGTATCGCAGAAGATTCTCGAAAGGGCGGGTGGCGTTCCACTGTTTGTCGAGGAACTAGCAAGAACGCTGCTTGACGCCGCTGGGGACTGCAACGACGCGGAGGCGTTCGCGGCGCTGACGATCCCGGCGACGCTGCACGACTCGCTGATGGCTCGGCTCGATCAGCTCGGGTCGGCCAAGGAGCTTGCGCAGATCGGCAGCGTTATTGGTCGCGAGTTCAACGCTGCGATGCTCCGAGTCATTGCGCCGCGTCACCCGGACATCGAAGGCGGCCTGCGTCGCCTGCGCGAGTCTGGGCTTGCCGACGAGGCGGGGAGGCCGGGCTCCCGCGTGATTACCTTCCACCATGCTCTCGTGCAGGACACCGCCTACGAGTCACTTCTTAGGAGGAGGAGGCGCGAGCTCCACCGCGCGGTCGCCGAGGCGATGCTGGCCCAGCAACCAGCTTTTGCCGGAGCCGAGCCGGAGGTGATCGCACGTCACTGCTCAAGGGGTGGGCTCGCGGAGCCGGCAGTGTCGCACTGGCTTGCCGCCGGTCTGCATGCTCTTGACAGAGCGGCGAACCTGCCGGCTCTGGCGCATCTGCGCGCCGCGCTCGAGGATCTCCAGGAAGTGCCGCCTTCCTCGACACGTTCCAGAACCGAGCTTGCTGTCCAAATGGCTCTCGCTCCTGCGTCAATGGCAATCCACGGCTGGGCCGCGCCGCAGGTCGCGCACGCATGTTCGCGCGCCAAGGAATTGGCGACCGAGCTCCAAGACCCGGAGAGCATGTTCGGCTCGGCGTGGGGACTGTGGACGCACTACTTCCTTCGCGGCGAAATGGATTTGGCGCTCGATGCAGCCCGGTCAGTGGATGCGATGGCAACGGCCGCGGGCTCGAAGGCAAAGCTCGTTGCCGCCGACCATGCTGTCGGGTTCACGCTGTATTTCCGCGGCGAACTGGATTCGGCGCTCGCCCGCGCGCAGGCCGGCGCCGCGCGCTTCGACGAAGAAACCGAGCGACAAATCGTTCGAATGTTCCAGTTCTCGTCGACGGTGGCGCTGCATAGCTTCGCCGCCGCGGCGTTGTGGAAGATGGGACGCGAGGCGGAAGCCGACATGGCGCTAGAACGCTCCTTGGCGCTGGCCGAAGCGCTTTCGCATGCGCCATCGCTCGTGTTCAGCCTCGCGTTCAACTCGTTTGTGCTGCTGCACAGGCGCGACTGGCCGCGCGTCCGCGAGAACTCACTCCGCACGATCGCGCTGTGCGAAGAAGAAGGTTTCCAAATGTGGCTTCCGCTCGGGCACCTATACATCGGCCTGTGCGACGCCGCGGAAGGACGTGTCGAGCCGGGGCTGGCTGCAGCGCTCGACGCCTTCGACCGGTTCGCCGCCACCGGCACGGGCGTGTGCCATTGCCATGTGCACGCGCCGCTAGGGGAGTTCCTGATCGGCGCCGGCCGCGTGAAAGAGGTTCTGCACAGACTGGACCCGCTTATCGAGTTCCGCCACCCGGCGGCGCGAGGTGGTCTACCTGTCCGAGCTCTACAGGGTGCGTGGTCTAGCCCATCATGCGTCGGGCGCCCTTGATCTGGCGCGCGCCGATATCGCCGCGGCTCACGACTTATCGCGTTCGCAGGGCGCCGTGACGCTAATGCGGCGCGCCGATGAGAGTCAGCGCGCCATCTCGAAAGGCGATAGGTTGCCAATCGCGTTCGCAGAGCATTGAGCGAGGAAGGTAGAACATGAGCGACTTTGGGCCCGCTTTGACCGCTGATCAGTGGGACAAGATCCGACAAATCGTTCATGACGAGGCTCTGCGCGCGCGCGTGGCAGCATCGTTTCTGCCGCTCTATGGTCCGTTGCCCGGTGCGACGGTTGCCGTGCCGGTGGACACCCTCGACTACCAGCCACTTGCCGCCCCGTCCGCCGCCGCCCGGGCCGCCGGCCAGCCTGATCGACGCATGGTGGTCGATGATTTCGACACTGTTCGCTTGGCGAGTGTGTCGGTCAATGTATATCTCAAGAACCATATGCTCGCCGACCCCGAACTGGCCGCGGCTGTCATCATGTTCACACGTGCGGCAAAGATTATCGCGCGGGTCGAAGACTCGCTGATCTTCAACGGCAAACAACAGGGCACCCCGATCCTTGGCACGGCGGGCTTGCAAAACGTCTTTGACGTTGGTGGGGCCGACGACTACCAGGGCCTGGTTGATTTTGGTAGCCAGCAGCCGGTGGCGATCAATTTTGCGACTCCCGCCGACCTCGGGCCTGCGGTGTTCAGAGCAGTCGTCGATGCAATCGGTCGACTGGAGGAGGGCGGCCACTACAGGTCCTATGCATTAGTGCTGGCCAACGATTTGTTCACGGCGATCAATACTCCAATCCCAAACTCGATGGTGCTGCCCGCCGACAGCATGCCGCCCGTATTAGACGGCCCACTGTTGCGCTCGAGCAGTCTTGAGCCTGGGCAAGGGCTGGTGATTTCGCTACAGGGCAATCCGGTGGAGATCGTCGTGCCAGGAGACATTTCGGTCCGCTACCTCCAGGGGACGCTTGACGGGCTGCACGCGTTGCGCGTGTCCGAGCGGTTTGTCCTGCGGGTAAAGGAGCCCACTGCCATCGTGCTGATCGAAACCGCAACCGCAACCCAAGCCAGGACGCACCGCAGGACTCAAACCGGATCCTCTAACAGGACGCGAAGCGGAACCCAAAGCCAGCGGGGAGAGGAAACGGCGTCTAAGCCGGCAGGTTAACGCCGGCGATGGCCGAGTATACGGCGAACGGGCTCACGCTGCGCTGGGACGTACCGGATCTGGTCGGGACTGGGCGACAAACGCTCGCAAGGCAGATCGTTGTCGGGGTCCGTCCCGCGCATCCCTCGAACGTGGTCAAAACAATGTACACCGTGGACGGGGGCGCCGCGCGGATCGCACGCGGTTATCGGCTGCGCGCTGCGGCCCGTTCTGGCGAAGAGGACTTGTTCGCTGTAGATCTGCCGCCGCAGCCAGAAGGCGCCGTGCTCGGGTATATGCCAATTCTGTCCTGCTCGGGGCGGGAAGCCGACCCGCGCCGCGGCGGACTACCCTTTACGCCGCTAATGCAGCTCCGGGCTTCTCCGGCGACCAGCGGCGAAGCGGTGACGGCTGGACGCGCCACAACGTTGCACACTGCGCGCTTCGCCTTCGACCCGGAGTTCCTGTTCCGGGTCACGGTGCCGATCGAGCGCGACGAAAACCCCGTCGGCGAGACGCCGGACGGCCTTCGAATGATGTTTGCAATCGGTCGCGGCGGGCAAGTCGACGGACCCGCTTTGACCGGCGAGATCCTCCACCGCGGTGGCGACTGGATGCGCATCCGCCCGGATGGCGTGGGGATCGCAAACATAGACGCACTCATCAAGCCGATCGGCGGCGGTGTCGTCCTGACGGAATACAGCGGCGTAGTTGATTTCGGTCCTGACGGCTACCGAATGATCGCCGCCGGCGGCGGCCCAAAGCGCGCGCCAATCCGCTTGGCGCCGCGCTATCTGACGGCGGAGCCGCGCCTGCGCTGGCTGAACCGGCTTCAGTGCTTCGCCGTCGGCGAGGTCAATCTCGAACAATATCTGGTTGAATACGACCTTTATGCCGCACGTTCCCTCGCTCTCGACAACTCATAGGGAAGGGGCCATGCCGCAAAAGGTCGTGATTCTCGGCGGTGGGGTGGCAGGTCTTAGCGCGGCGCACGAACTGCTCGAGCGCGGCTTTGTGGTCGAGGTTTTCGAGAAGCTGAATATACCCGGCGGCAAGGCGCGCAGCATTCCGGTTCTTGAGGGGCTCGGCGACCGAGGCGCGAAATCTGCGCAGGTCGATGCCTTCCGCACCGCGCTCGCAGCCGAGCCGCTCGGGCGGAAACGGCCGTGGCTGCCGGGGGAGCACGGCTTTCGCTTTTTCCCAAACTTTTATCGCCACATCACCGACACTCTCCGCCGCATCCCGTTCGGAAACGGAACGGTCTTCGACAACCTCGTCGATACGACGCAAGTTCTGGTCGCCAGCTACAACAAGCCGGGCGTTGAACTGCCCTCACGCTTTCCCGAAAATGTCTATGAGCTGGCATCCACGCTGAAAACGTTCTTATGGACGATCTCTCCGCGCGACGACATCCCCTATGCCGAAATCGAGCACTTCGCGGGCTGCATTTGGCGGGTCATTACGTCATGCGAGGAGCGGCGCCTGGAAGAATATGAAAAGCTGGACTGGTGGGATTTTGTCGGCGCCGAGGACCGCTCGGTAGCCTATCAGAGGCTGCTCGCGATCGGCATCACCCGCTCTCTCGTCGCGGCTAAGGCACGGGTGGCGAGCGTCAAGACCATCGGCGATATCTTCGTGCAGCTTCTGTTTGGCATGCTCGCGCCAGGCACAGCGTCGGACCGGCTGCTCAACGGACCGACCAACGATGTCTGGATCCAACCGTGGCTCAAGCACCTGACGGCGATGGGCATTACCTATCATTTCGATGCGGAGGTGACGGAGATCCATGTTGCGCGTGACCGGATCGCGGGTGCAACGGTGCGGCTCGGCGGCCAGACGCTTCTGGCGACCGGCGACTGGTTCATCGGCGCACTGCCGGTGGAGCGGATGGCGCCACTTGTCACCCCGGCGATGAAGGCGCTCGATCCGACTCTCGCGAACCTGACGTCCTTGGCGGACAGCGTGCAGTGGATGAATGGCGTACAGTTCTATCTGACGCGGGACATACCGATCACGCATGGCCACATCATCTTCGTCGACAGCCCTTGGGCGCTGACCGCCGTTTCGCAACGGCAGTTCTGGACCGGGGTCGATTTCGCCGAGTGGGGCGATGGCCGGACCCGCGGGATCCTCTCGGTCGATATCTCGCAATGGGACACGCCCGGCTTCAACGGCAAATCCGCGTTTGACTGCACGCGTCAGGAGGTTGCCAACGAGGTCTGGTTGCAGCTCAAGCGCAGCTTGAATGTGGGTGGCGCCGAACTCCTTCGCGACGAGGATTTGCATTACTGGTTTCTCGACCCGGATATCATGGACGACCCGATCCGTCCCGGTCGGGATACCGACGTCGAGCCCCTCCTTGTCAACAACGCGAACACCTGGCAGTTGCGGCCCGAGGCAGCCACGGCGATCCCCAATTTTGTTCTCGCCTCAGATTACGTACGCACGTTCACCGATCTCGCGACGATGGAGGGCGCAAACGAAGCGGCTCGCCGCGCCGTCAACGCGATACTCGAGCGGAGCGGCTCTGACCGGCCGCGCTGCGCCGTATGGAATCTTCACGAGCCCGACGCGCTGGCGCCGTTCCGCGCTTATGACAGCGCCCGCTACCGCGCCGGTCTGCCGTGGGACGACCGCTTCTCAAAGGCGGTCGAGGCCGTGCTCGCGTTCGGCCAAGGCGTAGCCGGGGTTCGGACGGGCGCTACCGGACCGCTCGCGGCGGTGGCGCCCGTCGCCGACGCACTCTCGGTACCTGGCGGGCCGATGTCGGAGCCAATCCCAGCTAGCGCACTCTCGATGATTGGTCTGCCCCCCGGGGTTATGAGCGGCTTCGGCGAATATCTGCCCGGTCTTGGTGCGCCTGCTCCGGGCATCGACGCAGTCTCGGCCGCCGCGGCAACCGCTGCTGTCGCGCTCGCAAACAGCCCGATCCTCGCTGCTCAACCGTTCGCCCGGGCAGCAAGCCTAGCGGCGACGGTGACACCTCCACCACGCCGGCGCGTCCGCATCACCCAGAAAGCTTAAACGAGCGGGATGGACCGCGCCGCTTTCCTTGATCGACTTGCGGAATATGGCGGCCTGGCACGCGATGCGCTGCTCGAGCGTCTGCCCGACGGCGAACCACGGGCATACCTCTACCAACCGATACGCGACTTCTGCGCCCGTGCCGGCAAAGGGCTCCGCCCGGCGCTCCTCATCGCGACATGCCGCGCTTACGGCGGTCAGCTCAATGATGCGCTGACCTCCGCAGCGGCCCTCGAGCTTCTGCACAACGCCTTTCTGATCCATGACGACATCCAGGACCAAAGCGAGAGCCGGCGCGGTTTCCCGTGCCTCTATACTGAGTTAGGCACGCCGCTGGCCATCAACGCGGGCGATGCAATGATGGCGAGCGCGTTTCGCCTGCTCAGGGCCAATGTGGCTGATCTGGGCCCTGAAACCGCGTGGCGGGTATTTGACGAGTTCGATCACCTGGTCTCACAGTCGTTTGAAGGTCAGGCGATGGAACTTGGCTGGATCCGAGACAACGATCTCTCGGTGAGCCCATCGGACTATTTGCGAATGACCTTAAAGAAAACCTGCTGGTACAGTTTTATTCATCCATGCCGCATCGGCGCTCTGATCGGCAGGCCCAACATGACCAGCCTCGATATTTTTAACCCCTTCGGGTTTTTCCTCGGCGCCGCCTTTCAAATTCAAGACGATTTGCTGAACCTGATCGGCTCGCGCGACCGCTACGGGAAAGAGATTTTCGGCGACATATACGAAGGTAAGCGAACGTTGATTCTCAGTCGCCTCGCCGGGCTAATCGATCCATCGGAGCGTGCCCGGCTGTCGCGCTTCCTCGGCCTGCCCCGGAGCCAACGCCGCGAAGCGGAGGTTGCGTGGGTGTTTGACGCGATGGAGCGACACGACTGCGTCGCTTACGCGCGGAAGGCCGCCGCGAGGCTGATCGAAGGCGCCCGAGCGGCATTTCCGACCGCATTCGCCGGGACGTCCGGTGAAGACCGCGACTTTATTGCGCACTGCCTCGACTTTATGACCGAACGGGATGCTTGAACGGAAATGTGCCTGGCTGGCCTCAGCGGACTTCCGCCTGGATTCCGACAGCGAAGGTCTCGTCACCGGTCGCTGAAAGGGTTCCGGTATAGACACCCGGACGCGCGTCGGCCGGAGCCAGCACCGTCACCGCAACCTCGGCAGAAATGCCGCTAAAGAGCGTTAGGGTCGAGGGGCTGATCTGAACCGATTCCGCGGAAATCCGTGAACCCGGTCCAACGAGATCGCTCGCTGTCAGGCTGATGGTTATGGGCGGCGTACCCTCATCGACCGCCATCTCCAAGACCATGGCGCCGCGTTCGCCGGGCTGAAGCGGGTCACGGAGGCGAAACTGGCCGTCCGCGGCGCGGCTCAATTCCAGAGTCAGGACATCTTTGGCGAGGTCGAGCAAATCAACCTCGTCAGCTCGACTTTCCGTCCGGCGCAGCGCGCCGGTTTCAGCATACGGGCGGCGAATAAAATAGGGCAATTCAATCTCCCTCGGCGATCGTCAATAATTGCGCAGTTGAGCCGACGGCTTTTGCTATTTTGGCCGAAATACAGACCAAAATGTCTAGAGGCTCACGGTGTTGGCGGACGGGTTAACAGAGACTGCGGCGCCGGCGAACTCAGCGAGGAGAGCGTCGCGGACGGTATCGAGGTCGAGCCCGTGTTCGGCGATCAGCGGGCTGGTCTCGACAATAATGTCATCGATGTCGCCCATCAATTTGAGACGCTTGTAGAGGTCGTCGGCATCAAGGCCGAGCCCGGCGCCGAGGATTTCCATAAAATTGACGATCTCGAAACTGCGGCCGTCGCCCGCGTCGCACAATTCACGATGGCAGGCGTGATAGACCGTGGCCAAGGTGGTCACCCCGGCATTGGCGACGGCGGCTAGTTCGCGTTGCACCAACTCGCGTTTGAACGCCGGCAGGACCGCGAGGCTGTTGGCCTGGGTCCCGACCCGCGGCACGTCGATATCGACCAACTCGACGCCGGGGACGATCGAAAGCAACTTTTTGACCGCTGCCATGACGTCGGGCAGCACCGGGCGCTCATGCAATGCCACCCGCTTTTCGACGCGGTGCTGCATCAGCTCGGCCAGCTCGTCAGCGCGGCCCGCGAGATAAACCAGAAACGGGTTCAAATCGAACGGCTTGTCGCCGAATTGCCGTTGATAGCTCGGCAGCGCCACCTCGCCGATTTGCAATTGGCAGCTCGGGCACCACGACAGCACGGTTGCCGTACCCGCCGCGGCGAGCCCGTCGATCGTGGCGAACCCGACGCGCGCGGTGCTGGCGAAATCACCTTCGCGAAACTGGTAGACGCCGCAGCATTGGCCGGGGCCGCCCATGACCTCGTAATCGACGCCGAGCATGTCCAGCACGTCGAGGCAGAGGAGTGCTATGTGTGGCGTCTTCAGGATGTTGCAGCCGGTGTAAAAGACGATTTCCGGCGGGCTTTGCCGCGGCGGCTCGCCTTGGCCGCGCAGCCGAGCCAGGGTTTCGGGTGGCATCTGCAGTCGCGACAGGATGCGCACGCCGCGGCTCATCGTCTGAAACGGCTGACGCCAGCGGGTATTTAGCGGCGCACCGTCCTCTTGCGCGCGAGCGAAACCGCGGGCGAGCTGCACCATAAAGCGCGGGTTGACGCCGTGGGTGCAAGCCGGGATGCAATTGCCGCTGCCGCTGCACACCGAAGCCCAGCGCACGGCGTCGTCGTTGCCAGAGCCGCCGGTAATCAGATCGACAATCGCCGCTGTCGTCTCGACCGGGTCCGCCGAGCCGATACCGGCCGGCTCGACCATCGGGCAGGCGCGAAAACAGTCGCCGCAGCGGGTGCAGGCATCGGCGATCGCCTCGCCCCGCGCGCGAAACTCGTTGAGGTACTCTATCGCCGCGTCACCAATCATGCCGCCGCTCCGGTCGTCGCAATCTTACGATACAGCCTAGCGCAAAGCTTTACCGAGGCAAGCTCGCGTCCGCCCCTGGTCCGCTCGATGCCTTAGCCTTCAGCGCCGAGCCAGTCGAGGGTGGGCTCGTTTTCAAGGTGCTGCAGGCGGTCGAACAATGCGGCCGATCGTTCCTCGCCGAGGGCAGCGCGAGTCAGCCGCAAGAATTTGTCCCCGAGATCAGCCGGGTCGAGTGTGCCTTCGGTAACAGTCGTGGAAAACTGCCGCCCGCCCTTGAGCGAGACCCAAACCGTGGTCGCCGGCTGGTCATGGCCTGGGCCGTGCAGCGCCGCAGTGACCGTCACCCGGCGGCACAAAGCGCGAATATTGGGGTCGTCGAGCGCCCCTTCGGCAAAGGATTCGGGGTTGCGCGGGTCGCGATAGAGTGCCAGTGCCGCGCAAAACGGCACGCTGTATTGCGCCATCATCAGATCGGCGGGTTCGGGGATGTTGTGCAAGCCGGCCATGCGCTCGCTGCCCGATATCGCAACCGTCTCGACCTCGCCGCCGGTAAAGCCGTGCTCGGCCTGCAGTTGTGCCAGCGCTTTGACCGCGGCGTGGGCGTTGATGTGGCACGGGTAGCGCTTCAGCGCGATGCTGGTCGTCGCCCAATACTCGCCAAGCCCCTTTGTCAGCTCGCCGACATCCCATTCGCGGCAGAACACTGCGAGAAACCCGAATGGGCCCTCGAGCACCGTATCGGGCGCGGTGAAGCCGTCATGTGCGAGGCTCGCGGCCAGCACGCCGCCTTCCGAAGCGCGGCCCAGATGCAGCCGTTTTACCATGCCGCCCTTGCCGGCGCGGGCGAATTCGAGCAGCCCCGAGGCGAGCGAACCGGCGATGCCAAGTGCGTTCGCCATCCGCTCGGGGTCGAGCCGCAGCAGATGCCCGCCAGCGACAGCACCGCCAAACGGTCCGGTATTACCGGGCGCGTGAAATCCGCGCTGCTCGTTGGTATGGCCGGTGGCGCGGCCGATCCTCACCATGACCTCGCAACCGGCGACAAATGCCGCGATCATCGCGCGCCCGCCGAGCCCCTGCTGCTGGGCTATTGCCAAGGCCGGCGGTAGCAGGGTGGCGCCGGGATGGACGCCGGCGCCGGGCCGGGTCAAGCTGTCGAGTTCGAAGGCATGCGCCAATGCGCCATTGGCGAGCGCCGCCGCGGGGGCGGTCACCGGCGGCCCTGAGGTCCCGAGTATCCGGCTTTTGCCGGCGGGACCCGTGCGCTCGGCATAGGCGATAACGATGCGGCTCCACGGCAGCGCCGCACCGCAAATGATCGCCGCGACCGTGTCGGCGATGCACTCCTTCGCCCGCCCAATGATTTCCACCGGAATATCTTCGTAGCGCAGCGCCGCGGCATACCGCGCCAGCCGAACCGTTTCTTGCGCCATATGCCCGCCTCCCTGGAATGCCCGCCATGCCGCCCGATCACGGACGCAGCGGCGCCGCCAACCGGCTCGCAACAACGCCCGATCGACGCCGCCCACCTGTTCCACCTGTTTTATCAGGACCGAGATCAGGTGCCGACCACCCCTTCAACCTTTCGGAATTCCTCTCCGCCCCGACGGCGAGTCATGGATGTCCGTTGAGCACTTCGTGGCAACGCGTGATCGGGCGGCACGATCCGAAACAGCTGTAAGCACGTCAGGAGCATAGGGTAAAAATGAGGTGATTGCGTGATTGTCGCGAACCCACAAAAAACCGGCCATAACCTGGGCGCAAGGTGCACCCGAGCGACGGGCGCAAATGGGTGCTCAGGGAGGCAGTGTTGGGACACTGCCTCCCTGAGCGCGGCCCCGTTGCTGAGCCGGTCGAGCTCTGGTGGAGCGAAGCGGGTCAACCCGCAGCGAGGGCGCGGATCCCGGGGACGATAAAGTTGCTGGCGATCAGTTTGAGGCGTTCATCGGCGGCGTCGAGATTCGCGCGGCGCAAGGCGAACAAGACCTTGCCGGCAGCGGTCTCGTTATAAAACCAGTCGCCGAGCTGGCGGCTCGACGGCTTGCTGCCGGGGGTGAGGCCTGCCTCAAGGAAATACGCCTTGATGTCATCGATGGCAAACCTGAGTGCGAGCGGCGGTGACATGTCGGCAACAGGACTTTCCGGGTTCTCGCCGCGCAGCGACGCCGCGATGTAACGCCCGGCCTCGCTGATCGGCAATCCGCTGAGCCCGACCGTTGTCCGCCCGCGCGCCTTGGCCGATTGGTCGTAGGCCTCTGACAGCTTGGCGATTTCGGTCTCGAACGCGTCGCCGTGCGCCACTGGCGACCCATCGCTGATGATGACCCCAGCAAGCGGCGGTTTCCAGCCAGGATCAGGTGTTTCGCGCGGATCGTCGTGCGGGAAATCCTCGATCCGCACTGGACCGCCGCCTTCTTCAAGCATGCGCAACGCCGCCCGGATCACATCGTTCTGAAACGCCGGGTCATTTGGCGGGCCAAATGGACGCCCCAATTCAAACGGCACCCACAAGGCGCGCGGCGGTTTGGTGTTTTCGCTTTGTGGCCGGATCAGACTGATCGCGACCGTCGCAATCCCCTCTTCCTCGATGTAATGCCCCAGCGCGCTCACGGCGCGCGTGCAGAGCGGTCAAACCGGGGAGAGGATGACGGCGTCGACCTTGTCTTGCTTCAAGTACCCGGCAACTTCGCGCGCGTAACCTTCCATCTGCACCGGGTCGGTGGCGCCCATAAACGAAAAATGGGTCGCCGCGACCGAGCCGATCTCGCCATCGGCCGCCATTTCATTGAGCCGGTCCAACGGAAAGACGACGTTCCAGTCTTCCTGAAAGCCGTTGCGATCGTAGTTGATCGAAATATGGCTCATCAGCAACTGGTCGGCCCGGGTCGAGGACGGGATCGCGCGATAATCCGGATCGCGGCCGCGAAACACCTTTTCGCCGCGCACCACGAGCCCAGCCGAGGAGACGACAGCGACCCGGCGCTGCGCCAATGGCGGCCCTTCGACCCAAGGTCGGGTCTTGAAGTCGGGGCACTCCAATTCGGCGAGACGCTTGGCGTTCGCCGCAGGAAGGTCGGTCAGCCGCACCGGCTTGTCTCCCTTAATCGATGCATATGCACCTACCATGCCCGTGGGCAACATCAGGGTCAACCGGTTTCAGCCCGATGATTGCTCGGATCGAATCTGATAATTGACGATCCGTCCGGATCTCCGTCATCTGACGTTTCGGAAAGGGGAAACCGGATCATGAGCGACAAAGAAAGCGGGGCGGGAAAACCGTTTCGGCTCGAAGAGGCAACGATCGACGATCTGCATCGGGCGATCCGCGCCGGCGAAACCACGCTGGTCGCGGTCGTTCAGCATTATATCGATCGCGCCCGCGCCTTTAACGGCGTCGCCAGCCTGCTGGTGACCGAGGACGGTGCGTCGGTCCCCACAGCGCGCGGCGCGGTGCGCGCCGGGTCCGCGCTCGATTTCCCGACTGCGACCGTCAAAGCCGCGACGATCCTGCCCGATCTCGACAAATACCGAGGCCCGCCGCTCGAATTCGGCCGCATGGAAACGACCGCTTCCGACCCTGGAGTGCAGCAGCAATACGGCATGATCACCGGCATCCCGAACGGAACTCAGCTGAATGCGCTCGCCACATTGAACATCCGCGGCGAACGCTCGGTGACCTGTCGCGGCGATTTTGACCGCCATCCGTCGCTCGGGCCCTTGCCGCCGGGCGCACCACCGGTCTGCGAGCATTTTCGCCGGCTGCCCGATGCGCTCGAACATGCCGCGGCGCTCGACGCGCGCTACGGCCGCAACCCTGATCTCGACGAGATGCCAATGTACGGCGTCGTGTTTTCGTTCAAGGACCCGTTCGACACCGAGGACATGCGCACGACCGCCGGCGGCGACGCGGCCTATGACATCGATTTTCCGGCGCGCGACCATGTCCTGGTCGAGCAATTGCGCAACAAGGGCGCGATCATCTTCGCGAAGGCGGTCAACACCGAATACAACGGACGCGCCGGCAATCCCGGCGGCCGGCATGAGCCGGAGAAGGTGTTGCCCTCGACCCTCGGCTATCAGCGTTCGAGCTGGGCTGGGAACCCGGCCAACCCCTACGACACGACGCGGGCGGCTTCGCTCGGCTCGTCATCGGGGTCGGGTGTGTCGGTCAGCGCCAACCTCGTGATGGCGAGCCTTGCGGAGGAAACTCGCGCCTCGACGCGCGGCCCCGCCAATCACAACGCGGTGGCGTTGATCCTGCCGCACAAAGCGATGCTCGGCTTTAATGGCGGGGCGATCGGCGCCGATATTTACTGCGATCGCAGCGGCATTCTGGCGCGCACGATTGGCGATTGCGCCAAGATTTTGGACGCGCTGAAGGATCCGGAGCGCGGCTATTACGACCCGCGCGACCCCTATACGACCGTGCCGCGCTCCTCGGTGGTGGCCGGCGGCTATGCACGGCACGCCCGGGGCTCAGGGGCGCCGGGTGCGCTGAAGGGGCGGCGCATCGGCATCATTCGCGAGTCGATACTGGTCCGCCCCGGCGAAAAGGCGACGGTGCCGATCACCAGCGCCGCCGCAGCCGAGATCAAATCGGTGCTCGGCGAGAAACTCGGCGCAACCTTGGCCGAGTCGGGCGACCCCTTGTGGGAGCGCGACCCCGATCTCGAACAGATGAACCCCGATTTCCGACGCGCCTTGGCAAAGCTGGTGCCGGTGTTCATGCCCGAACTGTTGTTCCGTCTCGGCGCCGACGGAACGCCGGTGTTCAAGGAATTCGCCGCGGCGATCCACCCGACGGAATTTCAACCCGGCAAAGTTTTCGGCTCCGGCGACATGGCGCCGATCGACTACTTGGTCGAATTGGCCGAGGGCCGCATCCCCCCACCCGTCAATCTCGATATTGCCACGATCCAGAACCAGGAGCTGGCGATGTCGTTCCGTTTTCACATCCCGCAATACCTGTCGCGGCGGGCGGCGGATTGGCGAGCGCTCGGCTTTGCCGAGACACTGACCGATTTCGCCGCGCTCAACGCGCGCTCGAAATTTTGGGGCGATGACGGCCGCGCCGCCTTCAAGAATTGGGAGGAGGTGACCGATCCGCGCAATCCTTTGGGCGGGCGTCAGGGTGTCGACGAGCGCATCATGCTGCGCGAGTTGCTGCGCCGGGTCGACATGATGGTGATCCTCGAAAACCGGCTCGACGCGCTGGTGCGGCTGCACACGCCGTTGCCGCCCGGTAAGATCGGCGGCGCCCATGACCCGCTCGGCGGCCCCTCCAATCTGCGCGCCGAAACCTTTTACGGTCCGAACGCCGGCTTGACCGAGGTACTGATTCCGGCGGGCTACGTTACGACGGTTTACGACCCAGTCTTTGCGCTAAGCCCCGACCGCACCCGCTATATCCCGGCCGCCGCCGCGGCGCCGACCGAACTTCCGCCGCCGGGTCTGCCGTTTTCGCTGGTGTTTCGCGCCGAGCCCGGCAAGGAGGATATCCTTCTCGAGATCGCCTCCGCCTACGAAGACGCCTCGAAGCGCCGCATCCCACCCCCGGCCTTCGGACCGCTGCCGGAAACTTAATAAAGTGGCAGCCTCGACTTAGAAGCTGCGCCGGCCTTTACCCCTCGACTATCGGGTGGGTGGCGGATATGGGATGCGGCGGGTACTGAGTGACATGGGGTGCGAAGCGTGCTGAGGCGGCAATTTTCTGGGTCTTGGAAGGCGATCGGCTTTTGCATCGTATGGGCCGGTTGCCTGCTCTTCTCCTCCCCCAGCCCGGCGACGACACCAGGGCCCACCGAGGTCGTACAGCATTTTTACGGCCAGCTGCTTGATGCGATGCAGCATGCGGCGGCATTGGGACCGAAAGGCCGTTACCAGAAACTGGAGGCGGCCGTGGTCAGCACCTTTGACATACCGTTTATGGCGCGGCTGTCGATCGGGCCGATCTGGCACACTCTGACGCCCGAGCAGAAACGCAATGCCGCCGCCGCCTACGGCCGCTATATCGGCGCTGTCTATGCTGCCCGCTTCGACGGATATTCGGGGCAAAAGTTCGAGGTCCTCGGAGAGCAGCAGATAAAGCACGGAACTTTGGTCAAAACCCAGATCGTCAAAGCCGACGGCGAACCGGTGTTGATCAACTATATCCTGCACGACAACGACATTGCTTGGCAGGTCCGCGACATCTATGTCGGCGAAGCGATCAGCGAGTTGGCGACGCGGCGCTCCGAGTTCGCGGCAATTCTGCGCAGCGGCGGCATCGACAGCCTGATCGCCTCGCTGAACAAAAAGGCCGCCGAACTCCAGATCTGAGGGCCGAAGCGAGGGGCTTGATCTCCAAATCCACGAGCCCAGTCCCCGGCTGGTGAGGATCTGAAATTTAATTCGTATACCTCTCCTTGAGGCCTGCACTTTTTTTAAAGGCTATCGAGTGGATCGAGGCGGTACATTCTCGAACAGCGAACCCAAACCCTCCGCCATCGTCGGGTGCGCGAGGATTGCGTCGCGCAGCTTCGGGTATGGCAGATCCGCCAGCATCGCCGTTTGCACCGTCGCCATTACCTCGCCCGCCTCGGCGCCGATCATCGTAAAGCCGAGAATGCGGTCGTCGCTCCCGCTGATGAGAGCTTTCATAAAGCCTTGCGTTTCGCCTGTCGTCGCCGTCCGCCGCACGGCATTCATCGGCAATCTCGCGACCCGCACATCGACGCCGCGGCGCTGCGCTTCGCCCTCGCTCAGTCCGACGTGAGCGAGGGGAGGCTCGGTGAACATGCAATATGGAACCAGCCGATCGCGCGTGCTGCGCTGGCTTCCGGCCAAATTGTCCCTGATGATCCGGAAGTCGTCGATCGAAACATGGGTAAACTGCGGACTACCGGCGCATTCTCCAATCGCCCAGACGTTGGACGTGGTTGTCTCCAGCCGTTCGTTGACGCGAATGTACCCGTGACCATCCAACTCGACGCCGGCCTCTTCAAGCCCGGCCCCGGCGGTGTTCGGAATGCGGCCAGCCGCAACCAGTATATCGCTGCCTGCAATCTGTTGCTCGCCGGAGGAGGTACGCACGTCAAGGCTGACTTCCTCTCCGGATCGGCCATGCACGTCGAGGGTCTCGGCGCCCAGTAAAATCTGGATGCCTTCGTCGCCGAGGATCTTTTGCATTTCCGCCGCGACGTCGGCATCCTCGCGGCTCATCAGCTGACGCCCAGTCTCGATGACCGTCACGCGACTGCCGAAACGGCGATAGGCCTGGGCCAGTTCGAGACCGACATAGCCGCCGCCGAGCACGATCAAATGCGCCGGCACATAATCGAGCTCGAGAGCTTCGATATGGGTCAATGGCCGGGCGGCTTCGAGCCCGCGAACATTTGGGATCGCTGCGTGCGTTCCGAGGTTGAGGAAGACCCTCTCGCCCGCCAGCAGGCGGATGCCCCCGTCATTCAAATGCACCTCAAGGGTTTTTGGGGCGACGAAGCGGCCGGTCCCCATAATCAACTCGGCGCCGCTTTCTTTGTAGTTCCGCAAATGCAAGGCAATTTCGGCGTCAACCATGGCGCGCTTGCGCTGACGAACTTTCGCCATGTCCGTCGTGACAGGTCCCGTCGAGGTGCCGAACTCGGACGCATGACGCGCGAAATGCGCGATCCGGGCGCTCCAAATCTCATTCTTGCTGGGCAGGCACGCGATGTTGGGACAGGAGCCGCCGATCCACCGGCGCTCGACGACGACGGTCCGTCGTCCCGATCGCGCCATATGCCAGGCGAGCAGCTTGCCGCCAAATCCGCTGCCCAGGACTAGAGCTCCGACCTGTTCTGGTTCGGACATGATCTCCCTCCGTGTACGAGCCGGTTGGCTTTGAGACGGGCCTCTCTCCACCCCTAATTTTATGTTATTGCGGCTGCAATCTTCGTCCGTCGACGAATTCAAATGTCTCGCGAAAGCGTGACTTAGAGACGGCATAACGCTCGAAACGCTCTGCAGTTCCCTATTGGGCCTGATTGCTGGACAGCCGTGCGCGATGTCGAGCGGTTGACAGCGCGGGGCGTGACGGCGCGAAGATGGCGGCGGCTTAAGGGAGACCCCGGGCATGCCGATCATCAATCGCGTCGCCGATTTTCATGCCGAGATGACTGAGTGGCGTCGTCAAATCCACACTCACCCGGAAACGGCGTTCGAGGAATATCGAACCGCCGAGTTTGTCGCCGAGCGGTTGCAGTCATTCGGCATCGCGGTCGAGCGCGGGATTGCCGGGACCGGTGTCGTCGGCACCTTACGGGGGGCGGCATCCGCACCGCGCGCAATCGCTTTGCGCGCCGATATGGATGCCCTGCATATCGAAGAGCAAAACGCGTTTGCCCATGCCTCGCAACAGCATGGAAGGATGCATGCCTGCGGCCATGACGGTCACACCGCTATGCTGTTGGGCGCCGCCAAGCATCTCGCGGAAACCCGCAACTTCGCGGGGACGATCCATTTTATCTTTCAGCCGGCCGAAGAGAATGAAGGTGGCGCGCGGGTCATGATCGAGGAGGGCGTGCTCGACAAGTATCCGGTCGAGGCGATCTTTGGCATGCACAACTGGCCGGAATTGCCGGTCGGTCAGTTTGCCGTCCAACCCGGGCCGATGATGGCCGCATTCGATATTTTCGAGATCACAATCAACGGCCGCGGCGGGCATGCCGCGATGCCGCATCTCGCCGTCGATCCCGTCGTCGCCGCGGCGCAGGTGATCAACGGCCTGCAGACGATCGCGAGCCGCAACACTCATCCGCTCGAAAGCGCTGTCGTCAGCATCACGCAAATCCATGGCGGCGACACCTGGAACGTCATTCCCGAGAGCGTGGTTTTGCGCGGGACGACGCGTTCGTTCAGCCCCGAGGTGCGCGACCGAATGGAGCCGTCGATCCGCCGCATCGCCGAGGGCGCGTGCGGTAGTGTCGGCGCCGGAATGGAATTGCGCTACGAGCGGCGTTATCCGCCAACACTGAACGCCGCGGCTGAGACCGAGATTGCCGCTGCGGCCGCCGCCGCGATCGTCGGCGAGAGCAATGTGCGGCGCAACGTATTGCCGAGCATGGGAGCGGAGGATTTCGCCTTTTTCCTCGAAAGGAAGCCCGGGGCCTATATCTGGATCGGCAACGGCACTGCCGAGACGGGCGGGATGCTGCACAGCCCGCATTACGATTTCAACGACGCGATCTTGCCTGTTGGTGCAAGCTATTGGGTGCGCCTCGCCGAGTCAGTACTGGCAAAAGACGAGGCTTCCGCACTATCGCTGTAAAGTCCGGCCGGGGCCAGCGGCTAGGGCCGCTGAAATCTCGACTGGATAGACGCAGCGCGCCCATACGGACGCGCTGACAGCGGCCAACGGGCGCTGTTTCTAGACCGAGTAGTACATCTGGTATTCGATCGGGTGGGGGGTGTGCTCGAAATTGTACACCTCCTCCCATTTTAGCTCGATATAGGCCTCGATCTGGTCCTTGGTGAAGACATCGCCCTTTAACAAAAAGGCGTGGTCGCGCGAGAGTTCGCCCAACGCCTCGCGCAACGAGCCGCACACCACCGGGATGTCCTTCAACTCCTCGGGCGGCAGATCGTAGAGGTTTTTGTCGATCGGGTCGCCCGGGTGGATCTTGTTCTGGATGCCATCGAGCCCGGCCATCAGCATCGCGGCAAAGCCGAGATAGGGGTTGGCGGCGGGGTCGGGATAGCGCACCTCGACGCGCTTGGCCTTGGGGCTCGAAACAAACGGGATGCGGCACGAGGCCGAGCGGTTGCGCGACGAATACGCCAATAACACCGGCGCCTCGAACCCCGGGATCAAGCGCTTGTAGCTGTTGGTGGTCGGGTTGGTAAAAGCGTTGATCGCCTTCGCATGGCGAATAATCCCGCCGATGTAATAAAGCGCGGTCTCGCTCAAATCGGCGTAGAGGTTGCCGGCGAACAGCGTGTTCTCGTTCTTCCACAAGGATTGGTGGACATGCATACCCGAGCCGTTGTCGCCCAAAACAGGCTTGGGCATAAAGGTAACGGTCTTGCCGTATTGCTGGGCGACATTGTGCGCCACGTATTTGTAGATCTGCATGTGGTCGGCGGTCGACACCAGGGTCGAAAACTCAAACCCCAACTCGGCCTGGCTGGGGGCGACCTCGTGATGGTGCTTTTCGACCTTGAGCCCCATATCGGCCATCACCGACAGCATCTCGGCGCGCAGATCGGCCTGGCTGTCGACCGGGGGTACGGGAAAATAGCCGCCCTTGATCGGCGGGCGGTGGCCGGTATTGCCGTCGGGGAATTCTTTGCCCGAGACATAGGGCCCTTCTGACGAGTCGATCGCGTACATCGCGCCATTCATGCCGACCGCATAGCGGACATCGTCAAAGATAAAGAATTCCGCCTCGGGGCCAAAATAGGCGGTGTCGCCGATGCCGGAGGCGATCAGATACTGCTCGGCCTTTTTGGCGGTCGAGCGCGGGTCGCGGGCATAGGGCTGGCCGGTCAACGGCTCGTGCACATCGCAAAAGATGATCAGCGAGGTCTGCGCCGCAAACGGGTCGATGACCGCGGTCTGGCAATCCGGCACCAGCATCATGTCACTCTCGTTGATCGCCTTCCACCCGGCGATCGACGAGCCGTCAAACATGATCCCGTCGTTGAGAAAATTCTCGCTGATCGTGCGCAGATGATGCGCCAGATGCTGCCACTTGCCGCGCGGATCGGTAAACCGAAAGTCGACATATTTGACCTCGTGCTCCTTGATCAGCGCCATCACATCGCCGGTGTCCGACATCGCTCTGTTCCTTTTGGATCAATCCAGGTTGCGGAGGGTGGTGGAAGCATATTGCAGGGTTTTTAGACGGCATCCGGCCCCTGCTCGCCGGTGCGGATGCGGATTGCCTGTTCGACCGGCAAGACAAAGATCTTGCCGTCGCCGATCTTTTCGGTGCGCGCGGCATCCTGGATCGCATGCACGGCGCGCTCGACGAGGTTGTCATCGAGCACGACTTCGATCTTGATCTTGGGTAGGAAGTCGATCACGTATTCGGCCCCGCGATATACTTCGGTGTGCCCCTTCTGGCGCCCGAAGCCTTTGACTTCGCTGACCGTCATCCCGGTTACGCCGACCTCGTGCAAGGCATCTTTAACTTCGTCGAGTTTGAACGGCTTGATGATAGCTTCGATCTTTTTCATGACAAACAACCCCATGGGCATCGGAAACAGTGACGCAGCAGCGCCTCCTCACTGGACCGCCTCACCGTGGATCGCCAGGTCGAGCCCCTCGCGCTCGACATCGCCGTCGACCCGCAAACCGATTGTGACATCGACAAGCTTAAGCAATGCCAACGATACGATCGCATCATAGACGACGGTAACGAGGACCCCGTAGATCTGGGTGAGCACTTGATGCGGGTTGCCGTCGACGAGACCGCTCTTGCCGGGGCCGCCGACCCATGCGACCGCGAATACCCCGGTCAGAATGGCGCCGACCGCGCCACCGATGCCGTGCACGCCAAAGGCGTCGAGGCTGTCGTCATACCCCAGTACATGCTTTAGGCTGGAGGTGCTCCAGAAACAAACGACACCGGCCGCGGCCCCAATGACCAGCGCGCCGCGCGGGTCGACAAAGCCCGAGGCAGGGGTAATCGCGACCAGGCCCGCGACCGCTCCCGAAATGATGCCGAGCACGCTTGGCTTCCCGCGAAAGATCCACTCGGCGAACATCCAGGCGAGCGCCGCCGTCGCCGTCGCGATCTGGGTCACGGTCATCGCCATGCCGGCGTTGCTGTTGGCCGCAGTCGCCGAGCCGGCATTAAACCCAAACCAGCCCACCCACAGCAACGAGGCGCCGATCACGCTGAGAACAAGATTGTGCGGCGCCATCGGTTCGGTGCCGTAACCCCGCCGCTTGCCCAAAACGAGGGCCGCCATCAATCCGGCGACCCCGGAATTGATGTGCACCACCGTCCCGCCGGCAAAGTCGAGCACGCCGGCGCCGTTCAAAAACCCGTCGGAACCCCAGACCCAATGCGCGATCGGCGCGTAAACGCACAGGCTCCACAATCCGATAAACCACAGTAACGCCGAGAACTTCATGCGATCGGCGATGGCCCCGCAGATCAGCGCCGGCGTGATGATCGCGAACGTCATCTGAAAGCACATATAAACCGATTCGGGGATGGTCTTGGCCAGATCGTTGACCGTATCCATGGTCATCCCGAGCAGCAAAAACCGGCTGAGGCCGCCAAGAAAAGACGAGCCCGTGGTAAACGCAAAGCTGTAGCCAATCACCATCCATAACACGGTCACGAGGCAGGTCACGGCAAAGCTCTGCATGACCGTCGCCAGCACGTTCATTTTGCGGACCATGCCGCCATAGAACAACGCCAGGCCCGGAATCGTCATCATTAGAACGAGCGCCACCGAGGTCAGCATCCAAGCGGTGTCGCCGCTGTCGAGTTTTGGAGCAGCGCTTGGAGCGGCAGGGGCCGAGGTCTGCGCCAGCGCCGGGATCGCGGCGAGCGCTGCCAGCACGGCGGCTCCCAACGCAATGCTGCCGCAACGAAACAGTGGTTTCATCCATTTACCTTTTTTGTTTTGTGCAACTGGGTGTCGCCTGAGAGCACGGCCCTCATCGCTCTAGACCTCAGTGTGATCAAGAATTGTGCCAATAGCCGGTTGACGGCGCAGATGACCCATTTCGTACGCGGCGCCAGCGGCTATGTGGCGGTTGTCGCGCCGATCGACCCGATATTCGGAAGCAACTACCGAATTACACCTACAATTAGGGCCGGTCGCGGTGACCGGCCCTAACCTACCGCCAGAGCTACGATTTCCGCTATTCGGCGACGGCCGGCACCTCGTCTTCGTCACCAAAATTGTAGGCCGTTTCGCCATGCACGGCATCGTCGCCGACGCGCAAGGTCGCCTCGTCCATCCGCAGGGACACGAAGATCGAGATCACCTTGAGGATCACAAAGGTGGCAACGACGTTGAACGCGATGATGAACAAGGCGGCGTAAAGCTGCAGCATGAATTGGTGGAAGTTGCCATAGGCCCAGCCGGTTCCGCTCACTCCAGGCGCGTCCTTTTCCGTTCCGATATATTCGATCATGTCCGGGTTGGCGAGAATGCCGGTCAACAGGCCGCCCATCAAGCCAGCGACGCCGTGGGTCGACAACACGCTGAGCGTATCGTCCACTCTCCTGAACAGGGGCAACGTCTGCACCTTGTTCATCATGAACCAGGGAATGATGCCGGCGCAAACGCCGATGATGATGGCGCCCCAGCCATTGACGTAACCGGCTGCCGGGGTGATTCCGACGAGACCGGCGATCATGCCGTTGATCGCGCCGACAACCGACGGTTTGCCGTAGGACATCGTGTCCATGATCGTCCACACCAGCAACGCGACGCAGGTGCACAAATTGGTGTTGACGATGGCCGCGGAGGCGTCGGCGTTGGCGAAATAGGGGTCGCCGCCGTTGAAGCCGTTCCAGCCAAGCCACAGAATGCCGGCGCCGGCAAGCGCCATCAGCAGACTATTCGGTGGAAAGTGGTCGCGATCCTGCTGAATGCGCGGCCCAATCACTGCCGCCGCGACAAAGCCCGAGGTGCCGGCGGCGAGATGGATCACATAGCCGCCTGAGAAGTCGAGAGCACCCAGCTGCGCCAGCCAGCCGCCGCCCCAAATACTAAAGCAGCCGACCGTATAGACGAATGTCATCCATACCGGCACAAAGATGATCCATGCCTTAAAGCTCATCCGGCCGATCAAAGAACCAGCAAGGATTATCACAGTAATGGCGGCAAAGACGAACTGGAAGAACATCATCGTTGCCATCGGGAAGGCAAGCGGTGGCATGCCCGATGCAGCGGCCGGAATCACCGCCTGCTGCAGCATAAAGGCGGCCGAAATCGCCGGCGCTGGCTTACCCCAGAACGGGAACAATTGCTCGCCGAACGACATGTTGTAGGCCCACAACACCCAGACGACCATGACCGCGGCAAAGGCGTACATCGCCATGAATGCCGAGTTGATCGCCCATTTCCTTTTGACGATTCCTCCATAGAGGATCACCAGACCGGGCACGCTTTGCAGGCCGACAAAAGTGGCGGCAGCCATTTGCCAAGCGTTGGAACCGGTATCGAGCCATTTTGGCGTTGGAACTAACATCTCTCTGCCTCGCACTTTCGTAATCGGACCCGAGCGTTCAAACGAGCCCGTCTCTGGCGGATACGAGGAGGTACTCTCCTCGGATTGGCTTTGAGGCAAAATCCATGCCTACTACGGTTCAAAGGCCGCGATCGGCTCTGCAGGAGGTGCCCTTTCGATGATGCGTAATCCGCTCGGCGCCGTTGCCGAGACGACCCCGCCTGTGCCGGGCCCGCAGCTCTGCCAACTGCGAACGCTGTTGTTGGCGGTAGCCGTGGGTATTTTGCTCCTGGCTTCCGTCCGCGAGGCCCGAACCGCCGAAGTGCGGACGCTCCACCTGCGGTGTACCAACGCCGCAAGCGGAACCAGCTGGCCGATCGTCGTCGATTTCGATCGCGCAACCGTCGATTCGATGCCGGCGACCATCAACGATCGCTCGATCAGCTGGCACGATCCGAAACAGGGCTTTTTTGACCTCGACCGGGCTACGGGTAATCTTCAATTGCGCAACGCATCCAGCACCGGCGGCTACTTTCTCTATTACACATGCCGGCCGGAGTAGCGCCGGGTTGGCAGCCGCTGATGATCTCCGCTAACGCTGAGCAGCTGAGGCCACTTTACCGCCTATTTTATGGGCAATTATCTGCAACAATTTTAGCCAATCAACCTTTGACGTTCATATCAAAAGGCACAAAGGATCGATTGCTAGAAAATTTGACGCCGATGGACATAAATTGGACAAACTGGATTCATCGCGGGTTTCGGCGCTGACTGAGGCCACTATGCTACAGAATCACCGGTGGTTAACCGCCCGCCAAAAACGGCAACATGCCTGGAGTTGAGACCGGCATACAGGCGCGCGTCGGCTTTGCCTCCAAAGCCGGAATGCGCAAGGACAACGAGGACTTCGCTGCGGCTCTTTATGGCGCGGAGTTGCCCGAGCCGCGTCAGGAGATCGTCGCTGCGATCGCCGATGGGATCGGTGGCGCCAGGGGAGGCCGCACCGCCGCCGAAACCGCAGTGCGCGGATTTCTCGATGGATTCTGTGATCTGCCGGAAACTATGGAGGTGCAGCGCGCGGGCGGCAGGATCATCAGTTCGCTCAACAGCTGGATCAACACGCTGGGCCGCCAGGACCCGGCGCTGGCGGGAATGGGTTGCACCTTTACCGCCTTGGTGCTGCGCGGCCGCACCGCCCACCTGCTGCATGTCGGCGACAGCCGCGCCTATCGTTTCAGTCGGGATCGATTGACGTGCATGACAGTCGATCACGTCCGCCAGGACGGCGCCGGCCGCTCGCACACGCTGACCCGGGCATTAGGCGTCGAGGCGGAAGTGCGCCTCGACTATGAAGCACAGCCAGTGGCGCTACACGACCGCTTCCTGCTGTGCAGCGACGGGGTGCATGCCTCTCTCAGCGATCAGAGCATCGCTGACATTCTGCGCGACCGCTCCGCGCCGGAGGACACCGCCGGTGCGCTGGTTTCGGCGGCACTGCAATCCGGCAGCAACGACAATTGCACCGCCTTGGTTCTCGATGTCGTCGCGCTGCCGACGGCGGGTTCGGCCGATATCAGCGGCGCTCTGCACCTGTTGCCGATCATCCCGGTGCCTACAATTGGCCAGACGATCGATGGATTTATTCTGAAGGCGCTGATTTCCGACGGCCGCTACACCCGGCTGTTTGCCGCGGAAGACCAAATCGCGGGCGGCATGGTCGCGTTGAAGTTTCCCAAGCCGCAGGTCGCCAGTGTCGAAGCCTACCATGCGGCCTTCGTCCGCGAGGCCTGGGTCGGCGCTCGGGTGCACAACCCGTGGATCGGGCGGGTCATCGAACTGCCACCGGCGCGGCAGACTTGCCTCTACACGGTGATGCCACTTTATGAAGGAGAATTGCTCGAAGACCGACTGTCGCGCAGCCCGGCATTGGGCTTGGAGGAAGGCCGCAACATCACCGTCAAGCTGGCCCGCGCGGTGGCGGCATTGCATCACGCCGGCATCATTCATCGCGACATCAAGCCGGATAATGTGATCCTAGAAGGCGGCGTGTCATTAAAGCTGATCGATCTCGGGGTGGTTCGGGTGCCGGGGCTCGAAGATTTTCCGCCCGAAAACATCCCGGGGACCGCAGCCTATATGGCGCCCGAAATGTCCGAGGGAGAAGCCGGCAACGAGGCCACCGACATCTATGCGCTGGGTGTCACGATGTTCCGCGCGTTTACCGGCGAATACCCCTACGGTAACGCTGACGCCACGAGCCCGCCGCGGCGCGCTCGCCCCGTTGACTTTTCGCTGTTGCGGCCGGATCTCCCCGCGTGGCTGTCCGCAGCTCTAGGGCGCGCGGTCGCGATCGATCCCGCCAGGCGGTTTCATGACATGACCGAATTCGCGTTCGAGATCGAAGCCGGGCCGGCGCCCGCCCCGGCGTCCGTTCAACGCCGGCCGACACTCTATGAACGCGCTCCGTTGCGGGTGTGGCAGGGTATCGCCGCGCTGCTGGCGGTCGCGCTGTTGGCGTCGCTGCTAACACGCTAGGCGGCTGACGCGTTAAGGGGTGAGCGCGCTCGCCCAGTGATCGAAATGAACGACTTCAGCGAGCGGCCGCCGGCTCAGCGGCCCGAATTTGTCGAGCGGCCAACCGATCGGCATCAGAGCGAAGGTGCCCACATCCCCGGGAATGCCGAGCAGAGCCTTAACCTCGTCCTCGCAGCGGATATGGTTGGTGGTTATCAGCGCGCCGAGCCCGAGCGCGCGGCAGGCAAGCAGGATGTTCTGCACCGCCGGGTAGATGCTGGCGCCGCGGATGCGATCGGTATAGGCCAGTTCGTTTTCGTGGTGGGCGGCGATATCCGGTGGCAACGCCTCGCGCGGCGGCATAATGGGGCGGCGCTGGCACGGAATCAGCAATACCGGAGCTTCGCCGAGATGATCCCATAGATAGGCGCCGCCCCTCAGCATGCGGACGAATTGCTGGTCGCTCAGGTGTGCAGGCCGGCCGCGCGCGGCATACATCGCTTCGGCGATGTCAGAAGCTTTGCGGTAGATCAGGCCGAGCTGGCGGCGCTGTTCGGCGTCGCGCACGACGACAAACGCCCAGTTCTGGGCATTGCCGGCCGATGGCGCACGTATCGCCGCGTCGAGGATCTGGGTGATGGGGTGGACGCCCCCCGACGGCATCTATGTGCCAAGGTGACGGTGTCGAACTGCCACCGAAGGGGGCGTCCATGGCACAGGTTACTACGATCGGATTGGACATCGCGAAGCACATATTCCAGGTGCACGGCGCCGATACCGCCGGCCACGTGCTGTTCCGTAAGCGCGTGACGCGGCCGAAGCTTCTCGGGTTCTTGGCCGCACAGGCGCCATGTGTTGTTGCAATGGAAGCCTGCGCGGGTGCGCACTATTGGGCGCGCGAGATCGGCAAGCTCGGCCATCGCGTGCAATTGATCCCGCCGGCCTACGTCAAGCCTTTCGTCAAGCGGCAGAAGAACGACGCGGCCGATGCCGAAGCCATCTGTGAGGCGGCGCAGCGGCCGAGCATGCGCTTCGTGCCGGTAAAGAGTGAGGAGCAGCAGGCGAATAGCGTCGTTTTTCGAGCACGTGATCTCCTGGTGCGTCAGCGCACTCAGTGCGTCAATGCCCTGCGCGGGCACCTGTCGGAATACGGCTACGTCTTTCCGCAGGGCATCACGCATGTTGCAAGCCTGGTTGCGCACGTCGAGGATCCGCGATCCTCTCTGCCGGAGAGCGCGCGTGTCGTTCTGAAGCTGCTGGTCGACACCTTCACTGCGCTGGAGGGGCAAATCGCCGAGCTGGATGGCGAGATCAAGCGGCGGTCGAAGGCCGACCCTACGGCACGCCGGCTGATGACGATCCCAGGCGTGGGCCCAATCGCCTCGACGGCAATTACCGCGCTGGTGCCGGCGGCACAGAGCTTCCCGGCCGGACGCAACTTCGCAGCTTGGCTCGGGCTGACGCCGCTACAGAAATCGACCGGCGGTAAGCAAAAACTCGGCGCCGTTTCGAAACGGGGTGAACGGACGATCCGGCGCCTGCTGATACTCGGCGCGAGTGCCGTGGTTCACCAGGCCAGCCGGCGTGGGGCACCCAAAGGGTCGTGGCTTGCGCAGATGTTGGCTCGCAAGCCGAAGATGCTGGTCACCGTGGCTCTGGCCAACAAGATGGCCCGTATCATCTGGGCTCTGCTGGTCAAAGGCGGCATCTACACAGCTCCGGTCGCGGCGGCGTAGCGCGATCGCGACGGCGTAGGGGCGAGCGGAAGGAGAGTATGGCGCAACAGTCGGCGAGACGGGGCTGGGACAACCAGGGCTTTCCACAGTGCCTCGAGCACGCTTAGGGTGAACTGGACCCGGTCCGCGAACTCCCATACAGGCCGGCGGCTGTCTTCCTGCCGCATTGGAGGCCGGACAGATGGCAGCATCCGACCACGCGCCACAACAATCCCCACGTTTTCCCTTGCCTGGGAGGGGGCGTCCACAGATGATAAGCGCTTCCGGGACCGGGTCGGGTTTCAAGCGGCGCAAGGAGCGCGCCGAATGGATCGCCTCGAACAGCCCGATATCGGCCATTTGCCGCTTCCTCCAAACCTGCCGCGGATCGTTATTCGTACACTCTTTGGTAGAGCTCGATGATTTCGGCGGCCGTCGGTACGCGCGGGTTGTTGGCGGGGGACCCCGAGGCCAGCGCTTGCTCTGCCATGACCGGCATCAGTTCCCCGTAACGGTTGGCGTCGATCCCGTAAGCGCGTGGGCTCGGCACCTGCAAATCCCGGTTCAGCCGGCGCAATTCGTCCAGCAGCCGCGCCACGGCGCCCTGGTTGCCCTCGTTTTCGTCGGCGACCCCGATCGTTCGGGCGCAATCGGCATAGCGGTCGAGCGCGGCAGGCGCCGAAAAGGCGGTGATTTCGGGGAGCAGCATCGCGTTCGACAAGCCATGCGGCACATGGAAAAAAGCCCCGATCGGGCGGCTCATGCCATGCACCAGCGCCACACTCGCATTCGAGAACGCCATGCCGGCGGTCGTGGCGCCGAGCATCATCGCCTCGCGCGCCTGATGGTTGTCGGGTTCCGCGCAAGCGGCGCGGATGTTGCGGGCGATCAGCCCCATCGCCTGCTTGGCGAGCCCGTCGCTATAGGGACTGGCGCGGCGGCTGACATAAGCCTCGATCGCATGGGTCAGGCTGTCGATCCCGGTATCCGCGGTCAGCCGATACGGCATCGAGAGCGTCAGCTCGTAATCGACGATCGCCGCCAAGGGGCAACAAGCGAGACCGGCGATCAGCATCTTCTCGTCGGTTTCGGTATCGGTGACGACCGTGAAGCGCGTGACTTCGGAGCCGGTTCCAGCGGTGGTCGGAATTGCGACGATCGGCAGACCGGCCTTTGGGATCTCGTTCGGGACTTTGTAATCGCGCATTTTGCCGCCATTGGCGGCGAGCACGCTGATACCTTTCGCGGTGTCGATCGAGCTGCCGCCGCCAATCGCGACCAGGCTGTCGAAATCGCCTTGGTCGAGGATTTGGGCGCCGGTCTCGATGACTGCCGTCGTCGGATCGGGGACCGTGTCGGCAAAGACTTGCCAGCGTATCCGGGCGTCATCGAGCAGAGCCGTCGCGCGATCGAGAATACCGTAGCCGCGGATATAGGGGTCGGTGACGATCAGCGGTTTCGTCACGCCGAGTCTTGCGAGCGTCGCCGGTAATTCGGCAAGCGCGCCGCCGCCGATCGCCATCAGCCGCGGTGTCGTGATGACCGCAACCATCATCGCCTCCCTCTGATCGTCGCCAGCGGCAGATTATCCCCGGACCCTCGGCACGGCAGCTCTTTTGCGCAAAAAAGTAAGCTGCGCGTTTGGGCGCGGCGCTTCCTTCAGTGCCACACCAGCGCCGGCTCGCGCTTAACGGCGGCTTGGTGGTTGCAAGGATCGGGATCGAACCGTTCGAGATAGGACAGGCCGGCGGAAAGCTCGCCAAAGCCGCAGCGTTCGTAGAGGCTTTTGGCGTCGCGCGTCACCAGCAGCCAGCGCCGCAAATGCTGCAGGCGCGGGTCGGCGAGGATGGTCTCGACCAGCCATTGCCCGAGCCCGGCGTTGCGCTCCCCGGCGACGACAAAGACATCCGCCAGATAGGCAAAGGTCGCCTCGTCGGTAACGACGCGGGCAAAGGCGATCTGGTCCCCGTCGCGATAAAGACCGAAGGCCAGGGAATGCGCGATTGCCCGCCGCAAGACCTCGGGCAAGATGCCGCGCGCCCAGTGCGAGCACTCCGCGAGAAAATGATGGATCAAGGCGAAGTCGAGGCGGTCCTTGTCGCTGTCGATTTCGTAAATGCTTCCGCCGACGTCGCGGCGAGCGACGATGCTGTGGGTCATCGGATTTGTCCTGGCACTCGTAGAGGCTGAGACGATGCCGGCGCGGCTTGCGGGCGCGCACGGATGCAGCCTCGGCCGGAATGCCGGGCTGCTAGCGCATTCGTCGTCGCAGGAAGCGGAATGACCTCGGCATCGGAGCAGACCCAACCATAACAACAGACGGCGTCAAATTGGCTTGCGCAGCCGGAAACGCAAGACCCCGTCGGGCTGTTGCGAGGATTCGAGCAATTCGCAGCCGGTGGTCTGGCAGAAATGCTCGAAATCCTTTACAGCCCCCGGGTCGGTCGCCAGCACTTCGAGCACCGCGCCAGGCGCCACCGTCTTCAATGCCCGCCGCGCCTTCAATACCGGCAATGGGCACAGCAAGCCCTTGGTATCGAGTAGGGTGTCGGCGGCGGTCGCGTCGGTCATGGTTCAGGGCGATCTCGGAAAGCGACAATGGAATTACTATAGCGGATCGAAACCAACCTGCAACGAAGCGCACCGATATCTTGATGCTGGCAAATCGTCGTCTGACGCTGCACAGCCGCCCGCACACCGCGAATTCGGCGCTCGATCCGGCTGGGTGGCGATGAGGTCGCAGTAAATGCGCCAGGCAGCGCCATATCTTGCGCTACGGACACCCGTCCCAACTCTTGCCGGCTTGATGCCGGCGGTGCGATAAGACCGCCGCCGCGGCAGCGCCCGCTCGCGGCCTCGGCATGGATCAATCGATGACCTTGGGCACGCGTTTGTTGACTTGGCTGCGTGGCGAGTATGTCGGGACCGACAGCCTCGGCAATCGCTATTACCGCGAAAAAGGGCGGCGGCAATTGCCGCGCGGCGGCGGCCGGGCAAGCCGCGAGAAGAGATGGGTTATGTATGCCGGCGTCCCGGAGGGGTCGAAGGTGCCGCCCGAGTGGCACGCCTGGCTGCATCACACGGTCGACGAGATCCCGCGCCCCGGCGCGCGCACCCGCTACCCTTGGGAAAAAGAGCACCTGCCGAACATGACCGGGACCCCGGACGCCTATCACCCGCCGGGGTCGATTCTGCGTGGCGGCAACCGGGAGCGCTCGGTCGGTGATTACGAGCCGTGGACGCCTGAATAAGACCCGGGCGCGAAACTGATTCGGGGTGCAGCGGGTTTCAGCGGGGGTAAAATCGGCGGATGAGCGGCAATGTGATTGAAACCGTGATGGGCGCCGTCGTGCTCGTCATTGCGGCGCTGTTTTTGTTCTTCGCTTATTCGACGAGCCAGGTGCGGGCGGTTGCGGGCTATCCGGTCACGGCGCAGTTCCAGAGTGTCGACGGCATCCGCGACGGCAGCGATGTGCGGATCGCCGGGGTCAAGATCGGCTCGGTTACCTCCGAGTATCTCGACCCAAAGACATTTCTTGCGACCGTCAAAATGAACATCGCCCCGCAGTACAAATTGCCCGATGACACGGTCGCGGAGATCATCTCGTCGAGCCTGCTCGGGGACAAATACATGTCGCTTGTGCCGGGCGGCTCGGAGAAGGACATACCCCCTGGCGGTCAGATCAAATACACGCAGGCGCCGGTCAGCCTTGAAAACCTGATCGGGCAAATGATCTTTTCGCAGCCCGGCGGGCAAAAAAAGCCGGGCGAGGGTGGCGCAGGGGCCGCTCCGGGCGGTGTTCCGCAATCCGGCGGAGGACCTCAGCCAGGTGGAACATCACCACCAGGCGGGCTCCCGGGCGGTCTCAAATAAGCCGCCTGACCGCGAGAGGCCAGATGACCAAAGGACTGCCAGATGAGCCAAGGCGACGACTTTCCAACCTGGCGCACACCGGAGGGCGAGCCCGTCTCCTGCGTCGAGAAGATCAAGGTGCTGAACGAGAATCTGGCTGAACTGCGCGAATTGGCGCAGGAGGCGCTCGAAGACGCGGTGCTGATGGGCGCCGACGAGCATCAGGTCCGCGATGTGCTCGCAGGTATCGTCGCCGGCCTCGTCAACCCATACAAGAAATAGCGCATTCCGGGATTTGAAATACCTGCGGCAACGTCTTCGGCTGAGGATCCACTACAGTCGAGGCGGCTTAGTTACCTGGAAACTCTGCCGCATCTCCATATTTTTGATCCAGTCGAGCAATTTCGGGTGCTGCGCGAACGGCTCTTTACCGTCGGGGATATTTGCGAAGAAATAAAGTAACGGGACCGCCATTATGTCGGCGAGGCTGATAAAATCGCTGGCGAGAAATCGGTGACCCTCCATCAGCCGGTCGATCTCAGCGAGGCATAGCCGGGCCCGCGGTAGTGCCGCGGCAATCGCCGCTTCATCCGGCTCGCGGCCAAAAAGGCGCGGGGCCAGCACACGATTGACCAGGATCGTGCCGGCGATGGCCGGCCAGGCATAGGCGTCGACGATGCCAATAATCTGGTTCATCCGGGACCATTCATGCACATCCTCCGGTTGCAACGGCGCCCCGGCAAAGCGTTCATCGACATAGCGGACGATCGCCTGGGTTTCGTACAATGCGAACCCGTCATGCTCGAAAGCCGGCAGCTTGGCAAAAGGCTGGCGCGACAGATGCGGCTCCTCGCGGTGCGCCCCAAGCGGCACGTCGACCAGCTCATGCGTCACTCCCTTTTCGGCGAGCGCCAAGCGCGCGCTCCACACATACGTGCTGAACGCAGGACCGTAGACGATCGGATGGGCCATCCCCGTTTCTCCCTGATCTTAGGTCGAGCCAAGCGGCCGCCCAGGCTTATTGAGCGCTCGTGGAGGGCGTCGCCGCAATATTCCCGATGCCGAGCCGGTCGGTCCTGCTGGCGCTCAGGTTGACGTAAGAGCCGTGCGTTATCAAAACCGGGACCTGCCGCCGCAACCAACTCCCGGCGCGCGGGGCAATCACGGACAGCAATGGAAAACCTGGTTCAGCCGACACTCGCCTTCATTTCCGCGCATGCCGGCTGGGCATTCGCGGTCATGTTCGTGACCGCGTTCGGCGAGTCGTTCGTATTCCTGAGCCTGCTGTTTCCCGGAACCTCGCTATTGGTCGCCGCCGGGGCGCTGATGGCGACCGGCGCGTTGCCGTATTTCCCGGTGCTTTCCGGCGCGGTGCTCGGCGCCACCCTTGGCGACACGGTGTCGTACTGGATCGGGCGCCGGTTTGGCCCCGCCCTAGGGCGGATATGGCCACTGAACCGCAACCCCGAATTGTTACCGCGCGGCATTCGTTTTTTCGAGAGATATGGCGGGCTCAGCGTATTCCTCGGCCGGTTTTTTGGCCCGCTGCGCGCGGTAATTCCGCTCGCCGCCGGTGTCCTGCAGATGCCGTCGGCGCGCTTTTGGTTCGCCAATGTAACCTCGGCCGTGGTCTGGGCGCCGATGCTGATTTTTGTCGGCGACGGCGTCGGTCAACTCGGCGAAAGGCTGATCGGGAGGACAAATCTGGTGATACTCGTGCTCGCCGCCGTCACCCTGTTCGGGATTGGCGGCGTGATCTGGGCATTGATCCACCCCGGCCGATCTCGGTCTTGAGGATATCGCGTTCTTGAGCTTCTGGAGGCGGCCGCCTCTTATCCGCACGCCTGCGATTTCCCAAGTTAAACCGCAAATCCGAACGCGAGCCGCGCCCCGCAATGTCATCCTTTTTCTCGCCCTACGCCCACGAATTCATCCGCCTCGCCGTCTGCGTGCCGCAAGTCGCGGTTGCCGATCCCCGGCGTAATGGCGGCGCTATCGAGGCGATGCTTGCGGACGGCGACAAGGCCCGCGCCGCCCTGATGGTGTTCCCCGAATTGGGCGTCTCCTCCTATGCGATCGACGACTTGCTCTTTCAAGACGCGCTGCTCGCAGAGGTCGAAGCCGAAATCGGCCGGCTGGTCGAGGTCAGCCGTAAAATGTTTCCGATATCAGTCATCGGGGCGCCGTTACGTGCGCATGGGCATCTCTACAATTGCGCGGTCGTGATCTACCGCGGGCGGCTGCTCGGCGTGGTGCCAAAGGTTTTTCTGCCCAATTACCGCGAGTTTTACGAACGGCGGCACTTCATGTCGGGCGAGGGTGCGGCCGGCCAAATCATCACGATCGCCGGCCGAGAGGCCCCGTTTGGCGCTGATCTGCTGTTCGCGGCCACCGGCGAAACCGCGTTCACCTTTCATGTCGAAATTTGCGAAGATTTGTGGGTGCCGCAGCCGCCGAGCAACCTCGGCGCCCTCGCCGGCGCCGAGATCCTGCTCAACCTGTCAGCCAGCAACATCACGATTGGCAAGGCGCAGATGCGGCGCCTGTTGTGCGCCTCGCAATCGGCGCGCTGCCTGGCGGCCTATGCCTATTCCGCGGCCGGGGCCGGCGAGTTGACGACCGATCTTGCCTGGGACGGCCAGGCCGGCATTTTCGAGCTGGGCGCGGATCTGGCCGAGACCGAGCGCTTTTCCGCCAATCCGGAGATGGCGATCGCCGATGTCGATGTCGGCCGCATCCGCCAGGAGCGGATGCGCATGAACACCTTTGGCGATTGCGTGCGGGCGAGTGCCGCGACCCGGCCGGCGTTTCGCACGATCGCGTTCGATTTTTCACCGCCGCACGAGAAGCTGGCGTTGCGCCGAAATATCGAGCGCTTTCCGTATGTCCCGGCCGACCCGGCGATGCTCAACGAGAATTGCTATGAGGCCTACAACATTCAGGTCCAAGGGCTGGCGCAGCGGCTGCAAGCGACCGGTCTCAAAAAGCTGGTGATCGGAGTGTCGGGCGGGCTCGATTCGACGCAGGCGCTGATCGTTTCGGCGCGCGTGATGGACCGCCTGCGGCTGCCGCGCACCAACATTCTCGCCTACACCTTGCCGGGTTTTGCCACCGGCGAGACGACGAAGGCCAATGCCTGGCGGCTGATGAAGGCGCTCGGCGTCACCGGGGGCGAGATCGATATCCGGCCCGCCGCGCGGCAGATGATGCAGGACATCGGCCACGCCGCGGCGACCGGCGAGGGGCATTACGATGTGACTTTCGAAAACATCCAGGCGGGATTGCGCACCGACTATCTCTTTCGGCTCGCTAACCATAATGGCGGGCTGGTGGTCGGCACCGGCGATCTGTCCGAACTCGGGCTCGGCTGGTGCACTTATGGGGTCGGCGATCAGATGTCGCATTACAACCCTAATGCGTCGGTCGCCAAGACCCTGATCCAGCATCTGATCCGGTTTGTCGCCGCGACCGGGGATCTCGGTCCGGGAACGGCCCCGATCCTTTACGACATCCTCGCGACCGAGATTTCGCCGGAGCTGGTGCCGCCGGGCGCCGACGGATTAATCCAATCGACCGAAAGCGTCGTCGGCCCGTACGCATTGCAGGACTTTAATCTGTTCTACACAACGCGCTTTGGCTTCACCCCGTCAAAGATTGCATATTTGTCGTGGAACGCGTGGTCCGACATCGAGCGCGGGGTGTGGCCCGCCAATACGCCGGAGGCGGCAAGACGCGCCTACAGCCTCGCCGAGATCAAGCAGTGGCTGCGGGTGTTTTTGCTGCGGTTTTTCCAATTGTCGCAGTTCAAGCGCTCGGCATTGCCCAACGGGCCGAAGATTTCGTCGGGCGGATCATTGTCGCCACGCAGCGACTGGCGCGCCCCATCGGATTCGACCGCCGCCGTGTGGTTGCGCGAACTTGAAGAATCCGTCCCCGACGACGCCTGACCATCGCGCGCGCTCTGCTCTGGAGATCAACGACTCAGATCGTCGTCATCCCGACGCAAGTCGGGATCCATGTCGGCCGTGGGTACCGGCTGTCGCCGGTATGAGGAGAAAGAGGTTACAACAATTTAGGACTTTAGAGTGGTGCGCTTGCCTCAAGATTCCATGTTATGATAAACAGCGGCGAGGGGTTCGGGGGAATTTCTGTGAAAGCTGTGATTTTTGCAGGTGGTCTTGGTACTCGGCTTGCCGAAGAGACCGAACATCGCCCAAAGCCAATGGTCGAGATCGGCGGCAAGCCGATCTTATGGCACATTATGAAGATCTACACGGCGCACGGCATTGACGAATTCATCGTATGTCTTGGTTATAAGGGCTATATCATTAAAGAATGGTTTGCGAATTATTTTCTGCATAATTCCGATGTCACGTTCGACATGCGGGATAATTCGATGCACATCCACCAAGCGTCGGTCGAACCGTGGCGGGTTACCCTGATCAACACCGGCGACGAGACCATGATCGGCGGTCGCATAAAGCGAATCCTTCCGTTTGTCGCCGAGGATCCCGCGTTCTGCCTGACTTATGGCGATGGCGTCGGCGATGTCGATATCTCCAAAGTAATCGCCCTCCATCGCGAGGAGCGGCGCCTGGCGACCGTCACGGCCACACAGCCGCCCGGACGCTTCGGCTCATTACGTCTCGACGGCAACCGGGTCACCGGCTTTCAAGAAAAGCCAATCGGCGATGGCGGTTGGATCAATGGCGGATTCTTTGTCCTTTCGCCGCAGATAGGCGACTACATCGACGGCGATGCTTCGATCTGGGAGCGCGAGCCGATGGAACGGCTGGCGGCAGACGACCAGCTGACAGTCTATTACCACCACGGCTTTTGGCAGCCGATGGATACGCTGCGCGACAAGCGCTACCTCGAGGATTTATGGGCGGGGGGACGAGCGCCTTGGAAGCTCTGGTGAACTCCCGCCGCATGCGAATCCTGATTACCGGGAATTTGGGCTATGTCGGCGCGATGTTGGTTCGCCACTTGCGCGGCGTCATGCCGACAGCGGAAATCTTTGGTTATGACAGCGGGTTTTTCGCGCATTGCCTGACCGGCGCGGTAGCGTTGCCCGAGACGCAATTGACCCGTCAATATTATGGTGACGTCCGCGACATCTCGCCTGAACTCCTCGACGGGGTCGACGCGGTTGTTCATTTGGCGGCGGTATCGAACGACCCGATGGGGAACCGGTTCGAGCAAGTAACCGAGGAGATCAATGCGCAGGCGAGCTTGCGTCTGGCGCGGCTCGCGCGAGAAGCTGGCGTACGCGCCTTTGTTTTTGCTTCCTCCTGCTCGATTTACGGTTTTGCCGAGGGCGGCCCGCGAAGGGAAGACGACGAGGTCAATCCGCTGACCGCCTATGCCCGCTCGAAAGTCGCGACCGAGCGCGGGCTGTCAGGAATGAACGACGGCGGCATGACGATCACCTGCCTGCGCTTTGCCACCGCTTGCGGCATGAGCGGCCGCTTGCGGCTCGACCTCGTGCTCAACGATTTTGTCGCCTGCGCTCTCGCCAGCGGCGAGATCACGGTGCTTTCCGATGGCACACCATGGCGGCCGCTGATCGACGTCAGCGACATGGCGCGCGCGATCGAATGGGCAATTACGCGCGATGCTTCGGCGGGCGGCGAGATGTTGTCGGTCAATGCCGGATCCGATGAGTGGAATTATCAAGTCAAGGATCTGGCGGAGGCAGTTGCGGAAGCGGTGCCCGGAACCGGGCTTTCGATCAATCGTCAGGCGCCGCCCGACAAGCGTTCCTACCGCGTCGATTTCTCACTGTTTCGGCGGCTCGCGCCGCGCCACCAACCTGCCTCGACCCTCGCGGACAGCATCGATCGGCTAAAATCGGGCCTCGAGAGCATGGGATTTGCCGACAAGGATTTCCGCAACTCGCCGCTGATCCGTCTGAAGACGCTCGACCGGCTGATCTCGGATGGTCTGCTGTCGCCATCGCTGCGCTGGCGGCACGCTATGCCGGGGGCGGCTGCGTGAAATTCATTCCGACGCCTCTCGAAGGCGCGTATCTGATCGAACTCGAAAAGCGCGGCGACCATCGCGGCTTTTTTGCTCGCTTTTTTTGCGAGCGCGAGTTCGCCGAGGCCGGGCTGGAAACTCGATTTGTCCAAGTGAACAATTCATTAACCGCGGCGTGCGGGACTTTGCGCGGTATGCATATGCAGTTGCCGCCCGCCGCCGAGGTCAAAGTCGTACGCTGCATTCGCGGCGCGTTGCACGATGTCATCGTCGATTTGCGGCCCGACAGCCGGAGCTATTTGAAATGGTTCGGGGCCGACTTGAGCGCTGAAAACCGCGTAATGATGTACGTCCCGCGCGGCTTTGCCCACGGCTTTTTGACTTTGACGGATGACGCCGAAGCGCTCTATCTGGTTAGCGCTTTCTATTCCCCGGCTACCGAGCGGGGCGTGCGGTTTGACGATCCACGATTTGGGATTTGCTGGCCAATGTCGCCCGCGGAGATGTCGGCCAAGGATCGCGAATGGCCCGACTATGATCCGACCGGGCCCGACGCCGCCGCTTTGCGGGGCTGTCGGTGAAGGTTCTGCTGACCGGGGCGAGTTCGTTTACCGGCCTCTGGTTCGCCCGATCGCTCGCCGCCGCCGCCCATCACGTCGTGGCGCCGCTGCGCCGCGAGTGCGATGACTATCGCACCGATATCAGGGCAGAGCGGGTTGCGCAACTCGGGCAGGTGGCCGAATGCAGCTTTGGCTGCTCCTTTGGCGACGCAAGATTTCTCGATCTCTGCCGATCGGGAAGCTGGGATCTGTTGTGTCATCACGCGGCAGAAGTCGGCGACTATCGCTCACCTGCGTTTGATGTCGCTGGCGCGCTTGCCGCAAACACCCGCAACTTCCTTGAAGTCGTGGCGGCGATGCACGGGCTGCGCGGGGTGGTGCTGACCGGCAGCGTCTTCGAAGCCGGCGAAGGAGCCGGAACTGTCCCGCTGCGCGCCTTTTCGCCCTATGGGCTCTCGAAAGGCATGACCGCCGATCTCCTGCAGTTTTATTGTGAAGCGGCCGGCATGCCGCTCGGCAAATTCGTCATTCCAAATCCGTTCGGCCCGTTTGAGGAGCCCCGCTTCTGCGCCTATCTGATCCGCCAGTGGCAGGCCGGGCAGACCGCCGAGGTGCGCACCCCAGCCTATGTACGCGACAATATTCATGTCGACCAGCTGGCTGCCGCTTACGCCGCCTTTGCCGAAAAGGTCGCTACCGGCGCCGGCTTTATGCGCACCAATCCAAGCGGCTATGTCGAAACCCAAGGTGCCTTTGCCGAGCGATTTGCGCGCGAAATCGGCGGACGCAGCCGGCTCGACTGCCGCGTCATCCTGGCATATCAAACCGAGTTTCCCGAGCCCCCGGTGCGCATCAACACCAACCCGGTACAGCCGCCGGGCTGGAGCGAACCCGCCGCCTGGGACGCCATCGCGGATTATTACGGCGCATGACGGGGCTAAAATGCTTCTATGCTAGACAAGGGTTATATATTAAGCCGCTGATGTCCATCACTCACTTTTATTCAAGGCGTGTTGTCCAAATACTGGCGATCTCGATGCTCTTCTTTACGGGACGAAGACCAAGCTAAATGGACTTAGTAAATCTGCATGAATTGAGAACAAACGGTCGTCCGCCCGTGGAGATCGAGACAAGCCGGATTGTCAGTTACACGGATACCATAAGGGCGCTCGCCGACCCTTGTCTCGATCCGCTGTTCTGGCGTCCCGAGCGGCTCGGCACCCCAAGTGCGTGGTGGGAGCATGTCCCATTTGCACATTGGCTCTTGTGCGCGACGGCACCCCGGGTCCTGGTCGAGTTGGGAACGCATACCGGCGTCTCCTACGCCGCCTTCTGCCAGGCGGTCGCCCGCGCAGGGCTCGGAACGCGTTGCCGCGCCGTAGATACGTGGCATGGCGACCCTCATGCGGGCCCCTATGGGGCCGAGATCCTAGAACAATTGCGTCGGTTCCACGACGAGCGGTTCGGAGCGTTCTCGACGTTGCTGCAGTGCACATTTGACGAGGCGCTCGACCGTATCGAAGACAGTTCGATCGATTTGCTGCACATCGACGGACTGCACACCTATGAAGCGGTGCGTCACGATTTTGACAGCTGGCTGCCAAAGCTGTCTGATCGAGCGGTGGTGTTGTTTCACGACATCAACGTGCATCACGGAGATTTTGGTGTCTGGCGGCTGTGGGCGGAGTTGCGACGGCAGTATTCGGGATTTGAGTTCGTCCACGGTTATGGGCTCGGCCTGCTCGCGGTCGGCGCCGATGTGCCGACGTCTGTAGACGGACTGTGCCGGCTTACCGATCCTGCCGCGATCGCCACGATCCGAACCCGCTTTGCCCGGCTGGGCGAGCGCTGGTTGACCGATACGCGCGAGCGGCGACTCGCGAAAGACCTTGGAGACCACACGACCGAGATCGAGCGGCTGCGCTCTGAGGTGGCGCGGCGGAACGCCGAGGCCGAGCGCTTGCGCATCGAAGTGGCGGAACAGACCGCCGCGGCCGAGCGGCAGGTCAAGGAAGCCGAACAACACCAAGCTGCGGAAGCAGCGCAGCGCATCGCGGCAGAGCACCGGGCAGCGCAGGCCGAAAGCCGTGTTTCCGAGGAAGTAGCGCAGCGGGCCGAAGCGGAGAGGCGCACGGCCGAGGCCGAGCGCCGCATTTCCAAGGAAGCAGGGCAGCGGGTCGAAGCGGAGCAGCGCATGACGCGGGCCGAGGTGCGCCATGAGGCCGAGATGCGGGCGCGCAGCGAGGCCGCACGACAGGCGGGCGCCGAAGGTCAGCGTGCCGAGGAGCGGGCAACCGCAGCCGCACAGCGCCTCACTGCAATGGAAGCCGAGCTTGATGAGCTCCGCAACCATATGGCTGCGGTCGAAGAAGAGCGCGAACGCCTTCGCGGCGAACGCAATGCGATGCTGTCTTCGACCTTCTGGCAATTGACGGGACCGGCTCGGCGAACTCGGATCCATCCTGCCTCCGGGCGTGAGGCGGCAAGGACGACGTGGCGCCAGGGTCGTCTATTGGCTCCTTACGCCGCATCGGACGGGCCAACGTATCGCCTATTTCCGGTCGCGAGCCGGGAGCGCCCCGGTTGTGCCGGGACTGGATATCGAACTTGATCAACAGCCGCCGGGCGGAGAGAAGCCGATCGCCGCGCCGCTCGACATCCAATTGCTCCACGAGGGACCACCCGAGCCGGTTATTACGCCGCCGCCAATAATCCAACTCGCGGCCGGTCGGTCGGGCGAGATCACGGTTCGCGCTGCCACGATTTTCGAGGCGATCCCATGGCAGACGCCGCCGGGGCAGTCGCAAGTGATGCTGGAACAGGCGCGAGCCGGTTATCGATCGGCAAAGCAAGGCGTGATCCGCGCCGACAGCGAACTGCTCGCCGAAATTCAGGGTGCGATGGCTGCGTGGGCAGCAGGCGAAGCGGGCAGCTTTAATGCCGAAGCTCTTATAAGAGCTGCTGGGATATTACCGCTTTCCGAACCCGCAACAACACCGGCTGAGCAACTGCCAACCCCGATCTTGCGCCGATATCGAGAGGCGCAGATCGCGACCACGAAAAGATTGCGTCTGGACCATGAACAGCTCGGGTTTACCAGTGGAACCATTACCGTTTCAATATTGATGCCGGTATATAAGACCTCGATCATTTTCCTGGAAAGAGTGATACTGTCGGTCGTTCGCCAGACTTATCAAAATTGGGAATTGTGCATTGTTGATAGCGGATCCGAGGATCCGGGCCTTACAGAAGTTCTAAATTACTACGAGGCGCTGGATAGACGCATTCGCGTTGCCTCCATTCCTAAAAATGCTGGTATTTCTGCGGCAACGAATATCGCTCTCGAGATGGCGACCGGCTCGTATGCCGGGCTGCTCGATCACGACGATATGCTCGCGTCTGACACGCTCGAAGAGATAGTCAACCATCTCGCCCAGGACCCGGCCGTCGATCTGGTCTACACAGACGAGTGCAAAATTGACGAAAACGACGTTGTTCAGCAGCTCATGCCGAAGCCAGACTGGAGTCCGTTGTTATTGACGGCCTTCATGTATACAGGGCACTTCTCGGTCTACCGAACTACAATCCTTCGCAAACTGGGAGGGTTACGGTCCCGATTCGATTTCTCGCAAGATTATGACTTGGCGCTTCGCGTAGCGGAGTTGGAGCCGAAAGTGGCCCATATCCGTGGGTACCATTACGGCTGGCGGATGATAAGCGGGTCGGCCTCAGTGGGCGACAAACCTCATGCCCGGATCAGTAATATAGCAGCCCTCCAGGATGCGATAGACCGCCGCGGATGGAAAGCGTGGGCGGTCGCCCTTCCGACCAGCAATCGCGTGTTGCGCCGACCGGACCGAGATCGGCCGCTAGTCTCGATCGTCATTCCGACCGGGGGCAACGTATCTTCGCTAAGAAAATGCATCGCCGGAATTTTTGATGGTACCGATTACCAGAATCTTGAATTGGTTATCGTTCATAATAACGATACCAAGCATGAAGTTTTTCCTTATCTGAAAGAGATCTCCGGCGATTCGCGCGTATCAATCGTGGACACGAAAGGACCCTTTAATTTCTCGCAAAGCTGTAATATCGGTGCGGAGGCGGCGACCGGCGAAATCGGGTTATTCCTTAACGACGATGTCGTGGTGATCTCCCGTGATTGGATACAATCCCTACTCGAATGCATCATGATACCCGAAGTCGGTGTCGCGGGTCCAAAGCTGCTTTATGAGAACAATAGCATCCAGCATGCCGGTATGGTGACCGGCACCCGCCGCCTGATCGGTACAGCCTTTCACACTTATCCGCGAAACAGCCCCGCCAATATGAATATGGCGCAAAGCATGCGCGAAGTATCGTTGATCAGCGGCGCCTGTCTGGCAATCCGAAAGTCGGTGTTCGAGGAAGTTGGCGGGTTTGACGCGGTAAACACTCCCCGCGAACATTCGGATGTGGATCTCTGCCTGCGGGTTCGCGAACTCGGGTATTGCTGTATTTACACACCACATGCCGAATTGACTCACATCGGACATCTGTCCATGGGTGCCGAAGAAGCGGCAGGCAAGGTCTACGGCCAGAATAAATATGATATTTACATCTTGAAGCGCTTTGGCGAATTCCTGGCGGATGATCCATATTTTCCAAAGCCAATGCGGGATATTCTTTACACCGACTCCCAAGAGGAATTCGCATTGTTCCCGCGGTATGCGCCAGCCTCATCTTAGACCTCCGGCACATCACATGTTAATTCCATCACGGCATGCTGATGATGGGTGTCGCATATGTCCCCCTACGCAGCGTTAGCATAAATTGGTCGAACTCTCCCAGCTGCTTCCGCATCTTCAATGCCCGCGCAGCGGCACCCCGCTTTCGCTTCAGCAAGGAGCGCTCATTTCGACGGCGGGTCACACCTATCCAATCATCAACGGGAAGCCGATCCTAGTCAGGCTTCCCCAGACCCTACATGTCACACCGCCGCCGCCGGAGATCGTCGCGCGGAATATTCCGGAATTTCAATTCGACCGAACCTGTCCTGCAGACGGGCTCGTTCTGCATCTCGGTTGTGGCGATGTTCCCTCCTGTGATGGGCGCGTCGTGTCCGTTGACGTGTTGCCCACTGCGGCTGCCGATCTCGTGGCGGAAGCCGAAGCGCTACCGTTCCGGGATAACACATTCGACCGAGTTGTCTCTGGCGCGGTGTTTGAGCATGTGTATGATCCAATCCGTTCGGCCAAGGAAGTACGTCGAGTAATCAAGGATGGTGGCAGCTTCTATATCGACACTGCTTTTTTGCAGGGTTATCACGGTTTCCCAAACCACTATTTCAATATGACTTCTCAGGCCGTGGAAACATACCTCGTCGACGGCTTTTCTCTCATTTACTCTGGGGTCGGCGATAATGAAACGGTCGGATACACACTTCAAGAATTGCTCAGGCGGTTCCGTGACAGCTTGCCTACTGACAAGGCGGCAATTCTGTCGGATATGTCGATCGGCCAGCTAATCAAAGAGTTCGAAGCCGATTCCTCTCGAAAAAATCGGTTTATCAATACGTTATCCGAATTTTCGCATCGGGCGCTCGCGGCGGGTGTGGTTGTGATCGCTCAGAAGCCGCGGGGATATTCCGAAAGTATAGGGCACCCTGAGCGGGAGCCCGAAGCGGCCATGCTACGCGATTACTACACGGCACGTATGTCCGTGATCCAACGGCACCACGAAGTTGAAGCTTCTCGCCGTAAAGCGATCGATCGGCACCCAGAGCTCGCTGACGCAGAAGGACCGCCGTCGCTCGATGGCATCCTTTTCGTAGGAGGCCGACCACCGGAGATGTGTTCGTTCCAAGAAGCTACGGTGGCGCTCAAACGCCAGAATGAAGCATTGACGATCATGCGCGACAAATGGCGAGCCCCTAAGGGAGACATTGGAGCCACCTCGACATGCTTACGAGATGATCGAGGCGACCACTCCGGGTCAACTGACATGCTAGCTACAGCTTTAGACATCCTGATCTTCTCGCACGACTTGAGCGAAAGCGGCGCCCCGCGCGGGGCCTTCGAAGTCGCGCGCACGCTACGAAATGCGGGGCATTTCGTGGTTGTCGCCTCTCCCAGCGACGGACCATATCGGGAGCGTCTTCGCAACATCGGTGTCGACGTCGTCATCGATGAAGTTTTGCTCAACCAGGACTTAAATGTTTTCGATTTTGCGAAGAATTTTGACAAGGTCATCTGCAATACGATTGTCTGTTGGCCGCTGGTGGCGCAGCTCAGCGACGTGGTCGACCTTTATTGGTATGTCCATGAAAGCGAAGGCATTAGCCACTTCGCGGAGAATGTTCCCGGGTTCACGGCGGCTTTGAAAAAAGGCGTTCCGATCTGGGCAGATAGCCGCTTGGCAGCGAAATACCTGAAAATGCACGGCGTTGAGCCGTATGTTATCGAGTACGGAGTTGATGATCCGGTCAGCCTGCGCTTGTCATCTCGTTGCGACGCCGAGAAGGTCGTGATCGGCATTTTTGGCTCGTACGAGCGCCGAAAGGGCCAGGATCTGGCGATCGGCGGTATGCTGAGCCTCACGGGCGAAATGCGGAGTTCTGGCGGAACTGAGGCTGTTCGGGCGCACCTTGGACGCGGGCTTTCGTGATCACATCGAGCGGCTGGCGGGTGGCGACGGTTCAATCGTCTTTTTCGCCGAAGTAGATCACGATGAATGCTTGAAAGAAATGGCAGCGTGCGATGTCATTCTGGTGCCATCGCGCGACGACGCGCTTTCGTACGTTGCCCTTGATGCACTCTCTCTCGGGAAGGTGCTTGTGTGCAGCAGGACCACCGGTGTGTCGGAGTATGTTAAAAATGGTCGGTCGGCATTGCTCTTGTCCGAGAACACGCCCGAAGAAATCGGGCGGGAGCTCGCACCTGCAATCACTGATTCTGAGTTGCGGCGGTCCTTAGGGGAAGCTGCCCGCAGAGTTTACGAGGAAACCTTCAGCCAAGAGATTTTTGCCGCCAAACTCTGTGCTGCGCTCGCTACAGAGACGCGCGTAAGCCGAAAGGAACTACATGCGACCGCCCGCGGACAAACTGCGGGACCAGAGCAAAACCCGGTCGGGAACGAGCTACGTCGGACTGGCAAGGGCACGCCTGACCGGGCGCTAGTTCACATAGGAGATATGTATCTTTACTATTTTAGAAAAGATCATGCCTTCCGTCACGTTATGCAAGATGCGAGAGCCCGCGAGGTTTCTCCCGACGATGTTAAGCATTTATGGCAGTTCAACGATGCCAGTCCCAAAGAGGCATGGCGCTTGGAGGGATTTCCACCAATCGGGTTAGCTACCCTTCATTACTGGCGCCAAAACATACCGTTTGTATATGTTGATGTAGGAGCCAGCGTGGGAATGACCGTCCTCGGACAGGCTATTCTTACAAAGCGCTGCGGCTACCACAATAGAATTTTGGCGCTAGAGCCAGGAGGTGTATTCGAGCTTTTGGAAGCTTCGGTGAAGCTCAATCGAGTTTCCGATATAACGGTATGCCTGAAGGCTGCCGCGAGCGACCGCAAAGGCGAAACCATCTTCTATTACAATCCCGAACAATCCGTAGGAAGTAGCCTTATGGCGGAAGCCGTAATGCGCGCGGGTACATCGAAACAAGAGATTGTCAAGGTACCGATGGTCACAATCGATGACGTGTTGGCCGAAAACACCGAGCCCGGCCTTATTATAAAAATAGATGCAGAAGGCGTAGATTTCCGTGTGATTGATGGGATGGTGAAAACGATTGCAACCCGTCTTTGCACGATTCAGATCGAATTGATTCCGCATTTGGTAAGGACCTACACTGACCCAGTATCGCGACTGCTAAATCTTGGCCGAACATTCGAGATGATTGAGGTAGGTCTTGTACCCCGCTTGATACCTCCTGATCAATCTTCGATAGAGCGCCTCGTTAGCGAGGTGACCGCCCGCGAGTTTCCGGTTACCGACATAGTGCTGATCCCGAACCGCTTACCGGCCAGTGCCAAGTTGCGTGATCGTATTTTGAGAGGATAGGGAGACGGCCGCGTGAGACTACCCCGCTTATGAAGTTGATGCTCATCGTCTTCTATCGCTTGCTGCGATTTTGCGTTGAACTGCCGTTGCGATGCATCTTTTTCACTTACTACGGCGCCGTTTACCTGCTGATCGAAAAGCCGCGATGGAGAACGGCCTCCGGCGATCGGATCCATCTCGGCACGGCGCAGTCGACTGGGTTGTGGTGCATCTTTGCGATTGCGCAGGGAAGGCGCGTCTCGCAAAACCTGATCGCCTTCTTGTCATGCCTGAAAGACGCCGGCTACAATGTGATATTGGTCAACAACGGCGCTCTGCCTGACGATCTCACCAGTAACTTCCTGCCATTTTGCCACAGCATCGTCGAGCGGCCGCGCGGCGGGCGCGATTTTGGGGGTTACAAATGGGGGACCCAAATTCTATCCAGAATGGACGGTGAGAATCGCGACATCGGCCAAGTGATATATTGCAACGACAGCATTTTTGTCCGGCCGTCCGCTCTGCATTTGCTGCTGCAGCGGATTAGGCAGCTGGATAGCGACTACATCGGGTTAACCGAATCCTTCGACCCCCGATACCATGTGCAGAGCTGGTTTTTTGTTGCCTCAGGGAAACTGTTTCATAGTCATGAATTTCAGAACTTTTGGCAGGAATACACTCCACTGTCTTATCGCCCGCACTGCATCAAAAAAGGCGAAGTCGGGATAGGTGCACATCTGGCAACCTACGGTATTCAACCGCTGCCATTGTACACTCAGGGAATGATCTTGGATTTGATATGTCAGGGCACAGTATCCGATGCCGTCGCTAAGCTGTTATCGGGGTTAAGCCCCGGCCATTATCACGATCTGACCGACACGATACAGCGGGTCGGCTTTGCCGAGGCGCCGGATCAAAACATCGCTCTGAGCTTTTTGCGGCGCGACATCATGGAAGAAATCGCGATGGCGAATACAATGAATACCGCAAACCTGATTTTATTAAAACATACGGAATTCCCGTTTCTAAAAAAGGATCTCGTCTATCGGGGTGATTATCTGGTGACACAGATCGAGAACTCGGTTGCGGAGTGGGCCGGCAACGACGCCGAGCACTTGCCAGAAATTTTCGCTTATTTTCGTGACCGGGGAACCCTGCGAAGACAATATTCACCGGAGGCTATTCTCGCCCGAATCGGACTGATTTGAACTCGCCAGCATTTTTGCCGATGTCGCCAGCTTCCGCCGGCGGTGCGCTACGGCTGGGCGCGCCACCGACGCAGCCGCCGTCTGCCGGTGTCGCGCAGCTTCGGGTGGCGGCGTTTACCGGCGGGAGGAAAGCCTCATCGGCGCGGTTTCGCGTGCGGCAATACATCCCGGCGCTGGCACAGGAAGGGGTCGAGATCATCGAATTCGGCCCCAGCCTTGGCTCCTATCCCCCGGAGAAACGCTGGCAGCGGCCGGGTTGGGGGATCGGTGCGTTGGCGCAACGCCTGCCGCAAATCTGCGCCGGATGGGCCGCCGACATCACTCTCTTGCATCGCGAGATGATCTCGACCCTTTATACGCTCGAAGGCCTGACACGCCGCCCCCGCGTGATCGACGTCGACGACGCCATCCATCTGTTCCGCAATGGGTGGGCTGCCAGACGCCTCGCGGACAGAGCCGATCTTGTCATCGTCGGCAATAATTGGCTTGCCGAGGCGTGGGGGAGATGGAACCCAAAGGTGGCGGTTTTGCCGACGCCGGTCGACACCGAATCTTATCATGTCCAGCCATTGCCTGAGGCGCCGGGTATCGGTTGGATGGGCTCCTTTGGCAATCTGCGTTATCTTGAGGATATAGCGCCAGCGCTGGCCGAGGTGGCTCGCCGCTTCCCCGCCGTGTCGATCGCGGTGTGCAGCGAGAGACCGCCTCGGCTTCCCGGTTTGCCCATCCGTTACGTGCCGTGGTCGGCCGGGGTCGAAGACGAATTTCTGAGTTCGGTGACGATCGGCATCATGCCGCTCGCGGACGGCCCATGGGAACGCGGCAAGTGCAGCTTCAAAATGCTGCAATATATGGCTGCCGGACGCCCTTGCGTGGCGTCGCCGGTGGGCATGAACAGGGATGTGCTGGATCAGGGCGAGGTCGGATTGGCGGCGACCACACAGGACGAATGGATTGACGCGCTATCAAGCCTTCTCGCCGATCGCGTTGCGGCGGAAGCGTTCGGATCGAGCGGACGCGCCCTCGTCGAAAAGCGCTACAGCCTTAGGGTTCTGGCGCCGCGATGGGCGGAAATCTTCCGCGGGCTCGCCCGATTGTGAACAAAACCTTAAGCTATCGCTGTTGCGCGTTGCTCCAGGACGGCACCGTCAAGAGCAACAGGAGGGGACCGGGCAATGACATCACAGGCTGCCATCGATCACCGCGTCGCAACGCCCGTGCGCTCGGGGCGCGCGATCGCCGCCGTCGCCGACCTGCTCGAAGGCCTATCGCAGAGCTGGCTGTGGACGACGCTTGCCCATCAGGATCTCAAGCTGCGCTACCGCGGCTCGATCCTCGGTCCGTTTTGGCAAACGATTACGACCGGCGTGATGATCGGCGCAATGGGCTTTATCTACGCGAAGTTGTTTCACACGCCGATGGAAGGATACCTCCCGTTGCTGGCGGCGGGTTTGGTATTTTGGCAATTCACCTCCGGAATGATTACTGAGGGCTGTAGCACGTTCTTTTCCCAACAAGGGATCATTCAACAAGTAAGGTTGCCGTTCTCGCTTCATGCCTATCGCCTCGTATATCGTAACTTGCTCATATTGGCGCACAACTTCGTCATTATTCCAGTGGTATTGTTCATATTTCCGCAACCGATCGAATGGCCGCGACTGCTCGAACTCGGTCCGGGACTGGTATTGCTGCTGCTGAATGGAATCTGGATCAGCATTCTGCTAGGCATGATCAGCGCGCGCTTTCGCGACATCCCGCCGATCGTTGCGAGCATTGTCCAAGTAGTCTTCTTTATTACGCCGATCTTCTGGCCCGCCGACGGTCTCGGCAGCCATCGCTGGCTGGCCGAGATAAACCCGCTTTATGCTGCCATTGACGTGGTTCGTGCGCCATTGCTCGGCCAGCCGCACGAGCCGTATTCGTGGTCGATTCTCGTGGCCGTCACCGTGCTCGGCTGTGCCGTCAGCTTCGCGTTTTTCGCGCGCTTCCGCACACGCATCGCGTTTTGGGTTTGATCGCCGTGTCGTTCCTGCGTCTGCGCGAGGTTTCGGTCGAATTCCCGATCTATCAGGCCGGCAGTCGATCCCTGAAAAAGCTGCTGCTCGCTTCCTCGACTGGCGGAAATCTCGGCCGCGATGCCCACCACCGCATCAATGTGCGGGCCTTGACCGACGTCACGTTCGAGATCGGGGAGGGCGAGCGGTTTGCCATCATCGGCCGCAATGGAGCGGGCAAGACGACGTTGCTCAAAGTTCTTGCCGGAATTTACGAGCCGACCCGCGGGCGGTTCACCGCCTCGGGGAAAATCTCGTCGCTGCTCGATGTCCAAGTCGGGCTTAATCTGGATGCGACCGGGCGCGAAAACATCATTTTGCGCGGCATGTATATGGGTATTCACCCCTATGAAATGCGCGAGCGCGCCGCCGAGGTGGCCGAGTTCACCGAGCTTGGGGAATACCTCGATATGCCAGTTCGCACCTATTCGGCGGGGATGATGGTGCGCCTCGCCTTTGCCGCTTCCACCTGCGTTCCGCCCGATATCCTTATTATGGACGAATGGCTGAACGCCGGAGACGCACAATTCCTCGAAAAGGCGCAGCGCCGGGTCGAAGCCTTTGTCCGCGCTTCGAGCATTCTCGTCCTCGCCTCACACTCGCTGGATCTGGTCAAGCGATGGTGCAACCGTGGGATCCTGCTGCAGCAGGGGCGCACAGTTGCGATCGGATCAATCGAGGAGATCTTCGGCGCTTATCAATCGTTATCTGATGTCGGGGCAGCTCGGGATTGCCATCCCGATCTGGCTTTGGCAGGCTTGCCGCAATCCGCCGACGCCGCCTCCCTACTCGCATCCGATGCCGAAAAGCCGTAGACTCACCGAGCGCAGCGGCTTTTATGCAGTTGCACCGAACATTAGACGAGCGGGGGAGTGAAGGCGGTCAACGCTCAGCAGCGGGCAAATTCAAAGTTCGCGAAGAGCTACTTTAAAATTCCGGGGGTTTTAGCGTCCAAAGCCAATGCTTGTTGCCTGTTGCCTATCTTCCCGATGCTGCCGAGGGGGGTCTAAAATGATCGAGGAGATCATCGCGCCGTCATCGTCTCGTCGGCCTGCCGATTTGGTACTGGATCAAAGATTCGTCTCCGTCATCTATTTGATCTTAGGCATCATAATTGTAGCATCGATGAATTCGATCTTGCCGGCGTTTGATGCACCTGATGAATTTGCTCACTCGTTCCATGCCGAGTTGCTTTCTGCCGGTCAAATCCTGCCAAGGCCCAATGCCGATGGCTTTATCGGCGGCAATGTCGATACCGGGCTGCTCGAGGTCTTTCATCTTCTCGCACCCACGGGTACCGGAGCACCGAAGCCGCCAGATATAACCGACAAAGCAAATAGTGTTCAGTGGACTAACACCTCCCGCTTCATGGGCTATCCCAATACCGGACAATACGGCTCGCTTCTTTATCTGCCGCAGGCGATTGGACTCGCGGTTGGTCGTGCCGCCGGGTTTTCGGTGCTCAAGTCTTATTATCTGGCGCGTCTGTTGACCGGACTGACCGCGGTTGGCATCGCATCGATCGCGCTCGCGACAGCCTGCCGAGGTGTATTTGTAATCGCCGTCTTCCTCACCACTCCAATGTTTTTGTATCTCGCCACATCACTTTCACAGGACGGTTTGCTGATAGCGCTGTCGGCGGTGTTTGCGGCATTGGCGGCAAGGCAGCAATCCGGGGTCTCGGATGCGGGTAACTGGGTCGCCTGGGCTTGCGCGCTGCTGATAGGAATGGCACGGCCGCCTTATGCGCTGTTATCGTTTTTGTTGATCCGCGGGCGGCAAAATCGGTCTTTCGCCGTTTGGTTGACGGCGCCCGACGGTCCGATTGCACCGATAGTGGTTTTGGCCGTCACTGTCTCATGGCTCGTTGCCGTCGGCGCCCAGAGCCAACCTGATTTTGCAGCGGATCATCGGGTGAACTCGGCCGCGCAATTATCCGGATTATTGACACATCCCGGGTTCGTTTTTTCGGTGATCCGCGGCACATTTGTCGACCACCATGAACTGATGTTCAAGGCGCACGAAGTCATCGCGCGTGTGAATGTGCCGCTCCCGACCTGGATCTATCGCTGCGGCTGGATCGCAATATTGCTGGCCGCGGCGACGTGCCTGGTACAGCCGGGCCGCTCCCATTTGCATCAGGCCATCGCAATCGTCGTTTTTGGGTTATCAATTGGCGCGGTATACGCGGCACTCTATCTGACTTGGACACCTGCAGGCGCCCCCTTTGTCGAGGGTGGGCAGGGCCGCTATTTGCTGCCCTACCTGGTCGGCTTGCCCTTGATTATCCCGTTCATTGGTCTCCCTCGCTGGAGCGGCGGGAATGACGGTGCGCAGACCCTAAAATGGATCGGATGGGTCGGCGGATTTATTTCTTGGGGCGTGATGATCGCGGTGATCGCGAAAACGGTCCTGGTCATGCACAGAATTTATGGTGGAGGATTTTGACGGGGATGTTGGGCAAGCGTCGAGTCCGGGCGGCTGCGTTTTGGCGCGAAGCGAAAGCAAGATCTGCAGATCTCAGAGGGCGGACGGCCGAACTGATCAGTCATCCTTGCGCAGGCACTCTCATTTTAAAGTTGGGCACTTCTCTCAGTTTTCCTCCTCAAACAAACTCATTTCGCTCAGAAGCGAACCGTATGCGTTCAGATCGGCTGTGGGATGGCGAGCCATGCGGCGCGAATTCCCGGCTCGGGCGCTCTTCCCGCTTCTGCCGTGGTTAGCCTGAGCGTTGCCGGGTGATAATGTCGTCATGAAGCTCCGCGTCATTGCCCAGGTTGCTGTTGGGCTCGCCTTCACCCTGTTCTTTCTGTGGCTGGCTCTCCATCGCGTGCCAAGCGGAGCCGTCGTGTCGACGCTCAGGAGCGCCGACCCGGTCTGGCTCGCGGCGGCGATCCTCAGCTACGCGGTAAATCTCAGTGTTCGCGCTTGGCGATGGCAGATCATCCTGCGTCCGGTTGCCGCCGTTCCGTACCCGGTCGTGGCGAAAACACTGGTCGTCGGTTACGGATTGAACGTGATCATGCCGGCTCGGCTCGGCGAGCTGTTTCGCGCTGAATTCTTTAAGAAAACCTACGGTCTCGCCCGAATCTGGGCGTTGACCTCGATCGTCATCGAGCGCCTGTTTGACGGCCTCGCGGTGGTTACCATTCTCGGTGTCGGGCTGTTGCTGGCGTCGGCCGCCAGGGCGCTTTCGGGCGTGCTGGTCGGCGTTTTTATAACCGCGAGCGCGATCTTCGGGATCATCTTGCTCGTTGCTCTCTGCCTTGCGGGACCGCTGACCTCGCGGCTGCTCGCGCGTCTTCCGCCGAGGATATCGACGCAGCTGGCGATGATGCGGCGCGGGTTTGAGCTGCTGCACAGCTGGCGCATCCTGGGGGTGGTTGCACTAACTCTCATTGTTTACGTCCCGGACTCGCTGTCGCTGTGGTTTGCAGTAAAAGCCGTTGGGCTAACATTAGGCTTTGCCGATACCCTGATCTTGGTTGGGGCCGCGAGCCTCAGCACGCTGGTGCCCTCTGGACCGGCGTTTCTTGGCACACTGCAATTCGCCTATGCGCTAGCGATCGGCTATGCCGGCGGTACTCGCGCCGTCGGCATCGCAGCGGCAACCCTTGTCCAACTCTGCCTGATGGTGCCGGTGGCGCTGGTCGCCACCCTCCTGCTGATCCATGGATCGGCAGGCGTCATCTACTCGGCGCTCGCCCGAAAGAAGCCGATTGACTTGACGGTCACAACGGAATGACGAGCTGGGCATCGACCTTCACACCATCCGCTCATAGTCACTAGCAAAAGCTGTAAGGCGTAGCATGATTAACCAATGTTCTAGGAGCTTCCCAGAGGCTGCCGCGCAGTGAGCGATGTGACGGCGGGTCACGGCTCAGGATCGGGGCCAGTCCTTTCGATCGTGATCCCGATTTACAATGAGGTGAGCACCGTGGCACGAGTGCTCTCGCAAGTCGCCGGGGCGCTGCCCGAGGTGCCAAAGCAGATCATTATCGTAGATGACTGCTCGAGCGACGGCACGACGGAGTGGCTGCGGCGCAATCTTGCCACGGCCGAGGAGGTGTGGCGCGGCGTTGTCGTCGGCGGTGACGGCGAACTGCACCTCACGCTGAACGGGCCGCAAGACCATGCCGTCTCGACCTGCATTGTCCTTTTTCACGATCGCAATCGCGGCAAGGGCGCCGCGCTGCGGACCGGTTTTGCCCGCGCTACGGGGGATGTCATCGTGATTCAAGACGCCGATCTTGAATACGACCCGCATGACTGGTCGCACATGCTGCCGCTGATCGTCGAGCGGCAGGTCGCCGATGTCGTCTACGGCTCGCGCTTTTTCGGTCGGCCGCACCGCTCTTTATACTACCATCACTACATCGCCAACCGGATGATTTCAATTCTGTTTAATATTCTTTACAACCAGATGCTGTCCGATATCGAAGTTTGCTACAAGATGTTCAGGCGGGAGGTGTTGCAGGAACTGAACCTGACGGCGGACGACTTTGGCTTCGAGATCGAGATCAGCGCCCAGATCGCGTTGGCGCGGCGCTGGCGCATCTACGAAATCGGGATCTCTTATTATGGTCGCACTTATGAGGAAGGCAAAAAGATCAATTGGCGCGACGGCGTCAAGGCGCTCGTCTATCTTTTCAAATTCAGGTTCTCTGCGATCAATTTCTGGCGACGGTCCTGAGTGAATGAGTAGTGGTAGGAACGGTTCATCGAGGGCGAACTCATCGTGAGCCCTCCCTAACTCTGATGGCGGAGTGCGGGCGTTTCGCTTGCATCCACCTCGACAGCCATAGGAGTCAGACCCAACTTCCTCAGTTTGGAGTAAATCGCTCGCTGGAAGCCGCGGAAACGCTAGGGATACGACCGGGCACGCCAAGGTGTGGTGCTAAATCGGCCAGACGATTGCAATAGATATTGAGGAATTTGCTTGCGGCGGCCCAGAGAATCGTGGTGCTGGTACCGGAGAACAAAGGTGCCGCGCCATATTTGTCCGCGTCAAGAAGATTGGAGCCTACGAATACCTCTACCTCGTCGAGAACGCGCGCGAGGGCGGCCGCCACGTGCAGCGCGTCATCAAGGCGCTCGGCCGGCGCGATGAAGTTGAGGCCTCGGGGCTGATCGATGGGCTGATCGCCTCGGCGGCGCGCCATTCGCGCCGCTCGATCGTGTTGTCGAGTTTTTATCGCGGCGAATTGCCGGAGCTGCACCGCCTCAGCATCGGACCTGATCTGGTGTTCGGCTGGCTGTGGGCGGAAACAGGATGCCGCGACGTGCTCAAGAGCCTCGTCTCCGACCGGCGCTTTTCCTTTGATGTCGAGCGCGCCGTCTATCTCACGGTGCTGCACCGGCTGATGATCTCGGGCTCCGACCGCCATGCCAGCGACTGGCTGAGCCGGGTACGTGTGCCGGGCACCGATGGGCTCGATCTCGACCACGCCTATAAGGCGATGGCCTGGCTTGGCGAAGTCGACGCGGCCGGCCGCAGCACCGCCGAGGCCATCGAGGAGGCACTCTATCACCACCGCCAGCCGCTGTTCGGCGCCGTTTCGATCGCGTTTTTCGACACCACCAGTTTATGGTTCGAGGGGGCCGGCGGCGAGAGCCTAGGCCAGTACGGCCACTCCAAAGACTATCGCGGTCACCTGAAGCAGGTCGTGCTCGGCATCGTGCTTGACGACGCCGACCGGCCGATCGCGTCCTTTGTGATGCCCGGCAACACGGCCGACGTGACGCTGTTGTTGCCAGTAGTCAAACGGCTGCGCGAGCGCTTTGGGATCCTCGATGCTTGCATCGTTGCCGATCGCGGCATGATCAGTGCCGATACCATCGCCGCCCTCGAAGCCGAGAAGATCCAGTACATCCTCGGCGTGCGCGAACGCACCAGCCGCGAGGTGCGCACCGGGGTCATCGAGGATGATGGCCTCGCCGTGCCGCTCGTCATTCCCCGCCAGAAAGGCGAGACCGAACTGGCGATCCGGGAGACGACGATCGCCGGGCGGCGCTACATCATCTGCCGCAACGAGGAGGAAGCCAAAAAGGACGCCGCGGCGCGCGCCGAAATCGTCGCCGGTCTCGAGCGCAAGCTCGCCCAGGGCGACAAGGCGCTCGTCGCCAACAAGGGTTTTCGTCGCTTCCTGAAGACGCCCGCGGGCGGCGGCTTTGTCATCGACCGCGCCAAGATCGAGGCCGATACCCGGTTCGACGGTCTCTTCGTGCTGCGCACCAACACCAAGATCGCCGCGCTCCAGATCGTGTTGCGCTACCGCAATCTGCTGGCCGTGGAGGACGCCTTCAAAACCGCAAAGGCGCTGCTCGCCACCCGCCCGATCTTCCACAAAACCGACGCCGGCATCCGCGGCCACGTCTTCTGCACCTTCCTCGCCCTTGTCCTGCGCAAGGAGCTTTTCGACCGGCTCGCCGCCCGTCGCAGCCGGCTCGAATGGCAGCGCATCGTCGACGATCTTGTCGACCTCAGCGAAATCGATGTCGAACAGGATGGTCGCCGGGCGCGCCTGCGCACCGCGCCAGGCCCGACCATCGACCCGATCTGCCGCGCTATCGGCCTCACCCTTCCGCCGGTCTTCCAGGAGATGCCGCCCGCCGCCTGAACCCAAAACCGTGGTGCCTAAAACTTAAAATGGCTTGCAACCCATTGAGTTACCATGCTGTTCAAAATCAAACTGCGGAACTTGGGTCAGATATTTGGATCTGCTTCGTTATAGCGGAGAGGCACGCCGCGGCAGCTAAGGGCCTCTTTTTTTGCCGGCTGTGCTGAGTAGCACACCCTTTATTCCTTCTATACACGACACCTGACTGGCGAGGCCGAGAAGCACGGCACGGTGCGCTACGCTACCGAGGGACCGCTATCTGGGCGACGACGCCCTCTTCGCCCATTCCCGCCCGTTGGCGATGGGACTGGCGATCCTGCGGGCTCGCCATTTGAGCGCCGAGGTGGAGCAGATCGCGGTTTTGGGGTGGCAACCCGCCGACCGGTCCTGCCGGCGCCGGCGCCGTAGATACGGCGAATTGGCGTCGCACGGCCGCTGGCAAAATGGGTGATCCGTTGCGGCGACAACTAGCTGATGAAGACGTCCGGGCCACGGTGCGGTACCCGCGTGGAACAAACGCCGAGCAGTTGCGGCCCGGAGCAGAGAATGCTCAGTTCACGGCACAATGCCGATGACCTGACGGTACCGCCGTAGCAAGCTCCTCAACTTCCGTGTGGATTTCGGGTTAATCGAGCAAGCAAGACCAAACGCGGAACATGAGGTCGCCGATGATCGAACACGCCCCGGGGAGACCTGGGATTCCGCCGACCTGGACCAGCAGCTCCAAGGATATGGTCGGTTGCGCGCTGGGATCGTCGCGATTGTGGTTCACCCTCGGTTTCGGCATTGTTAACGAAGTCTATTATCCGCGGGTCGACATTCCGCAGATCCGCGATCTCGGTTTCATCGTTGCCGACGGCGAGGGCTTCTGGGTCGAGATCAAGCGCGTCGCCGATTACCAGCTTCGGCTGTTGGCGCCAGGCGTTCCGGCGGTGGAAATCGTCCACCGGCACCAGCGCTATTCGCTGCTGCTGCGGATTTCGCCGGGATCGCGGCGCGACGTGCTGGTCATCGAGTGTCGTCTCGACGGCGATCAAAAGCTGCGGCCCTATGTCTTGCTGGCGCCGCATCTCGGCGCGACCGGTTACGGCAACCATGCAGCTGTTGTTTCGCATCACGGCCGCCGAACTCTGTGGGCCGAGCAAGGACCATTCGGCGCCGCGCTCGCCGCAGTCGATGAGCGTCAGCGTGACGCTATCGGCCGGGCGAGCGCCGGATATGTCGGCGCCAGCGACGGTTGGCAGGATTTCGCCCGCAATGGCGCTATGACCTGGCAATACGAGAAGGCCGGACCCGGCAATGTTGCCCTGATCGCCGAACTGCCGCGTCGTGCGGTGCTGTCTCTCGGCTTTGGCAGCAGCGCCGAAGCAGCGGCGACACTGGCGATTGGCAGCCTATTGCAGCCGTTCGACAATGTGGTTCAGCAGCACGCGGCGCTGATGGCAGACGTGGCAAGCCGAGCGCAGCGAACGCTACGCGGTTCCGCTCGACCTGCCCCACGCATTGGCGGACGAGTTCCTGGTCTCGACGATCGTATTGCGCAGCCATCTCGACAAGACTTTTCCCGGCGCAATGGTCGCGAGCCTCAGCATTCCGTGGGGTGACAGCGGTAATGAGCGCGGCGGCTATCATCTGGTCTGGCCGCGCGACCTAGTCGAGGCCGCCGGCGCGTTGTTGGCGCTCGGCGCCGATCAAGAGGCGCGCGACACTTTGCGCTATCTGATGGCGACTCAGCTGGCGGACGGGCATTGGCATCAGAACCAATGGCTCGGTGGCACCGCTTATTGGCAGGGCGTCCAGCTCGACGAAACCGCGTTCCCGGTGCTGCTCGCAGCCGCCCTGGACGAGCGTGAGGCGCTGGCGGGTATCGAGGTCGAAGACATGGTGCGCCGCGCGCTCGGCTTCATCGCCCGCAGCGGGCCTGCAACCGATCAGGACCGCTGGGAGGAAAGCGCCGGCATCAACCCCTTCACCCTGGCGGTCTCGATCGCCGCACTCGTCGCCGGCGCTGCGCTGCTGCCATCACCGGCCGGGGATTGGGCGGTGGAGCTTGCCGATTTTTGGAACGCCAACATCGAGCGCTGGACCTCGGTCTCCGAGACGCCGCTCGCGTTCCGGCTCGGCGTCAAAGGATATTATGTCCTGGTCTTGCCGGGACAGGTCTTGGAACGGCCCGACATCCTTCGTGAAGTGATCCCGATCCACAACCGCACCGACAATGTCGCAGTTCGCGCCGATGAACTCGTCGGCACCGAATTCTTGCAACTGGTGCGCTTTGGCCTGCGCCGCCCTGACGACCCGCTGATCCTCGACTCGATCCAGGTCGCGGATGCGCTGTTGAAAACCGACACTCCATCCGGGCCGGTCTGGCACCGCTATAATTGCGACGGCTATGGCGAGCATGATGACGGCAGCCCTTATGACGGGACCGGACGCGGGCGTGGCTGGCCATTGCTGACGGGCGAGCGGGGCCATTACGAGCTGGTCGCCGGGCGCGATCCATTGCCCTACCTCGAAGCAATGTGCAGCGATGGCGAGCCCCGGCGGCATGCTGCCGGAGCAGGTGTGGGATGCCGACCCGATCCCGAGCCGGCGGCTCGTGGCGGGGCGGCCGACCGGGTCAGCGATGCCGCTGGTCTGGGCGCATGCCGAATTCATTAAATTGCTGATCTCGCGCCATCAGGGCCGCCCAGTCGACCGGCCGCGCGCAGTCTGGCAGCGCTATCGCGGGCTCCGGCCGTCGGCGCGCCACGCCTTCTGGTGGCTGCACGCACCGATCGCCAGACTACCTGTCGGGGCCCTGCTCGCGGTGGCGTTACCCATGCCGGCGTCGGTGCATTGGGGCCATGACGGATGGCGGGATGTCGCCGACGCGCCGACTGCGGATAGCGGTCTCGGGTTCCACGTCGCGGTGCTCGAAATTTCACGCCTGGCACCCGGCGCCCGCATCGATTTCACCTGGCAATGGCAGGAATCTGGTAGCTGGGTGGGTCGTGACTACGTCGTCTCCGTCGAGCCCGCCGATGCCGATCGCGAGCCTTAGCCAAGTTGCACAAGCAGAAGGTTCGGCCTCTCCTCAAGCCGGCGGCAACCGGCTGTGACCGCTCCGCCGGCGGGATGCGTTCGCGCGTGCGAGCCACAGCAATTGCCGGATTTCGAAAGAAGTACTCGCGGTGAGCAGGACTTAGGCAGCGGGTTTTGCTAATTTTGTTATGCAAGTGCGCTGCGGGAGGATTTTGGGTGCGTGTGGTGCGGACAATCTCCGAGCTCCGGGATGGTCTCGCGGGTTGGCGGAGGACCGGAGAACGGATCGGCCTGGTCCCGACCATGGGTGCGCTCCATGCCGGCCACATGGCGCTGGTCGAAGCGGCCCGGTCCCAATGCAGGCGGGTCGTTGCAACAATCTTCGTAAACCCGAAGCAATTCGCCCCGAGTGAGGACCTCAGCACCTATCCGCGGCCTGAGGCCGCTGATCTCGATATGTTCCAGACCGCAGGCGTCGACATCGCTTTTCTCCCGACCGTCGATCAGATCTATCCACCGCAATTCACGACCGTGGTGCGGGTCGGTGGGTTGAGCGAAGATTTGTGCGGCGCGCACCGCGCCGGCCACTTTGACGGGGTCGCGACCGTCGTCACAAAGCTCTTTATGCAAGCCATGCCGGACACGGCCTATTTCGGCGAAAAGGATTACCAGCAATTGCTGGTGATCCGCCGGATGGTGCACGATCTCGACATCCCAGTCATGATCGAAGGGGTGCCGATCGTCCGCGAGCCCGACGGGCTCGCGATGTCGTCGCGCAACCGATATCTATCGGCCGCGGAGCGCCGTACGGCGCCTCAACTTGCCCGGGTTCTCCGCGTCGTTGCCGTTGCGCTGGAAAGCACCCCGGACACCGTCGCACCCGCAACCGACAACGCCCGAGTCGAACTGACGCATGCCGGTTTCAATGTCGAATATCTCGAAGTGCGCGCCGCGGAGAATTTGGCGGCGGTCCGCGATATCGTGACCGAGCCGTCGCGGGTGCTGGCTGCCGTTCATCTCGGCCGGACCCGGCTGATCGATAACTTTCCGATAGCCGCGACCGCTCCGGGGTGACCGGGTCAGGTCCAGAGCCGCTCGCTGGCGATGCGCGCCCCCTCGGATAGCGCCGCGAGCTTGGCCCATACCACCGAAGGCGCCACCGCGTTGTCGACAAAGGCGAATGTGGCAAAGCCGCAATCGGCGCCGGCGATCACCCGCTCGCGCCCGACAGCATTCGCGAAATTGGCGATGCGCTGAGCAATCAGCCGCGGATGCTCGACAAAATTCGTGGTCGAGTCGATCACCCCGGGGATCAGAACCTTGTCATCCGGGATCTTGGCATCGCGCAGATCCTCCCATTCATGCGCGTGACGGGGATTGGCGGCTTCGAACGACAGACCCGACGGCCGGGCACGCAACGCGACGCCGAGGATCTTCGCCAGCGGAATGTCGTGCGTGTGCGGCCCTTCGTAGTTGCCCCAACAAAGATGCATGCGCATCGCATCGGGCGGAATATTCGCGGTGGCGTGGTTCAATGCCGCAATATTGCGGTCGGCAACGCGCAAGAACTCGTCGTCCGAGAGATGCTGGTACTGATTGTGCCGCGCCGAGCCGAGGTCGGGTGCATCGATCTGCAGGATAAAGCCGGCCCGATGGATCGCTTCGTATTCTTCCTTCAGCGCATCTGCCAATGCTTCGACATAGGCGTCCTCGTTTTTGTAATAGCGATCGGGCACAAATTTGGTCAGCACCCCGGGCGAGGCCGCATTCATAAAAGCTTCGTGGGGTTTCGCGTCGGCGCAGGCAGCTGAGAGATTGGCGATGTCCACTTCCAGCGGCCGCCGATCCCCGTAGGCAACGGGCCCGACGCAGCACGGCACCGCCTCGCGGCTAAACCACGAGGTGCCGCCGCGCTTTTGGTTCAGCCGCTCCTGGAAGTCGGGATGGTCGAGCAGATCGCGATGCGCCGCGGTCTGCGGCGGCTGGTCGTTCGCGCCGCCACGGAACGAGCCGATTCCGGAAAGGCGATGCCGGACGTAGAACGTGTAGGAGATCTTGCCAAATTCGCCGTCGCACACACTGTCGATGCCGGCCGCAACCTGTCTCTTGACAACCTCGCGCACCGCCGCTGCCAAGCAGGCATCGAATGCCGCCGGTTCGACCGGCCGCCCGGCCTCCCGCGCTTCCAAAAACCCAAGAAGATCGGGCGGCCGCGGCAGGCTGCCGACATGGGTCGTCAAAATCCGTTCCGTACTGCGCTCCATCCCCTACTCCGTCGTCACGCCTTGATTCCGACCAGCCGACCTTCTCGGCTTCCGACAAGATCGCTGCGAGGGTCGGTAGTCGTAGCGCTTGCCGGAAAGGTCAGGCGAGTTGGGCGCGGAGATCGGCCACGACCTGTTCGCGGGTCCGGTTCTGCCACCGGCGGCGGCGGCCGATCGGTTCGTTTTCGATTTCGGGGACCACTTTGCAGGCGACGAAGACCGGCCCCGGCTTGTCCATGATCTCGGGCAGGGCACGCTCGAAATCGCCGATCTCGGTGAAGGCGTAGGTTCGCGGATAGCCGCAGCCGCGCGCGATCATGTCGTATTGGATGTTGTCGGCGTTCGGCACCGGCTGGCCGCCGGTCGTCGCATAGACACCGTTGTCGATCAGGAAGTGGTAGAGATTGGGCGGCGCCTGCTCGGCCACGGTGGCGAGAATGCCGAGGCTCATCAGGATGTCGCCCTCGGAATCAAACAGCATGACCTTTTTGTCTGGCCGCGCCAGCGCCAGACCGAGGCCGAGGCCGGCATGGCCACCCATCGCCGGGTCACCGAGCTCGACATCGAGCGGCTGGTTGTCGCTCAAATTGATCCAGTAGCGGCCGCTGCGGCCGGGGACCAGGATCGCGTCGCCGCGGTAGTGGGCGAAGGCCTTCATCATCTCGGCAGTGTGCATCATCGCAGGTCGCCCCTTTACCGGTTAAAGCCGTGATATTCGTCGCCGACCAGGATCACGACCGGCCGCTGCGTGCGTTCCGCCTCCGCAAAGGCGACAGCGATCCGGTCGGAATCGGCATCGTTCTCGATCAGGTAGTAGTTGAGACCGAATGCCATCAGAAAGCGCTCGGTATAGGTCGCCACCGTATCGGGGGTGACGCCGTGCCGGGTCCAGCCGCGGTAGCCGACCATCAGCACGATCGGCACGTTGAGGGTCATCAGCCAGCCGCGGATCGAATCCCCGGATTCGAGCATGCCGGTGTTCTGAATCAGGATCAGCGGCTTGGCGCCGCCGAGCCATAGCCCAGCCGCGATCGAGGAGGCATGGCCTTCGCGGTTGACCCCGACGAGGTGGATCGCCGGATCGGCCTTCATCAGCAGGTAGAGCCAGTTGGTCTCGCTGTCGGGCAGGTACACGACATGGGTCACACCATGCTTCTTCATTTCGGCAAGCACGGTTTCCGGGTTTAGCGCCGCCGCCGACATTTCGCTCATTGACGTCTCCCTCATCAGCTCCGATCAGCATAGATCGGGCACGTCTGAGCGCAACGCCCGTTATTTCGGCTGAACCAGCGGGTTTCCCCCGGGTGTACCGGGCGGTGGAAGCTGCTTCGCGGGTTCGGGTAAGCCCAGTCGATTTCGCGCAATGGCGAGACGCCGCGTCCCAAAGCGCTAAGCGCGCCGAGTTTCGGGATCCGCTCCGCCCGTTTGAGCCCTAATGCGACGTGGCGTTCACCTGTTTCACCTGTTTTATCAGGGTTGAGATCAGGTCCCCGTGTCCTCCTCGGTCCCCCCTTGGCGCAACGCCATGCGCAGATGCGGGAGCGCGATGGTCCCGCGCGCCATCAGTCTCGACATGGGCCGGATCAGCGGCAAATTCATCTCGGGATGAACGCCAGCAGAAATCATGGTCCCTCGCGGTTGTAGGTCGAGGAGACCTCGTACACTATTCGTTCTTTAACGTCAATGATTGTACCAATCGGGTGGTGCCTCAGTTTGAATCCTCGAAAGGGGTGGAAATCCGACCGACGCTCGCCCCCGCTCCGATGGCAAGGTTGCGCCGACTCCAGACCTTCGTGCCCTCGCCCTGGATCGGGTAAGTTCGACCCAAATCAGACATTTGCCACTCGTGATATAATGCCGGCCCGGGCCCGAGCCACCGGATGCATGCATCATGAAACAGAAACTACTAAATCCTCCCGGAGATTCAGAAGGTCAGGCGGGAGCGGAGGCGCTTCGCGTTGCCTTGAAACTATTGGGCGCTTCCCGCGACGCGTCCGACGCAGAAGCGGGCAGTCGCGGTCTCATGCCTGATATCCGTCCCGGATTTACGCCTTGGCGGCGTTCTGTGCAGCCTCGAATACATCGCGTGCGGACGTCGTACCCGCTACGTGCTCCGTATCCTCGGCTCCGAGGTCCATCCATCCCGCGTTCACGGCCTCAAACATTTCTTCGGCAGGTCCGGTGTGGCCCTTCGGGATGCCGAATTGTTCGAACGCTTCCGCCCAGCCTGCACGCGGGACTGCAAAGGCTTTCACGTCGAGATTTAAGACTTCACCCAATTGCTCCGCGACTTCATCCGCGCTGACCATCGAACCAAGCTCGACGACGCGCTGTCCTGACCAGGCTGGCCCGGTCAAAAGGGTTACGACTTCCGCGCCGATGTCGTTCGTCGCGACCATGGTCGATTTCCGGTTCGTCGGAGTGTAGTAGACCGGTAGCGTTCCGCCCTGGGCGACCTGCAAGCCGTAGAGAAAGTTTTCGAAGAAGCCGCCTGCGCGCACAAATGCGATTGGGGATGTCAGGTCGCGAAAACCTTGCTCCAGAAGCGACAAGGCCGTGATCATCCCGAGCCCGCTGGTTCTGTTCGCACCCATCGACGAAAGGGCAACCACTCGCGGCGGCGCTGCCTTGGTGAGCGCCTCAACATAGTTTGCAATCACGCCCTTTGCTTCTTTGTAATCGGGCGAGGGCGCCCAGACAGCCGGCAACATGACGAACGCGCCTTCGATGCCTTTGAGCGCTTGCTCGATGGCTGCCGAATCATTCCAATCGCCGTCTACCAGTTCCACGCCCTGGTTCGCCCAGTTAGCCGCCTTCTCGCGATTGCGGACGAGCGCGCGTACCTCCTTACCTTGTGCCAATAGGTGTTTCGCCGTTGCGCCGCCCACTTTTCCGGTAATTCCCATCACCAAAAACATGCATTTTCTCCTGATCTTTAGGGACAAAACAATGCCCCTGTTGGTTCAACGGATGAGCGGCAGAATCGCCCGGATACGGGGATTGCGCGCGTAGAGGCCGCCCCATGTCATCGCGCCCAGAAGCAGGGAAATGAGTTCCGGCTGCGACCCCAACTCACCGATGCGGACATGGGCGCAGATGGCACCTCCCAGAAAGCCAGTCACTAGGATCGCGCCGAGGACGGCGGTAGCCGGGATAGCGTAAAGGATGGCGCAAACGAGGATGATCGGACCCACGACGCGGGTCAGCTCCATCGCGAACCCGGTTTCCTGCAACATGCTCGCGATCTGTGCCGGCGCGAAAAGCTGAATAATCCCATCCGCCACCAGAGCGATAACGACAAATGCGCTCATTATCCGGCCGGCCCACAGGGCGCGATGCAAGGTCATCGTTTCAGGCACGTGATGTAGGTTCATAGTTTCGGACACTTGTTGTTCTCCAATGGGGTCATCCAATTTCGAAACTTACTGTGTCTCTTAGGTGTGATAAACACCGGCAATGTGAACACGCTGTTCTCTCTGCGGTGAACAATACCGAAGCACGAAGATGCAGAATCTCGAACCCATCCTCATATTCATAACGGTAGCGGAAATGGGGAGCTTCACCCACGCGGCCGATAGCCTGGGCATCCAAAAGGGGAGGGCCTCAACGGCGGTCCGGAAGCTGGAAGAAGATGTCGGTGTCAGGCTCCTGCACCGGACGACGCGCAGCGTGCAGTTGACGGAGGACGGACGCGCATTTCATGCCCGTGCCCGCGATCTGCTTGCTGAAGTCGATGACCTACACTCGATGTTCGCAGGCGATCGCGTGGCACTTCGCGGGCGTTTACGGGTCGATCTTCCGACCGAGGTGGCGCGCACAACGATCGTGCCGGCATTGCCGGATTTCATGGCGACTTACCCCGAGTTGGAACTGGAGGTGTCGAGTACGGATCGGCAAGTCGATCTGGTTCAAGAGGGGTTCGACTGTGTATTGCGGCTTGGACCCATAAGGGACGAGACGCTGATTGCCCGCCCACTGGGCCTGTTGCGCATGGTCAACGCTGCCAGTCCCGCCTATCTGGCGCGCTATGGCGTCCCTCGATCGCTAGAAGATCTCCAGCGTCAGGAACATCGGACAATTCATTTTTCGACGATACTGGGTGCAAGACCCTATGGATGGGAATATCCGGACGGCGACAGTTACGCGACGCTTCAGTTGCCAGGTGCGCTACACGTCAACAGCGCACAGACCTACGACGCCGCTGCCGTCGCCGGCCTTGGCCTGATTCAGGCGCCACTCTTGGGGATTGGCCAATACTTAGAGACTGGAGCGCTTGTGGAGATCATACCCGACTTTCGTCGTCGGGCGATCGCCGTGTCCCTGGTCGTAGCGCATCGGAGCAATCTGTCGCGTCGAGTCCGCGCATTTATGAAATGGATCGAAGAGGTGCTGACGCCGTATCTGGAATAGCGAGACGAACATCTTCGTTCGGCCCTCGAAATCAACATTCTGAAGTTATGTCTGCCGGTCGGCGGTCCAACAGAATGCGACACTTAAAAACCCTTGGAGCGGGAGGTATGGGCAGCAAATACCGCTGTCAGCGCGAGGAGGCACTAGCCCCAATCGGGTGCGCCGCCTATCCTCCAATTTAACGATACCGCCTACCGGAGGAACGACATGCCATTGCCGCAGGACATCAGACCCGCTTTCCAGGACATCCAGGACACCTTGGTGCGATCCGATGCGCCATGGGTTCAGCAGACCCCGCTATCGTCGGTCAAGGTGCTGTGGGTCGGGCGCGAGACCGGAACCTGGGCCTCATTGCATCATTGGAAAAAGGGTTATGTGGCGCCGCCGCACAAGCATCTCGCGGGCGCGCACGCTTTTATCATCTCGGGCAAATTGCAGGTCCGGAACGGCGTGTTGAATGCCGGCGACTATGTTTACGAGCCGTCGGGCATCCTGCACGACGCGACGACCGCGCTCGAGGACACGACCTACCTCTTCATCTGCAACGGCGCGGTGTTGTTCTTCGACGAGAACGGCTTCACTCGTTATACGAATTGGGAAGTCATGGAGAAACTGCGCGCTCAAGCCGCGCCGGAGATGCGGGCCGAAGCGGCAGAATAGTTAGCGGTCAAAATCTGACTTTGGTACCCAGGGCCGTCATTGGAGCGGCCCAAAGCCGTCGCTCAGCCTCCGCGGTGCGAGCCGCTCCTTATGCCCCTATGCGGCCTGCGGCAAGCGGCAGCCTTACGTGACCATCCCGAATGCGATATGGATTCTGGTACACGGCATGCGACGCCGCTAAAGCAGGCAGCTCATGGCCACCCCGCTTGAGAAAGAGACAAAAGGCGCGTGGATCATACACCACGGCCGGAAGATTGCGCTGGATGTAAATGCGCCTGCCGAGTTCCCGGTGCTCGACGAAACCGCGAAAGCCGCGGAGCTCCTCATCAGGCTGGGTCAATCCGACACCGCGACGCTCACGAAGCAGGAGGTGGATGCTGTTGCACGGGCCGCGCATCTGAATCCGCGTTCAGAACTGCCGCATTATTTAGGAATTCTTGCAAACCGGCGGTTGATCGATCAGGCCGGAGACGAGGTGCGTGTCCTCGGCCTGACTAGTCGCGCCACTCTTAGTCATACCTGCGATATCCTGACGGAAGCTGGCCCATCCGCCTATGAGGAGGCGGCAATCGATCTTGCCGAACTGACCTCCCAGGCCCCGCAAAGCATGCGGCAGATTGGTGAATTAATCGGTGATACGCACAGGATCCCATCGAGGGATGCGCGGGACCTTCTTCGACGGTCAATCGAGGTCGGCTTCGTCGATTATGAAGGCGAAGGCGACGACGGACTGCTGTTCAACGGCAACTTGTTCAAGCGCGAGACCGTGGCCAAGTCGGAGAGGGTGATCTCCTCTCTCTCTTCCGATGAACAAACCAAGCTTGCCGAGTTCGACGAAATCCTCAAGCGCAGCGGTTGTGTATTAGCAACTACGGCGGATCGTGTGCTTGGCCGTACTCTGTTCGAGAAACTAAAGGCTGCTGCCCTCTACGAAATCAACACCGTCTCAAACGAGCACGGCGAGCATGCCTTCGTGAATTCTCCTGGGGCGTTCCATAAGTTCGTCAATCCGCTGATCGATGATTGCTTCGATCTGGCCAAGGCACTGGTTTCGGCGCTGACCTACGGCATGACCCTCCGACATCCGTCTAGGCTCCAAACTCAATCAAGTGATTGACATGACGCAATAGCTGTGATTCAAGCTGGAAACTTCGGGGGCTTGGATCATGACGGGGGAGTTCTGGCTCGACGATCGGCAATGGGTGGTGATCGCGCCGCTGTTGCCGACCAACCAACCGGGGGCACATCGCAAGGACGATCGTCGGATCATCAGCGGCATTATCCACGTGCTCAAGGTCGGGTGCCGGTGGCAGGATTGCCCGGCGGTCTACGGTCCGCCGACGACGATCTACAATCGCTTTCATCGCTGGGCGCGCCGCGGGATCTGGCGACAATTGTTCACCGCGCTGGTGACCGTCGATCCCGGCGGCATCCAGATGATCGACAGCACCACCGCCAAGGCGCATCGCTCGGCGGCCGGCGGAAAAGGGGGGCCGAGCTCCAGGCGATCGGCCGCTCGCGCGGCGGGCGAACGACAAAAATCCATGCTGTTGTCGATGGTTGCGGTCGTCCCGTGGCGTTCGCCGTAACCCCCGGGCAGCGCGGCGACCTGCCCATCGCTCGCGGCCTGCTCGAACCGCTGCCGCCAGCCGGTCTGTGTGCCGCCGATGGCGCCTATGACAGCGATCGGCTGCGGCTATTTCTGATCGCGCGCGGCACCCGCCCGGTCATTCCCAATAACCCCGCCCGCAAACATCTTCATCCGTTCGATCCCCAGACCTACAAGCTGCGCAACTTGATCGAACGAATGTTCGGCCGCCTCAAAGACTGGCGCCGCATCGCCACCCGCTACGACAAGCTCGCCGCCAACTTCGCCGCTGCCGTAGCCCTCGCCGCTGTCATAAACTGGTGGCTATGATTGAGTCTGGAGCCTAGAGGCCGAATTATCAGCGTCGACTGGATACTCGGCGCTCTCATCCAGGGCCGCACGATTGGCCCCTCGACCGCCATTGGCAACGACTATCTCGTGCTCGAACAGAGCCGGGTTGTTCAATTGACCCCTGCTATCGGCGGAATGTTCAGGATGCGGCTGCTCAAGCGCGAGATCGGGGAGTTGGCCCTCCAGGTGCTCAGGAGAGGCGACGCTAATGCGGAAGCGATTAGCGTGCCTCCGAGTTCACCCATGACCGGGTACATCGGGCCTGAACAGAGCAGGGTACGGGTCCGCCGCAACCAGAAGCAGCCGAGCAAGCGGGCAACTCGCGACATCCTGAGCGCCTTGCGGGGTGGGAGATCGATATAATGGCACAGGGCGGCAAAGGCGATAAAGGTCACCGGCTCGAAGAATTACTGCGGGCGTATTTTCTAAGGGCTCACTTCTTCGTCGTCCGGAACGTCCCTTTCCAAGATGCGGGCGACGACCTCACCGACATCGACTTGTGGCTTTACGAACGGCCGACGGGCTCTTCCCGCCGCCGCCAGATTGTCGATGCTAAGTCGAGGACACGGCCCAAAGCCGTCGAGCGGCTGCTGTGGACAAAGGGACTGGCCCAGCTCCTCGATGTTGACGGGGCCTATGTGGCAACGACTGACGCCCGGCCCATGCTGCGGGGCATTTCCAAGAAGCTCGGTATCTCTGTGCTGGACGGCGCGGATATCAGGCGCATCAGTCAGAGTGAGAAGGTGATCTTCCCGGACCGGATATCAGAAGAGGAATTTGTCGGAAAGATAACATCCATCGATAAGGCGCGCCGTAGTAAGGACTTTCAATTACAGTATCACGACATTAAATTATCACTGATTGACCACTTTGGTGCAGGAACGATCAATCGCGCATTGGATTTATTTACTTTCTACGCTGCTGCTGCCGTCACATCCCATCCCAACACAGATGCATCCGAGATAGCGCTGCGACTGACCTATTTCGCAGCGGCTGTCGTGGCTCTTTCGCTTGACTACATCGGCTCGGAAGTTTCATTCCGGGCCGCGGAAGAGAGACAGGGGGCATTGATCAACGCGATCAGGTTTGGCGATATTGATGAGACCGCCGGCCTTGAGCGTATCCGGCTGGCAATAGGGTTGCTTCAAAAATATGCGCCAACCGGCGAGGCCACGGCCAGAGCCGTTGATTTGGCTGTGAAGCAGGATTTCAAAAGCATTCCTGCCGAAATCATCGCTGAGTACGTTGTCAAAAGCACCAAGCCCGAGGACCTGTTTCAGATCGCGAGAAAGCTTGAGCATCTTGCCTTTTTAAACGCAGTCAATTCGTTTGATGGGCTTTGCACGGAGAATAAATCATTCATCGCCATGCTGCTTGATTACAGCGGCGTTGACCGGGCACGCTTCGCCTCTTGCTGGAGTGCGCCGCCTATCACAGTAGAGCCTCGGGTGATTAGCGATGGGCCGTTGTTCTCTCGCGCTCGGCAACGGCAATAAGGCATTTTGCGATGGAGGGCGCCGCGCGGCGCCACGGTTTTCCGGCTTCGAGTGGAAGAACTGCGGCGAAGAGTGTTGGACGACTGGAGCCGAGCGATCGTGGTTAGAAAACGGCCGAAATCATCGGCGCAATGGCGCACTTCCCGCCATCGCCGGAGTGGGTCTGCTTTCCACCTGAGCTAACCTGCGGGCCGGGTGCCAAATGCTAGATTTTGACCACTAATCGGCGGGGTTAGCCGCACCCGCGCCACCAGCAATGCCGCCAGGCTGAACCACAGGGCGGCGACCGCAAAGGCAAGCACATAAGCAAAACGCGCCGAGACCGCCCATTTGGCGCCGCTGATGATCCAACCCGTTGTCAAGGGCCCGAGAATCTGCGGCAGGACCAGGGCGACATGCCAGATGCCCATATCCTTGCCCGCCGCCTCGCTCCGCGGCAATACGCGTAACGCTAGGGCCCAGTCGACCGCCTGATAGGCGCCCCAGCCCGAGAAATAAATGAACGCGACCAGCCCCATCGCGATCCATTGCGGCTGTAACGCGATCAGCACATAGGCAATCGCCGCCCCGGCCATCATCCAGCTCGTGGTCTTGACGATCGCGACGATGCCAAAGCGGGATGTCAGTCGGGCGGCGACAAGGCTGGCCGGGATCCCGAGCAATGCGCCAATGCCGAGCACCATCGGCAAGACTCGCCCCGGCTCGCCCACACCGACGACATCCTGCAGATAGAACAACAAAAACGTCAGCACCGACCAGACGCCGAGATTGGCGAAAAGGCGCGTCACCAGCACTCGGTAGAAATTCCGGTGCAGTGCCGGCGGCAGCCAAAACGAGCGGACAAACGCGCCCAGCCGCAACGGGTTAGCGGCGCCTGGTGCCGGCGGCTCGTGCACCCTGAACATCGTGATCGCGAGACAGACGAGGTTGATCGCGATCAGCCCGGAAATCGCCTGACCCGGATGACCATGGACATAAAGCGCCACTGCGATGCCGTTCCCGGTAAAGGTGCCGAGGATGCTCATGATGTTCATCCAGGCGCTGGCCGAGGCCTGGCGGGCGGGCGGCACGACATCGGGGATCAGCCCGGCATAGGGCCCGCAGGCCCAGTTCCACCAGAACTGCAGGTTCAGTATCACAAGCGCGTAAAGCAGGATGCTGCTGCCGGCCCCGAACGGCACCAACAGTGACAAGCCAATGCAGGTCCCGATCATGCCGACAAGCAAAAACGGCCGCCTGCGGCCTCTTTTGTTGCGCACCCGATCGGACAGTGCCCCCGCGACCGGCGCCATGACCAATGCCATAAACGCGCCGATCGCCAGGATCGAGCCGCTGATGCCCTCCTTCGCCGCGGCATCGGGGCCGAGGATCGCGGCGATCTGATCGGGCACAATGACCGGCACGACCGTCAACCAATTGGCGAACAAGGCAAACCACAGCAGCGAAACCGCGATCTGGTCCGATATCGAAAATCGACCGGTCTGGGCGATCGCTGGCCGCGCCAATATCGCGGTCCCGGAACTGTCGGTCATCTTTCCTCCCCCGCGCCGCAATCCGACGCGCGTCAATCCGACACCGCAGTGAAGACGAGCGACAGTATGCCTCAATTCCACCGGCATGGAGAAACGGGGCTGGCGCGGCGCGGGCGGTTCGGGGCAAGCTTTCGCCCTTGCTGGCGAGCGGAGGATTGGCAATGCGGGCGATGGTTTGCGAGGCGTTCGGCGGCCCCGAAGTGTTGGCGTTGCGCGAGATGCCCGACCCGCCGCCACCCGGCGCGGGTGAAGTCCAAGTGCGGATCACCGCTCGCGGAGTGCAATACGTCGACGTGTTGATGCTCGCCGGGAAATACCAGTTCCGGCCGGAGCCGCCGTTCATCCCGGGTAGCGAGGGCGCCGGCGAGGTCGTCGCCATCGGCCCCGGTGTCGGCGGGTTCAAAGCCGGCGACAAGGTCATGTGCCGCCAGCGGCTCGGCGCCTTTGCCGAATTGGGCAATGTTAAAGCCGAGGATTGCGATCTGGTGCCGGCGGCGCTGGGTCTCGACCAGGCGGCGGTGTTTCGCAACGTCTATCACACCGCCTATCACGCGTTGTTACAGCGCGGCCGGCTCAAATCCGGCGATTGGGTGCTGATCCATGGTGCTGCCGGCGGTATCGGATTACCGGCGGTCCAGATCGCCAAACTTTACGGCGCCACCGTTATCGCCACCGCCAGCACCGACGAAAAGCGCCAGGTCTGTCTCGAAGAGGGTGCGGATTTCGCGATCCCCTACCATGACGGCTTTCGCGACAAGGTGATGGAGCTGACCCAAGGCCGCGGCCTCGACATCATCTATGACCCGGTCAACGGACCGACTTTCGAGGAATTGTTACGCTGCCTGGCGTGGAGCGGCCGTATCCTGATCCTGGGTTTTCTCGGCGGTCAACCGGCGGCGGCGCGCACCAATTACCTGCTGATCAAGGGGATCGAGGCGATTGGTGTGCGGATCGGCGGCCTCAACGAAACCCATCCCGACATCGCCGTCGCCAATATCAAAACGCTGATCGGGCTCGCCGCGGAGGGCAAGCTAAAGCCGCGGATCTGGCGCCGCTACCGCCTCGAACAAGCCGCCGAAGCCGTTCAGGCGTTGATCGATCGCGCCGTAATCGGCAAGGCGGTATTGATCGGCTGAGTTGGCCTGCTAAAAATCACCCAAGTCGCGCGAGATCGGTGACCCAGCCGGCGCGCCCCGAGCATAGAGGGAGGACGGGAATGGCAAAAAAACCCTACATCATCGCGCTCGAAGAGCATTATCAGGACCCCGAGGTCAAGCAGCTCGGCGGCGGTCCCGGCGCCGGTCGCGACATCGTCGAACGGCTCGACGATCTCGGCGCGTTGCGCATCCGCGAGATGGACGAGGCCGGCATCGATCTGCAGGTCCTGTCGCATTCGATCCCCGGACTGCAGGCGGTCGACGCCGAAGCCGGGCCGCCCTTGGCGCGCCGCACCAACGACCGGCTCCATGAGGCGGTTCAGCGCCATCCGGATCGTTTTTCCGCCTTCGCCGTGTTGCCGACCGCCAACCCGCGTGCCGCGGCCGACGAACTGGAGCGCGCCGTCACCAAGCTCGGCTTTAAGGGTGCGATGGTCAACGGCATGACCGGCGGCGTCTTCCACGACGACAAGCGCTTCTGGCCGATCTGGGAGCGGGCCGCCCAGCTCGACGTGCCGATCTATATCCATCCGGCGTTGCCGCACCCGGCGGTGATCGAGGCCTATTACAAAGATTACGCGCAGTCGCATCCCGGTATCCTGCGCGCCGCCTGGGGCTTCACGGTCGAGACCGCGACGCAAGGTCTGCGCTTCGTCTTGAGCGGCGTGTTCGACGCGCATCCCGGCCTCAAGATCATCCTCGGACATATGGGCGAGGGCTTGCCGTTTCTGCTGTGGCGCATCAGCCATGGGCTGCGCGCGACGATGAAGGAAAAGACCTTCCGCGACATCTTCTGCGAGCATTTCTGGATCACGACGAGCGGCTTCTTTTCGGATACCGCACTCGTCTGCAGCATGATGGAGATGGGCATCGACCGCATCCTGTTCTCGGTCGATTACCCGTTCGCCGAAAACCCGCCCGGCACCGAATGGCTGAAGACGCTGCCGCTCGGCCCCGAGGACACCGAGAAACTGCTCAACGGCAACGCCCGCCGCCTGCTCAAACTCTGAACGCCGGAAGAACTGCCCGAGATCTGCGGGATCGAAGCCGCTGCTTCGCGATGCCCCAAATGGCAGAACGCCGGGCGAATCCGGCCCACGCCCTTTTGTTGGCGCTCGCAAGCTGCACAACGCCGCCGGCCACCACAACGCCTGCTTTATCGCAGTCGACCACGTACGCTTGCCTCTTGCCATCAGAACAACGGATGCTGGTTGCCGAGCTGTTCTTTGGCCGCGGTATCAAGGGGCGAGCACCCTTGACCGACACCGAATGGGCCGAGTTCACGGCGCAAACCGTCACCCCCAACTTTCCGGACGGCTTTACCGTCTTTGATGGCGAGGGCCAATGGCGCAACCCGCAGACCGGCCACATCGCCCACGACCCGACCAAAATCCTGCTGGTCGCCGCAAAACGAACCCCCGATCTGGCACAGCGGCTATCAGCGGTGATCGACGCCTATAAGGCGCGCTTTCACCAGCAATCGGTCGGCCTGATCACCCGCGACTCCTGCGCCGCATTTTAAGTGTCAGGCACTGACCAAGTGCCGCTCTGGGTTATAGCGTCCCGGGGTGACCTGGGCGCTCCGAGAAAGGACTGGATGCAGGGCCGTCCTTGACTCCGATGGCCCTTGCATTCAGCTAATCATGTTTGAAGGCCCAGGTTTGAAGATTACGTCAGTTCTAAATTGTGCTGTGCCTCCATCAGAACAGTTGGCCGTAGCGCTTGGTCGCTTTCGATTCTGTTCCTTGATAAGCGCCTTTTCCACTTCACCTACCATAAACAAATACGAATTTTCACTCTTTGCGATCTTCTGTGGATCAAAACCTGCCATCTCCATCGGCATTCTGAATGCGCCGATGAGAGCATCCATGTTGCGATCCAAGAACTGGACTGGCGAAGTAGCCCATGCAAGGCGGCCGTCCCTGATGGTCATCAACGCTTTGAGTCCATAGAGTACGGGCAAGACGTAACCATCCGGCACAACGCAGGGAGCGCGTCTTTGAGTGAAGGGGGACAAAACTCCCCCTCTCTTAGGAACTCTAACTTCCTTGATCTTTGCAAATTTTCCGCCGGATCGGTTATACGCGTCTCGTATATCTACAAAAATCTTGTCGTAAAGTTCGGGAAGCAAGGCCAGCATGTCGAATGCGCTAGCAATAAGCGTACTATGCATCTCGTATTGCGGCGGGTTTATCTGTTTTGATACTTCTGGGTGCTCCATGAGCTTGTCGAACAGAATCGAAAGCTCGCCTTTGTTACGATAAATATTTTGTGGGATTACAGCGAAATTTAGCGCTGAGCCATTCTCGGTCGCCTTCGGCAATAGTCCGGCCTGATTTAGAACCGTAAGCGGGATCCAAGCCAGAGCTATGAGGTCGCGTACCTTGATGGGGCGCGGGCTGTCGTTTTCCCACTCGTTCGTTTTCCATTCAACGCGATCGGCGATCTCTTGAGGCAAGCGGTTGCGGATCTCGTCATAAAAACCCTTCTGGTTCGCCTTCGCTTCAGTTGTTAGTTGTGCATTATTATTTCGTGCGGCACAGATATCAATGAGCGCCAGCCGGAACCTGCTGATCATCTCTTCGTCCTCCGGGTCCGCCGGCAAGAGCAGCTCGACAGGCAGCTTGAATGTGAACGCATCTCGTTTGGCGTTGATCGCCTCGCGGTTCGCTGCCCATGCAGCCTTCATATCCTCCCAGAGCTTGAGCTTCTTGAGGTCCTTGTCTTCCATGACGTGACCAAGAAAATAAGTGCCGAGCGCGAGCATGTTATGGCCGCCGTCAAGAAGCCCTTCGTAGGCCGGGTCGTTGAAGCGCAGTTCAAATCGCTTTCTATCTAGCTCAGTAAAATCGGAGGTGCCCAGTAGAATTCCTTTCGTTTTGAACTGGAAGATCTTCGGATCTTCCCGCACGCTGTCGATAATGTCGGCGACTACGTTGTTCACTTTTGCAGAGCGAGGATTCGCATCCAACGTAGCATCATCGAGCAACTTCAAGATGTCTTTAGCGGTTACGAATCCAATTATCCGCTTGATCGGGCCATCGGCCTGTTCAGCAGCTTGCTCGAAACGAATGATGGTTTTGGAGGGGATCGTGTTCATGGTTCTCTTCGTCTTTCAAAGAGAACCGGTCCTGCCGCACAGCGCACCAGATAGTTCGAGCGTGGTGACCCTTTCGGGCACTCGGCACGCGCTTTCCGACGACTGACGACCGAAGCCGGTTCGGTCCAACCATTGCCCTTCCGGGCGCTCGGCACCGCTATCCAGCGATCATCTCCATCACGGAGACAACCGTAAGATGATCTAATAGGATCAGATTGTCAATAGCCGCGAAAAATCGGTAACATACGATTGATTGAGCTCAGCGAGCGGGCACCCCTTATTCGCCCAACGGATGCACCCGCTGCCTGTAGCTCGCACGAGTTCAGGATCGACGATGAGCCGAGAGAACCCAGCCCCAATACTTGCGGAAGCCTGGCCCCACGGAGCCATCAAAGGAGGCTGAACCGAATTCAGCGACGCAGCGCAACATATTTTGCGTCTAGCCTCTTGTCCCTCCGCCGAAGGCGATGCACGCTAACGGCAGATTGATGCCAAAGCGGCGGGGGCTATGCCTGACGGCCAATTAACGACGCGGTTTGGTGCAGTCGCGCTTTCCGGTGAGGACAGCGGTTTGCCGGATGATGAACGCGCACTCCTGGAACGGGCGCGGGAGTTGATCCCGCGGCTTGCGGAGCGTGCGCCGGCCACCGCGGCGGCGCGCAAACTGCCCGTCGAGACGATCGCCGAGTACCGCGCCGCGGGCATCATGCGCATTCTGCAGCCGCGGCGCTTTGGCGGCATGCAGGGCCGGTTCAGCCTGTTCTCGCGAATTGTCGAGGAACTGACCTATGGCTGCGCGTCTTCGGCCTGGGTCTATGCGGTCTTGGCCGAGCACCAATGGATCATCGCGCAATATCCCGAACAGGCGCAGATCGATGTCTGGGGCGACGATCCGGAGGCGGTCGCATCGTCGTCGCTGGCGCCGCGCGCCGCCGCAAAGCGCGTGCCGGGCGGCTGGCGGCTGAGCGGCCGGTATCCGTTTTCGAGCGGCTGCGACTATGCGCAATGGGCGATCCTCGGCGCGTTTCTCGGCGAGGCCGGCGACCCGCGGACGATCGCCTATGCGCTGGCGCCGCTCGCCGAGATCGAGATCGTCGATGACTGGCAAACCCTGGGTCTTGCGGGCACCGGCAGCAAATCGCTGGTATTGCATGATGTATTCATCGCCGAGCACCGCATCGTGATGGTCGCCGATCTGTTTGCCGGCACGCCGCCGGGGGCATTGGTTCACCCCGAATATCCGGTATTGCGCGCGCCCCGCGGTTTCCTCGTGTCGTATTCACTGCCGCCGGTGTGCATCGCGCTGGGCCAGCGCGCGCTCGACATCGCCTGCACCGCCTTGGCGGGCCGGGTGTCGCGGGGAACGACAAAGGTTGCCGAATCCGAGGTCGTGCAGATGGCGATCGGCGAGGCTGCCGCCGCGATCGACGCAGCGACATTGCTGCTCCACACTGGGCGCGATTCAAGCACCGACGAGGTCTCGTCGGGCCGCCGCATCACCGAGGCGGAAGCGTTGCGCGCGCGCCGCGACATGGTTTTCGCGCAGCATCAGGTGAGCTGGGCGGTCGACCGGCTGTGCGAAATGGACGGCGCCCGCTGGGTCTATGACAGCGACCAGCTGGGCGCTATTCGCCGCGATATCATGACGATCCTGACCCACCACGCCGCCAGCCGCTCGGCGGCAATGGCGCCCTATGGCCGCATGCTGCTTACCCATCACGCCGCCAAATAGACGCGGTTAAGAGCCAGGGCAGACCAGCCCCTTGGTCAGTTCGGCGCGATCAGCATAATTCCGGGGAAATAACTGCGATAGCGGCGGGCATCACGTGTGATCAGCGCCGCATCGGATATTACCGCGTGAGCGCCGATGAAGAAATCAGCCAGCACTCCCGTCCTGCCGCCACCTGCTTCGCGATATCTGCGAAAGGCCTTCCCGGCAAGGAACAGCGCGGGGCGCGGGATCGGCGCCAGGCTAATGCCGGTGCTGGCGAGCATCTCGTCGAGGTCCTCCATCCGTTGATAGCCGACCGATAGCTCGGCGTAGACGACATCGTTGATGGCCATATCGCCGGTCGCAGCGGCGGCGTTCAGGTGTCGCCGCGACCAGTCGGACCAAACGGGATCGCTTCCGACAACATCCAGCAGCACGTTGGTATCGATCATAATCGCTCGTCATCGCCGCGCAGCAACCGCATTAACTCATCTGTCGTCATTCCGAACTTTGCGCTGCCCAGGAGCGCGCCGAATCGTCCCTTTCGCTGTTTTTCCTTGGTTTTCATGACGACCTCGCCGCCATCGGCCAGTTCGAAATCGACGAACGACCCTGGCTTAAGACCTAGTGGTCTGACGCCAACATTTGGTTCCCGCGGTTGACTTTTTCGATAATGCGATCGGGGTCGGCGGTCCAGACAAAGGGTTTGGGTTTGCGGTTATGCTCGCCGAGATAGCGGTTGATCGCGGCTTGCAGATCGACCAGCGAGCGGAAGACGCCGCGCTGCAACCGCCGGCGGGTCAGGGTGGCAAAAAAGCCTTCAACGGCATTGGCCCAGGAGCATGACGTGGGCGTGAAGTGAAACGTCCAGCGTGGATGCCGCGCAAGCCAGGCGCGGACCTTGGGATGCTTGTGGGCGGCATAGTTGTCGAGGATCACATGAATGAGCTTGCCGGCCAGGACAACGGCCTCGACCCGATTGAGGAAGCGGATGAACTCCTGGTGGCGGTGACGCGCCATGCATTGGCCGATGACCGAGCCGTCAAGGACATTGAGCGCCGCAAACAGCGTCGTCGTGCCGTTGCGGATGTAATCATGGGTCATTGTCCCGGCTCGACCCTTCTTGATCGGCAAGCCGGGCTGGGTGCGGTCGAGAGCCTGAATTTGCGACTTCTCGTCGACCGACAGCACCAGGCTGTGGGCCGGCGGGTCGAGATATAGCCCGACCACGTCACGCAATTTGGCGGCAAACGCCGGGTCTTGCGACAGCTTGAAACGCCGCACTCGGTGCGGCTGCAGACCGTGCGCCGCCCAGATCCGCTGCACCGAGCGCAGCGAGATGCCGCTCGCCACCGCCATCGCCCGGCCGGTCCAGTGGGTTGCCTCGCCTGGCGGCTCCGCCAGCGTCAACTCGACCACTCGGTCAATAACCGCCGCAGGCGTCGGCGGCAAACCGGGTTTGCGCGTCTTGTCGTGCAGCAGGCCGGCCACCCCTTCGCGCATGAAGCGCTCCTGCCAGCGCCACACGCACGGCTTCGATACTCCGGCGCGGCGCATGATCTCGGCCGTACCGCAGCCCTCCGCGGTCGCCAAAATGATCTGTGCCCGCCACACATGCTTTTGCCGGCTGTTGCGATCCGCCACCACCGCCGCCAGTCGTTCGCGGTCGCCGGCACTCACTTCGATGCTGATCCCCTCGCGCATCGCGCATCATCGCACACCCCGCTCCAATATGGAATCCTATGATTGCGTCGTACCACTAGATGATCGCGCAGCCGCTTTGGGATTGTCACCTGACCTTTGGCTGTCATTTTGGTCATCTTTGCACTCGTAATACCTCACGCCTAACCGGTAATAAATAGCCCCCCAAAAGCCGATTGTGCCAAGATGGGATCCGCATTCCCTGGGGAGCATTAATGTGCTCGTAGAGATTGGCCAGTTTCTCCTCGTCTTGGCGCTGTTGGTGGCGGCGGTGCAGGGGACCGTGCCGCTAATCGGCGCCGCGGCGCGCAGCCGGGGGCTGATGGACATCGCCCGCCCCGCGGCTCTGCTGCAGCTGGCGCTGGTGGCAGCCGCGTTCGCGATCTTTATCCACGCCCACATCACTTCCGATTTCTCCGTCCTCAACGTCTTTGAGAATTCGAGCCTGTCAAAGCCGATGCTCTACAAGGTCACCGGCGCCTGGGGCAGCCATGAAGGCTCGATGATGCTGTGGGTGTTTATGCTGGCGTTGTTCGGCGGGCTGGTCGCGTTCTTCGGCCGCGCCCTGCCGGGGAGCTTGCGTGCCCGCACCCTGGCGATCCAAGGCTTGCTCGGCTTTGGCACGTTGTTGTTCATCATTGCCACTTCGAACCCGTTCGCACGCCTGTTTCCGGTGCCGGCCGATGGCCGCGACCTGAACCCGCTATTGCAGGACCCCGGCCTCGCCTTCCATCCCCCGTTTCTCTACTTCGGCTATGTCGGTTTTTCGATCTGCTATTCGTTTGCGATCGCCGCCTTGATCGAGGGCCGGGTCGATGCGGTCTGGGCGCGTTGGGTGCGGCCCTGGGCGTTGACCGCGTGGTGCGGGCTGACGATCGGCGTCGCGATGGGCAGCTGGTGGGCCTATTACGTGCTCGGCTGGGGCGGTTGGTGGGCGTGGGACCCGGTCGAGAACGCCTCGTTCATGCCGTGGCTGCTGGGGACGGCGCTGTTGCATTCGGCCGCCGTCGTCGAAAAGCGCGAGACCTTGCAGCGCTGGACGTTGCTATTGGCGATCATGACCTTTGGCATGAGCCTGATCGGCACCTTCCTGGTGCGCTCCGGGGTCTTGACGTCGGTCCATTCCTTTGCCCTCGACCCGACCCGCGGCGTCTTTATCCTGATCCTGATCGGAGTCGTGATCGGTGGCGGCCTGATCCTTTACGCCTGGCGCGCGCCGAGCCTTGCTGCCGGGAACCAGTTCGCGCCGGTCAGCCGCGAGGGCGCTCTTGTCCTGAACAATCTGTTGCTGGCCGGCGGCATGGCCACCGTATTTCTCGGCACCTTCTATCCACTCTTCGCCGAAGTCTGGAGCGGTGTCAAATTGTCGGTCGGCCCGCAATATTTCGACGCCACCTTTGTCCCAATTGTGGTGCCGGGCCTGATCGCGATGGCCATCGGGCCGATGCTCGCCTGGCGTCGCGGCAACCTTGCCGCGGGGGCGCGCCGGCTGCTGCCTGCCCTGATCGGTGCTATCCTGGTCGCCGCGATCGTCTTCGGTTTCGACCGCTCCGCCTCGCTGCCGGCAATTGGCGGCGTGGCGCTCGCGGTCTGGGCAATGCTGGGTGTTTTGGCCGACCTCGCCGACCGGACCGGGGTCGGCAAGCTGCCATTCTCGACCGTGCTGCGCCGGCTCGTACATCTCCCGCGCGGTACTTGGGGCTATGCAGTCGCGCATTTCGGGGTTGGCGTACTGATCGCCGGGGTTACCGTCTCGACCGCGTGGCGCAGCGAACGCATCGAGACCGTGCATCCCGGCGACAATGTGCAGATCGCCGGCCGCACTCTGCATTTTGTCGGCGTGACCCAAGGCACCGTCGAAAATTACCAGGTGCAGCGCGCCGAGATCATGGTCGAGCGGCCGGGCCATGCACCGTTCCCGGTCTTTCCGGAGCGGCGGTATTATCCGATCGCCGGCAGCTCGACGACCAACACCTCGATCACCACCAACGGGTTTGGCGATTTGTATCTGGCGCTGGGCGAGGGGGACGGCAAAGGCGGCTGGGTATTGCGCGCCTACTACAACCCGCTCGTGCCCTGGGTCTGGTTTGGCGGGGTATTGGCGGCATTGGGCGGCGTAATCTCGCTCAGCGACCGGCGCCGTCGGGTGCGCGCCGCCGCTGCCCGCGCGGTCCCGGGAACCGCGGCGCGGCCCGCGGGACCGGCATGATTCTCCGGCTGCTCCTTGTGCTCGGGCTGCTGCTCGCAATCGGCGCACCGCTTGCCTGGGCGGTCGAGCCATCGGAGCGTCTCGCCGACCCCGCCCTCGAAACCCGCGCCCGGACCATCAGTCAGGAACTGCGCTGCCTGGTTTGCCAAAACGAATCGATCAACTCATCGAACGCGCCGCTCGCTCACGATCTACGAGTCCTGGTGCGTAAGCGGCTCGTTGCGGGCGACAGCGATCAGCAGGTCCTGAATTACATCGTCGCACGCTACGGCGTCTTTGTTCTGCTTGATCCGCCATTCGAGCCGCTGACCTGGGTGCTGTGGCTCGGTCCGCCGATCCTCGTCCTGGGTGCGGGGGCGGTCCTGCTGTTGCGGGCGCGCCAGCGCAGGGCTGTTTCGCCTCCCCCGGCGCTGACCCCGGAGGAAGCCGCCCGCGCCGCGGCCTTGCTGGGGGACCGCGCGTGATCTGGTTTCTGCTCGTTGCCGGCCTCTTGACGGTAGCAGTGCTGGCCATGCTGCTGGGACCGATGATGCGTCGGCGGCCCGATCTCGAAGATGAAGAGCCGGCCACCGAGTTGTTCCGACGTCAACTGACCGCGATAGACGAGGAGCTGGCTGAGGGTCGGCTCACCCCCGAGGAGGCGGAAACTTCCCGCACCGAGGTCACCCGAAGGCTGCTCGCCGCGGCCGATCGTGATCCTGGGCGCTCGATTGCGCCGGCCCGCCGTGAAACGGAGGCATCGTGGCGGTTCGGCGCGGCGATCGCGATCGCTGGAATGCTTCCGGCGACAGCCATGGCGGTCTATTTCGCGGTCGGCGCACCCGCCGCAATCGAACGGCCCGTAGCGGCCAATACCGCCGACCCACACAGCACCGCCGACCTCGCCGCTGCTGCCGACCAGATCAAAGCGCACCTCAAAACGACACCCGATGATCTCAAAGGCTGGACCTTACTCGGGCGCACCCTGGCGTCCCTCAGCCGCTTTTCCGAAGCGCGCGACGCCTACAATCACGCGATCGCGTTGGCGCCCGATAATACCGCCTTGCATGCCGAGTTCGGCGAAGTCCTGATGCTCGAAGCCCAAGGCAAAGTGACACCCAGCGCCGAGGCTGAATTTGCCAAGGCGCCCGACGACCCGCGCTCGCGTTATTACTCGGCGGAAGCGGCGCTGCAGCATGGCGATCCCGGTGCGGCCAAGCAGAAATTGCAGGCGTTATTGGCGAGCGCGCCAGCCGATGCGGCGTGGCGGCAGACCGTCGCGGATCGTCTGGCCGAGCTGTCGCAAGTCGGCAGCACGCCCACCAGCGGAGCTGGCATGGCCGCTCCGGGCGGGGCTGTGCCCACTACCGGCCCGACCGCGCAGGATGTCGCCGCCGCACAATCGATGACGCCCGAACAGCGGCTGACGATGATCCGCGGCATGGTGGAGGCGCTGGCGCAACGGCTCGAACAGCATCCCGACGATAAAGCCGGTTGGCAACGGCTCGCCCATGCGTACGATGTGCTCGGCGAAGGCGATAAGGCGCAAGCCGCCCGCGCCCGGGCCGCTGGGAACCCGAATGGCGCACCTGGTGGGGCACCCGCGGCGGCATCATCATCAGCGCCCTCCGCCGCAGCGCCAGCGTCACCGGCCCCTCCGCGCTGAGGCGAGGGTTCCTGCGGCAAATGTAAACGAGCCGCGGTTCGAGAGGTGGCGGGAATGGCGCTTGCCCCGGGGTTGTGCCTTGTTACCGGAGCGACCGGGTTCCTCGGCTCGGCGGTCGCGCGCGCGCTGTTGCAGGCCGGTCAAGAGGTGCGCGTCTTGGCGCGGCCCACCAGCAATCACCGTAACCTTGTGAATCTCGCGGTCGAGATCGCTGTCGGCGCGTTGGAGGACGCCGCTTCGCTCGCCCGCGCCGTCGCCGGATGCCGATACCTGTTTCATGTCGCCGCCGACTACCGATTGTGGGTGCCTGATCCCGCAGCAATGTACCGCGCCAATGTCGACGGCACCCGCGAACTAATGCGGGCGGCGCTGGCCGCGGGCGTCGAGCGCATTGTCTATACGAGCAGCGTCGCAACACTCGGCATTGTAGCCGGCGGCTCGGCCGACGAACTTACGCCCAGCCGGCTCGGCGACATGATCGGACCCTATAAGCGCTCGAAATTCCTCGCAGAGGAAGCGGTTCGCGGCATGCTCACCCAGAGCGGGCTGCCGGCGGTGATCGTCAATCCCTCGACGCCGATCGGCCCCGGCGATTTGAAGCCGACGCCGACCGGGCGACTGATCCTCGAAGCGGCGCGCGGCCATATGCCGGGTTATGTCGATACCGGGCTTAATGTCGTGCATGTCGACGATGTCGCGGCCGGAGAACTGCTGGCTGCCGAACAGGGAAAAATCGGCGAGCGCTATATCCTTGGCGGCGACAACCTGTCGCTGGCCGAAATTCTGGGTGAGGTCGCGCGAGCCGTGGGCCGAAAGCCGCCGCGGCTAAAGGTGCCGTATGCGGTCGCATTCTCGGCCGCGGCGCTCGGCACAGCAATGGCGCGAGTTACTGGGCGCGAGCCGTTTACGACGCTCGACGGCGTCCGCATGTCGCGTAAAAAGATGTATTTCTCCTCGGCGAAGGCCGAGCGTGCGTTGGGTTACAAATCGCGGCCGGCGCGCGAGGCCATTGCCGATGCGGTCACCTGGTTCGCCGCCAACGGCTATCTAAAATCCTGAGCCCGGGACCTCCGGCGGGAACGTGATCAGCCCGTCGCTATATTCGCGGACGAAAGAGAGCCCCGATCGGTTGCGGACGGAAATCCGGATTGATCAAGTAAAACGCGAGCGGGACGGTATTATGACTGGGACCTCCCGGGTTATTCAAATTTGGGAAGGCATTCGATAGCGCGATCGAACCCCGACAACTCCTGGTGGAAAAGGCGATCAATGCGTTGAAACCTCGAGTGAGACCGGACTTCCAGGCAATCTCATCGCCATCATTGCTGGAAATAAACCAGCCAAGGCCCACCTCGTGGCCGGGGAGGCCGGTCGGACGTCGCGTCTCCAGCAGCCGGCGCAGTGCCGGCGCTAGCGGCGTTTGGCGGCGTCCGAGGCAGGTTTCGAGGAGGACCGTCAGATCGTTCGCCGTCGATCGCACGGCGTACGCACCAGCCAGCGTCGGGATATTATCCAATAACGGTGTCGGTTCCAGACGCCTGTCGTGACCTTGAGCCAGGCGCGATCGCATGTCTGCTGTCGGGATAATGCGGGTGCTGCGCAGACCGAGCGGGTCGCAGACGCGCTCTACCAGCAGCGCCTCGTAGCTTTTGCCAGCGCGGCGCGCCAGCGCGTGGCCCAGCAAGCCGAAACCGACATTGGCGTATTCGTAATGGGTTCCCGGCCGGTATTTCAGCGTATACCCGGACAGAAAGGCATAAAACTCGTCGACGGTATAATTCGGACCCGTGAAATTATCCGGCATAATCGAACCATTTCTGCATGTCGCTGCTGAAGCCAACCAATCGCGATCGGTTCAAGGCTGATGAAGAAGCCTACCTCAGCGTGTCTCGCGTGAAGTTACTTTTCGGGTGCACCTACGGGGATGACCGGGACATTGGAGAGTAGCCGGATCAGATCGACTTGCCGTGTTACCCCTGTTTTCCGCAGGATCGAGCTGAGTTGGGTCCTCAACGTCGTGATCTGGACGTCGAAGTCTATGGTAACCTCAGCCAATTTCTTGCCTGCCAGGAGCGCGACCGCGAGCCGGCTCTCCGCCGGCGACAACCCAAAGAACTCAGCCAAATCCCTCTCGGAAGGAGAACATTCTTCCGGGTCGGCAAGAACGATCATTGCCAGAGGCCGTCCGTAAACTGTCAGGTCGGCGCCGAGCGGCGTTACTGTCAGGATGTAGGGCAGGCGGCCATGATGCCTTCTGACACGCATGCGTGCGATCGCTGCGGGGGTTTTCTGCTCCACAGCCGCTGCGGCGATAGCTGCTTTGAGCCCCGCGCTCTCGGAGACATCCAGCGCTCCAAGTTTTCGGTTTCGGATCTTCAACCCATTGCCTTGCCGCAACACGCGCTCGGCGGCCCGGTTTGTCTGGATCACCCGCCCGTCGCTGTCGGCGACAATCACCGCAGCGCGGAGCTGGTCGAGCGCCCGCAGGGCCACAGAGGATTTCCAACCCAGGTTGTGCAGCTCGACACGCAGCCGCGCCGCTTGCCGGAGCGGCTTGACCAGCGCTTGCAGTGCCGCCGGACGGCCCGTCGCGAACGGTGGCTGATCTATCCCGTGATGGATCCCAAAATAGACAACGTGCGATCGGTTTTCGAAGAGCCGGGCCGCTACAGCGTCGTCGATACCGCCCTTGACAAGATATTCATTATACCACTCGTTGCGACGGAGCAGAGCTTCGGGCACGCACTCGCGAAGCCGCAGCAACCTCCCGCTCGGGACGGTCTCGAACATCGGTCGGTAAGGGTCGAGCGCATAGTAGTAGCTGGCGTAATCGGCCGTTGTATTAACGAGAGGACCCGACATGCTGAGCCACTCAACCCGTCCGGTTCGCTTGTTCCAGACATAGTAAGCGGCGCCCACCCCACCGACCAAGTCCACCGCCAAGTCCAGCCCCGCCGGCCATAGATTGGGCATCAGCGCCGCATCGTAGACGCTCGAGATCCTGCGCCGGGATGGGTCGGATCCCATGTCGCTACTTTAAAATTTTGATAGCGGTAAAGAACCGAGACCACCCGTCATATCCTTCATTTGAAGGATATCAGGTGCACGGCCGGTCGATTTCGACCTCCAATCGACACATTCTGGACTGCGGTCCGACCCGGTAGCCGAGGAGCGCGATGCCTGTCTCTGATCCCGAAGGCCAAGTCAGCCTGATGTTGTGCGAGAGCATCTTGCATGTGCTTGTGGAGGAGGGCGTTATCCCGAAAGCGAAGGCGCTCGAAGCCATTGATGGCGTCGTCGAACTGGCGCGGGAGAACGAGATCGGCCGGCGCCGCCTCGCCTGGCCGCTCGGCCGCTCAGCGGTACAGCTCATTGAAGCGATCGCACAGACCTTCGCCCTAAAAGGATCAGACGAAGTTACTTCCCTTCCGACAGAGAGGCGGGGACGACCGGGATATTCGAGAGTACGCGGATCAGCTCGGCCTGGCGGCTCACGCCCACTTTTCGCAGGACGGAGCTCAACTGGGTCCGCAGAGTCGTAATCTGAACTCCGGAATTTGTCGCGATCTCACGCAATTTCTTTCCTCCCAGGAGCGCCGCCGTGAGCCGGCTCTCCGCCGGCGACAAGCCAAACAATTCAGCCAGGTCCCTCTCGGGGGGAGAGCGCGCATCGGGATCGGCAACGAGGATCATTGCCAGAGGGCGCTCATAGGCAGCGAGCTCGACACCGAGCGGCACCACAGTCAACACATACGGCACCCGACCACCCCGTCTTCCGACGAGCATTTGTCTGACTGCGGGCGCGGTTTTCCCATCCGCGGCAAGGGCGATGAACCGAGCAAGCTTATCGTGTTCAAATACGCGTTGCGCACACAGCATCCCCTGCCGAACCGTCAATCCGTCATCCCGGCGCAGGATTTGCTCCGCAGCCCGGTTCATATCGATCACTCCGCCGCGGACATCGGTGACGATCACGCCCCTGGCGAGTTGATCAAGGGCCCGCACAGCAGCGGCAGATTTCCAACCCAGCTCGCGAAGCTCGGCATGTAGCCGGGCCGCATTGCTGAGTGGCTCTAACAGCTGTTGATGTCGTGCAGAATTCAGTGACGTAGATCGCGGCTGATATAGTCCGTAATGGATGCCGAAAATTACGGAATCGGACGAGCTGCGAGACAGTCCAGCTCCCAGCATGTCGCCGACTCCACATTTGACAACAAAATCATTATACCACTCGCTACTACCAAGCACGGCTCGCGGTAAGCACTCGGAAAGCTGCAGCCAATTCCCACTCGGCGGGTCGTGTTGCAGCAATGGGCGGAAAGGGTCGAGAGCCGCGTAGTAACCGATGTAATCGGCCTTGAATTCGACGCTCGGCCCCCAAAAGCTGGCCCACTCCACCTGCCCGGTCCACGTATTCGAGAGAATGTAAGCCGCGCCGACTGCGCCAAGAGCCTCGGTTACCGATTGCAGCGCCGCCGGCCAGCAGTCCGGTGCGAGCGACGCCTCGGAAATGCGCGAGATTGCGCGAACTAAAGGATCGGAGCGCATGTGTGGCCGAGGCTCCTCGGGCGGCTAGCAGCCGTCGCCACGGTCGCGTTCGAGCGCGTCGATATAGCTGCGCACTTCCGTTGTTGCGCCGCCGAGGTGGAGATAGTCCTGATTAAAGCCAGCGATCTTCTGCAGCTTTTCGACATCGAGCAGCGTGAGTCGATGATGCGCCAGCGCGATCAGGTTGTCCTGCCGGAAGCCTTGCAGGATACGGTTGACGTGCACGGCGGTCAGGCCGAGCGTGTCGGCGAGTTCGACCTGCGTCAGCGGCAGCCGGATGGCGTGATCCCCGGCCAGCCCAACCGCCGTCTGTCGCCACACCAGCTCGCACAGCAGATAGGCGACGCGCCCGCCTGCGCTTCGCCGCCCGAGCGCGACGATCCGCTCGCGGTTGATCGCATCCTGCTGCAGCGCGGTCCACCACAGCGCGGCGCCAATTCGCGGGTGATGTTCGAATAGGTCGAACACCGTAGCGCGGGAGATCGGGGCGATCCGCGTCGGCACAAGCGTGGCGATAGAATGGTCCATGGCTCTGAGCAGAAAGGCGTGCAGGCCGAAAATATCGCCGGGGATCATAAAGGTTAGAATCTGCCGTTTGCCCTCGGGCATCAGCCGGTAGCGGAATGCCATCCCGTGTGTGAGCACGAACGCCGAGCCGGGCACGTCACCCTGACACACGATGTCGGTATCCGCGTTAAAGCGTTCCTCGTTGAGGCACAGCGCATCGAGGACCCGGACGTCTTCATCCGAGAGCAGTGTGAAACGCGAGAGCTTCGTTACGAGTGGGCCTCTGCCATCCATGCCACCAACCGGTCCGTTCGCGATGTGCTGGAGGAAACAAATTTTATGGACCCGGGTCGACTTGTGCAATTCTATTTAAGAACTTGGTTGAATCGACCGCTATCAAATAGTTACTGGCACAGCACTAACGCAGATTTAGTTTTCGAGGATGACGTCGGCCGTCGACGCGGGAACTTATTGCGCTTCGAGTGTTGAACAGTATTAAGACTAAGAAATTCTGTCCCTCGATCGCAAAGCATGGGATTCATATGCCGCCGACAGCCCGGACTCGGGTCGACCACGTTTGCCTAAAGTTTCTGCACGAGCTGACCGAACCGCTCACCGCGATCGCATGCCATGCCGGTGCCGTGCGACGGCTTTCGGCGTCTTACCGGTCTGATATTCCCGCAGAAATCGCTGACTCACTAGAGCCCAGATGCCATTGGCGATTATCCGGGCGAGCGAAGTCATAAAGCGTTTCCGGTCGTACCTTCAGAAGGAAGCCAAGCAGGAGCTGGACAGTATCGAGTAAACAGGAAATGGTTCAAAACTATCGCGGTAGCAACTCCTTCACAATTTTGACCAATGTCTCAGCCTCGAACGGTTTCTCGAGATAAGCGCTTGCCCCAGCGGTAAGAACACGTAGCTCCAAAAGTGGATCGCCCTTGCCGGTAATCACAATAACTGGAATATCGTCATTTGCCCTAATTCTCAGGTGTGCAAGGATATCCAACCCTGATAGTCCCGGCAGGTGTATATCGAGGATCAGACACCCGAATTGACCGCAGCGGTAGTGGCTTAGAAAGTCGCAACCACAGGCGTAACCCGCTGTCTCAAGGTTATAAGCCTCCAGCAGCCGACGTGCTGAATTGCGCACTCCATGATCGTTATCGACAACACAAACTCTCCGAGAACCGCCGACCACGATTACCCTCCTTGAGGCCGAGAGCGCGCCGGGCTTCCAGTCGGGATTACGTTAAACTACATGACGGGAACGAAGTATTGATCGACGTCAATCTAGCTAAAACCAGATTCCAAGTAGTCGTATCGGCAGCGCGGTGCTGGATAGCAGTCGTTCGGCCGCTGCCGGCAAAGTCATCGTTGAAGTTCTTCGCCGCGCTGGCTCATTGTGAACCGGAGCGGACCTGCCGCCGCCTGCTCATCAAACGCCAATCTCGTTTGCCGCCTTACGCCGCCCTTTCCGGCGCCTCAGTCCGCCACGTTGCTCGCGGCGGCCGGGGGATTTGTCGACGCCGGATGTCCGCCGTAATTCGGGCGAGCTTGGGGCCGCTGCTGCACTGGAGCCCGCGTTTGGTAGCGACCAAGCCAACGATGTCCATCACCATAGCTATTCTCCGTGACGTCCGACTGGCGAGAATGTGGATGGCGCGCGCCACAATGCGATTTCAAAAATAGGGAAATGCGTAACGGCCGTAACCCACATGGCCTCTGTGGCGCGCGCAACCGGGTGATCCGGCCGATCCTTATAGCTGCGGTAACTCGGTCATCAGGCGGCGTAGGTTTCGACTGAATGCTCCATGCGGCGGCTGTTACGGAGCTTGGACAATGTGCCGTTCCAAAGCTGGATCCGGGCATTGATGCTGCGGCACGCGGCCCGCAGGGCCCGCTCCTGCTGATCCGGCGCGTTCGCCACCAGCTCCTCGACCAACTCACGCCCCATCGGGCCATGGCTGTCGCCGTCGAGCTCGATGTGCCGTTCGATGTAATAGATGAAATGACGCAGGCCTTGGTTGTGGCGCCTCGTGTCATCGAGCCGGCTCAGCAAGCGGCGGAACATCTCGGGTATGATGTCTTCGCGGCCGTAGAAGAACGCGGCTAAGACTTCCTCGGTAGAGCCCGAATTGGCCAGCGCCATCGTGTGGCCAACAAAAGTTTGCACATGGGGTGGTGCGCCGATCTGCCTCAATGCTATCTCGACCGGAACGCCGATCTGCACCAGCGAACAAAACCTGTCAAATTGAACGGTGCTGGCGCCAATCTCCGCCATTGCGCGGCGGTAGAGGTCAAGGTGGCTGACATAGGACCCGTCGGGATCGACATCGGTCTCTTCGCCAATAACGATGTCATTGATTAAGCGCGCGGCCTTTGCATTGTCGGCTGGAAACCACGGCACGGTGATGCATGTCATGTCCTGCTGAAGCCGCTTCAGCAATGACATAAAATCCCAGACCGCAAAGACGTGATCTTCCATGAATAGCTGGAGATCGGCGACGGAAGCGACACGGGCGTAAATAGGGTGTTCCAGCAGTGCAGCGCGAAGGTTACGAAATTGATCATTGTCGTATTGCGGCATGCTCGAATGCTCCTTGGGTTGTAATCAAGGTCCGGGGCGCCCACCGACAAGTCAGTGGCCCGGTCCTCAAGGCCCTGGCAAATGCGGGCGGAGCAGGCCCTTCTCAATCGTCGCGAATTTGATGCGGAGATGAGCGAGGCTCAGGAATTGCCTGGCATCGGGAGGCGTTCGCACTCGGGGAGATGCGGCTACGCTGGTCCGCGACGGCCTTATTCGGCTGCAACGGGAAGCTCGATCGAGCCTTTTGCAGGTACCGACCGACGGGGTTCGCGCAGCATGTCGATCAGAGCGCGCAGTGCTACCGGCACTTGCCGGTGCCCAGGATAATAGAGGAAAAGCCCCTCGAAGGCGGGCGACCAGTCCTCCAGCACGCGGACCAGCTGCCCCGAGCGCAGGAATGGGCCTGCGAGAGTTTCGATCGTGTACGCAATTCCTAACCCGTCGACGGCCGCGCGAACGGCCAAATCCGCGTCGTTGACCATGACCCGGCCATCTGGCGAAACCGGTCGTGATTGGCCGTTGCGCTCGAAGGGCCACTCGAACAGGGTGCCCGCCGCTCGGCGATACTGAACGCAGCTGTGGCGGGCGAGATCATCCGGCGTGCGCGGCTGGGGGCGTCGGGCAAAATAGGCCGGCGCACCGACGACCACCACTCTCGATGGTCCCATCACCCGAACGGCGATCATGTCCGCAGCCGCCCAGTCTTTTGGACCGATCCCGGCATCGAACCCCTTTTCCACGATATCAGCGGGCGCCTCGGCGGCGTGGACTTCAAGCTGGACATCGGGAAAAGTCGATAAGAAGCGCCCCCAAAACGGGGCGATGACCGCCGCGCCGGCGAGATGCGTCACGTACAGCCGCAAGCGCCCAAAGGGGTGCCCTTGCTCGCCCTTGAGGTCGTCAAACCCCCGAGAGATCTGCTCGACCGCCGGTCGAAGCCGGTCAAACAGACGCAGGCCCGCATCGGTAAGCGAGACGCTGCGGGTCGTCCGGTTCAACAACCGCAACCCGAGACGCTCCTCGAAGTGCCGCATCGTGTGGCTGAGCGCCGACGGCGTGACACCGAGACTGGTTGCCGCGGTCCGGAAGCTGAGATGGTCAGCAACCGCGACGAACGCGGCGAGATCGGCAACATCGGCGCGACGCATTGCTGAATTCCTGTCAGTAGACAATACAATATATCGGGATTTGATTTGGACCGTTGAACGACACTTTGAAGGTTTCAACACCACGTCCGGCTATCACAGACACGTGATGCGCGGCGGGTGCAAATGGGAGTTGTCGATGCAACGGTTAAGCCAACATAGAGCGCGCGCTAGGGTCGGAAGGGCTCTGACAGTCGCAGCCGCACTGCTGTGCGCCACTGCGCTAAGCCAGCCAAAGGTTGCTTACGCAATGCACGGCGGTGGCGGAGGTTTCCACGGTGGTGGCGGGTTCCACGGTGGTGGCGGATTTCACGGCGGCGGATTTCACGGTGGCCGGTTTCACGACGGCCGGTTTTTTGGCGGCTTCACGGGCTTTGGGTTTTATCCGTATTACGGCTATTACGACTACGGTGACTACAGCCAGCCTTATTCCCAGACCTGGTATTACTGCGCCGACCCGGCGGGCTACTACCCCTACGTCAGCCAGTGCAATACCGGCTGGCAGGCGGTGCCGGCCAGCTGACGCCGGGACGCAAGCAAGGGAGAGAGCCGATGGCGAGAGATCCTGCCCGACGAGCGCGAGGATGGCTGCATTGGACCAGCGGCCTATTGCTGATTGTGACTGGCTGCGCCGAGAGCCCGGGGTCCGGTCAAGTCACAACGGCACCGCCGATCCCAGCAGGCCAAGCGCGGATCTGGTTCTACCGGGACTGGCAGCCATCCGAAAGCCTTAACCTGGCGAATATCGATGTGAATGGCAGCTATTTCGGGTCTGTCGCCAATGGCAGCGCATTCTATCGCGATGTCCCGCCAGGGCATTATCACGTGGTGCCGGTAAGCTACAACCGCGACTTCAACCAAGACCGAAATGTTGACCTCGCTCCCGGCCAAGCGGCCTACATCAAGATCCTCTCCTCGCAGAGTTGGGACGGCGCTTGCAGGGATTGCGTGCGGGATACATTCTATGCTTGGCTGATCCCTCCGAACACTGCGCAGGTCGAAATAGCGCGCGACCGCAGCGGCATCTGAGGGCCTCGAAATCTAAACCCAGTCGCCCACGGCCGCTCGGCAACGCTACTGCGGGCTGATCAGTGGGTGTCTTGATGGTCGCCAGACCCGAAGGTGCCCCCTCCCGCGTTCAGGTGCGTTATGCCGTATTCTATCCCGCGGCAGTTGAATTTATGCATTCCGCGGGAACGGTCGCCTCGGGGGCTCAGTCATTTACAGGCGAGGACGAAGCCGAGATAATCAACGCCGGCACTTCTCCAGCAACCCCAGGATCCATACCCCGAAAGTCGGCTTCGGGGGCCCCTGCCGTCAAACACGGGCCGCCGCTGCTCCGGCAGCAAAGCACCGAAACCAGCTACTTTCCTCAGATCAATAGGATAGAGCGACTTTAGCGGCCATTTGCGGTTTGGGGCCTGGCAAACGGCGGTTGCAGCGTTCGGCGAGGTTCCGGGTGGTGGCGCAGAGGTCGCTTGCTAAGACCGGGCGGCAGTGGCCCACGGCTTGAAGCGACCAAGTCAGATAGCGGGGGTTAGTGACCGTTACGCGCCGACGCCGAGATAGCGGCTGGCGATCGCGGGGTTGGCGTGCAGCGCGGCGCGGCTCCCGGCGAACACACGCTGGCCGTTGTTGAGAACGTAGGCCCGTTCGGCCAACGATAGCGCCGCGCGCACATTCTGCTCGACGATGACGATCGTCAGCCCCTCGGCGATAAGCCGCTGGCACAGCTTCAACAGGTCCTCGACAATCACCGGCGCCAGGCCTTCGAACGGCTCGTCGAGCAGCATCAGTTGCGGCGCCCGGATCAGAGCACGGGCGATCGCCAGCATTTGCTGCTCGCCGCCGGAGAGATTGCCGCCGCGCGACCGCCGGCGCTCGGCGAGGCGGGGAAAGACCTCCCAGATGCGCTCGACCGGCCACGGTGCCGGAGCATTCAATGCAGAAAGGCGCAGGTTCTCCTCGACGGTGAGGGTGGTAAAGATGCGCCGCTCCTCGGGCACCAGCTGCAGCCCGCGGCGGGCGATCGCGTAAGCCGGTAAGCGCTCGACCGGCTCGCCGGCGAAGCGGATCGTTCCCGAGCGGGGATGGATCACCCCGGCAATGCTCTTCAGCGTGGTGCTCTTGCCCGCCCCGTTGCGGCCGAACAACGCCACTACTTCGTGCTCGTTGACCTCCATACTGAGATCGAAGAGAACATGCGAATCTCCGTAGAAGCTGTTGATACGGTCGAGTTCGAGCATTGCCATCAGGCGGCGACGCCGCCGAGATAGGCGCGCCGAACACTCCCGTCGCTTTGGATCGCCTCGGGCGGCCCTTCGGCCAGCAAGCCGCCTTCATGCATCACCATGATGCGCGCCGCCAGCGCAAACACCGCATCCATGTCGTGCTCGACAAGGACGATCGTCCGCTCGGCGCGTAGACCGCCGATGAGCCGGATGATCTCCTGCCGCTCGTTGGGAGAGAGGCCGGCGAGCGGCTCGTCGAGCAGCAGCACCGAAGGCTGCGAGGCGAGCGCCAGTCCCAGTTCGATCCGGCGCTTCTCGCCGTAGGGGAGTGTGTGGACCGGCAGGTCTGCGCATTCTGCAAGCCCCAGCTCATCGATCAGTCCCGCGACCAGCCGCTCGACCGGCGCGATGCTGTCGTCGGAGCGAAAGATATCGAAGCGCAGGGCACCGCGGTGGCGTCCGAGCGCCCCGATCCGAAGGTTCTGGCGCACGGTCAGATCGACAAACAGCTGGTTGATCTGGTAGCTCTTGGCGAGCCCCAGCTGGCAGGCAGCCGTCATCGTGCTGCCGGTGATGTCGGCGCCGTCCAGCAGGATATGGCCCGCATCGGGTGCTTCTTCGCCGGAGAGGAGGCGCAGAAAGGTGCTCTTGCCGGCGCCGTTGGGGCCGATGATCGCGTAAATCTCACCGTAGGGCACCGCGAAGGAGACATTGGCAACGGCGCGCAATGCGCCATAGGCTTTGCTGACGTCTTTTGCCTCGAGCGCGAACCGCGTCGCTTTCGATTGCCGTGCCGGGCCCACGCGCCGGCGCGTATCAATTTCGCCGTCGATCGGCGGTCCGGCGGCGCCGTGCTGCGGCTCGACATGCGCCGGGCGCCACAGGCTGATCGCGGTGCCATAGAGCCCTTTGCGCACCAGCGTCACCAGCAGCACGAATATCGCGCCCAGGATGAACAGCCAAAGCGACCCGATGAAAGGGATCTGCTGCAACTCGCTGCGCAGGAAGAGCCAGACCGCAGCGCCAAAGGCCGGGCCGAGCAGGGTGCCGACGCCACCGATCACGGTCTGGAAGAGGAGCTGGGCCGAGGTGTCGAGCGAAAACGCATCAGGCGGCATATAGCTCTGGAAAATGCCGAGCAATGCCCCGGCAAGGCCCGCATAAGCGCCCGCCAGCACGAAAGCCGCGAGCTTGTAGCCCGGCACCGAATGGCCGAGCGCGGCGGTCCGCTCCGGGTTCTGACGGATCGCCGTAAGCACGCTGCCGACCGGCGAGCGGACAATGAAACGAGCGAGCACATAGCCGAGAAAAAACAAACCGGCGATCAGTTCGTACATCCGCCAGCCGCTGCTAAAAGAAAAAAATAGCGGTCCCAAATGTATGACCGGGTAGGGTACGCCGGGCAGGCCGTTCTCCCCGCCTGTCCAATTGGCCAGCGGCGCGTTTTCGAGGAAATATGAAAGCTCGGCAAAAGCCAATGTTATCATCGCGAAATAGAGCCCGACGCGGCGCAGCGCCAGAAGACCGACAACCCAGCTGAACACCGACGCCGCCGCGACTCCCGCCAAGATCGCCAGCCAGACATTGACGAGGATCCCGCTGGTCAGCAGAAAGGCCGTGACGAAGCCGCCAGTGCCGTAGAATGCAGCCTGCCCGAACGACAACAACCCGGCGTAGCCGAACAATAAATCAAAGCCGATGCCGAACAGACCCCAGAGCAGGATCCGGCTCAACAGATCGACCGAGGCGAACGCCGCCTGGAACCCGAACGGCAGCACCGCGAGGGCAAGCGCGACGATGATTTCGGGCCGCCAGCGGCCGAGGCTCCGCCGGGCGCCTCTGGCGTTCATATGCGGCCGGGAGTGCCGAACAGGCCGCGCGGGCGCACCACCAGCACCAGGGTCATCGCCGCGTAGATCGCCACCTGGGAATAGGCGGGGTCGATCAGGGTGGTCAAACTCAACAATTCGCCGACGATCAGCCCGCCGACCACAGCGCCGCCGAACGAACCGAGGCCGCCGATCACCACGACGACAAAGGCTTCGACAAGGAACGGGGTTCCCATATCCGGGATGACCGCGGTCAAAGGCGCGTAGATCACCCCTGCGATCCCGGCCGCCATCGCGCCAATAGCAAACACGATCAGAAACATCCGCCGTACATTGATGCCGAGCAGGCCAACCATCAGCGGATCCTCGATGCCGGCCCGCACCGCAAGCCCGAGCGAGGTGTGATAGAGCAAGAAGTAGAGACCGAGCAGAAGTGCGGCGACGATGCCGATGACCTGGACGCGGTAGAGGGGATAAAGGAAATATCCGAAATTGACGATCCCTTGGCCCCACCACGGCGTCGGCACCGACTGGCTCAAACTGCCGAAAATGTATCGCATGCCTTCGATCATCATGACGCTGATCCCGAAGGTGACAAGGAGCTGATCCTCGGGCGGGCGGTTGTAATAGAAGCGGATCAGGCCGCGTTCGAGGACGACGGCGATGATGAGCAGCGCCGCGGCGCCGGCAAGCAGTGCCGCGACGAAGGAATTCACGTGGCTCAACACGACGAAAGCCGTATAGGCGCCCACCATGAACATCGCGCCATGGGCGAAATTGACAAAGCCTAGCGTGCCGAAGATGATCGTCAGCCCGCTGCTAATCAGCGCCAGCAGGCAGCCGAGTGCGAACCCACTGAACGCCTGCGCCAGAAACTGCCCGAGTGTCATCGAGAAGGTGTCCGGCGAGGCGTTTCAGGGGACGGCATCAGCTCGTCAGGCCGCCGCGACCGACGGCATGTGGCAACCAGTCTCGCTGAGCGGCTGCATCAGCTTCTCGCCCGGCACGATCTCGACGGTCCTGAAAAAGTCTTCGGGTCCTTTCATTTCCGACTTGCTGTTGCCTTGCAGGACGGGCACGGGGCTCACGCCCTGGTGGTCCTCTGGCCGGAACCACACCTCGCCGCGGGTCGTATCGACCTTGTGCTTGGATTCGAGCGCCTCGATCACTGCGGGCGGATAGAATGTGCCGGCGCGTTCGACCGCGTCCGCCCACATGATCATGCTGTCGTAAGTGTTGGCAGCGGGGAAGCGTGGCTTGTAACCGAATTTCTTCTCGAAATCCGCATTGAAATATTTCGCCAGCGGATATTTCTCCTCCATCCCCCACCACCACGGCTCGGTGCCATAGTTACCCGCGAGCAGCTCAGGCCCCAGCTCCTTGCCGGCGAAGCCGCTGAACAGTGGTATCACGTATTTCATTTTCTTCATGATACCGAACTGGATGGACTGCTTCGTCGAGGTGACTTAATCGGCGCCGGCGGTTTCATTGAACATCACGTCCGCGCCGCTGTTGGCGATGTTCAGCAGGTAGCTGCTGAAATCGGTGGTGCCGAGCGGGGGGAGCTGTTCGTTGACGCTCTTCCAGCCGTACTTTCCGGTAGCCGCGACCAATGATTTGTAAAGGCTGGTGCCGAAAATGTAATCGGGCACCAGGTAGGCCGCCTTGAGGTTGTGGCCGAGCGTTTTGGCGAGAACCGGAGCTATCGCCTCGGATAACATATAATTGTCGGGCATCAGCCGGAAGCCGAAGCGCTGGCAGCTCACGCCGGTCGTCGTGTTGGATGCGGTGGTGGAGCACATACAGATCACCTTGTGGCGCTGCCCCACCTCTTCGAGGGCAACGGCGACCGCGCTGCTGACCGCGCCGGTCGTGACCACCGCCTTGTTGTCGCTGATAAACCTTGTGGCGGCCTGAACCGCGGGGTTGGGGAGGGTTTGGCTGTCGGCGACGCCGAATTCGACTTTCTTGCCCAGCACGCCGCCACCCTTCCGCAGCGACGGTATCGCCTCGGTGACTTTGCTGCCGTTATTCAAATGCTCGATGACAAGCTCGAAGCCGCGTTGCTCGTCATGCCCCATCGCCGCATAGGGTCCGGTCAGTGGAAACACCCCGCCGGCAAAGACGCTATTGCCTTCGACCCCCGCTGGATAGGTGCCCATGCTTGGGTAGTTTTTAGCCCATACCCGCGGCGCCGCGAGCGGCATCAGCAGGCCGGCCGCGCCGACCCCGAGACCCGCCTTGAGAAGGCCCCGTCGCGTGAATGTGAAAGATGGCGCAACGGCCGTCGAACCCGTCTTGGTCGACCTCCCGATCATCATCAACCTCCTGTTATGTACCCGGCTGAGCCGGGTACCTGTTCGGGGCACCTTTTATTGTAATTGCCGCGCGCTTTGCGCACGGACCGGGCACCCGCGGCATTCGCTCAAACGCTCGATACGCACCAAAAGTTGCGCCGATAGGCTGCTGGCCGCGACATTTCGCTGCTGGCACCGAGAGGTTGCGCGTTCAGCAACTGCGTTCAATTACAAGGCACCAGCGGTAACGCGGTCTCCCGGCCGGCGCGGGCGGGCACGGGCCGACGACGCGGCACGGCCTCGGGATCTCGCCGTCACCCCCCCAACATGCGGGCAAACCCGCCGCGCGGATCGCGGACAGCGATCAGCGGCAAGTTGCCGAACGCCGGCGTGGCGGCTGTCTGCGAGAGAGAGGGCGGGACGGCGCCTCTCAAGCCGCTTCGAGCGACGGCATATGGCAGCCGGTCTCGGCAAGCGGTGGCATGACCTTTTCGCCCGGTACCAATTCGATGATTCGGTAGTAATCGTCCGAGCTCTTCATTTCCGCCTTGGTCTTGCCCACCATGACTGGCACGGGCCGGACCATCTGGTGGTCGCCGGCGCGGTACCACACCTCGCCATAGATCGTATCGACCTTGTGTCCGGCTTCGAGCGCCTCGATCACCGCCCCCGGGTAGAAGGTGCCGGCGCGTTCGACCGCATCCGCCCACACGATCATCTGGAGGTACACTTCGCTGGCGCCCCAGCGCGGCTTGTAATTGTATTTCTTCTGGAAATCCGCGACGAAATACTTGGCTAGCGGGTAGGTGTCCTCTTCGGTCCACCACCAGGCTTGGGTGCCGTATACGCCGCCATGATCGCGGCTCCGAGTTCCTTTGCCTGGAATTGCGAGATGTTGGGCACGACGTATTTCATCTTCTTGAACAGGCCGAACTGCTCGGCTTGCTTGGTCGAGGCGTCGGCATCCGCGCCGAAGGCGACGTTGACGAAAACATCGGCGCCGCTGTTGGCGATGTTCAAGAGATAGCTGCTGAAATCGGTGGTCCCGAGCGGGGCGAGCTGTTCGGTGATCGTCTTCCAGCCCTCCGCCACGGTGAACCGGGTCATCGAATCGTAGACGCTGTGCCCGTAGGTGTAATCCGGCACGAGATAAGCGGCCCTCATGTCCTTGCCGAGTTCCCTCGCCAGCACCGGCGCCAGCGCCTTGGCCGCCATGTAAGCGGAGAGTTGGGAGCGGAAGCCGAACTTCTGGCAATCCTTGCCCGTCGTGTCGTTCGAGCCACTGTTGCCGACCATAAAAATCACCTTGTCGCGCTGCCCGAGCTTTTCGAGAGCGATCGAGACGGCGCTGCTGACGCCGCCGGTCAGCATGATCGCGTGATTGTCGTGAATGAATCGGGTTGCCGCCTCGATCGAGGGGTCGGGCTTGGTCTCGCTGTCGGCAACCTGTAACTGAATTTTCTTGCCGAGCACGCCGCCGCCCTTCTTCAGAGACGCGACCGCCTCGGTGATCGGGCTGCCGTTGTTGAGGTGCTCAACCGCTAGCTCAAAGCCCATGCGCATGTCCCTGCCGGAGGACGCGTAGGGGCCGGTGAGCGGCATGACGCCGCCGATAAAGATGCTTTTGCCCTGGACGCCCGCCGGATAGGTGCCGAGGCTCGGATAAGTCTTCGCCCAAATCCGGGGAGCTCCGGCTGACATCAGGAGGCCGGCCGCGCCGGCGCCGAGACCGGCCTTGAAAAGGCGCCGTCGGGTTAGGGTGAACGAAGGTCCGGCGCCCGCGGAATCGGCGCTCGTCGATTTCCCGTTCATGATCAACCTCCCATTATTTGCCCGCTAAGCCGGGCGACTGTTGTCATCGCTTCCGTGCGCGACGTGCCAACGTCCGGTCCGCGTTGCGGTTGCGCCGATCAGGAGCCGCTCGGGCCGTTTGCGACATTCCGTCGCTCTCGCGCCGCGAGCTTGCGCCAGAAACTTGCCGCGCTGGGCCATCGCGCGGCAAAGAGGGCGGCACTCTGGTCGGCGAGGATGGGCGCCACTTATCGCAATGTGGGCGGCATCGCTATTGACGCCGGCTTGCAGGCGAACTCCCCCGTGCTGTTGCGCGTGCGATCGTCTCGGCGATAGCCGACGGTCACTGGCAAACTCGCTGGCGGCGCGCTTTTGGCATTATCGATTAGCGCCGCGATCATGTGCCGTAGGAGCGAATTCCACCCGAGCTGGGGGTCCCAGGAGAAGCAATCACGCCTAAGGGTGCAGACTCCGAGGTGGCCGTCGGCTGAACCGAGCGCCTAGTCGGGCCGGCCAGGTCGTTCGGTGGGTGGTGCGTAGGCCAGATTGCGCGGCCGGGCCCACCTCGACGGCGATGGGCCGGTTGCCAAACGCGTTGCCCGTTCGCCAATGGTCCAGGGGCCGGCCCGAGGGCGCTTAGGAAAATGCGCCGCTAGGTGGCTAGGCGAGGCGCTGACGCAGCAGTGCTGAGAGGCGTTCGGCGCCGAGGACAATCACAAAGATAATGATCAGCAACAACGAGACTTGGCGGTATTGGAACAGAATTCATCGCGGTCAACAATTCGAAGCCGATCCCGCCGGCGCCGACAAATCCCAATACCAGTGACGAACGGATGTTCTCGTCGAGCCGGTAGAGGCTGATCCCGAGCAAGGCGGGCAGCAATATCGGAACGATCCCGTGGGTGAAGATCTGGACGCGGCGGGCGCCGGCCACCTCCAATGCGTGGATCGGGGCCATGTCCATATGCTCGATGGTCTCGGCAAAGAGCCGCCCCAGCATGCCGACCGAATGGACGCCGAGCGCCAACCCGCCGGGAAACGGTCCGAGACCAACCGCGGTGACAAACAGCAACGCCCAGACCAGATCGGGGACCGCGCGGGCGAAGCCGATCAACCCGCGCGCCAGGTAATAAAGCGGTTGCGACGGGGTCATATTGGCGGCGGCCAACATCGCCAGCGGCACCGCGATCACGATGCCCATCGTCGTGCCGAACAGTGCGATGTCGATCGTCTCCAGGGTCGGCCACAGGGTCGACGGGAATTGCGCGAAATCGGGCGGCATCGCCCGGCGGATAATGTCGGCCATGCCGTAGATGCCGGTGACAAGGTCCTGCGGCCGCGCCTGGACGACGATCAGGCATTGCACGACTATCGCTAGCAATCGCCAGGAGTGCGACAAAGCGCAGGGCGAACGATAAAGCGCTCGGCCAGTCGCGGGTTTCCGTCGCCGGGCGGTCGAGGCCGAGGCTCACACCGCCTCGCTCAAATAGAGGCGGCGAATCTCGTCGCGTGACAGTTCGGAGCGCGGCAGATCAAAAACGGCGCGCCCGTCGCGAATGCCGACCACCCGATCGGCATAGGCATAGGCGAGGTCAATCTGGTGCAAGACGCACAGCACCGCCAGATTCTCTTCACCGGCCAGCCGCTGCAGCAGCCGCAATATGTCCTCCGCCGCTTCGGGATCGAGGCTGGCGATCGGCTCGTCAGCGAGCAATACCTGAGGGCGCTGGGCCAACGCCCGGGCGATCGCGACACGCTGCGCCTGCCCGCCGGACAGCGTATCAGCGCGCCGCGGCGCGAGTTCGGCTAGGCCAACCTCGGCAAGATAGCCATGGGCGGCGCGCAACTCTGCCGCCGGGAGCCCGCCCAATGCCGTCCACAGATCGCCGTAATGCCCCAGCGAGCCGTTGGCGACATTGCGCAGGACAGTGCTGCGGCGAACCAGGCTTGCATGCTGTGAGATCATCGCGAGTGCAAGCCGCGCGCGCCGCAATCGCGCGCGGTCGAGCCCGACGAGATTGGCGCCGTTGAGCCAGATCTCCCCGGCATCGGGGCTGAGCGTGCGGGCGATGCAGCGGAGCAAGGTGGTCTTGCCGCTGCCATTCCCGCCGAGCACGACCACCAGTTCGCCCGCGTCCACGGTCAAGTCAAAATCGGCGAGCGCCAATTTGCCGTTGGGATAGCGCAGCGAAAGCTGACGGACTTTCAGCATCGCGGCCCGGCTCGACCTACGGGTGCTCGGCAGACAGAGAGTACCCATATCTGTTTCCGCGTCACCCCCGCGAAAGCGGGGGCCCAGGGAAAGCGACGGGGCAGTGGCCTCCTGTTCAAGCCAGGGGCAAGCTCTGGGTTCCCGCTTCCGCGGGAGTGACGAGAGAGGGCGTCTAGCAGCCCTTTCATCGCTACCATAAAACGACGCTCAGCCCTTTAGCTTCGAAAGGTCGATGTTCAGGGTTTTGACGAGGTCGCGAATCCCGTCATAGGCGGCGTCGCTTTGCGGCACCAGCTGGGTGATCCCCTCGCCGACCATGATCTTGCGATCCGCTGCGGGCAATGACGAGAGGTTGAGGTTCTGCAGCGCCGCGATCACTCTTGCCTTGAACGCCGGCGGCAGGTCGCCACGCACGGTAAACGGGTCGGTCGGGATCGCGTCCGATTTCCACAAAAAGACCAAGTCGCCATCCTTGTAGTGACCGCGCTGCTTCGCTGATTCGAGTTGCTCGCTGTTCAATTCGCCGGCATCGACTTTATGATTGTACAGCGCCTCGAACGACGAGGTATGGCTGCCGGCATAGATCGCGCGAATGTCCTTATCGGGATCGATCCCTGATTTGCGCAGCCCGTAGGCCGGAAACAGGTGACCCGAGGTCGAAGCCGGATCGGAGAACGCGAACGAATGCCCGCGGATCTCGGCGACGGTTTTGATGCCGGAGCTCGGATAGGTGACGATGCTGGCCCAGTAAGTGTCGACTTTGCCGTCCTTATCGCCAAACGCGGCTACGGCTTCGGCGCCGGCGACCTGATGGGCCAGCACATAGCCGAGCGGGCCGAACTCGCCGATCTCGAGCTTACCGTTGCGCATCGCCTCGATCTCGGCGTTGTAGTTGGTGGCGACGTAAACCTTAACCTCGCAGCCGAGCTTGTCGCCGATCAGCTTGCCGACGCGCTCATAAATCGGCACCAGCCGGGCGGCGGTATCGTAGGGTTCGACACCCATGCGCACGACGCCGCCGTTTGGGCAATCATTTGTCTCGGCCGCAACTGCTGGCTGGCTAGCCGCGAGCCACCCCAGCATCGCCACGAGCAAGGCGCCCCAACCCGCTTTCTTATGCATCCCGCCCCCACAATCAGTCCGCAACGCCGGATGGCCCGCCAATGATTGGTTCGGGCCTTCGGCCGGGCGGACGCTAGGAGCTGGGCGCAACAACGATATGACGGTTGTATGACAGTTCAGTGAATAGACTGTCACGAGGACCAGCAGGCCTTGAGCGCGTTCAGCGGTAATGCGGCTCGGCTGCGGGAATGTCGGAAGGCCGTCCGGCGTCAGAAACTCGATCTCGGCGCCGAGCTTCCGAGCGTGGGCGGCAAGGCCATGAAGGCTCCGGACGACGCCATGGCATCGGTAGCGACCAGTATTCGCATGACATTGTGCCGCTCACGATGGCAATCGCATCAGTGGCTGTCCCATGCGAATGACCGCATCTTGGCGTATCGAGCCGCAAAGGGTGACACCCTCCGGTGCAAAGACGATGATGGTCGACCCATGTTGAAACCATCCCATCTCCTGGCCTTTGTCGAGAGAGGCTCGGCAGGGAATTTCTGCTGCCCCGCGATACTGCCCATTCAACAAAACGTCGAGAAAATGTAGCCGTATGCTCGCGACAAGGATTGCTGCCACCGGCACCAAGGTAATCACGACGCCGGACGGGCGCAGGGTCGCGGAAATCACTGCGCGCTCATTCTTGCAGAATAGCTTGTCGACGCGGCGGAGTGCTGCCGGATTGACGTTCCACGTATCACCGGAAATGTAGGTGACCTTGTGCACGGCACAGTCGTGCGGCGCATGGAAGCGGTGGTACATAGTGGGCGTCAGGCGCAACGTGACGTATTGGCCCTCGCGATAGTACTGGACGAGCTGGGGGTCGATCAGCAAATCCTGCAATGTGTAGGGGAATCCCTTGGCTTGGATCAGCTCGTGGCCGTCGATTCGTCCGCAGGCGCCGACAATCGCATCACAGGGGCTGGCTAAAATATGCGGGTCGGGGTCGATCGGACGCGCGCCCGGTTTCAGCTCTCGCGTAAAACACGCGTGCAAGCTCGGGAAGCGCTTCGTTTGCGCATCGCTCAGGTCGAGATCGGCGAACAGCCGCCAGATCGCGATCGAGACTCCCGCCAGCAACGGCGCCTCGATCCGACTGAACCAGCCGAACAGCCGGTTCGCCAACTGATGTGGGATGCGGTTGGTCAGCAGAAAGCTGATGTCCTCCCACAGCAGCGTCTTGGCGGATGCCGATCCCATTGTCACATCATTGCAAAAATCATCGACTAATGACTTCATCCATGGCGGCGACAATCCCCACCCAGACGCTCGTATTACCATGACTTTGGCGGTACCGACGGCTGGCCTGAAGGCGCGGCTGGAACTGTCGAAGGCAAAGCATAGATCCCTGGCGGGGCACCCGCGTATCGCCCGATTCGTGGCGTCGCTGGTGCCGTTTTATCAATACGACGAAACGGAGATCTTCAATGCCGACGCAGCGCCCGACGGCATTGTCGCCCAGCGCCGCGCCGATTTCGCGCGGCTTTCGGAACTCTACCGCAAACGATATGCCGCCACATTGCAGCTGACGGCCAAGACCAGCGAGTTGATCTCGGATCTGCAATTCACCGAGGCTTATCGCGTCCCGTTTCAGTTCAGCCGCCACGTGCGCCGACACCTGCCGGTCGGCGCATTTCTGCAATCCTCTTCCGGGGTCATGACAACCGACCTCGATGGAAATTCGTTTTACGATCTCACCGGTTCGTACGGCGTCAATCTCTTTGGCTACGATTTCTATAAGGAATGCATCGACCGCGGCATCGAGCGCGTGCATTCGCTCGGCCCGGTATTGGGCTCCTACCATCCGCTGGTCGCCGACAATGCCGCGCGCCTCGTGCGCCTTTCGGGCATGGACGAGGTTTCGTTTCACATGTCCGGAACAGAGGCCGTCATGCAGGCGGTCAGGCTCGCGCGCTATCATACGAAGCGCTCCCATCTGGTGCGCTTTTGCGGCGCGTATCACGGCTGGTGGGGCGATGTCCAGCCGGGGGTCGGCAATCCGGTGCCGACGCATGAAACCTACACACTGAAGGACATGTCAGAGGCCACGCTGCGGGTACTGCGCAGCCGGCGCGACATCGCCTGCGTGCTCGTCAACCCGGCGCAGGCGATGCACCCGAACAGCGCTGCACCGGCCGATTCGACTCTGGTCGACAGCACCAGGCAGGCGCATCTCGACCGCGCCGCCTATACCGATTGGCTAAGGCAACTGCGCGCGGCTTGCACCGAGCGCGGCATCGTGTTGGTCTTCGACGAGGTCTTTGTCGGCTTTCGTCTCGCCCCAGGCGGCGCGCAGGATTATTTCGGTGTCCGAGCCGATCTCGTCACCTATGGCAAGACTCTCGGAGGCGGCTTGCCGATCGGCGCCGTTTGCGGCCGCAAGCACCTGATGAAACGTTTCCGCGAAGATCGACCGGCGGATATCTGTTTTGCCCGCGGCACGTTCAACTCGCACCCCTACGTCATGGCGGCGATGAACGAATTCCTGCGACGCCTCGAAGAGCCGGCGGTCTGCGCGCTCTACCGTGACCTCGACGAAATTTGGGATCGACGCACCGCGGCACTCAATCGGCGCCTGCGCGATGCCGGGCTGCCGGTCCAGGTAACGAACCTGTCGTCGATCTGGACGATCTGCTATACGCGGCCTTCCGCCTACAACTGGATGTTCCAGTACTATCTGCGCGCGGAAGGTCTGGCACTGAGCTGGATCGGTACAGGTAGGTTGATCTTCAGCCTGAATTACACGCAACCCGATTACGAGGCGGTCGCCGACCGCTTTGTCTCGGCCGCCGAAGCAATGCAGCGCGTCGGCTGGTGGTGGGAGGACCCGCTCGCCAGTAACCGCATGATCAAGCGCCGGATTTTGCGCGAGATGATCACTCACCGATTTCGGCGCCGCGCTAACAAGGCGCCACGCCAATAGGCGCGCCGCAGCGGGCTCATTGGCTGTGCCCCAGCGCCAATTCGTCGTCGTCGAGATCGCCGCGCAACAAATGGTAGGGCGCCTTATAATAAAGTTTGATGTCGTGGAACGGGTCGGTGATAATTTTGATGGCCCAAACCAATCCAGTCTGCAGGTCCCTGATAAAAAACAACTGAATGGATCGTAGTATTACCCCGGCGACGCCGATAAACAGCCAGCACATCCCGATCTGATGAACAAATCCGAGCGCGCTTTCCCACGGGCGGACCATTCCGAAGAAGGTCGGCTTGAAATATAACGGCACTGGCGACAACGCCCAAATCGAGAGCAATACGACCTTACGGCGGAGATTGTAGCCGACCTTGACGTCTTCTTTATATTCGTGAGTGACCTCGTTTACCGTGTCGTAACCCTTCGGCTCGAAGAAGAAATGGCCAATCTGGCGGCTGGTCATCGACACGATCCATCCGGTCATTGCCGCTATCGCCGGATCCCAGAACAGCAAGAAGTACATAAGAACGAAGCTGGTCGCGCTCAACAAATGCAGCGATTGGTTTACTAGACTGTGGTGATAGTAACGGTGATCGTCCCAACGCTGAATTTTCAGCGTCTGCATAAACCCATTCATCTGACCCTATCCCCCTTTACGATACAGGCAAAGTCAGCCGCGAATTCGCTGGTCCGCGGTGCTGACTATCCTGCCTCTTGATCGAACTTCGCAAATCTCAGCAGCGCGAAATGACCAAATGGCGGCATTGGCCGACGTTCGATCAGCTGCACATCGGGTCGCCGTTCGGTCCAGCGAACAAATCGGTCCCAACGAAACTCAGCCCGCCATCCGAGCCGACACACGATCGGCTGCAGCAATTGTTCGACCAGATGCCGCAAGCCCCCATCGGCACCGATGCGGCTGAGAAGAATCATCTCACCGCCGGGCCTGAGCATTCGGGCACACTCGTCGAGCGCCGCCTCTGGATTTGGCACGGTCGAAATCACGTGATTGGCCACGACGACGTCGAACGAAGCATCGGCGAAGGACAGATGCTCTGCATCCATTACCTCCAGCTTCTCGACGTTAGTGAGGGACAGGTCGGCCACCCGCCGCTGCGCTTTGCGGAGCATCTCCTCCGAAAGGTCGATCCCAATTATGCGATTCTGTGGAGAATAGCCGGGAAGCGAGATGCCGGTACCGACACCAACCTCGAGAATGCGGCCTCCCACTCGGTCAGCTGCAGCGATCGCCGCCTGACGCCCGCGCTCGAACAGGGCGCCAAAGACCAGATCGTAGACAGGCGCCCAGCGCGCATACGCCTTCCGTAAACTGATCTTGTCGAGCTCCGTAGGCGGCTCCTTCCCAACAGCGTCCGTCACCAAAACCCTGCCACAGTCATAATCTCAAGACCTAGCCGTCCTCTGTAACAATACAGTGAAAGAATTATTGCACTTATATGGCGACCTTGGTCCGGCGCCCTGTGAGAGATCGCTTAGCGCCTTATGCAAGCTTTCGTTGACTGAGATTTCGCCCATCCCGACCATCTCGCTGCCGAAGGGGCGTCGGCGGTTAGTCGCCGGTGGTGAATTTGGCAGGGATTTCGAGCAGCGGGCCGGTCTTGGCCTGGTCGTCGTAAAGGAACGAGGCGAGGCTGATCCCGATTGGATCGCCGGCGGCAATCACCACATATTGCGCTGGGTCGAAGTCGTAGCCAGCGGGCACCAGCTTGGCCTGGGTGATCGCCGTTGTCCGCGCATTGTCGCAGTCCATCTCCTGGCTGTCCCAGGAAATGTCGTCGGTGACGGCCATTTCGCAGGCCGCGTCGAAAGTTTCGGCTTCGACGACGATGTGCTGGTACATCGGCATCAGGTACTGGCGGTCGATCACGAATTTGGGCATCGGATTTCTCCTGTTGGATGTTTCCGATGCTCCAACTCCGGCCGACTTCTGTCAGCAGGGGTGACGAGGCTCAGCCGGCCCCGAACGGTTTCAGGCCAAGTTCGGCGAGGCGTTCCTTGCAGGTGGCCTCATCGGCGATGTAGCGCTCAAGTGCGTACTCGGCGACGCCGCAGATCGAGGCGAGCTGATAGACCGCCAGCCGGATCGCCGGATCCCGGCAGAGGCTCTTGGTATTGCCGCTTTCACGCTCGCGGATCTCGCGACAAGCGTCGACGACCTGCAAGACAATGCTCCTGGGGTTGCCGGCACCGGGATGCGGCTTTTACTGGAACGCGGAGGAAACGTCCTCCGGATGACTGTGCGTTATAAGGGAACGATTTTGGCTAGTTCAAGGATATGCACACGCATATTTTGACGATGATTAAACTATATTGGACAAACGGCCTTGCAGGTAGAGGAGCAGAGTATCCACATCACACTTCTTCCCTTTTGAGAGATTACATTGGGCATGAAGAATTTGGATATTGCCGAGTTCGTTCCCACCTCCTAAGGACCACGGGACGACATGATCTACGTGGTGAGCACGCTCATTTAAAGACGGCAGCTCATTGCCACAGTGCGGGCACTTCCAGGCCTGGCGCTGGGCGATATATCGGACAACCTCCGCTGGCCATAATGAATGTCGTCCGATTGGATCAAGTTGGCGAACAAGAGTTATGAGGTCGTTTAATAATGTCGCATTCTCAATAGTGATTGCCCGATGTTGGTGTGTCAACTTAACGTCGATTAGAGCTAATCGCTGTGATCGCGGCGCAGTAGACTTATCCGTCATTGGCCACCCGCTGGCTTATGACGTTGCCAATACGTGTCCGCTTCGATCGCGCAGCGGTGAGGAGCCGACGGATCTCCGAACGTCGAGCCATGTCGAATTGCGCCTCGATCGCCTTTTCGAGAAGATCGATGTAGGTGTCCAGATCACGATGCAACAAAGCGAGCGCCTGGGCAGTTTGACTCTTCGCCTCGCGACCGCGCGCCGTAAGTTCACTGAGCTTCTTCTCGAAAGCCGAGGCGAATTGATCGACAGCCCTCTCCACATTTAGCAGTCGCAGTTCAAAATCCCGTAACTGGCTCTGCGTCTCGGCGAGCAAGGCTCCGCAGTCCTTGATCTCTATGGCCCGATCGCCCTTTCTGAGGCCGAGTACGCGGCCAGTCTCGTCAAACAAGCTCATCGCATCAATCGTCCACAGCTCGGTCGTCCGGCGCGCCCATATGACCGCCGAGCGCGCATCATCCCACAACCAGGCGTTTTGTTCAATATATCGAGGTGCACATTTTGAACATGTAACTTCGCTTCTCGCATGGATTTGCGAGATGTGTTCGCCGCCAACTTGCGCCGTCGGCGCCACGAGAAGGGGCTCTCGCAGGATGACCTCGCCTATGAGGCCGAAGTAAGCCGGAGTTATTTGAGCCAGCTGGAGAAGGGAGCCGTCTACGCCAGCCTTAAGATCATCGGAAAGTTGGCCGAGGCCCTCGGGGTTGAGCCGGCCGAACTGCTCAGGCGCGGGGAACGGAGAAGCGGTGAGCCGTAGAGGCCCTGATCGCCGGACGCCTCCGGAATTGTTGGCATCTGAGCTAACGATAAGCTCTCGGCACTGCAGTTCTACTTGCGGCGTGAGTTTCGGCTAGTCCAAATCCGGCTCGGAGCCGTCGACGACGCGCGCGGGCTAAAACCGTCAATTCCAAGGGTCGGTGAATACGGGATATCCATGCGGGATGAACTGGACCTTTGCCGCGTTCTCAGTGCCCGAATGGCGGAAAGAAACCTTTTTTGCCGCCATGGCCCAATGATTTAAGCTGGACTCCAACGTCGGACTTCATCACTGGCCCCCCGGACCAGACTGTTTCTGCATACTCGATCCTCAGGTGAACAATCGCCAAATAGCGGCAGTGGATTGTACTTTGCTCTTGCCATGCCGATTATGCTGCACGTGAAACGACGCCAGGAGACTGCCAGATGGACGATATGAAGTTTGCCGAGATCATGCAGCGGGAGCGGGAGCGTCTCGGGCGCGAACGCGAAGAGATCCTCAAACAGCAACAGGATCTGGAAAACGAGATCAACGAGATCAATCGCGAGCTCGCGGCGGTCGATGCCTATCAGGCGGTTAAAACCGGCAAAGCGGCTACACGCACTCGACAGCCCCGTGCGGCGGGAAGAAGCGGAGCATCGATCACGCATTCTCTGCCGTGCCCCGCCCTCTCCCAGAGCCAGGAACCAGGCGGGACACCCTGGTACAAATTATCGGGGAGCAACCGAACGGTCTCAGCCGCGGCGAAATCTTTGAGCGGATGGGTATCAAAGGGAATAAATCTACCGAGAAGTCGGTGTCGAATGCCCTCACGGCGCTGACCAAGAGCAACCGGGTCGCTCGCAGAGGGGGAAAATACGTCATCGGCGAGTGACGTGTCACCAATTCCACGAGCATATTCCCTCAGCCCAATCGAATTAGATATCCTCGGCGCAGAGCAACACAAAGCCGTTGGGATCCAGCTGTCCAGCATTTACCTGCTGAGCAGCGCGAAGTTCTATTAGCTGCCGGTGTGCCTCAAACCCAAGTTCCGCAGTTTGATTTTGAACAGCATGGTAACTCAATGGGTTGCAAGCCATTTTAAGTTTTAGGCACCACGGTTTTGGGTTCAGGCGGCGGGCGGCATCTCCTGGAAGACCGGCGGAAGGGTGAGGCCGATAGCGCGGCAGATCGGGTCGATGGTCGGGCCTGGCGCGGTGCGCAGGCGCGCCCGGCGACCATCCTGTTCGACATCGATTTCGCTGAGGTCGACAAGATCGTCGACGATGCGCTGCCATTCGAGCCGGCTGCGACGGGCGGCGAGCCGGTCGAAAAGCTCCTTGCGCAGGACAAGGGCGAGGAAGGTGCAGAAGACGTGGCCGCGGATGCCGGCGTCGGTTTTGTGGAAGATCGGGCGGGTGGCGAGCAGCGCCTTTGCGGTTTTGAAGGCGTCCTCCACGGCCAGCAGATTGCGGTAGCGCAACACGATCTGGAGCGCGGCGATCTTGGTGTTGGTGCGCAGCACGAAGAGACCGTCGAACCGGGTATCGGCCTCGATCTTGGCGCGGTCGATGACAAAGCCGCCGCCCGCGGGCGTCTTCAGGAAGCGACGAAAACCCTTGTTGGCGACGAGCGCCTTGTCGCCCTGGGCGAGCTTGCGCTCGAGACCGGCGACGATTTCGGCGCGCGCCGCGGCGTCCTTTTTGGCTTCCTCCTCGTTGCGGCAGATGATGTAGCGCCGCCCGGCGATCGTCGTCTCCCGGATCGCCAGTTCGGTCTCGCCTTTCTGGCGGGGAATGACGAGCGGCACGGCGAGGCCATCATCCTCGATGACCCCGGTGCGCACCTCGCGGCTGGTGCGTTCGCGCACGCCGAGGATGTACTGGATCTTCTCGGCTTCGAGGGCGGCGATGGTATCGGCACTGATCATGCCGCGATCGGCAACGATGCAAGCATCGAGGATCCCAAAGCGCTCGCGCAGCCGTTTGACTACTGGCAACAACAGCGTCACGTCGGCCGTGTTGCCGGGCATCACAAAGGACGCGATCGGCCGGTCGGCGTCGTCAAGCACGATGCCGAGCACGACCTGCTTCAGGTGACCGCGATAGTCTTTGGAGTGGCCGTACTGGCCTAGGCTCTCGCCGCCGGCCCCCTCGAACCATAAACTGGTGGTGTCGAAAAACGCGATCGAAACGGCGCCGAACAGCGGCTGGCGGTGGTGATAGAGTGCCTCCTCGATGGCCTCGGCGGTGCTGCGGCCGGCCGCGTCGACTTCGCCAAGCCAGGCCATCGCCTTATAGGCGTGGTCGAGATCGAGCCCATCGGTGCCCGGCACACGTACCCGGCTCAGCCAGTCGCTGGCATGGCGGTCGGAGCCCGAGATCATCAGCCGGTGCAGCACCGTGAGATAGACGGCGCGCTCGACATCAAAGGAAAAGCGCCGGTCGGAGACGAGGCTCTTGAGCACGTCGCGGCATCCTGTTTCCGCCCACAGCCAGCCGAACACCAGATCAGGTCCGATGCTGAGGCGGTGCAGCTCCGGCAATTCGCCGCGATAAAAACTCGACAACACGATCGAGCGGCGCGAATGGCGCGCCGCCGAGGCGATCAGCCCATCGATCAGCCCCGAGGCCTCAACTTCATCGCGCCGGCCGAGCGCCTTGATGACGCGCTGCACGTGGCGGCCGCCCTCGCGCGCGTTCTCGACGAGGTAGAGGTATTCGTAGGCTCCAATCTTCTTGACGCGGACAAATATGGCGCGGCACCTTTGTTCTCCGGTACCAGCACCACGATTCTCTGGGCCGCCGCAAGCAAATTCCTCAATATCTATTGCAATCGTCTGGCCGATTTAGCACCACACCTTGGCGTGCCCGGTCGTATCCCTAGCGTTTCCGCGGCTTCCAGCGAGCGATTTACTCCAAACTGAGGAAGTTGGGTCAAAGATCTGGGTAAGCGCGGGCTTGGAGAGGTCACCCGATTGGACCGCATTCTCCAGCACATTGATCGCAATAAAGCACAAGACACTCTCACACCCTCGCTTGTGTAAAAAGAAGGAAAATGTCTCGGCTGCTGAATCCCACGATGGCGGACCCGGGTCATATACCATCCCGCTTCCTCAATCGTCATTTTAAACACCTCCCGAATTTTTAACATCCGGAGGTATTTGATGGTGCCCGCACTTTGTGATCCAAGCTATGGCAAGGACGAATGAGCGCACACCATTTGCAGTGACGCGAATACCAAAGCCGGGTAGGTCGGCATCGTAGGTAATGACGGCGCCAGCTGCAGGGGTAGGTACAGACCTGATCGACCTGTCGGTCAGGTGGGTGTAGCACGCCTTGGCATTACCGAAACCGGGAATATGTCCGATGCATGTCCGACAGAATACCGGATATCAGTGTCCGCGATCGACCGAGATCGACGGCAATATGGATGAAAGTTCGTTAAAAAGTGTTTAACTAACATGGGTTAATGATGGATTAGTATGCGGGGTAAACGGTTAGCAGTGTCTCTCCTGCAGGCTCATAACCTGAAGGTCGGAGGTTCAAATCCTCCCCCCGCAACCAATTTCATATACCCAATCTCAAGGCCGCTCTCATTGAGCGGCCTTTTGGCTTTTGTGGCCAGCGACAGGATGCCGGCCAGATGGCCGTGCAGGTCGATCGACAGGCTCGTATGGCCCTCATCGTCCGTCCCCGGCACCAGCACGATCTTATCGACCAGCTTGCGGATGAGGTCCGCCGCCTGCACCTGCGCCAGTTCGTCGCCCAGCGCCTCGCGCAGCGCGCCGATCTGGTCGCGGTAGTAGTTCGCCATGTTCGGATGAATGAGGACGGGATTATCCGTCGCGTCCTTGATCCGCGCTTCGGTCTCCGCTTTGCGGTTCTCAAGGTCCGTCATCTTGTCCTTGACGCGGCTCGCCGGCACGCCGTCCATCAGCGCCTGCACCAGCCGGTCGAGTTCGCGCTCGATCTTCACGAGCGCGGTCCGGTCAACCTTGTGCTTCGCGTTGCCCTCGCTACGCAGCCGGTTCGTGTGGCGCGTGTACTCCTTGCAGAATTCATCGCACAGCGCCGGGTCCATGAGGCGGCTCTGCAAGCCCTTCCAGCACAGTCGGCTTCGAGCGCATCGCGGCGGATGGTATGGCGGTTGTCGCAGGTGCCCTTGTTGCGGGCGTTCGCGCAGCCGATCCGCTCGGCATTGAGGACGACGAAACCCGCCGCCGCAGCAGCCGCAGCGCATCAGGCCGGAGAACAGATAATGCGGGCGGCGCCGGTCCCAATAGCCCGGTGACTTCTTTCCCGTGCGGGTGCTGCGCAGCGATTTCTGCCGCGCCTTGACCGCCTGCCACAGATCATCGGCGATGATCCGCAGGTCCGGCACGTCCTGCGTGATCCATTCGGACTCCGGGTTGGGGCGCGAGACGCGCTTTCCGGTTTCCGGGTCCTTGATGTAGCGCAGCCGGTTCCAGACCAGCTTGCCGACATAAAGCTCGTTGTTGAGGATGCCGGTGCCGCGATCCGGGTTGCCGTGAATCGTGCTCGGTCCCCAATCCGTGCCGGAGGGGCCGGGCACCGCTTCCTTGTTCAGTTGCTTGGCAATCGCCTGCGGCGCCTTGCCCGCCGCATAGTCGTTGAATATGCGCCGGACGATCCCGGCCTGCGCGGCATTGATCTTGCGCTCGCCGCGCACCGGCAGGCCCTCATCATCGAGCCGCCGCACCACGTCATACCCGAATGAATTCCCGCCGCCCGACTTGCCCGCCTCGACGCGCCCGCGCAGGCCGCGCCGCGTCTTGTCGGCGAGGTCTTTCAGGAACAGCGCGCCCATCGTGCCTTTCAGGCCGATATGCAGCTCGTTCACGTCGCCTTCGGAGAGCGTGACGATCCGCACGCCGGCAAAGCGCGTGCGCTTGTAGATATGGGCGATATCCTCTTGGTCGCGCGACAGCCGGTCGATGGCTTCGGAAACGATGACCTCGAACTTGCCGGCCTGCGCGTCCTGCAAAAGCATCTGCATGCCGGGGCGGATCAGGCTGGCGCCGGAGATCGCGTGATCGGTGTAGCAGTTGACGACGCGCCAGCCCTCGCGCTTCGCGCGCTCCTTGCACAGGCGGATTTGATCCTCGATCGAGGCGTCGCGTTGCAGGTCGGAGGAATAGCGGGCGTAGATGGCGGCGGCCGTCATGACGAAGGTCTCTCCTTATTCGCCCTGCCGCGTGTTGGCCTTTCCGTCGGAATCCTTGCGGCAGAGTCGAATATAATCTCTCTCGGCGGCGACGCGGGCAAGCAGCTTTACCAGCTCGACGAGCAACGGATCGGGCGCGGCAGCGTTATCCCGCGCCTTTTTTGTCTGCCGATTTTGTTGGCCCTTGCTCATGCCACCAATCTGGGGCCATGGGGTGCGAGCTTTCCTCGCGGCATCCTCGCGCAAAACCGGCACCGCCTGGTCGGCGGTGCCGGCGAGCCGCGGGGTTCAGAACCCCGGCGGCCGGGGCCGCGCGCGCCGCTGCGCGAGCACGCGGTGGATGATCTCCAGATTGATCAGCGCGTCGCGGCGCTCGATCGAGCCCGTCGTGCTGCAATCCAGATCGTACCGAGCCCTGTTAGAGCAGGCCCCGCAGTTGGAGATCGCTGAGGTGTAGAAGTGCTGACGTAGTGTAGACCGTGGACATGGATTTTCTCCTCTGTTGTCCTCGCGGCCCCGACCATCAGGGCCGTCATGCGGTCCCAGAGGCAGAATCAGCAGCAGACGGCCCGCCATGGGCGGCGGGCGCGGAGAAGGACAGGAAGAGGAAGAAAATCGGCCACGCGGCTGCACCGGCAGCGCGACTAAACCGCAGCGGTTGAGAAATGCGACCTGAGACGACAGGTTCGGGACGAGATGGAGCGCAGCGCCAGCCGGTTTCGGCACGGCGGCAAGACATGCGGCGTCAATCTGGTCATTGCAGCGTGAGAGAGGCGCGCGCGGATCAGAAGGATGCGCTGCGGGGTGAAGGAGCATCGTGGCGCCTGAACGACACGCCCGTAATCATGGGCGCGAACAGTGCATTAGCGGCACTGAATAGCGACTCGCATCACAGTTGCCCTTAATTATTCTTAAAATTTGAAGTTGTATTATGGAATTATAAACACGCGATACGGGGAATATTTGAATTAATAGGGGCAAATAAATTATGGGGAAGACTGATCCGGTTCTCGAAATCGACTACAAGAATCTGGGCACGATCAAGCTCGACGAGCTTCAAGCAGGCGATCTGGGAAGACATTCAAATGCTGCGGGAAGAGTTCGGCGTCGGATACGTGACCGACGTCAAGCTCATGGTGCGCGCCACCAACGAATATGGCGATCCCTTGGTGGTGAAACGGCTATCGACCGGCGCGACGGTAAGGCATCTCGACACGCACCACTATCATCCCGCCTGCCTCGATTACAAACTGTAGGAGGGATGAGCATGAAACAGCCTTGCTACATCGGCCTTGAAGAAGCCCGTCAGGTGCTCGCCGAGATGGGTGTCAAAGTTACTCTGCGCCAAATGCAGCGCGCCGCAGCACAAGACGCACATGGACGTCGCAAGCTGCCGTTCTTCGTCGATCCGATCGAACACAAACTGAAAATCGAGAAGGACGACCTTGTGAGCGTGTATTTCAAGAAGCAGGTCGAAGCGCAAAGAAACCTGAGACCAAATTAAACAAACAGCGGGCGAAAACTTGCGTTTTCGCCCGGTTTCATTGCATTATTCAGTATGGCAGACATAAGAAAAAGAAACGGCCCCAAAGGGATTACGTATCAGGTCCGATACCCAAATAAGGCGGCGAAATCCGGCTACGCATACGAGACGTTTGCGACGCTGAAGGAGGCTCGTGAATTTCGTGAAGACTCTGCCGCCCGTTTACGAAGCGGCCCCCTTTCCACCGAAATCCGCACTGTCGGGCAGGGGCTCCGGAAATGGCTGGACGTTTGCGAGAAGGAAGGCTGCAACGGGCGGGAGCCGATAACGAAAGGCACGCTCCAGAACTACGAATACCGCGTCGCCATCATCAACGCCTACAACTGGACGAAGCTGCTTCACGAATTGACCGCGCCGGATGTTGTGGAATTTCGGTCTTGGCTCCTAAGGAACCACAGCCGCGCGGTCGCGCATAAAGCACTCACAACCTTTCATTCGATGGTGCTTGAACTCATGCGCCGGGGGATCGTGGCGCATGACTTTGCGGCGGGCATCGCCATCCCCAGCAGTTCTCGATATGACCAGCCGATCACTATTCCCACAGAGAAAGAGGTGCATAGCCTGCTCGCTGCCGCCGATGCGCTTGCAAACGGAAAGAACGAAACCATCGCGAGTGCGTGGCGGCGCTATCGTCCGATGCTTTATCTCGCTGCGGATTCAGGCATGCGTCCGCAGGAATATATCGCGGCAGCACGCGCAAATCTGAAAGACGGAGGTATCAAGGTCGATCGCGCGCTTGAACGGCTCGGCGAGATCTCGGTCACAAAGACGCCGGCAGGCCATCGCTTCATCGACTTAAGCCCTGAGACAGTGCGCATGGTCGAGCACTACGTCGAGAAGCACGCTCCCAGCAGCAAATATGATCTGCTCTTTCCCGCCGAAAACGGCCGGTGGGTTGATCCGAAGAACTGGACGCGGCGCGGCTTCTATGTCGCGTGTGAAAAGGCGGGATTGCTGGAGGAGTGCGAGGAGGACGGCGAGACCGTATACCGGCCTAAGTACAGCCCCTACGACCTACGGCATTTCTTCGCGTCGATGCTCATTGAGCAGCGCGTAAATCTGAAGCGCATTCAATACCTCATGGGCCATGAGGACATCCGCACCACGCTCAACGTCTACGGCCACTTGATCGAGCGGGTGGAAGCAAAAAAAGAGAAGCCAATGGGGCTCCTTGCCGCAATGGCGGCGGAATGATGTGGCGAGTCTGTGGCGAGAGCGCTCAGTTTCGTTGATTCAACTGTGTTTGGAAAATCATGGGGTGCAAGGGGTCGCAGGTTCGAATCCTGTCATCCCGACCATTTTGAAATCAATCACTTGGCGAAAGACTATGGAAAGAAACGGCCCTGTTGGGCCGTTTTTTGCTGTCAAAACTGGCTCCCATGTAAGCCGCAGAAAACCTCAATTCTGCGATCTGCTCCCATCGGCGCTGTGGCGAGTTTGTGGCGAGCTACCCGTTACGCGATTATCGGGTCTCCCAACTCAAAGGACGATTGGGCGCGTCCGGCTTTCGCCGGATTGGGCTCTAAGCGCACCGTATAAGAGGTGCTCCCCGAGCCGCCCTTCCGGCGTCTCGGCCATCCGGTAACGATCCCTCGCGAAGAATCAAATGGAGTGAGCCGCGCAGCGGTTCACACTTTTTTTGAAAGGAGGGCTCAGGGAGGGCGCGCCCTCCCTCCCTGATACGTCTTCTTTTGGGCCGTCAGGGCCGCGTCCGGCGCAGGTCCAAGAGAGGACCCGCCCCGTCCGCAACCCGGCCGGCCAAACAAGCCGCATCACCCAGACCTACCGCTCATTGGCGCGGGCCTAGTCGGTTGCATGTGCAACCCATGACTAGGAGGAAGGAAAATGAAGGCCGATGTTTATGAGAGGATTACAGGACAGATTGTCGCCGAGCTTGAGAAGGGAGTCCGCCCTTGGTTCAAGCCGTGGAGTGTGGAGCACGCAGCCGGGCGAATCACCCGGCCCCTGCGGTCCAACGGAATCCCGTACCGGGGAATCAACGTCCTGATGCTTTGGTCCGAAGCCATGACCAAGGGATTCGCCGCGCCGATCTGGATGACGTTCAAGCAGGCCCTTGAATTGGACGCGCATGTGAAGAAGGGCGAGAAGGGCAGCCTTGTCGTTTATGCGTCCAAGGTGACTCGTACCGAGATTGACGGCGACAGCGGTGAGGAAACCGAGCGCGATATCCCCTTCATGAAGGGATACACGGTTTTCAACGTCGAGCAGGTGGAAGGCTTGCCAGCTCAGTATTATGCCAAGGCCGAACCCCGGCTCGATACCGTGCAGCGGATCGACCGCGCCGAATCATTCTTCGCCGCGACGGGTGCCAGCATCCAGCATGGCGGGGACCGGGCATTCTACACGATGGCCCAAGACCGGGTGCAGATGCCGCCGTTCGAGAGTTTTCAGGACGCCGAGTCATATTACGCGACTCTTTCCCATGAAATGACTCACTGGACTCGCCACCCGAAGCGCCTTGAGCGGGATTTCGGGCGCAAGCGCTGGGGCGATGAAGGCTATGCGATGGAGGAACTTGTCGCGGAACTTGGTTCGGCCTTCTTGTCAGCCGACCTCGACCTGACGCCGGAAGTCCGCGCCGATCATGCGTCCTATATCGCCTCATGGCTCAAGGTGCTGAAAGACGACAAGCGGGCGATCTTCACCGCCGCCGCTCACGCCCAGCGCGCCGCCGACTATGTGAACGGGCTGCAACCCGGCCTACAGCAGGAGGCGGCAGAATGAGCCGCCCCGACAAGCTCATCATTGATGGCCGAGCCTACCGCTGGCGGGATATCGTGGAACTACGCCGCCAGCAGCTTGAGGCTTGGAAAGCGACAAGGCCGGAACAACCGGCCTTGTTCGCCCTCAAAGAGGACAGCCGCCCCGCCGCCGAGCGCACGGTAGCCGGGCGCTACCGCGAGCCGACCTTGCTGGACCGTGCGCGGCAAGGCTAAATGGACCGCGAAGGAGGCCGGGCGATGCCGTTCAGGTACTTCAATTACTTCGGGCGTCCGGCCCGCATGACGGTGGACGACAAGGATATCCCCGAACTCTGCGAAGTCTGGGACCCGGAGCGGAATAAGCTTGTCGTTGATAGCGCCGTCGAGACCGATTTATTCTTCGGCGTTGCCGGAGCGCCGATGATTTCCGAGGCGGAATTTGACGCCCTGATTCAAGAGCGGCTTGCAGCTTTGGCAGAACCTCCGGTGCGCGTTCACGGGAAACCAGACGAGAACAAATGACGGGCCGCAACCGCGCCGCGTCACGATGGCGTGACGCGGCGCGGTTGCGGACTCAGGTGAAGGATGCGCCGCCGCAAGCGGCGCATATAAACAGCAGAAGGCCGTCAACGCGGCCTTCTGTTCTCTTATGTTGTCTGAGAATACCTAGCGGCGCTAGTCGTCCTTCAATAAGTCATTCAGATGCTCAAGCCCTTCCGGAATCTTGGCTTCGGCAATTGCCTTCAGGTCCTCCTCGGACATTTCTCCGGCGCTTATCACTTTCCGGGACCCTCGGCGCATGGAGCGCCACGCGACAATCGGCACGACGACCAGCCGGGGCTCGCCGTCGCGCGTCACCGCAATCGGCGGAAAATACTCTTCGCCCAGCAGCTCATCGAGCTTCTGCCGGAATTCTTCAGGGGTCATTTCGTCCATAGCCGCCTCCTGTACTCCCAATCATATCACAATCGGCGCGGCTACAGGCTGCGCTCAGGCCCGGCTTCACGGCTCTGCCGCTGGAATTCATGCGTGACGGAATTCTCCATCCGCGCCTCCTCGCGCTGGATGGCCGTGGCGCGCCTCCGGTCCTGACCTTGGACCAGCGCGTCGTAAGCCTCGCGGTCTCTTTGCGCCTGAATCTCGTTCGCCGCGTCGAAGGCGAAGCGCAGGTCTTCCTGCGCCGACTTGCACGCGTCGATCCGTTCGTCGAATGACGTTTCGATAGCGTCGCGCTGCGCCAGCCAGCGCGTGCGCAGTTCGCGGTACTCGTTCTCCAAGCTGCGCGGCGAATAGCCCGGCGACCCGAAGACGGGCGCGGGCTTGATGGCCAGTTTGTTGCGATCCCGGTCCCACTGGCGCTCATGCTGCTCGATCATGCCGCGCTTCTGGTCAGCCAGCCGCTCTTGCTCCTTGGCGAGCCGATTGACGGCGTATTCCTGAGCCCGCAGATCACGATCTCGCTGCTCCTTATGGGAAGCGAACAGCGTTTCGCGTTCCCGCGCGAAACGCTGTTCCACCTTCCGCTCGGCATCCTGCCGCAGATCGCGCTTCGGTTCGCGGGGCATTGTGCTGGTCTCCCTGCTTTAGTGCGTCTCGGGGATTGCGCCCGGCTGGTCGCCCCATTCGTCGGCGGGAGTCAGCGGCGTTCCCTGTCCACGGCGGGCAAGCGCGTCGAGGACGTTGTCGCAGGCATTCAGCCGCGTCACGATCGCCATCGCTTCCTTCGGGCCGTAGATGGTCAGAACGTCGTTGCGCTGGCCGACATAATCGAAGGAGACATGGAAGGACTTGGCGAACCAGCGCCGCTTTCTGATGAGCTTGCCCTGCCTTTGCGCCTGCGCCGCCTGAAACTCCTGCTGCTCCTGCTCCGCCTGCGTCCAGTCGTGCTGAAGGAGCGCGAAACGGTGCGGCAACAGCCGGTCGTAATGTTTCCACCCGAACAACGTCTTCACGCTGAATTGCTCCAGCGTAAACACCAGCCGGACGCGCTTTCTCAGGAGGGAGCGCAGCGCCCCGTACAGGACGAACCCGCCGACGACGGGAACGGCAAGGGCCGCTGTCAGCATCCCGCTGTCCGGGTTTGGCGAACCGGCGATGCCTACAAGGCCATAGCCGACGCCGGCGACCACGCCGAGCCCCGTCAGCCAGCTCGCCGCCATAGCGCGCACGGGCGTCAGCACACGGGGCTGCACATCGAAAGCCGGAGCGCCGTTGCGGTCGGTGACCTGCCTTGTCGCAGGCTTTCCGGCGAAGGGGGAAACCACTTTTTGCAACATCCTTGATCCTCCTGCGAATGAAAGAGCGGCCCGGTTCGAATGTGGTCCTACGAAAGGGGAAGCTTCCTCGCGCCAACCTCGCGGGCTTCGCGGACGACGGCGATGCCCGGCGACGGCGCGGGAAGGAAGCGCAGCGGCGCGCGCGCCTTCAGCGCGGATGCGCCCGGCATATGGCGAAGAGCATCGCGGCTGTTCTCGTAGTCCGCGGCGACCCGGTCGGCGCGCTTTTTAGTGTCCGCGATCAGTATCGCCATGTAGACCGAGGCGTGCGTGAACCAGGCGCGGACGACGACATAGCTCAGCTCGAACGTCATCAGGACCGCCATCATCAGCCACGAGAAGTGGCGGGCGGCGGCGCCGAAGCGCGCGTCCGCGTAGACCTCCTCCAGCGCGAGGTAGCTCATCAGCGCGTCGTTACGATCGGGTATGAGGTGGCTCTTCCGCTCTTCGTCGATCTGGGTTGCTTCGCCCGCGAACGCGGCCTCTGCCCCTCGTAAGTCAGCGCTCGCCTTGTCCAGCTTCTTTTGCGCGTCGGTCAGTCGCGCCTCGTAGACACTGATATCGGAATCGGCTTTGGCGAGATCGGAGTCCGCCGCCACCTTGCGGGCGAGCGCCTCGCGGTACTGCGACCCCGCGCCGGCCTTGTACCCGGGCGCGCCCTTCAGCTCGCGGTCGGTTTCAATCTGGTACGCCTCCGCCCGTTGGCTGGCCGTCGCGCGCAATTGCCGTGCGGCATCGAGCACGCAAGTCATTTCCGCGGCGCTCGCCGTCAGCCGCTGGACCTCCGCTTCCAGCGTCCCGAAGCGCAGAGTCCGCTGCTCGTGAAGACGCTCGGCGTACTGCTCCTCGATCTGGCGGTTTTTTCCGCGGACATCCTGTTCGAGCTGCGTCCTGATGGCGTCATGAAACATCGCCATCGATGCGCCGGTTGAAGTTGCGGTGGACAGAACCACCGTCATGGCGAGACGCATGGCGAGTCGGCCGTGCAGCCACCACCGACGGCGCGCGCCGGGCTGACGCAGGACTCCCGTCAGACGCCAGTCCGCCGCCCCGATCGCTTGGTCAATCAGAAACATGAACACGCAGGCCAGCGCGCCGAAGGCGAAAGCGGCGGGGAGAGCCACGAATTGCGCCCAGAAGGCGGTCCAAGCGAGCCCGGTGACACCGGCCACCACCGAAAGCAGCAAAGCCTCGGAGACGACGGCGTAACGGTCCTGCCGAGGTGCTAGGGCAAGGAGGTCGGGGTTGCAGCGCACCAGCACACAGGCTAGGCGCACGATCGGGGACAGGTTTTCAGTGGCGTCGTTCATGGCGTCCTTCCGCAAGTTAGAGTTTGGAAATTCAGGGTTCATCGAGGCAGCCGATCAGCCGGGGGATGGTGGAGAAGCGCTCTGTGCGCCGGCTTCCATCCAAACCAATCGCGACCAGATGAAATTCCTCTTCCGTCGGCTCGATATCGACGACCATCCCGCCATCGAGCGCGACGCCGTAACTCTCGCCGCGCACCGGCGCTTCGACGAATGCCTCGCGCGCGCCGCTGATGCGCCAGTGGAAGGTGACGGCGGTTCCCGGACTGCCCCATTGAACCGGCGCATCGATCTCGATGCGTGGGACCGGAACGCTCACTTGAACAGTGCGCGTCTGGACAGTCGTGGCGAACGGACCCTGCGCGGCGAGGCGCAGGAGAATCAGACCCGGTCGCGTCGGGCGGAGCATGAACACGGCGGCGGATGCCCCCGCGTGTTCCGCGCGCTCGCCGCCATCCTCGATTTGCAACGTGACGGAGGTCGCGGACGGCGCTTCCCAGACGACGGGAAGGCTGTCCCCGACGAAACCCTGTTGCGCGACATCGATCTTCGAGAATACCGGCGCGACGACCTGCGGCCGGACGCGAAAGTTGTGGACGATTTTCGACGGCTCGAAGTTCAGGGACACGACAAGCTCGGCCGGGGTCAACGGCACGATGCCGATCTCGGCGTTCGGCGGTATGTCGCCTTCGAATAAATCCTCGCCGTCCTGCCGGATGCACAGGGAGGCGCTTGCCGCGTGGCGGGTCTTCACTTCCAGCGTGTTCAGTACGCCGACCACGGGTTGTCCGGCGAACGCGCATCGAAGCAGACGGGGGCGCGCGGGCTCAAAGCGCAGGCTCCTGCCCGCCTCTTGCGGCGTCCAACCAGTCGCGCTCACATTGACCATGTCACGTTCCTCAGTAGTGCAGCGTCATCACGCCGTTTTGGATTTCGATTGACCGGAAGAGACGGAGCCAGCTCATGCCCAGCAGTGGCTCATCGAGCGCTCCGCCGTTCACGACAGCGGGAATGCGGATCACGTTGAAGGAACCGATGGTGAGCTGGCCGATCGTTATCTGCGCGTTTTGGATCGGGCCATTTGCCGTGTTCGTCGTAAGATCGAAGTTGAGCGGGCCGACACCCAGCCGTCCGGCGGCTTCTTTTGTAAGGGTGATGTAGCTCGCGCCTGTATCGATCATGAATTCGATGGAGACACCGTCGGCGTTGCCTTTGACGTAGTAGTGGCCGTTGGAATCCGCTTTGATCCGGATGACGTGGTCGGAGCCTTCGGTCGCGGGCGGCCCCTGACCGGCGTCTAACGTCGGAACGAGAAACGGAATGAAGCGGAACAGCCCGGCGGCAAGCGCCTGCCCGTAGGCTGTTCCGCCGAGCAGAGCCCCCCCGAGGCCGAGACTGGCCGCCATCGAGATGCACACCAGAAGCGGCGCCCTTCGCCCTTTCCTCGTTTCCCGGATAAGCACATACGCTGGCATGGTTTTCCTCTTGGGCTGTCCGCCTGAAAGTTCCTGCGAACATCCCAAAGGTAAGAGTCCACGCCCCGCGCTTTCCTCGCATGAACCTCGCGCCGGCAGCCTTCGGCAGCACGCCCGGCGCAATGCGGGACGCTGTCGGACTGTCGTTTCCGACGCGGGTTATGTAGAGTTAAGGAGAGGTCGGAGGCCCGCGCCCATCTCGCGGGACGACGCTTAACGGCATGGATTTCTAGGACACGACCGCCATGGCGTATTCGGAGTGGCAATTAAATCGTCTGCGCGACGCCTTGCGCGCCTACCATGACTACGAGCCCGGCCATGGCAGCGGCTCCTTCAACTGGAAGGATGTGAGCGAAGCGATCAGCCTCACGGCGGATGTGAAAGTTCCGCCCGAGCGCTTGCGCCAGTTCGTCGAGGGCAACAGGAGCAAGGACGGTGCGCGGCGCAAGTTTCAGTCGATGCAGCCCGAGTCGCTGGACGCGATCGTCAGGTTCGTGACCGAAGAGCGCCTGCTATTGGCTACCGAACTGGAAGAACACGCGCCGCCGTGGCAAGCGGCGCAGCGCCTGCTCGAATATCTCGACCAGAGCTTCGACAAGCTGCGGATACTCCCGCCGGTCACATTCGAGGGTTCGTATCAGGCGCGCCGCGCCGACGAGCGCGGCTTTGCCGTGCTGGAGCTGACTTTTCAGAAACCCTCGGCGGAGGGGCTGATGCAGGTCACCAAGACGGAGGAGTATTACCCCGCCAAGGCGAAGGAAGAGTTTGACAGGTGGACCTTGGATGAGCGCCGGAAACAGCGGCGCACCCGCACCCTGTATGGTGGCTGGGCGATCTTCACGCCCGAGGATAATGTCATGGTGTTCCTCAAGCAGGCGGACAGCGGCAAAAATATGTACCAGTTCACGCTGGCCGCTGACACGGCGTATCAGCCCGACACCGCGGTCGAACGGCTGGTCCTCCTGCGCCACGACTACCCGGTCGAGCTGGAAGGTACTGATCGCGACGACGCAGGATATGCTGCGCGCCATCCTGCAAGAGACGGAGAAGAACATTCTGTTCTTCCGGAGGCTCATGTAATGGCCGCCGCGCCGAATCCTGTCTTCACCGCCGAGACGTTCGCCGACCATCTGGCGGCATTCCGTCAGCGCGTGGAGCAAAGGCGGCGAGCCATCGACGCGCGCCCGGAAAAGCGCGTCAGCCTCGAAGCCACGCCGGAGGCGAGCAGAAAATTCTGGGAAGGTATGCACGCCTCAATGTCGCACTGGGACGCGCCGGCTGATCCGACGCTTGCGGCTGCGTGCGAGCGGGCGCTGTCGCGGCTTGGCCGCGACTGGCTTGATGCCGCGCGGCGCGGCGATGCCGCTGCGGTGCGCGCGTATATCGAAGAAGGTTTCCCGGTCTGGTATCGAGACAAGAAAAGCGGCGAAAACGCGATGCACGTCACCGCCGGGTCACAGGCGCGGCCCGTATTACGCGTGCTTCTGCCGCGCTGGGAGGGGTTTCTGGTGCGGGACCGACAGGGACGGCTCGCTTCGGAACTCGCCTATCTCTATGGCGAGGACCCGGCGATGGCGCGGCTCCTCGGCAAAAAGGAGCGCAAGGAGGGCGAAGCCACCAGCACCGTCGTCAGGCGACGCATCTACGCCTATCGGGCGCATTAAAGCGCGCCTTTGAACACGGCCCGATGCGGCCCGCCCGCATCGAAATACTCCACCCGTTGCAGGATCATCGGATCGTACCCGGCCCAGATGACGAGCTGCCGTTTCAGCCGGTCGCTGCGCGAGAAATGACGGCTGACTTCGTCGGGCGTCAGCAGGTCATGCAATTCCATGCTGGAATTGCGCCCCGACAGTCCCGATTGCGCCTGTTCCGGCCCGACCTCGCCCTGACGGGCGACCTCGATCCGGGTTTTGCCGAGCCGCCGCGAGACGTATTCCAGCGTCTCAAGATCGTTGTTGCCGAAGAACTGAAGGATACCGGCGTTGCCGGCGAAAGTTTCCCAGCGCTCCTTGTAGAGCGCCTTGCCCTGTCCCCAGTCCTGCAGGACGGTCCACAGCTTGACGCCAAAAGACGCGATTTGTCCGGCGGCGTCCTCTAACTGGCGCATATGCCCGAGGACCGGGAATTCGTCGAAACAGACCAGCACCGGCGCGACCGGCGCCGTCTTCTCGCGCTCCATCGCGTCGAGAAGCTGATTGATGAAGATGCGCAGCCACCTGTTGCACAGCCCCATGCGGCTGGCGGGCAGGCAGAGATAGACGCTGACGCCGGCGCGGTCGCGCTTCAGGTCCGCCAGATCGAAATCATGCCCGGCCAGCACGCGGCGCATGGCCGTGTAGTCGAGAAACTTGGTATGACGGCGCACGGTCGAAAGCACGCCCGCGCGCTCGTTCGCTCCCTTTTCATAGAAGTCCCGCGCCGCGCCTTCGAGCGCGCCCGCCGAGGTCTTCGGTCGCGGGGTTCTTCGCGAACCGCGCCGCGCTTTGCAGCATCTCCTTTTCCAGCAGATGCAGCGGCTCTTCGTCTTCGCCGACGAGCGCGGCGGGTTCCTGCGCCAGCGCCGTGCGGATCAGATCGCGGACGGTGAGAAGATTGCGCCGCCCCGCGTAGCGCGGTTCCGTCGCGACATGAAGGATCACGCCCTCGATGAAGTTCTTGGCGCTTTCATCCCAATGCGGGTCTTTTTCGCTGTCCGCTGCGCACCACAAGCGCATCCGCGATCAGGCCGGCGTCTTCGATGATCGTCGGGCTGTCGGGTTTCAGGACCGCAAGCGGATTATAGGATTTGCGCAGATGCGCGATGCCGGGTGACGTGTTCCCGAAAGGATCGAGGACATGGACCTTCTGCCCGAGCGCGGCGCGCCGGGCGGCGGTGATATTGGCGAGTTCGGCCTTCGGGTCCGTCGCCATGACGCTCCCGCGATAGAACAGGAGATTATTGATGAGCGTGACGGACTTTCCGGCGCGCGAACCGGCGACCGTCAGGACGTGCCGGTTATCCTCGATCCCGACGAGCTTGTTGCCGAACGCGCCGATGAGAATTTTTCCGCCCGGATTGCGCGGGTCATATTCGAGCGCCTTGCGCTCCAATATGACTTCCGGCGTCTGCCAGCGCGCCTGCGGCGCTGTTTGCTGCTTCAAATAGCGCGAACTCAGCCCGCGGGGTATGTCGCGTGTGAAGTCTTCTGGGAAGGAGGCCATTGCCGCGTCTCCGTTTGCTGCCATCATCGGCAGGTCGCGGCTGATATTGTCCTGTCAGGTGCGCACAAACCTCGCGCCAACCTCGCGCGCCGGAGCTTCACGGCGAGCCGTAAAGAGTCGTTCCGTTAGAGCAATCCCGATGCCGGCGGCAGCAGTGCCAGCGCCGTTTCGCATGTCGCCGTTTTTCGGTCGTCGTTTGGGTGCCGTTGGCAAGACGCAGGCGGGTGGTTTCGGTCGGTTCGCCCGTCAGGGCTTCCGTTCCCTTTGTTCAGAACGGGGCTGTTTCTCTTTCAGCCTTGTACCCCAGAAGCCGTTTATCAGACCGGCGGGGATGCTCTGCGGCGTGTCCTTCTCCTGCCCGCTCCATTCGGCCCTGCGGGCCTCCCGTGTTGGGGACACGTCCCCGGCGGCCTGCTGTCCGGCGGGTAAGGCTGGAAAGGCCAGCCCGTTCAACAAAGGAGAAGACCCATGACTAACACGAACCAATCGACCGAAACCAACGCCCGCGGCAACGACAAGCCCAAACTGCCGACCCACGTCGCCAAGGTGCGCCACGGCTACGGCAAGAAAGCCACCTACGAGCGCATCGGGGTTGCGTGGCGGAACGACGACGGCTCGCTCTATCTGAAGCTGTCCGGCACGCAGGTGGTCAGCGCCCTGACGCTCTACGAGCTGAAGGACAAGGAAGAGGCCGCACCCGTCACTGACGGCGAGCCCGCAAACGAAGAGGCGGGGGAATAACCCCCGCCTCACGGCTTCCTTCAAACGCGACAAGGCGCGGGCCGAAAGGTCCGCGCCTCGTTTTTTATGCTTTATGCTTCTGACGCCGGTTCTTCAGATTCCGCCTCTTCAGCGGTCGGCGTTATATCCCGGTATCCGCGCGGCGTCGGCTGGTTGACTTCCATCGGCTCCATATGCTCGCCGCAGACCAGCTTGGCCCCGTGCTTTGCCCAAGCCTTCATGTCGCCGTGCGGGCAGACATAGCGGACGCGCTTGCCGCTCTTGCTCTCGCTTCGGCATCTTCACCGTCATCATCGTCGCCGGCGTCGGCGTGTTTTTCCGGCTGCTCGATCCACGAGACGACCAAGCCCCGCGCCAGCAGCTTCCTGACTGCCCGGTCGAAGGGGCCATCCGCCACGATGATATGGCCCATGACATCGCCGGTCTCGGCGCCATCGTCTTTGCCGGTAGAGGTCGGTTGCAGGCCGATCGACTTCATCTTCTCGGCCCACTCCTTGTTGTGATAGCGGCCCCGGCCCGGCTTGCCGAAATGGTGCTGCCACAGATGGACCATTTCATGAGCGAGGGTGGCGAGCACCTCTTCCTGTGGCCGGTCCCGGAAGTGAGAAGGGTTCAGGGCGATCTCATCGGTCAGGGTGCCGTCGGCACGACCAAATCGATCACCGCAAAAATACCCGTAGCTCTTCTTGCTTCGTTGCAGCGTGATAAGGCAGTTCGGAAGCTCGCCCTCGAACAGAGAGCGGTTCAGAATTCTCGTATGCCTGCTGCAAAGGATCGTAGGTTTCACGCGTGGGCTTGATGGATTGAGTGTTGGTGTCGGACATGGGCGTTCTCCGCTTCGCTCCGCCCGTCTCCGTTTCGCTCTGGGATGTGCATCACAATTTCTGGAATGAACATCACAGTCATCATCAAACAACGTCGGGCGTCATCACCAAGATGCGCAATGCGGATTCAGCTTTTCCTCGCGCCAACCTCGCGGTATGAATTGTCGTGTGCATCACAGATCACAGAGCAGAGTCTGTGGTGCTCACTCCAAATTTAAACTTCCCCGGCTACAATCGTAGTATGGGCACACGGATACCGATAGTGATTGGTACAAGGTGTGCGCGGTACTACCGCGCCACCTTGCTGGGGGCTTTCGCATCCCCCATGTGACCCCCTGCGGCAACCCCTAAGCTCACGCGTCTTTGACGACGCGCTTGCTAAGGGGTTGGATCAGCCGGCCGCTATCGCTCATGGGCATCGAGCCCATGCCGGCTGAGCGCAACGTGTGAGACGTTGCGCGTTTCGCGGCTGGCGCGCGATCGGGGAGACTTCCGCTCTCCCCCATCCCCATCGAACAAAGGGCTCCACCGCAGCCCCTTGTAACCGGCGTCCGGGGCTTTCGCGCCCCGAGACCACGACCGCCTTAGCCCGTTGGGCCACGGCGCGGCATTGCCGCAAGGGAGACTTCGGCTCTCCCTTGGGAACCCTATCGACCGGGGCAGGCGCGGCCCCGGAGCCCGCGAGGATCGCGCGAGGATCGCGCGAGGCGGGCGGCGGACGGACGCGCCTAGCTTTGGCAGCATGACGGAGAAGACCGACAAGAAACGCGACGCCCCTATCTCCTACCGCCCGCCGGCAGAGCTGGCGGGACGAGTTCCGTCGTCGCGTCGAAGCGTCCGGTCTTCCCGTCAATGCCTACATCACCCGCGCGATCTTCAACCCCGCCATCCCGCGCGGCACCCGCCGTCCCGCCCGTCGAAAAGCAGATGCTCGCGCAATTGCTCGCCCGCTCCGCCGCGATCCGGGACGCTCTGGATAATGCCGCCCGCGTCGCCGGCGATGATGCCGCGCTCGCCGAGGCGGTCGAAGGCGGCCTGCGACGAGCTGACGATCATCCGCGCCGCGCTCATGAAGATGATGGAGCGCGCGCCGTGATCCCGTTCGGCAGCCAGCGCGCGCGTCGGGCAGGACCTCGCCACGCACCTTCTTAACGCGCAGGACAACGAGCGGCTGGAGGTGGCGCAGGTGCGGGGTGCCGTCGCCCGCGACCTGCACGGCGCGTTCGCCGAATGGGAGGCGCAGGCGCACAACCTGACGCGCTGCACCAATTACCTCTACAGCCTCTCGATCAATCCCGACCAGCGGCAGGGGCGGCTCACGAAGGAGCAGTATCTCGATTACATCGACCGCGCCGAACAGCGCCTCGGGTTGTCCGGCCAGCCGCGCGCGGTCGTCTTCCACGTCAAGAAGGACAGGCAGGGCGTCCCGCGCGAGCACTGCCATGTCGTCTGGTCGCGCATCGACGTGGAGCGCGGCAAGGCCCGTCACATCGCCTTCGACCACGAAAAGCTGATGATGGTCACGCGCGAGTTCGCCCGCGACCATGGCCTGAGGCTGCCCGACGGCTATTACCAGGACAAGGGACAGGACCGGCGCCGGGGCCGGCAGATGACCCTCTACGAGAAGAAGCAGGAGGACAAGGGCGGCCTATCGAAGGAGCAGCACAAGGCGCAGGTGACGGCGGCGTGGAACCGCCGCGACACGCCGCGCGCCTTCGTCCGGTCGCTGGAGGACATGGGTTACATCCTCGCCACCGGCAGCCGCGATTACGTGCTGGTCGATCTCTACGGCAACATGAACAGCCTGCCCAAGCTGATCGACGACAAGAAAGTCCGCGTCAAAGCAGCTCCGGGAATTCCTCGGCAAGGACTTTCCGAAGGACTCCCTGCCGACCGTGGACGAGGCGCGGGCGCTGGCCGCCGCGCATCGCGCGGCGATGGAGCTGTTCAGCAAGAACGAGGAACGGGCGGCGCGCGAAGCCGTCGAGAAAGCAGCGCCGCGAGGAGTTGCAGCGCAAACAGCAGCCGCGCCGCCGGGACGTGGAGCAGGAGGCGAAGGGGCTGGCCGACCGGCAGCGGCAGGCCCGGCAGGAATTTTCGCGAGCGGCAGAAGCAGGAGCGGCATGGCGTTCCGGCAGGGCTATTTGCAGGAGAGCCGGCGCATCCGGCTCGACCGCGCCGCGCACCGGCCGCAAGGTCTTGCCGCCTTCATCGGCCGCATCACCGGCGTCGAGCTGATAACGAAGAAGATTCACGCAGTACCGTGACGCCACCCGGTACAAGCTCTTCCTCGCGCAGAAAAAGGAGCTGGCGGAGCGCCAGCAGCGCGAAGCGGCGGCGCTCGAGCGCCGGCAGGAGCTCGAAACCCTGACCATGCAGCGCCGCCTGCGCGCGCTGGAGCTGGTCGAAAAGCGCGAGCTGCGGTCGCTGGAAACGACGCTGTCTGAAGGAGCGCCGGATCGAGGACCGGGAGCGGACGGGCCGCGCGCCGCCGCCGCCGGAGCCGACGCATGACGCCTGACGAACGACGCCGGAGAAGCCGATCGACCTGACGGCGGAATTCGAGCGGGCGAGCGCGGAACCCGCGCCGACTCATGTGGACGAATTCAACAGGGCGGCCAAGGAGCCGATCGACCTGACGGCCGAGTTTGAGCGCGCGTCCGGGTCCGGTGACGGTGAGGGCGAAGCGTCAGGCGATGCGGCGCAGGACCCGGCGCCCGAGGCGGAGATCAAGATCCAGCGCGCGTCGCCGCACGCGGGACCGGACGCCGGATGCGGAGCGGTCAACGCGGAGGACGCGATCCGACCGGGACAAGGATAGTGACGGTCCGCCGTCTGACGATCCGGGACCGACGCGCGGGCGGCGCAGGGACCGCGATCTGGATCGAGGGCGGTGAAACCGCATATGCGCCGATATGCTATAATGCGCCTATGGATCAGATCAAAGAATTCACCGACGACAGGCTGAAAGCGTGGTGCATTCACTGCGGACAGGGGATCGATGGTCTTGAGACCAACCGGGATCATGTTCCGTCGAAGAGCCTTTTACAGATGCCTTACCCGGATAACCTCCCGGTCGTGCAGGTATGCAGACCCTGCAATTCCAGCTTCGCTCCGCACGAGGAATATCTCGCCGCCTTCCTCGGCGTCGTGCTGGCGGGATCGACTGACCCGCATCGTCAGACCAATGCGAACGCCGCCCGCATCCTGCAAGGGAACGTGAAGCTGTGCGCGCAAATCGAGAAGGCTAAATCAGAATATCGCACACATGGCGGCGATACCCATTTTGTGTGGAAGCCCGAATTGGAGAGCATCAACCGCGTCGTCCTGAAGAACGCTCGCGGCCACGCCTTTTACGAATTCGGCGAGCCGATGCTTGAGTCTCCGACTCACGTATGGTCCGCGCCGCTGGCGGCTTTTACTGCCGGGGAGCGCGCCGAATTCGAGCATGTTGATCTTGGGCCGGGCTGGCCCGAGGTGGGAAGCCGGATGATGACGCGGGTGATGACCGGCCAAGACCTCTTTGACGGCTGGATCATTGTTCAGGATGGTGTTTATCGGTATGCCGTTGCGCAGACCGGCGCCATGATCGTCAGGACCGTGCTTTTCGAATATCTGGCGACGGAGGTTTATTGGGAGGATTGATCCGTGGCGCACTTCCTATGGCGTGTAGCGCGCCGACCCCCAATATCTTGTTTCCATAGCGTAATTCGTTCTCATAAAGTTCTTGATTCTGGCGCCGCAGTGGCGCCAGAATGGCGCTATAGACTCGCACCGCCCCAAAACCCGACGCTCGACCACGCAACAACCTTCGGCTTGAGCTGAAGGTCTGGCGATCGATCGATTCGGCGCGGAAAAAACGACCGGGGAACGTATCCCGCAACACATGGATCACGGAGGCCATTCTCGAAAAGCTGGCGCGTGACACTGCAAACGATCAGGGAAACGGGGGGACGCATGCCTGACTTTTACGAATTTTTCGCGGGCGGGGGCATGGCGCGCGCCGGGCTGGGGAAGGGCTGGAACTGCCTCTTTGCCAATGATTTCGATCACAAGAAGGGCAAAGTGTATGAGAAGAACTGGGGCGCCGGCGTTCTCAAAACGGCTGACGTAGGATCGCTCACGACCGCGAATTTGCCGGGTCGCGCCGATGCGATATGGGGCTCCTTTCCCTGCCAAGACCTCTCTCTTGCGGGTGGCGGAGCGGGCCTGAAAGGCGACCGCTCCGGCACGTTCTGGCCCTTCTGGAGACTTATGAAGGCGCTGATGAAAGAGGGCCGCGCGCCGCAGGTCATCGTTCTTGAAAACGTCTGCGGCACGCTCACTTCCCACGGCGGCAAGGATTTTTCGACGATTTGCTCTGCGTTCGAACAGGCAGACTACCGCTGCGGAGCTGTCGTCATCGACGCGGCGTTGTTCGTGCCGCAATCGCGGCCTCGCCTTTTCGTCATTGGCGTTCGCGGCGACCTCACCATTTCGTCTCATTTGCATACCTCCGAGGCGACGCCTGTCTGGCATACGCGCGGCCTGAAAACTGCCTACGATGGTTTGCCTGCGAAAGCGAAGGACAACTGGCTTTGGTGGAGTTTTCCCAAGCCGCGCCAGCGTAACACTCAATTCGCCGACCTCATCGAGGATAGCCCGTCAAGTGTCGAATGGCACACCGCTGCCGAAACGAAGCAGTTGCTCGCAATGATGAGCGAGGTCAATCTCGCTAAGATGGAGGAAGCGAAACGCGCTGGACGCCGGTTGGTCGGAACGGTCTACAAGCGCACTCGCCATGACGAGGACGGCGACAAGGTGCAACGGGCCGAGATCAGGTTCGACGACGTAGCCGGCTGCTTACGCACGCCCGCCGGCGGGTCCAGCAGGCAACTCATTGTCGTGGTCGATGGCCGCAGCGTCCGCTCAAGACTTATTTCAAGCCGGGAGACGGCCCGGCTTATGGGCCTTCCCGATGAATACGAACTGCCCGAGAACTATAATGAGGCGTACCACCTTACCGGCGACGGCCTCGTGGTCCCCGTTGTTCGGCATCTGGCGAGCCATCTTCTTGAACCGATTCTCGCCGGGCGGGCGGTCGCCAAACGAGCGGCGGCATGACGGTAATCCCCTGCGAACAGAATGAGGAACTGCGCCGAAAGATCGAACAATACGCCGAAACTCTCAAGACTCAGGCCCATACGTTGGGTGACCATGGTTTGGACGAGCAGGAATTTTACAATAGCGGCCTGTTCCGGGGCGCAATCGAGCGCATACGCGGCCAGTTTTCAGCCACCATGCGCGACAAACGCGAGTTCGTTCAACACGTCCTGAATTTTATGCAGGATGGTCATTTCATTCAGGATTGGGAAACCGCGGGGGACGCCAATCGTCACGACTATGCCGTGCGACTCAAGAGCGGCCGCATGGCGGTGATCGAGTTGAAAGGCTGCCTTGACGGCAACAATACCAACATTTTTGAGCGGCCGCCGCACGCCAACGAATTCATCATCTGGAGCGTCTGCACGAATCCGGGAGCCGACCCGCGCCATAACGTCTGGTCAGGCATTCATACCAGATTGAGCGCAGAGGTCATTTTCCGGGAGCAACGCGTCGATGGGTTGCTGGTTTGGGATATGGTTTGCGCCACGATCGGTCGTCCATGCCCGAAGGTGCAGAACCATCCCGAACGGCTGACCGAAGTCGGGCACTACTCGTTACCTCCGCCGTGCATCTACGTATTCCCTGCTACCATCCCCAGCCCCCGCAACAACCCGAATCCACTCGCTCAGAATCTCCAAGATGTAGAGTTATTGCAGGCGTTCTACGATTGCTTCCACGGCGATCCCACGGAGGTCAACTACGTGGATTTTGAGGTACACTACCGGGGGACCGATACTGTGCGCACGACAAAGGTGCGCCGGGGCGGCATCGCGCAACGAACTTCGGAGGCGACTGCGATTCGGCGCGCGTGATGGAGAAAGAGAGCGCGTCAATGGCCGTAGGCTTCGCCTTCAGAAGAAAAGCAATCAAGACGCTGACGACGCAAATTGGCGTCTACATTCTCTGCGATCTCGACAATATTCCCGTCTATGTGGGCCAGTCGCGCGACGGCATAAGACAGCGCGTTCAACGCCATCTCACATCCGCCCGCTCGGACGTTATCGCGAACCGCCAGATCGACGTTTGGGAGATCGCCTTCGTCTGGGAATATCCGGTCAAGGACAAGGCTGAAATGGGTCCCCTTGAGGCCGTCCTGTTTCATTATTTCAACCCGAAATCGCGTCTTATGAACGGGACCATTCCCCCCAAGCCTGCTTCTTTGAAGAACATTCCCAAGCCCTCGAAAGTTGTGCAGGTGATGGATAATCAGGAAATCGCCGAGAAGAAAACTGTGGAGCTTCGGCTTCCACGGCAGGCTGACCATTACGCGCAGATAGTCGGTCACTTTCTGGCGGTGAAAAACTCAAATCAGATCGCCCGCGCGATGGACGCGCATTTCAAACGCCTGTCAAAATATCATGAGGTAATGCTGGAACTCGGGACCGAAACGGAAGACGAAGGCGAATGAGCGTTGACGAGCAGCGCAGCAAGATCATGCGGGCGGTGAAAGGGAAAGACACCGGCCCCGAACTTCTGGTCAGGCGCTTGCTGCATTCGCGCGGTTATCGATATCGCCTCCACCGTACTGACCTGCCCGGCAAACCCGACCTGACTTTTCCCGCGAGGCGTCGCGTTGTCTTTATCCATGGTTGCTTCTGGCACGGGCATGACTGCAAGCGGGGCGCGCGCGAACCCAAAAGCAACGTCGCATACTGGCGCGCGAAGATCGCCCGCAATCGGGAGCGCGACCGCGAGCATCAGCGCGCATTGAAACGCGGCGGCTGGGCCGCCCTTACGTTGTGGGAATGCGAATTGAAGGATGACGACGCCCTGTTGCGGCGCTTGAAGCGCTTTCTCGAACTCTATAACATGCCGTGAGCGCAGAGCAATTATTGGCATCGCTGGAGGGAAACGACTGGACGGCGGAGCGAGAGTTCGATGCTGCCGCTATTCTAGTTAGGTATCGGCGGACAAATATCGTGATGGCGCATCCGGCCCCGCCCGTGGTGCGGGCCGGACCCGGCTCTAGGCTTCGCCCCGAGCCCGCCTTGCGGTCTCGGCCATCCGGTGACGATCCGTTGCGCGAAGTCTGATGGCGTGAGCCTGCGGCTCACTGGTTTTTCCCGAATTTGAAGCAGGGCTCAGGGAGGGCGCCGCCCTCCCTCCCTTCGGCGCGTCTTCTGTTGGACCGGCAGGGCCGCGTCCGGCGCAGGCCAGGTGTGGCCCGCCCCGTCCGCAACCCGGCCGGCCGACGAACCCGCACCGACCCAGACCCACCCGCTCTCGCCGAGGGGCAACCGGGTGCATGCGCACCCGTCTTTCCAAAGGAAGGAAGGGAGAAGGGCCGCGAAGGTCGCGGCCCGCGCTCAATCAAGAAGGAGACAAACCATGACCATGCAATCCGTTTCGTTATCGGCATTGGAGGCATCCGCCGCGAACCCGCGCCGGAAGATCGACCGCAAGACCATCGAGGGGCTTGCCGCCAGCATCAGGACCGATGGCGTTGTTGCACAACCTTGTCGTCAGCCCGGTGAAGGGCAAAGGCAAGAAGGAGCGTTATCAGATCGTCAGCGGATCGCGGCGCTTCGAGGCGCTGCGCCTGTTGGAGGAGCGCGGCGAACTGCCGGAGGATTTCACGGTCGCGGTGGAGGTGCGCGACGACCTCTCCAAGGACCAGACGCTGCGCATTGCCACCGTCGAGAATTTGCAGCGGCAGAACATGACGCCGCTGGAGGAAGCGGCGGCGTTGACCAAGCTGGTTCACAAGGGCGTCACGCTGGACGATGTGGTCGCGCAGACGGGATTGAGCGCCACCACCATCAAGCGGCGTCTGGCGCTCAACAGTCTGTGCAGGGAAGCAAAGGCTGCGCTGGCGAAGGGTGAAATCACCCTGTCGCAGGCCGAGGCGTTGACCTTGGGCAGCGACGAGGCGCAGCGGAGCATCCTTGAGCAGATCGAGAGCGGCGACGAATTCAGCGCCGAGGACATCAAGGCGACGCTGCTGGACGACCGCCCGACCGTGGCCTTGGCGATCTTCCCGGCCGAGAATACACCGGCACCATCACCACCGACCTGTTTGCCGAGGACGAGACTTCGTATTTTGACGATGCGGAGCAGTTCCTCGCCTTGCAGAAGGAGGCCGTTGCGCGAGCTTGTGAAGCATCACGAGGCCAGCGCCGCATGGGTGGAAGTGACGCGAGGCTCACCACATTCCCGACTGGCAGTACCGCAAGGCGCGGAAGAACCAGAAGGGCGGCGTCCTTATCAATCTCTCGCCCTCGGGCCGGGTCGAGATCAGGGAAGGTCTGGCCAGGCGCAGGATCGAGAAGGAGACCGCCAAGGCGATTGCGGAGAACCCGGCAGCGCCGCGTGAAGGCGAAGGCCGCGTATTCCAAGGCGCTTGTGCGCCTACATCGCCCACCACAAGACGGCAGCCGTCGCGGAAATCCTTCTCGCCAGCCCGCGCACGGCGCAGGAAGTGTTGATCGTGCGGACCCTGATGAAGTTCCGGCCGCACGAGGCGATTCAAGGCGCTGGCGAAGGAAGCCGAACCGCAGAGCGCGTACCGCGTCCTTGAGGGACAGGCGCGGCAGTTCGCGGCCAAGCTCGGCTTCGCCATCGAGGAAGGGGAGTCGGTGTGGAGACAGCTTCCCGCCGCCGTTCACCGACGAACTCGACCTTGTACGAGGCGGTGAGGGGTTTGTGCGATCACGACCTTGCTGAGTTGAGACGCTGCTGACCGCGCTTTCCTTCGGTCAGGAGAATTGCGACCGGCTCGATACACGGCGACAGCCTGTTCAACCGCGTGGCGCGTGACCTTGAGCGTGGACATGCGCAACCACTGGCGTCCCGACGCAGCGTTCTTCGGCAAGCGCACCCGCGACCAGCTTGTCGCCATCGCCGTCGATTGCGGCTATGCCGAGGGCAACGGGTCAGGTGTCGTCCTACAAGAAGGCCGAACTCGTGAATTGCCTGATCCGGCATTTCCAGAGCGCGAAGGCAGCGGCAGAGCCGACCCCGGCGCAGCGCAAGGCGCGGGAGTGGTTGCCCGAGGCGATGCTGTTTCCCGCCGTCGATCGCGGACGCGCCCGCGGAGACGGAGGACGAAGCCGACTCCGATGACGAAGTGACCGACGAGGATTGATCGTCCGATCACATGCACGGCGCGGCTGACCCGTTGGTCAGCCGCGCCGCTTTTTGTTTTCAGGGAAGTGACAGCAGCGGGCCGTCCTTGCGAAGGCCCGTTCCCGTCAGCAGCTTCGACGCCGTGCCGCCGGGCGGGATTTCGCAGAGGATCGCCACGAAATCGCCGATCCTGAATTCTTCCTCGGGCCGCCACAGCGCCGTGAAGACCGGCGCGTCGTTTTCCAGCCCGAGCCGGTAGCTCCGCACATGCCACTTCACCAATTCTGAATCGCCGCCGCCGAGCGCGGCGAGCCTGTCCGCGTCCGCGCTGTTCAGCGCGAGGCCGTGCACATGCAGGTAGAACCCGTCGCCGAATTGCGTTTCGTAGACATCTTCGTGCAGCACCGCCCAGACGGTGAGGATGCCGCCCGCGTCCTTGATGCGCTGGCGCACGCTCTCGACCATCGCGGGCGTGATTTCGGTTTCGCCGGGATGCTCCGGCGGGCCGATCCGCAGGACGTTGCGCTTGTCCTCAGACGACATCAGTCAGTTCCGCGCGACGCGACAGCAAGGGGAATGACACTTTCTCGCAAGCGGACGGACGCTGGCAAGGCAGACGGCGCGGGGGCTGATTTTTCGTATGAATCCGTCGTGTCCAGTTTTCCGCATACGCCCGTAATTATCGCGCCGCATTCTGTAATCAAAGGCGCAGCATTCTTTCGATTATTTGCCGAGCACGTTGACCGGATAAATTATTTCAGGCTCTCTCAACGGGAATATTTAGAGGAGTTTATTGTTCGGGGGAGAATTATTTCATGTTAATGTTCGCCGTTTTGGCCCGTGAGCGCGGGCGCATCGTCAGCCTTTTGCTTCTGTCTGTTCTCTTTCTGACTTCATGGTGCGTTCAGACCGCGCATGCCGATGGCGTCAGCGGCACGATCACCAGCGGCAACACAGTCAACGGCACGATCACCGGTCAGGGCGTGGACACATACACGTTCAGGGTGGAGCAGGGCGCGACGTTCGTCGTCAGCCTTGGCGAGACCGGCAACCACGATTCACACTTCCGTCCGCAGCTTGAGGTCAGAGCGCCGGGACAGACGGTGGGTCCTTCCGAGGCGCGCCCGTATTACACACGGCGTCAGATAACGAACGCCGCTGCCGGAGATTGGAAGATCATCGTCAGCCGTCTGGATAGCGACCAGTCCAGCGGCGGAAGCTATGCGCTCAAGCTCGCCGATGCAGATGGCTGGCGGTACGGCGCTGACGCCCGGCCAGGACAAGAACGGCACCAACGCGCGCGGCGGGTTCGATGTTTACAGCTTCAGCGGCACGCCGGGGCAGAAAAAGCGGCTGACCCTGACAAGCACAGGCGGCGACGGGCTTCGTGCCCGAGGTTCACGCTTTCGGGCCGGGAGGCGAGGATTTGGGCAGCGTGTATTGCGGGAAAAGCTGCTCAATGGACGTGGATACGGGCAACGGCACCTACACGGCCATGGTCTGGAAAAACGACGACCACGACGTGACGGGCAGCTATTCGCTGTCCGTGAGCAACGCGAACTGAGGGGGAGACAATGCGGGGAACAGTCAAACGTCTTAGCTTCAGTCTGCTGGCGCTCTTTGCGGCGATCCTGCTCGGTGCACAGCCTGCGCACGCCATTCGCAACGGTGGCACCGAGAGCGGGTCCGTCACCGGCACGGGCACGCAGGATTTCCCCTTCTACGCCGTCAGCCGGCGATCTCATCAAGGTTGGCATGACAAACGTTACGCAGGACGCCAAATTTGATGGCGGTTTCACCATCTACGACCCGAGCGGTACGGCCTTCGTCGGTGCGGGCTGCGGCGCGCAGACGCCCGGCTGCCGTTCCGGGGGCACAGCGAATGCGACCGGCACATGGAAGGTCAGGGCCAAAAACGTTCTGGGATCCACCTATCCCACCTTCGCAGGCAGTTTCCAGATCGACCTGTCGGTCTCCGGGTTGCCGGGTGACAGCACCGCGCTGTATTCAGGCGTGTCCAGCTCCGGGATCATATCGAACGCGAGCATGCAGATGTTCACGGTCAACGCCACTTCGGGCGATGCCTTCACCATCACCATGACGCCGGGCAGTGGCTTCTCGACGAACGCGGCGTTCGATTTCTTCTATCCGGCCGGCGGCTCCGTCTACGGCGGAACCGGCAACCCGGCGACGAAAACCTACAACAGCACTTATATCAACACGACCGGGGCATACATGCTGCGCACGTACAGTGCCACCCTCTTCAGCGGCGCGGGCACTACACCGTCGTGTCCACCGGGCAGACAGGCCTGCCGACCGATGCCAAGCGACCGACGGCAAGCTCCAGCAAGGCGGCAAGATGTCCGCGATCACCAGTGGCAACGATTTCGCGTCGCGGCCGCCGATCAACATCGCCACCGGCAACATGTACGACAGGTGACGGATTACACGACCGTCGGCACAAATCCGCTGGCCTTCATCCGCTACTACAACAGCATTCCTATGCGCATAGCTGTACTCGACGGTCGCTCGGCCCCAACTGGCGCATCGAACTACGACCGCTATCTGCGCGGTTGTCTCAGCCAGCCAGGTCGCGGCGGAGCGCGCCGACGGCAGGGTCATCAATTTCAAGCTCGTATCGAGCGTGTGGACGCCCGACACCGATGTCGATGTCAAGCTGACCAATTCCGGCACGACCTACACGCTGACCGATTCCGACGACACGGTCGAAACCTACACGGTCGCCAGCGGCAAGGGCACGCTGAATTCCATCGCGCTGCCCAACGGCTATACCCAGACGCTGAACTACACGAGCGGCGTGCTGACCTCGGTGTCGGATTCCTACAGCCGCTCGCTGTCCTTCACCTATACGAGCGGCGTGCTGACCGGCGTCACGACGCCCGACAGCGCGACGCTGACCTATGGCTACACGACAGTAGCAGGCCAGAGCCTGCTGACCTCCGTCACCTACAACACCAGCCCCTCGACCAGCCAGACCTATGTTTACGGCAACACCGAGCTGCCGTTCGCGCTGACCAGCATCACCGACGAGAACGGCAACACGCAATTCGCAGTGGACCTATGACGGGGCAGGGCGCTGCACGATGTCCGAGCACGCCGGCGGCGCGGACGAAGTGTCAGGTTTCCTACGACGATTCCACCGGCAACCGCACCGTCACCGGCCCGCTCGGCGAGCAGGAGACCTACAAGTTCACGACGTCGCAGAACATGCCGAAGGTCAACGAGATCGACCGCGCCGCGAATTCGCCGGTCGCGTCGGCCACGCGCAACTTTCACCTATGACACCAACGGCTATCTCGCCACCGCGACCGACTGGAACGGCAACTCGACCCACTGGACCAACAACAGCCACGGCCAGCCGACCAGCATCACCGAGGCCTACGGCGCGGGCGTCGCGCGCACGACGACGATCACCTATGACTCAACCTGGGTCCACAAGCCCTACACGATCACCAAAACCAACGTCACCATCGACGACCGCTATGATGCCACGCACGGCACGCTGCTGACGCACAAGCTGACCGACACCACCGGCGGGACGACCAACGGCCAGACGCGGACCTGGACCTATACCTATAACGCCACCGGCGAGCTGCTGACGGCGCAGACGCCGCGCACCGACATGACCGTCAAGAACACCTACACCTACACAGCGGCGCGCTGGCCAGCATCACCGATCCGCTCTCGCAACGTCACCACGATCAACACCGCCAACGGCACCGGCCAGCCGACCAAGATCACCGACCCCAACAGCGTCGAGACCGATCTCGTCTACGACAACCGCAACCGCCTGACCAGCAAGACGGTCAAGGCCTCGCCACCAACGAGGTCACGACCTATACCTATATCGGCTCGGGCCAGCCGGACGTGATCACGCTGCCCGATTCCAGCACCATCATTACGACTACGACAACGCGCAGCGCCTGACCACGATCACCAACACGGCGGGCGAGACGATCAACTACACGCTCAACGCGACGGGCGAAGCCGACGACGACGACGATCAAGGATTCCGGCGGCACCACCCAGAAATCCTTCACCGCGACCTATGATGTTCTCGGCGACATGCTGACCCTCGTCGGCTCCGGCGGCGCCACGCCAGACGACAACCTACACATATGACGGCATGAAGAACCGCACCTCGGTCACCGACGCCAACAGCAAGACTGGCAGCACGGCATGGGATGCGCTCAACCGCGCCTCGACCGTCACCGATCCGCTGACGCACACGGCGGCGCCGACCTATAACAATCTCGACTACGTCACCGCGCAGACGGATTTCAACGGCTATTCGACCTCGTTCACCTGTGATGGCTTCGACAACGCGATAGCGAAGGCCAGCCCGGATACCGGCACCGCTGTCCTTCACCTATGACGAGGACAACAACCATGACGCAGCGGACCGACGCGCGCAGCGTCGTGACCGACCGCACCTTCGACAAGCTGGAACGCCCGCCTGACCGAAACCTATCCCGGCTATACGTCGGAGAACATCGCTTACACCTATGACGCCACCTCCGGCGGCAATATGGGCATCGGCCACCTGACGAGCTTCACCGACGAATCCGGCTCGACGACGCAGCAGTCTACGACAATTTCGGCAACATGATCACGAGACGGTGCGGATGATCGGCTCGCAAGACCTACACGACTCAGCTACAGCTATGATCTCGCCAACCGGCTCACGGAAATCATCTATCCGTCGGGCCGCTATGTCGATTACACCTACGACTTCCACGGCTACCTGACGACCGTCACCACGAAGCCCAGCTCCGGCGGCACCGTCACGACGCTTGCCTCCAGCATCACGCACAAGCCGTTCGGGCCGATCGCCGTCGTTCACCTACGGCAACAGCGAGGCGCAGACGCGAACCTACGACAACAACTACTGGCTGGACGACGCTCGAACACGGTCTACAGCGGCACCTACGTGCAGAACCTGACCTACGGCTAGGACAACGCCGGAAATCTGACCGCCATCACCGACAACCTCGCCGCGGGCCGCGATGAAACCTACACAGTCGATGGCCTCAACCGGCTGCACACGGCCTCCGGCGCATATGGCTCCCGCACCTACACGTACGATAACAACACCAACCGCGCCACGCGCGTCTACGGCGCGACGACGCAGACCTCGACGCTGACCAGCCAGCACGAACCTGCTGGCCCGCATCACCGACGGCACGAACACGCGCCACTTCACTTACAGCGCATCGGGCAACATGGCGACCGACGACCGACGTCATGGACGGCGGCGGTGCGCTGTCGAACACCTTCGGCGGGCGCGACCGGCTTGAATCGATGACCGTCGGCACGCCGACGGTCACGTTCAAGATCAACGCCCTCGGCCAGCGGGTGGAGAAGGCGACGACCGGCGCGACGACCGATTACCACTTCGACATTTTCGGCCACATCATCGGCGAATCCGACGGCATCACCGGCAACGACATCATTGAATACGTCTGGATGGAAGGCCAGCTGCTGGCGCAGATCGATTCGTCGGGCAACATTTTCTACGTCCACACCAACCAGGTCGACGCGCCGCAGAAGATCACGAACCGCCAGCCGCACGCTGGTATGGGACCGCGAACAGGAGCCGTTCGGCGAAGATCTACGCCACGCCGACCAACACGACGCCGACAAACCACCGCTTCCCCGGCCAGTATGCCGACGCGGAGGATTTGCTCTCTTATAACTACATGCGCGACTACGACGCCACGCTTGGGCGTTACCCGGAGGCCGATCCGTCGGGATTTGCTGGGGGGCTGGATTTGTTCGGCTATGCCGGGCAGAACGCGGTGCAGGCGATTGATCCGTGGGGCTTATCGAAGAACGATGTGAATGCGGTGCCCGGTGGCCAAGGTTTACAGATCGCAATGGCGGGAATTGATCCCGCATCTTTATCCCAGATCGAGCCGGCAGCAGGCGGTAATGGCAATCTCAATACCTGTTTTTCCGCCTGCGGCAGTGAGCTGTTTGATGACACCAGCACGGTAGCAAAGATTAGCGTCGTTGCCGCCACTCCAGTTCCAAAAGGCCTTTTGGGTTTGCCGGTGACGCAAGGCGCCAGCAAGATAACAACACTAGGTAGTGTTGGGGCTACAGCGACCCAAGTGGCGGGAGTACCTCGATTATCGCAAGCGGTCAAAATTTTTCCGTGGTCAATCGTCAGCGCGAACCCTGTGCGTGTCTTGACTAGAGCGAACGAGCCAGTTGCTGCTGCTGTCGTGCTCTATGACACTACGGCATATTTGACGTGCACGGTCATCTGTTCAAATACGGGGGGACTATGAAACATACACGGGAGGAGATTACTACAGAAGTAATCGCAGTGCTTACGGCAGTCCGTGGCGTCAAGGTCAAAACACCGCCTCTGACGCTAGATTTGCATCTAATTGAAGACCTTCATTTATCCTCAGACGACGCAACTGATGCCTGTCTCATGATGCAGAAGCGGACCGGCATTAAGCCGCCAGTAAAGGAATGGAGCACGGTAGGTACAATAGGAGACGCAATAGAACTTTTGCTAAAGCACGCCGCTCCGCATAGTGATTGAGACAAATGACCAAATACACCGCGAATACTTAAAAATCGTTGAAGGTGGAGTCGCGTAACAGCCGATTATGAAGCAGCCCGTATTTAGATTTTTGTTTGCACTCTGGCCATTATTTTTGGGTGTTATTTTGCCGTACGTCAGGTTTTTCGGCTTAGGAAGATTTATGAATCTATTGTGGGGCATACTCTATGGCCTAGGCTTGTTTTTGACAGACAGCATTTTCTCTAATAGCACAAAATCGCCGCTTCTGATTTTTGGAGCATTGATCTGGCCAACTCTTCTAAGTGGCTTCTTGTATTGGATCAGTGGAAAGCTGTGGCAAAAAACCAGCCGGTCAGGGAGGTTGATATGTGCAACACTTCTTCTTCTATCCACATTCGTTGCTGTCGGTTTTCCCAAGGCGAGTGAACCACCTTTCAATTCCTTACCAACTTACTGGAATCTTATGTTTGTCGTTTGGTAACTTAGGTGGGGAAATGAGCGAAAAGTCTGAGTCGGACTACCAAAAAATGAAGGAGTTTCTTTCATTTTATGCGGAGCGATATCTAAATAATCCCAACTTGCCGCCGGAGAAGCGGCCCACAGCTGTCCTTGAAGCATTGGAGAAGAAGAGTGAGAAATCGGCCGTAACCGGTCTGCGCCAAGCGATCAATGACTGTGTGGAAATGTCATTCCGCCTTAATAAGACGGAGTTTGAAAAACTGGACGCTGAACTTCGAGATCGTGGCTTCATCACGTTGTCTGAACTGCGGAGAAGATACTCCAAACGATACGCAAAAATTATAAAGCGCGGTCAGATCAAAAACGAAACGGAGTACTATCTCATTCGCAATGTTTTTGACGATCCGAATCCGAAAACTCCAGAAGAGCGCGCCTTGCTTGATAAGATGATCCTTGATTATGGCGCTGGGTAAGCTTCAGAGATAATGAAGAGTGATCAAACAGAAATCGCTTTCTCACTTACCCAAAAGGAACTTCGGCACGGTAGCCTAGAGCTTTATCTTGCCCGTGCGTGCCGAAACAAATTCCTCGCCATGATATGGCTTCTCCTAAACGTACTTGTCTTCTTTCAGAGCGCCAATGGCCCGTTGCTCCACGACAAGCTATGGTTCCAGTTATTGTGCGTCAATATTGAGTTCGCGATCTTAGCGTTTCTCTGGACCGTATTCATGGCAATGTTCGTGCTGCATCGAGCAAGCAAAAGATACAACGTCGCGCCGCAGTGGTTCTCGAACATATCATGGGTATTGCAGGAGGACGGTCTTCTTTTCGTGAGAGGCGAAGATCGAATGACCCTTCCATGGCAATTATTTAAGAGGTCATACCTAACAAAGAGCTTTTTGATGGTGGAACGAAGAGACGACCTTGATCTTGTCCACTTATTTCCACGACATGCCTTTAATGACGGTGGAAATGCATGGCGCGATGCCATTAATGGTAAAATTAGACAATTTGCGGGATTATCTAGTGATAGAGAGAATGACTATCACGCGTTCACACGCGATTTTGATGTCACAATCGAATCCAAGGAGCTCGACGTTGTACTCGGGCGGCCAACCAAATCCGTCAGATGCGCGATGGATGCAGCGTGGCAGGAATTTGAGGTTGGTCTTCTTGCTTGGAAGACGAAGCTGGGTGTAATCGCGACTGAGGCGAACACTCGCATTCGAGCCACGCTTTCGGAACAGGATTTGAACGATACTGTCGTCTCAATTCTTGTCGATCAATCTGGATCGATGCACGGGCAAAAAATGATCCTGACAGCCGCTGCGGTTGACATCGCTCAGGATTTCCTAAGGCTACTCGGCACCAAGGTAGAGATACTTGGCTTCACGACCATTGGTTGGCAGGGGGGGAAATCTCGCCAAAGGTGGAAGGCTTGTTTCCGTCCGCCGAACCCCGGTCGCCTATGCGACATACTTCATATCGTCTATCGCTCAGCCGAAGACGTGGACTTCGGCACGGGCGGTTGGGACGTCAGATCAATGCTTCGCCCCGATCTTCCGAAAGAAAATGTCGATGGCGAAGCTCTCGAATGGGCAGCTTCTCGCCTTCTCCCAAGACCAGAACGGCGAAAACTCCTGATTGTAATTTCTGATGGTGCGCCTGTCGATGATTCGACCTTGCACGAAAATGGGCCACACTACCTTGACCGTCACCTCATTGAGGTTATCGCACGGTTGGCGGCGCGCGGTGATATGACGATCGCGGCGCTCGGCATCGAAGTGCGCGTGGAACGCTACTACTCAATGTCCACCACAGCGAAGAGTCCTGAGGATATTGGCACCGACCTCCTAGCGCTCGCCGAGCGCACCATGACGAACTTCCGCAGCGGGTGATTGGGTTCAAAAGTGCGCTGCCCTTGGCCTAAGCCCTTGAACTGCAAAGAGTAGATAAAATTGGTTGTGGGTCCCCGCAACCACCTACTCCATTTTGTCCCGCAAATTCATTTAGTTATGGATCGACGATCCAGCCTCAGATCCATAATCAATAAAATCAATGGCGTAAGTGTGTAGGTTCAAATCACACGCAACCAACACACTCATGCACCGACTGAATACTCAACAACTGTCCGCTTGGAAATCTGCAACGGTCGCTCGGCCTTGGCATCAAGAACCGCTCTCCATGCGCTCCAACCCGGTCATTTGCCGACGCCACCCGGGTCGTCTCAGGTAGCTGGTTTCCGGACCTTCTCGGACTGCGCCGCTCGATGCGCGCAACCCCGTCCGCGGCCAGGTTGCCGGGTCGCCAGATCGTATGCAGGTACTTGGACTGTCACGAAGTCCCCGCCTTGGGTGCACAGACACAGGGTCCGCGACAATCCTCTTGAGGAGCAGAGGGACGATGGCCAGCACGGACAGGACAAAGAGCGCGGTCTGCGCTTCGGGCTTGAGCTTCGCGATGGCAAACACCGCAGGCACAAACGTCAGCAGTCAAAGCATCGGGTTGTGGCGGATTTCTTTAAGCAAGGTTCATAGAGTACGATCCGAGCGGCCACTCGCGCGGGTATTCTTCATTTGGCTCGGGACGCGATATGCATATTGTAGAGCCGAAGCTCAGCGGCGGCGGTCCTCGAGTTCGAGCGTGACGAGGCGGGCGACCGTGATTGCCACATAGAATACCCCGATCACCAACTCCAGATTGGCCAGGCTGCGGGCAAACGGATCGGCGGCAATGATATCCCCATAGCCCGTGGTGGTCAGCGTCGTCAGGCTGAAATACAGTATCGCCGCGGCTTCCGCGTCGCCGGGAGTCGCGATATCCAGATGGACGAAGGCGCCGGGCTTCAATACCCAGATCAGGGTAAAGGCCGAGGCGAAGATCGCAGCGAAGCTCAGATAAATTACGACCGCACCCTGGAGCGATAGGTGATGCGGCCGGGAGCGTAGACGGCATGGCCGACTACCCAGATCAGCGCCGAGAAAGCGATGATGTTCCCACTGCGGCGGATCACGATCTCTGTGGTCGACGTCAATCTCCCGCCGAACACCAGGCCGGTCGCCATGATTCCAAGCGCCAGCAGCATCGCGCAGACGGCTCCCGGACGCTCGGAAAGCAAGACGACGACCGCCAGCACCACCAAAACCGTCCCATCCAATAGCCGCCGCGCGACCGGCACTCCTTCCGCCGCCAGCGGGAGAGCGACGAAAATGGCCGCGAGATAAAGGAGCAGCAAGACCGTCAGGCTCGGATCTCTGATCCGGTCCTGCCAAGCACGGATCCGACCATGCCATGCCGGCCAAGCTGGCCGCCCCCGATGGTGAGGCGCTGGCGCGGCATTTGTGACGCCGCCTCTCCTCCCGGAGCCTCAGAACACCTCGGGGATCAAGCGAAACGGATAATCCGAATCCCTGTAATCTCCGCGGTGCTGCCGCTTCGGTAGTTTCACTTTGTCGCGTCGCAATTCCTCGTAATGGATTTTGCTCAGGATGTGGGTGATTGCGTTTAACCTCGCCCGGCGCTTGTCGTCGGAATGAACAACGTACCACGGCGCCCATGACGTGTCGGACGCCTGAAACATCGCGTCGCGCGCCCGCGAATAGTCGTACCAGTGGGAATAGGATTTGAGGTCCATATCCGACAACTTCCAAATCTTGCGGCCGTCATCAATGCGCGCTTCGAGCCGCCGAGTCTGTTCCTCCGGACTAACCTCCAGCCAGTATTTGAGCAATATTATCCCCGCCTCGACCACCGTTCTCTCGAATAAGGGGACCATTTCCAGAAAACGCTTGGCTTGATCGTCGGTGCAGAAGCCCAACACGCGTTCGACACCCGCCCGATTGTACCAACTGCGGTCGAAGATGACGATCTCGCCGCCTGCAGGGAGATGCGGAACGTAGCGCTGCGCGTACATCTGTGTCTTTTCGCGTTCGGTCGGCGCCGGCAACGCTACGACCCGAAAAACGCGCGGACTGACCCGCTCTGTTAGCGCCTTGATCGTGCCCCCTTTGCCGGCGCCGTCGCGCCCCTCGAAAATAATGCAGACCTTGATTCCTTGGTGCACCACCCATTGCTGGAGCTTGACCAGCTCGACATGCAATTTGGTGAGTTCCCGCTCGTATTCCTTGCCCTTCAATTTGCCGCTATCTGCCGCGCCGCTATTCTGATCGTCAGGCATCAGTTCACCCATCAATTCTGCCACAGCTGGCCCATGGCCAACCCTACTCCCGGAGTCCTGGCAAAGTGCTCCCATTTCCAGGCGGGAGTATGCCACCGCTGGACATCCAAGTATTTAGCTAAATCAATCTGAGACGGAGCCGATCCCGGTGTGGTCGTCCGACGGTTCCGCGACAAAGCCATCGAGTGTGTCGGCCCTGTCGAGCCCCCCGATTTTATCGCCCAGGCCATCGGCTCGCAGCAGATCCCGCACCCACCCATGCGCTCCGACAATGCGCAGCGCGATGCCGCGCGCGGCAAGCTCGCTGTGCAGCTCGTGCAGCATGTGCGAGCCGGCAAGGTCGAGATAGGGCGACGCCGACAAATCACAGATCACCGTTCGAATATCCGCGGAACTGGCTGCCCGAACCCGGTGCAGGATGGAAGTCAGGACAGAATCGGCATTGACGTATATCAGCGAGGCTTCCGGACGCGCTGCGATGACGCCGGGTAGCACTTCGTTTTCGGGATGTCGGGCGAGGTCGGAATAGCTGTTCGAGCCGGGAATGCGGCCCAAAAACGCGACGTGTGGGCGCGACGCTCGGACCAGCAGGATCAGCACCGACGCCAATGCGGCGAGCAGGATGCCCTGCAGTATTCCCAGAAGAAGCACGGCGCCGAGAGCGATTGAGGCGGCGTAGAAGTCCGGTCGGCTCGCGCGCCACATGTGGATCAGCGCCGGAAGATCGAACAATCCGGCGATTGCCGTCAGCACGACCGCAGCGAGTACGGCCTTGGGCAAGTTTTCCAACAATTCGGTGAGGAAGAGCAGGCACACAGCGAGAGTCAACGAGGCGAACACCAGAGCGAGCGGGGTACGGGCGCCGGCCTTGTCGTTAACGGCCGATTGTGACAGCCCACCCGCCACCGGGTAGCCGCGCCCAAGCGACGTCGCAAGATTTGCCGCGCCGATGCCGAGGAGCTCCTGCCGCGGATCCAGAGCGTACCCGTGTTTTGCGGCGAAGGCGCGGGCGGCGGAGACGCTTTCGATATAGGCGAGCAGCAGGCAGCCGGCGGCCAGCGGAACAATGCCGTCGACATCGCTCAGCCGCAGCGCCGGGCCTGCCAGCCTCGGCAAACCCGGCGGAATTTTTCCCGTCGTGGGAACCCCGAGAGCGGAAAGTCCAAAAACGGATGCGGCGACGATCGAGAGCCCAACAACTCCGAGCGCGACCGGCTTTCCCGGCAGCCGGCGCTCGCCGAGTACGAGCAGCGTGATCGCGGCGATGCCGATGGCAAGCACGAGGAAATGCGTCTGGCCGAGCTGCTCGGCAAACAGAACGGCCCGTTCGAAGAAATTGTGGCCGCCGCCCGCGGTGCCGATCAGGCTCGGCAGCTGGGTCATGGCGATGGTCAGCCCGGCTCCGGCCTTGAAGCCGACCAGGACGCTGTCGCTGATCAGCTTGACGAGGACGCTCAACCGCAGCAGCCAAGCGATCAAGCACAATGCGGCGACAGTAAAGGCGGCTAGGCTGGCGATCTGCGCATAGCGTTGCGCGTCGCCATCCGCCATCGCCCCGACGGTGCCGGCGATCATCAGGGAGATGGCTGAGGTGGGTCCGATCGCTAGTTGCCGCGACGACCCAAACAGAGCGTAGCCCAGTCCACCCAACAGGTAGCCGTAGACGCCGACCTGCGGCGGCAGGCCAGCGAGCCCAGCATAGGCAAGAGAAACCGGAATCGCGTAGGCTGCCAACGTCACGCCAGCGACGACATCGGCACGCAACCAGGCAACCCGGTACTCCGTCAGCCAACCGGCCGCTGGGACGTGCCGGAGCCAAGTCAGACTATTCGACATTCTGATTCGGCAAGTTTGCTGCGGCCGGATGACTAGCGACGGCGGTGCGCCGCACCTGAAGCAAGGTGAACATGATGGCGATCAGGGTTCCTCAGGTATTGTCGCACGAACCCTTGGCGATTATCCGACAAGACCGTTGCTCAGATTTTTTACGTATAGCAATCAGCAGGTACTGCACGCGCCAGTTGTTACGCTGGATGACTGAGACCAACTCGGAATGCTCACTGTGTAGCCAAAGGCTTGACCGCTTTACGCCGAGTGGAGCCGGTAACAAGCTGCCCCGAACGCCGAGCGGCTGGCAAAGCGCTAGACCCTGATGACGTTGACACGCCACGCGCGGCAGTGCCGCGACTAATTCTGGCGTCCCGTCTGTTTGCAGTTGCGCTTGTCCGCGCCGCCGGCCCCATTGGCTTGACGGCAGTTCTGCCGAGTATCCCGGCGTTCCCCGCGCCGCTCCATCCCGCCGGTTTGGGCGATGGTGAACGAGCCGTCAGTTGATGCCCCCGTCACCTTGACAGTTTCTGCGTTCGTTGAGATGGACATGCCAACGACCGCGCCGAAAATGATCATGAATGACCTAATGATCATGAACGATCTAGAGACGAATTCAGGTGTCACGTCTTGATCCTCCTTGGGGGGTGATGCTGCGACCTTCAGCCAGATCTGATGAGGAGGCCCACGAGCCGACATTCGTTAGATCCGCCGCCTGCGCTCGTGTCCTCCTCGTCGATGTCGTCGTCCTCTGGGTGACCTTACACGCGCAGAAGGCGGGCGAGGAACGGCCGGCACAGGCGCCGTTGGCGCGCCATACTCGTGCCCATCACGAGGCGCTAGTGGCCTGCCACGCGGGGGTACGCTCGCGCGGCACCTAAAGCCTAAACAGCGGGGTTCGCCCGGGGCTATGCGGAAATAACGGATTTTAGGGAATAGCTTAATCGTCTCTGATCTGGGCTCGCCCCTTTATATGCTGTTGCATGGGTTGCGGCAAATACGCAGTTGCGGTGCTTGAAGCCGATCCGGGAAGGCAAACAAGGGTCAACTACCGCATAGCCAATGCTCCCGCCTCTGCAGAGGCCATTTCGAGGCGAATACGCGTTCTGAGCTGCAAATTTGTCGAAAATGCATAGGCGGAACGGTCAGCCGATGGCCTTCTATGGCGGCTCCGGATTTTGGCCCGTGGGGCTGTCGGCGGAGATTTGGGCATATGCGACGATGATCAGAGGCTGGAAGTGGCAGCCGGTGACGCGTGCGGGCGAGCGGTTTATGGCGCGCAACAAGGCGCCGTCGGTTGAGCATGCGTATCAGGTAATTGACGGCCCTCAAATGACAAATTAGGCGCGGGCTGGAGACTAATGCGTCCACGGCAAATCAGGCGCATCTTCTTCGCAGAATTCTTTCGGCTTATCCGCCTGATCTGGCCGATCCTCTCCGGGGTTATTTTTGCAATGGTCGGACCTGGACTTCTGATAGGGCACATAGAGGGGTGGCGCATCGTTGACGCTCTTTATTTCACCTTTGTGACCGGTCTCACGATCGGTTATGGTGATCTGACGCCCCGGCACGTCGTTTCGCGATTGCTCGCGGTAGTGATTGGCCTTTCCGGTATCATGCTGACCGGCCTCGTCGCGGCTGTTACCGTGCAGGCCCTCCAGGTGACGGCCCGCAAGTCTACAGATTGAAATAGGCCGCCTGCCGAGTTCGCTTTAGCGTCCGTGTTTCAGGAGGGGCAAGGGGAAGAAATAATGGACCCGAATGTGCCGAGTTCCGATCACGCGGCTTCGCGCTCGACCATAATCGATTTTGCGCTTCAAATCGGGCTGATAGCCTTATTGGTCTACGCCTGCAGCCGGTACATATCGCCTTTTATCGACCTCCTGCTGTGGTCTGCAATCCTGGCGGTTATGCTGTATCCGCTGCATCTCCACCTGGCCGTCCGGCTCGGTAATCGCTGGTCGGCGCTGCTGATCGGGCTGGTCGGTGTCACGGTAATGTTGGTGGCGATGGTCACAGTGGTGACGTCGCTAGCGTCTTCCCTGTATTCGCTCGTCACGGGCCTGAAGGATCATAGCCTCACCGTCCCGCCACCTCCATCATGGCTTGCCGGGCTCCCGCTGGTGGGTCGGAAACTGGCGGAGGCCTGGGTGCTCGCCGCCACCAACCTGCCGGCGGCGGTTGCCAAATACGGCGGGGCGTTGAGCCAACCAGCGGCAAAACTCGTGTCGTCCGCCGGTGGCCTAGCCGCGGGCCAACTGTCGTTCGTTCTCTCTTTCGCGATTGCCGCCGTGATCGTTGCCTATGGCAGGGGCGCCGCCGATTTCGCTCGGCGTCTGCTCGGACGTTTTACCGGCAGCGAGGCGCAGGGGGCCCATTTGGTTACGCTGACTGGTGCTACGATCCGTGGCGTGGCGCTAGGGGTTGTCGGCGTGGCGGTTATCCAGTCGCTGCTCCTCGCCGTCGGATTCTTTGCCATCGGCGTTCCGGCAGCGGGCCTTTGGACAGTCGTGACGCTTTTGTTTGCTATCGTACAGGTGCCGGCGGTACTGGTGACACTGCCGATCATCGTCTATGTCTTTGCGACGAAAGCAACGCAGCCGGCTGTCATCTTCCTGGTCTGGACCCTCGTCGCCGGGCTCAGCGACAATGTTCTAAAGCCATTGATGCTCGGCCGCGGACTGGAGGTGCCGATGCCGGTAATTCTGATTGGCGTCATCGGCGGCATGATTGCCGATGGCCTTCTCGGCCTGTTTGTGGGGCCTGTGGTCCTGGCAGTCGGCTATGTGCTGCTGATTGAATGGATGCAACGACGGCGCGCCCAGAACGGACCGCCGACCGCCGATCGGACGCCGTAGAATGCGACTTTTGGTGTCGGCGCGCCTCGGGCTCCACGAAGCGGGCATCGGGGCTAAGGCCGCCAAACGCATGTTGCCTCAATGAGCACCGAGGCTAAAACTACCAATAAAATTGCGGCGGAGGAGCGCGCCGCTGCGAAGCCTGCTGCCTGCGGTCATCGACTCCGCGAACCCGCTGCGCAGGGCGGCGCTGATTGTCGTCGCCGTGACCATCCTGCTGTTTGCCTTGTCGATCGTCATGGAACGGTTCACGCCTTTGTCTTCGCAGGCGGTCGTACAAGCATATGTGATCCGCATGGCTCCCGAAGTCGCGGGCCGTGTTGTAGGCGTCGACGTCGCCGACAATAGTCGCGTCGAAGCAGGGCAGGTCCTGTTCCGCATCGATCCGCGCCCCTTCGAACTTGCCGTCGCCGAGGCGCAGGCCCAGGTCGAACAGATCGGTCAGACCTTGGGGGCCTCGACGGCGGCTGTGGAATCGGCACAGGCGCGCGTCGTTAAGGAGACCGCCGAACTCGAGAATGTTCATGCCCAGACCGAGCGGGTTTTCGAACTGGTCAGACGTGGCGTCTATCCCGCTGCCAAGGCGGACACAGCCCGCGCCACACAGGATTCTGCACGGGCGGTGCTGACGGCCAGCCAGGCCGACCTCGCCAAGGCGCGGGAAGAGCTTGGCCCCAAGGGTGCCGACAATCCCCAGCTTAAGGAGGCGCTCGCGACGTTGGGGCGTGCGCGGCTCAATCTGCTTTATACCACGGTGAAGGCCCCCGCCACCGGCGTGGTCTCCAATCTCCAGCTTGCGACCGGCCAGTTCATCGGGGCAGGGCAGGCCGCCCTTACCTTCATCGACACGAGCACTGTCTGGGTTTCGGCGGATTTCAAGGAGAATAGCCTTGAATACATGTCTCCGTCCGATCGGGCCGAATTGGTATTCGACTCGTTGCCAGGCTCGGTCTTCAAAGCTCACGTCGAGAGCCTAGGCTGGGGCGTCTCACAGAACAACGTTGACCCCAATACGGGCCTGCCAACGATCAAAAACGCCACTGGTTGGGTGCGCGACCCACAGCGTTTCCCGGTGCGTTTGATCGTCGAGGAGACGCCGCCGCGGGGCAGCGTGCGAGTCGGTTCGCAGGTGAATGTCGTCGTCTACACCGGCAACAATCCGGTCACGGACGCTCTGGGTCGGGTCTTCATTCGCCTCATCTCCATCCTGACCTATGTCAGCTGATGTTTCGGCCATCGCGACGGCCCTGTTGCGGCAGCGCCGGATCGGGCTGCGGGTCGCGCTCGCGGTCGCTGCCGGGTTCACTTGGAACCTCGCCACCGGCGAGGTGATCCCGTTCTTTGGGCCGGTTCTCGCGGTGCAGTTCCTGATTTTCGGCGCAGGGCCCTTGCCGCTGTCAAAGGCCGTCGCGTTTGTCGGGCTCGTGCTAGCCGTCGGACAGGCGTTCATTGTTCTCAACGGCATCTTTGGCGACCAGCCGGTTCAGCTGCTGGCATTGCTCGGTCTATTCTTCTTCGTGTGCTTCTTTGTGCAGGCGCGGGGCCGGGGTGGCCCGGTAATCTTCCTCTGTTTGGTGATCGCGATCACGGTCACTTTGCTCGATCGCGTGCATGACACGCTGGACACGAGCATAATTGCAATATTGCTCCAGGCTTACTTGAGCGCGGTGGTCTTGTCGTGGCTCGCCCATGCGATTCTGCCAGGCCACGATGCGGCCGAGAACACGCCGCAAGCGGCCCAAGCCATCGACAGGCCTGCCATCCGGGCGCTCGCCAATGCGGCCATCCTGCTCGGCGCCATGACACTGTGCCTGACCAACAATGCCCTCTCCTTGGCGCTCGTCCTTCCGATCACCGTCGCCTCCGTGCTGCTTCAGTTTGACTTTGCAACCAGCGTCCGTTCGGCCCTCAGCCTTGTCGCGGTCAATCTGCTGAGCGGGGTGCTTGCCTCCCTGGCCTTTGCCTTTGTCGAGTTGCGCCCGTCGCTGCCCTTTCTGTTCCTGACGGTCTTTCTCGTCGGGCTGATCCTGGCTGGGCGGGCCGCGGCCGGCCTTGCCAAAATGTATGCCGGAGCGCTCACGACATTTCTCATTCTGTTCGGGTCGGGCATATTGCCGTTGCCGACGACGACCCCGGAATCGTTCGCGACCCGGATCGGCTACGTCCTGTTGGCGGTCGGATACACGCTGTGCATGATGGCGTTGCTTTGGCCGCGCGAACGATCCGTGTCGCCGCAACTCTCACTGCGGTCATGAGCCCGAGCTACGGCTGATACCGACCTTGCCGGAACCGCGATCAAACCACCGTCCAGTTCATCGGCTTACGTGTGAGATTGAAATCAATCGACCTTGTGCGCTGGCAGGTGACGGTCACTCCGAGTGTCCCGTGATCCATCCCGCCAACATGGTGCGCTCTATCGTTTGAAGATTTGTCGATAAGCCTGCCTATATGCCTCGACGGCCGGTCGGCTGGAATGCTCGGCGCAGTAGTTCTCCGCCCACTCCTCAGCGTTGGGAATCGCGGCCACATTGATGGCCCTGCTGCCGAAGCGCGCTGCCTGATAGCCGATATAGAACAGTGAGGCCGCGGCCCGATCGTCCTGTGACAACTCCAGCAGCTTTTTGCACGTCGCCCCCTGGATACTGACCCAACGGTTGGCGGGAGGCGCCTCGGCTGCCGGGGCTGGCGCAGGCGCCGGTGCCGGTGCCGCAGCCGGGGGGGGCGTCGGTGCGGCGGGGGCGGCGGCCGGAGGCTGCACGCAGGCACACAGCGAGCCCGATAGCAGACCCGATAACAGAACCAAGGCGCTCTTCCCATTCATCGCGTTGCTCCGGTGGCTAGGAAATCATGTCTCCGCAGGCATCACCGTGACTGCGGCATCGGAGGCCGTTTCAACCGTTCGGATATAGAAATACCATAATAGGCGCTCAAATTGATATAGATGCGTCGGCGGGTCGCCCTCGGTATTCTTCGGCCGCACCGGATTCTCCCGCCGCATCGGTTTGCGGGTATACTCTCGACGAGGATCGAGCCATGTGTCGACGAAGCCTGACGCCCGCCCCAAGCAGCCGCGAGCTGGACAGCAATTCGGAGCCAAATACAGCGAGTGAGGCCACAGCGATGACGAAGTATCTGCTTTACATGGCGCCGATCGTCTTGATCGGATTGGTGGCTACCGAGACTCCCGCCGCTCCGGCTGCCTGGAGCGGTGGCACAGGTCGTGATATCGCCGCCACCGCGCCGGAGGCGACAGGCGTGCCGCCTGGTCTCGTGTGCCAGAGGGGAGGACGAGGAGGCGGCGGTGCGCGCGGCGGCGGGGGTGCTCGCGCCGGGGGCGGCGGTTATCGCGGGGGCGGCGGTGGCGCTCGCGCCGGGGGCGGCGGTTATCGCCGGGGCGGCGGTGGTGGCTCCTGGGCTGGTGCCGGCCGAGGCAACTTCAGCGGCGCAGGTGCGAACCGCGGCAATTTCAGCGGCGCCAACGTGGAACTCAGCGCCAACGTGAACCGCGGCAACTTCAACAGCGCCAACGTGAACCGTGCCAACGTGAACCGTGGCAACTACGGCAACGTCAACGTCAACCGCAACGTCAATGTCAGCGGGGGCGGTTATTACGGGGGAGGAGGTTATTACGGGGGAGGTTGGGGCGGCGTCGCCGCCGGTGTCGCGGCGGGTGCCATCGTCGGCGGTGCCGTTGCCAGTACGGCCTATCCGGCCCCGGCATACCCGTACCCGAACCCGTCGTGTCCATACCCAAATTACCCGAATTGCGGGCTTTGAGCGGCTCAGGCACGACGGCGCTTTGAGCCGTCGCGAACTCGTTAAGCGCGCGGAGGGGGGATAATACACCAAAATCTGGGAGGCATGGCTCGGGCTTAAGAGGAGCTGAATTTCGGTTGACAAATTAACGCAGGTTAATCCTTTTAGAGGCGACTAGGCATTTGTGCGTTCGAACCCTGCTTCAGCGGGGGTCGAAATGCCGTCGAGCGCCATCCGACATTTACCGATCCCGAAATGTATTTTGCAGGGATCCGAAACCTGCATATCGACGGGGTGATTACGAAGCCCGGCGAATTCCGCGCGGAGTCGGACGCATACGACCTGCACCGATTGTTTATGTATCGCTCCGACGAGAGCCTGCCTCGGATAATGAGAGTAACGCCCAGTGGGAAGCGGGCAGCGGATCGTTTTCGCGACCGACCCTGGCGAGCCGTCGATGCTGATCAGCGGCGATCGAAATAGCGGACGGCCAAATTTCCAGAAACGGGCTGGATTGGGAATGGTACCTTCGATCCTCGGCGCCTTGTCGATGGGGTTCCATGTCCTGACGCCCGAGGATCTTGCCGCCGCGAGCAAGGCGATTATCGGGCGCGAATTGGTGCCGGCGAGTATTCGCCCGCAGCCTGACGGCCTCCGACCGCTGCTCTATCGCGATTGCGGAAGCTGCACGAAGCGGCGGACCATCTCGCGAAAACCGCCCCGGACATCCTCGCTAAGCCCGAGGTCGCGCGAGCGATGGAGAGGCGTTGGTGGAAGCAATGGTCTTCTGCATGGCGGAAGGCATTCAGATGATGTGCGCAATGTCCATCGGCATCGCGCGAGGGTCATGCGGCGTCTGGAGGAGGTCCTGACGTCCACCCCCGATAGGCCTCTTTATATGCCCCAGCTCTGCGCGACGGTTGGCGCTTCCTATACAACGCTGCGGGACTGTTGCCAGGAATATCTCGGCATGAGCCCGAAGCGCTATCTATGGCTGCGGCGGATGCACCTGGTGCGCCGGGCTTTGCGGAGCGCGGACGCGGAGAGGACGACCGTGACCGAGATCGCCACCGATTACGGCTTCTGGGAATTGGGCCGCTTTGCGGGCGCCTACCGGTCACTATTCGGAGAACCGCCCTCGGCGGCACTGCGTCGACCCCCCGAAGACGCAAAACCGACGGAAATCATCGAGCCGGCGTGGAAATTCGTTAAATCTGCATAGTCACCGGGAGCCGGCGATCTATCCTCTATTCCTGGCGAGAATGCTCGGCCTGGCTCGTCGGTTTTACAGAGAAATGAATGCCGGGAAGCGGCACGCGCACGTTCCTCGAGCCCGATCACTACGAGGCGAGCCTGCGCCAGGCACAGATCGAAATCCTCATTGCATTAAGTTCCAAGTTCAAGGCTCGCCTGACCTGGGCGGAGCTGCACGATTTGCAGGTGTTGCGGTGCGAGGAGGATTTTCCGCGGGTCGCCTATGTTGGTCTGGCGCCGCAGCTCTCTTTCGTGACGTTTCCGGCGAATTCCGGGCCATTGCCGGTATGGGGCGGGACGGAATTGCAGCCGGGCGAGATCGTGCTCCACGGCCGCGGCGAGCGGATGCACCAGTCGACGCCCGGCGTCGTTCGTGTGGAACGTGATAGCACTGGACCCGCTGCAGCTCGAACAATATGGTCGGGCTCTCTCCGGAAAGCCTTTTTCTTTGCCGCAGGAGGGAAAAATCCTGCGTCCCTCCGCGCGCGATATGGCGCGGCTGCGGCGCCTGCATGCGCAAGTCTGCCGCCTCGCCGAGACAAAGCCCAGATTATTGGCGCATACCGAGGTCGCGAGCGCCATCGAGCAAGGATTGATCCAGACGCTGGTCGCCTGCCTGACCGCCGCCAGCATGCGAGCTGACGGTCCGATCAAAGCGTCACGCCATGATCATGATCAGGTTAGAGGAGGTATTGGCGGAGCATCTCAGCGAGCCTCTGCACATGACAAAGTTGTGCGAGCTGATTGCGGTGACCGAGCGGACTCTGCGCTCATGTTGCGCCCAATTCCTTGGCATGAGCCCGATCCGGTATGTGCTGTTGCGCCGGTTGAGCCGGGCACGTGTTGCATTGCGTGACGCCGATCCCGACGGGGCAAACCTCTTGGAGCTTGTCCGCGGCTTCGGTTTCGCGGAGCTCGGACGTTTCGAGGCGGCATACCGGGCGGCCTTCAGCGAGACCCCGCTGACCACCCTCCAACGTGCTCCAGGGGCGCGGTTCATCAACCCGTGAAATCCGTTATTTCTGCATAGCCGCCGGCGAACCCCGCTGTTTAGGCTTTAAAGACCGGCCAACTTCGCTCGTCCGGCTACCCAAAAAGGGAGAAAGATACATGAAGGGAGTAAACGCAATCCTGAGCGCGGCCGGCTTGGTCTTAGCGCTTTCCCTGCCCAGCTGGGCGCAGGAGGTCAAACAGCTCACACACACCGTCACTCTTTCGGGCACCGTGGAGACCATCGATCATGACAAGCACGTCATGAACATCAAGACGGACGACGGCACGTTTCAAACGGTCGACGTGCCCCCAACCGTGAAGCGCTTCGATGAAGTCAAGGTCGGCGACAAGGTGTCGGTGACGTATAACAACACCGTCTTAGTGAAGACTGAAGCCGCCGGGCGAGGCTCCTGTGGACACGGCGAGCAAGACCTCCACGATGGGGCAGGAGGCGCAACCGGGGGGCACGGCTGGCGTCGAGAGAACGATGACCGCGACCGTCGACGCCATCGACAAAGACGCATCGTCGATCACCTTCGTTGGTCCGAACGGATGGAAATACAGCCGACATGTCGCAGATCCGGAAGTGCTCGATAAGCTCAAGGTTGGCGACCAGGTTGACATCACCTGGAACACAAACGTCACGGTTGCGGTGGAGTAACTCTATGGTCAACGCAGTACTCGCAACGTGATGATCTAGATTCTGGGAGCGGAATTATCGTCCGCGATTTTCGTGAAGGCCGAGGAACCCGCCCCGCCCTGTTGGTCTCGTTCGGATCAGCGTTGTAAGCAAGTGCCAAAAGATTACCAGTCGCGAAACTAGGAGAATGCAGATGACTTCAGAAGTTGAAGCGAGAATGGTCTCGCGTCGAAGGATGGTTTCACTTCTGGGATTGGCGGCGGCGTTAGGCTTCGCCGTGTCACCCATAGGTGCTGAGGCCCAGACCACCAGCACCACCGGCGCCACCAGCACTACCGGCACCGCCGGCATGCAGCGGCGTCAAGAGCGACGCGGAGGACGCGTCGAACGGCGCTACGAGCGGCGCGGAGGAACGCCCGCATCAAAACAGCCTGCGCCAACGCCGAGTGCGCAAACCCCGACTGCGCAGACGCCGCCTGCACAAAAATAGCAGCTAACTGATACGGAGAGGAAGAGACAGCCATGCGAATGCGGATTGGACTACTATCGATCGTCGGATTTTTTGGTTTGCTTGCTACCGCGAATGCGCAAACGACATCAGCGTCAACCGCCGGAACGGCATTTGACGGCACATATCGGTTTGTCTCTTCGGCAAAGGTTAATCCGATGTACACGGCGCTGAACGGGAGAATGGCCCCCTGTCCGGACCGAACCCCGGGTCCGCTGACCATCCAGAACGGTCAAGCGCGCTATACCGCCGAGTCAGGCCATGTGCTGCAAGGACCGGTCGGGCCGAACGGCGAGCTGGATATGCGAATGGTCCCGGTCACGGTCGGCGGCTCTCGCCCAATGGAGATGCGCGCGAGCGGCAGGAATCGACAACGCCGGCACGGTACGCCTCCGCCAGATCGGTAGCGCTTGTGCCCATGATTTCGTCTGGCAAAAGGAATAAAGAACACGAATCCAGACCGGCAGAGTAAAAGGGCAATCCTAACCCCCGACTGCCGGAAATCAGGGGAATGTCGGTCTGTCCCCGGGTAGTTGACCGGCGTCGGCTCACACACTCAAGAGTATGGTCAACCGGGTCTCCGGACTTAGAGGGAGGAACAGATGAGACGCTTATTCTTGCTCTCCGTACCGGTTCTCGCCATCGCTGCTTGCGCGCCGCAGCAACCTCCGCCGCCGCTGAGCCGCGGCGGAAGCCCAACCCCAGACGACGACTTACTTCGATGGAACCTACATTGGCAGTTTCACCGAGAACGTGAGCGCCTCGGGATCGGGATGCCCAAATCTCCCCGTGGCACCGGCTTTGACGATCCACAACGGCGTTGCGCGCTTCGCCGCGCTCGATCTCACCTATCAGGGATATGTTACTCCGCAAGGCGAGGTGAGAATGCAGACCCCGGCCGGCCAGACATTCGTGGGACAAATCGATCCCTACTATGTGCTCAGAGGCCAAACCACCGGCGCTTGCGTCTATAACGCAGTCTGGCAGCGGAAAGGGGCGACCGGGAAGAGCCTGAGCTGAGGGGCGATAGTGACGACCCGCTCCGACCGGAACTGCTAACGCCATGGTCGCTTCTGCATCATTTCTGCCAAGAAGCGCGGAAAGGGCAAACACATGCGACCGTATCAACGTTGGGCCACTATATTGGCGCTGGCTTGCCTGACATCAGCCGGCCCAGCACTGGCCCAAAACCCCTCGACCACCCCTGCCGCACCCGCACAGGGCGTGCCGACGCCGCCCGCTGATAATTCATCCTTTCTGGATGGGCTGCGTAGGGTTGGCGTAATGGCCGGCCAAGTGGTTGAATGCTCGTCGGATGCAGATCGGCAGGAGCAGATCTCGCGAGCAATGGATTTGGCCAATTTGATCGCGATCCATTTTGGACTCAAGGCCGCCTTCACCTTTACGGGCGCCCTCGGCTACGGCTCCGGACGTCCGTTCGACAAGGCCACCTGCAGCCAAGCGATCGATGGCTGGAAACAGGTCCAAGCTAAGTACCTCAACAAGTGAGGTCTCCGGTCATGAAGAAGCTGTTGATCTTCGTCGTGCCCGTCGCGTTAGCGTCCGCGCACGCATCGGCTGCCCCGTCATCTGGGTGGGGCGGGATAGGTGGTTCGGATCTTGCCGCGGGGACCGGCGCCGGAGAGAGCGCGCCTTTGGTGCTGGTGCAGCGTGGTGGTGGTGGCCGTGGCGGCGGCGGCCGCGCCGCCGGTGGCGTTAACCGGGGTGGCGGCGGGGTCAACCGTGGCGGCGGCAGCGTCAACCGGGGCAATTTCAACAGCGGCAACTTTCAACGCGACGTATCGGGCAACCGCAACGTCTGCTGCGAACCGCAACGTCAGCGGGAACGTCAATGTCAACCGCAACGTCGCGGTCAGCGGCGGCGGTGGCTATTACGGGGGCGGGCCCAACTGGGGAGGTGTCGCCGCCGGCGTCGCGGTTGGCGCTGGTGTGGCGGCGTTGGCGACCAGTGCTGCCACCGCATCCTCTACCTCTTATCCGCCACCGCCGCCCTATCAGTATTACCCATCCGGCTACTGATCGTTGGCAGCCCGGCCTAAGGCGCCTGGACGTCAAGCCTCGTGCGGAACAGCGGGGGTCTGGACGTAGACCTGCTGGAATGTGGCATGTCGAGATGTTCGCGCGGCATCTACCATGCCACACCCATCCTTGGGCTGGCCCAGACCGAGTGATTTGCCCATGAGGTGTGGAAAAAAGTCTTGCCAGGGAGCGTTCTGACCTCGCCCGCTGACCCTTTCTTTGGGGGCGGTCGGTGCTCTCATTTTGCTGTTGGTTTTGGCGGGCTGCCACAAAGAAGAGAAGGCTGCGTCGCAAGCCATCCGACCCGTGCGTACCGTGACTGTCGAATTCCGCAAATCGGGGGACACGCTGTCGCTGACCGGCGAGGTGCAGCCCCGCTACCAAGCCGATATCGGCTTTCGCATCGACGGCAAGATTCTGGCTCGGCCGGTCGATGTCGGGACCACAATTAAGAAAGGCGACCTGCTAGCGCGACTCGACCCGCAGCGATACCGCCAGGATGCCGAGATCGCCAAATCCGATCTCGCAGCGGCCGAGGCCGAGGTGACGCGGAGCCAAGGGCAAGAGTACCGCAAGCGAGAGTTGTATCAGAAAGGCCACGCAACACAGGTCGAATTTGACATCGCGACCAGGGCTTACAAGACAGCGCAGGCAAAGCAGAGCGCGGCGCGAGCCCGCCTGCTGCAGGCCACGACAATCTAGGCTACACCGAGTTGAAGGCCGATGAAGACGGCGTCATCACCGCTGTCGGCGCCGATGCGGGACAGGTGGTAAGCGCCGGACAAATGGTCGTTCGCCTGGCGCGGCCGGGCGAGCGCGAAGCGGTATTCAACGTAGCGGAAGGGAGCTTTCAAGACCCAGCCGACAGATCCGACCGTGACGGTCAAGCTGGTCAGCAATCCCGAGATCGAGACCACCGGCAAGGTTCGCTACATCTCGCCGCAGGCCGATCCGACAGACCCGAACCTACGCGGTTCGCGTCGCGTTACCCGATGCGCCGCCGCAAATGCGGCTCGGCGCCAATGTCGTCGGAAGCGTGACCTTGGATCAAGGCCAGAGCGTCACGATCCCGGGAAGCGCCTTATTCGAAAAGGGCGGAAAGCGCGGCCGTCTGGCTTGTCGAAAAAGACAACACCGTGCAGCTGAAACCGATCACCGTGGACCGGTACCAGGGCGACTCGGTCGTCGTCGGCGGCGGGCTTGACAAGGGTGACGTCGTGGTCACCGCCGGGGTACAGAAATTGCTCCCCGGTCAGAAAGTCGCCCTCATGGACGCGAGCGCCGCGCAATGAAGGGGTTCAATCTCTCCGAATGGGCGATCAACCATCGCTCGTTCGTGTGGTTTCTGATGATCTTCTTTGTCGTCGCGGGCGTCCTCTCCTACAAGCAGCTTGGCCGCGAGGAGGACCCGTCCTTTTCGATCAAGACAATGATCGTTCGGACCTATTGGCCGGGCGCCACGATCGACGACACGATGCTGCAGATCACCGATCGGATCGAGAAGAAACTGCAGGAAACGCCATCGCTCTATTACCTCAAGAGCGAAACCAAGCCCGGGGTCTCGACGATCTATGTCAACGTTCTCGACAGTACGCCGAAGGAGGCGATCCCGGACATCTGGTATCAGGTTCGCAAGAAGGTCTCGGACATAAAGGCGACGTTGCCGCAGGGTGTCCTGGGGCCGAGTTTCAATGACGAGTTCGGCGACGTCTTTGGCATCATTTACGCGTTCACGGCCGACGGGTTCACGCACCGCGAGCTGCGCGACTATGTCGAACGCATTCGCACGCAGATATTGACGATCAAGAATGCCGCAAAGGCGCAGCTAATCGGAGCCCAGGACCAGAAATTCTATCTCGAGTTCGACACCCACCAGCTCGCCGGACTCGGCGTCAGTCGCGATCAGGTCATCTCGAGTTTGCAAGAGCAAAACGCCGTCACGCCCTCGGGCGTCGTTCAGACCGGTCTCGAGAAATACGCGATCCGCGTCTCCGGCGCCTTCAGCTCTGTCGACGATCTGAAGCGCATCAATCTTTATGCCAACGGCAAATTCTTTCGTCTCGCCGATGTTGCCTCGATAAGCAAAGGCTATGCGGATCCGCCGCAGCCGATGTTCCGGTACAATGGCGAGCCGGCGATCGGACTGGCCATCTCGATGGCGCAGGGCGGCAACAACCTCGTCTTCGGCGAGGCTGTGGCGCACAAGATGGATCAGATCATCGCCAAATTGCCGATCGGCATCGAGGCGCATCTCGTCGCCGACCAGCCGGTGGTCGTCGAGGAGGCGGTTGGCGGCTTCACGAAGGCGCTGTGGGAAGCCATCGCAATCGTGCTCGCGGTCAGCTTTGTGAGTCTCGGTCTGCGCGCCGGAGTGGTCGTGGCCTGCTCGATCCCGCTCGTGCTCGGAATGGTCTTTGCCTACATGGAGTATTCCGGCATCAGCCTGCAGCGCATCTCGCTCGGGGCGCTGATTATCGCGCTCGGCCTGCTCGTCGACGATGCGATGATCACGATCGAAATGATGGTCAGTCAGCTCGAGTTGGGCATCGACCGCGAGCATTCGGCGACGCATGCCTGGGTCACGACGGCGTTTCCGATGCTGACCGGAACGCTTGTCACCGTCGCCGGCTTTGTGCCGATCGGCTTCGCGAAGAGCGGTGCCGGCGAATATTGCTATTCGCTATTCGCCGTCATCGCCGTCGCGCTTTTGGCCTCATGGATCGTCGCGGTGCTGTTTGCCCCGGTGATCGGCGTGACGATCCTGCCAAAGACAATGAAGCCGCATGGCGGCGGCCACGGCCAGCCGGGCCGCTTTATGCGGCTGTTTCGCGCCGCCCTCCTCTTCTGTATGCGCGCCCGCTGGCTCGTCATCGCCGTGACGGTCGGACTTTTTGCCGCCTCGTTGTACGGCTACGGGTTCATCCAGCAGCAATTCTTCCCGGCGTCGGACCGGCCGGAGCTGGTCGTCGATCTAAGCCTGCCGCAGGATTCGTCGATTTACGCGACCGAGCACGAAGTCGAGCGGTTCGAGGCGCTGCTGAAGGGCGACCCGAACATCGAGCATTACAGTCTCTATGTCGGCCAGGGCGCCGTCCGCTTCTATCTGCCGCTCAACGTGCAGCTGTCCAACGACTATTTCGCGCAGGCGGTCATCGTCACCAAGGGCATCAAGGAGCGCGAAGTCGTCAAGGCACGCCTGCAAAAGGCACTGGATACCGAATTCCCCAGTCTCAATACCAGGATTTACCCGCTGGAATTGGGACCGCCTGTCGGCTGGCCGTTGCAATACCGCGTCAGCGGCCAGACCCCGGAAGGCACCCGGGACGCGGCGTTCCTGGTGGCCCAAACGATCGGGCAGAACCCGAATACACGGCTCATCAATTTCGATTGGAACGAGCCGATGAAGAGCCTCCACCTGCAGGTCGATCAGGATCGAGTCCGCCAGCTCGGCATCAGTTCGAAGTCGCTCGCCGAGGCTCTCAACGCCGTCACCAGCGGAATGGTCGTCACCCAGGTCCGCGACTCGATCTATCTGACCGACCTGACGGCGCGTGCGACAGAACAGCAACGCGTCGCGGTCCAGACATTGAAAAATCTGCAAGTCGCGCTGGATAACGGACAGACGATCCCGCTAAGCCAAGTCGCAACCATCCAATATGAACTGGAACCGCCTGTGATCTGGCGGCGCAACCTGCTGCCGACAATCACCGTCCAGGCCGATGTCGTCCCCGGTATCGAGGCCAAGACAGTCAATGCGCAGCTGGCGCCGGCGATCGCCCAATTGGCGGAGAAATTGCCGGGCTACACGATCGAAGCCGGCGGCACGATCGAGGAGAGCGCCAAGGGGCTCAACTCGATCGTTGCCGTCTTTCCACTGATGATCATGCTGATGCTGATCATCTTGATGGTGCAGCTGCAGAGCTTTCAGAAGCTGTTTCTGGTGATCAGCGTCGCACCCTTGGGTCTGATCGGCGTCGTCGCCGCTTTGTTGTCCACCGACACGCCGATGGGCTTTGTCGCGATCCTCGGGATCATCGCCCTGAGCGGGATGATCATCCGCAATTCGGTAATTCTGATCGATCAGATCGACATGGACATGGCCAGAGGCTTGCACCCTTGGGACGCCGTGATCGATGCGACGACAAATCGCTTTCGGCCGATCGTGCTCACCGCGGCCGCAGCCTCGCTCGGCATGATACCGATCGCCTCGGAGGTGTTCTGGGGGCCGATGGCCTATGCGATCATCGGCGGCCTGTTCGTCGCGACCCTCCTGACCCTGTTGTTCCTGCCGGCCCTCTATGTTGCCTGGTTCCGAATCAAGGAGCCGGCGAAGGAGCGTCAGGTCGGAGCTCAGGAGCCCGCCCCTGCTGTCGCCTTCTGAGCTGATCTTCGCGGCCGGCGGGTCGCAGGATCAGCAGGCACACGATGGAGCGCTGCGCTGGCGATGGCGAGGGTAGCGCCAAAGCCGCTGGTAATTCGTCCAACGGCGGACCCCGAGGTCAACGACTGCGCAATCGCCAAGTCAAGAACTTTCTGACGCTGACGCTGCTGGCGACCGGCGCGCCGATGTTGCTGATGGGGGACGAGGTGCGGCGCACCCAGCGCGGAAACAACAACGCCTTCTACCAGGACAAAGATCGTGTCACACTGTTAGGTTGGTTTCTACTTGCCAACCTCCGGGCCTGGGTAGAACTTAGCGCGCAGCGCGAGGCGAGCCTTGCAGAATGCCCGAAATAAATACCAGCATCGACCGATGATCGCACGTAGGAGGAGAACGTGGCCAAGCGCACCAGCCCCGAACTGACCAAGACTGCGGAACAAATGCGTCTGGACGAGGTGCACGAGAAGGGGATGCCGTGGAAGCAATGGGGGCCGTATCTCAGCGAGCGCCAATGGGGCACCGTGCGCGAGGACTACAGCGAAAACGGCGATGCGTGGAACTACTTCACCCACGATCAGGCCCGCTCGCGCGCCTATCATTGGGGGCGAGGACGGCCTCGCCGGTTTCAGCGACGACCAGCAGTGGCTGTGCTTTGCGCTCGCCCTGTGGAACGGCAAGGACCCGATCCTGAAGGAGCGGCCTGTTCGGCCTGACCAACAGCGAGGGCAATCACGGCGAGGACGTAAAGGAATACTACTTTTACCTCGATAGCACCCCAACCCACTCGTACATGAAATACCTCTACAAATACCCGCAGTGCCTATCCCTATAGCGATCTGATCGAAACCAGCCGGCGCCGCGGCCGCAACGATCGCGAATACGAGCTGCTCGACACCGGCATATTCAAGGAGGACCGTTATTTCGATGTCGTTCGTCGAATATGCAAAGGCATCGCCGACCGACATCCTGATCCGAGATCAGCGTCGCCAATCGCGGGCCCGAGGCAGCGGAGCTGCACGTGTTGCCGACCCTGTGGTTCCGCAACACCTGGACATGGTGGCCACGACCAGCCAAAACCCTCGCTGCGCGGATGCCGGGACAAAACGCGTGTCACGATCGAGGCGTCGCATGCCGAGCTCGGCGGCTTCCTCCTGCATTGCGACGGAAACCCGCGCCTCTTGTTCACCGAAAACGACACCAACAACGAGCGCCTTTTCGGCACGCCCAACGCGACGCCTTATGTCAAAGGACGGCAATCAACAACTATGTCGTCGTCGGGCAATGAGGACGCCGTCAACCCAAACCAGACTGGGACCAAGGCGGCCGCGCATTACCAGCTCGATGTCGGCGCCGGCGGACACCGCCGTCATCCGGCTGCGGCTGGGCGGCGCTCATCCCGGGCACCCTTCGGCAGCGGGTTCGATCAGATGTTCGCAGCAGCGCCGCGCGCGAGGCGGACGCGTTCTATCAGGCGATCATGCCCCGCCCTCCCTCATCGAAGACGCGGCCCGTGTGATGCGGCAGGCGCTGGCCGGGATGCTGTGGAGCAAGCAGTACTTCTTTTACGATACCGACAAATGGCTCGACGAGCACGGCGTACGATCGCGATGCGGCCGAGGACCGCGGCAGGTCCGCAACCGCGAATGGTTCCACATGATCGGCGACAATGTCATCTCGATGCCGGACAAGTGGGAATATCCCTGGTTCGCCGCCTGGGATCTGGCCTTCCACACGCTGGCCCTGGCGACCGTCGACATCGATTTCGCCAAGCAGCAGCTCGACCTGCTGCTCGACCAGATCTACCTGCATCCGACCGGACAGATCCCGGCTTACGAGTGGAATTTCAGCGACGTCAACCCACCGGTGCAGGCCTGGGCGACGATTTTGTCTATCCGCATGGAGCAGGCGATGCGCGGCAAGACCGATCTCGATTTCCTGAAGCGGGTGTTCGGCAAGCTGACGCTCGAATTTCGGCTGGTGGGTCAACCGGAAGGACCGCTTCGGTCGAGAGCCTGTTCGAGGGCGGATTTCTCGGCCTCGACAATATCGGCGTCTTCGACCGCAGCGCGACCATTGCCCACGGGTGGCCACCTGGAACAGGCCGACGGCACCGCCTGGGTGGCCCTGTTCTGCCAGAACATGCTGGAGATCGCCTTCGAGCTCGCCGCGCACGATCCGACCTACGAGGAGTTGGCGGGGAACTACGCGGCTGGAGTTCCTGCTGATCGCCCGAGCGATGAACAGGATCGGTCCGGACGGCATGTGGGACGAGGAGGACGGCTTTTATTACGACGTGCTTCGTCTGCCCGACGGAAACGCTACCCGGCTCAAGGTTCGCTCGATGGTCGGCCTCCTGCCGCTCTGTGCCACGACCGCCGTCGACAAGTGGCAGCGCGAGCAGGCTCCCAGACTGATCGCGGCAATTGCTCGAACGCGCTCACCCGCGCATGCCCGAGCTGCGCGAATCGATCGATGCAACCGGGCCGGGCCATATCGGCGTCGAGGAGCGCGGCATCATGGGCCTGGTAAATCGAACAACGGCTGCGCCGGATCCTGACCCGGATGCTCGACGAGAACGAGTTCCTCAGCCCCTACGGCATCCGCTCGCTGTCGCGCGTATCACGCCGACCATCCGTATGTTTTCTAACGCCGGCGGCCAGGAATATCGGCGTCGAGCTATCTGCCCGGCCGAATCCGACACCGGCATGTTCGGCGGCAACTCGAATTGGCGGGGGCCGATCTGGATGCCGGTCAACGCGCTGATCGATCCGCGCTCTGATGCACTACTACGCCTATTACGGCGACAATTTCAAAATCGAGTGCCCGACCGGCTCCGGCAGGCTTGATGAACCTGTTCGAGGTCGCCCACGAGATCGTCAACCGCCTGCACGCGGATCTTTCTGCGCGACGAAATCGGCCGGCGCCCGGTGTTCGGCGGCGCCGAGAAAATTCCAGACGCGATCCTCATTGGCGCGAACAATCTGCTGTTCTACGAATATTTCCACGGCGACAACGGCGCTGGCATCGGCGCTAGCCATCAGACCGGATGGACCGGGGTCATCGCCGGCTTGATCGATATCTTCGGCAAACTCGACGCCGAGACCTTTTTGCAGGGCGGCCGCGAGGCGGCATTCGGCCGAGAGAAAGAGACGGTATAGGCGGGTTTGGCAATGGCTGACGATGCCGCGGTACCCATCGGAGATCCAATCGAGGCGCCAGTACACTTCGAGGATCAAGGTGAGGGCGAGATACATAGCGTGGACTGTCGCCGTCGCCTTTGGCCAGAACGGCTCCGGCGTAACCAGATCCAGTCGAAGCCTTTCTCCGCGAAGCCATCGATTGTCGTGTCGTCGATGCCGGCGAGCGTTATTTCGCTTGCCGGCCTCGCGCGACAGGCGATTGAGCCAAACTCGGATGTTTATCTGGACCAGTGCCAATGCCGCCTGCCGCTGCCGTTCGCCCAACTGCGCGGTAGACGGCTGCATCTGAGCAACATGATGGGGGGCGCAGAAAGTTCGGCTCTCATTTTCGGACCAAGCAAGGATCGAGCTCTTGCAGCCGGAGGTAGGGAGTTAAAAAGCCCCCTTGAGATAAGGCCGGATTTACGGGAGCTTAGAGTAAATTACGGCGGCTACTCGGGAAGAGACGATGAGATCGACATGATAACGCGCTCGATGCTGCAGATAGTGCTCGAATTCGCAGCCGTTGTTCAGGTGCCAAAGGCAGTTGTGGACCAGGGAAAAGCGGCCCACAGACTGGTCGAGACTCAGGGGCAAGAGGCGCCGACCGATCCACCAAATCGAGTGCTTGTCACCGACACGCCGCCCAAGGATGCCTACGTTGCCGTGCAATACGATGAGCGGTGGGTTTGATTCCTGACACTGACATCCAGTGAAAGTACACGTTCGGGATTCTCATGTTGCTGTTCTCGATCGTCGATACGGGCGTCAACGAGGCGGCGCCGGTCGTGACGATACCCGCCAATCAGTGACTTTTCGTCCTGCACTTAATCAACCCTTCATGATGGTGCCCGTCAGCCGATTAGGTGCGTACTGCTGGCGTGATGCGGATCCGCAAACAGGAGGACGGTGTAGGCTATGAAATAAAAGCGGAGAAGCCCCCGCCGGTTCGATTAGCGGACGCCCCTAACCCACGCGGCCAACGTCGCAATTGGGTCAACTCCGGCGGTTCGATTGCGCCCTTGCGAACGGCCGGAATCGCATCCCGTCCGTCGCAGGTCGCGAAGGTACGTTGTGGTCAAGGTGCCCGACTGGGCTGCGACAAGAGTAAACGCCTGACAGGGCGGCCATCGGCGTGAAGCGATTATCCTATAGAGTGCGCGGCGACGCTCCGCCCCTTGGACGACCTCACTGAGACGGGCGTTATTCGCGAGACGCGGGGCGATCCAAATCGAGGTGACTATGAACCATGCCAACGGTGCCGTTCGGGCAAGTGGGACTAACGCCCCAGCGGTCCCAGATAGGCTGTTGGCGCTGACGACCGAAGCCCTGGCATTTGTGTCCCGAGACAGGGCTGAGGGCATGGCGCGTCAATGGCTGGCTGGCGTACCCTTATCGAGCAGCAATGAGCAATCGGTGTTGGCAAGGTCGCTGGCGCTGGAACTGGCGCTGAGCGTGCCGTCCCTGAAGGGGACAACAGCTTTCGACCGGCTCGCCCGTGCGATGAAGGGGCGGCCACCCGAGGACGCCGCCGCTGTGATGCTGCTGCGCCGAAGCCGGCTGCGCTATCGCGGCCTTTCGGCGAGAGGTTCGAAGATCTGGCGACCGGCGAGACACTGCCCTTGCTGCCTACTCCGCCCTCAGACGCCGTGGGTAATTTCAGCGCCGGTCAGGAGGCCGGTGAGCGCTTCGAATACCGGCCTGGGATCGAGCGGAATTAGCACAAGGTTGCGACGGTCAGATTGCAGCAACGTCGTCTACCATGGGGCCGAACTGATTGTAGGCGACGTCATCGAAGGGAGGACCCTCCTGTGTGTACGCGGAAGTTTCACGAGATTTGGGTAGAGCGTGCAACGCTACCCAGAAGACCAAGCTGTGTTACGGAGTGAAAGCGGCATTTAATTACCTGGTCGCTGAGAAACTGTTGAATTTCGCTGACGCTGCGACAAGCCATCCTGAATTCGCGAAGGAGCTGCTGCGATTTGTCGCATCCGTTCGCGGTTTGTTAACGCCGCAGGAAATGTGGACCCATCTCGCACGGATTGAGCGCGAGCAGACTGAATACGCCGCCGAGAACGACGATGAAGAAGACGATGGGTTCGGCGACGACGATGGGCTGATCCGTGAAAGCCCGGCGGCAGCCGCGGAGCGCGCTCGGCAGTTTGCAATTGTCAAGGAATTGTTGACCGCATCGGAGCTTGGCACTTCGTGAACAGGCGGTTCAAGCCGCAACCGGAGGCATCGACACAGAAGTTTTGGCGGGCCTCGTCGATGAGGTCACGTTCCACGTTAGCGCTGAGGTGGCAGGAAACTCGATCTCCAATGTGCTTAAGTCATTGGCTCTAGCCCCTGCGCGTTGAAAATGTCACAAAGTCCAGATCCAGCCCCCGCAACCACTGACAATAATGCCCCCGGCTTTGCTGAGCTGGAGGCTTTGCCATTCGGCTGGAGCTCGCCGTCGGCATAGGCCAAGATAGCTCCAAGATCGCCATGGAGCTCGGCTTTCAAAACACCGTCGGCCGGCGTCAGCACGATCCGATCGATCAGCCCGCGGATGATCTCCCCGGCTTCCGCGGCGGTGCCGGGCTCATTGAGCGCGTCAGCGAGCTGCTGCACCTTCTTCCGGTACAGCGCCGCAAGGTTGGGATGCAGCCGCAGCACCGGTTTCGAGTGACAGGCGGCGAGCCTCGCAGCGGCGGCCGCTTTGTCCTTTTCGAGCAGCGTGAGCCTCTCCTTCAGAGCCGGATGGTATGCGCCGTCCTCGATCGCTTTCAGGATGCCGGCAATTTTGCGGTCGACGTCAGCCAGTATGCGATGCGCAGCAAGGCACTCGGCTTCGGCATTACTAGTCAGGCGGCGGAGTTCGAGGTTAAACTCGTCGATAAATGCGGCGACCAGCTCCGGCGCCATCATCCGCTCTCTGAGACCATCGAGGACTCGCGCCTCGATCTCGTTGCGCCTAATCAACAGCGCATTTGAACAAATCCCTTTGGAGCGGCGTGTCGCGCATCCATACCGGTTGGGACCGACGATCGTATAACCACCGCTGCAACATCCGCAGACAAGAAGACCGCTGAGTAGGAAGCGACGCCGGTGTGCCCGGTTGAGGGCATTTCCGTGTTTGTCGCAGCCGATCGTAAAGCTGATCTCCTGCTGTCGTGCCTTAACCCGTTGCCACAAGCCGTCATCGACGATTTTCAGATGCGAAATCTCGACGATCTCCCACTTGCTGCGAGGATTAGGCCGTGCGACGCGCTTGCCGGTGCGCGGATCCTTGATGTAACTGCACCGGTTCCATTCGAGGCGCCCCGCGTACAGCGAGTTGTTCAGAATGCCGGTGCCGCGATCGGCTTGACCGCGGATGGTGGTGTCACCCCATGGTCGGCCTTCGGGACCGGGGATGCCTTCCAGATTGAGTTGCCGAGCAATCGCGCGGGGACTGCGTCCCTCGGCAAAATCTCGGAAAATCCGGCCGACGATCCGGGCCTGCGCGGTATTGATGCGACGCTCCCCGGTGCCAGGGCCGACGACATCGTAGCCATAGGCCTTACCGCCCGGAAGCTTGGCCTGGAGGGCCCGGCCAAGCTGGCCGCGCCAGGTCTTCTCGCGCAAATCGGCCAAATAGAGCTGGGCCATCGTGCCGAGCAGGCCAATATGCATCGCACCAATCTCGCCGACATTGACCCCATAAAGTTTAATGCCGGCGAATGCGCACCGGTCATAGAGATCGGCAACATCGGCGAGCTTGCGGCCGAGCCGGTCAAGGGCCTCGACGACGACAACGTCAAAGATGTCGCGATCGAGATCAATTAATAGCTTTTGATAGCCGGGACGGAAACGCGAGGCACCGCTCGCGGCCGCGTCACTGTAAGTGCCGACAACGATCCACCCTTGTTGGTCGACATAACGCGTGCATACCTCGATCTGATCGGCAATCGACGCCTGACTTTGGTTCTCGGAGCTATACCTTGCGTAGAGCGCAACTCGCATCTTCGAGCTCCCGGCTAGCGATCGACTGGGATTGGATGTTGGCGGCGCAATTCCAGGATTCGTTGCTGATAGCGCCGCGAGGCTTCAAGTGTTCGGGCGTGGATGTAATGCCGCTCCCCGCTCTGCAGCGTACTGTGCCCAAGAACGCTGCGTACGATATGCACGTGCTCGGGATCCTCGATCGCGATCGAGGTGGCTGCGCTGTCGCGAAAGAGATGAGGATTGACGACATACCCAAAACGCTTCTTCGTTAGCTGGCTGATGGCGAAGTAAATTCCGATCTCAGTCATCGCGGCACCATGCACTGAAATCCACAAAGCAGGGTTTGGTTGCATGGATGGGCAGCTCTTGTTCACACCGCGCAGCAACAAAAAAGGCCGATAGTGGGAGAGATACCGCGCGAGGTGTTGGACCAGACCAGCCGGTGCGGGTGTTTCTATCGGCTCTCCGGTCTTGGTTTCACCGCCCTCAAACCGAAGCCAAAAGTCGTCCTCCTGCCGGACCAGATTCTGGCCGATTTCAATCCGGGTGAAATTCCGGCGACGCAAAGGGCGTGCGGCTAGCAGCGCTATCATAAGCCCATCACGATGTCGGCAGGCTCGTTTAAGCCGACTGCCGTTTGCTGGATGATCCACTGTCGTCATCAGCTCGATGCCGTAGCTTAGCAATGTCTCGGAAGGTACACCTGCCGCCGCTTGCTGCGGACCGAGATCGCGCCGTGCCGCACCATCGCCTCGATCCGACGGAGCCATGCCCAGTCTCGTTCGGGTGCCATCACTCGCATCGCTTGATACAGTTCCTGTACACGTGCGACACGGTATAGGGTGCATTGAGTTTTTGCCGGAGCTCGATGACGTAGTCCTGCACTCGTTCCGGCGTGATGCGGGTCGCCGGGGCGGCTTCGGGGTCGAGCAGGCTGTGCGTTTCCAGCCAAGTGAGCCAACGCCCGTAACCCTGCCCATCTTGCGCCGGCTGAGATGGGCCCAGTCAGCGCCGCCCCCGCAGGGCTCCAGAATATCACCCCTGGCCATCGCGATCCCCCAGGCGCAGCGATCCGGGGTGGGCCACGCCTGGATCGGGCGGCAACGGCGGGTCGGATCTTTCTTTGGATCAGTCGCCATCTTGGGATACCTCGATAGCACGGCGGCCGCGGCGCTTAGGCAAAGACGACACCTGTCGGCGGAGCCGCAGCACGTGCTCATCGAAATGTCGCATTGCCGCCGCGGTTTCGGTTCCGCAATAGCTTCGAGTGGTGGTGTCTACTGAGCGGTGTCCGTGGACGAGACGAATGACGCCGTAAGCGCCAGGATGCACCTCGAGGTAAAGCTTGGCGGCAATATGACGGAACAAGTGTGGGTTGACTTGCAAACCGCACTCGCGGCGGAGGAATTTTGAGATTTGGACCCCTAGCGCTTGCGCTCTCTTTGGCCCGCCATTGCTATTCGGAAATAGGCAAGACGACGGATGCGTCAGGAGAAGAGGTCGATAGCGCTGGAGGTATAGGCTGAGCAAATTTACGGACTGGGGAGGTATCTCAGCCTCGATCGCAATGCTGTTCTTCACCTCCTCAGCTGGTACGGCGAGGTGGGTGATGCCGCTGCCGTTCGCGCGGGTTCGCAGGATATTGCGGTCGATATCAAGGCTCGCGAGATTGCCGATCCGCATCGGCACCAGCAGTAAAATCTCCACTGCGAGGGCGCTCTGAACTTCAAGGGCATCGGCGCGTGAGGGGTCAACTCGCCGCTTGTGCCGCGCCCAGATCTTTTCCGGTAAAGTAACAAAGGCGTGCACGTTGATCGGATCATCGAACTGGCGAAGGCGGGCTCGGTTCTTGTCAGTCAATCCCGTCTTACCGGTATCGAGCCGCCGACAAATCGCGCGCAGCTGATCGAGCTGCCCCGTGTCAACCTTGACCCAGTGCCGGGCTACAGCGGTTAACATCCGAGCGATATTGTAGGTCTGTTTTGTTCCTTTGCCGCCGGCTCGCTCGATGAAAAAGCGCAGACCGTCCTTTACGGTCTCGACCGCGACGACATCAGCGAGAGATTGCAAGCTCTCGATGCCGTGGCCGCGATGAACGAGGGCCGAGAGGAACGCACGAAACAGTCGGTCGTAGCTCCGAATTGATGCGGGCCGCAGCGGCCGAAAATCGACGTCGGCGAGGAGATCCTCGCCGGATAGCCGGGCAAGATAGTTCTCCACCTCGTGTCGTAGGCCCGGCAGAAAAACATCCCACGGCAACGAATAGGCCGGCTTGTATTGCGGTACCGTTAGCTGAGACAGCGGCACCGTCGAGATCGTGTGCACCGCCCTATTCCAGCTCACGCACATCGTTCGATGTACTTGGCGAGGCTTGCGTATCAGCCCGTCATTCTCCAAGGCTTCGAGGAACGAGGCGGCAATGACATCGTCGACAACGGACGGACTGATGCCGAGCGCGCTGCAATAACGGGCAAAGCGCGAAAGACCCTCGCGGATCCGGCGGTGA
>CAVYZU010000006.1:0-581117 GCA_963772965.1 uncultured Alphaproteobacteria bacterium
ACGTTGCCCTTGCCGATATAGCGAAAGGCAGCCTGGTCCTTTAGCTTAATCTGATCGGCGGGGGGCGTCGGCAATGCGCTTGCCGCGGCGGCAAGAGCGCCATAGCCAAGCTTTCGGCCGCTCGCTTTGTGGACGACTTCGTGGTTCTGCGCCTGCACTTCGGCGACATCGACTCCCCATTGCGTCGCCGCCGCCATTTCCAGCATATGCCGCGCCGCAGCACCGCATTGCCGCATCGGCTGGATGAAATGGCGCAGGCTGCTCGATCCATCGGTGTTCTGGTCGCCGTATTTCTTTTCGTCGCCCGGTGCTTGCTCGACCCGAACCTTGGACCAATCGGCCTCGAGCTCGTCGGCGACCGCCATCGGCAGGCTGGTGCTCGCTCCCGGCCCCATCTCCGATCGGTGCACGATGATGGTGCACCAGGCCGTCGTCGTCGATCCGGACAAAAACAGGCGGATCGGAATGGCGGTCCGCCGGAGAATCGGCTGCACAGTGAGCGTAAGCGAGTGCATCGCTGACCCGCTCACAGCCGGTCGCCGTGACGATGACGAGTCCGCCCGCTGCAACCATGCCGCGTAAAAGCCGCGCCGGTCGACGTCTCGTTGCGTGGTGAAGGGGTGTCATGGCCATGCCCCCGGTCTGCCGCAGCGTGGACCGCCGCGGGGATCCGTGATAGCAGCCGCAGCGGCAAATATTGCCGCTCATGACGCCTGACGATCTCGGTCTCGGACGGGTTCGTGCTGGTTCAAGAGGGACACCGCCTGCATGATCTGCCCGCATTGGCAATAGCCGCATTGCGGCACATTGAAGGTGCGCCAAGCCCTTTGCACCGGATGGTTGCCGTCGGGATCGAGGCCTTCGATCGTGGTCACCGAGCGGCCGTTTACGTCGCTGATCGCGGTGATGCACGCGCGGGTCGCCTGGCCATCGACATGGACGGTGCAAGCTCCGCACAATGCGGCGCCGCAGCCAAACTTGGTGCCGGTCAGACCAAGTTCGTCGCGCAGATACCAAAGGAGCGGCATCGACGTGTCCCCGTCAAAGCTCTGCTCCTGGCCGTTGACCCGCAATTTTACCATGGACGTCCCCCCTCCCGATGCCAGTCGTCGATCACCGGCCGTGTGCGCCGGTCAGGCATTTCTTTAACTCTAACCCCGGGACCACGGCCGACGCAATCGGGCTGCGGCGCTCGCTTGGATCGGCTAAGGCGCAAACGCTCTGAGATCTCGGCACGGCTTGATCCGATCGGGCAACGTCCGGTTCACTTGAACTCCCGTATGCTCCTGCTGCAATCAGGTTAGTCGGCCCGGCATGCACGAATGACCGCTCCCCACTTACCCGGCCGATTACCCATCCCGGCCCCGAAAGGCCGGAATGGGGCATTTCTTCCCGTTCGTCGATCGCGGGAGTAGCGTCCGGTCTGGCCGCTTCCTGACACTCGCGCGACTATCACCACCCAGCTGGGTTCGGCCCAAAAATTGCGGGCGTCCGGAACTCGACTTCAGGCACCATTGACGGCTCGACGACGGTAAGTGCTGGGTTGATCGGTCAACTCCTAGGCACCCCTCGAAGCCTTCGAGCGCGACGTTCCCCATCATCGGAACCTCGGTGTCCACGTCGCGTAGTCCTTTACGCGGCTCGATGGGAGCGTTAACATGGAATTCCGTATTCAGCATGCGGCGGGTGATGCAGGCTCTTGACCCACAGCCCGCGTTGATCGACCGGACCTACCAACAGTTGGTCGAGGCGATCGCCGACGGCACGCTCGCCCCCGGACAGCGCATCCGGCAGGAAGAGCTGGGCCGTGTCCTCGGCGTGTCGCGGCAGCCGATCAGCCACGCCCTGCGATTGCTCAAACAACAGAAGCTGGTGGAGGATAGCGGCCGGCGCGGGCTGATCGTTGCCGCAATCGACGCCGCGAGAGTTCGCGAACTTTACCAGGTCCGCAGCGCCCTCGACGTGCTCGCAGCACGGCTGGCCGCCGAGCGCGTCGCCGCCAGCGTGATCGACACGCGGCATCGGCAGGCGGCCCAGCGAGCACTGGCTTCAGGTCTCGCACTCCCGCTGAATGCTCCGGTGCTGAAGTTCATCCAGGCCGATGTCGCGTTTCATACCGCACTCTACCATCTGTCCGGCAACCGCGCGATCGAAGACACTGTCGCTGCGCAATGGCCGCATCTGAAACGGTCCATGGGTACCGTGCTCAATGATCCCGAGCAGCGCCCGCTGGTATGGGTCGAACACCGCGAAATCCTGCGCCTGGTTCTGGAAGGCGATACGATGGATGCCGAGCACGCGGCGCGCGGCCACACCGACCGGGCCGGCGCTGAAACAGCGCGCCGTCTAAGCCAATCGTCCCTGTTAGGATCCTCAACAGGAGGAGAGCGCGATGCCGCTGAAACCGCAGCAGCTTCGTCAGTTCACTGAAGAAGGCTATCTGTTCCTGCCCGGCTGCTTTTCGGAGGAAGAGGTCGCCATCCTGCGCGACGAAGCCGAGGCCATCTACGCGACCAATCGGCAGGAGGCGTGGCGCGAGAAGACCGGGGCGCCGCGCACCGCCTTTGCCGCCCACACCTATAACGAGGCGTTTCGCATCCTCGGCCATCATCCGCGGCTGATTCGGCCGGTCGAGCAGGTGTTTGGCGAAAAACTGTACATGCACCAGTACAAGATCAATGCCAAAGCCGCCTTTGAGGGGGACGTCTGGCAGTGGCATCAGGATTACGGCACCTGGGCGCGCGACGACGGCATGCCCGAACCGCGGGCCATGAACATTGCGGTATTCATGGACGAGGTGATGCCGATCAACGGCCCGCTGATGCTGGTCCCGAAGAGCCACAAGCATGGCGTTTTATCGGCCGGACATGACCAGGCGACGACATCATATCCGCTATGGACTCTCGATAATGAGACCGTGACTAGGCTGGTCGATGAGGGCGGCATCGTGGCGCCGACCGGCAAGCCCGGCTCGGTCCTGATGTTCCACGGCAATCTGGTGCATGCCTCGGCCCCGAACATCACCCCGTACCCGCGGCGCATTGTTTATCTGACGCTTTGCGCGGTCTCGAATTATATCAGAACGCCAACCCGGAGTGGATCGCGCATCGTGACTTCGCCCCGATCAAACCGGTCTCTGACGACGCGCTGCTGAACTACGCTCACGCGGCGGCGAGCAAGGTAGCGGCGGAATAGCCATGAACCTCCACCGCTTGTTGCAACAGCGGGCCGCCGCCGGAAGGCCGGTGCGCGTCGGCCTGATCGGCGCCGGCAAGTTCGGGTCGATGTTCTTGAGCCAGGTGCCGACGATGGCGGGGCTGGAGGTTCCGGTTATCGCCGATCTCGACCCGGAGCGGGCGCGGGCCGCCTGCCAGAAGGTCGGATGGGACGCGCGCCGCGTCGCGCATACGCGGTTTGTTGCTTCAGGCGCCGAGTTGTGCGCCGATCCGCAGGTCGAAATCGTCGTCGAGGCAACCGGCTCGCCGGCCGCCGGGATTGCCCATGCCCGCGCGGCGATCACCGCTGGCCGGCATATCGTCGGCGGCGATGGTCGAAGCTGCGGGAATGGCTAAGTGACAGCAGTGCGGCGAGTGCCAAGCGGGCCCGGGTTGACTGACATCTATGTCGATGGCGACGCCTGCCCGGTACGAGAGGAGATCTACCGCGTGGCGGCGCGGCTAAAAATCAATGTTTTCGTCGTCTCCAACGGCTCACGGCCCATCCGGCCGGCAGGCTCTAATGTGACAATGGTTATGGTGGGGGACACCGCCGACGCAGCTGATGATTGGATTGCGGAGCATATCACCGCCGCCGATGTATGCGTCACGTCGGATATCCCGGTCGCATCACGCTGCCTCAAAATCGGCGCGCGGGTCGTCTCCCCGACTGGGAAAACTTGGACGCACGCTAATATCGGCAATGCGCTAGCCGGTCGTGAGATCGCCAGGCACTTGCGCGAGTTGGGAACAAATACCCGCGGACCGGCCCCGTTGACCAAAAGGGACAGGTCCCGGTTCCTCGGCGCGCTCGATACGGCGCTGCAGGCTGCACTGCGAGAGGCGCCACTCAGCTGAGCTGACCCACGCCTTTTACCCACCATGGCGTATCGATGTAGCAGTGCGAGTTTGGCGGAACCTCCCATAGATAATACTTGTGGTTTCCGCTAAAGTCGCACTTCGCTGATGCAGAAAGACCGCCGTTCAGCTCCAGCGCGGTCGGGTGTCTCCCGTCATCCCGCTGTTGATCACCAACTCGACGCCAGTCATGTAAATCGAGCGGTCAAAGGCCAGGACCACCCCGTTTGCGATGTCCAGCACTTGCCCGGCCCGACCGAGCGACACCCCGGCTTTAGCAATCTCGTCGGAATCACGCTGGCGCTTAATACTTCTCTAAAGGCGAATTTCTGACGTGGTGGCGACACCATAATGACGAGAGATGGTTAAAAGCGCCACCCGGACAGGCGTTCAAACTGATCCAGGGAGGAGCCCGATGCACATTATCCCCACGTCAGCAGAAACTCAGGACTTTCCAGACGGTCGGTCACAACCGAGCCGAATGGCACGCGCAGGGACCATTCCGCAGTCCCACAGGGTGGCGCTGATAGTGATCGTGCTGTCGTCATTGGGCCTTTGGGCGGGGATCTGGTGGGCCCCCGCTTCGGCTCGGCTATGGTAGCTGCTCCCGTGCGGTGGACCGAACGAGTGGCGGCTCACCTCGAACTCTGTGAAACCGCCGCGCCGCCGTGGGACGCGGTGTTGAAAAGCCAGCAGGACCGCGATCTCGTTGATTTCGACAGTGATTCGGAGGGGTCCTCATTGGGGCAGTCAGCCGCCTACTACCGCGCTGTTGCTGCCCGAGCCCGCAAGCTTTGGATGGAAGCCACGACACCCAGGGTAAAGCGATATCTCGCAGAGATTATCGCGAGAAACGAAAACCTTGCCGGCGAGGCTGCCGGGTCCCTCGCCATCTCAGCTCATCAATGAATTTCCATCGGCGGGTCACCGGGCAAGCGTAGATCAGCGCCGAGAAGCATCGAGGCCAGGGCCAATAGCTCAGAAGGCGTGAAGGGTTTTCTCAGGTAGAAATATCCGGCTTCTCTCACCCGGTCGAAGATCCCGAGGTGACCGGAAGTAATGATCACTGGCACGTTCCGGTCCCTTGCGATCTTCGCAGCTTCGAGCCCGATGCCGCCGATGAGTTGGTAATCGATGACCACCAGATCGGGGCGGACTTGTTTTAGGAACCGCTCCGCACTTCCTTTAGAATGGATGACAAAGCAGCGGTTTCCACTAAGCCGAAACAAGTCGAGAAGCAATTTGCCCAAACCTGGATCATCCTCAACGATAAGAATATAGTGAACTTTCGCAGTGTCATCCTTTAGATAATCTTTGCGCACGAGAGCGCCTGAACCAATCATAGCCTTCTCCCTGTCAGGCATTCACGGTAATAGACTTGGCGTCCATCCGGCGTCCCGATCTTTTGTTTCCTTTGGAACGAAACCGTCATGCCTTATGTCAAAAAGAGGGTGCCTTGTTCAACTACGGGATAACCGGACAAGCCGCCTTAGCTAGAGCCCAAGCGGGCAACCGGCGATGCTGTTGCCGGTTCTAGTGGACGAGGGAAACAAGAGAAGCCAGAGGGTTGCTGAACCCAGCGCTACGTCAGCGCCAACGAGACGGAGAAACGCCTGATTCGTCGCACTCCGACGCGCCTCGAAAAAGGCCGCCCATGGCAATGAGTGAAAAGATGGGCAAACCTTCGCACGACCACGGGCGGCCACTCGACAGGGGATCATCGGCATCGGCCGCGAGACGAACTATCGGGCACTCTGGTTTCGATATGGTTGATAGGCTTGCCAAGAAAGCGCAGTCGGCACCACAGCTCAGGCCCACAAAGCCTGCTCCATGTCGGCAGCAGCTTGACCGGACGCGGCTCGTTGGTCTCTGGAATAATTTTGGTCGGCGGCCCGTTTGGCGATCCGGTCTTGTTCTTCGCTGAGGTGAGAGCACCATGCGCGTGAAGCTCTTTTCGGTTATGGTTGTTGCTGGCGTCCTGAGCTTTGGATTGCGCCACGAAGCGGCAGCCGCTCCCGTTGCACAACACCTGCCTTCCGTATCGGCAGGTGGGTCGATCGAAAATATCTATTATTATTATCATGGGAGGCATTACGCTTATCGTTACCACGGGAATTATTATGCGCATCGATCCTATTATCATGGTCACTGGCGATATTACTGATGGATCGGACGACCTTACCTCGCTGTGCCCTCGGTTTGTTTCGGGCGAGTGAGGGGAGAAGAGGAGCCGGCGGAGCCAAGCGCCACAACAGCGCCGTAGAGACGGAGGAGACCCAGATCCTTTCTGGTCCTTTCTCACTCCGTAGCGTGGCCCCCAGCAGCCGCGCCTAAGGGGTGCCCGGTCTGACTTAGTGAACCGTGTGGCGACGCAGGACCAGCGGGCGATCCGCTAGGCCGATTTTCAGCGCTTCCCAAATCACGTCCCTGACCGCTTCGGTCGCGACAATTCGGATATCTTGCCGGTTCTCCTGGAGCCATGTGGCGGGATCGAAATCACTGGGCAATCTCTTGACCGTCTGAGCGATTCCCTTGATCTCGTCCAGGGTTACGATGATTGCGACGCGCGTAACATGCCGGGGTGCACTCTGCATCGTTCTTCTCCCGAGCAGAAGGCCAGTAGCGGCGGCCTCTCTTACCGCCAACGCGGTGAACGGGACGATGTATCATTCTTGGTTAATTTCTTGTGGATGGGCGCTCATTATCCGAGGATGAAGGAGGGCAGAGGTCGGAAGTCACGCGCGCCATCTGGCCAATGGACATTTGCATTCGCCCCTTCCGCACTCGGCATAGGATTACTTAGCAAAGGGCCCAATCAGATGCGTGTCTTTATCGACCACCTCATCCAGCCCCTCATAGACCCGCATTTTGAGCCGCAAGCAGAAGAGCCTGCCCATTCGTCGATCAATTGGACATTGCTGCGTGGATGCAAACCGTGCCATCGGCGTGGACCATCATTGTGCCCGATCCGCGTGCTACGTTTGCCTTCCGGTGGGAGGGAATAACTCGCTGTCGCCGTTCGTTACGTCGTTGGCAAAGTCTCCCAAACGCGGGTTTTGCCAGCCCGCAAACTGGGGCCGGGGCGCTCTCATCGCCTCGGTGCCATTTTGATAAGTGCTAAACATGTCTATTCTGCCGAATATCGGTGGCGGGTATCCCTGGGGCATCGCCAACGGCTGAGAGATACGCATGCTCGCGCCCGATTTCGGGAGCCGAGCTATGCCGCTCGCCAAGGGGCTATTGGGTGTTCTCCTCAGTCATCCGTGCCCGAATTGCGGTCACAAGCAGGAAAGGAAGGGTAGTTGGTTCCAAACCGTAAGGCGGTACCGATGTTCCTCCTGCAACTATGAGGTGCCGGTAACCTACGAGACCAAGGTTCGACTTTTTGAGGCGAACGCCCATCGGGCTATCCAGGAGCGCTAGCCTTTCCATTTGTCTCTGCTCAGGGGCCGTCAAGGGACTCGCATCACGTGCCCGGGGCATCATCGGTCAGTTCAATGTTCATAAGCCGAATATGGTGCTTCGCTTATGCTCCGCCGCCCGCATAAAGCGGCCCATGATTTTGCTGAAATTGCCGAAGAGCCTAATGGTTAGATCAGTCATCCCGAGTTGATGCCACAGCGGCGCGGCGATCCTCACCGCTGATCGGAAAGTTTTAAGACCCCACATCAAAGGGGCCTACAAGCAGACGGAAACAATTCCATGATTGTCGCACGATCGCGTGGGGCTCGCGCGCCCTACATCCTGGTTCTGGAGGATCTAGACGACATTGCGAACCTGCTCCGCGAGGAACTTAGTGCGCGCGGCTATCGCTGTTTTTCGCTCCGATCAAAGGCGGCGGCAGAACGGTTCTTAAACCGCGTGCGCCCTGACCTGGTGATCGTCGATTATGAGCTTCTCGGAGGCTCCGGTCTCACGGCAGCGCAAATGGCCGCGGAAGCGGACGTGCCGGTTGTAGTGATATCGGGCTATGATGTACGCGAGGAAGTGGAGGTCCTCGGGTTTATCTTTCTCCCCAAACCGTTCGGCATCGCCGAGTTGTCGGCACTCGCCGCCAAGCTCCTCGCCCCCGACCCGCCCCAGCGCGATTAGCCAAGCACCAGGCGGCCGCAAGAGCGCCTGACGGACGCCGACATGTTAATGAAAATCAGCAAACTCCCTCTAAAGTATTGTGAACGGAGCAAAATGGGATAGCCGTTGTTGAGCAGCCGGATCAGTTAGCCCCCTTCGACGATACCGAAAGGCCACCGGCAACGACCAAAGCTGAGGCTGCCATGGTCGCGCACCCTCCAGCTAACCCCATCCCTGGCGAATGGTACTTAGGCTGGCCGTGCTCGCATTGCGACGAGATGGTCCTCTTCCTGCTCGATATAACTGGTGGGAAGGGTGATATCAGCGTCGAGGTTACGGAAAATGAGTTGGGGTGTCTGTGCGTCAGAGGACACCTGACGAGTTTTCGGCCGGATGAACAGCGGCAGTTTCGGTGGTGGCCGCAATACAGCTCTTGATGCTTCCGCCAGCAAGAACCCCGATGGGCTTATTTAATAATTCTATTAGGTTTAGGCGACAGTCCTGAGACCTCTAGCAGGGTGCTGAAAAAGGACTTGCTGATTTCGCGCATTCTGCTCCCTTGGGGAGGGGATGGGGGTGGCGATGCGCGGCGACGATGAGATTTGTGGTAGCCTTTTCAGCTACATAGACCTGGAGAAGCGGGTTCGGGCGGATCATCCGCTGCGGGTGATTCGCGAGGTGTCCAACGCGGCGCTGTCGGCGCTGTCGGGCGAGTTCGAACAGCTCTACTCGCCAATTGGCCGCGGCTCGATCCCGCCGGAGCGGCTGATGCGGGCCTTGCTATTGCAGGCGTTTTATTCGATCCGCTCGGAGCGGCAACTGGTCGAGCGGATCGAGTACGACCTGCTGTTCCGCTGGTTTGTCGGGCTGGGGATCGAAGACCCGGTGTGGGACGCCACGACATTCACCAAGAACCGCGACCGGCTGCTCGCCGGCGACGTCGCCCAGCAGTTCCTGGGCGCGGTGCTGGCGCAGAAGCAGGTCAAGCGCTTGCTGTCGAGCGAACATTTCTCGGTCGATGGCACGCTGCTGGAGGCATGGGCGAGCCTGAAGAGCTTCCGCCCGAAGGACGGCTCGGGCGACCCGCCCGGGCCGGGGCGCAACGGCGAGCAGGATTTTCACGGCGAACGCCGCCGCAACGACACGCACGCCTCGACCACCGACGCCGATGCGCGGCTGTTCCGCAAAGGGCCGGGCAAAAGAGGCCCGGCTGGTGTACATGGGCCACGCGCTGATGGAGAACCGCAACGGGCTGGTGGTCGGGGCGGTGGCGACCCGCGCCGCCGGGCATGCCGAGCGGCGGGCGGCGCTGGCGCTGATCGAGCCCTTTGCCGAACGGCCGCGGCCGGTGACGCTGGGCACCGACAAGGGCTACGACAGCGCCGACTTCGTCATGGAACTGCGTGAGCAGGCGGTCACCCCGCATCTCGCGCAAAACCAGAGCGGCCGGCGCTCGGCGATCGACGGCCGCACCACCCGCCATCCCAGCTATGCGGTCTCGCAACGCATCCGCAAGCGCATCGAAGAGGCCTTCGGCTGGGCCAAGACAGTGGCCGGGCTGCGCAAGCTTCGGCACCGCGGACTGCCCAAGGTCGATTGGCAATTCACCCTGGCGATGGCCGCCTACGATCTGGTGCGACTACCCAAACTGCTCGCCCAAACCGCATCATGACCGTGGTGGCCGAGCCATTGGGCCGCGCCTTGCGCCAGTTCTGGCTGCCCAGTGCAGGCGATGCCCACCTCAGACCCAACTTCCTCAGTTTGGAGTAAATCGCTCGCTGGAAGCCGCGGAAACGCTAGGGATACGACCGGGCACGCCAAGGTGTGGTGCTAAATCGGCCAGACGATTGCAATAGATATTGAGGAATTTGCTTGCGGCGGCCCAGAGAATCGTGGTGCTGGTACCGGAGAACAAAGGTGCCGCGCCATATTTGTCCGCGTCAAGAAGATTGGAGCCTACGAATACCTCTACCTCGTCGAGAACGCGCGCGAGGGCGGCCGCCACGTGCAGCGCGTCATCAAGGCGCTCGGCCGGCGCGATGAAGTTGAGGCCTCGGGGCTGATCGATGGGCTGATCGCCTCGGCGGCGCGCCATTCGCGCCGCTCGATCGTGTTGTCGAGTTTTTATCGCGGCGAATTGCCGGAGCTGCACCGCCTCAGCATCGGACCTGATCTGGTGTTCGGCTGGCTGTGGGCGGAAACAGGATGCCGCGACGTGCTCAAGAGCCTCGTCTCCGACCGGCGCTTTTCCTTTGATGTCGAGCGCGCCGTCTATCTCACGGTGCTGCACCGGCTGATGATCTCGGGCTCCGACCGCCATGCCAGCGACTGGCTGAGCCGGGTACGTGTGCCGGGCACCGATGGGCTCGATCTCGACCACGCCTATAAGGCGATGGCCTGGCTTGGCGAAGTCGACGCGGCCGGCCGCAGCACCGCCGAGGCCATCGAGGAGGCACTCTATCACCACCGCCAGCCGCTGTTCGGCGCCGTTTCGATCGCGTTTTTCGACACCACCAGTTTATGGTTCGAGGGGGCCGGCGGCGAGAGCCTAGGCCAGTACGGCCACTCCAAAGACTATCGCGGTCACCTGAAGCAGGTCGTGCTCGGCATCGTGCTTGACGACGCCGACCGGCCGATCGCGTCCTTTGTGATGCCCGGCAACACGGCCGACGTGACGCTGTTGTTGCCAGTAGTCAAACGGCTGCGCGAGCGCTTTGGGATCCTCGATGCTTGCATCGTTGCCGATCGCGGCATGATCAGTGCCGATACCATCGCCGCCCTCGAAGCCGAGAAGATCCAGTACATCCTCGGCGTGCGCGAACGCACCAGCCGCGAGGTGCGCACCGGGGTCATCGAGGATGATGGCCTCGCCGTGCCGCTCGTCATTCCCCGCCAGAAAGGCGAGACCGAACTGGCGATCCGGGAGACGACGATCGCCGGGCGGCGCTACATCATCTGCCGCAACGAGGAGGAAGCCAAAAAGGACGCCGCGGCGCGCGCCGAAATCGTCGCCGGTCTCGAGCGCAAGCTCGCCCAGGGCGACAAGGCGCTCGTCGCCAACAAGGGTTTTCGTCGCTTCCTGAAGACGCCCGCGGGCGGCGGCTTTGTCATCGACCGCGCCAAGATCGAGGCCGATACCCGGTTCGACGGTCTCTTCGTGCTGCGCACCAACACCAAGATCGCCGCGCTCCAGATCGTGTTGCGCTACCGCAATCTGCTGGCCGTGGAGGACGCCTTCAAAACCGCAAAGGCGCTGCTCGCCACCCGCCCGATCTTCCACAAAACCGACGCCGGCATCCGCGGCCACGTCTTCTGCACCTTCCTCGCCCTTGTCCTGCGCAAGGAGCTTTTCGACCGGCTCGCCGCCCGTCGCAGCCGGCTCGAATGGCAGCGCATCGTCGACGATCTTGTCGACCTCAGCGAAATCGATGTCGAACAGGATGGTCGCCGGGCGCGCCTGCGCACCGCGCCAGGCCCGACCATCGACCCGATCTGCCGCGCTATCGGCCTCACCCTTCCGCCGGTCTTCCAGGAGATGCCGCCCGCCGCCTGAACCCAAAACCGTGGTGCCTAAAACTTAAAATGGCTTGCAACCCATTGAGTTACCATGCTGTTCAAAATCAAACTGCGGAACTTGGGTCAGACCGCGCCAGCGCTCCCGGTATTCATCCGCAGCGCTCGTACCTAAGATCGGCCGCACATTCGACCGTTCTTCAGCAGCCTGCTAGGCTATCTCGCGGGTGAGCATCATAGACTTTAGAAGAGAGCAATGGGCCAACTTCTGCTCCGAACAGCAGGCAATATGTCCCGTCTTGTAGTCGGCGGCTGATTTTCGACCAAAGTTTCGCAGCGATTTCGTAGTCAAAAAGTAAGCAGACCCTCTTTAACCCAAGTTCCGCAGTTTGATTTTGAACAGCATGGTAACTCAATGGGTTGCAAGCCATTTTAAGTTTTAGGCACCACGGTTTTGGGTTCAGGCGGCGGGCGGCATCTCCTGGAAGACCGGCGGAAGGGTGAGGCCGATAGCGCGGCAGATCGGGTCGATGGTCGGGCCTGGCGCGGTGCGCAGGCGCGCCCGGCGACCATCCTGTTCGACATCGATTTCGCTGAGGTCGACAAGATCGTCGACGATGCGCTGCCATTCGAGCCGGCTGCGACGGGCGGCGAGCCGGTCGAAAAGCTCCTTGCGCAGGACAAGGGCGAGGAAGGTGCAGAAGACGTGGCCGCGGATGCCGGCGTCGGTTTTGTGGAAGATCGGGCGGGTGGCGAGCAGCGCCTTTGCGGTTTTGAAGGCGTCCTCCACGGCCAGCAGATTGCGGTAGCGCAACACGATCTGGAGCGCGGCGATCTTGGTGTTGGTGCGCAGCACGAAGAGACCGTCGAACCGGGTATCGGCCTCGATCTTGGCGCGGTCGATGACAAAGCCGCCGCCCGCGGGCGTCTTCAGGAAGCGACGAAAACCCTTGTTGGCGACGAGCGCCTTGTCGCCCTGGGCGAGCTTGCGCTCGAGACCGGCGACGATTTCGGCGCGCGCCGCGGCGTCCTTTTTGGCTTCCTCCTCGTTGCGGCAGATGATGTAGCGCCGCCCGGCGATCGTCGTCTCCCGGATCGCCAGTTCGGTCTCGCCTTTCTGGCGGGGAATGACGAGCGGCACGGCGAGGCCATCATCCTCGATGACCCCGGTGCGCACCTCGCGGCTGGTGCGTTCGCGCACGCCGAGGATGTACTGGATCTTCTCGGCTTCGAGGGCGGCGATGGTATCGGCACTGATCATGCCGCGATCGGCAACGATGCAAGCATCGAGGATCCCAAAGCGCTCGCGCAGCCGTTTGACTACTGGCAACAACAGCGTCACGTCGGCCGTGTTGCCGGGCATCACAAAGGACGCGATCGGCCGGTCGGCGTCGTCAAGCACGATGCCGAGCACGACCTGCTTCAGGTGACCGCGATAGTCTTTGGAGTGGCCGTACTGGCCTAGGCTCTCGCCGCCGGCCCCCTCGAACCATAAACTGGTGGTGTCGAAAAACGCGATCGAAACGGCGCCGAACAGCGGCTGGCGGTGGTGATAGAGTGCCTCCTCGATGGCCTCGGCGGTGCTGCGGCCGGCCGCGTCGACTTCGCCAAGCCAGGCCATCGCCTTATAGGCGTGGTCGAGATCGAGCCCATCGGTGCCCGGCACACGTACCCGGCTCAGCCAGTCGCTGGCATGGCGGTCGGAGCCCGAGATCATCAGCCGGTGCAGCACCGTGAGATAGACGGCGCGCTCGACATCAAAGGAAAAGCGCCGGTCGGAGACGAGGCTCTTGAGCACGTCGCGGCATCCTGTTTCCGCCCACAGCCAGCCGAACACCAGATCAGGTCCGATGCTGAGGCGGTGCAGCTCCGGCAATTCGCCGCGATAAAAACTCGACAACACGATCGAGCGGCGCGAATGGCGCGCCGCCGAGGCGATCAGCCCATCGATCAGCCCCGAGGCCTCAACTTCATCGCGCCGGCCGAGCGCCTTGATGACGCGCTGCACGTGGCGGCCGCCCTCGCGCGCGTTCTCGACGAGGTAGAGGTATTCGTAGGCTCCAATCTTCTTGACGCGGACAAATATGGCGCGGCACCTTTGTTCTCCGGTACCAGCACCACGATTCTCTGGGCCGCCGCAAGCAAATTCCTCAATATCTATTGCAATCGTCTGGCCGATTTAGCACCACACCTTGGCGTGCCCGGTCGTATCCCTAGCGTTTCCGCGGCTTCCAGCGAGCGATTTACTCCAAACTGAGGAAGTTGGGTTTAACTGATACAATCGTCTCACGATATTGCGATTAGAGTAAAATTCTTGTGAACCAGCACCATGAAAAACGAAGAGACCAGCCCGCATCTCACCGCGACGATCGTCAGCAGCTACGTTCGGCATAATGCGATCGGAGCAAACCAGATTTCTGATCTGATCGCGACCGTCTATCGCACTCTCGCGCAACTTGGAGAGCCCACTCAGGCTGCGGGAGTTTTGGTTCCCGCTGTGTCGCCGAAACGATCGGTGCAGCACGACTTTGTCGTTTGTCTTGATTGCGGCTATCGAGGCACGACCCTGCGACGTCACATCAGCACGCGGCACGGCCTGACCAGGAATGAATACATCAGGCGCTGGGGTTTGCCCCACGACCATCGGCTCACCGCCCCGGCATATTCCGAGCGGCGGTCGGAGATGGCTAAAAGCGCCGGACTGGGTCGCAAGTTTGGCAATCGGGGCTCCACGGCGACGGCCACACCGAAAAGCGGATCGCGTGCTGCAGCAAAGAGATCTGATGTCGTCAGTCAAGTAGCAGCGGCGACACCAGCGAGGAGAGGGAGACCGCGCGCTCGGGCCGTCTAGCCAAACCTCAAGCAATCTGGCGGGTGCTGGAGTCGGGCGCCGGCTGGCGAAAGCATCAACAGCATCCGATAATCTCGGCGGCACCGATCACCCCAAAAAGTTCGACCAGTTTAGCGACTTGGTCGAGTAAGTCGCGCTGCCCGTAGTATTCGCCGGTTTCCATTACGATCACTTCGGCGAGGAAGCCGGGCGAGGTATCTTCCAGCCACCGTGCATACCGCGAAATACTTTGCGTTGTAGCCATGTCGCACCGTCAGGCGTCCGCTTATTGGCATAATGCCCGTCCGTATTGCGTCACGATGTGAGCTACATCACACTTATCTTGTTCAAACGTTTGGCTGGGATGACGCTTGGCTATCGCCGAGCTTCCAAATCACAAGCTGCCCTCTCGCAGATCGCGGCCCGTAATCTCAACATTGCCGTCTTCGGTAAGCTGACGGCAGCGGAGCTTGCGCTCGGCAATCCGCTCAAAGCGCGTGCGCTGTAGGTAGTAGGCTTCGAGGCACCGCTCGGGCGTCGGCCGCTCCCGTAACGAGCGCTGAAACACACGCCTCGGCACCTGGACCACTCCTTCGTACTCGCCGATCGCGACGCCGAACTCAACCACCTGCCGTTCGGTATTCCAGCGAGCGTCTTCGGGAAAGGTGAAGAACATCGAGCGTCTCCGTGCTCGGACATGCCAGATGTTCTCTAACTGTTCGTCAGTGCGATTTCAACCGCTCAGCTTGGGCATGCGTAAGGCCGCTCTGTGGCCGCCTTCAACCGCTCTGCGCTCAGGCTCTCGCAATCAGCCGGTCTGCATGGATCCGAGAACGTGAGGAACTCGCACTGGAAATGGCGTGTTCGGGAATGGTTTCTCAGCGAAGCTAAGGGATCAAAAACACCGCTTCTAACAAATGGCTGCCGCGGACGTGCCGCGCTATCTCTATCGAGCCTCGCGCCTGGCCATCTCGGCCGATTACGATCCTGGGATTTTTGTGGAGGCGGGTAAATTGATGTTCGATCGGGTGGCATCGACACTCCTCTTCGGGCTCGCCGCCAACACCGACAACCTGACGCTCGGTGTCGCCTACGGTATCAAACATCGATGGATCCGTTGGCGGCACAACTTGTTAATCGCTCTCGTCACCACCTTGGTCACACTGGTTGCCATGGGTCTCGGCCGACAGATCCGCGAGATATTGCCCTCTCGGACGCCGGACCTTCTTGGCGGCGCGCTGCTTCTGGTTTTCGCTATCTGGAATTTTTACCAGGAACGAGGCGGAGCGTCCGGCCGCCAACCCGCACCCGCTTCGAGGTTTGCCGAGCGCGCGTTTGTGGGCATGGGTGAGAGCCTCTTCTTGTCTGGTACTCTCTCGATCAACAATGTGGGTCTTGCGGTCGCGGGCGGCATTGGCGGTGTCGGCTACATCTCGGCGGCGTTGTCGATTTTTTTCTTTAGTGTCGCGATGCTGGCGCTTGGGCAAATTGCCGGCAGCAATGTTTTCAAATTTTCCGCCATCCCGCAGGTACTGCGCTATCCGGTCAGCGGCAACGCCGTGCTCGCGCTCGCTGGCGTTCTCATGCTCGCTGGCTACTGAGAGGCATCGATCGGCGCGACTTGCAGAGGCTTTGCCCTGCCCCGGAGCCGAGCCGTTGCCCTAAATTGGCGGGAGCATCCCGACCCTCGCGCCCCTCGCCAATACACGACGCCCGCGACAGCTGAGCTGAAGGTGTGGTCGAGCCGTTGACCAATCGTGAACCGACACATCATGCTTGTTGCTCAAGCGGCGGGCCGCGGCGCATTTAAGATCGCTGCGCTCGTCGGCGCTTTCGCGATCATCATCGCGACCTGGTGGTGGGACGCGTCGCTCCTCACAGCGGCTGCGGACGAAAATCTTCGGCTGATCAAAATTGTTACCGGCAGGTTGCCGCTTGACCGGGGGAGCAAGGCCGAAAGCGCACTGCGGATCTTCGGCGCCGATCGCGCCCTCTTGCTCATCGAGGCCATCGCCATCGCCAAACTCATCATGCTCGGCGTCTCCTACCCTTTCCGTCGCCGGTAGTGAAAGGAAAGCAGCTGTTTGGTTCGCCCGGGGCGGCCCGCGAAGCCGGACGGCGTGAGATGTCCAAATTAGATGCCACTGACATTTGCACTTTAGGCCTAAACTCAAAAGACGCAGAAATTGGCATTCTGGTAAATTGTTTTAGGTAATGAGAAAGTCCTCGTCTTAACGATCAGGACTTTCCTGCGATTACTTGTCACCCGCCCGGCACAAGATGTTGATTGGTTCCTTCCTGCGTTGCCATGCAACCGTACGTTCTGATCCGCCGTTGGTCAGATCAGGGAGGAAGCTTGATGATCGATTTCGATGAGCTAGCGGCTCTGCGAGAGCGAGCAAAAGAAGCCTGTGAAGAAACAGAACGGCTTCGGGTCAAGTGCCGGAGCCTCCGCGAGGCGATGCAGGAGAACATGGAGCGGGTTAGGAATTGCACCAAACCAGCCGCGCGCAGAGCCATCTGGATTTTAGACCTTTAGACATTCGCCGGGGGATGCTCGTCAATCGACGCCGTCAGAATGATCACCCGGTGAAAAATCACCGGCGCTGCTTTTTGACCGGTTGAAGATCAACAATGAGGCTGTGCCCGGTTGCCTCGGCAATGCGCTGCAAGGCGCGGATCGTCGCCTGCGACCGCTCCCGCTCAAGCCTTGCAATGTTGCCTTGATCGGTTTTGAGCCGCTCTGCCAGTTGGGTCTGCGTTAGGTTGGCGGTCGACCTGGCGCGCAGGATCGCGGCGGCAATCGGGTCGGTGCTCGGCGGGCGTCTTGCCACTGTCACAGTTCGACCTGGCGCGAGCTTTGCTAATGAAGCACGGGCAGGGGGCTTGGTATGCTTCGGGGCTGGGCCTTCGGGCTGCCGCGCCCGGTTTGGAGGCGGGCAAAGGCGGATTTGATCTCGGCTGTATCCGTCGCAGCAAGAACGGGTGCGGTGATGCGTGTATCGCCGGCCTTTGGCGTCTTCGAGGTGTCGAGGGTCGTGATCGCCGGAAATTTCGCGCGCTTTAGCAAGCTGTGATCCGGTACCCAAATTAAACGCCATGTCGCTTTTGATATACAGAGCTGGGGCGTTACCTTGGACCGGGGACGGGTTTAACTGCGTGGGGGGAGCCGTTCGATCACCTGACCGGTGGCGGCATCGACGATTTTAGCTCCTTCTCCCGCCTCAGCGGCGGCGCGTGCCGCCCATTGAGCGTCGGCGAGATGGGTCGTACATACCAGCCGCCGGCCCTTTACGCGAATCTCATATATGACATTAGTTGGCTTTGGGGGAGACATTGCTCATAGCGGCGACGACGCGGTGCGGCATCGCTTGAGGGTGCCAGTCAACGGGACCGCTGTCAAAAAGCCGCATAACGTCCCCTCACAAATCACGCCATTACGGGACTAAGCATGACGGGGGTGCGGGGGTTGGGCTTTCTTAAACCCCTTTTGACATGAAGACTTGATCGTAACCGGATTGGTGGCCACGACCGGTTTCAGTGAAGCCGAGCCGGCTGTAAAGGGCGGTATTCTCGATCATCTTCGCGTGTGTGTAGAGACGCAGTTCGGCGAGGCCATCGCGTCGTGCCTCGGCTTCGGCGAAGGCGATCAGCGTGCGACCAAGACCGCGCCCTTGCCGTTCGGGTCGGACGGCAATGTTGTCGGGCAGCAGGTGGTCGGTCTTCACCAGCAGTACGATGATGGCGGCGACAACTCCGTCCTCTTCTTCGAGTACCTGAACGACGCCCTCGGCGATGCGTCGCGGATAGTCGTCAAGCATCGGCCCCGGCGGCTTGCCGATCCGGCCGATATAGCCGCAATATGCCTGCCGAACGATCGCTTCGATGACGGCGCAATCTTCGAGCCGTGCCAGCCGGATCATGGTAGTATTTTGCTCCAACATTGTGGTTTCTTGCGCGGTCTGGGGTGGGCGTCAATGTAACCGCAATACAGAGACGACACCCATCTGCAAAGTTGACGTGACACTGCCCGGGTTCGAGGAACCTCGGGGGTGCGCGGTGCCGGTGGTGGCGATGAGCAAGAAGCAATTCGATCGGCTCGCGGTCTGGCCGTCAGCACCTGTCCGCACGCCGCCGCGGCTCTGGCGGCAGCGAGCATTGGGCGTTTCTCAATGGCATGTTTGTTCGCCAACCCGTCAGCGGTGCTGGCGACGCTCCGCGGGACGGCGCAGGCCGGCGGAGCCGTGAAGGCGGTGGCCTCGGGACCGGTAGCGGAGAAAGTTGAAACCCCAAGCCCGGCGCCGGCAGGAGCGTAATGGAGGGGTCGGGCGCAACGGCTCCGGCGGACGGGCCGCGAGCGCCTCCCGATGGCTGATCGATCGCTGTCGGCCGCCGTCAACCTCACCTAAAACCACGCGTTGAACAACTATACGGCGCCGCACTGAGACGGAGCTTTGCTAACATATTGGAACCGTAAATGCGGGAGGAGCCTCGATAATGGCGGCGTCACTATTTCGACCGGCGTCACTGGCGGTGATCGCGTGGCTTTGTTTGGTCGGCCAGGCCGATGCCGAAAGCTACGCCACGGCCCGGGCCAAACTGATTGCCTGGGGATTAAAGCCTGCGGCGATACCAAGAGGCGGTGAATTCAATTGGTGCGGCACCTCTGGCGAGCGCGCTCTGTGCAAGCGATATCCCGAGTTGATCGACTGCACCGGGTTGGGCGCCGCCGCCGATATGTGTCGTATGGTGTTTGTCGCCCCGAATGGCCGGTTTTTTGTTGTCGCGGCCCATGGTTGGGATAAGCCGGGCACGATGGCCTACCGCGCCGGTTCCTGGGCCGACGACGCTGACACCAAAGCCATCAGCAACATCCTTGCCGGCAAACCGGAGCTAGCGGAATAAAGACGATCACCCGACGCGCGCGACCGGGTTCTGGTCAAGGACAAATTCGAAGGCCGGCGGCGACCACTCTCTGAGAGGTGATAAGGCGATGATGCGGGGAATCCACGACGCCAGCGGCCACCAAACAATCTGGAGGCATCGGGGATGCCGACAAAGGGCCGACCATCGCGGCAAAATTCTAGCAGCAGCTGCGGCTCAGTGAGGCCACTGCAGTGGCCGGCCGTCATATCAACTTTGCACAGCCGATGACATTTCAACCTTGCGCCGACACTGGGGCGAACGGCATATGTCCACTGTCCAGCCCAGATAGATGGGGTCACGGGCCGGCAACCGACCGCAGTTGCGTGGCAGTGGCCGTCCCTCAGAGTGATGAAGTTGGAAAACACGGAGTCAGGCTGGGCCTGCTCCAAACATCATCGAGGGACGACCATGGAGCACTATGCCGGGATCGACGTGTCATTGGAAAGCGCGAGCATTTGCGTTGTCGACGCGAACGGGCGGATCGTACGCGAGGCTAAGGTGGCCAGCGAGCCCGAGATCCTGATCGGATGGTTTGGCGGTCTGGGGTTCCCAATAGAACGGATCGGATTGGAGGCCGGGCCGCTATCGCAATGGCTGTATGCGGGCATGCGCGATGCCGGGCTGACGGTCGAATTGCTCGAGACCCGGCACGTGCGCGATGCGTTCAAGGCAATGCCGGTCAAGACTGACCGCAAGGATGCGCGCGGCATTGCCCAGCTGATGCGGCTCGGCTGGTTCCGTCCGGTGCATTGCAAGTCGCTGCCAGCGCAGGAAGTGCGAGCGCTGCTGACAGCGCGCAAGCTGCTGCAGAGCAAGAACCATGACGTCGAGATGAGCCTGCGCGGAGTGCTGCGCGGCTTTGGACTGAAGGTCGGCCCGACAACACCGCGGACCTTTCCCGGCCGGATCCGCGACCTGGTCGCCGGCCACGCCACGCTGTCGACGATTGCCGAGGCCCTGCTCGCGGCGCGCGGCACGCTTTTCGAACAATGGCAGAAGCTGGAGAAGCGCCTGCGATCCCTGGCCCGCGAGGATCGCCGTGTTCGGCTGCTGATGACCGCACCCGGCGTCGGCGCGATCGTCGGGCTCACCTATGCCTCGGCCATTGACGATCCCGGCCGCTTCAGATCTTCCAAGACCGTGGGGGCACATTTTGGGTTGACCCCAAAGAAATATCAGTCGGGCGAGACCGATGTGACCGGTCGCATTTCCAAGATCGGCGACGGCGGCGTGCGCACTGCCCTCTATGAGGCGGCCAATGTCATTCTGACCCGGCCGGTGAAGGGCTCGACCCTGAAGAGCTGGGGAATGCGCCTTGCCGCTCGCGCCGGCATGCGCAAGGCCAAGGTCGCGCTCGCCCGCAAGCTCGCCGTGGTACTGCACCGCATGCTGGCCGACGGCACCACCTTCCTCGCCGACAAAGCGGCTACAGCCGCAACCCACTAACTGAAGGAGATTCCAGGTTCGGGCGGTTCGAGACACCCCGCCCGGAGCAAGGTCCCGTCGCCGGGACGATGGATCAGGTCAGGCCGATGACACCTCAGCAGGGCTTCGCTACTGCGCGTTGTTAGAATGGCCGACCTGCTCCTCATCCGACCCCATCAGGTGGCGGCCCAGCGCCGACCCCGGACAGAAGAGAGACCTCGGCGACAGGATCAAGGCTCGGAGGGATTGACCATCAACGGCCCGTGACAGAAGAAGAGGTGTCACATAACTGAAACGTAAATGTCAGCGGACCGTCATCGAGGATGACTATGGGGGGAGTGTGGCGGTCAGGTCGGGCTGCTGTCCGGCCTGCCGCACACTTTTGTGTAACAGTGAGAGGTGACGGGCATGTTGTTGATGCCCTTGCGCCTCGATCTCCGGTTGTGGCGGTGGAAAATCACCGTTCGTGTAACCCGGATTTCGTAAAGCGCGATCGGTCAGTCGGGGATGCCTCCCCGACTGACCTTCCGCTCACTAGGAAGGGCTTTTAGCCCGACAAAATCGCCGATGTCACGCTTCAAATTTGGTTCTCGCTACAAATCCGCAGGCAACGCAGGCCGAGATTTGCGCTGGGTAACTGGGTATGAGCGGCCGAAATGTTCGTCGGATAGCGGAGGCGGCCGGTGAGCCACCTGCTCCTTCAAGCGGCTTCCTCCGAGGGCGGGGGCCTTGAAACCGTCGCCTTGAACCGAGCAAACGACCATTATTTCGGGACCTATGCGGTGGCACTGACATTGTGCTGCGGGCGACGGCCTGGTGGCAGTTCGAATATGTGATAATGTCCTGCATCGAAATGTAGAATTGCGCCCGGCCGAAAACGGCGTGCGAACCGCCTCCATTAAAACCGAAACGGTGCCATTCCAAATATAGCACGCGCCTTGTTTACGTCTTGTCGCGCATCTTCATAGGAACGCAAGAAGTTCTCAATTCGATGTGCTAATTTAGAGGAGCTTGCTTCATTTATTTTTCGCAAGAAATCTTCCTTGTCAGATGCAGTTTGCAATATGTCGATTATTATCGACGTGTTACCTACATCATCTAGCATCTGGATAAATGGAATTGCTTGTAATTCCACGTTTTGTTTTAACTCTTCTAGCATAACGCGAATTTGTTCGAAGAGTTCGTTTCTTGCAAATGTGAGCCCTTCCGCCTCGGCTGCTTGGACATATGGAATAACCTCGAAGTGGTCTTTAAATGCGATGGTCTCGCCCTCTTTTAAGCGCCGCGCCTTTTGCGCACGCTCAGTCTGGGCAGAAATTTCGATTTCACCACTTGCGTTGAGGAGGCTAATTACAAAATCGGCGGATGACGATGAGGACGTTATGGCCGGGGTCATCGACAACGTCGCGGAGGCCATTACGCGCTGCCCAGCGACCGGTCGCTTAATCCAGCGCAATGCTGCGTCTAACCATGAGAATTGTTCGCTATAATTTGCCAAGCGAAGCGCTTTGTGCTCAACAGAAAGCAAGAAGTGGCTGAATTTGTGAAAGTCCACGTCGGAAAGTTGATCCAGCTTGCCCGTAATCGGAGCGATCACCCCGGCAAATAGCCGGGATTTTCTGACGCTATCACCCGCTAGGAACGCGGCGACCCCTCCTGCGATCGAGCCATCTAGGCCGCCAATAACGCCGCCCACTATAGGAAGAGCGGTAACTGCGGCGGCGGCGGCAAGTGTAATTAAAACATTTTGGACGGTGCTGGTACCAACTACGCCGCTGCGCTCCGGATTGGCACCGTGCCCAATCTGTTCTGCTGCCCCGCGCACGAAGGCAGCGGCGCCCGGCTCGATAACGTCCGGTTTGCCTTGAAGGCTTGCAGCGAAATCGACGGCAGCCGCGCGATACTCTCTCTCTTCTGCTGGTCGCCGGTGATACCGTTGTTCTGCTTCGAGTAGCTCGGCCCCTGCGGTCGTGGCCAACATGAAGGTGCCGTGCAACTGCAAAAGGGTGCCAACTGCCTCGCGATCGGCTTCCCTAAGAGGCGGCAATTCGCCTTCAGCGACTTTCTCGGCCGTGGCTTTGTTGGCGTTAGCCAGCCGGAGGCCTTCGACGTAGAGAAGTGTGAAATCAATCGCATCGAGGGCCTGATCGACTCGCTTGCGGTATTCCGCAATTCGGGCGGCCAAGTGTGCGTGTGGAATATTACCCGTGCCTAAGGCCTCGACCAACTGGCGCGCGAGATCGCGAAGGGTTGGATGTAGCCGCCGAAGGCGCTCGACATTATTGCCCTCCCGGTCCAGCGCTTCCGGAGGCGCAAAGTCGACGATCCCTGTCTTAGTAAGCTCGAAATGCGGCCCCGGCCCCTGAGCAGGTAAGTCTGGCAGGGCAGCGGCATCGTTGCTGACTGGTGGCGGCGCACTGAATTCTACTGTGTTGAACTCTGCCGTGTTGAAGACAGCGCCGCGGTGGCGCCGTGCCGACGGCGGAATATCAGAGGCCGGGTTAGTTAAATCCATGCCTGAAGCTGAGTTGGTGACCAGCGGCGTTACGGTCTCAGGTGATTTTTCATGTTCAATAAAGACTGTGGTACCGGTCTTTGAGTACACCTGCGGTTCCTGTGCAATCTTCTTCTGCGCGTAATCTTCCAGCAGCTTCAGGGCCACGACCTCCAATGTGGCAATGCTAGCGTCAGGATAGCCGTGCTTGATTCTTGCCCAGACCTCCTCGTTCGATAAGGCTTCGATGAACTGGTGGCCCGAGGACGTCAGGCGCAAGGGCAGAACCGACCACTGGCAAAAACCATCCAAGCTCTTCGTGAGGCCGAAACCGGGGGAGCCGTCGTCCTGCTTGATGAAACCGTGATCAGCCAGAATCATCATATGGAATTCGAATTTTGGGTCGCCGTAGTCGAAGCCTGCCGTCTTTAGGTCCTCTATGTCGAAGGTGGGCTTCTCGGAGGCCTGACCAGCTTCTAGAAGCTTCTTTAGATAATCGTGCTCGATCTTCACGCAAATTACTCTTAATAGGTGGCGAAAAATGAGGCCGCCTTCTCCGGGTTGTAGCCTCGCCGGTCATATAGTTTTGTGGTGCTCGGATCACGATGCCCGGCGGCCCTTTGCACGTCTTCGAGCTGGGCACCGTTTTCGAGCGCCGTGGTGATAAAGGTGGCGCGCATCGAGTGCGCCGAGTAGCCGCGATCGAGCCCGAGCACGGCGGCGTATTTCCGGACCACACGGTCGATCGCGTCGGGGTCCATGCCTCGCCGCTCGTCTTGGCGCTTGCCGTTGTGCTTCAACGGCCGAAACGACGGCCCGTCAACATCGGCGCCATGCCCAGCGAATTCCAGATAGGCGCGCAGCCGTGCCGCGGTCTGCGGGTTGATTGCCAGCGCGTCGCGCCGGCTGCCCTTGCGCATCACGCGCAGCGAGTCATAGCCGCGGTTCTGGTGTAGATCGCCGACCTTCAGCGCGGCGATCTCGGCGCGGCGCAGCCCAACTTGCAAGCCGACCGAAAGGATCGCGCGATCGCGCAGCCCGGCGACTGTCTCCTCGCTCGGCAGGTCGAGCAGTTTGCGCGCCTGCACCTTGGCGAAGGCCAGGGTCGAGCCTTCGTCGCGATTGATTGCCGGCCGTTCGACCTCGCCGACCGGATTGCGCGAAGCGTGGCTGTGCCGGACCAGGTGCTTGTACAGCGACGACAGAGCCGCGAGCCGTCGCCGGATCGTCGACGATGCGGCGCGCTCGACCTCGCGCATGTAGCGTTCCCAGGCGATCACCGCTTTGTGGTCGGCCTGGCGCAATTCTTCGGGGGTGGCTATCGACAACGTGCGCATGAAGTGCTGAACGTCGAGCCGGTAGGCGCGGCGGGTTCGTGCACTCTTCTGCTTCGAGAGCCAGATTTCTTCTTCGGGGATCGAGGCGAGCTGCGCGATGGTTGAAACACGGCGCGGGGCATCGGCCGCAACCGGCAAGGTGCTGCTGTCGTCCATCATGGCGCCCCCCGTGCTTCTCTCCTTTTTAGTTCCTGATTCGTCTCAGGTCAATCGCAACGTGATAAACCCGATCCCGCTTACCATCGACACTCAGCTAAAGAAATAAGTAATATTATCCTGAAAACACGACGATTTTCAGGATCAAAGCGATGCCTCGCAACCGCGTGCAGCACCAGAAGGGCCTCTCGGATGATGCATTCGAGCAGCACTATCCGGACGAGGAGGCGTGCCGGAAGGTGTGGTTTGCCTGGCGCTGGCCTGAGGGCTTCAAGTGTCCGCGGTGCGCAGAGACAGACTATTGTGAGATCCGGAATCGTCAATTGCTTCAGTGCCGGCGATGCCGGTACCAGACATCACTGATCGCCGGCACCATCCTGCAGGGTACCAAGTTGCCGATCCGGGTGTGGTTTCGCGCCATGCACCTGCTCGCCCAAGGCAAAAAGGGCCTGTCCAACATCGAGCTGGGTCGGCGGCTCGGGATCTCAACCAACGCTGCCTGGCGCGTTCAGCACAAGCTGATGCAGGCCATGCTCGAGCGTGACCGTCGTTACAAGCTCGGCGCCAGCGGCCCGCGCATCGAGATCGACGACGCTTATGTCGGCGGCGAGCGATCTGGTGAAGGCTCTGGGCGCGGCCGACGTGGTCACACTCCTTTCATCGCCGCAATCGAGACGTCTGATGACGGTCGACCGCTGCACGCCCGCCTCCAGGTCGTGCGCGGGTTCCGCGCTGGCGAAACCAAACGCCTATGCGCCGAGGTCGCGGCCGGAACCACCGTCGTCAGCGACGGCGGCCAATGGTTTCGCTGCATCGCCGAGCAGCCGGGTATCGTCCACGAGCGTCACGTCACGGGCTCCGGTCGCGCCTCTGCCCGTCACGCTGCCTTCCGCTGGGCGAACACAGTACTTGCCAACGTCAAGAACAGCCTCGTGGCCACTCATCGTGTGGTCGGCGCCAAGCATCTGCCGCGCTACCTCGGCGCCTTCGCTTGGCGCTTCAACCGCCGCTTTGTGCTGAAAACGATCCACGAGCGCCTCGCCATCGCGGCAGCGACGACCCCGCCGATGCCCTACCGGCTCCTCAAACTGCCTGAGGCTCGATGGTAAGCAGGAACCCGATTATCACGTAGACCCGCTCGGTGGCAGAACGCCCATATCTCTCCCCATTGCCCGGCATTCGTTCCCTATGTCGCGCCGGGAAATAATCGCCTCAGAGAGCGGTTCCTCATACACGATCCGCCATCCGATCGAGCCTTTGATCGGGCTGATCAGCCCGTAACCGGGAGACGGGGCGTAGGCCCTGACCCCGGCGACCTCATGCTTCGCGAGCGACGTGCGAACCTCGGCAAGCATGCGTCGTAACAGCTTGGTGTGGTTCAGCGCCTGCTCGAATGATCGAATGATCTCCGCCGGCATATCAATGACCCCGCCCATCGTTGCTCGATGGTACGCCCCGAAGTCTATTGTCAGGCGCGATGCCCTATCATTCTCTGCGATCTTCTTATCGATCACCGCTTGCCGGGCATCTTGAGTTTTCGCTTGGACTATAGCGCGAGCGAACTTGAGGTTGTCGTCGACAAGCACCTTCCACGTCCGCATCAGCTCAAAGAAGGCAAAGACCCACATCTGGCTCCAAGCTGAAAGCAAGAACATTTCTGGTAAAGGTGTATATTCTAAATCAATTTTCTGGAACAAAAGCTGCTCCTCCATTGGGTTTAACGCTTGATCGGTGATGGATATATTGCGGCACTGCATTTGCAAGTATAAATCCGAGAACATGTGTGGCAACTGACGCAGCACGTCGAACAGGTCAGGAAGCTGCTCAGGCGGCGGGATGTTGTCATCATCCTGCTGATCTATGTCCAAAGGGGCTCCTCCAGCCAAATGCGCCAAAATCCCAATGTTTAGTGTATTGCACACTGCGGCACCAACAGCGGCACCAGCGGCGATGGTGGATCGATGGTTTGTGCGGTTGCCGCCGATGGCTTAGTGCGAACACCGCCTCGGCCGCCCCACGCGCTTAGGCGCGGCTGACGCGCTCATCTGGGTGCGGGCGGCTGCGTGGTCGCGTCGGTAGATGGGCCGGCGTCGCGGGAGATTTTCGGCCATATGTTTCGCACAACGTAGGCCATTGATCGCGCTTCCGCCAGCGGCCCTCTCAAAACTCTTGAGGGCTGTATGCCGCTGGTCTGGTGCGCCTCTGCGGGGGCGGATCATCGGAGTTTTCGGCTGATGACCAAAGCGACGCCAGCGAATGGTCGGGGTGGGTCGAGCGTCAGAGCCTGCGACGTGGTGCGCTATACTCGACCGTCGCGTCCTTGACCGATCCGGAAGGGGCTGGGGCATTCTCGGCGGAGCGAACTACAGGCGAGGTCCCAAGCCACATTCTTGCCATTTTGATTGCCCCGAAGGGCCGTTATGGTTAATTATCCGCACGGGCGCACCCGTTTCTATGCGGTTCCATTAATAAACGAGCCCGGGCTGGACCCGGGATCACGGAGGGAATGTGATGAAATGCTTAAACTTTCTGGTATTGATACCCGCTGTCGGCTTGGTGGGGGTCGCCGCCGGCGCCCGATCGGCTTCAGCGGATACCTGCTCGAATCTGATGGCTTCGCTTAGTTTAACCGACATTACGATCACGGCGGCACAAACAATCCCTACCGGCAATTATAAGGCCGCCAACGGCCAGACTTTCCCAAATCTGCCGACATTTTGCCGGGTTGCAGCCACGGCGACGCCGACCAGCCAATCGGATATCAATTTTGAGGTCTGGATGCCGCCCTCAGGAACCTGGAACGGCATCTTTCGCGGCGAAGGCTCGGGCGGTTCCGCGGGCTCGATCACCTTTTCCCTGATGGCAAATGCGATCGCCCGCAACTACGCAACCATGTCGAACGACAATGGACACACCGGCAGCAACTGGTCGTTCTCCTTGCAACCGGAACGGGTAAACGATTTTGGGTATCGGTCCCAGCACGACACAACTGTGGCGGCAAAGGCGATTATCCAGGCCTACTACCAAAAAGGACCAAACTATTCCTACTTCTACGGCTGCTCACAGGGTGGCCATCACGCGCTGATGGAGGCGCAGCGCTATCCCGACGACTATGACGGCATCGTCGCCGGCGCTTATGCCGGGATCGATTGGACGGCGCTGATGTTCGGCGAGCTATGGACCGGGGTCCATTCGGACACGGGCGGGCCCACTTCCGCTTTGCCACAAACTCAGCTGAACTTGGTTACGAATGCCGTGCTAAAGCAGTGCGGCACTCAGGATGGCGGGCTCGCAACCGATGCTTTTCTTGCAGACCCGCGCGACTGCCACTTCAACCCGCAAACGTTGCAATGCAAGACAGGGCAGGACCCAAGCACCTGTCTCACCGCCGGTCAGGTCTCAGCCGTACAGGCGATCTACAATGGTGCTTCGAACCCGCAAACCCACCGGCAGATCTGGCCCGGGTTTCTGCCCGGCAGCGAGACCTTTTGGCGCGAGGTGCTGGTCGGCAATCCCAACGCGCCCGGCGGCAGCTCGGCATCGTTCTTCAAAGACGGCGTGTTTAACGGCGAGGCCAACTTCAGCTATTTGAACATCAACTTCGACAGCGATGTGATGCTGACCGACAACAAGCCGGCCGGCAGCGGGCTGACCTGGCAACAGGCGCTTGACGCCAACAACCCAGATCTCAGCGCGTTTCGGCAGCACGGTGGAAAGCTGCTAATGTATCACGGTCTTGCCGACCCATTCGTAAGTCCTCTTGGCAGTCTCGACTATTACACCGCGGTGATCGGCGCCAACGGGCGCGAGCCTAATCCAGTCAAAGACACGCAAAGCTTTGTACGGTTGTTCCTGGCCCCCGGCGTGACCCATTGTGGCGGCGGCCCGGGTGCAAATGTATTCGATGGCCCCGACAATCTGGGTGGTCCGGAAGACCCCGACCACGACGTCTTCCTGGCATTGCGACAGTGGGTCGAAAACGGCGTCGCACCTACGCGTATCATTGGTACTAAATATGTTGGCGACAACCCGGCTAATGGGGTCGCCTTTACCCGGCCGATGTGTGCGTATCCGCAGCTGGCGCGGTATCGTGGAGCTGGCGCCACGACCGATGCTTCGAGCTTTGTTTGCGTGACGGATAACAATGACAGCAACGGCCACGTCATTGCCGATTTCGGAACCTTCGACACCGGGCTCGGCTACGCCGATCTGTTGTTCTTCCCATAAGCTGAAGCGGCACGGCGCGGCGGGCGCCACCCCGCGACGCCTGCCGCCATCTCGACGCAGATCACGCCGCACAAAAGCTTATCGCGCTTACGCTGCCCCAGCTCGTGCCTCACACGGAGCGAGCGCGCATCCAGCTAGATCTGCAGATTACACTTTGCTGACATGTGTATTTAAGGGGTGAGGCATGCATTTGTGACATTGAAGTGTTTTCTGCGACCGAAAGTATCGTGTTAAGGTTAAACGTTTCCGGCCGAAGCACGCTTGAAACGTACCGCCAGCCGCCGGATTAGAAGAGTCAAACCGGTTTTTAGGGAGGGATCCGCATGAAAATTTTTATGCTCGCCCTTGCGACGGCTGTGATGGCGCTCGTTGCAAACGCCTCGGTTTCTCGTGCCGATACTGCTTGCACCAGCACCCTAAGCGGCTCCGTCAATGGCAACATTGTGGTGCCAAGCGGTGCTTCCTGTACGTTGTCCAATGTGACGGTGACCGGCGGCGTCCAGGTACTGCAGAACGCCAGTCTCACCGTCGACGCGACGCAGCAACCGGCGACGATCAACGGCAATGTACAAGCTACCAATTGCACGTTCGCAGTCCTCGAAGGCGGCGTTACCGTAGGCGGGAGCGTAATAATACAACACTGCGCCCAAGAAAGCGGTTTCATCGGGCCGGGTGTTAAGATCGGCGGCAATTTCCAATGTCAGAACAATTCCGGGGCATGCGAGGCAGATCTCGGTGATGTCCATGGCGCCGTCCTGATTTCGAACAATAGTTCGAGTAGCCCATCAGACATCAGCTTGACCAGTGTCGGCGGCGTCTTGCAGTGCCAGGGCAACAGCGCCTCGCCCACGCACGGTTTTGGCCCCGACTTTGTCAATGGCAGTTTGCAAGGCCAGTGCGCAGCGAGCCTAGGCTTTGCTCCTTCGACGACGGCAGTTCCTAGCTGTGTGGCGTCGACGTTGAACGTCCCCAATGTCACCGTTATATCCGCCACGATGGTTCCAGCGTCGAACGCCACAGTGGCGGCAGGCACCTTTAACGTGCCCGAACATTGTCAGGTGATCGGCAAAGTCGCGACTAGTGGGGAGTGCCCAACGACAGGCCCGTGGGCAACCGGCTGCGAGACGGGAGGCCCAGGCTCTGCCGAGTTCCGACTCAACTTGCCGCCGGCCTGGAATCACCATTTTCTCTTCGAAGGCTGCGGTGGAAATTGTGGGTCGGTTACCTCGACCTCGGTCAACACCTTGGACGCCGACGAAGCGCTCGGCCTCGGTTACGCCGTCGTCAACACCGACACCGGGCACGAGCAAGACCCGGCGACAATCCTTCTTACCTGGGCTGTCAGCGACAGCACGCCGCCCGTCGTCAACGCGCCGGCGATCGTCGATTTCTACTATCGCGCGGTCCACCAGGTAACGGTAGCGACCAAGCAATATGTCGAGGCCTTTTACAGCGCGCCGATTGACGATGCCTATTTCGACGGGTGCTCGACCGGCGGCCGCCAGAGCATGGTGGAGGGTACGCGTTATCCCGTCGATTACGACGGGCTCATCGTCGGCGACCCTGCCATCTCGCTCAGTCGTGGGGGCGCCTCGACCCTCAAGCAGGGACTGGCCTTCGTCCCAACCGGCACCTATCTGCCGCTCTCTACGGCGCAAGCTGTAGACGCAGCAGTATATGCAAGCTGCGATGCCGCCGACGGCGTTATGGATGGGCTTATACAAAACCCGGCGGCGTGCAACATCCTGCCTTCGGCGTTGGGCCCTTCGGGCTCGGGCATCTTGACCACGGCCCAAGCGAATGCACTGCAAGCTTATATCCTGCCGGAGACCGATGCGACGTTCGGCCAGCCGCTGTTCCCCGGTATGGCGATTAGCGATCTGAGCACCGCCAACTTCATAGCGCCGGGTACGAATGACGAGATCGCAACCGCGCCAGCGTCTCCCACCGCAGCCGAGCCTTGGGGCGTGCCTTCCTGCCCTTACGCCACATGCGGAGGTCGCGGGCCGTCTGCGTGGTCACTCGGCGAGGTCGCTATCAAAGCCTATGTCGAAGAGAATGAGTTCTTTGACGTCAACCCCAATGGCCCGACCCCGAATTGGCCCGAGACGGTGTCTGCAGCGGGCAACACGATACCCGATGCAACCTTGGCCCTTTTGGTGGCGCAGCGGGGTCAGGGCGACGCGGACGATCCCCACCAATTGATGAACTTCGTGAACAAGGGCGGGAAGGTGGTCTGGTATCACGGCGGCAGCGACACGTTGATCTCGCCTTACCGTTCGACCTGGTACTACGAGCAACTGGCGTCGCTGCTCGGCGGCTACAGCCCGACGCAGAACAGCGTGCGTCTGTTCATGGTGCCCGGAATGGATCATTGCTCGGGCGGAGTTTCGCCGAACAGCTTCGATACGCTGCAGGCGCTCGACAATTGGGTGACAAAAGGTGTCGCTCCGGATGCGATCGTCGCGACGGCGCCTGCGACGGCAACGGTGCCGTTGCCGCACCCCGGCCGGACCATGCCGCTCTGCAAATTCCCGGAGGAGGCAAGCTATTCGGGCTCGGGCGATATGTACTCAGCGGCCAGCTGGTCTTGCCATCCCGCCGACACGCGGATGTTGCAGGTCGGCACCACTGGTGAGGCGTCAGGCGTGGACACCGGCACGGCGCTGGAATACCTCACCGAATCGCTCGGCCTCAACGGTCAGTAAACCTACTGCGGGGCGCGCGCGTCGCGATCGCGCGCCCCGGCCGCGGTCGCCCGGTTGCGGGCGTCGCCCGTACCAGCGGGAAGAGCGCCGAGGTCAGATGCGACAGACAACGACGGAAGAGGCGCGCCTTGATGAACGCAACGCAATGAGTTCCAGCGCTGCGAGGCAGGCAACCCTCGGTTCGGCCGTTCACGGCTCGCGTTGTGGGCCGAGCCCATCGCCATGGAGCTCGAAAAAATGAGACTTTGGGGCTGATCCGCACCGAATCCGGGAAAAATCGGGTCAAACTTGGGAAGGGAGGGAACGAACATGCGCCGCAGCAAAAGGAAGCTATTCAACTATCTGCTCTCGGTTGCCGCTGTTAGCTGTGCGGCTGTCAGTTGGACTTCACCGAGTGACGCGTTCGTCCAGCAGTTGGTCGTCGATCAGACGGCGACCGTCAACCTTAAGCCGATTCCATTGGGCACCTCAGTCCCGGGTCCCGCAACGGCCTATACGGTGTACCAGGGCCGGATATTTGGTGCGCTCGATCCTCATAGTAGCCTTAATACGATCATTACCGACATCCACCACGCGCCGACAACGGCGGGCAAGGTTGGCTACATTGCTAACTTTCAGATTGTCACCCCGACTAGCCCTTCTGAGCGCAGCGGACTGCTGATCTACGAGGTCTCGAACCGTGGCGGTAACGCGATCTCCACGACCGCATTGGTGCAGGGTGCGACTTACGTGCAGAGCGGCTGGCAGGGCGATCTCTTGGCGGAGTGCTCGCTGCCTGTGCCGGCGCCATATCCATGCGTTAATCTGAATTCGGGATCTTATGGCACGCTGAATACCACCACCGGGGCCTTCACCCCTCCGAAGGTGAGCGTTATTCCAGGCACGACCCAGTTGACGAGTTATGTCATTCAGGTTCCGGTGGCGACGACTGATGGTAAGGCGCCGAACGGAAAAAACACGATCACCGGTCCGGTGTACTCGCATATCCCGCCGGGTACGAGCGGTAGCACAGCGCAACTGATCATCGGCAATTCTCCCGACGCTGGTAGCGCGTTTACACCGTACCAACCGGCAAGCTTGAACACCAGTAAAGCGAGCCTCTGGAGCGAAACATCTCAGACGCTTGGAGGCGTGGATACCGACAAGACGATAATTCCGAGCAGCGCTTGGTCTTGGGCATACTGCCCAAACGGGTCACCTGGTACGCCAAACACGACGTGGATTTGCTTGAACGGCGACACCTTCGACCCAAACCGGCTGTATGAAATTTCGTTCAAGGCGGCGAACCCGTTGGTGCTTGGGATCGGCTATGCCGCGACCCGGGATCTCGTCTCGTTCCTTCGCCATCAGACGGTAGCACCCGGTGGCGGTTCAAACCCGATCTCTGGAACGGTCACCAAGACCCTGGGCATCGGTTCGTCGCAGTCCGGCGCGTTTCTCCGGGCATTGACCTTCTACGGCATGAACGAGGATGAAGACCGCCGCATGGTGTTTGATGGCATCTGGCCGATGATCGACGGCCGGATGCCATCAAACACCATGCGGCGGTCTTCTCCAGCTCTATATGGGCGGCGAGGAAGCACCGGTCTGGTGGGCGGACTTCCCGAACGAGGCCCGTCATCTTCCAGCTAATGGCCTCCTACATCGCTGCACAATGACCTACACCTGCCCGCAGGTCCTGTCGACGTTCGGTGAGCTCGAGTTCTATGGTGAAAAGATGGGGCCGGATATGACGGGATACTGCGTCGTCTGCGTCGTCGACATCCCCAAGCCGGACAATGTCTACCGGTACTACCTACCAGGGACGTCGCATGGCGGCAGCATTACCGCAGCGAGCTTTAACTGGAATCCTCCTCCTACAACTCTGCCTTTTAATGGCGGCCAAATGTATCCCTCGAATCCCAATGGAGAGAACTACACGAGCAACGCGTTGCAAGCGGAGTTCATCGCCTTCCTGATGAGCGGTACGCCAATGCCTCCGAGTATTCCGGGGGGCACTTATCCGACACTGTTCAGCAAGCAATTGGTGCCGAACACCCAGGCGGACGAGGGATTTCCGGACATCCCTCTCTTTGCATTTGGCGGCAATAATGCCTGGCCTCCGATTGTCTATAACTTCGGGCCCGGCGTGAACTATCAAGAGGAGACGGGAGTTCGCCACCGTCCAGCCGCCGCAGGTGCAAGAGGTGCTCACGCCATATGTCCCGCGCGTGAATTCCGACGGCAACGATGACGTCGGCAGCGTTCCCTCTGTGTTGTTCCAGGCTCCGCTGGGTACTTATGTCGGTTGGAATATAATCCCATCCCCCAGCCCCTATGCAGGTCAGCAAGACAATCTCTCGGGGGGTTATTGGCCCTTCCAGCAGACAATTGCAGCGCGGCAGGCGGCAGGGGATCCGCGCCCGTCGCTCCAAGAGCGGTACGGCACTCACGCCGGCTATGTTTGCGTTGTCACGGCAGCGGCGAACGGCGCAATCGAAGAAGGCTTCCTCCTCGTGTCAGACGCGAACACGCTTGTCGGGGATGCGAACGCGTCGAACGTGCTGGGGGCCCCTTTCACCCCGACCGGAACTGATACAAAGTTGGCCAATCGGCTGTGCTCGCTGCCCTCAGCAACGGCGATAACAGCAACGGGCCGCACGTACTGAACCTATACTTCGGTTACCGACAAACCAGGGGTGGCGGATTAGAGCCTAATCCCCCACTCCTCTTCCCTGCGGCGGCGTCACCATCAAACAACGGCGAACGAGGAAAAGCCGTCGAGCAGCCACGGCACGATGACCCGCCGATCCGCCAGGGCCATAACCGATATTAGCGGGCCGAGTTTTCCGTGATCCTCAGATGTCTTGGTGCGGTCCGCGGACAGCCCTGCGCGCCGTTCTGATCGTTCCGCACCCGAAACGGCCCGTCGCTGATCTCGACGGCCGACCCGGCGCACCATCGCGAGACGAAAGCGGCGGCCAACGCAGCGTTGAGGAAGTAGATCGCGACCGCATCGTTGATGACGCCGCGCAACCCGGCCGGGTCATGGCCCACCCGTCTGCGCCGCAATTCTGGTCCAGCCAAGCATGGATTTGAGTAAGGCGCTCGCCAAAGCCGTCAGTCGGAACGCCGAGTTTGATCCGGCACGGAAAGCGGCGCTCGGCCTCGACAATCATCAGCTTTGAGCTCGCCGCCATTCATCGTTCCTCTTTTGTGCTGACCCAGGGTGCCAACTTCGGATTGTTTTGGCAATGACTCGAGCCGGTGATAACAGGGTGCAGCCCGATCGCATGCGTTTCGATCCGCTCCCTCAGCCGCCCGCGCACTCGCTATCGGCAACCCACAGATTGACCGGGATCGTCGCCTATTTTTGCAGGTCTCCTTCAAGGACGGGGCGTGATCGGCGCCGTCGCATGCTGGTCCAGGCCACCGGTGCACCGGCCTTTTCGGCGGCCTTCTCCGACGGCAAGGCCGGATCCCAATGCATTGCGAGAAAACGCCGACCGGTGACTTTTCCGGCGGCGTCGGAGACGAGCCAGACAAGTGGCGGCGCCATGACCTCAGGCTGGATCAGCTTGTCTCGCTCGAAACCTGCCTTGTCGGAGATCATCGGCGTGTTGGTGACGCCGCCGGGCACCAAGACATTGACAGTGACCCCAGTGCCATCGAGATCCTTGGCCATGATCGCGCTCAGCGCCTCAAGCGCCGCTTTGGATGGCCCGTAGGCCGGCATCCCCGCGGCTAACATCGTGCCGAGGCTGGTCGTGATGTTGACAATCCGGCCCCAGCCTTGGCGTGCCATTTCGGGGACGACCGCGTTTGTCAGCGCTAACGGCGCCGTTGTGTGGACCGCTACGAAGCGCCGCCACAGATCGGGGGTGATCTCCCACAACTTAAGCGGGCGTTGCCAGCTGTCAGGCCGGATTGCCCCGGGACCGATCCCGGCGCTGTTGACCAGGATGTCGATCCGACCAAATCGCGCGCGGGTGGCTCTGGTGATCTCGTCGGGCGCCGCGTCGCCGGCCAAATCGGCCTCGATAGTCAGGAGGCCGTCTCCCTTTCCCTGCTCGCGTGCTATCGCGGCGAGCGCCTCCAAGGGTTCGCGATCACGGTCGACACCGGCCACCCGGATACCTGCCGCTAACAGACCCCGCACCATCACCCGGCCGATACCGCCTGCGGCACCCGTGACGATGGCTACCCTTTGGGTTTCGGTCATGGTGCTCTTCCTCGCGAGTTATCCGCCCATCCTACTCCAAATTTCGAGAGTTGGCCGGCACGGGCCTTCCGCCGAGTGTTGAATTTGGGCTATGCGGCAAAACTGCAGCGTGAGGTTCGCTGGTTGGATGATCGCCAACAAGGTGCTGGCAGCATTCCCATCAGGCCGTTCTCAATCGGGGTTTCGGCTACCAAAGGCCACCCAGGCCTAAGCTCGTCCATCCCCGTATATTGGACATATGTTAGACACCTGCTGTCGACCGGTCTCTCATCTTATTTGCTGATTCCGGAGCAAGCCGGCCACTGATTCCGGAATGAAGTCGGCCACCGATTCCGATTTGATCTCGGCCATTCCGATTTGAAGTCGGCCACCCTCGAGGTGGCGATCGCTCGACCGCTGGGCAAGGGGTTCCTGCTGCTCGTCATGATCATGACGGGCGGGGGGAACGATGCCAGCCGAGAGAGTGTCGATGCGACGCGTACGAGAGATCCTGCGCCTCAAGCACGAGTGCAGCGCGACGGACCGGGCGATCGCCCGATCGTTGGGGATTGCGCGCAGCACGGTGGCCGTGACGCTCGATCGCCTGGCGGCAGCGGAACTTCGCTGGCCGCTGCCGGCCTCGCTAAGCGACCGGGTTCTGGAGGCGGTGCTTTATGCCGGCCCCGGCACGCAGCGCGGCTCGCGACGCAAGGCCGAACCGGACTGGACGCACGTCCACCACGAGCTGCGCCGGCCCGGTGTCACCCTGGCGCTGCTGTGGGAGGAGTACCGGCAGCGGGAGCCCGGCGGCTACGGCTACAGCCGCTGGTGTGAGCTCTATCGCGGCTCGGAGGGCCGGCTGTCGCCGACCATGCGGCAGTCGCACCCGGCCGGCGAACGCATGTTTGTCGACTATGCCGGGCAGACTGTCGAACTGTACGACGGGCGCACTGGCGAGATCAGAGCAGCCCAGATCTTCGTCGCGGTGATGGGCGCCTCCAGCTACACCTATGCTGAAGCGAGCTGGACGCAGACGCTGCCCGATTGGATCGGCTCGCATGTCCGCGCGCTCGCCTTCATGGGCGGTGTACCAGCGCAGCTGGTGCCTGACAACCCAAAGGTCGGCGTCACCCGCGCCAATTGGTACGAACCAGGGCTCAACCGCACCTATCTCGACCTGGCGACCCATTACGGCACGGCGATCTTGCCGGCACGGCCGCGGCGCCCGCGCGACAAGGCGAAGGTTGAGGTCGGTGTGCTGGTCGTCGAGCGCTGGATATTGGCGCGGCTTAGAAACCGCCGTTTCTTCTCGCTCAGCGAGCTGAACCAGGCAATCGGCGAACTGATCGCCGACCTCAATGCCAGGCCAATGCGCCGCCTCGGCGTCAGCCGCCGCGATCTGTTCCTCGAACTCGACTGCCCAGCGCTGAAGACGCTACCGACCGAGCCTTACGAATATGCCGAGTGGCGGGTCCGCCGCGTCGCGCGCGATTATCACGTCGACATCGACGCGCACTATTACTCAGTGCCATACCGGCTGATCGGCGAGCAGCTCGACGCGCGCATCACCGCCCATATGGTCGAGCTGTTCCGCAAAGGCGAGCGTGTCGCCGTCCATCTGCGCGGCGCCGGTCGCGGCCGGCATGCCCAGTTCCCATCGGCGATATGCCGAGTGGACCCTCGAACGCATCCGCATCGACGCGGCGGCGATCGGTCCCAGCACCGCCAAGCTGACCCAGCTGATCCTGGAGAGCCGGCCGCACCCCGAGCAGGGCTATCGGGCCTGCATCGGCATCCTCCGTCTGGGCCGCCAATACGGTGCCGCGCGGCTGGAAGCGGCTTGCGACCGCGGCCTCGACATCGGCGCCCGGTCCTACGGATCGATCCAGTCGATCCTCAAGCATGGGCTCGACAAGCAGCCGGCCCGAGCGGCCCGGCAGGGCGAGCTGTTGCCTGACCACCCCAACATCCGCGGCTCCCGCTACTACCATTGAGGAGGCTTGATTGTGCTGACCCATCCGACCATCGACCAGATGCACCAACTCGGCCTCGCCGGAATGGCGGGCGCCTTCGCCGAACTGGAGGCCAACCCGCAGAGCGCCGATCTCTCGCATTCCGAGTGGCTTGGACTGCTGCTCGACCGAGAAGCAAGCGATCGTTACGAGAGGCGGTTGCGGGCGCGGCTGCGTTATGCCCGTCTGCGCCATCAGGCTGTGGTTGAGGACGTCGATTACCGAGCTCCTCGCGGCCTCGACCGCGCGCTGTTCCAGGCGATGATCGCCGGGAGGTGGATCGAGGAGGCGCAGAACCTGATCATCGAAGGGCCCGCCGGCGTCGGCAAAAGTTGGCTGGCTTGCGCCCTCGGCCACAAGGCCTGTCGCGACAACCGCTCGGTGCTCTATCAGCGCGTGCCGCGAATGTTCGGTGATCTTGCGCTCGCTCGCGGTGATGGCCGCTACCCGCGACTGATGCGCGCCCTTGGCGGTGTCAAGCTGCTGATCCTCGACGATTGGGGGCTTGAGCCACTCGGGCCCGAGCAGCGCCACGACATGCTCGAAATCGTCGAGGACCGCTATGGCCGTGGCGCCACGCTGATTACCAGTCAAATCCCGGTCGACCGCTGGCATGACCTGATCGGCGAGCCGAAGACCTCATGATGCCTCTTTCTTTGATTGATTTGTGCGCCGTACTTGTACTCTCAATTCAGCGATCTGCGTGTCCGAAAGCTCGATTTGCCAGGGCATCCCTTTGGCGATCTGGCGGGCCGATAATTGTCCTTTCTGAAGCCATTTGAAGACGGTCTGTGTGGAAATCGAGAGCGCCTCGGCGGCGCCTTGAACAGAGTAGGTCCCATCAGGCCATTGTCGGGGATTGTGTTCTGTTCGGTTGATCTTCACCGTTGGGATATCCCAACGTTTGCGCAGCAAATGAACCTCACCGCCGCTGAACGGCCGGCCGTGGGCAGATAGCCAACCTTCCGCATTGAGCGCCTTTGCGACCTCGCGGTCCATCTTTCGCGCAACGACGAGATCGCGAACGCGTGTCTGGAGGATCGCGATGTCAGCGTAATTGCGGTAGCTGCTCACGTTGCGCCGGATCTTGTGTTCGCTGACTGCACCGGTCTGCCAGATGATTCTGATCCAGACTTGGCCGCTGGCGGGCCGCTGATCGAGGATGACCTCCTTGACGACGAGCCGAAGGATCTGCTTGCGTTCGACCACACTTGCCGCATTCCACAATGTGGGAAGATCCTCGCCCAACGCGACGATCTGAGCCCGGTCCGCCCCGGCAAGGGACATCGGTTGCTGCCGGCACCAACTCTCGTATTCAATGTCAATCTGCTCCACTTGCCGGAGCTTGTCCTCCCACACCCGCTCCAGAGACCGTGCCACCAGGCGGTTCTCCGGCTCGACGGCATCATATTGTCGGCGCGCCCGCTCCGCCTCGTAGCGCGCTCGCTCGCGCTTGAGCGACCATTGCCGTTCGAGCGCGCGGGCTTCGCTCTCGAGCTCGCCCAGTACGGCGATCGCGAGAGCAAGGCGATCTGGCGTCAGTGCTTCGAGCAACAATCTTTCGACTGCCGCATCGACGCCCAAGGCGCGCACCTCCTGACACCGCGGCCCGCCATGTTGCTGCTGATCGGCGCGACAAAGATAGACGGGGTAGTTGCCGCTCGGGCCGGAATAATGCAGCCCCATGCGACGGCCGCAACGGCCACAGACGGCAATGCCTTGCAGCAACGCATTGCCCTGGCGCGGCGCCCCGTGATGGTTTGCATCATAGTGATTGAGGTTGTCCGCGAGCCGCCGCTGGTTCGCCATGAACTCCTCCCAATCGATATACCCCGGAAAGGCGTCCTTCAAGCAAACCGGCCAATCCTGTATCGCTACGGCTTCGGTCGCGCCCTGCCGTGAGCCGGAACGGCGGCCGATCGGCGTGCGCCGGCGTCGGCCATAAACATAGGCCCCTGCATAAGCCGGGTTCTTGAGAACCTGAAGGATGCGGGCGTTGCTTGCCGGCCGCCACACGAGGTCATGCGGCGATGGTCCGTCGAGCGGTCGTACCGGCAGCAGTAGATTGGCTTCCTGAAAATGGCGCATCACTGCCTTGGCGCCGCGCAGCTCGCGAAACTTTGCGAACAAATGCAGCAGCCGCGCCTGCACCTCTTCATCCGGATTGAAGCCAATCCGGCCATCGCGACCATAGGCGAGCCCGGCCGGCAACGGTACCCTCAGTTCGCCTCGAGCCGCCTTCTGGCGCTCGCCTTGATGCAGCCGCAGCTTGATCTGATGAAGTTCCGCCTCGCTCATGATTCCAGATAAGCCGAGCAGTAGACGGTCATGATAAGCGCAAGGATCGTAAATGCGCTCGCCATCGGCGATCAGTACGCCGAACAGCGAACACAATTCCAGGAGCTGATGCCAATCGTGGTTGTTGCGCGCCAGCCGCGAAGCATCCAGGCTCAGCACCAACCCTGCCTTCCCGAGGCCGATCTCCGCAATCAGCCGCTGGAAGCCGCCGCGGCGGTCGCTCGACACGCCGGACTTCCCGAGGTCGTCATCAATGACCTCAATCCGTTCCTTGGGCCAACCGAACAAGGCTGCGCGATCGACCAGCCGGTACTGCAGTTCGGTGCTCTCCTGATGTTGGCGGACCTGGCCGGCGGTCGACTGCCGCACGTAAATATAGGCCAGCTTGGCGCGATGCGCTGTGGTTACCGAGCTTTCCAAATTGAGCAGCATGTTCACCGCGATGCCCCCCGTTCACATCACTGGCGTCGGCTGCGACCAGCACTGACCGGAGCAGCTGTGCCAGCCGCTTTGCCAGCTGTTGTCGTGTTGTCGGTGTCATCGTCGGCCACAATCTCGGCGCCAGGATCAGCCTTCGATCCGGCAACGCCGGCTCGAACGGCAGGATCAGCTGCGTGGCCCGATGACCCATCGACCCTCTCTCTTGCGGCGGAGAGCCTTGCGCGCACGTATTCCGCCAAGGGACGCAGGGTGCGTACCGACACCAGCGGGAGATCACGATTCGCCGGTGCTTCACAAGCCGGATCATCGAGATCTGTTGCTTCCTGCGGGATCCAGCGGTGTCGGCCATCGGGAAGAGCTACCCGGATCCAGCCAAGGCGCCGACTCGCCCCGCGCACGCTGACCTCAAGGCGCTGACCGAATAGCGGGTGCGCGACGTCAATAATCCGGATCAATCGCTCCGATATAGTGGTTTCATATCGTGTTCGGCGAGCCCACTCTCGCCGACGCCATCCTCGACCGCATCGTCCACAACGCGCATCGCCTGCAGCTCAAGGGCGACAGTTTGCGCAAGCAAAAGGCGCTAAAAATCGCCGCCGCTTGACCCGACCCAGTCTGTTATGGAGAGATCACATCCGACCAGCGGGCGACCCGCCACCCCGGCCGACATCAATCGGAACGGCCGGCCGACTTCGATCGGAATAGGTGGCCGACATCAATCGGAATGCCCGGCCGGCATCATCGGAATCCGCATCTTATTGATTTCATTGGCGTCCCCTACCGGATTCGAACCGGTGTTGCCGCCGTGAGAGGGCGGAGCAGGATATTGATGCGGAATGGGCCAGAATTTTTCGAAGCCCTGGTAGCCTCCAAAGGCCAACTATACGGGGACAGAGATCGTAAACTGTCGGTGGTTTCCTGCCCCCGCAACCACCTTGACAAGCTCTTCCATCATCCGACCAAGGCTCTACAAGCTGCCTGGAGGCGTGTACTCCCGCTGCAGATCGAGATAGCTGTGCGCCGAGCCCGGGTGTTGCGTTTGACCCATCCCCGGCGGTAGTGCGGGCAGACAACCGACCGGTACCGCGCGACCAATGCCACAACACGGTACGAGAAGTTTCTCTGGGCTCCATCAGCTGCGTATGAAATTACCCAGGTTGTGGCCTGCGCCGGCGCCGAGCTCCTCTGCGTGAGATTATCGCCCGCCCATCTTCACTATTCCTCGTGAAATTTGGAATTGGGCTTGCTCGTCAAATCGTCGCAGGCTGGTTGTATTCCACATCGCTGACGTGTTTGCCCCAAGAAGTGCCCTGGCCTTGCTCGCCGGCTTCCGATAGTGCGAGATGGGCGAACAGGCGATCCGGCGCCGCCCCATGCCAGTGCAATGTGTCCGGCGGGATATTGACGGTGTCGCCGGGGTTCAGAACTTGCGGCTTCTCGCCCTCAAAGCAAATCCGCCCAACGCCGGACAAGCAGAAGAGCGTCTGTCCGACCGGGTGCGAGTGCCAAGCGGTGCGCGCGCCGGGGGTGAAGGTCACAACCGAACCTCCCATACGCGATGGCGCCTCGGCGGTAATTACGGGATCCTGGAAGACGACGCCAGTGAACGTCTCGACCGCACCCCGCCTGGTGGTGCGCGCTCCGGCGCGAATAACTCCGGCTTTTACGGGCATGACTGCGCTCCTTTCAGTGGCGAAGGGTATTCAGTCTCAAAAGAAAGGACGAGCTTAGCCGCCATACCCGGCGCAAGGCAACAGACCGGGCACCGAGTCAGTGGCGCCACTGGTTTACGGGCGCGCTCCCCTCGTTGAGCGGATCGGACGTAGACGGCATCGCTTGCGAAGCAGCATCGGTGGGCTCGGCGCGGCGCAGCTCCGAATTACGGCGCAGCCGATGGGATGAGCGGATCGTCAGCGGAATCGAGCCGACATAGACAATGCCGATGGCGGTCAAGGTCAACCACGGAGCGGTCGTTACAAACCCGGCCAAGACGCCGATGCCAAGCAAGGTCGGCACGACCCACTGATGCGGCACGCGGATTCGCTTCAGTGACACGGTTGGCACTTTACTAACCATCAACAACGCGATGCCGGTCACGGTCACCGCGCTCAGATAGGGCGAACGGAAGAGCCAATCGCCCCACTCGAAGCTCAAAAACATCGGAACCATGACAAGCCCGGCTCCGGCCGGCGCCGGGATCCCGGTAAAAAAGCGCGCCGTATGGGCGGGAGTGGCACCTGATTCGATATTGAAGCGGGCCAGCCGAAGGGCGCAGCACACTGCGTAAAACAGCACGATTGCCCAGCCAACTCCATGCAAGCTCGACATTGTCCACAGATAGAGCACAGCCGCCGGGGCGACGCCAAAGCTGACAAAATCCGACAAGCTGTCGAGCTCGGCCCCAAAGCTTGAAGTCGATTTCAGCAGGCGCGCGATGCGCCCGTCGAGCCCGTCGAAAATCCCTGCAACGATGATTGCGAACACCGCACCGACGAAATTTCCACCCATCGCAAAGCGGATCGCCGTCATGCCGGCGCATAGTGCGAGCAGGGTCAGAACATTCGGAACCATTCGATTGACCGAGAGATCGGAGAACCGCTGCGCCCGGGGTCGCCGCGTGCGGGCGCTGCGTATCCTCAACCTGCCGGTCCTGTCCGGGTGCCAGTTTCTCAATGCGCGTTTCCCTCCCTCACCGGCTCGCGGCAAAAACGGTCGGCGATCATCGTCTCGCCGCCGACCATGCGTTGCCCGGCGAGGACCAATGTTACATAAGGTGGCGGGCAATAGACATCGACCCGAGAGCCGAAACGGATGATGCCGATGCGTTGGCCGGCCGCGATCCGCTGACCTTCGCGCAGGTCGCAAACGATGCGGCGCGCGACGAGACCGGCCACCTGCACAAACGCGATCTCGGGTCCCTCGGGTGGCGACACGCGGATTGCCATTCGCTCGTTCCGCAAGCTCGCATCTTCGCCGCTGGCGTCGAGAAAGCGCCCTTTTGTGTACCGCAAAGCTACAACCCGGCCGCCGATGGGCGCGCGGGTCACATGCACATCGAACAAATTGAGAAAGATGCCGATCCGCGCCACCGGTGTATCACCCATCCCCAATTCGGGTGGAGGCGGCGCTTGCACGACTGACGTGACGATGCCATCCGCCGGGCTGACCAGCACACCGTCGCGCAACGGGGTGACCCGCCAGGGATCACGAAAGAAATAGATCAGCCATAGGGTCGCAACAAACGCGATCCAACCGGCGGGCCTCCACAAAAAAAAGAGAAGCACCGTCGCGACCGCCGCTGCGAGGACGAATTTGAATCCGTCCGGGTGCAGCGGCGCCAGAAACTTTCTCAGTGCCAAGACTTCACTCAGTCCAAACGCGGGCTCACCGACCCTCGCGCCGCCACGCTGCCAGAAGACCACCGACAATGATAACCAAAGCGGCTAGCGCGGGCAGCAGCGGCGTTTCGGTAAACCCGCTGACCGTATAATCCCCGTTCGCTCGAAGGCCCATCCAGTTTCGCCCTGCTGCAGTATCATCGGGGGCGATCCGCCGGATGTCGGGGATCGACCCCGAACCGACCCAGAAGATGCCGCCGCCGGTTGCTGCGGCGATCGGCGACAACTTGTCCGGCGTGGTGCGGACGTCGCTGAATTCGACCGGGTTGAGGGGCCCGGCAGCGGCAAGCGCGACCTTGCTGCCATCGGTTACCCGATACAGCCCCATTTGGGAGATCGTTAGCTGTCCGCTGCTTCGGCCGCCTTGGTCGTGGGTCAGCTTTACGCTCTGAGTTGTCCCATCGGGCGCCGTCACTTGCACCGGACGGTCGTCGGGTTCGAGCGATTGCCGAGTTATCGTCAGGTGGTCGCCGTCGACCGCGGCGCGCAGGTCGTTCTCCTCCAGGTCAGGCTCTTTCATCAGCCAGTATGCCAGCCGGCGCAACAGTTCGGCCTGTGGACCGCCGCCTTCGAAACCGCGCGCCCAGAACCACATCTGGTCCGAAAGCAACTGCGCCACTCTACCCTTCCCGACGCGGTCCAGCACCAGCAGCGGATCCCCGCGATCGCCGGTCATCACCGTTGTGCCGCGCTGGACATGGGCATCGACCTGACGGAACCACCGGCCCCAGCTCGGCTCCCCATTCGGCGGCCCCGCCTCCGGTAACCCCTCGGTCACCGGATGGCGGCGCCCGAGCGCCGTCACTTGCGGCTTAAACCCCTCTTCAAAAATCTCGCCGGTAGGATCGGCCGGAAATATCGTGCCGAGCGGCGTGCGCGACAGGCTCAGCGGCGTCCCAAAATTTGGACCGGCTGCTTCAAGCAACGCGCCGCCGTTGCGCACATACCTGACGACGTTTTCGAGATACGCTTCAGGGATAACGCCACGCCGGCTGTAGCGATCGAAAATGATTAGATCGAAATCGTCGAGTTTGGTGTCAAACAGCTCGCGAATCGGAAAGGCAATCAGCGACAACTCGCGGATCGGCGTCCCATCCTGCTTTTCCGGCGGGCGCAGGATCGTGAAATGGACAAGATCGACCGACGGATCGGATTTGAGCAAGTTGCGCCAGACCCGCTCGCCGGCATGTGGCTCGCCCGAGACCAACAGCACGTGCAATCGGTCACGCACGCCATTTACGACGACAACGGCGCGGTTGTTGATCAACGTCAGTTCGCGCGGCCCCGGCGCCGCTTCGAGTTCGAGAACATTCGGACCACCATGGTCAATCAGTACCGGCAAAGTTACGTCCTGACCGACCGGTACGATCATTTCCTGGGGCGCGCCGCCGTCTTTACGCCAGGTCAAGCGCGCCGCACCGGCATCCTCGCCAGCCTTCTCGTCAGCGCTTTGCGGCAGGTCTTCGACCCGGATCTTTAATTGCAGCCGCTTACCGACAATGCCAAAGCTTGGCGCTTGCGCGACGACGAGGCGACGATCAGCCTCGTTGGGCTGCCCCGACAACAAAACATGCAGCGGCGCCGGTACCGCCTGGTGCAACGCTTTGACGTCCCCGGCCGGCACGTCATGCACCTCGCCATCGGTGATCATTACAAACCCGGCAAGACGCTGGCGTGGGACATCCGACATCGCTCGATCGAGCGCGGCAAATAGCCGGGTGCCTTGATCGCCGGCGCCGGGCTGAGCCGCCCCCGCGCGTATCACTCTGATGTCGAGATTGGGTTCATGGCCGAGCTTATCTTTAAGAGCGGCGAGCGCCTTTTCGGTGGCCTGAGTACGATTGCCGATGGTCTGGCTTGGTGAATTGTCAACGATGATGATCGCGACGTCGCGCTGCGGGACCCGCTGCTCTTCAATTAGTGATGGATTGACCAGAGCGGCGAGCAAGACCGAGATCGCTAAGGCGCGCCATCCTAAACCAACTGCGCCGCGCCACATGCCAAAGACCAGCAGCAAGACAGCGACAGCACCAAAAACCGCCAAAGCCCACCACGGCACCAGCGGCGTTGCGGCAAGCGAATAGCCGGTGCTGGTCATTGGCCGAGCCGCTCGAGGATGGCTGGCACGTGTACCTGATCCGACTTGTAGTTGCCGGTCAGCACGTACATCACGAGATTGATGCCAAAGCGCACCGCCATCTCGCGCTGTTGTTCGCCGCCCGGCACGGCCGCGTAGAGCGGCTCCCCATTTCGATCGATCGCCCAGGCGACCGCCCAATCATTGGCGCCGACGATGACGCTCGAGACCCCATCATTGACGTGATCGTCGACCGGCTCGACCCACAAGGTGCCAACATTCCATCGGCCTGGAAATTCGTGCAGCAGGTAGAAGGATTTGGTAAGCACGTGGTCCGGCGGGATCGGCACCAACGGCGGCATGTTGATCCCGGCGGTCAGTCGGCGCAGGCGTTGCGCCGCAACCGCAGCACCGCCAAACGGTCCCGGCGACTGGGCATCGCCGTCGCGGGTGTCGAACAGGATGGTCCCGCCGGTCTCGAGATAGCGGTTGATGCGCTCGACTGCCTTCGGCGAGGGCGGGGCCTGATCGGCGGTCACCGGCCAATACAGCAGCGGAAAGAATATCAGTTCGTCGGCTTCGACATCGACGGCGAGCGGGTCACCGGTTTCCACTGCGGTGCGCCGGTTGAGAGCATCCCCCAAACCGACTAATCCGGCGCGGCTCTCATTGTCGACCTCGCTGTTTCCGGTTCTGACGTAAGCGAGCCGCAGCTCCGAGGTGGCACGGATAACAAAAGCATCGTCGGCATGCACCGGCAGCGACGGGATGAGAAAGACAAGCAACATCACACCCGCGACCCGCGCCGGGCGCCGCACCAGCAGCCCGCGCAATCCAAAGGCGATCAGCAAATCGGCGAGCGCCATCAACAATGCCGCGGTCAGCACCGGCGCGCGCAGGTCGGTCTCGCCGCCACCTCCGAACGTTTCGCGATGCGTATCCGAGGGCAGCCCCGCGATCGGCTCGAGTGCTGTAACTCCGGCCGAGAGATTGAGCGCCCGCCGCTCATCCTGCGTGCCATAAAACCCGGGTGGATGTTCAGGTGAAACAGTCACGGTTGCGAAATTGCTGCCGGCGATGGGACGCGCCGCCGGCGGCGCGCGCTGCAGACGGCCAAACCCGTCGAGGGTTTCGACCGGCGCGAGGCTGGCTTCGCCGCCAGCCACGACGCCTTGGCTCATCGCGATCACCCGCCGCAGCATCTGAACGTAAAGACCGGACAGCGCAAGGTTCGACCAATCGGCGTTGGCCGTCGTATGCACCAGCACGATCCATCCGTGCCCGCGTTTTTCGGCGGTCACGAGCGGGGTGCCGTCGGCGAGCCGTGCCCAGGTCTTCGCGGCCAGATCGATGTCGGGCTCCGCCAGAACCTGACGCGAGACGGTCACGTCCGGCGGGATAGTCAGCCCGGCAAACGGACTGTCCGGTGCGAACGGCGCCAGCTTTGCCGGCTGTTCCCACGACATCGCGCCGCCGATGGTGCGTCCGCCGTGACGGAGCCGCACGGGCAGCAGCTTGTCGTCACCCTCGGCCAGATGCGGCCCGGCAAAACGCAGCAGCAGACCACCGTTATTGACCCATTTCTCGATCACCGCCGCTTCAGCCGGCGAGTCTGGGCTCGCATCTGCGAAGATCAGCACCGCAAGCTGGCGCTTTAGGAGATCGGCTGCGTGACCGCGCCGGATCTCCGTAAACGGGTCGAGCGCGCGTTCAAGGTAGTAGGTATCGCTCAGCAGCGGCTGCCCTGCGGCATTTCGGGCGGCCGCGATCCCGACTGGGCGCCGACGCCAGCGCTCATCGACCAACACCACCGCGCCGGCTGATTGCGCGCCCTCGACTTCAATCCGCGCGGCTTGGTTCCGCAGTTCGTTCGGCATCGTCAACTTCGCCTCGGCGGATACCGCACCCGGCTCGATCGTCACTGCTTGATGCGCAAGAAACCGCCCATCGTTGCCGCTGGCCCGGACCTCGTACAACCGCGGTTTGGCGGTCGGCAACGTCCGCAGCACCGCTGTCAGCTCCTTTGCCTCGCGGTCGCCGGCCGTGAGCAACACCGGTGACTGGTTCGGACCGGCGGTCAGATAATAAAGGGTGCCGCGTGCGTCCAAATAGGAGGCGAGCGCCTTCGCGCCGTTGGTGTCCGCGACGCCGTCGCTGAGCCATATCGCGGCATTTGCATCGGGCAACGAGAGTTTTTGCAGGCGCGCCAGCGCCGTCTGGCGATCGACCGGCCAGGGCTTCGGCTCCGCTGCCTCGATCGCCGCGCGGGCATCGGCGGCGCGGATCGGGGCCAGAGCCGGCGGTCCCGCCTCGCTGCCGGACGGCGCCGTGGTCACGAGTACTACTTGCCGGTCTTCGCGCGTCGCTTCGCCCAAAAGATTGCCGAGGGCGGCCTGGCGCGCGGGCCAATCGCTCGCCGCCGCCCAGCCATCATCGACAACCAAAATCAATGGGCCGGTCCCGGGCAGCTGCGCCTGAGGATTTAGCAGCGGATGAGCCGCCGAGATGATGACCAGTGCCGCAATCGCCATGCGCAGCAGGATCAGCCATAGCGGAGTCCGCGCCGGCGTCACCTCGCGCGGAACCAAACCCAACAGCAGACGGATCGCCGGAAACGCGACGCGGCGCGGCGCCGGCGGCGTCACTCGCAGCAGCCACCAGATGACCGGCAGCCCCGCCAACGCCATAAGCAGCCACGGTGACGCAAAGGCGAGAGAACCAAACGCCAACACAGCTCAACCCGCCGCCCTGATTTGTGTCATTGTCGCTGTTCGCTGCAAAGGTTACCGCCGCCTATCGCCGGACAGCGCTGTGTAGAGTCCGAGCAGCGCCAGCCCCGGCGCGCGATCGGTGCGGTGCGAGGCAAAACTCCATCCGAGGCTTGCGGCGACCGCAGCGAGCCCCGCGCGGTGGTCGCGAAACCGGGTTGAATAGTCCGAACGAATGCCTTCGACACGGCTCACGACGATCTCGTCGTGCTCCTCGACCCCGGCGAAGCGGACACGGCCATCGAAGGGCAGATCCTCCTCCGCCGGGTCGATTATGTGCAACAAGTGGCCCTTGAGCCCGGTTGCGGCAAAGCGTCGGACGACAGCCTCGACATTGGCGAGCGGCGACAAAAAATCGCCGATCAGAACCAGGAGGCCGGCACGCGGCAGCGGCTCGAATGCCGGCAAGCTCTCGGGTGGGACGGCGTCGCGGGTCAGCATCTCGACAGTCCGCGTCAACGCCACGCGTCCGCTCATCGGTGCAACGCCTGTTCCTAACAGCGTCAGCCGCTCGCCACCGCGCACCAGCAAGCTGGCGAGAGCAGCCAGCAACAACTCGGCGCGGTCGCGCTTAGTCGGCCACTCGGCTCCAGCGATATATTGCGCCGAGCTGTATTCCATCGAAGCCGAACCGTCGCGCCACAACCACACGCTCTGCGCCGCTTCCCATTCGGTCTCGCGAATATAATAGCGCTGTGATTTGGCGCTTTCGCGCCAGTCGATCCGGCTCGCGGCATCCCCAGGTTCGTACTGCCGGAATTGCCAAAAGGTTTCGCCTTGCCCAACGCGGCGTCTGCCGTGGACACCTTGGGCCACGGTCGCCGCGACCCGCTCGGCGGCGACCAACAAGGGCGGCAATACCGCGGCTGCCTCTTCGGCCCGGTTGCGCAACGTGGTGGGCGGCGCGCTGCGCCGCACCAGCAGCGAGGCAAGTGAACGCGATCCCCCGCTGTTCAACGGAATGGCGCCGAAATCTGTTCGATCACGCGTGCTATGGTGATCCCTTCGCCGCGACCGGCGAAACTGACCGCCATGCGGTGCCGCAACACCGGCGGCGCCAACGCCAGGACGTCGTCGATCGATGGGCTGTAGCGGCCGTCGATCAAGGCCCGGGCGCGGCAGGCGAGCATCAACGCCTGGCTGGCGCGGGGTCCCGGGCCCCATGAGACAAAGCGGGTTATACCATTCCCGGCGGCATCGGGACGGCCCGAGCGCACCAACGCCAGGATGGCATCGACGACACTCTCACCAACCGGAATCCGGCGCACCAGTCGCTGCGCCGCGATCAGCTCGGCGAGGGTCATCGCCGGGCGTGGCCGATCCTCGACGATGCCAGTGGTGGCGATCAGCATTTCCCGCTCGGCATCGCGATCGGGGTAGTCGACATCGATTTGCATCAAAAATCGGTCGAGCTGGGCTTCCGGCAGCGGATAGGTGCCCTCCTGCTCGAGCGGGTTTTGCGTTGCCAAGACGTGAAACGGTTGCGGCAGCGGATGATACTGCCCGGCGATCGAAACGCGGCCTTCCTGCATCGCCTGCAATAATGCGGATTGCGTGCGCGGGCTTGCGCGATTGATCTCGTCCGCCATCAGCAACTGGCAAAAGACTGGCCCTGGAATGAAGCGAAACGAGCGCCTGCCGGTCTCGCTCTCCTCCAACACCTCCGAACCGAGGATATCGGCCGGCATCAGATCGGGCGTACACTGGATGCGCTTTTCCTCAAGCCCGAGGATCGTCCCTAAGGTCTCGACCAGGCGGGTCTTGGCAAGACCCGGAACCCCGATCAACAACGCATGACCGCCGCACAGCAGCGTGATCAGCGCTTGCTCGACGACCTCCTGCTGACCAAAGATGATTTCGCCGATGCGGGCACGCACAAGACTAAGGCTGCGGCCGAGCGCATCCACCTCGGCGACGACGTCGGTGGATGCGGTGTTGACGGATGCAAACGGAGACAAGAGTTAACGATCCTCTCTCAAGCGCTTCGCCAGACGCGAACTTGATGCAAAATGCCGGCTCGAGCAATTCCCCGATAATCGGGCCGGCGGCGAGCCGTCGCCAGCCAATCGACTGCGGTGATCTCGACATGCGCATCGCCCGCGATGGTAGTTGGTCGTATCGCGGTTCGCCGATCAGCCGTTTGCCGCTCGTCAAACTCTTCGCTTCTGTCCTTCGCCGCGAGCCAGATGGCTCTTATTGGCTCGTGACGCCGGCCGAGCGCGGCCGTATCGTCGTCGAAGACGTCCCGTTTCTTGCCGTCGAGCTGACAGTGACCGGCGAAGGCCGCGATCAGCAAGTGATCTTCCGCACCAATCTAGACGAATTTGTGACCGCGGGGCCGAGTAATCCGCTGCGCGTTGAGACTGGGCCATCGGGCGAGCCGGCACCCTATATTCTGGTACGGGACGGGCTCGAGGCCCGCCTCGCGCGGCCGGTCTTTTACGAGCTGGTCGAACTGGCCGCCGAGGAGGAGATCGAAGGGGAGACGCAATTTGGCGTATGGAGTAGCGGGACATTCTACAAGCTGGGTGATCTCGACCAAGATGAGGAGTGACGCGACGCCGGACCCCAAGACGACGACAAATAGGGCGCGTCGCTGATGGAGAGCCCGGGAGCGCGAGGCCTAACGTGCGCAGGCGTCAGGGCCCGGTTTGCACGGCTCGGTGCGCCGGGAAGGCGCGGCTTTGGCGGCGCCGCGGACGCGGTTGAAGCGGCGGCGTTGCGACAGGCAACGCGCGGCGACCACGACCTCAACCCGGGGATGACCCCGCCCAGCACAGCGTTGCGCCCGGCGGCGGTGTTGGTGCCGCTGGTCGACCGTGCCGAGGGGATGTCGGTGCTGCTGACGCAGCGCACCGAGCATCTAAGTGCGCATGCCGGCCAGATCGCGTTTCCTGGCGGTCGGCTCGAACCCGAAGATCCCGATGCCATCGCGGCGGCATTGCGGGAAACCGAGGAAGAAATCGGTCTGCCACGCGAGCACGTTACTCTGATCGGCCGGCTCGACACTTATGTGACCGGTACTGGGTTTGAGATCACACCGATCGTTGGCATTGTCTCCACCCCGTTCACGCTGACGGTCGACCCGTTCGAAGTCGCCGATGTTTTCGAAGTACCGCTGCCCTTCGTGCTCGACACCAGCAATCATCGGCGAACCGAGCGCATCTTTGAAGAACGCCGGCGAGTATTTTTTGTGTTGCCCTACCAGAACCGCAATATCTGGGGTGCGACCGCCGGGATGCTGGTGAATTTGGCGGAGGTGCTCGCCGGCTGAGATACCCATGATCCGGGTTTTCTTTACGATCGTTCTGCCGCTGCTGCTGCCAACCGCGCTTTATTTGTTGTGGGTAGCGACTTTGGGCGCTCCGCAAGACAGCGGCGCCGTCGTTTGGACATCGCTGCCTTGGATTTGGCTCGCGGGAGCCGGCGCACTGTTGCTGGCAATCGTTTTGTTTGTCGTCACTGTCGGTTTCGGGACGCCGCAGGAGGGAGTTTACGTCGCTCCGCGTTATGTAAATGGCCACATCGTCCCCGGCCATATCGAGCCAAGGGCGCCCCAGTGACCGAACCTGATCGTGGGGCTTGGATCGAGCCGCCGACATGGGTGTCCGAGCCCGGCACGCGCGCGGTGCTCGATGCCCTCGCAGCGGGCGGTGTCGAGGCGCGGTTTGTCGGCGGTGTAGTGCGCGATGCGCTGCTCGGATTGCCGATCGGCGGACCGGGAACGCGGACCGACATCGATATCGCCACCCCGGCTCCGCCAGAACGCGTTGCCGAATTACTGGAAAGGCAAGGCATCAAAGTCGTGCCGACGGGTCTTGCCCACGGCACGGTGACTGCGATCCCCCCGTCAGAGCCCGGGACGGCGCCGCGCCACTTCGAGATCACGACCTTGCGCCGCGACGTCGAAACTTTCGGGCGGCGCGCGCGGGTCGCGTTTGGCGCCGATTGGGCCGCTGACGCGGCACGCCGGGACTTCACAATCAATGCGATCTTTCTGTCGCCCGACGGCTCCCTCGACGATCCGACCGGCGGCATCGCCGATCTCCAGGCTCGCCACATTCGTTTTGTCGGCGACCCGGCGACGCGTATCGCCGAGGATGTACTTCGCATTCTGCGGTACTACCGTTTCGAGGCGCGGTTCGGCATCGGCCACGGCGATGAACCGGCGCGCGCCGCCTGCCGTGATCAGGCGCATCTGCTGCCGAGCCTATCGGCCGAGCGCGTCGCGCAGGAAATAACAAGACTGCTCGAAGCCGCCGACCCGAGTGCCGCACTCCGGATGATGGCCGAGGATGGCGTGCTTGCGGCAATTCTGCCCGAGGCCCAGCGGCTCGACCGATTGCAGCGCCTGATCGCGATCGAACAAATTTCAGTGATCGAGCCTGGAGCCGATGCCTTGCGGCGCCTTGCGGCGCTGATCGATGTCGATGCAAAAGCTGCTGTGGCGCTGGCCGAAAGACTACGTTTCTCGAATATTTGGCACGACCGCTTGCGGGATCTCGCGCCACCCTGGCCGCTCGATACCACAGCCGACCATGCTGCCCAACGCCGCGCGATTTATCGGTTAGGCACTTCCCGCTACCACGACCTTATTCTGCTGCTGGCCGCCGAGGGGCAGGTCAGCCGCGAACGGTTAGCCGAGCTCCTCGTCCTAGCGCGGGATTGGACAGGACCTGTGTTCCCGTTGAACGGCCACGACGTAACCGCACTCGGCGTTCCACCCGGCCCGCGCGTCGGCGCTTTGCTCGACGCCGTCGAGCGATGGTGGGAAGCCGCCGATTTTATACCCGACCGCGCCCGCTGCCTGGCCCATCTCCGCGACTTGCTGCGAGCTCGTGACGGGAAGCCGAAAGCGGCAATTTGATCGATCCGATCTCCACCCGCAGCTGCGCCCGCCGCTCGCTCGCTCAGGCGAGGCTTTTTGAGACCATCTCGTAAGTGTTTTTGCTGAGGTTCGGGGCGGCAAGCACGCGTTCGAGCTCGCGCTGCATCAGCGCTTGGCGTTCAGGGTTCTGCCGCCGCCACGCGCAAAGCGGCTGCACCAGCCGCGCCGCGGTCGTTGGATTACCCGGATCGATCGCGATCACTTCATCGGCGAGAAACACGTAACCGGCGCCGCTCCGGTCGTGAAAGCGCACTTGGTTGCCCTGTGCGAACGCGCCGATCAATGACCGAACCCGATTTGGATTTTTTCGGTCGTAAGCAGGATGAAGGGCCAGCGCCCTGACTCGCGCCGGGGTGTCGGGCAATGACGAGCGCGCCTGCAAGCTGAACCACTTGTCGATCACCAGAGGGTCTTGCGACCACACCGCAAAAAAATGCGCCAGTGCCGCCGCTCGCTCCGGCCGGTCGAGATCGACGAGCACCGAAAGCGCGCCCAGCACGTCGGTCATATTGGCGGCAGCATCGAACTGCGCCTTTGCCAGCGTCGCCCCCTTGTCGGGATCGGCGGCGGCGATATAGGCGAGGCTGGCATTGCATAACGCCCGCCGGCCAATCGAGGCGCCATCGATCAGGTAGGGACCGGGATCAGCCAGCTTCTCGTAAGTGGTGGCGAATTCGGCGGCAAGCGCGCGGCCGATTTCGATGCGGGCGGTCTCGCGCGCTTGGTGCACGGCGTCGACATCGACCACAGTCATCTGGTCGGCAAGAAACGACTCGCTCGGCAACACCAGTGCCTCGGCGGCAAAGGCGGGATCAAGCGCAGCCTCGGCGAGGGTCTGTCGCATTGCGGCAACGACGTCGGGATCAAGCGCAGCCGGCGCGGCACCCTGCCGCAACGCCTCAACCCGTCCAAGCAGGGTGCGGGTCGCGACCTCCTGCCCGGCTTCCCAGCGGGCAAACGGCTCGGGGTCGTGCACCGCCAGAAACTTCAGCCGGTCGAGCGGCACACCCTTCAATTTCACCGGCGCCGAAAATCCGCGCAGCAATGACGGCACCGGTGCACTCGGCAGATCGACAAATCGAAAGCTCTCGCTCTCTGCAATCAGCGGCAATACCCGTGTGCCGGCGCGGCTTTCGGGCTCGCCCTCAAGCCGGATCGGCAATTCGACCCCGTCTTCACCCAGCAGCCCGATCGCCAGCGGCGTCAGCATCGGCAATTTTTCGGGCTGACCCGGCGTTGGCGGCACTTTTTGCGCTACGTTCAGCTCATAGACGCGGCTCGCCTCGTCCCAGCGGTCCTCGACGGTTAGCTCGGGTGTGCCCGCCTGCGCGTACCACAATTTAAACTGGGAGAGATCGACCCCGCTCGCATCCTGCATCGCCGCGACAAAATCCTCGATCGTCGCCGCATGATTATCATGGCGCCGAATGTAGAGATCCATGCCGCGGCGAAACCCTTCCTTGCCGATTAGGGTTTGGATCATGCGGATAACTTCGGCCCCCTTGTTGTAGACCGTCGCGGTGTAGAAATTGTCGATACTGAGATAGCTGTCCGGCCGCACCGGGTGGGCAAGCGGGCCGTCATCCTCGGGGAACTGGATCGCGCGCAAGGTGCGCACTTCGCCGATGCGACGCACTGCGCGGCTGCCCTGGTCGGCCGAAAATTCCTGGTCGCGAAAGACGGTGAGCCCTTCCTTTAGCGACAATTGAAACCAGTCGCGGCATGTGACCCGATTGCCGGTCCAGTTGTGGAAATATTCGTGGGCGATGACCGAACTCGATGTTCTGGTAGTCGGTATCTGTCGCGGTGTCGGGCTTGGCCAAGACATACCGCGTGTTGAAGATGTTGAGGCCCTTATTCTCCATCGCCCCCATGTTGAAGTCGCTTACCGCGACGATGTTAAAGACATCGAGGTCGTATTCGAGGCCGAACACTTCCTCGTCCCAGCGCATCGCTTTCTTCAGGGACGCCATTGCGTGGCCGCATTTGTCTTCGTCGCCACGCCGCACCCAGATCGCGAGCGCCACCTCACGACCGGATTGCGTGGTGAAATGGTCGCGCACCGCGATAAGATCGCCGGCAACCAGCGCAAACAGATACGAGGGCTTGGGATGCGGATCGACCCATTTCGCCCAATGCCGCCTGTTGTCGACGTCCCCGGCACCCCATGGATTGCCGTTTGACAGCAATACCGGGCAGCGCGTCCTGTCGGCGACGATCGTTACCGTGTAGCGCGCCATCACATCCGGGCGGTCGAGAAAATAGGTGATCCGGCGAAAGCCTTCGGCCTCGCACTGGGTGCAGAAATTGCCACCCGACAAATAGAGCCCGGATAGGGCAGTGTTGCTCTGCGGGTCGATCTTGGTTTCGACTTCAAGGGTAAACGCGTCGGGCACAGCCTCGATCACGAGCCCACCTTCAGGGGTCGCGCGGTAGCGGTTGGCGCCGAGCCGTTCGCTGTCGAGCGCCAAGGACACCAGCTCCAGCGCATCGCCATCGAGTTCGAGGGGGGCGGCCTGGTCGCCGGCCTCAGGATTGCGGCGGATCGCGAGCCGCGATTTGACCCGGGTATCGGCCTCGCCGAGTTCAAACGTCAAATCAACCGTGTCGATTAGAAACGCCGACGGTCGGTAATCGGCAAGCCGCGTCGGCCGCGGCGGGGGGACATCGGTGACGGCGGCGAGATCGGAGGAGATATCGAGCATGGCAGGTTGCGTCGCTCTGGTTGGATCACCTTAAACGTAATCCGATGCGGGACCCGTGCAAATGCCCACAGCAAATGCACTTGCCGAGACCAGGAAACGCCCCGCAGATCGCCGTGTTAACAGGCGGCCGCAGCCGCGGCCGTAGCCAATGCGGTCTATCATGCCACCGGCATCCGCGTACGCGACCTACCGATCCGCCTCGAAGATATTTGGCCTGACGAAGCTCCGGAGGAAGCCAGAGCCCCGTTCAAATGAGAGCGCGCGGATCATTGGGAGGAGCTATATAAAAGCTATACCCCGCCCTAGATCAGCCCGAGATCGCGCAGACTGACGTGGCGGTTGCTGCCAATGATCACGTGGTCATGGAGAACGACGCCGAGCGGCGCCGCAGCCTTTTTTATCTCCTGGGTCACGGCGATGTCGGCTTTCGACGGGGTTGGGTCGCCCGAGGGGTGGTTATGGACCAGGATCAACGCCGAGGCGTTGAGCTCGAGTGCCCGCTTGACGACCTCGCGCGGATAGACCGGTGTATGGTCTACCGTGCCACGCTGCTGCCGCTCGTGCCTTATCAGCACGTTCTTGCGGTCGAGAAACAGTATATGGAACTCCTCGATTTTGTTGTGCACGACTTGCGCGGCGCAGTAATCGATCAGCTTGTCCCACGAGTTGAGCACCGGCCGGTCCTGCAATTCGACCCGCATCAACCGTAACGCGGCTTCGCGCACCGATTTGAGCGCGGTTATGCCGGGAAGATTTAACCCGGCCGCGGCGAGTGCCTCGGGCTCGGCGCTCATGACCTCCCCAAACCCGCCGAATTGGGCCAACAGCGACTTGGCAAGCGGTTTGACGTCGCCCCGGCGATAGGCGGCGAACAGCAGCATTTCGAGGAGTTCATAATCGGGCAGGCTCTCGGGCCCAGCGGCCATCATCCGCTCGCGCAACCTTTGGCGGTGGCCGTAGTAATGCGGCAAAGCCACCGCTTCGGCAAAGCCAGCCCTGTTGTGTCCGGTGGCGGGACCTTCGGAAGGCCCGGCCCCGTCAGCGCCGTACACCTCGCGGCACAGCGACGTTACCCGGTCGCGTTCGGTGGCATCAAACACCCACACCCGACGCGCCGCGTCCCAATCGCCGCCGAGCGTGCGCGCTCTCGCCGGGAAGTTGGGATGATAGGGCGAGCTGACGATGATGCGGCCGTCCCGCTCGACGATCGAAACAGGCATCTCCTGCTGCGCTACCGCAGACGAGCGCCAACTCTTGCATGGTTAACGTCAATCCCGCGTCAACCGACGCTTCGTCCGCAGCGCCGCCGGTTTTATGCGCATCGGCGCTGCCTCATCCGTTCGAGGGACTTGTCCTAGACCTCGCAGCGGATCTCGCCAGAAGACATCTAAGCTTAACCAGTGCCTTGTGAGTGTTGATGACCACCATTAACTTATTTTGATGGAATTAACTATAACCATTCATAAATTAACGATCAATATTATGGCAGAATCCGGTCAATAAGTGTAACTCGCCCTCTTGTATAGAGCGCCAGATTGCTGGCGGATCCGGTGATCAGCATCGCTGAAGATTGGCGGTTTGCGGCAAGACCGTCATGGGCGTGCCTGGTTCTCCCGGATTGCGATGTATTCGGTCGAGAGTGCACAGCACATGGACGAGGACGAGAATGCAATCGGACATTTCCCCTCATCAACGGGACGGCGGGGTCACGTTCGGGGCAATTGGGGGATCGTTGGACTACTCGGTGATGGCTGAGACGCCGCGCCCGAGCCCGGAATTGCCTTCTCCCAACGTCCAACGCTGGACGATCCGCCGCAAGGCGGCGGTCGTCATCGCCGTTACCAACGGGGTGTTGACGCGGGAAGAGGCCTGCCAACGCTATCAATTGTCGGAGGAAGAGTTGCTCAGCTGGCAACGGGCGTTCGAGGCTCATGGCTTGCCGGGCCTGCGCTCGACCCGATTGCAGCATTACCGGGGCCACCTGCCCCCGAAGTGACTGCGCTGGGAAGCAGCAGCCATTCGGCTGCTTTGATCGGTTGGTCGAATTGCGTCCGCGGCGTTCCTTGATCCCGCAGCGCGATGGCGCCGGCAAGGGTCGCCAGTGTCAGCGCAATAAACGGCCCGACCGGCAAGTGCCAATCGGTCGCGATGCCGCGCGGGTTCAAGCATAGGACGAAAAGCCCTGCCATCAACCATTTTTGCCACTCGTGCAATTTGAACTCGCAATCCGCACGCAGTAGCCACGCGCCCGCCACTCCAGCCAGGACAAGGTCATAAAAGAGTGCGAGCGGGACCGCCACCAAAGTTGCCGAGATGAGGCTCGCAGCACGGATCGGGAGCGGCAAATTGCGCCACCAAACGACTGCAACAAAGACTGCCGCAGCTGCACAGCTAATGGCTTGCAAGATCGCCGCCGAGCCCGGCCGCGCGCCAAGCAGCATCGCTGCGCCGAACGGGGTAACGAAACCGGCAAAGGCAATTCGGCCCGAAGCGTAGACGTGGCCCGATGCTGCGGCCGCGATCAAGAAATCGTGCCATGTCTGCCAGCCGAAGACTGTCAGCGAGAGAAGGCAGAAACCAAACGCCGAGAGCAGCGCCCCTGCAAATGATCGCCAGCGGCCCCCGGCAACGAGCGCCAGCGGGACCAGTAGCGCCAAATGCGGCTTGCAGCAAAGGCCTCCGAATAACAGGCCGGCGCTGAATGGCCGCCGATCGACGAGCAGAGTGGCGGCGCCAAGTAGGCTCGCGGTTAAAAACCCGTTTTGTCCCAGCCCTATCGTCCACAGAACCGGCGGGAATGCCAAAATCGGAACCAAGATTTGCCCCTTGCGCCCACCCAGGATGCGCCCCAATACCAAGCTGTAAAATCCAAGCGTTACGACCTCAAAGCCGACAAACGCTGAAAGATATGGGAGTCGCGCCAATGCCGCACATATCAGCAAAAATGTCGGCGGATAGTAGAAAAAATTGTATGTGATGCCGGACTGACTGGCGCGTTGTTCGGCGGCGTAATGAGTCGGTTGGTTGTAAGCGAGATATGGCGTGCCAACGTCGGCCAAACTCCCGGCCGCGTAAAAGCTGACGAAATCGGTGCTCGTCGGTCTCTGCAACGGGACAATCAGCCCATGAGTACCCGCCGCGAAAAAGGCAAACAAACCGATTTCGAGCGCAAGCGCGATCCGGCACAGGACAAGGACACGATGTCGGGTAAAAAGCATTGGATGTCCGGCTTCATATTTCCGAAAGTTATGCCCGACAATCGGAATGCTCTCCGAATTCTGGACGTTGCTGGCGTTACTGCTGAGGGCGCTACTGAGAGTCGTTCTGTGGGTCCAAGTCCGGAGTCCGGAAAGTCGCGAGGGCTGTCGGGCAAGAGCTGCATTTGATAGCGGTCCTTGCGGCGCGAATGATCTTTATTTGTAACAAACCCGACGTATTGCTGCGCGTACCATTACCATCAGGCTCCTGTAGGCACCGTCTACACTGATTGAAACTCGACGATTATTATGCCAAGGACAAGGATCTTCTCTTTGTCCAGGGCCCGAAGCAGCACACTCTGGCATTCCACAAGCCAGTCATTTAAGTTTGTTCCGCCAAGTCAAAGCCCGGTGACAACAGAACTGAACAGGCCGCTTACCCCGCTCCCCAAGGAGGATGCGGCTGCGACAATCGCAATCGCTATCAGTCCGCCGATAAAGGCGTATTCGATTGCCGTGACGCCGGCTTCGTTGTTTGGCAGCCGTCGCAGTTGTGCGATCAGCTTTTGCATGAAGCGATGTCGCAGTCGCTTTAGCGGGCCACGGCACGGTAGTTCGACAGTCATGCCACGCCGCGAATTTGTTAGGAATACGCCTGGGCACCGCTCGCCGTAAAGGCGTGCGCAATGACGTATGGCAAATGTCTCGCCCGCGCGATTTTTGTTAGATACTGGTGGCGATGGTGTTGAACGCAGTGCTGAGATTTTGGCCGATTGTCGTCCAGAGGCCAATACAAACGACTGCAATGAGTGCCGCGATCAAGCCATACTCGATTGCGGTGACACCGGCATTGTCTTTGATGAGGTTGGTATAGAGTGCGCGCATCAAAATCTCCCACAGGCTACTCAACGTCCCCCGAGGAAGATGCCGCCGAATAGTTTTATAAAGTGCTAACGAGATCGGAGATCAGTGGCTGGGTTGGCGGCGACAACTGCGATCAGCGCCGCGCCGTACCGCTCGACTTTATCGCGACCTATGCCGGGTATCTGAGCAAGATCGGCAAGAGTGGTCGGTCGCCGCCGGGCGATCTCGGTCAATGTGCGATCGTGAAAGATGACATAAGCTGGCAGCTCCTGCTCGCGCGCCTCAGTGAGCCGCCAAGCTCGCAGCGCTTCCCATAATCCATGAGAGACCGGGTCGATTTCGGACGAGGCCGGGCCTTCACTCGACCGCCGCTTGCGATCCGTTTTGGCCGGTCCGGATTCTCGGCGCAAACGCACTGTCTTGGCGCAGCGCAGTATCTCCGAGGCCCCCGCACCCAGTGACAAGCCGCCGTGACTGGCAAAGTCGGAGACCACCAGTCCTTGCGCCACCAATTGGCGAAGAACCGCCAACCAGCCGCGGCGATCCAACTCCGTGCCGACCCCAAAGGTCTTCAACTTATCGTGTCCGAGGCGTTTGACACGATCGTTTGCAACGCCGAGCAGCACATCGACAAGGTAATGGGCTCCAAAACGTTGGCCGGTACGATAAACTGCGGAAAGAGCCTTTTGCGCTGCGACCGTCCCGTCCCAAGTCGCGGGTGGTTCGCGGCAATTGTCGCAATTACCACAGGGTTGGTGGTCGCGCTCACCGAAATAGCCGAGCAATACCTGGCGCCGGCACGACACTGTTTCGCAATAACCGAGCAGAGCGTCGATCTTCTGCCGCTCGATCCGGGCCCGGTCCCTGCCCCACTCGCCGGCATCGGTAAGCCGCAATAGGCTCATTACGTCGGAGATGCCGTAGGTCATCCAGGCATCGGCCGGCAGCCCGTCGCGGCCGGCGCGCCCCGTCTCCTGGTAATAGGCTTCGAGGTTCTTCGGCGGATCCAGATGCGCAACAAAACGCACATCCGGCTTGTCGATCCCCATCCCGAAGGCAATCGTCGCGGCGACGATCACGCCGTCTTCACGCAAGAACCGTTCCTGGTTGCCTTCGCGAACCGCGGGATCGAGCCCGGCATGATAAGGAAGTGCGACGCGCCCGCGCGCCGACAGCCATGCAGAGGCTTCTTCGGTCGCCCTGCGGGTCGAACAATAGACGATCCCGGCATCGTTTTGATGCCGAGCAGACAGAAACTGGCCTAGCTGATCGAGCGGTTTGCGCTTCGGAACGATTTGATAAAACAAATTTGGTCGGTCATAACCGGCGGCGAACACGGGTGCCGAGCCAAGGCCGAGCTGCGCGACAATGTCGCGCTGGGTCGGTTCATCGGCGGTCGCTGTCAAAGCGATCAGCGGCACTCCGGGAAAGCGCTTTTTTAGGATCGAGAGCTGCTGGTATTCAGGACGGAAGTCGTGCCCCCATTGCGAGATGCAGTGCGCCTCGTCGATTGCGAACAGGGCCAGCGGCGTTTGCTCGAGCAGACCGAGACAGCGCGCCGTCATCAGCCGTTCCGGGGCGACGTAGAGGAGGTCCAACCGGCCATCGCCGACCGCCCGTTCGGTGGCGGCGGCTTCGGCAGGCGATAGCCGCGAATTCAAAGCGGCAGCACAGACGCCCACCTGGCGCAAGGCGTCGACTTGGTCCTTCATCAGTGCAATCAGCGGCGAGACGACAACACCGAGACCGGGGCGCAACAGCGTTGGGAGCTGATAACACAGCGATTTGCCGCCGCCGGTCGGCATTAGCACGACGGCATCGCCGCCGCCTGTCACATGCTCAATGACCGCGCGCTGCAAGCCGCGAAATTGCTCAAAGCCAAAGACCTCGCGCAACAGCCGCTCCGGCGAGGCGCCGGCTAGGGTCCGCATCTCCCGAGATTTTTCGGCCGGCGCGTTCGGACCATTCTGGCTCAATACCGCGTTCTCCTCACGCGTCAGATGCGCAAAGGGATCGCGCGTGTTAGTGTCTTCGTTGATGAGGGCCACGACAACCTTATATCAGAAAACGCGAATTCGGCTGACCGGCTGTGACGTACATCCGCGCCAGACGTCCCGAAGCCGTGGCGAGCGAGGTGCCGTGCAACATCGATCCCGAATTTGGCACGGCGCGCGCAAGCGGGCGGCCGGAGGCGGTGTGATGGCGGGATTTGCGATCCTCGCGCTCTCGCTCGCTACGTTGCCCGCCACTGCCGACCCACCCGCCCCGCCGCCAACGCCCACCGCGTCTAGCGACGTCAGCGCCGGCCCAGCAACCCTGACACCGTTCACCGGCGACACCGCCATCGAAGATCGGCTCGACTCGGCCGGGCATGTCGTGATCCGGGGTGAGCGGCTGCACGAGCATTTGGTCCGTAGATTTTATGCGGCGCACCATTGGCAGACGGTGTGGAACGATCACCACGATGCCGCCGCGGCGCTGTTCCCGGAGGTGTCGCGCGCCGACCAGCACGGTCTCGACCCGGCCTCATTCCACAGCATCGCGCTCGGCGACGCTGGCCGCGCATTATCTCCGGTCGAATACGACCTGCTTCTATCGGATGCAATTCTCTCCTATGCCGACGCGCTGGCGCGCGGCGCCATGCCGGTCGGGGACCGGCCGGAGGAGGAGGATCTGCAGCCGAAGCCGGTCGACATCGTTGCAACCGTCGATCGCGCGATGTCAGAGCCTGATCCGGCGCAGACGATCGAGACGCTCGCCCCGACATCGCCGGAATACCTCGCGATGCGCCGCGCCTATGCGGAATATCTGGCAGCTGCGGCGGCGGGGCGCAGGCCATGGAGCGTCGCCGCACTTGGCCCCGTGCCGCGAGTGGGCACCGCTGAGGCGTTGCGGCGAGCGCGGCAAATCGCGATCAACCTCGAGCGATTGCGGTGGCTGCCGCGCGACATACCGCCTGATCGGCTCGTCGTCGACGCGGCGGTTTCGCAGCTTCAGTTGTTCCGCGACGATCGCGCGGAATTCACAACCCGGGTCGTCGTCGGCGAGTTCGACAAGCAGACCCCGGAGCTTCAGTCGATCGTCAAGACGATCCTGTTCAACCCTCCGTGGAACATCCCGCCCTCGATCGTCAAAAAAGAAATCCTGCCAAAACTGGCGGGAAATCGCGGTTATCTCGCCGAGCATCACATGCGTTGGCGCGGGCCGATGTCGATCCAGCAGGAGGCGGGTCCACATAGCGCGCTGGGCAGGCTCAAATTCGAGATGGAAGACCGGTTCGACGTCTATCTCCACGACACTCCGGAAAGATGGCGCTTCCAATCCGCCGATCGGATGATGAGCCATGGCTGCGTGCGGGTCGAAAATCCACGGGCGCTGGCCTCGTTGCTGCTCGGCATCACGCCGGAGGAAATCGATCGGGCGATCGATGTCGATCGGACCCATCGCCGAGCATTGCCCAAACCGATCCCGGTTTTTATTGTCTATCGCACGGCTGTTCCCGAATCGGATGGCTCGATTGCCTTCCGTGGTGACCCCTATGAGCGCGACCCGGCGATCTGGGCGTATCTAAGCCGTGCACGAGAGCAATCCATTGCCCAAAGATCATGGGGTAATTCCGCCGATAAGGTGAGAACCGGGCAGGTCAGCACAACTGTTGGGCAGAAAACCGCAACAATCCGCGACTAGCTTCCAAGTTTCTGCCGCTTGAGGCTTGTTCAACGAGAATTCGGATGCTATGGCCCCTCCCGGGGAAATCGGGGGGAGTAACCATTGCAAGCGTCTACACTGTTAAGCCGGCGCCGGCTTCTCGGCGCCGCGGCTGGAATTGCTGCTGTAGGTCTGGTCAATCCCGCCACGGCAGTTTCTTTCGCTCCGCGATCGGTATCGCTTTACAATATCCACACCGGCGAATGGCTGCGCACAGTTTATTGGGCCGACGGCCATTACATCCGCGAGGCGGTGCGCGACATCAACTGGATCCTGCGCGACCACGACAGCGACGAGATCCGGCCAATGAATGCCGGTATTCTCGATTTGCTGGGCATGTTGCGCACCCGCCTTGAGAGTCATGATCCATTTCTGGTGGTTTGCGGTTATCGCTCGCCGGCCACCAATCAGCGGCTGTATCTACAGCGCGCTGGCGTCGCGAAACACAGCTTTCATATCAAGGGGATGGCAATCGACCTCCGCAGCGAAGGGCGCAGCATCGAGCAGATCCGTGATGCAGCGCTCGATCTGCGATGCGGCGGGGTCGGTTATTACCCGCATTCGGGCTTTGTGCATGTCGATTGCGGCCCGGTACGGCAGTGGCGCGGCCCGGTGCGCACCTAGGCCGATAAACTCTGAAATGTCGCCCGGCCTGGTGCCGGGCCTTTGACCCATGAACGGCGCCTGAAGTCAGCGCCAAATCAACGGCGCGCCACTTTCCGCCGCAAAACTCGCCAACGTCCGCGGACCCGCGCCGCTTTCAGGTTAAGCTGCCACGCGGTTTTTAAAACTAAAGGGGGAACTACGACGGCCAATCTCGGGTTTCGCTATTGGGCTCAACCAAACCCGAGGATGAAAATGCTAGGCACGATCCTTCTGATAATCCTGATCTTGCTGCTGATTGGCGCGCTGCCGACATGGGGTTATAGCGGCGGCTGGGGATATTACCCGAGCGGCGGCATCGGGCTTTTGCTGATCATCGTCGTCGTGCTGTTGGTTGTCGGCCGCATATAGCGGCCGATCTCAGCCGCCCGTAGCAGGTCCTCGGAGTACTTCGAGCCGCAATGGCAAGGGCTGGCCGAGCCACATTGCAAACCGCGTGTGGTCAGCGACGCTGTCACCCGATTGCGGGTGCACCAACACGTCCAGCCCATCACGGTTCAGCATCAGCCACGGCACCAGACGCGGGAACTCGGCGGCGGAAAACGCGACCTGGTACATCGAGACCGGATGCGGCCCGACCGGCTCGTCGTGCCAATTGCCGAGCCGTGCCGTGAACCGCTCCCCGATCCCCTCTCGCAGCCGCTCAGCCTTATCGCGGGTAGCAGGATCGTAATAAATATGGGCGTGATAGGCTTCGATCCGCTGCGGATCGGCAAATGCCTCAACCATGCTCACCTCCGTATTTCCACGGGCGACGCTCCAGCGCCGAGCCCCAACGCGCGCTGCATCAAGACGATATCGATCCAGCGGTCAAACTTGAAGCCAATCGCCGGCAACACGCCGATCGGACTGAAGCCGAGCGTCTGGTGCAGTCCGATCGACGCCTGGTGGTCACTGCCGGCGATGACCGCAACCATCTGGCGGTAACCTTGCTCGGTGCAGAGTTCTATTAACCTCGCGAGCAGCGCCCGCCCAATGCCGCGGCCAAGTTCCGCCGCGTCGACGTAGACGGTATCCTCTACCGTAAAGCGGTAGGCCGAGCGGGTGTGGTAAGGTCCCGCATAACAGTAGCCCAGCACACGTCCGGACCGCTCGGCGACGAGATACGGGAGCCCACGCGCCAGAAGAGCATGTCGCCGGCGGGCGATCTCGCCAGCATCGGGCGGAACCTCCTCGAACGAGGCGGTTCCGTTCAACACGTGATGGCGGTAGATCGCCGCGATCGCCGCAACATCGTGGTCATTCGATGGCCGGATCGATACGTCTGGCATCATTTGCTTGCCGCAGGAAAGCCGCGTTAGATCACCCGTATCGGCTTGCCATCGATAAAGGCCACGACGTTCTCGACGATCTGCGGGTAGGAGCTGCGATAATTCTCGTCGGTGACATAGCCGATATGCGGGGTCAGGATCACGTTCGGCGCGCTGCGCAACGGATGATCGATCGGCAACGGCTCCTTGTCGTAGACGTCAAACCCCGCATAGGCGAGCCGACCACCTTTCAAAGCCTCGATCACGGCCGACGTATCGACGATCGGCCCGCGCGAGGTGTTGACGAGGATCGCACTCGGCTTCATCAGCCCAATTTCGCCGGCGCCGACCAGCCCACGGCTACGTGGGCTCAACACCAGATGCACCGAGAGGATGTCCGAGCGGCGGAAGAGTTCGTCCTTTTCGACCCGCTCGACCCCCTGCGCCGCAGCCTTTTCTGCGGTCAAGTTTTGGCTCCAGGCGATCGCCTTCATGCCAAAGGCGAGCCCAACCCGGGCTACCGCACTGCCGAGTCGCCCGAGCCCCAACAGACCCAGGGTCTTGCCGGCGACGCGGTGGCCGATGCGGGTCTGCCACCCGCCCAGCCGCATGAACGCATGATCCTCGGCGATGCGCCGGGCGGCGCCGAGGATCAGGCCCCAGGCAAGCTCGGCGGTGTCCTCGTTGCCGCCGCCGGGACCGCCGGTGCCGCACACGGTAACGCCGCGATCTCTCAGCGCCGCCATGTCGAACGAGGCATTGCGCATGCCGGTGGTAATCAGCAGCTTCAGCTTGGGCAGGCGATCGACAAGCGATTTTGGAAATGGGGTGCGCTCGCGCATCGCCGCGACGAGTTCCGAGTTCGGCAAGCGCCCGTACCGCCGCGTCCTCATCGACAAACGGATGTCGCTCGACCGCGATCTCGATGCCGCAATTCCTGACCGGCGACCAATCGGCCATGTCGAGCGCAACGCCCTGGTAATCATCGAGAATGCTGAGCCGCATCGCCGCCATTCTTTCCTCCACTGCGCGTCTACACCATCGCCTTGGTAAAGTTTCCGTTCGGTGACCGATACATGCGCTTCAAGTGAGACTCGTCCATGCGGCCCTTATCGGGTGTAATACCGGCACATTTGACCCCAACTTCGAATTCTTGATCGCAAGGGCGGCATCGACAGTGATCTGATCGTCGGTGGGCTGACCCTGGGCGGCTTCACTTGACGCCGCATCAGAGAGCGGCGAGCGCAGCGTTCAGCGTCGCACTCGGCCGCATCGCCGCCGATGTCTTCGCCTTATCGGGCAGATAATAGCCGCCAGTATCCACCGGCTTACCCTGCGCCGCGATCAGCTCAGCATTAATCTTGGCCTCGTTGGCCGCCAGCGCCACCGCCAGCGGTTTGAAGCGGGCTGCCAGTGCCGAGCTCTTGTCCTGCCCGGCCAGCGCCTGTGCCCAATACAGCGCCAGGTAGAAATGGCTGCCACGATTATCCAGTTCGCCAATCTTCCGCGCGGGCGAACGGTTGTACTCAAGGATCTTGCCGTTGGCCTCGTCGAGCGTCTCGGCCAGAACCTGCACCTCCGCATTCCCACTTGTCTGCGCCAGGTGTTCCAGCGAAGCGCCAAGCGCCAGGAACTCGCCCAGCGAATCCCAGCGCAGATAGCCTTCCTGCTGGAACTGCTCCACATGCCTGGGCGCCGAACCGCCGGCCCCGGTCTCGAACAACCCGCCGCCCGCCAGCAGCGGAACGATCGACAGCATCTTGGCCGACGTGCCCAGCTCCATGATCGGGAAAAGATCGGTCAAGTAGTCGCGCAGCACATTGCCAGTGACGGAGATGGTGTCGAGCCCCTTGCGGATGCGATTGAGCGAGAACTTCGTGGCCTCGACCGGCGCAAGGATGCGGATGTCTAGACCCGATGTGTCCTCGTTCTTCAGGTATGTCTCGACCTTGGCGATCAACTGCGCGTCATGCGCGCGTTTGGTGTCGAGCCAGAACACCGCTGGGGTGCCGGTCAGGCGCGCGCGGCGCACCCCAAGCTTGACCCAGTCCTGGATCGGCGCGTCCTTGACCTGGCACATCCGGAAGATGTCACCGGTCTCGACCGGCTGTGACAGCAGAACCGTGCCGTCATCTGCGACCACACGCACCGTTCCGCCCGTGGCGACCTCAAACGTCTTGTCGTGCGAGCCATACTCCTCGGCTTGCTGCGCCATCAATCCAACGTTGGGGACAGAGCCCATCGTCTTCGGGTCGAAGGCGCCATGCGCCTTGCAGTCCTCGATGACGGCCTGGAACAGCGTCGCGTAGCAACGATCGGGGATCGCGGCGATCACGTCGTGCGGCTTGCCGTCAGGGCCCCACATGTGCCCGCCTTCGCGGATCATCGCCGGCATCGAGGCATCGATGATCACGTCGCTCGGCACGTGCAGATTGGTGATTCCACGGTCGGAATTGACCATGGCCAAGCCAGGCCGCTTCGCGTAGGTGGCCTCGATATCGGCCTTGATCGCCGCCTTTTCAGCCTCCGGCAAGGTCTCGATCCGTGTCAGCATGTCGCCCACGCCGTTGTCGGGATCAACGCCCAGGCGCGTCAGAGTGGCGCCATGCTTCTCGAACACATCGGCGAAGAACACGGAAACGCAATGACCGAACAGGATGGGATCAGAGATCTTCATCATGGTTGTCTTGACGTGCAGCGAGAATAGGATGCCATCCTTCTTCGCGGCGTCGATCTGCGTGGCGAAGAAGGCGCGCAACGCCTTACGGTTCATCACCGCCGCATCGATAATCTCGCCGGTCTGAAGCGGCGTCTTCGCCTTCAGCACCGTGACCACGCCATCGCTGCCGACCAACTCGATACGGGCATTGGTCGGCGCCGCAATGGTCGTCGCGACCTCCGAACCGTAGAAATCGCCGGCCGACATGTGCGCTACCCGCGATTTCGAGTCCTTGGTCCAGGCGCCCATCTTATGCGGATTGTTGCGCGCGTACTGCTTTACGGCGCCGGCGGCGCGTCGGTCGGAATTACCCTCGCGCAGCACCGGATTAACGGCGCTGCCGAGCACCTTGCCGTAGCGGGCGCGGATTTCCTTATCCGCTGGCGTCGCGTCGCTGTCCGGATAGTCCGGCACGTCGTAACCCTTGCTTTGCAACTCCTTGATCGCGGCCTTCAGCTGCGGGATCGAGGCGGAGATGTTGGGCAGCTTGATGATGTTGGCCTCGGGGCGCATCGCAAGCTGCCCAAGTTCGGCGAGCTCGTCGTTAATCTTTTGCGCTGGCGTCAGTTTGTCGGGGAAGTTGGCGATGATGCGGCCAGTCAGCGAAATGTCCTTCAGTTTCATCTTCACGCCGGCCGCCCCGACGAAGGCTTGGACGATCGGCAAAAGAGAAAACGTAGCAAGCGCAGGCGCTTCATCAACCTTCGTCCAAACGATTTCGAGATCTGACATGCTTGCACCTCCGCGCGCCGCTTTTGTTTCGGCTGAGTTGATCTATTGACGATTATGGCCTGTCTTGTCGCACTGACGTGAGAGCGTCGCGGCTCTCCATGCCGAGGTCGTCGTATTTTAGGTCGACTTCGAGATACGGTTAGATCAGCTTGTTTTTGATAAAGCTCCACATGATCCGAGCCATCTCGTCGCCTCGAGTTCGACGACCGGCCGAGCTACTTTGATTTTCGCCATCCGTCCCATCTCCAAAACGGCCGCAGCGAGCTACCTGCCGAGCCCCTTAATGATATCGAGGATAGAGGCCGCAGACCCGCTCGACAAGCCGACAGAGATTAGGCGTCGGCGACTAGATCGGGCGAGCGGCGAATTTGTGCACAGCACGGCCATCGCGAGAAAAAGCGGCTAAAGTGCGGAGATGTAACGTCTTTGTTACCAACGGTTTACAACGTAACAAGCCCATTTACTGGCAAAATCAATATTATGGAGCAATCTCAGAGACTTATAATATCGCCTATTTTATAGGCAAGTCGATGGATCGATTGGAATCCTTGGCGCCTACTCCGCCGGTAAAAGGCTTTTGCACAGACTTATCCACAGTTTCAGGGGATATCGGCAGCCAAGAGTGCAATTATTTTGCCCGGTCAGCAATTTCTGATGCCGCGCTGCCCCGCATCCTGCGGTGTAGCCTTTATGCACCTTCGGGCCAGGCCGGGTCCGTCAGTAGCTCGATCAGCGCCGAAACGGTCGGAACAACCCGCAGCAGCCCGCGCGTTTTCGGCTGGGCAAAGCCGCTGTCGACGATGCGATCGAGAAGAGCTCGCAACGGCGTCCAATAGCCCTCGACATTGACCAAAAAAATCGGCTTGTCGTGCAGACCGAGCTGTTTCCAGCTGAGAATTTCGAATGTCTCGTCGAGCGTGCCAATCCCGCCCGGCAGGATGGCGAATGCATCGGCGCGCTCCGCCATGGACGCCTTGCGCGCATGCATCGTGTCGACGACGACGAGTTCGCTGACCCCTCGATGGGCGAGTTCGGCATCGCGCAAGCGGCTCGGAATAATGCCGGTCACGCGGCCGCCATGCATCAGAGCGGCGTCGGCGAGAAGGCCCATCAGCCCAACATGGCCGCCGCCATAGACCACCTCGATGCCGGTCTCGGCAAGCCGCGCGCCCAGCTCGCTCGCCGCCTCGCGATAGACATCGGCGACCGCGCCCGACGACCCGCAATAAACGCAAAGCGACCGGATTACAGGCGGCACCTTTAGCGGTTTGGGATCAAGCATAGAGTTCAGCCGCTAAAATTGGAGGGGTGCGCTTGCGTTTGTGTAGATAGGATTGCCAAAACAGGCAGGCGGCGACCGTTCGCCATGGCCGCCACGCCTCACCGAGATCGCGCAATTGCGGCTCGGCGGGCCGCGAGGCGAGCGCCAGCTGGTCGCGAACCGCGATCTGCAGACCGAGATCGTTGGCTGGCCAAATGTCGGCGCGCCCGAGGGCAAAGATCAAATAAACCTCAGCGCTCCAGCGGCCGATACCTTTCAGCGAGCGCAGCGTTGCCTCGGCTGTCATGTCATCGGCTTCGGCAAGCTGGGTGAAATCAAACGCGCCGGCGAATACTTTCTCGGCAAGACCGCGCGCATAGCCCATTTTCTGCCGGCTGAAGCCGCAAGCGCGGAGGATGGCGTCATCCATAGCCAGGAACCGCTCGGGGCTCAGCGGCTGGCAGGCGGCACTGAGCCGGCGGTGCATCGCTGCGGCTGCATCGATCGAGACCTGCTGCTCGAGGATGATGTGTAGCAGGGTGGCAAAACCGTTGCGCCGCCGTCGGAAGCGTGGCGGCCCGGCCTCAGCCAGGATCGCTGCGAATATCGGTTCGGCGGCGAGCGCGCTGATCCCCAGGGCGAGGTCCTGCGGGGCGTAGATCGCCGGATTGTCCGCTAGCTCCGTACTCACCCCACCCGTCCCGATATTATCTGCGAATGCGCCTACCCGTGGCGACGGGCCGGATCGTGCCGAACGCGGTCCTTATGGCATAGTCGTGCCCACCCCTCCAACCCGGTCTGCAGAGGCAGGCGGAGCATGCGCCGAGCTCGCTCGATAGTGATCCCATTGCTGGTTTTCACGGCTGCGGCAACCGCCTCGATCGTCGGGGTGCGCACGTTTATGGGCAGTGCCTCGCAGGATCGGCTCAAGGTCAAAGAAGATGTCGATATCCGGGCTCTGGGTGCGCTGCGGCCGCCTAGTTTTCTCGCCTGCCCGCCCAATTATTGCCGCGCCGACGCGAGCATGACCGTGCCGGTCTTTATCCTGCCGTGGCAGGCGCTGCGCGACAAATGGGCGCAAATGATAGCAGAGCAGCCGCGGATTGTGCCGCTCAGCGAAGCTCTCGCCGGGCGGCGGCTCAACTATATCCAGCATTCTTCGTTGTTCCGCTTTCCCGATATCGTGACCGTCGAGTTCGTTCCGCTCGGGCCCGATCGGTCGAGCCTCGCCCTCTACAGCCGCTCGCGCTACGGCCACTACGATTTCCAGCAATACGGCAGGCGGGTCAAAACCTGGCTTGCCGATTTGGAAAAGCTGACGCAGCCGATCCCGACACGGTCCGGGCATTCGAACTAGCCGAGCTCGCACCGGACATTTGTCACCAGCGGTCCCAAGGCCCGGGCGGACGGCGGTAGCGCCGCCCGGCCGACGGCACGGAGCCGCGGCTTACCCGCCGAGCTCGAACAAAAGTGCTAGGCGGTGCGGTTGCGAAGACCATGCTGCGCTGCGGCTGAAACAGCGTCGTCCCGCGGGAACGCAGCACCGTGACGAGAATCATCCCGGCGACAAACCCACCGACATGCGCCCAGAAAGCGACGCCGGGACGACCGCGACCCTGTTCGAGCCCACTCGCCAACTGCATTACAAACCACAGACCCAGCAGAATCCAGGCCGGCACGTTGATGATCCGAAAAAAGATTACGATCCAGACAAAGACGTGGACATTGGCGCGCGGGCTCAACACCGCGTATGCCCCGAGCACGCCGGCGATGGCGCCGCTGGCGCCGATCATCGGCACGTGCGAGCCCGGGTCCGACAGGCCCTGGACCATTGCTGCCGCGATGCCGCTCGCCAAGTATAGGACGATATAGCGTAAATGGCCGAGCTCATCCTCGACATTGTTCCCAAATATCCACAAAAACAGCATATTGCCGATCAGATGAAACCATCCGCCGTGCAGGAACATACTTGTAAAAACCGTCGCCCATGCCGGCACGACGTGGAGATACGGCGACAAATGGGCCGAACCGAACAGGACGGCCGGGATCATGCCGTAGCCGTAGAGCACGCGGTGCTGATTGTGACCGAGCTGCCAAAAAAACGCGCCGATGCACAGGCCGATCAGCAGACACGTGATGACCGGGGCGCGCCGAACCGGATGGTCGTCATAAAGCGGGATGGCGAATATCACCGGCTATATTTGGGATGCCAGCGCCCTCGCGGGAGACAGCGGGCGCGAAGCTCCGGCCGTCCCTCGGACGCGCATAGCGGCGCCGCTTCGGTCCAGCCGCACACCCGAGAGCGCGAATACCCGCCGCCAACGCGCAATTATCGATACCCCCGCTCCGCTAAATCCTAAGTACCGATAATGCCCAACCTTTTGACCACACCGATTTCTCCGCTCGACAACGTCGCGCACATCATCCAGCTGGCGCTGACGCCGATTTTTTTGCTCTCCGGCATCGGCGCTTTGCTCAATGTCTTTGCGACCCGGCTCGCGCGGGTCGCTGATCGGGTCGACCAGATCACCAAGGAAATGGAGGCCGCCGAGCCCGAACGCATCGCGGTTCTCGCCCTGCAAATGGCGCGCTTGCGGCGGCGCTCGGTGGCGCTCGACACTGCTGTCGTTCTCGCCGCTTTCGGCGCCGCGGCGACGTGTGCTTCGGTGCTGACTTTGTTTGTCGGCGCGATCGGCGAGAAGGCGATCGCCTCGGCATTGTTCGTTACCTTTGGTCTCGCGGTCGTCTGCACAATCGGTGCGATTATCGCCTACACTGCGGAGATGCTGATGACCGGCAGCGGCGTGCGGGCCGAGGTCGCAGCCCAGCAGAAATCGCCTGGAAACAGCTGAGAGCCCTCTCTCGATGACGCCGCCTCCCAGCCCTCGCCGGTGATTCGAGGTTGCGCACCGGCCGCTTGAATGATCGTATCCGCGCGCCGCGCCTAGTTGCGACGGCAAAGTACGCAATTCGCGAGAGGAAACGCATGTTTTTTACGAGAACAGCCGCCATCGGCGGGAAGGCGACTCGCAGCCCAATCACGGTATTCGCCGCCGCGATCGCGATGCTGGCGGTCGGCGCCGCCGCACCCGCCGCCGAGCCAACCGGCAAGCCGATCGTGATCGGCTTCAGCATGGCATTGACCGGCGGTCTTGCGGTCAACGGCACCTCGGCACTGCTGGCAATGCAGATTTGGGCCGACGACACCAACAAGAAAGGCGGACTGCTCGGCCGGCCGGTCAAGCTCGATTTCTATGACGATCAGAGTAATCCGTCGCTGGTCCCCGGCATCTATACAAAGCTGCTCGACGTTGACAAAGTTGATCTCGTTGTTTCGGGATACGCGACCAATATTGCGGCGCCGGCGATGCCGGTTGTGATCGCCCACAACATGACTTTCATCGGGCTGTTCGCGCTCGACATCAACGAAGAGTTTCAATATCCGAAATATTTCTCTATGCTGCCGGTGGGCCCCGACCCGCGACCGGCGATCTCCGAGGGGTTCTTCAACATTGTGAAAGCCCAGCAGGATAAGCTTGGGCTCAAGACGATTGCGCTTGCGGTCGACGATGGCGAAGCGACGCGCAACGCCGCCGACGGGGCGCGCATTAATTTGAAAAAGGCCGGCCTTAAAGTCATCTACGACCGCAATTACCCGCCGAATACGACCGACTTCACGCCGATCATCCGAGCGATCCAGGCGACCCATCCCGACATCGTTTACATCTCGTCATATCCGCCCGACAGCGTCGGGATTATCCGCAGTGTCCATGAGCTCGGTCTCGATACCAAAATCTTTGGCGGCAACCTGACCGGGCCACAGAGCACCTCGATTAAGACCTCGCTAGGGCCAATGTTGAACGGCATCATCACCTTCGATTGGTGGCTGCCGGCTCCCGCATTGCGTTTTCCGGGCGTCATGGAGTTCTTGCAGGAATACCAGGTGCGCGCCAAAGGCAAAGGTGTTGATCCGCTTGGCTATTACCTGGCGCCCTGGGCCTATGCCGATCTGCAGGTTCTGGGTGACGCAGTCCAGGGCGCTGGCGCCCTCGACCAGGACAAGATCGCCGACTACATCCGCTCGCACACATTCCAGACCGTTATCGGCGACGTCGCGTTCGGAAAAAAGGGCGAGTGGGCCAAGTCGCGGATCATGACGATCCAATTTCAGAATATCACTAGCACCAAGCTCGACGACTTCCGCGATGGCAAAGGCGAAACCGTGCTGTGGCCGGATCAGTACAAGGCGGGCGACCCAATCCTACCCTATTCCGAAATCAAGCACTGAGCGCCGTTGGGGGCGGCTCTCACAACAAGCCGTCCCGGCAAATCTAAATGACCCTCCGGCCGAACTAACCTGCAGAAGGACCCGCCCGCCGCGTGCGGTTAACTTCGTAGTTTTTGTGCGACATCGACATCGGTCGTCTGCAGTCCGTTGCAGTAAGCGGTTCCGGGATCTGCCTGAGATTGGTGTTCCCGTCCAAAGCGGCGGGCGATCGAAAGCGGAACTCGATCACTGAACACAAAGAGTCGCCGACCGATGTAGTTCCATATCAGCACGATTGGTACGACGGCGATCTTGGCCACGATGGGTGGGATCGATAGCGGGTAGACAAAGCACCACACCAGAGCGGTGTTAAGGAAGAGCCCCACGAGCACGACACTAAGGAAGCGCACCATTTCGACATGGCGGCGAAAACGGCCGCTTTGAAAGGCCAGCACCACCGACAACAAGTAATTGGCGATTGTGGCAACGATAAAACTCAATACCGAAGCCAGGATCACCGGCACCCGCGCCTGGCGCAGTGCGACGAATGTCGCGATTTCAACAATAAAAGAAAGCCCACCGACAATCAGATACAAGAAGAACTGCATCTTTCAGCGATGCCACACTTGAAGCTGAGTGTCACGAGAGAGCTGCTGGTCGCGATAATCGCCACGCGACAACATGCGTTCCAGCCAGCAATAAAGAATGATAAACAAATAGCGTGAACCCATCTCTTTGATACGGAGCTTGGATACGCCCTGCTTGCGGTTCTTCCACGAGTTTGGCAACACAGCGTAGCGATAGCCGCGGACGATGCACTTGAGCGGCAACTCGACCGTCAAATTGAAATGGTGCGACAGTAACGGCTGGACACCGGCTATGGCGCTGCGCCGATACAGCTTGAAGGCGTTGGTGACATCATTGTAGCGCAGCAAAAACAAGGAACGGATCATCAAATTTGCCAGGCGGTTCAACGCCAGCTTCAATAGCGGGTAATCATGCACTCGGCCGCCGCGCACAAACCGCGAGCCAAAGACGCAGTCATAGCCGCTTTCCAGCTTGCGGTAGAAATTCACGAGGTCTGCTGGATCGTCCGATCCGTCAGCCATGACAACTGCAACCGCCTCGCCGCGGAATTCGGCCAATCCGCGCCGCACCGCCAAACCAAATCCGTTAGGCGCCACATTGTTGAGGTATCGCACCCCGCTGTCGGCCTCGCTCAACGTCGTCAGAATGCGCTCGGTGGCGTCACTGCTATTGTCGTTGACCACCAGGATCTCGTACCTAATGCCGGCGCGCTGCAGCATATCGGCAAGTCCCTCGACGGTTGCTGCGATATGGCCTTCTTCGTTATGCGCCGGGATCACAACGGAAAGCAGCCCGGGGACGCCAGCGGCCTCCCACTCGGCTAGTGTGCGAACCTCAAACGGCATGTCTCAATCCTCCGCCGCTTTCAGCCTAGAGGCGGTGCCGTCGATAATCTCCGCGAGGATCGCGTCGATGTCGTAGCGATAATGCCAGCCCGGGTAATCGGCCTCAAATCGGCGCACATCGGAAATCCACCAGATGTGATCACCGGTCCGGTTCTGGTCGGAATAGGACCAGTTCATCGCCTTGCCGGTTAGCCGCTCGCAGGCGGCAATCGCCTCGAGCATCGAGCAGTTGGCGTGTCGACCACCACCGATGTTGTACACCGCACCGGGACGCGGCTCCTGCACGACATGCCAGAAGGCGTTGACGAGATCGAAGGAATGGATGTTGTCGCGCACTTGCTTGCCGCGGTAGCCAAAAACCGTATAGGGCTCACCCGTGACCGCGCATTTGGCAAGATAAGCGAGAAAGCCGTGCAATTTGGTGCCAGAATGGCCCGGACCGGTGAGGCAGCCGCCGCGAAAGCAGGCTGTGTGCATCCCGAAATAGCGACCGTACTCTTGCACAACCACATCCGCGGCCAGTTTGGAGGCGCCGAACAGGCTATGCAGACATGAATCGACGCTCATACTCTCGTCAATGCCGTGTGCGGCGAAAGGGTGCTCGGGGCTGACCTCCCAGCGCAGCTCGTGCTCTACCAATGGCAATAAATTCGGAGCGTCGCCATAGACCTTGTTGGTGCTGGTGAAAATGAACGCAGCATCGGGGCAGTGCCGGCGGGTCGCTTCCAGCAGATTGAGCGTTCCGTTGGCATTGACGGTGAAATCGGTTTGCGGGTCGCTCGCCGCCCAGTCATGCGAAGGCTGGGCTGCGGTGTGGATCACCGCGGCAATCGCACCGCCATAGTGGGAAAAGATCCGATCGAGCATCTCCCGATCGCGTATATCGCCATCGATGTGGCGATAGGTCCTGACCTCGATTTCGAGCCGCTGCCGGCTCCACGCGGTGCTGGCCTCCTCGCCGAAAAACACCCGGCGCATGTCATTGTCGATGCCGACAATGTCAAACCCTTGCGCCGAAAAAAAGCGCACCGACTCGGCTCCAATCAACCCGGCCGATCCCGTTACCAGCACGACACTCATGCCCAGCCTCCACCAACTCGCTACCGCAGCACCGGCTCCAGTTCGGCACGATGGCGAGCGAGCCATTCCAGAATTTCATCAAGGATCGTTTCGACCGAACGCGTCGGGGCCCAGCCAGTCGCGTTGTGGACCAAGGAAGTATCAGAGACGTAGTACGGGATATCCGCAGGGCGCGTCGCCGGGTCCGACCCCAATATCAATCTATTGCCGGTGCGAGCGGCGCACAGCATCGTCAGCTCGGCGAGCGAGACGCTGACATCCGGGCCGCCGCCGACATTGTAGGTCCGACCCGAATGATCCTCAAAGCGATCGATCTGACGACAGATCAAATCATACAGATCGGCGACATGCAGTAGATCGCGCACCTGGTGGCCGGCGCCCCCGAAGCCGCTGTAGGCGAGGCCGCCTCCGTAAAGGTGCCGTGCCGCCCACAGCACAAAGAAGCCTTGGTCGACTTTGCCCATCTGCCACGGGCCGGTCAGCACCCCGCAGCGGTTTACGACGGCGCGCAAACCGTAGGCGGCGGAATATTCCTCAATCAACAATTCCGAGGCGAGCTTGCTCGCACCGTAAAGCGAGCGTGGGCCCGTCGTCGGAAAATCCTCGCTTACGCCGCGCTCGGTCCACCCGCGGCCGGACTCTCCCGAGGGGGTAACGAGGCGATCGCCCGCCCGGCGCAGGGGCAATGCGCGCAAGGCGGCAATTGAATAGACCCGGCTTGTCGACAGGAAGATCAACCGGCTGCCGTGACGGCGGGCATAATCGAGGCAGTTGACGGTGCCAAACAGATTGGTATTGAGCAAATAACGCGCACTGCCATCATAGCCGGCATGGACTGACGGCTCGGCCGAACATTCGATAACCAAATCGGCGGCCGGAACGCCGTCAAAATCCTCGAGATTGCGGATGTCGCCATGAACGAAATCGACGCCGGCGGCGCGCAACCGCGGGAGGGCCAATTCACTGCCGCGGCGATGAAGATTGTCGAAAGCGATCACGGCATCGCCGCGCTGAGCCGCCAGCATCAGCGCCAGATTCGAGCCGATGAAACCGGCCCCGCCGGTGATCAGAATTCGCATTGCTCCCGTGGGATTGTCGGTCCCCTGTCGATCGTAGCCGCTTAGCGCATAAAATGGTGATCAGTCAACTCATCGAGAAAATGCCCATTGTTTATGAACAAAAAGTAACCAGTCAACCCCCCGCGCGCCTCGACGCGGCTCACGTGATTTGCCGTTGAATTGCCCATTTATTCGCCCCGACGAACTAATAAACGATTAGTCGAAACACATGCTCTGTGGTCTGCATTTCTTCGAAAAGATCAGCCCATAGCACACAGTAATTATCGAATGCGTCACGGAAGGCCATATTAAGATCTGTAGATAACCCTCACATCATTCGCGACAACGGGTCAGAAGCCGCGACGGTAGATCGAACGGCTACATTACAACATTGACAAATCCCCATGCTCGTATGGCGGCCTGGAGGATGAGGAGCCGACACCTTGCCGGGCGTTCGCCGAACGACAGTCTCCGGGACAAAGCCGCTGCCTGAAAGCTCAAACGTCGTACCATAGTATTGGTGGACCCCGCCGATGGAGGTCGTGCCGAACAGATTGCCATTGGCATCGGCGATCAGGCCGGCAGCCGGTGCCCCACCATTGATCAAGTTAAAACTAACCAAACTGGTGGGGAAGTTGGCGTAGCCGCCTGAAGTCTTGGCGATCTCGAAGACCGTGCCGTAGCCTGATGCCCCGCCCGCGGATGTCGTGCCAAACAGGTTTCCTTCAACGTCAGCAATCACTCCCGCTTGCGGTGAGGCGCCGTCTTCACCCTTGAAGCTGACGAGAACGGTGGGACTCTCGGCGTAGCCGCCGTCGCTCCGCATGATCTCAAAAACGGTGCCTTGTCCATACATCCCGCCCGCCGACGTCGTGCCAAATAGGTCACCTTTAGCATCGATATACACGCCGGCAGATGGCGCGGCACCGTTACTGAAATCGAAGCTGACTAAGGTGATCGGTGAAGTGGCATAGCCGTCGGCGGTCTTGGCGGTTTCAAATACCGTACCTTGTCCGTGTGCCCCACCGCGGGAGGTCGTGCCGAATAAGTTGCCTTGGCGATCGGTGGTCAGCCCGCCAACCGGCGCCGAACCGTTAGCAAATTCGAAGTTGACCAGGGTTTGCAGCGTTCCGGCACGGCCGACCAGGGCACGGACGATTTTATAAACCGTACCATCTGCGTGCACCCCGCCCGCGGATGTGGTCCCCAACAGATCGCCCCGCGCATCGGCGGTCAGGCCGGCCAACGGTGCCGCACCGTTGCGAACGTTGAAGCTGATTAGGGTGGTGGGGGTGCTGGCATAGCCCCGAGGGGTTTTGGCGATCTCGAATACGGTGCCTTGACCATCGGTCCCACCCGCGGATGTCGTGCCAAATAGGTTGCCCTGAGGATCCGCAATTACGCCGGCCTTTGGCGCGGCGCCATCGTCTCCCTTAAAGCTGACCAAAGTGGTCGGAGCACTGGCGTGGCCGCCGGGGAGCTTGGCAATCTCAAATACCGTGCCCTTTCCATATGCCCCGCCCGCCGATGTCGTGCCGAAAAGATTGCCGGACGCATCAGCAGAGAGGCCAGCCGATGGCGCCGCGCCGATGCCAAAGTTGAAATCGACAAGGGTAATCAGCATGGCGCCTCGGGATTGATTTGATGCGAGGCTTGCGGTCGCGAGGACCAATGCGCTCAGCACGCGCCCAAGCATTTTAGGACTTAAAGCCCCCGCCCAAGTAGTTCTCATCTATATTTACAGCCTGGGTGTGGGTGACCGGCGCGAAGCGGTTGGTGAGGCGGCGCTCGCCGCGGGGTTCGGGCCGAGAGTTGCCGAGCCGCTGCGATTGCACATTTCCGCCAAGCGCTGGCTGTGCGCCGCCGAACCGGGTTATTCTGCAAGCCTGTCTCGGCGGCCTCGGTGCGCAGCCACGCCCTGCAGGGTCTCATATTTTCGGTGACCCAAGCCGCTGAGTTTTAGCGCGCTCCCTTCGCCTGGCGCTATTCCCAGCCGCCGGGGGCGCCGACCGCCCACGATGCCAGAAAAACCCGGCCCTCGATCAACTGCACCGCGACCTTGCCCGCCGCACCCTCGTCAGGCGCTTGCGCCTTCCCGGTCTCGAGATCGATGGTCCAGCCATGTAATGGGCACTGGACCTTGCAATCCTGGATATACCCCTCCGACAGCGGCGCGCCGCGATGCGGGCAGTGGTTGACCAGCGCAAATATGCGATCGTCATTGGTGCGAAAAACCGCGACCGGGAGCGGCTTACCCGACCGCCTCACCCGCCGAGAACCCTGACGCGGAATATCCTCGATCCCGCCAACTTCAACCCAGCGCTCGTCCGACATCGCTCAAAACACCTTTGCCCAGACGGGCCGCACTATCTGGTTGATCACGCTGGACCCCGCTGCCGTTTCATGCTCGCGGCATAATAACGATCCACAACTCCAACGGAACCGATTATCGTTGGTCCTCAGCCGATTGAGAACAGTTCCGGCGCAACCCGCCAGGTAAAGTCTCTTCACACCCGCGAAGAAACCGATGCGAATGCTGTAAATTGATTTCTGCTGCTTCCGCAGGTTAGCTGCGCGGCGCGTGCTTGCCGAGAATGCGCTGCAAGGTGCGGCGGTGCATCTTGAGCCGACGAGCGGTCTCCGAAACGTTGCGGTCGCACAGCTCAAACACCCGTTGGATGTGCTCCCAGCGTACGCGGTCGGCCGACATTGGATCTTCCGGCGGCTCGGGGGTACCGTCCTCCTGGGCCAGCAAGGCGCGCTCGACCGCGTCGGCGTCGGCCGGCTTTGGCAGATAATCGATGGCCCCGGCTTTTACCGCAGCGACCGCGGTCGCAATGTTGCCATAGCCAGTCAGCATCACGATCCGGGCCCCCGGCCGCGCCTTGCGCAACGCAGTCACGACATCGAGACCGCGCCCGTCGCCGAGCCGCATATCGACGACGGCAAAGGCCGGCGGGCGCTCGCTGGCAGCGGCAGTGCCGGCCGCCACACTGTCGGCGGTGGCGACAATAAAGCCGCGCCGCTCCATCGCGCGCGCCAGCCGCTGGCACAACGGCGCGTCGTCATCGACGATCAGCAGAGTGCGTTCGGCTTCGGGCAGGCCGCGCAGCGCGGCGGAGGTGGTTTCGGCGGCAGCCGAAGGAATGGGTCGATCGATCGCGTTCATCAGTCTCGCCTCTCGCCCGGTCCTCAGCGCGGCAGAGGCCTAGCGCGGCTCGCGCGCCAACGCCGCTGGGCGGACCTTATCGGTCGCTTCCAAATTGGCACGATTCCAGGAAATCGCAACATGCGCGCCGCCTTCATCGAGATTCTCAAAAGCCAACCGGGCGCCGCTGCGCTCCAACAGGCTCTGCGCGATAAAAATACCGAGACCCATATGGTTGGCGGCGCCGGCGCGGGTCGATAGATAGGGTTCGCCAAGACGGCTCAACAGATGCAGCATAAAACCCGGCCCGTCATCGGTAATCTCGACCGTCACACGCCGGGCATCCCAGTATGTCGTTACCGTGACCTCGCGGCGCGCGAATTGCACCGCGTTCTGGATCAAATTGTTGAGCCCGTGCATGATTTCCGGGCTGCGCCGGACCTGCGGCTCGTCTTCTTCGGGTGCACCGGTCGCGGCAAAGATCAGCCGGATGCCGCGCTCACGATGGGGTGCGCCGGCAGCCTCGACCAGCGCCGAGATCGACAGGCGGGTGTAGGGCGAGCCGCCATCCTCCTCCGGCCGCTGCGACAGCTCGGCGAGAATCCGGCTGCAGCGGTCGGACTGGCTCATCAACAGCGCGGCGTCCTCGGCATAAGGACTGCTGGGCGGCAGCTCGCGGACCAGCTCCTTGGCGACGACGGCGATTGTCGCGAGCGGGCTGCCGAGCTCGTGCGCCGCGGCGGCAGCGAGGGCGCCAACCGCCGATACCTGCTGCTCGCGCGCCAACGCCAGCTGGGTCGCCGCGACGGCGTCGCGCAGCCGGCGCGCGTCTTGCGCCACGCTCCAGGTGTAAAGGGCAATGAACGCGGTCGCGAGGACCAGCGCCGTCCAAGCACCAATCACAAGCTCGGGCGGAAACACTAACGGCTCGGTCCGCCACGGCAGCGGGAGATGCCACAATGCCAGGACGCTGATCGCGGCGACCGCGAGGAGCGACAGCGCAATCACAGGACGCCGCGACAGGATCGTCGCCGCAACCGTAACCGGAGCCAGAAACAGGATCGAGAACGGGTTATGCAGGCCGCCGGTCAGGTAAAGCAGCACCGCGAGCTGCAGGATGTCGTAGCCGAGACAAAGCGCGGCGTAGCGCTCGCTGAGTTCGCGGGCGACCTGGCGGCGGACGATCAGAACGACATTGAGCAATGCCGAGGCGCCGACTACGGCCAGCGAAGAGACCAGCGGCAGATGAAAGCCGAGCCCGTAGTGAACGGTCACCAATGCCAAGGCCTGACCGGCGATCGCCACCCAGCGGATCGGGACCAGGGTGCGAAGACTGATGCGCCCTGATTCGGGGTCGCGATCGCTAAACGGCGGGGGCGAGGTATCGGTCACAAGGGACACTCGTTTTGATAGGCGCAGCTTCGTAGGCACGACCCGGCAGGCGCCGGCATATCCCACGCGGACGGGTAGTCGGAGGCGGCCTCATGCGCCATATGGGGGCGATGCCCGCGCCTGCCATAGAAGTCAAGCACCTGGTCAAGCGCTATCCGTCAGCGATCGCGGTCGACGGGATCAGTTTTACGGTCGCGCGCGGCGCCATCACGGCATTGCTCGGCGGCAACGGCGCCGGCAAGACGACGACCTTGTCGATCCTTCTTGGCTTGTTGTTGCCGACCTCGGGCACAGTGCATGTGCTCGGCGAGGATATCCTGCGCCATCGCTATCGTGTCCTGCCGCGGATGAATTTCTCCTCGCCGTTTGTCGACCTGCCGCACCGGCTGACCGTCCGCCAGAATCTGCTGATCTATGCCCGGCTTTACGCATTGCGGCGGCGGCGCGAGCGGATCGAGGCTCTGGCAGACGACTTGCAGATATCGGCCATTTCTCGATCGCCCGGCCGGCAAATTGTCGGCCGGCCAGAAAACTCGCGTCGCGCTCGCCAAGGCGCTGCTGAACGAGCCGGAATTGCTGCTGCTCGACGAGCCGACCGCATCGCTCGACCCCGACACCGGCGATTGGGTGCGCAGCTACCTCGAAGCCTGGCAGGCCCGCACCGGCGCGACGATCCTGATGGCCTCGCACAACATGGCCGAGGTCGAGCGGATGTGCTCGGACGTGTTAATGATGAAGGCAGGCAGGATCGTCGATCGCGGCAGCCCGCAGGGGCTGATCGCCCGCTACGGCCGCACCAATCTCGAAGAGGTGTTTTTGCACATCGTCCGCAACCGGGAGCCGGAGCTGGAGCCGATATCTTGAGCCGCGCGGCCCGCATCGGCGCCGGCGGCTCGCTCGGCCGGGTCTGGGCGATGCTGTTGCGGTATCTGTATCTCTTGCGCAGCTCGTGGCCGCGCACCCTGGAGCTGCTGTACTGGCCGACCCTACAGATGCTGATCTGGGGGTTTATGAGCAAGTTTTTGTACGTCAACAGCAATTACGTCTTTCGCGCCTTTGGCGTGCTATTGGCCGCGGTGATGCTGTGGGATGTGTTGTTCCGCGGTCAGCTCGGCTTGTCGATCTCGTTTCTTGAAGAAATGTGGGCGCGCAATCTCGGTCATTTGTTCGTGACTCCGCTGCGCCCCTACGAATGGGTCGCCTCGCTGTTGACGATGAGCCTGATCCGCGTGTTGATCGGCGTCGTCCCGGCGGCGCTGCTGGCTATCGTGCTGTATCACTACTCGATTTTTACGCTGGGGCTGCCGCTGATCGCCTTCTTCGCCGTGCTGTTGGCGATGGGCTGGGCATTGGGATTGGCAATTTGCGGCATGATCCTGCGCCACGGGATGGGGGCGGAGAGCCTCGCCTGGCTCGCTGTCTTTACCCTGTCGCCGATCAGTGCAGTTTATTACCCGGTGTCGATCCTGCCCCATTGGCTGCAATACGTCGCGTGGGCGCTGCCGTCCACTTATGTTTTCGAGGGCATGCGGGCGCTGCTGTTCCAGAAGGGGTTCCGCGGCGATTACTTGCTGACTGCGGGCGCCCTCGATTTGATCTTGCTGGCGCTAGGCACCTGGGTGTTTGCGCTCTCTTTTCGCAATGCCCGGCAGCGCGGCGCCCTGCTGCAGATGGGCGAGTGAGCCGGCCTATCCCGCCGTTATTTCTGCACGCCGAGCACGGTGAAGCCTTGTTTGGTGAAGGCCGGCGCGGCGGCCGGTGATTCGAGATAGGCAAGGAATTTCGCCGCGTCGGGGTTCTTGCTCGCGACGGTCAAGGCAATTGGATAGATGATTGGCGGGTGCGTGTCCTCGGGGAAGACTCCGGCGATTTCGACGTTGGGATCGGAGGCGGCGTCGGTCGCATAGACGATACCGAGTGGCGTCTCCTGGCGGTCGACATAGAGCAGAGCGGCGCGGACATTTTCGGCGCCGGCGACATGCGGCATCGCTTGCTGCCAGATGCCTAGTTTTTCGAGGGCCGCCTTGCCGTATTTCCCGGCCGGCACGCTGTCGGGATCAGCCATCGCCAACCGGCCGCCCTTTAGCAAACCGGCAAGGTCAAAGCCGGGCTTGATATCGACCTTGGCGCCGCTGCCGGTCGGCGCCACGAGCACCAGCTGGTTGCCGAGCAGGTTTCGCCGCGACGCGGGCTGGATCAGGTTGCGCTTTTGCAAATAGTCCATCCAGGCGAGATCAGCCGAAATGAAGATATCGGCCGGCGCCCCGCTCTCGATCTGCTTTGCCAATTGCGAACTGGCGGCATAGGAAATTTTAGTCGATACCCCACCCTGCTGCTGGAAATCGTGAGCCGCGTCGTCGAGCGCGTTCTTCAGGCTCGCGGCGGCAAACACGACGACATTGTCGGCGTGTGCCGCGCCAACCGAGCCCAGGCCCAGCAACAGGACGAGGGCCGCGAAGCGAAGACGTGTTATGAGTCGCATCGGCTACTCCAAACGAAACTGAAAAACGAGAGCTGGTGCGTCAAACAACTGATCGACCTCATGCGAACCTCGCCTGCGCCGGTCAGCCTTCGAAAACCGGGTCTTCGATACCGTGGGCGGCTGAGGTAGTCTGCACTATCCGCCATCTCTGGAGCCGCCGAACATGCCTGACAGCGCCGCCCCGCCCGATTTCACACCAACGAAGCGCACGCGGGTGCGGCGGATGCATGAGCGCGGCCGTCACGATCGCGACACCGTTTACGCGGTCCTCGATTCCGCATTGCTGTGCCATGTCGGCTACGTGATCGGCGGGCTGCCCTATGTCACGCCGACCTTGTTCTGGCGCGAGGGCGAGCGGCTTTTCTGGCACGGCTCATCAGCGAGCCGGATGCTGCGCCGGCAGGCCGAGGGCATCCCGGTCTGCGTCACGGTCAGCCATGTCGACGGGTTGGTGCTGGCGCGCTCGGGGTTTCACCATTCGCTGAACTACCGCGCGGTGATGGCGTTCGGCAATGCCGAGATCGTTGCGGACGACGACATCAAGACCGCGGCGCTCAACGGCTTTATCGAACGCCTTTACCCGGGCCGGAATGCCCGCATCCGGCCAATCCTGCCGCAGGAACTAAAGGCGACGACATTGATGAGCATGGTCATCGACGAGGTCTCGGCCAAAGTCCGCGGCCATGGACCGGTCGACGACGAACCGGATTACGCGCTCGACTGCTGGGCCGGGGTGATCCCGCTCGAAATGCGTCTCGCCGCCGCGGTCCCGGACGAGCGCCTAAAGCCCGGCATCCCGATGCTCGAAGGGCTCGACCACCTGGCCGCGGGTGGTCTGCTGCCCGAGATCCTGCGCGCATTGGCGCATCGGGAGGGCGAGTAATGGAGGGAACCCCAGCGCCAATACCGCTTGCTGCGGCGCGCAATCTGCCGTTGCCGGCGGGGCGGCGTTCGGCAGAGATATTCCGCGATGGCGATCTCGAAGTGCGGCTCTACGCGCCAAAGGGCCACGATCCCCAGACCCCGCATGACCGCGACGAGCTCTATATCGTTGCCGCCGGCACCGGCCATTTCCGCGTTCGAGACGAACTGACGCCGTGCAAGACCGGCGATTTACTGTTCGCCGCCGCTCACGCGACGCATCGCTTCGAAGATTTTTCGGAGGATTTTGCGGTCTGGGTGATCTTTTACGGCCCGCAGAAATAATCGCTGTTTAGCACAGCCGGCGTGAAAGGCTGTAGAAAACCTGACGGAATCCATAAACCGATGACCGAGATCAGACTGGTCCACAGTTCGGACCTGCATGTCGATGAACGACGGATTGCCGCGGAATATCGGGGCGACGGCGTCGCCGGACTGGCGATGGTGTTAGCGACCGCCAAGAGGCTGCAGGCCGACATCGTGCTGTTGGCGGGCGACACGTTCGAGACCCATCAACTGAGCCGCTCGGTGATCGACCGCGCCGGCGTGCTGCTTTCGGATGCCGGCATGCCGATCGTGATCCTGCCGGGCAATCATGATCCGGCATTGCCGGATTCGGTTTACGTGATGGGCGGTTACGCGCGGATCCCGAACCTTGCGATCCTCGGCGTCAGCCACGACGAGGCGGTCGCGTTTGACGGGTTGGATCTGGAGGTCTGGGGGCATGCCCATCGCGATTACTTCGACACGCCGCCATTGCGCGGGCCGCGGCCGCGTTCGACCCGGTGGCAGGTCGCGATCGGGCACGGCCATTACGAGCCGCCCGCCACCCGCGCCAATCCGTTGCGACCATCCTGGGTCTTTGGCGATGAGGAGATCGCCGCAACCGCGGCTGATTATCTCGCGCTCGGCCATTGGGACCGGCCGATGCAGGTTGGCGACGGGACAGTCCCGGCCTATTACTCGGGCTCACCGGAATTGGCGAAGACCGTAAACCTCGTTCGTTTGACCATGACGGGCGCCGTGGTGGTCACGCGCGAGCCGTTGCGCCGCTGACGCCGCGCACGCCAAGACGAGGGCGCCGCCCGCGACCTGCTCAGCCGCGCAACGCGGCGATCTCCTCGGCGGTGTAGCCGATTTCGGTCAATACCTCCTCGGTGTGTTCGCCGAGGGCGGCAGCAAAGGGCTGTGCCGCGGTGCGCGCGCCCGACATGCGGAAAGGCGGGTTGACCGCCAGAAATGCGCCGCCGCCATCGGCGATCGTGGCGAGGGCTTGGCGATGGGCGAGCTGCGGATCGGCCATCGCTTCCTTGACCGTGCGATAGGGCGAGGACGGCACGCCGTGGCGGTCGAAAATCGCCTGCACTTCGCTGGTGGTCAGCGTCGTCGACCACTCTTCGAGTTCGTCGACGAGCGCGCCCCAATGCTTGCGGCGGTCAGTGTATTTGGCAAAGCGCGGGTCGGTGATCCATTCCGGATGACCACTGGCGGCGGCCAGGTTCTGGAACGTGCGCTCGCTGGCGATCGCCGGCATGATAAAGCCGTCTTTGGTAGCTATCGGCCCAAAGATCGGGCGGCCTGGCGGTGTCACCGGAAACTGCGCCGCCTGAACTTCGCTCAGGGTGAGAGTCAGCATGCTTTCGAGCATCGACACGTCGATCATCTGGCCCTCGCCGGTCCGCTGACGCTGATAGAGGGCGGTCATGATCGCGCCGAAGGCGTAGGTCCCGGTCACCACATCGGCGATAAAGATGCCGCAATAATCCGGGCGCCGGGTGTCGAGCTGGTGCGCCAATTGTGCGAGATCATAGCCCGAGGAAGCGTGGATCACCGGAGCGTAGGCCGGCAATTCGGCTGAGGGGCCGGTCTGGCCGTAGCCCGAGATCGCGCAATAGACAATGTCCGCTTTGATCTCCTTGATTGCCGGATAATCGAGGCCAAAGCGCCGCATCACGCCGGGACGGAAATTCTCAACCACAACATCCGCGGTGGCAACCAGCCGGCACGCTGCATCGACCCCGCGCGGTGATTTGAGATCGAGTACGATACTTTTCTTTCCCGCGTTCAACTGTCCGAAGCTGGTGCTGGCGCCATCGCGCAACGGCGGGCGAGTGCGCATCATGTCGCCCTCGGGCGCCTCGATCTTGATGACTTCAGCGCCGAGATCGGCGAGCAGCCGCCCGCAATGCGGGCCGGCGATCGTCGTCGTAAAATCGAGCACCCGCAACCCGCCCAAGGCGCTGTTCATCCCGCCATCTCCTCCCCGAAACATCAATGCAGGGTCGAGACGCAGGCACAAATGTCAAGCCGCGCGATAACGCTTGGTCCCGAGATGCGGCTTGCGTTTACGGGGGTTCAGTGCCAAGAGAACCGCGGCAATCAATAGGGAGGACAGCATGGCGTTCCGTAATATTCAGGCGGGGATGGCGACCTATCGCGGCCATGGCGGCGCTCGCGGCGATGCCTACTATGCGCATCCGGCCAATAACGGGCCGCACCCGGGAGTCGTGGTCATCCATCACATGCCGGGCTGGGACGAATGGACTTGCGAAGTCGCGCGTAAGTTCGCTCATCACGGCTATGCCGCAGTCGCGCCGAGCCTTTATTTCCGCGTCGGCGATGGCGCCGATGAGGCGGTCGTCGCGAAGGTCCGCGAGAGCGGCGGGGTTCCCGACGAGCAGATGCTCGGCGACGTGACCGGGGCCATCGACTTTCTGCGCTCGCAGCCGCACGCCAGCGGCAAGGTCGGGGTCATCGGCTTTTGCTCGGGTGGCCGGCAAACCTATCTCGTCGCCGGCAAATTGTCCCATTTGATCCAGGGGGCGGTCGATTGCTGGGGCGGCAACGTGATCGTCGATGACAAGTCGCGGTTGACGCCGGCTCAACCGACCGCGCCGATCGAGTTCACCCAAGGGATCAACTGTCCATTGCTCGGACTGTTCGGCAACGAGGACCCGAACCCGTCGGCCGATCAGGTCAATCGCACCGAGGCGGAATTAAAAAAACACGGCAAGGACTACGAATTCCACCGCTATGACGGCGCCGGCCATGCATTCTTCGCGCATTACCGGCCGAATTACCGTCCCGAGCAGGCGGTCGATGGTTGGCACAAGGTGTTCGCCTTTTTCCACAAGCACCTCGGCGCCCCGCGCTCGTAGCCGTCGCGCCGGTCGCGACGGCCGATGATCAACGCCGCGATCGTCGGGCTCGGCCGTTGGGGCCGGACTCTTGTTGGATCGGTTCAAGGCAAAAGCGATCGGCTGCGCTTTAGCTGCGCCGTGGTCCGCAGCCCTGAACGACATCGCAGCTTTGCCGAGGCTTCCGGCCTCTCGCTCACCGCAGATTTCGAAAAAGTACTGGCCGATCCCGGTATTGGCGCCGTGGTGCTGGCGACACCGCACTCGCTGCACTGCCGCCAGATCATCGCTGCCTCGTCAGCCGGTAAGCACGTGTTCTGCGAAAAGCCGCTGACCTTGACAAAGGCAGAGGCGGTGCGGGTGATCGAAGCCTGCGAGGCCGCCGGGATCGTCCTCGGCGTCGGCACCGACAAACGGTTTTATCCGGCTTTGCGTGAATTGGCCCGGCTCGTCAAAGGCGGCGATCTTGGCGAAATCATCCACCTCGAAGCGCATTTCAGCAATGAAGTTGCCGGTGGGTTTTCGCAATGGCGGTTTTCGGCCGAGGAGTCGCCGGCCGGCGGGCTGACCGGAACCGGCGTTCACATGCTCGACGCAATGATCGAGTTGGCCGGACCGGTTCGGCGCGTCCAGGCTCTGCTTCTGTCGCATAAGCCGCCACCCGAACCGCTCGACAGCCTATCGGTGCTGCTCGAATTCGAATCCGGGATCAGCGGCATGTTGGCTGCGGTGCGCTCGACCCCGGCATTCACCCGGGTACACGCCTTTGCCCGCTACGCTTCGGCCGAAATGCTGGGCCGGTGCGACCTCGCGTTGCGCAAGAGCGGGGCGGAACCGGAGCGGTTGACCTTCGCGCCGGTCGACACGGTCCGAGTTAACCTCGAAGCGTTTGCCGATGCAGTCACCGGCGCAGCGCCCTATCCGATCACCACCTCGCAAATCCTTGCGGCGGTTTCTGCCTTCGAAGCCATTACGAAAGCAGTCAAAACAGACAAAAGCGTCGAGGCCTGAGATTTTGCTGGAACTCGGTTGGTTGCAGATTGGCCTGCCGAGAGACTTAGCGGCCAAAGCGTTGTAACTTCCGTCGATAACCGGCAAGGGCTGGCGCAATTGTTTGGTCGAAAGCAGTTTGCCGTTGCGGCGGTGATCGTCACCGCCGTCATTGTGTACGGTTCTCTTTATCCCTTCACGTTCCGGCCGGCGGTTGACGGCATCAGCCCGGCTTTGCGCACGCTGTTGGAAAGCTGGGCCGACATGCCCATTAGCCGCAGCGACGTCATCGCCAACATTCTTCTTTACATGCCGTTCGGCTTTTTTACGGTCCTCGCGCTGAGCAGGGGCGCCGGCGTCGCAGGCAGGCTGGTGTTGATTACCTTGCTCGGCGCGATACTGAGTATAAGCATGGAGTTGGCTCAGTATTATGACGCCGATCGAGTCACTAATGCATCTGATGTTTACACCAATTCGTTCGGTGCTCTGCTGGGCGCGATCGGCGGCAGTCTCGTCGGGGGAGGATTTCGCTGGCCGTTGCTTTCACAAATCGCGACCGCCCGCATCCCGATATTGATCCTCGTCTCCTGGATCGGTTACCGGTTGTATCCTTACGTCCCGACGATCGACCTGCATAAGTATTGGAGCGCCCTCAAGCCGGTAATCCTTTATCCCAGCCTGACAGCCTATGATCTGTTTCGTTACACGGCGATATGGCTGACGACGAGTGCCTTGATCGAGGCCATTGTCGGCACGAGGCGCAGTTGGGTGCTGTTTCCGCTGTTTGTCGGCTGCGTTCTCGTCGGCAAGGTAATGCTCGTCGATACCTCGCTTAGCATGGCGGAGGTGAGCGGGGCGGCGTTGGCCATTATTGGGACAGGTCTTCTTGCGTTCAATACATCTGTGCGAACAACTGCAATTGCGCTCGCCTTTTGCAGCTATGTAGTCGCAGATCGCCTTGAGCCGTTTCAGTTCGGCGTCATTGCACGCCCGTTCGTCTGGACGCCGTTTTTAGGGTTTATGTCAGGTGACCTCAGAATAGATATTCTCTCATTTCTTGAAAAATTCTTCCTTTATGGCGGCGCCATATGGCTTCTTACCCGGACCGGCCTGCGGCTCCGCACGGCCACTCTGCTGACAGCGGCGGCCTTGTTCGCGACGAGCCAGGCCGAGCGGTTTTTGCCAGGCCGCTCCGCAGAAGTGACCGATGCGATCATGGCTCTGATCATCGGTGTAATATTCGCGCTGATCGGGAATGAACCGAGCAATCGCCGCGATCGGGTAAAGGTCCATTAGCCGCGGGGTTGGCGATAGCCGGCGGACCAGCCACATTACTCTTCGATCACGCGGGGAATTTCATGGCAAACGACACGGCGACGGCGGCGGGCCGGGACTTTATTCGCGACATTATCGAAAGCGATCTCGAAGCGGGCCGGACGAGGGAGATCGTGACCCGGTTTCCACCCGAGCCCAACGGCTATCTCCATATCGGTCACGCCAAGTCGATCTGCCTCAATTTCGGGGTGGCGCAGGAATATGGCGGGCGTTGCCATCTGCGTTTTGACGACACCAACCCGACGCGGGAGGAGCAGGAATACATCGACGCCATCGAGCGCGATGTCCATTGGCTAGGCTTCGATTGGGGGCCGCACCTCTATCATGCGTCCGATTACTTCGATCAGCTCTATGACTGGGCCGAGTATTTGATCCGCGCCGGCAAGGCCTATGTCGACGATCTGTCTCCCGAGGAAATGCGGGCGATGCGGGGCAGTTTGACCGAGCCCGGCCGCAACAGTCCTTATCGCGACCGAGAAATCGCCGAAAACCTGGATTTGTTTCGCCGGATGCGCGCCGGCGAGTTCCCGAATGGCGCACATGTATTGCGGGCCAAGATCGATATGGCCTCAGGAAACATCAATTTACGCGATCCGGTGCTGTACCGCATCCTGCACGCGGCACACCCTCGCACCGGGACGAAGTGGTATATCTATCCAAGCTACGATTTTGCCCACGGCCAGTCGGACGCAATCGAGGGCGTCACTCACTCCTTATGCACGTTGGAATTCGAAGATCACCGGCCGCTATATGATTGGCTGCTGGATAATCTACCGGTCCCGTCACGCCCGCGCCAATACGAATTCGCACGGCTCAATATCAACTACGCGGTCCTCTCGAAGCGGTTTTTGACCGAATTGGTGCGGCAGGGCCGGGTTGCGGGTTGGGATGATCCCAGGATGCCGACCCTGGCCGGATTGCGGCGGCGGGGCGTACCAGCGGCGGCGATCCGCGATTTTGCCCGGCGGGTTGGCGTTGCGCGGGCCAATAGCATGGTCGACGTCGCGATGTTTGATCATGCAGTGCGCGAACATCTCAACAAATCCGCGCCGCGGCGGATGGCGGTGTTGCGGCCTCTCAAACTCGTCATCACCAATTTCGATGAACTCGCGGATGTTGGTGGTTTGAACAATGAACGCGAAATCGCCAGCGCCCATTATGCACCGTTGAGGGTTCGCGCCCCTAACCATCCCGACGATCCCGCCGCCGGGACGCGCGATATCCCGTTCGCGCGCGAGCTCTACATTGAACGCGATGACTTCATGGAGCACCCGCCGAATAATTTCTACCGGCTTTCGCCTGGCCGCGAGGTTCGCCTGCGCTATGCTTATTTGGTCACCTGCCGAGAAGTCGTGAAGAACACCGCTGGTGACGTGGTCGAACTCCATTGCACTGCAGACCCCGCAAGCCGCGGCGGGAACGCCCTTGACGGCCGCAAGGTGCGCGGCACTATTCATTGGGTAGCGGCGGGCTCACAATCGGCGGAAATCCGCTTATACAATCCGCTGTTTACTCACCCGGACCCCGGAGCGACCAGTGATTTTTTTGCCGATCTCAACCCGAACTCGGTTGAAATACTAACCGACGCCCGCGTCGAGCCAGCCCTGACTGATACTGTTGTCGGCGAGCCGGTGCAATTCGAGCGCCAAGGCTATTTTTCCCTCGATCCCGACTCGCTCACGGGCCGTCTTGTCTTCAATCGCACAGTCGGTCTGCGCGACAGCTGGGCCAAGGTGAAGTCGAGCGGGTAACCGCGACGAGTTGCGCCGGCTCGGCGAAGCTCCACGCGTCGTGCGCTGGCAGTTCGACTCAGAGATAGCAGTCCGATCCGACACCCTCTCTCCGCGAGAGCGTTGCATCCTTCATATAGGCGCAACGGATAGCTTCCCAATCAGCTGTGCTTGATATCCGCCAGCAATTTCTCTGCCTGAGGCTTTTCGGGAAAAGATGCGCCAGAGCCGAGCAGTTTTTCGAGCATTGCCTGAGCATCCGCGCCACGACCGGCGCGCTGCAGCGCGGCAGCAAAATGGTAGGTGATTGCTGGATTGGCAGGGGCCGAGACGTTCGCCGCCCTCAGATAGGTCAATGCTTTACCGGTATCACCTTGCTTCAACAGGATCCAGCCTAGCGTGTCGTCGATCTCGGCCGCAGTCGGAGCAGCTGCGACCGCGCGCTCCGCCAACTGTCGTGCCTTGTTCAGATCCCCCGTCTGTTGGTAAAGCCAGGCGAGATTATTCAAGATTGCGGGATCGGCAGGATGCGAGCTGAGAAGCTTCTCATACTGGGCAATAGCCGCACCGTAATTCTTGTTTTCGAGATATAGCGACGCCAGCGCTGAGCCAGTGGGATAATTGGTCGGGTCATCCTTGAGTCGAGTTTGCAAAAGCGCCACCGCTTTTGCGGGATCGCCGGCGTGGTTATACAGGGCGGCCAGCGCGCCGCGCAGGCCGTCGTCCTTCGGTTTCGCCAATAGGTCCCGTTCCAGCAGCCCGATAGCCTCCTTGCTACGGCCGGCCTTGTCCAGTAGTTCGGCGGATACCGTATCGTAGATCGTCGGGTTGTCTGGATCCTGTCGTGCCAGGTCATGTGCCTCGGCCAAACCGGCATCGACGCCGCCGATTTCGGCCGCGACCCGGATCAGGTTGGCCTTGATCGCCGCGTTTTGCGGAGCAAGGTTGAGCGCCCCCTGCAGCACCGACCGCGCTTCCGTGTAGTTCTTCGCCGCGTTTAGGGCAGTGACGTAGCGAAACAGGATCGGCGCGGAATTGGGATCGAGATCGTGCGCCCGCTTGTACGTTGCGAGTGCCGCCTGTGTGTCGCCCGCTCCAAGCTGAGCTCGGGCCTGTGCGTCGAGGACATTGTCGTTGGAAGGAAACTTCGCAGCAGTTTCAGCTGCGGTGGTGGTGGCGTTTTTCCAGTCTTGCCGCGAAATATACAGATCGACCAGTTTAATTGCCGGGGCAGGGTCCTTGGGCGCCGCTGCGCTCGCTCGCTTGATGTTGTCGATCGCCTCCGGCCACTTTTCTTCTGCGATCGCAACATCGGCTAATCCAAGGAGACCGGTCAAATTATTCGGTTCTTGCGCTAGGAGTTTGTCATAGACCTTTCGCGCATCAACAGTTTGGCCGGTCCCCAGATACAGGGTTCCAAGGATCGAATTCGCCGTGGCGTTTTTAGGGTCGGTATTCAGCCGTGCCGTCAACAACCCCTCGGCCTTGTTGAAATGGCCAGTGCGTATATAGAGGCGGGCCAGCGCCGCCATCACATTATCGTCCGCCGGCCGGGCCGTAACAGCTTTCTCCAGCGACGCTATGGCATTGTCCCAACGCCCAGCGTTTTGATAGATCTGGTCTGCAACCAAGACGAACGCGTCGCTTGAGGGGTCGTCCTTGGCATAAAGGTCAGCCAGGGAAATCGCGGCATCGACACCATCGGTTTGAGCGGTAACGCGGATCAGAGCGGCTTTCAAACCGCTGTTCTTGGGGTCTCGGCCGATAGCTCCTTTTAGGACGCTGGCCGCAGTCTGGTAATCCTTCGTTGCGCTGAGTAGGCCGACATAGCGTGACAACAGCGCCGCCGACCCTGGCGCCAACTCGTAAGCCCGCTTATAACTAGCTAACGCGCCTACAGTATCGCCCGCGGCAAGCTGGGCCTGCGCTTCCGCTTCACTGACGTTGAGATCCGACGGGAATTGCGCGCTAAGCGCGCCGGCCACCGACGCGGCATTGGCCCAATCATGCTGCAGCGAGTACAGACGCACCTGGGCGAGCCCAGGCGCCGGATCGTTTGGTGCGGCGTCCCGGGCGCGATTGATGTAGCCGCTGGCTTCGGCCCACTTCTTTTGCTCGATGGCGATGTTCGCCAAGCCGAGCAAGGCCGCTTCGTCATCCGATTTTTTGGATAGCGCTTCTTCGTAGAGTTTCTTCGCGTCGTCGGAGCGTCCGCTCGACATGTACAGCGCCGACAAATCGGTTCTCGCCGGCGCGAAATTCGGGTTCTGCTGCAACGCGGCTCGGAACGCAGTTTCTGCCCCCGGCACGTCCTTTTGCCCGGCTTTGACCATGCCCGACAGCGTCAAATAGAGCGGGTTCTTCGCATCACGTTTGACCAAGGCCGCAGCAACCTCGGCGGCTTTATCGGTTTGACCCGCGCGTAGCTGCACCAGGACCAGAGTGGGGCCGGCAACCGGTGCGCCGGTATCGGTGTCGAAAATGCGCTCGAGCCCCGCCAAGCCTTCTTTGCCTTGTCCGGCGCCAATTTCAGAGATCGCAACGCGCGTCTGGATCCCTGGATTCTTGGGATCGAGCGCCGCCGCCTTGTCAAATTGCTTGAGGGCTAAGTCAGCTTTGCCGGCCGCCATGTAGGCGTTGCCGAGTAAAGTCAGCGTCTCGGCATCCGCATTCGATTTGGCGGCAACAGGCTTCAGATAATCGATCGCGCGACCAGGTGCGCGTTGCTGCAAAGCTGCGAGCGCGGCGAGACGTGCGGCTCTGGTGTCAGCTGGAGCCAATGCGAGATAGCGAGTGAGGAGAGATTCCGCTTGAGCGTTTTCTCCGAGCTCCAGCTTGGTCGCGCCCTGCAGGTAATAGCCCGCCGGGAACCCCGGGAAAGCGGGCGACAGCCGGTCAAGCAGACGATCCGCCGCGGCGTATTGCTTCTGCTTGGCTTGCTCCAAGGCATGCAGATAGTTCGCAAGGAAGTTGCCGGGCTCGGCTTTGAGGACAGGACCCAAATCCTGGTCTGCGGCAGCGTACTTGTTCTCGGCAATATTGAGGCTGGCACGGCTCAGGCGTACGGCGAGGTTTTTGGGATCGACTTGTAGGGCGGCATCGAAATCGCTCAACGCGGCTTTTGTGTCACCCTTGGCACGCGCCAATTCTCCCTTGACCTGGAGAGCCTCCACCGATCGTGGATTGGCAGCCAGCACTTCATCGAGCAACCTGCTCGCCTCCGCCGCGTTGCTTGTGCCTAGAAGGCGCGCCAAGGTGATCTTTGGCTGCACCGCAGTCGGGTCGAGGCGGATTGCATCCTGAAGCAGCGCCTGAGCTTTGGGGATGTCGTGCTGATGCGCCGCCACCACGCCGAGGGCCTGGCGCACCTGGCTCTCAAGAGCCGCAGGCCGGTTGCCCGGTCGGACCGTATCAGACAGGTCTTGGTACTTGCCTTGGCGCAGCAGCGAGTCAATTAGGACCGGGAGATAGTCGGCCTCAGCGGCGTTGTGCTCACGGGCCGCTCGGGCCTCGCGTTCAGCGCGAATTGGATCACCGAGTTGCAGATAAACGCGAGCGAGCCGGGCTCGCAGGTTGGCATCCTGAGGTGCGTCGCGAATCGCATTTTGTAACTCGATCGCCGCCGCCTTCAAATTGCCGTTGGCGATATATTGGTCCGCGCTTTTGACCGAGGTCGGAGAGTCCGCGGCATGAGCCAGCGGCGCGCTGGCGAGAAAGGCCAAAAACCCAGCAGCCACGCAGAAACGCGAAATTCGGCGGCGAACCAGAGGCATTACCAGTTCCTCCCGACCTCGCTCGACGGTTAGCCGTCGCCGAGCTGGTGCTGTTGCATCAAGTCATAGAGCGTCGGCCGGCTGATCCCGAGCAATTTTGCTGCCTTTGACAGGTTTGCGCCCGTCTGGGTCAATGCCAATTGGATGACCTCGCGTTCGGCGCGGGCCCGCGCCGCACGGATGTCGAGCGACTTCACATCCTCCTCCGGCCACGGCAAATCGAGATCTGCGGCCGAGACAAGCGGTCCATCGGTCATTACTACCGCACGCTTCACTCGGTTCTCCAACTCGCGGACATTGCCGGGCCACGGATACTCTCTAATCGCGGTAAGGGCGGAGCCGGCAAGACCGCGCGCCGTGCGCCCGTATTCGGCAGCGAAGCGGCGCAGAAAGAAGCTCGCTAGAACGACGGCGTCGGCCGGTCGTTCACGGAGCGCCGGAACCTGGATCGCAACTTCGTTCAGGCGATAGAAGAGGTCTTCGCGAAAGCTCCCCTCCGCCATCATGCGGTCCAGGTCCTGATTGGTCGCGCAGACGATTCGAACGTCCACCTGCACCGGGCGGCGACCCCCGACCCGTTCGACGATTTGATCTTGCAGAAAGCGCAACAGCTTGACCTGCATGGGCAGCGGCACATCGCCGATCTCGTCGAGAAACAAAGTGCCGCGATGCGCACTTTCGATCCTGCCGATGTTTTGCCTCAGAGCGCCGGTGAAAGCACCTTTTTCGTGGCCGAACAATTCGCTTTCGAGCAGCGTCTCGGGGATCGCGGCACAATTGATCGGCACGAACGGACCGTCCGCCCGGCGGCTGAGCTTGTGGATCGCGTGGGCGAGCAATTCTTTGCCGGTGCCGCTCTCACCCAGCAACAACACCGCCACATCGGTAGGGGCCAGTTTCTCGATATTGCGCAGTACCCGCAGCATTTCCGGGCTGGTCGCGATGATACCGTCAATCGGCGAACCAAGGCTGGCAGCATCGGTCAGACGACGGTTCTCGGCTTCGAGTTCGAACATTTGCTCGGCGCGGCCGACGATCATCCGCAGAACCTCGATGTCGATCGGCTTCTGATAGAAATCATAGGCGCCGAGTGCGATTGCGCTCAGCGCGTGCTCTCGCGTTTCGTTGCCGGTCGCGATGATGACCTTGGTCCCAGGCGACACTTCACGGATTTCGCTTAAAGTCGCCAACCCTTCCGATGCGCCATCCGGGTCCGGAGGCAGGCCGAGATCAAGAATAGCGACCGGTACCCGCTGAGAGCGGATCATCGCAACCGCTTCCTGGCGGTTGCTCGCTGCATGCACCTTGTGCTCGGAAAAGGCCCAGCGCAATTGGCGCAGAAGCCCGCTGTCATCGTCGACAATGAGCAGCGGTTTGATGACCTCCGGGGCGACGCTGTTCATGCGATCGCCGCCGAGGCAGCGGCCATGCGGCTCTCCTCCAGAGGAAGGACGATGCGCATCGTGGTGCCGACGCCGGGCCGAGAAAGGACCTCGAGATCGCCTCCGGCCATACGGATCAACTCACGCGTCTGAAACGCACCGATTCCATAACCTCCCGATTTTGTTGAACGAAACGGGAGGAACAGCTCGTTTCGAACAAAGGCTTCATCCATTCCAGCCCCGCGGTCGACAACATCGATCACAAACCGATCGCCGCGGCGGCGCGTGCGCAGGATGACGGCCTCACCGGGAGGGGAGGCGTCGCAGGCGTTCTGCACGAGATGGGTTAATGCAGACCGAAGTTTGTCGGGCGCGATCGTCACATTGCAAAGTTCGCTTTCGTGGTCGCTGTCGTTCTCGACCGAGAATTCGCCGGCCACCGCGGCGACGATCGCCGCAGGGTTCGCTAGTCGCGGAGCCGTGGCATCTTCGGCCTTCAGCTGACTGAGTAGTTTGTTCATCCGAGATACGGCATTCTCGACAGTTTTGAGCATATCGCTCTGAAATTCAGGATTATCTATGTAATGCCGTGCATTCGCCACGATCAGACTAAGTTGGCTTGCCAGGTTCTTGATGTCGTGGACTACGAACGCAAACCGCTTGCTGTACTCCGTCAATAGCTCGGCGTCGCGCAAGCTCCTGGTGGAACGTTCTTCGGCGAGATAGCTCGCGGCTTGGCGACCCGCGGCGCGCAACAAATCAAAAGCCTCCCAGTCGAGGACAATCGGATGATTCGCCCGATCGAGCACGACGAACCCGACAATTTCCTGGCGATGCGACAGCGGCACTGCCAACCAGGCCTTTGGCGACGCAAATGCCCAGCCTTCGTTCGATGCCTCGTTTGCGCATTCCTGAATCCAGGCGCCTTCGCGGAACCCGGCCAGAAATGGATCGTCAATCGTGACGGCATCAGCATGTTCCGTCTGCGCCCGCCACGCTGCTGAAGGGCGGAAGCCACTCCCGGGGCTTGCGGACCACAGGGTACCGGCGGGGCTGTCGACGAATTCGGCGAGCGCCCGAATGATCCTTACCTGCAGTTCTTCTGCTTGCCTTGAGTCGGAGATCAGATCGATGAATTTGAGCCATTCGATCCGATAGTCGTACCGATTGGTAAAGAAATTCCTCGATATCAGAAATTTGATCCGCTGCCGGAAGCTCCCCGAGGAAAGCACGGTGACGAGCACGACGATGCTGCCCAACAGCATCGCCAACTGGAGGACCAGCCCCCAATCGCCACCGATTCCGCGCAGCAGCATAGCAACAATCGCCACGGCGAGCAGAAAGCAACCGCTCGCAAGAAGCGTGGCGGTGTGAAACACCACTTGCCGGGAAACATGGATGTCGACCCGCCACGCGCTGTTGCGCGCCATCGCCAATGCCAACAGCGGCGCCGCAAAACCCGCTGCAATCGCTCGTCCCAGCGCCAGTCCTGGATCAACCTGACCACGGGTGATGAAGGCGTCGGAAAACAGGAAGAGTTCGTAGGCGTAGAGGAGGCCGATAGCGAGGCATACCGGCCAAACATGCCAGCGCCGCCACGGATCGGTATTGCGCCACAAATTCTCGACCGTCAGCAGCCCGAGGACGCCGAAACCGATGCGCACGATTATTTGCGCAAAGCTCTGCCCTTCGTCCAGGAATAGCGCACGGACATCGATCGCGATCGCAACCGCACAGAACAGGGCGGCTGCGATCAGGTACCGTTGCTTGTGCTCGGAAGCCTGGCCGGCGCCGGCGGTGACCAGAGAGACCGCAAACATAAGCCAGGCGGATAAACGGATGCTGTCCAGCACCGCCAAGACCGGCGAAGACGCAATGCCCGCCGCCGCCGTCGCGCCTGCCCACACTGCAGAAGCTAGGCAGCAGCCGATGATCGCGGTGCCGGTGCGGCTCGTCCGCCCGCGCAAGCCCATCAACGCGATGATCAGGACGAATGCGAGGGCGCATCCCGAATAAACCGTTTCAAGGACGATGTTGTCCAGCGTCGTTATCCTATCTCGCGCCGTAATTCCAAAATATAACTCGAACGGTCTGCAGTAATATGAGGAAGTCTAGAAATATACTGCGGTTCTTGACATAGTAAAGATCATAAGAAAGCTTGCGCCGAGCGTCTTCGATCGAGGCGCCATACGGATAATTGATTTGTGCCCAGCCGGTGATCCCCGGGCGCACCCAGTGCCGCTCGTCGTAATAGGGTATTACCGCGCTAAGGTTGGCGACAAAAAACGAACGCTCCGGTCGTGGACCGACAAAACTCATGTCACCGCGCAATACGTTGAAGATTTGCGGCAACTCGTCAATGCGCAGTTTACGGATGACGGCGCCAACCCGGGTGACTCTGGAATCGCCCTTGGAAGCCCATTGCGGCCCGTTTTCGCGCTCGGCGTCCATCTGCATGCTGCGGAATTTGAAGATCGTGAATGTCTGGCCACGATAGCCGACCCGCTCCTGCCGGTAGAGGATCGGCCCTCGGCTGTCGAGCTTGATCAGGCAAGAGACGACCAGCAGCAACGGCGCCGAAAACGCCAGGAAGGCGAGACTCACCACGACGTCGAAGACGCGTTTGAGCAGTTCATCGAAAACGCCGCAACGGAAACCGTCGGAGTAGAACAACCAGCTCGGTCGCAGGGCCTCGAGATCGACTGTCCGCGTTTCTCGTTCCCAAAAGTCGAGAAACTCGGTCACCCGGATCCCGGCGAGCTTACAGTGCAGCAATTGCTGCACTGGCAGGCCACGACGATCATCAGGAGCAACGACAATCTCGCTAGCACCGAGTTCGCAGCCGAGTTCGGCGAGAGCGTCGGGGCCGGCCTCGGGCCAGTCCACGGCGCCGGAGCTGGCCAACCCGCGCTCGCCGGGCATGCGAATGAACGACACCGGTACGAAATGCTGATTTTCGCCAATCTGGACCAGGTGGGCGATGCGCGCCGCCTGATTGCCGTTGCCCAGCACAGCCACCCGCCGCTTGAGCAGCCCCCGGCCGAGGGTGATCAAAAAGGTGCCGCGAGTGACCGAAATGCAGCCGAGCCAGATTAGGGTGGCCTTAAGCGGTAGATTTGAGGTGTCCGAAAGGCGAGGCAGCCCGTCTCGCCAATACATGGCCGAGACGATCGCCAGCGTTAACACGAGGACGAAAGCGACCGCGATTTTGCTTAGCAACAGGCGGAAGTCGACGAAGCTCTGTTCGCCGTACAGGCCGACCGAGATCATCGTAACGACGGCAGCGATCGACAGGCCAGCGGCGAGCTGTGCGGGAAGACCAGTGACGCTGAATATAAGCGGGGTTGTCTCACCCGACTGAGACAGCATCTGGTAAAATGCGCCAGTGATCAGCAGGGCGTCAAACGACGCCAGCAACACGACCGAAACAGGGACAAAGTGTCTGAACAGTCTGAGCTGCATCGCAAATTATAAATTTCGCTAATATGCCGGCCGACCGCGTCGAGGCAACCCCGCCCATAGCGCACGATTATAATAACCGCAAAAACCACGGCCGTCCAGTGGAACGCTGTGGACATCTAATCTCGCCGGCGACGCGAAGCCTGCGGAGGTGTCAAAACCTGTAGTATCGAGGTGATGGCGAGTGGGTGCTCCGCGCAAAGGGCGACCAACGGCGCACCGATCCGTCAATCGGCCGCGGCCTGGGCTTCATCGTCGATCACCTTTAACGGTTCGCCGAGTCCCGCAAGCGCTTGGCGATGCTGATCAAACAAAAGGCGGATCCACTCGATGACAGCGCGCACGCAAGCCGCCCGTCGCAGGTCGCGGTGGACGATAACCCAGTAATCGGCGGCCAACTCCGGCACCGGCCCGGTCACGCGTTCCAGCAGCGGATCGCGATCGCCGGCATAGCACGGCAACAATCCGATGCCGACGCCGGCGCGTATTGCCTCGAGCCGCACCGCCAGGCCGGTGGCGCGAAGAACGACGCGCCCGCCGTTGTTGCGAATATGCTGGTCGAGCCAGCGCGCACTGACATAATGGGCCTGCTCTTCCGTGTAGGTAACCCAATGCTGCTCGAGGTTGAGCGGCGGCGGCCCATCATGTCGACGTCGATAGAGGGCGCCGGCGATGGCGCCGACCTTCGAGACAAACAGATTACCGGCCTCGGGCACCCCGTGGCGCAATGCCAGATCGGCGTCGCGGCGCGCCAAATTCGCCGTCTGCGGCGACTCGACGAGTTCGAGGGTAATGCCTGGCGGAAGGCCGTCGGCATCCGCGCGGCCGCAGTGCTGGGCAAGAAATCCTTCGGCCCATTCCCCGACCGAGACCCGTACCGTCCCGCTCAAGCCAGGGGAGGTGGCGACGCGCCGTCGTTCGAGAGCGAGCGCCGCGTTTTCGAGCCGCTCGGCGGCAGCGACCAGCGCTTCGCCCGCCGCATTGAGACGTAACCCGTCGGGCAGGCGATCGAACAAATTCGGGCCGCCAAAGGTCTGCTCGAAGGCGGTAAGTCGCCGACCCACGGTCGGTTGGCTAAGGCCAAGCGCCCGCCCGGCAGCACGCAACGAGCCGTGCCGGGCGACGGCGAGGAAAATCCGAATGTCGTCCCAGTTCATTGCCGGCTCACCGCCTCGACGATCTGACACATTTATGTATCATATTATCTCATACTTATCTATGCCGCCATGATAGCGTATCGGCTAGATTGGACGTGGCACAAAGCCGAGGCTGCCGAACCGGCGACACTTCGGGTCGAATTGTCGCTATGATTGCAGACAGGCAAGGAGTGAAGGCGGATGTACTTTGACCGACAATTGTGGCAGCTGACACGCGGGCTGCGCGGATGGATCGTGTTTGCGATCCTTTTAGGGCTCATCGCCTCGGTCTTCGGCATCGCGCGCTTTGCAATTCTCGGCGTCCTGCTGTCGCATGTCTTTGCGGGCGGAGGCTTTGTGACGATCGCTGTGCCGGCGATCGGCGTCGCCGCTGCCGTAGTTCTGCGCGGCCTGATCGAGCATCACCGGGCGATGGTCTCGCATCGTACCGCGGTCCGGGTTCAGGAGGAACTGCGCGGCCGGCTTTACGACAAGATCGCCGAATTGGGGCCGGCGTGGTTTGCCGGCGAGCGCACCGGCGGGGTCATGCTGTCGATTGTCGACGGGGTCGAGCAGTTGCAGACCTTTTTCGGTCAGTACGTCCCACAGGTGGCGATCGCGGTTCTGACGCCGTTGGCCATTTTTTCCCTTATCGCCTTTTGGGACGTGCCGGTAGCGGCAGTGATGCTGGTGTTTGCGCTGATCACGCTGATCGCCCCGACCGTGTTCATCCATGTCGAGCGCCGCAGCAGCCAGGGCCGCCAGCAGGCGCTCAAATCGTTTGGCTCCGAATTCCTCGACGGCGTCCAGGGACTGCCGACGTTGAAGGCGTTTGGCCAAAGCCGCGCCTTCGGCCATCGGCTGGCCGAGCGGGCGCGCGAGCTATGCGAACTCGAGCCTGCGGGTCTTGTCGACCGGGGTTATGACCCGCGGCATCACCGATTGCGGCGTCGCAATCGGCGCCGCGGCGGCTTTGGCCTTGGCGACGTGGCGGGTATCGCATGGACAGATGAGCATTCAGGCGCTGCTGATCGTGCTGATGGCCGGAACCGAGGTCTTCCGTCCGTTGCGCGATCTGCGGATGGTGCTGCACCAGGGCATGCTCGGCCAGTCTGCCGCTGCCGGCATCAATGCGCTGTTTGCCGCCGAACCCTTGGTGCCGCCGCAGTCGGTGAGCACAGGGCAAACAAACGTGCCGCTGGTCCCGACGATAGCCTTTGAGGACGTCCGGTTTTCGTATCCTGGCGGCCGCGGCGCTGCCCATGATGGGCTGTCATTCACCGTTGGAGCCGGCGAGAAGATCGGCGTCGTCGGACCGAGCGGTTCAGGAAAGTCCTCGGTCGCGCGCCTTTTGTTGCGGTCGTTCGACCCGCAACGGGGAAGGGTGCTGATCGGCGGACGCGATCTGAGATCGCTCGATCCCGAAGCGGTGCGCCGGATGATCGCTGTCGTGCATCAAGACACGTACCTGTTCTACGGCACTGTCGAGGAGAATTTGCGGCTCGGGAAACCCGACGCCGACCACCACGAGATCGAGGCGGCGGCACACGACGCCAACGCGCACGAATTTATCTCGCTGTTGCCGCAAGGCTACCAGACGATGATCGGCGAGCGCGGCGTCATGCTGTCCGGCGGTCAGCGCCAGCGGCTGGCGATCGCCCGCGCCCTGTTGCGCGATGCACCGATCCTGATCCTCGACGAGGCGCTGTCCTCGGTCGACGCCGAAAACGAGGCGGTGATCCAGCAGGCGATCGACCGCTTGTCGGCCGGACGCACGACCTTGATCTTAGCGCATCGCCTGTCGAGCGTGATCGGCGCCGACCGTATTCTCGTTCTCGACAAGGGTCGCGTCGTCGAGCAGGGCCGCCATGCCGAGCTAATCCGCCGCGCCGGTCCCTACCGCCTGTTGATGGGATCGCAGGCCGACGAGCGCGGCGATGATGTTGTGCTCGCCGAGGAACGGAAGCCGCTGCAGGCGCCGAGCGAGCGCGAACAGATTGAATTGGCGGCGGAAACCGCGCCGGCCGAACTCGCGAGCGCCGCCGCTGCGGTCGGGTGGCCGGCGACGCTCGGCACGCTGGTGCGGATCATCCGGCCGTGGCGGCGACGCTTCGCGATCGTCATCACCTCAGGCATCGCGCGGGTCGCCGCCTTTATCGGGGTTGGCGTCGTCAGCGCGCTCGCCGTCGCGGCGGTCAAGACCGGGGCGCCTTACGGCTATCTGTTGCTGCTGTTGGCGGTGACCGCCCCGCTCGCGGGGTTGCTGCACTGGATCGAGTCCTGGCTCGCTCACGACATCGCCTATCGACTCCTGGCGGAGATGCGGGTGGCGCTGTTCGACAAACTCGACAGTTTGGCGCCCGCCTATTTGTTGCGCCGCCGCTCCGGTGACCTGATCGCGCTCGCTGCCCAGGACGTCGAAACGGTCGAGTATTTCTTTGCCCATACGGTGGCGCCGGCATTGGTTGCCGTGCTGGTCCCGTCGGCGGTGCTAATCGCGTTGGCAGTCGTCGCTTGGCCAGTGGCATTGGCGCTGCTGCCATTCGTGTTGTTCGCAGCATTAGCGCCGGTCGTAACGCGGGCGCACATCGACCATCTCGGTGCGCAGGCTCGCGACGCGCTCGGGCTAATGGGCGCCTACGTCACCGAGACGATTCAGGGCCTGGCCGACCTCGTCGCGTTTCAGGCGGTCGGCGGCCGCCGCCGCACCTTTATAAAGCTGGTGCGCGGCTACCAGAAGATCCGGCTCGAATTGCTCACTGATCTGTCGGCACAGACGGCGCGGCTCGAAACCGTGACCGGGCTCGGTGGTCTTGCCGTCGCCATTGTCGGCGCGCGGCTCGCCGCCGAGCATCACCTGCTGCCAACCACTCTGCCCTTGCTGATCCTGATCGCGCTGGCGTCGTTTCTGCCGATTTCGGAGATTGCCAATGTCAGCCGGCAACTCGCCGACACGATCGCCTCGACCCGCCGGCTTTATGCCGTGCATCGCGAAAAGCCAGCGGTCGTCGACGGGCCGCTGCTGCCCCCCGAGCCCAAGGGCGGCTCAGCGATCCGCTTCGAGGCGGCAAGCTTCACCTATCCCGGCGCTCGGCGGCCGGCTCTTAGTGCCGTCACTCTTGATATTCCGCCGGGTGCTACCCTAGCACTGGTTGGCCCATCGGGCGCCGGCAAGACGACGATCGCCAATCTGTTATTGCGCTTTTGGGACCCGACCGCGGGCCATATCCTGATCGACGGGGTCGATCTGCGCGATTTCGAACTCGATCATCTCCGCCGCCGCATCTCGCTCGTCTCGCAGGATACGTATCTGTTCAACGACACCTTGCGGGCCAATGTCGCGCTGGCTCGGCCCGAGGCCGATGAGGCCGCAATCCGCAAAGCGCTCGAACAAGCCGCTTTAGCCGATTTTGTCGACAGCCTGCCCGAGGGGCTCGACACCAAAGTCGGCGAGCGCGGCGTGCAATTGTCGGGCGGGCAGCGCCAGCGGGTGGCAATCGCCCGCGCCTTTCTCAAAAACGCACCGACCCTGGTGCTCGACGAGGCCACCTCGCATCTCGATGCGGTCAGCGAGGCGCAGGTGCGCGCTGCGCTCGACGCGCTGATGCGCGACCGCACGACGATCGTCATCGCCCATCGCCTGTCGACCGTGCGCAACGCCGATCTATTGGCGGTGCTCGACCACGGTCGGCTGATCGAGACCGGCAGCCACGCCGAACTCCTCGTCCGCAATGGCCTCTACGCCCGCCTGATCCGCCATCAGATCGAGGGCGCCCGCCAACCCCTTCGCGCCGTCGGGGATTAAACCGAAGCCGATGCGCCATTTGGCGGGAGTTCACCACGTACGAAAACGATCCGAAATCGCGGGTCACGCGCGGCTATGACCTGATCGCAGAAGAGTACCTTGAGCGATGCGGACGCTCGATCGTGCGCGATCACTGGGTTGACTACCTCGCGCGGCTCCTGCCTGACGAGGCACGGGTGATCGATCTTGGTTGCGGGGCTGGCATTCTGGTTGCGAACCGGCCTGTCACGCACGGAACCTCTTTAGCCCTGAAAGGGGTTTGCCCGCGGAGGCCCTGCCCCGCAAGGTCCGCCCGCCCAACTCAGCGGCACAGCACATTTTCGCCAACCGGCTTTCCGAGCATCCCATGTATTTCGTCGCGCTCGCGAGCGATTATGACGGAACCCTCGCCGAAGACGGCAAGGTCTCCCCTTTGACCATCAGCGCGCTCCAGGCGCTGCGTCAGTCAGGTCGCAAACTGATCCTGGTTACGGGACGCGAATTGCCCGATCTCAGGCGGGTCTTTCCCGAACTCGGGCAGTTCAACCTGGTGGTCGCCGAAAACGGCGGGCTTCTTTTCGATCCGTCGACGGAAACCGAAACGGCTCTTGGGCCCGTACCACCGCCCGCCTTTCTCGAATGGCTAAAACAACACCACGTGAGCCCGCTATCCGTGGGCCGCAGTATCGTTGCGACCTGGGAACCGAACGAAAAGCTCGTCCTGCAGGCAATCCGCGAACTCGGTCTCGAATTGCAGATCATCTTCAATAAAGGTGCCGTGATGGTATTGCCGTCTGGCGTCAACAAAGCGAGCGGTTTGGCCGCCGCCCTGGAACAGCTAAGACTGTCGCCGCTCAATGTGGTTGGCATCGGCGACGCGGAGAACGACCACGCCTTTCTGCGCGCTTGCGGTTGCGCGGTCGCCGTCGACAACGCTCTACCGATGGTCAAGAAGGATGCTGAGATCGTAACAACGGCTGCACGCGGGGCGGGCGTTACCGAGTTGATCCGGCATTTGCTCGACAACGATTTGGCCGAGACCGTATCGGCCACCGAGCGTCAACGCGTGGCGCTGGTCAAGAATGGAGAAGGTCACACGATCGATCTTCATCCGCTGGCCGGCAGTTTGTTGATCGCGGGAACCTCGGGCGGCGGCAAATCGACAATCGCCACCGGAATTATTGAACGCCTCGCCGAGCGCGGCTTTCAATATTGCGTAATTGATCCGGAAGGGGATTACGCCGGATTCGACGGCGCCGTTACGATCGGTGATCCGAAGACCGCGCCCCAACAGAGCCAGGTTCTCGATCTGCTAGACCAGCCCGATCAAAATGTCGTTGTCAGCCTGACGGGGGTCGATATTTCGGATCGACCCCGGTTTTTCGCCGAGATGCTGCCGGAGCTGTCAAAACTGCGCGCACAATGCGCCCGTCCGCATTGGTTATTGATCGACGAAGCCCATCACTTGTTGCCGCCGGCGCTGGCAACGGCTCCGGTGACATTACCGCGGGAGCTCGAGGCCAGCATCCTTGTCACCGTGCACCCCGACCATGTGGCGCAGCCGGCGTTGGAGGCGGTGCGCCTGATACTGACGGTCGGTTCCCAAGCCGGCGATTCGCTGCGGAGCTTTTGTGAACGGGTTGGCGAGCCGGCGCCACGAATTGATGACCGGGGGCTCGATCGTGGCGAGGCTTTGCTTTGGAAACGGGGAGCCGAGGCGACGGAGCATGTCCATACGATCCAGCCGCAAGCCGAGCGCCTGCGCCATCGCCGTAAGTACGCCGAGGGAGAGCTCGGCGCCGATAAGAGCTTTTATTTCCGTGGACCCGAGGGAAGTCTCAATCTGCGCGCCCAGAACCTGAACTTATTCGTACAGATCGCCGAGGGCATCGACGACCGAACCTGGCTCCATCACCTTCAAGCGGGCGATTATTCGCGCTGGCTCAGAGACGCGGTCAGAGACGACGACCTTGCCGCAGAGGTGGCCGAAATCGAGAAGGATCGGGCGATCGACCCTCATGAAAGCCGGGCGCGGATTAAGGACGCGATCACCCGCCGCTACACCGCGCCAGCCTAGCGCGCCTCACCTCTACTTACACCGCTTCTCCCGGCGCATATAGCGCCGGAACTCCGAACAGCGATAGTGTGCGCCCGCCTGGTGCGAGGGAGGGCGGACAATGGCAGTTCAAGCGATCGGGCAAGCGGTGCGGCGCGAGGAAGATCAGCGGCTGCTCCGCGGCAACGGCCGTTATGTCGATGACGCCGGCGCCGTTACTGATGCCCGCGGCTATGTATTGCGATCTCCGCATGCCCATGCACTGATCCTCGCGATCGATATTAGCAAAGCCCTGGCCGCGCCGGGCGTTCTCGCGGTCTTGACCAGCGAAGACCTGCGCCGCCGAGGTCTCGGCACTCTGAGCCCCGGTGTGCGCCGCCGACGGAGCGACGGACGTCCGGCTTTTGTTTGCCCGCAGCCCCTGCTCGCCCACGATCGGGTGCGCTATGTCGGCGAACCGGCCGTGTTTCTCGTTGCCGATACCGTGAACCAGGCGAAGGACGCTGCCGAACTTGTCGACATCGACTACCAAATTCTTCCTGCGGTCGTCACCGCCAAAGCGGCGCTGACGCCAGGTGCGCCAGCAGTGTGGGCCGACAATCCGGGTAACGAAGCATTCTTTCACGAGGTCGGCGATAAGGCGGCGGTCGATGCGGCGTTTGCGCGCGCGGACCGGATCGTCCGCGACGAGATCCATGTCAACCGCGTGACCGCAAATTCCATGGAGCCGCGCGGTTGCATCGCCGAGTACGATCCCGGTCCAGACCGTTACACAATTCGCTGTACCATTCAATCGGTCCACGCTACTCGCGCGGCACTGGCCGACCACATCTTCAAACTGCCGCAACATCAGTTCCGCGTGGTTTGCGAGAATATGGGCGGCGGCTTTGGCATGAAGGGCGGATGCTATCCGGAATACGCTCTGGCCTTATGGGGGGCGGAGATCACGGGTCGTCGCGTCCGCTGGATTGCGGAGCGCAGCGAAGGGCTGGCCAGCGACGAGCAGGGCCGCGGCAGTGTCATCGACACCGAGTTGGCGCTCGACAAAGACGGTCGGTTTCTGGCACTGCGCGCGCAATGGCAGGCGGCCATCGGCGCTTACTATTCGACCGACCGGCCGACGATACCACTGACCATCGGTCTCGGCTGCCTCGTCAACACTTACGGGATCCCGGCGGTCCACGCGCGCGTCGTGGCGGCGCTGACGAACACGATGTCGATCGCCCCCTATCGTGGCGGCAGCCGACCGGAGCCAATCTATGTAACCGAAACGATAATCGACAAGGCGGCACGCGAAATGGGTGTCGACGCTGGTGAATTGCGGCGTCGCAATACAATCCCGGCCAGCGCCATGCCGTTCACCACAGCGCTGCAGCAGACATATGATGCGGGCGATTTTGGCAAAAATCTTGACGATTGTTTGACGCTAGCTGACTACCCTGGGGTTGCAGCGCGGCGCGAGGCCGCTAAAAAACGCGGCAGGCTGTTGGGGATTGGGATTGCAACCGCTGTCGCCGCCACCGGCGGGCGCGATTATGAGCATGCCGAAATCCGCTTTGACCCGTCGGGCAGCGTCGTGCTGATGACCGGCAGCATGGATCACGGCCAAGGCCATGGCACGACGTTCAAGCAGGTGTTGTCTGAAAAGCTTGGAATCGACGCCGATCTGATCCGCTATCGGTATGGCGACAGCGATTTGGTTACGATGGGCATCGGCACGTTTGGTTCGCGATCGGCGCAGCTCGCCGGCTCCGCGATTGTCGTCGCCGCCGATCGGCTGATCGAGAAGGGAAGGCGGATAGCTGGCCACATCATGGAAGCGGCAAGCAGCGACGTCGTATTCGAGTACGGTCGCTTTACGATCGCCGGTACCGACCGCTCCGTGAGTCTGGGGGAGGTCGCGCGGCGCTCCTTCAACTCGGGTTTTTTGCCGAACGACGTCGAGCCCGGTTTTAACGAGCGGGCAAATTTTGGTCCGCCGGGCTCGGCGACGTTTCCAAGCGGCGCCCATCTCTGCGAAGTCGAAATCGATCAAGAAACCGGCGCCGTAGCACTGACCCGCTACGCCGCCGTCGACGATGTCGGACGAGTGCTGAACCCGCTCCTCTGCGAAGGGCAGATCCACGGCGGCATTGTTCAGGGCCTGGGCCAGGCGTTGATGGAGGACCTCGTTTACGACCCCGCCACCGGGCAATTGCTGACCGGTTCGTTTCAAGACTACGCGATGCCGCGCGCCGATGATTTCTGCCGTTTCGAGCTGGCCAACAATGCGACCCCGACGAGCCGCAATCCACTTGGCGTCAAGGGCGTAGGCGAAGCCGGGACGTTGGGCGCCATCCCGGCAGCCGTGAACGCCGTCAACGATGCTCTGGCTCAGATCGGTGCGCCGGCAATCTCGCCGCCGGCGACCCCCGAAAAGGTGTGGCGGGCCATCTCTGCTGCGCAAAGCCGCGCCGGCGAACCGTAAAATTTTGTCAAAGATTTTCCGATGATCACTCGATCGCGGTTCAGATGGGGGCGATTTACGATCAGCCGGACCCTGGAGGCGCTTGCCGTTCTCGTTGTGGTGCTGATTGCGGTCGCCACCGTCCATCAGCTGATGAATGGCCGCGCGCTGATAATTTCTGATACCGAGCGGCAGATGGCGCGGCTCGACATGGTTTTTGCCGAGCAGACGGGGCGGGCGGTCGAGACCGTCGATTTCATTTTGCGCAACGCGATCGAAAACCTCGAAGCGCTCCGTGCGAAGCCCCTAGTCGATGCCGCCGCCTATCAGGAGCTTTTGGTGCGACGCACTATGGGTGTGCGGCAACTCAGTGAGGTGGCGATCACCGACGCTGAAGGGCACGTACTTTATTCATCCCGTCCCGGTAAGATGCATCAACTGCCACCGACCGCGACCGCTCAAGTCGTCACGCTGGGCGCGCACCCGCATCCCGGACTGGAGTTCAGCGAGCCGTTTCGCGACGCCGACGGCAAATGGACGGCATTAATGCTGCGGCCAATCCTTGGCCCCAACGGCAGGTTTGAGGGCACCGCACTCGCCTACTTGAACCTTTCCTATTTCGAAGATTTCTATCGCGCCGTCGAGCTCACCGAAAACGGGGCCATCCTGCTGCATTTGCGCGATGGCACTGTCTTGGCGCGCTATCCGCACAATGATGCGGTGGTCGGGCAGAGTTATGCAGATTTGCCGCCCTTCAAAGACATCCTGGCTCACAGCATGGCCGGCACCGTCGTCATGGACAGCCCAATCGATGGGACCAGGCGGGTTCTGGCGATCCGCGCCCTCAAGGCGTTCCCGCTCGCTGTAAACGTCTCCGTTGCACAACGCCGGGTGCTGGAACCCTGGCACCGGCAGGTCTGGACATTTTCTACTGTTGTGATTGCAGCATCCGTATTGGTTGTCGGGTTGCTGCTATTGTTAGCGCAGCGTTCGCGACAAGTGGAAGCATTGCTTGCCGAATACCGGGCCGCAAAGGAAAGCGCCGAGGAGGCGCAACGCCGCCTGACCGAGCAGATGGCCGAGCGCGAGCGCGCTGAAGCGGCACTCAACCAGGCTCAGAGGATCGAAGCGGTGGGTCAGCTGACTGGCGGCGTCGCCCATGATTTCAATAACTTACTGACAGTGCTGATCGGCAACATCGAATTGATCCGTAAGAACACCGCTCTGGATCCGGCAACTATCAATTACTTGGAGGCGATGCGGGTTGCCGCCGAGCGCGGCGCGATGTTGACCGGCGGCCTTTTGGCCTTTGCCCGGCGTCAACCGCTGTCGCCACGGCCAGTGGACCTGAATGCGGCAATCGAGGGCATGCAGGGATTGTTGCACAGCGCGCTAGGGCCCCGAATGCGGATCGAAATCCGACCGGAAGCGGAGCTATGGCCGGCAATGATCGATCCGACCCAGTTCGAACTGGTGATCCTAAACCTGGTGATCAACGCGCGCGACGCGATGCCGACAGGCGGTATTGTGACGATCGAAACCGCCAATACCCACCGCCGGGCGCCATCACACGCCGATGAGCCGGCTGAGGGCGATTACGTTGTCGTGACCGTCCGGGATACCGGGGTCGGGATGTCTGCGGAAGTCCAGGAGAGGGCGTTCGAGCCGTTTTTTACGACTAAACCTCCGGGATCCGGGTCTGGGCTCGGTCTCTCGCAAGTCTTTGGAACGGCGCGCCAATCGGGCGGCGGTGTGCAGATCGACAGTGCCCCCGGCAAAGGAACGGCGGTCGGCGTGTATCTACCTCGGGCGCCGGCGCCAGCCTCATCAATATCTACTCGTCGGGAAGAGCCGATTGAGCCTAACTCGGGCGCAGCCGTCGTTCTGGTTGTCGACGACGACCCTGGAGTGCTCGCCACCACCGCTGCGATCCTGAAAGACATCGGTTATTCAGTGCTTCAGGCTGAGAGTGGGGATGCGGCGCTCGAATCGCTAGAGAACAACTTATCGATCGACCTCCTGTTAACGGATGTCGTAATGAATCCGATGAGCGGCCCGGAATTAGCGGGGCATGTCGAGCGTCTATATCCACAACTGCCGATAATCTTTTTCTCGGGATATGCCGGCTCGACGGGGCTTACCGCGGATGGGACCGGCCGCCGCCGGCTGGTGCGAAAGCCGTTTACTCCGGGTGAACTCAGACGCCAAATCGAGGCGGCGCTCGCCGAACAACGAGCGGGTGCGACGGCGGCTTGACGAACACGAACGGCCACCCCGCCGCGGACGAACCGATCGCAACAGCACAAACCTTGAGAGGCATGTGAGTGCAGCGCGGCGACTACGACCGCATTGCCCCTAGTCTAGTCGGCCTCACGAATTGCGAGAATTGGTTCCGGCACTAAATCGAGATCGGCGTCGGGATCGCCATCGAGGACAGCGTTAAGCTGGCGGGTGTCAAGCTCCCCCATCCATCTTGAGATCACAACCGTCGCAAAGATGTTGCTAAACAGATTGGTGACCGCGCGGATCTCCGACATAAACCGCTCCACGCCAAGCAGCAGCGTCAGCCCACCGATCGGCAGAAGGCCGAGAGCCGGCATCGTCGCGGCAAGCGCCACAAACCCGGCGCCGGCCACTCCGGCCGCACCCTTTGAGGTCAGCAGCATCACCGCCAACATCGTCAGCTGCTGGCCGAGGCTGAGATGGATATCGGTCGCCTGGGCGATGAACAGGATCGCCATCGTCATATAGATCGCGGTGCCATCGGTATTGAAGGAAAAGCCGGTCGGCAGGACGAGCCCGACCACCTCTTGTGAGCAGCCCAATCGCTCGAGCTTGGCCATCGAGCGCGGGATCATTGCTTCGCCCGACGTAGCGCTGAAGGCGATCAGCAATTCATCTTTGAAAAATCCCAGGATTTTCAGCAGCCGAAGGTCGAAGAGGCGCGCGATCAGTCCAAAGACGACCAGCACGAATAGTGCCGAGGTTAGATAAACGCCGAGCAGCAGCCAGCCGAGATTGGTCAGCGCGTGAAAGCCGAATTTGCCGACCGTGAAGGCCATCGCCCCAAAGGCGGCGAGCGGCGCCACATACATAATGATCCGCACGATACCAAACAGCGCGTGCGTAAAATCGTCGATAAGCGAAACCAGCCGGTCGGCGCGGCGCCCCATATGGCACAACGAAAACCCGAACAGCACGCCCATTACCAGCACCGGCAAGATCTCGCCCTCGGCGATGGCGCCAACGAGGTTGTGCGGGATCATTTTCATCAGAAAGTCGATGATCGTCAGCGACTTGGCGCCGGTGACGTAGCCTTCGATCGGTTTGTTGTCGAGCGTCGCGGGATTGATGTGAAGGCCGGCCCCAGGCTGCAGCAGGTTGCCGACAATGAGGCCGATAAATAGCGCCAAGGTCGAGACTATCTCGAAATAGACGATGGCGCGCAGACCGACGACGCCAACACGGCGCATGTCGCCCATTTTGGCGATCCCGACCGCAACAGTCGCGAATATTATCAGTGGCACCACCGCGCGGATAAGCTTGATAAAGCCGTCGCTGAACGGCTTCATCATGACGGCGAAATGCGGATAGAAATGCCCGAGCAGGATGCCGATCACGATGGCGATCAGCACTTGGATATAAAGGCGGCGCATTGGCGAGCCACCCGATGCGTGTCGCGGTGCGGGCAATGAACGACCCGGTGCACCCGTATGCGCCATTATACCCCTCCTCTGATATTAGTTTTCGTTCGGCCGCCCCGCCGCCGCTTATTCCTGAAGCCAGACATCGGTCAGATCCTGTCCGATGAAGTGGCTTGGCGTGATGTACCAGCCCTTGAGCTTTGATGAGGTCACAACGATACGGTTCCACCATAGCAACGGTACGGTGTAGGCCTCGGTCAGGGCATGCTTTTCGAAAGCCCGGACGATCTTAGCCCGCTGCTGCGGGTTATCGGTGACCGCCTGTCCGATGTAGAGAGCATCGAGAAACCGGTCGGTCGAGCCGGAATTGTTTACCGGCGACAAATCGTGCGAGACGTATTTGGTCAGTTGGATCGTTGGGTCATCAAAATAGTCGCCCGAGAAATCAAGGGCCGCGTCGAAATTGCCGGCTTCGACGCGTGCCTGCCAATCAAAGATCCCGAGCTTTTCCTCTGTCGCGACGATGCCGATCTGGCGCCAACTGTCGACCAGCAAGTCGGCGCCGGCAAAGTGCGGCATCGGGATATCGCGGACCAGCAGAGTAAGTTTAAGGTCATGCACCCCGGCCGCCGCCAAAAGGCCCCTTGCCTCGGCGCGCGCGGCGGCGATGTCGCGGCCAAAACCGGGGAGTTCGACCAGCTCCGCCTCCGGGGTCGCCATGCTCGATCCCGGCCGCATCAGACCGCCGACATATTTGAGAAAGGTCGTTTTTTGCAACTTTTCGGCAGCACCCCAACGGTCGATGGCAAGTGACATAGCGCGACGCACGCGCGCATCATTGAAAGGCGGCCGTTTCACATTGAAGACGACCGACAAGTTCGACAGCCACGGGCTTTCGCTGACCGTTACGCGATCCCCGAAAGCAGCAACCATGTCATCCCGCTGCGGCGGTGTCACACCGCGAAACTCGGCAGCGATTTTGCCGGTTTTGTAAGCAGACATAACCGCCGCCGCGGGCATAAAATCGGCTTGGAACCCATCGAGGTAGGGTCTTCCAGGCCGGAAATATTTCTCCCAGCGCCTGCCCCGCCAATACTTGCCTTGGACGTGCTCAACAAAAACAAAAGCGCCGGTGCCGAGTATATGGGTTTTCGGGAAATTCGGATCGGCGCTCAACTTGGCAGCGCTGTAGATGCAATTCCAGGGTGAAGCAAAATTCGCGAGCATCGCCGCGTCGGGCCATTGCAGGTGAAAGACGACGGTCAGTAGATCGGGTGTCGCGATGTCCGAAATCGCGCCATAATCGATGCGCCGCGCGGAGACTATGCCTTGAGGAGGGTGGATCAGACGCTCATAGCTAGCCTTGACATCTGCCGAAGTCAGCGGCGAACCGTCGTGAAACAGAACGTTCGGCCAAAGCTTAAAGGTGTAAGTTTTTCGATCAGCGGAAATCGTCCACGATCGGGCTAAATCGCCTATGATTTGTGGATAATTGGCGGCGTCGAACTTGAGCAAGGTCGAGTAATGCGGCGCTATTGGATGCAGAAAGGCGAAAGACGTGTTGGAATAGCAGTCATAATCTTTGGGCTCTACAGTAACCACGAAATCAAGAATGCCACCGTGTCGCGGTTCCGATTGCGCAACCACAGTTCCTACAACCGCATCAATTACGATCGCGACCAGCGCAAAGAAAATCGCTACTCGCCAGCGTCTCACGGTGGTTCCCCGTGATCGGAAGGTCGCGTAATTAAGCATGTTAATGATCAACTCGCGCTGGCGATTTTCGTAGCGAAAAAGGTTAACGCGTTTGTCCTTTTTGCCACCGCTCGAACTGGCTGAACAACTCGTCCTTTTGCTGCGGGGTCAGCGGCGTGCCCCCAGCAGCCTGCTGCCGCTCATCGACAAAGCGGGCGAAAATCGCCTTTAGCGCCTGCTCGTTGGGCTCGCCGACGGCAGGCGCGTTTCGCTGTAGCCAATCTGCCGCGGGTGGAAAACGCCGCCAACCTGGGAGTTCGGCGGCGATGTTGACCTCGTGCCATTTCGGGTCGTGACCGGGCATCAAAAGCGACTGAAAGCCGGTAAAGAAGGCGTCGACAAAGTTGACGACGTTGCGGTAACGATCTGAATCGGGCTGAAGATTGGCGACAACCAGTACGGCACCGACAGCGATGGTGTCGACGGGATGATCGGATTGGATCAAGACTGGATAGTCGTCAGCCGTGAGCCGCGCCGGCACATAATTCGCAGTGATTGCAGTATTTAGCGGTATGGAAATGAAATGAAGGTTCTTTTCCGCGATTACGTCGCGAAAGATCGGCGCAGGTCGGCCGCTCACCAATGCCATAGCCGCAATTTGGCCGCGGCGCAATTTATCGAGCGCCACCTCCGGGTCATCGTTGCTTGTGACGATCGGAATGTTTAGCAGGCCAAATAATCGAGTCGTAGTAATGTCAGTTCCGCCGCCACGCAAATCGGTATTCACCTTCTGATTGGCGAGATCGGCAATGGTTTTAATGTCGCTGCGGGCAAGCAAATGAAATTCTTCGTTGTAAAGTTTGGTAATATAACTGAGGCGGTTCTCGATACCAGGCGACAGATTTTGCTGCCGCGCGTAATTCATAACGTCGTCCTGCAGTATCGTTAGATCGATCCCTCGTAGGAGTTCGAGGTCGGTAATATTTTTCAGCCCCCCTTTACCGACAACAGGTAATACTCGTCGCGTCGCGCCATCATCGATAACGTTGGCAAGATCTTCGGCAATTTGCACTGAAATACCACTGCCGCGCCCGGTTTCGAGTTCGACCACCCCACGGTTTACGGCTACTTGCGGTGGTGGGGCAACACCATAGCGCGCGGCATCGGCGCGCCCGGCAAGTGAATTCAGCGTGGCAAGGATGCCAATCGCGAGGATAATTTTCGTCAAACTAGACCATCTCGGCAATGAAATTGAATGTGAACCGTCGAACGAACGACCAGGAGTTTTGGCTCTAAACCGACCCCAAGACGCAATATTCCGGCTAAGCAGAAGAAAATTATCCACGGATTCCCTCTTTGAACCATTCGCGGCGCCGCCTTTGTTTATCGGCTCCTGTCTGAACCCCGCGAGACGTCAACCAGACGTCAAGCCTCCCGCGATCCCCATGGATGACCTGTGCCCCCGGTTGGGGGATATCGTAGTGCTCGCTTGTGAGACTGCAACTTCGCACTCTCCTCGATCTCAAGTTTTCTTGCCGCAAAACTCCCAAACGTGCAGACAAAGCACGCTCCCCCCAGAAGAGTGTTGGAGAACAGTGCACTTTTCCAGCTTTGCTGCGCCTCGGTCAAGCGTCTGGATATTTTTTAATCGATTTAGTATGGTTTACGGACGTAGGCTCCGATTACGTATAGTTAATAGACTAGGTCGATTTTATTCGCAGCCGATTTAGGATCGCGCTAGGGTCAATGGAGGATTGAGTTCGTAAAGTACGCCGGTTAGATCTGGGAGGCTCTGTTTCGACATTGGCGGGACGCGTGAGCATCTGCAGTGTCCGTCTGTAAGCTGCGGCGACGCCATAAGCGCATTTCTTGCCTCTCGGATCGACTCCTTGGCTTGGGGCGTGGTGCCCAGGGGAGGAATTGAACCACCGACACACGGATTTTCAGTCCGTAGGGAGTGGGTTTTATCGGTAATATTTTCAATATATTAGAGTGTTCATGTTGCAAAATCGGTCAGTTTTGTCGCAAAGCCGCTAGCCGACCACCGCCAGCTCACCCGCGGCGAACTTGGCGTGATCATCTTCCAGGCTCGGGAACAGGTGCCCGTACACGTCAAAGGTCATCTGGATCGAACTATGACCAAGTAAGACCTGAACCCGCTTCGCCGTGAAGCCCCGCTCGATCGCCCATGATGCGAAGAAATGTCGCAGGGCGTGCAGCCCGTATTTCGGCTTGCCCGCACCGTCGACCATGCCGCCCGCCCGCTGCAACGCGTAGAAGCCGCGGTTGGCGATGTTAGCATGGTTCTCGATGTTGCCGTTGCCGTTCGGGAACACGATGCCGCCAGCGCCCTTCGGACAGGCCAGCCGCCATTCCCGGAGCGCGTTGACCACGATCGGCGCCATCGGAATCTCACGTTCGCCAGCCGCCGATTTCGGCGCCCCGATTTCACCCCACAAATTGGCCCGCTGCCGAACCGCGATTACCTTGCGCTCGAAATCGACGCCATCCCATGTCAGCCCGCGCAACTCGGACGCGCGCATGCCGGTAAAGATCGCGGTCACCAGCAACGGACGCCAGCGCCCCTCAGCCGCGGTCAGGATGGCCTGAACCTCTTCCTTCGACGGAATGTCGCGCCCGACCGCGAGCTTCCCTTGCTCGCGCTTCTTCACGTCGACTTGGACCGGTTGCGCCGCATTCTGTGCGACAAGGCCGCGTCGTTGCGCCTCGCCGAGAATGCTTTTCAGGCTCGCCAGCACCTTGCGCGCCATCGGGCGCGAGCCCTTGCGCAGCAGATCGTCGCGGAAGGCCTCGATCGCGGGCGCCGACAGACGAGAAAGCTTCACAGCGCCGATCAGCGGGACAATGTGCAGGGCGACGTGGTTGCCATATTGCCGGAGGGTCGAGCGCTCAAGCTTTTCGAGTTCGCCTTTGCCGATCCATAACTCGGCCGCCTCGGCGACCGTAATGCTGGCGTTCTCTGGGGTGTGGACGCCGCGTGCGACTTCACCTTGCGCGGTAACGAGCCAGGCTTTTGCCTCCCGCTCGCGCTCAAATGTCTTGATGTGCCGCTTGCCGGCCTGGTCGAAATAGTCCGCGATCCAGGCGGTTTGCTCGCCCTTACTGTTCTGCCACGTCCGCTTGCGCACCTTCGCCATCACAACCACCTATGCGGCTAACCGTTACCGTTCTTTCTGAACGGTTCCGATTATGTTGCAATATTTTCCGATGGTCAAGGATTTGTGATGGTCAAAGAGCGCAAAACCGAACGCGAGTTGATCGCTTTGCTGATGACCGAGGGGTTCGTAAACATCCAGAATGTGAGCATGTAACGAGCGTCGCGATCACCCGACCGGGTGATTCGAATTGGGGCACGGCCTGGGGTGCGACTGGCAACAAAATCACGCCACCAGTCGCTTTTGAGATTGAGCGAGAACTAAAGGCGCAATTCGATATCGCTTGAGGCGTCGAGTTCGCTCACCTGGCTTGTCGCTCCCCATATCCCGGCCACCTCATTTGGGGGAATAGGTTGATGCTTGATATCCGTATTTTAGAAGCTGCCTGCGAGACGGCCTATAAGGTCCTTGAAGTTGCAAACCGGCCGGCGGCCCCGGCCCAAGAGTGGTTGATTTATCAAGACCGTCTATCGCACAGCCGTGCCGAGCTAGCAGAGGCGCGCAGAGCGCTGGAGCAACGATAGGGATGGTAATGTACCGGGTACAACTATGGCCTGATGGAAAGTGGGACGGCCAGCCCTATAAGAAAGTGGAAGCCCCTTCAAAGAAAGAAGCGGCGGAACAGTTACATGGTGGATTGCTATCTGAGACGGGGGGCCATTATCAAATCCGCGCGCGAGTTCGGGCGTCCGGACAAGGAGAGCCGCAAGAGTTCTACGAGCGGTAACGGCGAGGCAACTCAGTCAGTCCGCGCTAGTGAAGGGCTACAGCGGGCCGCCGATGACGCTCGGCAACGCCGCATCGGCGCGCGTGCGCTTCATCGTGTGGTGCCTCGATTGCCGCAATCGCGTCGAACCCGACCCCGCTGAGATGGCAGAGCGCTACGGCGCCGAAATGCCCGTCCCGGATTGGCGTGCACGGCTCGCGTGCTCTCAATGTGGGAGCCGACGGGCCGATATGGTCGTTTCCGGGACAGAGCGATAACCGCCTTATTCGTGCCCGGATCGTAGCGCATAAACTTGGTGACGCTGGGACATTGATCCGGCAAATTCGCCTGCGAAAATGCGCCAAATGTCTCGCGTCGGAATCCCTTACATTTCATCTCTTAGCAATTTCAGTGCCTTATGCGGAGCTCTGCCCTGTAGGCGTCGCTAATTTTGACAGTTGCATGACGCCGAAGCCCTTCATATTCTCGCAAGCTTTTGGTGCCACAAGGATTTTACTGAGTGGCGCGAATTTTGCTGCAATGCAAGGTCGGCGGGTGCGCTCTTTTGGGGCGCTGGGTAGTGTGGGCGGTTTCACTTGACAAGGGAGGGGGGAGGCATGAGATCGATTCGCAGCGCTGGACGTTTAGGGTACCAGCGTCCCGCAGTTAGGGAATAGAGTGATGTCAGAGCAGAGACACGACGACGACCGGACAAAAATCGCCCTTTCTCCAAGGGCGATGGGTGCCGTCGAAGAAATCGCTAGGGCATTGGGGGTGTCGCCGGGCGAAGCAGTCGGCCACGCATTAGGCACCGAACTCTATCTTCTCCGGTTTGCCAAGGGCGACGATGCTGTCGTCATTGAAGATAAGTCCGGCAAACGCCGCGAAGAAATGACGGTGCATGCGAGGGGGGATGCGGACCAAGGACGATACCGAAATTGAAGCCGATCTGATTCTACCGACCACGCGCTCAGATCCAGCTCTTACCAGAGAACCGGCCCCGCCAACTCAACAAGTTGGCGGGGTCATTGACGTTCCCGATTTCCACCTGCCCCGTGTCCGACCAGCTCCACCACGGGGACGATAATCGGCGCGCTACTCCGCGAGTCATTGATGTAGACCGCATCCATTTTCCGCATGTCATGCCGCAATCTAATTCACAACCCATTGAAGTTGATGATGTCTTTATACCTCGGTCTGACCCGCTCGCATCAGAAAGACGGACTATTGCCTACATCCTGCTGGGAACACTGGCTGGAATAATTCTTGTCGGTGCTGTGATGCTGTCCCTGATGCTCTGCCTGCGTATCACTGAAGGGCCGCATTTTGTTTTGGATTGGATCGGAATTACTCTCGGTCCGATAGCGGCGCTCGCTGGTTCCTCTGTAACATTCTATATGGAGCGGTCATCGCGGCGCAACTAATTTGCCAATTGTCTCATTTGCGCCCGAATACCGGCTCCTCACCCAGTGGCTTTGATCGTTGCGCTCCGCCTCATCGATCGCGGTGATGCTGGTCTGTACGTCGCTTAACAACCTGAGCCAGCCGCCTTCAATCCCGCTTTCGAGTTTTGCGATCAGCTCCGCCCGCATCGTCACCAGCCGTTCGCGCAACGGCAGTTGCGGCCTATCGGGCTCGGCCGTCATCCTGCCCTAGTACACCCGTCGGGATCAGCGCCGAGGGCGGTTTTTGCGGTGCGCGCGGCTTAGGCGGTTGAGCGCGCTTCTCGGCCTTCTCGAACAATTGCTTGACCGCGCGATTTGGCGATTTGAGCCAGAGATTGGCAAATTTTCCACCTTGAACCGCAGCGGCCGATACCGGCTCGCCCGCGGCGGCAAGCCCCGCGGCGCCCATCTCAGAAAGGCCGACGCGTGGGCCGCCCTGGTTCAACATGCGGGTCGTAGCACGCCCGACATCGTCCTCGATCGTCGCTAACCCGCCGTATGTCCGCCGCAACTCGCCGTAATCGGGGAACCCTGCTTTCGACACCGCGTCAACCAGCGATCCGCGCAACGCGTCAGACGCCTCCCGAAAGACCGAGCCGGCCCCCTTTGTGCCAAGCGTGTCAAACCCGGTGGCGCGCTCGTTCAGGTAACGCACGATTTCTTCGGCCCGTGTCGGGGTAATCGACGCGGCCTTGCTGGGGATCAGCGCGAGCAAACGCTTTGCCTCGCCAACAGCTGCCGGGTCCTGTAACGGATCGCTCGCTAGTTTGCTCAGCCTGACAGCGGCGGGATCGAGCTCTACCCGTGCACCTGCCGCCTCGGCCTGCTTGGCCATGTCGGTGTACCGAGCATAGGTCGCGGTCTTTGCTTCGGCGATCGCCTTCGAAAAATCCTCGACCGATTTGGGAAGGTTTTGTCCGCCTCGGGTGTCGCGTATCGCTTTTACCGCTCGGGCTACATGCGCATCGTAAGCCTCACGTTCGGGCGCGGTCATCGCTTTACCGGGACGAATGCCGCGGTTGTAAGCGGCCCGCTCCCCGCCGGCGAGCGCTTGGCCAAGCGGGCCGAGTTCGCCAGCCGCTTCCGAGGGCGTTGCCAAATGGCGCGCCGCACTCGCCATAACCGCACCGGGGGCGTTCCCGGCGAACATCGAGACGGTGGTAAGCTCGTCCGGGCTGAGCGGACGCAGCGGGTTTTGCCCGGCCTCACCGACGCCTAGAAGGCGTTTGCCGCCCTCCTCAGCCCCCGGATAAGCGTGCCGGGCAATTCAGCGAGCCCTTTGGCGATTGTCGATAAACGCGGCACACCAGGGATTTCGCCTGGCAATCTCGCTTCCGGTAGCGCCGACGGCGGCGGCTTGCCGCTCAGCGTAAACGGCTGCCCCGCATCATTGGTGTAAACTTGTTCTGGCGCTCCGCCGCCCGGCGGCTCAATCGTGTATCCCGACTTCGGAGCTGCCGGCGGTGGGCTGGGCGGCTCAATCGTGTATTCGGCCATCAGGGGGCCGCCCACTGCCCGCCGACGATCTTGGCGACCACTCGGCCGCTTGCATCCTTGGCAACCGACCCTTCCGCATGTCCCGCCGGGCTCGGCAGATCATTCGGCACACCGCCGCTGAGACGAGTCTTGGCCTTGGGGGACAGCTTCGCATCGAAATCGGTCAGGCCCGCGACCGGGTCTGGGAAACGCGCGCCGGCACGGTCGAGCTGCGCATCCCCAAGCTGCGCCGGAGCTGCTACTTCCCGGCTTTTCTGGAACCGCGGCGGATGGCCGAGAAGGCGCTCGCGGCGGTGATTCAGGAAGCTTACGTCCACGGCGTGTCCACCCGTTCGGTCGACCATCTGGTCCAGGCGATGGGCATGACCGGAATGTCCAAGAGCCAGGTCAGCCGGCTGTGCGCTGAGATCGACGACAAGGTCGCTGCCTTTCTCAACCGGCCGCTGGAAGGCGAGTGGCCCTATCTGTGGCTCGATGCGACTTACCTGAAGGTGCGCGAGAACGGGCGCATCGTCTCGGTCGCCGTCATCATCGCGGTGGCCGTCAACGGCGATGGCCGGCGCGAGGTGCTGGGCATCGCGATCGGTGCGTCGGAGGCCGAGACCTTCTGGACCGACTTCCTGCGCTCGCTGGCGCGGCGCGGCCTGCGCGGCGTCAAGCTGGTGATCTCGGATGCGCACGAGGGGCTGAAGGCAGCGGTCGCAAAGGTGCTGCATGCGTCCTGGCAGCGCTGCCGCGTGCACTTCATGCGCAACGTCCTGGCCCATGCCGGCAAGCAGGGACGCCGCGTCGTCGCCGCCTTCATCGCCACCGCCTTTGCCCAGGAGGATGCCGAGATGGCCCGAGCCCAATGGCGCCAGGTCGCCGATCAGCTCAGGCCCAAAGTGCCCAAGCTCGCCATCCTGATGGACCAAGCCGAAGCCGACGTCCTCGCCTTCATGAGCTTTCCCAAGGATCACCGGCCCAAGATCCACAGCACCAACCCGCTGGAGCGGCTCAACGGCGAGATCAAGCGCCGCACCGAGGTCGTCGGCATCTTCCCAAACGAGGCCGCAATCACCCGCCTCGTCGGCGCCATCCTGCTCGAACAAAACGATGAATGGGCGGTCCAGCGCGCTCGCTACATGACCCTGGAAACCATCGCTCCATTGAGCGAGGATCCTATCGTCAGGCTGCCCGCCCTATCCGCCTGACACCGGCCGACCCCGCCGGAGAGCGCGATACTGCCGCCGCTCTTACACCACGTCCTGGGACACGATCTGCCGGGCAATTCAGCGAGCCCTTTGGCGATTGTCGATAAACGCGGCACACCAGGGATTTCGCCTGGCAATCTCGCTTCCGGTAGCGCCGACGGCGGCGGCTTGCCGCTCAGCGTAAACGGCTGCCCCGCATCATTGGTGTAAACTTGTTCTGGCGCTCCGCCGCCCGGCGGCTCAATCGTGTATCCCGACTTCGGAGCTGCCGGCGGTGGGCTGGGCGGCTCAATCGTGTATTCGGCCATCAGGGGGCCGCCCACTGCCCGCCGACGATCTTGGCGACCACTCGGCCGCTTGCATCCTTGGCAACCGACCCTTCCGCATGTCCCGCCGGGCTCGGCAGATCATTCGGCACACCGCCGCTGAGACGAGTCTTGGCCTTGGGGGACAGCTTCGCATCGAAATCGGTCAGGCCCGCGCCCTGATACTGCCGGCGCAACCCTTGGAGCTGGCCACCAAGCAGCGCGTCCGCGGTGCGGATCACCCCGACCAACTGCCTAGGCGAGTTCGCCGCATCGAATGCCGCTTGCAACCCGCGCCGGTCTTCGCCAGTGCCAGCGCCGTTGCCGATCACCGCTTTGACGATTTCGTCGCCGACGATTTGCTTGGCGAAGTTGAAATCGACCGGCCCTTCGTAGCCGAATTCCGACTTGATCACGTTCTTAAGCTGGTTGAGCCGCCGGGTGTCGCCGTTCTGCAGCGCCTCGCCGAGCTGCAACAACGTGTCAGTGTGATCCATCGCGACGTTGATCGATCGCACCGTGTTGCCTTGTGCGCCGCTCTCGAAAGCCTGTTCGGCCGCACCTTCGGCGCGGACGTGGGCGACGAAGCGCGACACGTCCTCGGCTGAGGCGTCGGGGTTCTCGGCAAGGTACTTCTGCACCGCCGCCGCCGGCCCGGAGCGCGCTGGGCGCGAACGCTGCAGATATTGCTGCATTTCCTCGGAAGTCGCGTTCGGGTGCTCGGCGAGGAACTGCTGAAACGCCGCGGTTTGCGGGTTCTGTGCTCTCAGATTGAGCCCGGCGACACGATCCTGATGCACCAAATTCATGCTGTCGTAGTGCATCTGGATTTGATCAGCGTGCGTTTGCGCAGCCTGTGCCGCCTTCTCGCGATCCTCGAGGAATTTCCAGCCGGCATCGACGGAGTCGAGTTGCATGCCGGCGACGCCCTTCATGAATCCCATCTCGGCGGCAAGCGTCTGCAACCGCATGTTCTTTTGGTCCAGCGCCATCCGCTGATCCTCAAGGATCGCGCGAATGTCCTGGTTTTCCATTGAAATCATTTGCAGCCCGAGGCCGAGATGGTCTTTCCAAACGCGATAATTGCGTTCGTATGCCTCGCGGTCATTCTCGTGAATGGCGTTTAGCACAGCGCCGCCAGCCCCGAGGGCGGCTGTTATGTGCTGTTTCGATAGCAATCCAGCGAACAGCGACAGCACCATCGCCGGACTGCCGAAAGCGGCCCACAAGTCCGTGGGCTTTTCGACCGGCGGGCTAGCAACTTTCTGCCGCCACTCGTGCTGCATCTGGTCGAGATTTTCGCGATAGCGGGAGATCATCGCGTCGCGCTCTTGCGAGCCGGCGGGAGCTTGCGCCGCCTCTTGCGCGTACCGCTGCATCATGCCGGTGAGGCTTTGCACCGTGTTGTCGGTGACGGCCTGGCGCTCACGCATCAGCGCTTGCTCTTGCGGCGTCAGCTTGCCCCATTGCGCCGATAGCGGCTCACCGATGTAGTGCTGCGTCTCGGCCGGCAAGACAGACGGGTCTTTGCCCGCGGCTAGCCATTTATCGGCGACGGTGGGGCCGGCGTTATAGGCAACCAGCACGGCCTCGGTGTCGCCGCTGTAGCGCTTATTGAGTGTCGAGAGATAGGTCTTGCTGACCATCTCGTTCGTCTTCGGGTTCAGCAACGCCTGTTTGGCCGCGGCCTGCACCTTTGGGTCGCTGGGATCGTGACCTGGGAACAAATACGGAATTGCCGTCGAGGGCAGAACTTGACCCTTGCCGATCGCCCCGGCCGGCGAAATCGAGTGATCGTCACTGCCCTCGCGTGGCAGCACCATCGCATAGAGCTTGTTCACGTCCGCATTGGCAGCGGCTTCGGGAGTAATCGGCGACGCGGACGGCGCTGATGCTGGCGACGGCGCGGATGACACCGAGGCCGGCCGCCCGGCCATTCCGTCGCTGAAGCCCTTCAAAAACCCCGAGACACGTGGATCGTCAGTATTGGGGATCGTTATTGCTGGCGGAACCGGGTTGCTGAGCCCCGATACAAGCGCACCGGCATCCGGCATCGCTATTGCCTCCTAAGTACTAGACGTCGAGGAACCACCGCCACTGACGCGCGCCAAGCCGCCCGCAAAGCTCGCCAGTGCATTCTGCAGGCCCTGCTCTTGCTTTAGCTGGGTATCCAGCAGTGTATTGAACTCATTGGCGGAGAGCTGTGTCCACTGCAGCCCTTGCTGAGCGAGTTGCTGCCCGATCTGGGCAACCTGCGCATTATAGGCCTCATGTATCTGCTGCACCGCCTGGACGTGCTGCGTCGAGTTCGCGAGGCCGAGCTGGGAATAGGTGTCGTTGACTTGAGCAATGGCGGCGTTTTTGTTGAGGTTGACGACATCCTGTAGGCCGCTCGGCAGCGTGCCGCTGCCCTGATAAGCCTCCAAAGTGCGCCCGACAGACGCAGCTTCGCCAGCCTGTTGCTGCACCTGTTTCTGCGCCGGTAGCGCTTGATTTCCCTTGAGCAAATCGAGCGCCAGCGGTGCGGCGCTCAGTAACACGCCCGGGTTCTGACCGATTTTGCCTAGGATATTATCGAGATTGAAGCCGCCAGTGCTGCCCGAGAAATCTTGATTGCCGCCAAACTGGCCGGCATTCGTCGCGGCAGTCGTTGTCGCCGGGGTAAAACTGCCAGCCGTTGCTTGCGTTGGGTCCAATGGCACGGTAGATCCTCCTCCTGCCCCGCCGGGCAATGACACGGGTCCCGGAGACGTAGCGCCACTGGCGCCGCTTGTGGCCCCCGCCGATGGTGATACGACGGCCGCACCCGAGCCGGGTGAAGCCGGCGTCGATGTCGCACCGCCCGCTAACCCGGCCGCCGTGCCAGCAGCACCCCCCGCGAGCACACCCGGCAGTATCGGCTGGCCAGTCGCTGCCGAGCCCAGAGCGCCGCCCGCCGCACCGGCGACAATGTCGCCCGCAACCGGAGAACCGATTGCAGCGCCAACCGCCGGCCCCGCGGCACCCAAAACCCCGCCGGTTAATGCACCCGATAAAATGCCCTTACCGATCGGCCGGCCTTCAACTGCCGATAGGACACCGCCGCCCACAGCGCCCAATCCACCAGCCGCAAGACCGCCGGATAGAGCAGTCGTCGCGCCCGCACCCAACAGGCCCGCCGCGCCGCCGCCCGCGATGGTACCAATACCCGCACTGGCCAGCCCCGACGCAATCGTGGCGCCAATCGCTTCGACTATACCAAAGAGTAACTGTCGCTTTTGTTCAAAGTATTCGGCAGTGCCGACGATAGTAATCATTCATGCCGCTTTCTCGGGCGAGCGAGTGACGATCCAGTCTTCGCGTGTCAGCGTCCACGCGAAACCTAGCGAAAGGTTCATGTACGGACCCTTAAAGTACCCACCAAGCCTTTTACCACTTTCTCTATCGGCAGTCGAGAATTGCAGCGTCTTAGCGCCAAGTTCACCGAAGAGATATTCCAGCACTAAATCGGCAAACGGCGGCGCGGTGTCGAAAATTATCGCGGTCCAATAATCAAAAGTCTGTGCGCGGAATACCGCGACTTCATTGTCGTGACCGCGCACGCAAGCGCATTCGGCCAATAGCCGCAATACCGCGTCATTGTCAGTCAGCCCGAGCCCCGACCGTACTCGCGGGTCATCGACTAGGCGAGCGACCTCACTGACGTCGATGCGCTCGACTGGCTTTCTCGACGGGCGCGGCATTACCGGCTGTTCCGAACGGCGCGGATTGAGGCGGCAATGGACTGGTCGAGAAGGCGATCTCCGTCGCCGGCCAGCAGGGAGGACAAAAACGCTTGCCCGTCGTCCTCCGCACTCGGAGCCGGGGTGTAGAGGCCGGTATATGGGCCTGCGCTGCTCGTCACCGGTTCAGGCTTGGGTTGAAGCGCCTCGAAGGCGACCATCGCAACGCGATAGTCTGTAGCACCGTGCCGCGCCATAAATCCTTCAAGTTCCAAAATGCCTTCATCGGTGTAGCCGGCCTCGCGAGCGTAAGCACGGCCGGCCGCGTGGACATCGGCGGGTTGGCCAAGGGACGCGATGCGTGCTACCGGGGCCATTTCTGTTGCCATCAGAGGGAAATCTATTGCCGGCGAAACCGGCTGATTCTCGCCCGGCGGCTTTGCTAACTCAATGCCGGCGCGCCTCTGCTCGCGACGCAACGGTGGCGGCACCGGATCAAGACCGGCCAGTTGCCGCAGCGAGGCGAGTTCGTTTTCGCTGATATCGACCATCAGCCGCCGCGGCCTTCACGTAAAGCTTGGCGCGCCAACCCGTCGAAATACTGTTCTTGATTACCGCTCTGGATCGCGCGAAGCATCTCAGACCCTTCAGCAGGGCCATCCAAAAACGGATGAGTACTTGGCGGAGCCAAGCCGAGCCGAATAGCGTGATCATGCCGCCAAATATTATTGTCTTGCATTGCTTGCTCAAGCTCATTGAGAGCTTCGCCGCGATAGCCGCTGGCTCGCGCGTATTCTTGGCCGGATTGCCACTCTTCGGCCAGCCGAGCACGTGCCGGCGCGGCCTCGACAGCCTCAAGCCGCTGATTTTGCTGCGTAATTAGTTGCGCCAATTGCCGGCCAGCTTGCTCGATCTCAGCCGGGGTGTTTCCGTATGCCATCGTCTATTTCCTTTCTGCTTCGATCAGGTTTGTCGCCATGCCCAGCGCCGGCTTTGTCAGGTCTTCCAGCGCCCGCGCCAGCTCCGCCGCGCCGACGCCGCGCTCACCAAAACCGGTCTTCCGAATAAACCAGCGCCCGAGCGGCGCGACATCGATAACGTACTGCGACAGCGACCCGGCTGGCTGATGATAAAGACCCGGCGCCAGCACGACAAAACCGTGATTGAACAGCACCTCACCGATATCACCAATGTCGCTCACGACGCGGCCCGCGCCCGCCTGACGGGTTCGCCGCGATGCCGATCGCTCAGCCGCTTCCGGGCCGCGATCAGATCTTCCAACGCCATTCGACACCACGTCGAAACCGGCAATCCCTCGCGCTCCGCTAGCTCCCGAAGCTCGGCCAAAGTCTGCGGCCGCATCATCAGTGAAAAATTGACCAATTCAACGAACCCGACCGATGCCCGCAACAAAGTTGTGGCTTCGGCGACGCTCAAAAGCCGCCACCCCCTCCGTAGACCGCAGGATCGCGCGGCGGCAGAACCCGGAGATCGAATTGCACTCCCCATCGGCGAGCAAGCGAACGGCCGCCGCCTCCGACCGCTTCATCAGAACGGTGATCTGCACCATGGGGTCGTCGTCGGCTGCATCGACACTTTGCGCGCCCTCGACCCCGGCATATGCAATCTCTCTTCCATGCTGCTGCGATATGACACAAGCAGCCCCTGGAAACAATGCAAAACCATGGGGTTTGTCAATTAAATCAGCGAATTACGTGCCACGACGAGGGCAAATTTTCTCCCCGCCGCAGAGGGTGGCGTAGCTCAATCGGACCGCCCCGAGTCCCGCCCCCTCAGGTCCGGGGTCGAGGGGGCAATCGAGGGCCGGCATAGGCCCAGCCCATGCCCCCTCCGCCTTAGCGCCCACGTTCAATGGGTGCGCGGCGAACCCATTTAGCCCCTCCAGTTTCCTCGCTCAGGCATCCAACGATCCGCAACATCGTTGCGACATGCCTGAAAAGTTCACATCAAAACAATAAGATAGATCGCGAGCATCAGATACATAGTCCGCTAGTCAGTGTCGCGTGTACGGCGCCGGATACCAGCCATCGGACCGCTTCACCAATGTCCAGCCGTACCGCCAAAACACCTCGTTCAACTCGGCGATCATCTCTTCCGGCATGCGCGGTTGTGGCAGAGGCGGCGCTTCATCAGGTGACGACTGTGAAATCATGGCTGATTACCCTCCTCACGATCGTTCGCCGATTGGCGTTCCAACCACTTCCAGTTTTGCCCTAGGGTTTGCCGCTGTTTTGCCCTGGCTTGAGCGATCCGGGTACGCCCTTGGCGGACATCGGTTGTCAGCTCGTGCTTCAGCGCAATCATCTCGTGAGCGATGTCATCAGCGAACATCTGCAGCCTTTCGGCCACCCAAGCTGGGAGCGGCTGGGTGCCGGCCTTCCACCGGTTAACGGTTACCTGATGCCGGCCGAACAAGCGGGCCAGCTGTTGAGTACCGCCGACGGCTCGGTACAGCGTATCAAGCCTGGACGGTCTATCGGCCTTGTATCTCACGCTCGCCTACTCCTGCTTTAGCCGCCAAGGAGAGAGTGAGGCCTCGCGCGCGCGTAATGTACAACTTCTTTAGCACCTTCCCATCTTCTGGCAGCCGAACGAAGGTGGAAGATGCTAAGATTTTGCGGTAGGAGCACCTTTCGCATATTGGCGTAAGTCATTGAGAATGCACCTATGCTCGCGATGGCCGTTTTAACGTCTTAGCACCATGAAATTTGATCTCGATCTACTGGAAAGATGCTAATCGGGGTTGAAGTTGTTAATCCTGGCGGGCAATTGCCAAGACCACGCCTTACCGGCTTTTTGCGGCTTGATCCCGAGTTGTTTTTGCGCGAGCCGCACGGTTCCCCATGCATGGCCGTGAGCTTCGGCCGCGCTTTTGACTTCCTTGTGCGGGCGCGGCCCCGGCTGGAGGAATTCTCGCAGAAAGGCCCCAGCGTCGGCTTGGGCGCTTTGTTTTTTCTGGTTCAGCAACTCGCTCGGTTTGCCGCTCAGCTTGACGCCCCAAGCGATCCGTTGAGCTGAGAAATCGTAGCCATCGAGCGGTTGTTGATGCATCGTGTATTCGATCGCGCCGCCCGTGGGGCCAATATTCGACGCGATCCGCACCAAGCGACGCTGAAATCCGTCGTCATCGGCTGTGGCAGCGAGCACCACGCGAGGCAGTGCGCCGAAAGCAAGCGAGCCAGTGACGCGCTCAACCGGGTCGCGGTCGGCGGTCCCTTTTGTAAAATGTGTGATACCGATTAGCGCGATGCCGCGATCTTCAGCAAATTCAACCAATGGCTGTAGCCCGCGACGCGTCTCGGTGTTTTTGTGACTGTCGGAACCTGCCGGGAGAGCCAACACGATCGGATCGATGACGACAAGCAGCAACTCGGGGAGCTGTTTTGCCATCTCGATCAGCGCGGGAATATCGGTGCTGGGGTCGAACGGCCTGCTTATCCCGCCTGAAACGATGTTTTTTATCGGGTAAATTCGCCCGATGTCGCCACCAGCGGCGACGAAACGGGGAAGTATCGTGTCCTCAACGCCATCCTCGCCGCTCCATATCATCACGTCGCCGAGCGGTGCGGCCGAGCCGTCAGGCCATGTGTCTTTTGACGACACTCTGGCCATCAGGTCGAACGTGATAGTTGACTTCCCGGCGGCTTTTTGCCCGGCAAGCAAATGTAGTTTGCCGCGCGCCAGCCAGCCGGGCCACAACCACTCGATTTTCTTCAATGCGAAATCCTTTCCGCTTTGGAGCGCTATCGCGGCGGCGTCATGCCCGTTGCCCGTGGACTTCTTGCCGGCGATGCTCGCGTTGTATTGTTCTTCCGCGGCTGCAGCTCTCGGATCATTTTCAAGCCATGACTCGCCGGACATGCCGCGCCTCCCGCGGGTGTGCTTCGCCAGCGCTGAAGGCGCGTCTCACCTTTAAGTCGATTTCCTCAGGGCGCCACGGCCAAGCGGGGTCATGGTCAGGCATTCGATTGCCCGCGCGCAGCAATGCCGATAGCGCAATTGCGTTCGGAACGGCCCCGGCACCCGCTAACGCTCCGATTGAAAAGCTTTCTGCGTTAAGGGTGCGCTCTTGCTGCCCTGGCCCAGCGCTCGCGATGGCGTTGCAGGCGGCCTCGATTGCCGCTCTGCCATATGGGCTGAGTCCGGTTACTGGGCGAACCGGCTCTATCGAGACGGGCCGCGACAGTTTTGGTGGCCACAGCCAATCCGGCGCGGGCGCCATCGCAACGGTATCGAAATTATGCTGCGGGTCCCACTCGTAACCCGAGCTCGCCGACGGCAAGATCACGTAGCCGCCACTGGCGCGCACGTCGAGGCCGGCACCAAGCACGCCGGCCGAGTTCTTCAGCTCGCGATCACCGGCATCGAAGTAGACGTGCAACCCACCGCTCGCGGTATGGACCATCGAAGTCGATGGCAGGACGATGCCAAGGTCTTCGATACTATCGAAGCCGTTTGCCCGGGAATCCTTCACGTCGACATCGAACACGACGCGCCCGGACACCTTACCCGTCGGCATGCCGATCAGCGCATCGGGCCAGCGCTGCCACCACGCGGTGATAACCCCCGGATCGCAAGTTGCGTCGTGAAAGCCCCGCGGCGTGTACGGCTGTTTGCGTCTTGGCTCAGCCGAGATGCAAGGGAACACGGGAACGGCGTGGGCGTAGGCGAGCGCCATCTTGACCGGGCTCACGGTGCACCATCGAGCGCGTCAGGATGTTCAAGCCGCACCGCCGCGACGACCGACCGGCTGAAGCCTTGGGACAATTCTCGATTTCGCCATTCGAGAACTGTGGAATAAGCTATCTTGTTGTTTGCATCGCGTTTCGCTGTGCCGTCCGGGTCAACTTGCGGTCGGCTCGGCAGTATTGCCCAAGCGCCGCTGCTGCCGCAGAAAACTGCAACGTCGTGGATTTTCAATCCTATAGGGAGTTCAACAGTCGCGAACCCGCGCAAATTGTTCTTGCGGAGCGGCCGAAAGGCGACAAGTCGCAGTCGCGGGCGCTCGCCACTCATGGCCGCGATCCCCATAGCTCGCGCGCGGCCCGCAACTGAGTTGCAGTCGGCCGCCTCGGGACTTGCCTCCGGACGCGGCTTGGTTTAGAGGGTGGCCCGCTTGTGTTCGCGTTAGCTCCATCAATTCCAGCGGTCCTTGCCGGGCCGCTGGATCGACGGCTAGGGGCTGGCGGCCCGGTGCCCCGGTCGGGATCGGTCATCACGCCGCCCCTCGCGTGAGCCGCGCGTAATGCTCGCGCAATACTGTCCGACTGGCGATCCACAAGTTGCCATCTTTACCAGCCGGGATGATTTTGTTTTCTAATTTATAGTATGTTCTGCGCGGCGTTTCGCCGATCTCTTCGGCGATCTTGGCAACGCCTCTCAATAGATCGTCGGCGAGCGCCTGAGAAGTGGTTGTCATCGAAGTAAACCATCCGCTTTCGTTGTCTGCGGATGATGTAGCGTCTGTTGCGGCCTCTTCCTAAATCTTCAATGGGAAGCAAGCCGCTTACGTCTCAACTTTGGGAAGTAAGCCGCTTACGTATCGCGGTGCCCCAATAATTCTTACGAAACGCGTCAGTCCCGATCGGTATTTGTACACCGTTGCTGATCAGACGATTGTACGCAATTTTCGCAGGTAGATCGGGCTCTTTCTGATAAAGCGTTTGGGCCGCATCAAGGATGCCGGGCATGAGCTTTGATCTAGTGCCGCCCTTGCGACCGTCTTGCTGTCTCAGCTCACGAAGCAGCTGAAACGCCTCTTGCTTAACAACAGCTGCCTGCGCCGCAGCGGCTTTGACTTTATCTTGTTCGTTGAATGCGGCGTGTTCCTGAAGGCTCGAATTCGACCCATTCTATGTGATGGCGCGCGGCTTCTAATTCGTCCCAGAGGGCCGCATCAGAGAGGGCCTCCAATTTGCGACGGTAAGCCTCCGCACTGACCAAAAACAGAACACAACCGAAATTTTCGTAGCAGATTGCCTCTAGTAGCGGCCTGTCGCCGAGGCCATCAGCCAATGGCGACGCTCTGTCCCGTTTGTCGCCGTAAAACCCTGATCGCGCCAGCACCAGCGCATCTATGCTTTCTAGCCGGTTCATTGCGCCTCCGCTGACGCTCCGCAGGAAATGGTCACGGCGGAAGCCCGGTGCGGTACCGGACGTGTCGGGCCGTCGCCCTATCCGCCGCTGATCGGCCAGATAGTATGTTGCAAGTCATGTTGCAAGTAGCCAACGGTAGCCGTTGGGAACCCGCAGAAATGCTCGGGTGCGATTGAGGTGCCCTGCGACATGAAAAAAACCGCTACGGGAGCGGCCTAATCATCTAATGGCTTGATGTTTAGTGAGAATTTATGGTGCCCAGGGGAGGAATTGAACCACCGACACACGGATTTTCAGTCCGTTGCTCTACCAACTGAGCTACCTGGGCGCACCAGCGAGCGGCGCTTATAGAGGATCGGGCTTGTACCTGTCCAGCCCACCCGACCGGCGAACAGCGAAATCGGCCACCGCGCCATGGGGGGTTGTAAGTTGCTTCGGGCAGCATCGCGCACCGGCTCGGCCTGCCCCCTTTGTCCAAAAACGAGCAAGCGGCGGACCCTCGGCCGCCGTCATCGACAATGAAAGTCCCGGAGCCGAGTTCGCCCAAATTGCGGCGGATAAGCCCATTCGGGGATCCTCCTTCCCATAATGACTGCTTCGGAGCACCGATGTGCCGAGCGGCAGCGCATCATTCGTCGGCGGCGACCGCCTCGCCCGGTGTCGCCATCATCGCCTCGGCAACGAGACCGGCATTGGCACGGATCGCGCGCTCGATTGCTTCCCCGACTTCAGCATGCTCACGCAGATAGCTCTTTGCGTTTTCACGCCCTTGGCCAACGCGTTGGCCCTCATAGGAAAACCACGACCCCGATTTCTCGACGACCCCTGCCTGAACACCGAGATCAATCAGCTCGCCGCGTTTAGAGATGCCTTCGCCATACATGATGTCAAAATCGACAACCTTGAACGGCGGCGCCATCTTGTTCTTGACAACTTTGACCCGGGTCTGATTACCGGTCACTTGGTCGCGCTCCTTGATGGCTCCGATGCGTCGGATGTCGAGCCGAACCGAGGCGTAGAATTTGAGCGCGTTGCCGCCGGTTGTCGTCTCCGGATTTCCGAACATGACGCCGATCTTGTAGCGAATCTGATTGATGAAGACGACAATCGTGCGCGACCGGGAGATCGAACCGGTCAGCTTACGCAAAGCCTGGCTCATCAGCCGGGCTTGCAGCCCCATATGACTGTCGCCCATTTCGCCTTCGAGTTCGGCGCGCGGCACGAGGGCCGCGACCGAATCGATGACGAGCACATCGATAGCACCGGAGCGCACCAGGGTATCGGCGATTTCGAGCGCCTGCTCGCCGGCATCGGGTTGCGAGATCAACAAATCGTCGACATTGACCCCAAGCTTGCGGGCATAGGCCGGGTCGAGCGCGTGCTCGGCATCGATAAACGCACAAGTGCCGCCGGCGCGCTGACCTTCGGCGATCACGTGCAGCGCAAGCGTTGTCTTGCCCGAGCTTTCCGGCCCGTAGATTTCAACGATACGGCCGCGCGGCAGACCACCGATGCCAAGTGCGATATCGAGTCCAAGCGAGCCGGTCGAGATCACCTCGGCTTCAGCCGCAGTCTCATGCGAGCCGAGCTTCATGATCGAGCCCTTGCCAAAAGCACGCTCAATCTGTCCGAGGGCCGCATCCAAAGCCCGCTGCTTGTCCATCGCTTCCTTATCCAACAGGCGCAGTGCTGTCTGCATGCCGAGGCCCTCCGTTTATTTCACAGCCGGCGCTGCCGTGCAACGCGAGGCAGCAGGTGTAATGTACCTCTTTTGTTCGATTAGGCAATCCGAAATTTCCGAATGCGCAATATGGGCCGCCGTCACTTCCTTAACCTTAAGTGCCAACTGCTTCAAGTTGAACGGTTTTGGTAAAAAGTGAATATCACGCTCGCTGTCGAGGCGCTGACGGAATCCATCTTCGGCGTAACCGGAAATAAAGATCACCTTGATATCTGGATCGATCGCCCGCAGCTCACCGATTACAGTCGGCCCGTCCATCTGCGGCATGACAACGTCGGTAATTACCAAATCGACGCGCTCAGTCGCGTTGCGGGCAATTTCGAGCGCAACCTCTCCGCTCCTGGCTTCCAGCACCCGGTAACCTTTGTTGCGTAGGGCGCGCGCGCTGAACATGCGGACGGCATCGTCGTCTTCAACGAGCATGATCGTACAATTCCCGGTCAGGTCCCGCGGGACGGCAGGGTCGGCAGCATCGAGCCGAGGTTCATGCGCGGCAGCGCGGCGCGGCAGATAGATGGCAAACCTTGTGCCGCGGCCCAGGATACTGTCGACAAAAATAAACCCGTAGGTTTGTTTAACAATGCCATAAACCGTCGAAAGGCCGAGACCGGTACCGCGGCCAACCTCTTTTGTCGAAAAAAACGGCTCGAAAATTCGCGGCAATTGACCGGCGGCGATACCGAGCCCGGTATCGGCGACCTCGATCAAAACATACTCTCCCGGAGGCATGATCTCGGCCCCGTGGCGGACGGCATGCTCTTGAAGCGAATTCCTAGTGCGGATCGTCAATCTGCCGCCAGCTGGCATAGCGTCCCGGGCATTGACCGCAAGGTTAATGATCACCTGTTCGAATTGGCTCTGATCGGCCCTAACGCGACCGAGATCTGATCCGTGGTCAAATTCGAGTTCAATATTCTCGCCAATCAACCGGCGCAGCAAATCGGACAACTCGCTCAGCACATCAGTGATTTCGAGCACCCGAGGCTGGAGGGTCTGCTGGCGCGAAAACGCCAGCAGCTGGCGTACGAGATTGGCCGCGCGATTCGCGTTCTGCTTGATCTGCATGATATCGGGAAAGGCAGGGTCGCCTGGCCGCGAGCGCAATAGCAGCAAATCACAAAACCCGATCATCGCTGTTAACAGATTATTGAAGTCGTGCGCAATCCCGCCAGCAAGCTGACCGAGAGCCTGCATTTTCAGCGACTGCGCGATTTGCGTCTCGAGGTGCTTTTGATCGGTAACGTCCGTGAAATAGACTGTAAACGCTTCAGCCGAAATTTTCCTGGGCGCCACGCCTGGAGCAATACCCGGCGCCGGAGCACTCACCGGAAAAATTACCTGCTCCTGCACTTCGGGACCGCCCAGAGGGCTAAGCGACAACAGCATGGTTCGCGCACCCATCCGAACCTCGGCGCGCGCGCTGTTCTCGGCTCCGTCTGCTGCGGCGGCGAGCGCCGCGGCAACCCCGGCTCCGTCCTCCGGACTTGACAAGTCAATCAGCCGGCGGCCGATCAGCGTATCTTCGGGCACATCAAGCAATTCACCGAGAGCCGGGTTTGCGCCGATGAAGCGGCCCGAGCAATCGACCACGGCAATTCCGATGGGTGCATCGGCAAAAAAATGTTGAGAACAAAGGCGCGTTCTTAGATCGCTTGCGGCTGGCGCCGGCAGTGCTGGGTTAAGGAAAGATACCGCGCCGCGGCCGTCCTCCACTTTTGACTTGCCCACGGCCGCGTCCGGCTCCGCGATCACATACCCTGATAAGGGGGCTGGGGCGCCAACCTCGCGGACCGTCCACAGTTGGTATCTCGCATGCCCGATCCCGGCTTCAACCGATATCTCAAAATGGCGCAGCCGCCCGCCACTCGTCAGCTGTAACTCCACGCTTCCGGATGCGACTACGCCGGCCGCTGCTCTCTCGCGCAATGAACGGAACACAGTCGCCGCTTCAGGGCTCGCCACAGCACGCTCGACCATATCGAGCGAGGCTTCGGCCTCGCCGGCAAAAAGACGCGCGAATGCAATGTTACTTTGCACGACACGGCCATCGGCGGCAGCAATCAATTGCGCCGCGGGCGCGCCGTCGAACGCCCGGCCCAGCACATCGAGCCATGCCTCGGCACGCGCCCCGCCCCGAGCCGTGTCCACTGTTGCGATCATGACAACTGCGAGGCTGATCAGCGCGATCGACAGCCGCCAGCCGGCAGATCCGGCAATGCTAAGGGGGATACCCGCAGCTACGGCGGCGCCGGCGATTGCCTCGAGCCAAGACGATGCCTGCGTTAGACGATGCCGATAACCCCACGCGAGGCGAATTGCCGTCAACAAACCCGAGTTGAATGCTTCACCCGCTCGCCCAGCGTTGACGACTTCTCCCGTTTCGAGAAGCATAATTCTCGCCTAAAAACGGTTAATAACCGCTTCACTCTACCAGAGATCGGCGAGAGGGCAATCCTTAATGTTCTAACTTTGTTTCAAATATGCGCCCCTTCCAGCCGCTGAGTGTCCGGTTCGGCAGACGCCCGCGGCAACTCAATCGTCGCGATGGGTGCGCTCCATTCTTTCATGGCGCTCCTGGGCCTCGATCGTCAGGGTGGCGATCGGCCGAGCTTCGAGACGGCGGATACCGATCGGCTCATCGGTCTCTTCGCAATAGCCGTAAGTGCCATCGGCGATCCTTTCGAGCGCAGCATCAATTTTGGAAATCAGCTTTCGCTCCCGCGCTCGCGTGCGCAGTTCGATCGACCGCTCCGCCTCGAGCGCCGCGCGATCGGTCAGATCTGGCTTGAGCAAGCTTTCCTCTTTCAGGTGCTGCAATATGTCGGCGGATTCGGCGAGCAGCAATTCACGCCAACGCAGCAGTTTCTGTCGAAAGTATTCGACCTGGAGCGGGCTCATAAACTCTTCGTCGTCGGACGGGTGATAACCTGGCGGAAGCGATGGGCGCATCGGTCTTCCCGAAACCGGTGAAAAGCGGCCCGGAGTATATGAATCGCCCGGTTGTGCTTCAAGCGCGAGAATCGCATGGAGCACCTTGATTTGGCACATCTTTCTGCATAGCGGCAACGGCCGCTCCAATATCTCGGCGGGCTGCTAGGGATGCCGCCCCGCGTGAAATTCGCAAGCTCGCGCAAGTGAGGCATTTGTTGACGATGGGTTTATGCTTGCATTCAACCGTTTATTGAAAAGGTATTAATCGGCAGTAGGCCAGATTTCTGTTAGATTGACTTAGGAGTTCTTTAATTTGTGCTGGTCTACTCTAGCGCCATGGACGAGAAAGACACGGCCGGCCAACACCTTCTGCCGGCGCCCGACACCAAGCGCTGGGTAGCGCGGCGCAAAGCGGTGATCGTCAATGCGGTACGCAATGGCGCGCTCACGCTCGACGAAGCTTGCCAGCGCTACCAGCTGTCGATCGAAGAATTTTATGCCTGGCAAAAGGCGATCGACATGCACGGCGTGGCCGGTCTGCGGGTTACGCGCCTGCAGATCTATCGCGACGCCCCGCCGACGCGCTTGAACAAGCCTCGATATTGATCCGATGTCGACGGGCGGGGCAGTGCCAGCGGGCAAGATCCCAACACCGATCGGAATCGCTTAGACCGCTGGTCGGGCGCGGACTTCGGTGCTGATTTTGCGCGGCAGGAACTGCCCATGGCTGGGCGATGCGGAAAACCGGCCGTTCTCGACCACGACCTTCCCGTGCAATATCGTGATGCTGGGCCAAACCGCTACCTCGTGGCCCTCCCATGGGCTGTAGTCGGTCTCATGCAGCTCTTCCTTTCGCAATACCCGCCGCAGGCGCGGGTCGAGCAGCACGATATCGGCATCGGAGCCAACCGCGAGCGCGCCTTTCCGCGGATAAAGTCCCATGATCCGCGCTGCATTGGCCGATATCAATCCGACAAAATCCGCGAGGCTGTAGCCGCGTTTTTCGACGAGATGCGTGTACATCAGCGAAACGCGCGGCTCGACCCCCGAATTACCGCCAGTGGTGTCGTCGATCCGCCGGCCTTGGAGCTTAACCTGCAGCGGGCAGCATACCTCATCGGTGGCGATCGCTTGGATCGCCCCGTGATTGGTCGCCGCCCACAATGCTTCCTGGTCTTTCGGAAACTTGAGAGACGGATAGGTGTGGAACATCTGGCCGCCCGGCCGTTTGTAGTCCTCGGCATTGTAAAGCAAGTATTGATGCAGCGTTTCACCATAGATCGGAAAGCCACGAGCCCGTGACGCGGCGATTGCCGCAACCCCGGTCGCAGCCGAGACGTGCACCATGTAAAGTGCCGCTCCTTCGACATTTTCGGCCAGCCGGATCACGCGGTTGAATGACAAATCCTCGGAAAGGGTGTTGTGGACCTCGGCCATGTTCTCAAAGCCGACACGGTCCTCGCGGATCAGCTTCTCATACATGTGCATAACGATGTCGTTGTCCTCGGCGTGAATCGCGGCAAGACCGCCGGCTGCCCCGAGGATCTTCAACACCTCCCAAATATCGCCGAATTGCACCATCCGCCCCAGTCGATTGGGCCGGATGTCGGTCGTAAACATTTTGACCGAGGCATGGCCGTCCTGGATCGCCTCGGGGAGCGGAGCGAGCACCCCTTGCGACAGCTTGCCGTGCAGCAGCAGGTGAAACCCATAATCGCAATAACAGGCGCCGGCCCATTCGCGTTTGCGCAGCTCGACCGATTGCTGCAGCGGCTGATCCGGCGGGCAAGGAGCGAAATCGAGCAGCGTCGTGGTGCCGCCATAGAGTGCGGCGCGGCTGACCTGATCGGGTGGCGCGCTCATCAAATCCTCATTGCGGCCGGGGAACGGGATCGGCGAATTGCAGTGGATATGCGGGTCGACGCCACCCGGAATGACGATCTGTCCGGCGGCATCGACTGTCCGTACCGCGCCGGCCTCGGAGAGGCTGCCGGGTGCGCCGATCGCGGCGATCTTGCCGCCCGCAACCCCAATATCGACCGGCCCCGACGTGTCGGGCATGACCGCCACTCCGCCGGAAACAATCAGATCGAACATAGCCGCCACCCCTCTTTGCCACTGGCGCAGGCCCCCGGGCATTCGCATCACCCGGTCAGTTTCACGACTTCAATCGCCGCCGTCCAGCGGGTTGCGTGTACGCCGCGGGCGGCACCAATCCTCCCGCGCGACAAAGGGCGCCGACACAGCAAGACGAGAATGCCACTGCGCAGCGTAGGCAGATGCGAGCGCGCGCGACGCGACAAGGTTCACATCTTCAGAATTGCGCGCTGCAGCGCGGGTCCAATTGTAAGAGCCCATGAGGGTCATCGCGCCGTCGATGACCATGGTCTTGGCATGGGCTATCGGCACCGTGCGGTCGATCCAAATCGGCGTCCCAGCCTCGGCCAGAGCGTCGATTCCAGTGTTGCGCTCGCACGGGGTCCGCTTGTCGGCGATCAGCTCGACATCAACACCCCGGGAGCGGGCGCGCACCAGCGCCTCCACAATACCAGCGCCGATCGTCAGATTATAAGCGCTGACCAAAATGCGTTGCTGCGCCCGATCGATCGCCGCTGCCACAATTGCGGCACAGTCCTCCTCCGGCGCAAAACATACCGAAATTGCAGCTTCTATCGGCTCGGACGCCGGGACCAGCGCGAGCCCCGAAATCACTGCCACGATCCGCAAAGCAACAATAAAACCGGCCGGGATCACCCGGCGGTAATAGCCGAGAGAGGTTAAATCAAGGTTTTCAGCGTGCTATCGGTTTTTCGGTGCCGCCATATTTAGAGGAAAGGGCGGATCAACGCCAATCACTGGCCGATCCATACCTCGGGCTCCTTGAGCGCGAGGCGACGCGGCCGACCCAAATAGCCTTTCTGCGCCAACGGAGAAGGCACGCTATATGTCCCAAGTTGATCGGGGCAGCACACCAGTGCGAACCGTGCCCGTTGCTTCGGACAGCCTATCGGCTGGTTGTCGCAACAGACGAAGACTTGCGAGCACAAATGCGCTCCGGTGCCGTTGTCAACTCAGCGCATTCGATCGTTCCGGAGGGTCCTGCTGACCCTGTCTACCCCCGACAATTCCGGACCAGGTTGCAACCCGTTGCGGAATTGGGCCGGTTCGCAACCAGAGCACACCCAATTCTCCGGCTAGCTGTGCGCCGGCTCCTCGGCATGGGCCTTGGCGGCGTTTTCGGCATGCTCGGTGGCATGCAGATGGTGCCCGTGCGCAATATGCGCGTGGTGCGCCGCCTTTTCGTGGTCTTGCTTCTGATGATGCTCGGCGGCGGTGCGATGATGTTCTGCCGCCTTTTGATGATGCTCTGCGGCCTTCTGGTGATGCTCGGCAACTTTCGTTGCATCCATGGCGAGTTCCTCCGGTGGAGCGGGCCCAGCGCCCGCGCCAGCAGAGGACATCGACGTGATGACGGTTTGATGATCGATCGATGATTTGATCGTGACGACTCGCCAGCCTCAAGGACACGGATTTCGCGCGCCGCCTTTTCGCCAGCCTCCGGGTCAGTTGATCGAAGCGAGTTCCTCGATCCGCAAGCCATTGCGGACACGGTCGACCAGTTCCTCGGGTTCGTAGACAATGCCGACGGGGTTCTTATCGTTAGGCGAGCGGCTCTGCATGTACGCTCGACCTTCAGCCGCGGTCGCGAAATTATCGACCAACAGCTCGACCTGATTGCGATCGGGGTCATGGTAGTACATCGAGGTCGTGACACCGTGGTTGACACAGCGCTGCGGGTGAATCCCGATCTCCTTAAGCCGTTGATAATTCGCAATCAAATCATCGAGCCCGCCAAAGGTGAAGGCGACGTGGTGCAACCCAGCTTCCTTCCCGGCTTTCGGTCCATCGGGCTCGCGCTCCACCAATGGACCGGGGTCGAGAAAGGCGACCCGATGATGCTCGTCATCGTAGCTGATAAACGAGATGCGCTCGGCTTCGTAGAGGATTTCGGCGCCGAGCACGGTGCAATACCAATCGATCATCTCGCGCCGGCGATTGGTCTGCAGCACGATATGCGACAGTTTTTTGGGTGACGCCATAATCTCCTCCTCCCTCGGGGGGTGCGTTACGCAACGGGTGCACCACAAAAGCAGCATAAAGTCAACCGTTACGCGGAGGACGAACTTGTCGACCGAGCCCTCGGCATGCGCCGACCGGAACGCAGGCTTAGACCCACGGCAAAATCCTCCAGCCCAAGTTCACAGTAGCCGCACCAGTTGCTTTATCGCGGTCGTGGCGATCAAAGCCGCTCCCGACAGAAACAGGATGGCGCCCGAGCCGCGGCTGATCCAGGCTAGCTGGCGCGGTTCGATCGAGCGGCGGAACATCGCCACCCCGGCGCACAATGCCAGCCACCAAAGGAATGAGCCGGTCCACACGCCGGCGACGAGAATTCCCGCATACAACAATGTTGCGCTTGCGCCGCGGAGACCCAGGGCTTCAAAAATTCCGAGAAAGACCAGGATTGTGATCGGGTTTGTTATCGTCAGTACAAACGTCGTCACAAATTTCCGCAGCAAGGATTCGGTGTCGGCACGATCGCTGGCCGCGTCCGGCGGAGGGATGATCAATGCTCGGCCACCGGCATAGAGCAGATAGCATCCGCCCACGATGCGCAGCAGGCTCTCATAGCCGAGAAGCCATTTTGAGATAAAGGTGAGGCCGAAAGCGGCGATGACCCCGAAGAACGCATCGGCGGTGGCGGCGCCGAGCCCAGAGATCAGGCCGGCGAGCTCTCCGTGGAAGATGGCTTGGCGCAGGCACAGGATCCCGACTGGTCCCACGGGCACCGCGATGATCGCGCCGACGACGATGCCTTTTACAAAGAAAACCAAAAGCATCGGTGACCTCTGGCGGATACGCACGCCAGTCTCAGGGATGCGCGGGAGCGGTGCAATTGTCAAATACAGCGGCTTTACCGTATCGAACCGCGCGTTATGCTAGCCCCAACGTCCTCGCAAATTCCGGGAGTTGCCGATGCCCGCCGCAGATAACGCCTATGGTTTCGAATTCACCTCCATTGATGGCGAGAAACTGCCGCTCGACACTTGGCGCGGGCGTCCGATGCTGGTGGTCAACACCGCTTCCTACTGCGGCTACACCTCGCAATACCGCGACCTCAAAGCGCTGTGGCAGCGCTATCACGGGCGCGGGCTTGTCGTGCTCGGGGTGCCATCAAACGATTTCGGCCAGCAGGAGCCGGGATCGGCGGCGGAGATCAAACAATTCTGCGAAACCAACTACGCGATAGACTTTCCGCTCACCGAGAAATATCGGGTCATCGGCAGCGAGGCTCACCCATTCTATCGCTGGATCGCGGAAAGCCTGGGCGAAGCCGGCACGCCGCGATGGAATTTCCACAAATATCTGATCGGGCCGGATGGCGAACTCGCTGGGGCGTGGCCGTCCTCGGTGGGCCCGACCGACCGCCGCATCACCGGCGAAATCGACAAGCTGCTGCCGGGAGCATAGCTGCACCATCGGCTATCACCTCAGCACAGGCGCGATGATAGCCATCGGTGATTTTCCCCGACCGCCGCGACCCGCCTCAGGATGTAGCGGCCTCGAATGGGCGCGCGGCGGTAGCTTCCGATGCCGGCAGTTCGGCGGCGCGGGTCAGGGTTCTGATCGCCATCATTTCGCGCCTGCCGCGGATTTCGATCTCGTGGTGCGGAAACCCGGATAGGTCGAGCCCAGCGCGCACCACCACCGCCTCCGACACGACGAGTTCGCAGGCGTATTCCTTGGTCAATTCCTGAAGCCGACTTGCAGTGTTGACTGCGTCGCCGATCGCGGTGATCGACGACGCCCCGCCGTAACCCATTTCGCCGACGATGATCGGTCCGGTGTGAATCCCGATACCGATCCGAAGCGGCTCGTCGAGTTCGTCGCGCAATGACGCATTCAGCTCATCCATCCGCTCCGAAATCATTCGCGCGGCGGCGAGCGCGCCGCGGCTGCCGCCCTCGGCGCCATGTTCGATCCCGAACAGGGCCATCACCCCATCGCCGAGAAATTTGTCGACCCGGCCGCCGGCGGTTTCGACCGAGCGCCCAACCGCGGTGAAATAGCGGTTCAGGATGAACACCACGTCATAAGGTAACTTTCCTTCGGAAAGCGCGGTAAAGCCCCTGATGTCGGTGAACATGATTGCAATTTCGCGCTCCCGACCTTGCGCGACATCAGCCCGGCGCCTGCCGTCGACAGCATAGGCAAAGGGCGGCAGCAGTGGCGTCACCTCAACCCCGCCCTTGGGCCGTAACTGGCACGCGAGCCGGACATTGGGTGTGGCCCGGATGCGTCGCAAAACGCGGCGCTCCGCCTCGCCCGGTGGATCGATGCTGCCGGCCTCGGCCCGTACCCGCACGCGGCAGGTCGAGCAACGTCCGCGCCCGCCGCAAACGTGGGCGTGCGGAATGCCCGCGATGCGGCTCGCCTCGAGCACACTGGTTCCCGGCATCACCTCGACAAAGCGGCCATCGGGATAGCCAATGCGGACCAAACCGTGCCGGCGCTGCCATAGTCGACGGCCGAGGCGCGCCAACAACACCGCGACGACAATGCCGGCGAACGACCAGCTGAGGGTCTGCGTGATATTGTCGAGCGTGTGCTGCGCGGCGGGCGACGGAAGCCGCATTTCGGCAAAGGCTGCCTTGGTCCAGGCGGGATCGGCGGCAAGGGCGGCAATTTGTCTGCCGGCCTCGATTATGCCGAGCAAAGACAGCACCGGCACCAGCACCGCAACCACGAGAGCTAGAGGCTGTACTCGCGCATACCACGGCCTGATCTTTAGCCAGAAATGGAGGCCAAACATCGCGTGTGACCATGCGACCACAAGAGTTGCCATCTGTAAGACGCCGTGCCAAGGCGAGGCGACAAAATAGATCCAGAGCAAATAGGAATAATAAAGATCATACGTTCCGAAATAATCGTCGGAGATGCGCGTGCCGACGACGTGGCGCGCAAGCAGGATCGGCACTGCGAAGCCGAGAACAACCTGGGTCAATTCGCCCGGCCGCAGACGCAAGCTGCGCCGCTCCCATAAGGCCCACAAGGCAAGCGTGAAATGAACCAGAAACGCGCCGTACAGCAGCACCTGCGCCGGCCGATTCGACCACACCCAAAAAACCCAGGCCAGCACCTCGTCCATGGCCTTGAGCGAGATCAGACCGACGGCATGATTCGAGAGATGCATCGTCACATAGGCGAGCATCACTAAACCCGACCAAAGCCGCGCTTGCCGGATCATCGGTCTGCGTTAAACAAAGGGCGCCCCTTTCCCCGGAATACGCCGGGCACACCCGCACATTCTGCCGCTGCGCCTTTGCGCCGCAATGCGCGAACCGACGAAAAGTGGCAAACAACCGCCACCACGCTAGGGGTTTGCTCTATGCTGGAGATCCATAACCTGGTCAAACAATTCGGCGCGCTGGTCGCGGTCGACGGCATCTCGTTCGCCGTGGAACGTGGTGAAGTGCTGGGCTTTCTCGGGCCGAACGGCGCTGGTAAGTCGACCACGATGAAGATGATCACCGGCTTTGTTCCGCCGACATCGGGAACCGCGGTGATCTGCGGCCACGACATCATAGGAGCGCCGATCGCGGCGAAGCGCTGCATCGGCTATCTGCCGGAAGGCGCTCCCGCTTATCCCGACATGAGCGCTGCCGAGTTTCTCGATTTCATCGCCCATATCCGTGGCTTCTCGGGCCGCGAAGCAAAGCGGCGCATCGCCCGCATCGTCGACACGATCCACATCGCCGACGTATTGCATCAGCCAATCGAAACCTTGTCGAAGGGGTATCGGCGCCGCGTCGGGGTGGCGCAGGCGTTGCTCCATGATCCTCAGGTGCTGATCCTCGATGAGCCGACCGACGGGCTCGACCCCAATCAGAAATATGAAATGCGTAAAATCATCGATGAGATGCGCCCGAACAAGGCGATCGTGATTTCAACTCATTTGCTCGAAGAAGTGGAAGCGGTCTGCAGCCGCGCGATTATCATCGCCCATGGCCGCATTCTCGCCGATGCTACGCCGGCTGAACTTGCGCGCCGTTCGCGGCGCCATAACGCGGTGCGCGTCGCCGCGACCGGCGCCAGCGAAGCCCAGCTTCGCGCTGAATTGTTGCGGTTGCCCGCGGTTGAAGCAGTCGAGACCCCCGAGGATGGCGACGGGCTTTTGATTTTCCCGCGCGACGGCCAGGACATTGTCGCGGATGTCGCCGATCTAGGACGCGCGCATCGCTGGCAGGTGACATTGTTGCGGGTGGAGCAAGGACGGCTCGACGAAGTCTTTCGCGAGATCACCACCGGCTCGGTTGATCGGATCCCCCTCGCGGCCGCAGCCTGAGTTACACGATGCGCAACGTCCTCACCATTTTCCGGCGCGAGTTCGTGAGCTATTTCACGACGCCTCTCGCCTACGTCTTCATCATCATCTTTCTGGTGATGGCCGGGATGCTGACGTTTTTCGTCGGCAACTTTTTTGGCCGCGGGCAAGCCGATCTCCAGCCGTTTTTCGCATTCCATCCTTGGCTTTACCTCGTGTTGATCCCGGCCTTGTCGATGCGGCTGTGGGCAGAAGAGCGCCGGTCCGGAACAATTGAGCTGTTTCTGACATTGCCGATCCGCACGACCGAGGCGGTGCTCGGAAAATTCCTTGCCGCGTGGTGTTTTGCCGGGATCGCGTTGGCGCTGACCTTTCCGTTTTGGCTGACGGTCAATTTTCTCGGCAACCCCGACAATGGCGTCATTTTGGCAAGCTATCTCGCCAGCTGGCTAATGGCCGGAGCCCTGCTCGCCATCGGCGCCTGCATTTCGGCCGTGACAAAGAACCAGGTCATTGCCTTTGTCGTAACCGCAGCGCTCGGCTTTATCGTTACCGCAGCGGGATCGCCCGCCGTGCTGGGCGCATTGCAGGGATGGGGGCCGCAATGGCTGATCGATGCCTTCGCTCGGATTAGCTTTATCGCGCATTTCAGTGCGATCACCCGCGGCGTCATCGATCTGCGGGACGTTGCCTATTTTCTATCGGTCATGATCGCGTTTTTGTTTGCCAATGCGATCCTCGTCGACCTCGAAAAAGCCGACTAAAGGGCGGAAACCGTGACAATCAAGGTTAGCAATTCCATAACGCGCCACGGGCGGTGGAGCGCGCGTTCGGCGTTATGCGGGCTGGGGGCATGCATCGGACAAAGCCCGATCAGGTGCCGCGGCCTCTTCCACACGGTGTTTCTCCTTATTGATAGCGGCAGACGATAACGATGGAACCGATCCCGACCCGCGGCTTCTTCGCCTCGCGGCGTGCGGTGGCGATCGCGGCATTGATCTGCATCGCGCTCATCTTGATTTCGGCCAATATCGTCATCGACCGTTGGTTCAACGCGCGTCTCGATCTGACCGCCGACCAGCTCTACACCTTGTCCCCCGGCACGTTGCATACCTTGGCCAAGATCGATGAGCCGATAACCCTAAGGTTCTATTACTCGAACCGGCTTGGCAACGAGGTCCCGGCTTATGGCGTCTACGCCCAGCGCGTCCGCGAGTTGCTCAGCCAATACGTCGCGGCGTCGGACGGCAAGCTGCGCCTCGAAACCCACGATCCTCAGCCCTTTTCCGATGTCGAGGATCGGGCGATGGCATTCGGTCTGCAGGCGGTGCCGCTCGACAGTGAGGGCGATCGAGTTTACTTCGGTCTCGCCGCCACCAATTCCACCGACGATCAGCAAGTCATTGCGTTCTTTTCGCCTGAGCGCGAGCGCTTTCTCGAATATGACCTGACAAAGCTAGTCCACTCCCTGGCTGTGCCGAAAAAGACCGGGGTCGGAATGATCAGCACGCTGCCGCTCGAGGGCGATATGATGGCTGCCATGCGGGGCCAGCCCAGCCAGCCGATGGCTGTCCTCGAGCAGCTGCGCCAGCTCGACAACGTCAAATCCCTTGGCGTCGAGACTGATGCGATCCCGGCCGATGTCGACGTGCTGCTGCTCGTTCACCCGCAGAATCTGCCGCCCAAGACTCTGTTCGCGATCGATCAGTTTGTCCTCAGAGGCGGCAAGGCGTTGGTCTTTGTCGACCCGCATTCAGAAATGCAGGCCACGCAAGCCAACCAAATGAACCCGCCGGGTGCACCGTCGGCGAGCAACCTCGCGCCATTGTTCAAGGCCTGGGGCCTCGAAATGTTGCCTGCGGTTGTGGCAGGGGATCGCCGTGATGCACAGCAGGTCGAAGTCCCGGTTCCGGGACGCGGCGGCGAACCGCTCGATTACATTGCCTGGCTCGATCTGAAATCCCCCAATCTAAGCCGCTCCGACATGATCACCGCCGATTTGAGCCATATCACGATGGCGTCGGCGGGTATCCTCGAGCCGCTGCCCGGAGCAAAAACAAACTTCGAGCCGCTGATCTGGACTTCTTCGGACTCGACCAAGATTCCGGTAGAGAAACTGAACGGCCTGCCCGATGTCGCCGGCCTGCTCGCCGACTTCAAGCCCGACAACAAGCGCTACGTGCTCGCGGCTCATGTGACGGGGGCGGCCAAGACCGCATTCCCCGACGGGCCGCCAAAGCCGGCGTCGCCCCCAATGTCCAAACCCGGAGAAAAACCGCCCGCGACGCCGGCATCGACAGGGCCGTGGCTAAAGGAAGCAAAACATCCGATAAACGTCGTTGTGGTCGCGGACACAGACATCCTCGACGACCGGGTATGGGCGCAAAGCCAGAATTTCTTTGGCCAGCGGGTCCTCGTACCCTTTGCCGATAATGGCGATTTTGTCGCCGACGCGATCGACGTGCTCGCCGGTGGCGAGGATCTGGTCGGCTTACGCAGCCGCGGCAGTGCGGCCCGTCCATTCGAAGTGGTCGACGAGATCCAGCGCGAAGCCCAAACGCGCTACAGCGCCGAGGAGCACGCCCTCCAACAAAAGCTCAAGACGACCGAGGCGAAGCTCGCCGATCTGACCGGCAAGGACCAGGCCGACACGCCTGCCACATTGTCGCCTGAGCAGACCAAGACGATCGCCGAGTTCCGGGTTGACATGCTGCAGACCCGCCGGCAATTGCGCGATGTGCAGGCCGCCCTGCGCAGCAACATCCAGAGCCTCAAGAACGGGCTCGAATTCCTCGATATCGCGCTGATCCCGATCATTGTGGCGATCGTCGCCGTTATCGTCGGCGCGGTACGGTTGCGGCGTCGCCGCCGGCGCACCGCTGAGGCCTGAGGGGAAAAGCCGATGCAACGGCGCAGCCTGATCCTGCTGATGGCAGCGACTGTCGTTATGGTCGTGCTGGCAGCGGTAGCGCTTGGGACCGGAGGCTATAGCGGCGGCCATGCTGGGGGCGATCAGCGTGTTCTCCCGGCTTTGGCAGGAAGGCTCGGGGATGTCGCTTCGGTCGAGGTCCGCCGCGCCGGCCTTGACCTCACCTTTGTTCACGACGGCAACGATTGGTTGGTGGCGCAGAAGAGCGACTACCCGGCGGACGGAGCGAAGATCCGCCGCATCGTTCTGGCATTGTCCGATATGACGCTGGTCGAGCCAAAGACCAGCAAGCCGGACCTCTATCCGCGGCTCCAGGTCGAGGACCCAGGCAAAGGCAAATCGACCCTGGTCACGATAAAAGACAAATCCGGAGCTGATCTCGCCCGGCTGATTGTCGGCAAGCGCAGCTATGACCGGCTCGGTGAAGGCAATGACGGCGTCTATCTCCGCAAGCCGGGCGACCCGCAATCCTGGCTCGCCCGCGGCTCGCTCGATTTTACCGATCACATGCCAAGCTGGCTTGCCCGCCGGATTGTCGACATTCCAGACAGTCGGATTGCAAAGGTGGTTCTGACCCAGCCCGACGGCACGACCTTAACCCTAAGCCGCGCCAAACCTGACGCTAAATTTGCGCTCGAAAACCCGCCAAAGGACGCCAAATTCAAAAGCGATACGGCCCTCGGCGAACCGGCGATGGCGCTTGAGACGCTTGATCTCGAGGATGTCGCGCTGGCGGAGAAATTGCCGGTCCCCGACAAGGGGGTGACGACAGCGTCTTACTCGACCTTCGATGGGCTGACGATTAATGCGCGATTGTTTCAGCACGACAAAAAGAGCTGGATCGTGCTCGCCGCCACCGGGTCGGGCAAAGCCGATGCGGAGACGAAGAAACTGAACGGGCAAATGTCCCGCTGGGCCTATGCAATTCCGGACTATAAAGCCAAGATGATCGAGACCAAGATCGCCGATCTGCTCGAACCGCCAAAGGGTTCGTAAGGGGTGGCGGCCGAACCCGGTGCCGCCGAGCGGGCACCGGCTTCGCCGTGTATCGGAATTCTGTTTGATCGACCCCGCCACCCGCCGCTGCCGCGGCTGCTTGCGCACTATCGACGAAATCGCCACCTGGTACGAGGCGAGCGCCGACGAAAAGCGCGCAATTCTGGCGCACCTGCCGGCGCGCCAAGCGGCGGAGGGCGTAGAATGAGGGCTCCTTGGTTCGGAGGCGCGCCGTTTGGATCACGCATCAATGTGGGGATTGCTACGTTTCTGCTGTTGACCGCCTGCGGCACGCCTTCGGGCCAGGTGCATTGGGTCAAGGCGGGAGTCGACGACGCGACGGTGACACGCGAAATAAACGACTGTCAGGCGCAGGCAAACGCGGCCGCAAACACCCAAGAGGGAATCAACCAAGACCGCAGCACCACCTTGGGCCGTAATTGGGCCCTCAGTTATACGACGGGGCTGCAGACTCAAACGATGCAACAGCAGGTCGCCGCTGCTGCCGACCAAGCCTTCAACAATTGCATGCGCGCCAAAGGCTTTACCAAGGCTGGTTGAGGCACGGCTTTAGCAAGTCAGGGGCTGCTTAGGGGTAGCCCCAAGGGCCCCAATCCCACGCATCTTGGTTCATGACGGCCGTCATCTGGGCTTCGTCGGCGAGTTGCTTGGCAAACATTTCTTGCTTATAGGCATCCCAGTTCTGCTGGCCGCCAAAATAAACGCAGTTGCAGTCGAGCGGGTCGGCATAAAGATAGACCGGGTTGCCGTTCACGACCTTCACGACAAATTTGTCCGGCGGGAGCCGCTTCATCGCGGCGACACGGTGCGGCGAATCCGCCGGCCTAACCTGGAAACCGGCCGCCGCCAGGAGATCTTCCTTTTGCGCGACCTGTTGTTGCGGGCTCACGCACCCCGCCGCCGCGAGACCTATCACGGCGACGACACAAAAAGCGGCTACTTTCTCCACGATTTCTCCCCCGGCGCTAAAGGCGCGGGAACAAATAGTCGGAGAACCGTATTGCGCGCAAGGCGCCGGCAAAGGTTAGAGGCGACGCGCGAGTTGATGGCGAATTTCGGTAATCGGGGATATCATTACGGGTGAACAAATAGGGAGGATCGAATGATCAAGGGTCTGCACCACAACGCATATCGCTGCCGGGATTCGGAAGAGACCCGGATTTTTTATGAGGATTTCCTCGGGTTGCGACTGGTCAGTGCATTCGAGATCAACGAGGGCCGCGCGCTGCATACCTTTTTCGAGATGGACGACGGCTCTTGTCTCGCGTTTTTCGAGGTCCCTGGTTCGCCGTTCGAGTTCAAACGGCGGGACTCGCTCGATCTGCACATCGCACTCGGTGTCGAACCAGACGTCTTCGACCGCATGCTGCACAAAGCGCAGACCGAGGACCGAGAGGTGCGCGGGCCGGTCGATCACGGCTTTGTCCGCTCGATCTATTTCCGTGACCCGAACGGTTACATCATCGAGTTGACCGCCAGCACCGGCGTCCATGGCGAAATCATGGACCCCGCAATATCAAAGCCGCAAGAGGCGCTCACCCGCTGGCAGGCCGCGAAAAACCATTGAACCCGATTGCCTCAAACGAGACGGCGTGGCAATGACGGCTCCGCTCAAGATCGCCGTGATTGGCGGGGGCATCGGCGGGCTCAGCGCCGCCGTCGGACTGCGCCAGGCCGGGTTCGAGGTTGATGTCTACGAGCAGGCGCCCGAGCTGACCGAAGTCGGCGGCGGCATTAATATGGGTCCCAACGCGGTTCGCATCCTTTATCGGCTAGGCCTGCACGAAGGCCTCGACCGCGAGGGGGTACACCCGATCGGCAGTCATCAGCGGCGTTGGCAAGACGGCCGCACCTTGCAGCGCGCATCGCTTAACCCGCTCTGCGAACAGCTCTATGGCGCACCGCACGTCACCGTTCACCGCGCCGATCTGTTGGCGGTCATCGCCGCGGCGTTCCCGGCGGAGCGGGTCCATCTCGGCCATCGGCTTGTCCGGCTCACCGATCGCGGGGATGCGGTCGAAGCCCGGTTCGACAACGGCGCGAATATCGAGGCCGATGTGCTTGTCGGCGCGGATGGTATCCATTCAGCCGTACGCGCCGCTCTGTTCGGCGAGGAAGACCCGCAATTCGCCGGCTGTGTTGCCTATCGCGGGCTGGTCCCGGTCGAACGCATCGCCGATCTCGGTCTCGAACTCGGCTCGCAATCCTGGGTCGGACCGGGGGCGCATCTGGTGCACTATTTCGTCTCGCGTGGGCGACTGCTCAATTTCGTCGGCTGGACCGAGCACGACACCTGGAACCGCGAGGATTGGACCGATCGCGCCACGATCGAACGAGCGCTCGCCGCCTTCGAGGGCTGGCATCCGCAGGTCAGGCGGATCATTGTCGCCGCCGAAACCTGCTTCATCTGGGCATTGTTCGACCGCGACCCGCTGCCTCGCTGGTCGGCCGGCCGCGTTACACTGCTCGGCGACGCCTGTCATCCGATGTACCCGTTTATGGGTCAGGGTGCGGCACAGGCAATCGAGGACGGCGCCTGTCTCGCCGCGTGCCTTGCCGCCGGCGCCGAGGACCCGGTTGCGGCCTTGCTTCGCTACGAAGGGCTGCGGCTGCCGCGCGTGACCCGGCTGCAGCAAATGTCGCGCAACAACAAATACCGCTTCCACATGCCGGACGGCCCTGATCAGCAGGCGCGCGATGCCGAATGGGCGCGCGCCGCCGACCGCTCGCCCCAAGCACTACGCTGGCTCTTCGACCACGACCCCGCGGATATTGAAGCGGTACCCACGTAGCGAGCCCCGGTCATGTGTATCAGCCGGCACAGAGTGTGCGAGGGATCGGGCTGTCTCCTCTTACGTCTTCCCGACGAAGGTCGGGATCCATGGCGGCCATGGGTACCGGCCTTCGCCGGTAAGTCAAAGAGTCGTCGCGGGAAAAACTGTAGTTTTGTGGGACCGGACACAGTTGGCTCTCACAGCCCGTATCTGCGGCGGGCGGCGGCGCTGATCTGCTGGCGCAAGGTGCCGATCTCGGCCCAGGGATCGGATTTAAGCGCGGCGAGCCGGGCTGGAACGGTGGTCACCGTAAAGCCTTCGGGACGGGTGCCGGCCTCGACTTCGTCCCAGAACAGCGGGGTGGAGACCGTCGCGCCCCGCCGCGCGCGTGTCGAATAAGCGCCGACAGCGGTCGAGCCGCGCCCGTTGCGCAGATAGTCGAGATAAATGCGCCCTTTTCGCATACGTTTTAGCTGGTTGGCGGTGTAGCGGTCAGGATGGCGCGCGGCCAAATCCTCGACCACCGCTTTCGTGAATGCCTTGACCTCGTCCCAGCCGAGCCGTGGTGTTAATGGCACGACGACGTGCAGGCCCTTGCCGCCGGTGGTCTTGGCAAAGCTCTTGAGACCAATCTCCGCCAAGAGATCGCGGATTTCGAGCGCCGCTTCGATCACCCGCGGCCAAGGCAGCCCTTCATCCGGATCGAGATCGAACGTGATGCGGTCGGGCTGTTCGAGCTTATCAACCGTCGAGCCCCAAGGGTGGATTTCGAGGACGCCGATCTGCACCAGCGACACCAGCCCGGCTTGATCCTCAATGGCGAGCTGGATCTCGCCGTCCATTTCGATGCGCCTCACAGCCTCCGGCACGCTAGCGCCGGCATGCTTTTGGTAAAAAAGTTCGCCGCCGATACCAGTCGGGGCACGCACTAGGCTTAGCGGGCGGTGCGCCAGATGTTGCAAGGCCCAATCGGCGACATCGGCGTAATAACGTGCCAGATCGAGCTTGGTCAGCCCCTCATCGGGGTAGAGGATCCGCTCGGCATTGGTCAGGCGCACGCCGGCAAAGACGGTACTCCCGTCGCGCGCGATCGCAACTGGCGGGTGTTTTGGGGTGGTGGTGGCGGGTTGCGCCGGCGAGGCTGATGACGACATGTCGCGGACGACCTCTCTCGCTTCCTTATCTTCGCGCAATCCTAAAAACGTCGCGTGCCGCAGCACGTCATCGGTGGTCCAGCTGCCGTAACGGATTTCGGCGACAAGCTGCGGTTCGGTCCAATGCACGCCTTTGAGAACCGCACCCTGGGGCAAGGCTTTGACCGGGCGGCCTGCGCGCACGATCCGATCGAGCCGCCTCCGCAGGTCCAATAGCTTGGCGTCGCTAAAGCCGGTGCCGACCCGGCCGGCGTAGTGCAATTCGCCCTGCGGGTCGTAATAGCCGAGGATCAGAGCCCCCAACCCTTGCCGGCCGCCAGCCGGGTCGCTAAAGCCGATAACAACAAATTCTTCGCGATTGGCGCATTTGGTCTTGAGCCAGCTGTCGTGGCGCCCCGACCGGTAGGTGCTGTCCCGCCGCTTGGAGACAATGCCTTCGAGCTGATAGCCGCAAGCGTGGCGGAAGAAATCGGGACCACGCCCGATCTGATGATCGCTATAGCGCAACGTGCCATCGCCGCTCGGGGACACTAGCTTCGTCAATACCGCCTTGCGATCCTCCAGCGCCGCGCCGGTCAAATCCCAGCCGTCGAGATAAAGCAGGTCGAACGCGTAGAACACCAGCGCGGCGGTCCGCTCATTCGCGATGGCGTCCTGCAGATGGCCGAAATTGGTTGTGCCGTCGAGTTCGATGTGGACCAGCTCACCGTCGATCAATGCCGTCTCGACCGGCAACTCCGCCAACCGCCTCGCGAGGGCTCGAAACTTGCTGGTCCAGTCGAGCCCCTTGCGGGTTGACAGTCGCACTTTGCCGGCGCGGAGCTGAGCCAGCAGGCGGTAGCCGTCGTATTTGATTTCGTGCAACCAATCGAGGCCCTCGGGCGCCTGCGCCGCGGTACACGCTAGGAGCGGCCGCGGGTCGGCCGGCATCCGCCCCTTCTTGACCCCCGAGATACCCGACAGGTCAAGATGCCCACTCGGGCGAGCCGTTCCAGTCCCGCCATTCAGGGAGCCTGTGGCCGCCGGGCGTTCCTCGCCGTTTGGCCCCCAAATCCGGTCGCGGTCGGCGGCGATCTCGTCGATTGTGCGGCCGGTCGCGGCGCTGCGCGGGTTGTCGGCGATAATCGCATCGCCACTATCCGGCACCGCTGCCGCGTCGCGCTCTTTGATCAACAGCCAGTTCTCTTTGTTGCGCCCGGCGTGGCCGCCTCCCATCCTCACCAATGCCCATTTGCCGTGGAGTTTCTGACCGTCAAGCTCGAATTTGAGCGTACCTTTTTGATAGGCGGCTTGCGGGTCGCGATCGAGCGGGGTCCAGCTGCCGCGATCCCAGATCATCGAGGCGCCAGCGCCATAATTCCCCTCGGGAATGACCCCTTCGAACCCGCGATATTCGAGCGGGTGATCCTCGACATGCACCGCGAGCCGCTTTTCAGCGGGATCGGCGCTCGGGCCCTTGGGCACCGCCCAGCTTTTCAAGACGCCATCCAATTCGAGGCGAAAGTCGTAATGCAGCCGGCGCGCGGCATGCTTCTGGACCACGAAAGAGAGCTTTTGCGAAGGCTCAGCGCCGACTACCGCCCCCGCCGGCTCCGGCGTCTTCGCAAAATCGCGCTTTCTGCGGTATTCACTCAGCGCCATCGCCGCCGATCGTCCGTCAAAAATCCGTCTGTCGCCAGAGTCGGTCGCATCCCATTTGTGTTATTACACAATGTGGATTGTAATGGCGCAGCATAGGAGATCGACATGCCGCGCGCGAGTTGGAGCGGGTTTCTGCGTCTTTCTCTCGTCACTTGCCCGGTCTATCTGACCCCGGCAACGACGGAGGCGAAGCGAATTCGCCTGAATCAACTCAATTCCGAGACCGGAAACCGGGTTTCGCAACGCCTTGTCGACTCCAAAACCGGCGAGGAGCTAAGCCGCGACCAGATCGTCAAAGGGTTTGAATTCGACCGCGATCGCTATGTCACGATCAGCGACGACGAATTACGCGATTTGAAGATCGACTCGTCGAAGATTATTGAACTCGACCGTTTTGTCAGCCGTGACGAGGTCGATCCCCTTTATCTCGACACGCCCTACTACGTCTATCCCGATGGCCAGATCGCCGGCGAGACGTTTCGCGTGATCGGCGAGGCGATGGCGCGCGCCAACAAGGTTGGGCTTGGCCGCATCGTATTGGCAAACCGCGAGCGGCAGGTCTTGATCGAGCCGCGCGGCGCGGGCCTCTTGATGTCCACCCTGCGCGCCAATGATGAAGTCCGCGCTTCCGATCTCGGCGACAAAGAAGAGGGCGAGGTCGACCCCGAATTGGTCGCGCTGGCCGAAACCATTATCGAGCGCAAGGCTGGTGCGTTTGAGCCGGCCAATTTTCACGACCGCTACCAAGACGCGCTGCGCGAGCTAGTGCAGAGCAAGCTCAAAGGCGAGGTGATGCCGGCCCCGGAAGAGGCCGAAGAGGAGCCGAAGGTCATCAATCTGATGGACGCGCTAAAGCGCAGCTTGGCGCGCGAGGAGGCGGCCTCGGGGCGGGCCACCGCGGTCGCATCGCCTTCGCCGGCGGCTGCGAGACGTGGGGCGAAACCAGACGACCGCCGCCAGCCGGCACTGCTGCTGCCCGTCTCGGGCGGTCGTGACAAGCAGCCCGCGACTGATGCCCAAGCCGAAACTGCTGCCCCCGAGGCGCCCACCGCCCCGCGCCGGCGCCGAACCCGGGAGGAAGCTGCTCCCGAACCCGCCACCGAGACACCGGCGCCGCGCCGCCGCCGCAAAGCCTGAAGCGCCGAGCGCACCGTTCGGATCAGCGGAGATCGAGCCGAGCTGGTCAGTAGCCGCCGCCGTGCCAAGTATAGGGGCCCGGTTTCTCGCACTGATAACGAGATGAGCCGGCAGTCAGATGGCAGCGTCGCTCGGTCATGCATTCTTCGAACAATTGGCTCGCGGGCAGCTCCGACGGGGCTTCGGCGTATTGCTGACAGATCCCCTCGATCATGGCTGTATAATTTACGTCCGAGCCGGTCTGAGCGCTGGCAACAGCGCTTGCGAGAAGCCAAATCGGCCCCGCCAAAACAGTGCGTTTCACCAGATGGACCACCACCGTCCGCCACCTTACGCTGCACCCAACACGGCCGCGACCACCGGCGCCAAATCGAACCGCCCGCGCTTGAGGTCGTGGCCGGCGCCGTCGATCGCGATCAGTTGGGTCGCCGCCGGGATCAACGACAGCGCCGATTTGATTTCCGAAACCGCGCCAAACGGGTCGGCCGCACCCTGCACAAACACTGAGCGGACCTGCAACCGGGGAAAATGCTCGGTGCGCAGCCGACCTGGGTTGCCCGGCGGGTGCAGCGGGTAGGAAAACAGCAGCAGTCCCGCCGCTAATGACGGTTCGTCGGCGGCAAGCATTGTCGCCTGGCGTCCGCCGTAGGACTGGCCACCGAGAAATACCACTCCTCGCACCAACTCCCTCATCGCTTCGACGGCACTCTTCAAGCCCGCGCGATCGGCGGCGGCGGTTGATGGTGAAGGCGGGCCCTTTGGCCGGCGCTGGCGGAACGGCAAGTCGCAGCGCAACACCGATAACCCGGCCTCGGCAAAGGCGTTCGCCGCCGCGACTAGCAGCGGCATATTGCAGTTACCGCCAGCGCCATGTGTCAGGACCAGCCCGCAGGGAAGGGCATTAACCGGCCGGTGTAGGAACCCGCGAACCCCAGGCTTTTCGAAAGCGACGATGTTAATCATACGCGCATCATAAACCGTTGAACCGATCCGGGCCGATCTCGGCGCCATTCCGAGCGGCTCTGGACGAGATCAATTAACCTCAGCTACGATCCGCCCATACAGCGCCGGACTTGGCGCACAGCCACGCAAAACAGCGGTTCGGATTTCTAGAGGGAGGGTTATATGGCGGAATACAAACTGATTTCGGCGGACTCGCATGTCAGTGAGCCGCCCAATCTGTGGAGCGACCGGGTCGACAAAAAATACCGCGAACGCGCGCCGCATCTGATGGTCAACCCACCGGGCAAAGAAGGCGCCTATTTCTATTACGAGGGCTACGCCCCGCATCCGATCGGCATCGGCCTCGGCGCCGGCAAGAGCCCCGAGGAACTGAAGGAATTCCTGACCAAAGCAACCTATGCCGACGCCCGCCCGGGCGGCTGGGATCCGGCCGAACGGAAAAAGGACAACGCCGTCGACGGGGTCGAAGCCGACGTGCTCTACACGACCCTCGGCTTCCGGATCTTCTGGCTGAAGGATGCGGGTCTGCAAGCCGACTGTTTCCGTGTTTACAATGATTGGCTTGCTGAATTCGTCGGCTACGACGCCAAACACATGGCCGGACTGGCGATGATTTCGCTGTATGATCCGGAAGCCGGTGCCCGCGAACTCGAGCGCTGCGCCAAAATGGGGCTTAAAGGGGCAATGATCTGGTGCTCCCCGCCCGAAGACCGGCCCTACAGCTCTGACATATACGACCCGTTCTGGGGTGCGGCACAGGAATTGCGCATGCCGGTCAGCCTGCATGCAATCACCGGCATGGGCATGGAAAGTCAGTATAATTGGGGCGAGCGCTATATGCGCGCGACCGTGCTGGCGCACGAGGTCGAGCGTTCCTTCAGCGTGCTGATTTTTTCGGGAGTGCTTGACCGGCTCCCCGAGTTACAGATCGTCTCGGCCGAGAACAATTGCGGCTGGCTTCCCTATTACCTGCAACGCATGGACCGCACCTTCGAGCGCTCGCGGATCGCATCCGGCTTTACCAATAAGCTAAAGCCGAGCGAATACTTTCAGCGTCAGATGTGGTGCACCTATATCGACGACTTTGTCGGGGTCGCCAATCGCGGCTTCATCGGCGTCGACCGGATGATGTGGTCGTCGGATTACCCGCACCAAGCCTCGTCCTGGCCGCATTCGCAGGAGGTCGTCGCGCGCGACTTCAAGGATGCGAGCGCTGAAGACCGGTTTAAGATCACCCGCGGCAACGCCGCCCGGTTGTACGGCTTCGACGCCTGAACGACCCGGCGCCCTTAGCCGAATAGGATCTTAACGCCGACCGCGATCAGACCGGCGCCGCCCAGGGTCTCGGCGAGGCGGCCATAGCGCCCGCCGAGCGCCCTGCCCAACAAGATCCCGAGCGTCGTCATCACAAACGTCGCGAGTTCGATCGCGGCGGCGGTGGCGATGATGCCGATGCCGAGCAGCGCAAGGCTTACCCCGATCGCGAGCGCATCGATGCTGGTGCCGATCGCTGTGGCGATCAACAAGCGGGTCGAGTGCCGTTTCGGTTTTTCCTCACCGGCGGCGCGGTGCAAGCCGTCATAGATCATTTTGATGCCGATCACCGCCAGCACGGCGAACGCAATCCATCGATCGGCCGTGAGATACGCGCCGGCATCGACCGCGATCCCCAGGGTCCAGCCGATCACCGGCGTAACCGCTTCGACCAGCCCGAAAATGAAACCGCAGCGCAGCGCTTCGCCAAAATGCGGGCGGTCGAGCGCCGCGCCCTTCGCCAGCGCCGCGGCAAACGCATCCGCCGACATGCTGAAGGCGATGACGATAATCGCGAGTGGGTTCATCGGGAGACCGCGCCGGACGAAAACAGTACGCGGGCTCGGAGCCGGCCGGATCGGCCCCGGATGCGTACTGGTCTCGCGAGGCAGGGCATAACCCCTCTGCCGGCCGTGCCACGCGCCATGGCGCGAGCCTGTTGACACGGCCCCGCCAAAACTATCGGCGGAAGCTACTCCCCAATATCTCTCGCTTACGGTCGGCGGCGGCGCCTGTCAACCGTAATGGCGCGCTGACGAACGGAAACTCACCCCGCATTTTGCGGGCGGTGGCGTTTGACGGCTTCAGGGTTGGTCGAGTCGGCGCCCATATAGATGCCGCGTTCCCATTGGCGCTTCAGCGGATCGACCACCTTCAGCGACATGCGGCCGACGTGTTGCACCTCGATCTCGACAGTCTCGCCATCCTGCAAAGCGCCGAGCCCTTCGTGATTGGTGCCGCAAGCGATCAAGTCGCCGGTGTTTAATGTCATGACCGTCGAGGCGAACTCGATTAGCTCGGGTACGCGGTGTTCCATATCGTCGGTGTTGTAATTGTGGCGCAACTGGCCGTCGTTCCAGAAACGCACGATCACATCATTGGGCTCGGGGATCTCGTCCGCGGTGGTGATGCACGGTCCGATCGGGGCGAAAGTATCGAACGACTTGCCGAGCCAGCTGCCGGCTTTCCAGGTACGGCGGCCTTCGCCGCGCGCCGAGACATCGATCAGACCGGTATAGCCGAAGACCGCGCTGCGCCAGTTCGCTTGGCCGACCTTTTTCGCCGGTCCTTTGATGACCAGCGCCAGTTCGGCCTCGTGCATAAAGATCCACGGCTCGGTGAACTCGGGCAATTGGATCGTATCGCCAGGCCCGACCACCGCCTCCGGGTTCTTCAAGAACATATTGAGCGGCCGTGGCTCGCGCTGCGCGTGCTCCCAGTAATTGGCAATGCAGCACAGGATCTTGCCCGGCCGCGGCAGCGGCGGGCGCAGCCGCACGCGATCAATCGGCAATGCTTCGCCTCCGGCGCCGAGCGTTTCGAGCGTTGGCCGCAGCCGGTCGAACCCATCGATCAAATTCTGCATCGTCAATTGCGGGGTGTAGCCGCGCTCGACCACCCCGCCGAGACCGACGACCCCGCGATCGGTCAGCAAACCCGGCGCTGGCTCGCTTTGCCCGGGTGTCTCGAACATCACCAATTTCATGATCCGCCTCCCCAAATCCGGCACGAGATTACCGGGTCCGGCGCATGGCAACCATCGCATTCTCTCGGTTGACATGCGGCAATGCCGGGGCCGACGCTTGCGCCACCGGGTTCGGGAGGAATGACCGATGGAAATTCGCCTATTGGGGCCGCAAATCGGCGTCGAAGTTACCGGGGTCGACGTCAAGACGCTCGATGATCGTGGCTTTGCGCCGATTTATCGGGCTTGGCTCGACTACAACGTGCTGTGCGTGCGCGACCAGGAGCTGACGATACCCGATTTCGTGAATTACAGCCGCCGGTTTGGGCCGGTCGTGCCGCACCCGTCGAAATCGACGCGTCATCCGGAACATGCCGAGATCACGATGCTCGGCGTCAACAAATTCGATGCCGACGGCAAATTGCGGGACGAGATTTATCGCCGCGGCGCCGAGGGCTGGCATACCGACGGCGCCTACAACCAGGCCCCGTTCAAGGCAACACAGCTCTACGCGCTGGCGGTGCCGAGCCGCGGCGGCAACACGTTATTCGCCAACGGCTATGCCGCTTACGACGCATTGCCACAACGACTAAGGGACCGGCTCGATGGCGTAATCGGCGCATTTTCTTACGGCGGCCGGCGCGGCAAGTCGCGATTGCTCAATCCCGAGGACCAGGACTGGACCCCGGTTTATCACCCGATCGTCCGCGTTCATCCCGAAACCGGCCGCAAATCATTGTATTTCGACCCCGGCAAGATCTGCGGCTTTATCGGCGTCGACGAGCGCGAGGGTGACGACCTGATCGCCGAGCTGAAACAGCGGATGATCGCGCCCGACGCCGAATATCATCATGTCTGGCGTAAGGGCGACATCGTGATCTGGGACAATCGCTGCTCCTATCACAAGGCTGCGGGTGACTATCCGCCCGAGGAGGACCGTATCCACTGGCGGGTGTCGATCAATGATTTCGGCGTCCAAGCCCTGGCAGCGGAGTAATATCGATGAGCTTTGAAGTCGTCCCGTTCGAAGCCGGGCTCGGCGCCGATATCCGCGGCGTCGACATCCGCGAGCCGCTTTCCTCCGATGATCGGGATGCGATCCGCGCCGCATGGCTGGAACATCTGGTCCTGCGCTTTCGCAGCCAGCCGATGACCGACGCGCAGCACATGGCGTTTACCCGTCAGTTCGGCGAGCTCGAATTCAATCCCGCGGCTCTCATTCAAAAACAATACGGCGTCGAGACCCAGAGCGATGGCCGGCGGCAGGAAGTCCCGCCTGAGATCTCGGTGATCTCCAACATCGTCGAGAACGGCAAGGCGATTGGCGGCCTCGGCGACGGCGAGGCGTTCTGGCATACGGACAGCTCGTTTGTCGAAGTGCCGCCGGCGGCGAGCCTGCTGCGGTCGCTCGAAGTGCCGCCGCCGAGCGCGGGCGGCTCGACCTACTTCCTGAATATGTATTCGGCCTACGAGGCCCTGCCGGACGACATCAAAGAGCGCATCGCCGAGCTGAGGGCGATCCACGCCGCGACCCATTCGAGCGGCGGCAAGGCGCACAAAGGCTTCGAAAGCGTCAACGACGTTTCGAAAGTGCCGGGCGCACACCAACCCTTGGTCCGCACACATCCCGAGACCGGGCGCAAGGCTCTGTTTCTTGGGCGGCGGATCAATGCGTATGTGCTGGGGCTTTCGGTCGAGGAGAGCGAGGCGCTGCTCGATCTGTTATGGGATCATACGAACTCAGGACAAATTCACCTGGCGCCAGGATTGGCAGGTCGGCGATCTGGTGTGGTGGGACAATCGCTGTGCGATGCACCGCCGTGATGCCTTTGACCCATCAGCGCGCCGGCTGATGCACCGCGCTCAGCTCAAAGGCACCCGCCCGGTCTGAGATCGCGGTCACAGCCGTGCGGACCGTCTCGACCGATTGCAATCCAATGCCATTGTTGAGATATTGACAATTCGTGTGATTTAAGCTACTGTCGCACCTTGATATTTTGCTTCATATTAACGGTAGGGCGGGCGATTGCCGGCTGACGAACCCAAGAATTACGAAATCGGCTATCGCAAACCGCCGGTTGCAACTCAGTTCAAAAAGGGCAATCGGGCCAACCCCCGTGGCCGGCCGCGAGGCTCGGAGAGCCTAGCCAAGATATTGCAGCGTGCGCTCGACGCGCCAGCCGGCGATAGCGATGGCAAGCACCGCAGGCTCACGAAACGCGAGTTGATGATCCGCGGATTGGTCGAGCGCTCGGCGGGCTCGGACTTGGCAGCGACCAAGCTATTATTCGAATTGTTGCGCAAAGCCGATCCGAGCGCGGTCTCGCCTGGCCCCGAAGAGGCGGCGCCGCTCGGCGCAGATGCTCTGACCCAGTTGAAAGCGCGCCTCGCTCGCCTCGCCAGAGCGCAAGCCGCCGATCCGGCCAACAATCCGGTATCCGATGCCGTCGACCCGTCCTCCGATTCCAGCAATCCACACCAAGCGGGTGACACTGGCGATCTCACCGACGCCACCTCTTCCAAGGACAAGATCAGCGAGTAAGGGCTGCCTTTACCACTCGTAGCGCTACGCTAGACTGGCGCCTCATTTCTGGCCGCGCTTAGTCCAGGGTTCGCGGATCGTCGATTGCGAAGGTCAAGTGCTGGGTCGGCTGCGGTGTCGTGGTCATCAGGCTGACCCCGTTCGGCGCCTCGAAACGGTGCCATTTACCTTGCGGAACGATCACCACCATCCCGGCTTTCAGCTCAAACGATTGCCGGCCGTCGTCGAACATGATGTGAAAGGTCGTGGCGCCGTCAACGACCTGCACAATCTCATCGCCATTGACGTGGCGCTCCCAAGGCCCCTCACCGGAAAATTTGGCGAGGTTGATGGCGCTGTCGCGATACGGCGCCAACCGGGCAAAAGCACCCTCGCGATCGGCTTCCGGGGTCTCCGGCGTGCGTCCGCGCAACATCTTCAGCTTGGCAAGCTCGGCTTTCGTATCGAGGATCGTCAGCACTCTTCGCCCTCCATTTGATGACCTCCGGGTAGCTCCGGAGGTCGGCTGTTTGTCGCCGACAGGATAACGGCGCGTAGTTTTAGGCCTATCGACAAAACAGCGCTGCTGTCCGCTCCCTACTTTTGCGCTAATCGAGCGGTGCGGCATAGCGATGGATGTGGTAGGGCAGACGGGCCATTCCCGGGCAGTGGCTGCCGACAATGGGCTCGAGCGCCTCGTAGAGCCGGCGGTTGTCGGTATTGGCGGCGGCGAGCCGCTCGCGCGCGGCTTCGACCCGCTGAACCAGGCGGGGCAGATCGACGGTAACGACCCGCCGGTTGTCGACGATCATGCGGCCGCCGATCATCACGCTCGCGACCGCACTGCCGTCCTCGGTGTGGACCAGTTGGTTGACCGCGTCGTTCAGTGGCAGCCAATTTGGATGGTCGAGGTCGAGCATAACGATATCGGCCTTGTAACCGGGGGCCAGCCGCCCGATCCGGCCCTCGAAGCCGAGCGCGCGCGCACCGCCCTCGGTCGCCGCTAGCGCTACCTCGCGCGTTGTCAGCCAGCGTTGCCATTCGGGCCCGCGCACTTTCGAGGCGAGAGAAGCCAGCCGCATCGCCTCATACATGTTTTGATTGTCGGAGCAATTGGCGCCGTCGGTGCCGATGCCGAGATTGACCCGTCGCTCGAGCATCGCCCTGGTATCGGCGATGCCGCCGCCGAGCCGCATGTTGCTACCCGGGTTGTGCGCGACCGAGGCGCCGTGATCGCCGAGCCGCGCCATGTCGTCATTGTCGAGCCAAACCCCGTGCGCGACCGTAAAATGCGGTCCGAGCACGCCCAGCGCATCGAGATGGGCGGTTTGGGTCATGCCGTAGACGCGGATACCGGTCACCGCCTGCACCTTTGACTCAGCGACATGGCTGTGCAGCGCGACATCGAATTCACGGGCGAGATCGGCGCAGCCGCGGATGAAATCGTCGGAGCAATGATGCGGGATCGTCGGCGCCACCGCCGGCCGGACTTGGTCTCGGTCAAATGACCAGCCGGCCAGCGCTGCGCGCATGCCTGATATCGTCGCCTCTCCGGGCGGCAGCCGCAACTCGGCGGTACGCGCCTGCAATCCTGGTGGTAAGGCTTCCATCAATCCGGGGATCGCCTCGAAAAAGCTGCGGTCGGCGACCATCGGCGCCACCACGGCGCGCATGCCGATATCGGCATAAGCCTGTGCCGCCAGGGTCAGCCCCTCGGTGGTCGGCAACGGCCATTCGAACGAGAGGTCGTAGCAGGCGGTGCAGCCCTTCATGACCATCTCGACCGCACCTAGCTGCGTGGACAGATAGCGGTCCTCGAGAGTGCGGTTGCCGGTGATCCACGGTGCCGCGGTCAGCAGCAACTCCAAGGTCCAGCGATCACCCATGCCCTTGCCGAGATTGCCATGGCCGTGGGTGTGAGCGTTGACCAGGCCGGGATGCAGTAGCCGGCGGGCGACGGAGATCTCGACGGCATCGGCGGGCGCCGGCAGGCCGGGCTGGCCGATCTCGCGGATCGTGTCGCCCTCGATCAGGATGTCTGCGAAATCGGCGCTTCCGGCAGCGATGTCGAGCACGCGGCCGCCGCGCAGGATCGTCCAGGCCATGCTATCCTCCGGTTTGTAAAGCTCATAACGGATTACCGATTATGATAAGCCGAAGCGTGCCGGGAGCCGAGCCATGTCGAAAGTGATCGTGGAGCGCAGGGGCGCGGTCGTGGAGATCCGCCTCAACCGGCCGGAATTGCTCAACGCAGTCGACCGCGAGACGATAGTCGCACTCGCCGCGGCTGCTGCGGAGGCCGCCGAGGACCGCACCGCCCGCGTCGTACTGTTCTCAGGCGAAGGCACTCATTTCTGCGCCGGTGGCGACATCACGATGTTCGGCGAGCTGGTCCGCCTTCCGCTCGAGGAGCGGCGCAAGCTGATTTTCGAGACCGTCGACGCGTTGCATCCGCTGTTGGTGCGGCTGCGCCATATGCCAAAACCGGTCGTCGTGGCGGTCCAGGGCGGGGCCGCCGGAGTGGGCTTGAGCTTTGTCCTCGCCGCCGATCTGGCAATTGCCGCGGAAGATGCGGTCTTTGCCTGCGGCTATGTCCATCTCGGCACCAGCCCCGATGGTGCGATGACCGCACTATTGCCCGCGGTCGTCGGCCTCAAGCACGCCGCCGAACTGATGCTGCTCGGCGACCGTTTTGATGCGCCGCGCGCCCTCGCGTTGGGCATTGTCAACCGCATCGTGCCGCCCGAGCAGCTGACCGCCGAGACGGAGGCCCTGGCCGACCGGCTGGCGGCCGGCCCGGCCGAAGCCTACGCCCGCACCAAGGCATTGCTCCAGGCCAGCCTCGGCGACGGGTTCGACGCGCAATTGCGCCGTGAAGCCGAAAACTTTGCCGCGTGCGCCGCGCGCGACGATTTTGTCGAAGGCGTGCGCGCCTTCCTCGAAAAGCGCCGCCCCACCTTCGCGCCGAGCAGCCGATCGCTCACCGATTAAGCCTTCCCGGCACGATAATCAGCCGCGGGAGCACCCGCCCGCAGCGCAGAGCACAGAAGGAGCCGCGATGATCAACTCCATCCTGAAGGCAGCTTCTGGTCTCGACGTCTGGCTTGGACGGCAATTTGGCCGTCCCTACCATGCCTTGCTCGCGATTGGCCTTGTTTTGGAGATTGCGCAACATATTCGCGAGGCCAGCGAACTCACTCACTGGGACGCGGGTCTCGTGCGCTCCGGGCTCGCTACCCTACTCTTCATCGCGCTTCTCGTGCATCAGCTCGGCGAGCTGTACGAACATGCCGAGCGCCGCCGAAAAGCCATCTGACCCCTTCTTCTTTGCAGTTCGGCCGAAACTAAGCCGATGCCACGCGTCATCTTCCCTAGCTGGTGAGGAGGGCAGTCCGGAAACGGTTGCGGCAGAAGGCCAGATCCATGTTGCGCTTGTAGGCGGGCGGCTCGGTCGGTTTGACGCGCAAGACGACGAAGGCGGTGCCGTTTCCCTCGCGCAGGAGGCGAGCGCCGTCGGCGATATCGGTTTCAGCTGCGACGGTGCGGGTCGCCTTGATGCCGGAGCCGATTGCGATCTTTTCGAGATCGACGCCGAGGCTGGTGTGGCTTTTCTGGTAGCCGGTCTCGCCGTAATGGCCGTTGTCGACGATGAGGATAGCGAGATTGGGCGGGTTCATGACCGCGATCGTCGACAACGCGCCGATATTCATCAGCAGCTCGCCATCGCCGGTCACAACCAGCACGCGCTTTTCGGGGCGGGCTAAGGCAAGACCGAGGCCGATCATCGCCGCCCCGCCCATCGCTCCCGCCATTGTATAGGCGTGGGCGCCGTCGTTGGTCAGCGCCGCCACATCCTTGGCCGTACCGGCAAGTCCACTGACGATCAAAAAATCCTGGTGCCGACCGATCATCGCCGGGACCGCCTCGCAGCGGTCGAGCACGAAACCCGCTGCGACCGCGCCTGCAACGATTTCGTCGATATTTTTGGGGATCGCCATCGCCCTTTCCCTCGTTTGGCCTTCGCTCAGCCGCTTACCCGTCACGTAATCTGGCGCAATCTCGCGAGGAATTTAGTGCAGAGATGCTGTGTGTGCTTCGCGACGCGCCCAAGGGCGCTCCTCAGCAATGAGACAGTCCTTCCATCCGATGACCGCTCTCTCATCCTGAGGAGGTCGCGAAGCGGCTGTCTCGAGAGACGTACAGAGCTGACCCACGGATCGCATAACCCTATCAAGGAGTTGGAGTGGGCCGGTCGCACGGAGATATCGTTCCTGGCGGATCAGAATTGCTTGGCGCCGAGCAATTTTTGGGTCAGCAGGACCGCGACCGCGTTGCCGCCTTGAAACACCATGCTCAGGGCCGCCTCTACGGTCGGCACAACCTCCTCGGGCCGGTCTACCCGCAGGCAAATGACGCCCATCGCGTGGAGCACCGGCTCGACCGCTTGGCCCATTGGGAACTGCCACGGATTGCCCTCGCCAAAATCGCCGCGCATGCTGACGAGCGCCAGAAACGGGAAATGGCCGCCCTTGATCAAGGACAGCATGTTGATGCAATTGCCGGTGCCGCTCGATTGCATCAGCAAGACGCCGCGCGCGCCGCCGAGATCGGCCCCGGCAAGCAGTGCCACGCCCTCCTCCTCGGTTGTCAATGCCACCGAATGAACCTCCGGATCGGCGAGCGAACGGTCGATCAGCACCTGATGACCGGCATCGGGAACATAGGCAAATTGGGTGACGTTGTGCCGGCGCAGCAACGAGTAGAGCGCGTCGTGCCAGTCTTTTTCGTATTCGGGTCGATCCATCGCGACACCTCCGGTCCTAGCCGCCAGAATTCCCGCCAACATCAGGTGAGCGCAACCTCCAAATGACGCCGTGTCCGTTCCGACCGCGAATTTGCTTAGTGCTGGTGCGGCGCTAGTTGCCGTAACTAAAGCTATGACCCAGCTAACGCAAACCGCCGCCTTGCATTTGTCGCGACGCGAGATCGTTTCAGTCCTATCGGGACTGATGCTGGCGATGTTCCTCGCGAGCCTCGACCAGACGATCGTTGCGACCTCGCTATCAACGATGGCGCAAGATCTGAACGGCTGGTCGCTAATGTCGTGGGTGGTGTCGGCGTATCTCGTCGCGTCGACCGTGACAACGCCGATTTATGGCCGGCTCAGCGACCTTTACGGGCGGCGGCCGATCCTGCTGGTGTCGATCGCTCTGTTCGTCGTTGCCTCAGTGTTTTGCGCTTTGTCGCAGACAATGCTGCAGTTGATTGGCGCGCGCGTCCTCCAGGGGATTGGCGGCGGCGGGCTGCGCTCGGTGTCGCAGGCCGCGGTGGCCGATGTCGTCCCGCCGCGTGAGCGAGGGAAGTACCAAGGCTATTTTTCGAGCGTGATGGCGATCTCGAACCTGCTGGGGCCGGTTCTGGGGGGTTTTTTTGCTGATTACTTGTCGTGGCATTGGATTTTCTGGATCAACATCCCATTTGGCGCGCTTGCGTTGTTTATGTGCAACCGCAACCTTCGGCGTCTGCCGAAACCGCGGCGCAAACCAGTCATCGACTGGCTCGGCGCGGCTTTGATCATTGCCTCGACGACACCGATCCTGCTCGGAATCAGCGATGTCGCAGCGGCCGGCGGCTTGGGTCGGCTCGATGTGCTGGCGCCGGTCGCAATCGGCTTGGTGTTTCTCGGCTGGCTGATTGTGCATGAGCGCGAAACGCGCTCGCCCATGATCCCATTACGGCTCTTCCTGAACCGCATCTTCGCAGTCGGGAGCACGATCGCGTTTACCAACGCCATGGTGATGATCGCGCTGATCATTCTGGTGCCACTCGATTTCGAATTGGTGTCCGGGCTCGCAGCGAACGAGGCCGGCATCCGGTTGATCCCGATGACCGGCGGCACGGTGTTGGGCTCATTTATCGCCGGGCAATTGGTGACCCGGACCGGTCGCTATCGCATCTACCCGATATCAGGAGCGGTGGCGATGACCGGCTTGTGCGCGGCGCTCGCTTTTTATGGGCTCGGCCGGTCCGTGTGGACCGACACCTTACTGACCGGCGGCCTTGGGCTGTCATTTGGCTTTCAGCTGTCGCCGGTCGTGGTTTCAGTGCAGAACGCACTTGAACTCGATGATACCGGCATCGGGCTGTCGGTATTGATGTTCTTTCGGCTGATTGGCGGCGCCTTTGGCGTGGCGCTGTTGACGGCATTGCTGGTCGGTGAGCTCAACACCGGCGCATTAAGCGTTCCCGGACACGCGACGCTCGGCGCCCATCCCGGTATAGCCTTGCTCCATCTCGACCAGTCGGAAGGGACTAATCCCGCTCTGATGCAAGGATTGGAGCGCGTCCTACATGCCGCCTTTACGGATGTGTTCCTTTATGCCACCGCGATTTCGGCGGTCACCGCGATCGGTTCGTTCTGGCTCAAGGAAATCCCGCTGCGTACCAGCTGATCAGCCTTCGAAAACCTCGACGTCTGGGGCAAGCTCTGCGGGGCCGTCATCGCGGCCCAGGCTGCGGCGGTCGATCGCGATCGCTTTGATCACGGCGAAGATTGCGCATCCCGGCGCAAGATTGAGCGCCTGCTGAGAGCGCCGAGTAATCCGCGCCAATAATCGTTCCGGCCCGAGACGTAGCTGTACCTCGACCGCTTCTTCCCCGGTCGGAACCAGTGCCGCGATGGTTGCGGGCAGCACGTTGAGTGCGCTGATCCCGCTCGGCTTGATGGTCGCCAGCATCACGTCGCGGGCGCGGATCCGCACCCGCAATCGGCTGCCGACGGGCAGATCGAGCCGGCCCACGACCAGCCTGCCAAACCCGCCGGAAAGTTCGGTCAGGTCCCAGCACGCATCGTGCGCCGCCACCGTCGCGCTCAGCACCGCCCCCGCCTCAAAGCCGCCGGCGAGCGGATATTGCCCGGCCCGGCCCATGATCTCGGCCGCGGGCCCGACAGCTTGCACCCGGCCATCGGCCACCAGCACGATCGTCGTGGCGAGGCGGGCAACCTCGGCTGCGGCATGGCTGACATAGACGATCGGAACATTGCCGTGGTCGCGCAGCCGCTCGAGATACGGCAGAATCTCCTCTTTTCGCTCCGCATCGAGCGAGGCCAGCGGCTCGTCCATCAATAACAGGCGCGGCTGCGCCAACAGCGCGCGACCGATCGCAACGCGTTGTTTTTCGCCCCCCGACAGCCTCCCCGGCCGGCGTCCGAGCAGCGGCCCAATTCCGAGCAGTTCGACGACCTCGTCAAGCCGGGGCGGGCCTGCGCTGGCGCGGCGCGGCGCCAACCACGCTCCGAACAGCAGGTTCTGGCGCACCGTCAGATGCGGGAACAAGCGGCCTTCCTGAAAGACATAGCCAAGGCGGCGGTGATGAACCGGCACGAAGACGCCGTGCGCAGTGTCGAGCAGCACCATGCCATCGACGACGATATGCCCATGATGCGGCCGGATCAGCCCGGCTATCGCATTGACGGTCGAGGTCTTGCCGGAGCCGGAGCGACCAAATAACGCCGTCAGACCGCTCCCGCTCGTAAACCGGATGTCGAGCGTGAAGCTGCCGAGGCGATGTTCGATCGCGACGTCCAGCATAACCCTCACACGCCGGCGAGGCGTCGGCCGACCTGCCGCGCCAACAACTCGGAAGCGATCAACGCCAGCAAGGAAAGGCTCACGGCCACCGCAGTCAGGCGCAATGCCGCCGGGTCGCCACCTGGGGTCTGCGTCAAGGTGTAGATCGCCAACGGAATGGTTCGCGTCTCACCCGGAATGTTCGAGACAAAGGTTATCGTCGCGCCGAACTCACCAAGACTGCGGGCAAAGGACAGCACCATGCCGGCGATGATCCCCGGCATCATCAAGGGCAAGGTTACCAGCAAAAAGGTAAGCGCTCGGTTGGCGCCGAGCGTACCGGCAGCTTCTTCGAGCCGACGGTCGACGGCTTCGAGCGACAGTCGCATCGCCCGCACCATCAGCGGCAACGCGGTAACGGCGGCGGCCAATGCGGCACCGGTCCAGCGAAAAGCGAAAACTACTCCAAAGGCAGCAAAAAACTGCCCGAGCGGGCCGTTGTGGCCAAACAACAGCAGCAGCAGATAACCGGTGACCACCGGCGGCATAACTAACGGCAGATGGACGAAGCCGTCGAACAGGCTCTTGCCCCAAAAGCGCCCACGGGCGAGCGCGATTGCGGCCGCGAGCGCGAACGGCAGGCTCCACAGCATCGCCCAGAACGCCACACGCAGACTGAGCCTTATGGCTTCGGCCGCCTCCGGCCCCAATCCGAGGATTTGCATCACCGCGAGAGAAACGCGGCGATTGCCGGTCGGCTTCGAATCATGTTCGCTTTGCCCGGGTTCATCGCCTCACCGTCATATATGGCGAAAGCGATCGATAGAGGCACTGACCGGGGTTGCGCAACTGTGATAGGGTGGAGCGGTCGTTTCTTGGCAAAAGGCTGCAACGATGAAGGTCAGGATCGAATACTGCGTTCCTTGAAACTACCTTCCCAGAGCCCTCCGTGCGAGGGCACGGCTTGAAGAGAAGTACGGCGCTGAAGTCGAGCTCGTAAAAGGTGTGAGCGGTGTGTTTGAAATCACCGTCGACGGCAAGCTCGCCTTTTCCAAAAAACAGCTTGGGCGTTTTCCCGAAGACGCCGAAATCGACGCTCTCGGTGCGGGTCAGCCGGGCAGTTAGCCCCGTCGGTTGAGTGCGGCAGTCGTTATGCGACGGCCGCCGTGCTCCTCACAAAGTCCCTAGCGTTTCAACCGCGGGGCCGCCGAGCCTTGCTCAGCGCTCAAGCTTTAATGATGTGATCGCCCGGAAGGCCACGTTGGCCACAAGCGTTGCGCGTATCGATGATCAGAGGCGCTCGCTCGACCAACAATCGGAAATCGATCGAGTCGTGATCGGTGCAGATCAGCGCCAAGTCGATTTCAGCCAAAGTCCCTCGCGTCAACGGCAATGACCGGCGGCCGGTGAACTCGGCATGCTCGCGAGTCTGCGGGATTTCGGGAAAGTACGGATCATGAAAGCTGACCAGCGCACCGCCCTTTTCAAGAAGCTCCATGATCTTTAGTGCCGGGCTCTCGCGCAAATCGTGAACATTCTTCTTATAGGCGAGCCCGATCACTAAAATATTGGCGCCCCGCAACGCCCGACCCTGGCGCTCACTCAGTGACGAGATCGCCTTTTCAACGACCCACCTCGGCATGGCCGTGTTGATTTCGCCCGCTAGCTCGATAAAGCGGGTTGGACGATCGTATTCACGCGCTTTCCACGTCAGATAAAACGGATCGATGGGAATACAGTGTCCGCCTAATCCCGGACCGGGATAAAACGGCATGTATCCGAATGGCTTTGTCTTAGCAGCTTCAATAACTTCCCAGATGTCGATACCCATCGCTTCGTAAACGATTTTTAGTTCATTCACGAGCGCTATATTGACTGAGCGAAAGATATTCTCCGTCAACTTGACTGCTTCAGCCGTCTCGAGCGAGCTTACTGGGATCGTCCGCTCGACAACTTGGTCGTAGAGGGCGCAAGCGAGGCGCAGCGCATCGCGACCATCGCCGCCAACCACTTTGGGAATGTTTTTGGTGGCAAAAGATTGGTTGCCCGGATCCTCGCGCTCAGGAGAATAGGCTAGAAAGAAATCCCGGCCGGAGACGAGGCCGGTGCGTTCCAGGATGGGCTGCATTACCTCGCGCGTCGTCCCCGGGTACGTCGTCGAATTCGAGAACAACCAACTGACGCGGCCGCAATCGCGTGGCGATGGCCTCGGTCGTGCGATGGATGTAGGTGAGATCGGGCTCGCGCTGTCGCGTCAGCGGCGTCGGCACGCACAGAATGATCGCATCGACCTCGTCGAGCCGCGTAAAGTCGCTGGTGGCGGCAAGCCGGTTCTCTTCACGGAGCCGGGCAATATTCTCCGCCTCGATGTGCTTGATGTATGAACCCCCGGCATTCAGCGTTTTGATCTTTGTCTGATCGATATCAAACCCGAGCGCGAGAAAGCCACGCTCGGCCACTGCGCATAACAGCGGCAGCCCGACATAGCCGAGGCCGATGACACCTATCCGCGCGCGACGCTCGCGGAAGAGCGAAAGGAGAGCCGGAACATCGGCAGTCTCCTCGCCGGGCACCGCCGCTGACGTAGGATTTGCGCTCGTCAGACGCGTTCGTGCGGTCGCTCGGCGGCAGTGCTGGCCGCCGCTGTTGTCGCTGCCGGGGGCGGGACCTGGGCAGGTGCGGCGGAGGTAGTTTCGGCCTCTTCGTCCTGCATACCCGCCTTGAACGCCTTGATGCCCTTGGCAAAATCGCCCATCACTCGGGGCAGCTTTCCGGCGCCGAACAGGATCAGGATAATGGCCAGAACCACCATCCAGTGCATCAGGCTGAAAGAACCCATATCTACGATCCCGAAAGGAGGACGGCGCTGTTCTTAGCAGGCGCGTCCGCCATATTGCAAGCCGGCCCACCCGTCGCGGACCGTACCTCTCTTCACGAGGTCGTAGCGGTCGCCCGAAAGTCAAGTCCAGCCATTTCGTCGTGGAGCCCTAATCATGACTTCCTTCCCGCCATCACACCCGGCCGCGTGGCCGACGCGTTCACCCGCGGATGCCGGGGCCGATCCGGCCACCATCGGCGCTGCCGCCCGACACGCCGCCGAGCACGAAACACCGTGGAAGCGCGATCTCGCCGAGATGGTGGCGACCGATTTTAGCGAGCGCCCGCCATGGAACGAGACACTGGGTCCGGTGCGCCCGCGCGGTGGGCCGAACGGACTCCTGCTGCGCGGCGGCGAGATCGTGGCGGAGTGGGGTGATACGAGCCTTGTCGATATGACCTTCAGCGTCGCCAAGAGCTATTTGTCGATCCTCGCCGGATTAGCCTGGGATCGCGGGCTGATCGCCGATCCGCACGAGCCGGTATGTCGCACGGTCGACGACGGTGGTTTCGGCCCACCGCACAACGATGCGATCACTTGGCATCATCTGCTGCAGCAAACCTCCGAATGGGAGGGGATGCTGTGGGACAAGCCCGAACTGATCGACCGCAACCGCACGTCCGGCGGCCGCCCGAGCCTTGCCCCAAAGGGCACCCACCGCGATTTGCAGGCCCCTGGCGGGTTCTGGGAATACAATGACGTGCGCGTCAACCGGCTCGCCCTCGCTTTGCTGCGGGTATGGCGCCGCCCGCTGCCCGAGGTGTTTCGCGAACTGGTCATGGAGCCGATCGGCGCCTCAGCCGATTGGGAATGGCACGGCTACCGCAATTCCTGGATCAAGATCGATGGCAGCCCCGTGCAATCCGTCTCGGGCGGCGGACATTGGGGTGGCGGCGTCTTTATCCACGCGCGCGATCAGGCGCGGATCGGCTTGATGTTGTTGGGCCGGGGCTTATGGGGCGGTCGGCGCATCCTGTCCGAGGCATGGATCGACCGCATGCTCGAACCCTGTCCGCTGTTCGCTCAATACGGCTATCTGTGGTGGCTCAACACCGACCGCGGACTGTTTCCGAGCGCCTCCGCGAATAGCTATTTCGCGCGCGGCGCCGGCGGCAACCTGACCTGGATCGATCCGGGAAACGATTTGGTCGCCGTCCTGCGCTGGACCGATCCCGCCGCCATGGACGGGTTTATGAAACTGGCGACGCAGGCGGTCGGCAGATAGCAAGATTCGCCTCTAACCCTCTGACGGGCCCGTTAAAGTCTTGGTCATCAGAAACCAAGTCGGGGCTGGCGGATCAGCATCGAGTTGGGCGAGCACCTCCCACCCTTGACGCTTGTAAAAACCCGGGGCTTGGAACGAGAGAGTCGTCAGCAATGCCCGGCTGCAGCCGCGCCTTCTTCCCTCCTCCTCGGCCGCCTTGATGATCCTGCTGCCGAGCCCCTGCTTGCGCAGGCTTTCGGGCAGGAAGAAGCGATCGATGCGAAGAAGCCCAAATGATGTTCCGCCGAGCAGCCCGCCGACGACTTCGCCGGTCGAAGGATCGGAGACCAGGATCGCCAGCGGCCGTTGATCGCGATACCCCGCCTTCTCCAGATTGTAGGCGCTGAGCCCGTCGCGGATCACCGCCTCGTCCTCAGGATCGGGGGCATCGGTAACCACAAACCTCGCTGTTTCTGCTTCCGATGTCATCGCGTAAGCCTCCCAAAATTTTGCGGTTTTTAGCTGCAGCCCGAATGAGCCGCTTCGAGCGGGCTTAGCGTCTCGGCGACCGGTTCGATCAACGACGGGTTGTTGTTCTTGACATTGCCGACGCGCCGGCTGACCGGCCACATCACCAAATCGTTCGCCGGATAGGGAACGAGCAATGCCTTCAGCCGTCCGGGATCAGCGGGTGTCTCGCCGAGCCATAACGGCCAGTGTTCCGGAGCGAGAATGACCGGCATGCGGTCATGTAACGGCGCCAAGAGTTCGTTCGGTTCGGTTGTGATGATCGTGAAGCTGCGCACGCGTTCGCCGTCGGGCGATCGCCAGCTATCCCACAACCCCGCCATCGCCATCAGCCGGCCGTCGGAGAGCGCCACCGCATAAGGCTGCCGCTCTTTGCCAAGCTTTTTCCATTCGTAAAAGCTGTCGAGCGGCACGAGACACCGCCGCCGCTGAAACGGCTCGCGGAAGGCAGGCCGGGTGTCGATGCCCTCGGCTTTCGCGTTAAAGGTCGAATAGCCGATCTTGATGTCCTTTGCCCAATACGGCACGAGACCCCAGCGCAGCACATCGAGGCTGCGCTCTCCGGCTCGCGGATCATAGCGGATAACCGGCAGCGGGTCAGTCGGTGCCAGGTTCCAAGTCGGCGGGAAATTGGGTGTCGGTCGCTCTGGCGGGATCGAAAACACGAGTTTGATCTCGCTGACATCGGAAGAAAGGCGCGCTCGCCCGCACATAGCTCGCAATCTGCAACGCAGCGCCAAATGCCGCAAGACCGCCTCTCTGCGGTGGGTCTGCCGGCCGGGGGCCGATGTCCACTTCCCGAGCCAACGCGATGTAGGGGGCCCCGCTTCGGCGCTGGTCCGCGACCGTGAGACCAAGTAGGTTCGGGGACGTGCGCCGGCAAACCCGCCAACATTGGGTCGTGGCGTTTGGCCGGGAGGATTACGATGCGTTTTAGTCGAGTGATGGGTTCGGTAGCACTCGCCGCCGGGCTTGCCGCATTACCACTCTCGCCCGCCGCGGCGCAATACTATCCGCCTCCGTGCTCACCGTTTCCATTGTTCTGGCCATTCTGCGTGGTGGGTGCTGTCGTCGGCGTCGCGGCGACGATCGTCACAGCCCCGATCCGAGCGATTGTCGGGCCGCCGTACCCCTATGGTTATTACGGACCACCGCCTTATCCACCCCCGCCCGGATATTACCCGCCGGGAAATTACGGCCCATATTACGGCCCGCGATGAACGAGCCTCAGCCGTGACGACGTACGCGAGCCAAGGAGACTTGGCCCTTTCTGGCTGATAGCCGGCTGCGTCGGCGCCCAGTCGGTATCGGCTTTTCGCGCAAGCCTTAGGCTTCACCCGCTGTACCGGGTCCGCTATCGTTGTCTTGACACTGTCGGGGAAGCGTGATGACAACGGCGGAAGAGACTTACGACTTCATTGTGACCGGGGCCGGTTCGGCGGGCTGCGCGGTGGCAGGCCGGCTTAGCGAATCCGGAAAATATCGCGTGCTGCTACTCGAGGCAGGCGGCCGCGACAGCAACCCCTGGATCCACATCCCGCTCGGCTACACCAAAACGTTTACCAACCCGCAAGTGAATTGGATGTTCGAGAGCGAGCCGGAAAAGGGGCTCAACAACCGGACACTCTATCAGCCGCGTGGCAAGGTGTTAGGCGGCACCAGCTCGATCAACGGCATGGTTTATATGCGCGGCACCTCGACAGATTACGACGGCTGGCGGCAGCGCGGCTGCGAAGGCTGGGATTGGGATTCGGTCTTGCCGTTTTTCAAAAAGGCTGAAGACCAGGAACGCGGCCCCGACGAGTTCCACGGCACCGGGGGGCCCTTGCATGTGTCAAACCCGGTGCGCTCGCCGCTCGCCGACGCAATGGTCCAAGCCGCGATCGAGGCCGGCATCCCGGCCAACGACGATTTCAACGGCGCCCGCCAGGAAGGTGTCGGCTATTATCAGACGACGACCAGCAACCGGCGGCGATGGAGTTCGGCCCGGGCTTATCTCGGCGCGGCCCGCGGCCGACAAAATTTGACGGTGGCGACCAACGCGCACGCGACCCGCATCTTGTTCGAGAACGGCCGTGCCGTGGGCGTCGAGTATCAGACGCCGGACGGGCGCAAAACTGCGCGGGCGCGCGGTGAGATCGTCGTCTCAGGCGGTGTCTACGGCTCACCGCAATTGCTGCAGCTTTCGGGGCTAGGCCCGGCCGACCTGTCGACTGAGTTTGGCATTCCGGTCGTGCGCGACATGCCGGGAGTTGGCGGACACCTGCACGATCATTTTAACACTTACCTGGTGTTCCGCTGCCCGCAGAAGGTTACCGTCAACGACATGGCGCGCAGCCCGCTGCTTAAGGTCAAGGCCGCTGCACAGTACGCGATGAGCCGCTCCGGCCATCTTTCGAATGCCGGAATTTACGCCGGCGCTCTGGTCCGGACCGACCCGCGCCTCGAGCAGCCCGATCTGCAGATCAACATGTCCGGCTGGAGCGCGATCGAGCGGCTGCGCACCGGGATCAAACCTCACCCGTTCTCAGCCTTCACCTTCAGTCCGGTGCATCTGCGCCCAGACGGCCGCGGCACAGTACGGATCAAGAGCCCTGATCCGTTGGCGCCACCCGCGATCCAGTTCAATTTTCTGGCGAGCGACGCCGACTTCCAGGCGCTGATCTACGGTATGCGGCTCAGCCGCAAGATCGCCGCGCAGCCGGCGCTGAAACCGTTCGTCGTCGAAGAAGTTCTGCCCGGCCCACAATGCGAAAGCGAGGCCGACATGATCGAGGAGATCCGCGTCCGCGGTGTCTCCAACCTGCATCCGGTCGGCACCTGCCGCATGGGCCGCGAGGTTGACGCAGTGGTCGATCCGCGGCTGCGGGTTTACGGCGTCCAAGGGCTACGGGTTGCCGACGCCTCGATCATGCCGCAAGTGCCGGGCGGCAACACTAATGCCCCGTCGATCATGATCGGCGAAAAATGCGCCGCCATGGTTCTAGAAGACGCGAGGGCGGCGTGACCACTAATCAGGATCGGGGCCGACTTTAACGCGATCGGTCCGGAGGAGGCATGGCGGAGGAGATCATTCCCGAAGGAGTTCGGGACTTCATCCTCCAATATATCGATTCGATTACGCAATTGGAGGCGCTGCTGCTCCTGCGCGCCAACCCAGATGAGCGCTGGACTCTCGCCAGCACGACAAAACGGCTTTACGCGAGCGAGCGCGATGTCGAGTTCGTGCTATCACGCCTGACGACTGATGGTTTGCTGCGCAACGAGGCGGGTATTTACCGCTACGATCCCTCCTCGCTGGAGACGCGGGCATTAATTGACCAGCTCGCGCAAATCTATGCCAGGCATCTTATTCCAGTGACCAACTTGATCCATGCAAAAGAGCGGCGGATTCGAGAGTTCGCCGATGCTTTCAAATTCAGGAGAGATCGCTAGCATGGCCGCAGCAATCGTCTACAGCCTTTGCGCGCTGACCGCGCTTTGCTGTACTTGGTTGTTGCTCAAGGCCCATCGTCGGCGGCGCTCGCGGCTGCTGTTATGGAGCGGCCTTGCCTTCGCCGGCCTGACCCTCAACAATGTGCTGCTGGTGCTCGATAAACTCGTGTTCCTACAAAGCGACCTTTCGCTGCTGCGTACCTCGGTTGCGCTAGCCGCAATGCTGGTGCTGCTGTACGGGCTAATTTGGGGAACGGAATAATGACTTCTTTGAATGCGGTTCTGACAGGCGCAGTGGCGATGGCCTCGCTGGTTGCGGCGGGATTCTTTCTGCGCTTCTGGCGCCAGACGGGCGACAGCCTTTTCCGATCCTTCGCAATCGCCTTTGCCATTGATGCCGGCTCGCGGTTCGCGCTGGGGCTGCGTCCGGGGTCGGCAGAGACAGAGCCCTACTTCTTCGTCCCGCGGTTGTTTATGTTCGGCCTGATAATTGTCGCGATCATCCATAAGAACCGACCGGGCAGCGCTGCGGGCTGATGCCGGACGGCGCCACCGCGGGCTATCTCAATTTTTCCTTGAAAACTCTGATCGACAACTTGGCTGCGCGACGACCCTCGGATGGCTCAGGACCGACCCGCACTAAGCGCAGAGCGGGAAGGGTTGCTCAGCGTCGGATCACACCGGGACGTTCCAGATGTCGCGGGCGTAGCCGGCGATCGTGCGGTCGGAGGAGAACCAACCCATGCCCGCGATGTTCATGATCGCCATGCGGCCCCAGCGGTCGCGCTCGCGCCACAAATCGTCTATTTCAAGCTGAGCGGCGCGGTACGCGGCAAAATCCTCGGCCACCATAAAACGGTCGCCATATCTGATCCGGTTTGCGAGCCCGCTAAAGCGATACTGATCGTCGGGCGACAACGCCCCGGCGTCCAACGCTTGAATGACCGCGGCAAGTTCGGGGGAGGCGGTGATTGCGGCGGTGGCATCGAGCCCGTTGCGGCTGCGTTCAGCAACTTCTTCGGCGCGTAAGCCAAAAATGACAATGTTCTCGGCGCCGACCCGGTCGCGGATTTCGACATTGGCGCCATCGAGTGTGCCGATCGTCAGGGCTCCGTTCAGCGCTAATTTCATGTTGCCGGTGCCGGAAGCCTCCATCCCCGCGGTCGAGATCTGCTCTGACAGGTCGGCCGCCGGAATGATGCGTTCGGCGAGGCTCACATTGTAGTTCGGAATAAAAACCAGCTTCAGCCGGTCTTCGACCACCGGGTCGTTATTGATGATCTGTGCTGCATCGTTGGCAAGCTTGATGATCAGCTTGGCCTGGACATAGCTCGGGGCCGCCTTACCGGCAAAAATCTTGACGCGCGGCACCCAATCACGGCTTGGCTCCGCCAGGATAGCATAATAACGGGCAATCGTTTCCAGTAGATTGAGCAGTTGCCGCTTGTATTCGTGGATACGTTTGATTTGTACGTCGAATAATGCCGCGGGGTCGAGCCGGAGCCCGAGCCGGTCGCGGATCAGCCGGACCAGGGCTCGCTTGTTCGCGTGCTTGACCGCAGCGAGCCGCCGGCGCAACTCGGAGTCCTCGGCGTGCTCGGTGAGGCGGCGCAAAGCCATTGGATCGTCGACGATTTCCGGGCCGCAGGCCTCCGCCAGCAAGGCGATCAGGGCCGGGTTCGCCTGATGCAGCCAGCGCCTGAAGGTAATGCCGTTGGTCTTGTCGATGATGCGGTCGGGATAGAACTGGTGAAATTCGCGGAACACGCTGCTGCGCATCAACTCAGTATGGAGCACGGACACCCCGTTGACCCGATGCGAGCCCAAGAAGGCCAGATGGCCCATGCGTACCCGGCCGCCATGATTCGGATCAATCAGGGATATCGTGGCGAGATCCTCTGGTCCGGTGCAGTCCCGTCGCCGAATTTCGGTTAAATGTTCGCGGTTAAGAGCATCGATGATGTCGAGGTGTCGCGGCAGCAGGCGCTCGAATAACGCCACCGGCCAGCTCTCCAATGCCTCAGGTAGCAACGAATGGTTGGTATAGGAGCAACAGGCCTGGGTGATGTGCCAAGCCGCGTTCCATGAAACGTTGTAGAGGTCCACGAGCACACGCATCATCTCAGCAATCGCGATCGCTGGATGAGTGTCGTTCAGCTGGATCGCCGCCTGTTGCGGCAAACTGGCGATGTTGCCAAACGATCGGACGTGTCCGTGCACGAGGTCCTGGATCGACGCCGCGACAAAGAAATACTCTTGCCGCAGCCGGAGTTCCTGCCCGGCTGGCGTGTCGTCGCTCGGATACAAGATCTTGGAGATGGCTTCGGCGCGCGCCTGCTGCTCCAGTGCGGCGACATGATCGCCATCATTGAAGACATCGAGCCGCAGCGGATCAATTGCTCGCGCCGACCACAACCGCAGCAGGTTGACGTGCCGCCCGCGCCAGCCGACGATCGGGGTGTCGTAGGCCACGGCTTGGATCGTTTCATCGGGTAGCCAAACCACGCGAGTGCGGCCATTGACATCCGCATAGTCTACGCGTCCGCCATATTGAATGTCGTAGAGGATCTCAGGCCGCTCGAACTCCCACGGGTTGCCAAAAGACAGCCAGTGCTCCGGGAATTCCTGTTGCCAGCCATCCTTGATGACCTGGCGGAACAGTCCGTGGTCATAGCGGATCCCGTAACCGCACGCCGGAATCCCGAGCGCCGACATGCTGTCCATAAAACAGGCCGCAAGCCGCCCTAGACCGCCATTGCCCAAGGCCGCATCGGGCTCGGCCAAGCGCATGCGATCGAGGTCGACTCCGAGATCACCGAGCGCCACGCGCACCGTTTCGGTCAGCCGCAAATTCTCGACGACGTCGCTGAAGAGCCGGCCGATCAGAAATTCCAGCGACAAATAATAAACGCGCTTGCGCCCTTTCGCATGGCTCGCTCGCTCGGCCGCAAGCCAGCGGTGAATGACGCGGTCGCGCAGCGCGAGAGCAGTGGCGACAAACCAGTCGCGCTCGGTCGCGGTGGGCGCATGCTTGCCGACCGCCAAGGTCAGCTTTGCCAGCACCGTCGAAGAGAATTCGCGGACATCTTCCTCTCGCGCCGGCATGTCGGGGATAGCTGGCAATAGCCCGTTTTCGTGCATCTCCTGTTCGCTTCTGCTCGATGTCATATGAGAACTCTGACTTGTCAAATTTGCGTGTCGCAAGCCTCGCCGCGAGAATGATCCTCGTTGGCTAATGTCAACCGAGAGTTACGCCAGCAAAAGGGGGGGCGCAACGGCGTCGGACAGCGTCAAGCCGGTTCAGTGATCCGACTGGGGCCAATGGCGTTCCACGTCGGCGATCGTTACAATCATCGCGCGACCCCCCTGCCTCCCCTTCGCACCGGAGAAAATTACGATGCAATACAAAAGAATTTCGGCGGACTGCCACCTCGACATGCCTTGGCTGCCGGCCGAGTTGTTCGTCTCTGAAGCCAAGCGGGAGCTCAAAGAACGCATGCCCTACGTCGTGGTCGGTCCGGACGGCCCCCATTGGACGACCAAGGCCGGGGTTAATATGGGTCTGTGCGGGGGTGTCGGGTCGGTTGGGGGCAAGTTCGTGCCGGGCCAGAACTACCGGGTCGACAAGATGGCCGAGACCGGTCTGTACGATGACGGGCGGAAGGGCATCCGGCGCCCGGGCGATCCTGACGAGCGCATCAAGGACATGGATCGCGACGGCGTCGACGCCGAAATCATCTTTGGCATTCTCGGCGTTGCTTCGCGCGTGCGCGATGCCGAAGCCGCGAACGAAATGCTGCGGATCTATAACGATTGGCTCAAGGATTTCTGCCGCCACCACCCCGACCGGCAAATCGGCCTCGCATGCCTCCCCTATGGCGATGTCGAAGCTGCGGCGAAAGAGGTCTACCGCGTCGCCAAGCTCGGGCTCAAAGGGCTGGAACTGTCGTGTTCGTGGGATATGGAGCCGATGTGGCACCCTATCTGGGAGCCGTTGTGGAAGGCGGTCAGCGACGTCCAACTGCCGTTGCACTTCCACACCTTTCCGGCGATGCCGGCAAGCGTGCGTCAGAGCCTGACCGGCGACTTGCGGCGCAAGGCGCAGTTCACTAGCGTCGCCGGGTTCCAGATGAACCTGATCAACATCATCGCTGCTGTTATCGGGGCTGGTGTTTTGGAACGTTACCCGAATTTGCGGCTTGGGTTTGGCGAGAGCGGGATAGGCTGGCTGCCCTATGCGCTCGATCGCATGGATTTCGAGTTTGAGGACCGGTTTCGCGACTTGATGAAGCTGAAACCCAGCGAATACTGGCGCCGTCAGTGCCGCGCGACGTTTCAATACGACCGGATCGGCGCCAAGCTCGTCGACGATATTGGGGTTGAGACACTGATGTGGGGCTCGGACTACCCGCATCCCGACGGCGTTTGGCCGGAATCGTCGAAATACATCGACGAGCAGTTCGCCGGTTTGCCCGCCGAAATGGTGCACAATATCACCTGTGAGAATGCCGGCAAATTCTACGGGCTGATCAACTAGCCCGGCTTCCGTTTCCTTCTTCCCGCAAGCGGGGAGAAGGAACAAACCCGGCGGCAAATTCCTGGTCGATATTTGGCGAATAACCGCGGCGCCTAGCTGCTGATTACAACGGTATCCGTTCGGCAGGGGGTAATGCCGGGCCGCGCAGATGCGGCGCCGGCTGTTCGGCGCGGGCGACAACTCGGTTCCGGCCAGTCGATTTCGCTTCATAAAGGGCTTCGTCGGCGCGTTTGAGGAAGTGGTCGCGATCTTCATATCCGCCATTCGCGGTCGTTACGCCGATGCTGATCGTTATCGCTAGCGGCTCGCCCACGCCCGGCAGCACGAACGGCTCGCTTGCTACTCCAAGCCGCAGCCGGTCAGCCACGGCGGCGGCAATCGCCAGTCCTGTCTCAGGCATCACGACGGCAAATTCCTCGCCGCCAAGGCGGGCGACAAGGTCGACGCTGCGCACGCTGCTGCGAGCCCGGCAGGCGATTTGCCGCAGGACTTCATCGCCCGCGGCGTGGCCATGGGTATCGTTGACGCGCTTGAAGTGGTCAATGTCGAACATCAATAGAGCAGCGCCGATCCCGTCATCATTCACGCGGGCCATCAGCTCATCCAGATGAGCGAACAAATACCGGCGGTTGTGCAGGCCGGTGAGCTCGTCGGTCAGCGCCAGCGACAGGCTGCGACGGTAATTCTCGTTCAGCTGGTCCTGCAATCGCCGGCGGCGAATTTGGGTGTTGGTGCGCGCCAGCAATTCGTTGCGGTCGACCGGGCGCACCAGGTAATCATTGGCCCCGAGATCCAGTCCTTTGGCGAGGCGCGGCAGGTCGCGACTCGCAGCAACCAGCAGAATGGGAAGTTGCCGCAAGAGCCCGTTCGACCGGCATTGCGAGACAAAGCGCAGCGTATCGAGGTTAGGCGCGGTCAGACTGGCGATCATCAAGTCGGTCTCGCCATCGAGACATGACTGAGCCTCGGTGCCGCTGACGACCCATGTCACATGATGGGCGCTCGCCAAGGCTTCCGTCATCTTGGCAGCAGCGAGTGAATCTTCTTCGATGATCAGGATTCGTGCCGGCCCTCGATCCAATTCCGCCCGTGTCTCGCTCCCTCCCAATCGCCCGCAGATCTCGTCGCGCAAGCGCCATTCATGCATCATGCGCCTCAGTCGCACCAGCGAGCGCACGCGCGCAAAGAGAGCGACGTCTGAAACTGGTTTGGTCAGGAAATCATCGGCGCCGGCTTCGAGACCGCGCACCCGGTTCGCGGCGTCCGACAACGCTGTCACCATGACCACCGGCAGATCAGCGGTTCGCGGGTTGGACTTCAACTGGCGGCACACCTCAAACCCATCCATTCGCGGCATCATGACGTCGAGCAGGATGACATCGGGCATTTCCGCTGCGGCGATATCCAAGGCAGAAGGTCCGCTGGACGCGGTTAGCACGTCGAAATATTCCGACGAAAGCTTTGCCTCGAGTAGCTTGACATTGAGGTCCAGGTCGTCGACGACCAGTACTCGTCCGGTCATGACGAGCCCTTTTGTTCAGAGCTATCCATGACGAGCTCAATCACGAAAGGAAACGTTCGACAGTCTGTAGAAAGCCGGCAATCGATATCGGCTTGGCGATGTAGTCCTCGCATCCGCCGCCGCGGATTCTCTCCCTGTCCCCCTTCATCGCAAAAGCTGTGACCGCGATAACGGGGATCAGTTGCAGGTCTTTATCCTCCTTTAACAATCTGGTGACCTCGAGGCCGGAGATTTCCGGCAGCTGGATGTCCATCAGAATCAAATCGGGGTGGTGGCGGCGTGCCAGCGCTAATGCCTCGTTACCATCGCTGGTTTGCAGCGTGTCGTAGCCATGCGCCGTCAACAAGTCATTAAACAGCTTCATATTGAGTTCGTTGTCTTCGACGATCAACACCTTCTGCCGGCGCGGTGTCGGGCCCGGTTCGCTATCGCGAGTTTCGGCGGTCATACTCCTCGAACCTGTAAAAACCTGGGTTAACACCTCGGACCCACAGAGCGCCGAGGGCAAGCGGAAACCTGCGCTCAATAACTGCTCAGCGATCAGGCTTAGTGGTAGCGATTTAAAATTTGATGAGTACTTTGGCGAGCATAACGCCGTGGTCTAAATGAAGAGCGATGACAGGCTTTCGTATCGGCATCGATTTGGGCGGCAGCAAAATCGAGGGGGCCGCGATCGACACTCAAGGCGAACCCCGTGTTCGCCGCAGGGTATCGACCCCGGCAGGCGATTATCACGGCACGATCGCTGCAATAGTTCGCACCGTTGGTTCGATCGAACGCGAGATCGGCGGACCAGCCACGGTCGGTGTCGGCATGCCGGGTGCCATCTCGCCTGCCAGAGGTCTCGTCAAGAACGCAAATTCGACCTGCCTCAATGGGCGCCCGTTTCATCGCGATCTCGAGGTGGCGCTGGCCCGGCCGGTGCGCGTGGCGAATGACGCCAATTGCTTTGCGCTGTCCGAGGCAACCGATGGCGCCGCGGCGGAGTGTCGTACCGTGTTCGGCGTCATTCTTGGGACCGGGGTGGGAGGTGGGATCGTGATTGATGGTCAGATCCTTGTGGGCGCAAATGCGATTGGTGGCGAGTGGGGCCACAACCCGCTGCCATGGCCGACAGGAGATGAACGGCCGGGTCCCGATTGTTATTGCGGCCGGTCGGGCTGTATCGAGACTTTTTTGTCGGGCCCGGCGATGGCAGCCGACCATCGCCACCACTTCGGCGAGGGCTTGAACCCCGCCGAGATTGTTGGCGCCGCCGATCGCGGCGACGAGCGGTGCCGCGCGACAGTGGCGCGTTATGTCGACCGGTTGGCGCGCGGGCTCGCGATGGTGATCAATCTGATTGACCCGGATGCGATCGTCCTTGGTGGCGGTCTGTCGAAGATCGGTTTGCTCTATCGCGAAGTGCCGCGACTCTGGGGCCGGTACGTCTTTTCCGGCCGGGTCGACACGCGACTGCTCGCGCCGGCCTATGGTGATTTCGAGCGGGGTGCGCGGGGCGGCATGGCTATGGCCCCCGGACGCTCTGCCCTGACAACGCTATGCCGACGGCTTCTACGCCACCGTCAAAAAGCCCGACCGGCCGAAACTTGCCGACCGTTTCGGTTGATCGGCATCGGGGCCGACATGCTCGTGGAAGAGAGCGAAGCCGATCTTCCGACCCTGTTCGAGCGCGAACTGGGTAGGCGACGCCGGCTCGAACGCGCAATTGACAACATTAGGGACAAGCTTGGGCCCGATGGGCTGCGCCGGGGGCGGGCTCGATGTGGTCGTCAGACCGCCCGCGGGCAGCATCTGACGCGCCGAGCGGCGCAACCGCGAGTAGTCGCCACGACACGCTGAATGACCTTAGCAATTGGGCTTGCCCAGCGACTCGATGTCTTCAAGCTTCGCCCGGATCGAATAGTCGCCGTAGTCGATTACCATGTTCCGCGAAACCCCGTTGTCGAGGAGGTCCATGCCGAGTTCGTAATCCGGCTCCTCGGCCTTAGCATCGACCGGAAAGAAAGCGAGCCGAACTCGCCATCCCGGCCGATCGACGAGTGGCCCAAGCTTTGCCGAGACCGGATCGGTGCTGACTTTGTCCCCAATCACGGCCGAGACCTGAACGGCATTTTCGTCGGTAGCGCCATCGAATACTTGACGAGTTACAAAAGTCGCGCCCGCCTTGGCCTTGTCGATTAATAAAATCGTGTGGGCGCTCGGGAACAGAACTCCCGGGGCCAACTGCAGTTTTTGCGTCTGGGGTTTTGTAAATACGGCGATACCGCCCTTTCCAGGTCCGTCGAGCCTCGCTTCCCCTCGAATTTCCTGGTCTACTTCGCCGTTACGGGTCTGTCGTTGATTAAAGCGATAGCGCAGCCCGTCTTTCGACTCCCAAGTCACAAATGTCGATGTGACGTCGACATCCCGGCTCTCCGCATAGCGCATCTTAAGCCGATAGCGCTGTTCGATTGTCCAGCCGTCGCAGGTTTCGCCCCATTCGTAATCCATTGCTCCGGTCGCGCCGACCACACCCAAATCGGCTAAAGTCGATCCCAGGGTCATGGTGTAGAGCGCACGATGCGGCGCTATCTCGGCCGCCGGCACCGGCAGTCCCGTTGACAGGGCGAGCACAACGACGACAGCAGTTAGGTACAGGCGAGGCGAGGTCACCGCTAATTCCTCTCCGTCCCGGCCGAATGCTGCGGTGCGGACCGCTCTCCAATCATTCTCGAAAATCCCAAAATGAGCCGTCAGCAACCTCACCACCGCGGCACAGCATTGCCAGAGAAGAACTGGTGCGCCGGGCAGGCCAGGGACGGTACCCAGCATTCAGAATCGCACCCGTGAAGGCAAGATTTAGGTAGCGGGTGCGGCAATCCCGATCATTTGTCGCGACCGCGAGACGATGGCGCTTTCACGGCCACATCAGACTCGAACCACAGTTCAACCGCTGCTGGTAGCGACAAGCGACCAATTGGGATCAGAGGATCGGGTGTCGCGAGCAAATGTCCAATAATCGGTCTTTTCGACCGGGTGATCCGGATCGCCCTCGACGATGCTTCCGTCCATCGCGCGCGTAACGCTTATCTGATGCGAGACCAGCTTGACCGTCACCTGTGCCGTTCGGCCGGCCATATCGGCCTCAACGATTTCTCCTTCATCGAGTTTCAAACCGTGGGTCTCGACGGTTTCTTTTGCCGCAACCCGCTCGTCAATCGTCTGCGCAAACGGCCCGTAAACCTCATCGCTGAGGAGCGGCCGCAACACCGTCTTATCGCCCTTGGCAAACGCGGTGACAATCATCTCAAATGCGAGCTTGGCACCTTCGAGAAATTGCGCCCGGTCAAAGGCGGGGTCGGCGCGACGAATTCGTGCGAGGCCCTCGTCCAAACTTTCGGATGGTTTTGCGGAAATCGCCGCGATTGGAGCAACCTTGTCCGGGCCCTCGGGCATCGCCACTTTGTCGGCGCTGGGCTTTTCCGCAATCGGCGCCGGGCGGCGCGGAAAGAGGTCGCGGCGGCGCTCATTCCCGGTGCGTTTTCCGAGCACGCTGCGCAGCCGCAAAACTAAAAACGCGGCAATCATCGCGAAAAGGATGATGTCAAAATATTGCAAATCACCCATCTCGCGTGTGCCCCGCCACCGTTCAGCGACAGGCGGTCGCCGATCCTTGCATTCCCTCTTGGTCAGATAGGGGGCCAGTAAAGCCTCGGCAAGCATGTCGGGTGCTCGCCGGGTGAGCCAATCTGACGATTCGTTATCCTGGCCTGCTTCCTCCTCGAACTCGCGTTGACTCTCAAAGTGGACGCATCGCTCGGCGGCGGACGGTCGCTGCTTCCGCTGATCCCTGGCGGCATCCCCGGGAATGTGATTTTGCGTTGGGAGCGACTCGCGATTGTCGCCGGGTCAAAGACGTTTCCGGACGCCAGATGCTGACGCTACGGGAAGGCGTGCGGTACCGCAGTCGTGATCGGGTCCCAGCAAGTTGATGCCAATTCGCGATCCGTGTTAGCCACAGATCAATTACTTCAGTTGAGGAGACGGAAATGCCGGGAGAGGCAAGGGGCAATGGTGAAACCGACGCGTTGCCGCCGCCGGCGGACGGCCCGCAGCTGTTTGTTAACATCCAATATGTCAAAGATCTTTCGTTTGAAAATCCTCGAGCGCCGCAGAGCCTGATCCAGCCGGCAGCTCAGCCCGAAGTCGGGATAAACGTCGACGTCAAAGCACGCAATCTCAACGCTGAGGCGTACGAAGTTCTTCTGACCATAAACGTCAACGCCAATGCCCAAGGCGAGCCGGTGTTTCTTGTCGAGCTGGTCTATGCCGCGGTAGTTACCGTCAGGAATGCACCCGAGCCGCTGCTCGCGAATTTGATTCTTGTGGAGACACCGAGAATCATTTTCCCGTTTGCTCGGGCAGTCATCGCTAATGCGACGCGGGACGGCGGCTTTCCCCCTTTGCTGATCAACCCGATCGACTTCGCCGAACTGATGCGCCACCAGCAGCAGCCAGAGCAGCCAGGAGCAGAGGGCAGCACGGTCGCCTGAACCATTAGGCCTCTGCGCGCCACAAGGGTGACGTTAGCAGGGCCAGCATCGCATCGTGGGCCGCGAGTTCTTCAGCCGAGGCAGAATGCGGACGCGGCGGGCGGGCGATCCTAATTGCCGTAACGACGCCCGCTTCCGGCCCGGAAAAATCTAATCCGGGCTGCCGCCCACCGATCAGTTCGAGATAAACCGCCGCGAGCAGAGCACAATCGATCCGCGCGCCGTGGCTTACTCGGCCGGAATTGTCGATTTCGAAGCGCCGGCACAGTGCATCGAGGCTGGCCGGGGCGCCGGGATAGCGCTGGCGCGCCATGATCAGCGTATCGATATGCGTCGGCACCAACACCGCCCGGCCGATCCGCGCCAGCTCAGCATTCAAAAACGCGAGATCGAACTCGGCATTGTGGATAACCAATGGGTCCGATCCGATAAAGGCCAAAAGCTCGTCGACGATCGCGTCGAACGGCGGATGAGCGGCGAGGAATTCCTCTGTCAGCCCATGGACCGCGTGAGCATCGTCCGGAATGTCGCGGCCGGGGTTTACATAGCGATGAAAATCGCGGCCGGTTGGAATGTGGTGCACCAACTCGACACAAGCGATTTCGATGATTCGATGTCCGACTGTCGGATCAAGACCGGTGGTCTCGGTGTCGAGCACGATTTCGCGCATCATGCACCTCGCGGGCGGCGGGAGATCGTCGTCCGGGCACGATGCCGCGGGGGCCGGTTCTGCTGGCGGAGACCGGCGACAATTCCCCGCAATCGCCGCAGGCTCAGGCCCCGGTCGAGCCCGGTCGGCACGACAAAATCCGCCTGCCGCCGCTTTTCGGCGTCCGGCATCTGTTGCTTCAGGATTGCGGCAAACCGGCTCTCCGCCATTCCGGGCCGACGCAGCACGCGCTGGCGTTGCAGCATCGCGGGGGCGGATACAACGATCACATAGTCGCAACGAGCCGCACCCCGACTTTCGTACAAAAGTGGGATATCGAGCACAGCAATCGGCTCACGCCGTGCCCGGGCCTGTCCCAAAAACCGCTTTTCGGCCTCAGCGACCATTGGGTGCAGGATGCCCTCAAGCCGGGCCAATGCCTGAGGATCGCCGAATACCCGCTCGCCGAGCCGCCTGCGGTCAATCCTGCCATTCTCATCGCGCATTCCCGGGAAAGCCGCTTCGACCCGGGCGACGGCAGCTCCACCCGGCCCCAGCAAGCGATGAACCACTCGATCAGCGTCGAACAGCGGCACACCCATACGGCGCAGCATCGCAGCAGCAGTACTTTTTCCCATCCCGATCGAACCGGTCAAGCCGATGACGAGCATCTCAGCGCGTCAACGTGTTGACGATCATTGCCCGTAACTCGGGGCTGACCTGAACCTTGACGCCGAACCATGCCTCGAACCCTGGGCGGCCCTGATGCAACAACATGCCGAGACCATCGACCACAGGATGGCCGCGGCGACGGGCTGAGGCCAGCAACCTCGTTTCGAGCGGGACATAAACAATATCCACCACCGGCGCCGATAACGGCAATGGCGACAGATCGAGATCCAGTGGCGGTTCGCCGCTCATTCCGAAACTCGTCGTGTTGACCAGCAACCCTGCCCCCTCCAACACCATACTGATCCTGTCCCAAGGGTGGACCGCGATTCGCGTGGCGGCAGTCTGGAGATCCGCGGCAAGAGACTCGGCCCGGCTCAGCGTGCGATTGACAATCCGGATTTCGGCAACTCCGGAGTCGACCAGCGCCGCAATGACGGCGCGTGACGAACCACCGGCACCGAGAACCACCGCTGTTGCCGCCATCGGGTTCCAACCTGGCGCACACTCGCGCAAATTCTCGCGAAAGCCGTAAATGTCGGTATTACTGGCGCCGAGACTGCCGTCTTCGGCAACGACGATCGTGTTTACCGCACCGATGCGGCGCGCCAACGGATCGACGCGGTCCACCACGTCCAAGGCCGTCTGCTTATGCGGAATGGTCAGGTTGCACCCGCGAAATCCAAGGATCGGCAATGCCCGAAGCGCCTGTTCGATATCGCCCGGCTGCACCCGCAAAGGCAAATAGACTCCGTCGATCCCGCCCTGCTTGAGCCAGAAACCATGCAGCAGCGGCGAGCGCGAGTGCGCTACCGGCCAACCCATAATACCCGCCAAGCGTGCAGCGCCAGTGATTTTCATCGCCCATATTTAGCATGCCAGCCGCACCGGGCGACAAGACATCGCTCGGCTGGCTGTCGGACGAGTTGGCCCTGTATAGGCAAGAACACGATTAGAGGAATCATCGGCAAGCCTGGGATGGCGAAAGAGTCGTTCTCGATTCGCCCGAACAGCTGGGCGTCACTACCCTCGAGCCTCATTCGGCGATGCCATGACGGCGAGCCAGCAACTTCATAATCGCCGCCGCAGTCTCCTCTATTGACCGGCGGGTGACGTCGATGACCTGCCAATGATGTTCGACAAAAACCCGGCGAGCATCGCGGACCTCCGCTCGAACCGCGTCCAGATCGGTATAGTCGGTGCTTTCGTCATGATGCAGCATACTGAGCCGGTTCCGGCGGATTTGTATCAGACGCTCGGGATCATTCGTCAGTCCGACGATCAGTGGGTGCTTTGCGCTAATGAGTTCCGGCGGCAGCGGGACGCCGGGAACATACGGCACATTGGCTGCCTTGATCCCACGGTTCGCCAGATAAAGGCAGGTTGGTGTCTTTGAGGTTCGGGAGACCCCGACAAGGAGCACGTCCGCCTCGTCGAGTCCCCATGGTGACTGTCCATCATCATGAGTGAGGGCAAATGTCATCGCATCGATACGCGCGAAATACTCGTTGTCGAGCAAATGCTGTTTGCCGGGGACGCCCCGGCTTTCGCGATGCAGGTAGGAACCAAGTGCGGCAATCACTGGATCGAGAATGGGAATGGCCGGGACTTGCACCCGGCGACACTCCTGCTGCAGCAATTGGCGTAACTGCTCGCTGACCAACGTAAACAGGACGACACCGGGATTGGCTTCCACGCCAGCCACGACTCGCTCGATCTGGTTGCGGGTGCGGACCATGCTCCACACATGCTCGACGGCGTGCACCTCATCGAATTGCACGAGGCAGGCTCGCGCCACCGAGTGTACGGTTTCACCCGTGGAGTCGGAAACAAGATGAAGGTGAAACCGGGTCACCGCCGTGCTGCCCCCATATTCTCAGTCCCAGGCCATGTGGACAGCTGCGCCGTTATCCACAGCTCGCGGCGTGCGGGCTCCATCCTGCGGCTTTTATCCCTGATTTGCCATATTCACCAACATCTCTCGAAGTGAGTCCATCCGCTGCTGCCCTATTCGGTGAATTTGTGGATTATCGACCACAATCTTTTTGTTATCCCCATATTCCGATTCATACACCCGCTCGATTTCACTCGTTTATCGACGTGAGCTCCCCAATTCTTGCACAAGCGCACCTGTTACAGCTTGGGGGCTCTTGGGGCTGGGGACTCGCTCGGCAGACCACTTAATCCCCGTTTTTCATGTACCCATCAATTTTCTACAACTAAGAAAAATCTATATGAGTGGAGGGAGAATAATCATCATGGCGAGCAGCTCGACCAAACCCCTGTTACGTGTGCTCGCCGGAGAGGCGTTGTCATCACCGCCTTGGTGGCTGATGCGGCAAGCGGGTCGCTATCTCCCCGAATATCGTCAGCTTCGAAGCCGCGCGCCAAATTTTGTCGAGCTTTGTCTCACGCCGGCATTGGCAACTGAGTTGACGTTGCAGCCGGTGCGCCGCTTTGGTATGGACGCTGCGATCCTGTTCTCCGATATTTTGATGTTGCCCCACGCGCTTGGGCAAGGACTAGCCTATCGCGAAGGCGAGGGTCCTGTACTGGATCCGATCACGGACAGTGCTGGGATTGATCGGCTTGAGGTCGTCAACGCGGTTACGCGCCTTGAGCCGGTTTTCGAGACAGTGCGGCGTGTTCGCGCGGCGCTGGGGCAGCGACAGCGCTGATCGGCTTTGCCGGCGCGCCATGGACTGTGGCTACGTACATGGTCGAGGGCGGGGGCAGCCGTGATTTTCGACAGGTCAAGGGTTGGGCTTATCGTGACCCGCTGAGGATTCGCAGATTGATCGATTTGCTGACTGTAACGACCGACTCGACTGCTCTCAGCGCAAGTCGCAGCAGGTGCGGAGGTCGTACAGCTATTCGACAGTTGGGCTGGCGTTCTCCCCGAAGTCAGAATTTGTCCGCTGGGTCATCGAACCGACAAAACGCATTGTTGCGGCCTTGAAGCGGCAACATCCCGAATGTCCGGTGATCGGTTTCCCGCGCGGCGCTGGGGTCTTGTACGAGCGCTATGCCACCGAAACCGGGGTCGATGCCGTCGGGCTCGACACCGGCCTGCCTCGGGGGTTTGCTGTCGCCAATCTCGCTCCGCATGTATCGTTGCAAGGCAATCTCGATCCGGTGGTGTTGCTTGCCGGCGGCGGCGCACTCAAGCAGGCAGTCGGGGAACTGCGGCACTCCTTCGAGGGCGTACCCTGGGTCTTCAATCTTGGCCACGGTGTTCTCCCCGAAACGCCGCCCGAACACGTTGAGCGGCTCGCCGGGCTGTTGAGCGCTTAGGTCGTTAGGTGAGATGGCACGAACCGCAGTCGTACTGATGAATCTGGGGGGGCCGGACTCGCTTGATGCGGTGAGCCATTTCTGTTCAATCTGTTTAGCGATCCGGCGATCATCGGCTGCCTTGGCTGCTGCGAATGCTGCTTGCGCGGCTGATCGCGCGCGGACGCGCTCGCACGGCCCGCGAGATTTACGCCAAGCTCGGCGGGGCATCGCCGCTGCTCGCCAACACTGAGGCCCAGGCGCAAGCGCTGGACGCGATTCTGGGTCCCGACTACCGCTCGTTTATCGCGATGCGGTATTGGCATCCGACCAGCAGCGAAGCGGCGCGCGCGGTCGCGGCATGGGGCCCGACGACGATCGTCTGCTTGCCGCTTTACCCCCAATTATCAACAACGACTACGGCTTCCTCGCTTGCCGCCTGGCGCCGAGCCGCGCGTCGGCGAAGGTCTCGATCGGCCAACTCGGATTATCTGCTGCTATCCGGATCAGACGGGGTTCATCGAAGCCATTGCCAGGTCTTATCCGGCCAATGCTGGAGCGCGCATCCGAATTTTCGAAACCGCCGCGGTTGTTGTTGACCGCACATGGGTTGCCCAAAAAGATCGTGAGCGCTGGCGATCCTTATCCGCGCCAAGTCGAGTTGACGGCTCGAGCCGATTGTCTGCCGGCGCTTGCGCGCCCTAATCTCGATTGGCAGGTCTGTTATCAGAGCCGAGTTGGGCCGCTCGAGTGGATTGGTCCGGCGACCGAAGCCGAGATACGCCGCGCCGGCGCGAAGGAGTGCCGCTCGTCGTGGCGCCGATCTCTTTTGTTTCCGAACACTCCGAAACCCTGGTCGAGCTCGATCTCGACTATCAGGAAATCGCTTCTGAGTGCGGGGTACCGGCATATGACCGGGTGCCGACTGTCGGTGTTTAGCCGGCTTTTATCGCGGGGCTGGCGAGCTTAGTCACGTCTCCGGAATTGTCGGCTAAACATTCCCGCTTTTTACAGGGGGGCCTTGTACGTTTGTCAGGCGGCTGTGTGAGCGCATGGATTGCCGACGCGTATCCCTGGATCAAGTCGGTCCATATTCTCGCGGTCATCGCGTGGATGGCGGGATTGCTGTATCTGCCGCGGCTGTTTGTTTATCATGCGCCAGGCGCCGCTGGGCTCGCAGCTGTCCGAGACCTTCAAGGTAATGGAGCGGCGTCTGCTGCGCGGCATTATGAATCCGGCGATGATCGCGACTTTGCTGTTCTGGTTGTTGCTCGCCGGGATACCGGGGGTCGTCGATTGGCATAAGGGTTGGATCTGGGCGAAGCTCGGATTGTTGTTCGGCTTACTCGTCTACCATGGCTCGCTGGCTCTTTGGCGGCGGGCGTTTGCCGACGACCTCAATCGCCATTCGTCGCGCTTTTTCCGGATCGTTAACGAACTGCCCACAATGATGTTGATCACGATCGTCATGCTCGTCGTCGTCAAGCCATTTTGATTTGAATTGCGGGTATTTGTCGATTTTTCAAGGGCTTGATATCGGATTTGACTTTCCTATCTTGGAAATCAAGGGAAACGGCCAATCAAAGCCGCCTGCTTCCCCAAACTCCCTGCTATCCTCGCCTGAACTTTTGGCCCTGCGAAACGTTCGCGCAGGTAACCGCCTGGACGGGCGAGCTGTGCCCCACCCTCTCCTCGCGACACTCCATGAACCTCCAGGAACTCAAGCGCAAAACTCCCGCCGAGCTGTTGGCATTCGCCGAAGAGCTCGAAATCGAAAACGCGTCCTCGCTGCGCAAGCAGGACATGTTGTTTGCAATCCTCAAGCAGCTGGCCGAGAACGACGTGCCGATATCGGGTGATGGCGTTCTCGAAGTCCTGCCGGATGGCTTCGGGTTTTTACGCTCGCCAGAAGCTAATTATCTCGCCGGCCCCGATGATATTTATGTCAGTCCGAGCCAGGTGCGCCGGTTTGGTCTGCGCACCGGCGATACGGTCGAGGGCGAGATCCGCTCACCGCGCGATGGTGAGCGCTACTTCGCCTTGCTCAAGGTCAGCGGCATCAATTTCGACGAACCGGATCGGCTGCGCCAGCGGATCAATTTCGATAATCTGACCCCACTCTATCCCGAGGAGAAATTGGGGCTGGAATTCGAGGACCCGTCCCGGCGCGATTTGACGACCCGCGTCATCGACCTGATTACACCGCTCGGAAAAGGCCAGCGGGCGCTGATCGTGTCACCGCCACGCACCGGCAAAACCGTGATGCTGCAAAATATTGCGCACGCGATTGCCGCCAATCATCCCGAAGTTTACCTGATTGTACTGCTGATCGATGAGCGGCCGGAGGAGGTCACAGACATGGCCCGCTCGGTCCGCGGTGAGGTCATCAGTTCGACCTTTGACGAGCCGGCGCAACGCCATGTTCAGATTGCCGAGATGGTCATCGAAAAGGCCAAACGGCTGGTCGAGCACAAGCGCGATGTCGTGATCCTGCTCGACTCGATCACCCGCCTGGCGCGCGCTTACAATACGGTCGTGCCGTCCTCAGGCAAGGTGTTGACCGGTGGTGTCGATGCCAATGCATTGCAGCGGCCAAAGCGATTTTTCGGGGCGGCACGCAACATCGAGGAAGGCGGGTCGCTGACGATTATCGCGACGGCGCTGATCGATACCGGCTCGCGCATGGACGAGGTGATCTTCGAAGAGTTCAAGGGCACTGGCAATTCCGAGATCGTGCTCGACCGCAAGGTCGCCGACAAGCGTACCTTCCCATCGATCGACATCACCAAATCCGGCACCCGTAAGGAAGAGCTGCTGGTCGATCGCGGCGTGCTCTCGAAGATGTGGGTGTTGCGCCGCGTGTTGACCCCAATGGGGACGGTCGACGGGCTCGAATTCCTGATCAACAAGCTCAAAGAATCGAAGAGCAATACCGAATTCTTCGATGCGATGAACACCTGAGTTGATTAAGGACCAAAGAGTATCGGGCGGATCACGATCCGCCCCTTATATTGGGCCTATACCGTAAGCACGGTCTGCCCGGTGGTTTTACGGCCTTCGAGGTCGCGATGCGCCTGTGCTGCGTTGCGCAGAGGGTAGGTCTGGTTGACCGCGATTTTGACGGCACCGCTCTGGACAACATCGAATAGCTCGCGGGCCGCGGTCAGCAGGGCTTCGCGCGTGGCAACATAGGTATTCAAGGTCGGCCGGGTCAGAAACAGCGAGCCTTTGGCTGCAAGAATGCCGATATCGACTGGCCCGATTGCTCCCGAGGATTGGCCAAATGACGCCATCAATCCAAGTGGCGCCAAGCAGTCGAGCGATTTGTAGAAGGTGTCCTTGCCGACTGAAATCGTAGACAACCGGCAGCTTTTTGCCCGCGGTGATCTCGACGACGCGGGCGACAAAATCTTCGCGGCGATAAACGATCGGGTAATCGCACCCGTTTCGCTTGACCAGTGCTGCCTTTTCATCATCGCCCACGGTGCCGATGACAGTGGCGCCGAGATGCTTTGCCCATTGGCACATGATCAGCCCGACACCGCCGGCCGCGGCATGGATCAGGATCGTCTCGCCCGGTTTGACCTGATGGGTGCGGCGGATCAGATACCAGGCGGTCATGCCCTTCAGCATCATCGCCGCTGCTTGCTGATCGGTGATGCCGGCCGGGAACGGCACCAGCCGATCGGCCGGCATGACCCGCGCTTCGGTATAGGCTCCGATCGGGCCGCCGGCATAGGCGACGCGGTCGCCCGGTTTCAGGTCGCTGACACCCGGTCCAACCTCTTCGACGATCCAGCTGCCTCCGAGCCGAGCCCGCTCGGCATCGGCAGCGAATAGAGGCCGCTGCGCTGATAGGTGTCGACGTAATTGAGCCCGACGGCAGTATGCCGTAGCCGCACCTCGCCCGGCCCCGGCTTGCCGACCGGGACTTCCTGCCACGACAAAACCTCGGGGCCGCCGGCTTTCTCGAGACGGATCGCGTGAACCATAGGCTTTTCCCTCCCATGCTTTCAGATGATGAAGCGCCGGAGCGGCAAGATTTCGCCGGCCGGCCTTGCAGAACGAGGATAATCGCCCGGCACCGCGCGTTCTAGGTCCAAAAGCCAGCGCTTCGTCGGAAGCCCGGCGCCGCCGCTAAAGCCGCCGAGCCCGTTGCGGGCCGAGACGCGATGGCATGGGATGATGATCGGGATCGGATTGCGCCCGCACGCGCCGCCGATCGCCCGCGGCGCCGAGCCGATCTCCATCGCCAGCTCGCCATAACTGCGCGTTTGTCCATGCGGGATCTGCTGCATCGCCTCCCATACACGTTTGTCGAAACTCCGATCCCTCCACCAATAGCGGCAAATCGAAAGACGGTCAGCCGCTGCTCGAAATAGGCCTCGAGCTGACGTTGCGCATCGACAAGCAGATGCGTTCGCTCGCTGTTAGCGCTGTCCGTCCAGGCAACCCCGACGATGGCGTCCGCGCAGGCGGTCACGGTGAGGCGCCCAACCGGGCTGTCGATCGCGATGGAAGCAGAGCATGACCTGGATCTCCCTTTAGGAACATAAGATGAACATTAATGGATTTTGGCGAGATCCGCGACGAGTTTCTCCGGCTCGGTTATCGGCAACGAGCAGATCGGGCCGACGCAGACATAGGCGGTAGGACTGCCCTCAACCAAGCCTTTGCCATAGGCAGGGTGATCGGCTGGAAGGTTACGCTCCCGGCGGCAGCGCGAGCACCACCCGGTTCGGCAGCGAAACCGAGTAGGCCGCACGGCGCAGCGCGGTGAAAGCTTGGTTCTCCGGCTCACCGACAAGCACGATTTGCACTGGTTCGGCTAACAGTTCGGCATTGTTCAGCAGGGTCGCCAGCGGGAAAAAATTGCGAGCCAATTCGCCGGAGAAGGCTTCGACAATTGCTTCGGCGCGGCGGCGATAGGCGTCGTCGCCAGTCAAAATTGCCAGGCGGGTCAAGACCCCGACCAGTGTGCCGTTGCCAGCCGGCGTCGCCGCGTCGCCGGCGGTTTTGGCGCGCGTAATCAGCGCCGGCGTGTCGTCTGCCGAAAAGAAGTAACCGCCGCCTGAGGCATCGCCGTAATGGCGGTCGAGCATGGCGATCCACTCCTGTGCCTGAGCGATCAGCTCGTCCTCGCCGGTCGGTTCGTAAAGGGCGAGGGCGGCGCGGCAGAGATTGGCGTAGTCGTCGAGGCTGGCGGGATGCCGCGCGCGACCGTCGCGCCAGCTATGCAGCAACCGCCCATCCGCGGTGGTCATCTCGCGTCGGACGAAGTCGAAGGCGCGGCGCGCGGTCGCGACCCAATCCGGACGTTCGAAAACGATGCCGGGCTCAGCCATCGCGGCGATCATCAACCCGTTCCAATCGGCCAGCACCTTGTCGTCCCAGCCTGGCCGCACTCGCGATGCGCGGGTCTGCAGCAGCATCTTGCGGGATTCCGCCAGCTCGGCTTCGGTGGCATCGTCTGCCAGTCCCGGAGTGGCGATCCGGTTGAGGATCGTGTGTTCTTCCCAATTACCCTCGGGGGTCACGTCGTAAAAACGCTTGAATAGGCGGCGCGCGGTCGCCCAGTACCGCGTCGATTTCGGCCTCGGACCAGACATAGAACTTGCCTTCCTCGTGCTCACTGTCGGCATCGAGGCTGCTGGCAAAACCGCCGCCTGGCGTCAGCATCTCGCGTTCGACCCAGCCGATCGTCTCCTCGATCCGCTGATGATAAAGCGGGTTCTTGGTGTCCTGCCATATCAGGGTCAACAGGTCGACCAGCTCGGCATTGTCGTAGAGCATCTTCTCGAAATGCGGCGCGAGCCAGCGCGCATCGGTCGAATATCGCGCAAAGCCGCCGCCGAGATGATCGTAGATGCCGCCCTGGCACATCGCGTCGAGCGCCTTGACCACGGCATCGCGATAGGCCGGCTGGCGGGTCCGCTTCCAGGCCCGCCACAGCAGCTCGAAGACGCCACATTGCGGAAATTTTGGCGCGGTGCCGATGCCGCCGTTGATCTGGTCGGTCTCGCGCAGCAACCGCTCGGCGATCGGGTCGAGCTGCTGGCGGGAAACGCCGTCGCCCGGTTGCGGACGGCCAAGCCGCTGCAACGCGTCGCGCAACATCGTGACATTCTTGGCGACGTCGTCGCGCTTGGCGCGGTAGGCCTCGCTCAGCGCCTCCAGCACCTGCGCAAACCCGGGCCGGCCCCAGCGCTGCTCCGGCGGAAAATAGGTACCGCCCCAGAACGGCTCGCCATCGGGGGTCAGAAACATCGTCAACGGCCAGCCGCCCTGCTCGCCCATCAAGGCCAGCGCGTGCTGATAGACTTGGTCGAGATCCGGGCGCTCTTCGCGATCGACCTTGATGTTGACGTAGAGCTCGTTCATCCGCGCCGCGATTTGCGGATTTTCAAAGCTTTCATGCGCCATTACGTGGCACCAGTGGCAGGCGGCATAGCCGATCGACAACAGGATCGGTTTGTCGGCGGCCTTGGCGGTGGCCAATGTCGCCTCGCTCCAGGCCTGCCAGTGAACCGGGTTGTCGCGGTGTTGGAGGAGATAGGGGCTGGTTTCGTCGCCGAGGCGGTTCTTATCCATTCGGCTCCTGCCATGCGTGGCGCGTGGATTTGTCGGGGATGACGAGCAGTAGCATGCATTGCTCTCGCCGCCGCGACGGATTAGGTTTCCTACTCCTTTCCCAGAACGGCGGCCCGCATCATTCGCTCCGCCGCACTCCCCAACAAGGAGAAACGCCATGGCCGAAACTGATCCGCCGCTGTTTTACAGCCGGCACATCTTCATGTGCACCAATGTGCGGCCCGAAGGTCATCCGCGCGGCTGTTGCATGGCCCGCGCCGAGCTAGCAGGCGGTGTGGACAAGTTGCGCGCCTATATGCGTGAGAAGGCGCGCGCCGCCGGCGTCGAGAATATTCGCCCGAACGCCGCGGGCTGCCTCGACCGCTGCGAGTTTGGCCCGAACATGGTCATCTACCCCGAGGGGGTGTGGTATCATTACGAGACAACCGAGGACATCGACGAGATCGTGCAGAAGCATCTGGTCGAAGGCGGCCGCGTTGAGAGGCTGATGCTGCAGCCGGACCAGAAGCCGCCGGCGCACTGACGGCTCAGTCCTCCGACAGTTTCCCCTTGGCTGGACTTGGTCTGGCCGTCCACGACTTCCTGAAATTCAGCGCCGCAGCCCCCAAATCGTGAATGCCCGGCTCAAATCCCGGGCAAAACGTGGGCAAGCGGCGCTGAGTAACGATACGATTTTCGCACCCGCGACGGCGGCCGGACGGGCCGCGATTGCGGTGCTCCGAATATCCGGCCCGGAGGCAGCGCCGGCCCTCGCGGCGTTAGCCGGCCATCTCCCGCCACCGCGAACTGCGCGCCGGTGCCGCCTCGTTCACCCGCACACCGGCGAAGTGCTCGACGATGCGCTGGTGCTGTGGTTCCCGGAACCGGCGAGCTTTACCGGCGAAGATGTCGCGGAATTGCATTTGCACGGCAGCCGCGCGGTGCTGGCCGCGGTTACCGATGCGCTCCGCGGTCTCGGGCTCAGGCTTGCCGAACCCGGTGAATTCACCCGCCGCGCTTTCGAAAACGGCAAGCTCGACCTGACCCAGGCCGAGGCGATCGCCGATCTCGCCGCTGCTGAAACCGAGGCGCAGCGGCGTCAAGCGCTGCGTCAGCTCGACGGCGAATTGGGCGGCCTCTACCGCGACTGGTCGCAGCGGTTGACCCGTACTCTCGCTCATCTCGAAGCGGCGATCGATTTTCCCGACGAGGAATTGCCGCCGGCGCTCGAACACGCGATCGCCGATGACATTCGTACTCTTGGCGAGGAAATCGGCCATCATCTCGCCGATGGTCATCGCGGCGAGCGGTTGCGCGACGGCATCGCGGTGGCGATTGTCGGCCCTCCCAATGCCGGCAAATCGAGCCTGTTGAACCGCATCGCCCGCCGCGAGGCGGCGATCACCTCGCCGATCCCGGGTACCACGCGCGACATCGTCGAGGTCGCGATCGATCTCGTAGGCTACTTGGTGATCCTCGCCGACACCGCAGGTCTGCGTGACAGCGACGATCCGATCGAGCAAGAGGGGCTGCGCCGCGCCCGCCATCGCGCCGCCGAGGCCGAAATCCGGCTTTTCGTCTTCGACGCTCGTAATCCCGGCGATGCCGCAGGCGCCAAAGCCTGGCCCGGCCCCGACACGATCCTCATCGCCAACAAGATCGACCTTCTCGACTGCGAGGATTGGGTGCGTCCGCACAATGAAGTCGTCATGCCCGGACTTGATCCGGGCATTCACGCGACGACGGGCGCCGAAGACGGCAAAAAAGGCATGGATGGCCGGGACGCGCCCGGCCATGACACGGAACCGGAGGTTTGCGTCGAGTATTCGTCTGGCTCGTTCCGAGTATCCGCGCTGACCGGCGAAGGCCTCGACGCATTGTTGACAGCGCTCGCTGCCCGGATCGCTGCGACTTATCACATCGAGGCGCCGGTGCTGACCCGCGCCCGCCATCGCCAAGCGCTCGAAGACGCCGCCACCTCGCTCGACCGCGCGCTCACCGCCGATCTCCCCGAACTGCGCGCCGAAGACCTCCGTCTCGCCCTGCGCAGCCTCGGCCAGATCACCGGCACCGTCGATGTCGAAGACCTGCTCGACGTAATCTTCCGCGACTTTTGCATCGGCAAGTAGGCGAATTCTTTAGCTGAGGCAGCACAACTATTTTAGAGGAGCCGTGGCTCCTCTTCGGCTGGTTCTTCGATTAATGGGGGTTTTTGTGCGGCCTGGATCATACGATTGATGCGGTCATTAGAGCGAGTGGCTATAATGCTAATATCAGGGTGTGCATTTTTGAATACTCTAAATATCTCATCCGCAAAGGCTGGGCCAATATCCTGTACGCCCTGAAAATCTAGCAGAACCTCTGAGAATCGGTCTACCCTAGCTAACACGCGCTTTGCTTGAGAACGGGATACCAATTGTTCCCCTGGATATTTACCCAATGCTATTGGAACATGAGTGCGCGTGAATCCGACAGGATCATCTTGATATCGATCAAAAATATCTCGGGTTGTCCAGGAAGCGCTCGTCGAAATAGTCATCTCAACCCACGTCCCTATTATTGGATTAGTGAGATCACGTGCTTCTATGCACCAATCATCATCTTCCTGTCTTATCCTATTATAGAACAGACTCCCAGAATATATAGTAAACTCATCGAACATCCTTGATGTGAAAAAAATCCCATGACCCGTATGATGTTTCGGATCGGACGTCAGTCGTCCTTTCGATAATTCTAGCAAAGCTTGTCTGGGATCATGCAGGTTGAATCCGGTCTGAATTTTATGGAAGATCCCTATTCCAACATCCATAATTTGGATATTGACATGACCATAACTCTGCCGATAGCGGACTGTAGCCGTCTCGCTTGCAGAGTGATCAATTGTATTATTGAAAATTTCTGTAAAACCATATTGGCATATGTTCACAATATTTTCGGGGAGGTTGCCGACGTGGGGGAGAATGCGGAATTGCCAAACCCCGTCTTCCGAGACTCCAACGCTGAGAAAAACATTGAATTCTAAGGATATTAAATCACGCGTAGCATAACGTCGATCCCGCGTATTGCCGGTCGTATCTATCAACCTCTCATTGGCGAGCCTTCTGAGATATCCCGCGACGGCGGGACGTGAAAGACCGTAGCGCGCCGCTGTTACGGCCGCTATGTTCGCGGGATAGGTCCTAACGTTGCGCAGGATGAAATCGCGCACGTCTGGGTTTGGGTGTGGCCTCGCCATTGGTCTCTCGCTTGCAACCCCGCCGTTTTATAAAGACTTTTTGGCTCGATTGTAAAGACTTACTCATTCAGGTGAACCGTACTCATGGGGCGGCGTTGGCGATTCATGCGAGTTCGGGCAGGAGTGGTCGATTATGGAATTGGGCAGGCTTGGGGTTTGGGTGGCGATGGATCGGATGAGTGCGGCGAGGGGTGCGGCGTTTGCCAAGCGCGTCGAAGGCTGGGGCTACAGTGCCTTGTGGCTGCCGGAGAGCCGCGGGCGCAACGCGCTGGTGCATTCGTCCTGGCTATTGGCGAGTACGCAAAAGCTGGTCGTCGCGACCGGGATCGCCAACATCTATGCCCGCGACCCGATGGCGATGGCGAACGGCCAGCGGGCGCTTGCCGAGCAATCGGATGTGCGCTTTCTGCTCGGCGTCGGCGTGTCGCACCGGCCGATGGTGCAGCTTCGCGGCCAGACTTACGGTAAGCCGGTGGCGACGATGCGGGCTTATCTGCAGGCGATGCGCGAGGCTCCGTATCAGGCGCCGCCACCGCCCGAGAAGCCGCTGACCATCGTTGCCGCACTGGGGCCGAGAATGATGAAGCTGTCGGCCGAACTCGCCGATGGCGCGCATCCGTACAACACAACGGTGGAGCACACTGCCGAGGCCCGCGCAATCCTCGGGCCCGGCAAGCTGCTGTGCCCAGAGGTGTGGGTGCTGCTCGAAACCGATCGGGCCAAGGCGCGCGAGGCCGCGCGGCAAGCGCTATCGCATTACCTTCAGCTCGACAATTACGTTAACAGCTGGAAGCGCCAGAACTTTGGCGACAGCGACCTGGCTGGCGGCGGCTCGGATCGTTTTCTTGACGTGATGGTGGCGTGGGGCGATGAGGGCGCGATCCGCAAGCGCATCCAGGAATATTGGGACGCCGGCGCCGATCATGTCTGCGTCCAGCCGATCAGCCCCGGCGGCGGCCGTGATGTCGACGAGCGGGTGCTCGAATTGCTGGCGCCGTCGCGGCGATCTTGACGTTTCGGGTGATCGACCGACATTGTTTCGGCCGGTCTCGACGGCGATGCCGTCGGCGAGCGTTGGTCTCGTAGGCGAGGAAGCGCGTCATGTACTCGGAAACCACCCGAGAAATCAGCGTCACGGTCAAGCCGATCTACCTGGAGGAGCAATCCTCTCCGGCCGAGGGTCATTTTGTGTGGGCCTATCACGTGCGCATCGAAAATCGCGGCGAGGAGACGGTTCAGCTGCGCCGCCGGCACTGGAAGATTACCGATGGCCGCGGCCAGGTTCAGGAAGTGCGCGGGCCGGGAGTAGTCGGCGAGCAGCCGGTGCTCGGGCCGGGAGAAAGCTTTGAATATACCAGCGGCACGCCGTTGCCGACGCCCTCGGGCATCATGGTCGGCACCTACGAGATGGAGACGCGAGCCGGCGAGTGCTTCGCGGTGCGCATCCCCGCCTTCTCGCTCGACAGCCCGCATCAACCGGTGCGCCTGAACTGACTGCAAGGCGCTGGAGCCCGGCCCCGGTCACAAACAATTCACTCAAGAAAAAGAGATTTGTTGATGTCGCCTGCAATTGCTTCGCCATTGTCCGCGTCCCAGCCTCGCATCCGTCAAGCCGCCGGGCGGCCGAGCCGAGCCGAGGCCGAAGAGGCGGTCCGCACCTTGATCCGTTGGGCCGGCGACGACCCCGAGCGCGAAGGGCTGCTCGGCACGCCTGACCGCGTCATCCGCGCGTTCCGCGAATATTTCGCCGGGTACGAAGAAGATCCGGTGGCATTGTTGCAGCGCACCTTTGAGGAAACCGACGGCTATGACGAGATCGTCATGCTGAAGGACATCCGCTTCGAGTCGCACTGCGAGCACCATCTCGCTCCAATCATCGGCAAGGTGCATGTCGCCTATCTGCCGAAAAATCGCGTCGTCGGCATTTCGAAACTGTCTCGGCTTGTCGATGTCTATGCCAAACGGTTGCAGATCCAGGAAAAGATGACCGCGCAGATCGCCAACACGCTCGACGAGGTATTGCAGCCAAAAGGGGTTGGCGTCGTCATCGAAGCGGCACACCAATGCATGACGACCCGCGGCACGCACAAACCGGGCACGATGCTGGTGACGAGCCGGATGCTCGGCGAGTTCCGGACCGATCCGACGAGCCGGCGGGAGGTGCTGGCAATGATCGGCACCCCGGGTAGCGCCAAGCTCGACAACGTCTGAGCCGAAAAGCTGACGCGCGCGATCCCGGCGATGGCCATCGACGCGATCGGGATCCTCGACAAGCTCGTCGGTTTCGACACGGTCTCCGCCACCTCGAATTTGGCGCTGATCGACTGGGTCGCCGATTATCTCGATGGGTACGGGGTCAGAAGCACGCTGACCCATGACGCCGCCGGCGCCAAAGCAAATTTGTTTGCGACAATCGGTCCCAGCGATCGCGGCGGGGTCATTCTCTCCGGGCATACCGATGTCGTGCCGGTCGCCGGGCAGGCCTGGGACAGCGACCCTTTTCGGCTCACCGAACGTGACGGCCGTCTGTTTGGCCGCGGCACGGCCGATATGAAGGGGTTTATCGCGCTCGCTCTGGCATTGGCATCGCAGGCGATCTCGCGGCCCCTCCGAACGCCACTGCATTTGGCGTTCAGCTATGACGAGGAGGTTGGCTGCCTCGGTGCGCCGGCGTTGATCCGCGCTTTGCCACAGGGGGCGGCTCGGCCACTCCTCGCGATTATCGGCGAGCCCAGCGAAATGCGCGTGGCCAATGCCCATAAAGGCATCCAATTCCTGCGCACCGCGGTAACCGGGCACGAGGCGCATTCGAGCGCGCCCGAGCACGGGGTCAACGCGATCACCGCGGCCGCCGAAATCATCGCCGAGATCGGCCGGGTTGCCGCTGAATGCCGAGCCGCGGCTACGCCCGAGAACCGCTTCGACCCGCCCTACACCAGCTTCAACATCGGTCGTATCGAGGGTGGGACAGCGGTAAACATCATTGCCCGCGATTGTGCCTTCGAATGGGAATTCCGCACAATCCCGGGCGAGGACGATGCCGCTCCGCGCCGCCGGATCGAACACTTTGTCGAAAATGAACTACTGCCACGGATGCGGGGGGTATATCCGGGCGCCAATGTCGCGACCGAAACCGCGGCATTGGTTCCGCCGCTGGTTCCCGATCCCGGCTCGCCGGCCGAAGCGCTCGCCCGCGAACTGACCGGCGTCAACGAACCGACGACGATCGCCTTTGCCACCGAGGCCGGGCTGTTCCAGGCCGCGGGAATCCCGGCGGTGATTTGCGGCCCGGGATCGATCGAGGTTGCGCACAAGCCGAACGAATACATTACCCACGCCCAACTCGCCGCAGGCAGCGCATTCCTCGGTCGATTGCTGGACCGGCTATGTAAGGACGATGGCATCGCCGGCCTCCTGCGAACGACTTAAGCTACGGGGCGGGGTGCAGCTCGATCGTGCCGATGCGGGCGCCCGTTGCCAGATCGATGATCACGATCTGACGATTCCCGTCCGGCAACACGAGATCGAGGATCAGGCGATCGGGTGCGGTGGTCATCGCTTCGACTCGAGCGCCCTGCGGGATTTCGATCGTGGTCCTGACTGCGCTACGCGCAGGTGACGGGCTTGCTGTGCGGTGCGACACGCGGCCAGCTATAACAATGATTAAAGCGGCGAAGCCGACGACGAGCATAATGCCCATCACGACGACCAGTGTTTTCAGCGCCCGTAACGGCATGATCAAAGGGCTTAGTGAGTGATCACGGACAACGCGGTGGCCGGCGGCTCGGCCTTGATCCGTCCGGAGCCGGGGGAGGCGGGGGCTCGCCTTGATCGCGTGCTAGCAAATCACTTCCCCGACTTGTCGCGGACGCGGTTGAAGCGGCTGATCGAAGAGGGCCGGGTCGTGCAGGATGGTGCTGCGTCTCGCGACCCCTCACAGCGGGTGCGGCCGGATCAAAATTTCGTCGTGTTCTTCCCTGATATAGAAGACCCCGCGCCGGCCGCGCAGCCACTGGCGCTCGACATCCGGTTCGAAGATGCACATTTGATCGTGATCAACAAGCCCGCGGGGCTCGTTGTCCATCCCGCACCCGGCAATCCTGACGGCACCCTGGTCAATGCGCTGATCGCCCATTGCGGAACCAGCCTTGGCGGGATCGGCGGCGTGCGGCGGCCGGGCATCGTTCACCGGCTCGACAAGGATACCAGCGGGCTAATGGTGGTTGCCAAGACCGACGCCGCACACCAGGCATTGTCGCGCGATTTCGCGGCGCGCCGGATCGATCGCTCCTATGCCGCCTTCGTCTGGGGCCTGCCATCTCCGATGACGGGCGAGATCGCCGGCAATATCGGCCGCAGCGTGGTCAACCGCAAAAAAATGGCGGTCGTCGCTGAAGGCCGGGGGCGGCCGGCATTGACCCGTTACCATGTGGAGCGGGCGTTCAGAACTGTCGCCGCGCTGCTCGAATGCCGGCTCGCCACCGGCCGCACCCATCAAATCCGGGTGCATCTCGCGCATAACGGCCATCCCCTGATCGGCGACCCTGTTTATGGAACACGCTCCGGCCGCGCCATTGCCCGGTCGGGCGAGGTCGGGGCGCGGATCGCCGCGTTTCCACGGCAGGCGTTGCACGCGCGTCGGCTCGGCTTCGCGCATCCCGTCGAGGACCGCTTTCTGACGTTCGACAGCGCGCTGCCAGCCGACCTTCACGACCTGTTTATCGGTTTAGAGTCATTTTAAACTGGACAAAACCTTACTATATTACTAGGGTATGCGAGAAGTCCCTCGGGGGCAGGACGACCGCGCATGTCAAACGTTTACGAACCACAAAGCCCCTAACTAGGAGCAACGAACCTCAAAATGGCCACCCTCTCGGTCCCTTCCATTTCCGCTGAAGGAAACCTGACCCGGTATCTCCAGGAGATCCGCAAGTTTCCAATGCTGGAGCCGGAAGAGGAGTACATGCTCGCCAAACGCTGGAAAGAGCACGAGGACCCGCAGGCTGCCCACCGCTTGGTCACGAGCCATCTGCGGCTTGTCGCCAAGATCGCGATGGGTTATCGCGGTTATGGACTGCCCTTGTCCGAGCTGATTTCGGAAGGCAATGTCGGGATGATGCAGGCGGTTAAACGCTTTGATCCCGACCGCGGCTTTCGCTTGGCAACCTATGCAATGTGGTGGATCCGGGCAGCGATCCAGGAATACATCCTGCATTCATGGTCGCTCGTCAAAATGGGCACCACCGCCGCGCAGAAAAAACTGTTCTTCAATCTTCGCAAGCTGAAAGGCCAGCTGCAGGCGATGGAAGAAGGCGACCTGTCGCCGGAAAATCTGAAAAAGATCGCGACTGAGCTTGATGTCCCGGAAGCCGATGTCATCAGCATGAACCGGCGGCTGGCGAGCCCGGACCACTCGTTGAACGCGCCATTGCGCAGCGACAGCGAGGGCGAATGGCAGGATTGGCTCGTTGATGAAAGCGAGAGCCAGGAAACCAAACTCGCTGACCGTCAAGAATTGGGATTGCGCCGCGACTTGCTCGAAAAGGCGATGACGCATCTCAATGACCGCGAGCGCCACATCTTGTCCGAGCGGCGGTTGCGCGACAACCCGACGACGCTTGAGGATTTATCGCAGCAATACGGTATCTCGCGCGAGCGAGTGCGACAGATTGAAGTGCGCGCTTTCGAGAAACTGCAAAAAGCGATCAAAGCCGCCGCGATCGAGCGCCGCCTCGTCGCTGCCTAAGTCCTCGCGGACAAAGCGGCACGACGAGCCGCGCCAGTTAAAATCCCTTAACGATCGTAATCCTCATCGCCCCGCCAAAGCGGGGCCGTGGGGAAACGCGTGCGTGGATGTCACGCACTACTGCTCGTTCGGCCGGGCATGATGGTCGGCCAGCACCTGGGCGATGACGGTGGTGATGCGTTGACCGGTCGGGATGTGCAGAAATTCATTCGGACCGTGGGCGTTCGAATGGGGCCCAAGCACGCCGGTCACGACAAATTGCGCCTGTGGGAATTTCTCGCCGAGCATCGCCATAAACGGGATCGTGCCGCCCTCGCCCATATAGGCGGGGGGCGCCCCAAACGCGGCTTGCGACGCCCGCGCCAGAGATTGTTCGAGCCAGGGAGCCAAGGCCGGCGCGTTCCAACCCGTGGCGCTCGACCCGAGATCGAGTTCGACCTGTGCGCTGTAGGGCTGCTCTTTTTCCAGCAATGAACGCAGCAGCCGCTCGGCGCCCGCCGCGTCCAAGGTCGGCGGCAGCCGCAGGCTCAATTTCGCCTCGGTGAACGGCAACAAGACATTCCCCGCATCGGCCGGCGACGGCAGCCCGGCGATCCCGGTCACCGCCAGTTGCGGCCGCCAAGTTCGGTTCAGCACCAGTTCCGTAAGATCGTCGCCCATCGGCCGAACGCCCGGAGCGAACGGGTATTCGGTGAAAACCGTATCGCTCAATGCCGCCGCAGCCTGGCGCGCCTGCGCCACCCGCTCGGCCGGGATCTGAGCGTAAAGTTCGGGCGGACGAACCGCACCGGTCGCTTCGTCCTCGAGCCGCGACAATAATTGCCGCAGAATGCGGAAGCTCGACGGCACGACGCCTGAGGCATAACCCGAATGCACACCCTCGGTCAGCACGCGCACTTTGAGGCTACCCGACACCATGCCGCGCAATGATGTCGTCAGCCACAGCTGGTCGTAATTGCCGCATCCTGAATCGAGACAAACGACGAGCGACGGCTGGCCGATGCGCGCGGCCAGATGATCGACGTAATACGGCAGGTCGTAACTGCCGGATTCCTCGCAGGCTTCGATTAGGATCACGCAGCGGGCATGCGGCATGTGTTGTTCCTGCAACGCCAGCAGCGCGGTGAGCGCGCCGAACATCGCATAGCCGTCATCCGCACCACCGCGGCCGTAGAGTTTGTCGCCGTCGATCCTCGGATTCCACGGGCCAAAACCGTCGGTCCAGCCGGTCATCTCCGGCTGTTTGTCGAGATGACCGTAGAGCAGCACGGTGTCGGCGCCGTCGCCTGGCACCTCGATCAGGATGACGGGCGTGCGGCCCGGCAGTCTGACGGTTTCGAGTGTGGCGCCGGGCAGCGAGGCCAGCTGTGCTCGGGCCCAGCGCTCGAACAACGCAACCGCCTCGTCCATATAGCCGTGCGCCTCCCACTCGGCGTCGAAAGCCGGGGATTTGTTCGGGATCTTGATGTATTCGACGAGCGTGGGGACGATTTCATCGCCCCACCGCTGTTCGATACTTTTCTTTGCCCTGGCGATGTCGAGCATAGTGGAGCTCCGATCAATCCAGCTCGTTGACAAATTTATAGGAGTAATCGCGTCGAGACAAAAGGCGATCAGCCGGTCATTCGGGCTGCCATAGCCACGATGGTTGACCGTTTGGCGTGTCGGGCGATACGGTTCCTGCGGAAGACATGTTCGCGGCACACGAACGGAGGAGCAGGATGGCTAAAATCGTCCTCGGGATCGCCACGTCTCACACCCCGATGCTGAACACCCCGGCCAAAGACTGGCCCAGCTTTATCGATCGCGACGGGGTGCGCGATTTTCTCGACAAGGAGGGCGACCCTGCGACTTACGAGGAACTGCTGACTCGTGCCGACCCAAGAGCGGCGCCTGAATTAACGCCGGAGCGCTTTGCCGCGCGTCACGATGAGGCCCAGGCGGCGATCGAACACCTGAGACAGAGTGTGCGCCGCGCCGAGCTCGACGCGCTGATCATCGTCGGCGACGACCAGAAGGAATTGTTCCACGAGGATCACCTGCCCTCCATTCTCGTCTATTACGGGGACACGATCCGCAACGTGCCGCTCTCGCCCAATTTTAAGGGCCCGGAATGGTCGCGGCTCGCCACCGCGCGCTATTACGAGGAAAAAGAACCGCGCGACTACCCGGTGAACGCGCCCTTGGCGTTGCATGTGATCAACCAATTGATCGACCGTGAGTTCGATATCGCATCGTCGAACGGGTTACCGCCTGGCCACGGCGAAGGTCACGCGCACGCCTTTGTGCGCAAGCGGCTGATGGAAGACCAAGCGCTGCCGGTGGTGCCGGTATTCCTCAATACCTATTACCCGCCGAACCAGCCGACCCCGCGGCGCTGCTACAAACTTGGTCAGGCCCTCCGTGAGGCGGTCGAGAGCTATCCCGGCGATTTGCGTGTCGGGATCGTCGGCTCGGGCGGGCTCAGCCATTTTGTCGTCGACGAGGAGCTCGATCGCGGGATCATCGATGCGCTCAAGCGAAAAGACGGCGAGGCATTGCAATCATTGCCGCGCAAGAAACTCAATTCCGGCAGCTCCGAGATCCGCATGTGGATCTCGGTCGGCGGTGCCGTCGAGCATCTCGATTGCACCTGGTCGCATTACGTGCCGGGCTACCGCACCCCGGCCGGTTCGGGCACCGGGCTCGGCTTCGCGCTGTTTTCCTGAACCCGTTGCTGCTGCCGCCCGATGGGGCCGACAGGCTCAGTTATGGCTAGTAGACGGATCATCTTTTCCCGTCGCCCCCGCGCAAGCGGGGTTCCAGGGCGAGCGCCGGAGCGGTGGCACCTGGGTTCCCGCTTTCGCGGGTATGACGGGTAAAATACAGGTACGAAGAGAAAATTCGGAACACTAGAGTGTGATCCCGGGCGGGTAAGCCGTTCCCCGTCTAACCCTGCTTGGCTCGCGCGCGTCGGATCGCCGCGAAGACGCGCTCGGCCGTTATCGGCGTCTCGTTTATCTCGGCCCCGAGGGGTGCGAGCGCGTCGCGAACCGCGTTGGCGATCGCCGCCGGCGGCGCGACGGCACCGCCCTCGCCCATGCCCTTCATGCCGTATTCGGTGGCGGTCGCCGGGTTGTGGATATGCCCGATCCGGATCGGCGGCACCTCGAACGCGGCGGGAAGGTGATAGTCGAGCAGGCTTGCGGCTAACGGTTGGCCCTGATCGTCGTACGGAATCTCTTCGAACATCGCGGTGCCGATACCCTGCACCACACCGCCGCGGATCTGGCCCTCGACGATCATCGGGTTGACCATGGTCCCGCAATCCTCGGCGACCGCGAAGTCGAGCAGCTCGACATGGCCCGTATCAGGATCGACCGCCACCACGGCGCCGTGCGTCGCATAGGAAAACACACCCGTGCTGATGCTGGGCTCATAAGTGGCGACAGCTTCGAGCAACGGTTCGACGCCCGCCGGTAATCCGTCCATCCGCAAATGCGCGACCTTTGCGACTTCCGCGATTGTGACCGAGCCTCGCGGGCCCATAACCCGGCCGTCGACACAGCGCGCCTCGCTGAGATCGCACTGCAACAGGTGAGCGCCGATCCGCTCGATTTTGTCGCGCAGTATCCGGGTCGCGCGAGCCACGGCACCGCCCGACATAACCATGCTGCGCGAGGCGAAGGTGCCAAAACCAAAGGCGGTGCTTTCGGTGTCGCCGTGGCGGACTGAAATGCGCGCCGGTTCGATGCCGAGTTCCTGGTAGGCAATTTGCGATAGTGTCGTTTCGAGCCCTTGGCCGTGCGACTGGATGCCGACCATCAGCACCAGGCTGCCGTCGGTCAGAATGCGGGCGGTGCAGCTCTCGTATCCCGGGATGATCGAGGCGCCACGCGAGGCGAATTCGGCCGCGCCGTGGGCTGTCTGCTCGGTGAAGCTGGCAAAGCCGATGCCGATCAGCCTGGCGTCGAGCTCGCCGTGCTGCTGCCGCGCGCGGACCCTGTCGATGTGCAACAGCTCGGCGCATAGGTTGACGCTCGCCCCATAATCCCCGGTGTCGTAGCGCATGCCGGTGATCGAGGTGAACGGCATCTCGGCGGACGGGATCATGTTCATAGTGCGCACCGCGACCGGATCGCGGCCAACCGCGCGCGCGACCTCGTCGATCGTCCGTTCGATCGCAAAGCAGGCGCCGGGGCGGCCGACCCCGCGATAGGGGCCGAGCGGCGCCTTGTTGGTCGCGACGGTCAAGGTGCGGGCGCGGTAATTGGTGATCGTGTATGGCCCGGGCAGCGTGCGCGCCGCCATATTGGCCTCCTGGTAGGGACCCTGCGGCCACAGCCCATAGGCGCCGGCATCGACCACGATCTCGGTATCGATGCCGAGGATCCGGCCCTGCCGGTCGGCGTAGGCGGTCAGCTTGTAGTGATGGTCGCGGCAATGCGCTGCGGTCAGCAGATGCTCGTTGCGGCTCTCGATCCAGCGCACCGGATGGTCGAGCTCGAACGCCAATGCGGCCAGAATGATTTCTTCCGGATAGAGCCGCGCCTTGGGGCCAAACCCACCGCCAACATCCGGGGCGACGACCCGCAGTTGGCGTTCGTCAACCCCAAGCGTCTCGGCGATCGCGACGCGCACCGTGTGCGGCGTTTGCGTCGAGGCGTAGACCACGACTTCGTCGAGCCGATGATCGCGATAGGCGAGGACCGCGCGCCCTTCGAGCGGCGAGCCCGATTGCCGGTTCATCCGATATTCGCGGGTGACGACGATGTCGGCGGCGCGCGCCGCGGCATCGATGTCGCCGCCCTCGACCGTGCGCTCGATATAAAGGTTGTCGCCCCAGTGATCGTGCACCAATGGCGAGCCGGGGCTCATCCCGCGGCGGGCATCGACCACCGCATCGAGCGGTTCGAAATCGACCGTGACCGCCGCGGCAAGGTCTTCGGCCTCCGCATGGGCCGGGGCGACGCAGGCGGCAATCGCCTCGCCGACATAGCGCACCTTATCCGTGGCGAGCGGCGGCCACGCCGGCGACTTGGCGCCGGTCGCATGCGACACGATCCGGATCGGCTGCATGCGAGGCAGGTCGGCGGCGGTAAAGACCTGTTTGCGGGCATCGGGCGGGACCGTGATCGAGCGGATGCGCGCATGGGCGTGCGGGCTGCGTAGAAAGACGATTTCGGCTGTGTCGGGAAGGCGGACATCCGAGACGAACTCGCCGCGGCCGCGCAGATGCCGCGCGTCCTCTTTGCGCAGAACCGAGGCGCCGATGCCAAAGCCTTTGCTGGGATTTTCCGATTTCATTCGCCGCACCCGCCTCATTCAAGGAGCTTCGACCGGAACAGCTCCCCTTAGCTGACCGAGGATTGCATTGGGGCGGTCGCATCGCAAGGCGCGCGATTTTCGCCAAGGTTCTTGACCTGAGGCTCGCGCGATCCGCAAAGTCGCCGGCAGAGATAGCGGGCGTCGTTAGAAACCGCGCCGCCACGACAGCGAGGAAAACATGAGCAAGCAAAAGGACAGCGAGGATCTGGTCCGCGTCGGCCCGGGGACGGTCATGGGCAAAATGATGCGGCAATACTGGCTGCCGGCGGCGATGTCCTCGGAGCTTGAGCGCGATGCAGCACCGATGCGGCTGATGCTGCTGGGCGAGCGGCTGATCGCGTTTCGCGACAGCTCGGGCCGGGTCGGGGTCATGGACCACCGTTGCCCACATCGCTGCGCGTCCTTATTCCTCGGCCGCAACGAGGAGGACGGCATCCGCTGCGTCTATCACGGCTGGAAATATGATGTGGCGGGCAATTGCGTCGATATGCCGAACACCCCGCCAAAACACGACTACAAGGCAAAGGTCAAGGCCAAGGCCTACAAGGTCGCCGAGCGCAACGGCCTCGTCTGGGTCTATATGGGCGATCGGGCCAAGGCGCCACCGTTGCCGGGGATCGAGGCGTCGCTGTTGCCCGAGGCCGATCTGCAGATCACCTTTGCGCAGCGCGAGTGCAATTGGCTGCAGGCGCTCGAAGGCGACATCGACACCTCGCATTTTGGCTTTTTGCACGCCGGCTCGGTTTCTCCCGAGAATGTCTCGGCCGACAATCTGATCCGCTGGACGGTCGCCAACCGCGCCCCCGACTACCACGTGACCGACACCGATTGGGGCACAATGTACGCTGCCTACCGCCCGGCCGAGGCGGGGCAGACCTATTGGCGGTTTGCCAATTTCATGATGCCGTTCTGGACGCAGACGCCGCAGGGCGCCTTTGACCGGGTCAACAGCCGCGCCTGGGTTCCCATGGACGACGGACATACGATGTTTGTCAGCCTCTCGTGGAAGGGGCTGCCGGCGGATCGTGCGGCGCTCAGCAACAGCCGAGTGTTGCCCGGCTCGAAACTGGCGATGGATTTTGTGCCCAATACGACCGATTGGTATGGCCGCTGGCGGCTCGCCGGGGTCGAGGGCAATGACTGGATGATCGACCGCGAGGCGCAAAAGAACGGCGGGGTCTACACCGGCATCGTCGGCATCCAGGCGCAGGACCAGGCGGTCACCGAGAGCATGGGCCCGATCACCGACCATGATTTCGAGAATCTCGGCCCGAGCGACATCATGATCGCCCGCACCCGCCGCCGCCTGTTGCGCGCCGCCCGCGCCTTCAAAAAAGACGAAGTAGTCCCGCCCGGCGTCGACAACCCGGACATCTTCGTCAATGTCCGCAGCGGCGATTTTGTCGCCGACGAAAAGATCAGCTGGCGCGACGCCTACGACCTCCAATCCCGCACCGCCATCCGCCCCCTCGCGCAAGCCGCGGAGTAATACCTTTTCGACTAACCGGCCGTTTTGAAAGCGTGTCAATTTCAGCTGGCCACGATGCGTTCCGGGGTCGACCCGTTTGGCGCGCCGTCTGATCGATCCTATCGTACCGCGCAGGGCCCAGCAGGACTGAGGGCCCCTCGTGACGACCGCTGCAGGATATCACGTGCAACAAAGAAGGACCCCCTCAGATCCCACACCCTCTTGGGATAAGCTGCGACTAATCGGTAATTCTAAGCTGATAAAACTCACTACGATTATGCCGCTTGTTGGCTATCTCATAATGTTTAATCAACATGTTATATCTGCCCTGCACCTTGACAACTCGATTTTCGGTAATGTCAACAGCGAGTTTCTGATATCGCGGCTTCGTTTATTGTATTTTGGCCTATTCTTTACCGGTATTGGTTCCGCATTGTTCACTATATTTTGCCCACCGAAAATAAAGCAATATGCAGATGCCATTGAGCTAGCGGATCGTGAAATTCGCTTCCTTCCAATGCCGCATTTCTATTCACTGGTGACCGATCTTCATCGTGTCCGTAGCCCCGCTTATAGCGATACCGATCTCGACGATTATCCTGATCGTCTGGCTACCATGGAAGGAGAGGCGCTAGAAACGCTTAAAATTCAAATCTTGACGGAGTGGTATTGGTCCCAGAGCCACCGATTTCCGCTAGCGCGTTGGGCCGCCTTAACTTGCTTCGTGTGCGGCTTCTCACTTCTATTTTATCCCAGCGTGACATCTGTTGTGAGCGTTCTGCGAGCTACTTTTTAGCTGGGAGGACGCGCGGTTTTTTTGGTTTTGCCGGCACCGGGGAAATATTCGGCTGTGGGTAGGCGTCCCTGACCGAGCCGCCGCTTTCTTCGCCATCAAGCTGAAGTTTATCGAAGATGTCCTGGAGATTGCCAGGCTGTAGCGCCCAGCGATATGCGGGATGAATTTCCCAATCATAGCCAAATTCGGTGAATTGGTTTTGAAGGTACCTGCTCTGATCGAAATATTTCCTGTCTATCGTGCCGTCCGGCAAATTCTTGCGAGCGGTAATGAAATCAATTTTATACATGAATTGTGCTAGCTCGCGTGGCGTGCCTGTGCGTCGATTTGCAAATATAAACTTGGCGTTCTGACAAATATTATTCAACTTTATGATCAGCTGATCGTTAGTATACTGATACGTCTCCGCCGTGGTCCGCTCCTGACGTGATGGTTTCATCCCGAACAGTAGAATTCTCTATATTCGGAAGCTCCGTGCGAAACTCGTTTATAATGTCTTGTAGCCTTTCTTGGGAATAAGCTTCCAGTATGGATTGGAAATCAATGGAATCAATCAGGTCCCCGCGACGTCGGAAAGCTGCTTTCGCGCCCCCGTGACATAGTTTCACGAGATCGCGGGGTCGCTGTCTGGTTAGCGAGAGGAGTACTCGATGAATCGGAACACGTTCCCATTTGCCGCGACCCTTGAAGATGGGGGTCATGACTTTGTGTAAATGGATTGCGATAACGTCTTGACGTTTTTCCACGAGAGTTTCTTCGTCTATCGTATTCCCGAAGTACGTCTCGACCCTCTTAGCCATTAGAGTCAATATTTCATGGTTCGTCCACGAAAGCCAAATTACAGACCCTTCGATTTTGTCCGTGGATTCGTCAGATGTACGGACCAGAAAGTAAACATCAGAACGAAGACCCAAGCGAAACTGTAGACCGGGGTTATCATTCGTCAGGTCCCGAAGCGAGTTTAGTAGTGCCGAAATACCGCGGATGTCACGAAGTTGTCCCTCCCAGCCGCGATCTAGATCGTCTAAATAAATTCTTAGCTGCCGATCGCGGAAGAACGTCGCTGCCGATGGACGATTATCAGCTGCCGATCCCAACATATTGGCGATGGCGTCTAGAATTCGACCGCGCGGCGGCGGTCCACTCAAATGCGGTGTAGGCAATCCTGTCAACAGTTCTAACGCTTCAGTGCAAATTAGACTAAATAGTCCAGACTTCCATTGTTCTATAAGGTGAATAAGAGATTCCGTCTTGGAAGATACTAGGCTTTTGACTTCGCCAGGGCGAAGCCACAAGGCCGGCATACCAGCTTCTTGGTCTTCAAGATAGGAAACCTTTAAGAGGGCACTTTTGCCGATACCCTTATGGCCAACAAGGATCCGGATAGGAAGATCGAGTACTACATTTTGATACGCCTTGTTCCTGAAGAAATATTCCTTAAGGCGGTGCGGAGACTCATCCTCCGCTGCTTCCTTGCCGAAAATTTTCTCAATGGTGACGTCATCGAATTCGATCATCGAAACAACCGCTTCACAAAATTGGGTCTCGGACAGATCCGCTATACGTAATCGGAGAATAGGCGCGACGCGAGGCTAAAATAACCAAATTAGAGGGAATCTTCGAGCCATGAGCTCCTCGATTCTTAGTCTTGAGTTATTCTGTTACAAAGCCGTTATCGCAATCGGCAGCGATTGCGGTGGGGTCGCGGTCGGCGGGGGTGCCCCAGCCGCCGCCTCCGCCGGATTCGAGGATCAGGACGTCGCCGGGGCGGATGCTGATGCCGGTTTCCTTGGTCTTGATCGGGCGCGGCGGCTGCCCTTCGGAATAGAGCGTGTAGCGATGCGGCTGACCGTCCTCGCCGCCGAGGATGCCGCAGGCGCCGTGGCGCACGCCGTCGCCGGCGGTATTGGCGATCGCCGGTTCGGCGGTTTCAACGACCATCTCGACGATCCCGCCGGGGCCACCACGATATTTGCCGATGCCGCCCGAATCCGGGCGGAATTCATGGCGGCGAAAGAACAGCGGGAAGCGTACCTCGGTCACTTCGAGGCTGCCGAATTTGATACCGCCCGCCGCCTGCCATTCGCCGGCCCCGGGCCAGCCATCGCCCGCCGGTGAGGCGCCGCCGCCTGGGCGCGCCTGAAAGAAATGCCAGATGAAGGGTTTACCCTGGGGCAAGTTGCTGCCGGGGGCATCGGAGCGGTTTTCGACCGAGTTGCCCCCCTCACCCAGCTTCGGGTAGGGCTCGGCTGTGCCGCGCCGACCCTTCTCAACCCTCTCCCCCCGGTGGGGGGAGAGGGAAGGGTGAGGGGGTTGCCCTGCCTCCGATTTGACCGCATCGAAATCTGATCTTGCGGAAACTCCGACGCGCGGGTCGCGGCCTTGGATCGCGATGCGGAAGCGGCGGCCCCAGCCGGCCATTGCGCGGTCAGGGCATGCTGGCGCCAAGGCCTTGACGATCGCCTCGATGATCTCCTGGCCGCAATGATTGGTGGCGAGGGTCACCGGCATTCCGGGATTGGCCCACACCACCGTCCCCGGCCTGGCGATGACCGTGATCGGACGAAACGTGCCGTCGTTTTTGGGCGTGTCCGGGTCGATCAAATAGGAGAGTGCCACGACCACCGCCGAGCGCATGTTCGGGTAAGAGGAATTGATGAAACTCGCGACCTCCTCGTGCGAATCCGACAGGTCGATCACCAGGTCGCTGCCACGCTTTTCGACCGTGGCACGGATGTAGATGTCATCATGGCCGCGGCCGTCATCGTCGAGAAGGGCCTCGCCGTGAGAGACGCCGTCCCGCCATTGCGCGATGACCGCCCGCGTCTGTCGCTCGGCGCCATCGAGCACCGCCTCGATCGCAGCGTCGGCGACGGGCCAGCCAAACTCGGCCGCCAACGCCAACAACCGTCGCTCGCCGACATGGGCCGAGCCGATCATCGCCGCGAGGTCGCCGCGAAAATCGCGCGGATGGCGGACATTGGTCGCGATCATTTCGAGAAGGTCGCGCCGCACCGCGCCGCGATCGTAAAGCCGCAGCGGGGTAATGCGGATCCCTTCCTGCCAGATGTCGGTCGCGGCGGCGTTGTAGGCGCCGTGCGTCGCCCCGCCGATATCGCTTTGATGGGCGCGGTTGATCGACCAGAAGCGCGGCTGCCCATCTCCATTGGAGCCCTCAAAGACCGGCACAAACACGGTCAAATCGGGCAGATGGTTGCCGCCGTGATAAGGATCGTTGAGCAGAAAAACGTCGCCCGGATGGATGTCGCCGGCGAAGAACTCGGTCACCGCCTGTGCCGCGTAGGGCAGGGCGCCGACATGGATCGGCACATGCTCAGCCTGGGCGATCAGCCTGCCATCGAGATCGCAAATCGCGGTCGAGAAATCACGGCTGGAATTGAGGATTTGCGAATAAGATGTGCGCAGCATGGCTTCGCCCATCTCTTCGACAATCGCGAGCAGGCGGTGCCTGATGATTGAAACAACGATCGGATCGACGACATTTCGCAAGCTTGTCACTGCGGTCCCCAAATTCTTGCCGGCGAGCCGATAGGAGCTAATGCCGATGCCGTACAGACCAAACTACCGGATCGAGCGCGCCGAGCGCGACCGCGCCAAGAAGGCGAAGAAAGAAGAAAAGATCAAGCAGCAGCAGGAGCGTGCGGCGCTCCGCAAAGCCGATCCCGACGAAGCCCCGACCGAAGAGCCGGAAAACCCCTAAGTGCGAGGCGATTACAAGGTCGCAAACATCGCGGCGACGGCGGCGGCCATTACAGCGGTTGTCAACCATCCCAGAGCCGCCAATGGCCGCGGGATCGTGAACGGGCCCATGATCCGCGGCTGCCGCGCCATCAGCATGATCACGACCATCAACGGCACGGCAACAACCCCGTTGATTACCGCCGACCAAATCAACGCCTTGATCGGATCAAGGTGGACAAAGTTGATAAAGACCCCGACCAAGGTGGCGACCGCGATCGTGCCGTAAAACGCCTTCGCGTCCTTGGGCCGCCGGCTGAGCCCGGTTGGCCAGCCGAGCGCCTCGCCAAGCGCATAGGCGGCAGAACCGGCCAGTACCGGCACGGCCAACAGCCCGGTCCCAATAATGCCGAAGGCGAAGACGGCAAAGGTGAACTCGCCGGCGATCGGGCGCAATGCCTCGGCTGCCTGCGACGCGGTCTGGATATTGGTAACGCCGTGCGCGTTTAGGGTCGCGGCGGTGGTGACGATGATGAACCAACTGATCAGGTTGGAAAATCCCATCCCCAAATAGGTGTCGACGCGAATGCGTTCGATCTGCGCCGGCGCCTCGTCGGGGTCGTCGATCAGCCGGTGCGCTGTGGGGTCGATCTGTTCGTCCTCCGCCTCTTCCGAGGATTGCCAGAAAAAGCAGTAGGGCGTGATCGTCGTGCCGAGCACGGCAACAATCGAGACCAGGTAATCCTGGCTCCATACGAGATTAGGCACAAAGGTATGATAGACGACCTGGCCCCAGGAGACGTCGACCGCCAATGCCGTCGCGACATAGGCAAACAACGACACTGCCGTCCATTTCAGGATGCGGACGTACTTCTCGTAGCTGACGAATACTTCGAGCAATGCGCAGATGACGGCGAACATTATAACGTAAAGTCGCGGCGAACCAGGCAATAACAGCTGTAATGCCGCACCCATCGCACCGAGATCGGCGCCGAGATTGATGGTATTGGCGGCCAGCAGCAATGCGACGATAATCAGCAACAGCGGGCGCGGGTAATGCTCGCGGATGTTGCCGGCGATGCCTTCGCCGGTGACACGGCCAATGCGGGCGCTGATCTCCTGGATCGCCGCCATCAATGGCCAGGTGAACAGCATGACCCAGCACATGGCATAGCCGAACTGGGCGCCGACTTGCGAATAGGTAGCGATGCCGCTGGGATCGTCGTCGGAGGCCCCGGTGATCAACCCCGGTCCGAGAAACGCGAGCAAGCCCCGCATCCGCGGCCGGCGCGGCCTCCAATGATGCGCGATCCGCCCGGCGAGGGTCAGATCGCGCAGATGGTGTGGTGGCCGATGCCGGATGGCCGGTGGCGCGCTCAATCTTCGAGCGCCTCAGGGAATTTGAGCCGGAATTCGAGCCGCATGCTCTCCCCCTGGTACCATTGCGGCAATGGCGGAAACCGGCCGACGGCTCGGATCATCTGCTCAACTCTCTCGTCGATTTCGGGATAGCCCGAGCTCAGGCCGATACTGAGCATCGCCACCGTACCATCGTCGAGCACGAGCACATTGACGATTGTCTCGCCACGGCGCCCGCTGATCAAAGCCGGCGACAGCAAGCCGATATGCTGGCGCGCGAGATAGGCGAGATAGGCCAGGTAATCGTCGCGAGTTGCCGCGGGGCCGGGATATTTAGCCCACAGCGGCAGCAGATTCGCCCGTTGCGGCACTGGCCGTACCGGCTGACGAGCGGCGAGAGAGGGTTTCCGCGGCGGCTTCGGTGCGGCGACCGCCCTGGGCTCTGGCGGCTTTGGCAATTCGAGCTTCGGCGGATCGGGCAGCGGCGGTGGTGGCGGCAGAGAAGCAAGCTTCTCTGGTGCTTCGAGCGGCGATTCGAGCGTCGCCGCGGGCTCCTTGTTTGGGGTGGCCTCGTCGGTTTTCGATTGATCGCGCCCCTTTACCTTGGTGTCGCCGAGGTTTTCCGATGCGATTCGTCCGGGGGGCGGTCGCGTTTCGGGCTTCAGTTTCGGCTTCGGGGCCGGTTTTGGCACGGGTTTCGGCACGGGCGGAGGTGGTGGCGGCTGAAACACCAGCTGCACCGGGATCGGCGTGACCTCGGCGGGGCGATGCATCGGCCAGCTGATCAACAGCAATAATGGCAAGAGGTGGAGAATGAGAGAGGCGACCGGGCCAAACCGCCAGCGACGCTGATGCGAAGCGATCGGCTGCTCGCCATCGTCCGCCTCGGCTGATCCCGGCAACGGCCGCCGCAGCCGGACCGTGGGCTCGAATTGCTCGGCCGCAGTAAGCCCTGCGGGCGGGGTCAGCGACAATCGTGGCGGCGGCGCCACTCCTGGACGTAGCAACAAAAGAGGCTCGCAGCGAGCCTCGTCGGTTTGGGCGTCGATGCGGAACACCGCCAGCGATTACCCGGCAGCACCGGCCCCGTTGGCCAGCGCCAGCCAAGCGGCTTCGTCGAGCAAGGTGACGCCAAGTGCGGCGGCCTTTGTCGCTTTCGAGCCGGGATCGGCGCCGGCGACGACGTAGTCGGTCTTTGCCGACACCGAACTCGTGACATTGGCGCCCAGCGCCTCGGCGCGCGCCTTGGCCTCGGACCGGCTCATGCTGTCGAGCGAACCGGTAAACACAATGGTCTTGCCGGCAAGCGGCGAAGCGGCGCGCTGCGCCGGCGTCTCGTAATCGAGCACCGTCACTTCGCGCTCGAGATCGTCGAGCACCGCGCGGTTATGCGGCTCGGCAAAAAAGCCGATGATGTCGGCAGCCATGTCCTCGCCGATCCCGTGTACATCGACGAGCCCGGCGCGCGCCGGGCTCTCCGGCTCCTGCGCCAATTCCATTTCAGCCCGCCAATGGGCGAGCGAACGATAATGGCGGGCGAGCAGTCGTGCGGTTGCCTGACCGACCTGCGGTATGCCGAGCGCGTTGATAAAACGCTCAAGCGAGATGCGGCGCCGCTCGTCGATCGCCGCAACGAGTTTCTTGGCGCTGACTTCGCCCCAGCCCTCGCGCTTGGCGATGATTTCGGGATCGAGCCGAAAGATGTCGCCGGGCTGACGGATCAGTCCGTCTTCCCAAAACGCCTGGATATGCTTGGCGCCGAGCCCCTCGACGTCAAACGAGTCGCGGGCGACGAAATGCTTTAACCGCTCAACAGCCTGCGCCGGGCAGATCAGCCCGCCAGTGCAGCGCCGCGCCACCATGCCGGGCTCGCGCACCGCAAGGCTGCCGCAAACCGGGCAGTGATCCGGGAAACTGATAGGGCTGCGCATCCGGCGGGCGCCGCTCGGTCACGACCCCGACAATTTGCGGGATCACGTCACCGGCGCGCTGGACGATGACGGTATCGCCGATCCGCACATCCTTGCGCGCGATCTCGTCTTCGTTGTGCAGGGTGGCGCGTTGCACGACCACCCCGCCGACGGTAATCGGTTCGAGTGCCGCGACCGGGGTCAGGGCGCCCTGCCGGCCAACCGAAATCAGGATATCCCGCAACACGGTCTGCGCCTGCTGGGCGGGGAATTTGTGCGCCAATGCCCAGCGCGGCGCGCGGCTGACCATGCCAAGCCGCTCTTGTAACGCCAGGTCGTTGACCTTGTAGACGACGCCGTCGATGTCATAGGGCAGCGCCGCGCGATCGGCGGCGATGTCGTGATAGTACGCCAGTACCTGGTCGATGCCGTGACAGAGGCGCGAGCGATCGTTGACGGTCAGGCCCCAGGCGCTGAATTGCGCCAGGGCCTCGGCATGGGTGCGGGCAAAGGGTGCGGTCGCCTCGCCCCAGGCATAGGCGAAGAATTTGAGCGGCCGGCGCGCGGTGATCGCCGGATCGAGCTGGCGCAATGAACCGGCTGCGGAGTTGCGCGGATTGGCAAACACCGATTCGCCGGCCGCGGCGCGTTCCTCGTTGAGGGCAAAAAAGCCGGTGCGCTCCATATAGACTTCGCCGCGAATTTCGATGATTTCAGGCCAGCCGGAGCCCTTTAGCTGTTCCGGTACGCTCGGCAATGTACGGATGTTCGCGGTCACATCCTCCCCGGTCACGCCGTCGCCGCGGGTGGCGCCCTGCACCAGACGGCCATTTTCGTAACGTAGCCCGAGCGACAACCCGTCGATCTTGGGCTCGGCCATGATCTCGATCGCGTCTTCGGCGACGAGCGCCTGATCGGCTGGCCGGCTGAAAAAGTTGCGAATGCCGGTGAAGAAGCCCCGCACGTCGGCTTCCTCGAAGGCGTTTTCGAGCGACAGCATCGGCCGCGAATGTGTGACTTTGGCGAAGCCGGCCGCTGGGGCCGCACCAACCCGCCGCGACGGGCTGTCGCTGCGGATCAGTTCCGGAAAACGCGTCTCGAGGGCGGTATTGCGCTGGCGCAGCGCGTCATAATCGGCATCGGATAATTCCGGCGCTGCGTCGGTGTAATAAAGCCGGTCGTGATGGCGGATTTCGTCGGCGAGCGCCGCCAGCTCGTCGCGCGCTTCTTCCTCGGTCAGGGTGTCCACCGGTGGCTGCTCGGCGCCTGCGCCATGGCGGCGGCGCACAGCGCTCACGCCCGGCCTCCAGCGATCAGACTTGCCGCCGCGGCCCGCGCCTCTGCAGTGATGGTCTGGCCCGACAACATCCGGGCGATCTCCTCCTGCCTGTTATCGGGATCCAATTCCTCAACCAGGGTGATGGTCTTGCGTTGCGCTGAGGCGCTTTGCCACTCGCCAGTGATAGGCGCCGCGCGCCGCCACCTGGGGTGAATGGGTTACGACGAGGACCTGAAGATTGGTGCCGAGACGCTGCAAGCGCTCGCCGACGGCCGCGGCAACGGCGCCACCGATGCCGCTGTCGACCTCGTCGAAGATCAGCGTCGGTACCGAAGAGGTGCCGGCGAGCACCAGCTTTAACGCAAGCATAAATCGCGACAGCTCGCCACCTGATGCAATTCGCGCAAGAGGACCGAATGGCGCTCCCGGAATGGTGGCGATCTCGAAATGCACCCGCTCGCAGCCATGCTCGTTCCAATCGGGCTCATCGAGCGAGGTGACGACCGTGCGGAACTGCGCCTTATCGAGCCGCAGCGGCTTCAGCTCGGCTGCGACACCAGTGTCGAGTCGCTCGGCTGCAGCTCTGCGCACCCGCGAGACCCGCTCAGCCGCGGCGACGTATTCGGCGCGGGCAGCGGTGGTCGCCCGCGCCAGAGCTTCGGCATTCTCAGTCCCGCCCTCGATGGCCGCCAGCCGGGTGGCGATCGCCTGGCGCAAATCAGGCAGATCGGTTACCGCCACCTGATGCTTGCGGGCGGTGGCGCGCAACGCGAAGAGCCGCTCCTCGACGGTTTCGAGTTCGCGTGGGTCGAGTTCTAGGTTGCGTATCGCGGCTTCGAGCACGCCGAGCGCTTCAGCGGTCTCGCTTGAGGCGCGTTCGGCCGCGGCTGCAGCCTCGTCGAGCAAGCCCTGAGCCCGGTCGCGGGCGCGTTCCAGCCGGCGCGAGGCGCGGGCGAGAGCAGCTTGCGCGCCCGTCGTCCCGGCAAGCTCGCCGATCGCCTCGTTCAACGTTTCAGCCAGCCGCTCGGCGTTCTGCAACAAGGTTCGCCGCGCCGAGAGGCGATCTTCTTCGCCCGGTTCGGGTGCCAGCGCGTCGAGTTCCGTTAGATGGTGGCGAAGCAGATCCTCTTCCTCGCGACTGGCGGCGACAAGCCGCGCTGCTTCTTCCTCGGCTCCACGTGCCCCGTGCCAATAGTGCCACGCCTGCGCCAATAGCGCGGTACCGCCGGCGAGCTCGGCAAAGGCGTCGAGCATCATGCGGTGGTTGGCCGGATCGAGGAGGCCGCGCTGCTCGAATTGCCCCTGGATTTCGACAAGACTGTCGCCAAGCTGGCGCAGGATCCCAACGCTTGCCGGCTCATCATTGACAAAAGCTCGGCTGCGGCCATCGCCGCGCAGTAGGCGGCGCAGCACGATCGTGTCGCTGTCGCTGTCGAGACCGGCCTCGCGCAGGATCGCATGCGCAGGGTGGTTACGACCGAGCGTAAACTCGGCGGTGACGGCCGCTTCCGCGGCGCCGTCGCGCACGAGCCCGCCATCGGCACGCCGCCCAAGCGCCAGCCCGAGCGCGTCGAGCAAGATTGATTTTCCGGCTCCGGTCTCGCCGGTGAGCACGCATAGCCCGGGGCGAAACGCCAGATCAAGCCGATCGATCAGGACAATTTCGCGTATGGTGAGCCCGAGCAGCATTCCGCGGATAATATAGGGGCACTCAAACGCAAACCAGCTTTGGCCCGATCCGGTAACCAAGAAACCGAAGCAGGAAATTTCTGGAGGCGCTGAAGAGCCGGGCCCCGACGGACCCTTTCCGCTGGGTACCGACGTCGACCCATGCCCATCGACTAAGCGAAGAACTTACGCTCGCTCGCCGGCGCTATAAAAATACCGATCGATGGTGTCAGAACATACTGCCGAAGGTGCGGCCGAACCAGCTTTGCGCCTGAGCATCCGGCTGCTGGGTACCTTTTAGCAGCGCATAGGCGTCGCCGTACCAAGCGCTGCCCGGATAGTTGTATCCGAGCACCGCCGCGTTCTGTTTTGCCTCTGCGTTAAGCCCGAGCGCCAAATCGCATTCGACCAGGCGTTCAAGCGCTTCGGGAACATGCGTCGTCGTCTGATATTTGTCGATGACCCGCTTGAAACGGTTCATTGCCGCCAGATATTGCCCGCGCTTGAGGTAATATCGGCCAATCTCCATTTCCTTTCCGGCCAGATGGTCACGGGTGAAATCTAGCTTTAATTTGGCATCGCGAGCGTATTTGGTGTCGGGAAAGCGGCGGACGACATCATCCAGTGCTTTCAACGCGAGTTCGGTCGTTTTCTGATCACGGCCGACATCGACGATCTGCACGTAATAGGAGATCGCTTTCAGGTAATAAGCATAAGCGGCGTCGTGATTGCCCGGATGAAGTTGGATAAAGCGATCCGCTGAGATAATTGCTTCGTCATAATTGCCGGATTCGTATTGCGCGTAGGCGGCCATCAATTGGGCTTTGGTTGCCCATATCGAATAAGGATGTTGGCTTTCGACTTGTTCGAAGCTCGAAGCGGCTGTGGGTACCGCTCCTCGACCATCTGGTCCATGGCTTGATTATAGAGGTCGTCGACCGGCTTTTCGATATACGCCTCTTTCTTTGCGCCGCCGCAACCGGCAAGCAATATCGTCAGCGCAGACGCGGATGACCACTTCCAAACAGGCGTCAACTGCATCATCTGTCCCGGCGTATCCCCGTCGCAGTTTATGCCTAGCCGAAGACGCCGATGCAAGGCCGGTCCAACCCGGCGAGAGCTCACGCGTCGACCAACAACGGCTCGTCGCTGCCTCGCGAGTGCGGCTGCGTATGGGACGGATGCAGAAGACGTATAAGACCAAGCATCGTCATCGGCGAACAGCGCCGCGAGCAATCGACGGTTATGCGAATGGCCCGAGCACACACCCTGGAAATGCCCGACAATCGGCGCTCCGGCGAGGTAAAGATCGCCGACGCGCGTCGAGCAGCTTGTGTCGGACAAACTCGTCGTCGTAGCGCAATCCGTCGCTGTTCAATATGTGGTCGCCGTCGACGACGATGGCATTGTCGAGCGAGCCGCCGCGCGCCAAGCCGACCGCGCGCAACCGGTCGACGTCGCGGAGAAAGCCAAAGGTACGCGCCCGGCTGAGTTCGGCCTTGAACGCTGGCGGTGTCGATGGCGAGGGTTCGTTTCTGCTGGCGAATGAGCGGGCTGTCATAATCGATTTCGAAGCTCATCGAGAACTCCGGATCGGGATACAGCGCCGACCATCACGTCTCCGTCGACGATACTGACCGGCTTCAGCACTTTGATCGCCCTGCCGCGGCGCGTCCTGCTCGACGATTCCGGCGCATTCGATCAGGAACAGGAACGGCGCAGCGCTGCCATCCATAATCGGCACCTCGGGCCCGTCGAGTTCGACAATCGCATTGTCGACCGCTGCTCCCGGCGAGGGCCGCCATCAGATGTTCGATCGTGCCGATCGTTCTCCCGGCGCTGTCCGACAGCATCGGTGCAGCGCGGCGAGTTCGACGGCGTTTTCCCATAAGGCACGGATTTCGCCGCCATTATCGGCTCGGCGAAAGATGATGCCGGTCGTCCGGCGCCGCCGGGATCAGTCTCATCGAAACCCGCCGCCCCGAATGAAGCCCGATCCCCCGGCAGCCGATCACCGTTTTCAGCGTCCGCTGAAGCGGCTCCGCGATTTCCCCCAACATCTAAATGTGTCTCGATAATTCTCCCCGACCGGCAGAAAACCTAGCGGTAGCGCCGCCGATCGCCAAATCACTCTTTATTCAGATTGTTGCACCGACGCTCGAAAACAACTCGTGTTGCGATCAATGGCATTTGCGCCAGCGCTCGCGAAGATCGTGCGGGCTCAGCCGCGCCGGCGGCGCGCTGCCGCGCGCCGGCCGAACTGTCACTGCTGCCGGGATGGCTCAGTTCGCCTGGCGGCGAAGAAACGCCGGGATGTCGAGCAGATCTTCTTCCTTGCTGAGCCGGGCCGGTCCTCGGGTTCGAGCGAAGCAAGCCGCGGCTGGGCGGCTTGAGCGCCGGCGGGATCGGCTGGCGGGGCGGTTCGGGCGGCGCCGAGCGGGCGCGGCCGACGCCGGTAACCCGTTCGATCAGGCTCGGTACGCGGCCCTTGGGCTTCGGTGCCGCGTCGCGCGCGGGGGGCGTCACCGGCACCGCCGGTTGGGTCAGCGGTACCGGGCGCGCCGCTCCGGCATCCGCCGGCTTTGGCGCGATAAAGGCGCCGCTGCGGAGCGCTGCCGTTTCGGCTGTGGCGGCGGCGGGCGGCGTCGCTTCGAGCCTGGGTCTCGTGCGCCGTGCGCTCCGGCCGTCCGCAGGTGCGGCATTCTGCGTCAGCACCGGCTGGGTGTAGCCGCCGGTGGTTGCCTCGCAGAGCGCTGGCGTGGCGACCGCCTCGCGGTTGCTCACCAGGCTGATCGCCGGGCGAGCTTGGGTCAGGGCTTCGGCATCGATGCCGGTAGCGACGACCGAAATCCGCATTTTCCCCGACAGAGTTTCGTCAAAGGTCGAGCCGAAGATGATGTTGGCGTCCGGATCGACTTCTTCGCGAATCCGATTGGCGGCTTCGTCGACCTCGAACAGCGTCATGTCGGGGCCGCCGGTGATGTTGATCAGCACGCCCCTGGCGCCCTTCATCGACACGTCTTCGAGCAGCGGGTTGGAGATCGCCGCCTCGGCGGCATCGATCGCGCGGCGATCGCCCTCGGCTTCGCCGGTGCCCATCATCGCTTTGCCCATCTCGCTCATGACCGTGCGGATATCGGCGAAGTCGAGGTTGATCAGGCCCGGCATCACCATCAGATCGGTGACCCCGCGCACTCCCGAATGCAGCACGTCATCGGCCATCTTGAAAGCGTCGGCGAAGGTCGTGCGCTCGTTGGCGACGCGAAATAGGTTCTGGTTCGGGATGATGATCAGCGTATCGACGAATTTCTGCAGCTCTTCGATCCCGGCCTCGGCGATCTTCATGCGATGGCTGCCCTCGAAATGAAAGGGCTTGGTGACGACGCCAATCGTCAGAATGCCCGATTCGCGGGCGACGCGGGCAATCACCGGCGCGCCGCCGGTGCCGGTGCCGCCGCCCATGCCGGCGGTTATGAACACCATGTTGGAGCCCTGCATCGCCTCGAGAAGCTCGTCGAGGGCTTCTTCGGCGGCGGCCCGGCCGACATCGGGCCGCGATCCCGCGCCCAACCCACGGGTGACGCCGATGCCCATCTGGATCTTGCGATGAGCCGAGGATTGCTGCATCGCCTGCGCATCAGTGTTGCAGACGACGAACTCGCAACCGATCAGATTCGAGCGGATCATGTTGTTGACGGCGTTCCCCCCGGCGCCGCCGACCCCGACAACCGTAATGCGGGGTTTCATCTCCTGCTCGTCCTTCGGGATACTAAGATTGATCATGCGTCCTCCACTGCTACGCAGCCCTTGATCATGCCCGGACGGGTCCGGGCTTCCCCCTCGTTAGCCAGCAACGATGTAGACGTTTTTCACCTATCCCGATAGCGGCGCCGGCAGGTTGTCCAAGAATGCTCAAATGTTTTCCTTTAGCCAATGACCCAGTCGCCCGAAGTATTCCGTTTTGCGGACCGGGGGCGACGCGTCTGGCGTGGGGCGCCTCGGCGCGCTCCGACAAGGCGAAATGCAGCAGTCCGGCGGCAGTTGAAAAGGCCGGACCGGAGGTCGCCTCGGCGAGGCCAGCCACGCGCAATGGGCGACCAACGCGAATCTGTTTGTCGAGAATCAACCCGGCAAACTCGCGCACCCCTTGCAATTGGGCCGCACCTCCGGTCAGGACGACACGTCGCCCTGCGATCTTGTCGAACCCGCTGGCCTCGAGCCGGTCGCGCACGAGTTCGAATGTTTCTTCGATCCGCGGCGCGATGATGCCGACCAGCAGAGATTTCGGGACGTGATTGACATGGCCGTCCTCTTCCTCGCCGATCTGTGGCACCGCAATCATCTCGCGTTCGTCGGTGCTCGCCGAAACTGCGGTGCCGAACAGTGTTTTCATTCGCTCGGCGTGTGCCACAGGGGTTGATAGCCCGCGCGCAATGTCGTTCGTCACATGAGCCGCCACCGACCGGCACCGAATCGGCAAAAATCAGATTTCCATCGAAGAAGACGCCGATCGTCGTCGTGCCGCCGCCCATGTCGATGACAGTCACGCCGAGGCCGATCTCGTCTTCGACAAGGCAGGACAGGCCCGCAGCATAGGGGCTTACGACTAGCGCCTCGACTTCGAGATGCGATCGCCCGATTGCCGCGCTATGGTTGCGCACGGCGGCCGCACTCGCGGTGACGACATTCATGTTGACGCCGAGCCGCTCCCCATACATGCCGCGCGGGTCGCGGATGCCGCGACTGTCGTCGATCGAGAAGCCGACTGGCACCGAATGAATGATCTGCCGGTCTCCCGGCTCTCGCAGCCGATAGCCGTGTTCGAGCACTCGCTGCAATTCGCTCTCGCCGATTTCGCGCCCGGCGACGCCGATCTCGGCCTTGATGATGCGCGATGCGACCGACCCGCCCGATAGATTCGCCACGATATGCTGGATCAAGTCGCCGGCCATCTCTTCAGCGGCATGCACCGCGCCGGCAATCGAAATGCCGGCCGCATCGAGATCGACGATCTTGCCATTGCGCACGCCGCGCGAGACCTGATGACCGATACCAATGATTTGCGGCCGTTCAGGGTGGGCCCGAGCGATAAAGCAGCAGACTTTCGTCGTGCCAATATCGAGCGCTGCGATCAAGCTGCCCCGAGGCCGAGGCGAAGATTTTAGCTGGCGGCGCGGCCGACTGGTTGGCGCCTTGTGACGGCCGGGAGCTTTCCGAGCGGTTTTGGTCGGCTTCTCTCGGGTCCGCGCCTCGTCGACAACGGTCATGTATTTTTCGCCGTCGGGCGTCCTTTCTTCGCTGGCGCCGCTTCCTTTGGCGGCTCGGGAGCGACGCGGACAACGAGCCGATCCGGCAGGCGCATGTCGATCGCCTGCACATCGCGCTGGAGGATCGCATTCGTGCGTTGAAGGCGGCCGAGATCGGCCCAGGCCGCGGCCGGATCGTCCGATGGCAGCAGCACGTCGATGGCATTGTCGAGACGCAGATTCCAGCGCCTGCCATCGACGTCGATCGCCGCGGTCACGCGGGCGGCGATATCCGGCTGGCTGCCGAGCATCTCCAGCAACGCGGCGGCTCGGCCGGCGGCATTCTCGCCGACGACCATCGGCAATTTAGCAAACCGGTCGAGGCGAGTTACCGGAATTACGGCCCCGCTGCGGTCGATCAGCTCGATCTTGCCGCTGTGCTGCCACAGCGCCATCGGTTCGCGCTCGACCAGGCGGACGTAGATTGTATCCGGCAGGCGCCGTTCGATCGCGGCCGAGCGCACCCAGGGCAGGCTCTCGAGCTGCTGTTTGGCGTGTGTCGGATCGATTGCGAAAATCGGCGTGCCGGGCCGAGCACCGAGCGCGTCGAGGATCGTCTCGCGGTCGGTGGTCGCGCGGCCCTCCACGCGAATATCGTTGACCTGTAGGCCAAATTTGGCGCTGGCTTGTAGCAGACGCGCCGAAACAGTAGCGAATATCGTCCTACCGTTCGGGACCCCGTGGATCCGCGCTGCCATGAAGGCTGCTGCCGCGAACACCAGCGGAATGGCGACCCAGAAGAGGCCACGGCGCAGCCGCGTCAGCCACGGGCGGTGCGGCCGCCGCACTCTGGCGCTCATTCCTCGCATGCGGCGTTCTCGACCATCCATGCGACCAATTTGTCAAAGCTGATCCCATCATTGCGGGCGATATCGGGGACCAAGGATGTCGGCGTCATGCCGGGCTGGGTATTAACCTCAAGCAAATAGAGCCCGCCATCGCCGCCGGGCGTATCGTCATAGCGCAAATCTGCTCGGCTGATGCCGCGGCAGCCCAGTGCAAGGTGAGCGCCCAATCCGATCTCGAGCGCTTTTTTGTAAATCCGCGGCGGTATCGGCGCCGGGACCAGATGGTCTGAACCGCCCTCCGCATATTTCGCCGTGTAATCGTAAAAGCTGCCGCGGGGGACGATCTCGCATACCCCAAGGGCGCGGTCACCCATTACCGCGACGGTCAGTTCGCGGCCGGGAATAAAGCGCTCGACCATGATCTCGACGCCGAAATCCCAATTTGCCAAATCCTCGCGCCAGGAATTGTCGCCGACGCGGACGATACGAACACCGACACTCGATCCCTGGTTGGTCGGCTTGACCACAAATGGCGCCGGCATCGGATCTTCCAGGACGAGTTGCTCGCGCAGGGACAACATTCCTTCGACGACCGGCAGGCCGGCCGCGCGAAAGACGGTCTTGGCGGTCGGCTTGTGCATCGCGAGCGCGGAGGCCAGAACGCCGGAATGCGTATACGGAATGCGCAGCATCTCAAAGACGGCCTGCAACGTGCCGTCTTCGCCGCCAATCCCGTGCAATGCGTTGAAGATCACATCCGGACGCGGATCAAGCGCCCGCAGCAGCGCTGAAAGGTCCTGTTCGACATCGATCGGCCTTACCCGATAGCCGAGGTCGACGAGCGCTTTGGCGCATTCCCGGCCGCTCGACAGCGATACCTCGCGCTCGGCCGACCAGCCTCCCATCACCAAAGCGACGGTTTTAGTCACGGCATGTCCTCACCCGGAAGATCTGAAACCGGCTCGCAGCCCGCGAGAGGGCGGCCGACCCGTTTGATTTCCCATTCGAGTAAGATGCCCGAAGTCTCGAAAACGCGGCGCCTCACTTCTTCCCCGAGGCCTTCGAGATCAGCGGCGGTAGCATTGCCTGTATTCATCAAAAAATTGGTGTGTTTGGGAGAAACCAAGGCTCCGCCACGTCGCAAGCCACGGCATCCGGCGACGTCGATCAGCCGCCACGCCGAATCACCTGGCGGGTTACGGAATGTCGAGCCGCCGGTGCGGGAACGAATCGGCTGGCTTGCTTCTCGTGCGGCGCGGATCTCGGCCATTCGTCGCGCGATCGCCTCGGGATCGTCGCGCTCACCCCGCAGCCGGGCGGCAATAAAGATCCAGCCGGGATCGACGGCGCAATGTCGGTACGAAAATCGCATCGCTGCCGCCTCTATCACGCGCTCGTGTCCGGCGCGGTCGAGCGCCGTTGCCGAAACCAAGATGTCCCTGACTTCGCGACCGTAGGAGCCAGCGTTCATCCGCAGCCCGCCCCCGACAGTGCCAGGTATTCCGGACAAGAACTCGAGACCGGCAACTCCGGATCGGGCGGCAAACAGCGCGACGTTCAGATGCAGCGCCGCGGCGCCCGCAACGATCTCACCTCTTTCAACGGATAGGGTGCGAAAGCCGTGACCGAGGCGGATCGTGATCCCGGGGATTCCGCCGTCACGGACCAACGTGTTGGCGCCGCCGCCGATCACTGTAAACAGAATGTCTTCCGGAAAAGACGCGAGAAAGGCGGCGAGGTCGTCGCTATCTTCGGGTTCGAACAGCATGTCGGCCGTGCCGCCGGCGCCGAACCAGGTATGCCTACCGACCGGCGCATCCGCTGTCAATTTGCCGCGCACCGGAGGCAAGGGTGAGACTGAGGTCGGCGCTAGCAATGAAGCGGCTGATGATGGATTCATCCGGCTGCTCTCCGCCGCTTTAAGGCGGCAAGATCGCCTGGCAGGCTGTTGGCCCAGCTGGTGATCGACCCGGCACCTAGGCACACGACCATATCGCCGGGCTGCGCCAGTTCCGCGATGACCAGCGCCAAGTCCGTAGGTTCGCCCAGCGGACGCACGTTACGGTGGCCGTGCTCGACCAGCCCGGCAACGATCGCATCGCGTGTCACACCTTCGATCGGCTCTTCACCCGCGGCGTAGATATCGGCAACGAGGACGATATCGGCGTCGTTAAAGCAGGTGCAAAAATCATCGAATAACTGCGAGACCCGAGTGTAGCGATGCGGTTGCACAACCGCGATCACCTTTCCCGACACAATCGCGCGAGCCGCTTTCAGCACCGCGGCGATCTCTACCGGATGGTGGCCGTAATCATCGATGATCGGGACGCCGTTCCACTCCCCAGTCTTGGTAAAGCGCCTTTTAACCCCTTTGAAATTGCGCAATGCCGATCGCAGCGCCTCGTCGCCGAGCCCGAGGGCTTCAGAAACCGCTGCTGCCGCCAGCGAATTTTGAACATTGTGGCGGCCGAACATCGGCAGATACAGATCGGAGATCGTCCGTCCGCGCTCGGATGGGGCATCGGCGACGACAATGTCAAAGTGCGCGCCGTCGCGGCCTAGTCGTAAATCGACGGCGCGGATGTCAGCCTGCGGACTCACGCCATAGGTCACGACGCGGCGGTCCGACAATCGTGGAATCATTCCTTGCACGACGGGATGATCGATGCATAGCGCCGCAAAGCCGTAAAACGGGATGTTGCCGACGAAGGTCTCGAAAGCTTGCCGCAGCGTGTCGAAGCTGCCGTAAAAATCGAGATGCTCCGGGTCGATGTTGGTCACGACCGCACCCGTCGCCGGCAGCCGCGTGAAGGTGCCATCGCTCTCATCGGCTTCGACGACCATCCAATCGCCGGCGCCTAGCCGGGTGTTGGTCCCGTACGCGTTGATTATGCCGCCATTGATTACAGTCGGATCGAGTTGCGCGCTTTCGAGCAATGCCCCGATCATCGATGTTGTTGTTGTCTTGCCGTGGGTACCGGCGATCGCGAGCGACCATCTAAGACGCATCAACTCGCCGAGCATTTCGGCTCGGCGCACGACCGGCAATCGGCGCGCGCGCGCGGCGACGATTTCAGGATTGTCGGCATGCACAGCCGAGGAAATCACCACCACCTCGGCGGCGCCAAGGTTGCCCAAATCATGGCCGACTGCGACCGGAATCCCGAGACCGATCAGGCGGCGAACATTGGCGCCGTCGGCGAGGTCGCTTCCTTGCACTGTGTAGCCGAGGTTGTGCAATACCTCAGCGATCCCGCTCATCCCGATGCCGCCGATCCCGACAAAATGCAGTGGGCCGATATTGAGCGGCAGCGCCCTCACGCCGCGCACTCCTGCAACGCAGCGCGGGGTTCCAGAGCCAGTGCGAGAGATGCGAGTTGGTGCGGCGCGTCGCGCCGCCCGAATGCCGCGGCGCGCTGTGCCATCAAACTCAGAGCCGGGCCATCGGCGAATAATTTTCCGAGGGCGGCGGCAAGGTCTTCGACGCGCAACTCGGATTGAACAATCAGCCGAGCGCCGCCGGCGGCGGCAATGGCGCGGGCATTGGCGGTCTGATGATCGTCGGTGGCGTAGGGATAAGGAATTAGCACCGCCGGCCGGCCGATCGCCGCCAGCTCGGCGATGGTTGACGCGCCGGCGCGGCACACCGCGAGATGAGCGCGGGCGAGCCGCTGTGGGACATCGGAAAAAAAGACCTCGATTTCAGCAGAGATCCGGGCTTTCGCGTAGGCCTCGACCACCGCCGCGCAATCCTCGGGGCGGGCTTGCTGACTGACTCTCAGCCGCTGGCGCAAAGGTTGCGGCAACATTGCCAGGGCGGCAGGCACTAAGTCGCCGAGGATATGAGCGCCCTGGCTGCCGCCAAGGATCAGGAGTTCGATCGGCTGGTCGGGTCCGGGCGGGGTATAGCGAACGGTGCCAAGGGCGAGGATCGCGGCCCTGACCGGATTTCCGGTATGAACCGCGCGGGCACGGTCGACCGACCGGAACCCTTTCGTGTCCGGAAACCCGGTGGCAATACGCCGGGCAAAAGGCGCCAGCAGCCGGTTGGCGCGGCCAAGCACGGCGTTCTGCTCGTGGATCAATGTCGGCAAGCCAAGCGAGATTGCAGCAAGCATGGTCGGCAGCGAAGGATAGCCGCCAAACCCGATGACCGCCGCTGGTCGAAGGCGGCGCAACAGGCGGCGGGATTCCAGGGTCCCGGCGGCCAGTTCGGCCAGGCCCCGAGCGGTGCGCATCAGCCCGCCGCCTAGTCTGCCGACCTTGAGATGAGTGACCTCGATACCGGGAAGATGCGCGGCAAAGGCCTCGACGCGTGAATCGGTTAGCAGCCGCACTTGGCGACCATGTCCAACCAGTTCGGCGGCCAGCGCCTCGGCTGGAAACAGATGGCCGCCGGTTCCGCCGGCCGCGAGGACGAACGGCCCGCTCACAAAGCGCTGCCCGCAAGCCGCCGGCGGGTCAGTGCCAGCATCATGCCCATCCCCATACCAAGAGCCAGCATCGAGGAGCCGCCATATGACAAAAACGGCAGGGTCATCCCTTTGGTCGGCATCATGTGCAAAGTCGAGGCCATATTAATGACCGCCTGCAATCCGAACTGCACCAATAGACCGGACGCTGACAGCAGCACGAACAGGCTCCCCTCTTGGGAGAGCCTCGAGAAACCGCGCATCACGATAAAAGCAAAGAGCCCGACCACGACCAGGCAGACAATAAGTCCGAATTCTTCACCGGCGACGGCAAATACAAAATCCGCGTGTGCATCGGGCAACACGTATTTAATCGTCCCTTCGCCCGGGCCACGGCCCCAAAGGCCGCCATTGGCAAAGGCTTCGAGGGAACGGTTGACTTGGTAGCTGTCACCCGCAGCGGGGTTTAAAAAATGATCGACCCGCACTCTGACGTGTGGCACGAAGGTATAAGCGCTAACGAGCGCACCAATCCCACTCAAGCCAAACAGGATTACCCAGTAAAGGCGTAATCCCGCCATGTAGAACTGCCCCACCCATACGATCACGACGACTGCCGCCATGCCGATATCCGGCTGCGCGATCAACATCGCGACAATCAGCAACAACAGCGCCAGCGCGATCAGATTGCCGGGAAACCCTCGCCTCAGCTTTTGTTCCGAGAACAGCCAAGCGGTAACAACAGCAAAACACGGTTTGACAAATTCCGAAGGCTGCAGCGACAGCAGCGGCAGGTTGATCCATCGCCGCGCCCCCTTGATCTCGGTGCCGACAACAAGCGTCATCGCCAATAAAACGAGCCCCACCGCAAAGACAATAAAAGCAATCCGCCGCACCGTCCGCGGGGTCTGCAGCGAAATCAGCCACATCAGCCCGATCGTGAACGGCAGCAACCCAAGATAGCGGCGAATAAAATGCCCGCCATCATAGCCGATGCGTTGCGCGACGGCTGGGCTTGCCGCCAGACACATGACGACCCCAAAGCCTATAAGCAGACAAAGTGCGGCGAGGCTCCACCGGTCGATGGTCCACCACCAACGTGCCACCGGGCTCTGGTCGATGCGGGCGAACCTCATGCGGTAAATCCTTGCCGCGCTCTGGCGTCATTCCGACGCCTCTCCATCTAACGGCCAACAATATATCTTGTAGCGGCGAGCAGGCCTAGATACTAACCGTGCGATATCTTGAGAGAGCATCGGCCATCACCGCAGCTTCAACGTGGCCAGCCCGGCGATCGCTAGAATCGAAGCGATGATCCAAAAGCGGATGACGATGGTTGGCTCCTCCCAGCCCTTTTGCTCGAAATGATGGTGCAGCGGCGCCATCCGGAAGACGCGTCGTCCCGTTATCTTAAAGCTGGCGACCTGGACGATGACCGAGACCGCTTCGAGCACGAACAAACCGCCGATAATCGCCAGCACCAGCTCGTGCTTCGTGACGACGCTGATCGCACCGAGCGCGCCACCGATTGCCAGCGACCCGGTGTCGCCCATAAACACCATCGCCGGCGGCGCGTTGAACCACAGAAACCCGAGACTTGCCCCAACCATAGCGCCGCAAAACACTGTCAATTCGCCGGCGCCGGGCACGTGGTGGATCTGTAGATAATTGGCGAAGATCGAATTGCCGACCAAATAGGCAATGAACCCAAAACACCCAGCGGCGATCATCCCCGGCACAATTGCGAGCCCATCAAGGCCGTCGGTCAGGTTGACCGCGTTTGATGCGCCGATGATGACAAAGACCGCGAACGGCACAAACAGACCGTCGAGTGGGATCAGGAGGGTTTTAAAAAACGGCACCGCCAGGGTGTTGGCGAGCGGCGCCGGGCTGACATGGTGGATTGCGACGCAGGCAACTGCACCGACGCCGATTTCCAGCAGAATCTTGGTGGTGCCGGCGAGGCCGCGATGCGAATTGCTGGTCAGTTTCTGATAGTCGTCAAAAAACCCGATCAGCCCGAAACCGACCGTGACCAGCAGCACGATCCAGACATAGGGATTGGCCAAATCTGCCCACAGCAGGGTAGCAACCGTGAGCGCCAGCAGGATCAGGAAGCCGCCCATCGTCGGCGTCCCTTTCTTGCGGACCAGATGGCCGGCGGGACCGTCTATCCGGATCGGCTGACCATTGGTCTGCTTTGAGCGCAGCCAAGTGATAAGCGGCCGGCCAAAAACGAAACTGATTAATAGCGCCGTGACAACCGCACCGCCTGACCGAAAGGTGATGTAACGAAACAGGTTGAACGCCTGAAAGTGATCCGCGAGCGGAAAGAGCAGCGCATACAGCATCGCTTCACGTCTCGAATAGCGCCGTTTCGGCGAGTAAACGCTCGACAATGCGGCTGGTGCGCACGCCGTAGGACCCTTTGACGGTCACCACGTCGCCGGGTTCAAAAAAGCTTAACAGATCAGGGATAGCGGCTTCCGCTGTGGGCCACAACCCGCCGCGACATGCCTCGGGCAGCGCTTTGTGCAACGCCGCGACCTCTGCTCCAATCAGGAAAACTTGATCGACTTTGGCCGCGGCGAGCGGTTCGGCAAGTTCACGATGGAGGCGCGGAGAGGCGTCGCCGAGTTCCAGCATGTCGCCTAGCACGGCCAGCCTCCGGCCGCCCGCGATGGGGAAGGTCGCGCCGAGGACTGCGATCGCCGCAGCCATTGCAGCGGGACTGGCATTGTAGCTTTCGTCGATTAGGGTCAGCTTTCCGCTGCGCCACGGCAGTTCATAGCGGCGGCCGCGTCCAGCCGGCGCCTGCAGGTCAGCGAGCGCCGCCGCTGCTCGGTCCAGATCGCAGTCGGCTGCAAATGCCGCGCCCATCACGGCAAGCGCGTTCATTACCCAATGCCGGCCGGGGACGTTCAATCGAAAGCGCAACCTGTGGTCGGCGATCACCGCTTCGACGATGCTCCCGTCCTGCTCCACCACGCAATCGGCGAGACGGATCGTGGCCTGCCGGTGGGCGCCAAAGCTGAGGATTTGACCGGCCCCCGCGGCCGCCGCTGCACTGGCGAGCCGCGCGTAATGCGGGTTGTCGCGGTTGAGAACGACGGTCCCGCTCGGTTCGAGGCCCAAGAAAATTTCCGCTTTCGCGTCAGCGATTTCTTCCACCGACCGAAAGAAACCGAGATGCGCCGGCTCCACGGTGGTGATGACCGCGATGTGGGGGCGCACCAGCCGGGTGAGGGCGGCGATTTCACCGGTGTGGTTCATCCCCACTTCGAACACGCCAAAGACGGCTTCGGGTGGCAAGCGTGCAAGCGACAGCGGCACGCCCCATTGGTTGTTCAAGCTGCCCGCTGAGGCGAAGGTTGGGCCGCAGGCGCCGAGCGCCAACCGGAGCGCCTCTTTGGTTCCGGTTTTGCCGACACTACCGGTGACGGCGACAATCTTTGCAGCGCTGCGGGCGCGGGCGAAGGCGCCAAGCGCCGTCAGACCGGCGAGCGTGTCGCTAACCCGCAGCAAGGGCGGCCGTGTCGCGCGAGCGGCGATCTCGCGGTCGACCATCGCCGCTGCGGCGCCGCGCTCAAACGCTGATGCGATGAATTCGTGGGCGTCGTGATTGGGCCCACGCAGCGCGATAAACAGATCTCCGCGAGAGAGGCTGCGCGTATCGATCGAAACGCCGCTCGCGGTCCAACCGGCGGGACCGGTTCCGCCGGCCGCTCGCGCTGCCTCGGCAGCGGTCCACAGCGGGTTCACGCACGGGCCCGCTGGAGATCGTGGAACCGCTGTTGCGCGATCTCGCGGGCGATCTCGGCATCGTCAAATGGAAATGTCTCGTTACCAACGATCTGGCCGGTTTCATGGCCTTTGCCGGCAATAACCAGCAAATCGCGGGGGCGAAGCTCACCGATCGCGGTCGCGATCGCACATCGGCGATCGCCGATTTCGATCGCCCCGGGAACGCCGGCGAGGATTGCACGACGGATCGCGGCGGGGTCTTCGCTGCGCGGATTGTCGTCGGTGACATAGACCCGATCGGCGGCCGCGGCGGCGACGTTGCCCATCAGCGGCCGCTTACCGGGATCGCGGTCGCCGCCGACGCCGAACAACACGACAAGCCGCCCCGCCGCGTGCGGGCGCAGAGCCGCGAGCACGGTCGCCAGCGCGTCCGGCGTATGAGCGTAATCAACGACGATGCCGCCTCCGGCCTCGCCTTCGGCGACAAACTGCATACGACCCGCAACCCCGGTCAACTTGGTCAGCGCCGCAACCGCCGCCGGCGCCGGCACCTCGGTGGCGATCGCCAATCCGAGAGCGGCGAGGGCGTTCATCGCCTGAAACAGGCCGAGCAACGGCAGGAGCAACTTGTGCCGGGCTCCGAACACCTGGATCACGATATCCTGGCCCTGTGGGCGCGGCCGGACCGAGACCAGCTGCAGCTCGGATGCGGCATCAGCCCCGTAAGCGATAACGGGATTGCCGCGCTCAGCGCATAACGCCGCCAAACGTGGAAACTCAGGGCTGTCACGGTTTAACACTGCCGGCCGTCCCGGCAACAAAAGCGCTGTGAACAGCCGCTCCTTGGCGGCCCGGTAAGCCGCCATGCTCCCGTGAAAGTCGAGATGGTCCCGCGTAAGATTGGTAAAGGCGGCGGCTTCGACTCTTAGCCCGTCGAGCCGAAATTGTGCAAGCCCATGGCTCGACGCCTCGATCGCCAAATGAGTGATGCCCTGTCCGACGAGAGTGACCAACTGCTGATGAAGCGCCGCCGGATCGGGGGTAGTCAAAGCGCCGGGATAATGGTGTGACGCGGTGACCAACCCCAGGGTGCCGATGCTGGCAGCAGTGTGTCCAGTGGCCGTCCAGATCTCCCGGGTGAAATGGACAACCGAGGTTTTGCCATTGGTGCCGGTGACGGCGGCAATGGTCTGCGGTTGCGCGCCATAAAGCCGCGCCGCCAACAATGCCAGACGGCGGCGCGGATTGGCGTCGACGACAATCGCGGTGCGCTCGCGGGTTTGCGATGAAAGGTCGAGGGCGGATGCGTCGTCGGTCAGAATTGCCGCCGCACCCCGCGCAACCGCATCGCCGGCAAATCGACGGCCGTCAAGTCGCAGGCCGGGCAAGGCGGCGAACAAATAGCCCGGTCGAACGGTACGCAAATCGGCGGTGATGCCGACAATGTCGGGATCGTGCGGTGAATGACCGTTGGGGGGCGGAGCGCCGCCGTCGGTCAGTTCAGTAAGTTTCAATCCGTTTGCCCTGTAGGCTGTCGGGTGTCAATGCATCAACAACTGCGGGAGAAGAATTCGTCCACCGGCTGCACCCCAAGTAGGGGCGCGATGCGGACGATCGTGCGGCCGACCGCCGGCGCGGCCGTCCAACCCGCGGTCGCATAACCGTGGCTTGCTTTGTTCGGATGCGGCTCGTCAACCATGACCAGCAACAGGTATTTGGGTGCGGTCATTGGGAAGACGCCGAGAAAGCTCGAGAGCAATTTACGCTCGGCATAGTGCCGACCCTCGACCTTGTCAGCGGTGCCGGTCTTACCGCCAACGACATATCCCGGCGCGTTGACCATCTCGCCGGTACCGTAGAGGACGACCATGCGCAGCAATTTACGCATGTGGTCGGAGGTCTCAGGTGAGATCACCTGAGTCCCCTGCGGTGCGCCCCCCGGCGGCAATTTGAGCAGCGTAGCGGGACGCAGGATGCCCCCATTGACCAAGGCTGCGCCGGCCGAAGCAATCTGCAACGGGGTTTCGGAGATGCCGTGGCCAAAGCCGATCGTCATGACGTTGACCTCGCGCCACTTTGCCGGGTAGTGCGGCTTGCCGATTTCCTTGAGCTCAAAACTCGGCGACGACAGCAGTCCAAAGCGGCGCAAATATTCCTGCTGGCGATCGCCGCCCACAGCGAGCGCGATCTTTGCTTCGCCGATATTCGAGGAATACATCAAGATTTCGGGGACCGTTTCCCAGCGGTGCTTGCCGTGGTAGTCGGAAATCGTAAACCGCCCGATATGGATCGGATTAGTCGCATCGAACCGGCCGGTCATCGAGGTCGCCCCCGAATCCAGCCCCATCGCCGTTGTAAAGATTTTGAAGACTGAACCGATTTCGTAATCGCCAAGCGTCACGCGGTTGAACATGCGTTCGGCGATCGTCCAACCCGGATGATTGGGATCGAGAGTATCGGGGTGAGCCGGATCGAAATCGGGCAACGACACCATCGCTAAGACTTCGCCGGTATTGACGTTCATGATCAGTCCGGCGCCGCCCTTGGCGGTGAAGTCGTCGACGACTCGCTGCAACTCCTCATGCAGTATGTATTGCAGCCGCATGTCGATCGACAGCTGAACCGGTTCCTGGCGTCCGCGCAAGCTGCCGTCGAGACCGCGTTCGATGCCGGCTTCGCCGTTATCGTCGACCCCGGTAAACCCAACGACATGGGACAGCAATGCGCCATAGGGGTAGACGCGCCGCTCTTCGTGCTGGAATTGCAAGCCGGGAAGACCGAGCTGGTTGACGGCGTAAGCCTGATCCGGGGTCAGATGCCGCTTGATCCACACAAACCCTTTCCCCGAGGTCAGCTTGGCCACCACCGCATCTCGATCGAGGCCGGGGAGTGTCGCGACCAGCTTCTGCGCCGTATCTAGGGGGTCGAGAATCTGTCGGGGATTGGCATAAAGCGATGGGGTGTCGAGTGTCGCGGCCAGCAGCTTGCCGTTACTGTCGACAATGTCGGCGCGCCCAAGCGGGGGCGGGGGCGGCGGGTCGAATCGGGCGATCCGCGGGACGGTGACCCCGCTTGGCAACAAGGTGACTTGAGCAAGGCGGCCGGCGATCACCGCAAAAGCCATTATGAAGGCCAGGCTGGCGATGAACAGCCGCGGACGGGTGCCGTCGAGGGCGCGCTTTGCCGGGCCATCCGGAACCACCGGGGTGCATGGCGGCGGCTTGAAATGCCGCGGCCGACAGGGATTGTCGTCGAACTGATAGGCGGCGCTCATCAATGGCTCTCCGCGATTTGCGCAATCAGCTCATTGAGCGATGCCGCCCGGTGCGGCGGCGCGGGACGAAAGGACACCTTCGCAACCGCGGTCCTAACAGGCCGGGGCGCGGTCTGTGCTTCGACTGCCGCGGTAAGGATAGGTTTGGGGGCCTCGGGCTGGGCTGGCGCCGCCGTGGCTGGCGGCGCGCTCGACGGCGGTAAATCCGTCGCCGGCGCTGCCTGCGCCACCGTGGTCGAACCATCCGCAGCGAGGTTTTCGACAGGTGTTGGAGGCGGGGGTAACGCCGCCGGCGCCGGCAATGGAACCGGGCGCATCGGGATATCGGCGATATTGGTGCGCAACTGCTTGGTCGCGATCGGGCCAAGCGACAAAAGACGCTGGCTCATTTTCGCCAACGCGTCCGGCCGGTTGAGATAAGCCCATTCGGCATCGAGGACGCGAATTTCGCGCTCGGTGTCGTCGGCCTGTCTGACCGTCCGGGCGACTTGGTCGGCGACGCTTTGCACTTCATACTTGACGGCGAACATGGCAAAGCCCGCGGTCGAAACGATCAGCAGCCAGAACAGGGTGGGGAGCCTGATCATGCTGCTTTCGCCTTCTCGCGGTCGCGTCTGGGCGGCCATGGTGGCGCCGGAGTACGCTCGGCGGCGCGTAAGCGGGCAGAACGCGCCCGCGGGTTGCGAGCGATCTCTTCAAGGCTCGGCTTGATTGGCCGCCGGTGAACCAGCCGAAAGCTTGGCGCTGTGATTTCGCTGGGGACGGGCTCGTGTCGCGAGACGTGCGGCGCCATGTCGCTGCGCTGCCGCAAAAAGTCCTTGACCCGGCGATCCTCGAGCGAATGAAAAGACACGACAACGATGCGGCCACCCGAGGTCAGCAGGAGTCTCGGCGGCCTCAAGGCCACGATCAAGCTCGCCGAGTTCGTCATTGACCGCGATACGCAGCGCCTGAAAAGTGCGAGTGGCGGGGTCGAGCCCCGGTTCGGCTCTGGGGACCGCAGCGCGCACGATATCGACGAGCTCTAGGGTTCGCCGCACCGGGTTGTGTTGGCGGGCGGCGACGATCGCACGAGCGATCCGTCGCGCATGGTGGTCCTCGCCAAATTCACGGATCAGTTCCGCGAGATCGCCCTCAGACAAGGATGCGACCAAATCGGCGGCACTTTGCCCGACGCCGCTCATGCGCATGTCAAGCGGTCCGTCGAACCGGAAAGAAAACCCGCGCCCGGGCATGTCGAGTTGCAATGACGACACGCCGAGATCGAGGACAATGCCGGAGATTGGCACGCTTGCGGCTGCAACGAGCCGCTCCATGTCGCCGAAATTTCCTTCGATGATTTTCAGGCGTTGGCCATAGCGCGCCGCAAATTCGTGGCCCCGCCGCACCGCCTCGGGATCGCGGTCGATTGCGACAACCCGGCAATCGGCCGCGCCGAGCAGCGCCCCGCTATAGCCGCCGGCGCCAAACGTTCCGTCAACGTATAGGGCGCCGTCGGTCGGCGCCAAAATCTCAATAACGGCGTCAACCATCACCGGCACGTGCTCAGCCGGAGTGGCGGTCGCGATCGGCGGCGACACCTCTGGGTGCCGGCGCTGCGGGAGCGCGTGAGACTGTCTTTTCATTCCCGGCGCGGATTGGAAATTGACGGCATTCGCGTGCCTTGCTGGCGCATCCGCTCGCGCATGTTCGCGGCATGCTCGCGGAATCGGATCGGCTCCCAAAGCTGAAAGTTCCTGCCGACCCCGACAAACGCCACACTCTCCGTAATGGCGGCGTGCTCGGCCAAGTCCGGTGGCAGCATGATCCGTCCTTCGGGGTCGAACGGCAGTTCGCGGGACGCGGCGAACAGCATTTCCAGGTTTTCGTGCTCGTCGGAGAACTTGTCGAGCATATCGAGGCGGTTAGCCAACTCTTCCATCCATTCGATGCTGTTGGCCTCGATGGCGGGGTATTTGTGCGACGGGAAGACGACAATTCCGGGAAAGCGCTGGGTCGATAGCGTGGTGCGAAAGGTCGCCGGCACAGAAACGCGCCCCTTGCGGTCGACCTTGTTCACATAAGTGGACAGAAACATGCCACTTCTTCCCCCAACGCTCGCCCACAGACGCTCGGCAAGGGGCGCCCGATAGGTGCTGCCGAAGTTCCCCCCATCGGCCACACCCGTCCATGGGTGATCTTGGGATAACATGGGCAATTGTGGGTGTCAATGCGGTTCTGAAAATAAAACCTGCAATTTTATGATTTGTGCTGCCTGGCCGGCCTTCTACATCATATAGTCGACCGTAGCAGGATAAGGATCGGCAATTCGAAGACTGTGTCGTCAGCAACAAGAGAGGCGCCCGACAGCAATTGACTAGCTGCCTCAGCAGAGACGCCACGGGTGAAAGTCTCCCTTGGCCGGAGATGTCAGCGGAGAGGAGTGACATCCTGGTTTGGCAAGCGTGGCGCCATTTCCAAAGTCCGTTGGCTGATGAGCATCTTGCAATGGTCGTAGATCGCTACCCTTGCCGCTTCGGTCCGGTTATTGCCGTAAAGTCCGGTCTCGACCAGCCGATCGAGATACCAGACCGTCTGAGCATTGATCGACAAAGTGATCTGCTCAGACTTCAAGGGGTTCGCCTCTCTCGCCATCGGCTGTAATCCGTCCGAGGGATAACAATGGCAAAAGATTGCCATAAGAATGTGCCGATGGCGAGCAGATTTTGCCGAAATTCGGCCACGCGCGGGACATGATCGCCCAAATGTCTCTCGCTCCGGCGGGAGTTGGGGCAAGCCCCCGACGCGACCTGCGTCCCGCGAAGAGACCTCTCGGACACTGAAGTCCAGGTAACCGAGTCGATCTCTGCACCGTCCCAAACTGAGAACTGCGATCGCCGCCGCCGCTCCCGGTGCCAATTAGCAACAACGCGAACTGTCGATTTCGAGGTCTGGCGCTTTAATCGTAAAATGAAACGGGCGATCCCCCCGGATCGCCCGTCTCCCCGCCCCCCGAGTGTGGTCTCGAGGCCCGGACCCCGCCCGCAGATCTTGCGCCGACGGCCGCCACGACCGCAGCAACCAGCACCTCGACCACACAAACCGACCTTACTCGACGCGGTGCGTCACGCAATCGTAGAGGGTGTGACTCACAGGTTTCTCCCCTGGAATCTGCTGTTATCCCTTATTGATCCGCCAAAGCATCCACCGCAGCAGCGCTACGGCGTCGCAGTGGCTGCCGTCAGGCAGAAATCAACAGCAACTTTGTTGGCGATAGATAGAGCCAGACGGCTTGTAAGCCGGGTTCTGTACCGTCGTGAGACCCGCGGGCCCCGCCGACAGTGGCGGCCATTCCTCTGGGACGCCCGTTGCCGAGCGCCTCTTGCGACCGACCCGGGCAGCGGCGCGGAGATGCGCCCGGCGCCATGCTCGCGGATACGTCCGCAGCGGTGGCGCCTGCCGCCCCTACTTGGTCTTGCTCCCGGTGGGGTTTTCCGTGCCGCCATCGTTACCGACGGCGCGGTGCGCTCTTACCGCACCATTTCACCCTTGCCGCCCACCCGGTGAGACCGGAACGGGCTCGGCGGTGTATTTTCTGTGGCACTGTCCCTGGGGTCGCCCCCGCCGGGCGTTACCCGGCACCGTACCTCCGTGGAGCCCGGACTTTCCTCTCCCCGCACAAGGCTGAGAGCGGCCGCCCGGCCGTCTGGCCGTCGGGATATGGGCACGCAGGGCATGATTGTCAAAATTTGGACAAAGCCGTCTGCGCCTCACTGCGAGGAGGAGGGGCTACGGGGTTGTGGTCACTCCGACCGCAGCGGCGAATTGCCTCTGGACGTTGCCGGCAAAAAGCGGATTGACAAGCGTGGTGGTGTAGCCAGAAACCGCATCGATCGCCGTCGGACAGGCCAAGTAGGGTGAAATGAACGTGTTGTGAGCCGCATTTTGGGACGCGATCACAAGACAGGTCGGCGCCACTTCGAGATCCATCGCATCGATTGTGTTCGCAAAGGTGTAGCCATTTTCGATCAGCAAACCGGCCCCGCCCTTGCCGCTTGCCGATCCGGCTCCGCCAATATGCGAGATCTGCGTCTGCTCGAGCGCTATTCCGGCTGCCCCCCGGCAGAATCGGCGACGGCGAAAATATGGGAGTTCAGAACATAATTGAGCTGCAGCCCGCCCGCGCGCACGCCTGCATTGGCATTGTTGACGATCAGGTGGTCGATCTTGATCGAATTATGAGCATCCGAAAAATCGCGCTGCCCGATAACCACAGCATAGCCGCTGGTGTTGGCGTTAACAAAGAGCGTGCCCTGTTCGTTGAAGTAAAAGCAGCCCTTGGGCGACCGCGGATTTCCGCCGGAGCACAGGATTTCGAGAACCGGCTCCATGGAAATCGATTTGCCATCGATAATGGTGCCCATCGAGATCAGGCGAAAACCGGTATCGGCCCGCGTCGTGTAGTCGATCGCCAAGGGACGGGTGATCCTAAACGTGCCGGGGGACAGAAACAGGGGTTCGATCATTTTCGAGGGCGGCGGCGAGCGCGTTCTGAATCGCGGCCGTGTCGTCGTTGACCCGTTCCCCGGTTGCGCCGTAACAGCGCACATCGATCCAGGCATTGGACGAACACGCGGAAGCGCCCGGTGCGAGAGCAGCCGGCGTGGTCGATGCCGGGGCGGATGCTGGAGCGACAAGCGCGATCGCGACTAGTGCCGGCACAACACGTGAGAACCGGATCATCTTATCTCCTTCCAACGAGCAAGTCTGCCGCCACCCCTATAGGAGGCGATACCGAACGACTTACCATTAACGCGGGTATTTATAGCTAATGTTCCTGGAATGTACCAGAAGAAAATGGCGATTTGATTGAAATTATCGAGGAAGCCGCTCAGCCCCGCCTGGGTTTGTCGCCTTGATCGGCTTCCCGCTCCAACCGCATTGAGTTGAGCCGCCCTCCTCCTATAATTCACCGAAATCGGCGCGCGAGGCTGGGCCTCAGTCCGAGCCACCCCGCAAGGAGAGGAACGCCATGTCGGTTATTCTTGGAACGGACGGCTATCGTTATCGGGTCGCCGAGGACTGGGCGAAATTGCCGGACGGCTGGAAATGGGACGCCGACGTCGCCGCGGTCGGGGTCGATATCCATGATAATGTCTACGCGTTCAGCCGCGGCGCCCACCCGATGATCGTGTTCGATCGCAACGGCAATTTTTTACGCTCCTGGGGCGAAGGCGTTTTCACCCGCCCGCACGGCGTGCATATGGCGCCGGACGCAACGGTTTTTCTAACCGATGACGGTGACCACACGGTGCGCAAATGCACTCTCGAGGGTCGGGTGTTGCTAACCCTTGGCATCGCCGGCAAACCGGCCCCTTACATGAGCGGCGAGCCGTTCCACCGCTGCACCCATACCGCCTTGTCGCCACACGGCGACATTTACGTGTCCGACGGCTACGGCAATTCGCGCGTTCACAAATATTCACCAGACGGCAAATTGCTGATGTCGTGGGGCGAGCCCGGCACCGATCCGGGGCAGTTCAACATCGCCCACAACGTATGCTGCGATCCCGACGGCTGGGTTTATGTCGCCGACCGCGAAAACCATCGCATTCAGGTCTTCGATGGCAACGGCAAATATGAGGCCCAGTGGAACAACATGCACCGTCCCTCGGGCCTTTACATGGAGACCGGCACAAAGACGCCGCGCTTTTTTGTCGGCGAGATCGGGCCGGATATGGCGGTCAATATCGACCTGCCGAATTGCGGGCCCCGGGTCAGCATCTACACCCAGAAAGGCGAATTGTTGGCGCGCCTCGGCCACGCCCATGCCGGGCTCGAACCGGGCCAGTTCATCTCGCCGCACGGGCTCGCCGTCGATAGCCATGGCGACATTTATGTCGGCGAGGTCTCGTTCACCAATTGGGGGCGCCGGGTGCGTGCCAAAGGCGAACAGATCCCGCCGGGCCTGCGCGCGCTGCAGAAGCTTGTCAGCGTAGCTTGAAAAGCTTTTGGCGCCGCGCGTTCGCCAATTCGGCAGTGCGGGCGGGGCCGCTTTAGCTGCCGCGATCCGTCATTAAAAAAGAGGTGGGGTCGACGCATGTCGAGAGATCGCATGCGGGCTGGCGGCGATGCCGCCAGTTAGGAACCTGCGGATCGAATAGCAGAGCTGCGCTTTCGTGGGGGCAACCAAGAGTATTCGTCATAGGTCCGCTTGTTGCGACCGCCGCGAAACGGGAAGACGATAGTTGTCGCGGACGCGAGAATCCGCGGAACGTCGGTGAAGGAAAGCCCCATGAAATATAACGTGGTGATCGTCGGCGGGGGAGCGGCCGGATGCGTATTGGCCAGCCGCTTGGCGGCAGACGGCGAGACTTCGGTGCTGCTGCTGGAAGCCGGATCGGATTACCCGGATTCATCCAACCTTCCGGAGGAAATCAAATTCGGCCACACACGATTTGCCGAAGCCCCGGACTCGCAACACAACTGGGCCTTGCGGGGCACCATCACCGAAGAGCAAGGGACGATCCACGTCGCGCAGGGCAAGGTGATCGGCGGCGGCTCGTCGATCAACGGTCAGGCGATGCAACGGGGATTTCCCGAGGATTTCGACTCTTGGGCCGATCTCGGCAACGATCAGTGGTCATACGAAAAGGTCGTGCCGTATTTTCGCAAATCGGAGCGCGATCTCGACATTCAGGATAATTATTGTCACGGCTCGGACGGACCCATTCCCGTCCGGCGCCGTCAGACAGGTCCGACACCCGCGATCCAACAGGCGTTCCATGCCGCCTGTCTGCAGGCGGGTTTTGGCACCACCAACGACAAGAATGGCCTGCACCCAGCGGGTCTAGGGATAACCCCGTCGAACAATTTGGACGGGGTCAGGGTAAGCACGGCTATGGGGCATCTCGGTCGGGTGCGCCATCATCTCAACCTGACGGTGCGCGGCGGGGTGTTCGTCCGCAAGATTGTGATCAAGGATGGTCGGGCCGTCGGCGTCGAAGCCGAAAGTGGCGGACAGGTGTTCCAAATCGGGGCTGATCGGGTGGTGCTGAGCGCCGGCGCGATCAGATCGCCGCATCTGCTGATGCTCTCGGGGATCGGCCCCGCGGACCATTTGCGGGAATTCGGCATCCGCACGGTTCATCATCTCCCCGGCGTTGGCCAGAACCTGATGAACCACCTCAGCGCCCAGATGACCTTCAAGGTCAAGGACGGCGTCTCGCTTGAGACCCATCACGACGCAGCGCATTTTGCGTTGCACTACACGGCGGAAGGCTCAAGCGCCGTCAACGACATGGTGCTGCGGACCAGCCCGGTCATCGACCCGCGGCGAGAGCGGGTCCCGGGCGTCCGGACGAAGTACCTGGTCGGCGACGTTCCTCCCGAACAAGCAGCGCGGATTCACTGTACACTGGGATTGCCCGACGGTTCCGGACACGTCAGGTTCGCTTCCGCCGACCCCGGTGTCCAGCCGTCTTTCAACTATTGCTATTTGCAGCATCCCAACGACGTCCGCCGAGTGCGGGACGGCTTGCGCCTGGCGGCGAGACTGCTGGAATCAGAAGCTTATAAGGCCGTCGTCGATTACCGGATCCAACCCAGCGACGATATTCTGGCCAACGACGACGCTCTGGAGGTCTGGATGCGCCAAACAGTAGGCACTGCGAGGCACGTATCCGGGACCTGCAAGATGGGACCAGATTCAGATCCCATGGCAGTCGTCGACCAGCAGTGCCGGGTCAAGGGCGTCCAGGGATTGTTTGTGGCTGATGCCTCAGTGATGCCGCGCATCCCCCGATCGGGTGGCGCACACGCGACGGTAATCATGATCGGTGAGCGTGTCGTCGATTGGGTTGCGGCGGGGTAGCCGCTGCCTCGCAGCCACAGCTTCGGAGAGCCTCAGGGCTCTCGGTGACCAGCCCGAGGCCCCTTTCATCCCATGGAGGCAGTGATGCGCGAGCCGAACGCCTTGATCAGCACCGACACATTGGCGCGCCAGCTTGGCGACAGCAATTTGCGGGTGTTCGACTGCACCACTTATCTTTAGCCTGCGCCGCCGGGTAGCGACGAACCTTATATCGCGGTGCCCGGCCGGAACAGCTTTGAGACGGCGCACATCCCCGGCGCCGATTTCCTCGACCTGCAGGGCGAGTTCTCGGACAACACGACCCAACTACGTTTCATGATGCCGCCGGTGGCGCAGCTCGAAACGGCGTTCGGCCATCACGGCATCGGCGCCGATGCACGCGTTGTGCTCTACAGCATCGGTACGATGATGTGGGCAACGCGCTTCTGGTGGACGCTGAAGGCGCTGGGCTTTGATGGCGCCGCCGTGCTCGATGGCGGCTTTGATAAATGGCAATCAGAAGCCCGCCCGGTCGAAAGCGGCCCGGCCAAGGGTTACCCGCCGGCGGTCTTTGTCGCCAAGCCAAGGCCCGGCCGGTTTGTCGACAAGCAGAAGGTGCTCGCCGCGACAAGGGATCGCGATTTTGTGATCGTTAATGCGCTCGGCCCGCAATTTCACCAGGGATTGGAGCCGAGCCGCTACGGCCGACCCGGCCGCATTCCCGCAAGCGTCAATGTGCCGGCGGCCACCCTGGTCGATCCACAAAGCAAGACTTTCACCGCGCTCGACGACGCCGCGGCGAAGTTTTCGGCCGCCGGAGTTGCCAAGGATCGGCACGTCATCGTCTATTGCGGCGGCGGGATCTCGGCCACAGTCGATCTATTCGTATTGCACCAGCTTGGTTTTGACGATTTGACGCTTTATGACGGATCGATGGGCGAATGGGCCAAGGATCCCGAGCTGCCGATCGAGAGGGGCTGAACAGGCTGGTTCGCTTGATCACCAGTAACCTGAGACGGCTTCCTGCCTGCTGCTCACAGCGGGATGACGAGGAGAGTATCGATCTTCTCGCTGTCGAGGATGACGAGGCGTTCGACAAAGCGAAAAGGCTCGCAGCCGACAGCGATCCGGTCGAGATAGCGTCCGGCGGCGAACAGGCTCATCTCGCCATCATGCATGATCCGCACCGCGATAAAATTCGAGCGCACCTCAGCGACGCCGTTCTCGATATTGCCAACCCGGATGGGGCCGACGATGTGGCGATAGCGGTGCGGCTCGAAGATGTTGGCGCGGCGCAGCGCCAGGATTCGGTCGACCAGCATGCCCTTCGAGGCGGCATAAACGATGCCGTGGCGATAGCCGGCCTCATAGCTCTGGCGGCTGGTGATCAGATAGCGGCAATCCTCGACAAAGAACTCCGGCCATTCTTCGAGGCGATCGTCGTCGATGCATTCGGCATAAGCCGCGATCAGCTCGTGGATGCCTTGCCGCACCGCGGTTTCGTCCATCAGCCGCGCCTCGCTAAGCCAATGCCTGCTCAGTCGCCCATCATCGCGCGGTATTTCTTCCAGAAACCGCGGATTGCCGCCTCGCTTGAGCGGAAGGGCTGCGATTGGGCTTCGTAGCCGCCCATCATCACGACCCCGCTATCGTCGTCATTGTAGCGCAGCGCGCGCTGGACAAAGCCGCCGACGCAGCCATCCTCCATCGAGATGTAGCCGGCGGCCCCGACCAGATTGCCCTGGCGCACTCGGCGTTCGGTCATCGTCTCGTCGTCGCCGTCAAAGCCCAGATGAATCCATTCGAGTTCGGTCTTTTCGAGCCCCTTTGGATGGATCGCCCGCACTGCGATCGAATTGCGGATCTGCTGCAAGATCATGCCGGGGAAGATCGTCAGGATCTGCACCGAAACCTGGTCGCCGTACTCGTCAACCGAACTCGATAACCGAGGGGTCTGACAGACGCATCTCCATGTCGGAGCGCAACCCCTCGCGATTGTAATCGGCATCTTCGGCAGCGTAGTCGAGCTTGGCTTGGCTGAAATGATGGCCGCCGCTTTCGTCGATATTGATGCCGCCCGGCATCGATAGCCGGTTGATGCGGAAGGTCGTTAGGAAAGTATGCAGAATGCTGGCGTGGTAGGTGTCTTTGGTGTTCTCGAAGTAAAGTTTCCAGTTGTTCGGCAATATTTGCGTGCTGCGGCCGAGGATATGGACCGGCCGGTTCAATACGCGTTTGATGCCGCCAACGATCTGCGGGCCGAGATAGGTTTCGAGATCGGGCGCCTCGTCGCTCAACGTGCCAAAGACCAGGCCCGCGAGTTCCGTGACGCGCAGCCGCGGCAGATCGTGATCGTCCTTGCGGAACTCAGCCGGCATCCCGCCCTGACGCTTGACGCCACGTTCGAACGCGACGCCGGTCAATTTCCCGGCGAGGTCATAGGTCCAGCCGTGATAGATGCAGGTGATCTCCTTGCCATTGCCCTGCCGCTCGATGCACAGCAGATTGCCGCGATGGGCGCAGCGATTGACAAAGGCATTGATACTGCCGTCCGCCCCTCGCGTGACCACAACCGCGGTCTCGCCGACCGTGGTCGCGACCCAATCGCCGGGGCTCGGAATCTCGGCGGCGAGGCACAGATAGCTCCAGGCCGGCCCCTTAAAGATCCGCTCCTGCTCGAGCCGGTACTGCTCGGGATCGGTATAAAGGCGGAACGGCACCTCGGAGAGCCCGTTCGACGGCCATGAAATGCTCCGGCCGGCTTCGGCGACGTGCTCCGACATGATGCTTCCTCCTTGCGGCAAAACTGCAATCTCCTGGCAATCATAGCACCCGACGACCGAGCGGGCATAGGCCAGCGGGTCCGATTGCGAGCGGGCGCCTGCGTTTTGCAGGATCCGCAATCCATGGCCGTCCGGCGTACACGACCAAAGACCCCGGGCAAGGGGTACTTACAGTTGCGTCATGGCGCTCGATTTCTGCGGTTATAGCGCGCGCATAAACGCAACCAGATCTTGTTTTTCCTGCGCCGCCAGGTTGGTGCCGAGGATCAGGTTGAAGAACTCGACCGTGTCCTCCAAGGTCAGAAGACGCTCGTCGTGCAGATAGGGCGGGTTGTCCTTTACGCCGCGCAGAGCGAAGGTTTTGATCGGCCCGTCACCGATCGCCATCATGTTGTTGATCATCACCGGCTTGAAAAAACGTTCGGTCTGCAAGTTGTGCATCAGATTGTCGGTGTAAAACGGCGGCTGGTGGCAGCTGGCGCATTGGCCCTTGCCAAAAAACACCTCCTGGCCGCGCATTTCGGCCGGGCTCGCCTTGGCGGGAATGAGCTTGCCGAGAACATCGAGTTTGGGCGCTGGCGGAAAGTCCAGCATCTCTTGAAAATCGGCCATGAAGTCGACCTGGCTGCCGCGCTCGAGCGGGTTCACCCCTTTCTTTGTAGCCTCGACGATGTCACCGTCGAAATAGGCGGTGCGCTGCTCGAACTCGGTGAAATCCTCGACCGTCTTTAAGGCACGTTGCGAGCCGAACAGCCGCTGAATGTTCAGGCCCCGCAGCGATATCGTCTTGATGCGGTGGCGGAACCACTCGGGGCGAGTATCCGGGGCGAGATGCGTCGCGCCATTCTGGTGACCATTCGAATGGCAATCGAAGCAGGCCGCACCAGTGCTCGGGATCTCGGTGCGGCGATCCTCGGTCGCGTTGAACTGCTGCTGCGGAAACGGCGTCAGCAGCAGCCGCAACCCTTCGAGCTGGCGCGGGGTCAGGAGGCCGTTGAACAGCTGATAATAATTGGTCAGTGACACCAATTTGCCCTGCGAGACGTCGCCGAGATCGGGACGCGGCGTCAGGTAGATCGCCGGCGGAAATTCGGCGAGGAACCGGTCCGGCAGATCGAAATCGATGTCGAACCGGGTCAGGTCGCGCCCGTCCTGCTGTTTAATCGCGTCAATCAGGAAGTGCGGAAAGACAAAGCCGCCCTCCTGATGCTTGGGATGCGGCAAGGGGTAGAACCCCTTGGGATAGAGGTTCTGGTCCCGGATCTGGTCAGGTGTCATCGCCGCCAGCTGTTCCCAGGTCACCCCTGAGGGCAATTTGACGCGCACACCTTCCTGCACCGGCTTGGTCCGATCCATGGTTACCCCCGGGGCGGGGCGGTCGCTCAGATCATAGCGCTCCTGCAGAAGTTGGTTGTGCTGGGCCTCGACCCCGGCTTTCTCACCGGCCAGTCGGGCCATCAACGATGAAAAGCCTTCGGTAATGGCCACCGGCATGTAGCTGGTCAGCCCGCGCGGCCCCTTATAGAAACCCTCGGTTCCCATCAAATAGGGGTTCGGAGGCGGAGTCTGAGGCGCCTGCTGAGCGTCGGCACGGCTGAGCGCCAGCATCAGACTGGCCACCATAAAAATGGCCAAGCGGCTCCGGCTGTTGAATCGGAACATCAGCTCTGCTCCCTCGATCAATCGATGGCGAGTGCTAAGCTATTTGTAGTTTCGACAGAGTCGGACAGATTGCGGACACGTTGTCAACGCCGCCCGGCTCTCGGCCGCTTATGCACGGAGCAGGAGATGGGCTGAGCCTCTCAATGGTAGGGCGGCCGGGTGCTTGTCGCAGCTTAGTTACAAACCGCATGCATTTTGTCTCCCCGCTCCCCCAACCATGCTATTGCCGTGATCGCATCGTATTCTCGCAACGTCAGTGGCCGCGAGCGAGGCGGGATGGGTTACCGAAGATCAGGCGGTGGGATGGGCTTACCGAAAGAACAGACGGCACCTGATCTCGGACCTGATAAAACAGGCGAAACAGGAGCGCCAACCGGCTCGCGTTGGCATCCATTCGCCGCGATGCTCCGCGACTGCGGTAAGAGCCGGGTTTGCTCTCGGCTGTTTAGGTAATGCGTCAGCACTGGGCTCGCGGCTGTCACGGCGGCCGGGCATGCCGGGAAATCGCTTGCGGGATGCTGGGCGATGACCGACCATCCGCCGAAGAGATGGTTTCCGCCGGAGGAGCGGCATGAGCGACATGTATTTGCGTAGCGGCATCTTTTTGGCGCCGTTCCACAATCACGACGAAAACCCGACGTTGTCGATGGAGCGGGATCTCGAACTGCTCGAGAACCTCGACCAACTCAATTACCACGAGGCCTGGATCGGCGAGCATCACTCGGGCGGCTTCGAACTGATCGCCTGCCCCGAAATGTTTATCGCCGCCGCGGCGCAGCGCACCCGCCACATCCGGCTCGGCACCGGCGTCGTGTCATTGCCTTATCATAACCCGTTCATGCTCGCCGACCGCATGGTCCAACTCGACCATATGACCCGTGGCCGCGCGATGTTCGGGGTCGGCCCGGGCGCTCTCGTCCATGACGCGCTAAAGATCGGCATCGACCCGGGCGACCAGCGCAAGATGATGGAAGAGTCGTTCGAGGTTATCGTCCGGCTGATGAACGGCGAGCTTGTCAACCAAAAGACCGACTGGTTCAACCTGACCGATGCCCAGTTGCAATTGCGCCCCTATACGCGGCCGACAATGGAATTGGCGGTTGCCGCGGCGCGCTCGCCCTCCGGATCGGTGCTGGCCGGAAAAAACGGCGTCGGCATGCTGTCGATCGGTGGCACCGGCCCGATGGCGATGGAGCGTCACACCGCGAATTGGGGGCTCTACGAGGAGAACGCGCGGGCCAGCGGCCACACGCCCAACCGCAAGGATTGGCGCGTCGTCGGCTTTTTTCACATCGCCGAGACCCGCGAGCAGGCGCGCAAGAACGTGCGGTTCGGTATCGAGCAATTCGCCCAGTACTTCCGCGACGTCGCCACCTTTCCGATCATACCGGGCGATGTCGAAGACGCGACCGAGTGGATGATCGAAACCGGCACCGGCTGCATCGGTACCCCCGACGATGCGATCGCCTATATCGAGCGGCTGATGGCCGGCTCGGGCGGGTTCGGCGTGTTGTGCGAATTGGCGCAGAACTGGGCCGATTGGGACGCCACCAAAAAGCATTACGAGCTGATGGCGCGGTTTGTTCACCCTAAATTCCAGCAGAGCCGCGAGCTGCTCCAAGGCAGTTATGAGTACGCCGCGAACCGCCATGTCGAGTTCGGCGGCCAGGCCGCCGCGGCGATCCAGAAGGCAATCGACCGCCACGCCGCTACGCAGGCCGCCGCCCCGCCGCGGCGCGACGCTGCCGAATAGCGGCCGCGCGTCGGTCAGGGTTCAGGCATGAAGAGCAACGCACCAGCGCGGCCAAGCGGTCGCCATTTTCTGCAGATCCCGGGGCCGACCAATGTCCCGGACCGCATTCTGCAGGCGATCGCGGCGCCGACGATCGACCATCGCGGACCTGAGTTTTTCGAGCTGGCCAAGGAGGTCGTTGCCGGCATGAAGCGCGTCTTTCAGACGCAAGAGACCGTAGTGATCTACCCATCCTCAGGCACTGGCGCGTGGGAAGCGGCGTTGTCGAACAGCTTGTCTCCAGGCGACCGGGTCTTGATGTTCGAGACGGGCCATTTTGCCAGTCTGTGGCGCGCGATGGCGACCCGCCTCGGGCTCGAAATCGAGTTTGTCCCGGGCGATTGGCGGCATGGGGTCGATCCGGCTCAAGTCGGGGAAAAGCTCGCGGCCGACCGTGATCATCGGATCAAGGCGGTGTGCGTCGTTCATAACGAAACCTCGACCGGCGTGACCAGCCGTATCCCCGAGATCCGCGCGGCGATCGACCAGGCCCGGCACCCGGCGTTGTTTATGGTCGACACAATCTCGTCATTGGCGTCGATCGATTACCGGCACGACGAATGGGGTGTGGACGTCACCGTCGGCGGCTCGCAAAAAGGACTAATGCTGCCACCGGGGCTCGGTTTCAACGCCGTCTCGAAAAAGGCGTTGGCGGCCTCGGAAAAGGCCACGCTCGCACGGTCGTATTGGGATTGGCGGGCGATGGGCGAGACCGCGCAGACCGGCGCCTTCCCCTATACGCCGGCAACCAATTTATTGTTCGGGCTGCGCGAAGCCTTGCAGATGCTGCTCGACGAAGAGGGGCTCGACGCAGTGTTCCGCCGCCATGCGCGTCACGGCGAGGCGACCCGCCGCGCTGTGGCCGCCTGGGGCCTGGAAACGCTGTGCGCCGATCCGCGCGAGCATTCGAACTCGCTGACTGCGATTGTCGTACCCGAGGGCCACGATGCTGATCGGCTGCGCGAAATCATCCTCGATGCGTTTGATATGTCCCTCGGCACCGGTCTCGGTCGGGTCAAGGGCAAGGTCTTCCGCATCGGCCATCTCGGTTGGTTCAATGATTTGATGCTGGCCGGAACATTGAGCGGCGTCGAAATGGGACTGCAGCGCGCCGGCATCCCGCATCGCCCGGGCGGCGTCACCGCCGCTCTCGATTACCTCGCCGGCTAGGATTCGGGTCAGGTTGCTTAAGGGAGAAATAATGCTTGCCGACCGTGCCGAAGACGCCGCCAGGTTGTTGTGCGCTGCGCGAAACGGGCAACCGATCGCCGAGCTACCGGCTCATAGCCGGCCGCAATCGGACGCCGACGCTTATCAGATCCAGGATGCCGTCATCCGCCGGCTCGGCGAGGCCGTCGGTGGCTGGAAAGTAGGCGCCGCCTCGGAGATTGCAGCCGCATTCTGCGCCCCCATTTTTGCGCGGCTGGTCCGGCCGAGCCCGGCCACCTACGACGCCGGCGAGCTGCGCCTGATCGGGATCGAGGGGGAAATCGCATTTCGCCTGGGCCGCGACTTGCCACCGCGTGCTCAGCCATACGACAGCTCCGAGGTCACCGCCGAGGCGACCTTGCACCTGGCCATCGAAGTCGTCAACTCACGCTTCGTCGAGATTCCTGCACTTGTGCGGCCGGAAATGCTCGCCGACAACTACGGAAATGGTGGACTCGTCTGGGGCGCCGCCGTACCGGATTGGCGAAAGCTCGATCTCGGCCGCACTGAGATACGCATCACCCAAGATGATGAGCCTTTCGCCGACAGTAACGCCGGCGCGGCGCGCGATCCGGTGGCGGCGCTCGTCGACTTTGCCAATTTGATGCGCATGCGCGGCGGCGCTAGGGCCGGCACCTTCGTCACGACCGGCTCGTGGACCGGCTTGGTGTTCACTCGGCACGGCGCCAAGATCAGCGCCGATTTCGGACCGCTCGGCCGCATCGACGTTACCTTTGGTTAGGTCGAGAGCTGCCCAATCTTTCGCGGGGTCGCCGCCCCACTCGACGCCGATTGTCACCTAACCCGCCCTCTCAATGTGTCGATGCGGGTTACCCAGGTCACATCAGGAAGACGCCCTTGCCGGTGGTCTGGGTGTCGAACAGGCGATAAGCCTCCTCGGCCTGGTCGAGCTTCCACTGGTGGGTGAACAGGCGATCGACATCGACCTTGCGCTCGACACAAAACTTGGCGCAATCCGCTTGGCCCTGCCACGAGAAGGTCCATGACGCAACAATCGTCAGCTGCTTGCGCAGCATGTCCGGGCTGACGTCGATCGTGACGTTGTTGCGCTCGCCGACAAAGCAGACAGTGCCCCAAACTTTAGCGCTGCGCACCGCGGCGATCCTGCCCTCGGGCTGGCTCGATGTGTCGAGCGTGAAGTCGGCGCCGCCATGCGTCAAATCCTTGATCGCACCAACCGGATCGTTGGAGCGCGGGTTGACCGTCTCCCAAGCGCCGAATTCCTTGGCCCGCTCCAACCGCTCCGGGCTGACGTCAAGTGCGATGACCCGCGCACCCATCGCTGCGGCAAGCTGGGTCGCCGACAGCCCGACCGGCCCCTGGCCGAACAACGCGATCGTGTCGTTGCCGGACAAGTTAAGCCGGCGCAACGCGCCGTAGGCGGTGCCGGTGCCGCACGAGATCGCCGCGCCGGCGGCGAACGACAATTCGTCACGCAACGGCACGAGCGTAAAGGCCGGGACCTTTAGATAGCGTGCGTGGCCGCCATGCGCGTTGTTGCCATAGACCAGCACCGGCTCTTCCTGGCACAGCTGCGACCAGCCCGAGCGGCAGTGATTGCACACAGTGCAGCCCTTGTAGTGATGCACCATGACCCGCTCGCCCACCTTGGCCTGCTTGTCGCTGACCCCGGGGCCAACCGCCGCGACAATGCCGCAAGGCTCGTGCCCGCCGATGACCGGATCGGGACTGACCGGCAATCCGCCGATCGAACTCGCCGCCGGATTTGGGCCGACGGTACTGGTGCAGATCGCTGCCGCACATCCCCGATGCCTTCATCTCGACGACGACCTCGCCCGGGCCGGGGGTCGGGTCAGGGAAGTCCATAAATTCGATTTCCCGGTCGCCGGTAAACACCACGCCGCGCATCGCTTCCTCCACACTGCTGCCCGCGAAAGCCAAGCCTACGCGCTTTCGCCATCCTCCGGAACTCTGCACCAAGCAGTTGGGTTGCGAGCGAGACCAGGGTATGCGGTACCGGTTTGCCGGCTGCTGGCGCGCGCCATGGCGCCGGTCCGGGAGAGCCGCTTCGATTGATTGCTGCGAACACCGCGCCTAACTTCGACTCGGAGGGTGTCGCCGGGAGGGTGGATGGCTGAAAGACAGGCGCGCGTTGCGTTGTTTGTGACTTGTTTGGTCGACTTGTTTCGGCCAACGGTCGGGTTTGCCGCGATCAAACTGCTCGAAGAGGCGGGCTGCGTCGTCGAGGTGCCGCGGGCGCAGACTTGTTGCGGCCAACCCGCTTACAACTCCGGGGACCGCGCCGATGCCAAGGCGATCGCATTGCAAGTCATCGATGCCTTTGCCGGCTGTGACTATGTCGTCGCTCCGTCGGGTTCTTGCGCCGGCATGATCCGCCAGCATTATCCCGAAATGTTTTCCGACGACCCGGTCAACCTTCCTCGCGCCAAAGAGCTCGCGGCCCGCACCTGGGAACTCGTGTCGTTTCTCGTCGATGTTCGTGGAATGCGCGAGGTCGCGGCCGAATGGCGGCGGATTGCAACCTATCACGATTCCTGCTCCGGGCTCCGCGAGCTCGGGGTTCGCGATCAGCCGCGCCGCCTGCTTGCCTCAGTCGAGGGGCTGCAACTGCGGGAACTGCCGGGCGCCGAGGTGTGCTGTGGTTTCGGCGGGACATTTTGCGTCAAATATCCGGATATCTCCGACAAGATGGTCGGCGATAAAGCCGACGACATCGCCGCGACCGGCGCCCAAGCGGTCTTGAGCGGGGATCTCGGCTGCCTGCTAAACATCGCCGGCAAGCTGTCGCGGCAGGGTCGGCCGCTGGAAGCGCGGCATGTCGCCGAAGTGCTCGCGGGAATGACCGGCGGCACGCCGCCAATCGGCGCACCGCGCCAACGCTGATGGAAGCAACCAGCCGGGAATTTACGGCGAACGCCCGTGCCGGGCTCGCTAATCCGAACCTGCAGCAAGCGCTCGAAATCATGACGCGGAGCGGTTTTCCGCTGCGTCGCCGTGAGGTTGTGGCACGCCTTCCCGAGTTTGAGGCATTGCGCGATGTCGGCCGCGACATCAAGGAACACACGCTCGCTCATCTCGACTTCTACCTCGAACTTTACGAACAGAACGTCATCGCGTCGGGCGGTGAAGTGCACTGGGCGCGCGCGCCCGAGGAGGCGCGCGAGGCGGTGCTGACTATCTGCCGCTCCGTCAACGCCAAGACGGTAACCAAGGGCAAATCGATGATCGCCGAGGAAATCGGGCTCAACGATTTTCTCGAGAAGAGCGGCATCACCCCGGTCGAGACCGATCTCGGCGAATACATCATCCAGCTGCGCCGCGAGCCGCCGAGCCACCTGATTGCCCCGGCGATGCACCTGGTCAAAGGGCAGGTCGCCGACACCTTTCGCGGCGCTCACCATACGCTCGATCCGAACCGTTCCCTAAGCGAGGCGCGCCAGCTTTGCGACGAAGCCCGCGCGCTGCTGCGCCCGCAATTCCTCGCCGCCGATGTCGGGATTACTGGCGCCAATTTTCTCGTCGCCGAAAGCGGTTCCAGCATCATCGTCACCAATGAGGGCAATGGCGACCTGACGCAGACCTTGCCGCGCGTGCACATCGTCATGGCCAGCCTTGAAAAGCTGGTGCCGACATTCGAGGATGCGGCGACCCTGCTGCGATTGCTGGCGCGCTCGGCGACGGGGCAGGAATTTTCCTCGTATACGACGGTATCGACCGGTCCGCGCCGCCCTGGATATCTCGACGGACCGGAGGCGTATCACGTCGTGCTCCTCGACAATGGCCGCAGCCAGATGTTGGGCGGCGAGTTTCACGAGATGCTGCGCTGCATCCGCTGCGGCGCCTGCATGAACCATTGCCCGGTCTACGCCGCGGTTGGCGGTCATGCCTATGGCTGGGTTTATCCCGGTCCGATGGGTGCGGTGCTGACCCCGAGCCTGATCGGCATCGAAGAGGCGTCGGCATTACCCAACGCGTCGACCCTATGCGGGCGGTGCGAGAGTGTGTGCCCGGTCAAAATCCCGCTGCCGAAGATGCTGCGCCATTGGCGCGAGCGCGAATTTTCAAAGCGGCTGACGCCGCCGGTATGGCGGACCGGGTTGTCGCTGTGGAGCTGGGTGGCGCGGCGTCCGGCGCTCTATCATGCGCTGACGAAAATCGCTTGCCGAGCGCTCGGCTGGGCCGGTGGCCGGCGCGGGCATTTTCGTAGTCTCCCCCTGGCAGCCGGTTGGACCGCGGTGCGCGACATGCCGGCCCCGGAAGGCCGCAGCTTTCACAGTCTATGGGCCGAGCGCAGCAAAAACGCGAGCCGCCGGTGAGTGCGCGCGACGCAATACTCGGCGAGATCCGCCGATCGCTGAAGCGGGGACCGCTCCCCACCGATAGGCAGGCGGAATTGCGCGCCCAAGTCGCGGCGCATCGCCGCAACCTTATCCCGGCGCGGGCGACAGTACTCGATCACTTGGCTCGGATCGATCTGTTTGTCGAGATGGCCGAGGGTGTACAGGCAACGGTGGCGCGGGTCGCGTCGCCGCTTGCGGTCCCGGAATCCGTCGCGCGCTATCTCGCTGGCGAGAACCTACCATCCGAACTGGTCATGGCCCCCGACCCCAGCCTCGACGATATACCGTGGGGAACCCGGCCATTGCTGCAGATCCGTCGCGGCCGTGCCGAGGCTACGGACGCGGTCAGCCTGACCCCGTGCTTTGCGGCAATCGCCGAGACCGGCACGCTGATGCTGACTTCGGGTGCCGGCACACCGACGACGCTCAACTTTCTGCCCGATACGCATATCGTGGTGGTCCATGCCGACCAGGTGGTGGCGACTTATGAGGACGGCTGGGATCGCCTCCGATCTCGGGCAGCGGCCAATCCCGATGGCGGCTTGCTGCCACGGGCGGTCAATTTCGTTACCGGCCCGTCGCGAACCGGTGATATCGAGCAGCAAATCGTGCTGGGTGCACACGGGCCACGCCGTCTCCATATCCTCGTCGTCGAAAACCGGCGGGATGTTGACGAACATGGCGAAGGGGGCGGGCAATCCCGCGCGGCACTCTAGCGATCGGGCGATCTGGGCCGATGCGATGCGCGACGTCAGGCCGCTGCGCGGGCGTTCGGCGCCAATTCTGGCGATAACCCCGATCGGCACGAGCGAACCGCAGCGTATAATAGAGAGAGGTTCGGGCGCAAACCCTCCAGACCCGATCGAGCGGTTCGCTGGCATCGACCGCGCCAATGCCGAGCGGCTGAAGCGTGGCCTACATCCGATCGAAGCCCGGCTCGATCTGCATGGGCTGACGCAGGCCGAAGCGCATAACGAGCTGATCGAATTTGTCGAGGCCTCCTATCAAAGCGGGCGGCGCTGCTTGTTGGTAATCACGGGCCGGGGGCTCGGCCCGGAAGGGCCCGGCGTGCTGAAAAGTGCGGTCCCGCGATGGTTGGCCGAGGCCCGGACTCGCCCGCGCATCCTGGCCATCTCCGCAGCGCAGCCGCGACATGGCGGCGCCGGCGCGCTTTACGTATTGCTCCGTCGGCAACGCTGAGATCTCGGGTACGGTACACGTAAACCTTGCATTCCAACTCGGTCCGCTCCACAAAGACGGCGGCCCCAATCCTGCTTTTTGATGAGCCCATGGCTGATAACGCTGACCTGATCCCATTGATTGAACGTCTGCAATCGGCGCGTGTGCTGTGCATCGGCGACGTCATGCTCGACCATTATGTCTATGGTCAGGTTGAGCGGGTATCGCCTGAGGCGCCCATCCCGGTCCTGAATATCGAGCGAGAGTTGAAGACGCTTGGCGGCGCCGGCAATGTTCTGCGCAATCTCGCGGCATTGGGTGCCAAAGCCTCGTTTATTTCGGTGGTCGGCAACGACGATGCCGGTCGCGAAATCAGCCGTCTGCTCGAAACCCAAGACGGGGCGGAGGTCCATGTCCTCGCGCAGCCGGCGCGCACCACCACGGTCAAGACGCGGTACGTGGCCGCGAACCAGCAGCTGCTTCGCGCCGATCGCGAGACCGCGGTTCCGCTCGACCCCTATATCCGCGAGGATTTGCTGCGGCTGGCGCGCGAGCTGGTGGGCGACCAATCGGTTGTTATCGTCTCCGATTACGCCAAAGGTGTGCTGACCGAAGGAGTGGCGCTCGAAATTATCCGTGCCGCGCGGGAGGCTGGCGCAAAGGTCATTGTCGATCCCAAGGGGGGCGATCCCATTCGCTATCGCGGTGCTGATCTCTTAAAGCCGAACCGCCGCGAATTAGCGCACGCGACCGGAATGCCCGTTGCGAATGAGAGTGAGGTTGTCGCTGCGGCGCGGGCTTTGATCGACCGCTGCGGGTTTCGCGGCGTCCTTGCTTCGCTCGGGCAGGAAGGGATGGTTCTCGTCGAGCAGGACGGCTCGATCCATTCGGAACGTGCAGCGGTGCGCGAGGTCTATGACGTATCGGGTGCCGGCGACACGGTCGTCGCCATGCTCGGGGCGGCGCTTGGCGCCGGGACTGGCATGGTCGATGGCGCCCGGCTGGCAAACGTCGCCGCCGGCATCGTCGTCGGCAAAGTCGGTACCGCAGTCGTTTACCCAAGCGAGCTGGCTGCATGGATCGAGGGACACGACCTCTTTAGCACCGACAAGGTGGTGCCGCGCCCGCACGCGCTCGACCAGATCGAGCGCTGGCGGCGGCAGGGTCTCAGGGTCGGGTTTACCAATGGTTGCTTTGACCTGCTCCACCCAGGTCATGTTTCGCTGCTGCGTCAAGCCAAGATGGCCTGTGACCGGTTGGTGGTAGGGCTCAACAGCGATGCATCGGCGGCGCGGTTAAAGGGTCCGACCCGACCGGTGCAGACACAAGCGGCGCGCGCCGCAGTGCTAGGATCGCTGGCGGCGGTCGATCTGATCGTGATCTTCGATGAAGACACGCCGCTTGAGCTGATTAGGACGATGCGTCCACAGTTGCTTGTCAAAGGAGCCGACTACCGGGTCGAGGATGTTGTTGGCGCCGAACTCGTCAAAGCCGCCGGCGGCGAGGTCGTGCTCGCCGAAGTAATGCCGGGCTACAGCACGAGTGCCACAATCGCCCGTTTCGCCCGCTCAGCTTGATCAAAGCTCGTCGCAAGTCACATATTCGCCAAGCGTGTCGTCTCGAGATCGAGCGTGCGCCGCAATCGAGCCGCCGCAACCCGGGCAAAGCGAAGGGTTAGGGCGCGACGCTGTCCGGCGGCAATCGGGTCGTTTCGACCTTCACGAACAACCGCCGCACCGAAGGCGTCCGCCACCATGACGCCACAATCCGCAGGGATGAGTGCGATCGGAAACCCACTTGCGACGGCGAAGTACAAGCGATCGGCGAATTCAAGATAAGTAGGCCACTTTTGGTCGGCTCGGAAATCGGCCAGCGAAGTCTTGATTTCAACGGCGATCAAATCGCCGCACTTGCCCAGAGCCAAAACATCGGTTCGCCGTCCGTTTGCGAGTGAGAATTCGAGCAGACTTGCATAGCCAAGCTGATCGAGGGCGCGGCAAACCCCGCGCGCCAGCGAGGCAGCATCGAGGCGCTCGGCGGTGGCGATCGAAAGAGGCAAAGTAATCATAGCCGACCCATTCTATACAGAATGAGCGGATAAGTCGGAGTTAAGGTCGGTGTGATGGGTGGAGTGTATTGATGGCGGCGGCGAGCGAGCGCGGGTTCCTGCGTCAGGCTTGGGAGCTCACCTGGCCCTATTGGAAATCGGAAGATAAATGGCCGGCGATAGGGCTGTTGGCCGCGGTCGTGGCACTGAACCTGTTTTCGGTGTGGCTCAACGTCCGCTTCAATCGATGGAACAACGATTTCTACAATGCTCTTCAGGAATATAAATGGGGTGAGTTCTGGTACCAGTTCGGCATCTTCGGGGCGCTTGCCTTTGCAATGATCGTCGATGCCGTCTATGCGCTCTACCTGCGGCAAATTCTGCATATCCGCTGGCGGCGCTGGCTGACCGATCGTTATCTGCACAACTGGCTCGATAATCAGAACTATTACCGTCTGCAGTTGAACCAGGCGGTAACCGATAACCCCGATCAACGCATCTCGGACGATATCGACAGCTTTGCGACAATGACAATCGGTCTGTCGATCGGGTTGCTGAACGCTGTTGTCACCTTGCTATCGTTTTTGACGATCCTGTGGGTGCTGTCGGGGGCGCTTTCGATCCCGCTCGGCGGCGGCAAGACGTTGAGCATTCCCGGCTATATGGTTTTTGCTGCCCTGATTTATGCGGTGGGCGGCACCTTGCTGACCCGGTGGATCGGCAATCCGCTGGTCCGGCTAACTTTCGATCAGCAACGCTATGAGGCGGATTTCCGCTTTAGTCTGGTCCGGTTGCGCGAAAATGCCGAGAATGTTGCGTTCTACGGCGGTGAGGCGCGCGAGCTGGACACGTTCCAGGCACGCTTTGCGCGGATCGTCGGCAATTGGTGGGGTATTATCAGGCGCCGCAAAAAGCTGACCTGGCTTACCACCGGGTATCAGCAACTCGCGATCGTCTTTCCGTTCGTTGTCGCCGCGCCGCGGTATTTTAATCATGTCATTCACCTTGGCGGGCTGATGCAGATTGCCTCCGCCTTTGGCCAAGTGCAGGATTCGCTGTCCTTTATTATCACCTCGTACACCGAGATCGCTCAGTATCAAGCGGTCGTGCAGCGGCTCTCCGGGTTTAGCGCCCGGATGGACGAGATCGCGGCCGAACGGCACATGCCGCAGCCGATCGCGATCGAGCGCGGCGGCGAAGGGGTCGAGATCGACACGCTGCAGCTTGATCTGCCGGACGGCCGCGCGCTACGCCAGGATGTGGCGCTCAAGGCAAAGCCGGGTGACGCGCTGCTGGTCACCGGACCTTCGGGCGCCGGCAAGAGCACACTATTGCGGGCAGTTGCCGGCCTGTGGCCATTTGGGCGCGGTCATATTCGCGTCGCCGACGGCAGCACACTGTTTTTGCCACAGCGGCCGTATTTGCCGCTCGGCACCTTGGCCGGTGCGATCGCATATCCGGGCGCCGCCGGTGAGTTGCCGCACGCCGGCATTGCCGATGCGCTGCGTGCGGTCGGACTGCCGCACCTTGTCGACCAGCTCGACGAGGAGGGAAACTGGGCGCAGCGTCTGTCGATCGGCGAACAGCAGCGCTTGGCCTTTGCCCGGGTGTTGTTGGCGCGTCCCGAGATCGTATTTCTCGACGAAGCGACCTCGGCACTAGACGAGGCCGCTGAGATGTCACTCTATCGGCTGTTGCGCGAAGCCTCCTGGCAGCCGACGATTGTCAGCGTCGGCCATCACGGTACCCTGAGACGCTATCACGACACGATCGTCGATTTGTCACCCCACCCGGTAACCCGGGCTGCGGCCGGATAACCCGCGGAGGGCCAGATGACCGATGCCGAAGATCCGCTGCGCGCTGCCCGTCTAGCTAAGCTTACGGCGCTGAAAGAGCTCGGCATCGACCCTTATCCGTACGCCTTTGCGCGCACTCACGTGGCCTCGGAAATCGAGCAGCGCTACGCCGGATTGGCAGCAGGTGAGGAGACCGGAGAGCAGGTGCGCATCGCCGGGCGTATCCGGGCGATCCGCAACAGCGGCATGTTCATCGACCTGCATGACGCTTCTGGCAAGATCCAGATTTTCTGCCACCGCGACCATCTCGATCCGCAGCATCAGGCAGCCGTGCGATTGCTGGACATCGGCGACCTAATCGGCGTCGATGGGCTAGTGCGCCGGACCCCGCGTGGCGAGTTGACGGTCAACGCCACCGCGGTTTCGGTATTAGCGAAGACCTTGCGACCGCTCCCGGAGAAATATCACGGTCTCGCTGATGTCGAGTTGCGCTATCGCCAGCGCTATCTCGACCTGATCATGAACCCGGACAGCCGCGATACGCTGCGGCGCCGCAGCCAGGTCATCGCGGCGTTGCGAAACCACCTGGTGACGCAGGGCTACCTCGAAGTCGAAACGCCGATGTTGCACACAATCCCTGGGGGCGCCTCGGCCAAGCCGTTTGTCACCCATCACAATGCTTTGGACATCGATTTATACCTGCGGATTGCTCCGGAATTGCATCTGAAGCGGTTGGTCGTCGGCGGGCTCGCCGACAAAGTGTTCGAGATCAACCGCTGCTTTCGCAACGAGGGGTTGTCGCCGCGACACAACCCGGAGTTTACGTCTCTTGAGCTTTACGAGGCATATGTCGACTACCACGCGATGATGGAGCTGACGGAAGAGTTGATCACCGCCGCCGCCGAGACCGTTCTCGGAACGTTGCGGCTCGCTTATGGGGGCACGGAAATTGATTTGTCGCCGCCGTGGCCGCGCCGGAGCATGGCTCAACTGGTGGAGGAGGCGACCGGCGTCGATTTTCTAGGCTTCGATAACGCTGAGGCGGCCCGCCGTGCCGCCGCCACGCTCGGCGTTGCATTGACCGGGGGCGAGAATTGGGGCCAAGCTCTCGAAGCGGTATTTGGCGCCCGCGTCGAAGACCGGCTGATTGCCCCAATCCACGTCATCGGTTTCCCGCGCGACATCTCACCCTTGGCCAAGGCTGATCGCAACGACCCGCGTTTGGCCGAGCGGTTCGAGACCTATATTTACGGCTGGGAGGTCGCCAACGCCTTTTCCGAGCTGACCGATCCGCAGGATCAGAGGGCCCGGTTCGAGGCTCAGATGCGGGCGCGCGCTGCCGGTGATGAAGAGGCGCAGTTGCTGGATGAGGATTACGTGACCGCACTCGAATACGGTCTGCCGCCTTGCGGCGGGCTTGGCATCGGGATCGACCGGCTGGTCATGCTGCTGACCGACAGCCCATCGATCCGGGACGTCATCGCCTTCCCGACCTTGCGGCCGCGCTGACAAGGGCGCTCAGAGGCAGCGAACCGTCCAGGTGGTGAAGACGCCGGGTTCGTCCCTGGCGCGGTCGGGAGTATTGCGGTGGACGCTCTCGTCGAGCACACGATAACCGTTCGGGCACACCTGTTGGGCCAACCGGCGGTTGGGGGCATCGGAACCACCGGGAACGCCGCCTGAATCGATTTGGTAGGTGCGATAGTCGATCTTGCTGAGCGAGGGCTGAATGCACCCACTTAGGGCTAGTATCGCGATTAGCAGCAGTGAGACACGCATTGCGAAATCACGCAGAAATGACGAATGGCCCCAGATTAATTCCTTCGATAGGGAATAAGCCAGTGTCTGAAGCAGTCGGAGGGTCGATGTTGTCGTCAAAAAATACGAATTGCAAAGGTGGTGTGATGAAGACTGTTCGGGCGATTTACGCGCAGTGGTTCGTGCCTATTGCTGCTGCGTTCCTGCTTGTCATGACCGCAACCGCGCATTCCCAGCCGGCACCGGCCGGCCCGGCGCCGGTCCCACCGATCGCTCCGGTCCACGCCCGGATCTGGATCTACCGGGATTATATCCCCTCGGAAAGCCTCAATATGGCGACCGTTCGCATCAACGGCGCCGTGACCGGATACGCGCCAGCTGCGGGAGGGTCCTTTTACCGAGATGTGCCGACGGGGCGGTACCTGGTAACGGTGGACAGCTTTGGACGCGACACCAACCAGTCGACTGAGCTTGCCCTCTCCCCAGGGCAGCAAGCCTACATCAAAATCGAATCGCTGAGCAGTTGGTCAAGCTACGGCGGCGACCGGAATTCGGTACAGCGCGACACCTTCTATGCACGACCCATCCCGCCGCAGCTAGCGCAACATGAAATGGCGTACCTTCCTTATTACGGCGGCAGTTGAAGCTGATGCAGCCGCGGGTCAGAAGTTTTCGAGGTTGAGAACCTCGCTATCGTAATCGTAGGCAAAGATTTCCGCATGCCGCCCCCAGTTGATGACGGTGTCGAGCACGCGTTCGGCTTCCTCCTCCGACAGATGATCCTCGAGCTCTCGCAGGAAGCGGGTAGCCGGCGCATGGTGCCCCGGCCGCTCGTCGAGGACGCGCCGGATATGCGCCGCGAGCGGCACATGCTTTGTCACAGCATCCGCGAAAAGCTGCTTGCGCGCCAGCATGTCCGCCTCCGCGTAAGCGCGGCCCAGCGCCGTCAGCTCGATGTCGCCATCGCTGATATGGGCAAAGCCCAATAGCTGCAAGGCCTCGATCAGTGGAAAGAGTTCGTCCATGTCGAGGTTTTCTTGGTCGGCGACATGCGGTAGATCGGCGCGACCGCGATAGGGCGCGTCGCTGAGCGTGTCGATCAATCCGGAAAGCTGCTGCACCGCTGCATCCGGCAGGCGATAGCCGATGCCGATCGGCTCAGGCTTGACGCCCCGTCGTCCGTCGCCTTTGGTCTCGGTCAACAAAGTGTAGACCTGGTCGACGATGTGGCGAAAACCAGCGCTGTCCCAGGCGCGTGGGCGCGGCTGCGAGATCGGGATATCAGCACGGATGCGGCCGGGATCGCTACCGAAGATCAGAATACGGTCGGCGATCTCGACCGCCTCTTCGATATTGTGCGACACCAGCACGATCCCCTTGGTCGGGATTCGCCGATCGTCCCACAGGTCGAGGAGGTCGGATCGGAGCGTCTCCGCCGTTAGCACGTCAAGCGACGAGAACGGCTCATCGAGCAGCAGGATATCCGGATTGACCACGAGCGCCCGGGCAAATCCGACCCGCTGCCGCATGCCGCCGGATAGCTCCTTCGGATAGGCGTTCTCGAAGCCGTCGAGCCCGATCAGATCGATCGCATCGACGGCGCGCCGCCGGCGGTCGGCGGCCGACACTCCTTGCGCCTCGAGACCCAGCTCGACATTGCCGAGCACTGTCAGCCATGGGAACAGCGCGTAGCTTTGGAACACCATCGCAATGCCGTGCACCGGCTCGCTCACCCGCTTCCCGCGATATTCGACCGCGCCATCGCTGGTCGGGATCAGGCCGGCGAGGATGCGCAAAAATGTCGACTTGCCTGATCCCGATTTGCCGAGGATCGCGACGATTTCGCCGTCGCGCAGGGTGAAGTTGACATGATCGAGCACAAGCCGGCTCAGGTGATCTGGCATCTGGTAAGTTTTGCAGACGGCATCGGCGCGCAGCAGCGGGGCGGTCATCGACACAACTCTCCCAGGAACAAATCAGTCCAGCCGTAGCCGTTCGGCGGCAAGATCATAGAGGCGGCGCCACAGCAAGCGGTTGAATGCGAGAACGTAGATGCAGAGCACGCTGATCCCGAGCGCGATTCGCGCGCTATCGCCTTCAGCGGTCGTGTGGGCGATGTAAGCGCCGATACCAGTCGCTGTCAGCACCGTATTTCCCCATTGCGCGACTTCGGCAACGATGCTGGCATTCCAGGAGCCGCCGGCGGCGGTGACAGCTCCCGTCACATAAGCCGGAAATATCGCTGGCAGCATGATCCGCCGCCACCACAGCCAGCGCCGAACGCCAAGATTCTGCGCCGCGCGCTGCAATTCAGCCGGCAGCGCCGCAGCACCTCCGATGACGTTGAACAGTATGTACCACTGCGTGCCGAGGATCATCAGTGGGCTCAGCCAGATCTCCGGGTTGAGGTGAAAGCGGACGATGATCAACACCACCGGGGGGAAGAACAAATTGGCCGGGAATGCAGCCAAGAACTGCACGATCGGCTGCACGCGATCGGCAAGGCGCGGCCGCAAACCAATCGCAACCCCGATCGGGACCCAAATCAATGATGCGATAGCGATCAACACCAGAACGCGCAGCGCCGTGATCATGCCGAGCACGAACACCCAGCCGATCTCGGACACCGTGACGTGGGCGTGGATGTAAAGAATGATCCAGACGGCAGCAGTGGCTGACAGTATCAGGATCACGGCATCGAACAGGCGCTCGTAGGCCCGCTGCGGCCGACGCTCCGATCGCAGATGCCGCGGCCGGCTAATTCTAGCGATCGCGCTGTCAATTCCGCGATTGACCTGCAGCAGTCCAGCCTGGACCAACTCAAACAGGCGCGCGCGCTGCAGCATGATCAAGAACCAAGGCCGCACGGTGTCTTCGTCAGCCGAGATCTCGGGCTGGAATCGACGCGACCAAGCGATCAGCGGACGAAACAACAGCTGGTCGTATAGCAGGATAACGACAAACATCATCGCGACCGCCCAGCCGATCGCGGCCATGTCCTCCTTTTCGATCGCGACCGCGATATAAGAGCCGACCCCGGGCAAAAGGATCGTGTGGCCGGCAACCGTGATCGCCTCGGAGGCGACGACAAAGAACCAGCCGCCCGAGACCGACATCATCATGTTCCATACCAGGGTCGGGATCGCGTGCGGCACCTCGAGCCGCCAAAAGCGCCGCCATGGTGACAAATGATACATGCGGGCGGCTTCGATCAGCTCGCCCGGCACGGTGCGCAAGGACTGGTAGACGCTGAACGTCATATTCCAGGCCTGCGACGTGAATATTGCGAATATTGCCGCGCATTCGACCCCGAGCAGCCGCCCCGGGAACAGGGCAATAAAGCCGGTGACCGTAATCGACAGAAAACCGAGTATCGGGACCGATTGCAAAACGTCGAGCAGCGGGATCAGGATTTTTTCCGCTTGGCGACTTTTGGCGGCCAGCGCGGCATATCCGAGGCTAAATACGAGCGCCGCCACGAGCGCCAATGCCATGCGCAAGACAGTGCGTAGCGCATAGGCCGGCAACGCCCACGGATCGAGACTGATCGAGAGCGGCTGGCCTACTTGATAACGGGCGCTGACCGCGAAGCCGCCCCAAGCGACCAGCGCCAGCAACCCGAGGACCAGCGGCAATGCCACGAGATCCCAGACATTTGGGCGCAGCCGCAACGGCCAAGCGATGAGGGGCAGGCCCCAGCGCTGTTCCATGCCTTCCCCGGCTATTCGGTAGCCGCCTCGCGGCGATTGTTTACCTCTATCCCACACGGCTATGCGGGCGAAGCGTTAATTTATCACCCGACCTTCCGAACGCGCGGGTAGCGAGGCTTGCCCGCGGCAGAGCGCGCCGCTAATTGACTTCCTGCAATATCGGAGGGGCCGATTGCCTATTCTCGATTTCGACCGCCTGAATGCGGCGCCGCTCGATCGCTCGCCTTTCGAGTTCGTAGTGGTGGAAGAGTTTGTCTACAAAGATGCTCTCGCCGCGGCTGTTGCCGATTTCCCTGCCATTACCAGGGGCGGTAGCTATCCGGCCCAGAGTCTGAAATATGGCACGGGATTCGCGGAGCTGGTCGCCGCGTTAATCGGCCCAGAGCTGACTTGTGCGATCGCCGTCAAATTTGCGGTCGATCTCGGCAACCGGCCGACAATGCTGACCGTCCGAGGCGTGGGGGACGAAAAAGACGGCGACATCCACACCGATTCCGAAACCAAGATCATTACACTGCTGCTCTACATGAACCCGGTTTGGGAACATGAGGAGGGACGGCTGCGTCTGTTGCGCCGGCCTGATGATCTCGACGATTACGCGCGCGAGATCGCGCCGCTCGCCGGGACCATGTTGGCATTCAAACGAAGCGATCGTTCGTTCCACGGCCATTACCCTTATCTCGGACCGCGCCGCTCATTGCAGCTGAATTGGGTAACCGACGCCGCGGTCGTTAGAAGGGAGCTCAGACGCCACCGCTGGTCGGCCCGGCTGAAGTCGCTAAATCCGTTTATGCCGGCGTCGTCCTGACGCCCATAACTTTGATGTGGTTGCGGGGTCGGCACTTGGACTCGCCCGGCCAGCCGGAGCCGTGTTCATAAAACTCGTAGCACCTCCCGCCGTCTCCGTTTCGCGTGTCTCCGCCCTGACAGACGGAACGACGATGCGCTGATCCGCCATCGGAAGCCGGGCCAGGACATCATCTCTTTAAACGATTAAGCGAGGGCGCATTCAGGCCGTGTTGCGGCGCGGTGTCGATCGCCTGTGGCCGGTGTTTCGATTGGATCTCGCGCATCCCGCTAGCTCGTTAACGGGAGATTTCTCGCGGGCACTTAGCTTTAATCACCTAGAATTCTCAAATATAATAACGAAAGTTCAGTATCTTATTGGATTATGTTGCAAGTTAGCCACGCTGCGATGAAAACGACACGTAGGGGGCAAACCGCGCTTGATCGAGGGCTGGGCTTCAATATCATCGCGCGAGACACCAACGAGCGCGCAGCGCTCGGCCGACTGCAACCACAGATTTCTCGGGGGAGCGATGATCAGAAAACGGAAACTCGGCTACCTGGCGGCGATCGGCGGACTAACCGCGAGTACCGTGATGCTGACCGGTTTCTCCGCTGCGCGTGCCGACGAAATGGCGGATCTGCGCGCCAATCAGCTGCTTCTGCAGCAACGCATCGATCAATTGGCGCAGGCGCAGGCGCAAGGGGGGCCGCCGTCGACTTTCGCAGCCCCAGGCACCACCGGGGCGAGGGCCTACGGAACTGCGGCAGTGCCGGGCGCTGGGCTGGTGGGCGGCAGCTTCCCGCGGTCGTTTCTGATTCCCGGCACCGACACCTCGATCCGCATCGGCGGCTTTGTCGATGAGACAATTGACTATTACTTGCAGAACGGTCCGCCCAACGGCACGCAGAGCACGACGGTAGGGAACACCGGTAATCTGAATGGGATGCCGCTCTTCACCGGGGGAAAGACGGTTCCCGGCTATCCCAGCCCCGGCCATTTAGTGCCGGTGCAGACCAACAGCTCACGTGGCAACGGCGTCTTTCTCGAAAGTCCGCGTAAATCGCGGCTCAATGTCGAAACCCGCACGCCGACGGCTTACGGTGAAGCGCGGACCTTTATCGAATTCGACTTTGCGGGCACCAATGCCTTTAGCGGTAGCGGGTCAGGCGGCCAAACCTCGGTGTCGGACAGCCTAGTCCCGCGTCTGCGATATGCCTACGGCACGTTGGGTGGGTTCCTCGCCGGTCAGGCGAATTCGAACTTCTCCGATCCTGATGCTAACCCCGAAACCCTCGACTTTGGCGGTCCTGCCGGCGAAGCCGGAGTCGTGCGTATCCCACAGGTTCGTTACACTTACGCTGGACCCTGGGGCAGCGCCTTCTCGGCGTCGGCGGAAACGCCCGAAACCGACGTTATTACCCCGGCCGGCAAGGTCACCTCGGATGGCAATAATCAAACCATCGTGGGCGGCTCGCTGGTGACCAACAGCCTGGCAACCGTGGGCAGCGTGCCTTGCGTCGCCAACGGCGTAGCCATCTCCGGCACCACCGCCTGCACCCTGTCGAGCAACATCACCAAGGCTTCCTCACCGGACATTACTTTCGCATCCTACTGGTCGCAGCCCTGGGGCCATGTCGATGCCCGCGCCGTCGTGCGGCCCACGCTCGATATCGTTGACGGCAAATATGTCGATCAGAAATTTGTCGGTTATGGCGGTGGTTTGTCCGGCGACGTCAAGCCAGGTTGGTTTGGCTATGGGAGGGACGATTTCCAGTGGCAGTTCTCGGTCGGTAACGGCCTCGGCCGCTACATCAACGACGGCACCAATGCGGGTCTGGCGACCAACTACCTCGTGACGCCGGCTTCACATGCAGCTGCGGCTAGCGTTCTTGTCAGAACCATCCAGGAAGTCGGCGGCACCGTCGGATACCAGCATTTCTGGCTGCCCAACCTGCGCTCGACCCTGGCCTATGGCTTCGCAATGTATCAGGTTCCAGCGGACCTGATCGGGCCGGTTGCAGCGGTCAACGTAAACCGGCAGTTGCAGACCATTCACTTCAACTTGATCTGGAGCCCGGTCGCGTTCATGGACACGGGCGTCGAATATATGTGGGGCCAGCGCCGGGCTGCGGCCGCGAATATCTACGGCCAAGAACAGGCCCTGATCGGCAAGGTCCGCGTCAAGTTCTAACCAGAAACGTCTTCAGCCTTGCGGCCCGTCGGTTATGCCGGCGGGCTTTTTGTTTTCCGGAGGACGCTTTACCAAGGCAAATCCTTGTCCCTTAAAACAGGCACGCTTTGAGCGTGTATCAATAGTTCGAGATCTCGATCAAGTTTCGGTCGGGGTCGCGGATATACACCGACTGGATCGTGCCGATCGCCCCGGCGCGCGGTCCGGGGCCGGCGATGAGCGGCACCCCGCATCGATCGAGATGCGTCACCACATCGGTAAGTGGCACGGTTGTTATAAAGCACAGATCGCCTGAGCCCGGCGTTGGTTTGTCGGCGACAAGACCGGGAACCCGGTCGGCGGGATGCAAATTGATTTTCTGCTGGCCGAACTTGAGCGCGGTCCGGCCTTCGCCAAAATGCACGACTTCCATCCCGAGTACCCGCGTGTAAAACGCGCAGGTGCGGTCGATGTCGGCGACGGTGAGTACGAGATGATCGAGGCGTTCGATATTCATCGATCGACCTTTTCTTTAGTGGCAGCAAGCGCAAAAAACCATAGTCGATAAACGACGACGAAGTGTGCGGCTAACGGGAGGAAAAGCGATGAACCGGCTTGATGGCAAGGTTGCCCTTATTTCAGGTGCAGCAAGGGGGATCGGCGCGGCGACCGCCAGATTGATGGTCGAGGCGGGGGCGAAGGTCGCAATCGGCGACGTACTCGACGAGCGCGGGCGCGAAACTGCCGCTTCCATCGGCGGCGTCTATGTTCACCTCGACGTCAGCCGAGAGGAGGATTGGACGGCGGCAATCGCGGCCAGCACTGCGCAATTCGGCGGGCTCGACATTCTCGTCAACAATGCCGGAGTCTTTCTCGGCAAGGGCATCGAGGAGGCAAGCCTTGAGGAATGGCATCGGCTTGTCGCCGTCAATCTGACGGGTGTTTTCCTCGGCACCAAACATTCGCTGCCGGCATTGCGTGAACGGGCGCGGCAGAGCCCGCACGGCAGCGCCATCGTCAATCTGGCTTCGGTTGCCGGTCTTGTCGGATCGCAACTCGACCCGCTTTATTCGATGACCAAGGGCGGTGTGACATTGTTCACCAAATCTGCCGCACTCGAATTCGCCCGCAAGGGCTATCGCATCCGCGTCAACTCAATCCATCCGGGATTGATCGAAACCGACATGGGCGCACAGACCTTTGTCAGCCGGGCCCGCAACGTCGGCACCAACGACGTCGAGGCGGCACGCGACGCGGCACTCGAACGTCATCCGATCGGCCGACTGGGTAAGCCTGAGGACATCGCCAACGGTATCGTCTTTCTGGCTTCCGACGATGCCGCGTTTATGACCGGCGCCGCCCTCGTGGTCGACGGCGGGTCGACGGCCCAATAACCCAGTTGCTGATCAAAACGGCCGAGAATCGGCGACGGCAGCACCGAGGATGCGGCCGTCTTCGGCTTCCACCAAAACAGCAAGGCGCTCGGCGTGCCAAGCAAGCGGGACCTCGATCGTCCCAGCCTTGCCGTCGAACCGGCCGACCTCGGCCATTCCGCGCACGACATCGACATGGGCGAGCGTGCGGCCGTCGTTCTCGCCGCCTCTTACCGCATCGACATGTCGACGATCGAAGCCGATTAGGACGATCGAACCGTCGGCCCGCGTCCCCCGACTGCCCGCACCAGTTGTAATTCGCGCCCGGCCCGGTTCGAACATCAACGCGACCGGCACCGCCGCCTCCGACTTGTGTGCCGCCGCGATCGCCTGTTCGACTTCGCTCCGGTCGGACCCGACCGCCTGCCACCGGCCATCGACGACGATTTGCGGCGTGTACACCGTCCCGGTTCCGAGGAATTTCGCGTAATTTCGCTGTCGGTCAGTCGCCGCGGCGCTTGAAAACGGGTCCTTCCAGCCGAGCCGGTCCCAGTAATCGACATGGAACGACAGCGCCAGCACGTCGGGATGGCTCGCCAGCTCGGCGAGCAGCGCATCCGCGGGAGGACAAGATGAGCATCCCTCCGAGGTGAACAACTCGACGACGATCGGCCGTTCTGCCGCTCCGGCCGGGGCGACAAAGAGAAGCAGTACCGTTGCAGCAACGAATGTAGAAAACCTCGTCATGCGAGCAACCCTACTGCATTGCGGCTCCACCCGCGGTTCAATAGCACGTGAACGGCTCTGAGCATCCGCGCGGTCATGCGCCCGGTGGTCGTCGCCCGTGCCGCTGCGCTGCCTCAGCGGGCTCCTGCAGGTTCAGGCAGTGCGGCCTCGACCGCGGCGGGTGGCGCCGCTGTGTCGGCGCTGCGAGCGGTTGGATAGGTCCGCAACAACAACGCCGCAAGGGCGGTCCACCCCGTTTGATGTGCCGCCCCGAGACCCTTGCCGCTGTCACCGTCAAAGAACTCATAGAACAGCGGATCGTCATGGAAGTGTGGGTTCTGCTGCTCGACCGTTGAGTTACCGAAGCACGGTCGCCACCCAGACTCGTCACGCAGAAACAGCCGACATAGCCGCCGCGCGAGTTCGGCGGCCACTTCGCCCAGAGAGAGCAAATTGTCGGAGCCGACCGGGCATTCGACTTTGAAATCGTCGCCGTAATAGCTGTGAAAGCGCTGTAACGATTCGATCAGGAGGTAGTTAACTGGAAACCAGATCGGCCCACGCCAGTTGGAATTGCCGCCAAACAAGCCCGACCTCGCGTCTCCCGGTATGTAACTAACGCTGATTCTGTTGCCGGCATGCTCAAATACGTAAGGGTTGTTTTGATGATATTTGGATAGGGAGCGTACGCCATAATCCGATAGAAATTCGGTCTCGTCGAGCATGCGGCTCAGCAGTCGCTTCATTCGATGTCCGCGCAATAACGACAAAAGATGGAGCTCTCCAGCGTTGGGGTCATGCCAGTACGAAACGAGCTGGGCCAGTCGCGGGCGATGATCAAGAAACCAACGGGCGCGGGCGCTGAAGGCGGGCAGCCGCGTCAGCACCGAGGAGTTGAGCACCTCAACTGCGAACAGCGGGATGAGGCCGACCATCGAGCGCAACCGTAGAGGTATCCGCTCGCCGTTAGGCAAATGCAGGACGTCATAGTAGAACTCGTCCGCCTCGTCCCAAAGGCCGATCCCGTCGCCGCCAATATTGGTCATTGCTTCCGCAATATAGAGGAAATGTTCGAAGAACTTGGAGGCGATGTCCTCGTATACGCGATCGCCAAGTGCCAATTCGAGCGCAATGCGCATCAGGTTCAGCGTGTACATAGCCATCCAAGCGGTGCCGTCGGACTGGTTTATCGTGCCTCCGGTCGGCAATGGCGCACTGCGGTCAAAAATGCCGATATTGTCGAGCCCTAAAAAGCCCCCCTGGAAAATGTTGTGCCCCTCGACATCCTTCCGGTTAACCCACCAGGTGAAATTCAACATCAGCCGGTGGAACACACGCTCAAGAAACGCCCGATCGCCTCGCCCACTCTGCTGCTCGCGGTCGATCTCGTAAAGCCGCCACGCTGCCCATGCGTGCACCGGAGGGTTAACGTCGCCAAACGCCCACTCATAAGCGGGGAACTGGCCATTGGGATGCATGTACCAGTCGCGCGTCAGTAGCACCAGTTGGTTCTTGGCGTAAGCCGGATCGAGGCGGGATAGGATCACGCAGTGAAAGGCGAGGTCCCAGGACGGGTACCACGGGTATTCCCATTTATCCGGCACTGAGATGATGTCGGCGTTATTCAAATGTCGCCAGTCACTGTTGCGTCCGTGTTTACGCGATTGCGGCGGCGGCGGTTGAAGCGGGTCGCCGTCGAGCCATTCGGGGACGTCATAGTAGTAGAACTGCTTGTTCCATAGCATGCCGGCCAGCGCTTGGCGGTGCACCCGCTGCGTATCAGGATCATCGATGTCGCGTTGCAGCGAGGCGTAAAATTCGTCAGCCTCGGCGCAGCGCAGGCTGAATATCGCGTCGAAAACTGCGAAGTCGGCCTCCAACCCGTCGCTCAGCAACCGCAGGCGAAGGCGCGCGCTACCGCCCGCCGCTAAGTTCATCTGGTAGTGAGCCGCGGCCTTGGTGCCGAGCCTTGCCGGGTTTACCGCCTCGTGCCGGCCGCTGACGATGTAATTGTTGATCCCGTCCTTGAAGTACTGTCCGGTTGACGGGGTTCCCCAAATCCGTTCGCTGTTGGTCTCGTTTTCGCAGAATAAATATTCGGGACTGCCGTCGCACATCAGGCGCATTGGCGACATCAGCGGGTGATCTACGGAGATTCCGTCGTTGCCTCGCGCCAAGAGCCGTGGCCGCATCGAATCGGCCTTCCACGACCAGATATTGCGCGCCCACAATTGCGGAAGCACGTGCAGCGACGCCGCCTCGCGAGCACGGTTGTGCACCGTTATCTGCATCAGAATGTCGTCGGGGTCGGCTTTGGCGTATTCGATCTCGACGTCGAAATAACGTTCTTCGGCGAAAACACCGGTGTCGATCAGTTCGAATTCCGGCTGATCCCTGCCGCGCCGGCGATTTTCCTCAAGCAGCTGTGCGTATGGGAAAGCGGCGTGCGGATACTTGTAGAGCATCCGCATGTAGGAGTGAGTTGGCGTACCGTCGAGATAATAGTAGAGTTCCTTGACGTCTTCTCCGTGATTGCCTTCTTGGTTGGTAAGCCCAAAGAGCCGCTCCTTTAGGATCGGGTCTTTCCCGTTCCACAGAGCGAGACCGAGGCACAGCAACAATTGGTCGTCGCCAAATCCGGCGATGCCGTCCTCACCCCACCGATAGGCGCGGCTACGGGCATGGTCATGCGGCAGGTAGTTCCAGGCGTCGCCATTGGGACTGTAATCTTCCCGAACCGTTCCCCATTGTCGTTCGCTGAGGTAAGGTCCCCAACGGCGCCAACGGACGCCACGGCTGATTGCGGCAAGCCGCGCTGCCTCAGCTGTCATTATTGCCGCTGCGCTGTCGGCCGCCATGCGTGGCCCCCCGGGATATGATTATCTGCCTCTCCCCCCTGCGACTTTTGGCAAAAAGGCTTCAGCTGTCCTTTAAGTAATCGTACACAACTTCGCCAAGGCTCAGCGTCAAATCGGTCAGGTAGTGAGTAGCCCCGAGGGCTTCCCGCACCGGCAAGCGCGCGACGTCGCACATTGCATGCTCGAAAAGCTGTATAGCCGCCGGCCCGGACCATGCACCTTTTACAGTCACGTCTTCGAGATAATAGCGGACGAGTTCGCAAATCCGCGGCGTGCAGTCAACATGCGGGATGATCTTGATCATGAAAGCGGGCCGCGCCAGAGCTCCCTTGAGCGGCTCGGGATCGAGCGCGCGGTGTTTGTACCCCATCGTCGCCGAGACGCAGAGAACGGATCCGTAGTGCAATGTACACACGATTGTTTCGCTCTCATGCGAGATCTTTGGGTTTGCAAGCTTTTTCGGAAAGCCCCAGATCTCGCGCCCGCCGGCGATCGGTGCATTGTCGTCGAGATACATCGCGTGCACATAGCCGCCCTCCTGCACGCTGCCGTCAGGCGTGCGGAACCGCACCGGGATCACCTGGCCGGTCTCGGTGTAGTCGCCAAAGCCGGTCGAATCCGGCATGCGGATGAATTCGTAAGCGACAGTGTCGCCGGCAAGTTCGAGCGGCTCGGGTACCACTTCGCGCAAGGCATCTACGTCGCTGCGATACGTAATGACGATGAATTCACGATTGTAAAATCGGTACGGCCCCTTTGGATAGGCGGGGTCGGTCAACGGCATTGCGAAAGCATTGTCGCGAACTTCGGCAAGCTTCATCAAAATCTCCTGTGTCTTAACTAGTCGCGGCCGTCGACGGCGAGATCAAACGTAAAAACACCGTCCATCCCCTCGGGCCGCTGCAATACCTCGGGGTGGCGCAACGTGCGCACCGCATCATTATGGCCGGCGGTCCAATGCTCCTCCATTGTACGCCGGGAGAATTCAAAGTCTTTGGATGACCCTTCATAATTGCGGGCGTGATAGATCAGCTGGATGATGTTGTAGACTTTTTCGTCGGCTTCGGCGGCGAGGCGCTGCGCCTCCGGGCTCTGGCGTAGCTCGATGGGCAATTGGTCGAGCAGTTTGGCGGTCACGCGGCGCAACAGTTGCTGCCGTTTAAACTGGTCGGTTGCCGCCCGGGTGCGGCTGGAATAGCGGATTTCCTTCTGGCGAAGCTCGACCTCCATCATGTCGCCAGGAAGCTCGCCGCGCGCGCTCCACAAATCGATCTGGAATACTAGACTGTCCTTGCGCGGACGGCTATCGAGCACCCATTGCAGCGGCGTGTTCGAGACAAGACCGCCATCCCAGTAATGCTGACCGTCGATTACCGTTGCTGGAAAACCCGGCGGCAATGAACCGCTCGCCAACACATGCTCGGGTCCGATTTGATGGGTCGTATTATCGAAATAGACAAAATTACCGGTGCGGACGTTGACTGCGCCGATACTGAAGCGAGTTTCACCGTCATTGATGCGGGAGAAGTCGACGAGGCGCCCCAGAGTGGCGATCAGCGGAGCGGTGTCATACCAGCTCAGTGCAAGCGGGTCGCCCCGCGGATAGACATAAGGAGGCGGCACTCGCGGACTGAAAAATCCCGGAGCACCGCCGACCAGAATGCCGAACGCTCGGGCCTGATTGATAAATCGATGGGTCATTTCGTCGCTGATGTTGATGCCGGGAAGGTACGGCGCGCCAAGCGGCGAAGCGGTGACCGTCTCCCAAAATTCGCGTAGCCGCTCGACCCGGCGCTCGGGCGGGTTGCCGGCGATCAACGCTGCGTTGATCGCACCGATCGAAATGCCGGCGACCCAGTCGGGGTGAAGATTGGCCTCGGCCAGCGCTTGATAGACCCCGGCCTGATAGGCGCCAAGCGCGCCGCCGCCCTGTAAGATCAATGCGATCAGCTTGAACGGCGGACGCGGTATCGCGCGGTGGGTTTTTCGGATCGACTGTTGTTGAGCAGACATGACAAATGTTCCCGGTTATCCACGGGCTCTATGAATAAGCCATCATACCCGGCCGTTGTCTCGAACGTGTGTGAGTTCGGGGATAGGGGTTCGATGAACGGCAAATCGCTTCGTCCAGCGACGATCGCAGCGCAGGCCCTCGGCTGGACCAATTCCCAGACCGGCGCCGTCGTCCAGCCGGTGCATGTCGCGACCACCTTTCAGCGCGATCCCGACAATCAGTATCGGCGCGGGCGCTGTTATGGGCGCGACGACAACCCAACCTACGACCAGCCGCAAGCCCTGCTCACCGCACTCGAAGGCGGCGTCGATACTTTGCTGTTTGCATCCGGGATGGCGGCCGCCGCCGCGGTATTTCAAAGCCTGCCGCGCGGTGCGCATGTCGTCGCACCCCAAATCATGTACTGGGGGCTGCGCAGTTGGCTGGTGAATTTTGCCGAAGCATGGGGGTTGGAGGTCGATCTTGTCGATGCAGCCTCGCTCGACGCTCTGAAGCGGGCAGTGCTGCCAGGCAGGACTCGCCTGGTTTGGATCGAGACGCCAGCCAACCCGCTGTGGTCGGTGACTGACATCGAGGGCGCCGCCCGCATTGCTCATGATGCGGGCGCTATGTTGGCGGTGGACAGCACCACGGCGACACCAGTGCTAACCCGGCCCTTGGCGCTCGGCGCGGATCTTGTCATGCATTCGGCCACCAAATATCTGAATGGCCATAGCGATGTGATCGCCGGCAGCCTAACGACGGCGCGCAAGGATTCGTTTTGGGAACGCATCTCTAAGGTGCGCAGCGGCAACGGCGCTATTCTCGGGAGCTTTGAAGCTTTTTTGTTATTGCGCGGGATGCGCACCCTGTTTCCGAGGGTCGGGCACGCCTGCCGCTCGGCGCAGCAAATCGCGGAGGCATTGGGTGCGCATCCGCGCATCGCGCAGGTGCTCTACCCCGGACTGGCAACCCATGCCGGACATGATATCGCCGCGCGCCAGATGACGGGCGGGTTTGGCGGCATGCTCAGCATCCGCATCAAAGGAGGCGCCGCGGCGGCGATCACAGCTGCCGCAAGGGTTCAGGTGTGGCAGCGCGCAACCTCGCTCGGCGGGGTCGAAAGCTTGATCGAGCACCGAGCCTCGATCGAGGGCGACGGTAGCCCGGTCCCGCCCGATTTGCTGCGCCTTTCGGTCGGGATTGAAGATCCAGCCGATCTTATCGCCGATCTGGAAGGTGCCCTCGCCGTGTGATTCCGGGTCGCGCGGAGCACTCAGGCCCGTTTGCGACACCTTGCCGGGCGAGCCCATCAGGCCGCCGCGAGCATCTCACGCCCGGCACATATCGCGGCAAATTCGTCGAGTGTCTGGCAGACGATCGCGGCTGGGCGGCGACCCCGCGTCGAGGCCCTGATTTCGGCCTTCCGCGCGTAATAGGCGTCCTCGATCCGTCGATAAGCGTACCCGCGGATCGCCCCTTGTTCCGCACTCAAAGTGTCGAACCGATATCCGTCCGCGTGCCGCAAGACTGGTCCAATCACGATCTCCACTTCCGTGTTCTCCGCGACCACGTGCACAGTTGTTAGGCTCACATAATTGGAGCGGCGGCTTACCGGGCATAATTAAACCAGGTGAATTGCCGTAAATTGTCGTTAGGCGCCGATCTTAATGGCACCCCTTAGGGATAAGGCTCGTGCCGGGTAGCTTGTTAATAGAGGATAAATCTAAAATTTGAACTAATTTTGGATCTTCTCTTATTGATCTCCAGCACCATCGCATAAATTTCGATTACCAGACGCATTTATTACGATACGAGAATATCGTAATAATCTTGAAGCTATTCCGGTTGGGGATTTTGCTCGGGCTACTGGGCTTGGCGGTGGAGGGGCTCGAGTTGTCGCATTCGATCGACGGTTTTGCCTTGACCGCACTCGGCGATTGGGCTCAACGCCTCGAGCGCTGAGGATCAATCGTTCCGGTCACGGTCACAGCATCCCGAGTTCGAGCCGGGCTTCCTCGCTCATCTTCTCCGGCGTCCAGGGCGGTGTCCATACCAGCTTGACCCGGACGTCATGGACACCGGGAACGCCACGAATCGCAGTTTCAACCTCGCCTGGCATGCTGGCGGCCACCGGGCAAGCAGGCGTGGTCAATGTCATTTCGACAAAGACAATCCCGCCCTTTTTGACCATCAGCTCGTAGATCAGCCCGAGCTCGACCAGATCCATTGGGATTTCCGGGTCTCGCACCGTCTTTAGCGCTTCGAGCACCGGGCCCATCAGCGTCGGGTCGTCCTCGCCCTCTGGTCGTTCGACGTCATCGCCGGCGTCGAGCATCGCCGCTTCCTGATCGAACTCGAACGGGTCGCGTTCGGTCATGCCGTCACTCCGTCTTTACTGTTACGCCATCGCCTTTGAGGGCCGATTCGAGCGCATGCCAAGACAACGTCGCGCATTTGACCCGAGCGGGGTAGGCCTTGACACCGGTCAGGGGCTCGAGCCGCTCCATCTCCTCGGCCAAGGGCTCCGATAACGGGTTCTCCTCGCCGCCGGTGACGCGTGCATGAAAATGCCCGAACAATTCGCGCGCCTCGTCGACCGATTTACCCTTCAGCACTTCGGTCATTAGCGAGGCGGCGGCCGTTGAGATCGCGCAGCCTCGCCCCTGAAACGCGACATCGGTGATCCGGTCCCCGTCCAAGGTCAAGTAGACCGTCACACGGTCGCCGCACAGCGGGTTGTAACCCTGCGCGGTGTGGGTGGGGTGCTCGATCGTCCGGAAATTGCGCGGATGGCGACCGTGATCGAGGATGATGTCCTGATAGAGTTCGCGCAGATCCATCATCGAAACATTTCCTTTGCGGCCTCGATCCCTTCCACCAGTGCATCGATATCCCGCTCGTCGTTGTAGACCCCGAGTGAGGCCCTGGTGGTCGCATTTAGGCCGAGTTTGTCGAGCAATGGCTGGGCGCAATGATGCCCGGCGCGGACCGCGACATGATGACGGTCGAGCACTGTCGCCAAATCGTGCGGGTGCACCCCTTCGAGATCAAAGGACAGGATGCCGAGCCGTCGCTGCCCGGCGCCGACGAGGTTAAGCCCGGGAATGCGCGACAAGCGGTCGACGCCGTAGCCGGTCAGCGCCTCCTCGTGTTCGAGAATGTTGATGCGGCCCAACTCTTCAATGAAATCGAGCGCCGATGCGAGCCCAATAGCACCTGAGATATCGGGCGTGCCGGCCTCGAAACGATGCGGCGGATCCTGAAACAGCGTCTTCTCAAAAGTGACGTTCAGGATCATGTCGCCGCCGCCCTGCCAGGGAGGCATTGCGGCCAGCAATTCGTGGCGGCCCCACAGAACGCCGATCCCGGTCGGGCCATAAGTCTTGTGTCCCGAGAAGGCGTAAAAATCGCAACCTAGCGCCTGCACATCCACCGGCAAACGGGGCGCTGCTTGACAACCATCAACCAGCACTCGGGCGCCGACCCGATGCGCCAATTCGACGACCGTCTCGATCGGCACCAGCGCTCCGGTGGCGTTCGCGATGTGAGTGATCGCGATAAGCCGGGTGCGCGGCGACAGCCTTGCGGCAAAGGCAGCGAGATCGAGCCCGCCGGTCGCGTCGATCGGCGCGACGACAATGCGAAAGCCGATCCGGTCGCGCAATAATTGCCACGGTACGATATTCGAGTGGTGCTCGAGCTCGCTGATAACGACTTCGTCGCCGGCTTCGAGAAAAGCCCCGCCCCAACTCTGTGCCACGAGATTGATGGCTTCGGTGGCGCCGCGGACAAACACGATCTCTCGCGGATCAGCGGCGTTCAAAAACTGCTGCGCCTTGATCCGTGCTTCCTCGAACAGATCGGTGGAGCGAGCGCTGAGCCGATAGACGCCGCGATGCACGTTGGCGTAGTCGGTGCGATAGTAATCGGCGATTCGATCGATGACCGAAGCCGGCTTTTGCGCGCTCGCCCCCGAATCGAGAAAAACGAGATCCGGGTTGCTGTGAAAAATCGGGAATTGCTCTCTTAGGCGGCGCGGGTCAAAGCTGCCCGGCAACCGCTCGTGGGCGAAATCGACAGCCCTTGGGCTTGCCGTCGTCATACCTATTCCTCCAACACCGCGAGGCGGCGGCCGAGGCGGCTCAGCAGATGCTCGCGCAGCGCTGCCTGCTCGACAATGTCAACAGCCTCACGCATGAACGCCTCGATCAACATATGCCGCGCCTCCTCGCGCGGGATGCCGCGGGCCAGTAGATAAAACAGCGCCGTCTCATCGAGATCGCCCACGGCGGCGCCGTGGCTGCACTTGACATCGTCAGCGAAGATTTCGAGTTCAGGCTTGGTGTCGATTGCGGCGTGTGCGCCGAGCAGCAGATTGCGGCTCAGCATATGCGCGTCGACCTTTTGCGCGCCCGCTCGGACCGTGATCCGGCCTTGAAAGGCGCCATGTGCGCGCCCGGCCGCCACACCCTTGAAGACTTCGCGGGTTTCGCCGCGCTCGGCCAGATGATCAACCGTCGTGACGATGTTGGCCTGCTGATGCTGAGATGCGACAAAGCCGCCGTAGAGTCCGCAAAAAGCGCCGCCGCCCTCGCTGCGCACGACGGCCTCGTGGCGCAGCGTGCCGCCGCCGAGCAGCAGCGCAAAGCTGGTGAGCCGCGCGGCCGCACCGAGCGCCGCGTCCAATGCCGCCGTATGCGTTGCTTCGTCCCCTTCTTCGACCAGTGCTACACGGTCCAGCACAGCGCCAGCGGCGAGTTGGATCGCGAGCACCTCGTTGCGCCAATAGCGTCCGTTACCGGCAAAAGTCTCGAGGAGGCGCAGTCGGCTTTCCGCACCAAGCATCACTGCGCTTCGGGTGTGGAACGAGGCCACGCGCTCGCCCGAGGCCAGGTGCACAATCTCGATCGGCTCCTTAAGGACGACGCCGGGCCCGACGTCGAGAACAAATCCGTCGGTGAAGACCCCAGCGTTCAGCGCGGCAAAGGGTTGATCACGCTCCTCATCCAGTGCTTCGAGCGCGGTCTCGACCAGGCCTGGCCGCATCTCAATCGCCCGCTGAGCAGAGCCCAACCAAATCCCCGGGGGGAGCCCACTTATCTCGGACAGTTCGGGCATGAAATGCCCGTCCACGAGTACCAGCCGATAGGCAGTTCCGGGAAAGCCGATGCCGGCGGGAAGCTCTCGGGGCGTGCTGGCTGCACCGGTGACTGGCAACAGCGGCGCTTGTTGCAAGGGGTGCAGATCAAGATAGCGCCAGGCTTCGCCACGTCTGCTCGGGAAACCGAGTTCGGCAAACCGGGCGAGCGCGCGACGGCGGTGCTGGACCAGCCAGTCCGGCTCCCGCGACTGCTCCCGGGCCGCGTCAAGATACGGCCGCGCCTCGGGCTTCACCGGAAAGTCAACGACAGCGTTCATTGAGATTTGCCGGGCTCAGGCTGCGTCGCCGAGTGCGCCGTAGCCGCGCCGCTCAAGTTCGGCGGCTAGCGTCTTGTCACCGGACTCTACGATCCGTCCGGCCTGGAGGACATGCACGCGGTCGGGCTCTACGTAATTGAGCAGGCGCTGATAATGAGTAATCATGACGATGGCGCGTTCGGGTGCGCGCTGGCGGTTGACGCCATTGGCGACGACGCGCAACGCATCGATGTCCAGCCCGCTGTCGGTTTCGTCGAGTATTGCAAGCCGCGGCTCCAGCATCGCCATTTGGAAAATCTCGTTGCGTTTTTTCTCGCCGCCCGAAAACCCAACATTGACGGCGCGCTGCAACAGATCCTCGCTGATGTCGAGCTCTTTGAGTTTCGCGCGAACGGTGCGTAGAAACTGCCCGGCATCGAGTTCGGGCTCGCCGCGATGACGGCGTTGCGCGTTCAGTGCCGTGCGCAGGAAGTATATGTTGTTCACACCCGGGATCTCGACCGGGTATTGGAAGGCGAGAAACAACCCGTCGCGCGCCCGCTCGTCGGCCGGCATCGCCAGCAGATCACGGCCGAGATAGGCAACGGTGCCAGCCGTCACCTCGTAGCCCTCGCGCCCAGCCAGCACCGCGGCAAGCGTGCTCTTGCCCGAGCCGTTCGGCCCCATGATCGCGTGCACCTCGCCTGATTCAACCGCGAGATCGATCCCTTTGAGGATCTCGCGCCCGTCTTCGAGCCGCGCATGCAGATTACGAATTTCAAGCATCTTCCCACTCATTCGCATCACTCGACGGATCGCGGGCGTCCGCCCGCATGCGGGCCAGCGGCCCGCAGTCCGAACAAGCGATCATCCGACGCTGCCCTCAAGACTGACGGCGAGCAATTTTTGCGCCTCGACCGCAAACTCCATCGGCAGTTCTTTCAGCACTTCCTTGCAAAAGCCGTTGACGATTAGCGACACCGCATCCTCGGCGGAGAGGCCGCGTTGGCGGCAGTAGAACAGCTGGTCGTCGCTGATTTTTGAGGTTGTGGCTTCGTGTTCGACCCGTGCCGTCGGGTTGCGGATTTCGATGTACGGAACCGTGTGTGCGCCGCAGCGATCACCGATCAGGAGTGAGTCGCATTGCGTGTGATTGCGCGCACCCGCTGCCCGCGGTTGGACCCGCACCAACCCGCGATAGGTATTCTGGCCACGCCCCGCCGAAATCCCTTTCGACACGATGGTCGAGCGGGTGTCCTTGCCGATATGGAGCATCTTGGTCCCGGTATCGGCCTGCTGACGATTATTGGTGATCGCGACCGAATAGAATTCGCCGACCGAATGGTCGCCTTCGAGGATGCAGCTTGGATATTTCCAGGTGATCGCCGAACCGGTCTCGACTTGTGTCCATGAAATCTTGGCGCGGTCGCCGCGGCAAGCGCCGCGCTTGGTCACAAAATTGTAGATGCCGCCCTTGCCCTCGGCGTCACCCGGATACCAGTTTTGCACGGTCGAATATTTGATCTGCGCGTCTTCATGCGCGATCAGCTCGACGACTGCGGCATGTAGCTGATTTTCGTCGCGCTGCGGGGCGGTACAGCCTTCGAGATAGCTGACATAGCTGCCCTTATCGGCGATCAGCAAAGTCCGCTCGAACTGCCCAGTCTTGGCCGCGTTGATGCGGAAATAGGTTGACAGCTCCATCGGGCAGCGCACGCCCGGCGGCACATAGGCGAACGAACCGTCGCTAAACACGGCCGAATTCAGTGCCGCGAAGAAATTGTCGTTCTGTGGCACAACGGTGCCGAGATATTTGCGAACTAATTCCGGGTGTTCGCGCACGGCCTCGCCGAACGAGCAAAAAATGATGCCGAGTTTGCCGAGCTGTTCCTTGAACGTCGTCGCCACCGAGATGCTGTCGAAGACGGCATCGACCGCAACACCAGCCAAGGCTTCGCGTTCGCGCAGCGGGATGCCGAGCTTTTCGTAGGTGCGCAGCAGTTCAGGATCGACTTCGTCCAGCGATTTCGGTCCGGCATTCTGCTTTGGCGCCGAGTAATAGGTCGCGGCTTGATAGTCGATCGGGGCCACGTTCAGCTTTGCCCAATTTGGCGGCGTCATCTTTTGCCAGGCGCGAAACGCCGCCAGCCGCCATTCGAGCAGCCACTCCGGCTCGTCCTTTTTGGCCGAGATGAAACGGATCGTCTCTTCGGTAAGACCGGGCGGCGCTTCGTCGGCTTCGATATCGGTGACAAAGCCGTATTTGTAGCCCTCCTGCGACAGCGCGCGGACGGTATCGAGCGTATCGATTGAAGCAGTCATGCGATTGTTCTTGGCCTTCAGTTCGCAGCGGGGTGGGCCGTGACAGGCGGACGACGCGGCACAAAGGCGGCCGGCGTCAGCATCGCGTCGAGCGACACCGCCGCCAAGGCCTGCTCGACCGCACGGTTGATCGCGGTCCAATGCGGGCGGGTCGGGCAGTAATCGGTTCGCGTGCACTCGGCGACATGGACCGAGCACTGGGTCAATCCGATATTGCCATCGATCGCGGCCACGACCTCGGCCACCGAGATCGACCGCGCCGCGCGGGCCAGGCGATAGCCGCCGGTAGCGCCCCGCGTCGCAGTGACGAGCCCGGCATGCGCCAGCGATTTTAGAATTTTGGCGACAGTGGCGCGCGGCAGACGAACCTCGTCAGCCAACCCCGCAGCAGTCATTTGCCGCTCGGGTTCAGCCGCTAAATGGGTCGCGACAATGACGCCATAGTCGGCCAGCTTGCTCAGGATAATCATCGCTCAGGCGGCTTTAGGGCTCAATTCGTACCAGATTGGTACGCTATAAGTTGGCCCCTCGTTGCTGTAGGTCAAGCGTTAAGATGGCCTGAGACCAGCGAACGTGACGAGGTTAATGCCGGATGGAGTGATGTGGCTCTCCGCTGCCTGCATGTAACGCGGCCTCCGCTTGTTGCTGTACTTCTCGAACACCACCTTTGCGGGAGGCCAGGGTCGCAAGCCCTCGCCGATTAGCGTCAAACGGATCCAATGAAGCTGCTCGTCGTCGAAGACGATCGTGAAACCGCTTCCTACCTCCAGAAGGGTCTGAGTGAGAGCGGATACGTCGTCGATCGCGCCGGCGACGGCCGCGAAGGTTTGTTTCTCGCAAGTTCCGGGGGTTATGACGCCATCGTTCTTGACCGCATGCTGCCTGGAATGGATGGGCTCGCAGTGCTCGGCGCGTTGCGTGCCGGCGGCATTCGCACGCCGGCATTGATCCTTAGTGCCCTCGGCAGTGTCGACGATCGGGTCAAGGGGCTACGCGCCGGCAGTGATGACTATCTGGTCAAGCCATTTGCGTTCAGTGAGTTGCTGGCCCGGATCGAGGCATTATTGCGCCGGGGAACGGTGACGCCGACCGCGACGACATTGCGCGTAGCTGATCTAGAGCTGGATCTCCTGACCCGTACGGTCAAGCGGGCCGGCAAGCTGTTAGACCTGCTCCCCCGCGAATTTCGCCTTCTCGAATATTTGATGCGCAACGCCGGCCATGTCGTCACCCGCACGATGCTGCTCGAACATGTTTGGGACTACCATTTCGATCCGCAGACGAATGTCATCGATGTGCATGTCAGCCGGTTGCGCCAAAAGATCGACAAGAGTTTTGAACGACCGTTGTTGCACACGATACGTGGCGCCGGGTACTGCCTACGGGCGCCAGACTAGTTAAGCCGCCGGGAATTGCTCAAATTTCGATTTGATGAGCACCCAAAAGCTCTCATTACCCGCTGTACGGTCACCTTCCTTGGGACCGCCGCGCTTTTTTGAGCACTCGCGACGGCTCGTGCGGACCCACGCTTTTCGCCTCGCTGCGTTATATTTTCTGGTTTTTGCCGCGTCGGTGCTGGGGGTCCTGTTCTTCGTCTATTGGACGAGCGCCGACTTTGTCGAACGGCAGACCGAAGCGACCCTCGACGCCGAGATCACCGGGCTTGCCGAGCAGTATGCACAGCGTGGTTTGAGCGGCCTCGTCCAGATTGTGGCCGCACGCAGCGCCGGCGACCGTGGCGACGCGACGCTTTACCTGGTGACCGACCCCGACGGTCAACCTCTCGCCGGGAACATCTCGGCCCGGCCGCTCCGAATACCGCCGCGCGTTGGCTGGCTATCATTCACCGTCGAGGTCAAGGTTCACGGGCGTGAGCTGACCCATCCGGCAATCGGCCGGCTGATCACTATCGCTGGCGGCTACCGCTTGCTTGTGGGGCGCGATATCAGCGATGCAGCTGCGTTTCGTGACAGGGTCAAACTGACGCTGATGTGGGCCGGTCTATTCGCGCTTGGCGTCGGCCTGCTTGGCGGCGCAGCGATGAGCCGCAAGCTGCTGCGGCGGGTCGAGCTGGTCAATCGCACCAGCGAACGCGTCATGGCGGGAAATCTGTCCGATCGCATTCCGCTCGACGGCACCAGCGATGAGTTTGATCTCCTGGCCGCCAACCTCAACCGGATGCTTGATCAAATCGAACGTTTGATGACGGCAATGCGCGAGGTTACCGACGACGTCGCGCATGATTTGAAGACACCATTGGCGCGGCTGCGCGCGCGACTCGAATTGGCGCTGATCGGTCCAGCCGATGCCGCCGCGCAGAGCGAGGCGATTCGCGCCGCGATCGATGAGGCCGACCGTATGCTCTCGACCTTCAACGCGCTGCTGCGGATTGCCGAGGCTGAGGCTGGCGCGGCGCGGGAACAGGCTGAGCCTCTAGACCTCGGGGGAATAGCGCGCGCGGCCGGAGAATTTTACGAACCGGTGGCAGAGGAAAAAGGGTTTTCGCTAACAGTCGCAGTAGAGCCGGCGGTAAATATTCGCGGCGACCGGCATCTATTGTCCCAGACGCTCGCCAATCTTCTCGACAATTCGCTGAAATACGCGAGTGCTGGGGAACTGGAAATTCGAGTTTTTCGCATGGCTGAGCACGCTGTGCTGGAAGTCGCCGATCGCGGGCCAGGTATTCCAGAACCTGATCGCGAAATTGTCTTCGATCGCTTTGTTCGGCTCGAGGCCAGCCGCAGCACCCCCGGCAATGGGCTGGGCCTCAGCCTTGTGCGTGCGGTTGCGCATCGCCATCACGGCACCGTAATGCTTTTCGACAATCAACCTGGCTTGCGGGTCCGACTGGAGTTCCCGCTTCTCGCAGATTGACTATTCGTCGGCGGCGTCAGCAGTGATTCCGCGGTCGCGATCTTCGATCCGTCGTGCGGTTTCGACCATCATTTCTCGCAATTCGTGCTGGTCAAGCCCCGCGCTGCGCAAAACAGGCTCCATGACCTCGTCAGCGAGCAAATCATCGAGGCTCGGCTGATATCGGCAGCAATCAAAACGCCGGTCCATCTCGTCCTCCATGTCCTATTCTATGCAGCATTAACGGAAAGCGTGACCGCTTTATGTCCTGGGCTCGGAGATTTCGCGGCATTAGTCCTCGGGAAGCGCCTTATTCCCGTCCCAATGGAGAGGCGTGGCAAGAAATATGAAGAATCGGTGGCGAGTTTTTGAGAAAATACGTGGTTTCGCCAATGTCCTGGATCGGCTCACCAACACCGCGGGCGATGCCGGCGCTATTCATTGCGCCGGACAGAGTTTGACAAACCGTAAATCCGTCCGTCGATGACCACCCAAAGAGGCTAAGCCGAAAGGGCGCTGTAACTCGTCAGGCCAATGCCGAGCGCCGCTATCCGCGCGTGCACGGTCGCGCTCGTCAACGCCGCAAGCTCCTCGACATGGCGATAGTCGGGCATCGCCGCGATCAAAGCAGCGCTGCGCCGGGCCGCCGGATGGAAGTACAGCTCGCTAACCCCGTCGGGCAGGTACGGCAATAACCGCAAAATTCGTTGCTCGACCATGTTGCCGCTCCACGCGAGGCCGAAGATGTGGTCGTTTACTACCAGCCCCGCGCGGCGCAGACGCCGGCCCAGCCGCTCGATCCAAGGTCGAAGAAGCGGCATGGGTGCGCGCTCTTCAGGGAAAGCCTGGCGTAGAGCGTCGACCGGTTCGGCCGGAACCCGCACGGCGTGCAAGCCATAGTCGCCACCAATCTCAATGATCAGCCGGGCGATGGTTGGATGCAGATGCATGTGCTTGTGGGCGTTGGCGTGATCGAGCTTGAGCCCGGTCGCGCGAAAAGCCTCGAACTGCGCGCGTATCTCCTGCGCCAGTTGTCGTCTGACGTCCGTCCGAAAGAAAAAGCGAAAGCCAGCGCGGGCCATATTGGGATGGAATTTGCCGTCGGCATCGACCAGCCCAGGGACCTCGTCGAGCGGCGACACCGGGCATCCGTCGACCAGTACCAGGTGCAAGCCGACATGCAGCTCGGGCAGCAGCCGGGCCCGCGCTACCGCGTCCGAGGCCGCCGGGGCGCCAACCATCAGGCTCGCCGTCGACAAAATGCCGTGCCGATGCCCCTCCTCAACCGCTTCGTTGACGGCAGGATCGAGGCCAAAATCATCGGCGCAAACGATCAGGCGTTTCAGGAGCGTGCTCTTTCAGGCTACGCGACACCGGCGCGGCTTGACGGCGCGCGGATCGGGACAACGAAAAATGACCTAAAGCTTGATCTCGGCGAGCGCGGATTTCAACGTCTCGGCACTACGCTGCAGCGCCTTGCGTTCGTCCTCGGACATCTGGGGGTCGAGGATTTCGACTACCCCTTCCCGGCCGAGAACACTCGGCAATGAAAGCGTCACGCCATATTCGGGGTTGTACGAACCGATCGGGATCACCGCCCGCTCATCGCGCAAGATTATCTCCGCAATACGCGCCGTTGCCATGCCGATGCCGTGCTGGCTCGCACCGATGCCTTCGATGATGGCGATGTTCGCATAGCGAACTTCTTGTTCAATCTGCTTGCGAACATCCGCGGGGTTTTGATCACGCCGCGCCAGCCGATCAAGCACGGGCGCGCCGGCGACGCGGACGGCGGACCAGAGGAACACTTCTGAAGTGCCATGCTCGCCGATGATCAGCGAATTCGACGCTAGCTGGGCTCACACCCAGCTTTCGCGCCAGATGAAAGCGAAATCGCAGGCTGTCGAGAAATGTCCCGGTGCTGAGGACACGCTCGTGGCCCAGTTTTCGGACAGCGTCCGCCAATGGATCCGGCGGGTCGGTGACCACCAGCACAATTGAGCGCGGGGCGGCGGCATGAACTCGAGGTACGATATCACGGTAGACATCGACGTTAGCGGCAAGCAGACGCAGTCGGCCGGCCGGGTCGTTGCGGTCTGTCGCACCGCCGCTCTTCTCGTTCAGGCCGGCGGTAATCATTACCAGTTCGCAGCCTTTGAGATCGTCATAGTCGCCGGCGCGCAGATCAACCGCCGGGCATAGAATAGCGCCGTACTGAGTGTCGGCGACCAGCCCCTGCGATCGCTTTGGATTGCGATTGACAACGACGATTTCCCTCGCGCAGCCGCGTGCGACGAGTGCCGTCAGGCACGCTGCGCCGACCGCGCCGGCGCCGATAATTCCTACTTTCATCTGCCATCCTTCTTGCCGCGAGCCGGGCCAGCCCTTGACCCGCTTGAACAAACAGCAGCCCGTTGGCGATCCCTAGCTCCGCGGCAGAGATGATTTCGTCGCCGGAAAATGCCGCCGGGCCAGAATTGCGCGGCCGATCGAAGCCCGGTGCTCAGCCCGTCATCTCGCGAGTGCGAAGGAAATGAAAGAACTCGACACCCTCGCGGAGCCGGCGCCGCATCATTTGCGGGCTTTTCAGCATTTCAGCGACGAGAGCCGCGATTTTCTGGCGGCGAAAGTAAAACCGCTTATAAAAGGTCTCCAGCGATTCGAAGATTTCGGTATGCGACAGATGCGGATAGTGGAGCGGGGCAATCTGCACCCCACGATCGTCGATCAGCTCGGCGTGAGAAGTGTCCAGCCAGCCATTCTCGATCGCTTGGCGGTGCAGATAAGTGCCGGGATAGGGCGCTGCGAGCGACACCTGGATCGTGTGCGGATTGATTTCGCCAGCAAACCGGATGGTCTCCTCGATGGTTTCTTTGGTCTCGCCGGGCAGGCCGAGAATGAAAGTACCGTGGATGGTAATGCCGAGCTGGTGACAATCCTTGGTAAACCGGCGGGCAACGTCGATGCGCATCCCCTTCTTGATGTTGTTGAGGATCTGCTGATTGCCGGTTTCGTAGCCCACCAACAGCAACCGCAGACCATTATCGCGCAAAATCTCGAGCGTACCGCGCGGTACATTCGCCTTGGCGTTGCACGACCAAGTAACGCCCAGCCTTCCTAGCTCGCGGGCGATCGCTTCGGCGCGCGGACGGTCATCGGTAAAGGTGTCGTCATCAAAAAAGAACTCCTTTACCTGCGGGAACCAGCTCTTCGCGAGCCGTATCTCTTCGATGACATGGTCGACGCTGCGCACCCGGTAGCGATGGCCGCCAACTGTTTGCGGCCACAGGCAAAAGGTGCATTTGGAGCGGCAGCCGCGCCCGGTGTAGAGCGATAGATAAGGGTGCAGCAAGTATCCGATAAAATAATCTTCGACCTTCAAATCACGCCGATAGACTTCGCTGACAAAGGGCAGCTGATCCATGTCTTCGAGGATCGCGCGGTCACGATTGTGCCAAACCGAGCCGCTCCCGCTGCGGTAGCTGAGGCCGTCGATCGCATCGAAACCGCGGCCTTCCGCCACTTCCTTGATCGTGAAATCGAACTCCTCGCGCGCGACAAAATCGAGGGCAGGCGAGGCCTTCAGGCTGTCTTCGGGCTCAACCGCTACCTTGGCGCCGACCATGCCGATCTTGAGCCGTGGGTTGGCGTCCTTTAACGCTTCGGCGACCTTGACGTCGGAGGCGAAGGATGGCGTCGAGGTGTGCAGCACGACGAGTTCGTAATCGGCGGCGAGCGGCAATACGTCCCCGAGTTTTAACCGCGCCGGCGGGGCGTCGACCAATCGGCTGTCAGGCACCAGAGCGGCCGGCTGGGCAAGCCAAGTCGGAAACCAGAACGAACGGATCTCACGCCGCGCCTGATAGCGCGAGCCGGCGCCGCCGTCGAACCCGTCGAAGGATGGCGGATGCAGAAACAGGGTCCTCATCATACGGCCTTTTCTCCATCGACGACAGTCATCCGGCCACTCGGATCGACATCGAAACTCTGGTCTCGCCAAAGCACCCGCCGGCCAAAGAAGCTGGCGACGAACACGGTAAAGGACAAGGCATCACGTAGCGGCAGCAGCCAAAGCTTCTTAGACGAGCAACCAAGGCGGCGCGCGATCACACCCGCGGTAGCCCACCTCAGCATACAGGTAATTCCGAGGAAAATTGCAGGAGCCAGCCGAAATCCGCTGCCGGCCGCGGCGAGCAGCGCGAGCGCCAGCGGATGCGTCACGAAGGTCCCGGCAAATCCGACCGGGGCGAGCCCTTTTACGGTGCGCGCCCAGCGCAGCTCGTGGCGCCACAATGCCAGGAATGACGGTTCGTACACCTGGGCTTTGACGAGATAAGGCGACAGCACGACCGCTAGTCCTTGGGCGCGGACGGCGTCGCCGATTCGGCGGTCATCCGCAAGCTCGTTGCGCAGGGGCGCAAAACCACCGATGCGTTCGAGGGTTGCTCGGCGCAGGGCAACTGTAGCGCCAAAGCAGCCGCCCCCAATCCCGAGCGCGTCGGCTAAAAGCGCGTTCGGCAGAAAGCTGAAATTGATTTGTAGCGCTCCCAAATCCGACCACAATCCGCCGGCGGATCGTCCCTTGTAGAGGCAAGTCACAGCACCCGTGTGCGAATCGAGGAGGGCGGCCGTCACTGCGGCGAGGTAGCGAAGATCGACCTGCATGTCGCTGTCGGCCAAGAGCAGAATATCGTGTCGCGCCGCAGGCAGCATGTTTTCGAGATTGGAGACCTTCTGATTGCTGCCCCGGATATGACGATCGACAATCAACGCGATATCGTGGCGAGGAAAATCGCGGATTAGGGCGCGCGCGTCGGCAATGGCGCTGTCTTCCGGGTTGTTGACGCCGAGCACAATCTGCAACGTCGGATAATCTTGCTCGACAAAGCTCCGAAGATTCTCGTAGAGGCTGGGTTCGGCCCCGTGCAACGGCTTCAAGATCGAAACCGGCGGTTGCTCCATCGATGCCGGCAGTGGACACCGAGCAAACCGCAGCGCTGCCCAAGCCTGGCCGACAAGGCACAGCCAACCGGCGAGCACCACCGCGACAATCAGCAGCATCAGGCTCATCTAGTGCGCTCCACAGCGATGCGCGGTAACGGATGTCAGCTCAAGGCGTTCCCAATGGGAAATCGCGATCGGGTTGCCGGTGCTGACGAGCGCAATTTGTGGCGGCGAAACCGCGCTTACATATATTGCTTGGCGTTCGCAGTTGAAACTGCGGCTGCGGGATGACGAGGCAAGATCATGCGGGTTGTATTAGCTCAGCCGCGAGGTTTCTGCGCCGGGGTCGAACGGGCGATCGAGATCGTGGAGCGCGCTATCGAAAAGTTTGGGCCGCCGATCTACGTCCGCCATGAGATTGTGCATAACCGCCATGTTGTCGAGCGCCTGCGCGCCAAAGGGGCGCATTTTGTCGATGAGATCGATGAGATACCGCCCGGCAGTGTAACGATCTTCAGCGCTCATGGGGTCGCGAGCACGATCGAGGAACGAGCCGGAATTCGTGGACTGCCGGTCATCGATGCCACCTGTCCTCTCGTCTCGAAAGTGCATATCGAGGGTCAGAGGTATGCGAATCAAGGGCGCGAAATAATTCTGATCGGGCACGCGGGCCATCCCGAGATCGTCGGCACGATGGGCAGAATTGTGGGTCGCGTGCATCTGATTTCCACCCCCGAGGAGGTGGCTGGCCTCCACGTCTCCGACCCGGACAGACTAGCCTTTATCACTCAAACGACACTCAGCGTCGACGACACTCGCGCGGTAATCGAGGCGCTCAAATTGCGCTTCCCGACAATCGTCGGCCCTGACACCAAGGACATTTGCTACGCAACTCAAAACCGCCAACGGGCGGCCCGCGAACTCGCCAGGGTCGTCGATGTCGTACTGGTGGTCGGTGCGCCGAACAGCTCGAACTCCAACCGTCTGCGTGAGATAGCGGCTGAAAGTGGGGTGCGAAGCTATTTGATCGAGGATGCCGATGCCCTTGATCGAAGTTGGCTCGACGGCGCGTCGGCGGTCGGAATCACCGCCGGAGCCTCGGCCCCGGCCGAACTGGTTGAGGCCTTGATCGATCGCCTGCGCAGTCTGACCGAGATCGAGCTCGAAGAACTGCCCGGCGTCTTGGAGAACGTTCGTTTCCGCATGCCCGCTCAGTTGATCGAGGACGCGGTCGGCTGAGATCCCCCTAGTTTCAATTGCATCGAGGCTTTCCTGTGGCCATTCCACTGCGCCAAACCATTCGTGTCGGCGGCTACGTGATCGGTCAGCATTTACGCGGCGTCCGGCGCTATCCGCTGGTGCTGATGCTCGAACCGCTGTTCCGCTGCAATCTTGCCTGCGCCGGCTGCGGCAAAATCGACTATCCCGACGCGATTCTCAATCAGCGCCTCAGTCCCGACGAATGCCTGAACGCGGTCGACGAATGTGGCGCCCCGATAGTCGTTCTCGCTGGCGGCGAGCCGCTGTTGCACCGGGATATCGGCGAAATCGTCCGTGGGATTCTCGGGCGCAGGAAATTTGTCTATCTGTGCACCAACGCGCTGCTGCTCGAAAAAAGGCTCGATCAAATACAACCGCACCCGGACTTTGCGTGGACCGTGCATCTCGACGGGGATCGCGAAGAACATGACCGATCGGTCTGCCAGGAAGGCGTCTACGAGCGGGCCGTGGCGGCTATTGGCGCCGCGAAAAGCCGCGGATTTCGCGTCAATATCAACGCGACTTTGTTCGACACCGCCGAGCCCGAACGGGTCGCGCGCTTCTTTGATCAAGTGAGCGAGATTGGAATCGACGGCATCACGGTTTCGCCCGGCTACGCCTACGAACGCGCCCCGGATCAGGAGCACTTCCTGAACCGCCGCCGCACAAAGGAACTTTTTCGCGGCATTTTTGCGCACCGTGGTCGCCACTGGTCGTTCAACCAATCGAGCCTGTTTCTCGATTTTCTAGCCGGCAATCAGGCCTACCACTGTACGCCTTGGGGCAATCCGACACGCAATGTCTTCGGGTGGCAGCGGCCGTGCTACCTCCTCGGCGAGGGCTACGCCAAAAGCTTTGAAGAGCTGATGGAAGAAACCGACTGGGATTCTTACGGCACTGGAAACTACGAAAAATGCGCCAATTGCATGGTTCATAGCGGCTACGAAGCCACTGCTGTCCTCAACTCCGTGCGACATCCGTTAAAAGCGTTGGGGACGGCGGTGCGCGGCGTGCGGACTAAAGGCGAGATGGCGCCGGAGATCCCCCTGGACCGGCAACGGCCGGCCGAATACGTGCTCTCAAAACATGTCGAGGAGGCGTTGGCTCGGTTAGGCCGCCCCGACAAGGCCATGCAGGGCGCGGGCAGGCAGAACTAGCGCTGCCAGGGCGGCTTGGGTTTCGCGCGCCAGCCCACACAGCGCGGCAACCTGTCGCGGCCGGCGAAGCACTGAAGCCAAAACGTGGGCTAGTTTCGGGTGTCCGTTTTTGGCGAGCGGGATCAGCGCCGCGGGCGGTAACGCTCGATAAGCGGTATCGGCAATCGTCCGCACGACGACGAACGGAATCCCGGTTGAGGCCGCGATCCGCGCTACCACGTCGCTTTCGAGATCAACCGCGAGTGCGCCGGTCTCGATCCAAGTCCGGCGCTTTTCTTCTGTGCTCGCCATGATTCGCGAAGCGCCGAGCACGAGGCCCTCGCTGGCGCCAATACCGGCCGCTAACTCAGCGACGCGCGCACGAAATGATTCTTCCGCCTGCCAGCGTCCGGCGTCGGATAGGACTTCGGTGGAAATCACGACATCTCCGGCGCGGAGCTGCGGCGCCAGACCGCCGGCAATCCCAAAGCTGACCAGGCAATTGGCTCCCTGCAAAGCGCTTTCGACAAGGCTCGCGGTACGCTCGCGATCGCCGGCCCCAACGACAGCGAGAAACCCCGCGGCGCGCGCAATCCGGGCTTCGACCGCAAGCCCTGTGGTGCACAGCACCGTCGTCGGAAACTTCAACATCACAATTTCCCCGCAGACAAGTCGGCGGGGGCGACTGTTACTGTCGCGGATCATTTTTCGCCAAAAGCGAGCGGTCCGCGTCCCTGCCTGCCGAGCTTCTACCTGGTTTTTACAGAGTCTGCCAGCACCTAAAAACGCCGGCTAACAACTCGGGTTTTACAGGCCGAACGGAACGCGCTGCAAATTGGCGGTACCGAATCGGTGATAGCGAGCGAGAGCCCATAACGGGAAATAAGCGCGGTAACCATGGTAGCGCAAAAAAAAGACGCGTGGAAAACCAACCGCGGTGAACCAGGGCTCGTCCCAGCTGCCGTCTTCTTTCTGGCTGTCGAGCAAATAGGCGATTCCGCGAGCGACCGCCGGGTTCTGTACCTCCCCGGCGGCAATCAACCCGAGCAAGGCCCAAGCGGTCTGAGAGGCAGTACTGTATGGCGCTTCGCCATGCGGCCTATCGGGCCAGTATGATTCTTCGTTCTCGCCCCAGCCGCCGTCATCATGCTGGTGCGTGCACAGCCAAGCGGCGGCGCGGCGAATTTCTGGTGCAGCCGGGTCGACTTCTGCAGCATTCAGGGCCGCAAGCGCCGACCAGGTGCCGTAGATGTAATTGCTGCCCCAGCGCCCGAACCAGCTGCCGTTAGCCTCCTGCTCGCGCCTGAGATACGCGAGTGCCATCGCAGTAGAGTGGTCATTCGCTGCATCGTCGAGCTGGGCGAGCATCCCGAGGCAGCGAGCGCTGACATCAGCGGTTGGCGGATCGAGTAGAGCGCCGTGATCGGCAAACGGGATGTGGTTTAGGTAGTAATGCGTATTGTCGGCGTCAAACGAGCCCCAGCCGCCGTTGCGGCTTTGCATGCCGACGATCCACTCTGCCGCCCGCTCAAGCGCGGGGCGCCAGCGTTCCCGGTCGAAGCGATCGAGCGCCATCGCGACGACCGCCGTGTCGTCGACATCGGGATAGTACGGATTTTCGTATTGAAACGCCCAGCCGCCGGGCCGCAAGCCGGGTCGCACCGCCGCCCAATCTCCGACAACCTCCAATACCTGCTTGCTCGCGAGCCAGTCGAGCGCGTGCTCAATTGCCGGCCCGAGGCGCCGATCATTGATTTCCATAAGTGCGTGGCACGCGAGCGCCGTATCCCAGACCGGCGATAGGCAGGGCTGGCAATAGCTCCGTTCGGGATCGAGAACGAGAAGCTTGCGCAGCGCCGCGTCAACCGTCCGACAGGCCGGGTGATCCGGTGCATACCCAAGGCAATCAAACATCATCCGCGCGTTAGCAATCGCGGGGAAAATGCCGCCGAGGCCATCCTCGCCGTTAAGGCGCTCGGCGACAAAAGCAACCGCGGCGTTGATCGCCCGCTGCCGCGAATTCTTTGGGAAGGCTCGGTCGATTACCCGCAACATACGATCGACGAGGCCAAACCCCGCCGCGAGCGGCGACCGGGGCGGCCCAGTGATCCAATCGCGCACCGATTGCGGGTTCTCGATAAACAGCTCGCGAATAGTGATGCCCCGCGGATTTCGCGCGCGAGGACGTAGCGCCATTAGCACCAGCAGCGGCACCAGAACCGTGCGCGACCAGTAAGAGACCTTTGTAATGTGGAATGGCGACCACTGCGGCAGCAGCATGATTTCGACCGGCATCATCGGCACCGCGCGCCACGGCACTTCGCCAAACAACGCCAGCAGGATGCGGGTAAAGACGTTGCAGCGCCGCGCCCCGCCTTGGGCGAGGATCGCGGCGCGGGCGCGCGCCATATGCGGGGCGGCGATCGGATCGCCGGCTGCCTTTAGCGCGAAGTACGCCTTGACCGAACAGCTGACATCGAGCGCGCCGCCGCGGAACAACGGCCAGCCGCCGTCCTCGCCTTGGCCGGCGCGTAGAAAGGCGGCGATACGCGCCTGAAGCTCGGGCTCGATACGGCCAAGATAGTGTTGCAGCAGAATACACTCGGCCGGAATGGTCGCGTCCGCTTCGAGTTCGAAAACCCAATGTCCGTCGTCATGTTGCAAGGACAGCAGATGCTCAGCGGCCCGACTGATCGCGTCGGTCAGCCTCCCATTTCGATGGGTGATGCTCGATCGCACACCGCGTTCAGTGGCGATCTCTGCTATATCGTCCTTCATGGAAAATTGGGCTGTTGTTTCCGCCGGCATCTGAAGTTGACGGCGGCCGGCAGTCGCGCTTTTGGTGTCCTCAACTGATGCACTCTCCGATTTTCGGGGCTCAGCGCGTGTTGCGCTGCGGCAAACCCGGAGGCAATGGCGCCTTCGATCGTCGCCGGTAACCGAGTGTTGGTGTAATCGCCCGCGAGTAGGAGATTGCGCCAAGGTGTTGCGGCGGTAGGCCGACGCAATAATTGCTCCGGGCTTGCAAGAAACGTGGCGCGCCGCTCTTTAACGATGCGTCGGGGCGGAACCGGCGTTGACGGAATATCGTAGGCTGTCGCAGCATCACGCCACAAAACCTCAGCTAGCTCCTCGGCCGAACGGTCGACAATTCTCTCGGCCGCGCTGACTGTGACTGACAACACTTGCGGCTTGCGAAAAATCCACTCTGCGGTACCACCGATCATCCCGATAAACAACGGCGCCTCGGAGGGCACGGTGCAGCGAAAATGCGCGTTGACGATCGGCGAGTACACCTCGGGCACTGCTATACCGGGCACAAGCCGAGCGGCGACCGACGCAGTGGTCGCCAGAATCACTCGATCATCAGAGGTAAGCTCGACGATCCCGTCTTCAAACCGCAAGACAGAGACGCGATCGCCCAGCGTGTCGAGCGCACGCAATCTGATCCCGTAATGCACTGCCGCTCCGTGCTTGCGCAGCGTTGTGAGTGCGGGATCGACAAAGGTTTCGGATAAGCCGTCGCGCGGCACCAGGGGCCGACAGTTTGCGCCGCCTTGTCCCAATGTCTCAGCGAGTATCCGCCAAAACAGCCGCGCGGATGCCTCCCTGGCGCTGGTATTCAGGGCAGCGACAGCCAGCGGCTCCCAAAACCGTTCAAAAAGCGACCGGCTGGGATCGAGCACTTCGGCAACAGTCGCCGTCGCATCGGCGCGGCGCAGCTGAAACGCCTCGAGATAGTCGGCAGCGCGCGATTGCGGGACGCGCCGGTCTTTCCGGAGGATCCACCACGGCAACCGCCCGCGGTTTGGCCGCAAAACCCAGCGCTGACCGGTTCGGGCATCGACGAACGGGAACTCCGCTGTTACCGGTCCTTCGAGGGTCGGCCGTGCGCCGATGCGGTCGAGGTAGTTTGCGGCATTACGGTTTCCGGCGAGCAAAAGGTGGTTGCCGTTGTCCAGGCGGCAGCCGAGTTCGGCGTCGAAGTAGGAGCGGCAGCGGCCACCGGCATGATTGCTCGCCTCATAAAGCCGCACCTGGCGCCCCGTCGTCGCGAGCGCCACGGCCGCGGCAAGCCCGGCGAGTCCGGCGCCGACAATGTGCGTCAAGCCGCTCGACGCCACGTGGTTCATGCCAGCCCGTGACGCAGGACGAGCCAGAGCTTTGTCCCTGTCGACAAGGTCACGCGCGCTGTCAGGTCGCGCCACTCGCGGCGCGACAATTCGCGCAAGGTCGCGCGGTAGACCGCACCCATCACCGCGGCGGGTCGCATTGCTCTACGGCTACACTGCGCCATCGCCAGGTCGGCATCCTCGAAATGCCGTTCCGCGATCGCGGCCATCTTGCGGCATACAAGCGGTAATGCCGGGTGCTGAAGCACTTGAACAGGCTCGCTCGCGCCAATCCCGTGGTGTCCGAGGATCTCGCGCGGCAGATATAGCCGCCCGCGCTGCGCATCTTCGTCGAGATCGCGCAGAATGTTGGTCAGCTGCAATGCCCGACCGAGTGCCTCCGCAACGCGATGGGCAGCGGGGCTAGCGTCGCCGAATACATGCACCGAGAGGTGGCCGACGGCACTTGCCACTCTGGCGCAATAGAGGTCGAGCGTGGCGGCGTCAGGAGCGCGAATATTTTCGCGGGCATCCATTTCCATGCCGTCGATCACCGCCAGGAAATCGTGGCGGCGCAGCTCGTATCGCTGCGCCGGTTCTTGCAATGCGCGAGCTATGAGGTGGCGCGGATGACCGGCGTAGAGCGCAGCAATTTCGTCGCGCCACGCATCGAGCGCGGCGAGCTTTACCGCAACCGGCTGGTCGCCATCGGCGATATCGTCGACCTCGCGGCACCAAGCATAGACCGCATACATGCCGTTGCGCCGCTCCGGCGGCAAGAGCCGCATCGCCCAATAGAATGAGGTGCCTGCCGCCTCGACCCGCTGGCGGATCGCCTCGCGCAGTGCCGTATCATCGCTCGGCGCGGCGATTGCTTCAAAAGCGGCCTCGCTCACCCCAGGACTCCGCGCCTGTGCACCCCGTAAATGACGCCCTTTGCAAAGGCGGCAAGAAAATCGCTTTTGCCGAGGCCGACCCGTCGGGCCAATGGATCGCCACAACGCAGGCGATCGAGCAGCCGTGCCGCCAACTCGACAATCACCGCGCATTCGCAGCGCAGCCCCGCTGCGGCAACACCCGGAGCTAAATCGCGCGCGGTCTCGATGAGGCCGGCAGTGCGGTCGAGAAGAACATCGAGCAACCCCCGGAGTGCTGGCGTGACCGCAGACGCGTCGAGCGCCTCAACTCCGGTCCTGGCAGCCGCGAGATCGTCGAGCGGCAGGTAGACGCGATCGAGGCGATGGTAATCCGCGCCGCAATCCTGGATATGGTTGAGCACCTGCAAGGCGGCGCAAAGCGCATCCGAGGCAGGCCAGGTCGACCGGCTCTCGCCGTGCAGATCAAGCAATTGCCGCCCGACTGGTGCTGCCGAGTAGCGGCAGTAAAGCATCAGCTCGTCCCAGTCGCGGTAACGGCGCTGTTCCGCATCCTGACGAAAGGCGCGCAGGACGTCGTGACAGTGCTGAGCCGTCATGCTGGTCGCCAGCAGGCTGCGCCGCATCTCCAGGGCAGCCGGCGCATCATCCCCAGCCCCGCCGTCAAGCACCGCCGCCATCCGGTCGAGCCGACGGATCTTATCGACCGAGGACAGCGCGGAATTGTCGGCGATGTCGTCGGCGTTCCGCGCAAACCGATAGAAGGTATGGACATGAGCCCGCAGGTCGCGGCGGATCAGCCATGACCCCACAGGGAAATTCTCGCCGTCCCGCCATTTCCCGGAGGGCGTCTCGATGCTGCTCGCAACGCGCGCGCTGGGCTCCGACGTTACCGCGGTCATCTCCGTCCCGGCTGATATTCACACAACTCGTAAACGTTCCCGCGCTTGGCGGGATGCATCATCGAGGAGCAATAGCGCATGACGGACAGCAACGCGAACGTCAAGCAACTATTGCGTTTTATTGACCGCTCCAATCCGTCAGACGGATGGCCGGTATAACCAGTTAACCGCCAAATAATGGCAAGCTTCGCAAAATCAACGCATATCGCGACGGTCGAAGACCTGCTTGATGTCGAGAAAAACGATAACCCCGCTTGCGACGAATAGTGCGATACCGCCAGAGTGAAGGCTGCCGGAGGGCCATGCGCTGGCGATGAACAAACCGGCTAGGCCGACAACCACAAACAGCGGGATGACGACCACCAGGCTCGCCATGCTGTCGACAAACAGAAAATTGCCAAAGCTCAGAGAGGTTTCGTCGAAACTCTGCTTTAAGCGCAGAAATGCGAGCGCCAACGCGGCGAGGATCAGCACTACCCCCGCTGTGTAATCACCCGATTCTTCGCCGCGGCTAGCGGCAAAGGCGCCGAGTACGACACACAATCCGAGAACAAAAAACAGAACCCAAAAACCGAGCCACGACCAGAATGCTCTTTCGGCCGCTTCGGGTTCGCGGCTTGTCTCGGCCATGCAACTCCCCTTGCCGCAACTCAACCTGGGCGACAATGCTGTCTCACTGATGGTCGCGCAACCGACATACCGCCGCGGTGGCGGGTTAATGCCAGCAGCCGGTAGCGGGTGAGCGCTGTGCGTTTCTGTGGGAAGCTTACGCGCGGCCGGGGAGCGGGGCGGCGATCGACGGGCGCTGGCGATGGAATTCGGTCGCCTGCTCGAAGGCATGACCGACGCGCATGACCCCGGCCTCATCGAATGGCTTGCCGGCGATCTGAAAGGCGAGCGGCAATCCGTTCTCAAAACCGATCGGCACCGACAATGCCGGAGAGCCGGTCAGGTTGTAAGGTCCGGTGTAGGAAGCGCGCTCAAAGGTCGAATAGGTAGGGATCGAATCGATCCGCGGCGCCGGCCCGGTTGAATTGGCCGACACCACGACGTCGACGCCGTCGAGCACGCGGGCAAATTCGAGGCACAGCTCACGCCGCTGGCGCGTCGCCTCGACATAATCGGCGGCCGTCAGGAACGCGCCGAGGCCGATCCGCGCAAACATGTGATGCCCGAAATCCTGCGGCCGTCCGCGAAAATCTTTTTCATGCAGAGCATAAGCCTCGGCCAGCATGATCAGCCGGTTGGCGTCGAGATAGTCGATCAGCGGCGAGAGCTTTATCTCGGAGAGGCGCGCGCCGAGGCTCTCCAGGGTCCGCAATGCGGCATCGAACGCAGCGACGTACGCTTTACTCGGTGCACTCTCCGGGCCGAAATCGGCAACGGCATCATGCTCGTGGAAATGCCGGATGACGCCGATCCTGACGCCATCCAGTCGTGACGTCAGCGCCGCGCGATAATCCGGCACCGAGACATCGGCCGAGGCCGGATCGAGCGGATCGTAGCCGGCGAGCGCCTGCATCATGATCGCGCAATCCTCGACGGTGCGGGTCAGCGGTCCGCAATGATCGAGCGTATAGGACAGCGGGAAGACGCCGCGCCGGCTGACCCGGCCATAGGTCGGCTTTAACCCGATGATGCCGCAATAAGCCGCCGGCCCGCGGATCGAACCGCCGGTGTCCGAACCCATCGCCCCGGCGCATAAACCGGCCGCGACCGCAGCTGCCGAACCGCTCGATGATCCGGCTGGGTAATGCGCGGTATTCCACGGGTTGCGGGCAGGCTCGAACGGCAGGGTAAAATCGGGACCGCCAATCGCGAATTCGTGGGTCTCCTGCTTGCCGAGCAGAATCGCCCCTGCGCCGCGCAGCCGCACCCAGGTCTCCGCGTCTTCGTCGGGGACATGGTCGAGAAAGCGCCGGGAGCCGGCCGTCGTGCGGATGCCCGAGGTCTTGTAGATATCCTTGAGCCCGATCGGGATACCGTGCAGGCTATCGCGAGAGCGACCTGCGCTAGCAGCGGCGCGCGCCGCTTCGAGCGCCTGATCGCGCAACACCAGCACGTAACTATGCAACTCGCCATCGAGCGCCGCGATGCGATCGAGATACGCCTCGGTCAGCGCCACCGGCGATAAGCTTCCCGCCGCGATCGCGCGGCTGGCCTCGGCGATCGTCAGCTGCGTCGGGTCCATCACGGCGTCTCCGCCCGCGGGTGGACGAAAATATGCGCCGGCTCGGCCGCTCGATCGCGCGGCCGCCGGACAATCCGCTGCATGCGTTGGATGAAGCGATAACCGTCGTGCAACTCCCCGAATTGTTCGGGGGTCAGTTTCAGCCCCGCCTGATCGACAAGCATCGTAAACCGCTCGGATGAAATCGGCTGGTCGGCCACAATCAGCTCCCCCGGAGAGTCAGAACAGGTTTTGGCAGCGTGTCAGACGTCGCGCTGTACTATTCGGCGGCTTGCGCGGTCGGCATCGAGTGGAAGTTCTTCGGCAAGCCGGCCTTGGCGATGGCGCCGTATTGGACGATTCCGGGCAGTGCGCTGCGCACCAGCTTTCGCACTTCGACCAGCCGGTCGAGATCGATGCCGGTGTCGAAACCCATCGCCTCGAGCATGAACACCAAATCTTCGATGACGATGTTGCCGGTTGCACCCGGCGCGTAAGGGCAGCCGCCGAGCCCACCGAGCGAGGCGTCGAACGAGCGCGCGCCGGCGTTGAGCGCCGCCAATATATTGGCAAGGCCGAGCCCGCGGGTGTCGTGAAAATGCCCGCTCACCGGTAGCGGCGCCACATCCGCCATAACGCGGCGGAAAACGCGCTCAATCGCCGCCGGCTGGCCATAGCCGACCGTGTCCGCGAGCATGATTTCGTCGGCTCCGGCTTCGGCGACCTCGACAGCGATCCGACGCACCCGCTCCTCGTCGATCGCCCCTTCGATCGTGCAGCCAAAGGCGGTGGCGAGACCACAAGTCAGCCGCGGGCGCTTGCCTTCCGGGGCGGCTTGACACAGGGCCACGACACGGCGGAAATCCTCGATCAACTCGCCGGTGCTGCGGCGGACATTGGCGCGGTTGTGCCCCTCGCTGACCGACAGCACGAAATTCATCTCGTGCACGCCGAGCGCCAGACCGCGTTCCGCACCCTTGAGGTTTGGAATCAATGCCGAGACAGTCAGCTCCGGCAGGGTCAGTGCGTGGCGCACCACTGCTTCGGCATCGGCGAGCTGCGGCAGCAGCTTTGGCGGAACAAACGAGCTGACTTCGATCTCGCGCACCCCGGCGGCGTATTCGGCGTCTAGCCAAGCAATCTTCTGCTCGGTCGGCATGATTTCGGCGAGGCTCTGCAGCCCGTCGCGCATGCCCACTTCGCGCACAAATGCCCGTTCGCCCATTCTCACCTCCGATAATGCTTAGCGAAAGCTAGCCCTGGACCATTATCGAGGCAACCGATCAGACCCAGCGATCTTAAACCCAGCGCTCTTAGACAACGTGTTCCGGGGTCAGGGCGCAGACTTCACTGCTGTCGGCAAGCTCAATCTGGATCGTCGCATGGGCGATGCCAAACCTCGCGTGAAGTTCCTGCGTCATCGCATTGAGCGCGGCGTCGCCGGGATGACCCGCCGGCATGACAAGATGACAGGTCATCGCCGTCTCGGTCGTGCTCATGCCCCAAATATGCAGATCGTGCAGGGCAGTAACCCCAGGCTGGGCGGCGAGATGGGCGCGCACTGCGGCCGCGTCAATGCCTTCAGGCACGGCGTCCAGAGCCAGTCCGATGGCGCTCCTCAGCAAGCCCCAGGTGCCGATCACGATAATCACCGAAACCACCAGGCTGATGGCGGGGTCGAGGCGCAGCCATCCGGTGAGACCGATCACGACGCCGGCGACGACGACGCCCGCCGTAACTAATGCATCCGCCGCCATATGCAGAAACGCGCTTTTGATGTTGAGGTCACGGCCGCGGCCTGAAACGAACAGCAATGCCGTTCCGCCATTGACCGCGATGCCGACGGCCGCAACCCATACCATGACGGCGCTGTCGACCGGCGCCGGCTCGGCAAAGCGCAACAATGCCTCCCAAGCGATGCCGCCGGTCACGACGAGCAGAATGACGGCGTTGGCGAGGGCGGCGAGGATCGAACTCGACTTCAGCCCGTAAGTGAAGCGGCCGCTCGGCCCGCGCCGGCTAAGTACCGCCGCCCCCCACGAGAGCCCGAGGCCGAGTACGTCGCTCAGATTGTGGCCGGCATCCGCCAGCAACGCCAGCGAATGAGACAGAACCCCGGCGACCGCCTCGCCCGCAACATAGGCCAGGTTCAGCGCGATCCCGATCGCGAAGACGCGCCCGTAATCGGTCGGGCCATGGCTATGGCCGGCATGCCCGTTTCGCTTGGGCCCAGGGCGTCCGGAGTGGTCGTGAGCGGAATGATCGTCCGCCATACAAGTCTCTTGGTCAGTGGGTGCCGCTACTATAATCGAATGTCGCAGTTTGACGAAAAGTTGAGCCGTCGGATCGTGCTCGACGGCGGGTCTTGACAGCACCGCTCAGCCGCGCGGAGATGCGGCGCCCAGGAGGAACCACCCATGCTCGACGCTTATATCTACAACGGTTTGCGCACACCCTTTGGCCGCCATGCCGGCGCGCTCGCCCGAATGCGGCCCGACGACATGCTGGCCTCGGTGATCTCGGCGGTCGTCGAGCAAAGCAACTTCGATCCGGCCAAGATCGAGGACGTTGTTGTCGGCTGCGCCAACCAGGCGGGCGAGGACAGCCGCTGCGTCGGACGCCACGCCGGATTACTCGCCGGGTTGCCGATCGAAGTTGCCGGGTCGGTATTGCAGCGCAATTGCGGCAGCGGGCTCAACGCGATCGTCATGGCGGCGCAGGCCGTGACCTGCGGCGAAGGCGATTTGTTTGTTGCGGGTGGCGTCGAGAGCATGAGCCGGGCGCCGTTCGTGATGAACAAGGCGGAAACGCCGTTCAGCCGCGACGGCCGGGTGTTCGAACTCGACGATCGGCGCGCGCTTTCCCAACCCGAAGATCGAGCGCCAATTCGGCGCCGACACGATGCCCGAGACCGCCGACAATCTGGCGCGCGACTACCAGATCACGCGTGAGGCGTGCGATGTCTTCGCCGCGGGCTCGCAACAGAAATACGCCGCCGGCAAAGCCGCCGGCTTTTTTGAGGGCGAGATCTTCGCGGTCGAAGTGCCCGGCGGCCGCGCCGGCCCGGTCAAGGTTGCCGAGGACGAGCATCCGCGCCCGCAAACCGATCTTGCGGCACTGGCCAAATTGCGCCCATTGCGGGAGGGCGGGGTGACCACCGCCGGCAACGCCTCGGGCATCAATGACGGGGCGGTCGCGATGATCGTCGCCAGCCGCAGGGTCAGCGACGCCGCCGGAGCCAAGCCGCTGGCGCGCGTTGTCGCGAGCGGTGTCGCCGGGGTAGCGCCGCGCATCATGGGTATCGGCCCGGTCGAGGCGTCCAAAAAGGCGCTGGCGCGCGCTGGGCTGAGCCTATCCGACATCGACGTGATCGAGATCAACGAGGCCTTCGCTGCCCAGGTCCTGTCATGTCTCCGCGGGCTCGAACTGCCGTTCGACGACAGTCGGGTCAACATGAACGGCGGCGCGATCGCAGTCGGCCACCCGCTCGGCGCGTCTGGGCCGCGGATCGCGCTGACCGCAGCGCGTCAACTCGAACGCACCGGCGGCCGCTACGCTCTCGTCACGATGTGCGTCGGCGTTGGCCAAGGCATTGCCGCGGTCCTCGAACGCGTCTAGGGACTTTTGCCGGTGCAGCGGATCGTCGTTCTCGGCGCTGGCTTTGCCGGGCTGTGGGGGGCGATTGGCGCGGCGCGAAAGCTTGATGAGCTCGGTATCGGGCCGGATCGGGTTGAAATCACGCTTGTCGATCGCAGCGCGTTTCACTCGATCCGCGTGCGCAATTACGAGGCCGAGCTAAGCGATACTCGCGTCCCTCTTGATGACATCCTGCGCCCAATCGGCGTCGGCCGCGTCGAAGCGGAAGTAAGCGACATCGACTTGGCTCGACGCCGCGTGCTGCTATCAAGCGGCAAAAAGCCTCTGACCTATGATCGGCTGGTGTTTGCCCTTGGCAGCCGGCTGGTGCGCCCACCGATCGCCGGGCTCGCGGAACACGCCTTCGACGTCGATACCTACGACGCTGGCGTCCGGCTAAATGAGCATATCGCGGGATTGTCCGAGCGCGAGGCTTCTCCGGGGCAATGGACCGCGCTGGTCATTGGCGGCGGCCTGACCGGCATCGAGGTCGCGACCGAGATGCCTGGCAAATTGCGCGCAACACTCTGTAATGGGTCAGGCACACCGCGCGTGATTATCGCCGACCGGCAGCCCTGGATCGGCTCCGATATGGGCGAGGAAGCGCGCGCCGTCATCGACGAGGCCTTGTCGGCATTGGGTATCGAACAGCGGCCCGGTGTCTCGGTGGCGGCAATCGATGCGGATGGCGCGATCTTGTCGACCGGCGAACGCATCAATGCGGCGACGATTGTCTGGTGCGCCGGCATGCAGGCGCATCCGCTGACCCAGGACTTTCCGGTGGAGCACGACCGCTTCGGCCGCGTGCCGGTCGACGAGTTTCTAAAGATAAAGGGCATGCCTGCGGAATTCGCCGCCGGCGACGTCGCCTGGCTCCCGATCGACGGCCAACGCCCATGCGTTATGTCGTGCCAGCACGGCCGGCCGATGGGGCGTTTCGCCGGGCATAACGTCGTCTGCGACTTGCTCGGGCTACCGATGCAGCCGCTCAGGATCGACTGGTACACGACCATCCTCGATCTCGGGCCGTGGGGGGCGGTCTGCACCGCCGGTTGGGACCGCCATGTCGCGACAGAGGGTGAGGCCGCCAAGCGCACCAAGATGATAATCAACCGCGAGCGGATTTATCCGCCGCGTTCGGGCGATCGCCGCGAAATCCTCGATGCAGCTGCCCCGGTAGTTCAGGCGCCGCCGGCCTTTTTTAGTTAACCTCTAGCAGCGGTGATCGACGACGCTGCCCGGCCAATTTTGCGAACTTTTCCCGCGTATTGATCGCCAACGCGAACTGCCTAGATCGCCGTCATGACTGACGTTCCGACTTTCGCGATTCCGCCGACATTTCTCGGCATCGAGCGCACCCACCCCGCCGCTGCGATCTGCATTGCCGGCATTCCCTATGATCTCGGCACTTCAAACCGGCCGGGAGCGCGTTTTGGCCCGGCGGCGATCCGGCAGGCAAGCCGGATGCTGGTCGATGGCGACCACCCCGCTAACGGCGTCGATCCGGCGAAGCTGGACCTTGCCGATATCGGTGATTTCCGCCTCGTTCACGGCGACATTCTGGGAAGCCTCGCCAAGATCGAAGCGCAAGCCGCCCCGATAAAACATCTTGCCGCGCTCGGCGGCGATCACACCGTGACTCTCGGGTTATTGCGTGCCCTGGCGAAGCGGCGCGGGCCAGTGGGCCTCGTCCATTTCGACGCGCATGTCGACACCTGGCCCGACAGCTTTGGTCTCGTTTGGGGTCACGGCTCGCCATTTTACCACGCCATCGAGGAGGGGCTGATCGATCCCCACCGTACGGTGCAGATCGGGATTCGCTCACCCATGAGCCGCGAGGTGCAGGACTGGACCATCGGCAAAGGGGTGACGATCCTTTTCGCCGAGGATGTGCACGAAACCGGCCCGGCCGCCGTGGCTGAGCGGATCCGCGGCGTGATCGGCGACATGCCGGCCTATCTGACCTTCGATGTCGACGCGCTCGACCCGGCTTTCGCCCCCGGCACCGGCACACCGGAGGTCGGGGGGCTTGCCACCTGGCAAGTTCGGGCAATCCTGCGCCGTCTCGCCGGGCTCAATTTTGCCGGCATGGACGTCGTCGAAGTGTCGCCGCCCTACGACACTGCGGAGATCACCGCCCTCGCCGCGGCGACGATCGTCTGGGATTACATCGCGCTGCTGGCGCCGCACAATTGAGCCGGCGGGCGGGATCTAAATAATTGCAATAAGTCCTTGCATTGGCGGAGAAAACCGCCACTTTAGCGGCCTGACGCAAATCGCACGTGCCTAGGACCCCGTGCGTCGGGGTGCTGCTACGACGTAACGCGTCTCTTTCGGTCGAGCCGGTTACCCGTGGGCCGGTGTCCTTAAGGGAACGGATATGGTCCGGCACGCAATGCGAAGTCCTCGCACGGTCTCCCGCATCTGATCGGGAGGCCTGCCGCCGCGGGCATCTGAGCCGGTAAACCGGAGTCCGCCACGGCCCCTCACCCAAATCGGTCATTCCGCTTCTGCCGCTGATCGCGGCCAGAGCGAATATCGCCTCCTTACCGATGGAGGGCTGTGCGATGGCAAAAATCCGCCATGGCTTCAATCGTCCGCTCACGGACCCGGTTCTGCCGGATGTCGATTCACTGATCGCCGAGCTGCGGCCGAGCGATCCGTTGTTGTGCCTGCGTCCGGTGACGATCGCCGCTGCGGCGCGGTGTTTTGTCGGCGCCTTTCCGGGCGATGTTCTCTACGCCGTCAAATGCAACCCGGAGCCAAGTGTCCTGCGCGCGCTGTGGGCCGGCGGCGTTCGCCATTTCGACTGCGCCTCGCTCGCCGAGGTGAGGCTCGCGCGCGCATTGCTGCCTGGCGCCGAAATCCATTTCATGCACCCGGTCAAGGCGCGCCCGGCGATCGCTGAGGCGTTCGACCGCTGGGACGTAACCGATTTCGCGCTCGACAGCCTCGACGAGCTCGCCAAGATCGTGCAGGAAACCGTGCAGCTCGAGCTGGTCGGCGCCCCGCCGGCCTTGGGGCTCTTCGTGCGCTTAGCTTTGCCGAAGGGCAGCGCGGTCTACGATCTCTCCGGCAAATTCGGTGCGTCGCCGGACGAAGCCGCTGTCCTATTGCGCGCCGCCCGGCCGCACGCGGCCCGTCTCGGCGTGACCTTTCATGTCGGCTCGCAATGCCTCGACCCCGAGGCTTATGCGCGAGCAATCGCATTGGCCGCCCAAATCATCGCCGCGGCCGAGGTCCCGGTTGAAATCGTCGATGTCGGCGGCGGGTTTCCAGTCAGCTATCCCGATATGGTCCCGCCGCCGCTCGGTGCCTTTGTCGAGGCCATTCAGCGGGGCGCGTCGGCGTTGCCTGAGGGTGTGCGGCTATGGGCGGAGCCAGGCCGCGTCCTAGTCGCCGGCGGCGGATCGGTCGTGGCGCAAGTGCAATTACGCCGCGGTAACGCGCTCTACGTCAACGACGGCGTCTACGGCAATTTGAGCGATGCCGGGGCATTGGGTTTTCGCTTTCCGGCGCGACGAATCCGTCTCGGCGAAGCCGGTGCCGCCGAAGCGGAGTCCACCGATTTCCTCCTGTTCGGCCCGACTTGCGACAGCGCCGATAGGATGAACGGGCCGTTTCGCCTGCCCGCCGATATGCGCGAAGGCGACTGGATCGAGTTGGGCCAGCTCGGCGCCTATGGCGGCTGCCTTAGCAGCCGGTTCAACGGCTTTGGTGGGGCGCAATTGATCGAAGTCGCCGACCCGCCGATGCTGCCGACCCCGTAACGGCGGCGGTGCCCAGTCTCAGATCCGTCGGCCAACCAAGGGCCGCGGATCTGGGGCTTTACCTACTCCCGAGGCGCGCAGCCGGTGGGCACTGCGACCGAAGCCGATATTACTCGGCGGCTTGCGCGATCCTGGCCGGGGACGGCGGTCGCCGAGCCATTAGGTCGTCCCAGCTATCGGCTTCCATGAATTGGGCCCAGCGGCGGTAGAGATTCCTCAAATTGTGCTCGCTCGACTTAGCCTTTGTCAGATCGGTCACAACTCCCGGCAGCCGGAACCCCTCCCACTCGTAATTCTCGATTTCGGTCCCGGCACCTTGCTCATAATTATAGGGAAAACGACGCGCGATCACGCCGCGGCTCGCGGCGTGGGCGTAGTTCCAGTTTTCCATGTCGTCCTGCTCGGTCATGCCAGCCGGGCCCGAATAGCGGATGTAGTAGTCGCGCAGAAAATCCTTGACCTCTTGTGGGGCGGCCTTATCGACCAGGAACCAGCGCCACACTTCGGTCTCGTGCGGCCCGCGCGGATGCCACACCGCGATCGTGCGCGGCTGGCGTGAAAGAAAAGCCATGCTGGGGAACACCTCGCCCACCAGAGTGATCAGCCGTCCCCAATCGCCGCGCCGGCGGCGGCGCTGTTCTTCGCAATACGTAAAATAATCGGCGACGACCGACGAATGGCGGTAGCCGGGCGGAGCCGACTGGCTCCGCGGCAACAGATAGGCGGTCGTCTGGTGGCCGTGACCGGGCACGGCGATGTGCAGCTTTTGCGCCAGCTCCAGTTCCGGCATGTCGCGCCGGCCGCTGCCCGACGGGCCGACACCGACCAGATCGACGGAGCGGTGGCTGATGTTGTGATAGCTGTCGCCGCTGAAATTCTCGGCCGGGAATTTCCAGTTGCACGGCACCCGCCATTTCTGGATGCCGCCCAAGATCTCAGCGCCGCCGTCGCTGCCGTCCCAACCGTCAAAGGTCTGGTTCAAATAAGATGCGAAATCGCCGAGATACTCGGTGAAAGAGGGTGCCGCGGGATCCCAATTCGCCCAGATGCCGCCTTTGTAATTGGCCATCTGCGCCACTTCGACCAATCCCCATTGGCCGCGGTCAAGCTTCGAATGATAGGCCTCGCGGAAATACGGCACGCCGGCGAGCTTGCCGTCGGTGCCATAGCTCCAACCGTGATACGGGCAGGTAAAGACCGGCGTGTTGCCCTCGTCATAGCGGCACACTTTCATGCCGCGGTGTCGGCACGAATTGAGGAACACATGGATCGCACCGGCGCGGTCGCGGCACAGGATTACCAACTCCTCGCCCATTGCCGAAACAAAGAAATCGCCGGGGTTGGGGATCTGGCTCTCATGGCCGACAAACAGCCAGGCGCGGGCAAAGAGACGCTCCTGCTCCTGCGCATAGATCGTGTCATTGACAAAGATCTCGCGGCTGATCTGGCCGTTCGCCAAATCGACCAGCCCCTCGCGGTATCCCGTTTCCGATGCGGCCGCCATTGCTGCCCTCCTATTCATCGACGCCACCACATAAACGGTGTGCAGGCTGTCTGAATTAACCGCTCCGCTCTTAAATCGCGCTTCGTGCGCTACTCGCGCGCGGGGATGCGCCGCGGATCGTGCGCCTGGTAGTTTACCGCATTCTGCCCAGTCTGCGAGCGCAGCTCCTGGCCGGCCATGGCTTCGAGGATGCGGGCGGCGATCGGGAAGCCCTCTTTGCCCCAGCCCTGGGCCTGTGCGCGATGCAGTACATCGTGCGCGAGGAGACCCAGGTTCGCCGGCGAAGCGACCTCGCGGGCGAGCTCGCAGGCCAGATGCAGATCCTTGGCAACGATGTCGAGCGTACCGCCCGAGGTGAACGCGCCCGTCAGTACCGAGCGCGGGATATTGTCGAAAGTGCGGCTGGCGCCGGCGCTGAACGGTACGATCTGCGCCAGGATGCCGGGATCGACGCCGGCCTTGGCGCCGATCAACAGGCCTTCGAGCGCCGCGACAAAATTGGTATAGCCGAGATATTGCGTGACGAGTTTGGCGATGCACCCGGCGCCCGCTTCACCGACATAGAAAATGTTGCGGGCGATAGCCTCGAATAGCGGCCGATGGCGGGCAAAGATCGCCTCGTCGCCGCCGACCATAACCGTCATGCCAGGCGGACGCCCACTGACCGGCGCATCGAGCATTGCGACACCCTTGCCAAGGCAAACGGCGGCGACCTCGCGCGCCACCGCCGGAGCGTTTGTCGTCAGGTCGATATAACAGCCGCCCGCCCGCAGCCCAACGAGGATGCCGTTTGTCGGGTCGAGCACTGTCGTCCGCATCTCGTCAGGACCGGGTAGCGAGGTGAACACGACCCCGCTCTTTTCGGCAACGGCGCGCGGGCTGGCGACCGCCTCGGCGCCCCGCCCAGCGAGAGCCCCCGTTGCCTCGGACCTGATATCGTATACCGTCAATGCGTGACCGGCATCGATCAGGCAGCCGGCGATCGGCGCGCCCATCGTCCCGGTGCCGATAAAACCGATCTGCATGCGACGTCTCCTATTGCCCAGTTTTGCCGATCACGAATGCGCGAACCAAGCTACCATACCAACCGCAGGCCCGAGAGCGCGACCCCGCGCCATGACCCTGGCGACCATAGTAGATTCCGCCGAGCGGGGGGGTACGAGCAATTTTGCTCGGCGAAAGTCACCGGCATCAGATCCGGTTTGCCGCTTGTGCAGATTTTGCGGGTCCCGGCATGATGGCGCAGCTGCCTCCTTGCACGAGACCCTGCCATGCCTTCCCAGCTCGCGCCGATCCTGACCGCCGACAGCATCACCCGCATCGGCCCCGAAGCCAAAGGTGCGGTGGTCGTCAATGGCTCGCATGGCGGTGTTTACGCCGCCTATGTCGCGGCCAAGCTTGGCGTGGCCGCGGCGATCTTTAACGATGCCGGGATCGGGCGCGACGAGGCCGGGATTGCCGGGCTCGACTATCTCGCGCAACTCGGCATACCGGCTACGACGGTCGGCAAAATGACCGCACGGATTGGCGACGGCGTCGATATGATGGCGCGCGGCGTCGTCACCCACGTCAATCCACCCGCAGTCGCTCTGGGCTGCCGCGCGGGCCTGACCTGTCGTGATGCCGCGAACGCGCTGGCACATGCTTCGATCGGCTGGAGAGAGCCGCCGCCGGCGGTCGAATCGGCGTTTCTGCTGATCGCCGCGGCACCCGCGGTGTGGGCGCTCGAACTCGGCCTCGGCGGTCGGCCCCGAGCATGTCGGCACGATCGTCGTGACTGGCTCACATGGCGGCTTGCTCGGCGGTCGGCCCGAGACCGCCCTCAAATACGACGCGCTTGCCGCGGTCTTCAACGATGCCGGGATCGGGGTCGACGATGCCGGTATCACCCGGCTCCCGGCGCTCGACAGGCGCGGCATCGCCGCCGCCACGGTCGCGGCGACCAGCGCCCGCATCGGCGACGCGCGCTCGACCTACGAGGATGGTATCGTATCGCGCTTCAATTCGCGCGCCGCGGCACTCGGCATCGCAAAGGGCGTCAGCGCCCGCGAATTTGTCGCGATTGTTCGCGCCGCCGCCGTCGCGGGGTAAGCCCGCGGGCTGAAGGCCCACGACTGGGAGGAACACGCATGAGTGAAAGCAAGCCTGTGAGCGCTGCCAATCGCGCCAGCAATCGGCCCTCGGGCCGCATGAACGGCGGCCGCGCGATGGCCGAGATGCTGCGGCTTGCCGAGGTCGGGCCGATGTTCGGCATGGGTGGGTTTCAGCTGTTGCCGTTCTACGATGCACTGTCGCAGCTCGGCATGCGCCATTTCCTGATCAACGATGAGCGCTGCGGCGCCTTTGCCGCCGAAGCCTATGCCCGGGTCACCAATCGGCCGGGGGTATGCGATGGCACGCTCGGCCCCGGCGCCACCAACCTCGTCACCGGCCTGATCGAGGCGTTAAACGCCGGCACCCCGATCGTTGCGTTGGCCGGCGATACCAACCGCGCCCATTCCTGGAAAAACATGACCCAGGAATGCCGGCAGGTCGAAATCCTACGGCCGGCAGTCAAAGAATTGATCCGGGTCGAGCAGACCGCCCGCGTACCCGAGTTGCTGGCCCGCGCCTTTGCGGTCGCGACATCGGGCCGTCCGGGGCCGGTATTGCTCGACGTACCCGAGGATGTCTGTCACGGCGAGCATGATTTTACCGCCGACGATTTTGCGATCGATCCGACGACCTTGCGCGCTCCCGCCCGGCGCATCCGCCCCGACCGCGCCGATATCGAGCGCGCCGCGGCATTGATTGCGCGTGCCAAACGGCCGTTGATCCTGGTTGGCGGCGGCATCCACGTCTCACAAGGCTACGAAGCCCTGCTCGCTTTGGCCGAGGCCCAGTCGATTCCGGTCGCGCACACGATGAGCGGCAAGGGCGGCATCGCCTGCACTCACCCGCTGTCGGCTGGCCTCTTCGGCCGCTATTCGCGGATCGCCAACGAGCTGATCGAGGCGTCGGACTGCCTGCTCGTTATCGGCTGCAAGCTCGGCGAAATCGCGACCAAGCGCTATGCATTGCCGTCGCGTTCTATCCCGATCATTCATCTCGAAATCGTCGCCGAAGAGATCGGCCGCTGCATGCCGGCCGCGGTGGCCTTATGGGGTGACGCCCGCGCCGGGCTCGAAAACCTGACGGAAGCTCTGGCCGACGACGCACGGCAAGCCCGCTCCGCCCGCGCCGATTACGTCGCCGAGATCCCCAGGCGGATGGCGGCCTGGCGCGAGGACGCCGCGGCCCGGCTCGATTCCGACGAGCGGCCGGTCCACATGGCGCGGCTCTGCCGTGAGCTGAACCGCGCCCTTCCCGCCGACAGCATCCTCGTCGCCGATGGCGGGTTCGCCGGGCATTGGACCGGGCTCCTCTACGACACCAAGAGCGCCGGGCGGCATTTTATCCCGGACCGCGGCCTAGCCTCGATCGGCTATGGGCTGCCCGGCGGCATCGGCGCCGCACTCGCGGCACCCGCGAGCCCCGTCGTCGCGATCGGCGGCGATGGCGGCTTCAACATGACCCTGGGCGAGCTCGAAACCGCGCGCCGCGCTGGGATCGGGCTGACCATCGTTGTCGTCAACAACGCCGCCTCGGGTTACGTCAAGGCGTTGCAGCACGCGATGTTCCGTGGCCGCTATCAATCCTCCGATCTGGTCGAGATGAATTACGCAGCGATCGCCCGCGCGATGGGGTGCAACGGCATCCGCGTGGAAGACCCCGGCCAGCTGCCCGCGGCCTTGGCAGCCGGGATGGCCGAGCGCAGCCGCCCGACCGTGCTCGACGTGATCGTGACCCGCGACCCCGCCCGCATGCTGCCCGCCGTCGACAACCGCACCGTCGAGATCCGCCAAGGCGACCGTGTCGCGTGAGAGTTTAGGTTTGTTTGAAGAAGCGGGCGGCGTTGTCCCAGAGGAGTTTTTGTTTCGTTTCGGCCTTTAGGGTCTGCCAGGCGAGGATGTTGTCGATCGAGTTCGGGAACTGGCATTCCGAATGGGGGTAGTCGGAGGCGTACATCAAAACATCGTCGCCGAGAAACCCGGTGACGATATTGAACATGTCCTCGCCTTCCTGGTGCTCGATACTGCAGAAAAACCGGCCACTGGTGATGTATTCGCTGGGCTCGTGCTTCAGGGGCGCGGTGCCGCCGACATAAACGGCCTGCTCGTCCATGCGTCTCGCCCAGAATGGCAGCCAGCCAAAGCCGCATTCGAGCACTCCCATCCGCAGCTTCGGAAAGCGGTCCATGATGCCGCCGCCGATAAAGGACGCGATAAAGCGCATCGCTCCCCAAGGGTGGGAGGCCATGCGGCCGACGAAGATGTTGTCCCAGACGTCCCGGTAAGCCGGGTAGTAAGGCGGGTTCCAGGTCGAGCTGTGGTGGGCAATCGGCAGGTCGTGCGCCTCGGCGGCGCGCCAGATCGGATCGAGGTCGGGGTGGTCCGGCGGAATGTCGAAGGGCATCAATGGCTTGACCGCTACCGCCCAATTCGAATTCCCCCACTCGCGGATCTCGCGCACCGCCGCATCGACATCGCGCGTCGGGGCGACGATCAGGCTCTTCAGCCGGCCGGGAAATTGACCGCAGAAATCCGCGATGTGGCGGTGATAGGCGCGAATTAGCCCGACTTCGAACGCCGGGTCGTCGAGCCCGACAAGGCTCATGAACGAGCCGGGGATCAGGAAATGGACGTCCGTCCCCTCGTCGTCCATGTCGTTGACGCGGTTCTCGGCCTGATCGTCCTGCACCCCCGGCCGAGGCAGCTTGCCACCACGCCATTGCGAGTCGCGTCCGGTAAAGCTGTCACGCGGCGCCGCCTCGCCCAATACCCGCCGGTAGAATTTACGGCCGAAACTGTAGTGGTGGCGACCCTCGCCGCTTGTCTGCCGATATTGCGCCAATTCGGCGAGCCGCGGGCGGAAGCCGGGATCGACATAGCGCTCGAGCGCCTCGGCAGACGGGTTGACATGGGTATCGGCATCGAAAACGCGATATCCGTTTTTCACGTTATTCCTCCCTTTGATATCGACGCGGCCGGCTGTCTCCAGCCTCCCATTGTCCGCGAAAGCAGCCGAGAGGCTGATCCGACAGAAACGCCTGTTACCCGGTCATGCCCGCGAGCGCGGGAATCCAGCGGCCGCGTCGCGTCGTTCGCCCCCTGTTCAAGCCAGGGGCAGGCTCTGCGCCCCCGCTTGCGCCGGGGGCGACCAGTTATTGCCGGCTCTGCTTAAAGGACGCCTCAGGTCTGTTTGAAAAAACGGGCGGCGTTGTCCCATAGCAGTTTCTTTTTGGTCTCGCCGCTCAGGCTTTGCCAGGCGAGGATGTTGTCGACTGAATTCGGGAACTGGCATTCCGAATGCGGATAGTCGGAGGCGTACATCAACACGCCGTCACCGAGAAATTGAGTGACATGGCTGAACATGTCCTCACCTTCGTGATGCTCGATGCTGCAGAAAAAGCGGCCGCTTTGCATATATTCGCTGGGCTTCTGTTTCAGATCGGCGGTGCCGCCGACATAGACTGCCTGCTCGTCGAGCCGTTTGGCCCAGAACGGCAGCCAGCCAAAACCGCCTTCGAGCACGCCCATGCGCAGGGTCGGGTAGCGGTCAAACAGCCCGCCGCCGATAAATGAAGCGACAAACCGCATCGCACCCCACGGGTGAGCGGCGGCGCGCCCGATAAAGATGTTCTCCCACAGATCGAGGTAGCCCGGATAGTAGGGCGGGTTCCAGGTGAAGCTGTGATTGGCGATCGGCAGATCGTGCTCGGCCGCGGCTTCCCAGATCGGGTACAGATCGGGGTGATCGGCGGGCATGTCTTTGGCGAGCAGCGGCAGCACCGCGACTGCCCATTTAGACTTGCCCCATTCGCGGATCTCCCGCACTGCCTCGGGCACGGCGCGCGACGAGGCCACGATTAGGCTCTTCAGCCGGTCGGGATGCTCAGCGGTGAAATCGGCCATGTGGCGGTGATAGGCGCGGATCATACCGATTTCGAGCGCCACATCGTCGAGCCCGACAACGCTCAGCCACGACGTCGGGATTAGGAAGTGAGTGTCCACCCCTTCGTCGTCCATATCGGCGACGCGATTGGCCGACTGGTCGTCCTGGGTGCCGGGCCGCGGCATCTTGGTGCCGCGCCAACGGGTGTCACGGCCGGTAAAGGTGTCACGCGGCGCTTTTTCGCCAAGCACGCGCCGGTAGAGTTTGGTGCCGACGCGATATTGGTGCATCGGCGGTCCGCCTTCGACCGAGGGACTGCTCGGCAGGCGATAGGGTGCGAGCTCGGGCAAGCGCGCGCGAAAGCTCGGATCGACATAGCGGTCGAGCACCTCGGCGCAGGGGTTGACATGGGTGTCGGAATCGTAAGCGCGAAAACCGTTTCTCATCCTGCTCTCCTTGTTCGCCGCGCGCCGGGTGCGGGGCTCCCTTACCGTGTGATCATAACAGGCATGATAGGACTGCGCGGCTGCCGCTGTCGACCGCGACTTGAGCATCCGTGAGGAAATCCCGAGCCGGTTCGCCCGGTTGAAGGTTCTGCGGAGGAGAGGTCGGCATCCCTCGCGCGTTTGATGCCGGCGTTTACGCTGGGCCCCAGCGAAGCTGTCGGTAGCCCGCCGGATTATTCGGCGGCTCTGCCGGGCTGTGTGCGGCGTGGTTTGCAGCCGTTGGCGGCGAGATAGACGGCCCGGTTGGTGTCGACATTAAAGTCGAGCCGCCGCGAGCCGATGTCATATTGCGGGCGGGCGAGGAGCCGCGCCGCCAGTTCCAGGTGATTGCCGATGTCGAAATACTCGATCATCTCGCTGTGATACTTGCCGAACTGCAAGAAGGTGTGGGTTCGCGAGGCGATCACCCGGCAGCCAAGTTCGAGCGCTTGGGAAATCGGCCCTGACGAGGACTGGCCGACCTCGAGATACGGAAACACCACGGCGTCGGAGATCGCCATTCCGGTCAGGAAATCGGCATCGCTGGTCGCCCCGAGAAAGTGGATGCGCTCGGATAGATCCTTGGGGTGGTGGATCAAGAGGTCGCGCATCGAGCTGTCGACCGCGACCGACACGGTCGGTGTGCCCGGCGTCGGGGCCGCGCGAATGCGTTCGGCGACGTTGGTGTCGACAAATCCCGCCTCAAACAGGGAGGTGACGTTCGGGTCGATTATCTGGTGCGGTTTGATCTCGTTCGGGTGAACCCCCCCGAAAATGACCAGATGATAATCGTCAGGCAGGTGGTGCAGCGCGTGGATGACGGTGTCGAACCCCTTATAGCGGCCGATAAAGCCGAAGACCCCGACGAGCTTTGCATCTTCGGGCACGGCATCGAGGATCGGAAACCGGTGGCGGTTGGCATAGCGCCGGATTCCCTCGGCCTCCCTGTCGCTCAGGAAGGACAGCGGATGATCGTATACGTGACGCAGTGCATGGACATACTTCATGTGCCACATGTCGCGCCGGGTATGGACGATGATCGCCACCGGTTTGTAGCGTTGCGCTCGGCGCAAGCGCTGGGCGATCCCGGCCGAGAGCAGGTGGTTGCGGTGGTACTGGGATCGCATTGCCGCCGCTTCGGTGAAGTTGAACCGCGAAATCGCCTTGAACCATCGCGCGTAGTCGAAGGGCGCCGGGTTGAACATTGTGTGAAAGGTTACCGAAAGCTGCGGTGCGGCGGACACGATCCAACCGAAACGGCGAAAGATCTCGCGTGGGCTGGGGCCCAAGGTGCCGTGTTCGAGCTGAAGATTGACCGCATCGAAGTCTTTGAGTTCGCGGCAGATCTCCTGAATATGGCGATCGCCAAAGCGACGCACGCGGCGGTGCGTGGCGCGCAGCAAATATTGGTTCAGGTCGAAAACGCGGATGTCGAAGACCTCGGCGAGCTGCCTTTCAAGATGGCGCGTATACGCCGCAATCCCGCACAGATCGCTGTAGGTCGAAATTATCGCGAGCCGGGGCCGTGGCGCAAAAACCGCCGCGCGCAGCCGTGCCGTGGTGACGCCGCTTTCTGGGAAGACCAGCGGATGGGAGGATTCGAACTCGACGCTCGACATGATGCCCCGACCCGCTCCTATCTGCGTGTGGACCTAGAGATGATCCCTGACCGATCTGACGGTTAGGTTGCCGATCGCCCAGATGACAAAGGCCGCCAGAAAGACCTCGCCGAGCGAGCGCCACCGATGCGGGTAAAGCGCCTCTTCGGGCAGGCTCGGCGGCACGAAATCGGCGACATAGATCTGCTGGCGATCGGCGTTGATGCGGGCGCGGTCGAGCGCATCGAGCGCGCGCTGATAGGCGGTCTCAGCAAAACGCCGCTCGCTTTCGAGCTCTTCGTAAGACCCCATCACCCGCGACAATGCTGGCTCGCCGGTCTTCGTGCGCTCCGTCGCTTCGCTCTCGATCGCGCTGCGCTGCGCTTTCAGGGTCTCAACGCGCGTTTCGAGGAGCTTCAGCGCGGGAGCGTCGTCACGCATATAAGCCCTCAATGTCGACAAATCGGTGCCGGCGCGCACCAGTTCATCGCGCAGTCGACCAGCCAAGGCCGCATTGGCGTCCGCAGCCTTGTGCGGATCGATCAGGCCCTGCTTGTCGCGGTAGTCGCGCAATCGTGCCTGCGCCGCGGTCAGCCGCCGTTCGGCCACGGCGACTTCGCGTTCGGAATTGCGTAGTGCGTCGCGGCGGGCGCGCGCCGACAGTTCGTTTACCAGCTGCTCCGAAGAGGTGAGCACACCCTGCGCCACGGCCAGCGCCTCGGTCGGTGTGAACGCCCGCACGCGGACCGCGATCGTGCCGTTGGTCGGATCAAAAAACGCATCGACCTGATGCCGCCAATAGTTAACGAGTTCCTCGACCGCAACTGGCAGATGCAGCCGCGCCGGCCAGTCGGCAGAAGGCGGCGAAAAAATCCGGCGCAAGTCGAGCGTCTTGCCAAGATCGTCGACGATTGCCCGGCTGCCGATATATTGCGCGACCGCATAGGAATCCAGCGCCGCCTGCAACGGTCCCGCACTTCCGGTCATCAGTGCTGCAGGATCGGTGCGCACCGGTTCGGACGAGCGCAACCCAAAGCGCAACTCGGCAACGTATTGGTCAGTGGCGATCAGCAGGTAATAGACGCCGGCAAGGATTGTCGGCAATGCGACGACCAATACAAAGGACAGCAACGTAATCGGCAGAGGGCGGGGTCGGCGAGTGGTGCCGGCCAGCCGCAGCGCTGGCAGCGGGGTAAGCTCACTACTGTCAGCGGGGACCGGCGGCGTGCCAACAACGGGAAGAGATGCCGACGGCAAATGCTGGGGAGAGGCAGTCTCGGCCCCGGCATTGCGCATCGCGACGATTGTTGCCGGCATCAGGCGGCGTCCTGCAGCATGCGGTGATGCCGGGTCAACGCCGCGCCGACATCGTCGTAAAGCGTCAGCGCGCCATCGGCGAGAATAGCGCCACGATCGCAGTACTGGCGGACGGTCTGCGGATTGTGGCTGACAAGGATGATGTCGGAATGCGGCATGCGGGCGCGGAACGCCTCGGCACATTTCCTACGAAAGCGTTGGTCACCGACCTCGGTGACTTCATCGATCAGATAGATATCGAAATCGATCGCCAGACAGGCGGCAAAGGCAAGCCGAGCACGCATTCCGGAGGAATATGTATTGAGGGGCATCCTGAAGTATTCTCCGAGCTCGGCAAAGTCTTCGATATAATCGATTGTAGCGCGCAGCGGAGCTCCATAGATGCGGGCGATAAATGCCGCGTTTTCGCGGCCGGAGAGCGCGCCATGCAGCGTGCCGCCAAAGCCGAGCGGGAACGACACCCGGCCATAACGGCGCACAATGCCGCGATCGGGTAATTCCGAACCGGCAAGAAGCCGAATCAAAGTCGATTTGCCGGCGCCATTGACGCCAAGGATGCCGTAATTATGGCCTGCTTCGAAGGTCGCACTGGCGTGGTCGAGCACGACGCGGCGCTGCCCATTACGGGTCCGATAAGCCTTAAAGACGTGTTCGAGACGGATCATAGCGGTTCGTATAGCCGTCGCCGCAAGCCTCGCTCGAGCGCCAGGCCGACGAGCAGAACCGTACCGGCGACCGCCACCAGATAGCAGCGATCCAGCCAATGCGGCACATAATCGGCAAAAAAGCTCGCACGGAACCAGTCGACCGCGTGCAATACAGGGTTCCATGCGAGCAAGTCGCGGATCCAATCCGGCATCATGCCGGGCACGTAAAATATTCCTGAGCAGAAATACAAAATGCGGGTCAGTTGCGCCCAGATCTTGTCCCAGGATTTGAAAAACGCATTGACGACCGCGTTGACAAAACCAAAGCCGCAGCCGAGCAGCCACACTGCGGCGCCTGCCGCCGCCACACCACCGAAATCCACTGGCAATGTGGCCAGTCCAATTGCGCCAAACCCGGCCAACAGGATCACGGCGACGAGAATGTCGGTAACCAGTTCGAGGATCCCGCGCGCTAAAATCACGTCGAAGGCATCGACATCGGGCAATTGCAACAGCGGGCCATTGGCCGTCACGGCGTAGGTCATGCTGCTGCTGGAGTGGACAAAAAGGTGATAGGGAATGATCCCCGTGTAATAAAATATAAAAAATTGCGTGCCGATTGGCGGCCGGCCATGCATCAGCACCGCAAACACCAAGGACAGCATCAGTATGTGCAGGATTGGCTCAAGCAATGCCCAGCCATAGCCGAGTGTCGAGTCGCCAAACCGGGTGCGGGTTTCGCGGATAATCAGCGCGCAGATGACGCGCCACTGGGTTTGCGCCGCGGACCACAGGCCGGGTTGCGGCCGTGGCCTCCGGGGCGGCCCGGGCGGCCGATCGCCGAGAACGATGTAGTCGCCGTCCAGGGTTTCAAAGCGGCGGTTGAGGACCTGCAAGACCGCCTGGGCATATTCCTCATTGTCGGGTTCGATCTGGATCAGTTCGCCGCCGACCGCCACCGCCTCGCGAAACTTGCCCGCGTCGAAATAGACCGTCAGCTGCGACCGCTTTGCCGCCGGGTTCTCGGGATCGAGCGCGGCAGCGCGGCGGAAGGCATCGGCGGCCTCGTCAAACCGGGCGAGGCGATAGAGCAGGTTGCCGCGATGCAGATGGTATTCCGCGGCATCGGGGTCGAATGCCAGGGCGCGCTCGATCGCATCGAGTGCTGGCTCGGGCCGCCCCCGCAACATTTCGGCCGCTGACAACAGCCGATAACCGACAGGGTCAGCCTCGTCGACGGCCAGCGTCGACGTCATCACTTCCGCCGCATCATCGAACCGGTGGCTGCGCAACAAAAGCTCGGTCGCGTGATGAGCGTGGGCGCGCTCGCCCGGCATCAGCGCTTGGGCGCGCAGTGCCAGGGCGATGGCTCTCTCACCGTCTCCGATCGCAAATGCGCAGGCCGATAGATGGCGCAGCACATCGGGCTCGTCGGGCGCGATCCCTACGGCGCGCGAAAAGTAATCGAACGCATCGCGGTGCAGCCCGGCATTCGTCAGCAATGAGCCCGCATGAACCGCAAACTCCGCCGAGTTGGGCTCGAGTTCGCTGGCGCGAGCGGCGTGCTGAATCGCGCGGTCGAAATCACCGGCAACCGCAAACGACCCGCTCGCATGGCGATGACCGGCAGCCCAGCCGCGCCGGCGTTCGAGCAGCCGCTCATAGGTTAGTGCCGCTTCATGGTGCTGCCCGCAATTGCTGAACAGCCACGCGCAGCGATCGGCAACGGCTTCGACGTCTGGCTGGAGATCGAACGCGACACGGGCGCAGTCGACGGCGTCGGCGTATTGCCCGCGATAATAAAATGCTTCGCCAAGCCGGCAATAAAGCCCAGCGCGCTCTTCGCTGGAAAGCGCGTTACGCCCTAGTTCGGTGCGGCAAGTATCGAGATCGCCCGCGGCAATGGCGCGCTCCAGGCACCCGCCATCTGCCGGTGTTTCAATGTTCTCGCTCACCGTTGCGGCACTCTCGATCACCGGCCATTGCCGTGCGCAACCTGACCTCCTCGCTGGTCGCTGCCTCACCGCGCTTCGGGCGGCGGCAAAAGCCAGCGGGCCCATCGGTGGCGATTAAGCGCAGACCAAAAATTCACACTTGGTGAATATCTTGCGAACCCGTCAAAAACCTGTCGTCAATTCGTCGTGTCCTGCGTCCAAAGCATGAGCCGCTTGAGTGACCGGGCCGCCAACATCGCGCGACGAGGTGGGAGCGCGTGGTTTCTCCGCATCGCAAAATCGCGATTTAGCGATCGAGTCCGACGCAAATCACTGCGGAGCCGACACGATTTCGGGGCTGGTCAGCACACTGCAACGCACCTAATGTGACGGATTGACGGGGGACAACGACATTCGGCGGGAGCCGTCGGCGTCGGCACCCGATGCAGTGTCACGGTCACCGCGCGGCGAAGGAGAAAAGAATGGCGTTCGAGTTCGGCATGTTTCACGAGTTCCAGCGCACCGGCGGAATCAACGACCCGGCGGTGTTTACCGAATCGTTCGCCCAGGTCGATGCCGCCGAGCGCTGGGGGCTCGACGCGATGTGGCTCGCCGAACTCCATGTCGCTCCCGACCGCTCGGTGTGCTCGGCGCCGTTGACGATCGCCAGCGCCATCGCCGCCCGCACCAAAAACCTCAAGATCGGCACCGGAGTGCAGGTTCTGCCATTGTGCCACCCACTGCGCATCGCTGAGGAAGCCGCGACGGTCGATCAGATCAGCCAGGGCCGGCTGATTTTTGGCGTCGGCCGGTCGGGTTTTCCGCGCACCTACGAGGCTTACGGCGTCCCCTATGGCGAGAGCCGCGAGCGCTTTGCCGAAACTCTCGAAATCCTAAAGCGCGCCTGGACCGAGGATACCTTCTCCTTTGCCGGCCAGTTCTACAAATTCGACAATATCCGGCTGTCGCCAAAGCCTTATCAAAAGCCCTGGCCGGAGATCCGCATCGCCGCCAACAGCCCCGACACCTTTCCGGCAATCGGCAAGCTCGGGCATGGCGTGTTTGTCGCGGTGCGGCTCGGCACGCTTTCGGAGCTCGCGCCCAACATAAAGGCGTATCGCGAGGCGTGGAAGGAGGCCGGGCATCCGGGCGAGGGCAAGGTGTTTCTGCGCGCCCCGGTCTATGTCGCTGAGACCGCCGAAAAGGCGCGCTCCGAGCCGGAAGAAAGCATCATGTATTTCTATAGCTTCCTCGGCGAGCGGCTGGAGGACTCGGCGACCCGCGCCGGGGTGCGCGCGATCGAAGACCGCGCCGCCCGCGGCCGCCGGCTACAGACCATCACCTATGACGAGGCGTTGCGCGACAAGATCATCGTCGGCACCCCCGAGCAGGTCACCGACCGGCTAATGGGCTTAAGAGAAGAACTCGGCCTCGACGGCATCCTCGCCGAGATGAATTGCGGCACCAAAATCCCGAACGACCGGGTCATGAAATCGCTGCAGCTCTTGTGCGAAAAGGTCAAACCCCGGTTCCATTAAGGACGAGGTTGAAGCCCCCTGCCCCGCGATCGGCGGGGTCGACCGCTGTTTTTCACCTGACGCGCTAGCGCCGCCTCGGGGAGGGTCAAGGAAAAAGGGTGGGCAAAAGGTTGGCTCTGGTCCGGCTCCAAAGTTCGAGTACGCTTCGCGATCATAGGACGACTGCCGAAAAATTGGCCGGTCATGCCGCGAAGCAAAACCCTTGCGTTTTGATCGCACGGGGATAACGCCCTCTATTCGTTTACCGCACGGTCCGCCCGCCAGCAGTTCATCTTGGAGATGGGATAGGGCTTACCACATGCTCACAGCGGCTGAAGGATAAATCCCTCGAACGTAATTAGATTGGCGTCCGTCCCCGCTATCGCGTCCTTAATATTGGACAATTCTTCTGAGCTTGCGAGCACCACCTGCCGGCTTGAAATATTACGTGCAGCCCACTCGATGAAAGCTTGAAGGCTCGGAGCCTCGATTTCCTGTTGACCGGGTTCGTCAAAGACGACAAGACCACAATAATTCGTGTCCCATCGCCTGGATAGTTCGATCAATGCCAAATAATAAGCCCATTTTAATCTAATTGCATCACTCGCTGACACCTCGAAATTTATTTCTTTTTCGACCATTTCTCCATCTTCGATCGTTCGACGTAGCGGCCGAAAATTATCCCGAGACAATTCGATCTCATCGGGGCGGAATGAGCGGAATCCATAACGGCCAAGGTGCTCTTGGACCGAAGCTTCAAAACCCGAAATCTTCGACAGGTCGGCAGAGGTGAGATCATCCGCAGAAAGGCGACGCAGTCTAGCTTGTAAGTCCGCCCACTCCTGCGCAAATGCTCGCATTTGATCTATGAGTGCATCGACTTTCTCTTGAATGGCCTGAAGATGATCAAGCTGAGCTTGGAGCCTAACAATTGCTTCGACGGTAGCCCGAGAGGACGACAGCGATGGTTGGACAAGGGACTGACGCAAACCACGAATTTCAAGGTTGAGGTCGCGAACGGCCTGTTGCGTAGCATAGTATCTTGAATAAATATCTTTACTTCGTTCATCTGACGTATGGAGCGCCAATCGGTACAGTTCTATTTGAGATCGGATGAAGCCCAACTTCCTCAGTTTGGAGTAAATCGCTCGCTGGAAGCCGCGGAAACGCTAGGGATACGACCGGGCACGCCAAGGTGTGGTGCTAAATCGGCCAGACGATTGCAATAGATATTGAGGAATTTGCTTGCGGCGGCCCAGAGAATCGTGGTGCTGGTACCGGAGAACAAAGGTGCCGCGCCATATTTGTCCGCGTCAAGAAGATTGGAGCCTACGAATACCTCTACCTCGTCGAGAACGCGCGCGAGGGCGGCCGCCACGTGCAGCGCGTCATCAAGGCGCTCGGCCGGCGCGATGAAGTTGAGGCCTCGGGGCTGATCGATGGGCTGATCGCCTCGGCGGCGCGCCATTCGCGCCGCTCGATCGTGTTGTCGAGTTTTTATCGCGGCGAATTGCCGGAGCTGCACCGCCTCAGCATCGGACCTGATCTGGTGTTCGGCTGGCTGTGGGCGGAAACAGGATGCCGCGACGTGCTCAAGAGCCTCGTCTCCGACCGGCGCTTTTCCTTTGATGTCGAGCGCGCCGTCTATCTCACGGTGCTGCACCGGCTGATGATCTCGGGCTCCGACCGCCATGCCAGCGACTGGCTGAGCCGGGTACGTGTGCCGGGCACCGATGGGCTCGATCTCGACCACGCCTATAAGGCGATGGCCTGGCTTGGCGAAGTCGACGCGGCCGGCCGCAGCACCGCCGAGGCCATCGAGGAGGCACTCTATCACCACCGCCAGCCGCTGTTCGGCGCCGTTTCGATCGCGTTTTTCGACACCACCAGTTTATGGTTCGAGGGGGCCGGCGGCGAGAGCCTAGGCCAGTACGGCCACTCCAAAGACTATCGCGGTCACCTGAAGCAGGTCGTGCTCGGCATCGTGCTTGACGACGCCGACCGGCCGATCGCGTCCTTTGTGATGCCCGGCAACACGGCCGACGTGACGCTGTTGTTGCCAGTAGTCAAACGGCTGCGCGAGCGCTTTGGGATCCTCGATGCTTGCATCGTTGCCGATCGCGGCATGATCAGTGCCGATACCATCGCCGCCCTCGAAGCCGAGAAGATCCAGTACATCCTCGGCGTGCGCGAACGCACCAGCCGCGAGGTGCGCACCGGGGTCATCGAGGATGATGGCCTCGCCGTGCCGCTCGTCATTCCCCGCCAGAAAGGCGAGACCGAACTGGCGATCCGGGAGACGACGATCGCCGGGCGGCGCTACATCATCTGCCGCAACGAGGAGGAAGCCAAAAAGGACGCCGCGGCGCGCGCCGAAATCGTCGCCGGTCTCGAGCGCAAGCTCGCCCAGGGCGACAAGGCGCTCGTCGCCAACAAGGGTTTTCGTCGCTTCCTGAAGACGCCCGCGGGCGGCGGCTTTGTCATCGACCGCGCCAAGATCGAGGCCGATACCCGGTTCGACGGTCTCTTCGTGCTGCGCACCAACACCAAGATCGCCGCGCTCCAGATCGTGTTGCGCTACCGCAATCTGCTGGCCGTGGAGGACGCCTTCAAAACCGCAAAGGCGCTGCTCGCCACCCGCCCGATCTTCCACAAAACCGACGCCGGCATCCGCGGCCACGTCTTCTGCACCTTCCTCGCCCTTGTCCTGCGCAAGGAGCTTTTCGACCGGCTCGCCGCCCGTCGCAGCCGGCTCGAATGGCAGCGCATCGTCGACGATCTTGTCGACCTCAGCGAAATCGATGTCGAACAGGATGGTCGCCGGGCGCGCCTGCGCACCGCGCCAGGCCCGACCATCGACCCGATCTGCCGCGCTATCGGCCTCACCCTTCCGCCGGTCTTCCAGGAGATGCCGCCCGCCGCCTGAACCCAAAACCGTGGTGCCTAAAACTTAAAATGGCTTGCAACCCATTGAGTTACCATGCTGTTCAAAATCAAACTGCGGAACTTGGGTGAAGGTAATATTTTCGTCCAGCGCCATGCTCTTTTGTGCTATTACTGGAAGAAGCTCGCTGGTGACACTCTGATGGCAAGTGGGACATATACCATCACCTGCTATCTGACCCAATTCCGACCCTAGCTCTTTGAGCTTCAGCGCATCCTGGTTTCTCTTCAGATCCGCTTCTAAACCTAGTGGATCGAATCTAACACTTGGTACCCGCGGTTGGCGGCGGCGATGATGCGGTCGGGGTCGGCGGTCCAGGTGAACGGCTTTGGACTGTGGTTGTGTTGGGCAAGGTAACGGTTGATCGCGGCCTGGAGGTCGACGAGGGAGTGAAACACGCCGCGTTGCAATCGCCGGCGGGTTAGCTTGGCAAAAAAGCCCTCGACGGCGTTGAGCCAGGATGCCGAGGTGGGGGTGAAGTGGAACGTCCAGCGCGGGTGCCGGGCCAGCCAAGCCCTGACTTTGGGGTGCTTGTGGCTGCCGTAATTGTCAAGGATCACGTGGACCAGTCGGCCGGCTGGGATGTCGCGCTCGAGGCGATTGAGAAAGCGCAGGAATTCCTGGTGCCGGTGGCGCTGCATGCACTGCCCGATGACCGTGCCGTCGAGCACATTGAGGGCGGCAAACAGGGTGGTCGTGCCGTTGCGGATATAATCATGGGTCATTGTCCCGGCGCGGCCTTGCTTGATCGGCAACCCCGGCTGAGTGCGGTCGAGCGCCTGGATCTGGCTCTTCTCATCGACCGACAGCACCAGGCTGTGCGCCGGAGGGTCGACGTAAAGGCCCACGACATCGCGCAGCCTGGCGGCAAACTGCGGGTCGCGGCTGAGTTTGAAGACCTGCAACCGATGCGGGGCGAGACCATGGGCGCGCCAGATCTTTTGCACGGTGCTGACCGCCAGCCCCATGGCGTCGGCCATCGCGCGGCTCGTCCAATGGGTGGTCTCGCCGGGTGGCGCGCCGAGCGTGAGCGCGATCAATCGCCCGACGACCGGCTCGGGGATCGGCGCTTTGCCGGGCTTGCGCGTCTTGTCGTGCAACAGGCCATCGACCCCCGCCTCCATGAAGCGGCGCTGCCAGCGCCACACGCAGGGTTTCGACACGCCGGCCCGGCGCATCACCTCGGCGGTGCCGCAGCCTTCTGCCGTGGCCAGGATGATCCGCGCTCGCCACACATGCTTCTGGACAGCATTGCGATCGCCCACCACTGCCTCAAGCCGCTCCCGATCCCCCGGCCCAAGCCGGACTTCAACATCGCTGCGCATCGCAGCATCATGACGCAAAAGCTCGACTGAGGGAATCTTGTGTTTCGGTCATACCACTAGAAGCCGGCTCTCTATCGCACGATGATCCTGAAGTTCGGCGCTATACTCGGTTCTGAGAGTCTCTAGATTGGCCGTTTGCGCGGCGATCTGTTCCTGTGCGTCTTCGAGCCGCTTCTCAATCTCCGGAGCTGCTTCTTCAGCTGTTGGGACTTCGCGAGCCTCCAAATCCTTGAGGCGCGTCGCTAAGTCATGCAACCCTGCCTCCAACGGCCGCCACTCGTCGCCTTCGAGCAGTTCGATCTCGACGTCTGGTGCGTGGGCAAATTCGGCGGTAGGCGACGCGGGAAGTCCTCGCAGTCGGACCAAAGGACCAGCTTGGTCAGCAAGGGTGGCTCGTAGCTCCGACCATTTTTGCTGGTTGGCGGTCAAGAGCCGCCGAATTTCGGCGCGCTCACGTCGGTTTCGGCCTGCTTCCAGATTGAGCAGGAACTCCAGAACCCGCCGCGCAACATCCTGTATGCGTAAGAACGTCGGGAATGGCCCCTGTATCGTTGCCCAGCCGCGCTTTTGCTCAACAAACAACATAGGAAGGATGGCTTCGAGATAGAGCGGGACCTCTCCTCCGTCGAACCGAGGGACCAGAGGCAGGTCCCAACCAATAAATTTGGCAAGATAATGGTGAAAGCCTTCTTCTCGCTGCGCCGCCCCAGGGTCGTGGACGAAAAAGTCACGCTGGCGGCCTATGTCGCTACTCGCCCGCGACAGCCGTGCAGAATTCCACGTTTGGATAAGTTTTGTGTCTTTACCGCCAGTAATGTCACGACGAATTGTCAAAATGTCGCCGCTTAGATTCTCGATTTCTAACTCGATGTAAGACTCCAACACAGGCTCGTACGGATCATCTCGTCGCCGATGAATTCGCTCTCGCATGGCATAAGGCAGAGGAACTTGGAGTTGCGGCCCGAGTGATCTCTCTAAGCCTAACGCGTATACGATCGCTTGAAGGCAAGTTGATTTACCCGAGGTATTGCCAGCATGAACAACATTCAAACCGGGCAGAAATGGCAGCTCTGCCCCAAAACGATTAAGGCTCGTGATCGCTCGGAGCCGCAGATGTCGAAGACGCAACATTACCTGGCTCTCGGAACGCTCAAAAGACGAGACACAAACGCCTCAGTGATCTTCTTTGCATCACCCGCAAGGAAACCCTTCTCCTCGATCAGGAGATCGTCTCTGCTGGCTATGGCCTCCGAGGCCTTCGATCCGGAAACCGTCAGTTCCAGACCGGAGCGAGAGGAAACGCGTTGCCAAATCGCAAACCCTTCGCCAACGGTGAAATCGAGCGCTCTACCAAAGGCGGGCTCCACCGGCATTTGCCAAAACAACGTCGGCACAGAACCTTCGAGAATACCAAGGAGACGCTGCCTAGCTTTGACCGAACGACTGGCGTAATTCAGGACGTGCAACTTCGCCAAAGATGCCCTTCGCGCTCGCGAAGATTTTAGCATGAGCAAAATGATCGATAAACGCCAAGTAATGCGTAGATCGCCAGGCACCGGAAGAGGTCGAGGTGTAAATGAAAAATCACGCGCGTTGTAAAGTACGGTACTCATAATCAATTCTCAGGAAAATCTAGAGGACAACGAATCAGCCAGTCGCTAATAGTACCTGTAGCAATTTCGGTAATTGTGGCACGAGTTATGTCCGGTAGGTCAGCCCTCAGGCTCTCTTCAATTCTGCTCACGCTCTCGGCCAATTGATCGCTCGGCGTCCCCGAACCGGCACCAATCGTAACCATCCGATTTTCTTCGGCCGATAGACAACCAAGCAACCGCTCCCACAACACGGCGTGATCCAATCGCAGAGCATCCAAAGCGTTCTCTCGGATCAAATGCGCGCGAATATGGCTCGCTGCGCGCTGCTCTATAGTTTGGGGCTGATCTTTTGGATAAGCCCGAGCTAGTTTCTGAGTGAGCCTTTTAGCAATGTCGCTATCAGATCGCGCGGCGACTTCAGCATCAGATGGTCGCTCAAACGCAAGAGGTGGCCCCAATGACTGAATGCGCAAGACCTCGAACTCGGTAGCAAAATCTTCCTGCGATTGCACAAGCGCTTCGAATCTCAAGCTTACAAAGGGCAGGTTGTTATTTTTTAATTCGACACCTTTACCTCGAACATATGCAACTATAGCTTTGTCATCCAAAAATGGGCACAATAAAATCCATCGCTCCGCACTTACCGTTTGTAAGATACCCGATATAATTTCCTTGTACGCTATCAGCTTCCTGAGATCTCGCCTGGCCTTTTCTTTCATCGCGCTCGCGGCCTTGGCCACATCACTAACTTCCTGTGGTGCATAGCACTGATAGAGGCAGCCGTCGGTCGAGAAGAATTCAATTCCTGCATCGCCCTGCACTGTGTCGGGGACGATCTGCACGTTCTGCGGTTTGTGGCGTAACTGAACCAGTCGCAGCGCAAATGCCTGCCAGCCATCCCCATCCCACGCTCGCCGGTAGCTCATCACCAGCCCCACGACTTTGAGTTAATTATAGCGGCCATTTTCAACCAACAACAGCGCATCCCACCGCAGATTTTGCAGGGCGATTTGGGGCAGGCAGCGCAGATCGGGTAGCCTAAGGGTCCCGCAGTTCCTCCGAGACTTTTCGGGTCACGCCGCGATCAACGAAAAGCCCGGCGAACGGCGGGTAAAAAATCAATACTCACTCGCGAAGGGTAGTGCACCAGTTTGAACGTCTGCTTGCGGAGCGCAAAGGCGGCACCGCGTTGGGTTTCAGTCGTGTTTGCCTCCGCTACGACCGGCTTGTCGCAGTCACTCTACCCGCATTTCGAGTAGGTGCGGCTGGTGGGTTGGTCGCAGCCTTCGAGGCGGATCAATGTCGCATCACCGCGTTTCGGGTTGTGCTGCGGGCGGCGAGCGCCAGTGGGCCCGGGCACGTGGCGGAGGGGGAGGTTGACGGCTTGGCTTCGGTGGCGTGGTCGAAGTCGGGGCACGACAGAAAGCGCAACCAAATGCCGCCGCACGGGGCTAAGTCCGCGTCAGCGAGGCGAAGCTCGCTTTTCCGCTGGGCGAGTCCTGAATCGCAACGATAGAATTGCCATAATCGCATGTTAGCCGTTTGCGATCGCGCCTCGTGTTGGCGGCGGCTTGGCTTGGAGAGCGGGAAATATGGACCGAGACATTGCTGATTTTTCGCTGCAAAAAACAGCGACAACAGCGGGGCGGATGCGGGGGCGGCCGTTTCGCAAAGGCCAGTCGGGCAATCCGAAAGGCCGGCCGCAGGGCTCGACCAACCGCGGGACCCACGCGGCAGCGATATTGCTCGATGGCGAGGCGGAACTCTTGGCGCGCAAAGCGGTCGAGATGGCGTTGGCGGGCGATGCCGCCGCATTGCGGCTTTGCCTCGACCGGATTGTCGCGCCGCGACGCGAGCAGCCCTGCTCGTTGGATTTGCCCGAGATCCGCAACGCGGGCGATATCGGGGATGCCATGGCGGCGCTGATCGGCGCCGCCGCACGCGGCGAGATCACCGCCAGCGAGGCGCTGTCGTTCTCGCAGACGATCGAGACCTATATTCGGGGAGTTGAGGCCACCGAGTTCGAACGCCGGCTTCGCAAATTGGAGGAAATGGACGCCGCAAATGATCTTTAGCGCGGGTATTGACGAGCCACGCCGGCGGCGGCGCGAGATGACTATGCTAGCCGCATTTGGAGTAGTCGCAGCTGGTGCATTGATCGCAGCCTTCGAGGCGGATCAGGGCGGCTTCGCCGCATTTTGGGCATTGGGCGGGGCGGGGCAGCGATTGCGGGGCAGACGAACCCGAGCGGTCGGGGGCGGACAGATTGACGACTTTGGCATTGGCGGCGCGGTCCATGCCCTGGCGCGGCAGAAAGCCGATCTCGACCATGTGGCGCTCGATGACGTCGCCGATCGCCGCCAATAATGACGGCACGTATTTGCCGTCCATCCAGGCGCCGCCGCGCGGGTCGAACACCGCTTTCATTTCCTCGACGACAAACGACACGTCGCCGCCGCGGCGAAAGACGGCGCTGATCATCCGTGTCAATGCCACGGTCCAGGCGTAGTGCTCCATGTTTTTCGAGTTGATAAAGACCTCGAACGGGCGCCGGCGGCCGTCCTGGACGATGTCGTTCAAGGTGATGTAAAGCGCGTGCTCGCTTTCCGGCCAGCGCAGTTTGTAGGTCTGACCGGGCAATGCCTCGGGCCGGCTCAGCGGCTGCGTCATATAGACGACGCCACCCGCCTCATAGATGTCGGCGGGTTTTGGCGAGATCGCCGGCGCCGGCGGCGGCAATGGCAATTCCGGCTCGCGCGGCGCACCGCGCGCGTCGGCGCCGGATGACGCCTCGGGCCGGGCCGCGAGCACCGCGCCCGTCACCTCGTTCGGGCGGTAGGTGGTGCAGCCTTTGCACCCCAGCGCATAGGCCTGCAGGTAGACATCCTTAAAGCGCTCGAACGGGATGTCGGCCGGGACATTGATGGTCTTTGAGATCGAGCTGTCGACGTGCTTTTGCACCGCCGCCTGCATCACGAGATGGTCTTCGGGGGTCAGCACCTGGGCGTCGACAAAATAATCGGGCAAAGGTTTGGTTTCGCCATGCACCCGCCGGAACAGGCGATGGGCGTAGTCCTCGACTTCCTCCTCGCGGCGGGAGCCGTCGGGCATCAGCACGTTACGGGTGTGGCGAAAGCTGAAGACCGGCTCGATCCCCGACGAAACATTGTCCGCGAACAATGATATCGTGCCGGTCGGCGCCACCGAGGTCAGGAGGGCGTTGCGGATGCCGTGATAGGCGATCGCCTCGCGGACATCGGTGTCGAGTGCGGCAACCGTCTCGCCCTCCAGATAACGGTCGCGGTCGAACAGCGGGAACGCGCCCTTTTCGGCCGCCAACGCGGTTGAGGCGAGATACGCCTCGCGCTCGATGACGCCGAGCCACTCTTCGGCGGCCGCGACCGCCGCCGCGGAGCCATAGCGCAGTCCGCACAGGATCAGGGCATCGGCGAGCCCGGTGACGCCGAGCCCGATCCGCCTCTTGCTCGCCGCCTCGTGCTGTTGCTCGGCCAGCGGGAATTGCGAGATGTCGACGACATTGTCCATCATCCGCACGCAATCCGGCACCGAGGCGCGCAACCGGTCGAGGTCGAGCCGGGCATCAGGCGTAAACGGTGCGGTGACCAGACGCGCCAAATTGATCGACCCCAAGAGGCACGCGCCATAAGGCGGCAAGGGCTGCTCGCCACAGGGATTGGTTGACTGGATCGTCTCGCAATACCAGAGATTGTTGCGGCGATTAATGCGGTCGATAAAGATCACGCCGGGTTCGGCATAGGCGTAGGTCGCCCGCATGATTTTGTCCCACAGCTCGCGCGCCGGCAGGACCTTGGCGACGGTGCCGGCAAACGACAATTCCCAGGGCGCGTTCTCCTCGATCGCCTGCATAAAGGCGTCGGTCGCCAGCACCGAAAGATTGAACATGCGCAGCCGGCCGGGCACGCGCTTGGCGTCGATAAAGGCTTCGATGTCGGGGTGGTCGCAGCGCAAGGTCGCCATCATCGCGCCGCGGCGATACCCGGCGCTCATGATCGTGCGGCACATCGCGTCCCACACATCCATAAACGACAAGGGCCCCGACGCGTCGGCGCCGACACCTTTGACTGGGGCGCCTGATGGCCGCAGCGTCGAAAAATCGTAACCGATGCCGCCCCCTTGCTGCATCGTCAACGCCGCCTCGCGCAGATGGGCGAAGATCCCGCCCATATCGTCGGGGATCGTGCCCATCACAAAGCAGTTGAACAGGGTAACGGCGCGGCCACTACCGGCGCCCGCGACGACCCGGCCGGCGGGCAGGAACTTGAAATCTTCCATCGTCCGGTAAAACCGCTCGGCCCATTGGGTCGGATCGCGTTCAGGCGCGGCGAGGGCCGTCGCCACGCGCCGCCAGGTATCCTCGATGGTCTTGTCAAGCGGCTCGCCGGACGGCCCCTTGAGACGGTACTTCATGTCCCAAATCCGCTGCGAGATCGCGCCGACAAGAGCCATGGCCGATAAGTCCTCCTTCGCTACTTATATCATGGTTCCGGTTTCGTTCGAAATCCGGTTGGGCCGTTCACCGCCAAGCCCGTGTCGATTATATTGTATCGATGACCGTGCCAGCCGACGCGCTCTACGATCAAGACTTCTACGCCTGGACCCAGCAACAGGCCGACCTGTTTCGGCATCTGCCACAGACCGGTAATCGCCTCGATGCTGAGAATGTCGCGGAGGAGATCGAGGATTTAGACGCAGCGAGCTTCGCACTGCGCAGTCGCTGGTGGAGCACATAATCGATCATCTTCTGAAGCTCGAATTCGCCGGTCTTGATGAGCCCGCAGGACACTGGCGCGACGAAATTGTCGAATGGCGATTGCAGCTCGACAAGACCTTGACGCGGAGCATCGAGGCGAAGCTCGATCTGGCGGCGCGCTACAAGGCGGCACTGCGGCTGGTCCGGCGTCTTGAACGGGACCTCCCGGGGCTGATCAGCCGAGTACCGGCGGCGTGCCCGTATTCGCTCGAACAGATCGTCAGCGCCGGCGAGGAGGACTGGTTTCCACCGCCGCAGTCCTCCGGGCCGTAACGCGCAGCGCGGGGTCGGCCATCTCGCGCTGCGGTTCACCGGCGGCTCGTTCGAGGGCGGCGGTTGCGGTTTCGATGCGAAGTTCGAGTTCTTCCATCAGCCGGCGACGCGGCCAGCCAGGTGGGATCGGATCGAGAAATTCGAGGGTGATACGGCCGGGCCGCTTCCAGAAACTGCGCCGGCCCCAAAAGAGGCCGGAATTGACCGCCGCCGGAATCAACGGCAAGGACAACGCCTGGTACAGTCCATAAACGCCGGGCTGGTAGGGGGCCGTCATTCCCGGCGCGACGCGCGTCCCTTGCGGATAGATCACGATCGGGCGTCGCTCGGCTGCGACCTGCCGGGCCTTGCCGAGCATCGGCCGCAACGCTGCCGCTCCGGCCTTGCGGTCGATGGCGATCGCGCCGGCGCGCGCCATGTACCAGCCATAAAACGGGACGATCAGCAGCTCCTTTTTGACGACCGGCGCCGGATCGTCGAGCACCACAGGCAGCGCGATTGCATCCCACGCCGATTGATGCTTCATCGCAATGATGCAGCTGCCCGCCGGGATATGGTCGCGCCCGACGACGCGATAATCGAGCCCAACGATTGCCCGCAGCAACAACAGCACCCCTTGCGACCAAAGCCGGCCAAAGCGCATCGCGGCGCGGCGCGGGGCCAGTAGGAGCGGCAGCCCGATGGTACCGAGGATCGCTGTCCATGTGTAAAAGGCGAGGTTGAAAACGACGGCTCTAGCCCAGTTCATCGCTGGGCCTGCGCGCTTAAATCGTGCGCCCCCGCCAGCGACGGCCGATCGATAAGGGGAAAGAACATGGCAGCCAGGTATCTTGCGTATTCACCGATCAGCACTGGCATCGTGCCGGGCCATCCCCGCGAATTTTGAGCGTTTGCTTCTTCGGAGAAGACTGGGTGAGGGATTATCTCGAGATCCGGCATCGCCCGTCTAAATTCGAGCAGACTGCGCGGCATGTGGTACCAAGCGGTGACGAGGCGAAGGCTGTGGTAGCCAACCCGTCGCATCCACTCCCCGGTCTCCTCTGCATTCCCGGTCGTATTTCTGGCCTCATGGCCGAGAACGATGCAGCAGATCAGCCAATTTTTCGCTGACTTCTCGCCCGCCGAACGCAGTAACTGGTCGAGGTCGACCCGTCGATCGACGCCAGAAACAAAGAGTACGCGCCCCTTGCCCGCGCGCATCAACTCAATACCGCCTCGCAAGCGGAGATCGCCGCCGGTCAGCACCACGATTGCATCGGTCTGCGCAGGGTTATTTTCGGCGGCGGGCGGGATGATGAACCGAACAAAACCGACCAGCATCAGCGCGGCCGCGGCAGCCGCCGCTATCGCGACCGCGTGAAAGACCCGAACGGGCCACCTCCGGCGCCGCCGGCCCGCACCGGCGGGAAGGCCACGAACGGACGCCCTTTGCAGCAAATCCAATTTCGACAGAGCGATCTCCCAACCGTAGCCAAGGATAACACCGGCGCGGCCCTAGGGTTTGCGTCACCCGGCAATTCCATCGCGCCGAACCTTGGCGCTGACAGGACGCGGATTCCAGCCACAAAACGCTCCAGCTATTCTCGGTGGAGCTGCGGAAGAGAGTCGGCCGGTTTACGGTTAGCCGATCGCGCCGGTTAATAGCGGACCGAAGAGTTGCCAGCGCTGGCCGTCGAAGCGCCCCATCTGCACTTGCTTGATCGGCACGAAATCGGTCGGGCTGGTATTGATCGTGATCCCCGGCAGCAGCATCGGCAGCGCGAAATCGTGCAGGCTTGCCGTCTGCTTCATTACGTTATCGCGGCTCAAATCGTCGCCGGACTGCTTGAGCACCTGCGTCAGCGTGGCGGCAAGACCCGAGCCGATGACGTAGCCGTTATCGCTTTTGTCTCCCCCGGGGAGGTATTTGTCCATGAACGACACCCACCCTTTGTACCCGGCGTCGTCGTGCCATTTCGGGTCGGTCGGGTCCTTCAGATAAAAGTCCGAGACGAGGCCTTTGCTGTTATCGAGCCCGGCCGGCTTCAATGTGGCGCCGACCGAGTTGCCGACCCCTGCCAGAACGTGCAGCGGCTGCCATTCGATCTCGGCCGCCTTGCGGATCGCCTGGGCGGCAAATCTGGAGATAGCGGTGTTGACGATAGTGTCGCAGCCGGCTGCTTTCATGCTCAGGATCTGCGAATCGACAGTGGGATCGGTCGTCTCGTAGGATGCCTTGAGGACGATCATCGAGGCCGCCTTGTCGCCCAGCCCGTCGCTTACACCCTTCAGATAATCCTTGCCGAAATCGTCGTCTTGATACAGCACGCCGATTTTTGCATCGGGCTTGTTCTTCAGGATGTAGGAAGCATAGATGCGGCCCTCGCTCTGATAGTTCGGCTGCCAGCCGATGGTCCAGGGATGGCCCTTGGGATCGTCCCATTTGGTGGCGCCGGTCGCGACGAACAGCTGCGGCACCTCGTGCTGGTTCATGTAATGCCAGATCGCACTATTGGTTGGGGTGCCGATCGCACCGACAATCAGCAAGACCCCGTCTTCCTCGACCAGCTTGCGCGTCATCTCGACAGTCTTTGGCGGCGAATAGGCGTCATCATAGGAGATGAAGTTAATCTTGCGGCCGTTGACCCCGCCCTGGTCATTTATCATCTTGAAATAAGCGGCCATCGACTTGGGAATTGGACTGGCCGTGGAGAGCGGGCCGCTATAGGGACCGGTGTTCCCGATCTTGATCTCCGTATCGGTGACCCCCGGGCCATATTGCTTGGCGGCCCGCGCCGATCGCCCCGCCAACAGCGGGCCGCCGAATGCTAGCGCCGGCGCGGCGGCAAGAACCGTGCGGCGTGTCAGACGCTTCATAATGATCTCCCTCGGTGAAGCCAGCTGTTCAATTCGCCCATTGCTTTGTCGCGCGCTTGCTGCGCGCGGACGCTTTGTAGAACCGTAATCGCGCGCCTTTCTCGTTAATTCGCAGGGCGGCGCGCCGAACCCTGCTGCGATACCTGCAGACGGCTACAACTTCGCCACTCCCACCGCCACGCACCGGAAATCCGACCCAACGTTGCCCCGGTTCAGGTGACGGCGCCGGTCAGCAGCGGTCCGAACAATTCCCACCGGCCGTTGGCAAAGCGGCCCATCTGGACCTGTTTGAGCGGCGCGAAATCGGTCGGGCTGGTGTTCGCTTTAATCCCTGGCAGCAGCATCGGCACGGTGACGTCGTGCAAGTTTGCCGCCTGTCGCATCACGTTCTCGCGGGTCAGCTCGTCGCCGCATTGCTTGAGCACCTGCGCGGTCATCGCCGCGAGCGAAGCGCCGGCGACATAGCCGGCGTCGGATTTGTCCGCGCCGGGCAGATATTTGTCCATGAACGCCACCCAGGACTTGAAGCCCGGATCGTCCTTCCATTTCGGATCAGTCGGATCTTTCAAGTAGAAATCGGAGATTAGCCCTTCGCAATTTTCAAAGCCGGCGGGCTTCAAGGTGGCGCCGACCGAATTGCCGATACTGCTCAAGACGTGAAGCGGTTTCCAATCGACCTCGGCTGCCTTCTTGATCGCCTGTGCCGCGAATTTGGGAATTCCGGTATTGACGAAGACGTCGCAACCAGCAGACTTCATGCCGATGACCTGCGAGTCGACGGTAGGGTCGGTCGTCTCGTAGGACGCTTTGACGGCGATCATCGACGAGGCCTTGTCGCCCAACCCGTCGCTGACACCTTTGAGATAGTCTTTGCCGAAATCGTCGTTCTGATAAAGCACGCCGATCTTGCCGTCCGGCTTTTCCTTCAAGATGTAGGAAGCATAGATGCGGCCCTCGCTCTGATAATTCGGCTGCCAGCCGATTGTCCACGGATGGTCTTTTGGGTCGTCCCATTTCGTCGCGCCGGTCGCGACGAACAGTTGCGGCACTTTCCTTTGGTTCATGTAGTGCCAGATCGCACTGTTGGTTGGGGTGCCAAGCGGGCTGGCGATCAACAGGACGTTGTCCTGCTCGACCAGCTTGCGCACCATTTCGACGGTCTTGGGTGGCGTATAGCTATCGTCGTAAGAAATGAAGTTGATCTTGCGCCCGTTTATCCCGCCCTGATCGTTGATCATCTTCCAAAAAGCGACCTGTGACTTGGGGACGGCGCTATAGGACGAGGCCGGGCCGCTATAAGGGCCGGTGTTCCCGATCTTGATCTCGCTGTCGCTGACCCCCGGGCCGTACTGTTTTGCAGCGTGCGCCGGTCGCGCCGCCAGCAGCGGGCCGCCGAAGGCCAGCGCCGGCGCCGCGGCAAGGATCGTGCGACGGGTAAGCTTTGTCACGGTTGTTCATCCTCCTGAAGTTGCGCCATATTATTAACCTCTTGTTGTTACTCAGTTCGCCCGATCGCTACCGATTGCGCCATCGCGACACATACGCATACGCCCATCGTGTGAATCCGGCGGCGCCGGACGGCATCACGAATATTACCAGCAGCATGATGACGCCATAGACGGCGCCCGCCAACCCGCGCGACACGGATTTAGCGATGTTCGGCACATAGAGCACAAACAACCCGCCGAACAGGCAACCGGGCAGCGAGCCAATGCCGCCGAGGATGAGGCCGACCAGTAAGTTGATCGACAGAAAAAAGCTAAAACTGTCGGGAGCGACGAACTGCACCGCGAGTGCGCCCAACGCCCCGGCCACCCCGGTGTAGAGCGCGCTGACCCCAAAGGTCAGCGTCTTGTAGAGCGGCTCGTTGATGCCCATCGCGGCGGCGGCGATCGGATTGTCGCGGATCGCCATAATGGCGCGGCCGGTGCGGCTCTTCACAAGGTTAGCTGCGCCCGCGAACATGACCAACACGACCGCCAGGGTAAAATAATAGAGCCATTGATCAGCGCTGATCGGCAGAAATCCAGGTACGTCCGGTTGATCGACGACAATGCCTTGTACGCCGCCGGTCCAGCCTTCGAGACCGTGAAATTTCAGCAGCTGAGGCAGCGCCACCGCCAGCGCAAAAGTGGCAAGCGCGAGATAGAGTCCCTGTAGCCGCAACGCCGGCAATCCGAACAGAAAACCAACAACAAAACAGATCCCGCCGGCGGCCGGCAGCGTCCAATAGTAAGCGACGCCGTAACGATGCATCAGGATCGCGGTGACATAGGCGCCCAGGCCGTAAAACGCACCATGCCCGACCGAGAATTGCCCATTGTAGCCGGTCAGCAGATTGAGGCCGAGGATCGCCAGCCCGTAGATCATCACCTCTGTTAACTGGAATACGACAAAACCCTGGAAAACAAATGGCAGCACCAGCGCAATCGCCACGACGCCCGCGAGCACCCAGTGGCGGGTCGAAAGCAGCGCCGCTCGCTGGGCGCGGCCCGCTTGGCTCGAAGGTGCAAAGAGGGCGGTGTGCTGTTGTGGCGTCGTCATACCCGGCTCACCACGCTGCGACCAAAAATTCCGGCCGGTTTGACCATCAGCACCGCAACGATCACCAACAGCGCAATCGTCAGCTTCAGATCGCGGCCGAAATAGGGGATGTACGTGCCCGCCAGGTTCTCGAGGACGCCGACGGCAAAACCGCCGAACACAGCGCCGGCCGGGCTGGTGAGCCCGCCGAGCACGGCGCCGGCAAACCCGTAAAGCAGGACGCCGAACATCATATTCGGATCGAGAAACACGATCGGTGCGATCAGCATGCCGGCGACGGCGCCGATTGCCGCCGCAATACCCCAGCCGAGCGCGGTCATCCAGCCGACGCGGATGCCGACGAGGCGGGCCGATTCCGGGTTGGCGGCGGCGGCGCGCATCGCCAACCCGAGCCGGGTTCCGCGGAAGAACAGGTAAATCAGGCCCAGCATGGCAGCAGTCACGCCGATCATCCCGGCTTCATGGGCGTCGATCAGGTCGCTGCCAAACAGCGGTTTAGTGCCAAACGGGGTCGGGAAGGTCTTGATCGTGTAATCCCAGATAAATCCGTCGCTGCTGTTCAAGATGCTGAACAAGGCGATAAAGGCGACTAGATTGGCGAGGATCGGCGCGTTGTGCAGTGGTTTGAACAGGATCCGCTCGATGGCGACACCCCCGATGAACGACAGGATCACTACGGCCACAAAAGCCAGCCAGTACGGTGTGCCCCAATGGATCAGCTGCCAGGCAACAAAGGCCGAGAACGTCGCCATCTCGCCTTGCGCAAAATTGAGATGGTCGATCGCCTGGTAAATCATCACGACGGCGAGCGCCACCAACGCGTAGATCGCGCCGTTGGCAAGGCCGGCCATTACCTGTTGCAGCAGCAATTGCATCGGCAGCCTTCCAGCTAAAGGTGTACTTCGGGACCGCGGGCGTCCCGCCCGCTCCATCTCCGCCACGCTGAGGAAAACTGCCAATCGCCGACGCTCTCGCACAGGCCGGCCTTTACCGGATTACCCTCGATGTAAGCCGCGGTCCGGGCCATATGCTGTTCATCGCGCATGAACCGGTCGAAATATTCGGGAGCCCAAAATCTCCCGACCCCACCCAGAACTCGGTTGGCTGCTTTTGCAGTGTATGACTTCCAAGAGTGTACGATCCGATCGAGCGTGTATCCGGGCTTGACCGTGATTAGCACGTGAACGTGATTGGGCATGACGCACCACGCGATTAGGGCATATCGGCTGCTGTCACAAAGGCCAGCAGCGCCGTCTGAACCAAAGTGGCGATCTCTGGGCTCGCCAGATCGCGTTTGCCGTGCCCTGCATCGAGTGCAGCGTCAAAGGCAGCAACCCGATCATCTCGCTGCAAGCTGGCGATGTCTTTGCTTATCTCTCCCGGGAGGCTATCAGCCAATCGAAAGACGATATGCTGAACGAAGTTCGCCATATCGAGATGCGGAAGATATCCGCGCGACCGCCCGATCGCGACGCCGCCGGGTGCCGTTCGGTCGAATGCGGGCGGGACGCCCGCGCTCCACGATTCATTGATTGTGCGCATCCGGACCGCGGGCGTCCCGCCCGCTCTACCCTGGACTTCGTTCTGGAATCGACTGCCGGCCGGGCCCATGGCTTCAGTAACCCAGATAGGCGCGGCGCACGGCCTCGTCGGCAGCGATCGCTTCGGCGGGCCCATCCATTACGATGCGTCCGGTTTCGAGCAGGTAGGCGTGTTCCGCCAGTTCGAGTGCCAACGCGGCGTTCTGCTCGACGATCAGCATCCCGACCCCAGTATCGCAGTTGACGCGGCGCAAGATCGCAAACAATTCCTCGACGATCAGCGGCGCCAGCCCGAACGACGGTTCGTCAAGCAATAGAAGCCGCGGCCGCAGCATCAGCGCCCGTCCAACAGCGAGCATCTGCTGCTCGCCGCCGGAGAGCAGGCCGGCTTGTTGGATACGCCGCTCCTTCAGCCGCGGGAAGTGGTCATAGATTTGCTCGATATCCGCCGCGATGGCGGGGTGGTCGCGGCGGGTGATCGCCCCGAGCTGCAGGTTTTCCTCGACCGTCAGGCGCACAAAGGTGCCGCGTCCCTCCGGCACGTGCGCGACCCCAAGCCGGGCGATATCCTCGGTTGCCCAACCGCCGATCGATTTCCCGTCGAAGCGGATGTCACCACCGGTCCGTATCATTCCGCAGAGCGCGCGCAACACCGTTGTCTTGCCGGCGCCGTTGGCCCCGAGCAATGTGCGCACCCCTCCCGTGTCTAGGGTGAACCCGACCTCGAACAGCGCCTGCTGCTCCCCATAGAACGCATCGAGACCGCCGACTTCCAGCATCATTCGGCGGCAGCCCCGGCAGCGACGGTGTTGGCGGATTTGACACCGGTGCCGAGATAAGCCGCGATCACCGCTTCGTTCCGCTGCACTTCGGCGGGCGTACCTTCGGCAATCTTGCGGCCGAAATCGAGGGCGACGACCTTGTCGGAAACCGACATCACGAGGTTCATGTGATGCTCGACGAGCAGCACCGTGACCTGACGCTCATCGCGGACCCGACGAATAAGCCCACCCAGTTCGCCGACCTCCTCGTGGTTGAGCCCGCCCGCCGGTTCGTCAAGCAACACGAGCTTGGGCCGGCTTGCCAACGCCCGCGCCAACTCGACCCGCTTGCGCGTGCCGAGCGGCAGACCGACGGCCGGCCGCAAAGCCACGTCTTCGAGACCAAGCATCTCGAGCAAGGACCAGGCCGTCTCACTCACCGCCGCCTCCTGCCGGCGCGCCCAGGGCAGGCGAAACGTGTCGCTGACGAAGTCGCTGCGGCTATGCGCATGGGCGCCGAGGCGGACATTGTCGAGCACCGATTGCGGACCGAACAGTGCCAGGTTCTGAAAGGTGCGCGAGATGCCGATCTCCGCGATGCGGTGCGCCGGTCGCCAAAGCAGCGAGCGGCCCTCGAAGCGGATGTCGCCGCTGACTGGCGTATAGAGCCGGCTGAGGCAGTTGAATAGGGTCGTCTTGCCGGCGCCGTTGGGTCCGATCAGGCCGAGGATCTGTCCCTGATCGAGATCGAACGAGACGCTGTCGAGGGCGAGGATACCGCCAAATCGTACGACGACGTCGCTGACTTCGAGCAGGCTGGGGCGGCGCTCGGGCGTGCTCATCGGCGGGGGACAGAGAGGCAGGCGGCCTCGCCGAACATGCAGCCCCGACCGTGCACGCTTTCTGGCCCTCCGGTTTCCAAAAACTCGATTTCTGCCATGCAGAAACTGCCGGCCTCGCGCTCTTGCGTCAAGCCGCAAACCGCCCCGCCAGGCAATCGAGGCACCAATGACCCCTCCCGCCGCACACATCGACCCATTCGCTCGTCCACAAAACCCAACCGAGTTTCGGGTAATTCGACATGCCCGAAAGGGTCAGTCGCGACGAACCAAAGAAAACAACCATGGACTGGCTATCGAAGATTGAGCAATATCGTCTCGGAAACGCCTGTTGTGGTCGACTGAAATGAGGTTGCCAAGGTCCCTCGCCCTTGTCCTGACGATATATACCGTGTTTGCTGTGGTGTCGGCTGATGCGGCGTCATGCCGGATCAAGAAAAATCACAACTGCTTCGATGCTCCGGCCACGCTCAATTTCAGCGCAGTGCCCGACATTTCCCGGCAGATCGTCAGCGAAGAACCCGCAGCCCAAAAGCCGAAGACGAGCATTGTCGAAGCGCCGTCAATTACCACCTACACCGGACCGACGGTTGGGGTAAGTTCGATGGCGCACGCACCAACGCTTGGCTATTATTGGTCACTGGAACCCGACAGCAATAAACAGCAATAAATAGACAAATCGCTTCGTCCGGCGGCCCTAGTGCCCTTCGCCCAGATTATTTGCTGAGACGCTCCGACATCCGCATGGCCCGTCAGGCCTATCGACGGTTTCCGCAACGGAATGCGGGCTTAAGCCCGAGATATCGTCGACCGATGGGCTGCGGTTGCTCAGGAGCAAAGCCGTGAGCGGCTGGGTGATAACCAAACGCGTGACTTACGATGCCGAGCGGATCGCCGATATCACGATTCTTTCCTCGGGTCTGGTCTGCGCTATCGCTGCCTCGGGTGTACTGATCGCCACGGCTCTCGCCCGCGGCGCGCCCCGCCTTTTAGCCGGGGTCGGCGTTTACGCGATCGCGCTGGTCGCCATGCTCGGATGCTCGTTGCTCTACCGATCCGCAATCGAACCGGTGCGGCGCCAATTCTTTCGGCGGCTCGATCATGCCGCGATTTTCGCGATGATCGCCGGGTCGTCGACTCCGTTTGCGCTGGCACCTGGCGGCGGCCGCGGCGTGATCGTGGCCGCGGCGCTTTGGACGTTCGCGGTGTTGGGGATCATCGTCAAACTGCGGTTCCCGATCGGCAGCATTCGCCGTTCGGCGATGATCTACTTGCTACTCGGCTGGCTGAGTTTGTTTGCTGTCGGCTCGGCGAACTCGGGCAGCACCGTCACGCTGATTGCCATTGGCGGAATTCTTTACTCGCTCGGCATCCCGTTCCTGTTGTGGTGGCGGCGGGTGCCTTATCGCTTCGCTATCTGGCACTCTTTTGTGCTTGCCGGAGCGGCCTGCCACTATGCGGCAATCCTCGCAGGGGTCGTTCTCGCTTAATTCGGGTGCGGTTCCGCCAAGACGCCCACCCATCGTCGTCCATCCAACATCACAGAATCTCGGCGGCTGCATCTCGACCGAGATGCTCGCCAACCCACTCCGAATTCGAGCCTTGCGCTCGCATGCCCTTCGGGTCGCTTCGCCGGCTCGCCCCGGGTTGCCTTGACAAGGCGCTTCCGCGCTCGCCATGCTCGCCCGATGCTCCGTTCCCTATTCTGGCTGACGGCGTCCGTCTCGGTTCTCGCTGCGTGCGCTGGCCAGGCGCCTCAGACGACGACAACGGCCACAGCTCAGCGGCCCGGCCCCGGGTGCAGTGCTTGTCTACTCGAGAATCCGGGTGATGTCAGACCTTGCGTCAAGATATGTCATCGGCCCGAGAGCGACACCGGTGGCGCGGATGCGGGCGGAGTGATCCGCTGATAGGGTGTGCTCGCGGGTGCTCGGCCAGTTCAGTGAAACGCCAACATCAATTCAGCTCTAGCAAGCGAGAGGAACGACCGATGCAGGTCATGCAAGTGATAGCCGAGATCCTCAAAAGCGAAGGCATCTCGACCCTGTTCTGCTTTCCAACGACGCCGATCATCGAGGCGGCGGCGGCGGTCGGGATCAGGCCGGTAATCTGTCGCCAAGAGCGGGTCGGCGTGCACATGGCCGATGGTTTCGCGCGCGTCTCGAATGGTCGTCCTCCCGGCGTTTTTGCGATGCAATACGGGCCGGGGGCAGAAAATGCCTTTGCCGGTGTCGCCACCGCCTTTTCCGACTCGACCCCGGTCGTGTTCCTGCCGCTCGGGCATCCACGCGAGACGGCGCAATTGTTTCCAATGTTCAAATCGTCGCGCGCCTATGCCTCGATCACCAAATCGGTCGAGGAGGTGCAATTGCCGCATGAGATCGCCAACATCATGCGGCGTGCTTTTTCCCAGATCAAAAACGGGCGGCCCGGCCCGGTCATGGTCGAGGTCCCGGCTGACGTTACCGGGATCGAAGTCGACGTCGATCCGGCGCAGTATCGCCCGGTGCGGGCTAGCCGCTCGGCCGGCGATCCGCAAGACATCGACGAGGCGGCAAAGATGCTGCTCGACGCCTCCTGTCCGATGATCTTGGTGGGACAGGGGATCTTCTACGCCGAAGCGACCGAGGAGCTGCGGCGGCTGGTCGAATTGTTGCAGGCTCCCGTCATGACAACGTTCGACGGTAAGAGCGCTTTTCCCGAAGACCACGCGTTGTCGCTCGGCTCGGGTGGCGGCACCTTTACCGGGCACGGGCGGCACTTCCTGCACAAATCCGACCTGGTTCTTGGCATTGGCTGCAGCTTTACCCGTCACGGCATCGCCACTCCGGGATTGCCGCCTGGCAAAAAGTATATCCATGTGACCAACGACCCGCGCGACCTGCACAAGGCCTTCGCCGCCGATCTCGGTATCCTCGGCGACGCCAAGCTCGTGGTCGGCCAATTGATTGAAGCGGTACGCGATCGGCTGGGCGGCAAGGAACGCACTAACAGCGTCGCTCAGGAGATCGCGGCCAAGCGCGAGGAATGGCTGGCGCGCTGGCGAGCAAAGCTCCATTCGAATGAGAACCCGATCACTCCTTACCGGGTCATTTCGGAGTTCATGCGCGTCGTCGATCCTGCCGCAGCCATCGTCACCCACGATTTGGGCAGCCCGCGCGAGCAGCTTAATCCGTTTTACCGGGCGACCCGGCCGCGCGGCTATCTCGGCTGGGGCAAGTCGCATCAGCTCGGTACCGGCCTCGGGCTGGTGATCGGCGCCAAGATCGCCGCCCCCGACAAGTTCTGCGTCAATTTTATGGGGGACGCCGCGTTTGGCATGACCGGCCTCGATTTCGAAACCGCGGCGCGCTGCGGCATTCCGATCACGACGATCGTCTTGAACAATTCGACGATGGCGATCGAGACGCACGCGATGCAATTGTCGCACGATCGCTATCGCGCCCGCGATCTCGGCGGCAATTACGCCAACATAGCGCGCGATCTCGGCGGCTGGAGCGAGCGCGTAGAGGATCCCGGTCAGATCGGCGACGCGATTCTGCGCGCCCGCCGCCAGAACGAAGACGGCCGCGCCGCTTTGCTCGAATTCGTCACGAGCCAGGAGCAGAGCTTTTCGCACCGCCGCGGCGCCGCCGAATAGGGCGCAAATCGGGCACGCATCCTCGACGGTGCACCGTCATATGGCGATTATGCTTTCCAAAACTTACGAGGCGCTTGTAAGCGCGGGTGCGCCCGAGGACAAAGCGCGGGAAGCTGCCGAGGAGCTGGCAGATTATGGAGAATAGGCTCGCTTCGATCGACAACCGCCTAGCCGGGGTTGAAGGCAAGCTTACGGTGATGATCTGGGCTATCGGTATCAACGCCGCGGCTACGATCGCTATTTTGGGGGTGTTGTTGCGTCACCCTTGATCGAAGGCTAGCAGGAGGCGGAAATGGCGCCGCGCATAGGATATTTGTTGCCGACCCGGGAAGCGGTGATGCAGGGGAGGCCGGAGACGGCGCCCTTGCTAGCGCTCGCCGAGCGCGCCGAGGCGCTGGGCTACGACGCGGTGTGGGTCGGCGACTCACTGCTGGCGCGGCCGCGCCATGATCCCTTGACCTTGCTCGCGGCGGTCGCGGCGCGGACCCGGAAGGTGATGGTCGGCACCGCCGTGTTCCTGCCGGCCTTGCGCAACCCGGTCGTGCTGGCGCATCAGCTCGCGACCCTCGACCGGATCAGCGAGGGCCGTCTCGTGCTCGGCGCCGGCATTGCCACTGATGTCGAGAATATCCGGGCTGAATTTACCGCCGCCGGTGTGCCGTTCGAGGGCCGTGTCGGCCGGATGATGGAAGGATTGCGGCTGGCGCGCGCCTTGTGGGCCGGAAAGCCGGTCGATTGGGAGGGCCGCTGGTCGGTCAAAGCAGGGGTGCTCGGCCCGACGCCGCACCGTCCCGGCGGCCCACCGATCTGGCTTGCCGGCTCGGTGCGCCCGGCATTCGAACGCGCCGCGAAGCATTTCGACGGCTGGTTCGCCAATGAACCCGATCTTGCCCGATGGACAGCGCAGTGGCGCGAAGTACACCAGATCGTTCGCGAGGTCGGACGTGATCCTCGCCAATTTGCGGCGGCAAATTACATGACCTTGGCGCTCGGCGAGGATCGGGCGCGTGCCGAGCAGCAAATCGACCGGTTTCTCGAAAACTACTACGGCCAACCAGCGGCCGTGATGCGCAAGCGCCAGGCGTGCTTTGGCGGGCCGCCCGCGGAGGCTGCTGCTTGGCTAAAGGGCTTTGTCGATGCCGGCGCTAGCGATCTGATCGTGCGCTTTACCGGCGACCACGAGCGGCATCTTGAAGCGACTGCCGAGCTGCGAGGACAACTCGGCAGTTGAGCGATCGGACGCCTCTAATCACCACCAAATCCCGGTAATTCGAGGCGGCTGATCCACCATCCGGTTGGGCCACTGATTGACGGTCCGCCGCCGATTCCTTATCTAAATTTTTGCACCCATGGCTGAGCTTTCGATCATTACCGCCCCCGATCCGCGCCTCAAAATCAAGGCGCGCCCGGTTGCCGCCGTCGATGACGAAATCCGTCGTCTAATGGACGACATGCTCGAAACGATGCGCAAAGCGATCGGCATCGGATTGGCGGCACCCCAGGTCGGTGTCGCGAAACGGGTGATCGTGCTTGATGTCGCACGACAAGGCGAACCGCCGCAGCCGATGATGCTCGCCAACCCCGAGATCCTATGGCATTCGGAAGAGCTGGCGACATTCAGCGAGGGCTGTCTGTCGTTGCCGGAGCATTATGCCGACGTGTCCCGCCCCGCCCAGATCCGTCTGCGCTACCTCGATTACCAAAACGAGATCCGTGAAATCGACGCGTCCGGGCTGCTGGCGACCTGCATCCAGCACGAGATGGACCATTTGGACGGCGTGCTTTTTGTCGACCATATCTCGATGGTCAAGCGCGGGATGATTCTGCGGAAACTCGCGAAGGCAAAGCGCAGCCGTACCCCTGTTGCCGCCTAGCGCGTTGGACGCGGCACCGTTCGCGGCCGCGATCAAGCGTCCGTTGAACCTTATCTTTATGGGCACGCCACCCTTTGCGGCGACCATTCTCGACGCGCTGATTGCAGCGGGACATCACCCGCTCGCCGTTTACACCCAGCCGCCACGACCGGCCGGCCGCGGTCACCGGCTGCAACCTTCGGCGGTCCAGCTGCTCGCGGAACAGCATGAGCTGCCGGTGCGCGTGCCGGTGCGGCTGCGCGACGAAGGAGTGCAAGCAGAATTTGCGGCATTACAGGCGCGATGCAGCGGTTGTCGCGGCCTATGGCCTGATCCTGCCGCGCCAGATATTGGCGGCCCCGCGGCTCGGCTGCCTCAACGTCCATGCCTCGCTATTGCCGCGCTGGCGCGGCGCCGCCCCGATCCAGCGCGCCCTGCTCGCCGGCGATCCGGGACCGGGATCACGATCATGCAGATGGAGGAAGGGCTCGACACCGGCCCAATCCTTATGCAGCAATCGTTGCCGATCGGTCCCGAGACGACCGCCGCGAGCTTGACCGAAGCATCTGGCGCGGCTTGGCGGCGAAATGATCGTGAAGCGACTCTGGACAAGGCGCGGGAGGGCCGGCTGACGCCGCGGCAGCAGCCTAGTAGAGGGCGTGACCTATGCGCCCAAGATCAGCCGCGACGAAGGCCGGCTCGACTGGCGGCGGCCGGCAGTCGAGTTGGAACGACGGGTTCGCGCGCTCGACCCGTGGCCCGCCGCCTTCTTCGAATATCATGGCGAGCAGATCCGGGTGCTCGCCGCGGCGGTGCTGCCGGGGACCACCGGACTGCCGCCGGGGACGGTTATCGACGGCCGACTGTCGATAGCCTGCGGCAGCGGGGCGCTGCGCCCGTTGCGGCTGCAGCGGCCGGGGCGCGGGCCGGTCGACGCCGATGCATTTCTGCGCGGCTTTCCGATCGCAGCCGGAACTTTGCTGCCGTGCCCCGCTACAAGCTGACGATCGAATATGACGGCGCCGGGCTCGTCGGCTGGCAGCGTCAGCCGCAAGGATTGTCGGTGCAGGAGGCGCTCGAAACCGCGGTCGCGAATTTCTGCGGCGAGATGGTGATCGTCCATGGGGCCGGTCGCACCGACGCCGGGGTCCATGCCCTGGCGCAGGTGGCGCATCTCGACCTCACCGCGAGAGGCGGTGGCGGATGTCGTGCGCGGGGCGCTAAACCATTACCTGCGACACACCACGATCAGCGTACTCGCCGTCGAACCGGTGCCGCCGGACTTCGATGCGCGATTGTCCGCCCTCCAACGCAGCTATCTTTACCGCATTTTGAACCGACGGGCGCCGGCGGCGCTGGAGCGCGGCCGGGTGTGGCGCGTCGCCCCGCCGCTTGATGCCGAGGCGATGCAAATAGCGGCTCAGCGCCTGGTCGGGCATCACGATTTCACGACTTTTCGCGATCGGCTGTGCCAGGCGAGATCGCCATTGCGCACGCTCGACGCGCTCGAAGTCAGGCGCATCGGGGACGAGATTCGCATCGAGGCGCGCGCCCGCTCGTTTCTGCATCGGCAGGTGCGCAACATGGCCGGCACCCTCGAACTGGTCGGCATCGGCCGTTGGCAACCCGAGGACGTGTCAGCGGCTCTTGCCGCCCGCGATCGCCGCGCCGGCGGGCCGACTGCGCCCGCGGCGGGCCTTTATCTCGTTGACGTCCACTATCCTGCCTTTATTCGGGTCTAGCAGAGGCGCCAGCCGCATTATCAAGGACGGAAAAGTTTGAGGGGCAAGAAATGGGGAGTGGCGGGCTGAGAAACTTCCGGTTTGTCTCGCGGCCGCCAGAGGCCATGCGCGAGCGCGCGGAACCTCGGCTGGTCGCTTCCAGCGCACCGACGATGTCACGCCGGCCGGCAGAGGTGAAGTCCGGAGCTCCGACCAACCTCCGCAGTGACGGGCCGAGATTGGGGGTAGCACCAGTCGTCTCTGCGGCCGATCGTCAAACGGTCAGTTCGGGCAAGCGGGAAACGGGATCGCGCCGTTATTGGGTACTCGCTGTCGCCGCTGCGCTCGCGATCACTGCTATCGGCGCTGCTGCCGGCACCGCTCTGCTGTCCTCAGCGCCGTCGGAGAAAAAGCCGATCGTCGCGGCGGGGCCGCTGGACGACACCAACCCCTCAGGGACGGATCACAGCGCCGCACCTATCCCCGCGCAAGCCGCGACGCCGCGGCCGGTTGCGGCAGCAGCCATCGCGGGCCGCCCTGGCGAACCACCCAAACCAAAGGCGTCGGCGTCGAAAGCGCCTCTGGATCTGTCCAAGTCGGCTCCGTCAGCCTCGGCAGCCAAGCCGGCGCCGCTTGCGGCCGCTTCACCTCCCGAAAAGAAGCCCGTCCCGCTGGTTAAATCCACCGCCGTCCCGGAGATCGCTCGGCCTTCAGCCCCGGCACGAAAAGAAGCCGAGCCTGAAGCGGTTGCCGCGCGGCCGCCGGCCGAAGCGGGCCGCCCCGCCCACCCGCAGGCCGCGGCCCGGCACGCCCATTTTCGGTCTGCTCACGAGACTCGGCCGGTGGATTCGGCCACGGTCCCGGAACACGCCTCGACGGTCCGGCATTCGCAGCGGGCAACCCGCGCTGCGGAGACCTCGGCACCGCGGGCGGGTCCTGACCGCGCTTTAGCCGCGGGGCATTCGCAGCGGGCGCCGCGCACTGGCGAGAGCTCGACCGAAACCGCGGCGGCGCAGCCTGCGAACCAGACAGCGGAGTTCGACCAACTCCTGGCCCACCTGACCGGATCAGCAAAACCCGCCGCCGAGCCTGGGACCCCATCCCCGGCGAGGCCCGCTGCCCCGGCGGCGCCGTCACGCTCAGTCTCAGGCGATGCGCTGACCCCGCCGGGACCGGGAGCACTTGACCCCTTTGCCGTCCGTGCTCCGAACGCGCCATCGGCTCAATAGAGTCCGCCGGCCGCGCGGGTAACCACGACGCCGAGCACCAGATCGACCAGCACGATCAATGTCGCGGCGGCGCCGCTTGTTTCCAGCGCCACCCGCGCGATGTACCATTCATAAAGGAGTACGGCGATTGCAGCGGCGAATTCGAGCATCTGCGAGACCGAGCCGCCCAAGGCTTCACTTTGGGATTGGAGGCCGATCACGACGAACAAGATGCTCTGTGGCAGCTGACACCAATTGTAGGGCACCATAAAGTCAAAAAATCGATGCTCGCGCCCGATCCAGCGCAATACCGACAGCATAATCAGCGGGAACGCCACCCAAGATATGACGTAGCCGATCGTCTCGATCAGGATGATCGGCAACCCGCCCGCAGTCTTCCAATCGGCGAGGCTGACTCGCATCGTCAGCAAAATCAGAAAAAACGGGTAGCTGAGGAAGGCGGACATGAACGACCGCCAGAACCCGTGGAGCGACCGGTCAAAGCATTCGAGACCGCGGCGATCGCCGCGGGCGAGCCGCAGGCAGCCGGCCATCGCCCAGCGCACCTCGGCCCATGTCGTTACCGGCATAAACTGCTCGCTGGCTGGGTCAGGACTTCGCAAAAAACAGATCGAGGAAGGTGCGATAGATTTCGGTCAATGCTGTGAGATCAGCGAGATCGACCCGCTCGTCGATCTTATGCATGGTCTGGCTGAGAAGGCCGAACTCGGCGACTGGGCAATAGGCGTGAATAAAGCGGGCATCGGAGGTGCCGCCGGTGGTGCTGAGCTCGGGGGTGCGACCGGTGACGCGGCGGATCGCCTCGGCCAGCGGATCGCTGACCCCGCCCGACGCTGCCAGAAACGACTCGCCGCTGACCGTCACATCGAGCGAGTAGCTTCCGCCATCGGCCGCCTGATCTAGCCGTTCGCGTAGCCAATCCTCGAGGCGCTCCCCACTCCAGCAATCGTTAAAACGAACGTTGAAGATGGCGCGCGCCTCGGCCGGGATCACATTGGTCGTGGGATTGCCGATGTCGATCGTCGAGACCTGCAGGGTCGATGGCTGAAAATGCGCCGAACCGTGGTCGAGTTCCGCGGTGGTCAGCGCGTGCAACAGCCCCACGATCTGATGGGCGGCGTTGTCGGCGAGATGCGGATAGGCGGTGTGACCTTGAATGCCGTGCACGGCAAGCCGGCCGGTCAGGCTGCCGCGCCGGCCGATCTTGATCATGTCCCCGAGCACGATGGCGGAAGTCGGCTCACCGACGATGCAGGCGTCGAGCTTCTCGCCGCGCGCCATCAGCCACTCCAGAACTCGCTTGGTGCCGTTGATGCCGGCGCCTTCTTCGTCGCCTGTTATTAGCAGGCTGATCGATCCGCCAAAATCGGGCCCGTGCTCGCCGAGCCAGCGCTGCGCCGCGGCGATAAAGGCCGCGATCGCTCCCTTCATATCGACCGCGCCGCGGCCCCATAACGCGCCGTCGCGCCGGTCGGCGCCAAACGGGTCGACCGACCACGCCTCGGTTGTTCCGGGCGGCACGACGTCGGTATGCCCGGCAAAGCACAGATTGGGCCGGCCGGCGCCATAGCGGGCGTAGAGATTGGCGATCGCGTCGCTGCCGTCATCCCCGCCAAAAACCAGCCGGCGGCAAGTAAAGCCGAGATCTTCGAGATGCCCGGCGACGATGTCGAGCGCGCCCTCGTCACGCGGCGTGACACTCGGCCGGCGGATCAGCTCGGCGGCAAGCGCAGCCGGATCAAGGGCGGTGTTCCTCATTCGCGCAAGAGATCGTTGATTGCGGTCTTGGCGCGGGTCTGCTCGTCGACGGTCTTGACGATGACGGCGCAGTAGAGGCTCGGGCCGGGGCTGCCATCGGGCAACGGCTTGCCCGGCAACGAACCCGGCACCACCACGGAATAGGCCGGCACCCGGCCAATGTGGATCTGCCCCGTATTGCGGTCGACGATCTTGGTCGTGGCGCTGATAAACGAGCCCATCGCCAGCACTGAGCCCGTTTCGACGATGACGCCTTCAACGACTTCGCTGCGCGCCCCGATAAAGCAATTGTCCTCGATGATGACCGGTTCGGCCTGCAACGGTTCGAGCACCCCGCCGATGCCCACCCCGCCAGAGAGGTGGCAGTTCTCGCCGATTTGCGCGCACGATCCGACGGTCGCCCAGGTATCGACCATCGTGCCCTTGTCGACATAGGCCCCGACATTCACAAAGCTCGGCATCAGGACGACATTGGGCGCGATATAGGCCGAATGGCGGACAACCGATCCCGGCACCGCGCGAAACCCGGCATCGCGAAACCGGTTCGACGACCAGCCGGCGAATTTGGAGGGCACCTTGTCCCACCATTTCGCCGCCCCGCGCTCGGGGTCGACCGGGCCGCCCGGGATTTCGACCATGTCGTTGAGGCGAAACGACAACAGCACCGCTTTCTTCAGCCACTGATGGACTTGCCAGCCCCGCTCGGTCTTTTCGGCGACGCGTAGGCTGCCGTTGTCGAGCCCTTCGAGTGCGGCTTCGACCGCATCGCGCCAGGCTCCTTTGGTTGCGGGCGAGATGCCGTCGCGGCCCTCCCAGGCGGCATCGACGGTGGCGGCAAGATCGGCGTCGGTCATATAGTCTCCCGCAGTTTTGAGCCGACAGTATCGGATGGCAGCGCACCATGATCGACCGCGCCCCGCGGTGTCAACCGAAGGGGGCGCCGCAGCCCGCGCCGTCGAGACAAATTCCCGTGGAACCGGGAAAGTAACGCGAATTTTGCCGATTCGAGTTTTTTCTGAGCAAAAATATGCTTGTATTGCAGGCGCTTACTACCTAATTCCCGTGGTCCACCAACCGGGAATTTCCCGCACCCTAATCGGGAAAAAACCCGGCCGAACCGGAATTTCACGGGAAAGCCGGCCGAGACTTTTTAAGGCCGGACGATGCCGCCGTGGACAGGCTGTGCGATGCTGTTTCGGTTCCCATAACCAGCGGCCATTACCACAACATTGTGGCGACCCGTGGACGTTGGGCGGCCCTGCGCATCTCTCTGGCGCAATCGGATTGGCCGGGCATTCTGCACGGCACGGCTGTGGGTCGCTCGAACACATAGCGGGGAGGGTGGGGCAGTGAGCGGCAGCGAGACGACAGGACACAGCGGCGTCGGGCAACCGAGAGCGCCACTCCACGCATTTCATCGGTTTCACCTGCCGCACGCGCATCTGTGGTCGGTGTTCGGCGACGACTGGTTCGCGCTAAAGGCAGAGGCGTTCGCGCGCTTCTTCGGGACTCCCGTGTTCCTGGTCGCCCAGACGGTAATCGTCGGGATATGGATCCTCGTCAACATCGTGGGATGGTGGGTATTCGATCAATACCCGTTCATCCTGTTGAACCTGGCGTTCAGCCTGCAGGCGGCCTATGCAGCACCGCTGATCCTGCTGGCGCAGACCCGCCAGGCCGACCGCGACAAGGCCACGGCGATGGCCGACGCCCAGCATCGCGAGAATCTGCACCAAGCCAGCGAAGAGCGCCAACGCATCGCGGCCGAGCAGACCGCACTCTTGGTGCGCATGCTGGAGCAAAACACGCAATTGACCGAGGCCGCCAAGGAAATGGCCGAGCGCATCGAGACCCTGACCGCCGAACTGCACAAGCACATCCTCGAGGCCCGGCCAGAGTAGTACGCGCCGGGATGATGAAGCCAGCCGTCAGTCATGATAGCGGCCCGTTGCCTAGGGGCAGTCGGCGACGGCGCGGCGGGCCATGACGCCGACGAGGTGAGCGCGGTATTCGGCCGAGGCGTGGATGTCGGAGTTAAGATTGGTGTCCGGGATCGCGATGTCCTTGATCGCGTCGGGCGTGAAAGATTTTGCGAGTGCGGCTTCCATTTCGGGGACGCGGAACACGCCGGGCCCGGCGCCGGTCACCGCAACCCGCACACCCGATGGGGTGCGGGTGACAAACACGCCGACGATCGCATAGCGCGAGGCCGGGTTGCGGAATTTCTGGTAGTTGCCGCTCTGGGTTTTCGGAAACCGCACCGAGGTCACGATTTCGGTCGGCTCGAGTGCGGTCTCGAACAGGCCGGTAAAGAAGCTCTCGGCCGGGATTTCGCGCTTGGTCGTGTGGACCGTGGCGTTGAGGGCAACCAGCGCCGCCGGATAGTCCGCCGCCGGATCGTTGTTAGAAATCGAACCGCCGATCGTGCCGCGGTTGCGCACCGCCGGGTCGCCGATCAGCCCAGCCATCGCCGCCAAGGCCGGGACGCCCTGCTTGACCACTGGCGAGTTGTGGACCTCGCCATGCCGGGTCATCGCCCCGATCACGATCGCATCGCCAGCATCGGTAATGCCGCGCAACGACGGGATCGCGGCGAGATCGACCAGATCGGAAGGCTTGGCAAGCCGCAGTTTCAAGGTCGGAATCAGGGTCATGCCGCCAGCGACGAGCTTTGCCTCCTCGTTCGCGCCGAGCAGGTTGGCGATCTCGTCGAGGTTCGTCGGCTTGTGGTAGTTGAATTCGTACATAGGGGCTCTCTCGCGTTATTCGTCGTTCCCGCGAAAGCGGGAATCCAGGGCTGCCGGTCCGGCGCTTGCCCGTGGGCCCCCGCTTTCGCGGGGGTGACGATTATGAGTGGACGACGGCGACTTCACTTGGAATGCGATATCCGACTTAATCCGCGGCGAGTGGGTGGCGGTGCTGCTGGATCGTGCGCCACAGCCGCTCGGGGGTTGCGGGCATATCGAGATGCCGTACACCGAGCGGCTTCAGCGCATCGACAATCGCGTTGGTCAGCGCTGCCGGCGCGCCGATCGCCCCGGCTTCGCCGCAACCTTTGACGCCGAGCGGGTTGTGCGTGCAGGGCGTGACATTCGTCGACAGCGAAAACCAAGGAAAATCGGCGGCGCGCGGCATCGCGTAATCGTTGTACGAGCCGGTCAACAGCTGTCCCGTCTCCTTGTCGTAGACGCAGCCTTCGAGCAGGGCCTGGCCGATCCCCTGGGCAAGCCCACCATGCACTTGGCCGGCAACGATCATCGGATTGATGATCCGGCCGAAATCGTCTGACGCGGTGAAGTTGACGATCGTCAGATGCCCGGTTTCGGGGTCGATCTCGACCTCGGCGATGTGCGCGCCTGATGGATAGGTGAAGTTTTTCGGGTCGTAGAAGGCGGTCTCGTCCAGACCCGGCTCCAGATCCTCGGGATAGTTGTGCGGCACATAGGCGGTCAGCGCGACTTCGCCAAAACTCTTCGACCGGTCGGTGCCGGCGACAGTGAAGTTGCCGTCGGCAAACTCGACATCGGCCTCGGCGGCTTCGAGCAGATGGGCGGCAATTTTGCGGCCTTTGGCGATGACCTTGTCCATCGCCTGGACGATTGCCGAGCCGCCGACCGCGAGCGACCGCGAGCCGTAGGTCCCCATGCCGTACGGGATCTTGTCGGTGTCGCCATGCACGATCTCGATGCTTTCGATCGGGATGCCGAGCCGGTCGGCAACGAGCTGCGAGAAGGTCGTCTCGTGTCCCTGGCCGTGGGCGTGCGAGCCGGTCAAGATCGACACGCTGCCGCTCGGATGCACCCGGACCGCGGCACTTTCGTAAAGGCCGGCGCGCGCGCCGAGCGAACCGACCACGGCCGATGGCGCGATGCCGCAGGCTTCAATATAGGTGGCGATGCCGATGCCGCGCAATTTGCCTTGAGCCAAGGCCTCGCGGCGGCGCGCCTCAAAACCGGCGTAATCGGCGGCCTTGAGCGCCAGTTCCAGTGTCGTCTGGTAGTCACCGCTGTCATATGTCAGGGCGACCGGCGTCGGGTACGGAAAGGCATCGGCCGGGATAAAATTGCGCTGCCGCAGTTCCGCCGGATCGATGCCGAGCTCGTCGGCGGCGAGATCGACGATGCGCTCCAAGAGGAACGTCGCCTCCGGCCGCCCGGCGCCGCGATAGGCGTCGACCGGAACCGTGTGGGTAAAGACCGCCTTGGTCTCGACATAGATCGCCGGGGTCGTGTAGGTGCCGGCGAGCAGAGTCCCGTAAAGATAGGTCGGGATGCACGGCGCGAAGGTCGAGAGATACGCGCCCATATTGGCGATCGTCGATACCTTGAGCGCGAGGAACTTGGCGTCAGCGTCGAGCGCCAGCTCGACATGGGTCAAGTGGTCGCGGCCATGCGCGTCGGACATAAAGCTTTCCGAGCGTTCGGCGGTCCATTTGACCGGGCGGCGCAACTTGCCGGCGGCCCATGTCACAATCGCCTCTTCGGCGTAATGGTAGATTTTGGAGCCAAACCCGCCGCCGACATCGGGGGCGACGACGCGCAGTTTCGCCTCCGGGATGTGCAAGACAAAGGCGCCCATCAAGAGGCGGATCACATGCGGGTTTTGGCTGGTCGTGAACAGTGTGTATTCGCCGGTCGCCCGGTCGAATTCCCCGATCGCGGCGCGCGGCTCCATCGCATTCGGAACCAGCCGGTTGTTGGTCAGGTCGAGCTTGATGACCCGCGCCGCTTTGGCGATGGCGGCGTCAACCGCGGCGAGATCGCCAAGGCCCCAATCGTAGCAAAGGTTTCCCGGCACATCGGCAAAGACCTGCGCTGCGCCCGGTTTCAACGCCTCGCCGGGATCGACGACCGCGGGCTCCTCGGCGTAATCGATCTGAATTTGATCAGCCGCTTCGCGCGCCTGTTCGAGGGTTTCGGCAACGACCACCGCAACCGGGTCGCCGACATGACGGACGCGGTCGGTGGCGAGCGGCGGATGCGGCGGCTCGGCCATTGGCGAACCGTCTTTCGAATGGATTTGCCAGCCGCACGGCAAGCCACCGACGCCGTCGGCGATCATGTCCTTGGCGGTAAAGACCGCGGCTACGCCGGGGGCCTGCGCCGCCGCAGCGGTGTCGATATTGGTGATCCGCGCGTTCGCGTACGGGCTGCGCAGGATGTGCGCGTAGAGCTGGTGCGGGCGGTTGATGTCGTCGGTGTAGGTGCCTTGCCCGGTCAGAAAGCGGTAATCCTCGCGCCGCCTGACCGGCGTTCCGACCGTGGTCATCGCGCTACTCCGCGGCCGCTCCACGCACATTTGCCGGCGGGGTCTCGCCGCGCATCACCGCGGCGCCTTCGGCGATCGCCAACACGATGTTGTGGTAGCCGGTGCAGCGGCAGAGATTGCCTTCAAGGTATTCGCGGATTTCGCGCTCGGTCGGGTTCGGGTTGTTTTTGACGAGGTCGAGCGCGCTCATGACCATGCCCGGCGTGCAGAACCCGCATTGCAATGCGTGGTTGTTGCGAAACGCCTCCTGCATCGGATGCAATGTGTCGCCGGTCGCGACCCCTTCGATCGTCAATACTGAGCGGCCCTCGGCCTGCAACGCCAACAAGGTGCAGGATTTGACCGCCTCGCCATCGACATGGACGACGCAAGCGCCGCATTGGCTGGTGTCGCAGCCGACATGAGTGCCGGTCAGTCCCAGTTGCTCGCGCAGCAGCTGCACCAAGAGGGTGCGCCCTTCAACCGTCGCCGACACCGGCTTACCGTTCACGGTGAGGCTCACCGTCTTCTGCATCGCAATCTCCCTTGCCTGACGCATCATGGCCGTCCCCGTACGGCCGCAGCGGGGCGGAGTTTCGTGCGCCCAGGCCTTCGGGTCAAGGTATTCGCAGATGCTAGCGGTTCTCGCCCTTGCGGGTGAAATAGTAGAGAATGCCGGCGACGATCGCGGTCAGGCCGGTAACCCATACCGCCGGCGACAAGCGGCGCGACGGGGCTTCTGTCGCCGAGGACGCCTGCAGCTGCGGCAATTCCTCGGGAAGACCGGGCGGCTGTGGCGCTGTTTCTGGAACAGCTTGGGGTTCCGAGGCGCTGGGCGCTGGCGCTGCCGCGGTTTCGCTCGCCGCCTCGCCGTTTCCCCCCGCCGGCGGTGACATGACCTCGACAAAGCGGCCGAAGAAATCATCGGCCATCTTGCGCGAAGTGGCGTCGATCAAGCGCGAACCGATCTGCGCCAGCTTGCCACCGACATGCGCCTGCACCTCGTAGTGCAAGCGCGTGGCTTCACCGCCCTCCTCATCGAGCCTGACCTTGGCGCTGCCCTTGGCAAAGCCGGCCACACCGCCGGTGCCTTCGCCCGAAATTGTGTACGCCTTTGGCGGATCGAGGTCAGTGAGATTGACCTTGCCGCCAAAGGTGGCGCTGACCGGGCCGACTTTAGCGACGACTTTGGCAGTGAATTCGGTGTCCGTGACCTTTTCAATCTCACGGCAGCCGGGAATTACCCGCTTCAAGGTCTCGGGGTCGTTCAGCGCTTGCCAAACGCGTTCGCGCGGCGCCGGAATGCGATATTCGCCGGTCATTTCCATCGGCACAGTCCCTTTCTTGCGTAATCGGAATTTGTAGTCCGGTGAAGCCAATTGCAACGGTTCTCGCGGGCTAGGCCCCGGACACGGCACGCCGCATGGAATAAACTCCGATCGGCGCCGGTCGGCACCGGGTGAGGACGAAGCCGCAGGATGGGTTGGATCGCGGAGCGCAAGCGGCGCAGCCGGTTCGAGCAAGTGGCGCTGCCACATCTCGATGCCGCTTACTCGCTCGCGCGCTGGCTGACGCGCAACGACGCCGATGCGGCCGATGTCGTGCAGGAAGCCTATCTGCGGGCGTTTCGCTATTTCGACAGCTATCGCGAGGGCGACCCCAAAAGCTGGCTGCTGCGGATCGTGCGCCGCACCTGTTACACTTGGCTCGAACGCAACCGCCCCGCGGAATTGGTGGCGCTCGAAGCCGTCGACGATGCCGGCGATCTCCACGCGATCGAGCCGGCGCAAGCCGGCGGGGCCGACACCGAAGCCTTGCTGATAAGCCGGTCGGACCTGCGGCGTCTCGACCAGCTGCTCGAAAGGCTGCCGGCGCCATTGCGCGAAGTCATCGTGTTGCGCGAGTTGCAGGAACTCGACTATCGCCAGATCGCCACGGTAACGGGAGTGCCGATCGGTACTGTGATGTCGCGGCTGCACCGCGCGCGGGCGGCGTTGCGCCGGGATTGGGAAGGGAAGGATATTGGGTGATGGAGTGCGATGAGGCTCATGGGCGCCTCGACGCGTATTTGGACGGCGAGCTGGGCGAGTCCGAAACGGCCGACCTGCGCGACCACATCAAGGGCTGCGCCGAGTGCGGACCCGAATTGGCGGCGATCACGCAGCTCCGCGACGAGATAAGGCAGTCGGCGCCGGTTTATCGCGCACCCCCGGCATTGCGCTCGCAGATCCGTGCTGCTCTGCGTCGCGAGGGCGACGGCGCGCCGGCATTCGCGCGCGGTCCCGGCTGGCTCGCTTTTGCCGCCTCGATCCTGATCGCGGTCGCGGTCGGCTCCGGTGGCACCTGGCTGATTACAGGCGAGCATCAGCAGGATACGACCGCCGACGAGGTCATCGACAGCCATCTGCGCTCGCTGCTCGCCAATCATCTGACCGATGTCGCCTCGTCCGACAAACATACAGTCAAGCCGTGGTTCGCCGGCCGGACCGAATTGTCGCCGCCCGGTGTCGATCTCGCCTCCCAAGGTTTTCCGCTGATCGGGGGCCGGCTCGACCTGATCGACGGCAAGCCGGTCCCGGCGCTCGTGTACAGCGCCGGCAAGCACATCATCAACGTGTTTGTGTTGCCGGCGCAACATGGCGACTTTGCCGAGAGCGTTACCCGGCGCGGCTACACCTTGCGCCACTGGACCAATGGCGATCTCGGTTATTGGGCGGTCTCCGACGCGTCGGCTGACGAATTTTCCAAGTTCGAGCAGGTCTTCCGCGCGGCGGCGGGGGGCTGACCTCGCGCCGGCCCTTGACTGGCGGGCGCAGAAGCCATCCAACGGTGTTCCTTTGTTGCGCCGCACGCGACGACCCTTTATCGGGACGCTACAGAGGACGGCGCAGGAAGGTTGATGGCTCAGACCCGCGATGTTCCCGATCGCATCGAAGACCGGCTAATCGTAGCGCTCGATCTGCCCGATATCGCCGCGGCGCGCGCGATGGTCGAGCGGCTCGACGGTGTCGTGTCGTTCTTCAAGCTCGGGCTGTGGCTGATCTTCGCGCCGGGCTTTGACCGGTTGCTCGACGACCTGGTCGAGAGTGGCAAAAAAATCTTTCTCGACGCCAAGATGTTCGACATCGGCGAGACTGTCAGGCAAGGGATCGCCCGCGCCGCCGAGCGCGGGGTCACCTTTGTCACCGTCCATGGCGATAGTGACATCATCCGGGCCGCGGCCGAGGGCAAGGCGGCCAGCCAGCTCAAAATCCTGGTGGTGCCGGTACTGACCAGCCTCGATGCGGCGGGCCTGCGCGAACTCGGCTACGGCGGCAGCCTTTCCGAGTTGATTGTCGACCGCGCCCGAGCGGCCTGGAATGCCGGCTGCGACGGGATCATCGCCGCCCCCCGCGACGATCCCAATCGGATCCGCGATCTGGCGGGGGCCGAGGGGTTGCTCGTCGTGACCCCCGGCGTCCGCTTGGCGGGAAGCGCGCTCGATGATCATAAGCGGTCGGGAACCCCGGCGCAGGCGATTGCCGCTGGCGCCGACTATCTCGTCGTCGGCCGTCCGATCGTCAAAAGTCCGGACCCTGCCGCCGCTGTCGCCGAAATCATCGCCGATATGCGGCGCGCTTGCTGAAGCACGCTACTATTTCCCAGTCCCCCGGGCGCACAGCTCGGCGCGGTGGCGAAGCAGCCAGTAGAGCGCAATCAGGGTGTGGCCATTCTCAATTGCGCCGGCGTCGAGCAACTCTTCGATCTCGGCGATTGTCTTGACCACGGTGCGGATGTCTTCGCCTTCCGCTTGCGAGCCGTGCACACCGCCGGCGGCGCTCGCATCGATGCGGGCGCAAAACAGGTGGACGCTCTCGTCTGAAGCACCGCAGGACGGCAGATAGCGCTGGATCGGGATCAGTTCGCCATTGAGTGCGAGACCAGTTTCCTCGCGCGTTTCGCGGACGGCAACCATCTCCGGTGTTTCGTCGGTGTCGACCAAACCGGCGACCACCTCGAGCTGCCGCGGCGAACTCCCCGCCAATAGTGCGGCCAGCCGGAACTGCTCGATCAGCACGACGGCCTCGCGATCGGGGTCGTAAAGGACAATCCCAACCGCTTCCCCACGTCGCAAGACATCATAAGTGTACGCCGCGCTCCACTCGCCGGAGAACAGGCGGTGGCGGAAACGGATCGTGTCGATCCGCAAAAAACGCTCAAAGGGCGTCGTTGCCTCGATGATTTCGACATCGGGATGCGGGACAATGCCTCGCGCGGCGGGTTTCTTCGTCATGCGAGGGCTCCGGTCACCGCGGTGGCCGAGGGGGCGGTTACGACTGCCGGGTTGCGCGGCAGCACGATCGTGAATTCGGTAAATTCGCCCGCGCGGCTATCGACGGCGATGGTGCCGCCATGTTCCTGCACGATGATGTCGTAGCTGATCGACAGGCCGAGACCGGTGCCCTCGCCGGTGGGTTTGGTTGTGAAAAACGGCGTAAAGGCGTGGTCGCGGACCTCGGGCGGCATACCGATCCCGTTATCGTGAATCCGGATCTCGACCTCGTTGCCTTTATCCCGCGTCGAAACCGTTACGACCGGCATAAAGCCCGCCTCGCCGCCCTCGCGGCGGCGCTTGTCGACCGCATAAAAGGCGTTGCCGAACAGGTTTAAAAAAACCCGGGTCAGATCCTGCGGGACGATTTCGATCGGTTCGAGATGGGCGTCGAAATCCCGCTCTAAGGTGACGTTGAACCCTTGGCTGCGCGCCCGCGCGCCGTGGAAGGCGAGGTTCAGGGCTTCTTCGATCAATGCGTTGAGATCGCTTTTTCGGCGCTCGCCGCTGCCCCCGCGGGAATGCAATAGCATGCTGGTGACAATGCCGTCGGCGCGGCGGCCGTGTTCGGCGATTTTCGCCAAGTTCGCGTCCAAAGTCGTCACCAACTCGCTGAGATCACCATTCCCCTTGACGTCGGGTGAGGCGGCGCTGGGGTCCACCGCTTCTTTGAGCTCGTCGAGCAGCTCGCGCGACAACTCGGCGAAGTTGTTGACGAAATTCAGCGGATTTTTGATTTCATGGGCAATACCCGCGGTCAGCTGACCCAAGGACGCCATCTTTTCAGACTGGATCAGGCTTGCCTGCGCCGCCTTTAGCTGTTCGTGAGCGGCCCGCAAATCGGCTTCGCGGCGGCGTTGCTCTTCGAACAGTTTGGCGTTGCGCACGGCGAGGGCCGATTGGATCGCGAACGCCTCGACCAACCGGACGGTCTCATCGGAGAAATGACCGGGCTCACGCCGGAAGACGATCAGCCCGCCGAGAATAGTCTGCTCGTGCAGCAATGGAGCGGCGAGCAGCGAGCGGTATCCGAGCTGATCCAGCTGTTCGACAATACCGGAAACGCCAGGGTTGCCGGGCTCCCGCAGGTCGGGGATCTGCATGGGTGCGGTGGTGATTGCGGCACGCCCGACCGCCCCTTCGCCAAAGCGGATCGGCCGCGCCGTAAGCCGATCTGCAAGCTCCGGCTCCGCACCATGACTCGTGCGGAAGTGAAATTGCTTCGATGCCTCGTCATATTCGTAGATGACGCCGGCCGCGGCCCCGGAAAATTCAACCGCGCGGGCGACGACGAGGCTCAGCACGGCCTGCAGATCGAGCGTCGAGCCAACCGCACGACCAACTCCGCGCAATGCCTCGAACTGGGCCAAGGTCCGCCGCAGCTCCTCGAGGGTGTCACGGAACGCGGCAAGAGTGCGCGCCATAGCGCCGATTTCATCAGGTCCGGCCGGCGGAAGCGAAATGGCGAGGTCGCCAGCGTTGAGGGCGTTCATGGCAACGACCAATTGGCGCAACGGCACGGCAATCGAGCGCAAGACCAGCAGTGTCAGAAACGCGCCGACAACGATTGCAGCGCCAAGGACAATGCGGGAAATGTCAGTCGCCGATCTGGCTTCATTGACCGCTTTTTCGCGTGCCGCTAATGCCTCGTGCGTCAGTTGTGCGACAATCGCGGCCAGCAATTGATCGGCGGCAACGCTGTGCCGGCTCGCTTGTGCCAAGAGCGAGTTGCCGACAACTCGGCGGTCATTGGTGTATTCATCGACAGCCTTACGTGCCAACTCCTCATACTGAGCCAATTCGGCCCTGACCGCCGCTACCGCTCGCGGCCGCTGCCGCGCCAGCGCATCCAGATGCCGTTCCATTTGCTGCCGGGCCGCGGCAGCGTTGCGCTCGGACAAGGTCAGCATGCTGACGGCAAGATCGGTCATCCAATAGCGCATTTCGCCAAAAGCGATTTGTGCGCTATTCGCTTCTTCGATCACGCCGAGGAGATCGGCAGCCCTGACCGTGCCCGCCGCGACGTCGTTCAGTTTTTGGTTCAGGTAGAAATTGCTGAGCAGCAGAGAAAACAGCAGGGCTCCGGACAGTATAATGAGCCGGGTGCGTATCGACAGTCGCGCCATCACACCGGGCTCTTCATAGCCGGATCAGCGGAGCAGGGTTATGCTGATAACCCCGCCGAGGTCACCGAGCTTTCGCCCTTCCTTAGGGTATCCCGTGATGTCGAGCTCGCCCTTAGGGGTGCCGTGGCAGGCGAGGCAGGAGTGTGTGTAGTATTCGGGAACGGCGACGCGGTAGGCTGTGCGGCCGTTGATCGAGACATCGGCAGAGAAAGGCTGACCCTTCGGCCAGTCGGGGCGCAACAGCTTGGTCTCGATCACCTCTTTTTCCCACGCATCAGGGCGCGCCTTGATGTTGCGGACAAGGTCCGGGGGCGCGGTGACTTTGATGACCGCGTCGTTCTCGGCCAAGCCGTTGAAGGTTTCGCTGACCAGCCGCCCAAACACGGCTGGAATAAAGCCTTTGAAGCCCGTTCCCTTCTCGTTGATAGTCGCCTGATTGTCGTCCATGACTTGTACGATTGCGTTCATCATCGCGTTCAGTAGGCGCCCTTCGCGCGAAGCCTTGTCGAACCCGGTAGGATCGACGCCCGTATGTTTGCGGTAAAGCGCGACCGCTTCGTCCTTTACTTTCGTCCCTGTCAGTTGTTTGTCGCCTCGCGTCGGATCGTTGATCAAATCCTCGTTATTGGAAATGATGGTGCGGGCGTCGCGGAGCATTTCCGCCAGGCTTGCGGCGATCGCTTCATCCTTATCGCTGGCTGCGCTGCCGGCGACGGCGCCGCAGGGCGGCGACCAAACCAGCATCAAGCCAAGCGCCACAGCGGCAATTACTTGCGACCTGACCAGTTTTCTTTTTGCTGAGCGCATCTCGAAGTTTACCATCCTAAACAGCGACTGTGCCGGCGAGCTGCCGGTGAAGCAATGGCGTCATTAGTCGTCGAGCGCATGGCATCGGCCTCTATCAGCCGCCCGATGGTGATGGCACGAGTTCTCGCGATCTGCTGCTTTAGGCGCTCGAAATCGACCGGCTTCGGCAGAAAAGCGGCGGCCCCGAGCTGCTCGGCAGTGCGCAGCCGCTCCTCGTCCCCGTATGCGGTGACCATGACGACCGCGAGCTCTGGGCGGCGCTGCTTGATTTCGCGCAGCAAAGTCAGTCCATCCATGCCCGGCATGTTTATGTCGGACAAGATCACGATCAACTCGGAACCGAGTTCGGCGACACGGCGCAGGCCTTCCTCGCCCGAAGTGGCGAAGTGCAACTGGTAGCGGCCTTGGCGTACTTCGCGGCGAAAGCGCTGGCGAAAGAGCTCCGCCACGTCGGCCTCGTCGTCGACAATCAGAATGCTGAACGCCATGGATCAAACCTCTGGTGTCGCCGGTGAAAACCTTCAGACGATGCGTCCGTCGAGAACGGTGTCGGGCAAACCGGTTTCGATTTCCACAATCCACAAATCGGGATCGCGCCGGCGTTGCCGAGCGATGTATTCATCGGCCTCGTTCTCGGCGACAGCCGCGGGGCCGGTGGCGCGCATCCACACCAGCTCGCCCTCTGGGCCGCGCGCTTGGGCGAGCACCGAACAGCCCTCGTCGCGAGAATTGAGCTTCACCAGAACCGCGCCGGAATCGCCGTCGCCGCGCGCCACTACCGCTACTCCGATTGCGGCGAGGTCGCAGCGCCGAATCAGCGCCTTGACCCACAAACCCGTCTTGAGTCGCGGCTCCATTTTAGGAATGCCGGGCGGCGCCGGCGTCAGCCGCGATTGGGCGCCAATGGCAGACGGACATGAACCTGGAGCCCGTGAGGCGCTCGGTTATCGGCGACGATCGTTCCGCCCATGGCTTCGACATTGCGCCGTGCAATCCATAATCCGATTCCGAAATAGCTGCCCGGTGTTTCCGCCGCAGCATCGTCGTGGCGCTCGGAATAGTAGCGGTCGAAGATCCGCTCGATCTGGCCGTCGGGAATACCCGGACCACGATCGGAGACGATGAGATCGGCAAAGTGGCCATCATGCGACAGATGGACGACGACTTCACCTCCGGCCGGCGAGAACGAGACCGCATTGTCGATTAAATTATCGAATATGGTTTCGATCATCGCCTCGCTGCCAAGAACATAGACGCCCGGCAGAAGATCGCTACCAATCATCAAGTCGCGGCTTGCCAATACGATCATTACGTCGCGCTCGTTGGAAACCGCCGACCGGGTTTGGACCAGCCGGCCGACGATGCGGCCGAGATCGACCGGCGCCAGGGGTTCGTCGATCAAATCCGCGGTGGCCTCGTCGAGTTCACGGGCCGAGGCAACGAGCCCGTCGAGCCGGTCAAGCGCATGTTCGACAACACCGACCGCCCGCTGCGCGCGCGGGTTATCTTGGGGTACGCTACGGCGCAACGGCTCGAGCGATTGACGGATCACCGCAATCGGCGTTTTGAAGGCGTGGGCGTTGTCCTCCGCCGCCTGGCGAATTTCAGCGGCCGAGCGATGGATCGCTTCAACCATGCGGTCGAACTCGGCAGCCACCTCGCCAAGTTCGGGCAGGTCCGCCCGCGCGCCGAAAGACCCGGCATCGGGGCCCTGTTCGCGAATGCGCCGCGCGCGCCGGGCAAACCGGCGCAACCCGCTGCGCAAGCTCAGCAATGTTGAAAATGTGATGACCGCCATCGCGAGATAAATTACCGCCGCGACCCGGATCGCGGGTGTTGCCCAATAGGGCTGGCCGAGATGGGCGGATGGAAAGGCATCCTGGGAGAATGAAGCGACCACCGCCCAACAACCCGCCGCGGTGGCGAGGGGGGTCACCGCAGTGACGATCTCGGCGCCGCCGGTGGCCCGATGATAGATCAGCGAGAACGGCATTTCGCCCCGGCAATTCTGCGCGAGACGGTCAAGAACCCCTTGTTGCGCCAGCGTATTTCGCTCGGCCTGGAGGTTCGCGGGCGCCACGGTCGGCCACGACGCCACATAGTAAAAGCCGTCGCTGCCGGCGCCGGCGGGAGCTAGCAGCAGTTTGACCGTCGTGACTTCACCCGCAAAGCGGGAAAGGCTGGCGCCAAGTTCAGGCAAGGTTTCGATCGTCGCGTTCTGCAGCAGCGGCAGTAGGGATTGGCTGATCACTCGCCCTTCGTCGCGCACGCTGCGCAGCAACAACTCCTGGCCTTCTTTGTAGGCTTTGCTGAATTGCATATAGAGAAACGCCGGCACCAGCAGAAAAATAACCGCCAGGAGAGCCGTCTTGCCGGTCAGTGACCACGCCCAACGCAGCCCGCGCGGCCATTCAATGCTGCGCCGTCCAACGATAGCCAAAGCCCGCGTAGTTTTGGATATGGTCGAAATTTGGGTCGACGTCGCGGAACTTTCGACGGATGCGCTTGATAAAGGTACGGACATTGGCGCGGTATCCCTCTGCTCCGTGCCCGGCGACGAAATCCTTGCCGTGGACCAGATCATAAATATCGCGGTAGCCGACGTCTTGCCCTGCTTTTTCCGCGAGAAGCACGAGGATCCTGAATTCCGTCAATGTCAAATCGATCGAGTAACCTGCCCAGGTCGCGCGGCTGGTGTCGAAGCGCAGTTCCAGGCGGCCGAGCGTCATCTGATCCGATCGCTCCGGTTCGGGCTCGACGACGGGTCGCGTCCCCTCGGTAATCAGCTGCAGGCGCTTGACCAAGATCGGCAGGCGGCGCGCCTTATCGATGAAATCGACCGCGCCGCCCGCTAACGCCGCCTCTTCATAGATGTCGTCGGAGAGCACCGTCAGAAAGATCACCGGGGTTGCGATCCCGCGGGCGCGCATGCGGCGCAACACTTCGATGCCGGTCAACTCCGGCATGCGCCAGTCGAGCAGCATGACGTCGGCGCCGCCGCCCTCGTCGAGATAGGCAAGCGCGTCTTTACCGTTGTCAAAGCTTGTGACCTCATACCCTTCATCAATCAGGTTGAGGCCAAGCGACTCGCGAAATAGGCCGTCGTCATCGACCAAAAGCAAATGCGGCATTGTTCGATTTGGCTAGGTGCGGCGGGCGGCGACGAGAGAGCGCAGGCAATCCTCGCTGCCACCCGGATCATCTTTGAACGCGTAATGCAGAGTTCGCATTTTTCCGCTGCGTAGATCGAGATAAAAGAACAGCTCCAGCTCGCAAGTGGGACTGCGATAGCGCCACACGGTTGCCGGCGGCGCCTCGGTCTGTTCGGTCGCAGCCCCCAACAGCCGCTTCGCGCCGGGCTGGTCGAGCCCGATCAGCTGAGTGGCGCTGGGCGGGTGAGGTGGCGGCGGCGGTGTCGTGGCGAAAGCCATCGCCTGCTGGGTGTCGGACTGAGCCAGGCCCGGGGAGTTCTGGCCCGGGGAGTTCTGGCCAGGGAGTTCTCGGGCGGCGGTGTCGGCTTATGGGCAGGCAGCGGAAACACCCGCCGCCGCCGCGGTGGTAGGGGCGGCGGCGGTGGCGGCTCGACCGCGACCGTTTGCGGCGGTGGCGGTGTCGGTTTTTCGGCGCAGGAAGCGAGAACGCCGACCCCGAGGCTCATCAGGGCCGGGTAGACGAACGAACGCCGCCGTGCAGACCGATTTAACACCGCCAAAACTCGGTTCACCCCTTGGTCCTTTGCGGAGAGGGCTGAATATATCACAAGTCAGCGCCGCGCTAGGCGCTCGACGACGCCGATGTCGCCGTCGCGATAAATCGCGACTAGTTCGCGGTCATTGAGCAGGACATAGGTGTGATCGCCCTGATCGCAGCGCAGCGCAGCGACCGGATAGGTCGGCGCCACCAGTAAGCTCGACAAATTCTGGCTGAGGTTCGGTTGCCGCGGCAGCAATCCCGTCAATGTCGCACGGTTCCACTGCGAATAGCCAAAGCTGAAGGCGCCGTTGCAGGTTTGACTGTCGAGCGGTGTCGTCTGGCCGTTGGGCTTATTCTCAACCACCGTATCCTGGCGAATTGTGATTGTGTCATTCTCGCTGATTAGCCCAGGTGCCGATAAATGGGTTCGGACGGGGTTACCTGCGGCGCGGCGCAAGCGAACAGCGCCAACGGGGTCAGGATAAAGACGCCCCGCGTCAACAACCCTCGATCCCCGCAGCCGGTCACTTCTCGCCTCTATGTTGATGCAGGCTGGCATACCCTATCGTGGATTGACCCAGCGTGACAGCAACAACGTGTGCGTGCGCCCATAAATGCCTGAAAGTGGTCGAGGTCCGGCACGGCGCGTATCAGATGGGCGCAGCTTGACGAATCTCCGGGCCACGCTCAGGCTGCCCCGATAAACGCCTGGAGTGGGCTCGGCCACTCTTGATGCCATGGAGGAAATGCCATGAAGCTGTTGTGGTTTCACCTGATGCCTTACACCGAATTGCCGGACGACTTTCGCGAGAAAAATCCGTCGGTGTGGGTCGACATCCATTCCTCGCTGTTCGACCCGCGGCGCGCGCATCACATGTACAACGACTTTATGGACGAGCTGGAATTCGCCGCCGAATGCGGTTTCGACGCCGTCTGCGTCAACGAGCACCACTCGAACGGCTACGGGCTGATGCCCTCACCCAACCTGATTGCCTCGTCGCTTGCCCGCCGCACATCCGACGCCGCACTCTGTGTGCTTGGCAATTCGTTGGCGCTCTACAACCCGCCGACGCGGGTCGCCGAAGAATTCGCGATGATCGACGTGATCTCGGGCGGGCGGCTGATCGCCGGCTTCCCGGTCGGCTCGCCGATGGACACCTGCTTTGCCTATGGCCAGAACCCGAGCCAATTGCGCGAGCGCTATTACGAGGCTCACGACCTCGTATTACGCGCCTGGACCGAGCAGGACACGTTTGTGTTCAACGGCCGCTTCAATCAGCAGCGCTATGTCAACATCTGGCCGCGGCCGGTGCAAAAACCGCACCCGCCGATCTGGATCCCGGGCGGCGGCTCGGTCGAGACCTGGCAGTGGTGCGCCCAGATGGATTACGTCTACTGCTATCTGTCGTATTACGGCTACAAGGCCGGCCAATCGACAATGGACGGCTTTTGGGAGGAGATGGCGCGGCTCGGCAAGGACCGAAATCCGTACCAAGCCGGGTTCCTGCAATTTGTCGGCGTCGCGGAGAGCCGCGAAGAGGCTTATCGGCTCTATCGCGAGCCGGCCGAATATTTCTACGGCCGCTGCCTGCACATCGACCCGCGTTTCGCCGGGCCGCCGGGCTATACGACCGAAGCAACCCAGCGCCGCGGCGCCCAGAGTCAGGTGGCGCAGGCGGCCCAGTTCTCGCGTTACGAGTCGAAATTCCAACTACTGGCGCGCGAGATGGACGCCATCGTCGAGAAGGGCTATGTGATAATCGGCTCGCCCGACGAAGTTGTCGCCCAACTAAAGGAAGTTGCGACCAATCTCAACGTCGGGCATCTGATGCTGCTCTTGCAGTTCGGCAACATGCGAAAAGATCTCGCCAAGTACAATACGCAATTGTTCGCAGAAAAGGTCATGCCGCAGCTTGGCGATGTCTTTTCCGAGTGGGATGATCGCTGGTGGCCGCAGCCGATGGCCGACGCTGCCCGCGCCCCGCTGTCGCGGTTCCAACCGGCCGCGATTGCCGCCGAATAGCCCGCCGGCTGAATAGCCCGTGTGCCGCCATTCGCACGGGCGGTGTTTCGCTATGGTCCGGACAAAAATGTTATCGTTAAGGCGTTTGGCGGCAAACAATAGGCGCCTGGCTCATTATTGGGGTTGTCGTTGGTCGGAGAAAAATAAGCGTTCACGGCACTCGCATCGGGATTGGGACAACTGTTTGTCCCAGGTATACAATTCGCCATCGGGTTTCCGCAATTGGCGGGATACATCGCTCCCGCGTACATCATATTGCCGGTACTCGGCGGGCCTTTGCAGATAAACGTCGGTTCGCCAGAGCAGGAAAGCATCACTGGTAGATTGTAGGAAGCACCGCCCGTCCCGGCGCAGTAGTTGTTACTGCTATTGAAAAGATTATCGGTACAGTTTGCTGGAATGACACTTATGTCGTAGAAGATACAACCCGGATAGTTCGCCCCCGCGCCAAAGTTGCAGCCGAGTTGGAAGTATGGTTCGACAATGGTGAGTGGCGGGCTTTGTTGTTGCGCCAGCGAACAGTCGACCGAACCAGAAGAACCAAGTGTCGTTACGGCACAGAACCGCGAACCAGGGCTGGCAACAGAGTCGGTCACCGAAGCTTGGCAGGTGGCGTTGTTCTGGACTGCAACCGTCAAGTTATTGGATGTTGTCCCGCAGCCCGAACCTGCTGAATTCCAAGTAATCGCCGACCCCGATTGGGGTGAAAATCCAACATAAATTATCCCGCCGGTGTTGTTTACGATGTTCACATTGCTGCTTACCGGCGCCGCTGAGCCCACAGAGGACTGGCATGCTTTTGCCGCCACCGCCTTGAGGCGCGGATCGGAAATCGCAACAAACTTGCCGGTTTTCTGATGTTGAAATCGAGGTTCGCCGGCTCCACCCTGCGGGCATATCAGAACCAGATCGGCATCGAGGCTTTGATTGGAGCCGGTCAGGTTGATGATGTCTGGCTGCCTTGCATCTGCCGCCAGAACCCGGTTGTTGCCGATCGTCGACCCGAGCGCCAGCACGCCCAGGACCGTGGCAAACCTTCCCGGCGATCGCAACAGCAGCCCAGCAACTTGCCATAAGGTCCGGGAGCGTCGGTGACGTCGGCGGCTGGGCTCAGCCGCGTTGCCGCGCACCATCTCACAACCTGCTTCGGATGCCATCGATCTACCCCAAAAGTAGAAGGTCGAGCCGTAAACGAGGCTGGCGCCGTCTACAACGTCAAAAGGGCGGCGGGGCGCACGAACCGTGTCCACATCGCGGCGGCCGATTGCTCCCAGCCGATTTCGACCTCGCGGCGATTTCGCTTACAGTCTCTGCGGGGTTAGTTAAGCTCTCCTTACCGCCTTATCCCGTTGCCGGTCGGCGCCGATATTTCTGACAGAAAAAAGGAGGGAGACCATGCCGTCGATGTTCAACGCGCGCGACGCCGCCAATTACGAGCGGCTGATGGGCCGCTGGAGCCGGCGGTTGGCGCCGGTTTTTATCGAGCACGCCGGTCTCGCGGACGGCGAGAACATCCTTGAGGTCGGCTGTGGCACCGGCAGCCTGACCTTTGCCCTGCCCGAGGCTGCCAACGTCGCGAGCCTCACCGCGATCGACCATTCCGAAATCTATCTCGCGGCAGCCCAGGCGAAAAACCGCGACCCGCGCATTCACATCGAACACGGCGACGGCAGCGCTTTGCGCTTTGCCGATGCCAGCTTCGACCGATCGGTGTCGATGCTGGTTTTGCCCTCGGTGCTGCCGCGACCGGAACAGGCGGTGGCCGAGATGCGGCGGGTCACGCGGCCGGGCGGTGTTGTCTGCGCGGCGTTTTGGGATTCGCCGGGAGGTGCTGTCGCGAACCGCATGTTCTGGGATACCGCCGCGGCGCTCGACGAGGCCGCCGCGGCAGCGCGCGACCGCACGATGGGCCGCCCGATTTACGCGCCCGGCGCTTTGCCGCGGATCTGGGCCGATGTCGGCTTAACCGAGATCGATCTGCGCTCGCTGACGATCCGCATGGATTTCGCCAATTTCGATGATTACTGGAGCCCTTATGCCAGCGGCGAAGGCATGCTCGGCGATTATGTCGCGAGCCTCGACCCCGTTCGCCGCGACCGGCTGCAGCAGCATTTGCACTCAGCTTATCTGTGCGGCCGCCCCGATGGCGAGCGGTCGTTCGTCGCCGTCGCATTGTCCTGTCGCGGTGTGGTACCGGACTGACAGGCAGGGCGAATACTCGTCTCGCTGCTATGCGTGCCTGCGGCCCCATCGCGACTTAACCAAGATGTTTAACTACGAAAATCAGTAGAAATTATCACGTGATTGTGATAAACCGATAAAAGTTTCGAATTACTCGAAGTCATTATCTTTATTTAAGGAAAATCTCGTGAGGAGAAGCGTCGGTTTTGCTGCTGTGCTCTTGGCGGCGGCGCTGTTTGGTGGCGAGAGTGGCGCGCAAACGGTGACGCCCAACTCTCACCCCCATCTCAACTTGTTTCTCCACGTGCTGCGACCGGCAACGGCCGGGAGGACGGCGCCGCTGTCGCAGAGCAGGCTCGAACAGATTTTACGCATCCTGCCGGCAGTAAATGTCGGCCATGGCGGCGGGCCTGCCCTGTCGCAAAGCTCTGCGGGTGGCGCCGCACCCCCGCAAGATCCATCCATTTATGGATTTTGCTATGAAAGCTGCCGCACCGAGCGCGCCGTCGGCAGCTGCGGAACCGCCGCTCCCGGTAAAAACAACCCGCCGCAGAAGCTGTGCGACCCGATCGAGAATACCGCAACCCTGCAGGCGATCATTGGCCCGCAACTCGGTACCGGCGCCAGCCCGTTTGTCGATGACAATACCGGACCGGATGGCGCACAGCCCGCCGGCTACACTTTTCTCGGTCAATTTATCGATCATGACGTGACCCGGACGACGGCGGCGCTGTCGGCATTGGGCGCGCTCAATCAAAGGGCGCAAAGCGATCCTTCGGTTCAAGCGGCGCTCGCCGCCGCCGGCGTTACTCCCGATCTGTTGCGCCAGGCGCTTGCCGATGCCGCCACCTCCGGTTCCGCCCTGAGCGGCAACACCGCCAAGCTCGATCTCGACAGCGTCTATGGCGTCCCCGATTTCGCAACCTTGACCACAATCAGTGCGCCGTGGTTTGAGCAGCAAAACGGTGCTTACAGCGGCCGCTTTGCGATGCGCGAGGTTGCTGCACCGTCCGCCAGTGGGATTGCGGGCGTCATCGACGGCTTTGATTACGAGCGCACCACCGCTGGGGCGGCAGAGATCCCTGACCCGCGCAACAGCGAGCACAAGATGCTCTCGCAATTGCAAAATCTGTTCGAACTCGCGCACAATGATTGCGTCGATCGCGCCCTCGCCGGAGTCGCGGCGCCCAGCCAGCCGCAGATCCCCGCCGCCTTTGACGCGTGCCATAAAAAGGTGCTGTGGACCTACGAGACGATCGTCGCGACCGATTTCCTACCGAGAATATCGGCCGAAGCGACTTTGGATCGAGTGGCGCCCGGGTCGCTCCATGCCTATGACCGGGGCGCCGTGCCGACCGCGACGCTGCCGAGCCCGACCGGCATTCACACTTTTCTTTACGCCTGCACGCCGGGGCTTGGGGCCAATGCGACGATCCGCATCCCGCACGAATTCGCGGTTGCCGCGTTCCGCCTCGGCCATTCGCTGGTGCGCGACGATTACGTATTGCACGATGTCGTGCGCGACGCGTCCAGCAATATCCTGACCGGTCAGCCGCGGCCGATCTTTGCCGCCGCCGGCCAACCCGAGACAGTCGGGCTGGTCGGCGACAACCCGCTGCAGCCCGACGATGTCATCGATTGGAGCTATTTTTTCGATTTCGCCGGCGCCACCGCACAGGCAATCCGGCCGCTCGACACGTTGATCTCGGACAAATTATTCTCGCTGCCGATTGCGGCGCTGCCGCCTGGCCCTGCTGCCGACGGCAAGGACACACCGTCCGAGCGCAACCTGCCGCGGCGCAACGTGCTGCGCGCATCGGAGCCAAATTCGGTGCTGACCGGCGCCGTTGGCCTGCCGACCGGCGAGGAGGCCGAAATTTATGCACAACGCCGCATTCGCGGTCTCCATGACGCCACCGTCGAGGTCAAAAACCTGTTGGGCGCGCGGCTGAAGAGCGCCGGCTTTGCACCAAATGCGCTGGGCGCCCGCACCCCGCTCTGGCTCTTTGTCCTGGCCGAGGCCGAGACCACGCAGAGCAGCAAGCGTCTCGGCGAACTCGGCAGTCACATTGTCGACGAGTTCCTGCTCGGATCGTTGAGCTGCGACATGGGCTCGGTATTGTATGCAAAACCGGCCGACCTCGCGGGCTGGGGGCCGACCGAGGCAATTGCCCAAAACCAGCGTTACTCGATGCCCGAATTGATAGCCTATCTGCAGGCGAACGCCGCTGTCGGCGGGCAGCCGATCCGCCTCTACAACCGCTAATCGACGCCTTCGTTATTCGGCCGGCGCTGGGATCGGCAGACCTTCTCGCCCCGAGCGCCCGATCAGCAGCACCAGCAATGCCGCACCCATACACATCAGGCCGGCAGCCATAAAGGCTTCGAGATAAGTGCCAAGCGCCGTCCGCAGCGCACCTGCGGCGAAAGCCGCTATCGCCGCGCCCATTTGATGCGCTGCGGCAATCCAGCCAAACATGACCGGCCCGCGAGCGGCGCCGAAGATCTGCGCGGTCAACCGCACGGTGGGCGGGACCGTTGCGATCCAATCGAGACCGTAAAAAATCGCGAATAGCGGCAAACCGTAAAATGACATGCCGAAAGCAAAAGGCAGATACATCAGCGACAACCCGCGCAACCCGTAATACCAGGCGAGGAGCCCGCGATTGCTCCAGCGGTCACTTAGCCAACCCGACATGGTCGTCCCGATGAAGTCGAAAATTCCCATGGCGGCGAGCAGGGTCGCCCCCTGCACCTCGGGAATGCCGTGATCGACACAGGCCGGAATTAAATGCGTCCCGATCAACCCGTTGGTCGAGGCGCCGCAAATAAAAAAGCTGCCGGCAAGCAGCCAGAAATCGCGTGAACGCATCCCATCGCCGAGCGCGAGAAGCGCCGTCGCGACCGGATTGCCACGGCTGGATTCGGCAGGAACCGCGCCAGGTTGGGCGCCATAGGGCGCAAGCCCGATATCGCTCGGACGATCGCGCATCAGAAACGCCACGAGCGGGATCAGCCCAATCGCGACCGCGGCTACGGTCAACGACACGACGCGCCATCCGTGATGCACGGCCAGACTCGCGAGTACAGGCAAAAAGATCAGCTGACCGGTGGCCGTGCTCGCGGTCAGCACTCCCATTACCAGACCCCGCCGCACCGCAAACCAGCGTGCCGCCACGGTGGCGCCGAGCACCAGCCCCGTCGAGCCGCTGCCGATGCCAACGACCACGCCCCATAGCAACACCAATTGCCAGGGCTTGGTCATCAACGGGGTCAGGGCCACGCCGATCGCGATCAACGCCAATGCCGCCAGCATCGTGCGGCGCAGCCCAAACCGCTCTATGACCGCTGCGGCGAATGGACCAATCAGGCCGTACAGAAAAATGTTGATCCCGACGGCCAGCGAGATCGTTCCGCGCGACCAGCCAAATTCGTTTTCCAGGGGCACGATCAGCACGCCGGGTGTCGCGCGCATCCCGGCCGCCCCAAGCAAGGTCAAAAAGGTGATCGCGGCAACCACCCAGGCGTAATGCAGCTTCCCCAGCCTTGCCACCGCGGTATGCTCCTGCTAATAAGGATTGGCCGAATGTGAGAGACAGGTCTGTCTCTTGTCAACAAGAATGGTGCTGGGCAGGGATGCCTGATGATCGGGGCCGACGATAAAAAGCCAGCGCGCGAGCGAATTCTCGAAGTTGCCGCGGAGATGTTTTATCGCGACGGCATACGCGCGGTTGGCGTTGACGCGATCATCGCCCGCTCGGGCGTCGCCAAGATGAGCCTGTACCGCAACTTTCCATCAAAAGACTCACTGGTCACGGCCTGGCTCGAAGACCGCAACCAAGCCTTCTGGCAGCGCTGGGAGCAAGCCGAGGCGACTGGCGCCGGCGACCCGCGGGCGCAACTAGCAGCGATCCTGGAGATGGTCGCGGCCAGGGTTACTCACCCGCGCTGGCGGGGCTGCCCATTCTTGAACACCGCGACCGAATTTCCCGGTGAGGATCATCCCGCGCGCGCCGTAATCCTCGCGAACAAGCGAGCCGTTTACGATCGGTTGCGCGGTCTCGCCGAGGCTGCCGGGGCTCGCGATCCCGACGTTCTCGCCCAGCAGTTACAGTTATTGATCGACGGCGCCTATGCGATCGGCCAGAGCCTCGGCCCCGAGGGTCCGGCGAGAACCGTCGCCGGCGCCGGCCGGATACTGATTGCGGTGCAAACCGCGGCATAAGCCGGTTTCGCGCGGCGCCCCCGCGTTCTATTCTGTAAGGCAACGACGACGGAGAGCGCCGATGCCGAGGATGCGCCTGGAAGAACGGGTTCTGCCGCAGCCCGAATGCTGTGCGGCCCGGCGCTGGATTTCTGGCGTGAGGTGGCGGCGAGGAGTGGCTAATGCGCAGACGCGTGCAGCCGGATCCGCGGAAACGATGTATTAAAGGCTGACGCGAGTACACGGAGCAATCGCGATGGCGCGCCTGCCCTATCTCGATAAATCTGATCTGCTGCCTGAACACCAGGATCTGCTGGCGCGCAACATCAACCTTTATCGCTTGCTGGCGCACAGCCCACGTGCGGCGCGGAGCTTGAATACTCTGGCGCGCTACATCCGCGACGGCAGCCGGCTCGACCCGCGGCTGAGGGAACTAGCCATTCTACAGGTCGGTTATACCGCCCGGTCAGCCTATGAATACTCGCATCACATCCGGATCAGCCGCGACTTCGAAGTGTCCGACGACGATATTCGCGCGATCGCCGATGAAACCGCCGGCCGGCCAAGCTCTCTCGATCCGCTGGCGCAAGCGGTCCTGCGCGCCACGCGCCAGCTTACCGGCGACCTCCAGGTTTCGGACGAAACTTTCGCGGCATTGCGTCAAGGCCTCGATGACGAGCGGCTGACCGACCTCTTCATCACGATCGCCTATTACAATGGCCTCGTGCGCCTGATGGCCGCGCTAAAGATCGACGTCGAGGACGAGTATCTCGCCTACCTCGACGAGTTCCCGTTGCCGAAGGCTTAGGCGAACCTTACCGGTCTGCCGTCACCGGCTCGCCAATGCCCGGGCAAGTTGACTGACGGCTTCCTGATGCTTCTCGTTGCGGATTTCGGCGAAGTTGCGCGCGATCTCGAGCAGCATTCGCTGATGAGGCGTAATCTGCTTCGGACCTTCCTGGCCGATCCCTTCGTAAAAGTATACGATCGGAGCGCTTAAGGCGCGGGCGATCTCGAACAATCTTCCGGCCGAGACCCGATTTATGCCGCGCTCATACTTATGCGCCTGTTGATAGGTCACACCGATCATCTCGGCCAATTGCTGCTGGGTCAGGCCCAGCATGATACGCCGCTCACGAATACGCGCACCGACATGGTCGTCAATGGCGGCGGTTGAGCGTCCTCTCTTTGGCTTTGCCATGCCTTCACCTGTGTCAATCTGCTCATACGCTGATCTTGGCCTGTGCCGCCTATATCAACACGATAGCCAACGTTTCATTCCAGCGGTGCAGCCCAGCGGTCCAGTTTATCTGGTCGGGCGAACCGCCATCTTTTCGGCCATCAACAAACGCGGCAGTCAGGCGTCCCAATAATCTCCAAATGGTGTTCGCCTACCCGGCCGACAAGGGCGTCCCACAAGCGTCTAATCAACGCCCGCCCCGACCCCGTTGTCCGGCTCGCCAATGGGGTAAAAGAAGGCGACACAGGAAGGAGCCCAGCGAGGTGACTGCGACAGCGGGAGATGATGGCGCAATAAGGGCGGAGCTTAGGCGCGGGCTGCTGCTCGCAGTGTTGCTGGCGAGCCTCGCCGGCATGGTGGACGTGATCGGCTTTATCCGCCTCGGAAATCTGTTTGTCTCGTTCATGAGCGGCAACAGCACGCAGTTCGCTCTCAATCTCGGTCGCGGCGATTTGACCGAAGCCGTTCCGATCCTGGTTCTGATTGTCTTATTTGTTGTCGGAGCGGCGGGTGGTCAGCTGCTCGCCCATTTCGCTGGGCGCTGGCACCTGACCGCGGTCCTCGGCGTTGTAGCGGCGCTGCTAGCCATTACCGCGGTGTTCGACACGGCGCCGATGCCGATGGTGCTCGCGATGGGGGCATTGAATGCGGCGATGCACCGCGCCGGCAACGTCCGGGTGAGCTTGACGTTCATTACCGGCACACTCGTCAGGTTCGGCGAAGGTCTTGGCGATCTGTTGGCCGGGCGGGCGAAAGATTGGGGATGGGCCGAGCAGGCGCTCCCGTGGCTCGGCATCACGACCGGCGGGGTCCTGGCCAGCGCGGTGCATATGCGGGTCGGGGCGACGGTCGACTGGATGCCGGTGGCGGCGGCAACCGTCTTGTTCTTGTGGTCGCTTGCTATTCCAGCGCCGGAGTAGGCGACCGGACGAGGCAGGCGGCGAGTTGCAGCTTCAATTCTTCGCGAGCTAGGTTCCGGCCGATCAGCACCAGTCGGTTGTGTCCGGTCACGCTGGCCGGCGCGTCGTCGAGCGTGAAACGCCTTCCGACAAGATGAAAAAGGTGCCGCCGATCGCTGCCGTCGATCGTCAAAACGCCCTTTGCTCGAAACACATTTGGCGGCAAGCCTTCGAGAAACGCCTGGAAACGCTCCGCACAGAACGCCTCCCCGGTCGCGAACGAGACCGTCTCGAACGCATCGGCGGCGAGATGGTCATGGCCGTGGTCGTCGCGCGGCGGGTCGGCATGCAGCACCCCGGTCCCGAGGATCAGCGGCAACGCCACCTCGGCGCGGGCCGCACGGAGGATTCGCACGGTTTCGGCGACGGCGGCGCGGATCTCCGCTTCGACGGCTTCGATTCTTGCGGAACTTACCAGGTCGCATTTATTCAGGACGAGAAAATCGGCATAGCGCAGTTGGTTCAGCGCCGCCTTGCTGTCCAACAGGTCGAGGCTGAAGTTTTCGGCATCAGCCAGCGCCACGATCGCGTCGATGCGAACCGCATCGCGAAATTCGGAACGCAGAAAGGTCAGCACCACAGGGAGCGGATCGGCGACGCCGGTGGTCTCGACAATCAGCCGATCGACCGGCGGCTCGCGTTGCAGCACGCGAAAGATTGCGTCGATCAGATCGTTGTTGATCGAGCAGCAAATGCAGCCATTGGCGAGTTCGACCATGTCGTCGGTGGCGCCGATGATCAGATCGTTGTCGATCGCGATCTCACCGATCTCGTTGACCATCACCGCGATGCGGAGCCCCTTTTGCTGACTCAGGATGTGGTTGACGAGAGTGGTTTTTCCGCTGCCGAGAAACCCAGTGATGATCGTCACCGGCAGGCGGGGTTCGGCTTGTTCGAGCGCCATCGGCAGGAGATTTCAGGCGGCGAAGGTATAGGTGGTGCCGACCGCCGACTGGCTGACTGCATCGCCAAAGGCGTTGGCGAGCGCGTGCAAGGCGCGCCAGCCGGTGCAATGACCGGTGATGATGTGCCCGATCGCGAACGGCCGCAGTCCCTCGACTGTGTAGGGGATAATCCGCTCCATGACCCCGCCGAGATGCAGGCCGCCCATCACGCAATGGATCGGCGTGTCCGGAAATAGACGCCTCACTTCTGTGCAGACATTGACGATGCCGGCATGCGAGCAAGAGCTCAGCACGATCAGCCCCAAATCCTTGACGTGGGCCACCACCGCGCGCTCGTCGAGCAATAACGGGTCGGCCTCCCACGGGGCATTTGGACTGACACGGCTCAAATGATCGGTACGGCCCTTGTCAAAGGCGCTCACCCGCGGGATTTCACCGCTATAATAAAAATGCTCGTCGAGCAGCAGGCGCGCTGCGGGGTCGTTGACGACATTCGCACCGCAGGCCGCCATTTCCTCGGGGGTCGGCACCTTGGCGGCCGGGACAATCGTTCCACTGCCCAGCCGAATTGCCCGCTCGTTGAACATTCCGGGGTTGACGTGAACGGTCGCCTTCCCGCCCTGGTCGCGGATCGCGTCCAAACTCGCCGGCAGTGCGGCCATGTGATCCCAATGCCCGTGGCTGACCGCGATGCATTCAATCTCGCCCATTGCGATGCCGAGATTGGCGCAGTTGCGAAGAAAGATGGCGCCTTCGGGTCCGGTGTCGAACAGCATCACGTGGCGCTCGCCATCGACAGTCGATGTGAGCCGACAGCCAAAACCGAGATTGGCGCATAGCAGCGCCTCGCCCGATAACGTTTTGGCGCCAGCGCGAACGATGTTGGCGAATTCGGATACCGCGAACAGCGTCTTCGATACGTAATTGTCGCTGACATCGTCGGTGACGATATCGACCGTCAGCTGGTCGAGCGGGCGCAGCGCGCCGCTAATATCATCCATTGCTCGCCTGTAAACGACTGGATTCCGAACGCATGATTTCTGTTCCACTAGCGGATTTGATTCTACAGCCCTGATCCCGAAGCCTTGACGATTTTCTGACTGAGAGGCTGCAACCTGCGCTCGGTGAAGGTCTGCCGGGGGGTTGGTCATGAACAAGGTTTTGTTTTTGTTGGTGGCCGCGGTCTCGCTGTCGGCGTGCGGTGTCGCTATGAGGATGGACGCCCATAACGACATGGAAGGTTCAAAAGCCGCCTACAAAAGTTGTCTGGCGGAAAATCCGCAACGGGTCTCCGCATGCGATGCTTTGCGCCTGTCCTACGAAGCCGATCTAAAAGCCTACCAGGCGACAGGCGGCGGCCTCATTTCCGGACGTGAGCCATAGCTTCCGGAAAAGCCGGGTCAGAGCCGATGCCCGCGTGGGTATTATACTGGGACCTCGTTAGGCGGGGCTAGCGGAAACCGGGCCGGAGAAATGGTATCCGTGACTTGCTCGATGCGGCAGAGGGGGCGCAAAAAAGCGTGAATCCTAGAAAGCCTCGCCAACCGAGAGAAGCTTAGAGGCTAGTTTTATGCTATAGCGTGAGATGACGGGCGGCAATCCCGCTTCCGTCAGATTGCTGGCTGACCCTCTTGCTAAACGCGTATTTAGCAAGAACGGGTTGGTGCTACTATGAATGGAAGGCAATTTGCACTTTGCCGCCTCGTCATCACTGGTTCGATCAAATCGAACGCTGGCTTGGTCGCGTTCATCTGCTGTACTGGCTTTTACCGTCGTCGGTCCTAACCGTGATAACCGGCGTACTGGGATATGTTAGAGATGCGTCTTTTGGCGAGTTTGTAGTTGGGCTAATTGCGGCATTTACTCTCCCAGCGCTCGGTTTTGCGGCTGTATTGGCCGCTGTTAAGGGGTTGCGAAGAAACCTAATCGACCCCCCCAGCATAAATGTCACGGCGATCACAGGATTGCCCGTAGGGGTCCAATCGGCGCAACGAATCCTTGTCCCTTTAGACGTATTTCTTGAAGTCAACGATGACGAAAAAATCAATTATAAACGCAAGCTACGAATAGTTTTGCAAAATACGAGCGCAAGTCACATTACTATCCGATCCACTAATTGGCACAGAAGAAGCAACGACGACATAATACTTAAACATCAAGATCATTATGTTTGGGAACTTGAGAAAGCTGTTGGAAGTTGGGAGCGCTACGAATGGAGGCCGGGCGAATCAGCCGAAATCTCGGCTGGCGCCGGATATGCGCTTAGAACGTATATAGGTCTACACGACCAAGCTAACTTTGATGGGGTGCGTCGCCGCTTGGTACAGGGCCGCCTCGGGACCCTAGGCTCCAAACTCAATCAAGTGATTGACATGACGCAATAGCTGTGATTTAAGCTGGAAACTTCGGGGGCTTGGATCATGACGGGGGAGTTCTGGCTCGACGATCGGCAATGGGTGGTGATCGCGCCGCTGTTGCCGACCAACCAACCGGGGGCACATCGCAAGGACGATCGTCGGATCATCAGCGGCATTATCCACGTGCTCAAGGTCGGGTGCCGGTGGCAGGATTGCCCGGCGGTCTACGGTCCGCCGACGACGATCTACAATCGCTTTCATCGCTGGGCGCGCCGCGGGATCTGGCGACAATTGTTCACCGCGCTGGTGACCGTCGATCCCGGCGGCATCCAGATGATCGACAGCACCACCGCCAAGGCGCATCGCTCGGCGGCCGGCGGAAAAGGGGGGCCGAGCTCCAGGCGATCGGCCGCTCGCGCGGCGGGCGAACGACAAAAATCCATGCTGTTGTCGATGGTTGCGGTCGTCCCGTGGCGTTCGCCGTAACCCCCGGGCAGCGCGGCGACCTGCCCATCGCTCGCGGCCTGCTCGAACCGCTGCCGCCAGCCGGTCTGTGTGCCGCCGATGGCGCCTATGACAGCGATCGGCTGCGGCTATTTCTGATCGCGCGCGGCACCCGCCCGGTCATTCCCAATAACCCCGCCCGCAAACATCTTCATCCGTTCGATCCCCAGACCTACAAGCTGCGCAACTTGATCGAACGAATGTTCGGCCGCCTCAAAGACTGGCGCCGCATCGCCACCCGCTACGACAAGCTCGCCGCCAACTTCGCCGCTGCCGTAGCCCTCGCCGCTGTCATAAACTGGTGGCTATGATTGAGTCTGGAGCCTAGTGGTCTGACGCCAACATTTGGTTCCCGCGGTTGACTTTTTCGATAATGCGATCGGGGTCGGCGGTCCAGACAAAGGGTTTGGGTTTGCGGTTATGCTCGCCGAGATAGCGGTTGATCGCGGCTTGCAGATCGACCAGCGAGCGGAAGACGCCGCGCTGCAACCGCCGGCGGGTCAGGGTGGCAAAAAAGCCTTCAACGGCATTGGCCCAGGAGCATGACGTGGGCGTGAAGTGAAACGTCCAGCGTGGATGCCGCGCAAGCCAGGCGCGGACCTTGGGATGCTTGTGGGCGGCATAGTTGTCGAGGATCACATGAATGAGCTTGCCGGCCAGGACAACGGCCTCGACCCGATTGAGGAAGCGGATGAACTCCTGGTGGCGGTGACGCGCCATGCATTGGCCGATGACCGAGCCGTCAAGGACATTGAGCGCCGCAAACAGCGTCGTCGTGCCGTTGCGGATGTAATCATGGGTCATTGTCCCGGCTCGACCCTTCTTGATCGGCAAGCCGGGCTGGGTGCGGTCGAGAGCCTGAATTTGCGACTTCTCGTCGACCGACAGCACCAGGCTGTGGGCCGGCGGGTCGAGATATAGCCCGACCACGTCACGCAATTTGGCGGCAAACGCCGGGTCTTGCGACAGCTTGAAACGCCGCACTCGGTGCGGCTGCAGACCGTGCGCCGCCCAGATCCGCTGCACCGAGCGCAGCGAGATGCCGCTCGCCACCGCCATCGCCCGGCCGGTCCAGTGGGTTGCCTCGCCTGGCGGCTCCGCCAGCGTCAACTCGACCACTCGGTCAATAACCGCCGCAGGCGTCGGCGGCAAACCGGGTTTGCGCGTCTTGTCGTGCAGCAGGCCGGCCACCCCTTCGCGCATGAAGCGCTCCTGCCAGCGCCACACGCACGGCTTCGATACTCCGGCGCGGCGCATGATCTCGGCCGTACCGCAGCCCTCCGCGGTCGCCAAAATGATCTGTGCCCGCCACACATGCTTTTGCCGGCTGTTGCGATCCGCCACCACCGCCGCCAGTCGTTCGCGGTCGCCGGCACTCACTTCGATGCTGATCCCCTCGCGCATCGCGCATCATCGCACACCCCGCTCCAATATGGAATCCTATGATTGCGTCGTACCACTAGTTGTTCTAATAACAATCGATGGTCAGACCGTAGAGCAAAGGATTTCTCTTGGCCCTATCATGACTTAGGATGTTCGGCCCCTCCTTCGGCTTAGCCATCGCGGAAGCGATTTTGAATTTCGCTGGCGCGACACAGCGCTGCCGATTTCAAACTGAGACACTACCGGGCCCTTGACGAGCTCGTGGGGAAGCCGTAAAAGCGACAACTCCGTGGTGATTTGAGCCGGCCGGCTTGCGCGCCACGTTAAATAATGCGCTAAAAGGTCGGGTGTTCGAAGGAGCCCTGGCCCGCGCGGGATCGGGGTTTTTTGTTGCCCGGGATCGGCGCCGGCTCGACTGGAGAGAGTTGCCGATGACCAAACCCGTTCTGCCCGCCGACCTTGCCGACACTGTCTCGCCCGCCACCCTGCTGGTGCGCGGCGGCTCTGCCCGCAGCTCGTATGACGAGACTTGCGAGGCATTGTTCATGACCTCCGGCTTTGTCTACGACGATGCCGCCGCCGCCGAAGCCGCCTTTGCCCAAGACGGGTCGCGCTATCTCTATTCGCGCTACCGTAATCCGACGGTCGCGATGTTCGAGGAGCGGCTGCGGTTGATCGAGGGTGCGGAGGCCTGCCGGGCAACCGGGAGCGGCATGGCGGCGGTGTTCGCGGCACTTTTGTGCCGGCTGCGCGCCGGGCAACGGGTGGTGTCGAGCCGGGCATTGTTCGGCTCGTGCCATTACATCGTCTCGGAATTATTGCCGCGCTGGGGCATCGAGACCGTGCTCGTCGACGGCCGCGATCTCAACGCCTGGGAGACAGCACTGGCCGGCGGTGCGGCGGCGGCGTTTTGCGAAAGCCCGTCCAACCCGGCGATGGAGGTTGTCGATCTCGCCGAGGTGGCGCGGCTGACCCATCGCGCTGGCGGGCTGTTGATCGTGGATAATGTGTTTGCGACGCCGCTGTTGCAAAAGCCGCTACAGCTGGGAGCCGATGTCGTCGTCTATTCGGCGACCAAGCATATCGACGGGCAAGGCCGCTGTTTGGGCGGTGCGATCCTGGCATCCGAAAAATTCATCAAGGACGATCTCGGGCTGTTTTATCGCCATACCGGACCATCCTTGAGCCCGTTCAACGCCTGGCTGTTGCTAAAGGGTCTCGAAACCCTCGAATTGCGGGTCGAACGGCAATGCCGCACCGCGGCGGCGATCGCCGAGTTTCTCGAAGCCCATCCGAAAATCAGCCGCGTTATTTACCCGGGGTTGCCGAGCCACCCGCAATACGAACTGGCCCGGCGTCAAATGACAGCCGGTGGCAGCCTGGTCTCGTTCGAGATCGCCGGCGACAAGGAAAGCTGCTTTCGCTTTCTGAATGAGCTACGGCTCGTCGACATCTCGAACAATCTTGGCGATTCCAAGAGTCTCATCACACATCCCGCGACGACGACGCATTCGAGGCTCAAGCCCGAGGCCCGCGCCGAACTTGGTATCAGCGATATGCTGGTGCGGCTTTCGGCGGGGCTGGAAGGTGCGAGCGACCTTATCGCCGATCTCGGGCAAGCGCTCGATCGGGCATGACTCAACTGACTTCCGCCGGCCCGGCGATGATGCCGGGCCAGGGCGGCCGACGTTTGATTTGGGCGTTTAGTTCGGATGGAAGACGAGGGTGCGCAGCTCGATGCTTTCACGCGGGAAGGCGTCGGGCGGGGTTGTCGGATCGGTAAACGAGGTGTGCGGCATAAAGCGTGCGCGCCCATCGGTCTTGGTGTCGGCGATCTTCAGCAACAGCGCCTCGTCGCGCTGCATTTCCGGCACGTAGTACCATTGATGCGCTGGGTTCCAGGTCACCGAATAGGTCTCGCCGACCCGATCGCGATAAACGAGGTCGGAGGGCACGAGATCCTCGAAAGCCACGGTGCGGGCGTCGCAGACTGCGAGCGGCGCATCCTGCAGCGGCCCACGGATCGGGCGCCATAGATTGATTACCTCGACACGGCCCTTTAGCAATTCCTCGGCCTCATCCGGCAGCAAGTCGCGGACTCGTTGCGGGCCCGAGCGAGCGGTGTGGTCGACATGGACACGGGTAGCCGGCTGACGCGGGCCGCCGGCCGCACGGTCGATATGTCCCGCCACCCGACGGCGCTGCAGATGGTCAAAGATAAAGACGCGGCTGGCGCCGGTGACTTCGGCGAGGAACCGCTCGGCTTCGGGATAGTAGACCCGCCGCACCTCGTCATCGTCCCAGAAATCCTTGACCGCGCTCTTTTGCTCGACCAGTGCAAAACCTTGGCGGTCGAGTTCGATTTCCGAGGCGATCGGCCGCAGGCTGTGGATATGCATCTGGTGCGGATCGGCCGTCATGTTCGAGCGGAATTCGCCCGGTTCAGCTTCATAGGCGTAATAACGCGGCCGCTCGGCCATCGGCTTCAAGTAATTCAGCTCGGCCTCGACATACGGAAGTTCGGCGATCGTCATTGTCTCTTCTCCTGGCTGCATTGATGATGGCGTGCTTCTCAGAAAAAAGGAAACCTGATTTCCGGCGGTAGACCCGGGTCGACGCGTGGCGCCTGTGCCGGCATGGTGCGCTCCAATAACCTCGCGAATCCGGCGCCGACCCGATGCAATCCCCGCCGCAACCACGATTTCTGATGTGATTTGCCGACGATCTTATCGAGTTCGATGACAATCCCACCGGCTTGCGTGTCGAGGAGTGGCGGCGTTTCGGCCCGCGCGGCCGGCCTCGATGGTCGTGTCAGATCTGTTTCGAACATTACTCCCTCCAAAATGGCTTGTTCGCGAGGAACTCGGCCTCGGCGCGGCTGATACCGATATCGGCCAGCATGCGATCATCGAGCCGGGCGAGCTGGGTGCGATCTCTGGTGCGCCGGCGCCATTGCCCGAGGCTCGAAAGCGCTTGGGCGAGGATATTGGTCACCGGGTGTCGGGCGGAAGCCCGTCGAGGCTCGACGGAATGCGCCCGCGCGTCCTCGAACCGAATTGCCGTCATGTGAAAACCTCTAAACTGCTAAAGCGCATCGGTGCAGTTGCTGAGCGCTTTGTCAGAGGCTAAATGCTATCTTCGACTTGGTTTCGCAAACGAGAGTTTCTCAGCACCGCTTTAGAAATCCTCATGCCATGAATGATCCCTTGCCGCCCCTCAGTGCGCTGCGCGCGTTCGAAGCCGCCGCCCGCCATATGAGCTTTTCAAAAGCCGCCGAGGAGCTGTTCGTTACCCCCGCCGCGATCAGCCACCAGATCCACGCATTGGAGCAGGATCTCGGGGTCAAATTGTTCCATCGGCTCAACCGGTCGATCGAATTGACCGCCTCAGCCCGGGTTTTATTGCCGGGCCTGTCCGACGCCTTTGCCGAGATCCGCGCCTCGGTGCGGCGATTGCGCGCCCACAACGACACCGGCAGCCTGACGGTGACGGCATCGCCCTCCTTTGCCGCGAAATGGCTCGTGCTGCGCCTGCACCGGTTTCAATCGCGCTGCGCCGAAGTCGATGTGCGGATTTCGGCGACCGACGAAGTCGTTGATCTCTCCAAAGGAGATTTCGACATCGCGATCCGCTACGGCGCCGGCCACTACCCCGGCCTCGACGTCGAATTGCTGTTTACCAACGAGGTATTTCCGGCGTGCAGCCCGCAATTGCTCGCGGCCGGGCCGCCTTTGCGTAAGCCCGACGATCTGCGTCATCACGCGCTGATTCATGACCAAGCGGTCGAGCGCGACCCGCTGGTGCCGACCTGGCCGATGTGGCTAAAGGCCGCCGGGGTCAAAGATGTTCCGCCAACCGCGGGGCTCAGCTTCAACAATATGAGCTTGGCGCTGGATGCCGCGATCGCCGGTCACGGCGTGGTTCTGGCCTACAGCACGATCGCCGCCGCCGATATCGCCGCCGGGCGGCTGGTGCGGCTATTCTCGTTGGCGCTGCCCGACCAGTTTGCTTATTACATCGTCACCGCGCCGGGCGCGCTCGAACGCCCCAAGATCCGCGCCTTTCGCGACTGGCTGCGCGAGGAAGCCGCGGCCGATCGCGGGACGCGGGCAGCTTCGCCAGTTTAGTGCCGTGCGCCGCCACCCGTGAAAATCTCCGAGAGAGCAGCGCGGCTTCGGGCGAACGCCCCCAGCAGCAGCAGAGCAGCGCCAAACAGCGACATCGATCCTGGCTCGGGCGCATCGGTGATCGCGCCATCAAGGCTCGTCAGACTATTTGCGCCAGCGGTTACTGTTACGATCTCGGTCAGCGAATAGGGGCCGGTGATCGGCGGCACGGTGGCTATCGCTGACTGATTGTCGAGGAGGCCGCTCGCCAGCAGAATGGCGGTGCCGAACTGTGTGTCTGTCGGATCGAGATAGGTGTTCATCTTAGCCTGGCTGGCAACGAAGTTCCCGGTAAGACTGCTCAAGAATATGACGGCGGCGGTGGTGCCGGAAAATCCCGTCTCGGTCAGGGAAATCGTTAGCGTGCCGCCCACGGTTCCGGTTGTCAGATCGGCCGAAGTGAGGTCGAGAACCGGATCGGACGGTGCGCCCACGCCAGGGAAGCCCAGACCCACGTCGATGCTGGTTGTGAAGTTTCCGATTGCACCAATGAATTGAGCAACGCCGGGGGTACCGCTGTCGTTGGCCGAACCGATATTCGTACCGTCGGTGACCGACAAAAGGATTTTGGCGTGCGCTGGCGCCGATAACCCGGCAAGCGCCAGAGTGGCAAGGGCGAACGACACGCGGCCAATATTCATTGTACCGATCCTCTGTTTGACCCAGTAATTCTCGGGTCTTGCTCGGATCGGAATTTACATAAATAAAATTTTATCTCTTACCAAATAGATACTTAATATTAAAGCTATTCGTGGTTAATTAACATTTGGCGCTCGGATTGTCGACCAATCGCGACAGGCGCTCTCTGGCGTGAGACCTGGACTCCAGCGAGGGGCCCGCACCATGCCGACCAGGCGCGGCCCGACGGATGCTGGTCCTCAGCACCCGCCCTCCGAGATTGCGCCGGAGATGCGTTGTTTCGCCGATCATCCGCCTTGACGAAGCGCCGGTGGACCGTGTCGGCCGCTATCAGCCCATTGTCGAATTGAAGGCGCCACCGTCGAGCAACAGGTTTTGCCCGACGATAAAGCCGGCGGAGGCGGAGCACAAAAAGGCGCAGGCATCGCCAAACTCCGCCGGATCGCCGACCCGGCCGGTCGGATTCGACTGACCGCGCTTCGCGAGCATCTCCTCGAACGAGATGTTTTGCCGGCGTGCCTCGAATTCGATTCCCGAGCGCAGCCGATCGGTCAGAAACGGGCCGGGCAACAAGCCGTTGATCGTCACATTATATTTGGCGACCTGTCGCGCGAGCCCGGCGCAGAAGGCGGTCAGGCCGGCGCGCGCGCCGTTGCTCATGCCGAGATTGGGGATCGGCGACTTCACCGAGCCCGAGGTGATGTTGACGATGCGGCCGAATTTGCGCTCGCACATGCCGTCCACCGTTGCCTTGATCAGCATGATCGGGGTCAGCATGTTGGCGTTGACCGCCTTTTGCCAATCCTCGACCGACCATTCGCGGAAATCGCCATGCGGCGGGCCGCCGCAATTATTGACGAGAATGTCGGGGTTAGGACAAGCGGCGAGCGCCGCGGCGCGGCCGGCTTCGGTCGAGATGTCGCCGGCCACAGGGGTGACCTTGGCGCCGGTCTCCTTGCGGATTTCTTCGGCGGTCTGCTCGAGGGTTTCGGCGGTCCGCGCGGTGATCGTCAGCTCGACCCCGGCGCGCCCCAGCGACATCGCGCAGGCCCGCCCCAACCCTTTGCTTGCCGCGCAAACCAGCGCCTTGCGCCCGCGAATGCGTAGATCGAGCATATCGTCCCTCCACTTCTGTAGAATGCCGTTCCGGCAACTGTGTACTCTGCCGGCAATGGTGTACCCTGATCGAGCGTTGCCGGCGATTGGAAAGAATGCGTGAAAGGCGGCGACGATGAAGCTGACCCTATTGCTCGACCCCGCACCGGCAGGTGTGCAGGCGAGCCTGATCGAAGAGTGGGACGAAATCGGCGGAACCGCGCGGATGGAGCCGATGATCCGCCATTTCGACAGCGACGAGGATGCCATCGTGTGGGGCCGCGCAATGGCGCGGCGGCGCGGGCTCGCCCAAATTTTTTTGACCGACAACCGCAAGGCCGGCCCGCACTAAACCCCGCGGAACCGGCCGTACCTGACACTCGTGGTGGTAGTACGCCGCTAATACCCGGGCGGCGGCTGACCGTAGCCCGGCGGTGGGCCATAACCCGGCGGCGGTGAATTATACCCTGGCGGCGGGCCATAACCCGCGCCCGAGTAGGGCGGCGCGCCCGGTGGCGGTGCGAACGCCTGAACTTGGTTGCCATGAGCCTGCATGCAAGCGCCATACATGACATCATATTGCTGCTGCAGCGACATCTGCGCATAGGCCGACTGGCTGCCGCCGACCGCGGTGCCGACGACAGCCCCGGAAGCCGCACCGATCCCGGCGCCGTAGCCGGCACCGCGCCAGCTGCCGGCGCCGACGGCAGCGCCGAGACCAGCGCCAAGCGCGGTGCCGATGAGCGCCGTGCCGACGGCTTGGTTGTTGGCGGCAGCCGCGGCCGGGGCGGTTTGCGAGGCGGCGTACTGGGCGCAGTAATTCTGGTCGGCAGCAAAGGCGTCAAACGATTTGCCCGGTCCCGGAGCCACCGGGATCGTCGGGCCCGGCGGGGTGGCGACGCAGGCGGCCAAGCTGGTAACGAGCGCCAGGGCGCCGACGGCGCGGGGATCGACACGTTTCATATTCATTTCCTGTTCGATTAACGCAGCGCGATCTTGCGGTTCCGGAATAGTGCCTATCAAATCATAAGAAAAGCCCTAGCGGCTTGCGAGCGTCATCGGGCTCGCGAACCGGCCAACCAGCTTGATCGGCAAACTCGGGCATCACCTCGCGGGTGGAAGTACGCAGCGCCGACGGTGATCCTAATAGCGAAGAGTTTTGGGCAAAAGATGGGCGCTAAATGATCCGGCGATTTGCCTAGATGTAGGGCGCCAATGGATGGGAGAGGGTCGGCCCGCGTCAACGTCGCTCAGCCGAGGCGGCTTACGCGAGAGATCCCGCGTTTTGGTGGTCATCGCGGGCCTTCGATCAGGTCGCGGAGAGCTTGCACGACCGCGTCCGGGGTTTCGCGCGACAGGAAATGGCCGGCGACCGGCACGACGCGGCGATCGTAACGATCGGTGAAGCGGGGAGCGTGGCCGGCTGATTGTTCGACCGGCGACACGCCATCGGCGGCGCCGTGCAGCACGATCGTCGGAACGGTGATCGAGGGCTGCGCCGCGAGGCGCTGTTCGATTGGCTCCAATGCCGGGTCGCCCGGCGCGTTGCCGTTGCGGTGGCGATAAGACTGGATCGTCACCGCAACAAAATCGGGGTTGTCGAAACTCGCCGCGGTCGCCGCAAAAGTTGCTTCATCGAAGTCCCAGTTTGGCGACCACAGACGCCGCAACAGGCGGGCGAGGTCGCCGCGATTGGCATCGAGCCCGGCATGGCCGCGCTCGGTCTGGAAATACCATTGGTACCACATCCGATGTTCCTGAGCCGGCGTAGCCGGAAGGCCGGCTGTCGCGATGTGCTGGATGTTATAGCCGCCGATCGAGACGAGCCCGCGCGCCCGCTCCGGCCATAACGCCGCGACGACGCACGCGGCTCGCCCGCCCCAATCATAGCCCGCGAGAAACGCATCCTCGATCCCGAGCACGTCGAGAAAATCGCGCAGATCGGCGCCGAGTGCCGCCTGCTGGCCCGAACGCGGCGCTTCGGGATGCAGAAATCGCGTCGGCCCGTAGCCGCGGAGCCATGGCACCAGCACCCGGCAGCCATCCTCCACCAAACCCGGCGCGACGCCGTCCCAATCACGCGGGTCCGATGGCCAGCCATGCAACAGCACGACCGGCGGACCATCATCCGGACCGCTCTCCTCGTAACCGATCTCCAAGGTGGCAGTGTGGAGAGTGTGAAACATCGGCTCACCTTCGTATTCGGACTAAGGGTCGCGCGTCGTTAGATGCCAAATTTGGTACAAAATTCGAGGCTTGCTACCCGTTCTTTTCCCCCGTCATTCCCGCGAAAGCGGGACCAAGGGCTGGTGTCACGCGGCGGCCCCTGGGCCCCCGCTTTCGCGGGGGCGACGAGAAAGAAAAGGGGAATTATGCGGGCAGCCGGGGCTACGGGCGCGTGTTCTCCGCTGCGACGGCGAGGCAGGCGGCCATCCGGCCGGGGGCTGGGATGCGCGGCTCGGGCACCGCGCGGCGGCACTCGGCGGTGCGGCGGACGCAACGCGGGGCAAAGCTGCAGCCCTGCGGCAGGCGGCGCAAATCGGGCGGGCTGCCGGGGATCGCGGCGATGTCGCGATCGCCGAGTTCGCCATGCACGGTCGAAGCCAGCAGCCCGGCGGTGTAGGGATGCGCCGGCGCGCTCAGGACTTGCGCCACCGGTCCGCTCTCGACGATGCGGCCGGCATACATAACCGCGATCGTGTCGGCGATTTCGGCGGCGACGCCGAGATCGTGAGTGACAAAAATCATGCCCATGCCGAGCTCACGCTGCAGCCGGCGCAACAGGATCAGGACCTGGACCTGAACCGTGGCATCGAGTGCGGTGGTCGGCTCGTCCGCCAATAACAGCCGCGGATTGCACGAGAGTGCCATCGCGATCATCGCCCGCTGGCGCAGCCCGCCGGACAATTCATGCGGATAGGCGTCGAGCCGGCGCTCGGCCGATGGTATCCGCACCAATTCCAGCAATTCCAACGCGCGCCGACGCGCCGCGGCACGATCGCATCTGGTATGGCGGCGCACGGTCTCGCCGATCTGCTGGCCGATCGTATAGACCGGGTCGAGCGCCGTCATCGGCTCTTGAAAGATCATCGACACCAGGCCGCCGCGCAGATCGCGCAACGCCCGCGGCCGCATCGCCAGGACATCGTGTCCATCGACCCGAATGGCCCCCTCGATCCGGGTGCGTCGCGGCGGCAGCAAGCGCATCAATGCCCGCAGAGTGACGCTCTTGCCGGACCCCAACTCCCCGAGGATGCACAGGACCTCACCCGCCCGAACCGTAAAGCTGACCCCGTTCACCGCATGCACCGTGGCCTCGCGGGTGACAAAGCGGACATTCAGATCGTCGACCTGAGCCAATGCCGCGGCGCCATTTGCCCCCATCTCAAGCGCCTTCGTACCGGCTGTGGCCCGAGGTCGGGTCGCGCATGTGACAGGCCGCGACACGCGATGCTGCGTCATGATAATGGCCGAGCGCCGGGTCGGTAGTCTGGCACACGGTCTCGACAAACGGACAGCGCGTGTGGAAGCGGCAGCCGGAGGGCGGGTCGATCGGATTTGGCGGGTCGCCGGTGATCGGTGGCTCCTCGATGCGCCGCGCCGGGTCCATCGACGGCCGCGATGCCAGCAGCGCGCGAGTATAAGGATGCTGGGGTTGCTCAAATACTGCGTCGGCCGGGCCGAGCTCGACGACCCGGCCGAGATACATCACCAGGACCCGGTCGCTGATAAAGCGCACGACATTCAGATCATGGCTGATGAAGACGAAAGTCAGGTTGAACTGCCGCTTTAGCGCGCGCAGCAGGTTCAGAACCTGGGCCTCGACCGATTTGTCGAGAGCCGAAACCGGCTCGTCGAGGATCACCATGCGCGGCCCGGTCGCCAGTGCGCGGGCAATATTGACCCGCTGCTTTTGCCCACCGGAAAGCTCGTGCGGATAGCGCGGGCCAAACAGATCCGGGTCGAGGCCGACCTTGCCCAGAATGTCGCGGGCAATGTCGCGCGCCTCCGGCTTTTTCTTGCCTTGGACAAACGGGCCGAACGCCACCAAGTCGCGGATCGGCATGCGCGGGTTCAATGACGAATAGGAATCCTGAAACACCATCTGCACCTGACGGCGCAGTGCATTGACCGCGATGCCGCCCTCGGTACCGACCGCCTCGCCATCAAACACCAGCTCGCCCGCGTCAGGGATCAGCAGGTGTAACAGCAGCCGCGCGAGGGTCGACTTGCCGCAGCCGGATTCGCCGACGATGCCCAGGGTCTCACCCTTGGCGACGGTAAACGAAACGCCGTCGACGGCCTGCACAGCCTTGCCGCGGCTGCCTTTGACCGAGAAATGCTTGCGCAGGTCGCGGGCGATCAGCAATGGCTGGGCCGGGCCGCCGCGATCGCGCCTGTCCGGCGTGCCGCTCAAGGCCGATTGCAACACCATCATCTACATCCGCACATCCATCGCCGCGCGCAATCCGTCGCTGACGAGGTTGAAGCAGATCGAGGTGATAAAAATCGCCACTCCCGGCAATGCGCAGACAAATGGCACGACATAGATCGACTGGCGCAGCGTGCTCAGCATCAGCCCCCAATCCGGTATTGGCGGCCGCACGCCGAGACCGAGGAACGACAAGCCCGACGCCAACAGGATGCTGACGCTGACCAATGACGAGGCATAAATGAACACCGGGCCGAGCACATTGCCGAGCACGTGATAGCGGATGATCGTCCCGGTCTTAGCGCCACTGGCGCGCGCCGCCTCGATAAAGTCGAGCGCGCGGATCTGGGTGGTCGCGGTCTCGGCGACCCGGCACATCGGCGGAATGAAGACCAGCGTCAGTGCCAGCATGCCATTGCCGATGCCGCCGCCCATGGCACCCGCAATCGCCACCGCCAGCAGCACCGACGGGAAGGCATAAAAGACATCCATCGTGCGCATAATGACGGTATTGGCGCGGCCGCCGATAAACCCACCGATCACGCCAAGCATGCCGCCGATCAGTGCCGCGATCAGCACCGGCACGACGCCCATCAGTAGCGACACGCGGCCGCCGAAAATCAGTCGGGACAGCATATCGCGGCCCAACTCGTCGGTGCCAAGCAGATGTCCGCGCCAGCCGAACGGCTTCAGCCGGCCGATAATGCTTTCCTGGTAGGGGGTGAATGGCGCAATCAGCGGCGCGAATACCGCCGCCAATACGATCAACAACACGACGGCGCCAAACGCCAAGGTTACCGGATCGTGCCGCAGCCGGTTGGCCACGGACTCCCAGTAGCCGCGGATTTTGGTCGCCGGCGCTGCCTGCTCCTCGAACCCCTCGATCGGATCGGTGAGCGCGAAGGTGTCGGTCATGGCACGCTCGATTCCCGGCCCTACCCGCGCCTGATGCGGGGATCGACCAAGGATTGCAACAGATCGACGATCAAATTCACTGCAACGAAGATCAGCGCGAGGGTCAGGATGGTTCCCTGCAACACCGGGACGTCGCGGTTGATAATCGCCTTGCTGAGCAAAAACCCGCTGCCAGGCCAGGTGAACACGGTCTCGACCAGGATCGAGCCGCCGAGCAGATAGCCGAACTGCAACCCCATCACAGCCATCACTTGCGGCAATGCGTTTTTCAGCACATGCCGTGTCACTGCCCATTCCGAAAGGCCCTTGGCGCGCAAAGTCTGGACGAAATCCTGGTTGCGAACCTCGGCGACGGCAGCGCGCGTGGTGCGGGCGAGAATGCCGATCGGGATCATCGCCAGGGTGATCACCGGCAGGACCAGAAACTTGGCGTTGCTCCATTGCAGGATGTGAAACGCGGTCGAGCCGTTGGGGCCCATACCCGTTGCCGGCAATAGCATGTACTGCACCGAAAAGAAGATGACGAGAACAATGCCGAGCCAGTAATTCGGCAGGCTGACGCCGACGACCGCCGCACCGGTGACGAGCCGGTCGATCCACCGGCCCGGGAAGCAGCCGGCGGCGGCGCCCATTACAAAACCGATCGAGAATGATAGCGGCACCGCGAACAGCGCCAATAACGCGGTGTTGGAGAGCGCATCGGTGACTTCGAGGATGACTGGCCGGCGGGTCGAGATCGATACCCCGAAATCACCGGTCAGCACATCGCCGAGCCAAATCACGAACTGCACCGGCAAGGGTTTGTCGAATCCATAAGCATGCTTGACGATCGCGATCGTCTCGGCTGTCGCGTCCGGCGGCATCACCGTCTGCAGCGGATCGCCGGGCGCAATGTACACCAGCGAAAAGCACACGACACTGACCCCGAACGCGATTGGGATCGCGTAAAGGATGCGGCGCAGGATATAGCGGATCATGGCCCGACGCTGACTGGGGTCAAATCCTGAAACCAGCTCTGCGCCTGGACAAAGCCATGGACCTTGGGCGACATTGCGCGCGGATTGAGGTCGTGCGCAACAAAGATCAGCACCGCCTCCTCGTTCATCATCTCATTGAGTTTAGTCAGCAAGGCGAGACGCTTGGTCGCGTCGAACTCGGCGAATATTTGCTCCACCAGCTTGTCGACAGCAGGGTTGCTGTAATGGCCCCAATTGCTGCCCTTTGGCGCCCATTGTTTGGTCCACACGTGCCGGATCAAGGCGTTGAATGGATCCTGGGTTTGGCGGCTGACATTAATGGCATTGATATCGGGATATTTGTCGACGCCGGCACGGGTGACATCGAGCAAGGCGTTCCAATCCATCGTATCGAGCGTGACCTGGAACCCGACCGCCTCCATCTGCGATTTGACCAGTTCGTTCATCGGCAGGGGCTGCATCTGGCCCGAGCCCGAAGTCGAGATTGCAAAGGTGACCTTGCACGGGACGCAGCCCGCTTCCTTCAACAAAGCCTTGGCCTTGTCCGGGTCGTATTTGTAGAGCAGCGGATGGCCGTAATACGGCGTCGAGGGCGGCACCGTCGAATAGCCCTCGAGCATCAGCCCGTTCAGCAGCTCTTTCATATCGCTTCGGTTGAGCGCGTAATTGGCCGCCTGACGCACCCGCTTGTCGGCAAACGGGCCTTTGACGAAATTGAGCTGATAGGTCCAGTTGTGTGGGTATGGATTGGTGACGATCTGCATGCCGGCGGATTTGAGCCGATCGATCGCATCGGGCGACGGCGCCTCGATCCAATTCACCTGCCCTGCCAATAATGCGGCGGTACGGGTCGACGCCTCGGGCATCGGGATCAGCACCAAGCGGTCTTGCTTGGGAATGCGGGTCTTGTCCCAATAGGCGGTGTTCGGGACGAATTCGAGCCGCTGATGCGGCACAATCCGGTCGAAGCGATAGGGACCGGTCCCCGACGGATGCAGCGCGTAGTCAGCCCAGTTGTATTTGACCTCTTTGGCGCGGCACGGGCTGATCATCAGCACATAGCTGATCTCATAAGGAAACAGCGAATCCGGAACCTTGGTGTCAAACGCGACGGTATGGTCGTCGATCTTGCTTACGCCGGCGAAATTGCCGAGATAGGAGCGCGACTGGGCAAACTGCGCCGGGTTGAATTGCGGTGATTTCTGGTCGGCCGAATAGCCGAGGTTCCACACCACGTCATCGGCGGTGAAATCACAGCCGTCATGCCATTTGACGCCCTGGCGCAGCTTGAAAATCCAACGCTTGGGATTGTCCTCGTCGACCTGCCACTCGGTGGCGAGACCGGGTTTGATGTCGGTCGCCTTGTCGGATTTCGACAAATCCCACAGCACCAATGAGTCGTAAAGATTGTAGCCGACAAATCGATAGCCCTCGAAGCCTTGATCGGGATTTCCGGTGGTGGCCGGCAGGTCGCCTGCGGTCATGCCGACGGTCACCGTCCCCGCCGCCCACGCCCCGGCGCCGGCTAGAGCGATGCCTCCGCTCAATGCCAGAGCTGAAATTATGCGTCGGATCGTTGCTGCACGTCCTTCGAGACGGCCGCCGAGCGGCCTCCTCAGGATCAGGAAATTGCTTAATGCTATCAAATCATACCTCATCTGGGGAGCGACCGAAGGGAGTGTCTCGAAGCACCCACAATGCCGATGCGGCCGGTCAGGGCGCCACCGTTACCGGGGTCAAATCCTGGAACCAGCTTTGCGCCTGGACAAAGCCTTGCACTTTTGGCGACATCGCTCGCGGGTTCAAATCGTGCACGACAAAGATCATGACCGCCTCGCGGCCTTCCAATTCATGCAGCTGGGTCAATAGGCTGAGGCGCTTTTCCTCGTCGAACTCGTTGAAGATCTTGCTGATCAAGGCCTCCGCCTCGGGATTTTCGTAATGCCCCCAATTGGACCCGGCAGGCGCCCAATAGGCTTTTGCGACCAATTTGATAATCGCGTTGACCGGGTCGAGCAGACCGCGTGAGAAGTTCAGCCCGTCATAATTCGGGTTCTTGTCGACACCGCCGCGATAAAGATCGAGCAGCGCGTTCCAGTCCATTGTCTTCAAATCGACTTCAAAACCCGCGGCTTCGAGCTGCGATTTGACCAATTCGTTCATTGGCAAGGGCTGCATCTGACCCGATCCCGAAGTCGAGATGCCAAAGGTTACCTTGCACGGCAGGCAGCCCGCCTCCTTCAACAAGGCGCGCGCCTTTCCCGGATCATAATCCCAACTCAGCGGATGGCCGTAATAGGGTAGGCTCGGCGGGACGACATCCTGTTCCGGGATTGCGGTGCCGCCGAGCAGATCGACCACGTCCTTCCGGTTTATCGCATAATTCGCCGCCTGCCTGACGCGCAGATCCTTGAACGGACCGCGAGCGAAGTTGAGCATGTACGGCCAATCATGCGGATAAACGTTGGTGACGATTTTCATACCTGAGGCTTTGAGTCGGGGAATGGCGTCCGGCGACGGCGCCTCGATCCAGTCGACCTGGCCGGCCAATAATGCCGCGGTGCGCGTCGACGCCTCGGGCATCGGGATCAGCACCAGCCGATCCTGTTTGGGGATGCGCGCCTTGTCCCAATAATCCGTGTTCGGCACGAATTCGAGCCGTTGATGCGGCACAAAGCGGTCGAAGCGGTAAGGGCCGGTTCCTGACGGATGCAGTGCGTATTGCGCCCAGTCGTAATGCAAGGCCTGCGCGCGGCAGCGGCTGATCATCATTACGTAACTGAGGCTGTACGGAAACAGCGACTCGACGAAATTTGTCTCGAACGCGACGGTGTGGTCGTCGATTTTGCTGACCGATTTGACGTTCACCAGAAACGAGCGACTGTAGGCGAATTGCTGGGCGAAAAAGAACGGCGCTTTTTTGTCGGTGCGGTATTGAATGTTCCACACCACATCGTCGGCAGTAAACGGGCAGCCGTCATGCCATTTGACGCCGTCGCGCAAATGGACGATCCAACGCTTGTGGTCGTTGGGGTCGATCTCCCACGAGGTGGCAAGGCCCGGCTTGATCTCGGAAGGCTTGTCGGCTTTCGAAAGGTCCCACAACACCAGCGCGTCGTATAGGTTGTACCCGACGAAGCGGTAGCCTTCGAAACCTTGGTCGGGATTGCCGGTTGTTACCGGAATGTCGCCGGCGGTCATGCCAACCGTCAGAGTGCCGCCGCCAGCTTCAGCCTGCGGAGCGGATAAAACCGACGAGACGAAGGCGACGGCGGCGAAACCAAGCACTTGCACTGTCATGCGCAGCAGCCGGGCAGCCGAGACAAACGCTGACATCCTTTTTCCCCGGCCGTACAGACCGGCCGGGCTTTTCCGACGCATAGGGTTGATGCTCCCGTGGGGCGAAATCACTGGCAGCAGAGAGGCAAGAAGCATACCAAGCCGATCCAGGTCCGGCTCGGGTCGGCCGCGAAATATCGGTTAGAGGGTCTTTCGGCGGGCGAGGAGATCGATCTCGATCAGCGCGCCGCGGGCGAGCGCGGTGACCCCGATACAAGTGCGCGCCGGCAATTTTCCCGGCGCAAAATAGCTCTGATAGACTGCGTTCATTGCCGCGTAATCGCGCTCGAAATCGGTCAGGTAGACGCGGGCGAACACGATTTGATCGAGCCCGCTATCGGCGCCGGCAAGCACCAACGCAAGGTTTTTGATTACCCGATGCGTCTGGGCCTCGATACCTGCGGGCAAAGCCGCATTGTCGTTATCGGGATCGGTCGGCATTTGACCGGTCACAAACAACCAGCCATCGATCGCGGTAGCGTGACTGAACGGCGCTACCGGCGCGGGCGCGCCTGAAACCATCAAGAATTCGATCATCTGCTCGTCCTCACTATCGATCGTAAGCGTGTCGATTCATGATTCAGGCCGCCGAGGCTGCACCGGCCAGATAGCTCCTCGAGGCATGGAATTTGCAACGCGCGGACCAACCTATCGATCTTGGCAGAGGCGCTTATGCCCGAAACCAACGCGATTGCGACCGAGGACCACGATCTGCCGCTGCGCGATGATATCCGCTTGCTCGGCCGCATTCTGGGCGACACGGTGCGCGAGCAGAGCGGTCCGGAAACATTCGAGACTGTCGAATACATCCGGCAAAACTCTGTCCGCTTCCGTCGCGATGAGGATGTTGTCGCGCGCCATAACCTCGAAGCCACTCTGAACAATCTGCCGCCGCAAAAAGCGCTGCAGATCATCCGCGCCTTCAGCTTTTTTTCGCACCTCGCCAACATCGCCGAGGATCAGCACCAGCTCCGCGATGCTCGCGTCAATGCCTTGGGCGAAGATCACGCCGCGATGCCGGCGGAAGGCACGATGGCGTATGTGCTCGCGCGAGCTTGCAAAGCCGGTATCGAACCCGCACGTCTGGCTGCTTTCTTCGCCTCGGCGATGGTTGTGCCGGTGTTGACCGCGCACCCCACCGAAGTCCGGCGCAAAAGCACGATCGACCGCGAGATGGAAGTCGCGCGATTGATGGCGGAACGCGATCGCGGCGGGCTCAGCCCCGCGGAACTCGCCGCCAACGAGTTGGCGTTGCGCCGCGCCGTACTGACCTTGTGGCAGACCAATTTGGTGCGTAAGACGCGGCTGCGAGTCATCGACGAGATCGCGAACGGCCTATCTTTTTACGACTACACCTTTCTGTCCGAACTGCCGCGTTTTTACGCCGATCTCGAAGAAGCACTGCGTCAAGACGGCGTGGAGCTGCCAAATGGCCTTCCGTCGTTTCTTCGCATGGGCAGCTGGATCGGTAGCGATCGCGACGGCAACCCGTTCGTGACCGAGGCGGTATTGCGCGCGGCACTAGAGGCGCAGAGCGGCCGCGCTCTCAGGCACTATCTCGACGAACTTCATCTGCTCGGCAGCGAGCTGTCGCTCGACCGAAATCTAGTTGGTGTATCCGCGGGGCTTGATGCGCTAGCGGCGGGCTCGCCCGATCGCTCGCTCAATCGCCAGGACGAACCCTATCGGCGCGCTATCACCGGGATCTATGCGAGGCTAGCGGCAACGGCGTCCGCGCTGGGCCATGTCGATGCCTCGCAACGGGCGGTCGGCGATGCCCCGCCCTATAGCGACCCCGTCGAGTTGCTGGCCGATCTCGGGGTCATCGAGAATTCCCTTGCCGCCAACGGCTGCGCGATCCTCGCGAATGGCCGCCTGCAATATTTGCGACGCGCAGTCGATGTTTTCGGCTTTCATCTGGCGTCGCTCGACCTCAGGCAGAATTCCGAAGTGCATGAGCGCGTGGTCGGCGAAATGCTCGGTCTTGTTCAGCCGGGTCTCGATTATGCCGCCTTAGGCGAACCACAGCGCATCGCGCTGCTGCTGGCGGAGCTGAGCACGGCGCGGCCGCTGGCCTCGCCCTTCTTGTCCTATTCCGACGAAACGGCGAGCGAACAGGCGATCCTGCGCGCGACCGCCGAGGCGCACCGCCGCTACGGTCCGGGCTCGGTGCCGCATTACGTGATCTCGAAAGCCACGGGCGTCTCGGACATTCTGGAGACCGCGGTGCTGGCCAAGGAAGCGGGGCTGCTGCGGCCGTCAGACGACGCGCTGGAGATCGATATCGTGCCGCTGTTCGAAACCATCGAAGATCTGCGCAATTGCGGACCGGTTATGGACGAGCTTTTGGGCATCGGCGCGTACCGGCGTTTACTCGATAGCCGCGGCGGTGTGCAGGAGGTCATGCTCGGCTATTCCGACAGCAACAAGGATGGTGGGTTCCTGACCTCCGGCTGGGAGCTGTACAAGGCCGAGGTGGCGCTCGTCGAGTTGTTCAGGCGTCACGACGTCGGGCTGCGGCTGTTTCATGGCCGCGGCGGCTCGGTCGGTCGCGGCGGTGGGCCAAGCTACCAAGCGATCCTCGCGCAGCCGGCCGGGGCAGTACAGGGCGCCATTCGCGTCACCGAACAGGGCGAGGTAATCGCCAGCAAATATTCGCACCCCGAATTTGGCCGGCGCAATCTCGAAACCCTGGCCGCAGCGACATTTGAAGCGACGCTGATGCACCCGGAAAAAGAGCCGCCGCCAGCCGAATACGTGACGGCAATGGACTATCTGTCGGACGCGGCTTACCGCGCCTACCGCGACCTAGTTTACGAAACCGAAGGGTTCGACCGCTTCTTTCGTGACTCCACGGTAATCAGCGAGATCGCCAACCTCAACATCGGCAGCCGGCCCGCCTCGCGCACCGCTTCGACGCGGATCGAAGATCTGCGAGCGATCCCCTGGGTGTTCAGCTGGGCCCAATGCCGGCTGATGCTGCCGGGCTGGTACGGATTTGGCAGCGCCGTCGAATCCTGGCTCCAAACCGAGCCGACGACCGGCATGGCGACCTTGCAGCGGATGTACCGCGAATGGCCGTTTGTCCAAATGCTGCTGTCGAATATGGAAATGGTGCTGGCGAAGAGCGACATCGCGATCGCCTCGCGCTATGCCGAGCTCGTCGCCGATGTCGGCCTCCGCGATCGGATTTTCCCCCGATTGCGAGCGGAATGGCAGAACACGATCGACGCCTTGCTGGCGATGACCGGCCAGGAGACGCTGCTCGAACGCAACCCGCCGCTCGCCCGTTCGATCCGCAACCGCTTTCCCTATATCGACCCGCTCAATCACCTGCAGGTCGAGCTGTTGCGCCGATACCGCGCGGGCGATGCCGACGATGATGTCGTCACCGGCATTCACCTGACCATCAACGGCATCGCCGCCGGTCTCCGCAACAGTGGGTAAAGCTCTTCCGCGACGTGAGCTGCAACCCGTCTGACTAGTATTTGAGCAGATCTGGCGCGGCATGGCCGGATTTTAGCCGTCCATCATGGCCCCGGATTTTGGCCGGCAATCATCCGGTATTGGCTCGCATGTTGCTTAACGGTTGGGAAGTGCAGGGAGGCGGCAGGCACGATAACCGGCCGTAAACAGAGTATCGGGTGAGAGAATGGCACTGATCGACGCTCAGCCTTACCCCTTTGATCTCGATCCGGCGCGCGCCGCACTCGTGATCATCGACATGCAGCGCGATTTTCTCGAGGCGGGCGGCTTTGGCGCGGCACTCGGTAATGACGTGTCGCTGTTGCGTCGGACGATCGAGCCGTCCCGACAACTTCTTGCGCAAGCTCGCGCCGCCGGGCTGACCGTGATCCATACCCGTGAGGGCCACCGTCCCGATCTCGCCTGTTTGCCGCCGGCGAAAAAGGCGCGCGGCCGCCTGCCCGCAGGAATCGGGGATCCGGGGCCGATGGGCCGCATTCTGATCCGGGGCGAAGAGGGGCACGACATCATCCCTGAGCTCTATCCGCTGTCCGGCGAGCCGATCGTCGATAAACCGGGCAAGGGCGCTTTTCACGCCACCGATCTCGATGCGATCTTGAAAAACCGCGGCATCGCCCAGCTGATCGTATGCGGGGTCACGACTGAAGTCTGCGTCCATACCACGGTGCGCGAGGCCAATGACCGCGGCTATGAATGCGTCGTGGTCTCGGACTGCGTCGGCTCCTATTTCCCCGAGTTCCACGAAATAGGGCTGCGCATGATCGCCGCGCAGGGCGGGATCTTCGGCTGGGTTGCCTCCTGTGAGGCGGTGCTCGCCGCCCTCGGGGCGACTGGTTGATCGGGAGATTGGCGATGAATGCGACAGCGGCCGGGGCGCCGCGCTGGTGGGTGCCCGGCGATTGGAACGGCTTTTTCGGTCTGTTCACCAATGTCGTACTGAACGTTATCGTATTGACCGGACTGTGCCTGCACGTCGTCAACCTGCCGGCCGATATCGTTTATGGCCGCATCTTGCCGGCGCTCGGCATCGCCTTGCCGCTCGGCAATCTCTATTACGCCTGGCTGGCCTGGAAGCTCGCCAAGAGCGAGGGCCGCAACAACGTCACCGCAATGCCCTATGGGCCATCGGTGCCGCACATGTTTATCGTCGTCTTTCTGATCATGCTGCCGACCTACCTGAAGACGCATGATCCATTGCTGGCGTGGCGCGCCGGGCTAGTGTGGTGCATCGTCATCGGCGCCATCGTCCTGCTCGGCGCCTTTGTCGGCCCGACGGTGCGCAAGCACACGCCCCGAGCCGCGATGCTCGGCACCCTCGCTGGGATTTCAATCGCTTTCATCTCGATGCGCCCGGCCTTTCTCGGCTGGGAAGAGCCATGGCTGTTCCTGTTGTCACTGACGATTATCCTGATCAGCTGGATGGCCGGAGTACGGCTGCCGTTCGGGTTGCCGGGCGGTCTTGTGGCGGTGGTCGTCGGCACTATCCTCGCGTGGCTTGCGCAACTGGTTCATCTCGATAATTTGATGCAGCCGACCGAGGTCGTGGCGGCGCTCGGCCAGTTCGGGTTGCACTTGCCCTACCCGACCACCGATTTCGCTAAGGCGCTCGGCAATATCGGTCCGCTTCTCGTTACCGCCGTGCCGCTCGGCATCTACAACTTCACCGAGGGCATGAACAATGTCGAGAGTGCGGCCGCCGCCGGCGACGAGTACAGCCTGCGCAAGATCCTTTTGGCGGACGGCACCGGCGCTATCGTCGGCGCTCTGCTCGGCAGCCCGTTTCCGCCGGCAGTTTATATCGGCCATCCGGGGTGGAAGGCGGTCGGCGGGCGGATCGGATATTCGCTGGCGACCGGGGTCGTGATCGGCATTGTCTGCTTCCTAGGGCTTACGGCATTGCTGCTCGCGGTGATCCCGCTGGTCACGATTCTGCCGATCTTGCTTTATATCGGGCTGGTGATCGGCGCACAGGCGTTCCAGACGTCACCGGCGCGGCACGCCCCGGCGATCGTTTTGGCAATACTGCCCAATATCGCCGCCTGGTCGCAGACCCAGATCGACGGCGCGCTGGGCGCCGCCGGCTCATCGGCGGACAAGCTCGGCCTCGCCAAGCTCGGCGCGGTTGGCGTTGTCTATCACGGCATGGCATTGCTCGGCGGTGGCGCCGTACTCGCCGGACTGATCCTCGGCGCCATTGCGGTCTTTATTATCGACCGGCAATTCGACCGCGCCGCGCTGTTCGCGGGAGCCGGCGCCGTGTTGTCGTATTTCGGTTTCATTCACGGCACCGCACTTGGCATCGGCAGCTCGACACCGGTCGCGGTCGGTTACTTGATTATTGCCGGAGTCTGCTTGGCGGTCGGCCGTCAGCACCTGCCGCAAACGATCGCCTCGATCGAGCCCGCCGTGGCGGAAGGCGAGGACTGATTGGCTGTAGGACGGCGACTGTGCCATTTCCGCTGTGTCAGGACCCGTTCGCCCCTTTTGGACGGTGAGTGAGGCGGCCGCCGAGATCGAGCAGGGCGTGATCGGTAAAGACGGGGGCAATCAGTGAAATGCCGAAGGGGAGCCCGTTACTGCGAAACCCCGCCGGCAATGCTAATGCCGACAGGTCGAGCAAATTCGCGAAATTGGTGTAGAGTCCGAGATTGCTGTTGAGCCGCAGCGGGTCGGCCGCGACCGCGGCGATCTCGTAGATCGTTCCGGTGGTCGGCAACAGCAGGCAGTCGGTTTTGCGCAACTCGCGCTCGGCTTCGCGTCTTAAACCCGCGAGGTCGTATTGCGCGCGAAAGGCGTCGATCGCGCTGTACGAGCGGCCGCGCTCGATAATCGCTCGAGTGATCGGCAATAGCGCCTCGGGATTGTTGTTCAATAACTGCTCGGTGGCGTGCAGCCGCTCAGCGACCCAGGGCCCGTCGTAAAGAAGGCGGCCGGCGTCCCGAAACGGCGCAAACCGGATTTCCACGGCAGTCCCGCCGACTTTTTCGATGCTGTTGATCGCGGTCGCGAATAACGCTGCGGCCTCATCGTCGCCAAAGAATTCGAGATCGCGTGCGGCCGGGACGCCGAAGCAGAATTGCGGCGCAAACGCGCCCTTAACCCCGGTAGGTGACGGCCGGCTCAGCGGATCGTCCGGATCGAAGCCGGCAACGACATCGAGCACCACCGCTGCATCTGCGCCGGCAAGCGTAAACACCGAGACGCAGTCGAGCGAGCGGCAAGCCGGCACCACTCCACGGGCGCTCAACAGACCACGGGTCGGCTTAAACCCAACGATGTTGTTGAAAGCGGCCGGTACACGGCCCGACCCTGCAGTGTCGGTGCCGAGCGCCAAGCTGACCAAGCCCGCCGCGACCGCGACCGCCGAGCCCGAACTCGACCCGCCGGGAATATAGCGGGGATCGAACGGATTGCGTGGCGCGCCATAAGGCGAGCGAGTGCCGACGAGACCGGTCGCAAACTGATCGAGATTGGTCTTGCCGATCAGCACCGCGCCGGCATCCAGTAGCCGCTCGACAACCGGAGCGGATTGGCTGGGCGTATAACTAAAAGCCGGGCAGGCAGCGGTGGTCGGCATTCCCGCGACGTCGATATTGTCCTTGACCGCAAACGGGATTCCATAGAGCGGGAGGCGCGCGATAAAGCCCGGATCGGCTTTCGCGGCGTCAGCAAGGGCGGCAGCTCGCTCCCGGATTGCCGTCTCATTGACACGAGAGATCCACAAGGCCGGATCATTCCACGCGTCGACAGCGTCCAATACGCGGTCGACCAGTTCGGCTACCGACAGCGACCCGTCGAGATAGGCGCGGCGCAAAGTCCCGATCTCAAGGGCTGCGGCGGCAGGATCGCTAGAGTAGACGGGCATCGGCTGGTTGATCAGGCATGCGGTTCGACCAAAGCGGACTGCACGGCAAGCTGCCCGCATAAACCCATCCAGGCAAGGGGCGGCATGCCGCTGGTCGGCGCCGGAGAGCGGGTGAGCGGAAACGGTGCGGCTTAGGGTCGGTTAATGTGTTGTCGGCTGCCCACTCAGTTGTTCGAGCAATGGCCGCAATGCATCGAGTTCGGCGCCAAAGCCGGCCCAGTCCCCCGCCTTCAGGCTTTCGAGTGCTTTATTATAATGCCCCAATGCCTGACGGGCGCGTTCGCCGGCTGGCCCTGACGATGATGACCCGAGCGAGGCCGGAGACGCCGCCGGCGGAGCGGTAGGCGGAGCAAATTCCTCGAACAGTGCGGCGAGCGCCGCGGGCAGCGTTTCTTCCATCACCACCCGGTCGCCATAAGCCGCGATGACCCGCTTGAGTTCCGGCAACTGGCCGGTCTCCGCGCGCAGATAAAGCGGCGTCACATAAAGGATCGAGTTCTCGATTGGCACGACCAGCAGATTCCCGCGGATGACGCGCGACCCCATCTGGTTCCACAGCGAGATCTGCTGCGAGATCTTGGTGTTCTGGTTGATCCGCGCCTCGATCTGAAACGGCCCGTAGACGAGCTTTTCCTTGGGGAACTCGTAGACGATCAGCTTGCCATAGTCGGGCGGATCACAGCGCGCCGCCAGCCAGGCAATCATGTTTTCCCGCTGGCTCGGGACCATCGGCAGCATCAGAAAAAACTCGGCATGCGGATCACCGGGCAGCCGCATCATGATGTAATACGGCGCCATCCGCGCCGGCTCGTAGCGGGCGTTGTTCGCGTCGGTCGGCTCGCGCGGAAACTGCCAAAGATCCTCGCGATTATAAAAGACCTCGGGCGCCTCCATGTGGTAGGCGCGATATTCCAACGCCTGGATGTAAAACAAATCTTCCGGATAGCGGATGTGCTGTCGCAGATCCGCTGGCATCGCAGCGAGCGGCTTGAACAGCGTCGGGAAAATGCGCCGATAGGTCGCTAGGATTGGATCGGTCGCATCGGCTACATAGAACGATACCGTCCCGTTATAGGCGTCGACGACCACCTTGACTGAATTGCGGATGTAGTTGATCTCGCCATTCGCCTGCGGTTGCGCATAAGGGAACCAGTTGCTGGTGGTATAGGCGTCTTGCATCCAATAGAGGCGTCCATTGCTGATGACGATATAGGGATCGTGATCCAATTGGAGGAATGGCGCTAATGTTCGCACGCGATCCTGGATGTCGCGATGCAGCATGATCTTGCTGGCGCCGGTGATGTAGCGGCTCAGTAAAATGTTCAAATCGTCCAACTGCCACGCGAATAGCGTTCTCCAACGAGCGTCACCAATCGGGATGCCGTCCTTGCCGTCGTAAGTGGTGTACGCGTTGTCTTTCCCCTTGGGGTAATCGAACTCCGGCGTACTGCTGTCGACAATCACGTAGTCATCGATCGCCTCGCCGAAATAGATGCGCGGCTCGGTGATGCGGGGACCACCGGTCGCGATCGGCGGAATATCTTGCAAGTAAAAGATCGGCAAGCCTTCCGGGGATTTCTGTGTGACCGGGGACATGACAACCCCGTTGCCGTGGGTGAACAGCAGGTGGAGATTGACCCAAGTCTGGGCGTTGGCCGAGAGCAAAGACGGCGCCAGTTCGCGGGCGGCAAGCGTCACCTGCTGGTACGAGTCGTGGAGATGGTAGCGATCGACATCGACATCGAAGAATTTGTAGTAGGTTCGAATTTCTTGCAGCTGCGCGTAGGTATCCATCAGCGGCCGCCAATCCCACAGCCGAATGTTGTCGATTGTGCCGCGATTGCGCTGCAGCGACTGGAACGTCAACTCTTGCTCGGCGGGGAACGGCTTCACCGTGATTTGTCGAAGGTTGTAGGCTTCGCGGGTCAGCTCGATATTTCGCTTGATAAACGGCGCCTCCAACTGCAGCTCGCTCGGCTTCACATAAAAGCGTTCGAACAGCCCGGGGATCAGCGTGGTAAAAATAAACGAGCCGCCAAACACCGCCGCGGTCGCGATGATGACGAGCCCGTATCCGCGACGCCACACATTGGTCCAGGCAACAAATGCGGCAACGGCGGCAAGGCCGACAAGCAGCCACAGCGCGGGCAGCGCGACGTTGACGTCGGCATAGCCGGTACCAATCACGACGCCATTATCGTCGTACAGCAGCAGATAGCGGTCGAGAAAATAGGATGCGGCCTTGACCAAGAAATAGAGACCCAAAAGGGCGGAGCCATGAGCGACTGCGGCCGACGAAATGACCCACGGCCGACGATCGAGATTGATTTGGCCATGCGCGAAATAGACCGCTCCCGCCATCAACGCGCTCAAGAACAGGACCCAGATCAGCCAATTCTTTAGCGCGACATAGGCCGGCAATGAAAAGAGATAGAAGCCGATGTCCTTGTTGAACAGCGGATCGCTCTGGCCGTAAGGCGACTGATAGAGAAACCGGAGCATAAGGTCCCAATTTCCCGCCTCGCCGATCGCCACCAAGAGGCCAAGCACGAGGGCGGCGCCGATGATCATCAACCGCCATGGTAACAGCGCAGCCGGCGGCCGCAACGGCTGGGCCGGCGCCCCAGAAAGTGTGCGAACGCCTGAGAAGTCGAGGTCGAACACCGCCGGCAGCCGACTGCGCCGCTGGGCCGCAAATCGCAGAGCCAGCGCTCCATTGACCCAGAGGAGTAAGGCCGAGGCAACGAAAACCGCCGCGAACAGAACAGCCCGAGCGGTTATCACCGTCGAAAAGACGTCGGCATAGCCGACACTCGAGAACCACGCCCAGTCGACCACCAAACCGCTGGCGCGACCCAATGCAACGAGACAAGCCACGATGATGGCGACGGCCACACCGATGCTTTTCCAGGGCATCTTGTTTCCCCCTGTCCCTGCGTGCTGCGCGCAAGACTGACAGCAAAAGGTGCTTTGGCAAGGGCTGCGGATTTCTTACCTTCAGCCCCTACGAAGGGTCGCGCCAAGCGGATAGCCCAGCCCAACCCCGCCCTTATCCGCTAACCGAGCACCGCCCGCCCGGTCCGCTTCATCGCCGCCCGATTGCTGTTGCGAGCGCGGTCATCTGATCTCTCAGTCCGCGAGCGGATCGGGGCGCAGCTGAAACTCGACGACAAGCGGGCTCGACCGGGTCTCGGGTGTGGCACCCGGAGCCCCCGGTGCGGGTGCGTCGATGCCCTCGATGTGGAACGGCGTGCGGTTCCCCGACGTCACCCACAATTCGCGGCCCTTCCAGCCGGCATTGGGATCGTCGATGCGGCCCTCGAGGCCCTTGGCGAAAAAACCCATCGGATAGGGAACCCGCATTTCGATAATCCGGCCGCCGACCACCGCATGTAGCGAATCAGACTGGTTGCCGGTCTCGATCGGTACATTGGCGCCGAGCCCCAAAATGTCGTGCTGGTCAACCCACACAAAATAGGGGTTCTCTTCGGCCCCCGGATCTCCCTGAAAGCCCGGCCCCGGCAGCGCGTAGAATGAAAACCCCTCGGGGCATTTCTCGCCCTTTTCCGCCCCCGGCCCGTTGAGGGGTCCCTTGCATTTGCGGCGATCGAAACTAGCGATATGGCCGCTGTCGAGCGGCAGCCACGCGACACCGTTGCGGTCGACATCCATCCCGCGAATCCCAAAGCCGGGCATCGGGATCTTGTAAATTTCGGCCAATGCCGTATCGAGCGGGTTCGACCCGGGCGCCAGGCGGATGACGTAGCCGGGGTGGGTAAGGTTGGAACCCCAAATCGAGCCATCGGCCGGCGACCACGAGATCGCATACATACCGAACGGGATGCGGGTGTCTTTAGCCGGGTCGACCGGCTGGCCCGGCTCGTTCCAGGTGGCGGTGCGCTTGCCGTTGCCGACCGTGTCAACGATCAACGGCGTCCAGCCCTGCGATTTCGCGGCGTCGCCGGTCTGCCAGAACAAATTCGTGTTGATCCACCCGACAAGCGCCAAATCACCCTGCAGATTGTCGCTGAGCCATAAAGTGTTGTCGGCGTCCTCGGCAAAATTCAGATGATGCGTGCCAAAACAGGTATCGATCGTCGTGAACTTTTTGGTCTTCGGATCGTAGGCCGTGACCTGCCGCGAATTCTGAAAAAAGCCGTCATGGGTGACATCGAGCGGGTAGAGCTCGGCCGACCGCAGCGATGATCCTTTCTTGCAATAGGCCGGGATGTCATTCGGCGCACGGCTTTGCGCCGCCCAATATACGCGTCCGTCCTGATCCATCACCGAGGTATGGGCATTGACCTTGCTGTCCCAGGTCTGCTCCATGCCCCAATAGACCGAAGGGCTGACCACCTTGTTGGCGAGCGCCGAACTCGGCGTATCCGGCGTGAAGGGCGGTTGAATTGTCGTCTTGGTGTTGTTTACCGGGTCGAGCACTGGCTGTGCGTTGCTGCTGAGCTCGGTGTCGCCATAGATCGGCCCATAGGCATTTACCGTCGGGTTGCGCCGATCGGTGGATGTCAAGTCGTGCAAATAGTGCTTTGGGTCGAGCCAATCGCGCACCGTCACGACGAGGTTGCGCTCGATGCCGACCGGCCGCGGCGGGCTGCGGCTCGGCAGTTCGCCCGCCTTGATGCGGTCGGTCCAATCGGCGAGCGCCGCCAGATGACCTCCCTCCGGGGTCATCACCTGACCGATAAAGTTGATCATGTCGTGGCCTGCCGGCCCGACCGAGAGGCGAGCCGCCCAAGCGTCGCGCGACGAATCAAAGTGGCTGAGCTTTGGCGACAGATATCGCGTCGCATAATTGCCGATCTGATGACAATTACCGCAGCCGTTGGTCTTCACAAAGTTGATCCACTGCTGCTGGGTCTTGAAATTTTCCGGAATGCCGTTGCCCTTGTTGCCGGTGCCGGGGAAGCGGCTCTGTTCCGGTATTTTGATCATCGAGGCCCAATAGATGGCAGGGTAGTACTGGGCCGCCGCAGCCAGGCTCGGCGCGACGACAGCCGTCAGGTTCAAGATCTGGCCCGGGTCGCTGGCGATCTTGTCCGAATCAACGAGGCCATAGCCGCGTACCCAGATGCGGTAATGGGCGTTAGGCAGATCGGGAATGACGTACCGGCCGCGCTCGTCGGTGACAACCATCTTCGCGAAACGAGTCCCGAGGTCCCTCGTCTCGGCGATGACCCAGACGCCGGCTTCGGGCCCGAAACGGCTGGTCACGATCCCGCCGATCGATTTGCCGTCGATCGCGACCCCCGGTCCACCGGCGGAAGGCGGTGCAGCCACTGGCTGAGCGCGCGCTATGCCGGACGCCAGCAGACAAGCGATTATGGCAACGGTCGACAAGGCCGTCGATGCGGTCCGGGCACGCATGTGTTTCCCCCCAACTTAGTCGTGTTCTCTACGCAGCGCGTAGCATAGTCCGTGAAACGGTGAGCCGGGAATGCAATTCTTCGCTGCGCCAATCCGTGGTCTGACCCGATCTCAACGGCTTGGTGATAGCGGCCTCGTAACTTCCTGACCCTGCAGGAGCACGATCGGCCGGCCGGATCCGGCCGCGGCGGGGGCTAGAAATCGGCGGGTGCAGCCGGCACTCCCGGCAATGCCATCTCCCAGCAATAGCCGGTGTGCTCGTTGATGCAACTTTACGGGAACATCAGCATGCGAACCCGCAAGACAGCGGAAATTCGTTGGTCGTCGATCGGAATGTCTTCTTCCGGGTTGTACATCTTCAGCCTGAGCGGCCCGAGCCCATCACCAATCACGATCGCCGCTTCAGCGGCTCCGCCGTGGCGTACGACAAACGCGATATCGCCCATAGTAACCGGGGTTTGCGGATCAACATAGGCAAGTGCCCCAGGCTTTAACAGAAAGCCGAGGCGCCGCGAGAAGTTTCGAACAATAAAGGAATGCGGGTCGGGGGAAACGAGTTCGGCAACCAGTATTTGGCCGACCATGACTCGGCGATCGATGACAAAGCGGGGGGTGCCATCCTCGCCACTGATCATTTTGCCGTAAACAGGTAGCATTGTCGCCGTGGAGGCCGGAGCGACGACCCGGATGCTGCGTCGCATCGCACAGCGTTCGAGCGCCCCAAGCCGACCCCATCTAGTATCGTCCTTCAGCAAGGAACGAGGGGTACGCGGTAACAATTGCTCGGCAGGAACGCCTCTTTCAAGTTGGGCCCGATTGTCGAGCGTCCGCCGTTCGAACATGGCCATGAGCTTGGGCGGAGTAAGCCCATAGAATTTCGCGATGGCGTCGATCTCGTTTGGCTGGATAATGCGACTAGCCATCTCCAACCGATGGTACACCGATAATGTCATGCCGATGGCCGTTGCCACCTGCTGCATCGTCGTGCCCGATTTTTTGCGCAAAACCGCTAGCACATAACCAGCAGCAGCGGCGCCGCTTTCAATCGTGGCGCGGACCGCTTCCTCCTGAACCTGCTGCCATTGCCGGACTCCGGTCGCGGGGTCCCGCGTCGCCACAACGGGAATTGCATCGGCCGGGCACCCCAGCAGGGCGGCAAGGTTTGCCAGCTGGAGATTGGTCAAGCGCCGCTCGCCGCTCTCCATTTTTGAAATCGTCAACTCGCCCAGCGGCGGATCCATAAGACGGCCTAGCTGCGCCTGCGTCAGGCGCTTGCGAAGCCGCAGCTGTCTTATGTTGTTGGGAAAGACAATTTCGCCTTTAAGACGCATCCGCCTGCTCCACGGCGAGACGACCCCAAGGCTTCGTCGCCGTCCTTCTGCCGCTGCCGCCCAGATCACGCCGCTTTTGCTGATCGACGCGCCCTCGCCCAATTGCGATCAACGCGATCCGCAAACCGTCACCATTGCTCCCGCGCCACCACCGTTCCCGCGGGATCCCGAGTATTCGGTAAACCCGTTCATTTATCCCGGCGGACGCGAAAAATTTTGCCAGGTCGAGTGTTGTCCCCAGTTCCCGTGAGGCGCGACCCTCGATCGCCACGCACAGTCCCGCCTAAGCGCGGTTTTGTTAAAATTCGAAACTAAAGTTTGTTTTCAGCGCTTAATCGTGACGCCGCGTTGACATTTGTGCGATAGCAAGGCGCTGCCAACCGGTCCGGCTGCCGCGCGTCGCCGGCGGGGTCGGTGTGTGGCCTTTTTTGTGACCAACCGCGTGGGGGGACCCTTTGAGTTGTTACTCGATATTGAGTTTGCGTCCGCAAATTGACGACAATCGCCTTCGCTCTGCGGCTTCGGAGCCGCTTTCTGCAAGCAGGACAGAATGCCTGGAGCAGATCCTCTATGCTTTCCGCGATATCGCGGATCGAGACGATATTCATCAAGCAGCCGAACGTCTGGCGTTGGTGCAACAGTGGATCGAGACCGAGGCGGCTCGCGCTGCTGCCGACCCGGTTTTGTCGATCTGCCACTTCTCTGAAGTGCATAAGTATAAGTCAAACTGAACACGCCGAGGATCGGACAATTTTTCCAGCTGCATTGTGGTCTGAAAATCATCGTGCATCGTTTATCCGCTGTTCCCGCGGGCGGACAACAGGCTCTCAATCTCCATTATTTTTTCCGCGATCAGCTGCGGATTTGCCTGATACGTCCCCGAGTTGATCGCTTGTTGCAGCTCTGCGACGCGCGTCCGATCGACGGATGGGATGGCTGCCGAGGTTTGTGAAATCGTCGTCAGCAGCGCTTGCGCTCTACTGAGGTCTGCGGAGTCGATCGGCGGCGCCGCCCCGGCTTGACCCGCAGCCGCCGGCGCCGGCTGTGATCCGGGCTGGCTAGCCGATGCGACGCCCAACACGTCGATCGGGTCCACACCTCGAATCGGATCAGGCATCGCTTCCCTCCAAATCAGCCGAGAGTTTGTGCTGCCGCCTGCTCAATATCCCTATCGGGGAAGGCTCGGCGCCAAACCTCGGCAAATTGTTCGACCACGACCCGCCCGGCGACAATCGCTTCTGCATCGTCGGCGGCATTACCGCGGAGGATTGCGGCGAGAACGTAACGATATACCTGAGCCAAGGATTCGCTGAGCGGGCCCGGCTCGCTGCCGCTGAGCCCGAGCATGAACTCGATCACCCTGCTGGCGGCGTCGAGCGCTTTGGCCTTGGCCGGCCGGTCGCCGGTCGTGATCCCTGCCTCCGCCTGCAACAAAAACACCCGGACCGCATCTATTGCCATCTTCATGAATTCCTGCGGATCGGCATCGATGCCCGCGATTGTTCGGTAGGCCGCGAGCGCTCCGAGCCCTTCGTTCGCCATATCCATTTAGCCCCCGAACGGGGCCGAGCTCGATGCGCTCGATCCCTGATTGAAATAAGTGGAAAGGAAATCGCTCACGGTTGTGAGTTGAGAAAGTGTGGCTTGCGCGATGCTGAACTGCTCGGTCAGCGCCGAGGTTTGTTGCTGCGCTTCCTGCTGCAATTGTGCGATTTGCTGGTTCATCGAGCCGATCGTGCTGTTGAGCGTGTTGATTTCTCCGGTCACGCCGCCGCTGCCACTCCCGAGCGCGGCGTTCACGAGGCCGCCCAATATTCCGTAAAGACCCTGGCTAACGGTCACATTTCCGAGCGGCCCGGTCAGGCCCGCGGAAATTTGCAGTGCCAAGCCCTGGGCCAGCCCGGCGCCTGTTACCACCAACGCGCCATTGCTGCCGCTGGCCGCCTGGGTATTGACCGTGCCGGTGATCGATCCAGCGGTGTTTGCGGCGATGTTGATGGCGTAAGACCCGGGCTGCGCCCCGCCCGTATCCTGGACCGTGACGTTTGGATTGTCGGCGACCGCAATCGTGCCCAGCAGCCCCGCAACGGCGGTGTAGTTGGACTGTGCCGCGGTCTGGAATGCCTGGTCGTTCAATGAGACGGTGCCGTCGCTGTTGATCGTAAACCCGATGGCACTGAGCGAACTGTACGGTGTATTTGGTGCAACCCCACTCGCCGGGCTGGTGATCGCGTTGAGCAGATTGTTGCGCAGCACCTGCAGACCGACATCGCCGAGCAATGGACCGGCGCCGCTGGTCGGACTGTAGGACGAATATTGATTAATCGTCTGGAGCACATTGTTGAGGCCCGATACCACCCCGTTTGCCGCCTGGTCCAGCGCCGAAACGTCTTGAGCGACGGTCACAGTAGCGGCACCGCTTCCTGTCAGGTTCAAGGTCAGCCCCAGGACGGCATTCGTGACGGTATTGGAGCTGCTGGTGATCGGAATGCCGTTGAGCGAAAAGCTCGCATTTGCCGCGGGTTGCTCCATGGTCAGCCCGTTCGAGTCGCCGCCGGGGGTGTAGCTGAACCCAACCTCGCCTCCTGTCCCGCTGACGGTAAAGGCGCCGGCGGTCCCGGTGTTTTCGCCGGTCAACGATAAGTAATAGGAGCTGCCGTTGTAGACGACTGTCGCTTGCACCCCGGCATCGGCTTGGTTGATCGCGCTGGCGATGCCGTTGAGCGTGTCCTGGCCGCTGGCAAGGTTTACGGTTACGGCCGGCCCGCCGCCCAGTTGAATGGCGATCGATCCGGCGCCCAGGCTCGAACTGGCGGTGGCGAAACCCGAGGACATCAGGCTCTGCGCCTGCGCGAGCTGAATACTCGTCAGATTGTACGTGCCGGGAGTCGCATCGTTGGTAACCGTGGCGCTGACCGTGCTGCTTGGCGATGTCGTTGCCGAATATTGCGCAAGGCTCTGCACATCGGCCAGCCCGCCGAGAGCGGATTGCAGACTCGATAACGCGCTTTGAACGCTTCCTAGAGCCGAGATCTGCGTCTGGATCGGCTGTTCCTGAGACTGCAACGCGGTCGCGGGCGCTTGATAGGCGGTGCTCGCCTGCTGAAATCAGCGAGGTAATTTGGCTCGAACTGAGTAGGCTGGTTACGCCCGACATGGGTTATTCCCGCTTACGGTTGAGCCCGCTCCCAGAATTATGCCGGGAACGGGCCTTTACTGCGGTAGCGACGGAGTCGCGCTTTATTGCAATAGTTTGAGGAAGGATTGCTGCAAAGCGCTCGATTGGGACAATGCAGAAACCCCGGCTTGCTGCAGTATTTCCTGCTGCGTCAGCTGCGTGGTGACCTGCGGGATATTGGCGTCCTGGACCACAGACCGGGCAGTCGTTAAATTCGTGTCGGTCGTCTGTAAGTTCGAGGCGGTCGCCTGCAGCCGCTGTTGCACCGCGCCGAGCTGGGCGCCAACGTTCTCGAGCTGCTGCAGCGCAAAGCTGACGACGTTGAGCGCCGAGTTCGCCCCGGACACCGAGCTAACGTTTACGCCGGAAAGGCTCGACAGCGACGAGGCGGTGTTGAGACCAATGTCCGAGCCCGCTGCGGACAGGGCGAAGGCTTGGTTCGATTGCACTGTCACTAGTCCCTGAACGGTCGCAGACGTGGTCCCGGCGGCGGCGAGAGTAACAGCGGTGGTCCCGCCGGCCTTCAGCGTCCCGGTGCCGGCGAAACCGGTGATCGAGATGTTGTCGCCTTGCGCCTGAGTTAAAACGAGCTGATTATTGGAGTTGACCGACGCGGTGACGCCGGTCGCCCCGGTCTGCTGATTGATCGCGCTAACCAGATTCTGCAAGCCGCTCTGCGAGACGCTCCCCACCGTCGCGCTGATATTGACCGCGTTGGTCTGCGCTCCGGCTCCATCATTACCGTTGCCAAGGATGAACGAGACCGAACCGGCTGTGACCGTAAAAGCGACGCTAGTATCGGCGCTCGCCGTCACATTGGTTTGCCCCTGAAGGTCATTGATCGACGCGGCAATGTTTTGCGCCGATTGGGTCGCCGCCGAGACGGTCAAATTCGCATTGCCGGACGAGCCGGATATGACAATGGGAGTGGCGCCGGTCGCGGTGAAGGCGCCCGAGCCGGCGGTGGTGATTGCGTATGAATTGCCCGATGCGTCCCCAACGCCGCCTGAGCCGCTGCCGTTAACCTTATAGACATCCGTGGCGCCGGCGGCGGCCGAGGACTGATTGGCGCCGAGTGCCGTAGCCTCGGTGCTTGGGATCGAAAGGCCAATCGTTTGGCCTTCGGATGCGCCTACCTGAAACTGTGCGCCGAATGTCCCGTCAAGCAGATTTTGCCCGTTGAAAGTCGCCTGCTGGGCGGTCGTCGTTACCTGGGTCTGCAATTGAGAGACCACCTGCTGCAACGATTGCAGCTGCTGGGCGTTGTTGATACCGCCTGCGGCTTGATTGGCGATATTCTGGATCTGCTGAAGAATGTTAATCTGCTGGGTTAGCGCTCCGTCGGCCGTCTGCACCAGTGAAACAGCCTGGTTGACATTGGAAATGGCTTGCTGCGTACCACCGAGTTGAGAGGTGAACCCTTGCGCCGCAATATATCCGGCGGGATTGTCGGCGGGGCTGTTGATCGCCAGACCTGAAGACAGCTCCTGCTCCAGCGTGTTTGTCGTGTTTCCGGTGTTGCTGAGACTATTCAGCGCATAAAGCGCGTTGATATTGGTGTTGATGCTTCCTGCCAGCATGGTTTGCTCCTGGCACCGGCGCAGCCCGTTGCTCCAGCGCGTTCGAGGGTTCCTCGGCGCCCCGCGACCGCAATGGGTTGGGCGCCTCAATCTGTAAGACGGACGCTCGCCGAGTTTGTTGCAGAATTTTTTGAGCGAGCCCGTATGTGTTGCAATGAGCACGAGGACCCCTGGCGCAAATATCGTGGCTAGCGTCGTGGTCCGGCGCTAGCGCCTCGGTCAGCTCCGCGGATATCGTCGGACCTTTGTCACAAATTCCCGAGGCCAGCACGCCGCAGCGGTGGCTTACCGGGGGGCTGGCCTACTGGATCACCGAAAACAGCGACAGGTTTTGGATCTTTGAGAATGCCAATTCAGCCGCCTGCAACGCGGTCACGCTTTCGCTATAATTGGCCAAGACCTGCGGCAGATTGGCGGATTGCAGATTCGTCAGTTGCACCTGATTGTTGGTGCTTTCGGTGTTGTCCGCGGCTTGGACTCCCTGAATTTGCGTTAGGCTAGATCCCAGCGCTCCCTGCGCCGACAGGATGTTGGTTTGGGCATTGTCGAGGTTGACGATCGCGTTCTCGATCGGCTGGGAACTCGACGAACCGGAGGCCAACGCGGAAATCAAGCCTTGAACAGTTTGGAAGAGACTCGATGTGCCGGCGGGCTGAACCACAAACTGATCCCCGGCAGCGGGCGTCCCGCTGATGCTGAGGTTCAATCCGCCGAATTGCAAATCCGTGCCAGCTGTGTAACTCCCCGACGCCACAATCGTGCTGCTTGCCGAAAAGCCTGCACTTCCCGGGCTGCCGATGCCACTTGTTACCGTATAATTGAGGGTGCCGTCGGGGACGGATGAGAAGGCGATCTCAAATTGCGTCCCGGCGAGCTGTTCCGCCGTCAACTGACTGGCGCTGGTGACACTTTGCGCGGCGGCATAGGCGCTGCCGGTGTTGGTCGCGGCGGCGGTTACAGAGACACCATTCTCGCCCGCCGGGACATTGGAGAAGATATTCTGGCCGGAGATCGAGACCGGCACCGTCAGCGTCGGCGCCACTTCGAGCACGTTCGTCCCGGCATCGCCGGTAAATGCGACTTGCCCGTTTGGCAAGATCGCAAATGGCGCCGTGCCGGTTTGGGTGCCCGCAAAGATATAACGGCCATTGGCATCCTGCGAATTCGCCAGCTGGACGAGTTGCTGCAGCTCGCTTTGCGCGGTGCTGACGAGAGCCTGACTGGTTGCGGTCGAGCTTCCGGCATTGGCGCCTTGCAATGCGGTCTGGCGCAGCTGAGTGATAATGGTGCTGACCTGCTGTAATATGCTCAACCCGCTCTGAATCTGTTGCGTCGCGGCCTGGGCGTTGCCGGCATCGTAGGTCAGCCGGTTGATCCCACTCGCCAGCCCCACCGCCTCGCCCGCCGCAGCCGGGTCAGTGGTGGCGTCGAGCATCGTCTGGCCTGTCGCGATTTCGGTATTGAGCTGATTGACGTTACTCTGCTGCGCCAGCATGTCGCCGAGCGAGCCGAGAAGGAACTCGTTTGTGCTTATCTGCATGAGATTGCTGCTAGGCTGCTTGCAAAGCTGTCAGCAGGCTTTGGAATAGGGTCTGAGTCGTGGCGATCACTTGCGCCGCCGCCTGATACGCCTGTTGATAGCTGACCAGATCGGCCGCCTGCTGGTCAAGGTTGACGCCCGAGACCGATTGCTGGGTGTTCTGGGCTTGCGTGAGCACGGCCTGTGCCGCCTGCGCGGACACTTGGGCGTCTTGCCCGCCGCTTCCGATATTTGTCACCAATCCGCTATAATAGTTGTCGAAGGTCTGACCGGATACGAGGCTCTGGTTGGCGAGACCCGCGAGCGCAACGATGTTGCCGTTGCTGCCGGGTCCACCCGGGGTCAGTACAAAACTGTCGCTAACGGCGGCCGTTCCCGCGGACAAGGAAATCGTCGCGACGTCGCCGGCCGATGCCGAGGCCGGATACGCGATCGCGATCTCGGCTCCCGAATTTGGGCTGACGGTTCCCGAGGCGATGACCGAATTGCTGCTCGACAATACGTTGAAATTTGAGCTCGAGGTGAACTGCACGGTAAGCGGCTGTCCGAACTGGCTCGCCGGCACCAATATCGCGCCCGCCGGCAAAGCTGTGGCAGCGACCGGGCTGCCGGTTGTCGCCTGCACATTGCCGGTGTTGTTACCGGGGGTGGCAACATAGGGCGACGCCGCCGCGATCGCCGAAGGGTCGCTGATAGTCGTCGTCAGTGTTTGAGCGGCAACGGCTGTCGGCTCGATCGCAAAGCTGTCGCCGGTCTGAACAGCGCCGGAAACGGTGATCGTCACACCGTTGAAAGTGAGGGTCGGGCCATTGCCGAGGTCGCTGACCTGTCCCGTCGCCGGGTTGCTGGCTTCAAAGCCGCTAGCGGTCTTGGTCACGACAAAATCGCCGGGGGTGAAACTGTTGGGATCGGTAATTTCTGCGCTCAGGGTGCCGGTGCCGAGATTGGATTGGGAGGCGTAGACGGCGGGCCCGGCGAACGAAAACAGCGGCCCCCCGAGATTGCCGTTTTGATCTAATCCTAATGATTGTTGATTGTTGACCGCAACGCCCACCCCGGCCGCAAGCGCACCCACCAAATCTTGCGCGCTGACCAGCTGATTGCGTGCGGCAACTAATCCGCCGAGCTGCCCGCCCGAAAGGCTCGCCGTCAAATCTTGCCCGGTCGGGGTATAGGTGATGGAGACCTCGCCATCACCGTATTGGCCTTGGCCGACGGCAAGTTGGTCAGCGGTGGCGCCATTGACTAAAGCGGCCCCGCCCGTGGTGTAGACATCTACCACCCCGTTGGCGCCGGGCACAATCGTTACACCGAGTTGCTGGCCGAGCTGCTGTACAAGCTGGTCGCGTTGGTCCAGGAGGCTGTTCGGGGCTCCTCCGGCCGCGGTAGTCTGGGCCGGGATTGCCTGGTTCAAATGAGCGATCTGCTGCGTTAATGTATTGATTTGTTGGACCGCAGCCGCCGTTTGACTGTCGACGCCGCTGAGGTCCGTCGAGATCTGACCGCTGACGGACTGGAAAGCCGCCGCGAGCGATTGCGCTTGACCCAGGAAGGCTTCGCGGTTTCCTGCGCTGGTTGGGTCTTGCGCCAGTTGGTTTGCAGCCGAGAACAAGCTGTCAACGGCTGAGCCGAGGCCTCCGGCGCCGCCCGAGGCGACCGGAAAGATCGCCGCGAGATTTTGGGCGTTGCTCTGTACGATTTGAGCTGCCTGGTTAGCCGAGCTTGCCTGCACCCCTTGCTGGAACAGAAATTGGCTGAAGGCGCGCTGGATCGAGGTTACTTCGGCCCCCGAACCCGCACCGCCGGCCGCCGTCCCCGACAATTCAGTCTGATTAACGGATTGGACATTGTAACCGGGCGTGTTGACGTTGGCCGTGTTGTTGGCGACGGTCTGCATCGCTTCGGTCGCGGCCGAAACCCCGGTCAAGCCGGTTTGCAGGAGCTGCGACAGACCGCTCATCTCACGTCGTTCCCAAAGTATGTCCGCCGGTGGTGGTGCGGATGCCGGTGGCCAAACCTTCGCCTCGGCTTAACCGCAAATCGTTACTGATTTGTTCAAGCTGCTTGCGTGCGCGATTCAGCGCATGTTCGCTCTCACGGGACAAGTCATCCAGAGCAGCGTCCAGCTCCTCTGACGGAGGGGCGGCAATTGAGCGCCGATTCGAATCGATCGTCATCAGCGCCTCAATGAGCGCCCCGCGGCGCTCGACCACCTTTCTGACGATAGCCACCGGCCATCGCCCGAAGCCCCCGTTGCGCTCGATCCGGAACAGGCGTGCGAGCCGTCGCGCGAGGCCGCTCTCGCGGCGGCTTGACGCCTGCCCGCGCTCACTCACTCGAGCGACCCCGGGGTCGTGAACAGATCGAGCCGCGCGGGCCCACTTGGTGGTGTCCCAAACGCCGCGGCAGCGTCGGCGGCAACCGCTTCGAGTTTGCGCCCGTAGTCGGTGTCGGTGGCATAACCGCCGGCGATCAGAGCGCGAGCGTAGGCCTCGACATCATCGCCCAGCCCAATCAGGCTCTGGTATCGAGAGCTCCCGCCGATCAGCGCGACGTAGTCCTGCACCGAGGCGTCGAGGCTGGGATAGGCCCGGAACTCAGCCATGCGCGACACCCGCTCCCCGTCTTCCTCTTCATGGGTCAGCGTTGTCACCGCCGCCCCCTGCCATGATGCGCCGGCTTTGATGCCAAACAAATTGTTGCCGACGACCGAGCGTCCCCAGCCGGTTTCGAGCGCGGCATGCGCCAGCAAAATCCGCGGTGACACGCCAAGTTGGCGGCCCGCCTCTACCAAAGCCGGACGGATCTGCCGGGCAAAGCTCTGAACTTGGCCATTTGGTTCCGACGACCGAGGCAAAGTGTCATTTGCGAGCGATGCTGACATCGTCGAACGGTTCGTGGCGATCGGCGCCGGGCTCGATACCGCGGCTGGCCAATGGCCGGCGCTGGTGGCTTGGCTGGCGCCGGTCACCACACCGGTCGGTGGAACGGCATTTTTGTTTTCCACAATTGAGGCGAGTGGGCGCAGGCCGTTGCCGCGCCAGTAAGGCTTCAAGGATAAGCCGCCGGCTACCCGGTTCGCGTGAGACCCCTGCTGATCGATACGCGCCGCGGCAGCATTTTTGCCCGTGACTCGATTGCGGTCATTGCCGGCGATGGCCGCCTGCTGTTTCGCCTCGATCGAGCGAAAAAGCATGTCTGCCAATCCGAGCTTCTCGCCGGACGCCGCGGTCTGACTGACCGCGCTGGCGAACAGTCCGCTGACAATGTTGCCGCCAACCGCGTCGCCGGCGATTGGCATCGCGCCGCCGTCGCCGCCCTGCATGACGTTTTGCATCAAGAAAGCCGCGAACTGGCCAGCAATTGCTTTGGCTGCGACTGGGTCGTTGCCGCGATTTTTAAGGGTGGCCAGGGCTTTGGGGTCGGTAGCCGAAGCCAGCCGTTCAGCGGTCGCGAGGTCCAACTCATAGCACCTTGATCCGTGCGCGCAGCGCGCCGGCCTGCTGCAAGGCCTGCAGGATCGCCATCAAATCCGATGACGTCGCGCCGATCGCATTGAGATTGCGAACGATGTCGGAAACCCGCGGCGCATTGCGCAATTCGACAATTTTGGCCTTCTTTTCACTACTCTGAAGCTGAGTCTGCGGGACGACCACCGTGCGGCCCCGACTATATGGCGCCGGCTGCGACACTTGGGGGAACTCGTTCACGGTCACCGACAATGTCCCATAGGCCACGGCGGCCGGTCCGATGCGGACGTCTTCGCCCATGACCACGGTTCCGCTCTGCGCATCAATGGCCACCTCGGCGCTGGGTTCATCGGGAATTATCGGAATGTCGAGGAGGTCTGCGACAAATTCGACGCGGGCGCCTCCCGCTTGAGGCCCGCGAACACCGACCTGGCCTGGTCCCAATGCGGTGGCGATGCGACCAAAACGTGTATTGATTGCGTCGGCAATGCGTGCGGCATTGCCAAATGACTGATTGTCGAGATCGAGGAGGATGGTATCCGCCGCGGCAAATCCCGCCTTTGGCGTCTTCTCGATTGTGGCGCCGCGCGGGATATGCGCCACTGTCGGAATATTGACCGTAGTCGATGCCGCCTGACCACTGGCCTCGTAGCCACTCACCAGCAGCGAACCCTGCGCGATTGCGTAAACCTGACCGTCGGCACCGCGCAATTCGGTCATCAGCAAGACCCCGCCGCGCAGGCTCTTGGCATTGCCCAATGCCGACACGGTGACGTCGAGCTTTTGCCCGATTTGCATAAAGGTCGGAAGCGTGGCGGTGACGATGACCGATGCCACCGCTGTCGGCTGGATAAATGCATTGGGGTTGAGCGTCAAGCCCAGCTGCCTCAACATGTTCTGGATCGACTGGACGCTATAAGGTATTTGCGTGGTCTGATCACCAGTCCCGGGAAGGCCGGCGACCAAGCCGTAGCCGATCAGCTGATTGTCGCGCGCGCCCTCGATCTGGACGAGGTCCATGACCCGTTCGCTGGCCGCCGGCATCACGGCCGCGGTCCACAACATGGCGGCGAGCGCGATTATTTGAACCAGTCGCCCGGCCATAAGGTGCTCACGGTCAGGAACAGACGTTGCATCAAACTCATCTTCGGCGCCAGGTAGGTTTCGCCGTCGCCGCTGAACTCGATATGCGCCTCGGCTATCTGTTGCGACTGTACAATGTTATTATTGAGTACGTCTTCGGGGCGAACAACGCCGGCAAGTCGAATGAATTCTTTCCCGCCGACCAGCTGCACCTGCTCCTCACCGGCGATGACGAGATCACCATTGGGACGAACGCGCTGCACCATGGCGGACATCGTGGCGACAAAGCTGTCGCTCTGCGCGGTGGCGCCATTCCCCTGCAAACCGTTCGCGGTCGTGTTGCTCAAATTCGCCGTGTAGCTGGTTGGCGAACCACTGGCGCTTAGCGGCCACCCCAACTGCGCATTCACGGTACCTGCATTGTTATCATTACGATTGATATTCTGGCTCACATTCTTCGTGGCTGTCGCGGCCTGGGTGATCTGGATCGTGACGATGTCGCCGACCTGCCACGGTCTGTGGTCACGAAACAGCGACAGCTCGGGGACCCCGCGAGAGTCGCTTTGAAAGATCGCGCCATTGGTCGTCGACGGCTCGGTGGCTGTGTCGCCTGGCAAATGCTGAAGACTCGCGAGCATGTCTTGCTTCGCCGTCGGCGCGTGTTGGCAGGCGGCGAGGCCGATATTGAGCAGCAGCGGAACGGCAGCGGGCGCGATGGGCCAGCGCGTGCTCACTGCGCAATTTGGGTCAAGTAGCTGAGCATCTGATCGACATTTTTGGCGGCCTGCGTGTTCAGCTCGTAGGCGCGTTGGGTGGCAATCATGTCGATCATTTCGTCGACCACCGAGACGTTCGAGCCTTCGAGATATCCTTGGGCGACGGTGCCGAGCCCGTTCTGCGAGGCTTGCCCGGTGACCGGCGCGCCGGATGCTTGGGTCTGCATCGCTAGATTATTCCCAGTGTATTGCAAGCCTTCCGGGTTGATGAAATTGGCGAGCTGGATGACCCCGACTTGCGAGGGCTGCGACTGGCCTTGGATTTGGACGCTGACCGTCCCGTCGGTGCCGATCGTAACGCTCTGCGCATTGCGCGGAATAGTGATCGCCGGCTGTAACTGGTAGCCTTGGGCGGTCACCACCTGCCCTTGAGCGCTGACCTGGAAGCTGCCGTCGCGGGTATAGCCGATCTGGCCCGACGGCATAAGGATCTGGAAATAGCCCTGACCATTAATCGCAAGATCGAGCGCATTGCCGGTTTGTTCGAGGCTGCCCTGGGTCACGACCGGCTCGGTCGCGACCACATTGGCGCCAGTGCCTTGCTGCAGACCGGAGGGGTAGTTCGTCGTCTGGGAGGTAAAGCCGCCGGCCTGGGTCTGATTTTCATAAAGCAAATCGGCGAAGACCGGCCGCATTTTTTTGAAACCGGTCGTATTGAGGTTGGCCAGATTGTTGGAAATTACGTCCATCTTGGTTTGTTCGCCCTCGAGACCGGTGCGAACGACGGCGAGAGACTGCATCAATTTGGGATCCTCCGCAGCGGCTGGATTACCGCTTACGATAATGTCAGAGGGCTGCTCTGGCCCTGCGCGGTGGCGAATATCATTCGCATCATTTCGGTCTGCATCTGAAAGGTGCGGGAGGTCTCGATCATGTTCATCATCATCGCGACAGTGTCGGCGTTGCTGTCCTCCAATGCGCCGACCTGCAGCCGGACGTTCGGCGTCTGCTTGCAGCGGCGCGGTCGTGTCCTGAAACAAGCCGTCGGATTGCCGCCGCAATGAGGCGTTTGGCGGGTTCGCCAGCATGATCCGCGCCAATGCCGAGACCTGGTCGGGGCTTTGCCCGACGAGCGTGCCCGAAATCGTGCCGTCGTCGCCGATCGTGACCGATTGCAGCGGCGGCAGCACGATCGGCGTAAAGCCCTCGCCGAGCACGATGTGACCCGCACTATCCTGAAGCATGCCGGTGGGCGAGATCGACAGCGATCCGTTACGCGTCAGGGCGGGACTACCGTCGGAAGCCTGAACCACAATCCAACCTGATCCCTTGACCGCGACGTCGAGGTTGCGGCCGGTCTGCTGGATAGGCCCCGGCCGGAAATCGGCGCCGTCCTCGCTCGTCTGCCACCATCACCCGGTTGGGCTGACCCTGTCCGTAAAGTGGCATTGCCTGAAACACCGGGTTTTCCGCCTTAAAGGCGGTGGTGCCGCGATTGGCGAGATTGTTGGCGGCGGCGGTGGCGCGATCCATCGCCGCGTTGAGCCCCGTCATCGCGAGGTAGAAAAGCTGCTGGCTCATCGAGCAAAATTCTTCAGATCTTATTGGATCGTCAGTAGGCGTTGGAAATTTTGCTGCTCGATATTGATGCTTTGCACATTGGCTTGATAGGCTTGCTGTGCGGTGATCAGGTTGACGAGCTGGGTCGACAAATCGACGTTCGAGCCTTCGAGCGCCCCGGATTCCAGCTGGCCGAGTGCCGCTGTGCCGGGAGCCCCGGTCGCCGCCGGGCCAGAATCCGTCGAGGCAGCCCATAGGTTGCCGGACATCGGGACCAACCCTTGAGGATTGACAAAATTCGCCAAGCGCTAGCGTTCCAAAAACCTGGGTGCCGCCATTCGAGTACTGGCCGGTTACAACGCCGTTGGCAGCGATCTGCACGCCGGTAAGTTGGCCGCCGCCGCTGCCGTTGTTGGTAACCGAATTGACGCCGAACGACAGACCGGAAACGCTGGTCCCGGTGAAGTTCTCGGCGATGCTGAGCGGTGCTGCGCCATCCGGCAGGGCGCCGGTCGTGATCGGACCGCTGCCAGAGACGAGCTGACCGCTGCTGTTGAAGCTCAAGGTTGGGCCGGCGCCCGACGCAATGGACGTGCCGCTCGGGGTGGTCAACTGCCAATTCGTCTGCCACTGATTTGGCGAACCCGAACCGGCGACCTGGGTGAAGTACGTCGTCAGCGACAGGCTTGTCCCGAGGCTGTCGTAAACCGTGGTCGTCGTACTCTCGTTGTAGCTTTGCGGATTAGAGGGGCTGAACGGGGTGGTAGTGGTGTTGATCGGGGCGTCAGAAGCTGGCAGGTTGACACCCAAAGCTCAGATTGCTGGTCGCTGACGGGGCAATGTTGGCCTGGTTGATCTGGATCGGCTGCAGCGATCCCGCGCTGCTTGCGGCGGCACCATTAGCGGTCGGCGCAAAGCCCATGACCTGGTCGCCACTGGCATTGACCAATTGGCCCGAGCTGCTGATTTGAAACGAGCCGTCGCGGCTGTAGACGATCCCTGATCCGCTCTGCAGCTGAAAAAAGCCGTTGCCGTAGATCGCGACGTCGAGCGGGTTGCCGGTCTGCGAGACCGTGCCTTCGCCGAACGATTGCGCGAGACCGGTGGTGCTCACCCCTTGGCCCGGTGTCGCAGATAATGCGCTGCCATAAAGCGCGGAGAATTGCGCACCGGAAGTTTTGAAGCCGGTCGTATCGACATTGGCAATGTTGTTGCCGATTGTATCGATGTCGGTCTGCGCGGCGTTGACGCCTGACAGATCCGTTAAAAGCGACATCGGATAATCTCCTCAGAATTTTGGATGGTGATCAGAACACCTGCTGGACAGCATTCAGCGGGACGGGTGCGAGACCACCTCCGACTTCGAGCGTCGGCCCGCTCTGGCCGCCCAGCCCGACGCCGGTGACCGGGACCACCGCATAAGGCGTTGCCGCAAGTGCGGCGCCATTGGCGCCGATCGCCGTCACAGTAAAGTTGTAGGTACCGGGCGCCAGAGTTGCGCCGTTGGCGCCGGCGCCGCTCCATGAGAATGTCTGGGTTCCCGCCGCCATCGCCCCAAGATTGAGGTTTCCCACAGGATTTCCGGCCGGATCGGTGATCGCGACCGCGACATTGCTCGCGGCGGAGGGCAGATTGAATGCGCCGCTGGCGCCGCCGGTTGTCCCAAGGATCAGCGAATTGCCGTTGACCGCTACATTTTGGCCGACGAGCCCGACCGCCTGCTGTCCGCTCGAACTGGTTTCGAGATTTTGTACCCCGGTCGCCGTCGAAAATTCGGCCAGTTCGGAGGCAAACTGATCAGCGCTTGTCGGATCGAGGGGGTCCTGGTGCTCTAGCTGTGCCGTAAGCAGCTGCAGAAAATCGTTTTGATTGAGCGTCTGGCCTGAGCCACTCAGCCCGTTGGCATTGGTCGGAAGCTGGGTGCCGGTGGGCAATGCCGTTACCGTCACTGGCATTGCGCTTGCTGCGGTCGTCATTGTGCCCTCTGGATTAGATCGTCAGCGTGCGCAATGCCAAAGTCTTGGCAACGTTGAATGCCTCGAGATTGGCCTGATAATCCTGCTGCGCCGAGATCATGTTGACCATCTCCTCGACGGGATTTACATTCGGCATCGTTACATAACCGTTAGCGTCGGCGAACTTATTGCCAGGCTCGTAGGAAGTACGCAGCGGAGCAGCGCTTTCAACGATTGCCGCGACCTTCACGCCCGCCATGCCGACTGCCGATGGCTCGTCGCTGCCGTCCCCGGGGGCAATCGCCTGGAAAACTACTTCGCGAGCGCGATAGGCAGCGCCGGGAGACGCGCCGACGCTGTTCGCATTGGCGATATTGCTGGCAACGGCGGTCAATCGCTCGGTTTCGGCGGCCATGCCGGAACCAGCGATGGCGAGGGCAGCGGAAAGCGGCATTTCTTAACCTCCGCTCGACGCCTGCGGACCGGATCCGCTTATTGCGACCGCCAACATCTTGATCATCTGTGAGGCGAAGCTGGCGGCGGCTTCGTATTGGATGGCGTTGTCGCCTGCCGCGACTTTCTCGTGATTAAGGTCCACGCTATTCCCATCCAATGTCAGCGGTGCGCCGATCTGGTACTTGATCGCAGCCCCGGCGCTCCCGGCAGCAACGCTCGTCGGAGCGTTCAGATGCTGTGGATCGTCAACCAACCACGAGAGCCCCGAGGGTTTGCCGTCCGATCCAGCGGCTGCGAGAGCTTCCCCGAAATCGAGATCGAGCGCCTTAAATCCGGGAGTGCTGGCATTGGCGATATCGGCGGTGAGCAACTGCTGGCGATCGGCGCGCAGATTGAGCACTTGTCGGTAGAACTCTAGGCCCGTATCGAGCGGCCCAATCACGCGAGGCTCCGCATTCGTTCTTCCCACTTGCGAAATTTTCTCGTTTCGGCATAATACGGATATGATGACTCAATGCAAGAGAGAAAAACAATTCGATGACGATTTCAACGATAGCGACATCCGCTCTGCTGGCGGGCATCCTCGCGATATCCTTTGCGGCCCCTGTTTCTAGCGCGGCAGCAGAAATCGAAAGCCCAGAGTCGATCCGGTCGGCGATCACGACCGCCATCGAGCCTCGGCTAGGCACATTCAACGGCGCCACGGTTGAAGTAGCGGTCGGCGCCATCGACGCGCGCCTTCGGCTACCCGCCTGCCAAGCCGTTGAAGTCGCTCTTCCGCCGGTCAACGCGGCGCTGATGACGGCGAAAGTCGACTGCCGGGCGCCCAGTTGGACGCTTTATGTCCCGATCCGCCTGCGTGCCTGGGTCGACGCGCTGGTAGCGTCAACCAGCCTGGCGCCCAACACCAAGCTCAGCGCCAATGATCTGACCCGCGGCCGTATCGATGTATTCGCGAACAGTGGTGGCGTGTTGACCGAAGCGGCGCAGGCCGAAGGCAAAATATTGCGTGTCGGGTTGCTCGCGGGGTCGCCAATCCTGTCGCCGTTTCTCGAATTTCCGATCGTCGTGCATCGCGGGCAAAAGGTGCTGCTGACCCTTTCCGCCAGTACGATGACGATCAAAGCGCCGGCACTCGCCCTGGAAGACGGCCGAACCGGCGACAGCATCGAAGTGGAAAATCCCGACAGCCAGAAAACGATGCGGGCAACGGTGCTCGACGACGGAAGCGTCGAGATGAAATTCTGAACGACGCAGGAACGGAAACACGATGTCACATTCGAGCAACAGAGTTTCGGTGCTGATCGCCAAACTGCAATTGCTGCTGGGGGAGGAACGCAACATCCTGTTGTCGGGTCACCCCGAGCGATTAGGCAACGTCGTCGCGCGCAAGTTGATGATCGCCGAAAAGCTCGAAGACGAGTGCCAAAAATCGGTATCGGCGGCCCCCGGCGCAGAAGAATTGATCGCATTGGACCGCTACAACCGGGGCAACTCGATCATCTGCTCGGCAATGATCCGCCACTTGACCCAAACGATCGACAGGTTGCGCCGTCGGGAATGTCATCGGTCTTACCAGCCTGACGGCGCCGAGAACGCACCGCCGACGCCGAACCCGCTCGGCGCGGCCTAAACCGCCCTAATCGCCCTCAAGCGGCGAACTCCGCCGGGGGCTCAAACCGCCGATCCCGCGGAACCGGTGGCAACGGTCTTCCCGAAGCGCTCGCCGCCCGCAACCGGTAGACATAGGCAAGCACCTCGGCAACAGGGGGATAAAGGCCCGAGGGGATCTCGTCTTCGAGTTCCACAAATCGGCAGATCGCGCGGGCCAACGGAGGCGCTTCGATGACTGGGACAAGGTGCTCCGCGGCGATCTCGCGGATGCGTTGAGCGACGAGCCCGGTCCCTTTGGCGACAAGACGCGGCGCCGGCATGCCCTCCCGGTACTGCAATGCCGCGGCATAATGCTCGGGGTTGGTCACGACGACGTCGGCTTTGGGGACCTCTGCCGCCATCCGCATCCGCGCCATCCGGCGTCGCAAAAGCTTGATGCGACGCTTTGTCTGCGGGCTGCCGTCGAGTTCGCGGAGTTCATCTTTTACCTCTTGCCGCGTCATTTTTAACCGATCACGGTATTCCCAAACCTGATACGGCACTTCCAGGGCCGCCATGCCAGCCAAGGCCGCGGCGAGCACCAGGAAGAGGCGGTTCCACAGCAATGCGGCGTGATCGACGGGGCGTGGCCAGGTTGCAATTGCGGATTGCACAAAATCGGGAGCCCAGCTCCGAATCAGGCTGAAAGCGATGGTGCCGACAACCCCGAATTTGATTAATGCCTTTACGATTTCGACCAGCGCAGTGCGCGAGAATAATCGCCGAAGTCCGGCAATCGGATTGACGCGCGTAAAATCGGGGCTCAATGGCTGCGCAGACATGCTCCAACCGCCGATCATAACCTCGGCGAGAAGCGCCACCGCTGCCATTATGATCAGAAAGATCGCGACGACTTGCAGCCCCGGTGTCACGATCGAACTCACAGCCGAGAGCAGGCGTGACGGCTCCTCTAGCCAGTCAGCCCGATAACTCAGGCCGCGTCGAAGCGACAGATCGAGCAGCCCGACGAGCTTTCCGCCGGCTAAGCTGAAGACGACCGCGCCGGTCAGGAGAACCAATGCGGCCGCCACCCCGTGGGCGCGCAGCACCAGCCCTTCTTCGCGCGCTTTCGCCAAGCGTCGCTGGGTTGGTTGTTCGGTGCGGTCGCCGCTGCCGGAGCTATCGCTCATGGAAGATGACCGCTGATGGCGAGGCGGCCGACTTTCAATCCGGCCGCAATCATGTGCTCGACCGCCGGCACAAAAAACGGCAGCACGGCAATCGTCGCCGCGATCCCGACCCACATGAACACAGAAAACCCGACCGACATCAGATTTATCTGAGGGGAGACACGTGATAACAGCGCCATCGCCAATTGCGCCGCCAGCAGGATTGCGATCACCGGCAAGGCCAGCCATACACCCATTTGAAACAGCAGCGCGCCAGCGCTCGCCAGCGCATGCCATCCCTGTACCGTCACCCCGGCTTCGGGTGAAATCGGGACCACGTCAAAGCTCTTTACCAAGACACCGAGCAGGATCAGGTGCCCGTTCAGCGACAGAAAAAGCAACAGGCCGACAAGGCCGAAAAAATCCGCCATGACCGGCACTTCAAACCGGTTCTGCGCATCGAGGAGGCCGGCAAAACCGAAACCCATTTGTACGCCGATAAAATCACCGGCGAAGGCCATGGCTGCGAGGGTCAATTGCATCGCAAAGCCCAGGGCGAGCCCGACGGCAATTTGCTCGATGACGAGGACAACTGCCGCCAAGGAGAGTGTCAGTGGGGCCGAATGCTGGAGTACGGGCGCAAGAACGGCTGCGATCACAAAAGCGAGCGCTACCTTTACCCGCGCTGGAACCGCCATCGAGCTGAAACCGGGTGCTGCTGCAAAGAGTGCCAGTGTACGCAGAAACGGCCAGAAGAACTCGCCGAGCCAGCGGACCAAATCGGCGTCGTTGATCGACAGCACGGCTAACCTGAAAATGTCCGTATTGCCGTCGCCGCCCGTTCGATATAGCCGTTCATCTGACCGAAAGCCCATGCTGCGGTGAAGTAAGCGACCAGCAGCACCGCCGCGAACCGCGGCACAAAGCTCAATGTCAAATCATTGATACGGGTACCCGCCTGAAACACACCGACAACGAAGCTGGACAAGATCGCGGTAAACAGAAAAGGGCTAGCGAGCGCCAGTACGATAATCAACATTTCGCGCACTGATGCCATGACCGCCGTCGTGTTCATCGCACGAATCCCGCCGCCAGCGACCCGACCACCAGCGTCCAACCGTTGACGAGGACAAATAAGGCAAGCTTTAGCGGCAATGAAACGCTAATCGGCGAGAGCAACATCATCCCGAGCGACATCATCACCGCCGCCACGACAATGTCGATTACCAGAAAGGGAAGGAATATCATAAAGCCGATCTGGAAGCCGCTCTTGAGCTCGGAAGTAACGAATGCGGGTAACAGAATCCGGAACGGCACGTCTCCGGCGCTACGATAGGTTTCCCCGCCCGCCAATTTCAGGAATAAACCCAAATCCGCGCGCCGCGTCTGCTTGACCATAAATTCGCGCAATGGCGCTTCCGCTTTCTCGATCGCGTCGGCCGAAGAAATGCTGTTGTTCAACAGAGGCTGCAGCGCGTCGCTATTAATGCGGGAGAACACCGGGCCCATGACAAACATCGTCAGGAACAGCGCCAGACCGATCAGCACTTGATTGGGCGGGGTTTGGGTCAATCCCAATGCCTGGCGAAGCAGCGACAACACGATAATGATTCGGGTGAATGCCGTTGTTGTCAGCAGGATCGCGGGCAGAAACGTCAGGCCCGCCATCAGCAGCAATATCTGGATCGGTACGGTATAGGTCTGGCCGCCGTGCCCGTCGGACTGTGTGTCGAGCATGCCGAGGCCGGCGGCGTGCGCTGCTGCCGTGACCGCCATGGGAACAAGGCCCGCCGCCACGATGACGGCGATGCGCGCCGTTGTCATCATCCCGCGCGCCATCGTTCCCTCGCTCTGCGCATGGCCTCGCCAAAACCGGCATTTGCGGGCGCAACCGGTGATAACGGTTCGTTCAGTTCATGCAGCAGGGAGACCGCGCCATTGCCGACCCCGAGCACCAGCTGTTTTGCGCCGATCGATACAACTAGCAGCCGCTCCCGCGGTCCCAAGCTCAGCGCTCGAAGAATCCTGCAATCCTCGTTGCGTAGCACAATCCCGGTGGGTCGCGCTCGGCGCAATGCCCACAGCGCAATCCACAACAGAACGACGATCACGCCCATCGCCACCGAGAGCGAGGCAAGACCGTCAGTTTCAAAAGGCACGCTCGGTTTCCCTATTCGACGATCAGAGTTGAGAAATAGACGTCCTGGACCACTCGGCCATTCGGCTGAGCCCCGCTGAGCCGCTTCACCTGTTCGGCGCCGAGCCGCTGCGCGAGCAGCCGATTCGCCGCCGCAGCCATCGCCTGGCGCAATTTATCGACCCCGGCCGGGGTGACGATTTCCTCTACCTTAAACGCGAGCGCAGTTTGTCGCAGCGCGTCCTGTACCTCGGGCAATATGCCGGTGATGGCGTTCCCTGCATCCTTGCCCGGGAGAGCAAGGTTAATGCCCAGCTGGACAAAATGCGGAGAGCCGGCATCATTGGCGATACTGACGACGAAGGGCTTGATCTCGAGGTATAATGGCGGCTCTGAGACATGATTATTGGCGATTTGTGGGGCTTGACGCGGCGCCAAGAACCAGTACGCCACGCCGGCACATGCGGCCATTGCGATCACCAGAACAGCGATCATCTTCCACGACCGAAACGCGGACCAACGCCGCGCGGTCTTGACCGTGGCCGCAGCCACTCCATCGACGTCAGTCATTGTCTGATCCCGGGTTTCGTCATATTTGATTGCGCGTCGGCGCAGAGCTCCGAGCACTACGTTGCAGCAGCTCATCGACATCCGATTGCAGACGGCGCGATACGGCTACGGCGTTTCGCGCAGCCGCGCGATCGCATAAGATCTCACAGACGCGTTTCTCGCGCCGGGCGGCGTGCAGCTCCTGCCAATGTCGGGCACACGCGTCTTCAAGGCTGCCGAGTTCGCTCTGTTGGCTGGCGACGACGGCCTCGACCTGGCCAATAAAACCGATATAGGCCGCGGTCGAGACGGCTGGCATTCCTTGCAGCAGGTTGGCGCGCATCGAGTTGCGGTAGCCCTCCATATGTGCTTGCAGACCTATCAGTTTCTGACGTGTATCGTCGCGTTGCGCGCGAACCCGCTGCCACGACAAGACTGCCTCCTCGACGCGGCGTTCAGCCAGACGGATCATTGCGTTCCCCGACAGCATGCTCTCACTCGCCGAGTAGCTGGCCGAGCGCTGCCACGCTATCGGCGAAAGAAACCGCGCTTGTCATGTCCTGGCGCATGAAGTTCTCGATCGCCGGGCGCAGCGCTACCGCGCGATCGAGCTCAGCGTCGTGACCGGGTCGATAACCGCCGAGCGCGATGATGTCGCGGCTGTCTTCAAGGCGGCTCCACAGCTGTTTGAAGCGTCGCGCGAGCATGATCTGTTCGCTCGAAACGATCGATGACATGACGCGGCTTATCGAAGGACCGATATCAACCGCCGGGAAAAGACCGGCTTCGGCAAGTCGGCGCGACAATACGATGTGACCGTCGAGGATGGCCCGGGTCGAATCCCCGACCGGATCATTTAAGTCGTCACCTTCGACCAGAACGGTATAGAGCGCGGTGATGCTACCATTTCCGTCTTCACCATTGCCGGCGCGCTCGCACAATGCGGCGATCCGCTGGAACACCGAGGGGGGATAGCCGCGGCTTGCTGGGATCTCACCAATCGCCAGACCGATTTCGCGCTGGGCCATCGCAAACCGCGTTAATGAATCAATCAGGAGCAGGACATGCTGCCCTTGGTCGCGAAAGTATTCAGCGATGGCCATTGCTCGGTAAGCGCCGTGGACGCGGCCGAGCGCCGAGGCGTCCGCCGGTGCAGTGACAACCACTGCTTTGACCAATCCGCCAGGCCCGAGAATGCGCTCAATAAATTCCTTGACCTCGCGGCCGCGTTCGCCGACCAGCCCGACAACCACGACATCCGCGCTCGTATACCGCGCCATCATTCCAAGCAGAACACTCTTGCCAACGCCGCTTCCGGCAAAAAGACCCAATCGCGCGCCGCGTCCGACCGAGAACAGGGCATTGATTGACCGCACGCCAACATCAAGCGGTGTATCGACGAGCGCGCGCCGCATCGGGTTTATTGGCCGGCCAAACAATGGCATCCGCTCGGTGCAGCGTAGTTTTCCCTTGCCGTCCAATGCCAGCCCGCCGCCATCGACAACCCGACCGAGAAGTTGCGGACCCACGGCTATTTCGACTGAGCGCCCTGCCGGAATGACGCGAGCGCCGGGCGCCAGTCCGCTGCTATGGCCCTCAGCCATCAGCAATACCCGGTCGCCGTCAAACCCGACGGCCTCCGCCGATACGAGCCGGCCCAACTCGCTCTCGACAAAACAGCTTTCGCCGATCGCCACTCGGATGCCGCGCGCCTCCATTACCAGCCCAACCGTACGAACCAGGCTACCATGGACCACCACCGCGGCGTCACTGTCGCTCAATCGTGCGCGGTAGCGGTCGAGCCGTTCGCTCAATCGCAAACTTGCCGCTGCATCGATCGACCGTTGCGTCCGCTCCGGCGTACCTGCCATTTCGCTCGATGGGACCAAATTCATTTGTCTTCGCCTTCGAACAGGGCGAGCATGACAGCCCGCCACCGCGACGCCAGACACAGCTCAACCTGGGACACGCTCTCTCCTGGGCGCGGGCGCCAACGCATGTCCTTGATCGGGGCATTCTGGCCATCGGCGACTAGCCGGCAGTCGCCCGGCTCGATCTGGTCGTCGCTAACCAGTACGGCGCCGTCCTCTTCGATTTGCGGCGCTAATCGGCGAATAACCTCGAGGTCTGTCGGGTTGAGGACGACCTTTACGGCACCCGTCTCGATCGGCACTTTCGTGATCGCCTCGCGAATGAGGCGCACTAGGTAATCGCGTGACCGCGAGGTTTCACTGCCGATGACGCAGCGCGCGACCTCGAGCGCCAGAGCCGCAACCGCCTCTTCGACCGCCGCGTCCAGAGCAGAGACTGGGCTGCCGAGCTGGGCGATAATCGCCTGCAGCCGCCGAGCTGCATCTTCAAGGGCCGCCTGCGCTGCATCGGCGCCCGCTGCGACACCTTCGGCATAGCCTTTTTCTCTTCCCTCCAAAAGACCACGCTCCCAACCTTCGGCATATCCGTTTGCGATCTGCTCCTCGACCATGTCGGCAATCGATTGCAGCTCGGGTTCGTCTTCCTCGGGCTTGGTGACGGCGCCGTCCTCGCCAATACTCTCACTTTGGGACAATGGGAGAGCCGACACCGGGTGCGGGCTGTCGTCGAGTAGCGGAATTTGCCACAGCAGCAGAGGAATGCTGGATGATGTTATCCTAGGCATGGTCATAGTCAGTGGCGTGAGGTCCGCACCCATATCCAGCCCAACCGCGCCAGTCCGAAAACCAACCGAAGCATCGACACGGCGAGCCATGCGCCGACCAAATCTGCCGAGAAACGGGCCCCTGCGACTGCGACAACTCCAAATGCCGGCACGTCCCCGTCGACGCTCATATCCTGGAATTGCGCAAACCACATCAAGGCGAGCCCTGCCGACAGCAGAAACGGTCGCATTGCGCGATTTCCGTATCACCGCACCGGCGCTCAGCAGCGATTTCCAGCGGATTGCGCGCCGCCGCATGTTCCCGACCCCCGACCATCCTGTCGCTGGGGGCTGGTCAGATTGCCTGTGATCGCTGCATCGCCTGAAGCAGGATTAGGCTGCGGCCGCTCGCCAATTACAGGTGTTTGCAGTATGTCTTGGCCTTCAAAAGGCGAAACCACGACAATCGATACGCGCCGGTTCAGTGCCTTCCCCTCGGGCGTATCATTGGAAGCGACCGGGTGATATTCGCCATAACCGGCGCCAACGAGTAATGCCGGATCAATGCCGTCCAGGACAAAACGTTTGACCACCGATATCGCGCGAGCAGCCGATAAATCCCAGTTGGAGTTGAATTGCGCGCTGTGGATCTGCGCATTGTCGGTAAAGCCGTTGATTTGGATCCGATAATTCAGGGTTTTTAATACGCTGGCCACTTGTTCGATCAGCTCCACAGCGTTCGCGGTCAAATCGGCTTGGGCGCTCTCGAACAACACGACGGCATTGATGTCGATCACCACCCCGATCGATTGCAATGACACCCGGACTTCACCCTTGCGGATCATCCCGGAAAGCAATGCCGTCAGCTTTTCATAGGCCTCGTTGAGTTTCTCCGCCTGACGTTCGACATGCTGTCGGAGGGCCGGCGGCAGGTTCTTTACCTGAACCTCCCGGGTGATGACCGGCGTGTGAACCGGCGAGGGCATATTGTCGAATGGCGCCTTATGCGCGGCCGCCATCCCAGAGGACTGGATCTTAACCTCTTTGCCCATGAAGGCGGTCGAAAACGCCTCGGCCATCATCTGGAATTTGGACGAATTGATCGTGGACACTGCGTACATAACGACAAAGGTCGCCAGCAGAAGTGTGGTGAAATCGGCATAGGAAATGATCCAGCGCTCGTGGTTCTGCGGCTTTTGCTCGGGTGAACGGCGCATTCGGATCTCCCCTTTCGGCACAGATTCACTCGGCCGCGTTCAGTTCGTTTTCGTTCAACGGCGGGTGTGTCGTGTCTGGTGTCTCAGGTCCCTCAGCGGCGTCTTTGCCCGGCGCGTCGAGAAGGCTGCGCAACCGCATTTCGAACTGCATCGGCTGCTCCATAATGGCGATCCCGACCATGCCCTCGGTAATCATCTCCAGCCGCCGCATGCGACGCCGCACCAGTACTTTCAGCTTGTTGCCAATGGGCAGGCAGATCAGGTTGGCGGCGCCGACGCCGTAGACGGTCGCAACAAAGGCGGTAGCAATCCCGCTGCCGAGCTTGCTGGGATCCTCGAGATGCGACATCACAGTAATCAGTCCCATCACCGCCCCGAGAATGCCGACTGTCGGTGCATAGCCACCCATTGCCTCGAACATCTCGCTGGCGAGCAATTCTTCGTGTTCCTGGGTGGTGATCATCGCTTCGAGGACGACGCGGATTTGTGCTGCGTCGATCCCGTCCACCACCAATCTCAATCCTTGGCGGATAAAGGGGTCGGATTGCTGCTCGGCGACGGGGTCGAGGGCGAGGATGAACTGGCGGCGCGCGATCCGCAGCCACTCGACGATGTTCTTGACCAGCTCCTCACAATCATTCTTGCGGCGGGAGGAACACCCAAATTAGCATTCTGCAGCCGCGCATAAAAACCGCGAGCGGCGTCTGCACCAAAACGGCGCCGATTGTACCGCCGCCAACGATGATAAGCGCCGATAGCTGAAGCAAAGAGCCCAGATTCCCACCATCGATCGTCATCGTCAGCACGATGGCGCCAAAACCCATCAGCAGCCCGACCAGCGAGAGAATATCCACCCTAAGCTCCCGCCAGGTGCTTCGATGGGACGGCGCGCCAATCGGCAAGTGCGTTCCGCAGCATCAGTAATGCCCGACCGTGTGTGCGGCTGATCGTCGATTTGTCGAGGCCGAGCACTTCGCCGACTTCCTCCATATTCAGGTCGTGCTCGTAGTAGAGCGAGACGACCAGTCTTTCACGGGCCGGAAGCGAAGCGACCGATATGGCGAGCGCATCGGTAATCCGAGACTGACGCAGCGTCTCTTCCTGATTCCCGGCAACTTGCAGCGCCGGTTCACGGGCATCATCGAAAGCATCGACATCCAACAGGGATATGCCTGCGATTTCGACAAGTACTTTGTGGTATTGATCGAGCGTCATTGCCAACTCGGCGGCAATATCCTCGTCATTACCCTCTCGCCCGAGTCGGTGTCTGACCGCCCGCATTGCCGTCGCGGCGGATCTGGCGAGCCGCACGGTTCGGGTCGGGGCCCACGTCGTACGCCTGGCCTCGTCGATCATCGCATTAACGATCGCCCGACGCCCAATAACCTCCTCGAGGTCACGGCAACCGCTGCGCCGCGCTATTCTCAAGACGGCGATCAGCCCGGCCTGGACCAGGTCTTCGAGCTGTACCGTCTGCGGCAGACGGCCTTGAAGATGGCGCGCGAGGCGATTGACGGTCGGCACGTAGCGCCTGACCAGTTCGGTTTCGTCGAGATCGATGCGATATGCTGCGCTGCCGTCCGCCAGCGCGGCGGGCGTGATCGAGCCGACCGTCATCGCAGAAAAGGAAAGCGGTGAAGGCGACCGGTCGTCAGGCATGGGTCTGTGTCGGCCGCCCGAGCAATTCGACCACTTTAATCTGCTTCTCGGATGGGATCTCCTGATACGAGAACACCCAGATTCTGGGCCGTACCGTTCGCAATAACTGGGCTACAGGCTCGCGCAGCTCTGCACCGGTAACCAATGCCGCGATCGGCGCCATCGCGACGAGGCGACCAGCCATCAGCGCAGCCGCGGCGCGAAGTTCGCCCGCGAGACTGGGTTCGATGGCGAACACGCCGCTGCCCGCGGCAAGCCGTAGGACCTCCTGCAACAGCCTTTCGAGATCGGGCTCCAATGCCGCCATTTTTAGTTCGGCTACGGCGCCGAACAGATTCTGGACGATGAACCCGCTCAGACGCAGGCGGAGCGCCGCCAGCAAACCGCGCGCCTCTTGCGTCGCCGCCGCACTCTCGATTAGCGACGCAATGATATTCCTCAGATCGCTGATCGGCACGCGCTCCGCAAGCAACCCGCACAGCACACTGTGAACTGTCGTCAGCGGCAGCAGCTTTGGCGTCAACTCCTCGACCAGCTTGGGTACCTGCTTGCCAAAAAAGGCCAATAACGCGTCGAGCTCACTGCGCCCGAACAAGCTCTCGATATTGTCCTCGACGATCCGTTCGAAATGCGTGGCGATGACGACGGCGGCGTCGAACACTGTGTAACCGGCTGCGCGGGCCTGCTCGGCCATCGTCGGCATGATCCATTTGGCGGGTCGGCCGAACACCGGATCGCGCGTCGGGATGCCCGGGATTTCTTCGGGCTTGTTGCCGGCGGGCATCGCCAGGAGCTTGTCCGCATGCACCTCGCCGGCCGCTTTTTCGACTCCATGCACCAGGATCCGATAGCCGGACGATTGCAGGTCGGGATTGTCTCGTACATGAACGACCGGCACGAGGAAGCCGAATTCGCGCGAAACCTGGCGGCGAACGGCGCGCAACCGGCGCAGCAATCCGCCGTCGCGCTCCTGGCTGACGAGACCGACCAGCCGGTATCCGACCTGAACCTCCAATGGTTGGATCAATTCGACGACGCCGATATCGATGTCGCCGGTTTCTGTCGGTGCCGGCGCCGGCATTGCCTGAAGCCGGGCTTCGCGCGCCCGCTCGCGTCCGAGCCACCACCCCGCGGCGCCGAGCAATGGTGCAAACATCAGAAACGGCAGATGCGGCATGCCGGGAATAATCCCGAACAGTCCGACGATACCGGAGGCGAGCCACCACGCCTTTGGGAACGCCGCGAGCTGGCTTATGACCTGGTTGCCGACATCGTGCCCGGTCGAAACCCGGCTGACGATCACGCCAGCCGCGGAAGAAATCACCAATGCCGGTATCTGGGCAACGAGGCCGTCGCCCATCGTCAGCAGGGTATAGGTTTGACCGGCTTCGGCAAAGCTGAGGCCGTGCTGCCATATGGCGATGACAAAGCCGCCGATCAGGTTGATGAATAAGATCAGCACCGCAGCGACGGCATCGCCGCGGACGAATTTGCTCGCACCATCCATCGCGCCAAAAAAATCGGCCTCCTGCGAGACCTCGCGGCGCCGGCGTGTCGCCTCCTCCTGGTTGATCAGACCGGCATTGAGATCGGCATCGATCGCCATCTGCTTGCCAGGCATGCCGTCGAGCACGAACCGTGCCGCAACTTCCGCAATGCGCCCCGCACCTTTGGTGATCACGACAAAATTGATGATGACCAGGATCGCGAAAACGGCGATGCCGACCGCATAATTACCGCCGACGACAAAGCTGCCGAACGCTTCGATAACCCGGCCCGCAGCACCCGCTCCCAAGTAGCCGTCGAGCAAAATGACCCGGGCGGCGGCAATATTCAGCGACAGCCGCAACAATGTCGTTAGCAAAAGCAGGGTCGGGAATGCCGAAAATTCGGTCGCTTTTGTCGTGTATAGCGACGCCAGCAAGATCATCAGCGCAAACGAGATGTTGAAGGTAAAGAGGATATCGAGGGCAAGCGGCGGCAATGGCACGACCACCATCGCCAACACCAATACAAACGCGCACGGCCCCGCCAGAGACGGCAAATGCCGCCCCAATGCAAAGAGGTTCTGCGCCACCGCAGCTTGCGCGGGAGTTGTCACTGCAGCATCTGGGGCAGCCCAGCCAATATCGCGATCGTAAAGGTTTCGAGCTGACGGAGCAGCCACGGCCCGAGGACGACCAGCGCTGCTCCGGTGCCCAAAAACTTGGGGACAAAGCTGATGGTCGGCTCGTTAATCTGTGTCGCCGCGAGGAAGATGCCGACTACGATGCCAATCACCATAATGACGGCCAATATCGGGCCGGCCACATAAAATATGGTTAACAGAGCCATCTGCCCCGACTGTGATAGCGCAGCCATAGCCGTCCGCTCTACCGAAGCCGGGTGACGCGTTCTGCCTGGCTGACGACTTCGACGAAGCGCAGTCCAAGCCGCTCTTCATTGATCACGACGATCTCGCCGCGACCAATGAGTACTCCGTTGACGCAGACATCCAATGGCGCTCCGGGTGTGCCGTCGAGCTCGATCACTGATCCTCGGCCGAGATTTACGATGTCGCGTATCGGGCGTTCAGCGCGGCCGAGTTCCACTGAGAGGCGCACCGGTATGTCGAGCACCAGATCGAGACTCGGCGCGGCGAAGGAGTTATCCTCCGCCAAGGCGGTCTCGGCGCCCAGTTGCGCGTCGAGATTCGGAAGCGGCGGCGACGCTTCGTCCACGAGCGCGGGCGACCCCGCGACCGCGCCGAGTGGCAATTCATTGCTCATCGCTGCGGACCTCTTGCCCTTCTGGCCAGTCCGGTGGGATGATGTCGATTGCGGCCGTTAGCCGCTCCTTTATCCTCACGCCGATTTTTCGACCGTGTTTCCCCCATTGGCCACGAAACAGCGGCACCCCGTTGGCTTCGACCGTGACGCTTTCCGGGCGATCGATGTCAAAAATGTTGCCTGCGCGCAATGCCAGTAGTTCACCCACCGTCAGCTGCAGGTTGGTGAGTTCCACGCGCAACGTCATCGTTGCTTCCCCAATACGGAGCGCTAACATCTCATGCCAGTGCGGATCGGGATCGACCGTATCGCGTTCGGCGTCGCCAACCAGCCGGTCGTGAAGCGGCTCCAGCATCGCATAAGGGATGCCAATGGAAAGCTTTCCGCCGCCGCCGGCGACCTGCACATCGAATATGTTAAGAATGATTTGATCACCGGGGTTCGCAATGCCAGCCAACTGCGGATTGGATTCGCAACGCGTGATGCGGGGTTCGAAACTGGCGACAGGCTGCCACGCGAGCACCAGCTGCTCGACGGCGGTTTGCACGACCCGGCACGCAGCCTTGTGCTCGAACGGTGAAAAATCACGGCCGTCAATAACGATCGGGAAGCGCCCATCGCCGCCGAAACGGCCCTCGACGATCGAACTGACCAGGGCAGCATCGACAACCACCAGGATCGTTCCACGCAGTGGCTTTAATTCGACCAGCGTCAGGTGGCTCGGCGTGGCGAGCGTCTCGGTAAGCTCGCTGTTTTTGATCAGCTGAATTGCTAAGGGAGGAACAACATCGACCCCTGGCCGCAGATGTTGGACGAGTGCTGTGCGAAGATTTTGACAAAAACGCTCATTAACCACTTCGAGCTTTGGCATCCAGGCCCGTGAGGGCCGGTTCTTATCGTAAAAAACATAACGCCGGACGGATTGCGCACGGGCTGTTGAGTTAGACATAGACGCTTACGCCAGTGCTGGATGAGGGGATCGGGATGGCGGGCGGCAATTCGAGAGGAGCGCGACCGACCGTCTGTCGCGCGGGCGATGGCGGCGGGGGCGGCTCGTGCCGGCCCGTCTGACTTGACGCATCGTTGCCCACCCACGCCCCGGCGAGGCTGTAGCCGGCATTGCCGAGATTACTGTGCAGCTGGCCAATAGCTTCGCTGATTGCCTGCTGCACTTGTATTTGCGGTGTAGCAAACCACGCCGACACGTCGCGGCCGCTCACCGCGAGCCTGATGGTCAAATCGCCTAATTCCGATGGATGCAATCGCAAGACGACCTCGTGAGTGCCATTTCCGATCGACCCCATGACGTGACGGAAAAGCTGCTCGCTGAGCTTCGTCGGCGCAGCGCTTGCTGCTGCAGCGCTCGAAGAACCGTCCGCCGCTGGCGCGCCTGAGAAGATTTTCTCCGCCCCAGCGCTCGGCACCGCCGCGAACTGAGCCAAAGGACTGGGAGTGGTCTCGGCATCGTTCCCCGATGATCCGGGAGGGATAATCTGTGGATCAATGACAATGGTTTCCCTTAGCGAGCTGCTGCCGAATACTGCCGGCAATTGCCCCGTCTTGATGTTGTTACCCGACTTGCTTGCAGCGGCCGGGTTGGGAGACGGTCGGGATGACGATGCGTCAAAGATCTGGGTTGCCGAAACGGCAGCCGGCTCCTCCTTGACCGCTCCGGACTCACGCGGCGCGGGATCGGCTGCCGCTGGTTCAGCTGGGGCAGAGCTGTCCAATCTCACCCCAACCCGAGCCGGTGCGGTTTGTCTGTCCGGCCTGACCGGCCCCGCGGGCACCTTGGTACTGTCCTGGTCGCACGCCGCTAGAGGCGAAAGCGAGGCCGTGCCGGCAGCGGGAATCTGACTTGGGAAATTTGCGCCCAAGACCGCAACAGCGGGATCCAGTGCCCCGGCGTCGTGCAACGAACGATGGCGGGACGCCCGATCCGCCGAGGCGGACGGTGCGCCGAATGTAGGCGTTTTTGTTGCACGCGGATCTGCCCCATCCAATTGGGGGACAGCTTGTTGCTGCGGTTCCCCGGCCCGTTTATCGTCACCGCGAGTTGAACGGTCAGAGTGTCGCATGCCTGGGCCGGACGAACTTCGGGCTTTGCTATCGAGTGTGACCGGAGGCGGCGCGTATTGGCTAGGAGACTGTCGCGCCGGGTCGGCGGCGAGCGTGTCAGTCCGACTATTTGAGGCAATATTCCGGCTGGGACCAGGCGTGTCGGATCTCTGCAACCGTTCTCCTCCGGTGCTACCCTCCGCTGTTGGATCAAGCTCGGCACCAGATTGCGGCAACAAGGAAGGTGTTGTTGGACCGACACCTGCAGCAAGTGCGGCGGCCGTCGCAATGCTTGTGGGATCCCCGGCCGGCGTCTTCGGGTCGGTCGAAAATTGCAGAGATGCGACAGTCGCGTTTTCACCGAATTGACTCGGCTCGGGCGTCACTACCGCGGTGCCGTCATGCTCAGGGGCACTGTCGCGTTGTCTAGGCGCCTCGCGCGAGCCGCCGCGGACGGCCGCCGTCGCATCGGCATCGTGGCCAGCATTGCCGAGAGCCTCTACAAAATCCCCGGCCGGCACCACGCGTCGAGCCGCTGAGATCCCGCCGGTATCTCGTGGTTCCGCCGCACGGTTGAGGGACGCGGCGCGCACCAACGACACTCTCACAACCTAGGCGACAATGCTTTCTTGAGCCCGGATGATTATTTTTCCTTCAGCCTCCAGAGCCTGGGCTGTTGTCAGGATTTCTTTCCTTGCTTCGTCTATTTCGGCCTGACGCATAGGTCCGCGCGCCTCGATCTCCTCACGCAGCATTTGCGCTGCACGTTGCGACAGGTTGCGCAACACCTTGTCTTGCAGTCGGGCGGTCGATCCCTTTAGAGCCGAAACGAGAAGTTTTTGATCAACCGCTCGCAATAGGACCTGAAAGCTTCGATCGTCAATTTCCAAGAGATCTTCAAAGACAAACATCCGCTCGGTGAGCAGTCCCGCAAGGTCGGGATCCATCGCTTCGATTGTGCTCAGGACGCGCCCGGCCCTCGGACCTCCGATACGGTTTAGGATTTTGGCCGCAACGTCAACTCCGCCGATCGATACACGAGCTTGCTGGGGCTCGTCAGCCAATAATTGTTCGAGTAGTTCGCTCAGCTCCTGAATAGCACTAGACGGCAAGGCATCTAGCATCGCCAATCTCGGAATAGCCTGCTCGACCAGCTGGTCGGGAAGGTGCTGCATCAAGGTCTGTGCTTGTTCCGGCTCCAGATACGCCGAAATCATCGCCACGATCTGCGGATGCTCGCCCTTGATCATGTCGGCAAGGTCGCGCGGATCCTGCCACTTGACGGCCTCCAGCCCGGTTCCGTAAACCCCGTGCTTCAATCGCCCCAACAAATGCTCGGCCTTCTCCGCGCCGAGCGCCTTTTCAAGGACTCCGCGAAGATATCTCTCACCGCCGCTGCCAATGGCGAGCAAATCGTCCTCATGCATCAGGTCGACGAATTCGCGCAATACCGTAGCAGCAATGTTTTTTGGGACGGCGGAAATCCTGCTCATTGCCATTGACAGCCTATTGATTTCCGGCGGTGAAAGAAATTTAACGACTTGCGCCGCCGTCTCTTGACCGACCAGCATCATTACCATTGCGGACTTTTCGATGTCGGTTAGATCAGCTGGCCCGCCGAATGCTGCTTCTGTCACGCGCGATCCACTCCTTGATTATTTGAGCTGTTCGTTCCGGATCATTGGCTACTAAACCGCGCACGGTCTCGGAGTCGACAACGAGCGCATGTCGCGCTCCCGACAGCGAAGCCATTGCCGGTTCGGTTTTGCCGAGCGGGCCGGTATTGCCCGCCTCTGGATCGTCACGACGGCTTGCCGCCGCCGGCGGCCGCTCAATCGAGGTCGCGCCGATCCGGCGAAGCACTGGCAAGACACCGCCGAACAAAACAAGCAATCCGGCCAGCATCAAGAGCGCGTTTTGTTCAAGCGCCGTCATCCATTGTTGGCGCCACCACGGTGGATTGGCATCACCGTCATGACTCCCTTCCCCGGCAAACGGCAGTTCCACAACGGTTATGTGTCGGTTTTCGCCAGTACCGATCGCCGAACTGACGAGCTTGTTGATCGATTGAATGCGCTCGGCGGGGATTGGGTTGCGTGACGGGTTATTGATCAGTACGTCGATATTGATGGCGCGCAATCGCCACAGAGGATGGTCCAGCGATTGGACGGTTCGGTCGATGTCGTAATTCGTGGTCCGGTGGCTGTCGGGAAGCGGCGGCGCAGTGGGTTTATCCGTCTCGCTCGGGGTGGTGCTTGCGGCGGGCGGGGGTGCGACCGCCCCCGAGGCAGGAGTAGGCCGCGCTGGGGCCGCCGCAGTCGTCGGGGTTTCGGGCGGGCGGTTCGACAATGCCCCGGGAATGCCGATGGCTTGCTCGACATTGGCGGAGTGAGGATGGATGGCCTCGTCTTGGCTCAGGACATGGCTGTCGCCATACCGCAACGAGCTCTCCTGCGAATGCGAGAAGTCGATATCCGCATCCGCCGAGACCCGGAAATTGCCGCGTCCCAGCACCGGCAGCAGCAGATCGGTCAAAGCCGCTTCGTAGCGGTTCGCGACTTGCCGCGCGACCTCCAGCTGCTGCGGCACCTGCTGCAGCCCATCCTTGCCGTTTGTGTTCAACACCCGGCCGCTTTGATCGACAAGAGTGACATTCTCGCGATTGAGCCCGGGCACACCCGCGGCGACGAGCCCAACCAGGCCATCGATCTGTGCTGTCGTAAGCTGCACCCCCGGCCGCAGCCTTACCATCACTGCGGCGCTCGGCTTTGGGGAGTCTGCCAGAAAATCGGTCTCTTTCGGCAGTGCCAGCTTCACTGTGGCGGAAATGACCCCATCGATTTCTCTGACCGTGTGCGCCAGCGCGGTCTCGATTGCCCGTGCGTAATGAACCTGTTCGACAAAAGGACTGACGCCCAGACTTTCATTGTCGAGCAGCGCCCATTGATCGCCATCCTGCTTCGGTATCCCGCGAGCCGCCAGTTGCAGCCGGGCAAAACCAACATCGTCTGCCGCCACCAGAATTACTCGGCCGCCCTCGGTGATCTGGTAGGGAATATTGAGTTTCTGCAATTCGGCCACGGTGCGGCCCCCCTCTTCTCCGGACAAACCGGCAAACAGCACCGAATAGCGCGTACCCGACGACCACAGGATCGCAACGACGACAATGGTTGCGAGGACAGCGGCTGCGGCAATCAGCGCGATGCGCTCCCTGCCGTTCAGAAGCGGTCGCAGCCGATCCAGGATGCTTCGCGGCAGGCCGCCTGCCAAATCAAGAAAAGCCACCAATCACCTGCCAGCCGATCAGACCGGCATGTTCATGACATTCGAGTAGGCGGCGACCACTTTGTCTCGCACGGCCGAGGCCGCCTGCAATGCCAAGTTGGCCTGCTCGAGCGAGATCATGACATCGCTCAACGAGACGGTCTGGTCGCCCGAAGCAAACGCCTTGGCCTTTTGGTTGGCGGTGTTGATCGCATTGTCGGCGCGACCGAGGGCCGACTGCAGAGCATCGGCGAAGTTGGTGGAAGCGCCAGCCGGTGTGCTTGATGGCGAAGCGTCGGATACCGATGGGCTCGGCGTGCTCGACAGATTGGAGATCGAGGACAGTGCGGAGAGCACGCCGGCCACTGCGGCGATGATCGGAATCATTTTTCGATCACTGCCGGATTCGGAAAGCGTTGCCGTGCCTGCTGTCGCCGGCATGTCAGAAGCGCCAGTCTCGCCAGCCTCTCACCGGTATGCCCTAGCATCTCGCTCAGGCTTGCTTCAACCCGCCAGCCCTTCTCCCGGGTCTGTTCGATGCAGTCCGTCACCTTGGCGAAGAGATAGACCGGCTCGCGGAATGTCGGGTGGAAGTAGAGCGATATTCGGGCCCAATCTCCGCATTCCCAATGCTGATTCGTGCCCCAGGCGATGCGTGTCGGCCCCAACTCGACCTCGCACAGAGGCGGCAGGGCGACCTCGCGATAGGAAAATCTCGCCGTGATATCGATCAGCATATCGAGCTTTATTCGAATGGGCGCCAAAGCTGCCGCCAGCCGCTCGTCTGCCGATCGCGGCATTGCTTCCAGATCGACCTCTCGCAACAGGAAGCCCAGAACGCTAGTATTCGACTGCTCGGCGGCTTCACACACCTCGCGCGACGGCGCCCGGTAGAGGGGATCGCTGGACATGGGGAGCGCCAGCAACCCGACAAAGCAGTCCCTCTCGGGATCAGTTGCCGATGCCTGATAGGGCACTCTCACACCGGGAACCGCATGACCGTGGCTGACTGGCTGGGCAAATGCGCCTCGACGAAAAACGAAAATTACGCAAGTGGCGGGGCGCAGCCGGCGGCAGATCGGCTTCTCCATCGGTGCGCCTCATCCGATCGGGCGGACACTGCCAGATAAATCTGAATAGATGGTTAACCCGGTATCGCCGAACCGGTGCATCGGTGGACCTCGCGCTCAACCCGCCGCGCATCGGGGAGGCGCCGATATTCGCTCCCGTGGCGCCCATCTTTTCTTAGCGAGAAGCCGTTTTGCTGCTTCTCCGCCGTCCCGGCTTAGGACCAGCACATGCCGCCAGCGCCGCGCCTAGCACGCATTGCATTCGCCAGCCGAAAATTAAACCCGGTCGGTCTACGATCGCAGTACGATCGCGGCAGTTCGGCTGAGGAATTCGGATCATGCGCCTGTTAATCGCAATGATGAAGCACGAGACCAACACATTCTCGCCGGTACCGACGCCGCTGGCGCGGTTCGGCAACGGCCCCGGGCCGCTTTATGGCGAGGCGGCGGCGCGGGCTTACCGCGCCACCGGCACTGGGCTCGGCGCCTATCTCGATCTCGCCGAGCGAGAGGGCGCGGAGATCGTATTGCCGATCGCCGCCAGCGCCCCGCCAAGCGGCCCAGTTGAAAATTCCGCCTACGCCGAGATTACCGATTGCATCTGCGATGCCGCCGCCAAGGGAGGTTTTGACGGCATCATGCTCGACCTGCACGGAGCGATGGTGACGCAGAGCCTGGAGGACGGCGAGGGACAGTTTCTAAAGCGGCTGCGCAGCATCGCGCCGACGACGCCGATTGCCGTGTCGCTCGATATGCACGCCAATCTTTATGATGAGATCATCGCCAATGCGACGGTCGTGACCGGCTATCGCACCTACCCCCATATCGACACCTACGAGACCGCGCGGCTTGCAGGCGAGATCCTGTTGCGGACAATTCGCGGCGATGTTCGTCCGGTTATGGCCTGGGGTAATGTGCCGATGTTGCCGCATGTGATGCGCCAAGGCACCGACGACCACCCGAATAAGGAGTTGCAGCATCGCTGTGCTGCGATGATCACGGAGGGAGCGTTAGCCGCTAGCCTCTTTACCGGGTTTCCCCACGCCGACATCACCAATGCCGGGTTGAGCGCGGTCGTGGTCACCAATGGCGACCGCGAGCTGGCTGAGCGGCTGCGCGATGAATTGTTGGACCGCGCCTGGGTCGAGCGTGAGGCCTTTGTCTACAAGATCGAGCCGTTAACGGAAGCGGTCGCCCGCGCCAAAGCGTTGCCGTCGCCGGCCGCCGGGGAGGGCCCGATCGTTCTGCTCGATCATTTTGATAATTGCGCTTCCGGCGGGACGATGGACACGACGGCCGTCTTAGCGGAAATTCTGCGCCAAGGGCTTCGGGATGTCGCTGCTTTTGCAATCTACGATCCGGATGCGGTGCAGCAAGCTATCGCTGCCGGCATCGGGGCGCAGGTGACGTTAGCGATCGGCGGCAAGATCGCGATGCCGGCCATCCCCGTCGAGAGCCCGCCGCTAACCGTGAGCGGCATGGTCAAAGCGATCTCGAACGGCCGCTATCGTAACCGCGGGCCGATGGCGCGCGGCGTCGAGATGGATATGGGGGCTGCGGTTGTCCTCGATACTGGCGCGGTCGAGATCGTTATGATCTCGCGCCATGTCGAGCCGTCGGATCTCAATTGCTTGTTAGCGCTTGGCATCGATCCGATGCAGAAGCGGTTTGTGATGCTGAAGAGCCGCATTCACTGGCGCGCCGGGCTCGGCAAATTGGCGCGCGCAACAATCGACTGCGCCGGGGTCGGGGTTTGCACCTCGGATTACGGTCAGCTGACCTTCAGAAAAGTGCGCCGGCCGATCTACCCGCTCGACTTGCCGAACCGCTGACGGACCGCCTGCGACGGGTGGCCTGATCCGAGCCGCGCTATCGCTGCCGCACCGGCAGATAGCGGCGGCCGACACCCAATCCGGGCAGTTCGCCTTTATCCTGACGGGCGCGTCCTTCGGCATTTCTTGCCATTCTCGGGCGATCGGCGCCGTCGGCGGAGCCCGATCCGTCCTGCTTGGCGGCCATCTCGCGCTCGCGGCGCAGTTCCGCAAGGCGAGCTGATATCGTTGCAAAGTCATCGGCAGCGCGGGGTCGGCTCACGTTTCCTCCGGGGGGGTTGCCGGCCATCCCCAAGGAGCGACCGGCTTATTGAAAGGCGGGCGAATGCTTGCCCCCGAGCGTGTCGTTAGGCAAGAAAAAATCATGGCACTGATTGCAGCAGGCTTTTCCCTAGGGACACGTTTACTTGCGCGGCGATGTCGTTGAACGGCACACCGCCGAACTCGGAGGCTTCCAACATCTGGCTCATATGCCCCGCGATCGAGTTCCGCTCGTTGGTGAAAGTCTTCAAATCGGCCTGGAATCCGAGATAGGCGCCGTCGCTGCCCTCGATCGCGGCGGTCGCGTCCTGCAGGCTTTTCATTCCGACCGGCCCGAGCGGTGCATTGATCGCCTTGTAGACGCTGGCGAGCTGCGAAAACGTCGCGTGGTGGCCGACAAGGCCTGACGGCAGCACGTCGTCGGTCATGACCTCGATAAGGGTGCGGCCGTCATGCGCGTAGTCGTCAGTCAGCCCGGTGAGGCTCATCAAGGTTGGACGGATATCCGTGTGGTCCGTAAAGACGGCTCCGGTCGCACCCAAATTCTGCACGTGGGGGCCGGCGATGCCGAGCCAGGTATTGGTGATTTGGGTCTGAAAATCGCCATGGTTCCAGGCAAACCCCGGCTCTTCGACAAAGCAGTTCGCCGCGTTCTGCATCGGAGTGCACAACGGCGTCGTCTTCCCGGACGCCGAAAGGAAATAATCGGGGTTGGCGAACAGGATGTAGTTGGGCGTGCGGTTGGGATCGGCGGTGACCATATGCAGTAAGGCTTGCTCGCTCTGATCGGCCAGCGCCTCGGTCACGTTGTTGGTGCTGCCGGCGGGTCCGTCGACAATGTCGAAGCCAAGCAACGCCGCCAATTCATGCTCGAGTTTGCGCGTGATGGCGCTGTTTTGGCTAGGATTGCCGTTGATGTAGAAGGTCGGCGCGTCGTCGCTGTGCACGCTGAATGGCGTCGTGTCGCGGAACTCGGTATTAAAGATCGGGCTTAAATCGGCATCGATCTCACCCTTCTTCGCATAAGTGCATGGCGTGGTTACGCCATCGCAAGTCAGCGGTGAAGGCGGCCCGCCGACAAAATGGTCGTTCTCGTCGGCAGTGATGAACAGCGTGTTGCTTGTCGTAATGCCGTCGTTGGCAAGTCGAGTGAAGAATTCGCCGAACGCCTTATTGAACGCGGCGAGCTGAGTGACATAGCCGGCCTCGCCCGGTCCGAAGGTCTGCTCGACCGAAGTCGAGACGCCGGAGATGGCGATCCCCTGGTTGTCGTGAGCGTCCTCGATATAGCCGTAAACGACGGGCACTCCGGCTTCGAGCATTGTCGCCAGATAACCCAAAGTCTGCGAGGGTGACGGGTCAAAGCCGGGGAACCCCGGGTTGCCGTGGCTATCAGCGACGACATTGCTGTCGAGATCTTTCACGGGACCACCCGGCGAGATCTGCGGCTGGACGTTCACATTGCCGTAGAGCGCGCTGAAGCCGTTATAGCCGCCCGGTTCGTCCTTGAGGATATCGGGCGCACTGTTTTGGGCGCACAGCGGGCTGTTCTTGGCGCAATGGACGAGGATGCCCTCGAAATCGGCGACCGCCTTGGTCGAGTTCGCCTTCGCTTCCATCGCCTGAGGCGAAGTGGGACCGAACACGTTATTGATGTCGCTGGTGACGTTTTCGAACTCGATATTGGCGATCGAAAAGGCGCCGACATCGCAGCCCGCGCGGGTAAACGGCACCCACGGTGCGGGGGCATTTTTGCCGTTAGCGGCGAGCATCTGATAGGTGCCGTCGGGCAACATGTCGGTCCAGTAGGTGAAGGAGCTATGGAAACCAGCGACGCCGTTCTGGAACAAGCCAAAGCTGTTGCCGATCGAGAAGCCGAATTTGTCGCCATAGACGCCAGTCAGCGACGTCGTGATATCGACCGAAGTATGCGAGATCAGCGGCGTCCAATGATTAGTCAGTACCGTGCCGGTGTTGTTGCTTTTGTACTGGCCGGTGCCCTCGAGAAAGTTCAGCAGGTTGGGGATCTGTTCAAGATCGGACGGCACATTCGGGTTATCACGCCGGAAATGAACGTTATCGAACTGAATATAGACGACGTGCTTGATCCCGTTGCCGAGACTGCAGCTTAGTGGTGTCGCCGCTTGTCCGGGCCGGACGAGGGCTGTCGCTGCCGCGAATAGCGCAGCAGCCAAGAAAATTCGTTTCACTTTGGCGTTTCCTCGGATGGGTCTTGGGGCAAGGCGCCGGCCGCGCCACGTGGCACCCTATTCCCGGCGGATTACCGATCCAGGACAGGCTTGTTGCGATTTGATGACGAACTGCCCGAGGCGGGCCGGGTCGACGTCACGGTTGTCCTCAGTCGGTCCCGCCGGTTAGGTTGTCGTTAACAGGCCGCGTGTTAGGAGCAGATCATGGACGGCACCGCGCAACTGATCGAGGCTGATCGGCGCTATCTGGTTCATCCGCTGCATCACCCCGACGACCATAGGGAGCCGCTGGTCGTCGCCGAGGGCAGGGGGGCGATGCTCTACGACGCCGACGGCCGCGAGTACATTGATAGCCTGTCGGGTTTGTGGAACGTCAATGTCGGGCATGGCCGGGGCGAACTGGCCGATGCCGCAGCGGCACAGATGCGCCGCATCGCCTTTGCCTCGGCCTATATCGGCGCCACCAACGAGCCGGCGGTGCGGCTCAGCGAGAAAATCGTGCGCCACGCCTATTCGAACTCGGCGGCGGTGTATTTTACGACGGCCGGCGCCGAGTTCGAACGAATCCGCGTTCAAATTCGCGCGCTATTACTGGAAGATCAAAGACAAACCCAACAAAACCAAAATTATTTCACGCCTTCACGCCTACCACGGCGTGACCATGGCGGCGATGAGTGCGACCGGCATGGCGGTTTATCAAAAGATGTTCGGACCCATGGTGCCGGGCTTTCTCCAGGTCGCGGCGCCCTCCGCCTATCGCTGGGCCGGCAATGAAGAGCCCGGCATCGGTGCCGCCGAAGCAGTCGAAAAGGCCATCCTCGCCGAGGGACCCGACACGGTAGCCGCGGTCATCGCCGAGCCGGTTCAGGGCGCCGGTGGGGTCATCGTGCCGCCGCCCTCCTATTTTCCCAAATTGCGCGAGATTTGTGATCGCTACGACGTGCTGCTGATCGCCGATGAGGTGATTACCGGGTTTGGCCGCACCGGCAAATGGTTTGCGCTCGGACATTGGGGTATCGAGCCTGATCTCGTCTCCTTCGCCAAAGGGGTAACGAGCGGCTATCTGCCATTGGGCGGCGTGATTGCGTCCAAGCAAGTGCACGAGGCGATCGAAAGCGCGCCCTCTGACCGCAAATTCATGCACGCCGCAACCTATTCAGGCCACCCGGTATGCTGTGCGGTCGGCCTGCGCAATGTCGAAATCATCGAGAGCGAGGGGCTGGTGGAGCGCGCCGCGGTTATTGGCAAACGGCTGCTGGCCGGACTCGAAACCTTGCGCGATCTGCCGGCAGTCGGCGATGTGCGCGGGCTCGGCATGATGTGCGGCGTCGAACTCGTTGCCGATCGTGGCTCCAAGGCGCCGGCGACCGGGCTCGGCGCGCGGATTACCCGCGAGGCGATGGCTCGCGGCCTCCTGCCGCGTATCCGCGCCGGCAGCGCCGATCCGGCGATCGGCGACACAATATGCATCGCCCCACCGCTAATGACTCCCGAGGCAACCATCGATCGCATCCCGGAGATCCTGCGTGAGGTCATCGTCGCGGTAACCCGATAAGCGCCTCCGAGGCTCGGCCGCCCATTTTCGGCGGGCGAATGGCGAACCGGCCGTCGGAGTGTTTCACGTGAAACCTCGACACTAGCCGGGCGGCTTCATACATTCGGCGGCCATGAACAATTCTTCGAGCCGCTGGGACGTGATCGTGGTCGGCGGCGGACATGCCGGCTGTGAAGCGGCGGCGGCAGCGGCGCGCATCGGCGCCCGCACCCTGCTCTTGACGCACAAGCGCGCGACCATCGGTGAGATGTCGTGCAACCCGGCGATCGGCGGGCTCGGCAAGGGGCATCTGGTGCGCGAGATCGATGCGCTCGACGGCATCATGGGCCGCGCCATCGACCGCGCCGGCATCCAGTTCCGTATCCTCAACCGCAGCAAGGGGCCGGCGGTGCGTGGTCCTCGCGCCCAAGCCGACCGCAAATTGTATCGCCGCGCAATCGCCGAATTGCTGGCCGAAACGCCGAACCTCGATATCGCCGAAGCCGCTGCGGAAGATCTGTTGCTAGACCGGACGGGACGCGTCGCGGGCATTCGCTCGGCCGCCGGCGAGAGCATCCCCGCCGGGCACGTGGTGCTGACAACAGGTACGTTCTTGAACGGCCTGATCCACATCGGCGAGGAAAAAATCCCGGCCGGGAGGGTCGGGGAGGCGCCGTCGCATGGGCTGGCGCAGACCCTCGCTCGCGCTGGCTTCGCCCTCGGGCGGCTCAAGACGGGCACCCCGCCGCGCCTCGACGGCAATACGATCGACTGGGCCGGGCTCGACAATCAGCCGGGCGACGATCCGCCGCCGCCATTTTCCTTTGTCACAGACCGGATTACGACGCCGCAGATCGCCTGTCACATCACGACGACAACTGCGGCCACGCACGCCGCGATCCGCGCCAATTTGCACCGCTCGCCGATGTATTCCGGCGACATCACCGGGACGGGACCGCGCTATTGCCCGTCGATCGAAGACAAAATCGTGCGCTTTGCCGAGCGTGATCGGCATCAGATCTTTCTCGAACCGGAAGGGCTCGACGACGACACGGTTTACCCAAACGGCATCTCGACCTCGCTGCCGCGCGACGTGCAAGAGGTGTTTCTGCGCACAATTCCCGGCCTGGAATATGCCGTGATGCGCCGGCCGGGTTACGCGATCGAATATGATTTCGTCGATCCCCGCGAACTCTATCCGAGCCTCGAGACCCGCCGCATCCCGGGCCTCTATTTTGCCGGCCAGATCAACGGCACGACCGGCTATGAGGAAGCCGCGGCGCAGGGCATCGTCGCCGGGCTCAATGCGGCATTGGCGGCGGCGGGGTCACAACCGCTAATGCTCGATCGCGCCGATGCGTATATCGGCGTCCTGATCGACGATCTGGTGACGCGCGGCACGAGCGAGCCGTACCGCATGTTCACCTCGCGCGCCGAATACCGCCTGATTTTGCGTGCTGACAATGCCGATCGGCGGCTGACTCCGATCGGAATGCGTCTTGGATGTGTTGGCGCCGAGCGCGCAGCGCGATTTACCGCGAAGATTGGTGCTTTGGCCGAAGCCCGCCAGCGGCTCGCCGAACTGCGGATGACTCCACCCGCGCTTCGGCGACACGGCATCGCGGTCAACGAAGACGGGATCGCGCGCAATGCCGCGGAATTGCTGGCCTATCCTGGCATCGATCTCAAGCGGCTCGCGGCGATCTGGCCCGAACTATCGGCCTTATCTCCGGAGATTGCCGAGCAGCTCGAGATCGATGCGCGTTATTCCGGATATCTCGAACGGCAGGAGCGCGACATCGCCGCTTTTCGCCGCGACGAAGCGTTATTATTGCCTGATGATCTCGACTACGCCGGTGTCGGCAGCCTGTCGCGTGAAATCACCGACAAACTCGCCGCTGCCCGCCCAGCGACGTTAGGGGCTGCGGCGCGTATTTCCGGGGTAACCCCCGCGGCGCTCGTCGCTTTGTTGAAGCACGTCAAATGCCGCCCTTCGACGATGTCCTCACCTACCCAGCCCTCTTCCATTTCCTCCTCCGCAACCGCGGGGTGTCCAAAGAGCCATCCGCATTTCAAGCGGCACAGATAAATCGGGGGGCGAAAGATGCAGTGCCGCTTGATCGGGTCGCGTGCATTTCTTTTCGAATTCAACGTCCTCTGTTGTGTTAGCTTCCTCTGAACAGCAAGTGGTCGCGGGAGATGGTCGATTACCAATGGACAGGCGGGAAGTCGATTTCCGCGTCAGTCGACAGGCGAACAGTGTGGCAGTTATCGCTGGCCGCGGCCGTAGCAGAGATCGCCGGACTTTTGCCGAAGACCGCTGCGGCTCTTCTGGGGCAATCTCCACTAGAAGATCCTATTCGGATAATACAAGACGAGATATTACCAAATCTAATGATATATCCTCCCAGGCCTCCTAATAAAGGTCCTCCTACTCAAATTAGCCAAACTCAGATTTAAAGATTCTTGAGAGCTAACGAACCATCCTTCTCAAATGGAGAACAAAGTAACGCTAAAATTTTGTATTGGAAATTGTTTTATACAGCTGTCGACCTAAGAGCCACCAATACTACGTCCGCGATAGAGAGGCTAAAAGCGCTCACGGGGTAAAGTTTCCTGTGGGCTTGACTGTAAGATTTGCGTTGGTGAGCTCAACTATCGCGCGTTTTGGGGGCCACGTATCAGTCGCGCTAACATGGCCCGCATTTATTCCTTTACCGAAAACTCCCTTAACTACACCCTTTAGCACAGAGTATGTGCAAAATGAGGTCGTTGGAAAAATAAAGGTGATTAAACTCGAAGGGGGGCAATCGGTATTATTTGCTCAACCCTATCCTGCATCATACCCAGAGGATATCTGGGATATCAGAGACACCTCATGGTTCGATACAATCCCGTCTCGCAATAAACTCTGGACACTAAATGATATCCTGAATCAAACAGACGCGTGGACCTTTCAACTGAAGCAGCTCCTAAGGATTCTCGATGCCGAATTACGTCATCCTGAGCGCAATTCGGCTGAAAGAGCGCCTAATGCCCAATAGGAAGCGCGGCAAATCCACATCTGTGAGAACACCGGCGATGCTCGATTATGAGTGGACGGCGCTGATCTGCCACGTTTTGTGTCATATCTGGAATGGAAGTCTCACCGGCGAGCGCTACCCGGCAAGCATGGCGCAAACATTATCCGCAAAGGCGGGAGGGTTAGGGTCGGGCGGGTGAGGCTGAAGCTGCGTGAGCCCACCGCTCGACGCGCGGGGGTTCGCAGACCGCTTCCCGGTTTCACGTGAAACACTGGCGCGGCTCGAAGTCTATGCCGAGCTGCTGACCCGCTGGTCGGCGCGCATCAACCTGGTCGGCCGGGACACGCTCGCCGATTTATGGCGTCGCCACATGCTCAATTCGGCGCAATTGCGGCCGCTGATCCCTGACAGCATACAGAGCCTGATCGATCTCGGCAGCGGTGCCGGCTTTCCCGGTTTGGTGCTGGCGATCCTTGGCGTGCCCGGGGTCGAACTGGTCGAGGCGGATTCGCGCAAGGCCGCCTTTTTGCGCGAGGCGGCCCGCGTCACCGCCGCAAACGTAGCGATTCGGCCATGCCGCATCGCGGCGGTGCTGCCGCATGCAGTCGACGTGGTGACCGCCCGCGCCCTGGCTCCGCTCGACAGGCTGCTCGATTTGGCGCGCCCTTTCATCGGCCCCAGCACGATCTGCCTGTTTCCAAAAGGCGAGCAGGCCGAGCGGGAATTGACCGTCGCGCGCGAAGGCTGGACAATGACGGCGTCGATGCATCAAAGCATCGCCGATCCGCGGGGGGTCGTTCTGCGTTTGCAAGGGGTCAGTCGTGAGCCTCACGAGCGTTGAGGCTCACCCGAAAACGCGTTCTCTTACGCCTCGTGCGCGCATCGTCGCGGTCGCGAACCAGAAAGGCGGGGTTGGCAAGACCACGACCGCGATCAATTTGGCGACAGCGCTCGCGGCTGCCGGGCGTCCGGCGCTCGTCATTGACCTCGATCCCCAAGGCAATGCCAGTACCGGGCTCGGCATCGATCGCAAGCAGCGCCGGCTGACCAGCTACGAGCTCATTATTGGCGATGCGGAACTCGCCGACGCCGTGTTGCCGACCGAGGTGCCGGGGCTGTCGATCGTCCCGGCCTCACCGGATTTGAGCGGCGCCGAACTCGAATTGATGAACCGCGAGCGCCGCGAATTCTTGTTGAGCAAAGCGATCCGCAGCAATGTGCGGGACTGGGCCGAGGTATTGATCGATTGCCCGCCATCATTGAATTTACTGACAATCAATGCATTGGTCGCGGCCGACGCCGTATTGGTGCCGTTGCAGTGCGAGTTTTATGCGCTCGAAGGATTGAGCCAGCTGATGCGGACGATCGAACGGGTGCAGCGCGCGCTGAACCCGCGGCTGGAACTGCAAGGCGTGCTGCTGACGATGTATGACGGCCGCAATAACCTCAGCGAGTCGGTGGCATTGGATGTTCGCGGGCACCTTGGCGCCAAAGTCTTTGACACGATGATCCCGCGCAATGTCCGCGTGTCAGAAGCGCCCTCCTATGGCAAGCCGGTGCTGATCTACGATCATCGCTGCGCCGGGGCGCAGGCCTATATCGAGCTTGCCGGCGAAATATTGCGCCGCACTAATTCGGGCGCGTCGGCGCCATGAGCGAGCACGCCAGACGGCGCCCGCTCGGCCGCGGCTTGGCGGCGTTGTTCGGGGAGAATGAGGGCGACGCTTCGTTCGATCCGGCGAGCCAGCGCCGCGTCGCGATCGAGATGATCCGGCCGAGCGCATTGCAACCGCGCCGCCGCTTTGCCGAAGCCGAACTCGACGCTCTGGCCCAGTCAATCCGCGAGAAGGGCGTATTGCAGCCCCTGCTGGTTCGCCCGGTGGTCGATGATGACGCCGCGTTCGAATTGGTCGCCGGCGAGCGGCGCTGGCGGGCGGCGCAGCGGGTCGGCATCCACGAGATCCCGGTCATTGTTCGAGCGCTTTCGGATTCGGAAGCGCTCGAAATCGCCCTCGTCGAAAATTTGCAGCGCGAGGAATTGTCGGCGCTCGAAGAGGCCGAGGCCTATAAGCGTTTGACGACCGAATTTGGCCGCACCCAGGCGAGCCTTGCCGAGGCTGTCGGCAAGAGCCGCAGTCATGTCGCCAACACATTGCGCCTGTTGTCGTTGCCGGCCCCCGTGCGCCATCGTCTCGACGAAGGCGAGCTATCCGCCGGTCATGCTCGGGCGTTGCTCGCGGCAGCCGATCCAGCGCGGGTGGCAGAGGAAGTCATGCGCCGCGGGCTCAATGTCCGCGCCACCGAGCGGCTGGTGCAGCGCCGCGCGCAGCTGCCGCAAACGCCGCGTCGCCCATTACGGGATGCCGACACGTCGGCGCTCGAGCGCGACCTTGGCAATCGGCTCGGGTTGCGCGTCAGCCTCGAGCCAAAAACCCGCGGCGGCGCGCTGACCCTCCACTATCAAAACCTCGACCAGCTCGACCGCGTCCTGCGCCTGCTTCGCGCCGGGTAACCGCAGGGTAACCGGCTGCGTCAGCCGGCGAGGCCATTAAACGCGGTCGCCAACGGATGCGGTTCGTAAGGACGCGCCACGGCAAGATTAGCCCCGTCGTCGTCGTGGACGGGAGTTACCTGGGCGCAATTGGCGAGCGAACCGGTCCGATCCGCTGACGTCAACCACACCACCCGCCAGCCATCGTCAGCCAGACGACGCGCACGGGTGATCGAGGCTCGCGACTGACCCTGATCGCTGCCGCGGACCGGCTCGATTAGGGCGCGGGGAGCGGCAAGCATCAGGCTGCCGATATCGGCAACTTGCTCGCAAAAGACCACGTCGGCGGCGGCGAGAAAATCCCGCTCGCTTGGCGCAATCCTGCCAACATCCGAAACAACCAGCAGCATCGGGCCCCGTTCGACACGGGTATCGCCGGGTGACCCGGAAGACGGGATTTGTGTCGATCGCATCACCATTCTCCTCGCGTGAGCCGAGGAGTTCTACATCGTGATGAAAGAGATTGGTACAATAAATGCGTCTAGAAAATGTGATAAGGTTATTTCTACGTATTTATATCGTGTTAACGAAAACGCGTTTTTGCCCCGTCGACGGGATACGGTAAGCTGATCGGATGACGGGCTCAAAACCGTGGTTTGCTAATAGCTTGCGCTTCGTCGCGTCGGCCGGCGCGCGACCGATCAGGCGAGCGACGCCCGCGCTGATGCTGTTATTGGCCGCTTCTGCCGCCGCGGCGCCGCCGCAAAATGCCGATCCCGCCTTGGCGCCGTGGTATCGCAGCCTGCTGCAGCCGGGAACGACGGTATCGTGCTGCTCGCTCGCGGATTGCCGCCCAACCGAATACCGGATCAAGGCCGACCATTACGAAGCGCTGGTCGGCGGCAACTGGGTCACGGTGCCGCCGGACAAGATCCTTCAGCGCACCGACAATCCGACAGGTCGCGCGATCGTCTGCTGGACGCCGCAGCGCGGGATCATGTGTTTTGTCCGCGCCACCGAGTCCTGAGCGTCTTGAGCGGCGAAGATCGTAATCCCGAGCCTACAGTTTCAGTAACTCAGCGTTGCAGACCATGTGTTCGCAGTATCACCCGCTTCGTCATCCCGACGGAGGTCGGGATCCACTGCTGCCGTGGGTATTGGCTTCCGCCGGTATCGCGAGAAGATTTAGCTGATCGATTTCAACGAACTTCTCGACCCCACGACAATAACGACCGATTTCAGAGATCGAAAAACACTGTCTCGTTTTCGCCCTGCATGACGATATCGAGATGCCACATTCCCGCATCGGAACCGTCGGGAGCGGCGAGCAAGGTCTGGCGCCGCGCCGCATCGTCGATCGACAGCAGCACCGGATCGGTCTCGTTGAGCGGATGGCCGGCGAAATAGATGCGGGTGAACAATTGTTTCAATAAACCCCGCGCGAACAATGCCACCGCAATGTGCGGCGCCTGCAACGCGTTGCCGCGCCCCGGCACCGGTCCCGGCCGGATCGTCGTAAAGCGAAACCAGCCATCCGCGTCGGTCGCAACCCGGCCAAAGCCGCGGAAATCTTGGGTCCAGCGGCTTGTCGACACGGGTGTCGTCGGGGTGGGCGTAGCGGCCGGCGGCGTTGGCCTGCCACAATTCGAGGCAGGCGTCGGGGACGGACGCGCCATCGCCATCGATCACCCGGCCTTCGACCACGATGCGCTCGCCTTGTGAGTTGCCATTGGTCAGATCGGTCCAGTCCGGCCGGTCGAGCCCGATGTGAAAGAACGGCCCGACCGTCTGCGATGGGGTCGGGACGAGCTTGCCGGCCATCTCAGCCATTCTCCATCGGAGTCGCTTCGCGCCCGCGCAACACGACGTCCCAACGGTACCCCAGCGCCCATTCGGCCTCGCTGAGGTTGGGATCGTAATCCGCGATCAAGCGCTCCCGGGCCCGCTGATCGGCGGTGCCAAGATAGATCGCGTCAAACGCCAACAGCGGATCGCCAGGGAAGTACATCTGGGTGATCAGCCGAGTGGCAAAAGCCGGACCAAAGATTCCGAAGTGGATATGCGCCGGCCGCCATGAATTGTAGGTGTTGCGCCACGGATAGGCGCCGGGCTTGATCGTCAGAAAGCGGTATTCGCCTTGCGCATTCGTCACCGCCTGACCCACGCCCTCGAAATTGGGGTCGAGCGGCGCATCGTGCTGATCGACCGGATGGCGATAACGGCCGGCGGCGTTGCATTGCCACAACTCGACCAAGGTTCCGGCGACCGGCCGCGCATCCTCGTCGAGCACACGGCCGGCGACGATGATCCGCTCGCCGAGCGGCGGCCCGCTATGCCCTTGCGTCAGGTCGACCAGATCGGCGCCGGCCCAACCGCCCGCAAACATCGGCCCGGTAACCTCGGTCAAGGTTTGTTCGAGGCGGATCGGTGCATGCTTTGGCGCGCGTTTGACCGTACTGCCGTAATCGGGATGCAGATAGGGCGGTTGGCCACCCTGCTGTGGACGCGCAAACGGCCGGATAGCGTCGCTCATCGTCACACCCCTCCAGAACTCGATGGCAGTTCTAACCGGACCGCAGCCTGCTCAGCCTTGCTCGTTGCGTCAAGCTGTACCCAGTGTGTGCGCACGCGTGAACGATACGGGAAAATGCGGCCCTGCGAGGTTCTATCATGGCGCCAATCGCCCGGACAGACTGCTCGAATTAATCCAGATATCTAATCGAAATTGAAACAACCGGACGCCCGGGTTAGGTGCTGTAACTGAAAACGCGGGGGGTCGACGCGGGTTTCAGAGAGGCCGTTATGTGGCGCAGGCAGCACGAATACTCGGTCGCGGAACTGCTGGATCACCCCGTTTTGGGGCTGCTGATGACCGGCCGCGGTATGGAACGCCGCGCGGTCGCATTGCTCGTCGAAGCCGCTGACCAGATCAGACAAGCGGCACCAGAGAGCCGCGACGACCACTCCTTCGCAACTGCGGCGCCACTCTCAGCTTAGCGTTTAGAGGATTCAGCATTGGCCGTGTGACGCTGACCAAAAAGGGTGGTGGTTCATCCGGGGCAGGACTTGGTATCGGCGCACACCCGATCGAGCTGAATCACCAGCGGCAAATAGAAAACCCGGACCGACACTGATATCGGCAGCAACCTCTCGTCGTCCGTCAAAGTCAGCGCTACCGGACGCGGGGCGCTGTCGGGGTCGCCGTCATCGCTCAATTCACCCTTGAACCCGGCGATCGGCCGCAGGTTAAGCGCGAGCCGCATGGTTCCGGTTGTCTGCTCCGCCTTTGGCAACATATGCCCGACGATGTCGAACCGGCGGGTACCATCATAGACCGGGATCACAAAGGTCGTGTTGGGGGCGGACTTGCCCGCGGCAACCGCGGCGCGGATGCGTTCGAGAGCGGTCAGCGGATCGACGATATCGCGCCGGAACTTCTCGGCGAGCGGTGCTTTGCGGCTGGTGTCATCGGCGGTGCGCTCGGCGATCACCGCCGTGTCACGCGCAACGAATTGCATGCCGATATGGCGGTCGCGATATTTGCGAAGATCGTAAAGCGCACTGTACCGTGACGGTTCGGCCGCTCCGTCCGGAATGAGGCGCCCGCCGGCCTCGGCGACCGCACGAAAATGGGTTACGAGATGCGGCAGCCCCTCGGTGCGAATCTCGATTTCATCGTGGTAGACCGCGGTGGCGTTGCTCAGTTTCAGGCGAATTTGCGCTGCCGGAAGGCCCGCCCAATAGGCGGTGTAGTCGGCGACCAGTTGATTGGCGTTGGCAGAAACGACTGCCGTGCCCAGCAGAGCTAACGTGGCGGCAAATGCAACAATTCGCGCGGGGGGACGGTGGGCCGATTTCGCTGATTCCGGTCTGCCGGATTTCACGATGGCAGATAGCTCCAGGCAGCGCCGTCCCACACGATCTTTTCGCCGCTAGGAAAGCGCAACTCGATACCGCCGGTCTTGGAGCGGGTGCGGCGCACCTCTCCGGCGGTATCCAACTGCTCGGCCTCCCAACGATCGGTTAGCGCCAATCCGATGCGGCCGGGGCTCAACCCGTCCTTTTGCAGCGCAATCGCGTCATCGAGCAGCTCGCGCACGGCACTCATGAGATGACCTCGGTCTTGTCCTCTCGGTGCCTTAGTCTAGCACGCGCTTTGCAATGCCGGGGAAATCGCGATCATGGGCCGCTAAGCGAGATCCGAAGTCGGCGCTTTAGGGTCCGCGGCAAATTACGTTGAGCAACGCCTGGCGGCGCTCGACGGTGACGGCGTGCAATGCCCGCCCGAGGGCGGCCGGCAGCGCCGCCGGGTCCTCGACCCGCTCGCCATAGCCGCCGGCCGCGGCGCAGACCTGCTCGAAGGCTGGCAATTCGTCGAGATCGATCAGCGGCGGCTTGTTGCTGCGCATCGCCTCGCCCTGTGGATACATGCCTTGCGTCGCGCGCCGCACCGCACCCCACATCGAATTGTTCATGATCACGAACAGCACCGGCAGATCATGCGCCGCCGCGGCGTGATGTACCGCGACCGGGTTGCCGAAAAGATGCGAGCCATCGCCGAGGGTTGCGATCACCAGCCGATCCGGCGCCGCGAGCTTCGCGCCCAACGCCGCACCGCCGCCCCAGCCGAGACCGGAAGCGGGGCTCGACCCGAAATACGTTCCCGGCAGGTTCGAGCCGCAATATTCCGGCATCAGTGTGTACTCGTTGACGAGGATCGCATCCTCGGGCTTGACGTCGGCGATGCAGGCGCTGGCCCACGCCATGTGGATCGGGCGCAGCCCGGCCACCGTCTCGCGGGTTTTGCGCCAACCAGCCAGCTGCGCTTCCCGGAGGGTCCCCAGCCGCTGCCGCCGCGCCGCGATTGCTCCCTTTTCCGCATGCCGCTCGAGCGCTGCGGTGAGTGCCGGCAATGCCGCGGCCGGCGCCGCGGTCACTGCGAGGTCACACGGAAAGCCGCGAATCGGGTAACGCTGGAACAATGGATCGACGCCGAGATGAACCACCCGGCATTGCTGCCGTGGCGCCTTGAGGCTGGGGACCCAAGGCACATCGCATTCCAGCACCAGGATCGCGTCGGCGTCATCGAGATAAGGCCCGGCGTCGTAGCCGAGATGACAAGGATGGTTGGCCGGCAACGACAGATGGCGTGGGCGATGCTGCACAACCGGCAGCGCAAAGCGCTCGGCGAGATCGGCGAGGGCGGCGACCGCAGCGGGCTCGCGGCCGGCGCTGGCGGTGATGATCAGTGGATGATTGGCGGCGGCCAGGATGCGCGCCGCTTCCTCGATCGCATTGGCGTCGGGGGCGGGCGTAGTCGCCGCCACCCGCCGCGACGGCGTGTCGTAGGCAAATCCGGGTAGCGGCTCGGCCAACACCTCGCGCGGAAGCGATAGGTACACAGGGCCCTTTGGTTCGGTCGTCGCCACCGCCAGAGCGCGGTCGACCACGGTTTCGAGCTGCTCGCCGTTTCTCAGCTCGTAATCCCATTTGACGAGCTCGCGCACCATGCCGGCCTGATCGAACATCTCCTGCGCCCAGTGGATGTAGACGTCGCGCGCCCCCGGCAATCCCGCTTCGGTCAATGGCGAGCGGCCGGCGGTGAACAGCATCGGCACGTTGTCGCGCGCGGCGTTGAATACCCCGCACACGCCGTTCGCGGTACCCACGCTGACATGGACCATGACCGCCGGCACCCGCCCGGTCGCGATCGCCCAGCCATGCGCCATCGAGAGTGCCAGGTTTTCGTGGGTCGCGAGCATCGGCTTTGGCGTGGGCGCGCCGGTGCGCGCCGCTTTGGCGAAGGCTTCGACCAGCGGCGCGAAATCGGTGCCGGCATTGGCGAACAAATATTCGACGCCACGCTCGGCCAACAGGGTCAGATATGCCTCGGCGACGCTGTCGACCGTCATTTCCTTCCGCGCCATCCTATCTCTCCCTCAACTGCTCGACCGTGGAGCAAGCATAGCGTGTCTGCCGAGGGCAGACAGTGGTTCCGCCACCGTTGACTGCTTTATTTGAGCACCTTCTGCATCCGAGAGGAATTAGGGTTGAGGCGGGATTTGGCGTTTTGGCGTTTCCGAGAGCGGCCGGCTGATCGCTCATCGCCGCATCGCCCCGATTAGCGTTAGGATGCCAAGGACAGCCGCCGCCCGTTTCAGGTTGTAGGCGAGGACGTGTAGGCTCATCTCGCTTGCGACGAAGCGGCGCCCCAAAGATGGGACGGGGGGCGCTCGGGTTCTTATCGGGTATAGCGGAGAGGGAGCAGATCAATCAGCAGGAGAAGGTAGCCGAGCGCCCTTGACCGTGGCGAAGGGTTTCACAAGAGTTAAAGTCCGCCCGGGTCATGGCTTAAAATGGGGAGCAAATCATGGCCGAGACACCGATCATTACGGCCGAGGCGCTGCGGCTAGACGAAGCGCGACATAAGGGGGTGCCATGGCAGCAATGGGGACCTTACCTCAGCGAACGCCAGTGGGGTACGGTTCGTGAGGACTATAGCAATGATGGCAACGCGTGGGACTACTTTAGCCATGACCAAGCTCGCTCGCGCGCCTATCACTGGGGCGAGGATGGTATCGCTGGGATCAGCGACGACCATCAGCGGCTGTGCTTTGCGCTCGCGTTATGGAATGGCAAGGACCCGATTCTCAAGGAGCGGATGTTCGGTCTGACGAATAGCGAGGGTAATCACGGCGAGGACGTCAAGGAATATTATTACTACTTGGATAGTACACCGACCCATTCGTATATGAAGTATCTGTACAAGTATCCACAGAATGAATTTCCTTACCCCGACCTGATTGCGACCAACCGGCGTCGCAGCCGAAATGATCCAGAATACGAACTGCTCGACACCGGCATATTCAATGAAGACCGGTATTTTGACGTATTCGTCGAATATGTAAAAGCTTCGCCGACCGACCTGTTGATAGAGATTAACATATGTAATCGGGGGCCGGACGACAGCACAATTCACGTGCTGCCGACACTCTGGTTCCGCAACGTCTGGACATGGTGGCCAGAAGAGTCAAGGCCGTCCCTGACAGCCGCGTCCGAGAAAAACGGTGTCAGCGTTGTCGCCGCGTCGGACTCGTTACTCGGGACCTATTTCCTCCACTGCGAGGGAGCCAAAGGCCTACTGTTTACTGAAAATGAAACCAATAACAGGCGTCTGTTTGGCACTGACAATACCACGCCATACGTTAAGGACGGGATCAACGATTATGTGGTGACCGGCCGTCGGGACGCGGTCAATGCGAACAACACCGGGACCAAAGCCGCCGCCTATTACGAATTGCGGCTAGGTGCGGAAGCGACCGCTGTCGTCCAATTGCGGCTGAACCGCATTGTCCCCGGCGTCCAAGCTCCGTTCGACGCGAACTTCGGACAACTCGTTGAGGCGCGGCGGCGCGAGGCCGACGAGTTCTACCGGTCGATAACGCCTCCTGGTGTCGGCGAGGATACAGCCAATCTGATGCGGCAGGCGCTGGCCGGGATGTTGTGGAGCAAGCAATATTTCTTTTACGATGTCGACAAGTGGCTTGAGGAACATCGCGCCGATCCGCTGCTCGACGAAACCGGCATCGTGAGGAATCGCGAGTGGTTCCACATGATCAGCGAGCATGTCATCTCAATGCCGGACAAGTGGGAATACCCGTGGTTTGCGGCTTGGGACCTCGCCTTCCACACAATCGCACTTTCCACCGTCGACATCGATTTCGCCAAGGAGCAGCTCGATCTTCTGCTTGTCGGGGCTTACCAGCACCCGATGGGTCAGATCCCGGCCTATGAGTGGAACTTCAGCGACGTCAATCCACCGGTGCACGCCTGGGCCACGATTTTTCTCTACCGCATGGAACAGGCGTTGCGCGACACGCGCGACCTGCAGTTCCTCCGGCGGGTCTTTGGTAAGCTGACGTGGAACTTCGGGTGGTGGGCGAACCGCAAAGACCGCGATGGCAACAGCCTCTACGAAGGCGGGTTTCTCGGGCTCGACAATATTGGTGTCTTCGACCGTAGCGCACCACTGCCCACCGGAGGATATCTGGAACAGGCCGATGGCACGGCATGGATGGCTCTTTACTCGCAGAACATGCTCGAGATTGCCGTCGAGCTGGTGTCAAGCGACCCGGCATATGAGGATGTGGCAGCAAATTTTGTGGCTCACTTTGTGCTGATCGCCCGCTCCATGAACAAAATCGGCGACGGTATGTGGGATGAGGAGGACGGATTTTATTACGACGTCCTTCGCCGTCCAGATGGCGTCACGACGCGGCTCAAGCTCCGCTCGATGGTAGGTCTCTTACCCCTCTGTGCCGTGACGGTCATTGAGAAGTGGCAGCGCGAACGGGTTTCCAAACTGTCAGAGCATTTGTCGGCGCATTTGCGGCGGATGCCGGAGTTGGTCGGCTCCATTCATGCTAGCGGCAACCGTGGCGTCGCCGAGCGCGGTATCCTTGCCCTGGTGAACGAGGATCGGCTGCGTAGAATTCTGTCTCGGATGCTCGATGAGAACGAGTTCCTGAGCCCGCACGGGATCCGGGCATTGTCCCGCTATCATGCCGATCATCCCTATGTATTTTCGGTGCACGGTGAGGAGTACCGGGTCAATTATCTTCCGGCGGAGTCGGACACCGGAATGTTCGGCGGCAACTCGAACTGGCGGGGACCGGTTTGGATGCCGGTCAATGCTTTGTTAATCCGCGCCCTGATGCAATACTATTTATATTACGGCGACAACTTCAAAATCGAGTGTCCCACCGGCTCGGGCAACTCGATGAACCTGTTCGAAGTAGCCCGCGAGATTGCCAACCGGTTGACTCGCATTTTCCTACGCGACCAAGCCGGCCGGCGGCCGGTGTTTGGCGGAGCCCAGAAGTTCCAGAACGATCCCTATTGGCGGGATCATTTATTGTTCTACGAGTATTTTCATGGTGACAACGGCGCCGGCATTGGCGCCAGTCATCAAACCGGGTGGACCGGGGTGGTGGCGTCGTTGATCGAAATCTTCGGGCACATTGACGCCCAGACCTTTCTCGAACACGGGCGGGAGGCGGCCTTTGAGCTGTAAGAGAGCCGGCGGTTCCGGAACGCCCCGTCAAGGAGCCAATGCGGATCGCATCGCTCGGACGTAAGGGCATCCCAGTCACGACTGATTGAAAATCGGGCACCAACTCAGCTCGCATTTGGCAGATATCTGTAAGCGTCTGCTGATTGGCGTCTTGCGCTGGGCTTGCTGATTGAGAAGCTGCCGCTGTTTTATGGCGGCGGTGCAATGAATGATGTGGGGCTGGTCGATAAGGAGGACCTCGGGAGTACTCATACGAGGGCTCGCGAGGTCCGCGGCGAGGTTCTCAGCGGCCCGGAGCGGCGGCGGCGCTGGAGCCTCGAAGAGAAGCTGCGGATATTGGCACAGAGCGTAGCGCCGGGGTCGTCGCCCTCGTTGGTTTGCCGGCTGCACGGGATCAGCAGCGGCCAGCTTTACACCTGGCGGCGGCAGTTTCGCACGGGCGAGCTGACTGGATTTGCGCCAGTGAGATTGGCGCTACCGGTTGAACAGCTTGCACTGGCCGCAGCGCCGGTTGCGCCGATGCCGACGCCCCCCGAACCCGATCGGCGGGTGGATGGGATAATCGAGGTCGAGCTGCCCACGGGGGTGAAGCTGCGTCTGACCGGCGCGGTCGACGAGATGGCATTGCGCCGGGTCTTGTCGGCGCTGTCGTGATCGGCATACCGGGCAATGTCCGCGTCTATCTGGCATGCGGCGTCACTGACATGAGGAAAGGCTTTGACGGGCTCGCGGCGCGGGTTCAGCTGACGCTGCAGCTCGACCCGCATGGTGGTGCGCTGTTTGTGTTTCGCGGTCGGCGCGGCGATCTGATCAAGGTGCTGTGGTGGGACGGGCAAGGATTGTGCCTGTTTGCCAAACGGCTGGAGCGCGGCCGGTTTTTATGGCCGCAGGCCAAGGACGGATCGGTGGTGCTAACGGCAGCGCAATTATCGATGCTACTGGAAGGTATCGATTGGCGTGCACCGCGCCGCAGCTGGGCCCCGGAAGTGGCTGGTTGAACAGCGCGACATAGTGACTCAGGCGGGTACGGATCGATGCTGCTCAATGACCGCGGGAGTAAACTCTCGGTTGATGCCGGTCGCTGCTGACCCTGTTCAAGAGATCGCCGAGCTGCGCGCCTTACTGGCCGAGCGCGAGGCGGAACTGGCGGTGGCGCGGGCCGAGTTGACCGGCGCCCGTCTGCGGATCGAACAGTACAAGGCTCAGCTTGCCCAACTGCGGCGGATGCAATTTGGGCGCTCGTCGGAAAAACTCGATACTCAGATCGCGCAACTCGAGCTGATGCTCGAGGATCTGGAAGAGAGCGAAGCAGCACGCACAGCGCCGGCGGCACGGCGTGCCCCTGATCAGCCACCGCGCGAACGGCGTCAGCCGGTGCGGCGGCCATTGCCCGATCATTTGCCGCGCGAGGAGATCGTGCATGATCCGAGGCCGGTCTGCCCGGGCTGCGGCGGCACCCGCTTTGCCAAGCTCGGCGAGGACGTGACCGAGATCTTGGAGAAGATCCCGGCTCGCCTCAAAGTGATCCGCCATATTCGGCCTAAGCTGAGCTGCCGCTGCTGCGAGCGCATCATCCAAGCGCCGATGCCCGATCTGCCGATCGCGAAGGGCCGCCCCGGTCCGGGTCTGGTCGCCAATGTCGTGGTCAGCAAATACCTCGACGGGCTGCCGCTCTACCGGCAATCGGCGATCCTGGCGCGCGAGGGCATCGAGATCGAGCGTGCCACCCTGGCCGACTGGGTCGGGCATGCCGCTTGGTGGGTGACGCCACTGGCCGAGCTGATCGGCACCCATGCCCTGGCGGCGCCGATCATCCACACCGATGACACGCCGATCGCCGTGCTGGCGCCGGGCAATGGCAAGACCCGAACCGGGCGGCTGTGGACCTATGTCGTCGACGAGCGGCCCTGGCAAGGCGAGCGGGCGTCCGCGGCTTATTACCGCTTTAGCCCCGACCGTCGGGGCGAGCGGCCGCGCGATCATCTGGCCCGCTTTCGCGGCGTGATCCAGGCCGACGCCTTTAGCGGCTATCAAGCCCTAACGCGACCACCATCCGCCAACGACCGGGTCGGCCGAGCGCCGCCGCTGATCCACGCGGCGTGTTGGGCTCACGCGCGACGCAAATTTTACGACGTGTTCGAGTTGACCAAGTCGCCAATCGCCGAGGAGGCGCTCAAACGGATTGGCGAGCTCTACAAGATCGAAGCCGAGATTACTGGTCAGTCGGCCGCAACCCGGCTGGCGACGCGACAGAGCCGTGCGTGGCGATCCTCGACGCCTTGCGCGACTGGCTGACCGCACAGCGCCGCCGGCTGTCAGCAAAGAACGCGCTCGCCAAGGCGATCCAATACGCACTCAGCCGCTGGGACGCGCTAACCCGCTATGCCGGTGATGGCCGGCTCGCGATCGACAATAATGTCGCTGAGCGAGCGCTGCGCGGTATCGCCATCACGCGCAAGAACTTCCTGTTCCTTGGATCCGACGCCGGCGGCGAGCGCGCCGCAATCCTCTATACCGTGCTGGAAAGCGCCAAACTCAACGGCCTCGATCCGCAGACTTGGCTTACCGATGTGATCGATCGCATGGCCAATGGTCACCCGATCAACCGGCTCGCCGAACTGCTGCCGTGGAACTGGCAGCCAAAATCGTCACTCTCGCCGCCTGAGTGGCCACGAGCTGACGCTTACAGATATCTTAAAGGCGGTTCTGGTCTAACCTGCGGCTTGATTCGGGTTTCCGCAATGGTGGGCTTTGGGGGCGCGGGCGACGAACGGCAGCTTTGAGATCGAACCTGTGGTCAGATCGGCTTGGCCGGATGACCGCTTTCGGGCGCCGAGGCGCCGTCCGAGGCGCTTCTCGCGGTGGTCAAGTCTCCGCCCAGCGGCCGACGTGATTGGGTTTTTTAGACTGGCGGCTGATAGGGCAGGGGATGGCCGTCGAGGCCGTCGATCGAGAGGCCGAGATGGCGCAGCACCGTCGGTGCGATGTCCACCAAGGACGTGCGTCCGCGATGGAACCCTGCGCTAAAGCCGCCGCCCGAAACGAATAGAAACGGCTGTTGTTCGTGGACGCCGAGGCCGCCATGCTGGCCAAAGCCGGTGATGTCCTGCCCGGACAAGTCGCGCACGATATGGCTGTGACCCGGCACCCCATACGGGTTCGCGCGATTATCGGCTTTCATCGTGATTGCGATGCGCGCCCGCGAGCCGGTCGGCAGGCCCGTCGCGGCGAGCCCGTCGCCGGTGAATACCCGCCCGACCCAATCCTGGACTTCGAGCAAGCGCGCGACCTCCGCAACATTCGCGCTTTCCGGCTCGGTAAAATAGATCAATGCCGCGGTGCCGTTCGGCGCGACAACGACATCCGAGGAACCCGGCCCGTCCTTCAAACCGGCATCGATCAGAAGCCCTTCGAGATCGATTGTCTCCGCGACGGTTTCCATGCCGTGATCGGAGCCAACGACCAACAGGATTTCTTCGCCGCCGGGGTCGAGCCGCGCCACGGTCTCGGCAACACGGCGTACATTCGCGTCCGCTGCTGCGATCGCCCGCCTGTGCTCGGGCGAGCCCAATTGCGTATGGTGGCCGGTGTAATCGGGCTCTGACAGCCACAACATGGCTAACGCCGGCTCGCGGTCGATCAATACCTCAGCGCAAAAGCGCTCGGTGACGGCGTTGTCGCCGGCCTCGCCTTTGCCGACCGCCAGTCCCTCTGCAGCGGGTAACGGGCGCCGGCCAGGGCCGAAACTGCCGGCTGCGTTGTAGACCCAGCCGTACCCATCGGGGTCGAGGAAATAGGCCGCACCCGGCGACACGTTCGAGAACGCGATCGCGGTGTCGGCGGCCCGCGTCACCCGCTCGGCCATTGTCGGCACGTGCAAGGTGCGGCCGGTGGCGCGATGCAGGCGATCGCGAAAATCGGGGGCTCCGACCGACAGGCAGACGAGCCCGTCACCCTCGTCAATCGCCATCGTGTTGCCGAGCAAACCATGGCGCGCCGGGCGACAGCCGGTGGCGATCGAGGCCGCACTCGCCCGCGTCGTCGAAGGGAACACGCTCGAATGATTGACAAACTGCGCCGAATTGCGCCCCAACTCGGTCAGAAACGGTGCATCTCCCGAAGTGATCAAATCGCGGCGCAGGCTGTCGCAGACGATTATAACGGCGCGTTTCATGCAGTAGTCCTTTCGCTGCGGCCAGCCTCGCGGGCGTTGGGGTCGCGCGCCAGCATAGCGCGGCGCAGCGGATCGGGCAGCGGCGTCTTTTCGCCGGTCGCGTTGACGACCAGGATCAGTACCGCGCGGCCGAGCGCGCACAATCCCTCTCGCCACACCGCGTATTCCATTTCGAAGCTAGTCCGTCCCAGGCGCACGGTCCGGGCGGTCACTAGAACCTCATCACCGTAGGCGAGGGGGCGATGATAGCGGATGCCGGTCTCGGCGATGACCGGCCCCGGTGTACCCGCTGACAATTCGGGCAGTCCGGCCGTTTCGAGATAGCGATTGCGCGCCTCCTCGAACCATTCGAAATAAGCGCGATGGTTGGCATGCCCGAACGGGTCGCATTCGCTCCACCGCACGCGATGATGGATCGCAAATGCCCACCCCGGCTCAACCCCGAACCGCGCCCATTCCGCCTGATCAAACTCCTGCGATCCTTCCACGATCGTTGGTTATCAGTCAGTTCGAGCGATTTTCAAATAGTGCACTCAATAAAATGCGGCTGCGGGCGAGCGCGCCGGGTCTGTCTTGCTCCCCAATGATCCGACCGTTGCTTGGTGGCCGGAGCCATAGCTATTCTACGTTGTCCGGGATGTCGTCTGTAAGCAGATTGCTTGGGGCCGCGCTGGCGCTGTATCCAAACGTTCTAACTAAAGGGAGGCCGATACCATGCCGCACGATCCGAGGTTGGTCCCGGACGAAGACAAAATCGAGAAATTGCGGAAGACAATCCCGGACTGGATCAAGAACTTGCCGCGGCCGGCGACGCCGTGTGTGGTTCCGGCCTTCGGACCGCTCGAAGGAATTCGCGTGGTCGGGACCGGCGTATTCATTGCGCAGCCGTATATCGGCACAAAGCTGGCCGAGTTCGGCGCGGAGGTGATTCATGTCGAGCGCCCTGGCGGCGATACTTTTCGGTTTACCGCACCGCATCTGACCCGCGGTCCACGCCCGCATGGCTGCGATGAAGCAGAGGTCACCAAGAACAAACTGTCGATGGGTCTCGACCTCAAGCAGGCGCGAGCCATCGAACTCTTGATGGCGATGTGGAAGATCTCCGACGTGTGGATGGAGTCGTCGATACCGGGCGCGCTCACGCGCGCAGGGATCACCAACGAACTGGCGCTGGCGGTCAATCCCAGTCTGGTTATCGTGCGGGTCAGCACCTACGGGCAATATGGCAAGGAGGAGTATCTCGGGAGGGCGGGGTATGACGCGATCGCCCAGGCCTATGGCGGTATGATCAACCTGACCGGTGACCCGGCCGGGCCGCCGCAGCGCGCCAAGACCTACACCGGCGATTACCTCACGGCGCTGACCGGATGGGCCGCCACGATGATGGCGCTGTGGGAAGTGAAGAAAAGCGGCCGCGGCCAGGTCGTCGACCTCGCGCAATATGAGGCGGTAGCGCAGACCAACGGCAACACCCTGCCGCTCTACACGGGCGAGGGTGCGGTCTACGCGCACACTGGAAATCGTGCACCGGGATTCCAGCCCTACGACACCTTCAAATGCAGTGATGGCTGGGTTTTTATCGGCGCCTTGGGCGGTGCCATCTACGACCGGGTCGCGACATTTATCGGGCTCGATCCGGCCGAATACAGCTTCGAGGCGTGCTCGAAAGACGCAGCTGCGGTCAATTCCGAAAAGGGAAGGGAGTTCGACCGGCGGCTGCGCGACTATTGTGCGGCGCACACGGCGCTCGAGGTCGAGACCGAGATGAACGCCGCGCGGCTCGGCTGCGCCCGCGTCTTCAACGTGCGTGACCAGTACAACGACGCGCATTACGCGGCGCGCGAGATGACCGTGCCGGTGCTCGATCGGCAGTCGGGCGTTCCGATCCGGGTCTACGGCGTGGTGCCGAAAATGTCGCTGACCCCTGGCCGCATCTGGCGCGGCGCGCCGTCGATCGGCGACGATACCACCGACATTCTCGCGCACATGCTGGGCTTTTCCGAAACGGCGATCGACAAATTATACGCCGACAAAGTCGCGCATCGCACCGAGCCGTTCACCGAACCGCAGGTCGACGCCGCCAACCCTTAGCCGCTCTCGAACGCCGCCTAGCGTGGAATGCGGACCTCGAAAACTTGGTGAAAAATAAATTCCGCGCGCTTGGGGCGCCGTAGCGACCATTTCCGGACATTCAACGGCTTTAAGACCTCTCGGCAGGTGGGACGGCTCCCAGCTCACCAGACCTTTTCGACACGCGAGCGATCAACTCGTCCGTCCTTGAACGAAAAATTTTGAGCAAGGGAGAGGTGTTTGCCTTGTGATAGCCGAGTACCAGGTCGATCGTCGGAACAGCCCCCTCCAATGGCCGGCTAATGACTGACCAGGTGAGGAAATTACGGGCGTAGTCGGGCAAGAGCGCTATCCCGCGAGTGGACGCGACAAGCGATATCGCCATCGACAGATATTCGACGCGGTGGGCTGGCTTCAGGTCGATGCCTGACCGTCTGAAGTAGTCTTCTATCAGCGAGCGCAAGACTGGGGCCTGGTCAGCCATGCCAATGAATGCCTCACCCACTAGGTCTTGCGGGCTGATCGCCTTACGCGACGCAAGACGATGATCGCTCGGCAGAACCGCGATAAGTGGTTCCCTAACCAGGACCCGGTAGACAAGATTAGGATATCGTTCCTCAGGCCTCATAAAGGCCGCGTCCAATTTTCCAGCTATAAGACCGTCGGCGAGCTGTGGCGAATGCTGGCTGGAAATTGTGACCTCAATCGTCGGCAGTTCCTCACGAAGAACGTGTAACACCGCAGGCAGCCACTCCGGCTCGCAACCGCTCAGAAACCCCAACGCCAGCGTCCTGTGCTCCGGGTGAGCAGCACGTCGAGCGGCGGATGTAGCGGCCTCCACCTGCGCCAGCGCGAGCCGCGCGTGGTCTAGAAAAACGCGGCCGGCGGCGGTCAGCTCAATACCGTGGGTGCTGCGGATCAGGAGTTGAGCTCCGACTTCCAGCTCCAGATCGCGGATCTGCCGGCTGAGCGACGGCTGGGCCGTATGCAGCCGCCGCTCGGCTGCGAGTGTGACGCTGCCTTCCTCGGCGACGGCAATGAAGTAGCGCAGATGTCGCAGTTCCATGGCCCTACCCATGCCTGCGAAGTATGCCGCCAATCTTATAAAGTCTTTCTCATCGACGCCAGTCAAACCCAAATCTCGGCCGACAGCATCGATCGTTGACTCGCCATCATGCAAAGGAACTTTTGGCTTCCGCTGCTATGGCGGTCCTTGACGAATCAGACAAGCCTGAAGGAGTGGCGCTATGAGCACACCTGTCGTGTTGGTCACCGGCGCGTTGACTGGAATTGGGCGGGCGGCGGCCGTGGCTTTTGCCCGGGAGGGCAACCGTATCATCGTCTCCGGTCGCCATGACGATGCCGGTGAGGCACTGATTCGCGAGCTGCACGAACTCGGCGCGGAAGCCGAATTCATCCGGGCCGATGTGCGCCGCGAGGACGATGTGCGCGACCTGGTCGATCGGACCGTCGCGCGCTTCGGTCGTCTGGACGCGGCGGTCAATTGCGCCGGCACCGAAGGCAAGCCCGGCCCCGTGACGCAGCAGACCACCGAAAGCTACGCCGCGACCTTCGACACTAATGTGCTCGGCACGCTCATCAGCATGAAGCACGAGCTGCGGGTGATGCTAACTCAGCGCAGCGGCAGCATCGTCAATGTTTCGTCGACCTACGGCCACGCCGGTACGCCCAACGCCTCAGTCTATGCCGCCAGCAAGCACGCGGTTGAGGGGCTCACCACGTCCGCGGCGCTTGAGGTCGCGGGCTCGGGCGTTCGTGTCAATGCGGTGGCGCCGGGGCCGACCGAGACTGGGATGCTCAATCGCTTTACCGGCAATGCTGAAAGAAAGGCCGGCCTCGTCTCGACCGTGCCGCTCGGCCGCGTCGGAGAGCCCGACGAGATCGCCAACGCCATCCTGTTTCTTTGCTCCGGCCAGGCGTCCTTTGTCAGCGGCCATGTGCTCTCGGTCGATGGCGGGAAGTCGGCGGGGTAGTTCGCAAATCCGAAACCCAAAACAGAGGTGAAGCCATGGAACCGAACATCGCAACCGCAGCGAAGCCGATCAAAATTCCCGGGCCCGATCATCCGATCACAATTGAACGCAGTCCGGCTCGGATCGTGGTCTCGGTCGCGGGCCGGATCGTCGCCGACACGCGAGCAGCGTTGACCTTGCGCGAGGCGGCCTAGCCGGCGGTTCAGTACATCCCACGCAAAGATGTCGACATGGCGCTCCTCGGGCGGACGGATCACGCTACCTACTGCCCGTACAAGGGGGATGCCAGTTACTTCAGCATTCCGGTCGGCAGCGACCGTTCGACCAACGCCGTGTGGAGCTACGAGGCGCCATTCGCTCCCGTTGCGACGATCAAGGACTATCTCGCCTTTTACCCGGACCGCGTCGACGCGATCGAAGAACGACCAGAGGCCTGATCGCCCCTCCCCCTTTAGCTTTCCGGGCCTTCTGTTGACCAGCAAGGATCGGATTTAGTCCAGCCACGCCTCGTGCAAGCGACTGCGTGAGCGGGTGCCTGCACGACCATCCACGTCGACGGTGGCTCGAAGCTCTGACCAAGCCGCCCGTTTGCGAGGCCACATCCGAACAACGCTTTTGGTTCGAAATCGGATGACCTGGTGCCGACGGCGTGATGGGGGTGGTTTTACCGGCGCCACCAGTCGGCACCGGCTCAGTGGCTCGCCTTGGAGCGCGCGGTCTCTGGCGGCGAATGCGAGCTCGCTCATCGAGTGTAGGGAAAGCGACGCTCGCCGCCGCGCCGCAAAGATGCGAAACAAGGCGCATGATGGCCATTCGTGCCCAACGCGGCGAACCCACCGGCAGCGGAGCCCTGGCATTGCTTGGCTCACGGCGGTTTGGGCCATTGTTCGCGGCGCAGTTCTTGTCGGCGTTTAACGACAACGCGGTGAAAAACGCATTGGTGCTGATGATCGCCTACAGCACCGATGCCGCCTCGCAGAAATCGGCGGAGATTTCTGATCCCGCTCGCCGGCGGGCTATTTATCCTACCGTTTTTTTTGTGCTCGGCGACTGCCGGCCAGCTCGCCGACCAGCATGACAAGGCGTGGCTGATCCGGCTGATCAAGCTCTCCGAAATTGTGTTGATGGGGACCGCGGCGGTGGGCGTGCTGCTCGGCAGCAGTACGGCATTGCTCGTCATCCTGTTCGCGATGGGGATCGAGGCGGCGTTTCTCGGCCCGCTCAAATACGCGATCCTTCCGGATCTGCTCGCCCCGCACGAGCTGCTCCTCGGCAATGCACTGGTCGAGGCCGGGACCTTTATCGCGATCCTGCTCGGGACGATCGCCGGGGTATTGATCGCCGGGCACCACGGGGCGGTTGTCGTCGCGGCGCTGATCATCATCGTGGCGCTTGCTGCCTGGGCGGCGAGCCTGGCGATCCCGGGAACCAGCCCGGCGGCGGCGCGCACCGTGTTAGAGTGGAACCTGTTTGCCGCCACCGCGCGCATCCTCCGCGACGCCGCACGCGAGAGGATCCCGTTTTGGTCGATGCTCGGGATCTCATGGTTTTGGCTCGCTGGTGCAATCTACCTGTCGCAATTCCCGGCCTATGTCCGATTTTCTCTAGGCGGAGAGCAGGTCGTCGTGACCCTGTTCTTGACCGTCTTTACGATCGGGATCGCAATCGGTTCGCTATTGTGCAGCCGCATCCTCGGCGGCCGCATCAGCGCGCACACGGTGCCATGGGGGGCTCTCGGCATCGCTCTGTTCTCGATCGACCTGTGGTGGGCGAGCCGGGCGGCCGTAGGCGGAGCGGGTAGCCTGATCGGGCTGCGCGCCTTCCTCGCATCCCCCGCGCATTGGCGGATACTGGTCGATCTCCTGGGTGTCGCGGTGTCGGGTGGGGTCTTTATCGTGCCGCTCTACGTGTTGTTGCAGGCGGCGAGCGCACGCGCCCAGCGCGCCCGGGCGATCGCAGCGAACAACGTAATCAACGCTGCGGCAATGGTGATCGCTGCCGTCGGGACGATGGTGCTGATTGCGCTCGGGGTCAGCGTGCCCGAGCTGTTTCTGCTGACCGGAGGCGCCACCTTAATCGTTGCCGCCTATTTCTGGCGGCTGCAGCCAAACTTGATACTAGCTCCGATCGAACGCGAGGGTGCCGGGGAATGACCGAGGCTGCCCAGCCGTGCAGCGGCGATGGTCGTCACCAGCTACACGCTTGCCGTCGACGGCGGTTTTTTCGCTCGGTAACAAGCGCGCGCAGCAGGCTCGGCAGGAATGCCAGCGCCTCTCGTATCGCCTGCGCGATTTCGAGCAGCGCCGACGACGAGCTGACGCCCGAGCAGCCGACCACCTCGACACCCGCGATGCGGAACAGCAGCGCCGCACGCGGCAAATGGGCCTTATCGCTGACCAGGATTACCGTCCGCCAGCCACGCGAGCACAGCAATCGTGCGGTCTCGCGCGCATTGCCGACGGTGTCGCGCGAATGGGGCTCGATCAGCAGCGCTGCCTCCGGAACGCCGCGCGCCAGCGCCATGCGACGCATGATCTCGGCCTCGGCCGTCGATCCATGCCCGCCGCCCGACAGCACCAGAACCGGCGCCAGCCCTTGCCGGAGCAGTCCGACCGCCCGATCGACGCGGCGGCGCATTCGCGATGATGACGGGCAGCCTAATACGACAATCGCGTGAGCCTTTGCCGCGTGAGGCTTTGCTGATCGCCGCATTTCTTCCGGCATGCAGGCGGCGCGGCGGCCCTAATCGCCGGCCCTAATCGAAGGTAAAGCCGCGGGAGCGAAGGTGGCCTGGGAAACTCTCCCCTTCGGGTTGTGCCGCGGCCTGGCGGGATTTATCTTCGGACCATCCGTAAAGATCGGCATAGCCGAAGACATCCGCGGCGCGCTGCTGCTCGTGCGGCGGCGAATAGCGGGCGGCGCGGCGTTGGTCGTAAGCCGCAACCTCTTCGGCAAGAGGGGTATCGTCATAGCGGTCGGTGTGCACGGTAACCGCGAGCGGCAGCCGCATGCTGACAAACCCTTCGGCGGCGGGATAACCGACGCACAACCCGGCAACCGGGAAGACCTTGTCCGGCAGTTTCAGTATCCCCGCAACAGCGTCGGCATGGTTGCGCACTGCGCTGATCGGACAGCAGCCGAGGCCGGCGGTTTCCGCTGCGAGGATGAAGGTCTGCATAACCAAGGTCGCGTCGACCGCGGCGTTGAAAAAACCTTCGAGCCGGCTGTTGTCATTCGGGTGTCCGCGCTGCTTGCCGATTTGCTCAAGCCGCCGCGCATCGCCGCAGAACACCAGAAACACCGGTGCCGTGCCGATCCACGGCATACCTGGGATCAATGCTGCGAGCCGCTCGCGCCGTGCTTCCTCGGCGACGCGGATCACCGAAGCCTGCTGAAAATCGGATTTTGACGAGGCCGAAAATGCCGTCCCGAGCAACAGCCGCAGCAAATCCTCGGGTACGGGGCGCGGGGCATAGCGGCGGTGGGTGCGGCGCGACAGCACCTGCCGCAGCCAAGCGAAATCAGGAACTTCCCCTGTCAAACTCGGGGCTTCGCCAAAACGGGCCTGCCACTCAGCATCGTAATCTGCGCTCACAAGCTGGGCTCTTTCCCTTCTGTTTAGTCGTTCCGGATCCAGCGATCGGCTACCCAAGGCTCCGCAAATCCCGCCTACCATGGACAACGCGAACGATCTCTACAACTTCGACGGGCCCCGCGTCGGTATCGGGATGAGTTTCGTAAAGGATCAGGTATGACCCCTCGATCAAAATACGCACCGACGCGCGAATGTCCGGTCGTCGCGGCCCGATCCTCGGTTGCACGCCGAGCAGATGTGCTTTCGACTGAATTCTCTCGAACAGCCGATCCGCTGCTTCCGGGTTCTCAGAGGCGATGAAGACGTATAAGTCGAGGAGGTCGTCTCGGGCTCTCGGCCGCCAAACGACCTCAACAGTCATCAGCAGATGGCGCCGAACCGCTCTTCAGTCGGCGCCGCGCCTCAACTTTAAGCGCTTCTGGATCAAGCGGAGCGGGCTCGCCGCTTGCTTTACCGTCATCCCACAACTCCTGGAGGCGGGTTACCTCCTGTTGCTGCAATTCCCTCTTGAGCTGCCAGTCTCGGATCGCTTCGCGAACGATTTCGCTGGTCGTCGTATATTCACCAGTGTCGACCGCGGCACGCAACTCGGCGATCTGCTCCGCTGTTAGAGACACACTTAGCTTGTGAGTGTCCGGCACTCCGCCTCCCGAAGCTTGGCTCAGGAATATATGACTCTCGCAGGCAAAATTTCGTACCCCTGACCCAATAGGCGTCATGCCGGGGCGAGGCGGCTGATCTCGTCGGCCTCGAAAGTGTAGCGGCGGCTGCAGAACTCGCAGGTGACGGTGGTCACCCGCTCCTTTTGTATGTCGTCGAGCTCGTCTGCGGGAAAAGCGCGCAGGATCGTTTCGATGCGCTCGCGCGAGCAGCGGCAGCGCGCTTCGAGCGGATGGGTGTCGTAGACCCGCACGCCGTCTTCGTGAAACAGGCGGAACAGCAGCCGATGCGGGGTGAGTTCCGGATCAATCAGCTCATCGGATGTCGCCGAGCTCATCAGCACCATCGAGCGACGCCAGCCGTCTTCGACATCGTCGGCGATCACGCCGTAGCCGCCTTCGGGCGGCACCCGCTGCAGCATCAATCCGCCGGCACGCCAGGTACGATCCGGCCCGGTCCGGCCGACCGCCAGTTTGATGCCGGCCTGGATCTGCTCCGATTGTCGAAAATAATGCTGCGCACAATCCGCCAAGGTGGCGCCGGCCAACTCGACGATGCCCTGATAACGGTCGGTCTCCTCACCCTGATCGACGGTGAAAGCAATATAGCCTCCGCCGAGCAGGCGCGGCACCGACAGGCCGACACCTGCGCCGTCCGCCGACGCGCTCACCCCATCGAGCTTCACCTGATCGTATTGGGCATAGCCGCGCACCGCGCCATCGGTCGACACATCCGCGACCATCAGCCGGATCGGGCCGTCACCTTTGGTCTGCAAGGTAAAGACGCCGTCATATTTGAGCGCGCCGGCGAGCAACACCGCCAACGTGATCGCCTCGCCCAGCATCGCCGCGACCGGAGTGGGATAGGCATGCTGCGACAGGATGCGATCGATCGCCGGGCCGAGCCGGACGAGCCTGCCGCGCAGCGTAAACGGGTCGATGCGGAAAGGCTGCACAAGATCGTCGTTGACCGAGCAGGTTGGCGCACTCACAATTGGCTATCCTCTTTCGTCGGCGCGACGCGCAGTGCCGCGACGTGGTGACTCCGGGCGGTTCAGCCTAGGCACCAGGTCAAGATCCCCTTTTGCGCGTGCAAGCGGTTTTCCGCCTCGTCCCACACCACCGATTGCGGCCCGTCGACAACCGCGGCGGTGACCTCCTCGCCGCGCTTGACCGGCAGGCAGTGCATAAAGATGGCGTCGGGTTTGGCCAATGCCATCAGCGCTTCGTCGACCCGATACGGGGCGAGCAGATTGTGGCGAGTCCCTGTCCCTTCGTCACCCATCGATACCCAGGTGTCGGTCACGACGCAATCCGCCCCGGCGACCGCGTCGCGTGGCTCGGCCGTCGGGCTGACGCGGCCACCCTCGCGCGCCGCCCAATCGAGCAAAGCCTGACTCGGCGACAGGGTCTCGGGGCAGGCCAACCGCAGTTCAAAGCCGAACCGCACTGCCGCGTGCACCCAGCTCGCTGCGACATTGTTGCCGTCACCGCTCCAGGCGACGATCTTGCCGGATAGCGTCCCCTTCTTTTCCTGCAAGGTCATCACATCGGCCATGATCTGGCATGGATGCGACGCATCGGTCAGGCCGTTGATCACGGGGACAGTCGCGTGCTCGGCCAATTCCTTGAGCTTGTCCACCCGATTGGTACGGATCATGATCGCGTCGACATAGCGCGACAGCACGCGCGCCGTATCGGCCACGGTCTCGCCGCGGCCAAGCTGGCTATCGGCCGTGTTCAAAAAGATCGTGTCGCCGCCGAGCTGGCGCGTCGCGACCTCGAACGAGACGCGCGTTCGGGTCGACGGCTTCTCGAAAATCATCGCCAACGTCTTGCCGGCGAGCGGGCGGTCGCGCCGCCCGTTCTTATAAGCCGCGGCGACATCGAGGATGCCGCGCAATTCGGCGCTGTCGAGCCGGTCGATGTCGAGGAAATGGCGCGGCGAAAGCCCGTTTCCGACCAGCGCCGGCCCGCGCGCAATCCGCCTTACGCCGACCATTCCCGCGCTACCTTGTGCAGGATGTCCATGGCCTCGCCGATCTCGGCCTCGCCGACGACCAACGGCGGCAATAGCCGCAAGACATTGTCGCCGGCGGTCAACGCCAGCAGCCCGTTCTCGCGCAGCCGGGTCACGACATCGCCGGCTGGCACCACGCAGCGGATGCCGAGCAATAGCCCGGAGCCGCGCAACTCGGCAAACAGCTTTGGATAGGATCTGACCAACTCGCCGAGGCGACCGCGAAACATCTTTGCCGTGGCGTCCACGCGATCAAAAAAGCCGGGTTCGAGCATCACGTCGAGGACAGCGTTGCCGGCCGCGACCGCCAGCGGATTGCCGCCAAAGGTCGAGCCATGGGTTCCCGGCACCATGCCGACCGCGGCCCGCTCGGTCGCGAGACACGCGCCGATCGGGAAACCGCCGCCCAAAGCCTTGGCAATGGCCATCACATCGGGTGCGACGCCCGACCACTCATACGCGAACAATTTGCCGGTCCGGCCCATGCCGCACTGGACTTCGTCAAAGATCAGCAGCAATCCGAATTCGTCGGCGATCTCCCGCAATCCGCGCAGATAATCGTCCGAACCCGGGCGCACGCCACCCTCGCCCTGTACCGGTTCGACGATGATCGCCGCGGTTTCGCCACCGACTGCGGCGCGCATCTCGTTCAGATTGCCAAAGGCGACGTGGTCAAAGCCCTCCATCGGCGGGCCAAACCCTTCAAGGTAGCGCTCGTTACCGGCGGCGGCCAATGTCGCAAAGGTGCGGCCGTGAAACGAGCCCTCGCAACCGATGATCCGGTAGCGCTCGGGATGGCCGGTGTCGTGCTGGTACTTGCGCGCCACTTTCAATGCCAATTCGCACGCCTCGGCCCCCGAATTGCCAAAGAAAACGGTATCGGCAAATGAGTTGTCGACCAGCCGCTTCGCCAGCCGCTCCTGGCCCGGAATGCGGAACAGGTTCGAGCTATGCCAGAGACGCCCGGCCTGCTCCCTGATGGCCTCGACCAAATGAGGATGGCAGTGGCCAAGCCCGGTCACTGCGATCCCGCTGGTGAAATCGAGGAATTTGCGGCCGTTTTCGGAATAGAGCCAGCAGCCTTCGCCGTGGTCAACGGCAACGTCCCACCGCCCGTAGGTCGGCATCACGGGTGTAATCACGAATTGTCTCCTGCGCGAAAGATTGGAAAGTCGAGTGTTGCGGACGCTCAAACTATCGTCGTCGTCGCAGGTCAGCCGGGCCGTTCCTGAGGAGCCGTTCGCCCCGCCGGCATATCTCGCCGGGATCCCGCGCCATCGCCACTCTCCTCAACGCGCGAGCCGCCGTCAGCCGGCTCGCGATCAGGCAGGAAAGCGCCGGAGTATGGTGATCGTGAACATGCGTGTCAATTCGCCGGGAGCGCTGTCCTAAATAGAATGCGGTGTCGCTAGGGTGGCTCGGCCAGCGAAGCGCGACGCGCGGGGGTTTATCCTTCGGTTAGCGGATTTTCCCTAAGCGACCGCACGAGCTCCTGAGTTTGCTGCTCCGTAGGAACAGCCGCCTTCGGAATTCGTATTGCGCCGATCTCATGCTCAATCGCCGCAATCATTTTGCTAAGGTGCAGCGTCAATATTTTCGCAGCTGGAATGCTCATATTCACGCTCGCTTCATCTTGAAGGGCGATGCCAGGCATTTCGGTATTGCTAGAGAAGACAATAGTAAAGTCAATAGGACTTAGTCTAAACCGAAAATTATTGCCATAGGCTTCGCGAAAAAACGGAGAGCGTATGACCCGGCTTTGTTCAGTCGTGGGTGGCACATTTGGAGTGTTTCTATGATCAGTCATTAGCCACTCTCCTGTCTGCGCTTGCGTACCACCGCTCCGGTGGAGCTGAGTAGGTCGTAACCGCCGCAGGGACGATTGCAGTTACCCCGCTACCAGTCGAAGAGGCACCAACATTTACGCTGGCATATAGACTGCCTCCCCCCGAAACCTGCGGCTGAGAAGAGTACGAAGGAAGCACCTGGAGGCTCCCGGGTAGCTGCGCGGATCCGCCCCCTCCACTGATAGAAATCATGGACGACGCGGCCTGCAATGCTCGCCCGTCGTGGCACAGACTTTCTAACGCATTTCTTGTGAAGCTCTCAACCTGCAAATTTGATTGGCTGAGGTCCTGTGAGCGCGCCAAGAAGTATTCATAAGGCACAAACTCGACGACCAGCCCCACATCGAAAGCTGACGCGAGTTCCAACAGCGTGGTCACCGTATAGCGGGCAACTTCGCGATCTTCTAAACGCGCCACATTACTTTGTGGTTTCCCCATCCTTTCGCCGAGTGTACCCTGAGATAATCCGCGTTGACTTCGAAGCGCGCGAATTTGTAAGGCAATTTTCGCCCGCGTCTGTGCTGAAAGAAATGCATCTCGCATCTCTTTTTCGATCAGTTCGTCTGCAAACCGCTTAGAAATCACACTCATGTGCTAAGCCTGGGTTGGCTCTAACAGCGACCATGCGCCGTAGAGCAGTTTCAAGCACACTTGGGGGGTGGAATTCACCGTCACGTTCGGTTGCCCACACTAGAAGAGTAAATGTCGCTGGGATTGGCCCGAAACAGCCTAGCGGGCGATATGCGACACCTAGCGTCTTAAAGCGGATCTTCGCAAGACCACGGTACTTTCTGTATTTCTTTCCGGTGAGCAAATCGAAGCCGTTCTTTCGTGACCATCCTTCAATCGTTTCCTGATGGCGGAGGATATTGATCGCTACTCGGAAATCGGCCCGAGCCCGCGCCACCTGATCATCATATGCCTCACAAAAGAGATCCCTTCCTCGTTCGTTGCAAAAGCATCTTATCGTCCATGTCGCCATTCGGCATCTACTTTTCTATATGGACCGCATGAAAAATTGGTTGATCCCCCGCACGACCTCGACGTCTCAAAACCGTTATGGGGTGAGGCCTGCCTAACGATGGGCCGGGATTTGGCCGCGGTGGCACTAGCGATTGTTTCGACCAAGGACCCGGAGCACTTCCGAACGACGCCCGGAGGTTATTTCCGCGGCATGGTGCAAAAGGCCAAGGCCGGCGAATTGCATCTCGAGCGGACCGTCTGGGCAATGCGCCGCGCCACTCAACCAACTGCGCGGCCGCGAACGGGGAGGGGAGGGGGCCACTACCAGGATGACAGGCTTGAAGCGGATTAGACCAAGGCGTTGGCCCAGTGCCGAAGCTGGCCTGCCGAGGAACATTTCGCAATTATCATTAGCTGTACGTTGGATTGCCGAATGCGAAAATCGAAACTTCTGACCGCCGAAGTTTTGGCGGAACTGGGCGCCGATCGGCTGGCGGCGCTGCTGCACGACGCGGCCCTGCACGACGCTGCGTTGGCGCGCTCCCTGCGGATCGCAGTGGCTGCTCGAGATGGCGCCGATTCGGCCGCAACGGCGATCGATGCCGAGATAAAACGGCTGAAGCGTGGCTCCAGCCTGATCGACTATCAGCGAGTGCCTGCTTTTGCCCGCGATTTGTCCGCGCTTTGTGCCGCGATCGAGGGACCGCTCGCGGACGCCGATCCGGCAATGGCGCTCGAAAGGATGTTCGATTTCATTGATCTGGCACCAAGATTGATCGAGCGCAGCGACGACAGCGACGGGCATATTGGCGACACCATCCGTTCGGCGTGCGACGCGGCCGCCTTGTTGGCGGCTCGGGCAGCCCCGGCGATGCCCGTCGAACGAGCCGCCTTTCGCGCGTATCAGACCTATTTGTGCGACGATTATGGTGTCGCCGACGGGATCATCGCGGCTTTCGCGCAAGTGCTGGACGCGCCGACACGCGCAGCGCTCTGCTCCTGGATCGAAGCCGAGCTTGCTCGGTTGCTGTCCCCTGTCGCCCCCGGGATTTGGCAACCGGGCACTTGAGCGAGTGGAAGCTGGTCAGTCCATTGGCTGATGTCGCAGACGCGGCCGGCGATGTCGATGCCTACTGTGCCGCTCAGCAGCGTCTCGGCCGGCGGGTGCGCGATGATGCCGGAATGGCACGCCGGCTGCTCGATGCCGGCCATGCCGCGGAAGCCTATGCGGTCATTGAAGCCGCTGAGCCGAATCCGGCAAAGAATGAGATCGAACTCGCCGATCTGCGGATCGCCGCGCTGACCGCGTTGGGCCGGTCCGACGAGGCGCAAGTCCTGCGCTGGGGCGAATTCACCCGTGGCTTGCGCGAGATGCCGTTGCGCGACTTGCTGAAACGGCTGCCGGATTTTGCCGATGTGGCAAAGGAGCAGGAGGCGCTTTCGGTTGCAGCGTCATACCCCGATCCACACCAGGCACTTGAGTTTCTTGCTGCCTGGCCGGATCTCCGGCGCACCGCCGTAGTGGTCGAGGACCGCCTCGCGGCGATCGACGGTAACTGCTACTGGGTCCTCGGGCCGGCTGCGGAACGGCTGGAGCGAAAGGAGCCGCTCGCCGCCACGCTGCTCTACCGCAAGATGATCGACTTCACCCTCAGCCACGCCCGCTCCAGCCGCTATGGCCATGGCGCCCGGCATCTGCGCAGCTGTGCCTGGCTCGCCCAACAAATCGGCGATTGGCGCGGGCACCTACCCCACGCCGACTACCTCGCTGATCTACGCAAACAGCACCGCCGCAAGGTCGGCTTCTGGGGCCGGTTCGACAACGATCGCCAGTCCTGAAGAAACCTTTGGCACGGAAGCATCACCTAATGGCGATTCGTCCGAATGTGATACGCGCGGCGCCCGTCCTTGCCGGACAATCGTTGCGGGTTCATCGTCATCGCCAATTTTGGCTCCTCTAGAGTATCATCTCCGCATCTTCGTGTTCATCATGGGGCATGGCGCGGATAGCAACGGCCAGTTCGACCGAGGTTTTGGCCGGTCTGGTCGACCGGGTGACATTCCATAATTCGGAGAGCGGTTTTTGTGTGCTGCGGGTCAAGGCCCGCGGTCAGCGCGATCCGATCACCGTCATCGGCCACGCCGCGATGATCTCGGCCGGTGAGTTTGTCCAGGCGAGCGGCGGCTGGATTAACGATCGCACCCACGGCGTCCAATTCAGAGCCGCGTTCCTCAAGGCGACGGCGCCGACGACGATCGAGGGGATCGAGAAATACCTGGGCTCCGGGATGATCCGGGGTATCGGCCCCGTCTACGCCAAGAAACTGGTGCGCACCTTTGGTGATGCCGTGTTCGAGGTGATTGCACAAGAGCCCGGCCGCCTGCGCGAAGTCATCGGGATCGGCCCGAAACGCGCGGAGCGGATCATCGCCGGCTGGGCCGAGCAGAAGATCATCCGCGAGATCATGCTGTTCCTGCACAGCAACGGGGTCGGCACCTTGCGGGCGGTGCGCATCTACAAGACCTATGGCGCCGATGCTGTCCAACTGATCTCGGAAAACCCCTACCGGCTGGCCCGCGACATCCGCGGCATTGGCTTCCGTACCGCCGACCAGATCGCGGCCAAGCTCGGTATTGAAAAGACCGCATTGATTCGCGTACGCGCCGGTATCTCGTTCGCGCTGGCCGAGGCGATGGATGACGGCCATTGCGGCCTGCCATATGAGGACCTCCTCGCCTTAGCGCGCGAACTGCTCGAGGTCCCCACGGAATTGGTCGAGACTGCGCTTGGTCTCGAACTGCAGGACGGCACAGTCATCGCCGCCGATGTCGCCGGCCGACAGTGCATTTTTCTCGCGGCACTGTACCGAGCCGAGCGCGAGATTGCCGCAAAGCTGACAGCGCTCAGACGGGGAAAGCCGCCGTGGCCATCGATCGATGCCGATAAGGCGATCCCGTGGGTCGAGAAACGGACCAAGCTGGCGCTCGCCAAAAGCCAGATCGAGGCGGTCCGCATCGCTGTCGCGTCCAAGGTGCTGGTCATCACCGGTGGCCCCGGGGTCGGCAAGACAACGCTGGTCAACTCGATCCTGAAGATCTTGCTGGCGAAGACCGTCACGATCGCGCTCTGTGCCCCGACCGGTCGTGCCGCCAAGCGCCTGTCCGAGAGTACCGGTCTCGAGGCAAAGACGATCCACCGGCTGCTCGAAGCCGATCCCCGGACCGGGGCTTTCCGACGCGATGCCGAGGCGCCGCTCGACTGCGATCTGCTCGTCATCGACGAAACCTCGATGGTCGACGTGCCGCTGATGCGGGCATTATTGCGCGCCTTGCCGGATCAGGCGGCACTGTTGCTGGTGGGTGATGTCGATCAGCTGCCCTCGGTCGGTCCCGGGCAGGTGCTGGCGGATATTATCCTCTCTACAGCGGTGACGGTGGTCCGCTTGACCGAAGTCTTCCGCCAAGCCGCCGAAAGCCGGATCATTATCAATGCTCATCGGATCAACCAAGGGGTGATGCCCGATCTCGCCCGCTCTGGAAGCGCTGACTTCTATTTCGTCGATGCCGGGGATCCGGAAGACGGGGTGGGTAAGGTGCTAGAGGTCGTGTGCCGGCGGATTCCGAAGCGCTTCGGGCTCGATCCCATCCGCGACATCCAGGTTCTGTGCCCGATGAACCGCGGCGGCTTCGGAGCACGCTCTCTCAATATCGAGCTGCAAAAGGCGCTGAACCCGCCCGGCGACATTCACATCGACCGCTTCGGCTGGACCTTCTGTCCGGGTGACAAGGTCATGCAGGTCGAGAACAATTACGACAAAGACGTATACAACGGTGATCTTGGCATCGTGATGGCGATCGATATCGAGGAAGGCGAACTCGCCGCCGACTTCGATGGCCGTAAAGTCACCTACAGTTTTGGCGAACTGGACGAACTGGTCCTCGCCTATGCGACGACGATCCACAAGAGCCAGGGCTCGGAATACCCGGCGGTGGTGATCCCGCTGGCGACCCAGCATTATCCTATGCTGCAGCGGAACCTGGTCTACACCGGCGTGACCCGCGGCAAGCGGCTCGTGGTGATCGTCGGACAACGAAAAGCGCTGGCGATCGCCGTCAAGGGCGCGCGGATCCGGCGGCGATGGTCGAAACTGCGGGAGTGGCTTGCTGGTGATGGCCCGATACCGAGCGGGCTGTATACCTGAAGCTTCGAACCATGCAGCCCCCGAAAAGCCGGTTCCGATATCACCAATAAAGCCCTCTCGATCGAGGCCAAAGCGAGACCGATAGCGGTCCGGTCAGGCAGTTACTGAGCACTCCCGGCAGTCACATTCGCAGCATAGCCGGCAGGTGCGGCGGGGAGCGCTGGAATATTTTTCATCAGCCTAGCGTGCGCGATGCGAGTGGTCAATTTTGCGACCACAGACATGATCGCCATAATCGGCGGTCACTTCATCTTGCGGGCCTCGTCTTAGCAGCACATCACCCGCCGATCACGTATTTCCCCTCTCTTCGGGAGACCTGGTTGCTCTTGGTCAGCGCGGTGAGGGCATTGGATACCGACTTCTCAGCAGATTTGTTGCCTTTGAGACCCATACGCTCGAAGATTTCGCCTCGGCTGAGACCGTCCGCTCTTTCCCCGATGACTTGCAACAGAGCTGCGCGTCGACTTCCCGGCTGTGGACGAGTGCCAGTCTTCGCCACAGATGCCTCTTTGATCGTCGCTGCACTCCTTACTCGACCACGAGGCTGTCGGGTAGTCGTTGCCGATTTGCCGGTTTTCGTCGTCTCATAGGCATCGATCGCCGCAAGCTCTCGATCGACCTCAGCGAGTTTGTTTTCGAGTTCTCTTTGCTGATTTAAGATCTTGTCGCGGTCGCGATTGAGACGCTTCCGCTCCCGCTGCATCACATCCGCAAACCGCATATCACCCATCTGATTGGCTCCTCGTCATGTTTGGCGGGAGCATAATCGGCACGGTGCAGAACAAAAGCACAAAGTCCAACACTCACCGCTATTCTTGGTGGCTGAACCGATGTCTGCTTTATCATGCTGCGGCCCGGTCGTCTATCGATTGATCCCAGCAAAGTTAGCCAAGGCTTTCATGATACGACCATCTTGAACTGCCGCCGCTGCAGGCCGATCATCAGAAGCATCCACGAGCGCCGCGCGGGTTCCGCCAGACCTGCATCTAGCTCCATTGGGGCTGCTTGGCCTGATCGGGGCCGCTTTGATCGGGAGTCGTTTCGCCTGCACCTGAATAAAGTATGTCAGTAAAGTTTGGGAATTGGCGCTCATTGTCAATGTGGCGGCACCCAATCGAAGTTCTGCCCCACATGTAGCGGCCCTGAACCATCCGCCCATACGGGACCGGACTCGGGAACCGTCTCGGGCGGAACCCAGACATATTGCGCGCCTTCGAGTTGTCAGTGCCCAGCCGCCATCGCGTAGGTGATGACTGGTTGGCCTGCGACAGGTTGCGCTGGAGCGACCGCAAGCGGGGAGGGGAGTGCAATATTATCTGGGCCGGGTCAACGTGAGTCCCGCGAGAACCGGGGCAATGCTGCCGATCAACACCTACGCGCGCTCGCGGAAGACACCGTTCGGGCTATTCTGTTGCTGCTCGCCGAGCTGGCTCGGCAGCAGCTCGCAGATCGCATCGGCATTGCCGGTGGCAAAAGTGTTGAAGGAATGGCTGTCACCTTGCGGCGGGGGCGGCTGTGAAGTTCAGCACCCCGACGTCGTCGTCGCGGCCGAAGCGGCGTGTCCGATGCCAGCACCTGGCCAAACAGTTCGCGGTCGGCCAACAGGCAGAAAACCACCGCGATTCTCAGCCTGCTCGCCAACTCCCTCGTGCCCAGGGCTCGGGGTTTGTGTGCTGGTCGACGGGAATGGCAATGGCTTCCGCTATTTGCGATGGGGGTGGGCTCCCGGGTCGACGCCGATCGCCACTCCACCAAACCGGCCTTTTCATGGTCTCTACAAAGGGGTCGGAGACCCGCACCTATTCCAGAAACTTGAGGATTAAAAAATGAGCTCATCGAAGCTGGCTTTAGCAATGGGCCCAGCAAGCTCAAATTTCAGGGGCGCTGTTGGGCATCCGACTTTCTGCTGAAAAATCCTAGGGAAATGGTCCGCGAGTTCGATGCGGAAACGTTTGCGCGAAGTCGTCGAACTCCTCGACCTGCCGCCGCAGCCGAACGACGGAGCTGCGGAAACTCCTGCTGCACAAGGCATCGTGGGAGCGGTAGGGGATGACGAACTCGCAGCGTTGTTGCCGCCCGAGCTTGTTGCCGAGCGCCACGACCTGTCTGCTCTCGCGTCCGGCGAGCCCTCAGTCGATGACTGGCTCCGGCGGCGGGCGCGTGCCAATCTGCTCAGCGGTGCCTCGTGGACCTATGTCCGCAGTGCACGCCGATCCGATCATTGTCTATTACACTCTCGCTGCCGGCGCGGTCACCGAGGTGTCCGGCCGAGTGCGGCGCAACTTGCCCGATCCGATCCCGATGGCGGTGCTCGGCCGGCTTGCGGTCGACCGGGCTTGGCAGGGCAGGGGGGTCGGCTGGCTGCTGCTTGGCTACGCCTTGCTGCGTACCTGCCAAAGCGACGGCGATCGTTCCCGTGCGTGGCATTCTGGTACGTGCACTGTCGCCCGCGGCGAAACGCTTTTATGATGGCTACGGCTCTCGCGAATCGCCAGCAAACTCGAGGATGCTTCTCGTCTCGCTGCAGGCCGCCGCCGCTACGCTACGGAATGTATAAGCGCAAAACGCCGGTCCCAACCCCAGGTCGTCTACGGCTTTGCGTCTCGGGGCGCCTGACTGCTTATAGATTGGCATCAGCTCAGCCACGGGGTCCGCCGAGATCTTCCACGCCGATTGTAGGCGACCTCGCCTGATCCAGCGGCGAAAGTCTAGGGAAGCCCCAAATCTCCAGTTTTGTGTGGGGTTTGGGCCCGGTAGAGCGCGGCCGCTGGACCGTCAGCGATTTTCTGGTTTGAGTTGTTCATGATCTGGACGTACCGGTCGACATTGTTCTCCGAATTAAAAATTGCCGACGCTCGCTAGGCCGCGCGCATCGGGCCCGAGAACCGCTCGGGTGGTCAAGCGTAGCCGCGGCTCTTACGAGTGCGCCGATATTGGATTGCGCTTGAATCCTGCGTACTCCCCAAGCCGTCGAAACGAGGTTTGGAACTCGCTGATCAATTCGACCAACTGGCGACGTCGGACTCTCCAGCGCCTTGACCTCATCAGGAAAACTGACTGCACAACGATCAACAGCAAACGTTGGCTGCACTGTAAAGTCAATACTAAGGGAGTAATCGAGCGGCAGTTTAGACGGGTTTTTGACGTTTGGGCCGATGATGTTTATCCCATCTTTGCCACTGGCTTTGTCCGGTTCAGTGCAACACGCTCGAACCCTACAGAGTGGCATATGGACAACTGCAGCTGACACGCTGAACTCTCTAAATTCGAGGTTGACATGCGGTCCTAGTGGGGGGCAGCGTTGCGGTTGTAGACCCGCTGGGGCGACCCCAGTAAAGCGGCGTGGGGTGGTACTGCGAATACCAACCCCACGCCTAACTGACGGATGGAGGTACATTCCATGCGACAGCTATGGCTGTGTAAAACACTAACCTACCTGTCTGCAACTTCCGATTGGGGAACCGCACTGCCGTGGCAGTGCGGTTGGCAGGTTGACGTGTCGTGGCCGCGCTGAGCATCCCTGCAGCGCTGGCGATAGCGCTGCACTGCGCTCCGGCCGAGGACCCGACAATGCTGGTCGGGATCGCGCAGCGGGAAAGCGGCCTTGATCCGCTGACGCTGCACGACAACGCCTCGGGTGAGGTATGGCGCGGTGCGGGGGTGATCGAAGCCGCGCGGCGGCTGATCGCTGCCGGTCACTCGGTCGACCTTGGCGCCTGGCAGATCAACAGCCGTAATCTATCATTGCTCGGTCTCGGTATCGCCGACGCATTCGAGCCATGTAAAAGCGCGGCGGCCGCGGCACGCCTGATCGAATTGTTCAGTCGCTACAACACCGGAAGTCCGACGCCGAGGGATCGCGAACGGCTACGCGCGCTCGGTTCTGACCGCCATTCGCGCAGTCAAGGCCGCGAGCGCGACGCCGCCGCCAATCCCTGCACCCGTTCAATCATCGATGTCTGCACCTTATCCGTTCGCCAGGCCGTCGCCGACCGGCCGCGATCTCGTCTTCGCAACCGTAAGGAAGTAGGCCATGTCCTGGCTCACAATTGTCCAGTCAATTTCGACCTTTGTCACCGGCACGTTCGGAACGACGCTGGTGATCATTGCCGTCGCGATTGCCGGCGCTCGCGCGATGCTTCACGGCAGCTGGGGCCACTTCTGGAGCGCGATCGGCGGCGGCGCCGTGTTGGTCTGCGCATCCTGGGTTGTCCAGACATTTCTCGGCAGCGGCGGCGGCTGAAAGATGGCGGGGCGCGAGATGCTGTATCTCGCCTTGACGCGCCCCGCGCTGACCTGGGGCGTGCCGTTCGAAGCCTTGGCGCTGAACGTGATGATGACTTTCATCGCCGGCCTGGAGCTGTCGGCGCCGACGATCTGGCGCTCGCCGCTGATGTTTTGGGCGGCAGCAATACCGATCCACATCGGGCTGCGGCGGCTCACATCCTGGGATTATCACTGGTTCCGCACGGTACGGCTATGGGCGCTGACGGTTTGCGCCGGGTGCAGCACGCTGGCAAGTCTGCCTACCCAACCGGCGCGGTCAGGCCGCGAGGTGGCGTCAAGTGGCTAAGCGCCTCGAGGCCCTGCTGGGCGACAAAATTCCGCTCGAGGATCACATCGCTGACGACGTCGTGCTGACTAAGGGCAATGGCGTCCTGGCGATGTTTTCGGCCGATGGGGTGTTTCCCGACACCGCCGACGAGGTCGACATCGCTGCTTGGTTCGACCGGCTGCATAACGCGCTGCGAAACATCGCGGCCGAGGATGTCGAGCTGACGGTCTACCAGTGCCGCGGCGAAGCCGAACCTTCGAGCTGCGAAGCGGGGGTACATCGAACGCCCTTCGCGCGGCAGCTGGAAGCCGCCTATCGCGAGAGCCTGCTCCGCGGTTTTTTATATTCGAACCGGCTGTTTCTAGCAGTCCAGGTGCATGCGCCGCCCGCGGCAACACAAAACGTCGTGCGGTTCCTGGCCGATGCCGGCACGGATCCTCGCGGCGGGATCAACGAGCGAAAAAACCGGCTCAACGAGATTTGCCATCTGCTGCAAGCGCAACTCGGCATGTTCGGTTTGCGCCGGCTGGGTTATGTCCGGCGCGGTCAGGTTATCTTCGATGAGATCGCCGAGGCCATCGTATTCGCCATGACGGGCGTTTGGCGCGAGATCGGCGCCACGACCGGGCGCATGGGCAATGCGATGTTTTCGGAAACGCTGCGGTTTCGGCGCAAGCACCTCGAGATCCATGGGGCCGGAGATCCGGCCTATGCCGCGATGTTCGCCTTTAAGGAATATCCGGCGACCACCTGGGCCGGGATGTTTTACGACCTGATGGTGGCGCCGTACCGCTGCACGCTGATGCAGTCCTATCGCTTTTTGTCCAACGCGGTCGGGATGGGTGCGGTTGGCCGTAAGCAGAACAAAATGCTGGCGGCCGGCGACAAGGCATTGAGCCAATCGGAGGCGCTAACCGAGGCCGCCGACGAGCTGATGTCACGCAAATGGGTGCTGGGCGACCATAGCCTGGTCTTGATCGCCTTTGCCGACAGTCCTCGCGCTATCGCCGAGGTCGGCAATGCAGCGTGGCGCGACCTCGCGGCCTGCGGCTTGGTGGCAACCCGGATGACGCACGCCCTGCAGGCCGCGTATCTGTCAATGCTGCCATCAGGCGGGTTCTGGCGGCCGCGGCCCGGCTTTGTGAAATCCTCGAACTTTGTTGCGTTCGCGCCTCTCTATAACTGGCCGGCGGGCCCGGATCGCGGGCACTGGCCGGGATCGCCGATTGCCGTCTTCCGCACCCTTGCGGGGACACCCTACCGCTTCCATTGGCAGGTCGGCGATGTCGGCAATACGCTGATCACCGGCGCCACAGGATCAGGCAAAACCACATTGGTGGCATTCCTGATTGCGATGACAGCCGGCCGCGCCCGTGTCGTGGCATTGGACCACAAGCGCGGCTGGGACCTGCTGATCCATCGCATGGGCGGCGACTACGCCGTGCTGGGGGCAGGGGAGCCACACTTCGCACCGTTGAAGGCGCTGGACGCCACGCCGCGCAACATCGAGTTCCTGACCGACCTGATCCGCGGTTGCATTGGCGGCGAGATGACCGAGGAAGAAGGCCGCCGTCTCGCCCTCGGTCTTGCGACGGTCATGGAATTGCCGCCCGGGGACCGTGGCCTCGGCGAACTGCGCGCTTTTTTCGACAACGAACCGGAAGGGGCGGGCGCTCGTCTCGAAAAGTGGTGCCACGGGAGCGAGCTCGGCTGGGTCATCGACGCTCCGGTCGACACCGTCCGGTTCGCGCGTTTGAACGGGCTCGACACAACGGCGCTGCTCGACAACGAACGGGCGCGCGGGCCCGCCCTTGCGTATCTCTATCACCGGATATCGCTATTGCTCGACGGCACGCCGCTGCTGATCCCGTGCGATGAGGGCTGGCGGGCACTGATCGACCCGACCTTCCGCGGCATCATCGAAAAGCAGCTGCGCACCATCCGCAGCCGCAATGGTGCAGTGGTATTCATCACCCAATCGCCGCGCGACATCGTCGACAGCGGCATTGTCAACATTCTGGTCGAACAGTGCCCGTCGCAATTTCATCTCGCGAACCCGCGCGGCACCCGCGAGGACTATGTCGACGGACTGAAGCTGACATCAGGGCAATTCGAGGCGTTGCGCGGATTGCAGGGCGGGGAGGGGCTGTTCCTGCTGGTCCAGGGCGACAAGAGCGTTGTCGCGCAATTGCCGCTGCGCGGGCTCGATGAATATATCCGCGTTCTGTCGGCGCGAGAGGAAGACTTGCAGGGCGCCGCCCTCAATCACGCCTCTGCCGACACCTTGGGGGAACTGCAGGAGGCAGCGGAATGACTCCGCCAGACGCGTCCTCCTCGGCGCAGCAGCGGGCATCGCATTCGCGGTCGGCTATTCGACGTTGGCGCGCGCTGACTTGCCGGTAATCGATGCGGCGGCGCTCGGACAATGGGCCCAGCAGCTTCAGAATGATGTCAAAGCCTATGCGCTGGACCTCCAGCGTTATGCCGGCGAGGTCAAATCGTGGGCGACGCAGAATTTGCAGTGGTTGCAGCAAGTGCAGCAATACACCACGCAGCTACAGCAATACGCCAACGAAGTTGAGATGTTCCAAAATTGGGTGCACAACCCAAATCTCGGCGGGGCGATGGGATTTCTAAATATCGCGGGGTTGGGCAATAGCTTGCCGGTCAATGCTTCGGCGGTACTTAATCTGGTCAATGGCCGCTCTTATGGTCAGGGTGGCTTGCCGGAAATCTCGGGTGTCCTGTCGAGCCTGTCGGGTCTGACTGCGGGCGCCTACGCGGCCAACCACGTTTACACTCCGACCGATGCCAGTTGGGCCAGCCAGGCGATTGCTTCCAATGCGAATTCCATCGCCGGCGAGCAAGGCGCGGCGCAGGCGGCCTACACCGATTTGCAGACCCACGCCGCGGCGCTCCAGGCGTTGCGCGATCATCTGACAGCATCGAGCTCGCCCAAGGACGTACAGGATGCCCAGGCGCAAATTGAGCTTGAGCAGGTGTGGACGGCCAATGAAGGCGCCCAGCTCACGGCGATCAGCGCGGTTTACGCCGCGCAGCGCGACGCGTTGGCGCAACGCGACAATGAAAAGATGAACCAGGACATTACTGCGTTCATTGCCTCTGCACCGGCAGACGCGCAACCCGAATAAGGAGAGAGAAATGGTTCAGATGCGCATTGTCTATCTGGTGCTGGCCTGTGGCGTATCTGGCGCAATCGGTGCGGGAGGCGCTTTGTATTACGTAAGGAACGTTCCCTGCCCGGTCGCAAGTGCAGCCGCCGCGCCGGCTCCCGGTGCAAACCAGACCTTCACCGTCCCGCCTGCGCGCACCGTCTCGTGGTATGAAGCGCACCCAGACCAAGTAAAAGTAAAGTTGGCGACGTGCAACAACAGTCCTGGGACCGCGATGCATGATCCCGAATGTTATAACGCAGAGAGCGCCAAAGAGCATAGCGACATCGATCATTTTATTGGCGGCGCGCCCAAGGATGCCCAGCCGGTTGTGCCCAACCGGCATTAGGTGAAGACGCGGCCGATGGTCGGTCTGGTCATTCTCTTTATCGCGATATACGCCGCGCTGCATCGAAACTACGTCGCTGCCGGTATCTGTGTGCTCGTGGCGATTTATGCGCTGCTGTCCGTCAGGGCGCGCTTCTAATCCGAAGGAAACCCGTCATGGGCACATGGAGTCTCTTCGAACAGCTCTATACGGGACTGATTACGCCGCTTATGGCGCAGCTCCAGGGAATGATTGGGAATGTCTGCTCGACGATGCAGCCGATCGGGCTAGCGACGATTACAGTTTGGTTGGCGTTTGTCGGTATCGATATCGCCATCGGGCATAAGGCACTCCCGGCTGCCTGCAAGGATTTTGGAGTAGCGGCCTGCGTAATCGTGCTGCTGGGGGCCGGGCAATATACGCAGTATATCAGCGATCTATTCCTGACGGCGGTGCCGAATACCGTTGGGGCAGCGCTCGGCGGCACGACGTCGCCCGCCGCCGGCCTCGATAAAGTACTCAATCTAGTGTGGACCGAGGCGGCGGTCACCTACAGGGGCCTGAGCGACTGGTCATTAAAGACAGTCGGATTGTCGATCGCTGTCATGGCGGTTTTGGTCGTCTCGGTTGTCGCGGTTTCGTACGCCTTCCTGATCTACATGGTCGCCGCCATTCTCAACGTGGCGGCAATCGTGGTCGGCCCCGTGTTTTTGGCGTTGGCTCTCGTGCCGGCAACGCGCCGGTTTACGGCCGGCTGGTTTGGCGTGCTGATCGGCGGCTGTACAACCCAGCTTATGGCATTGGCGATCATTCAGCTGATGAGCGGCACCGAGCTCACCATGATGCACACGCTGTTCGCGCCCGGCGCCGCCGCAGACAACAACTTCGTAATCCTGGCGGCGTTGGTGCAGGTCGGCGTCCTGCTCGGCCTCGGCGGCGCGGTTACGGCAAAGATCCCGGATATCGCGCGAGCGATAGCGCACGGCGTCTATCATGGCTCCGCCGGCATCAATTCAGCGACATTCGGAATGGCGCGTGAGGTTACGCAAGCCGCCGCCGGCGGTGCGGCGCGGGGCGCGCGGGCCATAGCTTCCGGAGCGATTTGGGCCGCCGGGGGGTCCTCGGGCAATGGCGAGAGCGGCGCTCCTTGGCGAACGAAAGGCCCGGTCGGTCGATCGCTGAGCAGAGGAGATCGTTAAATGATTCGGTTCGCATGCGTTGCGTTTGCCCTTTGCTTTCTGGCGGCTTGCGCCAGCACCAGCGACATGCCGTTGCCGATGGTTCACCTGGACGATCCGACCTGGGGACTGGTCCCGGACCACCTTGATTTCGGCGCGCTGCCGCAGTGAACGCGATCAGCAGACTATCGCCGTGGACGGCGAAGCCGCTGACCGACGCGTCGAAAAACGAAAAATTCCGCGCCGTCATGGATCTGGCGGCGGAGCGCGTGATCCTCGGCCGGTCCGCAATCGTCACCGGCTGGGTAATCGGCGTCGTCGGCGTGGCGTGCTTTGCGGCCTCGATTTTTGGCTGGGTGACCCTGCTGCCGCTCAAGACGAGCGAGGTCAAATTCTACCTGGTGGACAAGAGCACCGGGATCATCGGCGAGCCGGTCGGCCTCCAGGATGCGCCCAAGCTGTTCGGTGCTTCGGTCGAGCGGCAATACCTCAAGCGCTACATCGAAGCGCGCGAGGGCTGGGTCCCCGAGATGGACGAGCGCGACGACCGCGTCACCAAGCTGATGTCGACGCCGGATGAGCAGGCGCGCTACGCGGCCGGCCGCAACGCGCCACTGAGCCCGGCGAAGGCACTGGGCAAGGACGGTCATGTCAGCATCGAAAACTTACGCTTCCACCCGCTGGCACTGGCCAAGGACGGTGAGACGCGACGCTACTTGGTGCAGTTCGACCGCACCGTATGGCGCGGCGCAAACAAGGATCCGATGCAGCCGTGGAGTGCGACCGTCGATTTCCAGTGGCATCCCGAATTGCCGATGCGGCCGGACGACCGCAGCGACAATCCCGGCGGGTTTCAGGTGCTGGGATGGCACCGTCAAGTTAGCCGAGAGCAGGCTTGGTGGGGAGCCGGGTGGTCGGGTAGACGGGCGGGATGACGACGCCTCGAGACCCGATTTACGCCGGTCATCGCTACCCCGCTACGATCATCAGCTACGCGATATGGCTGTATTTTCGGTTCCCGTTGAGCCTGCGCATGGTCGAGGAGATGCTGGCCGCCCGCGGCATCTGTGTAACCCATGAGACAATCCGGCAATGGGGTCTCAAATTCGGGCGGGAATTCGCCAACCGCATCCGGCAGCGCGCGCCTCGCCGTGGTGACAAATGGCACCTGGATGAGGTCGTCATCGGCATCGCCGGGAAAAAGCATTGGCTCTGGCGTGCCGTCGACCAGGCCGGTTTTGTTCTCGATGTCCTGGTTCAGAGCCGGCGCGACAAGAAGGCCGCCAAACGCTTGTTCCGCAAGCTCCTCAAGAAGCAGGGTCGAGCCCCTCGGGTGCTCGTCACCGACAAGCTCAAGAGCTACGCCGCGGCCAAGCGGGAGATCATGCCCGGGGTCGAGCATCGCCAGCACAAGGGCCTCAATAACCGGGCCGAAAACTCCCATCAACCGACCCGACGCCGAGAGCGGATCATGAAGCGGTTCAAATCGCCGCGGCATGTGCAGCGGTTTCTGGCCACCCATGATCAGATCGCCAACGTTTTTACCCGCCGCTCCAACCAAGACACCGCCGCGACGTTTCGTTCCGACCGCAACCAAGCATTCACCACCTGGGCCGAGGTCACCGGCGTAGCGATGGCTGCTTAATCACGTCTGTCGACGGCCCGCACCCCTCCCTCTGCGCCTTTCGTCATCCGACATCCGACAACTTGACGGTGCCCTCCAATGGAGGTAAAATGCAGGTGCCATCATTGTCGCACACAGGCACCTAAGGTGTCTGACATGCCGCAAAACGCGTACGCTGCATTTCCGGAGCTAACCGTGGTGGAGTTGCGCACCATCCGAAGCTCCTTGGAAGGGCTGGCCGGCTCCCAGAGACCTTCGGTTCGCCAGATTTCGATGTCGGATATCGGCTTTGTGGAAAACTCCTTCGGGTGGCATATCCTTGTGATCGGCGGCATGCCCAAATCTTGGCCCCATGAGCCAGAAGGGCACCGTCAAGTTGTCGGATGTCGGATGACGAAAGGCGCAGAGGGAGGGGTGCGGGCCGTCGACAGACGTGATTAAGCAGCCATCGCTACGCCGGTGACCTCGGCCCAGGTGGTGAATGCTTGGTTGCGGTCGGAACGAAACGTCGCGGCGGTGTCTTGGTTGGAGCGGCGGGTAAAAACGTTGGCGATCTGATCATGGGTGGCCAGAAACCGCTGCACATGCCGCGGCGATTTGAACCGCTTCATGATCCGCTCTCGGCGTCGGGTCGGTTGATGGGAGTTTTCGGCCCGGTTATTGAGGCCCTTGTGCTGGCGATGCTCGACCCCGGGCATGATCTCCCGCTTGGCCGCGGCGTAGCTCTTGAGCTTGTCGGTGACGAGCACCCGAGGGGCTCGACCCTGCTTCTTGAGGAGCTTGCGGAACAAGCGTTTGGCGGCCTTCTTGTCGCGCCGGCTCTGAACCAGGACATCGAGAACAAAACCGGCCTGGTCGACGGCACGCCAGAGCCAATGCTTTTTCCCGGCGATGCCGATGACGACCTCATCCAGGTGCCATTTGTCACCACGGCGAGGCGCGCGCTGCCGGATGCGGTTGGCGAATTCCCGCCCGAATTTGAGACCCCATTGCCGGATTGTCTCATGGGTTACACAGATGCCGCGGGCGGCCAGCATCTCCTCGACCATGCGCAGGCTCAACGGGAACCGAAAATACAGCCATATCGCGTAGCTGATGATCGTAGCGGGGTAGCGATGACCGGCGTAAATCGGGTCTCGAGGCGTCGTCATCCCGCCCGTCTACCCGACCACCCGGCTCCCCACCAAGCCTGCTCTCGGCTAACTTGACGGTGCCCATTGGAGGGATATTCGTACTTCTCAAGTATGCAACCTACGACCGAGGTGTGTACCGAAAGTTGCCCAGTTATGGGGGAAGTATGGAAGGATGGTGACGGATTGAATCCGTCCGAAGCCGCATAAGCGTCAATCTTCGAAAAGAGAGGGTGGCCCCGCGCGAGCGGCTGCTCGCGCGACAGTTAGCCACGATCTGGGCTAAATCAATATCTTGTGTTTCTGCACTGTCGGCGGTTTCTGTCAAAGATGTATAAGCGCCATTATGTTGAGTGAAGAAAATCCGCCCGCGCCGCATAACATCGAGTTCTGCTGGTGTGGACGGCCCCCGACGGCATCAAGCGTGCCAGAATGAGATCGCTGAAGATCTCAGACAAAGGAGGCCGTCCGTGGAACAGATTAGCCGAATTGGCATGGATACGTCGAAGCACATTTTCCAGCTTCACGGAGTAAACACCGCCGAGCAGCCGGTTTTGCGCAAGAAGCTGCGCCGCAAGGAAATGTTCGCATTTCTTGAGACGCTTGCACCGACGGTGATTGCAATCGAAGCCTGCGGTGCAAGTCACCATTGTGCGCGGCAGCTGCAGCTTCGTCACCGGCTGGTGATCCCGCCGAGCTTGGCCTTGCCCGCATATAATTACAGGTCAGATTACGGCGCGCCGAGATCGCTGCGCTGACGGTCGGCGACCTGCACCAGAACGGCGGCTATGACTTATTGCGGGTAATGCGCAAGGGCGGTCGCCGCGCCGCGCCGGCGATCAACCCGCAGACCACCGCGCGATCGCGCAGCGCTAGAGCGGCACGATCACGTTTTGGGCCGTACCTTCCATTAGGAACGTCTGCCAGGTAGTCGGGTGATGCGGGACAGAGTTCGGTCCACTGAACTCCTCGCGTATGGCAACCGTGGTAAAGCCAACCGTCTGCTCACCGGGAACTTCGATTTCCGGTAGGAAAAAGGCGAAGGTCGTGCCGCCGGTGTCGATCGACCTCACGAGCGGAACCGAAACGAGTGAGCCGAGAGCCGTCGAATCAGTATGGATCTCGCTTGGTTTGAAGCTCTTGGAGGAGGATCCATGTTTATAGGTCAGCGCCGGGAATGCGGGATTGGCTCCGATCGTGTAGTCGACCTCGATGTGATGTCCCCTGAGTGTGAACTTATTCGCCATACCAAGCTCCATAATACGAGGGTGGGTGATATGCAAAACGCCCGGGTCCACCGAGCGGCATATCACTGACATCGAAACAATACGGGCTTCGCTAACACGTCAATGTGAGCTGCATCACGCCAATGGAAATATGCTCCGCTGCAGCGCCAGATGGCGCATATCAGCCTGGTCGGGTGGCGCGGCTGCGGCAGCATCGGCGGCAGGGATGGCGAGGTCGGCGTCGCTGCGGTCGAGCTGGTCGAGGTCCATATCAATCAGATTAAGCAATCTATTCATAATCTGCGCCTGCAATAGATTATTGAAAGGTAAATTGCGAGGAAACCTGATGGCCGCAAAACCCGTTCGCAAACGGACGCTTGCGTAAGCCACTGGATATCGTGCCTTTCGTCCAAGCGTACGATTTTGGACAAATCGTACGGTGACCCCTCCCTGAGCAGGGGCCGCGTCGGCGGCCCGCATGAGGCATGCGTGAGGGACCGTCACCCGCAGGGCGGAGACGGGCGCGTCCATATCGGCGCGCCCAAGGCAGGGCGGTCCGGCTTGACCTAAATGTATCTTTCATGATACATTTAGCGGCTAGGAACATGGATGAATGCACCACGCCTGGCCGAGATACCGATTGTTTTCTATCGCACGTCAGGAGGAGCAGAGCCGGTGCTCGAATGGCTGAGAAGTCTGCCGGCCGAAGATCGGCGGGCGATCGGTACCGACCTCGCTACGGTGCAGTTTGGCTGGCCGGTCGGCATGCCGCTCTGCCGGTCTCTCGGTGAAGGTTTGTGGGAGGTGCGCAGCCGACTGCCAAGTCGCCGGATCGCTCGTCTGCTGTTTTTCGTCCACGAGGACCAAATCGGCGTGGTGCATGGGTTCATCAAGAAGACGCAGAAAACGCCGCCCAATGATCTCGATCTCGCACGGCGCCGGATGAAGGAGATGCGGGCATGACGAAAAAGAACCCCCACTGGGGAACGACGCTCGACACCTTCCTCACCGAGGAAGGCATTCGGGAGGCGGCCAAGACCGAGGCCGTCACCCGCGTCATCGCCTGGCAGCTGCAGCAGGAGATGGACCGTCAGGGCATCAGCAAGGCCCAGCTTGCCGAGCGCATGCACACAAGCCGCGCGCAGATCGATCGCATCCTCAAAGCCAAGGGCAACATTACCATTGAAAGCCTGCAACGCGCGGCAGCGCTCGTGGGCCGCGAGCTGCGCCTCGAGCTGGTCTAACAGCACAGGACCCAGTGACCCTTGTGCATTCCCGATTTCCCGGTAGGTTGGATCTGTCGTTCTGCTTTCGTTTATAGATTTAGATGGTCGGTGATCCTTTCACGCTTCGTATTTCCGTCCCGGACGGCGATCCGGAAGGTGTGCGCATCATCGATCGCATGAACTGGACCGGGCTCGGCATCGTCTTCCCGCGCGAGAAATGGCCTACGACGAGACCGCGCCGGGAATTCGGACGGCCCGGTGTCTACATCCTGACCGGGACGAGATTGGTGACCCACTCTTTCATGACCGGCTATAGCCGAATTCTCTCCACCTCATCCTGGGTGAGCCGCTCCTTGGTCCGGTCGTAGAGCTTCGTCGTGCGCGGGCTCTCATGCGCCGCCATTGATTGCGCGTGCTCGAGCGCCCCGCCATTGCGGAGATAGGCGGTAATCCCTGTCGCTCGGAATGTATGGTTTGCCGATCGGCGCCATGATGCCGGCTGCGGCCGCGCGGCGCCGGATCATGGTCCAGGCTGCGGACTGGTTCATCGGCTGCGCCGTGAGAACGTGCGCGTTGTGGCCGGGGCTGGTGCGGAACAGGAAACCTTTGCGATCATCTGCGATGCCGGCGGCGGCGATATAAGCGTGCAGTGCTTCAGCAAGGGCGTGATGACACGGCATCTCGTGGTGCTTGCCGCCTTTCTCATGGAGGCGAAGGCGCCAGCCGGCGCCCTGGGGCCGAAGATCCTCCACCTTCATCTTCAGCGCCGCGGTGATACGCGCGAAGGAATAGGTGAGCGTGGCGATGAGCGCCCGGTCGCGAAGATCGCGCACCGTCTCGGTCGGGATCGAATTCATCAGCCGGCGCCATTCATCGCCCTCGAGCACGGGCGTCTTTCCGGTCTTCACGACATGCTTCGGTCCTCGCACGGCCGCAGCCGGATTCATCGGCACGACCTGGCCGGTGATGAGCCAGTCGAACAGCATGCGCACCGCGGCGAGCTGCTGCTTCACACCCGGCGCCCCGTGTTTCTCCTGAACCTCCTCGATCGAAGCCGCGACGTCGAACGGCCGGATGTTGGTGAGCGAAAGCCCGCGCGTCTCGCACCAGGCGAAGAACCGGCTGCAGGCGCGCGCATAGGCGCCACGCGTGTGCGGGTTGCGGATGTTCGCGGTGAAGAATTCAACGTAGCGCCAGCTAGCCTGGTCACCGACGGCCGCGATCAGCGCCGGCACTATATAGGTGTCGGCCGGGTTCGTGAGCGCAGTCGGCTGGACTATGGCGGGTAGCTGATCGGGACGCATCGTTCCCCTTCTATACCAGATCTCTCCTGAATGATAAAGATCCTATGGGGACCGTCGATTACCGGGGTTGATACGCTCAGCACCGCCAATCACGCATCGAGGAGGAACCGATGCTCCCCAGTATCCGCCATATTTCAACCGAGCAAACCGCAATCTGTGCAACCTGATCTGGCGCTTTATGCGTCACTGGAACTGAGTTCGATCGACATGGCTTATCACCTGCCTTTCGCCCGACAGGAACCGGATGTCGAAGTACTCGACACCGGGCGGCGATGGTGGCGCGCTGCTCGGTCTGCTGGAGCGCATGCGAGTAAGGGCTCAGCAACTGACGGGGCGTCCAGTGAAGATTGTGGCAATCCAAGAAGCTGGACTGGACGGCTTTTGGGTCCACCGGCTGTTGGAAGCAAACGGCATTGAAAGTCATGTTGTCGACCCGGCGTCCATTGCTGTGCCGAGACGCCGGCGGCGAGCCAAGATCGATGCGATCGACGGCGAGACGCTTTTGAGGACGCTGCTAGCGTGGACGCGCGGAGAACCACGTGTCTGTGCGATGGTTGTGCCGCCAACCCCGGAAGAGGAAGACCGTCGGCGGGTATGCCGCGAGCGCGCGATACTGTTGCAGGAGCGGATCCGGCACACGAACCGCATCGCGGGGCTGCTTGCCGGACAGGGCATCACGGGCTTCAATCCGTTGCATAAGGACCGCCGGCAGCGGCTCGACGCGGCTCGCACAGGGGACGGTCGTCCGCTTCCGCACCAACTGAAGGCCGAGATCCTGCGCGAGATCGAGCTGATCGAATTACTCCTACGCCAGATCGCCGATGTTGAGGCCGCGCGCGAGGTCCTCGCCGGGCCCAAGACCGCCAAGGCCCCATCTCCGGTCGTTCTTCTCAAGCAGCTCAAAGGCATCGGTCCGGAGATCGCTTCAGTCCTTTACTTCGAGGGCCTGTTCCGAAGCTTTGGCAATCGCCGCCAGCTGGCGGCCTATGCCGGGCTCGCGCCGACCCCGTGGCGGAGCGGCACGGTCGACCAGGAGCAAGGCATCTCCAAAGCTGGTAATCCGCGTCTGCGCCGCACCATGATAGAGCTCGCTTGGTTATGGCAGCGCCATCAGCCTGCCAGCGCCTTGAGCCGTTGGTTCCACACCCGCGTCGGCAGAGAACGCGGGCGGATCCGCCGGATTTCGATCGTTGCGCTCGCCCGCAAGCTGTTGATTGCGGTCTGGCGCTATGTAACCCAGGGCGAAGTTCCCGAGGGCGCCGTGCTGAAGGCCGCATAGCGCGGGCTGCAATCCGAAACGACCATTACAGTATCCACCGAGGAGAACTCCTCGTCGGATCTTGGTGGGTGGGCCGCATAACGTCCTGGCTGCAAGATGCCGCGGTAAAGATTGGCCCCATCCTCCCGAGCCCGGTGACCTCGAGTACGAGGGATTTTGGTGTTAGCCGCTCCGAGCGGCGACCGGATGTGAGGTTCTGCGGCACGGTGCTGCTGCAGCTGACCAAGCGGCTCGAACCAAGATCCAATCCAAGGAAACTATCAGCATGACCGAATGACCAGTTGACCCGGCCAGTCCCCATGTGAGGACGTTATCACTAGCAAGATTCCCGAGTCGGGGCAGGGGACGTTACGGCTCCGGATCGAATCTTCCGGCGGCCGGTTTGTCAGGTTTTGCGGAGAATGCGCTCGATCTCGTCGAGGACGGCGCCATAGACCTCGGCGACCTGGGTAACCGTCATGCCGTACTTCACCCAGCTGCGGATGCGCGGAAAGTGCGATACGGGGATCGCGGCCATTGTCGGCCGCTCGGAGCTGGCCGGGGCTTTGATCTCCTCGACCTAAATCGCCGGCGGCGGGATTATTTGCAGCACACGCGGCTGGCGCGCTGACGGATCGGCCGGCGCGGTGTCCGGGGCTGATGGTCTGTCGACTGGCGGTTTCGATGTGAACAGCGCGTCCGCCGCCTGGCGCGCTCTCGTGATCCGCTCGCGATCATCGTCGCGGTGATGCGGGTGTTGCTGTCGGCTAAACAAGATGTTGCTCCAAACGGTGGATCCGGTCGGATATCGAAAATGGATTCGTGACTTTTGACAAGGAGCAAGAATCAAAAAAGTAGCAATCCTTGCTCCTCGAGGCGGGGCGTTCTTCCGCCGAGTATTTCGCCGAAGGGCTGGATCTGGCGAGCGAATGTCCTGCTGATCGTGCGGTCAGAGGCAGAACCTCGGATCCTGGCGGTCCCGTAAATTTACCCAGCTCCTGCCCTTCCGGTTAGTGCACCGGGCCGGATGGTGTTGTGTTCGCAAGCTCGGCGACGGCCTCGGTGATCAGGCGCCAGACCGCGGCGCCCTCGTGATCGCGCTCGGCAGCGAGCTCGTCGGCGCGCCGCGCGCTCTGCGAATGGGCTTCGTCGCCATAGCGCTTGAGCATCAGGGCCGCGGCCCGCCAGATGTCGGCGTCAGGTATCATGGGACGATCGTTTATGATGCGCGCTGGGCAAAAGATAACGAAAGCGTTGGACGCGCGGGAGAGGGCACGAGCGGAGGGCCGCGGAAATGCCGCCGATTTTAACCGCCGAGGATGTCGTCAAGCGAATTGCCGCCGAGTGCGCCTTCGTCGACGATCGCGGCGCTGTCGGCATCCGGCTCAAACCGGCGGCGGCGATCGTGCGGCAATATGGCGAGCAATTCCGCAGGATCCGCCGCAAGCCAGTGCGGTCGCCAGCGAAGACCCCTCCCCTGCTCTGATCGCCCTCAGCCCCTGGCCGGCTCATGCGCCGCGCGGCTTTTTCATCATGCGGGCCTCGTACTTGTAATTGAACGCGCGGATTTCGCGACGGCTGTAGGGTCGTGGTGCTGGTTCTTTCGTGCTGACGCTGCCGGACGCTGCGGGCCTCGGCGGCAGCAGCATCGCGCGGGCAATCGTCGGTGCAACCAGATGGCCGTTGCCGCAAGGGCGGGCCTCGTCCTGCTCCCGGTCGAGCCGGTGATGGACGATTTCGCCGCATTGCTGGCACATCGCTTTATAGGTCTGCGGCAACAGGACGTGCTTACGGCTCTGATTAAGGAACTTGATGAGCCGCGCGCCGTCGGAGAGGTCGAGCGGTGCGCTCTCCGCGTATTTCTCCGCCTGGTCGGTGAAGCTGCGCGCGGTAATGAAAAATCCGCGCTGCGCATTGGCGGCAATCACCGCGTCATGGAGTCGCGCCAGGTCGCGCTTTCCGGTCGGTGCCAGATCGGTGGGGCTGGCGCATGCGGTGATGAATTTTTTTTCCAGCTTGCTGCTCACTTCGAGCTTGCTGCTCACAAGATCGGGAGCTTCCGGATTGCTGATGATCGTATGGCCGAAGCGTTCCAGCATCAGCGCGACGACGGAACGGAAAGTCTGTGTGGTCATGGATCGCAACGCCTCGAGGCGCGGCACGAGCGCATCGGTGAGGCGGGCGATTTCCTGCTGCCGTAATTCGGCGGCGGGGGCGGCGAAAATCATTGGGCGTCGTGATAGGCCGCTTGCCGCTCAAGAAATTCGTCGCGGGTAATGGTTAGCGGCTCTGGCTTTGCTCGCCCGACAGGAATGCAATGGAAATAGCTGGTGGCGGTTTCCTCGTGATTGGTCGGCTGGGAATGGATATCGAGGATGAAGCCGCCGTTGTCATCCTGCCATGCATCGCCAACTGCAAGCCATGTCCTAAATTTTCCCGCCGCGAATTTTCCCTCGTCAGGCTCCCATACCGGCTGCCATACCGGCGTGTAAAGCGGGTGCGTTGCCGGGGTCGCGGGCTTTGCGGTTTCGACTGCATCACGGGCGCGCTGCATTGCTTCGGTCATGGCTTTTCCTCCGGCTGTCGCTGTTGCGCAACAGGTCTGCCACTGGCCGGGGCCGCTGTCAAAAATGTCGTGAAACTGGCCTTATGGACAATTACTGCGGCGTGGCGTCGTCTGTCGGTTGTCGGCGCATGATGTGGCCGAAAAGCTCACGGATCGGGTGAGCCGGGTAGGGCATCAAGGCCCGCGCTCGGCGAAGATGCTCAATGCCCTCGGCCAACTCGTCATGATCGTTTTTAAATATTGCATGACGGCGCAGGGCGTAATCTTCAAGGCGTTGCAGCCGGTGAATTTCACGTTTGAGAGTGCGGGCTGTCTGGCGCTCGGCCATGTCACAGCGGGCCGATTGCCAAAGGTAGCGGATGGTTTTGATCATGGGGGACAGGCTGCCAGTGACCGGGCGGGTTGTCAAAAGTCGCATGAAATCCAGTTCTGGCAAATGAGCGCGAGTCAAAAGGGCGGTCATTGGACTCTGCCTACTGGCTTATGCGCGATGCGCTGAAAAATCTTGGTGATCAACTCTAGGGTGTCGTTCTCGTTCTCTGTGATAATAAGGTGGCCTTCAATGGCAATTTCTAGGAGGGCAACGGTCACGGGCATTGCATCGGCAGGGGTGGTGTTTTCGTAAATCCAGGGGAAAAGCTGTTGTTTGATCTGGTTGATGCGAGCGCGGGCGGCTCGCTTGATCGCTTCACGGTGTAACTCGTCTGGCGTCGGCTGGCCGGTCACTGTGAAACCTTGCGCGCCCGCCGTTTGGCGTCGTTGATGAAATAGCCCACGATGCCGCCGATGGCTGCGCTGGCGTCAACCACGTCACGGCGTAGATACTCGTTGTCTTTTAGCCGGGCGTGCAATGCATCGAGCCGCTTCAACACATCGGTAAAGTAGGCGAGTTCTTCGGCGGTCATGGCGTCCCCCGGTTTTCTATATGTTGTGTTTCTTGCGCGGCGGTGCGGCAAAGTCAAAGCCGCATAAGACCCGGTTCTGGAAAATTAGCCAGGGGCTTCGTCTGTTGCCAGGTGCAGATGTTCCAAATCGTAGGCATCGGCTCCCGCGCATCGTAGATCGGCAAGGGAAAGGTCGAGACTGTCGAGCACCATTGCCGCTAGGTCCGGCTGGTTGTGGGTGCTGGCAAGCTCTCCGAGGGCGGCGGCAATGCCTTGAAGACGGTGATTATAGGCGCGTTGCCCTGCCGGAAATTTTCGGGTCGTGAGTTTGCGTTTGGCGCGACGCGGCATGGCAACAGGTCTGCCAGTGACCGGGGCCGTTGTCAAAAAGCCGTCTTGCGAAGGGTGTACCTTTTGCAATGGTCGGCCACCGACAACAAATCACCGCCGCCGGGTGTCGAGCTTCGCCGGGATAGAAGCGACAAAGCGCGTTTCCTCATCCAGCCGGCGCTTAAGCCAGTCGCGGTGCGCCGCTTCATCAGGGTCGGTGTTGTCGTCGGCGAGAATTTCGCGCAGCGCCAAAACTTCGAGACGATAGACGTTCGGCCGGGAGCCGATCCTAGCGTGAGCGGCCCGGTCGTAGCCTTCAACAAACCCAAGTGCCTGCTTCAATCCGTGCGCGGTGAAGTCGTCGAATTGGTAGGTACTTCCTACCCGGCGACACTCCAAGCCGTACTGCTTCGCGAGGTCATTGAGGCGGAGAGCGTCGGTGTCTTTATCATCGTTCTGCATGGTACTAGGCTGCCATTAGCCGGGGGCGCTGTCAAAAAGGCCGTCTGGCGAAGGGTTTACCTTTTGCAATGGTCAGGGCGTCGAGAAATCAACCGTCGGGTTTCTGCGCTAGATAGGCGGCGCGTAATGCGGCTCTGTTGCAAAGCCCTCGGCGTTCCGCGATGGAAGGACCGAGCGAGGAGGGCCGGGCCGTGTCGGACTTCAAGGGGCGCCACTTCGGGGGCGAGATCGTGCTGTGGGCGGTGCGCTGGTATTGCCGCTACGGCATAAGCTATCGCGATCTCGAGCAGATGATGGCCGAACGCGGTGTATGGGTCGATCACTCGACCATCTACAGGTGGGTCCAGAGGTATGCGCCCGAGATCGAGAAGCGGCTGCGCTGGCACTGGCGCCGGCCGCGCTCGGGGAGCTGGCGGGTCGACGAGACCTACGTGAAGGTCCGCGGCAAGTGGTCTTACCTCTACCGAGCCGTCGACAAGCTGGGCAATACGATCGATTTCTATCTCTCGCCGACGCGGAACACGATGGCGGCGAAGCGTTTTCTTGCCAAGGCTCTCAGGGGGCTGAAGGATTGGGAACAGCCTGAGATCATCAACACCGACAAGGCGCCGACCTATGCCGCCGCTCTCGCTGAGCTGAAGGCAAGTGCCCCAAGGACACACAGCACCGACAGGTCAAGTATCTGAACAACATCATCGAAGCCGACCACGGCAAGCTCAAGCAGCTGATTCGGCCTGTGCGCGGTTTCAAATCGATGAAGACAGCCTACGCGACGATCAAGGGTTTTGAGGTGATGCGTGCGCTCCGCAAAGGTCAGGCGGCGATCTTCAACCTCACGCGTGACATCGTTGGCGAGGCGCGCCTGGTCGAGCGCGCCTTCGGCCTCGGCCCATGCGCGCTGACCGAAGCCGTCCAGCTGGTCGGTAAGCGGCTCGAGGCCGCGTGAGCGCGAGCAACGACCCCGCGCAAGAGTATCACGCGTACAGCCGGAAGTTTGCAACAGAGCCAGCAGTAGAGGAGGCTAGGGTGGGACGTGTTAGAGTCGCGGCGTTTTCGGTGTCCCTGGACGGGTTCGGCGCGGGCCCGGAACAGAGTCTTCAGGATCCTCTGGGAAAGCGCGGGACGGAGCTCCACAGCTGGTTCTTCGGAACGAAGACGTTCAAGGCCATGTTCGGCGAGGGCGGTGGCTCGGAGGGCGTGGACGAGACCTTTGCCCACCGGTCGATGGACGGCTTCGGTGCCTTCATCCTTGGCCGGAACATGTTCGGTCCTGTGCGCGGGGAATGGCTGGACGACAGCTGGAAGGGCTGGTGGGGAGACAATCCGCCCTATCACGCTCCGACGTTCGTCCTGACGCACCACGCCCGCGAGCCGATTGTAATGGAGGCCGGCACCACGTTCCACTTCGTCACGGACGGGATCCACGCCGCGCTCGGCGCGCGCGCGACGCCGCGGGAGCACGTGACGTCAAGATCGGAGGTGGCGTCTCGACCGTTCGCCAATACCTGCAGGCCGGCCTGCTCGATGAACTGCACTTTGCGCTTTCGCCTGTCCTGCTCGGACGGGGCGAGGCGATGTTCGAGGGCTTGGATCTCCCTGCCCTCGGCTACCGCGTGATGGAATCCACTGCCACAGACCTCGCAACGCACGTCGTGCTCGGGCGCAAGGAGAACGAATAAACGTCCGCTTCTGCAGGTTCGTCGCCGGATAGCTGTCGGGCGGCAAGCCACCAAACTCGATGCGCACCGAAAAGGAGAAGATGCTGACGGGCGAGCCGTACGATTTCAGCAGCCCGGAGCTGCAAGCAGACATCCGGGCGACGCAGTGGTGGCTGGTGCGCCACAACGCGGCGCTCGATACCTCGCCCGCCGAGCGGCGATCGCTGTTGTTGGAACGCCTGACCGCGGTCGGCGAAGGCGTCGAGATCTGGCCGCCATTTCACTGCGATTACGGTTTCAATATCAGGCTCGGGGCTGGCGTCTTTGTGAACTGCAACTGCGTGATCCTCGACGGTTGCGAGGTCAGCATCGGCGACAAGACGCTGATCGGGCGGGCCGTGCAGATCCTGAAGGCCGATCATCCGCGCGATCCGACAGTACAGCGTCAACGCAGAGCTACTTCGTTTCCGGTGTACCCGCGGAGATGGCCGGGATGCTCGAGAGTAGGCGGATCAGATCGACCTGCCGTGTGATCCCTGTTTTTCGCAGGATCGAGCTGAGCTGGGTCCGCAAGGTCGTGATCTGGACGCCCCAATCGAGGGCAATCTCGCGCAGCTTTTTCCCCGCCAACAGCGCGACCGCGAGCCGGCTCTCGGCCGGTGACAACTCAAAGAACTCAGCCAAGTCCCTCTCGGAAGGAGATTGCTGGTTCGGGTCGACAAGAATGATCATGGCCAGGGGCCGTCCATAGACGGACAGGTCGGCGCCGAGCGGCGCCACTGTCAGCATGTAGGACGGGTGACCATCATGCCTTCTGATGCGCATGCGTCCGATCGCTACCCCGGTTTTCTGCTCCGCAGACGCTGCAGCGATGAGTGCTTCGACCCGCGCGCTGTCGAAGACGTGCAGCGCACCAAGTTTGCCGTTCCGAATCGTCAGCCCATCGCCCCGCTGAAGGATGCGCTCGGCGGCCCGGTTCGTCTGGATAACACTCCCGTCGCGGTCGGCGACGATCACCGCGGCAGCAAGGCGATCGAGGGCGCGTAGGGCGATGGCGGGTCCATAGCCAAGGCCGGCCAGCTCGATATGCAGCCGAGCCAACTTGGCGAGCGGCTCTAACAACCCTTGAATTGCTGCAATACCGGTCACTGTGAACGGCGCCTGATCTATCCCATGAGTTACGCCGAAAAGGACTGCGTGTGACGCATTCTCGAAGAGCCGGACGCCCAGAGCGTCGTCAATACCGGCCCTGAGGAGATAATCGTTATACCATTCGTCTCGACGGAGCACGGTCTCGGGCAGGCACTCAGAAATCCGCAACCACCTCCCAACCGGGACGGCCGCGATCATCGGTCAGTGACGGTCGAGTGCGTGATAGTAGCTGAGGTAATCGGCCTCCAGCTCGACCAGAGGACCCGACTGGCTGAGCCATTCGGCCAACTCTGTTCGCTTATTAAAGACACCGTAATGGGCGCCGACGGCACCGACTTCATCCATCACGGATTGCAGCGCCGCCGGCCATAGATCGGGCGCCAGCGCCGCATCGTAGATGTTCGATATGGTGCGCCGGGATAGGTCGGACCGCATCCACAATTCTAGCGCCGATTGAAACTACCGGCAAACCGACGCATATCGTATCCTTCATTTGAAGGATATCGGGGCACGACAAGTCGCCGTCGGTGCCGGAGCGAGGCATCCTGGATTGCAATTTTGAAACGCCCGATAACCGAAGAGCGCCATGCCAGCCCCTGATCCCGACGGCCAAGTCGCCCTGATGTTGTGCGAGAGCATCTTGCATATCCTCGTCGAGGAGGGCGTCATCTCAAGCGGCAAGGCGCTGGAAGCTATCGATAGTGTTGTCGAACTGGCCCGGGAGAACGAGGTCGGCCAGCCCCGCTCCGCTAGCCGCTCGGCTGTGCACCTCATCGAAGCGATCGCACAGACCTTCGCCCTTAAAGGATCAGACGAGGTTACTTCTCTTCCGGCAAAGAGGCGGGGACGACCGGGATGTTTGAGAGTACGCGGATCAGCCCGGCCTGGCTACTCACGCCCACTTTTCGCAGGACGGAGCTCAGCTGGCTCCGCGCGGTCGTGGTCTGAACTCCGGAATCGGCGGCAACTTCACCCAATTTTTTCCCCGCCAGGAGCGCCGCCGTGAGCCGGCTCTCTGCCGGTGACAAGCCAAAAAATTCAGCCAGATCTCTCTCGGAGGGAGTGCGCGCATCCGGGTCCGCAACAAGGATCAGTGCTAAAGGGCGTTCATAGACCGCGAGCTCTACGCCGAGCGGTGCCACAATCAGCATATAGGGGATCCGACCACCGCGCCTCCCAACAACCATGCGTCCCACGGCTGCCGCGGTTTTCCCATTGGCGGCGAGGGCGATGAATTGAGCAAGCTTCTCGTGGTCGAAGATGCGCTGCGCACACAGCTTCCCTTGCCGAACCGTCAATCCGTCATCCCGGCGCAGGACATGCTCCGCGGCCCGGTTCATCTCGACCACTCTGCCGTCGCCATCGCTGATGATCAGTCCCGCGGCGACTTGATCGAGTGCGCGCAGCGCAGCGGCAGATTTCCAACCCAGCTCGCGAAGCTCGGCGTGCAGCCGGGCCGCATTGCTGAGCGGATCGAACAACTCTTGAAGCTGAGCGGTACTAATCGCATTAAACGGTTCTTGATAAATTCCCCGATGAACGCTGAGGATAACAGTGTATGAGGGATTACCGAAGAGCCGGGTCCCAATAATATCGCCAATACCTGCCTTGACGGCAAAATCATTGTACCACTCATCGCTCCGAAGGACAGTTTGGGGCAGACATTTGGAAAGCTGAACCCAACTCCCGGTCGGAGCGGTCTCGAGCAGTGGTCGGTAAGGGTCCCGCACGGCGTAATAGTTGACGTAATCATTCGCATCGACACTGAGACCCGCCATGCTCACCCATTCGACACCTCCTGTTTGCTTGTTCAGGAGAAGGTAACCGACACCGAGGGCGTCGACAGCTGCAGTTATCAATTGCAGCGCCGCTGGCCAGCGTTCCGGCGCGAGCGCCGCTTCGGAGATGCGCGAAATTGCGTCCGTGATCAAGTCGGAGCATCGTGCCCAGGACTTAATCATCTGTGGAAGCATAACGCCTGCGTAAGATTTCGCTTCCATGCATCCTCTGTATCCCGTGTATTGGTCGACTTCGTTCGAAAGGGTCAGCTCGCGACACCTCGGGTTCGCTGCTCGGTACGGGAACGTGTAAAAATCAGAATGTGTCAGCCGTGATTGAAAACCTCTGGCATTACTTCTTCAGTGCGTTCTCGGTGATGCTCGTGCAGCCGGCTAGCAGACTTCCGTGCGGTTGCGTTCGAGTGTGTCAATATAGCTGCGGACTTCCGTGGTCGCGCCGCCGAGGTGGAGATAGTCCTGATTAAATCCGGCGATCTTCTGCAGCCTCTCGACATCGAGCAGGGTGAGCCGATGGCGCACCAGCGCGATGAGATTGTCCTGCCGGAACCCTTGCAGGATACGGTTGAGGTGCACGGAGGTCAGGCCGAGCGTGTCGGCGAGTTCGACCTGCGTCAGCGGCAACCGGATCGCGTGATCCTCGGCCAGCCCAACCGCCGTCTGTCGCCATACCAGCTCGCACAGCAGATAGGCGACGCGCCCGCCTGCGCTTCGCCGCCCGAGCGCGACGATCCGCTCGCGGTTGATCGCCTCCTGCTGCAGCGCGGTCCACCACAGCGCGGCGCCAATTCGCGGGTGATGTTCGAATAGGTCGAACACCGTAGCGCGGGAGATCGGGGCGATCCGCGTCGGCTCAAGCGTGGCGATAGAATGGTCCATGGCTCTGAGCAGAAAGGCGTGCAGGCCGAAAATATCGCCGGGGATCATAAAGGTCAAAATCTGCCGTTTGCCCTCGGGCATCAGCCGGTAGCGGAATGCCATCCCGTGTGTGAGCACGAACGCCGAGCGGGGCACGTCACCCTGGACCGCGATGTCGATATCCGCCTCGACGCGTTCCTCTTTGACGCACAGCGCATCAAGCACGCGGACGTCTTCGTCCGAGAGCGCCACGAAATGCGAGAGCTTCGTTACGAGTGGGCCTCTGCCGCCCATGCTGCTAACCAGGTCCGTTCGCAAAGGGTGCTGCGGCAGCCAACTTAAATTGTCTCGTCTTACTCGCGCAATTGCAAGTTTCGTAAACCGTGCGGTGTCCTAGGCACGACAAATACTTAAGGATCGAACTATAACATAGATTAGTTTAGGTATAACGCTAGAGCTAGTGGTACGACGCAGTCACAGGATTCCATTGCGGCTGGATCTGTGCAATGATGCTGAATGCGCGAGGGGATCAGTATCGAAGTGAGTGCGGCCGACCGTGAGCGACTGGCCGCGGTCGTAGCGGATCGCAATAGCCCGCAAAAACATGTGTGGCGGGCGCAGATCATTCTGGCGACAGCGGAGGGTTGCGGCACGGCCGAGATTATGCGCCGCGCCGGGGTCTCAAAGCCGTGTGTGTGGCGCTGGCAAGAACGGTTCATGCGCGAGGGTGTAGTCGGCTTGTTGCGCGACAAAACCAGAAAGCCCGGTCTGCCGCCATTGCCCTCAGCCCTGATCAACCGGGTCGTCGAACTGACCCTCGCTGAGCCGCCGGGTGAGGCAACCCACTGGACCGGCCGGGCGATGGCCGCGGCGAGCGGCATCTCGTTGCGCTCGGTGCAGCGCATCTGGGCGGCGCACGGGCTGCAGCCGCACCGGGTACGCCGCTTCAAGCTGTCGCAAGATCCGGCTTTTGCCGCCAAGCTGCGCGACGTGGTCGGACTCTATCTCGACCCTCCGGCGCATAGCCTGGTGCTGTCAGTCGACGAGAAATCGCAAATCCAGGCACTCGACCGCACTCAGCCCGGCCTGCCGATGAAGCGTGGGCGCGCCGGCACAATGACGCACGACTACATCCGTAATGGCACGACCACTTGTTCGCGGCACTCAATGTCCTCGACGGCAGTGTCATCGGCCAATGTATGGCGCGCCACCGCCACCAGGAATTCATCCGTTTTCTGAACCGGATCGAGACCGCGGTGCCAGCCGGCAAACTGATCCACGCGATCCTCGACAATTACGCCGTCCACAAGCATCCCAAAGTGCGCGCCTGGCTCGCCCGCCATCCACGGTGGACGTTTCATTTCACGCCGACCTCGTGCTCTTGGGCCAATGCCGTCGAAGCTTTTTCGCGACCCTGACCCGCCGACGACTGCAACGCGGCGTCTTTCGTTCGCTGGTCAACCTGCAGGCCGCGATCAACTGCTATCTCGGCGAGCACAACCGCAAACCCAAACCGTTCGTCTGGACTGCCGATCCCGACCGCATCATCGAAAAGGTCAACCGTGGGTATCAAGTGATCGCGTCAGACCACTAGTTAGGCATACATTCATTTTGATTGTTTAATCCGCACCGTCAGGCTAACCCGGCGAACCGTTCGCGCTCGACCAGTCCCAGAACCTCAAGATCCGCGGTCACGTCTTCAATGTCCTGCCGGTCCATCTCGGGAAGCAGCCTGCAGAGGGCATCGAGGTCAAATTCTTGATGGCCTAGCCCATCCGGGCAGGCTTTAGCCAAGCCTACTGCGAGCTGCGCGGCCGTACCTGTCAGTGTCGTGTTGGGTTGATCAGGCAATCGTGCTCGTCCAAGCGACCAGTATTCTGATTGGTCCGCTCCGAAATGACCGCTTGCCATGCCTCGCGATCCGTCTCGACTTTCGGAGGAACCACGACCTGCAGAATCTTCGTGACGAAGCTTCCTACACCAGGGATCAGCTCAACCGTTGCCTCCGCAGCCCCCCGCGCGATCTCCCGTTTTTTGTCCGCCACAGGAGGCACGATCGGTTTCTGTTCTTGGTCACTCATGCTGTCTTATCCACTCTCATGTCCGCGATTACTAGATGCAGGCGCGTGAATTCGTGGCTCTTTTTCAGGCGCTTGTTCCAGGCTCTGCCGGGCAAGGCAGGAGGCACGGTCGTCGAAACGACGGTTGATCATACTCTGATGCGCGGGTCGGAACCGCATGACCGTTGCTGCGTCGCGGAGCTGCCTCGGTCTAGGAACCTGCGTCGGATCGGTGATCCGGCAGATAGTGGATGCGAGGGTTCTCCTGACCGCGACCATGCCCCCAGCCGTGCCCGGAAAGAGCATGTCGGATGGTTCGCTGGCGCCTCCTGGTGTAGATGCAATCATCCGGCGTTTCCGCTCAGCCTGCTGCCGCCATCACCTGGCGAGCGACGGCCCAGACGAAGCCCGACAGTTCGCGGGCGATCGCGGTGGTGACGATGTTGGCGGGCTTGCCGGTGCGGGCGAGCCGGCGATAGCGCGCGCACAACCGCACTTGCCCCTTCCAGGCGATGTCACGGATCGGCTTGGGCTGATTCTCCTGGCGCAGCAGCAACTCGCGGCTGAGCCGAGCCGGGAAGCGATAGCACCACGCCGCCTCGATCAGCAGCCGGCGGGCGGCTCCGTTGCCGGCCTTGGTGATGCCCCCACGTCTGACGCTGGCGCCGCTCGAATGTTCGGACGGGACCAACCCGAGATAGGCCATCAGCTGGCGCGGATTGGCGAAGCGCGAGAGATCACCCAGTTCGGCGATCAAGGTCGCGGCATTGACCAGCGCCATCCCACGCATCGTCTGCAACGCCGCTACCACCGGGGCCAATGTCCAGTCCGGCAGCATCGCCGCAATCTGCGCCGTCAGCCGATCGCGCCGCGCCGCGGCGGCCTCGACGGCGGCGATGTAATCTTCCAGCACGAGGTGATGGACCGGCTGGTCGAACTTGAGGCTGGCGAGCCAGCGGCGATGCAGCTTGGTCCAGGCCGGCCGCCCATAATGGCACCCTTGGCGCAGCAAAAACCCGCAGAGCTGCTGGCGCGCCCGGCGCAGGCTGTGCACCGCGTCGAGCCGTGCCCGTACCAGATCGCGCATTGCCTCGTGTCCGACATCGGGAACCCACACCGCTGTCAGCTCGCCGGCCCGGTGCAACTTGGCCAAGCTGGCGGCATCCCGCCGATCGGTCTTGACCCGGTCGCCGGCGCGTTTCGGGATCAGCGACGGGGCGACCACGACACATTCGTGCCCGCAGGCCGTCAAGCGACGGTGAATGCCGTAACCGCACGGCCCCGCCTCGTAACAGAACCGCAGCTTCATGCCGTCGCCGCCGAGTTTGCGCAGCAGACGATCCAGTGCAGTCGCTGTATTCGCGATCCGGCCGAACTCCCGGACCTCACCGCGCAGACCGCTCTCGGCCACCGCCACGACAATGCTTTCCTTGTGAACATCAAGCCCAACATACGTGATACGATCCGCCATGACCCGTCTCCTATGCATGAGGCTCGGCACCGGCCAACCCGGCGCAACCCTCGTTACCTGCATACTGTGAGACGGGTCGCCCCGTACTCAGGCGGACATGTGGTCTACTTCAGTTTTAATCATGGCTGTTCCCGGCCATCGTTGTAGCATGGGCGAACAGGCGCAGACGCCGGCGCATGCCTTCAATAACCGATGAAACGATCCGTTCCGGAAATCCGGGGGGCAGGCCATTCACTGCAGCGTCGATCGCGCGATCCGTATCGTTTTCCATCTCATCCAGGATGCCCTGAACGAGTGAGGTCGGCACGCCAGCACGGGCCGCCGTCTGCAGGAAATGTCGCGGCACGATTTGGTCGATGACGTAGTGGCGGCTGTCGCCGACCGCCATCGCCAGCTTCATGCGGTTATGGCGGATCTCCCCAGCATCCACATTGGGCTGCGCCGACATGACATCGTAGAGCGGCGTCAGGCGGAACCGGCCGCCGGGCAGCAGGAAAATACTGAAATTCTTCGCGTGCCCGTCCGTGGCGCCCAGCAGCCAGAACACGATCTGGGCTTTGAAAAACAGGCGCTGGTCCGCCTCCGGCTCGTCGCTCGCTTTGAGCAGGTCGAGGATCTGGCGCATGCCGGGGCCGCCGTCGGGCTCGTATTTGCGGGGCGGAGGCACCGAGAGCGCCTGGCAGCAATCTTCCTGTGGCAATCGCAGCAGGCGGCCGTCGCGCGTGTGGAGGCGGTCAAACCGTTCGACCACAAGGGTCCGCCTGCCGCTGAATTCGCGTATCTCCGTGCGCGCGGTCGGCAACCCGAATGAAGCGGTCAGGCGCATGCAGAGATGTTCGTTCTCGATGCTCTGCGAGAGGTCGATCCCGTTCGCCAGCCTGCCGATTTCCGGCTTCAGGATGTGCGTCGTCGCCGTGACGCCAAGAGGCTTCTGCCACTGGTCCTGGCAATGCAGCAGCGCCGTCTTGTCCTGGGCGCCGGCGAGGGAGATGCGAAACTCCCCGCTCTCATCGACGCCCAATGGCGTGCGCTTGAGATCGCCAAGGATAGCGGCGATTTCCTCATCGCCGAGCGGGCGCCCCGCTATGCCGCCCGCCGCTCCGGGATCCATGCCGTCCGGCAGGAATTGAAGGGCGCCCACGCAGTCGCGGCCAACGGCGGCAAGCAGGCTATAGGCATCGTAGCCCCCTGCCCTCACCCGCTCCGCCAGACGGCGGCGGATCTGGTCGTTGTCCGGCAGCAAATTGTCGAAGACGGCAATGACCGGATCGCCAATAAACCGGTCCTCGCGCAGGGGCAGCGACAACGACACCGGGAAGGCCTGTTCCCAGCCGAGCCAGTCATCATCATACTGAAAATCAATGGCGCCGCTCGCCTGACGCCTCAGGCGGCCGACCAGGCGGCCGTTCAAAAACACGTTGAGAGGGATCCGTGTCCGGGGCCGCGCCATCAGAACAAGTCCTCGATTTTGCCGGTCAATTCCTTCGTCCGCGGACGGACCACCAGTTCCATGTCGAGGGCGGTCAGGATGTCAAAGAGCGTGCGGAGCTGCGTGCCCAACTCCCCGGCCTCAACCCCCGAGATCGTCGCTGGCCGCAGGCTGGTCTTCCCGGCTATATCCTTCTGCGTCATGCCAAGAGCCCGCCGGCGGCGGCGCAACGCCTCTCCGGCCTGCTTCGGGTTCCTGGCAATCTGATCGGTCATCGGGGCAACTCCATTATCCCCATGGTATACGCTTTGGCGTAAGTTTGTCAATATACGATTGACCGTAAATTACGGTTTTATCCGCTGGAGCGTAAATCACCGGCGTTTACGCTGGAGCGTATGCCGCCTGACACAATCGGGGAACCAAGGGTTTTCCCGCCCGCACCCCGGTCTCAATCCCGCGGCCGCAGTTCCACTTCGAGCGACGCCCGGCCCCTCGCCCCGCATTGTCGGCAGTGCAGCCGCCCCTCGAGGTCGACCAGGCGCGTGTAACCCGGCCGGTTCCGCGTCAGCGCTGCCGGGGTGATTTCAGCTTTATGCCGGCATATCCCGCAGCTCACCCGGACCACATGCCAGACGCGCAGGTCCTCCAGCCGGAAAGCGTAACGGGGCGGCAGACGGTTGTCCATGTTCGGCGTATCCGCTCGGTCGTCTGCCCGTCAAGAACCCCTACCCTGCCCGGCCTGATCTGCAGCCAAGAGGATGTTGACCCTCGGCGATCCCAGCATGCGCATCATCATCGTCAGCGTCGGCATGACCGTCATGCCGATCATTATCATTGACGCCGCAAATTCCGGGAAAACACTGGTACTTACCAGCTGCAGATGTTAGGCAGAACAAAAAAGCGAATTAGAAGGGGAAGGCCATTGTCCAAAGATGTCGTCGGCGATTTTGTTGCCGCTTATGCTAGAGAATTTGACTACTACCAAGCGGCAGCCCGCCTTTGCTACCAGCGCTGCGAAGCTATTTTGGCCGCCCGCGGGATCAGAGCCATTGTCACCTATCGGGCCAAACGGCCTTCGAAACTCCTTGCGAAGCTGATGCAACGCGATCAGGCCAGAAGTAACGAAACGCTCAGATTTGACACATACGCGGACAAACCAGGAACTCAGGCCGCCTTACGAGCGGCATCGGGCGCGGCCCTGAGCGGGCGGAATCCGTCAGAGTTTTCCGTGGCCGATCGCGGCGGCTTCAGAGACAGCGGCGCCATCAAGGCGGCGGTCTGCCGCACCTTCGGTCCGATCGCAGCACCCTGATCGACTTCCTGGCCTGGATCGGCTGGTCTGCCGGCCTCAGGATCGGGGGAGGCATGAGTGCGACGACAGCAATTGAGCGAAGCTCAGATCACCGCGCTGCTCGATCCGCCCACGGATCAACGTGAGCTGGGACGCCACTACACATTATCGGCTGCGGACCTCGCAGCGATCCGCCGCTGTCGTGGCGATTGTAATCGCCTCGGCTACGCCCTCATGCTTTGTTATCTGCGCTATCCGGGCCGTCCGCTGAAGGCGGGCGAGCGGCCGCCGCAGCCGCTTCTCTCGTTCATCGCAGAGCAGATTGACGCTTTGCCGGAGGCGATCGAGGACTATCTCGCCGCGGAGCGGAACCGACGGCGCCATGCGGCCGAACTGCAGGACCGTCTCGGGTTTCGGCCCTTTGGGACGCGTCCTGCCGCCGATCTGGCCGGCTGGCTGCTGCCGCACGCGATCGAGAACGACCGGCTTGCGCATCTTGCCGGGCTGGTGGTGGAGGAGTGCCGGCGGCGCCGGATCGTCGTCCCATCGCCCGGCGCGCTCGAGCGGCTCTGCGTCCAAGCCCGCTATCAGGCGCGTGGCGAGGTCCAACGCCAGCTGACCGATGGGCTCTCCGCCGACCAACGTCGTCGGCTGGATGCGCTGACGCAGCGCCGGGCGGAAACCAACCAGAGCTGGCTCGCCTGGCTACGCCAGATGCCGGAAGCGGCGAAGCCGGTCGCGATGCTCGGTCTGATCGAGCGACTGGACCATGTCCGCGCTGCTGGCCTTGATCCGGCGCGCGGGCATCGAGTGCATCAGCCACGCCTTGCCCAGCTCGCCCGCGAAGCGGGCCGCACCACGGTGCAGCATGTCGTAGGCTACGAGCGCCAGCGCCGGCATGCCACGTTGGTCGCCGTCGCCCTCGATCTCGCCGCCAGCCTGACGTACCAAGCCGTCGATCTGTTCGACCGGCTGATCGGGGCAATGTTCCGCAAAGCCAACGAGCGGCAATGCCCGCGCCTTCCAGGCCGACGGCCGCGCCATCAACGAGAAGGTCCGTCTCTACGCCCGTGTCGGTGCCGCTCTGATCGCGGCGCGCGACAACAAGCAGGACGCCTTTGACGCGATCACCGCGGTAATCCCTTGGGACCGCTTCCTCGCGACCGTCGCGGAGGCGATGACGCTGGCGCGGTCGGAAGAGTTTGATGCCTACCAGATGCTCGGCGAGCATTATGCCGGCATCCGCCGTTGGGCTCCTGCTTTCCTCGATGCATTCGTCTTCCAGAGTGTGCCGGCCGCGGCGGCGCTGATGCGCGCGATCGACACGCTGCGCGATATGAACCGGAGGGCCGTGCCCAGCCTGCCGAAATCCGCGCCGATCAGCTTTATCCGGGAGCGTTGGGCGCGCCACGTGCTTCGCGCCGGGGGCATTGATCGGCGCTACTATGAGCTCTGTGTGCTGTCGGAATTGCGCGACCGCCTGCGCGCCGGTGACGTCTGGGTGGTGGGCAGCCGGCGATATCGCGCCTTCGAGGAACGCCTGATCTCCCGTGAGACCCTGAAAGAGCTGGAACAAGGCGGCACTTTGCCGATTGCGGTTGACGCCGACTTCGACCGCTTCATCTCCGCTCGCCGCGCTCGCCTCAACGAACGGCTGGCGGCAATCGACGTCAAGGCAAAGGGCGGCTTGCTGCCCGATGTCATGATCGAGAAGGGCGTGCTGAAGATCACGCCGATCGAGAAATCGACGCCGCCCAAGGCCGAGGCCCTCGCCGCGCGCCTCTACGCGATGCTGCCGCGCATCCGGATCACCGATCTCCTCTCTGAGGTGGCGCGATGGACACTGTTCACCGACTGCTTCACCCATCTGCGGACCGGCGAAACCGCCGCCGATTCGCAAGTCCTCATGGCGAGCCTCCTCGCCGACGGGCTCAATCTCGGCCTGACGCGCATGGCCGAGGCGTGCAGCATCGCCAGCCTCAGACAGCTGGCCTGGACGGCGGACTGGCACATCCGCGACGAGACCTATGCCCTGGCGCTCCGACGTCTGGTCGACGAGCAGCAGCGCGAGCCGCTCGCAGCGATGTTTGGCAGCGGTTTTGCGTCCTCATCGGACGGCCAATTTTTCCGGGCCGGCGGTTTCGGCCGCGATGCGAGCAGCATCAATGCTCATTACGGCGATGAACCCGGGGTCAAGTTCTACACGCACCTCTCCGACCGCTACGCACCGTTCCACACCAAGGTGATTGCGGCGACCGCCAGCGAAGCCGCGCATGTCCTTGACGGGCTGCTCTACCATCAGAGCGAGGTCGTGGCCCGCCGCCACCATACCGATGGCGGCGGCGATTCCGACCATGTCTTCGCCCTCTGCTCCTTGCTCGGGTTCCAGTTTGCGCCGCGAATCCCCGATTTGAAGAGCCGGCGTCTCTATAGCTTCGGCAAGGCGTCGACCTATCCGTCGCTCGAACCGCTAATCGCCGGGCGCATCAACGTCGCCCTAATTCGCGCCCATTGGTCGGAGATCCTGCGGGTCGCCGCCTCGATCCGTACGGGCACCGTGACCGCCTCTCTGATCCTGCGCCAGCTCGCCTCCTACCAGCGGCAGAACGGCCTCGCCGCGGCGCTGCGCGAGCTGGGGCGGCTCGAACGCACGCTGTTCACCCTCGACTGGCTGGAAGATCGAGAACTGCGGCGTCAGACCGGCCAGGAGCTCAACAAAGGCAAATCGCGCAACAGCCTCGCGCGGGCCGTCTTCATCCATCGCCTGGGCGAGATCCGCGACCGCACCTACGAGAACCAGCAACACCGCGCTTCCGGGCTGAACCTTCTCGTCACCGCACTCATCCTGTGGAATACGCGATACCTTGAGCGCGCCATTGCCGCTCTGCGCCAGGCCGAGGATGTTCCGGACAATCGCCGAACACTGGGATGATCTGCTTCGCCTCGCCGGCTCGCTGAAGCTTGGGGTCGTGCGTGCCGCCGGCCTCACCCGGACACTTCAGACGAATGACCGCCCGACCCGGCTGGCACGCGCGCTCCAGGAACTCGGTCGCCTGGTGAAGACGCTCTATCTTCTGCGCTTCATTGACGACGAGGCCTATCGTCGCCGCATCCTCATCCAGCTTAACCGTGGCGAAGGCCGTCACCAGCTCGCCCGCGTCATCTTTCATGGCCGGCGGGGCGAGCTGCGCCAGCGTTATCGAGAAGGTCAGGAGGACCAACTCGGCGCGCTCGGGTTGACGGTCAATCTGGTCGTGCTCTGGAACACGATCTACATGGACGCGTCGCTGAACCAGCTCATGTCGGAGGGTTACGAGGTCCGACCCCAGGACGTCGCACGACTTTCACCCCTTGGGCTCAAGCACATCAACATGCTCGGCCGATACGCCTTCACGTTGCCGGACTTTGTCGTCCGAGGTGAACTCCGGCCGCTGCGCGACCCGCGCACGGCCGGTGTCGATGAGGCGTGATGTTCCGCTGCTACTCAGCCCCCGTATTCAGCTTCGCTTGTATCAGCGAAGGAACAGAGGTCGGCGCCAGCGGAAAAATGCTTTCCCTCACCAAACAAGACAACGACGCGCGTCTCTTTCGGCGGATCGCTAAAAAATGTCCCGAGAAGCGATCGTCGCTTCGTTCCAGGGTGACGGCTGTGAGCGGCGATCAGGCCGCGTGAAAGACCAACGTGCGCAGTTCGATGCTTTCGCGCGGCAGCACGTCCGCTGGAGCGGTCGGGTCTTCAAAGGCCGAGTGGGCGGTGAACCGTGCCTTGTCCGGGGCTAAATCATAACATTTTATCAGGATCGCCTCGTCCGCCCGCATTTCCGGTACATAGAACCAGCGATGAGCGGGGTTGTATTTGACGCGATAGGTCTCGCCGGTGCGATCACGATAGACGAGGTCGGCGGGGACGAAGTCCGTGAAGGGGACGGTCGTTGCGTCGCAGACCGCGAGTGGCGCGTCGCGCAACGGCCCGCGGATCGGGCGCCACACATTGACGAATTCGAAGCGATGGCGGAGCAGCTCTTCGGCCTCCTCGCCCATCAGGTCGCGGACGCGCTGCGGGCCGGATTTGACCGTGTAATCATTGTGGACGCTGGTGACCGGCTGGCGCGGCGTTCCGATTGCCCGACCGACGCCACCCCAGACGCGGCGACGGATCGTGTGGTCGAAGACCACAACCCGGCTGGCACCGGTCACTTCGGCGACGAGACGCTCGGCTTCGGGATAGTAGACGCGGCGCAGTTCGTCCTCGTCATAAAAGTCCCGCACCGCGCTTTTGTGCTCGACGAGGGCCAGGCCGTCGCTGTCGAGCGACAGCTGCGCTGCTACAGGACGGGCGTCGTAAATCGTCATGCGATGCGGCTCGGGGATGCCGGTCGAGCGCGGCACGCCCGGCGCCGGGTCGTAGGTCAAGCTCATCGGCTTCTCGGGCGTCGACGCCAGGTAGTTGAGGATGCCCTCGACATGCGGTAGACGATCGATCAGGTCAGCAGAGAGAGACATGGTTCGTTCCTTTCGGTTCGGGTGCGAAGTAGGGTCTTTCCACGCTTGCGCTTACACTACCGCGCGGGACTGTACGGCGACCGCAGCCGGGACTGAGACGCCGCCCAGCGCGCCGGACGCGAGCCGCTGTCGTCGACATAGCCGCCCAATGCCAGTAAGGAATTTATATCCTCGCCTCGGCGGAGCGACTGGCCGACGTAAGCGTTGCGCGACATTGCTGCCGCAGTCACGGCCGCCGGCGTTGTTAGAAAGCCTCGACCCAGGGCCGCAGTTCGACCTCCAGCGACCAGGCACTGCACGGCTGACGCAGGACTTCGAGATACGTCTGGGCGATCGCCTCGGGATCGAGCATGCTGTCCGGCCGGTCCGCTGGATCCGGTCGCCGCGCGCTGCGCACCCCGCCGTCGATGACGAAATGGGCGACGTGGATGCCCTTTGGTCCCAGCTCGCGCGCCGTGCTCTGTGCGAGACCGCGCAGCGCGAATTTGCCCATCGCGAAGGCCGCCGAATGCGGGTAGCCCTTGACGCTGGCGCTGGCGCCAGTCAGCAGGATGGCACCGCGATCGTGCGGGATCATCCGCTGCGCTGCCTGCTGGACGGTGAGGAAGCCGCCAAACGCCGAGATTTCAATCGCCTTGCGCACCGCTTCGGGATCGAGCTCGGCAATCGGGCCATGCGCTCGGGCGCTGGCGTTGTAAAGCACGACATCGGGTTCGCCGAGCCGGCTGTCGGCATCGGCAAAGAGACGCTCGACGCCGGCCGGATCCGACGCATCGACGGCGAACGTTTGAGCGCCGGTCTCAGTGGCGAGCGGCACCAGCTTCTCCACGTTGCGCGCCGCCAAGCCGACCTTGAGGCCAGCCGACGCCAAACCGCGGGCAACCGATGCGCTGATGCCCGATCCCACCCCGACGATCAGGGCGATGCGGTAGGGAATATCGGTCACGACCACCTCCTGATAAGCCGCTGCAGCGCTCGGTCGCCCGAAGCGAGCGGACATGGACTACGACCGGCACCAAAGCCGTTGAATTTCAGAGTATATGCGCCTAAATAAGCGCATGTGCACGGATGTCAAGATACGAGAATCGATGATGGCTACGGACCCCTTCCTTAGGCCCGAGGAATGCAACTGTCTGGCAGTGCGCCAGGCCGCCCGGCACATCACGCAGTTTTATGATCAGTTTCTGGCGGCGTGCGGGCTGCGCACGACACAGTTTTCGATACTGGGAAGGCTGAGGCGGTTGGGGCCGATGACGATCAACGCGCTCGCCGCGGATATGGTCATGGACCGGACAACCCTCGGACGCAACATCCTGCCGCTCGAGCGGGACGGTCTGATCGCTGTCGAGAAGGACAGACACGACCGCCGAAGCAAAGTCCTGCGGCTGACCGAGGCCGGTGCGGCTCGATTGCCGGCGGCGGTTAAGCGATGGGCCGAGGCTCAGAGAGAATTCGAGCGGGCCTTTGGGGCCGAACGCACCGCCGACATGCGCGCGCTGCTTTTCGCCGCAGCCGCGACCGACCTCGGCACCGCCGGTTCCGACGGCGAGGGCCCAGTCCGCGGTGATGCTGAACCGGCCGACGGGCGAGATCGTGTTTGAGGTTCTTGAAGGCTTGTTCGATACTGACGAGCGGCAGATACCGCTTCCACGCTCCGGCTCAGCACTGCCCGCCATCAAATTTCAATGGCCTCTGGGGGCTCGGCCGCCCAGCCTGACCTTGCGCAGGCTCAGCGCGAGTGGGACGGCTGCTAGTGCCAACAGCATCAGCACCCAGAAGGCGTCCATATAGGCGAGGAACGACGCCTGCAGCTGCACCTGCTGCCCGACCCAGGCAATGACCTGCTGCTGCGCCTCGATCAGCGGACTGCCCTGCCCGACGAAATAGTTCGTCATCTGATGCAGCGTGTCTTGATACTGGACGCTCGACGGCAGTGCCTGGTCGACGAGCATGTTCTGGTGGAACTGCTCGCGGCGCCACAGCACGTTGTTGATCAAAGAGATGCCGATCGAGCCGCCGATATTGCGTGCCGCGTTGATCAAGGCCGAAGCCTGGCCGGTCTTGTCGGGCGGGATGCCGTCGTAAGACGCCGCGGTGATCGGAATAAACATCAATGGGATCCCGGCCGCAAACAGCATCCGGGAGCGCGCCATGAACCAGAAGCCCAGATCGCCGTAGGTATTGGTCAGCGCATACATCGACAGCGCGATGACCACGGCTCCGGCGGCGATCAGGTATTTCGGCTGGATCTTGCCCACCAGGCGGCCGGCGACGAACATCATCACCATGGCGACACCGCCGCCCGGCGAGACCATGACGCCGGCCCAGGTCGCGGTGTAACCGAAATCGGCCTGCACCAGCTCGGGAAGGAACTGGGTCGTGGCGAGCAGGAGGGCGCCGGTCGCCAGCATCACCAGAAAACACGCGCCAAACTGACGCGTCGCCACCATCTGGATGTCGATCGTCGGATTGCGGCGAGTCATCTCCCAGGGGATCATCAGCACGAAGGCGAGCGCGCAGAGGATCGCAACCGTGGTGATGAATGACGAGCCGAACCAGTCGTCCTCGAGCCCGCGGTCGAGCACGATTTCGAGCGTGCCGAGAAACGTCGCGACCAGCACGAAGCCGACAACGTCGAACCCGTCCTTTTGCTGGCGCCACTTTCGCTGCTCCTCGACCGCCGCCTCGGAGTCGCGCACGACGAATGTGATCAGCGCGAGCGTCATCACCCCGACCGGACCATTGATCAGAAAGCACCAGTGCCACGACACGTTGTCGGACAGCCAGCCGCCTAATGTCGGCCCGACCACCGGAGCCACCGCGACAGCAACCCCGAAGAGCGCAAAGGCCTGGCCGCGCTTCTCGGGCGGGAACGCATCGACCAGGATCGACGACGCGACCGGCACCATGCCCCCACCGCTGAAGCCTTGCATGATGCGGAACAGCAGCAGCGACCGCAGATTCCACGCAATGCCGCACAGCACCGAGCTCGCGGTGAACAGCGCGAGGCAGATCAGGAAGAAGGCCTTGCGGCCGATTGTCTTTGCCAGAAACGCGCTGGCCGTCAGAACGATCGCGTTGGCGACCAGATAGGTCGTCACCACCCACGACGCCTCGTCCTCGCTGACCCCGAGCCCGCCCGCAATGTAGCGCAGCGCCACATTGGCGATCGTGGTGTCGAGGATCTCCATAAAGGTCGCGAGCGCCACCAGCACAGCGATCAGCCACGGATTGGCGCCCGCGCTGCCTGTGGCGGTGGGAGCGCTCGTATGAGTCGGGCCGGCGTTCATAGCCACGCCTCCAGCCGCTCATAGAGCGACGGGGTGGGATCGATCCGCACCGTCGGGTCCACCGACATCCCGGGTCCGAGCGCCACATCGGTCGGCGGATCGTCCATGACGATCTTGACCGGCACGCGCTGCACGATCTTGACGTAGTTGCCGGTGGCGTTCTCGGCCGGCAGCAGCGAGAACGCGGTGCCGGAGCCGGGCTGGACGCTCGCGACATGGCCGTGGATCGTGCGTTCCGGATAGGCGTCGATCTCCAGCGTCACCTTCTGTCCCGGCCGCATGTAGTCGAGCTGCGTTTCCTTGAAGTTCGCCCACACCCAGATGTCGTCCGGCACAAACATCGTCAGGTTGGTGCCGGGCTGTGCGAATTCGCCGACGGCCGCGCTGAGCTGGACGACGCGCCCCGGCTGGTCCGCCGTGACAATCGTGTAGGAAAGGCTCAGTTGCGCCTGATCGCGTTGCGCCTGCGCGCGCGCGAGGCTCGCGACCGCATTGTCGCGCTGTGCCTGCAGGGCCGTGATTTGCTGCCGCGCGAGATTGACATTCGCCCGCGCCTGCTGGCGCGCGGCCACCTGCTCATAGAGTTGCGAGGTGTACCGCTGGGCGTCCTGAACGGTGCCCGCGATAGCCGTCGCCGCCAGCTCCCGGTAGCGCGTCGCCTGCTGGCGAGCAAACACGAGGGCCGCTCGCGCCTGGCGCAGCTGTGCCACGTTGGCGCGGATCTGCGCGTGCTGCACGCCGATCTGCGCATCGATCGTCTCGATGCTGGCTCGCGCCGCCGCCACTTGCGCCTCGGCCTCGGCAAGCGCGTTGCGGTAGTCGCGCTCGTCGATACGGGCGATGACCTGGCCGGTGACGACATGCTCGTTGTCGGTGACCGGGACCGCCGTGATGTAGCCAGGCACCTTGGGGGCGATCGTGAACTGACGCGCGGCAATGAAGGCGTCGTCCGACGATTGGAAGTGCGAGGCGTAGTCCCAATAAAGATATCCCGCCGGCAGCGCTAGCAACAGGAGGATCAGACCGCCGACGAACGCCAACGGGTGCCGCCGCAGCATGCCCCGGCGGGGCTCGTCACCGCGCCCGTCGTCAGCGTGATCGACATGCTGATCTTCGCGCTTCGGCGCCAATGCCTCAACTTGAAGTCCTCTGGAGGCGTCATTCTGGGGGGTCGGCGCCCGCGGTTGAACAGAAGGGCTGTCGGTGTCACTCAACGGCCGGCGGTCGCCGGCCCGAGCCCGAGACGCGTATCGGGTTGACTGCGGCGCTGGAAACTCACGCCTCGACTGCCTGCCTCGATCTTTTATCTCGAAGGTCATTGCGCGCCTCTGCCGCCCGAACGTCATCCGTTGCGCTGCACCGCAGATCGGGCGTTCCGATGAAGAGAGAATTGGTTTGAACTGGAAGCCATCTTTCCGCAGATTGGAAAGGACCAATGGACCGGATCGAAGCGATGCCGACAGTATTGATCGGCGTCTTGCAGCCCTTCAGGTCGCGGTGTTGCAGCGACCGGGCATATTGAGAGTATATGCACCTACATAGGGGCCATTTGGCTTAGGTCAATGCCCAATGCCTGGATCGACAACCACAAGCGGCCTGCTATCGAAAGCTTCGCCACCAGACTGATTTCCACCGCGGCGAGAGCCTTCGAGACAGGGCATTCCACTTTGGCCGCCTGAGCAACCTGCTCGAATGTGGCGGCGTCGATGCCGGGAACTTGGCCTTCGGTTTCGAGCTCTATGCGGGAGATCGCGAAACCTCCCGCTACCGGGCCGAAATCGACGGTCGCTTTCGCATGGATGCTCGTCGGTGCGTGGCCCTTCTGCGACAGCGCCGCCGCCGCCGCCAGGGCCATCGAGAAAACACGCCGCGTGAGCCGCCGCGGTAAGTTCCTCCGGGTTTGTGCCGGGGCCGTCCTTGAAACGCGACTTGTACGAATACTTTCCCTCGAAGGCCTCGCTGCCAAGCCTGAGCGTGCCGGCACCGTCCTTCAGGTCGCCGCGCCATTCAGCGTCGGAAATTCGCTTTGTCATGGTTCACTCCCATTCGAAAGGGGGATGCGCGGAGATGTGTCAGGCGACGCCAACCGCGACGCGCACGATCGGCTTGCCGAAATTGCGCCCGTCAACGCGGCGCAAGTAAACGGTCGTTGGTCGAGGTTCTGCGCAGCTTAGCCTAGAACATCGTGTTGGCGTTAGCCGAGGTCTCCGGGATCGGCTGGATCACGTCCCAGTGCTCGACGACCTTGCCGCCTTCCAGGCGAAAGATGTCCACCACCGCCTCTCCGCGGGGATTATCGGACAAGCCGTGAAAATGACTGTGAAGGATAACGTAGTCGCCGTCAGCAAAGACGCGCTTGATCTCGCAGCGAGCATCCTTGAGCCAGGAAACGAGCTTCCTCAAGCCTTCCATGCCGTCTTCGATCAGCGGATTGTGCTGGCGATAGGTGGTGGGTGGGCCGCCGTAAAGCCGGAAGGCATCTTCGACCCAGCCTTCGATCACAGCCTTGTAGAAGGCGACGGCGATGTCCTTGTTTGTCTCGGACATAGGACGTTCTCCTTGATCAGAGCATCGTGTTGGGGTTGGCAGCTTTCCGAGGTGCGCCCACACCTCGGAAAGCTGGTTCCACTGATCCAGCCCGCCATGAGGAGTGACCACAACTGTGGACGGAATATCTGGCGGGCGTCGGTCATGGTCGGTTCTGAGCCGCGATATGGGCTCGCTGCGCAAGGCCGCTGCCGAATGAGGCGTTCTCACCGGCGATCTCGTAGAGCAGGACCACCAAATCTGCCGGCGATATCTTGACCGCCGCCACGATCTTCTCGTTGAGAGACTTCTGGAGTGCCAACCGCGTCTCCTTCGGTCGCCCGGTGAAAAATGTCAGTTCGAGCAGAACCAGCTCATCCGAGTATTCCTGTCCAAGAAAGGCCGGCGTATGGAGATAGTGATCGCGCGGCAGGACGTGATGGATCTGAAAGAAGTCGTCATCGGGGACGCCGAGGACCTCGACTAGTGCATTCTAAATCGCCTCCGACATTTTCGCTAGACGGGCCTTGTCATACTGACCCTCGAGCACATGGACTTTTGCAAGCGGCATGGCTTGGTTTCCTCGTCAAAAGCGACGTCGAGACGGCGCCCGCTGGTTTCTCCACGGCACCGTCGTGGTGATGGTGCCTCCGAGATCTGGAAAAATAGGAGCATCTACCCCTATGTTGCCGGAGGAGGTGGGACCGTCCTCGCGAGTGTCAAGAGGCGATGCATTGGATCGATAAGAGCTCAACGCCACGATGTCCGCACCGTTTTATTCCGTCGGTCGGTGACGATCGCTCGCTTGCCTGAAAGCCTTCCAGCCACGATGCGTTCCTTTCACGCTGCTCAGGTTGTTAATCTGACCAACGAAATCAGCGGCCCAGCCACTCCGCCCCGCTAGAGCCGCGCGGAACCAGGGGCACGGCAAAGAAACCGGGCGTGCCTGACATGACGACCTGGTCGGTAACGCCCTGATAATGGCCGCAGGGCGTTTCTGCCTCGAACAGGTCGGGGTCAGGATAGGCGTGATCGCCCGCACGCCCTGCGACACCGCTGGCGTAGGATTTGTCGAAGATCCCCATTTGCAGCAGCCACAACGACACCCGCGCCAGGGACACGCGGACGCGGTAGCTCCCGCCCTCCGTGGCCCTACGCCGCAACGCGGCGATGGCGCCAACCATTCCGATCCAGGACGAAATGTAGTCGTTGACGACGAAGATCTCGGGGAGCTTCGGTTCCTCGACGGAGCCCTCGAGCGCGAGCACCCCGGAAACGCCGCCAGCCGTATGGTCGAAGCCAATTCGGTTGGCCCAAGGTCCGACAGCCCCATAGATCGAGAAATCGACCTGCACGATGCCGGGACGCAGCCGCGTCAGTTCGCTGCTGGTTATTCCAAGCTTCTCCAGTAGGCCCGGACGCCGGTTGGCGAAGAAGATATCCGCGCCGGCCACCAGCCGCCGGAACCGCGCCATCTCGTCGGGACGCCGAAAGTCCATGATCGCCGAGCGCATTCCGAGATGGGCCGAGTAGTAGTTAAAGTCCATCTCGAAATCATTCGGCGTCCACAGGTTCAGGACGTCCGCTCCGTGATAGGCCAGCGCGCGTCCCAGGCCCGGTCCGGCGATGACGTGGCTGAACCCAAGCGCGCGCACGCCGCCGAGCGGCGTCTCCGGTCGGATGGCCAAGGGCTCCGGGTCGCTGTCCGCGATCTTTTCGATGTCTATGAGCGGCAGACCTGCGAGATAGCGGCACTGCTCGGTGTCGAGGAACTCCTGTGCGCTGCGCACGACAGTAGCCTGGAGGCCGGCGCGGTTCGCTTGCTCCTCCAGATCGAACGCATCCCACTTGCGGATCACGCTGCCGATTGCGGCCGCACTGTCGTTGCAGCCAAGGAACGCGAGCGCTGCGCTGCGGATGCCGGGGTAAATGTTCATGAACAGGATTCGTCGATTGTCGCGCGTCCGGTACATGTTCGTGGGCATGAACGGATTCTTCGGGTCTGCCGGATTACCCGGGGCGTAGCCGTTCACCAGCTCCCATTTTTTGTCGTAGAATGGACACAGCCGATGTAGGGCCTTGCCGAGGTTGATCGAGAGGTCCTGACCTTGGCCGCCGCGGACTCGCCACAGCGCCGCCACGGACACAGCTTTCGCCAAAAGCGCAACGGCCGCCATTGTCGCGAATGGCAGCGGGCTCGAAATAATCGGATCGCGCCCGGCGAAAGCCACTGCACCGCCGCCGGACCCGGGTTCCAGGCCGACCTCGCGCAGGAGGGCAGCGAGTTCGCGCATCGGGTCGATGGCGTGATCGTCGTTGAGCGGGTGAGCCAGGACACAGCGAATACGATCCGCCAGTCTACCCATCGACCTTTACTCCCTCTCCATTTGCCGGTGCGCGGCCTTTCCCCGAAAGGAACCGTTCAGAACTGGATTTCGATCGTATCGACCCGATCAGGGTAGAATGCGAGGTGGCCCTTGATGCCCGCCACCGCCGCGTAAGGGGTCTCGTAGGTCCAGACTGCGTCGATCGAGCGCTCGCCGCCCACCGGGATACTAAAGTAGCTGGCGTCTCCCTTATAGGGGCAGTAGGTGGAGCGGTCCGACCGGGCCAGCAGCGTCATATCGACATCCTTCCGGGGAACGTATTGGACCGGCCGGTAGCTCGACTCTCGGAGCGTCAAGGCGTCTCGGGTGTCTACGATCACATGCCCGGCAACCGAGATCACGACCCGGTTCGGGTTGCGTTCGATCGTGATCGGATGATCCGGCTCCGGAAATTTGATGGGCTTCGATGTCGTCGAGAGTGTCTGTTCCATGGCTTTACCTTTCTCGAGTGCGCTGATCGTGTACCCGCCACGCGGCGCGGTCACCTTCCGATAGGAACAGCGACACGTGGCGGACAAAGAGATCGGGATACTGGTATTGCGAGCCGTGATTGGCCTCGGGATAGAGGATAAGCTGAGCATCCGGCAGGTGTTGCTGCAGAATGAATGAGTTCACGGAGTAGATGATCACATCATTGCCGCCGTTCACAACCAGCGTCGGCTGGCGGATCGACTTCAGATATGCGAATGGGTTCTCCTGCGGCGAGCCCCATTTACCGATCGCCTCTCTCTGCCGCGGGCCGACCCTCTCGCTAACTTCGGGATCTCGGTCCACTTGGCGGAGATGCTTGCGCTTCAGGAACTCCAGCCCTGCAGCCTGAGCCTTCTCGGACGGACCGAAATGAACCGCAAGCCATAGATGCTCCGGCGGGTCATAGGCGGCACCGAAGATCCGCTGCGCCTCCGGCGTCTGCGACGCCATTCCTTCACCGCTGCGCGGGCCGGTGCCGACCAAAACGAGGCGCCTGACGAGATCGGGGGCCTGAAGCGCGATTTCCTGTGCAATAAAGCCGCCGATCGAAAAGCCGAGCACATCGACTTTCGGCAATCCCAACGCCGTAATGAATGCCAACGCGTTGGCGCCCATTTCCGGGACCGTGGTCGGCACCTCTCCAGAGCTACTGGAGACGCCGGCATTGTTGAACAGGATTACCTCCCGGTCGCGGGCGAGGCCATCTGTCACCGCCGGGTCCCAGTAATCCATAGTGCCGAGGTAGTGTTGGTTGAAGAGGATCGGCACGCCGCCGGCCCTGCCGAAGCGGCGATAGGCGAAGCGGATGCCATTGGCCTCGACGAACCGCGTCGGCGCGGTTTGGTGGGTATGAACTATTATGGTCGCGCCGTTAGCCATTGGATTCCCTCGCTCCACTTGATGTGTATTGCGCGTTGATCGCGTGCGGGTCGTAATAGTGGCCCCCGGACAGGATCAGTTGGCGGTGTGACCGCCGTCGACGTTGAGGATATGGCCGGTGATGAATGAAGCTTCGTCCGACGCGATGAAGACGATCGCGTTGGCAAGCTCCTCCGAAAGGCCAAGGCGACCAAGCGGGACCTGGGCCACCAAGGCTGCCTTGTTCTCCTCCGTGCCGGTGAAACGGGTCAGCATGCTGGTGTCGGTCGGGCCCGGCGAGACGGCATTCACACGGATTCCCGACTTGGCGACCTCAAGCGCCACCGACTTGGTGATGCCTTCGACCGCGTGCTTACTGCCGACATAGAGTGAGGCCCCCGCCGCGGCCTCGTGCCCGTAGGTAGAGGAGATGTTGATAATGCTGCCGCTGCCCTTTGCATGACGCGCACTTCGTGCTTCATGCTCAGCATCACACCGAGAACATTCGTGTCGAACGTCGCGGCATAGCTTTCCGCGGTCTGATCGGTGATCGGGCCAACTTGGCCTTCGGTGCCGGCATTGTTCACCCCGACATCGAGACGGCCAAACCGTGCGACGGTCTTGTCGACCAGAGCGCGGACGTCATCCTCCTTGCGGACGTCGGCGTTGATGAACTCGGCCTCCGAACCGAAAGAGCGCAGCTCCTTGACGAGCGCCTTGCCGGCCTCATCGCGACGACCGGCGACAACCACCTTCGCGCCTTTCCTGGCGAAGGCGACGGCGGCGGCGCGACCGATGCCGGTGAGGCCACCGGTGATCAATACGACTGGATTGCTCATTTCCGATTCCTCACTTTTCGTGCTCCTGCTGGCGGAGCATCGATGGCAACACCGGGACGCCTGGTCACGTCGCCGACTTTCCGCCGTCGACCCAGAGCACCTGACCCGTCGTGAAGGACGACTTGTCGGACGCGAGGAAGACGATCGCGTTGGCGATCTCGTCCGGTTCGCCGGCACGTTGGAGCGGTACACCCGCCACGAGGCCGGCCTTGCGCTCAGCAGTACCCGTGAAGCGGTTGAGCATCGCAGTTTCGGTCGGTCCCGGTGCGACTGCGTTGATCCGCACCCCCGTTGCCGCTGCCTCCAGCGCCGCGGACTTGGTGAGCCCCTCTACCGCGTGCTTGCTGGCGGAATAGACCGAGGCGCCTCGCGCACCGAGATGGCCATAAGTCGACGAGATGTTGATGATGCTGCCGCTGCCCTGGGCCTGCATAACCCGCAACTCGTGCTTCATGCTGAGCAGTGTGCCGAGCACATTGGTGTCGAAGGTCGCGGCATAGCTGTCGGCCGACTGCTCGGTGACCGGGCCGGGGTGGCCTTCGGTGCCCGCAGTGTTGACGGCAGCATCGAGCCGACCGAAACGGGCGACGGTCTGATCGACCAGGCTCCGCACCTCGTCGTCGTGGCGCACATCGGCTCGAATGAACTCCGCTTTGCCGCCGAACTCGCGCAGCTCGGCGGCCAACCCCTGGCCGACATCCTCATGACGGCCCGAAACGACGACGCGGTTGCCTTCCCGCGCAAAAGCAAAGGCCGCTGCACGCCCAATCCCAGTCAACGCGCCGGTAATCAAGACAACAGGGGTGCTCATATCGGCTATTCCCTTCTATGGAGATGATACGCCGGGCCTCCCCGCTGGAGCGGAGACCGCACATCATCGGCCCGGCGCCGGCATTCCAAGGATCGCTGCCGGTGCCGAAGATTTGGGTTTTCATGGCGGCTGCGAGAAAGACTTTGTAAGATCGAGGTCATACTTGGCGGGCATGGCATCAGAGTATGGAGCTGCGGCATCTGCGTTATTTCGTGGCCGTCGCCGAGGAAGGAAGTCTGACGCTCGCAGCCGATCGGCGGCTGCATACCGCACAGCCCTCATTAAGCCGGCAGATCCGGGACCTGGAATTGGAAGTCGGCGTCCAACTCCTGATACGCAGCCCGCGTGGGATCGAACTGACGGCCGCAGGTCGGGCGTTTCTCGACCACGCGCGGCTGGCGCTCTCTCAGATCGAGGCGGCCGGCGAAGCGGCGCGCCGGGCCGCTTATCCGGAGCAAAGGACTTTGGCGCTAGGATTTCTGAGCGGGTGCGAGCCAGAATGGCTGCCCGCAGTGATGCATATTCTGCGGGACGAGCTGCCGAAGATTGAGGTCACGATTTCCAGCAAGCACTCGCCACAGCTCGCCGAGGGCCTTGCCACTGGGAAGCTGGACGCGGCTTTCATGAGACCTGAGGAAGGCCACCCGGATCTCGTCTACAAAGTTCTGATTACGGAACCACTGATTGTCGTTTTACCAAGCGACCACCGTCTGGCGTCGCATGACGCGATCCAGCCGCTGGATTTCGTGGGGGAGACGTTCATCGGTATGGCCGACCAGGCGCCAGTCTTGCGCTTGCTGATCGAAGACTACTTCCGGCGATCGGGCATCGATTTACACTCGGCCCACCGGGTTGAATATCTCTCCATGGCGATATCGCTCGTCGCCTCAACCCGCGGGCTGGCACTGTTGCCCGACTTTGCCCGCAATTTCCTCACCTCGTCGCTCACCAGCCGGCCGCTCGCCGGCGAGGCACCTTCGATCGATCTGGTCTTGGGTTACCCCAAGGCCCACTCGTCTTCCCTTCTCAAACTTTTTCTCTCAAGGACAGACGAACTGGTCGCGCGCGTAGCGAAGCGGTTCGGCGGATCGGAAGGATTCTCGGTTGCCGACGGGTTCAACGGGCATTGAAGGTCTGCTTGCCATCGACCCGGCCGATCCTCGGGGCTGCCGTAGAGGGCGACTTTGTCGCCCGAGGTGAACTCCGGCCGCTGCGCGACCCGCGCACGGCCGGTGTCGATGAGGCGTGACAGCGAGCTTGTGTAGGTTTTCTGTTCCGCTGCTACTCAGCCCCCTAGCTGTACGACGCAGTAGAACGAATGGGCAACTTGTCGGCGGGATCCCGTACTTCCGTGGGGTTCGATCGCAGCCGCCAGCGATAAATCCCGGGATGGGCAGAGGCGGCAATGTGCCGGCAGGCCGATGATAGCCAAGATGGATGGCTAAATTCGGCATAGCCAACTTACATCGGCTTTGCCATTCTTGACCACCCCATCTACGGTTGGCCAAGTTCGGTATACCCATCGTGGCTTCTTCGCCATGAAAGTCGCCCGCATCTATCTTCGCGTCAGCACTGACGAACAGGACCTCGCTCGCCAGGCCGAGATCGAGCAGAGTACTCGGTCTTCGGGTTACTACATCGCCGGTGTCTACCGTGAGAAGGCATCGGGTGCCCGCGCCGACCGCCCCGAACTCCTCAGAATGATCGCCGATTTGCAGCCCGGTGAAGTGGTCGTTGCGGAGAGGATTGATCGCATCAGTCGGCTCCCCTTGGCCGAGGCTCAGAGATTGGTGGGCTCGATTCGCAGCAAGGGGGCAAGGCTGGCGGTTCCGGGCTTGGTCGATCTGTCCGAGTTCGCGACCGCGGCTGATGGCGTGCCCAGGATCGTGCTGGAGTTGGTGCAGGAGTTGCTGCTCAAGCTGGCCTTGCAAATGGCGCGTGACGACTATGAGACACGCCGCGAGCGACAGCGTCAGGGTGTGCAACTGGCCAAGGCCGCCGGCAAATATGCGGGGCGTATCCCCGATGCCGCCACGCATCAGCGCATCATCGCGCTGCGCGGCGCCGGTCAGTCGATCAAGCGTACCGCCGAACTGGCCGGGTGCAGCGAAAGCCAAGTGAAGCGGGTATGGGCCATCCATCTCAACCAGGTGTCCGGAGATTGAGCTTGTCGCGCCGTCCTCTGCTCAAAGCCGACCAGTGGTCCGCCCTTGTCGACATGCCGACAGACGAGGAGAGCCTGATCCGGCACTGCACGCTCGGTCGGGCCGAAATAGATTTGATCCAGGCTAAGCGGACCCCGCACAACCGCCTCGGCTTGGCCATTCAGCTCTGCTTTTTACGCCATCTCGGTCGGGCGATCCTTTTTGGTGAGACACCTCCGGCCCCGATGGTTGCCTTCCTCGCCCAACAGATCGGCATCGACCCGGGTGCCTTGGCCGAGTATGGCCGGCGCGACACAAACCGGCGCGAGCATGCGGTTGAGGCGCAGCGGCGTCTCGGCCTGCACCCGCCTGTTCGTGAGGATCGGCGGGCGGCACTGGGCGCGGCGCTTGCGGCCGCCACCGCGTCCGACAGGGGACCGCCGATCGCCGAAGCGATCATCGCCGCCTTCCGGAAACGCAAGTCGGCGCTTCCGGCGACCGATACGCTCGACCGGATCGGCCGTGCCGCACGGGTCGTCGCGCGCCGGCGGATGGAAACAGCGCTGCTCGACGGCCTCTCGTCCCAGGAATTGGCCACATTCGACGGGCTGCTCGCCGTCGATCCCGCCATCCGGCAGACCCGCTTCGCCTGGCTACGGGTCTTCCCCGAGGCGCCGAGCGAAAAGAACCTGCTCGCTCTGCTCGATCGGCTGCGCTTTGTACGGTCGATTGGTCTTGATCCGCAGCGCCGCGGGCGCATCCATCCGGATCGATGGGCCCAGCTGGTGCGCGAGGGTGCGGTGACGCCGAGTTGGCTGGCCGAAGACTTCAACGCTCGCCGCCGGCACGCGCTGATCGCGGCGCAGCTGATCGAGCTGACCGGCAAACTGACCGATGCCGCGATCACCATGTTCTGCCGGCTGATCGCCCTCTTGTTCACCAAGTCCAAGGCCCGACAGGATCGGCGCCATCTCGACGCCCGCAAGGAAACGGGTCGTCTGCTGCGCATGTTCGGCGACACGCTGCGCGCGCTTACCGAGGCCAACGAGACCGGCGAGGATGCGTTCGACGTGCTCGATCGCGAGATCGGCTGGCCTCGCCTGGTTCGGGCCCAGGCGGATGTCGAGGCGTTGGCCACGACCGCCGAGGCCGATCCGCTGCTCGGTGCCGCTGAGCGCTATTCCCGGGTCCGCCGCTATGCGCCCGCGCTGCTCGAGGCCTTCACTTTCCGGTCTACCCGAGCCCGTGACCCGCTCCTGACGGCAATCGAGCTCTTGCGACAGCTCAATCGGGACGGTCGCCGGACATTGCCGGCCAAAGTGCCAGTCGGCCATTTCAAGGAGAAGCTCCGGAAACTGATCGCTGCTGGCGGCAAGCAGGACCGGCGTCTCTGGGAAATCGCCACCCTCGCCGTACTGCGCGAGCGCCTGCGCTCGGGCGACGTCTGGGTCGAGGGCGGTCAGGCCTTCCGCCCTCTGGACGCCCAGCTGATGCCGCACTCGACCTTCGAGGCCCGCAAGCAGGCGGGCGATCTGCGGCTCGGCGTCCCGCGCGATGCCGATGCCTGGATAGCCGAGAAACAGCAGGAGTTGGACTTCAAACTCAAGCAACTGAGCTACCGGGCCCGGATCGGCAAGCTGGCCGGAATCCGCTTGGTCGACGGCGTCCTGACCATCGCGAAACACCGTAGCAAAGTGCCAAAGGCGAAGGTCGACGCGGCAAAATGGCTGATCCTCGACCGGCTGCCGCAAATCGACATCACCGATCTCCTGGCCGAGATCGACGCCTGGACCGGCTTCGCCCGTTGGTTCACTCATCTGCGCACCGGCGACACGGTCCGCCTCGCCCCGGCACTGCTTGCGGCGCTTCTCGGCGACGCCACCAATCTCGGCGCCAAGCGAATGGCTGACGCCTCGGCCGGGTCAGCGAGCGACAGATCATCTGGGCCCGGCTGTTCCACATCCGGCCCGAGACCTATAAATCGGCCCTGGCCGTGATCATCAATGCCCATCTGGCGCATCCTCACGCCAAGCTCTGGGGCAACGGCACGACCTCTTCCTCGGACGGCCAGTTCTTCCGAGCCGCCGGCCGGGGCGCCAAGCGCAGCACGGTCAACGCTCATTACAGCGGCGATCCCGGCAGCAAGTTCTACACTTGGGTTTCCGACCAGCACGGCCATTTCCACATCCTCCCGATGGGCGCCACCGAGGAGGAAGCCGTCTACGTGCTCGACGGGCTCTACGGACATGAGAGCCGAATCGAAATCGACGAGCATTACGTCGACACCGGCGGCGCCAGCGATCATGTCTTCAGCCTGTTCACATTGGGCGGAAAGCGCGTCGCACCGCGGCTGCGCGACCTCAAGGACTGGCGCCTGCACGCCTTCGAGGGCGCAGATGCCTACCCGACCCTCAAGCATCACATCGGCGAGCGTATCGATGCCGCCGCAATCCGCGAGGGCTGGGACGAGGCGTTGCGCGTCGGCGTCTCGATCGAGGATCGGCTCGTCGCGCCCTCGACCTTGCTGAAGAAGCTCGCCGCCCTGCCGAAAACGAACATGCTGTCGCGCGCGCTGCGTGAGATCGGCCGGATCGAGCGGACCCTGTTCATGATCGAGTGGTATTCAAGCCCAGAACTGCGCGATCGCTGTCGGGCCGGGCTGAACAAGGGCGAGGCCGGCAACAAGCTGACCCGGGCAGTGTTTTTCCACGAGCGTGGCGAAATCCGCGACGGCTCCTTCGAGAGCCAGGCTTTCCGCGCCTCCGGCCTCAACCTGGTGGTCAGTGCCATCATCTTGTGGAACACCGCCTATCTCTCGCGCGCCGTCGAGAGCTTGCGGGACGAAGGGCACGACCTGCCCGATGACCTGATCCGCCACATCTCGCCGCAGATCTGGGAGCACATCAACCTGACCGGCATCTACGACTGGAGGCGCGAGCCCCAGCCCAAAGGCACTTTCCGACCGCTCCGCACGGCCAAAGAGAAATTCATCGCCGCCGCCTGATCCGCAGCACCCCTCGTTTCTGCTATGTTCTATAATGTCGTACAGCTACGCACAGTTCTTGTCGCGACCCCATAGTCATCAACCCGCGGCGGCAGAAGCTGGGCCTGGTTACGATCGCAGCCTTCAATATGGTGCATGCCACGAATTCTGGCGAGCCAATTCGCCAAAAGGAATCCCGCTCGCCGAGAAATTCGCGTTTTCACACAGTCTGCCTCCTTTTTGCGAGGCGATTCCGGTGATGCAGATTCTTTAATTAATGCGACGAGCCGGGATCATTTTCGAGACTGACTTGTGCGACCGCTAAATCGGGGATGACCAGATAGCCAAGCACTGCGGATTTCGCCTCTCCCCAGCGGAACGTGCTGATAAAAGATAGAAGTGGGAACGCCCAGGATCGATCGAGAGCGACTGCCCTTCTCCGGCATTGCCCGCGGCCCGGGCATACTACCCAGGGCTCGACGGGGCGGGGCCGGGCCACTCGTCGAGCACGGCGGTGTGGGTAACTAGGCCGCTATCCTGCTGCCACAGATGGAGCTGGTAGCCTGGCGGCTCGAAAATGAAGCTGATCGGCGCATCGGCGACGAGGTTCAGCCGGATCTGGTGTGCCGTGCTCGGTGCAGTGCCGGCGACCGTGCCGGCAAAGCGCCGGTCGATTGCACGGTGCAGGTGGCCGCACAGGATGCGTTCGACTTGGGGATGGTGTGCGACGATTTCGGCAAGTCCTGCGGCATTGTCGAGGCCGAAATTGTCCATGTAGGTAATGCCCGTCGCGAACGGCGGGTGATGCATCAGGATCACGGTCGGCCGATCGGGCTGTGCGGCGAGCGTCGCGTCGAGCCAGCCGAGCCGCTCGGCGCACAGCATCCCGCCATGCTTGCCGGGGATGAGCGTGTCGAGCGCGACAAGCCGTAACGGGTAATCTTCGATCACGAATTGCAGGTAGCCATCGGCCGGCAGGTAACGGGCGTCCCAAAAAGCCTTGCGCAGCGGCTCTCGAGCGTCATGATTGCCAGGAATCACGAAGACCGGCATCGACAAGGGTGCCAGCAGATGGCGCAGCTGTTCGTATTCGTTAGGCTCGCCGTGGTCGACGAGATCGCCGGTCACGACGGTGACATCGGGCCTCGGCACCAGCGCATTTAGACTTGCGACTGCGCGCGCCAGATATGGCGCAGTGTCGAACTCGAGCCGGGCCCGCTCGGCATCCGGCGCGGTGCCCTGCATCGGGCAACCGAACAGCTTACCTGCCGCGACGATATGAGGGTCCGAGAGTTGGGCAAGGATCATGTTCCCTCCGCGACCAGGATCGCCTCTTGGTAAACCGACATTTCCCAGTGGACAGCCCATCCGCCCACGTTCGCCAGCATCGTTAGGGAATCGGTCGGGCAGTGTGAGGTAGTTCACACTTGGAACAAGTTCATCTGCTCGACATTCCTCGAAATCCCGGGACCGGCGAGCGCTATCGTCTAGTTACGCGCCTTGCAAAGGCCAGCTCGAGTTGACCGATCACGGGCTCAGACAACCTGACGAACTGCACCGTCACGGACAGCGCGCCGGCGCCCTTCAATCTGCAAATTTTCATCGTCGCCGAAAAGCCCATAGATGCCCCTCGAGCAGAACAACTGTCCTACTTCCGCACGAAGGCGGCAGCCGCGACGTATACATGCCGGAGGCCGCCGCGAATTCCGTCACTATCCCGGAAGAGTGATGGCGCGCTGTATGCGGTTTGGCCGTCCCAGAGCCCCAGAGGGCGCGCCGGCTTCTACACCAGTGCGATGTTCAGGCTCGCTGCTCGTAGCGGCGGGCTACTCACTTCTCGCGCCGAGGCATGTTTTCCCGCAGGATCTCGTTGATGCGCGCCTGCCAGCCGCTTCCCTCCTGCCTGAACGCCTCCAGCACGTCGGTGTCGAGCCGCAGCGTCTGGTTGACCTTCTTATTCCCTTTCGGTGGCCTGCCACGGCGGCGGCGCATCAGCTCCTCGGTCGCCTTTTTCCCGATAATTTCAGGAAGCGCTTCCGTCGCTGGCCGCGCCCTGGCGAAGTCGTCCTTCGTCCACTCGGGATTGTCGTCGTCCGGGCGCGAGGCCCGGTCATTCGCCTTTTTCGCCATACAATCTTACCTCTCGTCCGTTTGCCCTGCGGAAGCTGATGACTCGCAAATCCTCGCCGCGAGGCGTCACCACCGCCGCATGCAGGCGGCCGTCGAGGAGTGCCATCACCAGCAACCGTGTCTCGCCGTAATCGCGGCGGGTATCCTCCACGACCAACGCGGTGTCCCAATCGAGTTCGGCCACCCGCCCGAACGACAGTCCGCGCTCGGCAATGTTCCTCGCGTTCTTTTCGGTATCGAACGTGATCGCCATATGAGAATAAATGCTACAGCAGAAAATAGGGGCGGTCAAGAAATATTAGCTGTAGCGGAAAATTCCTCTGCCTGGTGCTTGCCCCAGGGCAGGCTCCAGGAGACCTCGTTAGGGTATACCCCAATGCGGCACTCGGTGAGACATCGAGACCCGTATCAATTGGATTGAAAGGCGGCTTGCGAACGCTATCAGGACAAGATCTAGTAGCTAACGAGACATTTTACCATGTATGTCGATTTACGGTTACGCCCGGATCTCGACCCTCGATCAGGACTTTCTATCTGCCGTCAGGGCAAACGGGGGTACCGATGCCAATCAGGCCTGAAATGCGGGGGTTTTATCCGAGCGATTGGCCGCAGATCAGCCAATGGGTGCGGTTCGAGCGCGCCGCCGGTATTTGCCAGGGATGTGGCCGGCCGCATCGCATGACAATTCGTCGTCTGCCCGACGGACGCTGGTTCGATCCCGCACAGAACACCTGGTGTAATGGCCGCGGCCGCCCAGCTCCGTGGCCCGATCTCGTCGAAACCGCCCAGATCCGACGCACCCGCGTCGTGCTGGCGGCGGCCCATCTCGACCATAACCCGCGCAACAACCGGCTGCGTAACCTCAAGAGTCTGTGCCAGCGCTGCCACATGATCCACGATCGACCACACCATCTGACGCAGCGGCGGATCACTTATCTTCTGCGCCGCGCGCTCGGCGATCTGTTCCTCGGGCCCTATTCAGGCTCATTGAAATTCACGAGCCGGTCTCTCCAGCGAATGTCTGCCCAATGACGCTAAACGAGTGGAGCTGGCGACTGCCTGCAGTGACGTGCGAAAACGGATGCTATAATCGGGCCATGCGCCGATGCTTTTACCCTATATTACAGTAACTCGGCACTGACCCGGCGCAATGCGTATTTGGGGTCGCCTGACGATCTGTTCAAAACTGCACGCTAAGCAGGATCAGTGCATAGCCGCACGGGTCCGACGTTTCGGCGCCAAAGTGGCGGCAAGCTTTGTCAGCCATGCGCCCGCGCCCGGCGTACGATGCCACGCCGCGCCACATTCCGCGACGTAGTAGGTCGCCTCATCCGGACCACCCATGGTGATGTAGCCCTCGTTTGAATTCACCGCGGGTTTTGTGTGGGCCAGTATGGCGGGGACGTGCTCGTTCGCGGACCACGCATCCCTGACTAGCGCCGCGGCTTGCTCGTCGCTGTCCCCGCTCTCGCGAAAGGCCACAAGCGCCTGGGTATAGAGCCAGAATGCGCTGCCATCCTCATGGGCGGCCAGCAGCTCCCTGAGCGCGCTGTAATTGTCTTGTCTGAGCAGGCGCCCGGCGAGAAGATACCGTATTCCCTGATTGTCGTTCGGGTTCAACTTGAGCATGTCGCGGTAGTGGCTAAGGGCACCGCCGACGTCGCCAAGCTGCAGAAGCGTGCTCGCGAGACCGGCCCTGGCCCGCATATAGGGGCGGGTTTCGAGAAAGCCCCAGAAGTGGCCAGCGTACTCTTTGAAACCGCGTTGACCGAGCGCCAACTCGCCCGCCTCGACGCCCTTTGCATACAAGGGCTCTGTTGCAAACTTCCGGCTGTACGCGTGATACTCTTGCGCGGGGTCGTTGCTCGCGCTCACGCGGCCTCGAGCCGCTTACCGACCAGCTGGACGGCTTCGGTCAGCGCGCATGGGCCGAGGCCGAAGGCGCGCTCGACCAGGCGCGCCTCGCCAACGATGTCACGCGTGAGGTTGAAGATCGCCGCCTGACCTTTGCGGAGCGCACGCATCACCTCAAAACCCTTGATCGTCGCGTAGGCTGTCTTCATCGATTTGAAACCGCGCACAGGCCGAATCAGCTGCTTGAGCTTGCCGTGGTCGGCTTCGATGATGTTGTTCAGATACTTGACCTGTCGGTGCTGTGTGTCCTTGGGGCACTTGCCTTCAGCTCAGCGAGAGCGGCGGCATAGGTCGGCGCCTTGTCGGTGTTGATGATCTCAGGCTGTTCCCAATCCTTCAGCCCCCTGAGAGCCTTGGCAAGAAAACGCTTCGCCGCCATCGTGTTCCGCGTCGGCGAGAGATAGAAATCGATCGTATTGCCCAGCTTGTCGACGGCTCGGTAGAGACAAGACCACTTGCCGCGGACCTTCACGTAGGTCTCGTCGACCCGCCAGCTCCCCGAGCGCGGCCGGCGCCAGTGCCAGCGCAGCCGCTTCTCGATCTCGGGCGCATACCTCTGGATCCACCTGTAGATGGTCGAGTGATCGACCGACACAGCGCGTTCGGCCATCATCTGCTCGAGATCGCGATAGCTTATGCCGTAGCGGCAATACCAGCGCACCGCCCACAGCACGATCTCGCCCCCGAAGTGGCGCCCCTTGAAGTCCGACACGGCCCGGCCCTCCTCGCTCGGTCCTTCCATCGCGGAACGCCGAGGGCTTTGCAACAGAGCCATAAGTCGGGGTGGTCGAGAGTGGTCGTAGGAAATGGGCCATTTTTTCGTTAATTTTAATACGACTTTTCAACGCCCTCTCCCCGCATCGCGGGGAGAGGGTCGGGGTGAGCGGGCACGCTCAGCTGAAGGCGGCCTTGACGCGGTCGCGCCGGAACGGTGTCTGGCGTAAGCGGACCCCCGTGGCGTCGAACACTGCATTGCCGACGGCTGCGGCAGTCGGGCAGGTCGCGGGTTCGCCAGCGCCGTATGCGGGATATTCGGGCGTGTTGTTGACGAGCACGACCTCGATGCTGTCCGGGATCTCGGCAAACTGCAGGATCGGATAGCCGATCCAGTCGCGGCTGGTCACATGGGCGGTGTCGAAGGTGACCTCCTCGTGCAATGTGCGGCTCAATGACTGGACAACGTTGCCTTCGACCTGGTTCTTGAGCCCGTCCGGGTTGATGACCAGCCCGCAATCATGGGCGACCACCACCCGCCCGACCTTGATCGCTCCGCTCTGGCGATCGACGGTGAGGTCGAGGATCGTCGCCACCCGGACATCGTCGCGATTGACCCACGCCACACCCCTTCCTTTCGCCAGCTCTCCACCCGCCGTCCGACCGGCTCCGGCCGGCTGGCTCTTCCACCCGTAGGCCTCAGCGGCGGCCTTGAGAACGGCGATCGCCCGCGGGTCGGTCAGGTGGGCGAGGCGGAAGGCGAGGGGATCCTGGTCGGCAGCCGCCGCCAGTTCGTCGATGAAGGATTCCATGGCAAAGGTGGTCTCGAACTGCGCCGGCGAGCGGAGCCATGCCGTCAGCAGCGCGACCCGTCCCTCGCCATGGCAGGCGACATCGGCATTGGGGAAGGTATAGGCGTAGGTGACATTGGGCCTTCCCCGGCCGGTGGTGCCGACGATATCGGGCTTGCCGATGAGTTCCGCCGCGATCAGGCGGGTATCGCCCGTCGTCGGGATCCACATGTGGTGCCGCCACGCCGTCACCTGGCCGTTTGCGTCCAGGGCGCCCTCGAGGTCCTGGATGATCGCCGGCCCCTTCGGCTCCCAGCCGTGCTCGTCCCAGCGCATCCATTGCACCCTGACCGGCCGGCCCACGGCCTGCGACATCAGCGCCGCATCGGCGTTCACGTGGTCGAAGCCGTTGCGGCCATAGCCTCCGGCGCCCTCGAACCAACGTAGTTCGATGCGCTCAAGCTGGATGCCGAGCAGCTGCGCCATCACCCGCCGCGCCTCGTGCGGCATCTGGGTAGCGGACCAGAAGTTCGCCCGGTCGCTCTTCACATCGGCGATGGCGCAGGACGGACCGATCGAGCCGTGCATCTGAAACGGCGTCCGGTAGGTCGCCGCGAGCTTTCGCGCGGCACCGGCAAGGGCGGCGTCCACCGCGCCATGGCTGACCTTGGTGATGTCGGCGCCGGGTGCATCGCGGACCGTGTCCCAGGTCTTGTCCATCACCGGCAGGCCGTTCCATGCCGACCATTTGGCCTGGCCCGCGTCAGGGCCGCTCGGGTTCAGGGTCGAGCCGAGCTTTGCCGCCGCCTGGATCGCACCCCACTCGGTCTCGGCGACGACGCCCAGGAAATTGTCGCGCCGCACGAGTGCCACAAATCCCGGGATCTCCTTGAGCCCGCTTTCATCGACGCTGAGCAGGCTGGCGCCGACGCCGTAGGGCGGAACGACCCGCCCGTGCAGCATGCCCGGCACCCGGACATCCTGGATGTAGGTGAATTCCCCGGTCATCTTGCTCGGAATGTCCTTGCGCGGAATCGGACGGCCGACGACGGTGTAGTGCGAGGGGTCCTTGGGGCGGACATCGGCCGCCACCCGCATGTCGAACTGGGTGCCGCTAGCGCCGATCTCGTAATCGAGGCGCTTGCCGGCCACCAGCGCGCCGTAGGTTATGCGCTTGTCCGCCGAGCCGGTTAGCGAGACCGTGCCGCTCCCCGTCACCAGCTGGTCGACCGGGGTGTTGAAATGCGCCGCGGCGAGACGGAGCAGCACAAGCCTGCCAGCCGCCGCTGCCTGGCGGATCTGCGGGCCGGCATAGCGGATCGTGCGGCTGCCGTAGCTCGGGCCCTGATCCACGGTCTCCGACGTCGTCCCCATGACGACATCGAGTCGATCGAGCGGAAAATCGAGTTCCTCGGCCGCAATCTGCGCGAGTGCGGTCGCGACCCCGGTGCCGGTCTCGACCTTGCCGGTAAAGAGGGTCGCGGTGTTGTCAGGGTTCACCGCAAGCCACGCATAGAGCTTATCCGCCTCCGGCGGGGTGAGGTCGCTGCCCGCGGCTCCGGCTGGCCGCCCCGGAGCCGGGACCGCCGCATCCGCGGCGTTCGACCCGAAGAGGGCGAAGGCGACGACGAGCCCGCCGGAGGCCCCAAGAAACCCGCGCCGGCTGAGCCCGGCTCCGCCGCTTGCAGCGGCTATCGTCTGATGCGTATCCATGACCGGCTCTCCCTGTTATGCGCGCTCGCGAGCGGCGCGTTCGACGGCGCGCACAATCCGCATATGCGTGCCGCAGCGGCACAGATTGGCGTTGAGGGTGTCAATGATGGCGGCGCGGGTCGGATGCGGCGCGCCCTCGAGGAATGCGGCCGCAGTCATGATCATGCCGTTGATACAGTAGCCGCATTGCGCGGCCTGCTCCTCGATGAAGGCCTTCTGCACCGGGTGCGGCTTCTCGATCGTGCCGAGCCCCTCGAGCGTCACGATCTTGGCACCCTTGGCCGCAGTGGCCGGCATCACGCAGGAGCGGGTCGCCGCCCCGTTCATGATGACGGTGCAGGCCCCGCATTCGCCGAGACCGCAGCCGAATTTCGGACCGTGGAGCCCGAGATTGTCGCGCAGCACGTAAAGCAGCGGGGTATCCGGCGCGATCGCGACCCTGCGATCCTCGCCGTTCACATTGAGTGTCAGTTGCGCAGGCATGAATTCATCCTCCAGAACTGTGAACTGTGCGCTAACGCGCTTCGGTTTATCCTAAATCCGGCAGCTGCCGGATTTAGGTTTATAGTAGGCTGGTACCCGCCCCGGCTGGCCTAGTAACGGGCCCCGCGGCAGCCGCCGACGCTGATCGCTACGACCTCGAACCCGCTCGAAGACATTTAGCCCGGATTTTGGCGGCTCGCGCGAGCGTGTTGCAGGGATGGTGCGCCCAGGCGCGGTGGCGCCAATCCCGTCTGGGGTTTATGAGATTCGGACATAGTTCGGGCGTCCGAATTCAAGCATCCGGTTCAAGGCGGCAGCAGCGATGGCGAGTTCCGTGGTCTGGGTCTGATTAGTACGCGATCGAAGGGTATCGCCGATCACGCGTTTGTATCGACCGATCGCTGCCTCGACTTTGGCCCGTAGATTATAGCCGCTCGACTTTTGCCAGCCCATTCGACCGTGCTCGACGATCTCCTGGATGTGTCGGTCCCGCTGTGTCGGAGCGGTCGCGGCGGACGGGCCCGGGACCGCGGTTGCTCGCGGTGGCACGATGACGGCAGCATCCGGATGACGCTCGGCGACAGTCTCGTAAACTCGGTCCTGATCGTATGCACCGTCAGCCGTGAAGGACGCCAGGGGATCGATGAGCTGGTCGAGCAGCGCGTCAGTTCGCGCGGCGTCGTCGCTCTCTTTCTTGGTCAGTTCGATCGCGACGATTTCGCCGCTTTCGCCATCGATGCCGATATGCAGTTTGCGCCACGATCGGCGGCGGCACGTGCCGTGCTTTTCAACCAGCCATTCGCCGGCCCCGCCGAGCTTCAGGCCGGTGCTGTCCACCAGCAAATGCAGCGGACCGGCTCCGAGCCGCCGATGTGGCGGCACTTCCAGCGTCTTGCTCCGACGGCTCAATGTCGAGTGATCCGGCACGGCGAGAGCGAGACCGAGCAGATCGACGACAGAGGCGATGAGCCCTTCGGTTTGCCGCAATGCCAGACCGAAGACCGTGCGCATCGTTAATGCCGTGGTGATCGCCAAGCTCGAATAATGGGGCTGCCCGCCGGGCGTCGTTCGCGGTGCCGCCCGCCACGCCGCGATGGCCGCGTCAGTGAACCAGACGGTCAGGCTGCCGCGCCGCCGCAATGCAGCGTCATACTCCGGCCGGTTCGTGACCCGATATCGCGGTCTCGGAATATGATGACGGTGTTCGGCATGGTGTTTGAACGGCACGGCAGAGAGCTTCCGGTTCTGAACCGAGCCAGCCTGGTCCACTCAGGCCCTCGCCGGCAACCCAGCCGATCCCTGCAACAACGTCTCGCCGGCCTGCTGCGCGACAAGACGCGGCCCTCTCACCAGCGATTGGCTGTGTCATCCTCGAAGCCGAGCCCTTTCAGGGTCGGCCGAAGGAACCGCCCCATCGACGCCTCGGCGCCCACATAGAGGAAGATCCCGACGACGGCCAGCAAGAAGATCGGCTCGCCAAGCAAGGTTAGGCTCGAGCCGATGCTCGGCGGCTCGTCCACCTTGGTCTCCTCGACTTTCAAGGAAAGCACGGCAACGAACGCCAGCGTCATCAGCACACAGAACAGGGGGAAGGCGGCGCGCCAGTCCATGCTGCTGAAGAACGTGAGAGAGCTGATGGCCAGCACGATATAGGTGGAGGCCGCGCTGCCCAGCCCCTTGATTCCCTGGGCCAGCGCCAGGTTTCGGCTATACGCGCCCTCCGGGGCTCACGTCGCGCATGATCGGGTTGCCGGCCACCTGGAGGAAGGTGGTCCCCACACCGAGCAAGAAGATGCACCCGAGCACGACCGGGAACGGGGGCACCAGGACCGACGGCAGCAGAAGGGCCAGCGCGTTGAGCCCGAGGCCGAGCAACAGCAACTTCTTCTTGCCGATGCGGGCCGCCAGGACACCGCCGGGAACACTGACCAGGGCAAACGCGATGAACACCGAGAACGAAACCAGCGTCGACTGCATATCGCCCAGATGATAGGCATCCTTCATCTTGTCGGCGTTGGGCCCCATGGCGTCGGCCAGGCCCATCAGGAAGAACGCCAGAAAGATCGGTAGTGTCTTGAATCCCATCGGCAAGCCTCTCAGAAGCTGGGGGACGATTCCGCTCCACAGAGTTTTACCATGCCCCGAGGAGGTTCACAGCGCTCTACCGCCGGCTCGTCGGTTTCGCGAAGGCAATCGAGGAGTGAGCGGCTGCTCCTCGTGGAGGGAGCCGGTCTGTCAAATCAAGGGGGCGCCGGCGGCCGCGCCGTGGACAACACTTGCGGGGTCGTTTATACAGGAAGCTGAACGAGTGGCCTGGTTCAGCAAGCACCGAACGGGGCTGCGATCTGCGACCACGCCAGGCGGTCACACAGCGAGTTTTTCCGATGCGAACACGACGATCCTTTCTCCGGCTGACGGCAGCCGCGGCAACCCCGCTCTCCGTCCCTCTGCTGGCTTCCGCTTCATCACAGAAGGCCAATCCTCTGCAAAGCCGCAGGCCCCCTGCTGCCCAGCGGCGGTTCGTGAGCGAGGCCGTCAAGGCCAAGATCGCGGAGGTCAAGAAAGTGATCGCCGATCCGGAGCTGGCCTGGCTGTTCGAGAACTGCTTTCCGAACACCCTCGACACCACGGTGCGGGCCGGCGAACGGGACGGCAAGCCGGACACGTTCGTGATCACCGGCGACATCGACGCCATGTGGCTGCGCGATTCCACCGCGCAGGTGTGGCCCTATCTGCCGCTGGCGAAGGAGGACCGGAAGCTCAGGGACCTGCTGGCCGGCGTCATCAACCGGCAGACGCGCTGCATCCTGATCGATCCCTACGCCAACGCCTTCAACTACGGGCCGACCGGCAGCGAATGGGCCAAGGACCTGCACCCGGATGAGGCCCGAGCTGCACGAGCGCAAGTGGGAGATCGATTCGCTCTGCTACCCCGTCCGCCTGGCCCACGGATACTGGAAGACCACCGGCGACGCCTCGCTGCTTCGACAGCAATTGGCAGACGGCCGCCGCGCTCATCGTCAAGACCTTTCGCGAGCAGCAGCGGCTGAAGAACCGCGGTCCCTATACATTCCAGCGCGATGACGGCGAACCCGAGCGACTCGCTGCCGCAACGAGGCTACGGCAACCCCACGCGCCCCTGCGGCCTGATCCATTCCGGGTTCCGCCCGTCCGACGACGCCTGCATCTTTCCGTTCCTGATCCCCTCGAACCTCTTCGCCGTGACCGCGCTCGATCAGCTTGCGGGAGATCTACGGCGCGGAATTGCCAAACAAGCCGTTCGCGCGGGAGTGCGAGGAACTGGCCGACGAGGTTCGCGAGGCCATCGCAGTACGCACGGCGCGAGCCCAGCGCAAGGCGGGCGAGGTCTACGCTTACGAGGTGGACGGCTTCGGCAACCAGCTTTTCATGGACGACGCCAACATCCCCAGCCTGCTGTCGCTGCCATACCTCGGGTGTGTGCGGCGGACGACCCGGTCTACCTCCGGACCCGCGCCTGGGTGCTCAGCGACGACAATCCGTATTTCTTCCGCGGGACCGCCGCGGAGGGACTGGGCGGCCCGCACTCGGGACTCGGCATGATCTGGCCGCTCGGGATCATCACGCGGGCCCTGACGAGCCGGTCCGAACAGGAAGTGGCGCGTTGCCTGGCGATGCTGAAGCGACGCACGCCGGGACCGGGTTCATGCACGAATCGTTCTCCAAGGACGACGCCACGAATTACACCCGTTAATGGTTCGCGTGGGCCAACACGCTGTTCGGAGAATTGATTCTGACCGTACACGATCGTTACACCCGACTGCTCAGAACCTGAGCAGGACCGTGGGACGTTCAAAAGCAAAAGGGGCTACCCACTTTTCCTCTTGCAGGAATGTGGATGGCCCTGATCGCCGGAGAATTGCGCAGCGCCTGCGTTAATCTGAAGGGAATACGCACTCTGCCATCGGCCTCAGCTCTGGTGAGACTCCGCGGGGCGGTAACGGAAGTGAGCGATTTCCTTACGGCTGACGCGCATCCGGCAGTCGTTTACCATGAGTCAAGCAATGGCCGCAATGGTGACACATTAGACCGACGTCATGTTGCCGATGTCGGGGGTGCCCGCCTCCGATCGCCCCTCGGCTGGCATCGGGCAAAATCCGGTAGAATATCGAAACAATTCAAGGACTGTGCATCAATTTTATGTTACAATCATTGAGTCAATTGAACTGACGATCACCATCAGTCACGGGAATCGAGATCGCAGTGATTGCCTCTCCCGAGTGCGAGAAACCGGTCCTTGACCAAGCCCTGTCTTGCCCTTCAGGTGTTCGCCCCATCATGGGCAGCTCGAGAGGAAGACCAAACCGAAGTGTTGCCGCCATTCTGAGCTTCATCATTCCTGGCCTGGGGCAGATGTACCTCGGAAGGGTCGGCCCAGGCTTCGTCTACCTCTTCTCAACCGCGTTCTGCTACGCCGCTGCGGGCCTACTGATCATGGATGCCAACCGCACAGGAGTACCCGGCAGGTACGGTTACATCATCGGTGTGTTTATGGCGCTCGGATTGGCGATTCCCCTCGTCTCGACCTTCAGTGCTGCAGTTGCACGTCCAGGGAGTCGATGACGTCCATGTGACTTTCGCCGTAAAGACAGCCACTAAAGACGTCACCGACCGAATGGCACATCCGGCCACATTCCCTGAACGTCGCCAATCGAGAGCTTTGTATCCGAAAGCCCACGAGGCAGCACAGGTGCGATCGCGGACTGCAAGGTCACCGCTCATCCGGGAAACTCCGGCAACGAACGTCCGTCCCCCCCTTGGTCGTTGAAGAAGGAGTTGACAGCAATGTTCGTGCAGGCATTGATCGCATTGGCCATTGCGGGACTGATTGTGGGCGGAGTGGTTCTTCTCCTGAGGAAGAAGACGTTGCCACTGCCCCCATTGCCATTCCTGAAAGTGAGGTCGCCGGAAGAGTCGCTACAGGAGGAAGGTTGATGGATCTGGCCCAGAGAGCTGTGAGCAGATACCCCGAGCTAGGATCGACAGCCGGCCGATCTGTGCACCGAGATCGGCGCATACTGCAAAAGGGATTCACTCCTGGTCTGGTCGCACCCCGCGTATCATCCTCGAAAAAATTCTGGAGGCCGGGAGTCTGGAGAAGGCCATGTCGTACTGGCAGGTGCCCGAGTTTATCTCGAGCAGGAACCAGCTCAGGAAGCGCAGTAAATATGAGCGCATATGAGTGACATATATTGTTTTATGTCACCCCTGACGGAGCCGGTGCACAGCCGGGATCAGAATCGCTCTCCGGAGTGGATATGATCACACCAAACTGGACGGTATCCTCACTCCCTCCTGATCCCTGTCGGCTGGGCCGAGCCGCATCTTATGCGGAAGGTGAATGGACGTGCGCGCAGAGATCCGGACCAGCCGCGGGACAGGCGGCCGACTACTGGCTCATCTCCGCCAGGGTGGCCTCGTGCGACTGCCACTGCTCCTTGAGCCTTCTCATGTAGTGGCAGACGCTCGTCCCCCCGGCATGCGGGAAGGCGACGACCTGGAACAGCTCCCAGCCTTGTTCGGCCGCCCCGTTGAGGTCGTCCTCGGGATTCCTCGTCACCGCGGGTTCCGAATGCTGCATATCGGAAGGAGCATTAAACGGGAGAAGCATTTTATACTCAAACGATTGGCATACTTTACTCGCAATATAAGTCCAACGGTGTGGATGTCCAGAATTCAGCTTACCACGCACCTTGACTGCCCGTTAAGCGCGCCGATGCATGAATCCGGTTGTCGCTGAGGACCCCAGAGAAGCTCATGGGCGTCTCGTCCGGACCGACGGAGAAAGACCCCCGGATGGGGACACCGGACACGTTGGGATAGCTGGGAATCGAACCCGTATCAAGTTTGACATGGAGTTGCCCCTCGGCGGTTAGCACTCCGCTGAACTGGGCGAAGACCGACTCAGCAGGATAGAAGGGGCTCGCGGGGTAAGCAAGCTTGAATCTGACGCCTTGGAGGTGTGTAGCCCCGTCGCTGTTGGGTGTCATGTAGACCTTCCTTAGGGACTGAAGTCGGTCCCATGGCGCTGAGTATACCGCAACCGAGCCATTAAAAGAACAAAATTCTTGAGAACTTTGAATCGACAGGACCGCATGAGACTTGGGGGCAGACTCTGTGACGATTTGGCGTCAGACTTTTTTGTCGGACTTGGACCCCAAGCATGGTGACCCCAAGCATGAAAACGTGATGGAGTCAACCAAAAACCAAGTCTGACCTTCTCGCCATATCCGGTTCCCTGGTCCAGGTTCAGGAGGCCATCGCGCGGCAAGAGCCGGCCCGACTGCGGGAATCGGCTCATCAGTTGCTGGGCCTGCTCTCGACCTTCGCACCCGAGGCCGCTCTGGTCACCGCCTGCCTCGAGGCGATGTGAGCCGGCGGCGATCTGATCGATGCCGAACTCACGATGGAGCCACTCTCCGGGCCGATTGAGCGGACTGCCCGAGCTCACCGATTATTGGAAGGTCGATTCTTCCTCAATCCGTAGAACCATCGATAAAACTCTCGGTGTACGACCGTTGCGCGATACAACCCCCAGGCGGCGATTGAGAGCAGGCCGATGCCGACTGCCAACATGAGCCAGTCACCGACGCGTCCGCGCCCCCCGTAGACGTTCATACCGTGCATGCCGGTCAGAGTCCCACCGGCCAGGAGGAACAGTAGTGGCATGTGCTGCCCGGCGTTTGCGCTGACGACGGTATAGCCCTCGGCGTATCCAAAGTGGCGGTAGAGTGCCATCCCCGTCGCATAAGTGGTCCCGAAGAACAGGATGGCCATGATGCCGAGGACGGCGAATTCTTCCGGAGTCTCAGGATGGCGGCCGACATTCCCATGGGGGCCAAGATTCCCTCGAGCGGGAGGGGCGGACACATCGGGCCAGGGCATTGCGGCCCACATGTAGAGCCCCGCAACGATGACTCCGGCCAGAGCGGAGAGCACAAGGATGAGCTTCTGACGCGGCTGGGGTGTTCGATACCCGGCCCAAAAAGGATGCATCGCGATCCTCCTCCTTTTCCGCATTAGAACACGTTGCCACAGCCGGGGCGGCCCCGTTCATTCTACAGAATCTCGATCAAGCCGTGCCGGAGGAAAGCCCGTTGTCATTCAAGTCTCCCCAGGACCAAAGGAGCCGTCCGCTTTTCCTCTTGCAAGCATGTGGGTGGCCCTGATCGCTCCCATGAATCTTGCCGTGAATCGTTTTCGACATAAAGGGTTCCTGGTATTCGTCGCCGAAGTGATTCATTCTACGCTGACGCCTCGGCTTGATCTCCCCGTCGCTGCCACGGCGGACGCAATTGAGATAACCGTTCTCGATTTTGACCTGCTGTTCGTGGGTCAGATTGGCGTGGTTGCAAGAGTCTCGGCTCCCCACTGGCAGCTGTAGAGCCGGATCTCGGCGTAGTTGCCGACCATGGCCTGCTGCACCGGTTCGGCGGCGCTGACGAGCAATTCGGGACACGCACTGTTCCTCATGCAATAAGGCAAATAGGGCGACCCACCTTTCCTCTTGCAAGAATGTGGTAGCCCTGATCACGCCCATGCATAGCGTCCGCTGGCCATCCGGTGGGCAGGCCAAGGGCCAGTGACGATCAGCGCCTGCTGCCACGAGACCATGTTCCACGGCTCGTCGGCGGCGACCCAGGAAAACTTTACGAAATAATGTGAACGAACCGCCCGGTTCGGTCACATCATTAGCATAGAGGGCCGCGGCGCGATCGGCTCCCGTTCGCTCTTTGGAAATCCGGTTGTCGGTGTCCGCATCGCCAGGGGGGGAGGGTCCGGCCATGACCTGAACCCGCTGGGCCAGGGTCGTGGGGACGGTGTGTGGCGAGTGGCGAGTTGGAAGTAATGAGTGGGGAGTGACGAGTGGCGATGGGGCAGGCCCGGCGAGTGCGACGAGGTTGGGTGGGGTTGCCAGCGAAAAGCGCGCAAACGAAGCCAATTTGCTTGGGTGTTAGTCGTTGTTACAGTGATGTTTATGGCGAATCTAGGCGAGATCGCTTACGACGAACGAACCCAATCTGCCGCGGGCCACGGGACGGAAGCGGGGCAGGAGTGGCGACTGACGGGTGGTGAGTGGCAAGCGGTGAGTGGCGACTGGGGAGTGGCGAGTGGCGAGAGAACAGGGGGCAGACCCTGGCGGGAGTGACGCGCGGGAACCCCTCGGATCTCGACCTCGAGCATCAAGCACCGCTGGTCGCCAATCGCTTCGACCATCGCCCGGGGTTCTGTCGAGGTGATTACGGAGTTCGAAATGGCCTGCACTTAGAGTCTATCCACAAAGCGATCACATCGTTAACCTCAAGGGGCGTAAGGATTTCGCATGACTCACTTGCAAGGATGCACCCCTGTTGTCAACTCCCGCTCGCAAGTCTTATCCATCGGATCTCAGCGACGCCCAGTGGACCATCTTGGAGCCGTTGGTCCCTGCAGCGAAGCACGGCGGACGGCCGCGCAAAGTCGAGATGCGGGAGATCGTCAACGCGATGTTTTACATCAATCGCAGCGGCTGCCAGTGGGACATGCTGCCGCACGATCTGCCCCCAAAGAGCTCTGTCTACGTCTACTTCGCCCAATGGCGAGATGATGGCACGTGGCAAAAGCTGGTCGATGCGTTGAGGACGAAGGTGCGGACGGAAATCGAAGGGCGTGAGGCCACGCCGAGTGCCGGGAGCATCGACAGTCAATCGGTGAAAACCGCGGGGCAACCTGACGGCGACACAGGGTATGACGGAGCCAAGAAGATCACCGGCCGCAAGCGTCATTTGGTGGTGGACACGCTGGGTTTGCTGCTGGCGGTGGTGGTGACCAGCGCGGCGATCGACGACGCCGCGGCCGCTCCTGCAGTGCTCGGGCAACTCAATGCCGAGAAGTTTCCAAGACTGAAAGTGATCTGGACGGACAACAAGTATCACAACCACAAACTCCTGGAATGGGTCAATGGAGATACGGGCCGGCGATGGTCGCTGGAGGTGGTGAAACGTCCCGAGGGGACGAAGGGCTTCGTGCTCCTTGCGAAGCGTTGGGTCGTGGAACGGACCCATGCTTGGATCGGACGCTGCCGAAGGCATAGCCGCGACTACGAACGGTACATCAGTTCGAGTGCCGCGATGATCCAGATGACTTCGATAGGGACAATGCTGCGGCGATTATCGCCATCTCCACATGCAATTAAGTTCAAATACCGAAATGTTGCCTAGCTCCTGAGAAAACCAGGGAAAGCTTTACGGATAGACTCTTACAGTGTCGTCGCGGTGGACCAGTCAGGTAACGCCGGTCCTTGACCTCGCGCGAGCCTGGCGTCACACTGCCATTCGTCTCGCCAGCGTCCGCACCATTGCGGGCACGGGTCACTTACAATCGAATCAAACATTGCTGAGCACCGGACTCGGCCAGACTTTATCGTATGCTCTAGATAACGAAGGATGACCACCATGCCCCACCTCGGCCAGTCCGCCCTGGTTCTCGTCATCGGAACTGCCCTGTGGAATGTCGCTCCCGTGCAGGCGAGCGAACTGTCGCGGTTGGACCTGGGCGGTGCCTGGCAAGTCGTTCAGGAAGGGAGCAGCGAAGCGATCCCGGCCACCGTGCCCGGCAGCATCCATACCGACCTGCTGGCCGCCGACAAGATCCCCGATCCGTTCTACCGGGACAACGAGCGGGCCGTGCAATGGGTGGGCGAGGCCAACTGGATCTACCGCCGCTCGTTCGACGTCCCGGCGGACCTGCTGACGCGGCAGCATCTCTTGCTGCGCTGCGAAGGGCTGGACACCCTGGCCACCATCCGGCTCAACGACGTCCACATCGCCCAGACCGACAACATGTTCCGCACCTACGAGTTCGACATCAAGAAGCTGCTCCAGCCCGGCGCCAACCCGATCGAGATCAAGTTCGATTCCGTGCTGCCCTTCATCCGTGCCAAGGAAGCCCATCGGAAACTGCCGACCTGGGCCTACCCGGGCGCTGCCTACGTGCGCAAGGAGCCGTGCAACTTCGGCTGGGATTGGGGGCCGACGCTGATCACCTGCGGCATCTGGCGGAAGATCGAGCTCGTGGCCTTCGATGCCGCGCGCTGGAAGACGTGGCCATCTTGCAGGACCATTCGCAGCCGGGGAAGGTGACCTTGGCGATCGCCGCTACGGCCGCCCCGGCACCGCCGGCAGGAGCGACCGCAAGGTGACCGTCCGTCTCGGCTCGAAGAACGTGGCGTCGGCAACCGCCGTGGTCCGAGGACGGCCGCGCGAAGGTCGAGATAGCCGTCGCCGACCCCAAGCTCTGGTGGCCGGCCGGCATGGGCGGCCAGCCGCTGTATGACGTCAAGGTCGAACTGCTGGACGCCGCAGGCCAGGTGCTTGATTCGTCGACCAAGCGCATCGGCCTGCGCACCCTGCGCGCGATCGAGCAGACCGACAAGGAGCCGATGCACTTCGTGGTCAACGGCGTGCCGTTCTTCGCCAAGGGGGCCAACTGGATCCCGGCCGACTGCTTCGCCACGCGGCTGACCAAGGAGATCCTGCGCCGCTACGTGGACGACGCCGTGGCGGCCAACATGAACTGGCTGCGATTCTGGGGCGGCGGCTACTACGAGGACGACGCCCTGTTCGACGCCTGCGACGAAAAGGGCATCTGCATCTGGCTGGATTTCAAGTTCGGCTGCACGACCTATCCGGCCTTCGACCGAGCGTTCCTGGAGAACGTCGGGCGGAGGCCCGCGACAACATCCGCCGCCTGCGGCACCATCCGTCGATCGCCCTGTGGTGCGGCAACAACGAGATCATGTTCTTCCGCGGCAAGGACAAGTGGACCGACGACAAGATGAGCGAAGCCGACTACTACAAGCTCTTCCGCGACGTGCTGGGCGAGCAGGTGCGCCGCCTGGCCCCGCAGACGGATTACGTCACCGGCTCGCCCGACTGCGGCGACGTCCATTTCTGGGAAGTCTGGCACGGCGGCAAGCCGTTCGAGGTCTATCGCAACATCCACGGCTTCGTCAGCGAGTTCGGCTTCCAGTCGTTCCCCGAGCCGAAGACCGTGGCCACGTTCACCGAGCCGGCCGACCGCCAGTCGGTCTATTCGCCGGTGATGAAGTACCACGAGCGATCCAACCGCATGTACATGGACGTCAAGGAGGACGGCACGATCGGCACGAGCAAGATCATGCTCTGGTGCGGAAGTATTTCCGCGAGCCGAAGGATTTCGAGAGCACGTTCTGGCTGAGCCAGATCACGCAGGCCTACGGCATCAAGTACGGCGCCGAAGGCTGGCGGCGCGAGATGCCGCGGTCGATGGGCTGCGTCTATTGGCAATACAACGACTGCTGGCCCTGCACGTCGTGGTCGTCGGTCGATTATTTCGGCCGCTGGAAGGCCTTGCAATACCTGGCCCGGCGGTTCTATGCCCCGGTGCTGGTCTCCGGCGTCGAGGACGCCAAGGCGGGCAAGGTCGATGTCTTCGTGACCAGCGATCGTCTGAGCGACTGCCAGGGCAAGCTCACCTGGACCGTTACCGACGTCGCCGGCAAGACGCTTGCGTCGGGCTCGTCCAGTGTGGACATTCCTGCCAGGACGTCGCGAGTGTCGCAGTCGCTCTCCCTCCGCGAAGCGTTGCAAAGCCCGGCACCCAGGATCTGCTGGTCTGGCTCGAGGCTCGACGTGGACGGCCGGACCGAGTCCGAGAACCTGGTGACGCTGGCCTATCCCGCGAGTTCAATCTACTCGACCCGCGTCTGTCGGCCGACGTATCCGAGCGCAACGGCGGATACACGGTCACCCTGCATGCCGCGCATCCGGCTCTGTGGACGTGGCTGGAACTCGACGGCGCGGACGCTCGCTTTTCCGATAACTTCGTTCACGTGATGCAAGACCACCCGGCGACGATAGAGGTCTTCCCGGCCAGACCGATGGGCAAGGAAGCCTTCCAGAGATCGCTGCGAATTCGAAGCCTGTACGATACCTGCAGCCATTGAGTGTGGCAAACACGGACGTGATGCGGATTCAATGCACGCCCAATAACCGCTTTTATGATCACAATATTAGATTTAAAAGTCAAGTGAACCAGAGGCGGAATGTGAACAGCACGGATCAGGATGCATGAACGGAGGCGACGAAGCCGTGGAAGACCCCACTGGCATCCGAGTAGAAGCCGGTGATACCGCCCGAGTTGCTGATCCCCGTGATCTGGGTCACCTCCACGCCGTTGCTGAACGCCGCGTTGGGGTCATCCAGGAAGGTGTACTTCCCGGTATGCGTGTTGAAAATGAAGCCATGCTGGCTGCCGGTGGAGTCGCCGTAGTAGCCGACCGCGATGCCGAAGTCGTTGATCCCAAGGATCTGGGAGAACACGAACGCTGGCACCGGGTTCACCCGGGACGGCCGGGAGGGTCGGGTCCGCGACCGAGGTGATCGTGCCCTCCGCCACCGCGCTCTTCCTCGCCAGGAAGCCGTGGTCCTGGCCATCCGTGCCGACGTAGAACCCAACCACCGTGTCGGCGTTATTGACTCCCTGGGCGTTCACGATGTTCGGCCCCGAAGGGGCGTTGAGCGTGAGAATAGACGTACCTCCATGAACCAGGATAAACCCCGGTGCCGTGGTCGCGGTGTCGAACTGACCGACAATGTTCACCCGGTCATTGATCCCGAGGGCCACCGCCGACGAGCCGCCGTTGGGAATGAACGACCTGAGCACGCCGTGACGGTTAAGGGAGAACGCGTATCCCGCGCCATCCGTCCCCACGACGGTCCCGGTGGAGTTGATCCCCAGGGCCATCATGGTCGTCGATCCGTTAATGTTCACGAGCCTGGCATTTGTGGTCGCCGTGGGATTGGCGGTGAAGTTCGTCATGGTCTTCCCATCGTTGGCAAGAGGTGAACCCAACGACGGTGGTCGAATTCGCAATGCCGTTCATCATGGTCCCGGTGCCCGCGGCGCTGCCCGCGTTTGGTCCGTCGAAATTCGTAAATTGATAGCCGTGAGAGCTGACGGAATTCAGGATCGTGATGCTCGGGGTGCTGATCCGCCGCTGATTGCCATCGTGTTTCGCTCCAATGAAGTCTGCGGAATAGCGTGCTTCGTGCACGTGATACGGCAACCCGCCACTGAGCAGGGCTCGTTCTTCTAATGAATCCATTGAAGGTCGGAGATCACGGCGGCAAGACGAGCGAAGCCTCTCGAACATGGAACATCTCCCGGGATAGGCGAGAATCGAGGCATACCACAATCGCGGTTCGAGAGCACTCCCCATGAGGCGGCGGACTGTGAAAAATGAGGCCGTGATAGAATGGGAAGTTCGGAAAAGAATTATGCGCGATGGATTGCGAAATGGGGATCGAAAGCCGCAACTTTTGTTTTTTTTGCAGAGCCGCCGTCCGGGGCGGGTGGCTGGGGCTGAAGGCAGAGACTTCGAACAATCTTTGAAGAGGTCCCGCTATCAAGGCCTAACGCAACAGGGCGGGGTTGCACTCCGTACATGATTCGTACTTCTCCCTGGTCTACCTGAATCCGATTGGGGGAAGAAAAGATGGAGAGGAAAAGACCTGGCCTGCTCGCCGAAAACTGGTCCAGCCGATTACCACAAGCTCTGTCGAGTCGACGATCAAACAGATCAATTACCGGGTCAAGGCGAGCGAGAAGTTCTGGTCCACCGCAGGTGCTGAGGCGGACCTGCAACTTCGCGCCGACTACCTCAGCGAGACGTTGCCGATGGACCGATTCTGGGCCGAGCGCCATGCGAGTTCCATAGGGCAGCGCGCTTACCGTCGGGCTGGTTAACCGGGACGGGCACTCGACGTATGTCCAGACGAACCATGTCGTGCGCCCTTTCACAGGAAAGAGGACCATAACGCCTTCGAGCGATAACTCGGCGAGGGCCAGGAGCGCAACCCGGTCGAACTGGCGACCTCCAGCCGGATGCCCAATTACTGGCACAGTGGTGGTCCGCGCGAACCGACATGGAGCTGGGTCGCGTGATCAAGGACAAGCGGGCGATCCAGTTACCGGCAACTCGCGAGGTTTCGTGAGGCGGATGGCCCAGACGCCGCTCGTCGAACGTCGAGGCCGGAGGTCCAATTGTCTTAACATGGCATCCGCCCTAGTCTCGTCGTGAATACCAGTCCAATACCCGTAAGGCGCGGAGTGTGTTCCAGCGGCTGGGCTTGCCGGCGCCGTCTTCCATGTCGAAGTGGACCTCACCGGCGTGGGGGTTCTCGAGCGGCCATCGCCCGTAGCCGTCCCGCTTTTTCTCTACCAGATCGATGGCCTCGGCGACGCGTTGGTCGGGTTCGACGCCGGATCTCCGCAAATAGTCCAGACCCCACAAAACGTCGTAGTGCCAGCGAGTCGGAAACGAAAACTGCGTCCAGTCGGGATCGATCACCCTTCCGGTTGACAGCGACCTGAACATGCTACGTTCCAGGAGGTACTCCTGTCCCCGAAGGCGAGCGTCCTTCACGGCGGACGTGGCGCCTTTCGCCTTCTCGTATTCCAATAACCCTTCGAGGACACAGATCGTCGAATGGAACGAGGACCGTTTGCTCGGCGGGGCCTCGCAGTTCCAGCCCCCGTCCGCCAACTGCTCATGGAGAAGCCGATCGACCAGTCGATCGCTGGCCTCGCCGAAGTAGGCACCCAAGGCCAGGACCCTCCCGTTGATACAGGGCTCGACCTCGCCCTCGAAGAAGAGTGCGTCGTCGAATTCCGGCCCCCAGGTGCAGTTGCGGACAACGCCGATCGCCTGCCGGGCTCGCTCACTCGTTGGGTCCAAACCAAGGTCCCGCAATAGCAGCAGAGTGTAGAAGGTCGAGGTCCAGTGGGGGCGGAACGTGCCACCACCCCACTGACCATCGGGTCCCTGAAGGTCGAGGACTCGGGAACCCCATCCCTCGGAGGCAACCCGCGACCGTTCACCGGCGACGACCTCGTCGCGCTCGTCCATGAGGTCGCGCATGACCTGCCAACGGATTGAAGGGTCCGAATCAAGCAGCCAGTGTATGACCGATTTCCTCGGCCCAGGGCCGTCCCTTTGGGGTGTTTTGGTCGCCATCTGCTGCCACCTTCTTGCCGTTTGGTAAAGAGACGGTACCGGTGGCCGAAGTTGAGATTCAGCGAACGGAATGCCCTGAGAATATCTGGTCGGACCCGCCAGTCAACTTTCAAGTGCGCCAACGAGATGTGGCTGCTCTCGCCGTGCGAAAAGTCGTCGTGGTGCGGGGCACCTGTACCAAGGTCGATACAGGAGCTACCCCGCGGCGAAGGACCATCACTTCCTCACACTCTGTCATTGCGTCGAGGCCAACGCGGGTCGGGCAATTCTGGTGGAACGAGCAGAGCAGTGGCGGTGGAGCGGATTCGGGAGTCGCGCTCGCCATGTCACCGGGCTCTCCTCT
>CAVYZU010000007.1:0-320144 GCA_963772965.1 uncultured Alphaproteobacteria bacterium
GCCAGCCCGCTGGTCCTCGGTACCGCAATCGCGACCCGCACCGAGATGATCAAAATCGGGACCAGCGTGCAGGTGCTTCCGCTGGCCAATCCGCTTCGAATTGCCGAGGAAGCAGCGACCTTGGACCATATCTCCAAGGGCCGACTGATCTTCGGCGTCGGGAGGAGCGGCGTCTTGTGAAAACCTACGAGGCGCTGAACATCGCGTATTCCGAAAGCAAGGACCGCGAGATCGAGTGTCTGGAAATCATTCAGCGCGCATGGCGGGAAGACAATTTCTCCTACAAGGGCAAGTTTTACGACATCCAAGACGTCACGGTCGTGCCGCAGCCTGTGCAACAACCGACGCCCGAAATCCGCATCGCGGCGGCGAGCGTCGAAACCTTCCCCGCGGCCGGCAAAGCGGGCCAAGGCCTGTTCCTGTCGGTGCGGCACGAGGACGTGCGGATGTTCAAGCAGCACATCGACGTCTACCGCAAAGCCTGGACCGACGCCGGACATCCAGGGGAGGCGCCCGTCTATCTCCGTTGCCCCGGTTTTGTCGCCAAAACCGATGCGGCGGCTCAGGAGGCCTACGGGCCCACGCTGATGCAGCATTTCCAGAACCAAAGCCGCCTGCTCGCCGACTTTTCTCGGCGGCAAAACAGCCCACCGGACCACCCGCGCTGGAAGACCTCGCAGCGTCTGACTGAAATCACGCTCGAGGAAACTTTGCGGGGTTCGGTGTTCATTGGCTCACCCGATACGGTGGTGGCGAAGTTAAAAAACCTACAACGCGACATCGGGCTGTCGGGCGTGCAGTTGGAAACGAATTGCGCCGGCTTGGCCGACCACGCGGCGGAGCGAGAGGCGATCCAGCTGCTAGCGCGGGGAGGTTAAGTCGGCGTTCCATTGAAACTCGGCTTCGAGCTTCTGTGCGATGATCGCGAATGGCCGGAGTGGGGCGACCTGCAACGGCCCCCGATCCGGCCGACCTGACCGCAACCCGCCGTCAGCAGACCTTCGGACCGGCACTAGGCGTCAGGTTTTAATCACCTAGCCTTAGTCTGGAAGATACCTCTCCTCCATGGAGCGCAGACGCGGCTCGTCCAGAATGCGGCCATTACTGGCGACGCCCCAGGGACTCTGAGCCGCCTGGGCACGGAGCGCATCCAGGGCCAATGTGCCGCGCTGCTGAAAATCACTCAAGAAATCCCAGTTGGCCTGCAAGCCTGCCATGGTGGTCAGCGCGGGGAACCAGGCCGCGGCGGCCCCGGCATCCTGCTGCGCCTGCAAGGAGGGATAGGGCGACAGGTCGGCGGGAATGAGCGGGACGACGGGCCCGGGAATGAGGCGGATCGCCTCTTGGATTTCTTCCCAGGTGCGCAAGCCATTGGGGCAGACGACATCGACCTGCGCTTCGGCTTTGTAGGCCTGGCAGCGTTCGATAATCTCCGCAAAGCTGGCGCCCGGCACGCCGCCGAGATCGCACCGGGCCATGATCACGAAGTCCGGGTCGAGAGCCTCTTTGGCATCCATCGCCGCCCGGAGCTTTCCGACCATCTCCTGGATCGAGATGCAGCGGCGGCGGGGGCCGGATTTCGGCGGAAAATTCTGGTCTTCGATGTGGCAGCCGGCGATGCCCGCCTGAATGTATTCCCGCACGGTGTAATGCGTACTGATGGCATCGCCGTAGCCGGTGTCGGCGTCCGCGAAGACGGGGATCTGCACGGTCAGGACAATTTTCCGGGCGTTGTCCACCATGTCGCGCATACTGGTCCCGGAATTGGGCCAGCCCAGTTGGTGCGCCGAGGTATTGCCGCCGGACATGTAGAAGGCGTCATAGCCCAGCGCTTCCGCCATCTTCGCACCAATGGGATTGATCCCGCCGGCCAGGACAAATAATTCGGGCCGTTGAAACAAGGCCTTCAGTCGGGTCGTCATACGTTGACGCTGTGGCATGCGCGGTCTCCTCGTGTGTGACCGAACCGATCAGGCGCGCGCACCGGCACAGTGGCACTGACGCGGGGAACACTCCCACCGAGCGCGTCGTGTGGCCCTGGCCGGTGAGATCGTCGGCGAGGACGACATCACCCGGTCCAAAACGGCGCGCGGTGCCATCGCCGATCCCGATTTCCATCTGCCCCGCGAGAATGAAAATGTATTGCCGCCGGGGCGCGGTGTGCCAATCGCTGAAATAGTCCGCCGGGAAACAGCGGAAGGAGAGATTGGCACCCGGCTGAAGCGCAAAATTATGGCTCTCCTCGGCCGGCAGAGGGAGATCTTCAAAATGGGTCTGGCCGTCGTGCCCCGTATAGATCCGTACGATCATGCGCGTGCTCCTTTTCACCGAGAGATCATCGTGCACGTAAAGCGTATTCCGCGTCATTGACAGGCTGGAGGGATCGCCGAGCAGGTCGTGAAGTAAACGAAGATGTGTTTTACCCGTGAGCCAACATCCGGGCGCGGCTCGGTTCCTCGAGCAGGTGCCGGAAGCTCCCGACGCCGCGGTCGACGAGCCGGCCGTCCTTGATCACCGCCGAGATTTCGTGCGGCCGCTGCAACACGGTGATGTCGGCGAGCGGATTGCTGTTCCATACGACGACGTCGGCGAGCTTGCCGGCGGCGATGACGCCGACCTCGCCCTCGAGGCCGAGCAGGGGGGCGTTATGGCTGGTGTTGGCGAGGATCGCCTCCATCGGGGTCATACCGACTTCGCGGGCAAACAGTTCCGCCTCCTTGCCGTGCCACTTCCCGTGGTGGAAGGCCGAGGCGTTGCCGGTGTCGGTACCGGAGAGCACCGGGATGCCACGGTCACGGGCGTTGCGCACCATCTTGTAGCTGGCCCGCAACTGCGCCAGCAGACGTTCCCGCCCCGCCCCGACAAAGCCCCGCCCGGCGCCGTGCTCGGCCGCGATCCAGGGCGAGGTCAGCACCGGCGCGATCGGAATGCCGGCCTTGGCGACGATATCGAGATCGGCCTCCGCGGCAAGATCAGCATGGTAGATCAGTCGACCCCGGCCTTGGCCGCGGCGCGGGTCGAAGCCGAGCCCCGGGCGTGGATTGCGACCTTGACGCCGTGCCGGTGCGCCTCATCGACAACGGCCGCCATCTCGTCCTCGGCGATTGTCTGCGCGTCGCCCAGGCGTCGTCGGCGAGCTTGATAAGATTGACGCCGCGGCGGCATTGCTTCCTCGTCTCGAGAACAAAGGCCTCCCGGGTATTACACAAGACACCCGCTGCGTCGGCCGGGTCGCCCTCAAACCCCGGATAGGCGTCGGCGTCGAAGATGCCGCCGTAATTACCGAGAGCACGGGCGGCGACAACCATGCGCGGCCCTTCCAGCATGCCGCCCGCAACCGCGTCGCGTACGATTACATCGGCAAACCATTTGCCGCCCGGGACGGCAATGCCCGTGACCCCGGCATTCAGGACCTTGCCGAGCACGCGCGCCGCCCACAGCGCGCAGAACTCGGCGCTCGACGTGTATTTGACGCCGGGCAGCGCGCCCTGATGTAATGACAGATGGCAGTGCGCATCAATGAGGCCGGGAGAATGTACTTGCCGGTCGCGTCGATGACCGTGTCGGCGGGCCGCGTCGTCATGGCAGAACCGACCTTAGCGATGCGATTGCCTTCGACCACGATCGTCGCGTTTTCGACCGGCTCGGCCCCGGTGCCGTCGATAAGGACACCGTTTTCGATCAGCAAACGGGATTCGCGGCCATCAGCAATACTCCGGGCTCAGGCGTTAGAAGCAAGCTACTCGATAGGCGGAGGCGGTAGTGTTGGTCATCTGCGAGATTGATCGCCCTCGCTTGCCGCCGTCAAGGAGCCCAGGGCGATGAAGCCCGCGAACCCCAAGGAAACCCGTTGACACGCTCAAGGCTGATTCCCCGGTATCGGATTAGAAAGCGGTCAGTTGCTGCTCACATTCACGATAGAGCCTTTTAGGCAGGCTGTACTTACCGCGCCGTTCAATCGGGTCGGAGCGGCGACTCGGCCAGCGCCGGATGACAAAAGCAGAACGCCGCGCAATCCTAGGCCGCTTCCCTCGCCTAGAAGAGACCGCGCCATGTCGATCGTTCAGCCGTTCCCAGCCGGTGAATACCGCTTTATCAGCCACCAGTTCCAATATTCTGGCGGGGTTGCTGCCGAGCCCAGCTTCCGCATCGAGCGCGCGCGCTTCATGAGACCCGTCCCGCTGACCGAAGGTTTCGATGCGATCGAAGGCTACCTCGGCGGCATCGGACGCACACCGGCCGCGTTGTGCGCTTGCGAGCTGCGCTCCCCGGCGCAATTTACCGACGCCGGGTTTGTCGCGTTCAATCGGCACTACGTCGAGCGCTTGGCCGCCTGGGGGATCTTCCGCGACGAGGTCAACCCCGTTGCCCGCTCGAATGTCTGCCCGGAAATCGACCCGCCGGCGACCCCGTCGTTTTACGCCTTCAGCTACACGGTGCCGGACGGAAACAGCACGGAATGCAGCTTCGTCGCCGCCGGAAGCGGCGAAGCGCGCGATGGCGGCCCCAGCTATCAAGGGCGCATCATTCGGCGCGGTGACCAGTCGCCTGAGGCGATGCGCGAGAAGGCACGTTTCGTGCTCGGGGTGATGGAGCAGCGGATGACGGCGCTCGGCTTCGGCTGGGCGGACGTGACCGCGACCCAGGTTTATACGATTTTCGACATCCATCCGCTCCTGCCCGACGAGATCGTCCGCCGTGGGGCGAGCCCGGGTGGCTTGACCTGGCATTTCGCGCGGCCGCCGGTACAGGGTCTCGATTTCGAGGTGGATGTGCGCGCCGTCGCCCATGAAAGAGGCATCTGACGCGCTGCGCTATCCCCAGGAATCCCAATTTTCGTACATGGGCGGGGCCAAAAACAAAGCTGATTGCGCTTAGTCCTCCTGTGTAAAAAACCAAAAAGCCTGGCGCGGGATAGCTCCCCGAGCGTATAGCGGGCTACACTCGAAGACTTAAACCGTCTCGGAGTCGGCCCCGCTGGCTACAGCGGCGCCTGCGCCATTAGCTTGCCTGCAGTTCAAAAGGTGCCAAGCACTCGGCCTTTCCCGGGTTTCAGTCCAAGATCAGCGACGCTATCGTCCGTCAATGGGCCCACAGATATTGGCGTACCTCCAGGGACTGTATCGCGGGCAACGGCAAAGGCTTCGTCAGAATCGTTGACAGCAGCCGCAACGATACGCCTCCGCAGATTTTGGCCGATTTCCGTATCCGGCCCCGCAACAAGCATCATCCAACCCTTCATGTTTCCCCTCCTCTTTATAACGAACACGATAACGGGCTGATGGCAGCCCGTGTTATCTACCGCCGCATCCCCCGCCGGGATCGATATATCAAAACACACATAACGCGAGTGTTTCAGATCAGGCTACATGTTGTAGGCTCGATTGGTCGTGACGCTGAAAACGTCAGGATTGCGGTGGGAGACAAGGATGGCCATAGAAAAACGAGAGCTCGGGCGGACCGGACTGCAGGTCACGACCTTGGGTTACGGGGCGATGGAATTGCGCGGTGCGCCGCGCGCCCGCGACATCACCGAGGCGCAGGCCGAGACCATTCTTAACAAGGTGCTCGATAGCGGCATCAATTACATCGACACGTCGGTCGATTACGGGCTGAGCGAGGAACGGATCGGCCGCTATATCGGCCATCGCCGTGGCGAATATTACCTAGCCAGTAAATGCGGCTGCCCGGTTGGCGGGCAGAGCGGCCCGCACGTTTTCACCCGCGAGAACGTCGTGGCCGGAGTCGAACAGAGTCTGGCGCGGATGAAGACTGAATACCTCGACGTCGTTCAATTCCACCATTCGCCGTCCAGGCGAACCCTCGAAGAGCATGGTGGACTATACGCACTCCTGGAACTCAAAGAGGCAGGCAAGGTGCGCTTCGTTGGAATGTCGGGAACGTTGCCCCACCTTGCTGACCACATCGCCATGGGCGTCTTCGATGTTTTTCAGATCCCGTACTCAGCGGTCGAGCGCGAACACGAAGCGGCGATTTCCGCTGCTGCACAGAAGGGCGCTGGCATCGTCATTCGCGGCGGCGCCGCCAAGGGCGCCCCAACCGAGGGGAAACAGGCCGGGCTGCAATGGCAACGCTGGCGGCAAGCCCATCTTGATGATTTGCTCGATGGCATGACCCCGATGGAATTCATTCTCCGGTTCACTTTTACCAACCCAGATTTGGACACGACCATTGTCGGCACGATCAATCTCGCGCACCTGCAAACCAATCTCGACATCCTGCAGCAAGGGCCGTTGCCTTCGAACCTCTACGAAGAAGCGAAGCGCCGCCTCGCGGCAGCCGGTTCGGCACCATAAGCCCGCCCAGGCCGGCAAGGGCAAACCCGCAGTATTTCTGTACGTTGTGGCCGGGGACAGTACGAGCTTATTTAGCCGGATATTGCGGATGGTGGATCGGCGTTATTGGCTGCCCCCATTTGAAAGACGTTCCGCGAGGGGGGAGAGACGCTCGCGGGATTCGGTTCCAGTTTTAGTGCGCAGAGTCGGCGGATGGAGGGGTTGGCCATAGATCTCATACGCGTGCGGCGCCCTGTCGTACACTCCGCTGCTGCTGCTGGGGCGTCTCAGCCATCTGCTGCAACAGATCGAGCGCGCTGGCCTTCTGCGGCTGGCGGCTGAGATTTTCGCCAATGTTGTGCCACACATCGGGCTGATGGATTTCCGGTCTCTGTCCGATCATTGATCGGCCGGCGAGCTGGCGCCGCTCCGAAGCTTCGTCGACTTGATATCGGCGAGGCGGCGACGGTGGATCGCTTGCTCCATGCGGCACGGGCGGCGATAGCGGAGGTGTCGTATTGCTGGGTGGTGACATCGGCCAAGGGTGGCGATGCCCATGCGCGGGTGGTCAAAGCCTTTCCCAATGAAAACGGCGAGATGTGGTGGACGCGCTGGTTTCTGACCCGGAGCCTGGCCCGGAAAACCGCGGAGATCCACGACGCCGGGCGGGTCACGCTGGCGTTCCAGCATGCATCAGGTAATGCCTATGTCAGTCTCGCGGGGCCGGCCGAGTTGATCGACGAGCGCTCGGCGGTCGACAACAGATTGCAGCAGGTCGACGACCCGGATGGCGCCCTGGCCGGACAACTGCTCGCGGTTAGGGTCGATGCCGACCGGATCGAGGTCCACATCCGCGGTGTGACCGCCGAGCCATGGGGTCACGGCCGCACCTTGCTCGAGCGCAGCCGCGAGGGTGTTTGGCATCTGGCGCCCTCCTAGAGGCCCTCTGACCCCGCAGCATAGCTGACCAGTGCGGCTTGCCGTGTCAGGCCTAGACGACTCCGTCCTTGCGCAACCCCTCGACATCGTCGGCGCTCATTCCCAACCACTCTGTAAACACCTCGCCCGTGTGCTCGCCCAGTAGCGGCGACGGTTTCACCGACGCCGGGGCGCCATCGAAGCGCACCGGAAAGGCCGGCATCCGCAGCTCCCCGGCCGGGTGTTGCATTGTCTGAATGATGCCCCGTTCGGCAAAGCTCGGCTCGGCCAACAGATCGCCGGTGTCGAACACCGCGCCCGCCGGCACGCCCGCGGCGCCGACGAGCCGCATCGCCTCGTGCTTGTCGTGCTGGCGCGTCCATTCCGACACCATCGCATCGATCTCGGCTTCGTGTTTGGCGCGCGCCTCGCGAGTCGCAAAGCGCGGGTCGTGGATCAGGTCTTCGTGGCCGATGACGGTCAACAGCCGGCGCCAATGCTCTTCATTGCCGGGGCTGGTGAAGACATAGACATAGTCGTTGGGGCCGCCGCCCGGCTTGCACGGATAAATGTCGGCCGGGGCCATGCCGCCCGCCAGCGATTTGGCGCCGTTGCGCATCGCCGGCTGGCCGGTGCGGGCGTGCTGGATGAAGGCGCCGCGGGTGTATTGCAATTGCGCATCCTGCATCGCGACCTGGACCCGCCGGCCTTTGCCGGTCCGCTCGCGCTGAAACAAAGCGCCGAGAACGCCGATCGCCAGCAGCATGCCGGTGCCGGTGTCGCCGAGGGTCGGGCCGGGCTTGGCCGGGCGGCCGTTGCGCTCACCGGTGATCGCCATGTTGCCGCCGCAGGCCTGCGCGATCATGTCAAACGCAAGATTGTTTTCATAGGGCGTACCGCTGCCGAACCCCTTGACCTGCGCGTAGACGAGACGCGGGTTCAGCGCGTGCAACTCGTCCCAGCCGAGCCCGAGGCGCTCGATTGCGCCGGGTGCAAAATTCTCGGCAAAGACATCGGCTTTCTGCGCCATTTCTTTGACCAAGGCCAAACCGCGCTCGGATTTCAGATTGACCGTGACCGATTTCTTGTTGGCGTTGTAGATCATGAAATAATAGGAATCGGCGCCGGGAGCCGGACCGCTGCCGAGCGTGCGGCCGGCCTCGCCGCCTTTCGGATTTTCGACTTTGACCACCTCGGCGCCCAGCCAGGCGAGGGTCTCGGTGCAGGATGTGCCGGCTTCGAATTGCGTCAGATCGAGGACGCGAATTCCCTCAAGGCAATTGGGCTCTATTCCATCCATCGCGCGGTTCCTTGTGGCCAAGCGAGAGCGGTTACAGTAGAGCAACGCCTAATGTGGTTGAACCGCAATCGGGCGCACCACAGCTCGGGCGCGTAGGGAGGTCGGCGCATGAAAGTCTTTGTCTTTGATTTGTTGGCGTATGGCGAACAGCTCGAACATCTGAAAGTCGGCGGCGAACTGCCCTATCCGCTCGGCAAGGAGCATTTCAAGCCCGAGGTCGCGGCGCGCACCTATGCCGAGCATTTGGCGGCGTGGGAGGAGCTCGACCGGCTCGGCTATGACGGCGTTGGGTTCAACGAGCATCACTGCTCGCCCTATGGGCTGATGAACTCGCCGAACCTGCTCGCCGCCGCCGCTGCCCAGCGCACTAAAAACCTGAAATTACTCATCTACGGCAATCTGTTGCCGTTGCACGAGCCATTGCGGCTGGCCGAAGAGCTGGCGATGCTCGACTGCATGTCCAACGGGCGGCTGATCTCAGGCTTTGCCCGCGGTATCCCGCGTGAATATCAGGTCCACAATGTGCCGCTCGCCCAGTCGCGCGCCCGTTTCGAGGAGGCGTTCGACATCATCACCCGGGCTTGGAGCGAGGAGGTGTTTTCCTATCGCGGCCAGTTCTGGAATTACGAGGACGTCGCGTTGTGGCCGCGACCATTGCAGCAGCCGCGTCCGCCGATCTGGATGCCTGTGGTTGGCAGCAAGGAATCGATCGAATTTGCCGCCCGCCACGATTTGCCGATCACCCCGGGTCTCGGCCGCTCACGCGGATTGCGCGACGACATCATCCGCTATTACGCGCGCTGCCTCGATCAGGCGGGACATCGGATCACCCCCGATCACCTGTCCCTCGGGATCAGCGCCTACGTTGCGTCGAGCAAGGCCGACGCGGTGCGCGAGATGGGTCCCTACCATCTCTACTTCAACCGCACTTTGTTCAGCCACGGCAACTTCACCGAGACCGAGCGGCAGCGCGAGACCGGCTATTCGAGCGCCTCGTCGACCGATTACGTCAGCCCGGAAAACCGGCGGGCGGCGCAATTTGCGCGCGACGATTTCCGCGGGCTGACGATGGCCGATGTCGAACGCCAAGCCGAAGACATGCCGTGGGGCACGGCCGAGGAAGTCGCGGGGCGGATCATCGATGCCGCCGACAGCGCCGGCGCCGACAATGTGCAGATCAGCCTCAACCGCGGGGTGCTGCCGCACGAAATGTTCGTCGAGCAAATCCGCCGCTTCGCTCGCGACGTATTGCCGGCATTGCAGGCCCACAAGGTGACGCGCGTCCCGCTCGCCGAACCCGTCCCGGCCTGAGCGGGCAGCCCCGCCGCAGGGTCAGTTGACGTCGGCGACCTCGTGGACAGTTTCGCCGACCAGCCAGTCGACGACCGCAGCGAGCGCCTTGGCGCGGTTGGCGCCGGCGGCGAGGGCCGCGTTGAAGACCGCGATTTGGCGGTGGGCGCTGGTGCCGCGGGTTATGATATCGCGAGCATGCGCGACCTCGGCCTCGCAGGCGAAATGGCGGGCATCCGGCTCGATCAGGGTCAGGATTTCTTCGAGCAATTCGGGATACGGCACGATTCGGCCGCGGCCGAAATCGACAAGCCCGCGATCGACGCCGTAACGCTGCGCCAGCCAGCGGTTTTCGTCGATCAGCATCCGCGCGTAGATGCGCCAGCGCTGATTTTCGCGCTTTAGCCGCCACAGCATCCGCAACAGGCAGCGGAACAGCGCCGCGATCGACAGCGAGTCTTCCAATGTTGTGCAACTGTCGGCGATGCGCATCTCCAATGTCGGAAAGCGCTCACTCGGGCGCAGATCCCACCACAATTTGGTCGCGTCCTCGATCAGCCCGGCGCCGGTCAGCACGGCGACATGGCGGCGATATTCGCCCCAGCTGTCAAAGCGCTCGGCCATCCCGGTGCGCGGCAATTCATCGAACACCGCGAGCCGATAGGATTTGAGCCCGGTGTTTTCGCCGCGCCAGAACGGCGAAGAGGTCGACAACGCCAATAGATGCGGCAGAAAATAGGAGGCCTGGTTCATCAAATCGATGCGCAATTCGTCGTCGGGCAACCCGATATGAACATGCAGGCCGCAGATCGCGAGCCGGCGGCCGACGCCTTGCAGATCATCTTGCAAATCGGCATAGCGGCGGTGCTCGGTGGTTTTTTGTGCGTCCCAGCGGGCGAAGGGATGGGTCGCCGCCGCAATCGGGGCCATTCCATGACGGGCCGCTACCGCGGCAACGGTGCCGCGCAGATGGCGCAGATCGGTGCGCGCCTCGGCGAGGCTGGCGCACACGCGGGTGCCGATCTCGATCTGCGAACGCAGGAATTCGGGGCTGACTTGGCCGGCGAGCAACGCCTCGCAATCCGCCATCATTTCAGACGGCGGGTCATCGACGATATCGCGCGTCGCGCGGTCGACGAGAAAATACTCCTCCTCGATGCCGAGGGTGAACTCTGGTTCGGTTGGGGCCATCCGCAACTCGCGCGCTGTGCCCGCAGAGGCTAATCGATCGGCCGCGCCTTCACCAGACGAGCGCCAGTGGGGGGTAATTTACGGTTCGGGCCGCGAGTGGGCCGCCCCACGGCCTCATTACGGGAATAAACGTCGGTATTCACTTGTCACGATACCATAGCACTCGCAACAGGCTGCCTCCAGACCGGGCCGGTCCATGATCGTGATGTGACCATGACCATTGTCGATCAATCTGGCGGCTCTTAACGTACCTAATGCCACTGTGATGCCAGGCCGCCGCACCCCAAGCATCATCGAAAGAAATTCATGGGTCAGCCGAAGGCGATCACTCGCCGCCCGATCCCGGGCCATCAGCAGCCAGCGAGCAAGGCGCTCCGGCAAATTGTGCAGGAGATTGCAGCCTCCACAAATTGATGCCTGAACATGAAGAGCGTGGACATAGCGGAGCAACAATTCAGACAGGCCGAGGCTCCGGCGCAATTCTTCCCGAAATGCGCCGGCCGGCATTCGCAAAGCAAAGCCCGGCAGTTGGACCATTGCTTCGAGGGGTGAGGTGTCCGCACCCAGCAGAACCGGCATCCCGACGAAGCCCTCGCTGCCGATGACTCCGACTTCGGCATCGGCCCCGTTCCGCAACACCTGCACAATCGACACCATCCCCTCCTGCACGAAGTGAACATGCTCTATTGGTGCATTCGGTTCTGACAGGATGTGTTTTTGGACAAGCGTAACGGGTTCGAGATGGGGCCGAAGACGGTTAAGGTCTTCTGGCGCCAGCGCAAGAAGTAGCCGATTTGAGATCGAAAGTGTGGGGGGCATGGCTCCTCCCGAAAACCGGGCAAGAGCACGCGCATCTCTCAGCCGTCCGCGCCCAACACTTAAACCGCAGACGATAATTCTAATATGGCTATTGCCGCACAATTACCAATCAAATACGAAAACCTACAAACTCCGGTGCACACCATTCCGTAGCTTTGGAAACTCATTGTCTGATTTAGGCAAATCGGCCCTGGGCCTCCCGATAGAGGCCATCCGCGCCGCTGATGCAGCCCCCGGTGCGCTCATTGCCTTATTCCGGTGCCATGTAAGCGAACCTTCGGATCGGACTGGCGATAACAGCTGCGATCGCGAGAAGTAGCTTCGTTCGGTAAAGACTTACAGCTTACCGCATGCCGAGGATCGAGCCGGTCACGGCGCGCGGGTCGCGGTGCGGCCATCGCCCGCGCTCGACCTGATGGAAAAACTCGTCGAGCGTGCGGTTGAACAGATCGGGCTCTTCGAGATTAAGCGCGTGGCCGGTATTCGGAAACACGACGAGGGCTGCGCTCGGGATCGTCCGCTTCATCAAGATGCCGGGTTCGAGGCAGGGATGATCCTCGTCACCGGTCATAATCAGGGTCGGCACCTCAAGTCGCGCCATCCGGTCGGTTAAATCCCATAACGACGGGCGTTGCGCCTGAACCCCGCGCATCGTCAGCGCCGAGCCATTGGTCGAATGCCCGGCGAGGTTCGCGGCGAATTCTCCCCAGCCGCGCGGGTCCTTGTTTTGAAACTGCACCCGGCTCGGGCCTTGCGCATAAACTTTGCTCGCCTCGCCCATTCCTTGGCCTTCGATCAATGCAATGGTCTTGGCGGTCTCGTCATGGAATTGCTGGCGCTTCCCAGGCTCGGCGCCATAGCCGCAGCCGGCGACGACCAGCGACAATGCGCGCCCCGGATAGGCAAACCCGAAATGCAGTGTCGCAAACCCGCCCATAGAGATGCCGACAACATGCGCCTTGTCGATCGCGAGCGCGTCGAGCACGGCGCGGATGTCATCGCAGGCCCGGTCTTGCGAGTAACGCGCCGGCTCGTCCGGAACATCGGATGGTGGATAGCCGCGCGCATTGTAGGCGACGCAGCGATACCGCCGCCCAAAATAGCGCATTTGCCCTTCATAGCCGCGGTAATCATCGGCAAATTCGTGGACAAAGACGATCGGCGTCCCCGACCCGGTCTCTTCGTAATAAAGCCGGACCCCGTCATCGGTCGACAATTGAGGCATCGCTGTTCCCTCGGTGCACGAGCGGCGATCCTACTGGCGGCGGCGGTACAGCGGCAAGCGGCCCCATCGCCGGTGTTGGCACGATCTTTGAAGCGGGAGTCGTAGGTCCGGGCCTTTGCGGACGCAGATAAAGGCCGATCCGGGCCGGGATCGCCGGATCATTTCCGGACCTCATTCCCGGACCAGTCCTCCACCCTGCCCAGCCGATGCGCAGTTGCCAGAACCGTGCGCAACTCGCGTGGCGCCGGTCGGTTAGGCTTGCGGGCTCCTCATGCTGTTAACCAAAAACAGTTGCGGCGTTGAGCCTCGATCCCTTACTTCTACCGCTGATCATTCGTCCCGCGGCTCCCTGATGATCTTGGCGTCAGATAGGCTGGAAATCAGGAATGCACGGCCAAATTGGGATTTGTAGGAACTGCCCAAGGCTATCAAGACCATTTCATTAAGGAGTAACGGACGTGCCCAACCCGGATCTCGATAAATACATTGCGTCGCTCGATTACGATCCGCGGGTCCTCCTGGCGGTGGTGCCTGATGGCAGCACTTCGGCGATCCCGGTTAAGGATCGCCAACACAACAACAACGGTGTAATCATCTGCACCAAGACGCAGCGCTCTCTGAGTAAGACGCTAAGCGAAGTGGCGATATTGAGCCCGACCGCCGGCGTCATCTTTCCCGGCGCTCTGGTTCTCGCCGACCAAAATCTCAGCGAAGGGCGTCCAACGCCGATTTCCCTTGCGCGAGGCTCGGCGACCCTGACGATCGATCTGCCGGGGTTGGAAAACCCGAGCGGAACGCTGGTTCCCTCCGGTTCCAACGTCCAGCATTTCTTGAATGCCAAGCTCGAAGAGTGGAACAAGCAGGCGGCCAGCCAGGGTTACGTCAACGCCGCGCGCTCGTTTGTCCAAACCACTCAGGCATTCTCTTCGCAGCAAGTTTCGCTCGATCTCGGTTTCAATGCGAAATGGGCCTCCGGCAATGCCAGCGCGCAAATCAGCTCGAGCAGCACGACCGAAACTTCAGTCGTTGTCGCCTATTTCAAGCAAGTCTTTTACACGGTTTGGATGGACGCGCCCGCGGCTCCGGGGGACGTTTTCGGCAGCGGTGTTATGCTCGGCGATGCCCAGCGCGTGTTCAATGCCAATAGACCGCCAGGCTATGTCCGCAGTGTCGATTACGGCCGAATTCTGATGGTCAAGATGGAGACCTCCGCGGTCGATACGTCGTTTAACTTAAAAGGGGCATTCGAACAGGCGACGCAGGGCGGGGTCACGGCTGGCGGCAATGTCGACGCCAAGTACAAGAACATTATCAGTAATGCTTCTTTTACCGCATTGGCGCTTGGCGGCGGAGCGGAGACCCCGGTCAGCATATTCGCCGGCGGCGCCGAATCCGGGCTGAAGGGTTTGCAGGATTACATCAAGACAGACGCCCGTTATCGTCGCGACAATCCCGGGTTTCCAATCGCGTATATCGTCGCGTTTCTGAAAGACAATGAATTCGCCCGCATGGGATTTACCACCGACTATACCGATACCGAATGCGTCAAGTATCCCAATGGCTTTGTCAAATTGCAGCATTCGGGCGCGTATGTTGCAAAATTTGAGGTGGACTGGGTCGAACCCGACGCCCAGGGCAATTACAACCAAAGCAAAGTCTGGGAATCCGGCGAGAAAACCGTCGGCTACACTCACCAGGTCGACCTACCCGGCGATGCTCAGGGGGTAAGAATAAAGGCTTGGGCGGCAACCGGTTTGATATGGGATCCCTGGGGAGAGATAATGAATGTCGCGCTCAACGGGCCGGACAACAAATGCTATCGCGTAACCGGAACGACGCTCAACCGCAGCTGGGATAATAATTGCTAGTGACGGCGGGCGGCCGGTCGGCGCGGCGAGCACAAAAAAAACCGGGAGAACTGTCAAGGCTCCCGGCTTTTTCAATAGGATATGATGGCAGCGATCAAAGCCGCTCGAGTTGGTAAATTTCGTCCTTGATTCGAAGCTTCTGACGCTTCAGATCGGAGATCATGTCGTCGTTCGGCAGCGGTCGGCTGTTCTCCTCATCGATGGCACGTTCGAGTGCTGCATGCTTTTCCTTGAGCGCCTCGATACGATCTTGCTGCGACATGCATTCCCTCCTCGAAGACCGAGACTATCGGCCGAAAGTAAGGCCGGAGCGGCCAGCTCAAAGGAGAGGCCGCTCCGATGACGAAAATATGTCAAGAGCGCGCAATTTCACAGGGTCGCGATGACCGAGATAATCGCAAAGCCGCGCCTGATCGTCGGGATCAGCGGCGCCTCCGGAACGATCTACGGGTCGAGGCTCCTCGAACTGCTGCAGCCTTTGCCGGTCGAGACCCACCTCGTCATCAGCCGTACGGCCGAACTCACGCTAGCGCTTGAAACCGATCAGAAGCCAGCGTCGCTGCGCGCCCGCGCCGATGTTGTCCACGCGATCTCCGATATGGCGGCGCCGATCTCTTCGGGATCGTTCAAGACGATCGGCATGGTGGTGGCGCCGTGCTCGATCCGTAGCATGTCGGAAATCGCGAGCGGCGTGACGACGACACTTTTGACCCGCGCGGCCGACGTTACGTTAAAGGAGCGCCGCCGGCTGGTGCTGATGGTGCGCGAGACGCCGCTTCACCTCGGGCACCTGCGGACCATGACCGCCTTGTCGGAAATGGGCGCCATTATCGCGCCCCCGGTTCCCGGCTTTTACGCCAAGCCGATAACGATCGCAGAGATGATCGACCAAACCTTGGGCCGCGTCCTCGACCTGTTCGGGCTGGAGAGCGGAACAGTCAAGCGCTGGGGTGAGTTGGCGGAGCAGGCTTAACTGTTCGGGTTAGCCGCACCAGACAACCAGCGCAGCTCACGGCGAATGACCGCGGCATGGGTACTGCCGGCATTTGCGCTGCCAAGATAGAAGTCGAGATTGGCCTCGGCATCGGCCAAATTTTGCACGGGCTCGGCAGTGAAGCGAGGCCCCGCAATCCCGGCAAGCCGCAATTGCGCCGCCTCTTCCGCTTCGATTTCGACCGCCCTGATACGCTCGCGCAGGCATTGAATGTCGGCATCGACGCTCGTCCTCAGTCGACGCCGCAGCGCCCGTAACGGCTCGATTACCTCGATACGTATCGAATAAACTGCCCGCTCGGCTGCATCGAGTTGCTGCTTTGCCAGACGGCCGCGACCTGACAGGCCAAGCCAGATCGTAAAGAGGACAAGATTGACGTCCAGACCGGCTTCATCCTGCAGGGCAATCAGAGCCGCCGCGACCCCAGGCCGATCGTAGAAGGTTTGCGAGAACGACCATAATTCGCGGCCGGCGGTCTGTGTGTCAGACCCGATGTTCATTTTCTGTTGCCGGATTCCTTCAGCATTACCCATCTATCGATGATAAGATAGCGAAGAAACCAACTCCATCCGCCATGGACATCGACGCTGAAGCAGTGAGGACAAAGCTCGCCGCGCTGAAATCGGAACACCGCGATCTCGACGACGTCATCGCGCGCCTGTTGGAGTGCGCGCCGATCGACCAACTGCAAGTCCAGCGCCTGAAGAAAAGAAAGCTGATGTTGAAAGATCGGATCGCGCGGCTCGAAAGCGAGCTGTTACCCGACATCATTGCCTGACCGGCATTCCCGGGCGCTTCTTGTGCCGCTAGGGTCGGCACCTATAATGAGCCTATGTCATCTCGCCGTCCGGGAGAACAGAGCCAATGAGCGAGGCCGGTCCGGCGGTCGGAATAATCATGGGCAGCCAATCCGATTGGCAGACGATGCAGCACGCGGCGGCAACCCTCGATCGTCTCGCGATCGGCCATGAGGCGCGGATCGTGTCGGCGCATCGGACACCCGACCGGCTCTATGATTATGCTCGGACCGCGCGCGAACGCGGCCTCAGAGTCATTATCGCTGGCGCCGGCGGGGCGGCGCATTTACCCGGCATGGCTGCGGCGTTGACGTCGCTGCCGGTGCTCGGCGTACCAATCGAAAGCCGCGTGCTCAAAGGCGTCGACAGTCTGTTGTCGATCGTCCAAATGCCCGCAGGCATTCCGGTTGCGACCTTCGCGATCGGCGAGGCGGGTGCGGTCAATGCGGCGCTGTTTGCTGCGGCGATCCTCGGCGTTTCCGACCCCGCCGCTGCGGCGAGCGTCGAAGCGTGGCGGCAGGCCCAGACAGCGCGCGTCGCCGAGCGGCCAGGGCGGGCCTGATGCCGGCGGAAGTGTTGGCCCCGGGCGCCACGATCGGGATATTGGGCGGCGGTCAGCTGGGGCGAATGACGGCGCTCGCCGCCGCCCGGCTCGGATTTCGCTGCCATGTCTTTGCGACCGAGCCCGATAGCCCAGCGGAGCAGGTCTGCGGCAATGCGACCGTCGCCGAATACGCCGATTGCCAGGCGCTCGATCGCTTCGCGGGCGCCGTCGATGTCGCTACCTTCGAGTTCGAAAACATCCCGGCGGAGGCGGTGCGCCGGGTGGCAGCCTCAAAGCCGGTGCTACCGCGGCCCGAGATCCTCGAAATCACCCAGGACCGCTTGCGCGAAAAGGATTTTTTGCGGTCGATCGACATCCCGACAACGGCCTATCGGGAAATATCGGATGCGACGGCGCTGGCGCGGGCAATGCACGATTTCGGTTACCCCGCGGTGCTCAAAAGCGTGCGGATGGGGTATGACGGCAAGGGCCAGGTGACCTTGACACCGGAGATAAAGCCGGGTGAGGCGTGGCGACACATGGGTGGCGAGATCGGCATCCTCGAAGCCTTTGTCGATTTCGCCTGCGAGATTTCGGTCATCGTCGCGCGCGGCCGCAACGGCGCGTGGGCGACCTACCCGCCTGTCGAAAACCAGCACAGCCACCACATCCTCGACACGACGATTGCACCGGCTCGGATCGCGATCGAGACCGCGATGCGCGCCGAGGCGATCGCTCGGCATGTCGCCGAGAAGCTGGACCTCGTCGGCGTGCTGGCTGTCGAGATGTTCGTGACGCAATCGGGCGAGGTACTGGTCAACGAGCTGGCGCCGCGGCCGCACAATTCCGGGCACTGGACGATCGACGCCTGCGTCACGAGCCAGTTCGAGCAGCTGGTGCGGGCGCTATGCGGGCTGCCGCTTGGCTCAGTCGAGCATCACTCCGACGCGGTGATGAAGAACCTGCTGGGGAAGGACGTCGAGAAATGGCGCGAGGCGCTCGCCGATCCCTTCGCGAAACTGCATCTCTACGGCAAGCACGAGACACAGCCCGGCCGCAAGATGGGCCACGTCACCCGCCTGGTCCCACGGCGCTGAATTCCGGTTGCAGCTAACGCAGCGGGCGCAACGGGCGAAGTGGGTTCGGCAGGCTTCCGACCACTGTATCGAGGTCGCGACGAAGGCGGCCAAAACGTGCTGCCCCGGCCAGGCGGCGGTCGACAAACCCGCGGGTCTCCGCAAACCCCTCGGAGCGGTCTTCGATCCAATACAGTACCGCCGCGGCGTAGATGCCCGCCAAAGTCGCGCGCTTTGTATAAAAACTGAAGTCCGTGGCGGTGTCGCCGGCAGCATACCACATCGCGTCGACCGTGTTGTAAACAAGACGGACGGCGAGCGGCGCATTGTGCGGCAGGGCGAGTACGGTCAAGGCCCGGCGGACCGCTTCCCGCCATGGCTCGACGATATCGAAGCGTGTCGCTATCGCCCCGGCAATCCGGTCGGGCGTACGCGCATTTGGCAGCGGCAGGGCTTCCAACCGGTCGAGCATCTGCTGGTCGGCCCAGTGACTGAAGGCAGCCACCAGATCCACAGTACCGCCGGGAAATAGCGCAAATGCTTCCTCCGCGCTGACGCCGCAGCGCCGAGCCGCGGCACGCAACGCCAAACGTGACCAGCCGTCGAACGGCACCTCCGGCAATATTGCTTCGATCAGCGCTGTGCGCAGACGCTCGGCAAGCGGGCTTTTCATGCGGTCCGGGTCTCGTTGAGGAACGCAGCGAGATCGATCGGATGGCGCTGCAATTCCTCGAGAAAGAACAAGTGTCGCTGGTCGACCAGACGCTGCGGATAAAGAATGCCGTCGAGATGGTCACATTCGTGCTGCACGACGCGAGCGTGAAACCCTTCGACCTCATGGTCGATCGGCTCGCCCTCGATCCCGGTCGCACGGTAGCGGATCCGCAAATGACGCGGGACGACGCCGCGCCAGCCCGGCACCGATAGGCAGCCCTCCCACCCAAAGGCACGTTCATCGCCGAGTAATTCCACTTCAGGATTGATCAACACGGTCAGATCCTGGGCGACGTCCCGCGGCAGCCCGGTCAGCCGCTCGCCTGAAACAAAAAACACGACGATCCGCGACGACTGATGGATTTGAGGCGCGGCGAGGCCAGTGCCGTTCGCGTCCTCCATCGTTTCGATCATATCGTCGACGAGCCGCCGCACCCAAGGGGCGGTTGGGTCCTCGACCTTCGCGGAAGGCTGTCGCAGCACCGGATTGCCCATGCGGGCGATTTTCAACAAGGCCATCCCGCAAATATGGAGCCAGTGGCAGCGGTGGTAAAGCGGGCGCGGTTTCTGCGATCCGTCGCCTTCACAGCGTGCGGGCCAGGTGCTAAATAAATGCGCGGCTGCGGCAGCCGTCGCTGCGTCCTGAGCTTTTGATGGAGAAGAGCCCCCGTGCAAGTCCTCGTTCGCGACAACAATGTCGACCAGGCCCTTAGGGCCCTAAAGAAAAAAATGCAGCGCGAGGGCGTGTTCCGGGAAATGAAATTGCGGCGCAGTTACGAGAAACCATCGGAGCGCCGGGCGCGCGAAAAGGCGGAGGCGGTCCGCCGCTATCGCAAACTGTTGCGCAAGCGCATGGAGCGCGAAGGGTACTGATCCGCCCGGCGCCTCGCATTTCGCTGGCGAAGACCAGCGCGGACTGAACTCGCTATTCCATCGCCTTGACGATTTCTTCGCACATTTTTTTGGCGTCGCCGAACAGCATCATCGTGTTGTCGCGATAAAATAATTCGTTTTCCACCCCGGCATAGCCCGAGGCCATCGAGCGCTTGACGAACAGCACAGTCTTGGCGCGTTCCACGTCGAGAATCGGCATTCCATAGATTGGCGAATTGGGGTCAGTCTTGGCGGCCGGATTGGTCACATCGTTGGCGCCGATCACAAAGGCGACATCCGTCGACGGAAAATCGCGATTGATCTCGTCGAGTTCGAAGACTTCGTCATAAGGCACGTTGGCCTCGGCCAACAGCACGTTCATGTGTCCCGGCATGCGCCCGGCCACCGGGTGGATCGCGTAACGAACCTCAACGCCGTCCTTCTTCAATAAATCGGCCATTTCACGCAGTGCGTGCTGGGCTTGCGCCACCGCCATGCCATAGCCGGGGACGATAATCACCGAGCCGGCATTCTTTAGAATAAAGGCGGCGTCATCGGCGCTGCCTGATTTGACCGAGCGGTCGCCTGCTCCCGCCCCGGCCACGACGGCTCCGCCTTCGGTGCCGAACCCGCCCAAGATAACGTTGACGATCGACCGGTTCATCCCCTTGCACATGATGTAGCTGAGGATCGCGCCCGAAGAGCCGACCAGCGCTCCGGTGACGATCAACAGGCTGTTCGACAAGGTGAAACCGATGCCGCTGGCGGCCCACCCCGAATAGGAGTTCAGCATCGAGATCACGACCGGCATGTCGGCGCCGCCGATCGGCATGATCAGCAAAAATCCCAGCGCCAGCGATACCAACAGCAACAGCCAGAACACCCCGGCGGCACCCGACGCGACAAAGAGCGCGATCAGGAGGATCAGCAACACCCCGAGCCCGGCGTTCAGCAGATGCTGGCCGGGGAACATCAACGGCCGGCCGCTGACCAAACCCTGCAATTTGGCGAACGCGACGATCGAACCGGTAAAAGTGACGGCGCCGATCGCCATGCCGATCGACATCTCGACCAGACTGGCCCGTTCGATGGCGCCCGGCACACCGATGCCAAAATCCTGCGGCGCTCGAAACGCGGCGATGGCGACGCAGACCGCGGCAAGGCCAACCAAGCTGTGAAACGCCGCCACCAGTTGCGGCAGCGCCGTCATCTGAATTTGCAGCGCGATGTATGTGCCGATGGCGCCGCCGATAATGATACCGGCAATGATCAGCCAATAGCTGACCACGTTGGGAATCAGCAGCGTCGTAACGACGGCGATCACCATCCCGGCGATGCCGTACAGATTGCCGGCTCGCGCCGTTTGCGGGGAGGACAGCCCGCGCAGCGCTAGGATGAAACAGACGGACGCTATCAGATAGAAAAAGGCTGCGAGGTTTGCGCTCACGAGCTACCCCGTTATCTTTTGCGTTGAAACATCTGCAGCATGCGCTGGGTCACGATAAAGCCGCCGAAAATGTTCACCGCGGCAAGAGTGACGGCGACGAACCCCATAATCTTGGCGAAACTGAAGCCGAACGGCCCGGCGGCGATCAGCGCGCCGACGATGATGACGCTCGAAATCGCGTTGGTCACGCTCATCAGCGGCGAGTGCAGTGCCGGGGTCACCCGCCAGACGACGTGGTAACCGACAAAGACCGCAAGCACAAAAACCGTCAGTTCGTAGACAAACGGCGTAACGCCGACCGCTCCAGTCGCCCCGCTAGTTGCCTGGAAGCCGAACTGATGGGCCAAGGCGTCGAGATCGCGCGCCAGCGCTTCGGCATGGTCGGCAAGCTCACTCAGCCGTCCGGCTATCGATCCGGGATCTGCCATCGTCTTCTCCGTCAGTTATCGGCGGCTGGCGCTGCCGCGACAGCGGGCGGAGCGGCCGGCATCAATGCCGGATTGACGACCGCCCCGTCGCGGGTCAGCAGGCTCGCCTTGACGATCTCGTCATTCGCATCGATCGCCAGTTTGCCCTCTTTATCGACGATCAGTGTCAGAAACGACAATAAGTTACGGGCGTAGAGCTGGCTCGCATCGGCGGCGATCCGCGACGGGTAGTTGAGGTGACCGATGATCTTGACCCCTTGGCGGTGGTCACAGTCTCGCCGGGCCGGCTGCCCTCGACATTGCCGCCGGCCTCGACCGCGAGATCGACGATCACCGATCCCGGCGCCATTTCGGCAACCATCGCCTCGGTCAACAGCAGCGGCGCGGGCCGCCCCGGGATCAACGCGGTGCAAATCACGACGTCGGTGCGCCGCAGCGCCTCGGTTATCTTTTCGCGCTGCCGGCGCTGATAATCCTCGCCCATTTCGCGCGCATAGCCGCCGGCGGTCTCAGCGGACCGAGCGGCTTCATCATCGACCGTGATAAAGGTCGCGCCCAGGCTCTCGACCTGCTCTTTTGCGGCGGCGCGAACATCGGTAGCGGAGACGATCGCGCCAAGGCGGCGGGCAGTGGCGATCGCCTGCAATCCGGCGACACCCGCGCCCATGACCAGCACCCGCGCCGCCTTGATCGTGCCGGCCGCGGTCATCATCATCGGAAAGGCGCGATTGAATTCGTCGGCGGCGTCGATCGCTGCCTTGTAGCCGGCAAGATTGGCCTGGGACGACAGCACGTCCATCGCCTGCGCGCGGGTAATGCGCGGCACCAGCTCCATGGCAAAGGCGCTGATCCCGGCCTCGGCATAAGCCTCGATGTCGGCCGGGTTTTGCATCGGTTGCAGCAGGCCGATCAGCACCGCGCCGCGCTTTAGCAGATGCAGCTCATCGAGCTCCCCGTCGACGCCGCGCATCGGGCGCTGCACTTTGAGCAGGATGTCGGCGTCGCTAAGCGCCGCTGCCGCGTCGCCGACGATCGTGGCTCCGGCGGCGGCAAAGAGCGAATCGGTAAAGCCGGCGGCTTCGCCCGCCCCACTCTCGGCGACGACATCGAGGCCGAGCCCCGCCATTCGCTTGACGCTGTCGGGCGAGGCCGCCACGCGGCGTTCATGCGCCCGCCTTTCTCTTACGACGGCAACCTTCATCGCAAAACAGTTCCTGAATCGACGGGGCGATGCGGCGCACAATGCCGTGGCAGCCGCGGTTTGTGAAGCCAGAACCCTGGCAGCCGACGCCGCAGCGGACGTACTTACCGCTTGCGGCCGCGACCAATTCTTGCCATTGCGCCGAGGTGGCAGCGCGAGGCGTAAATAATCAGGCTCTCGTCTATTTCGGTCGACGTGGTAGCTTGCTGGTATCGGTTCTCCGCGCGATTTCGCACCAGGATCGAACCAAGGAGGGCGAACGAGCGTGTCGCCAGCAGCCTCATGCCCGGGAATAACCTTTAGGAGGCGCGTTGTCACTGATGCGGAGATCGGTGGAGTCGCCGGGACGGCTCACCGCGGAAGAGACGCGCCGGTGCCCGGTTTGGCGACCAGTTGATCGCCGTACTGCCTCGGCTGCGCCGATTTGCGCGAGGACTGACGGGCTCGCTGGTCGAAGCCGATGATCTCGTGCAGGCGGCGTGCGAGCGTGCGCTTGCTCGCCGTCACCAGTTTCAGGAGGGCACCCGTTTCGACAGCTGGATGTTCCGAATCGTGCAAACGATCTGGATCGATCAAATCCGCTCGCGCAAGGTACGCAAGGAAGAGTCGAGGTTGCTGAAGCACGGCTGGGCTCGGACGAGCCGGTGCGGCGGGTCGAAGCGCGGTTGGCGCTGGACGAGGTGCGGCGCGCCGTCGAACGCCTCCCGCCGGATCAGCGCGCGGCGCTGCTTTTGGTCACGGTCGATGGCCTCAGCTACAAGGAGGCGGCCGAGGTGGTGCAGGTTCCGGTCGGCACCATCATGAGCCGCCTGGCCCGTGCCCGGCTGGCGTTGCAAGCCCAGCTCGAGGCCGGCGGCGGCGCTGAGCAGGAGTAGAAAGAATGTCGAGGCACAGTGACGATCGCCTCGTCGCTTATCTCGACGGCGAGATCGAGGCGCGGATCGAGCGTGAGATCGAAGCTTGGCTCGACAGCGATCCTTCGGCGCGCGACAGGCTGGCGGCGCTCGCCGAATCGGCCGAGTTGGTGCGGCAGGCCTATGACGAGATCCTGCGCGAGCCTTTGCCCGATCGGCTGATCGCCGCCGCGCGCGGGCGAGACTGCAGCGTCACCGGTCGGCCGCGTTTTGCAGTCTCCGCCCGCGCCGATGGCGCGGCGGCCGGATCGCCGGCCGCGGCGGTGGGTCGCCGGTGCCGATCGCGGCCTCGCTATTCGGTTTCATGGTCGGCGGCGGGGCCGCCTATCTCGGTGCGCGGCAAGATCTCTTCCGATCGGAACGCCACCAACACGGCGCCTGCCGCTGGAGGCGGCGGCGGCCAACAACCTTTGGCTCGACAACGCCGCCGGTGATTTCAAGCTGTTCGTCGGCGACGGCGAGCAAGGCCTTGATCGATGTTCCAGCGACCGGCGACACCCGCGAGGCGCTGCAAAAGATCAGCCAAAGCCTGACGCAGCAGGTGCGGCTGCCCGATCTCAAGCCGTGGGGATTGACTTTCCGCGGCGCCCGTCTCGTGGTCGTCGACGGCCGGCCGGCGGCGCAGCTGGTCTATACGACCGACAACAAGGCGATCGGACCCACTGGCGCTGATCATCGGCTCGACGAAACAGTCCGATATCGCCCCGACCTTTGACCGCCGCCAGGACGTCAACATGCTCTATTGGCGCCATCAAGGGCGAGCCTATGTCCTCGCCGGGCAGGCTGACATCGGCTATTTGTGGGGCATCGGCAACGACGTAGCGTGGCAGCTCGACGCGATTTGAGCGCAGCTGCCGATTCTCGCTTTCGCAACGCGAAAGTAGGGACGAAGTCGCGGTTTTTCGGCAAAGCGGCGTATAAAGAGGCGTGATCGAGCCCACCACACGGTCGATGCCGATGCGCTTGCTCTTGATCGAAGACAATGAGCGATTTGCCGAATTGTTCAAGCGGGGTCTTACCGCGGCCGGATTTGTCGTCGACGTGATAGGACCGCAGCCGACGCCAGCGAGGTCCTGCGAGACCAACCGGTTTGAGCTCGTTGTGCTCGACCTCGGTTTGCCGGACGCCGACGGGCTCGACGTACTGAACGAGATGCGGCGACGGCGCGATGCGACGCCGGTCTTGATTTTGACCGCGCGCGGCAGTCTCAAGGACCGGGTTAATGGGCTCGGCAGCGGCGCGGACGATTATCTCGTCAAACCTTTCGCGCTCGAGGAATTGATCGCCCGACTGCGCGCCTTGCTGCGACGCCCCGGCAATTTGCTCGGTGTTCCTCTGGAGCTCGGCAACGTCACCCTCGATACTGTAGCGCGCCAAGTTTTTGTCGGAGAGCAGCCGATTTTCTTTTCACCGCGCGAGATCGCGGTACTCGAGCATCTCCTGCGGCGCAGCGGACGCGTTGTCGGCAAAAACCTCCTCGAAGGCAACCTTTATGGATTGTCTCAGGAGATCGGTTCCAACGCAGTCGAAGTCTATGTCCATCGCCTGCGCAAGCGGCTCGCAGAGGTCGACGCCTCGGTTCAAATCCATACGTTGCGCGGAGTGGGCTATCTGATCTCCGAGAGAGAGTGAGTGGTTCGGTTTCGCTCGGTTACTTCGCGCATCATCGCACTGCATGTGGCGGCGGTGGTCGCCACGTCGATTTGTATCCCGCTGGCGCTGTTCGTAATGCTGCGGCAGGCCGTCGAGTTATTGCACCATCAGGCGCTCCGTGATCAGGCCGGGGAGATCGTCCGGTATCTTTCGACAGCGCCAGACGGGACGCTGCAACTGAACTTGCCCCCTGGTCTGGCCGAGTTTTATTCGCAAGGTTACGGGCGAGCCGCCTATGCCGTGCTCGATGGACAAGGGCGGGTCCTATTCTCCTCGTTGCCGGGGAATAGTCCGATTGCAAAACTTCCGCCAAAGGGGGAAGCGGTCCAATTTTTCCAGGAAGACCCGCTCGGGGCGATCGCGCCGGTCCGGTCCGATGGCGCTTCGGTTAATTTCTTTGATGACCACCGGAAGGGGGTGGCCCTTTACGGCGCGACGGAGAGGGTCGATTTCCACGATCGCCCGATCGCGGTTCAGGTTGTGGAAGACGTTCTCCATCGCGATGTCCTGATCGACGATATCCTCGCTCAGTTCCTGACTCATGTCGGCTGGGTTACGGCCCCTATCTTGCTGATGCTTCTGTTATTCGATGTCGCGATTTTCCGGCGCGCGATGCAGCCGGTTGTCGCGGCATCGAGCCTAGCGGGGAGATCGGTCCGGACCGGATGGAACTGCGATTGCCGGAAGCAGCGATGCCGCTTGAGGTGCTGCCGCTGGTTCGAGCAGTCAACCGCGCGCTCGATCGTCTTGATGCCGGCTTTCGCGCGCAACGCGAGTTCACAGCGGACGCCGCCCATGAGTTGCGCACGCCGCTCGCGATCCTGCGTACACAGATCGACATGATCGAGGACCGCGAGATTGCCGAGCCGCTGCGTCATGATGTCGAAAGCATGAGCCGGCTGGTTAACCAGCTCTTGGAGATTTCCGAACTCGACAGTTTTTTCATCTCCGAGGGGGAAACCGCCGACCTGCTTGTAATTGCTGCCGAAGTCGCGGCTTTTCTGGCGCCGCTCGCTCTATCGCAAAATAAGACATTTGCGGTCACCGGCGCCTCCCATCCGGTGCGGGTTCGCGGTAACGGCGATGCCATTGCCCGTGCGGTGCGCAACCTCGCCGAAAATGCGCTGGCGCACACCGCCGCTGCCACAACCGTCGAGCTGGCGGTCGTGGCGGAGGGGAGGATCAGTGTTCTCGACCGCGGCCCCGGGGTGCCAAAAGCCGAACGCGCACATATATTTGATCGGTTCTGGCGGCGCGACAGGCGGCAGGGCGGACATGCCGGTCTTGGCCTGGCGATTGTTGCGCGCATTGTCGAAATGCACGGCGCCCGCATCGTTATCGAGGATCGCCCGGGTGGCGGTGCGGTATTCACGATCTGCTTTCCGGCAGTGCTGGCCGAAACGCCGGTGGCGCCGGCAGCGCTTGAAACCGTCTCCTGAAGAGTGGGCCGAAGTCGGGCTCGAAATCAGGTCGATCCACTATCTCTGTCGTCGCAGATTCCCTGGACGGTCGCGATGCCATCCGGCATCATCGCCAGCGTTGTTAGCCCGCTATCCTCTGTTTTGGGCCGCGGTTTTCTTCCGGGTGCGGACGAGATGCCGCTCGTCATGACGCCTGCAAATATTGGCAAGAAAGGCTAGACAATGGTTTTGATCGAATCGACCCCGGAAATGGCAGCCAAGGTCTACGAGACGATGGCGCGCAATCTCGCCGTCGTTCGGCGCCGGCTGGGCAAGCCGCTGACCTTGGCCGACAAAATCCTGCTGGGCCATCTCAATGATCCCGAGCATCAGGAAATGGAGCCGGGCAAGAGCTATCTGATGCTGCGTCCCGACCGGGTCGTGTTCCAGGACGTGCTCGGCCAGACCGGCCTACTGCAATTCATGCAAACGCGGCGCGACAAGGTCGCGGTCGCCGCGACGATCCATTGCGACCATCTGATCCAGGCCCGCGTCGAGGGCAGTGAGGATCTGCGCGAATCGCTGGCAGAAAACAAAGAGGTGTACGACTTCTTGCGTTCGGCGGCGGCCAAATATCGGCCTCGGCTTCTGGGGTCCGGGCGCCGGCATCATCCATCAGGTCGTGTTGGAGAATTACGCCTTTCCCGGCGAGCTGATCATCGGCACCGACTCGCACACGCCCAATGCCGGCGGGCTCGGCGCCTGCGCGGTCGGCGTCGGCGGCGCCGATGCGGTCGAGGTCATCGCCGGCCTGCCATGGGAGGTGCTCTATCCGCGGCACATCGCGGTCTATCTGACCGGCGAATTGAGGCGGATGGACCGCGCCCAAGGACGTGATCCTCTACGTTGCCGGGGCATTGACCGTCTCGGGCGGTACTAATGCGATCGTCGAATATATCGGTCCCGGCGCGCGCACGATCAGCGCCACCGGCAAGGCGACGATCACCAACATGGGCGCGGAGCTCGGCGCCACGACGTCGCTGTTTCCGGCTGACGAGCATATGGCGCGCTATCTGCGGGCGACCGGGAAGCCCGATCTGGTGCCGTTGTTTCAGAAGAATCAGCACCTGTTGGAACCCGATAAGGAGGTCGAGGCCGACCCGGCGAAAGTATTACGACCGCGTCGTCGAACTCGATCTGTCAAAACTGGAACCCTACATCGTCGGCCCGCATTCGCCGGACCGCGCGCGGCCGATCTCAAAGCTCGCCGCCGAGGTAGCGGATCCGAAGAACGGATTTATCGACCGGATCTCGACCGCGCTGATTGGCAGCTGCACCAATTCCTCCTACGAGGATATGAGCCGTTCGGCCGACGTCGCCGAGCAGGCCAAGGCGCACGGCCTGAAAGCCGCGACCCCGTTCCTGGTAACACCCGGCTCGGAAGCGGTGCGCGCGACGATCGAACGCGACGGCCAGATGAAATCGCTGAAAGACATTGACGGCACCGTGCTCGCCAATGCCTGCGGTCCGTGCATCGGCCAATGGCGGCGGGCCGCGTCCGAAGGCGCGGTGCCGAACACGATCGTCACCTCCTACAACCGCAATTTCCCGCGCCGCAATGACGGTCAGCCGACGACGATGAATTTTATCGGCAGCCCCGAGGTCGTAACCGCGATGGCGCTCGCCGGACGGCTATCGTTCAACCCGATGACCGACCCCCTGACCGATGCGCAAGGCAAGGCGTTCCTGCTCGATCCGCCAAAACCCGCCCCTGAGGTTCCGGCGCACGGCTTTGATGCCGGCCACGCCACCTATATCTCCCCGCCGGAGGATGGCAGTGCCGTAAAATTGAGCGTCGCCCCGGACAGCGAGCGGCTGCAAATCATGGAGCCGTGGGCGGCTTGGGACCATAAGGATTTTGTCGACTGCCCGGTGCTGATCAAAACCCAGGGCAAGACGACGACCGACCACATCTCGCCGGCCGGCCCGTGGCTGCGCTATCGCGGTCATCTCGACAAGTTCAGCGACAACATGTTCATGGGCGCTACCAACGCCTTTACCGGCGAGGCCGGCACCGGCATCGATGTGCTAACCGGCGAGAAGGGCGTGATGATCTCGAAGATCGCGCGCGACTATAAGGCGCACGGGGTCAAGTGGGTGGCGATCGGCGACCACAATTACGGCGAGGGCTCGAGCCGTGAGCACGCCGCATTGTCGCCACGGCTGCTGGGCGGCTGCGCTGTCATCGCCCGCAGCTTTGCCCGCATCCACGAGTTCGAACCTGAAAAAGCAAGGCCTGTTGGCGCTGACCTTCCAGGATGCTGCCGACTATGACCGCATTCGTGCCGACGACCGGCTCGATCTCGTCGGGCTCGAAGAGATGGCGCCGGGGCAGCCGGTCGAATGCCGGGTCAAACATGCTGACGGCAGCAGAGAGATCCTAAAGCTCAACCACACCTTCAGCGCGTCGCAACTCGAGTGGTTCCGCAAAGGCTCGGCGCTCAACCTGTTTCATCACTGACCGACTGGTATGCCGACGGCTGTCTGAGGCGAAAGGGCGGTCAGTGGATGACTTGCGCGAGCTCACGCCAGTTCCGCGGGGGCGATGACATGCCGCAATTCTCCGGCAAGGCAGTGCTCGTCACCGGGGCGCAGCAAGGGATCGGCCGCGCCATTGCCCTCGCCTTTGCCGCGGCTGGAGCCGATGTAGGGATCAACTGGCTCGACGACCGCGATGCCGCGGCGCAGATCAGGGAAGAAGCCGCCGCGGCGGGTGGTAAGGCGGTTGCGGTTCAAGCCGATATCGGTGATCCGGCGCAGGTGCGCAACATGGTCGCGTTTGTCGCGCGTGAACTCGGCCATGTCGACATCCTGATCAACAATGCCGGCGTCTTTCCCCGCGTCCCGTTCCTCGAAATGAGCGAGAGCGATTGGGACTTTGTGCTCGGCGTCAATCTGAAGGGGGCGTGTTTTTGCGCCCAAGCAGCGGCGCGGGCGATGGTCGAGAGCGGCCGACCGGGGTCGATTGTCAACCTGACTTCCGCTGCGGCGTTCCGCAGCTCGCCGCGCGGTGTGCATTATGTCGCAAGCAAAGGCGGGGTGTTGTCGATGACGCGGGCGATGGCGCTCGAATTGGCGCCCTACCGGATCCGGGTCAACGCGATTGCCCCAGGCCTGACCGACACCGCCCAGCCGCGTTACGGCAGCAGCGAGGCCGAACTCGCCGAATCGGCGCGCGCCATCCCGCTCGGCCGCATGGCCCAGCCGGAGGAGATCGCAAAGACGGCGCTATTTCTGGCTTCGGACGATGCTGGGTTCATCACCGGCCAAACCGTGCACGTCAATGGCGGCTCTTATTTCGGGTAACCGCCTGTCAACGCCTAAGCTCCCGCTCATTCCGTCCCGGTGGCTCGCGCTGGCAGGGTTGTGAACCCTCGCTGTAAAGGCGCGTCTCGCTGTCGTGGAAACCAGCTGCCGCAGGCTACGCCCACGGCATTGATTAGCCCGAAGGCCGCCAAGGCTACACCCAGCGCGAAATAGACGCTGGTCAGATTGCCGCTCCATCGCAGCAGGACAAAACCGCCGCCCGCGGCGATCAGCAACCGGGTGACGTTTGCGATAAACGGCCACAGCAGCCGGCCGGCGCCTTGCGATGCGAAATAGAGCGCCATGCCAAGCCCAAACAGCCCGTAAAAGGGTCCGACGATGCGAAGATAATCGGACCCCGCAGCGAGCATCGCCGGATCATTGTCGAATAACGACAGCCACGCGTGCGGAAAGGCGGCCGCCGTCAGCCCGACGAGTTCGGCGATCCCGGCCGCCACCGCGGCGCCGATCCAGCCGATGCGGAGCGCGCGCTCGCGCCGGCCAGCGCCGATATTGGTGCCGACCATCGCGACCAGCGTAAGCGTCAGCTCGTGGCCACTCAGGCGGCGAGAGTGACGATTTTGGGCTGCCAGTTCCACGGCAGCAGTTCGGCGAGCCGGTTGATCGGGTGACCATTGGCCATGCGATCGATCACATCGGTAAGCCAAGTCTGCGGATCGAGGCCGTTGAGTTTGGCGCTTTCCAGCACGGTATAGAGGATTGCGGCGCGCTCGCCGCCGGCGTCGGATCCAAGGAACAGGAAGTTCTTGCGCGTGATGGCGATACCGCGCAGCGCTCGCTCAGCGACATTATTGTCGATCGCGAGCCGGCCATCACCGGCATAGCGGGTTAGCGCGTCCCAGCGGCTGAGTGCGTATTGGATCGCCTTGGCGAGCGCGTTCTTTGCTGACAGCCGGCGGCGCTGTGCGGTCAGCCAGTCGCGCAAGGCGTCGAGGATCGCCACGGCACGGCTCTGTCGCGTCGCCAGCCGGGTTGCGGCCGACTGACCAGTAATCTCGGCTTCGATCTTGTAGAGCTCGCCAATCCGTTTGAGCGCCTCCTCGGCGATTGGCGACTTGGTCGACTCGAACACGTCGTAAAATTTGCGTCGCGCGTGAGCCCAACACGCCGCGTGGATCAGCGGCGGCGCTCGGCCGACCCGGTCGTTGGCGGATGGTGGTCGCGTTAGGGCTTGATAGCCGCTAAAGGCGTCGGCCTGGATCACGCCGCGAAAGCGGGCCAGATGATCGCGCGGCCGCTCGCCCCGACGGTCGGGGCTAAAGCGGTAATAAGCCGCGGACGCCCGCTCGCCTTGCCAGGGCCGCTCGTCGACGACATAGGTCCACAGCCGCCCGGTTCGGGTCTTGCCATTGCCCGGCGCCAGCACGGCGATCGGCGTGTCATCGGTGTGGATGATCGGCGCCGCCAGGGCATGGGTGCCGATCAGCTCGGCCAGTGGCGTCACCCACCAAGCGGCATGCCCGACCCAGTCGGCCAGGGTGGCACGCTCGATCTCGATGCCCTCGCGCGCCAGGATCGCCGATTGCCGGTAGAGCGGCAGCCCGTCGAGGTATTTGCTGACCACGACATTGGCGACCAGACCCGGACCGGGGCGGCCCTTCGCGATCGGCAGATCGGGCATCGGCGCTTGGATGATGCGCTCGCAGCAGCGGCAGCTCAGCTTAGGCCGAATATGGCGGATCACTTTGAGGCGAGCCGGGATCTTCTCCAAGATCTCGGTCACGTCCTCGCCGAGCTTGGCAAAGCGGGTGCCGCCGCAGCCCGGGCAGACCGGCCTCGGATCATGCACGATCTCCTCGCGCGGCAAATGATCGGGCAATGGCCGCCGCACCGGCTGACGCCGTTCGCGCGGTGGCTGATCAGGGGCACGCCGTGCCGCCGGCGCTGTGCGTGCTGCTTCGCTCTCTTCCAGATCCTCGAGCATCAGCTCGAGTTGCGCGATCTGAGTATCGAGTTTTTCCGACGAGCGCCCAAATTGCATCCGCCGCAGTTGGGCAAGCTGAGCCTTGTACTGTTCGATCCGCAGACGGGCGCCGGTCAACTCGGCCCGCGCCACCGCCAGTTCCGCCTCGCGCTCGGCCAGTAAGGCGCGCAGCTCGGCGATCTCTTGAACAGGGTCAGCAGCGACCGGCATCAACCGAGAGTTTACTCCCGCGGTCATTGAGCAGCATCGATCCGTACCCGCCTGAGTCACTATGTCGCGCTGTTCAACCAGCCACTTCCGGGGCCCAGCTGCGGCGCGGTGCACGCCAATCGATACCTTCCAGTAGCATCGATAATTGCGCTGCCGTTAGCACCACCGATCCGTCCTTGGCCTGCGGCCATAAAAACCGGCCGCGCTCCAGCCGTTTGGCAAACAGGCACAATCCTTGCCCGTCCCACCACAGCACCTTGATCAGATCGCCGCGCCGACCGCGAAACACAAACAGCGCACCACCATGCGGGTCGAGCTGCAGCGTCAGCTGAACCCGCGCCGCGAGCCCGTCAAAGCCTTTCCTCATGTCAGTGACGCCGCATGCCAGATAGACGCGGACATTGCCCGGTATGCCGATCACGACAGCGCCGACAAGACCCGGCGCAATGCCATCTCGTCGACCGCGCCGGTCAGACGCAGCTTCACCCCCGTGGGCAGCTCGACCTCGATTATCCCATCCACCCGCCGATCGGGTTCGGGGGGCGTCGGCATCGGCGCAACCGGCGCTGCGGCCAGTGCAAGCTGTTCAACCGGTAGCGCCAATCTCACTGGCGCAAATCCAGTCAGCTCGCCCGTGCGAAACTGCCGCCGCCAGGTGTAAAGCTGGCCGCTGCTGATCCCGTGCAGCCGGCAAACCAACGAGGGCGACGACCCCGGCGCTACGCTCTGTGCCAATATCCGCAGCTTCTCTTCGAGGCTCCAGCGCCGCCGCCGCTCCGGGCCGCTGAGAACCTCGCCGCGGACCTCGCGAGCCCTCGTATGAGTACTCCCGAGGTCCTCCTTATCGACCAGCCCCACATCATTCATTGCACCGCCGCCATAAAACAGCGGCAGCTTCTCAATCAGCAAGCCCAGCGCAAGACGCCAATCAGCAGACGCTTACCGACCAGCGGCCCGCCGAGCCCGAAGATAATCGGCACCAGCAAATATTCGAGGCGCGAGCCGGTGCCATAGCCGGCGATTGCAGCCGGCCCAAAATTGCCGATGAACCCGGTCGCGATTGCGATTGTCAGATTGGTCTGCGCCGTTATCAGCGCTGCGACGGCGCCCACTCGCAAGATGTCGTAAAATAACCCGCGGCGGAACCCGGCGCCGTGCAATGACGGGTGGACGACCGACTGTCGCGACCACAGATAGACTGCGAGTGCGAGGCTGCCGACAGCGTAATAGGCCACAACGGCAGTCGCGCCCCCCGCCACGCCGAGCCGCGGAAACGGCCCCCAACCCAGGATTAGACAGGGCGACAACGGCAGCAGTATCAGCGCGCCGGCGCAAGTCACGATCGCCGGGACGGCCATGTTGCCGGTGCCTCGGATTACATTGGCAAGCGAATTGAAGATCCAAACCAGGATTGCTCCGGCGAAGACGACATTGGAATAGGTCATCGCCGCCGTGAGCGACGCTCCTTTGCCGCCCATGGCGCGGTAGAGCCAATGTCCGCCAAACAGCATCCCGAGCATGAATACGAGACCAAGGACCACGGCGATCGCCAGCGCATGCAAGGCCAGCGCATCAGCATCGCTGCGGCGGCCGCCGCCGCCAAGTGCCCGCGCGACCGCCGAGGAAATGCCGCCACCCATCGCACCGGCAGACATCATCTGCATCAGCATCACCGCCGGAAACACCAGCGCTACGCCTGCGAGTGCATCGGTGCCGAGCCAGCCGATAAAGTAGGTCTCGATCAGCCCAACTGAGGCCTGGACCATCATGACCAGCACGTTGGGCGCCGCCAACCGCAGCAGGGTCGCGACGATTGGCCCTTCGAGCAATGCCCGGGTGCGCGGGTCGATATGCCCCTGCGAAGGCATCCGAGGTATCATGGCGGCCGCCGGCCGAGAGATTTCTTTAATCAACGGCATGACGCACTCACCAAGCGGTTTAGCGCTCTATATAGGCGCATATGCACCTTATCAACCGCCGTGATCTGATTAAAGGGCTCAGGGCTCGTGGCGGGCTCGCTTATCGCGGGTAGTGCCCGAATTTACGCGGAAGCCCGAGACGACCCAGGGTATGCCCAGAAGAGCGGTGGCCCCCAAAGCGACATCCGTCGTCAACGAAAGCGCCGGGGGTAGAGACTGCGCATTTTCCGAAACAGGTGGTTTGATGATATAGGCGCACGTCCAAAACACCAGCCACAGCACCACCAAGCCGATTCCAACCCGTCGAACGCCGCGTCGGAAATTCACTTCGCTTGCACGCAACTCAGCCACGATCGCCATCGACCTGGCGGCAGAATGCCTATCACCCGGTGGCCAGGATCATCTGCGCTGTTGCGAGCCCACTAGCCAGCGCGGCCTCGACGGTGCCCATATCCGGGCCGTCATAGAGCGCTTCGCCGGCAAAGAATATTGCGCGATCCGGATTTCTGAGAGCCGACAGTGCTGCCCGGGTCTTGGGGGTAGCGTAGGAATAGGCGCCCCGGGCGAACGGGTCGTTGCCCCAGTTGATCGCTCGCGCCGCGGCGACGTCCTTTTTGATATCGTCGGGAGATCGCTCGAAAATCTCAGCGAGCGAGGCGATCCCCATCTCGACCAGTTCGCTCGCCGTAAGTGACGACACCGTGTCAGTTTTGGGGCCCGCGAACCAACCCGTCAACACCGGATCGCTAGCCGGATACTGTGTCCACCAGGTCGGAACTTTCGCATCGGAAATCAGGAAGGACAGATCGGACAGGTTTCGTCCACCTTGGTCTGCCCACCATTTCGTCCGGAAGCGCAACAGGATCTTTACGACATTGCCAAAGCCGATATCGGCACTGGCTGCTACCCGCTCGCGCGCCGCCGAGGGAAACGCGATTTCCGACAGGAGCGGCAATGGCACCGTAACGATCACAGCATCCGCCTCAAAGGTGGCGCCGTCGTAACAGCGAGCGGCAATCCCTCCGCCGGCCTCGTCAATGGACGTTGCGGCAGCGCCGAGATGGAGCGTGGCATCGTGCTTGCGGCATTCGGTTTCGAGGTAGTCGATCAGCCCGCCATAACCTCCCAAGATCCGCCCGTGTTCACCGTCGTCCCGGGCCATCCACTCGTCGCGGATGGCGAAGGTGCTGATGCGACGCGGGTCGGCGGCGTCGTAGCCCTCGATCGTCCGGGTGATCGACCGCCGCATAGCGTCGTATTGCTGGCCGGTAAAATGCGTTTGCAGGAAATCAGCAATCGGCAGATCGGCTTCCACAGCCTGCAACGCCTGATAGAACCGGTTGGCGTGAGGAAGCGAAGAATTGTCAGGCAATAATGTGCCGGTGCGGGTGCTCCATCGCGTTCCACCACGAGACTGCAACGAGAGCCCCGCTTCACGCATCAAGCGGCGTGTCACCGGTGACGCGCCGTGGACAAACTCGGCGCCACCTTCCGCCGGATAACCAAATTCCTCAATGGCCAAAGGGTCGATGCGTCCGCCGCAGCGGCCCCGCGCCTCGACGATCGTTACGGTTTTACCCGCCCGCGCAAGCTCACGGGCTGTCATCAGGCCCGCGGCGCCAGCACCGACAATCAGAAAACTCGTCAAACGTCGCGGGGCGATCATCCTCGCTGATAGTCGGGGCTCAATCCGACACTGGCAAGCGGGACCTCGCTACCCGGGAAACAGACCCCGGCGTCACGAGCTCCAGCGGACCAAACTTGTCGCCTCAGGCAGCGGCGCTCTGATGGCCGCCGGCGCTGATTGTGCGGATCTGATTGGCGGCGTTTCTCAGCTCGTCATCGCGCAGCCTCGACGCCACCTCATCCTCTTCCGCCAACGCGAGGAGGCCCCGGAACCGAAGCGGCTTTTCAAAGAATGCCAGGGTGGCATCGAGCGGGCTTTGTCCTTCCGCGACCGGGAGTGGGATCTGCCCCGCGAGGCCCGGCCGAATATGATAATGCGCGCCCATGCTGAACGGGTCGAAACGCAGCGCCTGTTCGCGCTTGCCGGCAACCGCCACCACGATCGAGGGCCGTTTGACCTCGTCCGGTTCGCGGCCGGCCAGCCGCCGGTCGGGGTGAAAGAGTATCTCGAGATTTGGCCCGGCATTGATCCGGTGCCAGCCGCTCCGGTCTTCGGGCATCGGCTGCTGCATCCGCGGTCGCTCCATAACGCACCTCCCTTTCATCCATCGTCGTTAACTCGTACATCATTTGTCATGCGGCACCGGTCCGCTATGCCGTCAGTGCAAGCCGTAGAATCCCATAGCACCGCCGGCCATTACCCCGTGCTTGGCCTCGGCGGATAGCGGCTCAATCCGCTCGCGGACCATTTGGGGCGCCCCCGGGAAAAAACCGTCCTGATGCGGATAATCGGTTGCCCACATGATCTTGTGCGGGCCGATATAGTCCGCCAGTACGGCGATGCTGTTCTCGACCGGCTCGAACGAGATCCAGCAATTGCGCTGGAACAGCTCGCTTGGCCGCATCGTCGGCGCGGTCTCGTTAAAGCCCTGGTCGTCGAAATGCCGGTCCATGCGGTCGAGCCACGGCGCAATCCACCCACCGCCCAATTCGAGGAACGCGACGCGCAGCCGCGGGTGGCGATCGACAACGCCGCCCCAGATCACGCTCATCGCCGCCAGCATCATCTCCATCGTGTGGCTGATCATGTGGCGTGCGGCGCGGTCGCTCTCGAAGCGGTCGACGCCGACCGTGGGCATCGCGGTAGTCGAGCCCTCGTGAAAGCCGATCGAGAAATCCAGCTCCTCGGCCATCGTCCAGAACGGCTCATACATCGGGTCGCTGATCATCTTGTTGCCGTGATACGGGTTCGGCCGCAGAAAGCCACCGCGCATCGCAAGCGTCTGGCGCGCGAAGCGCATCTCCTCGATGGCGAGCTCGACCGACTGCATCGGCAGCATCGCGACCCCAAACAGCCGGTCGGGATAGGGCTTGCAGTAATCGGCGAGCCAGCGGTTATAGGCGCGGCACATCGCGGCGGCGAGCTCGGGGTTCTCGACAGCACCGGCGAACAGGCCGAGGCTCGGGTAGAGGAAAGCGGCGTCGATGCCGTCGGCGTCCATGTCGATGATGCGGGCATGCGGGTCGAACCCGCCCTTCTTCCCCTCGGCATATTTGAGGCTGTCGAGCTTTACCGCCCCCTGCCGGACGCCGACCGAGCCGAGGCTGCCAATCCCCCGCGGATTACCCAGCAATTTGCCCTCGACCGACAAACGCTCCTTGCCGTTGTCGTCGATAACAAACCGCGGCCGGCGCTCGCGGAAGGCGGGATCGATGTATTCGTCCCAGAGATCGAGCGGTTCCAGGATATGGCCATCGGCGTCGATGGCGTTGTAGGCGCGAGCCATGACCCCTCTCCTTTTCGGATCTACAGCGAGGCACGCAATTCTAGCGGACCCGCGATGCCGGCGCGAGACCGAACTCCTCTAAAATCCGACTGTTCCACCGCGCCGCTAAGCCGGGATTTTGGGTAATTGGCAGACGGTGCCGGCGCATGCTAGTCCGGGGCTGGGAGGGTTTGATGGCACGGTCCCGAGCAGCAGACGATTTCAAGACGATCAGGACACGCATGGAGGAGTTGCGGCGGGAGAGGCAGCCCGAACAATCCGCCCCAACGACCAGCACTAGCGTCGCATTTCACCGCGGCCCTTGCGCGTGCGGCAGGAGCTTATTCCCCGACGAATGCGACGGATCCTGCAAAGCGTTTTGAGCAACACCGGGTTGTGCAGAGGGGGCGCCATCGCTTGGTGATTTCGATCGATCTTGACTTCTCATGCTTTGCGGCGAGCCGCATGGGGGTTAAGCTGCCGAGCAACCGATGGAGGACCTAGCCATGATGATCGACATGCATGCCCACTGGCGGCCGGCTGAAGTCGCCGACGCGCTTCGCGCCCGCACCAGGGAACCGCGCATCTTGCGCAATCCTGACGGGGTCGAGGTGCTGAAAGCCCCGCGAATGGGCGAAGCGCCCCTCGCCGAGGCATTCGACGATGTCGATTTCCATCTCGCTCGAATGGACCGCCAGGGTGTCGAGACAAGTGTGCTGTCGCTGCTGGGTTCGTTCTGCTGGGTCGAGGCCCTGCCGCTGGATGAGTCCGGGCCGCTGTGCCGGACCATCAACGACGGGCTTTCGGCGATCTGCCAGAAGCATCCCGGCCGCTTCGCCGCTTTTGCGGCACTGCCCTTGACCGACATGTCCGCCGCCGCTGCCGAACTCGAGCGGGCGCTCGGATTGCCGGGCGTGATCGGCGCGCAACTGCCCGGCAACTACCTCCTGACCCGCAAGGACGCTGAGGCAATGCGGCCGCTGCTCGAGGTCGCGAACCGCCAGCATGCGACGCTCTTCATCCATCACGGCCCGCGGCCGGGCGACGCGTTCCCCAAGGTCGGGAGCGACACGGATAATGCGCGCCGCCGCAACGGTACCCTCGACATGCAAGCGAGCCTCTCTTCGGTGATGGTGACCTTGTGTCTGACCGACTACCTCGCCGACTATCCCGATGCGACAGTCGTCGTCCATAATTTGGGCGGCAATCTTCCCTACGAGGTCGAGCGCATGGACCACCGCTGCCTGCTCGACACGCCCGATGAGGAATTGCCATCGTCGCGCATCGGAAAAGCGAAGGTGTATGTCGACTGCAACTCGTTCGGCCCGCACGCCATCGAGGCGGCCGTGCGCCTCTACGGCTCTGACCGCATCGTGTGCGGCACCGATGGCACCGAGTTCGGTTGCGAGTGGACCACGAAGGCGCTCGCGGAAGCAGAGATCGGCGAACAAGCTCGCGAGCAGATCCTGCACCGTAATGCCGCTGCGATGCTCGCCCGCGTCGCCAAGACCGCACAGGGCGAACGAGCCGCCGCCTGATCCTGCTGCGCCCGGCCGCGATCCTGGTGCGCACCCCGAGCGCTCGGGTTCCGGCCGGCGCCGCTCGCGCCGTTTGCGGAGCCGTATTAGCATCGGCCGACCCGTAGTGACGCGTGCCCCGAGCGGGCATCGCCCCGCTGGAGCGCAATCCTGGAGGCGCCTCCGATGTCAGGAACAGAAAGCGTGATCGCCTCAACGGCGCCAACCCGCGGCGTCGCGCCCGAGCTAGACCTGGATTTTGACGCGGTGATTATCGGCGCCGGCGTTTCCGGGCTCTACCAGCTCTACAAGCTGCGCCAACTCGGCCTCAATGTGCGGGTGTTCGAGGCCGGCACCGGCGTTGGCGGCACCTGGTACTGGAACCGCTATCCCGGCGCCCGCTTCGATTCCGAGAGTTACACCTACGGCTACTCGTTTTCGCCAGAACTGCTCGAGGAATGGAACTGGGCCGAGCGCTTTGCACCGCAGCCGGAGACCGAGCGCTATCTGAACTATGTCGCCGATAAGTTCGATCTACGCGGCGACATCCAATTCAAGAGCCGTGTAACCGCCGCGCATTACCAGGAGGAAACGCGCAGCTGGGAGATCTCGCTAGAGGAGGCAGGACTTACAGCACACGCCTACTAATTACCGCCATTGGCGTGCTGTCGGCGCCGACAATGCCGCGCATTGGAGGTGTCGACACGTTCAAAGGCCAATCCTGTCACACCCATTATTGGCCCAAGGAGCCCGTGGACTTCGCGGGCAAGCGCGTCGCTGTGATCGGCACCGGGGCCACCGCGGTGCAGACTATCCAGGAAATCGCCAAAACCGTCGGGAGCCTGACCGTGTTCCAGCGGACCTCCAACTGGTGCGCGCCATTGCACAACGGCAAGATCGGCGAAGCGGAGATGCGCCGGATCCGGGCCAGCTATCCCGAGATCTTTGCGCGCTGCAATGACACGCCGGGTTGCTTTATTCACGCGCCCGATCCGCGCTCCACCCACGAGGTGACACCCGAGGAACGCGAAGCTTTTTGGGAAAAGCTCTACGCTGAGCCCGGCTTTGGCATCTGGCAGGGCAATTTCCGGGACATTCTGACCGACCGCGAAGCCAATGCGCTGGTCTCCGATTTCATCGCGCGCAAGATCCGCCAGCGCGTCAAGGACCCGGCCGTGGCCGAAAAGCTGATCCCCAAAAACCACGGCTTTGGCACCCGCCGCGTGCCGCTCGAGACCCATTATTACGAGGTCTACAACCAGCCCAACGTCAAGCTGATCGACATCAACGAGACGCCGATCGAGCGCATCACCCCCGCCGACATCAAAACCAGCGATGTCGAGTACGAATTCGACATCATCATTTACGCGACCGGCTTCGACGCGATCACCGGCAGTTTTGACCGGATCGACATTAGGGGCATCGACGGGCTGCGGCTGAAGGACAAATGGCGCGACGGGCCGCAGACCTATCTCGGCATCCTGATCGAGGGCTTTCCCAATATGCTGATGGTGATGGGCCCGCATGCCGGGCTCGGCAATTTTCCGCGTGCCGCCGAATACAGCGTCGAGTGGGTGACCGGCCTCATTCATTTCGCGCACGAGCGCGGCTTGACCCGGGTCGAGGCCACCGCCGCCGGCGTCGCCGAGTGGACCGACCACGTCAAGGCGCTCGGCGAGGGCCTATTAATGAACGAGATCGATTCGTGGATGACCGGCGTCAACCGCAATGTCGCGGGCAAGCAGACCCGCAAGATCATGCGCTACAGCGGCGGCCACCCGGCATTTCGTGAGCATTGCGACAGGGTGGCGGCGGACAGCTATCGCAAGCTGGCGCCGGCATAGCTGGGGGTTCAACGGTCGCCGCGAAAGCCTTTGTGATCGCGGCTTCGACCAGTAAGCATAATTACCGCGCAGGGTCAGCGGCCTCGGTGAGCACATTGAGGCGGGCTGCCTTTGCGGCTCACGACATCGCCTAATCGAGATCCTGTTAATACCCGGCTAACCGCGCCTGACCGCCGACCCGGAAGGATACGCCGGCGCGCCTGGTTCATCGACCTCGAGGCTCGCGATGGCGCGGCCGCGAGTCTCCGGGAGCAGCAGCAGCATAACGATCATCAGCACATGCGCCAAAGTCGAGAACAGCGCGATCGCCGCACCAAGCGGCATTATGACAGTTGCAAAGCCGATTGCCGTCATAAACACCGAGCCGATCGCGCGGCCGGCGTTGTAGCAAAAACCTTGGCCGGTGCCGCGGATGTTGGTTGGGTAGAGCTCGGTCATGAACGGGCCCATCGGCGCGAACTTCATCAGGATCGAAGCATTGAGCGGGATCCCGAGGAGCAGGAGACCAATGTTCCCAACCGGCACCGACAAATAGACGAACACCATGACGATCGTCGCGACGGCCGAAATCATGAATGTCCATTTGCGTCCGATCGCGTCGGCGAGATAGGCGCCGATCAGAAATCCAATCAGCGCTCCAAACGCTTGGACCGCGACGTAGAGCCCCGTATTAGAAGCGGAGAGATGGCGCACTGTGCGCAAGTAGGTCGGCATCCAAAAGTTGACGGCCCAGACGCCGCCTTGCGCCCCCATGACCATCAGCGACACCTTGATGGTCAGCCACAGATACGGGCCGCGAAACGCCGAGAGCAGGTGGGCAATTCCAAGTTGCGGGCCGGTGTTGCGCCGCTCCTCGAACGCTTCCGATTCGGGAACGCTGCGGCGGATCCACAATACGAAGAGACCAGGCAGGATGCCGACCCAGAACAATGCCCGCCAAGCGATCGCAGCGGGCAGAACAGCAAAGAGGCCGGCATAGACGAGTGCCGCGAGCCCCGGCCCGAAGGCGGCGCCGGTTTGAACGAAGCCGACGCCGCGACCGCGATATTTGTCGCGGATGACCTCACCCATCAGGACTGCGCCAGTGGCCCACTCGCCACCGAACCCGAGCCCATGCAAACCGCGAAGGATGAACAGCTGCTCAAAATTCTGCGCGAAGCCGCAAAGGAAGGTGAAGACCGAATACCACAGGATCGCGATCTGAAGCATGCGTATGCGACCGAAGCGGTCCGCAAGTGCGCCGGCAAACCAGCCGCCGAATGATGAGGTTACAACGGTAACGGTGCCGATCGTGCCGGCAGCACCGGTTGAAATACCCCAGACCGCGATGACCGTCGGCACGACATAGCTGTACAGCCCCTGGTCGAATCCGTCCAAGGTCCAGCCGCCCCAGCAGGCAAGCATCGTCCGGCGTTCCCGCGAGGTCAGATCGCGCAACCAAGCCAACATCGCGTTTTTCCTCCCTCCTACCCTTTTCGGCTTTTCTGATGATTTATCGGCGATCTGATCTTGCCCGGCTACGCATGTAGCTGCATGCCTGATGCGTTTCCACTAGCCGGCCTCTTCCTACCGCGGTATCACGACCACGGCTTGGGAAATGCTGTTTTACCCCCTGCCTAGGAGGAGTCATTTGCCCGAACCCGAGCATATCGATCGGCGCCGGACGGCACTTATCGCTTACGATGTTTGCCGGCGCGCGCTGACACCGTCGGATCCTGCGCGGCGGGCGGTGATGCGCCCGGTGCTCGACGCCTGGGTGCGGATGATCGCGGCCGCGCGCGCCGTGGGCGTGCCGGTGATCTACACGACGCCTGTCAGCCGCGCCGACGGCGCCGACGTCGTCATGCTGCCGACCGACCTCTCAGCCGAGACCGGCGTGCCGCCGCTCACCAATGGTGTCGAGGGCTCGCCGGAGGCCGGCTTTCCCGATGAGATCGCGCCGCAGCCCGAGGATTATGTCTACCTCAAGCGGCGGCCGAGCGCGTTCTACGGCACGGGCGTCGCCGAACTGCTGCGCATGCTGCGGCGCGACACGATCATCATCGGCGGTGGCGCCACCAATCGCGGCGTCGAGACGAGTGTGCGCGAAGCCTTCAACTTTGACCTCGGCGCCATCGTGGTGCGTGAGTGCTGCTGGAGCGGTGATGCGGCCGCCCACGCTTACAGTCTCGACAAGGCCATGAAAATGTACGCGCGCGTCCGGACACTCGACCAGGTTGCGGCGATGCTGCGTGAGTGACTGCACGGAAATCGAACGCGCAAGACAGATCAGGAAAATTCGCGGGTCGCCAGCCGGGCGAGCATGCACCGGTGCCGTCGCCATACTGTGGTAATGATGCAATGTCCAGCAAAAGGGGAAATGTCTGATGATTTGCGATGTGCACGCGCACTACACGCCAAAGAACTTTAGCCAGTTCATGGGCGACCGCTTTGCCTCGCCAGTGCATCTGCCGGTCAAGCGCGGCATGGCGCGCCACCCGTTCTCGGATTCGCAACAGGACATCGAGGGCCGGTTCCAGTGGATGGAAGAGGCGGGGGTCGGAAAGCAGGTCTTATCGCCAAACCATCCGCCCTATCTGCCCGATGAGGCGGAATGCGTGACCGCGGTCAAGATGCTGAACGACGCCTATGCCGAGTTCGCGCATCGCTTCCCCGATCGCATCAGCTCCTACGTGATGCTGCCATTGCCGCACATCGACGCGGCGCTAAAGGAGATGGAGCGCGGCTTTGACGAGCTGGGCTGCGTCGGAGTCAATATGAACATTATCTGCCTTGGCCGCTCGATCGCCGAAACCGAGTTCGAGCCAATCTACGCCGAGATGAACCGGCGCAGTGCCGTGCTGTTTGTCCACCCGGCCGGAACGGGGATCTGCTCGCCCTTTATTGTCGACTACAATTTCCGGGCGTCGGTCGGTACCTCACTCGAGGACGCGACATTTGTCCTGCACATGATCGCCAAGCAAATCCCGCACCGCTACCCCAACATCAAATTCATCGTGCCTCATCTTGGCGGGCCGATCCCGATGCTGATGAACCGCCTCGACCAGCAAGGCCAAAGCCCGAGCGGCCACCCGAACCTCGCCGAGGCGCCGAGTGTCACGGCCAAAAAATTCTATTACGACACGGTGTGTTACGGCTCGAAGCCGGCGTTTCTGTGCGCGCTCGAAGCGTTTGGCGCCGACCATCTGGTGACCGGCAGCGACTATCCGGTATTGCAGGATTACGAGCCCTATAAGGAGACTTTCGCTTATATCGAGCGGCTGGGCCTGCCCAAATCCGAGACCGACAAAATCCTTCACCACAATGCGCAAAAGCTGTTTGGCTTCAGCCACTAATGGTGCGAACGAGACGTTAAGCTTCCCATTTAATTGGTATCGTCGCCCCTGCAAAAAGCGGGGGCCGCTCTAATCCCTAATAAGAAACAAATGGATCAAGGATGCGAGACCGTAAAACGCCGCCCCTGTCGAAGCTCCGGACGCATTCAACCGCATCATGCTCGGCTGGCTCGACACCCACCGCCGCGGTGGGTGAGCCTATGGAATCAGCGAGCCTAGATTTGCACCGAATACCGAGAGGAGAGCGGGGCGGAGTCGAAATGAGCACAACGACCTATCGATCGCGGGCGCGCCGAAGTTTATTAACCCCGCTTTGCGGCCAAACGTAGGCGCAATGCGTTCAGTTTTATAAAGCCTTCGGCGTCGCGCTGGTCGTAGACGGCATCTTCCTCGAAGGTGACGTGAGCCTGACTGTAGAGGCTTTTTGGCGATTTGCGGCCGACGACGCTGACCGAGCCCTTGTAGAGTTTGAGCCGAACCACACCCTCGACGTTTTCCTGGCTCTGGTCGACTAGCGCTTGCAGCATGCGGCGCTCGGGCGAAAACCAGAACCCGTTGTAGATCAGCTCGGCATAGCGCGGCATCAGCTCGTCCTTCAGGTGCGCCGCACCGCGATCGAGCGTCAGGCTTTCAATGCCGCGATGCGCGGCCAACAGGATTGTGCCGCCGGGGGTCTCATAGACGCCGCGCGACTTCATGCCGACAAACCGATTTTCGACGAGGTCGAGCCGGCCGACACCGTGCTTGCCGCCGAGTTCGTTCAATCGCGTCAGCAATGCGGCAGGCGACAGCCGCCGGCCGTCGATCGCGATGGCGTCGCCGCGCTCGAATCCGATTTCGACATATTCAGGCTCATCGGGCGCGGCTTCGGGCGCGACGGTGCGGCTGAAGACAAATTCCTCGGGTTCGGTCCACGGGTCCTCGAGGACTTTGCCCTCGGCCGAGATGTGCAGCAGATTGGCGTCAACCGAAAACGGTGCCTCGCCACGCTTGTCGCGTGCGATCGGGATCTGGTGCTGGTCGGCGTAATCGAGGAGCCGAGTGCGCGACGTCAGGTCCCACTCGCGCCACGGGGCGATGACTTTGATGTCGGGGGCGAGCGCGTAATAGCCGAGTTCGAAGCGGACCTGGTCATTACCCTTGCCCGTCGCGCCATGGGCAACCGCATCCGCACCAACCTGGCGGGCGATCTCGATCTGGCGTTTGGCGATCAGCGGCCGGGCGATCGATGTGCCGAGCAGGTAAGCGCCTTCATAGAGCGCGTTGGCGCGAAACATCGGGAACACAAAATCGCTGACGAATTCTTCGCGCAAATCGTCGACAAAGATTTGCGCGGCGCCAAGCAGTTCCGCCTTTCGGCGCGCCGGCTCCAACTCCTCGCCCTGACCGAGATCGGCGGTAAAGGTGACGACGTCGCAGCGATAGGTTTCCTGCAGCCAGCGCAAGATCACCGAGGTGTCGAGGCCGCCCGAATAGGCAAGCACCACTTTTTTGACCGCATCTGCCATGACCGTCCCTCGCCCGTGCGAATGACGTGGCTAGTCGAAATTGACCGCGGCGGCAACGGGTTCGGGGGCGTGCTGGCAGACCCGGCGTTCGATAAACGAAGTCGCTGCCTCGATCGCGCCGAACTGAACAAGGTTCTCGTGGCTGCCAGCCGGCGAAAACCATCCTTCTTTCGGGGCGGTCGCTGCCGCGAGCAACTTGCGGCCGTGGCGCACCGGCACCACCCTGTCGCGCTCGCCATGCAGGATCAACAAAGGTGCGGTAACCTTGGGGATACGCGCCAAGGAGTTAAAGCGGTCATGCAGCAGCCAAGCCGCGGGGATGAAGGGATAACGGCGCTGGGCTATGGCAGCGACGCTGGTGAACGGCGCTTCGAGGATCAGCGCAGCAATCTCACGCGTCGCGGCAAGGTAAACAGCGACACCGGAGCCCAGTGACTCGCCCCAAAGCACCATCTCGCCCGGCCCGACCGCATGATGGTCAAGGAAATCGAGCGCCGCCTCGCCATCGGCAAACAAACCGTCCTCGCTCGGCGCGCCGGGGTTGCCGCCATAGCCGCGATATTCCGCGAGCAGGACACCATAACCCTCGCGCTCGAACCGGCGCAGGCGTTCGGCGCGGTAGCCGATGTTGCCGCCATTGCCGTGAAAATATGCGATGACCGGCCGACCGGAGCGGGGCGGCAGGTACCACGAGAACAGTGTCAGCCCATCCCGGGTCGTCAGCTCGACCTCGCGCACACCCATCGTTACGAGATCGTCGAGCGGCGGCCGCGTCACGCGCGGATGATAAAGTAGCCGGCGCTGGAACGCGTAGAGGCCGCCGACAACGCCACCATAGACGACGAATGCCGAGCCAAGCAGCGGATCGAACATTGCGCCGAATCTAAGAGGTGGACGCGCCGGTTCGTTCGCGCTCGCTGCGGCGCGCTTTGACGCTGGCCGATTTGAGCTGGCCGCAGGCGGCGAAAATGTCGCGACCACGCGGCGTGCGCACGGGCGCGGAATAACCTGCCGAAAATATGATGTCTGAGAACGCCTCGATGGCGGCATCCGTCGAGCATTCATAAGGCGCGCCGGGCCACGGATTGAACGGGATCAGGTTTACCTTGGCGGGGATGCCTGATATCAGCCGCACCAATTCGCGCGCTTCGGCCGGGCTGTCGTTGACGCCTTTCAGCATGACGTATTCGAATGTGATCCGGCGCGCGTTGCTGGCGCCCGGGTAATTGCGGCAGGCGTCAAGCAGCTGGGCGATCGGGTATTTGCGGTTGAGCGGCACTAGCCGATCGCGAACATCGTCGCAGACCGCATGCAAGGAAATCGCTAGGTTGACCGCCAGCTCGGCGCCGCAGCGCCGGATCATGGGCGCCACCCCGGCGGTCGATAGCGTGATCTTGCGCCGCGATACCGACAGCCCCTCCGGGTCCATCACAATCTTGACCGCGGCCGCGACATTGTCAAAATTGTAAAGCGGCTCGCCCATGCCCATCAGCACAATGTTCGTCAACTGGCGGTCGTCCTGTGGTGACGGCCATTCACCCAGAGCATCGCGCGCCACCATGACTTGCCCAACGATTTCACTGGGACCGAGGTTCCGCACCAGAAGCTGTGTGCCGGTGTGACAGAAAGTGCAGTTCAGGGTGCAGCCGACTTGTGAGGATATGCACAGCGTGCCGCGATCTTCTTCGGGGATGTGGACGGTTTCTGCCTCTTGTCCATCGCCAAAGCGCAGCAGCCACTTTCGCGTCCCATCGAGCGAGCTAAGGCTGCGCGTCACGGCCGGACGGCGGATTTCGTAGTGTTCTGCAAGACGCTCGCGGAAGCCCTTTGCTAGCGAGCTCATTTGCGCGAACTCGGTAGCACCCCGATGATATATCCAATGCCAGAGCTGGCGGGCGCGAAACGGCTCAGCGCCAAATGCAGCCATTTCGCCAGCAAGCGAGTCGCGGCCGAGCCCGACGAGATTGCGGCGCGCATCCGAGGTGGGAGTCTCGATCGACATCAGACCGAGATATGGAGTTGAGCGGTCCGCGACGCCATCACCAGGCTTATCGTTTGATGCCGCATGCCTTGTCGATCAGGGCCAATGTCTGGGCGAACCCGGACAAGGAATAGATGTCGGTCGTTGGCGGGCCCTTTTGCGGCATCGCCTTCACCACCGCCTGCCGACCCTTGGCCATCGCTTCGACGATCGTCTTGTCGAGATCGGCTGTCCGCGACCAAGCTGTGTCTCCCTTGGTAAACAAGTCAAAATGAGTTCCGCTGACGTCGAGAGAGGCATCACTTCCCTCCTTTAGCGGATAGCCTTCATCAAAGCTGACGACGTTGGCGACGCCCTCTTCGGGGCGGTGTGTAATCATCGCGGCCGGCAATTTGCGTTTGAATTTTCCCGGCTCGGTCTTTTGCGGACCCCCCGCCATGTAACAGACTCGGCCGGATTTCTCCTTATAAAGATAGGCACTCCATGATGCGGTGCCGCCCAACCGCTGTACAACGGGTGCTATGGCATGCTTGCCCGCCGTGTGCTTCACTTCCTTTTCCGCCGCCCAGACCGACGGCACCGCCAAGATCGTCAGCATGAGCAAAGTGCTGAGCCGCCCCAACCAATGTCTCTTCATGACCCTTCCGTAAAATTGCAGGCGAAATCCGACCCATCACCGGCCAGGTTGGCTTCCGGTTCGCGCAGGAAAGCGATCTGATCGCCGGTGGGCGCTGTTGCCCCGGCTGGCGTATTCGGCCAAAGCGACTCGCCGCAGCGAGGAGATTGACGACATTGGAATGCTCCAGCGTGATGGGAGAGCAGCCTATATTACCAGATTGCCCAATTCGGCGCATGGCCCTCCCCTCGACAGGCGAAACCGGGCAGAATAGGGATGATGGACGCGTTCACGATACGCCCACCGAGACCGGCCGACGCGCGGTCGATCGCACAACTCGACGTCGAAACATGGCGCGCGACCTATGCTGGTGTGCTGTCCACAGAGTATCTCGTTGGCTTGTCGGTGCCGCGCCGCGAATTCGGTTGGCGGATGGCGATCCTGCGCGAACCTCGCGATATTCGCGTGGCGGTCGACGCGGACGGCGTGGTTCGAGGTTTCGGCAGCTGCGGGCCGAGCCGCAGCGCACGGCACTTCCCCGGTGAGGTGTTCACACTTTACGTCGCTCCCGATTTTCAAAACCTGGGCGTTGGCCGGCGCCTTTTGATCGCCTTGTTTCAGCGACTGGCAGCATCGGGTCTTGACGCCGCGATTGTGTGGGTGTTGCGCGACAACCCATCCCGTTTCTTTTACGAGCGGTTGGGCGGGCGGCTTGTCAGCCACAAACCGATACCGGTCGGCGGCACCCGCGCTGAGGCGCTCGCCTATGGTTGGCCCGATCTGCCGGCCTATCTATCTGCGGCATCGAGCGAGGATCGCGGGTCCGAGAGCTGAAGCCGAGCCGGAGTTTAGCCTAACTGAGCCACCCGTTTTACTGTTGCTGAAGCCCGGTTTATCGTCGAGGCTTTTGTGATCGACTCACAGCGCGTCGCGCTACTCAACGATCTGCCGGAGCAGCCGGGCGATTACGTTCTTTACTGGATGCAGAATTCGCAGCGCGCCGAGTTCAACCCGGCCCTCGAAGCCGCGATCGACGAGGCGAACCGGCGGAGGCTGCCGGTTCTGGTCGGCTTTGGGCTGAGCGAAGACTATCCCGAGGCGAATGCGCGCCACTACGCCTTTATGCTCGAAGGTCTTGCCGAAGCCGAACAGGGGCTGCGAGCGAGGGGACTGGGCTTTGTCGTGCGCCGCGGCAGTCCCGCAAATGTCGCGATCGAACTCGCGCAGCGGGCCGCACTGGTGGTCTGCGACCGCGGCTATTTGAGGCCACAAAAGCAGTGGTACAGTGAGGTGGCCGCCAAAGCGCGACGTCGCGTTCTACAGGTCGAAGGCGATGTCGTCGTTCCGATCGAGCAGGTCTCGACCAAGCCCGAGATTGGCGCGCGAACACTTCGTCCAAAGCTGTTGCGGGAGTACGAAGAACTGGTTGCGGCGGACACCCACGATCCTTACTGGAATGCGGCGATGTGCGAGATGCTCGTCACCGGATATATGCAAAATTACATGCGCATGTATTGGGGAAAGAAAGTCCTGGAGTGGTCGACGTCACCCGAAGAGGGCTATACGACACTGCTTCGCCTCAATAACACGTTCTTCATTGATGGCCGCGATGCTAGTTCCTACGCCAATGTCGGATGGACTTTCGGATTACATGACCGGCCGTGGCCGGAGCGGCCGATCTTTGGCAAGGTGCGGTCAATGACCGCGGCCGGCCTGAAGCGAAAGACCGACATCGCGATTCCCGAAGAACGCTGCTGTCAGCGCTCAGGGTCAGCGCAGCCGGAAATAGTGGACGCTGAACAGTTCGGCGGGGTCGGTCCAAGTGTCGACCGGGCGAAATCCGGCACGGGCGGCCAGGTTGCGAAACTCGCTGACCGAATATTTGTAGGAATATTCAGTATGGATCAGCTCACCGGCAGCGAAATCAACGCGCCGCCCGGCAATTGTCACCTGCTGGTCGGCAAGGCTGCGGATGTAGATTTCTACTCGACCGTTTGTCTCGCTATAAAACGCATAATGTTCGAATGAGTCGAGATCGAGATCTCCGCTGAGTTCACGATTGATGCGCTCAAACAAATTCAGATTAAACGCAGCGGTGACGCCGGTCCGGTCATTGTAGGCGGCGTCGAGGATCGCCGTATCCTTTTTCAGGTCGACGCCAATTAGCATTTCTCCGCCAGGCCCAAGTATTTGAGCGCAGTTTGACAGGAACCGCGCGGCGGCTTCGGGTTCGAAATTACCGATCGTCGATCCCGGGAAAAATCCGACGCGCTTACCGGTAGGTCCGGGAAGGGGGGGCAGCGCAAAAGGGCCTGTATAATCGGCGCATACTGCGATGATCGCCAGTTCCGAAAAATCTTCGGCCAAGGAGGCCGCGGCCTCGCGCAAGTGCTCGCGCGAAATGTCGACCGGGACATAGGCTACAGGCCTGTCCAGCGCCTGCAGCAGAATACGGGCTTTATGGCTTGCGCCGCTGCCGAATTCGACGATCCGGGAATATACGCCCATTTGGGCCGCGATATCTTCGGCATTTTCCTCGAGAATTCCGATTTCAGTGCGCGTCGGGTAGTATTCAGGAAGCCGGCAGATCTCTTCGAAAAGAGCCGAGCCGCGCTCATCGTAAAAGAATTTACACGGGATCGCTTTCCGCGGACGGGCGAGGCCATTCAGGACGGCATCCCGGAAACTCTCCTCACCGGGCGCCAAATCATGAAAGGCAAAGCGCGCTTCATCCCTCATCAACTGTCCTCCGCAAGCCGCAACCCGGCGAAAGCCCAGCGCGCCGAGGGCGGGAAGAAATTACGATAAGTCGCTCGCGCATGCCCGGCCGGCGTGACGGCGGCGCCGCCCCGCAGCACCATCTGGCTGCACATGAATTTGCCGTTGTATTCGCCGATTGCACCCGCAGCCGCGCGGAAACGCGGATAGGGTATATAGGGGCTCGCCGTCCATTCCCAAACGTCGCCAAACATCTGCCGCGGCCGAGCGGCGGTGACCCCGTCAGCGCCTGCCGGAAGCTCCGCCAACGGATGGAAGTACCCGCGATCGGCGAAGTTGCCCGCTACCGGAATACCCTCGGCCGCAAATTCCCATTCGGCCTCGGTCGGCAGACGCTTGCCGACCCATTTGGCGTAGGCGTCGGCTTCGAAATAGCTGAGATGGCAGACGGGTTCAGCCGGGTTCAGGCGGCGCAAACCGCTAAGTGTAAAGATCGACCAAACCCCATCTTCGCGGCGCCAATATAGCGGCGCATCCCATCCTTCGGCACCGATCATGGACCATCCGTCGGACAGCCAGAGTTCGGGCCGCTGATAGCCACCGGCTTCAATGAAGTCGAGATATTCGCCGCAGGTCACTGGGCGGGTCGCCAGGCGGAACGGCTCAAGCCAGACCTTATGGCGCGGGGTCTCGTTGTCGAAGGCGAACCCATTGCCGCGGTGGCCGATCTCCACCAGCCCACCGGAGAAATCGATCCAGCCGAGCGTCGCCGCGGGTGCGGCGATCCGCGGCTGCGGCGCCTGATAGGCCGGCAGCAGCGGGTTGATCGAAAAGACGTGCTTGATATCCATCAAGACCAGCTCTTGATGCTGCTGCTCGTGGTGCAGTCCGAGTTCGATCAGCGGCGCCGCGTCTTCCCACACCGGTTCGGCAGCGTGCTCGCCAAAGCGGCCCATTGCTGCACTGACATGGTCACGATAAGCGCCGATAACATCGACCGTCGGCCGCGACAGCAAGCCGCGCTCCGGCCGCGGGTGACGCGGACCCGCTGCCTCGTAATACGAATTGAACAAATAAGCGAAAGCCGGATCGAATACTCGATAGGCAGGATCGAACCGGTTCAGGATAAACGTCTCAAAAAACCAGGTCGTGTGCGCGAGATGCCACTTTGTCGGGCTGACGTCGGGCATCGACTGAACTGACTGATCCTCCGCCGTCAAGTTTGCGGCAAGCGCTTCGCTGTCACGCCGGACAGCTTCGAAGCGCTCGAGCGCGATGCCGCGATCCGAATTAACCTTCTGTTGGAGCAAGCTACCGTCAGACACAGGGTCCCCCAGGACTATCTTGTTGATTGCTGTAAACGCTCCCTATCCGGGTTCGTTTCGACCATCGAGATACCGACGCCGCAAGTGGCGCTCAAAGCTCGCTACACCCAGCGGCCGACCGGTCGCACTCTCGACCAACTCGGCCGTCGACATCAGCGATCCCTGGCAATGGACGCGCTCGCCCAGCCAGGCGAAGAGCGGCCGGAACTCGCCACCGGCGATCAAGTCCGGCAAATCGGAAATCGTCTCGCCGATTGCTTCGAACATTTGCGCGGCGATCATCGCGCCGAGCGTGTAGGTCGGAAAGTAACCCCAGGAGCCGTCGAACCAGTGGATATCCTGCAGGCAGCCGTCGCGATTGGTGTCAGGTGCGATGCCAAGCAGTTTGCGCAATTCTTCGGCCCAGGCCGCCGGCAAATCCCGAACCTCCAGATCACCGGCCAACATCGCCTGTTCGAGGCGGTAGCGCAGGATGACATGAGCGGGATAGGTGACTTCGTCGGCATCGACCCGGATCAGGCTGCGGCGAACGCGGATCTGGCGACGGTACAATGCCTCGGGCGCCCAAGCAGGGCCGTCGCCGTCAAAAGCCTCGCGCAGGAGAGGTGCCGCGAACTTGGCAAAAGCAAGACTGCGGCAGACCTGCATTTCGAGCAGCAGCGACTGGCTCTCATGGATTGCCATGCCGCGGGCGGCGCCGACGGGCTGCAAGCGCCAGCGCGCCGGCAGGTTGCGCTTGTAGAGAGCGTGTCCAGTCTCGTGCAGGACACCCATTAGCGCCTTCGAAAAATTGCTCTCGTCATAGCGCGTGGTGATGCGCACGTCGTCGGGCGCGCCGCTGCAAAACGGGTGTGCGCTGATATCGAGCCGACCGTGTGCGAAGTCGAATCCGACTGCAGTCATCAGTCGCTCCGCGGCCCGCCGCTGCGCCGGGATCGGAAACGGCCCGGAGGAATTGGGCGGTGACGGCATTGCGGCTTGGCGTTCGACGATCGCTTCGATCAAATCGGGGAGGAACGCGGCGAGTTGATCAAACAGCCGGTCGATCATTGCCACCGAACCGCCCGGCTCGTACCGATCGAGGAGCGCTTCGAAAGGTTTAACTTTGAGGCGTTCAGCCTTGGCTTGCGCGACCTCACGCTGCAGGCGCAGCATTTCTTCGAGCAGCGGCCGCACTGCCGCGAAATCGTTTGCCGGACGGGCCTTGCGCCAGACCGACTCACATTCGGCGGAATTGCGCGCAACCGCTTCGACGAGATCGCCGGGCACCGCAACCGCATGACGTTGACGCCGCCGCATCTCGCGGAGATTGCCTTGCTGCCAGAGATCGAGTGCGTCTTTTGCCCCCTCGACCGTGCCGAGCAAATCATCGAGTTCGGCAGCAATCAGCTGCTGGTGTGCAAGGAGGCTCAACGTCGCCAGCTGTTCCGCCCGGGTGGCGGCGCCGCCGGCCGGCATCATCGTGGCGCTGTCCCAATTGAGGACACCGATTGCCTCTTCGAGCGCGCCCACTCGGCGAAACCGACTCTCCAATTCTTGATAGGCGGTCATCGAGGTCCTGCGCTGCGACGTTGAGACACGACATAGATGACGATCATTGCGACGGCCAGGGAAAACCACGTGATCGCGTATTGCAGATGGTCGTTGGGGAGCGCGAGCCGGGTAACGCCGCCTTTTGGCCAGCCGCCGGGATTGGGGGTCGCGTCCGCATCGATATAAAACGTCGCGACATGATCGAGCTTGTCGGCGGCCGCCATCGCCGGCAAATCGGGCCAGAACCAGTAATTGAGATCGGGGCGGTTGTCGGGCAGAAACCAGTTCGGCCGGCCTTTAGGCGGCAGCCGCAGCAGCCCCTCCACCTGCACCGTTCCCGTGGGCTCACCCGCTTGCCGCTTGGCCCGGGGCCTGAGTTCCGCCGGTATAAAGCCGCGGTTGACAAAAACGATGCGACCGTCCGCTTCGCGCAGTGGCGTCAGGATGTGGTAACCGTTGACCCCGCCCTCCGAGGTCGCGCCCAGGAAGATTTCCTTGTCGTTGAGAAACACGCCGTTGTCGGTGACATGGCGGAATTCCATCGCGCGCGCCGCAGCCGCGTCGCGCGGCACGGGGATAACTGGAGCAGCGACCGCCGCAGCCCGTTCCGCGATCAGACCTTCCTTCCAGTGCAGCCGCTGGATCTGCCATGCGCCGAGCCCAAGGCACAACAGCACGATCGGAACGGTAAAAACGGTCGGCCAGAATTGCGGGCGAAACCCGGTCATTGCCCGCTAACAGCTCAGAGCCGGGGTGACGCGCCCAGCAGCCGGTGGCGGTATTGAAGCGCTATCAAACCCGCTTTGAACGGTCGCAGCATCGCAATCGAGCCGCCGAGGATCAGCGGTGTCCACAGCACCAAATGCACCCAGATCGGCGGCGAAAATTCGATTTCGACGATCGCCGCTAAGGCAACGACAATAAATCCTAGAAACAGGATCACAAATACCGCCGGGCCGTCTCCGGCGTCCTGCGCTGACAGATCGAGCCCGCACACCTCGCAGGCCGCGCGAACGCTTAGCAACCCATTAAAGAGACGCCCACGGCCGCAACGCGGGCAACGGCATGTAAGGGCCGAACGCAGCCATGGAACCGCAGCATCACGGGCAATTTCGCTGTCGCGCTGAGCCATCACAGCCGCGGGCAATCTCCATCAACCGCCGGCCGGGCCGGCCTCGGCTGCACTGCCGCCGCCCCACCAATAGATGCAGATGAACAGGAACAGCCAGACGACATCGACAAAATGCCAATACCACGCCGCGGCCTCGAAGCCGAAATGGTGGTCAGGCTTGAAGTGTCCAAGCCAGGCCCGGACCAGGCAGACGATCAGAAACGTAGTCCCGATGATGACATGGAAGCCGTGGAAACCGGTGGCCATAAAGAAAGTCGACGGGAAAATCCCGCCGGTGAAGGAGAAGGCGGCGTGGCTGTACTCGTAGGCTTGGACCGAGGTAAAGCAAAGGCCGAGAAAGACCGTCAGCGCCAGTCCGCGCAGCATGCCGCTGCGATCACCCTCGAGCAGCGAATGATGCGCCCAGGTCACCGTCGTTCCCGACAACAGCAGAATCAGCGTGTTCAAAAACGGGAATTCGAATGGATCGAAGGGATGGATCCCTTTGGGCGGCCATACCCCGCCGACCGGGAACAGGCTCGAGGCAAAAAACGCCCAGAAAAAGGCGACAAAGAACATCACCTCGGAGGCGATAAACAACGCCATGCCGTAACGCATGCCGAGTTGCACAATCGGCGTGTGATAGCCCTGAAAGGTCGCTTCGCGGATCACGTCGCGCCACCACACCGCCATGATCCCCAGCACGCACAGAATGCCGATGATCATCAGCGTCCAGCCATGGCCGTGCATATAGAGGACAGCACCGCCGAACAGCAGGCCGGCGGCGATCGCGCCAAGGATCGGCCACGGGCTTGGGTCGACGAGGTGATAGGGATGCTTGGGGGCGTGCGCGGCGTCGATCGCGTGCGCAGTACCAGCCAAGGGAGGCGCGGCATGTGCCGCGTGGGTTTCACTCATGGGCGGGGGCCTCGAATTCTCAGTTCACTGAACCGGCAGAAGCCGGCGGCTGGGCCGGGACGGCCGCGGCACTGGCCGGCGCCGGGTCGGCCGCTCGGAACATCGTGTAGGAGAGGGTAATCGCTCGGACTTCGCGCGTGTCCGGATCCTTCAGCATGTCCGGATCGACAAAAAACACGACATCCATGTCAGCCTTTTCGCCCGGCCGCAGGGTCTGGCTGTTGAAGCAGAAACACTGCAGCTTGTCGAAGTAGATCCCGATCTTGGCTGGGGTCACATTGTAGACCGCACGGGCGGTAACCGGCGCCGCACTGTAATTGACGGCGCGAAAGGCGACCCGAGTTCGCGCCCCCGGGTGGACTGTCACAGCCGGGGTCAAGGGCTGGAACTCCCAATTCAAGCCCGGTGCGGTCTGCGCGTCGAAGCTGACCCTGATTACAGCACTCGAAATCTTGTCCGGAGCCGCTTGCGCCCGTTGCGTTGTCCCGCCCAGACCGGTGGCGCCGCAAAAGGCGCGATAAAGCGGCGGCGAAGCCAAGGTTAGCCCGGTCATGCCCGCCAGCACCGCGAGGAGGATCAGGACCGTCGTCCGTTGTCGTCTTTTTGGCGTGCCAACCCGGACGGTCATCGCTAGACACCGACCCGAACCATCGCGATGGCGTAAAACAGCGCCACCAACCCGACCAGCACAATGAGAAGCGCACGATTGCGCGAGCGGATCAGCCGCTGCCGTTCCTGTTGGGGCTCGACCATCGAGGTCACAACCAACCCTTCCAAGCCAAACTGGCAGCGCGGTGATCAATCAGCAGCAGGCTGAATATCAGCAGCAGGTAAAGGAGCGAGAAGCCGAACATTTGCCGCGCGGCGTTGTCGCCGTCGTCACGCCAAACGCGAACTGCGCAGGCCGTGAACAACCCGCTCAGCACAAGCGAACCCGCCCCGTAAACCGCGCCAGAAATCCCGAGGAACCACGGCGACACGCTGACCGGCCACAGCACCAGCGTATAAAGCAACATCTGGCGCTTGGTTTCGCGCGGCCCGGCGACCACTGGCAACATCGGCACGCCCGCCTTAGTGTAATCGTTCGCGCGGTTCAGCGCGAGGGCCCAGAAATGCGGCGGCGTCCAGAAAAAAATGATGGCAAAGAGTGCTATGCCGCCCCAGGCGACATCACCGCTGACCGCCGCCCAGCCGATCACAGGCGGAAACGCGCCGGCCGCACCGCCGATCACGATATTCTGCGGGGTCCGCCGCTTGAGCCAGATCGTGTAGACAATGACATAAAAAGCGATCGTCAGCGCCAGCAGCCCTGCCGCCGCCAAATTTACCGCCAGGGCCATGACCAATACCGAACCGACCGCAAGCACCAGACCGAACCCGAGCGCTTCGCCCGGCATCATCCTCCCCGCCGGCAGTGGGCGAGCCGCGGTGCGCCGCATGATCGCGTCGATATCGCGGTCGTACCACATGTTGATCGCGCCGGCGGCGCCGGCGCCGACCGCGATGCACAGCACCGCGACAATAGCGAGAACCGGGTGGATGTGTCCGGGCGCCACGAACAGCCCGACGAAGCCGGTGAACACTACCAGCGACATCACGCGGGGTTTCAGAATTTCGATGTAGTCGCCTACTGCGGCCGTCGACCCCCCGGTCAGCGGAATTAGAAGCGACGGCGAGGTTTCGGACAAATCGGACACGAAGACCTGATCTCCAGAGCGGGTCTACCGGCTAGGCGATGACCGGCAGTTCGTCATAGCTGTGGAACGGTGGCGGCGACGGCAATTTCCACTCCAGCGTTGTGGCGCCCTCACCCCAGTAATTCGCCCCAACCCGCTTACCGGCGAGCAAGGTCTGCAGCACGATAAACACAAACAACAAGGTCGAGGCGTATGAAATAAAAGCACCGATCGAAGCGACAAAGTTCCAGCCGGCAAAGGCATCGGGGTAGTCGGCGATCCGCCGCGGCATGCCGGCAAGCCCGAGGAAGTGCATCGGGAAAAAGGTCAGGTTGACACCGATGAAGGTCGTCCAGAAGTGAATCTTGCCCAAGGTCTCATTGTATTGTCGCCCCGACATCTTGCCAATCCAGTAGTAGAAACCGGCAAAGATTGAGAATACAGCGCCCAGCGAAAGCACATAGTGGAAATGGGCCACCACGTAATAGGTGTTATGCAGAGCGAAATCGACACCGGCATTGGCCAACACAACGCCAGTCACGCCGCCGATCGTAAACAGGAATATAAAGCCCATCGCGAACAGCATCGGCGTCTTGAATTCGATCGACCCGCCCCAAGTCGTCGCAATCCACGAGAAGATCTTCACTCCGGTCGGCACCGCAATCACCATCGTGGCTGCGGTAAAATAGGCGCGCGCGTCGATCGAAATACCGGTCGTAAACATGTGGTGGGCCCACACGACAAAGCCGACGACCCCGATCGCGACCATCGCATAAACCATTCCGAGATAGCCAAAGATCGGCTTTTTCGAAAAGGTCGAGACGACTTGCGAGATCATCCCAAAGCCGGGCAGGATCAGGATGTAGACTTCCGGATGCCCAAAGAACCAGAACAGATTCAAGAACAGCAGCGGATCGCCGCCGCCAGCCGGGTTGAAAAACGACGTACCGAAATTGCGGTCGGTCAGCAACATCGTGATCGCCCCCGCCAGCACCGGCAGCGAGAGCAGCAACAGGAATGCGGTCACTAGGATCGACCACACAAAGAGCGGCATCTTGTGCAGGGTCATCCCCGGGGCGCGCATATTGAAGATCGTGGTGATGAAGTTGATCGCGCCCATGATCGACGACGCGCCGGCGAGATGCAGCGAGAAGATCGCCATGTCGACGGCCGGTCCGGGGGTGCCTACCGGCCCGGATAGCGGTGGATACATCGTCCAGCCGACGCCAGGCCCCTCGCCGACAAACGCCGACCCGATCAAAAGCGCAAACGACGGCACCAGCAACCAAAAGCTGATGTTGTTCATCCGCGGGAACGCCATGTCGGGTGAACCGATCATCAGTGGGACAAACCAATTCCCAAAGCCGCCAATCATCGCCGGCATGACCGTGAAAAAGATCATGATCAGGCCGTGTGCGGTGATCAGCACGTTGTAGAACTGATGGTCGGAGATGAAGTGATTGTCGGGATGCATTAATTGGATGCGCATCAACACCGAGAACGCCCCGCCGATCACTCCGGCGCAGATCGCAAAGATCAGGTAGAGGGTGCCGATATCCTTATGGTTGGTCGAGAACAGCCAGCGGGTGAAGAACCCCGGGTGGTGACCGGCGTGCCCGTCGCCGCCGTAGCCGTGGGCCTCGACCGCGTGCGCTTCCCGCTCGTAAGTCATCAGGATCCTCTTGCCCTTTAGTTTGCGCCGGATACCGACGCGGCCGCGACATGCAGTGCGGCGCCGTCAGGTTGGTTGCGAGCGAATTTCTTTTGCGCGTTGGCGAGCCAGCGCTGGAACTCTTCCTTCGACACCGCCACGATCTTGATCGGCATGAAAGCGTGGTTGATGCCGCAAATCTGGTTGCACTGGCCGTAGTAAGTTCCTTCGCGCTCGACATTGAACCAGCTCTCGTTGAGCCGGCCGATGACCGCGTATTCCTGAACGCCAAAGGCCGAAATAAACCAGCTGTGGATGACATCGGTGCTGGTGACCAGCACACGAATATTCGTGTGGATCGGTACAACGAGCGGATTATCGACGTCGAGAAGGCGTATTTGCCCCGGCTTCAGATCGGCTTCCTGGATGATGTTGCTGTCGAACGCCAGGTTCTTCTGGTCGGGATAGGCATAGGACCAGTACCACTGATGACCAGTAACCTTGATCGTCATGTCCGGGTTTGGCACCCGGTCCATGTAATACATCAGCTTGAACGATGGGATCGCGATAATGACCAGGATCAGGACCGGGACCACTGTCCAGAGTATCTCGATGACAGGATTGTGCGAGGTGTGCGCCGGGACCGGGTTGCGGCGGTGATTGAAGCGGATGATCACATAGAGCAACAGTCCCATGACAAAGGCCGCGATCAAAAAGATGATCACCAAAAGCTCATTGTGAAACGCATTCAGCCGATCCTTGACCGGCGTCGCCGGCGGCTGCATGCCCAACTGCCAAGGGTGTGGTACTTCGGCCCAGGCAACCGCTGCCAGTGCCACTATGACAATCATCGCCAGGCTCAACACGAGCGCGGCGCGCACGAACGTTTTCTTTGTCTGCAATTCTGTCAACCACATCATCTTCCGGCCGCCCCCGACCCGCTTGTCCCAGCCGATCGATCGGCCTCTTACGCAACTTTCTCCCAACCGGCTGGTGCTGATAGAGCGTTATCAGCTCTAGAGCCATCCGACCCGCCTCGCAATGCGGCTGCGTCGACCCGCCTTTGCCTGGCAAAGCGGCGGCGAGCCTACACCATCGGCGATGTATGCCACAACCGGCTGAACCTATTGCGTCAAGCCGCCGCATCCGTTTGCCGATCTGTCCGTATCTGTCGTGGCAAAGCGCAATCGCGGCTTTTGCTCGCGGTTTTGCGCGACCATATTGCCGCTAGCAGCAATGGAGTTGTGGATGACCGATCTCGCTGTCACCGACGAATTGTTTTTCGAGCGCACCGGGATGGAGCCGAGCCGGGTCGAGGCAATCGTTGCCGAGGCGCTGGCGGGAATGGATGACGGCGAGCTGTTCCTCGAATATAGCCAATCCGAGAGTTCTGACGCTCGACGACGGGCGAATCAAAAGCGCCAGCTTCGACACGACGCAGGGGTTTGGTTTGCGGGCCGTCGCGGGCGAAGCCGCCGGCTATGCCCATGCCTCCGATCTCTCCGAAGCGGCGATCCGCCGCGCCGCCGCCACGGTGCGCGCTGTGGCGCATGGCTATGCCGGCGTCATGGCAGGACCACCGCCCGGCACCAACCGCAGCCTCTATACGGATGTGAACCCGCTCGGTCTCGTCGATCTCGGCGCCAAGAACTCGGCTCCTCGCGGAGATCGACGCGTATGCTCGCAGCCGCGATCCGCGGGTTAAACAGGTCATGGCGTCGTTGAGCGGCGTATGGCAGGCGGTACAGATCATCCGCGCCGATGGCCGCCGAGTAGCCGACATCCGGCCGTTGGTGCGTCTCGGCGTCTCGGTTGTGGTCGGCGAGGGTGAACGGATGGAGACCGGCTCGTCGGGTTCCGGCGGCCGGATGGCTTACGATCGCTATCTCGATCCCGCGCATTGGCGGCACGAGGTAGACGAGGCTTTGCGCCAGGCATTGGTCAATCTTAGTGCGGTTCCGGCCCCGGCCGGCGAAATGACCGTCGTGCTCGGGCCCGGCTGGCCGGGTGTCATGTTGCACGAAGCGGTCGGGCACGGGCTGGAAGGCGATTTCAACCGAAAGAAGACCTCGGCTTTCTCCGGAATGATCGGCGAGCGCGTGGCGAGCAAGGGTGTCACCGTTGTCGACGACGGGACCTTGCCCGACCGCCGTGGGTCGCTGACAATCGACGATGAAGGCACGCCGACCAACTACACCGTGCTGATCGAAGACGGGATTCTGAAAGGGTACATGCAAGACCGCATGAACGCCCGCCTGCTCGGGGCGACCCCGACCGGCAATGGGCGACGGCAGAGTTTTGGGCACGCGCCGATGCCGCGCATGACCAACACCTACATGCTGGCCGGCGATCGCGACCCGCGGGAAATCATCGCATCGGTCGATCGCGGCCTTTACGCAGTCAATTTTGGCGGCGGCCAGGTTGATATCACCTCCGGCAAGTTCGTGTTCTCGGCCTCGGAGGCGTATCTGATTGAGGGCGGCAAAGTCGGCCCGGCCGTCAAGGGCGCGACGTTGATCGGCAACGGCCCCGACGCCTTGACTAAGGTTACGATGATCGGCAACGACCTCGCCCTGGATCACGGTATCGGAACCTGCGGCAAGGACGGCCAAAGCGTGCCGGTCGGCGTCGGTCAGCCAACTCTGCGAATGGACGGGTTAACCGTAGGCGGCACCAACGCCTGAATTAGCCATTCGGGGCTCGGTATTCGGGGGGGGCATGCGGCTTTACCGCCGCGCGAGTGGCGTGTTCGCGGCTGCGATCATCGCCGCGTTCGCATTGCCCGTCGGTCGCGCCGCCGCCTGCACCGACCTCAGGCAGGCGCCTACGACGAGCTGGTCGCTCGAGACCGTTGGCGGCGCTTCGTGGCTGGTCACGCCGTGCGGACAGCGCTTTCTCAGTCTCGGCGTCAACGCTCTCGACGGCGGCTACCCCTATCGTGAGAAGGCCGGGAAAATTTATTATAGCTGGACGGCGTTCTCGCCGAGCCAGGCGGCGTGGGTGAACACTGCCAGAGTCCGGCTCGCCAACTGGGGCTTTAATAGTGCCGGCGGATGGTCTCTCGCGCCGCAGGAATTACGCCTGCCGACGATCGTCAACCTTGAACTCGGGCGCCACGCCAAGTTTCATTGGTTCGACCCATTTGCACCCGAGACCGAGCAGCGGATGATGACGCTGGCGCGCAAGCTTGTCGCGCCGTACCGGGATTCGCCCTACCGAATCGGGTATTTCTCGGACAATGAAGTCGGCTGGTGGGCTGGCGCGCTGTTTGTCTTTTATTCGATGAAGCCCGCCGATTCGGCGACTAAGCAGCGCTGGGTCGAGACCCTGCGCGCGCATTATTCCGACGACTGGACGCGGTTTACGTCCGACTTTCTGCCGCCTACCGGGGTCAATTCGTGGGACGCGTTGCTCGCCTCGACCGGGATGACGCGGATGCGCCCCGGCGGCGGCGGCATCCATGTCGTGCGCGAATGGTGCGGGGTTGTCGCTCACCACTATTATGCAGTGGCGTCACGTGCGATCCGGGCGGCCGATCCTAACGCGCTCTTCTTCGGCGACCGGCTGCCGATCTACTACGACCCAGCCGCGGTGCGGGCGATGGCGCCTTATGTGGACGCGATCGCGACAAACTATAATGTCGACGCCAGCGATGGCTGGATCGCCGATTATTATTTCGACGGTCTGCGTCAATTGTCGGGGGGTAAGCCGGTCCTGGTCTCCGAATGGTTCTTCGCAGCCCGGCAAAACCGCACCGGCAACCGCAACAACGGCCATCTGATGACGGTCGAAACCCAAGCCGAGCGGGCGGCGGGGGCGGCTGCCGCGACCGAAAACTTTGCCGCAATCCCCGAGCTGATCGGCGCCCATTGGTTTCAATATTATGACCACCCGAAAGGCGGACGTCCCGACGGCGAGGACTACGATTTCGGCTTGGTCGACATCAACGACCAGCCCTATCGCCGGTTGACCTCCGCGCTCGCCGTCGCCAACCGCCTGGCCTATGACATCCATAGCGAGGCCACCGCGCCGACACGTTCCGGCGGAAATGTAATCCCATTTGCTGAAATCGAGCCCAGTCATAGGTCACTGGCGGACTGGCCAAAACCCGCGAGCCTATTGCCGCGCCTGACCGCTTCGCCTGGTGCTGTCGAGTTCGGCGACGTGTATCTGTCATGGAGCGGACGCGGCCTGCAATTGGCTGCGATCGGGCAGGATTACTTCGATATAGACCTGCTGGCCTATGACGGCCCATTTCCGCTGATCGACGCCTACCGGGTCGAACTTGGGGTCGATTTCGGCAATGGTCCGCGGCAGTTCACGCTGTTTTTCATTCCACCGCGCACCAAGATCCACGATTACCCCGAAATGACCGCGGAGCTATGCGCCGGTCCGGCGCAACAGGCGATCGACCACGGTTGCACCCCAGTGCCCGACGCCGAGGCTGTCTATTTCGGGGCCGATCAGCCACGCATCACCGCCGAGGCGATGATCCCATGGTCGGCATTCGGGATCGAACCACCGGCCGCTGGCACGCCGGTCCGTATCGAGACTGCCGTCACAGCGTGGGAACGCGATCGCTGGATGTCATTGTCGGGCCGCCCCCCCGAGGCGGCGATGCGACATCCGGGCCCTTGGCGTCTCATGCGGCTCGGCGACGGGGTACGCATTATCGAGGGCGCGCCGCCGCTTCCCTCTGGAATTCACGGCTAATCCTGGCACGGCGTTAGCGGTCGGTTCGGCTTCGTCTTGATTAAGCCGCACTCGCCGGCATGATGGCGCCGTGCGAAGCAGCAAGGCGGCAGCATGGCGACCAGCTTTCCGGACGGTTTTTTGTGGGGGGCCTCGACTGCGGCGTACCAAATCGAGGGAGCGGTCAGAGAAGATGGCCGCGGGCCGTCGATCTGGGACACTTTCTGCCACCAACCCGGCAATATCGTAAATGGCGACACCGGCGACATCGCCTGCGATCACTATCACCGCTGGTCGGAAGACGTGACCCTGATGCGCGAATTGGGGATCGGCGCCTACCGGCTGTCGACCAGCTGGTCGCGAATCCTGCCGGAGGGCCGCGGCGAGGCGAACCTCAAAGGTCTCGAATTCTACGACCGCCTGATCGACGGCATTCTCGAAGCGGGAATTGAACCATGGCTCTGCCTTTATCATTGGGACCTGCCGCAGGCGCTTGAATACCGCGGCGGGTGGCAGAACCGCGACACGGCTCATTGGTATGCCGAATATGCGCTCTTGACGGTGCGGCGGCTCGGCGACCGGGTCAAACATTGGGCGACCTTCAACGAACCGAATTGCGCCTGCGTCAAAGGCTATGGCGATGGCGAGCACGCGCCCGGAATTCGTGGCCGGCTGAGCGCGCTCAGGGCGATCCATGTGATGAACCTGGCGCACGGCTTTGGGATCGAGGCGATGCGTTCAGAGCGCGCCGACCTGCTGCTCGGCAACATCTTCAATTTCCACCCCTACGAGCCGGGTGACGACCGTGAAGAAGACGAGCTGGCGACAATCATGTTCGACGCGCTATGGAACCGCTCGTTTCCCGATCCGCAGATGCTGGGGCAGTATCCCGAGCCGCTGGCAGGCGAAATCGATCCTCTGATTGAGCCGGGCGATCTCGAGCGAATCCGTCAACCGCTCGATTATTTCGCTTTCAACCACTACACCCGCAGCCGGGTGCGCCGCGATACCGACCACCCGTTCGAGGTTGGCGCCTTGCCGCCGCCATCTGGTGCGCGGGTGACCGATATGGGCTGGGAGATCGCGCCCGACGCGTTCCGCGCGGTGATGATAGAGGCCAAGGAGCGTTACGCCGGTGATCTGCCGATCTATATTCTGGAAAACGGCGCGGCCTTTCCCGATCGGGTCGACCCTGACGGACGCATCCGCGACGAGGATCGCATCAGCTATCTGCGCGCCTATCTCGGTGCGGTGCAGGACGCGATCGCGGCCGGCGTGCCGGTGCGGGGTTACTTCGTCTGGTCCTTGCTCGACAATTTCGAGTGGACCTTGGGCTACAGCAAGCGCTTTGGCCTCGTCCACGTCGATTACGAAACCCAACAGCGCCGCCCAAAGGACTCATTCCACTTCTACGCCGAACTCGCGCACGGCGCCGCTCTCGACCGCGATTAGCATCGGACGTCCCACGCCGGGGCAATAATGCAGAGGAACGGGATCGGCATAGCCGCTCGGACGATCGTCTACCGGAATGATCACGAAATCATCCTCGTCCAGCGCAGTCGCCTCGGATGCGGTAGCCACTCGCGGCCGAACGCCCATGCCGAGCGGCGTTAGCCTACCTAGATTCGAGGCGTCGGCCGATCCCAGTGATATTCGCTTCGGCGACTGGGTCGAGCGTTGGCTGCCGGCCCCCGCCCGACCCTATGCCCGGCTGGCGCGGCTGGACCGCCCGATCGGCACCTGGCTGCTGCTGTTCCCAGGCTGGTGGGGGATAGCTTTGGCCACACGGCATTGGCCCGATCCGGTGCTGATGGCGCTGTTCGCGATCGGGGCTGTCGTCATGCGCGGCGCCGGCTGTACGCTGAACGACATCGCCGATCGTCATTACGACGGCCAGGTCGCGCGTACCCGGTTGCGTCCGCTGCCTAGCGGTGCAGTGAGCGTGGCGCAGGCGACAGTTTTTCTGGTTGTGCAATTGGCGGTCGGCGCGGCGGTATTGTTCAGCCTGAACCGCACCAGCATTTTGCTGGGACTGGCGGTGCTCGGTCTGATTGCAACCTATCCGTTTATGAAGCGGGTCACCTATTGGCCGCAGGTTTTCCTCGGCCTCAATTTCAACTGGGGTGCGCTCGTCGGCTGGACCGCCGTCATTGGCGCGCTGGCCTGGCCCTGTGTTCTTTTGTATACGGGCGGCGTGTTCTGGACGATCGGCTACGACACAATCTACGCGCATCAGGACAAGGCGGACGATTCCCTGATCGGCGTCAAATCCTCAGCTTTGGCGCTGGGTGCGAAAACCCGCCCGTGGTTATTCGTATTTTATGGCGCGGCGGTGGCGCTGTGGGCGGCAGCTGGTCAGCGAGCCGGACTGAGCGCGCTATTTTGGGTTGGACTGGTGTTGGCAGCATTGCAGCTCGCTTGGCAGGCAGCGCGCGTCGACGTTGATGACTCGGCCGATTGTCTCGCCAAATTCCGCTCCAATCGGCTTGTCGGCTGGCTGCTCTTCGCCGGGATCGTCGGCGGACACCTGACCTGATCGCCGATGGATCCTGCGGTATTCGTACGCCGCAACACGGCGGTCACCGCACCGCCGCTGGTTTCCGAGATCCGACTGCACCTCGCGACCGAGGTGACGCCGATCTGGCAGGCGACCGAGGAAATCCTCGCTCGCAGCGGGGTGCCGCCGCCGTTCTGGGCTTTTGCCTGGGCCGGCGGGCAGGCACTCGCCCGCTATCTGCTCGACCGTCCAGGTATCGTGGCCGGACGCGCCGTGCTCGATTTCGGATCGGGTTCGGGGTTGGTCGCGATCGCCGCTGCCAAAGCCGGCGCGCGCCGGGTGTCCGCTGCGGAAATCGATCACTTCGCCGCTGCGGCGATCGCCCTCAACGCCGGACTTAACCGCGTCAGTCTCGACCTTGTCGGGGCCGACATTGTCGGCAGTAGCGAGCTGGACTGGGAAATCGTCACCGCGGGCGATGTCTGTTACGAGCGCGAGATGGCCGAGCGGGTGGTCCCTTGGTTGCGCGGGATCGCCCGACACGGGACGCTGGTATTGCTCGGCGATCCAGGGCGCACCTATCTGCCGACTTCAGGGCTTGTTGAGCGCGCGCGCTATCTGGTTCCGACGAGCCGCGAACTTGAAGACCGCGACAGCCGCGAGACCGTGGTCTGGGAGGTGCTGCCGGGGTGAGCCAACCGGGCATGCGAAGGATGGAACGCCCACCGGCTGCGGGCGTTGGCCCGGCATCCTTTCCGCTTATTGGAGCCGTCGCATGAAACAGCTACTCGCCGCCGCTTCGGTTTGTGCGCTGATGATCGCCGCCCCGGCTTGGGCCCAGACTTCCGGCACTCGGACCACAACCGGAAACGCGACTACCACGACCACCCAGAGCGCCGCTGGGGGTGGGAGCACCACTGGAGCCGTGACCCTAAGCCAGCAGGATCAGACCTTTGTCAAAGAAGCCGAGGCCGGCAACCTTGCCGAGGCCGATGCCGGAAAACTTGCCATGGAAAAGGGCGGCACACCGGCGATCCGCGAATTCGGCCGGTGGATGTATACCGATCACGACTTGGTTGCCAACAACTGGCTCAAGGCCATTCTGGCAGCGCAAAATCAGCCGTTCCAACCGACCTTGACTGCCGAGCAGCAGCAAATGCAACAAACTTTCGAAAGGCTGAGTGGCCGGCAATTCGACCGGGAATACACTCACGCTCAGGTCACCGTGCATGAAAAGACCATCCCAAAATTCGAAACGGAAGCGCGCGACGGTCAAAATCCGATGATCAAGGACTATGCCCGGAATCTGATTCCGGTCCTGCAGCAGCACCTTGCGGAAGCAAAGATCTTGGCTGGCGAAGGCGCTGTGGCGGGCCGCGCGGTGAACTTGGGCGAGAGTACGGGTAGTTCGAGCCAGCGCTGAGATTGGCGTTCTCTACCCTCAGCGATAGAATACGACAGCGGGTTCGATCAAAGGGCGATCGAACCCGTTGTGTGACTTCGCGTATCTCGACGGCGCCGCTCGCCAAGCGATGTCCCCACCCCCATATAGCGCGCCATGCCCTACGCCAGTTTGCGCGAGTTTATCGATCGGCTCGAAGCGAGCGGGCGCATGGTGCGGGTGGCGGCGCCGGTGTCGCCTTTTCTCGAAATAACCGAGATCCAGACCCGGCTTTTGGCTGAAGCCGGCCCCGCGGCGGTGTTTGAAAACGTGATTGACTCGAGCGGCGCCGGCTACCCAATGCCGGTTCTCGTAAATCTGTTCGGCACGGTCGAGCGCGTCGCCTGGGGCATGGACCGCGAGCCTCACGAGTTGCGCGAGGTCGGCGAAACCCTCGCCTTTTTGAAGCAGCCCGAACCGCCAGGCGGCTGGCGCGAGGCGCTGGAAATGCTGCCGTTGCTGCGCACCGTCATGGCGATGCGACCGCGCACCGTCAGCTCCGCGCCGTGCCAGGAGATCGTGTTGCGCGGCGCCGAGATCGACCTTTCCGCTCTGCCGGTGCAGACCTGCTGGCCCGGGGAGCCGGCGCCGCTGATTACCTGGCCGCTGGTCGTCACCAAAGGGCCAGGTGAGCGCCGCGAGGACGGGTTCAATCTCGGTATCTATCGCATGCAGGTTACCGGCCGCGACACGACCTTGATGCGCTGGCTGGCGCATCGCGGCGGCGCGCAGCATCACCGCCGCTGGAGCGCCGAGCGGCGCGAGCCCCTGCCCGCGGCAGCGGTGATTGGCGCCGACCCGGGGACCATCCTGGCGGCGGTGACCCCGGTTCCGGATACATTGTCCGAGTACCAGTTCGCCGGCCTTTTGCGTGGCCGAAGGGTCGAATTGGTCGACTGCAAGACGGTGCCGCTGAAGGTGCCGGCACAGGCCGAAATCGTGCTCGAAGGCCATGTCTCGCTCGACGAGTTCGGCGACGAGGGCCCCTACGGTGACCACACCGGCTATTACAATGCTGTCGAGCGCTTTCCAGTTTTCCGGCTGTCGGCGATTACGATGCGGCAGCGGCCAATCTATCTGTCGACCTTTACCGGGCGCCCGCCGGACGAGCCGTCGATCCTCGGCGAGGCGTTGAACGAGGTCTTTATTCCGCTGTTGCAGCAGCAATTTCCCGAGATTGTCGATTTTTGGCTGCCGCCCGAGGGTTGCTCCTATCGCATCGCGGTTGTTTCGATCCGCAAAGCTTACCCCGGCCATGCCAAGCGCGTAATGATGGGGATCTGGTCGTTTCTTCGCCAGTTCATGTACACAAAGTTTGTGATCGTCGTTGACGACGATATCGACGCGCGCGACTGGAAGTCGGTTATGTGGGCGATTTCAACCCGCATGGACCCGGTGCGCGACATCACTCTCGTCGACCATACGCCGATCGACTATCTCGATTTCGCCTCACCGGAATCGGGCCTCGGCGGCAAGATCGGGCTCGATGCGACCGGCAAGATGCCACCCGAGACGCGTCGCGATTGGGGAACGCCGATCCGCATGACCGAGGCAGTCGTCGCCGAGGTGACGCAAAAATGGGCGAATTACGGTCTACCCGTATCGGGCAAACCGATCTGGAAATGATCATTTGTGCACAATGAGACGGTGAGGCAGTGAAAATTAATGCAAATCCCGCCAAGCGGGAATGCGCATTCGGCGCGCGGTGAGAGCTTAAACCCGGTCACGAGAGCTCCAAGGCTGAACACGTCTCGCTGTCTCTGTGCCTCATTGTGAAAATCTCTCAGGAGCTATGATGAGCGAAAATCAGGGAAACGCGATCGACCTGCTGCAGGATTTGATCGATCGAGCGCGCCGCGCCGGCGCCGATGCAGCCGATGCGGTATTTTTCGAGGGCGTCTCACTGTCACACGGTCGACGCCTCGGCAAGACCGAAAAACTCGAGCGCTCCGAGGGTCAGGATCTCGGGCTGCGGGTGTTCGTCGGCCGCCAGCAGGCAGTGGTGTCGTCGAGCGATCGCTCGCCAAAGGCGCTCGACGAGCTGGTCGAGCGCGCGGTCGCGATGGCCCGCACCGTTCCGGAAGACCCGTTTTGCGGCATCGCCGATCCCGGGGAGATCGCGCATGATTGGCCGGCGCTCGACATGACCGACCCCGAGGAGCCGAGTGCCGAGGTGCTGATCGAACGCGCCCGCGCCGCCGAAGAGGCCGCCTTGGCGGTACCCGGCGTCACCAATTCGGAAGGAGCGGAAGCCGGCTGGGGACGCTCGCAAGTGGCGCTAGTCGCCTCGAACGGGTTTGCCGGCGGGTTTTCGGGCACCAGCCAAGGAATCAGCGCCTCGGTTATCGGCGGCGAGGGCACCGGTATGGAGCGCGACTACGATTACGCCAGCGCGGTTTACGCGACCGATCTGCGTGATCCGGCCGAAATCGGCAAATCGGCTGGGGAGCGTGCGGTCAAACGGCTCGGCGCCAAGAAGATGCCGACCTGCCGCTGCCCGGTTGTGTTCGATCCGCGGGTTGCGCGCGGCTTTATCTCGGCCTTGCTGGGTTCCATTTCTGGGCCGGCGATCGCGCGCGGCACCAGCTTTTTGAAGGACAAGCTCGGCGAACGAATTTTTCCCGAGGCGATCACGATCATCGACGACCCGCACCGACAACGCGGGCTGCGCTCAAAACCGTTCGATGGCGAGGGTTTAGCCAATCACCGCCGCGCGATCATCGACAAGGGCGTGCTGACGACCTGGCTCCTCGATTTGCGCTCGGCGCGCCAATTGCACTTGAAATCGACGGGGCATGCCGCGCGCGGGACTTCCTCGCCGCCGGGACCGGCGCCGACCAATGTCTGGATCGAGCCCGGTGCTCAGAGCTCGCAGGAACTGATGTCGGACATCGCGAGCGGCTTTTACGTAACCGAGATGATGGGCATGGGGGTCAATGGCGTCACCGGCGACTACAGCCGTGGTGCCGCCGGCTTCTGGATTGATAAGGGCGAGATCGCGTTTCCGGTCAGCGAGATGACGGTCGCCGGCAATCTGAGGGACATGTTCCTTCGCCTCGTCGCCGCCAACGACCTCGAATTCAAAGCCGGCATGGACGCTCCGACCTTGCGCATCGACGACTTGACCGTCGCCGGCGCGTAGCCTGGCTGCTGGCCTGCGGGATGGATCGCTTTGCCTGTCCCTACCTGCGGTCCGGCGTAGAACTTAGTCGTGAACGCCGGTTGCACATTGCCGAGCGCCACCCCGATCTCCTGCCGGAGCATTTCGATCTTCTCGCCGAGACCATTGCTCAGCCGGATCAGATCCGCCGAAGCAAACGCTTTGCGGCCGCCAGGTTGTTTTCGCGGTGATATCGCCGACTACGGGGCGGTAAGCATGTGGTGATTGTAGTCGTCGCCGACCTCGAAGATGCCCGTCATTGGATAGTCACCGCCTACATCGCGAGCAGGCTGGCTGAAGGAGAGATCGAATAGCAGCGAAGCTGAGTTTCAAATACGATCGCGATGCAGACGTTTTGCATATCGATAAATGCGGACCTTACCCGGAGCAGGAGTCGGAAGAGCTTGACGATGAAATCATCGCTCGCCTCAATCCGACAACCCGCCAAGTCGAAAATCTCGAGGTACTCTTCTTTTCAACCCGCCTCTTGCGAAGCGAGCTGTTTGAGCTGCCAATCACGGCTGATCTTCATCTTACCGATCGTGACCAGCCGTCCGCTGAGGTAACGCCGACGTGAACGCAGCGCAAGTTTGCAGGATGACGTCCACGTCCTGGCGGAAATGCAAGTGCTCGGGATAATTATCGAGAGAACGTGCTGGAAACACTGCCGGGAGTGCGCGAAATCGGGTAGGATCAACTCGGTTTTACGTGGCCGCTCCCGCCGGCGCGGGGCGCTCTCGAGGGAGGAACAGGGAAATGGGCGACATTCTTGGTCTTGGCTGCACCCACTATCCGGGGCTGACGGTTCCCGACGAGCAATTGCCGTCGCTGTTTCATCGGCTATTGACCGCCCCCAACGTACCCGAGCACTACAAGAACCCGGTGAATTGGCCGGCCGAACTTGTCAGCGAGCTTGGCAATGACGAGGGTTTCTCGTCCGCCCAGCGCTATAGTGCGCGCCTCGCGGACGGTTTCCGCGCGGTGCGCAAATCGCTCGACGAATTCAACCCAGATGTCGTGGTGGTGTGGGGCGACGACCAATACGAAAACTTCCGCGAAGACATAATCCCGGCGTTCTGCTTGCTCGGTTATGACGACGACTTCCAGATTCAGCCGTGGAAGAACGGCAATGGCGGGCGCACCAACCGTTGGGGCGAGCCCGGCGACTGGGCGCTAAAGCTGCACGGCCATCGTGAGGCCGCCAAATATCTCGCGACCGGATTGATCGAGCGCGGCATCGACCTGGCCTATGCTTATAAGCCGCTGCATCACCCGCTGGCGCACGCCTTTACCAACACCTTTCTCTATCTCGATTGGGACCGTAAAGGCTTCCCCTATCCGGTAATTCCGTTCGCCATCAATTGCTACGGCAGCAACCTGTTGCACGCCAAGGGCGGTACTTCGGCCTTGTTTATGCCGCCGCGGGATCCGTCGATCGCCGGCGATCCGCCGTCGCCGCATCCGTGGCGCTGCATGGAAGTCGGCAAGGCGGTAGCCCAAACCTTTGCGGATTCGCCATGGCGTGTGGCAGTCATCGCGTCGTCGAGCTGGTCGCACTGCTTCCTGTCGCCGACCAACGGCTATTTGTGGCCGGACCACAAGGCCGACCGGGTGCTGTTCGATGCGCTGAAGGAGCGCGATTACAATACTTGGCGCAAGCGTCCCCTCCACGAAATGGAGCAGGCCGGCCAGCACGAGATGCTGAACTGGTGCGCGCTGATGGGGGCTATGGAAAGCCTCGACCGCCGCCCGATCGTGCACGATTACGTCGAGACGCACATTTTCGCCTCGGAGAAGTGCTTCGTCACCTACCCGGTCTAAGGCTGGACACTGCGCGACGCGACGTCTGCATCGGCTGACCGCCGCGGCGCTTGCCAAGTCGGGTCCTCGCCCGTAACACTGCCGGCGGGGACCCATGTTCAAAAAGCCGCCGATCTTGGAAGAGGGCGCGCAGACCGCCGCCCTGGTGTGGCGTCTGGTGCGCGATTTCATGCGCCCGCAGGCGGGACGGGTTACGCTCGCATTTATATTGATGGGGGCGGCCGCCGGCAGCACTGCGTTGCGCGCTTGGCTGATGCAACCCGTGTTGGATCGCGTTTTTGTCGGCCGGGACCCCTCCTGGCTGCTGCCGATTGCCGGCGGCGCGCTCGCCATCGCGCTGATCAAAGGCGTCGCCGATTACGGCGAAGCAGTGATGATGAACCTGGTCGGTCAACGCGTCATCGCCGACGTGCAGATTGCTCTATTCGGTCGGCTGATGCGCGCCGATCTGGCCTATTTCCATGCGCATCCGAGCGGCACGCTGATCTCGCGGTTTACCAGCGACGCTGCGCTGTTGCGTAACACCGCCGCCAACATCCTCGCCGCGATCGGCAAGGATGTTCTGACCGTCATCTTCCTGGTGGGAGTGATGTTCTACCAGGACTGGTTGCTGGCGCTCGCCTCGTTTTTCATTTTTCCGGTCGCAATCCATCCGATCGTCGGCATTGGCCGGCGAATGCGGCGCGTTACCGCAAATACCCAGACCGAAGTCGGCCAATTGACCACATTACTGAGCCAGACGTTCCAGGGAGCCCGCCTGGTCAAGGCCTATGGCATGGAAGCCTACGAGGAAAGCCGCGCTGCTGCACTGTTCGAGCGCATCTTCCGACTGATCGACCGGGCGACCCGCACCCGCGCCAGGGCCTCGCCGCTGATGGAGACGCTAGGGGGTGCGGCGATCGCGATCGTCATTCTTTACGGTGGTCACCAGGTGATCGCCGGCGCCCGCACTCCTGGCGCGTTCTTCTCGTTTGTGACGGCGCTGCTTTTGGCGTACCAGCCGCTGAAGAGCCTCGCCAATCTTAACGCCTCGCTGCAAGAAGGCCTGGCCGCGGCCCAACGGATCTTCCAGGTGTTCGATGTCGAGCCGACAATCCGCGACATGCACGGCGCCCGGCCGATGCATATCGCCGGCGGCGAAATCCGCTTTGATCATGTCCGCTTTGGCTACGCGCCCGGCGCGGTCGCGCTCGACGATATTACGCTGACCATCCCGGCGGGGCGGACGGTAGCGATGGTCGGCGCCTCGGGCGCTGGCAAGTCGACGATCCTTAATCTGATTCCCCGCTTTTTTGACGTCGAAGAAGGCAGTATCGCGATCGACGGGCAGGATATCCGTTCGGTGAGCTTGGCCTCGCTGCGCGCCGCGATTGCGATTGTCTCGCAAGAGGTGACGTTGTTCGACGACACCCTGCGGGCCAATATCGCCTATGGCCGGTTTGGTGCGTCGACGGAGGATATCGAGGCAGCAGCCCGCGCTGCTGGTATCGACGGCTTTATCCGCGAATTGCGCGACGGCTATGACACCCAGGTCGGCGAGCACGGGGTGCGGCTGTCGGGCGGCCAGCGTCAGCGGATTGCGATCGCCCGCGCAATGCTGAAGGACGCCCCTATCCTGCTGCTCGACGAAGCAACTTCGGCGCTCGACAGCGAGTCCGAGCGCCAGGTGCAGTCTGCGTTGCGCACCTTGATCCGCGGGCGCACGACATTGGTCATTGCCCACCGCTTGTCGACGGTACAAGGCGCCGACCTGATTTGCGTCATCGATCGCGGGCGTCTTGTCGAGAGCGGGCGACACGCCGAACTGCTCGCCCGCAATGGGTTTTACGCGCGACTTTACGCAATGCAGTTTGCCGATGACGGCGATCTCGTCACCGCCGTTTCGGCATCATAGCCGCGTGGTCTCGCGGTCGGCCGCTCCCCGGCTGTGGCGTCGATTGCTGCGCAACCGGCGGCTGCGGCATGCAGCGTGCTGGGCGATTCATTGTTATATCCGCCTCGTCTATCGGACCAATCGATGGACGGTCGAGGCCGAAGAATTTCCACGCCAGCTGCTGGCCGCCGGCCGGCCGTTTATCGGCGCCTTTTGGCATGGACGTATGATGATGATCCCGCTGGGCTGGCGGCGGAGGGCGCGCATGCACATGCTGATCTCAGCGCATCGCGATGGTCGAATTATCGCCGACGCGGTCGCCTATTTCGGGATCGATGCGATTGCCGGTTCGACGCGGCGAGGCGGCTCGGCGGCGCTGCGCACGATGCTGAAGCGGCTGAAGGAGGGGGATTGCGTCGCGATTACGCCCGACGGCCCTCGCGGCCCGGCGATGAGCGCCAGCGCCGGCATCATTAACGTCGCACGGCTCGCGCAGGTGCCGATTGTGCCGATTACTTACGCGACGAGTCGGCGCCGTATCGCCGCGACCTGGGACCGGTTTCACATCGCCCTGCCCTTCGGCCGCGGTGTGTTTCTGTGGGGCGAGCCGATCGAGATTGCCATCGATCTCGATGAAGTCCGGGCTTGAAAGCGCGCGACGGCTCGTAGAACAGCGCATGAGCGACATGGTGCGCGAGGCCGATCGCCGGGTCGGCCACCGGGTCCCGCTGCTCGCAGTCGGCGAGCCGATGCCGGCACCCAGCCGGGAAGCTGCGGCCGGCGTATCCGCGTCTTCGGAAGACGTGCCGAGACCGGCGGTGGCGCCATGAGGTTGCCGGCGCTCTATCGCGCGCTGACCTGGCCGCTGCCGCCGTTGGTAAGGCTTTATCTGCGGCGGCGATGCCGGCGCGGCAAGGAGGACTGGCTCAGGCTTGCCGAACGTCGAGGGGTTGCCGGCGCGGCCCGCCCGCCGGGGTCGCTGGTCTGGATCCACGCGCGCCAGCGTCGGCGAGGCGACAGCGGTGCTACGGCTGATTGAGCGGCTGCTGCGATACGCGGCCTGGACTTGCGGTGCTGGTGACAACGGGCACTGTTGCTTCGGCGCAGCTCTTGAAAAAGCGGTTGCCGCCGCGCGCCATCCACCAATTCGTGCCGGTCGATCTGCCTAGCTGGATCGAGCGTTTTCTCGATCATTGGCGGCCGGACATGGCGCTTTGGGTTGAATCGGAGCTGTGGCCCAATCTGGTGCTGGCGACTGCACGCCCGCGGCATTCCGATGATGCTGGTCAATGCGCGGCTGTCGGCACGGTCTTTCCGGCGCTGGCAACGATGGCCGGGGCTGATCCGGCCGGTGCTCGGCGCGTTCGCGCGATGTCTGGCGCAGGATGATCAGCAGGCTCTCCGCTTGCGCCGGCTGGGGGCCGAAAATGTCGTCGCGATCGGCGATCTGAAGGCTGCCGGAGACCGGCTGCCAGCCGACGAGGCGGAACTGCGGCGATTGCGCCGGGAGATCGGGCGGCGTCCGCTGTGGCTCGCTGCCAGCACCCATCCGGGTGAAGAGGAAGTCGCCGCCGCGGTCGCACAGGCTCGTAGCCGCTCACCACCCGGGACTGTTGACGATCATCGCGCCGCGCCATCCTGTCCGCGGGTAACGCGATCGCGGCGATGCTGGCCGGCCGAGGTCTGCGGGTTGCCCGACGCAGCCATGGCGAGCGATACAGCGACGACACCGAAATCTATCTCGCTGATACCATGGGCGAGCTCGGCTTGTTCTACCGTGTCGCGGGAGATCGCCTTTATCGGCGGCTCGATCGTCCGCAGCGGCGGCCACAACCCGTTCGAAGCCGCCCGGCTCGACTGTGCCGTTCTGCACGGGCCCGATATGAGCAATTGCGCCGCGATGGCTTCGGCGCTCGCCGAGGCCGGGGCGGCGCAGACGGTAGCCGATGCCGAAGAACTCGCAGGTGCGGTGTCGTTGCTGCTATCCGATCCGCGGCTGTGTGCTGCCCGGCGCGCCGCGGCGATGCGCGTCGCAGCCCAGGGAGAGGCGGTTCTCGATGCCGTCCTGGTGCGGCTGGCGCCTTGGCTGGATGCGATCGCGCCCCAGCGGACAGTGCCGGGACGAGGCGATCTGATCGCAGCCGAGGAGCGGGTCCACTCAGTGCGCGTATGATCTGTACCGCACCCGGCTTTTGGGCGAAGGAGCCAGGGCTCGCCGCGGATTTGCTGTTGCCATTTTCCGCCGCCTGGGATGTTGCCGGGAGACTGCGCCGAGGATTGGCGCACCCCTATCGCGCGCCCGTGCCGGTTATTTGTGTCGGCAATCTGGTCGCAGGTGGCGCGGGCAAGACGCCGGTGACTTTGGCGCTCGCCGCTTGGCTTTCCGCGCGCGGTGTTGCCGTGAATGTCGTCAGCCGCGGTTACGGTGGGCGGCTCGCCGGCCCGTGCGAGGTCGATCCCATGCGGCATCGTTTCGGCGAAGTCGGCGACGAGGCGCTGCTGCTCGCCGCCGGTGTGCCGTCATGGATCGCGCGGGACCGCGCCGCGGCCATTGCCGCAGCGGCGGGAGCAGGCGCCGAAATCGTCCTGCTCGATGACGGTTTTCAGAACCCGACAGTCCACAAGACGCTGTCGCTGATTGTGATCGATGCCGCTTATGGCTTTGGCAATGGTCGGGTGATGCCCGCAGGTCCTCTGCGCGAAAATCTGGATCGCGGTGTCGCCCGCGCCGATGCGTTGATCTTGCTTGCAGCGGAGGGAGAGCGGCGCGCGGTTTCCCTCGCGAAAGTGAACGGCAAGCGACCGGTCGTGCCGGCGATCTTGGCGCCGGTTGCCGGTGAGCGATTTGCCGGCAAGCGTGTATTGGCTTTTGCCGGAATCGGCCGGCCGGCAAAATTTTTCGCAACCTTGCGCGCGCTGAGCGCGGATGTTGTCGCCGAGCGCAGCTATCCCGACCACCACGCTTTCAGTGAACGCGACATCACGACACTGCTGCAGGCGGCCAGCGGCTTGCGGGCGCAGTTGGTGACCACAGCAAAAGATTTCGTGCGCCTGCCCACCGCGGCTCGCGCCGACATCGAGGTGCTCGAGGTCGAGGTACGCTGGCCCGACCCCGATGCCTTGGCTGGGCTTCTCACGCCGATCGTGCTATCCGCCCGAGGAAATGCCAACCCGGAGCACGCCGTCCGCTGACCCCATCCGCCTTTCGGATCGCATCGAACGGTGCGGCGCGGCTTTGTTGTTTGGCGGCCTGCGGTTGCTGCCGATCGCGTGGGCTTCGGCGTTCGGCGGCGCCGTAGCGCGCCATATGGGGCCATTCCTGGGGATCTCGAAACGCGCTCGAAGCAATCTGCGGCGGGCCTTTCCCGACCTGCCCGAACCCGAGATCGATCGGATCGTCAGCGGGATGTGGGACAATCTCGGACGTGTCGCCGCCGAATACCCGCATCTGCGCGACATCCGGATTTTTGCTCCGGGCGGCAGGGTCGAGACCCACGGTATCGAGCACATGGACAATGCCGTCGCAGCCGGACGGCGGATGATCATCTTTTCCGGCCACGTGGGAAATTGGGAGATCGCGGCGCTCGCCGCGGTCCAGTATGGGTTTACCGCGGCGCAGAGCTACCGCGTCACGCAGATCTACCGCGCGCCAAACAACCCGCTGATCGATCGGTTGATCGCGCGGTTTCGCGGCGATCGCGGCGAGTACATTCCAAAGGGCGTGACGGCGGCGCGGCGCGCCTTTGCCGCGCTTTATCGCGGTGAGCATTTGACGATGCTCGCCGATCAGAAACTGAACGAGGGCATTCCGGTCCCGTTCTTTGGCCGTCCGGCGATGACCGCGACCGCTCTGGCGCTACTGGCGTTGCGCTTTGATTGCGATGTGCTGCCGGCGCGCGTCGAGCGCCTGCATGGCGCGCGGTTCCGCCTGACGGTTTTTCCGCCCGTGCCATTGCCGCACAGCGCAAATCCAGTCGACGACATCGCGGCGCTGACGGCAAATGTCACAGCCATGCTCGAAGCGTGGATTCGCGACCGGCCGGAAGAGTGGTTGTGGGTTCACCGCCGCTGGCCAGATTAGCGAACAAGCTCGCGCGGGCCAAACTTATAAGTTATCCAAGGGCTTTTGCGCCGCACCATGGAAAGTATATTCCATCATAAAAACGTCTGTTGCACTGGGGTATCTTTTGTGCAGCATTTACAAGGCAAGAAGCATGAATCATGCCGTCACCTTTTGACGAGATGGCGAGTTCTGATCGTCGGATCGAAGTGGAGGGACAATCATGGACATGACACGCCGCGCGACAGCCGAGTTTTTCGGCACCTTATGGCTGGTCTTTGGCGGTTGCGGAGCGGCTCTGTTCGCCGCCGCGTTTCCCTCGCTTGGCATCGGCTTTCTCGGAGTGGCGTTTGCCTTCGGCTTGACCTTGCTGACGATGGCTTATGCCGTCGGACATATTTCCGGCGGGCATTTCAATCCCGCGGTCACGATCGGGCTGTGGGCGGCTGGGCGGTTTAAGAGCGCCGACATGACTGCCCTACATCATAGCGCAAGTGATCGGCGCAATCGTCGCCGCCGCCATCCTGTACCTGATTGCCTCGGGCAAGCCGGGTTGGGTTGCGGACGGTTTCGCCTCCAACGGCTACGGCGATCTCAGCCCGGGCAAATACGGGCTCGGCTCTTGTTTTGTCGACCGAGATCGTGGCGACTTTCTTTTTCCTCTTCGTAATTATCGGCTCGACTTCGAAAGGCGCGGCGGTCGGTTTTGCCGGCATCCCGATCGGCCTCTGCCTGACCTTGATCCATCTGATCACGATCCCGGTCACCAACACGTCGGTCAATCCGGCGCGCAGCACCGGGCCGGCACTGTTTGCCGGCGGCGCCTATATCCGCCAGCTCTGGCTGTTCTGGCTCGCGCCCATCATCGGCGCGAGTCATTGCTGGTCTTCTGACACGCTGGCTCTATCAGGATGAAGTGGTTACCGTGGATACGTTAGTGGTCGAGCAGCAACGCATCGGATAACCACCAGCGCGGGCTCTATTCATCGTCGCGAAAGCGCGACCACGGCGCCGGCTTCTCAAGCTTACGGTCGATCAGGAGTACGACCAAAGTTACGAAAAGCGGCAGCGCGAAGACAAGAAACGCGATCGAATAAAGCAGCGTATCGTTGCGGATCTCGGCAAACGGTTTTTCAATCTCGTTAACCGGCACCGCGATCGCCAGCAGCTGATCGCGGCCATATCGAGCCGGGATCTCGACGACCCGGCCGATATAAGCCCGGCCGGCGACATCATAGACCCGCGTACCCGTTATCGGTTGGTTCTGGTGGGCCGCTACAAGACCGCTGATCACCGGGTCGTGCAAATCGGCGATTTTGGGCAACATGGCCTTGATCTGCCCGTCGGCGCCCGCCGCCTTGGGCATCCGGGTCGGGCCCGGCACAGCCACGATTTCGCCCGCTTTGGTGAAAATGAAAGCAGTGCTTCCCGGCGTAATTCGTTGCTGGCTCAAAAAACTAGCTAAATCGACCGCGGCTAAATCAGCACCTATCACGCCTGGCGCCGGCCCGTCGAAACTGCGGCTAAGCGAAAAACCGGGCTCGCCGCTCGAAGCAAATATGTACAGGTCGCTATGCTCGACCACATCGGTTTGCTTGGCCGCAACATACCACGGGCGCTTCCGCGGATCGTAGGGCGGCGCCTGGTCACGCCGGCCGACGACAGCCCCGTCATTGTCGAGAAAAACCCACCGCACGGTAGGCTGTCCGCCGGCATTACCGGTGACGATCTCGTTGGCGAACACCGCCTCGGGCGGTGCCTGTAATTCCTTGCGAAGCGTGCCGGACTTATCGCCGGCGATATGGGTGGTCATAAAGAAGTCGCCGCTGTCGAACCCGACATAGAGCGACAGGATTTGAGGATAAGTCCGCAAGGCGCGCAGCATTGCAGCCTTGCTGGTCGCACTCTCTGCCGAAGCCGGCGCGGTGAAAATCGGCCCGGCAGAGGCGATCCCGACAATTGCGTACATTGGATCGTAGAGCAGTCGAATACGGTCGACGATCTTTTCGTCCGCATCCTCCATCAGCCGCTGGGCAGACGCGATCGCAAGTTCGTTCGATTTCTTGCTATCATACCAAATGATGCCGCCGGCGAGCGCGACGATGATAAACAGCAAGATCGCTGTGATACCGGCGTAAGCGGGCCAAAGACTTTTCTGTCGAGCACCCCCGCGCCCGGTTGCAGCGCTTCTCTGATAGCGTTGCGGGTCGGTCACGCTCATCACCCTCTTATGTGCGAATGCCGGCCGGACACCGTGGGGCGATCATAGGAGCGTCTGTCCGCTCCTGTCCAGGCGAGGGCCGAGGGCGTCTGCGCGCATTCAGGCCGAGATTTGCGTGAGGCGCTCTGGCAGGGCAACCGCGTCGGGAGTGCCGGTTTCTTCCGTGACCTCGACCTCGACAGTCATGCCGAGATGGTCTGACGGGAAACCGGTCCAGGTGCCGGACACCGGGACCGCCTGGCGCGGATCGCGGACGACGGCAACTCGGATCAGATCGGCGCTGCCGACGATGCCATTGGTCGGGTCGAATTCGACCCAGCCGGCGCCCGGTAGATAAACCTCCATCCAGGCATGAGTGGCGCCGCCACCGACTCGGGTGCCGCGGCGAGTTTCGGGAATAATCAGATAGCCGCTCACAAATCGGGCGGCGAGCCCCAGCGAGCGCACCGCCTCCATCATCAGCACGGCAAAATCCCGGCAACTGCCGCTAGCCAGCTTCAGGGTCTTGATCGGATCCTGTATGCCGGTTTCTTCGCGCGCCACGTACTCCATATCGCGCCGGATCGCGTAGGTCATCGCCGCCAGCATCTCGGTCGTGTCGCTGCGCCCATCATGCCGCAGAAATTGCCGCGCCCAGCGGTCGATCTCGTGCTCGGGATCGAGGTATTGCCGCTCGATCAGCCGCAGCAGGTCGGGCATGTCTTCGGCGCCATAACTGAACGGGTAGCGCATCGCATGCTCTTCGATCTGAAAATCGAGCGCATTGCTGGCCGAATGATCGAGGCGAATCATACTGTCGAAGCGCAATTCCGCGGCGCGCCCGGCAAACCGCGCAATCGCAACGCAATTGCCGAAGACGTCATGCACCCAGCGTAAATCGGCCGGTTCGGGCGTGATCGTCAAACTGGTATCGAGCAGTTTCTGGTCATGGCTGTCGCGCGGGCGCAGCATCATCCGATGCTCGCCAAAGCTGACCGGCTGCTTGTAGCGGTAAGTCGTAACGTGGCGCACGTGAATTACGGACATGGCACCTGCTACCGGGCTGCCATTTGAGATTGTGAGACTGCGCCATCAAACCCGAAGAAGGCGATCGAGAGGTCCCGGCTCACGGCGATCAGCTGCTGCTGAATAACGTCCAGAAATTCGTGCAATCCCTCGTGGATTATTTCGGTGATCGTCAATGTGCCGAGCACCGCGCGCAATCGGTCGAGCTCTTCAGCCGCGTCATTCGCCCCCCGCAACGAATAGCGCGATTTGACCTCGCTCAAGAGGCGCCCGGCTTCGCGGACGCAATGATGAACCGAGCGCGGGAAGGCCTGGTTAAACAGTAGAAAACCGGCGACCCGCGCCGGCGTCGTACTCGCGGCATGGAGACGGCGATAAGCGTGATAACCGGCGGCCGAGCGCAACAACGCATTCCACTGGCTGACATCGGTTGGCGAGCCGACATCGGCGATATCGGGCAACAGCAGATGGTATTTGATGTCGAGCAGGCGCGTCGTCTGGTCGGCTCGCTCGATGTAGCGGCCAAGCTGGTAGAAATACCATCCCTGGTCGCGGAAAAATGTGCCCTCGGTGATCCCGGTGTGGGTCTGGCACGCCTCCTTGATTGTCGCGAACAGCGCCGACAGCCGGCCGGGGGCCAAATCCTCGCCGTCGAGGGCCGCCAGCCGGTTATAAAAGATGTTGAGCTGCGCCCACATTTCGGTCGAGATCAACGGCCGCAAGGTGCGCGCGTTCTCACGCGCCGAACGCACGGCATTGACGATCGAGTTCGGATTCTCGGCATCGATCACGTAAAATTGCAGCACATTCGGTGCTGAGACTTTGCGGCCATCGGCGAAAAAGCGCTCCTCGTCCGAATTTAGCTGGATGATCGAGCGCCAATTCTGGGCGCCGCGGCTGTCGCGCGAAAAAGTTTCGTTAACATCGAGAATGCGTGCGAGGTTCTCGGCCCGCTCGACATAGCGGGCAAGCCAGAAAATGCAATCCGCGTAGCGGGCGAGCAGAACGTCAACCAAGGACCCAGGTATCCTTCGAACCACCGCCCTGCGAGGAATTGACGACCAGCGAACCGCGGCGCAGCGCCACTCGAGTCAATCCGCCCGGCAATACCCAGGTGCTGGAGCCGGTCACCGCAAACGGCCGCAAATCGACATGGCGCGGCTCGATGGCGCCATCGATCAGGGTCGGCGCGACCGATAAATTGATGCAGGGCTGGCTGATGTAGTTGTCGGGATCGGCAAGCAGTTTTTCGCGGCACTCGTCGAGTTCGGCATGGCTCGCCTTAGGGCCGACAGTAATTCCGTAGCCGCCGGCCTCGCCGACGGGTTTCACGACCAGCTCGGCAAGATGGTCGAGCGTGTAGCGCAACGCCTCCGGTTCGCGGCAGATGTGGGTCAAGACATTCGGCAGGATCGGCTCCTCGGAGAGATAATAGCGGATGATGCGCGGCATATACGCATAGACCGCCTTGTCGTCGGCGACGCCGGTGCCGATCGCGTTGGCGAGCGCTACGGTGCCCGCGCGATAGGCGCGCATCAGCCCCGGTACCCCCAATAGGCTCTCCCGATTAAAAGCCTCGGGATCGAGAAAATCGTCGTTCAGTCGACGATAAATTACATCGACGCGAGCGAGCCCGCCGGTCGTGCGCATCCACACGCGGTCGTCTTCGACCTCCAGATCCTGACCCTCGACCAGCGGCACGCCCATTTCGCGGGCGAGAAAGACGTGCTCGAAATAGGCCGAGTTGTAGGTCCCGGGTGACAGCAATACGACCTGCGGATCCGAGATCCCGGCCGGCGCCATCTCCTGCAACGCCGCAATCAGGCGAGCGCCGTAATTGTCGATCGGCCGCAGGCTGATATCGTCGAGCAGATCGGGAAAGGCGCGCAGCATCATATGCCGGTTTTCGACGACGTAGCTGACTCCCGACGGGGTACGCGCATTGTCTTCGAGCACCAGAAACGTGCCTTTTTCGTCGCGCACGATATCGGTGCCGCAGATATTCACATACGCTTTGTGCGGCAGGTCGACGCCGCGCATTTCCGGGCGGTAATTGGGATTGCCGAGGATTAGATCGGACGGGACGATGCCATCCCGAAGCACATACTGGTCGTGATAGATGTCGTCCAGCAGCAGATTGATCGCGGTGATGCGCTGGGTGATACCGGTTTCGAGATGCCTCCATTCCTCCGCCGACAGCACCCTCGGCAACACATCAAACGGCAGAATCCGGTCGATCGTCTTGGCGTCGGAATAGACCGTAAAGGTGATGCCGAGGTTGTAAAGTTCGGCGTTCGCGTCCGCTGCGCGCTGCTTCAATGCCTCGATCGACAGCCGCGCCAAACGCTCCCGGACCGCAGCGCTCGCCGGGCTGCCCAGCATCTCGCAATAAAAGCCAAGCGGATCGTAACCGTCGAGGATCGAGCGACCCATTTACCTGCCTGAAAACCTGCCGGCTTGGTCAACGCATTTTTTGCGCCAACGACAAAGTTCCCCGCATGGCGTTCACCCGCAAGCTAAACGTTGCTTAATTAATAAGCATACGCTGCTCGGGCGCTCATCATCAGAGGATCTCGCTGCGTAACCGATCGGCGGCGATCTCGCCGTCCTTGATTATCAATGCGATCTGCTCCGGCCTTTGCAAAACCGTCACATCGGCGAGCGGGTCGCCGGCGACGACGACGATGTCGGCGAGCTTGCCTTTTTCGACCGTGCCGAGATCATCGCTGCGGCCGATGCATTCGGCGGCCCAGCCGGTCGCCGCCCGTAACGCCTGCAGCGGGGTCATACCGGCCCGGACGAGACAGGCGATTTCGATGGCGTTATTTGGATGGCCGTGACCGCCGGCATCGGTGCCGGCCGCGATCTTGACTCCGGCGGCGAGCGCCTGCCGGAGACTGGCGATGTGATGCTCTTCGAGTTCCTTGGCCCTTTCTCGGACATATGGCTGCGGCGATTTGCGGTGATAGTCGTAGACGGCAAAGGTCGGGACGAAAAAGATGCCGCGCCGCGCCATCGCATCGAGTAATTCGGGCTCCTGATCGAGATAGCAGCCGTGGTCGATCGAATCGACCCCGGCCTCGACCGCAATCCGCAACCCGCGCCCGCCCAGGGCATGACAGATGACACGGCGGTCGAGCGCATGCGCCTCTTCGACCAAGGCCTGCATCTCGTCGAGGTTGAACGCGCCGTCATGCGGTCCATGCCCTGGCCGGGAGCTCGCGCCGCCGGTCGTCGCGCATTTGATCACGTCGGCGCCGGCGCGCACCACGCGCCGCACGACCGGGCGAACGTCGGCAAGCGTGTTGACGACGCCGTCGGGAAGCAGCGGGTCATTGAGTACGCAACACGGAAAGCCCGACGGGCTGACCCGGTCGCCGATGCCGCCAATCGGCGAGATAGTGCACAACGACAGGATCAGCCGGGGGCCGGCGATTAGCCCCTCGTCGATCGCGCGTTTGAACCCGGCGTCGAGGCCGGCGGCATCGCGGATCGTCGTGTAGCCCGTGGCGAGCGTCTCGGCCAGCACCTTCGCGGTGCGCAGGGTGTGCGTCGTCTGCGGCTCATCGATCCCCCAGCGCCGCGCCAAATCATAGCCGTGCATCGCGAGATGATCATGGCAGTCGATCAGCCCGGGCAGGACCGTCATGCCGGAGGCGTCGAGAATATCCGCATCCGCCGGCCAATCGGCGTAGGCGCGGCTTTCGACAGCCGCAATCCGCTGATCCTTGATCACGATCGTGGCTTCGACCGGTCCGGCGCCGGTCCCGTCGATCAGTTTCCCGCCCTTGAGCACCCGCAACATCGCCGCCCTCTCTCCCAAGCGGCTCATTAAAGCCCGAGCGCGGCGTACTCGGCAATTCGCGTCCGCTTCGGAGCGAGCTTAGGACAGGGCCGCGGCCTGTGGCGCCACCTCGGGTGCGTCGAATTCTTGCGAGATGTCGCGGTTGGTGCGGTCGGGGAGGAACGCCGTCGCGGTGATGCTGACGATCGCGCAGAAGAGAATGTAGAGCGCCACCGCATATCCCGATCCGGTCGCCGCGAACAACGCCGTTGCGATCAGCGGCGCTGGGCCGCCAGCGATGACCGACGAGAGATGAAAGCCGAGCGAGGAGCCGCTGTAGCGCAGCCGCGCCGTAAAACATTCTGCGATCAAGGCCGCCTGTGGGCCGTACATCAGGTCATGCGGGACGAACGACAGCACGATCGCGAGGAAAATCAGCCCCGGGACCATGGTGTTCATCATCGCGAAGTAAATGAAACCGAACACCCCGACGCCGACCGCGCCGATCAGATACATCCGCTTGCGGCCGATGCGATCCGAGATGTGCCCGGCGAGCGGCGTCGTTACGCCCGACAACGCAGTCGCAGTCAAAACTGCGGTCAACAGAAAGTCGCGAGATACACCAGAGACCTTTGTTCCGTAGACAAAGACAAAAGCAGCGTAGACATAGAATGGGCCTTGCTCTGCCATGCGGCACAGCGCCGTCAGGATTATCTGTTTGGGCTGACGTTTGATGACCTCAAGCACCGGGGTGCGCTCGACGCGGCGCTGTTCGATGATGCGGGTAAAAACTGGCGTTTCAAGGATGCCGAGGCGGATGTAAAGCCCGACCCCGACCATCACGATCGACAGCCAGAATGGAACGCGCCAACCCCAGGTCAAAAACTGGTCACCCGAAATCGCGCTAAAAGCGAGCACCGCGAGATTGGCAAGAAATAATCCCGCCGGGCCGCCCCATTGCGGCCATGAGGTGATAAACCCGCGATGGGCGTTAGTCCTCGCCCATTCCATCGCGATCAATGTGGCGCCGCCCCATTCGCCGCCGATGCCGATCCCTTGAACAAAGCGCACAGCGGTCAAGATAACGGCGCCCCAAATGCCGATCGTCGCGTAACCGGGGACAAAGCCGACAGCAAAGGTCGATAACCCGGTCAGCAACAAGGTCGAGATCAACGTCACCTTACGGCCGATACGGTCACCGTAATGACCGAACAGCGCGGCACCCACCGGGCGGGCGATAAAGCCGACAGCGTAAATGCCAAATGCCTGCAAAGTCCCGGCCAGCGGCTCGGATGACGGGAAATACAATTTCGCGAAGACGAGCGGCGCAACAATCACGTAAAGCAGGAAATCGTACGCCTCGATTATCGTACCGACGGTGCCGGCGACGACCGCGCGACGCAACTGCCGGCTATGCTCGGCGGCGGAAAGCGGAGTCCCAGCGGTTACGGTTGCTGTCATCGACACTCCTCCCAGTTCCCGGCGGCGCAACACACGCCCAATTCTTCTTGGCTCCCGGTGCGGCGAGGCATCGGGGCTTTTTCTTACGCAATGTTAACGACGGCTGTTAAAGAAGAAAAGCGCCGCGATCAAAGCTACTGCGAGCCGTTCTCCCAGGCCTGAGTCCCGGCTTCAGCCCGGCTCGGCGCCGCTCACCAACCGCCGTCGATCCCGATCGCCTGGCCGGTGACAAAGGCGGCCGCGTCCGAGGCGAGAAACGCGACCATAGCCGCCACCTCGTCCGGGCTGCCAAAGCGGCCGACCGGGATCGCCTTTGATCGTTCGGCAAAACCGATTTCGAGGTCGTCGCCATATTCGCGACGATTGGTGCTGATGGCGCGCGAGGTGCGGATCGGTCCGGGGCACACCGCATTGACGGTGATTCCGACCCGCGCCAAGTCAAAGGCCAACGATTTGGTAAACCCGACGATCGCCGCTTTCGAAGCGGCATAGGTGGCGCGGTGCCGCCCGGGCCGAAACGCCGCCTTTGAGGAAACATTGACGATCCGGCCCCAGCCCGCCTTTCGCATTTGAGGCACGGCAGCGCGCGACATCAAAAAGCAGCCACGCGCGTTGACGCCGAAGGTGCGGTCCCAGGCTTCGACCGGGACATCCTCGATCTCATTGCGGTCGGCTCCCTGCGGCGCGCCGGCGTTGTTGACGAGGATATCGAGCCGGCCATAGCGGCGCATCACTTCCTCGACCATACGTCCGGCATCGGCTTCGCGGCTGACATCACCCAAGGTTGAAGACGCAATGCCGCCGATCTTGACGATTGCTTCGACCAGGCTCTCGACCCCGCGCCAAGTCGGGTCCATGTCGCCCTGGACATTGTGTTCGTTGGCGACCCCGGTGGGCAGCACGTCTGACACGACAACGGTTACACCTGCCGCCGAAAGCGCGTGCGCCGTCGAATTGCCGATCCCGACCGGTTTGCCGCACCCGGTGATCAGAGCCACCCGTGCCGAACTCGGCATCGCCTCCTCCATTATTCGACAAGCCGCGACAAACTTGCGGCGCGCGGAGTATTTAACCCTTTGCCGGCCTATGTAACGAGCAAAGCTTTATTCGAGCGCGAGCGAGGGCACGATGACGAGGATTGCGGCGACCGCCATCGTGCTGCTGGTCATGCTTGGCGTCGGCGCTCGCGCTGACGACAAGCCCCAGAATGCACTGCCGCCGCGGGTCGTAACGCATCACACGATCGTTTTCGAACGGGCGCCGCATCGATTACGATGCGATCGCCGAACCACTCGACCTGATCGATCGGCAGGGCAAAACGACTGCCGAGATTTTCACTATTTCCTACCTCGCGCAGCCCGCGGCAGGTGCGATCCGCCCGGTCAGCTTTGTGTTCAACGGCGGACCCGGCGCCGCCTCGGTGTTTTTGCACCTCGGGGCGCTCGGACCAAAGATCATGGACACCCCGATAACCGGTGATGCGCCGAACCCGCCGGTGCGCCTCGTCGACAACGGATCGAGCTGGCTGCCGTTTACCGACCTCGTCTTTATTGATCCGGTTGGCACCGGCTACAGCCGCGGTGAGGGCAGCGAAAAAAATCCCGACCAGCCGTTTTGGGATGTCGAAAACGACCTCTCCTCGCTCGACGCGACCATCAGGCTGTGGCTGACCCGGCATCAGCGTTGGGGTGCGCCGATTTATTTGGTCGGCGAGAGCTATGGCGGGTTCCGCGCCGCCGCGATGGCGCAGCGCTTGCCGCGCGACGCCGATGTGACGGTCAGCGGTCTGGTGCTGATCTCGCCGGCGCTCGATCTGTCGATCCTGCACGCGAACGAGCGCGATCTGCTTGCCGCCGCATTCTACTTGCCGACCTATGCCGCTACCGCCGCCGCCCTCGGGGTGGTGCCGCCCGAGACCGATCTCGGTGCGGTCGAACGGTTTGCCTTGTCGGATTACCTGGTCGGCCTTGCCGGACTGCCCGGCCGCCCGACGCCCAGGGATCCGACCGTCGACCGTGTTGCCGGCTTCATCGGATTGCCGGCGGAATTTGTCGCACGCCAGCGCGCACGCGTGGCGAACCACGAGTACGCGAGCGAAATCCTGCGCCCCCGCGGCGAAATCGTCAGTCTCTATGACGGCACGATTGCTCGGCCGGCTCCCTCCGATCAGCACGACAATGCCGGCGATCCGCTGTTGCGGCCGATCGCGGCCGATTTCGGCACAGCGTTCAATGCCTATGTCAATGAAGCGCTCGGCTATCACACCGACCGACCGTATGAGGTGCTGTCGGGCGATGTCTCGCGGCATTGGGAGTGGCATGGCGCGGGACATCACGAAAGCGCTGGGTTGGCGCTGAGCTCGCTTGAGGCGACAATGCTGACGCATCCCGGGACCAGGGTTCTGATCGTCAACGGGCGTTACGATCTGGTGACTCCATACTTGTCCTCACGTTGGTTTATCGACCAGCTGCAGGTCCCGTCCAAGGTCCGCAGGCAGATCGAGGTGCGGGTCTATCCCGGCGGTCACATGGTCTATCTCCGCCCGGCGTCGCGCGCCGCGCTTACTGATGACGCCGCCCGGCTGTATGCCGCTCCCGGATCAGCACCGTCGCAGTGACGGTTCTCGTGACTTGTCATGGATTTCACTTTAGACGAGGCCATTATTGGATGCCTGAGTCAGGTTCACGTATTGTCCTTGATCCGCAAGTCCTTGCAGGCAAGCCGATTATTCGCGGCACCCGGATATCGGTGGAATTCGTGCTCTCACTCTTGGTCGATGGATGGAGCGAGGCGGATATACTCGCCAACTATCCCGGCATCACCCGGGAGGACGTTATCGCCTGTTTGGCCTATGCGCGCGACACAGTGAGTTCGGAGAAGGTCTTCCCGACGGCGGCGTGATGCGCTTTCTTGCCAATGAGAAATTTCCCCGGCCCAGCCGTACCGGAACTCCAGCAAGGCAGGGAATGATGTAGTTTGGGTCAGGACTACGGCGCCGGATATCAGCGATGCCGAGGTCTTGGCGTGGGTGACGCGCGAGGACCGGGTCCTTCTAACTTTTGACTGGGACTTTGGGGAATTGGCGAAGTCGGTCGGACTTCCAAAGACATGCGGCATCGTACTATTTAGGCTTCCGATGCCGAGGCCGGTTGAGGTTGGGAGCAGCCTTGCCGATCTAATTAACGCCAGAACCGATTGGGCCGGTCATTTTTCGGTTATCGAACCTGGCCGTGTGCGAATTCGCGCGCTCGCTTGACGTGGCAGCGCATAAAACTCCCCGGCCAGGCCGAACGGATCGCCAATCTCATAAGATCAGTGAGGGCGCGCTCGTCCGGATCTGCGGACAGGCGGCCGTGGCGGCGCTATTTGAGCGTGATCCGGAGCGGGTGGAGCGTCTGTTTTTCGAGCCGCGGCTGCGCGGCGTCGTGGGCGGCTTTTGCGCGCAGTTGGCTCGCGCTCACAAGCCTTATCGCGAGGTCGAAGCCGCCGAATTGGGGCGCGTCGCCGGCACCGTATTGCACGGCGGCGTTGCCGCGATTGCGCGACCGCGGCCGTTCGCTGAGTTCGATCCGTCGCTTGCCACGACCTGGGCAGGCGATGGTAAACCGATCCTGATCCTCGACGGCATCGGCAATCCGCACAATCTCGGCGCGATCGCGCGCACGGCGGCGTTCTTTGGGATCGAGCGCATGCTGCTTGCCGACCGGCCGGAACAGGCGCTGCCGTCCGACGCGAGCTATCGTGTTGCCGAGGGCGGCCTCGAACACATCACGCTTTATCGGGGACCGTTGCCACAGTCATTGCGCGATCTTGCGGCGGGGTATTGCGTCATTGGCACGGCGCTCGGCCCCGGGATCGACCCGGCCAGGCTGGCCAACGACAAGCCCGCGGCGATTGTTCTCGGCAATGAGGAGGCCGGGCTCGATCGGGCGAGCCTCGCAGCTTGTGACGCGATCGTAAAGATTCCCGGCAGCGGTCGCGTGCAGTCGCTGAATGTTGCTGCGGCGGGTGCGATCCTGATCTACGCGCTGACCCGCTCGTGACTGCCCCGGGAGGGTGGACGGGCCTCGGCGATCATCTGGTCGAGCGCGGCGGTCAGCGACTTTTCGATGTCCAGCCGTCCCTCGACCCGGCTCAGCAGCAAGGCTACGGCTTCAACCGTCGACATGGCTTCGCGGCGTGGCTCGTGGCGTACTCGGTTGTAGTGTGACGGCCGCCGTGGATTGAGCACCAAGCGCCGCAATTTGAGCAGCCAGGGGTTGCGCCACCACAAGGCCTTGGCTTCGCTCCAGCTGCCGTCGAGCAGAACCGCACCTTCGAGATCGCGCAGCATCGCCGCCTGATTGGCTTCCGGTGCCCCATGACGGCTGACGGCGATGACCTCGCGGTCCAGCCCGAATGTTCGCGGCCGCGCTGAGCCGAGATACAATACCGCCCAGCGCCCGGGGTCGGCAGGCCGTCCTAGCGCATGGGACAAATTCGCCCAGGATAATCCCACCGCCACTGACGCATGCCGCAGCGCAGCGACCGTCAACGCGGCGGTTGCCAGCGGCTCTTTTTTCTCGCGTGGATGCTGTAGGATCAGAATGAAAAGCCGATTGTCGATTGGCCCGCCACCGTTCACGCCACCTCCGAAGGTAGAATTAGGGATAATCCAGCTTTTTGCACGTTTGTAGGGGCTACCGCCTGTTCAGTTCCGTCGGTCGAGCGCCGCGATGCCGTAATAAAAGCAGCACACAAGCCACGTCACCCGAGGGTTCCATGCATCAACGTATCCGCAAAGCGGTATTTCCGGTCGCCGGATTAGGCACCCGGTTTCTGCCGGCGACCAAGGCGATGCCCAAGGAAATGCTGCCCGTCGTCGATAAGCCACTGATCCATTACGCCGTCGAAGAGGCCAAGGCGGCCGGCATCGAACAATTCTTTTTTGTCACCGGGCGGGCAAAGGGCGCCATCGACGATCATTTCGACCGCGCCTTCGAGCTCGAAGCGACATTACGCGATCGGGGCAAGACCGACCAGCTCGAGGAATTGGAGGCGGGTTTACCCGAACCCGGTCAAATCGCTTATACCCGCCAGCAAATGCCCCTCGGGCTCGGCCATGCAGTGTGGTGCGCCCGCGGTCTCGTTGGCGACGAGCCCTTCGCGGTCCTGCTCGCCGACGATCTGATGGTCTGCGACACGCCGTGCTTGGCGCAGATGGTCGAGGCCTACCAGGAGGTTGGCGGCAACATCGTCGCGATCATCGACGTCCTGCGCGAGCACACGCGGCGCTACGGGGTGCTCGACGTCGTGTCGGATGACGGTCGCCTGGTGAAGGCACGCGGGGTTGTCGAAAAGCCCGAGCCGGCCGAAGCGCCGTCGACCTCGACGATTATCGGCCGCTATATCATCCAGCCCGAGGTGTTCGGTCACCTCGCTCGCGGCGAGGCCGGCAGCGGCGGCGAAATCCAGCTGACCGATGCGCTGGAACAACTGATCAGAGAGGGCCAAGATTTCCACGGATTGCGGTTTTCCGGCCGCCGCTATGATTGCGGCGACAAGCTCGGCTTTCTCGAAGCGACTGTCGCCTTAGGGCTCGCCCATCCCGAGCTGGGCTCTGGCCTGCGCCAAATCCTGGCCTCGCATCTTTGAATTCGGAGCGCCGATGTCTCACCGTTTCGACCCGACGATCCTACGCGAATACGACATTCGTGGCGTCGTCGGGCAAACCCTGTCGGCGGCCGACGCCGAGGCCATAGGCCGGGCCTACGCGGTGACTCTGCACGCGTCAGGCGGTCGCCGAGTCGCGGTCGGCTATGACGGCAGGCTGACCTCACCGCAGCTCGAAAAGGCCCTGGTAGAAGGCCTCGTCAGCGAAGGCGCCGATGTGGTGCGAGTCGGCCGGGGTCCGACGCCGATGCTGTATTATGCGGCCGCTACCCTCGGGGTCGATGGCGGTGTCATGGTGACCGGCTCTCATAATCCGCCCGAATACAATGGCTTCAAATTCGTCCTCGCGGGCAAGGCGTTTTACGGGGAGGCAATCCGCGCTCTTGCCGAAACCGCCCTCGCGCTCGGCGCTCCCCGGGCGAAGCGCGGCCGGGTTGAAGACCGTGAAATCCGGGAAGCCTATATCGATCGTCTGGCAAGTGATTATAACGGTTCGCGGGCGCTGACGGTAGCTTGGGATCCGGGCAACGGCGCCACCGGCGAGGTCGTGCAGCGGCTGACCAGCCGCCTGCCCGGTCTGCATGTCCTGATCAACGCTGCGATCGACGGGCGCTTCCCCGCCCATCATCCCGATCCGACGATCCCGGCCAACCTCGTTCAATTGCAAGAGCTGGTGGCACGCGAAAAATGCGATCTCGGCATTGCCTTCGATGGCGACGGGGACCGCATCGGTGTTGTCGACGCGCAGGGGGAGATTTGGTTTGGCGACCAGCTGATGATCGTCCTGGCGCGAGATGTGCTGGCACGCCATCCGGGGGCGCCAATCCTGGCCGATGTAAAAGCGAGCCAGATCTTATTCGACGAGATCGCCAAGGCCGGCGGGCGCCCGATCATGACCGCAACCGGACATTCGCCGATCAAGGCCAAGCTTGCTGAGACCGGGGCGCCGCTCGCCGGCGAGATGAGCGGCCACATCTTTTTTGCCGACGGATATTACGGATTTGACGACGCCGTCTATGTCGCGGTTCGGCTTCTCGGCATCCTCGCACGCACCCCGCAAACCCTGGCGGATATGCGGGAAGCGCTGCCGATCGTCGTCAATACGCCGGAGTTGCGCTTCGCATGTGCTGATAGCCGAAAATTCGCGGTGGTGCGAGAGGTCGCCGAGCGCCTCAGGCAGGCCGGTACCGAGATCAACGAGATCGACGGCGTGCGGGTGCGAACCGCCGACGGGTGGTGGCTATTGCGGGCCTCAAATACTCAAGATGTGCTGGTGGCGCGGGCCGAGTCGGCGAACGCGGACGGCCTCGCGCGGCTCAAGGCGGAACTCGCCTCCGAACTTGGCAAATCGGGTGTCGCCCTGCCCGATGCGTGATCGGCGCGCGATGGGCCAAGCCAGCGGGGGACCAAAGAGCGTTGAGTCGTCGGTGCACGTGGCCCTCAGCGCGCCGCCACCTTGGGTGTCGACGGTGAAACCACCGAGCATTCCATCTTTTTCTTGTGCAGCTGGGCGCAGGCGCTCTGCGCTTCCCGCGGGGTGAAATTAAGCAAACGCGCGCGGTAAAGCTGTTTTCCCCCCTTGCCGGGTTCGACAATCTGCATCGGCTTGCCCCTGGCGATGGCCAAGCTGGCCGCCTCGCGTCCCGCCTTCGCAGCCGCGGCCGGGGCATGGAACGCGCCCAGCTGAATGCCCCATCGCTCGGAGCCGAGCGCCGGGCGAGCCGGCTCCGGTGGCAGGGTCGCCGCTTCCGCCTTGCCAACCGGCGACAGATGCAGCGCAAGCCGCGATGCCGCCTTGCTGAACAGCCCAGGTTTGGTCCGCGCCGTCTGCGGCGGTGACGGCGATGGATCGGCCGCTGCAATCAGCGGGGCTAGCACCGGCACCACCGGCATCGGAGCGGGTAGACGGTTGGCTGGCGGACGGTATCCCACGGTCACAACGGGAGCAACGCCGATCGAGGCAAATCCCTGATCGAGCAACGCCCCCATTTGCCGGTCGCGTGATCCTCCCGATAATCCACCGAGCACGACTCCGACCAGACGATGCCCGCCACGCACGGCCGAGGTCGCGAGGTTGAAGCCGGAAGCGCGGATGTAACCGGTCTTGATGCCATCAGCGCCGGGGTACCAGTCGAGGAGGTGATCGTGACCGACGATCGTCACCCCGCGAAAGACAAACGAGCGGGTCGCGAAATAACGATATTCGCGGGGGAAGTCGTGATACAGCGCCAACGCCAGCTGTGCGGTGTCGCGCGCCGTCGTGTGCTGAGCCGGATCGGGCAAGCCCGAGGCGTTGCGATAATAGGTGTTTCGCATCCCCAGCTGCGCCGCCTTGCGATTCATCATCTCGGCGAAGGCCGGCTCGCTGCCGCCCAACCCCTCGGCCAGAACCGCGGCGGCATCATTGGCGGAACGCGTTACGATGCCATAAATCAGGTCTTGCACGGCGACCGCGTCGCCCGGTCGCAAGCCAAGCTTGGTCGGCGATTTGCTGGCCGCCTCGACGCTCACAGGGAGCAGCTGGTCGATCCGCAGCCGACCCGTATTGAGCGCCTCAAAGGTCAGATAGAGGGTCATCATCTTTGTCAGCGAAGCGGGATAAGTGACCGCGTCGGCGTTCGAACTCGCTCAACACCCGGCCGGTATCGGCATCGAGTACGATCAATTCGCCGATTGGAGACGGTGAAAAACCGATGATGCCGGTTCGGAAATGATGCTTCGCTTTGTATGCCGCGTGCGCTAGCCCCGAGCCGGCGATGCAAAGCGCGATAGCGGCAATCGTGATGGCAATAATCTTTGGCAAACGGGGCCCGCCCCCACGGGACCCGCCGCGTTGCTGCGGCACGACCTTCACTGCAACCCCCAATTCCCCCAAACCGCGGATAATCAGCGACAACGCGTATTCATCGCAGACAAGACCGGAAAAAGCCAGTGAAACTGTCCGCCTCAGCTGACTTTCGGTTGCGAGGTCTTGGGCACCGTCAGCGCTATGCGCTCTCGCTCTTTACCAGCCCTTTGACGGACTGACAAAGTCAGATGTCAATTTGTCACGAAAGGCATATTGTGCACCGCACAATTTGATGTTGCAAAATCACGCAGTCGCGGGGTAAATATTAAGTTACGCAGCGCAACTGGCGCGGCATCCGAGCAAGGATCGTTCGATGGAAAGCAAGGGCAGGCGGGTGACGCGCACAGCCGCCCCAACAGCAAACCATGCTCCACCAGCACCAGCGGAACCTCGGGCGGCGGTTTCGGGTGGCAAGCCGACGAAGTCCGTTGCAGCGGAGACATCGGCTCGGCCGGCTGAACCGCCGCCGGCCGCCCCAAGCAATCGACCGGCAAAATCGGTCGCAGTGCAGACCTCCCACCGGCCGGCCGAGCCGCCTCCCTCCGCTCCAAGCGAACGGCCGGCAAAGTTGGTCGCAGCGCAAGGTCCGGCTGCGCCAACCGAACCACCGCCCCCTATCGCGCTGGAACCGCCGGCCGAACCCGCGCTGCCACCGACTTTGGCCAGGGCGGTCGAAGCCCCTAGCGCCGTTCTTGGCGAAACTCCGCCGGAGGGCGCCGCTGTGCCTGAGGTCGTCGTGCAGCGGATCGCGCCGGCGGCGTCTGCCATTGTTCCGCCCAACATCGCCGGACCGACAAAAATTGCTGACCTCGGGCGCGATACTTGCGGGATGATCACCGAGTCGCAGGCAGCTGTGAGCCGCGGCATGCAGGCGCTCAGCGATGAGTTGGCATGCTATGGCCGCCAAAGCATGGAGACCCTGGCGCGCACCGCGATCGACACGCTGAGCGTCAAGACTTGGTCCGACGCGGTCGCCGTGAACTCTCGCCTCGCGCGAAACAGCTTCGACCAATGGGTCGATAGCGCCGCTAAAATGTCCGAACTCGGGATCAAACTCACGACCGAGGCGGCGAAGCCCTTTTTGGCGAAAATGGGGGTGGCTTGGAGGCCGGTGCCGCCCGGCTGATGGCTTGCCGCAACGGCCCTATCGGCAGCCAAACGGTCGAACTCGAGAACCAAACCGCACTGAAGGTTCCCCGCCAAATCCGGCCCGTTTTGAAGCGCGTCGTTAGGACCAGGGACTTGCCTTAGCCGCGGGTAAGTGCACAAATCGCGCGGCTAAGGAGCGGTTGCGGGAAAGATCGGCGGGGCCGCCGCCGCGGTTGATTACGAGGCAGATATGAAGGCGCTAGTCGCGGTCAAGCGGGTCATCGACTACAACGTCAAGATCCGCGTCAAGGCGGATCACACCGGCGTCGAGACCGCCAATGTCAAGATGTCGATGAACCCGTTTGACGAAATCGGCATCGAAGAGGCATTGCGGCTGCGCGAAGCCGGGATCGTCAGCGAAGTCATCGCGGTTTCGCTCGGCGCTGCGCAATGCCAGGAAACGATCCGGACCGCTCTGGCGATGGGCGCCGATCGCGGCATCCTGGTGCAGACCGATGCCGAATTACAGCCTCTCGCCGTCGCCAAATTGCTGAAAGCGGTGATCCTCGACGAGAAACCCGAGATCGTGATCCTCGGCAAGCAGGCGATTGACGACGACTGCAACCAGACCGGGCAGATGCTGTCGGCATTGTTGGGCTGGCCGCAAGCGACCTTTGCGTCGAAACTCAAAGATCAGCGACGGGCATGCCGAGGTCACGCGGGAGGTCGATGGCGGGCTCGAAACCGTGGCGATCAAACTGCCCGCGGTCGTCACGACCGATCTTCGGCTCAACGAGCCACGCTATGCCTCGCTGCCGAACATCATGAGAGCAAAGAAAAAACCGATTGTGACGACGACGCCCGAGGCGCTGGGGGTCGATGTGACGCCGCGGCTTGCCGTCCTCAAAGTCGAGGAGCCGCCAAAACGTCAGGGTGGGCGAAAGGTCGGCTCGGTCGCCGAACTCGTCGACAAACTCAAGACCGAGGCGCGGGTGATCTGATGGCCGCTCTCGTCGTCGCCGAACACGACAACCGCTCGCTCAAATCCGCGACGCTGAACGCGCTTGCCGCCGCCAAAGAGATTGCCGCCAATGACGTCGACGTAATCGTCGCCGGCAAGGATTGCCGCGCTGTCGCCGAGGCCGCCGCGCAAATCCCCGGTGTCAGGCGCGTTTTGCTGGCCGACGATGCGGCTTACGATCATGGCCTCGCGGAAAATGTGGCGCCGCTGCTTGTCAAGCTCGCCGAGCATTATAGCCATTTGATCGCGCCGGCCACGACCGCGAGGCAAGAACCTGATGCCGCGCGTCGCAGCCTTGCTCGACGTGATGCAGATCTCCGACATCAGCGCGGTCGTTTCGCCCGATACTTTTGTGCGCCCGATCTATGCCGGCAACGCGCTCGCGACGGTGCAGTCGAAGGATCCGATCAAGGTCATCACCGTGCGCGGCACCGCATTTCCGCCAGGTGAGGCGACCGGGGGATCGGCGCCGATCGAAACCGTGGCATCGACCGGCGAGACCGGGCTTTCGCGATTCGTCCGCGCCGAATTGTCGAAATCCGAGCGGCCCGAATTGACCAGCGCCCGCGTCATCATCTCCGGCGGGCGCGGCATGCAATCGGGCGATAATTTTCACCTGCTCGAAAAGGTTGCCGACAGGCTCGGCGCTGCGGTCGGCGCGTCGCGCGCCGCGGTCGACGCCGGGTTTGTGCCAAATGATTACCAGGTCGGCCAGACCGGCAAGATCGTCGCCCCGGAGCTCTATATCGCCGTCGGGATTTCCGGCGCGATCCAGCACCTCGCCGGGATGAAGGATTCCAAGGTCATCGTCGCGATCAACAAGGACGAGGAGGCGCCGATTTTTCAGATCGCCGATTACGGACTCGTCGGGGATTTGTTCAAGATCCTGCCGGAGCTCGCCGACGAGCTCGAGCGCCGCCAGTGAGCGCCGCCGCAGCTCCACCGGCAAGTGACGCCACCGCTCCCCCAGCAGCCCGCGAATCGAACGGCTGCACCGCATCGGTGTGATCGGCGCCGGCCAGATGGGCGGCGGCATCGCTCATGTCTGCGCCTTGGCCGGGCTCGATGTGGTCATGACCGACATCAGCGAGGAGGCGGCCCGCCGCGGGCGTCGAGGCGATCGAGCGCAATCTCGCGCGTCAGGTCGCACGCGGCCGGATCCGCGAGGAGGAAAAAGAGGCGGCGATGGCTCGCATCGCTACCGGGCTCGATTATGGGCTGTTCAGCGATTGCGACATGGTCATCGAGGCCGCGACCGAAAAGGAGGATATCAAGCGCGAGATCTTTAAGCAGCTGACCCCGAAATTGCGGCCGGGTGCGCTAATCGCAACCAACACCTCGTCGATTTCGATCACGCGGCTCGCCGCCTCGACCGACCGGCCCGAAAAATTCATCGGCATGCATTTTATGAACCCGGTGCCGGTGATGACCCTGGTCGAATTGATTCGCGGCATCGCCACCGACGAGGAAACCTTTGCCCTGACCCGCGATCTGGCGGTGAAGCTCGGCAAGACGCCGGTCGCCGCCGAGGATTACCCCGCCTTTATCGTCAACCGCATCCTGCTGCCGATGATCAACGAGGCGGTTTACGTGCTGTACGAGGGGGTGGGTTCGGTCGAAGCGATCGATACCGCGATGAAGCTCGGCGCCAATCATCCAATGGGACCGCTCGAGCTCGCCGATTTTATCGGGCTCGACACCTGCCTGTCGGTCATGCAGGTGCTTTACGAAGGGCTCGCCGACAGCAAGTACCGGCCGTGTCCGCTGCTCGTAAAATATGTCGAGGCCGGCTGGCTCGGCCGCAAAGCCGGCCGCGGCTTTTACGATTATCGCGGCGACAAGCCGGTCCCGACCCGCTGAGCTGCGAAATTGTGTCCCGGCTCCTTGTTCGCTGCCGGCCGATTCGTTATCAAGCTGTCACAAACGCGTGCTATGCCGCCTCGCGATCGATGACGAGCAGAACGGGTTATCGGTGACGGCCTGCTTGGATAATTGCCCGGCTCTGGTGCTCAACGCGGACTTCCGCCCGCTGAGCTATTTTCCGCTGTCGTTGTGGTCGTGGCAGGACGCGATCAAGGCGGTGTTTCTCGATCGCGTCAATATCATCGATCATTACGATGTCTCCGTGCGCAGCCCCTCGCTTGAAATCCGGCTGCCAAGCGTCGTCTCGCTCAAAGAATATGTGCCGGCGGCGCGCCACCCGGCCTTCACCCGGTTCAACGTCTTCTTGCGCGACCGCTTTACCTGCCAGTATTGCGCCGAGCCTTATCCCTCGCACGAATTGACCTTTGATCATCTCGTGCCGCGCTCGCGCGGCGGGCGCACGACCTGGAATAACGTCGTCACCGCCTGCGGCAGCTGCAATCTGTTAAAGGGCAACCGCCTGCCGCGCGAGAGCGGCATGTATCCGCGCCACCGCCCGGTGCAACCGACCACCTATATGCTGCAGGAGAACGGGCGCGCCTTTCCGCCCAATTACCTGCATCACAGCTGGCGCGATTATCTCTACTGGGATACCGAACTCGACCCGAATCTGAGCCGTGGGCGTTGTAACGCTCTTGTCACATGACGGCGGTTCAGGTCTTAATTTACGGGTTGGCATTGCCGAATGCGCCCGCTTTCGGCCATGCCCGCCTAAGCGGACCTTTTGCACCAAAGGGCAAGGAGAAGGGTGACCATGCGGGCGGATTTGCCGGCCAAAAAACAACGGCTGCGCGACATTATTCGCGACCGCTCGCTGCTGCGGGATCGCGGCTTTGTGCTGTCCTCCGGCCGGTCGAGCAATTTTTTCTTTGATATGAAGCGAACCTTGCTCGATCCCGAAGGCGCCGGCCTCGTCGCCGATCTGCTGTTCGACATGATCCGCGGCGACGATTTCGATGCCGTCGGCGGGCTCGAAACCGGGGCCATCCCGATTGTCGCGCTGCTATGCGCGCGCAGCTGGCCCGAGAAGCCAATCACCGGTTTTTTTGTGCGCAAGGAGATGAAAGGCCACGGCACCGACCAGCGGATCGATGGCCTGCTCGAGCGGGGTGCGCGCGTCATTTTGTTCGAGGATGTCACGACTACCGGCGGCTCGGTCATGCAGGCGGCGGAACAGGTGCTCCGCTTCGACTGCCAAATTATCAGGATCATCAGCATCGTCGATCGCCTCGAAGGTGCGGCGGACAATTTCAAAGCCGACGGCATTGCCTTCGAATCGCTCTTTACCTGGCGTGATTTTAGTTGAGCGAGCCGGTCCGATATCTGGCCGCGGCCCATCTGAAGCGTCAGTTCCTGAACCAGACGCAGCGCAATCGTTTCGGCAATCTCGAAGCCCTGCTCGAGCTGGCGATTTATGCCCGCGGCTGTATCGAGCCGGCGCAGTCGTCAAACCGGGTCATTGTCGCCTTTGTCCTCGAGCGCGTGCTCAATAAATGCGCGCGCGATCTCGATGGCAGACCGGTCCGGATCTCGGAGGTCGCCGAACTCGGCGGTCGCTTGTACCCGCCAGTCGAGCGCGCCGTCGAGTTCCTCGCCGGTGTCGATGACGATCCGGTCGAAATTGCCGCCGCTTTAATCCGGGCCGATCCGGCCGCCCAGCCATAGACGCCGTTCTTAGCCGTGCTGCCGCAAAAGGCTTGCTCGCGGCAGTTCGGCTGCTCGCAACGATCGATGTCTAGCGCGACCAAAGCTCATTAAGACATCAGGCCCCCAAGTCCTCGCGACATATCCCGCTCGGCGCTTTACAGATCGACACCTATCGTTACAGATCGACACATTGAGTGTCGTAAATGGATATGGTAATCGACAGGACAGCGTTAGGGGACCTGGCTGCGGGCGCTCAGGGGATTGAGAGTGTCGCGGCGCCGATAGGGGCGGGATTAAAAAGTGACGCGACTGGCGAGGGTCGGGCCGCTGATCGCTGCCTGTGCGGCGGGTCCAGCGAGCGATGGGATTGCTTGTGTCGGCCGGATCGCTGCCCTAGCCCTTCCCTTGTTTTTTGGCGGCTGCATGGTCGGGCCCGATTACAAATCGCCTGCGGTCTTGGTTGCCAACCAATATCTCGAAGCCCACCAACCCTCGGTCGACACCAAGAAGCAGGAATACGCGGCGTGGTGGCGGGTGTTTAACGATCCCGTTCTCGATCGATTGATCCAGATCGCCTATAGCCAAAACTTGACCCTGGTCGCCGCCGGAACCCAGGTGCTCGAAGCGCGCGCGGACCTCGGGGTGGCGATCGGCGAGTTCTACCCGCAGGTGCAGCAAGGCAACGGCACACTGACTTACATCCGGCCGAGCCATGCCGACCAGACCGAGTTTCCGGTCAACGTCATACATAACTTCTGGCGCGATTCGCTTGGGCTTACCGCCGATTGGGAATTGGATTTTTGGGGCAAGTTCCGGCGCGCCATCCAATCGGCCGATGCGTCCTATCTCGGCTCGATCGCCAATTACGACTACGTGCTGGTCACGCTTCTGGGGGATGTCGCCACGACCTATATCGGCATCCGCACCCTGCAAACACAGATCCAGATCGCCCAGGAAAACATCGTCAAGCAGAAGGAGGCGCTGGCGATCGCGCAGGCCCAGTATCAGGGCGGCACCCGCGACCAAGCTCGACGTCTACCAGGCGGAAAACGTCCTTGAGCAAACCGAAGCGACGATTCCACAGCTGACGATCCAGTTGAACCAAGGCTTCAACGCACTGGCCGTGCTGCTCGGCATGGCGCCGCAGCCGATGGACCCACTGTTGAGCGGATCGAGCGGGATCCCGGTCCCGCCAAAGACCGTCGCGGTCGGCATTCCGGCCGATCTCGTCCGCCGCAGGCCGGATATCCGCGCCGCCGAGCTGGCGGCAATGGCGCAGAGCGCGCAAATCGGCATCGCCGAAGCAAACCTTTATCCGGCATTCAGCTTGACCGGGACTTTTGGCACGTCCGCTACCAATATCCGCCCAAGCAAGCTCAAGAAGGTCTTCGAGGGAGTGGGTATCACCTTCGCCTTCGGACCGACATTCCAATGGAACATCCTCAATTACGGGCAAATCACCAATCAGGTCCGGGTCGAGGACGCCACGCTGCAGACGCTTCTGGTCGACTATCAGAACGACGTGCTGCAAGCGCAGCAGCAGGTCGAGAATGGTCTGACGAGCTTCCTGCAAGGGCGCGAGGAGGTCGACTTCCTGCGCGAGAGCGTCGCTGCAGCGAATGCCGCGCTCGGCATCGCGCTCTTGCAGTATAAACTCGGGACCAGGGATTTCACGACCGTACTGACCGCCGAACAGAACCTCTACACGGCGCAAAACGACTTGGCGATGGCGGAAGGGACTGTCTCGACGGGTCTCGCCTCGGTTTACGAAGCCTTGGGGGGAGGATGGCAGATCCGCGCGGACAACGAGTTCGTGCCTGCCGCGACGGCCGATGAAATGAGAAACCGCGCCAATTGGGGCGCATTGCTGCCGCCGCCCAGCGCGCCGCAGCCGTCGGCGCCAGCGTTGCCGACGCCGGCCAATGTCAGCGCTAAGCCCCGATTGCCCGAATGGTGAGGGCGATATGAACCGGTTCTCGATCGGCCGCCTACTCTTATTCGACCGCCGCTGCGGCGGCGGGCGCAGTCGCCGCAGCGTTCGGGGTCCCAAAATTCCGGAGCGCCGAGGCGCAACTGCCGGCGCCGAGTGCATCGGCGCCGGTCCCGGTCGTACTGCCGAGGCTGCAGTCGGTGACCAATTATGTCGAGATCACCGGCAACGCCGCGGCGGTCAACGATGTCAAGTTGGTTGCTCGGGTCGAGGGCTATCTCGAGAAAATTCACTACCAGGACGGCCAGTCTGTCAAAAAAGGCGACCTTCTGTTCACGATCCAGCAGGACCAGTACAAGTATCAGCTGCTGCAGGCGCAGGGGCAGGTCATCTCCGCACAAGCCGCGCTCAACGCATGCGAACACCGAGCTCCCGCGGTATACGGCGCTCGTCAAAAAGGACGCGGCGACCCAGACCCAGGTCGACCAGTGGGTCTACGAAAAAGGGAGCTCCACGGGGTCACTGCTTTCCGCCCGGGCGTCGGTGGCGTTGGACAAGCTGAACCTGAGCTATACGGAGGTCAGGGCGCCGTTTGACGGCATCGTCGGCAAGCATCTGATCGACCCCGGCAACGTCGTCGGCGGCGGCGGACAGCAATCGGCACTCGCCGAAATCACCCAGCTCGACCCAATCTATGTGGTCGCCAATCTGAGTGAGCAGACGGTGCTGAAGATCCGGCAAAATCTGGGCCAGCATCGGCTGACCCTCGCCGATCTGCACAAAGTGCCGGTCGATGTCGGGCTTTCCGACGAGCAGGGTTTTCCCCACCGCGGCACAATCGAATTTGTTCAGCCGGGGCTCGACCCGTCGACCGGGACCTTGCTCGTGCGCGGCATCGTGCCCAACCCCGACTCGGGTGCTCCTGCCCGGGTTTTTTGTGCGCATGCGGCTACCGATGGGCAAGGTCGACCGCAACGCCCTGCTGGTCCCCCAGCGTGCGTTGCAGACCGATCAGGGCGGGACCTATCTGCTGGTCCTGAACGAAAACGATGTCGTGCAGCAGCGCTATGTCCAGCTCGGGTCGACGATGGGCGGATTGCAGGTCGTCACCTCCGGACTGAAGCCGGAGGACAGGGTCGTTGTCGGAGATTTGTGGCGCGCGACGCCAGGGGCTAAGGTGGTGCCGCAGCCGACGACGATCGAGGCTGTCACCGGGTCGGCGGCTCCGGGGTCTAGCCAATGATCTCAAAATTTTTTATCGAGCATCCGGTTCTCGCGAACGTCCTGGCGATCGTGCTGGTGCTGATCGGCGCGATTTGCGTATTCCGCCTTCCGGTCGCGCAATATCCCAACATCGTGCCGCCCACCATAGCGGTGAGCACGCGCTACCCCGGGGCCAGTGCCCAGACCGTCATCGACACCGTGGCCCTGCCCATCGAATTGCAGGTCAACGGGGTGCCGGGCATGATCTACATGGAGTCGACCAGCGCCTATGACGGCACCTACAACCTGACGGTGAGTTTCGACATCGGCAGCGACCCGAACATGGACCAGGTGCTGGTCCAAAACCGCGTGCAGAACGCGATGGCGCAGCTGCCCCAATCGGTGCAGACCCAGGGTGTTTCGATCCGCGCCAAAGCCTCGTCGATCCTCGAATTTGTCACGCTCAATTCGCCGGACAACTCGCGCGACGCGCTGTTCATGTGGAACTACGCGACGATCAATCTCGTCAACGAGCTGGCCCGGCTTCCCGGGGTCGGGAACGTCACGGTGATGGGGGCGGGTCAATATTCGATGCGGCTCTGGTTGGACCCGAACAAGCTTTATTCGTTCGGGCTCCAGCCGTCGGATGTGATCAACGTCGTCAAGCAGCAGAGCACAGAGGTCACGGCGGGGCAGGTCGGCATGCCGCCGGCGCCGAAAGACCAACAATTCCAGTATACGGTGATTGTCCCCCAGTCGCGGATGACCACTCCAGAGCAGTTTGCCGACATTATCGTCAAGGATCAGACCGCTGAGGGTGGGCGCCTTGTCAGGGTCAAAGACGTCGGGCATGTCGATCTGGGCTCGCAGACCTATTCGATGGATTTCAAGCTCAACGGCAAACCGGCTGCCGGCATCGCCATCTACCAAACCCCCGACGCCAATTCGCTGAAAGTCGCAAAAGAAGTCGCGGCAAAGATGGAGGAGCTTTCGCGCCGCTTTCCGCCTGGGCTCCATTACAGCGTCCCGTACAACACGACGATCTTTATCAAGGACTCGATCAACGGGGTTTACACCACCTTGTGGCAAGCCGGGGTACTGGTACTGATCGTGATCCTGGTCTTTCTGCAGAACTTCCGAGCGGTGATGGTGCCGGCAACGACGGTGCCGGTGACAATCATCGGCGCGTTTGCCGGCATGGCCGCACTCGGATACACGGTCAACCTGTCCACCCTGTTTGCGCTTGTCCTGGCGATCGGCATCGTCGTCGACGACGCGATCGTCATTGTCGAGGGCTGCTCGAAGTATATCGAGCAGGGCATGTCCGGACACGACGCCGCGATCAAGGCGATGAACGAGTTGTTCGGGCCGATCATCGGCATCACCTTGGTGCTGATGGCGGTATTTTTGCCGGCGGCCTTTGTGCCCGGTCTGAGCGGCCAGATGTTCGCGCAATTCGCGTTGGTGATCGCCGTCACGGCTCTGATCAGTGCCATCAACGCCGCCACCTTGAAGCCGACGCAATGCGCGCAGTGGCTGCGCCCCCCCAAGCCCGTGGAGCAGCGGAACATCTTCTCCCGGTCGTTTGCTCGCGGCTTCGACCGCGTTTTTGGCGGGATGGAAAGGGCCTATACCGGGTTGATCGCCCGGATGGTGCGCGTCAGCGGTCTGATGGTGCTGATCGGGGTGGCGCTAGCGGTCGTTGCCGTCTGGGGTATCGCCCGCCTGCCGACCGGCTTCATCCCGCCCGAAGACCAGGGCTATCTGACAATTGCCGTGCAATTGCCCGAGGGTGCGGCACTCGGGCGGACGACCGCGGCGTTGGATAATGCCACCAAGCTGGCGCTTGCGATGCCGGGAGTCGACCAGGTGATCGCGATTAGTGGCATTTCCGAACTCGACAACATGGCGGATCTCAACAACGCCGGCGTCGCCTTTGTCATGCTCAAGCCTTGGGATGAGCGGAGCAAGGCGCAAGGAACGGACATCCTGACGATCGCCGAACGCCTGCAGAACAAGCTCAACGCCGCTCCTGACGGCCAGCTGGTCGTCGTGCCGCCACCGCCGATCCAAGGGATCGGCAATGCTGGTGGCTTTCAGATGCAGGCTGAGCTCTTGGGCGGCAGCTTCAATTACCAGAAGCTGAACGAGGTTACGCAGCAGGTCGTCAAAGCGGCCGCTGCCGATCCTCAGCTGCAGCACGTCCTGACGCCTTTCCGCACCGGTGCGCCACAGGTCACGGTCACCGTCGACCGTGACCGGGCGGAAACATTGCGCGTCTCGGTCGGCGACGTGTTCTCGACACTGTCGGACTATCTCGGATCGGCTTATATCAATCAGTTCAACAACTACGGGCAGGTCTACCAAGTCTATGCCCAGGCCGATTCGAAGTATCGCTTAAAACCGGCCGATCTGTTGAATCTCTATGTCATTAGCCAAGACAAGCAGAAGGTGCCGATCGGGGCAATTGCGCATCTCGGCACCAGCTTGGCGCCGCCGCTGATCACCCTCTACAACCTCTTCCCCTCTTCGACAATCATCGGTGCTCCCGCCCGCGGCGTCAGCTCGGGTCAGGCGCTGACCACGATGGAAGACATCGCGAAAAAGACGCTGCCGAGTGATGCCGGCTATCAGTGGACGACAATGGCCTATCAGGAGAAATTGAGCGGAAATCAGCTCTATTATTTGTTTGGACTATCGGTCCTCTTGGTCTATTTGGTCCTCGCCGGCCAGTATGAGAGCTGGATATTGCCATTGGCGGTGCTGTCGGCGGTGCCATTGGCGTTATTGGGACCGGTCATCGCCCTGACCAGCCTCGGTGCGGCCAACAATCTCTATACCCAGATCGGCCTCATTCTGATGATCGCGCTGTCGGCCAAGAACGGCATTCTGATTGTCGAGATGGCGCGCGAAGGCCGCATGGTTCGGGGTCTATCGATCCGCGAAGCCGCGGTCGAAGCCTCGCGCCTGCGCTTTCGCCCGATTCTGATGACCTCGTTCGCCTTTGGCCTGGGCGTCCTGCCGTTGGTGCTGGCGACCGGCGCCGGCGCCGACGCGGATATTTCGCTTGGCCTCAGCGTGCTCAGCGGAATCATCGCGTCGACCGGCCTAGCGGTGCTGTTTGTTCCGTCCTTCTTCACAATGCTGCAGCGTTTTGATAAGTCGCGCAAGGCGCGCAAGCAGCCGAAAGTCCTCACACCGGTCCGCACCGGAACCGCCGAGTAGCTGAACTGGGGTGCGATATCGATGCACATTCAATCGCTTTGGCCGGGCTTGACCCGGCCATCCACGTCTATCTGCCGCTCAGCTGTACCGGCTACCAAGGCGTGGATACCCGGAGCCAGTTCTTAGTAGCGGATCGGTCGTATCGCCGGTCGCAAAGACGCCGTCAGGTTTTCAGGTGGCTGGTGTCATTCCATAGCCGAATAATCGGCTCGGTTAAATTGTGCTCGTAGCCGAGGATGCTCAGGCTCGCGGTGTTAAGATAAAAATACTGGCCGCCCGCCGTCGGCAGTCCGAGCCAGCTCGCGGCCAGTACCCGCGAGATGTGCGCGCTTGAGAACAGGAGAACGTTCGCGCCGACCGCTCGGATGCGCGCGACGGCGCGATTGGCGCGGGCGCCGATCTGCTCCGGTGATTCGCCGCCGGGCGCGCCGTCACGGAACAAGTGCCATCCCGGGCGTTCGGCCAGGATGTCCGGGGTGCGGCGGCCCTCGTATTTGCCGTAATCCCACTCGGCGAGATCGGGATCGATTTCGGCACCGGCGCCGAAGCCGGCGAGTTCACAAGTCCTTATCGCTCGCTGCGAGGGGCTGGTCAGCACTTTGGCGAAGCTGTGGCCGCGCAGGCGCTGCCCCAGGGCATGGGCTTGGCGCTCGCCATTTTCGGTGAGCGGCAGATCGGTACGACCGGTGTGCTGGCCGGAAAGGCTCCACGCGGTCTCGCCGTGACGCGCAAGATACACGAGCGGAAGCACATCACTCATGGTTTGCTCCTGTTCAGGATCGCCTCGCATCGGCCGACCGCCTTAGCGCCGTCAACGGGCCGAGGCCGCCGGCGCCAAACCCGTCCGGCTTCGATAAATTGCCAAACGCCGAGAGCGGGAAGCCCGATCGCCAGGTCGCGCGCCCGCTTCAGCAGAGACAGCATTAGCGCGACCGGTGGTGTCAGGCCAAACCCGGCGCCAATCAACACATATGCGCCTTCCTGTAGTCCGACCGCATTCGGGACAACGATGGCAAAGGTACGGATCGCATAGACCAGACTTTCAATCACCAGGACAGTTTTGAACGGAAGCGCGCTTCCGACCAGCCGCAACGCGAACCAGGCTTCAACCGTGGCGGCTATCCAGCAGAACAGATGAAGAGTGAAGCCGATCCACAGCCCGCCCTTTCGCTGATAGATGCGCTGTAATGTCTCGCGCAAAAGGGCGGCACCGGCCGCGGTTCGCTCTGCCCAGCCGCGTCCGAGAGCATGCGCTATGCGATCGAAAAGGCCGAACCCGTGCCGTTGCGCCGCGACAAGACCGAGCCCTGCGAGGCTTGCGGCCGCGAGCCCTACGGTCAAGGGTCCGGCAATCGCCGAACCGGGTCGCAGGCTGACCAACAAGACCAAACCGAGTGCGGTGTAGGCGAGCTTTGCAAAAAACTCGAGCGTCAGATCGACAATCGTGCTGGCGGCGGCGATCGAGCCGGATATGCCGGCGAGTGTTAACACCCGTGCTCCAAGCACACAGCCGCCGATCGGGGACAATGGCAAGACCTCCGAACCGGCCTCCCGCACAACACGGGCCGCCATAAATGTCGAAATGAATGCTCCTGGAACGAGGGCGCGCCAAGCAATCCCCATTGTTCCAAGCAGCCCCAGATGGATCAGACAGATCGCGCCAAATCCTTTCCAACCGAGCGCAAGAAATGAATGAATGACGGCGTTGGTTCCGAACCCTGCCACGAGCCCGGCCACGACCGCCAAACCGGCGAGCGCTGCGATGATCGGAACCGCTTTCATGCGCCTTTTCTAACGCTCTCCATCACGATTTGGCCAAACCAGTAAAAGCCTGCTCGGTTAACGGATCGGTGATGGTTTGGTGCAGCGGCAAAGGTGGATCTATGCGAAGACCATCGAAGCGGGCCTGCGTCAGACCGGCACCGTTCCTCGGACCACCGTGCGATGAAGAACACGGCGCTCCTTGTCGATCTGGAAATTAGCGACGGCTCGGTGGAGAAGGCAGCGATTGTCCCACATGACAAGGTCACCTACCCGCCAGCGATGGGTGTAACCGAATTGGCGTTGTGTTGCATATGCCAGAAGTTCATCCAACAAAGCCTTACCTTCTGTTAGCGGCCACCCCACGATGTACGACGCGTGATTGCCGAGATAGAGCGCTTTGATGCCGGTTTCGGGGTGGGTGCGGACAAGCGGGTGATCGACGATCCCCTGGTCACTAGAAACCGCAAGCCGCTGATCGCTTTCAGCGCGGCGGGCGCCCCAGCGGAAGGCGACGCGCAGTTCGGCTATCCGGCGCTTCATTTCGGGGGAAAGGGCGGCGTAGGCCATCCCCGTGTTGGCGAATTCGGTGTCGCCTCCCGTTGCCGGGATCTCGACCGCATAAAGGATCGTCATCATCGGGGGCGCCGGATAATAAGGCTTATCCGTGTGCCAGTTGTAATTGCTGACTGGCGATGACGATCTGTCGACAGGGTTGCCGTCCTCGTCTAGGTTCGAGATGACGTGGGCAACCTCGTATCGTTTGTGTTGCGACTGGCGCCCCGAACTGTGTTCGACTTCGCCAAAATTCGCGCAAAAAGCAAATTGCTGTTCGCGGCTCAGCGCCTGTTTGCGAAAGACAACAAACTGGTGCTGACGAAACGCATCGCGGATCCGAGCTATCTCGGTCGGAGAAATTGGCTGAGACAGATCGATGGCGCCGACAACGACGCCGCCGGCCGGCGACAGGCGCGGTCCGATTTCAGCCCCTTGGTGAGACGGTAGGGCCGGTTCGTCGCGGCCCCGTGACAAAGGTTCGACCATCCGGACAATCCATTGTCTATGATACGAGCTCATCAGGATGCGACTGGCTACGGCAAGCGACAAGGGGTACGCGAGAACTCTCGAACTCCTTCACGGGAAGACGCAACAGATTATGAGTCGCAATCTTCCCGCAGCGATCCTGCGTTTTGACGCTAAGATGCCGTGCGCGACACCGCAGGGATGAAGTGTGCTGATGCCTGTCTTTAGGATTTACCGACCATTTTTCGCTAACGTTGTGATGTTAAAAACAACATCGCTAATTGCAATAATTTGCGCGCTTTGAGCGGTCAATCGGATTGTATGCTCAGCCTTATCGTGCGATCTGAAACGGATGCTGATTAGAAATCGGTGCAGCGGCCCCCGACTTCCCAATCACCGTAGCGCGTCGGTTCCGGTCCCTTCGGGCCGCCAATTTCGGTGGGCGGATGCGTCTGTCCCGCAGGTCGCGTTGGCCGGGTGGTGGGAGCCGATGCCGGCGGCACGATCTTCTGCTCGGGCGGTAAGTCGTTCATGAGCAAAAAGTGGCAACGGGGGATCATAACTCAAGTTCTGACGGAGGAAGCCATATCCAGCAACGTTAAGAGGGAACTGAGTGAAATGCCGGATGTTCGCCCTGATGCTCTCTGGGGCAAGGCTGCCGCCTTCATGTTCCACAAGTTTGCAAAAGAACTTTGATGGCTCAGTTGCCGACCGCCCGCGATGTTGCGCTTGAGTTGCTCGGTGCGGTCCTGCGCCGCAAGCGCCCGCTCGATGACGCGATCGATGACAACGCGGCGATGCAGCTGTTGTCAGGCCGTGACCGAGCATTTGCGCGTCTCCTGGTGGCAACCGCGCTGCGGCGGCTCGGCCAAATCGACGCGCTGATTGCTCTATGCCTCAGCACGCCTCTTGCCCCCAGGGCGGCACCGATCCACGACATACTGAGACTTGGGGTTGCTCAACTTCTGTTTCTTACGGACGCCGCCGCACGCTGCGGTGGCCACGAGTGTCGATCTCGCACATGGTCGCGGGTTTTTGTCGCATAAGGGACTTGTCAATGCCGTGCTTCGACGGCTCAGCGTCGAAGGTCCCGAGCTGGCCCACCGGCAAGATGCGCCGCGGCTCAATACCCCGGAATGGCTGTGGCGATCGTGGAGCGGGGCTTACGGCCCAGAAACCGCTCGTGCGATCGCAAACGCGCACCTGAAAGAAGCCCCACTCGATCTGACTTTGCGAAGTGATCCCGACGTCTGGTGCGAGAAGCTCCAAGGAATTCTTCTCCCGACAGGTACGTTGCGGCGACAGGCGGGAGGAGCCGTTACCTCTCTTCCCGGCTACGCCGAAGGTGCGTGGTGGGTCCAGGACGCAGCCGCTGCACTACCGGCGAGGCTATTGGGCGATGTCGCGGGGCGCGAGGTCGTCGACCTCTGCGCGGCGCCCGGGGGCAAGAGCGCGCAACTTGCCGCCGCGGGCGCCCGGGTGACTGCAATCGATCGTTCGACGCGGCGCTTAGAACGCCTCGTCGCAAATTTTCAGCGGCTCGCTCTGCCGATCGAGGCGGTGGCCGCGGATGCTTTGACGTGGCGCCCGACCCGGCGGGTCAAAGCGGTGCTGCTCGACGCTCCTTGCACGACAACCGGGGCAATCCGTCGTCATCCCGATGTGCCCCACCTCAAATTGCCGGATGACGTCGCTCGGCTCTCGGTGGTTCAGGAAAATCTGCTGAGAGCAGCGGTCGAAATGCTGGATCCTGGGGGCACACTTGTTTATTGCACCTGCTCGCTCGAACCGGAAGAAGGGCTGCTGCGCATAGAGACCATGTTGCGCGCAGGGGCGCCGATGGTGCGCCAGAGGATCAGTGCAGATGAGATCGGCGGCCACCCGGACTGGATCACTGCCGAGGGAGATTTACGGACATTGCCCTGTCACCTGGGTGAGTACGACGGTGTAGACGGTTTTTTTTCCGCCAGGCTAATCAAATTGGACGATGCCGGCTGACACCCCTGCCGAAGCCCCCGGCTTGCAGGTCCGGCTGTTCCTTGTTACCAAGCGATATGGACTCGCTTGTTCTCCAGGTCTCCCAGCGTCGGGGTCGCGTTGGTTTTGATGGCCGCCGCGCTCAACTACAGCGCGGATGAGAAGAGCGGCCCGCGATCGACGCAGTAAATCACCAACAGAGCCTCGCGGTGGCGGCGCTCCGGGTGCTCTAACCCGCTTACGGCGCAATATCTTCGGGCCGCTCGCCTTCTCGCGCAGGAGCTTCGCTGGGCGTAATTCGCTCGAGCTGAGAATTAACAGAGTCTGGCCCAGCGATCCAAAGCAAGGGCTGGCAATCGCTGCGGGCGAGATCGAGCTTTGCGGGATATTGGTGCGCAACCCTTCACCGCGCTGGTCTCCGACTGAGGCAACCGAAGAATGGTGCGCCGCTTGGCACAGTTTTGATTGGATATCCGATCTCGTGGCAGCGGGGCCTGCGGGCCGCGACGAGGTGGGAAAGCTGGTCCAGAGCTGGCTGGCCGAGCAAGCCAGTTTCCGGCGTTCGGTGGCATGGCGCTCCGATGTCGCGGGCGCGCGTCTTTTTGCCTGGATTACGCATCTCGACGAAATCCTCCTTGGCGGAACCAACTCTGTTCTGAAGCGCGCAGTTCTTGCCAGTATAGCCAAACAGTATCGCCGCCTTAGTCGAACAGCGCCGCGGGAGGCGGCGGGAGCACCCCGGCTGCGGGCGCTCAAAGGCTTGGTTGCCGCAGCCGTCTTATTGGGTGGTTCAGCAGCGCGGGTAAGGAGGGCTTTGTCCCTGCTGGAACGCGAGATGTCGGCGCAGATTCTTCCCGACGGCGGTCACCGCTCGCGTAGTCCATCGCTGCAGCTTCGCGTCCTGCAAGACCTCGTCGACATCAGGACGGTATTGCGCGCGGCGAAGATCCAACCCTCAGCCGCATTAGCCGACGCGATCGAGCGTCTAGCGCCGATGTTGCGGCTGTTTCGACACGGCGATCGCCGGCTGGCCCTGTTCAACAATTCGGTTGAGGAGGACGGCGTTCTGATCGACTTGGTGCTGACACAATCTGAGACCAGAGGACGCGCGCTCACGCACGCCCCCGATTCGGGTTTCGAGCGACTGCATGCGAACAAGAGCCTGATCGTCGTCGATGCCGGCGCCCGACCGCCGCCGGATTTCGACATGCATGCGCATGCAGGTGCGCTCTCCTTTGAGATGAGCCATGATCGCGAACGCATCATCGTCAACTGCGGGGGCTATCACGGGCCGCGGTCGAATTGGGCGAGGGTAGGGCGCGCCAGTGCGGCGCATTCGGTGCTCGTTGTCGCCGATACCAATTCGACCGAAATCCGCGATGACGGCGTGCTCAATCGCGCGCCTATCTCGGTCACTTGCGAGCGGGCCGAACACGAGGGCCAGCAATGGATATCTTGCACCCATGACGGGTACCGCGAACGCTTCGGCTTAATCTATACCCGGGAGTTGTTTCTCGCCGCCGACGGCGACGACTTACGCGGCGAGGATCGCCTCGTCGGACGCCCGGGGGCGACCTTCGCCGTAAGGTTTCATCTGCACCCCTCGGTCGAAGCCTCGCTTGCCGAAGGGGAGACCGTCGCATTATTGCGTCTCCCCAGCGGCAGTCGCTGGCGGTTGCGTGCCGCCGGTGCGGAAATGAGTCTCGGTGACAGCATCTATCTGGGATCGGGCGAGGCCAGAAAAACCCAGCAGGTCGTGTTGAGCGGGACCGCCGCTCCCGGTGGTACGACGGTGCGCTGGGCCATGCGTCGCGAGCCCTATAAACTAGGCTTCGATTAGCTTGTGGCAGCTGGTCATTTTGATGCCGCCGGAGCGGCTGGCGCCATTGTGGCGGCAACTGCTCTTGTTTGCTGCCTCGCAACGCGCTCCCTGATTCCGCTTCTGCGCCGGCGGAACGTGCTCGACCGGCCCAATGAGCGCTCCTCCCATGTGGTTCCTACACCTCGAGGCGGCGGCATCGCCGTTATCGGGACAGTGTTGCTGGCTTGGCTCGGGGTTTCGGCAGCGGGCTGGATTAGTTCGGCGATCATAGCGGTCACCATCGCCGCCGCGCTCCTTGCCATCGTGTGTTGGATCGACGATCTCCAAGGGCTCGCGCCAGCAACCCGGCTATCAGCTCAGGCCGCCGCCGTTGCGATCGGACTCCTCGCCCTGCCAGAACCCGCGAATGGACTGTGGGTGTGGCTGGGGCCAGCAGTTTACTACGTCGCTGTCGGGTTTATGTGGTTGTGGTGGATAAATCTCTTCAATTTCATGGATGGTATCGATGGTATCGCCGGCGGCGAGGCGGCTGCGATCGGCGGTGGTCTTTTGCTGCTGGCCGTGTTCGGCGAGGGCGCGGATTTCAGCGTGGCCCTGCTTTCGGCGGCAGTATTGGGCGCCTCGCTAGGCTTCCTGGTGTGGAATTGGTCGCCGGCACGGATTTTCCTTGGCGATGTCGGCAGCGTACCGCTGGGCTACCTCAGTGGGTTTCTGCTGATCGGGCTTGCCGGTGCGGGCCGCTGGAAGGTCGCGGTAATCCTGCCGCTTTACTTCCTCGCCGACGCAACGATTACCTTGGGGCGCCGCCTGCTGCGCGGCGAAAGGGTATGGGAGGCTCACCGCCAGCATTTCTATCAGCAGGCGATCATCCGCGGACTGGGCCATGCCGCCGTTGTCCGCCGCGTGATCGCGGCCAATGTGCTGCTGATTGCTTGCGGCTGGGCGGCCGAAAATGGTTGGGGTGCATTCGCCCTGCCCGCAGCAACCGTGATCACGGCGATGCTGCTGATTGATCTTGCTTACGGTAAATGATTTCTCGATGCGCTTGTCGGCAACCTTCGGACGATCTTATACCGCAAAGATGAATGCATCACCCTTTAAGGTCCGCCGCGCGCTGATCTCGGTTGCCGATAAAGCCGGGCTTGCCCCGTTTGCAACAGCACTCTCGGAACGAGGTATCGCGCTGGTCTCGACCGGCGGCTCCGCGCGCGCGTTGACCGAAGCTGGCGTTTCAGTCTCCGAAGTGGCAGCAGTCACTGGCATGCCGGAATTTCTCGATGGCCGCGTCAAAACCCTGCACCCCGCGATTCACGGCGGACTGCTGGCGCGCCGCGATCGGCCAGATCATATGGCCGCCTTAACCGAGCGGTCGATCGACACGATCGACCTGCTGGTCTGCAACCTCTATCCGTTCGCCGAAACGGTTGCCGGTGGCGCGACTCGCGAGGAGTGTATCGAAAATATCGATATCGGCGGGCCGGCCCTGATCAGGGCTGCGGCGAAGAACCACGATGCAGTCACAGTCGTGACGGACCCCGGTGACTATGACCGGGTGCTCGCCGAACTCGCCTCTGGTGGCGGATCGATCGGAGCGGCATTTCGGCGGGCGCTGGCCCGAAAGGCGTACGCAATGACGGCTGCATATGACGCGGCCATCGCTGCCTGGATGGCGCGCGAAGAGGGTCAGACTGTCCCTGAGCAGTTCGTGACTGCCGGCAATTTGGTGCAGCGCCTCCGTTATGGTGAGAACCCGCACCAAATGGCGGGTTTCTACCGCACCGCCGAGATCCGGTCCGGGGTGGCAACGGCACGCCAGCTGCAAGGCAAGGAGTTGTCCTACAACAACTATTCGGATGCGGACGCCGCTTTCGAGCTGGTTGCCGAATTCGATCAGCCGGCGGTGGCAATTGTCAAACACGCCAATCCCTGTGGTGTCGCGGCCGGAGCGTCATTGTGCGACGCCTGGGACAAGGCGTTGGCTTGCGATCCGGTCAGCGCCTTTGGTGGAGTCGTGGCGCTCAATCGTTCGCTCGATCTCGCCACCGCTGAGGCCATCGCTCGGCTTTTCGTCGAACTCGTGATTGCCCCTGGCGTCGATGCTGAGGCGGCGACCCGGCTTGCTGCCCGCACCGCGCTGCGGTTGCTCGTCACCGGTACTTTGCCGGACCCGACCGCGGCCGGCCTGACCTTTCGTTCGGTTGCGGGCGGCTTCCTGGTGCAGGAGCGCGACCGGGCGGCGATCGGCGCTGATGAGTTACGCGTCGTTACCCGACGTATGCCAACCGATGCCGAGATTGCCGATCTGCTGTTTGCCGATCGGGTCGTCAAACACGTCAAGTCGAATGCGATAGTCTTTGCGCGCAACGGTGCCACGGTCGGTATCGGGGCCGGCCAGATGAGTCGCGTTGACAGCGTAAGGTTAGCCGCCGAGAAGGCCGCCGAAATCAGCCGCGCTGCCGGGTCCGCGGTTTCGGCCACCCACGGTGCGGTGCTTGCGTCAGATGCATTCTTTCCCTTCGCCGATGGCCTAGAGGCCGCGATCGCCGCCGGCGCGACGGCAGTCATTCAGCCCGGCGGATCGGTGCGCGACCCCGAAGTGATCGCCGCCGCCGATGCCTCCGGCATCGCAATGGCGTTCACCGGCATTCGTCGCTTCCGCCACTGAGTTTGCCCGCGAAGCCGCTTTATCAGGTGACGCGTATGTTCTTGAACTGCCAGGGATCCTCGCGATCGAGGTCTTCGGGGAAGAGGCGCCCGCGGGCGTCGAGCGGCGTCCAGTCGCCGTAAATCCCGACAACCTCTCCGAGGTAGGGTCGGGCGACTTCCAGGACGCGCACGAAGTCCAGCTCTTCGGGTTCGACAATCCCCGCTCGCGGGTGCTCGATCGCCCAAACCAAACCGCCCAAAACGGCGGCTGTCACTTGCAGCGAAGTCGCATTGTTATGCGGCGCCACCCGCCGCGCCTCTTCGATCGTCAGCCGTGATCCGTACCAATAAATTCCCTTCGGCGCGCCCATCAGCAACACGCCGAGCTCGTCCGTGCCTGTGCTGATCTCGTCCACCATTAGCCGCTTACGGGCCTGCAGGTGCCAGTTCTTGCCGGCAAATTCGTGCAAGCTCAGCACCGCGTCGTCACACGGGTGGTAGGCATAGTGGCAAGTCGGTCGATAACGGGCCTCGCCGCCCTCGGTAACCGTTAAGAAATCCGCGATCGAGATTGATTCGCCGTGAGTGATCAGAAACCCGTGATACGGACCCTCGAGCGGTGTCCAACTCCGAACTCGGGTCGCGGCCCCCGGCCGCAGCAGGTAAATCGCCGCACCGCTGCCGAAATCGTGGCGCCGTCCATCCTTCGGGAAGTGTCGCTCATGCGTGCCCCATCCGAGCTCGGCCGGTTGCGACCCCTCGCTGACAAAGCCATCGATCGACCACGTGTTCACAAATTCGCCAGGCTCCTTGGGCGTCTTTCCGACCTGGGTATCGCGCTCGGCAACGTGGATGGTTTTGATCCCGAGTTGCCGCGCGAGCCGGGCCCAGTCATCGCGGCTTTGCGGGACGGACACCTCCATTCCGGCGTCGCGCGCGAGATCGATCAGCGCTTGCTTTACAAAATGCGAGACAAGTCCGGGGTTTGCTCCATGCGTCAGAACAGCGGTGGGGCCGCTCGGGAAGCGCTGGCGCAGCGCCAGTGCGCTTTCCCGCAATGCGTAGTTCGAGCGAGCGGAAGGCGGTAGGTTCGGATCGGTGTACCCGCCCGGCCATGGCTCGATGCAAGTATCGAGGTAAAGCGCACCCTTTTCCTGGCAAAGTTCGATCAGCGCGGTACTCGACACGTCGACCGACAGATTGAGGAGAAAATCGCCAGCGGCGACCATCGTATCGAGCTTGGCGCGATAGTTGTCGCGCGTCAGCGGGGTTTCGTCGAAGGCGATGCCGTATTCGGCGGCTACTGCAGCGCCCCGCGGCTCGGCAGTGATGATCGTAATCCGCGCCGGGTCAATTTCGAGATGCCGCAGTAGCAGCGGCAGGACACCTTGTCCGATGCTTCCGAAGCCGACGATTATAAGGCGTCCGCGAAAGACGGCATGTTTCTTGTCGACCATCTAAGTGGTTCTCACCTGTAGGAGTCTGGAACTGGTTCAGCCTGCCGCCGCTTCAAACGCCGTCTGGTCAGGTGGAGCTGACCCGCGATCCAATCATTGCGCAACCCAGCCGCCATCGATTGACAACGCCGCCCCAGTAATGGTCCTCGCTCCCTCACTGCACAAAAACACGGCGAGGGCCCCAATTTGCTCCGGGGTGGAAAACTCCAGCATCGGCTGCTTTTCGCGGAGCAGATCGTCTTTCGCTTTTTGCACCGGAATCCCTTCGGCGGCGGCGCGAGCCTCGATCTGTCTTTGAACGAGCGGGGTCAGAACCCAGCCGGGGCAGATCGCGTTGCAGGTGACACCGTCATTGGCGGCCTCGATCGCGACCACCTTGGTGAAACCGACGAGTCCGTGCTTGGCGGTAACGTAGGCCGCCTTCTCCTCGCTCGCGACCAGTCCATGAGCTGATGCGATATTAATGATTCGTCCCCATTTCTTTGCCAACATATGGGGTAGGGCGGCCTTGGTCGCGTGAAAGGCGGCGCTCATATTGATCGCAATGACAGCGTCCCAGCGATCCTCGGGGAAATCAACGACCTTATCGACATGCTGAATGCCGGCGTTATTGACGAGGATGTCCGCGTTGCCAAAATGCGCCACGGTCTCGGCGATGAGATCGCGAATTTCGGGCGGTTTCGACATATCCGCGGCCGAATAGGCTATGCCAACCCCATGATCTTTCGCGAGCTTTGCACGTAATGCTTCGATTGCCCCGACTTCGCCGAAGCCGTTTAGCATCACCGCGCAACCTTCGGCTGCAAGGGCGGTCGCTATGCCAAGGCCAATTCCGCTGGTCGACCCCGTCACGATCGCGGCTTTACCCTTCAGCATCATTGTGCTCCTGAAATCGACCGCCGAGATGCTCGAAAACGTCCATCGTAATACATTGGGGCGCTTTTTTGCGGTGCGGCAAAATAAATCCGTGATTCGACTGGGGTGACACACGACCTGTCGCAGAACCGGGCCATATTGGCGGCATCGCGCCGCACGTCGCCTCATTTGCGCCATGACCGCCGCTCAGGGATCGCGCCGATGAATCCCAGTGGAGTTTAGGGGATTGATGTTGGAAGTATTTTCGGCAGCACCAAACGTTTCTTCTGCATCCGAGCGTCACCCGCTGCGCGTCGTCACGTATAACATTCACGGCTGCCTCGGGCTCGATTTGCGATACGATCCGTCGCGGATTGCCGCAGTGTTGCGTGAGATCGACGCGGATATCGTCTGCCTTCAGGAGGTTGACGCTCGGCGTGCCCGCGATCCCAAAAGAGACCAGGGGGCATTTCTCGCCAGGGCGACGGAGAGTAAGATCATTGTGGGCGCCGCGGCAGCCGGACGCGGCCGCTTCGCCAACGCCATTCTGACGCGCTTTCCGCCGCTGGCAACCCGCGCGATTGACCTTGAGGTCGCGGGGTATGAACCACGCGGCGCGCTCGACGTCGATTTGATGATCGATGGCCTGATTTTGCGGGTTATGGCGACTCACTTTGGACTGCATGCCGGCGAGAGGCGTCTTCAAGCCAATCGTCTGATCGCTGCTCTAGATAATCCGGGAATGAACGGCGCATCGGCCGATGCCGTACTTTTAGTAGGAGATCTCAACGAGTGGCGGGGACGGGCGGGCGGTGTCCGAGCCCTCGACCGCTGCCTCGGCCCGAGTGCTATACCGCGCACATTTCCCTCATGGATGCCGGTGTTGCCGCTCGATCGGATTTACGCTCTCGGGCCTTTGGTGCTTCGCGACCTTCAGGTTTATCGTTCTCCCCTGGCTCGCATTGCGTCCGACCACCTTCCCCTGGTCGGGACCCTGTCTTGGAACACCACTCAGTTGGGCCCGGAGTCATCAGATTGGGTTCCCCCTCGGGCCGAGATGCCCCGCGCCAGTTCCCGCCCCGGTGTCACAGCACAGCAGCGACCCGGCGCGATTTGACCATCTTCGAGACGTCGACGCGTTTGCGTCGAAGTGAGGGTGGGATTAAGCATTATCCATGGCCCCAAGACATAACCCGCTCGGGCTGAACCCGCTGCAGTTGAAAACGTTGACTTTGCTGCAGCATCTGGGGCGGCTTTCAGACTTTTCGAAGCCCGGCGAAGAGCTCGGGACGGTTGTGCTGACCCGGCTGCCGCAGCCCCATGGAGATCATTTTCATATTGGCGAGGTGGTCGTGGCGTCGCGAGACGCTACCGGACTACGCAATCCGTCGGTTTGGGCGGCGCTAGAGCGAAAAGGCTTGGTACGGTCGACGCCGCCAACGGTCGTCGTTACCGCGGCCGGCCTCGACTACGACACCGGTTTGCAAGGAACGATCCTCCATGGGGCGGATCACGGCTGATCCGGGGTGCGGTACGGCGGGTTTCCGGAAATTCTACCAAGCTAAGCGACGAGTAACCGCGACCGGGTGATAGGGACCGGCAGCCAGCGCCTGCTCGATACGCGTGAGATCCGCTTCCTGGTCAGGCAAAACGCCAAATTCGGCGGCGTGAATCCCACCCACAACAAACAAGCTGTCGAGACCGGCAGCTTCTGCGCCGGCAATGTCGGTGCGCAGACTGTCACCAACGGCCAAGATGCGCGATCGATCGGCGACGCCGAGCAATGCCAGGCAGCTGTCGTAGACCGAGCGGTAGGGCTTGCCGTGCCAACGCACGTTACCGCCGCGATCTTCGTACCACTTTGCCAGCGCACCCGCGCACAGCGCGAGCTTTGCGCCATGCGTGACAACGAGGTCGGGATTGGCACAAATCATCGGCAGATCGCGCAGCAACGACTGCTCCAGCACCGCGGCGTAATCCTCGATCCGATCGTCCCAACCGGCTGGACCGGTGTTCAAAATGAAATCCGCGCCGTCGGCGGTATTGACGAATTCGAGATCTAGTCCCTCCCGGATCTCGAGATCACGGTCCGAACAGATGTGTAGGCAGCGCCGGCCGAGCGCTCGATAAAACGGGTTGTCGCGGCGGTTCAGGGCTTGCCAAGCCTCTTCGCCCGATGACATGACGTAATGATAGCAATCTCGCGGGACACCGATCTGCGAAATCCGCCGGACGACATCGTCTGAGCGCCGTGGTGCGTTCGACAGCAGCGCTATTTTTTTCCCGGCGCGGATCAGGGCTCGCATGCAATCGACCGCACCCGGAACTGGCGCTATGCCATCGTGGACGACACCCCACAGGTCGAGAATGAAGCTGTCATAGCGCGGCGCCAACGGGCCGACGCCAGCAAGATAAGAAACGGTCATTAGCGGCAGCCTCGATGGATGCGTCAGCTTCGTTGCGGCTCGATGTGACCAATCTCTTTCGCAGTTACACGACGCTGCAATCTCGGTCATCAAATAGACACCTTAATGTGTGAAAGTCGTTCGAAATGACAACCAAATTTACCAAGTGTTTCTTTAAAAGCCGGAACACGCCGGTACCAAGCCTGTTAAACGTACGTCTATCTCGTACCTGCCGAGATCAGGAGAGGTAATGAAGACCGACCTTTACATCGGGCCGTTGATCGAGCGCAGCGGCAAATTTGCCTATGACACATTTTCGCAGGCCGACGGCTTGCGAAGCTCGTTTCGATATCCGCGAATTGAACAGGCGCGTTATGACCGGCGCGCGATCATCTCGGAATTGCGCTTCGACCCGCGCGTAAACATTCATGTCTGCGAGACCCTAGCGGAATTCGAACGCCAGCTCTCTGATGCGCAGCAAGGTCAACAAGATCGCCAAAACGTCCAGGGTGAGGTGGATTAGGCTGACAGTTTCTGTGCCGGAAACAAACCGGCGTATCTAGGATCGTGGCTCTGCAGCGTGAAATGCGGGGACCACGGCCAAAGCGGCTGGCGGAGGATCATGCTCCGACCCGATGGCCTCGACGACCGAGGCAAAGCCGTCGCGGCGCAGCAATTCGGCAAGGCCTACTTTGATGCGGCTAACGAGCGCCGGCCCATCGAATGCCAGCGCGGTATAGAGCTGCACGAGGCTGGCCCCGGCGCGGATCTTCGCATAGGCATCGCCAGCGCTACCCACCCCTCCCACCCCGACAAGCGGCAGCTTCTTCTCGGTCAGTCGATACATGTCGGCGAGTAGTGCGGTCGACGCCGAGAATAGCGGGCGACCGCTGAGACCGCCGCCTTCGCCGGCATTGCCGCTACGCAGACCGGGTGGGCGGTCAATCGTCGTGTTTGAGACAATCAGTCCATCGATGTGGGCAGCGAGCGCCACCTCGGCGATATCGTGACGTTGACCGCTGGTCAGGTCGGGCGCGATCTTCAGCAATAGCGGCTTCCAGAAATCGCTTTTGTCGCGTGCATCGACGAGCCGTCGTAACAGCGCGTCGAGCGCGGCGCGCTCCTGGAGATCACGCAGACCGGGGGTGTTTGGCGAGGAAACGTTGACGACGAGGTAATCGGCGACTTCAACGGCGCGGAGGATGCCCTCTTCGTAATCCTTAGCGGCGTCCGAAGTGTCACGGTTCTTGCCGAGATTGACTCCGACAATACCGGTGTGTGTGCGCCGCGACAGTCGGTGGATGACACCGTCTAGGCCGCCGCTGTTGAACCCCATGCGGTTGATGATCGCCCGATCTTCGTTGAGCCGAAAGAGGCGGGGTTTCGGATTACCTGATTGCGGACGCGGCGTCACGGTGCCGATCTCGACAAACCCAAAGCCCAAATCGATCATCGCATCGGGAGCACGGGCATCCTTGTCGCAGCCTGCGGCAAGACCGATCGGATTCGGAAAATCCAACCCCCACAGCCGCTGCTTCAAGATCGCGGGATCAGGCTCTTGGGCTTCCCGGGGCAGGAACAAGGGGCCTAGCCCGTGCTGCAGAGCGCGAAGGCTTAGCGCGTTCGCCGCCTCTGCCGAAAGTCGCGACAGGATAGGCCGTATCAGCGGATAAAAATCGGGCATCGCCACAAGCACAATACCAGCGGGGAAGCTTTGCACCACTTGTGTTAGACATCCGTGCATGTCGGCTCCCGACGGAAAGCTCGCAAGCAACTTCGCCGCCGTGATGGTGCCGCAGGCGCCGGTCCTCGTCGCGGGTTTCCGTGAGGTCGTTTGGCTGAGCCCGGAAGGGGAAATCGAAGCGCTAGCGCCCGCCGAGGCGGCGCGCCGCGTCCAGGCTGACCCGCCAATATTATGCCACGCCATCGCGACTGCGCGGCGGCTTGATTCGCGCGATTTCGTTGCGCTCGATCTTCTTGAGTTGTTCGCCTTTGTCTATCCGGCGCGATTTGTCGTTCCGACACCCCGCGGTCTCGCCGAGGCGCTGGGATTGCCGTTGCCGCGATCTCCATCCGAGGCTTGCGCCACCCTCGCCGCCGCGACCCGCGCCCTGCTCGAAGCGCTCGGCCAGGAAAACGACGTCGAAATCCGTGCCGTCGCCGCGGCGATGGAGCGTAGCGGTTGGTTATGGGGCCCAGCGGTTATGGCCGCACTTCCACCTGCGGAATTCGGCTCCTCGCGGCACGCGGCGGGTTTGCGGGTATGGACAAAGCTTGCTGAATGGGCCGACACAGCCCCACCGCCGCCCCCCGCGAATGCGCCGGTGCCGCCCGAAGAGGCGCGCGCTCGCCTTGCCCGATTGCTCGGCGACGAGGCCGAACCGCGCCCGCAGCAAGCCGATTACGCGGCCGCGGTCGCCGCCGCCTTTGCGCCGCGTGAGATGCCGGACAATCCGCATGCCGTGCTCGCCGAAGCCGGAACCGGGGTTGGCAAGACTTTAGGATATGTCGCGGCCGCCAGTCTCTGGGCCGAAAAGAACCGCGGCTCGGTGTGGATTTCGACCTTTACCCGCAATTTGCAGACCCAGATTGCCGCCGAGCTGGATCGGCTTTATCCCGATCCACAGGTCAAGCGCCGGCGGGTTGTGGTCCGCAAAGGCCGCGAGAACTTTCTCTGCCTGTTGAATTATGAAGAGGCAGCAATCGCGTCTGTCACTCGTACCGGGCGGGGCGCCGCGCAATTGGGCCTGGTGGCGCGATGGATACTCGCCACCGAATTGGGCGATCTGGTCGCCGGCGACTTCCCCGGCTGGCTCGTGGAGCTAATCGGCCACGGCCGGGTCAACAGTCTCGCCGATCGCCGTGGTGAGTGCGTTCATTCCGCCTGCCAGCACTTTCGTCGTTGCTTTGTCGAAAAGAATATCCGTCGCGCGCGCAACGCCCGGATCGTGGTCGCCAACCACGCGCTCGTCATGGCCCAGGCCGCCCTAGGAGGGCTCGACGATGCCACCGTGCCGACCCGCTATGTGTTCGACGAAGGTCACCACCTGTTGGAAGCGGCAGATAACGCGTTTTCAATTCGGCTGTCGGGTCGAGAAGGCCGAGAGTTGCGTCGGTGGATCGTCGGCGCCGAGGGAGCCGGCGGCTCGCGAGCGCGCGGATTGCGACGGCGCATTGGCGATCTCGTGGAGCAAAGCGATGACGGCATGCGCGCCCTGATCGATGTTCTTGGCGCCGCGCGCATCCTTCCGGGTGACGGCTGGGCACAGCGCGTTGCCGAGAGCCGCGGATTGCAAACCTTCGAGGGATTTCTGGCGCTGGTGCGGCAGCAGATATTGGCGCGGGCGGCGCTCACCGATGCCGGTTATGGCCTGCAGGCCGAGGCGCGCCCCCCAGTTGCCGGTCTCGTTGATTTGGCAGTTCCATTGGCGCAAGGCCTGGACCGCCTCGCCGCGGCGCTGCAGCGGCTGGCGACAGTGCTGCGCAAGCTGCTCGAAGACCCGGAAAACCCGCCCGAACCCAGCTTGCGACAGCGGCTCGACGCGGCGATTCGCGGCCTAGAGCGGCGCGCCGATCAACAGCTTTCGGCGTGGAGCCGGCTGTTGCGCGACCTCGCGGAACCGGCTCGGCCCGAGACTGTGGAATGGTTGTCGCTCGACCGCATCGACGGGCTCGAAATCGACGTCGGAATTACCCGAAGCTGGGTTGATCCCGGTATCCCGTTTGCGGAACTGGTGGCGGGGCCGGCGCATGGGCTGGTCGTCACCTCGGCCACTCTGACCGATGGCGAACCCGACCCCGAGCTCGCCTGGCGCGAGGCCGAGGCGGCAACCGGCCTCCGGCATTTGCCGGCGCGCCCGACGGCGGCACGAATCGCTTCGCCGTTCGACTACCGGGCTCAGACGCGGGTGTTCATCGTAACCGATGTCCCGCGTGACGATCTCGGGCAGGTCGCGGCGGCTTATGCGGCCCTGTTCGTCGCCGCCGGCGGCGGCGGGCTCGGTCTTTTCACAGCGATCGCGCGCTTGCGTGCCGTCCACCAGCGCATCGCTGCGGCACTCGAGGCCCGCGGCATTCTGCTTCTTGCCCAGCATGTCGAGGCGATGTCGACCGCGACCCTGGTCGAGATATTTCGCGCCGAGGAAAATTCGTGCCTCCTCGGCACGGATGCGATCCGCGATGGGGTCGATGTGCCCGGGCGTTCGTTGCGGCTGATCGTGTTCGACCGTGTGCCGTGGCCTCGCCCGGATATTCTGCACCGCGCCCGGCGACCGGTTTTTGGCGGCGCGCGATATTCCGACCAGGTCGCGCGGCTGCGGCTGCGTCAGGCCTACGGACGCCTCATCCGACGAGCGGATGATCGCGGCGTGTTCGCGGTGCTTGACCGGGCCCTTCCATCCCGATTGCTTGCCGCTTTTCCCGAAGGGGTTGACGCGGTCCGCGTGCCGCTCGTCGACGCGGTCGCGCAAACCGCGCGCTTTGTCGGCTGCGCGGATCGGCCTTGACAGACCCGGCATGGGTTTGGTCTGTACGCCTGCCCTTCACGGAAGGATTTCGCATGCTCGACCACCACCGCGCGTTGATCTACACGATGGTCATCGTGTCGGCGGCTGACCGCAATATGCCCGATTCCGAGCTTCACGCCTTTGCGGAGATCATCGGGCACTTGCCGATCTTTGAAGATTTCGATCAGGACGAGTTGCCCGGACTGTTCAACGATTGCGTCGAGTTGATCAGCCGAGAGAATGGGCTTGAAGAGACGTTGCGCGCGATCAAGACCGGCCTGCCCCCGAAACTACGCGAGACCGCCTACGCCATTGCCTGCGATCTCGTCGCCACCGACCGTGAGGCCACTCAAGAGGAACTGCGTATCCTCGAATTGCTTCGGCACCGTCTCAAAATCGAACGCTTGACCGCAGCAGCGATCGAGCACGCCGCCCGCGCCCGGTTCCAGACGCTTTAGAGAGCGCTTACGAGAGCCCGGAGGCCTCAGGCGTCTTCGCCCTGACGCGGCAGAGCGCGCTGGACGGCGTCCTGTACGTCCTCGGGCTGAGAGGCGAGCGCTGTGCAAAGCCGCCGCAGATGGCGGCGCAATTCATAGACCTGATCGAGCAGGCCCAACACTAAGGGCACTGCCTCGTCGTCAACCGCAAAGTCATGGCGGATTTCCCTGATCAGCTCAACGCGAGCAACATCGACCTCGCGAAAGAACAGCGTGCCGCCACGTTGTTCGGGCAAAACCCAGCGATTCTCCACCCACAGGCTCAGCTCGGTGCGGTCGAGCCCGCCGAGGCGAGCAAGAAGGTCGTCGAGCGCGATCATACTGGGGGCAACTCGCGCCGGGGATCAAAGGGATGGTTCGGCGCCCATTTCTCCACGAACTCCGCCAGCTCCGGGTCTTTTGGGTGACCGATGACCACCTTCAGGGTCACATACTGGTCTCCGGGGTTGCGGGGTCGTTGAATGCCCTTGCCGCGCAGCCGCAGCACGGTCCCGGTATCGGATCCTTTGGGAACGGTCATTGTTACTGGCCCGGTGACAGTCGGCACGGCAATCCGCGCACCCGACACCGCCTCGGCGAGACTGACCGGCAACTCGATTCGAATATCATCGCCGTCACGTTTGAACAGCGGGTGGGGGGCTACGTGCACTTCGATCAGCGCGTCGCCGGCCTCGCCGCCACCGATCCCGGGGCTGCCCTTGCCGCGCAAGCGCAACACTTGTCCATCCTCGATGCCGGGCGGGATCGTCACATCGAGCCACTCATCCTGGCCCAGAGAAACGCGCTGTTTCTCGCCATTTGCCGCCGCAACGAAATCGATCGTCAATGTGAAGTGACGATCCGGCCCGCGCATTCGCACATTCTGACCGAAGCCGCCGCTCGCTCGGCCTCTTCGCGTACCGCGCCCCGAACCAAAGGCGGCGAATAGATCCTCGAGATCACTGAGGTCCATCTCACCTTCCGGCTGATACCGCCAGCCCTCCGCCCCCTCGGCGTGAGGCCGATAGGAGTAGCGCGGCTTCTCGGCGCCGCTCTCGTCAATTTCGCCGCGATCGTAACGTCCGCGCTTTTCCGGATCGGACAGTAGGTCATAGGCGGCTGAAACCGATTTGAACCGCGCTTCTGCCTCGGGTTTGCCGGGGTTCAAGTCAGGGTGCAACTGCTTGGCGAGCTTACGGTAAGCTTTGCGGATCTCGTCCGCAGTCGCCGTCGGCTTGACGCCGAGAACCTCGTATGGGCTCTGCGCGGCCATAAAGCGTCAGCGATGCCGCAAGGGTTGGCGCTCGGCGGTGGCCTGTTCGATGCGGACGCTCACCACGCGTTCGGCACCGCTGCGATCCACCGTCAATCGTACAACATCGCCAATCTGAGCCAATCCGACCCGGTTGCGTAGTTCATCCGCGTTGTTGATCGGCGCTCCGTCGACCGCAACGATCAGATCGCTCGATCGCAGGCCGGCGCGCTGTGCCGCAGAACCGGGCTCAACCTTGGCCACCAAAGCACCTTCGGTATGCGTCGTCCCGAGCGCACGAGCAAGCTCGGGCGTCAAATCCTGGATCGCGACCCCGATATGGCCATGTCTTACTTTGCCGTAACGGGTCAGCTGATCCATCACCTCGCGCGCCATATTGATCGGCACGGCGAAGCCGATCCCGATATTGCCACCACCGGGGGCGAGAATCGCGGTGTTGATGCCGACGAGGCGGCCTTGCAGATCGACCAGCGCACCGCCCGAATTGCCGGGATTTATCGAGGCGTCGGTCTGGATAAAATCTTCATACCCTTCGATGCCGAGCCCCTTGCGGCCGAGGGCGCTGACGATACCCGAGGTCACCGTCTGGCCAAGCCCAAACGGATTGCCGACCGCAAGCACGAAATCTCCGACCTGTAAGCGGCTGGAATCGCCAATTGGCACCGCGGTCAAACCCTCGGCCGGTATCCGCAACAGCGCGATGTCCGTTGCCGGATCGCGACCGATCAACGTCGCGGTAAAGCGCCGGTTGTCTTTCGTCGTGACTTCGATCCGAGATGCGTTTTCGACAACGTGGCTGTTGGTCAGCACGTATCCGTGTTCGGCGTCGACGATGACCCCTGACCCGACCGCCTCGGTTTCGCGCTCAACCGGCGCGTCGCGCAGATTAAAAAATTGCCGGAAGAGCGGGTCCTGAGCCAGCGGGTTGACTTCGCGCACTTCGCCACGGACCGATATGCCAACGACGCCGGGAGTGATCCGGCTGACGACACCGGCGACGCTCGTCACCGGTGCGCCATTGGCCAACGGAATCGGCGCGCCGCCGAACGCCGGTCCGCCGTTCAGTGCTGCCGCAAGCGTACCCCCCGACAGGACGAAGGCCGCCAAGACCCGCTTCATCACTGCGAAAACCCTTGAATTTCAGCCCTTCCACACGTTCCGGCGAAGGTCGCACAAATCGATCGGATTTTCAGCCTATCTAACCCTTCGCGCGATGGCTTCAAGGGACCTCGCCGCCATGCTTCGGCACACAAGGCGCGCAAACCCGGCGCTAATGTTTTGGATGCGAGGCGAGGCGCAGCCCAAACAACGTGGCTGCCGCTTCCGGCGGCAACTTCGAATAGTTTGTCGGCACTTCGAACAGTCTCGCGTCCTGGTCGCCAACCTGGACGTGCCGCAATTCCCAGCGCACCGTCGAGACCTTGCCCTTGCGGCTGGTGTAATTCCCCTCGCATCGCATCGGAATGCCGTCGTTGCTCAGCCACAAGGTTCCGGACAAATGTCCCTCCGGGATCGCTTTATCCACCGCGTATTTCGTGGTCGCGATGCCGTTCACAGTTTCCTGCCCGATCGGCCTGCCGAGCAGGTTTGGCTGACCAAGCACCGCCAGAGCCTTTGGCAAGTCGAACTCGACCGCCGTGTGCAATTGCGGCAGCAGCACGTCGCCGACGGAGCTATTCGCGCGTAAGATGAAGACGGGCTTTAGCGCCGGCAACTCCTGCTCGTGGCGTTGTTCGCCCGGCATATTCCACATTCGGCCGACGTAGCTGCGCCCATCGAACACCAGCAGCCGCTCCGCGGTAAAGCCGATCTGCGGATCTCCCAGGGTTTCGGCCGGAGCCTGCGCCGCAAAGAACAGCAGTATTGGGAACGCGATTGAACTGATCGGCGAGACGCGCATTTGTCTGGTGTGCCGGATGCGATAGCGGGAACTTTGGGGCCATTAGCCTCGGAATGCGGCGGTTTCGCGGCGCTGGACAGGGGCAGCACAAGGCCTATTCTGCACTGCGAAACTTCGCGGTGAAATCGAGGACTCGGCATGAGACAGGGTGGCCATTCGCGATGCCTTCTAGACCGGACGCCGGGACGGCCATGAATGATGCGGGCGGCCCGATCACGGTCCAGGTCCACACGGCGATAGCTGAAATCCCAAAGGCGGCATGGGATGCCTGCGCCGGCGATATCAATCCGAGTGTATCCTACGCCTTCCTAAGCGCGCTCGAGGATAGCGGCTCAACGACAGCGCGTACCGGCTGGACACCACAGCATCTGTCGATTTCCGCTCCGGACGGCACGATCCTTGGCGTCGTACCGCTCTATGCCAAGACCCATTCCTATGGTGAGTATGTCTTCGACTATGGCTGGGCAGACGCTTACGAGCGCGCCGGCGGACGCTATTATCCCAAGCTGATTTCCGCGGTGCCGTTCACCCCGGTACCGGGCCCACGCTTGTTGCTGCACCCCGATGCGCCAGGCGAGACGCGCGATCACCTGATTGCTGGGATGGTCGAGTTTTGCAATCGCCGGCGGATCTCGTCTGTGCATGTAACATTCCCCGAGCAGCGCGACGCCGAGGCTCTGACCGAAGCCGGATTTCTGCAGCGCGTCGGCCAGCAATTTCACTGGACCAATAACGGATATCGCGACTTCGAGGATTATCTGGCTGCGCTAAATTCGCGCAAACGCAAAGCGGTTAAAAAAGAAAGACGCGAGGCCCTTGTCGACGGGCTCGAAATTGATGTGCTGACAGGAAGCGATCTCAAAACCCAGCATTGGGATGCATTCTATCGTTTTTATTTGGCAACGTCTGATCGGAAATGGGGTCAGGCGTACCTCAATCGCAAATTCTTCGACATGATCGGCGATCGAATGCCGGGCAACGTCGTTCTGATCATGGCGAGACGCAATAACAAATACGTCGCAGCCGCACTTAATTTACTCGGCAAGGATACAATTTATGGCCGCAACTGGGGTAGCTACGGCGACTACAAATTCCTGCATTTCGAATGCTGCTACTACCGCGCGATCGAATTCGCGATCACACAAGGGCTGAAGCGAGTCGAGGCTGGCGCGCAAGGGCCGCACAAATTACAGCGCGGTTACCTGCCGGTGCCGACCTACAGTGCGCATTGGATCCCCGATGCAAGTTTTCGAAGAGCGGTCGCTCAATTTCTTGCGCGGGAGCGCGAGATGGTCGAGCGGAAAATCGAGTACCTGGCCGAGGAATATTCGCCGTTTAGGCAGAGTTCCGAGCCCGCAGCGGAAGACTGACATAAACTAAGGGATGTCTCTTTCCGGATTTTCTCGGAAAGAGCGCCGCCCTCTGCCGATGATCAACCCGATTGCGCCCAATCAACCCTCATCCCAGGGCGGCTCGGCGGCGGCGTTGCGGCCGGAGATGCGGCCAAAGGCGAGGCATTCGCCGATGTTGCCGGTGCCCTGATACAGATAGCTGTAGATCGAGCCCAGTTCGCCTGCGCTGTAGAGCCGCGGGATCGGCGTGCCGTTGGGCCGCACGATCTGGCCCTTTTCATTGCGTCGCGGGCCTCCCTGGGTGTTGAGCATCGAGGGCGACAGCTCGACCGCGTAGAACGGCCCGTCGCCGATCGGCTCCATCATCAGTGAGCGGCCGAACTCTCCATCGTGCCTGGCATCGCAATAGCGGTTCCACCGTCCAACGGTGGCTGTCAGTGCTGCCGGGTCCAATCGCAATATTGCGGCAAGACCCGCTAGGCTATCCGCGGTTTTGACCCAGCCTTTGGCCAGTTCGGCGCGGTTGTCCTCGCTCCACTCGTAGCGCTCGATGATTTGCGTCCACCCGTGACTTGGGTGCTTGTCATAAAGCGGTCCCGCCGAAAACAGCGTGTAGTCGAAAATCATAAACATCGGGCACGGAGTCGATAACGGCAGCCAGCGGCCATTCACCGGGACTTTCCCGTGGCGGGTCTTGAACTTCTCGTCGGTAAAACGTCTGCCGTCGGGGCCGACCACAATCATGCCGCCCGGTAATACTTTGCTGTAATGCAAAGCCTGCATCGAAAACGACGTCCGCACTTCCGGGACCTTTAGCGCCATCGACGGGCCGGCGTAATTGTTCATGTGCCAGAGATCGGCCCCGACCGACAGCGCCATTGTGATGCCGTCGCCTTCGTTGTAGGGCGAACCCGAGGTGTAGCAATAGGGTACGCCGGGCAAGTAATTGCGGATCATCTCCTGGTTGTTTTCAAAGCCGCCGCAAGTCAGCACCACCCCTCGCCGCGCCTTGGCGTAAATCGGCTTATCGTCCCGCTGCGCGCGCACCCCGAGAATTTGCTTGGTGATGTCGTGCTGGATCAGTTCCCGGCCTGGCGTTTCGTAAAGGATGCGGATCGGGCGATGATTGACCAGGCTCTCGAACCGTTTCCAGGTGTAGGAATAGCCATAGGTCGGCCCGTCGTGAAATTTATGGACGCAGCCCGAGCCCGGCAGATCCGGGAATTCGATGCCGACCGGCGGATGCTGATGCTCCTGCGGATCGCCGCCGAGGCTTTTGAGCCATTCGTTGTTGCGGCACACCTCTTGCGCCCACACCCGGATCATCGGCTCCGGCACGGTGTAGGCTCCGCATAACGCTGTCAGATAGGCGGCGGCATCCTCGGCGCAGGAGGTATTGAGGTATCCTTGGCCCGCAACCCGCGTATTGCCGCCATGCTCGCCTTCGGGCGCCTTTTCGAGGATCACGACTTCGGCGCCGAGTTCATAGGCTGTCACGGCGGCGGCGACGCCCGCCGCTCCGAACCCGACGACCACGACATCGGCCGCGAAATCCCACTTATGCGGCACTGAAAATTGCTTCTCCATCATGGGTTGCGAGCGCATCAGCTTGGCTTACCGGTCTTGGGCAAGGCTGGTCTCCAGCTTTGGCGGGGTGCGCAATGTCTGCAATACCACGCAATAGCGCTCGGTTAGCTTTAGGAGGCTCTGGCGCCGGTCCTCGGGTTCGTCGGTGTCGAGCGTAAAGCTGAGCCTGATGTCGCGAAAGCCGACAGGTGCGGCCCGTTCGACACCCAATGTCCCGCGGAAGTCGAGATCGCCCTCGGCATGGACGGACCCACCGCGCAAGCGAAAATCGATCGCCGTCGCCACCGCTTTCAGGGTGACGCCAGCGCAGGCGACCAGCGCCTCAAGCAGCATGTCGCCGGAGCAGGCTTCAATGCCGGTCCCGCCGGTAGCCGGGTGCAGACCGGCCGCGATCAGCGCCCGCCCGGTCTCGACCTTGCAGACAATGCCTTCGTCCGCCAGATCGCCTTGCGCCTTCAATGTGACGACCGCTGCGTCGGGATCGTTGCGGTATTTCTCCTTGAACGGAGCCTGGAGTTCGCGCAATACGGCACTGTCCATTCCTGACCTCGTCTAATGCGCAGCCGATCGGCAATCAGCCCTCCGTGCGAATCGGCGCCTACAGCCGCCCCGACACTTAGAAATCCGATTTTCTCCCCGACCGCGTTATTCCTGGCGCAAGCTTATCTGATCGCGCTTGATTGCGTCAACTCCTGCTCGCCCGGGGATAGCCGCCCTGCGCTTTTGTGCTGCTCGCCAAGCCCCGTGCGCTCGCGGCGGGTTGATCACTGATCGGCGGCGGATCGCTGAGGCTCGGATTGTGCGACGGGCGTGGCTTTCATCCCGCCATGCACTTGTGCAACGATCTCGAACGAGCGCTTGCGCTTGGCGTGGTCGAAGATGTTTGCGGTGACCATCAACTCGTCGGGGCCGGTGCGGTGGATAAAATCCTCGAGACTCCGCCGCACCGTTTCCGGGTCGCCGACGATCGCGCAGGACTGCAAGTCGGCAAGGATGGCGCGCGCGTAAGAATCGAGCTGGGTGTCGAAATCGGCGACCGGCGGCGGCACCCGGCCGGGATGGCCGATGCGATTGTTCAACGTCGATTGCTGCAATGAGGAAAACAGAAATCGCGCCTCGTCGTCCAATTCCGCGGCGACGACCACAACCCCGAGCATGACATGCGGCAGAGCAAGCTGCGGCGATGGGCGAAACCGCTCGCGGTAGATCTGGATCGCCTGCATCATCGCGGCCGGCGCGAAATGCGAGGCAAAGGCGAACGGCAATCCCAGATACGCCGCGACCTGCGCGCCATAAAGGCTAGAGCCGAGGATCCAGATCGGCACTTCCAAACCGGCGCCGGGGACAGCCTGCACCGCCTGGCCGGGTTCCGCAGGCCGGAAATACGCCATCAATTCGACGACGTCCTGCGGGAAGTTTTCGGCGCCACCGAGCAGGGCCCGGCGCACAGCGCGCGCGGTGGCCTGGTCCGACCCCGGGGCGCGGCCGAGACCGAGTTCGACCCGCCCCGGATGCAATGCGGCGAGCGTGCCGAATTGCTCGGCGATCAACAGCGGCGCGTGGTTCGGCAGCATGATACCGCCAGCGCCCATCCGGATCGTGCTGGTGCCGGCCGCGATATGGGCGAGGGCGACCGCCGTTGCGGCGCTGGCGATGCCCGGCAGATTGTGATGCTCGGCCATCCAGAAGCGCCGATAACCGAGCGCTTCGACATGGCGCGCCAAATCGAGCGAGTTGCGCAACGCCTGGCCGGCATCGCTGCCCTCGGTGATCGGCGAAAGATCGAGAACGGAAAGCGGAACCATCAACTTAACATGGCACCACCCGCTGCCGGCGAAAAGCCGCTAAGAGCAGCCTCGGGGCCGACTTCAGGCGGCGGTGCACTCTCGTCCAGATGGTCTGCTGTTCAGGTCGCCTCTCCAGTTCCACGTGGTTCGCCGAGGCGGTGAGGCTGGGGATTGGTTGCGGCTAGCCGCCGCCCGGTAATTATCTTGTAACAAGCTGCGAAGAACAAAATTACTCAAAGAATATTCGAGGAGATTTCTTTGCCTCGACGTATTCCGTCAATAAAGCGTCAAATCCTGTCCGCTCGCTTCACTTGCTTGGGGTATTCCGGTTAGCTACCGGCCGCGAAAAGCGGGGCAGCGATGGCGGATGCGGCGATCGCGGGCGTTGGACTCGGCGCGGCGTCGGCATGGGGCGCTCGGCAGTTAAAGACGCTCGCCGACTACTATGCCGCCGAGGGCGAACGCCGGCTGTTATGGCTGCCGGTGTGTTTTGGTGCCGGTATCGGCTTCTATTTCGCGCTGACCTTCGAGCCGCCATTATGGTTTGGTTTTGGTGGCGCCTTTGCCGCCGGGGCAGGCGCGTTCTTATTGCAAAAGCGCCCGTTATTGTGCGAGGCGGCGCTTGCCCTGACAATGTTTTGCGCCGGCTTTGCGCTGATCGGCGAGACAACTTGGCAGCGGCAGGCGCCGGCGCTGCAGCGCCATCTCGGGCCCGTGATGGTCACAGGTCGGGTTGTCGACATCGACTCGGTCGACCGCGGCTGGCGGGTTGTCGTGGCGCCTGATCCGTTGCCCGGGCTCGATGCAGGCCAGCAACCGTTGCGCCTGCGCATTCATATCGGGCCGGCGAGCGACCTGCTGGCGCCCGGCGATCAAGTCGAGATGCGGGCCAGCCTCTACCCCGTCCCTGGGCAGATCCTCCCGGGCGCCCATGACATGCAGCGCGAAGCCTATTTCGCGCAAATCGGCGGGGTCGGGTACAGCCTCGGCCCGGCGCACCGCGCGGCAGACAAAGCCGAGGATTCGGGCGGCGGCTGGCGCGAGGATCTGCGCCATTTGCGCACTGAGATGTCGCGCCGCATTATTGCCGTGCTGCCAGGCTCGACCGGCGGTGTCGCCTCGGCGCTGATCACCGGCAAGCGCGGGGCAATCTCGGAGCAAATCAAGAACGCCTTTCGCCAATCCGGGTTGCAGCACCTGTTGGCGATCGCCGGCCTGCATCTCGGTCTTGTCGGCGGTTTTGTCTTCTTCACGGTGCGGTTCGCTCTGGCGCTGATCCCGCGAGTGGCGCTGCGCTATCCGATCAAAAAGATTGCGGCGGTCGCCGCCTTGGTCGTGCTTGCCTGTTACCTACTGCTGTCAGGGGCGGCGATCCCGACCCAGCGCGCATTTGTCATGAACGGGCTCGTGTTCGCCGCGATCCTGATTGATCGGCTGCGCATTTCGATGCGGATCTGCGCGCTAGCCGCCGCTTTTGTGCTGGCGGTCGAGCCCGAAAGCCTAGTCGGCGTCAGCTTTCAGATGTCGTTTGGCGCGGTCGTGGCGCTGATTGCGGTCTACGAAACCTACGGCAGCCGGCTCGGTCGCTTGTTGCACCGCCCGTCCTGGCCGGGGCGAGTGCTGGGTTACGCCGGGGCGGTAGTGGTGACGACGGTTGTCGTGACGATCGGAACCGATCCGTTTTCAGTCTACCATTTTCACCACGTCGCGCTGTATTCGCCGCTCGCCAATGTGGTGGCGGTGCCGTTGAGCGCGGTGTGGACGCTTCCTTGGGGGGTCGTCAGCTGCCTGTTGATGCCGTTCGGTCTCGAACGATTGGCCCTGATCCCGATGGGTTGGGGTATCGACGCGACGATCTTTGTCGCGCAGGCGGTCTCGGAATTGCCCGGCAATGTGTGGCCAATGCCGCGATTGCCAGCCGCGGGTCTCGCCTTGATCGCGTTTGGCGGCTTGTGGCTGTGCCTGTGGCGCCAGCCGTGGCGACGCTGGGGGATTGCCGCGATTGTCGTGGGGCTCGCCGGAATGGCGCTGACGCGGCCGCCGGACATCGTGCTCGCCGATCTCGGGCGGTTCCTCGCGGTGCGATCGCCTGACGGCGCTTACTGGAGCGCCGCCGATCATGGGGAGCAGATCGAGGCTTCGTTTCTCCACGAAGAGACCGGCCTTGAAGTGCTTCCCTGGCCACCCGGTGATGGGGATCGAGCGCGCGCTTGCGCTGATGCGCTGTGCCGATATTCGGCGCGCGGGCGAATTGTCGCAATCGTCACCGGAAAAGCGGCTTTGCCGCTCGACTGCGGCAGCTTTGATGCGATCGTCAGCCAGGTCCCCGCCGGGTTCCGCTGCCGCTCGATCATGCCGGTCGTCGACCGGATCAATTCATGGCGGCTCGGCGCAATAGCATTATGGCTCGGCGCACATGAAATCGCGATCGACAGCGCCAATGGCAGCCGCGGCGATCGCCCATGGGTGCCGCACCCCCATTCCCGGCGCAAGGCGCTATCTTTGAGTTCCGGCGGAGGGAGCTGAGAAAATTCCCAGCCGACATAAGAAAAAATCTCCTGCGATCCCGCCGACAACGTTTGAGCTTATCAGAACCGAATGAAATGGCCGCTTCGTCCAGGTGTTTAATGACACCCTGAGCCGTAGACTTACGCCGTCGGTTTTCTCGCGAGAAAAAGGGCGCGCCGCTTACATCAACCTCCGCGTTTTACATCGCGTAAAGGTCCCTTCTCTGCGTTTTTTCGGAACCGCCGTGCGTGATGCGCCTGTTTGTCCTTTGTCAACCAATATGGAGAGGACGCGATGGACGGGCACAATATTGTAGCGGTCTACGGTTCGCGCGATCAGGCCGAACGGGCGCGCGACCGGCTGATCGAAATCGGCATTCCGAGCAGCGAAATCAGAATGAGCGCCGGAGCGGATACCGCAGCCGCCGGGTCCGATGCGGCCGGGGGATACGGTACGGCTTCGCATGAAGGCAGCTTCTGGGATTGGCTCTTTGGCCGCGACGATGTGCCGGAGCGCGACCGCAGCTGGTATCAATCGAACCTGCGCGAAGGGCGCACGGCGCTGTCGGTGTTTGTACGAGACATCAGGCAGGAGCAGCAGGTTGCCGATTTGCTTGAACAATTCGATCCGATCGAATTCGACAGTGGCGAGACTGGCGGATACGAACCCCGGGATCGCTATGCAGAACCGCTCGATACGCGCGGAGAGCCGGTGGCGCGTCCGGCGACGCCGCCGCTGGGAACGGTGAACCCTGCGGTTCGTTCGGAGGCCGACCGCACTGGGCTCGAAACTTCGGCTGGCGCCGGCGGAAACCTCGGCTCGATGCTGGATCGCGACGCGCACGGCGCAATGTCGGTCGATCGGCCCGCAGACGAAAATGCCCTCGGTTCCCCGGAGGCGTGGAGCCAGCGTGATGCCGTCACTGCGACCGAGACCGGCACACCCGGCACCCCGATCGGCTCGGCATCCAGCGCGGTCCCCGGCACTGTGGCGACTGATTATCGCAGCGAGCAGGCGGGAGTTGAGACCGGCCGAGAACAGGTAATCCCGGTCGTCAAAGAAGAGCTGAATGTCGGCAAGCGGGCGAGCGAGCGGCGTTACCGGGTCCGTACTTATGTTATCGAGACACCGGTCGAACGAGAGGTGGTCCTGCGCGATGAGCGCGTCGTTGTCGAACACCGTCCGGTGACCGGCGAGGCGGGGCTCGGTGCGGAGGTTCCGCAGGAGCGCGAATTCGAGGTCGTCGAGCGCCACGAAGAGCCCGTGGTCGAAAAGCGCGCACGGAATGTCGAAGAGGTCGTCGTCCGCCGTGATGTCGACGAGCGCATAGAGAAGGTCCGCGATACTGTCCGCCAGACCCGGGTCGAGGTTGAAAACGAGGCCGGCGAACGGGCGGACAATCTCGAACGGGCGGACAATCTCGAACGCACTGATCGAACTCGAACCCACGGTTCCCGAGGAACGCAAACCCTAACCTCAGAAATTCACGCCTCGGGGCACCCAAAGTGGCGCCCCGAGCCTTTTTAGTCGTCCGTGAACACGCCGCAGTTGCGCAGCATGGCGACGCGATCGGCGAGATCTTGGCGTCGCGTCGTAACTGCCCCGCCATCGCCATAGGCACCGAGATTTTTGCCAGGGTAAAAGCTGAAACAGCCGATGTCGCTAAGACAACCCGCACGACTTCCGCCGTACATGGCGCCGTGCGCCTGGGCCGCATCCTCGATAATCGCCAATGAGTATTTTGCGGCAATAGGCCAAATCGCGTCCATTTCCGCGCATTGGCCGTAGAGGTGGACGGGCATTATCGCTTTGGTGCGGTGGGTGATGGCAGCTTCGATCTTGCCAGCATCGATCAGGGCGTTCTCCGGGAGCACGTCGACAAACACCGGCTGCGCTCCGGTCAGGGTTACGGCGAACGCGGTGGAGGCAAAGCTCATTGCCGGAAGGATTACTTCGTCACCCGCACCCACTCCCAGGGCGCGACAAGCGAGCTGCAACGCGTCGGTGCCGCTCGCCACCCCGACTGCGTACGGCGCTTCGCAATACTGGGCAAACTCGCGCTCGAACAGGTTTAGTTCTTCGCCCAGGATAAAGTCACACCGGCTAAAGACTTTTGCGATTGCTGTCTGAATACCCTCCGCAACGCCAGGCCATTGCGCGCCAAGATCAACCAGTGGAATGAATTGACGGTCGATTGCCGTTTGATCCATGAGATCGGGTTTCTTCAGGCGTCCGGCGGGCTCGCAAGGCGGACGAAAATGTCTACGCTCTGACTGTTAAAACACCGTAAACGACGCCAAGCCAATGGACAGCGAACGCTCTGAACAAGTGATCAAAGGCTCGTGGCAGCTTTGAGGATTGGCCAAGAATCGCGACGCGCCAGGTTGCGGTCGCCAGTCAGCGCGTTGGCTCGCGGCGGTGAATGATCGCGTATTGATCCGAATAGATGCGCTCCCAACCCGGCAAGTGGTCGAGCAGGGTCACGGCCGGGATCGACGGGTCCAACAGGGTCCAGCTGATACCGTAACGGTCCAGGAGATCGGGTAGGCGATTGCCGATCGCGTTTGAGGCGGCGACATAACGCTGCAGGAATGCGTCGCCATAGACATCGGCGCGACCGTCGGCAAAAGCCGGGATGTGCATAAACAACAGGTATCCACCAAAGCGAACGGAATTGAAGACGTGGCCGTCAAGCCCGGCCCGGCGGGCCACTTCGACGGCGGCGACCGGAGCGACATCCGGGCGCGGGGCGAGACCTTGCCGATCGAGGACCCAAGCCGTTCCAACAACCGCAAGTGCTACTACCGCCGCCGATATCGCGATGCCGGAAAGGGCGGTTGTCCCGGCCTGCCGTTCAGACGCGGGCGCAGCAATGTCCGGCATGGGAATGGTGGGCCGAAGCTGTGCTGCGAGCGGCGCTGCAATCAAGAGTGGTCCTATAATTCCGAGCAGCTCTTCGTTACGGACATGGGTCAACGCCATCCACAGCAGCAATAACAGCATCAGCGTGCGCGACAACGGTAGCCTGATCCCAAAAACCAATCCGCCGAGAATGGCGAGCGCGATCCACGCTTCAAGCGGATCGGGACGTGCGAAGTCGACAGGCCGCCACTCGGAGATCGAACTGATCGCAAAACTCATTTTGATCAGGCGGAACGGCAGCAGCAGAGCGTTGATGCCATTCGGCGAAAAGAGTGCGCTAAGCCCGGCGAGGCCAACGAACACGCCCCATCCCCGGATTATGCGGACTCGGGTGGGTGGGCTCGCAGCCAGCGCCGCCTCGGCGCCGATCAGCCCGGCGAACATGAGGCCGATCACAAATCCGCCGTGCAGGTTGCACCAGAGCATCATGATCGGCAGCAATGCCAGGGAGGGGCGTCGGCCTTTGTCCCGTGCCGCGACAATGTGGGCCGTCCAGATGACCAGAAGCGGCCATGCAAGTGCGTGCGGGCGCGCAAGGAGGTGCGCCTCCGTCAGCGAGAACCCGGCAAGCGCGCCGATGGCGGCGGGCCCGGGTCCGAGCGTGCGCTGTAGCGCGACGGCAAGAAGTGCAAACGCCGCCGCGGCGGCAAGTCCGGTCGCGGCGACCACGCCGCCCCAGCCGAGCCCGTCATAGAGGCCGGCAAAAAAGACTTCGGCCAGCCATTCGTGCGGCACCCAGTCGTGACCGCGCGCCGTGAAAGCGAATTGGTCGTCAAACGGTATCGCGCGATGCTCGATGATCCATCGGCCGATCGCGATATGCGACAGGGTGTCGCCATCGTTGAGCAATGCCCGGGCGCCGGCGATTGCAATGCAATAAACGCCAATTCCGACGAGCGATGGAACCACCCAGCCGCCGCTCGGGTCAAAAACGCCCTTCCGTGCGGTAACGTGGGGTAACGCCGCGATGGGTGGCGTGGCCCGGCAGCGGCGCTCCGAAATACCCCTCATGCGTCGAGACTGCCGACCTTTATCCGTGAGCCGCACCACGCCTCCCGCAACCCGCAGGGTCGGGCGGAGTTGATCTCAGCCGCCGATTGTACGTCTATTAAGCTTGCTAAAGCGTTTCCGACGGGTAGTCCGACCTGATCAAGCCCGATCAGGTGCCGCTCGACCGGTATTTAAGGGGCCGGCTCCAATCTGAGCATGTTCGATTGGCGCCGCCGAATGAGTAGCAATTAGGACGCCGGGCTTCGTCAGTTGACCCTGCTCCCCGAACCTTAAGTCGGCGGTTTCATCGCAACGTCGAGCATCACATTGGGCAAAATTTCGCGGATGACGCTACGCAGCGTGGCTTCGTCCTGCGCGATGGCGCTCGCCAGGAGCCGGCGAGAGCCGCGCCGCAGCACCCGGGCGGTGGCGCGCCCATCACTTCCCGGGCGGATCGTGGCAAAGGCGTCGGCCGGCTCGATCCGTTTCAGCACCCGCCTCAGCGCTTGCAGCCCCTCCGCGGTCTCGACATCGTAGGCGGGCAAGTCTGGACTTACCGGCTCGGTTTCCTCCTCGACGGTGGCGTCGATTGCTTCGACCGCTCGGTAACGCGACAATGATTGATAAATCGCCCGGCCGGGTTCGGTGTCGATACGCGACTGTAGCTCCCAGCTTTCGCCGCGCGCCGAGAGTTCCGTGATCAGCGCAAACAAATCGTCGCTATCCTCTTCGTGTGAGCAGGTCAGAAACGCCAGGCGGCCGTCGTGCTCGACAACTCGATCATCGTCCTCGGGGAATCCCAGTTCGGCGAGCGCATTATCTAGCGCGCGGCGCGACGCGACCAACAAAGTCGTCACATGCAAGCGGCGTCCGCTTTCTACCGGGTCCTTTTCCGCCATCATCTTCCTCCGAAGCGGCGTAACCTGCCGATCGCAATCCTAGGCGGCGCCCACCTGGGGCGCGACCAAAAAACCGCCTGCTGTTGCCCCTCTATTCGCGCTGCGGCTCGCCGGCCCGGTTCAATCGCACATCCCGATCGAGATACACGCTAATCATCAGGCCAATGCCGAACATTACGGTGAGCATTGCCGTTCCGCCGTACGAGATAAGCGGTAACGGGATGCCGACAACAGGTATCAGACCCGTCACCATCGCTATGTTTATAAAAATGTACAAAGAGAAATTGGCGGCAATCCCTAGGCACAACAGTCTTCCGAAATGGTTTCGACATCGCAAGGCGATGGCAAATCCATAGGCGATGACGCCTGTATATAGGGCAAGCAGGAAAAGGCCGCCAATCAAACCAAACTCTTCCGCCAAGGTGGTAAAGATAAAATCGGTCTGTTTTTCCGGCAAGAAGCTCAAATGACTTTGTGTGCCGAGTAAAAATCCCTTTCCAAACAAACCGCCCGACCCGAGCGCAATTTTTGACTGTAGGATATGATAGCCTGCGCCAAGCGGATCGCTATCCGGATCGAGAAAGGTGTAAATTCGGTTCCTCTGGTAGTCGCGCAGCAGTCGCCATACAAAAGGCAGAGACACACCCACGGATAAAATGCCGAATCCGAACATTATCAACCGAACACCGGCGATGAACATCATAACCACGCCGATCAATAACAAGACGACTGCGGTTCCGAGATCCGGCTGTTTTAATACCAAGCCCATCGGTATCAACGTCATTAGCGTCGGCAACAGCAGGTAGCGAATTTTATTGATTTTTTCATCGACAAGCCCATGGAAATATCGGCTCAGAGCCAGCACCAATGTCACGCTCATCAATTCGGACGGCTGTAGCTGGATCACGCCGAGGTCGATCCAACGCTGGGCGCCCATCCCCACAAAGCCGCGAAGATCGACCGCGATAATCAGCAATAGGGCGAGCACGTAACCCCAATAGGCTACCCGAAACCATTTGCGTATTCCGAGCAACGCGGCACTCAGCATGGGGACGAGGGCGATTGCGAACCGGGTCATCTGTTTTGTGGCCCAAGGCTGCATGCTTCCGTCCGCGGCCGAATACAAGGCCGCGACACCGATCCCCGCGATGATGAACACCAGCAACAGCAGGTCCCAGCGGATGCCCAATATCCTTTCGAGAAGTCCGCTTCTCGGGCGCTCGATCTCAGCTGGAAAACCCGCCAATCGGGTCATCCTCGGACCGGTGCCGGCGCCGCGGGCAGGATTGGCGTCGTGGGGGTAGAGTGCGCGACGGTGTCCTTCTGTGGTACGCGCCGCATCGGGTCGCGCAGTTGCACCTCGCGGAGCACATCACGGCAGATCGGCCCGGCAACTGCCGACCCGCCGCCGCCGTGTTCGACGACCGTGGCGCAGACATAACGCGGCGCACTGACCGGCGCAAATCCGACGAAAAGAGCGTGGTCGCGCTGCTGCCAGGGAATTTCGTCGATTTTGCGCAAGCCATGATCACGCTCGTACTGGGTGATGCGGCGAACCTGAGATGTGCCTGATTTGCCTCCCATGGCGAGATTAGGCTCGGTGATGCGCGCCGCGTAGGCTGTGCCGCCTTGCTCGTTGACGACGGCGTTCATCCCATCGAGAACGAGTGCGAGCGCCTCGTCATCGAGTCCCAACGAGGAAAACTCGGGTTGGGCGATATCGCCGCCGGGCGGCATCAGCCCATTGGGGCGGACAAAATGCGGCACCACCGCCCTGCCCGAGACGAGCCGGGCAACCATCGTCGCGATCTGCATTGGTGTGGCGAGAACCGATCCCTGGCCGATCCCGGCGATCAATGTTTCGCCCTGCTGCCAAGGGATGCCGGTGGTCGCGAGTTTCCACTCGCGCGTCGGGATCAACCCGCCCTTTTCGCCAGGAATATCAACGCCGAGCGGTGAGCCGAAGCCGAGCCGACGAGCCATCGCCGCAAGCCGATCGATGCCGAGCCGCCGCGCGGTCTCGTAAAAGAAGACATCACAGGATTTTTTGATCCCATCGTGCAGACGCAGCGTGCCGTGACCGCCCTTCCGCCAACAATGGAACACCGCGTTGCCAAGCTGAATTTGGCCGCTGCAGGTAATCGACGTTTCGGCGGTTAGCACGCCCGCGCTCAAAGCAGCTAGCGCGACGACGGGCTTGAATGTCGACCCGGGCGGGTAAATGCCGGCGATGGCTTTGTTCGACAGCGGATGGCGGGGATCGCTGGAGAGCTGCTGCCAAAGCGACGAACTGAGCCCGTCGGCAAAGGACGTCGGGTCGAAACCGGGGATCGAGACCGAGGCAAGGATCTCGCCGCTGATCGCATCGAGCAAAACGCTCGCGACGCTCTGCTCACCGGCGCAGCGCTGCGTGACAAACTCTTGCATCGCCATATCGAGCCCAATGACGACGTCTTGTCCGGGTTGACCATCGACATGAGCGAGTTCTCGCACGACTCGGCCAAACGCGTTTATCTCGACCTGCCGCGTCCCCGCAGTGCCGCGCAATGCTAAGTCTTCGGTCTTTTCGACGCCCGTCTTGCCGATCCGGAAGTCTGGCAGCTCGAGCAAAGGGTCCCCGGTAAGCTCCTGCTCGGAAACCGCGGCGACGTAGCCGATCACATGCGCTGCAGTTTCGCGGAACGGGTAGTTCCGGGTCAGCCCTTGTTCGACAGAAAGACCCGGCAACTCGGGTACCGCTACCTCGACTTTGGCCATTTCGTCCCAACTGAGGTTGTCGCGGACGACCACCGGGACAAAGGAATGTTTGCGCCGCACTTCGCGCATTACCCGATTTCGGTCGGCCGCGTCGAGCTTGATCAGACGCGCCAGCGAGTCGAGCGTCGCCGGAATATCGGCTGCCTGCTCCGCGACAATAACCAGATGATAGTTTTGTCGGTTATCGGCCAGCGGGGTGCCGAAGCGATCGAGAATCCGGCCGCGCGGCGGTGCGATAAGCCGCAGGTTGACGCGATTTTCGTCGGAAAGCACCTTATAGCGATCGGAATCGACGACCTGAAGCTGATACAATCGGCCGCCGAGCGCGGCAAACAGCAGCGCCTGCGCGCCGGCAAGAACTGCGGCCCGTCTGGAGAATAGGCGGTATCTGTGGATTTCGCGCTGAAGACCGCTGCCGGGGAGGGAGTCTTTCGATCGCATGATCAGCCGGCGCCCACCAGAGCGTGCTGGGTGCGCCCCAATACGAAACTCGAGACCGGGAAAAGCGCGATGGTAAGTGCCGCGCGGAAGACGCTGCCGCTAACGCTAAAGAGTTGCCACGACAAAAGCGAGTGAACCGTCCACAACCCGCCGATTGCAACACCCGCCAGCAGCGTAAATCCCGCCCATACAAACGGGAAGTCACGATTGAAAAACCATCGCCGACACCGCAACACCGCAGCCCGCGAGAGCAGGAATAGTAGCGAGGTCGCGCCGGGAGGCCCGCCGGACAGCAGGTCGAATACCAGGCCGATCCCGAATAGAGCCGAAGACGGCAGCAGGTCCGGGCGATAGATCGTCCAATGATAGACCGCCATCAGCGCAAAGGCCGGGGTCAACACCGCGTATCCCGCGAGCGGCACCGGTAGCAGTGCTAAGAGCGCGGCAAATCCGGTTGACGCGACCGGCAGCAAACGGAAAATGACCTCCCCGATGTGGGACTTAGCCGGGACAGTGTCGGTGGGCCACGGCATCTATTGTCAATGTCGGCTGGATTTGGCGGTGGTCGCCACTGCAGCACGAGGACCGGCTCGCGATGCCGTTACCGCTGGCGGCAATTCCTGAGCGAGGCCGTAATTAACGATCCGGACATATTCAATTTGGCCAAGGTGTACATAAGGTTGCACTCGCGGCGACCCGGACCCAACCGCCTCGACAACGCCGACCGGCAGCCCCGAAGGGAATATTCCGCCTTCGCCCGAGGTGACGATCCGGTCCCCAACTTTTAGCGGTGCTGCCGGATCGAGATACCATAAGGACGGCAATTGCGAGTTATCTCCAGCCAGGATGGCTCTTTGCCGGGACCGTTCGATGATGACAGGAACACGCGAGTTGAGATCGGTAATCAACAGGATCCGCGCTGCCCGCGCGCCGACCTCATAAACCCGGCCAACCAACCCTTCGCCCACGACGGCAGCCTGACCGCGTGCCACACCGTTTTCGGTACCCGCGTCGATCATCAAATTGCGCAGATAGGCGCCCCCCGAGCTGGCGATCACCCTCGCCGACACAAACGAAACAGCCGATTGCGGAACCAACTTTAGCAACTCCCGCAACTGGGCGTTTTCGTCGGCCAAGGCGATCGCCGCTTGCTGCCAGCGGAGCAATCGTTTGTTTTCGTCGGTAAGGCGGGCGTTGTCTTGATAAAGACCGACAACCGATTGGATGCGCTCGCTTAGAGCCGCGACTGCGGTCATCGGCCGCGAAAACGCGTCAAGGAACGGGGCAGCGTAATCGGTCACCGAAATGCGAACGGATTGAAACATTACCTGGTCGACTTTTCCGAGGATGATCAAGATCACGGATAAGACGATGAGGGCGGGAGCGACGATACGCTGGGCGGTGGACCGACGTAGCGTCAATTGACGGAACATATCACCTCTGTCGCCCGCTCGTTTGGGGCGCTGACCTGTCGGCGCAAACCCAGGAAAAGCCGCCGCGGGCAGCTTGACAAGGCTCGCATGGGTCAGACGGGGCCTCTCCTGACAGTTGTCAGTGGAAAGTGTTACCAGGCATTGATCAAAACGGATCTGAGGGTCTTCATTTCCTCGAGGGTCCTACCGGTGCCAAGAGCGACGCAACTTAGCGGATCGTCGGCGATCGATACCGGAAGCCCGGTAGCGTGACGCAATACCAAGTCGAGATTTCCGAGCAGAGCCCCGCCCCCCGTCAACACGATCCCTTTGTCGACAATATCGGCAGCAAGCTCGGGCGCGGTGTGTTCGAGCGCCACCTTGACGGCTTCGACGATCGAGCCGACTGGCTCGGCTAGGCTCTCGGAAACCTGGCGTTCGCTGATAACCACCTCTTTCGGTACGCCATTCATCAGATCGCGCCCTTTGATCTCCATGACCCGCCCTTCACCATCATCGGGCATGCACGCCGAACCAATCTCCTTTTTGATCCGCTCGGCGCTGCTCTCGCCGACCAAAAGGTTATGGTTGCGACGAATGTAGGCGATAATCGCCTCGTCCATCTTGTCGCCGCCGACCCGCACCGACCGGCAATAGACGATCCCGCCCAAGCACAGGACGGCGACTTCAGTCGTGCCTCCGCCGACATCGACGACCATCGAACCGGTCGGTTCGGTGACCGGAAGACCGGCCCCGATCGCCGCTGCCATGGGCTCTTCGATCAAGAAGACGCGCCGCGCGCCGGCGCTTTCGGTCAATTCCTGGATTGCCCGCCGTTCGACCGCGGTCGAGCCAGACGGTACGCACACCACGATCTGGGGGGTCGCGAAACTGCGTCGATTGTGTACCTTGCGAATAAAGTGTTTGATCATCTCCTCGGTCACTTCGAAATCGGCGATCACGCCGTCCCGCAGCGGCCGAATGGCCTGGATGTATCCAGGAGTGCGGCCCAGCATCAGCTTGGCTTCTTCGCCAACCGCCAAGACCTGCTTGCGCCCTTTGACGTTGGCTATCGCTACGACGGAAGGCTCGTTGAGCACGATGCCCCGTCCCTTGACGTATACCAAGGTGTTGGCGGTGCCGAGGTCGATCGCCATATCGGCAGACAATAAGCCCAACATTCTTCCGAGCATGTCACCCTGGACCCAACGTTCCACAGCCCAGGGGTTGGCAGAGCGCCGCTGCCGTGAACCGCCCTACCGGTCTAATGGCCAAGTCTCTAACCCGCTCTCGATTTACGAGAGCGCGTCCACGACTTCGACTAGAACTGCCGACACGGATTTCCCCCGGATTTGAATTTCATCCTTGCGGATCGCGGGCCTGTTTGCAAGGCGCGCTTTTAGAGGCTTGCTGGCGACCCACCGAGGTGGATCACGACGGAAGAATAAAGTCCGAAGGCGGTACGGCCCAGAATCACCGGCTCACGTTATAAGCGATCGACTTTCAGAGTGGGGCGCTATGTCCGAGGCTCTCGGTCCTGCCGTCTCGCCCTCGCTCGGCACGTCCGAGATTGAGGATAAAAAAAGCCGGCGTCGGCTGGGCCGACCCCGGCGAGGTTGCGGGTGGCAGACCCGCGACAGGGAGACTTTGCCAAGCCGGGCTAAAGAATGAGGCGGCGCCCGGCAGCCCGCCTGCGCCATCAACGCAATGATGCGTTGATGGTTCCAGGAACGCGCCGCTCAACCCGGCGCTTTGTTGCGTCGGTTCCGGTCGAGCCCTTGACCGGAATCGGGGTGTCATGTGACCGGGCTTGACTGTGGGGGTCGCGGGCCGGCTGAGGCTGATTGCAGCGAGCTTGACGAAGGTCGCGGACCTTGGCGCGATCACTCGCCGTCTGCGTGGTCGTCGCGCTCGACGCTTCACCATCGTCCGGCTCGATGCCAACGAGCTTACGAAGGGCCTCTCGCCCGCGCGAGAGACGCGAACGAACGGTTCCGACCGGCACATCGAGAACCGCCGCGACCTCTTCGTAGCGCATGCCCTCGAGACCGACGAGCAGGATCGCGGATTGCTGCTCTTCGGGCAGCTTGGCGATCGCTCGCTCGAGATCGCGTAACTCGAGCCGCTGTCCCTGCTGGGGCGCTCGGGTCAACAATGGTTCATTGTCGCTAAGACCGACGGAAGAGCCCTCTCGCACCGACCGCCTAACATAATTGACGTATTGATTATGCAATATCGTGAATAACCAAGCGCGCAGATCCGTGCCTTCTTGCCACAGATGCAATTTCCCAAGAGCGCGAGTCAGGCAATCCTGAACAAGATCGTCGGCAGCGGCAACGTCCCGAGTTAATGCGCGGGCGTAGCGCCGAAGACGCGGTATTTCTGCTTCGATCTCCCTGTAAGTATCTATCATCAAAGGCTCCCAATGGTCGATCAGCTGCCGCTGAATTCCGAGAGGGAGTCGTATCGGGGCCCTGTAAGCTGAAAATGTCTGCGCCTCTAGCTTTATGTAAGAAATTGTAACCATATGTATAATGCTTTGGTGGTATCGGCCCTGATCGAGGCTGGGGTCGATCTGGGCAACTCGACAAACGCGGACCGCTATGAGTGACATCGGCCACATCCTGGTCGTCGACGATCAAAAAGAGATCTGCGACATGGTCCAGGACTATCTGTCGAGCGAGGGCTATCGAGTATCGACCGCACATGACGGCAGCAGTATGCGCCGTGTCATTGCGCAGTCCGCGGTGGACCTCGTGATCCTTGATCTAATGCTTCCGGGTGAGGATGGATTGACCCTCGCGCGCTCGCTGCGCGAGGAGTCGAATGTCGGCATCATCATTCTGACCGGCCGCGGCGAAACTGTCGACCGCATCATCGGGCTGGAGATGGGCGCCGACGACTACCTGCCAAAGCCATTTCATCTTCGCGAACTCCTGGCCCGGGTCAAAAGCGTGTTGCGGCGGGTGTCGAGCCGAACCGTCGAGAAGACCCCTGCGCACCGGTTACAAGCGCGGTTCGCCGGCTGGCACCTCGACCTGTCGAGCCGTGAGCTGTTTTCGCCCGCCGGCAATGAGGTCCGGCTGACCACCGGCGAATTCGATTTACTCGCCGCTTTCGTAAACAACGCCAATCAAGTGCTAACTCGTGACCGGCTGCTCGATCTGGCTCGCAACCGCGAGGCCGGACCCTTTGATCGCACCATCGACGTGCAGGTCGGACGGTTGCGCCGCAAGCTCGAAGACGATCCGCAAAAGCCTTCGATGATCAAGACGGTGCGCGGCACCGGCTACATCTTCACCCCGCCGGTCGAAACCGGCTGACGCGGCGCGGCTCACACGGTCAGGTACGCGCGAACCGCCGTCTCGTCCATTTCCTCGCGCCGACCGGAAAGAACGATCTCGCCGCGCTCGATGACGACGTAGGCCGCGGCAAGATCACGGGCGAATTCGAAATATTGCTCCACCAGCAGGATCGCCATGTCACCGCGAGCGGCGAGGCCGCGGATCACCTGTTCGATATCCTTGATGATCGAGGGTTGAATCCCTTCGGTTGGCTCGTCGAGGATCAACAGCCGAGGCCGCGTTACCAATGCGCGTGCGATTGCCAATTGCTGCTGTTGCCCGCCGGAAAGGTCGCCGCCGCGACGGCTCAGCATGTTCTTTAATACCGGAAAAAGAGCGAAGATCTCCTCCGGGATCTGGCGCAACCCACGCGCCAACGGAGCAAAGCCGGTCTCCAGGTTCTCAAGAACGGTCAGACGCGCAAAAATCTCCCGACCTTGCGGCACCAATGCCAGGCCAGCGCGCGCGCGCTGGTAGGCGGGCATGCCGGTCAACTCACGATCTTCCCACGAAATCCGGCCGCCGCGGATCGGCTGAAGGCCAAAGATCGCCCGCAACAGGCTGGTTTTACCGACGCCGTTGCGGCCGAGGACGCAGGTCACCTCGCCCTTTTTCGCGGTCAGGCTAACACGCCGCAGCGCACGGCTGGCGCCATAAAACAGATCGACACCCTCGACGCTCAGCATAAGTCAGCGACCGAGATAGACTTCGACCACGCGCGGATCGTTCTGCACGTGGTCGATCGAGCCTTCGGCGATGACCGAACCCTCGTGCAGCACCGTCACCTTGACCCCAAGTGCGCGCACGAACGCCATGTCGTGTTCGACCACCACAACGCTGTGGCTGCGATTGATCTCCCGCAGCAGATCCGCGGTCGCTGCGGTCTCCGCATCGGTCATGCCGGCAACCGGCTCGTCGACCAGCAGCAGTCGGGGTTCCTGAGCGAGCAGCATGCCTATCTCCAGCCACTGCTTTTGACCATGCGACAGCTCGCCCGCGCGACGCTCGCGTTCGGCGGCGAGGCGGGTCGTTCTCAAGATCTCCTCGATCCGCATGCTCTCGTCGGGCGTCTCGCGCGCCCATAGCGTGAAACCGGGGGAGCGATCGCCATTGAGCGCCAGCAGCACGTTGTCGCGGACCGACAGCGGCTCGAAAACCGTAGGGCGCTGAAACTTGCGGCCGATGCCGAGCCGAGCGATTGCCGGCTCGTCCAATCGCGTCAGATCGGTATCATCGCCAAACACGACGCGCCCGGAATCCGGCTTTGTCTTGCCGGTAATCACATCCATCATGGTGGTCTTACCGGCGCCGTTAGGGCCGATCACCGCCCGCATCTCGCCCGCATCAAGCACCAGGGACAGTTCGTTGAGCGCCTTGAACCCATCGAAGGAAACGTTGACCCCGTCCAGATAGAGAAGAGTTCCTTCGCTCACCCGGTAACCTCGCGCGCCGCCGCCTCTGCCGCCGCCTCGGTCGCGGTAGCCTCGCGCTCGGCCGCGACCCGCGGACGGTGCAGCGAAAAGAGCCCAATGATGCCGCGAGGAAGAAATAGGGTGACCAAGATGAACAATGCGCCAAACGCGAACAGCCAGATTTCGGGCATCGCACTGGTCAACCAGGTCTTGCCGAGGTTGACAATGACCGCACCCAAGATGGCGCCGGCGAGTGTGCCGCGTCCGCCGACCGCAACCCAGATAACCGCCTCGATCGAATTGCCGGGTGCGAATTCAGAGGGGTTGATGATGCCGACCTGCGGCACGTAAAGCGCGCCGCCGATCCCGGCGATAACCGCCGAAACAACCCAGACAGCAAGTTTGTAAGATTCGGGTCGATAACCGAGAAACCGGGTTCGCGCCTCGGCATCGCGCACCGCCACCAGCACCTTGCCAAAGCGCGATCCGGTCATTGCGCGCGCCAGCAGCAAGGCCGCCGCCAGCACGACGGCGGTGATCAACATGAGCCCGACCGAAGTGCTCTCGCGGTTGAGCGGGAAGCCCAGGATGTCCTTGAAGTCGGTCATCCCGTTGTTACCGCCAAAACCCATGTCGTTGCGGAAAAACGCAAGCAGCAGCGCAAAGGTCAGCGCCTGGGTAATGATCGAGAAATAGACACCCGAGACCCGCGAGCGAAACGCGAACCAGCCGAACACGCCGGCCAGCACGCCGGGCACCAGCACCACCATGATCAGGGCAAACCAGAAATGGTCAAACCCGTACCAGTACCAGGGCAGCTTGTTCCACCCGATGAAGATCATGAAATCGGGCAGAGTGGGATTGGCGTAGACACCGCGCGCGCCGATCTCGCGCATCAGGTACATGCCCATCGCATAGCCGCCCAAGGCAAAGAAGGCGGCATGGCCAAGGGTCAGGATGCCGACATAGCCCCAAACAAGGTCGACCGCCAACGCGAGAATCGCGTAGCAAAGATATTTTCCGGCCAACGAGATGGCAAAGTTCGGGACATGCACCGCACTTGCCGCCGGAGCGAGCAGGTTGAGGCTCGCGAGCAGCGACGCCCCGCCGAGCACGCAGGCAAGCGTCACCGCTGTCGTGCGGTCGATCTGCATCACGCCTCGGCCGCCCGGCCCTTGAGTGGGAACAAGCCTTGCGGGCGCCGCTGAATGAACAGAATTAGGAACACCAGCACCAGGATCTTCGCCAGCACCGCGCCCTCGAAAGGTTCGACGAATTTATCAACGACGCCCAGGCTCATCGCGGCGACAAGCGTTCCCCAAAGATTGCCGACGCCGCCCAACACGACGACGAGGAAACTGTCGATAATGTAGTTCTGGCCGAGATTGGGGCTGACATTGTCGATCTGGCTCAGCGCGACGCCGGCCATGCCGGCGATGCCGGAACCGAGGCCAAAGGTCAGTGCATCGATCACCGGCGTGCGGATACCCATTACCGCCGCCATGCGCCGGTTCTGCATGACGGCTCGGATCGAGCGCCCGAGCCCGCCCCAGCGCAAGATCGCCATCAGCGCACCGAGCACGAGAGCGGCGAACACGATGATCCACAGGCGGTTTACTGTCAGCGTGAGCCCGCCGATCTCGATCGCACCGCTCATCCAAGGCGGTGAGCTGACATCCTGGTTGGTGGGGCCGAACAGGCTGCGCACCGCCTGCTGCAGGATCAGGCTGAGCCCCCAGGTGGCAAGCAGGGTCTCCAGCGGCCTGCCGTAGAGAAAGCGGATCAACGTGCGTTCGATCAAAACCCCGAGCGCGCCGGCCACCAGAAACGCCGCAGGCACGGCGAACAGCAGACCGAAATTCTCAAGCGCCGGGGCCACGGCGAAGATCAGCTGCTGCACGACAAAAGTGGTGTAGGCGCCGATCATCACCATTTCGCCATGCGCCATGTTGATGACGCCCATTACCCCAAAGGTTATGGCAAGCCCAGTCGCCGCCAGCAGCAGCACCGCACCGAGGCTCAGACCGTAATAGACATCCTCTAACAGTCCCCACAGCTTCAGCTTGAAATCGATGTCACGGACCGCCGTCGCGATCACCGCCGCTACCGGCGGCGGCTGACCCTGCAGCGAGGCGAGTAGGCTGCGTGTCGGCAGATCCGTGCGCCCCGCCAACTCGTGGACGGCGGCGAGCCGATCCGGTATCGGCCCGGTATCGGACTTCAGCAAGGCGGCGGCATGGGCTTCGCGTAAGACGCGCGTGACGCCGGCATCCCGTTCACTGGCGAGCGCCTTGTCGATCAACGGCAAGGCGCCGGGATCGGCCGATTGGAACAGCGCCTCCGCAGCCTTTAACCGCGCCGCCGGGTTTTTTGAGGAAAGATCGAGCGCGCCCGCGGCCGTATCGATCGCCGCACGCACCGTATCGCTGACGATAACGCGTCGCAGGTTCGGCATCGCCGGCGCCTCGACCGGGGCACCTGTGCGCGCATCGACAAACCCTTTATCGGTGCGGATGTAGAGCGGCGGATCGGGCCGCGGCCATTTCCAGGCAAACAGCCTACCATCGCGCAGCGCCTCGACCACAGCCGCGGCGTGCGGGTTACCGGAAACCGCGAGTGCGGTCACGCCCCGCGCCTCGACATCGGCCGTGGTGGCGGCAATGTCGGCAAATGGATCGGATTGAGCCCGCGCTGTGCCCGGTAACGCCATTACCAGCGCGAGCACTGCACCGATTAAGAAGCCGCACGCAAAGCCGAACCGGCGGCAATAACGCTCCCGCCGATCCAGCGCCATACTGCTCAGGCCTTTTTCGCCCCGACGCATTTGCCCGCGGCGACGTCATAGCTGCCGCAGGACATTGGCGGCAACCAATCGCCAATCAGGTTCTTGCTTTCCGGAAGGTAGGGAGACCACGGCTGGGCAACGACCAGACCGCCGGTCTGCCATACGGTGTTGAACTGGCCGTTGCCTTGCACTTCGCCGATCAGCACCGGCTTGGTCAGATGATGATTGGGCATCATCGTCGCGAAATCACCGGAAAGATTGGGGTGGGCGACACCAACCATCGCGTCGATCACCGCATCATGATCGGTGGTGCCGGCCTTCTCGACCGCCTTTACCCACATGTTGAAACCGATGTAGTGCGCCTCCATGGGGTCGTTGAATACCCGCTTGTCGTCCTTGGCGAACTGCTTAAAGGCGGCAACGACCTCCTTGTTGAGCGGGGTATCGACGCTCATAAAATAATTCCAGGCCGCCAGGTGGCCGATGAGCGGCTTGGTGTCGATACCGGCAAGTTCCTGCTCGCCGACGCTAAAAGCGACCACCGGGATGTCGGTCGCCTTGATCCCCTGATTGCCGAGCTCCTTGTAAAACGGAACATTGGCGTCGCCGTTTATCGTCGAGACGACGCCGGTCTTTTTACCGGCCGACCCAAACGCCTTGATCTTGGCAACCTCCGCCTGCCAGTCGGAATAGCCGAACGGAGTGTAGTTGATCATCATATCGGCGGGTGCGACACCCTTCGCCGTCAGATAGGCTTCGAGAATTTTGTTGGTCGTGCGCGGATAGACATAGTCAGTGCCCTCCAGCACCCAGCGCTTCACCCCGACCTGGTTCATAAAGTAATCGACTGCCGGGATCGCCTGCTGGTTAGGTGCGGCACCGGTGTAGAACACGTTGCGGCTGCATTCCTGGCCCTCGTACTGGACCGGGTATAAGAGGATGCCGTTAAGCTCTTCGAATACCGGCAACACTGACTTTCGGGAGACCGAGGTCCAACAGCCGAATACCGCCGCCACCTTGTCGACCGACAGCAGCTGCTTCGCTTTTTCGGCAAAGAGCGGCCAATTCGAAGCCGGATCGACTACCACCGGCTGGAGCTGCCGACCCATGACGCCGCCCTTGGCGTTCTGTTGGGCGATCAGCATCAGCATCACGTCCTTCAGCGGGGCTTCGCTGATCGCCATCGTTCCGGAAAGCGAATGCAGAATCCCGACCTTGATCGGTCCCGTTTCGGGCGCAGTCTGCGCCGCCCTGGCTTCCGGGATCAGGCCGGGGAGAGCGCCAAGACCGGCCGCGGACACGGCCAACCCGGCGCCAAGCAAACCAAGTCGGCGACGATCGATGGTGAACCCTTCGGACGGCATGTGCTTCTCCCCTTTTGCACGGCGTTGTTGACGAGTGTTTGATCCGAAAGAGCAAGAAAGAGGCCAAGCGCTGCGGGTCCACCGCTTTCGCGACCTGCAAGTCGCGGCACCGCTTTTTCGGCAACCTCACGGTACAGAAAAGAGGGCAGGGGATAGCGACCAAAAGTTTATCGACGAGGTTGTCGGGCCGCCGATGCTACGCGCCGCCTTTATGCCTCATTTTTGATCATTTTGATGCCGCTTGCCGCGCCACCTGCCAGCCGGGCCACCCGCCGCGTGGCGCGACCGAGGCCGCACCGTTATGCTGGCCGCGAGTTGTCCAAATCCCATCCACAGGAAGCAGCGATGACCGATGCCGATGCCGTGCTTGCGGCCAATCTCGAGTTTTATCGGGCGTTCACGATGCGCGATATCGCGGCGATGGACGCCTTATGGGCGCGTCATGCGCCGGTCGCCTGCCTTCACCCGGGATGGACGGTGCTGACCGAGCGCGACGCCATCATGTCCAGTTGGAGCGGGATTTTATCAAATGCGGGGGCGCCGCGGATCGCCTGTTTCGACGAGCGCGTCCTGCTGTTCGGTGATACTGCGCTTGTACTGTGCGAGGAAGAGCTCGACGGCGGCACGCTCGCCGCTAGCAACTTTTTTGTCCGCGAAGACGATGCCTGGCGCTTGGCGCATCACCACGCCGGCCAGATCGTGCGCCGCCAGGCGGAGCGGCGGCCAACCCGCTTGAACTGAACCGAAGTCTAGGCGGCTCCGTTGCGGGAAAGCGCGTAACTAGCCTGCACCTCGCCGAGCCGGATCGCGGTCTCGCCATCGATGACGCCGTCCACTCGCGCCGGGCGAAAGCGCCGCTGGAAGGCAGCGACGACCGGCGTCCCGGCGTCGGCGGCGACGCAATAACCGATCTTGCTCAAATCCTTTATCGCGCCCGCCCGATCGACCCCGCCTGTCGTCACCCGGCCGCGCGGCTCTGGCCATAAGCCGATGCCGGCGCGCGCGAGCCGCGGCCAGTCGAACAGCTCGCCGGGGTCGCTCTTGCGCTCGGGTGCGATGTCGGAATGGGCGACGATGCGGTGCGCAGGGATCGGGTGACGCGAGAGAATGTCGCGGCACAGTGCCTCAACCACACGCATCTGAGCTTCCGGAAACGGCCGGTAACCCCATTCGTGACCGGGATTGACGATCTCGACGCCAATCGACACGCGATTGAGATTGCTTTCGCCCTCCCAGCACGAAATGCCGGCGTGAAAAGCGCGCTCGGCCTCGGGGACAAGCCGCCACAAGGTTCCATCCTCCTCGACTACATAATGAGCGCTGACCCGCGCCGCCGGATCGCACAACCGGTCGAGCGCTTCACCAGCGCTGCGCATCCCGGTGTAGTGCAACACCAGCATGTCGATCCGCGGCGGATCGCCTCGCGTTGCGTAGTTGGGGGAGGGCCGCTCGCGAACCGAGAGCCCGGTCATCCATAGACCGCGGCGCGGCTGCGGCCTTTCGCCAGCAAATCATAGGCGGCGTTGATCCGGGCTACTCTGGCCGTGGCGAGCGCCACGCATTCGGGCGGCAGGCCTTTTGCGACAACGAGGTCGGGATGGGTTTCGCGCACCAGCCGATGATAGACGACGCGGATCTCGCCGAGCGGCGCCCCCGGATCAACGCCGAGTATTGCGTAAGCATTCTCGCCGGCCGTTTCTTCGGGGTCGACATGATGCGCGCGGATGCGGGCGTAGGCAGCGGCATCAAAGCCGAACAGCCGGGCGACGTCGCGTAGATACGCATCTTCGGCGGCGCACAGCCGCCCATCGGCGAGCGCGATGTGAAACAGGCCATCGAGCAGATGCTCCAACACTACCGGATCGCTCGCAAACAATCGCCTGACCTGGCGGGCATAGCTGTCAAATCCTAGCGTGCTCTTGCGGGCGAGATCGAATACCAGCCGGACATGGTCTTCTTCACCCGGCGGGACTTCAAACACCTCGTGAAACTCCGCCACCTCTTCGCGGGTAACATCGCCGTCCGCCCGCGCCATTTTGGCGCCGAGCGCGATCGCCGCGATCGTGAACCCAACCGGCTGCCGCGGATCGGCGTCCGCCGCATCGGCCCCAGGACCGTGGCGAAGTGTGAGGTGGTGCGGGATGCGATCGAGCAACGCACCAAGCGGGCCGCCAAAGGAGAGCTCAACCGCGCCGTTGATCATTCGCCCGATAAAACTCATCGGTCCGAGACCTCGCCATCGTCTAAATAAGTCATCGAACGGAACATCCGGTCAGCGGGTTTATATCCACCCGGTCGCTCTATGCTACTCGCCGGCTGCGATTGTAAACAGGGGTATCAATCTGCCGCGGCGGCGTGCGCGAGGAGGGTCGGTGGAGCGGTTCAGCGCAATCGTGATCGGCGGCGGCTTGGTTGGGTCCGCGATCGCGTATGGCTTAGCCCGAGCAGGGTTGGCGACCGCGCTGCTTGACGAGGGAGATGCCGCGTTCCGCGCTTCTCGCGGCAATTTCGGTCTTGTTTGGGTGCAGAGCAAGGGTGACGGCGCACCTCATTATCAGCGCTGGACAAGGCGCTCGGCAGATGAGTGGCCGGCGCTCGCCGCCGAGCTGATGAACAAGACCGGGATTAATGTCGGTCACGATCGGCCCGGCGGGTTTCATCTGTGCCTCGGAGAGGAAGAGTTTACCGAGCGCCATCAAAAGATGGAGCGGATGCGCCGAGATTCGGGCAATTTCGGCTTTGAGTACCGGATGCTTGACCGCCACGAGGTCGCCGACATGCTGGCCGGAGTTGGGCCCGCGGTGAGCGGCGCGTCATGGACCGCGTATGACGGGCACGCAGACCCACTCAATCTGCTCAAGGCGCTGCACAAGGGCTTTCTCGACAAGGGGGGGCGTTATATCCCGAACACGACTGTCGTGGAGGCTGGCGCCGCGCCCGGCGATTTTCGCGTTCGCGTTGCCGCCGGTGAAATCGCCGCGCCGCGCATCGTCGTTGCTGCTGGACTCGGCAATTGCGCGCTGGCGCCATTGTTCGGATTGAGCGCTCCGGTTAGACCGCAACGAGGTCAGATCCTGATCACCGAGCGCGCGCAACATCTGTTGCCGATACCGACGACAACGATCCGCCAGACCAAGGAAGGCACCATCATGCTCGGCGACAGTCAGGAGGATGTCGGGTTCGATACCGATCAGAAAGTGGTGGTTATGCAGGAGATCGCCCGCCGCGCCGCGCTGTCTTTTCCATGGCTGCGCGATCTGCAAATCGTCCGCGCCTGGGCGGCATTGCGGGTGATGCCGCCCGACGGACTGCCGATCTATGATCAATCCGACAAGTTTCCCGGCGCTTTTACGGCAAACTGCCACAGCGGCGTCACCCTGGCGGCGGCGCATGCCAACCTCTTGGCGCCGATGATAGCGGAGGGGGCGCTCGACCCCTCGCTCGATCTGTTCTCGGCGCGACGGTTCGATGTTCCGGCCGCGGCGTGATTCCGCGCCCGTGGCGGTCGCCGTGATCGTCGAGGGCCGCTTGGTGCATGTCCTCGGCGGAGCTTCCGCCGCGGCGGCGGTGCTCGCCGCCGGGTTTCGCAGCATCCGCGAGACACCGGTTAGCGGCGCCGAGAGGGCGCCTTATTGCATGATGGGCGTCTGCTACGAATGCCTCGCCGAGATCGACGGAATACCCAATCGCCAAAGCTGTTTGGTCGAGGTGCGCGCGGGAATGCAGATCCGCCGTCAAATTCGCGCGCGTCGAATCGGTCCAAGTATTTGAAGATCGCATGAACAAGGTCGAACTCGCGATAGTGGGCGCGGGTCCCGCCGGCATGGGTGCTGCTATTCTCGCCGCGGAACTTGGGCTCGACACGATGCTGATCGACGAGCAAGGATCGCCCGGCGGGCAAATCTATCGCGCTGTAGAGCGGGCCGGCCCCGATTCCGCGCTTGGACCAGACTACCTCGCCGGCGCGCGGCTCGTCGCGGCACTCCGCGCGAGCAGGGTCGATTACCGGCCGAACACAACCCTGTGGAATCTGGAGCCGGCAGGCACCCTTTATCTTGCTGCCCATCGCCTCGAGCGGGTGTCCGCACGCCGCATTCTGCTCGCGACCGGCGCTGTCGAACGGCCGGTCCCGATTCCGGGCTGGACCTTGCCCGGCGTCATGACGGCGGGCGCGGCGCAGATCCTGTTAAAAACTGCAGATCTCGTTCCCGCCGGCCGGGTCGTTCTGGCAGGGCAGGGGCCGTTGCTCTATTTGGTCGCGGCGCAGCTGATCCGCGCCGGTGCGTCGCCAAGCGCCATTCTCGAAACCACGCCCGCGATTAATTATGGCGCGGCGCTTCGAGGGCTTCGCTTGCGGCGTCCGGCGCTGCGGGCCGTGCTCAAGGGGCTGGCGTCGATCCTCGCGACGCAGCGCGCCGGCGTGCGGGTCCGGCGCGGGGTGCGCGATTTGCGGGCAATCGGGCGCGAGAGCTTGGAACGGGTATCCTGGGAAGGAGGCGAAGTTGGCGCCGACCATCTTCTGGTGCATGAAGGCATCATCCCGAATATCCAGATCAGCCTCGCATTGCAGCTGCAGCACGAATGGAACGAGGATCAGCTCTGCTGGAAGCCTGTCCTCGATCCATGGGGCCACAGCAGCCTGCCCTCAATTGCCGTCGCCGGGGATGGCGGTGGGATCATTGGTGCGGAAGCGGCGCATTTATCGGGACAGCTCGCAGCACTCGACGCCGCAACCTTGCTCGGGCATATCGACGAGCCGGAGCGCGACCGACGCGCGGGGCCGATCCGCACGGCGCTTGAGGCCGAGCAGACATTCCGTCCGTTCCTCGATCGGCTATATCGGCCGCGGCGATCGGTTCTGATGCCGGTTGCGGACGAAACCTTCGTTTGCCGCTGCGAGGAAGTCACAGCCGGGCAAATCCGACAGGCGGTTCGGCTTGGCGCTGTCGGCCCGAACCAGGTCAAGGCGTTCACGCGCTGCGGCATGGGACCGTGTCAGGGACGAATCTGCGGCTCTATCGTAAGCCCGTTGATTGCCGACACGCTCGGACGACCGATCGGATCGATTGGAAGTTGGCGGCCGCGCGCGCCCTATAAGCCGATCAGCGTCGGCGCTCTCGCCGACATGGACATGGCCGATAAGGAAATGAACGAATAACCAACCCGCGTGGTTGTGGCGGGGAAAGGCGAGAAGCGCCGCCGAGATTGGCCCAGCGTAAGAAAGTCTTAGCGTAATCTCGGCAAAGTTTGCGCGCATGACACCCTGGCGCGGCCGCACCGGCGCGGCCGGCGCGTTGTCGACGAGGGAGTTTGCGTGCGTTGGACGGCGCGTTTGGGTCAGACCGGTCGGCTGCGCCGCGGGTAGCGACAAATTCGGGTGTCGATAACGGCCTCATGCGCCTCCTGCCGCCAGCTCGCCGCCCCAACGCCGATCGCGCGCCGATCGCGATCACTTTTGCCGCCATTCTTATAGTTTGCTGCGGTGTGTGCGTCGGTTGGTTTTTTCGGCTGATCTTGGAGCGGGCTCATCCGTTGCTGGATTGGCTCATGCTGTTGGCTTTCGCCGTAAGCTGCCTTGGTTGCTTATGGCTTGCCGGCCGGCTGTATCGCCGCCGCCGTCTTGCTGCGGCCTATCAGCGCCGCGATCAGGCGCGACTGCGGCGGCAGAATGCGCTATTGCAGAACACCCTCGACAGCATCGGCGAAGGCCTCAGCGTTTTCGATTCGCGTGGCCGACTGATTGCGCGCAATCCGCGGTTTTGCGAGCTGCTGAATCTTCCGGAAGCTATGCCGGCCGGGACCGCGCTCGGCGACATTCTGATGCGTCAGGCGACCCGCGGAGACTTCGGCAATGTCGAGCCTGCGACGGAGACCGCCCGCCGCCTCGAGCGATTTTATCGCGAGGTGCCGATCGTCAACGAACGGGCGACGCCGACCGGACGCACATTGCAGATCCGGCGCAGCGCGATGCCGGGCGGAGCGGTGCTGTCGGTCTACGCCGACGTTACCGATATCCGCGCAGCCGAGCGCAGGCTGCTGCAGGCGCGCAGCCAAGCCGAGACAGCGAATCACTCGAAAAGCGAATTTCTGGCCAATATGAGCCATGAATTGCGCACCCCGCTCAACGCCATTATCGGCTTCACAGAGATCATCTCGCAGGAACTGTTCGGACCCATCGGCAACGACAAGTATCTCGAATACATCAAGGATGTTCATTCGAGCAGCCTGCATTTGCTGTCGATCATCAATGACGTGCTCGACATGTCGAAGATCGAGGCCGGCAAGCTCGAATTGGCAAAACAAGCGGTGATTTTGCAGGAAGTAATCGGCGACGTTATTCGCATTGTGCGCGAGCGGGCCAGCAGCCGCGACATCGAATTGGTGTTGGAAGCAGCAGAGCAGCCGGTTGTCATCTGGGGCGACGACCGCGCAATGAAACAAATCTTCTTAAATCTGCTGTCTAACGCGATCAAATTCTCCGAAGAAAAGGAAAAAGTGCAGATCCGCGTCATTGCCGAAGCCGGCGGAAATGCCGCCGTCGAAGTCGAGGACCGCGGCATCGGTATGGATGAACAGGAGCAGGAACGGGCATTGCAGCCTTTCGGTCAGGCAAAGCCTGCAACAACGCGAAACTATGGCGGCACGGGTCTGGGATTGCCGATCACCAAAGGCTTGGTCGAGGCGCATGGCGGCACGTTGACGATCTCCAGCCGATTGGGCGAGGGCACGATCGTTCGGGTGGTCTTGCCGGCCGGTCCCCTACTGCCAGCCGAGAATCCGATGCCAGTCCTCCAAGCCGAGGCGTTTGATCTCGACTGAGACGCGAGGCCTCCCGCAACAGCTTTATCGCTGCGGGGCCCCGGGATTGGCATCGAGAGCGGCTCGCAATGGGCGAACGATCCGAAACAAAAAAACGCCCGGGATCATCATCAGCGCAATGATCGCGAGCAGTCGGAAACAATCGGCGTACGCCGCGAAAGAGGCAAGCGAGTGCGCCTGTGGCGGCAACGTGGCAAGCCCCGCTTTTGAGGAGTAATTCTTAAAATGGCTATGGACGCGCGCCTGTAGCACCACCGTCATCGCGGCGACGCCAGTGGCGCAACCGAGCTGGCGGGCGAGGTTGTAAAGACCAGCTCCATCGGTCCGCAACTGCTCGTCGAGTGTGGAAAAGGCGATCGTGCTAAGTGGCGTGAACAACAGGCCGATGCCGATTCCCTGCGCGGCGCTCGTCGCCCCAAGCCAAACTCCGCCTCCGTGCAACGGCACCTGGGCCATCAGTGCGAGGGCGGCGGCGGTTATGACCAAGCCCATCGTCAGCAGCGCGCGATGATCCACGCGGTCGATCACATAGCGGATGGCGAGCATCATTGCCATAGTCCCGACCCCGCGCGGCGAGATAGCCAAGCCGGCGTCTGTGGCGCTCCAACCAAATGGACCCTCTGCGAGGGCCGGGATAAAGACGATGGTCGTGAATAGAATAGCCCCGACAAGAAAGTTGTAGAACGCGGCAATCGCAAAATTGCTGTCTCGAAACACCTCAAATCGAAACAGCGCGAAACGCCTTTGCCAGGCTCGGCTTGTAATCAACGCTCCGGCGCACACCACCGCCGCCACCGCGACGAGAGTTTCGGGTGCGGGCGGCCAGATCTGGCCAATGCTGCGCTGCAGAGCGAACTGCAGCGATCCGGTGGCAATCACTAGCATCACGATGCCCCAGCGGTCGACACGATCGCCGCTGAGCGGCTCGGTGCCCGACGGTACGGCTCCCAATCCCATCAGGGCGATCGCCCCGAGCGGTACATTCAACGCAAAAATCCACCGCCACGACGCGATATCGGTAATCACCCCCCCGAGCAATGGGCCCAGCATCGGGCCAGCCATGATCGTTGCCCCCCAAATCGCCAGCATCCGCCCATGTTCCTGCTTGGGATAGAGGTCGAGGATAATCGCTTGCGACATCGGTTGGATGATCCCGGCGGCGGCGCCCTGGATCAGCCGAAAGACGATCAATGCCTCAAAGGTGTTTGCCGCGGCGCACAGCACGGAGGCGCCGGCAAACAGAGCGACGGCCCCGGTGAACACCCGGCGCGCTCCCCAGCGGCGACGCAGCCAGCCGGTCAGGATCGCGGTCACCGCCGACGCGCAAAGAAAACTTGTCATGACCCAAGAGCCGAGAGCGATCCCGTGCCCGAAACCGCGCTCGAGTTGCGGCAAGGCGACGTTTGCGATGGTCGCGTCGAAAGCCTGCATCGCGGTCGCAATCATCAGGGCGATGGTCGCTTGGCGTCGACCCGCGCCCGACGATCCGCCGGAATCTACTCCTGCCGAATCGCAACCGAGCTGGCGCGCGACTTTTTGATCGGACAAAGCGGGCTGACTACGCGAAGTCGCAATTAGTCAGATACGACTTATTCAATAACTCGGGGAAGACCGAGGTCCGATCGAAGGTTCGTATCTCCCCTGACATAGCACCCTTTCCTGAACGTTATATTTAGAGGACGTGCATATTTTTATTGTTTAGTGTCCACCAAACTTTAGAGACTCGATTTATCACTTGTCCGTCATAATTCCGTCCTTCGGATGGGACCGGTTGCCACCTCAGAAAGGGCGCAAAAAAGGTCGCGCCGGCTTGACCGCTGACGAGTTGCAGGCCGCCTGCGCTTGTGGACCGCGTGGATCGGCCTAATGTGCGTCAGCCTGGCCGACCGAAAAAAGATCCGACGCCGCGCTCTGCACTCCGCAGTTCATCGGGTTGCCCAAAAATTGTGATCGGAGGCTCGCTCGGCTTGGTGAACCCGAAACAAATAGGGGTTGGGCGATTTAAGAATTCGTTAGCGAGCGCGACAACCTAGGGCCCCGGCCGCAATCGTCTCGTGTTGCCATCGCCGTTGCCCAGCTGGGCGTTGCTGCGGTTGACGCCCGTCAGTCCCAGTGCAAGGCTCGCCCGAGCACACACAGATCCGAGGGGCTAGGCGATGGCCGAGTTCGAGCAGGATGTCGTCGTCGTCGGGGCTGGGAATGCCGCCACCTGCGCCGCGCTGTCGGCGCGCGAAAATGGCGCGTCGGTGTTGATGCTCGAGATCGCCCCGGAGGACCAGCGCGGCGGTAATTCAGCCTTTACCGGCGGCGCCTTCCGAATCGTTTATCACGGCGGCGAGGACCTAGCGCGGCTGATCCCCGACATGAACGAGACCGAATTGCGCGATGTCGATTTCGGCAGTTACACCGAGGAGCAGTATTTCGACGATATGGGGCGGCTGACCCAATATCGCTGCGATCCCGATCTAACCGAAATCCTGATCCGCAATAGCTTTGGGGCCGGGTTGTGGATGCGCCAAAAAGGGTGTGCGCTTTCAGTTGGGGCTTGGCCGCCAGGCGTTCCGCGTCGACGGCAAGTTCAAGTTTTGGGGTGGGCTCGCATGCCACATCTGGGGCGGCGGTAAGGAGTTGGTAAAGGCGCTGCACGCCCGGGCCGCCCGCGACGGCATCACAATCCTCTATGACACGCCGGCGATTGCTCTGTTAGCCGGCGACAACGGCGTCGAGGGGGTGCGCGTGCGCCATAACCGGAAGCTCCGCGATCTCCGGGCAAAGGCGGTGGTGCTGGCGTCAGGCGGCTTCGAGGCCAATGCCGAAATGCGGGCGCGTTATCTCGGACCCAATTGGGACCTCGCAAAAGTCCGCGGCTCGCGTTTCAACACCGGCCAAGGGCTGAAGATGGCGCTCGACCTTGGCGCCGCGGTCCACGGCCATTGGTCGGGTGCGCATTCGGTCGCCTGGGATCTGAACGCGCCTGCATTTGGCGATCTCGATGTCGGCGACCGCTTTCAAAAGCACAATTACCCGTTTGGCATCGTCGTCAACGCCCGTGGTGAGCGTTTTCTCGACGAAGGCCTCGATTTCCACAGCTACACCTACGCCAAATACGGCGGCGAGATCCTGAACCAGCCGGGCATGTTTGCGTGGCAGATCTTTGACCAAAAAGTCGTGCATCTGCTGCGCGAGGAATACCGCATCCCGCGCATCACCAAGGAAAAAGCGGACAGTTTCGAGGCGCTGGCGCCGCGGCTCGAAGGCGTCGACCCGGCCCGCTTTCTCGAAACCGTGCGCGCCTTCAACACCGCGCCGCGACCCGAAGTGCCGTTCAACCCCAATATTCGCGACGGGCTCGCGACCACCGGTCTGGCGATCGACAAGACCAATTGGGCCCAGCACCTCGATACCCCGCCTTACGAAGCCTATGCGGTGACGACCGGCATCACATTTACCTTCGGCGGCCTCAAAATCTCCAACGAGGCGCAAGTCGAAGACACCACCGGCCAGCCGATATCAGGCCTCTTTGCCGCGGGCGAAATCGTCGGCGGCCTCTTTTACCACAATTACGCGAGCGGCACCGGCCTGATGTCCGGCGCCGTCTTTGGCCGCCGCGCCGGCAAGAGCGCCGCAATCTGGCCCGGACGATAAACGCCCCGGTACATCCGCGATCACGCGAGACGACGCCATCAATCGATTTTGACAAATTTGCCGATGTGTGAGCGCCCTCACACCGCGCGGCCGATCTCCAAGCCATTCTCAGGGTGGAAGGCGCGCAACATCGACATTTCGCTCTCGCGCACCCGCACCTCGGCCGTCCACCGGGTAAGCAGCGGACAACAAGGCACTCGCCAGATATGGTTATCGGATTCTGAGATCAGACAAAAACGGAGGACTTTGTCATGGCTTTACTCAAACTCAACTCAAAGGGAGCCGATGTCGTTGCCTTGCAACAAGCGCTGCAAACGCATGGCTTCAACCCCGGGACCCCCGATGGTGATTTTGGTCCCGGCACACAGGCGGCGGTGATCGCCTTTCAAAAGAGTGAAGGCCTCAATCCCGATGGCGTGGTGGGACCGCTGACCCGCGACAAACTCGGCATGCCTGCGGCGGCTCCGCCCGTACCGCTCGCCGACATTAGCGGCAAGGTAACTGTAACCCAAGTGTCGCGGATGTTCCCGCAAACCCCGCTCGGCAACGTCAAGACGAACCTGCCCTTTGTTCTGCAGGCGATGCATAACGCCAACCTCGGCGATAAACCGATGATTTTGATGGCGCTGGGCACGATCCGCGCGGAAACTGCGGGCTTTGTGCCGATCAGCGAGGGGCAGTCGCGATTTAATACCTCCCCGAGTGGCCACCCCTTTGATCTTTATGACAACAGGCGAGATCTCGGCAACCGCGGCGCGCCCGACGGCGCCAATTTCAAGGGCCGTGGCTTTGTCCAGCTGACCGGCCGCACCAATTACACGATGTTCAGCGCCGAGTTGAACATCAGCACCGAGCTGGTGGACGACCCGGAAAAGGCCAACGCCCCGACAACCGCATCGCAATTGCTGGCGCTGTTCCTTAAAGATAAGGAACAGAAAATCCGCGACGCGCTCGACAGCGAGGATCTTGCCGAGGCGCGCAAATTGGTGAACGGCGGTAGTCATGGCTTGGCCGACTTCACCGACGCGTACCAGATTGGCGAGCGTATTCTGCCGGAAACATGAAAATCGCCGGTCTCGCTGGTCTGTTATTGTTTGCCGCCGGCCAAGCGCCGGCGGCAACACCAACCCAGTGCACCGCCAATGAGCGGGTCATTTTTTCCTGCGCCACCGGCAACAAAATCGTGTCGGTCTGCGCCTCGGGCAACCTTGGCCCCCATACGGGCGCGGTCACTTACCGTTTTGGGCCGCCTGGGCGGCCGGAAATCTCCTACCCGCCGCCCGGCGCTTCCCATGACGTGGTCAAGGCGGGACGCTGGGTGTTCGCCGGAGGCGGCGGCGCCTGGGTCGCCTTCCATCGGCCGCCTTACCGCTACATCGTCTATTCTGCAATTGGCGAGGGCTGGCATCAAAGGGCCGGCCTCGCGGTCGAGAAAAACGGCCGGATGCTGACCAACCTGCCCTGCCGCGGCGAGCCGACCGCCAACGAACTCGGCCCCGATTTCTTCACCAGCGCCGGAATGCCCAACGACCAAACCCCCTTCGATCTCCCCTAACCCAATCCCTTTGTATTTGTGGGTTCGGTGAGCGTCTGGGTGGTAGGCAGCTTGATCGCGCGGCTAACCCGCTCCATTAGTGTTCTCACAACCCTGCGCCTAGCGTGAACACCCACCATCGTGCGCGAACGGTCAAATCCGTTCCCACAGTCCGGTTTCTTCGTCGAGACGGTCAATTTCGATGCCGCTGAAGTCGAAGCGCGACACGATGCCGACGACCTTGCCATCATCGACCACCGGGACGTGGCGATAACGCCCGTCCTCCATCAGCCGCAACGCCTCGATGGCCGTCGCATGCGGTGGTATCGCCACCGGTGTCGGCGTCATGACCTGGGCGAGCTTGGTTCCGGCGGCGCTCTTGCCCTCGGCCAGCACGCGGTGGACCGCATCTCGTCCGGTAAAGATCCCGACAAGACGATTACCGTCTTCTGCGACCAGCACCGCACCGACGTGCCGCTCGCGCATGTGGCGGCAGGCGTCGCGCACCGTAGCGCTCGGCGGCAATACCAGCGCGTCCTGATGCCGGACGAGGTCCGCCATCTTGCGCATGATCATGGACCCCGCTGCAGCGGCGGACCGCGATTGGGGCGCTCCCACTTCCAAAAGCGAAGGTCAACAGCACCCAGCGAACAAATCCGACACCGCTTCATTTCGGCCCTCCCTCTCTTTCTGTCTCTCGGCTGCATCGGGGAGCCTCGAATAAGCTTTTCGTATGATCTAGATCAAAGCCATCCGTCGAATGCGGAGCTTTTCTGCCCAAGAATAAAGCGGCGGAATTACCGCAAGCGCTGATCGGTATAAATTAGCCTGTAACCTATCGGTCACGTGGCAGGGTTAAAGGTAACGCGCGAGCGATCGGGACGGCGGCATAGCAGGGGGACATGATGAGCCAGGATAATGAGGCCTTGACGGTACCGCGTCCGGCATCGCCGTCGGCCGAGATGGAGCACGATCTGCTGGAGCAGTACGGATGCGGTCCGATCCGGTTTTCCGGGCATAACGACGCTCTCTACGAGCGGCATCTGTTGTTTGACGATGTCGTCGATCCGCTCGCCGCCGGGGCACGCGAACGCTTCGAGGCGGTGGCCCGGTCGGTCCGGGACGTGATGTCGCAACGCTGGGTCAGGACCGAACGCACCTACAATCGCCTCAATCCCAAACGCGTTTACTATCTCTCGATGGAGTTTTTGATCGGGCGCTCGCTGTCCAACAACGTCACCAACATGCTGCTGGATCCGTTTGTCGATCAGGCGGCCCAGCAACGGGACCTCGACTGGTTCGGCCTGTTGGAGGAAGAGCCCGATGCCGGGCTCGGCAATGGCGGCCTCGGGCGCCTCGCCGCGTGCTTTCTCAACTCGATGGCGACGATGCAATTGCCGGCGATGGGCTACGGCCTGCGCTACGAATACGGCATGTTTAGGCAATCGATCGAAGATGGGTGGCAGCGCGAAAACCCGGACAATTGGCTACGCCGCAACGATCCATGGGAAGTCGCCCGCCCGGGGGAGGCGGTGGAAATCAAGCTCGGTTCCTCGTTCATGATGCATCGCGGAACGTTGGAGATCGTCCCCGGCCGTCCCTCGACCTTGATCGGCGTCCCGTTCGATCGGCCGGTGGTCGGCTATGGCGGCAAAACCATTAACACAATGAGGTTATGGTCGGCGGCGTCACATGATTATTTCGATTTTCAGGAATTCAGCAGCGGCGATTTTGTCGGCGCGCTTGGTCGGCAGCCTGGCGGCGAGCACCTTGACGCGGGTGCTCTATCCCGACGACAGCACCGAGGTCGGGCAGGCATTGCGCTTTGTCCAGGAATATTTTTTGGTCGCCTGTTCGCTTGCCGATCTCGTGCGCCGCTTTCATCGCCGCAACGGGGATTGGCAGCCTGCTTCGCCGACAAGGTCGCGATTCAGCTGAACGATACGCACCCGACCCTGGCGGTCCCGGAACTGATGCGAATTCTGCTCGATGACGCGCATCTCGGCTGGGACGAAGCCTGGGACATCACCCAGACAGACGTTGGCCTACACTAATCATACCTTATTGCCGGAAGCGCTCGAAAAGTGGCCGGTAACCTATTTCGAACAATTGTTGCCGCGGCAGTTGGAAATCATTTTCGAGATCAATCGCCGTTTTCTCGATAATGTTCGTGACCCGCTGGCCGGGGGACGAGGGGCGCGATCGCTCGCATGAGCCTCATCGAGGAGGGTCCCGAGCGCAAAGTGCGCATGGCCAACATGGCGATTGTCGGCTCGCACAGCACCAATGGCGTGGCGGCGATCCACTCGGCGTTGTTGCGCAAGTTGACGGTCAAAGATCTCGCCGAGATGTATCCCGAGCGGTTCAACAACAAAACCAACGGTATCACTCCACGGCGCTGGCTGTTGTTGGCCAATCCCGGGCTTTCGCGCACGATCACGGACGCGATCGGTGAGGGGTGGGTGACGGATCTCGCCGAATTGAAGAGACTTCATCCCCTGGCCGACGACTATGGCCTTCCGCGAAAGCTTTCTCGACGCCAAGCGCGAGGCGAAATTGCGCTTTGTCGACTGGATCAAAACAAGCTGCGCCATCACGGTCGACCCGGAAACGATTTTCGATTGCCAAGTCAAACGCATCCACGAATACAAGCGGCAGCTGTTGAATGCGCTGCGCATCATCGTTCTGTACAATCGGCTAAAGGCGAACCCACACCTCGACATGATGCCGCGCACCTTTTTCTTTGCCGGCAAGGCGGCGCCGGCTTATCACCTGGCCAAGCTGATCATCAAGTTCCTCAACAACCTGGCGGGCACGATCGAAGGCGATCCGGTGACACAGGGCCGGCTTAAGGTAGTGTTTCTGCCCGAATATTGCGTCTCATTGGCCGAGCGGCTGATCCCGGCGGCCGACGTATCGAACCAGATCTCGACCGCCGGTTACGAGGCGAGCGGCACCAGCAATATGAAGTTCATGATGAACGGGGCGTTGACGATCGGAACCCGCGACGGGGCAACGATCGAGATGGCCGAAGAGGCCGGCGAGGATAATTTTTTTCTGTTCGGTCTGACTGCGGACCAGGTCGAGAGCAGCCGTGGCTGATACAACCCGCGTTGGCATTACGATGACGACTCTGAAATCCGCCTGGCGCTGGACATGATTGCGAACGACGAATTCAGTCGCTACGAGCCGGGGATTTTCGCCCCGCTGCACGCAGCCTTGCTGGAAAGCGGCGATCACTACATGCACCTTGCCGACCTCCAATCCTATCTGGAGGCCGATCACCGGCTGACCGCGTTGTATGCGGACAGCCATGAATGGGCGCGCAAGGCGATCCTCAACGTCGCCGGGTCGGGCAAATTTTCGAGCGATCGCACGATTGCACAATACGCTACCGAGATCTGGAACGCGCACTCGTGCCCGGTGCCGTGAGGAGAAGACCGCCGATGACAATTTCGCCACTGGCCGGGAAGCCGGCCCCAGGGAGCTGCTGGTCGATCTCGGCCGGCTCGAACGCGAATACTACGAACGCCGTCCCGACCCCGACGACCCGCAGCAGCGGGTCAGTTTTGGCACCAGCGGGCATCGCGGCTCGCCATTCCACGGCTCGTTCACCGAAGCCCACATTCTCGCCATCACTCAGGCGATTTGCGACTACCGCGATGCCCAGGGCACCGATGGTCCGATCTATATGGGCAAGGATACTCACGCGCTGTCCCGTCCGGCCGAGCGCACTGCGCTTGAGGTTTTGGCCGCCAATGGGGTCGAGACGATCATTCAGCAGAATGATGAGGTGACGCCGACCCCGGTCATCTCGCGCGCGATCCTCGTTTACAATCGCGGCCGCGCCGCCCACCTCGCCGACGGCATTGTGGTTACCCCGTCGCACAACCCGCCCGAGGATGGCGGCTTTAAATACAATCCGACCAATGGCGGGCCGGCCGACACCGATGTGACTCAATGGATCGAGAACCGCGCCAATGAATTATTGCGCAGCCGCAATGCGCAGGTGAAACGGATGGCGCCCGCCGCGGCATTGCGGGCGAACACCACGCACCCGCAGGATCTGATCCACCCTTATGTCGACGATCTGCGCAACATTGTCGATATGGAGGCTATTCGCGGTGCTGGCTTCAAGCTCGCGGTCGATCCACTGGGCGGCGCCGCGGTGCATTATTGGGAGCCGATCAATACCGTCTACGGGCTCGACATCGATGTCGTCAATCCGACGGGTCGACCCGACCTTTTCGTTCATGACCGTCGATCATGACGGCAAGATCCGAATGGATTGCTCGAGCCCCTACGCAATGGCCCGGCTGGTCGGGCTCAAGGATCAATACCGGGTCGCGTTTGCCAACGATCCGGATTCGGATCGCCACGGCATTGTCACGCCCATCGGCCGGGCTGATTGAACCCGAACCATTATCTCGCGGTGGCGATCGGGTATCTGTTGAGCCATCGGCCGGATTGGCCGGCGAGCGCCGCGATCGGCAAGACATTGGTGTCAGCAGCAGCATGATCGACCACGTCGTCAGCAAGGCCGGGCGAACGCTCGCCGAAGTGCCGGTCGGGTTCAAATGGTTCATGCCTGGCCTGTTCGACGGCTCGTATTGTTTTGGCGGCGAGGAAAGCGCCGGCGCCAGCTTTTTGCGACAGGACGGGACCGTCTGGACGACCGATAAGGACGGCCCGGTCATGAATCTGTTGGCGGCGGAGATCACCGCCCGCACCGGCAAGGACCCCGGCGAGCATTACCGCGCGCTCGAAGCCGAATTCGGGACCGCGTATTACACGCGCATCGACGCCGCCGCGACGCCCGAGCAAAAGGCCAGGCTCGCCAAACTGGCGCCGTCGGCGGTCAAGGAAGCGAGCCTCGCCGGCGAGCCGATTTCAGCCAAGCTCAGTCATGCTCCGGGAAACAACGCCGCGATCGGCGGCCTCAAGGTGGTCGCCGCCAATGGATGGTTCGCGGCGCGGCCGTCCGGCACCGAAGCGGTCTACAAGATCTACGCCGAGAGTTTCAAGGACGAGGCCCACCTCGACCGGATCGTTAACGAGGCCCAAGCCATCGTTAATAACGCCATTGCGGCGTGAGTGACGCCCCCAATCTGAGAACCTCACTCGCCCCAGAGCAGGAATAAGCCGACGTCGCCGGGTATCCCGCCGGGATAATCGAGGACACGAGCGGCGAAGCGGAAACCGTTTGGTCTGAGCTCGTGTTCCCAGCGCAAGTAAAGCTCGGCCGCCTCGCCCCGCAAGGTGGCGGACCAATTCGATTCTATCGCGTTGATCGCGCGCCCCCTGTCGCTGCATAGCTGCGCCGGGAAACGCAACAGCATGAACTCGGTTTGACCGCGCTCGGCCGCCTGTCGGGCATTATGCAGCATCGCGCGCCAGCTCTCGTCGCCGATGTGGTGATCGATCAGCTCTTTGACCGTTTGCTGGCGCTGCTGGGCGGCGGCGCGTCGTGCTTCTTCCTGGTGCTGCGCCTCGCTGCGCTGATGATCCTGCACCAAGGCGCGAAACCCGGCGGCGGGCGTTCGATCTTCCTTGACGGGCGCGGCTGCGGTGGCAGGCGATTGATCGCCGCCTGTTCCGTGCCGATGGCTATGGTACGCCCGATCGACCCAGGAAAAGAAACCCGATCCGGGCGATGCGGTCGGCGCGGTCACCGATGCCGGCTGGGACTCCGCAAATGCCCGTAAAAGATCGGCCCGGCTGACGATCCCGACGATGCGGCCGTCGCGCACGACAGGCACGCGCTTGATGCGATGCGCCGCCAGCAGGCGCGCGACCTCACGGATTTCGCGTTCTTCGTCCACCGAAACGATCGGCGTCACCATCACGTCGCGTGCAGTACGTTCCTGTGCGCGCAGTTGGCCGAGGAAATCCGGGTTCAGATCTTCGCCCTCCGCCAGCATCGCCAGCCACCAGTCGCGTCGCGCTTCGCGATCGCGATCGTTGCGGCCGATCAAGTCGCCCTCGCTGACCATGCCGATCGGTGCCCCGTCCGCATCGACCACCGGAACTGCGCTGATGCCTTTTTCAAGCAGGAGCCGAGCGATTTTGCCGGTGGGAGTGTCGGGGCTGACCGAAACCACCTCGGTCGTCATCACGTCTTTTGCGTTCATGGGTTTATCCGTCCTCGCCTTGGTTTCTTGCGGCGCATCCGTCGCGCGATCGGGCGTGTCGTGTGTCAATCCATCAATCGAGCCATTTATCGAACTCCGGTGACAAATACCCTCGCGCGATTATCCGTCGGCAAGCTCGCATTGGGAGATGATCTGGATCAATGCTGGGACGGGCGGCCTGGGATTTCTCACTCGATGATGCGCCGAAAAACGTGGGTAGCACCTGGCCTGCGGAAAAGCCGCAAATCTTTGGCTTCCGGGTGCTCCCCGGTGTTTACAGCAGGGATGCCCGACAGCGCTCGAAAGGAGAAGGAATGCAAGTCCCGCTGCAGATCACGTTTCGTCATATGGAGAGTTCAGAGGCGCTTGCGGCGCGTATCCGCGAGCGGGCCGAGGAGCTCGATCGCCTCTTCGACCGCATCGTATCCTGTCGCGTCGCTGTCGAACTCCAGAACGCGCGCCATCACCAGGGCAATCTGTTTCATGTCCGCGTCGACTTGACCGTCCCCGGCCGCGAGATCGTGGTCGGGCGCGACCCGGCAGCCCATCACTCGCATCAAGACCCTCATGTCGCGGTGCGGGATTCGTTCGATGCCGCCCGTCGACTCCTCGAAGACTATGCCCGCGAGCGGCGTGGCGACGTGAAGCTGCATGCGGTTCCCGACCACGGTCGGATTGCACGGCTGATTGCCGAGCATGATTACGGCTTCATCACGACGCCTGACGGCAGCGAGGTCTATTTCCACCGCAACAGCGTCGCCAATGGCGGCTTCGATAAGCTCGCGGTCGGCGACGAGGTCCGCTTTGTCGTCCAGGAGGGCGAGAGCCCCAGGGGCCCGCAGGCGAGCACCGTGGTTCCGCTCGGCAAACACCACCTCCCCCCAACGGAAGCGGTCCGCACCTAAGACCTTGCGGTGGAGCATCGGCGGGGGCAGCCGCTCTATCAGGCCCGCGTCAGCCGACCGGCGGGAGCGAAAATCGAAAGATCGTGCCGCCGCCCGGATTGGGTTCGGCACGGAGTTCGCCGCCATGCGCCTCGACGATCGAGCGGCAAATCGACAGCCCGACCCCCATGCCCTGGGGCTTGGTCGTGACAAACGGCTGGAACAGCCGCTCGGCGATCTCCGGCGCGATTCCCGGGCCCGTATCGACGACTGCGACCTCGATGGCGCCGTCACCACCAGGGGCGGCGCTGACCGTCAGCTCCCGCCGCTCGCATTGCACCATCGCTTCGACCGCGTTCCTGACCAGATTGACGATGACTTGCTGAACCTGGATTTTGTCGACCGACGCATCGGCCAGATGCGGAGCGATGTTCAATCGAACCTTGACCCCGCTGTCCCTCACCCCGATCAGGGCCAGCGCTGCGGCCTCCTCAATCATCTTGCCGACCGGCTCGACGCGCCGCTCGCTCTCGCCTTTTCTGACGAAATCGCGCAATCGCCGGATGATCTGCGTCGCGCGTACCACTTGGGCTGCAGCATTTTCGAGGATACCCCCGGCGCGCTCGGCCGCATCTGTTTCACCCCGCGCCAGAAGCCGCCGGACGACTTCGAGATAGTTTGTCGCCGCGGTCAGCGGCTGATTGACCTCGTGCGCCAGAGCCGAGGCCATCTGGCCCATCTCGGTCAGACGCGAGACGTGCGTCAGCTCCGTTTGCAATTCCTGCAGCCGGTGCTGGGCTTGTTGACGCTCAGTCAAATCGCGGACAAAGCCGGTAAACAGGCGGCGTCCGCTCGATTTTACCTCGCCGACCGAAAGCTCCAGCGGGAACACCGAGCCGTCCTTCCGCTGGCCCGTGACGACCCGGCCGAGACCAATGATCCGCCGCTCGCCGGTGGTCAGATAGCGGCTGATATAGCCGTCGTGGTTTTCGCGATAAGGCGACGGCATCAGCACGCTGACATTGTGGCCGTAAACCTCCGCAGAGTTGTAGCCGAACATACGTTCGGCGGTCGTGCTGATCGATTGGACCAGGCCTTGCTCGTCGATCACCACCATCCCATCCGGGACCGTGTCGAGGATCGAGCGCAGCAATGCCGTGTTTTCAATCAGCGCGGCATCGGCGCGTTTCGCTTCCGTGATGTCGCGTGAAATCTTCGAAGCGCCGATGATCTCCCCGGCTCCGTCGCGGATTGGCGAGACCGTCAGCGACACATGAATGACTTGGCCGTCTTTTCGCCGCCGCTCGGTCTCATAGTGCTCAAGGCGTTCACCGCGGCCGATCGCGTCAAGAATGTACTCGATTTCACCCGAACTTCCGGGGGTTGCCAGGATCGTAATCGGCTGCCCGATCATCTCCGCGGCGGTGTAGCCAAAGATCCGTTCCGCGGCTGCGTTCCAGCTGGTGACGACGCCCTCGAGGGTCTCGCTGATGATCGCGTCTTCGGAGGATTCGACGATTGCGGCCAAAAGGCCCGTCGTCGGCCTGCCCGACAAATCGATTTCGCTCATGAAGCTATCGGCTCGAACGTGGCCTCAATGGGGAAGCGCGCGCCTATCAATAGTGCGCTTCCGCACAATTGCGCCAGCACCGATGTTTCTTTTTAAGGCTAGCCACCCTCTTGATTCAGATCAAGGCTTGGCAGTCCCGGTTTTGCGAGGCTTGCATCGAACAAAATGGCAAACGATGTGATCTATATCGTTGATGACGATGAGGCGACGCGCGATTCGCTGCGGCTGCTGCTTGAAGCCGAGGGATTTGACGCGCGCGAGTTTGCCGCGGGCCGCCCATTTCTCGATGACTTCCGATCGGCTGATGGCGACTGCCTGATCCTCGACGTCCATATGCCGGGGATGAGCGGCCTAGATGTCCTCGAAGAGCTGCGCCGCCGTGGCAACCGGGTGCCGACCATCATCGTCACCGCCCGGCTGGACGATATCACCCGCAACCGCGCCCTGGCCGGGGGCGCCCTCGCAGTTGTCGAAAAACCCCCGGGAATCGACGAACTTCTTGCATTTGTGCGCACCGCATCGGGAAGAGCGGCATAGCGGGCGCCGGAAGCCGCGCGAGCGTGAAGCTAATTTACAAACCTCCGACTATGCCGAGCTCCGGATTCCCGATTTAGGTCACGGCGGCCGCCGCCACCTTGCGGAAGCGGAGAAGCGCCAGCGCCAACACGAGGCCACCGATCGCGCCGGTCAGCAAAAACTCGCGCCAGACCACAGGAAAACCCGCGCCGCGATACAAAATCGCCTGCGCGAACGAAACGAAATGTGTTGAAGGCGAGGCTTGCATCAGAGTCGCGAGCCAGGACGGCATGCTTTCGAGCGGGGTATTGCTGCCGGACAGCATGTTCATCGGCAGGAACACTAGCATGAAAAGCAGTCCCAACTGCGGCATCGAACGCGCAATGGTGCCGAGCAAAATCCCAACCGCCGTGGCAAAAAACAGGTAGATCGCGACACCGCACAAAAATAGGGGCACCGACCCGGCGATCGGAATGTGGAGCACGCCGCGTACCACGAAGTATAGCGACAGTCCCACCGCGATAACGATGACGAGCCCGTTCGCCCAAATCTTTGACATCGCTATTTCGAACGGGGTCAGCGGCATGACTAACAGATGGTCCATCGTCCCGTGCTCGCGCTCGCGCACGATCGCTGCACCGGCAAGGATGATCGCCAGCATCGTCACATTGTTGATGATGCCCATGATGCTGGTGAACCACGAGGTCTCGACATTCGGGTTGAACGCGATACGGACGACGAGGTTGACTGGCGTTACCGGGCCGCCCTCGGCGTGCGACAGGAAATTGTCAATCTCGGTCATGATGATCTGCTGCGCGTAATCCGCGCCGAGCCCAGCCTGCACCATCGCTGTCGCATCGATATCGAGCTGGATCGCCGGTTGCCGCCCACCCCGCACATAACGCTCGAAATTTGGCGGAATATCGAGGACGAAGGTAAAGCGTCCGCTGTTCATCGCCGGCATGATGTCGCTTTCGGCGATCGACTGCGGTTTCTGGAAATAGGGCGGCAGAAATGCGCCGGCGATCCGTCGCGATAATTCCGAGTGATCCTCGTCGACAATCGCGATCGACGCGTTGTGGACCTCCTGCGAGCTGCTCTGCGCCTGCGCTATGATAGCGAGCGAAAATGCGTAGATGACGAGGCCGAGCAGCACGTAATCGCGCATGAACGCGCGCAATTCCTTGGTGCCAAGCCAGAAGATGTTCGCGAGGGTCCGCATCTCGGCCTAACGCTCCTGCTTGCTCAGTAGCAGGATGTTGAACAATGTCAGGACCGGAACGAAGACCGCCAAAGCGGTCAGATTCGATGTAAGGTCAGTGAAACCTAGCCCCTTGGTGAAGGTGCCAACGCTGATCGGCAAATAATAGCTCATTGGAAACAGGCGGCCCATGATCCGCGCCATGCCGGTCAGCGATGACACCGGAACCATCATGCCAGCGAACATTGTCGCTGGCAGAACCGTCAGGATCGCGGTGCCGAACAGCGCCGCGATCTGGGTGCGGGTGAAGGCCGAGATCATCATGCCGTAGGCGGTCGTCACAGTGACGTAGATCAACGTGCCGACGAGCAGTGTCGCGAAGCTGCCTTTGATTGGTACCCGAAAGACGACAAGCGCTAATGTGAACATTAGCCCGAAATTGACCATCGCTAACCCGATATACGGCACCTGTTTACCCAGCAGAAATTCGAGCCGCGTTACCGGAGTCACATAGAGGTTGGTAATCGAGCCGAGCTCCTTTTCGCGCACGACGGCTAAGGCCATCAGGATTGCCGGGAACAACGCCAGCTCCAGCGCCAATTGCGCCGGCACCATCGCGTAGACGCTGTCGAAATCCTGGTTGTATTTGAATCTGACCTCGATGTTTGCCAGAGGTGGCGGGGCCGGCCGGGTCGTCGTCACGATCGGGTCGGACAAATAGAGCTGGTGCATCGCCTGCACATACCCGCGGATCGTCTGGGCAATAAACGGCCGCGCCCCGTCGACCCAGGCGGCAACCCATACCGGGCGACCTCGGGCGATGTCGCGGCCAAACCCGGGCGGGATCTCGATCGCGGCATCGATCTCTCCGTCGGCGAGTTGTTTCTCGAGATCTTCGTAAGCCGCGAGCGGCGGCCTCTCGACAAAATATGACGAGCCCCGCAACTCTTCGAGATAGGCGCGACTTTCGTGGCTATGGTCGTGGTCGAGGACGGCGAAAGTCAGCGAGTTGACATCGGTCGAGATGCCAAAGCCGAATACCAGCATCAAAAACGTCGTCCCGAAGATTGCAAACCCGATCCGGACCGGGTCGCGCAGCAACTCCAATGTCTCGCGGATCGTGCACGCGAAGAGGCGGCGCCAGCTGAACCAGGGCTCCCTCCCTGCTGGCCTTTGTAACGCGTCCGCTTGCGGAAGCGGATGCGTCGCAGCGGAACCTCGCGCCTCGGCACCGGGAACGCGCGCACTCGCCGCCGCTTCGAGATAGCTGATAAACGCATCCTCGAGCGTCGCAGCACCACGCGCGGCAACGAGCCCTTGCGGCGTATCGGTCGCTAGCACGCGGCCCGAATCCATCAGTGAAACCCGGTCGCAGCGCGCTGCCTCGTTCATGAAATGGGTCGAGACAAAGATCGTCACATTCTGGTTGCGCGACAGTTCGATCAGCAATTCCCAGAACCGGTCCCGCGCCAGCGGGTCGACGCCCGAGGTCGGCTCGTCGAGGATCAGCATCTCGGGCTCGTGAACGATCGCGACCGCTAGCGACAGCCGCTGGCGGATGCCGAGCGGCAAAGCCTCGGCATACTGGTCGACATGTTCGGCGAGGCCAAAGCGGTCGATCAACTCGGCGATGCGCGCTCGAGCCTTTCGCGACGGCAGATGAAATAGCCGGGCGTGAAGATCGAGGTTCTGACGAACCGTCAGCTCGCCATAAAGCGAGAACGACTGCGACATGTAGCCGACGCGGTTGCGCACGCCGAGATCGTGGGCATCGAGCGGGCGCCCGAACAGCAAGGCCTCGCCTTCGCTGGCCGGCAACAGCCCAGTCAACATCTTCATCGTCGTCGTCTTGCCGCAGCCGTTCGAGCCGACAAACCCAAAGATCTCGCCGCGATCGATCGTAAAGCTGACGTGGTCAACCGCAGTGAAGCTGCCGAACCGACAGGTCAGGTTACGCGCCGTGATGACAGGCTCGCCGTCGAACTCGGTTGCGGGGCGGGATCTCGAGCGTGTGATGCCCGGCCCGCTGGCGCTCCGGCAGCAAGGCGATAAACGCCCCCTCGATCGAGGTTTCGCCGGTAGCTTGTTTCAGTTCGGCCGGGGAACCCGCTGCGACGACCCGACCCTCATTGACCGCGACAAGCCAGTCGAAACGCTCGGCCTCCTCCATGTATGCGGTCGCCACGACGACGCTCATGCCGGCGCGGCGGGACCGCATGCGCTCGATCAACTCCCAGAATTGACGGCGCGACAGCGCATCCACGCCGGTCGTCGGCTCGTCGAGGATTAATAGATCGGGGTCGTGGATCAACGAGCAGCACAGCCCGAGCTTCTGGCGCATGCCGCCCGATAATTTTTTCGCTGGGCGCTCGGCAAACGTTGCAAGTCCGGTAGCGTCGAGCAGGTCGCCGATCCGCCGCTCCCGCTCGGCTGTGGATTGCCCGAACAGGCGGCCGAAAAACTCGATGTTTTCGCGACTGCTGAGGTCAGGATATAGGTTCTTGCCGAGACCTTGCGGCATATAGGCGATGCGCCGGCAAACCGCGGCACGATGGCCGGCATCGGCCATGTCGCCGTCTAGGACGAGAACTTCACCCGAGTGAATGCGGCGCGCGCCGGCGATCAGCGCCAATGTGGTCGATTTGCCGACTCCATCGGGGCCGATCAAGCCGACAAGGCGACCCGCCGGCACAACGAGGCTGACGTTATCGAGCGCCGTCGTTTTGCCGTAAGTTTGGGTGACCCGGTCGAGTTGTGCGATCGGTGCGTCTGCCGCGTTGTGGCCGATCACGGCGGCGGGCTCGCCTGCAATTGCGGCGGCCACGGCATGTGCCGATCGGTGCGCACATAGGCCAATCCCGGGAGGCCGCTGCGAACCATCCCGGCACGGCCCTTGAGCCGCTCGGGGTCGATCCGGACCCGCACTCGGAACATCAGTTTGTCGCGTTCATCTTTGGTTTCGACGGTTTTGGGCGTGAATTGCGCTTGGCTTGCGACGAACACGACCTTCGCCGGGATCACGTGATTGGGATAGGCGTCGAGCACGATGCGCGCATCCGAGCCGAGCGCCACCCGGCCAGCGTCTACGGTCGGTAGGTAGATATCCATGTAGACGTAAGAAGCGTCAAGCATCGTAAAGACCTTACCGCCTGCCGGCAGCACTTCCCCAACATTGGCGACGCGGTACTCGATCGGCCCTTCTTTCGCTGCGACGAGGGTGTTGTCGAGAATATTGACGCGGTACAGCTCGACATCATGGGTCGCGGCATTGAGAGCAAACTCCGCCGTGCCTACTCGCTGCATCGCGGCAGATTGCGCGGCGGTTGCGCTGGCGACTTGCTGACGTCGCTGGTCGAGCTGTTCTACCGTGGCGAAGCCTTTCGGCACTAATGCGGCAGTCCGGTCGAGCTCCTGTTTTGCAAAGGTGACTTGAGTTTGCTGCTGTTCCAGGTTCGCTTTCGCCTCGTCGAGCGCGTGCTGTGCTGCGGCGACCAAAGCTTGGGATTTCTTGAGCGAAGCAGCGATGTCGCTTGTGTCCATCATCGCGACGACTTGACCAGCGCTGACCATATCGCCTTCATCGACGAACAATTTCGCGATGCGTCCGGCGAATTTGGTGTCGATGTCGATCTCGTCGGCTTCGAGCCGGCCGTTGCTCCAGGCAACACCGGGCGGCAACCCCGTCTGGACGTGGTACCACCAATAAATCCCGCCTGCGCCTGCCGTGGCGATCAGCAGGAGAGCCAAAACCGGAAATCGCCACCGACGCCGTCGCGGCGGTCTGGCTGGCGGCGGATGAACTACCGCCGGCAGGCGGATCGGCGCATTCGATAATGGCGAGGCGAGGCGATCGGCATCGGCACCCGCAATAATTCCCTGTTTTTCGTCTGACATCGCCGCAAACACTAAAAGGTTCGCGCCCCACCCTTGTTGATTTGGATCAAATGATGCCGTGGTCCTTTCGGAGCAAAAGAGAATTCATTCGGCTGACAGCGTTGATCTGCGTCAATGCTACAAATCCAGCAGTGCGCCAAGTGTCGCTGCGGATTTAGAGGCGGCAACATGCGAGCTCTGGATATAATGACCCGCGACGTGATCACGGTCGGAGAGCAGACGATATCCCCGCGGTCGCAGATTGCCCCACACTAAACCCCCCGCCGACCCAATGCCCTGTTCTGAATTGCTAGCTTGAAGGCGCCTGGTATGCGTTACGCCTTTGCCAAGATTGCGCTGATATCGCTCGCGTTCGCTGCCGGCGGTGCGGGCGCTGCATACGCTGATGCCAGCACCGGCGGTCAGATCGCGCAGCGCTGGTGTGCCAGCTGTCACGTAATCGGCGAGAACCAGACGGGCTCAGTCCCGCAAGGCCCCCCGAGCTTCCGCACAATCGCCAAGAGCGGTATGACCGCGGAGCAGCTCCGCGCGTTTCTGTCGCATCCGCATGGCGCGATGCCCGACCTGGCGCTGACTCGGACTGAAATCGACGATCTGACCGCCTATATCCAATCGCTGCGTTAGCGCACCGCGGACGCGTGCCGGCGGGTAAGTAGTTTTACGTACGTAATATCCCTAAGGAACAAACCGGATTCCGGTCGCCGCTGCTAGGGACGATGTTGCCCCGCATCCAAAGGGACGGAGGGACATCATGTACCGGCAGCTGAATAATGCAGGCTATCGCAACGGGATCGCCGAACACGGGCCGGCCAATTTTGCCGTGGCGCAGTCAGGCCAGCTAGACGCGATGATGGCCCTGGAGGAGATCGGTGTGCGCCTGAACTTCGCGCGCAATCAGGAGATCTACATCGAGAGCGACGGCGCTGATTGCTGGTACAAGGTGATCTCCGGCGCTGTACGCATTTGCAAGCTGCTCGCCGATGGGCGGCGCTGCATCGCCGAATTCTGTTTCAGCGGCGATTGCTTCGGCCTCGACAGCGCCAGCATTCGCACCTTCTCCGCCGAGGCGGTCAGCGAGGCGATCGTCATGCGGCTGCCGCGCAAAGCGACCGAACAGCTCGCGGATCGCAACCCCTCTCTGGCACGGCTGTTGCGCGACACGATGCTGCGCGACCTCACGAACGCGCATAGCCGGATGCTGATGCTCGGGCGAATGACCGCCCCGGAGCGTGTCGCCGCCTTCCTGCTCGAAATGTTCGATCGGCGCGATACGACAAGAAATCTCAGCCTCCCGATGTCGCGCAACGACATTGCGGACTACCTCGGGCTGACAATCGAAACGGTGTGCCGGTTGCTGTCAGCGTTCAAGCGCGAAGGAGCCATCGCGATACCCAACGCCCATCAGGTCGAGCTGCACGATCGCGCCGCGCTCGAGGCAATCGCCGAAGCTTAATTCGGGACCTCGCCCCCCGACCTTCCAGACAAGCGCGTTTCTCGGCGGCGCCTCTGAGACCAGCCTCGGGCCCGGCACCTGACCAATTTGCAACCACATTCAACGGCAACGCGTTGAGCAGAGGGGTCCGCTCGAGGCGGGACACTGGTCGGTCGCATGCAATGCAGAACACGCCGGACCGAGAGGCCAAATTCGCAGCTCGGGATACGCCTATCAATGCCGCGCGGCAAAAGCCGGGGAGTCGCACCGCAGCGGCTGCCTCGGAGTTTCTGAAAGCGCTGGGCAGCGACCTCGCCATATTCGCGAATTATTTGCGGGACTTGTTCGTCACAGCTCGCATGCGGTGGGGCCGCCGATTGGCACCCCAGAGTCCTTTGGCACCCCAGAGCGCAGTTACACTAACGAACACGGTAGCCAGGCCGCCGGGCGCCGGGCGGGTGCGCACCACCGCGCGCGGCCTGCGCCGGCTGGTCTTCGGGATCGCTGTCGCCGGCACCGGCACCCTGCTCGTTCTTTGCTGTGCGCTGCTATGGGCGTTGCTCGGTCTGCCAATCGACCACGCGGGGGGTGTCGCCGACAAACCCACACTGCTGCTCGAAGCGGCAAATGGCGACCCGCTCGGCCGGGTGGGGTCGTTCACCGTCGCCGATGAGCCGCTGAAGGATTTTCCCGCGATCCTGATACAGGCGGTTTTGAGCACCGAGGACCGACGGTTTTACGACCACCCGGGCGTCGATCCGTTAGGGATTCTGCGGGCCGTGCACGCGAACCGCGCCGCGGGAGAAGTCGTCGAAGGCGGCAGCACGATCACCCAGCAGCTCGTCAAAATGGAGTATCTGACGAGGGATCGCACCTATGTTCGCAAGTTGCGCGAAGCATTGATGGCGCTTTGGCTCGAAGTGCATCTTAGCAAGGATCAAATTCTCGACCGTTATCTCAATCGCGTCTATTTAGGAGATGGGGCGTACGGAATGGCGGCGGCATCGCAGCTTTACTTTAACAAGCGCCCCGCCGACCTCACACTGCCGGAAGCAGCGATGCTGGCGGGTCTGATCAAGGCGCCTTCGGAATTCGACCCGGTGCATCACCTAAAGGCGGCTCACGCGCGGGCGGCGACCGTTCTCGATGGTATGGTCGCCGATCACGTGATCGACGTGAAAGCGGCAAATGCCGCCAAGGCCGAACCGGCGACGATAAAGCTTTCGCGCCAACTGGCGCCGGCAAGGTCCTGGTTCACCGACTGGGCGGCAAAATCGGCGCTGCAATTGGCCGGCTCGCAAACCGGCAGCGTCCGCGTGCGCACGACCTTGCTGCCCGACTTGCAGAATTTGGCGCAGCAGACGCTGGATGATGCCTTGGCCAAACAAGGCCGCCAACTCGGGGTGTCCGAGGGAGCGCTGGTGGCGATGCGCCCTGATGGCGCGGTGCTGGCGATGGTCGGTGGCCGGAACTACGACAAGAGCCAGTTCAACCGCGCGGTCGATGCCAACCGGCAACCCGGCTCCGCGTTCAAGCTGTTCGTCTATTTAGCCGCTCTGCGCAAGGGCTACACCCCGCAAGACACTATAGACGCCGGGCCACTCGACATCCACGGCTGGAGCCCGGCGAATTTCGACGATGAGCATTATGGCCGCATCACGCTCGCCGAAGCCTTTGCAAAATCGGTCAACACCGCGGCGGTGCGGCTTGCGATGGACGTCGGGTTGGACAACGTCATCGCTGCTGCGCGCGATCTCGGTATTACCGAACCGCTGCCGCATCTGCCGAGCCTGGCATTGGGTTCGGTCGGCGTGAGCCTCGTTGATATGACTAGTGCATTTGCGTCGGTGCGTGCAGATCGCATGCCGGTGCGGCCGTGGGGTGTAGCCGCGTTGGGTCCGCAGGGGGCCTCACGGATGTTGACGACAGCGCCGTCGCTGGCATCGTCGCGGACATTGGACCCTTATCAAAAGCCGCTTGTCGAGCTGCTGCAGGGTGTGGTCCAGCACGGCACTGGGACGGGAGCGGCGCTCGACGGTTTTGCCGCAGGAAAGACCGGCACCAGCCAGGATTATCGCGACGCCTGGTTTATCGGTTTCAACCAGCCGCTGGTGGTCGGGGTGTGGGTCGGGAATGACGACGACAGCCCGATGAAAGGGGTCGTCGGCGGCAGCTTGCCGGCCTCGATCTGGAAACGATTTGTGACCGAGGCCACGCCGCTGCTCGACCAGCAAGGGATGCGGGTTGCGGTGTCGCCGGCCTCAGATACTGGGCAGACCGACAATCAAGCGACCCTCGATCAACAGGCGGGCGAGGGCACCTCGGGCGAACCGAACCCTTCCTGCAATTACCAAGCCTGCTCGAGCACTTACCATTCGTTTCGGCCGACCGACTGCACCTACCAGCCCTGGGGCAGTGGAGCGCGGCAACAGTGCAAAATCGGCGAGGATTCCGCGAACGAAAACCAATCCGAACCGGCACCGACTGTCGCGAGCAATGCCGCTTCCCGGGGGCAATGCAACGTCGACGCATGCGCCCGAACCTACTCGTCGTTTAATTCCGCGGATTGCACTTACCAGCCCTATGGCGGCGGACCGCGCCAGTTGTGCGAGAAATAAGCTTTGGCAGCGGTGGCGCCGACTGACTACCTGGCGGAATTCCCTCGATCGGGGAAAAACTGTCGAGCGGCTGATCCAGTTTAGCTCCGGGGCTTCCCATTGAGCGCGGCGTTCACAACGGTAATGACGGCCGCGAGCCGGAAAGGCTTGCGTAAAAACGCCGTGTACGCGCCCTTTGCGGCTTCGGCGATAACGCCTTCCGGCAGGGAGCTCATCAGCACCGCCGGGATATCGCGGTAAGCAGGATCATTCCGAATGAATTTGAGCAAAGCCGGGCCGTCCATTATCGGCATCATAAAGTCGACCAATATGAGATCCGGACGCCGCCGCCGCAATCGTTCCAAGCCTTGCCGGCCATTCATTGCGGTCATCACCTCGTGGCCGGCATCGGCCAACGCGGCTTCCAGCACTTCGGCAATACTGTACTCGTCATCGACCACGAGGATGAGGGCCACGCTATTCCTCGCCGACACGCCTGATGCCTACCGTTGACGTCGCGACCGGGTCCCCGCCATGTCGCGCCGCTTGTGCCAAAATCGCCTCGGCGCTCGATAAATCAGCTTCGATGACGATGCCTCTTGGAGTGATGGTAAATTTGTGCAGCGCCGAATTGATTGCTGCATCGCGGACTTTGAGAACGGTGAGCATCCGGTGCAGTTCAGAGCGAAGCTCGACGTAGCGCATAATCAGAATAATCTCGGCGACGCACGAGACCCCTTGTAGCGATAGTCCGCTGAGAGGAAGCCCGGCGACAGGGCCAACAAGATCGGCTTCCGAGGTATAAACGGTGCTGACGCCGAGCTCCCGGAACTCGCTGCTGAACGCCGAGAAGATGTGCCCGAGGCGCCCTCGATCCGTCGCCAGCTTCTCAAATCCTTGCAGACCGTCGATAAATAATCGCCGGACACTTCGGCGCTTCACCGCCTCGACCAGCTTTTGGCACACCTCGTCCAGCAATCCTTGCGTGGTGGGTTGCCAAATAACCTCGACGATCCCCGCTGCAATCAACCGTTCCAGCGAGAGGTCGAGCACCCGAGCCTTGTCCAAGATCGCCGCGGGCGTTTCATAGAACCCGAACAGGAGCCCTGGGTTTTTCTTGTCGCAACCACTCAAGAAATGCAGGCCGAGGGTAGTCTTTCCAACGCCGGGAGGGCCCACCAGCAGCGCCGTCGAGCGGTGCGGGAAGCCGCCGCCCATCATGCTATCGAGCCGAGCGAGACCGGTCGTCAACGGCGGCCCACTCACACTGTCCGCAGGGGTCGAAGGCGCCGGAAGCAACGCTTCGGTACGGGGATAGACGCTCACTCCATTGCCGGTGATGCGGTATGAATGCTCGCCGCGCATGTAGCCCGAACCGCGGAGTTTGTGGACCTGAAGACGTCGTTCCGCGCGCCTGCCGACGAGGTAAGTCTGAAGTTCGATGACTCCATCGACCAAGGTATGCTCGGCAGACACCGGTTTCGCTCCTGTCAGCAGCAGCATCGTGCAGTTCGCCATCGTGGCGTGCGCTTGCAGCTGGTGGACAAATTTCTTGAGCTCGCGTGTGGATGCCGCGGTGTCTTCGACTGCGGAGAGCCCGTCGAGCACCAGCAGGCTGGCATCGTGCGACTGCATTTCGCGCCGCAGCAAGTCCAGCAGCCCCGGTAACCCGGTTTCCTCTAGGACTGGGAAAGCGCTGATATAGTAGAGGCGATCGGGGATCACGGCTTCTTCGAAGAAGCCAAGTTGACCGATATGCAGCAGCATCCTCGCATGGTTCTCGGCCAGCAACGTCACGTAAAGGGCACGCCCGCCGGGCGCGACATGGCGAAAACAGATCTGGTTGCCGAGGATTGTTTTGCCGGCCCCGGGAGAGCCTTGGATCATAAATATGCCGCCGCGGAGAAAGCCGCCGCGCAGGATCGTGTCCAGCCCCGGCACCCCCGTCGGTATGCGGTCGAGCGTCGGGTGACTTGTCTGGTCAGCGCTCATCGGTCTCGCGAGGAAAGCGGCAAGGTCACGGCAAAGGTCGAGCCGGCACCGGGGTTGCTCGACACGACAATCTCGCCTCGCATGGCCTCGACAAGCTGACGCGTGATCCAGAGGCCAACCCCAAAGCCTCCGTTCGTTCTGTTCCGATTAAGGCGCCGAAACCGCTCGAAAATCTGCGCCTGGTCATCTTTGGATATTCCGATACCTTCGTCCCGCACAGACAACCGCGCCTTCTCGCCATTGCGAGAGAAAGCAACTTCGATGGGCTGCCCGCAGCCGTAGCGAATGGCGTTCGACAAGAGATTCTCCAAAATCTGCTCCATGGCCGTTTCGTCACAATGGCCGATCACGCCGTCTTGCAGGTGGAGGCGAAGCCGGCTGCCGGCGCGTTCGGCCGCAGGGATCATGCTCGTCACCGCTTGCCTGACAATCGCCGAGAGGTCGGTATCGGTGGGCTGCAGAGAGAGGTTGTCGGAGTTGATGCGCGACACATCGAGCAGCACCGACGCTCGTCGAAGATAGGCGTCCACCAGCCGCTCGAGGCGTTCTAACCCCTGCACGATCGCTTTGGGCACGGCTTCAGGCGTACGGCGTGCGTTGGCCAGCAACAACTCCACCCGGCCCCTGATCGGCGTCATTGGATTGCGCAACTCGTGCGCGGCGATAGCAAGGAAATCGTCGCGCGCCCTCAGCTCGGCCTCCAGTTCGGCGATCCGCGCCTCCAACATCCGTTCGCGGGCGGCTGGTAAAGGGTAAGCCGGGGAATGATCGACGCCTTTCTTTTTGGCTCTAGGCATCGTTTCCAGCGGTACCTGATTAGCTCGCGATAGCGGGCGCGCCCCGCGGCTGCGGAGCGGTGTTATTGATGATCGTCAAACAGCGCTGGAGCAGTTTGCGTTCCGGGTGGGGGCCGAGCGGCGCAGGAGCCGATTGCTTGCGGGAACCTCAACTCCTCGGCGGCAGTTTACGCTGCGTAGTCAACTCTAGGAGGGACGCGATGACGAAGCATCTACTAACTGGTGTGGCCGCGCTGTGCTTGATGACCGGTGTTTGCCTGGCGCAGGGTGCTCCAGGCTCGGGCACGTCCAGCACGACCATCACCTCGAACCCGAATGGTTCAAGTACGACGACCACGAAACAGGGCACCGGGTGGAACGGAAATTCGGTTACAAAGAAGGATACCTATAAGGAAGGTGTCACGGGCAGCGCCGAAACCCATTCGAAGACCGAGACCGATCCCAACGGCGCGGGCACCACGACAAGCAAGACGACAACCACCAAACCCTGACAGGGCCCTCGGGTGACCGGGCCGGAGGGGCATGCAAGGAGGGGACCGATGCCGACGCTCCACCCGCAAATCGTCCAGGTGCTCGAGGCGATGGCCAAGGCGCAATTGCCGCCGATCGAGGCGATGACGCCGGCCGAAGCGCGCGCCCAGATGGAAGCGACTGCCCGCGCGCGCAAGGCCGAGCCCATGCCGGTCGCGCGGGTGGAGGAGAGGCAAATCCCCGGCCCGGCGAGCGACATCAGGTTGCGGCTTTACTGGCCCGATGCCGCAGCGCCGGTGCCGGCGATTGCGTACTATCATGGCGGCGGGCATGTGATCGGCAGCCTCGACACCCACGATCTGATCGCCCGCAATTTGTGCTCGGGGGTTGGCGCGGTCGTCGCCTCGGTCGATTACCGGATGGGGCCGGAGCACAAATTCCCGGCCGCGGTCGATGACTCGTTTGCCGCGCTCGAATGGCTGCACGCCAACGCCGCGGGCCTTGGCGCTGACCCGAACCGGCTCGGCGTCCATGGCGACAGCGCCGGCGCCAATCTCGCCGCGGTCGTGGCGTTGATGGCGCGCGACGCCGGCGGGCCGACATTGCGATTGCAATCGCTGGTGTATCCCGTCGGCGACTACACCTTGTCCGGCGCCAGCTACGAGAAGTATGCGCAAGGCTACGGTGTTCTGACCCGGGATTCGATGGCGTGGTTCGCCCGTCACTATCTGCGCTCGCCCGCCGACGCCGAGGATTGGCGGGCTTCGCCATTGCGCGCGCCGAACCTCGCCGAGGTGGCCCCGGCCATCATCATCACCGCAGAGTGCGATGTGCTGCATGATGATGGCGAGAACTATGCCGAGGCCTTGCGCCATGCCGGCGTGCCGGTCGAATACCGGGAATACCCCGGCATGATCCACGGCTTTTTGGGCATGGTGCCGGTCGTCGACGACGCAATGAACGCACAGCGCCAAGTCTGCGCCGCCTTCAAGCGCGCCTTCGCCTAACCCGATTGCTCTGGGCCGCGAGACCGCTACGGCCTCACTTTGTGTTCATTGAGGCGCGTCGAGGTCGTCGGATCGTTGATGTCGTCGCGCCAGGTCGGGTGCGTGAAATGGATGACAAAGTCGCCATTATACGACGCGACCGCGTTGTCGAACGTAATTAGCCCGATCCGCCTCCAATTCTGGAAAGTGCGGCGCTGAAAAAAGTCCGGGCCATGCGTCGAGCCCTCCTCGGTCACCTCGATGTTAAAGATCAGCCTCCGTTTCGGAACGGGGTCGCCGCGATCGAAGATTTGCGTCATGATCTCATCGCGGAAATCGAGAGCTTCGCCGGAAATTCTCGGCTGCTCAGGATCGACGATCAGGCGCATGAATGGCGGCGTGCGGGTCGGCTCGCCGTCGGGTTTGCCGAGTTCCGCAATCTGATAGAGCTGTCGGATCGTCGGGTTCTTGTCGACTTGACGAAAAACAATTCCGGTCACGAGTAAGACCGGTGCGCCCAAACCGCGCCGCCAGCTGCTGGTATTTGGCGCATTCCGCAGTTCGGCATCATTGATGTAATCGGTGCGGTCGCCGCCGATGTCTTGCTGAGTGATGAAGTTGGCGGTGATCAGGGGATCGCTGTGGTCCGGATCGGTTGTCGGAAACAATTTGCCGACTAATGACAGCGATCGCTCTTGGCCGCGCCGGGTCGCAGAGCAGCAAGTCGAGTAACGCCCGATCACGAGAGCTCGGCTGTCCCTTCGGAAATAGCCGGAATACGGTGTTTCCTCGGTGATTTCCCACAGCCCGGTCAGGCAGATGCCGTTCGGATGGAGCAATCGCCGAAATCCCTTGCCATCGGCGCCCCAGCGCAAATCGGCCCGTAAATCGACCGCCCGCATGACCGCCTGCCGAAAGAAATAGGGGATGCCGCGACGCACCGCGCCGCGCAATACGCTCGATAACGTTACGTGGTACGCCGGCCATCCCGGCTCGCCGGCGACACCCCATACCTCTTTGTAGGGATTGGCGAACACCGCGTCACGCACCTCGGCATAACGCGACCCGCGATAGGCGCGGTCTTCGGCGGTCAGCTGTTCGGTACCGAAGTAGAGCGGTTGCATCGCGACATCCTCCCCAGTTGTGCAGTTCGGCCCGCTTATTAAGCATACCCACGCGGATGCGGACCCGTTGTCGAATGTCTTCGGCGCTCCAGCGGTCTAGGAGCCGGCCCGACTCGGATCGGGAATCGAGCAACGGCGTTTGTCATCGGAGGCAGCCGCAAACGCGCTTTTCCCATCGGCGGTCGGTGTGGCGGATATCGCGCTGAATCTGCCTCCGATCGGACTGGCGCAAAATGGATTATAACCAGCTCCAATATCTCCCGCTGGGACTACGGCAGTTCTCGGTCCTGGCGATCATCTGGCTGGTGGTCGTCATATGGATCCAGGTGCGGGCGTTCCGCTTCGCCTCCCTGCGGCTGGGTCTGAGCTCGACCACCGCTTTGATCTTGTTATTGGCCTCGCTCGCCGGCAGCTATTTGAATATTCCGGTCGCGCAGCTTCCCGAACGGCAGGTCGTTGCCGGCCAGATCATATCGTTTTTTGGCATGGACTATGTCATCCCGACCGTGACGGACTGGCCGGGGACGGTCATCGCCGTCAATGTCGGCGGTGCAGTAATCCCGGGGCTGCTGTCGCTGTATCTTATGATCCGAAACCGGTTGTGGTTGCGCGGGCTGATCGCCATCGCCGTCGTTACGGGGGTCTGCCATTGGCTAGCCACGCCTGTCCCCGGCCTCGGCATCGCGCTTCCGGTGTTTGTGCCGCCTCTGTCGGCCGCGGCGGCGGCTCTGCTCCTGTCCTATCGACAAGCACCGGCGCTCGCCTATATCGGCGGCTCGATCGGCTGCCTGCTCGGGGCTGACCTGCTCAATCTCAACAAGGTTGCCGGATTGGGTGCGCCGGTGGCTTCGATCGGCGGCGCCGGCACCTTTGACGGCATTTTCTTGACCGGCGTTCTAGCGGTACTCCTGGCCAGCATCTTCAGCCCGATCGACAGCCCCGAGGAGACGGTAACCAGAGGATCGGAGCGCCTCCCGCCGTAATACCCGGCCGAACTCAAATGATGTGAGCCGGCTCAGGCCCCCGATTTTCGGCTGACGTTCGCACAGGCTCGTTTTCCGGTCAGCGCTGCGGCATAAGGAGGGGATGCGGCAAACGGTTCCGATCGCCCAGGACCTCGTGCTCGTCGGCGGCGGCCACGCCCATGTGCACGTCCTGAAAAGCTTTGGCATGCGGCCGCTGCCCGGCGTGCGGGTCACGCTGATTGCCCGCGATGTCGAGACCCCTTATTCGGGCATGCTGCCCGGCTGGGTCGCCGGTCATTACGATTTCGACGAGTGCCACATCGATCTTGGCCGGCTGGCGCGCTTTGCCGATGCGCGGCTGGTCCATGACGAGGCGATCGGCATCGACCGCGCTGCGCGCTGTGTTCTTTGCCGCGGCCATCCACCGATCCGCTGGGATCTGCTGTCGCTCGACATTGGTTCGGCGCCGCGCGCTGATGATGTTCCGGGGGCCGCCGAACACACAATTGCGGTCAAGCCAATTGCCCATTTCGCGGTGCGCTGGGAGGCGCTGCTGGCGCGCGCCCGGCAGATGAAGCGGCTACGGCTCGTCGTGGTCGGCGGCGGGGCCGGCGGAGTCGAACTGGCACTATCGGCGCAATATCGGCTGGCGCGGCTGTGCGGCGGTGCGGTCGAGGTCACCCTCGTCAGCCGCGACGCGCTGTTGCCGTCGCATAACCGGCGCGTCGGCCATCGGTTCGAACGGATTTTCGCCGAGCGGGGCATCGCCCTGATTACCGGCAACGCCGTGGTCCGGGTCGAACCCCGGACATTGATCTGCGCCGACGGTCGCCGTATCGCTTTTGACGAGGCGCTGTGGGTGACGGAGGCCGGGGCGGCACCGTGGCTCACCGATACCGGGCTGCCGCTGACCAAAGCCGGGTTTCTCGCGATCGACGAAAGCCTGCGCTCACCCAGCGATCCGAGAATCTTCGCGGCTGGCGACGTCGCGACGATGCTGGCACATCCTCGCGAAAAGGCCGGGGTCTACGCAGTGCGCCAAGGGCCGCCGCTTGCCGCCAATTTACGCCGCGCACTCGCGGGCCAGCCCTTACGCCGCGCGATCCCGCAGAAGCGTGGGCTCGCCTTGATCGGCACCGGCGATAGACACGCGGTCGCTTCACGCGGCGCCTTTGTCGCGCACGGAGTCTATCTGTGGCGGACCAAGGACTGGATCGACCGTCGCTGGATGCGCCGCTACCGCGACTTGCCGGAAATGGTGACCGAGTCCGGCGAGGAACCGATGCGCTGCGGCGGTTGCGCCGCCAAGGTGCCCGCTGCGGTACTCAGCCGCGTCATCGGGCGACTGCGACCGGCGGCGAACGATGCCGTCATGATCGGGCTCGACGCCCCCGACGATGCAGCAGTGATCTCGTTTGCCGGCGGGCCGCCGCTGCTGCAAACCGTCGATTTCTTTCGCGCGATGATTACCGACCCGTATTTGTTCGGCCAGATCGCGGCCAATCACGCGCTCAGCGACATTTACGCGATGGGTGCGCTGCCCGACACGGCTCTCGCAGTTGCAACTTTGCCGCCGGCGCGCCCTGACATCGTCGAGCACGATCTTTATCACATGCTGCGCGGCGCTCTCGACGTGCTCGAGCCCGCGGGTGCGGCGCTCGTCGGGGGGCACAGCGCCGAGGGGGCGGAGCTGGCTCTGGGTTTTGCCGTGACTGGACGCGCGGCATCGGGCAGAAGGTTGCTCCGCAAATCGGGGCTGCGGGTGGGCGACCGGCTGCTGCTGACAAAACCGCTCGGCAGCGGCGTGATCCTCGCCGCTGACGGGCGTGCGCTGGCTCCGGCCAAAGCAATGGCTGATGCAATCGCCGCGATGCTGCAATCTTCGGCTCCGGCTGCGGCCTGCCTTGCAGCATACGGTGCGACCGCCTGCACCGACGTGACCGGGTTCGGTTTGCTCGGCCACCTTCTCGAAATGCTCCGCGCATCGAGCGCGGCTGCGACCCTCGACCCCGAAGCGATCCCGGTGCTGGAGGGTGCGCGAGCCCTGTTGGCGCGCGGAATCACCAGCTCGCTGCATTCAGACAATGCCGCGGCGCTGGCTATGCTCGACGCGGCGGCGCAAACCCACCCGCTGGCCCCGCTGCTGATTGACCCGCAGACTGCCGGCGGGTTGCTGGCCGGTGTCCCTGCAGAGCGCGCGGGGCGTTGCCTCGACGAATTGAGGGAACTCGGTTATCGCGCCGCGTTGATCGGCCGGGTCGAGCAACTGGCCGGACCAGAGCCGCGGGTAAGGTTCGAGATCGGCGCCGCCGCGGCCGCGATGCCCGAGCCGGTCACCGTATGATGAGCGCGGTTGCGCGCGAGGGCCGCGCCGCATTACCGGCGGTCGACAAGATCCTGCGCTCGGAGGGCTGCGCGGCATTGATCGAACAATACGGCCGCCCTTTGGTGCTCGACGCGGTCAGGGCGGCGTTGGCCGCGCGGCGCGACACCGGCGAAACCGGCTCCATCGAAGCGATCCTTGCCGAGAGCGCCGCGGCATTGACCCGGCTGATGCAACCGTCGCAGCGCCGCGTCTTCAACCTGACGGGCACCGTGCTTCACACCAATCTCGGCCGCGCACCATTGCCAGAAGAGGCGATCGAGGCGGCGATGGCGGCAATGCGCGACCCGTCGACGCTCGAATACGATCTCGAAACCGGCCGGCGCGGTGAGCGCGACGACCATATTTCCGGCTGGCTCAGGCGGCTCACCGGCGCCGAGGCCGCGCTCGCGGTCAACAATAACTCCGGCGCCTTGGTGCTAGCGTTGAACACATTCGCCGATGGCCGAGAGACGATCGTGTCGCGCGGCGAGTTGATCGAGATCGGCGGCTCGTTTCGTCTCCCCGACATTATGGCGCGCGCCGGAACCCGGCTGCGCGAAGTCGGCACCACAAATCGCACCCATCTCACCGATTTCGCCGGAGCGATTGGTCCCGAAACCGGTTTGATCCTGAAGGCGCATACCAGCAACTTCGCGATCCAAGGCTTCACCGCTGCAGTGCCGGCGGCAAAGCTCGCCGCCCTCGCGCGCAAGCACGGCATCCCGTTTGTCGAAGATCTTGGCAGCGGCTCGCTGGTCGATCTCGAACCTTGGGGCCTGCCGCACGAGCCGACTGTTGCAGAATCACTGGTTCAGGGCGCCGATCTTGTCACCTTCAGCGGCGACAAACTGCTCGGCGGTCCACAGGCGGGCCTTGTTGTCGGCCGCGCCGATCTCGTCACCCGCCTTGCCAAAAACCCACTAAAGCGCGCGTTACGGCTCGACAAGATCCGGCTAGCGGCGCTCGAAGCGGTGCTACGTCTCTATGCTGATCCCGATCGCCTCGCCGCGCGCTTGCCGACATTGCGTTTTCTATCCCGCCGCAAACCCAACATCGAAGCCGTCGCGCAACGCCTGCTGCCAATCTTGCGACAGGCGTTCGCCGACACCGCCGATGTCGAATTGATCGAGACCCGCAGCCAGATCGGCAGCGGCGCCTTGCCGATATCGCTGTTGCCGAGCGCCGGCATAGCGTTGTCCCCCGTCGGCATAAGGAAATCGGGTGCGGCGGTCGAGGCGTTGGCGCGCGCTCTGCGCGCCTTGCCGATCCCGGTGATCGGCCGCATCGACGCCGGCAAACTGGTGCTCGATCTGCGCTGCCTCGAAGACGAAGCCGGTTTTCTCGGCCAGCTGGACGCGTTGCGTCGGCCCGCCGCCCGATGATTCTTGCGACTGCCGGCCATATCGACCATGGCAAGACCTCGCTGGTCCGCGCGCTAACCGGGGTCGATGCCGATCGCCTGCCGGAGGAAAAAAGGCGCGGGCTGACGATCGATCTCGGGTTTGCTTATGCCACCCTGCCCAACGGGGCCGAACTCGGCTTTGTCGATGTCCCCGGTCACGAGCGCTTTCTGCCGAATATGTTGGCGGGCGTGCTGTCGATCGACCGGGTGCTGCTGGTTGTCGCTGCCGATGACGGGCCGCGCCCGCAAACGGTCGAGCATCTCGACATCCTCGAATTGATCGGGGTCGCCGATATCACTGGCGTTGTCACCAAGATCGACCGCGCCGGGCCCGAGCGCACCGCCGCTGTAATCGCCGAAGTCGCGACTATGCTGTCCGAAGCGGGCTATCCCGGAAACCCGATCTTCCCGGTGTCGAGCCACACCGGCGGAGGCATCGCAGCATTGACCTGCCATTTGCAGAAGGTCGTCCGCCAGGCCGAGGACGCCCGCGTTGCCGCCTCGCCGCGAAGGGGTCTTTTTCGCATGGCTATCGACCGCGCCTTTACCTTGCCCGGGATCGGTCTGGTCGCCACCGGCACGGTCACAGCGGGCGCGGTCGCGGTTGGGGACCGGCTGACCGTCAGCCCGCGCGGAACCTCGGTGCGGGTGCGCGGTCTGCACGCCCATAATCATCCGATTGATGTGGCGAGCGCCGGCGAGCGCTGCGCGATCAATGTCGCGGGCTCGTTTCCTGAAGGTGGCGAGCCGCGCCGCGGCGATTGGCTCACCGCACCCGAGCGGCATCTGCCGGTGCGCCGTCTCGATCTTCAGGTGCGCGCCTCGCGCCATGGCGAAATTCGGCTGCGCGACGGATTGCCGGTGCATCTCCATCTCGGCACTGAGGACGTCGTCGGGCGCGCCGCGGTGTTGAGCGGTCGAACGATCGCACCCGGCGAGACCGGTTTTGTGCAAATCGACCTCGATCAGCCGATCGCGGCATTGCATGGCGACCGCGTGGTATTGCGCGACCATGCCGCCCGCACGACCTTGGCGGGTGGCCATGTGGTCGACCCGCTGGCGCCGCGCCGCGGCCGTCGCCTACCGGAGCGGCTCGCCCTGCTCGCGGCGATGGCCCCGACCGATGCGGCGACCGCATTGCCGCGGATCTTGAAGGCAACCGGCGTCGTCGATCTTGCACAATACGCACTGGTTCGCAATCTGACCCCCGCCGAATTGATCGTGCTGACCGATGCACCCAGCGCCGGGTTCCTGACGGTCGGACCGCAACGCGCGCCGGTCGCGATCACCCGAGAGCAACTTGCAACCCTCGCCGATCGAATTGAGGCGACGCTCGCCGCCTGGCACCAGGCGCAGCCCGATATGCTGGGTCCGACCCGGGCTGCGATCATCGCGCAATTGCGCGCCGCCGGGCCCGAGGCGGCGGTTGATGCGGGCTTGAGCCAACTCGCCGCCGCTCGCCGCGCGGTGCGCGAAAGCGGCATGTGGCGATTACCCGAGCATCAGCCGCGGCTTTCCACCGCCGACGAAAAGCTGTGGCAGCGGGTGCGCCCGTTGCTTGCCGCGGGCGAATTGCGGCCGCCGCGGGTGCGCGAGATCGCCGCCGCGCTCGGGCTCGAACCCGAACCGACCGAGCGTTTTCTGCGCCGCGCCGAGCGCCTCGGCAGGATCGCCAAGATCGCCGACAACCGTTTCTTTCTGCCGGAAACCGTGGCGCGGCTCGCCGAAATCACCCGTGAATTGGCCGAGGAGGCGCCGGAGGGCGCGTTCACCGCTGCAGCCTTTAACGATCGCTCTGGCGTCGGGCGCAATCTGACGATCCAAATTCTCGAACATCTTGATAGAATAGGTGCGACCCGCCGCACTGGCGACACGCGCACCGTTTTGGAGGAGAGCGTGGTTTTCAGCTGACGGGCAAGGGAAGAGTATCGTCCCCGGTGGGGCGCGCGGTCTTCAAAACCGTTGGGGGGTGCGAAGGCGTCCCTGGTAGGTTCGAACTCCTGCCTCTTCCGCTCCTCCTTTAGCAAAACTGCGGCTTTCGAGGCTGTCTCCCGGAGGGACGCGCGAGCGGCGTTTTGCCAGGTTGAGTGCCGGCGGTTGCCGTTAATTGACTTTCCGGTGAGGCGGTTCACCCTGAGCTTTTGGTACGGCTTTGACTTTGAAGAAGATATCCACGGCGCCTGATGCTACGCAGATTGTGCCTGCGGCAATCTGCCGGGGATCGCATGCTCGGCCGTCACGATTAGCGGAGACCGCCACTCACCGGTGTCTATCTCCGCGATCTGTCGATCCAGTGCGGAGATGACGAAGCGCGAGAAGGGACCGACATGAAGATAGAAGGCGGTCAGCTGACCCACCGCCGATAAGGCATGGGGGCGGTTGGCGACGCACTCGCAAAACAGCTTGGCGAAAGGCCACAGCGCACGGGGCTGGCGCACGGCCAGCCGCCATACGAGCCGCCACAGCATGACGAGGTCGCGCGCCGGAACGCCGAGAATTTTCCGAGGTGGCGGGTCCGTGCTGGCGCTCCGATCAACCCGGCGCGGTCCCAGCATCTGTGTGAACGTTTGGAGCCGCCGATAGAACGCCGCCGGCTCATATGCGCGCGCTAATACGGTACGGTAGTCCACCAGGATATCCCGTCGCGGCCGCGTGGTTTCGAAGTTGAGCCCGGTGACGCATTGGTCGCTGCCCCCGGTCTCCGCCCATCGTTTCCACGCGTAGGCCGGGGGGTATAGCCGTCCTTCGCGGGCGAGGCGGCGCGTCAGCTGAGTTCCAGGCAGAGCATAGAGGAGCCCGATCATGCCAATCGGGATCGCGGCCGCATCGAGGCAGGCGATCATCGCCTCGGCAATCGATCCCTTTTCGCTATCGAAGCCGAGAATGAACCCCGCGGTCACGATCATACCGGCGCGATAAATCTTGTGGACGCTATCGGCAATCACCCGACGGGTATTTTGCTTCTTCTGCATCGAGACCAGCGTGTCGGTGTCCGGGCTCTCGATGCCAACGAAGACAAAGAAGAAATTTGCCTGGCGCATCAATGCTAACAAGGCGTCGTCGTCGGCGAGGTTGAGCGACGCCTCGGTCGAAAACGCAAACGGATAGCCATGTGCCTTCTGCCACGCAATTAGATGCGGCAGGAACGCCTTCACCGCCCTTTTATTACCGATAAAATTATCATCGACGAAGTCCAGCGGGCCGCGGTAGCCGGTCAGATAAAGCGCCTCCAGCTCGGCCAATATCTGTTGTGTCGTCTTGACCCGCGGCACGCGGCCGAACAGCTCGATGATGTCGCAGAATTCGCATTTGAACGGACAGCCGCGGGCAAACTGCACGCCGAAATAGTCGTAATGGCTGCGCTTCAACAGATCGAAGCGCGGGATCGGGGTCTTGGTGACGTCAATCGCGAATTTTTCGGCCTCGAACACGCCGCCGCGGACCCCCGCGTTCCACGCCGCAACAAGCGCATCGATCACGCCTTCAGCCTCGCCGAGCACCCGGAAATCGGCGGGCTCGTAGACGTCTGGCGACGAAGTGACGTCCGGGCCCCCGACCACTACAGGTTTGCCGAAGCGATGCGCTAGCTCGATGACCTGCAGTGCATCGGGCCGCTGCGGCAGCATTCCGCCAATCATCACCAAATCTGCCCAGTCGAGATCGGGTACGCTCAAATCCTCGGCGTTGCGGTCGACCAGCCGACACTGCCATGACGACGGCAGCAGCGCGGCGACGGTGATCAAGCCGAGCGGCGTCGCGAGAACGCGCGCACCGTAGATCTCGCAAGCCGCGTCGAGGCTCCAGAACGACCGTCCTGCGAAGCGAGGAGCGATCAACAGAACATGGCACACTGGCGGCTCCGCATCTGATCAGCTTCAGCATACGCTATGGCGCGGCGCCGGCTGCCGGGCTGATCGCTGCCATTCGCGGCAATCTGTTCGCGACCACATCGGCGCGCGGCGCTCATCCAGAGGGCGCAGCCTTCCAACACACCCTCTCTAGCATGATCCGAGCCGCATCGGACCTGGGCAACGCCGTCCGATTGCTTTTCTTCAACTATACCTCGTCCATTCCGACAGCGATGGTATCACCGCGCGGCCTTGATTGGCCAACCAACGCGCTCGCGCGCTACTATCCTGGGCATCTTCGATGCCCGAATCTCCCGCTGCACTGGCGGTTCTCTTCCGAGATCAACGGCGCTTTTAGGCTGTCATCGCCTTAAGCAGCTTTTTCAAGCTGTCGGGCAGCACTGCCGAGCCCTGCTTCCGCAAAATGTTGGCGAGTGTTCGATCAGGGGGAGCGAAATCGCGCCATTCGGTCATCCGCAGATATTTCTCATATTCCGCCTTGCGCGGATGGTGACATAAATAACTCCACGGCTTGGGTATGCTGTTGAAGTGAATAATTCGAGCCTCTCGGCGTATTGCTTCGATCTCTTCGCGGGCGAGTGGCAGCTCTGAGGGTTCGTGAAAAAATGACCAGACCACATTCCATTTAAAGTCTAGGCGCTTTCTACGGTCGTGAAAGCACGCGTTCAATGCCTCCTGGTCGACATCGATCGCGACGCGTTCGGGGTAAGAATCGACGTATCCGAGGACCGTATCAATGGCCCGGGATGCGCGCCATTGATGGAGATCGATAAGCAAGACGCCAGCGTTGAAATAGCCGTCCTCGGCGCGCATTTCGAGATGGGTCACCCCGCGCTGCGCACCCGGAATGTCGACGGTGCCTAACAATGCGCCGCCGAGGTCCGCATTCCATAGTGGAGAAATGTCGCCCAGGACAACAATGTCGCCATCCAAATACAATACACGATCGACCTCTGGTGGAAAAAACTCTTCCACCCACAGCCGCGTCCAAGTGTCGATCGTATAGTGCGCCAGCGGATTGAGGGGAAGGACGCGACCCGCCGGCGCGGCAAACACGCGGACCTGCAGCGAATGGTTGGGAAAACGCGCCAGCGAACGCCGCAGCTTGTGTTCATCCAGCTGCTCCGCCGCGCGCCGTGCTATGACGATGTCAAATGTAAGATGCGGATTGTTAACCAAGAGCGAAGTCAGGGCGACGGCAACGTGCTGCAGATATTGACGATCGGTGCACAACAGAAGATGTACGTGGGCTGCGTTGTCTGACTGAGCGGGGTCGATGCAAGTCTCGGGGGCTGTAACCGGCAGCGTCGCGGTTTGACCTGTTGCGATATTCAGCAAAAACTCGGAACTACAACCGGTCATTCGAATCTCACTAGTTTCTGAGAAGCGATCGCCGCGCAAATAATTTTCGACGAAATCCTACCTCTGCCTGGGAGAGAAAAGTGGCGTCATTTAATTTACATTTTGTTAATAATATCAGCTGCCCGACTCCGTTATTGCTTGCATCACAGGGTTCATGCACCTAACTTATTAATCTTCGCGTCCCTTTCTTGAGATTTTTTTTGAGAACTGTTGGGTGGTTCGTTAACCAAACGCGTCACAGTCAACTAGCGATCAGCAATCAAACGCGTGGGCCCGTTCCTTTTCTTCCGCTGCGCTGGCAGCTTTTTGTTGCATCGCAACAGAACAAGCCGCCCCAAGGCCATCGATCCACACTGTTAACCTTACTACTTGATGGACGGCATTCTGACGCAACCTACCAAGTAGCAGCGGGCAATCAAACCCCTCTAAAGAGGGGAAATGACGTTCTGCTTTCAGCAGTGGTGGCAATATTGAGGCAATCGCAGGCTGAGCGTGAGCCACGCGGCTTTTAATAAGAGCAATCGAGGTGAGGGATGCCGATCGCTCCCTTGATAAACGAACGAGTCTGGTTTTTGCCGAAATTGATATGCGTCAACGGCTGCCAATTGACGCCGCGCCGGAACCGGCGCAAGCAGGAACCGGGGAACACACCTTTAGCTTGGCTGCCGCTTGCCCACGCTCAACTGAATGTCCCAATCTGCGCCAATCGACTGGTCGGGAAGGGCGCGCGCATGCGTGTTTCCCCGCGGCCGTGCCCGAACTCTTCCGCCGAACTTTTTCGCCAGATGCCACGATCTCATTAGCTTGGCGAATATTGCCCCCGCGAAAGCTGCCCGAGTCATTACCGGTCGCATGAGCCCTTCGCAGGAGGCTGCCACGACCCATCTTCCCACTCGTCCCGCTATCTTAGATGGGTAGTCCCGGGGTGCTCGGTCTGAAATGATTCTGAGCGTTCCTCCGATCGTGCTCGACGTGTCGCGCCTGCTGTCCCGCGCTGGCCGCACCGCGCCTACCGGAATCGATCGCGTCGAGCTGGCCTATGCTGAGCATTTGCTGGCAACGCACCGACCGCTCTCCTTTGCAGCTGTCAATGCAGTCGGTAAGATTGGGCTGCTCCCTCGCTCACAAACAGAGGCTTATATCGCGGCGCTTGCCAAGGTGTGGCGCGACGACGCCCTCTCCCTTGCTCGACACTCTGATCGGCTCAAGCGGTTGGCGCTGGGCTTGCGGATGGGCTCCCTCCTTAATGGTGAGCATGCGCTTCGGGTGCAGCTTCGGGCCAGCGTCGTCCCGCCAGTCTATCTTCTTGTCTCGCATTATCGGCTGGAGGCGCATCGCGCAATTTCTCGCGTCAAGAGTTACGCTGGCACGCGCTTTGTCTGTTTGATCCACGACCTCATCCCGATCCAGTTTCCCGAATACGCAAAGCCCGGCCAGGATGCGCGGCATCGTCGCCGAATCGAAACAGCGGCAGCGCTCGGCGATGCGATTATCGTCGCCTCTAATGCCACACGTGACGCCTTCGAACCGTATTTGGAGCGGGCCGGGCGTACGCCGCCCGTCCTGGTAGCCCCGTTTGGCTGGAGGTTGCCGGCGGCAGCATCGCAGCGCGACGCGAGCCCACGCCCGTATTTTGTCTACCTCGGGACAATCGAGGGCCGGAAGAACCACATCCTACTCCTTAACCTGTGGCGCCAACTTGCAGCCGATCTCGACCGTATGGCTCCCCAACTCATTTTAGTCGGGCAGCGCGGGACGTTGGCCCAAGGTGCCATCGACTTGCTCGAACGCTGTCCGGCATTGCGCGGACTCGTCATCGAGCGCAATTCCCCGCCCGACGCGGAGATGGCGGATCTGTTGCGCGGCGCCCGAGCGCTCCTGCTTCCGTCCTTTGCCGAGGGATTCGGCTTTCCGATAATCGAGGCGCTGGCGCTCGGCGTGCCGGCTCTTTGCAGCGATATACGTGCCTTGCGCGAGACCGGGGGCGATGTGCCGGAGTTTATCGACCCGCTCGATGGCGCCGCCTGGCGAGAAGCGATCCTAGATTACGCCGCCTCGCCATCGCCGCGGCGAGAGACGCAACTGCGTCGCCTGGCTGCCTGGCGCCCCGCGCAATGGGAGGACCATTTCGCGGCGGTGCACTCTTTGATCGCGCAAGTCGCTGGAAACCACTGCGTCCGAAGAATGAATTGAGGAGAACGAACTGGGTAAGGGCAATTGCCGCCGCGATGTTTCTGACCGACCAGCCGTGGCGATCAAGCGCCCGCGTCCGATTGGGACGGATTTGCCAAATGCGAGATGCGCAAACCCAGCGAGCCTTGTGGGAGCATGCCGATCCTGCGGCAAAAAGCAGGCTGCAGGCCGTCTCTATCGGAGAGTCTGTCCGAGGCAGAATGGAGGGTTTTCAGCAGCTTGCACGATGTTACACGTGCATTGGCGCAAGCACCGATATCCGCCCGCGTTTGAAAATTGCTTTCCCAGCGGATATTGTCAGGATAGGGTTTAGTTGAGAAAACACGCGCGACGTGCCACCACTCATGGTGGCGTACCTATCGGAATTGTTCTGGGTCCAGAGTGGGTCATGTCTGATCTCCCAATCTTCCGCCGCGCGCTCGCGACGGCCCGCGGGGTTGCCGCCGGCGCAAGAGTGCGGCCACGCCCGCTCGGCGCAACCAGCCGGCTTTTCGCCGCGGTGAACATTTGGTTCTGGGCTATCGTCGGCGTACCGACCTTGATCGCCGCCGTTTATTACTTCGGCATAGCCTCGAACATGTACATGTCGGAGGCCGATTTTGTGGTCCGTGGCCCCGGGACGGCAAAGTCCCTGGACGGCATCGCTGGGATGCTTCAGGCGAAGAGTAGCGGCGAGCAAGCGGGCCAAGACGAGGCCTTGATCGTTCAGCGATTTATAATGTCGCGCGACGCGGTTCGAAAACTCGCGCTCCATGACGATTTGCGCTCGGTACTTGGCAGACCCGAGGGCGACAGCGTTTCTCGATTTCCCGGAATAACGTATTGGCGCAATGATTTCGAGGCGCTGTACCGGGCCTATTCACGGTTTGTCGAGGTGGACATCGATGGTGAGACCGGTGTCAGCGTTTTAAAGGTCAAGGCCTATCGTCCTGAGGACGCGCAAAAGATTTCCCAAGCGTTGCTGACCTATAGTGAGCAACTCGTTAACGACCTCAACGAGCGGACGCGTGAGGATGCACTGCGTTCCTTTCAGAAAGAGGTCACCGAGACGCAGCGTCAAATTGGCGATCTCCAGGTTCAGCTGACCGCCTATCGCATCAAACAGCAGATGCTCGATCCCAAATCCGCGGCCGAAGGGCCGCTGGCGCTGCTGAAGGTGTTGAATACCCAGCGTGCCAATGCCCAGGCTCAGCTCGCCGACGCACTCAAGAATTCGCCGAACAGCCCCCAGGTGCCGCTGTTCAGGACTCGCGTCGCATCGCTCGAGCGGCTGATCGCCGACCAACGTACAAAAATAACCGGGGACACCGATTCTGTTGCCGCCGCAGAGACCGAATACGAGCGTCTGGATGAGGCCCGAAAGCTGGCCGAGACGCAATTGGCTTCGGCCTATAGGTCGTTGGAAGCGGCAAGGCTTGACGCGCAGCGCCAGGGCCTATTCTTGGAAACGATTGCGCGACCAAGTTTGCCTGACTATCCGCTGTATCCCAAGCGCCTGGTTTCGTTTTCGATGGTCCTTGCGAGTTGCCTCCTCGCTTACGGAATCGCTTGGCTGCTTGTCGCAAGTGTGCGCGAACACGCCTCCGCCTAATTCAGAGGTTCGGGCGGCGTCGGATAGAGCGCGTCGATCGCACGATGATCAAAGCTGTGCGGGTCTCCAAGGAGTATCCAAGCGAAAGCGGCGGCTATCGCCGGGTCCTGGACGATGTCTCGTTCGATTTAGCCCGGGGCGAGAAGATCGCGGTTCTCGGTCGCAACGGCGCTGGCAAATCGACGCTCATCCGCCTACTCGGTGGGGTCGAATTGCCAAGCAGCGGCGCGATCGAACGGAGCATGTCGATCTCCTGGCCGGTAGCGTTGGCCGGAGGCATCCACGGCGTCTTGACCGGCAATGACAATATCCGGTTCATCGCGCGCGTTTATGGTAAGCCTTTTCAGGAATTACGCGACTATGTCGACGACATTGCGCAGCTGGGGAAATTTCTGTCCGAGCCGGTCAAAACCTATTCTACCGGCATGGCGGGACGTCTCAACTTTGCACTCTCGCTTGCCGTCGATTTCGATTGTTACCTGATCGATGAAGTGATTGCTGCGGGCGACCAGAATTTCCAACTCCGCTGCCATCAGGAACTTTTCGACAAGCGAGCCGACCGAGCTCTGATTTTGGCTTCCCATGTCCCCGAGATCGTAAAGAGTTACTGTTCGCGCGCCCTCATACTGCATCGCGGGCGAGCCAAGATGTTCGATGATCTCAGTCTCGCGTTCGATATCTACAGCGCGCTTTGACCCAATACCGCCCGATTACCGATCTCGAGCCCGTCCGATCCGGTCCCCTGGGAGCGAGCGATGGCGAGGTAAGGCTACCGTTAGACCTGAGATGGCGCAAGGGCTCAGGAACGCCTGCCGCACCGGGAACGCGGCATGCCGGTCGCATTTTCTATGATGGGTTCAATCTCGCGCTGAGAGAAGGCACCGGCGTCGCGACATACACTCGGATGCTCACCAGGATCGTGCGCGATCTCGGCTACGACATCGGCATCGTCTACAATTCTTTGCAAACTCCGCCAAAGGATCGGTTGCTGCGGGAGGTCGCTTTCTTCGACGAAAAACAGGCGATCAAGACGCCGCTCACCCATCAGATCATCGACTATCTCACCGATCAGGTGCGCGGGTTCGCCGCTGTCAAGCCGCTCCCGGTGGCGTTGGACGGGGTTGTCGTCCATCGGCAATTCGAGAAGACCTGGCCGGCGGAGCACCAGGCATTTGCCACTCGAAGGCTTTTTGCCAATGCTCGCTCGCATTTCGCGAGAACCAATCGCTTCATCAATTTGGACTTCGATCCAAGACCCGAGGTTTTCCATTGCACCTACCCGATGCCGTTACGCGCGAAATCTGCACGCAACGTTTACACAATTCATGATCTCGTACCGCTGCGATTACCGTTCACCACCCTCGACAACAAGCGGCAGATGTTTCGCTTGCTCAAGAAAATCGCATCGCAGGCCGACCACATCGTTACGGTGTCGGAGAATTCGAAGCGGGATATCATCGAATTGCTGGGCGTCGAGGAAAACCGCATCACTAATACATACCAAGCGGTGCACTTCCCCGATGAATACCGGGATCGGCCGGAGGAGGCGATTGCCGAGCAGCTGGAAGGCTCATTCGGGCTCGAATTCAGAGAGTACCTGCTCTTTTTTGGAGCGCTCGAGCCCAAAAAAAACGTCGGACGGCTAATCGAGGGCTACTTGTCTTCGGGGGTCAATCTCCCGCTCGTGCTCGTTGCAGGCGGAGGCTGGAACAACGAGGCTGAGATGAAGCTGATCGCCGAACTGCGCGATCGGCAGCGTTTTGACGCGCAGTCGAACCGCCGGACAAAGCGGTCGGTCCACCGTTTCGATTATGCTCCGGTTTCGATGCTGGTTACGCTAATCCGCGGAGCGACGGCGGTGGTGTTTCCGTCGCTGTATGAGGGGTTCGGGTTGCCGGTGCTGGAGTCGATGGTGCTAGGGACGCCGGTGGTCACCTCCCGCAAATCTTCGATCCCGGAGATCGCAGGTGACGCGGCCCTGCTTGTCGATCCTTACAGCACCGACGAGATCGCGGCGGCCATTCGGACCGTCGCAAACGACAAGGATCTGTGCGCCGACCTCGTCCGTCGCGGACAGGCGCAAGCAGCGAAATTCTCGGTCGATCGCTACCGTGAACGCATTGAGAGCCTGTATCGGGCGCTGGCTTGATTAATCGCGGTACCCGCCCGCGGATCGTGCAGAGAACGCGTGTTAACACCGACTCCGGCGACGGCCGATCCCGATGCTTCCTTGTGCGCGGAACCCCGTTTTCGGCAACATGCCACACTGGGAGCGGTCAGCCGACCGCCACGGCTCTGTCTCGTTTCACTTACGGCGGGCTGGGGACAGCGGTGACGTGGGATAGATTGATGTAGCCGCCGAAGGCTGGGCGTTCGTTATAGAGACGAAGTTCGAGCGGATGGTCCGGCAACTCGGCGAGTGCCAGCGACAAGTTGACCTCGACGGCGCCGGGGCGTTCGGGGGAAACGACGACACGGCTTAACGCCGCGCCGGCAGTGGCTTCGAGCACATAACTATGCTCTGCCGCGTCCGGCGAGATTTCCAGATATGCGGTTACCGACCATGTCGCCGGCGGCAGCAGGATCTCCGGACCGCGCAGCAAACAGCGTGCTCGCCCGGTAATGTCGATGCCGCCTCCTACGCGCTCGGCAGATTGATCGCCGATGAAGAAAAGCTGTCGCGCCCAGGTGATTGCTTCCGGTACCGGGCCGGGTGAATGGTCGAGAAAGGGGCCGAGAGCCCCATTTACGATCCGCTGTTCGGTCTCGTGCAGCGCGTCCCACCAAGTCGTGGGGCCTGTGTTACCTACAGGGTCATTCGTGCTTATATTGCGGACGATCTCGGAAACATCGTCGCTGGCGATGTCAAACCCAAAATGATTTGCGATTGCCATCCCTAAGCTCGTTCGATTGCTGCCCGCGTCATCAGTCCGTAGGACGAGGCCACCAGGTATCTCCCGGATGTGTGTCAGCGAGGCACAGCTGCTGGCAACCAATTGCGTCGCGGTTGCGAGATCTATTCCTCGCAGGACGACCAAGTCGAAGAGGGTTGTCCGGGGATCTTCGAGCGCAACGACGAACGGTCGGGAGGCCGTCGCCAAAGAACGGCCAATTCGACCGCCGGGGTGATTCGACGTTACCACGCTGTGCAATGCTTTGCTAAGAAGCAAGTTACGCGTGATTGCTTCCGGGGTATCGGCGTGGATCAGTTTGCCAGACCCTAACACCTTTTCCACCAGTTGAAGGACGATCGTTGCGCACAAATCGGCAAAGCGTCCAGGCGAACCAGCGATAAAGAAGAGCATTCAGCCTCATCAGTTAGTTAAAGAAAGGAAAAATTAGGGTAACTGACGATGATGATCGCTACTCTTATAGATTAAGGACCGCTCGAAAATCGCTATTTAAGTCTGAAATGTCATTGGCGTTCGGTATTGACATGTGGCGTAACACCACATTACCGAGAGCGAGCTGCCCTTGTGCTCCATTATTACCGACCAGGACGCGTATCTCCAGACTGGAGTCCATGGAGGCATCGAGAGAGAAGGAAATTTCGGGGGCGTATACGCCGCTACCGGTGGATTGGAAGCTGACGCGGGCAAGCGGTTTGCCGGCATAGGCATCGACGACAAAGGCATGCCCGAGAGTCTCTGCCGATAGCCCCAAGATCACTTTCGCGGTCCACAATCCCGGCGGCACTTGAATGTACGGTCCATAAATTAGGAACCGATCGTCCCCGAAAACGTCAGACACGTCGAGTATATCAGTCGGCCGTTTGCTTGGATCACTAGCCGCGATAAAGAGATCACGGGTCCAAACGATCTGGCCAATTCCGCCGCCTGCAGAAAGCCCTGCATAGCCCGCGAGTGCGCCGTCGACCAACGATTTCCCGGCCTCCGGGATGCGGTTGGACCAGCCGTCATCAGAGTTAACCTGCGAACAGGCTAGGCCGCCTGCCGCCAACTCAGCTGCAATCGAACGGGCATCGGATGCGCTCAAATCGATTTCGAGATGACGTGCGATCGCCGAAATCGCGTCTTCGCCTGACGCTGATTGTTTCCCAATTACCAGCGCTCCCGGCAACGAGCCGCACCGCATTACCAGTGGGCAGCTGTTGGCCACGGCCCGAATTACCGCACTCAGCTCCCCCTTAGTTTCACAAAATATGTCAGCGGCGGCAATTCGCGGGTCGTCGAGCGCGACGACGAAACGCGCATTCGTCTCTGCGAGCACCCGGCGCAACCGTTCATCCGGCTGTCTTGCTCCCATGACGAGGTGCGAGGCGCCAGTCTCGATCAAAGCGAGAGCAGCTTCCTCAAGCGCGGAGGAAGTACCATCGTAACCAAGCATATCGGCTAGCGAAGGCCAAACCTTGGTGAGCACCGCACCGTCGAAATGACCGGCAACGCGGGCGATGGCCGCGTCACACCATTCGGCGAACCTGCCGGGGAGACCGATCGAATAGACAATCACTTACTCACCAACCAACAGCTCGCCAGGGATTGATATCTACGGAGGCCTACCCTCAATGTCGAGCACCCGGAAACGCGCCAAAGTGTGGGGCTTTGCCGACCGCTCCTCGCCGACCAAGGACGCGGACACATCAGCAAAAGCCCTTCGTCGCGTTGTGCCGTCGAAACAAGCGGTGGTAAGGTTGTGCATGCGAGGCGTAAGTGAACGCCCGGCTGGGCGGCTCCTGCCACTTACCGCCACTGGTGACCGGGTCTAAAAGGAATGTGGGTGCCGAATGCGGGTGCCGGTTAGAGTCCGGTCGGCGGGTAATTCCTCGGTGAGAGGCCGATTGCAGTGGAAGTAGGAGTTCGCGGGCTTAGCTGGCATCACGCACTTAATGCCCTCGTAACCGCTCTGATAAACTATGTGAGACCTGCTCAAACGTTATCTCCGACGCATCTCGCAGCATCACTTTACCGGGGCATCCTCGAGCGCGAACCCGATCGCGCCGGGCTCAGAAACAATGCCAGGCGCCTTCGGTCGGATTCTCTGGAAGAAGTCGTCCGATCGTTCATCGCCTCATCTGAGTTTCGTTCGCTGTTTCTCGAACGCCTTGTTCCGCCCGTGCAGTTACCGGATTTGCGGGCATTGATGCCGGATAAGTATGAAGTCCAGCAGTCTGGTCATGGCGAGATGACGGTATATGTCGCCCGCGGGGCTGCGGATGCGACTTTGATGGCGTCCCTGATCGATAAATATCGATTTTACGATCGGTTTGGCGTCTGGAGCCCGGCCATCGACCTCGACAAAAAGATCACCGCAAGCATCGTCCGCGGCCTTGGGGCGCGAAGCTGCTTTGAGCTCGGGTGCTTTACCGGTCCGGTCATGAGCCTTCTGGCAGATGAGGGGATCACCGTGCAAGGTTCGGAGGTGAGCCATCTCGCCTTTGCTTTTGCTTATCCGAACATTCGCGAGTCGATCCTTTATGGCGATCTCCTCTCACTCGACATCCGCCAGTGTTTCGACGTTGTCCTGTGTATGGACGTCCTCGAACACGTCGATCCGCTTCGGCTTGACGCCTACATTGACCAAATCGCGTCCTTGCTCAATGTGAACGGTTATATTTACCTCAATTCTCCGATGTGGGGGCAAGACCCCGTATTCGGGGTGTTCGAGGAGCCGTACCTAGATGAGTGGCTTGCCGTGGCGGACGCGTCTTATTGGCGCCATTGGCCTTGCGACAGTAGAGGTTGGCCGATCCACGGGCACCTCGTCTGGGCGAGCCCAGGTTGGTGGACCAAGAAATTTGCCACCCGCGGCCTGGTGCGCGATACGCTGGTCGAGGAGGTCATCCACCGACGGCTGTCACGGTTTTTTGCGAACGCTGTTGGGAGGCGTTGCTTATTCGCGCTCCGCCGCGAGGAAGGCACTCAATCATCGACAGCGGTCGCCGCCGATATTGATACCGGGCTATCTAATTTACTGGGATTACCGAACCCTTGATTTGGTTTTTTTAATCATAAGGATGACCAATAAGGCCTAGCATGATCCACGGCTGGCTTTCTGAATTCGTCTCACCCGAGAGCGCAGAGCATCGAATTTCAACACCGTCGGGGTATTGGGTCATTGAGCGTTCGAGCTGGCGCCGCATTATCGTCTCGAGCAATTCCATGCGCTCGCTGTGCCGCGCAGCAACGGCTCGCAACTGCGGTTCATTCGCGTTTCGCAGCGCGGCAAAGAATCGCAAGGTCAAGCCGACCTTAAAATTCCAAAATCCGTTCTCGGTGCGGCGCACACCTTCGCGGTCCACCATCAGCGCGGCTACTGTGTCGACAATGCCGCCGTCAAAGCGGCAGGTTTCCAGACAATAGCTCTGGAGGCCTCGGTCAATTGCTGCGGCAAACCGCGGATCGTCGATGTGCTGCGCCGCCAGAGTCAGCGCTAACAGCGCCGCACTCTGGCAATCGACAAAGGCGACGCGTGGACTGTCGAGCCGCATTAGGAACCCGGATGCGGGGTGATTGGCGATTGCATCAAAACGTAGTTCGAATTCAAGCAGCACTTCACATAGGCGGCGGAGACGGCGGAGATAATCCTCATCAAAAGTGGCGCGGTACATTGTCATCACTGCAAGGATGACGAAGGAGAGTTCCCGCGAAAAAATTACATTCGGTTGCTGTTGGTGCTTATCGACGTAGAGTTCAAAGTAGAAATCGAGATAGAGATCGACGAGCGACCGTAATCCGTCGCTGTCCACCCCCGGTGGCCGCACCTTGCCACCCGACCCGCAATAAGCGAAACCCTTGGCAAAGGCATTGATAACAACTCCATAATCATATGAGATGCTGAAGTCGTAGGCGGCCTGCGCGCCGGATTTTGCGGCACGCGCTTCTTTAATGAACCCGATATAATCATCAATGCGATCGTAAAACCCGCCAGCGGTCAGTAATTTGGATTCTGCGGCTACCAGCTTCCCACCACGATGCGACCCAGGGAAAGCATAACGTGCCGCAGCGCTGTGCAGCCTACCGCGAGTTCGCACTGCCGCCTCGACGCCGAACAATCGGCTCGGCTCGTGCGGCATCGAGTGTAGGGCGAACGAATCCCCGGAGCTCTCGCGCTGCACGATCGCGTAATACGATGCGCCGATATCATCGCGTACTATTTGTTTGGGCCGGCGTGCTGAAAATATCGGCTTTGACGCCGATCGAGTGTCCGTCACGATATGTCTGAAATAACGATGAGGAAGAGTGAGATTATGGCCAATAGTTAAAACAACGTCGGTAACTTCAATGCTGGAGTCAAGCTCTAGGGCAACTTGTACCTCGATCAGCATCGAGCGCGCATCGATTACATAAGTAAAAGTAATATGCCCAAGGTGAATATGCTTCCAGAAATGTGTGAAATCGAGCTCGGCTGAATGTTGCAGTTGCAGAACATGCTTATTCAGCTTGGTGTGAGCAGAGTGGCTGAACCGTTCGAGTGGGAGCTTGAAGCGCCGCCGCCGATAGCTGAATTGAACGTAATTCCCACTCAATGCGAGGGTGGCTGCGTTTCTCTCGTCGTGAAATCGCACTCCAGCTGTGAGCGCGCCAGATGATGTGTCGTATTCAAACTGCATCAAGGAATGGCAATAACTGACCACAGAGCCACGGTTCTCGGTGAGGTCCAACCGTGGCGTACTGACACGCCGCAAGATAAATGGCCCACGGCACATTGATCGCACGAAATGCAAAATCTGATTGGTTTGATCCGGAAATTTCTCCCAGATTTCCGGCCGCGACAGAAACTCGAGCACCTTTGCGTTGTCGTCCGTCCAGAACCAATTGTCGTCGCCGAGATGTTCGGTCTCTGCAATAGCGCATAACGTCGGATTGTCGTCGATCGACCGATACATGCGACGGATGAGAAATTCGGCCGCAGAAAAGCCGTCTGTCGGCAATGACGAAATCAGTTTGGCAGGAGATTCAACGACCACGCCCCATCCTTTGCGTCAAAGAAAGCAATTCAAAAGCGCCGCTATGGAGCTACCGTCCGCGTTGGCCAGTAACCGCCTAGCGAAAAAGCTATTTAGGGTCATCCGCCGAATACAAATTGCTTCATCCCCGGCCTGTCAAAATACAAACCTGTCTGTTTCCACTAACCAATTTTCTGCATACCCGTGCTATTATTCACGGATTGATCGATCGATTGACAATGACCCCTGAGATGATTGGTCCGGTTAGCGTGTTCAGCAAGGTGAAGAACTTCTGGACGTCGGTCAGCACAGCATTCGACACATAGATGACATCCTTGTCTTCGATTGGGAAGCGCTGTGCCAAAAAGTAGCTGTTGGCGTCTCGGAAGTTGAGCCGGTACACCACCGGCGATTCCCGTTCGGAAGGCGTGGCTAAGTTGGGTGCGCCCAGTGCGCTGACGACTCGGGCGGGTTCATATCGGAACAGAAAAACTCCGGTCGGGTCGGCCCGCAGATCTTGCAATCCACCCGCGCGTGCGACGGCCTCGGCCAAGCTCATTTTGTCGGCGTTAAACGGCAATTGGGTGTTTGCCCCCGTCGCCCCAAAAACCGAAAAAGTTTGTGGGATTTGCACCAACGTCAACACGTCCCCCGGCCACGCATAAATGTTTTCGGCCGGATCGGACACAAGCCGGCTCAGCGAAATCGTCACCGTGACGCCGTCGCGCGAAAGCCGGACAAAGGTCTGGTAGACCGGGGCTTTCGAGCCCCCGGCGGCGGCAATCAGATTGAGCAGCCGATCACCGCCGACAGAAAGCGGTATCCTGGCACCGTTGACGACCTCTCCCGAGACCGTTGCTGTGTTCGTTACGCTCTTGGCGACCGTGACAATAACTTGCGGCTCAATCGCTTTGCCCGCGAGGCGCTGTTCGATCTCGCGCTGCACCTGCAAGGGCGATTTCCCGGCAACTGGGATACGCCCCGCGAAGGGAACGCTGATCGCTCCGTCGCGGCTGACGATTTGGTCGGGAACTGCGACGTTGCGCGCCCCGGCGGTAGCGACGGTCTCGCTTGTCGGCGGTGCGCTAAACAGCCCCCCGCCGGCTGCTTCCCAGATTGACACCGAAACCGTGTCTCCGATCCCAATTTTGGGTTCGGGTGGCTTGCCATATCTCTGAAATCGGGATTGAAAGCTCTCCTCGGGCCGGGATAACAGCGTCGCGACGACACCTGCATTGACGTCGACCAAATCGAACCGCTGTCTGCCATCTACCACCGCCTGATCAACCACTTGCCGAGCGGTCGGGCCGGCGTTCGGGAGAGTGTAGCATCCGGCAAGAGCGGCGCTCGTTAGGCAGACGAGAGGAATGGCAGATTTCATCGGCACGCGGCGGTTTATGCTGCCGGAACCCATTGCCACCTTTGCGAGGAATCAAGCAAGTTTGGCTTTCGCGGCAACGCGTTCGACGTGATCATTCGTCTAGTTGCGGGCGACGACTCATGACGCTTTAGCGACCAGGCGAGGACAATCGGGCGAATCGGAACTACTTCGTGTAATTCCCTGCTGGCCTGCGCTGATCGCGCGAGCGATACGGTGAGCCGTCCAACCAAGCCCGATCAATTCGTTCTGGGCATCCATCAGCTCCGGATCAAGCACCGCTGCCTTCACATAGGCCCTTTCCGCCTCGTCTCTTCGACCTTGCACTTTCAACGCGTGACCGAGCTGTAGATGGGTGTCGGCAATCCCGGGATTGAGCTGGACCGAGCGTCTGTAACACTCCTCGGCTTGGCGCAGATGACCGCATTCCTTCAGAGAATGACCGTACTGCACCCAAATTGCGGACGCGTTCGGGATTACCCGCAGCGCTTCCCGATAATGATACGCGGCGACTTCCCAGTCGCCGGCGTCGCGGGCGCGATCAGCATGATCGACGATCGCGGCGCTGGGTTGCCGGCGTCCGACCCATTCTCGGAATATATAGCGGCGCAACCGATGCCACGGACGGATCGCCTCATGGGCTAAACCGGTTCTTTTCCCAGCGGAGGCAAGCGGCAGCGGCCGCACCTTGGCGGGCTCGAATCCGGCCGCGCTCCAGCTGTCCCATAATCTTTGATCGAGGGCGTTCTTGGCCCGAAGCGCTTCGCAGGTTGCCCGAGACAACGATTTCTCGGTAAGGAGCCGCCATCCAGTGTGGATCTGCGCTTCGGCAGAAGAATTGCGCCATCTAGCAAGAGGCGGTATCCCAAGTTCGCCGCTGATCGCGGAGATAATGCGATTACAATCGGAATGCGCCCCGACGAACCAAAATCGAGCCATGACTTGGTTCAGAATAGCATATTTTTGATCGTCAGGAATGAAGATCAGCTGCCGTCGAGGTATCTCCAACCAGCGTGAAAGCAAGAAATGAGAGACGAAATTACAGGGCAACGCCTTTAGATGAAGCTCGAAACTATAAGTTCCGAGCCCCTTCGCCAAGTGATCCATCATTTTCCAATTATATAGGGACAGGTGCAGCTTAACTGGATCACGCAGCAGAACGATGCGACGAATTTCGCGTCTGGTGAAAAATTGCTCGAGCGAGCGGCCGATATGATGGCCCGAGATCACGCGCGCGCGAGTGACGTCGGGAAAGTCGGCGGCAGAAGCACCCGATCGTGGCCTCGGCGGCTCTTGCGATTGCCAGAACGCGCCCGGGGCACAATGTTCGGCCAGATGCATCTGGATGGTCTGGCCGGCAGTTTTTGGAATATGCAGTAGGAAGTAAACTGGCCCGGTTGCGCTCGTTTGCGCTTTGGTCGGCATCCCTTCTTCGGCATCCCGTAAATTACAGATCGGCATTCCCTAGATTACAGAAAAGCTGGCGCCGAACGCTTGTCGGCACAGGCAGTATCTCATCCGATCCGCTGGTTGTACAGGAGACGATCGGAGATTCGGTAAGGCACTCCGATCTTGGAGCACGATCAAATGACTATAGAGAAATCGTTCTGTTCGGGCAGGCTCCACTCCGCCTGAGTTCCGATAGCGCTAGCGAATGCTCCAGCTAGATCCGGTCAAGCTGGTGTTTGGGTGGAGCCAGCGCTGTCGATATTTCCACCGGCCTCCATGGATTTCGGCCGAGCCTGAATGACTCGCGAACATCCATTGCCGACCAGTAGAACGGCACGGCACGGCCTTTGACCGGCGGAAACGCCATGGGATCAAATCCGAGCCACGGCAGAAAGGGGTTGCGGCGGCTATAGGCCCAAATTTCGACGCGGCTCGAGAGATGGGCCGAAATCCCTCGCGCATGAAACCCCATTGTGTCGGCGACGATCAGCGTGTTCTCGGGTACTGCCAGGACTCGCGGGCCCTCGAGACCGAGCCGGCGCAGATCTTCGATAGAGATCCGGGGCGATCCGCGCGCCGACTGGAAGTCGAGATCGCCACGGGCGGTGAGAGACATTTGCCTTTCCCAGGCGAGCCGGCGGGGAGTTGGGCGGTGAGACCCCGGAACATAAATGAAGGGGCCCTCGTCATCGCCGGTGTCGGTCAGGAAAAACCAGGCCTTGACCGTCGAATGAAAGGTATCGGCATGCAGCCGCGTCTGCGGGTCTGGAGGGGCGTCGCGCACGCGAGAGAAGACAGTTTGAATATAGGTCAACGGTTCGAGTAGCGACGAACCCACATAACGGACGAGACCAAGCCATTCCCGACTTTCGACCATCGCTCGAACACCGGGAAGGGATGCGAGAGCGTGTCGATCAAGCGCAATTCGCCGAGTAATCGCGTCGCCCTGCACTTGCTCGCGCGTGGGTCCGGCAAACTCCAAAGCCTCCCGCTTGACCTCGGCAAACGCGGCTTCGGGCAGAAAATTATATTTGATAACGAAACCGTCGCGAGAAAAAGCCCAGCGGTCCTCGGTTGAAACAAGCGAGGCTAGCCTTTCTCGACGTCTTTGCGCCATCCGCGATGCGATCCGCATCCGCGTGACGTGCAATCCGGCGCGGTTCAGGGTCGGGCTGCCGATAATTGGATTGTCGCGAAACGACTTTGCCCCGGTCGCCAGCGCCGCAACATGAAAGGGCGCCATCAGCCAGGAGAGCGGGAAGGCTTTCATCCCGGCACCATTCGGGCGAGAGCGCTCCAACGTCGCGCGAGGTTCCCCTGAAACCGGCGTGCAGTGACGAGGAAACTTGGGCGCCACAGGTCTGGGTCGCCAAGGCGTTCGATCACGATCTCGGGAGGGCATGGGAGTCGGGTCAGCGGATCCAGATAGCGCGGATAGAGGATCAGCGCTCCGGCCACCAGCTCTTCGAGCGCGAGGCGGCGGGCGCGCTCAGCGGCCGCAAGGTCGGTCGTCAGACCCCAGCCGGCGTAGAACGGCTGACCGTAGACCACGACGCGACGGCGGCGCAAAAGCGCCTCGAAACCGGCCAAAGAGGTCAGAGTGTGTAATTCGTCGATCTGGTCGAGGATATCCACTATGGATCCGCCGCGCACGACGATATCGGCGAATTCCTTGGTGAGCGCGTCGGGTACGGCGCCCTTGCGATGGCCGGCTTCGACGTCGGGATGCGGTTTGTAGATCACAAAGGCGCCTGGGTTGGCGGCGCGCACGCGGGCAAGAAGATCGGCGTTACCGCGAACGCCAGCACCGGCGAGCAGCACCGAGCGGTCGTCTTCCACCTGTCCCGGAACCAATATGCGACGCCGATCGACCGGAAATTCGAATGCCGGTGACGGCGCTCCGAGATTGTATTTGGTAATCCGCTGGGCCACGAGCCGCGCGATCAGGTCGCGAGCGCGCTCGATCAAAGCCGAGCTGAATTCGCTCTCCCGCAGCAGGCGCTCGAGATCGCTGCACACACCAGGATCATAGTACATGCCGGCGCGATCGAACACCAAGGAGGCGGCCGGCATGAAGTCTGACCCAAGACCTATCGAGCGGACGAACCCGTCCTCGACCCAGATCATCGGGGTACCCTGTCGTGACGCTGCTTCGGCGAGGCCTTCAGGCGCGCGCGAGGCCCAAACCGCGACGGCGCTCCCTGGTCGAGCATTTGCTACAGCGAGGGCGTCCCGCGTCGTCCGGCAAAAAGCAGGCGGGCCGCTCGCAGAGTGAAGAAAATCGGCGACCCGGCGGCGTTTCCAAAACGACATGCCGACGCAGGCAGCGACCCGTCGGTTGGCGTCCTCGATCCGACCCCAGTCGGCAAGTATCGCCACGATCTCCTCGAACGCCGCGGCTGTACCGCGATAGGGGTCGAGGCATCGGGTCGCGAGCAGACAAGCACCGGCAAAGATCTCGTCGACAGTGCGGCGGAATGACTTTTGCGGCACTGTCGTGTGATCGGTCGTCACCCCCCAACCCGAATAGAAGGCACTGCCAAAGCAGTGCACCTCGCGGCCGGCCAGCAAGGCGAGGAATCCGGTTTCGCCACCGGTCGAATAGATCCGCTCGGCGCGGTCGATCAACCGCCATAAATCGACCGGCGAAGTGACGACAGCGCAACCGCGCGCCGCCGCCGACTCGAGTAGCTGCCGGCGACGGGTGTGGGCCGGAGCCAATATCGAGATCTTTTCCGGCGGATATTGCGCCAACGCCACGGCCAGCATCTCGCGGAGGCCCGATGCCGGATGCGCCGCATCGTCGACCAAGGCCGCGGCGATATCCCCGCGGTCGGGAAGATCGGCGCAATTCCACCAGTCGCCCCCAACCCGCTGGGCCACGAGTTCGCGCCGTGCGGCGGCGGCGCGCTGGATCAATCCCGCCGCCTCCCAGCCGCGAGCGGAGAGCAGTCGATCGGCCGCCAGAACATCAGCCGGCGAGTTTGGCCCCTCGATCCTAGCCGCAGTCACGCTGAGCCAGGGCGGGGAACCGCCCGATCGCGGCGGCGCCCGCAAAATGCCATACCCGAGCTGCAACAGAGGAATGCCGAGAGCGGTGGCGCGCGCCCGCAGCCTTCCGCCGCCGCGCCGCCCCGACCACACGGCGATCACCGCCGGCGCCTTCAGGCTCGGGCTGACGGCGAACTCCGGGAATAACGCGGCGAGCGCCTCGCCATCGAGCGGGGCGCCACGCACCGCGAGCCGACCAAGCTTGCAACCGTTTGCCAAGGGCTCAACCCTTTTCGAGACAGCGGCGAACCGGGCGAATTTTCAGGCAAACCTCCGACCGTTCCGGCAACTGACGGACCATTCTATTAATGTTATCATGCCCGCGAAAACCCGTCGCTGTCAGCCGGTGTGTGGATGAAGACGTTGTTGCAGCTGCGCCAAGCGGCGATGCTCCCGTGGCATGCAGCGCAGCTCTTCACCGGAACGAAATCGTTCGAACACAATCCCATCATCGCAAGCCCTCGTCTCAATCAGTGGGGGTTGCACGCCTTGCGGGTCAAGCATGCCCACCGGCTGGCGGCCGCTCGTCGCCATAAGCTCGCTCGACTGATCCCCGCCGCCGATCGGGAGGCCTTCGAACGCGATGGCTTCGTAGTCCGACCCGGCTTTTTGCCGCCGGAACAGTTTACAGCGCTCATCGACGAGATCAGGGCCTATCGCGGAGAGCTGCGCGAAATCGCCGAGGGCGACACCATCATGCGCAAGATCGCGCTCAATGGGCCGGTCCTGGCGCGATTGCCGACGCTCGCCGCGGTGCTGCGATCAGCGGCGTGGCGCGGGCTGATCCGTTATGTCGGCGGCCGCGACGCCGAGCCGGTCGTCTGGGTGCAGAGCATCCTGCGCTATGCCCACTCCGGTCCTGCGGATCCGCAAACCCTGCTTCACGCCGATACCTTTCACCCGACCGTCAAGGCTTGGCTGTTTCTGACCGATGTCGCCGAAGATTCCGGGCCGTTCACCTATGTCCCCGGCTCGCACCGCCTGACCGCGGAGAGGCTCGCCTGGGAGCAGCGCATGAGCCTCGTCGCCCGCGACTCGGCAAACGCCGACACCCGCCAGGGCTCCTTCCGCATCGATCATGCCGATCTGGCGGCGCTCGGCTTACCCCCGCCGCGCGCGTTTGCGGTGCCGGCCAACACGCTGGTCGTCGCCGACACCTTTGGGTTTCACGCGCGCGGGCCGAGTGCCGGCGCCTCGCTGCGCGTCGAAATCTGGGCCTATGGCCGACGCAGTCCGTTCTTGCCATTGGCGGCGTTGCTGCCGTGGACGACCGCCGCACTCGGGTGGCGCAGCGTGCTGTGGTGGAGAATCGGCGATTTTCTCGAAGCGGCGATCGGCCGGAAAAATCCGTGGCTGGCGAGAATCGGCGTGTCGGCGTTTGATCCACCCTGCGTCGACACGATCAGCGTCAGCCGCCGAGATCCGCCCGGCCACGGTCAAGCTATGCCGGAATTGGGCGAAGGGCCATCAAAGCCAAGCGACCAACCAGCGACGGCCATCAGCGCATGAGGCGCCGGGATGACGACGGCCGATTAGGTTCGCCTGCGAGCGTGACGATCACATTGAACCCGGCATAGAAAGGAGCCCGAACAGAAGGGGATTATGCGAATGGGGGAATTTCTGCGCAGCTTCCGGGTCCAGCGCCGCGTGATCGGCGCGTTGATCATGCGCGAGACCTGGACCCGCTTTGGCCGCGAGAACCTCGGCTTTGCCTGGATGTACGCCGAGTTCCTGGTGTTCGCCCTGCCGGTCATCGTGATGTGGCATTTTATCCGCGGCACCTATGAACAGGGCCTTCTAGTCGTGCCGTTTGTGTGGAGCGGTTATCTGCCGATCCTGTTGTTTCGCCACATTGGAAATCACGCGATGCGGGCGGTGGGGCTCAACATGGCGCTATTTTATCACCGCAACGTGACTCCGTTCGACGCCGTCATCGCTCGCATCGCGGTAGAAGTCTTTGGCAATTGGGGTGCGGTGATATTTTCCTTCTTCCTCCTTTACGCCCTTGGCCAGATGGAGTGGCCGCGCGATATGCCGCTGTTGTTCGTCGGCTATTTTTATATGACCTGGTGGTGTGTTTCGGTGGGGCTGGTCATCGCCGCGTTCAGCGAACGCACCGTCGTATTCGAAAAGGTGTGGCAACCAGTATCCTATATGTATCTGCCGGTTTCCGGTTTCTTCTACTTGGCAGTTTGGGCGCCGCCGAAGCTGCGGGAAATTTTGCTGACCTATATGCCAGCGCTGCCGTGCTACGAGATGATCCGCGGTGGCCTTTTCGGCCCGGTGGTTCGCGTCTATTATGATATTCCCCGGCTGACCTTCACCCTCGCCGCCATCACTCTTTTCGGACTGCTAGGGCTGCGCGACGTACGACGGCATCTAATTAATGAGTAATAGATTGCACCGCGAGACGCCACAGCCAGCTCACGTCGAGAAGACGCCTGCCGCGATCCGATTACCGGAAGAGCCCTCATTCAATCCCGACGCACCAGTAGTTTACCTTATCTTGTGATATCATCTTTCCGGTTATCGTCAAGGTCTTTAGAGTTGGTGTCGCGCGCATAGGATTGGAAGTGGTTTCATCTTGTACGAAGCAGGAGGGCGGGTTGAGGCTATAAGAGGCCGTGAAGATTAAAACACCAGACGAAGCACCCCCCCTACCGACGGTAATCCGGCCCGCTGTGGAATTCCCTAACACGGCTGGGGAAGTGCCAAAGCCCGATGCGATGGCGATATCCGTGTTGTGTGTGACAATGTGCCCATCAGACTGCACCTTGGCAGCCTTAACAGTTCCGATGAAGCTTGCCAACGTGCCGCCGGGCGACATCGAGAACGTCTCAGAGAGGTTCTTCGTGTCATAGAGTCTAAATCGGCCCGTTAGACCGCCAGAAACCACAGTCTGCAACGCCCAGCTCGGCGCACCGCGACCAGTAGACTGCACGGTAACACTCGTATCGCCCGGCCCACCAAATTGATTGCTCCCATTCGAAAGAAAACTCTTTCCATTCCGGTCTGTACCCCACTGCAAGACGTTTCCGTTCACTGCACCGTGCGAGAAGTCGATCCCCGTTGCATGGCGTCCCCAGACGTCAAAGACTGTGGGTGAGTTGGAATAGTCGAAGAAGGCCGTCTGATCAATCACATTACCCCCGCTGTTAGTGACACCAATCCCTCGGTGCCACGCGTTCGCTCCATCAACGACGATCGCAGCAGTAGCTGGAAATGCGCCTGAACTCTCCATTATCAAACCATAGGCGTACATTTGTCCGGCACGGGCCGAAGCGTTGGGAAAGTTCAGCCCGCCGGGCCCCTCATTCTGATCCACTGGCTTATAGTTATTGTTCATGTCCATTTCAGAGACTTGGTGATGTCCAATCGGTACCGAGACGGCGTTTGTAATCTCCAGCAAAGGATTCTCCGCCCATGTATTTCCAACATCAGGGCCGATTGCTCGAACCCCCACATACAAACCCGCCTTATCTTGAGCCGCCTGCACCGGGTTGCCCCTTAAGCCAGTGGTGGCATCCAGGCCTAAGTTCACCATGTACTCTCGTTGATCAACGGCCGAGGTGGTCGATTGCGCGTTGAACGACGACAATGTTGACAGCGAATTTCCGGTCGGCGTGACGCGTATGTACGGGCTTCTCCGAATGTTATTGAGTTGATTCAAAGCCAATGTGGGGAATGGGCAATTGTCTACAAACGGCGGCGCCTCCAGATTCGGGTTGGGTGAGGGGCACGCGGCCCAGCCTGACCGGAAAGCTAGCTCCACGACGAAGGCTGCCATCAGCCACAGATGGCTAATCCAAAAGGCACTCGCTTTGCGATCCACTCCGAATCCCCGTAGCTAACCTCACGATGGTGCCGTAGATATCAAATGAGCTGATTCTTGAGCAACCGAACCCAAGCGCCACCCCATGGACGACACTTTCCCATCGCCCAAGGCCCCGGTATATTGCCTTCCGACAGAGGAACGAGCAGCTGCCGTTCATTCAGCGCCCTCGCGTGATGGGAAATCATGAAGACAGAAAGTGGTCTGGCTGCAGCAGCTAAAGTTTGGAACGACCCGGGCGAGAGCCTCGACAGCGTTATCCATCGTATTCATGACGGTGTTCCCAGCGAGCTCCTAGCGGATCGAGCAAAAGCCTATGTCGATCACATTTTCGGCTTGTTCCCCTACGCACGCCCAAAGGACGGTGCGTCAATTATGGAGATCGGCAGCGGAGTGGGATACATTATGGAGGCGATGGAAAAGGGAGTCCGTGCGCGTGGAATCACAGCCAATAAGATAGTTGGTCTCGACATTGCCGAACACATGATAACACGCGCAGAGACGAGATTGCATCGTAATCCTATATTCTCCTTCGTTCACTATGACGGAATTGACGTGCCGTTACCAGATCACTCGCTCGATCTGATCTTTAGCGTAGCTTCTTTGCAACATGTTCCAAAACCTTATGTATTCAACCTCTTTTTCGAGATTTTTCGCCTATTGACGCATGATGGATACGCGGTTATTCACCTACTGGGATTCAAGCACTTGCGATCTGCGCCCGAGGAGAGGGCGCGGTGGCGCGAGGAGATCCGGAATCAGATAGACCAAGTCGCTGTCCATTGGCATCATTATTACAGTGCGGAAGAGCTCGAGATTGTGCTCTCGGCGACAGGGTTTGGTCATTTTGATGTTCGCGATGGCGACTCGCTTTGGTCGCTGGTACAGCTCGGCAAGTTGTCGGTACCTGCTGACTTCGATAGGGCTGCCTACCTTGCTCTGAATCGCGACATTGCTCTCGCTGGGGCGGACCCTGAAGCTCATTGGTTAGAATATGGGCATCGGGAGAACCGGAGGTGGCGGTGACCCCCCCTTGTGAGGCGACCGAGGATGCGGGTCACGCTCCGTTGCGCGCCCTCCGCCCTATGGCCTCTCAGAAGCTGCCTCCCTTTTGAGGAAATGACAACCGGGCGGCTGGCCACCAAACGCGATCAATATCTTCGACCGCAAGTGGACTTGCGGTCGAAGATATTGATGAGAGCGATCTTAAAGTTGGGAAGGCTTTTGGCCGGTTACGTTTGGAAATACCGGAAGGCTTCAATCCGAAATCGTGCAAGCGAGTCGAATACTGCCCGATCCGCTGCAGTATATTGCCGTCGGCGATCAATTTCGTCGACCAGTTCTCCGAACGCGATCATAATCTCTCGCTCAAAATTATTACAATAGGGTAGCATTTCTGCTCGTGTAAATGGGTATGCGAGCGCCCGTATTTCAGGGTTCCAATGAAGGTAGGACGAAAAGCTTCGCTCAAAAATGAACGGGGTCATAGATACCGGATCGGGATATTCAGGATCAAACAGGAGATATCGTCGCGAAAGGCTTTCTGGAAGCGTTTGTAATGCTTCCATGAGCCGGATTACCATCGAGACATAACCGCTCCAAAATTCTTCATCCCCTACCCAGTAGCTTGAATATAGAGCCGTCGCGTGCGCGTCTCTCGGCTGTAAAATTAATCCAGTGCCGTAGCCTGCTCGATCAAATAGAATTTCAGCCAGGGCCATCAAGCCGCGATGACAGACTTCCCCATGATGCCATACATTAAATGAATAATACACATTCTGCGGAAACGGATTTATAAAATAGACATTATACCCTGGATTGCGTCTAATGAATTCTAAAAATGCCGCCCCGGTAATTCTGGTCTTTGCGGTGAACTTTGGCGATAAGATACCGGTGAGGGGAGCGCAACGATAAAGTCCCTCATGGAACATTCTTAGGAAGAGCCCGATTTCGCGCGTCTCCGTTCTGGAATTCCGTCGCCCATCAACTGGCAGGAAGCTAGTGTCTAGCCAGCCAACAACTGTGTCGCTGTACACATTTTGGAAGATGACGATGTCTGATGAACACCGCGAGAGTCTTCGCGACCAATCAGCCATCGAATATATCCGCCCCAGCCCGGTCATCGTTTTATGCGCACACGTGGATCATCATTGACCATCGTGTCTAACAGAGACGAAGACAGTCGTAGATATGATCGGGGAAAGCCGTCGGCTATCTCCACTAGGTCCATCAGCAGCCCCGCGGCTTCCGACCTCTGTTCTGGTGGAAGAAGATCAAAGACACGGATTAAAGTAGGAACACGCAGCGGATTTACGAGGATGAGTTCCTTCTTGAGAAAGGGGAAATTGCCGTCCTGTAGCAGCATATCCCAGCAGACTTGCTGCGGGTTCACCGGGCTGCCGCCCACTAAATGCGAGTGCATCGCAAGCAGCCAGTCCTCTAAATAGCCGGCAAACCTGGCCGCAACTTCAGGACTGAAGAGCTTGAATAACTTGGTGTCTTCAAGCTTCTCCGGCAGGGAGTGCGCCCATGTAATGTGGTCCGGGACCTGCTCAAGCCAGGAACGGGTGACTTCGGTGTAGGGGATGCGAGCGGTCGCGGTGACGCCCGCCGCCATCATTTGTTGCGACAGCCCGATCTCACCGTCTTCAATCACCTGCTTCCGAGTCAGGCCTGGTACGAAACGCAGCAGAAAACTCAGAAATGGCCTACTAAACACGGCCTCCCGCGTAAGCATAAGCAGCGAACTCTGGAGGTGGTGGGCCGTCTCATTCGACTCTGTCAGTCCTTTGAAATCGGCTCGATCACTCTCCATCGCTTTAATGACTGATCCGAGATTTCCAAATGGGCCGATGAGGCTGTCGTTCAGCAGCAGGAGATGATCCGCAGACGCGAGTGCGGGGGCAAGGTGCGTAAGCGCAATGACCCACGAGGCGAAGTCGCGTCCGTTGCCGCGACGAAGAATTATACCCTCCGCCAGATCACAGGTTTGTTCTTGTAAGCAAACCGCTCCCGTAAACGTGCTGTTGACGATGACAGTAGCGTAGCCCGCCTGCTGAAGCGCTCTAAGCATATTTCTATGATACGTTTTTAGGCGGCCATCCGGAACGTACACGGCATAAATAGCCAGCCGACGGGTTGCGGTAACGGCGCCTACCAGTCGGTCGCGTTTCACGGCGAAGGTGGCCTGGGGCTCGGCCTGATCAAAGAGCGTCTGCAGGTTCGTATCACCTCTGCTCAATTCCAGAAAAATAAAGTCATTGCTATCTTTTAAATATCTGCTCTCACTCGCCTGTTCGTGCGCTAAACTAATAAGCTCGCCATGTCTAAACGGCAAGGGTTCGTAGACATCATCGATTCCGTTTTCGAAGGTCAACGCTTTATTGCGTAGTTGGTGTACCTCGGGTAGGTTCGCCGAACCTTTCGTCTTAATGAAATGTACTAACGGTATGTCTGTGCCGTCCTGCAAATGTGGATGATCGAGGAGGTAGGAGATGCTGCAAAAATGTCGATTTGCTTCTGGAAAATGCATCTCGTGCAAGCGGCACCCTCCTGAAGCCATTCTCCAAAAAATAGTGAGATAAAATAATAACGCTGGTTGTGAGTAGCCGCTGCCATTATGAAAAAACTGCAAGTCGAAAAGAGGGTGGGGGGAGCGGCCCTTATCAGGTGGCTGTTCAAGGTAATGAACCAATAACGGACGATAGCCGCGGTCGCTCTCCGGGAGCTGACTAGCATAGTACGCTTGATCAAACAATGGGTGCGGAGAAACGTCCATTCCATGATCATTTCTCAAATAAAATTCTAGGGCTGACATCTGCGGAGGCAGTGGCCGCCCGATCATCGACAGATAGTAAGAGGTATCAAAACATTCGTGAGGATCGATCGATGCTCCCCCAATTCGAACGTAGTGCAGCAAGGCGTTTTCACCACTGCCGATTCCTGCGCGTTGTTTATAATAGGCGGTGTGGAAGAGACGATGAGGGTTGCGGTTTTCCTCGTCGCCATGAAGCAAGTAATGTCGAAGCGGATTGGCTCCCGCACGCTTTATATCTGGATTCGCCTCCAAATAATAGGCCAATCGAACAATGGATGCGGGCTCATCCCGAGAGGGCCACCAATAAGATCAAAATGCGACAGTGCATCGTCGACAGCTAGTCCGCGCGCGGTCGCTTGTGCACCATAGTATTCAGGGTCAAATAACGGCCGAAGGTCTTGATCTATTGGGGTTATGTCATCCGGCGATGCTTGGTGGTCGACCGGCCGCGGGTTAATTATTGCGGGGGCATGATGCGGGCCGGATTGGCCGCCTTCCGCTAGTGAACCCGTGACCTCGCCGCCAGGACGGAGGTCGTGAAGTTTAGCTTCGAGCACCCTTACTCGCGCTTCGAGCTCGGCCTTTTCCGACAACGCATCGCGCAGCTGTTCGTTTACTCCATCAAGATCCCAGCGCAGCGCCAATATGACCGCATTCAGCACTTCCGGCCGTTCGGCAACGTGAAGCTCGGTCGGACTATCCTGGCGATGAACTGCCCCGATGCTGGTGGAATAATTCCCCAACCAGGCCTCTAAGGGCGAGCCCGCCGGGCCGGCTGCGCTAATTGAGCCGTCGTCGGAGACCGCATACCTCGTTAAAAGGGAATGAACGTCTACCTGGCTGATCGAGTAAGCGCTGTGCGCGTGCGAGTGGTTCAGGTTCGAGATAGCTTTCGCGTCAGTAGCCGGCGACCCAGGCGAGGTAGCCTCGAACGGGAATTGTTCCGACGCGACGCCATTGTCGAGCTCGCCGCTTGATGAGCCGATCCCTCTCAGCAGTAGTTGCTGCGCTTGCGGCCAGCCGAGGCCGCCCAATTCATCGAGCGGATGGGAAAGCGATGGATCGAGGGCGAAGGCGCGCAGATAGGCGGCCTGGGCTTCTTCGGTCTTGCCTTGGAGTTTCAGAACGTGGCCGAGCTGCAGGTAGGTGTCGGCGGCGCTGGGGTCGAGCGACAATGCTCGGCGGTAGGCGAACTCGGCTTGCGCCAGCTTTTCCGGGTCCTGGAGTTTGCCGGACTCTTTCAAGGCGTGACCGTACTGAACCCAAATCGGCGGATCGTCCGGTTCGCGCTCGAGGGCCTCGCCGTAGAGCCGGGCGGCAAGTTCCCAGTCTCCCGCATCGCGCGCGCGGTCGGCCAGGTCGGCGCGGCTCACCCGCTCGCGCTTAAGGCGAAATCTCGGCATCGGTCGACAATCCCCCGCTGAGAAATGTAAAGGCGATGCCTCCCAAGGTGCGGGCTTGTGGCTGCATGTCGGCCGCGCCAGACGACGGCTCAGCCGAGAGCCGGTCGAAGGCGCGGTCGCATCGTTCTGCTACAATCTAGTAGCGTGTGGCCGCCCGGCTCGCAATCCTCGCCATAGTCCCCAAAGCCACCACCCCCTGCGGCCGTTCCCATTCACCGGAGCGGCGAAATCGGTTCGCAGCGCAGCTATCGCCGCCCCTGCAGTCTGCCGCGCGACGGCGAGGTCGCTGCGCAATCTCTCGACCTCCGCCCGTGCCGCCGCGGCGGCGCCGCTGTGCTCCTGCGCCGCGCCGTCGAGTTCCTGTCGCAGCAGTGCGATCTGCGCCGCGTGCTCACCGGTATGACGGCGAGCTTTGCCGAGGGCCGTGTCGCGCACCGCTAATTCCGCCTGCACCCGCGCCAGATCGGCCCGCGCCCGATCCCTCGCCACCGCCTGCTCGGCCGCCTTTTGCTCAGCCGCGGCGAGGTTGGCGTCGCGCGCCGTCAGTTCGGCCCGAATCCGCGTCAGGTCGGTCTGCGCATGTTCGGCGGCACCGATGTGCTCGGCCGCCTTCTGCTCGGCCGCGGCGAGGGCGACGTCGCGCGCCTTTAGTTCGCGCCGAGTCCGCGTCAGATCACCAGCCGTACGTTCGGCTATTCCCCAGCCCTCATCTGCGGCCTCTTCGGCCTTGGCGAGCGCGGCGTTGCGCGTTGTCAGTTCGGCCAGAAGCTGCGCCAAATCGAGCATTGCGCGATCCGCCGCATCCCACCCCTGCTGCGCCATCCGCTCGGCCGCCGCAACCGCCGCATCCCGCACCGCCAATTCCTGCTCGGCTTGCGCCAGCTCGGCCTCCACCAGTGCTGCCGTCTCGCGAGCCTCGTTTGCCGCCCGTTCGCGCTCGGCAAGCGCTGCATCCCGCGCCGCTAATTCCGCCTGAACCTGCGCCAGATCGGCCTGAGTCTGCACCAGATCGGCCTGCGCGCGTTCGGCGGCGCCGGCGTGCTCGGCTGCCTGCTGCTCGGCCGCGGCAAGCGCCGCATCCCGCACCGCCAACTCCGCCTGAGCCTGGACCAGATCGGCCTGCGTCTGCGCCAGATCGGCCTGCGTCTGCGCCAGATCGGCCTGCGCGCGTTCAGCCGCGCCGGCATGCTCCGCTGCCTTCTGCTCGGCCGCGGCAAGGGCTGAGTCGCGGCTTTCGGCCGATACTCGTAGCTCAGCGATTTCTTGCTCGAGCGGCGCAACCTTGTCCGCGAGAGTAATTGCTATTTCAAGTGTACGCTCGAAAGGCCGCTGAAGCTGGCGGTAGGCGGCGAATTGGGTGACGAGATGATAGGTCCGATGACGGGCTGCGGTGTCGCCAGGAAACGCTCGGATCAGCTCATAGAACCAGCGGACGGTCGGCGTGATAGCCCGAGAGGTGTGCGGATCGTCGTGGCGGAGCTCGCGATCGATGATCTCGGAAACCACGAGACGCAAATCAGTTTCGCTGCTCGGCCATTTGATTTCTAGAAACTGCTGCAATTTAGCGAGATTGCGCTCCGGCTCTGTAAACCAGTCTTCATACTCAACAAGGCAAAACTCCTGTTTTGCGATGAACTGGAATACCTCTGCCATATAGACAAACCAGCGATATTCGCCGGTTTGCTGATCGAAGTCGGTCGCGTACGCACAACGAGCGAGCCACCTGAGCAGGATTGCGCAGACATAGTACGAATTTCGGCGCGAGGTTCAGCTCCTGGAAGATCTGGAGCCACACCGGCATCAGCCGGGCCGTGCGCGGGTCCTTAAAGCCGAACGGCATGGCCCCGATGCGCCGCCCGAGAAACTCTGTGATCTCGTGCTTTACCGCCTGAACTTGGGGATCGGCCCACCACGCCGCGGGCAATGCCAGATCGTGCATCGGCGTGTGGTAGCCGCGGTTGCACAACTCCAGGATCCGGTCATGAAGCACCATTAGCTCGAGCCGCTCCCAATGGCCTTTCGCATTACCGTCGTTGACCATCAGCTCATCGGCCATATCGATGCCGAGGCAGCTGAGCACGTGGGCGCAGAGAGAGGTGCCGCTACGGTGCATTCCGAGCACCGCAATGATAGGGCGCGGCGTTGGTTTAGGCGCCGCTGCAAAGGCGCTGGCCTTCCTCACTAAGGTGGTGCTGGCGGACAATCGGTCAGTCATCGCGACCAGCCGATTACCGTGTCCTACTGCTCTCTGCAAGCATTCATCCTCGCTTCGCGGTGCAGCCCTGATACGGCGGTCGGAGGCGTCCAACCATGGTGAATTTTATCAGGATAGCCCGGTGTCACACCATCCCCTGACCGGGTATTCGCCATTTAGCCGGATGGCGGACGAGAGTGCGCAGCGACGCCCCAGAACGCGGCCGGATAGCTCGGCTTGCGCGGAATAGCACCGCCATAAAGTGTTAACACATATTTCTCAAATTTACCGTGACAATGGTAACTCGAGCAAGCAATCCTGGTGGGCTCTAGGGCGGCGGACAACTCGGCGCAATGCTTCATCAGATTCTCTTTCTCGCCTTTTATCTGGGCTTACTGCCCATGGTGCTGGCGTCGCCTTTCGTCGGCGTCCTGATCTACGACTGGATCGATTACCTGCCGCCCGGGGACATATATTCCGCGAGCTTGTTGTCGAATTATTTGGCGTTGACCATCGGCGCGCTGACGTTTTTCGTGTGGCTCGTCCGGGAGGAGAAGACGGTCCCACGGCCACTTTCGGTGATGCTGCTGATGGCGACCCTCCTCATATGGATGAACATCACCTGGCTTCATGCGCTGGTGCCCGGGGCGGGGCACTTCAAATGGGACCGCACGATCAAGGTGATCGGATTCGCCATCTTGACCGCGCAAATGCTGTCGACGCGCGTGCGTCTCGAAGCGTTCGTCTGGGCGTTTGTGCTTGCCGCAGCCTATTTCGCAGTGCCTAGCGCCATCAAGGTGGTCGTCAGCGGCGGGGGAGGCGGCATCGGCGACGGGGACGTGGTCGTCGGTGGCTACGCCAGCTTTTTCGGTGACCGGGTGACCTTATCCGTTGTGCTGGCGATGACATTGCCGTTTGCCCTCTATCTCGCGCGATGCACGACGCTGTGGCCGCAACGTTGGCTCAGGTTTGCCAAGCCGGTAATGCTGGGCGTCGCCGCATCATGTTTGCTGGCGTCGATCGGAACGTTCGCGCGCACGGCGCTTCTGTCCACGGGTGCGACGCTGTTCATGATCGGCATCCGCTCTCGGCGAAAAGTCGTCGGCCCGCTCGCCGTGGCGGCTACAGCACTGGCGCTTTACCTGATCGCACCGGAAAACTGGTTCGGTCGCATGGATACCCTCTCCGACTATCACCAGGATGCGTCGGCGATGAACCGGGTTGCTGCCTGGAAATGGGCATGGGAATTTGGGCTCCACCACCCGATCCTCGGTGGCGGGTTTGGTGTTTTCGTTCTGGACGCGGGAAGTATTCCAGGGCTTCCCGGTTGGCTCGAGGCCCACAATATCTTCTTTGAGATCTTGGCTGAGCAAGGGTTCGTCGGTCTCGGGCTGTTTTGCGGGCTGATGATCGCGATCTATCGCAGTTGCGCTGTGGTTCAAAAGCGCGTGCGTGGACACGACGAACTTGCTTGGGCGGCTGATCTCACCCGAGCGACCCAGATCTCACTGGTCGCATTCGCCGTCGGTGGCTGCTTTGTCAGCATCGCGTCCAACCCGTTCCTCTACATGCTGGCGGGGATCGCAATCGGGACGCGCAGCCTCGTCCAACGCGAGTTGGGTGCTCCGGCGCGGAGTTGGCTCCGCATGGCGGGGCGCAGCGTCGCGCAACCGGCGGAGTAATTCTCTACCAAGTTGCAAGGTTGGCCCGTCCGGAAACGCTTTTTGTGAAGTATATGGCCGGGCCAATCAGCGCATCGCCAATAACCGTGTTATGCGACGCGGAATACGTCTTGCCGCTGATCGAAACCGGCGACCTCCTGGTCACGCGCCAGAAAGGGCGGACGGCGACACCATGTCAGGCGACACCATGTCATACGAGCTAGATTGGAATGTCGCAGTTTATTGTCAGAACGAGGAGAAGCGGCTTCAAGGCTGCCTCGAGCGCGTCATAGCCGCGTTAACCGGTCGCCGGGCTCTGATTACGGTCATTTTGAACGGCAGCTCGGATCGCAGCCTCGAGATCGCGCGGCACGCCGCGCTCGCCGGTGGGCCAATCGAGATTTTTCAAATTGGCTCCGGTGATAAGTCGAACGCCATCAACCAGTTTATCCATACGATACGGTCGCCGGCACACCTTTACGGGGCCGTGGACGGCTACGCGTATATTGCCTCCACGTCGTTTCGGGCGATGGAGGAGCGGCTGGAGGTCGACCCTTTCGCGGTGGCGGTCACCGGCATATGCGCCAACGGCCGGACGATGAACCTTGCAACCGAAAACACGCTGATGGTCGGGGGGCAGTTGCATGGACAATTGCATGCCTTCCGATGCGATTTCTTTGATCGCATGGTTGCGCGCCGAATCAAGCTGCCGATCGGCACCTATTGGGGAGACGGCCTGATGGGAAGCATGGCGGCGCATAATCTCGATGCGCTCTCCGAGCCGTGGGAGAACCATCGGATAGCCGGAGTCGCAGCGGCGACATATGAGATTCCAATGCTGTCGCCTTTCAGCTTTGACGATTTGCGGCGTCAGTTCCGCCGCAAACTCCGCCAGATGCGAGGCCAACTGCAGAACGCCGCAATCTCCGAACTGATCTACCGTGCTGGCTACGAGGGTCTGCCGCAGGACGCCGATGAAATGGTCGAGAGCTTTCTTGCCAACCATGCTCCGCCGCGAGTCGGGTGGCCAGATCGGCTGTTCCGCATGCTGGCACTCCGTGAGATGCGGCGAGCGCCAGACCGCGAACCGGCCAGTCTTGTGCCGCATCGTGTGCTATTGAGCTGATCGTCAGGTCATGCTCGCAAAGCCGATTGTTGAGCCATGCTGGAAACACTTCCGCCTTCGACAGGAGTGATCCCCGCTTTCGACCGGACTTCGCTTCGCTACAACAAAAGAGAACCCCCGGCGCCAAGATTTTATCGATTGACCGCCGCTCGTCGGCGGCATGCCTTCGTCTTGCCAAACCCGACCCCATATGCTCTAACACCGCGCCTCGACCAAGCGCTGCCCGGACTAGGGCGGGGCTTACCGTCGATCAAGGACTGCTAAACGCCTTGATGCGCCCGTAGCTCAATTGGATAGAGCACCAGACTACGGATCTGGGGGTTAGGGGTTCGAACTCCTCTCGGGCGCGCCATTACCGAATGGTTTGCTGAGACCCGGCTGCACGAGACGCTCCACAGGTCGGCGATGCACACCAGTCTGCGTCCGCGGCGCCGCTGGACCAGAGCGGATGTGCTCGAACTCAGCGTGTCGCCGCCGATCTCAAAACCTGATCTAGTTTTGTAGACAAGGTGGTGAGGCATCCGAGAGCTCTGGTGCGCGCTAAAAAGCGAGCGCTATTGCGCGGCGCTCGCGGTCTTCTCACGCATCAAGTTGATCAGCCCCTGCACCTGGCCGCCGTGCCGTTGGATCACCGAAGCGAATTCGGAGCGCTGCGTGACCAGCATGCTGACACCCTCGACGATCACATCGGAAATCTTGTAGGCGCCGTCATCGTTCACCAGGCGCCAATCGACCTTGAGCGGCTGCGGCGCGCCTGGGGTCATCACATCGGTCGAGACGATGACCAAATCCTGATCCGGCCGCGCGCTATTGATCTTGAACTGTTCGCCCTGAAAATCCGACAGCCGCGCGGTGTAGACATAGACCACGTAATCTTCAAACAGCTTCAGGAATTCCTTTTGTTCTTCGGGGCTCGCGGTGCGCCAATAGCGGCCGAGTACAAAGCGGGCGATGCCGGGCAAATCAAAATCACGGTGAAACAGCGCACGAAACTGAGATTGACGCTCGGCGGCCGGCGTCTTTTTGTTAAGCAGCTCAGCCGCGTGGTTCCACAGCTCGTTCATAAAAGCAGTTGCCTTAGGGTCGCCCGCGTCGGATGCCGCAACCGCCGGGCCGGCAACGATCATCAGCGGCAATCCAATCAAGAGCAAAAGGCAACACAATATTGGTGCGCTCTTCCAGCTCCGACCAACTTTGACGTTTAATCCAGGCCAGCGTGATAAAGCCATGATAACCGTCCGTCCCCTTCGGTTTCGGCTCGCCAAGTTCTAATAGCGCGATGGCGTCGGACTGACAACAGCCTCGCCGCGCATCGCGACTTGGGCCCACGGCGATTTTCCGAAACAGCGAGCAGCGCGACGACGGGCCGCGTCGTGCTCAATGGCCGAACCACGCGGTTAACCTAATTCGTGACTTGCTGCCAAGCCTGCTCCGCCGCGGGCGGCAACTTGTCCATGTGCTTCAAGAATAGCGCCAGGGTCCAGATCTGCTCGTCGTTGAGGGTGCCCTCCCACGCCGGCATCGCCGTCCAGCGAATGCCGTGTTTGACTTTCCAAAACGTGTAGCCTTCGGGATCGTCCTCGACGCCCTCGCTCGCCAATTGCGGCGGCGAGATATACATTCCCTTGGCGAGCGGGGTGATCGACGCATCGCCCTTCGCAGTACCATGGCAGATCGCGCAATCCTTGGCGTAGAGACCGATCACGGCGATCAAATTCGCATCGCTGAGAGCGACCGGATTGGATCCTTTGGGCGCTTCGCGCTCCAAGGTTGCGCGCAGCGCGGTCCTTGCTACCCACGCTTCGAGCGGCAACGGCTTGGCGTCGCCGTTCATCGGAATGACCGCGTTGGTGACGAAGAAGTAAGCCACCACGGCCGCGACGACCACCGTCACCACAATACCCAGAACGAACGCTCTAAACATCGCACCCCCCGTGTAATTCGATCAGAAGCTGCTTGACGCTCGTCGGTCGCCGGTATCCAACGCGCCACACGATTATTGGGTTTCGCGGTTTGTCGCCCAAGCGGCGATTTCGCGCACATCCGAGCAATCGCCAAAGGCGCGAAACTCTCGCATTTATGCCGACGGCGGGCAAACAGACTTGGCGGCCGGGGAGCGCTTGCTTACATCGATGTTCAGTCCGCCAATGCCGGCGCAGCTTGCAGAAAAAAGGGGACACGCGCGATGTGGCCGTTTTCACGGGACAAACTGGTTATCCCCGAGTCCGAGGATTGTCTGCCAGGCCGCGAGGAGCCGATGCCGGTGCCAGAGCGCCATTTTGTCAACGGCCGCCCGCTCGCCGGTCCTTATCCTGCAGGCTTCGAGAAGGCGCTTTTTGGGCTTGGCTGCTTTTGGGGCGCCGAGCGCGTCTTTTGGCAGGCGCCGGGGGTGTGGGTGACCGCGGTCGGTTATGCCGGCGGTTCGACGCCAAACCCGACTTACGAGGAGGTCTGCAGCGGCCGCACCGGGCACACCGAAGCGGTGCTGGTCGTCTATGACCCGAAGGCGACCACCTACGAAGCGTTGCTCAAACTGTTTTGGGAAAGCCACGACCCGACCCAGGGGATGCGCCAAGGGAATGATTGGGGCAGCCAGTACCGCTCGGCGATCTATACTTTTTCGCCGGAGCAGCGGCATGCCGCCGAGGCCTCGCGCGAAGCCTTCCAGCCGCACCTAAAAGACGCCCAATACGGCGCGATCACGACCGAGATCGCCGATGCGCCGCCGTTCTATTTTGCCGAGGACTATCACCAGCAATATTTGGCGAAAAACCCGCGCGGCTATTGCGGGCTCGGCGGCACCGGGGTGTCGTGCCCGATCCCGACTAAAGCCGCCGCCGAGTAGTCTCGAAACCGATCAAACTCACTCTGTGCCGGCGAGGCGATGGCATGAAGAGCCGTCGGTCCGTTCTTGCGGGCGCCATCGCGCTTGTTGCCTCGCCACCTTTTGTCGTGACCGCGCAGCCGACGGCGACAGTCCCCAGGGTCGGCTTTCTCGTGCCGGCGTCCGGACCCTATATTGGAACGCCGACCGCGGTCTTTGACTCCTTCCGTCGCGGGTTCGCCGACCTGGGCCATATCGAAGGACGAAGCGTCCGCTACGAGTACCGGTCGGCGCCGGACCGTGCCGGGCTCGGCGATATGGCAGCGGAACTCGTTCGGCTAAAGGTTGACGTTCTCGTCGCGGCCGGCGTTGCGGCCTTCATGGCGAAAGCCGCGTCAGCCAGCATCCCCATCGTATTCGGCTTCAGCGGCGATCCGGTCCAGGCACGGCTCGTCGACGGCCTCGCCCGTCCTGGCCACAACATGACAGGATTAACCTTTCTCGCACCCGAACTCGTGGGGAAGCGTCTCGCCTTGCTCAAGGAGGCGGCTCCCGCGATTTCTCAGGTGGCGGTGATCGCCTTTGCCCGCCACCCCGGCGAGCGGCGAGAATGGCGCGCCTGGGAGGACGCAGCACGGACGCTGGGTGTGAGCCTGCATCTCTTCGAGTTGAACAATGCGGCTGACGTCGATCAGGCCCTGGCCGCGGTGGCGAGTGGAAATATCGATGCGATTCACGCTTTTCCCGATGGCGTGACGGCAGCGAGCCGCGTCCGGATCGCGGAGTTTGCCCTGACACGACACCTTCCCAGCGTATTCGGCTGGAAAGAATATGCTGAGGCCGGTGGCCTGATGTCTTACGGTCCGAATCTGGATAAGTCGTGGCGCCAGGTCGCCGGTTTCGTGGACAAAATCTTAAAGGGTGCCAGGCCAGCGGATCTGCCGGTCGAGCTACCGACGAGGTTCGAGCTCATCGTTAATCTCAAGACCGCCCGAGCGCTCGGCCTCATTCTGCCGCCAGCGCTCCTCGCAGGCGCCGACAAGGTGATCGAATGAGTGACCACTGACTGCTGAGGAGGTCGAGACCATCGCCGAGGCGGTGCCGACAAAAACGGCTTGGTGAAGCAGTAGGCGTCGTCTTTCAGCAGATCCAGAAATACGAAAGTGGAACAGCCTACGTGGCCGCGGGGCGCCTCTATCGGCTTGCGCGATTTCTCAATGTGTGGGTGTCCTGGTTCTTCGAGCAGCTGCTACTTGGCTTAAGCCAGCGCATTCAGGTCAAAACGGTTGAGCGTGCCTATGGTTGCAGGCCGGCCGCCGCGCTGGTCTCCGCGGCTCGTCATTCCCGCCAGAACGGTCGCGCCTGGTTCAGCCGCCGCAGCCGCCGCCGCAGTTTCTTTTCGTCCTCGGCCAATGCGCGCTGGTGTCGTGCCAATAATTGCCCGCCGGCATCTGCAATCGGCTCGACATGCGCTGCCGATCGACCCAACTCGATCACGAGACTATAGGCGACGCGCACATCATTGGCGTGGCCGAGTTCGTTCTGCACCCGTTTCAGCCGCTTTATGAACGGACGGGCGTCGCGCGCGTCGTAGAGACTGTCGAGCAACTCGATCGCGTAACGCAATTTCTTGACCGCAATCCGCAGGCGGTGCCGGCCGCGCGCCGGCAGCCGCCGGAAATGACGGCTGCGCTTCCTCACCGAACGGCGCCGTCGGTCGAGCACCGCTGGCGCCACAGAGCCGATCGCGACGGTCAGCGCCTGGTCCGGCGCCGCGTTCGCTGCTCGCCGCCAGCCGCGTCCTTCGAACCAGCGCAGCAAGCGCAGCATGGTCGCGGTGTAATGCGGCGAGCGGATCTCGTCGCTGACGCGCCGATGCGCATCGGCGCGGGCCCGCTCGGTGGCCGCAGTCAGCTCGTCCCAGCCGGGCTGGTCGGGCGCCTCATCGCGCGCCGGCGGCAGCAGCTCGGTCGCAAACACATCGAGATTGCGCGCCGGGCCGAGTGCCGCCGTCAGCACCTTGATCTCGTCCGAGACCCAACGGCGCTCCGCCTCGGGAAGCATCTTCTTGAGCGCCGACAGCATCGAGCGCAGCCGTCGCGTTGCCACCCGTATCTGGTGCACGCCCTCGATTTTGCCGGCGAGCGCCGCCGGCTCGCTGCGCAGCATATGGGCGAGGCAGATGCGGCCGACGCGCTGCAGCGCGTCTTCCAGCGTCATTTCCGGGTTGAGGAATACCGGCTCGGCCGAGGCCGCCGATGGCGGCTCGTTGTCACCCTGGACGAGCCGATAACCGCGTTCGGATTTGCTATGCAGATCAATCCGCAGCGGCGCCGTTTCGAGTAATTCGAGCGCCAGGTCGTAGACTGTCGCGGGATCGCCTGATTTCAGTTCCAGCTCGATCTCGCTGATCGGCTCGCTACGGGTATCGTCAACGGTGCGGATGATGCCATGGTCGACCGCCGCCTCGATCCGCGTCCCAGGTTTGGGCTCGATCTCGATCGCCGCACGCTCGACCTCGGTGACGAATAGCGGGCGCAGCGCGCCGACGATCTCCGGCGGCAGCCGCGAACCGCTTTCAGGCGCCTGCGGGTCCGGCTGGTTGCTGGCCACCGGGTCTTCCCACTCGCCGCGCGACAACAGAATTCGCCCCGTCGGGGTCCTCAGTCTTCAATGTTTGGACGAACCCTCCTTCCACTTCGCGGACGCGCAAGATCGATCCTGCTTTCCGCACCGCATGATCCGGCGTATCGAAATAAGTCGACACCAGCCGCCGGGTGATTGTAACCGCGCCGGGCGCCCGGGCGCTGAGGGCACGCGCCAATTTCTCCAGATCGCCGGGGTCGGCGGCGAGTTTTAGTTCAACCTCGATCGAAATCGGAGCCTCCTTCGGGGGCTGCAATCGCGCATTAAACATTTCTGCAAACACTGCGCCGCGGCAATCGATCGGCCCGCGCGCGACAGGCGGACGATTAGTCCTACCAGCTATTCTGCCTCAAAATCACCCAACCGCGAAATCTCTGGTAAGTCTGCAGCAGCGGGCTCGTCCTGTCGATAGGCCGGGACGCGCCGAGGCGGCGGCGGGAAGCGGGTGCAATTTGCCGCATTGGGGGCGAACGGGTTGGGACCGGGCTGGAAGGCGTCTATGAGCGGCATGGTGCGTTGGCCACGAGCGCGGCGGGTTTTGCCCGGCCCTACGGCAACGGGCTATGCCGCGAGCCTTGCATTCGTACGTCCCGATCTGCGCTCGTGGCTGATCGAGGCCCCCGATTTCTGGCGGTTATGGCTCGTTGGGCTGGTGGTGTTTGGCGTGCGCTGGCTGGAAATGCTGGCGGTCGCGGTGTTTGCCTATCAGCATACCCATTCGCCCTTCGTCGTTGCCGCGTTGACGATGCTGCGGATGCTGCCGATGGCGCTGTTCGGCGCCGTCATCGGCGCGCTTGCCGAGCGCTGTGAACGGCGCACCGCGCTGATCCTTGTCGTCTTGTCGATGTTGCTGACTTCGCTGACCCTGGCGGTCCTCGCCTGGACCGGTGCGCTCGCGGTCTGGCATCTGGCGGTGGCTGCCCTATTCAATGGCATCGGTTGGACCACCGACAACCCGGTGCGGCGCACGATGATCGGCGACGTTGTCGGGTCCGAGCGCATGAGCAGCGCCATGTCGATCGATGTCGGCGCCAACAATGCGAGCCAGATCGTCGGGCCGACGATCGGTGGCGTGCTGTTGGCGTCGTTCGGGATCGGCGGCGCGTTTTGCGTCAGCGTCCTGTGTTACCTGGTCGCCCTCGCCGCGGCATTAGCGGATTCACTATCGCAACCCTGCCGTATCCGTCGAGCACACAAACTGTATTGGCGCGGATGGCCGAGGGTCTGGCATTAGTCCGCCGCAACCCGCGGCTGATCGCCACCCTGACCGTCACCATCATCTACAACATGTTCGGTTGGCCGGCGACCAGCATGATCCCGGTAATCGGCCATGACCGACTGGGGCTCGGTGCGGTCGGCATCGGCCTATTGTCGAGCATGACCGGGGTGGGTGCCTTTTGCGGCGCGGTGGCGATTGCGCTGGCGGCGCGGCAGCCGCTGTTCTCGCGCATCTATTTGTCGGGGGTTTTGGTCTACCTGATATTGGTGCCGATCTTCGCACTGATGCCCTATCCGCTGCTGTCCGGCTTTGTCCTGCTGCTGACGGGCGTGGCAAACGCCTGTTTCAGCATAATGCAGGCGACGCTCGTGTACCTGGCGGCGCCGGCCGAGATGCGCAGCCGCGTCTATGGCGTGCTGTCGGTGTGCATCGGCGTAGGCTTGTTCGGCTTTATCCAGATCGGCCTGCTCGCCGGGGCGATCGGCGCATCCTGGGCCGCCGCGGCGACCGGGGTGGCGGGGCTGCTGGCGATGCTATTGACGCGGCGCTGGTGGCGCCCGCTCGCCACCCCCGGCTAAACGGACCTCTGCGGAGCAAAAACAGGCACGGACGCAAGCAGCGTCAAAATTCTGTCCTGGCCCGAGCTTGTGTTTGCTCCGCTGCGTCCCAAATGTTGCCTATATGTTCTCAAGAGGAGAGCAGAATGGACGTTCCGGGCTCCGGCACATCGCAGACGCTTCATCCGATTGCAGCCATTTCGCCGGCACCGCTGAGTTTCGCCCATACCGCTTGTGCCGAAACCTCTTTCTCCACGGAGGCCGCCGCGGCGATCAGCGCCGCAATCCCGGCGCAGCTCGAGTGGCTCGGCGCAATCGAGGCGGCGTTGTCCGATTTGCGGCAACACGGCGTTGACGATCCCGCTTTGGCCGAAGCGGCGACGATTGCCGCGCTATTGCGGACTGCGATCGGCGCGCCGGCAGCGAGCGCGCCGACAACCGCGCTGTGGCTGAGCCTATACGGCTATGTCTCGATACCGTTCTTAAATCATTTCAGCTCGGCGGTTGGCGCGGATTTGGGCCATGCGACGGCGCACAAGATCATCGAGGTGCTGTCGAACCTGTCGAGTTACTTAAAGCTATAGAGCCTGTTCGCGCGCGTTTCGAGCCCCGCAGTATCGCCATACTCGTGTGCGAGGTTCGCGACGTGGACGGGAGGGATCGAGGAGATGGGCCAAATTCCCGTGATTTCCCGGTTAGGCAAAAACTATTCCCGGTTACGCCACAAAAAATTCCCGGTTAGATAACCATATTTTTCCGATATCCTCTTGATTTCGCTTGCTAATTCGCTGTTAGTTCGCAAAAATTTGCGGTTATTTCCCGGTTCAACGGGAATTTTCCTGCTTTCGGTCAAAACCCGCGCTTTTCAAAGAAGCGGTTTTCGGGAACAGGGAGGCCGAGATTCTCGCGCAAGGTGCGGCCTTCGTATTCGCGGCGGAAGAGGCCGCGGCGCTGCAATTCCGGCACCACCCGGTCGACGAAGTCGTCGAGGCCGCCCGGCACGTAGGGGAACATGATGTTGAACCCGTCGCAGGCGTGGCTTTCGAGCCATTCCTCCATCTCGTCGGCGATCGTCGCCGGGGTCCCGACCAAGGCCAGCCCGCCATAGCTGCCGGCGATGCGCGCCAATTCGCGCACCGTCAGATTGTCGCGCCGCGCCCGAGCGATGACTCGCTCGCGGCCGCTTTTGCTGGCATTGGTTTCGGGGATCTCGGGCAACGGACCGTCGAGATCGAATTGCGAGGCGTCGCAACCGAGTGCGATCGACAAGGACGCGATGCCGCTGTCGGAATGCACGAGGCTGTCAAGCAATGCCCGTTTCTCGCGCGCCTCGCCGACCGTGTCACCGACGACGACAAGCGCGCCGGGCATGATTTTCATATGCTCCGGGTCGCGGCCGAGCCGCTCCATTCGGCCCTTGACATCGGCATAGAATGCCTGCGCGTCGGCGAGACGGCCGCCGCTGGCAAAAATCACCTCGGCGGTTTCGGCGGCGAGTTGGCGCCCGGCATCCGACGCGCCTGCCTGGACAATCACCGGCCAGCCCTGGATCGGCCGCGCGATGTTCAGCGGGCCGCGCACCGACAAAAACTCGCCCTGGTGATCGAGTACATGCAGCCGCTCCGGGTCGAAATAGAGACCCTCTTCGACATCGCGGATAAAGGCGTCGTCGGCCCAGCTATCCCACAAACCGGTCACGACATCGAAAAACTCACGCGCTCGGCGATAGCGCTCGCCATGCTCCATATGTTCGGTCATACCGAAATTGAGCGCCGCGTCCGGGTTCGAGGTAGTCACCAGGTTCCAGCCGGCGCGCCCGCCGCTGATATGGTCGAGCGAGGCGAACCGGCGGGCGATCAGATAGGGCGGCTCGAAGGTCGTCGAGGCCGTGGCGATCAACCCCAAATGCTCGGTCACCATCGCCAAAGCGGGCAACAAGGTTAGCGGGTCGAACGAGGTGACCGTGGCGCTGCGCTTCAAGGCCGCCATCGGCATGTTCAGGACCGAGAGATGGTCGGCCATAAACCAGGCGTCGAACCGGCCGCGCTCCAATGTCTGCGCAAAGCGCATCAGGTGCTTGAGGTTGAAGTTGGCATCGGGGTAGGCGCCGGGATAGCGCCACCAGGCGGTGTGAATGCCGACGGGGCGCATAAACGCCCCTAGACGCAATTGCCGCGCTGCGGTCATCGCTGCCCCTTGGCTAGTACGGGCCATCATGGATCGGTTGCGGCGTGCACCGCAATATCCGCTGTGTCGCCGTCAGAACTGCTATTCTAACCCGACGCTCAACGACGGAAGCTAGAATTCATGCCCAGCTCGCACGACACCCCGCCGGTCACCCTCGACCGCGATCTCGAAATCGGACCCGACGATTGGCAAGCCCCCGGTTTTTATCAGCTGATGACCTCTCTGGTCGTGCCCCGGCCCGTCGGCTGGATTTCGACGATCTCAAAAAGCGGCGAGCGCAACGTGGCGCCCTATTCGTATTTCAACCTGATGGGGAGCGATCCGCCGTATGTGGCGTTCGGCTCGAGCGGTGTCAAAGACAGTCTAAGAAACCTGCGCGAGGTGCCGGAATTCGTCGCCAACATCGTGACCATGCACCTTCTCGAAAAGATGAATTTCACCTCGGGCGACTTCCCGGGCGACGAAGACGAATTCGATTGGGCCGCGCTGACGCCGGCGCCTGCAGTCAAGGTGCGCCCGTTTCGCGTCGCCGAAGCCAAGGCGCATCTCGAATGCGAGGTTGCGCAGATCATCACCGACCGCAACACCAACATCGTGCTCGGACGCGTCGTGCATGCGCATGTCGATCCGTCGGTGTGGCGGAACGGCCGCGTCGATCCCAAGCTGCTCGATCCGGTTTGCCGCCTGTCGGGCTCGGGTTATGCATCCTTGGGCGAACTGGTCAACGTCCGCCGCCCGGAATGGAGGGACATTGCCGGCACCACCGGGCTCGATGCGATGCCGCGGGCGGAGCGGCGATAAAGCGCGGCTTGTCCGATATCGGGGTCAGCAACCCAAAACCAGGGCTGCACTGGAAATAGCGCGCCGGCCATGATCAGGCGCATCGGGTCACAGGAGAATTCACCTATGTCCGCTATCTCGCGTCAGATGCATCTCGGGGTTTTTGTCCTCGGCACCGGTAACCACTCGGCCGGGTGGCGGTATGACGGCGCGGCAACCAGCAATCTCGATCTGTCGGTAACAGAGGAGATTGTCCGCATCGCCGAGCGCGGCAAATTCGACCTGTTGTTCATTTCCGATGGGCTGGTCATGGACCCCGGCGACCATCCGTCGTTTTTGTGCCGGTTTGAGCCGACCACCTTGATCTCGGTTCTGGCCGCCTCGACGCGGCATATCGGGCTCGGCGCCACGGTCTCGACCAGTTTCGGCGAGCCCTATCACGTCGCCCGCACCTTTGCCTCGATCGACCACATCAGCAATGGCCGTGCAGCGTGGAACGTGGTCACCAGCTCGGCGGCCAAGGCGGCGCTCAATTTCAGCCGCGAGCAGCATATGGACCACGAGCTGCGCTACGAGCGCGCCAACGAATTTGTCGACGTCGTCACCGGGCTATGGGACTGCTGGGACGACGACGCGGTCATTGCCGACAAGACCACCGGCCGCTATGTCGACCCGGCAAAGGTCACGCCGCTCGACCATAAGGGCCGGTTCTTTCAGGTCAAGGGGCCGATGAACATCGCCCGCGCGCCGCAGGGTCATCCGGTCATCATCCAGGCGGGCGGTTCGCCATCGGGGCTCGAACTCGCGGCGCGGACGGCGGATGTCGTTTTTTCGGTCGTCCAGGAATTGGAAAGCGCCAAGGCCGCTTACGCCGACCTCAAAGGCCGGATGGCCAAATACGGCCGCAATCCCGGGCAGCTTGCGATCTTGCCGGGGGTGATGCCGATCATCGGGACGACCGACGCCGAGGCCAGAGAGAAGCTGTCGCTGTTGCAGAGCTGGCTGACACCAACCAATGCCGCGATATTGGTGTCGAGCCGGATCGGCTATGACGTGTCGGGCTACCCGCTCGACGGCCCGGTGCCGGCGCCACCGCCCGACGGCAACAGCCGCACCTTTTCGCGGGTGCTCTACGAAACCGCGCGGCGCGAAAACATGACCCTGCGCGATCTCTACAATTTGACGGCGGCGGCACGCGGCCATTGGGTGATCTGCGGTACGCCTACTCACATCGCCGATACCCTCGAAGAGTGGTTTGTCGGCGGTGCGGCCGATGGCTTCAACATTCTGCCGCCTTATTTCCCCGGCGCCTTTGCCGAGTTTGTCGACCAGGTGGTGCCCGAATTGCAGCGCCGCGGCCTCTACCGGCGAGAGTATCAGGGAACGACATTGCGCGACCATCTTGGTCTCGCCCGGGTGCCCGGCCCGGCGCGGCCGGCCGTGGTCGTCGCCGCGGGCTGATGTGGTTGGCGATTTGTCGAAACGGCAGGAGGAATGGATGAGTGACGGGCTCGAGGGAGGTTGCGCCTGCGGTTCGGTGCGCTATCGGCTCGGTTCCGCACCGATGTTTGTGCATTGCTGCCATTGCCGCGATTGCCAGCGCCAAACCGGTAGCGCCTTTGTCATCAACGCCCTGATCGAGACCGATCGGGTAGCAATTCTGTCTGGCGAGCCGCAGCCGGTGTCGATGCCTACCGATAGCGGCCGGCCGCATCGCATTTTTCGCTGCCCCAACTGTCAAACCGCGGTGTGGAGCGAGTATGGCGGGCTCGCACAGCTGCGCTTTGTCCGGGTCGGGACGTTGGATGATCCGACAGCACTGCCGCCCGACATCCACATCTACACCCGCTCGAAATTGCCCTGGGTCAGCCTGCCGTCCGGAGTTCCCGCAACCGAGGCTTATTATAGCTCAAAGGAGCTTTGGCCCGCCGCCAGCCTCGAGCGCCGCCGTGCGGTTCTAGGTTCGTAGCAACGACTGATAATCTTCGGGCGGGGGCGCCGTCATTGCGAGGAGCCTGCAGGGTGACGAAGCAATCCAGCATTTTACCCGCGCTCGTTATCCAGATTGCCGCGCTGCGCTCGCAATGACGAGAGCACAGCATGGAGAAAATTGAGATGACCCTGCCCGCTGCGAGCCGCCTGCAGTTGACCCCTGATTTAGCCATCTGCCGCATTCTGAATGGCATGTGGCAGGTCTCGGGCGGGCATGGCCGGATCGATCGGGATCGCGCGATTGAGGCAATGTTCCGGTATCACGAAGCCGGCTTTACCAGTTGGGATTTGGCCGACCATTACGGACCGGCCGAGGATCTGATCGGCGAATTCCGCCGCGGGTTCGCCACCCGCTATGGCGAGGAGCGGCTCGGCGAAGTTCAGGCCTTTACGAAATGGGTGCCGTATCCCGGCCCGATGACCCGGGCGATTGTCGAGCGGGCGGTTGACGTTTCATTGCGGCGAATGGGGGTGAATTGCCTCGATCTGCTGCAATTCCATTGGTGGGATTACGGCGACGGGCGTTACCTCAATGCCCTGAAACACCTCACCGATCTGCGCGAGGCGGGCAAGATCCGTCATCTCTCGCTGACCAATTTCGACGCCGAGCATCTCCAGACCATCTCCGAACACGGCATCCGGATCGTCTCGAACCAGGTGCAGTATTCGCTAGTCGATCGCCGGCCGGCGACGCGGATGGCCGCGTACTGCGCCGAACAGGGCATCTCACTGCTGACCTACGGCACCGTACTCGGCGGGCTGTTGTCCGAGAGATATGTCAACGAACCGGAGCCGGTTCGCGGCGAACTCGCCACCGCCTCATTGCAGAAATACAAAAACATGATCGATGCTTGGGGCGGCTGGGCCTTGTTTCAGCAATTGCTGACGGCGGTAAAGCAGATTGCCGACAAACATCGGGTCGGCATCGCCAATGTCGGGACGCGTTATATTCTCAATCAGCAGGTGGTGGCCGGCGTCATCGTCGGCGCGCGGCTTGGCATCGCCGAGCACATCGCCAACAACACCCGCACATTCGGCTTCGACCTCGACGACGATGATCGTGCCGCGATCGAAACCGCTCTCGTCGGATCGCGCGATCTGATGCAAGTGATCGGCGATTGCGGCGCCGAATACCGCTAGCCGGCGGCGTCGGCGAGGCGGGCGGCGCGGCGTCGCATCGCGAACCAGGCGAGACGGCCGGCGGCGCGCGACTTGCGGCTATTAGCGGCGAGTCCGACGGCCCGGAATAGCATCTTGACGGCGCGGACGACGTGGGGTTCGCGATAAACGGCGAGAGCGCGGCGGGCATGGGCCCGGCCATAATGCCGACGGTCGTAAGGCTGAGTCGTCGCATTGGCCGCGTAATAGGCATAGGCGAGTTCGTCGTCTTTGGTCTCGACGAGCCGCCCGACTGCGATGTACAGCCGCCGCCACAAGCTGATGCGCTCGCGCTCACGGTATCGGACCAGGGTTTGATAAAACAGCCGGTAGTGCCGCACCTCATCGGCGGCGATATTGCGACAAATTGCTTTTAATACCGGCTCCTCGGCAGCGTCGGCGAGCGCGGAATAATAGGAACTGGTTGCGGTCTCGACAATGCAGCGGGCGACCATCTCACCGGTGCGCGAACCGCGGCGCGATCGATCGCAATCGAAATCGATACGGTAGCCCTGCCTGAAGCAGTCGAACGCCGCGGCGAAATCGAATGCGGGGTCGGCGAGTTGCGCCCACCGGGCGAGCGCTTGGCCGTGCTGCACTTCTTCGTCGCCCCAGCGTCGGACACTCGCCTGAAAGCCCGGATCGTCGGCGAAAACCCGGCACAAATGGTGGGCGTAGGCGCTGCCATTGAATTCGACGAGGGTGGCAGCCTTTACGATCCGGACAAGCTCGGGATCGAGCTTTGCCCGATCAAACCGGTCCCATGAAATATCGTCGAGCGCCCACCGCGCCATGCCGCCCCCGGCTTCGCTGTCTTGCTTTTTTCTATACCGAGCGGCTCCGGAAATCTTGTTTTGTCGTTGCTCTCCGGGCAACAAAGCCGCTGTCCTAATGCGGCGTGGTTTGGGCGAGAGCTTGCAATTTGGCTTGTGCTACGGCCTGGTCGCGTTCGAGCCTGGCGAGTTCGATTGTCAAACGTTCGCGGTCGGTGCCTGACGCGCGGGCAATTTGCTCGCGCAGGCTTGGCAAATTGCCCTGGATGGTCTGCAATTCGCCCTCGATCGAGGAGCGGTTGAGTTCCTCGGCTGGAAATGCCTCCTTCGCCAGGACGGTGCAGCGCTCGGGCGTGACCTCGGCAAAACCGCCGACGACAAAGATGCGGCGGGTTACCGTTTGGCCCTGATAAACATCGATCGTTCCCGGACGAATTGCCGAGATCAGCAGCGAATGACCGGGCAAGACGCCGAAATTGCCCTCGGTGCCGGGCACGACCACCATATCGACCAGCTCCGACAGCACCATCCGCTCTGGGGTCACCAGCTCGAAATTTACTTGCTCAGGCATCGTCTGTCTCTGCGCGATTAGGCGGCTTCGGCCGCCATCTTGCGCGCCTTTTCGACCGCCTCGTCGATCGTGCCCACCATGTAGAAGGCGCTTTCCGGCAGATCATCGTGCTCGCCGGCAACGATGCCTTTGAAACCCTTGATCGTGTCCTCGAGTTTGACCAGGACGCCGGGGGTGCCGGTGAAGACCTCGGCGACATGAAAGGGCTGCGACAGAAAGCGCTGGATTTTGCGGGCGCGGGCGACGGTCAGCTTGTCCTCTTCGGACAATTCGTCCATGCCCAGGATCGCGATGATATCCTGCAGCGATTTGTAGGTCTGCAACACGCGCTGCACGTCGCGTGCGACCTGGTAATGCTCATCGCCGACGATCCGCGGGTCGAGCATGCGCGAGGTCGAATCGAGCGGGTCAACCGCCGGATAGATGCCGAGCTCGGCGATCTGCCGCGACAAGACCGTCGTCGCGTCGAGATGGGAAAAGGTTGTGGCGGGCGCCGGGTCGGTCAGATCGTCCGCCGGCACGTAGATCGCCTGCACCGACGTGATCGACCCCTTTTTCGTACTCGTAATGCGCTCTTCCAAGGTTCCCAAATCGGTTGCCAAGGTTGGCTGATAGCCGACCGCCGAGGGGATCCGCCCGAGCAATGCCGAAACTTCTGAGCCGGCTTGCGTAAAGCGGAAGATGTTGTCGACAAAGAACAACACGTCCTGGCCTTCCTCGTCGCGGAAATATTCAGCGACGGTCAAACCCGATAAACCAACCCGCGCCCTGGCGCCCGGCGGCTCGTTCATCTGGCCGTAGACGAGGGCTGCCTTGGAACCCGCGCCGTCGGGGTTAATGACCCCTAATTCCATCATCTCATGGTACAGGTCGTTGCCCTCTCGGGTACGCTCGCCAACGCCGGCAAACACCGAGTAGCCGCCATGCGCCTTGGCAATGTTGTTGATCAACTCCATGATGATGACGGTCTTGCCGACCCCGGCGCCGCCGAACAGCCCGATCTTGCCGCCTTTCGCATAAGGGGTCAGCAGATCGACAACCTTGATCCCGGTGACCAGAATTTCAGCTTCGGTCGACTGATCGGTGAATTCGGGCGCTGGCCGGTGGATCGGCAAACGCAATTTGGTCTCGATCGGACCGCGCTCGTCGACCGGTTCGCCAATGACATTGAGGATGCGGCCCAGGGTCTCCGGACCAACCGGCATCATGATCGGCTCGCCGGTGTCGATCGCTTGGATGCCCCGCACCAACCCGTCTGTGGTGTCCATCGCAATCGTGCGCACAACATTTTCGCCAATCTGTTGCGCCACTTCGAGAACCAGCTTGCTGCCCGAACGGTCGACATGCAGCGCACTCAGGATCGCCGGCAACTCGCCGTCGAAATGAACGTCGACGACCGGTCCAATGACCTGCGTGATCGTGCCGATGCTGTTTCTGGCCATGTTCAGCTATTGCCCTCGCTTGATCTCGACCCGCTATGCGCAATCAGGCGGCGCGCAGCGATTCCGCCCCGGAGATGATCTCGATCAGCTCCTTGGTGATCGCCGCCTGGCGGGTTCGATTATAATTCAAGGTGAGCCGGGCGATCATCTCTCCGGCGTTGCGGGTCGCGTTGTCCATCGCGGTCATTCGCGCACCCTGCTCGCTCGCGGCATTTTCCAGTAACGCGGTATATATTTGTACTGCAAGATTCTGCGGCAACAGCTCGCTCAGTATCTCTTCTTCGTCCGGCTCGAATTCATAGACGCCGGCGCTCCTGGGGGTAACTATTTCCGCGCCGTCTTCGGTTTCGACCGGAAACGGGATCAGCTGCTGCACCGTGACGATCTGGGTGATCGCCGAGCGAAAGCGGTTGTAGATGATGGTGCAGGCATCAAACGCGCCGCTGCGGAACAGCACCAGAATGCGCTCGGCGATGTCTTGCGCCTCGTCGAAGGCCAGGTGACGGCGTCCGATATCGGTCAGGCTGTCATGGATCATCCGGCCGTAGTCGCGGCGGAGCCCATCGCGACCCTTGCGCCCAATGGTCAGAATGATGACCCGCTTGCCAGCCGCTTCGAGTTCACGGATACGGCGCCGCGCCTCGCGCAGGATCGACGCGTTGAAGCCGCCGGCGAGGCCGCGATCTGAGGTCGCGACGACGATCAAATGGGTTTCGTCCTTGCCGGTGCCGACGAGCAATGGCGGAGCCGTTGGCAATCCCGACATCCGCGCAGCAAGCGAGGCAAGGACGCGCTCCATCCGCTGGGCGTAGGGCCGCGCCGCTTCAGCCTGCTCCTGCGCGCGGCGCAGCCGGGAAGCGGCCACGACCTTCATCGCCGCGGTGATCTTTTGCGTCGACTGGACACTGCGGATACGTACCCGCAGGTCCTTCAGGCTCGGCATCGGGCGTGCTCGACGATGGTCAGACGAAGGTTTTCAAAAAGCCGTCGAGAAATTCGATCAGGGCCTTTTCGATCTCCGGGGTGACTTCCTTGCTGGTGCGGATCGCCTCCAGCAGTTCGGGATGATTGGCTCTGATCTCACCGAGCATCGCGGTTTCGAACCGGGTGACATTGCCGACCTCGATTTGGTCGAGATAGCCGCGGGTCCCGGCAAAAATGACGACGACCTGTTCCTCGACCGGCATCGGCGTAAATTGCGACTGCTTGAGCAATTCGGTCAGTCGTGATCCGCGCGCCAGCAGGCGCTGGGTCGATGCGTCGAGATCCGAGGCGAATTGCGAGAAAGAAGCCATCTCGCGGTATTGCGCGAGTTCGAGCTTGATGCGCCCGGCGACCTGTTTCATCGCCTTGATTTGGGCCGCCGATCCGACCCGGCTAACCGACAGCCCGACATTGATCGCCGGACGGATGCCGCGATAGAACAATTCGGTTTCGAGAAAAATCTGGCCGTCGGTGATCGATATCACATTGGTCGGGATATAGGCCGACACGTCGCCCGCCTGGGTCTCGATGATCGGCAACGCCGTCAGTGATCCGGAGCCGTGGTCCTCGTTCATTTTGGCGGCGCGCTCCAGGAGCCGCGAATGCAGATAAAACACGTCGCCTGGGTAGGCTTCGCGACCCGGCGGCCGGCGCAACAGCAGCGACATCTGGCGATAGGCAACCGCGTGCTTTGACAGATCATCGTAGATGATCAGCGCGTGCATGCCGTTGTCGCGGAAGAACTCGCCCATAGCACAGCCGGCATAAGGCGCGAGATATTGCAAAGGCGCCGGCTCTGACGCGGTTGCTGCGACAACGATCGAATAGTCGAGCGCGCCATAGTCCTGCAGCGTTTTTACGATCTGCGCCACTGACGATCGCTTCTGCCCGACCGCGACATAAATGCAATAAAGCTTTGCATGTTCATCGGTGCCGGCGTTGACCGGCCGCTGGTTCAACACCGCGTCGATCGCCACCGCGGTCTTGCCGGTCTGCCGATCGCCAATGATCAGCTCACGCTGCCCGCGGCCGATCGGCACGAGCGCGTCGATCGCCTTCAGCCCGGTCTGCACCGGCTCATGCACCGACCGCCGCGGCACGATGCCTGGGGCTTTGACCTCGACCCGCGTGCGGTGGACATCGACAAGCGGTCCCTTGCCGTCGATCGGCTCACCCAGCGCATCGACGACGCGGCCGAGGAGCCCGCGCCCGACCGGCACGTCGACGATGGCGCTGGTGCGCTTGACGGTATCGCCCTCGCCGATGCCGCTATCCTCGCCAAAGACGACGACGCCGACATTGTCACTTTCAAGATTCAGCGCCATGCCGCGAACGCCGTTCGGGAATTCGACCATCTCGCCGGCCTGGACCTGGTCGAGCCCATAAATCCGGGCAATCCCGTCACCGATCGATAGCACCTGCCCAACTTCGGCGACATCCGCCTCGCTGCCAAAGTTGGCGATCTGCTGCTTTAGGATCGCCGAAATCTCTGCCGCGCGAATTTCCATGAAAACCCCTTTGCCTATGCCTTCATCGCCAATTGCAGGCGACGCAGCTTGCTTTCGACGGAGGCGTCGACCATCCGCGATCCGACTTTGACAATCATCCCGCCGAGCAAGCGCTGATCGACGCGAGTGTCTAATGTCACGCGGCGGCCGACGGTACGGCGCAGATGCTCGCTCAAAGCATTGAGCTGCGCTTCCGTCAGCGGCTGCGCCGAGACCACGTCGGCGGTAACCTCGCCACGCCGCTCGGCGAGCCGGGCGAGAAAGGCGTCGATCATCGTCGGTACCGCAAACAGCCGCCGATTGCGGGCGACGACCGCAAGAAAATCACGTACTAGCGGCGACAATTCGGCCCGCTGCGCCAAAGCCGCCACCGCGCGGGCCTGCTCGTTACGCGACAGGATCGGGCTGCGTACCAGGCGCATCAAATCGGCGCTCGCCGCAATCATCGCCCGCAGTTGACGCAGATCAGTGGCGACTTCGTCCAATGCGCGGCGCTCGTCGGCGATGTCGAACAGCGCCACCGCATACCGTTCGGCCAAGGCCGAGACGCCTGTCGTTTCGGAAGCCAATGTCCAGCAGTCTCCAAGCACCGCGCCGGCTAGAAGCCGCAGCAGCATTCCTTGTTGTTTTCGGATCGCGCCCAGGCGCCGCCGGGCAAAGCCGCCGAGTGGTTCCCTAACACAGGGCTGAACCTCGTGCAACCATCGGCTTTCGCTGGCTAATCGACGCGAACGACGCAGTTGTCGCTACAAAAAGCTGTAGGGGTCGATGTCGATCTGCAGCCGTGTCGAGCCCGACAGGCGAACGCGTGACAGCCAGTCGCGCAACACCGCCTGCACATTGACCTGACGCTCGGCCTTGACCAGAAACCGGCGGCGATGCCGTCCGCGCAGGATCGAGAGCGGCGCCGGCGCCGGCCCGAGCACGCTGACCCCCGGCATTTGCGGTGCGGCGCGGGCGAGCGCGCGGGCGGCGAAATCGGCGGCCTCCGCATCGGCAGCGCTGACGATCAGCGCCGCGAGCCGGCCAAAGGGCGGCAAACCGGCTGCCCGTCGCGCCGCCGCCTCGGTTTCGAGAAACCGGTCGCGATCGCCCGAAGCCAGCGCCTGCATGACCGGCTGATCCGGCATATAGGTCTGGATCAGCACCCGGCCCTTATGTTGCGCCCGGCCGGCGCGGCCGCCGACCTGGTGCAGCAACTGATAGGTTCGCTCCGCCGCGCGCAAATCGCCGCCGACCAGGCCGAGATCGGCATCGACGACACCGACCAGGGTCAGCATCGGAAAATGATGGCCCTTGGCGACGATCTGGGTCCCGATCAGCACGTCGTAGCGGTGCTCGGTCATCGCCTGGGCCAGCTCGGCCGCGGCCCGCGGAGTAGTCAGCATGTCGCTGACCATCAGCGCCGGCGCGGGCCGCCGGAAACCGCGCCGCCATCTCTTCCAGGAGGCGCTCGACCCCCGGCCCGCACGGCACCAGGGTGCCCGCCGTCAGGCATTCCGGGCAGAGCGGCGGCACCGGCTCGAAATGGCCGCAATGATGGCAGAGCAGCCGCCGGGTAAAGCGGTGCTCGACCAGCCAGGCGGTGCAGTTCGGGCACTGGAAGCGATGGCCGCAGGCGCGGCACAAGGTCAGCGGCGCATAGCCGCGGCGGTTGAGAAACAATAGCGCCTGCTCGCCCGCTGCGAAGGTTTCGGCAAGCGCGGCGACCAGCGGCGGCGACAGGAAACGGCCGGGCTCGATGCGCTCGCGGCGCATATCGACGAGCCGAACCTCGGGCAGCTCGGCCTCGGCATGACGGCGCGGCAGGCTGACGCGCTGATAGCGTCCGCGCGCGACATTGACGACGGTTTCGAGCGACGGGGTCGCCGACACCAGCACGATCGGGATGCCGGCGAGCGAGGCGCGCAAAACCGCCATGTCGCGCGCCTGATAGCAGACGCCGTCCTCCTGCTTGTAGGACGGGTCATGCTCTTCATCGACGACGATCAGGCCGAGTTCGGGAAACGGCAGGAACAATGCCGAGCGCGCGCCGACGACGACCCGCGCCCTGCCATCGGCGACCGCGCGCCAGGTATCGCGCCGCTCGCCCTGGCCGATCTCCGAATGCCATTGTGCCGGCAGGACGCCAAAACGCTGCGCGGAACCGCTCGAGCCATTGCGCGCCGAGCGCGATTTCCGGCAGCAGCACCAGAACCTGCTTGCCGGCGCGCAAGGGCCGCGGCGATTGCCGCGAAATAGGTTTCGGTCTTGCCCGAGCCGGTGACGCCGTCGAGCACGGTGACGCCAAAGCCGCCGGCCTCGACGCGCTCGACGAGCCGGCGCGCGGCCGCGCGCCTGGTCGGAGGAAAGCGGCACCCCGCTGGGCTTGCCAATCGGGTAACGGCGGAGTTGGTGGCTCTGCCGGGACGAAGCGCTCCAACGCCATCCCGAGCGTGATCAGGTCGCGCACCACGCCGGTCGCCGCAGCCGGCAAGCCGAGCGGCGTCGGCGATCGACAATGGAACGCTGTCGCGCAAGCGTTTCGAGCACCCGGCGGCGCGCTGCAGTCAGCGGCCTTCCGCGATTTTGTGTCGGCGAGCGCCGCGAGCCCGGCCGGCGAGATCGTGCATAACCGGCGCGGCCGCAGCGGCTGAAACGCCTCGGCGACGCTCATCGACATGCGCAGCACCGCCCCCGGCGGCGCCATCGTGTAGGCGGCGACGCGGCCGACAAATCGGCGCAAGCTTGATGCGAGCGGCGGGAGAGGCAGGGTTTCGCCGACAGTTCTCAGCCGATCGACCGCAAGTTCGGTTTCCCTCTCGTCCTCCGGCTCGTCCCACACAACGCCGACAAGGCTGCGTCCGCCGAGCGGCACGCGTACGAAGCTGCCGGCTGTGGGCGGCGTGATCCCCTCCGCGAACTCGATAATCGAGCGCCTCCGGCAACGGCAGCGGCAGCAGGACTCGGATGCGCGGCGCGGCGACTGCGCGAGGCTCGGGCAGCCGTTGTTCCCCGGGCGCGGACGCCGCAGGAGCGTCGCATCTGGCATGGCGCTCAGGCATCGGCTACACTTGTCCCGAACATAGCAGGCGGCAAGCGCTCGCGACTTCGAGCATCCCAATGCGGAGAGGATTTAGGTAGTTCGTGATGGATCGGTATTCTGCGGCTCCCCGACTTCAAGGCTGCGCGTTTCGCAGCCGCTTTCCTCGGGGGTAGCGTTGGCCGATCGCCCCCACGACCAACCAAAAGCGCTGGGCGGCGGCGAGCCGCCGCCAAACCGGCCGAGCGTCACGCGCGCCGCCGATGTCATCGCCTATTTGCGCGAACATCCGGATTTTCTCGAGCGGCATCCCGACGCATTGCATTTGCTGCGGGCGCCAAACCGGGACAATGCCAACGGTGTCATCGATTTCCAGCATTTCATGCTCGAACGGTTGCGCAACGATCTGCAGCGGGCCCAAGACGAGCACAAGAAGCTGATAGCGCTGAGCCGTGGCAACCTTGCCAGCCAATGCCGGGTGCATAAAGCAGCACTGACGATGCTGAAGGCCATGAGCTTCGAGCACCTGCTGCAGATCGTCACGACCGATCTTGCCGTTCTGATCGACGTCGATGTCATTACGCTGTGCATCGAAAGCACCGTGGCGCGAACCACGCGGCTGCCATTGCCGGGAATCCATCTGCTGCGCGCCGGCACCATTGACGAGGTGCTTGGCCCGGATCGCGACGTTGCCCTCGACACTGACGTAAAGGGCGACCCGACATTGTTCGGGGCGGCGGCCGGCCTCGTACGTTCGCAGGCTCTGGTGCGTCTGTCGTTCGGCCGCTCGGGGCCGGCTGGGTTGATATGCGTCGGCACCCGCAAACCCGGCACGTTTCATCCCGGTCTCGGAACCGAGTTGCTGAGTTTCCTGGCGCGAGCCGTCGAGATCACGATCGGACAGTGGCTCGAACGCGGCCGGTGACGACACTCTCGCCTCGCTCGGCAAAAAGCCAAGGGCAGAAGCGTCCGGGCGGCGAGAGGCCGCGATTTCCGGTGGTACCCGATCCGGTGCCGCTGCCGCGCTTTGCGGTGGCTGACGATTTGCGGGCGGCAATCGGCTTGTGGGCCGCTTGGCTCTCGGGCGAGCGGCGGGCCTCGCCGCATACAATTGCTGCTTATGGCCGCGACCTGACGGCTTTTTTCGATTTCCTGACCGAGCATCTCGGCGAATTGCCCGGTCTCGCCGCGATCGATGCGCTGCGTCCGGCTGATTTCCGCGCCTATCTGGCGCGACGCGCCGCCGAGGGGATCGAGCGCAGTTCATTGGCACGAAACATGTCCGTGCTGCGAAACTTCGTGCGCTTCCTGCAGCGCCGCGAGCTGGCGGCAACAACTGCACTTGCGGCCTTGCGTTCGCCCAAATTGCCGGCGGCGGTGCCAAAGCCGTTGACTGTCGAGGATGCTGTCGCGGTCGTCGACTCTGCCGCCGAGTTCACCCGCGAGGGCTGGCAGAAAAAGCGCGACACCGCCCTGCTGGCATTGATCTATGGCTGCGGTTTGCGATTGTCGGAGGCGCTCGGGCTGAGCCGCGCCGAGGCGCCGACCGGCGAAGCGCTGACGGTTACCGGCAAGGGCGGCAAGACCCGCCAACTGCCGGTCTTGCCGGCAGTGCGCGAAGCAATCGCCGACTACCTCACCGCCTGTCCGTCTGCGCCAGGAGCGGACTATCCGCTTTTTGTCGGCGCCCGCGGCGGCCCGCTTCATCCGCGCCTTGTCCAGCGGCAGATGGAGGCGTTGCGCGGATATCTCGGCCTGCCGGCAACCGCGACGCCGCACGCGCTGCGCCACAGCTTTGCAACGCATTTGCTTGGCGCCGGCGGCGATCTGCGAGCGATCCAGGAATTGCTGGGACACGCCAGCCTGTCGACGACCCAGCGCTACACTTCGGTCGATACCGAACGCCTGCTGGCGATTTATGACGATGCGCATCCGCGCTCCCGGATTACAGACGTGGCCCTCGCGGCCAATGCGGTAAGCGACGGCGCCGCCTCATCGTCTCCCCCGGGAAAGCGGGGTCCCAGGGTCAGTGCCGAACACCCGGAGACTGACTTCCCGCTTCCGCGGGGATGACGACCGCGGCGGCATCAGTACGCAAGGGGGGAAAATTGGACCTCGGCCTACACGGGAAGAAGGCAATTGTCACCGGCGGCTCGCGCGGCATTGGCCGAGCGATTTGCGAGCTGTTGGCCGATGAGGGTTGCGATGTGGCGCTCTGCGCGCGCGGCGAGACCGGCGTCGAAGAGGCGATAACGGCGCTCGCTGGCAAGGGGGTGAAGGCGCATGGCGGGATCGTCGACGTTTCCGACACCCAGGCGCTGCGCCGGTGGGCCGCCGACGCTGCAGGGCATCTCGGCGGGCTCGACATTTTTGTCGCCAATGTCAGCGCCCTGGCGCAAGCGATGGACGAGGAATCCTGGCGCCGCAGCGTCGATATCGACATTCTCGGCACGATCGCCGGGGTCGAAGCCGCGATCCCGCTGCTCGAAATATCCTCCGCGGGGTCGATCGTCGTGATCGGCACGACCGGCGCCATCGAGATTGCCGGAGCACCACGCCCCTACGCCTCAGTCAAGGCGGCGCTAGTCCCTTACGTTAAGGCATTGGCGCGCAACCTCGCCGCCAAGGGCGTGCGGGCGAACATGGTGTCGCCGGGCAACGTCTATTTCAAAGGTGGGGTTTGGAACGCGGTCGAGCAGAACAGCCCTGACGTCTTCAAGACGATGGTGTCGCGCAATCCGATGGGGCGTATGGGCACGCCGCAGGAGGTAGCGAACGCCGTCGTTTTTCTTGCCAGTCCGCGCGCCAGCTTTATTACCGGCACGAACCTGATTATCGACGGCGGGCTGACCCAGCGCGTGCAGTTCTGACGGGCGCCTCCGAGAGCGCCCGCCTGAAGGAAATTTAGACCCGCTCGCGGGCGTAACGAGCGCGCTCGGCGGCGACTTGGTCGGGCGTATAGGCCGGCGCGTTCTCGTCAAAAGTGGTCCAGCCGCTCTGCCGATAAGCCGCACTCCTCTCGGCTGGGTCGACCCAACGATGGCGCTCCAAGATTTCCCGGGCGAGCGTCGCTTGGCCGTCCGGAACGCGGGCGGCGACGAGCGTGCCGCCGCGGCGCACCCCCTCGGCGTAAAAATTAGCATCCCGCTCGGGCACGCCGGCACTGGTCAGCGAGCCCACGAGACCGCCGGCGGCACCGCCGACGACGGCGCCGCCCGCGGCGCCGACCGCGGTCGCCACCAGCCAGCCGGCCGCTACCACCGGGCCAACCCCGGGGATCGCCATCAGGCCGAGACCGGTCAGCAGTCCGCCGACGCCACCGACGACCGCTCCGATCCCGGCGCCTTTTCCGGCGTCCTCAGCGGCATTCGAAGTACGGTCCCGATTGTAGCGATCGTCCGCGTACTGATTGTCGGCGTTACTCGCGACGATGCTGATGTCGTCAGCAGAAACACCCGCTGCTTCCAAAGCGTTTGCCGCGGCAACCGCGTCGTCGTAGGTATCGTAAAGAGCAGTAACCGTTTGTGTCATAGCGAAATCCTTGCATGAGTTGGCTCGCGTCGTGCCCGTAAAGGACGTTTACTTAGAAACGACGTTGCCTTGATAGTCGAGGGCGACATGGACAGTCGTGCCGTCCTTGGACGCGAGGCCTCGCCAAACGCCGTCCTGGTCTTTTGCGAGCCCGCTAACATGCGAAAAGCCGGCGTGCTCGATGCGCGATCTTGCCTGCGATCGCGTAAAACTGTTGGCGCCGGCGACTGGGGCGCCGGGATTGTTGGTGTTCGGGGTCGAGACCGCCGGCGTGCCGGCATCATGACTGGCTGGCGGAGCCATGGTTTGCGCCATTGCGGCGCCCGAAGCGCCGGCGCCGCTCAAAACCGCAGCGACGGCCATAGCCAAGATTTGTTGGTGCATTATTGACTTCCATCAAATTGTCTCTCGCAGAGGTCAAACATGTGCGTTTCAATTTCGGTTCCGACGTGAGCTTTCGCCCGGCACGATGAGAAAGGCCGAGCCTGAGTCTGGCGGCAGACGAAGGCAAAAAAAGGATGGGCGCCATCTCTGGCGCCCATTCGACGGGTCGAATGCTTGCTGGATTTAGTTAGTCAGGCCATAGAACTTGGCGGCGTTTTCGCAGGTGATCTTGTGGACCACTTCGGGCGACAGCCCGGCGAATTGCTGCTCGATGTATTTCGATGATTCCGGCCACACACCATCGGTATGCGGGTAATCAGAGCCCCACATCAGGGTCTCGACCCCCATCTCATCGACCAGCTTGGCGCCGATCGGGTCGAGCTGGAAGGTCGCCTTGCATTGGCGGCGCCAGTATTCGCTCGGCTTCAGTTTGATCAGATCGCGAAAGCGATCTTCGAATTCGAAATCCATGCGGTCGAGCGCGTAGGGGATCCAGCCGACACCGCTCTCGCCAAACGACACCCGCATGCGCGGATAGCGCTCGAGCACGCCGGCGCCGATCAGCGCCGCGATGATGTTGATCAGGCCCATCTGGAACGCCGAGACGCCGGTGAACATCGCCGCCCTCCGGACATGCGGCGAGACACCATCACGCGCCCGCGGCGAGGTCGTCGGGAAGGTGTGGAAATGCAATGGCAATTGCACCTCGTCGACCGCCTTCCACACCGGCTCCCAAACCGGGTGCCACATCGGCTCCATATCCCATGAGCAGGACAGTTCGAGCCCTTTGATGCCCATTTTGGCGACGCGATGGATTTCCTTAACCGCCTCGTCGATATCGCCATAAGGCAGGCAGGCGAGACCGATCTCGCGCTCGGGATAATGGCTGCAGAAATCTTTGAGCCAGTCGTTGTAGATCCGCAGCATCTCATTCGACGCTTCGCGGTCGTTGAGGCGCGAGGACGCCCCCAGAATGCCGTAGATCACCTCGGCGTCGACGCCATCGCGATCCATGTCCTTGATCCGCAGATGCGGATCGGTCGGGCGGCGGATATGCTTTTTTGCCGTCCTCGAAAAAGCCGTGCTCGGCCATCTTGTCGACGCGGTGATTTTGTCCGGGGACATAGGGTGCGCCGCCTGGCCCGACACCGTTTTTAAGGCCGAAATTGGCGCCGTTCTTAGCGACCCATTGCGGACCCTGCGGTCCGTCTTCGACATAGGGCATGCGGTCCTTGAGATCGCTTCGCGCCTCCGATACGAACAGGTCCGGCGGCATCCACGGCATGTCGAGATGACAATCGGCCGATATTCTGCGGTATTGCATGTCCCTTCCCCGCATTAGTTTGCCCATCGCCGTTGACTGTACTCCGTTGCGGCGCGGATTGCCCGGCAATGCCGCCGGGGGCGCCTCGCAATTTTTGCAGATGCGGCATGAACCCAGCGCAACGCCGACGCGAGATAGCGGTTCGCTTGCTTCGCGGCGATGGATTGCGGCATGATCCGGCGTGGAGTCCGAACCCTAGAGGAGCCGAAAATGCCCAATTCAACCACCCTTGAAGCGCCGGCGGTGAGCCGCGGCGAGGCGGCGGTCCGCATCGGCGGACTGGACCATGTCGTCTTGCGGGTCGGCGATCTCGATCGCGCGATTTCATTTTATCAGAAGGTCCTGGGCTCCACGTCGAGCGCGAATTGCAACAGCCGCGGCTGGTGCAGCTGCGCGCCGGCGCGTCGCTGATCGATCTGGTCCCGGCATCGGCATCGCCGAGCGATGCGCAGGACAAGGCCGGGCGCAACATGGATCATTTCGCGGTGCGCGTCGATGGGCTTCGACGCCGCTACGCTGAAGGCGCACCTGCAGAAAAACGGCGTTGATCCCGGCGATGTCCACGAACGCTATGGCGCCGAGGGCTATGGCCCATCGATCTACATCACGGACCCCGACGGCAACACCGTCGAGCTGAAGGGCGAGGCGACACGCGGATTGTAGGCCGCCAAAGATGGCCGAGTTTTTCCCGGGCTTCGAGCAGCGCCGGATCAAGACCTCGGGCGCCGAGATCAACCTGGTCACCGGCGGCAAAGGACCGCCGCTGCTGCTGTTGCACGGCTACCCGCAGACGCATTTGATGTGGCGCAAGGTGGCGCCGCGGTTGGCCGCCGAATTCACCCTCGTCATTCCCGATCTGCGCGGCTATGGCGACAGCTCGAAACCGCCGGCCGGCCCGGATAATGAAAATTACAGCAAGCGGGCATTGGCGCTCGACCAGGTCGAGACGATGGCGGCGCTCGGTTTCGAGCGGTTTGCGGTCGCCGGCCATGACCGCGGCGCTCGCGTAGCGCATCGGCTGGCGCGGGACCATGCCGAGCAGATCGAGCGCCTGGCATTGCTCGACATCGTGCCGACGCTTTATCGCTTCGAAACCATCGACCAAAAAGCCGCGACTTCGAGCTGGCATTGGTTTTTTCTGATCCAGCCGCGAGGATTTCCCGAACGGCTGATCGGCATCGGAGGCCGAGTTCTTTCTGCGCCACCAGCTGAGCGCGTTGCTGCGCGAGCCGGCCAAGCTCGAGCCGGAGGCCTTCGCCGAATATTTGCGCTGCTTCAAAAACCCGGAAACCATCCGCGCGACCTGCGATGAATATCGCGCCGGCGCCTCGATCGATCTCGAACACGACCGCGCCGATCGCGGCCGGCGGCTGACCATGCCGCTGTTGATGCTGTGGGGAACGCGCAGTTCGCAGGGCAGCGGCTACGACGTGCTCGCGGTGTGGCGCGACCATGCCGAACACGTTCGCGGCCACGCAATCGACAGCGGCCACTTCATCCCCGAAGAAGCCCCCGACGAGGCTTACCGCTCGCTGCGCGACTTTTTCGCCGCCGCCGCGAACTGAACTATTGGCGTTGTTTGCCGCATGGGCTTACGCAGTGGCGGCGCCGTCGACTGGCAACGCCGCGCCGGACACAAACGAGGCTTCATCTGAAATCAGGAATAGTGCTGCGTTGGCGATTTCCTCGGGCTTGCCGGGGCGGCGCGTCGGTATCTGCTGGCTCCGTCGGACGACCAACGCCTCCTTGTCCTCGTCGCCGGGTGCCTGCTGCTGGTCCGGTCGAGCGACAAAGACCCGCAGCATCGGCGTGTCGATCGGGCCGGGACACACCGCGTTGACCCGGATATTGTCGGGGGCCAGGCGTTTGGCGAGCGAGCGGACAAACCCGACAACGCCGAACTTAGCCATTGAATAGACCGGGCTGAACGCCGAGCCGACCAGCCCCGAAGTCGAAGCGGTGTAGAGCAAGGCGCCGCCGCCACGGGCGCGCAGTTCGGGGATTGCTGCTTCCGTCGTTACGAGGACCGTGCGCAGATTGAGCCCGATCGCGATGTCGAAATCGGCCATATCGATGCCTTCGATCGAGGCCGGGCCCGGATGGCCAACATGGTTCCACACGAAATCGAGCCCGCCGAACGCGGTTGCGGTGCGGCGCACGATGGTGCGGGCGAACTCGTCGTCGAGTAGATCGCCGACCAGCGCCAATGCCCGGCCCCCGGCAGCGGTGATTTCGCGGACAACGGCGTCGACCCCGGCCGGATCGATGTCGACAACGCCGACCGCCGCTCCCTCGCGAGCAAACCGCAACGCGCCGGCGCGCCCCATCCCCGACGCCGCCGCACTGACAATGCCGAACTTGCCCTGAAGCCGCATAATCTCCTCCCGTTTATGACAACGCGCCACGGCGGTTCGGCTCAGGCCGCGATCCCCTTACCGTCGTAGAGCGCATCGATGGCCGCGCCATAGACCTCGCGGACCGTGTGGCGCTTGACCTTCAGGGTCGGCGTCATCTGCCCGTTGGCGATCGTAAACGGCTCGCTCGCGATGATGAAGCGGCGAACCCGCTCGACCGGCGCCAGACCGCGATTGACGCGCGCCACCGCGGCGCCGATCCCCTTGGTAAACCGCGGATCCCTGGCGAGTAGAACCATATCCCGCGAGCTCTCGCTTTCGGCGACAAAGCCGGCGGCGAACTCGGCATCCGGCACCAGCACCGCGACAAGGTATGGCCGCCGGTCACCAAAGACAATCGCCTGGGCGATTTCAGGCTCCAAGGTCAGGTAGCCCTCGACCCGCGCCGGCGAGATCATCTCGCCGCCGGAATTCTTGATAAAGTCGCGCTTGCGGTCGGTGATGCAGATATAGCCGTCTTCGTCGACGCGGCCGACATCGCCGGTGTGCAGCCAGCCGTCGACCAGCGCCTGCGCCGTCGCCTGCGGGTCGTTCCAGTAGCCCTTCATGATATTGTCGCCGGCCACCAGGATCTCGCCATCCTCGGCGATGCGCACCTTGACCCCGTCGAGCGGCGGGCCGACCGTCTCGATCTTGATCCGCGTCGGCGTGTTACAGGCGATAACCGGCGCCGCCTCGGTCTCCCCATAGCCCTGCAGCAGGCGGACCCCGAGCGCCAGGAAAAAGCTGCCGATCTCCGGGTTCAGCGCCGCCCCGCCCGAGACCATGGCCTTGAGCCTGCCGCCAAAACGGCGACGGACATCGGCGCGCACGATGCGGTCGAGAATCGGATCGGAGACACGCTCGGAGAGGTTCAGCGCGATCTCCGCCGCCCGCTTGCGGCCGATCGCTATCGTCTTCTCGAACATGCCCCGCGCAACTCGGCTCTTACGCTCAACACCCAACGTAATGCGCCGATGCATCGTCTCGTACAGCCGCGGCACCGCGGTCATGATCGTCGGCCGCGCTTCGAGCAGATTGGCGGCGAGCGTCTCCGCCCCTTCCGCAAAATAGATCTGCGCGCCGATCGAGACCGGGAACATCATCCCGGCGGTATGCTCGTAGGAATGCGACAGCGGCAGAAAGCTCAAAAACACCTCGTCGCCGAGACCCAGCATTTCGAGCAGCCGGAACGCGCCGCGGCAATTCGCAAGGATGTTGCGATGGGTTGTCATAACTCCTTTTGGGATACCGCCCGTCCCCGAAGTGAAGATCAAGCAGGCGACATCGTCGGGGGCGAGTTCGGCTACCTGCGCGGCAATATCATCGTCCGCTTCATCGCCTCTGCTCAGCACCTCGTCCCAAGTCAGCAGATCGACGGCGGTCGCCTGCCCGGTAGCCGGTTCCATCGCGATCACGCTGTGGACGGTCTCGGCCTGGTTCGCCGCCGCTAATACGCGGGCCGACAATTGCGGTTTGGAGACGATCACGGCCGAGGCGCCGCTTGTCGCGAAAACGTGGCGGTGGTCCTCGACGGTGTTGGTGACGTAGGCCGGCACTGTGATCGCGCCGGCGCTCATGATCGCAAAATCGGCGATGACCCATTCGGGCCGGTTCTCGGCGACGAGCGCCACCCGATCCCCACGGCCGATGCCGAGCGATATCAGCCCGCGCGCCAGGCGCCGCGCATCGCGCGCCGCCGAGGCCCAGCTCATCGGCTGATGTCGGCCACCGCGCTTGGCCCACAAGAACGGCTTGTCGCCAAGCCGCTCGGCCTGTTCGAAGAACATCGCCGGCAGACTGCGGCAATTGTCGTAATCCATGCTCTGCGCGATCCTCCCCGCCGCTCTTTGACTCTCAGCCTAGGCTGCGGGTCGACCTGCGAAGCTTACCGTTCGATGAATTGCCTTATCAAGCGGCTGACCTCGCCGGCTTTTTCCATATGCGGCAGATGGCCCGCCGCATCGAGAATGTGCACCGGGAGCTGCGCCGAGAGCGCTTCCGCATGCGCGACCGGGATAATGCGGTCGTCGCGGCCCCAGATCAGCTCTACCGGGATGGTGAGTTGGCGGAGCCGATCGGCAACGAAAATCTGTTGCCGGCCGTCGGCAAACCACGCCCGGGAGATCGCGGTCAACGCCGCCTCGACACCGTCGAGCCGCTTGTAGCGCAAGGTTTCTTCGACCATCGCACGGCTGACCGATCGCGGGTCGTGCACCAGCTGGCTCAGCATCTCAGCCGCTTCGCGCCGCCGGCTGGCGCCGATAAAGCCGTTGATGAATGGACCGTTGATCTCGGGACCAAGCCCGGCCGAGGCGATCAGGGTTAGGCCCGCGGTCCGTTCGGGTCGCCGCAACGCGACGAGTGCGGCAACAGCACCTCCCATCGAATGACCGACGAGATGGGCGTGCTCGATGCCGAGCGCCGGCAATGCGGCATCGAGCGCATCGGCCAATGTCTCGGGGTCCCCGGCGCCGGCGTCTTTGACCGAACCGCCATGCCCCGGTAAATCGAGTGCAACCGCGCGCCGGGTTTCGGCCAAAGCCGGTTGGGTAAACATCCAGGTATTCAAATCGCCGCCAAACCCGTGGATCAGCACGACTGGAATACCGGGCCCGCCGCCGATGTCGAAATAACGCAGGCGCCGGCCGGCGGCGTCGATGTGACCCGGCGCAGCTGCTTCGGCCTGGGTCGTGTCCTCGAAAGCGGGGGAGGGGACCGCGAATTCAGCGATAAACCCGTCGATCGCCGCATCGGGCACGTCCTTTGGCGCGCTGACCGCCAGCAGAGCGCCGACCGGCAATGTCGCACCCGCCGCGGCGACGATGCGGCGCAGGGTGCCGGCCGCTTCGGCTTCGACGGTGTTGGTGATCTTTGTCGTTTCGATTTCGAGGATCTCTTCGCCCGGCGCGAAATCCTGCCCCTCGCGCTTGAGCCAGCCCACGACCTTTCCTTCGGTCATGGTCAGGCCCCATTTCGGCATCGTGATCGGGGTGATCGCGGAACTGCTCATCGCGGCTTTATCTTTCCAGCTTCGGGGAGCAGACAAATCCCCTTCTGCGAATCAAGATATCGCCGTTCCGGGCACCGCTGAAGCCGAAGAGTGCGTGTCTATACTCTGCAACCGCCTGTCGAATGACGAAGCGGTAGCTTCAGACTGCGTGACGCCGTCTGCCGCCGCTCCGGGCGGTTTGTAAAGACACGCACAGCCCTCATATCTACCGATTATCGCCGGGCGGCCGAGTGCGGTGCGGCGCTTGCCATGATCTAAGACAGCCGAAGTGACAGATGAGTATCTTGACCGACGAGATTGCGCGCCGGAGGACGTTTGCGATCATCTCGCATCCCGATGCCGGCAAGACCACCCTGACCGAGAAACTGCTGCTATTCGGTGGGGCGATCCAGCTGGCAGGTGAAGTCAAGGCGCGCGGCGACCGGCGGCGGGCGCGGTCGGATTGGATGGCGATCGAGCGCGAGCGCGGCATTTCGGTCAGCGCCGCGGTGATGACCTTTGAGCATGACGGGGTGACGTTCAATTTGCTCGACACCCCCGGCCACCAGGATTTTAGCGAAGACACCTATCGGACACTGACCGCCGTCGACAGTGCTGTCATGGTGCTCGATGCCGCCAAGGGCATCGAGGAACAGACCCGTAAGCTTTTTGAGGTATGCCGGCTGCGCGACGTGCCGATCATCACCTTTATCAACAAGCTCGACCGCGAGAGCCGCGACCCATTTGACCTGTTGGACGAGATCGAACAGAGCCTGGTGCTCGACGTGACCCCCGCCAGCTGGCCGATCGGCATGGGTCGTGATTTTCTCGGCACTTGGGATCTGTTCAACGACGCGCTGCTATTGTTCGAACGGGGCGCCCATGACCATGTCACCGCGCCGGTCATGTGCCATGGCCTAGACGATCCCGAACTGGCGCGGCGCCTGCCGCTGACCGCCCTCGCGCAACTGCGCGAGGAGGTCGAGATGGCGCGCGGCCTGTGTCCCGAATTCGATGCCGAGGCATTCCGCGGTGGCCACCAGACGCCGGTCTATTTTGGTAGCGCGCTCAACAATTTCGGGGTACGTGAATTATTGCAGGGGATCGAGGCGCTGGCCCCGCCGCCGCGACCGCAACCGGCGCAAGGGCCAGATGGGCCGCACCCGATCCGGCCGGAAGAACCTGAAGTCTCGGGCTTCGTCTTCAAGGTTCAAGCCAATATCGATCCGCAGCACCGCGACCGCATTGCTTTCGTGCGGCTCGCCTCGGGGCGGTTTGCCCGCGGCATGAAACTTAAGAACATCCGCACCGGGCGTGTCATGTCGGTGCAGGCACCGGTGTTTTTTATGGCGCGCGAGCGCAACCTCGCCGAAGAGGCCTGGCCGGGCGACATCATCGGCATCCCGAACCATGGCAGCCTGCGGATCGGCGATACGCTGACCGAGGGCGGCGAGATCCGCGTAACCGGCATCCCAAGCTTTGCGCCCGAAATCCTGCGAAGGGTACGGGTCGACGATCCGATGAAGTCGAAGCATCTGCGCCACGCGCTCGAACAATTGGCAGAGGAGGGAGTGACGCGCGTGTTCAAACCGGCTTCGGGTGGCGACTGGATTATCGGGGTTGTCGGCCCGCTGCAGCTGGACGTATTGACCGCCCGTCTTGAGACCGAATACGGGCTTGCCACCCGACTCGACGGCGCTCCCTATCAGGCTGCGCGCTGGCTCGAAGCCGACGATCCGGCGGAACTCGAACGTTTTCGCGTGCGCAACCCATCGGCGAACGCCGAGGATCACGACGGCGTGCCGGTGTTTCTCGCGCGCAACGCCTGGGATCTGCGCACGACCATCGAGGAGTGGCCAAAGCTGCGCTTCAACGAAACCCGCGAGCAGAGCTGAACGCCGGTTCAGGCCCGTTCGCCGCGCTTGATGCGACAATTGCCGCTCCAGGTTCTGCTATGACTGGACTGGCATCTTCCTGCCAGTATTCCCATAGCAAGCTAGCTTGAGCGCGTGACCCGCGAAGAAGATCAACGAGGTGCGCGATGCAAGGCTGCCGGATACCGTGGTATTCGATAAACGGGCCTAGCCGCTCGAAACCAAGCCCGAGCCTAGCTAAGATGCGCAACAAGGATGGTTCCATTACAGCGGCGAGAACGCTGATCTGGTAATCGCGGCAGATCTTAAGCAGACCACGGAACAGGCCAAAGGTAATGTGCGGAAGGAGCCGCCTCTCTGCTGAGGTCGGGTTAGCAGGATGATGGGGGAAGCCCATATCCGCGTAGCGCCCATCGGTGTGCCGTCGGCGAAATTCCTTGGAAATGGCGAGGCGTGAGATTTCCGCCGTCTGATGGAGCGGCAGCTCGCGAAACAGGGCAACCTCCTCTGGGCCCAGGATTCTCTGAATGGGTAGCGCCCTCCCATGACTGGGCTGCGGCAGGATCAACCGTGCCGTCCCCGCTGCAGCGCCGCTTCCGCGATGAATCAACAGGGTATGGACCGAGCGATCGTCATCATCGTCAATTTCCCGACTGTCGGGGCAACGTACCGGGTCCTCGAACGAATTCTCAAGGCAGTAAACCTGGTATCGCAGGCGATAGGCGAGCTCCAGCAGAGCCGGGGTGTTTGCGCGAACCACATCAAAGTGCTGGTGATAGGAGCCGACAAAATCAGGCATTGCTCGCCCTGTCGTGACAATCGGCTCGCAAGCGAGCCTTGGCCCCCATCGCGATGTTCTGCGGGTCGGGTAAAAAATTGGTTTCCAGAGCACGTCACAGCGAGTTGCTGTCCGGTACCATCGCTTTGGTCGAATTATCCCGTACCGGCTAGCGCAAGCCGATCTATAAGTACTCACGGCCTGGCCTGGTCGCGGATTGAGGCTCTAGGCCGCGCATGTTGCCTGTAAAAGATTCCGACAGGATTGATGTCCACGTCTGTTAACGCTACCTTATTGAGTGTCCACGATTTTCGAAATCTGTTCCAGGGAACGGAGACCCGAGCACAGCAAGGAGTCTGTTGGTCTTCTTTACAAGCAGTTTATCCCAACGAGCGGCTTGAGACGACTAACCAATTGTTTACCTTGTCTTCACGGTCCTGGCATGCATCATGCACGTCAATCGCGAGCTCTACAGGATCCCAGTGCCAGCATGGCTGAAACAAGAGGAACCGAGTAAAATGTCGAAAATAGGCAATTGCCTGGTGGTGAGCGCAGTCAGGGCTGCATCGGTAATCGCCAGCTTGAAATCTGCAGTCGCCACCCTTGCAGGCCTCGACGACCCACATATGCTGCGGCCTCATCACTTTCGGACCAGGCGCGAGGTGTTTAGGGTTAGAGAGTATTTGCTGGCGATCTCGAGCGGTCTCGTTGTCGCCAGCTTTTGTTACGCTAGTGCCTCGGCTGCCCCCATCGTAGTGACGTGGAACCCAAGCGCGTCGGTACCACAACTGTCGTCCACTACTGGCCCATTCTCATTCAACGTCGCCACGATCCAAGATTACTCGTCGCTCTACTTAACCCCGACGGGCGTGAACACGTTTTCGGTAACCGAGTCAGGCTTTATCCCGTTTGTCGCGTTCAACAACGGGGCGATGACCACAACTCCTCCGGCACTTAATAATAGCAGCAATCCGAGCCCGTTTGGAATTTATGGGGCTTTCACTTCGACCTCTGCCCTAACCTGCGCCGGAGCCGGCGCGGCAAATTGTACTGGCACGATTTCATCGCTTAATCTGATGCTGGAGGGCGATCCGGGCTACAATACAGGCTTCTCGTTCAGCTCGACGACCGGCAATCCGGTAGCGACTGACGCCACCGGCAACGATTTTACGTTGGCTACCGGTGACCTAGCAAACTGCGGGGCTCCGTCACCGAACTGTCAAAATCAGGTCGGGCTGACGAACGGCGTACCCTCGGCAGCTGTTACAACGACGTTTACTCCGGTTGATCCCCTCCAGTCAGGCTTCTTTGTTTCGCCGCCATCAACTGTCACTCTCGATTTGCTCGGCAGTTTTATCAATAGCACGTCGCAAGTGATCTGCTACGACAATGTCAGTGGTGCGGACTGCGATGGTGCAGCCTACGGCGGCGCACTTCCAAGCGGTGCTCCGCCGGGTGCTGTTGTTCTATTTCAAATCGGCAATAGCTTAAGTGGCCTCAACCCCGGCGGCGGCAGCGTGAATTTCATCACAGCGGCTGTTCCGGAGCCGAGTTCCATCGGTCTGTTGGGTCCTGCACTGATCGCGATCTTTGCTCTTGGCTGGCGCCGGAAAGCGGTGTGAGGCTGCGAAAGGAGAAACAAAGAGCAAGGGAAGGGCGACGACAATTAGGGGTCGGCGGAGCGTGGTGTTCCTTACGCGTACCCAACGACCTCGGCAATCGGCAATCAGCGGTATCTAGGTGTAAGAGAGCCGTGACCAAAACCAACGACCTGATCCGGCCAACAACTCGTTGATGCTATCCGGCCAATCGATCGGTTCACGAAAATGGCGGCAGGTCGTTCTCCAGTAGCTCATTTAGCGAGAGGCGCACCGAGCGGGATGTGATCCCGTGCGAGGCTGGAACGCCGACGCGCCCGCGAAAGACGATGCGGCAGTGGGTGCTATCCGCTTCGCGGTCGAGCCGCTCTGCCAACTCACCGGCCCTGTCGTTTATCCGCCGATCTTCTGTGAAAGCGACATTCTGACGGGCGTATCGGGCGAAGCAGATGGGAGCAATCGTCGGTTGCATCACTAAGCCGAGCCGTGTCGCCGTTAGCCAGAAGCGCTGGATCGCCTGGCCAATGCTGAGCAGAAAAGGCACGCGCTGCGTCGCTTCCGGTCTTGCTACGGCAAGCACGTTGAAGTGGGCCGCTGAGAACAGGCCGGGGATCAGATCCATCTCCAAACGGGCGAGTCCCGTGCCCGTCAAACGGTTTATTGCATGCATTCGCCGCCAGTCACCCATCGCCCAGCGGGTCATCTGACGCGCCAGCGAATCGAGACCGATCGCGGTGCCAGGGATCCCCGCCGGACTGAAGTTTCGTTCCCAGTCGATAGTGCGTCGATGGATTTCGAAGGCCTCGGGGATGCGCAAACGAATGTCGGTCGCGCATGCGTTGATCCGCGCAGAGCGCCAGCGTTCAATCCTGCTTTCATGCCATTGGATCGCGAGCCCGGCGCCGAGCGAATAACTCAATTCGCGTTTTTGCTCAGGAGTGAGGGCGATCAAGCGGTATGGCCGACGGTCCACCGAGCGTAACGGGACCAGGGCTAGTAACTCATCCGGGACGATTTGAGAGCTCGCCGGTAGATCAACAGCAATCCGGTGGACGCCATCTGCGCGACCGAGATAACGCCAGCTCATCGAGCGCTCGCAGCCAGAGGCAGCAAGCCGCAGCGTCTCCAAAAGGCAGCCGGAGGAAAGCAATGTCGGTTCGCCGTCGTCGTAGTCGTAAATATCGCCAGGGCACCGGATGTGTACGATTAGCTGTTCGCGATCGACGATTTCGAACCGCCAAGGCTGCAGGTTGTCGCCACTCGGGGCCCAACGAGCGTAATCGAGGATCTTCTCCACGTCGGTGGCCGGCGTCGTGCAGGCCTTTTGCTCGATCGTCCGGCCCGACGGCGCTGCGGCGAATTTGCCCGCCAGAGCGATCTTCAGGCGCTGTACCGGGTTGTTGTTTCCGCCGCGTCGTTTTTTGACGACCCAGCGCCCGCTGTACGCGTCAAAGTGATGGTAGTAGGGAACCGCTCTGATCGGGCCGCGGCGGAGCAGAATCTTGATCGCCTCTACCGAGGCTACTGCAGCGCAGAGTTCACATCCCGCTACCGTGGAGGGGCCGCGATGGCCCTGCAGATCGACCCGGCTGGGGTCGACCAGAGACCGGCGGTGAAACGCGCTCGGCGCCATCCCCACAAGATAGCTAATATATTGCTGTTGCTCCGACAGCCCGTCCAGGCGAAACCAGTCCTCGAAGCTCATCCCGCCCGGGACGAAAATCAAAAAGGCGGTCCCCATCCCCAGCGGCGCGGCGTTGATGACCGGGACTCCGAGTTCGCGGCAGCGCGCGTTAAGTCGACGGCGAATGTCCAATACGAAGAAATCGAGACCATCAATACAGAGATCCGCTCCGGCCAGGAACTCGTCGAGATTTGCCTCGGTTAGGCCCCCCTCAAAACGCGCGATCCGTAGTTCGGGATTAATGTCCCGCGCCATTTCGGCCATCACCTCGACCTTGGGACGACCGATAGAGGCAAGTGTTGCGCCGACCTGCCGGTTGAAATTCACCAACTCGAATTTGTCACAATCTGCGATATTGAACTCGCCAATCCCGAAACGGGCCAAGGTCAACAGGTGGAACCCACCGACCCCTCCCATCCCGGCAATTGCGACGCGTTTGAATCGCAGCGCTTGCTGTTCCCACTGCGTGAGCCAACCGAGGTTGCGGCTAAATGCCTCTTCATAGACAAATTCTAAATCTGCGCTGACAAGCCGACCCGCCTCTATAATTGTCACGATCTCCCGGTCTCCCCAAGTTGTGAAAGCACTGGTTGCCCGTGCGAGGCACGGTGCAGCGATAGCATGCCAGTCGGCGTCCGATGCACGATGCGATTGTACTCGTAGCGCCAGCTCCGGAGCTCAACACGGCGGCCCGAAGCTCCAACTGTCTGATCGTAAACGGCCGCGCGTTATCGGAGATCGTGCGTGGCGTTTTGTTAATCCGCTCCCAAGAACGCGGTTTCCAGTGTAAACCCAGCACTCGAACTGCGGGATCCGTTTACGATCTTCCCGAGTTCGGGGTGACAGTGTTTGATGCCCGCAAGCACATCAACCATCGCCGCCCAGCCGGGCTGGCGAACACCATGGTGATTTACCATCTTACCGAGCGGATGAAACACAATTCCCAGGCGAGCTAGTAATCTTAGAAGAGCGGGCTCCATCATTCCGACGATGTGCGTGATCCCGCTGCACGCGGTCATCGTGATTACGGCTCGAACAAGCCCATAGGTCAGGAGCTGAACAACGTCAGCACGAGCGCGACCCGCTATTCCCGTACACCCAGAATGCAAATGCCAGCCGTGTTCGATCTGTCGGCGAAACGATTTAGCGACAGCGAAGCGGGAGACTTCTGCCGTGGTCTCTTTGGGTAGGACGGTTGCGGACCGCTCGCGGGTTCCAAGGACCCCGAACACCGGCAGCTCATCACCGCCGCTGGGTAGGATCAGCCGTACCGTCCCTATCGCCGAGCCTGTCGCGCGATCGATCAGCAGCGAATGGAGCGAACGATCGTCATCGCAGTCGCGCTCGCGACCATCGGGATAGTCCGCTGCATTTTCGAACCCACGTTCTACGCAGTAAACTTGAAAGCGTAGGCGAAAGGCCTGATCGACGAGCGACCTCGAATCTGCCGGGACAACTGACAAATATCGATTGAACAGCTCCGAGGTGCTATTTTCTGTAGCCTCGAAGGGAAACAATCTACTATCTGGTTTGGCAGAAGCCGCGAACAACATTTGGCCTTTCTCCCTTGTTTTCGGAAACAACCGGACTGGACTACTCCGCTCCGCTTGGAAGGAATAGTAGTCGCAGAAATACTTAAGATGCGAGGGAATTAATCCCTTTCTTTTATTGAGTTTTTATTACTGTCGTGAGACTGGGTTACGGAAATCAGTTTCTTACTGGGAGCACCCTTGCCAGCTATCGTTGAGGTTGCTGTACCAGAAACTCATTTATCCGGTTCGCAAACAGTTAATACCATGTCAACCGGCAAAAGTTCCGCCCGTTAGCGGTCAATTTTGAGTCATTAAGGATAACGTGAGGGACAAAATTCACAGGCGCCACGAAATACGGCGCCCAGTTTTTTTACTCAATAACCGACAATCCTTGGTGCACCCACCGTGAGAAGCCTTGCCCGGGTGTCACACGCCTCTGCCCGCCGCCGGTCGCGCGCGCAACCGGGCCCAGGCGGGGCCATTTGCCCACGCAATGAGTTGGACGAATTGCGAGCGGGGCGCTCGCCCGGATGCTGTTTATGCAAGCGCCGGTGTGCGCTCGGTGACGGTTTCGAGTTGGCCCACGGTTTCGCGGCCGAACAGCAGCGGGATGAAGGCGCCGATCGTGACCAGGGCGAGGATGGTGCCGAAAAATATCACCGGCGATCCGACGTGCGGTTCCATCAAAAACGGTGCGGTCACCCCGGAGAAGATGCGACCAACCAACTCGCCAAAGATATGCCCGCGGCCGCGCAGCGCGGTCGGGAACTGCTCGGCGAGGTAGACGCGGAAGGCGGTCGCGGTGGAGAGCGTGGTGAACCCGGTCATCAACGCGCCAGTCACCATGACGATCGTTGCGTAGTGGCCCGCGCGATGCGCCATCATCATCAATAGAAGCCCGGGGATCGCGCCGAACATTGCATAGAAGATCGTCCAGCGCCGCCCGATGATTTCCATCAGAAAGCCGGTGAAGCCTTTTCCCGGGATGCTCGCGGCAAAGGCCAGCGACGTGACGCCAAAGCTCAAACCGACCGCGGCACCCTGATCGACCAAGGCCTTTGGCAGCAGCACCGAGATCAGAAAAAACGCAGATCCGCAGAAGACGTAGCTGGAAATACCGATAGCGGTCCAGCGCAGTTGGCCGCGAGCAAACAATGCCCGGTAGGGCGGAAGCTGTTCACGCACCCCCTCGACATTGTCGCCGAGAGCTGCGGCGATGAGTTCCGGCACTCGCGCGCCGGCTCGGCGAATAATTTGGTTGACGGTGGCGACCGCATCGGCGGTCCGGCCGCGGCGCAGATACCAGCGCGGACTCTCCGGGATCAGGAAATAGATCAGCGCCGGCACAACAAAAAACGCGAGTCCGCCCGGCAATGCCATCAGCCGGAAGGCATTGGGGTTACCAGCGAATAAACCGCCGACAACCGGCAACACCGTAAACGACGCGGCGAGCGACATCTCGTAGACCGCGCCAAAGGTGCGCCGGTGCTGCGCCGGCATCAGCTCGGCGGCGATCGGGAATGGCGCTGAGACCGCAAAGCCGCCGCCAAGCCCGGTCAACAGCCGCAGCGCAATCAGCTGCTCGCCGGTTTGCACCAGCGGGATCAGCAGCGTGAAAAGGGTGATCGCGCCAACTCCGATCAGCATGATCGTCTTGCGGCTAAAATGGTCGGAGATCGTCGAGCAGATAAAGCCACCGATGCAGATCATCAATGTTGAGGCGATGGCCAGGAAACGGACATCGCCAGGCGTCAGGTGCAAGGGCTGCTTGGCCAGCACCAGCAGCGAGCCGGTCATGACAAGGTCGTAGCCGTCAATAAAACCGACCAACCCGAGCACGCCGATCACCATCAGGTGATAGGGGCTGAAAGGGATGCTATCGAGCTTGCGCCCGAGTGTATGGCCGGCCGCATTCGCAGACCGGCTGATTGGGAGAACTTCCGCCACGGCCACCTCCCAGATTGGTCGAGCCCGGAGGCGTCACGCGGACCCGCGAGCGAGTGTGGAGCGCGCTCCTCTTATGAGGAGCGAAATCGCCGGCCTGCTATTGTCGCTGGTCGGCACCTCTCCACTCACGGCGGCCGCTTACGCCACCAGATCGACGTGTTGCTCCTGTTCCGGCGACGGTTTTTCCGTCTGCTTCTTTCGTTCCAGCGCCGCTAGGCGACGGCTGGCACGGTTTCGGTAACGGTTTCGAGCTGACCCACAGTTTCCTTGCCGAATAGCACCGGGATGAAGGCGCCGATCGCGACGACGACAAAGATTGTGCCAAAGAAAATCGTCGGTGAACCGGTGTGCGGCTCCATCAGAAACGGCACCACGCCGCCGGCGAAGAGCCGCCCGAAAAACTCGCCGAAGATGTGCCCGCGACCACGCAACGCAGTCGGAAACTGCTCAGACAGATAGACCCGCGTCGCGGTAAACGCGGACAACACGGTAAAGCCGAGGATCAAGCCCCCCGTCACCATGACCACGCTCGCGTAGTCTCCCGCCCGGTGCGCCAACAGCATCAGACAGATCCCGGGCAGCGATCCGGCAAGGGCGTAGAAGATCGTCCAACGCCGCCCGATGATCTCCATCAAGAACCCGGTAAAACCTTTTCCAAAAAAACTCGCGGCATAGACGATCGAGGTCAATCCCAGGCTCGAACTCAGGCCGAAGCCCTGATCGACCAGCGCCTTTGGCAATAGAACCGAAATCAGGAAATAGGCGGTGCCGGCACAGATGCCGCTGAGGATGCCGACCGTCGTCCAGCGCAGCTGGCCGGGGGCGAACAACGCCCAATACGGCGGCAGCTTCTCACGGCCCGTCGGCGTCGCCTCGCCTAATTCTCCGACGGTCAGCGGCGATACGCGATTGCCCGCCCGCCGAATGATTTGGTTGACGACGTCGACCGCAGCTTGAACTTGGCCTTTGCGCAAATACCAACGCGGGCTTTCGGGCAGCACGAACCACACGATCACGGGTATGACGGTCACTGCCAGCCCGCCCGGCAATGCCAGAAACCGAAAGGCGTTGGCGTTGCCGGCGAGCAGCCCGCCGATGAACGGCACCACGGTGAACGAAGCGGCCAACGCCATTTCATAGACGGCGGCATAGGTGCGGCGATGCTGCGCCGGCATCAGTTCGGCGGCAATCGGGAACGCCGCCGAAACCACGCCGCCGGCGCCGAGCCCAGTCAATAGGCGCAGGATGATCAGCTGCTCGGCATTTTGCACGAGCGGGATCAACAACGTCAAAAATGTCGTTAGGAAAACGCCGATCAGCACGATGATCTTGCGGCTCAAGTGATCGGAGATCGCCGAGAAAAAGAAACCGCCGAGGCACAGCATAAAGGTCGGAAAAGAGACGAGTATTCGTATATCGGTGCCGCTGAGATGTAATGGACCTTTGGCCAGCACCACCAGCGATCCGGTCATCACCAGATCGTAACCCTCGATAAAACCAACTAGGGCGAGCACAGCGATTATCAGGATGTGGTAACCGCTAAATGGGATGCTGTCGAGTTTGCGTCCGAGAACTTGGCTGGCGCTTTCCGATCGGATGATCGGGCGGACTTCGGCCATGCTGCTGCACCTCCCAGTTTTTCAACTCGGAAGGACGCGCGAGACTAAAAACCAGTTAACCCGACATTATGATCTCGCTGAGATCAATTGCGATGTCCAACGCTTCACTGATTTTCGGGTCTCTAGTGCGCGCCTCCCGAGTGACGTGTTGCTCCTGTCTCGGTCGGGCGACGGATTGTTTTCGCTCGCCATTTTCGACCGATCCTGATCGTAGCCTAACGAGGGCGCGGCAACTTGTCACTTGGGAAAAACACCGTCGGGAGCGGTGCGACTAAGCTTTCTTGCGCTCCCGCAACAGGAATTCACGGCCTGCCTTGACCATCGGTACGCCGTCATAAGCGATGATGTCGGCGGTGGCGTAGGTTTCGCTCCACAGTTCCGGGAGGTAGGACCCGGTGCCGATCACGTCGAGCGGCGCGTTAGCGACCGCCATGATCCGGCATTTGGCTGGGCCAAAGCCGGAGCTGCCAACGATCTTGATGCCGGCGAGATCGGCCTCGTCAAGTGCTTGGCGCAAATGCCAGATCGCCGCCGCCGAGACCCCGGTCCCGACCAGATACCGCAGTTCCTCCTCGGTGCGATAGCCGCGGATCGATTGCGGCGCATGCCGCTCCAACACATCGTAGGAACGTGCGGGATCGAGGCCTTCGCAATAGCGCCCGCCCGGCGTGTCGATGCGCACCGATAGCAGGCCATCGGCGGCAAGCTCCGGGAAGCGTTTTCCGACAGCAATCGCGTCGGTGATCTCGCGCCCGAAATAGTCGATCAGTACGGTTAAAGGTTCGTCGGGGAAGGTCTCACGAAACAATTCGGCCGCGCGCACCGTCGACCCGGCATAACCGATCAGCGCGTGCGGCATCGTGCCGATGCCCTTACGCTGCCCGAAATAGTGGGCGGTCCCATGGGCGGCACAGCCGACAAAGCCGAGGGCGCTCACCTCCCGCCGTGCCGTTGCCGAGCCGACCGAGGCGGCATAGGCCATCATGTCAGCCATTTCCAGGCCGGCGCAATGACGCGCGTCCATCGCCAGAAAGGCGACCTTTGGCAATTCGGCGCACATTGCGTAGGCGTTGTAGGCGGCGACGCATGCGGGTCCGAGCTTTTGCAGCAGCACGGTTTCGAGGTCGACCAAATGCGTGAGCGAGCCGGTCACGTATAGGATCGGTTCGCCGGCGCCGACCAGCGCTCCTTCGGAATGCGCGAGTTCAATGTCAAACCGGGTCGCGCGCGCCGCGGCCACGGCTTCGAGAAATTCGATCGCTAGGCGCGGCGTCGATACGACCGGGCGGCGCATGAACACCGCATAAGTCGCTAGGCGATCGCCGAAACGCTCGACAATCGCCTTGCTCTTTAAGAAATAGCTGTCGGTCTGCTCCGCGAGCGAGGGCGGGCCGTCAGCCGTCACCGCAGACACCTTACAAGACCGCGCCGAGCCGGGGGCGGCTCGGCGCACCATTGCCTTGGCGAGCACGTTTAAGCGCGTCGGCGATCTCGAAGGCGAGTTCCAGCGCCTGGGTGGCATTGAGCCGTGGGTCGCAATGGGTCAGATAGCGCTCGGCGAGCGAGGCCTCGCTGATCGCCTGCGCGCCGCCGATGCATTCGGTGACGTTTTGGCCGGTCAGCTCGAAATGCACCCCGCCGGCATAGCTTCCCTCGGCGGCATGGATGGCGAAGGCGCCATGCACCTCGTCGAGGATGCGGTCAAAGCGGCGGGTCTTGAACCCGTTCGACGAGGTGATCGTGTTGCCGTGCATCGGGTCGGTGCACCACACCACTGCGCGGCCCTCGCGGCGCACGGCGCGAATTAATCGCGGCAACCGTTCCTCGACCTTGTCGGCACCCATACGGGTGATCAAGGTCAGCCGTCCCGGCTTGTTCTGCGGGTTGAGCCTGTCGATCAGTCGCAACAAATCGTCGGGCTCGAGCGTCGGACCGCATTTCATGCCAACCGGGTTCTTGATACCGCGCAAGAACTCGGCGTGAGCGCCATCGGCTTGCCGCGTCCGATCACCCAGCCATACCAGGTGCGCCGAGCAGTCGTACCAGTCACCGGTGGTCGAATCGACCCGCGTCAGCGCCTCTTCGTAGGACAAAAACAGCGCTTCATGCGAGGTGTAGAATTCGGTTTCGCGGATCTGCGGCGCGGTTTCCGAAGTGAGGCCGCACGCCTCCATAAAATTGAGGGTTTCGGTCAGCCGGTCGGCGAGTTCGCGATAACGCTCGCCCTGCGGCGAGTCGGCGACAAAATCCTGGTTCCAGGCATGGACGCGGTGCAGGTCGGCATAGCCGCCCTGAGCAAAGGCGCGCAGCAAATTCAGGGTCGCGGCAGATTGGCTGTAGGCCTGGATCATGCGCTGCGGATCGGGCTCGCGCGCCGCCTCGTCAAAATCGAGGCCATTGATAATGTCGCCGCGATAGGAGGGCAGGGTGGCGCCGTCGCGAGTCTCGATATCGGACGAACGCGGCTTGGCGAACTGTCCGGCCAGCCGACCGAGCTTGACCACCGGGCAGCCGGCGCCAAAGGTCAACACGACCGCCATCTGCAACAACACCTTGAACATGTCGCGGATGTTGTTGGGGTGAAATTCGGCAAAACTCTCGGCGCAGTCGCCGCCCTGCAGCAGAAACGCCTTACCGGCGGCGACATCCGCCAGCCGCTCTTCGAGCCGCCGCGCCTCGCCGGCAAAGACCAACGGCGGAAACCGTCGCAACGTCTCCTCGACAGCGGCAAGCGCTGTCTCGTCGGGATAGCCCGGCACCTGTCGGATCGGCAAACCGCGCCAGCTGTCCGGGGACCATTTCTCGCTCATCTCACAAATCCTCCGCGCGTTCTCGTCGCGCATTTGGGGCCGATCGGGCATGCATCACCTCCGGAGTTGGAGGCCGCTGCACCATCGGGGCATTCGGATCACGGAGAGCCTGAAACGCGAAAGCCGCCTCGGGTGCGGGCGGCTTTGGGAAAACGCTGGTTCGCGATCCTAGGCCGCCGACATGTACCGGCGGTACCAAAATCGCGCTGCGAGGCGGGCGCAGCATATGCAGTGCGTCTGAACCATCATCCCCACGCTAACCGCGGGCTGCACCCGACGCAAGCGGTTTCGTGCGAGCAATGGCGGCGTATTTACTACCGTGGTCCCGGCCGTGCCGGTGATTACGTCTCAACTACAAACGGCCGGATCGCCCGAACAAAATCCTCTTCAGTGAAGTGGTGTTCTACGAGCGCGATAATTTTCTGAGCCCAAGGCAACGGATCACCAATTGCGAGGTCGTACCCGTTAAGACGGAGGAAATTCCACATTGCAGCAAACGCGGTTCGTTTATTCCCTTGTTCGAAGGCGTGCGCCTGAGCGATACCGGCCATTCAGTCTCACCGCAAGTGCTGTGATGTCCTCTTCGCCATACGCGAAGGCATTTTGCGGCCGGGCCAGGGCGCTCTCAAGCAAGCCACGATCCCGCAAGAAGTGCCGCTCGCCGGTTGCTTCCACCTCTAGCCGATTGCTTTCGATAACGTCATCGATCAACGGCCACAGCGGATCACTTGGCAAGAGCGGCTCGGATTCTCGGGAACCGCGCCACGAATTCGCGACTTAGCGCTCCGTAGTCGATCTCGCCTTCGGCAGGACGCGCACGCAAGATTTTGGGGCGAGCACCGCGCCGCTCGGCTGCCACCTTGAGCAGGGCTTCGCGCGTGTTTCGGTAGCCAGCAAGCCAGCTCACCGCGACCCCAACACTCTCCTGTAGGGCTTCCCTCAGCTTGGGGTCGAGGCTCTCGCTCCCCGCCGCGAGTTCTTGCTGCGTTCTTTCAATAGCGGGAACCAGTTGTTCCGCGCTCGCCCGCTCCCTCTCAGCAAGAATGCGGGCCACCTGCTCAATCTCGTCGGGGTCGGCATGACCGCGTACAGTTTGGAGATACAGCTCGGCTAAGTCGTCAGAGAGCTGGTCCAGCATCGATTGTGCTCTCGCGCGCTGGTGGCCCAGTTGCTCAATAAGCTGCGCCCTCTCGACAGTTGCCATGTCCGATCCCAGTGCTGGCAGCTCTGGGAGGAATTCGCTCGGAAGTTCCAGTCCATCAGGCATGTCGAGCCAAGTCTCACGAGGATCAAGCACAGCAGATTGAATGTACGGTTTCAGCGGTCGATGGCAACGTCTCCGGTTACGTAGTTCTCTGTCACTCCGCCGCAAGCTTGGTTGAGCGAACGAGTTTTTCGCGCATCGTGACGAATTCCTCGGCCGCACTCGGGTGGAGGCCGACGGTCTGGTCGAATTGCTTTTTGGTGGCGCCGCATTTGATCGCGATCGCTAGTCCTTGTACGATCTCGGGTGCATCCGGGCCGAGCATATGGCAACCGACGACCCGGTCACTCGCGGCATCGACGATGATCTTCATCAGGGTGCGCTCGTCGCGACCCGATAGCGCATTCTTCATCGGCCGAAACCGCGCGCTATAGACGTCGATTTCGCCGTATTTACGGCGCGCCTCCTCTTCGGTTAGGCCGACGGTGCCGATCGGCGGATTGCTGAACACCGCCGTCGGCACATCCACGTGGTCCATCTTGATCGGGTTGTTGTTGAACAAGGTCTCGGCGATAGCGCGGCCCTCGGCGATCGCGACCGGTGTCAGGTTCAGCTGGTCGGTTGCATCGCCGACCGCGTAAATGTTGGGGACCGCCGTGCGCTGCCACTCATCGACGACGACCGCACCGTCATGATTCAGCTCGACCCCGATTTGACCGAGTCCGAGACCGCGCGTGTTGGGTTTCCGCCCCGTGGCATACATCACGAGATCGGCCGAGATCTCCTGGCCATGTGTGGTGAACAACGAATAGCCGTGGGCGAATTTTTCGATGCGCTCGATCTGCGTGCGGGTATGGATCTCGATGCCGCGGTTGCGCATCTCCAGCGCCAAGGCAACCCGGAGATCGTCATCAAAGCCGTAGAGCAACTCTTCGCGCCGGATAATCTCGACGACTTCCGACCCAAACCCGCGGAAGATGCCGGCAAATTCGACCGCGATATAACCGCCGCCGACGATCACGATGCGCCGCGGCAGTTCGGGCAGGTCGAGTGCTTCGTTGGAAGATATGACGTGCTCGATGCCGGGAATGTCGGGCACCGTCGGATGCCCGCCGACGGCGATCATGATCTTGTCTGCGGTGTAGTTGCGGCCGCCGATTTCGACGGTGTGCGGGTCGGTGACGATGGCGCGGCCCTCGATCAGCTCGACCTGGCTGTTCTTCAGCATCGTCCGATAGATCTGCTCGAGCCGGTCGAGTTCCTTGTTTTTGGCGGCGATCAGGCTTGGCCAATCAAAGCTCGGCACCGGGACGTTCCAGCCAAACCCGGCGGCGTCGGCAAAGGCGTCGGCAAACTGCACGCCGTAGACCAACAGCTTTTTGGGCACGCAGCCGCGCAACACACAGGTGCCACCGACCCGACTCTCTTCACAGATCGCGACCCTCGCGCCATAGCTGCCCGCACGGCGCGAGCCGGCGACACCGCCGGACCCGGCGCCGATTGTCAACAGGTCGAAATCATACCGCGGCATCTGGCTCCACTCCGTCGATTGCGCGTATAGCGATCTTCTGGTTGTCACAAGCTGACCGGCATCGCAAGCTCGCTGCGGTCTATACATGAGGAAGGGACGAGATGGCACTGGATCCCGCCACAGCCGAGCAGCAGGCGCCGACGGCAGAAGCGCTGATCGGCGCGCGCTATCGCGACGGTGCCATCGCATCCGGCCCGTGGAACGAGGTCCTGGCAACGATCCTGTCGCACCGTTCGGTGCGGGCCTATCTGCCCGATCCGCTGCCGGCGGGGACCTTGGAATGCCTCGTCGCGGCCGCTCAATCCGCCTCGACCTCGTCGAATTTGCAGACCTGGAGCGTCGTTGCGGTGGAAGACCCAACGCGCAAAGCCCGCCTGGCCGAACTGGCCTCGGGGCAGCGGCACATCGTGCAATGCCCGCTTTATCTGGTCTGGTGCGTCGATCTCGCCAGGCTGCGCCGGGCCGCCGAGGAGCGGCAGATCGGGCTCGAAGGGCTCGATTATCTCGAACCGTTTATCGTCGGGGTCGTCGACGCCGCGCTTGCCTCCCAGAATGCCGCGATCGCCATCGAGTCCCTCGGGCTCGGTTACGTTCTGATCGGTGCAATGCGCAATCACCCGGAAGGAGTCGCCGCCGAGCTCGGATTGCCACCGCATGTGATGGCTCTGTTCGGGATGTGCGTTGGCCACCCCGACCCGGCGGTCCCGACCGGGATCAAGCCACGCCTGCCGCAGCCGGCGGTGCTGCACCGCGAACAGTATTCGCCCGCGGCTCAATCCGCGGCGTTTATCGAGTACAACGAGCGCATCCGGGCGTTTCAGCGCGAGCAGCGAATGACCGAAATCGATTGGACGCAGCAAGCCACGATGCGGGTACGCACGGCGGCATCGCTCCATGGCCGCGACCGTATTCGCGAAGCGCTCGAAATTCTCGGCTTTGCTTTACGCTGAATGGGAGGACGGGTCATGTCTTCGGAAAATCGCGGCATTGCGGTCGATCATCACGATTGGCACTCGCCCAACTATGTCGAGGAGTGGATCACCCGCGATCTGAGCCGCGACGAGGAGCGCCGCGTGCGCCTGCGCCAGATGCTTGCCGCGGCGCCCTTTGCAGCGGATGGCGAGATCGCTGTGCTCGATGTCGGCGGCGGTTACGGCGTCGTAACTGAGGAGGTGCTGCGCGCCTTCCCGCGTGCGATGGTCACCTTGCAGGATTATTCGCAGCCGATGTTTGACCAAGCGCGGCAGCGGCTTGCGGCTCACGCCGCGCGGGTAAACTACGCGCTCGCCGATCTGCGCGATCCGGCATGGACGGCAGCGGTCGGCGGTCCGTTCGATCTCGCAGTCTCGGCGATCGCGCTTCACAATCTGCGTGATTTGCGACAGATCGCCTCCAGTTATCGGGGGATCGCTGCGGTGCTAAAGCCGGGCGGCGTATTTCTCGACTACGATCTGTTCGGATTGATCGGCGGGACCGACACGCAAATGCAGACGATCCGCGATGCCGGCTTTACCGCCGTCGATTGCCTCTGGCAGCAGGAGCGGTTGGCGATCATCCGCGCGACCCGACCGAGCTGAAAAATATACCGGCGAATGCAGCCTTGGTCAGGAGTCATTCCTCCCGGACGCCGCTTCTCGGATTACGATCGCGCCGGCTTGCTGGCCGAGGGATACGGCTGATACGGGTTTCGACAGCGACCACGGCTTTTCAACGGTCAGGAACAGCACTGCGCCAGCAACCCAGCTCAGTATGAAGACCGGTATCATGGCGACCCAAAAGAACCCGTTCACATCGTGGCTCGCCGCCAATTTGACAACAATTCTCGCGGCCGGGACGACGACGAAGCCGTGCACCAGATAATAGGAATAGGACATGTTGCCGAAGTGCCGCAGCGGCGCCCACGCCAGCCAAGTCGAAACAGTTGATTGATTGTCGACGGCTACACAACAGACCACCCAAAACCCTAACGCCAGAAGCAACGCGCCAATCCAGACAGGCGGCAAAATCCAATTATATGCAATAAAGGCGATCAGGCCCAGGCTAACCCCGAGCCTTGCCGGGAGAGGGGGGAGTTTTGCAGCCTTTGCCTCCGCCAACAACATGCCGGCAAGCAGGCAAAGGCCTCGTACTGGAACATTCGGGACGTTGTTGGCTGACAACGCAAGGAGCAGAGCCGCAAAAGCCACAATGATGCTGATGCGCGCCGCCGGCCGCAGCTTGGCCAGACCCAAAACCGAAAATAGCAATGTCGCAGTTGTATAGAACCACCACTCGTAGCTCAAACTCCAATTCGGAGCCGAAATCGGCTCGATCGGCAATAACCCGGGCAGAAACAGTAGATTTGCCGTTAAGTAACTTACCGCACCGGCAAAGTCCCCCGGTATCTTGGGAACTGGGCGCCCTAAATCGACGACGATCCCTAGCAGTACAGAAACGATAAAGGCCGGATAGAGCCTTTGCAGCCGCCAACTCATGAAATCGAAAAACGGGGGGCGCCTCCGCAGCAATATGCCGTAGATTAAAAAGCCGCTCAAGACAAAAAACAATTCGACGCCACAGTTACCAAAATTTCTGCCGATAATTGCAATATTCAATGAAAGCCCGGAGAGGTGCCCGTATACAATAAACTGCACGCAATAGTGTTGAACGAAAATCAGGCTGACGGCGATTGCCCGCAAACCCTCCAGTGGCAGCATTCTGCCACTACCGCCAATCTCAAACGCGCGGCCGAAGTGAAAAATCTGCGGAAGCTTCATCCGGGGCGTCTCGCTAAAGGGAGCAATCAATACGCTCGCGACGGCGGCCAAGAATCATACGGCCATCCAGCCGCCATCGACGTTGTAGGCCGCCCCCGTCACATAGCTCGCCCGTTCGGAGCGGAGCCAGCCCCCTCCGGTAATAAGGCCGTCTCCCCGTCGAGCGGTCCGTTCATGCGATCTCCTGTTCAGAACTGGTTCATCATAGCGTTGCGGAGACGGCGGCGGATATCTTTCCGGGTGCGAGGGAGTGCATGATGGATGTGTCCGACGGTGCCATAGCGCGCGCAGAGAAATGGCTGACGACCTGGGATGCGCAGCCCATTCACCGCACCGGGACCGCGGGCGACACGGCCGGCTGCGAGTGGCTGATGGGCGAGGTCGAAAAACTCGGCGCTACCCCGAGGACCGAGAAATTCACGTTCGATCGCCTCGACCCGATCACCGCTTATATCGAGATCGACGGGATGCAGATCGACGGCGTGCCGGTCTTCGACTCGCCGGCGACCCCGGCCGAAGGCGTGAGCGGCTCGCTCGGGTCTTTGGGATCCGCAGCGGTGATCGGGGTCGTCGAATTGTCGCCGCATGCGGTCTACGCCGCCGAATATCAAGAGCGGCGGCGTGCGGCGCGGCACGACGCCGTCGTCATCGTGTGCAACGGGGTGCGGCCCGGTTTAGCGCTATTGAATGCCGAGGCTTTCCCGCGTCCCTATGGCGCGCCGGCGATCCAAGTGCCAAGCACAATGCGCAGCGCGGTTTTCGCGGCCGCCGAACGAGGCGGGCTCGCACGAGTTGTTGCCGAAAATCGGCGAACGCGCTCGCGGGCCGCCAATGTCATCGTAAGCATCCCAGGGCGAGAGCCGCAACGCCCTCCGGTTATCGTCATGACCCCGCGCAGTTCATGGTGGCAGTCGACCGCCGAACGCGGCGGGGGTCTGGTGTGTTGGCTCGAGACGATGCGCGCTCTGCGTGCGGCGCCGCCGATGCCCGATGTCGTCTTTACCGGGAACAGCGGCCATGAGCTCGGCCATCTCGGCCTCGATGAGTTCATTTCGCGCCGCCCAGGCCGGGACCTCCCGGTAGAAGTGGGGGGCGCGGTGTGGGTCCATTATGGCGCCAACATCGGTGCCGTGGACGGCGAATTGTCGGTGCTGTCGGCGGCCCCCGATCTCGTCACTCTTGCCGGGCAGGAATTGACCCGCGCCGGTTACCCGCCGGGCCTGATCGCCCCGCCGAACCTCGTCCCGAGCGGCGAGACCCGGGATATCCATCGCGCCGGCGGCCGCTACGTGACCTTAGTGGGCACAAATCCCTGGTTTCATCTACCCGACGATCGCTGGCCGCACGCAGTTGACGCCGCGGGGGTCGCGCGGATCGCAGCCGGCGCTGCGGCGATGGTCGTGGCGCTGACACGGTGACCGCCACGCGACGGCCGTGCTGCAGCCGCAAAAGGAAAGGGCGCCCGTAGGCGCCCTTTCCCGCGGAGTAGCTTGCCGATTTAGTAGTCGTCCATGCCGTCCATGCCGTGATCGTGCGGCATGCTCGGCATAGCTTTTTCTCGGGCTTTTCTGCGATCATTGCTTCGGTCGTGACCAGCAAGCCAGCCACCGAAGCGGCGTTTTGCAAGGCCAGCCGGACGACTTTGGTCGGATCGATGATGCCGGCCTTGACCATGTCGACATATTGGCCCGATTGCGCGTCGAAGCCGTAATTCGGATCGCTGCTGTCGAGCAGTTTGCCGACCACCACCGAACCCTCGCTGCCCGCGTTCTCGGCGACCTGACGGACCGGGCTCTGCAACGCGCGGCGAACGATGTCAATCCCGACCTTCTGGTCGTTGTTCTCCGGGGTCAGCCCGTCGAGAGCCTTAATCGAATAGAGCAAGGCGACGCCGCCGCCCGGAACGATGCCCTCCTCGACCGCCGCACGCGTCGCATGCGTCGCATCGTCGACGCGATCCTTGCGCTCCTTGACCTCGATCTCGGTGGCGCCGCCGACCCGGATCACTGCGACGCCGCCGGCGAGCTTGGCCAGCCGTTCTTGTAATTTCTCGCGGTCGTAGTCCGAGGTGGTCTCTTCGATCTGCTGGCGGATCTGAGCAATTCGGCCCTGGATGTCTTCCGATTTGCCGGCGCCGTCGATGACCGTCGTATTTTCTTTCTCGATCCGCACCCGCTTGGCGCGGCCGAGCATGTCGAGCGTGACGTTTTCGAGCTTGATGCCGAGATCTTCGCTGATCACTTGACCACCGGTCAGCACCGCGATGTCCTCGAGCATCGCCTTGCGCCGGTCGCCAAAGCCTGGAGCCTTGACCGCCGCAACTTTCAGCCCGCCGCGCAATTTGTTGACGACAAGGGTCGCGAGCGCTTCACCCTCGACATCCTCGGCGACGATCAGCAATGGCTTGCCCGATTGAACGACCGCCTCGAGCAATGGCAGCAACGACTGCAGGCTCGATAATTTCTTTTCGTTGAGCAGGATATACGGCTCGTCGAGCTCGGCGACCATCTTCTCAGCGTTCGTAATGAAATACGGGCTGACATAGCCGCGGTCGAACTGCATGCCTTCAACGACGTCGAGCTCGGTCTCAAGCGACTTCGCCTCTTCGACCGTGATCACGCCCTCATTGCCGACCTTTTGCATCGCCTCGGCGATCATCTTGCCGATTTCCTTGTCGTTATTTGCGGAAATCGTGCCGACCTGAGCGATTTCGTCGTTGGTCGAGACCTTTTTCGAGCGCTTCTCGATGTCCTTCACAACGGCGTCTACCGCCCGGTCGATGCCGCGCTTCAGATCCATCGGGTTCATGCCCGCAGCCACCGCCTTGGCGCCTTCACGGACGATCGCCTGCGCCAGCACGGTCGCGGTCGTTGTGCCGTCGCCGGCCAGATCGCTGGTCTTCGAAGCGACTTCGCGCACCATCTGTGCGCCCATGTTCTCGAACTTGTCGGCCAGCTCGATTTCTTTGGCAACGGTCACGCCATCTTTGCTGATTCGCGGTGCGCCAAAGGATTTGTCGAGGACGACGTTGCGGCCTTTTGGACCCAGCGTGACCTTGACAGCATTTGCAAGAATATCGACGCCGCGCAGCATCCGGTCGCGGGCGTCGGTGTGAAAACGGACTTCTTTCGCAGCCATGTTTTATCCCCTATCAGACCTTGTCGACGACACCCATGATGTCGCTTTCCTTCATGACGACGAGATCTTCGCCGTCGACCTTGATCTCGGTCCCTGACCACTTGCCAAACAGCACCCGATCCCCGATTTTGACATCAAGCGGATGCAATTTGCCGTCCTCGCCACGCGCCCCTGGACCGGCGGCGAGAATTTCGCCCTCCATCGGCTTCTCTTTGGCGGTGTCGGGAATGATGATCCCTCCCTTGGTTTTTTCCTCTTCTTCGATGCGGCGGACCAGCACACGGTCCTGCAACGGTCGAAACTGCACGGAGTCCCTCCTTAAATTGACAAACTAGACGCACGCGGTGTGGCACTCAATGTTCGTGAGTGCTAACACAGCTAGCGTCCTCCGGTACAAAATTCAAGCGCCATGTGGGTTCGACCCTCTTGAAGCCGTTCACGACGAAACCAAGTCCTGAGAGTCGTCAACAGAGAGGAGGATGTCCGATCGACATGCTTCCACCGGGACATCCGGAGTTGCCGACCGCTTGGCATCGGCAACCGAGCGTTAAGTCCAAGATATAGCCCGGGTCCATAGCTCGGGCGCGAAGTAAGCCTTCGCACCACCGACCCCCGCTTGCGCTCGACATGCGCACGGGGGTCTTTGTGTATTCGCTCGATGCCGCTTTTCGCCAGCGCAACTGCGGTTTAGGGTCGCGCCAGCTCAGGTGATGACGAGATCCGCGGATGACTTTTGACAGTTCCGGACCGACCTCCCGCATCTATTTTTCGCAGCGGCTGCGGCTGCATTATGTCGATTGGGGAAACCCGGAGGCCCCGCCACTGCTGCTTGTTCATGGCGGCCGCGACCACTGCCGTAACTGGGATTGGGTTGCGAACGCTTTGCGGGACGACTGGCATATCCTGGCCCCGGATTTGCGCGGGCACGGCGACAGCCAGTGGTCGCCGGATGGCAATTACACGATCGCAGGGTATGTCTATGACCTCGCGCAGCTTGTTCATCAACAGCAACTCGCGCCCGTGACGATCATCGCTCACTCGTTGGGGGGCGTCATCGCCCTCCGCTATGCCGGCATTTATCCCAGCTTCGTTCGGCGATTGGTCGCGATTGAGGGGCTAGGGGCATCGCCTCACCGCATTCGCGAGCGTCGACGACGCCCCATTGCAGAGCGGATGCAGAGCTGGATTGACGAACAGCGCGGGCTGTCGGGTCGTTTGCCGCGCCGTTACGCGTCGATCGAGGACGCCTTCCATCGCATGCAGGAGGAAAACCGGCATCTGTCGCCGGAACAGGCGCTCCATCTGACCCAGCACGGCGTCAACCAGAACGAGGACGGCACCTATAGCTGGAAATTCGATAATTACGTCCGCGCCGATCATCCCTACGAGATGACCCAGGCCGACGTACAGGAGTTGTGGGGCCGCATCGATTGCCCAACCCTGCTCGTCTATGGCAAGGAGAGCTGGGCATCGAACCCGCTCGACGATGGACGAATCAATCACTTCCAAAATGCGCGAGTCGTTACGTTCGAAAACGCTGGACACTGGGTCCATCACGACCGGTTGGAGGCCTTTCTCGACCTGGTCCGCGGATTTCTTTGACAAGCCGCGCGATCATGCCACGGCTGCGTGGGCGCCAAGACGAGACTTCGCGGTGCCGCTTTCGATCCCGCCATCGATCGGGGTGGCTCCGCGCCCGGCCCGGCAGACAGTCACGAGCCCTGACCGAATATCGGATAAATCACCCGATCGCCGGACTTGATGCCAAGACGCGCGGCGGTGCCACCATTGAGTTCGATCACTGCCCGCACCGGGGCCGCGGCGGCAATGATCGCATCCGATTGCGGCACTGCCCGCTCGTGGATATTGACGATGCGGCCTCTCTCGTCCACGAATAACATATCGAGTGGGATCAGCGTGTTGCGCATCCACATCGTTGCCATTGTCGGCTGCTTGAAGTCGAACAGCATCCCGGCATCAGGCGCAAGTTCCTGACGAAACATCAGACCTTGCTCCATTTGAGCGGGCGTTTCGGCAAGCTCAACCTTGAAGCGATGGGGTCCATTGCTGCTCTCGACCGTCAAGGTAGCTGTAGCATAGTTTTGCGATCGGGCACCGCCTGCGCCCACAACAATGCCGGCTGAGATCAATAGGGGCAGCAGGAAGGCGAAGCGGCGAGTGAATGTGGTGGCCAATTTGTGAACACCCTTTGTGAAGTGCTGAAATATTGAGGAAGTGCTGGTGGGATAAATAGCCGAGACTGCTACTCGCGGGCGCTGAAATCTTTCTGTCAGTCGCGACTTGTGAAGCAATGCTGGCACCGCTAGGGTGCCGCGGCGAGCCGATCATGCACGAAACCGTTCTGACCGTCTTCACCATCACAACGCTGCTCGGCCTCGTCAGTTTCTTGCCGCCGCTCGCCGAGCGCTTTTCAATCCCTTATAGCGTGCTGCTCGCCGTGGCCGGCATCGCGATCGGTGCGGCAACCCACATTCCCGAGCATTATCTTCATGGCGGCGCCGTCCGCGACATTATAGGCACGCTCCATGATTTTGGGCTGAGCGCCGAATCTCTTCTTTACATATTCCTACCTGCCTTGCTGTTCGAAGCGGCGCTTAACGTCGATGTTCGACAGTTGGGCGACGAGGTGGCGCCAGTCCTGTTACTCGCCGTGATCGGCGTTGTCGTCTGCACCATGGTGGTCGGTTTTGCGCTGTGGCCGATCGCCCCAGTCGGCGTTCTCGCTTGTGTCATTCTCGGCGCAATCATCGCGACCACTGATCCATCCGCGGTGGTTGGTATTTTCCGGGACATCGGTGCACCCCGCCGGCTGTCGACCCTGGTTCAAGGTGAGAGCCTTTTTAACGACGCCGCAGCGATCGCGATCTATTCGCTGACCGTCGCCATCCTAACGGGTGAGCGTCCGGCTCATCCGGGGGATGGGGTGCTGATTTTTGCGCGCCAGTTCGGGGGCGGCATCGTCGTTGGCTATACCACGGGCTGGCTTGTCGCACTCACGATGCCGGTGCTCCGCTCGAGCCGTCTCGCCGAAGCAACGCTGACGATCGGCTTTGCCTACGCGATTTACATTATTTGCGAGCATTACCTGGAGGTCTCTGGCGTCGTCGCGGTCGCCGCGGCGGCACTCGCGGTCGGCGGCGAGGGACGCCGTCGCCTCGCGCCGTCGAATTTTGAGAAGTCTCGTTACAACTTGGGAGCAGCTTGGGTTTTGGGCGAGCTCGCTGATCTTTCTGTTCGCTGCGATGCACACACCCGAGTTGCTGGTGCACGCGACGTGGCGGGATTTGGCGCTTCTCGGCGCGCTCATCGCGGCGGCATTGGCGGCGCGCGCACTCACGCTCTACGGGCTGATCCCGGTCCTGAGTTTCGCCCGGATCGCGCAACCGATCGGCTCCGGGTACAAGCTGTTCATGCTGTGGGGCGGGATGCGCGGGGCGGTGTCCTTGGCCCTCGCGCTGGCGGTGACCCAGGAGCCGTCCGTACCCGCCGATATCCGCCAGTTTGTTGGCGTACTCGCGACCGGCTTTGTGCTGTTCACCCTGCTCGTGACCGGGCCGACGATGCGGCCGTTGATGCGGCTGTTGAGACTGAACGACCCGCCGCCGGCCGAGGTCGCGCTCCGGGAGAGGGTTATCGGCCTGTCATTGAATTCGATACACAAACAGATCGACGATGTCGCGCGAGAGCACGAAATCCCGGCAGAAATCGTTTCTGAGGTCACTGCGGTCTATGGCGGGCGCAGTCGCAGCCCCGCTGACATCGCCGAAGAGAACGCGCAACTGCCGGCAGAGCTTCGCACGCGAGCAGCGCTGACCGTGCTCGCCGACCGCGAGCAGGAATTCTGCCTGGAATATTTCGAAGGGCGCACCGTGTCGCGGCGGGTCGCGGCCGTATTGCTCGCGCATACCTCGCGGCTTCGCGATGGCGCGCGAACCCACGGTATTGAGGGGTATCAGCAGGTGGCGGCTCGGATGCGGCATTTTGGTCCGAGTTATCGCCTGGCGCTGGCGCTGCACCGGCGGATCGGCATCGCCCGCCCGCTGGCGCGCGAGCTGTCCGATCGCTTCGAGGTCCAACTCGCGGCCCGTATCATTCTCAAGAACTTGACCGCGTTCAACCGCGAGCAAATCGGTCCCCTGTTCGGCGGCGGGCCCAGTGCGGTATTGGCGCAGCAGGTTGAGCTTCGCTTGACCGAAATCGATCGAGCGATCGCCGCGCTAAAGCTTCAATACCCAAATTACGTGCGACAGCTCGGGACCCAGTACCTGGCTCGAACCGCGGCGCGCTTCGAGGAAGAAAGCTACCAACGCCTGCGCTCCAAATCGATCATCAGCCAGGACGTTTATGAGGACTTGCAGCGCGAATTGCGTCGCCGTCGGCGTACGGTCGAAGCGCGCACCGTCCTTGATCTGGGATTGAAAAGCGAAGATCTTGTCGGGCGTGTGCCGATGTTTGCGTCCCTCGACGAGGGTGCTCGGCGTGCAGTGGGGCGGCTGTTGCGGCCGCGGCTGGCCGTGCCGGACGAAGTGATCGTGCGTCGTGGCGAACGCGGCGACGCGATGTACTTTATTTCATCGGGCGCCGTCGAGGTCCGGATCGCGCCGCATCCGGTCCAGCTCGGCAGCGGTGATTTTTTCGGCGAGTTGGCGCTGCTGGTCGCCGATCGCCGTACGGCGGATGTCGTGGCGCTCGGCTATTGCCAGCTGCTGACCCTTGGTGCTCGCGACCTCACTCGGCTATTCGGCACCGAGCCGGCATTGCGCGATCACATCCGTTCAGTGGCGGAAGCCCGCACGGCGGCGACGGCAGCGGCGGAAGCCGAGTGAGCGAGCGGCCGCGCCCCGATTCCGGCGATTAGGCTCATCAACTCGTCGAAAATAGGCGCTGGGCGTCGGCTTGGGTCATCGCGGGATTGAGCGCGTCAAATCGGGCGGTCGTCCGCAACTCTTCGGCGATCTGGCGCGTCGTCGTAGCGGCCATTAGCGCGATCTGGCTGGCGGTGCTGGCGCGGGCGACACCAAGGGCTTCGAGCTCGGCCACGCTCGGCGATCCGGCGCGCACGTTGATGTTGATGGGTGCCGCTACAGCCTTAACCATCCGGCCGATCGTGTCGCGATCGCTTAGGGTGATCGGGTAAAAGCAATCGGCGCCGGCGGCGAAATAGGCCCTCGCGCGTTCGACCGCCTCTTCGAAACGGGTTGCCGGGTCGCCAATATTGCGTAAATAAAGATCGGTGCGGGCGTTGATCACGATCGGCACCCCAGTTTCGCGTGCAGCATTACGGGCGGCGCGAATGCGGTCTGCGGCGTCGGCAATAGTCCGTATCGGCGTCGCTCCCCGCGGCGTGCCGTCCTCCAGATTTACCCCGACCGCGCCGACGCGGATGATTTCGCCAACCGACTTGCCGACAGCATCGGGGGTATCGCCGAAACCGGATTCGATATCGGCGGTTACCGGAAGTTGCACCGCCCGGACGATCCGGCGCGTCGCCGCGACCACCTCGTCCCAAGGGGCGGCTTCGCCGTCGGCATATCCGATCGCCCAGGACACGCCGCCGCTGGTGGTCGCGATCGCCGAAAATCCTACGCTTGCGAAAATTCGCGCGCTCAGCGCGTCCCAGGCGTTGGGCAGCAAGAGCAGCGACGGCCCCCGGTGCATGTCGCGAAAAAGCTCGGCCCTCTGGGTTTGTTCGCTGGCATTCATTGATTACGCCCTGCAGATCGTCGCGCTGCTGTCACCCTCCTGCGATCACTGGATGATGTCAAGCGCACCCATTCGCCTCAGAGACTCCCCGGAGTCTTGTATCAAAATCCCGATGGGTCATTCTGCAGGTTCCCGTCGCGTTTCCTGTTGCGGAGTCCAAAAATCGGTTACTCTGAGACAGAGACGATCGACATTCGGGAATGAGGCGATGTCTGCCGTTTACAGCACGACCCACTTGCCCCAGCGGGTGGTCGCTAGCTTCTTGTTGGAGTACTATGAAATTTGGGGAAAGTACTTTCCTGGTCTTAACAAACGCGCGCACTGGCATGTCATTTTTATGGCCAGAACTTGCGATCATGGAGGTGTTTCGAGTTCGGGCGATCCACCGCACACTGTACGGTTCTTATGGCACCGACATCAGAACTTGTATCGAGCGGATCAAGGATTGCGAGCGTGACGGCTTTATCCGGGTCTTTGACCCCGCCAACCAGGCTTGCGCCGTGTCTGCAGCATGCCTGCTCGGACCCACCGAGAAATTGCTCGACAGTTTTGACGCACATTGTCGCGACACAATCGCCCAGGTCGGCGCCACAATCGGCGACCACAGGATTGGGTTAGACGACGTGATCATGTGCGATGACCGTCTAATATCGGAAATTTATCGGTTTTTTGGCGCTTACGACCAGAAGTGGCGCGAAACCAGCGAGCGCGTCGTCAAGCAGAAAGGTTTGACGCCGGCTCACGTCGAAGACGCGATGGACCATCTGGTTACCTATCAATATTGGGCCATCGTAATGTTGCTGTGGTCGGCAAGTGCATTCGGCGGCGATCGGACCGGTGTCGAAGCGCTGGTCATCGACGAAATCATCAGTCGGATGTGGGATCGGCTACAGCTGGGTCACCTCGCGATCAAGGAGCGCGTCGCCAACTTGATCCGTTGGGGGTTCTTCGACGAGCGGACCATAAAGAAACACAAGGCAGTATCTCTGACGCCGGTTGCCGGAGACGCGATTAACGCCGGGCTAGCCGCGACGCAGCCGCTGCTGATTGATCTTTACGACAGGCTGATCGTGGAACGCAGGAAGGCAACTTCGGGCGAGGTCGTCTAATCTCGTTTGCATCTCAGGCCACGGGCATTTGTCCGTTTAGCCGAGCACTTTAGAGGTCAATCGATGCGGCGCCCCTTTGGCGTGATGGCATCGGCGGTGTTCTTGTCCGCAGTTGTCGGCCTGGCTATGACCGCGCGATCCGGGACGCCGGAGGGCGAAGCTGTGGCGCTGACGCGCTCGCTGACGGAGCTGGAGCAGCGTCTTGGGTCGACTACGCCGCAACTCCTGCCGATCCTCAACTCTTTGGCGGAACTGCAATTTGAGCAGGGTCAATTCGCGGATGCGACAGCGCAGCGACGGCGTTCCTTACAAATAGCGATAGCGGCTTACGGCAGTGCATCGGTGCCGGCCGCGGAGGCCATGGCGGCGCTCGTCAACCTCTATATCGAGCAGCGCCGGTACCTTGATGCCGAGCCGCTGGCCATCATTGCAACCAATCTGCTTCGCGATCGGCTCGGAGGTGCTAATCCTGCGCTGGCGCCGGTATTAGCCGACCGAGCTCGGATCGCCCTTGCAAGGGGTGACAAAGGTGAAGCTCGTAAATGGGCTGAAGAAGCAGTCGAGATCGATCGGAAGAACGGAACGCGCCAGAGTTCCCGGCTTCGCGTACTGGGCGAGGTTTTGGCTGCCCAAGGGCAGTTTGAAGAAAGCGAAGGCGTCCTGCATCAAGCTCTCGCGCTCGCTCGCGTCGATGGGAATCAGTTTGAAATCGCGCGCAGCCTCGCCGCGCTGAGCGACATCAATTTGAAGCAGAAGAAATTTGTCGAAGCGTTACCGCTGATAGAAGAGGCGGCGCTGATCGACCAAACGAACCTCGGCCCAACACACCCGCTGAGCGCCGAAGATTTAAGTGATCTCGGCCTTATATATCTTGCGACCAATCGCCCCGGGCTTGCAGTGAAAGTCTTTCATTCCGCGATCACCTTGCTCCAATGCGGAGCCGGACGGAACACGCCTACGCTGGCCTATATCCAGCTCGATCTCGCCCGCGCCGAACACATTTTGGGCAACGGCGAAAAATCGCAGGCCTTGTTCACAGCGGCTCGGCGGAATTCTGAACGCAGCCGAAGATGAAGAACGCGACCGCCAGCGGAGCGCCTGAAATCGGCTTTCTCCGATACTCAAGTACAAAGCAGCCACGGGCCTTTTCTGGGGGCCCCATCGCCTCTTAGGCAGACTGAGGCAAGACAGCCATCCGGCTCGTGATCAGCCCCGAGTCTGTCCGAGTGCGGTGAGTCGAACTCTCCGCCAACATTTCGATGCGGCGCTGTTCGGTTCGGTCACGCGTTAGCGCTTGTATGCGGCGCCGTCACGACGCGATCCCACAACCCTGACAGGTAGCGCCCCGGTTTCGGCATGTCCTGGATTACCAGCGAAAGCATCGGCGGACGGGCGTCCTTGTCCGAGTGGACCGTCCGTACAGCGCGCGATGTACTCGATGGGCGCCGGCGCGGGTGGCGTGGCTATCTGGCTTTTGCCGGCCCCGCCCTGGTTGCGTCAATCGCCTACATGGACCCGGGAAATTTCGCGACAAACATTGAGGCCGGCGCGAAATATGGCTATCAGCTGCTTTGGGTGGTGCTGCTCGCGAATGTGATCGCGATGCTGTTTCAAGCGCTGTCCGCCAAGCTCGGCATCGTGACCGGCCAGAATCTCGCGGAACTCTGCCGCGAGCAGCTGCCGCGCTCGGTGGCGTTGGCGATGTGGGCGGTCAGCGAGATCGCCGCGATGGCAACCGACCTCGCCGAATTTCTCGGCGGCGCGATCGGGCTCTCCTTACTGTTCAAGATACCCTTGCTGCCCGGTATGATCGTTACCGCGATCGTCGTTTACGGCCTGCTGCAACTGCAGAGAAACGGCTTCCGTCCGCTCGAACTCCTGATCGGCAGCTTGGTGGCCACGATTGGCCTTTGTTACCTGATCGAGCTTTTTATTGTGCCGGTCGATTGGGGCTCGGCTGCATTCCATTCGGTGGTGCCGCAACTCGGCGGGCCCGAGGCGCTAGCCCTCGCCGTCGGCATTATCGGCGCAACTGTGATGCCGCACGCGATCTATCTCCATTCCGGACTGACGCAAGCACGAATTCCGCCACGAAGCCCGCGCGAAACGCGCCGGATCGTTCGAGCTTCCAACCGGGAAGTGGTGGTTGCTTTGGCGTTTGCCGGTCTCGTCAATATGGCGATGGTGATCATGGCAGCCGGCGCGTTTCATGCCGGGCACAGCGACGTCGCCGAGATTGCAACCGCTTATCACACTTTGGCGCCGCTGTTCGGCCCGGCTGCTGCTGGCCTGTTTCTTATCGCGCTCCTCGCTTCCGGAGTGTCGAGTTCGGCCGTCGGTACGATGGCAGGGCAAATGATAATGCAAGGCTTTGTCGGCTTCACGATCCCGGTTTGGATCCGGCGGTTGGTGACCATGGTGCCGCCAATCGTCGTCGTCGCCCTCGGGGTCGATACCACCTGGGCTCTTGTGATCAGCCAAATCGTGCTGAGCATCGTCTTGCCACTACCGATGATAGCATTGCTGATGTTCACGCGACGCGCCGATATTATGGGTCCATTTGCGAACAGCCGCTGGGTGCAGACTGCCGCCATCACCGGAGCTTGTGTCGTACTGACGCTGAATTTATTGCTGACTGGCTTGACGTTTGGCGTTTCGATCCCCGTCTGACGGACTTGTCGGGTCGGCTCCCGATCCACGTAGTTGCGAAATGGCGGGGAAGGCTGCATTTTCGCCGAGACGTATCGGTTTTTGGAGAAGCCATGCCCGACGTGTCTGTCCCGAACCGGCCGGTCGAGGGCCCGAGCGCCTGGGTGCGCGCCTCTGTGCGCACCGAAGATTGGCGCATCGAACTATCCGCCGACTGTCTCGACGAAATCCGCCACGCGGTCGACGAATTGCGAGCGTATCCGCTTCCGACCATCGTTCTTGGCCCTCAGGATTTTGCGATGACCGCCTGCCAGGAGGCGATGGCACGGGCGCGAGCAATCCTCGCATCAGGTGTGCGGTTTGCGATTGTCGACCGGCTGCCGCTCGACGAAATGACCACGAACGAGGCCACGGCGATCTATTGGCTGCTGTCGAGCATGATCGCCCGACCGGTCGCGCAAAAACTCGATGGGACTCTAGTATATGATGTGCTCGACACTGGACAGGAGGCTCTCCCTGGCTCGGGAGTGCGTCCCGACAAGACGAACATCGAGATCCGCTTTCATATCGACAACGCGTACAACGAAACCCCGCCGGAATATGTTGGCCTTTTGTGCCTGCGGAAGGCGATGCGCGGCGGCCACAGCCGGGTCGTCAGCTTTCCCACAACTCATAATCAGATGCTGACGCGCTGCCCCGAGCGACTTGGGCGGCTCTACGAGCCGTTTTGGTTCGACCGTCAGCGCGAATTCCATGCGGGCGAAAGCCCAATCTTTGCCGCACCGGTATTCGAGAACGACGCCGAGCTGAAAGCGCGGTTCAGCGTTCACCAAATCAACAGCGGTTATGCGTTGAGGGGCGAGCCGGTGGATGCGGCTGGAGAGGCTTCGCTAACGGCGATGCTCGACATCTTTGAGGACGAGGCGCTGTCGATCGATTTCGACCTCGAGCCCGGGCAGATGCAGTTCGTCGACAATCGCGCGCTGGGTCACAGCCGTACCGCCTTCGATGATTATCCCGACCCACAGCGAAAACGTCATCTCGTCCGCCTGTGGCTGCGCGATCAGGGCCGACGCGCCTATCCGGGGTAATCTCACCAAGCTGCATCAGCGCGGGCGGCTGGCGACATAATCCACGCTCTGCATCTCGATTAAGCGCGACACCGTCCGCTGGAATTCAAACGTCCCGTCGCCGTCAACGTAAATTTCCGCGGGTGGCACCTCGGCCGAGACGATCAACAGGGTCCGCGCCTCGTAGAGCGTGTCGATCAGGATATTGAAGCGGCGCGCTTCGTTGCGCTGATCCGGTGTCAGCCGTGGGACGCCTTCGATGATGATCGCGGCAAAGCGTTTGGCGATGGCCAGGTAGTCGGCCGCCGCCAGCGGCTTTGCGCAAAGATCGGCAAAGCCGAACCATGCGACGTTGCGGGCCGCGCGCGGCACGGTTAATTGCCGCCCCCTAATCATCAGGCTGACGCGAACCCCCGGCTCGCCGTCGGTCAACTCGGCGAATGCAGTCTCCAATGCGCGATGCGCAGCTTGACCCATGGGCGTGTGGTAGACGGTCTTGCCAACCAGCCGTGCCAGGCGGTAGTCGCAGCCGCTATCGAGTTCGAGGACATAGAGCTGCCGTTTCAGCAAATCGATGAATGGCAGAAATCGGTCGCGATGCAGCCCGTGGTTGTACAGCTCGTCAGGGGCTCGGTTCGAAGTCGCGACCACAACCACACCGCGATCGAATAATGCCGTGAATAGGCGCTCGAGGATCATCGCGTCGGCGATGTTGTCGACCTGGAATTCGTCAAAGCATAAAAGGGGCGCCTCTCGGGCGATGTCCGTCGCGACCTTGACGATCGGTTCACGGGTTCCGTCCCGTCTCTCTTGTTCAATGCGGTCGTGGATTTCGAGCATGAAGGCGTGGAAATGCACCCGCTGCTTGTGCTCAATCGGCGCCGTCGCAAAAAACAAATCCATCAACATCGATTTGCCGCGCCCGACTGGGCCGCAGAGATAAAGTCCCATCGGAGCGTGGGCGGACGGGTCCTCGCCGAGTCCGAAACGGGCGAGCCAACCGCGGGACCCGTGCTCCGGATGATAGTTAAGCAGAGCGCGATGAAGGCTCTGCAACCGTTCGATTGCCAGCTGCTGAGCGGGATCGGGCGCCAATCGCCCCTGCTGACGCAACACACGATAGGCAGGCATCGGCTCTCCCGCCGAAGGCGCTTCGCCCGCGTCTGGCGCCGTCATCGGAGGTCAGTGAAGGGCATGGGCGAAAGACAAGTTCGGCACAGACATCTGCGTTGCGCACGGCGGCCCGGCGGTCTACTTCACACAGGGCTGCGGCGCAACGGCGCTATCGCAGAAGGGAATGAAAAATGGACGAAGACCGCTTCAATCTGGAGATCCGGCAATTCCTCAAGGTCGTCGGCGTGACCTCGCAGCGCGAAATTGAAAAGGCGGTGCGCGACGCTCTCGCCCAGGGTACGCTCGCCGACGACGCAATGCTGACGCCGCGTATCACCTTAATAGTCCCCGAAATCGGGCTCGAACATGTCATCGAGGGAGAAATCAGCCTCGCTTAACTCAAAACCAAGCGGGGCGCCCATCTACGGCTGGCCCCTCCCGATATGCGGAGGAACACTAGGCGAACATTCGATTGACGCGAGTCAATGTTCCAAGTATGTTCGCCGCTCGCGGAACACGCGAGTAGCGAGCTCAAATGCAAATCTTGTTTCTATTGTGGATCGTCGCAGCAGCTGCCGGTAGCACGGGCATCGCATGGCTGGTCCTGTCCGCCAAACTGCGCGCCGCAGCCGCTGAGGCAAGGCTGCTGCGCGATCATATTCTCAAGACCGAGGATGATCTCAAAGCAGCGCGGCACGAAACGAATCTGTGGCGTACCCAGGCGGAGAATGACTCGAAGAACCGAGCCATGGCGGAAGCATCGGCATTACGCGTCGATAGTCTCGAAGCCGAATGCGCCGGCTTGCGAAATCGTTTGATGGATTTGAACGCGGTGCTTGCCGGTTACAAGGCAAAGCAGACCGAACAAGAGGAAGCGCATCGGGAGAAGCTGGAAGCGGTGTCCTCAATTCGTCAGGAAATCGAAACCAGCCTCAAGAACATTACCAGCGAGAGCCTACGCGGCAATCAAGCCAGCTTCCTCGAACTGGCAAACGAGGTGTTCACCAAACACAAGCAAGGAGCATCAGCGGAACTAAATTCCCTGGTCTTGCCGATTCGTGAGACGCTCCAAGCCTATCAGCAAAATCTAACAGAACTCGAAAGAGAACGGGTCCGGAGCAACGGCGCGCTTTCTGCCGAGATTAGAACTATCGTCGATATCGGCAATTCCGTCCGTAATGAGACATCGAAACTCGTGAACGCGCTGCGTGCTTCGCCCAAAACACGCGGCCGGTGGGGCGAAAATACCCTTCGCAATGTGCTGGAACTCGCCGGTCTCACTCAGTACACCGATTTCGTTACAGAGCGGAGCTACCTACAAGACGGGGCGCTTTCGCGTCCCGACGTCGTGATTCGCTTGCCGGGCGGTCACAGCATTGTCGTAGACGCAAAAGCGTCAATGACCGCTTATTTAGACGCCATCGATGCGACCGAAGAAGCCGAACGGGAACGTCACCTTTCGCTGCACGCGCAGCAACTTCGTTCCCAGGTTAAGCTCCTTGCTGGAAAGGCTTACTGGGAGGCGCTAACCCAAACCCCGGATTTTGTCGTCATGTTCGTCCCTGGTGAAAACTTTTACTCGGCGGCAGTCGAGCGGGATCCCGAGTTGTTTGAGTATGCGTTCAAGCAACACGTTATCATCGCTACTCCGGTGACCCTTATCGGGCTCGCGCAAGTCATTGCATATAACTGGCGACAGGAGAAAGTTGCCGAAAACGCCGCCAAAGTTCATCAAATGGGGCGGGAGTTGTACAAGCGGCTCACGACAATGGGTAGTCACATCTGCGGACTAGGCGCCAGCCTAACTTCGAGTATTCGCAAATATAACGACTTCATTGGAAGCCTAGAAAGTTCGGTGATGCCTCAAGCGAGGCGGTTCAGTGAGTTGGAGGTCGAGGGAACCGCCACTGAGATACCTCCTCTAATGACGGTTGACCTAGAGACTCAGGCAGTTGCGGCCAGACCGCGACATCTCGCTGTTAACACTTAGTCCGGCCCAGGAAGCCGCCGAATAGGCACGCCCACCTCGACAGGCGGTCCCGGCCGCGTAAGAGTTTATTTTGCGGCGGTCACCATGATTTCGACGAGCACCTCGGGGCGCGCCATCTCGGCCTTGACGCAGGCGCGCGCCGGCGGGTTTTCGGGATCGACCCAGGCGTTCCACACCGAGTTCATATCGGCGAACAGTGCCATGTCCTTGATCCACAGATTAGCCGACAGCAGGTTGGATTTGCTGGTCCCCGCCTGCGACAGGTAGGAATCGATCTTGTCGAGGATTTGCTTTGTCTGACCTTTGATGTCCTGCGAGGTGTCACCCGCGGTCAGCCCGGCGAGATAGACGGTGTCGCCGCGCACCACGGCGCGGCTCATGCGCGGGCCCGGCGGCTGGGTCAAATCAATGCGTCGGATGTCCATAGTCTTCCCTATCTCGTTCAGGTTTCCAGGATATCAGCCGGGATCAGCCGGTGGATCACGGTAGTTAACGATCCGCTTGTCAGCCGTATGGATGCCGAAGGTAACGAGCGGCTTGTCTCCAATGGTACGAAAGCTGTGCACCCGATTGGCCGGCAGAGCAATCGTTACGCCGGGCTCCATCTTGATCACTCCGCTCTCGCCGTCGACCCACGCCTCACCCTCGCCTTCGAACACGGTCAACATCTCGACATAAGGGTGCGAATGCGGCCGTGTCGCATAGCCTGGGGGCGAGGTTTGGATCCCGGTTCTTACCGACACGCCGACGCCGTTGTCGTCGCCGATCACGGGGCAATAGCCGGCGCCGCCCGGGAAGCTCACATTGGGCCGCTCGGCATGGCGGATCAGGATCGGCATATCGCTCATTTGAGCCTCGCTAGCGGCATCTCGACCAAACAACTCTAGCACGCAGGATTGGTGTAATACACGCTGATGCCGCCGATCCAACTCGCCGAGCGGCTGGCCCTGCTGCTCGCGCTGGCCTGCTTCCTCGGCTTGGCTTTCGAGGAAGTCTACAAGCGTGACGAGCCTGATGTCCCAGGTGGGGTGCGGACATTCCCGCTGGTGACGCTTGCCGGGGCGCTGCTCTATCTCGTCGAGCCGGCGCACGCCCTTGCTTTTAGCGCCGGGCTTGTTGCCTTGGCGCTGTGGCTGTTCGTCTTCCTGCGGATCGAAATACGGCAACCAGGGATCGGGCGGACCTTGGTCATCCCGGCGGCGAACCTCCTGGTCTATGCCCTCGGTCCGACTGTCCTGACCCAGCCGCCTTGGGTCGCGATCGGCGCTACCGTCGCGGCGGTGCTGCTGATCGGTTGGCGCGAGCGGATGCACGGCTTTGTCCGGCTAATACCGCAGGATGAGATCCTGACCGCCGGCAAATTCCTGATACTCGCTGGTATCATCTTGCCGCTGCTCCCCGACACCAGGTTGATCGCCGCCGCCCCGCTCACCCCTTATCGCATCTGGCTTGCGGTCGTTGCGATTTCGAGCCTGTCCTATCTGACCTACCTCGTCCAACGTTACCTTCCTGCCAAGGATGGGGCGGGAAGTAGCGGCGCGTTGTTGCCCGCTCTGCTCGGGGGCGCCTACTCCTCGACGGCGACAACTGTTGTCCTCGCCCGACGTCAGCGTGAAGCGGCAGCGCCGCGCGCTGAATTGTTGGCGGGCATCGTCGCGGCGACAGCAGTCATGTATTTGCGGCTGGCGATCGTCATCGCGTTGTTCAGCCTACCCCTGGCGGCGCGCTTGATGCGGGCGCTTTTCCTGCTGTTTGTCGTCGCCGGCCTACTTGCGTGGCGCGAATGGCGCCGCGCCGATCGCGGCTCGGCCCAGGACCTGGCGATCCCGGCCGCAAACCCGTTGCAGTTGACGACGGCGCTGGTGTTCGCCGCCCTGTTTGTCGTGATTTCACTGGCGACGGTCTGGATCGGACGGACATTCGGTCAGGCTGGCATATTCGCCCTCGCCGCCATCGTTGGGGCCAGCGACATCGACCCGTTCGTCCTCAATCTCGCCCAAGGCGGGGTACCGGGAATGAGCCTCTCCGCTGCGGCCGTCGCGATATTGATCGCGGTCTCCGCGAACAATCTTGCCAAGGCCGGCTATGCGATCGGATTTGGCGGTCTCGCGCAAACGCGGCGTGCCGCCTTGATGCTCGTCATTCTCGCCGCCCTCGGCCTTGCCGTGGCCGCAGCATATTTCGTTTGAACCGCTCAGCGCCTCTCGCGGAAGAAGTTTTGGAGCAGTGCGGCGGCGCGGCGCTCTTCGATGCCGCCGTAAACTTCCGGTCGATGGTGGACCGTCGGCTGGTCGAACAGGCGCGGGCCGTGGTCGACGGCGCCACCCTTCGGGTCCCAGGCAGCGAAATAGAGCCGTCGGATACGGGCGAGCGCGATTGCGGCAGCACACATCGCGCAGGGTTCAAGCGTGACCCACAGATCGCATTCGGTGAGCCGCGCCATACCGAGCTTGGCGGCCCCGGCGCGCAGCACCAGGATTTCGGCGTGCGCAGTCGGATCGTGATCGTTCTCGACCCGGTTGCCGGCGACGGCGACCAGCTTTCCCAAAGGATCGAGCAGCACCGCGCCGACCGGCGCCTCGCCGCGTGCTGCCGCCGCCTCGGCTTCGGCCAATGCCACAACCATCGGCGGCGCTCGCTCGCTCATCCCCGATGCCGGCGGCGGATCGGCTCAGGTATTGCGATCGGACGGCGGGTTGACAGCCGCATAAACAGCCCCTCCTGTTCGGCCTCGGCATGGACTAGATCACCGACGGTGAATTTGGCGGCGAGACGCCAGCGCACACGCCCGAGCCCGGCGACGCGCATCCGCCCCAGCAATTTGTCCGAGATGGTCACCGGCCGGCGGTAAGCGATCCGCGTCGCGGTCAGGATTGGCGCCACGTCTTCGGCCAATGCTTGGACCAGCGGATAGGCCTGGTCCATCAACCCCAGCCTTAGATCCTCGAGCCAACGGACGAACACAATGTTGCTGACGATGCCGGCGAAGTCTATGTCGTAGGTCTGGACGCGCAGCGGTAATTCGTAGAATTCGTCCATCGGCTCACTCGAATAAATCGGACTCAGAATGGCACAGCCGGTCATCGGTCTCACCCTCGATCACGAACCTGCCGGCGGCTGGTCGAAGTTTCCGTGGTATGCGATCCGCGAGAATTATTGCAACGCGGTGCGCAATGCCGGCGGACTGCCGGTTCTGCTGCCACACGAACCCGATGCCGCCGAGCTTTACCTCGACCGGGTTGACGGCCTGATCGTGACCGGCGGCGGGTTTGACGTCGATCCCGCCCTGTTTGGGGCGACGAGCCGCCATTCCACGGTTACCACCAAGGACCGCCGCACGGCGTTCGAGCTGGCGGCTACCCGAGGCGCGCTTGCGCGCGGCATGCCGGTGCTCGGTATTTGCGGCGGCCAGCAATTGCTGAATGTGGCCTTGGGCGGCACCCTGATCCAGCACATCCCGGACGAGGTGGCGGACGCGCTGCCGCACCGCCAGCTCAATCCGCGCGACGAGCCGGGTCATGAAGTCCGTATTATTACCGGGACGCTCCTGCACCGCATCGCCGGCGCCGCGCGCCTGGCCGTGAACAGCGCTCATCATCAGGCGGTCAAGGATGCCGGACCGGGTGTCGTGATCGATGCGGTTGCCGCGGATGGCGTCGTCGAGGGCATCGAAGACCCGCGACGACGCTTTTGCCTCGGCGTGCAATGGCACCCCGAATTCGAGATTAATGACGCCGACCGGCATATTTTCCGCGCGTTTGTCGCGGCGGCGGGGAGTTGATGCCTGCCCTCCCCGAAACGCGAGTTCCAGCTTTGCCGCCGGCGGCGGCAGAGGGCGGTGGCAGCGAACGGCTGGCAAAGATGCTGGCGCGCGCCGGGCTGTGTTCCCGCCGCGAGGCCGAGCGTTGGATTGCCGAAGGGCGGGTTTCGGTCGATGGCTCGGTGCAGACGAGCCCGGCGATTAATGTCAGCCCCGAAACCGATATCCGAGTTGACGGCAAGCCGATCCCGCAGCCTGAGCGGGCGCGCCTGTGGCGGTATCACAAGCCCACCGGGCTGGTCACGACGCATCGTGACGAACGCGGGCGGGCGACGGTATTCGACGCCCTGCCAAAGGATTTGCCGCGGCTGATTTCGGTCGGGCGTCTCGATCTCAATTCCGAAGGGCTGTTGCTATTGACCAATGACGGCGCGCTCGCCCGCCGGCTCGAACTGCCGGCAACCGGCTGGGCGCGGCGGTATAAAGTGCGGGTGCATGGCGCGGTCGATCCGGCGCGGCTGGCCGCTCTCGCAAATGGGACCACGATCGACGGCATCGCCTATGGGCAGATCCGCGCCAGCCTCGAGCGCACTCAGGGAAGCAATGCATGGATCGCGATGACATTGAACGAGGGCAAAAATCGTGAGGTGCGCCGCGTATTGGAACATCTCGGTTTGCAGGTGACGCGGCTGATCCGGCTGTCCTATGGCCCTTTTCAGCTGGGCAATCTAGAGCGCGGCGCCATCGCCGAAGTACCGCGAAAGGCGCTTGCCGAGCAGCTCGGGGCGGAGATGCCGAAATGGGCGGCGCATGCGGATCGTCGGCGGTAGCAATCGCGGCCGCCGCCTCGTTGCACCTCCTGGGGAGACGGTCCGGCCGACCAGCGACCGGGCTCGCGAGGCGCTCTTCAACATCCTCTCGCATGGTGGGTTCGCGGCCGAGGGTGTGCCTTTCGCAGAAAAGTCGGTTCTCGATGCCTTTGCCGGCACCGGCGCCCTCGGTCTCGAAGCGCTGTCGCGCGGCGCCGCCGAAGCTGTTTTCATTGAAAACGATCGTGAGGCGCTGATCGGGCTCCGCCGCAATATCGCCGATCTCGGCGAGACCGCGCGAGCCCGGGTCATCAGCGGCGACGCCACCCGGCCGCCGCGCGCCGCGGTCGGATGTGACGTTATCTTCCTCGACCCGCCCTATACGAGTGGGCTGGCCGCCCCGGCGTTATCGGCGCTCGCCCGCGCCGGCTGGTTCGCGCCCGACGCACTCGCGGTCGTCGAGGTCGGGGCGCGCGAGACATTTACGGCACCCTCTGGTTTCGTAATAATCGACGAGCGCGTCTATGGCGCGGCCCGCTTGATCTTCTTGCGCAGCGAGGCCGGTTAGTCTTCTCTCGCCGATGCTGTGTTGACGTCGCCTCGGATCGTTAGCAATCGAGAGCGAAGCCGGGTACGATCGGCGCCGGACCAGCAATAACTCTCGGGGCCGATCGCGATGCCTACAAGCTTCACCGTCAATGACATGACAATCCATCGCCTCATAGAACAGGAAGCCGGGTTCACGCCGATCCTGGAATTTCTGCCGAGCCTGAAGCGGGAATTGCTGGATGAAAATCGGTCATGGCTGCAACCGGCCGCACTCGACCCCGCCACCGATATGGCGGTGCTCTGCTTTCAGTCGTATGTCGTCAAGACCCCGCACCACACTATTCTGGTCGACAGCTGCATCGGCAATGACAAGACGTTCCCCCTCCGGCCGAGCTGGCACCGCAAAAGCGACAGCAATTGGATGCAGGCGCTAAACGCCGCCGGTGTCGGTGTCGACGACATCGATTTCGTGATGTGCACACATCTGCACGGTGATCATGTCGGCTGGAATACCCGCATGGAAAACGGCCGTTGGGTCCCAACCTTTCCAAAGGCCAAGTATCTGTTTTCAAAAAAAGAATATGAATACTGGGACGGAATTCACCAAAAGACACCGCTCGACCCGATGGCCGATAGCGTGCTGCCAATCATCGACGCCCAACAAGCAGAGCTGGTGACGAGCGACTATCAGCTCAACGATCATATCCGGCTGACGCCAACCCCGGGTCATACCCCAGATCATTTTGCGGTCTGCGCCGGCCGCGGCGGCGACCAGGCGGTGTTCACTGGGGACCTGATCCATTCCCCGATCCAAGGACGCTATCCGGAGTTGGTCATGCGCGTCGATTATGATCCGCAGCAGGCGGTCGCCACCCGGCGAGCGTTTCTCGAGCGCTACTGCGACACGCCGACCCTATGCTGCACGATGCATTTCCCGTCGCCATCAGTCGGCCACATCAAGCGCTGGGGCGACGGATTTCGCCACGAACCGGTAAGCGCCTGAAATAGGAAGGCCCAGTGATCGTCGGCTACCACAGCGGATAGATGTTCTTGGTTTCCTTTTCCGCCGTTGCCCGCCGCGACTTGCGCAGGCGGGTAAATGCGGCAGTTGCCGAAAGGGCGAGGACCACACCGGCTAAGATCCACCATTCCATCGGCTATCCCCCTTGTGCTGATGCGCCGCCCTGGGCTGCGACCGCTCCGGCCGCGGCTGCTACTGTGGGCAACATTGCAGCGGCCACCGCCGCATTGCCGGTTTCGGAAAGATGATAAAGGTCGATGTATACGGGAGTGCTCCAGTCGTCAAATAGTGCCGACAAATCGATCGCGTCGCTCGCCTCGGTCAATTCCTGGCAGTGCCGACGTTCGTCGATGATGGCCTGGTAAAGACGCGCTCGCGCCGCCGGATTGTGAGTGTAGTCACGCTCCCACCGCTGCTCGTCGACGGTTTTCAGCGTTTTGGTCGTAATCACCGGCTGCCAAAAGAAAATCGGCAAAAACCGGTATTCTCGCGCCAGCGTGCGGATCAGCCGCAGATTTTCGCGATAAATCGCAATCACTTGGCGCGCTAAAGTCGCCAGATCGATTTGCGACAAATCGGCCGGAGGTGCTGGCGCCGGGCCGCGCAGCGAGAGCCCGGTCAGCTGCCGCAACCGCCGCGATGTGCGCGGCGCCGCCGCTATCAGCGCAGCCGTGAACAGGTCGCGCTGCCGCTCGGGCAGCAACAAGTTGAACTCGGCGCGCCGCCTTGCCTCGTTGAACAGGCCATCGGCCCGGCCGGTTTGTTCGGCGCAGGCCATCTCGTTTATGCCATCGTAAAACAGCGCTATGTCGATCCGGTCGCCAGCTTTCAGCAATTGCTGCAGGACAATCGTCTCCTGCGTGCTGTTGTGACCGAGCTGGCCGTAATTGGTGAGGCTGACGGGGTGGCCGAGTTCGGTCAGCTGTCGCGACAAAATCGCCGGGATCGTATATTCGTCGCGCGCCCCCATCCCCATCATTGTCGATCCACCAAAGCACAGGATTCGGACCGCGCCGTTGCAGGCGTCGTGCTCCCCCGGCGTCGGGCGCAAGCCGCGCTCGTCGATCGTCACGAAAGAGCCGCGAAACGGTCGCTGCCACCACTCGACATAGGGTTTCCACTCGACCCGAATGGCGCGGCGAAATTCATCGAAATAGGCGGCCGACCAATCGGCGCCGGCATAGGCATCGGCGCCGGCGCTGCGGTCGGGCCGGGTCGGGCGGCGATATCGTAGCCAGCGGCTGAAACTGCGCCAGCCCTCGACGCCGAACTCGGTCACGAGCACGACGATCAGCAAGATGCCGATCACATGCCAAAACGCGAGGACCAAGCGCAGGATCATCTTCGATGCGCCCGCAGTGGATAGCGATCACCGCTTCCGCCATCGGTCATTTGCGTCTCGCCTTCGGCAGCCGAAATGGCGATGATCCTGTTATCCAGGTTTGCCGAAAATAGGTGAGAGCGATGAGCGGGATCGACGAAACCCATGATCCAAGGCGCGAGAGCTGGGTCGCCTCGGCCAATGGTCACGGCGAGTTTCCGATACAGAATTTGCCGCTCGGCGTCTTCAGCGCATCTGGCGGAGCGCCGCGCGGCGGCGTCGCGATCGGCGACATGATTTTCGACCTCGCCGCTGCTGTTGATGCCGGGCTGTTTTCGGGCGAGGCCGCAAAAGCCGCTGAGGCCGCGGCAGGTCCCGCGCTGAACCCGTTGATGGCGCTCGGCGCCCCGGCGCGACTGGTATTGCGCAAAAGGGTTTCTGAATTGCTCGCGTCGAACACCGCCGAGCGGGCCAAAATCGAGGCGATGGCCGGTCGTCTGTTGCACCCCGCCCCGCAATGCACTCTGCATCTGCCCGCGGCCATCGGCGAATTTACCGACTTTTTTGCCGGAATTCATCATGCGCGCAATGGCGGGCGCCGACGTGATCCGAACAATCCGCTGAGCCCCAACTACAAATACGTGCCGGTCGCCTATCACAGCCGCGCCTCTTCGGTCCGGCCGTCGAATGTGCCGATCCGGCGCCCGAATGGCCAGCGCAAGGCGCCGGACGAACCGGCTCCGACTTACGGCCCGTGCCGGAAGCTCGACTATGAGCTCGAACTCGCGGTGTGGATCGGTCCCGGTAACGCTCAGGGCGAACCGGTTCCGATCGGCCAGGCGGCGGAGCACATTTTTGGCCTCGGCCTCATCAACGACTGGTCGGCGCGCGACGTCCAACGCTGGGAATCACAGCCGCTCGGTCCGTTTCTCGGCAAGAATTTCGGCTCCACAGTGTCGCCCTGGATCGTCACGACAGAAGCGCTGACGCCGTTTCGCGTGCCCCAGCCGGCCCGGCCCGATGGCGATCCGCGTCCCTTGCCGCATCTGTGGGATCGAAAAGATCAGCAGGATGGCGCTTTTGACGTCGCCCTCGAAGCTTTTTTGCTGAGCGAAGGCTTACGCGCAAAGGGCTTGCCGCCGCACCGGATGTCGGCCAGCAACACGACTGACCTTTATTGGACCTTGGCGCAGCTGGTAGCGCACCATACAAGCGGCGGCTGCAATCTGCGCGCCGGGGATCTCTTTGGCACCGGCACGATTTCCGGCCCCACACGCGACGGGTACGGCAGCCTGATGGAGCTCAGCGAGGACGGGACTCGCTCGACGAGATTCGAAATCGGGCGAAACCCGCACCTTTCTCGAAGACGGCGACGAGGTGATCTTTCGCGCGCATTGCCGCAAACCCGGCTTTGTTTCGATCGGCTTTGGCGAGTGCCGCGCCCGAATCGCTTAGTTTCGGGGCGCCTCAAGCAAGAGAGCGGGTAATGACCGACGCGCTTGGCTGGCGAATGAAGTTCGGGGTCATCGCGCCCAGCACCAACACGGTGGTGCAGCCCGAATTCGACATGATGCGCCCGCGTGGCGTGACCAACCACTTTGCGCGGATTCACATACCTAACGATCCGCTTCGCAGCGATGCCGATTTCGAGAAACTGATTGAGACCGTAGACCGCGAACTATTGGCCGCGGTCGACCGGGTAATGACCTGCGAGCCCGATCACTTGATTATGGGCATGTCGTCCGAGACCTTTTGGGACGGGCTCGACGGCAGTGAAAGGCTGCGCGAGCGGATCGAAGCACGCGCCGGAGTTACGGTTACCATGGGTTCGGACGCTTCGTGCCAAGCATTACGGCGCTATGGCGACATCCGGCAAATCGCGGTCGTCACCCCTTATATGCCGGTCGCCGATCGCCAGGTGCGCCGGTTCTTTACCGATTGCGGGTTTGAGGTGATCAGGCTCATCGGGCTCAAATGCGCAAGCCCGGTCCTGATCGCGCATGTCGGGGAACGGGAATTGCGCGACGCAATCCTGGCCGTCGACGGACCCGATGTCGAGGCAGTCGTCCAAGTCGGTACCAACCTGGCAATGGCGCGGCTCGCCGCCGCGGCTGAGACCTGGCTTGGCAAGCCGGTGCTCGCGATCAACACCGCAACCTATTGGTGGGCGTTGCGCCACAACGGTATTGCCGATGCGATCGACGGCTTCGGAACGCTGCTGCGCGATTTCTGACGCGAGCGTCGCACCGGACCCGCAGGCTTGATTTGTTTACGAAAATCCTAATCGCCAATCGCGGCGAAATCGCCTGTCGCATCGCTCGCACCGCGCGGCGGATGGCAATCGCGACGGTGGCGGTTTATTCGGAGGCCGATCGGGGCGCATTGCACGTCGAACTCGCTGACGAGGCGTGGCCAATCGGGCCGGCGCCGCCTCGCGAAAGCTATCTCAATATCGAGGCAATCATCGATGCGGCGCGCGCCAGCGGCGCGCAAGCGGTGCATCCAGGCTATGGTTTTTTATCCGAAAATTCGAATTTTGCCGAAGCGTGCGAGCAGGCGGGGCTGGTTTTTATCGGCCCGCCGGCCGCGGCAATGCGCGCGATGGGCGCAAAGGCGGCAGCAAAATCCTTGATGGTGCGTGCCGGGGTGCCTGTTGTCCCAGGTTATCACGGCGAGGATCAGGCTGCCGATCGTCTCGCCGAGGAAGCCCAGCGAATTGGGTTTCCGGTGTTGATTAAAGCGTCTGCCGGCGGTGGCGGCCGCGGCATGCGGATCGTCGCGAAGCCCGACGATTTTATTTCGGCGCTGGTTTCGGCGCGGCGGGAGGCGGCGAGCGCTTTTGGTGACGACCAAATTCTGCTCGAGAATTATCTCGACCGGCCGCGCCATATCGAAGTGCAAGTCTTTGCCGACAAGCACGGAAATGTCGTCCACATTTTTGATCGCGATTGCTCGATCCAACGCCGCCATCAAAAGGTGATCGAGGAAGCACCAGCCCCCGGTCTCGACCAAAAAATGCGGGGAGCGATGGGCAAGGCTGCGGTCGCGGCTGCGCGCGCGGTCGGTTACGTCGGCGCCGGCACGGTCGAATTCATCGTGCCCAGAGGTTCGTCGGGGGCTTTTTACTTCATTGAGATGAACACGCGGCTGCAGGTTGAACATGCCGTAACCGAAGCGATCACCGGCCTCGATCTTGTCGAATGGCAGTTGCGTGTCGCGGCCGGCCAGCATTTGCCATTGCGGCAGCATGATCTGTCGATCAACGGCCACGCGATCGAGGCCCGACTTTACGCCGAAGACCCCGAACGTCAATTCCTGCCGCAGACCGGCACCATTCAAAGGCTCTACCTGCCGCCTCCCGAAATTGCCCGGGTGGATACTGGCGTGCGGCAGGGAGACCTCGTGACCCCGTTCTACGACCCGATGATCGCCAAGATCATTGTCAGCGGAGAGGACCGAGAAACCGCGATTGGTCGATTGCGGACAGCGCTCACTGAGACAGCGGTTGTTGGCCTGCGGACAAATCTCGAATTCCTGGGACGCGTAGCGGTTCATCCGGATTTCGCTGAAGCCGCCCTCGACACCGGGTTTATCGAGCAGCACCAAGCCGACCTGCTGTCTCAGCAACGGGCGGTTCCCCAAGAGGCGCTCGCCGCGGCGGTTATCGATCGCCTCTCGACGCGCCAGGCGGTTGCCGATGCTGTTTTATCTTCTTCAGCTGATCCGTTCTGCCCCTGGGCGAGAACCGATGGTTGGCGCCTCGGCGGCCGAGCCGATCAGGACGTCACGTTGCGTTGCGGCAGTGAAGAGCACAGCATCGCCGCCACTGCCACCGGCGGAGAATGGGTGCTGCGTTTTGGCGATCGACAGGCGGTGGTCGCCGGTGAGATAGGACCAAATGGCTTTCTTCATTTGACCTGCGAGGGTGTTAGAAGGCGTATGCGCGTCCTCAGTTACGGAACCTCAGTCGCGGTTTTTACCGACGGACAAAGCTGGCATTTCGAAGAAGTCGATCGCTTGGCCGCTGCCTCGGACGAAGATCCGACGGCGGGAAAACTGACCGCGCCGATGCCTGGCCGTGTAACGCGGTTATTGGTCGAAGTGGGCACTAAAGTGCGACGCGGCGAGCCGCTGATGGCAATCGAGGCGATGAAGATGGAGCACACGATCACTGCACCTAGGGATGGTATCGTCGCGGCGGTGCGGTTTGCGATCGGCGAACTCGTGGAGGAGGGGGCGGAACTGATCGTGCTGGCGGCGTCCGAGCCTGAGCGCCCCTGAACCGGTGTTCTGCGGATGGTGCTGCATCTGTTGAAGCTCGCAGTCGGTATTGACGATATCGACCATCTCCGCCGAGTTCGGACAATCCGTGCTGCCGAGCGCGACGGCGATTGGGTCTACACCCGAAATTGCCCTCGGCGCGCGGCTGAAGTTCTCGACAATGGCTCGATCTATTGGGTGATCCGCGGGCAGATCGCTGTGCGACAGCGGGTGACCGGATTCCGCCCCGACCACGACGCATCCGGCCGTCGGTACTGCCTGATAGAGGTCGATCCGGTGTTGGTCCCGACCTCTCCTCGCCCTTGCCGCGCATTTCAAGGCTGGCGGTATTTGCCGGCGGCGGTCGCACCACCCGACCGGGCGCAGGCCGGCGCGCCACCGCCGCCCGAGCAGATGTTAGCGGAGCTGAGGGGGTTGGGTCTGCTCTGAAGCGTGCGCTCTGAAGCGAGAGATGAAAGAAATGTTGCGGCGGGTCTGGACAAGGACTCCCGAGCTACCTATTTTGGCGTTCCGCGCTGGCCCATGGCTGTCGCCGGGTTAACGCTGATCGAAGACAATCCGCAAAGTGGTTGGACAGATCGGGTTGACTTGGGGTGGGTGTGGGGGTTATAAGCGCGGCCCCTTTGGTGGGGCGGGTGTAGCGGGCATCGCAGGGTGCATGGCTGGGCCCGGCGGAGTTGAGGCGAATTTGGCTCGGTGGGCTTTGGGTTGTGGCGGTTTGGCCATGGCGCCGTTGCTTGGGGCCGGTGTTGTTTGAGATTGTGGAATAAGGGAAGGGATGCGCGGACGGCGGCCGCGCCGGCGTGATGCCTGTGTAGAAGCGGGTATCACGCGGGTGGGGCGGCTCTGAAGTTCGCGCATCGATGCGAACGTTTAGAGGCCCTAAGATCGGGCCGGCGGTTTGGACACGTACCCGCTTGGGTATCGTGTCGGGCCGGCGGCTCTGGGTTAAACTTGAGAGTTTGATCCTGGCTCAGAACGAACGCTGGCGGCATGCCTAACACATGCAAGTCGAACGCAGGTCCTGGTTCGCCGGGGCCTGAGTGGCGCACGGGTGAGTAGCGCGTGGGAACCTGCCCTGTTGTGGGGGATAACCGAGGGAAACTTCGGCTAATACCGCATACGCCCGGTGAGCAATCATCGGGGAAAGATTTATCGCAGCAGGAGGGGCCCGCGTCGGATTAGGTAGTTGGTGGGGTAACGGCCTACCAAGCCTGTGATCCGTAGCTGGTCTGAGAGGATGATCAGCCACACTGGGACTGAGACACGGCCCAAACTCCTACGGGAGGCAGCAGTGGGGAATATTGGACAATGGGCGCAAGCCTGATCCAGCAATGCCGCGTGAGTGATGAAGGCCTTCGGGTTGTAAAGCTCTTTCGCACGCGAGGATGATGACGCTAGCGTGAGAAGAAGCCCCGGCTAACTTCGTGCCAGCAGCCGCGGTAATACGAAGGGGGCGAGCGTTGTTCGGATTTACTGGGCGTAAAGGGCGCGTAGGCGGCGTGACAAGTCAGGCGTGAAAGCCCCGGGCTCAACCTGGGAACTGCGCTTGGGACTGTCATGCTTGAGTTCGGGAGAGGAGCGTGGAATTCCCAGTGTAGAGGTGAAATTCGTAGATATTGGGAAGAACACCGGTGGCGAAGGCGGCGCTCTGGACCGATACTGACGCTGAGGCGCGAAAGCGTGGGGAGCAAACAGGATTAGATACCCTGGTAGTCCACGCGGTAAACGATGTGTGCTAGACGCTGGGGAGCCTAGCTCTTCGGTGTCGCCGCTAACGCTTTAAGCACACCGCCTGGGGAGTACGGCCGCAAGGTTAAAACTCAAAGGAATTGACGGGGGCCCGCACAAGCGGTGGAGCATGTGGTTTAATTCGACGCAACGCGAAGAACCTTACCAGCCCTTGACATGCCTCGTATGGGGCCGAGAGATCGGCTTCTTCGGTTCGGCCGGCGGGGACACAGGTGCTGCATGGCTGTCGTCAGCTCGTGTCGTGAGATGTTGGGTTAAGTCCCGCAACGAGCGCAACCCTCATCTGCAGTTGCCAGCGGTTTGGCCGGGCACTCTGCAGAAACTGCCGGTGACAAGCCGGAGGAAGGCGGGGATGACGTCAAGTCCTCATGGCCCTTATGGGCTGGGCTACACACGTGCTACAATGGCGGTGACAGCGGGATGCAAGGGGGCGACCCTACGCCAATCTCGAAAAGCCGTCTCAGTTCGGATTGCTCTCTGCAACTCGAGAGCATGAAGTCGGAATCGCTAGTAATCGCGGATCAGCATGCCGCGGTGAATACGTTCCCGGGCCTTGTACACACCGCCCGTCACACCATGGGAGTTGGCTTTACCCGAAGGCGGTGCGGCAACTCGCAAGAGAGCTAGCCGACCACGGTAAGGTCAGCGACTGGGGTGAAGTCGTAACAAGGTAGCCGTAGGGGAACCTGCGGCTGGATCACCTCCTTTCTGGAATTCAGGAGCCAGGTGTCAGAAGTCAGGGGTCAGGAAGCAGGCGTCAGCAATGGCGGCCGGGTGACGTTGACGACACCGATCCTGATCTTCCACAAAGCGGGTGTGGTTGCCTAGAACTTGGTTAAGCCTGGTTCTGGCATCTGACACCTGCAACAGGCCGCCGTCTGCGCATCCCTTCTCCCGAATGTCGCGCGCTGGTTAAAGCGCGCTCGGATGAGCGCTGTTCCGGATTACCGAAGCCTAAATAGCGCCAACCCTAAATACCGGCCAACACGAACCGGGTTGGCGGTTGGTTCTCGGCCTCTGGTTAGGGCTAGTAGCTCAGCTGGTTAGAGCGCGCGCTTGATAAGCGTGAGGTCGGAGGTTCAAATCCTCCCTGGCCCACCATTTAGGGATCAGGCCTAGGGGTCAGGATAGTCCTGGTCCTGACGCCGGATGCCTGGCTCCTGAGACGGGGGTGTAGCTCAGTTGGGAGAGCGCCTGCTTTGCAAGCAGGAGGTCATCGGTTCGATCCCGTTCACCTCCACTTCCGGCACCTGCACTTCAAGCGCTGGGCGCACAGATCGGCGGTTGCGGATTAGGGTTTTCCTGATCCCTGACTTCTGACCCCTGATTCCTGTGCCAGCGACATTCGGAGAAGACCAGGTTTGTTCCGGAGGTCCGGTCACGCCGGGCGGGATGGTCCCGCGCCGGCGATTGGTGTCCGAGCGGTGTTGATTGATCGGGTAAAGCGAATTTGTGAATGTGACCGAGGCGGACGGCTCTGCGGTGCGGGTTGAGCTCGCCTGCGGAACCGTCCGAAGAAGTGTCTTCATGGAAAGACGCCGCGCCGCGGCGGGAACCCGACAAATTGGGCTGGCGGATGCTGCTTGGGGTTTGCCCCTGTGCGTGGCGGGGTTCGGGTGTGGTGGTCCGGCGGCGTGCTCCCGAATCCCTGGATCGAGCAATGAAAAGGGCATCTGGTGGATGCCTTGGCACTGAGAGGCGATGAAGGACGTGGCACGCTGCGAAAAGCCCGGGGGAGATGCGAGCGATCGTTGATCCCGGGATCTCCGAATGGGGCAACCCACCCTGTAAAGGGTATCCTATCTGAATTCATAGGCTGAGGAGGCGAACCCGGCGAACTGAAACATCTCAGTAGCCGGAGGAAAGGACATCAACCGAGACTCCGCGAGTAGTGGCGAGCGAAAGCGGACCAGGCCAGTGGTCGTTTTGTTTGGTACCGGAAGCGTCTGGAAAGACGGGCCAGAGCGGGTGACAGCCCCGTACGGGAAACCGGCAAGCGATCCTTGAGTAAGGCGGGACACGAGCCATCCTGTCTGAAGATGGGGGGACCACCCTCCAAGCCTAAGTACTCCTCAGTGACCGATAGTGCACCAGTACCGTGAGGGAAAGGTGAAAAGCACCCCGACGAGGGGAGTGAAACAGTTCCTGAAACCGGATGCCTACAAGCAGTCGGAGGTCCAGGGGTCAGAAATCAGAGATCAGAGGTCGAAGGATAGCTGGTTGCCTCGGATCTCTGACATCTGACTCTGGACTGACGGCGTACCTTTTGTATAATGGGTCAGCGAGTTGGTCTTGGCAGCAAGCTTAAGCCGCTAGGCGTAGGCGCAGCGAAAGCGAGTCTGAAGAGGGCGATCCAGTTGCCGGGATCAGACCCGAAACCGGGTGATCTAGCCATGGGCAGGTTGAAGGTGCGGTAACACGCACTGGAGGACCGAACCCACTACTGTTGCAAAAGTAGGGGATGACTTGTGGCTAGGGGTGAAAGGCCAATCAAACTCGGAAATAGCTGGTTCTCCGCGAAATCTATTGAGGTAGAGCGTCGACTGTTACCGCCGGGGGTAGAGCACTGGATGGGCTAGGGGGGCGCGAGCCTTACCAAACCTAACCAAACTCCGAATACCGGCGAGTAGAGATCGGCAGCCAGACGGCGGGTGCTAAGGTCCGTCGTCGAGAGGGAAACAGCCCAGACCGCCAGCTAAGGTCCCCAAGTCGTGGCTAAGTGGGAAAGGATGTGGGAAGGCCAAGACAACCAGGAGGTTGGCTTAGAAGCAGCCATCCTTTAAAGAAAGCGTAATAGCTCACTGGTCTAACAGCCGTCCCGCGCCGAAAATGTAACGGGGCTCAAGCCACGCACCGAAGCTGCGGATTTCAGAAGACAGGAATCAGGAATCAGGTATCAGGAAGGATGAGTGCGATGCGAGAGCGGATGCGAGGGGTTCGAGGATCTCGAGGTTTTCAGGCGGGCTTATCGGGCTGTCGTTGGAGGTTCACAGGGCAAGCCTGGAGTTGCCGCGGATCGAGCAGTTTGCGTTGGCGGACCAGACTCCGCCGGGCGTCGCAAATCGATCTGCGCCAATATCGCCGAGGGATTTGGCCAAGCAGCAGCTAGTCTGCAGCGGAATATCGGCGCTATGTGACGATGGCGATCGGTCGGCAGCGACGAGATGCAGGTATGGCTGCTCTACTGCTGTCGATCTGGGCTATATGCGAGGATGTGGCGGACGACGCTGGATCGCCGGCTACGTACGGAGATCAGCCAGGATGCTGCAAGGTCTCTATGCCAGTTGGCAGCGTTCATCTGATCCCTGATTCCTGATTCCTGTCATCTGGAGTGGTAGCGGAGCGTTCCGTAGGCCGGTGAAGGTGCATCGCGAGATGTGCTGGAGGCATCGGAAGTGCGAATGCTGACATGAGTAGCGTAAATCAGGGTGAGAAACCCTGACGCCGAAAGTCCAAGGGTTCCTGCGCAAGGTTAATCCGCGCAGGGTTAGCCGGACCCCTAAGGCGAGGGCGAGAGCCGTAGCCGATGGGAAGGGGGTTAATATTCCTCCGCCTGCCGGAGCGTGACGAAGGCCGAAAATCGTTCTGTCTTATTGGATTGACAGGGCGGTCTGGGACTTCCGGGAAACAGCGCCGGCATTAAAGACCGTACCCGAAACCGACACTGGTGGACTGGTAGAGCATACCAAGGCGTTTGAGAGAACGGTGTTGAAGGAACTCGGCAAAATGCCCCCGTAACTTCGGGAGAAGGGGGCCCCGTTTCTGCGCAAGCAGGGGCGGGGGGCACAGAGGAGGGGGTGGCGACTGTTTACTAAAAACACAGGGCTCTGCGAAGTCGCAAGACGACGTATAGGGTCTGACGCCTGCCCGGTGCCGGAAGGTTAAGAGGAGGGGTGCAAGCTCTGAATCGAAGCCCCGGTAAACGGCGGCCGTAACTATAACGGTCCTAAGGTAGCGAAATTCCTTGTCGGGTAAGTTCCGACCTGCACGAATGGCGTAACGACTTCCCCGCTGTCTCCAACACCGGCTCAGCGAAATTGAATTCTCCGTGAAGATGCGGAGTTCCCGCGGTCAGACGGAAAGACCCCGTGCACCTTTACTACAGCTTTGCAGTGGTGTTAGGGATCGCATGTGTAGGATAGGCGGGAGCCGATGAAGCCCTGGCGCCAGTTGGGGTGGAGGCAACCTTGAAATACCGCTCTTGTGGTCTCTGGCATCTAACCGCGGCCCGTGACCCGGGTCCGGGACCCTGCATGGCGGGTAGTTTGACTGGGGCGGTCGCCTCCCAAAGAGTAACGGAGGCGCGCGATGGTGGGCTCAGGCTGGTCGGAAATCAGCTGTTGAGTGCAATGGCACAAGCCCGCCTGACTGCGAGAGCGACGGCTCGAGCAGAGACGAAAGTCGGCCATAGTGATCCGGTGGTCCCGCGTGGAAGGGCCATCGCTCAACGGATAAAAGGTACGCCGGGGATAACAGGCTGATGACGCCCAAGAGTCCATATCGACGGCGTCGTTTGGCACCTCGATGTCGGCTCATCGCATCCTGGGGCTGGAGCAGGTCCCAAGGGTATGGCTGTTCGCCATTTAAAGCGGTACGTGAGCTGGGTTTAGAACGTCGTGAGACAGTTCGGTCCCTATCTGCCGTGGGTGTTCGAGACTTGCGAGGCGCTCTCCCCAGTACGAGAGGACCGGGAGGGACGCACCTCTGGTGTACCGGTTGTGGCGCCAGCCGCATCGCCGGGTAGCTAAGTGCGGACGGGATAACCGCTGAACGCATCTAAGCGGGAAGCCCCCCTCAAAACCAGGTCTCGTTGAGAGCCGTGGAAGACCACCACGTCGATAGGCCGGAGGTGGAAGCGGAGTAATCCGTGGAGCTGACCGGTACTAATCGCTCGAAACCGCTCGATCCTGTATGCTGTTGTTTTGTATTCCAAGATCCGGCCGACCGCCAGCGTGCAGCGGCAAACGCCAATGGCCACGAGCCTATATGGCTCAATTGTGGGCCAGCAGCGCCCAAGCCACGCGGCATCAAGCCGTAGCGGAGCAGGCTTTTTCCTCCGATCCCGGCCGCCTGAACTCCTTGGGCGCGCCCGAGAGGGGGCCTAGCAACACATTCACAAATTCCGCCGGTGCAAAAAGACACAAGAACTACAGACGAGACAGCGTGGAAGACATCAGCAAAAACGCCGATCTGATCCCTGTCTCCTAAGATCCCTGTCTCCTGATCCCTGTCTCCTGATCCCTGTCTCCTGACCCCTCCAGGCAGCGGGGGCTGCGACAGCCTGGTGGCCACAGCGAGGGGCCAAACACCCGATCCCATCCAGAACTCGGCCGTGAAAACCCTCAGCGCCGATGG
>CAVYZU010000008.1:0-37987 GCA_963772965.1 uncultured Alphaproteobacteria bacterium
AAGCCCATTATAACAAATTTTCTCGAGTCCTGTTGTTAGCATTTAGGTATTCCTCGTCGCAGCCTGGTTAAAGGTCCGCCCGGCGGACGAAGCGGGGCTGAGGAGGGTCAGCGAAAAGGCCTCGAACCGGATCTGCGCGCCGACCATCGCGGTGTTGGTGGTGGCGTCGTATTGCGGGGCGACTTCGACGGCGTCGCCGCCAATATGGGCCGAGTTTGCCAGACGCGGTCGGGTCAGGGGGTGTGGACGACGACGTTGAAACCCTCATTGGACCCCGGAGGGACGAAATGGCTGGTGAACAGTTCGTATTCCGCTTCGCTTACTTGCCACGGGTGTTCGCCAGCGGCATTGCGTGCCCGAAGTCGCTGTTTGCAGATCGTGTCCGGGACATCGAGCAGATGAAGTTCGTGGGCGGCACCGGATTGATCGATCAACGAACGCATCCAATTCCGAACGGTGACCGTATTGGCCTGGAAATCCAGTGCAATGGAAAGCCCTTGCCGTAATATTTCGACAATGTGCGGCCCCATCGCAGCGCGAAGCCGGGCCGAAAGAATTGTGTAGTCGTCGATTGTCCTCAAATCATCCGCGAACAGATGCGAATTCCAGTGATCCTCGCTGATCAACAAGGTCGCCGGGCGTCCCGCAAGCTGCCTTGCAAGCGTCGACTTCCCCGCCGCAATCTTTCCGCAGAAAAGATACAAAGTTGGGATTTGAGCTGATTCCATAGGCGGAGCGTATCACAGGTCGCCTCCCGCCTCTTCTCCAACAGAGCGGACCTCGTTCCGCAAAGCAGAAATGTACCTTACATCGAGATTGCTTCACATCGAGATTGCTTCACCACGCTCGCAATGACAACATCACAGAACGCTTTCCCGGCGGAGGCCGGGATCCACGGATCCACCCGCTGAGCGCTGCAGTGTGGGCCCCGGCTTTCGCCGGAGCAGCGTGTTACCGCATCGTATCGTGAGCCATTTTGTTTGTTGTTAGGAGGAAGCGACGAGGCAATCCCACTAGGACGACCTATAGCAGGAAAATCTGTGGGTTTCGGACCACTGCCCTATTGGCGCTGCAGATTGCCGATCGGGTCGTGTTGCCGAATTTGGAGATATTGCAGCGCGTAGGCGACGACTCCCGGCTGCACCGCGGCCGTGTCCGCGCGGCAGATACTGGCGTGGATCATGTCGACATAGCCGCCTTGCCATGGCGGCCCCGCCTTTTTGACGGCAATGCATCGATGCGGCCCGTCGGAAAACTCGATCGATTTGTCTTCGCCGTCGCCGGCCAGATTGTGCCAGTTCGTGCCGCGCCGCGTGACCTGGTTCATGTCTTGAAAGTCTTCCTGATTATAGCCGGGATAGCCGTTGACGTAACAATAAGCGGAATGAAATCCGATAGCCGTTACTTTGTAGGGATCGGTTATTGTGGTATCGGCTTCAATTGTCAAATTGCCGACAGTATAAATTGCCACGTCGAGCGCGATATCGCAATTGCTGCCACCCTTTGGGTTGGTGATTTGATCGGTCAGAGCGGTTATGAGCCGGTATCCTTGCAGACACTTGCCGCCAGTCACCGAGGCGAGGCGGGTTGCAGTACACGGAACCTCGGGGAATTTGTCCTCTTCGACGCGGTAGCGGCCGGAATAAGGGTTGCGCGCATAGGATGAGCCGGGTTCGCGCAGATAGGGTGGCGAGGGCGCCGGCGCCGGGGCGATTACGGTCACCTCGGGAACCGTCACCGTCGGGTTCTGGGCCATCGCACCGCGCCCGGCGAATAGGATTGCCGCCGCCGCGAGCATGCCCGAAAGACCGCAGAGGATCTTGCGCGCGATCATCGCGATCAGCCGGTGCGGCGACGGAAATTTGGACCAAGCGTGACGAGAGAGAAGATCTCGAACAGCATTTGCGCGCCGACCATCGCGGTGTTGCTGGTCGGATCATATTGCGGAGCGACCTCGACCACGTCGCCGCCGACGATATCGAGACCTGTGAGGCCGTGCAGGATCGCCTGCGCCTCGCGCGGAGTGAGGCCGCCCGTCTCGGGGGTACCGGTTCCCGGTGCGTAGGCCGGGTCGAGGCCATCAACATCAAATGAGATGTAGGTCGGCCCGTCGCCGATGATGTCCCGTGCCTTTGCGACGACACCGGCCACACCGAGGCGATCGACATCCCCGATATGCAAGACCGTCATCCCGGAATGATACGAGAAACCCCAATAGATTGGCTGGGCCGCGGATGCCGATCTGGATCGTGCGCTCGGGGTCGAGCGCACCCGCGAGCACCGCCTGGCGGAACGGTCCGCCATGATGGAATTTCGAGCCGTCGACGGCACCCATCGTGTCGCAATGCGCATCGATATGGACGAGGCCGAGCGGGCGTTCGGCGCCGAGCGCCTTCAGGATCGGGAAGGTTATCGAATGGTCGCCGCCAACCGATACCGGGCGCACCCCGGCCTCGCGGATGCGCTCGTAAAAGAGCGCGATATCCTCGATCGATTGGTCGAGGCTGTAGCGCGAGCGCATCGGCACATCGCCGATATCGGCGACATTGCACAGCGCGCGCGGGGTGATTTCGAACGCGTAATTATAGGGGCCGATACGCTCGATATCGCGCACCGCGCGCGGGCCAAAGCGCGCGCCAGGCCGGTTGGTGACGCCAAGGTCCATCGGCACGCCGACAACGCTACATCGAGACCGGCAAAGTCGGCCGAGTCGGCGGCATCGGGCCGATACGGCTCGTCGAGCAGGGTCGGTACGCCGGCAAACGGCATCGGCCGGCGATAAGCGCTGCCCAAGACCGCGAGCGGCGCGCGGAACCGTTCGGGCGCCACGTCGGTCTCCTTGCCGTCCTCGTATTTGGCGCGGAGTGCTTCCAGTCGGGCCTTATCGAACATGCAGTCCCCCAAACGGGACTGCCCGATCATACGATGTTTGGATTCGGTGCCGCCGTGTCGCCCCCGCTCGCGCCCGTGGAGGGCTAGGCCGCACTCTGGCGGGCCTAAGCCGGCGGGCCGCGCGCCTTTGCGTAGGACCGGGGCCGGAGCTGTTCGGGCAGCGGCGGGAACATCTCCAGCTCCTTGGCGTCATGGGCGCAGAACAGGCGGATAGCGCGGCCATGCGTCTGTTTGAGTTGCATCAGCCGCGCCTGATTGTTGAGCCGCATCGTATTGTCGGCTGCCATCATGCGTTGATAAAAGCGCAGCATCGGTGTGCAGTGATATTCGTCCAGATCCATTTCGCCGCGAAAGAAATAAGCATCGCCGGCGTGCAGCAGCCAGCCCCGAGGTGCGCACAGCGATACCGCAATGGCCGAGCGTGTGCCCGGCCAACGGTACAATCAGGATGTCGGGCGGCAGACCGACGAGATCGCGCACGCAGCGAAACCCAAACCAGCGCTCGCCGTCGAGCGAATAGGGCTGCCAGGCAACCGGACCATCCCACTGCCTCGGCTGTAGCGCCGGCGATCGAGCGCGCCATCACGCTTCCTCGCAGCGGCGAGTTCGGCGTCGAGCAAATGCACGGTTGCCCCGGGAAAGTCCTCGATCCCGCCGGCATGGTCGAAGTCGAGATGGGTCAAAATAATGTGGCGGACATCTTGGCGGCAAACCCGCGGGCCTCGATCTGGCGCAGCGCCGTATCTTCCTCGCGCAGCCGGATGCGATTGGCGACGCGAAAAAGGGTACTTAGGCGCCCCGGGTTCTTGACATCGGCGAGCCCAAACCCGGTATCGACGAGAACGAGCCCAGCTTCGGTTTCGATCAGCAAACAATGACAGACCAGCGTTGCGGGCCCGAGGACCGGGCTGAACCCGTCCCACAGCGTCCGCCAAAGGGGCACATCGTCCCGCAGCTGAAATGGTGGATGCGCATCAAATTCACCTTGTGTCGCACACGGAAAACACCAGGCGAGCGCGACGGTTCGCCACCGGAAACGGGATTTGTTTCCATCGGGAAGCCCCGTGCGCCTAGCTGCGTTTGCCCGATATCTGGGCGACCGGAGAAACCATGACCACGACGGTAGGTACCGAGAGGAGGGTAGAGGATCTCTTGGAGGATTTGGTCCAGCTTGATTACGACATGGCCGACGCCTATCAAGCGGCGATCGATCGGCTGGACGACGCGCGTTTGCGGGTTCGGTTGCGCGAATTCAAGGAGAATCATCATGCGCAATACCGCTGAACTTGGCCACATTCTGCTGGAGATGGGCCGCGCGCCGCCCAATTCAGGGCGGCATCAAGAGCCTTCTGACGCGCTGGCAATTATTTGTCATCGGGGGGCTGATCGGCGCCAAAGTTATCCGGCAGGAAATGCGCACAAATGAAGCCGACAGCAATATTGCCTATCAGCGTGCGGTCGAATTCCCCGGGCTCGACGCCAACACGCGCGAGGTCCTGGAGCGCGGTCTCAAGGACGAGCATTGGCACTGCGAGTGGATTATGCTGGAGCTGAACATCTTAGAATCGGCCCCTCTCGCCGGTCGCGAGTAGAAGGCGGCTTCATTGGGTTGCTCCGATCGGCGAGTCGCTAGGTCTGCGTGGTCGCAGGGAACGCAGGCGAGCAAGTTTTCCGAAAGACTTTGCCGCTTACGACAGCAAGACCACAGTAACATTAAACGATGCGCGTCTCCGCAATTGTGAAATATTTACCGTGGGACAGAAATTGGACCTCGCTGTTGATTATCGGAGACGTGATGGATGCGTCTGATCGCAATATTTGACCAAAGGAGAGGTCATGGTCACGACCGTCGGCACCGAAACAACCATAGAAGATCTATTGGAGGATCTGGTCCAGCTCGATTACGACGCGGCTCGATGCCTATGAGGCGGCGATCAATCGGCTGCAGGAAGCGACGGTTGCGCGAATTCAAGGGCGACCATTTGCGCCATATCGCCGAACTCGGCGACATCCTGGTGGAGATGGGCCGCACGCCGCCAAAGGAAGGCGACATGAAGAGCCTTCTGACCCGCGGTAAGGTCGTCATCGGCAGGTTGATGGGCGACAAAGCCATCTTGCAGGCGATGCGCACCAACGAAGCCGATACTAATACCGCCTATGAGCGCGCGGTGGCATTTCACGGCCTGAACACCGAGACGCACGAGATCTTGCAGCGCGGCCTCCAGGACGAGCGCCGGCACTGCGAGTGGATCCTCGAGCAGCTAAGACCCTCTAGACGGTCTCTCGAGAGACCGAGCCCTCTCCGCGCTAGCGAGATGGCCGGTCCTTGCCGCCCGCGCCGCGCTGCAGCGCCAACGCTGCCGCGGACGCGCGGCGGCACCAGCACCTTCCACGGATCGGGCATATCGCCGACCGCGACCTCGATCAGGGTTGTACCGCGCCGCTTGAGCGCGGCGGCGAGTTCCTGGCGCAAGCCTTGCCGGCGTTGTCGTGCGCACCCCGGCAACCCCAAAGCTTTCCGCCATTTTTGGGAATTGCGGGTTCAGCAGATCAACGCCGATCAGCCGATTGCCGTAATCCTCCTTCTGCATCCGGCGGACATTGCCAAAGGCGCCGTCGGCAAAGACGATCGCAACGATGTCGATGCCATGACGGGCCGCGGTCGACAATTCCTGGACGTTATACATGAACCCGCCATCGCCCGAGACCGACACGACCGGCCGGTCGGGGCGGCCCACCTTGGCGCCGAGCGCTGTCGCAAAGCCAAAACCCAACGTGCCCTGATAGCCGCTGTGGATGTAGGTGCGCGGGTGATAGACCGGAAACGCCATCCGGCCGACATAGCCGACCTGGGTCAGATCCTCGACATAGATGCCATCCTCCGGCAGTTCGCTCCGGATCGCCCGCAGATATTCGCATTGCGGGCCGAGCGTTTCGTCGAGCTTGGCGAGAGTGGCAGCTTTAGTTTTTCGAGTTCGTCGCGGCGCGAGGCGCGCTTGGGACGCGTGCCGGTCGAGCGCGCGTTGGAGTGCCGCGGTGGCCAGCTTGGAGTCGGCGACGATGCCGAGCGCCGGCTTGAAGAAGCGGGTGATTTCGGTCGGGTCGATATCGATGCGGATCAGTTTGAGGTCGCGGTCGACGCCCCAGCGCAATTGCGGCTGGTGCAGGCGGGTGCCGATCGCGAGCACGACATCGGTCTCGCACCACAACCCATGACCGGCGAGCGCCGACTGCGCGAGATAATGCCGGTCGCTGACAATGCCCTTGCCGCCGATCGGGCTGACGACCGGCGCCTCGAGCATTTCGGCTATCGCCAGCATCTCGGCGCCGGCCTCGACGGCGCCGCCGCCGACAAAGATCAGCGGCTTTTTTGCCGCGGCGAGCCAGCCCGGCCGCCTCGCTGATCTGATCGGGGTCGGGTTCGGTCATGGCCGGCGGCGCATCGGCTGCGGGCAGGGCGACATCGATCGCGAGCGCCAGCACATCCGGCGGGATTTCGAGCCCGACCGGGCGCGGTCGGCCGTCGCGCAATTGCCGAAACGCCTCATTGACACGCTTGCCGACCTCGGTCGGATGGTCGATGCGCGTCGCCCATTTGGTCAGGCTGCGCAGGATCCCGAGCTGGTCAGGGATCTCGTGCAACAAGCCATAGGCGCGCCCGATCATATCGGATTGGACCTGGCCGGCGATGCACAAAACCGGCGCATTGGTCGCGTAGGCGGTCGAGAGGGCGGCGGTGGTATTCAGAAAACCCGGACCCGGCACGACCGCATAGGCGCCGACCTTGCCGGTCGCCCGCGCATAGCCAAAGGCCATATAAGCCGCACCTTGCTCGTGGCGGGTATGGATCACGCGCAATGCATCGCCGGCATCGTAAAACGCCACAAACAGCGCATCGTTCTGCACGCCCGGCAGCGCAAAGATCGTATCGACGCCATTGCGGCATAGCATCTCGACCAGTGCCGCACCCCCCGTCATTTTTGTCATTTTTCTCCCCCTCCGTTGATCGCCAAGTCGCCTACTGCGCCGCGGCTCTAGGCTCGTCTCCGAGAATGATGGACATGATCAGATCACGTTTTCTCGAAGCGTGCTGCAGATCGTAGCCGACCGGCTCGCCATCCTCGCCGAGATCAAGTATCACGTCCTCCGCGATCTCCCGGGTCCGCTTGGCGGGCAACGACCGAAGCTCGATGTAAAGACTGTCTGTTGTCTTGTCGTACGAAAGCCTGACCGTCACGGTCCGTAATCCTCGTCGTGGAAGGCATTGTGGACGGTTTCACCATCAGAGAGTAGCACGACACGAAGGTAACCAGAGACGCTTGGAGCGTAGCCCCACATGCGAATACGGCCATCCAACTGCACTTCGCGGCGTTCCGGTTGGCGAATGATCCTTTGTATCTCGATCGGATCGAGATAGTCGCGGCGAGCCAGTACATCAAAGGCGAAATATCGTGTCCGCCAAAAGGGCGGCGGCGGAAGGCGCTCCGGCTCGTCGGCGCCCATGATAGCCTCGGCGAGCAGCGACGATCAGTGGTTTACTGCTCGAATTGGTAGCGGTAGGCGCTGCCGTGCCGGACGATATGGCCGACCGTCGGCGCCGGGAAATGCGCCGGAAGCAGCCGGGTGCCGCGCTCGGCATGCTCCTCGACGAGTCGGGTGCGGGTTTGGCGCGATAGATCGCGGTCGCTGCAGGCAAAGGTCGACCACTCCGGCTTTATCAGCTGGAGCGGGTGGTGCAGCACATCGCCGAGAAAGACCGCGGTCTCCCCGCCCGAGCGGGCATGGATCACGACATTGCCCGGCGTGTGGCCGGGCGCCGGCTCGAACCACAACCCGTCTTCGAGCGCAAAATCGTCGTCGACCAATTGCGACTGCCCGGTGCGCACGACCGGCAAGACGCTGTCCTCAAAGGCGCGGCGGTGCGGCGTGTCTTCACCGGGCTGATTGAACAGCCCTTCCCAATGGCTGTATTCGCGCCGCGCCATGACATAGCGCGCCTTGGGAAAAGTCGGAACCCAACTGCCGTTTTCGAGGCGCGTGTTCCAGCCGACATGATCCCAGTGCAGATGCGTGCACATGACGTAATCGACCGCTTCCGGCGTGACTTCGGCGGCGGCCAAATCGGCCAGGTAATTGCTGCGCATGCGATGGAATTGCGGCCGTGACGGGCGCTCCTTGTCATTGCCGAGGCAGGAATTGATCAGGATCGTGTGATGGCCGGTCTTGATCACAAAGGTGTGAAAACTGAACATCAGCCGGCCGCTATCAGGGTCGATCAGCTTGGGGCCGAGTAGATCGGCGTTGGCGCGCAGCACTTCGGGGTCAAAATCGGGAAAAAACTCGTGCGGGGCAAGAAACGGCCCCTCATATTCGGTTACGCGATGAACCTCGAAACCGCCAATAGAAGTCGTCTGCATGATCGATCCCCTCCGCATTTTCACAACCGATTTGCGGCGAGCCTACGCCGGTCGCGTGGCGCGGTCGATAGCGCGAGCGCCGATGCTCAAACTGAACCTTTGGGGAAGGTGGTAGGCGCGAAAGGGAATCGAACCCTTGACCTCTCCCATGTGATAGGAGCGCTCTGCCACTGAGCTACGCGCCTGGCGTCTGCGACTTCCCAATCGGGGGCGACGTGGGAAGCTGTGCCCCACGCGTGCCAACGGCACAAGCCTTTCCCACCAGGCTTTATTTGGCAACAGCTTAGGCATGGGCTGGGCGGGTGCTTCGAGTAGGGAACCATAAGCTAGCTTGGTACCGGGCGCGCGATACGGCGCAGCGCGACGGTAGCGAAATGGTCCCCAGGCCTATGACGTCGACTAAAATCGGAGAGTTAACTTCGCACCCGCCGGTTTTGGGTGCGCCTGAGGCTACCCATTTGGTTTATCGAGGAGCAGGACGCCGTGGTGGCGAATGCGGTTGATTATCCTTTTGGAAAGCAAGCTCAGCAGGAGCGGCAAGGTGAGTTCGACCCGCACCAGACGGTCCTCGACATCGATGCGCCCGACGATGCTCTGCCGCATCGCGGTGAGCCCGAAATCGAGCCGGTAATCGGTCCAGCCGTACTCGATCGAGCTGACGAACGCGGCGAGTTGGCTGCGAATATACCCCAGCCCGTTATCGAGCCGGCGCTTTGCTTCTTCACGGCCGAGCTGATGCGAAATCGTGACGACGATGGGATCTGGCACAAAATGTCCCTTGACTATTTTGCCCGGTGGCACAAAGCGAGCAGCTCTTGCTTTTCCGATATGGCGTCAGCGCAAGCAATTCACCAACTGCGCCGTCCGCGCCCTGCACTCGCGGGATGGTCGTCTGGTCGGAGCTGCTGCCTCCGTATACGCTATGCGTTCGGCCCAACATAAGTCCCGCGCCAAACCTCTCGGCCGGAGCCATCCAGCAGCCGCATATCGAGTTCGGCCTCCGCGCTGACCGTCGGCTCGTAGACGGTTTGCACATGGTGTTTGGCGGCTTCGATATCGGGTGCGTCAAAACTGCCGTCTGCCAGCCGATGATGGCCGCCGACCGGTACGATCTCGTATTTCCACTGCATGGCTTCCTCCTATCTCGGCATTGCTTGGTTGATTGAGCTAGGCTGGCCAACCGAGCCCGGCCGGTAGCCCGAATGGTTCCAGGTCTTCGAGGCCGCAAGGGAGCGTGTGGCGCCGGCCGGCATTCCATGAACCCGAACAGTCGTCTGGGCACGAGCCCGCATCGAGGAGGCTGGGTGATGGATGTCGCAACCGCGGCCGAGCGCTTTGTCGGCATCGATGTGTCGAAGGCGCGGGTTGATGTGCATGTCAGACCGGATGGCGCGGCGTTTGGTTGCGCTACGGACCCGCAAGGGTTGGGCGCATTGGTCGCGCGCTTGAAGCCGCTGTCGCCGTGTCTGGTGGTGCTCGAGGCGAGTGGCGGTTACGAAGGCGTGGTTGCCGCCGCGCTCGCTGAAGCCGGCCTGCCGGTCGCCATCGTCAATCCGCGTCAGGTGCGCAAGTTTGCCGGGGCCATTGGCCGATTGGCCAAGACCGACGCGATCGATGCGGCGGTGATTGCCCACTTCGCCCAAGCGGTGCGGCCACCGGTCCGGCCACTGCCGGATGATCTGGCCGTCCGGCTGGCTGAATTGATGGCCCGGCGGCGCCAGCTCGTGGTCATGATCAATGCCGAAAAGCAGCGTCTGGCCAAAGCGCATGATCGCGTCGCGCAGAGCTCCTTCCGCGCCGTAATCCGGCGTCTCGATGCCGAGCGGGCGCGCATCGACAAGGCGATCGACAAGCTGATCGATGCCAGCCCCGTGTGGTGCGCCAAACAGGATCTGCTCAACAGCGTGCCCGGCATCGGCAATGTCGTCGCCCGCACCCTGATCGCCGAACTGCCCGAACTCGGTCGGGTCGACCGCCATCAGATCGCCGCCCTGGCCGGGATTGCTCCGAGCAACCGGGACAGCGGCCGATATCGCGGCAAGCGCAAGATCCAGGGCGGCCGCGTCGAAGTCCGGGCGCCGCTCTACATGGCCTGCCTGGTTGCGATCCGCCACAACCCGGCGCTCAAGGCGTTCTATCGCCGCCTGCGCGACGCCGGCAAACCGGCTCGTCTTGCTTTGGTCGCGGTGATGCGCAAGCTCCTGACCATCCTCAACGCCATCCTGCGCGATCAACGGCCTTGGGCCCAGGCCGAGAATTGAGCGTCGAAGCCATGGCTGCCATTCCGGCTGCGGCGAGCGCCGGGTCAAGGCCGTCAGCCGCCGCCGGCGGGAGCGCGCCAGCGCTCGCCTCGAACCGGCGATCACCGCGGCCGACCCTTCAGCCATGGCTGCGACCCTTGACCTTCAAGACAGTCGCTCCCGGGTACGCGGACAGTAAACACGGGGCCGGCCCGCAGCGCTCCCTTCGGAATGTTTTCAGACCCGGTGAAGGACTGCAGTTCGGTCGTCACCCGGCACGCGCGGCAGCTAATGAGGCCATATTAGCATGCGGCCTTCAGCCATGGTACGTCCGTCCCGCGCGTCACGGCAGGTCGTAAAGAATAGCCAACAATACTATCGCCACAATCGCTATCACGAACCAGATCGTCGCGGCGTCGGTGTTGGTCAGCAATGTTGCTCTTGGACGGCGGAGAATCCGCGGATAAAATCGGCGAACATTCATCGCTAAATTAAGCTTGCGGTGGGCGGTATCTTAGGGGCATCAAACGCCCCAGAACCCCTGATGTCACTCATGTCCGATTATTGACACCGATCACTTGGCGCCGGCGTGTCGTCCGGCTAGGTTTGCTTATGCGCCAGATCGGCTGGTTTTTAAGAGCCGACCACAATCCTCGCCCAGCCAGTACCAGCGCTTCGGCCCCTGCGCCGGCGCCATCGACACCAAGGGCGGCCATTATTTTAATGATAGTAGTGGTACCGTTTTGTCATTTACCACTGTATTTAGTTACATCGAGATTGCTTCGCGAAGCCTGTCCTCGGGCCGCGCTAAGCGCGGACCCGTGGGCTCGCAATGACGCCGAAATCGTTGTCGTTGCGAGGAGCCCCCGGGTCGGCGCCATGCGCCGCCCGAGGACAGGCTCCGCGACGAAGCAATCCTGCGACAACGATCGACAGCGGGAACCATTGTCTTATTCTGACCCTTAGACTACGCCCCTATTCCCTGGCGCCGGGGCAACTTGACTTCAGATGGTCACTTGTGGCGCTAGCTACGTCAATTGGCCGGAGACGGTGCCGGGCCGGCGCCTGAACGGCGACGATGTCGATTTCGGGACAGAACCACAGAGCGTCCAATTGCCCGCAATCATTAACTTATTCGTTAGGGTTTACTTTACCCTTGGCCATCTAAATTGACGAACCATGAACCGAAATTCTAAGCCGGGTTTGTTGTCGCGAGGTCACCGGTGAAACACTTTACCATGCTCGTCAGCCCCGACGGCCGGTGGGTGGCCGAGGACAGTGACGCGTTTTTCGCCGCGCTGGGCGACCCGCACCCGGATTACGATGCGACGATGTTTGCGGTCAAAAATCTTGGCTTTATCAAATTCCAGATCCTCGAGCATTCACTGATCGAAATCGAACTGCACCCCTATACGGTGGAACTGCCGGCACTCCTCGCGGTGCAAGAGAAGTTGCTGCGCGCTGAGGTTCGACTGTTTCGGATTAAATATTTCGAGAACTCATGGCTTTCGGAAATTTTTCCGGCAGCAGAGTTAGCCGTGACTCGTCTTTCGGAGCTATGTGCTCCAAAATTCTTACCATCGGTCCATGAGAGATTTTTGGTTGAACCGCAGGATTTCTCAAGGCTCTATGATGCCGGCGATAGTCCATTGCAGCTTTTCGCACAAAAGTGGCGGATGTCTTTTGCCCATTTTGACCCAAGTGTAATATCGTTTGCCGAAAAACAGCAGCTGCTATCCAGGTTAATAATTGTAGGGGTGAAACTACCCGATGACGATCCGGTCTTTCGGTTCATTGGAGACGGTCACGCCAACTGGCTCGACGAAAATTACCATTTCAATGCGATCGGAGAAAAGATCGGCAACCAGCCGGACAAGGATTATGGAGCATGGCTCACCGAGTTCTATAAAAGCGTGGCCCACTCTGGTCGGCCGCGTTACGATTACGTGACCGCGACGATCCAACGGGGAAAGGGGACTCACGTCACTCGCTACGAAAGGCTGCTGTTACCCTGGAAAACCTCCTCCGACGAGGTTCTGGTGACGCTGTCTTCGCGAGGGTTGCGCGAGAACGGTGTGGCGGAGGTGTCGTCCGCTCGGCCTGAAAGTTCAATCATCCTGAAATCGGCAATGTCCTCGTAAGCCTCTTGCACCGAGAGGTAAGCAAGTACGACTTCGAGATCGCCCCAGGGCGAGTCCGGAAAAAAGATGCTGCGGCTCGTATGCTTATACCCGTATCCGGAACTCACCCCTTTCTCTATTAGTATCGGCGCGACGAGCGCAATTGCCCAGTTGACCGGCCAGCGCGAAACCGCATACGCCCTTCCTAACCTCGCGAGCAGGCGAGAAAGGTGGCGGCCTCTAAAATCCGGTCGGATCCAGTGCGCACCGGCGCATAGAGTTACTCCAGTTATCGTCTTTGCAGCCGGAGCGGTAACGATACAAGTCTTGACTGGATCACTATGGGCATAAAACATCTGGCGCGCTTCTTGTTCAAGCGTCGTAGTTGGCCAGTAATTGACCTTACCAGCTTGGGTCAAAATGATCTCGCCATTTTCATCTTCACCTGAGATCCAATAAGAGTTTTCGGGCGTTAGGTCGTTATATTTGGGATTATAGGTGCACACCAAAGGAAACCAGGTCTTGTTGATGACTTGCTGTTTGTTTATATATTGAAGTTCGTCAAAGTCGTGGCGCAGCCGTAGGAAGATACCTTTCTGCCGCGCCGCTTTGTCGCCTTCGAGCACAAAGCGCGACAGCAACGGCGCCGGCCCATGTTTGATGGTCAGGGCGTCTGGCAGGCGAAGGTTGTTCTGAGGAACAATATTCGGGTAGATCAGCGCCATCGGGTGCTCCCTCGAGGTAAAAGCAATATTTCACCGGCTCGCTGTGATCACGCCGTGGATGATCCGATTCGCGGGTGAACAAAAAACCGGACGAGTGCCTGGCCGTTTTCGAGTTCCCCGTCTTCTCGACACCAATGGCGACAGCGTAAGAAGCCCTCAGAGTTACCAACGGTAACGGCCAACCACCGATTGACTTAAGATTAATTGTACCTCGCGCAATGTCAATTAAAAACGAAATATTTACTATGTTTGTTGAACAAGGTTCGCCTTGAAGCTTCAGTAGAGAGCATCCTCATTTGCGCGTTGTGGTACATTATTGACATTTATTTGACGGTATAAACCCGCAAAACGAGAGTTATCTTCAGCATGAGGACGCAACTGACTTTCGTAGTAGGACGATGCGCCCCTCGTTCGAAACGTTATTTGATATGCTGACGTAATCTTGACGCTCCGTTGTTCACATTGTAGTCGATCGCAAGCGCGAGGCATGCAACCCTCGTCGATCATCGGCGAAGCGCGAGGATAACTTGCTGATCGGGTGTACTCGCCGATTGGTCGGCGCTAATGGCAACCGTCCTCTCACACCTTCAGGCTACATATCATCGATTGAATTCGCCTTCATCCATCGTAGGTTTAGTTCAACATCTCTATCCAAACGGGTAGTATATCTAGAGTGATAACACGCTCAGGTGGAACCGGCGTTAAGCTTGAGTGTTCTCGTGGTATCGGCACCGTGCAGAAGCCGGACATCGGTGCGGCGCAACAGCGTGTGAGCCGGCACGGGTCTTGTTAACGGCGGAGAAGTTTTATGGCGACTTATGTTGAAGGCAGAGGACTCGCAAGCGAAGCCGAACCACTCGGTCTGTTGTCCGAAGGCGCTGCCGGGATTGCCGCGATCGTTCTCTCGGTCATCGCACTAGCCGGTATCTCGCCGGCCGTTCTGGCTTCGATCACCACAATCGTCATCGGAGTCGGGCTAATGGTGCAAGCGTTCAATAGCGCGGCCGGGAGTTCGAGAGGCCTCGCCGCTGGTGCCGCGGCAGCCGCGCCGATGACGGATGTCGGCGGAGAGACGATGGTCGATTCTTTCACCGGTATCGCCGGCGTTATCTTGGGCGTTCTGGCGCTTGTCGGAATCAATACGCCACACCTGATTCCGGCTGCGTTGATTGTTTTCGGCGGCGGTCTGTTGCTCAGCGGCGCCATCGAAATGCGGCCCAAATATGCGCCAATCGTCACCCCCGGCGGCCAAACACAGCTCATCCCTACTCAGGGTGCAGCTGCCACCGGCGGAATGGAGGTCATGGTCGGGATCGCAGCGATCGTGCTCGGCATTCTGTCGCTGATCTTTATGACGTCCTGGGTTCTGGTGCTGGTTGGCTTTATCGCAGTGGGTGCAGCCCTGCTGATGGTCAGCGCGACTTTTAGCGGCGCCATAACGCGACTGTTCGCAGCCGCCTGACATCTGCAAAAAATCAGCAGCCTCAACAGACCCGAGCAATCTCTCTGCCGGCCAGCGGCGGAGAGATTGCGCGCTTGTTTCTATTGCACGGCCAATGCATTGATGACTCTCCAGCCCGCGCAGGAAGAGATCAGAAATGCAGAGTTTGTGGTCCGATCGAGAGGCAGAGCGGCTCGTACGACATTATGCCGGACAAGGGGTTGGTGAAGACGTTGCGTTGCGCGTCTATACGTCGCGGCTGCTGGGTGGAGATCCAAAGCTGGTGCTGCACGGCGGCGGCAACACCTCGGTCAAGACCATCGTAAAGGACCTTCTCGACGAAGACGCGGAGGTCTTGTGTGTCAAGGGCAGCGGCTGGGACATGGCGGCCATCGAACCTGCCGGCCTCCCGGCCGTACGGCTCGCTCCGATCCGGAAGTTGCGCCAGCGCGAGAGATTATCAGACGAGGAGATGGTGCGGGTTCAGCGCGCCAATTTGATCGATCCCGCCGCGCCCAACCCATCGGTCGAAACCCTATTGCACGCCTTTTTGCCCCATAAATTCGTCGACCACACCCACTCCACAGCGGTCCTCAGCCTTGCCGATCAGCCCGACGCCGCTAATCGCTGCGCCGATCTCTATGATGGCCGGCTCGGGCTCGTGCCGTACATCATGCCAGGTTTCCAGCTCGCCAAAAAAGCGGCCGAAATATTCGAGCAAGATCCCAGGGTCCAGGGCCTAGTCCTGCTGAAGCACGGGATCTTTACCTTTGGCGACACCGCGCGCGCCGCTTATGAGCGAATGATCGAGGCCGTCTCGCTGGCGGAAGAACAGCTGACCCGCCGCCGCAACACGGTCGTGTTTCCCACCGCGCATTTGCCGAACAAAATCCCCGCTGTCGCCGAGGTCGCGCCGATCCTGCGTGGCGCCAGCGCCCTCCCCTCCCCGGCCGAGCCCGGAGCCTATAAGCGCTTCATCCTCGAATTCCGCACCAGCCGGGCGATCCTCGATTATGTCAGCGGCGCCGAACTGGCGCGCTACAGCCAGGCCGGCGTCGTGACCCCCGATCACACCTTGCGCACCAAAAATTACCCGCTGATCGTGCCATCCCCCGAGCAGGGACGGCTCGACGTCTTCCAAACCGCTGTGCGCGCCGCGGTCGATCGTTTCGCGGCCGATTACCGTGCCTATTTCGCGCGTCACAATGCGCACCAAGCAGCCGCGAAACGCGAGCTCGATCCGATGCCGCGGGTGATCCTGGCGCCGGGATTGGGATTGTTCGGGCTCGGCGGTAATGCCCGCGACGCGCGGATCGCAGCCGACATCGCCGAGTTCAACGGTCGCAACCATCACCGATGCCGAAGCGATCGGCCGTTTCGATCCGGTCGGCGAAGCCGAGATGTTCGACATTGAATACTGGTCGCTTGAACAGGCCAAGCTCGGCCAGGCGACCGCGAAGCCGCTCGCCGGCCAGATCGCGGTCGTCACCGGAGGTGCGGGCACGATCGGCTTTGCGATCGCTCGGGCGATGGCCCGCGCCGGCGCCGAACTGGCGCTGCTCGACATCAATAGTGAAGCCGCTGCTACGGCGGCAAAGCAGCTCGGCGGCGCCGCGCTCGGTCTCGCCTGCGATGTGACCGATGCCGCCTCCGTGCGCGACGCTTTCGACCACGTTGTGAAGGAATTCGGCGGGGTCGACATCGTCGTCTCGAACGCCGGCGCGGCGTGGCAGGGCCGCATTGGCGAGGTCGAGGATGCGGTGTTGCGCCGCAGCTTCGAGCTCAATTTCTTCGCCCACCAGAATGTGGCGCAAAATGCCGTTCGCGTCATGTTGGCGCAGGGCACCGGCGGCTGCCTGTTGTTCAACGTGTCGAAACAAGGAGTCAACCCCGGCCTGAATTTCGGCCCATACGGTCTGCCCAAGGCCGCGACCCTCGCTCTGATGCGGCAATACGCACTCGATTACGGCGCTGACGGCATCCGCGCCAACGCAGTCAACGCCGACCGCATCAAGAGCGGGTTGTTGACCCCCGAGATGATCGCCGCTCGTGCGGCGGCCCGCGGCGTCAGCGAAGCCGATTATCTCGCCGGCAATTTGCTTGGCCGCGAAGTCACCGCCGATGACGTCGCCCAAGCCTTCCTCGCCCATGCACTGGCACTCAAGACCACCGCCGACGTCACCACCGTCGATGGCGGCAACATCGCCGCCGCCATGCGCTGACGCTTGCTGCCATAATAATTGTGGTTTGGCCGACTACGAAAGCACCCTTTAAATTCAATTATTGATTTAGAGCTAAGCTATTAGCGCCGTAGTGCTTGTGCCGGCTCGCGAGTTTTTCTACTTCTGGGAACGCCCATTCAGGCCTATCTAGTGGTATGACCGAAACATAAGATTCCCTCAGTCGAGCTTTTGCGTCATGATGCTGCGATGCGCAGCGATGTTGAAGTCCGGCTTGGGCCGGGGGATCGGGAGCGGCTTGAGGCAGTGGTGGGCGATCGCAATGCTGTCCAGAAGCATGTGTGGCGAGCGCGGATCATCCTGGCCACGGCAGAAGGCTGCGGCACCGCCGAGGTGATGCGCCGGGCCGGCGTGTCGAAACCCTGCGTGTGGCGCTGGCAGCGCCGCTTCATGGAGGCGGGGGTCGATGGCCTGTTGCACGACAAGACGCGCAAGCCCGGCAAAGCGCCGATCCCCGAGCCGGTCGTCGGGCGATTGATCGCGCTCACGCTCGGCGCGCCACCCGGCGAGACCACCCATTGGACGAGCCGCGCGATGGCCGACGCCATGGGGCTGGCGGTCAGCACCGTGCAAAAGATCTGGCGCGCCCATGGTCTCGCCCCGCATCGGTTGCAGGTCTTCAAACTCAGCCGCGACCCGCAGTTTGCCGCCAGGCTGCGCGATGTCGTGGGCCTTTACGTCGACCCTCCGGCGCACAGCCTGGTGCTGTCGGTCGATGAGAAGAGCCAGATCCAGGCGCTCGACCGCACTCAGCCGGGGTTGCCGATCAAGCAAGGCCGCGCCGGGACAATGACCCATGATTATATCCGCAACGGCACGACCACCCTGTTTGCCGCCCTCAATGTGCTCGACGGCACGGTCATCGGGCAGTGCATGCAGCGCCACCGGCACCAGGAATTCCTGCGCTTTCTCAATCGCCTCGAGCGCGACATCCCAGCCGGCCGACTGGTCCACGTGATCCTTGACAATTACGGCAGCCACAAGCACCCCAAAGTCAGGGCTTGGCTGGCCCGGCACCCGCGCTGGACGTTCCACTTCACCCCCACCTCGGCATCCTGGCTCAACGCCGTCGAGGGCTTTTTTGCCAAGCTAACCCGCCGGCGATTGCAACGCGGCGTGTTTCACTCCCTCGTCGACCTCCAGGCCGCGATCAACCGTTACCTTGCCCAACACAACCACAGTCCAAAGCCGTTCACCTGGACCGCCGACCCCGACCGCATCATCGCCGCCGCCAACCGCGGGTACCAAGTGTTAGATTCGATCCACTAGCGATATATGGCAGCCGGAATTTAGCATATGAGCGATAACGTTGGCGTCCAGCTCATTCCAAAGGACGCGGTTAAGCAAGTCGCCCAGCTCACGCGCGAGTTGGGCGGTTTCCTCGGTAAGGTCTTTGGAACGTTACCGCAAGACACAGTCGGTGTCTTGGGCGGGGATTGGCTTCACCATATACGGGTCCGCAACGCTAAAAAACTGCAAAAGCGCACTGAATATTGGGTGGGCGCAATGCAGAACAGCAGACAGAGCCTCTGAGCCCAAGCGTGGCCATACCTCTCCTAAAGGCTGCGCAAGACGAAAGCCGAGATGAGATACAAGAGCTATGGGCTCGCCTATTATCGAATGCTCTTGACAAAGATATGACCCCTATTCGACGAGTATTTATCGATATATTACAACAATTAGAAGCGTTAGACGCTCAAATATTACAGAAATTAAGTGATATGGGGGGAATCGAAAACGGCGTGTGTATTTTTCACACGAAAAATAAAACCGATTGGCGCACCGGATTTGGCGTAACTGAAGATCAGTTTGAGATTTCTATAGAAAACCTTATAAAACTCGAATGTATTTCGATCACAACTAAATACGAAGAATTAAATGGAACGTCACGGGTCTCGTTTTCCACGAGTTGAGCTGTTGAGTTTCGTCTAATTAAATCTAATTCAACAGCTATTACTACACGCTAGGGCGCGAACTACTGCGAGCGCTGAAGTTGACAGGCGGGTCAATCAAGTCGCGCCGCGGGGTGCGCAGCCGGGCCGCCAGAAAACAGGGAGCGGCGGTCCACGTACCGGGAGTGCGCTAGTTTACCAGGTCACCTGCCGCTCGCGGGATAGCTGACGGCGAGACCGGCGCGGACGTCCTGCTGGATGCCGTATTGCGGGAACGGGTAGCGCAGACCGTTCTTTGACAGCGCCTCCATGCCGGCGATCGCCTTGTCGAGGTAATCGGGCGGCAACGCCATCAGCATCTCGTCGTCGAGCACGCCGCCATAGCGGCGCTCGGCAAAGCACGGGATCGACAGGCTCGGCTCGCGGGTTTTGAGCGCCCGGCCCCAAGAATCGGCGCAGGCGGACTTGCCGACGACACTCCAGTCGAAGCGCTTGTAGCCGGCCCATTGCAGCCCGTTGATGAAATAGATCATCGCCCCGGGTGTCGCGTAAAACAGCGCGATATCGGGCGGATCGAGCCGACCCGAGGCGAGCGGCGCCACCGCCAACGCCTCATAGCGGCCATCGGGCACGCATTCCATCGCCGCCTGATGCGCGCTCGCATCCTCAGGGCTGCTGTACCACACGCCGACCATGTGCTGTCCCGAACGCCAAGCCGCGTCCTTGGCGCCGCCGAGCCCGACGACTGCGCGGCATTGCGCCCCGACAAGGTTCTCGGCGGTCAACCCAACGATCCAGCCGAGCCGGGCCGCCTGGGCCACGATCTGGTCGAGCGTGTGGATCGAGGTCGGGCGCCGGATACGCGGGATCGCCTCCATCTCGGCGCGATCCTCGAACAATTTCATGCCGAACGGGATCGAACGCAGCCGCAATAGGCGTTCGAGATCAAGGGCGAGCTTGGGCCAGTCTTGGGTCATCTGGGATATTCCATAAAAGCCGGCGCCGCTGGAGTCGCCGCAGCCGAGCCACGGCGGTCCGGCAATATTTATCACATCGGATGGAACCGGTAGGAATTCGTGGGGTTCGGCCCCACAGTGAGCGGTGAGGCTGCAGAAGCACTCGGCCCGGTCGCGCGGCGTGGTCGGACCATGCGAAGTGAGAGGTATCGCCATGCGCGTGTTCTGCGTCCATCCCGGCCCGCTCACCTATTCGCAGATTTTTTTGCGGCTCGAGCCGATCGGCCTCGAACTCGTTGCCGGCGCGGCGTGGCAGGCGGGCCACGCGGTGCGGTTGCTCGATTTGCAGGTCGAAGACCAGCGTGCCTATTTCCGCACGGTCGAACGCTGGCAGCCTGATGTCGTGGCATTCGGCTGCAACTATCTGGCGAACGTGCCGGAGATCGTCGATCTGGCGAAAGCGACCAAGGCGCGTTTTCCCGGCGTTTTTATTTGCGTCGGCGGGCACAGCGCATCGTTCTCCGCCGCGGCGATCATCGACCACAGCGCCGGTGCTGTAGATTGCGTGCTAAAGGGCGAGGGCGAGGCAACATTGCCGCTATTGCTCGCGGCGATCGAATCCGGCAGCCCGCTGACGATGGTTCCGGGGGCGGTTACCGCGGCCGGCGAGGGGCCGCAGCCGAGTTTTGTCCATTCGCTCGACGACGTGACGCCGGCGCGTGATTTGTTGCGCCACCACCGCAAATACTTTGTCGGCATTCTCGACCCGTGCGCGTCAATCGAATTTTCCCGCGGCTGCCCGTGGGATTGCTCGTTCTGCAGCGCGTGGACGTTTTACGGCCGCAGCTATCGCCTGGTCAGCCCCAAGCATATCGTCGAAGATCTGCGGCGCATCCGCGAGCCGGGCATCTTTGTCGTCGACGATGTCGCCTTTGTCCATCAGAGCCACGCGATGGAACTTGGCGAGGCGATCGCCCGCGCCGGCATCAAAAAACGCTATTACCTCGAAACCCGCGGCGACGTGTTATTGCGCAACAAAGAAGTATTCCGGTTCTGGAAGAGCATTGGGCTGCAGTACCTCTTTCTCGGCGTCGAGGCGATCGACGAGGATGGGCTAAAGCGCTATCGCAAGCGAACTTCGCTCGGCCGCAATTTCGAGGCGCTGGAATTCGCCCGCTCGCTCGGGCTGATCGTCGCGATCAATCTGATCGCTGACCCCGATTGGGACCATGAGCGCTTTCGCATTGTGCGCGAATGGGGCCTCGATGTTCCGGAGGTCGTCAACCTCAGCGTCAACACCCCCTATCCCGGAACCGAGAGCTGGCTGACCGAAGAGCGCGCTTTGACGAGCCGCGACTATCGGCTTTACGACATCGCCCATGCGGTATTGCCGACGCGCCTGCCGCTCGACGAATTCTATGAGGAATTGGTAACGACGCAGCGCGCGTTTTACCGCAAATTCGCCGGCTGGCGGGCGGCCTATACCGCGGCTAGCACGGTCGCCCGCCAACTGCTCCGCGGCCACCCTAATATGCTGAAAAGCCTTTATTTGCTCGACAAGCTGTATCGCCCGGAACTGCTGCTCGCCGACCACAACATGCCGGTCGACTATGAGATCCCGGTTCCGGCCCGGCGCACCGCGCCGCATCCGTCGAATACCGCGTCGCTCTACATTCATCCGCCGCGCGGACGCAAAGGGCGGGCGATCGACGCTGCAACCGAAAGCTTTGTCGAGGAAACCCGCGTCGGCAGCACGCCCTAACCTGAGGCGCGCATACGATCACTTCAGACGGATCGCCGCTTGCCTCTCGGCTGTGGCGAAGCTCTAAATTGCGCCGCAGCAACGGTCAGAGGGAAAGCGCGATGCGGTTTCTCGGGGTCCATCCAGGCCCTCTCATGTACACGAAGATTTTTCTGCGGCTCGAACCGCTTGGTCTCGAACTTGTGGCCCAGGCGGTGCGCCGTGCCGGTCATGAAGTTGCGCTGATCGATCTGCAGGTCGAGGACCATCGCGCCTATTTTGGGATGATCGAGCGCTGGCACCCCGATGTCGTCGCGTTCTCCTGCAATTATCTGGCGAACGTGCCGGAAATCGTCGATCTGGCAAAGGCAACCAAAGCCCGTTTCCCTAATGTGTTTATCTGTGTTGGTGGCCACAGCGCCTCGTTCACGGCAGCGGCCATCCTCTCCCATGGGGCGGGGGCCATCGATTGCGTCCTCAAGGGCGAGGGCGAGGCGTCGATGCCCTTGCTGCTATCAGCTATTGAAGCCGGCCAAGACCCCGTCGCCGTGCCGGGGGCCGTCACCGCCGCGGGCGACGGGCCGCCACCCAGCTTTGTCCATTCGCTCGACGAGCTGACTCCGGCGCGCGATCTGTTGCGCCATCGCCGCAAATATTTTATCGGCACGCTTGACCCGTGCGCTTCGATCGAGTTTTCCCGCGGCTGTCCGTGGGATTGCTCATTTTGCAGCGCCTGGACCTTTTACGGCCGCAGCTATCGCCTTGTCAGCACCGAGCGGGTGATCGAGGATCTGCGTTCGATCCGCGAACCCGGCGTCTTTATCGTCGATGATGTGGCTTTCATCCATGAGCGCCACGGGCTCGAAATCGGCGAGGCGATCGCCCGCGCCGGCATCAAAAAGCGCTATTACCTCGAGACCCGCGGCGATGTGCTGTTGCGCAACAAGGAAGCTTTTCGCCTGTGGGCGCGGATCGGATTATTGACTATGTTTCTCGGCCTCGAGGCGATCGACGAAGCCGGGCTCAAGAAATACCGCAAGCGCGTCACGCTCGACCGCAATTTCGAGGCGGTCGAATTCGCCCGCTCACTCGGCATCAATGTCGCGGTCAATTTGATTGCCGACCCCGATTGGGACCGCGAGCGCTTTCGCATCGTCCGCGAATGGTGCCTGGAGATGCCCGACGTCATCAACATCAGCGTCAATACGCCTTATCCCGGCACGGAGAGCTGGGTCACCGAAAGCCGGCGGCTCGAAACCCGTGATTACCGGTTGTTCGACATTCAGCACGCGGTGTTGCCGACGCGATTGCCGCTCGCGGAGTTCTATGAGGAACTGGTGACAACCCAACGTGCGATCTTCAAAAAGCACCTCGATTGGCACCAGTTGGTCGACGCCGGCAACATTGTCGCCCGGCTGTTGATGCGCGGCCAGACCAACTTCGTGCGCAGCCTGTTCCAGATCAACAAGGTCTATCGCCCGGAATTGCTGCTTGCCGATCACGATGTGCCGGTGGCCTACGAGATCCCGCTGCCGCCATCAGCGCCCGAGCGGCGCGTCAACCCGGCTTCGCTCTATATTCATACACCACGCGGCCGCCGCGGCCGGGCGATCGACGCCGCCACCGAGCAATTCGTCGACGAAACCCGCATGGGAACGAGCGCATAATTGCGGTGGCACGCCGGTCGAACTGAGGGGGTTAGGTGATGCCGGATTCGGTAAAATCGGTCGATGTCGCGACTGTCAGGGAATGGCTTGCCGACGGCGATGAAATTGCCTTTCTCGATGTCCGCGAGGAGGGGCAGCATGGCGAGGGTCATCCACTGCAGGCTGTCAACCTGCCCTACAGCCGGCTCGAACTCGATGTGGGTCGGTTGGTGCCGCGGCGTTCCTGCCTTATCGTTCTTGTCGATGACGGCGACGAGGTTGCAGACAAGGCGGCGCGTCGCCTCGCCGGGCTCGGCTATAGCGACATTCATGTCCTAAAGGGCGGTGCTGCGGCTTGGGCGGCAGCGGGTTATCGCCTGTTTCCGAGCAGCAACGTGCCTTCCAAGGCCTTTGCCGAGGTCATCGAGCACGAATGCGCCACCCCGGCGATCTTGGCCGAGGAGCTCGATCGGATGCGCCGCGCTGGCCGGGAGGTGACGGTCCTCGACAGCCGCCCGCTCGATGAATATGCGCGGTTTCATGTGCCGGGCGCCCTCCCCTGCCCCGGCGCCGAACTCGTCCATCGCTTTGCCGAACTGGTGCCCTCACCCGACAGCATCATCGTCGTGTCGTGCGCCGGACGCACCCGCGGGATCATCGGCGCGCAATCCTTGATCAATGCCGGGGTGCCAAACCCGGTCATGTCATTGGCCGGCGGGACCCAAGGCTGGCGGCTCGCCGGGTTCGACCTCGAAAGCGGTCTCGGTGACGGCCTGCGCCCGGTCGGCGCCGAAGCTGCCGAAGCCGCGCGACGGCGTGCGGCCGAGGTCGAGGCGCGTTTTCAAATCCGCCATATCGACCATGCGACGCTCGCTCACTGGCAGACGGAGGCGGCGCGGCGCACGACCCATCTGATCGATGTCCGCACGCCTGAGGAGTTTGCCGCCGGCCATTTGCCGGGCTCGGTGTCAGCGCCCGGCGGCCAATTGGTGCAGGCGATCGACCGCTGGGTCGGTACTCGCGGCGCCCGTCTCGTGCTGGTGGACGACACCGGTACGCGCTCCATCATGACGGCACACTGGCTGCAGCAGATGGGCTGGGATGTGCAGGTATTAGACCGCGCCCTCGACGGTGTAACGCTGGAAGCCGGATCGGCCCCACCGCAACCGCCGGCCGGCTTAGCCGTTTTGCCGGAAATCATACCCCAAGAGGCGGCCGAGTGGCTGGCGAATGACGCCGCCGCCATCTCGCTCGAAGCCAGCGCCGCCTATCGCGCCGGTCATCCCGCGGGGGCGGTATGGGTGACGCGAGCGCGGCTCGACCGGCTTCCCCCCGCCGTGCTGAAGGCGTCACGGATCGCACTGTTCGCCGACGATCCTTTCGTCGCCCGGCTCGCCGCGATCGACCTCGCCGAGCTTAGCTCCGCCAAGGTCGCCGTCGTGCCGGGCGGCGCCCGAGCGTGGCAAATGGCCGGCCTGCCGGTGATCGCGAGCCCAAACGACCCGCCCGATGCCGAACGCATCGATTATCTGTTTTGGAACCACGATCGGCACGCCGGCAATCGCGAGGCGATGCAGGCCTATCTGCGCTGGGAAACCGAACTCCCAGAACAGGTCGCAGCGGACGGCCTCGCCGGCTTCCGGCTCCCCGCCCATTGATGCCGAGTTCTTAGATATTCCCCTTGTCGATCATCTCAACGGGATTGCTTCGTCGTGGAGCCTGTCCTCGGGCGGCGCGGCGCGCCGACCCGGAGGCTCCTCGCAATGACATCATTGCGCTGTCATTGCGAGCGCAGCGAAGCAATCTCGGTGCCCAGCGGTACATACCGCCGTATCCGGAATAACTCCGCGAACGGAAATTTGGACGACATGCGCAAGCGCGATATCGGTGTCGGCAAGAAAACCCTATTCTGGGGAAGCATGACGCTGCGGCTAGCGGCATCAGATTTTCGCACTCAATCTCCGGGAGGAATACGGCAATGGCACAGATGGGCTCTGGCGAATACACCTACGAACTAATCCATGATTTCTTCAAACTGCCCGCCGGAGAAACCTTCGGGCTGGTCAGCCGAGTGGCGGCCGACGCGCAAGACCGCATCTACGTGTTCCAGCGCAAAGATCCGCCGGTCGTGGTGTTCGACCGCGAGGGCAAATATCTCGGCGCCTGGGGCAGCGGCGAGGTCACCGATCCGCATGGTCTGAAGATCGTCGGCGACACCGTCTACACGACCGATCGCTCGGACTCGGTCGCGAAGTCGTTCACTTTGAACGGCAAGCCCCTGATGGAACTCGGTAAGCGCGGGGTCCATTCAGATACTGGTAATGTCGCCAATTGGCTCGTCGAGCGTGCGGCGGGGCCGTTCAATCACCCAACCGAGATGTTGCCCCATCCCAATGGCGACATTTACGTGACCGATGGCTACCGCAATGCCCGCGTCCACCGCTTCACGTCAGACGGCCGGCTCGTCAAATCGTGGGGCACGCCGGGTCAGGGCGAGGGCCAGTTCCACCTACCGCATAGCATCGCGGTTGACGATGACGGCAAGCTCTACGTCGCCGACCGGTCGAACAAGCGCATCCAGATCTTCACGCCCGATGGCGATTATCTCGGCCAGTGGACCGGGATGGGCGGCCCGAACGACATCAGTCGCGGCAAGGACGGCAATTTCTACATCGCCGAGCAGGAAGACGGCGGCAACCCCGCCTATGTCTGCGTGCGCGATCGACAAGGCAATGTGCTCGCGCGCATGGAGAGCCGCCATGTCCACGGTATCGGCGTCAACTCCCACGGGGACATCTACGCCGGGCTAACTCAGGACCGCGGCGTCGACAAATACGTGCGGGTGGGCTGAGCCCCGCCGTAACCGCATATTGGCCTGCCGCCTCGGACGCAGCATACCCGCCGGGGCGGCGGAGTGGCCGGCGATGGCCCCGCGGCGATATCGCTTTGCTGGGAGGGATTAGACGCTGTCGTCGCAACGGGCGCAAATGACTGAAGTGGCGCGACAGCAGGAGGCCGCGCCGCCGGTTTCTCTCGCGGCGCTTTTCACTGCGTTCCTTATCGTCTCGCTGTGCGGTGTCGGGGGCGGCGGCGGCATTGTCTGGGCGCGCCGCATCGCCGTCGAAACCCGTCGCTGGATAACAGATGCGGAATTTGCCGATATCGTCAGCCTTTGTCAGTTCATGCCCGGCCCGAACATTGTCGGCATTGCGGTTTGCGTCGGGGCAAAGCTGCGCGGTGGGATCGGAACAATCGCGGCGCTTGCGGGCTTCCTGGTGATCCCGTGGGCAGTCGGTCTCTCGCTCGGCCTTCTATACCTTAAGTTCGCCCACCTGACGGTTCTCAGAAACATCCTTGGCGGGATAGCCGCGGTGGCCGCCGGGCTTCTGATCGCAACCGGTATCAGGCTGCTGCTGCCGCATCGCCGCCGCCCGGCAGCCCTGGTTTTTGCGGCGCTGGCGTTCGGGCTCATCATCTTCGGTCGATTGCCGCTTCTGATCGTTCTGTTCAGCCTGGTGCCGCTCAGTATTGCCGTCGCCTACATCGAAAACGCGCGGGCAAGATGAGCAGCCCTTCCGCCCCGATCGAGCTGACCGCGCATCTGGCGCTGGTATCGTCGATCAGCTTTGGCGGCTTCCCGACCGTCCTCCCCGATGTCCGCAACTTCGTCGTCGCCACCCATCACTGGTTGACCGATCGGGAATTCGCCGATTTCTTTGCCATAGCCCAATCGATCCCCGGCCCGAACATGATCCTGATGATGAGTTTTGTCGGGTGGAAGGTGTGGGGATTTCCAGGCGCCCTGGCGAGCGCGTTTGCGACCTTCGGCCCGCCTTGCGCCATATACTTCACCGGCTATCGGCTATGGGACCGGTTCCGTGCCGCGCCATGGCAACGGATCGTGCGCCTTGGCCTGGTGCCGGTTACGATGGGGATCGTCGTCGCCAGCGGCGTCGTGATGGCGCGCGCGGCGGACACCGGATGGCGGACCGCTATCCTGACGATTGCCGCGGCTGCGATCATGCTCGCGACCCAACTCAACCCAATCTGGACGCTTCTTGCAGGCGCCGCTCTCGGCGGCCTCGGCTCATAGGGCTCGTTGCTCCTTTTACAAAATACTGCGCTGGTCGCGTCGCCCAGACCGCGGCCTCGATGCTCCCCCACGCCTTGGCTGGAGTAGTAGTTTTCTGTCAAAGAGCCAACGAAACGACGAAGGCACAGCAGCTATTTGCAATGCGCGAACTCGATCGCCGCCGGCGGCCCCGACCTTGCGATCACTGTGGTTTCGCGTATCGCGCTCTTGGGCCGCCGGCGCGATAAATCTTGCGCTATGTTCCATTTATGCCTTAACGTTAACACAGCACGAACGCGCCGGCTGAAGCGGGCCAACCCGCCCTAATCCAGACCGATAAAAATTTCTACAGAGGAGGAAGCGCCATGAGTAATTGCTTCAAGTTGGGGCTGCTTTCGACGGTTTCGCTGGCGGCCCTTGTAGTCGGCGGCACTACGGTGTGGGCCGACACGGTGTGCAACGGGTCGATGACCGGGACCATCGCCGGCAACCTTGTTGTGCCGGTTGGCGGTTCGTGCACGCTCTATCAGGCAAATGTCAGCGGGAACGTCCAAGTTTCTCAGAATGCGACGCTCCTGGTCAACGGCCAGGAAGAGTGGTCGCAGATCGCGGGCACCATCACTGCCAATAGTTGCGCCTCCACGCTTCTCGAAGGCTCGGTGACGGTAGGCAAAAATGTTGTGATCCAAGGGTGCAGCGGCGCAAGCGGCTTTGCCGGCCCTGGCATTAAGATCCGCGGCAACTTCGTGTGCCAGAACAATCAGGGACCGTGTGAGGCCACCCTAGGCGAAGTAGCCGGCAATGCCCAGATCCTGAATAACAACAGCTCGGTCACGGCCGGCGATGTCAGTCTCAACGTGGTCGGCGGCAATCTTCAGTGCCTGAACAACGCTCCGGCGCCGACCGACGCTCTGGGCGGCGAGTGGGTTAACGGTCACCTGCAAGGCCAATGCGCCAGTTTTGCCGCGGCTCCGGCCGCCTGCGGCAGCCTCACAGGACTGTCACTGCCGGACACGACGATCACGGCTGCCGCGGTCTATCCGGCTGGCACAGCCATTCCGGAATATTCGGGCGGCGTGCTCAATGGCAGCACCACCACCGCTGCGGTCTCGCTGTGCCGGGTGGTCGGCAACATCGACCCGAGCACCAACCCGGCGGGTGATTCGAACATCAATTTCGAGGTCTGGCTGCCGACCGCGAATTGGACGGGGCGATACGAGCAGGTCGGCAATGGTGGCTTCGCCGGCTCGATCGAGTACACTCCGCTGAAGGGGGCGGTCGCGATCAACAACGCGGCGGCTTCGACCGATGACGGCAGCAACCTGCCAGCGGGGGCGGCTGCGGGTTCCTTTCCGCTGGGGCACCCGCAAAGGATCAATGATTACGGCTACCGCGCGGTTCATCGTACCGACCTCAACGCGGAATTGATCGTTTCTGCTTTTTATGGCAGCCCGCCGGCGCACAACTATTTCAATGGCTGTTCGAAGGGCGGTCAGGAGGCGTTTATGGAGGCGCAGCGCTATCCCGACGACTTCGACGGTATCATGGGGGGAGCAGCCGCCAGCAACAACACTCCGCTGCTTTCCGGGTTCCTGTGGGACGAACAACAAATCGCCAATCCAAACAACACAGCCGGTTTCGTGCCCAATTCCGCCCTCGCAAATCTCACTACTGCTGTGCAAACTGCTTGCGCTTCCACAAAAACTGTTCCGACGGACAACTTTCTGGGCGATCCAACACAGTGTAGCTTCAATCCCCAGACGTTGTTTGCTTCATACCTAACATCAGCGCAGATCGCGGCCATGAGCGCCGTGTATAATGGACCAGTAACCAGTGGAGGAGTGTCGGTCGCGCCCGGGTACGAGTGGGGCAACGAAACTCAGGAGTGGCCAGGCAATATCACCGTGGCAACCTTAGTGGCCGCACCCCCCACCAGCCAATTCTTGTTCGGGAACGGAGCTTTCACCTACTTTCAGCAGAATACTCCGGCAACCTACAACTCGCTGCTCGACTTCAACGTCAACACCAGTCCCGGTGCACTCGCCGCCTTTGCGATCATGCCGCCCAGTCCGAGCAGCGCCGAGCAAACGGTCGGATCAGCATTGAACGCGAACGACCCCGACCTGACTGCGTTTAAGGGTCACGGCGGCAAGCTCGTTCAATATCATGGCTGGGCCGATCCGCTGGTCGCGTCGCTGAACTCGGTCAACCATTTCAATAGCGTCGTGGCGTTCGAGCAGCAAAATGGTGCGACAAATCCCCTGGCAGCGACCCAGAGCTACTATCGCCTGTTTATGGCGCCCGGGATGGGGCACTGCAGCGGCGGTCCCGGGCTCAACTCCTTCGGGAACGTAACCTCAAACAGCGGCTCGGGCCCGGCGTCGAGCGATTTGTTTACAGCGCTGGAAACCTGGGTCGAACAAGGCATAGCGCCGGCCCAGGTCATTGCCACCAACGCCCCCAGTGCCACGATAACTCGGCCGCTCTGCCCCTACCCGCAGCATGCGACCTACACCGGAAGCGGCAACACGAACGTCGCGGCAAACTTCGTCTGTCAATGACGTGACAAGAAGGGGTGCGCGCTCCCTGGCGCGTACCCCGCTCCGCTGAATAAAGGCATCGTCCTCGGTTGTCGCTAGACGCTTGTTGGAGGTGTGGTATCGGTCTCAGTATAAGGAAGACGCCGGCCCCCATCCTGTGATCGTTCGACAATGGCAACGCTCGCATCGCACCCGGATCAGGCATCGATTTTCCCCACGCTGAGCGTCGGCGATATCGCGCCTGATTGCGTGCTCCGTGGCTTAGACGGTTCAGTCTTTAATCTCCGTGGCGATGCGATCGCCGGCAATCCGATCGTAATCGTCTTTTGTCCCAAATCCACGCCATCCGTGGTCGAGACGTTGGCGGGCTATTTCTCCCGGTTCCAAGTGATGAAGGCGGCCGGAGCGCGGATCTTCGCGATCACCCTTCAGCGAGCCGACTTGGCAGCCCAAAACGTCCCTTTCCCGGTGGTATGCGACGCCTCGGGCGAGGTCTTTCGTGGCTTCACCATCGACGTTGGCGATCACGCGACAACGGTGGTGTTGCGACCGAACCATCACGTCGCCGCTATAATCAGATCACCGCCAGCGGCCCATATAGCCCAAGCTCTTGCTGCTGTGGAGCGCATGGCGGATGAGCGCAAACCCATGCTAATGGGCCTGCATCCGCCAGTGCTGATGGTGCCGGAGGTGCTGACGCCGACGGAATGTCAGCGTCTCGTTGGCGTCTACGAAACACGGGGCAACGTCTTCATGCCGCCGGGTCCTGGTATCGACTATATTGGCAAAGACTACAAGATGCGTATCCCCGAACACGGGCGGCGCGACCGGATCGATCATTGGATCGTCGAGGAAGATAGCAAGGAGTTTATCCGCTCTCGCTTAGAAACTCGGCTGTTCCCGGAAATCGCTAAAGCATTTCATTACAGTATTACTGCCTGGGAAAGGATGCGCATCGGCTGCTATCAAGGGGAGCGTGGCGGTAAGTTGCACGGCCACCGCGACAATGTTGAGCCAACCCCTCATCGCCGGTTCGCTATGTCGATGAATTTGAATGTCGATGAATTTAACGGCGGCGAGTTGCGGTTCCCCGAATTCGGTGATCAGCGGTACCGTCCGGGCAATGGCACCGCCTTTGTATTTTCCTCATCGCTGTTGCACGAGGCGCTTCACGTGACCACTGGCCGTCGCTTGGTGCTGCTCGCCTTCCTGTTCGGTGACCGCTAACCTACCAGCGCCGAAGCTGACCCATTCGGAGAGTATGCGTTGCATCGCTGCCCGCAGCGAGCGGTGGCTCTGACTGGGATTGCTTCGTCGCGCGAGGCTCCTCGCAATGACGGGAACCCGTTCGACAGAGATCTACGAGCCGCGGCGTTGGCGCTCGACCTGCATGTTGGCGAGGAACGGGACCAGCGGGTGGGCGCCCATTGCGACGATCGCCCGAGTGTCTAGGGCAGTCAAGGCGGCACGCTGCGCCTCGGTCAGCTGGAAGCGGTCGGCATAGGCCTCGGCATCGGTGAGAAAAGCGGCGCGGCTCGCTTCGTCATGCGCGAGTTCTTGCAACGCCACGGTCAATTCGACCAATTCGGGCTTGATCGACGGGTAATGCGGTGCGGGTGCGGTCTCAGGTGGGCTCGACCAGCCGAGGGAGGCGTAATTGTGATGCCAGCTCGGCTCGAACGAGACAAGATCGGGCTTACGCTCGCCGAGCATGCCTGCGGCACACGCCCAACAGCGCAATTCGATATTGCCTGATGCGTCGAGCTCGGCCGCGTCGTAGCCGATTAGCGATTTGAGGTTGCCCGCGGCGAGCCTTTCCAACGCCTGTTTGTCCCAGGCGAGGTCGGGCTCGGCATAGCGGTCGGTGCCGGGGTAATGCGACATGCCGCCGCTCGCCAATACCGCGGTTTTCAGGCCCATCCCTGTGACGATCCGTGCCAACGCCTGGCCAAACGCATAGCACCGCTCCATCGAGGGCTGCGGCGGCAGATACGCGTTGACGTAGATCGGCAACACCGCATCGACGACGTCGAGATGCGTCAGCGGGATGCCGAGCGCGTAGTCGATCTTGGCGACGCTGGTGAAGGCGGGGTCGAAACCTTGGGTGTACATCTGGCGCACGATCTCAAAGCCGATCTCGCCCGGCACTCGCCAGTGAAACCGCCGCCCGGCAAAAGAGCCCGTTGCCTCGTCTCCGACATGGATCGTGAAGGGCGGCGCCGCAGTGTGGAAAAACTGCTCTGCATGGTCGTTGGCAAAGATGATCCACAGATCGGGTTTCAGTGCCTTGAGCTTGGCGCCAATCGCGGCTGCCGCCGCTTTGACGCGCTCGACCGTGCCGCGGTCTTCGGTCTCCGGCAATGTGAAGAATTGCGGGGCATGAGGCAGCATCGCCCCGCCGATCACGTTCGACATCACCACTCTTTCTCCCGATCGAACATCGGCCGATACTATGGCAGCTGATGTCACGCTCACGAGCGCCAAAATGCCTGCCGAGGAAACGTCCCAGATACCGCCGGCCGCCGACCACCCGCATGATGACCGGGTCAGCGCGGATCACCCCGCAACGCCATCGACCGCCTCATCCGCCGACGCCGCACCGGGCGGCGAACATTCTGGCGCCGAGCACTCTGCCGCCGGTCCGGCATCACCTGCAAACGGAACGGGCGAGAGCATGTCGGGCGAAGGTGCGCTGGGCGGCGAGACTCATCGTCGGCGGCGGCGCGGCCGACGCCGCCCGCCACGCGAGGTCCCCACATTCCAGCCCTCTGCCGCCGCAGATGCGCCAGCGCGGGACGCGACAGCAAATAGCACCGCCCCGGTTACCGATCCGCCCGGCGAGGACGCGGCGAGCGGCTATGCAGCCAGCGGCGATCTGGCACCGGTTTTCAACGCTGATGCGGCTGCGGAAGGCAGTACGTCAGCGCCGGGGGCAGCGCCACGTGAAGGAGCGCCACGTCAAGGTATGCCTGGCGATCGGCCGCCTCGCCGCAGGCGTCGACGGCGCCGCCCGCCCCCCGGAGCTGTCGGAGCAACTCAGGCGCCAGGCACACTGGGCTCGGCATTGCCGCCGGTCGATGCCTCGGCAGGAGCGGACGGCGATGGCGGGATTGCAGCGCCGGAACAGCTCGGTTCAGACGGCGGTGCCGGTGCGGAAGCGGCTTCGCAGCGACCCTTTTATCTGCGGCGGCCGGTGCGCGGCCGTCGCCAGCTTCCTCGCCCGCCCGGCCTGCAAACGGGTTTGGTTGCGACCCCACCAGGGGCGGTGGAGACCCAACCGGGCGACACCGTCGGGGGAGCCGCCGCCGGCGCGCCGCGCGCCGAGGGCGAGTTTCCTCGTCGCCGGCGCCATCGGCATCCGCCGCCGCGAACCGGCGAAGCCGCGCCCGCCGGCGAGGGACAATCAGTCGAAGGCGCGCCGCGGTACGCCGAGCGGCAGCCCCGACACGGCGGACCCCGCGGCCGGCCCCCCGGCGAGGGCAGGGCGTACGATCCGCAAACGCAGCGCGCCGGAGAAGCACCACACGGCGGCGGACCCGGCCGCGAAACGCGCGCCGGTGAGGCTGGCGGGAGGCGTCGCGACGGCGACGACCGCGGTGGGCGCAGCCGCGGACCGGGCGGACGCGATGGACAGCGCGACCGAGGACGTGACCAGGCGCCGCGGCGGATCGAACAGAAGCTCTACACGCTCGAGTTGATGGTTGACCGCGGCTTTGAGGATGTGCCCGACGAAGCCGAGGACAGCGGTAGCCGCCGCGTCCATTGGACGATCGTCAAGCGCACGGTCGCCGACCAGAAAAGCGGGAAGGCGATGTCCGCGACCTATGTCTTGCAGCGCGAGGGCGGCGAAACCGAGTTTCCCAATCTGGGCGCCGCCCGTGCCGCCGCGAATAAGACCATCGTCCACCCCGAAAGGCTGACGATGTCAAAAGCCGAGCACGCCGCCGCCAAGAACAGCAAGTGAGTAAAGCTAAGCGGTCAGCCCGAGTGCTTTCCTTGGCTGTGCCCGCGACCCTTATTCGCCGCGGCGCTCTTTCGCGAGCTTGTGATAGCGCTCGGGGTTGGCGATTTCGGCGATCGCCCCGTCGGGCGAGCGGAATTTGACGGTGCCGGCATCGCGTTTGGACAGGATCACGCCGCCGGCCGCTTCGATCTTGTTGAGGATGTCCTCGCGGTCCTCGACTGCGATGCCGAAATGGTGGATCGCCTGACCGGCGCCGACCAGCTTTGCTTCTTCGTCGTCTTCGCTGTCATAAACCATCAGCGCCAGATCGACATAGCCATCGGTCAAATGACGTGAGATGTGGCCGCGCGAGCGCCCGGTGCCGACTTGCCGAAAACCAAACACGGTCTCGTAAAAATGAGTTGCCTTGTCGAGGTCGGCCACCTTCAGGGCGATATGATTGATCTTAGCCATTTGCGCTCTCCTATTCGCCGGCACCGCCATTGTACGGAGCGATTACCGTCCCCGTCTTGTATTCGGGCGGTTCCAGGATCGGTTCGATCTTTGTGTCCTTGAATTGATCGAGGCTGTTGCTCTTGATCCCTTGCCATTGGATTTCGAGCACGCGGGGCTTCGACCATTCGCCGTCCTGGCCGAAAGTGATGTCGCCGACGATCGTCTTGAACGGATGGCTGTGGATGTAATCGGCGAGTTTGTCTTGGTCGAGGCTCTTTGTCGCTTCGACCGCATCTCCAAGTACTTGCAGATTGGCATAAGCAAAGGGCGGCAAATACCAGCCGAGGGGATCGACCTTGGCGACCGGCGCTTTGGCTTGATATTGCTTGAGGAAATCAAGAATGCCCGGGAACTGCATCGTCGGCGCGGGTATCCACCAGTCATAATCGACGACACCGTTGAGTTTGGGTCCGAACTGCTCCTTTACCGAGGTGTATTGCAGTCCGACCATGCCGCCGCCAAAAAACCGGGTCTTGAGCCCGGATTCGGTCGCGGCGCGCAGCATGCCGACCGATCCCGGCGGGTAGGAAGCGACAAAGACCATGTCCGGGTTGGTGGCCTGAATAGCATGGACGATCGGGGTGAAATCGGGAGTGCCCGGCGGATACGTCTTGTCGTAGACGATCTGGATCCCGTTCTGCTTGGCCAGATCGCGCACCCCCTCCGACGCGTTCTTTGGAAACTCGGCGTCTTCGGCGAGCAGGGCCAGTGTCTTCGGTTTCGGGTCGGCGGCCAACGCCACCTTAAAGAACGGTTCCGAGAAGGCGTGCTTGGGATCGGGGCCGGCCGGCAGCATCGAGAAGTATTTCGGGTAATGGAACTCGCTGTTAACCGCTAGCCCAAACAATCCGAGGAACAGCCGGTTATGCGAAATCGCAATCGGCATCGCCGGTGCGATCAAGTTGGTGCCGTAACCCGAGACGATCAGGTCGACTTTGTCGACATCGAGCAATTTGGTGTAGATCCCCGGCACGGTCGCCGGGTTGCTTTGATCGTCGTAGTAGACGAGCTTGACCGGACGGCCGAGCAGCCCGCCCTTGGCGTTGATCGTGTCCTGCCAGATCTGCATCGCAAGCAGCGCCGACTTCCCGGCAGCAGCGATCCCGCCGGTCAGCGCCATGCCAAAGCCGATCGTGATCGGCTCCGCCGCCCGCGCCGCAACCGGGGCCAGCGAGCATACGATGCAGACTGCAGCCACCGACAACCAGCGGCGCCATCCGCAAATCTACGGTTCATTACCCGTTCCTCCCTAAACCGATCGTCCGCCCCGTTTTTTTATACCCGTCTCGTGGAGTTTGATGAAACGATCGACGCCGTCCGCCCCCGGCACGCGGTCGAGCGCGCCCCGACCTTCGAGATAATGCAGATGCGCCAGCGCCTCGCCAAGCGCGAACGCCACCTGATGCTGATCCAGCGGCCGGCGAAACAGCACCGGCAGCAAATCGACCGCGCTGCGGGGCCGGTCGAGGGCGGCGACCAGCTCCTCGCAGCGCGCCTGATGATGCGTCGCGAGCTCGTCGATACGCGTATGCAATCCAAAAAACGGCAAATTATGCGACGGCAACACTAGCGTTTCGGACGGCACGCCCGCACGCAGCTTGGCGAGCGACGCGAGATATTGCGCTAACGGGTCGCCGGCCGGCTCGTGCGCCTGGACGCTGACATTTGGCGAGATCCTGGGCAATACCTGGTCGCTGGAAATCAGCACGCCCGACTCGGCGCAATAAAGCATCGCGAGCTCCGGGGCATGCCCCTCGCCGACGATGACCCGCCACTCGCGATCGCCAATCTCGATCGACATGCCATCGGCGATACGGCGAAACGCCGGCGGCACGGTCGGTACGCCGCGGCGGTAGCTCTTTTCGCGGTCTCCAAATGATTCACTCGACGCGGCATCGAGCCCGGCGCGGCGAGCGAAGTCGCGGCGCAGCGGGCCGAAATCGTCGCTGCCGCGGCTCATCACGCGGGCATAGAGGCATTCCTTTTCGGTGATCCACAGCGGCGCGCGCCAGCGCTCGGTCAGCCATCCGGCGAGGCCGATATGGTCGGGGTGAAAATGGGTGACGATAATCCGCGTAACCGGGCGATCGTCGAAATGCTGCGCAAAGATCTGCTCCCAGGCGGCCTGAGTTTCCGGCATCGCATAGCCAGCGTCGACGATGGTCCAACCCGGTCCGTCTTCGAGCAGCCACAGATTGATATGGTCGAGCGCAAAGGGCAGCGGCATCCGCAGCCACCACACCCCCGGGCGACCGGCAGGGTCTCGCCCCGACCCGGTGGCGCTGCAGCCGGAAATCGCAAAGTCTCAAAACTTCCATCCATGATCGCTCTTGTTCCCGTGCCAGCGAATTGACCGGCAAGTTAGGACGGTGCATTAGTGCCGGGCAAGTAACACGCCCAGCGGCCAGGCCGGGTGCCGGTAGGGGCCCGAGCCGCAACACGAGGAAAGCAGTATGCGTGACTTCAACATCCCGGGCCGGTCGGCGGCGATGGCGGCCCACGGGATGGCGGCGACCTCGCAGCCAATGGCGACGGTTGCCGCGCTCGACGTGTTGCGGGGGCGGAGGCAATGCTGCCGACGCCGCGATCGCGGCGGTGGCGATGCAGTGCGTCGTCGAGCCACAAAGCACCGGGATCGGCGGCGATTGCTTTATGCTGTATTCGCGGGGCGGAAGCGTTCCCAGTCGCACTAAACGGCTCGGGGCGCGCGCCGGGCAAGGCGACGGTCGAATGGTATGTCGAACACGGTATCCGTGACATCGAGGTGCAGACCCCGCATGCCGTGACAATCCCCGGCGCGGTCGATGCGTGGTGCGCGATCAACCGCGAATACGGCTCGCGGCCGCTTGCGGAATTGCTGGAGCCGGCGGCGCGGGCCGCAGAAGACGGTTATGTCGTGAACCAGCGCGTCGCCTATGACTGGTATCGCAACCAGGCGAAACTGCGCGATCCGGTCACCGCGGCGCTGTTTCTGCCGGGCGGCAAACCGCCGGTTGCCGGCGACAAGATGCGCAACCCACCGCTCGCCGCTACCTTGCGCCGCATCGGCCGCGAGGGCCGCGCCGGGTTCTATGAAGGGCCGGTCATGCGCGACACCTCGGAGCGGCTCAAAGCGCTCGGCGGATTGCACGAGGCCGAGGATTTCGACACCCAGCGCGCCGAATGGGTCGAGCCGATCCATGCTGCTTATCGCGGCTATCGAGGTCTACGAGTGCCCGCCGAACGGGCAGGGTCTGGCCGCGCTGATGATCCTGCGCCAGCTCGAAGGGCTTCGCGCTCGGCGACGATTCAGTTCGAGCGAAGCCGACCGGCTGCATCTTGCTCGCCGAGGCGACCAAAGCGGCCTATCGCGTGCGCGACGAGTTCTTCGCCGACCCGGCGCAGGCAGATGTCGATGTCGCCGGCTTCTTGTCGGACGAGTGGGCCGAGCGAGCGCGCCGATCAATCCGCCTCGACCGGCGTGTTGCCGGGCAATCAGCTGGCACGGCGGCACGTTGCACCCGGACACGGTCTACCTCTGCGCGGTCGATCGCGACGGCAATGCGTGTTCGTTCATCAATTCGCTGTTCTCGTCATTGGGGCAGCGGCATCGTGGCGCCGGAAAGC
>CAVYZU010000009.1:0-212342 GCA_963772965.1 uncultured Alphaproteobacteria bacterium
CTCTGCAGCCGATGGGGACGGTGCCGCGAAGGTCCTCTGACCGATCCGATAGCCGACGCTCAGGCTCGTCGGTAGGAATTGGTCAAAATGCCCCAAAAGAGACCTTGCCGGTGCGATCGGAGAACGCGCAAGAGGGAGGCGAGCGGTGGTTCCCGATTTGCCCGACTTGAGATACCCAAGCTTTGAAAGCGGCCTGTGACCGATCAGGGCCAACTTACCGACCAGTCGAATGAAAGGGCTGCACTCTGCCGCACAAGGGATAGACTAAAAGGCTGGTGATGCTGGGACCGCGGCCAGACGGGATAGGCAATCACCGCGGCGGCGAGTTTGCTGCGCGCACAGTGAATACGGCGAGCGGATCGAGCAGCAATCCGTCGTCATGCTTAAAGGGGGTCGATGAACGCCTCTGCCGCAGTGACGATTGTGGGTGGCCTCGGCTTGTTCTTGCTCGGGATCCACCACCTCACCGAAGGCCTCAAGGGTCTTGCCGGCGATTCGCTGCGCCGCGTGCTTCAGGCGATGGTTGGCGGTCGATTGAGCGCGGTCGTCTCTGGTGCGCTCTTCACGGTAGCAATTCAATCCTCGACCGCGACAACGCTGACTGTCATCGGATTTGTCAGCGCCGGATTAGTCACTTTCTCGCAGGCAGTCGGGGTCATTATCGGCGCGACGTTCGGCACGACCTCAACGCCATGGCTGGTCGCGATCTTCGGATTTCGTCTGCGGATTGCTACCTTTGCCCTACCGATGGTGGGGATCGGTGCCTTTCTCTGGCTCATTGCCAAAGGCAAAACACGCTCGGCCGGAGCCATCCTGGCAGGCTTCGGTCTGCTCTTTGTCGGCATCGAGTACCTGCAGACGGGGATGGAAGGCATTTCGTGGAACCTCGATACCGTTGGCGGTAGCGGTTTTGGTTGGCAATGGATCCTTGCCGGGATCGGGATCCTGATGTCGATCGTCATGCAGAGCTCGAGTGCTGCCGCGGCGGCGACGCTTGTCGCACTGAATGCCGGCTCGCTGACGTTTGACCAAGCGTGCGCGATGATCGTCGGACAGAGCGTCGGGACCGCGGCGACGAGCGCGATGGTGGCAATCGGCGCGGGATTGGCAGTGCGGCGCGCAGCACTGGCGCACATCATCTATAATGTTACCGTCGGGATCGTTGGGATCCTGTTGCTCGGACCGCTCGCCGTCGCCGCTCACTGGGTTGGTGCTCAACTCGATGATCCCAATGGCGTACTGGCGTTGGCGGCATTCAGCAGCATTTTCAAATTCGTCGGGATCCTCGCGTTCTACCCGTGGCTTGATAGCTTCTCGCGGTTCGTCGAGCGGGTCTCCGGAGACGGCGCCGAAACGGCCGTCGCCCGCCTCGATCCGGTCTTGGCCGACGCGGGAGGGGCCATCGCGCTCGAGGCCGCGTGGCGGGCGATCTTGGAGGTTGCGCGCGGCGCAAACGACGCTGTCCGCCGCCGGCTCGCCGGCCAGTCCGTCGATTACGATCCGCCGATCGAAGCATCTCGACAGGTCGAGCAATTCCTGGAGTCGCTGTCGCTCGAAACACTCGATCTAGCCAGTTTCGAGCCGCGTCTCGTCCGGCTTTGTCATGCGCTCGATCACCTGAGCCAGCTGCATGACGACCTCACACGGATCCCGCCGGAGATGAGCGAGTGGCAGCGCCCGACTGGCTTTGAGGAAGGCGTACGAGCGCTCGCTACCTGGCTCGACGCCACCAAGGATGCCGAGGCGACGAGCGATCCGGCCATCTTCGAGGCAATGGAAAACGCTTCAAAACGGCTTGCCGACCAACGCGAGAAGGGCCGCAACAAAATCTTGCAAGACGTCGCACTGCAACGTACCCCTGCGGAGACGGCCCGGCACGGCCTCGAATTGCTCGCCTGGGCCGACGGCGCGTTATATCACGCATGGCGTCTGGCGGGATCGTTGAGGATTGCCTCCGACTGCAGACGCACGCCTACGCCAACCAAAGTCTCGTGAGGGAGGACGATCGGTGAAGCGCAAGGAATACGAGAAGGAGCTGCGCAAGCTCCAAGTAGAGCTTTGCGCGTTGCAGGACTGGGTCAAGCACCAGGGTCTGCGCGTGGTCGTAGTCTTCGAAGGCCGCGACGCCGCCGGCAAAGGCGGGACGATCAAGGCCATCACCGAGCGGGTCAGCCCGCGTGTGTTCCGCGTCGTGGCGCTGCCGGTGCCGTCCGATCGAGAAAAGGGTCAGCTGTATCTGCAGCGGTACGTCGCGCATCTCCCAACGATGGGCGAGATCGTGATCTTCGACCGCAGCTGGTACAATCGCGCCGGCGTCGAGCACGTGATGGGCTTCTGCACCGAGGAGCAGCACCGCCGCTTCCTGCAGGTCTGTCCCGAGTTCGAGTTGTTCATCGTGGATGGCGGCATACAGCTGATCAAATATTGGCTGGAGGTCGGTGACGAAGAGCAACAGCGCCGTTTCGAGGCGCGCATCAATGATCCGCTGCGCCAGTGGAAGCTGAGTCCGACGGATTTGTGCTCACGAACCAAATGGTTCGAGTATTCGCGGGCGCGCGACATCATGTTCGAGGCTACCAACACGAAGTTTGCGCCGTGGTATATTGTCCGCTCTGACGACAAGCGGCGAGCGCGCCTCAATTGCATTCGTCACCTGCTTAGCCTCATTCCCTACGAAAATGTGCCGCAGACGAAGGCGAAGCTCCCCGAGCGTTCGATCAAGGACGCTTACGACGATCTGGCGTCGCTAAAGGGCATGCAGTTTGTCGCGGAGAGCTGGTGAGAGCGGGGGGAAAGCAAGGGAGGACGCGTTATGTCTGAGGCTGTGCGCGCCAACTTAGGCGCCAAAGCCATCACTTGGCACGCCCTTGGGGCAGATCAAGTAATCGGCCGGCTGGATACCGATCCGACTACGGGACTGGACGCGAGCGAGGCGTCCCGGCGGCTCACCCAATACGGTCCCAACCGCCTGCCGGAGGGAAAGCAGCGGGGCCCGTTGATGCGGTTCTTGGCCCAGCTCAACAACGTCCTGGTCTACGTCCTGCTCGGTGCCGGCTTTGTAAAGCTGATGGTCGGCCTGTGGCTCGACGCTGCAGTCATCCTGGGAGTCGTGATTATCAACGCCTTGCTGGGGTTTCTGCAGGAGGGCAAGGCCGAGAAGGCGCTGGATTCGATCCGCAATATGCTTTCGGCAGAGGCGAGGACCATCCGCAGCCGCGAGACCCGCCTGATCCCGGCCGAGGAGCTCGTGCCGGGTGATGTGGTGCTGCTTGAATCGGGCGACCGCATCCCCGCCGACCTGCGCCTCGTCGACGTCAAGAACCTACGGACTGAAGAGGCGGCGCTGACCGGCGAGTCGGTGCCGATCGACAAGACGACCGACGCCGTTCCGGAGAAGGCGACAGTGGGAGATCGCGAAGGCATGGCCTTCTCGGGCACCTTGGTGTCGTCCGGGCGCGGGACAGGGGTGGTCGTCTCCACCGGGAGCGACACCGAACTGGGGCGCATCAACCAGCTGATGGGTGCGGTGAGCGCGCTCGACACGCCGCTGCTGCGCCAGATCAAGAAATTCGGATACGCGATCACTGCAGTGATCGCCGTGGTCGCAGTGATCGTATTCGCTTACGGCCGCTGGGTTCGCGGTATGGATTTCGTCGCCATCTTTCAGGCGGTCGTCAGCATCGCCGTGTCGGTTATCCCCGAAGGCCTGCCGGCGCTGATCACCGTCACCTTGGCTATCGGGGTGCAGCGTATGGCCCAGCGCAACGCCATTATCCGTCGGCTGCCGGCGGTCGAAACCTTGGGATCGGTCTCACGGATTTGCTCCGACAAGACCGGAACCTTAACCTTGATGGAGATGATGGTGGTGTCCGCCGTCACCGCCAATGCGGCCTACAAAGTCACCGGCCAGGGCTACGCACCCGAAGGCGAGGTGCTGAAGGATGGGGCGCCGTCAGGCGAGGACCCGGTTCTCGGGCTGATGGGGCGCGTCTCGATGCTCTGCAACGATGCAGAAATTTATCAGGAGGAAGGGGCCTGGAAAGTGGAAGGCGACCCGACCGAGGGGGCGCTCTACCCCTTCGGCAACAAGCTCGGTCTCGAACGGCAAGCCGAGCAAACCGCCTATCCCCGGATCGATGCAATCCCGTTCGAATCGGAACACCGGTTCATGGCGACCCTGCACAAAGGTGCTGCTGGCAAGCAGTTCTTGCTGGTCAAGGGCGCCCCTGAGGTCATCCTCGAGCATTGCGACCGGCAGGCGGTGTTCGTCCAGCCGGCGGCGGCACCTATTGATCGTGACTATTTTGCGAATGCTTCGGACCAATTGGCGGCGCAGGGTGAGCGCGTACTGGCTTTTGCATGGCTCGAAGATCCGGGTGTCGATGCCGGAAACCTCAGTCCGGCAGACCTCCCGAAAACCCTGATTTTGCTCGGCCTAATCGGGTTGCTCGACCCGCCGCGGACGGAGGCGATCGCGGCCGTGGGTGAATGCCACGCCGGCGGCATCCGCGTCACGATGATCACCGGCGATCATAAGATCACCGCGGCCGCGATCGCCAAGATGCTCGGCATCGGTGACGGCAAGACGGCTATCACCGGCGCGGAAATCGCGGAGATGGACACCGCGACACTGCAAGAACGGGTTCATGACGTCGACGTCTTCGCACGCGCCAGCCCGGAGCATAAACTCCGCCTCGTCAAAGCAATCCAGGCGAACAAGCAGATTGTGGCGATGACCGGCGACGGCGTGAACGATGCGCCGGCCCTCAAAAAAGCCGATGTTGGGGTCGCGATGGGCATCAAGGGCACCGAGGTCACCAAGGAGGCGGCCGAGATGGTGCTGGCCGACGACAACTTCGCCTCGATCACCGCCGCGGTCAAAGAAGGGCGCACGGTCTACAACAATATCGAAAAGGCCATGCTCTTCATGCTGCCGACCAACGTCGCCCAGGCGCTCGTGATCATGGTGGCGATCTTCGTCGGCTTTACCGCGCCGATCACCGCACCGCAGATCCTCTGGGTCAATATGGTGACGTCGGTCGCGCTCGGGCTCGTAATCTCGTTCGAGCCGCACGAGCTCGACGTCATGCAGCGGCTCCCTCGTGCGGTCGACCGCCCGATTGTAGACGCGTTCGGAGTATGGCGGGTCATCTTTGTCGGGCTGGTGCTGCTCGCGCTTACCTTATGGGCATTCTTCTGGATGAAGTCGAAGAACGCGTCTGACGAACTTGCCCGCACAGTCGCTGTGAATGCGCTGGTGATTGGTCAGATCTTCTATTTGCTCAACAGCCGCTACAAGCTCGGACTCGTCCTTGTCGCTTAGAGCGCATCTCGGCAACAAGTATCTGGCGATGGGGGTTGGCGCCGTCGTACTCTTGCAACTCTTGTTCACCTATGCACTGCCGTTCCAGGAGCTCTTCGAGACCGCGGCAATTCCGATGTCGGTTTGGCCATGGCTGTTCCTAGGCGGTCTGTTATTCTTCCTTGTCGTGGAGGCAGAGAAGCTGATTATTCGCACGGCGCGCAACGCGCGTGGCACTCCGGTTCTGAGAGAAAGCGCTACTTGAACTGGGAGCCAACAATCCGGCGGGAGTATTACTGATGCCGCCTGGGTCGCGGGAGCGATCGGATGGGTGCCGCGTGGCCATCATTCTGCCACCGCTGCCGCGGCCGAAGACAGCGCGCCGATCACGGCCACTGGCAATCACCACAAGGCGCACGACTTCTCAGTTTAGGTTATGTCCGCTTGCGAGCCGGCTCCCCATTCCGCGGCCGCGATCATGAAGGTCGCCTTAGGGGTCGACCTCAGCGGTTCGATCGCTGCCCCGCGAACGATCGGAATCGGCGCTACCTCGTCATTGCCGCGCGCTCCGGCCAAGGTCTGCTTACTGAACCCATAGCCGGCGCTCAGGTTGGCCGGTGGGAACTGGTCATTCTGCCCCCATTTGCGTCATTCGCCGATCGCTGCACGTTTCCGTTTCAGATAAAGAGTACTTTCCGTATGAGCGCAGTGCGGCCGCCGGAAAACCACGCCGCCGGTGCGCCCGGGCATGCCCCCGGAGGGTGTGCTGGCCGTTGTGTGCCTGGACAATCCGCGCGACAATACGAGGGGCAAGGCCCTATGGACTTCGCTGCCTTCACTGGGACCCCAGGAGGAAATGCCCATGGCGTTTGTCAGATGTTATACCGGCACGGATGGTCAGTCACACTTTGAGGACCTGGACCTGCTCCCACCTGACATGGAGAGGTCAATCGAGCAGGCCGCCAGCAGTATCACCTTCACGCGTTCGCCCAACGGCCGTTTCAGCGATTGGCACAATGCGCCGCGCCGCCAGTACGCCATTTTCCTCTCCGGAGGCCAGATGGAGGTCGTGATCGGCGATGGGACCACCCGGCGGTTCGGCCCTGGAGACGCCGTCCTGTTCGAAGACCTCACGGGACAAGGGCACACCAGCCGGAGCGTCGGTGGGGACCGCCTGACCGCTATCGTGCCCTTAGCGGATTAGCCTCCTCCGTGGGTCGTGTACCCGATGGCGGCGGATAATGATTTCATCCCGAAAACCGGGCCGCTCAGGCTCGTTGGAAGCGATTGATAGGAGGTGTGTATCACACCAGCAAGGGGCCTACAGTAGGGAGAGCGAAGGGTAGAGGGAGAGGCCAGCAGCCAAGCCGGAAACTGGAAGGGGAAAAACATGGCTGAGAAGATGCGCTACAACAAGATCATCGACCTCCTCGAGCACGGCAAGCCGGTTTTCAGCACCAGCACGGTCCCTAACGGCGGTCTGGATGACCTGACCTACATTGCTGATGCCGACTACGACGCGGTCATCATTGAAATGGAACACGAGGGTTTTGGCTTCACCACCCTGCGTACCTCCCTGCAAGTGCTGCTGAACCGCAAAAGGATTGCCGAGAAGGGCAACCTGCAACCCGACGTGGTGCCGATGGTCCGGATTCCCCGAACGCCCGCGAGCGCAACCAGTGGGTGATCAAGCAGGCGCTGGACACCGGCGTGTATGGTCTGGTGTTGCCCCACCTAAACACAGTGGAGGACGCCCAAGCCGCAGTCGCGGCGGCACGGTATCCCCAGGTGCCGGGGGTGCAAGACTTTGCACCGGCTGGGGAGCGCGGTTGGGGCAATCGCATCGCCTCCCGATACTGGGGCCTGACCCCGCAGGAATACTACGACGCCGCCGACCTCTGGCCCCTGGACCCTGACGGCAATATCTTGCTGATGGGCATCATCGAAGAAGCAGAAGGGGTGCAGAACATACGCGACATTTTGCGTCAGGTGAGGGGCATCGGCGCCATCTGGGCAGGCCCCGGGGACATGTCGGTGTCGATGGGATTGCGGGGCCAAGCCAGCCATCCAGCCGTGCAAGAAAATCTGCTGCGCGTCCTGGCCGCCTGCAAAGAGTTCGGCGTCCCCTGTGCGACGGGAGCCACGGCTGATGACGTGGCGATGCGCCTGGAGCAAGGCTTTCGCATCATCATGACCGCTCCGGTGAGAAGCACGCCAGGGCTGGTCGAGGGGCGCCGCCTCGCCGCCCGTTAATGCCCTGTCTCTTGTGCATCGCGGGAGGGTGGCAATGACGGCGTCACTCAGAGGTCTTCCTGCGTGTGACACAGAGGCTTGTGGGCGATCGCGACTAAACAACCACTCTGCTGTCCTGGTCAGGTTCGCGCCGTGCGGTCAGCATTTAGCGCCCAAGACGCGCCGGTGGTATAGCTGCTTTGGCCAGGGTTGAGGCAACGATCTACACTAGCTGCCGCCGCCGACCTTGCCGGCCTGGAGATCGAAGAGGGCCCATCGCGAAACAGGGATGCATAAATACTCGTACTGAAATGGATGAATATCCAATAATTCATAACTTGCCTATGCTCCTAAAATGAAGGCGTTCTGGAGCAGGATCGCGCGCGAGCTTTCGCCCTACGTGCCCGGCGAGCAGCCGCGCATCGCCAATCTGGTGAAGCTCAACACCAACGAAAGCCCGTTCGGCCCTTCGCCGCTTGCGCTGGAAGCGATGCGAGCCGCCGCGGTGGACACCCTGCGGCTTTATCCCGATCCTGAGGCGCAGGAGCTGCGCGAGGCGCTCGCCGCCCATCACGGGATGAAGCCCGAACAGGTCTTCGTCGGCAATGGCTCGGACGAAGTGCTCGCGCATACCTTCGTCGCGCTCTTGAAACAGCCGAAGCCGCTGCTGTTTCCGGACGTCACCTACAGCTTTTATCCCGTGTGGGCGCAATTGTTCGGCCTCGCCTGCGAAACTGTGCCGCTGGACGACGAAATGCGCGTCAGGGTCGAGGATTATCGGCGCGAGGCGGGCTCGATCGTGATCGCCAATCCCAACGCGCCGACCGGCGTCGCGCTGCCGCGCGCGGAAATCGCCCGACTGCTCGAAGATCATCCCGATATCCCGGTGGTGATCGACGAGGCCTATGTCGATTTCGGTGGCGAGAGCGCGGTTCCACTCATCGCCGATCATCCGAACCTGCTGGTCGTGCAGACGATGTCGAAGTCGCGCGCTCTGGCCGGGTTGCGCGTCGGCTACGCGCTCGGCGGCGTGGAGCTGATCGAGGCGCTCCACCGCGTGAAAAACAGCTTCAATTCCTACCCGCTCGGCCGCCTCGCCCAGGCAGGCGCGGCGGCTTCGGTTCACGACGACGCCTATTTCCGCGAGAGCTGCGCGAGGGTCGTCGCAGGACGCGAAGCGATGACGCGGGAGTTGATCCCGCTTGGCTTTGTCGTTCTGCCTTCGAGCGCGAATTTCGTCTTCGCCAGACATCCGGCGCGGGGCGGGCCGGAATTCGCAGCGGCGTTGCGCGAACATGCGGTGCTGGTGCGGCACTTCAACAAGCCGCGCACGGCGCCCTATCTGCGTATCACCGCCGGGACGGAGGACGACATGCGACGGCTAATCGCGGCGGCGGCGCTTAGCCTCGGGCATAAATAGCGGCTGGCGAGAGCCCCGGGGTCAGTGGGCACGGCTACGGCCTAAGCATCGTGAAACGGACCAGTTCGAGGCGAAGCGGGCCGAAATCAAACTCCTTCGTGCGCGGCGGTCCCGCCTCCCGCACGCGGCTTAACGGGCCAGATGCTCCGGGTATCTGTCGCAGATTTTCACAGTGCTCGGTATTGGAGAAGTGAAGCGCTTGAGGAACGGGAGCGCCGTCGCTTCGTCTCCGGTCGGCTGCGCACCAGCGGTCGCGGTAGGAATGAAGCGGCCGGCATAGATCATGGCGGTGCCCCGGCCGCGATCTCGCCCCGGTCTCGACGAGGGGAAGCAGTCCGGGCTTACCCGCACCCCAGTTTGAATTAGTGTCGACGTTGACGGTTTGAACTCGTTCGACCCATGACAGGGGAACGGCTGGTTTCGGCGCCGAGCTACCGATGCGGCCCCTTCGAAGGTGAACCGACAGCGGGCGCTCAGCACCGGCCACCGGAACCCCTCTTCGTGCCCCACTCCGGCCATTCATTATCGTCGCCGCGGAGGCTTTAAGCCGCGTTCAACGGAACGCCGACTTGACCTCCCGCGCCAGTAGCCGGATCGCCTCTCGTTCCGCCGCGTGATCGGCTAGGCCCGCGCAATTCGTTTCCAACTGCACGCCCGACAGCCCTATGTCGCGTTGTAGGTCTTTCAACTTCCCCACCACCGTATCGGGTGAGCCAATAAACACCGAACCGCGCAATGTTTCCTCGAGCGTGATTTCAGTGAGGCGCTGCGAGGTTTTCCAGCGCGGGTGGTCCGGCGGGCTGTTTTGCCGACGAGAGGAGTCGGCGAGCAGGCGGCTTTGGTTCTGGAAATGCCGCATCAGCGTCGGCCCGTAGGCTTCCTGGGCCGCCGCATCGGTCTTGGCGACGAAACCGGGGCAACGCAGATAGACGGGTGCCTCCCCGGGATGTCCGGCGTCGGTCCAGGCTTTGCGATAGACGTCGATGTGCTGCTTGAACATCCGCACATCCTCGTGCCGCACCGACAGGAACAGGCCTTGGCCCGTTTTGCCGGCCGCGGGGAATGTTTCGACGCTCACCGCCGCGATGCGGATTTCGGGCGTTGGTTGTTGCACCGGCTGCGGCACGACCGTGACCTCTTGGATGTCGTAAAACTTGCCCTTGTAGGAGAAATTGTCTTCCTGCCAGGCGCGCTGGATGATCTCGAGACACTCAATCTCGCGGTCCTTGCTTTCGGAATAGGCGATGTTCAGCGCCTCATAGGTCTTCACGACGCCGCTGCGCCCGACGCCGAAGATCAGTCGGCCCTTAGAGACGTGATCCAAGGTCGCGGCTTCCTCGGCGATGCGAAGCGGATTAGCCAGCGGAAGCACTTGCACGCTGGTCCCGATCCTGATCCTTTCGGTGCGGGCCGCGATCGCGGTACCAAGGACCAGCGGGCTGGCGGCGAGGGCGCGCCGTTTGTCGAAATGCAGTTCCGCGAGCCACATCACGTCGAGGCCGTATTCCTCGCTGGCGTCGACGATGTCGAACCCGGCGGCAAAGCATTCGGCTTGGCTGCGGCCCGGCAGCACCGGAAACTCGTGATAGATACCTAATTCCATTGAATGGGACCTTCCCCCAACGCGGTCTTATCCGACATCCACCAGATTGCTAGCGGTGTCGACACCACGGTTGCTGTCTTGGGCGTTTTGAGCAACCGCAAATCGCGCGTTTGCCTACCCGGCAGGCGCCACCGTCGGCAGTTGACTGGCCCCGCCGCGCTGAAAGACAGCACTTTGCCTGCGTCGGTATGCGTAGGCCGAGGGTCCGCGATCTGCGCAGGGCCGTCGTCACTTGCCCGTATCCGTTTGGCCCGGAGTGGCCCGGAGGCGACTGCCATTCCGGACTCGGCTCGACCGATTGTCGGTCCGCCCGGGCGTCTAATCCCTTCGTGATTTGCTCTACCGGTGATGCCCTCGCTTTCAAAGCGGCCGTCGCAGATCAAACCTCAGCGACCTACGATGGCCGCGCGCGGCAAGGACCGCGGATCGGCCAGAGGATCGAGACGCAATTTTTTGGGCTTTTGAACGCTCACGCTGCGCGACCGGGAGTTTGACAACCGCGCCGGCGCTCTCCCGCATTGCAACTATCGAGTTTATATTAGTGGCAACGGTATCTCGCTGGTCAGTTCCTGGATGCAGCGCCAGTTATTTTCCTTATCGTTTTGCTTGTCACAAACGGAGGGCCGCCACTCATGAGCACAATCGAGCTTGTCGATCCCGAATTGCGCGATGCGCTCGCTCAGCAACTGCCGCCGCTGACCGCTGAGTCCTTGACGCAGCGCCGCGCCAATGCGCTGGAACTGGCTGAAGCCGTGCCGAAACCGAACCTGCCCGATATCGCCACCGACGAGATCCATGTCGAAAGTGCATTTGGCGCAAAGCCGATCCGCGTGCTGACCTATCGCCCGGTCACGTCCAACGAGCCACTTCCCGTCATCGTACACATCCATGGCGGCGGGTTCGTGATGGGTGCGCCGGAAATGAAGGATGTGGAAAATAGGCTGTTCGCGTCAGAGCTCGGATGCGCGATCTATTCCGTGGATCATCGCCTCGCGCCGGAATCACCGCACCCGGCGCCAGTAGAGGACATCTATTCGGTCTTCGTTTGGCTGCACGCGAATGCAGGACAGCTCGGGCTTGATCCCGCCCGCATCGGTATCAAGGGTGAAAGCGGCGGCGGCGGTTTTGCGGCGGGCGCCGTGCTCTACGCCCGCGACCGGCAGGGACCCAAATTCGCTTTTCAGCATCTGATCTATCCGATGATCGACGACCGCACGGCAGTGCGCAAAGACCTGCATCCTTACGTCGGCGAGTTCGTTTGGACGCAAGCGAACAACTATTTCGGCTGGCGTTCGCTGCTTGGCGAAGAACCGGGATCAGCCGACGTCTCGCCGTATGCGGCCGCTGCACGAGCGGCCGATGTGTCGGGCTTGCCTCCAACCTACATTTCGGTCGGCGGTCTTGATCTCTTCCTCGAAGAAAACATGATTTATGCGGATCGACTGAGCCGCGCCGGGGTGCCGGTCGAGCTTCACATGTACCCGCGGGCGTATCACGGCTTCTATCGGGTAACGAATGCCCGCGTTACCAAGCAGGCCGAGCACGACAATCGCGAGGCGCTGCACCGCTTCCTGCACGGATAAGACCCTGCACCGGTTCTGTCAGGCTTTCACGCCCTTAGCCTCAGCAAATCGAGGGCAGTGACTCCGGACCCCTACCGCGCTGCAGCACACTCTGTTTGCAGTTGTCACCCGGCGGGTGTCTAGTCTGCTATCGGCGCGACCTCGACGCTGGCCGTGGGGTCGGCGAAGGACCGCTCGCCACCGCAACCTCGCCATTACCTGGCTCGGCGCGGCAAGGTTGGCTTCGCGGCAAACGGGTCGATCTTTTTGCGAGGAGCCGACGACGCCGCAAGGTCCTATTGTCGCTGTCGCGACGGCTGGGCCTGACGCATGATGGACTGCGCTGAGTTACGTTACGTTATCCGCGAGCAGCTTCCCGAAAGATGGAGGTGCGCGAACCAGGCGTGTGAACATCTGATAGGTCGAGATCGAGTGTGACCGCTTTCGGTCCGGTGGTCAGCTAATGCAGTGTACGCACCGAGCGTCGCGTTGGTACAAACAAAGGGGGCACAGCCATAGTAACAACCAACAAAAAACCCGAGGACGTCCGATTGGTCGAGACCTCGCTGACCGCGCTTCTCGACCATCTCGGGATCGCAAGCGCGCATTTTGCCGGGCGCGGTTCGGCCGATCTGCAGGGCTTCGCGTCGATACATCCCGAGCGCATCGCATCGTTGACACTGCTGTGTCCGGCGGTCCTGGACACGGCTACCCTGGCGCTGCTGGCCGCGCGGCTGTTGGTCGTGACCGGCGACCACGGGCCAGGCGTCCGCCGGGTCCAGGCGGGGCTGGCCGACCTGCCGCAGGCCTCGGTGGTGGTGCTGAACGATTACGCCGGTCACACTTGGGCCGATATCGCCGCGGAGCGGGGCGACAGCATCGGCGCGGCGATGCAGCAATTTCTGACACGCCACAATACAATACCAGTGGTGGACCTCCCGGAGCAGGAAGGCGAGATTGCCGGTATTTCCTTTCGGGTGCGCGGCGCTGGAGCCCCACTGGTGCTGCTGCCGCTCGATCTGTCGCCCGGCCAATGGGAGTCGCTGCTCCCGGCGCTGTCGGCGCACTATTGCACGATCACTCTTGGCGGCGCGCTGCTCGGCAGTGTCGCCAGTCTCGAGGAGCGCGGGCGCTCGGGCTATATCGGCGTCGTCCGCGCGCTGCTCGACGCGCTGGCGATCGTGCCGGGTGAGAGCGTCCTCGAAATTGGCTGCGGCTCGGGCGTGATCATGCGCGAGCTGGCGCGGCGCACTGCCGGCGCCAACCGGCTGATTGGCCGCGACATGAGTCCCTTTCTGCTGCGTGAGGCGCGGGCATTGGCCCGCCGTGAGGGGCTGCTCGATCATATCGATTTCGGCGAAGGGCGAGCCGAGGACCTGCCTCTTGCAGACGGGGCGGTTGATGTCGCCTTGTCCTCGACGGTGTTCGAGGAGGGCGATGCCGATTTGATGCTGTCGGAGATCGTACGGGTGACGCGGCCCGGTGGGCGGGTTGGCATCATTGTCCGCGCGATCGACATGCCGTTCTGGGTCAACCTGCCGCTCGATCCGGCGCTAAAGGCAAAGGTCGACGCCCCGGGCATCATCGGCGGCGGGATGAGCCCGCGCGGTGTTGCCGATGCGAGCCTCTACCATCGCCTCCATGCGCTCGGGCTGACCGGGCTGAGGTGCTTCCCGCAGCTCGTCTCAGTCGTGCCGGGTTCCGAGCGTATCGAGCGTTATCAGCAGCAGATCCTTGCAGCGCTGACCCCGGATGAGGCCGAGACCTGGCGGAAGGCCGTTGTCGAGGCGCAAGACGAAGGCACCTTCTTTATCGCCCAGGCCTATCACTGCGCCGTTGCAACCAAGCCTGGTTAAGCGGCGGGCGGCCACCATGCTCCATCCATTCAGCCGGCACCACCAAGCGATGTTTGACTGATGGCGCAACGGGCTGGGACCGCCAATCTTCCGTTGCACGGCGGACAGGTGCCGAAATGGCTTGCCGCCCGCATGACCCGTCTCGGCGCGGTGATCAGCGAGGCGATCATCCATCACTACGGCCGCGACGAGATGCTGCGGCGGCTTGCCCATCCGTTCTGGTTCCAGTCGTTCGGGGCTGTGATGGGCATGGACTGGCATTCCTCGGGCATCACCACAAGCGTGATCGGCGCGCTGAAGCGCGGGCTGGCGCCGTCGGCGAAAGAGCTCGGACTTCACGTGTGCGGCGGCCGCGGCAAATACTCGTGGCAGACCCCGGGTGAGCTGGTCGCGATCGGCGATCAGGTCGGGTTCGACGGGTCGGCGCTGGCGACGGCCAGCCGTCTGGTTGCCAAGGTCGACAATGCCGCGGTGCAGGATGGTTTTCAGCTCTACCTGCACGGTTTCATCGTCACCGACGACGGCCATTGGGTGGTGGTGCAGCAGGGCATGAACGGCGCGCTGAGGCAGGCTCGCCGCTATCATTGGCTCTCCGAAGGACTGTCGAGTTTTGTTGACGAGCCGCACACGGCGATCGAGGGGCCGGGGCAGGGCGAGATCGTCAACCTGACCGACCGCCGGGCAGAAGCATCTCGCCACATGCAACTTGAGATCTTGGCCTCGCTGGGTCCTGATGGGATTACCCGCGAGTTGTCGGCCGTGGAGACTCGAAACGCCAGGCATGCCTCGGCGGCAAGTTCCGAGCAGCCGCTGCTGCCGCACCTGCATCTGCCGGCTCACCACGATGTTCGTCCGAGCGATCTGGTGACGCGGCGGCTGTACGGGAATTTGGCAGCCGCGGCCGATCGCGGCCCGACCGATTATCCGGATCTGCTGCTCACCCCAGGCGTCGGACCGCGGACCGTCCGCGCGCTCGCCATGGTGGCCGAAATCGTCCACGGCGCCCCCTGTCGCTTCTCCGACCCGGCGCGCTTCTCGTTTGCCCATGGCGGCAAAGACGGTCACCCGTTCCCGGTGCCGTTGCGCGTCTATGACGAGACGATCCGGGTGCTGAAATCGGCGGTTCAGCGCGCGCGGCTCGGCCGCGAGGAGGAACTCGACGCGCTCAAACGGCTGGACCGGCAAGCCAAATTGCTCGAGCATCATGCCGCGGGCTTCTCTGTCGAAAACTTGATTGCAGAGGAAAGAGTACACTCGCATTCGTACGGAGGCCGATCGGTCTTTGGCGGGGCGCAGCCCCCGATGCTTCAACCGAGCGGCGGCGCCATTAAGAGGGGTCGAACAGCATGACCGAGAAGGCGCGCATCGCCCATCTGGCCGGACCCAATGCCACCATCCAAAATACCCCAGCCCTGGTCACGTCCAACAAGTCAAGGACAAAGCACGGACTGTCGCTGCTGACGAACCCTGACGGCTCGCCGGCGCGGTTCGATGTGTTGCGTCCACAGCGCCTGGCGGTACCCGTCACCGTCTATATCGAACAGTTCAGCGCGCATCCGCTCGAAGCCGACGCGGCCGAGCTTTACGGGCCTGCGGATGGCTACATCGATAGCGCCGGGAAAGTGCACAAGGAGCGGCGGAGCTCTGCTGACAAACCGGTCTACGAGGTCGAGCTACATCCCGAGGACGGGCTATATCCTTTGCCCTATATGGCGAGGCAGGCGGATGGTGCGCCATGGGACGACGAATGCGCGTTTCCCAACGCCCCCGAGGCAAAGGCACGGCAAGGCTTCTTTCCGGACGGTTCGCGCAGCTTCGAGGAGATCGATCGGTTGCAGATCGGTGAGAACGGCACCGGAAACCTGATCTCCGCCAAGGCCGAAATCGACTTTTATCGGATTCTGCCGCCGTCTGGTTACACCAAGGGGTTACCGGGCGACCGCCGAACCGATACCGGCGCTGACGACATCCGGTCCGAGCGTCGTGGCGTCGATTTCTTTCCGTACAAGCCGGCGCATCTCGCCGCCTCGGCGCCGCGCAATGCTCTGGCTCGCGCGACCAACATGGTTCAGCAGATCCTGGCGAACGGCAAATATGACGGCGCTATCTGGACTGAGGGCAGCCCGAGGATCGAAGAAACGATTTATTGGCTCAATCTCTTGATCGATACCCCGCTGCCGATCTGCGGCAATGCCGCTCAGCGGGCGCATGGCATGATCAGCGGCGACGGGCCGAAGAATATCGTCGACTCGGTCGACTACATTGCCTCGCGGGTGTGGGCCGACGAAGAGGGCCGCAACCTTGCCGGGGCGGTCTTGATCCAGGAGCAGCGCGTCTTTGCGGCCCGCACCGTGCAGAAAGCCGATGCGCGGCCCGGAGGCTATGTGGCAACGGGCGGACATGGTGGCATCCTCGGTGCGACCGGCCATGACGGGCCGCCCCTGCTTCACTACCTGCCGACCGCGCGGCACACGTGGCGGTCCGATGTCAACATCACCCGCCTGCCACCGGAGGTCACCGGAGTGCGGCAGGACGGCTCGCGCATCGCCGCTGTCCCGGTGGCGGTCAAAGGGGCGGACGGAACGCTGCTCGACACGGCGATCCCGAAGGTCGTGATCACCAAGGACGCCAGCTACTGGGACGACGACGGCGCGGCGGATCCGGAAGCGGAAGTCGACCTTCTTGCCATGATCGACCGCATGCTGAAATCGGCGCCGCTCGCGGGGTTCGTTGTCGAGGGGTTCACTCCGTACGGCCGACCCGCGTCGAACGCACGGGACCAGCTGATGCTGCGAGCCGTCCACAGCGGGCTGCCGGTCGTGCGCGTCGGACGCGGCAATACAGAGGGCTTCGTCCCCCAGCACGATCCCGCCTTTATCGCCGGCTCGAACCTGACCGCGACCAAGGCGCGGCTGTTGCTGATGGCCACTTTGATGAAATTCGGCAGCTTGCCCTCGGCGGCTGACCCTGATCACCCTACATCCGCGGAGAAGACCGCCATTCGTGAGAAGATCGCTTCTTATCAAAAGATCTTCGACACGCACTGAGGCCGCGCCGTAGCGCCGATGCGCCTCTATGACGACCCGCGGCGAATGCCCGGAACTGGCGAGGCTCCCTGCGAGCTTCTCGCGCGCGCCGTGTCACTCGCGGGAACCCTCGGACAGGCCTATGTAGAGCGGCGCGGCATTCCGATCGAGGTCGCCGGTGCCGCAGGAGTGCGCTTCGATGCTGATTTCGGTGGCCGGGCAGCGGTCGTCGTGGCCCTGCGGGATCGCGACGGTTACCTCGCCTCGGTGCACGGCCGTTATCTGCGCGTTGTGCGTGGCCAGAACAAAATGCTGACGATCGGGCCGGGGAACGGGATGATCGATCTGCTCGGTGGCTGGAGAGCCGAACCGCTGATCCTGGTCGAAGGTCTGTTCGACGCCCTGTCGCTGGCGACTTGCGGGTTTTCTTGTGCGGCGACCATCGGACGGTGGGCACAGTGGCTGCCGCAGGAGACAACCGGCCGGGTGGTTTGGCTCGGCTTCGACGCCAGCAAGCCCGGGCAAGCTGACGCGGCGCGGTACACCGGGTTATTGCGTGGGGCCGATCTGCGCCGACTGCCTCCGCCGCCGCTCTGCAAGGACTGGAACACCGCGTTGGTCAAGCGCGGGCGTATCTCGGTGACCCACTGGCTGGGCCAGTCTCTAGCCGCCGAGCACCGAAAGTTGGGATGAGCGAGATTTATGTCAGCACCGATGTTGAGGTCGACGGCCCGATCCCCGGCCCGCATTCGATGCTTAGCTTTGGCTCTGCCGCTTATATCGCCGACAAGACATTGGTTTCGACATTTGCCGTCAACCTGCAGACACTGCCCGATGCTTCCGGGCATCCCGACACGATGGCGTGGTGGGCCCGGCACCCGGAGGCGTGGGACGCCAGCCGTCGAGATCCCCGCCCGCCGACGGATGCCATGGCGGATTACGTCCAGTGGCTGGAGGCATTGCCCGGGAAACCGGTCTTCGTCGGCTATCCGGCCGCCTTCGACTTCATGTTCGTCTACTGGTACCTGATGCGTTTCGTCGGCCGCAGCCCGTTCAGCTTCTCGGCACTGGACATCAAGACGATGGCGATGGTGATGCTGCGCAAAGACTACCGACGCTCCACCAAGAGCAACATGCCCAAGCGCTGGCTCGATGCGGTGCCCCACAGTCACGTGGCGCTGCAGGACGCGATCGAGCAGGGTGCGTTGTTCTGCAACATGCTGTCGGAGTTGCGGCGATGACAGCGGCTGCTGGAGCCGGCGATCGGCGTTAACAATCTGGAGCCGTGCCGGGAGAGTTCTGGTATGACCTTTGATCTTCCACCTGCAATTTGCTTCCGCATTACCAGGTACTGCAACGCCCGTTGCGGCTTTTGCCTGGCACCGCCGGACGGAGCCCACCCTGACACTGATACCCTGCTGCACCGGGTCGACTGGCTGGTCGAGCATGGCGTCAAAACGATCCACTTTTGCGGGGGCGAACCGACTATACATCCAGCGCTGCCGCTACTGATCTCACATGCGCGCGGGCGCGGCGCCAAGACCAAGCTCACGACCAACGGCATCACGATTTCCGACGAAGCGGTAGCGGCCCTCCGCATGGCAGGCAGCCGGGTCAAGGTCAGCCTACACGGCGACCGCGCGCACCATGACCGCATTGTCGGCCGGCAAGCCTTCGATCCCACCACGCGCAACCTGAGCCGGCTCCTCGCCACGGGTATTCACACCTCGGTCCAAACCACGGTGGTTGCAGGCTACGGCTGGGTAGTCGACTGGGTCGCCGAGTTCTGTCTCCACAACAAAGTGCGGCAGCTGAGTATTCTGCCCTTCATCCCACGCGGCAACGGTAAGGATCGTCGTGACGATTACGAGTTGAGCGCCACCGAGCGCTCGGCCCTCCGAGAAAACGTCGCCAGAAAACGGCGTGAGTTCAGCGGGCGATTGGACATGCGCTGGCTGGACTTCACTGCGAACCCAGTCCCGGTGGTCGAGGCAAACGGACGGGTCATCCTCGAACACGCGGCCGAAGCGATGGATACGCTGATCTGCCAAATCCCCAAGGCCAACGATCGGTGCGGATCTCGGGCACAGCGTCCGTCATCGATCGTCGGGCATATCCCGCTTTGAGCATTCTTGTTTGCGGCCGAGGCCGTTAGGATGTCTGCGAACGGATCCGGCACGCCACGAAGTCGATTTGCAAGAGCAACAAGGGAGACGAATTGCGGGCGACCGTGGCCTTCCCGGGGGCCGCCCCAGCCAGTCGCCAGTGACTGAACCCAGCCCCTCTGCACGCCCGTTTAATGGACGGATCTCGACGTACTGACGTTCCACCAGAACGGGTAGGCGGCCCGCGGGTCCCTGACGACCGCCCGCAACAGCTGATCCGGGACTGGGAAATACCCGCCGTTGGGGGCGCCGTACGGTTCGCCATCCACTTGCCAACCGGCGTACAACGCGATCGAGCCGCCCTGCGGGTCCGGATCAGCCAGTACAATGGTCGAAATTGCATCGCCGGCTTGCCGTCCAAAAATGGCCATTCCATGTCTGAAGGGTTGCCCGGGGTCCGGCGGCAGGGAAGCGCCCTGGCGGGCAAACAGCTGCCTGAGCTCAACAAGCCTCGGGTGCGCCGCCACCAGTTGCCGCAGAGTGCTGATGCAATCGGTCAGGAGCAGGTAGAACGGCGCCTCGCAGGTGCTGTAGCCGACGTAAGCTCCCTTGTCGGCGGAGAACAGGGCCTGCACGGTATCAATATCGCGGCTCGGCTTTCCCTGGATGCACATGGCCGTGAGGTCGAAGGGAGCGACAGGGAGGCCCCAACCGGCGAGGACGATTGCGGCATGGACGCCCCTTGCCATCTCAAACGCGTCACCGGCGCTCCCGCATGATAGCGCCATCCGCTCCATGGCCGAAAGGAAGGCCGGATGACTGACGGAACGCAAACCGTGTTGCAGCATTTCGAAGTTACCGGTCGGGAAGGTGGCCGCCGCCGCCCCGATCATCGCCTTCTCTAACAGCTGAAGCTGCAAGGGCCTCGGCAGCTCGCTTGAATCTCGAACGCCGTGTTGGGCCAGCAGGGCTTCCAAACGCTGGTCCGTTCTTTCAAAGAGGATTGCGCTGGCTTTCTCAGCCAGGGGGTTGGACTGAAACATTGAATGCCTCTCGGGTGTGGGGGATCCGTAAGCGTCAGCTCGTGGCCACTCAGGCGGCGAGAGTGACGATTTTGGGCGTAAGCGTCAGCTCGTGGCCACTCAGGCGGCGAGAGTGACGATTTTGGGCTGCCAGTTCCACGGCAGCAGTTCGGCGAGCCGGTTGATCGGGTGACCATTGGCCATGCGATCGATCACATCGGTAAGCCAAGTCTGCGGATCGAGGCCGTTGAGTTTGGCGCTTTCCAGCACGGTATAGAGGATTGCGGCGCGCTCGCCGCCGGCGTCGGATCCAAGGAACAGGAAGTTCTTGCGCGTGATGGCGATACCGCGCAGCGCTCGCTCAGCGACATTATTGTCGATCGCGAGCCGGCCATCACCGGCATAGCGGGTTAGCGCGTCCCAGCGGCTGAGTGCGTATTGGATCGCCTTGGCGAGCGCGTTCTTTGCTGACAGCCGGCGGCGCTGTGCGGTCAGCCAGTCGCGCAAGGCGTCGAGGATCGCCACGGCACGGCTCTGTCGCGTCGCCAGCCGGGTTGCGGCCGACTGACCAGTAATCTCGGCTTCGATCTTGTAGAGCTCGCCAATCCGTTTGAGCGCCTCCTCGGCGATTGGCGACTTGGTCGACTCGAACACGTCGTAAAATTTGCGTCGCGCGTGAGCCCAACACGCCGCGTGGATCAGCGGCGGCGCTCGGCCGACCCGGTCGTTGGCGGATGGTGGTCGCGTTAGGGCTTGATAGCCGCTAAAGGCGTCGGCCTGGATCACGCCGCGAAAGCGGGCCAGATGATCGCGCGGCCGCTCGCCCCGACGGTCGGGGCTAAAGCGGTAATAAGCCGCGGACGCCCGCTCGCCTTGCCAGGGCCGCTCGTCGACGACATAGGTCCACAGCCGCCCGGTTCGGGTCTTGCCATTGCCCGGCGCCAGCACGGCGATCGGCGTGTCATCGGTGTGGATGATCGGCGCCGCCAGGGCATGGGTGCCGATCAGCTCGGCCAGTGGCGTCACCCACCAAGCGGCATGCCCGACCCAGTCGGCCAGGGTGGCACGCTCGATCTCGATGCCCTCGCGCGCCAGGATCGCCGATTGCCGGTAGAGCGGCAGCCCGTCGAGGTATTTGCTGACCACGACATTGGCGACCAGACCCGGACCGGGGCGGCCCTTCGCGATCGGCAGATCGGGCATCGGCGCTTGGATGATGCGCTCGCAGCAGCGGCAGCTCAGCTTAGGCCGAATATGGCGGATCACTTTGAGGCGAGCCGGGATCTTCTCCAAGATCTCGGTCACGTCCTCGCCGAGCTTGGCAAAGCGGGTGCCGCCGCAGCCCGGGCAGACCGGCCTCGGATCATGCACGATCTCCTCGCGCGGCAAATGATCGGGCAATGGCCGCCGCACCGGCTGACGCCGTTCGCGCGGTGGCTGATCAGGGGCACGCCGTGCCGCCGGCGCTGTGCGTGCTGCTTCGCTCTCTTCCAGATCCTCGAGCATCAGCTCGAGTTGCGCGATCTGAGTATCGAGTTTTTCCGACGAGCGCCCAAATTGCATCCGCCGCAGTTGGGCAAGCTGAGCCTTGTACTGTTCGATCCGCAGACGGGCGCCGGTCAACTCGGCCCGCGCCACCGCCAGTTCCGCCTCGCGCTCGGCCAGTAAGGCGCGCAGCTCGGCGATCTCTTGAACAGGGTCAGCAGCGACCGGCATCAACCGAGAGTTTACTCCCGCGGTCATTGAGCAGCATCGATCCGTACCCGCCTGAGTCACTATGTCGCGCTGTTCAACCAGCCACTTCCGGGGCCCAGCTGCGGCGCGGTGCACGCCAATCGATACCTTCCAGTAGCATCGATAATTGCGCTGCCGTTAGCACCACCGATCCGTCCTTGGCCTGCGGCCATAAAAACCGGCCGCGCTCCAGCCGTTTGGCAAACAGGCACAATCCTTGCCCGTCCCACCACAGCACCTTGATCAGATCGCCGCGCCGACCGCGAAACACAAACAGCGCACCACCATGCGGGTCGAGCTGCAGCGTCAGCTGAACCCGCGCCGCGAGCCCGTCAAAGCCTTTCCTCATGTCAGTGACGCCGCATGCCAGATAGACGCGGACATTGCCCGGTATGCCGATCACGACAGCGCCGACAAGACCCGGCGCAATGCCATCTCGTCGACCGCGCCGGTCAGACGCAGCTTCACCCCCGTGGGCAGCTCGACCTCGATTATCCCATCCACCCGCCGATCGGGTTCGGGGGGCGTCGGCATCGGCGCAACCGGCGCTGCGGCCAGTGCAAGCTGTTCAACCGGTAGCGCCAATCTCACTGGCGCAAATCCAGTCAGCTCGCCCGTGCGAAACTGCCGCCGCCAGGTGTAAAGCTGGCCGCTGCTGATCCCGTGCAGCCGGCAAACCAACGAGGGCGACGACCCCGGCGCTACGCTCTGTGCCAATATCCGCAGCTTCTCTTCGAGGCTCCAGCGCCGCCGCCGCTCCGGGCCGCTGAGAACCTCGCCGCGGACCTCGCGAGCCCTCGTATGAGTACTCCCGAGGTCCTCCTTATCGACCAGCCCCACATCATTCATTGCACCGCCGCCATAAAACAGCGGCAGCTTCTCAATCAGCAAGCCCAGCGCAAGACGCCAATCAGCAGACGCTTACGGGGATCCCGCCAATAGCGGCAGACACTGAATATACCCACCTCAACATTTTGTGTCTAGGGTGAGATGCATTGGCACATTTGGTAAAAGGTTAAACGCACTGAGAACCTGATCGCAGGAGAGAGGGACAACGGGCTTACCCGATCAACCATGCTTATTTTGATTGCGCCGGCCCGCCGCGGCTCGTAGCTGAGAGCTCGGGCGTTGGCGCGCCGCTCACCGTGCCAGCGCTCGCGCTAGCTGCAAAAGCCAGGAGGGTTCGGCATGCGAGCGATGCAGATCATCGAATGGGGAAAGCCGCTGGAGGCGCGGGACTATCCCGACCCCGAGCCCAAGGGTGAGCAGGTGCTGCTGCGCGTCGAGGCGGCGGGTGTGTGCCACAGCGACGTGCACATCTGGGACGGATACTTCGATCTCGGCGGTGACCGGCAGATTTCGCTCGAATCCCGCGGCGTGCACCTGCCGTTTACGATGGGACACGAGATCGCGGGTGAGGTTGTAGCCCTCGGCCCGCAGGCATCCGGGGTCAAAATCGGCGACAAGGTCGTGGCCTACCCGTGGATCGGGTGTGGCGAATGCGTGGTGTGCCGGAAGGGTGAAGAGCTACTCTGCCTCAACCCGCGTACCCTGGGGACAAGGCGCGCCGGCGGCTATAGCACGCACGTCATCGTGCCGGAAGGCCGCTACCTGCTACCGCATCCCGACGTCCCGCAGGCGCTCGCCGCCACCTACACCTGCTCCGGCATCACCGCGTTTTCGGCGCTCAAAAAGACGCGCGAGCACCTCGGCGCCGACGAGCATTTGGTGATCATCGGTGCGGGGGGTGTCGGTGGCAGTGCCGTGCAGATCGCGCCCGCCGCAGTGGCCGGCAAGGTCATTGTCGCCGATATCGACGCGCAGAAGCGCGCGCAGGCCCGCCAGATGGGCGCCGTTGCCACAATCGACAACCGGGCACCCGACGCGGTCAAACAGGTAATCGACGCGACTGGTGGCGGTGCCGCCGCCGCGATCGACTTTGTCGGCTCGCCCAAGACGATGGAGTTCGGCGTCAACATCCTGCGCAAGGGCGGCAAGCTCGTCATGGTCGGGCTCTATGGCGGCGCCCATCCGATCTCGACCGTATTCTTCCCGTTCAAGATGATGACGATCGAGGGCTCCTATGTTGGCACCCTCGAAGATCTGCGCGAATTGCTCGCCCTCGGCCAGGCCGGCAAGGTGCCGCCGATCCCGATCGAGATCCGGCCCGCCGACCAGGCCAGCGCAGCACTGAGCGATCTGAAAAGCGGCGGCAAAGTGCACGGGCGCGTCGTGCTGCAGCATCATCAACACCGCTAGTCTAATTGCGAGAGGGCGTCGCGGGAGGACCCGAGCCAGAATAAAAGTGCCGAGGGACCCATCAGCGGGAACAGATGCCCGGGGAGCTCGCTGCGAGGATGGGACCCAAGGTTCCAAAAATGGGGATAGCCCTGGAAGTCGCCGGCACCCCCGTTTTCGAAAAAGCAAAGTTCGGAGGCGAATAGCCGGAGGGGGTGCCGGCCTTTAACCATTACGATTTTTAATGCGCCGCGCGCGGCGGAGCATAGCCCATCGCACGAGCGTGCTTCTTCACCGTGCTGTAGGGGATTTTCGTCGCCAGGCTCACCGCGTGCCAGCTCCTGCCTGTATCCAGAGCGGCACGTAGCCTCTGCCGCTCGTCATCGCTGAATTTCGCCCGCCCGAGACGCTTGCCCATTGCCCGCGCTCGTTCGAGACCGGCCTTTGTCCGCTGACTGATCTTTTCTCGTTCGAGCTTGGCCAGGGAGGCGAGCGTCGCCAGCAGGATGTTTCGAACGAGCTCGTTGTCTGTCGACAGGTGCTCCTCGGTGAAACTGTGAAAGCCGACACCATGCGAACTCAGCCGCTGCAGATGCCCGATCGTCGCCGCCATGCCTTCACGGCTAAACCGGTCGAGCGACCACACCAGCAACAGGTCGAACTCGCGTCGTGCGGCCCCAGCGAACATCGCCCCGAGTTGCTTTCGATATTCAACGCCCTTGCCGCCATTCTCGTGCTCGACGTACTCACGCACGACCGGATGGCCCATGTGTCGGCACCATTCACGCAGCTGCCGCAGCTGGTTCTCGGGGTCCTGCCCTTTGTGGTCGGTCGACACGCGCGCGTAAATTGCAACCCGCTTAGCCACAGAACGGTCTCCTTGTGCCCATCGGGGCAGACCGTTAACACATTTTGTTTTTCAATGCGATAGAAGGCCGTTCTCGGAGGCCTTTTTGTGGCCAACCTCTAAGGCGACAATGTCGATATCAAACCAGTATTTGATCTATGTACAAGCCGGCAGTCGCCCTTGCTTCAGTCCTGGGGGGTTACAGCTTTGGAAACCCCCAAAACATACCTTAAATCGTGTGTTCGGATGTACCTGGTCGACGTAAGATCAACTAGTTACGGGTTTGACAGGGGTTGTTAGAAATGGCAACTGCCCGCTGTAACCCCGCAAAGTCCTATTTCCGGCAGGAAGAACTGCGGGTTATCGCGCCGAAGAGGCGTCGGGCACAACCAAGGGATCTATTTCAGATTCGGCAGTTTCGGCCGCTCGCCCCAGCTCATTGAAGTAGCTGCTGCACAAGCTTTTCAGGCACTTAGATTGAGTTGGCATTATTGTTGTGTTGAGCGTTGTGAACTCGAGCTCGATCTGGCTGACAGCGGGGTTTTGGGGGGCCGACGGAATATATTAAACGGACGTAAGGCCGCTCTCGGTCGCCGGCCAAAATCGAGCATGGCGCCCAGTAAGCCCCTGGCAATTTATTCTATCTTGGACAGCTGTCACGATGACGGCCCAGATCGCCAGCCACCTGATGGTCCCGGAATTGGCATCGCGGACGATGGTGGTGCATGCCCTCTTACCATCATCGTTGCAACCCGGCTGGTCAATCTGAGTGCTGCCCAGCTTCAGTGTTGCTCTCGACAGCTCTAACCAGCCACTGCCTGTTCTTCCTGTATCTCTCTGAGTTCAGTTTCGAGCTTGCTTGCGTCAGCGCCCTGCTCATGCAGGATGTCGATCGCCAGTGTCAGCGCATCCTCGCGACGCTTGGTGTGGATCAGGTTGATCACGCGTAGCGTCTCAGCGCCCACATCCTCAGCTGTCGTCTTGCTCGTCTGCGACGCTTTGATCTGCTCTGCGAGCTTGAGCGCGGTCGTGGCGCTGTCGATCAGCGACTTGACCTCGTTCGGCTTGGTCACCTGAGGAGCTGCCTCAAGCGCGCGTGCGAGCGTCTTGTATGTCAGGTCGAGCAGTGCTGCGATCGGGTCATCAGCCACTGACGCGGCCATCGTGGTCTGTGCGGGCGACGGGGCAGATGCGTCGTGCGCGCTCACCCTCACGGCCCAACCATGCTGTGTCGACCACTTCTCGAGCGTCGGTCGCGAAACCCGCAAGTCCGGATGCTTGTCTCGCAACACTCGCTCGAGTCGCACGATCGATCGCAATCGGCCTAAACCCTCGTAAATTCGATACACCGCTTCACGCTGCTGCAGCTTGTCATCAGGGAGCACATAGGGGTCTCGGTTCTTCGATCCTGTTGTCCGAGCCATCGCTCATTCTCCTTAAGTTGGGTTTGCAGGGGTGTGGGGCCGGCGTCGGCGAGTAGCAAAGTAGCGCGTTTACCTATCTTCCTCCCTATACGGGGAACCACTGTTAATATTTACGTTTATCTTCATTAATATGAATAAGAGTATTAACACCCCCTTCAATGTCCCGACTCCTATAAAAAAACGCTACTTTGCTACTCGCCTTGTGTGGCTTGGGTTTGGTGGTCGCAAACGCCTGCTACCCAAACGCTACTTTGCTACCTTTTGCCCCTTTTTGCCTATCTATTCGCGAAGGAGATGACATTCCCGCTTACGTCCGTTAACGAATGTTTATCTTTATATGTTAACCTGGCGAAGACTCTGTCCCCTTGTTCGGCTGTTTTGACCTCATCTTATAAAAAACGCTACCGCCCGTCGCGAGTTTCAGGCCCTCCCTGAAGTCCTGTTTGGATATGTGGAACTTCGGGTTTTGGTCGACCATGTAGGCTTTAAAAGCGTGATAGGCGTCGTCCGCCGGGATGTCTTCATCTTCATCCTGGACGATCGCCATCTCCTCCCCGATCCACTGCAGGAACGGGTTGGCCTGGCGGCGGTACAGGCGCGCCTCCGCCTTGCACGAGTTCAGCTAGGTTGCCCAGGAACGACCCAGTGTCGCGCAGGCTCTCCCAGCCCTCCAGCGCCCCCTGCATGAACCACATCATGATGCCCGGGCCCTCGCGCTCCATCAGCTGCTCGGCGAACCTCTCATTGTCGGGCATGTGCTCGGCGATCTTCTTGTTCATCGTCAGCACCAGCAGGCGGCGGTCGATACCGCTCTCTTCTGCGCTCGTTACGAACGAGGGCTTGTGGTTGCCGGTGATCGTCACGGTCGCCGTGTTGCGGAAGTCGATAAAATCTCTCCCTTTGCCCTCGGCTCGCAGCACGCTGCCATTGTGCATCGTCAGGATCATCATCTCATCCCAAGTCGAGCCCTTGGGCGTCTCGTCGGCGATCGCTGCCCGCTTCTTGGCCAGCTGGTAGAGCTCGAACGTGCGCTTGTCGTTGCTGCCGCGGATGAAGAACTGCTTGCTGACCGGTGTGCCATATTCGAGGAGGGCCCGGAGTATGACGTCGACGAACACCGTCTTGCCGGAGCCTGGCGCGCCGTGGATGAACAGGAAGTGCGGGCCGATGACCAGGCCAACAAAGTTGTAGCCGCCCCATCGCTGCAGGAATGGGATCACCCAGTCACGGCCGTCAGCGACAAACTTGAGGTAAGCCATCCAGTCAGGGCATGCCGTGTCGTAGTGGTTGTAGGCGAACATGTCGGGTGCGAAAGCCGTCTGCATCCGCATCAGCGGCCCGTGCGCCGACATCGTGCCCGTCCTGATGTCCCAGATACCCCTTGGCGTGTTGAGCAGCCACGGGTCAGCGTCGAAATCTTCTTTGCGGGCGAAGAACGCGGGGTGGTGCCGCATCGCGAGCTCGACAGTCTGGTGCTTGCGCGAGCCGTTGAGCACTAAGTCGATTTGCGCCCCTTCTTTCCCCTGCGCTCGGTAGGGCTGACCGATTTCAGCGCAGAGGTCACTGATCGGCTGGAGTATGGTTGGGTCCTTTACCCAGACCCCACTTTCCAGTCTGACCCATCCCAAGTCGATAGAATATCGGCGATCGTTAAGCCTTCCGGCAGCAATTCCTGCAAGCGCTCTATCTGTGTATGGGAAAGGAGTCGGCCCTCCTCCCGAGCCATTCGCAGCGTTTGGTCCAGCGCCGCCATCCCCTGGGCGAAAGCTGCCGTCGACCCCGCTTTGTATGCCTGCTTGACCGCCTCCAACGCCGCCTGTCTCAGCAGCTCGCCCGTCGGGGGAGGCAGTTCCCTCAGGCGATCCTGAAGGTTGTTGGACAACTGGATCGCGCGATCCAAATGCTTCTTTGGCCAATTGGTATTTGTACTCATCACTTCCCTCCTTAAATCCAAAGCTGTATGCCACCTCAAACACGTATTCGGCGCCGAGCTGGCTGTCGGTGAAGCTGTTCCACCGCTCCTCCAGCCACTCCACACCCTTCTCAGTGTTGCCGGCGTTGCCCTCCAACCACGGCAGGACAGTGTCGGTGAAGAACGCATCATCGCCACCGCACGCTGCCTTGATCGCCCGCAGCAGGTTGATCCAGGTCTGATAATCCGAGAGCAGCGGGGAATTGAGGTCGATCGCCTCCACCGCGCGCTTGAGCAGGTCCATGCCATCCTCACCCGTCACCCGGTGGGGGCTCATCAGGGCGGTGATCGACACTGCCGCGGCACGATCGCGCGCCGTCGGCAGCTGCATCTTGACCTGCTCGAGATCCGGGTCATCGCTGATCCGCATCTTGAGCGCTTTCATCACGAGGTCGACGTCGTGGATCGTGATCCTGTTCGCCTTGAGCGCCTCGACGCCCTCGATCAGCCCAATGCCGTCCTGCCAATAGTGCATCGCGCCCTTGGCGTGCGGGCCCTCTGCCACAACCTGCTGGCCTTGGCCAAGAACCTCGACCGCGGGACGGTCATCTTCTGTTGATGACAGGATTTTGAACTCGAGCCGAGCCTTGGTGATCGGCATCGTGTGGTCTTGGTGCAGATAGAACAGAACGGCCCTGCTGCTGCCGTGTCGCCGGCGGATAGCCCCGGGGCGACCGAGCGTCGCGATGATGACGTTGATCAAGGACTCAGCTACCCTCCGGTTGTTGATGTCCACGTCGAACGCGATGAGAACGCCGGTCCACAATCCGAGCGCGATCGAAACCCCTGCTTGGTCGGGGTCTTGCCAGTGCTGCCAGCGTTCGATCATCGCTCGGGTCGCGGCGTTGGTCTGCCATTTCCAGAACCCGGACCACTCCTTCGGTTCAGGGTAGAACTTGCCCGGGATCTTGCCGAGGTGGTCAGGCGTCAGCGCGCTGTCGGGCCGTAGCTTGGCGCCGGCCGGGATGATTGGCAGGATGTAGGGCTGGAACGGCGTTCCAATGTATTTGAGGAAATCGGTCGGAGGGTTCGTCATGTCAGGGAATCCGGATCGACCGGCAGCCTCCTTTCCACGGTGACCTGGACATTCGCCACAAGGGACCTCGGTCACACTCGGCTGCCCATTCCTGCCACTAGCTAACTTCCCTGCTCCTTTGACCGCGATCGATTCAGGACCGTTGGCGGTCACCCTTGCGTGTTGACTGGCCAGAGCACGATGAGCCGAGGTCGGTTCATGAGCTGCCGAAATCAGTTTTCCATTAGGAGAGGCGGGGGTCGGATCAACCCGAATCGGGTCAAAAGGTGGCAATGCCCGCCTAGTGATCGAACTCAATTCTGCCAAGAAGGCTCGCCGCCGCTCTTGCGGAATCTCGTTCATCGTTGCCCGGTCAGTTAGCGCATAGCGAGCGATCAGGTGCTTGATTGGCTTCGTCAAAAGCCGCCCGTAATCGTCGGTACAGCAAGCTCCGATCGCCCGGTTGAGGTAGCGATCGGAAATGTTGCCGGGAACGGCCGAAGATCCGTCCACGACTATTGCCCTTCGCGAATCGAGGGCGCGCCCGCGGGGGTTTCCATACGCCGCCGCCAGTCTTTTGCTAACTCCTCGGACACGAGCGTACGCTTTCCGACTTTCATGACAGTCGGCCCCTCGCCACGCTTCTTAAGTACATAGAAAAAAGCCCTGCTTACGCCGTGCGCGCGGCAGAACTCGGCAACTGAATAGGCTGCATTGGGCATCGGATCTTCTCCCGTCTAGCCACGGGTACCGTGGCACACGGGCGATGTGCATCTTCTTGGATGCCCGTAATAGGCGCCTAAAATGGCCTATCGTCGATTATTTCGGGTGCCTTGGAGTCTGGGAAGAGCTCGACGAACCAGCCCTATGAATTTACAGAGTGCTTCAATCTGCGATATTCGTCCGTAGCGCATTCTCAAGCGCTTTTGGTGTAGCAGGGGGTGCCTCTGGATGAGATTTTCCAAGCCACTCGCAAAGCTCTCGCACTTCTTCGGCGAGCTTGTCGCACAGTTTTCCTTCTGAGGCGCGGCGCTGCATTTGTTTGCTCGCAAGGTGCTTTGAGGAGGGCCTACCCGCGACACCAGTTCTATATGTTAGCTGCTCTCGCGCTGCCCCATCCAAATTAGCGGAAACAGCTTTCTCTGAAGCTGGAAAAGAATTATCAATATCTTCTCGATGAAGCCTTATTTTATTGTCATGTCGTTCCGCCCATTCGTCATCGCTGTTATAGTAATCTATAAGGTTGTCATTCCAGCGGACTAAGATAATATCTAACCGATAGGAGTCCTCTCGCTTCTCACATCTTTCATGTGACCAGGTCACCCGATTTATTGGGGACCATTCCTCGTATTCTATGGAAGGCGGCTCGTATGCTGGGGGCGCCGAAGGGTACTCCGTCACTCCTTCAGCCCGGACCGCGCCCTCGAAGAGCGCCTCCAGAAGTTGTTCTCTAGCCTCATCGACAGCCGCATCAGCATTGGCGTATTTCCGCTGATCCGCGACGGCCATACGATCCGCGATAACCCGCACACCCTCCTGGAGTGAGATGTAGATTCGCTTGTACAAAAGGGCATTCTCCTCCGATCCGGGCGCGCCTCCACAAACTGAGACAGATATCAAAAAAAATGATTACCCGTGGCCGGCCAGAACAATCGATAGGTGTCTTGGGAAACCCGCGGACCACACTGGCTCTTCAACTCTCGCGTGTGCTCCGCTTCTCCACTTCGGCCTGCTCTCTCCTCACCCCTAGCGCTCAGGGTTGAGTATGACCTTTTGACCGGCCCCGCCGATCGAGGACCAGCGCGGGACCACACACCTGGGGTTAAGAAGAACGCACCCGGGTTTCCATCAGTTGTCGCCGCTTGGCAAACAAATCGCCACGGCGATACGCGGCTTCGACCTTGTCGCCGACGCTATGCGCAACGCCATTTCAGCGACCTCGCGCGGGAAGTTGGTACGCTAGCCCGTCTTATTCACGGCGGGGTGGAATTTCTAGCTGAGGATGGCGCGCACCCCTTGATACAACGTACCATTCGGGCTCGATCAAGGCTGATAGCTCGACAGCAACAGCGACTTGCAAGTTGCCAGGCACAAGAACACACGCCCGCCGCTGTGAGCGGTCCCCCTACTCGATGACCTCGTCGGCGCGGGCGAGGATCGACGGCGGAACAGTGAGGCCGAGCGCCTTGGCGGTGTTGAGGTTGACCACCAGCTCGAAGGTCGTCGGCTGCTGTACCGGCAGATCGGCCGGCTTGGCACCATTGAGTATCCTTCCGGTGTAAACGCCGGCTTGGCGAGCGGCAGCACTGAGGCTCGCTCCATAGCTGACCAGGCCGCCAGCCGCGACAAATTCAGGCCAGTCATACATCGTCGGGATCGCATAATGCGCCGCCAGCGCCACAACCTGCTCGCGCCGGCTGAAGAAGCCCGTGACGACGAGCGCGCCTGGTTGCAATTGGACGACGGTCGCGAAAGCAGCGTCGATTTCTCTTTCGATGCTGGCCTTCAGGATGTGGAGCTGCACCCCCCTCGCGCGCCGCTTCCTGCACGTCTCGAATGATGCGCGCGGCATTCGGATTGTTCGGGTCCACGAGCAGGGTGATCACCCCGGCCTGGGGAACCAGCTCGGAGAGCAGCTCGAGGCGCTGGGATATCAGATCCAAGCTGAAGATACTGAAGCCCGTGACGTTTCCGCCGGGCTTGCTGAGACTAACGACCAGCCCGTTCCCGATCGGGTCATCGTTGCCGATAAAAACGATCGGAATTGTCGAAGTCCCGCTTTTCGCCGCCAATGTCGAAGCGGTTCCGCCGCTGGTGGCGATCACATCGACCTTGGAGCGGACGAGATCGGCAGCCAATGTAGGCAGCCGCTCATGGCAGGCAACGCCGTCCTTGACCGGTTGATCGAGGAAATCGCCGACGATACTCGGATTCGCCGCGCGCTCGATCAGAACCCCTGTCTGCGCGGCTTCGCCGAGGCAAGCTATCGGGCCAAATCTTGGAAAACCGATCGCCGCACCTGCGCCCGGATCGAGGCCACCACCAAAGGCCTCGATATCCGCTTTGTCGTAACCAGCATCGAGACGGGATCAGCCGAGCATATCTACGAGACGCTCTATTGCGCACGCGGCCAAGCAGAAAATCTGATCAAGTTGCACAAGGCGCAGCTTGCCTCCGACCGCACCTCTTGTCGCAGCCCGCGTGCCAACCAGATGCGCCTGATCCTGCACACCGCCGCCTATTGGCTGATGCTCACCGTCCGAGACGCCATCCCCAAGGCACACGCGCTGGCCACCGCCGAGTTCACCACCATTCGGCTGCGGCTTTTGAAACTCGGTGCCCGCGTAATCGAGATGGCCTCGCGCGTCCGGCTCGCTTTTGCCGCTACCTGCCCAGACGCCGGTTTGATCCGGCACATCGCGGTGGTGCTGATGCCGACGGGGCCGTAAAAGACGGGGCAACTCACGCCCCGTTTGGCCCACCACGACAACTCCAGCACGTACCCCAAAGACGAGATTCAGCGGCGAAACAGACGCAGCGGGCGACCACACGCCCAATCATCAGACGGAAATCGACGCTCCTCGGTCCCCGCGTCACGAATAGGATGGGCTAGGCGGACCCAATCGCGAAGGAACTCGAGTGAAAGCCGTGGCCAATCAGCTCGCTTTCGGACCATCCGCTTGAGCACTGCCATCATCGTACCTGTACGGGACCGGCGTGCCTTTCCCGCCGCCCGGGAAAGACGAACTCGCTCTCCCGAATGTCTTGCGGGTGCTCCAAGGTACCTGGCCATCCCCGCGCGGCTTCACTGATTGCCAGCACATTTAACGCCGCCTGGGAAAAATCTCACCCGACTGCCCGCGATCTCACTTGCACTATTGGCTGCCACGTAGCGGAACCACAATCAACTCAAGGGGAAGGTCGAAGCGAGGTGCCGCCTTTCGGATTTCTCTTGCGATGTAATCGGAGGCAAGGTGGCCGTAATGCTTTTCCACCATCCGGGCGTCGGAATGACCAAGATTGGTGGCCACCACCAGAAGGGGGGCTCCGGCCATAACCGACAGGCTCGCATAGGTGTGCCGGAGAGTATGAAAGCTCGCGCCGGGTGTGACTCCTGCCCGAACACAGGCTTCGCGCATCGGTCGCGTCTGATGCGATTTGAGCCATTTGCCGCTGTCCCGCTTGACGAGGATCCATTCGGTTGCGGCTCGACCAGCGCACAAAGTGTTGAGTTGCCGTTCACCCTCCTCTGTCAGGACGATGTGCCGTCCCTTTCCGCTCTTGCTCGCTCGGACGTGCACCGTCCCTGAGTCGGGGTTGAAGTCGCCCACTCGAAGATTGGCGAGCTCGCTGAAGCGAGCACCGGTCGCGAGCGCCGCTTGAACAAGGGCCCGGAACTCAGGGTCGCAGGCATTGATCAGCCGTCGAGCTTCATCGACCTGCAGATAGCGAACCCGGGCGGCATCAGCTTGCTCGAACGGGGGGACTCGTCGCCAAGCGTCATCCGAAGTGATCTTACCCTCGCGCCAAGCCATGTTTAGCGCGGCCTTCAGGATCGTGAGTGTGCGGTTCGCCGAGGCTCGCCGGCGCCGAATGGCTTCCTCATCCTTATTGTCTGTCTGACGAAACCGCGGGCCCTGATCCTTTTTCCCCCGAATGCGCGCCGGCGTGCTCGCGACTTCCCGCAACCAACCGCGGACCTCGCCAGCCGTTAGCTTCTCGCACTCGAACGCTCCGAGCTTGGGAATGATGAGAGCCTCTGCGCGGTAGCGGGCATCCTTCGCACCCTTCCGGTGCTGCTCCATCCAAGCCAGATATTCGCTCAGGCATTGATTGACGGTGTAGGGTCCTGCATCGATCGGCAGTCCCGCCGCAATTCGCGCGGCTCGGGCGCGTATATTTCGGGCGATGCCTTGCGCCTGAGCGAAATTTAGGATTGCGACACCGTCAGCGTCAGCGATGTCATCGGCGTTCGCGATCGTCTCGGTCTTATAATCCTGATCACCGACATACCATCGGACAACCCACCGCCCGCCGTTCTTGCCCCTTCGATAACCAAGATGAAGGCCCGGATCGATTGCCCGGTAATACGGCTTTGGCGATGGCTTCAGCCGACCGCGAGCCGATCGCGTCTCCAGGTTTTGATCGCGAACCGTTCGCGCCATTTTTGCTCGCCTGATCTCAGAACTCGGTGGCTAAAGGTATGTCCAACAAATGTCCAATATACGTGGCTGAAGAGCTGTGGACAAGCGTAGACAGAGACGTTAAATATTTTGTGAAGATAATATCTTAACGTAGTTTCAGTTGGACGCTGATAGACCTCATAGCGTCTCTCTCACGGCGGCAACACCGGTTCGAATCCGGTAGGGGACGCCAACAATAACAGTGACGTAGAAAGGCTAATGCGTCAGGAAAGTCCACGCGTACGGCAAATATACGGCAAAGATGTTCCGGGACGCGGCTGCACGGCGGCGGACAAACTAGGAACGTGACTCATCCCTCGCAACCCCGTGCTGCGACGCCTTCATCGCCGGTCACAGCTGAATGGGGGGGTACAGCCCGCCCACTCGGGTCCGCCACCACCCCCTTCAGGCGCCTGCCGCCGAGTTCTTCAAATCAAAACTCCTGAGCCACCCGGATCGAGGACGACGAGCGACCGGAATGGATTGGTCATCGGCCCATTCCGATGATCAGGTTCCGCGATGCGGGCAATTGGGGCGCGTACTGAAAGATAAGCTTGAGAGAGATTGTTGGGTAAAATAGGGACTAGTGGTCTGACGCCAACATTTGGTTCCCGCGGTTGACTTTTTCGATAATGCGATCGGGGTCGGCGGTCCAGACAAAGGGTTTGGGTTTGCGGTTATGCTCGCCGAGATAGCGGTTGATCGCGGCTTGCAGATCGACCAGCGAGCGGAAGACGCCGCGCTGCAACCGCCGGCGGGTCAGGGTGGCAAAAAAGCCTTCAACGGCATTGGCCCAGGAGCATGACGTGGGCGTGAAGTGAAACGTCCAGCGTGGATGCCGCGCAAGCCAGGCGCGGACCTTGGGATGCTTGTGGGCGGCATAGTTGTCGAGGATCACATGAATGAGCTTGCCGGCCAGGACAACGGCCTCGACCCGATTGAGGAAGCGGATGAACTCCTGGTGGCGGTGACGCGCCATGCATTGGCCGATGACCGAGCCGTCAAGGACATTGAGCGCCGCAAACAGCGTCGTCGTGCCGTTGCGGATGTAATCATGGGTCATTGTCCCGGCTCGACCCTTCTTGATCGGCAAGCCGGGCTGGGTGCGGTCGAGAGCCTGAATTTGCGACTTCTCGTCGACCGACAGCACCAGGCTGTGGGCCGGCGGGTCGAGATATAGCCCGACCACGTCACGCAATTTGGCGGCAAACGCCGGGTCTTGCGACAGCTTGAAACGCCGCACTCGGTGCGGCTGCAGACCGTGCGCCGCCCAGATCCGCTGCACCGAGCGCAGCGAGATGCCGCTCGCCACCGCCATCGCCCGGCCGGTCCAGTGGGTTGCCTCGCCTGGCGGCTCCGCCAGCGTCAACTCGACCACTCGGTCAATAACCGCCGCAGGCGTCGGCGGCAAACCGGGTTTGCGCGTCTTGTCGTGCAGCAGGCCGGCCACCCCTTCGCGCATGAAGCGCTCCTGCCAGCGCCACACGCACGGCTTCGATACTCCGGCGCGGCGCATGATCTCGGCCGTACCGCAGCCCTCCGCGGTCGCCAAAATGATCTGTGCCCGCCACACATGCTTTTGCCGGCTGTTGCGATCCGCTACGACCGCGGCCAGTCGTTCGCGGTCGGCGGCACTCACTTCGATGCTGATCCCCTCGCGCATCCAGCATCATCGCACACCCCGCTCCAATATGGAATCCTATGATTGCGTCGTACCACTAGGCGGCGCAGGACGACGCGTTGGGGCTCGGCCAACAGCTCGTAGCTCCAGTCGAGAGTCGCCCGCAGGGTCTGGTGCCGCGGCAATGCCGTTCTCCGGCCGCCGGTCAGCAGCTGGAAGCGATCGTCGAGGCGGGCGGCGAGCGCCTCGATGCCGAACACGGCGGCGCGCGCCGCCGCCAGCTCGATCGCCAGCGGGATGCCGTCGAGCCGCCGGCAGATCGCCGCGATCACCGCTGCACCATCCCGATCCTCGGTAACATGGGCCCCGCTCGCGCGCGATCGGAGGACGAACAGCCGGACCGCGCCGTACCGCCAAAAGTCATCGTCCTCCGCGGCGGGCACGGCGAGCGGCGGCACCGGGTAGATCCACTCCCCTTCCGCCTTCAGCGGCTCCCGGCTCGTGGCGATGACACGCGCCGCCGCGCTGGCGTGCAACAACGCCTCGACCATGCCCGCGGCGGCGGCGATCACGTGCTCGCAGGTGTCCAGCACCAGCAATAGCGGCCGGTCGGCGAGCGCCTGCGCCACGCGTTGTGTCGAAACCTCGCCGCCACCAAGCTCAAGCCCGACCGCTGCCGCAACCGTGGCGGGCACCAAGCCGGGATCGGCGAGCGGCGAAAACTCGGCCAGCCATACACCGCCGGCAAAGTGCGGCAATGTCTGCCGCGCAGCCGCGAGCGCCAGCTGCGTCTTGCCGATGCCGCCGGTCCCGGTCAGCGAGACCAGTCGATGGGCGCCAATGAGGCTCACGACCTCCGCGATCTCAGCATCACGGCCAATCAGCTCGGAAACCGGTGCCGGCAAGTTCGTCGGCGTCAGACGCCGCTGCGGGCTGCGCGGCGCATGCCAGCAGCGGCGCGCTCGTCCGGGCTCGCCGGCAGGCACGTCGGATCTCGCCGGTAAACTGGTAGCCTCGCCCAGACACCGTGCGGATCAGATCCCGATCCGCACCGAAGGCGGTGCGCAACGCCGAGATCTGGTTCTGCAGATTGTGCTCCTCGACGACCCGGTCGGGCCACACGCGCGCCATCAGCGCGTCCTTGCCGACGACCGCGCCGCGCGCCTCGATAAGCGCCATCAGCACGTCAAAAGCCCGCCCGCCGAGCTTGGTCGGCTGGCCGTCGGCGAGGAGCTTCGCGGCGGTGCGGCAACACCCGGAAGCGCCCGAACGCGATGCCCGCCGGTGCACCGGAGACGGGACCCATCGCGTCGTGATTATAGGTCCGGGTGAGGAAATTGGAGGTTTTTTTAGGAACGGTCGGCACCCCGCGTACCCGGCGGCGAAATTGTTGAACTTTGTGAAATCTATGGAGCGGGCGCCCAAGAACTCTGGCGGTTTAGCTTTGAGGGCGTTCTGTCATGGACGATGCAGTAGTCGGAGGAAGCGCGATGGTCGATGGAGATCTTGGGTATGACAACCTGGCTCGCAAGCTGGCCGAGGAGGGCATCCAACACGCGGTGATTGCAGCCTATACGAATCCGCTGAAGGGCCCCGACGATATGCGGCACCGCGCGTCTAACGCGCCGTCGCGCGTTCATCGAATGCGTCATCCCGGCGTTTCCGACGCCATTGTCCGCCGCCGAGTTGCGCTCGACACTCGCCAGCTGCGCTATTTCATCGCCGTCGCCGAAGAGCTCAGCTTCGCGCGCGCCGCTGACCGTCTGAACGTGGCGCAGTCCGCCGTCAGCCTGCAAATCAGGGGGCTGGAGGAGGCGTTCGGCGCTCGTTTGCTAAACCGCCGCAAGCGGGCCGCAGTGTCGCTCACAGAGGCGGGGCGGCTGTTCCTGTCCGAAGCCGTGGCCGCCATCCGTCAGCTGGAGAGGGCCGAGCAGGTCGGGCATCTCGCGGCGCGCGGTGAGCTCGGCCAGATCGAGGTTGGGTATGTGACGTCGGCGGTCATGAATCGGATCCTGCCAACCCTGCTGCGGGAATACCGCCAAAGCCACCCCGCGGTGCAGCTTCGCTTAACGGCGATGGAGACGCCGCGGCAGCTCGAAGCGCTCGCCGAAGGTCGGCTGGATGCTGCTCTGATAGAGCCTCGGCCCAGTTACGCGGCAGGCGTGGCGGCCCGTGTGATTTATCGCGAAGCTCTTTGTGTGGCGCTCGCCGCCGACCATCCGCTGGCGCGCGGCCGCACCCTGCACGCGGCGGAGTTGGGCAACGAGGCTTTTATCGTCCTTCACGTCGCGAGCTTCGGAAGCCAGCTGGAGCGGCTAGCGGCTACTGGCAGGTTCCCGATCAAGATCGTCCATGACGTCGGCGATTTCGTGACGGCGCTCAGCATGGCCGCCGGGGGCTATGGCGTGGCGATCGCGCCTGAATCCATGCGCGGATTGGGCGTCTCTGAGGTCGTATTCCGGCCGCTCGCGGACTTTGCTGAGAAGGTGGAGCTGGCGGTCGCGTTCCGCGCCGCCGAGCCCTCTGCGAGCGTCCGCGCCTTCATCGATACCGCCGTCGCGCTCGGGAGGCGTCGAGAGCTTGACGCCTCCAGTCGTCTCAGTGAGGCAACCGAGCCAGCAGGTCCAGCGGGCGAGCCCAGTGGGCGCTCCGCCGCCTGGTGGTAGGTGGCGCGGCGCCGAAGCGCGAAACCGTGGTCGACGCCCGAATAGACCTCGACCTCGCCTCGTGAGCCGCACGCCTCGATGCGCCTGCACAAGCGGCGCCGCGGCAATGGCGCACTGACCACTCCTGCCATCCGTCGCCGCTGCGCGGCCCCGCCGATCCAGCATGATGGCCGTGTCGGCGGCAATCTTCTCGGTCGTGAGCGTGCCGATCAGGCAGAAGATCAGCCCGAATTCGGGCGAGCTCGGATCGTTCGCCTGAGTTAGGCCAAGTGGGCGGCGACGTCAGGTCCGGTTCTGTAGAGGGTTTCGGATGACGGCCCCATCACGAGCCCAGCCACGCGCACCGGGGCCGTCGTCCGAAAGCCTTCAGGGAAGGAACCCGCGGGATGTCGGGGACAACGGTGCCGCGGGCTTTATGGGGATTTCGACAGCGCCGTCGAGGCTACGGCTGCGGATGACGCGGCGGACGGAGAGATTGCGGCGCCAAGCGGTGGTGGCGATGAGGCCGGAGTTGCCCGACAACAAGGGGCCGAGGCCGATCTGGGCGTTGCAGAACCCGGGCTAGGGCGAGCGCTGCCGCGGCCGGCCCTGGGCCAGCGAGACAGATCGGGATAGCCGCGGCGAATGGGATAGCCCGGGCTCATGAGGTGTCGATCCTGATGACGGCGGGCATCGTGGTCGAGCTATGTCGCGCCGGCTCGCTTGCCTCGAACACCTCGATGATGCGCATGGCCGAGCCGCAGCACGGACACGGCTTAAGGGCCGTGGGCGGCTCGCAAGCGGTGTCCTCGGGCTCGGGCGCCGGCGGCGCGATGGCGAGCAGCTTGCGGGCGAGCGCGAGATTGTCGGCCTTCACGCCGCTCGCCAGCAGACCGTAGTGGCGGATGCGGTGGAAGCCACTGGGCAGCACGTGGATCAGCAACCGGCGGATGAACTCGTGCGCGTCGAGCGTCATCGTCTTGTAGCGGCCGGGTCCGTTGCTCCGATAGTCCCTGACCTTAAACGTCACCGTCTTGGCATCAGCCGCGATCAGGCGCCGGTTCGAGATCGCCACGCGATGCGTGTAGCGCGACAGATAGGCGAGCACCGCCTTGGGCCCGGCGAGCGGGCGCTTGGCGTAGACGTACCAGCGCGTTTTCTTGAGCGGCGCCAGATAAGCAGCGAATGCCTTGGTGTTGACGAGCGCGGCGTGCGTGCCGCGAAACATCAACCGGCCGGCGGCGTGTGCGGCAACGAGCTTCTCGATCATCAGCCTGCGGAAGAGCTTTGATAGCACGCGCACCGGCAGCAAGAAGTTGGGCCGTTTGGTGATCCACCGTAATCGAGCGAGCGAGATGCCGCCGCCCGGCACGATCATATGCACGTGCGGATGATGCATCATCGCCGATCCCCAGGTGTGCAGCACGGCGGTGATGCCGATGCTGGCGCCGAGATGCTTGGGGTCAGCCGCGATCGCCACCATTGTCTCGGCGGATGCCCGGAACAAGAGATCGTAGATCACCACCTTGTTCTGATAGGCGATGTCGCCGATCGGCGCTGGCAGTGTGAAGACGACGTGGAAGTACGGCACGGGCAGCAGCTCCGCCGCGCGCGCCGCCATCCACTGCCGCGCCGCCGCGCCCTGACACTTCGGACAGTGCCGGTTGCGGCAGCTGTTGTAGGCGATGGCCGTATAGGCACACGCGTCGTTCTCGCAGCGCATGACGTGGCCGCCGAGGGCCGCCGTGCGGCAGCGCTCGATCGCGCTCATCACCTTGAGCTGGCCGAGGCTCACGTGACCGCGGTTGGCCTCGCGCCAGGCCGGCCCGTGGTCGCGCAAGATATCCGCGACCTCCAGGCCTTGACGGCCCACGCGGGACCGGCGTTATGCCGGCGGCTGCTCCGTCGGCAGCGTCAGCCGATCAAGGGGGCTCATCACAGTGCGCAGCACGTTGGTGGCGACGTGGGTATAGCGGGCTGTGGTGTCCAGCTTGGCATGGCCCAGCAGCACTTGGATTACCCGCACGTCGATATCGCTCTCCAGCAGATGCGTGGCGAACGAGTGGCGCAGTGTATGCGGCGTGACCCAGCTGCCGAGCCCCGCGGCCTCGGCCGCCATATGGCAGACGCGGTTGAGCTGACGCACCGATATCGGCCGCAGCGGGTCCTGACCCGGGAACAGCCAGCCTCGCGACCGGCATTGCAACCACCATGCGCGCAGCAACGACAGAAGCTGCGGCGACAGCATGGCATGGCGATCCTTGCGGCCCTTGCCCATCTCGACACGGATCAGCATGCGCTTGGAATCGATATCGCCGACCCGCAGCATGACGACCTCGCCGCCGCGCAAACCGGCGCCGTAAGCAATGCTGAGCGCGGTCTTGTACTTCAGGCCGGGGCCGGGCGCGGCCTCGATCAGCCGAGCGACCTGCTCCGCAGCAAGTACCCGCGGCAGCTTGCGCGGATAGTGCGTGCGCGCCAGTTGATGGGCGAGGTCAGCGCGGCCGAGCGTGATGCTGAGGAAGAAGCGCAACGCCGAGGCCTGCGAGTTCATCTTCGGCGGCTGCGCACCCTGCTCGACCTGTGCGAGCTGAAAGCGGCGGATGTCGTCGCCGCTCGCGGTATCGGGGGAGCGACCGAGAAATCGGGCAAAGGTCTCGATCTGCCGGATATACTCGTGCTGGGTCTTGTCGCTAAAGCTCCGGACCGTCATGTCCGCGATCATGCGGCGGCGAAGATCGCTGATCGGCTTGTCGTTCATCGGGGGCTCCTGTCCTGAGGCTGGAGTGTTGGAACTCCCAATCCTCAGGACGGGACGCCCGCCCCGTCATCGTCTATCAGTCAGTTGTTGGCACGGTCCTCGCCGCCTGCCCCGCTCCGCGCGCAGCGCCCTCCCGCGCGAGCGGGTTCGTTCCATGGCACATCTCCGACGATGTGCTCGCCGCGTTGAATGTCTGCTATGAGGTTGGCCCCTCAGCGGCAACCTACCTCGGCGAACGACCGTTTTCGGCGCCGAGCTGCCGATACGGTTAGGTGCGGCGGGTGGCTCAAGTTGTAGAGGGTTTCGGATGACGGCCCCATCACGAGCCCAGCCACGCGCACCGGGGCCGTCGTCCGAAAGCCTTCAGGGAAGGAACCCGCGGGATGTCGGGGACAACGGTGCCGCGGGCTTTATGGGGATTTCGACAGCGCCGTCGAGGCTACGGCTGCGGATGACGCGGCGGACGGAGAGATTGCGGCGCCAAGCGGTGGTGGCGATGAGGCCGGAGTTGCCCGACAACAAGGGGCCGAGGCCGATCTGGGCGTTGCAGAACCCGGGCTAGGGCGAGCGCTGCCGCGGCCGGCCCTGGGCCAGCGAGACAGATCGGGATAGCCGCGGCGAATGGGATAGCCCGGGCTCATGAGGTGTCGATCCTGATGACGGCGGGCATCGTGGTCGAGCTATGTCGCGCCGGCTCGCTTGCCTCGAACACCTCGATGATGCGCATGGCCGAGCCGCAGCACGGACACGGCTTAAGGGCCGTGGGCGGCTCGCAAGCGGTGTCCTCGGGCTCGGGCGCCGGCGGCGCGATGGCGAGCAGCTTGCGGGCGAGCGCGAGATTGTCGGCCTTCACGCCGCTCGCCAGCAGACCGTAGTGGCGGATGCGGTGGAAGCCACTGGGCAGCACGTGGATCAGCAACCGGCGGATGAACTCGTGCGCGTCGAGCGTCATCGTCTTGTAGCGGCCGGGTCCGTTGCTCCGATAGTCCCTGACCTTAAACGTCACCGTCTTGGCATCAGCCGCGATCAGGCGCCGGTTCGAGATCGCCACGCGATGCGTGTAGCGCGACAGATAGGCGAGCACCGCCTTGGGCCCGGCGAGCGGGCGCTTGGCGTAGACGTACCAGCGCGTTTTCTTGAGCGGCGCCAGATAAGCAGCGAATGCCTTGGTGTTGACGAGCGCGGCGTGCGTGCCGCGAAACATCAACCGGCCGGCGGCGTGTGCGGCAACGAGCTTCTCGATCATCAGCCTGCGGAAGAGCTTTGATAGCACGCGCACCGGCAGCAAGAAGTTGGGCCGTTTGGTGATCCACCGTAATCGAGCGAGCGAGATGCCGCCGCCCGGCACGATCATATGCACGTGCGGATGATGCATCATCGCCGATCCCCAGGTGTGCAGCACGGCGGTGATGCCGATGCTGGCGCCGAGATGCTTGGGGTCAGCCGCGATCGCCACCATTGTCTCGGCGGATGCCCGGAACAAGAGATCGTAGATCACCACCTTGTTCTGATAGGCGATGTCGCCGATCGGCGCTGGCAGTGTGAAGACGACGTGGAAGTACGGCACGGGCAGCAGCTCCGCCGCGCGCGCCGCCATCCACTGCCGCGCCGCCGCGCCCTGACACTTCGGACAGTGCCGGTTGCGGCAGCTGTTGTAGGCGATGGCCGTATAGGCACACGCGTCGTTCTCGCAGCGCATGACGTGGCCGCCGAGGGCCGCCGTGCGGCAGCGCTCGATCGCGCTCATCACCTTGAGCTGGCCGAGGCTCACGTGACCGCGGTTGGCCTCGCGCCAGGCCGGCCCGTGGTCGCGCAAGATATCCGCGACCTCCAGGCCTTGACGGCCCACGCGGGACCGGCGTTATGCCGGCGGCTGCTCCGTCGGCAGCGTCAGCCGATCAAGGGGGCTCATCACAGTGCGCAGCACGTTGGTGGCGACGTGGGTATAGCGGGCTGTGGTGTCCAGCTTGGCATGGCCCAGCAGCACTTGGATTACCCGCACGTCGATATCGCTCTCCAGCAGATGCGTGGCGAACGAGTGGCGCAGTGTATGCGGCGTGACCCAGCTGCCGAGCCCCGCGGCCTCGGCCGCCATATGGCAGACGCGGTTGAGCTGACGCACCGATATCGGCCGCAGCGGGTCCTGACCCGGGAACAGCCAGCCTCGCGACCGGCATTGCAACCACCATGCGCGCAGCAACGACAGAAGCTGCGGCGACAGCATGGCATGGCGATCCTTGCGGCCCTTGCCCATCTCGACACGGATCAGCATGCGCTTGGAATCGATATCGCCGACCCGCAGCATGACGACCTCGCCGCCGCGCAAACCGGCGCCGTAAGCAATGCTGAGCGCGGTCTTGTACTTCAGGCCGGGGCCGGGCGCGGCCTCGATCAGCCGAGCGACCTGCTCCGCAGCAAGTACCCGCGGCAGCTTGCGCGGATAGTGCGTGCGCGCCAGTTGATGGGCGAGGTCAGCGCGGCCGAGCGTGATGCTGAGGAAGAAGCGCAACGCCGAGGCCTGCGAGTTCATCTTCGGCGGCTGCGCACCCTGCTCGACCTGTGCGAGCTGAAAGCGGCGGATGTCGTCGCCGCTCGCGGTATCGGGGGAGCGACCGAGAAATCGGGCAAAGGTCTCGATCTGCCGGATATACTCGTGCTGGGTCTTGTCGCTAAAGCTCCGGACCGTCATGTCCGCGATCATGCGGCGGCGAAGATCGCTGATCGGCTTGTCGTTCATCGGGGGCTCCTGTCCTGAGGCTGGAGTGTTGGAACTCCCAATCCTCAGGACGGGACGCCCGCCCCGTCATCGTCTATCAGTCAGTTGTTGGCACGGTCCTCGCCGCCTGCCCCGCTCCGCGCGCAGCGCCCTCCCGCGCGAGCGGGTTCGTTCCATGGCACATCTCCGACGATGTGCTCGCCGCGTTGAATGTCTGCTATGAGGTTGGCCCCTCAGCGGCAACCTACCTCGGCGAACGACCGTTTTCGGCGCCGAGCTGCCGATACGGTTAGGTGCGGCGGGTGCTGCCCCTAGGCGGTCGTCGGGGCGACTGGCCAAGTAGCTTACGTGTTCTAAATACGTTCTCAACGTGGCATAATTGGGCAAACGGCTGGTCGGATGTTCAATGCTGGAAATCACCCCAGATCATATTGCCGAACTTGCCGATGACGATCTTCGCACCCTGATTGGTTTGCTGAGTGCTGCTGAGCTATCGCGGCTTGGCCTTCCAATCTCCGCTGTAACCTGGGGCCTGGCCTTGGTGAGTTTCGCGCCCGCCGGGCAGGTGTAGTGATCGTACTCGGCGTTGTAGATGAAGTCCTGGCGGGTGAAGAAGCCGCGCTTGGCCCCGCTTGACGTGAGGGTCTTGGGCATGACAGGTGCGACGCCCGTGCCTTCGCAGGAGAGGACTTGATCGCCGTTGAAGTAGCCGCGGTCGGCCAGGGCGATGATCTGCTCGTGGCCCATGGCCTGCTGTGCCTTGAACGCCATGGGTGCCAGCTGGTGGCGGTCGTAGCCCTGATTGATCACCTCGTGGGCGACGATCAGATGGTGCTCGGCGTCGACGGCGATCTGGACATTGTAGCCGACGGTGGCGGTGCCTTTGCCACTGGTCGCCATCGATCGGGCGTCGGGATCGGTCAGCGAGACTTGCTGGTCGGGCGCGTCCTGAACCGTCTGCTCCATCACCTTCAAGGCCTGCATCTGCCGGCGCAGGCCGGCAATCTTCTCCTTCAGCCGGATCGACTTCGCCTCGGCAATATCACTCTCTTCGCGGTCGGCTCGGTCCAGCGCTCTCAGGTAGCGCGCGATGCTGGCCTCGACTTGCTCCATCCGCCCGATGACCTTGGCGACCGTGTAATTTTTATCGCGATTGTTCACCGCTTTGAACTTACTGCCGTCGATCGCAACAACGGCGCGAGTGAACAGGCCTAGCTCGCGGCACAAAACCATAAACTGGGAACACACCGCCCGGATCGAGTGCGATTGTCCTTGCGAAAGTCGGTGATCGTTTTGAAATCGGGCATCAGCCGCCCGGTCAGCCACATCAGCTCCATATTGCGCTGGGTTTCCCGCTCCAGCCGCCGGCTCGACGCGATCCGGTTCAGATACCCGTAGATGTAAATCTTGAGCAGCGTCGCGGGGTGGTACGACGGGCGGCCGGTTGCGTCTGGCACCACGCCGGCAAAACCCAGCGCCGCCAAATCTGCGCCGGCGGGTGCGCCAATCGGTCACGCAGAAGAACACCTACCAGGAAGGGATCGCCGGCAGCTCGCAAACGCAGACGACCACCACCACGAGCCCTTGGGGCGGCAGCACAACCACGCGCACTACGACCGCTACCGATGACCAGTAGCTCGGCGAGAGCGCCGCGACCCGCGCCGACTTTAGCGTGTTAGGTGAATTTCGGAACCGAAACCAAACCGACGCGGTTAGCGGGGGTGTAGTCACAACCCTAGGGGAAACACGATGATTAAACACCTAATCGCTGGCGTCGCCGCACTTGCCTGATGACCGGCGTCGCTCTGGCGCAAGGCACGGGCTCGTCTACTACCACCGTGACCTCCGGTCCGAACGGCTCTAGCACGAGCACGACAAAACAGGGCGCCGGGTGGAACGGGAACGCGGTTACCAAGCACGACACCTATAAAGAGGGCGTCACCGGCAGTTCGGAGACGCACAGCAAGAGCGTGACTGACCCAGCGAGCGGCGGAACCACGACGAGCAAGACGACCACCACCAAGCCAGAGTAGCGCCGAGCGCAGCGGGAACAAAGCGCGGCAATGGCTTGTTATAGGGCAGAGAACCGGAAACGGAGAGCAGGCCCGTGCTCAAATCAGCGCTACTGGCAGTTGGGCTCGTCACCTCGGCAATCACTGCCGCATCGGCCCAGGGCTACTACAGCTACCCGGATTACTATGGTAGTTCGGTTTACTCGGCCGATAGCTACCCTTACGGCTACTCGGCCTACTACGGGTGGCCTTACAGCGGGTACTATTATTACCCGACCAACCGGACACCGCCGTCTTACGCTGACCCTTATGTGTATGCTCGGCCTTATTCGGATGGTGCCGGGCCGGCCCCGAATTGAACTGGCCTAGGCCGCGCGGGGGCGGCAGCCAGGGCCGCCTTCGGCGGGGCGCCCGTCGCGTCGATTGGTGCTAGCACACAAATCTATTGCCGTTCTGCGCGCACGCCTGTCAGGTCCATCGACCAAGGCAAGGCCGAGCTGCACCACCCCTGTCGCATGGGGTGGCTTAAACTGAGCACGCTGGTCGATCCCACCGACCCGGAGTCCAACGGTCAATGGGGTCGGCGCGGGCGTGGCGGCATAGATCGGCGCGCCACAATCGGGACAGAAGGCGTGCGTGCGCTTGTTCCCGCTTTCGGCGGTCTTGGTATAAATCCTCGGCGTGCCGCTCTTCAGCACGAATGTTCCCGGCAGGGTCGAAATATTGGTCCGAAACGCCGTGCCGCTCAACGTCTGACAGTCGGTGCAATGGCACACCCTGACCGTCGCCGGATCGACCTCGGCTTCGTAGGTGATCTGCCCACAATGGCACCCGCCGGTTACTTTCATCGTCTTCTCCCTCTAAAACTCGCCGTGCCGCATTGTTGGCTAAGATCAGCAACGATCGCTAGACTACGCAGGGTTCGGTCGCTCACAGGCGTTCCAACTGCGGCTCGCAACCAGCACAGCATTGTAGCGGCGGTCAACCCGCACCTCCACCTCGCCTATTCACAAGCGTGCTGGATTAACGCTAAGATGCTGTAATATTTTATCGGGAGGCACGCCCCAAACCAGGACCAGCCCGATAGCCATGCCAGAAATCCAACGCGAGCCCCGCCGACGCAGAGGCACTGCTGTACCGCTCTTCCTAGTGGATCGAATCTAACACTTGGTACCCGCGGTTGGCGGCGGCGATGATGCGGTCGGGGTCGGCGGTCCAGGTGAACGGCTTTGGACTGTGGTTGTGTTGGGCAAGGTAACGGTTGATCGCGGCCTGGAGGTCGACGAGGGAGTGAAACACGCCGCGTTGCAATCGCCGGCGGGTTAGCTTGGCAAAAAAGCCCTCGACGGCGTTGAGCCAGGATGCCGAGGTGGGGGTGAAGTGGAACGTCCAGCGCGGGTGCCGGGCCAGCCAAGCCCTGACTTTGGGGTGCTTGTGGCTGCCGTAATTGTCAAGGATCACGTGGACCAGTCGGCCGGCTGGGATGTCGCGCTCGAGGCGATTGAGAAAGCGCAGGAATTCCTGGTGCCGGTGGCGCTGCATGCACTGCCCGATGACCGTGCCGTCGAGCACATTGAGGGCGGCAAACAGGGTGGTCGTGCCGTTGCGGATATAATCATGGGTCATTGTCCCGGCGCGGCCTTGCTTGATCGGCAACCCCGGCTGAGTGCGGTCGAGCGCCTGGATCTGGCTCTTCTCATCGACCGACAGCACCAGGCTGTGCGCCGGAGGGTCGACGTAAAGGCCCACGACATCGCGCAGCCTGGCGGCAAACTGCGGGTCGCGGCTGAGTTTGAAGACCTGCAACCGATGCGGGGCGAGACCATGGGCGCGCCAGATCTTTTGCACGGTGCTGACCGCCAGCCCCATGGCGTCGGCCATCGCGCGGCTCGTCCAATGGGTGGTCTCGCCGGGTGGCGCGCCGAGCGTGAGCGCGATCAATCGCCCGACGACCGGCTCGGGGATCGGCGCTTTGCCGGGCTTGCGCGTCTTGTCGTGCAACAGGCCATCGACCCCCGCCTCCATGAAGCGGCGCTGCCAGCGCCACACGCAGGGTTTCGACACGCCGGCCCGGCGCATCACCTCGGCGGTGCCGCAGCCTTCTGCCGTGGCCAGGATGATCCGCGCTCGCCACACATGCTTCTGGACAGCATTGCGATCGCCCACCACTGCCTCAAGCCGCTCCCGATCCCCCGGCCCAAGCCGGACTTCAACATCGCTGCGCATCGCAGCATCATGACGCAAAAGCTCGACTGAGGGAATCTTGTGTTTCGGTCATACCACTAGCCGGAGCGATGGCTCTGCTCACCATCGCCATGATGATCTGGCTCAGAATCGCCAGCCCAACTGCCCCGCCGTTTCCTAACAATTCGAGCAACGGAGAGAAGATCGCGAATGCCATCGCGACGCCGCCTGCGCCGGTGCCGGAGTGGCTTTCTTTTCTCTATCCCTGGCAAACTCTCCTCAGTGCCGATCTGGCGTTGATAGCCGCCCTCCTCGGAGCTTGGGCGATTATGGCGCAGGTTCGAGGAAGCTTGGATGCGGTTCATACTCAGATCCGAGCCGCCCGCGAGGATGAGCAAACTCGCCTCACGCACGAGCGCGAAGCCCAAGCGGAACAGGCGCGCGAGCAGCAGCGCAGGATCGCGGGTGCCATCGCCGCCGGACTCGCTTCATGGATGAACCGTTTCGGGCAATGCCAACTATTGCAAAGGTATCGAATTGCAATCCAACAACATGGACCTGTCGAAATCCTTCCGATTTACGCAGTGAACCGATTTTCTGTTTTTGATAGCGTGTGCGAAATGCTTGGAGAGTTCGAGCCCCTCTACCAGAGTATATCGTTAGTAGTTATGGTGCGGTACCCGCGGTGCTCGATATTCTTCGCGACGTGCGCGCCATGCAACCCTTGCCCGCATTCGATACTGCTAAAGCTTCGGCGGATGAAAAGCGCCAGAGACGAGAGCTTGAACAGGATAGGGAAGCATACTTCAACGTCGCGCTTCAAAATCTCGTAGTTGAGCTAGGGTATCTCGACAACATGGGCCGGCACAGTATCGAAGGGCTTGCCCGAATTTCTGGACTTCGCCCTCCCGACGTTCCGCTTTGGCGTTGAGGCCGACGTTCCTGCCCGCGACCCGCTGCCAGGAGGAGAAACTGGCCTGGCTCGCTCAGCCCTGACGACGCGAAATAAAATATCAGAGGTGCAGCATCCACGGCTTGTAATTTGACCAGCCATACCGCTCATGCAGATTAAGAGAAGGGAAGCCTTCGGCCATAAACCAGTAGTTATTCCAGAATGGATTGATCGCCTGACAAGCACTCCGTGCCAAGTTGAAAGCCGCAACTGACCGCCTATTTCGCGGCGATGGATCGTGAAAGTGCTTCGGCGTTGTCGATAGTTATCCTCTCGCTGGTCTTGCCATTGGCAACCGTAGCTTATCTGGTGTGGGTTAGTTAGTCCTTCAGACGAGCTCTTGTGGCCGTGTTCACCTTTCGCTGAGTGCCGCCCGCCGAGATCCGCGAAGCGCTCGGAATAGCAACGGGCCGGCAATTCCTGCGCCGAGGAGCACAAACGCCGGAGCCCCGATATCCACCAGCGAGCAGATCAGGATTTCGACTGCAATCGCCAGCAGAAACGCGATCACCGGGCTGAAGAGAACCAGGGGAACCACAATCGTCCACACGGCCCAGGTCGGAATGCTGCTCATTTCGGGACACTCGCGTCGAAGGCACTGGGCCATTCTCGGCGCGGGGGGTTACTAGAGCGTTGATCGGCCGCTCTTCGGCGCGGCAGCTGCGCGTTCAAGCTGCTTAATCAGGGCCAATGCCGTGTTAACCGCCAGCAGTTCGCTTTCCTGTTCGCCGCTGGCTATCAGCTTATTGAAGGGCACATCAACAACGCGCCACAGCCACCGCCTCGCGATGGTTTGTTGCCATGTCAATGAAGGCTCGATGATGCCCGCGCATCATTGTGAGGGTACGCGGGCGGGCTGGCGCGACGTACCGCGTGGCTAAGAAAATCCCAATCACGGCGACAAGCTCGACACCACCACCAGCCGCGACACCTTCACCGAAGTTCAGCCAATCCAATTTTCGCCACCTTCCTTCCCCCAGAGAAGCCTAGTCGCCCCGAAAGCATTAATCGAGGGCCTTGTCCGCCAAAGCTTTGCGAACGCTCACGGCGGAGCTTGGGGTGACGCTCGCGGTCAGCCGCTGATCGGGCCGCCCCTCTATCACAGCGCGTTTAAACGCTCGCGGCGCGATGCCGAGCCGGCTGGGGTCTGCAGCCTACCAGCCCGCAAACTCCCAATAGATTGGATTTAGCTATTGGGAATATCAATGGCTTAGATCACCCAAGGACCTCTGAAAAAGCCGAAGTTCGGCCGCAGGTTCTAGGCTCCGAAAATCGAGCCCGATTGAAAATTGAAGTCGGAAAAATATTCCGCTGGCGGGTTCGCATCGCACTAGTACAATCGTCGAGACAGCTCTGATAGTCGTCTCGTGCATCCTGAATGCAGCTCGCCAAATCATCGGCGTCAGCAGGATCGTCGCCGTAGTTTGAGTGGCAGTCATCGACGTCGGACGAGTATTGCTGGTCGCATTCCTCCCCACAGGTCGCATTGGCCGGGCGGGGCAGGATGGAGTACGAGAGCAAGATGCAACAGGTTGCGAGTAGGTGCCGCGACATGGCCTCACTTCCTAAGCTGGCTTGGCAATTCAGGATTTTAGCGGATTGCAGTCATAGGATCAAAACATCGGGCCAGTGCAGACGCCGCCGATCATCTGTCCATAGCAAGTAGCAGTTGGTGCGCCCGGTATTGGCACCCCGTGGCAAACACCGGCCACGACCGGGCCAATGCAATTCCCGGAGCTGATGACGGGCTGTCCGGTAGAATAGACCGAATATCGCGAAGCGGCTCGCGCCCATGCTGCTGAGTTAAGGTCCTGCGTCGTCATACACTGAGCAAAAGCATCAGTGCCCGGTGTGAACCCATATTCAAGGCATTGCCCTTCGTACACGGCGCGCCACCGCTCCGCCATGCCGGCACAGGATGTGAGGGCGACGCAAAATACGACAGGCGAGCAAACGGCAAACAGTGCCCTTTTCCGCAGCGACCGCTTGCTGTCGCAGGCAAATGCGCCGAAAAAGGTTGAGAGTGTCGGCATCATTGAGCTCCCACTTGACCGGCGAATTGTGGGAGTGAGACCGTTTCGTTCTGATGAATGGAGACCATAACCTTCCTGGGCGCGGCCGACCCCGCATGAACAAAATGTTCCATGCAGGTTTTTGCCCAGCGGATACGGGAGCGGGCGCGAGAGCTGGGGCTTTCCGACGCGGAGGTTGCCCGGCGCGCGGGACTGAGCGAGCGGCGTTACAGCTACTATGCAACGGGCGAGCGCGAGCCAAACCTCGCCACACTTATCACCATCTGCGACGTGTTAGCGGCCACCCCGAACGATTTGCTCTTGCCCGAAGGCAATCCCCCGGCTCAATCCGACCGCGACCTCTTGCTTATCCACCACGGCCACGCTTTCGTTCACACTTGGCTGTGCCGCCAGCGCCGCGTCAACCGCCTTGCAGGCATCGGTCATGCTGAGCTGGGGCAAAGTTCGGGGCCCATCGGCATAAGACGCCATCGAATAACCTACCAGCTCAATTATGCTCACCGAAAAAACGGCTGGAGCTGTCCTTCCGCGTCATTTTCAAGAAGCAACCATCAAGGCTGGTGCTAAGTTCTACGAATACCCCGCATTTATTCACATTTTCCCGCAGCGGCATGTCAAAATGCGGGCAGCGTTATTTAGGTGGGATCAGCAATGGCTGCAGCTAAGCGAAAGCTTCCACCCGCGCTGGCTGCCAACCGCTGGCGACCAGGCCAGTCAGGCAACCCATCAGGACATTCCGGCGAATACGGGATGGCGATTAAGCTCGCCCAACGGGCTGCGCCGAAAGCCGTGCGCCGATTGATCGAACTTATGGATAGCGAGGATGAACGGGTTGCTGTCGTTGCCTGCAACGCGATTCTCGATCGCGCCTTCGGGAAGCCAAAGGTTATTGAGGAGCAGAAAGATGACATGGTGGCTCGGGTTTTGGCGATGACGCGCGAGGAGAGATTGGCGCGGGCTGAGCAACTACTGGAGGGCGCGCGGAAATATCTACCGCGTTTTTACGCCGAGAACGAGTGATCCGCTCAGTCACCCTGAGCCGGCGCTCCACGCTCGCTCAATCACGCGGCCCTGTTCCTCCTAGCTTCGCTTTCACCGCAGACCTTTCCTCCGGTCAACTCAGCGCCGCCGCATAGCGATCGCCTGCGCCATTCGCCATTCTAGTTCTTGCTGGGCCCCGTAACCCCTATCCGAACGCGGCGCGATAGCCGTGGACCCGCGCGACTGAACCGATCTACGAAACCGGGTAAACCTACCGCTCGGAGAAGCGTGCACGCTGTGGGATCACCGTTCCTGATGTCGGCCATAGTCACGACGCCGGCGCCAACGGCGCGTTCTCCCCACAGGCGCAACGCGGACCAGAACGACGTCCTGCACACGGTTTCGCAAAACCGCTGTGGACTGCCACCTCGTCGCGCCTGAAATGGCCGCTTGCACCATTGGCATAGGGTCGAGTTACCCTGCGTCGTTAAATAACCACAGCACTACGCGGTACGTGGGTGTCCCAATCTACCGCGGCGTGCGCCTCATAGCGAATGGTAGCGTGATGATGGTGATGATGGTGATGATGGTGATGATCGCCACCCTCTAACGCGCGAAATTACGAGTATCAAAACAAAATATATAACGGGGCGGAGAAACATCACCTTCGTCTCAGACGTCACGTGCTCATTGGCGGCTCGTCGAGACATCGGAGGAGCCAGGTGATGCCCAAACGGCCCTTCTCCCCGACCTGCTCGAAGCGGCAGCGGCCGCGCCCGTTGATGGCGACGACCTGATCCTTGTTGCGCCGCAGCCACCAACCAAGCCGCTCCGCGCTGATGCCGCCTTCCTTTCCAGCAGCGACGGCCATGACGGCGGCGTGCAGGTCGGGGCTGGCGAGCCCATCACCGGCGCCACCAGCCCCCGCCAGCCTCTCGCACGCACGGGCGATGACCGCTGAGACCGAAGTCTCGGTAGCGAAGGGCCACGCCTCCATCAGGGCCCGCCTTTTGGCGGCTGCTGGATCGGCCGCACGCGCCGCCTCCATTGTTGCAACGGGATCGTCCTCGCCGAGCCATACTAGGGCCTCGCGGACCCGCCGCGACCACTTCTCGAACGAGCCGAGCGCGCGCAGTTTTTTTTGTTCCCCGGCTACGCAATAGGCCCGAACAATGGTCAGCGCAGCCGCGACCAGGTCCGGGCGGTGCTTTTGCGCTTCTTCGACAGGGTCGAAGTCGAACTCGCGCAACTCCGGGCGCTCGTCGGCGATGACGAGCCGTGCGACTAACCAGCGCCGCATACTGTCGCCCTCGACCGCGAGGTTGTTCCCTGTGGCGCTCAGTGATGCCACGCATGCCGCCACGACGTTCTTCAGCGTACCGAACTGGCGGATCGTCACTTTCTGTTCGGTGATGATCTGGCACAGGAGGGGGACGTCGAAGATGGTCTCGATATTGTCGAGCAGGATGTTCGGATCACCGCCGAGGACTGCTGAAGCGAGCTGTTTATAGAGTTCTTCCTTGGCGTTGCGTCCCGACATAACGGCCAAAGCTGCGGCTCGGTGTCCGGTGGCGATCACCGACGCGGTGTCGGCGAGCTTGGTTTTGCCGCTTCCAGCGATCGGAGCATCGAAGCCGTGCCCCGGCGCTGCTGGGAGCGCCGAGCGCACGACCGAGGTGATGATGTGGGAGAGCGCAACGGCCCGTCCGGCACCGCTAAACTGGTATTCGCGGAGCAGAGCCTTCAGCATATCGAGGGCGACGAGCGCCTCCGCCTTGGTCGGGCGATCTGGGATAACGGGGAACGTCACCCCGTTTGGCTCGAAGAAGATCGCCGTAGGCTTGTCGTATCCTGGAACCTGTAATATCGAGCCGTCATAGCGCAAGGTTGGCGCAGTCACCACGCCGAGCAACGGTGGCAGACGTTTTTTGGCGCGATCGAGATATGTTTGCGCGACGTCCTTGGTGCGTCGGCCGTTAGCCATCGCTTGGCAGTACTGTTCCACTTCTCGAAGACGGCGGCGCGCGACAGTCGTTCGACCAGCCCTAGCTCGGTAATCGGCAAGACGCGTAGGCTCCAATCCTTGCGGCCATCGGCGACGGCGATCTGCGCCCAGGCGATCTCGACGACCCGGTTCCCGTGACAATACAAGCCACAGTTGGCGGCGATGAGCGCCGCCTCGAGCGCGTCGACGATGCTCTCTCGGTGCCCGGGGTGCAGGCGAATGGTTGGGACTGGCGAGTTCTTCTGCCGGCTCGGCAGTCTCCAGGTGGGCTGAGCTTGCCGCGCGTGATGCGCCAGCGTACCGAAGCCGAGCTGGGTGGGCGGAGAGTGTTGGTAATGGTCCCAGCGGAGCCGGGTTTCGTGGGCGCCATATTTCGGCGATTTCTGCGACCATCGGTTGAAGGCCACATGGCCGTCCTCCGAGCCGCAGGAGGCGCGCCACACCGCCATGCCCATCGCGTTCCACTCGAGCCATTGCAGGTCGTCGTTCGGGATTACTTCCAGTGCGGCAACGATGTCTTCTATCGGCGCTTCGGGGTTTCCGGGGGGTTGATCGTGGCCGTCGGCTGAGCCGTTCGGCTTGCCGATCGCCGTCTCGTCAAGCTCGTCGCAGCGGTCGAGGGTCGCGGTGCCGTCGACGATTTCAATCTGCGGCTCCGGTCTGCCTTCAACGGCGCCATAGTAATAGGCCTGCGACAGCGTCCAGCTCTCGGCGGCGAGGGCCCCGCCGAGAACCCCGTTCAGGCGCGACATCATCTTGTAATGCTGGTCGGGCGGCAACGGACCGGAGAACGGGCAGCAGACCCGCCAGCGAGGGCCGTGCCCGTCCCACATGTGGCTTGGGCTGTTGTAGACGATTGCTGTGATCCTGGCTTTGTGAAGACTTTCGACCGCCTCGTCGATGCTCATCTTCTCACCATCGTAATCGGCAACGACGCCGCTCACATCTACGACGTTGTCGTTCCAGCGAAGCGATCCTTTCTTGGTGGGCAGCCCACCGAACCTGGCGAATTTGAGCAATGGCAAGGCATCTTTGTCCGGCGCCGTCGTTGCGCGGATGCGCTCGGCCAGAGCATGGAGCGACAGCCGCTCCTCGGTTTTGGTTCGAGCCCCCCAATCCCGGAAGAAGGTGACGGTGACCTCGGTCGAGGATGCGCACTGGGGAGCCGCTGCGGTGCCAACGCAGCCATCGGCGGCGGCGGGGGCGTGGCTCAAGAACATCCCCCGGCGCTGTCGACGCGCAGATAGCCATCGGGCGGCGCGCTTGGGGAGCGACGGCGGGCCAGCCATACCCCGCCGGCGATGACACGGGTGCGAAAGAGCAAGCCCGGCCGATTGGCTGGAAGCAGCAACGATGGGTTCGTAATCACGACCCGCCGCTGGCGGCAAGCTCGCGGATTGCTGCCAGCCCCTCTTCCTTGAAGCGACGCTCGACATCCTTGTCGGTAAACTCGAGCAGAACGGGGAACTGACGCGCCCCGTCACGGTCGGCCCATTCGCGTAACGGCAAAGTGACCCAGTCCTTGCCGTTCCTTGCGTGCCAAATGACGCTGTGGATCTTCAATCGCCACTTTGAGATTTCGATGGCGGCGGTGGCCTGAAGGGTGCCCTTCTGTGCCCACCTGAAGTTCGAGGCGATGATCGGACGCAAAGAGTCCGGCATCACCGACACCTCCCGCGGAGGCCGCGGATCACCGGCAGCGGACGATGATCACCGGATTGAAATCGATACCGCCCTATGAGGCCGTCTCGCGAAAGACTTGCCCACCAGCCCCCCAGCGCGATTGCCATCGCGCTGGGGGCGACCTTCGGCATGGGCTCACCCCTGAGCCAGCTCGTCGAGGACTTCGTCCAGTGACGAAAGCTCGATGCCCTTGCGGCGCCCGATTCTTACGCTTCGGACCCGTGGCATGAAGAACGCGTAAAATCGCGCCCTGGAAACGCTAGCATACCTCGCTGCATCTTCGACGGAGACAATCCGCGGGCGAATTTGCTCGTCGCGCGGCGTGGCCCGTTTCCTGAGCGTGAGTTCTGCAGCCCTTGCAATACATCCAGACATTTGCCTTCCACCTTTGTCTAGGTGGACCGCTATTTGTCGTTGTAGAAACCTCATCGCCAGGAGGACAAACCCAATTGCTCGAGTTGTCCCCCAGAGCGGTTGACATGTGATCGAGCTCAGCGTGAGGGCAGAATTTGGCAGGGCGATTGACCGACAGTGCGGGTTTGCAAGCCCAAGGCCGGCTCTCTGCACCGAGTACGTTAGCAACCACCACTTATGGGAAGCGCTGCAGAGTTGCAGATGGACGAAGAACGTGCTTTTCTATTTAAGGCGGCACTGGACGCGATCGAGCAGGACCCTGAACTTGTTCGCGTTTCGCAAGGGGTTGAGGAAGCTTTTCGGCAAGCAACAGCTCGGCCGCACTATAAATCGGGAAAACGGCGAAGGCTTTGGACCGTGCCCAATGCGGCCGGTTGTAGAATGGTTGCTCTCTACCTTATGGCACTGCATCAGAATACCAAGCGGCCGAAAACGAAGGTGGTTGTGTTTGGTAAGGCCTTCCTACGCCACCTTAAGGCCGAGCGCCGTGATATAGAATGGTGGGTTTGTCACGCGAGCGCCCCACAAGTGCGAGTCGTTGCGTGTTGGTTGCCGGGAAAACAAGAGCTCCTGGATCGGATTGACCAAACGATACAGAACATCGAGTGGATGCTGCCGCGTCTGGAAACGCACGATTCATATCGCGAGCCCATTCGACAAATCGCGGCGTGTGCACGACAGGCCTGGGAGGATACCAACAACGAGCGAGCGCCGAGCTCAAAGAAACCCGATGCCCCGCTCTGCTTGTTTGTCGTTGCTGCACTGAGATTGATTAAGCAGGAACGCGCTGCCGAGTCGGTCAGCGCCGTCTTGCGCGGTCGACGGCGTAAATAGAAAATCGGTGCGTGCCGCGCGTCGGGGGATCAAGCTACCCTCCGCGATGCGAATAGTATCTCTGCCGGTCGAATGCGATCGGAATACCGATGTCCCGCCTGGTCCCCGTGGCAAAAATCAAGCAGCACCTTGCGAGCCAACACCTCGGCGTGGTCAGGTCAGGTGTTTCTGATCTCGACAAATACGCCGACGATGGCAATTTAGCGAGAGACCGCGATCGGCATCATGTTCGAGGGTTCGACGATGCCGAGTGAGCCGAAGGCAGCGCGCACTGTTTCGGCGACGTAGCCCGGCGACAGGTGGCCGTAATGCTTCTCGACCATGCGAGTGTCGGCATGGCCTAGCTGCACCGCGATGACCGCGAGCGGCACGCCACGCATTGCAAGGCGGCTGGCATAAGTGTGGCGCAGCGCATGAAAGTTAACTGGCGGATCGATCCGGGCTGCCGTACAAGCCGCGCTGAGCGGGCGCTGTTGCTCCGACTTGCCCCAAGGCTTCCCATAACCGCGAACGAACAAACGCACACTGCCGGGCTTCCCTGCGGCCAGCTGAGCAACAAAATCGCGGCCCTCCTGCGTTAGCACGACATGACGCGGCCTGCCACTCTTGCTTACCCGCACCCTGATCGTTCCGGCATCAGGGCTGAAATCGTCAACGGTCATTGCCGCTAACTCGCCATAGCGACAGCCGGTCAACAACGCCCCAGTGACCAGCGCTCGAAAATCCGGCTGGCAGGCATTCGTCAGACGTCGCGCCTCATCCTCCGAGAGGTAACGAAGGCGGACGGCATCGGCTTCGCGAAAGGCGCGCACGGTGCGCCAAGCATCATCGCCGGCACACCGGCCTTCGCGATGGGAGTGATTTAGCGCGGCCTTGAGGATCGTCATCACGCGATTTGCGGTCGAGCGGCGCTGCCGGATCGCATCCGGGCTCGCATCGGGTGCCCGATGTTTCTGCGCCACGCCCGGTTTGGTGCGAAGTCGCGGTGGGGTTTCAGCCATCTTCTGATGCCACGCCACGATGCGCCCCTTAGTCAGCTTCTCCAGCGGCACAGCTCCGAGTTCTGGGAGGATCCATGCCGCTGCCGATGTGTCGAGGCGATCGGTCGCCTTGCCGCTACGGAGTGTGTAATCGGCGCGGTATTCAGCCAAAGCGTCGGCCACGGTGTACGGATGGTCAAGCGGCACAAAGTCGCTTGCCTGTTCCCTGGCCTTGCGCTGGAACCAAGCGCGCGCCCGCTCTTGCGCTTGTGAGAAAGAAAAAACGGTGAGTCCGTCCGCGTCGCGGGCATCATCGGCCGCCCCAAGCGCCTCGATGCGTCGCTCGCCATCCGCGTCACGGAACTTGGCGATCCAGGTACCGCCCTTGGCGCCGCGGCGATAGCCGAGCGCATTTCCGGCAGAAATCACCGTCCAATAGGGCTCGCGCCGCTCAGGCAGCTTTGCACGAGCGGAGCGCGTGTCGATCTTCGGGTTGCGAACTGTGCGAGCCATAACAGACACCACGAAATACGTACGGCAAATATACGGCACGGATGTGGGAGGACAAGAGTGGATTGTGTTGGACAGGTATTGTGCCTTATCAAGAGGATGGAGCGTCCGCGGCCGTCCAGGATAGGCAAAAGTTTGCTCTTTGCCCCTCTCTCACGGCGGCAACACCGGTTCGAATCCGGTAGGGGACGCCAACAATATAAATAAGATCAGCACGAGGTGGTTGGCCAGTGGCCAACTACCTTGGTGCGGCCGAGGCGCGTCGAGAGCGCAACCGAGTGGCGATTGCCGCTGCCACAATTTCGACTCTCGAATGGGTCGGACACGGAATATATTATGGTTAATCGAGGACGCCAACCCCGCGCGCTCGCGGCGCGGTGCTGGTTTAGGCAAGCTGGGCAGCGCATCTGGGCGGCGCACGGCCTACAGCCGCACCGGGTGCAGCGCTTCAAGCTGTCGCAAGACCCGGCTTTTGCCGCCAAGCTGCGCGACGTGGTTGGGCTCTATCTCGACCCGCCGGCCCACAGTCTGGTGCTGTCGGTTGACGAGAAGTCGCAAATCCAGGCGCTTGACCGCACCCAGCCCGGCTTGCCGATGAAAAAGGGCCGGGCCGGGACGATGACCCACGATTACATCCGTAACGGCACAACCACGCTGTTCGCGGCACTCAATGTTCTCGACGGCTCGGTCATCGGCCAGTGCATGGCGCGCCACCGTCATCAGGAATTCATCCGTTTTCTGAACCGGATCGAGGCCGCTGTGCCAGCCGGCAAACTGGTCCACGCGATCCTCGACAATTACGCCGCCCACAAACATCCCAAAGTACGCGCCTGGCTCGCGCGGCATCCCAGGTGGGTGTTCCATTTCACCCCGACTTCGTGTTCCTGGGCCAATGCGGTCGAAGGCTTCTTCGCGACCCTGACCCGACGGCGCCTGCAACGGGGCGTCTTCCGCTCGCTCGTCGACCTGCAAGCGGCGATCAACCGCTATCTCGGCGAGCACAACCGCCAACCCAAACCGTTCGTCTGGACCGCCGATCCCGACCGTATCATCGAAAAGGTCAACCGCGGGCACCAAGTGATCGCGTCAGACCACTAGTAGATGTATAGAAAAACAAGATATTGCCGATTTCTATGACACTACAGTCTCGGGCTTTGGGCGTGCCGGGTATATGTGCCCTTAAAGAACTCAATCAGCCGCAAACCAGCGCTTAGAAGTAGATAGTGCCCGTCGTGGCACGCGCTGATGCGCAGGACGGCTGGCGCTCGACCGTGGTCAATTCCAGTACGGCAGTCGAACTCCTCAAAATGAACGCGAATTTGTCCATTAAACGGACGCCCTTGTGACGATCGTAGGCTACACGGCCGCTAATATTTCCCACAGTACGAGTGACGACCCGTCGATGCAGCCTGGGGAAGATTCAAGGTCGCAAACTTCTTGCCCCAATCAACGCCGGGCACAGCAATTTTGGGAGCTCCAGCTCTAGCCCATATCGCCGGCGCAGGCTCGTCGACGACGACCGAGCAGAACAGCGCCGATTGGGATCGAGGAGTGGCTCGCCCATGCCCCGGTCTCATTCAAATATTCGTGGTCTGTATTGAAAGGTAATCCTCAACTCAGTCGATCAACACGTGAGAAGCAAACACAAGGGGAGATAATAGCCAAATGTTCAAGACGATATTTACTGCAGCGGTGGTGCTGACAGCCACGGCGCTCGCTGCGACGGCGGGAACAATTGTTCTCCCGGTGGGGCCGGGACAAACATTCACAACCATCGGAGCCGCGATCAACGCCGCCAACGGGGACAGCAATCTAGCCAATTATTACGTGATCACGGTCGCCCCAGGCACCTACACCAATGATACCGCAACCGTCAGCCGGCCGATGACGATCGAAGCAGCGCAGCCGGGGTCGGCAGTAATCCTCAACGAAACCGTGCCACTGCCAAATGAAAAAGGCATCCTGATCTCGCTCGCCGAGCTGACGGTCGACGGGCTGACGTTCGAAAATGCTAACATCCCTGCCTCCCTGGGCGATAACGGGGCCGGCATCCGCGCCGAGCAGGGTAGCCAAGCTTATACGCTGACGGTGCGGAACTCGCAGTTTATCTCAAACCAAACCGGGATCTTAACCGATGTGAACTTCCCGCTCGATGTCGTATTGCTCAACAACGTCTTTATCAACAACGGCAATGGCGATACGAGCTCGCTGACCCATGGGGTCTATATCGGCAGCGGCAACAACTCGCTAACTGCAATCGGCAACGAGTTTTGCGGCACGATCGTCGGGCACAACATCAAGAGCCGCGCCGTGATCACTATTATCGAGAACAATACGCTTTATGCCGGGGCCGCCGACCCCAACCAGCCAAGCTGCAATGTCGGCTCGGCGAGTTACGCCCTCGACATCCCGAATGGCGGTGTCGCGGAAGTGTCCGGCAATACGATGATCCAAGGAACGGCGACGCAGAACGCCAACATGTTCGCCTATGGCGAGGAAGGCTTGACTTACCCGACGAACAGCCTCGTTTTTATGAACAATAATATGGAGAATACTCTGCCGAACGCGATCGGGATTTTGGACCCGAACGGAGTACCGATCGTCGGCAACGGCAATTCCTTCGCACCGTCAATCACGACATTAGTCAATCCGGCATCGGCGAACCAACTGAGCGGCACGACCGGCGGCCAGATCTCGCCCGACGGAACAATCTTGACCGCGCCGTCGATCGGCAGCTTGACCACCGCGGCTGGCACGTGGACGTTCGGCCCAACCCCTCCCGGTACGTATTACACGACCGGTCAATACGAAATCATGTTGAATGGGACGTGGGTTGGCGGGGGTTATGGCGCTAGGCTAGAGGTTGCCAATGGCGGTCAAATATACAACAACAACACGGTGGCAGGGTCGATTTCCCAGTATGGCACCGCATTTTGGCAGGTGTGGAACGGCAGCGGTTGGGTGGACACTTCGGCTCCATAAGCGGCGGTGGCCGGTCGCCTCGCGACCCGCCATGCCTTAGCGGGACGACGCCATCCCCGGAGCGTATTGGTCCTCCTCGGGTTGCAACCGCCGGGCTCCGGCGCCGACCTTGGCACCCGGGCACATTGCGGAGTTGGCCCAGTTCTTTACCGACCTTGACTGTCCCGCTCCGGGTAAATCATTTTCTTGCGATGGTACTGGCGGAACCCGACTTTTTTTCGGCCTCGAACCGGAGGCGGGTTTGGGACCCTCGTTGAAAAATGAGATCAGGGGTAAGCTCGATCTTCATTAAAGTGATCGCTGCTGTCCTGCTCTTCATTGGTGGAGCAGCAACCGCAGCGCCCGCAGTGGTGGTGGCATCCAAAATCGACACCGAAGGCGCGCTCCTTGGCAACATGATCTTGTCGATGCTCGGGAGCAACGGAGTAGCGGTGCGCAACCGGCTGCAACTCGGGTCGACCAACATCGTTCGCGCCGCTATCCTCGCAGGGCAAATCGACATCTATCCCGAATACACCGGTAATGGCGGGCTGTTCTTTCACACGGAAGCCGACCCGGTATGGAAGAGTTGGACGCGCGGCTATGCCGAAGTGACCGCCCTCGACCGTACCAAGAACCATCTGATCTGGCTCGCGCCGGCGCCAGCCAACAACACTTGGGTGATCGCCGTGCGCCGGGACCTTGCCGAGCGCGCCCATCTCAGAACCATGAGCGATTTTGCACATTACGTGCTGGCAGGCGGTAATGTTTATCTCGCCGCATCGGCTGAGTTTGTCGAGAGCCCGTCGGCTTTGCCGGCCTTCGAAAAGGCGTATGGGTTTCGCCTCAGCGATCGTCAATTGCTGACCCTTTCCGGGGGCAACACGGCCGCGACATTGCGCGCCGCGGCCGAAGGCATGTCTGGTGTCAATGCTGCGATGGCCTACGGCACCGATGGTGCGATCGCCGCCCTCAATCTCGTAGCGCTGGAGGACGACAAAGGAGCGCAAATTGTCTACGCCCCGGCGCCGGTCGTGCGGGAAGAAGTACTGGCGCAATACCCGCAGATATCGAGCCTGCTCGATCCGGTGTTCAAAAGCCTGACATTAACGGTATTGCAGAAACTAAACGCCAAGATTGCCGTCGATGGCGATGACGCTGCTGCAGTCGCCACCGGGTATCTGAAATCGCGGCACTTTCTGCCGTGACCGCACCGGCCGAATTGGCGGCGCGCCGCCCTCCCCTTATCCTACGCCTCAGCATTTACAATCCCGTATTGCTTGTCTTGGTGGTTGCTGCGGTTTTGGCGGCCCTTGGTCTAGGTTTTGTCGCGGTTGCCCCGAATCGGCTGATATCGGGCCGGCCGGTGGCATTATGGACAGCCGCCGGCCCTGTCTTTACCGCCGCGATCGCCGTCATCAACGGCGTGCTGCTGGCGATCTCGCTGGCACGCGCACGGCAAATGGTTTTGGTGATTGCGGCTTTGCTTGCCGCGGCATGGCTGTTGTTGACGTTGGTCGCGCTCGGCGAGGCCGGGCGTAACCTCAGCGCCGGCGCGGGGCCGGCAATGCGCGTCTCGGCGGGGGCGGCTTTTTGGGTCATCGCCGGCTGCGAGGCGCTTGCCCTAGCCGACGCCCTGCAGCGGCTGCGCGCCGACGCGCTATTGACAGCGGCAGTCGTCGCGGTGCTGTGCGCCGCCATCGCGGGCCTTGCTTTCGCCGGCTATTTCGACGCGCTGTCGATCGCCCGAGAATATGCGACCCGCCATACTCTGTTCGAGGCAGCCTTCACCCGCCACATTGCACTGGCGGTTGGATCGATCGGGCCCGCACTCGTCATCGGCTTCCCGCTAGGCATCGCCGCTGTAAGAAAACCGCACGTGCAGGGGCCGTTGTTCGCCGTCCTCAATCTGCTCCAGACCGTACCGTCGATCGCGCTATTCGGGCTTTTGATCGTCCCGCTTTCGGCGCTGGCGACTGCGCTCCCGCAATTGGCGGCTTTAGGGGTGGGCGGGATCGGCCCCGCTCCGGCGATCATTGCGCTAATCCTCTACGCGCTGCTTCCGATCGTGCGCAGCACAACGACGGGAATTTCGGGTGTCGACCCCGCCGTCATCGACGCCGCGCGCGGAGTTGGGCTGACGCAGCGCCAGATCTTCTGGCGGATCGAATTTCCGCTATCCTTGCCGGTACTGATGGCCGGGTTGCGCGTCGTCACCGTGCAAACGATCGGGCTCGCGGTCGTCGCGGCCTTGATCGGGGCCGGCGGGCTCGGCACATTTGTCTTCGAGGGCCTCGGCCAATACGCGCTTGACCTGGTATTGCTCGGCGCGTTGCCGGCGATCGGTTTGGCGCTGGCGGCCGATTTTCTGTTGCGGCTGGTAACCCAACTGCTACTCCGCGCTGAACGCGAATGATCGAACTCGACGGTGTGATAAAGCGCTATGACGGCCGGGTGGTCGTCGAAGATCTGTCCCTGAAAATCCCGGCCGGCGAACTCTGCGTCTTGCTCGGATCTTCCGGTTGCGGCAAGTCGACGACATTGCGGATGATCAACCGCCTGGTGACGGCTGACGCGGGCACCATCCGGGTCGACGGCGAAGTCATCACCACATTGCCACCCGAGATACTCCGCCGGCGCATCGGCTATGCGATCCAGTCAACCGGGCTGTTCCCACACTGGACCGTGGCCGACAACATCGCGACCGTGCCGCGTCTATTGAAGTGGCCGGAGCCGCGCGTCACTGCACGCGTCGCCGAACTGCTGGAGCTGTTTCGGCTCGATCCCGCGAGCTATCGCACCAAATATCCGCGTCAGCTTTCGGGCGGCGAGCAGCAGCGCGTCGGGGTGGCGCGCGCGCTTGCCGCCGATCCCGACCTCTTGCTGATGGACGAGCCGTTTGCCGCGGTCGACCCGATCACCCGCGACGCTCTGCAGGCCGAGTTGGCGCGCATCCACCGCTCGACCGGCAAGACGATCGTGTTCGTTACGCACGATATCGAGGAGGCGCTGCGGCTGGCGACGTCGATCGCAATCATGGACAAGGGCCGGATCGTGCAGCGGGCGCCGCCGCTCGATCTTCTCGAGCACCCGGCAAACGACTTTGTTCGCGACTTTGTCGGCCATCAAGGACTTGGTCTGAAGCTGTTGTCGGTGCGCCGGGTTGTCGATCGGCTGCGGCAAGGCGAAACCGCCGAAGGCGAGCCACTACCGCAGGATACCAGTCTGCGCGATGCGTTGTCGGCGATGACGGCGCGCCACACCGATCGACTGCCCGTGGTTGGCGCCGCCGGTCAATGGGTCGGGGTGATCACCCTCGCCGATCTGATCCGCTGACATCCGATGCGTGGCGCCGCACGGCTTTCGCGCCCGGAGCTGTGGGTTGCGCTGCTGTTTGTCGCGCTGTTGGTGCGTATGGACGCGCTGCGGCCGATTTTTCGCTGGGCCTTCCCCGGGATAACGCCGGTCGTCTACGACCGCGACAGTTTTCTCGAGCTCTTTCTCGCGCATTTCGCCATCGTCGCCATCGCTAGCCTTGGCGCGTCTGTTGTCGGCCTTGCGCTGGCAATTTTCGTAACCCGGCCCGCGGGCAGCCAATTCCGCACCATGGTCGACACCTTGGCCGCGATCGGCCAAACCTTCCCGCCGGTCGCGGTGTTGGCGATTGCGGTGCCGCTGATCGGCTTTGGCGCGCGGCCGACGGTTATCGCGCTATTTGTTTACGGGTTGCTGCCGATTATCGAGAACGCCATCGCCGGTCTCGAAGGCGTGCCTGATAATGTGCGGGAGGCGGCGGACGGCATGGGGCTGTCGCCCCGGCAGCGGCTCTTCGCCGTCGAATTGCCGCTGGCAGCACCAGTCATCCTCGCCGGCATCCGCGTCTCGGTGACGATCGCAATCGGCACAGCGACGATCGGCTCGACCGTCGGCGCCTTGACCCTGGGCACGCCAATCTTTGACGGGCTGGTTGCCGATAATCTGCCTTTTGTAATCGAAGGTTCGGTGCTGGTGGCCTTGTTTGCAATCCTGACCGACATGTTGTTCGCCCGCCTCGACGGCCGGCTGCGCCGCCATCGCGCGTTGTGAACTGGCGGCCTCACCGCGAATGAGTTGGCGGGTGATCTCTTAAGTTTTGGGCGCCATGGTCCGCGCCGCCAGTGCGGTCATAATCAGCGACAGGCCGAGGAAGACCATGTTAATGCCGACCAGCAGGCCGATCGCCCAGTCGGCCGAGCTCGGCCAGCCGTCCCAGATCAAAAAGGCGAGCAGCAAATCGATCAGACCGCTGAACAGCACCCAGCCCCAACTGGGTAAATGCCGGCGGTGTTCGATGGCCAGCAGGATGGCCGAGATGCCCTCGAGGACAAAGAATACTATCAGCGCTATCGTCAATGTTAGCACACCGGCGATCGGCCGAAGCAGCAATACGAGACCGAGCACGATCGCGAGCAATGCCGTCGCCAACGCCCAACCAAAACCTGGCATGCCCCGATGTTGCAGCAGCGAGACCGCACGGAAGATTCCGCCGATAAAAAACAGCCAGCCGATAAAGATCGTGATCGCTACGCTCGCGACCTCGGGCACCGCAATTGCCACCAGACCCAGCACCATCATGACGATGCCTTCAGCGACAAACAGCTTCCAGTGAGCGTGAATTGCCGCCGCGAACCGATTCCGGAGGTCGTCGAGGCCGCCAACCTTATCCAGTTCGCTCATCTGTCCCTCACAGCGCGTACAGCGATTGCGGGGCTATCTTAGCGGATTGCAGGACGGGTGTCCCATTGAGTCCCGGCAGTGGTGTGACGTCGTCCGGTTAGGCCGCCGCCGGTGATCAACCTTCGTGCGCCGCGGCCTCGATCGCCGCCCGCGACAAGATGTCGATGTTACGCCGATCGAAACCGGGTGCTTCGCCGGCCGATTTGCTGTGGATAACCGCGAAGACAGCGAACCCGCCTTGATGCCGCGGCGTGATAAAATATTCGGTCACGCGCTGCTGGTTGGCGTCACTGCATGACAATATGGCGGTAAAAACAACGCCGCTTCCGACGTCGCTGCGAAATCGCGCGGCGGTGAAATCGCCTTTGCACAGCTGGGGGTCTACCGCAATCAGGTTGGAGGCGATGCCGATCGCGCTGACATCGGGGCCAGGCGGGATGATTTTGACCGCGCCTGCGGCATCTTCAGAGCGCCATACCGCGGTGAAATCGGACAATGCCGGCGGCTTGTCGGCAACCACCAGGCGCGCATCGGCGAGGCGGGCCCTGCTGAGGAAATCCGCCGCCAGCCGCACCTCCTCGACTGCGGTTGTCCCTAGCGATTCCGGGCGCACCGGCGGCACGGCGGCCATCGGCGCGGGAGCAGTGGGCGGTAATGCGGTGAAAGCGAGCGGCGGGGGAGCCGAGGGTGTTTGATCGATATTGGCAGCCGCATTCGCTTCTTTGGTCGCTGCTGGCGGTGTCGCTGTAAATTCGCTTGAAGCGGCCGCCGGCTCTCCCGACGGGCTGGGCACCGCGCTGGCACCGGGACGCGCCGCCGCGACTGCCGAAGGCGTTGCCGGCTCGTTCAGCTTTGCTTGCAAAGTGGCTGGCGATGTCTGCGCCGCGCGCTCAGATCGCGGCGCGAAGCCTACCGCGGGCGCCCCTTTCTCGGAGGACGACGGTGCGTCCTCCGCCGGGAGGCTTGACGGCGATTCAGCCGCGGCAGTGACCGATTCCCCCGACGGCGACAACAAAGCCGCCGTGTTCTCGGCTGGCTGCAACGGCACCGGGCCGGGAGCGCGAGACCCGTCCGCCGCGGCCGCCGGTTGTGCTTGCGACGTTCGACTTGCTGCCGGGTTCGATGCAGTTGGTGGGCCGACACCACTTGCAAACGCCGGTCCGGATGCTGCGGAAGCGGGTCGGGAAGGCGTCGGCCACGCAGATTGACCAGCTTCGACCGGACCGGCTTTTGACCCGGAGGCGGGCGCTGACGCGGCTGAGGACACCGGCGTGGGTGAGGACGCTAGCGTGGTTGAAGACGCTGCCGCGGATGGGGACAACGGCGGCGGCGCCTTTTTCTTAAGCGCGAGTGAGGTCTTTACGCAGCTCGTCAGCCGATCCATCACTGCCGGCGTATCGTTAAGCCGGAAAATGAACGATTTTCCTTCCGCCTCGAGAGCAAGCTCGGAACCGCGGCGAAACGCATCGATCAATCGCGAGCTGTCCGGCAAGGGAACGAGCAGCAATTGGCCGCTTGGGATGGTTGCAAGTCGATCAAACGCGACGCCATCATCGAGCCGCAACCGGATCGGCTGCTTTGCGTTGGGCGTGAAAGACCATTTTGGGTTAATAAATCCAAGCCACCAGCGATATTCGCCAGTAACCAAGACAAACAAATTAATCCCGCTGTCATAGGCCACACCCGCCGAGCAATGGGTGAAAGCGCCGGTTCGATCGTCGGTATAGGCGCCGCCTGTCCAAAATCCGTGCTTGAACGACCGAACCGGACCGGCCGCACCAGCAATCGTACTTGATAACAGCGACACCGCGACGCTGATCGCGGCGAAGCGGGCAAAAGACATCCAACCCCTCCATCCCTTCACGAAAATATCATACTTTCGAGCGGGATTGGACCTTTCGCTAAGCTGTGCTTATGGCGGGTACAGCGTCGGGAATGTTCACGCAACCGGCATGTTGATGTTGGAGGGGTGCTGCTCGGCACCCAAATTGATGGAGGCATCGCCCGTGAAACAAACCTTTCTGATTGCCGGTATAACCGCGCTCGCGATCAGCGCGCCGGCGCTCGCACAGAGTTTGCCTTCTCTCCCCGGCGACACGGCCGCACCTGCGGCAACGCCCGCAATCGTGCTGGCGCAGGCGCTGCCGCCGGCGCCACCGCCAGCGATCGTCCCGGCCCCGGCGCCAGGCGCCGGAGTCGTCATTGCCCCGAGCGCGCCGCCTCCGCCCGAGGCCGAGACCCCGCCGCCACCGCCCGCACCGACCTATGTTTGGGCGCCCGGCCATTGGGCGTGGAATGGCGCACAGTATACCTGGCAGCCCGGACAATACGTCCAAAAGCCGACGGCCACCGCGACCTATGTCCCCGGCCATTCGCAGCAATATTCAGACGGTTGGGGCTGGGTTCCGGGCGAGTGGAACTATCAAGGGGTCGGCAGCAGCATGCCGCCGCGATAACCGCGCGGGACCCGCGCTGGCGGCGACCTCAACCCGAGAAGGTCGGGGGTCCTCGCTCTAGCGCAGGCCGAGCGAGCGGAACTCGGTTCGCAATGAGGCGTAGGCGAGGCAGCCATACAGGCACCCGATCACCGCGACCGCAATAGCCATGCCGACAAAAACCGATTTCAACTTCATCTTGCGGTCCGGGTCGATCGCCACCTAGACGGCCGGTCGGCTTCTGATCTCCTCGGGCACCTTGCGCGGCAGGAATTGGCCGTCTTTGACGTCGCCCGAGAAACTGCCGCTGTCCACGACGACCTTGCCGCGCAAGATGGTTTTCGACGGCCAAACGGCGAGGTCGCGGCCTTCCCACGGGCTGTAATCGGCCTCATGCATGTCGGCGGTGCGAACAGTGTGGCGTTGGCGCGGATCGAGCACGACGATGTCGGCATCGGACCCGATGGCCAACGCGCCCTTCCGCGGGTAGAGCCCCATGATCTTGGCGGCATTGGCCGAAACGAGCCCGACAAAATCGACCAGGCTGCGGCCGCGCTTTTCGACGGTCTCGGTATAGATCAGCGATAGCCGCGGCTCGACGCCGGCGTTGCCACCGGTCGTGTCGTCGATGCGCCGTCCCTGCAATTTTATGCGTAATGGGCAACAGATCTCATCGGTGGCGACGGTCTGGATGGCACCATGATCGGTCGCCGCCCACAAGGCTTGCTGGTCGGCCGGGAACTTCAATGACGGGTAAGTATGGTAGATCTGGCCGTTTGGCTTTTTATAGTCCTCGGAATTATAGAGTAAGTATTGATGTAAAGTCTCGCCGTAGATCGGGGCACCATTTGCTCGCGCCGCCGCGATCGCCCGCACCCCGGTCGCGGCCGAAGTGTGCATCATGTAGAGGGCCGCCCCTTCGATATTGGCGGCCAGCCGGATCACTCGGTTGAATGCCAGATCCTCGGAGAGGGTATTGTGCACCTCGGCCATGTTTTCGAAGCCGGTCCGCTCCTCGCGGAACAGCTTCTCGTACATGTGCATGACGAGGTCATTGTCTTCGGCGTGGATCGCGGCGATGCCGCCAGCATGGGCCAGGACCTTCAGCACCTCCCAGATGTCGCCGAAATCGACCATGCGGCCCTTGCGGCTCGGCGTGATGTCGGTCGTAAAGATCTTAACGCTGGGGTGGCCGGCCTGAACCGCCTCGGCCAGTTGCGGCATCAATTCATGCGGCAATTTGCCCTGCACCATCGTGTGAAAGGCATAGTCGCAATGACAGTCCCCGGCCCACTCGCGTTGCCGGCGTTCGATTGCCTGCTGCACATTGTCGCCGTCGCCGACCAACGCAAAATCGATGATCGTTGTGCTGCCGCCATGCAACGCCGCCTCGCTGACCCGCGCCGGCCCCTCGGTCATCTGATGCTGGGTCGTGCCGGGCACGACGATCGGCCAGCGGCAATGGACATGCGGGTCGATGCCGCCGGGAATGACGATTTGCCCCGATGCGTCGACGGTCCGCCCAGCGCCGATCGCCCCAAGACTGCCCGGCGCGCCGATCGCGGCAATCCTGCCCGACACAACCCCGATATCGGCCGGCTCGGCGCCTGTCGGCAATACAGCGAGCCCGTTCGCGACGACGATGTCGAACATTTGATTCCCCCCAATGCGGCGCGCTCAGGCGACGCGGTAACGGTCGATCGTGGCCTTGTTGAATTTGAGGCCGAGGCCGGGGGTGGTCGGCATCAGCAATTCGCCATTTTGCTGCTGCGGCACTTCCTCGAACAATGGCATCAGCCACGGCATATATTCGACCGTCAGCCCATTCGGGATCGCGCCGATCAGATGGACGTGCACCTCGGGGATCAGATGGCTGACCACCGGCAGATTGAAGGCTTCGGCCATGCCGGCGACCTTCATCCATTGGGTGATGCCGCCGACCCGCACCAGATCGATCATCACGACATCGACCGAGCGTGCCTCGACCATGTGGCGGAACGGGACGATGCCCCAAACGTACTCGCCGCCGGCGATCGGGGTCGACAACGCCGCGGTGACTCGCGAAAGCCCGGCGAAATCATCGGCGGTCGTCACATCTTCGAGCCAAAACAGGCCGACACCGGCGTCCTCGACACGCTTCCCAATGTCGATCGCCTGCTCCGGTCGCCAGCGCTGGTTGATGTCGCACATCAGCTTGATGTCGGGGCCGATCGCCTCGCGTACCCGCCGCATACGGTCGACTTCCTTGGCCGGCGTCGTATCGCCCGGCAACGCCAGCTGCGTCTTCATTTCGCGCCAGCCGCGGTCTTTGAGGGTGGCTGCCGCCTGCACCACCCGATCGAGTGAGAGGCCTCGCATCAACGCACCGCTGGCATAGGTCGGGACCCGCTCGCGAGCGCCGCCAAGCACTTTCCACAATGGTAGGTTCATCGACTTGGCGCGCAGATCCCACAGCGCGGTGTCGACCGCCGAGATCGCGAGATTGAAGATGCCGCCCGGCCCCGCCGAGCCCGCGGCTCCCCGCAATTTGGCGGTAACCGCCTCGACGCGCACCGCGTCTTCGCCGACGCACAGCGCCCCCAACTCCTCCACAGCGCGCTTCAAGCTGCCGGTCAACGCGCCGCCAAAATAGGTTGCGCCGAGGCCGACCGCGCCATCATCGGTTTCGATCTCGACCGGTACGATCAGGCGGGTCCCGTTGGGATTTTCCGCAGCACCGGCGAGCGGCTCGTCCGCCGGGAGTGCGACGATCTCGGCGCGGACGCGGGTGACTTTCATGCCTCTGCCCTCCGGGATCAGGTCTTGTAGCTAGGATCGAGCCGGTCGAGCATGCGCAGCAATGCCGGCCATTCACGCTGGCCCTGGAGGCGCGGCATGTTGCCGGCAAACTGCGCGGCCTGGCGCTCGCAGGTGTCGGGCGCCGGGACCACCATCTTGGCTCCGGACGCGACCGCGGCCTGGATCTTTAGCTGGGCTTCGGCCGAGCGTTCGAAATGGTAGGTCAGCGAAAACGCCTCGGCGACATTCCGGCCGGTGGCCAACAGGCCGTGATTGCGCAGCACCAGCACCGGATGCTCGCCGATGTCGTATTGCAGCCGCTCGCGCTCATCCATGTCGAGCGACACGCCTTCATAATCGTGATAGCCGAGCCGGTTGTAGAACCGCATCGCCCATTGCGAGAGGGGCAGCAGCCCCTCTTCCAACGCGCCGACCGCGATATCGGCCTCGGTATGGGTGTGGACCACGCATTCCACATCCGGCCGGCCGAGATAGATCGCACCATGAATGGTGACGCCCGCATTAATCGGCTCATATTCGGAGGGCTCGATCAAATGGCCGTCCGTGATATCGACCTTGAGCAGGTTCGACGCGGTGATCTCGTCAAACATCAACCCGGAGGGGTTGATCAGCATCTGGTCGGTGGTGCCGGGCACTCGCGCCGAATTATGGGTCAGTACCAAATCGTCCCAGCCGAAATGCGCGATCAGCCGATAGCACGCCGCGAGATCGACCCGGACGTTCCATTCCTCGGCGCTGATATGCGCCGGCCGGGTCGAGATATTGGCTTCAAGCGTATCCATGGTTGTGATTCTCCTAAAAAGGGTAGGCGGTGGCCCCTTCCCTCCCGCTATCCGGATCCCTCCCTCTCCCCGCGAGAGTGGAGAGAGGGAGGAAGTGAGGGGCCGACAGAGATCAAACCGGAGTGAACATCGGCACCGGCGGGCCGCCGTCGGTTTGCTTGAAGACAAGACGGACGGGTTGGCCGATGCGGATGCCGTCGAGGTCGCAATCGACGATGTTGGTCATGATTGTCGGGCCCCTCGGTTAGGGTCACATAGGCGATTGCATAGGGAACCGGGGTGCGGCGCATCACGCTGTAGGTATAGATCGTGCCGTTCCCCGAGGCCTGCTCCAATTCGGTCTTGTTGCTAAAGCAGAACGGGCACAATGCGCGTGGATAGTAATGCACCTTTCCGCAGGCATTGCATTTGCCAACCATGAATTTGCCTTGCGCTGCCGCGTCCCAAAAGGCCTTGGTCTCAAGGTTGGGGGCGGGCGCCTGGATTTTTCGCTCCTGGCTCTGCATCGCGCTCATTCCCTCTCCATGATCACGGTCGCAGCACCATGGCGGGTGCCGAGCGAGCCGCCGGTGCCGTGGGCCAGAGCGAGATCACAATTCGCGACCTGCACTTTTGGGTGGGCCTCGCCGCGCAACTGCCTAACCGCCTCGACCACCTTGGTCAGACCGCCGCGATTGGAGGGGTGATTGTTGCAGAGACCGCCGCCATCGGTGTTGAATGGCAGTTTGCCAGTGCCCGAAATCAGATTGCCGTCGGAGACAAACCGGCCCCCCTGCCCCTTCTCGCAAAAGCCGAGATTCTCGATCTGCATGACGACCGTGATCGTAAAGCTGTCATAGATCGAGGCGTATTTGATGTCCGCCGGTTTGACGCTGGCCTCGGAGAAGGCCGCCGGCCCCGACCACACCGCGCCTGAATAGGTCAGGTCGACTTCGCCACCCATCTGGTGCTTGGGCGCTTCGCCGGCCCCGATGATCTTGACCAATGGCCGCTTCAAACTTTTCGCGACCTCCGGCTTGGCGACAATGATGGCGCCGCCGCCATCGCTGATCACGCAGCAATCGAGCCGATGCAGCGGGTCAGCGATCATCGGCGAATTGACGACGTCCTCGACCGTGACCACGTCGCGCAGCATCGCGTGCGGGTTGTACTGCGCATGGTGCGAAGCGGCGACCTTGACCCAGGCGAGCTGCTCGCTGGTCGTGCCGTACTGGTACATGTGCCGCATCGCGCACATCGCGTACATGTTCGCGGTCGCTGGCGCATAGGGGTTCTCGAACGCGGTCTCGGCCGACTGCACCGCCGCGCTGCGCGGCGCTGTGCCGGTCGCCGCCCCCTCGGTGCGCGGCCTGCCAGCCAAGGTTATCAATGCGATCGAGCATTTGCCAAGGGCGATCGCCTCGGCCGCGTGACCGACCTGCAAGAGGTAGGATGAGCCGCCGGTGTCGGTCGAATCCCAGTGCCTCAATTTGAGCCCGAGATAATCGATCATCGACAATGCGCCGAGACCGGGCGTGTCGCCCGCGGCGCAAAAATAGCCGTCGATGTCGTTCTTGGTCAACCCGGCATCGGCGAGCGCGCCCGCGGCACATTCGGCATGCAATTGGAACAGCGATTTGTCGTCGGCTTTGCGCGTCGGGTGTTCGAACACCCCGACGATGTTGGCCTTGCCTTTGATGCTCATCCCCGGCTGATCTCCCCTTCTCAGGCGAATTATATCACCTGCGAATGGGATACCGTTCAGCCGTCGCGGTCAATCCCGGATCACGCGCAGCAGATCGACCTTCGCGGCACGGTATTTTAGGGAAAGCATTCGGTTGTCGGTTGGCGAATTATTTTACCGTCGGCGCCGCCGATCCGCGGCGCTACCGGCTCAGCTTACGCGCAGGCGATCACCTTGTCGCCATCCCAAATGCCGAGGACGACGCGGGCGTTGCCATATTCGGCGATCAGGTACGGGTCGAGCTTGACCTTCTCTTGAAACAGCTCCCCGACGACAAAACCGACTGATGGGAGGCGATCCTGCAATCGCTCGGCGGATTCGCGGATCGCGGGCGGCAGAGCGGAGAAATCGTCAAGCTCCCGTTCACGCCATTGTGCCGGCCCCTTTACCGGGAAGAACAGAACTGACGACCCCAATGCGAACATCGTGACACCGCCGACGAACCCCCAGGGGACTTGGTGCAGCGACAACAGGATGACGAACAAGCTGACGCTGGCGAGCAATACCGCGACCTGGGCAAGCGCCACCGCCTGCTGATGGCGATACGCCCAACCGGGCGGGTTGCGGCGGATTTGGTCCGACTTGTGGCGGGCGAGAAAAGCGGGGTCGATCGGCTTTAGCCCACTTGCGAACATTACCGATTGCAATCGCTCATGCCGCAACTGCGAGAGGTCATGCCGATGACCTACGAAACTTGCACCGTCAAATGGCATGGCAGCACCTATGAGTACGGTTGTGGTGCATTAACAACGCCGGAAGGCGCGAACCGTACGCATCCGAAATGGGGCTTATGTGTTTACCCGCCTCACGTGCGGCTTTTCTTAGCGTCCTGAATGCAGCCGCAGCCGAGAAGCACAGCGCCGAGCAAACCTAAAGGGCGCGACGCTGCAAGGACCACCACTCACTGTGCGCCGACCGGGTGGTAGGCGTGCCGCGCCAGAGAGCGCGAGCGCAACGGGCGCAACACGAAGAGCGCCAATCCGACGACGACAAAGTTCATCACCGCCGTAACCATGAATACCACATGCCAGCTGCCGGTCGCGGCAACAATTACGTTCGCTAGCGGTACCAAAAAGGCCGAAGCTCCTTTTGCAGTGTACAGCAAGCTCAAATTGGTCGTCGCGTATTTGGGGCCAAAGCTGTCGGTGCAGGTCGACGGGAACAAGCTGAAGATTTCGCCCCAGGTTAGAAAGATCAGGCCGGCAAACAGAATAAACGCCCAAGGTGCTGTGCCGAGCGATCCAAGTAGCCAATAACTGAACCCGCCAAGGCCAAACGCGATCGCCATCGTGTTTTCGCGGCCGATATTATCGGAGATCCAACCAAATAGCGGCCGTGCCGCGCCGTTCGCGACGTTGTCGACGAGCAAAGCCAAGGTCAGCGTGGTGATGCCGCCGAGGATCACAATATCGGCGACATGAAAAGACCGGGCGATCAACGCAATCTGCGCCGTTGCCATCAGTCCACTGGCGGAAACCAGCACGAACATCACGTAAAGCACCCAGAACACCGGCGTCCCGAGCATCGCTCGTGGCGTAACGCTCTCGCTCGTTTGGATGACCCTTGGTGCCACAACATTCGGCGTCTCGCCGGGAAGAGGCCCGCGCATCAGCCAGGCCAAGACAAAGACGATCGCCCCCTGAACCAAGCCGAACCAGAAGAACGCTGTGGCGTAGCCATGCGCCGCGATAACCTCGCGGATCGGCACGACGGTCAGGGCGGCGCCGGCGCCGAAACCTGCGGCGGTCAATCCGACTGCCAGTCCGCGGCGGTCGGGAAACCACTTCACCGCGTTACCGACGCAGGTCGCGTAAATCGCGCCGGCGCCGACCCCGGACAGCGCCGCGCCCAGATACAACGTGGCCAGTGTCGCCGCAGCCGAGTTGATGATCCAGCCGATTGCAATCGTGACCCCACCAAACGCCACCATCAGCCGCGGCCCGTTTTTTGGCCCGATCCGGTCGACAATCCATCCCTCGACCGGGGTCAGCCAGGTCTCGAGCGCAACAAACAAGCTGAAGGCGATCTGGATATCGGCGACCGCCCAACCGTGCGCGACGCTCATCGGATGAACGAACAGGGTCCAGCCGTATTGCAGGTTGGCGATCATGACCATGCAGACGATGCCGACGATCAGCTGCAGCCAGCGGTTCGCCGCGGTGGCGCCAGCAGATGCACCGTTCGAAATAGCGTTGGTCCGATAGGCGCTCGGCATAATGTTCCTCCCTCGATCTGCCCCGATCTTAGTAGCGGTAAACCGCCAAACGCGGCATTCACCTTCCTTAAACAGGAATTAAAGATATCGGTTGCATTCGTCAATTTTGCACAAACGCCGCACTCCGCGAGCCCTCACCCCGCGTAGCGCCCGAGCCCTTGCCGGCTGCGGCGGCGCAGCGCATGCTGCCGCCTCTAACCGAGGGGGAAGCGATGAAGACGAGCCAGGACCGTATTCTGACCACTCATGTCGGCAGCCTGCCGCGTCCGCCGGAATTGAAGCAATTGCTGGTGCGGAAGGACCAAGGCGAAGCTTACGACAAGGATGAGCTCGACGGTCTGGTGCGTCGGGCTGTGATCGACATCGTCCGCCGACAGGCCGCTGTTGGAGTGGACATTGTCAACGACGGAGAAATGTCCAAGCCCGGCTATTCGACTTATATCGCCGACCGGCTAACCGGTTTTGCGGGGCACGAGCCGGCTAAGCCGCGGCTCGACACCCGCGAACACCCGAACTTTGTCGCCGCCTATGAGCGGATGACCGGCGGCAACACCGCGCGGCGCGCTGTCTGCGTCGGCCCGATCTCATGGCGAGACCGCGAGCCGCTGAGACAAGACATCGCCAATCTGAAGGCGGCACTCGATCAGGTCGAAGTCACCGAGGGCTTTATGACCGCAGCATCGCCCGGTCTCGTGCCCGTGTTCCAGAACAATTCCTATTATGCGTCGCACGAGGCCTATGTCGAGGCGATCGCGACGGCGATGCAGGAGGAGTACGAGGCGATCGCTGATGCAGGGTTCGTCCTGCAGCTCGATTGCCCGGATCTGGCGATGGCCCACCACACCAGCTTTCAGGATTTGAGCGATGCGGACTTCCTAAAGCGAGCCGCCTTCCATGTCGAGGTGCTTAACCACGCGCTGCGTAAGGTGCCAGCCGACCGCGCCCGCATCCACATCTGCTGGGGCAATTACGAGGGTCCGCACGACCACGACATCCCGTTTGGCCAGGTCGCGCCAATCCTGGTCAAGGCGAAACCGCAGGCGCTCGTCGTCGAGGCCGCCAATCCGCGTCACGCCCACGAATGGGCCGTGTGGCGGGAAATCAGCCTGCCGGACGACAAGATCCTGATCCCCGGGGTGCTCGACACCTCGACAAACTACGTCGAGCATCCGGAACTGGTCGCCGAACGGATCTGCCGCTTTGCCGATGTCGTCGGCCGCGAGCGCGTGATCGCCGGCAGCGATTGCGGGTTCGGCACTTTCGCCGGCTACGGCAAGCTCGACCCCGACATCTCGTTTAAAAAACTGGCGGCAATGGCCCAAGGCGCGGAAATCGCCTCAAAGCGGCTATGGGCGCGATAGCCGCCGGAGCGCCGAACCAGCCTAGGCCTGTTTTGCTTCGATGATCGAGCGCCGGATGGCGCGGGTGCGGGTGAACAATTCCTGTAAAGTATCGCCTTCGCCCCAGCGGATTGCGCGCTGCAACACGGTTAAATCCTCGCTGAAGCGCTGCAACACATCGAGCACCGCCTCGCGATTGTTCAGAAAGATGTCGCGCCACATCACCGGGTCGGACGCGGCGATGCGCGTAAAATCGCGAAAGCCGCTGGCCGAAAAGGCGATGACCTCGGATTTGAGGCTCTCTTCGAGAGAAGTCGCGGTTCCGACGATCGTATAGGCGATCAGATGCGGCAGATGCGAGGTCATCGCCAATACCCGGTCATGGTGGGCGGCGGTCATCGTCACGACACGCATCCCCGCCAATTGCCACATCTCGCCGACCTTGGCGACCGCCTCGCATGCGGTCTCGGGCAGCGGGATCAAAATGCACCAACGGTCGTGAAACAATTCGGGAAACCCGGCTTCGGGACCGGAATGCTCGGTGCCGGCGACCGGATGGCCGGGAACAAAGTGGACGCCGTCGGGAACATGCGGCGCGAGATCGCGAACCACCACCTCTTTGACCGATCCGACATCGGTCAAGATGGCGCCCTGCTTTAATGCGGGGCCAATCCGGCTGCCAATTTCCGCATAGGCCGACAAGGGCGTCGCGATCACGACCAGATCGGCGCCATCGGCGGCCTCGCCGGGGTCGTGCGTTGTCTGATCCGCTAGTTCGAGGCGCTCAACCGCCGCCAACGTCTCGCTTCTGCGGGCGCAGGCGATGATCTCGGTGCCAGGGCTGTCACGGCGAATGACCCGCGCCAGCGACGAACCAATCAGCCCGATCCCGATCAAGGCTACCCGGTCGAATAATTTTTCATTCACGGAAAAACCTGCTGTGTCTGATCCGTTCGGGAAAATGGCTTTATCGCCGTGTCAGAAATTCACCGAGTACGGCTGCCACTTTTTCCATCTCCTCGGCGGTGCCGATCGTGACCCTAAGGTATTGCGGCAATCCGTAGCCGCCCATCTTGCGGGTCAGGATGCCGCGGGATTGAAGAAACGCAAATGCTGCGTCGGCGTTGCGGCCAGGTTCGTCGGGAAACCGCGGCAGCACAAAATTTCCGACGCTCGGCGTCAATAGGAGGCCTAATGCGGCAAGACGCTCCGAAAGCCACGGTAGCCAGCGGTCGTTGTGAGCGCGGGCGCGCTGGAGCGCCTCTACATCCTCGAGCGCCGCAACACCGGCGGCGATCGCCGGCGTCGATACGTTGAACGGCCCGCGCACTCGGTTCAGGACATCGACAATCGCCGGCGGACAATAGGCCCAGCCGAGCCGCAGGCCGGCCAGAGCGTAGATCTTAGAAAAAGTGCGCAGCATCACTACGTTATCGGCACCGTCCACCAGCTTGACGCCGGCTTCGTAGTCGTTGCGATTGACGAATTCGGCATAAGCGGCATCGATCGCCAGGACGACCGACGATGGCAGTCCAGCATGCAAACGGCTAAGCTCCTGTGTGCCCAGATAAGTGCCGGTCGGGTTGTTTGGGTTGGCGATGAAGACCATCCGCGTCTGCGGCGTAACGTGTTCCAGAAACGCGTCGACATCGGCGGTCAGAGCCCATTCAGGCACCGAGACTGGCGTGGCGCCGACCGACAATGCGCCGATCGGATACATCGAAAATCCGTGGCGGCTGTGGAGCACCTCATCTCCGGGACCGGCGTAAGCCCGCAGCAGCAATGCGATCAGCTCGTCCGAGCCAGCGCCGCAGACGATCCTTTCCGGGTCGAGGCCGTGCCGCCGCCCGATCGCCTCGCGCAGCTCCTGGGCGCTGCCCTCGGGATAACGATGGATGTCGCTGGCGAGCGCGGTATAGGCGGCCATAGCTTTGGCGCTCGGGCCAAGCGCGCTTTCGTTGGACGCGAGCCGGATCGGCCGCTCGACCCCAGGGATCCGCGCTTCGCCGCCAACATAGGGAGAAATGTCGAGAATTCCCGGGCGGGGGATCGGCGGTGTCGTGAGGGCCATTTCGCGTCAACCTTTCGCCCGGTCTGGGATCACCGCCGCCGGCAACGGCACGGCATAACCGCCAAATGACAAGAGACGGTGTAGGGCGCCGCCAAGCTGTGCGCGGAAATCGAGTAGCCGCGGATCGTCGAGCGGCGCGAAACCGTCGACTTCGACAAGGTTGAGCGTGCGCTCGGCATGCTCCCAGGATGCCAAAAAAGTGCATGTGAGGCCCGAAGCTATTAGCAAGCGAAGAAAGCGCGCTCGGCTAACGCCGGCCGCTGACTCGGTAACGAACAGGGTGCGATCGGCGCCAGTCTCCTGCTGCATGCCACGGCCGATGACAAATGCGTCGGCGCCGTCCCGCTTGGCGTTGCCGCGAACGCCGAACGGCAGCCGTGCAACAACCCGGGGCGCATTATCGTTCTGTGATAGGAGATAGCGCCACCACGGGTCAGCATCGCCTTCCTCGGGCATTGGCAGGATACCGACAGCGGCTTGGCCTTCGGTGACGGCGCGGATCACCTGGCCGATCGAGCGGTAGGCCGACATCGGCGCATGGCTACCGTAATGATCGCGCGCCAGATCCCAAAAACCCTGCGCTTCGGCGCGAGCAAAAACCGCGACCGCGAACGGGGTTTCGAGCCGCACGGTCGCCGCCAGCAGTTCCCGCCAGATGCGGATCACCGGCGCCACCGGCAGCACCCCATGGTGGCGCGCAACCAGCCGTCGCAAGATCTGCGCCTCGCGCCCAGGCTGGTAAAAGGCGACATCGCCCCCTTTCTTGGTGGCCGCGACTTGCGCGACGATCTCGGCGCGCGCGATCAACAAATCGTGTATCCGATCGTCGATCTCATCGATGTGGCCGCGTAGGTCGGTCAGGTCGGAGGGGATGGCGGACATGGTCTGCTTCACTGCCGGAAGCTGATACTAGTAAAAGCGCGGTTTGACGAAATCAAAGAAAACGTTGACATGTCTCGCCTCCGAACACTAGCTAGCCGCCCGAAATCGGCAGGCGCAAATCCATCGCCGCGATTGGCGGGAATGGTGCCGAAACGACGACGCGTTCAGAGAACCGATGTGTCGACATTAGGATTTCGCCCGCGTTCGCGCTCGGATCAGGATTGGCCCGGCTATCGGCTATTGGTGCGCGATCCGATGCGCCTCGATTGCGGGGTCGATTTTGGCCCCGTCACGATCGCCTACCAGACCTATGGGACGCTCAACGCTCAGCGTACGAACGCGATCCTGATCTGCCACGCGCTAACCGGCGACCAATACGCGGCCGACCCGCACCCGATCACCGGCAAGCCGGGCTGGTGGGAGACCATGGTCGGACCGGGCCTGGTACTCGACACCGGGCGCTATTTTCTGATCTGCGCCAATGTGCTGGGTGGCTGCATGGGGACTACCGGGCCGCAAGACATCAACCCGGAAACCGGCGAGCCGTGGGCTCTCGCCTTCCCGGTCATCACGGTGCGCGACATGGTGCGGGCGCAAAAGTGCCTGGTCGAACATCTCGGCATCGACAGCCTGTTTTGCGTCATCGGCGGCTCGATGGGCGGCATGCAGGTGCTGCAATGGGCGGCAAGTTATCCCGACTGTGTCTTCTCGGCGGTGCCAATCGCAGCCGCGGCGCGTCACTCGGCGCAGAATATCGCGTTTCACGAAGTCGGCCGGCAGGCCATCATGGCCGATCCGGATTGGTGCGGTGGGCGTTATCTGAGCCTTGGCCGCAAACCGGCGCGCGGTCTCGCCGTCGCGCGCATGGCAGCGCACATCACCTATCTGTCCGAGGCGGCGCTGCATCGCAAATTCGGCCGCAATTTGCAGGACCGCCGCGCCGTCACCTATGGCTTTGACGCCGATTTCCAAGTCGAAAGCTATCTGCGCCATCAGGGCAGCACTTTTGTCGACCGGTTCGACGCTAATTCCTATCTCTACATTACGCGCGCGATGGATTATTTCGATCTGGCGGCCGAGCATGACGGATCGTTGCCACAGGCGTTTGCCGATACGCGCTCGCGGTTTTGCGTGATTTCCTTTACCAGCGACTGGCTGTTTCCGACATCGGAGAGCCGCGAGTTGGTGCATGCGCTGAACGCGGTGGCCGCCAATGTCAGCTTTGTGGAAATCGCGACAGAGAATGGTCACGACGCGTTTCTTTTGCACGAACCCGAGCTGTTCGAAACCCTGCGCGGCTTCCTCGCCGGTTGTGCCGAACATCGCGGCCTGACCGGCTAGTCGAATGACCGACGCGTTGCGGTTGGAGGTCGGGCGCGTGACGGCTGGCGTGGATTCGCCGCCGGACGAGCTGCGCCGCGATCTGAGGCTGATTGCTGAGATGATCGAACCCGGCGCCCGAATGCTCGATATCGGCTGCGGCGACGGCGCCTTGCTGGCCTATTTGACGCGGCGCAAAGGTGTCGATGGGCGCGGCATCGAGCTGAGCCAATCGGGGGTCAATGCTTGCGTCGGCCATGGGCTGTCGGTGATCCAGGGCGACGCCGACCGCGACCTCGACGCCTACCCGGAAGGCGCCTTCGACGTGGTCGTGCTCAGCCAGACATTGCAGGCGACGCGCGCGCCGCGGCGGGTTCTGGAGGCGCTGGTGCGGATCGGCCGGCGCGCGATCGTCTCGTTCCCCAATTTTGGCTTCTGGCGAATCCGGCTCGGTTTGATGCTGCGCGGCCGGATGCCGATGTCGGACCTGCTGTCTCACCCGTGGTACGAGACGCCGAACATCCATTTGTGCACGATCCGCGACTTTGTCGCGCTCTGCGACGAACTCGGGATCGGGATCGAGCGCGGCCTCACGCTAGACCGCCATGGACGGCCGTATTCGCTCCATCCGCATGGTGGCCTCGCCAACCTGCTCGCCGAGCAATGCGTTTTTGTCCTGTCCGGTCGCGTCGCGGGATGAGGGCTTAAAGCCCGCCCCGGCGGTGCGACAGTCCGTGAGTTGCCGGCGCATATACCAGCCGACGCCGCGGCGCACGGGCAGCAGCCGGCTTGGCGTAGATCTGCTTTGCCGCCTCAATCATCACGACCCCGGCAAAAGTCGGGAACCACCTTTTGCCAAGGCGTTCCCACGCCGGCGCCGAGCGCAGCACCATCCGGTCGCCCGACGGCGGAACAAAGAGCGTGGTGGCGGTGCCGAGCGGCGTGAACAGCTGCTCGCGCAGCAGATGTGACAGTTGTGAGGTCGTATAGGGCCGTCCCGAACCGAACGGCGTGCGGTCGAGCCGCGCCCAAATTCCGCGGCGGTTGGGGACTACGATCAGTAGCCGCCCGCCTCCCGCCAGCACGCGCCAGATTTCTTTGAGAAACATTCCGGCCGCTTCGCTGGTCTCGAGCGCATGCACGACCAATATCCGGTCGATCGAGTAATCGCTAAAGGGCAACTCGCCTTCATCGGCGAGTACGACGACGTTGCCGCCTTCGGGAGCCCAGCCGAGGACACCCTGCGAGGCCGGCATCAACGCTGCGGTGCGCTCGGTGTCGGCAGAAATTGCCGACAGAAACGGCGTCGCGTAGCCGATGCCAAGCAGCCGCATCCCCCGGAGATCGGGCCAGATATTGCGGATCGAGCGGCGGATCATGCGACGCGCGACTTGGCCCAGCCCAGTCTGGTAAAAATCGCGCAAGTCGACGACGTCGGTCGGCATGACTGCATTCTATCACGATGCCGGCTCACGATGCCGATCGGCCGAGCGTTCAGCCGATCTCAAATTGCCGGCCGGCCGATCCCAAAAGTCGCGAAATCGCGCCGCTGGGGTGTTAAGCTGTCCCTGGAATTGGGGGCCAATAGCATTCGCCCTTATTGGCCAATGATTTGGAATGATCTTTGCGGGGAGGTAAGCTATGCCCGACAAGACCCATTGGGTCGGCACCTGGACGATGGCGCCGGCGCCGGCGGAAACCGGGGCTTTCAATAATCAGACCTTGCGCATGACGATGCGCGCCAGCCTCGGCGGCAATCAGGTGCGGGTGCGCATATCCAATGCCTATGGACAGCAGCCGTTGCCGATCGGCGGGGCGCATATCGCGCTGCGCGAAGCCGGGTCCGCCATCGTTGCCGGCTCGGACCGCGAGCTGAGTTTTGGCGGCGCCACCACCGCGACGATCGCGGCCGGCGCCGTGCTGTTCAGCGACCCGGTGCCACTCGACCTGCCGCCGCTCGCCGATCTCGCGGTCAGCCTCTATCTGCCGGGCGAGGTCCCAAACAATTTCCAGATCACCGGCCGCTATGCGCGGCAGACCAACTACATCTCGCCGCCGGGTAACTTCGCCGCGGCGCAGGCAATGCCAATTGCCACCCTGACCAGCGATTGGTTTTTCGTGTGCGGCGTCGATGTGCTCGCCAGCCCCGACACAGGCGGCGTCGTGGCACTCGGCGACTCGTTGACCGATGGCAACATCTCGACGATGGATGCATTTTGCCGCTGGCCCGATCAGCTCGCCCGCCGTCTCCTGGCGCGTCCTCGCGGCCGGCCAATGGCAGTCATGAACCAGGGGCTCGGTGGCAACCGCATTCTCTTTGACCTTCGCGGCGACAGCGGATTGCGCCGCTTTGACCGAGACGTGCTGGCCCAGCCCGGCGTCACCCACGTGATCGTTATGCTCGGAACCAACGATCTGCGCAATCGCTGGAAAAAGCCGGAAGAGGAGCCGACCGCGGCAGAGATGATCGCCGGTCTCAAACAGATGGCGGTGCGTGCTCACAGCCGCGGCATCAAGATCATCGGGGCCACGCTGACGCCGTTTGGCAACGAGACCTATATGGCTAATGCCTGGAACCCGCAGCGCGAGCAGGTCCGTGTGGCGGTCAACAGCTGGATCCGCGACGGCGGCGCGTTTGACGCCGTAGCTGATTTCGATCAAGCATTGCGCGACCCTGAGCATCCAACCCAGATGCTGCCGAGCTACGATTGCGGCGACGGCCTGCATCCGAGCGATCTCGGCTACACCAAAATGGGCGATGCGATCGACGTATCCCTGTTCGAATAGACCGGGTGCGACCGGATCAGCGCTTTGCGCTTGGACTATCAGCTGGCGCCGGTCAACGGCTCCCGCGACCTCGATACGATCCGAGAGCTGTTTCAGGAATATGCCGACGGGATCGGAATCGATCTCGCCTATCAGGGCTTCGACCAGGAATTGGTGCAGTTGCCGGGTCGATACGCGCCGCCTGCCGGCGATCTGCTGATCGCGTGGGCGAATGGCGAGGCGCTGGGCTGCGTCGGCCTTCGCCCGCTTGATTTGCCGGACGCCTGCGAACTCAAGCGCCTGTATGTGCGGCCCGCCGCCCGCAAAGCTGGGATCGGGTTGGCATTGGCGAAGAGCGTGATTGCGCGTGCAGTAGCCAAGGATTACCGGCAGATCATGCTCGACACGCTACCCTCAATGGCATCGGCAATTGCCGTGTACCGCGCGCTGGGTTTCGTGCCGATCGCACCCTATTCGGATGTCATCCTTCCGGGGACTCTGTATTTCGCAAAGCAGCTGCAGGCCCGGGGTGAAAACTGATCGCCCGCGGTGACGCCGACCCTGGGGGGCCCGATGGGTGGAGGAACGCGATGATCCGCCAATCAACCGCGGGGAAAGGGGAAAAGTCCGCGGTCGTCGCATGACTTTGCCATAGGCACGACCGGTGCCGCATCCGGAACCAGGCGGTTCAAGACTGCCAGTGGCCGTCAGTCCAAATCCAGCCGCTCGAATCCTGCACCCAATAGCCTGGCAGCCAATTTGCGGTTGGTGCCGGGCGCCGAATGTAGGCGCCGGGCGTCCAGACAAAGTTTGCCCCGTTCCATGTCCAATGCCCTGCCTGCCACAGCGCGTCCGTCGAAGGCGGCGGCGGTGGGATTTCGGCTCGCTTTGGCGGCGGTGGATAAGGGGCGACGAGGGCTGCAACCCGATCGGCCGGAGCCGGGTCGACCGATGCGCAACCGGCCGACAGAGCGGCGCACAATAGGGCGGCGGAAATGCTGACCACGCGCTCGAAACACTGCATCCAAACCTCCCAGACGCGGCGCGGTTGGTCCCGCTTGCCGTATTGCCTACCTGTCGCCGCTGGGCCAGCCTCGGCACTTGTCCAAAAACTCGCGGCTGTTATCTTTCGCCGCTCCGCCAACAGCGGTAATAAACCTACGGTACTGTCATCAAAATTGCGAGAGGGATTACCCAATTCGGTTGACCGATCGATCCAGCAGCGCCGGATGCGAGGCGCAATAAAGGTTGGCGTAACCTTGCTTGCGGAGCCGTCTGCCGATCATCGAGACCCGCGAGATATTCCTCAACCGCCCATTCGTACCGTACCGGTTGCACCCGGATCCCCGAATGCCGCGAGCTCTATTCAGCCGCGACCGGGTCAGCCGGTATAGGCTCGGTTTTCCCGAGGGCGGGGAGGGCGGGGTTTGCGCGGGCCAGCACCGCCTCCAGGGTGGTGCGGATTTCGGCGAGTTTTGTTGGGTGCTCGACCTTGTGGCCAAATAGATTTTTTACATAAAAGACGTCGACGACCTTTTCGCCGTAAGTCGAGATTTTAGCGCTCGAGACCTGAAGGTTGAGCCGGGTCAGTTCGCGTGTCAGTTCGAACAGCAGACCCGGCCGGTCGCGTCCGTTGACCTCGATCACCGTGTGCAACGCGCTCGCCTGGTTGTCGACCAGCACGCGCGGCGCCACCGTAAAAGCCTGCATTCGGCTCGGAAAGGCCGGCGGGCGGGCGAGCTCGCGATGCGGCTTCAAATCGCCGGTCAATACGTTCTCGAACACGACAGCGAGCCGCGCCAACTTGTCGGGGCGGTCAAAGGCGTGTCCGGCGAGGTCCTGAACCCAAAAAGTGTCGAACGCCATGCCGTTCGACATCGTCATGATGCGCGCATCGACAATATTGGCGCCGCTGACCGCAAGCGCCCCGGCGATGCGCGAGAACAGCCCGGGGTGATCGGCGGTGTAGAGCGTGATCTCGGTCACCGCGCGGTCGGCGTCGACGCGCTTTTCGACAACCAACGGCGCGCCACTGGCTGCCGCCTCGCGCATCAGTCGAGCATGCCGGGCGTGGACATCGGCAGGAAAAGAGAGCCAGTAAAACGGGTAGCCGGCCTTGGCAAAAGCGGCGAACTCGGCCTCGCTGAAATCTGGCAATCTCTCCCGCGCCGCTGCCTGCGCGACCGCGATCCGCGCCTCCTGCGGCTCGTCGGTGAGCCCGCCCGACATCATGTCGATGGCGCGCTGGTAAAGGTCGCGCAGCAGAGCCGCTTTCCAGGCGTTCCACACTTGTGGACCCACCGCGCGAATATCGGCATGCGTCAATATCAACAGCAATTTCAGCCGTTCCGGCGACTGCACGATATCCACAAAGTCGGCAATGGTGCGCGGATCGCCGATGTCGCGCTTAAAGGCGGTGCCGCTCATCAAAAGGTGCCAGCGCACCAGCCACGCGACGGTTTCGGTTTCTTCAGCGGCAAGGCCGAGCCGCGGCCCCAGCTTTAACGCAATGCCCTCGCCCAGGACGGAGTGATCGCCGCCGCGTCCCTTGGCGATATCGTGCAATAGCACCGCGAGGTAGAGCGCCCGGCGCGACACGATCTTACCAAAGAGCTTGGTCGCCAGCGGCGCCTCGTCCTTCAGTTCACCGCTCTCGATTTTGTGCAAAATGCCGATCGCGAATAGCGTGTGTTCGTCGACCGTGTAGTGATGGTACATATCGTACTGCATTTGCGCCACGACACGCCCGAAATCGGGGATGAAGCGGCCAAAGACCCCGGATTCATTCATGCGTCGAAGTGCGCCTTCCGGGTCTTTGTGCGAGGTCAGGATTTCGAGGAATAGCCGGTTCGCCTCGGGATCCTGGCGCAGTTTTGCGTCGATCAGGCGCAACGATTGGCTGGCACGGCGTAACGCGCGCGGATGAATGTCGAGTTCGGTTCGCTGCGCAACGTGAAACAGCCGGATCAACGCGACCGGGTCTTTCTCGAAAAAGTCTTCGGACGGGATCGTCAGCCTCTCGCCATCGAGCACGAACCCATCCAGCCCGCGCCGGCCGATGCCCCAGCGCACCCAAGAAAGCCGCCGCTTGCGCTGCTGGTCGGATTCGAGGATCGCGCAAAAGATGCGGGTCAGATCGCCGACGTCTTTCGCGATCAGAAAATAGTGCTTCATAAAGCGCTCGACCCCGCGGCTGCCCGCGTGATCGGTGTAGCCCATGCGCCGCCCAATTTCGGTCTGCAGATCGAACGTCAGCCTTTCTTCGGCGCGGCCGGCAATAAAATGAAGATGGCAGCGCACCGTCCACAAAAAATTCTGCGCCCGGGCAAATCGGTGTGACTCTTCCGCCGACAGCACGCCCAAATCGACGAGGCTCGCGACATCGTCGATGCGGTAAATGTATTTCGCGAGCCAGAATAAGGTATGAAGATCTCTTAGCGCGCCCTTTCCTTCCTTGACATTGGGTTCGAGCATGTAACGGCTGTCGCCGGTTCGGCGATGGCGCTCGTCGCGCTCAGCGAGCTTCGCCTCGACGAATTGCGCGGCGGTCCCGCGCACGATCTCGGCATCAAAGCGCTTCTTGAGTTCGGCAAAGAGCGGCTGATCGCCCCACAAATAACGCGCTTCGAGCAGGCCAGTACGAATAGTCAGATCCGATTTGGCATGCCGCAGACAGTCTTCGATCGAGCGCGTCGCGTGCCCGATTTTTAAACCCAAATCCCACAATAGATAAAGCAGCGACTCGACAACTTGCTCGGTATGCGGCGTCTGCTTGTAGGGCAGCAGGAACAACAGGTCGATATCGGAGTACGGGGCCAGCTCACCGCGGCCATAGCCGCCGACTGCCACCAATGCCAGCTTTTCGCCCGAGGTTGGATTAGCAAGCGGATACAGCTCCGCAGTGACGACATCGAACAGCGCGCGGATCAACTGGTCGATTAAAAAACATTGCTCGTGGATGACCGCCGCACCGTCCCCCTTCTCGTCGAAACGGCGGCGGATCTCGGCGCGCCCATTGGCTAAAGCGACCTTGAGCACGGCGACCAGCGGGGCACGGTGGAGGCTCGGCGATCTGGTCGAGCGCGCAGCCGTCAGCAACTCCTCGTTGAGTTTTTGCCGGTCAATAATGTCGCGTTGCCTGACGATCGTGCTTATCACGCCCCTCCCCTGGGGAGAGCCGGACGATTGCGGCGCAACATTGCCTCGAAACCGGCTCGCGGTTGTCATTGCGCTGGATATATGAGGCCGAAGAAGGGATTTCACCCGAGCGGGGCGGCGCAAACCTGCCATTTATAGGTGACGGCCGGCGTCAACCGGGACGATCGAACCCGTCGTGTGCGTCAAATGGGTAACACAAGCCAAAACTGCCTTAGCCACATCTTCGGCTTCGATCGCGCGCTTGAGCGGGGTCGCCATGGCTGCCGTGGCCATCATCTCCTCGGTGCGGCCGGGGACAAAGCCGGTATGGACCATCCCCGGCGCGACGACGATGACGCGGATTTCCGGGCCGAGCACGCGCGCCAACGCCATGCTCATCGTGTTGAGCGCTGCCTTCGACGCGCCGTAAATGATCGAGCTACCGGTGCCGCTTTGCGCCGCTCCCGACGAGATGTTGACAATGACGCCGTCGCCCGATTGGCGCAGCAACGGCGCGAAGGCGCGGATTGTGGCAAACGGCCCGCGCACATTCGCGGTCAGCACCGCGTCGATCAAATCGTCATCGAGCGCTTCGAGGTCGTGGTGCGGCACCATGCGGGTAAAGCCGGCGGAATTGACCAGGATGTCGGCTCGACCAAATTTGTCTCGCACTGCGGCGGCCGCCTTGCGGATCTGCGCGGTGTCTTCGAGCGGAAGATGCATCGCGATGTGGCCCTCACCGGGGAGTTCGGCGATCACCGCAGCGGCGCGCTCCGCACCTTTGTTGTAGCCGACCACGACCTTCGCTCCCGCCGCCGCAAGCAATCGCGCGCTCGCTGCACCGATACCGCTGCTGCCTCCGGTCACCACCGCCACCTTGCCGATGAGCGGACTTTCGTCGTTCATTCTCGTACCCTCCTGAACTCGATGCGCCACGCCAATCTGGCACAGATCGCAAGCATCTCGATGCTGCGTTGCGGATCCTAGTGGATCGAATCTAACACTTGGTACCCGCGGTTGGCGGCGGCGATGATGCGGTCGGGGTCGGCGGTCCAGGTGAACGGCTTTGGACTGTGGTTGTGTTGGGCAAGGTAACGGTTGATCGCGGCCTGGAGGTCGACGAGGGAGTGAAACACGCCGCGTTGCAATCGCCGGCGGGTTAGCTTGGCAAAAAAGCCCTCGACGGCGTTGAGCCAGGATGCCGAGGTGGGGGTGAAGTGGAACGTCCAGCGCGGGTGCCGGGCCAGCCAAGCCCTGACTTTGGGGTGCTTGTGGCTGCCGTAATTGTCAAGGATCACGTGGACCAGTCGGCCGGCTGGGATGTCGCGCTCGAGGCGATTGAGAAAGCGCAGGAATTCCTGGTGCCGGTGGCGCTGCATGCACTGCCCGATGACCGTGCCGTCGAGCACATTGAGGGCGGCAAACAGGGTGGTCGTGCCGTTGCGGATATAATCATGGGTCATTGTCCCGGCGCGGCCTTGCTTGATCGGCAACCCCGGCTGAGTGCGGTCGACCTGGATCTGGCTCTTCTCATCGACCGACAGCACCAGGCTGTGCGCCGGAGGGTCGACGTAAAGGCCCACGACATCGCGCAGCCTGGCGGCAAACTGCGGGTCGCGGCTGAGTTTGAAGACCTGCAACCGATGCGGGGCGAGACCATGGGCGCGCCAGATCTTTTGCACGGTGCTGACCGCCAGCCCCATGGCGTCGGCCATCGCGCGGCTCGTCCAATGGGTGGTCTCGCCGGGTGGCGCGCCGAGCGTGAGCGCGATCAATCGCCCGACGACCGGCTCGGGGATCGGCGCTTTGCCGGGCTTGCGCGTCTTGTCGTGCAACAGGCCATCGACCCCCGCCTCCATGAAGCGGCGCTGCCAGCGCCACACGCAGGGTTTCGACACGCCGGCCCGGCGCATCACCTCGGCGGTGCCGCAGCCTTCTGCCGTGGCCAGGATGATCCGCGCTCGCCACACATGCTTCTGGACAGCATTGCGATCGCCCACCACTGCCTCAAGCCGCTCCCGATCCCCCGGCCCAAGCCGGACTTCAACATCGCTGCGCATCGCAGCATCATGACGCAAAAGCTCGACTGAGGGAATCTTGTGTTTCGGTCATACCACTAGCAGCGATTTTCACAGAGGGCGCCCGGCGCCAATCTGGCGATAGGGTCGTCAGGTGGCGTTAATCTTGACAAGCCGTTGGCTTTCGCTCCATCTCCGCAGCTCATCGGTGGGTGCGACGCGACCCGTCTGTCGCCTGCCGACAGAATAGGCACAAAATTTGCTGCCGAGCAGGGGAAAGGAGCGGCTATGGGCGACGCTGACAAGATTTCAGGCAATTCCGCAGTAACACGCCGCCGCGTGCTCCGCTGGAGTGCAGTCGGCGGGCTCTCGACGATGCTTGCCCCGATGCCGCTGCGTTTCGGTTTGGCGGCGTCGAACCCTTACAAGATCGGCAGCATCCAGCCGCTGTCTGGTGCTGCCGCCGCGATCGGCAAATCCGCCCTCGTCGGCCTGCAAATGGCGGTCGACCGGATCAACAAATCGGGTGGGATCCTCGGCCGTGAAGTTCAGCTGATTGCCGAAGACGACGAGTTCGAAACCCGATGTCGGCCGCCGCAAGACCGAGAAGTTGCTCGACGAAGACGAGGTGGACGCCAATGTAGGCGGGGTTCTATCCAACATCTGCCTCGCCTGCATGCCGCTCTATCAGCAGCGCAAAGTCATCAATATGATCAGCGTCTGCCTCGATACGACGATCACCGGCAGCAAGTGCAACCGCTACAGCTTTCGCCCTTACGATTATGCCCCGGCCCAGGCCGTCGCCTTCGCGCCGTATCTCGTCAACAAGCTCGGCAAGAAATGGCACATCGCTTATGCCGATTATGCCTGGGGTCAGTCAACCCGCGATGCTTATGCCGCAGAGATCAAAAAACAGGGCGGCGAGGTTGTCGGCGGCACCGGCATCCCGATCGGCACCGCCGACATGACGCCGTTCCTCTCCAAGATCGAGGGGAATTTCGACGGTTTATTTCTGATATTCTTCGGCAAGGATGGGGTGACGATCGGCAACCAGGCGTCCGATCTCGGCCTCACCAAGAAATACAAGATGGCCGGGGACGGCGCCGTTTGTGAATCCACCAACCTGCCGGCGCTCGGTCACAAGATCGACGGGTTTGTCGCGATTAACCGCTATATCCCGGTGTTTGAGCCGCCGCTCGATACGCCATACCATCACGCGTTTTTCGACGACGCCGTGAAGCGGCTGAAGGCGATCGACCCTTCCGGGCCGCTCCCCGACCGTTATGTACAATCGAATTACGAGGCGATGAACTGCCTTAAGCTCGGCATCGAGAAGTCAAAATTCCAGGGTCGCCCGGACACCATGAAGCTGATCGAGGCTCTCGAAGGTCTCGAGATGAAAGAGGGTTACGACTTTCCTCAGGGCGATAAGACGTTGCGCGCGGCAGATCACCAAGCTTTCGTGCGCGAGTTCATTTACAGCGTCAATGACGGCAAGTTCCACATTCTGGAAACCGTCCCGAAGGACAAGACGATTGTGCCGCCCGCTTGCCACTTCCTGCAGTCATGAGGCGATCGATTGTTATATTATCGACCGAGCCTAAGTGACCGCGGATTCGCTGCTGACGACACCGTACCAGTCGCAGATTAGCGAGAGCGGCGATACGGCGGCGCTGTTGTACACCGAGGATCTGACGATCCGCTTTGGTGGGCTGACCGCACTCAATCAGGTCAATTTCGCGATCACGCGCGGCGAAATCCGCGCCATTATCGGTCCGAATGGCGCCGGTAAGAGCACGTTTTTCAACTGCCTGACCGGGGTGTTGCGCCCGTCATCGGGAGCGATCCGGTTTGCCGGCGAGGATATCACCGGGCTACCCCCGAACAAGATCTCGCAAAAAGGTATCGCCCGTTCCTACCAAATCACCAACATCCTGCCGAGTGCAACCGCGCTGGAAAACGCACGCATCGCCGCCCAATCTCGTCGGCATGGCTGGAGCCTTCTAACCCATCATCGCTCGCATCGCGATGTCATCGAAAAGGCCGAGGAGGCACTCGATGCCGTCGGCCTACTCGGTAAAGCTGGCGAACTGGCCGCGAACCTGTCGCATGGCGAGCAGCGGACGCTCGAGATCGCGATCGCACTCGCGACCGAGCCGCAGCTGCTCTGCCTCGACGAGCCGACCGCGGGAATGAGTGCGGCCGAAACCAACGACACCATGCAGCTGGTGCGCCGCATTGCGGAGAATTTGACGATCCTGATCGTCGAGCACGACATGCAGGTCGTGATGGAATTAGCCGACCGGATTACCGTCTTTCACTACGGCGAAATTCTCGCCGAGGGGCCGCCCGCCGAGATCCAGCAAAACCCGCGGGTGGTCGAGGTTTACCTCAAAACATGAGCGGTTTTGCGGGAGTGGCTGCCACCAATGGCGTCGCCGCGGGTGCGCTCGCGGATATCGCGCCGCCGCTCGAAAAGGTGGAACTCCTCGCGGTTGACGGCATCCACACCTATTACGGCAAGAGCCACATCTTGAATGGTGTCTCGCTGACCGTAGGTTATGGCGAAGTCGTCGGGCTGCTTGGCCGCAATGGCGTCGGCAAAAGCACGACCTTGAAGGCGATCGCCGGCATCGTGCATCCGAGCGGTGGCGAGGTCCGCTTTGAGGGGCACAGCGTCGCCAAATTGCCGCCGCATCGGCTGGCGCGCCTCGGGATTGGCTATGTACCCGAGGACCGCCGCATCTTCCCGCTGTTGACGGTGCTCGAAAATCTTCGGGTCGGGCTCGACCGGCACGGCGTCAGCAAGGCGCGTAAAGCCGAACTGCTCGATAAGGTCTACGCCTATTTCCCGGTGCTGGCGGAGCGGCGTAACCAGGCCGGCGGGACCTTGTCAGGCGGCGAGCAGCAAATGCTGGCGATTGCCCGCGCGATGATGCTGGAGCCCAAGATCATCCTGCTCGACGAGCCCACCGAGGGGCTGATGCCGCGCATGGTCTCGCAGATCCGGGATATTATCGATGTCCTACATCGCGAAGGGGTGGCCGTGCTGCTGGTCGAGCAGAACGTGCCATTAACCCTCGAAGCCTGCCGGCGGGTCTATTTCATCGAAAAAGGCGAAGTTCGGCATCACGCACTGGCGTCGGAATTGCACGTCGACGACGCTGTGATTCACCAGTTCCTCGGCGTCTGACGTGAGTATCCCGCTCGACCAGCTCCTGATTCAGACGATCAACGGCGTCGTCACCGGCATGATCCTCGCGCTGGTGTCGTCCGGGCTGACCTTGATCTTCGGCATCATGGACGTGGTCAATTTCGCCCATGGCGAATTGTTCATGCTGGGCGCCTATGTCGGCGTCTTGACCCTGGCGGCGACCGGCAGTTTCTGGCTGGCGCTGATTTCGGCGAGCGTGCTGATTGGGCTGCTCGGGGCCGCCATCTACCTTGTCACCTTGCGGCCGTTGATCGGCCGTGACCCTCTGACCACCATCCTGGCGACCTTCGGGGTGTCGCTGGTATTGCAGAATTACGCGCTGTGGCAGTTCGGCCCAGTCGCGCGCAAGATTTCCGAGCCCATCGGCGGCCATTTTACATTGTTCTACCTCGATTATCCCTGGTACCGAGTCGTCATTGCGCTGCTGTCGGCGGCGATTATTGGCGGCTTTTGGCTGTTTCTCAAATTCGGCACCTGGGGCATCTGGATCCGCGCCACGACGCAGGACCGGGTGATGGCGCAGTCGATGGGCATTCCGGTGCCGTGGGTGTTGACCGCGGTCTTCGCGATCGGTTCTGCGATGGCGGCGGCGAGCGGCGTCTTGTTCGGTCCGCTAGTCGGCGTCGACGCGACAATGGGGACCAGTTGGATCCTGCGCGCCTTTATCGTCGTCGTGGTCGGCGGCATGGGCAGCCTTGGCGGATCGATCGCCGCGGCGATCTTTATCAGCCTTCTCGAAGCCTACGCGTCCTTATGGGTGAGCCCGTCGCAGGCGGTCATCGTCTCGTTTGTCGTGCTGATCGTGACCTTGTTGTTCCGGCCTACCGGCTTGTTTGTCGCGACGCCCAAATGAGGCGGGGCCACGGCGTCGTCTTCTGGACCGGCTTTGCCGTCATCATCGCCCTGCTGTTTGCCGCGCCCCTCGTCCTGCCGGAGTTCTGGCGCCGGTTTGTCACCGAGATCTTGATTTGGGGCCTGTTGGCGATGTCGTCCGACATCCTGATCGGCTACACCGGCATGGTCTCGTTCGGCCATTCGGCGTTTTTCGGGCTCGGCATGTATGGCGCGGCTGCAGCGCTGCTGACCACCGATCCGCCCAGTCTGTGGCTGGCGTTGTTCTACGGACTGATCGCCGCCGCCGCGGTCGCCGCCTTTGTCGCGTATTTCTCGACGCGGCTTCGCGACATCTATTTCGCGATCACGACGCTGATCTTCTCGCAGATCTTCTATGTCATCATCTTTACGTGGACGTCTGTGACCGGTGGCGAAAACGGGCTCAATTTCGACCAGCCGGCGCTCGGTTTCGGCCGCGCGTTTTCAATTCCGTTCACCCCAACGATTTTGCACTGGTTTGTGCTCGCGGTCGTTGCCGGGTCCTATTTACTATTGCGGCGGATCACCCAATCGCCGTTTGGCATGGTGCTGCAGTCGATCCGCGAGAACGAGGCGCGCACCCGCGCGATCGGCTATGCGGTCGAGCGCTACAAGATCATCGCGGTCATGCTCTCCGGGCTGTTCGCCGGCCTCGCCGGGGTGCTCTACGCGATCCAGAACCAGTTCGCCGCCCCCGATTTCGTGTTCTTTCTCGTTTCCGGCGAGACGGTGATCTACAACGTGATCGGCGGCATCGGCACCCTTGTCGGGCCGATCGTCGGCGCCGCCTTTTTTTTGCTGCTGCGCGAGGGTCTGTCGCGCTTTTTGACGCAATATTACCTGATCCCGGTCGGTGCGGTCTTTATCGCGATGATCATCTTTATGCCGCAAGGACTGCTCGGCTTCGCGCGCCGCTGGCTCAACGAATAAAATAACGAGATTGGCATTCCGAGGACGGTTATGCCCTTTGTCACCTTGCTCTATTACCCTCCCGGAGGGTTTTCGTTAGTATCATCTTTTGGGATTAGGTTTAACCCAAGTTCCGCAGTTTGATTTTGAACAGCATGGTAACTCAATGGGTTGCAAGCCATTTTAAGTTTTAGGCACCACGGTTTTGGGTTCAGGCGGCGGGCGGCATCTCCTGGAAGACCGGCGGAAGGGTGAGGCCGATAGCGCGGCAGATCGGGTCGATGGTCGGGCCTGGCGCGGTGCGCAGGCGCGCCCGGCGACCATCCTGTTCGACATCGATTTCGCTGAGGTCGACAAGATCGTCGACGATGCGCTGCCATTCGAGCCGGCTGCGACGGGCGGCGAGCCGGTCGAAAAGCTCCTTGCGCAGGACAAGGGCGAGGAAGGTGCAGAAGACGTGGCCGCGGATGCCGGCGTCGGTTTTGTGGAAGATCGGGCGGGTGGCGAGCAGCGCCTTTGCGGTTTTGAAGGCGTCCTCCACGGCCAGCAGATTGCGGTAGCGCAACACGATCTGGAGCGCGGCGATCTTGGTGTTGGTGCGCAGCACGAAGAGACCGTCGAACCGGGTATCGGCCTCGATCTTGGCGCGGTCGATGACAAAGCCGCCGCCCGCGGGCGTCTTCAGGAAGCGACGAAAACCCTTGTTGGCGACGAGCGCCTTGTCGCCCTGGGCGAGCTTGCGCTCGAGACCGGCGACGATTTCGGCGCGCGCCGCGGCGTCCTTTTTGGCTTCCTCCTCGTTGCGGCAGATGATGTAGCGCCGCCCGGCGATCGTCGTCTCCCGGATCGCCAGTTCGGTCTCGCCTTTCTGGCGGGGAATGACGAGCGGCACGGCGAGGCCATCATCCTCGATGACCCCGGTGCGCACCTCGCGGCTGGTGCGTTCGCGCACGCCGAGGATGTACTGGATCTTCTCGGCTTCGAGGGCGGCGATGGTATCGGCACTGATCATGCCGCGATCGGCAACGATGCAAGCATCGAGGATCCCAAAGCGCTCGCGCAGCCGTTTGACTACTGGCAACAACAGCGTCACGTCGGCCGTGTTGCCGGGCATCACAAAGGACGCGATCGGCCGGTCGGCGTCGTCAAGCACGATGCCGAGCACGACCTGCTTCAGGTGACCGCGATAGTCTTTGGAGTGGCCGTACTGGCCTAGGCTCTCGCCGCCGGCCCCCTCGAACCATAAACTGGTGGTGTCGAAAAACGCGATCGAAACGGCGCCGAACAGCGGCTGGCGGTGGTGATAGAGTGCCTCCTCGATGGCCTCGGCGGTGCTGCGGCCGGCCGCGTCGACTTCGCCAAGCCAGGCCATCGCCTTATAGGCGTGGTCGAGATCGAGCCCATCGGTGCCCGGCACACGTACCCGGCTCAGCCAGTCGCTGGCATGGCGGTCGGAGCCCGAGATCATCAGCCGGTGCAGCACCGTGAGATAGACGGCGCGCTCGACATCAAAGGAAAAGCGCCGGTCGGAGACGAGGCTCTTGAGCACGTCGCGGCATCCTGTTTCCGCCCACAGCCAGCCGAACACCAGATCAGGTCCGATGCTGAGGCGGTGCAGCTCCGGCAATTCGCCGCGATAAAAACTCGACAACACGATCGAGCGGCGCGAATGGCGCGCCGCCGAGGCGATCAGCCCATCGATCAGCCCCGAGGCCTCAACTTCATCGCGCCGGCCGAGCGCCTTGATGACGCGCTGCACGTGGCGGCCGCCCTCGCGCGCGTTCTCGACGAGGTAGAGGTATTCGTAGGCTCCAATCTTCTTGACGCGGACAAATATGGCGCGGCACCTTTGTTCTCCGGTACCAGCACCACAATTCTCTGGGCCGCCGCAAGCAAATTCCTCAATATCTATTGCAATCGTCTGGCCGATTTAGCACCACACCTTGGCGTGCCCGGTCGTATCCCTAGCGTTTCCGCGGCTTCCAGCGAGCGATTTACTCCAAACTGAGGAAGTTGGGTTTAACTTGCCGTCTACTATAGATAGCTCAAACCTTCGTTCCTCAGATAACGGCATGTCATCGGATGACATGGATATTGTTAATCGATGAGGAAAACAATCGCGTGATATAGCATTCAAAGTAGGAGAAGTGGGGGCTGTAGCATAGAGCATAAGTACTGGACTATTAATCTTATCCTCATCTAGTAGCGCAATATCTATTATTTCGGTTGCGCCCTTCCCCGGGAGATCAAATGTCCTTTTATAGGTATGCTCTGCCATGTTTGCGTGAGTTTCTTCTCCTAATCTGAAATATCGCTGCATGCCAGAGCTGTATCCATATACATTGGTAAAGGCCTTCTCACGAACCCGGCAGTTGTGAAGAGTCGTCTCACTCATGTTTTCAACAATAAGCCGCACAAACCGCCAGCCCTTCGCAGATCCTTTTGGCTCAACATGGAATGTTGGGGTTATCCTGATCTTCGGCTTTATTCGCTCCTCAAAACAGACCACTCGATTGTATTCGCGCGCCCAGACGCTATAAGCAGCTTGGCAGCCACATATCGCCGCCAGTAACCAAGTGCAGAGTTGAAGTACGGAATCTGCCGGTATCTTCGCTCCGAAGGCCCCGGCAAAGCTCATGCCGAGGCCTACCAGGACAAGCAGCGCACTGATCGAGCCAGTCACGCGACTTGACCACTCGCCCCATACGAGGCGCAGGAATGTCAACAGCGATGACGCATCCTGCTCGTGGCTTACGCTTATAGCGTCAGTGGTGTCCACACCGGGATAATCGTCATTACGAGGAGCGAAGCGACGAAGTAATCCCAGAGGGAGGACCAAGAATCGGTATAGGGTTGCCATGTTGCGGGCTGCGACCTCCGCTCGCAATGACTCCCTTTATTCCCCGCCGCGCAGATGACCTGCGGTTTGGTTGAATAGGATGCGCCGTTCTTCGTCGGAGGGCGGGGCCGAACGGCGCAATTCCTTGCCGAGATCGACGCCGCGTTGGACGGCCGGGCGATCCCTCAACGTCGCGCGCCAGCGGGCGACACTCGGAAAATCGTCGAGCGCCTGGCCCAACGGCTTGGCGATCAGCACCCAGGGCCATGACGCCATGTCGGCGATCGAATACTCGTCGAGGATGAATTCGCGCCCGTCGAGCCGGCGCTCGAGGACACCGAGGCAGCGGTTGTACTCGTCGGCATAGCGCTTGTGCGAATAGAGATGCTCGCCTTGCGCGTAATTGACAAAATGACTGAGCTGCCCGGCCATCGGCCCGAGATTGCCAACCTGCCAGAACAGCCATTCGAGGCATTCCTTACGCCCGCGCCGGCTCGGCGGCATAAATCGTCCGGCCTTTTCGGCAAGGTGGATCAGGATCGCGCCGGATTCGAAAATCGGCATCCGGCCGTCAGGGTCGTCGTGGTCGACGATCGCCGGCATCCGGTTGTTGGCACTGATCGCGAGAAATTCGGGTTTGAACTGGTCGCCCTTGCCGATGTTGACCGGGATCATGCGGTAGGGCAGCCCGCATTCCTCGAGCATGATCGCGACCTTCCACCCATTTGGTGTCGGCCAATAATAAAAGTCGATCATTAGCCGCTCCTCGTCGGTCGTTCATCGGTCGTTCAGCATATGACGCGGACGACGGCGAATGGACTATGATTTTGTGATGCACGGATTTTGTGATGCACGCCGCCGCTAACGCATTTCTGTTGGTGTATGCGGCGCTGTTTCCGATCGTGAACCCGGTCGGAAACGCGCCGATCTTTCTCGCCATGACCGGCGGCCACACCGAGCGGGTGCGCCAGGGGCTCGCGCGCCGCGTCGCGATCAATGGTTTTATCCTGCTTCTCGGGTCGCTGGTTGTCGGCTCGCATATACTGGTTTTCTTTGGCATCACAGTGCCGGTGCTGCGCATCGCCGGCGGCTTAGTCGTTGCCTCCTTCGGCTGGCAGCTATTGCGCGACGGGGTTGGACCGACGAAACATGTCGGCGCGATCGATGACCAAGCGCCGGTTGATGCGTTCTATCCGTTGACAATGCCGTTGACCGTCGGGCCGGGCGCCATCTCGGTGGCGATAACGTTGGGCGCGCAGCGGCCGCAAGGGCAGACCGATATTTTTCGGTTTGCGTTGGTTGCCGGCGCAGCCGTTATGGGGCTCGCGGCGATAGGGTTGACGGTGTTCCTCTGCTACCGCTTCGCCGACCGCATGGTCAGTATACTCGGCGCCAGCGGAATCAACGTGATGATAAGGCTGTCGGCCTTCATCCTGTTCTGCATCGGCATCCAGATCGTCTGGAGCGGATACGATGCGCTCGCCGGCATTCCGCATCCGTAACCGCGAACCTTAACCGGCGATAACGCCGTCGGCCTTGAATCTCGCAATCTCGTCTTTCGTGTAGCCGGCCTCGACAAGAATTTGCTGGCTGTGCTCGCCCAAACCGGGCGCACCGCAACGAATTTTGGTGGGCGTCTCCGAAAACCGCGCCGCAGCCCGTGATTGGCGCAGCCGGCCGGCTTTTTCGTGCTCGGTTTCGACAACCAGTCCCAAAGCCTCGACCTGGGCGTCCTGGATGACTTGATTGCGCGTCAGCACCGGGCCACACGGCACCTGCGCCGCGGTCAGTAGCTCAAGCCATTGGGCCGCCGGGCGGGTCAGCAGTGCCTGCTGTGTCAGCTCCAGCCTGGCATCGATATTCTTTTGCCGCAATGCCGAGGTCCTGAACCGTTGATCCTCGATCCACTCCGGATGGCCGACCGCGCGCGCCAACCCAGCCCATTGCCGGTCGGTCAAGGCCGCCGCGGTGATGTAGCCGTCGGCTGTGTCATAGATCAGATCATGCGCGCTCGCCGGGGTCTGCCGCGGCGGTTCGTCGCCGACAAAGGTCTGGTCGCTCATATCCGAGGCCCACATGAACGCTAGCACGGCTTCGAGCATCGACAAGCGGACATGCTGCCCCTCCCCGGTACGCTCGCGCGCCAGGAGCGCCGCGGTAATCGCCTGCGACGCGGTAATTGCGGTCAATTTGTCGGGCAGGATTGTGCGCAGCAGTCGCGGGCGGGCCTCGTCGGAGCCGGCCTGCACTGTCGCAAGCCCGGAAAAACCCTGGATCACCGGATCGTAGGCGGGCTTTGCCGCATAAGGCCCTTTTTCGCCAAACCCACTGATCGAGACATAGACGATGTCAGCCCGCGCCTCGCGCACTGTCGCTTCGCCGACGCCGAGCCGTTCGGCGACGCCGGGGCGGAAATTCTGCACGAACACATCAGCCCTCTCGACGAGCCGCAGCAAGGCTTGCACCGCCGCCGGCTTTTTCAGATCGAGGACGATCGAGCGCTTGTTACGGTTGTTGTTGACGAAGGACGCGGTAGACCCGGCCCGCCGGTTACCTCCGGCGCGCGTCGCATCGCCCCCATCCGGGGCTTCGACTTTGATCACGTCGGCCCCCTGATCGCCAAGGATCATTGTCGCCAGCGGCCCCGAAACATTCGAGGTCAAATCGACAATTCGATAGCCAGAAAGCGGCCCCGGCATCGTGCATCCTCTCGCATCAGCATCGACAACTGACGCACGAGACTATGCGCGACCCGGCAAGGTCAAGCATCGCGGCGGCGTACCGGCAGCTTTTGCTTAAAACGCCGGGATGACCGGCGCCGGGACGATATGTTCCTCGACGCGCCGCACGCCCGGAATGTTTTCAGCGGCGATCCGCAATGCCTGCTTTTCAGCCTCGGGCTGATCGTCGGACATCCAGACATGCACGACCTTGTCCCGGACCATGATGTCGGCTGCCCAGATATTGGCCCAGCGCTGGCCGCGCAGTTCATTTAACAGCCGTTCGCGGATCGAGCGGTCATCGGCATCGGCGACGATCGCCGGCGCGCTGCTGGTCGTCGCCAGGGCGCGCACCAAATTGGCGCGGCTGATGATGCCGACGAGCTTGCCATCGCGCACGACCGGAACCCGTTTGATCAGCTTGGTTTCGAGCAGCATTGCGACATCCGCGAGATCGGTCGTGTCGGCGACGCTGATCACATCGCGGCTCATGATGTCGGACACCCGCTGGCCATGCGCCTTGACGTAGTCGCGGGCCGCCTCCTCCTCGGCGGCGAGCGAGTTCGAGCCACCACGAGCGCCGCTTTTGCAACCGCCGCTCGGTGCCGGTTTCGGCGCGGTGCAGCAAATCGCCTTCGCTGACGATACCGATGAGGCGGTCACCGGCCTCGACCACCGGGACACCGCTGATGCCCTTTTCGGAAAGCAGTTTTGCCAGTTCCTGCACCGTCGTTTCCGGAGTGACGGTGATCACCGGGGTGGTCATGACGTCCATGGCGCGCATTGGTAGCCTCCAGCAGCATTTTCTTGACTTAACATTTCAATTTATCAGCGCGCGCTGACATAGATCAATCCGTTCGCGTGGCCCAGCGATGGTGCTGTTGACATGACTCCCGCGCGGACGATCGCTCGGCTAGGTTACGCGGCAAGCGGGCGGCTCGGGACGATGTCGAACATGCGTTCCCAGAGCCGGCCTCACCTGTGAGGAGAGTGCGATGATCAGAAACGTCGCCGTGGGCCTAGGCCTCATGGAGTTTCCGTTCGACACGGTTGCCGGGTTTTGGCGCTGGGTCGATTTATGCGAGTCGGGCGGCGTTGATTCGGTATGGCAGACCGATCGGATAATCAGCCGCGAGCCGATCCTCGAATGCATGAGCGTGATGGCGGCACTCGCCGGCCGCACCCGGCGGCTGAAATTCGGCGTCAACGTGTTGTCGCTGGCGTTTCGCGATCCGGTATTGTTGGCCAAGCAGTGTGCCACGATCGATGTCCTTTCCGAGGGGCGATTGTTGCCGGCCTTTGGCATCGGCAGCCCGCTCGCCCCGGAATGGCGCACCTTGAACCTCGACACCAAGACCCGGGGCCGCAAGACCGACGAAGGGCTCGAAATCATCCGCCGGCTGTGGGCGGAGGACGAGGTCGATTTCGAAGGCGTGCATTACCGCCTGTCCGGCGCCTCGATCAGCCCGAAACCAGTGCAGCCGGACCTGCCGATGTGGATTGGCGGATCGAGCGAGGCGGCGATCCGTCGCACCGCGCGGTTTGGCACTGGCTGGCAGGCGGGCGGCGAGACCCCTGAAAACATCGGCGCCGTGGTCGCGGCGATCCGCGAGGCGGCGATCACCGAAGGCCGGCCGATCGACGACGACCATTTCGGCGCCGGCATCGCGTTTCGCTTTGGCCGGCCTGACGATCCGGCCCTCGACCGGCTGTTCGAGGCTTATCGCCGGCGCACCGGGCGCGACCCCGCCCGGCATTTCGCGATCGGCGACGCCGAGGCGATCGTCGAACGCATCGCGGCCTTTGTCGCCGGCGGCATTTCGAAATTCATTCTGCGACCGGCAGCGCGTGGTGACGCCGAAATCTTGATGCAGACCCGGCGGCTCGTCGAAGAGGTGTTGCCGCTGGTCGCCACGCAGTGGCCCAGGGCAAAAAAGCGGCTGGCAGCCGAATGAGCGATCATCGGCTTCACGGCATCCGCGCCTGCGTCTTTGATGCTTACGGCACCTTGTTCGATGTCGCCTCGGCAGCGCAGCGCTGCGCCGATGCGTTGGGCATAGACACGGCCAGGCGGCTCGCCATGCTGTGGCGCGACAAGCAGCTGCAATATAGCTGGTTGCGCGCGATACAAGGCCGCCACGCCGATTTTTGGCAGGTGACGGGCGACGCACTCGATTTTGCTCTAGACGCGCTAAAAATCGCTGTTCCGGGGCTACGCGAGCGGCTGATGCAACTCTATCTGACGCTCGACGCGTATCCGGAGGCGTCGGCAGTCCTGCGCCAGCTTCGCGACGGGGGAACGGGCACGGCAATCCTGTCGAATGGCTCACCCGAGATGCTGGCTGCGGCGGTCAACCACGCCGGACTTGCCGATTTGTTCGACCACGTCCTGTCGGTCGAGGAAATCGGCGTCTACAAACCGCATTCCAAGGTGTACCAGCTCGCCTGCGATCGGCTCGGCGTCACTGCCGAGACGATCCTCTTCGTGTCATCGAATGGTTGGGACGCCTGGGCTGCATCCGCCTTTGGCATGCACGCGGTATGGTGCAATCGCCAGGGATTGGCTCGCGAGCGGCTCCCTGGGGCTCCCGACCACGAAATCCGCTCCCTCGCCGAACTACCCGCGCTGTTGGCTGCGGCTTAGCCGTTTTTCATTCTTGATTACGATTGCGCGTCACATTGGCCTCGCAGTCCGCCGCAATATCCCAAGCACCCCGCTTATTTCCGCGAAGGTCATTATCTTCGAAAACCCCTCGCCCATTATTATTAATACGGATAGCCCAACCTGCATTTTCTGAAATGCGATTGCGGCGCAGCGTCGGATTACCGTCTTCTCTAACCTCCACACCCGAGCGGGCATTGGCGAGAACATCATTCTCCTCCAGCATCCCGCCGTCGTTCGTATGCACAAAAACGCCAACCTGCTTTCCATCGTGGATGCGGTTGCGACGCAATATCGGGTTGCTACCCTCCTTGATTTCGACGCCGCCGAAGGCGTTGGCGAAGATATCGTTCTCCTCAATAGTGCCCTGACTATTTTCGGCTACCATCACACCGACCTGCTTTCCGTCGTGGATGCGGTTGCGACGCAACGTGGGATTGCCACCCTCCCTGATTTGGACGCCGCTAAGTGCATTGCCGAAGATGTCGTTATCTTCGAGCGTTCCCTGACCATTGGCGTAAATGAACACCCCGCTCCGCACGCCGTGGATTTGGTTGCGGCGAAGACGCGGGTCCGCGCCATTATGAATCGCCACGCATGCCAGACCCTGGCCAGTGATATCGCAACCTTCAAGATCCAGCCTACCTTGTGCAATATCGACGCAATAATACTCCCCGCCTCCATTCTGCCGCAGGGTCAGATTCGCGATGCGCGCCATATTCGCCGTAAACAGGATTGCATTCTTTCCGCTGGCCTCGAATATGATGTCCTTTAATTCGCCGTCGCCGATGATCTCGACAGGTTTGTCGACGACAACGCCTTCCTTGTAAAGGCCAGGCCGAATCAGGATACGGTCACCCGGTTCGGCGGCGCTCAGCGCCTCGGTCAGAGTTGTGTGATCGCCCCGGTATAGCTGATCGACGACCCGGGTTCGCGGTTCGGTTTTTTCGGCAGGCGTGCGCGCGGTTTCCTGCACTTCCGTTGCTGCTTCTACGCTGCCCGCTTCGCTGGCGGAAACGGTTTCCGCGGTCCCGTTTTCCGCTGCAGGCACGCTGCGTCGAACAATCGCGGGTCTCGCCAGCGCGCCGCGTCCGAGCGATTGGACGATTTGCTCCGCCAACCTAGCGATGGTTTTGCCTACCTGTGGGGAAGTGAACGGCTCGAACCGCAATTCGCGCCAATCAGCAAATTGTCGCTTGCCGATCGTTTTAGCTATTGCGTCGGCCTCGCGCCGCGCTTCGTCGTTCAAGACAGGACAGTTAACGTAATAGACTGGAAGTATGAGATCGCGACGCCCGAGCCGCTTTTCCCGATCCAAAAAGCGTTCGAATTCGGCCCGGCAGGGTGGGCTTCTAAAAAATCCAGGGGTCAGCATCGGAATCAGGAACGTGACAGCATCCAGCGACTCCTCGATCCGCTGCTGCCATTGTTCGCCCCAACGGATGTTGTTGCGGTCCTGAAAGATCGGGAAAGGTTCGCCCGTCTGCAGACGGACCTCGCCGCTTAGGCGCTGGCAAAATTCCGAAAGGCGGCCATTCTCATGCTGATCGTCGAGGCGCACGTAGCTGAGGAAGGCAATCGGAACCTGAGGCATCGGCAAGCCCTCCGCGGTTGGACCGCGCTGTAGTCGATTAACCCTATAGTAGCATTAATCTCCTCTCTGAGAAATTGTCGCCCGGCCCTTTGTACCTGGCGAGTCACAGCTCGGCGGCGACGCGGCGAACGAGGTCGCGCAGCCACAAAATCGCGGGCTCGTTGCCGTGTTCGCGGTGCGATAATGCCATGATTTCAAAGGGCGGCGAGACATAGGGCGGCTCGAACAATTTGAGCCGGTAGGCGCTGGCAAACGCGGCGGCGAGCCGGCGCGGCAGCGGCGCGGTCATATCGGAATGACTGACGACTGCCAGAGCCGCCAAAAAATGCGGTGTCGTCAGGCCGATCACGCGAGACAATCCGCGCGCCGCGAGCGCGCCTTGCAACAAACCGACCTCGCTGCGGGTGACCAGCCGCTCGAGACCGTGATCGATGACATATCCGGCAATCGCCTGCTCGTCCTCTCCGGTTGCCGAAATGAGGATGTGCGGAAGCTCGGCCAGCCTTTCGAGTGTCAGCTCCTGCCAAGCGGCGGGATGACGGTCGCTCAGTACCCATACCCGCGTCTCCTCGAATAGGCGTTCGGCGGCAAACCATTCGGGAATGCGGCGGAAACTGCCGATCGCCAGATCGGCTCGGCCGGCGAGCAGCGGTTCTGCCACCCCCATATTGCTCGGACGGATCCTAATTTCGGCCTGGGGTGCGGCTTCCCGCAACCGGGCAACGAGCGGCGGAACAAAGATCGCGCCGACATATTCGCCGCAAATCACGGTGAACCGCCGAGCCGTTTGCTCCGGTACGAAATCGGCCGGTGTGAGCGCCAGTTGAAGCTGCAGCAAACCTTGGCGCAGCCGCGGCGCAATTTCGGACGCGCGGCGGGTCGGTTGCATTCCCTCCGCACCGCGAACAAACAATTCGTCATCGAGCACATAGCGCAATCGGCTCAGCGCATGGCTGATCGCCGATTGGGTGAGACCCAACCGCTCACCGGCCCGCGTGACGCTGCGTTCTTCAATCAGGGCATCGAATACCCGGAGAAGATTGAGATCGAGAGCACCAAAATGAACATTGTTCATTTTTGCAATGCAGCATCCTCATTGATCACGGAGACCAAAACTCCGCCAGGGCATCTCTGTGATTTTACAACCTATCGAGAGACAGCGGTATGAGCAGTGTTGTGAAAGCCGCTGTTAGGCCGAATTGATGACCGGCTGGGCGGCTTTCGCGCGGGCCCCTCGCGGTCAGTCAGCGGTGCGGCCAGCGGCCGGGTCCTCTTTCCCGGCTCTCACGCTTAGTTTACGTCAAATGAACACTCTTGGCTGACGTGAACGACATTCATGTTTGCAATGCGGAAAAATCGTTTGAATGTAGTCCACCTCAGCGCCAATTTGCTTCTAGTTTTGAAGGTTTCTAGCTGAGGAACTCGGATGACGAAGATTTTGCATGCAGCCGTTCTTGGTCTCGGGCTTGCCGCCGGGGCCGTGTTTAGCGCCCAGGCCCAATCCGTTTCCGCTTTGCCGCCGGGTGTTGACACCCCGACGCAAGGCCAGACGGCCCGCACCATGCCATTTGGGTCGACGCAGAGCGTTTTCCCGAAGCCGGGCGGCAGCGAAGTCATCACTGAGCCCTCCGCGGCTTATGCCCGCTACCAGAATGCGGTTCCGGCGGTTCAACCGACACCGGCTGCCAATCCGAACGTCGGCCCGTATTCCGGCGGCCTGGGAATGAAGCCGAACTGATTGAATTTTCGCTGGCTACCCTCTAGGCCGAAAGTACCTAAGCAAGTCGCACTCCGACTTTGACGATCTCGAGGGTGACCGTCTGCGCGCAGGCTAGCTGCGCGCAGTCTGCGTGCTTGCGTAAAATTATCTGGACGACATCGGAGCGCTTAAAGATGCGGCATTTGCCGACAATTGCACTCAGTTTGGCTGTTTTTACCGGGGCCGCGTCGGCGGCGTCGGCCCAGGGAGTGGCGAACCTCCCGCCGGCGGCCACTCAATCGGCACCCGTTGCCCCACCGGTCTATTCGGCGCCTCAGGCGACCCTTCCGAACCCGGGCAGCGGCACCAGCATCCCCAGCACGCCGACATTCCGGAAACCCGCAGACTGGAATAGCAACCCTGCCTATCATCCGTACACGAGCGGAACCGGCCCCAACCCTGGCAGCAACGTGACGGCGAATAGCGAGGCCAATCCGTTGCCCCCGGGCGCGAATGTGAATGCCCCTTATTCGGGAAAGGGAGAGGGCCCTGCTGCCGGCGCCAACGTTACAGTTCCCGCGCCCACCCGCTGATCTTTGCACATCCGCCCAATTCCAGAGACGAGAAGCCCGCCTAGGAGACATCCTGGCGGGCTTTTTACATCTAGGGCACTTGTTTTCCGGCAAAGATGCCGGAGGCGAGATATTTGGGTCCCGAATTTGCCTGAATACTAAACGCGCCACCGGTTTCGGTTGCCCCTGGACCATAGAAGCCGCCGTTCACCGGTCCGCTGCGGTTTCCAAAGCTGCCTGAGCTGCTCAGCGTCCCGGTAAATTGGTTGCTGGCGGCGCCGCGGCCCACCGCCCCCGTATAATTTACACCGTCGAACTGCGTGATGCTGACAGCGCCGATCTGCGAGCCGAAATTGTAGGTTTGGGCAAAGTTGCCCGACGCAAGGTAGCTTGCGCCGTTAGAGTTGACGGCGCCGATCGCCGCGCCGCTAAAGGTGCCTATTCCGGTTGTCGGCATGTTGACGGTCGGCTGACCGGCGACCCAAAAGTTGATGTGGCCGACATCGGTCCGCAGCGAATTTCCCGCTCCTGGCGCTGGCGTATCGATTTCGCCGCCCCAATAGCCCCATTGCAGATATTGGCAGCTGCTGCATAGGCCATTTTGCAGCAGCGCGGTTGGCGGCGGCGCCGCGGTCTGCGTTACCAGGTAGATGTTCGGATTAGTGCCGCTGGCGAAATTGGTGCTGAAATTTGCCTGTGCGCCATTAACGGTCGAATTGGCGGCGGGGCTCTCAAACGCCGCGAATAAATTGTCGTTGATAAAAGCTTGACGGGCAAACGTACCACCGTGATAGGGCGATCCAAATTGCAGCACGATTCCATTTTGTGCCGGAACACCGCTGGCGCCGGAGGTAAAGGGATCGCCGCCGGACAAGGTGGCTGCGAGCTGCAATGTGCTGGCGTTGGTCGTGATCGATGTATTGCCGGCGACCGCATAGGGTAGAGGCTGACCGGAACCTCCCGGTGCCTGCTTGGTCATGATCCCGCCAAACCAGCCGCTCAAAGTCTGCGAGGTTTGGGAAGCGGCGGCCACCGATTGCGGAACCGGCGTTGCCGTCACCGGTTGTGCGAATTGGTAGGTGGCAGTCGTTGCCTGGGTGGCGGTGTTGACCTCGACCGCGTTGGCCGCCGAAGAGCCGGGTGCGAGCACGAACCCGGAAATGCTGTTGCCACCATAAAATCTGTTGTTTGCGCTATCGAGTGGCGGCTCAAAATAGGTATTGATCCGCACCGGCTGACTGGCCGCATTGGCCAAATAGCTACCGTGAATTACCCCCGCAAGGTCCGGGGGGCTGCCGAACGCATTGCCGACCAGCACCACGATGACCGATTGCTGGCCGGCGCCTGCCCCGATCACTGCGAGGCTCGCCTGTAGCGCTTTGGTGTCGCCGTAAATGGTCGCAAAATTCGTGTTGAGTGGGGTCGCCAGGATCAGCGGCGAGACGCTTGCCGAACTGCCGAGCGAACCGCCCGTCGGCAAACGGATGAACGGTATGCTGGATTGGAGAGCCGCGTCGGGCTGAACATTGAACGCGAGATAACCCGGAGTACTCGCGGTGGCTTGGTAGAATTGCGGGTTGACCGGGGTGCCGCCGTAGATGAACTCGCGCTGCGACGGCTGGTTGACCGGTGTTAAATTGGCGTAGAAAAAGCTGTCGTCCGGCGCGACATAGGTCGTGCCGGTGACGGGCCCTAAGGGGCTCGAGGTACCCGTTCCGGACGGGTCAAGCGTCGCCGTGCCTGCGACCAGTGGAAACTGGATCGTACTCCCCGGAGATAACGTCGCGACGAATGTGCCGTTGACGGCTTTACCGGCGGCATAGGCCGATAGCGTGCCAGTAAAACCGTTCGCGATACCTTGTGTTCCAGTGTCCAAGTACCCGCCGGCGACGCTCGCCAGGGTGACCGGCGTGCCGCTGCTGCCGGTGCCGCCGGTGCCCCCGGTCGAACCGCTGCTGCCGGTGCTGCCGCCGGTGCCCCCCGTCGAACCGCTGCTGCCGGTGCTGCCACCGGTGCCCCCCGTCGAACCGCTACTGCCACCGGTGCTCCCGGTCGAGCCGCTGCTCCCAGTGCTGCCACCGGTGCTCCCGGTCGAACCGGTGCTGCCGCCGCCGCTGCCGGTGCCCCCGGTCGAGCCGCCGCTCCCGATGCTGCCACCGGTGCCCCCGGTCGAACCGCTGCTCCCGGTGCTAGCACCACCCGAGCCACCGCTGCCCATAACGCCGGTGTTCGAGCTGGCGCCGTTATTGCCCAGGCCCGAGTTGCCCAGCGTCGCGACTTGCGGGTTGGTCGGGGCCGAGACGATTGTTGTCGGGGCCGGGACGATGGTTGTCGGCGCCGGTACAGTTGTCGTCGGGGCTGGCGTAGTTGTCGTGGGCGTGGAGGTCGCGGCCGTCGATACGGCCGGTCCGCAACCGCCAAATGCGCTGCATGAAGTCGGTGCGTTCTGGGGCGATAGCTCAATCGAACTAGCCTGGAGGGTTGTTGCCGGAACCGGCTCTTGCAGCGTATTCGGATACTGCAGCAGCCGTGCTCGTTCGACGGCATCGAGGCCGGCCGTGGCCGAAATCGACTTGTCAATGCCAGTGGTCACGACCATGACATCGGTCGGCACGATCGGGGCGCCGCCATTGCCGCCGTCGCGGCCGTCGAGTGCGGCGAGCAAGGCGGTGATGCGGCCGCGCGGTGCCGGCGCCGGATCGGATGGCGAGTTGCCGGGTCTGGCTACCGTAACCTCAAAACCGGGGCGGAAGATCGTCTTGGAGACCCCGTTGAGCCCAGTTACCGTGAGGCCTTTGCCAAACACAAAAATCGCCTCTAGGCTGCCGTTCGCAGCCTGATCGACCAGCATGACGCCACCACGAATGCCGATCGTCGCGGCGGGCGTGCGCATCGTCACGCCATTATCTAGTTTGCTGATCTTGCCGCCGACAAAGCGAAATATGCCGCGGCTGAGGCTGGCGGCGAGTTTGCCGGTCCCGGCGTTCGGATCGTAGACGAACTGATCGATCACCATGTTGGCGTTCGGGCCGACCGACAGCGTCGACTGATCGACGAACAGAACCTGCGTCTGACCGGTGGCTTCGGTCGTGATCCGTTCGTTAAAAACGACGTCTTGCCCGAGCACCAGTCGCCGTGGCATCCCGCCGGGTGGGATACCCATCGCTTGCGGGTTTACCCCACTGTTGACCCCGACGCGCTGTTGCGCGAGGAGGCCCGGGCTGATTAACCCGAGCCCGAGTAGGGTCAGACAGCACAGCAGCCCGGCGCGCCGCAGACGACGGAACATCCGACCCATCAAAACCTCTTTCAAAGACGTCTTGTGTTAAAGGCGGATTTGCGGCGAGAGCAAGGCGGAATTGGGCATCCAAGTCGTTTCGAGGCCGCGGCAGAGCTGCGGAACCCTCTACCCTCGCTGGCGCGCGCCGCTCACCAGCGAGGAGATTGCAGGCGGATTAACGGCGCCATCGACCCCGACGCGCTGCTGCGCGAGCAGGTTGGGCTCGCCAAGCCGAGGCCCAGCAACATCAGACCGCCCAGCGCCAAGCGGGTGGCGGCCGGCAGATCGTCCCTGTCATTTCGACCACTTTTGCAGCGCCTGATCTTAAAAGCGAATTTGCGGGCCGAGCAAGACCGAATTGCTGGTATATCCATAAATCGGCAGGTTCGAGGAGACGATATCGCGCTCCAATTGCACTACGATCGCGATGCGGCGAGTTACCGGCACGGCTTCGGTGATACCAAAGCGCCAGCGCTGGGTCAGCTGGCTGCTGAAGAACTCAGTAATGGTGTTGGTCACCGGATCAAATTGCGTGCCGGTGACGCAACACGGATCGGGCGCAGCGTAAATACTCCAGGCGCGGCCAAGAAATAGCGACGTCTCCCACGGATATGGCGTGACCTTGAATGGCGCGTCATAATGGATGCGATAGGCTCCGATCATCGCATAGGTCGAGTTTGTATAGTAATCGAAAGCAGTCGACTGATTGAGATAGTCGAACTCGATATTCAACACAGCATTGTCGGCAACCGGTTTTGTCGCGGAAAAGCTGACCAGTTTGTCGTTACCGTTGAGCCCCGTCGATAGCGGCCGATCGGCCGTATTCGTAAAATTCTTTCGCCGAAACTCGAACACCGTTTTCAGCAGCATGTCGTTCCAGACGGTCTCGTCATATTCGAGGCCGACGCCGCCAGCGGCGAAATATTGCGCCTCGCCCAATCCGACTTCATCACCGATCAGGTAAGGCTTTACCGATGCGGCGATGCTGCCGAGCAATCCGCCGTTTGGAAAGTTGATGCGGGGACCGCCGGTTACTTCCAGGAGCCCGAGGTCAAGCCGGCTCACATTAGAATTGAAGTAATGATTAATATAGCCGACCGCGGTTAAATCAATTGAATCGCGGCGCTGATCTTCGAGATCATAGCTGTACAACAGCGAACCGCTCGCGAATATGCTGCCGGAGGGTTGCTTCAAAAATTGGCTGTTGAGCAGAACCGGGCCGATCGGCGACAAGATCAGCGGCGAACCGGGAGCAACATTAGCATCGCTTTGGTATTGGCCACCCAAGAAAACATAACCGGACAGATGATGACGCGAGGTGGCTTTATCGATCTGCGCTATGTAGTCGTCAATGCGCTGGCGCACCGCGGGCGGCGGATTGGCGGCGGCGGCTCTGGTAAAATAATCGCGGGCCAAATCGTATGAGCCCATGCGAAAGTAAAGCGCCCCTATCTCGAGCTGAACCCGCGGTAAATTCGGATTGAACAGCAGCATTCGGTCGAGCGCCGACACCGCTGCCTCGTAATCGCCCAAGCGGGCGGAAACATCGGCATAGGCAAAGGTAGCGTCGAGATCGGCCGGGTTACGCAACATCCGTTGGAACAAAGCCGACTTCTGCGCTTCAAGGCGCGACTGTTCGCTGGGGAAAGCGTCTGTGCAACCGCTTGCGCGCTGGCTAACACCACTACAAGAATAACAAGGCCGCAAAGATAACCCAAGATTTTGGCAAACCGTGACGGCCCGCCACGCTTTCCTCGCCGAGCACCCAACGGCTTCTTCTCCCCCCGACCGCAGGACGCGCCTCGGCCGAGGCGTCCAACTTCAGCGAGTTTAAGATGGCCTTTTGTTCGACTGCAAGTCCTGCAGCCCAGTGCTTCCGGATTTGATGCCAATTGGACGAGCGGGATTTGGCAAGGCGTTAAACCGGGCGATCGGAACGCTTCCAGTTTCGTTGACGCCGCTCGGGGTAGCGGGCAGTACTTAACCTGTGAAACCGCAGCGGGCGCCAGACCGCGCGGGCAAAGGGAGGGCCGTCGTGGCGAACGACCTTTTTGACGAACGCGAGGCTCGCGATCCGGCCGAGCGCGAAACAGCCCTGATGTCGCAGCTACCGTCTTTAATTGCGGCGGCAAAGCAACACTGTCCGGCTTATCGCAAACTTTTCAGCGATATCGAGCCGGCCACGGTGATCGATCGCGCCGCACTCGCGCAATTACCGTTGACCCGAAAATCTGGTCTGATCGAATTGCAGCGCCGTGAGCCACCCTTTGGCGGATTAGCGTCGGTGCCGATCTCGGCCTTGCGCCGAGTGTTTGTCTCACCCGGTCCGATCTACGAGCCCGAGGGGCGCCGTCCGGATTACGGGCGCTTTGCACGGGCATTGTTTGCCGCCGGTTTCCGCGCTGGCGATCTCATCCACAACACATTCTCCTACCACCTGACCCCCGCCGGGGCGATGATCGAGAGTGCCGCCGAGGCTTTGGGATGTCCGGTGGTCCCCGCCGGAACCGGCCAGACCGAGCAGCAGCTGCGAGCAATCGCCGATCTCAAACCAGTCGGCTATGTCGGGACCCCGTCGTTTTTGAAAATCCTGCTCGACCGGGCGGCGAGCGAGGGCATCGACACCTCTTGTCTGAAAAAGGCACTGGTTGGTGCTGAAGCGCTACCGGCGGCGCTCCGCCGCGAGTTTCGCGAACGCGGGATCGGCGTTGTGCAATGTTACGGGACGGCCGATATCGGTGTTATTGCCTATGAAAGCACAGGTGCCGACGGCGAACTCGAAGCGGGGATGGCGCTGGATGAGGACATCATCGTCGAGATCGTCCGCCCAGGAACCGGCTACCCCGTCGCCCTCGGCGAGACTGGTGAAGTCGTGGTAACTACATTTACTCTGGAATACCCGCTGATCCGCTTCGCCACCGGAGACCTCTCGGCAATATTGGCGGAACCGGTGCGCAGCGCACGGACCAATTACCGCATCAAGGGTTGGCTCGGCCGCGCCGATCAGACGACCAAAATCCGCGGCATGTTTGTCCATCCGCAGCAGATCAGGGATGTCATGCGCCGCCACCCCTCGATCAGCCGGGCACGGCTCGTGGTCGAGCGGGTCAATGGCGCCGATGCGATGACGTTGCTGGTCGAGAACTCGCACGCCGGAAGACCGGGCCCGGATCGCCGAGACGGTGCAGGAGTTGACGAGGCTGCGCTCGGCGATCACCCAATTGCCGAACGGCAGCCTGCCCGAGGACGGGAAGCTGATTGAGGACCGTCGGCCGCTCGACTAATAGGCAGGCCGTGATTATTCATCAAAAGGTCATACTTCCTTCAAACCAAAGTCCCAATCAGAGCCCCATATGGTAATCGTAAGGTTTACCCTTACAGGTTTGTCCCCCAAACCTCGTACTCGGCCGCCAGCGACGGCCGATGACCAAGCGGCTCCGGATTCCCCCTCCGGAGCCGCCTTTTTATGTCGTCGCACCTGATCGATCCCGCCCCGCACGGAGCGGTATCCGTTCGCGCCACTCCGTCAGCCGAGCTGATCGGTGAAGATCTTGCCTGCCGCCGCGGTGAGCGGATGGTTTTCGCCGGCCTCTCGTTTCGGCTTCCGCCCGGAGGCGCGCTGCTCTTGACCGGCGTCAACGGCAGCGGCAAATCGAGCCTGTTGCGGCTCGTCGCCGGTCTTCTGATGCCGGCAGCAGGCAACTTATTGTGGGGGACGATAAGGATCGCCGACGATATAGCAAGTCATTACGCCCGGCTGCACTACATCGGCCATCTTGATGCGCTAAAGCCGGCGATGACGCCGCGCGAAATTTTGGCGTTCTGGGCGGCGCTCCGCGGCCTGCAGCGATCATGCGCGACGGTAAGCATCGCCGAAGCGCTCGCCGCCTTTGACGTCGAAGCGATTGCCGATTGGCCGTGCCGCTGGCTCTCGGCCGGGCAGCGCCGCCGTGTCGCATTGGCGCGCTTGCTGGCCACGCCCGCGCCATTATGGCTGCTCGACGAGCCGACAACCGCCCTCGATACCGACAGCCAAGCCAGGCTCGAACAGGTCATCGCGGCACATCGCGCTGCCAATGGCATGGTGATGATTGCAACCCACGCCCCGATCGCCCTCGACAGCGCGGCAAATTTGGCGCTCGACGGCTATGGCCCCCGCTTTGACGACCTCAATTCCGCCTTTGCCGAATGAGATGGCGGCGTTTCTCGGCCTGTTCCGCCGCGATCTGCGATTGGCGCTGCGCCAAGGCGGCGACACCGGTCTCGTGATCGCGTTTTTTGTGCTGACGGTCGTGCTGTTTCCGTTTGGCGTCGGCCCCGAGCCGGAGGTCCTGGCGCGCGTGGCGCCTGGGATCCTTTGGGTCGCGGCGTTGCTCGCAGCACTCCTGTCGCTTGATCGGCTATTCCTGCCGGATTACGAAGATGGCGGTCTCGATTTGATCGCCTTATCGCCGCTGCCGCTCGAACTTGCGGCATTGGCGAAATGCGCCGCTCATTGGGTGTCGACCGGGGTGCCGCTGGCGCTGATCAGTCCGGCATTGGCGTTTGTCGTCGATCTCGAACCGCGAGCCATTGGCGCATTGTTCGCAAGCCTGCTGATCGGCACCCCGGCGCTGAGCCTGATCGGCGGGGTTGCCGCCGCCCTGACCCTCGGCGCACGCCGGCAGGGCGTCTTGCTGTCCCTATTGGTCCTGCCGCTGTATATCCCGCCGCTCGTCTTTGGCGCCGGAGCGGTCCAGGCGGAAGCGATCGGAACCGGCTCCCGCGCCGATTTGTTACTGCTCGGCGCCTTGAGCCTGGTCGCGCTGCCGCTATGCCCTTGGGCGGCGGCGGCTGCCCTGCGCCAGGCGCTCGAATGAGCTCTGCCCCGTCGGGGCGGCCCGCGGCCCACTGGCGAATGGTCGATTTTGCGCTATAACAATTCACCGTGAACGAATACTTCTCCCGATGCTGAGCCGCTTTGCCAATCCCGCCCGTTTTATGCGGATCAGCAGCGCAGCGCTGCCGTGGTGCGCTTGGGCAACCATTGCAATTATTGCCGTCGGGCTCTATCTGGCCTTGATCGCCGCACCGCCCGACTATCAGCAGGGCGAAGCTGTCCGCATCATGTATGTTCATGTCCCGGCAGCGTGGATGGCGCTCAACGTTTATCTGTTTGTCGCGGTGGCGAGCGGGGTTGCCCTCGTCTGGCGTCATCCGCTGGCGGAGATTGGGGCGCGCTCGGCGGCGCCGATTGGCGCCGCCTTCACTTTTGTTTGCCTGACGACCGGCTCGCTGTGGGGCCGGCCGATGTGGGGCACCTGGTGGGTGTGGGACGCGCGGCTGACCTCGGTGCTGGTGCTGTTTTTCCTCTATCTCGGTTATATCGCGCTGGTGAACGCGTTCGACGACCCCGCGCGCGGCGGCCGCGCCGGGTCGGTCTTGGCTTTGGTCGGCGTCGTTAACCTGCCGATCATCAAATTCTCGGTCGATTGGTGGAATACGCTGCATCAGCCGGCGAGCGTGCTGCGCTTTGGCAAGCCGACGATTGCCTTGTCGATGCTGGTGCCGCTGTTGGTGATGGCGCTCGGATTTACACTGCTGTTCGTCACCTTGCTGTTGGTGCGTATGCGAGCCGAGCTCAACGAACACAAGGTGCGCGCGTTGCGCCTCAACACCGCGGCCGGACCATCATCGGCAAGATCCCGGCCCGAGGTGACGGCGCCGGCTGGGCCGATGGCGTTGCGCTGAGGCGGCAGCTGTGAGCACGATCGCCAGCTACTTCGCGATGGGCGGGTACGCCGTTTACGTGTGGCCCGCTTACGCAATCGCTACGGCTGTTCTCGGTGGGCTGGCGTTTCAGTCTTGGCGGCGCTACCGCGAGAGCGCTCGCAGCCTCGAAAGGCTGCAGCAACAGGTGAGGTCGCGGCGATGACCCGCAAACAGCAGCGCCTCGGACTATTGGCGCTTGGCATGACGGCGCTGGGCGGCGCCGTCGCGCTCGTACTGATCGCGTTCAGCAGCAACCTGGTGTTTTTCTACAGCCCGAGCGATCTGAAAACGCAAGCAATTTCGACCGAGCGGCGGGTGCGGCTCGGCGGCCTAGTCGAAGACGGCAGCGTCAAGCGCAGCGCCGACAGTCATATCGCGTTTCGCATCACCGACGGCAAGACGGACATCCCGGTGTCTTATCACGGCATCCTCCCGGATTTGTTCCGCGAGGGGCAAGGGGTCGTCGCCGAAGGTAAGCTGGAGCCGGGCGGGGTGTTCGCCGCCTCGACGATTCTCGCCAAGCATGACGAGCGTTACATGCCGCGCGAGGTCGTCGACGCGCTCAAAAAGAGCGGACATTGGCAAGAGGGCGCCGCGACCGAAGCCGCCGCGGCACCGCTGAAACCCTCGGCTGCGCCGGTACGCTAGGCGCTTTACCTCCAAGGGGGAAGGCGGCGTGGTGCGCAAGCTTCTGTTTCTAGTGCCGGTGACGCTGTTCGCAGTGCTGCTGGTCGCGTTTGCGATGGGGCTCAACCACGATCCGAGCCTGTTACCCTCGGCGATGATCAACCGCCCGGCGCCAAATTTCGACCTACCCGGGCTCTACGATCCGGCAAAAGGTTTGGCGCGCAAGGATCTCGGCGGCGGCGTCATCACCCTCGTCAATTTCTTTGCGTCATGGTGTGCGCCTTGCCGCGAAGAGCAGCCGGCACTGATGGTGCTTGCCCGCCAACCCGGCGTTACTCTCGACGGAATTGCCTACAAGGATAAGCCCGAGGCATCGCGCCATTTCCTCGACGATCTCGGCAACCCCTATCGCCATATCGGCATCGACCAGGACGGAACGACCGCAATCAATTTCGGGGTTTACGGCGTGCCCGAGACCTATGTCGTCGATACCACTGGCCACATCCGCTATCGCCATGTCGGGCCGCTTAGCGAAGAGGATGTCGACCGCAAGATCCTGCCGTTGATCGCCCGCATCGGCTCCAGTCCGGCGAAGCCCCGGGCCGCGGCCGAGTAGCGTCAGATATCGAACAGCAGGCGTGAGGGATCTTCGACCAGTTCCTTGATCCGAACCAGAAAGCCGACCGCCTCGCGCCCATCGACGAGCCGGTGGTCGTAGGACAACGCGACATACATCATCGGCCGGATCTCGATCTTTTCGTCATGACCCGGCCCGGTCACAACAATCGGGCGGCGCTCGATCTTGTGCATGCCGAGGATGCCGGATTGCGGCGGGTTCAGGATCGGCGTCGACAACAGCGAGCCGTAAATGCCGCCATTCGAGATCGTAAACGTGCCGCCGGACAGGTCGTCGATCGACAATTTGCCGTCGCGCGCCTTGCGGCCGAGGGCTGCGATCTCCTTTTCGATCTCGGCAAAGCTTTTGGCATCGGCATCGCGCAACACCGGCACGACGAGGCCATGCTCGCTACCCACCGCGACGCCGATGTCGTAATGGTTTTTGTAGAGGATGTCGCCGCCGTCGATCTCGGCATTGACCCCAGGGTACTCCATCAAGGCGGCGATCGATGCCTTGACAAAGACCGACATAAAGCCGAGCCGCACGCCGTGTTTTTTCTCGAATGCGTCGCGCCATTGCTCGCGCAGAGCAATCGTCCGGCTCATGTCGATTTCGTTGAACGTGGTCAGCATCGCGGCGGCGTTTTGCGCCGCCTTCAACCGCTCGGCGATGCGCTGCCGCAGGCGTGTCATCCGCACCCGCACTTCGCGCTCGCCCGCCAGCGCCGGTGATGGCTCAAAGACTGGTGGAGCGGCCGGCGGCGCCCGCATCGGCCGGGGGGCCGGCGGCGACGCCAATGCCGCGATCACATCGGCTTTGGTGATGCGCTCGCCCGGCCCGGTCGGTACAATCGCACCGGCATCGAGCCTGCTCTCTGCAACCATCTTGCGGACTGCAGGCCCGGATCGATCGAGTGCAACGATAGGTCCCCCAGCCGCGGTCTGAGCGGCGCTCGCCGCCGCTGCCTCGCCGGGAAGCGGGAGGGTGGCTTCGAGCGGGGTCGGGTGGGCCGCCGGCACCGTTGCCGCCGCTCCGTCACCAATCACGCCGAGCACGCTGCCGACCGCCAGCGTGACGCCCTCTTCCGCGACAATTTCGGCGAGCGTCCCGGCCGCCGGCGCCGGCACCTCGACATTGACCTTGTCGGTTTCGAGTTCGACCACCGGCTCGTCGAGCGCGACCGCCTCGCCGGGCCGCTTCAGCCATTTGGCGACGGTGGCGTCCGTGATCGATTCACCGAGGCTCGGCACCTTGATCTCGATCGCCATCGCGCCAACCCTGCGCTTAAGCGGCGAGCGCGGCGGTTACGAGCTGCGCCTGTTCCTCGACATGGCGCTTGAACAACCCGGTCGCGGGTGAGGCTGCTTCGGCGCGTCCGACAAACCGTGGGCGCTTGGCGGCGCCATCGAGACCCGACAAAACCCGCTCGATGCGCCGGTCGATAAAATTCCACGCCCCCATATTCTGCGGCTCTTCCTGGCACCATACGATTTCGGCATTCGGCCAGCGCGCCAGGATACGGCCGAGGGTATTGAACGGGAACGGGTAGAGTTGCTCGAGCCGCACCAACGCGACCCGGTCGTCACCGCTCGCGATCCGCGCCTTCAACAGATCGAAATAGATTTTGCCGGAGCACAGCACGACACGGCGTATCTGATCGTCGGCTGCGATCGCACCGCTCTCGCCGATGACCCGGTGAAACGAGCTTCCCAAGCCCATCGCGTCGAGCGGCGAGGCGACCTCCCCGGCGCGCAGCAAGGATTTGGGCGTGAACACGACGAGCGGCTTTCTAAAGTTGCGCCGCACCTGACGCCGTAGCGCGTGGAAATAATTGGCGGCGGTCGTCAGATTGCAGACTTGGATGTTGTCCTCGCCACAGAGCTGCAGATAGCGCTCGATCCGGGCCGAAGAATGCTCCGGCCCCTGCCCTTCATAGCCGTGCGGCAGAAGTAGCACGAGGCCGCTCATGCGCAGCCATTTTGCCTCGCCGGCGGTCAGGAACTGGTCGATGATGACCTGGGCGCCGTTCGCGAAATCGCCAAACTGCGCCTCCCACAGCACCAGGGTTGACGGGTCGGCAAGGCTGTAGCCGTATTCGAACCCGACCACCCCCGCTTCCGACAGCGGGCTGTCGATGATGTCGAACGCCGCCTGACCCGGCCGCACGTGATTGATCGGGACATAGCGTTGCTCGCTCTCCTGATCGATCAGCACTGCGTGCCGGTGTGAAAAGGTGCCCCGCCCGCTGTCCTGGCCAGACATCCGGACATGCGTGCCCTCCGCGCAAAGCGAGGCGATCGCCAGAGCCTCGGCGGTCGCCCAATCGATGCCGTCGCCGCTCTCGATCGCAGCGCGCTTGGCCTCGAGCTGACGGGCGATCTTGGGGTTTAGACGAAAACCCTCGGGTACTGTGACCAAGCCTTGACCGAGCTGCCGCAGCGACTCGGTCGCGACCCCGGTATCGCCACGGCGGTCATCGTCGGGGGCTTCGGCGAGCCCGGCCCAGGCACCTTCGAGCCAATCGGCTTTGTTTGGCCGATAGCTCTTCGCCGCCTCGAATTCGCTTTCGAGCCGCGCGACAAACCGAGCCGCCATCGCCTCGGCCTCGCCCTCGGCGATCACGCCTTCCGAGACCAGCCGCTGGGCATAGAGCTGGCGGGTCGTCGGGTGGCGCGCGATCGTGCGGTACATCAATGGCTGGGTGAAGGCCGGCTCGTCGCCTTCGTTGTGGCCATGCCGTCGATAGCAAAACAGATCGATGACGACATCCTTGCCGAATTGATGGCGGTACTCGGCCGCGGCATTGGCGACTTCGACGACCCCCTCCGGATCATCGCCATTGACGTGAAAGATCGGCGCTTGAACCCCCTTGGCGACATCCGATGGATAGGGGCTCGACCGCGCCGCCGACGGCGCCGTGGTGAAGCCAATCTGGTTGTTGACAATGACGTGGATCGTGCCGCCGGTGCAAAAGCCGCTCAGCTCCGACAACTCTAGCGACTCGGCGACGAGTCCTTGACCGGCAAAAGCGGCATCGCCATGCATCAGGATCCCGGCAACTTCGCGCCGTGCCTCGTCACCGCGCTGCTGCTGCTTGGCGCGAACCTTGCCAAGTACGACGGGATTGACCGCCTCGAGATGCGATGGGTTGGCGGCCAATGACAGGTGCACGGTCTTGCCCGCGACCTCGCGATCGGCCGAGGTGCCAAGGTGGTATTTGACGTCCCCCGAGCCGTGGACATGTTCGGGGTTGGTCGAGTTGCCCTGAAACTCGGAAAAGATTGCGGCGTAGGGCTTGCCGACAAAGTTTGCGAGGATGTTGAGCCGGCCGCGGTGCGGCATGCCGATCACAAACTCGTTGACGCCGAGTTCGCTGCCACGCCGCAGGATCGCATCGAGCGTCGGCATCAACGATTCCGCACCCTCGATGCCAAAGCGCTTGGTCCCGGTATAGCGGCGGTCGAGAAACCGCTCGAACGTCTCGGTCGTGGTCAGGGTTTCGAGGACATGCTTCTTTTCGGCCGGCGAAAGGCCGGGCCGGCCCTGCCGTCGCTCGAACTTCTCTTGGATCCAGGCACGTTCGGCAGGCACCTGGATGTGCATGTATTCGACGCCGATCTTGCCGCAATAGGTCTGGCGCAGGAGATCGATGATCTGGCGTAAGCTGGTGCGCTCGCGGTCAAAGATGCCGTTGAGAAAAATCTCGCGGTCGAGATCGACCTCGGTAAAGCCGTAGCTGTGATAATCGAGTTCGGGATAGGGCCCGCGCTTATCGAGCCCAAGCGGGTCGAGATCGGCTTCGAGATGCCCACGCACCCGATAAGCTCGGATCAGCTGCAGCGCGTGGATCGAGTCGGCGGTTACCTGGCGCAGCGCGGCCATATCGAGTGCTGCCGGGGCGGTTGCGCCATTGCTCGGCCGGGATGCTGGCTTTTGCCAGGAGGGTGCATGCAGTTCGGCGAGTGCTGCGGTGCCGTCCTCACCGAACTCGGCAAAAAACCCGCGCCAGCTATCGTCTACGAAGTCGGGATCGTCGAGAAAGCGGGCATAGAGATCGGCAATGAACTCGGCGTTGGCGCCGGAAAGAAAACTTGCGCCGTCGATATCAGCCATTGGCGAGAATCCAGGTGTTGCCCCAAAAGCGCCCGCCCCCCGCAGACCCACACAGCAATAAAAGCCACTCGCGGGAGCGTCCGCGCGAGAAAGCCTGCTACCTGATTTAGGTTGGAATTACCTTACCGCAGGGCAACATCGGCAATGCTGTTATCCCTTAAAGACATTGTGCATTGTCGTGCCGATTTCGGCCGGGGAGCGGGCGATTGTCGCGCCGGCGCTCTGCAGCGCCTCCATCTTGTCTTCCGCCCCACCCTTGCCGCCGGCAATGATGGCGCCGGCATGACCCATCCGCCGGCCGGGGGGCGCCGAACTGCCCGCAATAAAGCCGACGACCGGCTTTTTGCGCTGCGATGATTTGAGGAACGCCGCGCCGTCTTCTTCAGCATTGCCGCCGATTTCGCCGATCATGACGATCGCCTCGGTCTCGTCATCGGCCAAAAACATCTCGAGCACTTCGACAAAATTCGTGCCGTTGACCGGGTCACCGCCGATGCCGACGCAGGTCGACTGGCCAAGCCCGACGGCGGTCGTCTGCGCCACCGCCTCGTAGGTCAGGGTGCCGGATCGCGAGACGATGCCGATCTTGCCGCGGCGATGGATATGGCCGGGCATGATGCCGATCTTGCACTCATCCGGAGTGATGACGCCCGGGCAGTTGGGTCCGATCAGCCGGGTCTTGGTTCCCGACAGGGCGCGCTTGACGCGAACCATGTCGACCACCGGGATGCCTTCGGTGATGCAGGCGACAAGCGGGATTTCGGCATCGACCGCTTCGAGGATCGCATCCGCGGCAAAGGGCGGCGGCACGTAGATCACGCTGGCGTCGCATCCGGTCGCTGGCGCGCGCCTCCAGCACGGTATCGAAGACCGGCAGGTCGAGATGCCGCGTCCCGCCTTTGCCCGGCGTCACGCCGCCGACCATTTTGGTGCCGTAGGCGATCGCCTGTTCGGAATGAAAGGTGCCCTGCGAGCCGGTAAAGCCCTGGCAGATCACCTTGGTCGCGGCGTTGACGAGGATCGCCATCAGCCCGCCTCCTTGACCGCGGTCACGATTTTCTGTGCGGCATCGGCAAGGTTTTCCGCAGCGACGATCGGCAGGACCGGATTGCTGCATGATCTTTTTGCCGAGTTCGACATTGGTGCCTTCGAGGCGCACGACCAACGGCACGTGCAGATTGATCTCGCGCGCCGCACCGACGACCCCTTCGGCGATCACATCGCAGCGCATGATGCCGCCAAAAATATTGACGAGGATCGCCTTCGACATTGGGGTCGCTGAGGATCAGCTTGAACGCGGTCGCCACCCGCTCGCGGGTCGCCCCGCCGCCGACATCGAGGAAATTGGCCGGGCTGCCGCCATAAAGCTTGATGATGTCCATCGTCGCCATCGCCAGGCCGGCGCCGTTGACCATGCAGCCGATATTGCCGTCGAGCTTGACGTAGTTGAGACCGTGGCGGCCGGCTTCCAGCTCGGTCGGGTCTTCCTCATCGGCGTCGCGCAACGCCTCGATGTCGGGATGGCGGAAGAGGGCGTTGTCGTCGAAGGACGATCTTGGCGTCGAGCGCCAGCAACTCGCCCGACTTGGTCACGACCAGCGGGTTGATCTCGATCAGTGTTGCATCGAGCTCGCAGAACGCGCGGTAGAGCGCGGTGACAAATTTGACCGCCGCACCGACTTGGTTGGCCGGCAGACCGAGCCCAAAGGCGATTTCGACGCGCGTGGAATGGCTGGATACCGGCCGCGGGGTCGATCGTCAGCCGCAGAATCTTGTCCGGCGAACGCGCCGCCAGTTCCTCGATCTCGACGCCGCCTTCGGTCGAGCCGATCAGCGTGATCCGCCCGGTGCCGCGATCGATCGAGAGCGCCGAGGTATAGTTCGCGGGCGATGTCGCAGCCCTCTTCGACATAGACCCGCTTGACTTCGCGGCCCTTCGCGCCCGGTCTGATGGGTGACCAGCGTGTGGCCGATCATCGCGTCGGCGGCGGCCGCGACCTCCTCCTCTGAGCGCGCGATCTTGACCCCGCCGGCCTTGCCGCGCCCGCCGGCATGGATCTGCGCCTTGACCACCCAAACCGGCCCATTGAGCCGGCGCGCCACGGTTTGACGCCTCGGCCGCGGTATAGGCGACGCCGCCACGCGGCACCGCGACGCCGAATTTCGCCAGCAGCTCTTTGGCCTGATATTCGTGGATGTTCATTGGTCCGCCCGCCATCGGCCATTTTTTTGGCGATTTCGACGAGATCGCGGACGGCTCCGACCGATTCGTCGAACGCCGCTCTTCTCGTCGCGATCGAGGTCGATTTCGACGATGCGCTCGACCCCGCCGGCGCCGATCACCACCGGCACGCCGACATAGAGATCGTTGACGCCGTATTGCCCGGTCAGCCAGGCGGCGCAGGGCAAGACCCGCTTCTTGTCGCGCAGATAGGCCTCGGCCATCGCGATCGCCGCGCTCGCCGGCGCGTAGAAGGCCGAGCCGGTCTTCAGGAAAGCGACGATCTCGGCGCCGCCGTCGCGGGTGCGCTGGACGATCTTGTCGAGCCGCTCCTGCGTCGTCCAGCCCATGCGCACGAGATCGGGCAGCGGGATGCCGGCGACCGTCGAATAGCGGACCAGCGGCACCATCATGTCGCCATGGCCGCCGAGGACGAAGGCGGTCACATCCTCGACCGAGACTTTGAATTCCTCCGCGAGAAAATAGCGGAAACGGGCGCTGTCGAGCACGCCGGCCATGCCGACGACGCGGTGCGCCGGCAAGCCGCAGCGCCTCGCGCATGACCCAGACCATCGACGTCGAGCGGGTTGGTGATCGTGATGACAAAGGCTTGCGGGCAGTGCTGCTTGATCGCCTGGCCGACGGTCGAGATCACTTTGGCGTTGGTGCCGATCAGATCGTCGCGGCTCATGCCGGGCGGCGGGCATGCCGGCGGTGACGACGACGACGTCGGCGCCCTTGATATCGGCATAATCGTTGGTGCCGGTGACGACAGCGTCGTAGCCCTCGATCGTCGAGCCTTCGACGATATCGAGCGCCTTGCCCTGCGGCACGCCCTCGACGATATCGAAAAGAACGATGTCGCCAAGCTCTTTGAGCCCGGCGAGCAGGGCGATGGTGCCGCCGACCTGCCCGGCGCCGACCAGCGCGATCTTGTTGCGTGCCATGGGACTGCCTCTTCTTCGCGGCGCCGAGCGCGGGCGCATCAGGACCGCCTCTTACCGCGAATTCCCCTAGGGCGGCAAGGCGGGGGCTCACCCGTAGCAGACTCAGTCAATTTATCGTGTGGTCCCCGGTTAAGGGCCCCGGCTCCGAGTTGCTGCTTCCAGTTGCATCCATGGATGGGGTCTCGCCCTGGATCGGAGGAGACATAAAAAGGATTCGACACTTGTTTTCACCGGAGTTGGGAATAACCGAACTGGGCCCAAGTCGTATTGTACAATGGTGTAATCGCTTTGGCAGCCGGTAGCCACTGGGCGAGTGGTCGCGAAGAGTAGCGATATTAGCGAGAAAATGATGGTAAAGCGGGCGGAACTCTCCGATGATGAGGTGGTTAAACGCCTCGCTTTCGGCACTCGACGACGGACCGCCGCGGTGCAGGCGGTAAGCACGTTGTGTCGCCAGCCCTTCGTCTTAATGGGACGCAATGGCAGTAGAGGCCGCCTCAATCGAAGCACATATACCGGGCTTGCGGCGTTTTGCGCGCGCGCTGGTGCGCGGTGATCGGGAGCGCGCCGACGATCTCGTGCAGGACAGTCTCGAGCGGGCGCTGTCGCGATGGCATTTGCGCCGCGCGGAGGGCGATTTGCGGGGCTGGCTTTATACTATTCTTTACAACCGGTTTCTTAGTGAACAGCATCGCCAGACACGACGCGGGGTCCACAGCACATTGAACGAGGCGGTTGAATCGGAATTGCCGCCGATCAGGGGTGGCCAGGATCAGGCGCTCGAGCATCGCGACCTGCTGCGCGCCTTCGCGGCGTTGCCCGAAGAACAGCGATCCGTCCTGTTTCTCGTCGGCGTCGACGACCTTTCCTATGAACAGGCTGCGCGGGTGCTGGGAGTGCCTATCGGCACTGTGATGTCTCGGCTATCGCGCGGGCGCGAGCGCCTGCGTCAATTGATGAACCGCGGGCTCGAGGCGGCTGAAACCGCATCGAGGAGAGTGACATGAGCGGCGCGCGCGATCGGATCGAAGAGCACGAGCTAAGCGCCGCGGTCGATGGTCGCTTGCCGCCGGAGCGCGCCGCCGCCCTCGAAGCCCATCTCGACGCCCATCCCGAGGAACGGTCGCGGCTACAACAATACAATGAGCTGCAGCGGGAGTTGCGCAACGCGTTTGCGGCGCAAGCCGGCGAGCCGATCCCGATGCGTCTGTGGATCGGGCAAGTCGTTGCGCGGCAACGGCGGCGCCGCTATCAGCAGTTCGGAGCGGCGGCGGCGGCGCTGCTTCTGCTGGTCCTCGGCGGGATCGGCGGCTGGGCGGCGCGCGGCTTGGGCATCGGACTGCCGTACTTCAACCAAAGCACGCAGGCGGCAACGACCGAGCGTGAAATTACCGCTGATGCGCTTGCCGCTCACCAGGTGTTTTCGGTCGAAGTTCGCCACCCGGTCGAAGTCGACGCCTCGCAGGAGGCGCACTTGGTGCAGTGGCTGTCGAAACGGCTCGGGCATCCGCTTGTCGTACCCGATCTGACAAAGGCAGGTTTCCAGCTGATCGGCGGCCGGCTGTTACCGTCAGAGGGCGGCCCCGCGGCGCAATTCATGTACCAGAAGGGCAACAACCGGCTGACCCTCTATGAGCGCGGCGATGATGCGGGTGAAACCGCCTTTCGCTACAGCGAGGAGAACGGCCTCGGGGTGTTTTATTGGTCCGACCAAGATTTCGGCTATGCGCTCGCCGCCAAAGCCAGTCGCCATGAGCTGCTGCAACTTGCCGAAATGGTCTATCATCAGCTTTCGGGCGACGGCGCGAAACCCAAGCCGCCGGCGCCGCCGCCTCCCGGAAAACCGAGTTAGGCGACCTCGGCTACCCGCAAGCGGGCTCCGCTACGCCAACAGCGCCGCCAGCACCGCGTTGAGCCGCTGGCGCCCGGCCGGCGTGGCGGCAACGCGCTGATCGTCAACCGTCAGAAATCCCCCGTCGATCAGCGGCGGCAGGCTCCCCGCAAACATTGTCTCAATCGCCTGGCCCGCGGCCTGTTCGATGCGCAGGCGAGCGATGCCCTCGCGCAGCCGCAGCCCCATCATCAGCATTTCCTCGACCGCGACCTCGCGATCGATCGCAATCGTCTCTTCGAGACCCGCGCCCTCGGCTTCGACCGCGGCCAGCCACGCTTCGGGCGTGCGGCGCTGGCGGGTGGCATATTTGCTCCCGGCGCGGGTCAGCCGGCCATGGGCGCCCGGCCCGATGCCGACATAATCCTGGTAGCGCCAGTAAGCGAGATTGTGCCGGCATTCACCGCCCGGCCAGGCATGGTTGGAGATCTCGTAAGCCGGCAGCCCGGCGGCGGCGAGGCGATCCTGCGTGGTCTCGTACAGTGCCGCGGCGGCTTCCTCATCGAGTGGGATGAGATCGCCGCGGCGCGCCAGTGTCGCAAACGCGGTTCCGGGCTCTATCGTCAATTGATAGAGCGAGACGTGATCGCCAGCCAAACCGAGCGCTTCGTCGAGTTCGCGATTCCAGTCAGCGGCGGTCTGGCCCGGACGGGCATAGATCAGGTCGAACGAAACCCGGGCGAAGCTCTCATGGGCATGCTCGATCGCGGCGATCGCCTCGGCGCGGTCATGGGCCCGGCCCAGAAAGCGCAACGCCTCCGGATTCAGCGACTGGACCCCGAGCGACAGGCGGTTGACCCCGGCGCCGGCGAGTTCGCGAAAACGGCCGGCCTCGGCCGAGTTCGGGTTGGCTTCGAGGGTGATCTCGACGTCGGCGGCGACCCGCCATCGCGAGCGCACCCGGTCGAGCACCGCGGCCGCCGTCTCGGGCGGCATCAATGACGGGGTGCCGCCGCCGAAAAATACTGAGGCGACGACCCGGCCCGGCGTCAGCCCGGCGGCGTGGTCGAGATCGGCGAGCAACGCCCGCGTCCACCGCGCCGCATCGACCTGGTCGCGGACATGACTGTTGAAGTCGCAATACGGGCATTTCGAGCGGCAGAACGGCCAATGGACATAGACCGCGAGCGGCTCGGCTTGGTTCATCGCTCATTCGCAAAGCACGCCGCGACGAGTTTCGCAAAGGCGCGGGCGCGATGACTGATCTGGTGCTTTTCGGTCGGGTCGAGTCTCGCCGAAAGTCCGAGACGCCGCCGACGGGCACGAACATCGGATCGTAGCCAAAGCCACGCTCGCCGCGCGGCGGCCAGACCAGCCGGCCCGGCGCTTCGCCGCGGAACAATCCGAGGTGGCTGTCGGGCCAAGCCAACGCCAGCACCGCGATGAAGGAGGCGCTCCGGTCTTTATCGCCGAGTACGCGCTGGACCCGCGCCATCGCGCCGGCGAAATCCTTTGTCGGGCCAGCCCAGCGCGCCGAATAAATGCCGGGCGCCCCACCCAATGCCGGCACCACCAGCCCCGAATCATCGGCGAGCGCCGGCAAGCCGCTCGCCTCGGCTGCCGGCACGCGCCTTTAGCGCGGCATTCGCTTCGAAACTGTCGCCGGTTTCCTCGGGCTCGGGCAGACCGAGTACGGCCGCCGACACGGTCTCGACGCCGAACGGCGTCAGCAGCTCAGCGATCTCTTCGACCTTGCCCGGGTTGTGGCTGGCGATGACCAGCCGGCCGCCCTGGGCCAAACGCCGCGGCATCAGCCCGCCCCACCTCCGAGCCCGAGCGCCAGCCACTGGCGTCGCGTCAAATCGCGGATGCCGGCGCGCGCGAGCCGCAGCATCTCGGCAAACTGCGGCTCTTCGAATGGTGCTCCCTCGGCGGTCGCCTGGATCTCGACAATGCCGCCGCGACCGGTCAATACAAAATTGGCGTCGGTCATCGCCTGCGAGTCCTCGGCATAGTCGAGGTCGAGCACCGCCATCTCTCCGACAATGCCGCATGAGACCGCGGCAACACTGTCGCGTAGCGGCAGAGCCGGTAATTGGCGCGCGGCGACGAGCCCGCTCAGCGCCTTGTGCAACGCCACATAGCTGCCGGTGACAGAGGCGGTGCGGGTGCCCCCATCGGCCTGCAGCACATCGCAGTCGATGCGGATCTGGCGCTCGCCGAGCGCCGCCAGATCGGTCACCGCGCGCAGGCTGCGGCCGATCAGGCGTTGGATTTCCTGGGTGCGCCCGCTCTGCCGGCCGCGCGCCGCCTCGCGATCGGTCCGGGTCAACGTGGAGCGCGGCAGCATGCCGTATTCGGCGGTGACCCAGCCCTTTCCGGTGTTGCGCAAAAACGGCGGCACGCGCTCTTCGACAGTCGCGGTACACAGCACATGGGTGTCGCCGAATTTCGCCAGACACGAACCCTCGGCGTATTTCGCCACACCGGGTTCGAGACTGACCAGCCGCATCAGATCCGAGGCGCGTCCCGAGGGTCGCATGCTTTTCTCCGCAAAAATTGGGCCGCGACGCTACCCGCCCCGCCCGGTCCCGTCCACCCTCGAAAAGCTCGGATAGCGGCGACGCGCCCCCGGGCGCACAAAACCCGTGTAATCGGGAATTTACCGGGAAATTTTGGGGTCGGAAGCCAAACACACAAGCGATATCAAGGCGCTACCTGAAAATCGATGTCGGAGAACCGGGAATTTTAAAGCCCAAACCGCGAATTCTTTTCCGCTAATCGGGAACTCGCGGGAAATCCGCTGCGACCCGACCACCTTGTCCTCTCGAATGATCAGCAAGCGAACCCAATCATCTTTTGAGGGGCGACAGTGGGTTTCGCGGGCTCAACCCACCCTACAGGTTCACGGGTCCTCCCGGTTTACATCGGTCTTGAGGGTTTGGGGTCGCGGAACGGGGTGTTGGTTTCGGCGAGGCGGCGGAGGAACGGCGACGGGGCCCAGCGCTCGCCGTATTGCTGGTGCCAGGCGGCGATCTGGCGATAGACATCGCCCACCCCGATGCCGTCGGCCCAGTACATCAGCCCGCCGCGATAGCGTGGAAAGCCGAACCCGTTGAGCCACATCACATCGATGTCGCTGGCGCGATAGGCCTTGCCCTCGTCGAGGATGCGGCAGGCCTCGTTGACCGAGGCGAACAAGAGCCGCCGCAGGATTTCCTCGTCGGTGAAATCGTGCTGCTCGACCCCCATCTCGCTCGTCTTCCTAACCATGCAGCCGGCCGATGCGGATACCACGCTGACAGACCTCTGGAACACCTGTGCGCCGTCCAGATCACAAAGCATCCGTTATCGACCGGGGAGTAAACGGCTTTGATTTCCGAGCCATTTCCGGGCGTCATCGTCTCCGGCAGCGGCGGCTTTCTCCATCCAGCCTCGCGCTATATTTAAGTCCCTCGACACGCCGGTACCACGCTCGTAGCTGATACCAATATTGTATCGGGCCGTAGGAAAGCCTGAATCCGCAGCCCTTCGATACCAGCGCAGCGCTGCGGAATAGTCCTGGGGCACCCCGAAACCATTATCGTACATGAAGCCGATACTATTCTCTGCATCGGCATTGCCGTCGCCTGCCGCCTTTAGGTATGAGCGCATGGCGACGAGATAGTCCTTCTTTTCGTACGCTGCATCACCTAACGCGAGCTCGTCGTTCGATTCTAACCATGCCTTTAGCCCCTCATCGTTGATATGAGGCACAAGGAAATCGCGACTCAGCTTCCAGATCGCGGTCTGTCCGATGTCCATGCCAGCATCCGCCAGGATCTTCATCGCGCGAGCCGCATCCTCATAGCCAATCACTCTTTACGGCGCCGCCCCGGACACTCTGTCTACAGTTTTGAGGATTGCCATATCACCATAGGCTGCGTTGTCTGTCAGGATCCATGTCACAGCCTGGATCACGGGGTAGCTGGCTCCCTCCTGCTCTAGCTTTCGCATTACGGTCGAGAGTTCCCTTTCGGGGGCGCGGCCGATCGTAAAGGAATCATTAACATCGGGAATCTCTCGGGCCCTGCTAGCGCAGGCCGCAGGTACAGTAACTTCGACGAACTCGCTACCGTTAAGCGTCACATTCCTGCTTGCGGTCGCCACCATATTTTGAGCAGAAGGTTTACCCGAAACGAAATACAGGCCCGCGGCGAGGGAGACACCGATCGAACCAGACGTAGTTTTGCGAATGCGGACCTTAACGAATTGAATTCCATCGCCATAGACCCGCGCCTCGACTTTATGCGCGGCGAGAAGATCTCTGATGTCTTCAGAGACCTGTACCTCGACCTTATGCGCGGCGGTAAGATCTGCGATGTCTTTAGCGGGAGAGGCGGCAGTCTTGCTGGGGAGGGACTCTATCCACCGAGGCACCAGATACCATAGGGCCAAGAAGAACACCAAAGGCAGGGCAGACCAGCGGAATCTATCCATTAGCCCCTCCTATCTCGGCATTGCTTGGTTGATTGAGCTAGGCTGGCCAACCGAGCCCGGCCGGTAGCCCGAATGGTTCCAGGTCTTCGAGGCCGCAAGGGAGCGTGTGGCGCCGGCCGGCATTCCATGAACCCGAACAGTCGTCTGGGCACGAGCCCGCATCGAGGAGGCTGGGTGATGGATGTCGCAACCGCGGCCGAGCGCTTTGTCGGCATCGATGTGTCGAAGGCGCGGGTTGATGTGCATGTCAGACCGGATGGCGCGGCGTTTGGTTGCGCTACGGACCCGCAAGGGTTGGGCGCATTGGTCGCGCGCTTGAAGCCGCTGTCGCCGTGTCTGGTGGTGCTCGAGGCGAGTGGCGGTTACGAAGGCGTGGTTGCCGCCGCGCTCGCTGAAGCCGGCCTGCCGGTCGCCATCGTCAATCCGCGTCAGGTGCGCAAGTTTGCCGGGGCCATTGGCCGATTGGCCAAGACCGACGCGATCGATGCGGCGGTGATTGCCCACTTCGCCCAAGCGGTGCGGCCACCGGTCCGGCCACTGCCGGATGATCTGGCCGTCCGGCTGGCTGAATTGATGGCCCGGCGGCGCCAGCTCGTGGTCATGATCAATGCCGAAAAGCAGCGTCTGGCCAAAGCGCATGATCGCGTCGCGCAGAGCTCCTTCCGCGCCGTAATCCGGCGTCTCGATGCCGAGCGGGCGCGCATCGACAAGGCGATCGACAAGCTGATCGATGCCAGCCCCGTGTGGTGCGCCAAACAGGATCTGCTCAACAGCGTGCCCGGCATCGGCAATGTCGTCGCCCGCACCCTGATCGCCGAACTGCCCGAACTCGGTCGGGTCGACCGCCATCAGATCGCCGCCCTGGCCGGGATTGCTCCGATCAACCGGGACAGCGGCCGATATCGCGGCAAGCGCAAGATCCAGGGCGGCCGCGTCGAAGTCCGGGCGCCGCTCTACATGGCCTGCCTGGTTGCGATCCGCCACAACCCGGCGCTCAAGGCGTTCTATCGCCGCCTGCGCGACGCCGGCAAACCGGCTCGTCTTGCTTTGGTCGCGGTGATGCGCAAGCTCCTGACCATCCTCAACGCCATCCTGCGCGATCAACGGCCTTGGGCCCAGGCCGAGAATTGAGCGTCGAAGCTATGGCTGCCATTCCGGCTGCGGCGAGCGCCGGGTCAAGGCCGTCAGCCGCCGCCGGCGGGAGCGCGCCAGCGCTCGCCTCGAACCGGCGATCACCGCGGCCGACCCTTCAGCCATGGCTGCGACCCTTGACCTTCAAGACAGTCGCTCCCTTTGTCTCCGCCGCTTGATGTACGCGAGCCCGATTCCCCCTAATCACGGGCGAACGATCTCACAGTCGCCGCCGGAGGGCTTCCCCCGGATCTAGTCCGGGGTCAATTCACCCTAAGGATACCACAGCCCTACATCGGGCGCGAGGGTTTGGCGTCGCGGAACGGGGTGTTGGTTTCGGCGAGGCGGCGCAGGAAGGGCGACGGGGCCCAGCGCTCGCCATATTGCTGGTGCCAGGCCGCGATCTGGCGATAGACCTCGCCGACCCCGATGCCGTCGGCCCAATACATCAGCCCGCCGCGATAGCGCGGAAAGCCAAAGCCGTTCAACCACATTACATCGATGTCGCTGGCGCGGTAGGCCTTGCCCTCGTCGAGAATGCGGCAGGCCTCGTTGACCGAGGCGAAGAGCAGCCGGCGCAGGATCTCCTCATCGCTGAACTCGCGCTGCTCGACCCCCATCTCGGCGGCTTTTTCCTTGATCACGCGCGCCACTTCGGGGTCGGGATGCGGGGTCCGGTCGCCGGGTTCGTATTTGAACCAGCCGGCGCCGGTTTTTTGTCCAAGACGGCCCATCTCGACGATCGCGTCGGCAATTGGCATCTTGCGGTAATTCGGGTTTTGCGCGGCGCGGCGCTGGCGGCTGTCATAGCCGATGTCGAGCCCCGACAGATCGGCGGTGGCAAACGGCCCGATCGGATAGCCGAAATCGACCATGACCTTGTCGACCTGCTCGGGCAGCGCCCCCTCTTCGAGCATGATGATCATCTCGGTGCCGAACGGGGTGCGGCTGCGATTGGCGACAAAGCCGTCGCCATTGCCGGCCATCGCACTGATCTTGCCGATCTTGCGCCCCAAATCCATTCCCGTCGCCAAAGTGTCGGGGGCGCTCTTGGCGCCTTTGACGACCTCGAACAATTTCATGACGTTGGCGGGTGCGAAGAAATGCGTGCCGGCAACGTCTTGCGGTCGCTTGGTCGCGTTCGCCATGATGTCGATGTCGATGCCCGAGGTGTTGCTATAAAGGAGCGCGCCCGGTTTCATGACTTCGTCGAGCTTTTTAAAGACTTCTTCCTTGACCGGGATGCGCTCGAACACGGCTTCGATCACGACATCGCAGTCTTTGATCTCGTCATAGTCGGTGACCGGTTCAATTAGGGAAAGACGCCGGTTCATCTCGGCCTCGCTGAGGCTGCCGCGCTTGACTGACGTTTCGTAATTGGCGCGGATGCGGGCCAAGCCGCGGTCGAGCGCCTCCTGGCTCGCTTCGAGCAATTTCACCGGAAAGCCGAACTCGGCAAAGCTCATCGAGATGCCGCCGCCCATCGTGCCGGCGCCGACGATTGCCGCGGTCTTGATCGGGCGCAACGGCGTGTCGCGCGGAATGTCGGGGAGCCGCGCCACCTCGCGCTCGGCAAAAAAGGCGTAGCGCAGGGCACGCGCCTCGGGCGAGTTTTCGAGCTCGTCAAAGAGTTCACGTTCGCGCCGGACGCCGTCGTCGAACGGCATCGTGCAGGCGGCCTCGACCGCAGCGATGCAGTGATAGGGCGCCTTTTGGCCCCGGGCGCGGCGCGCGATCGAGCGGCGCATTGCGTCGAAAATGCCGGGATCGGATTTGGCCTCGGCGAGCTTTTCGTCATGCTCTCGGATGCGCGGCAGCGGGCGAATGTCGGCGATGCGGCGGGCAAACGCGATCGCGGCTTCGCGCAGGTCCGCGCCTTCGGGCACGACCTCGTCGATGATGCCAAGCCGATGCGCCTCCTCGGCCGGGACATGGCGGCCCGAAGTGATCATCTCCATCGCCGCCTTCGGTCCGATCAGTCGCGGCAGGCGCTGGGTCCCGCCGCTCCCCGGCAATATGCCGATCAAGACTTCGGGCAGCCCAACCTTGGCGGAAGGCACGGCGATGCGGTAGTTCGAGGCGAGCGCCAGTTCGAGCCCGCCGCCCAAGGCATAGCCGTGGATCGCGGCGACGACCGGCTTTTCGCTTTTGTCGAGGATCTGATGCGGGCGGCGGCCCTCGACCGGCGGGGGCCGGTTGGTGCCAAAGGTGCGGATGTCGGCGCCGGCGATAAAGCTGCGGCCCGCGCCGATCAGCACCATCGCCTTGATCGAGGTGTCGGCATTGCCGCGTTCGACACTTTCGACGATGCCCTCGGGCACACCGGGCGACAGCGCGTTGACCGGAGGGTTGTCGATCGTGATGACGCCGATCCCATCGACATTCTCAAACTGCACCAAATTGTTTTCCGCCATGTCGCGTCCCTCCCGCTTGATCAATTCACAATGAGCCTGTGAGGCAATGAGATGTCTCACAGCATCAGACGACGGATGCCGTCCTTCAAGACGGCGGTATTGAAATTCAGCAGCAAGCCGGTGCGGATACCGCTCAGCTTCATGTACGTTAATAGCTGCGCTTCATGTATTGGCAGCAAGCGCTCGACCGTCTTCAATTCAAGGATAAGTCGGTTCTCGACCACAAGATCGAGACGATATCCGCAATCGAGATGGATCGCCTTGTAAATGACCGGCAACAGCACTTGCCGACCGAAAGCAATGCCCGCCTGCTTCAATTCAAAGCACAGACATTCTTCGTAAGCTGATTCCAGCAAGCCGGGACCAAGTTCACGGTGCACTGCTATGGCGAAGCCAATAATTTTTTCTGTAAGCAGATCGTTGTCACGTGGCGTTGCCACACGCTCGGCCTCTCGCTGGCTCACCGCCTCATTGTTCATATTGTTGCTTGGGTGCCGAGGATGACCGTGGCTTGCGAGGAGAGGACGCCGCCATTGCCGTGCGCGATTGCGGTTTCGCAACCGACAACCTGGCGGGCGCCGCATTCACCGCGCAACTGGCGGGTCGCCTCGATCAGCAAAAAGAGGCCATACATGCCGGGGTGGCAGTATGAGAGCCCGCCGCCATTGGTGTTGACCGGCAATGCCCCGCCCGGCGCGATGCGGCCGCCCTCGACAAACGACCCGCCCTCGCCCTTTTTGCAAAAGCCGAGGTCTTCCAAAAACAGGATCGTGTTGATCGTGAACGCGTCATAGAGTTCGAGGACATCGATCTCGGATGGCCCGAGCTTTGCCATGTCGTAGGCGGCGCGGCCCGACGCCAAGGCGCCGGTCACCGTCAGGTCGGGCATGCTCGAAATGTTGGCGTGGGTGATCGCCTGCCCGGTTCCCAACACATAAGCCGGCGCTTTCTTCAACGACTGCGCCCGCTCGGCTGATGTCATGATGACGGCGCCGCCGCCATCCGTGACCAGGCAAATATCGCGCACCGTAAACGGATAGCTGATCATACGCGCGCCCAGCACCTCGGGAACCGTGAGCGGCTTCTTTTCCCAGGCGACCGGGTTCAACAACGCCCATTGGCGCGCAGCGACCGCGACCGCGGCCAATTGCTCGCGCGTCGTGCCGTATTGGTGCATGTGGCGCGAGGCGGCAAGCGCGTAGGCGGTGGATGGCAGAAACGGCCGGAATGGCGTCTCGTAGGGGTTGTATTCGCGCACCGAGGCGTGGCGGCGGCCGATCGTGCGCTGGGTCGAGCCGTAAGCAATGACCGCCACCTGGCACAGGCCGAGCTGCAGGGCGGCTTGGGCGTGCGCCACATGAAACATAAAGGACGAGCCGCCGAGGATCGTCGTGTCGACAAAAGCTGGCGAGATCCCGAGATATTCGGCGAGATTGAGGCCTGAAGTGCGGCTTTGCGCGGTGGCGCAGATCAGCCCGTCGACATCGCGCAAGCCGAGCCCGCAATCGGCGAGGGCGCGATGGATGCCCTGCGCCATCAGATCGATCGGGCTCATCTCGGCGGCGACGGCACCCAGATCGCTTTCGGCAACACCGACGATGGCGGCCGAGCCGCGTCGCAGCCCGTCCATCACGCGCCCTCCAACGGGGTGAATACAGGATAAGCCGGCTCCTCGTCGGAAGCCTGACCGCCTTTAGGACGATGGACGCGGAACTTGACCCGCATGCCGATCTTGACCGCCTCGGGGGCGATATCTTCGACCCGGCTCATCAGGCGAAAGCCCTCATCGAGATCGATCAGCGCGACGTTATAGGGCGCCCCGTCGCGCGGATGCGTCACGGTCGTGGCATAGACCGTGCCGAGACCGGCGCTGACCCGCCATTCGAGCCAGTCACTGCCAGTGTGGGGGCAGATCACGCGCGGATAAAACACCGCCCGGTTGGCTTGCGGGCTCCATTGGTAGGCGAGTTCGCCCTTGTCGAGATATTGTTGATAGATCGCCAATGGCGACTGCGCGATCTGCTCCATGTTTCCCCCTCGCTCGGCACGGGCGATTGTGTCCGCTCGCCACTCCGGCGGCAAGCCCGCGAAGGAGAAGGCGGCGACAGGAAGTCAGGCCAGCGAGATCAACGTCCCGATCAGATCGGCCGGCCACACCAGGCTGACCGGCGCCGATATAATGGCTCGGCCGAAGGACGCGTCGCCTTCGGCAAAGTTGAACGCCAGGTGATGGCTGAAATGGGCAAGCACCCCAGCGAAATAGAGACAAGCCGCTAATCTCACAAAAAGACGAGTTTGTCGCGGTTGCTTTGGCTTTGCCGCAGCGAAGGAAAAGACTCGACGCCCGTATTTCGGTAATCCCGGTGGTCCGATCATGATCTCACCTGGGTGTAAATAATGTCGGCGACAGCAATGCGCGTCCGAAGGCGGCGCCTTCCTTGGAAATCGGCAAGACATCGGGATACAGAGAGCATCGCGAGGGAAAGATACTCTGTCATCTCGCCGCCGTCACCAGCGGATGTAGCGGCACCACCCGAAAATATTGCCGCGGCGGGTCAGCGCCCGCTGCCGTAAAGGCCGCTCGACTGCGCCAACGTAAATAACCCGGCGAAAATCAGCAGACCGATCACCAGCACGGTAAAGGCCCCAGCCCCGAGGCGATCGCCAAGCGGCCGGCCGATCAATCCTCCGAGAAAGGCAAAGGGCAGCAGGATGCCCGATATCAGCCAGGTGTGGACGGGAACGCCGATGGTCGCGGCATGCGCCGCCAATGTTACCGCATAGACCAGGGCGAAAAACGACAGCAAGGTCGCGCGGATCACCTGCGAGGCCGCACCCGCCAATAGCAGATAGATCAGCACAGGCGGTCCCGCCATGCCGACCAACGCCGCCGCGACACCGGAAACGGCGCCGGCGACGAGATCGCGGTTATGGCTTGTCTTGAGCAATGTTACCGGCCGGGTGCTGCCGCGCGACCACGCCAACAGCGCGGCAAAGCCGAGCACGATGATACCCGCCGCGGTGCGCACGAACCTCGGATCGCTGTGACGGAAGGCGAACAGGCCAAACGGCAGACCCGCGACACTGCCGAGAAGGAACCGCAGCAGCAGCCCCGGTTCGACAGCATAGCGCAGCCGCGGCAGCACCACCGCCGACAGCGCGGTCGCGATGATGATGACCAGATGGACCGCGGTGGCGGGCGCCACGATCATCAGGTAGAGGGGGGTCGCGAGCACGGCAAAACCAAACCCGCCGGCCGCCTGCAGCAAAGCGGCGCCAAAGGTGGTCGCGGCGAGCGCGGTCCATGCCAACAGACTCACGATGTCGCTCAGCCGAGCGGGTTAGGGCGTTTTGTGAACCGCGGCCCCTTGGCGCGGTAGGGGCTCGTCGCGGCGGAGTGCAAAGGAGCCGGCGATCGTCTAGATGCGGTAGCCGCAGCAGAAGCGGGCGACAAACGCGTGCGCAAAGGCGGCACTCTCGAAATAAAACGCAATGGCGTCGTTGACCACGCCGATCGTTCCGGCCGGCGCCGACGCCCAACCGGCAGCGCCGCAGGTCTGGTCGAGCCAGGCGTGCATGAACATCAGCTGGCGGCCGAGCCCCTCGGGCGGTACGGCAATCCGCACCCGCACCGGGAATTGCCGCTCTGCCTCACGCTGGGCCTGCCGGGATGCTCGCGTCACTGTGCCACCGTCGTTCGTGGTTTGTTTCCGGGTATGAGCCTACAACGTCAGGAATGCGGCTGTCGAGAGAGTAACGACAGCTGACGCTACGAGCTGGTGGGGCGAGCGGGCGGCTCCGCCCCTAGACTACCACCGGCGCAGGAGAGAGCTGCGCGCAACCTCGCAGTCTTGACCCGCGGGAGCCCACGGGTCAGGCTGACGCTAGGGAGAGACGCCGGAGACAGCCATGGCCGAGCCGCAGGTGCTTTCGATCGAAGTCAACAGCTTTCCGACGCGCGTGTGGCAAGCCGGGGCAGGACCGAAACTGGGCTTTCTCGCCGGGTTTGGCGGATTGCCGCGCTGGGCTCCGTTTCTCGACGCGCTGGCGCGCGAGCGCACGGTCATCGTGCCGTCATTGCCGGGGCATCCCGGCGGCGACCGCGGGCACACGGTGCTCGACAGCCATCTCGACTGGGTGTTGGCGGTGCGCGAGCTGTTGCAAAAGGCCGGGCTCGACGGCGCCGATTTGGCCGGCGGCTCGGTTGGCGGCTCGTTTGCTGCGGAGATCGCGGCGATCTGGCCGAACATGGTGCGCCGGCTGGCGCTAATCGCACCCTGGGGGCTGTTCGACGAAAAAGACCCGGCGACCGACCCTTGGGCGCAGCGCGCGCCCGACGTGCCGGGGCTGCTTTGCGCCGATCCCGAGCGCTGGAACCAGCTCAAGGCAGCACCCGACGGCGCCAATTCACCCGAATGGCCAATCGAGCAGACCCGTGCGGCCGAGGCCGCCGCCCGTGCGTTTTGGCCACTCGGCAATACCAAGCTAGAAAAACGGCTGCCGGCGATCGCGGCCCCGACCCTGCTGATCCGGGGTGCGGAAGACCGGATCATGCCAAAGAGCTACACCGATCGGTTTGCCAAGGCGATCGCCGGCCGCACCGAGATCATGACGATCCCGGGCGCCGGCCATCTGGCCGAGCTCGACAAACCTGACGAGGTCGCCGCAGCGATCCTGCGCTGGACCGCGTAAACACCTCGCAAACGCAAGCATCGGCCGATCGTAATCACTGAACGGGAGCGCCAGAGATGAAATTCGGGCTTTTCTATGAGCACCAGCTGCCGCAGCCTTGGGATGAGGGCTCAGAAGTAAAGCTCTATCAGGACGCGCTCGAACAGGTCGAGCTCGCCGATCGGCTCGGCATCGATTACGTGTGGGAAGTCGAGCATCATTTTCTCGAGGAGTATTCGCACTCCTCCGCACCCGAGGTGTTTCTCGCCGCCTGCTCGCAGCGCACCAAAGAGATCCGGCTCGGCCACGGGATCGCGTTGATGGCGCCCAAATACAACCATCCGGCGCGCGTCGCCGAACGGGTTGCGACCCTCGATCTCGTGTCGAACGGCCGTGTCGAATGGGGTACCGGCGAGTCGGCGACCGCGGTCGAGATGGGCGGGTTCAACATCGATCCTGACGACAAGCGCTCGATGTGGGAGGAGGCGACCGAGCAAGCCGCCAACATGCTGGCGATGCGCCCCTATCCCGGGTTTCACGGGCGCTGGTTCGACATGCCGTGCCGCAATCTCGTGCCGAAAGCAGTGCAAAAGCCGCACCCGCCGATGTGGGTCGCGTGCTCGCGCCGCGAAACGATCCATCTCGCGGCGCGAAAGGGGTTGGGCGCGCTGGCCTTTGCATTTCTCGAACCCGAGCAGGCGGCGAAATGGGTCGAGGAATATTACGCGATCATCAAATCGGAGGAGTGCGTCCCGATCGGCCACCGCGTCAATCCGAACATCGCGATCGTCACCGGTATGTCATGTCACCCCGATGAAGCCGAAGCGATCCGCCGCGGGCTCGATGGGTTCAAGTTCTTCGGCTACTCGCTTGGCTATTACGCGGTGTTCGGCGAACACAAGCCCGGCCGGACCGATCTGTGGCGCCGCTTTCTACAAGCCAAGGACCAGTTGCCGGACAATGCTGGACGCGGCGGCATCGGCACGCCGGCGCAATTGCGCGAACATCTCGCGCGCTATGAAAAGGCCGGGATCGACCAAGTCATGTTTGTCCAGCAGAGCGGGGGCAACCGCCACGAACACATCTGTGACTCGCTCAATGTATTCGCCGCGCAGGTCATGCCGGAGTTCAAGGAACGCGAGCGGCAGCGCGCGGCGGAGAAGGAGCGCGAACTTGCGCCCTTTATCGAGGCGGCATTGGCGCGCAAGCCGCGTATGGCGCCGATCGCCGACGCCGAAATCCCCACGGTCGAAGCCCTTGGCCGCAAGGCGGCGGTGCCGATCGTGGTCGGCGGCGACCGCGGCGGCGCGATCTCAATCCCGACCGCCGATCCGCTCGCCGCCGGCTGAAACGTTGTCATTGCGAGGAGCGTTTTGCGCGACGAAGCAATCTCGACGCGACGAGCACACAGCGTCACGAGATTGCTTCGCTCCGCTCGCAATGACAGGGTCTGCGGGATCGAGAAAAGGGAGGGCCGTTCCGATGATCATTGATTGCCACGGGCACTACACGACTGCGCCGCGTCAGCATGAGGGATGGCGCACCCAGCAGATCGAGGCGCACACCGCCGGCAAGCCTCCGCCGCCGCGCCCGACGATCAGCGATGACGAGATCCGCCAGTCGATCGAAGGTGGCCAGCTCAAGGTGCAGCGCGAGCGCGGCACCGATCTGACGATCTTTTCGCCGCGCGCCGCCGGCATGGGGCACCATCTCGGCGATGCAACGACCAGTGAGGCCTGGGCCAGCGCCTGCAACGAGCTGATCCACCGCGTCTGCTCGCTATTCCCCCGGAATTTTATCGGGGTGGGAATGCTGCCCCAGAGTGCGCGCGTCTCGCCAAAGAACTGCCTCGCCGAGATCGACCGCTGCGTCAATCAATACGGGTTTGTCGGCGTCAATCTGAACCCCGATCCGTCGGGCGGCCATTGGCAGGACCCGCCGCTGTCGGACCATTACTGGTACCCGGTCTACGAGAAGCTGGTGGAGCACGACATCCCCGCCATGATCCACGTCAGCATGGCATGCAATCCGGCCTATCACACGACCGGCTCGCACTATCTCAACGGCGACACGGTCGGCTTCAACCAGCTGATGAATTCATCCGTGTTCAAGGATTTCCCGACCATCAAATTCATCATCCCGCATGGCGGCGGGGCGGTGCCGTATCACTGGGGCCGGTTTCGCGGTTTGGCGCAGGACGCCAAACTCGGGCTATTGTCCGATCTCATGCTGAAGAACGTCTTTTTTGACACCTGCGTCTATCATCTGCCCGGACAGGAATTGCTGGCCAAGGTCATCCCGGCCGACAACATCCTGTTCGCCTCCGAGATGATTGGTGCGGTGCGCGGCATCGATCCGGAAACCGGTCACCACTACGACGACACCAAGCGCTACATCGACCAGCTGCCACTGTCGGCGGAAGACAAAGCAAAAGTCTTCGAGGGTAATGCGCGCCGCGTCTACGGCCGCTTGTCCAAGGTTATCGAGCAGCCATCCACGCGGGCGGTTTGAGCGCGGGTTCCGGCGTTTTCCCTACCGCCTTCTGAACTGACTGGCAGGTCAGTTGGCGATGGCGGGGAGCTGGCGCAGCCGCGTCTTCAGGTGATCGAAATCGACCGGTTTGGTGAGGAACTCGGCAGCACCCAGTTCCTCGGCGCGGCGGCGGCGGTCGTTGTCGCCGTAGGCGGTCACCATCATGACCGGCAAGCCAGGGAAGCGCGTCGTCAATTCGCCCAACAACTGCAGGCCGTCCATTCCCGGCATGTTGATGTCGGACAGGATGACTGCCACGCTCGGCTCGATCCCACTGCTCAGCAATCCTAACGCCGCTTCCCCCGAGGGGGCATGGTGGATCACGTAAATGCCTTGGCGCGCCTCGCGGCGAAAGCGCTGTCGAAACAGCTCGGCGACATCGGGCTCGTCGTCGACCACCAGGATGCTGACACTCATGCCGCGGCCTCTATTGTTGTTGTTGTTGGCGTTGTTGCCGCCCGGCGGGTGCGCGGTAGATGGATCGCGAACTCGGTAAACTCGCCGAGTTGGCTGTCGACCGCAATCGTACCGCCATGTTGTTGCACAACGATGTCGTAGCTGATCGACAGGCCGAGCCCGGTGCCCTCGCCGGTCGGCTTGGTGGTGAAGAACGGCTGGAACAATTTGTCCCGGATCTCGGGCGGAATGCCGATGCCGTTGTCGCGGATGCGGATTTCGACCGCGTCGCCAAGATCGCGTGTCATCACCTTCAGCGCCGGACGGAAATCCGATGCAGCGCCGTCACGCTGGCGCTTGGTCGCGGCGTAAAAGCCGTTGGCAAACAGGTTGAGAAAGACGCGGGTCATGTCCTGCGGCGCCAATTCGATGGGGGCAATCGCTGGGCCGAAGTCGCGTTCGAGCGTGATATTGAACTTCTGGTCCTGGGCGCGGGCACCGTGATAGGCGAGGTTGAGCGCCTCCTCGACCAGGGCGTTGAGGTCGATGTTGCGGCGGTCGCCGCTCTCGCCGCGCGAATGCTCGAGCATGCTTTTGACGATACCGTCGGCGCGCCGGCCGTGCTCGGCGATCTTTTCGAGGTTGCCGGTCAGCATCTCGACAATTTCGTCGAGATTGGCGCGTTCATCCTCGGCCAGCCCGGCGATCGCCGGTGCGGCGGTCTCCTTCAGCTCGTCGAGCAATTCGACCGACAGGCCGGCGAAATTGTTGACGAAATTCAGCGGGTTCTTGATTTCGTGAGCGATGCCGGCGGTCAACTGGCCGAGGGAGGCCATCTTTTCGGCCTGGATCAGACTGGCCTGTGCGGTTTTCAACTCACCGAGCGCCCGCTCGGCGTCGTCGCGGGCAGCGCGGATCTCGGCTTCGCTCCTCTTGCGCTCGGTGATGTCAGCATAGATCAAGACAAAACCGCCTGATGGCATCGGGTTGTGGCGGACCTCGATCACCTTACCGTCCGGCCGGGTGCGCTCAGCCGACCATTGCCGGCCGACATTTTCGGTATAGCGATTGAGTTCCGCGTCGATGTCGACCGCGCCGAACTCGCCGCGCCCGACGAGATAGCGGACATAGTCGGTATAGCGGGGCCGCTCGCCGATAAAAGCGTCGGGCACGTCGAGCAATTCTTGGAAATGCCGGTTCCACGCTGCCAGCCGGAGCTCGTCGTCGAACATGACGACGCCGTCGGCCATGTTGTCGAAGGTGACCCGCAACTCGGCCTGGCGCTGCGCCAACTCGTCGGTGCGGGCCTGCAATTCGCCGAGCAGCCGGACATTCTCGATCGCGATCACCGCCTGATCGGCGAAGGTCGTGACCAGCGCGACTTCCTTGGCGCTGAACGCCTCGACCCGGTCGCGCGCCATGGCAATGACGCCGACCGGCACGCCCTCGCGCAACAGCGGCACGCCGAGCATCGTGTGGGCCCGGGTTAGTTGCGCATCGTCCTTGGCGGCATAGTCCGAATCGGACAGAGCGTCGGCGATTTGCACGGCGCGTCCCTCCAATGCCACGCGGCCGACCAATGTGCCGGCGCCGGGCGCGATCGGAGTTCGTTCCTCGATCTCGCGATAGGCGGGGTCAAGCCCGTAGCCGACCGTCCAGCGATAAACGCCGTCCTCCAGGCGGAAGATGCTGCCCATATGCGCTCGGCATAGGCGGATCGCGGTCTCGATGACGTATTCGAGAATCGGATTGAGATCAAAGCTGGACCCGCTGATGACCTTGAGCACGTCGCTGGTCGCGGTCTGGTATTCGAGCGATTCCTGCAAATCGTCGGTGCGGGCCTGCAACTCCCTGAGCAGCCGCGCGTTCTCGATCGCGATCACCGCCTGGTCGGCAAAGGTGCGCACCAGCTCGATCTGCCGGTCGGTAAAGGGCTCGACGCGTTGGCGGGCCAAATAAATAACGCCCAGCGGCTCACCCTGGCGCAACAGCGGCACGCCAAGCCCGGTGCGCATGTTGCCGATAGTGATCACCTCGGGCAAAGCGTATTCCGGATCCGCGGTGAGATCGGCAATCTGGACCGCCTCACGCGCCAGCAATGTCCGTGCCACGACGCTGCCGCGTCCTGGCTCAAAAATCAGACGCCGCACGCCGGCGTCCCATTCGGGCGAAAACGCGAAAGTTGACGCCACCCGGTAGACATCGCCATTGCGCTTCGCAATGTGCCCCATCTCTGCGTCGCACAGCCGCGCGGCGGTCTCGACGAGGGCATCGAGCACCGGCTGGATATCGAAGCTGGACCCGCTGATGACCTTGAGCACATCGCTGGTCGCGGTCTGGTATTCGAGCGATTCCTGCAAATCATCGGTGCGCTCGCGCAGATCGCTGAACAGCCGTGCATTCTCGATCGCGATCACCGCCTGGTCGGCGAAAGTGGTGACCAGCTCGATCTGTGCTGCCGTGAAAGGTCTCACCGCGCGCCGGGCGCAGCCAATCACACCGACCGGCTTGCCGTCTCGCAGGATCGGCACGCCGAGAAATGTCCGGTAGCCCGTTAGCGACTGCAGGACTTCGCGGGTTCGAGGGTCGTAGTCGGGGTCGGCGAGGACATCTTCGACATGGACCGTGCGGCCCTCCACAAAGGCGCGGCCCATGACAAATCCGCGGTGGGGTGACCGCGGAAACAGGCTGTGAAATGCGCTCGCTTCGTCCGGGGATAGGTTATTCGTCGCCACAAGGCGGAGCAGGCCATCTTCGAAACGCGCTACCGCACTGAACTCCGCCTCGCACAGTTTGGCCGCCCGCGCGGTGATCGCTTCAAACACCGGCTGCACGTCGGTCGCCGACCCGGAGATCACCCGCAATACCTCGGCGGTCGCGGTCTGCTGCTCTAAGGCCTCGCGCATCTCGGTCAACAGCCGCGCGTTCTCGATCGCGATCACGGCCTGGGCCGCGAAATTCTGCAACAGCGAGATTTCCTTTTCCGAAAATGGCCGCACCTGTTGGCGAAAGATCGTGATGTCGCCAAGCAGAACGTCGTCCTTGCGCAAAGCGACGTCGATTTTGCTACGCGCGCCGCCGAGATCGGCCAACGCTTGCCTCAGCGGGTCGCCGGACCGGTAGAGATCCTCGGAGGCGATATCGACGTTGACCACGATATTTTCGCCCGCCAACACCCGGCCGAGCCCGGTTTCGGGGTGTACCGCCTGCAGTTCGCTCGCAATCCCGGCGAACGCCGCCGGTACGTTATGAAAAGCGGCACCGCGAAAGCGGTCGCCGTGGCAGGTCCACAATATGCCAAACGCGGCATTGCAGAGCCGCGTGGCTTTTTCCAGCATCGCCTCGAATACCGGCGCGAGATCGCCCGGCGAGGAATTGATGACCTGAAGCACCTCCGCCAATGCTGCCTCGCGCGCCAGCGACTCATCGCGCTCGGCGATGCTGGCGTCGAGTTCACGGCGAAGATCGGCGATGATCTGCCAGGGATCGCCCGCCTTGGGGTCAGGGGTCGCGATCATGAGTTGACGCCGGAGACAAACTGGACAGCGTCCTAAGCGAAATGTGCGGCATGATATCCTTGGCGCGCGGCGCACGGGAGCTGCGAACTCCCGCAAACCGAGGATATCGCTCTGCCTTTCGCTCCGCCAGCGGTTGCAGCGACTCTCCGGCCTGGTTCCATTGGTGACATAGCTAACACAAACACGATCGTGTGCGGCGTTGGGCCGAGCCGTGGGTAGCCTCGCAACCGGTGTCACTTTGGTGTAGGGTTTTGCGCGAACGCTTTGCCCGGTAACGGGCAGGATCAAAGACGAACAACGGGAGGTGAAATCGATGACGGATGTGCGCGTGATCACCACCGATGGTGGCGACAAGATTCTCGAGTCGGCGGCGGTGCAAAACTTCGCCGACACTCTGCGCGGACGGCTCGTCCAGCCCGGCGAAGGCGGCTATGACGAGGCGCGCCGGGTTTGGAATGGCATGATCGACCGGTGCCCGGCATTGGTCGCGCGCTGCGCCGGGCCGGCTGACGTCATGGCCGCGGTGCGGTTTGCCCGCGACCACCGGCTCCTGGTCTCGGTCAAGGGCGGCGGCCACAACATCACCGGTAATGCGGTCTGCGAGGGCGGGCTGATGCTCGACCTCTCCGGCATGAAGAGCGTGCGGGTCGATCCCGCCGGGCATACGGCGCGCGCCGAGGCCGGCCTCACTTGGGGCGAGTACAACCGCGAAACCCAGGCGTTTGGGCTCGCCAGCACCGGCGGCGTCGTGTCAACCACCGGCATTGCCGGGCTGACCTTGGGCGGCGGGCTCGGGTGGCTGATGGGCAAGCACGGGCTCAGCTGCGACAATCTGATCTCGGCCGATCTCGTCACTGCCGAGGGCGCGCTGGTGACCGCCAGCGCCGAGCAAAACCCCGATTTGTATTGGGGATTGCGCGGCGGCGGCGGCAATTTCGGCGTTGTCACCTCGTTCGAGTACAAGCTTCACCCGGTCGGCCCGGTGCTCGCCGGGATGGTGATCCACCCGATTGCCGAAGCCAAAGCGGTACTTCGGTTCTATCGTGATTTCGCGCGCGGCGGCCCCGACGAGATGCTGGCTGCAGCGGCATTGATGACCTCGCACGAGGGCGAGCCAGTCGTCGTCATCATCGCCAGCTACATCGGCGATCTGGCCGCCGGGGAGCGGTTGATGGCGCCATTGCGCAAATTCGGGACGCCGCTGGCGGATACGATCGCGCCGACCTCGTATGTCGAACTCAACAAACTGTTCGACGCGGCGGTGCCGTATGGCGGGGTGCAGCGCTACTGGAAATCGAGCTTTCTGAACGAACTCGGCGACGAACTCTTGGACATCATGATCGGGCGTGCTGCCAAGATGCTGTCGCCGATGTCGATGGTCCTGTTTTTTCACATGCACGGCGCCGCCGCCCGCGTTGATCGCGATGCGACAGCCTTTGGATTGCGCCACGATCAATGGGATTACGACGTAATCTCGCAATGGCACGATCCCGCTGAGACTGCCGGTCATATCCAATGGACGCGCGATTACTGGAATGCGGTCGAACCGTTTGCGTCAGGCGAAGTCTATGTCAACCATCTCGACGCCGAAGAAGCCACCCGGATCCGGGCGGCCTATGGCGGCAGTTACGAACGGCTGGTCGCGCTCAAAAACAAATACGATCCGACCAACCTGTTCCTGATGAACCAGAACATCCGCCCGACGCTCTAAAAGGATCGGCCGGATGGCCTTCGAGCTAGCGTGCCCGGCTCTCGATGTTCAAACGCGCTGTCGTCGTGCCTCGACTTGCTCGTCCAACAGGGCATCATGAAAGCTGCAAATGCTGGCTTGTAACGACGCAGCGCTAAAGCCTAAATCGGCCTGCGCTCGGGCCGCTTTGCCCCTGTGCAGACGCAGTAAGGGATTGCTGGCGAGTTCTAACAAGGCTTGTTTCAATGCGTCAACGTCACGCGGGGGGACGACGATGCCCGCATCGCGGGCGATCAAACCGTTATCGCCGACCTCGGTCACGATGACGGGCAAGCCGCAGGCCATGGCCTCGCAAAGCGCCACCGATGTACCCTCGCCAAAATGCGAAGCGAGCATGAAGATCTCCGCGGCAGAGTAGAGCGCGGGCATATCGTCGCGGCGCCCGAGCAGGCAACGTTGCGGACCCGCTGGCAAGCGCTCGGTCCCCTCTCCGACAGCGACCAGCCAAATGTTGCGATCGGCGACCGCGTCGGCGGCTGCGAGCATCCCAGCCCAGTTTTTCATTGGATCATTGCGGCCCACGGCGATCACCGCGATCGCGTCATCCGGCAATCCCAACGACCGACGAACGGCCGCGCGCGAGACAGGATCGAAGCGAAATCTATCCAGATCGATGCCGTTTGAAACCAACTGCGTTCGCCGTGAGCGGAAGCCGAATTGCTGATGGGCCTCGAGAGCGATCCGGCTGTTGTAAAGAATGCCATCGACGAATGGCGAGAGCTTTGCGCTGACCCGCACGGCGCGGCGCAATCGGGGCGGATAGCAGGTGAAATCCGGAAAGGAGTTCAGAATGCCCCAGGCCAGCCGTGGCCGCGGAAATACACCTGATACCCAGGCTGCTGCCGTCGCGGCGAGATTTCCGTGATAGAGCCAGCCCTGCACGATGCGCGGCCGCTGTCGCCGGATCAGCCGGGCCAGTCTCACCAGCCCTGGCATAGACCAGTTCCCGCGCCGCATACCGAGACCCACCACCTGCACGCCGATCTGGGCGAACCGATCGCGCATCGGACCATCGGACATCAGGCTGGCGACAAAGGGTGACCGTCCGCGCCGGATGTCCTCGCGACAAAGCTCTAACAGCAGCGTCTCGGCGCCCCCGACCTCAAGACCGGTCATGACATGGACCACGTCACCGGCGGTCATGTCGGGGCAACTTGGTATGATCGGACGATGCATAAGGATGGGATGGGAGGGGTCCAATCCAGCGTATGAGGCGCGCGAGTGTTTGATTAACGTATCCGCGATTCTATCAGCAAGGATTTGAGAAGATCGCTCGTACCCTCCCGCGCGGCCCCAGCCTGCGCCATCAAACTGTCAAGATCGTGTTCGCTCGGCGTCAAGCACAACCACCTCCGGCTCAGCGCGATGCCGTCTGCTGCCGCCGTGGCTCTCGCCTTGGGTTCTCGTCAGCGTTTGCCGCATCGCGATCGGGTCATCAAGGAGAATCGGACCGTTTGCTCGGCGCGATTCCGCGGCTCGAGCTCGACACGGAAAGAGACGTTGCCACGGACTTGCGGTCGAAAAATATGCGATGGCAAGCTTTCGGCCAGGCGACTCGCGTGATCAGCAAAGGCTTCGATTCGTGTGTCGATATGGCGACTGGCGGCGCTACAAGGGGTCTCGGCGATAGGGACAAAGCATGAGACAAGGATCGGAAACCGCCTCGCGAGAAATTGGGCAGATCGCGGTACTGATTCTAGGCATGCACCGCAGCGGCACCTCGTTGTTGAGCAGCCTGGTGCAATCCCTAGGCGTAAGTATCGGCGAGCACCTGCTTCCCGCCGATATGCACAATCTGGCCGGGTACTACGAAGATCGAGAATGTGTCGACATCCAGGAGCGTATGCTCCTCGCCTTGGGGCAGCCCTGGCATGGCGAAAATGGCATGCTGCCTTTTCCTTCGGAGTGGTGGCGCGACCCTGCACTGCTCCCCCTGGTCGGGGAATTGGAGGCTTGGGTCAACAACCGTCGGTCCTTTTTAGATCCGGTCTGGGCGGTTAAAGATCCGCGCACGACCCGCTTTCTGCCATTGTGGCAGGAACTGCTGAAGACGCGTGGTATTACGCCCCGCTATTTGCTGGCGGTACGCAATCCGGCCGAAGTTGTCGCCTCGCAGGTGAAGCGCGAGAGCGTCCCGGCGGGGCGCCTTTACCACACTTGGCTGCGCTACAATATGGAGGCGCTGTTGCACGGTGGCGCCGATATTGCCGGCGTCTTTGTGTACAGCCAGTGGTTTAGCGACGGCGTAGCGCAGTTGCGGCGCTTGGCTGCGATCCTGGGCATGAACATAAATGATGATGAATGTGATACTATCCTCGGCCGCTTGCTGAATAGCGAGTTGCATCGACAATCGGGTGCGGCGGATTCGTCGCCGAACTGGGCATCACATCTTTACACACACCTCGAACGCCTATCCGATCAGCAGAATTTAACAAGCATCCCCGGGCTTGCGGCCGAGGCTGAATATTTTGATGCCGCACTGCGTCAGGGGCAAGAGCCGGAGACCGAAGGCGCGCTAACAGCCGTTCTGACGAGTACCACCGGGCTGCCCGAGGCGGTGAGACTGGCTCATCGTTTGCGCGGCGACGGCGCGCGCCTCGTGTTGAGCGTCGACAAAGAAGTTTCCACCGGGAATACTGGTGGTCTCGCCGTGGTTGTGCGCGAGATTAATGGTCCCCCGATAGAGGGTCGGCCGCAGGCCTGCGCCGCATATGCTGTGTGGCGCTGGCTGCAGCCGCGGGCATTTGTTGCGGTGCACATCGAAGGCGGCGCTGGGCTTTCCGTGCACGCTCTCGACACCCGTCGTCAGGGCTGGCGGGATCAGCACGGCCCGATCCACGTGCATTATTTTACACGACCGCCTTGGCTGAACGAGTGCGGTTATATCCACTTCCATAATATGCGCGAGGCCGAGGCGTGGTGCTTGGAACGCCGCGTTATCGTTAGTAACGGCTGCCTTTTGCATGCGCATCCGACGCTTCGCGCCATGCTCCATAATGTTGCTGTCGACGAGCCGGAGTGCTCGACCACCCCGATTCCGGCAGACCAAGTTGCGCCTTTGGTCAGCATATGCATTACCCATTTCAACCGACCGGGGCTGTTGGCGGATTGCTTGGCGAGTGTCCGTCATCAGATCTACGCCAACATTGAAGTGATCCTGGTCGACGACGGCAGCACACAACCGGCAGCGCAGGTCTTCCTCGATAGTCTGGAAGACGAGTTTCGCGCCAAAGGCTGGACCCTGATCCGACAGGAGAACCGCTACCTCGGGGCGGCACGCAATGCGGCTGCCCGCGCCGCAAAAGGTGATTACCTGTTTTTCTTGGACGACGACAACCTGTTGCTGCGTGACGGCATCGAAAATGCTGTGCGAATTGCACGGCATACAAACGCCGACATCGTGACGAGTGTAATGGCGATGTTTCACGGGCCGGCAGGGACCGATCCGATGTGGCCGGATAAGCTTCAGGTGTTCTTGGGTGGCGCTCCGTTGTTCGGGTTGTTCAACAACACGCTTGGTGATGCGAATGCCCTGGTGCGCCGCAGCTGCTGGGGTGAAATCGGCGGGTATACCGAAGACCGCGGTACGGGCACGCAAGACTGGGAGCTCTATGCCACAGCCACGCTCCGCGGTTACCGCCTCGAAACCAGCTTGGATCCGCTTTCCTGGTATCGCGTCAGTGCGTCTGGGATGGCACAAACAGGCGATTGGTGGGCCGACTACCGGCTCGCTCTGCGGGCCTATGAAGCGGTATTGCCGCCTGCTTTGCGCGAGCTACCCGCGCTGGCTGGCGCGCTATGGCGCCAAGCTAACGAAACCGAAAACAAAACCCGCAACCTCGAAGCCGAGCTGGCGTCGCGGGATCACTATTTGGTGGAACTGCGAGACCAAGCACGTCATCTCGAAACCGAACTCGCGGTGCGCGATCGCTATTTGGCCGAACTGGGAGAGCATGGGCGACGAATAGAAGCCGAACTGGCCACACGCGATCGCCAGTTAACGGAACTGGCAGACCATAAGCAACAGATCGAAACCGAGCTGTTGGCGCGCGATCGCGACTTGGTTGAGGCGAGAGGACATCTTGCTGAGGCCGCGACGACAGAAAGGAAACTGGTGGAGCATGTCTGTCAGGCACGCGCGACCTTAGTCGAGGCGGAAAATCGTGCAACGGATGCGGAACAACGCGCCCGTCGCTCCGAAGCCGAGAACGGCGAGTTACGATCCCGGCTCAACTCGGTTCTCGAATCGACCTCTTGGCAGGTCACCTGGCCGCTGCGTCGAGCTCTCGATGGCCACCCACGAACCGCGCGAGCCATGCGGCGCGCGGCGAAACTCGCATGGTGGACCGTCACCCTCCAGCTTCCCGGGCGAATTGCGTCAAGCCGCAGGAAGGTCGAGGCGCCTACAGCATCGGTGCTCTCTTTGCCTAACCCGAACCCCGATGATTTGAAGGAGACTCGCATGGGCCTGGCTCAGACCAGTTCTGCTGTGGTCAGCTTTACCGCGCACAATATTCGTTTGGACGACGGCACGCAGACAAAGCCTGAACGCGGCTTCACATTTGACGAACACCCTATTTTCGTGTCGGCGAAACGTCTGTTGTCTGTAATCTTTCCCAAAGATAGATCCAATGTTCGACTTGTCGATCTTGGTTGCGGCGAAGGTGGGTTTGCTGTCGAATTCGCTCGGATGGGTTTCAATGTAGTCGGTATTGAGGTCCGTGATCTCAATATCGCTGCCTGCTTCTATGTGAAAGAGAGAACAAATTTACCAAATCTCATGTTTGTCCGTGACGACGCATGGAATTTACCAAAGTATGGGATTTTTGATATTGTGTTTTGCCGTGGACTCCTCTACCACATGGATCAGCCAGCTAAGTTCCTTCGCCTACTCTCGGCAGCTACGTCCAGAATGCTTATTCTTGATACTCACTTTGCCACGGACGAACCTAATCCGAAATTTCATTTATCAGAGCTTGGTCAAAATGAAGGCTATATAGGCCGATGGCAGGTGGAATTTGAAGATGAGATGGCGTTTCAAAGCCGAGACGGAGCCAGATGGTCGTCTTGGGACAACAGAAAATCCTTTTGGCTGAAGCGGGAGTGCGTGTTGCAGGCGATTGTGGATTCCGGTTTCGACGTTTGCCTGGAACAATTTGACAGCCTCGGGAACATTCCAGCTTCGATTGAGTCGGGTTTCTATAAAACAGACACACGTAGCATGTTCATAGGAATTAAGAGCAACTCCGGTCGTCCTTTCTGAAGCCGCCGCGCTGATGGATCCAAATTCAAATCCCCACACAAAGGCCGGCATCCCTCGGCTCGTCACCGCAAGTTTTGGGTTTGACGCTTCCTTCGGTTTGAGGTTTAACATGCCCAAAATGTCATCAAATCACCAATTTCGGTAGACGGTTTAGCACCTTGGCATTTACGGAAATGATCCGCCGGAGTTTACGCCGGCAGTGGTGTTTGTCGTCGGCCCTTACATGCCGCGCTGGTCAATCACCACACAAAGGGGAAGAAATGTTGGGTAGTTCACGGAATCCCGCTGCCGTTGCCCGGTTGAAGGTCGGGGCCTTGGGCTCGACCGCGCTGTCGGCGCTGAGTCTTGTGGCGATCCACGCGGCACATGCTCAACCACCGGCGAACAGCCTGCCGGGAAGCTTTTCCGCGAACGGCGCGGTCACGTACACCGGGACCAGTTCGACCGCAGCCACAATTACAACCGTCGGTGGCGCGAACAACGTTCTGCAATGGGGTGGCACCGCGTTGGGCACCAATGTGACGGCGCCGAGCGGGATCACTCCCAATACCGGGTTCAGTATTGGTCAGGGCGCTACTCTCCAGATCAATCAAAACGGTGCGGGGGCGACGTCTGTTCTCGTCACCGATCTGACCGGCGGCCCGTCGCAAATCTTCGGTACGCTAGACGCGTCGAGTGCGGCTGCGGGCGCGGCGACAGCTCTGAGCGGCCCGCTATTCGTATCGAACGCCAACGGCATCATTGTCGGCCCTTCCGGCGTCATTCATTCTCCGTCTCCCGGCGGGATTGGTCTTCTCGGTTATGCGGTCGACGCTACGGCGTTTGCCACCAACGGCTTTGTGACAGTCGACAACACAACGCCGGGTACGGGTTCCGTCACCACAATGGCTGGCGCCACGATCGATGGTGGTAATCTTCTCGTGGCGAGTAACGGAACCGTCAATATTGGTGCGTCGGCGCCTTCTACAGTTTTCAATTATGTGGTGGCCGGATTCCCTTTCACCACCTTCGCCGCCACCACGAGTGCCGCCGCGGATGTAACGCCTACCGTAGGCACGACTGCGCTGAACGGTGGCGGAAGCTCGGTCGTCAACTTCACGCCGGCTGCGGCCAATGCGACGCTTTTCCTCGATCAGCTCAATGCCGCCGGTGCGGTCAACAACCAGGCCAACCTCGTCTTATTCGCCGATAATCCAACAGGCACGCCGGACAGTGTTCTCGGGCTGTTCACGAACACGAACACCGGTGTGCTGACTGACATGAGCTCGGCCGGCGACTTTTCCAGCAACCAGCTCGCGGGCGGTCTTGTCAACAACGGTGTGATCAACGAGGCGAGCACCGGCACCACCACTCTGGATATCGAGTCAAACGGGAATGTCCAGAGTAAGGGCACTCTCAACGTGCCGACTGGCGGTGGGCTTACTGTCGTCGCCTCGAATATCGATATTGAAGGGTCAGTCCAAGTTGCCGGTCAGGTGGTCAGCGCTACTAATCCACTGAGCGGCGTGTTCCTGCAGACGCTCGGGGCCGGAGGCACGGTCGCTAATCCCAGTACTCCTCAGACTGGCGGGGTGGTTGATCTGGCAACATCGCTCTATACCAATGGTACGGGCGGAAGTGCCAATGGTATCAACTTTGGCGCCGTTATCCAAGGCAATGTGATCCGCGTGCTGCCAAACGGGAATGTGTTCGACACTGCTGAAAACATCGGCCTATTCCCCGGGACAAACGCCAAGAGTGTGGCTGATCCCTTCTATAATCTGCCGTCATTGAACTACACATTGAGCCTGTTCGGGGGCACCTTGGTCCAAGCGACAACTGGCAATATCTACATCGAGAATCCGAGCGGTGGCACTCAATTTTCAGACTCGTCGGGAGTGAACCTCCTCGGCACGCTGGCTACGCTGTCGCCAACGTCGTCTATCAATGTCGTTGCCAACAACATCAACAGCAATAATGGCCTCAACGCGGGATTTTCGGTTCCGAACGGGGGTACGATCAATCTGATCTTCTACGGGAATGTGAACAATCCGAACGGCGCCGCGGCGAACGGCTCCACGGCCTTCCAGTATAATTATGTGCCGGTAACTGTTGGGCCGAACGGGAACGCGCCCGGCACGGCCAATATTTACCTGGCCGGGCCGAGCGCTTCCAGCGCGATTAAACAAAATGTGAATTTATTGGTACAGGGCAATGTGCAGCTCGGGGATGGCAACGGGGTCGATCCTGTATTCACAAGTTATCAGAACACGGTACCGCTCACGGCGCCGACCCTTCCGACCTCCGTCCTGTCATCCTACGCAAACAACCATCTGGTCGTTACCGCGACTGGCAATATCGGGCTTAACCCGAGCCTCGCTGCCGGTCTCGCCAATCCCAACATTTTCTATTGGCCGGGCCTAGTTTGGCTGATGTCCGGGGCATCAGCGTCCAATCCGACCGCAGCCCCCAACAGCACCGCGTCTATCGCATTGGGCGACACCGCCACGACTACCTCGGTCAATCTTTTCAACTTGATCCCCGCTGATCTGACAATGCCGGATGTGGGTGGCCAGATTGGCGGTAGCGGGGTGCACTACCTGACCAACAATCTCATCCTCGCGCCAGGGACTAACGGCACCAGCGCGACGACAACCAGCAACAACAGCTGGGTGAACTTTCTGACCCCAGCTCTGACGACGGAATTCCTGACCACTTCGGCGGGCCAATTCTCCGGCGGTACGATCGAAAGCGGTCAGGTTGATGTGATCCAGTTGCCTGCGACCGACTTCCAGCCGCAATAGTTAAGGGCCCTATTTACGTTATTGGTCCCACGGGCCGGGCCGGTTTCCCGGCCCCTTTCCTTTCGCTCGAGGGCGAGAGGGCGGGTTTGATCTCTGATACTGACGAAGCGATGGGCATAAACGCACGCCGCTGATTTCGGCCTCGCTCCGCCTATGTCGCCATCGACTTCCGACTTTAAGTCCCTGCCGCGCGTATCATAGATTTACATGCCCGCGTTCACACCACCGCCTGCTACCCCGACCGTCGTCGAAGTCGCCCCGCCACGTTACGGAGCAGAGCCGCTCTCGATCGAAAGCCACGGCTACCATTACACAGTCACCGGCAACACATTGCTGGCGCGCGAAATCATCGCGAAGGTGCTGGCAGCGGCGCGAACGCCGAAGGACGCGCTGGCTGCTGTCCAGGAGGCTTATCACCAGCGCGGCTATAATCTCGTCGCCATCACCGGCGAGGTCCACGGGAAAGCCGTACACGTCACGATCTTTCAGGGGACGATCACGGAGGTTAAGACACCGGATGCGCTGGGCTGGTTCTTTCCTGGGCTGGAAGGACGCGACGACATCCGCAGCGACGAACTCGTCAAGGACCAGGTCCTCGCCGGCGCCTATGCCGGGCGCTCCGGTCAGCAAGTCAACGTCAATGTCGAACCCGCGCCGAACCCGGCCGGAACGGCGATCATCATCAGCGAACCGCCGATCCCCGATTACTCCCCGGTGACCGGAACGCTGAATTTCGGGAATTACGGCAACCGTTTTACCGGCGGCTATCAGGCCGGCGGCGCCGCGGTCGCCAACCTGACGCACGGTTTGCAGCTGACGACGAGCTATATCCAGGGCCTGCCCTGGCTCGAGGAAAAAAGCCGCGGCAGCCTCTACGTTCAGCCCAGCGCCGGCATCTCCTCGATCACGCCCTGGGGGATCTACGGGTTCTCCGCGACAGGCACGCATTTCCGCGAGGGCAATGTCACCGCACCACTTTTCCCGGTCGGGAACATTCTCAGCTATTCGCTGAATGGCACCCAGCTTCTCTATGCCGACACCGCTGCTCGTCTCTCGACCACGGAAGCGCTTAACCGGACCACCTTCAGTGAAACGGTGCTGGAGGACGCGTTCACGATTCTTCAACAGCGCTACAATTGGGTCGCACTCGGCAGCACCTTCAGCCGTACCGTGACGGTTGGCAGCCAGCCAGGTAACATCACCGCCACCGGAACCATGAACCTCGGGGTCTCGGGCCCCTCCGGAACCCTGCTCGATAATGTTCCCGGTGTGCCGACGCCGCATTTTCGCTACGCCAATATCTCGGCCTCGTATCAGCAGCACCTGCCGCGCGGCTTCCAGCTCGACCTGACCGGCCAATCCCAGTGGGCATTCAACACTTTGCCGGTCGAGCAGCAATGGACGCTGGGCGGCTTCGGTAATCTGAGCGCTTGGGAGCCGGCAGTCGCGGTCGGCGACAGCGGCTACTTGGCCAGGCTGGAGCTCAGCGCGGGAAGTCCCGTGCAGTTCCATAGCCAGGCTCGGCTCGGAGTCTTTGTGGAGACCGGAGGTGCAACCCTGACGACAACGCCACCGGGCGCGCCGTATTGGCAGACCCTGTCGGATATTGGTCTGAGCCTGCGGCTCACCCTGCCTTACAATTTGAGCGTGACGGCGATGGCGGCGCTTCCGATCGAGAATAACGGATTCAGCGGGTTGGCCAAGACCAGCCTGGACTTGGATAGGGTCTACGCATTCTTTGTAGTTCAGAAAAGGTTCTAGTATGCGACAGCTTTTGCTTGCCGCCATCATGATCGCCCTATTTCCGTGCGCCGCGCTGGCTCAGGTCGTGGCGCAGGTCGGGGGCGTGTCGATCACGCTCCAAGAGGTGGTGGCGGCCGATCCCGCGGCAGCAAAGGACGCGGGCGCAAAAAACAAGACGCTGCTCACCCTGATTAATCGCCAAGCCGTGCTCAACGCGGCCGACAGAACCGGCGTCAAAAATACTACCGAATACAAGCGGGCGGTAAGGCAGGCGGCGGAAAATACCGCCATCCAGCTGATGGCGCGGAACTTCATCACCTCGCACCCTATCACGGATCAAGAACTCAAGGGCGCCTATCAGAAAATCGTAGACGCGCCGGCGCCGGAGCAATTTCGGCTGCGGCAGATCATTACCGAATCCTATGCGGCGGGGCAGGCGGCGATCGACGAGATCAAGGGCGGCAAATCGTTCTCGATCGTGGCGGCGGAGAAGTCGCAGGACCCGCAGAGTGCCGCCCTCGGCGGCGAAGTCGGCTGGGTTCCGGGAACCCAGCTGCTCGCTCCGATCTTGAAGGCGGTGCAGCCGCTAAAGATTGGGGAGGTGACCGGACCCATCTCGGCGCCCAAAGGCTTTGTCGTGCTCCAGCTGCTCGGCAAGCGACCGACTCCAAAGCCGCCGCTCGACCAAATCAAGCCGCAGCTGACCAATGCCCTTCAACAACAGCAATGGGATAAATACGTAATCAAGTTGCGCACTGACCAGGGCGCTCATCTTGTGGTCCCCTTGCCCGAGAAATGACGCGTCATGCGGCGATCGCTCATCGGCTTCTCCGTCGCTATCGTTCTGCTCGGTGGATGCACGGCTCAGTCGAGCTCGGTTGAGGTGACGCGTCTTGCCGGGTGGGGCGCCTATCCGGCCCAGCCTTTTATCAAGGTTCTGCAGAGGCCCCCGACGGGGCTCAATGTACCGATCGCGCGATTGGTCGTGAACGCCGCCGCTGGGCTGGATCGGGCGCAGGCTTTGACCATATTGGAACAGAAGGCGCGGGAACTGGGTGCCAACGCGCTGATCGTGTCCGATGAAACGCCGCCGGCGGCCCCAGGTCTGACTTTCAATCCATCCGGTGGGTCATACACTCTCGAGCCGCCGCAATCGGCGTCTCATTTGGTCGGCGAGGCGATACATTCGAGTGCCGCGGATACAGCCCCATAAAGCCCGAATCGGCTGATAGGTTGCGTGCACAGCGCTCGGACAGGGCATCGATCGATAAGCCCGCCGGCCCCGCACATAGCAATCAGCGATATGATTTATTTAGTCGTCCGTGAACAACGGGTGAGCCGTTGAGCGGGCTGGGCCAATCGAACCCGGGCCAATCGAACCTGGGCCAATCGAACCCGGGCCAATCGAACCCGGCGAAGTAATCGAATATGCCAGAAACAGTGGCTTTGAGGCGCGTTTCGAGCGATTTCGCGTTTCGCGTTTAGGCAAATCATGGCATGAGGTGGCAGGTCATCGGCGTGAGGGGCCGCGGTGGCAAAAGCCACGCGACGATCGTCAAAAAGATCTGCTGCGGCCGGGTTTGGAGGACATTATTGACCTGCGTCATGCTCTGGTGCGGCTGGCGCAACAGATCGATTGGCAATTCCTCGACAGAATTCCTCGACCGCCGGTTTTTCGGCGTGTGCCCGCCGCGCGACGGCCGCCCGCCATTGCCGAGGCGGCGGGCGGCGGGGCTGCCAATCCTCAAGCACATGCACCGCTTGTCGGACGAAGCATTGTGCGCACGCTGGCTGGAGAACCCGTATTACCAGTTCTTCTGCGGCGAGCTGAGCTTCTGCCACGCCCTGCCGTTTGACCGCTGGTCCCTGACCCTCTTGAGTTTGTCGAAGGGGGCGCCAGCGCCTGGGTGTGTGTTTCGGCGTGGAATAAGGGCTCTGACTTCACTTTCGATGCAGCGAGGGCTTACGCCGAGACGAGAAGGCGGGCGCAGAGCAGGTCAAGCTTTGCTCGGCCATACATCTGGCGTTTTACAAGCTTGAGTTTGGTGATGTGTCCCTCGGTCTGGCCATTGGACCACGGCTCGCTCATCGCCGCCGCGATAGCGGACTGGTCGGTGACGATGCCTTTACCAAAGGACGCCAGCATGCTGCTGGCAACCGCGCTGAGCCACGCTGGCAGGGCGGCCGGATCGCGCTCGCGCAGCATTCGGTGGAAGCGCTCGACAAGATTGCGCGCCATGACCAGCGCGGGGACGCTTCTCTCGACCCGAGCCACCGTGACGACATCGTCTTTAGTCAACTGATCACGCTCGCTGAGCAGCAGACGGCTGAGCACCCGCGCTGGGGGTGGCTTACGCAGCCACTCGCTCCCGATGTGTTCAGCACGCCGTCGCCGGGTTGCCCATTCGGAGACAACCCGCAGACTGCCCCGAAAGCCGGCGCTGATTTGCAGTCGACGCCATAGTTCGGCGCCATTGCGGCATCCGGCCGACCATTCGGCATCCAGCCAGGCAAGGTGCGGTTCGAGGGCAGTCGACCGGCTGCGGAAGACATCACCCCCGCCGCCACGTACGATATCGCGCACCAACTTGCGGCTGCGGCCGGTCCGGCGCACGATCTCCTTGATCGGGCTGCCTTCCTTGGCCAGCGCCCGGATGACATTGTAGTCCTCTTCCCGCCGCAGATGGGTTTCGTGCTGTAGCCGCTCGGCGTGGGTCAGCAGCACCGGGTCGATGGCGGCATTACCGAGTGCCAGGCGGATCGGCCGCATCGACCGTCGCACCGCTTCCAGGAAGGCAGCGCTGGCGTTCTCCATCAGGTGCCAACGATCGGCGACTTGCACGGCCTGGGGCGCTGCTCTACTCGCCGCGTGGCCGTATCCGCCACCGCGGTCGCGCGAGATGACAGCGACTTCAGGATGACGCATGAGCCAATTCTCGACCGTGGCAGGCTCGCGATCGGGAAGCAGATCGATCACCCGCCGCCGCTCAAGATAGCAGATGATACTGCCGTAACGCTGACCACGCTTCCAGGCCCAGTCGTCGATCCCGATGATGCGCACCGGCGCCGCCGTCTCAGAGGTCGCTTTCCGGCGCACGACGCGCAGCAGGGTATCCTTGCTGACCGGTAGCATCAGGCGCCGCGCCAGCGTCGCCGCCGGTCGGCCGCCAAGCGCGATGCCGAGATGATGGACGATCGTCTCAAGCCGTGAGGTGCGCCGCGCACTTTTGCCGGCGACACCATCGCCGAGCCGCTCGGCGAAAATGCGGCGCCGGCAACGCGGCTCAGTACAGCGAAACCGGCGAACCGTAACGCGCAGGTGAACCGCCCGTCTTTGCGAGGGCAGGTCCAGCAGCTGTCGCTCGTAGCGGCTGTGCAGCTGACCTGATGGTCGCCCACAATCGCGGCAGGTTCCGGCCATGGGGCGACACCGAGCGGTGATCACGACGCGATCGGGCCCGACCGCCACATCGTCGATTACCAAACCCGCCGGCGACAATGCCCGAAAGCTCGAATAAACCATGGCAAGCATCCCCCAATGCAATGCCTACCAAATATAGCATATGTCTGCATCGAAAGTGAGTCAGAGCCGAAGTTTCACCCCCTTTGCGATGTGATGCGCAGGCTGCCCGCCGGGGGACGCGAGCGGGTGACGGGGGCTGCTGGTTGTGGAGATGATTGGCCGGATCCGGCGGGAGCATTTTGTCAAAGGCAAGTCGATCAAGGCGATCGTCCGCGAGCTGAGAGTGTCGCGGACCACGGGGCGCAAGATGCTGGGTTCGGGAGCGACGGCTTTTGAGTACGGGCGCCAGGTGCACCCCCCAGCCAAAGCTGGGACCATGGCGCGGAGATCTCGACCAGATGCTGGCGGCGAATGAGGCGAAGCCGCCGCGCGAGCGGCTGACCTTGATCCGGATCTTCGAGGAGCTGTGTGGTCTCGGTTATGACGGCGGCTGCGACGCGGTCCGCCGCTATGCGAAGCGATGGCGTGTCGCGCACGGGGCGGCGACGGCAGAGGCCTTTGTGCCGCTGAGCTTTGCCCCGGGCGAGGCCTACCAGTTCGACTGGAGCCACGAGGTCGTACTGATCAATGGCACGACGGTTGTTACCGTCAAGGTGGCGCATTTCCGGTTGTGCCACAGCCGCATGTTGTTCGTGCGGGCCTACCCGCGCGAGACCCAGGAGATGGTGTTCGACGCGCACAACCGCGCCTGCTTTCTTTAAGGGCGCGTGCACGCGCGGCATTTACGACAACATGAAAACGGCGGTCGAGACCGTGTTTATCGGCAAGGAGCGCCAATTCAATCGTCGTTTCTTGCGGCTGTGCGGGCATTACCTGGTCGAGCCGACCGCCTGCACACCGGCGGGCTGACCTGCTTTCCGCAGTTCACTGTCGCAAGCGTTGAGGAGGTCTCAAAGATTACCATCGTCAAGCAGCGGATACTGGCAACCCTCACTGGAGAAGAAGTCGCCGAATGGCATTCGCCGTTGCTCAGGCGAGGCTGATGGCACATTCTTTATCGCCTCCCCCGACCACTGCGCACTGCGCGCTCGGCATCAAGCCGACATGACCATAGCATCATGGCGCTCGCCGCGACCGGGGCTGCTGCGCAGCGCGAGCCCGGCCGGTGAGACTTGATTTGTCACTCTGTTGGTTTCGATAGCCTCGGCTGGATCATTAGCTCGGCTGGATCATTCGCACTTACTGCGACCGCTCGGTAATTCGGGAGCGACGACGACGCGCAGCGGAAGATCGTCGCACTGATCTGATGTAAGCTTTGGCTTACGCCGCCCTCGCTGTCGATCGAGGTGGTGGCCCAGATCGAGGGCCTTCTTCGCCGAGTCTCCCGGTGATCTACCTCTTCCTGAGACCGCGGTCATGCAGGTCGGTGATGCCTAAGTTCGGCGTCCGCTTTATTCGCGCCTCGGGCCCTACTGCGGGTCACACCGGCAGGCCGTTATTGTTGGTCGTGAGGCTCTGCGTCGACAACTTGCCCAAGTAGGCCGAGAGTGTTCCGTCGGCCTTCGTGACAAACACGCGCCCGTCTTGCCAAATGCCGTCAAGGGATTGGAATGGGCCGGCGGATTTCCTTGGTTGCAGTGGACATCGTGGACGCCTAGCCCGGTGGTGTACGGTGCTCCAAAACGCATAGATCCGCGTTGAGCCAGTCACCATCGCTATCAGTGCTTCGCCAGCCTCATTGCCAGTCACGTGATCCAGCTTTGGAAAGATGTTCTAAAAATGGCATTGAGGAGCGACTAAAATACCAGAAGACAGCCGAGCGGTGTTTGCAGTATAGGGCGGCGCGCATAGCCGACTGCACCCGAAGTTGAGTTGGAGTCCAGATGGTGCCAGCCATCCGACAAGGCCGATACAGTGCCAAGTAGGCTCACATTAAGATCGTTAAATTCCTGATATTGAAATAGTCCATTCGGCTCGTTCACATCGACCGCAGCCTGGTATTGGGCGTCACCCGCTGCTGTATTAAGATCGACGTGCAACCATTAACCCTTGGCATTACATCACGCCCGGCAAGCCGAGCAGAATGCTTTGATTGAAGGCTTCAATGGCCGTCTGCGCGATGAGCTGTTGAACGAGACTTTTGTTCAGCTCGCTCGCTCACTCCCGCGCGGTGCTCGCCCAATGGAAACTCGATTACAACACGGTCCGGGGCACAGCGGCATCAACAATCTGCCGCCGGCTGACTACGCCAAACGTATCACACTGGCATCGCGACGGGACGGGGGACTGCGCTGCGCCTGGGGCTCCGCGCCCCGCTCCGTTGCAGTATCGAGCCCGGCAGGCTCAAAGGAGCAATCAACTCTATCCATCCCTGAATGAAAAAGGGGCTCAGGTCACCTGCTACGGCTGCGACGCAACCTGAGCACGAGAACGCGGTCTCCCTCTCCTGGCCGGGGTGGGTGATGCTACTGCTGCACTCGCGACATCGGCGGCTTTCGTCGCACGGCGGGTCTTCTGTCTCGGCTTGGGCGTCGCCGCAGTCTGTTGATCGACCTGGACCGGAGCCGGTGTCACCGCAGGCGTCTTAATCGATGCCTTGCGACCGAACCCGAGTTCCTTAGCCATGGCCGAACGTCGCTCCGAATATGACGGAGCCGTCAGCGGGTGATCGCTCTTGAGTTCCCCATCGTCGAAAGTATTCATCAGGGCTTAGGCCATGCTGGACTTTGAGGTGGCGACGAAGAGTCGTCGCTTTGAAGCCACAATCCAGGCATATGACATAGTCATGCTGCACAGATCGCCGCACTGATACTGCTGGTGTTCGAGCCTGTTCGGACTCGTCAGGTTGGCCTAGTTGAGCTATTGCCTGATGGACGGAAGTGATCAGGCACGAAAGCTGACCCGCCTCCAGCTTATGGTGAGCGACGTATTTGCTGACGATCTCAGCTGTGAGACGTGGATGGTTTTCATTGGAGTTCATCACGTCATCCCAAAAATTCTCTCGGTTATATATGATGAAGCGAAACAGCTAAAAAGGGCTTAACTGAATTAAACCATCATTTATTTGCTCGGTCCAACGCCTCTCCTACTGCGCTGAGAGGAGAGCTATCGCTTCAACGGCGACAGCTATGACGGGAGACAATTGCTGCGAAGTCTTAGAGGATGCGCTGCGGAGTTCAGACGATGTCTGACCATGTTGTGGAATAGTTCTGTATGAGCTTCTACCCACTCTCCCGTAAAAGTTGATTACCGCAGGTTCCGCTCATATGGCTTATGCACGAGCGTCCGGTAGCGCTACATGTTGTGACTAATTCGGGCGAGATTGGCTAAGCAGCCTTGCGGATCAGCACGTGGTAGGGAACTGGGGCGGTGCGAGCGCCGATCCCGAGCAGTGTGGCGAACGCGGCATGCCGTGTTCGGCGCCGATTGAAGCGGAAGACGAACTCGTCGAGGTAGTGCTGGAGGTTGGTCTTCCGCAGTCCGTGGTACACGCCGAGGCCCCAGCGCTTGAGGTTTGAGAACAGCCGATGGGTCCAGGGCAGCACGATGTGCGCCGCCATCGGGCCGACCGTGATCGCCTTGTGCGTGATGTCGGGAATGTCATTGTAGGATGGCCAGTCGTCCGTCACCAGCCGGGTGTTGCGGGCCACGGCGCCGAGCACGAAAGCGTGGATCTCGTCCTTGCCGAAGCCCTCGATCACCTGCAGCCGGGCGCGGCGTGGCGTGCCACCGTCGTCGACTTCGACCGCGCCGGCGACCAGCATCTTGCCGACCCCACTGCGGCCGGCCGGCACGACCACGGGGTCGTCCTTGGTGCGGAACGGGATGATCGTCTCGTCGGCCTCGACGATGCCGCCCAGCGGCTCGCGTTGCGGATTGACCATGGCCCGGCGCAGCTTGGCGCACAACATCCAGGCGGTCCGGTACGAGCCGAGGGCGAGCTGGCTCTGCAGTTGCAGGGCCGAGATGCCGTTGGAGTGCGTCGCCATCAGAAATGCGGCCCAGAACCACGTGGTCAGCGGCAGCTTGCTGGCATGCATGATGGTTGCCGCCGTCACCGAGGTCTGCCGGCCGCAGGCGGCGCATTCATAGGTGAAGGCCTTGGCCTTGAGAAGCCAGGCGCGGCCGTCGCCGCAACCGGGGCAGACGAACCCGTCCGGCCACCGGCGCGCAAACAGGTATTCCGCACAGGCGCTTTCGGTCGAGAAACGATCCTGGAATTCGATCAACGACTTGGGAAACCGGCCCGCGGATCCAGACATGACCTCACCCTGCTCATCCTAGACGGGCAGTGAGCCTACCACTATGTTCCCGTTTTGTACACCATATTTAGGCGGACCGGATGCTCGTGCATAAGCCGTCCGCTCATTTCTGGTAACAGCTTTTTTTAACTCAAGCTGCAATCTTACCCCCGAACATGCCAAGATACTCCCGAGGGCCGGGCGTGAGGTTACACAGCATTTTACGCTACTATCCATCAATTTAGCTTTCGCAATCGGGGTATTCATCTACCCATGGTGCACACACGCGCAAACTTTCGATGGCGTATGGGAAGGCTATTACGTTTGCGGCAGACACTCCCTTAGACCCGAACTGGGCCCATTCGCGTGGCAACGGGTCAGCTTCAAGATAACGAGCGGCCAGATCTCTACGAGGCGCGACTACATCACTAGTGTCTCTCAGGCTGTTGCTATCGTGCAAAACGCACCTGCCCCTTCGGCGCAGCCGCCGGCCGTCGCCCACCACGGCGACCTCGATGCGGAACGACAACGCCTTGAGGCTCAAACGAAGGCAATCGAGGCTGAGCGTCAAAAGATTGACGAAGTCGCGAAGCGTGCCGCCGCCCAGCAGCGCGAGGCAACCGCGCAGGAGCAGAGGGCAGCAGCGGATCGGAAGGCGGCTGAGGAGGCTCAAAGCCAGGTTACGGAATTGATGCACCAGAAGGCCCCTGTGGCCTCGATGGCCGAACCCTCACCAGGCGCGGCAAACCCGCCACTGGCGCAACTGCCCACTCCTGCGTCGCCGCCATCGCCGCAGAAAACCACTAGCTCAAGCTCATTGCCGGATACGGCAGCAATTGGAATGTTAGCGTTTATTTTGGTGGAAGGCATCACAGTCATCCTGCTGATGGTGAAACGGAAGCGTGATTCCGAAACAAGGTTTTTCCTCCTATCAGACGAGTAGGAAGAAATTCTTCGGATCGTGCTTCTTCTAGTGGTCTGACGCCAACATTTGGTTCCCGCGGTTGACTTTTTCGATAATGCGATCGGGGTCGGCGGTCCAGACAAAGGGTTTGGGTTTGCGGTTATGCTCGCCGAGATAGCGGTTGATCGCGGCTTGCAGATCGACCAGCGAGCGGAAGACGCCGCGCTGCAACCGCCGGCGGGTCAGGGTGGCAAAAAAGCCTTCAACGGCATTGGCCCAGGAGCATGACGTGGGCGTGAAGTGAAACGTCCAGCGTGGATGCCGCGCAAGCCAGGCGCGGACCTTGGGATGCTTGTGGGCGGCATAGTTGTCGAGGATCACATGAATGAGCTTGCCGGCCAGGACAACGGCCTCGACCCGATTGAGGAAGCGGATGAACTCCTGGTGGCGGTGACGCGCCATGCATTGGCCGATGACCGAGCCGTCAAGGACATTGAGCGCCGCAAACAGCGTCGTCGTGCCGTTGCGGATGTAATCATGGGTCATTGTCCCGGCTCGACCCTTCTTGATCGGCAAGCCGGGCTGGGTGCGGTCGAGAGCCTGAATTTGCGACTTCTCGTCGACCGACAGCACCAGGCTGTGGGCCGGCGGGTCGAGATATAGCCCGACCACGTCACGCAATTTGGCGGCAAACGCCGGGTCTTGCGACAGCTTGAAACGCCGCACTCGGTGCGGCTGCAGACCGTGCGCCGCCCAGATCCGCTGCACCGAGCGCAGCGAGATGCCGCTCGCCACCGCCATCGCCCGGCCGGTCCAGTGGGTTGCCTCGCCTGGCGGCTCCGCCAGCGTCAACTCGACCACTCGGTCAATAACCGCCGCAGGCGTCGGCGGCAAACCGGGTTTGCGCGTCTTGTCGTGCAGCAGGCCGGCCACCCCTTCGCGCATGAAGCGCTCCTGCCAGCGCCACACGCACGGCTTCGATACTCCGGCGCGGCGCATGATCTCGGCCGTACCGCAGCCCTCCGCGGTCGCCAAAATGATCTGTGCCCGCCACACATGCTTTTGCCGGCTGTTGCGATCCGCCACCACCGCCGCCAGTCGTTCGCGGTCGCCGGCACTCACTTCGATGCTGATCCCCTCGCGCATCGCGCATCATCGCACACCCCGCTCCAATATGGAATCCTATGATTGCGTCGTACCACTAGAAACTCGGCCCTCGCCCCGAGCGTCGAGATAACGAGGGTTTCATGGCGGACCCGGAAACGATCCACAACTGGCGGCGGCTTGATGATCGAATAACAACATCCGGTCAACCGACCGAACCGCAACTCGCGGACATCCACGCCCTGGGCGTCCGCCACATCATCAATCTCGGCCTTCATACCCATGAGAAAGCATTGCCCGACGAGGCGGCAAGCGTCAGCCGTCTCGGCATGACGTATATCCATATTCCGGTTGATTTTCAGAACCCGACTGACGAGGACTTCGCCAAGTTCTGCGTTGAAATGGCGCGGCTAGAGGAAGTTCCACTGCATGTCCATTGCATCGCGAATTACCGAGTTTCAGCCTTCTTCTATCGTTATCGTCGCGATGTCCTTGGTATGGATGAAGTCCAGGCGCGTTCCGATATGGAACAGATTTGGCACCCCGAGGGTGTATGGGCGAGGTTTGTCGGTCGCTAGTGGTATGACCGAAACATAAGATTCCCTCAGTCGAGCTTTTGCGTCATGATGCTGCGATGCGCAGCGATGTTGAAGTCCGGCTTGGGCCGGGGGATCGGGAGCGGCTTGAGGCAGTGGTGGGCGATCGCAATGCTGTCCAGAAGCATGTGTGGCGAGCGCGGATCATCCTGGCCACGGCAGAAGGCTGCGGCACCGCCGAGGTGATGCGCCGGGCCGGCGTGTCGAAACCCTGCGTGTGGCGCTGGCAGCGCCGCTTCATGGAGGCGGGGGTCGATGGCCTGTTGCACGACAAGACGCGCAAGCCCGGCAAAGCGCCGATCCCCGAGCCGGTCGTCGGGCGATTGATCGCGCTCACGCTCGGCGCGCCACCCGGCGAGACCACCCATTGGACGAGCCGCGCGATGGCCGACGCCATGGGGCTGGCGGTCAGCACCGTGCAAAAGATCTGGCGCGCCCATGGTCTCGCCCCGCATCGGTTGCAGGTCTTCAAACTCAGCCGCGACCCGCAGTTTGCCGCCAGGCTGCGCGATGTCGTGGGCCTTTACGTCGACCCTCCGGCGCACAGCCTGGTGCTGTCGGTCGATGAGAAGAGCCAGATCCAGGCGCTCGACCGCACTCAGCCGGGGTTGCCGATCAAGCAAGGCCGCGCCGGGACAATGACCCATGATTATATCCGCAACGGCACGACCACCCTGTTTGCCGCCCTCAATGTGCTCGACGGCACGGTCATCGGGCAGTGCATGCAGCGCCACCGGCACCAGGAATTCCTGCGCTTTCTCAATCGCCTCGAGCGCGACATCCCAGCCGGCCGACTGGTCCACGTGATCCTTGACAATTACGGCAGCCACAAGCACCCCAAAGTCAGGGCTTGGCTGGCCCGGCACCCGCGCTGGACGTTCCACTTCACCCCCACCTCGGCATCCTGGCTCAACGCCGTCGAGGGCTTTTTTGCCAAGCTAACCCGCCGGCGATTGCAACGCGGCGTGTTTCACTCCCTCGTCGACCTCCAGGCCGCGATCAACCGTTACCTTGCCCAACACAACCACAGTCCAAAGCCGTTCACCTGGACCGCCGACCCCGACCGCATCATCGCCGCCGCCAACCGCGGGTACCAAGTGTTAGATTCGATCCACTAGGGAGTGTAACGAGTAACGCCCTCGACCCGGCCCTGGTCGCGTCCGCGTAGCTCAATGACATTGCGATCGGGGTCGCGGACAAACGCCGAGACATGCCCGGTCTCGCCGAAGCTGACCGGACCCTGGGTGATTGCAATATCGTTGGCCTTTAACGCAGCGATTGTCGCCGGGATCGAGGTGACCCGCAGTGCGACATGCGTGTAGCCGGGGAATTTCTCGGGCAGGTCCATCAAGATGTTGGCCGCCGGATCTCCTGCATCGGCATTGAACACAAGATTAAGTTCGACACCGTGCTCATTGCGAATGATAGCGACATCGTCGCCCTCGGCCCGGCGCACCAGCTCGAACCCGAGCACCCCGTAGAAGGCCAGGGCGCGGTCGAGATCGCGCACCCGAATGCCGATGTGTCGATCTGCTCGATGGCAATTTGCTCGGCCATGGTGATCTCCATGCCCATCGGCGGCCCGGCTGTCATCCTCTATGCTGGCGCGCAACCGAGGTGCCTTTTAGAGTGACACATCCCGTTCAACCCAGTGGAGATATATGACCTCCGCCGGGTATCCACCAGCAGCTGCGCTCCATCCTATACCGCCCGTCAAAGAAGCAGTCGACTTTAGGTTCGATCCGTCGAAGCCATCGAGACAGCGTGCACCACCGACACTACTCCCGCGTCCGCCCTTCAACCTTCACCATCCGCTTGCACATGGGTCGTAATCTTCGATACCGCAGCAATGCGCCGCTTCCAGACCTCCCGCCCGCGCCCCGGAAGGGAGAGGTACGACCCTGAGCCGTCATTGATTGGGTGTCGGCTGCTCAACCTGTTATACCCCCGAAGCGGACGTAAGAAACCGGCGCGCTTTTGATTTCGATCAAAGCAATCGGAAACGCAAAGTGAATAGTGCTCAAGGTCAGCTGATGACCGAACGTGTGAAACCCAACTTCCTCAGTTTGGAGTAAATCGCTCGCTGGAAGCCGCGGAAACGCTAGGGATACGACCGGGCACGCCAAGGTGTGGTGCTAAATCGGCCAGACGATTGCAATAGATATTGAGGAATTTGCTTGCGGCGGCCCAGAGAATTGTGGTGCTGGTACCGGAGAACAAAGGTGCCGCGCCATATTTGTCCGCGTCAAGAAGATTGGAGCCTACGAATACCTCTACCTCGTCGAGAACGCGCGCGAGGGCGGCCGCCACGTGCAGCGCGTCATCAAGGCGCTCGGCCGGCGCGATGAAGTTGAGGCCTCGGGGCTGATCGATGGGCTGATCGCCTCGGCGGCGCGCCATTCGCGCCGCTCGATCGTGTTGTCGAGTTTTTATCGCGGCGAATTGCCGGAGCTGCACCGCCTCAGCATCGGACCTGATCTGGTGTTCGGCTGGCTGTGGGCGGAAACAGGATGCCGCGACGTGCTCAAGAGCCTCGTCTCCGACCGGCGCTTTTCCTTTGATGTCGAGCGCGCCGTCTATCTCACGGTGCTGCACCGGCTGATGATCTCGGGCTCCGACCGCCATGCCAGCGACTGGCTGAGCCGGGTACGTGTGCCGGGCACCGATGGGCTCGATCTCGACCACGCCTATAAGGCGATGGCCTGGCTTGGCGAAGTCGACGCGGCCGGCCGCAGCACCGCCGAGGCCATCGAGGAGGCACTCTATCACCACCGCCAGCCGCTGTTCGGCGCCGTTTCGATCGCGTTTTTCGACACCACCAGTTTATGGTTCGAGGGGGCCGGCGGCGAGAGCCTAGGCCAGTACGGCCACTCCAAAGACTATCGCGGTCACCTGAAGCAGGTCGTGCTCGGCATCGTGCTTGACGACGCCGACCGGCCGATCGCGTCCTTTGTGATGCCCGGCAACACGGCCGACGTGACGCTGTTGTTGCCAGTAGTCAAACGGCTGCGCGAGCGCTTTGGGATCCTCGATGCTTGCATCGTTGCCGATCGCGGCATGATCAGTGCCGATACCATCGCCGCCCTCGAAGCCGAGAAGATCCAGTACATCCTCGGCGTGCGCGAACGCACCAGCCGCGAGGTGCGCACCGGGGTCATCGAGGATGATGGCCTCGCCGTGCCGCTCGTCATTCCCCGCCAGAAAGGCGAGACCGAACTGGCGATCCGGGAGACGACGATCGCCGGGCGGCGCTACATCATCTGCCGCAACGAGGAGGAAGCCAAAAAGGACGCCGCGGCGCGCGCCGAAATCGTCGCCGGTCTCGAGCGCAAGCTCGCCCAGGGCGACAAGGCGCTCGTCGCCAACAAGGGTTTTCGTCGCTTCCTGAAGACGCCCGCGGGCGGCGGCTTTGTCATCGACCGCGCCAAGATCGAGGCCGATACCCGGTTCGACGGTCTCTTCGTGCTGCGCACCAACACCAAGATCGCCGCGCTCCAGATCGTGTTGCGCTACCGCAATCTGCTGGCCGTGGAGGACGCCTTCAAAACCGCAAAGGCGCTGCTCGCCACCCGCCCGATCTTCCACAAAACCGACGCCGGCATCCGCGGCCACGTCTTCTGCACCTTCCTCGCCCTTGTCCTGCGCAAGGAGCTTTTCGACCGGCTCGCCGCCCGTCGCAGCCGGCTCGAATGGCAGCGCATCGTCGACGATCTTGTCGACCTCAGCGAAATCGATGTCGAACAGGATGGTCGCCGGGCGCGCCTGCGCACCGCGCCAGGCCCGACCATCGACCCGATCTGCCGCGCTATCGGCCTCACCCTTCCGCCGGTCTTCCAGGAGATGCCGCCCGCCGCCTGAACCCAAAACCGTGGTGCCTAAAACTTAAAATGGCTTGCAACCCATTGAGTTACCATGCTGTTCAAAATCAAACTGCGGAACTTGGGTGAAAGGTGCTGACTGGTATATCCGATCGGGGAATCAAGGAGGATGGAATGATCAAATTTGAACTCTTGAAGGATGCGGGTGTGCTCGTTGTAGAACCAAGAGACCCCCTGACCGCTGAAGATTTTCAGATGATCGCTCGAACGGTAGACCCCTATATCGCCGAGAATGGAAAGCTGACAGGACTACTCATCGATGCACCGTCTTTTCCGGGCTGGGAGAACTTTGGCGCACTCGTCGAGCATATGAAGTTCGTTCGTAATCATCATCGCAACATTGATCGTATAGCCGCAGTAACCGACAGCAAAATTCTCACGATCGCGCCCAAGATTGCAGAGCACTTCGCTCATCCTCAATTCAAGGTTTTCAAAAGTGGGGAAAGAGCCAGTGCACTCGCTTGGCTCCAGGGTGAGTAGGTATTTCGTTATTATCCAGCGTTTGCGAGATTGAGAAACAGGTCGACAAATCTGCTCTCAATCTGCAATGCTGGTTTGTTTCCTGCCCTTCGTTTCGGCGCAACCTCGTCATCGACGCACACATCAGCGAACGTCGTAAAGCCACCCCACTGAGCCGTTCGCGTTCGGCTGGAGCGATGGCCGGATTGGGGCAACACCCGTCATCTGCCAGTCGACGAGATACCGGCTCGGGGTCACCCCCACCATACGGCAGCGACCTCGGCAGCGAGTTGGCATTGCGAGAAGGGTGCTATACGCGATGAAAATCGCGGCACGCGAGATCTTTGTCAGCCGCTCGGTTGCCGAGAATTCGAGTATGCAGACCCAATCTCTTTTTGGCACACCGAGTGGAGGAACGACCCTACGAAATCGGGCCGGTGCCATTTTCAAATCGGATCCCATTGTTGATGGTACGATCCATGGCCGCCGTCAGAGGCTCGCGGGTCCTCGCCCCCTTTAGCAATGGCCCAGCCGAGGAGCAGAGAATACATCTTGGGTCGCGATAACCAACGCCGCGCAGAGGGGCACCAGCATGGACCAGCAGGAGCAAGCAGGCATGTCCGCCGCTTATCTCCGGTTCGCCGAGGAAGAAGCCCATGATCGATCGGCACTTTATGACGAGCTTGCAAAGGGTGTGGTATCTGATCCTTCGGTGATCGCCTTTCTGGCGACGCTCCCACGGGAAAAGCGTCAACCAAATCTCTTGTTCGCCGCCACACGCCTGCTTTTTGTGACTCCCTCCGGTTGGGGCGAATTCCGAGCAATCCTCAGAGAGAATGAAGACGCTATTCGGGCGATCATGTTGCAACGCTCAACCCAGACCAATGAACCCGCTCGATGCGCAACTTTGCTGCCGGTGCTCGCCCAACTCCCTCAACCCTTGGCTTTGATCGAGGTCGGGGCATCAGCGGGTCTCTGCCTGATACCCGATCGGTATGGATACGATTACGGCGGACGTCTGGTGCGTCCCGCGACAAACCGACCGGACCCGCCCATCTTTTCTTGCGTCGCGAATGCGGCAACGCCGGTCCCAACCGTGCTCCCGCAAGTCATCTGGAGGGCAGGACTCGATCTCGATACCGTTGACATCTCTTCTGTCACGGGCCGTTGATGGTCAATCCCTCCGAGCCTTGATCCTGTCGCCGAGGTCTCTCTTCTGTCCGGGGTCGGCGCTGGGCCGCCACCTGATGGGGTCGGATGAGGAGCAGGTCGGCCATTCTAACAACGCGCAGTAGCGAAGCCCTGCTGAGGTGTCATCGGCCTGACCTGATCCATCGTCCCGGCGACGGGACCTTGCTCCGGGCGGGGTGTCTCGAACCGCCCGAACCTGGAATCTCCTTCAGTTAGTGGGTTGCGGCTGTAGCCGCTTTGTCGGCGAGGAAGGTGGTGCCGTCGGCCAGCATGCGGTGCAGTACCACGGCGAGCTTGCGGGCGAGCGCGACCTTGGCCTTGCGCATGCCGGCGCGAGCGGCAAGGCGCATTCCCCAGCTCTTCAGGGTCGAGCCCTTCACCGGCCGGGTCAGAATGACATTGGCCGCCTCATAGAGGGCAGTGCGCACGCCGCCGTCGCCGATCTTGGAAATGCGACCGGTCACATCGGTCTCGCCCGACTGATATTTCTTTGGGGTCAACCCAAAATGTGCCCCCACGGTCTTGGAAGATCTGAAGCGGCCGGGATCGTCAATGGCCGAGGCATAGGTGAGCCCGACGATCGCGCCGACGCCGGGTGCGGTCATCAGCAGCCGAACACGGCGATCCTCGCGGGCCAGGGATCGCAGGCGCTTCTCCAGCTTCTGCCATTGTTCGAAAAGCGTGCCGCGCGCCGCGAGCAGGGCCTCGGCAATCGTCGACAGCGTGGCGTGGCCGGCGACCAGGTCGCGGATCCGGCCGGGAAAGGTCCGCGGTGTTGTCGGGCCGACCTTCAGTCCAAAGCCGCGCAGCACTCCGCGCAGGCTCATCTCGACGTCATGGTTCTTGCTCTGCAGCAGCTTGCGCGCTGTCAGCAGCGCTCGCACTTCCTGCGCTGGCAGCGACTTGCAATGCACCGGACGGAACCAGCCGAGCCGCATCAGCTGGGCAATGCCGCGCGCATCCTTGCGGTCAGTCTTGACCGGCATTGCCTTGAACGCATCGCGCACGTGCCGGGTCTCGAGCAATTCGACCGTCAGCCCGGCATCGCGCATGCCCGCATACAGCCATTGCGATAGCGGCCCGGCCTCCAATCCGATCCGTTCTATTGGGAACCCCAGACCGCCAAACCATCCGATCAGGATCTCGGGCTCGCTGGCCACCTTAGCCTCGCGTACGATCCGCCCGTTCGCGTCGACAACGCAAATGCTCGCGCTTTCCAATGACACGTCGATCCCGGCATAGTGCTCCATGGTCGTCCCTCGATGATGTTTGGAGCAGGCCCAGCCTGACTCCGTGTTTTCCAACTTCATCACTCTGAGGGACGGCCACTGCCACGCAACTGCGGTCGGTTGCCGGCCCGTGACCCCATCTGACCCCGACCAAATCGCCTGGCTGGAAGCACTGGTCTGGCCCGAGCAGATGGATCGCCTCGCAAACCTGCGCGCCGCGATACGGATCGCGGGAGAGAATAAGCCGCGCGTCGTCAAAGGCGATTTACGGACTGATCTCGCCGGGTTGATCGCGGAGGCACCGAAGGGTGCCACGCTGGTTGTCTTCCACACGGCGGTTCTGGCCTACATTCGTTCCCAAGCGGAGCGCGACGAATTTGCACGATCCGTGAAATCCCGCTGCGATTTCTGGATCTCGAACAAATCGCCGCGTATCTTCCCAGAAATCGCTGCTCGTGTCGGGAACCAGGGGCCGAAGGGTCGCTTCCTGATGTCCGTGAATGGGGTTCCGGTAGGTTGGACCGACCCACACGGCGCATGACTAGATTGGACTTCTGCACTATCGACCCCGCATGGCTGACGATTCTCGAAACCACGGGCGCGGATCAGTCCGCGTTCATCAACATCCGATAGGGGCTTAATCTCGTTATGCGGGCCACGCCTCGATCTGCTCGGGAGGACTGCCCGGAAGCGGAGCCACTGCTACAAAAGACTGCTAAAATGCCAATCGGGTAAGAGCCTAAACGATTGAAATACAATGATCAGATGTTTTTCGGGCCGAGTCCTGCCAACCGCGGGCAATGGTCCAAATAAACATGGGGCGACATTGAGGGAAGCAGTTTGCCGCGGGTTCCCTCGGTAAACATTATCGCTATCAATACCCTGAGATCCGCGCGAAGTTCACAGCTTCTTGCGCCGCCCTCGCCGGAACGAAATACAAGCCGGTGTGCCAGCGGCTGACCTTGGTGGTGCACTATGGTGATCAACCTTGCGGAAGTTGGAGCATCTTGCGCCGTCGACGCGAGCGGGACATTACAGATCACATTTGGTCTGTATTTTCCGGGAATCAAATCGACAGAGGGCTTTGGCGTTGTGGTGCGGATCATTCACGATTTGGATCGCTTTGACCCAAACGTTCCTACGGTAAATATCTCGATGGTTTGGACCGAGGGTAGCGCCCTTGATCTGTGGACGGCGACGGCGACCCTCAACCCCGATTTAAATAGCCACTATGGGCAAGACGGACTCTATCTGTATCGTTTCCAGTTATGCTGGACGCCGACCGATGGCGCGCCACGCCAGCTGATAACGGAATGGTTTCCCGATCCATTTGCGCGTGAGACCGATCTGGGAATGCTCTCTGCAGTTACCTGCGCCCATGAGCCGGCTGTCCCGTTCGACTGGACCGACGGGGCCTGGCGAACACCTGAACTCGACAGCCTGATTGTCTACGAGGCGCAGGTCGAACAATTCAATGACACGTTCTCTGGCGTGGCGGATCGGATCGTGTACCTGAAGAGCCTTGGGGTGAACTGCATCGAATTGATGCCGATAACGAGCACAAAGCTCGATTTCGACTGGGGTTACGGCCCACTACACTATTTCGCCCCGCATAGCGCCTTTGGCGGGGTCGCTGGTCTAAAGGAACTGGTCGACGCGTGCCATGCACAGGGTGTCGCGGTGATCCTGGACGTTGTTTACCAGCACGTCGATTACGCATTCGCGTATTACCGTGTTTATGCCGATTTGCAAGCCAGTCAGGCGGCGCCCAAGGTCCCAAGTCCAATGATCGGCAATGTCGGCGAGTTTGGTCCGCAGGTCGATTTTTCGCAGACCTTTGCGCAGGAATACTGCCGACTGGCGAATCAGTTTTGGCTGGATACATATCATGTCGACGGCTTCCGTTACGATGAAGTCACCGATTTGTACCAGGGGCCAACCGATACCGCATACGCAATGCTGGCCTATGAGACTTATCTGTATTCTCGATCCATTGCCGGATTCAGTTGTACGCCGGGAACTTACAGCCGGCTGATCCAATGCGCCGAGGCACTATGGAAGGCGCCGGACGTTCTTCGCAACACATACACAAACGCAGCGTGGCAGCAGAATCTTCTGGATCTTGCCGAGCAGATTGCCGGCGGCGACTTGTCCAGTGGGACATTGACCTCATTGGCGCATACACTGGATCCATTCTTCGCGGCGACGTATCCTTCGACGAAATCGGTCGTGGACTCGGCCAATGCGCCGGTCGATATGCCGGTAGCGCCGTTTCAGTATCTGAACTGTCATGACAAAAGACATCTGATTACGTTCGCCGGGACGACCAGCAACGATCCTCTGGCGCCTGGCAACCGGGACCTGTTTTACCGGATGCAGCCGTTGATTGTGGCGCTTTACACATGCCAAGGCGTTCCGATGCTGTGGGAAGGCGAGGAATTTGTCGACGATTTTCAGTTGCCGCCAGGTGGTGCTGCCCGAATCAATCTCCGACGCGACGTGCACTGGGAATATTTCTACGATGATCAGGGCAGCCCGGTTGTCCGGCTATGTCGGATTCTGGGTGCCTTGCGTGCGGCTAATCCGGCATTGCGCAGTCGCGAGAGCTATTACTATTACGCTCAGTCCTTGATCGGGAATGAGATCCTGGCCTACCATCGCTACGCGCCGGCGGCGGGTGGAGCGGCCGAGCAATATGCCATGGTCGTCATTAATTTTGGGACGGCGGAGGGGCAGATCAGCTTGCCTTTCCCTGGCCCCGGCGTATGGACCGAGGCAATCGATGCAGCATCGCGAGCCGGTTCGGGAGAGGCCCCGCTAATCATCACTGTGGCAAATCCAGGAGAGTTTGCGTCGGTTAGCGTGCCGTCGAACTACGGGTACGTCTTCCTATTAGCTTCGAGGCCAAATCCGGCATGACGGTCGCATGATTCGCCGGCGTCTAGGGGATCGCCGTGGGCGAGATCGAACGCGTCTTCCGCCAAGCCTGAGAGCGACATCCACCTCTCGGCCAGCAGCATGCAGATTGCTTTCAAGCCGTAACTGCTGGGTGTGGAAGAATGGGCGAGCGAAACCGTTATCCGCAGCACGAACCATTCATTCCGATCCAGTCCTCATGAATTTTAGGCATACGGCGAGGCCGCCGATTGCTCAGCGGCCCTTCGGATCGGCCGCCTAGCGACCGCGCGCCATATATGCCCAAGCTAAAAAGATAAAAGGCTTTCCGCATCCAGGGATTGGCGACGGCATCGCCCGGCACGAGCAGTCGTTCGAGCCGCTCTAGCCGGAGGCGGGCGTCGCGCGCCCGGTGATCGACCTGCGGCACACTCCTGCTCCATAGATCTGCTTTCAGCATGGCGCCCTCCGAAGCACGAACGGTTCCGACCGCAGCCGGGGGTGGAGCCACTCAAATGTCGTCTCGGGCTTCGAACCGGCGTGATCTGCCTCACACTTCGCGAGTTTATTTTGGCCGAGCCGCTTTTATTGCGTCGGATTGCGAGGCGGAGCCACTGTCAGCTGGGCGACCTAATGGAGGGGTATGCGCGCCGAGAAAGAGGCTGAGCTCGGCTTCGCCGTCAGCGTGGACAGACCTGAGTTCGCAACTAAGCACGCGCAAATTGGGCCTGCACGGGATTGGGATATCGACTTCGACAGAGGGTGCCAATGAGCCTGAGCGCCAGGCGGAGGCGCCCGACGCTGACTGATCTACCGTCTCGCGGAACCGCGATCAAGCGCCGGCGGTTTAAGCGAATAGTTGAAACATGGGATCATCAGATGACGAAGAATCTACTCGCTGGCGTGGTCGCCGTCGTTTTGACGGCAGGCGCCGCGGCGGCACAGACCTATCCTCCGGCGCCACACGCTCCCTTGCGGCCTCGAAGACCTGGAACCATTCGGGCTACCGGCCGGGCTCGGTTGGCCAGCCTAGCTCAATCAACCAAGCAATGCCGAGATAGGAGTGGACATGTACGGCAACCCAGTCACGCAGAAGAACACTTACCGGGAAGGGATAGCGGGCAGCTCGCAAACCCAGACGACCACAAAGTCCGACCCGTGGGGCGGCGGGACAACAACCCGGTCAACCACCACGACTAATCATCAGTAGCCCCATTGGCGGCATTGCGGGCAGAGATCACGATGAAAAGGCGTCTGCTCCCTGTCGTGGCCGTTCTAGTGTTGCTGGCGGGTGCTGTTGCCGCGCAGAACCGCACCCTCTCGCCTGCGGAGGCCAGACACCGCGTCGCGACAACCGGATACGGTATCGACGAGTACCCGAACGCCGGCCAGGCTTTGGATCGCAACCAATAAAAAAGGCCGACGATCAAGTCTTGACCGACCACCAGCTTGGTGCGACAGTCCGCCACACCTGCCCGTAGAGGCCAGGCCAGGCGGGCGACGGCGGCGAGACGGAACGGGACCGGATGGCCCTCAGCGATGGGGGCCATTTCCTTTTCGGGAGCGGGTTTATGACAGAACCGACCGGGCCGTCCGAACAAAGATGTATTGCCTGCCAATCTTCTATCGCGACGGGAGCGAGCGTCTGTCCGGTTTGTAAATCATGGCAAAGCCGATGGAGAAACGCATTAGTATTACTTGGCGGGTCAGCCGGTTTTTTGGCCATCCTCGCTACAGCTATTACTTATATAACGAATACGATCTACACGGTTTGGTCGCAGCGGGAGGATGCCCAAGTCCTACAATTGCAATATCCTGGTTATCAGATTTTTGACAATTCTGGGACGACCCCAATAATGCTGTCGCATTTCGAATTGATGTGGCACGGCCAAACTCAGCCGGTCATTATTGGCGCACAACTTGAACCTAAGCAAATGTATTACCATGCGGATGCGCTGGACGCTTTGCGAAAATCCTTCCCATCAGCAGCATACATAGCGACTGCCAGCGGAGATGGAAGTCGCTTTTTACCGAGATCATCTCCTGATACGAATAGCTGCTATATGCTCGTCTTCTTTTCTGAAAATGCTCCGGAAATCGCTCAGTTGAATGCTTTCTTCGCCCCGGGAAAAGTGAAATTAGCAACCGTAAACCTCGATGCAGCCTTATATTATTATTCTACCAATGACGCGACATTGCATTCGAGGCCGTTTCGCGCTGTCGCCGCATTCTATGACCTAAAGAAAAAAGACTGCTCTCAGGCTACTGCCGCCGCTCGCCCCTGATCGGATCGAGCTAGCCCCGTCGGAGGGTTGTCGGTCGGCCTCAAGCGCCACTGCGCCGGCGATTTCAGCCGCGCAGGGTCCGAAAAAACTCCTGCACCTCGCGGGCTAACGCGTCCGGTTGTTCCATCGCGGCAAAATGGCCGCCCTTCGGCATCGTGGTCCAGCGGCGAAGGTCGGTATAGGTTCGCGCCGCCACCGAGCGCGGCGGCCGCAAGATCTCGCGCGCGAATTCGGCATAGCCGGTGGGTATGTCGATCGTGCGGCCTTGCCGGGATCGGCCACGGCCGGTGCAGGCGGTAAGAATATGGGAAAAACGAGGAGCCAATGGCACCCGTGAACCAGTAGAAGCTGACATCGGCGAGCAGCTGGTCGCGCGCGAACACGCTTTCGACATCGCCGCCGCAATCCGACCAGCTGCGGAATTTCTCGACAATTCATGCCGCCAACCCGGCCGGCAAATCGGTGAGCCCGAAAGCGAGCGTCTGCGGCTTGGTCCCCTGAATTGTCGAGTATCCGGTTTCTTTCCTGAGCCACACGGCGATTTCATCGTAATACCGTTCCTCTTCCATGATCAGCGTTGTCCACGCGCTGAAGTTCCCATGGAAGGCGCCGTTGTCATCGGTGTGAGTTGCGCCTGCCCCGCGCACCGGCGGCGTCCCTAAGTGCCTAGAGCGCATTCGGCGCTATGTCGTCCGCAAGCCCAAGGATCGACATCGTCGTCGCCCGCGAGAGGCGCTGCTGGAGCACACGATTTACGGCGAGCGATCGGGCAGCTTCCTACCGGCTCCTTTTTGGGGACCATGCGATTAGGGAAAGGGCGGTGCCGGGCGCGGCAAACGGTGATAGGCTCCTGCCTTTCCGGGAGGGGAGGAGCCGAATCATGCCTGACGCGGAGATCGAAAAAGCGGTGCAGCTGCTCGATTTGATGTTGGAGTTTTTTGCCGACGACGGCAACTGGACCCAGGGCTGTTACAGTGACGGAAAAGGCGGTCACTGCCTTGTGGGTGCTCTCCTGCATCTGAGCCGCAAGCATCGCCTGCCGACAGCGCCAGTGATCACGCTGTTGCAGGACGCGATGCCCCGGCCCGGCCTTCCGCTTGTGCACTTCAACGACACCCGTTGCGGCAGCGTCGCCGAGCTCCGGTCCATCATCCTCAAGGCGCGCCGTCTCGCAAATGATGATGCGGAGAGCGAGCGGGCCGCCGCCGCGGTTAAGACCTGGCTGCTCGCCCAGATCGAGAAAAAACGCGCCGAGACGGCAGCGAATATCGAGGAAGCGGCGCCGGACGAGCCGTTGATCCTCGAACGCCTCGCCGCCTAGCCATCGACCGCAAACGAGAGACCCAGAGCAATGCACAGCCGCGATCCTGCTAACGCGTGCGAGTCCTCGATTGTTAGAGAAGATTTCTGCCGGAAAACCCATTGGCTGCCGGGCGATTGTCGCTACGGCAACAGCGATTGTTCCCGGTAGCCGCCACGGGAATTTTGACATGGCAACAGAAGCAAATCTCAACACCGCTCGCCCGAGCGACGAGATTGTCGATGTCGTGATCGTCGGCGCCGGCGCCTCTGGTGCGGCGGTGGCTTGGAGCCTCGCTGAAACCCGCATGAAGATCCTGTGCCTCGAGCAGGGCGACTGGATCAAATCGACCGAATTCCCCAGCAACGGCCGTGATTGGGAAGCGCGCCGCTACGCCGATTTCGACATCAGTCCCAACCGCCGGGGGCGGGAGACGGACTATCCGATCAACGACGCCAACTGTCGCCGATGAAGATCGCCAACTTCAACGGCGTTGGCGGCGGCACGCTCCTGTTCACGGCGCACTACCCGCGCATGCATCCGTCCGATTTCCGCGTGCGGACATTGGATGGGGTGGCCGATGACTGGCCGATCGATTATTGGACAATCGAACCCTATTTTGCCGAGAACGACCGGATGACCGGGGTCGCCGGCCTCGCGGGTGACCCGGCTTACCCGCCGCATCAGCCCCCGATGCCGCCGGTGCCATTGGGGAAAACCGGCACGCGCTACGCGCAGGCGATGAACCGGCTCGGTTGGCATTGGTGGCCGTCCGAGGTCGCCGTGGCGACAACCGAATATGACGGGCGCGGCAAGTGCATCAACCTCGGCCATTGCACGCCGGGCTGCGCCCAGGGCGCCAAGGCCAGCGCCGACATCACTTACTGGCCCTATGCGCTGCGCGCTCGGGTGGAGCTGCGCACGCGCTGCCGGGTACGCGAGATCACCACCAACGAACACGGGCATGGCGTCCGGCGTCATCTATTACGACCCGAACGGGGTGGAGCGGTTCCAGCCGGCGGAGGTGGTGATCCTGGCCGCGAACGGCATCGGCACCCCGCGGCTGCTGCTGAATTCGGCCTCGGCGCATTTCCCCAGTGGTTTGGCCAATTCTTCCGGCCTCGTCGGCACGCAACCTGATGCTGCACCCGTGGCCGCAGGTGTTCGGCTATGTCGACGACGAGCTCGACGGCCACCGTGGGCCACAGACCGTCATGTGGAGCAAGGAGTTCTACGAAACCGAGCCCTCGCGCGGGTTTATGCGCGGCTATACGTTGCAGTTCGCCCGCGGCACCGGCCCGGTCAACGAGGCGATCACCAGCATGGCCGCGGATCGCCTGCCGTGGGGCAAGGACCATCACCGGGTCTATCGCACGCTCTTCGGCCATCGCCTGCTGATCGGCGTCGCCTGCGAGGACCTACCGGAGGAAACCAACCGCGTCATCTTGGACCCGGTCCTGAAGGACAGCCACGGCATTCCGGCGCCAAAAATAGATTACGCGATCAGCGAGAACACGCGCGCCATGATGGAGCACGGCATTGCCCGCGCATCCGAGATCCTGGCAGCGGCCGGGGCGAGAAACATATCCACCTCCCGCACCCTACTGAACAGCCCCGGCCACCTCTTGGGCACCGCGCGGATGGGCTTCGACCCCGATCGTTCCGTTGTAAACGAGTGGGGGCGCTGCCACGTTGTCAAGAACTTGTTTATCGTCGATGGCAGCATCTGGGTTACCTCTGGCGGCGTGAACCCGACCTCGACAATTCAGGCTCTGGCGCTCTACATCGCCGACAATATCAAGCAGCGCCTGGCGACACTGTTCGACTGAACCACAATCACACGAGATCGCCGCCCTCGCGGAAGCCCATCTTCCGCACGCGGCGGTCGGTGTTGTCGGTTTTGACTGATATCGTTCTCCTGGCAAACGCCCGCGAGGTCTCATGCCTGTTCAGTTTTCGACCCGCTGTCCCAATTCGGATTATCTCGGCTTCGAGACGTCGCCAGAGGCAATCGTCGCGGCCGCGAAAAAGGCGGAGGCGGTCGGGTTCGACGCCATCTTCGTTAACGATCACATCATCGTCGATAGCTCGGCCCGCGCGGCGCCATGGACCAACGTCTACGATCCGTTTGTCTCGATGTCGTACATCGCCGCGCACACGACCCGCATCGGCATCGGCGTTTCGGTGCTGATCATGCCGTATCGCAACCCGATCGCGACCGCCAAGAGCTTGGCGACGATCGACCGGATGTCGGCTGGCCGGCTGATCGCCGGTGTCGGGGTCGGCTGGAACGAGGCCGAGTTTGCGGCACTCGGCGTGCCGTTCCACGAGCGCGGCGCGCGCACCAACGAATATCTGCGCCTGTGGCAGGCCTGCTGGGAGCCAGGCAAGGTCTCGTTCGCCGGAAAGTTCTTTTCGTTCGCCGACATGCACGTCAACCCAAAGCCGGTGCAGCAGCCGCATCCGCCGATCTGGATCGGCGGAACCAGCGAAGCGGCGCTGCGCCGGGCGGCGCGGCATGCCGCGCTATGGCAGCCGACCCCACTTCCTCTCGCCGAGCTGGTCGAGCGCCAAGCCGCGTTGCGCCGGGCGTGTGACGAAATCGGGCGCGTGCCGATCCCGACCCGCATGAGCTTCCGCGTCGAGTTCAGCACGATCACTGGCAACGCACCATCGGGCGGTAAGCGGCCGGTTGGGCACGGCACACCGGCCGAAGTCGCCGGCGATTTGTTGAGCTATCGCGAAAAAGCCGGCCTTGATGCCTTTCAGATCAACTTCCACGGCAACCGCAACCTCGACCAGCTCCTGCAATCGATGGAGTGCTTCATGCAGGAGGTCGCCCCGGCCGTGTCCGGCGCGCGAGTTGCCTGAAAAACCTGACCTTCGATCCACCGCCTGAAGCTCCCGGGAGGCAATCCAGCCGCCATCCTCGCCGCGCACCGGTAGGCCCCCGAGCTGGTCCTGCCGTAGAATGGTTATGCCGCCGAAATCGGTATGCGCGCGGGCGCCTTCTGGCCCGCGGCCACCTCAGCTGGTTGCGTGGTGCGCGGCAAAGCCCCGTGGTAAAGAGCGTCCGCGCCGCCAAGATGCCAGACCGGCAATCCCGCCACGGGTTGCGCGGGCTGGGTCAGCGCCGCGTGTTCGCTGATTAAGCGCGCCAGCAACGCGTCCACGGAAATGCCCAGCTTCCGGGCCGCAAGGCGCACTTCGGTCTCCCGTGAAATCTCTATGCTCATGACGGCCGTCCTTTTCCCAGTCGCCGCACAGTGTAACATACCAACCGATAAATAACGAGTTCGTTGTGTGAATGGAAGGGGCCTGCCGCGGTTATTCCTGGCGCGCACGGAGCCGCCCCGGGCGGCCGCGATTGCCGGGGCGCATTGTCGCCCCGCCATTGTCTCTCTTCATCTCTTCATCCACAATTCACCTTTCACAGGACAGCGGGCCGCGCGTGATAGGCTGAGTTCGTTACCCCCGATATCGGAGCGATCAAACAAAATGCCCGAAGCAGAAACCGTACAAGCGGTGCAGCTGCTCGACCTGATGCTCGAGCATTTTGCCGAGGACGGCCACTGGGCGCGCGGCCGTTATGATGACGGGAACGGCGGCCACTGCCTTGTCGGCGCTCTTCTCCATCTGAGCCGCAAGCATCGCCTTCCGAGAGCGCCGGCGATCGCTCTCCTGCAGGATGCGATGCCCAGGCCCGGCCTTCCGCTTGTGCATTTCAACGATACCTGTTGCGGCAGCGTCGCTGAGCTGCACGCCATAATCCTCAAGGCCCGACGCCTTGCCGATGACCATGCGGAGCAAGAGCGGGCGGCCGCGGCGGTCGTTTGGCTGCACGACCAGATCGGGAAAAAACGACGTGCACCGTTGTCGGATATCGTGGACGCGGCCCCGAATGAGCCGTTCGCCCCTGAACGTCTCGCCGCCTAGCGCCCGGCCGCAAAGCCTGCGATCCTAGGGTAAAGTCCAACGCAATTTGCCCCCATGTTTCTCAAGCCGGAGCCTCGGCTCCGGGCCGGCATCCGGATGCATCACCCGATCCGATAAGTTGTGGATATCGCGCGCCGCGAGATAGACGGGCGGCCGAAGCTATGTTTCCTGTGACGAGGCGATCGATCGCTATCCCCCCCTGCTCCATCGCCGATCCAAGAAACCCGGGCTCCCCAACCGGGGTTTTCTTTTTTGGCCTTTCTATCCATCGGCGACGGCGAGGCGGGTGCCGACCGTTAGGGCGGCGAGCTGATAGATCGCGTCGCGCCCCGCGCGCCAGTCCGCCAGCTCCTCCTCATCGAGGCGCTCGGGCATGCGCGGGTGCCATTCGCCGGGGTCCGGCCGGATCACCGTGCCGGGATCGACCGGCTGCAATCGACGCGCATCGTGCAGCGGAAGCGGCGGCCGACTTCGAAGGTGGACTCAATCACGGTGTTGCGGGCGGGGCGATCGGCTCGAAATATCTCACTTTCCGGGGCGGGGTGCGGCGGATCATTCCGTATCCTCCTCGGTTCAGCGCGGTGCGCGCGATGTCGGTCCTATATGGGATACCCACGGCTCCCTACCCCAAGGCCCGCGGATTTAACGGTTTCCGGCGGGGTAAAATCCGCACCGGAACGCGGCCCCCAGTTGACCGGCATCGCAAGGGTGTCACCTTCGAGCTCGTCCATGCGGCCAAGCATGTCGGCGAGATCGATCATCTCGAAGAGGCGCATGCGCCGGCCACGTAGTCGGTTCCGGCAGCGAGGATCTCAGTCCCCCACACACCACTCAAGAAGCGGTCCCGATCGCGCCGCTGCCCTGGCCCATCATCGCAAGCGCTGGCTGCGGCGCTGCGATGTGTTCCCCGCATCCGCAATCTCGATCCAGGCGCGCGCGTGGTCGCTGGCATGCTCGCGTCCGCACACATCACGGTCGACCCCGGCCGCGATCAGCCAACCGGCAAGGGACGGGCTGAGCAGCAGATGGTCGATGCGCAGCCCGGCGTCGCGGGCAAACGCGTTCCGGAAATATTTCCAGAAGGTGTAGATCCGTTCATGAGGATGCAGCGCCCGCAGCGTATCGGTCCAACCCTGCGCAACGAGCTGGCGATAGGCTTCGCGTACCTCCGGCCGGAACAGGGCGTCGTCGACCCAGCGCTCCGGCGCGTACACGTCGATATCCGCCGGCATGACATTGCAATCGCCGGCCAGCACGACCGGCGCACCGCTCGCGAGCAGCTCCTCGGCATCTTTCGAGAATCACTCGAACCAGCGCAGCTTGTACTCGAACTTGGGACCCGGCGCGGGGTTACCATTCGGCAGATAGCGTCAGCTGTCGTGGTGACGTCAAAAGGTTTGTGTCAGCAGGAGAGGGGTGCTGACGTCTTGGTTTTGGTTTTCGTGGTTGAACACGGCGAAGAGGATGCGATCCATCGAGGTTCGGTCGGAGAAGACGCCCATTGGCCTGGTTCGCCGGCGAACTTCGCGGAAACGGCGTTCGATCGCATTTGTGGTCCTGACTTTTTTGCGTTCAATCAGCGACTTGTAGCGCCAGCAGGTCAACAGCTCGTCGAGATCGTCGCGCAGGCAACGGACGGCCTTTGGGTAGGCCGCTTCCCAATGGTCGACGAAACGGCGTGCCGCCGAGCGCGCCTGGGGCAGGGTTGGGGCATTCATGACGGCTTGCAGGTCGGCCTTGACGTCGGGCTGATCGGTGCGGCGCACTTTGGCCAGCACATTTCGCATCTTGTGGGCCCAGCAGCGCTGCACTGGTCTACCAGGAAAGGCAGTCGGCAGCGCGGCGAGCAGACCTGAACCACCATCAACGCAGATCATCTCGAGCGTGTCGCCGGTGACGCCGCGGCGGATCAGGTCGCCGAGAAAGCGCTCCCACTCGGCGGCGCTCTCACTCTGTGCCAGGCGGAAGTCGATGATCTCCTTCTTGCCGTCGGGACGCAGGCCGAGGGCGACCAGCACCGGCCGCCGGATCGCGCCGTGGGCCTTCATTCAGCCCACTGGGCATGACCCGTGGGGCCGGTCTTGCGCGCCAGCACGACGCCGTCGAGCATCAAGACCCGGTAGCGCTGCTTGAGCGGCCGGGCATGAAAGGCGGCCACCACGCTGTCGAGTTGCTTGGCAACGGTGCTCACTGTTGCCGGGCTGATCGGCCGCCCGAGGACCGGCAGCAGCGCCTCGCTCACCTTGCGTACCGACAGCCCGAGAACAAAACAGGCCAAGATCATACGATCGAGCTGTTCGGCGCGCCGCGCATAGGCGCGCAGCACCGCGATCGGCGCAAAGCGCCGGGTGCGTGGCACCGCCAGTTCGATGTCGCCGAGCTCGGTCAACAGATGCCGCCGGTAGCAGCCGTTGCGCCGGTCGGCGGCGTCGAGCCCGGCCATCCGATCGAGATGGTCATCGACGGCCTGCCTCATCTGAGCCTGCAGGATGAGCGCGATCGCGCCGCGGCCGAGACCACGATAGCCCTCGCCCCACTCCAGACCCTGTCCTTGCATGCCCTTCACCAACTCAAACGCCCTCGGTAAACTCGTGATCGTCACAGCTTGTGGCATTGGGGGTACTCCTTGTTGCGGACCTCAGCAATCCGCCGAGTACCCCCTCCCACTGCCCTGACACAAACCTCCGTACATCACCGCCGACGATCACGTCCTTGACCGCCGCTTCGATGTAGCGGCTGTGGGTATCGCCGGGACCGCCGGGCAGACCGCGGCGGATCGCGGCCGGTTCGACGCCGCGCGCGAGAATGGCGACGCCGTTCCAGCTTTTCTCGCCATGCCAGACCGCACCGTATCCGGCGGAGCGGATGGCGGCTGCCGGAAATTTCTCGTCGGGCGCTTTGAACTCCTGAAGGCAGACGATATCCGCCGCGGTCTCATTCAGCCACGCCAGCAGATTGGCGAGCCGACCGTTGATGCCGTTGACGTTAAAGGGTCGCGATCCGCACGATTGTTCTTCCGTTCAAACGGAGTTCAAAGCCAGGTCTTCATCCCATTATGGCGCGATCGGCACCACATGGTCATACCGCCGCCGAGCTGCCGCAATGGGTTCGGCCGCAGCTCACCAGGCTGGTCGACGCCGCGCCGCAAGGCGAGGAATGGCTGCACGAAATCAAGTTCGACGGCTTTCGTATGCACGCCCGCCTCGACCATGGCGAGGTGCGGCTCCTGACCCGCAACGGGCTCAACTGGACCAGTAAATATCCGCAGATCGCGGCGGCGGTATCATCTCTCCCCGCCCGCCAGGCCTATCTCGACGGCGAACTGTGTGGCGTGCGTCCCGACGGCACCACCTCGTTCAGCATGATCCAGATCGCGTCGGACGCCGGCAACGCCGCCGGCCTCGTCTTCTATCTGTTTCGATCTGCTCCATCTCGACGGCGAGGATCTCACCGCGCGGCCGCTGCTCGAGCGCAAGGAACGTCTCGCCGGCTTGCTGTCATCAGTTGGATCGCCGCTGCAGTACAGCGATCACCAGATCGGGCTGGGCCCGGCTTTTTATGAGAAAGCCTGCGCTCTGTCGGTCGAAGGGATCGTCTCGAAACGCATCGATGCGCCGTATGCACCCGGCAATCGCGGATTGTGGCTCAAGGTCAAATGCCTCAACCGCGAGGAATTCGTCGTGATCGGCTGGACCGATCCCGAAGGCTCGCGCCCGTTTCTCGGCGCCTTGTTGCTCGGCTATTACGATCTCGACGGAAAGCTGATTTACGCCGGCCGCGTCGGCACAGGCATCAACCAGGCCGAACTCGCCCGGCTGTGGCATCGGCTGCAACCGCTGGCGATCAACAAGATGCCGCTCGACGTGCCGCCGCCGCGGTCGACCCGTTTCGGATTGCCGCTGGTTCTCAGCCGCGTGCATGGGGTGCGGCCGGAGCTCGTCGCCGAGGTCAAATTTCTCACCTGGACGGAAGACAATCTGCTGCGCCAGGTCGTCTATGAAGGGCTGCGAGAGGACAAGCCGGCGGTCGAGGTGCACCGCCCGGTGCCGCATCCCACGGCGGCGAAACTCTAATCAAATTCCGCGCGTGCCCTGCGCGCCGCGCTCTACTCGCCGATAATACATTGTTTTTAGAAGAGGCCCCGGGCGACGTTGCGGCCCGGCCATCCAGTAACGATCCCTCGCAGGGCCGCTGGCAATCACGCCTTCGGTACACCTGCAGTCAGGCGCACGGGACCTTACGGGCCGGGAGAGAGGGAGAGGACCGAGGACGGCTCGGCGACGGATTTTAGGGAGAGAAAGGCTCTCGTCCGCCCGTCGCGGAGTTTCACCATGGAACCGGCATTTGCTGTCCGAAAGATCGCCCTCGACCGGCTTATCCTGTCTCCGGCCAATGCTCGCAAGACGCGGCCTTCGGCGGCCGAAGATGCGGAGCTGAAAGCGAGCATCAAGACCCGCGGGCTTAAGCAGAACCTGGTCGTCTGCCCCTCACCCGAGGGGCACGGCCTTCATGCCGTCACGGCCGGCGGCCGGCGCTTGAAGGCCCTGCAGGAACTCGCCGCCGAGGCCATGATCCCGGCCGATTTCAAGGTGCCGTGCCTGATCGAACAGTCCGACGCGGCGCTCGAAACTTCGCTGATGGAAAACACCATCCGCGCTGCGATGCACCCGGCGGACGAATTCGCCGCGATGGCAGCGCTGATCGACACCGGTGCGCCGATCGACGAGGTCGCCACCCGCTTCGGCGTCAGCGAACGGCACGTCAAGCAACGCCTCAAGCTCGGCAAACGTGGTGCCCGAGCTGCTCGATGAATTCCGGGCCGGGAAGCTCTCGCTCGAGGTCATGACCGCCTTCACGCTCGGCGCCGACCACACGGGCCAGCTCGCCGTATGGCGTCAGGTCAAGGATCAGCCTTACATCCAGCCCCATACGGTGCGGCGGCTCTTGACCGAAGGGCGCCATCCCGCTCGACTCGCGTCTCGGCGCGTTTGTCGGCGTCGCCGCCTATGAGGCTGCCGGCGGCGCGGTCACACGCGACCTCTTCAGCGGCGACGACGACGGCTTCCTGGCTGACGCCGCACTCGTCCGCCGCCTCGCCTTCGCAAAGCTCGAAGCGAAGGCCGAAGAGTTGCGATCCCGCTGGGCGTGGGCCAAGGCCATGCTCGATCCCGACTACGGCTTCACCGCAGAGTACGCGCGGCTGCGGCCGCGGCCGGCCGAGTTTCCACCGGCGGTCGCCGCCGAGCTCCAGGAAATCGAAGACCGACTGGCGCAGCTCGAAGCGCTCCCCGAGGATGCCTGGACCGATGGGCTGACCAGCGAAGCGGAGGACCTTCAAAATCGCCATGACGAGCTGACCCAGACGACCGAAGCCGAGGCCGTCTATACGCAAGAAGACCGCGCCCGCGCCGGGGTTATCGTCACGATCGGCGATGACGGCGATTTTCGGCTCTACGAGGGCCTCGTTGAGCGCGCGGCAAGGCCTGCCCACGCCGGCTATGATGCCACGAAGACGGCGGAGGACGGCGACGCCGCGTTCGTGTCTGGCGCCGATAGCGCCGGCCCCTTCCCTCGCCCGCTCACCGGCGAGCAGCAGGTGCGCGAGGAATGCGGCTTCAGCCAGGTACTCGTCGACGATCTAAAGGCGCACCGGCTGCAGATTGCGAAGGCGCATCTCGCCGGCGATTTCGGCGTGGCGTTCGATCTGGCACTTTATTCGCTGTGCACCAACCGCGCGATCGTGGCTATCGCTCCCGCCCGCTCGATCTGCGGCCATCGAGACCCGCCCTCAATCTTCGCTGAACGATCTTACCGGTACTGCGGCCGATCGGTTGCTCGAAGCGCACGAAAAGGCGCTCGACCTCGATTGGCTCTCTATGCCGGGGACGCAAGACTTCGAGGCGCTCGCGGCATTACCGGCTGAGGCCAAGCAGAACCTCTTCGCCTGGTGCATTGCGGCCGTCCTCAATACGCAGCTCGCGGTCGGGGACCATGCCGATCCGGTGATCGAAAGCGCCATCCGGCGGCTCGCCATCCCGTTCGCCGATTTCTGGCGGCCGACCGCCGCCAATTACTGGGGTCGGGTCAAGAAGGCGCATGGACTCGCAATTGCCGAGGGCATCCTTGGGCCGCGCTGGGTGCGTGACCACGCCGACGACAAGAAGGCCACCCTCGCCGCGGCGCTGGAAAAGGCCTTCGATCCCGAAGCCGACACGGCCTGCATCGGTCTCGACCAAGTGGTGCTGGACGCCGCCGGGGCGTGGCTGCCGCCGGGTATCGCCGCCGGCGGTAACACGATGCAGGGCGGCGGCGACGATGCCGGACCCGATGACGATCGCGAGCCTGAGCGCGGCGAGTTCGCTGATGTCGAGGCGGCGGCTGCCGATCTCCCCGCCTTCCGAGGAGGAGCCCGCTGCCGCCGCGGTGAACGCTCCCGCCGACGAGAACAGGGCTTCGGCGGACTGAAAGTCCCGGCTGCGAGATCCACCCCTTCAGGCGTGCGGGTCTCCGCTCCCCCGTGCCCCAGCTGTCAATCAGGCCGAAGCACAACTCAGAATCAGCGTCCAATGGCTACCCACACCAATGGTTGAGTAGCGGTCGTCCCCGGAGTCCACGGAGGGGACCCGCGCGCGGCGCGCAGTGCCCTCACGAGCGACGAAGCGGCGCGCCTGGGGGAGGCGCTGTGGGCCCCCGGGGGCGATCCGCGGGCCGCACGATACCCGGTGCCAAGTCGCGCAAGCACATCGAGGAGAATGTGCGCGCGGCGGACATTGTGCTCACGGCCGAGGATCTTACGGAAATCGACCGCATCGTCCCGCCCGGCGCCGCGTCCGGTACTCGCTACCCGGTAGGACAAATGCTGCGACTGAACGTGTAATGCGCAAATCCTACGGCGATTGCTGCGCCGCGGCGTCCCGCGTTATCCGGGCTAGGCCTCCTTCTCCGCAGCTGCCTGAGAGTTAGCGATGGGCTGCCTCTCGCAATGCAGCCTGCAGCGCCGTATCGAGCGCGCCGAGGAACCGGGACCTGTCCCTTTTGGTCAAGGGGGCGGGTCCGCGGGTATTCTGTCCCCAGCTCGCGGAGGTGACGGGCGATCTCGCGACCGGCGAGCGCATTACCGATATTCGCGTGTGTCCAATTTTTTCCAGTCGGGGAGACGACCCGCGCGCCGATTTTGAGGCAGCGTGATGCGAGCGGGAGATCCGACGTGACGCATACATCGGCGGCGGTGATGTGCTCCGCAATCCAATCATCAGCTGCGTCGGCGGTGTCCCCCACCATAACCATTCTCACATTAGAGACGCCTGGCGGCCGGATCGGCCGTGAGCCGTTGGCGACGACGAAAACATTGATTTTTAGCCGCGCCGCCACGCGGTAGATCTCCTCCCGTACCGGGCAAGCGTCGCCATCGATATAAATGTCAGTCAAACCTCGACCCGCTTCCGCTTGCCGCACTGCTGTCATTTAGCCATTCCCGCAGCTTCGACCAACGCCGACGCGACCGCGCTTTCTTAACGGCGATCGCCAATGCCTTTCGCTGTCCGACCAGGACGACCAAGCGCTTGCCGCGGGTCACACCGGTATAGACCAGGTTGCGCTGCAGCATCGGGTAGTGCTGGGTCGTCAGCGGGATGACCACCGCCGGGTACTCCGAGCCCTGGCTCTTGTGGATTGTCGTCGCGTAGGCCAGCACCAACTCATCCAATGGGAAAGCGAGCGTTTGTGCCATGGCTCACATGATTTAAACCGGACTCCAACGTCGGACTTCCATCACTAACGACCCGGGCCGACTCTTTCAGCATGCTCTATCCGCAGATGCGAGGGTAAACGATGCCAAATAGCGGCAGTGGATTGTACTTTGCTCTTACCGTGCCGATACTGCTGCATGTGAAACGTCGCCGGGAGCCTGTCGGATGGACGATATGAGGTTTGCCGATGTCATGCAGCGGGAGCGGGAGCGTCTGGGGCGCGAACGCGAAGAGATCCTCGATCAGCAACGGGAACTGGAAAACAAGCTGAACGAGATCAATCACGAGCTTGCGGCGGTCGATGCCTATGAAGCCGTGAAAACCGGCAAAGCGGCAACACCTACTCGACAGCCCCGTGGGGCAGGACGAAGCGGAGCGTCGATCACGCAATCCTCGAAGCCCCGCCCTCGTCCGCAGGCGGGAACCAGACGCGAAGCCCTGGTACAAGTGATCGGGGAACGGCCGAACGGTCTCACCCGCGGCGAAATCTTTGATCGAATGGGTCTCAAGGGGAACAAATCCGTCGAAAAATCGGTGTCGAATGCCCTCACGGCGCTGACCAAGAGCAACCGGGTCGCCCGCAGAGACGGAAAATACGTGATCGGCGGGTGACGGGTGGCCGCCCTCAACGAGCGGAGTCCGTGGTCTACGGTACGAAGAGACTGCTGCAGTGGCCTGGTTGGGCCGGCGATGAGTTGATTGCGCCGCCGCGGGGGATGCACTGGTCCGGCGGAAGCTCGGCACCTTGCTCGACATATTTTACCATCAGGTCGAAGGCGTCTTGCGCGTTCGGCTGTATCAGCTCGAGTTGCGGGAAAGTATCCTTGTAGGTCTCGATGTGATTGCCGTTTTGCACCTCGTAAAGCCGATACGCCGGAGGCTGTTGGTAACTGCCCTTGTTATCCTGGGCGGAAACGGCCGCGGCCACGGCGCGCGCATAGGCCCGGGCGTGAAGATTGATTGGTAGCAACGAGTCCATTGTTCCGGCGAGGGTGATTAGCGGCTTTCCGATGTTGCCGGTCGTCGTAATTGCGGCGATGTCCGCGCCGACATCGGAGGCCGACAATCGGTCGACATAACTATAGGTTCCGGTGCCTGATCCATAAGTGTCGTAGGTTGGATCGAGACGCTTTTGCCATTGACACTGGGTGACCTCCCAAAAGCTGGTCGAGTAAAGCCCCCAAAGCGAAGTCGTCCCTGAAACCAGATCAGGCGGATAGCCGGTCAGGACAATGTTTTTTGCCGCCGTGCTACCGGGGCTGAACCCGGACGCGGCGTAGTCGGCAAAATTGAGAATTGCCGGCGGCAGTCCGCTCAGAATGTTCGACGCCACCGGATCGACATAGGTGCCTTCCCAGTCGATGCCGCCATCGTAGAGCTGTGGCGCGGCCTCGAGTGCTCGCCGCACTTGATAGCCGCCATTTGACGTTCCGACGGCGTAAGTACGGCGTGGGCGGCTGCCGTAATAAGCCGAAATCGCGTTGGCTCCGATGCGCGTCGCCTCGATCATAAAGGGGGTCCATCGGGTAAACGGCGTCGCCGGATCGTTGGCGTAAAAATCGACCCAGATCGTCGAGGCCGGGTTGAGGCGGCAAGACAGCGCGTCTGGCGGGGTCGCACTGTTGAACGAGGCTACACGAAAATTGAGGATTCCCTTGTTTTGAGAGACGTAGGCGTAGCCCTTTTGCACCACGTAATCGCTCCAGGCGAAGTCGCCGTTGAACTCGCTGCGGGTCCCGGAAGAGCCGGCGACGACGAGTTTTCCGTTCTATTGGTCTGGCAGGCGGATCAGGATTCGCGCCTCGCCGGCGGGATCATTGGCGATGCGGGCATCAAACTGCAGCCCCGGCACCTTCTTGGTGATCGGCGTGCGGTTGGGCGGGCTGGGCGATATCACGGAGCGATCAGTCTGCGGGGTAAACGCGAATGCGGGAAGGCCCGCCAGCGAATTGTCGGCCGGCGTCGTGTTGGGATTGGCGGTGGTAAGGTCAGAGCTCTCAAAGCATGTCGTATCGGCGGCATTCACGACCTGATTGCCAAGCCGGGCCAGTAGCTGGTCGCATGCACTGCCGGCGAAGGCCGACGCGCCGGCGGCGAGAACCGCACTCAATGCGAGCACAATAATCCGGGGCGCCCGAGAGCCGTTCGGCATGTTTTAGTCCCTCCCCTTGCAAAACTTCATCGCTTCTGAGCCGGCGGCCGATTGTCCGGTTCTTGCGACACCCACGTCAATAGCTTCTCCCGATCAGCGGCGATCAGGGCCTCTACGGCTCACCGCTTCTCCGTTCCCCGCGCCTGAGCAGTTCGGCCGGCTCAACCCCGAGGGCCTCGGCCAACTTTCCGATGATCTTAAGGCTGGCGTAGACGGCTCCCTTCTCCAGCTGGCTCAAATAACTCCGGCTTACTTCGGCCTCATAGGCGAGGTCATCCTGCGAGAGCCCCTTCTCGTGGCGCCGACGGCGCAAGTTGGCGGCGAACACATCTCGCAAATCCATGCGAGAAGCGAAGTTACATGTTCAAAATGTGCACCTCGATATATTGAACAAAACGCCTGGTTGTGGGATGATGCGCGCTCGGCGGTCATATGGGCGCGCCGGACGACCGAGCTGTGGACGATTGATGCGATGAGCTTGTTTGACGAGACTGGCCGCGTACTCGGCCTCAGAAAGGGCGATCGGGCCATAGAGATCAAGGACTGCGGAGCCTTGCTCGCCGAGACGCAGAGCCAGTTACGGGATTTTGAACTGCGACTGCTAAATGTGGAGAGGGCTGTCGATCAATTCGCCTCGGCTTTCGAGAAGAAGCTCAGTGAACTTACGGCGCGCGGTCGCGAGGCGAAGAGTCAAACTGCCCAGGCGCTCGCTTTGTTGCATCGTGATCTGGACACCTACATCGATCTTCTCGAAAAGGCGATCGAGGCGCAATTCGACATGGCTCGACGTTCGGAGATCCGTCGGCTCCTCACCGCTGCGCGATCGAAGCGGACACGTATTGGCAACGTCATAAGCCAGCGGGTGGCCAATGACGGATAAGTCTACTGCGCCGCGATCACAGCGATTAGCTCTAATCGACGTTAAGTTGACACACCAACATCGGGCAATCACTATTGAGAATGCGACATTATTAAACGACCTCATAACTCTTGTTCGCCAACTTGATCCAATCGGACGACATTCATTATGGCCAGCGGAGGTTGTCCGATATATCGCCCAGCGCCAGGCCTGGAAGTGCCCGCACTGTGGCAATGAGCTGCCGTCTTTAAATGAGCGTGCTCACCACGTAGATCATGTCGTCCCGTGGTCCTTAGGAGGTGGGAACGAACTCGGCAATATCCAAATTCTTCATGCCCAATGTAATCTCTCAAAAGGGAAGAAGTGTGATGTGGATACTCTGCTCCTCTACCTGCAAGGCCGTTTGTCCAATATAGTTTAATCATCGTCAAAATATGCGTGTGCATATCCTTGAACTAGCCAAAATCGTTCCCTTATAACGCACAGTCATCCGGAGGACGTTTCCTCCGCGTTCCAGTAAAAGCCGCATCCCGGTGCCGGCAACCCCAGGAGCATTGTCTTGCAGGTCGTCGACGCTTGTCGCGAGATCCGCGAGCGTGAAAGCGGCAATACCAAGAGCCTCTGCCGGGATCCGGCGCCAGGAGATGGACCGCGACAACGCGCGGGCGACGACCATCACCCAAGCGAAACTGATCCCCGCCGGTTACGATTTCGACCTGGCGCAATATGTGGTGATTGCCGCCGGCGATCCGATCGGGATCAGCTTCGCCTCGTTCCTTTACCGCAACGAGATTGAGGCCGGCCCGCTGCTCGGAATCCCCGCCAAATTCACCGACGGCGACTAACCGCCGACGCCCCTTCGGCAGCCGCTGAGGGGGCTCGTGGCAGCGGCGCCGTCAGGCCATCGCGATCGTGCCGCGGATCGAGCAGGAACAGACCCGCAGCCCTGGCACGACCTCTGTCGGAGATCTGTCACGCGAGAGGGGCTCAGGCCTCAGGGCCGAGCTTAATCCCTACGCATGCTCCCACCAGCACGGCCTCTCACCCTCACGAGCAGAAGCGTGTCGGGGATGAGGCGTCAGGAAGGGCACCCCGCCCCTCCTGATCTGAAAGGAGATCACAATGACCACCACTCTGACCCAAGCGTCGCAACAGTGGATCAGCCGTCCCGCCGACGAGCGCTTTACCAGCCTCATCGACATGCAGGCCTTTAAAAGCCGCATCCGGGACAACTCGGCAACCCAGGTCATCAGCAGCCGCAATTTGCAGCTCCAGCCTTCGGGAGAGAGCGCGCACGCCCTGCAGATCCTCGGACCGAACGGCGTCCCCGCGGCAGCGACGCATTGGTCGTTTGGGCAATTGTGCAGTTTCGCCAGCCCCGGCAACTCGCCGGCCAGCTATTTCCGCGAGACCAGAATGCCCGCCCCGGTGATTGCGGATTGCTTGAATTACAATCTGCGCTTCACCCGCAGTATCGAAGATATCGGCGTCCTGCTCACCCGGGACGACGAGATCAACGAGCTGCGCTCCGTCAATGGCCCCAACTACGGCCGCGTCTATGACGCCGATGTGGTTGATGCGCTCGTCTCTCGTTTTGGCGACGGCGTCACTGGCCAATGGCGGGTTCCGGGCGAGTTCGGCACCAACGTGACGGTCACCCAGGCCAACACGACGTTGTTTGCGAGCGATCGCGACATGTTCGTGTTCCTGGCAGACGAGGACAACCGCATCGAGATCCCCAACCGGCGGGCCGGCAAGTTCGGCTCGTTCGCCCGGGGCTTCTTTGTGTGGAACTCCGAAGTGGGCAAAACCACGCTCAGCGCCGGCTTCTTTCTCTTCGATTACGTCTGCTGCAACCGGATCGTCTGGGGTGCAGACCAATACACCGAAGTGCGCATCCGCCATACCAAGGGTGCGCCCGACCGGTGGCTCGAAGAGGTCACACCCATCCTCGACGAATACAGCCAGGCGAGCGCCAACCCGGTGATCGAGGCGATCGAGCATGCCCGGGAGAAACGCCTGGGCGATGAGCTCGATACGTTCCTCGCTACCCGCTTTGGCAAAAGCATGGTCCCAGCTCTCAACGCCATCCATCAGACCGAAGAGGGTCGGCCGATCGAAACCCTGTGGGACGTCACGTCAGCCGCCACGGCATATGCTCGTTCGCTCAACAACAATGACAAGCGGATCGAGATCGAACGCGCCGCCGGCGAAGTGCTGAAACTCGCCGCCTAACCCAAGCCTCACCCCAGCTGACAGAAGTCGGCCGGGGTTGAGGCGTCGAGGCATTTCGTCTCGAAGGAACGTGCCATGAACATCTTCAAACTCGATGCGGTGCGTCGACACACGCGCCGCGAGCTGAATCCTGCCCAAGCGCGGACCCTGGTCGTCAGCGCCAATCTCTCGGTGCTAAAGGCCCAGGCCGCCGCCCTGTCATTGCATCCCTGGCTCAATAAGCCCGAGGAATGGTTGCAGCTCGAAGCCTGTCTCGTCCTGATCGAGGAGAGACGGCGTGGACGCTGAGCTCAACCTCGGTGTCGATACTGCCGACAAGGTGGCCGACATCCTCAATGCCGCAGCCAGCGCCTATCGAGCGATTGCGATCGAGGTCTCGTCCGTCTGGACGGATCGGCATATCCCAATGATCTGGGCCGAGATCGCCGGCGAGCTCGATATCGCCGCCTGGAAGATCGCCGAGATCGTCAAGCACCGGCTCGATCCACGGCATTCCCCAAACCTCAGGAAATAGTCTCTCACCCCCGTTGGCAGCAGCTGGCGGGGGTCGGGGCGTCGGAGCACCCCCGCTCCAATGGAGAAACCGACATGAGCGATTTCCTCGTCGCCGATCATGGCTCGATCATCGCAATCGTGCCGCTCACCGCAGCTGCCAGCAAATGCCTCGACGCCAATATCGCCACCGAGCCCTGGCAATGGCTGGGTGGCGCGCTCTGCGTCGACCACCGCTATTCCCGCGGTCTCACTGATGCGATTGCAGCGGAAGGTTTTGACCTCGGCATCTGACCGGCCTCCTCGACCTCGACGTGCAGCAGCATGCCGGGGCCGAGCCGTCGGGACATTTCGTCCCGATGGAGCTTTGTTTAATGAAAGTCCATTTTATCCCCGTATCGCACAACGCGAAGACCGGGCCCATTCCCGTCGCGATCACCGAGCGGGAATCATGCTGGCCGGGCTGTGCGCTCTACGAGAACGGCTGCTACGCCAAAGCCGGCGCTCTGGCGGTGCGCTGGGACCGCGTGTCTCACGGCACCGCCGGCAGCTCGTGGTCGAGTTCTGCGCCAAAATCGCGGCACTTCGGACCGGTCGCTTGGCCGCCGTGCAATTCGCCACCGGTTCAAACGGCAAAAGGACCTATGGGCTGAAACGATTGGCGACTGCCGTGACCGCACGACGTCATTGCCACGGCACACACCGACCGGCAGGCGGATTGCGGTCTGTCCGGCGACCTACTCGGATGCCACTTGCAAGAGTTGCGGCATCTGTGCCCGTGTTCGCGACACGGTGATCGGGTTCCCGGCCCACGGCGCCTGGCGCAAGGTCGAAGCCGCCACCGCAGCCGCGATGTGCCGGTCGGCCACAGCTGGGCCTTTCGTGATCATCGCACAATGACGGATGTTATCGCTGCCGAAACACTAGCAGCCTGACGCCTTGACCCTCCAGATCTGCCGGTCCGGAGGGTCGAGGCGTTAGAAACAGTCAACTGATCATCGCAACAACCCCGCTCGGCTGCGCGCCCGGCGGGGTTTTTTGGCTTTTGGTGGAAGGTTGTCGTAGCTCTTGCATTACGGCGGCCGGCGTCCGAGACCGCGGATGTGCCGAGATTACAAGCGTACCATGCGCGCGGCTCCGCCGGACCCTCCTCGGCCACTCAGCCATTGCAGTGAGAACAGCTCTTTTCGCCCCCATTCCGGCCATTACCTCGCCGCGGACGCGGTTCTAAGGCGTGCGGGAAAAATGCCGAACGCCGCTTCAGATTGGCCAAGACGCGGTAGCGTCTTCGGCACGGAGTGCGTCGAAGGCCTTTTTACTTTTAAAAAAGTCCATCTCGGTCACTCTCAGGGCGGAATGATGCCGGCGTTTTTTCACCCGCGCTCCGACTTCATTCGTTTGGTGTTGGCGATCGCACGCGCCGGGTTGAGGCCCTTCGGGCAGGCGCTGGTGCAGTTCATGATCGTATGGCAGCGATAGAGGCGGAACGGGTCCTCGAGCCGATCGAGGCGCTCGCCGGTGCGCTGATCGCGGCTGTCGGCGAGCCAGCGGTAGGATTGCAATAGGATCGACGGGCCGAGATATCGGTCCTGGTTCCACCAATAGCTCGGGCAGGAGGTCGAGCAGCAGAAGCACAGGATGCACTCCCACGAGCCGTCGAGTTTCGCGCGCTCCTCGGGCGACTGGCGGCGCTCGCGGTCCGGCGGCGGTTGGTCGTTTTGCAGCCAAGGCTCGATCAGTTCGTACTGCGCGTACAATCCGCTGAGGTCGGGGATCAGATCCTTCAGCACCTGCATATGCGGCAGCGGCGTGATCCGGCTCGTCCCATTTTCAGGTCGTCGATCGGGGTCAGGCAGGCGAGCCGTGTTCTTGCCGTCGATATTCATCGCACAGGAACCGCACACGCCCTCGCGGCACGATCGCCGGAACGACAGCGTCGGGTCGATCTGATCATTGATCTTGACCAATGCGTCCAGAACCATCGGCCCGCAGTGATCGCGATCGATTTCGAACATGTCCAGTTGCGGGGTGGCATTCTTCGCCGGATCCCAGCGATAGATCCGGAAATTCTTGACCTGCTCCGCCGGTTTGGGCAGCGGCCAGTGCTTGCCTTCGCCGACTTTCGAATTGGCGGGAAGGGTAAACTCAGACATCGATGACATCCCGCTCTCTAGTGGGTGCGCTCGGCGGGAGGGAAGCTCGGCGCTTCGTTGGAAAGCGCATGGAGATGCACCGGGCGGTAGGCGAAGCGGACGTTCCAGTCCTCGTCCTTCCACGCGCAGGTGTGCTTCAGCCAGTTCTCGTCGTCGCGCTTCTGGTAATCCTCGCGCGCATGCGCACCGCGCGATTCGGTGCGCGCGAGGGCGGAGTGGGCGATCACGACCGCCTGATCGGCAAGATTGGCGAGCTCCAGAGCAGAGACGAGCGCGACGTTCCACAGCAGCGAGTCGTCGTCGACCGTCACCTGCTCCAGCGGATCGCGCAGCGCCTCCAGATTTGTCAGCCCCTTCTGCAGGGTGTCACCGCGGCGGAACACGGCGAAGCCGGACTGCATCACCTCCTGCATCTGCGGGCGGATTTCGCCGGGTTTGTTGCCGCCCTTGCTGTGACGGATCCGGTCGAAGCGCTGCATCGCGCGCTCTTCCGAATGGCCGTTGGTCTCCGGCACGCGCGATCCCGGCTTCACGATCTCGGCGGCGCGCAATGCCGCCGCCCGCCCGAAGACGATCAGGTCGAGCAGGCTGTTGGTGCCGAGCCGGTTGGCGCCATGTACCGAGACGCACGCCGCCTCGCCGATCGCCATCAGACCCGGGACGACATGCATCGGGGTCGTCCTTGGTCGGAGCAGACGACCTCCGCCTTGATCGTGGTCGGGATGCCGCCCATCACGTAATGGACGGTCGGGATGACCGGGATCGGCTCCTTGTGCGCGTCGACGCCGGCGAATATGCGCGCCGTCTGGAGGATGCCCGGCAGGCGCTCGTCGAGGACCTCCGCCGGCAGGTGCTCGAGATGCAGATAGATGTGATCCTTCTTCTCGCCGACGCCGCGCCCCTCGCGGATCTCGATCGCCTCGGCCCGGCTGACCACGTCGCGCGAGGAGAGGTCCTTCTCGTGCGGCGCATATTTGGGCATGAACCGCTCGCCCTCGCTGTTGGTCAGATAGCCGCCCTCGCCGCGCGCGCCCTCGGTGATCAGGCAGCCGGCGCCGTAGATTCCGGTCGGGTGGAACTGGATGAATTCCATGTCCTGCAATGGCAGGCCGGCGCGGAGGACCATCGCATTGCCGTCGCCGGTGCAGGTGTGGGCGGAGGTGCAGGATTGATAGACCCGTCCGCAGCCGCCGGTCGCGATGACGGTCATGTTGGCGCGGAAGCGGTGGATCGAGCCGTCTTCCAGACACCAGGCGAGCAGGCCGTGGCAGGCGCCGTCCTCGTCCATCAACAGGTCAATGGCGAAATACTCGACAAAGAACCGCGCCTGGTGCTTCAGGCATTGCTGATAGAGCGTGTGCAGGATCGCATGGCCAGTGCGGTCCGCCGCGGCGCAGGCGCGATAGGCCATGTCGCCCTTGGCGTATTCGGTGGTGTGCCCGCCAAAGCGGCGCTGGTAGATCGTGCCGGCTTCGGTGCGGCTGAACGGCACGCCGAGATGTTCGAGCTCGATGACCGCGGGGATCGCCTCGCGGCACATGTATTCGATCGCGTCCTGGTCGCCGAGCCAGTCGGAGCCCCTGACGGTGTCGAACATGTGCCAGCGCCAATCATCCTTTTCCATGTTGCCGAGTGCGGCGCTGATGCCGCCCTGCGCGGCGACGGTGTGGCTGCGCGTCGGGAACACCTTGGTGACGCAGGCGGTATTGAGCCCGGCCGCAACCATTCCCAGTGTCGCGCGCAATCCGGCGCCACCGGCGCCAAGAACAACGACGTCGAATGAATGGTCGATTATGTCGTAGCTATTGGGCATCGTTCGGCCTCCTAGTGGGCGAGAAAGAGTTTGAGCACGGCGAGCACACTGGCACCGCGAGTAGTATTGCTGCGCTCCGCACCAGCAGCTCGGCGCCAACCAGTCGGGCGCGCGTGTGCACATAGTCCGCCAGGACCGAGCGCAATCCGACAACTGCATGCATGAAGAGGGCGATCAGGAAGAGGATGGTAAGCAGCGCCGGCACGGGAGAGCGCAGCCACTGAGCAGCGGTCAATTGGTCCGAAACGGCCAACCGCAGCATGGACGCCACGAAGTAGAGCCCCAAAGGGATCAGCGCGAGCGCGGTCTTGCGCTGCAACTGCCATTCGCGCAGCCCGTCACGTGCGCTGCCGAGATGCCGCACGCGCCGCAGCACATTGCCGTCACGCAGCGCCGTTGCACTCGACGAGGACCGAGTGTCTGTCATTGTCACCTCCCTAAGCCAGCAATACGTAGAGCCAGGCGAGCACAGTCAGCACGACGGTCGCGGCGCGTGCGCGGCATAGCCATTGCGGTGGGCATCGCGGATCTCGAAGCCGTAGCCGGCATCCCATGCGAGGTGCCGGATGCCGTTGCACAAATGGAAAAAGAAGGCGACCGACCAGCCGAACAACAGCACCACCCCGATCGGCGAGGCGAAAAAGGTGTGCGTCGCCGCGAACAATTCGCCGCCCGCCGCCACGGCGACGAGCCACCAGGCGAGCAGGATCGAACCAACCACCAGCGCAAGCCGGTGAACCGATGCAGGATCGAAAGCGCCGAGTTGATCTGGAAGCGGTACCAGATCGGAAACATGAACGGCGACAGCGGGCGTGCCATAGTCATCCTTTCTTCTGGTGGTCGTGCGATGAGCGCAGCAGGCGCATCACGTCATGTTCATACGCGGTGGGCGGCGTGCAGCGGCCGGTGACCCAATCGAACAACTCAGCATCGGTGCAATCGAGCAAGGCTTCGAGCCGGTCCAACTGGGCGATACTGAGGCCAGTGAGAGAAGTCTCGGCGAACCTACCGAAAATCAGGTCGATTTCCTGCGTGCCCCGATACCAGCAGCGGAACAGGAGCCGCTTGCGGCGGATTTCGCCATCGTCGCCTTGCAAGGCGGAAGCGCTGTCGAGATCGGTCATGGCCGCAAACCTAGGCGGCCGCCCCTGACAAGTCTTTGGGCGGCGGGTGAATAGATCTGACAAATTCCGACACACGCGCCACCGGCACGCGCCGCGCCGGTGCTTCCCTGACAAAACCTGACTTCCTTGAGGCTGCTTGCTATATGCGGGCGATGGACCCCGCCTCCGAAACACCCGCGGGCATCGCGTTCGGGCGTTTCCGGTTGTTGCCGCATGGCTTCGAGCCGCCGCTGACGGCCAGCCCGTCAAGCTCCGCGACCATCCTTTCGATATGCTGCTAGCACTACTTGAGGCGCCGGGAGAGGTTGTCGACAAGGCCGCGCTGAGGGTGCGCGTGTGCCCAAACCCGACAGCGGAGCACCTCCCAAAAACGAATGCGGTTTATACTCAAGTATAGTCTGCGCTGACCCAGCCGCTAATTGCGGGCAGCCGCCACGCGGAATTACTCTTTGGTCGATGGGGTAAGGCGATAACTTGGCAAAGAGGAGCTCCTAAACTGGCTCTAAAATCACAAGTCATGAATTTGATGAATCCCGCCTCCGATTCGCCGGCTGGCGTCGCGTTCGGACATTTCGAGGTGTTGCCGCATCGCCGCGAGCTGCTCGCCGACGGCCAGCCCATAAAGCTCGGCGGCCGCGCCTTCGACGTGCTGACAGCGCTGATCGAAGCGCGTGGAGCCGTCGTCAGCAAAGATGCACTGAAGGCGCGCGTCTGGCCCGACCGGATCGTGGAGGAGAACAGCCTACAACAGCAGCTCTCGCGGTTGCGCGGCGCTTTGGGGGCGGATCGCGATCTGGTCCGCACGGTCGCCGGACGCGGCTACCAATTCGCCGGCGACCTCCATATCGTGCCAGGGGGCCCGGACGAGCGCGCCGGGGCAAGCAAAGGCCCCCGCGGCGCCCGGAGCGGCCCCGCCGCCGACAAACTTGCCCGAGCCGGTTTCCGAACTGATCGGCCGAGACGACGGTCTCGGCGAGATCGTAAGCCTCGCAAGGGCGCATCGGCTCGTAACCCTGACCGGCGCCGGCGGCATCGGCAAAACGCGGCTCGCGCTGGCAGCGGCGTGGCGCTTGCTGTCGGAGTTTGCCGACGGGGTCTGGCTGGCCGAGCTGGCACCACTTGCCGATCCTGCTCTCGTTCCCACCTCTGTTGCCGGGGCGGTCGGGCTGGAGTTTCCCGCGAGCGCGGTGTCAACGGAGAATGTTGCCAAGGCGTTGAGCGAGAAGAGGCTGCTGCTCGTACTCGACAATTGCGAGCATGTGATCGATGCCGCGGCCAGGATGGCTGAGGCGTTGCTGCGCGCCAACCCGGCGGCGGGTGTCATTGCCACGAGCCGGGAGCCGCTCAAGGCAGAAGGGGAGTGGATCCATCCGGTGCCGCCGCTTGCGGTGCAGGCAGGAGATACCGAAGATAGAGACGACGCCTTGCAATACGGCGCGGTTCGGCTGTTTGTCGAGCGGGCGCAGGCGGCGGCGCCGCAGTTCGTGTCGGACCGGCGCAGCGCGGCCCTGATCGCGGCGATCTGCCGACGGCTCGACGGCATTCCGCTGGCGATAGAGTTGGCGGCGGCGCGCGTCGCGATATTCGGCTTGAAGGAGATCGTCGCCCGCCTGGACGATCGCTTCCACCTTCTCACCGGTGGCAGGCGGACGGCGTTGCCGCGGCAACAGACTCTGCGAGCAACACTCGACTGGAGCTATCAGCTCTTGTCCGCGCCCGAATGCATTATCCTGCGTCGGCTGGCGATCTTCGCCGGAGCCTTTGGGCTGGAGGCAGCCAGCGCGGTCGCAGCGAGTCCCGATCTCGCACCCTCGGAGGTCGCCGACGGCCTCGCAAATCTGGTCGCAAAATCGCTCGTCGCCGCGGAGGTTTGAGGGCACCATAGCGCGCTACCACCTGCTCGACACGACGCGGGCCTATGCCCTCGAAAAGCTCGTCGAAAGCGGCGAGCACGGCCGGGTAGCGCGCCGCCTTGCCGAATATGGCCTAGATGTGCTCGAAGGGGCCGAAACCGAGATTCGAGCGGCGGCCGAGCGACGAACAGGCCGCCGATTATCGGCTGATCGACAATCTGCGGAAGGCGCTCGATTGGGCATTTTCGCCAGATGGCGATGCGTCTATCGGCGTGGCGCTGACGACCGCCGCGGTGCCGTTATGGATGCACCTGTCGCTGCTGGACGAGTGCCGCAGGCGCGTAGAGCAAGCGCTCGCCGCTCTCGCGGTCGCAGCGGACCGGGACCCGCGGCGCGAGATGAAGCTCCAGGCCGCGCTGGCTGGATCGCTAGTATCTACCGGCGCTGCCAATGACTCCGATCTTGGCGCATCCTGGACGAAGGCGCTCGAAATTGCCGAGAGCCTTGACGATGCCGAGTACCGGATGATGTCGCTCTGGGGGCTGTGGTATTTTCACAGCACGAGCAGCCGGCATCGCGTCGGGCTGGGGTTTGCGGAACGGTTTCGTGCCCTGGCAGCGAACCGGCGCGACCTGAACTATGAACTGGTCGGCGAGCGCATGCTGGCCGTCTCCCAGTTTTATCTCGGCGAGCACTCCAGTGCACGGCGCCGTCTTGAACGGGTGCTCGCCGAATATCTCGATCCCGACCACAGGTCGCCAATTTTTTCGTTCCGCCATCGGGTGTCCGCACGCGTCGTTCTTGCCTGGATTTTGTGGCTACAAGGATTTCCCGATCGCGCTATGCACACCGCTGAAACCAGCGTTGAGGAAGCTCGCGATCCCGATCATAAACTCTCCGTCTGTGACGCCTTGGCCCTCGCGGCATGCCTGATTGCGCTGTTGGTCGGCGATGTGCCCGCGGCGGAATCTCACCTAAGCATGCTCCTCGACCAGTCGACGAAGCATTCGCTGCCGGTCTGGGCTGCCTTGGGCCACAGCTATCAGGGGGTCCTTCTCATAAAACGCGGCGACCTCGATGCCGGATTACGGCTACTACGCACTGGCTACCACGAAATCGGTGAGAGCAGGATCGCTGGGAGGTTAGCTAAATTCTTTGATGCGATGGTGGCGCGAGAGGCCTTGGGTAGTGCCGGGCAGATCGGCGATTGGCTCCTCCGGGTCGAGGAGGCGATCGACCACTCCGAACGCACCGAAGAACGCTGGGCATTTGCCGAATTGCTGCGCGTGAAGGGCGAGCTTCTTCTGTTGCAAGGCGGATCCAGTGCTGCGGCGATGGCCGAGGATCACTTCCGGCGGTCACTGGAGTGGGCGTGCCGGCAAGGCGCCTTGTCCTGGGAACTGCGCGCCACCACCAGCCTTGCCCAGCTGCTCCGCGATCAGGGCCGTGCCGCCGACGCCATTGCGCTCCTTCGGTCGGTCTACGAGCGGTTCACCGAGGGGTTCGACACAGCCGACCTCAAGGCCGCAAAGGCTCTCCTCGATACCCTCAATAGTGGGGTCATCGCGCTGCGGCTCGCCAACCGCGCAGCGCCGCAAGAATTGCCCATTGGCGGGGCGGCGCCCCTACTACGACGGTGCAGGTCATGCCCGAGCTGACCAGCACGCCCTTGGGCACATGATCGATATGGATGCGCACCGGGATGCGCTGGGCGAGCCGAACCCACTCGAATGTCGGATTGGCATTGGCCAGGAGTTCGGGACCGGCGGGGTTGTCACGATCGGTAATGCCGCGGGCGATGCTCTGAACGTGCCCGCGTAGCGGCGGAGCACCATCCAACAGGTATATATCCGCCTCTTCACCCGGCTTGATGACCGGCATCTTGGTTTCCTCGAAATAACCCGTCACTCGGTAGGAATCGCTGTCGATCAATGCCATGACCTTGGTGCCGACTGAGGCGTATTGCCCGATATCGAGGGTCAGGTTGGTAACAAACCCATTGACTGGTGCCCGCACCACGGTGCGGTCGAGGTTGAGCTGGGCGGTCGAGCGGTCCGCGACGGCCTGCTGGTAAGTGGCCGCAGCTGAGGCCGCAGCAAGTATCGCAGTCTCGCGCGCATCGGCGGAGATCGCGATCTCGGTCAGCTTGGCGCGCCGCGTGGCCTGCTGCTGGGCGTTATCCATGTCCGCCTTGCGGGCGGCGACGGTCGCGTCGGCGGTGGGAAGAGCCCTGATATAGCGGGTCTGATCGATGACCATCAGAATATCGCCTTTGTGGACGAACTCGTTGTCCTTGACCCGAAGGTCGTTGACATAGCCCGCAACGTCCGGCGCGATACTCACGACGTCGGCCTGGACGCGAGCGTCACGGGTCCATGGCGAGAACAAGTAGTAATTCCAGAGTTCGTAACCGCCGGCGCAGGCGGCTGCAGCGAGGACAAGGGTCAGCAACACGCGTGCGATGGTTCGCATCGGGGCGTCCCTCAGGGCCTTGTCAACAGGACAAGCCCAGTAAAGAGGCAGGCAAAAATGGCAAGCCGAACCAATGGCGCATGCCAGACAAGGCGATAGAAGCCGAGGGGCGATAAAAGCCGGTCGACCACCAGGAACAGCACGACGGCGGCAAGGAAATAAAGCAGCAGTGAGGGCGCGAGCCCGCCGAAAAGATCGATTTCACGCAGCATCGTAATGCGCTCCCTTCCGCCTTCCGCCGGAGAGCAAAATGCTGCCGGGCTCCAACCCGTCTCGGATCGCAGCGAAGGCAACGAGTTTGCGTGCGGCGGACCGCGCCTGCGCGGCGCCGATCAAGTCCTCGCGCATTTCGGCAAGGGTTCGCGTGGCAGCTTCCTCAGTCGTGCGTCGAGCGCGATCGAGCCATTGCGCCCGCTGATTACCGACAAGCTCGGCGATCTCTAGTTCGAGTGCGGCCGTGGCTGACGAGGCGCGGTGTCCCGTATCCGGATCAGCTCGCGGCCGACGCCAAACAGGGCGATGGCGGCCTCGAACGCTGCAATATCATCGGGCTTATCCGAGCGGAGTTGGCTTTGCAGCTGACCAAGAGCCTCGGTCATCGCGGTCTCGAATTCGACGAGCTTTATGCGCCGGCACTGCGACGCGATCCTCGCCACCGCCTTGCGAGCGGTGCGGACAAAACGGCGGCGCGCGGCTTCCGGCGTCGCCGGCGCCAGGACGGCAAACAGCACCATGGAAGTCGCTGCAGCGACCACGGCTGCAATCGAGGTGTTAACGAGGCCCACCGGGTCGTAAACCATTCGGTTCAGGAACCCGCCAGCCGAAGCGAACAGCAGCGCGGACAGGTACCCGATCAGCATGGTTTTTTTGTGCGCCATCAGAAGGGCGCAAAAAAACAACATAGGTGCCACGGCGAGGGCGAACATCCCGAACCCCTCGGCGAGGGGCAGCAGTATTTCGACAATAATCAAGGCGGGTATGGTCGCGAGGGCGAAGATCAGGGTGGCGCCGACCGCGATCGGCACGGCAGGCGCCATTGTCGCGAGCCGCGCCGTCGCCACGGCAGCAAGGACCGCCGCAGTCGATCCGTGCGCCCAATTGGTCAGGATCCAGAAGCTGCTGACGAGGAAGACCGCAAGGGCGGTACGCAGTCCGGTCCACAGCGCCCCCAGCGGGTCGTTGGAGTGGGCGAAGCCGATCCGCCGCGGAGCTGGTTTTTCGCCAGAAACGAAGACTTCGTAAGCCTCGGAATAGGCGGCCAGAGCCGCGAAGAAATCGCGCAGTCAGCCGATGACCGCAACGCGCCGGATCACTTCCTCATCTGGCGCTGACAGATTTCGGCACAGCTGTCGGACGAGTGGCAGGCGCGCACGTGCTCGGACGAGACCTCGGTTTAGTCCGGCAGCGTCGATCGCGCCGGCGCGCCACGCCTCCGTCGCGGCAGTGGCTTCGTCAATCGCCTTGTCGATCCCCACTACGGTTGACGCACCGGTTTGGCCGAGCGCGTCGAGCATTCGCTGGAGGAGCGGCGCCGTGCCGACGGCATTTATCAATGCCGCGTCGAGAAGCTGGAGCGAGTGGTTGCGGTCGCGGATCTCGCGATCCTCAAAGATCGCCGACGCGCGCAAATTTTCGATTTCTATCCCTTGGCCCAACAGTTTAGCCCGCAACGGCGCGGCGGGCCCGGCGGCGCTGAAGAGCGCGATGGCATAATCGGCGAGCCCGGCGGGAGCCGCGGCGACAGCTTGCCGTAGCGAGGCGGCGAGCGAGCTCGGAAGAACGATGTGGCTGATTGTGGCCGACACAATAATGCCCAGGCTGATCTCGGTGACGCGGCCTACGGCGATGTAAAAGGCGTTTCCCGCATCCAGCGCACCCGGAATGCCGACGATCGCAACGGTGTAACCGGAAAGGACAAAGCTATAGGCCGCGAAATTCCTCGCGTATTGCGACCCAAAGGTACACAGCCCGATCCACAGCGCGAGACTGCCGAGGAAGAGGATGCGCTCCTGGGCGAATAGCGCAATGAAAACGAGCGCCACGGCGGCGCCGATCACGGTCCCGATAATGCGGTAGAAGCTCTTCGCCAAAACCAGCCCGCTCTGCGTGCTGCGAGACGATAAAAACAGTGAGCAATGCCCAATACGGCTGGTCCAGGTTGAAGGTGAAAGCGACGAGTAGCGCAATCAATCCCGAGGCCGTCGTCTTCGACGCAAAGATCACCGCGGCGTAGCGTTCCTTTGCTCCGGGCAAGGTTTGTGCTGAGTTCCGGACGGCCGGCGCGCCGTGATGCGCGGACCGAGACGGACCGCCCACTCATGCCGTGCGAGTTGGGTACCACTCCTTTCCAATCAGTCGCCCGGATCGTCTTGGGCTCGGATTGCGAGGCCGACCGACGGTATTCGTGAGACCAGGTCAACCTATGCACGACGACAACCCACATAAAACCACACGGGGGGACTTCGGTGAGGGTGTTAGCTGATGCTCGTACAGGCAGCGGAGTGCCAACTCGTCTCTGCATAGCACTGTCCGCCGCTTACGCCGAGCAGGGAACTGCATTTCGCACCGCGAAGGAGCTCGTGCATTGGCGTGTTAGCTTTCGGCGCTTCAAATCCAGATGTCCCAAAGTCTCGATTTCCACTGGGCTTTCCTGCTCGTTCAAGCCCAGGCCGGACGCATGGCCGCTGCGCTCGAGCACGGACCGGACATCCGCGCTGCCGGTCACCTGATCAAGCCAGGCGAGCGGGTCACGCGTTTTGCTCGTCCCGATTAGTCTCGCTGAAAGCTCGTCGCGGCTTCCTTGCGGACCGAATGAGGAGTTCGCCACACTCAGCATCGCAAGTAGGGGGTCACCCCGGTGGCTCGTAAGCTAGGTAGCGGCCTTGACGAATTTTTGGGCTGTGGGTGAATAGATCTGACAAATTCCGACAGAGGCGCCACGGCACGCGGCGCGCCGGTTCTTCCCTGACAAAAGCTGAAATCCTTGCCGCGGCTCGCTAGTATCCGAGCGATTGATCCCGCCTCCGAAACACCCGTGGGCATCGCGTTCGGGCGTTTCCGGTTGTTGCCCACTGTCGTGAACTGCTCGCCGACGGCCGGTCCGTCAAGCTCGGCGGCCGCGCATTCGACGTGCTGCTGGCGCTGGTGGAAGCGCGTGGCGCTGTCGTAAGCAACCAGGCCCTAATGGCTCGCGTCTGGCGCAACCGGATCGTCGAGGAGGACAATCTGCAGGTCCAAATTGTGCGATTGCGCAAGGCCCTCGGGGCCAACACGGCCTGATCCGCACGGTCGCCGGACGCGACTACCAGTTCGCCGGCGAATTCAGGGTCTGCCAGAGGGCCCGGACGAGCGCGGCGGCGCGGAGACGGCCGCCCACGAGCCCGCATCGGGCCTGCCGACGACGAACCTTCCGGAGCCGGTTTCAGACCTGATCGGCCGCTCGCCGATCCTGCACTCGTTCCTCCACCGTTACCGGGGCAGTCGGGCTGGAGTTCCTGCCAGCGCGGTCGTGGCGAGCGCCGGGGTCGCGCCGCCGGAAGTCGTCGATGGTCTTACCAGTCTTTACGGTCAGACGAGCTACCGGGCCCTTAACCTCCAACCGCTCGAGGCCGCGGGCATTCCTGCCATGCGCCGCGAATATCGCGTCAGATGGCGGCCACAAACGGACATTCAGCGACGGGCATTTTTCGGACACTCGTCGGACATGCAAAAAGGGCATCTGACGCGGGTGTCGGATGCCCTGGGTAATAATCTGATTTGGATGGTGGAAATG
>CAVYZU010000010.1:0-87123 GCA_963772965.1 uncultured Alphaproteobacteria bacterium
CGTAAGCGTCAGCTCGTGGCCACTCAGGCGGCGAGAGTGACGATTTTGGGCTGCCAGTTCCACGGCAGCAGTTCGGCGAGCCGGTTGATCGGGTGACCATTGGCCATGCGATCGATCACATCGGTAAGCCAAGTCTGCGGATCGAGGCCGTTGAGTTTGGCGCTTTCCAGCACGGTATAGAGGATTGCGGCGCGCTCGCCGCCGGCGTCGGATCCAAGGAACAGGAAGTTCTTGCGCGTGATGGCGATACCGCGCAGCGCTCGCTCAGCGACATTATTGTCGATCGCGAGCCGGCCATCACCGGCATAGCGGGTTAGCGCGTCCCAGCGGCTGAGTGCGTATTGGATCGCCTTGGCGAGCGCGTTCTTTGCTGACAGCCGGCGGCGCTGTGCGGTCAGCCAGTCGCGCAAGGCGTCGAGGATCGCCACGGCACGGCTCTGTCGCGTCGCCAGCCGGGTTGCGGCCGACTGACCAGTAATCTCGGCTTCGATCTTGTAGAGCTCGCCAATCCGTTTGAGCGCCTCCTCGGCGATTGGCGACTTGGTCGACTCGAACACGTCGTAAAATTTGCGTCGCGCGTGAGCCCAACACGCCGCGTGGATCAGCGGCGGCGCTCGGCCGACCCGGTCGTTGGCGGATGGTGGTCGCGTTAGGGCTTGATAGCCGCTAAAGGCGTCGGCCTGGATCACGCCGCGAAAGCGGGCCAGATGATCGCGCGGCCGCTCGCCCCGACGGTCGGGGCTAAAGCGGTAATAAGCCGCGGACGCCCGCTCGCCTTGCCAGGGCCGCTCGTCGACGACATAGGTCCACAGCCGCCCGGTTCGGGTCTTGCCATTGCCCGGCGCCAGCACGGCGATCGGCGTGTCATCGGTGTGGATGATCGGCGCCGCCAGGGCATGGGTGCCGATCAGCTCGGCCAGTGGCGTCACCCACCAAGCGGCATGCCCGACCCAGTCGGCCAGGGTGGCACGCTCGATCTCGATGCCCTCGCGCGCCAGGATCGCCGATTGCCGGTAGAGCGGCAGCCCGTCGAGGTATTTGCTGACCACGACATTGGCGACCAGACCCGGACCGGGGCGGCCCTTCGCGATCGGCAGATCGGGCATCGGCGCTTGGATGATGCGCTCGCAGCAGCGGCAGCTCAGCTTAGGCCGAATATGGCGGATCACTTTGAGGCGAGCCGGGATCTTCTCCAAGATCTCGGTCACGTCCTCGCCGAGCTTGGCAAAGCGGGTGCCGCCGCAGCCCGGGCAGACCGGCCTCGGATCATGCACGATCTCCTCGCGCGGCAAATGATCGGGCAATGGCCGCCGCACCGGCTGACGCCGTTCGCGCGGTGGCTGATCAGGGGCACGCCGTGCCGCCGGCGCTGTGCGTGCTGCTTCGCTCTCTTCCAGATCCTCGAGCATCAGCTCGAGTTGCGCGATCTGAGTATCGAGTTTTTCCGACGAGCGCCCAAATTGCATCCGCCGCAGTTGGGCAAGCTGAGCCTTGTACTGTTCGATCCGCAGACGGGCGCCGGTCAACTCGGCCCGCGCCACCGCCAGTTCCGCCTCGCGCTCGGCCAGTAAGGCGCGCAGCTCGGCGATCTCTTGAACAGGGTCAGCAGCGACCGGCATCAACCGAGAGTTTACTCCCGCGGTCATTGAGCAGCATCGATCCGTACCCGCCTGAGTCACTATGTCGCGCTGTTCAACCAGCCACTTCCGGGGCCCAGCTGCGGCGCGGTGCACGCCAATCGATACCTTCCAGTAGCATCGATAATTGCGCTGCCGTTAGCACCACCGATCCGTCCTTGGCCTGCGGCCATAAAAACCGGCCGCGCTCCAGCCGTTTGGCAAACAGGCACAATCCTTGCCCGTCCCACCACAGCACCTTGATCAGATCGCCGCGCCGACCGCGAAACACAAACAGCGCACCACCATGCGGGTCGAGCTGCAGCGTCAGCTGAACCCGCGCCGCGAGCCCGTCAAAGCCTTTCCTCATGTCAGTGACGCCGCATGCCAGATAGACGCGGACATTGCCCGGTATGCCGATCACGACAGCGCCGACAAGACCCGGCGCAATGCCATCTCGTCGACCGCGCCGGTCAGACGCAGCTTCACCCCCGTGGGCAGCTCGACCTCGATTATCCCATCCACCCGCCGATCGGGTTCGGGGGGCGTCGGCATCGGCGCAACCGGCGCTGCGGCCAGTGCAAGCTGTTCAACCGGTAGCGCCAATCTCACTGGCGCAAATCCAGTCAGCTCGCCCGTGCGAAACTGCCGCCGCCAGGTGTAAAGCTGGCCGCTGCTGATCCCGTGCAGCCGGCAAACCAACGAGGGCGACGACCCCGGCGCTACGCTCTGTGCCAATATCCGCAGCTTCTCTTCGAGGCTCCAGCGCCGCCGCCGCTCCGGGCCGCTGAGAACCTCGCCGCGGACCTCGCGAGCCCTCGTATGAGTACTCCCGAGGTCCTCCTTATCGACCAGCCCCACATCATTCATTGCACCGCCGCCATAAAACAGCGGCAGCTTCTCAATCAGCAAGCCCAGCGCAAGACGCCAATCAGCAGACGCTTACTCCTCAACTGTTGAATTGAGACTTACTGGTCGCCGCGCGATCTACTCCACCGCGGCGCCGATTGCGGCTGCATCACGGTCGAGCAGATGGTGAATGCACGGCATATGTTCGGCAAAGACGTTGTGCCCGGTAGCCTCCAAATTGTAATCGCGCCGCCAAAAATGCAGTTTCCGCCGCTGCTCCCGAGCGTCCGCCGCCGAGGTCGATGGCGTAGTTTGTCGTCGTCCCAGTCGGCTGCAGATCGAAGGCGGCCGCAACGCCGCTCTTCGAGAGGGAAAGATCGGTATCCTGCACTTTTACACACCCGACAGGGCGCGTATTCAGCGCTGCCACCGCTGTCGGCGGTGACGACTTGGACGCAGCGGAGCGCTGAGTAAGGGGAAGTATGAGGGTAAACTGCCGCGTTATGCGCGACCGCCGCGTTGGCGCCTATAAGCGGAACGTTGAGATCGGTGCCAAAACTCCACCCGGCAGCCTCTCACCCCGAGCTATCTATCGAACGTTTGAAAGCGTGCTGGGGCTCGCGAATTTTTTAGATTTAGAGGCTGCCAACCAGTGCGGCGGTGTCCAACATGCGGCAGGAAAAGCCCCACTCGTTATCGTACCAGCCGGTGACGTGGGCGAGCCCATCGTCCACGACCTTGGTCAGTGTCGCATCAAAAATGCAAGAGGCCGGATTGTAATTGAAGTCGACGCTGACCAGCTGCTCGGTGTTGTAGTCGAGGATGCCACGAAGCTTCCCTTGGCTAGCCGCCTTCATTGCATCGTTGATCTGCGATGCCGTCGCTTTTGCCTCCAATACCAAATCGAGCGAGACCAGCGATACATTGGGCGTGGGCACCCGGATCGCGGTCCCGTCGAGCTTGCCCTCGAGTTCCGGTATTACGAGACCGATCGCGCCGCCTGTTCGGATTCGGTGTGATAGCCGGGGATCGCGGGAAGGCCGTGCGCTCGCGCCGGCGCGCCGGGTCCCCTTTTCGCCGTCGCCGGCGTTGGCTCCGGCTCGCCCGCATTTGTAACGATCGGCGAGTTCCGCGAGCGCGTCGCCTTCGCGCTCGTTAAGCTCCGCGTCGTGCTTGAGCAGCTCTTGAATTGCGGCGAGGTGAATCAAAACGGCCGCGAGTACCGCGTCGCGCGACGGCGCGGCCTGGTTTTGTGTGCCGTTTTTTAGATTGCGCCGCCGGTCGGTCGGCGCCGGGTCGGGAAGAGAGATCGGCATAGCTCCTGTCCCAGGTCCACAAACACCATCGCCGAATGCGGCCGACGGCCAAGCGTCTTCTTCATCTTCTTCGCCCTGGGAAGGGGATCGCGCGACCTATGCCATGCTGGACGCGTCCACATCAACTCTGACGTATTTCCGCGGCCGTTCGCTCGGCGACGACGCCGATCTGTCAAAACATCAGAGAAGCTGTGAAGCCTCGCATCGGCACAATTTGGGCCGATCGGAACGCCCCGGCGAAGCCGCTTTTCCGCATCTGGTACGGACAGTTTTTGTGTCCGTTTTTCCGATCTGCCCTTAAGTTTTTGATTTTATGGTGAGCCCGATGGGATTCGAACCCATGACCTACTGATTAAAAGTCAGTTGCTCTACCGGCTGAGCTACAGGCTCGCTGCGCTCAGCACACTAGGCGCAGCCAAAGAGCGCGTCAATCGGCAGCGGCAACCCAGCTGCTAAGCCCCCGTTTACCAAATGTATCCTAGATTACAATCCGGACACGTCCGATTACCGAACACCACAACATTTTACTATCGGTTTTGGCCGGTACATCAGCAGGTTACAGCGCCCCTTTATATCGAAGGCCATCCACCGGCCGGGACCGACCCAATGCCGGAACGTTAATGGGGTGGACTTGATGACCGAATTCGCACGCCTCGTCGAGACCGAAATCCCGCGTCTGCGCCGCTATGCGCGGGCTTTGACAAGGGATGCCGCACGCGCCGACGATCTGGTGCAAAGCTGTCTCGTCCGGGCAATCGCAAAACAGCATTTGTGGCAGCCGGGCACCGATCTGCGCGCTTGGCTGTTTACGATTCTCCATAACCAGCATGTCAACGATGTGCGCCGCGGGGTGCGCGAGGGGGCCTCGATCCCGGTAGAGGAAGTGGCCTCGGCCCTGACCGTCGATGCCAACGCCGGGGCATCGCTGCAGCTGCGCGACCTAGAACGGGCATTGGCGCGCCTGCCGGACGAGCAGCGCCAGGTGATCCTGCTGGTCGGCCTAGAAGGCATGCGTTACGAAGAAGTCGCGACAATTCTCGGCATTCCGATCGGAACCGTGCGCTCGCGCTTGTCGCGCGGTCGCGAGACGCTGCGTGTGCTGATGGAGATCGGCGGCGACACACCGCGCCGTTCGACAGCAATCGCTGCGGCCTAATCCCTCGAACAGAACCGAACGCCTCCGCCGCGGCGGTCTGGTTGCGCAATCCGCGCCGACCGGTTAAAAGCTGAGGTCCGCGAGGCGGGGCGTGGCTCAGCCTGGTAGAGCGCCTGCTTTGGGAGCAGGATGTCGGAGGTTCAAATCCTCTCGCCCCGACCAACGCGGGCTAGTCGCACGACTTCACCGGCTTCGGGCTTTGGACTTGGGGGATTTTAATGGCGCAGGCCCGGATTTACCGGCCGTCCAAGACAGCAATGCAGTCCGGCCGCAGAGGCACCCGAAAATGGGTGCTCGAATTCGAGCCGGTGACCAGCCGGTCGCGCGACCCGCTGATGGGATGGACCAGCGCCGACGACACCCTTAACGAGGTGCGGCTGGAGTTCGACACACTCGAAGAGGCAAAGGCCTTCGCCGATCGGCAGGGGCTGAGCTACACCGTAATTCCGCCGCACGAGATCAGCGAAAAGCCGAAGAGTTACGCGGACAATTTCCGTTACGATCGGGTCCAATGATCCGTATCCGAGGCGTCCGACCGCTGGGGCCCCGTAGCTCAGTTGGATAGAGCACTCGCCTTCTAAGCGAGTGGTCGCAGGTTCGAGTCCTGCCGGGGTCGCCAATCCTATCAGTGCATTAGAGACGTCTACAACCCGAGACGAAGAACCATTCGAGGCCGTGGGTAACGTTTTGGGTAACACACACAGGCAAACGCAGCGCTTCCTCCCGGCGTCCAGGTCCCAGGCTCGACAGCACTTCTCGTCGTCCGACGGGTCTCCGATGAGGCGGGTTTCGAGCAGGACAAGCTGATCGAACGGGCGTTTTCTCTTTGGTGTGGGTGGCGGCTGGAATGCCGAGGAAATCGAGGACCACGGCACGGCCTTCAAGACCTGCTTTAAGCTGATGCGCGAGCGGATCGAGGCAATGAAAGAGATCTGGGCCCAGACGCAGCCCGAATATCACGGCGAATTAATCATTGTCGAGGCCAAGCGCCGCATTCCGTGCCGGATCAAACTCGGCGTTCCGACCGGCGGCTTTGGCGAGCGACTTACCTAGATGCACGCTTGGCTCGACCAGAACTGCGGTGCCGACGGGTGGGCCATGACCCCGGCTGGGTTGCGCGGTGTCGTTAACGATGCAGTCGCGATCTACTTCCTCAACGCTGCGTTGGTCACCGCTTTCGTCTCGCGATGGTGCGCCGGGTCGGCCGTCGAGATCAGCGACGGGGCGTTTCGAGTGCGCGAGGATGAACCCTTGCGGAGGACCGTGGCTGGACCGCACAAGACATTCTGAGGATCGAGCGGAAATCGTCCCCAGCATTGCATCACCTCGATATTCACACCGTCGGGCGGCAATGCATAGTAACTTCGGCAGCCCCTGTGCGGTCCCGGCAAGTCTACTGAGAGACGGCCACTTTAGCGTTTCCCTTAGCAATCTTCCGGCAACATGGGGTAAATCTGCGATCGGATTGATTGATTAGCGAAGACCGCACGGAGAACGGGATGCGGGGGCTCGGGGCCACGAAAAGCCGGCTTCGCAATCTTCTCAAGTATACAGACGAACTCCTCTCCTTCAACGAGAAGGTGGCGTTCGACCTCGCTCGTGAGCCCTACCCGCACTTCCATGAGTTCCCAGATTGCCACCCTGGAAGGGGTTGAAATAGCTCTCGACGAAGACATGTGGCTGCGAATTCGTCGGCTGCGCGAGACCCTAATCCGATCTTCGACGGTTGGGTCGATTTTGGCCTGCATCCCTCGGCCGATCAGCCGCCCCAGCTTGTCGCAGAGCGCGTTTTGCATCTTCCGATCGAGGAACTATGTCCTGAAATTTCGCAAGCCGGGCTGACCCGCGATCGGGCCAATGTTCTCTTTCTCTGCAATGAGATTTTACCCCGGTGAGTAGGGTGCGACAATGAACCAAAAGACGTGTGATTATCTGAGCCATTCTGACGAGCTGTCCTTTGGCCCGGTCATCGCCATGGTCTCAAGTTGCCCGATACTGTTCTCTAACGGGTCAAGGGGCAGTGGCTCGTTTGTGAGCGAGATTGACGCCTGTCGGGTGTCTGCGTTCTCTGCGTGCTCGCATGGCACTTGATCGGGTGAGCTGGGTGCAGCGCCGCTCCGTTGAAATCGTAGTCGGCCAAAATGGCCGCATGCTACAGAACGCCGCCATCATCTGCCCCCTCCCTCGGGCGTCGCTCCGCTCGGGTACCTGCAATCCCGGCCGCTCCGGTGGCACCCGCGCCCGCCGCATCCCCGGCTCATGGGAGTAACAACCCGAGTTACTCCGCCTGAAGCGGCGCGATAGATCTTGCCGGCCGCCCGGCAAAGCCGGATAACCCCGGTCAAAACGCGCAACCGGGGCACTGCTGGGGAGGATCGGCATGGCGCGGACCAGGAGCATCTCGATCATCGCAATCGCCGCTGCGATCGCCACGGTACTGTCGGTTTCGGCGGGGTTCGCGCAATCCACAACAGGCGCCCTGGCCGCACCGGCCAATCGGGCGGGATCGACGCAACGCGCACCGGCCCAGCCAGCGCCCGGCGCCGAACCGCCGCCAAACCCAGCGGCGCAGAATTTCCTGGTCGAGCATGAGATCGGCCACCGCTTCCATATTGATCCGAACAATCTGCCGGCGCCCAAAACCGGGCCGATCGTCACCGACCGATCACTGATCGTGCCCTATTCCGGGCAAGAGCTCGATGTGTCGCCGGGCTTTACCGCCGCCCCGTTCGCGATCGGGCTCGCCAATCCGCGCCGTCTGCTGGTGCTCGCCAATGGCGATGTCCTTGTCGCCGAACAGTCTGCCGGGTACGTCACCCTATTGCGCGACGACGGCACCGGCCACGCGGTGTGGATCGACCGCCATGTCGAAGACCTCAACAAGCCCTATGGGCTCGCCTGGCAGGGCGACCATCTGCTCGTCACCGACCAGGACGGTATCTGGAAGGTGCCGCACGTCGTCGGAGCATTGCGCGCCGGCCGTCCGGTGCCGCCGCAGCGCGCCGACCAATTGCCCCCCGATCAACGCAGGCCGGTCCCCGGGGCGTATGGCGCCGAGCTGATCACCAAAACAGGCGTTTTCGGCATGGTCCAGGGCCACCAGAATCGCGACATCAAGATCGACCCAAAGACCGGCGATCTGTTTGTCGGCGTCGGCTCGGCGGGCAATCTCGGGGTCGAGCCCGCCCCCAAGGCGACGATCCAGCGTTTCTCAGCCGATGGCTCGAACCAGATGACTTTCGCCTCAGGTACGCGCAACGCGACCGCTCTCGCGTTCCAGCTGGAAACCGGCGATCTGTGGGCGCTCGTTCAAGAGCGCGACGGCATGGGCGACAACCTCCCGTCCGACTACCTGATCCGCGTCCGGTAGGGCGGCTTTTACGGCTGGCCCTACGCTTATATCGGCCCGCATCCGCAGCCCGGCTTTGCCAATCTGGCGCCCGACAAGGTCAAGGCGGCGATCACGCCCGATTTGTTGTTCCAGGCGCACTCGTCACTGCTCGACCTCGTCTTCTACGAGGGCAACCAGTTCCCGGCGCAGTACAAGGGCCAGCTGTTTGTCGCGCTCAAGGGCTCGTGGAACCGGTCACTACCGACCGGCTACAAGATCGCCTTGGTGCCGTTCAAGAACGGCAAGCCCGAGGGCTATTATCTCAATTTCGCCACCGGCTTTTGGGCGTCAGGCGAACAGCGCGCCGAGGTCTGGGGCCGGCCAGCCGCCCTCGCGGTGGCCAAGGACGGCGCGTTGCTCATCGCCGACGACACCGGCGGCACGATCTGGCGTATCGCCTACACCGGCGCCCACTGACACGCCGCCGCGGTACGGATGGCCTAGCTACGGGCTCGGTTTCTCCAGCAGAGCCCGCAACGCGAGATTTTCCGGGCTGGTCCCGGTCCGGTCGAGAAACTCCTCGATCTCGATCTCGGTGATCCGCCCGCCCGAGGCGAGATTGGGCTCGTGTCTGACAAACGCTCGCCCGGTCTCACCATCGCGCACCAGCTGCCAGCGATCGCCATTCGAACTGCGATAAAAATCCTGCACCGATAACGCCATTGGGTATCCCTACTTAAGCAAAAAGCCGAAGAACCGTTCGGGCCAACCACAAACACCGGCGCGACGCAAAGGGTCACCGTACTCCGCCGCTACGCCACTGGTCCTCGGCCAGACCGCCCTCAAACAGCAGCCCTCAACCCGAGCAGCACACCGCTCGAGACCAACCCCGATATGGTGCGACCGGTGACGCTCGATTATCTATGCATCACCCCACCGAATGACCTGGCCGGCCCGCACTAGGCACTCGGTTCAGCCGACGGCCACGTCGGATTCTGGGTCGCCATCGTGGCCTTAGCCCACCACACCAGCTCATCTAGGGAAGCGCTAAAATAACCCGGATTAGATCGCTGGCATCGGGGTGGAATCTGGTGGTCGGGGGGGACCGAGGGGCAGGGGATGCAGCGGCAGGGGAGCTTTTCGCAGGCGGAATACGCCGGCAAGAAGAAGCAGATGCGGCGCGACAAAGCCTGCCCCGCCGAACTCCTCGCCAAACTCACGGGACACAACACGCAGGCCGGGGGCACAATCCCCGCTTTCGCGAGGACCGATGCCACGATCATCGCCGCCCCGCCCTCGACCAAGAACAAGGCGAAGGTGCGCGACCCGGAAACGCACCAAACCAAGAAAGGCAACCAGTGGCGCTTCGGGATGAAGGCGCATATCGGGGTGGATGTCGCCTCGGGGGTGGTACACACCCTCACCGACACCGCCGCCAACGCGGCCGACATCAACCAGATGGCGGCGCTGCTGCATGGCGCGGAGAAAGCGGTCTTCGCTGATGCCGGCTATACCGGGGCGGACAAGCGGCCGGAGCTTGCCGACCGCGATGTCTCTTGGAACATCGCGGTCAAGCGCAGCATCAAGAAGGGTGTGGGAGCACTGGCGGCAGATGAATTCACAAAAGAAACGTCAGCTTCTGGCGCTGAGGAAACGATTGGAAGGGCATTCGAACCGTTACTGTGGAACTGACGAAATCTTGCCCTCCGGGCGCGTCGCGATCTCCGAGATCATCCGCGCCATCATCGAGGTGCGCAGCGCCGGCATCCCGGTCTTGGCCCCGATTGGCGGTCGGGCCGGAGCCTTTGGCGGTGGCATTATCACCGCCTGTTGCAGCCGCATCGTCGTTTCCGAGCATGCCCGGGTGAGCGTCAGCGGACCGGAGGTGATCGAGACCAACAAGCGCGTGGAGGAATTCGACTCCAGGGATCGCGCCCTCGTCTGGCGCGTTTGGGGCGGAGGCGCGCGCTACTTGACTGGCGGCGCCGACGCTACGTGAAGGGCAGCATCAAGAATTTCCGCGAAGCCGCGATTGCGGTCATCGCACAGGCGCCACCCTTCGGGCTGGCGACGCTTGAGGCCGAGCAGCGGCGTCTCGCGGAGCGCCTGCAGCGCTTCGGCGATTGCCGTGATGCGCCGGAGATCTGGCGCAAGGCGGGACTGCCGGAGCCCGAGCACATCGCCGACATATCAGATTGCTCTCTTCTGCGGTGGAAGCAATGGACCAGCCGGTCGACATTGCGTGGGTGAAACAATCCTTAGGCCAGGTGGAGCGGTACAACAGCCCGTCGCTGTTGTTCGCAACTTCGCGCGCGACTTCGGTCAAATGTCCTCAAATCGGCCCAAAATGTGGAAATGGTCGGCGCGAACCCAGGCGAGAGCATTGCGCTTATCTAGTGGATCGAATCTAACACTTGGTACCCGCGGTTGGCGGCGGCGATGATGCGGTCGGGGTCGGCGGTCCAGGTGAACGGCTTTGGACTGTGGTTGTGTTGGGCAAGGTAACGGTTGATCGCGGCCTGGAGGTCGACGAGGGAGTGAAACACGCCGCGTTGCAATCGCCGGCGGGTTAGCTTGGCAAAAAAGCCCTCGACGGCGTTGAGCCAGGATGCCGAGGTGGGGGTGAAGTGGAACGTCCAGCGCGGGTGCCGGGCCAGCCAAGCCCTGACTTTGGGGTGCTTGTGGCTGCCGTAATTGTCAAGGATCACGTGGACCAGTCGGCCGGCTGGGATGTCGCGCTCGAGGCGATTGAGAAAGCGCAGGAATTCCTGGTGCCGGTGGCGCTGCATGCACTGCCCGATGACCGTGCCGTCGAGCACATTGAGGGCGGCAAACAGGGTGGTCGTGCCGTTGCGGATATAATCATGGGTCATTGTCCCGGCGCGGCCTTGCTTGATCGGCAACCCCGGCTGAGTGCGGTCGAGCGCCTGGATCTGGCTCTTCTCATCGACCGACAGCACCAGGCTGTGCGCCGGAGGGTCGACGTAAAGGCCCACGACATCGCGCAGCCTGGCGGCAAACTGCGGGTCGCGGCTGAGTTTGAAGACCTGCAACCGATGCGGGGCGAGACCATGGGCGCGCCAGATCTTTTGCACGGTGCTGACCGCCAGCCCCATGGCGTCGGCCATCGCGCGGCTCGTCCAATGGGTGGTCTCGCCGGGTGGCGCGCCGAGCGTGAGCGCGATCAATCGCCCGACGACCGGCTCGGGGATCGGCGCTTTGCCGGGCTTGCGCGTCTTGTCGTGCAACAGGCCATCGACCCCCGCCTCCATGAAGCGGCGCTGCCAGCGCCACACGCAGGGTTTCGACACGCCGGCCCGGCGCATCACCTCGGCGGTGCCGCAGCCTTCTGCCGTGGCCAGGATGATCCGCGCTCGCCACACATGCTTCTGGACAGCATTGCGATCGCCCACCACTGCCTCAAGCCGCTCCCGATCCCCCGGCCCAAGCCGGACTTCAACATCGCTGCGCATCGCAGCATCATGACGCAAAAGCTCGACTGAGGGAATCTTATGTTTCGGTCATACCACTAGGGCCTTGACCGCAAATCGAGCCGTGCGGCGTGGAATCCGGTCGAAGTTTATCGACGGCTTATGGGATAGTTTGATAGAAGAGGGTAATAAATCATTCTCGGAACGTGACATCCACTATGCGGCTCTGATTTATTTTACTGCAGTGCGTCTGCATCCGCGAAGAGCCACCCGCTTTAGAGCAATCACAAATTTTACACGTTTTATTCAATCGCAATCGCGACCTCGATGACGAAGCATCGACTCAATGTAAATCGACCGGAGCCGTACAGAAACACCTCGTGCGACGCGGGTCGAGCGACGGCATCGCGCTTGGCTAGAATCGGCTCTTCCTGCGGTGCACCGGCGCCAACCGCGTAGAGTACGTGCTCAGCGTCTGAAGCTGCTAGCGTTACTTCGAACGACCGTAGCGTCCGACGATCTTCGCTGTAGCGAGCGTGTTGGCAGTAAGGCTGGGCCCGAGTTGGGCGTCCGAGGCAGTTTCGTCGAGCGGCAGCGATGGTGCCTTGAGCGCGTATACGGTGATCTCGTAGTGATGCGCGTGCTCGCCGACCGGGGGGCACGGACCGCCGTAATGCGAGAAACCGAAGTCGGTTCGCCCCTGAATTGCGCCTGAGGGTAAATCCTTCGAGCCCTCGCTGCCGGCCCCGGCCGCCAGGCCATGGACCGAGCCCGGAATGTTGAACACGCTCCAATGCCACCAGCCCCTGCCGTTCCGGGCGTCGGTGTCAACCATTGTCACGGCGAAACTCTGTGTGCCGGCGGGCTCGCCCGACCAGGTTAGCGCCGGCGAAATGTTCTGCCCGTGGCAGCGGTCGAGGACTTGCGCCAATGCCATCGGGCTGCCGCTCTTGACGTCTGGCGAGGATACCGTGAACTTCGCAAGCGCCGGCGTCGCCGCCAGCGCCAAGGCCGCTCCCAAAATCAGCGCGCGCATTCTGCCCTCCTTGTTTCTTGCCGGACTGCGCCGGCGTCGCGCTCGACTATGTGCTATTGCACCGCTCGATTAGCCCGCTCAAGATTCTCGTGGCACAGGAACTCAAAGGTGTTGTCGTCGGACTACAAGACATAGTGACCGAGGAATGAATGACCGTGTTGCGGCAGCGGGCACCTCGCACTGCTCACGGCCGTTCGCCCAGAGGGGACGGGGAGCGCACGATTGCTGCCACCGCGGTTGTGGCATCAGCCAATCGGCGCGACCCTTCGGGCGTTGCCCACCGCTCGTCCCACGCTTCGACCGCCGTCGCCGCCAGGTGCGCCTCTCTGCACAGCGGCTTGCCGACGAACTAGGCCGCTTAAACAAAATAGGTAATTGGTCTCGGGTTCGACCGGATTACGGGACGAGGAGGATTTTACCGATGTGCTGGCTCAATTCCATCAGACGATGCGCCTCGGCGGCTTGCACGAGCGGGAACTGTTTGTAGGTAAAAGTGCGCAACTTCCCTCTGCCCCACAGTGGCCAGACCTGTTCCCGGAGCGCCTTCACGATTGCCGCCTTCTCCGCGATAGGCCGCGGGCGCAAGGTCGAACCGGTTACGGTCAGGTGCTTGCGTTGGACCAGCCCAAAATCGGCCTCGACCTTGGTCCCGCGCATCAGTGCGACAAAGCACAGCCGCCCTTCCGGCGCCAACAGGTCGAGTTCACGCGGGATGTAGTCGCCGCCGACCATGTCGAAGATCGCGTCGACCCCGCGGCGGTTGGTGTACTCCTTGCCGACTTTCACGAAATCCTGGGTGCGGTAGTTGATAGCGACATCGGCGCCGTAATCAATGCACGCCCGACATTTTTCGTCGGAGCCGGCGGTGGTCAACACCGTCGCGCCAAACGCCTTGGCGAGCTGAATCGCGGTCATGCCGATGCCGCTCGACCCGCCCTGCTGCAGAAACACTTCGCCTGATCGCAGGTGGATGCGGTCGAAGACGTTGGTCCACACCGTGCAAAAGGTCTCGGGCAAGCCGCCGGCATCGATCAGGCTGACCCGATCGGGCACCGGCAGGCATTGCACCGCCGGAGCCGCGGCGTATTCGCTGTAGCCGTCGCCGATCATCAGGGCGCAGACCTGGTCGCCCTCACGCCATTGCGACACGCCCTCGCCTAGTTTGACGACGGTACCCGAGCATTCGAGGCCCGGGATGTCGGGCGCCCCAGGCGGCATCGGATACCGTCCCATGCGCTGCAGGCAATCGGCGCGGTTGACCCCGGCGGCAGCGATGCGGATCAGGACTTCGCCGGCTTTCGGCTCGGGCACTGGCCGGGTCGCCGGCACCAGCACCTCCGGCCCGCCCGGCTCCTTGATCTCGATCACGGTCTGCGTCGCAGGAATATTGGCAAGCAAGATCACGATCCTCCTCTCCGAGCCGTTATCGGCTAGTGGATCGAATTTAACACTTGGTACCCGCGGTTGGCGGCGGCGATGATGCGGTCGGGGTCGGCGGTCCAGGTGAACGGCTTTGGACTGTGGTTGTGTTGGGCAAGGTAACGGTTGATCGCGGCCTGGAGGTCGACGAGGGAGTGAAACACGCCGCGTTGCAATCGCCGGCGGGTTAGCTTGGCAAAAAAGCCCTCGACGGCGTTGAGCCAGGATGCCGAGGTGGGGGTGAAGTGGAACGTCCAGCGCGGGTGCCGGGCCAGCCAAGCCCTGACTTTGGGGTGCTTGTGGCTGCCGTAATTGTCAAGGATCACGTGGACCAGTCGGCCGGCTGGGATGTCGCGCTCGAGGCGATTGAGAAAGCGCAGGAATTCCTGGTGCCGGTGGCGCTGCATGCACTGCCCGATGACCGTGCCGTCGAGCACATTGAGGGCGGCAAACAGGGTGGTCGTGCCGTTGCGGATATAATCATGGGTCATTGTCCCGGCGCGGCCTTGCTTGATCGGCAACCCCGGCTGAGTGCGGTCGAGCGCCTGGATCTGGCTCTTCTCATCGACCGACAGCACCAGGCTGTGCGCCGGAGGGTCGACGTAAAGGCCCACGACATCGCGCAGCCTGGCGGCAAACTGCGGGTCGCGGCTGAGTTTGAAGACCTGCAACCGATGCGGGGCGAGACCATGGGCGCGCCAGATCTTTTGCACGGTGCTGACCGCCAGCCCCATGGCGTCGGCCATCGCGCGGCTCGTCCAATGGGTGGTCTCGCCGGGTGGCGCGCCGAGCGTGAGCGCGATCAATCGCCCGACGACCGGCTCGGGGATCGGCGCTTTGCCGGGCTTGCGCGTCTTGTCGTGCAACAGGCCATCGACCCCCGCCTCCATGAAGCGGCGCTGCCAGCGCCACACGCAGGGTTTCGACACGCCGGCCCGGCGCATCACCTCGGCGGTGCCGCAGCCTTCTGCCGTGGCCAGGATGATCCGCGCTCGCCACACATGCTTCTGGACAGCATTGCGATCGCCCACCACTGCCTCAAGCCGCTCCCGATCCCCCGGCCCAAGCCGGACTTCAACATCGCTGCGCATCGCAGCATCATGACGCAAAAGCTCGACTGAGGGAATCTTGTGTTTCGGTCATACCACTAGGCTCCTCTATAGAGGTGCCACGCCGTTTGCGGCTATTGCTCTGCGATCCGCTCGATGGCTCCGCGGAGCTGCGAGCTTCGCTCAATTTTCGCCTCATTCTTAAAGCGGGTCCACCTTGCTTTGGACGGTGGAATGCGGTGTGCTTTTCCAACTTACACTTGCTGGAGTGGCTTCCTATGACCGAGCTATCGTCTCAGCCCACACCGTTGCAGACAATATATAATTGGTATCGAGATGGAGTATTATATGTAAATCGGAGGTATCAGCGAAAACTAGTTTGGACATTAATCGAAAAGCAAAAATTGATCGATAGCATACTTCGAGGGTATCCAATACCATTAGTCCTGCTTGCGGAACGACGCGATCATGGCCCCGCGACATTTGAAATACTTGATGACCTATAGCGACTTCACACGATCGTTTCTTTCATCGAAAATATTTTTGGCACTCTTGAGAATTTTTTCTTCAATGTTGGTGAATTTACGAGAGCAAAAGAAGAACGAGAGGCAGGAAGGTTCCAAGAAAGTCCGACAAGCAATAAAATAACGCGAGCAGAAGTGGCGAAAATTTTAGATTACGTGCTGCCAATTTCGATCATACGAAACGCGACGGAAGCCGAGGTAACTGAAATATTCGATCGGATTAACTCATACGGACATCGACTTAGCGAGCAGGAGCGCCGGCAAGCAGGACTCGTATCGAATTTCGCCCAATTCGTTCGGGAGACCGCTTGCGAGATACGCGGCGATGTGTCAAGCAACACCCTACTTCTATACCAGATGCCCGAAATAAGCGTGGATCTTCCCAAGACTAAATACGGATATACGGTTCAAGCTGAGGAGGTATTCTGGGTGCGCCAGGGCATTCTTCGCTCGACCGACCTCCGAGATAGCCTCGACGAACAGGTGATCGCCGACGTGGCCGCCTGCATCTTGTCCGAGAAGCCGGTGGAGCGATCAAAGGATACCCTCGACGGGATATACGACCCTGCGCGACCGGAGTCGGCACGTATCGGAGCTACATTTGCTGCCTACGGCGCTGCAAAACTGACCTCTGAGATCAAATACTGTATTGAGACGGTGGATAGAATTACTTCGGCGGAGGGCCGCGATCGGTCGCTGCGGTCGATCGTATTCAAGACCAGTACGACTAACGCGTTTCCAACGGTATTTTCGACAATCTTTCTCGCAATCCACGAACTTTCTTTCCGAGACGGCCTCTTATTGGCGAACGCGGGGGGCGCGCGTGATGCCCTCACGGGTGTTCATAGTGTTCTCAATACGCGTCGCGATGCGCTCGGCCCGGACGCGCGTCGCAATAACATCAACATCGTCAAGGGTCTCATCCGCGATCATTTTGTAACAGGCGACGTTTCCAAAGTCGCATTCGGAGCTAGGCGAGAGTTAGATATAGAGAACACGCTCCGCCGATCACAGATTGAAACACCAACATTTGATATAAAACAGGGTATTCTTCGCCTGGACGGTACCCGGAGACAAGACGACGGCGTATTTCATAAGGGATTAGAGACGATTTGTGGGATAGCCAATATTGGACCAAGCTCCACCGGAGCCGTATTCGTCGGCGTGGCGGACGACGAGATTGACGCTACTCGTATTGCCTCGCTCGATGGAGTTAGCCCACGCCAGGTTGGTACCCGTTGGGTCGTTGGCGTGGATCGAGAGGCGAGCCTGCTCAACATCACCCCAGAGAGATACTACCAGCTTTGGCGCAACGCTATTGATAAATCGACGCTCTCATCTCCACTCAAAGCGGACGTTCTAAGCAATTTGGATCTATGCATTTATAAAGGCATGCACATTCTCATAATAACGATCCCGTCACAGCGCAGTGTGAGCCTCTTTGACGGGAAGATTTACAGCCGCGAGGGGGATCAAACGATAGAAGCCACCCCGGAAAAAATTGTGGCAATCTCGGCGCGGTTCCAAGTGTGAGCGAATTGACTTGAACTCGAAAAGGGCGAGAACTCAACATCAGGCGCACCAATCAATCTAGTGGTCTGACGCCAACATTTGGTTCCCGCGGTTGACTTTTTCGATAATGCGATCGGGGTCGGCGGTCCAGACAAAGGGTTTGGGTTTGCGGTTATGCTCGCCGAGATAGCGGTTGATCGCGGCTTGCAGATCGACCAGCGAGCGGAAGACGCCGCGCTGCAACCGCCGGCGGGTCAGGGTGGCAAAAAAGCCTTCAACGGCATTGGCCCAGGAGCATGACGTGGGCGTGAAGTGAAACGTCCAGCGTGGATGCCGCGCAAGCCAGGCGCGGACCTTGGGATGCTTGTGGGCGGCATAGTTGTCGAGGATCACATGAATGAGCTTGCCGGCCAGGACAACGGCCTCGACCCGATTGAGGAAGCGGATGAACTCCTGGTGGCGGTGACGCGCCATGCATTGGCCGATGACCGAGCCGTCAAGGACATTGAGCGCCGCAAACAGCGTCGTCGTGCCGTTGCGGATGTAATCATGGGTCATTGTCCCGGCTCGACCCTTCTTGATCGGCAAGCCGGGCTGGGTGCGGTCGAGAGCCTGAATTTGCGACTTCTCGTCGACCGACAGCACCAGGCTGTGGGCCGGCGGGTCGAGATATAGCCCGACCACGTCACGCAATTTGGCGGCAAACGCCGGGTCTTGCGACAGCTTGAAACGCCGCACTCGGTGCGGCTGCAGACCGTGCGCCGCCCAGATCCGCTGCACCGAGCGCAGCGAGATGCCGCTCGCCACCGCCATCGCCCGGCCGGTCCAGTGGGTTGCCTCGCCTGGCGGCTCCGCCAGCGTCAACTCGACCACTCGGTCAATAACCGCCGCAGGCGTCGGCGGCAAACCGGGTTTGCGCGTCTTGTCGTGCAGCAGGCCGGCCACCCCTTCGCGCATGAAGCGCTCCTGCCAGCGCCACACGCACGGCTTCGATACTCCGGCGCGGCGCATGATCTCGGCCGTACCGCAGCCCTCCGCGGTCGCCAAAATGATCTGTGCCCGCCACACATGCTTTTGCCGGCTGTTGCGATCCGCCACCACCGCCGCCAGTCGTTCGCGGTCGCCGGCACTCACTTCGATGCTGATCCCCTCGCGCATCGCGCATCATCGCACACCCCGCTCCAATATGGAATCCTATGATTGCGTCGTACCACTAGCCCCTCGCACTTTGGGGAATGTGACCGGCGTGCCGTGGAGCTGCCATCATCTTACTGGGCGTGGCCTACAGTCTCGTTCAATATGCGGGCGGTGACGATGATTTCCGGCTCGGGATCCCAGATAACCCGCCGTTGCCTCTGCGCGAGTTCCGACACGAAGGCACCGGAGATAAAGATGCGGATCGTTCGATGGCGAGCGCCGGCTCCGTCTGGTGGCGCTCGGAACTCGTGGGGCGTGCGATCAGCGTGCGACGGGATTTAAGCTGGAGGAGCGGCGATGGCGGATTTGCGGGACAAAGTGGTGCTGGTGACGGGAGCGGGCGCGGGCATCGGTCGAGCGACGGCGCTCGCCATGGCCGAGGCGGTAGCGGAGGTAGCGGCGGCCGACATCGATCTCGCCGCGGCGCAACGCACCGCCGTCGAGGCCGCCGGCAACAACCGTCGCGCGATCGCGATCGAAGCCGATTGCGGCGATGTCGCCAGCATCGATGCGATGGTGGCGCGCACCATTGCCGAATTCGGCCGGCTCGATGTCATCGTCAACAATGCCGGCGTTACGCGTTATGCCGAGATCATGGATTTGACCGAGGCCGATTGGGACCGGATCCACCGGGTCAACGCCAAGGGCGTGTTCTTTTGCCTACAGCGCGCCGCGCGCGAGATGATCAAGCAGGGCGGCGGACGCATCATCAACATCGCCTCGATCTCGGGCCGCGGCTATGCCGGCGCATCGAACGCCGCCTATGCCGCGAGCAAGGGTGCGGTCATCGCGCTGACCAAGACGGCGGCGCAACAGCTCGGGCGGCACAACATCAACGTCAACGCGATCTGCCCCGGAGTTACCCGCACCGAACTCGGCGCCCGCAATGCGGTGGCGCGCGCCGCCGAACGCGGCCTGACAATCGCCGAATTGCAAGCCGAGCAGGAGGCGGTGATCCCGATCCGCCGCGCCAACCTGCCCGAGGACATCGCCGCGATGGCGGTCTTTCTCGCGTCACCGGGGGCGCGCAACATCACCGGCCAGTCTTACAACGTCGATGGCGGGCTCGTGCCGAGCTGACCGGCCGCACCTTGCGTCTCGTGCTTGATCACCAGGCTATTCGGCATCAGGCGGGCGGTTGCAGCAGATGATCAGGCGCGGCTTGCCACAGCTGCTGAGCCGAAGGCTGCCGTTTTTCTATGGGTGGGTGGTGCTGGCTTGCTTGTGCTGCGCCGGGTTCGCGCGCCAAGGCGGGGCCACCGCGACATTCTCGGTCTTTGTCGAGCCGCTGACCCGCGAATTCGGCTGGTCGCGCACCGCTATTTCGGGGGCGGCCTCGCTCGGCGGCGTGTTGGCGGCATTGTTGTCGCCGCTGATCGGGCCGATGCTCGACCGCCATGGCTCGCGCGCGGCGCTTTCCCTCGCCGTGCTCGGCACCGGGATTGCGGCATTGCTGCTGTCGCTGAGCCAGTCTTTGCTGGTTTTCTATCTGCTGTTCTGCATTGCCCGGCTGAACTGGGCGAGCCCCTTCGAACTCGGGATTTACAGCGCGTTGAACAACTGGTTCGTCGCCCGCCGTCCATTGGCGACCTCGATCGCGACGATCGCGCAGATGGCGGGCTTGATGACGATGCCGCTGATTGCCGAATTGGCGATGCGCGGCCATGGCTGGCGCGCCGGATGGATCGCCATCGGAGTAACGGTGCTGACCGTAGGCTTTGTGCCGGTTTGGCTATTGCTCGTCCGCCGGCCGGAGGATCTCGCGCTGCTGCCGGACAACGCCGCCTCGCCCGGTGAGAATAAGCACGGTCCCGCAGCGGCATATCTGGAGCCAACCTTTTCGCGCCGCCAAGCGGTCCGCACCTCCGCGTTCTGGCTGCTGCTCGGCTACACGGTCCTGGTCTATCCGGTCCAGGCCGGCGTTAGCCTGCATCAGGCGGCGAACCTGACCGAGCACGGCATCTCGCCGACGATAGCCGCGTCGACCGTCAGCCTGTTCTCGCTGATGTCAGGCGTCGCCAGCGCGCTGTGCGGGTTGATGCCGAGGAGGCTGCCAATCCGCTACCCCATGGCGGTTGGCGGCGTCTTTCTGACCATCGGCTGCGTGGCGATGATCAACATTGCCTCGGCCCAGCAAGGGGCTGTCGCCGCAGCCCTGTTCGGGTTCGGTATCGGCGGCATGCTGACCCTGCTGCCGATCGCCTGGGCCGATTATTTCGGCCGGGCGAATTACGGCGCTATCCGCGGTCTCGCTCTGTCAGCGCAGGTCGTCGCGCAAGCGGCCGGTCCGGTCTTGTCCGGCGCTTTGCACGACTGGACCGGCGGCTACACCCGTTCGCTCGAATGCTTTGCCGCTCTGTCGGGGCTGAGCATCCTCGCCGCATTGGCAGCGCACCGGCCGCGCATCGCACCCGGCTGAAGTCGCCGCGTGATTTTCGTTCCGCTCAACCCCGGCGCGCCGCACCCGCCTTTTCAAGCAATTCGGCGAGCACTTCGTAGGGCTGAGCGCCGACCACGCCGTAGCGGGCGGCAACAAAGGTCGGGACGCCAGTGACGCCATAGGCGTGCGATTTCGCCCAGTCGGCGTCGACCTCGTCCTTAAACCGCCGTTCGGTCAGGACTGCCCGCACCTCGTCCGCCGGCAGCCCCACGGATTGCGCGATGTCGACCAGAATTTCGGGGTCGCCGATATTGCGGTTATCGACAAAATAAGCCCGGTAAAGGACGTCGTGGATCGCGCCGCCGCCCGGCTGGGTATCGGCCCATTTGCCTAATTCCTGGGCCAGCCGGCTGTTGTAGGTGTGGGTCCGCCGGCCGTAAGCAAGCCCTTCGGCGACCATCAGGCCTTTCATGCGGGCATACATCGCCTCGGGATCGACGTTGCGCCCGGCAAACAGCTCCGCCATTGAGCGCCCCTCGAGCGGGGTCTCCGGATGCAACGGAAAATGAACCAGCTTGGTGTCGACTTCGAATGCCTGCTTTAGCTTTTCAATACGCACGGTACTGAGATAGCACCAGGGTCAGACGTAGTCGGTAAAGATTTCAAGAGTGATTTTTTCGCTCATAACAAATCGTATCCTTTGAGAATCCGTAGTCGGCGAGCATGACTGGCCGAGGGCCAGCATACGGCCCTCAGGTCGGCTTTGCTACCATTTAGCTACCGGACCGCGAATCGTCGATCCGGCGCGCCGCATCTTTATCCGCGCCTGGTAGCGAGTGTGCGTAGATGCGCTGCAATAGGGTCAACACACCCTAGTGGTCTGACGCCAACATTTGGTTCCCGCGGTTGACTTTTTCGATAATGCGATCGGGGTCGGCGGTCCAGACAAAGGGTTTGGGTTTGCGGTTATGCTCGCCGAGATAGCGGTTGATCGCGGCTTGCAGATCGACCAGCGAGCGGAAGACGCCGCGCTGCAACCGCCGGCGGGTCAGGGTGGCAAAAAAGCCTTCAACGGCATTGGCCCAGGAGCATGACGTGGGCGTGAAGTGAAACGTCCAGCGTGGATGCCGCGCAAGCCAGGCGCGGACCTTGGGATGCTTGTGGGCGGCATAGTTGTCGAGGATCACATGAATGAGCTTGCCGGCCAGGACAACGGCCTCGACCCGATTGAGGAAGCGGATGAACTCCTGGTGGCGGTGACGCGCCATGCATTGGCCGATGACCGAGCCGTCAAGGACATTGAGCGCCGCAAACAGCGTCGTCGTGCCGTTGCGGATGTAATCATGGGTCATTGTCCCGGCTCGACCCTTCTTGATCGGCAAGCCGGGCTGGGTGCGGTCGAGAGCCTGAATTTGCGACTTCTCGTCGACCGACAGCACCAGGCTGTGGGCCGGCGGGTCGAGATATAGCCCGACCACGTCACGCAATTTGGCGGCAAACGCCGGGTCTTGCGACAGCTTGAAACGCCGCACTCGGTGCGGCTGCAGACCGTGCGCCGCCCAGATCCGCTGCACCGAGCGCAGCGAGATGCCGCTCGCCACCGCCATCGCCCGGCCGGTCCAGTGGGTTGCCTCGCCTGGCGGCTCCGCCAGCGTCAACTCGACCACTCGGTCAATAACCGCCGCAGGCGTCGGCGGCAAACCGGGTTTGCGCGTCTTGTCGTGCAGCAGGCCGGCCACCCCTTCGCGCATGAAGCGCTCCTGCCAGCGCCACACGCACGGCTTCGATACTCCGGCGCGGCGCATGATCTCGGCCGTACCGCAGCCCTCCGCGGTCGCCAAAATGATCTGTGCCCGCCACACATGCTTTTGCCGGCTGTTGCGATCCGCCACCACCGCCGCCAGTCGTTCGCGGTCGCCGGCACTCACTTCGATGCTGATCCCCTCGCGCATCGCGCATCATCGCACACCCCGCTCCAATATGGAATCCTATGATTGCGTCGTACCACTAGGAATGGCTGCGGCGAAAAGTGACGGATTTCGCGTAGGTTGGTTTTCGAGCGCGGTTGATACTCCCTAACGGTTGATGGGCCGCGAGCGCGTTCCATGGATTGAAGGACATGCCGTCATCCACGGTCGCGATATTTGTCGAACTCCAGGCATTCTGGGCTGGCACGGAGAGACGGCCGACGGTGATGTATGGACTCTTCTCTTGCGGCCATGACACCGTGGAATCCTCGATCGGCATCAACTCAAGACCGGTGTTGAGCTGTACCTTTAGCTCCCACTCGCCACTTTCTGCCGCGAAATAGTCAACGACCAAATCACGCAATGCGTTTGGCCTGCCATTCACCTCAATATGTTTGTCGGTGCGTGCCTTGAGCGCAGCAGAAACTGGCGCGAGTGCGAACTTGCAGATGTACTGACCGTACAGAAAGGGAGTCTGGCTATAGAACGTTTCACCAAGAATCTCATTGTCGGGTATATCCAGCCCCTTGGACTCATCAGTGATTTCGGCGACCGACGCGATGAATTCGTTGAACGCCTTGACTGTGGGTGCGCCGAAAGTCGGCGAGTTCACCATCACAAAGTCTTGCTCGTCACCAGAACTGCCAGACAGACGATCACCATGCACCCCTTGAACTTTCAAGGCGACGCCTCGCGGCATCAAGACACTGTCTTTCAGGATCATGCCCGGCAACGTTGAAAAGCGCATCACCGCCTTGTAATTGCCCTCTTTGCTGAACAGGCCTTGAGCAAGCACGGATGGCAGATTTTCCAGCACGGTCAGCGTGCCGAACACAATGCCATGCGATTTTGCATGCAAGCTGCGTCTAGCATGACCGGAATTCTTGTATGTCCTTTCGCGTATTCCCCTCAGAATACCTTCCAAGTCAGCATCGGCCATGCTTTCGTTCACTTCCTGATGCTCCATTTCGGGTCGAAACACGATGGGCTCGGGAAGTGATTGCGCGCTGTTAGTCATTAGAGCGGACTCCTTTCAGATCCTTGTTGGCAAGACAACACGGCGAGCTACCGCATAGCGCGGGCAACCGCGTTCACCCCTTGATGAAGGCCAGAAGGTCCTGGTTGATCGTCTCGGAGTAGGTGGTGAGCATGCCATGCGGGAAGCCGGGATAGAGCTTCAGAGTGGCATTCTTGAGAAGCTTGACCTGGAGCAGGGCAGCGCCTTTATACGGAACGATCTGATCGTCGTCTCCCTGCATGACGAGCGTTGGCACGTCGATGCTCTTCAGGTCCTCAGTGAGGTCGGTTTCGGAGAACGCTTTGATACCGTCGTAGTGCGCCTTGGCCCCACCCATCATGCCCTGACGCCACCAGTTCTCGATGACGCCATCCAGCCGCTTTGCACCCGGCCGGTTGAATCCGTAAAAGGGATTGGCGGCGACATCGCGATAAAACTGGGCGCGGTTGGCGGCTAAGCTTTTGCGAAAGCCATCGAACACCTCGATCGGCAGGCCGTCCGGGTTATTCGGCGACTTCACAATGATCGGCGGTACGGCCGACATCAGCACCGCCTTCGCGACCCGGCCTTTGCCGTGACGCGCGACGTAGCGGGTGACTTCACCGCCACCGGTGGAGTGGCCGATATGGACGGCATTATGGAGATCGAGATGCTCGACGACCGCTGCCGCGTCGGCGGCATAGTGGTCCATATCATGACCGTCCGACACCTGGCTCGAGCGTCCGTGGCCGCGACGGTCGATACCGATGACGCGATAGCCGTGCTGGACGAAGAACAGCATCTGGGTATCCCAGTCGTCCGAGCTGAGCGGCCAGCCATGATGGAAGACGATGGGTTGGCCGTGGCCCCAATCCTTGTAGTAGATCTCCGTACCGTCGTTCGTCTTGAACGTTGGCATTGATGGATCTCCTTCGGTTATAAAGAAGAATCGTGACGCGGCCCGCCAGCGCCGAGCGGATGGCCCGGCTTTCTCGCGTTTTTATGGTAGAAGACCCTCGGGCCATGCTTGGCCGAGATTTAGCGCATCTGCTTCTCTTTTCAGAGGCCAAGGTCACTGAGGCCGGGGTGATCGGATGGCCGCGGACCACTGCGGTCCCAATGAAACTTTCTGTCCGCTTCCTTGATCGGCAAATCGTTGATCGACGCGTGGCGTTTTTGATTCAAACCAGCAGCATCAAAGTCCCAGTTTTCGTTACCGTAGGAACGGAACCACTGGCCGCTGTCGTCGTGCCACTCGTATGCAAAACGGACAGCAATCCGGTTGTCCGTAAATGCCCAAAGCTCTTTAATGAGCCGATAATCCAGTTCGCGTAACCATTTACGCGTGAGAAACTCGACAATCGTCGGCCGCCCGACCAAGAACTCGCTGCGGTTGCGCCACCAACTTTCCCGGCTGTATCCAAGACAGACGCGGTTTGGGTCACAAGTATTCCAGCTATCCTCCGCGGCGCGGACTTTCTGGATCGCACTCTCACGGGTGAAAGGGGGGAGCGGGGGACGTGTTTCAGGCATCAGAGCACCTCCGGACGGATTGGCAACAGAGACATAGGCGAGGATGTTTTCGGCTGAACCGCATGGCTTCGCGCCAGCGGGCGGGCCGACAACTGGGGGCCAATTGGCCCCCAGTTGTTAGGAGGATCTTGAGGTGGTCGCGGTGAGGATGTCCGCCTTGCGGTTGAGCGCCGCGATCAGGCCGTCGATGCCTTCGTTCTTCAGGATGGCGGCGAACTCGGAGCGCCGGGTCGCCACTTCGCTGATTGCTCCGTCGAGATAGATATCGGAGATCAGCCAGCCGTCACTGCCGCGGCGCATCATGTAATCGACTTCGACCGGCTCACCATTGGCTTTGATGATCTGGCTCTTCACCATGACCCCAAATGGGGCGGGCTGCTCGCCGGTCACCTCCAGCTTCTGTCCGGAGTAGCTATCGAAGCGGTCGGCATAGATCGCCGAAAGGTAGCGTCCAAAAGTCTCAATCATCTGCTGGCGCTGCGTCTCGTTCAGCGAAGCCCAGGATGGGCCGACCGCCAATCGCGCCATAGTGCCAATGTCGAATGTGCGGACGATAACCGGCTCCAGTTGCGTGAAACGACCGCTTTGACCCAGTATTTGCCCGTTCTTCATCGTATAGAGCAACGAATTGTAGAGGCGCTGTACAGTATCTCCGCTGCTCGCTGGCGCGGCACGGACCGGGGCGGAAAGAATGGCGAGGCCGAGCCCGGCAGCAAAAGCCGCGACTTTCCACAATGGCTTTTTTGGTTCGATCGCCTGGTTAGTGACCTGACGAGATATCGCTGCAATAGAGAACATTGCCATGTTTTTCTCCTTTTCACGACTGAGCCAATCCAGTCCCGACGGTACCCGGTAACCGCAGCGTCAGCTGCATCAACGCACCTTCAGGCCTGAGCTTCGGACACACAAACCGTGTTGTGTCCGTCGAGAAATCCGTTGGGAGACTGACCTTTGACTTGACCGTTGCCACAGTCGTGTCGCGCGCTGACAAGCACTTGCGGAGGCGGGCCAGCGAATTACGGCAGTGAACCGGTAGCCGCGGCCGAACTCCGTTCGGATAAAGTCATGGTCGTCGCCAAGCGCCTTGCGCAACGTGCAGATCTGGACCTTCAGGTTCTCCTCGGCGACGGCAATGCCCGGCCACACACGGGTGAGAAGCTCATCTTTGGTGACCAGCGCTCCGTCAGCCTCAAGTAAAACCAGAAGGAGATCGAGGGCGCGCGTTCCCAACTCTATTGGCGCGCCGCCGGCGACCAATTGCCGTTGGCGCATGAGGAGACGAAAACGACCGAATTCAAGAGCGGTGTCAGCGCCTGGCCGGCTCGATGGCCGCACGTCATGCAGCGGATTTTCGCGGTCGAGGGCAGGATCGACGTAGGTATTTGTCCTCATCGTGGTCCCTCTATTTTATTAACACCCTCAATTTGGAGTGGCCCAGCCGCATCGTCGCGTTAATCATTGTGAAATTGTGCAACGACCCTCTTTGCAGCTTTTTGCGGAGCGCCAGAGGGCTCTTAACGCCTCGGCAGGTCGCTGTTGCGTTGCGAAAATTTTCTGGGATCTGTATGAATTCGGGGGGCCACTGAGGAGGCTTCCCTGGTGGATGAGGACACTTTCTCTTTCGGGTCGTTCTCATTGATCCCCTCCCAGCGCATGCTGCTCGACGGGGGGAAACCGCTGCGCCTCGGAAGCCGAGCCTTGGACATCCTTGTCTCCCTTGTCGAAAGCGCCGGCGAGACCATACGCAAGGACGACCTGATCGCCCGCACCTGGCCCGATACCGTCGTAGACGAGGGCGCCCTGCGGGTTCATGTCGCCGCGCTGCGCAAGGCGCTCGGGGATGGTCGCGCGGGCCGGCGCTATATCGCCAGCAACCCCGGGCGGGGTTACACCTTCGTCGCACCGGTGACGCGCGAGCAAGCGCCCCCGGCAAACGCTATGCTGGATACGACAGCAGCAGCCTCCAATCTTCCTGTGTCGCTCACCCGCATCGTTGGCCGAGACGGCATCGTCGCCGGTTTAGCGACGCAATTGGCCGAGCGCCGTTTCCTGACCATTGTCGGCCCCGGCGGCATCGGCAAAACCACGGTCGCGGTCGCGGTCGCCGAGGCGTTGAACGGCTCCTATGGCGACGGCGTTTGGTTTGTGGGGCTGGCGTCGCTCCAAGATCCTGCGCTTGTACCGGGTGCCATCATCGCGGCCTTGGGCCGCACGCCGGGCGTGGGAGATCCGCTAAACAGTCTTGTCGACTGGCTGCGCGATAAACGGACACTGATGATTCTCGACAACTGCGAGCACGTCATCAACGCCGCAGCGGTCACTGTCGAGGCGCTGTTGAAGGCAGCGCCGCAAGTCGCGATTCTGGCAACCAGCCGGGAGCCGTTGCGGGCCGAGGGCGAATGGTTATTGCGGCTACCGTCGCTGGAGGTTCCGCCAGAGGGGAGCGGCGTCACCGCGGCCGAAGCCTTGAGCTTTCCAGCGGTCGAGTTGTTCAGCGAACGAGCTATCGCGGCGGTCGGCAATATGGGCCTGGCCGATGCCGACGTTCCCGCCGTCATCGAGATATGCCGCCACCTCGATGGTGTGCCTCTGGCGATCGAGCTGGCGGCGGCACAGGTCGATGTGCTCGGTGTCAGGGGCCTTGCTGCGCGGCTCGACGACCGCCTGGCAGTGCTGACCAGGGGGCGTCGCACCGCGTTGCCGCGGCAGCAAACTCTGCGCGCTACGATCGATTGGAGCTATGAACTGCTGCCCGAGTCAGAGCGGCGCCTGCTACGCCGTTTGGCGGTATTTCCCGGCGGCTTCAGAGTCGAGGCGACGACCGCCGTCGTAAGCGGTAGCGACGACAGGACTGGGGCGGTTCTGGATGGTGTAGCAAACCTCGTCGCCAAGTCGCTCGTAACGTCGGATGGATCGGTCCCTAGCGGCCGGTGGCGGCTGCTCGAGACAGTCCGGGCGTTTGCGCTGGACAAACTTGTGGAAAATGGCGAAGCCGAGCAGGCTGCGCGACGCCATGCGGAGTTTTTTCGAGACCTCTTCGCCCCAGACCCGGCCGGCTCACGATCTCCGCTCGTCGTCAATGACATGGCCGGCTATGTACGAGAGATCGATAATGTCCGCGCGGCGCTTGACTGGTCTTTTTCGCCAGGCGGAGACCCGGCGATCGGCATAGTCCTGACCGCCGCCTACGTACCAGTGTGGCTTTACTCTGCATTGCTGGTCGAGTGCCGTGAACGTACCGGCCGTGCGCTGGACAGTCTTAAGCCAGATATGAATCTGAGTGCAGGCATCCGAATGCAGCTTCAGCTCGGACTCGGATATACGCTGACATTCACGATGGGATCGGTCGAAGATGCCAGAAGATCCTTGGCAGGTGCGCTTGAAATCGCTGACAGCCTGGACGACGTGGAAGCCCAGCTGCAGACTCTCTGGACCCAATGGGTCTTGCACTTCAACATCGGCGAATGTCGTGCGACCCAATCCATTACGGAACAGTTCTCGCTCGTGGCACGTCGCACCGACGACCCAGCTGTGGCTCTAGTTGCTGATCGCCTCATGGGCTATACGCTGCAACACGGTGGCGAACAGCGCGAGGCGCAGCATTGTTTTGAACGCGTACTTGAACGCTATGTAGCGCCGAAGGATCAACGACACGCGATCTTGCTCCAATTGGATCAGCGCGTATTGGCCCGAGCGATGCTGGCACGGGTGCTCTGGCTGCGCGGCAATGTGGATCAAGCCATTGACCAAGGCCGCATCAGCCTCGAAGAGGCGGAGGCCACCGATCACAAACTCTCAATTTGTGAGGCTCTTCGCTTAGCGGTCTGTCAGGTGCCAATGATGACAGGTGACCTTGTGGCCGCCGAGCGGGCAGTGGCGATGTTGATCGACCTCGCGACACGCGCCGACGCAACGTTGTGGAGGCTATGGGGTAGTTGTTTTAAGGGAAAGTTGTTGATCGCGCGCGGCGAGTTTGTGGCTGGCTCAGAGCTGCTTCGTACCACGCTCGACACCTATGAAAGGATCGGGTGGGCGGTATGGTACCCAGAGTTCCTCGGCGTTTTGGCGGAAGGATTGGCAGGACGCGGGCGGCTCAACGAAGCGCTCGCTATGGTCGACCAAGCGCTCGCGAGTGCCGCCCGCGGCGGAGAGCGATACTACGTTGCCGAGCTCCTTCGCATCAAGGGTGAATTGCTGCTCCAGAAAGCGGAAGATTTGTCCATATCGGCAATCGAATGCTGCTTCTTCGAGGCGCTTGACGTAGCCCAGCAACAAAACGTCCTGTTTTGGGAATTGCGGGTCGCCTTGAGCCTTACCCGTTTGAGAATAGGACAGAACCAGCACGCCGAGGGAAAACAAATCCTCGCCCCGGTCTACGATCGATTTACCGAGGGTTTCGAGACTACGGATCTAAAACAGGCGAGAAGCCTGTTGGAGCAATTGGTTTTGGCCGATTAGCCGAGTTGCGCCGGCATCCAGCCCCTTCGTGAGTGCACGATGCGAGGGCGTATGGATCCGTATCGCGTTGCCAAAGTCTCCACAGTCCGTATGAATTGGGACGCATTTGAGGACGAACCCTGTGGATGACGATACCTTCGTCTTCGGGTCGTTCCGGCTGATACCCGCGCAGCGGATGCTGCTCGATGGCGGAGGGCCGGCGCGCCTTGGCAGCCGTGCGATGGATATTTTGATCGCGCTTGTTGAAAGCGCGGGTAAGACGATCCGCACGGATCAGCTGATCGCCCGCACCTGGCCCGATACGATCGTCGACGAAGGGACCCTGCGGGTTCACGTCGCCGCACTGCGTAGGGCTCTTGGGGACGGCCGCGCAGGAAAGCGGTACATCGTCAACAACCCCGGCCGGGGTTACACCTTTGTCGCTCCGGTAATTGGCGAGCGCAGGTCCCCGGCAACTGCCGCGCCGCATGGAACGACCGCAGCCAGCAATCTGCCCGTGCCGCTCACCCGCCTTGTTGGCCGGGACGAAATCATCGCCGCTCTGGCGACACAATTGGCCCAGCGCCGTTTCCTGACGATTGTTGGTCCGGCGGAATCGGTAAAACCACGGTGGCGTTGGCGGTCGCCGAGGCCGTAAGCACGTCCTATGCAGACGGTGTCTGGTTTGTGGCGCTTGCGTCGTTACCCGATCCCAACCTGGTACCGAGCGCCCTGAGCACCGCGTTGGGTATCTCTATCTCAGGCGCCAGCCCGGTATCTGAGTTGGCCGCATGGCTGCGCGACAAGCACACGTTGATCGTGCTCGACAGCTGCGAACACATCGTCGGCGTTGTAGCGGCGCTGACCGAGGCGGTTCTGAGGGCAGCACCGCGAGTAGGCATTCTGGTTACTAGCCGCGAGCCGTTACGGGCAGAGGGCGAATGGCTACACCGCCTGGCCTCGCTCGATCTACCGCCGGAATCGGTCGATCTCTCGGCCGCCGAGGCGCTCGAGTATTCAGCCGTTCAGCTCTTCAACGAGCGCGCCATGGCGGCCGTAGACGGGTTCACTTTGGACGATACCGATGTGGCAGCGGTTCTAGAGATTTGTCGCCGGCTCGACGGCCTGCCGCTGGCGCTTGAGTTGGCGGCGGCTCAAATAGATGTCTTTGGGATCGGCGGCGTAGCCGCCCAGCTCGACGATCGCTTCGCCATACTAACCAAGGGTCGTCGCACCGCGTTACCCCGTCACCAGACTCTGCGCGCGATGATGGACTGGAGCTACGACCTGCTTCCACAAACTGAGCAGGTGATTTTGCGTCACCTTGCCATTTTTCGCGGCGCTTTTGCAATCGACACGGCAATTGCCGTCCTGGTCAATGAACGGATCACGCCCGCCGATGCGATCGAAGGCATCGCAAATCTCGCTGCAAAGTCGTTGATCACGACAGATCTGAGCGGCGATACCGTCTCTCATCAGTTGCTCGATACGACCCGCTTATACGCGTTCGGGAAACTGGCTGAGAGCGGCGAATTCGAAGATGCTGCTCGTTCCCACGCCGAATACCACCGGGATTTGTTCCGCCGAGCGCGACGCGAATGGGAAAGTCAGGCGACCGCAGCATGGCTTGCCGAGTATGGCCACCGGCTCGACGACGTGCGCGTGGCGCTAGACTGGGCATATTCGCCGAGCGGCGACGGAGAACTCGGGGTTACGCTGACGGTCGATGCGGTGCCGTTGTGGCTGCAGTTTTCGCTGATGAGCGAGTGCCGGTGGCGGGTCGAACAGGCGCTGGCCCAGATCGGAACCGAGACCGATCAGAACGCCCGGCTTCGCATGCGACTCTCCACCGCTCTGAGCCTATCGCGGATGTATTCGCGCGACCCGCTCCCTGAGATCCACGCGGCTTGGTCGATGACTCTCACACTGGCCGAGCAGGTCAGCGACGCCGACTATCAGCTGCGCGCAATCTGGGGGCTGTTTGCCGAGAGCATCAATAGTGGCAACTTCCGAGCGGCGCTGGAGCTCGGCGAGAGATTCCGCGACCTCTCGGTGAACGTTACCGACCGGCTGATCGGCGAGCGCCTGATCGGGACGGCACTGCATTTCCTCGGCGACCAGAAAGACGCGCGCCGGCATATCGAGCATATGCTCGAAGGCTACACTAAACCGGCCACAAGCGCGCATATCATCCGCTTTCAGAACGACCAGCTTGTCGCTGCACGCCGGGTACTCGCCCCGATCCTTTGGCTGCAAGGGTTTCCGGATCAGGCCATGCGCATGGTCGAGGAAGCAATCGCCGACGCGGTTGCCATCGACCACGCGCTGACCTTGTGCAACCTACTGGCACAATCTGCCTGCCCGCTCGCTTTATTGACCAACGATCTTAGCTTGGCCGACCGGCTCACGAGGATGCTGCTCGAGCGGGCGACCCGGCATTCGCTGGCTGTCTGGCATGCCTATGGCCGCTGCTTCGAGGCTATCCTGCTGATCAGGCGAGGCGGTTTCGACCACGGCCTGACCCGATTGCGCGATGCGGGCGACGAACTTCGTCAGGCCGGCTTCACCCAGTACTACACCCCGTATCTCGCCGCCCTGGGCGAAGGTCTGGGCGGCGCCGGGCAGATCGCAGGCGGCCTCGCCGCTATCGAAGAGGGCCTGGCGCGCGCGGAGAGCACTGAAGAGCGCTGGTGCCTCCCCGAATTGTTGCGCATCAAAGGCGAACTCATCATTTCGGAAAACCGGACCGGCGCCCCAATTGCCGCCGAAGCTCAATTCCTGCAAGCGCTTGACTGGGCTCGACGACAGCAGGCGCTCTCCTGGGAATTGCGAACGGCCACCAGCCTCGCGCGGCTTTGGAGAGATCAACACCGCATCGCCGAGGCGCGCAAGTTACTGGGGTCGGTTTACGGCCGCTTTACCGAAGGTTTCGAGACGGCGGACCTGCAAGAGGCAAAATGCCTGTTGGAGGAATTGGCATAGACCCGAACCGGGCAAGGGCGCCGCCTACCCTTTGACCAAAGCGGCAATTACGGCATCGGTGGTCATTATGGCGTGCGCGAAGGTGGGTCCGTTGATTTCGTGCGCTGCGTGCATCGCCTCTGAGCTGAATGCTGCCGTCGCATCCCGAACCAAAGTTACATGATACCCGAGCTCGGCTCCGCTTCGCGCGGTCGCCTCGACGCAGGTGTTGGCTACCATTCCCGCTACGATGATTTTCTCAATACTGCGTTGCTTGAGCTGAAAGTCGAGGTCGGTACTGGCAAATCCGCTATGGCCCCAATGCTGCTGGGTGACAATATCGCCCGCCTGGGGCACGAGGTCGGGATGCCAGTCGCCGCCCCACATGCCCTCCCCGAAGACGGCTTCGCGATCGCTTAAGGTCTGGCAAGGGCCAGGATGACGCCATCCATCGTAATTACCCTCGCGCCAACGCCGATGCGGCACGTAGAAAACGATGACGCCCACGCGGCGCGCTGCCGCGACGAGAGCTCGCAGATGCGTCAACAAATCCACGGCCTCGGCGATCGCCTTAGCCTTGGGCCAGAGCTTCCCGCCATCGCTCAGCAAGTCGTTGTAAGGATCGACCAGCAGCAGTCCGGTCCGACTCGCGTCATAATCACCCAACGCCAAAACTCTCTCCCAAGTCAGCTAATACGAAGCTGGCGCCCGGCCCCGAGCTCTCGGACGCTCAGCGGGAAACTCAAATCCTCAAGGTTTTGCAAAGATCGGCATTGAACTGGTCGCTATGCGCTTTCGACCAAGCCATGCGGCGAGACTCAGCGAATTTTGAGGACTGCGCGCAAAGGACCGGTTTTCAAATTCCATCTCGGCGGCGCGATCACGAGATCCATGAGCGTCTTCGGACTGCTCGCAGTTCGGTAAAGATCTCACTGTGTCCGTTCTTGAAGCCGGCCTGCATGCCTTGGAGCCAAATCTCCCCGTATGGACATCATCGTCGTTCCAGCTGGTGCTGCGTCGAATAGTGAGACGAGTTCGGGGTCGCGGGAAATTAAGAGTTGTGAATCTTTGTTACGCCGGAGCATCCATAATATCGCCGGCGGCGTATAGGCCCGCTCCACACATCGTCCTGCGTCTGGCAACATCCTTGCGCCAGGTTCTCTCAAAGGGAACAATGAGCAGCGAAGCAACAAAATTTCAGTCACGCTACTAGGGGGAGAGAGTGCCATGGATCTCGGACTACACGGCAAGCATGCGATCGTGACCGGCGGCAGTCGGGGCATTGGCAAAGCCATCGCAAGGGAATTGGCTCGCGAAGGGGTCGATGTGGCGATCGTGGCGCGGAACAAGGCGGATCTGGAGGCGACGGCGCGCGAACTCGCTGCCGAGACGAACCGCCGCATTGTTCCGCTGGCAGCGGACGTCACCAGCAAGGAGCAGGTGGATCGCATGGTTGCCGAGGCGGCGCAGCAGCTGGGCGGCCTGCACATCCTGGTTAACAGTGGCTCCGCGCCAGGGGGGTCGACCACCGCGACCGGCCCCATCGAGACGGTCATCGACGAGGATTTGATACAGGATTTCAACACGAAATATGTCGGCGCGCTGCGCTGCTCCCGCGCAATCATCCCGTTCATGAAGACGGCGGGCTGGGGCCGCATCATCAACATCAGCGGTGGCAATGCCCGCAACGCCGGCAATCTCAGCGGGGGCGCCCGCAATGCCGGCCTGGTGCACATGACAAAAACGCTGGCCGTCCAATTGGGCCGCCATGGGATCACGGTCAACTGCATCCATCCCGGCACGACCCGCACCGAGCGCACGCCGAGCCTGCTCGCCGTCCGCGCCACCCAGCTGGGCGTATCCCCGGAAGATGCGGAGCGGCGGGACTTCGCTCCAAACTCGCCGCGGGGCAATGCCATCTGCCGCATGGTGGACGCTTCGGAGGTCGCGTTTGTCGCGGTCTTCCTGGCCTCGGAAAAGGCCTGGGCGGTCTCCGGCGAGCTGCTGTCGGCAAGCGGCGGGGCCGGGCGATCGGTATATTACTGAGCAGCGATTCGAATGCGTATCCATTGATCTTTTGAACGTGGAACGCGCTCCTGCGCTCGGCGTCGAGCGCGGGACGAAAGTATGCGGCTGCGTCTTGTCCTCGTTTCCTTCCCAAAATTCGGTTTCGCGATGGCGATATCCTATGTCGGGTCGCGGCCAGCGCCGGGCGCTAAATGGTTTTTTAGGCCGCGCCGATCGGCCTCGCGGCATCAGGGTGCTGCGGCAGAGTGTGCGCCGGATGCGCGGGATCGCCCCGGCCCAAACTCCCGACGCCAAGATCTCGGTCTGCCACGGGGTCGGCGGCATGTTCGCCGCGTCAGGCACGATCATCATGTCGAACCAGCGCCCTGGCGGCCGCGAACGGATCGGGCCGGCAGCAAGCCGGCCTCATCCCCAAATTCCGGTATAACCGGGAAATAACTGGGAAAATTATCAGAAAGTGTCGTCTGGTCCCAAAAAAATAGAGATAAATCAATCCTTTGCATAATAATTCCCGTGCCCCGATAACGGGGGACCTCCGGCCACCACCTAGGGTACTGCTGGTCCAATTTCAGCGCACTGGATTTACCGCGCGTATTGTGCAGCGCCTATTGCGCAGTGCGGATTACAGTGGGTTGTGTTGTGGCGGTCGTATTGCGCAGTGCGAGTTGCGCGGCGCGTAATTCCGGTGTCATACGCAATGCGGGAATTAGATGAGTAAGCGAAAATGAGAGCCAGGCCACCAGCTCTCGGGTCCGCCGGCCACCCATTGCCGACCCCGGCCAGCCGCCGCCGCGCCGCCGGCCCAAACCCGGACAGCTCTCGGGTGCAGTCGCCAAGCTCGGCGCAATGCGACTACCAGCAATATTCAATTCCTTCTTCGGCTGGCGTTGGTTGCGCGCTTAATCGGAGCAAGCGCCACCAAACTAAAATACAACACTAGTTGCGCCAATGCGACATAAGGAGACTATTTAGGGACGGAGGCGCGCCGTGTACGCGCTATTTTTATCACTCTATGTAATTGTACTCAGTGCCGCCGTGCTGCACGAAAGCGTTAAAATCCCTGTCATGGCGCCAACACGCGCCAGTTTCGTGCCCGCTTGTAAACGGGCCGTGATATTTTACAATGAAACGGAAGTATATTTGTTCCATGCCGTGCATTATTGGGAGCATATAAATTTCCCCTTCGTCGGGAGCAACCAAATCGTGCGAAACTCGATCGGGTCCGAAGAGCCGAAATTTGATGAGATCGACACGCACTTCGCCGCTCTGCAAAATAGGAGACACATACAAAGAATAATTTTCTTCTTCTCTCATTGTGTCTCCCGGAACAAATGCGCTTATGCGAACGCACGTCTCAACATTGTCAATGATGGCCGGAGTTTTCCCGTAATTAGCGACATCATAGGTAATAAAAGGAAATTCCGTGTTGAGAGCCAGCGCCCCCCTGAAGCGAACATTGAACATAAATATATATGGCCTTTCAACGTGGGTCATTGTTCTTTCAGCGATCTTGATAGAGGTTTGCATGTCGCGGGACTGCTGGCGCATACCCGCGGCAGTGATGAAACAAAGCAGAGTTGTGGAGAGAGCAGAAAATCCCCGTGATGCCAGCCAACAAAAGAGTGGCGAAGGCCACCCGGTCCTCCATGAAAGGTTCCCACCAAACTTTGGATGGGCCGTTCTTATTGTCTTTCTGATTGGTGCGGGGAGCAGCGCTATTCTGATAATTGGTGTTATATTGTGGTGTAATTGGTGGCCAAAGTCGCTCCCGGCCAATGATTACGGCAACGGTGAGCGCCATAACCGCGACAAATAACCATTGGCGTAGCCGCATTACATATCTGCCAAATTCACATTCTCTCGCCCAATCCGCGATTATCATAGCAGATACGATATCCAATGCCCGCTCATTTCATCAAGCTGTCAGAGCTAACAAAACGCCATCCCGAGTTCAAATTCGACCCGACGACCTTGCGACGCCACACACAACAGACCCCAGGTCAAGCTCCGCATCCGACTGTCCCCCCCCGCCTAGTGGTATGACCGAAACACAAAATTCCCTCAGTCGAGCTTTTGCGTCATGATGCTGCGATGCGCAGCGATGTTGAAGTCCGGCTTGGGCCGGGGGATCGGGAGCGGCTTGAGGCAGTGGTGGGCGATCGCAATGCTGTCCAGAAGCATGTGTGGCGAGCGCGGATCATCCTGGCCACGGCAGAAGGCTGCGGCACCGCCGAGGTGATGCGCCGGGCCGGCGTGTCGAAACCCTGCGTGTGGCGCTGGCAGCGCCGCTTCATGGAGGCGGGGGTCGATGGCCTGTTGCACGACAAGACGCGCAAGCCCGGCAAAGCGCCGATCCCCGAGCCGGTCGTCGGGCGATTGATCGCGCTCACGCTCGGCGCGCCACCCGGCGAGACCACCCATTGGACGAGCCGCGCGATGGCCGACGCCATGGGGCTGGCGGTCAGCACCGTGCAAAAGATCTGGCGCGCCCATGGTCTCGCCCCGCATCGGTTGCAGGTCTTCAAACTCAGCCGCGACCCGCAGTTTGCCGCCAGGCTGCGCGATGTCGTGGGCCTTTACGTCGACCCTCCGGCGCACAGCCTGGTGCTGTCGGTCGATGAGAAGAGCCAGATCCAGGCGCTCGACCGCACTCAGCCGGGGTTGCCGATCAAGCAAGGCCGCGCCGGGACAATGACCCATGATTATATCCGCAACGGCACGACCACCCTGTTTGCCGCCCTCAATGTGCTCGACGGCACGGTCATCGGGCAGTGCATGCAGCGCCACCGGCACCAGGAATTCCTGCGCTTTCTCAATCGCCTCGAGCGCGACATCCCAGCCGGCCGACTGGTCCACGTGATCCTGGACAATTACGGCAGCCACAAGCACCCCAAAGTCAGGGCTTGGCTGGCCCGGCACCCGCGCTGGACGTTCCACTTCACCCCCACCTCGGCATCCTGGCTCAACGCCGTCGAGGGCTTTTTTGCCAAGCTAACCCGCCGGCGATTGCAACGCGGCGTGTTTCACTCCCTCGTCGACCTCCAGGCCGCGATCAACCGTTACCTTGCCCAACACAACCACAGTCCAAAGCCGTTCACCTGGACCGCCGACCCCGACCGCATCATCGCCGCCGCCAACCGCGGGTACCAAGTGTTAAATTCGATCCACTAGGATGGTTTTGCAGTCGGATGGGATAACGAGCAGCGGTTTCAATCAAGAAAAGAAGTGCTTCGTATACTTACCGAAGCCAAGCCATGAATCGTTTCGCCTATGAAGCTTCGCGTCGAGCAAGGGGATGGTAGCGGCGCGATGCGCAAGCCGCTCATCCCGCGGGAAAAGCGAGCCTTGTCCTCGATGGCGTAGAATTCGGTGATCCGAACGAGAGCCGCCTAGGCGACAGTGGATTTTGTCGTATGCCACTCGTCGAAGATGCTTCGGAGCTATAATTGCGCTGTCGCAACTCGCATGCACTCTGCGCTGCAATATTTCCGTCGCCGTTTGGGGAGGACCCTGCCGCATTCAAGGCAGGTCGTCGGGAGAGGGCGCTTTACCGCGTTGCCAACTGACCAGCGGAGCGGACGGCGGCCGACCTGCGAGTTGATGGCGACTGACGACAATCGCAGTGGTGGCACTTCATCTCTCAAAATTGCTTTGTAGCACCACTGCGCAAGTTGGTCTGCAATCTCGCGCCAAATCGCCGAAGTCATGGCGAGGTGGGAGGATAGCGGATGCAAAATGCGTACCTCGCGCCCCGTAACCCTTCTATAAAGTCCATCTTGCTGAAGGTCATTGTGGATAGCCACTCGAAATAGCATTGATCAATTAGCGGGCGCGCTGGCTCTATTAGATCGTATGCCAACGAGGATCTATTTTCCTTGTCGAGATGCATAATCCCGAGCGCCGGGTCGAGGCCAGCCGCATACAGTGCGATTGTGATTTCCGATGCGGCCACACCATAGATATAGTTAAGGGCGCTTCCGCCCGGAGTAACAGCGGTTCGCGGAGTTCCGGTGATCGGGGATACCCGCGTTCCGAAAGAGCGCCAGTAGTTGGGAACGCCTTGCTTTACGCCAAAGCGAACGGGAATGTCGGCGAGTGCGGTCCAATAGTGTTTGGCCGTCATCCCCTCAATCCCAAGCATGTCATCGGCCGAAAGCTGATCAGTCAGACGGGATGCATATTTTTGTGCATCTTTAGCAGCGAACCGGAAATCCAAATGCTGCAATACGTCAATCTGGGCCGACAGCTGCGCTTCCAACAGGCGATGAATGATTGCCTTGCCAAGGGTGGTATCCCTTGTTGTCAGGGCTTGTTTTCGTCGCAACCCTGCCGATACGACTGGCTGTGGTGCGCTCACTAAAAGCGGCGCCCCGTCGTAGTTCAAATGGGCGACTGTGGCGCCAATACCGTGTAACCATCGGACCGCGCTAAATGAAATGAACCCTTCGGGTGTTGAAATCAGTCGTGAGATGGGGCAGCGCGCAAGACCGAAGGTTCGCTCAACAACGTTGCCTTTGATACCATCCTTTATAACTAAAGAACCGTGTTCGACGGTCACGCTGGCAACAAACCCGGACAGCACAAGGACGCCGTTTTTGACTGCTCCATAGAGGGTATCGGTGAACTGCACAGGATGCGCTCTTCTATACGCCAGCTAGCGCCTATCCGGATCGGCCAACTAACGATAAAGTCACGTCTCGCCCGAAGCATCTCGATTGGTTGAATAAGCGAGAGTAAACAGCTGGGCATGCTAAGAGAGACGTGCGCGCAAAAACGGCGCGGCAGCTTAAGCCGATCTCGTACATAATCATGCTTATCTACGACCGTGCCAAAGACATAATCGTTGACTGTTCCGTTACAGCGATGGCAGCATGGTATCAAATAATTATGCACATGTAAATTAGGATAGAACTGGCACACGACTGAAAGCAACCCGATCGGAATGAAATGGTCGAAATGCCGCGTTCTCCCGCTCTCGTCGTAAAGCCTCGGATTGATCGAACGATCGCAGTAGAGGCAGCAATTGCCACCGATCGCGAGATGGGGATGGTATAGCGTCATGACGCGTCGCAACTGCTCGGCGATCCCGGATCGGGTCAGGGGCAAGCTATTCATTCAAGGTGCTCCGACCAATCCCACCCCCTGTTGTCGTCGGGGTGCAAAGATTGAATGTGATCAGGCTGCCCCTCGGCAATGAGCCGCGTGCTCTCTACCTCGGTCAGCAATTTGCGGTCGTACGGAACAGACGTGTTCCTTATGTCGCCGATGATCGGGAGGTGCAGGATGGAATTACCAATCGGAATCCCTAAGCACCGCTTGTTGCCCAATCGAATGAAATCTCGCGCCGTCGGCACCGCGTATGATCACAATCGGCGCCGCTGCACTCTGTCTGCCACATGCCGGCCAGTTCGGGTTTCCCTCGTGCAAGCGCCAATCGCAACCCGATGAAATTAGGTGTCGATACCGGAACGATCGGCGTCGGCAAAGGATCGCTCAACTGCGCTTGAAACAGTGCCCGCTTTGTAATTATGTACCGTCCCCAGGCCGCTTCAAATTCGGCCGCATGCTTTTGAACTACTGATTTAGAGACACCGCGAGTTTTGAAAGCTAGATCTTCTGGAAACCAATACAATCCAGGCTGCACGATGAACATGCGCCGGCGCTCTTTGAATTCCCAGGTTCCGAGCGCTGTGCCGATTGCAAGCGAATTGTCCGTACAAATCTCGTGCAATGCGCGTGTCGCATACACTGCATCGGTTGCAGCCATGACGACAGCATCGGGGTCAATCGCGATGGCGCGTATCAGCTTGACGCGCGTCAATGCCGTGATCAACCCGGCCGTAAAGGTGTCGCGATAGGGGGCTGCACCCTGTTGCTGTGCCAATTTGCCGTAGAGCGAAGCCAACCCAAATTTCAGCGGCTTACCTTTGGCGGCTTTTCCGAGGCTCTTGCGGTATTCATAGACCGGTTCGACCCAATCGTAAGGCGAGCAGTCGCAGCACTTTTCCGCAGCCCAGCCCTCCAGGAAGCGGATTTGGGCGCCCATGCATTCTTCGGCTGCCTCGATTTCGCACGAATGATACGTGCCGCGGCCTTTCAGCGGCCAGTGCAAATGGCCATCCTTGGTGCGGAACGGGAGCCCGCACCACAACGTCCCTTTCATCGGGTGCGAGAACGCGACCCTCGCGACATAGAGTGATTCGCGCGGCGGGCGCTGTGAGACATGACGCCAGCGCGTATGAACCGGACAAGGCACTTGCACCATTGCCGATGGATAAGCGCTGTTGATATCGTACTCATAGATTGGCGCGGGCACCTCTCCCGTCCGCGCGATTTCGAAGCGCCCCGCCGTAGTACGCGTGGGTAGCCATCTCCTCGAATTCGGCCGGGCGTTCCGGCAGATAGGTAATGCCGTCCCTTCGTTGCTGGCCGGGACGCACGCGTTGCGGTGTCTTAGCAGTTTCGTGCATGCGCGCTGCGAGCGCGCCCGCTCCCCATGGGCGGCTGGGCCACATCTTGATGCCGCGAGCCCACAATACCGGCTCTTGTTCGCAGTCGAGAGCACTGGCGCGTAACCTCTCCATCATCTTCGCTAATAAGCGACATTCCTCGTGATTATAGCGTCTAATTTTCGGAGTGATTTGAGCGAACTGACTGCGGAGCGCTTTGTTCTCGGCGATCAGTGCGAGCGTCTCTGCGCTAATACTGTCGTCGATAGGTCTTCCGGTTTGAGGATCGATCAGCCAATCGCTGATTGCTTGGATGAATGAGCATTGAAAAAACCCGCCAACCTCATAAACCGTGCGCGTGGTTCCTTTCACGGCCAAGGTGGTGCGGCCATCGTCCGAGCGGTGGGAGCTAGCCACCTTCAGGTAATGGCCGGGCAGCCATTGAAGCTCATAATTACCCCAACTTGTCCACTGTAGCCGACTTCGTTCCTTACCGTTAACAAGCTGGCCGGAATATTCAATGTCCGGCTGTTCGTGCATGATTGGTTGCAGACGGTTCTCCGGCAGCCGTCGCAAAATCTGGGTTATGTCATACCCGAAATAGAAGCCAACAATGTAGGCGTTCTGCGGCAGTGAGAGGATGAAATCGAAAATACGTTCTGGCCTAAGCGGTTCATTGTCATTGAATAGCGGATAGGTTTTGCCGGCTGCATCGGCAGCGCCCAGCAAAAGATAATGTTGCCGGCCCAAATCGTCTGTGCCGCCACCCTCCCCGTCAATACCGATGAACGGGCGCTCGCCGAAGACGCGATTGGCATGGCGATCTTTCGTGGACGTATGGCGATCGGCCTTTCGCTTTGCGTCGCCGCAGTTCGGAGAGCAGCGCAGTTGAGTGCGGCGACAAGGGCTAAAGAATTCGCCGCACCCAATGCATGGTCGCAACCACGGATCAGCCTCGTTAGGAGAGAACGAGAAAACATCAGTCATCGCGCGGCTGCCCTTCAAACCGGAGAATGATAATAGATCATGTAGTTGAGTTGCAATCCTAAGGGCTGGTAGTTGTTGTCGACGTACTGGCGGCGCAGTTCTTTAGCTTCTATAATCATTCGCAATTGGTATTCGACCGGCTGTTCGAGAAAAAATTGGCCGATACCTTCGAATGTGTCGCCATAGGCGTTTTCGAGGCCTTCCGCATAGCGAAGTCGCGTATCACCTTCGGCCGGTCCACTGTAAATACCCAAGCGTTCGCGCTCGCGCCGATTTGTCCGCTGCCGCGCTCGCTCGGCTTCGCGCAATCTGGCAAGCTCTGCATTGTGGCGCCGCCGTGCTGCCTCGGTCAGTCGGCGCCGGTTGACCGCGGCGAGCCGCGCAATTTCGGCTTGCCTAGTGGTATCGCGGGCCGCTTGTTCGCGTTGGCGGGCTTCAAACCATGCTTTTGAATAGCGTTGAGGACCGCTCGGTTGCCGCGATCCCGGTCGCGCCATATCAAGCTCCCTTTATCGAGCGATAGCCGGCAAGCCAAGCTTTCCGGCGCTGTCGCGTAAACAGCCATGCGTTCGGGCTATCGCCGTAGCGGCAGAACCGGTCTGATAACCCTTGTTTCGCGGCCAACGCCCCTTCCCGCCGCGCTGCTTCGATTTCAGCCGGCATCTTTGCGATGGCTTTGTCATAGGCTGCAAGCGTGAGCGTTCGGTCTGGCTCGCGGTATCTCTCAAACTCTGTGCGAGGCTTTCCGGCTCGCGCGGCGAGAGCGGCGCTGGCACACAAGTTCGCGATCCGATCGCGCTGTTGCCGTTCAGCCATTAAGGCAGCGGATCGTTCGCGAAATTTCAGAGCCGCTTCGCGAATACCGGCGCCGGGTCCGCGGTATCCCGCAGACCAAGCTTCGCTGCGATCGGACTGTTGCGCGGGTGTTAGCTTTGACCAGCAATCGGGACATAAGCCGCAGTGATCGGAATAAGTAGTTTCGCGGAAACCCGGAGTTCTCATCTCGGTCTATTATGTAACGTTCGGCGCCGCATGAGACACAACACTGGTTGTTGTCGAGTAAAGCAGGCTGCTCGCCATCGTTCTGCTCGGAAGTAACCTGCGGAAACTCTCGCTGCCGGACGGGCATTTTCTTGATTTCATGGTTGTGAGCTTCGCGTTTCGCCTTGCGCTCGGCAGCCGGATCAACTAGATTAAGTGGGCTCGGCATCGCTAATCCCCCAAATGCTGTAGGTCCTTGACGTACCTTGTAATGGTTATTACATAACACCGGATGGTCGTATTGTCAAGAACTCCTGTCGAGGAACTGTTGAGCGAAGCCATTGCGGACGTGCAGGCCGGCAACTATGATGTTGCCGCCGACAAGATAGCGCTTGCCCAGGTTGTGGAACCCAAACTCAGCCGAGCGGCGCGCAAGCTGCCTCAGACGATTGAAGGGTTAATGCCGCTATTGCGCCTCAGGCAGGCGGCCGGCCCGGTTCTGCGGCAGTTGCGCCAGTCACTCGAATTGTCGCAAGCCCAAGTTGCCGAAATCTGCGGTGTTGTGCAGTCGAATGTGGCGCATTGGGAGAGCGGACGACAGGCAATCTCAGAAGATGCGTTCCGCCGTCTACTGGAACACTACGCGAAATCTTCTATCGCTAATGCAGCCGAAAGCGCAGGTGGTGAGCTTACACCGCAAGCATTGATGAGCCTGCGGCGTGCGTTACGTCTTGATCAAATGACCATGGCGAAGCGAGTTGGCGTAGGGTACTCAGTCCTCAGAGGACTAGAGAACGGCGGCCGGCCGATTACACTGCCGATCGCCAAAGCCTACCGCGAACTCGCTGCCAAGCACGAAATCAATCTCGACAAACTCGCGGCATAAGTGGTCGGCCGCGCGTCATTGCCTTTCTTGCCCGGCGGGGAGATCTCATGTAGGGCCTACCGGCGGAACCCGCGATATCCCTAACGCTTGGTACCAGGCTCGTAGGCCCCTCTCGACCCCGACGCGGTCACTGGCGCTATTCGATTCGGCCTCCTTTGCCGGCCTCAGCGCGAATAGAGAGGTGTCAGCGTTAGTGGGTAGAACCTGCCTAATTGCGGGTATTTGTTACCCTAATGTTCACACAACACTCTTCGCGTGATGGGCGAATGCGGGTATACTAGTGGTACGACGCAATCATAGGATTCCATATTGGAGCGGGGTGTGCGATGATGCGCGATGCGCGAGGGGATCAGCATCGAAGTGAGTGCCGGCGACCGCGAACGACTGGCGGCGGTGGTGGCGGATCGCAACAGCCGGCAAAAGCATGTGTGGCGGGCACAGATCATTTTGGCGACCGCGGAGGGCTGCGGTACGGCCGAGATCATGCGCCGCGCCGGAGTATCGAAGCCGTGCGTGTGGCGCTGGCAGGAGCGCTTCATGCGCGAAGGGGTGGCCGGCCTGCTGCACGACAAGACGCGCAAACCCGGTTTGCCGCCGACGCCTGCGGCGGTTATTGACCGAGTGGTCGAGTTGACGCTGGCGGAGCCGCCAGGCGAGGCAACCCACTGGACCGGCCGGGCGATGGCGGTGGCGAGCGGCATCTCGCTGCGCTCGGTGCAGCGGATCTGGGCGGCGCACGGTCTGCAGCCGCACCGAGTGCGGCGTTTCAAGCTGTCGCAAGACCCGGCGTTTGCCGCCAAATTGCGTGACGTGGTCGGGCTATATCTCGACCCGCCGGCCCACAGCCTGGTGCTGTCGGTCGACGAGAAGTCGCAAATTCAGGCTCTCGACCGCACCCAGCCCGGCTTGCCGATCAAGAAGGGTCGAGCCGGGACAATGACCCATGATTACATCCGCAACGGCACGACGACGCTGTTTGCGGCGCTCAATGTCCTTGACGGCTCGGTCATCGGCCAATGCATGGCGCGTCACCGCCACCAGGAGTTCATCCGCTTCCTCAATCGGGTCGAGGCCGTTGTCCTGGCCGGCAAGCTCATTCATGTGATCCTCGACAACTATGCCGCCCACAAGCATCCCAAGGTCCGCGCCTGGCTTGCGCGGCATCCACGCTGGACGTTTCACTTCACGCCCACGTCATGCTCCTGGGCCAATGCCGTTGAAGGCTTTTTTGCCACCCTGACCCGCCGGCGGTTGCAGCGCGGCGTCTTCCGCTCGCTGGTCGATCTGCAAGCCGCGATCAACCGCTATCTCGGCGAGCATAACCGCAAACCCAAACCCTTTGTCTGGACCGCCGACCCCGATCGCATTATCGAAAAAGTCAACCGCGGGAACCAAATGTTGGCGTCAGACCACTAGGCGAACCCAACCCGCGCCGGGGAATGCTTCCCTCGCACTTACCAGGTCCGCCCATGAGAAGCACCGCGCAGACGCTCCCGGGAAAGAATACCAATTCGCTCAGGGCATTGGAGCTGCTGGATCGCGACGACCTCGTCAAGCTCGTCAAGAGCATGCTCAGCAACGGCGTGGCGCTGACGTTTTACGGCAAGAGCTCGGCGATGGAGATTTCACGGCGTGTGCGCCCCCGCGTGACGCGCCGGGAGCCGAAGTTGCATGTCGGCGCCCCAGAGGAGCAGGCGAACAATCTGCTCGTCGAGGGTGAGAACCTCCAGGCCATGGTTACGCTGTACAAGTACCGTGGCCAAGTTGACCTCATCCTAACTGATCCGCCGTACAACACTGGGCAGGCATTCCGTTACAACGATAAGTGGGACGAGGACCCTAACGACCCGGACTTGGGCACGATCGTCACGAAAGAGGACGGTTCGCGGCATACCAAATGGATCAAGGCGATGATGCCGCGCCTACAGATGATGAAGGTGATGCTAAAGCCCGGCGGTATTATCGCCATGTGCATCGATGAGAATGAACTGTTTCACCTCGGGATGTTGATGGACGAAGTATTCGATGAGAACCGGCTTGCGATCATCAACTGGCAGAAGACGACAGTCAAAAACAACTCAAAGCATGTTTCGGAATCGACCGATTACGTGCTCATATATGCGAAGGATTTAGAGCTTGCAAAAACTCGCTTGCTCGATCGCTCAGAGAAATCGAACGCCCGCTTTGGTAATCCCGATCAGGACCCGGAAGGAAACTGGAAGCAGGGCGATCTTACGGGGAACGGAGCCGACAGCCACAGGACGGCTCTTTACGCTGTGCAATCACCGTTTGATGGCGAATTGCATTATCCCGGCGAAAACCGCTGCTGGGCCTTTGAAAAGCGCAGGCTCAAGGAATGGCTTACTGAGTGGGGCTCGGATTATGTCGAGCGCGACTTGAGGGACGGGCGGCCCAAGGCAGTTGTGATCAAGTCCGCGCCGGTCAGGGGAGAGGCGGAGTTTGGGTCGGAGCATCCGGCACTCAAGACAGCACGTGAGAATGCGCTGGCAAAGCTCGAAGCAGGTGCATGGCCGCGACTTTATTTCGGTATGCAGGGCACCGCTAAGCCCATGCTCAAGGTGTAATTCACGGGCATAAAAGCAGGCGTGGTGCCGACAACGTTCTGGGTTGAGGAAGAGGAGCTAATTGAGCTGGGATCGGTATCGTGGGACCCAGCACAAACAGGGCGCAGCCGCGAGGGGCTGGAAGAGTTAGATGAAATTGTGGGGCAGGGCCATAATTTTACAACGGTCAAGCCGCTCAATGTAGCGCGGCGATCTGGATGGGAAGACAGCGACAATCAGGATGAGAATCCGGAGGTCGCGGCGATGGGATGATCGCCGCGGGGTGATTGTCGCGCAAGGGGCGATCTAGGCTTTGAATGTCGCGGCGCGGCAATCAGGTGTTGGCGGTCATGAAGTATGGGTGAGGCAAAAAGGAGCATTCATGACGGTTAAGGTTCAAGTGGGCCCACCGCAGATCGCGATCCATCAAGGCCAGACTGTATTGATCACCGACGAAGATGGACAGATCAATTGGCCGAGCGAGAAGGGCCTTTATTTCCTCGATACGCGGGTTGTCAGCAGCTGGCGGATTTACGCTAATGGCGAACCCTGGGAGCTGCTGAACGGCGGCGCTACGAGCTACTACGCAGCCCGCATTTATCTCACCAATCGATCTTTCCTCACCGAAGACGGCCCGCTTGCGCCGCGCACTTTGGGCCTCACGCTTAGCCGGTCGATCGGCGGCGGCATGCATGAGGATCTCGACGTCATCAACCACGGCATGAAGCCGGCGTCTTTTCAGCTGGAGATCGCTGTGCGCTGCGATTTTGCCGATGTATTCGAGGTCAAGGCGGGCCGGATTGTGCGCCGCGGCCGGATCACTACGGAGTGGTCCCCCGGCCGCCAGCATCTGCGCGTCACCTACCGGAACCGCGAATTCACACGAGCAGTGACGATCTCTCCCTCCCGGTCATCCAGCAAAGCGGTATACGCCAACGGGCGGCTCAGTTTCGAGGTGGCCCTCGAACCGGGCGAACCATGGCACTGCTGCCTACTCTATGCACTGGCAGATGGCGACCAGCATCATTCTTCACCGCCTCACTGCATCGGCGACACCCACAAGTCGCGCCACGCCGAGACGCTGGCGGAATGGCTGAAGAATGTCGTAAAAATCCGGACCAGCAACGAAGAATTTTATCGTTTGTTTCACCAGGCGCTCGAGGATATGGCTGCACTCCGCCTGCCAATGGCAGGTACGGACCATATGGTTTTTCTGCCGGCCGCCGGACTCCCTTGGTTCGTCGCACCGTTCGGTCGAGACAGCCTGATCGTCTCACTACAGAACACCCTCGTCTATCCTGAGTTTGCCCGCGGAACACTGGAAATTCTCGGGTCATTGCAAGCAAAAGACGAAGACGATTATCGCGATGCCGAGCCCGGCAAGATATTGCATGAACTGCGCTACGGCGAACTTGCGCATTTCAAGCTGATCCCACACACGCCCTATTACGGCACTGCGGATGCAACGCCGCTCTACCTGATCACTTTGCATGCGGCCTGGCGCGCCATAGGCGACCGGGGGCTATTGGAGCAGCATCTCGAGACGGCAGAAGGATGCCTTGCCTGGATTGACGAGTATGGCGACCGCGACGGCGACGGATTTCAGGAGTATCAGACGCGCTCTGCGGTCGGCTACGAGAACATGGGCTGGAAAGATTCGGGTGATGCAGTCGTCTATCCGGACGGTTCGCTGGTCAAAGGCCCTAAGGCACTCTGCGAACTGCAAGGCTATGTCTATGACGCCTGGGTGCGAATGGCCGAACTGTTCGATGCGCTCGGCAAGCCGGACCGTGCAAAGGCGTTGCGCGTTAAAGCAGGCGCACTGTTCGAGCGCTTTAATGCAGCATTCTGGGACGAAGAGCTTGGGTTTTATGCCTATGCGCTCGATGGCGAGAAGAAGAAGGTATTGACCGTCGCATCCAATGCCGGACATTGCCTGACGTCCGGCATAGTGCCTCCCGAGCGCGCCAAGAAGGTCGTGGAACGGCTCATGGCGCCAGACATGTGGACGGGGTGGGGCATTCGCACCCTCTCCAGCCATAATCCGGCGTTCAATCCCTACAATTATCAGACGGGTTCGGTCTGGCCGCACGACAACGCGATCATCGCGCTGGGCTTCAAGCATTATGGTTTCCATGCAGAGGCAGCGCGGATCGCACACGACATCAGCGTGGCAGCGAGCTATTTCCGGCTCAACCAGCTGCCCGAGCTCTATACCGCGTTCGAGCGTGTGGAAACCAACTTTCCGGTGCAATACATCGGTGCGAATGTCCCACAAGCCTGGGCAGCTGGCTCGGCCTTCATGCTGACCCAGGCCATACTGGGTTTTCTGCCCGATGCGCCGCGCAACAAGCTCTACATTGACCCGTGGCTGCCGCAATGGCTGCCCGACTTGGCCGCCTATGACCTCCGCATCGGCAAACACAAGCTCGACATCCGCTTCTGGCGCGAGGGCGAGGAGACCGCCTTCGAGGTGATCAAGGGTGATCCCAAGCTAGTCGAGCGCTGCGATATGGCATCGAAGCTCGCACAGCTGAAAACCACCTCCGATCCGTTGTAGCTGACAGCTGCGGCCCGGTGACAGCTTCCGCGGCGAGGCAATCCCGCGACAGCGACAGACAGCGGACCTCGGTCTGGTTCAAACTGTCAGTGTTGGCTAAGCCCACTCTCACTGCCTGCCACCGGCTGCGTCACGCAAACAACCCTCTTCAGCGGGGGGTGAGGCCGTGGAGGACGAGGTCGAGATGGGCCTCAAAGAACTGCGTGAGGTCGAGCGGGTGGCGCTCGGCGAACAGCAATTGCCACAATACCGCCATCAATGCCGGCGCCATGATCATCTGCGGGTAGTCGGCGACCGGGCCGACGCGGATCTCGCCGCGCTCGACACCGCGCGCCAACAGCATGCGCAACAGCGCGATCCCGCGGGTGATGACCTCGGCATGGTAGAATTCGGTCAGTTCCGGCAGCCTCGGCCCCTCGGCGATCAATAGCCGCAGCAATTGGTGGGCGCGGGGATTGCCGACCAGCCGATGATAGGCCACCGCGATTAGGTTGCGCAGCAATGACGCGGTCGGCTGGTCCGATTGCGCGAACAGCACTTCGAGCGCGTCCCAATCGGGCAATACCAGCCGGCGCAACACGGCTTTGAACAGCCCCTCCTTGCTGGCGAAGTAAAAATTCGGCAGGCCTTTGGCTACCCCGGCGCGGCGCGCGATGTCTTCGAGCCGGGTCGCGGCATAGCCGTGGGCGGCGAACTCGGCGAATGCCGCTTCGAGGATTTCGCGTTCGCGGCTGTCGCGATCGCGTCGTTTGCCAGGCGACTCGCTGCGTTCGGCGGCGTTGGCTGTTGCAACAGGCTCGGACGGTTGTTCGGTCATTAAGCAATTTCCATTAGTCGGGTCTTGAACAAATGTGGATCGGATCGATCTGATTGTCCAGTCAGTCAATTTCGGAGGCCGGACCATGAATGACAAACCGGGTGTGCTGATCGTCGGCGCGGGGCCGACCGGATTGGTCGCGGCGCATGAGCTCGCGCGCGCCGGCATCAAGTGTCGCTTGATTTCAAAGGATCCGCATCGCGCGATGCAGTCGCGGGCGATCGCGATCCATCCGCGCACCGTCGAGACCTTCGAGCTGATGGGGCTCGGCGACGATTTCCTCGCTGCCGGTCAGCGAATTACCGGCGTCAACATGTACGGCGACAGCGGCCGTATCGCCCACGTCAATTTTGACGGGCTCGAGACGCGCTATCCCTTTGTGCTGGGTGTGCCTCAGGACGAGACTGAACGCATTCTGGAAGAGCATGTCGCCAAATTGGGCCTGGCCGTCGAGCGCAATACCGAACTCGTCGGTTTGGCGCAGCACGGATCGGGGTTTACCGCCCGGCTGCAAAAAGGCGACCATATCGAGGAGGTCGAGACCGATTGGGTGCTCGGCTGTGACGGGGCGCACAGTGCGGTGCGCGAGAAACTCGGCATTGCCTTTGAAGGCAGCACCTATCCCGAGCATTTCTTGCTGGCCGATGTGAGGGTCGAGGGCGATCTCGACCATGACGAGGCCGCTGTCTGGCTGCCCGCCGATGGCGCCACCGGGTTTTTTCCGCTGCCCGAGGATCGCTGGCGGCTGATCGTCGCCAACTCACCAGCCGATTGGAAGGCCGAACCCAACCTCGCGCAATGCCAAGCATTGATCGAACAGCGCGGCCTCAGCCATCTGCGCCTCGCCGACCCGCTCTGGACCGCGGTGTTTCGCATTCATCGCCGCGAAGCCGGGCATTTCCATCAAGGCCGCGCGTTTCTGCTCGGCGACGCCGCGCATATCCACAGCCCGGTCGGCGGCCAGGGCATGAATATGGGAATCGAGGACGCGGTTAATCTCGCCTGGAAACTCGGTCTCGTGATTGGTCAGGGCGGCAACCCGGCCTTGCTTGACAGCTACGAGCCGGCTCGTAGCACTGCACGGCACGGTCACGCGCTTTCTGCGCGATCACCTAATGTCGCTGGCGACGCGGTTGCCTCCAGTGGTCGAAAAGCTCGGCGAGGCGATATCGGGGCTTGCGATCAATTACCGGCATAGCCCGATCGTCGAGGATCATGCCACCGGCGCGCGCGGCCCGCATGCCGGCGACCGCGCACCGGATGCATTGGTCGATGATCGCGAGGGCGGCGGTTCGACCCGGCTCTACACAATCTTCGCGCAGCATCGCCACGTGTTGCTGCTGGTTGGGGATGGCGCGGGTCCAGCCCCGGATCTGCCGGAATTGAAGCAGCGGCCGATATCGGTCCGCCATATCACCGGCGCGGATGGCGCTGTCGGAGATTTAATCGATAGCGAAGGCGAAGTCGCCAAGCGGTACGGATCGGCCGCGACCGCTTATTTGATCCGGCCCGATGGCTATGTCGGATTTCGCTGCGCGTCGAACGATATCTCCCGCTACCTCCCCGGTCATCTGGCCAAGCTATTAGCGCCCACTGACCGCAGCTACGCTGCCCAAGTCGCGGGTTAGCGCTCGACGACGCCCGTGATAAGGCAAGACGATACGCCGCTGGCTTTCACGAAAATGAAGCAAGCCGGCGTTAACTGTCTCTGACTTTTCACCGCCTCTAAACACGCCGCCCCGAGCAGCGGTTGACAGAGGAAGCGGCGGCCGATACGACACCCTTAAGAAGGACACGAAACGGCCGGGCGTCAACGGGGAGGAGAGTTGGTCATTGCCGCCTTTGCTCGAAGTCAGGGATTTGCACACCGAATTCCGCACCGGGCTGGGCGCGGTGCCGGCGGTGGACGGCATTTCCTACACGGTTGACCGCGGCGAGACGGTGGCGATCGTCGGCGAAAGCGGATCGGGCAAGACCGCCGGCGCGCTGTCGCTGTTGCGGCTGATCCCCGACCCGCCCGGGCGCATCACCGGCGGCCGCATCCTGTTTGGCGGGCGCGATCTAATACAGCTCTCCGACGCGGAGATGCGTCAAGTCAGGGGCGGCGATATCGGCATGATCTTTCAGGAGCCGATGACGTCGCTGAACCCGGTATTGACGATCGGGCGGCAGATCACTGAGACTCTTGAACAGCATCGCGGCGCCGGTCGCGCGGCGGCGCAGGCCCGCGCCGTCGAATTGTTGCGGCTGGTCGGCATCGCCGATCCGCAGCGCCGGCTCAAGCAATACCCGCATCAATTGTCCGGCGGCATGCGCCAGCGGATCATGATCGCGATCGCGCTCGCCTGCGACCCCAAGCTGATCATCGCCGATGAGCCGACGACCGCGCTTGATGTGACGATACAGGCGCAGATCCTCGAATTGATGAAGGATCTGACGCGCCGGCTCGATGTCGCGCTGATCATCATCACCCACAATCTCGGGGTCGTCGCGCGCTACGCCAACCGGGTCAATGTCATGTATGCCGGCCGCATTGTCGAAAGCGGTTCGGCGGCGGCGATCTATCACGACCCCCGCCACCCTTACACGATAGCGTTATTGCGCTCGGTGCCGCGGCTCGACCGCCCGCGCCAGGCGCGGCTCGATCCGGTCGAGGGCCAGCCGCCCGATTTGACAAGGCTGGATGGCGGCTGCGCGTTCCGGCCGCGCTGCCGTTTTGCGGTCGAGTTGTGCGCGCGCAAGCGGCCCTCGCTTGAGCCTGCGGGTGCGGCGGGCCATTTCGCGGCGTGCTTTCGCGCAAACGAGCTCGGGGCGGAAGCCATTGGCGAGACGCGACGCGCGCGCGAGACCGCGAATGGGTTTGCCGGCGTATGACAAGCTGAATTCGGGGAGGGGGCGATGAAAATTAGAGGGGCGCTGCGGTGCGCTGGATTGACCGCATTGCTGATCCTGATAATGGCCGGGGGTGCCTCTGCCGCAGGTGACGAGGAGGCGCCAAAGCGCGGCGGCATCTTGACTTACATGATCCCGGCCGACGCGCCGCCGAGCTTTGACGGTCACCGCGAGGGCACCTTCGCGACGCTGCAGTCGATGGCGCCGTTTTATAGCGTCCTGATCCGCATCAACCCAGAAAACCCGTCATCGACGACCGATTTTGTCTGCGATCTATGCACCGGGGTGCCGCAGCCGACCGATGGCGGCAAGACCTACACCTTCAAGATCCGCGACGGCGTCAAATTCCACGACGGCTCGCCATTGACCGCGGCGGATGTGGCGGCGAGTTGGCAGCACATCATCAACCCGCCAAAAGGCGTGATCAGTCCGCGGCAAAACTGGTACTCGATGGTCGATACGGTAACCGCGCCCGATCCGTCGACCGTCGTCTTTCGTCTGAAATTTGCGACCAACGCGTTTTTGCCGGCATTGGCCGACCCGTTTACCTTTATCTATCAAAAGGCAAAGCTCGACCAGGACCCGCGCTGGTACGAAAAGAATGTGCTCGGCTCGGGGCCGTTCAAGTTTGTTGAGTATCAGACGGGTCAGTCGGTCAAGGGTGCGCGCAACCCCGATTATTATCATAAGGGGCTGCCTTATCTTGACGGCTTTACTGCTATTTTTGCCGACAAGCAGGCGGTCCGGGTCGACGCCATTCGCGCCGACCGCGCCGCAATGGAATTTCGTGGGCTCCCGCCGGCAGCGCGCGACGAACTCGTCAAAGCCCTCGGCGACAAGATTACCGTTCAGCAGAGCGACTGGAACTGCGGCAGCATCATCATCCCAAATCATAAACACAAGCCATTCGACGACGCCCGGGTGCGGCGCGCGCTCAGCCTGGCGATCGACCGCTGGCATGGCGCCCCGGCGCTGGCAAAGATCGCGATCGTGCGCACGGTCGGCGGCATCGTTTTCCCGGCCTCACCGCTCGCCGCCACCAAGGAAGAATTGCAGCAGATCGCCGGATTCTGGCCGGACATCGAAAAGTCGCGCGCCGAGGCGCGGCGCTTGCTAAAGGAAGCGGGGGCCGAAGGGCTCAGTTTCGAGCTTTTGAACCGAGGCGTCGACCAGCCCTACAAATATATCGGCACTTGGCTGATCGACCAATGGAGCAAGATTGGGCTCCACGTGACGCAACGCGTGCTGCCGACCGGCCCGGAATTGGAGGCGCAGCGCAGCGGCAATTTCCAAATTGTCCTGCAAGCTAACTGCCATGGTGTGCCGAACCCGATCCTCGATGTTCAGGAATATCTGCCGAGCTCAGTCTACGAGGCGAATTACGGATATTATGAGGACCCGGCAGAGGTCGATCTTTATAACAAGATGCTGCGTGAGACCGACTTAGCGAAGCAGCGCGCGCTGATGCGCCAATTCGAAAAATACGTTGTTGACGACCAAGCCCACGAGATCTGGGTGGTGTGGTGGAACCGGATTATCCCTTACCGGTCCTATGTCAAAGGCTGGAAGATCAGCCCTAGCCATTACATCAACCAAGATTTGGCAACAGTGTGGTTGGACAAATAAATGGTCTGTATCGGTAGAATGATGTTGAAAACGTTGGCATTGGTCGCGGTTTTGGGCGTCGCGGCGACGGCGGCGCGAGCCGCAGATGAGGAGGCGCCAAAGCGCGGCGGCATCCTGACCTATATGATCCCGGCCGACGCGCCGCCGAGCTTTGACGCGCATCGCGAAAGCACCTATGCGACGGTGCATACGGTGGCACCGTTTTACAGCGTGCTGATCCGGGTCAACCCGGAAAACCCGCAGGCCACAACCGATCTGGTCTGCGATCTGTGCACCGACATGCCGCAGCCGACCGATGGCGGCAAGACTTACACTTTTAAGATCCGCGACGCGGTCAAGTTCACCGACGGCTCGCCGCTGACCGCCTACGATATCGCAGCGACATTTAACGAGATCGTCTTTCCGCCCAAGGGGGTGCTGAGCGCGCGCGAAAGCAATTTCTTGATGATCGACAAGATCGAGGCGCCGGATGCCAGCACCGTCGTCTTTCACTTGAAGTTCCCAACGACAGCGTTTCTGCCCGCGATCGCCGACCCGTTCAACATGATCTACGAAAAGAAGATCCTCGACAAAGACCCGCGTTGGTACGAGACCCATGTCATGGGATCCGGGCCGTTTAAATTTGTCGAATACCAGACCGGCCAGTCGATTAAAGGAGAGAGAAACCCCGATTATTATCACAAGGGGTTGCCTTATCTCGACGGTTTTGTCGGCATCTTTGCCGACAAGCAGGCGGTGCGGGTCGATGCGATCCGCAGCGACCGGGCGGCGATCGAATTTCGCGGGATGCCGCCGGCGGCACGCGACGAACTCAAAGCGGCACTCGGCGACAAGCTCGCGGTCCAGCAGAGCGACTGGAATGTCGGCAGCGCCATCACGCCCAACCACAAGAAAAAGCCGTTCGACGACCCGCTGGTGCGGCGCGCGTTAAGCTTGGCGATTGACCGCTGGGGCGGGGCGGGGCCCTTATCAAAGATCGCGATCGTGCACACGGTCGGCGGCATTGTATTCCCTGGCTCGCCATTGGCGGCGACAAAGGAGGAATTGCAGCAGATTGCCGGCTACTGGCCCGACATTGAAAAATCGCGGGCCGAGGCGCGGCGCCTGTTAAAGGAGGCCGGAGCCGAGGGGCTGTCTTTTGAGCTTTTGAACCGCAATGTCGACCAGCCCTACAAATACGTCGCGACCTGGCTGATTGACCAATGGAGCAAGGTTGGGCTGCATGTGACCCAGCGTGTGCTGCCAACCGGGCCGTGGTTCGATGCCATGCGCAACGGCAATTTCGATGTCGTCGTCGAAGCGCCTGGCCATGGGTTTGTCAACCCGTTGCTCGATATCCAAAAATTCCTTCCGGAATCGGTCGACGCCGAAAATTACGCACATTACCAGGATGATAAAGAGGTCGCGATGTACCAGCAGATGCTGCGCGAGACCGATCCGGTAAAACAGCGCGATCAGATGCGTCACTTCGAGAAATACCTGCTCGACGACCAAGCGCACGAGATCTATTTGCTGTGGTGGTACCGGATCGTGCCGTATCGCTCCTATGTCAAAGGCTGGAAGATCGCGCCAACTCATTTTATCAACCAGGATTTGGCAACGATTTGGTTAGACAAGTAAAGAGCGGGAGGGTAGGAGTGTACATTAAAGTAGCGCTAGTGGCGGCAACGTTGGGGTTAGCGGCATTTACCGCTTCGGCCGCGCAGGATGAGGAAGCGCCAAAACGCGGTGGCATCCTGACCTATATGATCCCCGCCGACGCGCCGCCGAGCTTTGACGCGCATCGCGAGGAGACTTACGCGACGATCCACTCGGCGGCGCCGTTTTACAGCGTGTTGATCCGCGCCGACCCCTATAATCCGGGCAAGACCGACGATCTCGTCTGCGATCTGTGCACGGCGATGCCAAAGCCGACCGAAGACGGCAAGACCTTTATTTTCAAGATCCGCGACGGGGTTAAATTCACCGACGGCTCGCCACTGACAGCCGCAGATGTCGCGGCGAGTTGGAACGAAATCATCTTCCCGCCGCCGGGCGTCATCAGCGCCCGGCAAAGCAATTTCGTCATGGTCGACAAGGTCGAGGCCACCAACTCGTCGACTGTGGTGTTTCATCTAAAGTTCGCGACCGACGCGTTTCTGCCGGCATTGGCGGACCCCTATGCCTGGATCTACAAAAAGGCGATCCTCGACAAGGACCCGCACTGGTACGAAAAGAACATCCTCGGCTCCGGCCCCTTCAAATTCGTCAGTTATGATACCGGCCAATCGATCAAGGGTGAGCGTAACCCTGGCTACTTCCGGGCGGGGCTGCCTTATCTCGACGGATTTACCGGGATCTATGCAGCTAAGCAGGCAGTCCGAGTCGAGGCTATCCGCGCTGACCGGGCTGCAATCGAATTTCGCGGCTTCCCGCCCGCCACCGTCGACGAGCTGAAAAAGGCGCTTGGTGACAAGATTACGGTCCAGACCAGCGACTGGAATTGCGGCGGGGTGATAACCCCGAACCACAAGAAGAAGCCGTTTGACGATGTCCGGGTGCGGCGCGCCCTGACCCTAGCCATCGACCGCTGGGGAAGCGCACCGGAATTATCCAAGATCGCAATCGTTCATACGGTCGGCGGGTTGACCTTCCCCGGCTCGCCGCTCGCCCCGACCAAAGAGGAATTGCAGCAGATCGCCGGCTATTGGCCCGACATCGAAAAATCGCGGGCCGAGGCGCGGCGCCTGTTAAAGGAGGCGGGAGCCGAGGGGCTCAGCTTTACCCTGCTCAATCGCAATGTCGATCAGCCCTATAAATACTATGGGATCTGGGTCGTCGATCAGTGGAGCAAGATCGGACTGCATGTCACCCAGAAGGTATTGCCGACCGGCCCGTGGTTTGATGCGATGCGCAGCGGCAATTTCGACGTCACTGCCGAGGGCAATTGCCAGAATGTTGTCAATCCGCTCGCCGATGTCGGCAAATACCTGCCGCATTCGGTGTCCAGCTCGAACTTCGGGCAATTCGATGATCCGAAAGAAATCGAGATGTACAATCAGCAATTGCGTGAACTCGACAAAGCCAAGCAGAAGGCTGATCTGCTCGCATTCAACAAATACGTCCTCGACGAACAGGCACATGCGATCTACCTGCTGTGGTGGCAACGGACCGTCCCGTATCGCTCCTATGTCAAAGGCTGGAAGATCGGCCCCAGTCATTACGTGAATCAGGATCTCGGAACGATTTGGCTCGACAAATAAAGCGGGCGGACGCGAGGAATGTCGGCAATCAAATCTCACCCTGGAGGTCCGCCACTGCTCGATGTCCGGGGATTGCACATGCATTTCCCGGTTACCGAGGGTGTCGTCGCCCACCGCCGGATTGGCGCGGTCAGGGCGGTCGACGGCATAGACTTTAGCGTCAACCGCGGCGAAACCCTGGGCTTGGTCGGCGAGAGCGGTTGCGGCAAGACGACCACCGGGCGTTGCATCCTGCGGCTCGAAAAGCCGACCGCGGGCGAGATCCGTTTCGATGGCGTCGACATCGCGGTCCTCGAGAGGCGCAATCTGCTGGTATTCCGCCGGCGCATTCAGGTCATTTTTCAGGACCCGTACAGCTCGCTGAACCCGCGCATGAAGGTCGGCGAGATCATCGCCGAGCCGATCAAGGTCCATGGCATCCTGCGCGATGCGGCGCGCCGCACGGCACGGGTGCGCGAGTTATTGTCGGTTTGCGGGCTTGATCCGAAATTTGCCGACCGTTATCCGCATGAGATGTCGGGCGGTCAGCGCCAGCGGGTCGGCATCGCCCGGGCATTGGCGCTCGAACCCGAATTTATTGTCTGCGACGAGGCGGTCTCGGCGCTCGACGTGTCGATCCAGGCGCAGATCGTCAATCTGCTCGAAGATTTGCGCGAGCAGTTTCATCTGACCTATTTGTTTATCGCGCACGATTTGTCGGTCGTGCGGCATTTGTGCCAGCGCGTCGCGGTCATGTATCTCGGCCGCATCGTCGAACTGGCCGATTGCGACGAGCTGTTCGACAATCCGCAGCACCCCTATACCCAGGCGTTATTATCGGCAGTGCCGGTGCCCGATCCGGAGATCGAGGAAACCCGGGGCTTTCGCCCTGTGGCCGGCGAGGTGCCGAGCCCGATCAACCCGCCATCCGGCTGCGTCTTTCACCCGCGCTGTCCGATTGCCGTCGAGCGCTGCAAGCAGCTTCGGCCCGAACTTCGCGAAATCCGCCCTGACCATTGGGCCGCCTGCAGCGAGATCCGGGCGTGACAAAGCTTTGTTATTGTCGCGTTGGCCGGATGACAAAGGCGACCGATTTCGGCGCCCTTAACAAGCCTGGCTCCGTCGAGAGAGGCGCATAACACCGTGTATCGCTATATCATCAGTCGCCTGCTGTTGGTGGTGCCGACCTTGTTCGGGGCGGCGGCACTGGTATTCCTGCTGATGCGCCTGATACCGGGCGATATCTGCGTGATCCGCCTCGGCTCGGGGGGCGGGACCTTTGATGAGCGCGCGGTCGCCGCCTGCCATGCCCAACTCGGCCTCAACCGTCCTGTCATTCTTCAGTTCTTCGATTTCATTTGGGGGCTTTTGCATTTCAACTTCGGCATTTCGATGTGGTCGGGGAAACCGGTCTCCTACGAGATTGCAGCGCGCTTTCCGATTTCGCTAGAAATCGCGATCCTGGCGACGGTGGTCGCAATTACGATCGCCATCCCGCTCGGCACAATCTCGGCACTGAAGCAGAACAGCCTAACCGATGTCGTCGTGCGCACGGTGGCGATCGCCGGTCTCGCGACGCCGTCCTTTTGGCTCGGCATCCTGATCATCCTGTTGATCCTCAATGTATCGCAGGCGGCGTTTGGCGCGCCGTGGATGCCGCCGATCGACTATGTGCCGATATGGAAGGACCCGTTGCGCAACCTGTCGCTGGCGATCTGGCCGGCGATTGCCGTCGGGTACCGCTATGCCGCGGTGACGATGCGGATGACCCGCTCGACAATGCTCGAAGTGTTGCGCGAGGATTATATTCGCACAGCCCGCGCTAAAGGGCTGTTGGAGCGCATCATTATCAACCGACACGCATTAAAGAATGCGCTATTGCCGGTCGTCACCCTGATCGGCATCGAATTCGGCGTTTCTGATCGGCGGCCTTGTCGTCACCGAGCAGGTGTTCAACCTGAACGGCATCGGCCGTTTGTTTGTGCAAGCCGTGCAAAACCAGGACTATACCTTGACCCAGGCCCTGGTGATGCTGGTCGTCGCCGTGTTTGTTTTTACCAATACATTTGTCGATCTGGTCTACGCCTGGCTCGATCCTCGCATCCGCTACAGGTGAGCGCATCATGACGATTGCCGCCCCCGGTCCCTCCGCCGTCCCGACCGTTCTCGGTGAGTTCGTCGATCGAAGGCCGTCATTTGCCGAGCGCGCGCTGGTCTTTGCCCGCCGCCAGCCGCTCGGCACCTTTGGCATGGCATTGGTCGTGATTATCGCAGTGGCCGGGCTCGGCGCGAACTGGATCGCGCCCTACGATCCGACCGCCAACGACTTTGCGGCCATGACCGAAGCGCCGAGTTGGACGCATTGGCTTGGCACCGACCAGTTCGGCCGCGATATGCTGTCGCGCATTATCTTTGGCGCGCGCACCGCCCTCATCGTCGGGTTTTCCTCGGCCATTGTCAGCAGCTTTGCCGGTCTGGTGCTGGGTGTCGGCAGCGCCTATTTCGGCGGCCGCATCGATCTGTATCTGCAGCGGTTGCTCGACATCGTCATGGCATTCCCGCTGATCATCTTGGCGCTCGCGGTTGTCGCGATCTTTGGCACCGGGCTGCACAATGTCATCGTTGCGATCACGATCCCGCTGATCCCGCGTTGCGCCCGCATCGTGCGGTCGAGCGCTCTCTCGATCCGCGAGGTGCCCTATATCGACGCGGCGCGGGCCTGCGGCTTTGGCCATACCCGGATCATCCTGCGCCACATGGTGCCGAATGTGATGGCGCCATTTCTGATCCTGTTAACCGCTTTTGTCGGCCAGGCGATCTTGGCCGAGGCGTCGCTGTCCTATCTCGGGCTGGGTGTCCAGGAGCCGATCCCGGCTTGGGGGCTGATGCTGCAGGGCGGGGCCGAGGAATATGCCTCGACCGCGCCGTGGATCGCGATCTTTCCCGGGTTGGCGATCGCACTGACCGTGTTCGGCTTCAGCCTGTTCGGCAACTCATTGCGCGACGCGCTCGACCCCAAACTGCGCGACCGCTGACTTCCCAGTGTTCAGAACTTAGCATTTCGTTGCCACCGCCGGTCGTTGTAGCGGGATTGCTTCGTCGCTCCGCTCCTCGCAATGACAACAGTTTTGGATGTCATTGCGAGCGTAGCGAAGCAATCTCGATGTAACGAGACGGTACCAGATGTCAAATTCGCGCGATTAGCTAAAGGGAGGGGTGGCGCCGTCGCGGGACCCTGCCCATTCGTCCAGTAGCGCAGAGCGTCACCCGGCCCCATCCTTCTCGGCAGACTGATCGAGGAGGAAGGCTGTGGCCGAAGAAATTCAGGATGTGTTGAGCCAGTTTTCCGCGGCAGTGGCCGAACGCGCTGGTCAGGCGCGCCCGCTGGTGGCGGGCATTCGCGTGCGCGGCCATTCGCTGCGCTCCGGCACTTTGTGGCGCAAGGATGTGGTCGTCGCCTCCGAACAGGCAATGCCGCGAATGGAGGAAGCCGAAATCGTTCTCGGCGACGGCAGGACCCTGCCGGCGCGGCTCGCGGGTCGAGACCCCGGCACTAACGTCGCGGTATTGCGGCTCGATGGCAGCGCGCAGCCGGCCTGGTCACAGGCGACGGAACCGCTGCCCGGCGCGATCGTGCTGGCGCTCGCCAGCGACGGTGCCGGCGGCAGCGCGGTCCGGCTCGGCGCTGTCCATATGGTCGGGCCGGCTTGGCACAGCCGTGCCGGAGGGCGGATCGATCGCCGTATCGGGCTTGATCTGCGGCTGGGCAGAGGCGAAGAGGGCGGCCCGGTCATCGATACGGCCGGTGGGCTGCTCGGGATTTCTACCTTGGGGCCGCGCCGGCGGGCGTTGGTGATCCCGACCGCAACCGTCGAGCGCGTGGTCGAACCGCTGCTGTCGCGCGGCCGCATCGCCCGCGGCTGGCTCGGGCTGGCGGTGCAGCCGGTGCGGGTGCCGGAAGAATTGCGCGCCGAAGCCGGTCAGGCTCAGGCGCTGATGATCCTCGGCGTCAGCAAGGACGGCCCGGCGGCGCAAGCCGGTGTGTTGATGGGCGACATTCTGGTGGCACTCGACGGCGCTCCGGTCGCCGGCATGTCGCAGCTCGCCGGGCTGCTCGGGCCGGACGCGGTCGGCAAGCAGATCGAGCTGCGCCTGATCCGCGCCGGCAGGGTGCAATCGGTGAACGCGACGGTGGGTGAGCGCCCGCCGCAATGAGCGCGGAGCCGGCGTCGGCTGATATCGCAACGCTGCGGCTGCGGGTGGCAGTTGCCGCCCACGATCCGGCCGCGGCCCGACATCTCGCCAAATTGATCGTTGCTAGCGGGCACGACCCGGTGGCGGCAAGCGAGCCCGCCGATGCAATTGTGACCGATGGATCCTTGATCGCGGCCGCTGGAGTTCCGGTCGTCGCGGTTGGGGCAAGCGAGGGCGATGCCGCCGGGCTGTTGCCCGGTGATGCCAGTCCCATTCAGTTCGACGCGGCTCTGCGCGCCGTCGCCGCGGGTCTCGTCGTGCGGCCGCCGCTCTCGCCGCAGCCCGGCTTTGCGGCGTTGCCTGACGAGCAGATGCCGGTATTGACCCCGCGCGAGATCGAGGTGCTGACGGCGCTCGCCGATGGGCTCGGCAACAAGGCGGTGGCGCGCCGGCTTGGAATTTCGCCGCACACCGTCAAATTTCACATCGAGTTGCTGTTTCGCAAACTCGGCGCCGCGACCCGCGCCGAGGCGGTTGCGACCGGCCTACGCCGCCAAATCGTCGAATTCTGACCGGTTTAAATGCAAGCGACGTCATTGCGAGGAGCGCCTCGCGCGACGAAGCAATCCCGGCAGAACGACTCTCAGCGTCGGGATTGCTTCGCTTTGCTCGCAATGACGGGTAGATGACAGCGCCGCTTCGAAATTCCTGCCGACGATGCGTATGTCTATTCGACCGGCACAAAGATCGAATGGCGGATTTTGCCTTCGAGGTGGTGCGACAGATGACCTTTGCCGCTGGTATCCTCGACCAGGATCACTTCGCCGATGCCGATGACCCGGCTCTCGCCGTCGCTGGCGGTGATCTTTACCCCGGAATTGAGATTGATGATGTATTGCCGGCGCGGCGCGGGGTGCCAGTCGACATCGTGCTCGGCCTGGGTCTCGCGAAAGATGATGCCGTTGGCGGGCAGACGCTTCGACAGTTTGCTGCCGCGCCGTTCCTCGGTCCATTCGACCTCGATATCGCGGAAATGCGACTGGCCGCTGGCATCGGTATAAAGGTTGTGAATACGCATTGCAGCTTTCCTCCATAAAAACAACTTGTGATTTACAACACGATTGCCTGAGGTTGGGCGTTCGGCATGCGTCCTGACCGGCGCGCGCAGCTGACATGAACTCTCGGCATTTGCCTCGCCGCAATCTATTCTTTATCGCCACGTCCGTCTGCCGGATTCCGGCATGCTGGAGGGAGCGCCATGGTTCGCACGGTCGAGCAATCGGCCATGCGCAAAGTATATTTGCGCATATTGCCATTCGCTGTACTGACCTATTTCTTTTGCTATCTCGACCGGATCAACGTCGGCTTTGCCGCGCTGACGATGAACAAGGATATCGGCCTCGACCCGGCAATTTACGGGATGGCGGCGGGTGCGTTTTTCTGGGGCTATGTGCTGTTCGAGGTGCCGAGCAACATCATCCTCGAAAAGCTCGGCGCGCGGATTTGGATCGCCCGCATCATGGTCACCTGGGGCCTTGTCTCCGCTGCCACGGCATTGGCTACCGGCCCCTACAGTTTTATGGCGATCCGATTTTTGTTGGGATTGGCCGAGGCCGGGCTGTTCCCGGGCTTTGTGCTGTACTTCACGTACTGGTTCCCGGATGCGCATCGCGCCCGGATCAATTCCGGTTTCACCTTGGCATTGCCGATCGCGGTCGCGAGCGGCGCGCCGGTGTCGACCGCGCTCCTCGGGCTCAACGGCCTGTTCGGCCTGCGCGGCTGGCAAGTCATGTACATTTTCGAGGCAATTCCAACCGTGCTGATCGGCATTGTCGCGTTTTTTTACCTGACCGACCGGCCGAAAGATGCGCGCTGGCTCAGCAGCGAAGAGAAAAATTTTCTCGAACACACGATCGGCCATGAGCAGCGCAGCATCCACGCCCATCACGGCATCGGTATATTGCGCTCGTTCTTTGACCCCAAGGTGCTGCTGCTATCGTTGAATTATATCGGGATCGTCACCGCCAGCCTGGGTCTGTTGTTGTTCTTGCCGCAGATCATCAAGCAGCTCGGCGTCTCCAACATGCAGGTCGGCTGGCTGACCATGATCCCGTACATCTTCGGCGCGATCAGCATGGTGGTGTGCGGCTGGATTTCCGATCATATCGGCGACCGGCGCTGGAGCTTGTTCACAACCTGCGTGATTTCGACAATCGGTCTGATCTTCGCCGGGCTGATGGTCGGGACGTGGTGGTCGTTGGTTGGCATTGTGATCGCCGCGATCGGTTTTTACGGCACCAAGGGGCCGTTCTGGTCGATGCCGACGATGTTCCTGACCGGCCCCGCCGCTGCTTCCGGTATCGCGTGGATCAACTCGCTCGGCAATCTCGGCGGGTTTTTTGGCCCGTCGATCGTCGGCTGGGCGAAGCAGCTGACCGGCAGCTTTGCCGGCGGGCTCTACGCGTTGGCTTTGTGCGCGCTGGTCTCCGCCATCGTCTCGTTGTTCGGACTGAAGATCCGCAGCGCTGTCACCGCCGCCCCCAAAACCGCCGCCTTGGTCGCCGAGTAGTCGCATGGGAGCGTCTCGCTTGTAGGATGGGCTGAGCGGCGCGAAGCCCATCGCCGGATCGAACCCCGCAGGGTGGGCGTCGCTTTGCTTAGCCTTGCAAAGGTGCTATCCGACAAGATGGGCGCACTCGATGGGGCGGGGAGCCGAGATGGGCGGGTTGCGGGTTCTGTTCAGCGCCGCGCAGGTCGCCGCGCAAGTCGAGATCGTCGCCCTTGAGATCATACGCACGCTTCCGGACGATTTTGTCGTCGCCGGGCTGCTCAAGGGGGCGGCGGTGTTTGTCGCCGACCTGATGAGGGCACTCGACCGGGCGGGAGGGCGTCCAGAACTCGAATTTATGCGACTGAGCAGCTACGGTCTTTCCGATCAAAGCAGCGGTGTGGTGCAGCTCATAGGCGAAGCGCCGACCGAGCTTGCCGGGCGATCGGTGCTGCTGGTCGACGACATTGTCGATACCGGACGCTCGATCGCCTATGCCGCCGCCGAATTGCACCAGTCCGGCATCGAACGCCTGTGGACCTGCGCATTGCTCGACAAGCCGCAGCGGCGGGAAATCAAGGTTACGATCGACTTTGTCGGCTTCTCGATCGGCGATCAGTTCGTCGTCGGCTACGGCACCGACTACGCCGAAAAATACCGCCACCTCCCCTACATCGCCGCGCTGGAGTGACCGGCGGAGAATATGAGTTCTGCTACGTTCTCAAGTTAAGTGAGCAGCGTGCCCGCGGCGGCAGCGTAACGCAGCGCCTCATGCAAATCCTCCGGTTCGAGATCGGGATAAGCGACAAGTATTTCCACCTCGGCCATGCCATCAGCAATCATCCCGACCACCATCGGGACGGGAATGCGCAGGCCGCGGATACACGGCACCCCGTCCATCTGTCTCGAATTCGATCGTAATCCGCACAAACCCCATCCGAACCTCTGATTTCCGTAAATCCCGCGGAACCCTGTCGTGAGACATCTGGATCTCGGCGGAGGTTACGGCAGACCTGTCACGCCGCAGCGATCAGCAATCATTGGCTTCGCGGCGCTAACCGTTCTAAACGCTAGTCTAGCGCCCGACAGCCTGCGCGGCCAAGTCGATCCAAAGGCCGATGTTCTTTGAGCCGTCATCGGCCGTGAAGTCTCGCGTCGATGTTCCCCATGAAAGTGGTGTGACGTAACCGTTAGCAGGATCAGATAAATATGGAGGGAGGCTTACCGAATTTGTGTAGTCCTGATAGCGCACCCACCCATAGGTGGAATTGAACGAGAAAAGATAATATTTGACCGGAGCCAGCAAATTTTGCTGGACCTTGCCAACCGCCATAAAGTCGAGAGGGTTGTAGCCACCTTGATCAGGTAATCCCGTTCGATGATGGCGAATACCGTTAATGTGCACCGCGAGCAAGCCGCGGCTGTCGATCACAGCCCTGGCGATTTCGTAACGTACCCAGCGGCGCGACCATGTGCTCGACCCGACAAGAACGCAAACAGCAGATGTGTAATCCACCCCCTCCCGGATCAGCCGCTTCAGGGATTCATCTCCCTCACGTCGGCGGCTCTCCCACAGGCTGCTATCGTAGAAGCTGGGTGTCAGCAGCGTGCCCGGCTGTCGGAACCGCCACGCTTGCCGGACAGCATTGACCCGCATTACGTCGTCGAAATGGAATGAGAAGAATACTTTACGTCTCTTGGGCGTACTCAAGCTTTCGAGCCAATCCTGGCTCCCGAAGTAACCCAAAGGCCCCGAAAGGGGGTTGGAGGGGATGTTAAAAATTCCCATTGATGTGCTCCGAAATTAGGACAATAGCAGCCACGGCTAGGGCAAGTGGCAGATAATAGATTAGAACTGACCAACTGCTGAATATCCGCCAGTAACTCACGGTCGGCGCCGCCTCCAAGTTAATAGCGAACTTTGGCGGGACTCCCCATTCTTCTTGTCGCAGAACGTCGAACAAGCCACGAAATCGTCGCTCCACACGCAAAAACTGTGCATCCAGGAGGGCGAAAATGGCGATTGGTAGAAGTGCCAGAAGAGCCACCATCGGCCGATGCAAGGTAATTGCGAACCCACATACAGCAGTGATGAGTGTGAGACAGTAGTTTTTCAGCGTTGAGCCGTAGTTGCTGAGACGAGCGATAATCGCTTGGATCATTTCCAGTTGCTTGACCTGCAGCTCTGCGGCTTTGTCGGCGGAGATCGTCATCTCTCCTTCCAATCCTACGGTCGAGGCCGCCGTCGGGGTTACGAGCAGCCGCTGGTGGCGCCGCAGGTGTCGCATTTTAGGCAGGTGCCGTTGCGGATCAGGGTGAAGTTACCGCATTCGGTGCAGCTGTCGCCTTCGTAGCCTTTGATGCGGGCGGCGCGGATGCGCTCTAGGCGCAGGGCCAGGGTGGTGTCGTCGCTCGCGTAGATCGGGATCGCGGGGGAGAGGCCGTCGTCTGCGGCTGCGAGCGCGGTTATGGCTAAGCTAGCGGCGGTGGAGCGGGCCGCGGCGCCGCCGTGCAACACGGTGAATTTGTTGCGGACATAGCCGTTCGAGGTCACCCGCTGCATCATCGCCGCGACCCGCGGTTCGATCTCCGGGTCGAGTTCGGGGACGGCTTGCGGGCAATAATCGGCATCGTCGATGTCGTCGCTTGAGGCGAGGCTCGACTCGGCTTCGCCTTTGCCGACCGTGTCGGGCAATAGATCATGCGGCTCGGCATGGGCGAGATCGCCGCGGCCGAGATACGAGATCGCCAATTCGCGAAAGATGTAGTCGATGATCGAGGTCGCCATCTTGATCGCGTCGTTGCCTTCGACGATCCCCGACGGCTCGAATCGGGTGAAGGTAAAGGCCTCGACAAATTCTTCGAGCGGCACGCCGTATTGCAGCCCGATCGAGATCGCGATCGCGAAATTGTTCATCAGCGAGCGAAAGGCCGAGCCCTCCTTGTGCATGTCGATAAAGACCTCGGCGAGCTTGCCGTCCTCATGCTCGCCGGTGCGCAGATAGACCTTGTGGCCGCCGACGATCGCTTTTTGCGTGTAGCCCTTGCGCCGGTTGGGCAGCCTCCGGCGCTCGCCGCGCTGCACGTTCTTCTCGATCACCCGCTCGATGACGCGTTCGACGATGCGCTCGGCAACCAGCGGCGCGCGCTGCGCCGGTGATTGCGCCAAGAGGTCCGCAGCTTCTTCCTCGGCCTCCTCATCGTCGCCAAACAGGGTCGCGGCCAAGGGTTGCGACAGTTTCGAGCCGTCGCGGTAGAGTGCGGTCGCCTTCAGCCCCAATTGCCACGACAGCCAATAGGCGTCTTTGCAATCCGCGACCGTCGCCGCGTTGGGCATGTTGATGGTCTTTGAGATTGCGCCCGAGATAAAGGGCTGCGCCGCCGCGATCATGCGGATGTGGCTTTCGGCCGAGAGTGCGCGGGTGCCGGTGCGGCCGCACGGGCTGGCGCAATCGAACACCGGCAGATGCTCGGGTCCCAGATATGGCGCGCCTTCGAGGGTCATCGCACCGCAGCACCAGGTGTTGGCGGCATCGATCTCGGCGCGGGTGAAGCCGAGCGCCGCCAACACGTCTACGCCGGGGTCGGCGAGTGTCGCCGGGGCGATGCCGAGCCGCTCGACGCAGAAAGCTTCGCCCAAGGTCCATTTGTTAAAGGCGAATTTGATGTCGAAGGCGGTGGCGAGTGCGGCCTCGATGGCGGCGAGCGCGCGGTCGTCAAAGCCGCGCGCGCGCAGACTGTCGTGATTGACCACCGGCGCGCCCTTTAGGGTGCCGTGGCCCAGCGCGTAGCGCTCGATCCCGGCGATTTCGGTTTCGTCATAGCCAAGGGTCGCCAGCGCCTGCGGCACGGCGCGGTTGATGATCTTGAAATAGCCGCCGCCGGCGAGCTTTTTGAATTTGACCAGCGCGAAATCGGGCTCGATGCCGGTCGTGTCGCAATCCATCACAAGCCCGATCGTGCCGGTCGGTGCGATCACAGTTGCCTGGGCGTTGCGGAAGCCGTGCTTTTCGCCAAATGCCAAGGCCTGATCCCAGCTGCGCCGCGCCGCCGCGACCAACGCCTGGTCGGGGCAATTGGCGGCGTCGAGCGGCACCGGCGGCACCGACAGGTCCTCGTATCCGGCATCAGTTGCCTCGGGATCCAGCCCCTTTCCGCCCTTCAGGGGGGAGAGGGAGGGGCCCGCGAGGCGGGAGGGTGAGGTGGGAGTCGGGCGCTGCGGGGATTTCCCCACCTCACCCCGACCCTCTCCCCCCCAAGGGGCGGAGAGGGGGAATCCTGAGCCACGGAGGGTGGATCCCTGGGCAGAGAGGGATATTTCGGGCGCGATGCCGCCGTAAGCCGCGCGGCGGTGATTGCGGATCACGCGCAGCATCGCGGCGCGGTTCACCGCAAAGCCGGGGAACGGGCCTTGCGGCAGGAGGCCGGAGTCGCCCGCCATTTCGGCCGAGGCGGCATAGCTCGCTCCGGTCAACAGCGCGGTAATCGCTGCCCCGAGGGCGCGGCCCTCGGCGCTGTCATAAGCGATGCCCATCGCCATCAAGAGGCCGCCGAGATTGGCGTAACCCAGCCCCAAGGTGCGAAAGGCGTAGGAGCGGCGGGCGATCTCGGCCGACGGGAACTGCGCCATCATGACCGAGATTTCGAGCACAATGGTCCATAGCCGCACCGCATGCGCAAAGCCGTCGGGGTCGAACCGCCCATCCTGAAAGCGGAACGCCATCAGGTTCAGCGAGGCGAGGTTGCAGGCGGTGTCGTCGAGAAAATTATACTCCGAGCACGGGTTGGATGCGTTGATGCGGCCGCTTTCGGGGCAGGTGTGCCACTCGTTGATCGTCGTATCGAATTGCAGCCCGGGATCAGCCGAAGCCCACGCGGCCTGCCCGATGCGGTCCCACAATTCGCGCGCCGGCAAGGTCTTGGCGACCTTTCCATCGGTGCGCTGGGTCAGATGCCACGGCGCGTCGGCGGCGATGGCGTCGAGAAAGGCGTTCGACACCCGCACCGAATTATTCGAGTTCTGTCCGGCAACGGTCAAATAGGCTTCCGAATCCCAATCGGTGTCGTAGGTGCGGAACTCGACCCCGGTCTCGCCCTGGCGCGCCCGCTGGATCACCCGCTGGATGCAGCTCTCCGGGATCATCGCGCGGCGGGCAGCGCGAATCTCGCGCTTCAGAACCGGGTTTTGCGCCGGATCGCAGGAATCGGAAGTTGCCGGGCTGCCGCCATGGCAGGCCGCCATGACGCGCTTCAGATGACGCGCGGCGAGTTTGGAGCCGGCGACGAGCGCGGCGACTTTCTCCTCCTCGACGACTTTCCAGTCGATAAAGGTCTCGATGTCGGGGTGGTCGATGTCGACGATGACCATCTTGGCGGCGCGCCGCGTCGTACCGCCGGATTTGATGGCACCCGCGGCGCGGTCGCCGATGCGCAGAAAACTCATCAGCCCGGAGGAGCGGCCGCCGCCCGAGAGCCGCTCGCCCTCGCCGCGTAATTTCGAAAAATTCGAGCCCGAGCCCGAGCCGTATTTAAAGATTCGCGCCTCTCGCACCCACAAATCCATGATCCCGCCCTGGTTGACGAGATCGTCGGCGACGCTCTGGATAAAGCAGGCATGCGGCTGCGGGTGCTCGTAGGCGCTCGCCGATTGGGTCAGTTCGCCAGTGCGGTAATCGACATACCAATGGCCTTGCGCCGGCCCGTCGATGCCATAAGCCCAATGCAGCCCGGTATTGAACCATTGCGGGGAATTCGGCGCCCCCATCTGGCGCGCCAGCATCAGCCGGATCTCGTCGTAGAACGCGGCGGCGTCGGTTTCGCTGTCGAAATAGCCGCCCTTCCAGCCCCAATAGGTCCAGGTTCCGGCCATGCGGTCAAAGACCTGGCGGGCGTCGCTCTCGCCGCCGAAGCGGGCCTGTTCCGGCAATGCGGCGAGCGCCGGATTCGTCGGCATGGCGGCGCCACAGCCAAGCCGGGACGCCCTCTTCGGGGACCGGCTCGAGCGCTACCGGAACGCCGGCCTTGCGGAAATACTTTTGTGCGAGGATGTCAGCGGCCACCTGGCTCCACTCGGCCGGCACCTCGATGCCCTCAGCTTGGAACACGACCGAGCCGTCGGGATTGCGGATCTCGCTGGTCGCGGTGCGAAACGCCACCGCCCCGTAAGGATCCTGACCCGCCGTCGTAAAGCGCCGCTCGATATACATTTCCGTTCCCCGGACTCTCGTTCAATATGTAGGGATATGGCCCACATGACTTACAACATTTAGACCCGGAGAAGCGAGGCGGCAAAATGAATTTTCGATCGATGCGCGACTCTCGGTCACTGTTGCGTCAGAGCAACGCCGCCGCTTGTTGTAGCCACGAGGCGGATGAGAGATGGCGGGTGGCTCCCCGCCCAGGTGTCCGCAGACCCGTTGCGAAGTGTTCAGCCGAATCTGTTGGCGCGGGGGAAGCCGTTGGGGACGACGCGGCCGGCTCCGCCCCGGGCGCCGAGCCATGGGGTCAGGTCGATTTCGGTGCGGGTGCGGGTCTCGCCTTGTCGCCAGGTCAGGCCGTCGGCAAGGCGGAACACTTTGGCGTCGGCAAGCCCGCCCGATTTGTAGCGCTGTAGAATTACGCCGCGACCGCGTGTCATCAGCGGGATGTCGTCGAGTTTGACGACCAGCATGCGGCGGTTGTCGCCGACAAAAGCGACGGCATCGCCCCCCTCGGCGCGCAGACAAATTCGCGCGACCGCACCCTCGGCCGGGGTCAACACCTGTTTGCCGGCGCGGGTCTGGGCCACCGCCTCTTCGCCGTCGACGACAAAGCCGCGGCCATCGCTCGCCCCGACTAGCAATTCCATGCCCGCGCGATAGGGAAACATCTCGACGATGTCGTGCTCGTTTGGCAGATCAACCATCAGCCGCAACGGCTCACCCTGGCCGCGCCCGCCCGGTAGCCGATCGACCGGGATCGTGTAAAAGCGGCCGTTGGTGGCGAACACGACAAGTCGGTCGGTGGTCTCGGCGGCGATCGCAAAGCGCGGCCCGTCACCGTCTTTGTAGCGTTGTTCCGCGGCCGAGCCGTTGTGCCCCTTGACCGCGCGGACCCAGCCTTTTTGCGAGCACAGCACGGTCACCGGCTCGCGTTCGACCAGTGCTGCAGCCGGAATGTCGACCGCCGGCGGAGCCTCGGCGAGCGTCGTGCGGCGGCGGCCGAGCGCCGTCTCGCCGCCGAATTCGACGGCGGTAGCGGCAATCTCCTTGGATATCGCGCGCCACTGCCGGCGCTCGCTCTCCAGCAGGCGGGTGAGCTTTGCCTCCTCGACCGACAGCGCGTCGAGTTCCTTCTTGATCGCGATTTCTTCGAGCCGGCGCAGTGCGCGCAGCCGCAAATTCAGGATCGCCTCGGCCTGGGCCTCACTCAATTCCCAGCGCCGCATCATCTCGGCCTTCGGGTCGTCATCCTCGCGAATGATGCGGATCACCTCGTCGAGATTGAGGTAGACGACGATCTGTCCCTTGAGGATTTCGATGCGATGCGCGACGGCGGCGCGGCGATGCCGGCTGCGGCGCTGCAATACCTCGCGGCGATGGTCCAGAAAGGCTTGCAATGCCTCCTTGAGGCTCATGACCCGCGGCACGCCGGCGGGGTCGAGCACGTTCAGGTTCAGCGGCACGCGGATTTCGAGCTCGGTCAGCCGGAACAACTGCTCCATCAGCACATCGGCATCGACGTTGCGGCTCTTTGGCTCGATCACGAGGCGGACATCCTCGGCGAATTCGTCGCGGATGTCGGCGACCAGCGGCAGCTTTTTCTCTTCGAGCAGCGCCGCGATTTTTTCGACGAGACGTCCTTTCGGGACGCCATAGGGGATTTCGGTCACGACGATCTGGTAGGCGCCGTGGCCCAAAGTCTCGGCGGCCCAGCGCGCCCGCAGCCGAAAGCTGCCGCGGCCTGTCGCATAGGCTTGGCGAATGTTATCGGCAGGCTCGACGAGGACCCCGCCGGTCGGGAAATCGGGACCGGGAATGTGGGCGCACAGCGCCTCGACAGCGCAAGCCGGCTCGTCGATCAGATGCAATAAGGCGGCGCACAGCTCGCCGGCATTGTGCGGAGGGATGCTGGTCGCCATGCCGACGGCGATCCCAGCCGCGCCGTTTGCCAACAGGTTTGGGAAGCGCGCCGGGAGCACGACAGGCTCGCTGTCTTCGCCGTCATAGGTCTGCCGGAAATCGACGGCGTCCTCGTCGATGCCATCAAGCATCGTTTGCGCGACCGCCGAGAGCCGGCTCTCAGTGTAGCGCATCGCCGCGGCGTTATCGCCGTCGATATTGCCAAAATTGCCCTGGCCATCGACCAGCGGATAGCGCTGCGAGAAATCCTGGGCGAGCCGCACCAGCGCGTCGTAGACCGCGAGCTCGCCATGTGGATGAAACTTGCCGATCACGTCGCCGACGACGCGGGCGCATTTTTTGTAGCCGGAAGCGGGATCGAGCCGCAATTGCTGCATCGCGTGCAGAATGCGGCGATGCACCGGTTTCAGCCCGTCGCGAACATCGGGCAGTGACCGTGACATGATTGTCGAAAGTGCGTAGGACAGATAGCGCTCGCCGAGCGCGTCGGCGAAATCGACCTCGCGGATCTCGCCGGCGGGAGCGGTCACTGGCATTGATGAACTTCTCGCTCAAAGCGGGTGGTTTGATGCGCGCCTACGAGCGGCCCGCAACTGGGTCAATTACTTAGCGATCGCAGCCGCCGTGCGAAAGCGGGCAGCGAGACGGGCGCGGGCGGCCGGGAGGCTCACCCCGTGCGGCTGTAACACATGGTTGAACAGAAAATGCTCGGTCAGCTGCAGGCCGGCCGCGATCTCGGCTTGGTCGGCGGGCGTGTCGCGCCACAAAAAACCCGGTAGTTGCAAAAGCTTGGCGTGATATGGCCGGCCCGCGTCGCGCGACACCGCGCGGCCGGTGCGCGGCGAAACATAGGCAAGGTTGTCGGTGACGCCGGTGGCGGCGCAGTGCGTGAGTTCGAGGCCGAAACCCAGTGCCGCAAGCAGGCTGCATTCCCAGCCGACATAGCGTTTCGGCCAATCGTCAGCCGAATCGAGCGCGTCGAGCAGCTTTGCGAATAAGGCATAGATATCGGGATGCGGCTCGCGCTCGGGCAGGGTCACGGCGATCAGCGCTGCTGCCGCGGCAAGGCCGGCCAGCCGGTCGGGATCGTTGATAAAACCCGCCGCGTGGGCGCGGATCAGTTCGCACGCCACCGACCCAAATGCTCGGAAAGCCGCCCGCGCCAGATTGCGGCGACCTCGTTGCCGGGTTGCAGGATGGCGCGCAATTTCGGTGACTGGCCGCCGCGCACCAGGCCCAAATGCCGCCCGTGCTCGTGGGTCAATAACTCGACGATGACCCCGCTCTCGCCGTGCCGGCGCAACCCGACGACAAACCCCGAAATCAGTCCACTGCATCAGGTATCGTAATCGAGGCCGATCGCGGCGAAGCGCTCGCGGTCTTCGCCCCAGTTCTCGCGCACCTTGACGAACAGGAACAGATGGACGCGGCGCTCCAGCATCGCTTCGAGCTCGGCGCGGGCGCGGGCGCCGATCGTCTTGATACGCTGGCCGTGGTCGCCGAGGACGATTGCCCGCTGACTCTGCCGCTCGACGTAGATGACCTGCTCGATGCGCACGCTGCGGTTGCGCCGCTCTTTCCAGCTCTCGGTCTCGACGGTCGAGGCATAGGGCAACTCGTCGTGCAATTGCAAAAACACCTGCTCGCGGGTGACCTCGGCGGCGATGAGGCGCTCGGTCGCGTCGGATAGTTGGTCTTCCGGAAACAGCCACGGTCCGGCCGGCACTGCGCTCGCCAGATAGCTCTTGAGGTCATCGACCCCGTCGCCGGTCTGCGCCGAGATCATAAAGACGGGATCGAATTTGCCGGCGGTCGTGATCTCGGCGGCGAGACCGAGCAGGCGATCGCGACGGACGAGGTCGATCTTGTTCAATGCCAGCACCGACCGGCGCCCGCGCCGAGCGAGCCGGTCGAGAATACGCCGGACATCGGCGCCGATCCCGTGCGCGGCATCGACCAATAACACGGTCTCATCGGCATCCTCGGCGCCGGACCAGGCCGCCGCCACCATCGCCCGATCGAGCCGCCGCTTTGGTTGGAAGATGCCGGGAGTGTCGACATAGATCAGCTGCGCGCCGCCTTCGATCGCGATGCCGAGCAGCCGGGTGCGCGTCGTCTGCGCCTTCGGTGTGACGATTGCGAGTTTGCGGCCGACCAGCCTGTTGAGCAGCGTCGATTTGCCGGCGTTGGGGGCACCGATCAACGCGACATAGCCGCAGCGGATCTCGGTGGTTGGCGACGGTGTTTTGGCTTGGGCCACCGTAGCTATATGGCTGCCCTTGGCGGTGGCCGCCACCTCCTAAGCTCGCCCTGAGCACACATCACATCCACTGCAGGGCAGCAGCTTTAGCAAGAGCTTCATTATTTCGGTAAAGCGGGCACCATACAGTACGCGGCCTCAGCTAACGGAATGAACATGTCAGCGTTGCCATCATGATATGCCTTGTAGCACCTTGATACCATTTCAAGTCTTACCTGAACACGCTCATTATTACTATCGTTTTCAAACGAACCTCTCCCCCTCACAATACGATCTATGGATATGTATAGTGTGCTTTTCCCCCTTTTCGCGAAAATGATGAAGCCGCCAAAAAGCTTCGTCGGTAAATCCCAGTGTCGCTAACTCATCCAGCAGTTGAACAGTTCTCTGTGGGTTCATATTGCTCTGATACCCTCTTCAATAGCTCCGCTGGCAGCAGCGAGAAGTCGTGGCCGGGATTAGACGGCGTGGCGCTTTGCCCAATCGACAACCTCGGCATGGGTAGCGAACCAGACACCCGGTTTTGCTTTGGCGTGAGCGATGATCTCGTCGAGGATCCAGATCCGCGAGCGATAGCCGATGACATGCGGGTGCATCGTCAGCTGAAAGATGCCGCCTTCGGCATAAGCAGCGTCGAACTCGCGGCGGAAGATATCGAACACATCGCTCGGCGGCGTGTAGGGCCGCAAGGCCGAAAACCGGTTCATCATGAAATAAACCGCGTCGTCGCGCACCCATTCGACCGGCAGTTCGACAACCCCGGTCGGGCGCACCATCGAGCAGCAGTTCGTAGCAATCCTCGTCCGACATCAGCGAGGAATCATAGGCCAGTCCCATCTCCTTCTCGATTTCGAGCGTATGGCGACTGAAATCCCATGACGGGGTGCGCAGGCCGACCGGCCGCACGCCGCTGACTTTTTCGAGGGTGTCGGCCGAGCGCAGCATCAGGTCGCGCTCCGCTTCGTAGGGCAGAACCGAATTCAGCTCGTGGATCCAGCCATGGATGCCGATTTCATGGCCCTCGGCGACGACCTGCCGTTGCTCGTCGGGATGCAGCAGAGCGGTGACCGCCGGGACATAGAAGCTGGCCTTGACCCCGTGCTTTTCCAGCGTCTTCAGAATGCGCGGGACGCCGATACGGTTACCGAACTGGCCCCAGGCGAGCCGCCCGATCGAGTTGCCGCCGTCGCGCAGATCGCTGGTCTCGTGATCGCTGTCAAACGACAGTGCCACGGCACAGCGGGCGCCGCCCGGCCATTCCGCTGGCCGCAATTTACGCCCGGCGCGCACCCGGTTGACGCGTTTGCGCCATTCCTCTTCGGGCCATTGCCAGGGTTCGAGATCGGGGCTCTTTGCGTTCACGCCGTATTCTCCTCGTCCATGATCTGGCCGGAGGAGCGGCGATTAATAGGGGAATTGGTCGGAGCGGTGAGATTCGAACTCACGACCCTCAGCACCCCATGCTGATGCGCTACCAGGCTGCGCTACGCTCCGACCGGGCGGCTCCTGCCGATATCAGCATCATAATCGTCACCAGTCCGCGGCGCAACCAGCCGACCCAAAGTTACCTCTGCCTTTGGGCGGGGTCACTCGTCAACTCATGCCGACCGCGCCGCGCGTTTCGTGAACAAGCTGCCGCTTTCGGCGCCGCCCGGCGCCGGGAGTTAGCCTGATCTCACTTTGGCCGCCGCTGGTTCCGCTGCGGAATGCTCCCCGGTCTCCGCCAGGCCGCTGTTGATCTGGTCTTTGAGCGCGTGGCTGGCGCGGAACACCAACACCCGACGCGGGCTGATTGGCACCTCCTGGCCGGTTTTCGGGTTGCGGCCGACCCGCTGACCCTTCTGACGCACCGCAAAGCTGCCAAACGATGAGATCTTGACCATTTCGCCGCGTTCGAGCGCACCGGAAATCTCGGCAATCACCGACTCGACCAGTTCCGCGGATTCGTTCCGCGACAGTCCGACTTCCTGATAAATTGCTTCGCTGAGCTGCGCACGCGTCACCGTATGCCCGGACATTTGATCCCTCCCTGTTTCGGGGAAGGTTACTCCGGCCCGAAAATGCCGTCAAATTCCAAGGTGTTGCCGGTTTTCGGGCAGGTGGGAGGCGTCCGTTTACGGACGCTACCAGCGGACCAGGCTCGCACCCCAACTGAGCCCGCCACCCAATGCTTCCATCAACACCAGATGGCCAGGCCGGATGCGGCCATCTGCGACGGCGGTCGCCAGAGCCAGCGGGATCGAGGCGGCTGAGGTATTCGCGTGGCGGTCGATCGTCGAGACGATTTTTTCGGGTGAGAGGCCAAGCTTGCGCGCGACCCCATCGATGATCCGGCTGTTCGCCTGGTGGGGAACCAGCCAATCGATGTCGGCGGCGCCGAGCGAATTGGCGGCAAGCGCCTCCTCGACAGCTTCGCTCAGATGCTGCACTGCGTGGCGGAAAACCTCCCGCCCTTCCATCCGCAGATAGCCGGTAGTTCCGGTCGAGGACGGACCGCCATCGACATAGAGAATGTCGTATTGGCGGCCATCGGAGTGCAGATGCGTCGATAGGACGCCTCGGCCGCGCGGCCCAGGATCATCGGTCGCCTTTAGCGCCACCGCGCCGGCGCCATCGCCGAACAGCACGCAGGTCCCGCGATCCTGCCAGTCGAGAATGCGCGAAAACGTCTCGGCCCCGATGACCAGCGCGGTGCGCGCTTGGCCGAGCCGCAACGCGTTGTCGGCGATCGCCATCGCAAAGATGAACCCGGCGCAAACGGCTTGGATGTCGAACGCGGCGCCGCGGTGCATGCCGAGCCGGGCCTGCACCTTGGTCGCTGTTGCCGGGAAAGTATTGTCCGGGGTTGCGGTCGCCAAGACGATCAGATCGAGATCGCCAGCGCTCATGCCGGCATCCGCGAGCGCGCGCTGCGCGGCGTAAACCGCAAGATCCGAGGTCATCTCGCCCTCCGCTGCGACCCGGCGCTCGCCGATGCCGGTGCGCTGGCGGATCCATTCGTCGGACGTGTCGAGGCGAGCGGCAAGCTCGTTGTTGGTGACGATGCGCTCGGGCAAATATCCGCCGCAACCGATGACCTGGGAGCGCAACGCCATGCCGCGGTTACAGCGTCGCCGGCTGGGGTGTGGCCGGTGTCGCGGGCTCGAGGCGTGCGAGGTCGACTCGGATCCTGTCCAGGAAGCCGTTCACCTTCATGTCGACCGCAACTCCGATCGCATGGGCAAAGCCCAACGCATCGGTGGATCCGTGGCTCTTGACCGCGATGCCGCGCAGGCCAAGGAAAACCGCGCCATTGTAGCGCCGCGGGTCGATCCGCATCCGCAACTTACGCAGCGCGTTGCGCGCGAAAAAATAGCCGATCCGTGCCGGCAGCGAATGCGCAAAGGCTCCTGCCAGGAACTCGCTGAACAATTTGGCGGTCCCTTCGGCAGTCTTGACTGCGATGTTCCCGGTGAAACCGTCGGTGACGACAACGTCGACCGTGCCGGCGGGAATGTCGTCGCCTTCAATGAAGCCGTAAAACCGGACCGTGCTCAACGCGCTGCGCAGGCGCAGACTGGCGGCGCGGACTGCGTCATTGCCCTTTTGGTCCTCCGAGCCGACATTCAGCAGCCCGACCGTCGGCTCGACCAGACCCAGTACCGTGCGGGCAAAGGCGTCGCCCAACAGCGCGAACTGGACTAGGTTTTCGGCATCGCATTCGACATTGGCGCCGAGATCGAGCATGACGCTCTCACCGCGCTGGGTCGGGAAAAACGAGGCGATCGCCGGGCGGTCAATCCCAGGCAACGTCTTCAAGACGACTTTCGCCATTGCCATTAAGGCGCCGGTGTTGCCGGCCGAGACCACGCCATCGGCGAGCCCGTCCGCGACCGCGTCGATCGCCAACCGCATGCTCGACTGGCGCCCGGTGCGCAGAGCGATCGACGGTTTGTCGTCATCCATCACCATTTCGGTCGTGTGGTGCAGCTCGACCGCGTCAGCGAGCCGCGGAAGCTTGACGAGCAGCGGTCGCAGGGCGGTCTCGTCGCCGAACAGGATCAGGCGCAGACCGGGATGCCGCTGCAAAGCCATATCGGCGCCGTGCAGCACCATTTTGGGAGCCTGGGCGCCGCCCATCGCGTCGAGGGCAATTGTTAGTTCTTGGCTCACTGCTGCGCCGCCTCCCGCCGGCGCTGGGCTGTCAGGCGGTTTCGGACCGCTGGGTCACCACTTCGCGGCCATCGTAATAGCCGCAGGCGTCGCACAGATGATGCGGGCGCTTCAACTCGCCGCAATTCGGACACTCGGCATAGGTTGCCGGCTTTAGCGAGTGATGCGAACGCCGCATGTTGCGGCGTGACGGCGAGGTTTTCTTTTTCGGGACGGCCATCGGCTACTCGTTTTGGGGGATCGCACAGAGCCTCGGGGTCTTAGCCAAAAACGTCGCCGGCAGCAACCCGCATCGGATTTTCGCTACTCCACCGCGCATCAGAACTGGTTGGGGCGCAGCCGTTCGAGAGCGGCAAACGGACCGTCGTCCGCCTCCGCGTTATCCGTCATCTCCATCACGGCGTCTGGCAGACGCGGAAACTCCGGCAATGCCAGCGACAACTCCTGCGCCACCGCTTCGCCAATATCGATCGCGTCGCCCGTCAAAGGCTCGAACGCGGGTTCGTCGACATCGATATCGATTTCGGCTTGGTCCTCCGCGAGGGGGCCATAAAGCAAAGCGAATGTATGCGTGACTCGGCCCGGCACTGGCTCGAGCATGACGACGCAGTTTTGCGAGAACTCGGCTTCAAAGCTCGCTTCGAGGCTGATCAACTCGCCACCGAGGCGCCGCAACGTCACCGCCGCGGCCAGCTTACCAAGCTCGATCAGGTCGAATCTTCGAGCAAGTCGGTGTCGCTCCTCGGGAGTCGCCTCGATCTCCTGCCGATAGGGCTCGGAGCCCAGCCGCGTCAGTGAAACAAGCCGCGAAAATTCCGGGCTACCTTTACTCATCGGGCGCCTGCGCCAGTGGGCGATATCGCTATCGACGCGTGGAAGTTCGGCGGCGGAAAGCGCACATCCCCGTCGAGCAGTTCGTCGCCGGGCTGCCGCGCCAGTTGGCTTGCGGCGCGGCGAACGTAATCACCGACTATGTTGATTGCGGGTGCCGATTCGCCGACAGTGCCAAAAAGGTTACGCCCAAGCGCCGCGCTCAGCTGGCCATCGCCGCGCTCGAGCCCATCCTGATAGGCCCGGATTCGACCGTAAAAGCCTTGTGCCATTCGTTTCACATGGCGACCCACGCTCAGATCGCCGGTGCCCATTTCACGCAACCCGCGATCCATGTCTGCGAACATCGTGTCGAAGAACGCCTGCGAAACCGCTGCTGCGCCCGGCTCGGCTTTGAGCCGGTGGAGGTACAAAAAGGCGTGCAGGCAGATCAACTCAAAGCGCCCGTCGAGTGTGTCCGGAACACCAAACTCGGCAAAAAACATCGGCTGCCGTGCTTGGCCCACGACCCGTTGGTAGGCTCGCTCGGCGGCATCGCGAACCGCTTTGTGTCGCGAAAAGTAACTCACCTTCGCCCAGGCCTCCGGCCATCGGCGGCGTTGACAACCAACGCTCCTACGCTAAAGCTACGCGCTCAATTGGGCGCGGATCGCGCCAGTTTCAACACAAAGCCGCTTGCGTAACCCCGGACTTCCTGACCGAGCCATGCCCGTTTTACGAACCCTACCCCCAGTCGTTGCAATCACCGTAGCGATCACGCTGTCTGCTTGCTCCACCAGCGTTGAGCAACGCGGCAACTTGCCGCCTCGAGATGAGATGACTCAGATCCATCCCGGCAAGACCACGAAAGACCAAGTGGTCAAGATATTGGGCACGCCGTCGAGCGTCGGCGTCTTTAACGAAAAGAATTGGTACTACATCAGCGAACGGACAAAACAGTTCGCGTTTTTCAAGCCGCAAGTGACGGACCAACAGGTATATGTTGTTAGTTTTAACGATGACGGGGTCGTCAAAGCCGTTGATCACAAGAAGTTACAGGATGGACAAGAGGTCGTCCCGGTCGCCCGCGTCACCCCAGCTCCGGGCCGGGAATTGACTTTCCTCGAACAGCTGCTCGGTAACCTGGGCAAGTTCAACGGCGGAGGCGGGGGTGGCGAGACCAGTGGGGCGAGTGCACGGCCCGCCGGTCCAAATCCGTACAGCAACGAGTAGCAGGCCCTGGCGGCAGCAGAGCCTGGCGGCCTCGCGCTGCTCAGCCTCCCCACCATTTTGCGATGACCGCCAGCAGCAGCAGCGCCACGATATTGGTGATCTTGATCATTGGGTTGACCGCTGGGCCGGCGGTGTCTTTGTAGGGGTCGCCGACGGTGTCGCCGGTCACCGCCGCTTTATGCGGTTCCGAGCCTTTGCCGCCGTGATGTCCTTCCTCGATATACTTTTTTGCGTTGTCCCAGGCGCCTCCGCCCGAGGTCATCGAAATCGCGACAAAGATGCCGGTGACGATCGTACCGAGCAGCATTGCGCCAAGCGCGCTGAAACCGGCTGCTTGGCCGGCGATCGCCGCAACCACCAAGTACAACACGATCGGCGCCAACACCGGCAATAGTGACGGCACGATCATCTCTCTGATCGCTGCCCGGGTCAGCATATCGACCGCGAGCCCGTAATCGGGCTTGGCCCGGCCCTCCATGATCCCGGGGATCTCGCGGAATTGCCGCCGCACCTCGACGACGACCGAGCCCGCAGCCCGGCCGACCGCGGTCATGCCCATCGAGCCGAACAGATAGGGCAACAAGCCGCCGATAAAGAGCCCGATCACGACAAACGGATCCTGCAGTGCAAAGTGCACGTCGAGCTTTGGGAAATAGTGCCGCAGATCCTCGGTATAAGCGGCAAACAGCACCAGCGAGGCGAGGCCGGCGGAGCCGATGGCATAGCCCTTGGTGACCGCCTTCGTCGTGTTGCCGACCGCGTCGAGGGCGTCGGTTGTACGCCTCACCTCGCGCGGCAGATCCGCCATCTCGGCGATGCCGCCGGCATTATCGGTCACCGGTCCATAGGCATCCAGCGCGATAATCATGCCGGCCAAAGCAAGCATCGTCGTCGCTGCGACGCCGATCCCGAATAGGCCGCCGATCAAGAACGAGGCGATGATGCCGACACAGATCACGATCACCGGCAGGGCGGTCGCTTCCATCGACACGGCAAGTCCCTGGATCACGTTCGTGCCATGTCCCGTCGTCGAGCTTTGCGCGATGCTGCGGACCGGCCGAAATTCGGTGGCGGTGTAATATTCGGTGATCCACACGATAAAGCCGGTGACCAGCAATCCGACGATCGCACACAGCCATAATCCGAAGCCGGTGACCGAAGCGCCGGTGGTCATCGGCAGTGGTTGGGAGAAGCCGAACAGCCAATTGATGACTAGCGCGATGGCGCCGATCGACAAAATCCCGGTGGCGATCAGCCCCTTGTACAACGCCTTCATGATGGCGTTATCGGCGCCGAGCCGGACAAAGTATGTGCCGATAACCGAGGTCACGATGCAGGCGGCGCCAATCACCAGCGGCAACAGCAGCATCTTGTCGCGCAATTCCGGCGATCCGCCGGGGGGCGGCGCGAAAAAGATCGCGGCCAGCAGCATCGTCGCGACGATCGTCACCACATAGGTCTCGAACAAATCCGCCGCCATGCCGGCGCAATCCCCGACATTGTCGCCGACATTGTCGGCGATGACCGCCGGGTTGCGCGGATCATCTTCCGGAATGCCGGCCTCGACCTTGCCGACGAGATCGGCGCCGACATCGGCGCCCTTGGTAAAGATGCCGCCGCCGAGCCGGGCGAAAATCGAGATCAGCGACGCGCCAAAGCTCAGCCCCACCATCGCTTCCAGCACCGGGCGCAGATCGGCGGCGCCCGCGGTCGCGCGCATGATGAAGTAATAGATCGAGACACCAAGCAGAGCGAGCCCGACCACTAATAGCCCAGTCACCGCTCCCGCCTTGAAAGCGATCCCGAGCCCTGGTCGCAGCCCGCCGCGCGCCGCCTGCGCGGTCCGCACATTGGCCCGCACCGACACGTTCATGCCGATATACCCGGCGGTCGCCGACAACACCGAGCCGATCAGATAGCCGATCGCGACGCGCCAACCGAGCAGACGCCGAGGATGATCAAGATGACGACGCCGACCACCGCGACCGCGCGGTATTGCCGGTTCAGATAGGCGCGGGCGCCAACCTGCACGGCGCCCGAGATCTCCTGCATCCGGGCGTTTCCGGCATTGGCGCTCAGCACCTGCCGGCTGGTCACCAGACCATAGAGCAGGGCCAGGACGCCGCAGGCGATGACAACGTAGTAATATGCGTTAGCCATACGAGAGCTCACGACCAGCGAATTCAGGAACCTCCGCCACCCAGCTGGGCAGATCGGGGCAGCGGAACATGGCAGAAGCGTATTCCTTGGGCAACAGTGCAGCAAGCAGCCGTAATTGCCGCTTTGGCTGCCGGTTAGCTGAGGATCAGAAGTGGCGGTATCCGGCGGCCTCGACCGCGACTTCGGAACCGGCCGCATCGACCAGCCGCACACCCCGGCCGGTCTCGATCCGGCCAATCTTCGTTATCCGCAAGGCGAGCCGCGATCCAATGCCGCGCACAGCTTCCGCCGCCTGCCGGCGCCGCCGTGAACAACAGTTCGTAGTCGTCGCCGCCGGTAGCCAATCGCGCCGGCGACCTCAGGCTCCAGCATTGCTACAACCTGACGCGCTGCCGTCGACATCGGCAATGCCGGCAAGTCGACAATCGCGGCAACATGCGAGGTCTCGCAGATGTGGCCGAGATCGGCGAGCAGCCCGTCGGAAACATCGATCATCGCATGCGCGATGCCGGCGAGCGCCGGCCCCAGACGCGATGCGCGGCTCGGGCAGCTGAAAGCGACTGAATCAAGTGGCTGCGCGATGTTCGCCTGACAAGCTCGCGGATAGCCGCCGCGCAAGACGCCGAGCCCGAGATAAGCGTCGCCGATCGTGCCGGAAACCCAGACCGTCATCACCGGGCCGGGCGCCACTGCGGCGGATTTCGGCGCCGGCCGCGACCTCGCCGATCGCGGTCAGCGAAAGCGCCGCCGGCCCGGGCGTCGAAACCAAATCGCCGCCGAGCAGGTCGACCCCGAAGAGCCGCTGATCGTCGCCGAGCCCGCGGGCAAAAGCTCTCGACCCAGTCGGCGCCGAGCGAGGTCGGCAGTGCCGTCGTCAGCAAATAATGCAGCGGCCGCGCGCCCATCGCCGCCAGATCCGAGAGATTGACCCGCAGCAGTTTTCTGGCGACGAGATCGGGCGGGTCTTCGGCCAGGAAATGCACGCCGGCGACAATGGCATCGGCGGTCATCACCAGCCGATGGCCGGCGCGGCAATCGACGAGTGCTGCGTCGTCGAGCAGCCCAAGCCCGCCGGGTCCGGCAAGCGGGGCGAAAAACGGCGAATGCGCTCGAACTCGCCCAGCCCCGCGGTCAGCGGTCGGCGCACTCTGCACCGAACCTCTACATATCCGCCGGGCGCAAGGCTGCGGGCGAGCCGGTCAAGGACGCCATTGGCGAGCGCCGGCTCCTTGCCGGTAAAGAAGGCGTGGGCGATCGAGGTATATTCGCTGATCGACACCCGCGCCGGCACATCCGCGCGGTGCACCAGCTCCCAGGCGCCGGCGCGCAGGATCGCGCGCAACACCGAATCGAGCCGCGCCAGCGGCCAATCCTCGACCAGCGCGGCCGAGATGTCAGCATCGAGCCGCTCGTGATCGGCCGCGACCCCGCGCACGATATCGGCAAAAAACGCCGGGTCGGCCTCGGCCAGCTGGTCGCCCTCGATCTCCTGGCCGAGCCGGTAGCGGGCGAATTCGCGCACGACCGCTTCGGTGCCGAGCGCCGGGTTCAGCTCGAGCTGATAGAGCGCCTGCACCGCCGCGAGCCGGGCCACTGTGCGCCGCCGCCCGCCGAGCCGCGGCCGTCCGGCGCGCGGTGGTATGGTCGCTTGCCGTATTCGTGCCGTGCTCATCCGGCGCTCGTCATCCGGCGCCCGGTGCAAAGCGCCGCTTCAGCTCGACGATCGCGAGGCAGGCGCGCACCGCCGCGCCGGCGTGGTCGCGCCCTTCGGGGGCGGCGCGCGCCAATGCCTGGGCTTCGTTTTCGCAGGTCAGGATGCCGTAGCCGATCGCCAGCCCATCGCGAACCGCCAGGTCCATGCAAGCCGCGCGCGCTCTCGGCGCAGATATGGTCGTAATGCGTGGTCTCGCCGCGGATCACGCAGCCGAGCGCGACATAGCCGTCGAACCGGTCGGTTGCCCTGGCGACGAGCGCGATCGCCGCCGGAATCTCGAACGAGCCCGGCACCTGGACGACTCTCATGGCTGGCGCCGCCGTCGGTCAGCGCGCGCTCGGCCCCGCGCCGCAACAAGGCGGCAATATGCGCGTAATAAGGCGCCTCGACGACCAGGATATGGGGCGGCTCGGTTCATGGCGTTGCGCCCGGATCCGGCGAGCCTGGTGCCGCCAGGCGCCGAGACACAGAGCCGCGCCACATAGCGGGCGATCATGTCGATTTCGAGGTTCATCCGTTGACCCGGCCGGGCCTCGTTGAAATTGGTGCAGGCGAGCGTGTGCGGGATGATGTTGACCCCGAAACCGATTGCCGGACGATCTCGTTGACGGTCAGGCTGACGCCGTCGAGCGCCACCGAGCCTTTGGCGGCAATAAACGGCATCAGCGCTGCCGGCGCCTCGAAGACGAAACGAACCGACTCGGCCTCGGGCCGCCGCTCGACGATCCGCCGCCAGCCCGTCGACATGGCCGGAGACGAGATGCCCGCCCAATTCGTCGCCGAGCCGCAGCGACTGTTCGAGATTGACTGGCGTGCCCTCGGCCCAGCCGCCGATCGTCGTGCGCGCCAGCGTTTCGGCCGAAGCCTGCACCGTAAAGGCGCCCTCCTCGACGCAATTACTGTCAGGCACGGGCCCGAACACGCGATCGAGGCGCCGATCGCAATCGCCGCGGTGTCGAAATGGGTGGCGATGGTCAGCTCGGCAAGCGCGCCCTGCCGGATCCGCCGCACCCGTCCGATATCGGTAATGATGCCGGTAAACATAGGTGCGAGGTTACGGGGCCGGCCGCCGATTTACCAGCCGCCTTTCCATGCGCCCGGGTCAGCAGCCACCAGCGTCGGGAAATCGGATGCCGAAACGCCGACAAGCGCGGGTTCGGCGAGGCCCCTTTTTGCGAGATGCTGCGGCTCGCGATTACCGATCTCCGTGACCGCTACCGCATGCGCGCGCCCGGGTCCATCCCCAGATACACCCGGCCGCCGATCGGGTACCACTCGGGCGCGAGGGTGACCGTCTGGCCGACGACGTGCAGGTCGCGCCAGCATTCGGCTAGCCGGCTTGCGCGCTTGAATGACGTGCTGCCGCCGTGCCGGTACACCAAGTCCATCGCCTCACGCGCGCTGTCGGCGGCGTAGGTCGAGGCCAGCCGGCAACGCGCCCGCTGCTCGAGCGTCGTTTCTTCGGCCGGCCGCGATCGTGTTCCATAGCTCGGTGATCATCGCGTGCGGTAGGCGCGCCCGGCGTTCAGGATCGCGTCGGCCCGCCCGACTGCGTCTTGGACCTGCGGGTTGTCGCACAGCAACGCGCCGGTCCGGCCGCGCGGCGTCTTGCCGCCGGCGAGGTCGATCAGCGCGTCGAGCCCGGCCCGCGCGATACCGGTGATGACCGCGCTGTGGTGCGGCCCGACCCAGCACTGCACTGGCAGCTGATAGGACAGCCCCGGCCAGCGCGACCACTGATTGTCGAGGGGGATGCCGACTTGCGGCATCGTTCGCCGCTCCGGCAAGAAAACATTCTCGACCGTCCAGTCGAAGCTGCCGGTGCCGCGCAGTCCGGCCACATCCCAGCTCCCCGGCACGATTTCCGCTTCCGCGCGCGAAAACACGCCACGCCAATAGAGTGAGCCGCCTTCCGGGTGGCGCCGCGGCTGGCCGTCATCACCCAGCACCTGAAAGCTGCCCAGCATCCAGCTAGCCTCCTGGCAGCCGCTGCCGAACTGCCACCTGCCGCTAACCCGGTATCCGCCAGCAACCGGCACCGCCTGGCCGCCGCCCGGCACCGCGGTGCCGGCGATGATCGTGTCGGCGCGCTTAGCGTAGATCTCGTGCACCCCCTCATCGGGCAAGCCGAGCGTCACCAGCTGGCCGACACCGCCGTTGCCGAGGTTCCAGCCGACCGAGCCGGCGCCTTCGGCCAACAGCTCGACGAC
>CAVYZU010000011.1:0-688125 GCA_963772965.1 uncultured Alphaproteobacteria bacterium
GCGATCCAACACAGTGTAGCTTCAATCCCCAGACGTTGTTTGCTTCATACCTAACATCAGCGCAGATCGCGGCCATGAGCGCCGTGTATAATGGACCAGTAACCAGTGGAGGAGTGTCGGTCGCGCCCGGGTACGAGTGGGGCAACAAACTCAGGAGTAGCCACGGCAATATCACCGTGGCAACCTTACGTGGCCGCACCCCCCACCAGCCAATTCTACTTCGCGGGAACAGGGCTTCCACCTACTTTCAGCAGAATACTCCGGCAACCTACAACTCGCTGCTCGACTTCAACGTCAACACCAGTCCCGGTGCACTCGCCGCCTTTGCGATCATGCCGCCCAGTCCGAGCAGCGCCGAGCAAACGGTCGGATCAGCATTGAACGCGAACGACCCCGACCTGACTGCGTTTAAGGGTCACGGCGGCAAGCTCGTTCAATATCATGGCTGGGCCGATCCGCTGGTCGCGTCGCTGAACTCGGTCAACCATTTCAATAGCGTCGTGGCGTTCGAGCAGCAAAATGGTGCGACAAATCCCCTGGCAGCGACCCAGAGCTACTATCGCCTGTTTATCGCGGCCGGGATGGGGCACTGCAGCGGCGGATCCCGGCTCAACTCCTTCGGGAACGTAACCTCAAACAGCGGCTCGGGCCCGGCGTCGAGCGATTTGTTTACAGCGCTGGAAACCTGGGTCGAACAAGGCATAGCGCCGGCCCAGGTCATTGCCACCAACGCCCCCAGTGCCACGGTAGAACTCGGCCGCTCTGCCCCTACCCGCAGCATGCGACCTACACCGGAAGCGGCAACACGAACGTCGCGGCAAACTTCGTCTGTCAATGACGTGACAAGAAGGGGTGCGCGCTCCCTGGCGCGTACCCCGCTCCGCTGAATAAAGGCATCGTCCTCGGTTGTCGCTAGACGCTTGTTGGAGGTGTGGTATCGGTCTCAGTATAAGGAAGACGCCGGCCCCCATCCTGTGATCGTTCGACAATGGCAACGCTCGCATCGCACCCGGATCAGGCATCGATTTTCCCCACGCTGAGCGTCGGCGATATCGCGCCTGATTGCGTGCTCCGTGGCTTAGACGGTTCAGTCTTTAATCTCCGTGGCGATGCGATCGCCGGCAATCCGATCGTAATCGTCTTTTGTCCCAAATCCACGCCATCCGTGGTCGAGACGTTGGCGGGCTATTTCTCCCGGTTCCAAGTGATGAAGGCGGCCGGAGCGCGGATCTTCGCGATCACCCTTCAGCGAGCCGACTTGGCAGCCCAAAAACGTCCCTTTCCCGGTGGTATGCGACGCCTCGGGCGAGGTCTTTCGTGGCTTCACCATCGACGTTGGCGATCACGCGACAACGGTGGTGTTGCGACCGAACCATCACGTCGCCGCTATAATCAGATCACCGCCAGCGGCCCATATAGCCCAAGCTCTTGCTGCTGTGGAGCGCATGGCGGATGAGCGCAAACCCATGCTAATGGGCCTGCGTCCGCAGTGCTGATGGTGCCGGAGGTGCTGACGCCGACGGAATGTCAGCGTCTCGTTGGCGTCTACGAAACACGGGGCAACGTCTTCATGCCGCCGGGTCCTGGTATCGACTATATTGGCAAAGACTACAAGATGCGTATCCCCGAACACGGGCGGCGCGACCGGATCGATCATTGGATCGTCGAGGAAGATAGCAAGGAGTTTATCCGCTCTCGCTAGAAACTCGGCTGTTCCCGGAAATCGCTAAAGCATTTCATTACAGTATTACTGCCTGGGAAAGGATGCGCATCGGCTGCTATCAAGGGGAGCGTGGCGGTAAGTTGCACGGCCACCGCGACAATGTTGAGCCAACCCCTCATCGCCGGTTCGCTATGTCGATGAATTTGAATGTCGATGAATTTAACGGCGGCGAGTTGCGGTTCCCCGAATTCGGTGATCAGCGGTACCGTCCGGGCAATGGCACCGCCTTTGTATTTTCCTCATCGCTGTTGCACGAGGCGCTTCACGTGACCACTGGCCGTCGCTTGGTGCTGCTCGCCTTCCTGTTCGGTGACCGCTAACCTACCAGCGCCGAAGCTGACCCATTCGGAGAGTATGCGTTGCATCGCTGCCCGCAGCGAGCGGTGGCTCTGACTGGGATTGCTTCGTCGCGCGAGGCTCCTCGCAATGACGGGAACCCGTTCGACAGAGATCTACGAGCCGCGGCGTTGGCGCTCGACCTGCATGTTGGCGAGGAACGGGACCAGCGGGTGGGCGCCCATTGCGACGATCGCCCGAGTGTCTAGGGCAGTCAAGGCGGCACGCTGCGCCTCGGTCAGCTGGAAGCGGTCGGCATAGGCCTCGGCATCGGTGAGAAAAGCGGCGCGGCTCGCTTCGTCATGCGCGAGTTCTTGCAACGCCACGGTCAATTCGACCAATTCGGGCTTGATCGACGGGTAATGCGGTGCGGGTGCGGTCTCAGGTGGGCTCGACCAGCCGAGGGAGGCGTAATTGTGATGCCAGCTCGGCTCGAACGAGACAAGATCGGGCTTACGCTCGCCGAGCATGCCTGCGGCACACGCCCAACAGCGCAATTCGATATTGCCTGATGCGTCGAGCTCGGCCGCGTCGTAGCCGATTAGCGATTTGAGGTTGCCCGCGGCGAGCCTTTCCAACGCCTGTTTGTCCCAGGCGAGGTCGGGCTCGGCATAGCGGTCGGTGCCGGGGTAATGCGACATGCCGCCGCTCGCCAATACCGCGGTTTTCAGGCCCATCCCTGTGACGATCCGTGCCAACGCCTGGCCAAACGCATAGCACCGCTCCATCGAGGGCTGCGGCGGCAGATACGCGTTGACGTAGATCGGCAACACCGCATCGACGACGTCGAGATGCGTCAGCGGGATGCCGAGCGCGTAGTCGATCTTGGCGACGCTGGTGAAGGCGGGGTCGAAACCTTGGGTGTACATCTGGCGCACGATCTCAAAGCCGATCTCGCCCGGCACTCGCCAGTGAAACCGCCGCCCGGCAAAAGAGCCCGTTGCCTCGTCTCCGACATGGATCGTGAAGGGCGGCGCCGCAGTGTGGAAAAACTGCTCTGCATGGTCGTTGGCAAAGATGATCCACAGATCGGGTTTCAGTGCCTTGAGCTTGGCGCCAATCGCGGCTGCCGCCGCTTTGACGCGCTCGACCGTGCCGCGGTCTTCGGTCTCCGGCAATGTGAAGAATTGCGGGGCATGAGGCAGCATCGCCCCGCCGATCACGTTCGACATCACCACTCTTTCTCCCGATCGAACATCGGCCGATACTATGGCAGCTGATGTCACGCTCACGAGCGCCAAAATGCCTGCCGAGGAAACGTCCCAGATACCGCCGGCCGCCGACCACCCGCATGATGACCGGGTCAGCGCGGATCACCCCGCAACGCCATCGACCGCCTCATCCGCCGACGCCGCACCGGGCGGCGAACATTCTGGCGCCGAGCACTCTGCCGCCGGTCCGGCATCACCTGCAAACGGAACGGGCGAGAGCATGTCGGGCGAAGGTGCGCTGGGCGGCGAGACTCATCGTCGGCGGCGGCGCGGCCGACGCCGCCCGCCACGCGAGGTCCCCACATTCCAGCCCTCTGCCGCCGCAGATGCGCCAGCGCGGGACGCGACAGCAAATAGCACCGCCCCGGTTACCGATCCGCCCGGCGAGGACGCGGCGAGCGGCTATGCAGCCAGCGGCGATCTGGCACCGGTTTTCAACGCTGATGCGGCTGCGGAAGGCAGTACGTCAGCGCCGGGGGCAGCGCCACGTGAAGGAGCGCCACGTCAAGGTATGCCTGGCGATCGGCCGCCTCGCCGCAGGCGTCGACGGCGCCGCCCGCCCCCCGGAGCTGTCGGAGCGACTGAGGCGCCAGGCACACTGGGCTCGGCATTGCCGCCGGTCGATGCCTCGGCAGGAGCGGACGGCGATGGCGGGATTGCAGCGCCGGAACAGCTCGGTTCAGACGGCGGTGCCGGTGCGGAAGCGGCTTCGCAGCGACCCTTTTATCTGCGGCGGCCGGTGCGCGGCCGTCGCCAGCTTCCTCGCCCGCCCGGCCTGCAAACGGGTTTGGTTGCGACCCCACCAGGGGCGGTGGAGACCCAACCGGGCGACACCGTCGGGGGAGCCGCCGCCGGCGCGCCGCGCGCCGAGGGCGAGTTTCCTCGTCGCCGGCGCCATCGGCATCCGCCGCCGCGAACCGGCGAAGCCGCGCCCGCCGGCGAGGGACAATCAGTCGAAGGCGCGCCGCGGTACGCCGAGCGGCAGCCCCGACACGGCGGACCCCGCGGCCGGCCCCCCGGCGAGGGCAGGGCGTACGATCCGCAAACGCAGCGCGCCGGAGAAGCACCACACGGCGGCGGACCCGGCCGCGAAACGCGCGCCGGTGAGGCTGGCGGGAGGCGTCGCGACGGCGACGACCGCGGTGGGCGCAGCCGCGGACCGGGCGGACGCGATGGACAGCGCGACCGAGGACGTGACCAGGCGCCGCGGCGGATCGAACAGAAGCTCTACACGCTCGAGTCGATGGTTGACCGCGGCTTTGAGGATGTGCCCGACGAAGCCGAGGACAGCGGTAGCCGCCGCGTCCATTGGACGATCGTCAAGCGCACGGTCGCCGACCAGAAAAGCGGGAAGGCGATGTCCGCGACCTATGTCTTGCAGCGCGAGGGCGGCGAAACCGAGTTTCCCAATCTGGGCGCCGCCCGTGCCGCCGCGAATAAGACCATCGTCCACCCCGAAAGGCTGACGATGTCAAAAGCCGAGCACGCCGCCGCCAAGAACAGCAAGTGAGTAAAGCTAAGCGGTCAGCCCGAGTGCTTTCCTTGGCTGTGCCCGCGACCCTTATTCGCCGCGGCGCTCTTTCGCGAGCTTGTGATAGCGCTCGGGGTTGGCGATTTCGGCGATCGCCCCGTCGGGCGAGCGGAATTTGACGGTGCCGGCATCGCGTTTGGACAGGATCACGCCGCCGGCCGCTTCGATCTTGTTGAGGATGTCCTCGCGGTCCTCGACTGCGATGCCGAAATGGTGGATCGCCTGACCGGCGCCGACCAGCTTTGCTTCTTCGTCGTCTTCGCTGTCATAAACCATCAGCGCCAGATCGACATAGCCATCGGTCAAATGACGTGAGATGTGGCCGCGCGAGCGCCCGGTGCCGACTTGCCGAAAACCAAACACGGTCTCGTAAAAATGAGTCGCCTTGTCGAGGTCGGCCACCTTCAGGGCGATATGATTGATCTTAGCCATTTGCGCTCTCCTATTCGCCGGCACCGCCATTGTACGGAGCGATTACCGTCCCCGTCTTGTATTCGGGCGGTTCCAGGATCGGTTCGATCTTTGTGTCCTTGAATTGATCGAGGCTGTTGCTCTTGATCCCTTGCCATTGGATTTCGAGCACGCGGGGCTTCGACCATTCGCCGTCCTGGCCGAAAGTGATGTCGCCGACGATCGTCTTGAACGGATGGCTGTGGATGTAATCGGCGAGTTTGTCTTGGTCGAGGCTCTTTGTCGCTTCGACCGCATCTCCAAGTACTTGCAGATTGGCATAAGCAAAGGGCGGCAAATACCAGCCGAGGGGATCGACCTTGGCGACCGGCGCTTTGGCTTGATATTGCTTGAGGAAATCAAGAATGCCCGGGAACTGCATCGTCGGCGCGGGTATCCACCAGTCATAATCGACGACACCGTTGAGTTTGGGTCCGAACTGCTCCTTTACCGAGGTGTATTGCAGTCCGACCATGCCGCCGCCAAAAAACCGGGTCTTGAGCCCGGATTCGGTCGCGGCGCGCAGCATGCCGACCGATCCCGGCGGGTAGGAAGCGACAAAGACCATGTCCGGGTTGGTGGCCTGAATAGCATGGACGATCGGGGTGAAATCGGGAGTGCCCGGCGGATACGTCTTGTCGTAGACGATCTGGATCCCGTTCTGCTTGGCCAGATCGCGCACCCCCTCCGACGCGTTCTTTGGAAACTCGGCGTCTTCGGCGAGCAGGGCCAGTGTCTTCGGTTTCGGGTCGGCGGCCAACGCCACCTTAAAGAACGGTTCCGAGAAGGCGTGCTTGGGATCGGGGCCGGCCGGCAGCATCGAGAAGTATTTCGGGTAATGGAACTCGCTGTTAACCGCTAGCCCAAACAATCCGAGGAACAGCCGGTTATGCGAAATCGCAATCGGCATCGCCGGTGCGATCAAGTTGGTGCCGTAACCCGAGACGATCAGGTCGACTTTGTCGACATCGAGCAATTTGGTGTAGATCCCCGGCACGGTCGCCGGGTTGCTTTGATCGTCGTAGTAGACGAGCTTGACCGGACGGCCGAGCAGCCCGCCCTTGGCGTTGATCGTGTCCTGCCAGATCTGCATCGCAAGCAGCGCCGACTTCCCGGCAGCAGCGATCCCGCCGGTCAGCGCCATGCCAAAGCCGATCGTGATCGGCTCCGCCGCCCGCGCCGCAACCGGGGCCAGCGAGCATACGATGCAGACTGCAGCCACCGACAACCAGCGGCGCCATCCGCAGAATCTTACGGTTCATTACCCGTTCCTCCCTAAACCGATCGTCCGCCCCGTTTTTTTATACCCGTCTCGTGGAGTTTGATGAAACGATCGACGCCGTCCGCCCCCGGCACGCGGTCGAGCGCGCCCCGACCTTCGAGATAATGCAGATGCGCCAGCGCCTCGCCAAGCGCGAACGCCACCTGATGCTGATCCAGCGGCCGGCGAAACAGCACCGGCAGCAAATCGACCGCGCTGCGGGGCCGGTCGAGGGCGGCGACCAGCTCCTCGCAGCGCGCCTGATGATGCGTCGCGAGCTCGTCGATACGCGTATGCAATCCAAAAAACGGCAAATTATGCGACGGCAACACTAGCGTTTCGGACGGCACGCCCGCACGCAGCTTGGCGAGCGACGCGAGATATTGCGCTAACGGGTCGCCGGCCGGCTCGTGCGCCTGGACGCTGACATTTGGCGAGATCCTGGGCAATACCTGGTCGCTGGAAATCAGCACGCCCGAACTCGGCGCAATAAAGCATCGCGAGCTCCGGGGCATGCCCCTCGCCGACGATGACCCGCCACTCGCGATCGCCAATCTCGATCGACATGCCATCGGCGATACGGCGAAACGCCGGCGGCACGGTCGGTACGCCGCGGCGGTAGCTCTTTTCGCGGTCTCCAAATGATTCACTCGACGCGGCATCGAGCCCGGCGCGGCGAGCGAAGTCGCGGCGCAGCGGGCCGAAATCGTCGCTGCCGCGGCTCATCACGCGGGCATAGAGGCATTCCTTTTCGGTGATCCACAGCGGCGCGCGCCAGCGCTCGGTCAGCCATCCGGCGAGGCCGATATGGTCGGGGTGAAAATGGGTGACGATAATCCGCGTAACCGGGCGATCGTCGAAATGCTGCGCAAAGATCTGCTCCCAGGCGGCCTGAGTTTCCGGCATCGCATAGCCAGCGTCGACGATGGTCCAACCCGGTCCGTCTTCGAGCAGCCACAGATTGATATGGTCGAGCGCAAAGGGCAGCGGCATCCGCAGCCACCACACCCCCGGGGCGACCGGCAGGGTCTCGCCCCGACCCGGTGGCGCTGCAGCCGGAAATCGCAAAGTCTCAAAACTTCCATCCATGATCGCTCTTGTTCCCGTGCCGCGAATTGACCGGCAAGTTAGGACGGTGCATTAGTGCCGGGCAAGTAACACGCCCGCCGGCCAGGCCTGCCTTGCCGGTAGGGGCCCGAGCCGCAACACGAGGAAAGCAGTATGCGTGACTTCAACATCCCGGGCCGGTCGGCGGCGATGGCGGCCCACGGGATGGCGGCGACCTCGCAGCCAATGGCGACGGTTGCCGCGCTCGACGTGTTGCGGGGCGGAGGCAATGCTGCCGACGCCGCGATCGCGGCGGTGGCGATGCAGTGCGTCGTCGAGCCACAAAGCACCGGGATCGGCGGCGATTGCTTTATGCTGTATTCGCGGGGCGGAAGCGTTCCAGTCGCACTAAACGGCTCGGGGCGCGCGCCGGGCAAGGCGACGGTCGAATGGTATGTCGAACACGGTATCCGTGACATCGAGGTGCAGACCCCGCATGCCGTGACAATCCCCGGCGCGGTCGATGCGTGGTGCGCGATCAACCGCGAATACGGCTCGCGGCCGCTTGCGGAATTGCTGGAGCCGGCGGCGCGGGCCGCAGAAGACGGTTATGTCGTGAACCAGCGCGTCGCCTATGACTGGTATCGCAACCAGGCGAAACTGCGCGATCCGGTCACCGCGGCGCTGTTTCTGCCGGGCGGCAAACCGCCGGTTGCCGGCGACAAGATGCGCAACCCACCGCTCGCCGCTACCTTGCGCCGCATCGGCCGCGAGGGCCGCGCCGGGTTCTATGAAGGGCCGGTCATGCGCGACATCCTCGGGCGGCTCAAAGCGCTCGGCGGATTGCACGAGGCCGAGGATTTCGACACCCAGCGCGCCGAATGGGTCGAGCCGATCCATGCTGCTTATCGCGGCTATCAGGTCTACGAGTGCCCACCAAATGGGCAGGGTTTGGCCGCGTTGATGATCCTGCGCCAACTCGAAGGGTTCGCACTCGGCGACGATTCATTGAGCGAAGCCGACCGGCTGCATCTTCTCGCCGAGGCGACAAAATCGGCCTATCGGGTGCGCGACGGGAAATTCGCCGACCCGGCGCAGGCAGATGTCGATGTCGCCGGCTTCTTGTCGGACGAGTGGGCCGAGCGAGCGCGCCGATCAATCAACCTCGACCGGGTATTACCGGGCAATCAGTGGCATGGCGGCACGTTGCACCCGGACACGGTCTACCTCTGCACGGTCGATCGCGACGGCAATGCGTGTTCGTTTATCAATTCGCTGTTCTCGTCATTCGGCAGCGGCATTGTGGCGCCGGAAAGCGGTGTGTTGCTGCAAAATCGCGGCAGCGGGTTCCGTACAATCCCTGGCCACCCCAACGCGATCGCTCCCCGCAAGCGGCCGTTCCATACGATTATCCCGGCGATGCTGGTCGAGAATGGGCGCGCGGTCATGCCGTTCGGCATTATGGGCGGCCAATACCAAGCAGTCGGGCACGCGCATTTCGTGCATCGGATGATCGATCGCGGCTTCGACCCGCAGCAGGCGGCCGAAGCCCCGCGCATCTTCGCCTTTCGCGGCAAATTGCAGGTCGAGCGCGCTCTGCCCGAGCCGCTAGTCGCCGATCTCGGGCGACGCGGGCACGAGATCGATACCCGTAATGTGCCGATCGGCGGATGCCAGGCGATCTGGATCGACCATCAGCGCGGCGTGTTGATCGGCGGCTCGGACCCGCGCAAAGACGGGCTTGCGCTCGGTTATTAACGGCGGCCGATCGCCCCACCGAGGGCGGCATCGACCCAGTATCACGACACCAACACGCCGGCGGCTCGGAAAGCGCGGTAGATCGGCGGCCGCAGGCAGGCGCACCATCGCCAGTGCATGGCGTGGCCGAAATCGGTTTCGCCAATCGCGGCGGGCAAACTCGGCTCCGCCACCTCTATGAGCGCGACCCGCTGCGCGTCCTGTTCCCGCTTCCGGAAGCGGGCGAACCGCCGCACGCCGTGATCGTCACCACCTCGGGTGGTCTCGTCGCCGGCGACCGGATCGATGTCTCCGTCACGCTTGAGGATGAGGCCAAGGCGCATGTCACCGCGTCGGCGGCCGAAAAGATATATCGCTCGCTCGGCCGAACGACTGAAATCAGCCAGTCGATGCGGGTCGGCAATAATGCCGTCCTCGAATTTCTGCCGCCGGAGACAATCCTGTTCGACAGCGCCCGCCTACGCCGGATGACGATTGTTGAGATTGCGCCGCGCGGCGCACTTCTCGGCGGCGACATCGTGATCTTCGGCCGCCGTGCTCGCGGAGAGCGCTTTACCCGCGGTCTGTTGCACGAGGTCTGGGAAATACGACGCGACGGGCGGCTGATTTGGGGCGATGCGTTGCATCTCGCGGGCGATGTCGGGCAGGTTATCGAGAACCCCGCTTGTTTTGACGGAGCTGCTGGGTTTGCGACGCTGATTTGCGCCCCGGTTGGCGATCAGGACACTAACGCATTACTCGATGGCGCCCGTGGCGTTCAATCCGCCGCGACCGATGATGGTGTCCGGGGCGGGGTTAGCAAGGTCAATAGTCTTCTGATCGCAAGGTGGCTTGGGTTTGACGCTTTACGGTTGCGCCAGGCTTATGCCAATCTCGTCCGCTATTTGCGAAGCGAGGCATTGAATTTGCCGGCACGCCTGCCGCGCTTGTGGCACGTTTGATGTAAAGCACTGATCATCACAAGGCGCGCCATCGGAGCAGTAAATTAATGAGTAGCGCCTCCTAGTCGGAGTCGGTCAATTCACTACCAGAACCGTGCAAGGGGCCAATCGGACAAGCCGCTCAGTCGTGCTGCCGGTAATCTGCTCATAGAGCCGGGGTGCCCCATGAACACTACGACAAGCAGATCGAACTGCTGCTTGTTGATGAGGGCGACGATCGCATGGACTGGATGACCGGGGATCAGATGCGTTTCGATTCATGGCCATCGTCGGCGTCGTTGCGCAGTGGCCGCGGCGGGCTCGCGGCACGCTTGAGTTTCAACTTCGCTTATCGACCAATAATAAACCCCGGCCACAAATAGAAGGTCAACACCGCCAGGTTGATCAAGTCGATAAAGAACGCGCCAACGATTGGCACGATAACAAAAGCCTGGCGCGCGGGGCCGTGGCGGCGGGTTGACGCCTGCATGTTGGCGATCGCCGTCGCGGTTGCGCCCATCGCAAAGCCGCAGAAGGCTCCGGAAATGATCGCGCTCTCATAGTCACGCCCGACCAACGGAAATGTCACCCAAATAGCCCAGGCGGCGACCAACAGGGTCTGGGCGGCGAGAATGATCAGTAACGGTCCACCCAGACGGACGGCCTGGCTGAGATCCAAGGTCATCATTGTCCAAGTAAGGAACAACGAGAGGCAGACGGCGCCGATAAGCTCCGACGCCGCATCGTGCAGCCGCAAACGAACGGCGGCACCGCCGTTGCGGATGACGAAACCAACCAACAGGCACCACAGGAATTCCGGTACAGCGGCAACACCCTTCAATGCGTCCGCCAAAGCCTGGCCGGCGATGACGGCAACGAGCACCGCACCCAGCGAGAGGACGAACGAGGACGTGGTGACCGGGGTGGTCACCGGGCCGCCGATCACGCCGCCGTCGCCCGCCGTCGATGGCGCCGCGCCCCGTGGGATACGGCGTATCAGCCGTTCCGCCACCGGGCCGCCGACGATGGCGCCGATGACAAGACCGATCGTCGCCGAAGTCATCGTCAAGCCCATTATGCCGAGGATGTCGTGCTCTTCGGCAAAGCGCTCCGCATAGGCGGCACCAGTCCCGTGACCCCCAACCAAGGTAATTGATCCCGCGACCAGGCCCAGCACCGGGTGCAGACCGAGGAGTCGGGCGAGTGTCAGGCCCAGCGCATTTTGCACCAGCAGGAACGGGAACAAGGCGACCAGAAAGCGCAGCAGGCGGACGCCCCCCCGGCGCAACGGGGCAAGATCGGCGGTCAAACCGATCGAAGCGAAGAACAGCAACAGGAAGGGAGTATTAGCGGATGTGTCGAAAGTAACGGCGAGCCAGGACATTCGCTTCGCCACGAGCGCGAGCATCGCGAAGATCAAACCGCCGATGATCGGCGCCGGGATGCTGTAGCGGTCAAAGAACGGTGCTCGCTGAGCCAAAAAGCCGCCGACTATCAGCACCAGGCACGCGGCGAGCAACGACGGAAGCAAGGGCAGTTCGATCGCCGGCATACCTGCTCAGCCGACAGATGGGCGGCCTCTCCCAAAGCAGGTTAGACCTGGGTCGGCAAGAGTTTCAACAAGACAGACCGAGGGCGCGCCGGCACAGGCGGTATTACCTGCCACAGCGCAATCATACTATCCTGGTGACAATCCAGCGCATTCGAGATGCTTGCCGCCGCGGGCGTCTAGCGGATCTGTGAAATTGTGGGCGTATCGCGCCCCGCCGCTGGAACGGGAGTTATGGGGTATGAAAGGTGCTGCACGTCGCCCGAGAAAAACTCCAGCGGGAGGATCAAAAATTTTTGTTAACAACGATTGCACGTAACGATGCGTCAATGTAACGTCACAAAAGAGGTAGGTAATGTCCCCGAAAATGGGGCGAAACGAGCCGCTAGAGGCCTGCCTGGAGGATATGCCCGGAATAGAGGTAGTATAGGTGGGAGGCCGCTGGGCCCGCGACCACATGAGGGGAGATGTTTTGCGCGTGTAAAGTAGTCAAACTGACCGACATCGCAGAGAGGAGCGACTTCAATGCCAAAAGTTGCCTTTCACGCCGACTTGAAGAAAACCCCCGAAGAGGCGTCAGTAAAAACTCACAACCGTTGGCATCCCGACATTCCGATGATCGAGACTTATAGGCCCGGAGCAGAATTCCGGGTCGAATGCTTCGATTGGACGGGCGGACAGATCGCTCCCGATGACAGCGCCAATGACGTTCGCGATGTCGATCTAACAAAAGTGCATTATCTGAGCGGACCATTTGGCGTCGAGGGCGCGGAGCCCGGCGATCTGATGGTCGTCGACCTTCTAGACATTGGCTACCTGCCGGATTCCCCCTGGGGATTTACTGGCATCTTCGCCAAAGAAAACGGCGGCGGCTTTTTAGTCGATCATTATACGCAGGCGCGCAAGGCCATCTGGGACTTTCACGGTATTTACACCAGTTCACGACACATTCCGGGCGCACGTTGGGCCGGCATGGTTCACCCGGGCCTAATCGGCTGCCTGCCCGACCGTGCCCTACTTGAGAAGGCGAATAAGCGAGAGGCCGAGCTTTTCGCCACCAATCCCGAGCGCGTTCCGCCGCTATTGGCGCCGCCTTATGCGCCGACCGCGCTGATGGGGCAGATGACCGGTCGGACGGCGCAATCCGCCGCAGGGGAGGCGTGGCGTACGGTGCCCCCGCGCGAGCATGGCGGCAACTGCGATATCAAGAACTTATCCCGCGGTTCGAAGATTTACTTCCCGGTCTATGTCAAAGGCGGCGGGTTGTCGATGGGCGACATCCACTGGTCGCAGGGGGATGGGGAGATCACCTTTTGTGGTGCTATTGAGATGGCCGGATGGATCGACATTGGCGTCGATCTGATCAAGGGTGGGATTGAGAAATACGGCATCGTCAATCCGATCTTTAAACCCAGTCCAATCGAACCGCGTTTCTCCGAGTATCTGGTCTTTGAGGGGATTTCGGTCGATGAAACGAGCGGAAAACAGCTCTATCTCGATGCGCATGTCGCCTACCGCCGTGCCTGCTTGAACGCGATCGAATACCTTAAGAAGTTCGGCTATACCGGCGAACAAGCCTATATGATCATTGGCACCGCGCCCTGCGAAGGCCGGATCAGCGGCATCGTCGACATCCCAAACGCGTGCTGCACACTCGCCATCCCCACTGAGATTTTCGATTTCGACATCCGGCCGAACGCCTCGGGGCCAACGCGGATGGTTCCCGCGAGCGACGTGGCGGCCTGCAGTTAGCAGGCTGATCAAGCGCGGCGACGGCGGTCCGTGCTGCCGTCGTCCCCGGTCCTTTTTGTAAATCGATGCTCGGCAATAGCTGGCATTGGTGGGGCGTTCGTAGGGGGTCATCATGCTGATCGGGCTATCGCTCTTTTGGGTCGGGGCTGTCTTGTTTCTGAACGGGTTATGGGTGCTGGACAAGGTGGGCGACCGCGAGATTGCGGTGATTGATGTCTTCGTCGGCACACTGACCTTGGTGGTGGCGATCTATCTTGCCTTCGGACCGGGTGCGAACGCCGAGAGCATAAAAGGCGCCGCTTTTCTTCTGCTGTTCACCTTCACCTACTACTGGGTCGCCTGGAACCGGTGGAATGGCGCCGACGGTCGCGGGCTCGGCTGGTTCTGCCTGTTCGTCGCGATCACCTGCGCACCGATCGCCATACAGAGCTTCACTACAGCCCATTCATTGTGGGACTATTGGCTGGCCTTCTCATGGCTGTCATGGGGTGTTCTCTGGTTTCTCTTCTACCTACTCCTCGCGGCAGGTAGAAAGGAATTGACCAAACTCACCGGTACTTTGTGTACGCTGGAGGGTATCTATACCGGGTGGGTCCCGGGCTATTTGTTGCTCGTTGGCGCGATGCCCGGCGGGCCGGTTCCGGGTCACTGATCGGGGCCGTGCCGGACCGGAGGATCAGGAGCCAAGCTCGTCGGGGCAGATGGAGAAACCGAGGGAATGCCGCTGTATGACTATGAGTGTAAGGATTGCGGGCCTTTTCGGGACTGGCGTCCGATGAGCGAATGGGAGGCGGACGCCGAGTGCCCGGACTGCTCGCTGCCCGCACCAAGACAAGCGGCCGCACCGATGCTGGGCGTGCTCTCGACGAACAACCGCATAGCCCATGAGCGCAATGAGCGAAGCGCACACGAACCGAAGGTTGTGCGGCGCGAGGATCTTCCTCGTGATCATCACCAGGGCCATCACCATGATGTCAGTCCATTGATAAAGCAGCAGTTCGGCAATGTCAGCCAAAGCCCCCCGGGCCGGCCGTGGATGGTCGGCCATTAGCCTCGCCCTGCAAGGCCCCTATCTTTGGGTGGCACTCGGCGCCGCGATCGGAGGAATGGGCCGGTTTGGTCTTTCGGGTGTCATCGCGAATTGGATCGGCCTCACTTTTCCTTGGGGGACGCTGGTCGTTAATGTAACCGGCTGTTTTGTCATCGGGATCGTCAATATCCTGACGGGACCGGACGGCAGGCTGCTGGTGCCGCCCAACGCGCGGATCTTTATCATGGTCGGAATCTGCGGTGGCTACACCACATTCTCCTCGTTCAGCCTCGAGACGTTAAACCTGGCACGAAACGGAGAGTGGTTGGCGGCGGGCGGGTATATCGGGGCGTCTGTCCTTTTCTGTTTGGTCGGCGTATGGCTCGGCCATATCGCTGGGGTTTTGATCAATGGCTGACGCCGAGCCCAAACCGATGGGGCAAGTCACACGACCGCAAGCAGCCGCTCTGCTCTTGCGCATCTTTATCGGAGAAAGCGATCGCTTCGACCACCATCCGCTCTACGAAGCGATTGTCTTGAAGGCGCGCGAGCAGGGGCTGGCCGGGGCCACCGTGCTCCGCAGTCCGATGGGGTTTGGCCATTCGAGCCGCGTCCACACTGCGAACATACTGCGCCTCTCCGCCGATCTGCCGATTGTCGTCGAAATCGTCGACAGCGAAGAAGCCGTCAATGGATTTCTGCCGACGCTCCAGGGCATGGTGAAGGGCGGACTTATCACCCTGGAAGATGTTCGGATACTGCATTATGGGGTGGATCAAAGCGGACCCGCAGCACCCGGCTAGTCTCTAATCCGCCTTTTTGGCACAAATGATGCTTGGTAATCATCCGAAGCAGGGAGCGCGTGGACGCGATGAACTTGACCCCGCGTGAGAAGGACAAGCTGTTGGTCTCGGTCGCGGCGATGGTCGCCGAGCGCCGGCTCAAACGCGGCGTCAAGCTCAACTACCCCGAGGCAGTGGCGTTGATCACTGACTATGTGCTCGAAGGAGCCCGCGACGGACGCGGCGTCGCCGAATTGATGCGCGATGGCGGCACCGTCATCGGCCGCGAGCAGGTCATGGAAGGGGTGCCGGAAATGATCGCGGAAATCCAGGTCGAAGCGACCTTTCCCGACGGCACCAAGCTCGTCACCGTTCACGAACCGATCCGCTGAGGACGAACCATGTCATTGCGAGGAGCCGCAGGCGACGCGGCAATCCCGATTGCCCCACGACTCTTTCGCACGAGATTGCCTCGCTCTGCTCGCAATGACGTAGTCGCGTGCGTCGTATGATTCCCGGCGAGCTTTTCGTCGAGGATGGCGACATCGAAATCAATGCCGGGCGGCCGGCTGTCACGTTGATCGTCGCCAACACCGGCGACCGGCCGATCCAGGTTGGCTCCCACTATCACTTCTACGAGACGAATTCGGCACTGCAGTTCGACCGCGAGCCGACACGCGGTTGCCGTCTCGATGTCCCCGCCGGCAGCGCGACCCGCTTCGAGCCGGGGCAGAGCCGCGAGGTTCGCCTGATCCCTTACGCCGGGGCGCGCCGAGTGGTCGGCTTCAACGCCAAGATCAACGGCCCATTGGACTGAGCGGCATGGCGAATTCCCTCTCGCGCCGGACTTATGCCGCGATGTTCGGGCCGACGACCGGCGATCGCATGCGGCTTGCCGACACCGAACTCATTGTCGAGATCGAAAGCGACCGCACGATTTATGGCGAGGAGGTCAAGTTCGGCGGCGGCAAGGTGATTCGCGACGGCATGGGCCAGAGCCAGACGACGCGCGCCGATGGGGCGGTCGACACCGTCATCACCAATGCCGTGATCATCGACCATTGGGGCATCGCCAAAGCCGATATTGGCATATTGGACGGGCGCATCAGTGGCATCGGCAAAGCCGGCAATCCCGATATCCAGCCCGGCGTGGACATTATCATCGGCCCGGGCACCGAGGCGATCGCCGGCGAAGGCCGCATCGTCACTGCCGGCGGCATCGACTCACATATCCACCTCATCTGCCCGCAATTGGCCGAGGAGGCGCTTTACAGCGGCATAACGACGATGTTGGGCGGCGGCACCGGACCGGCTGCCGGTACTGCGGCAACGACCTGCACGCCCGGGCCGTGGCATCTCGCGCGCATACTGCAGGCTGCGGAGGGCATCCCGGTCAATCTCGGCTTTTTTGGTAAAGGCAACGCGTCGGATCCGCGCGCGCTTGTCGAAATGGTCGAGGCCGGCGCCTGCGGGCTCAAATTGCACGAGGATTGGGGCACCACGCCGGCGGCGATCGACACCTGCCTATCGGTCGCCGAGCAATACGATGTCGCCGTCGCGATCCATACCGACACGCTCAACGAATCCGGTTTTGTCGAGGACACGATCGCCGCCTTCAAGGGCCGCAACATCCACGCCTTTCATACCGAGGGCGCGGGCGGCGGCCATGCGCCCGACATCATCAAATTGTGCGGGCTGGCGAATGTGCTCCCGTCCTCGACCAACCCGACGCGGCCCTACACGGTCAACACCATCGCCGAACATCTCGACATGCTGATGGTGTGCCATCACCTCGACCCGCGCATTCCCGAGGATGTGGCGTTTGCCGAAAGCCGCATCCGCCGCGAAACTATCGCCGCCGAAGACATCCTGCACGATTTGGGCGCGTTCAGCATGATGTCGTCCGACAGCCAGGCAATGGGCCGGGTCGGCGAAGTGATCATCCGGACTTGGCAGACCGCCGACAAGATGAAGCGCCAACGCGGCGCATTGCCGGAGGACAATGAACGCAACGACAACTTCCGGGTCAAACGCTACATCGCGAAATACACCATAAACCCGGCATTGACCCACGGATTGGCCGAACAGATCGGCTCGGTCGCGACCGGCAAGCTCGCCGACCTCGTCGTTTGGTCGCCGGCATTTTTCGGGGTCAAGCCCGACCTCGTGCTGAAATCGGGGATGATCGCCGCCGCCTTGATGGGCGATCCCAACGCCTCGATCCCCACCCCGCAGCCCGTGCATTATCGGCCAATGTTCGGCGCTTTCGGCCGCGCCCTATCCGCCTCTTCGGTGACCTTCCTGCCGACGGTCGCAATAGCACGCGGGATCGCGCCGCAACTCGGTCTGGCGCGCGTCGTGCTGCCGGCTCACGGCATTCGCAAAGTCGACAAAAGCCAAATGATCCACAACGCGGCATTACCCAATATCGAGGTCGATCCCGAAACCTACGAAGTCCGCGCCGATGGCGTATTATTGACCTGCGAACCGGCTACCGTGCTGCCATTGGCCCAGCGCTATTTCCTTTATTGAACCGGCGATGTCGATTGCTACCCAACGTCATTGCGAGCGCAGCGAAGCAATCCCATGGTGGCAAGGCGATTCGTCCGAGCGGGATTGCCGCGTCGCCTGCGGCTCCTCGCAATGACGGCCGGCTGACAAAATGCGGCGAGCGATTGCAGTCCATCACCGCGGCCAATGGCCCGAGGGTACGGCGCTCGATGTTGTGACGCTGGCCTATCTCGATCGGCATCGCCGGCGCATTCGGCTCGTCACCGATTCCGGCCAGACATTTCTGCTCGACCTGCCGCGGGCATCGCATCTCGCCGAGGGTGACGGGCTTGAGCTCGACTGCGGCGGTTATATCCGGGTGCGCGCCGCGGCCGAGTCGGTGCTGGAAATCACCGCGCAAGACTATCCGTCACTGCTGCGCATCGCGTGGCATCTCGGCAACCGGCATCTGCCATTGCAGGTCGCGGGCGAGCGGTTGCGCATACGCGCCGATCATGTCATCGCCGAGATGGTGGCCGGCCTCGGCGGGCGGCTGACCGCGCTCGAAGCCCCCTTCGACCCTGAGATCGGCGCCTACACGATCGCCGGCCCGCACCATCACGACCATGACGGATAGGCGCGGCAACGGCGCGCCGCTCCCTCTCGCGGCGGCTGGGAACGCCGGGATCGGGCTCTATCGCTTGCTCGCTTGGCTGTCGCCAGGGTTTCCGATCGGCGCGTTCAGCTATTCGCACGGTCTCGAAGCCGCAGTCGAAAGCGGCGCGGTGCACGACCGCGACTCCCTCCAATCCTGGATTGGCGCGATCGTCGCGCAGGGCAGCGGACGCATCGACGCCTATATCCTGCGCGATGCCTACCGTGCATCCGCGGCGGGCGAGTTCTCGGAATTGACCGGCGTCAACCAGCGCGGCCTCGCTTATCGCGCGACCGCAGAATTGGCGCTCGAGAGCCGAGCCCAGGGAGAGGCGTTTCTCACCACCTGCCGCGCCGCCTGGCCGGACGTATTTCTTGATAAATGGGCCGCTGAAGATCAGCCGGTCTGCTACGCCGCCGCTGTCGGTGCGGCGACGGCGCGCGCCGGCATCCCGCTCGACGAGGCGCTTGTCGCTTACCTGCAGGTGATGGCGGGGAATCTTGTTTCTGCCGGGTTGCGGCTCGCCATTATTGGCCAGACTGACGGGCAGCGGATTTTAGCAGCGCTTGAACCGGTCGTGATCGGGGCGGCGCAGGACGCAACCCGCCGCGATTCCGCCGATTTCGGCGCCGCGACCTTTGCCCTCGATCTCGCCTCGATGGCGCATGAAACCCAGTACACGAGGCTATTCCGCTCATGATTGCCGGGACGAAAAGCGATCCGTTGCGGGTCGGGATCGGCGGACCGGTCGGCTCCGGCAAGACCGCGCTGATGGACTGGCTGTGCAAAAGGATGCGCGGCCGCTTCGAGATCGCGGCGATCACCAACGATATCTATACCCGCGAGGACGCGGAATTCTTGACCAGGAGCGGCGCCCTACCCCCCGAGCGCATCCGCGGCGTCGAGACCGGCGGTTGTCCGCATACCGCGATCCGCGAGGACGCTTCGATCAATCTCGCCGCCGTCGCCGAGATGACCAGGCTCTTTCCGCGCCTGGATTTGATCCTGATCGAGTTCGGGCGGCGACAATCTGGCCGCGACCTTTTCGCCGGAGCTTGCCGATCTGACGATTTACGTCATCGACGTTGCCGCCGGCGACAAAATTCCGCGCAAGGGCGGGCCCGGCATCACCCGCTCCGATCTGCTGGTGATCAACAAGACCGACCTCGCGCCGTTGGTCGGCGCCAGTCTCGAGATCATGGACCGCGATGCAAGGCAAATGCGCGGCTCCCGCCCGTTTGTCTTCACCAATCTCAAATCGGGTCACGGAGTCAAGGAGATCATCGATTTCGTCGTCACCAAGGGCGGGCTCTGATTCGCCCGAATTGGGCGCACTTGCCACTTTTTTGCCGCACATGTGAAACGGATCACATGCGGCGGCGGCGCATCGCGATTGAAATGGTTAAGGCCGGAGCCAATTCGCCGGCCCAGCCATTTCAAGGATCGCGAAAATGGCAGACGACAAGCCTTCGGGCGCGTGGGGAAGCAGCTTCGTCGTATTCGCGCTAGCGGCAGTCAGCGCGGTCTATGTAGCACTCGAACCGGCCCCTTTGGTCAGTTCGCGTCCGACCGATCGGCAGTATGACGTACACGACATCCAGGGCGCCGCCCAGGATGTGGACGCAAGGTTGTGGCAGGATCCCTTTGCCGCCGTCATGCGGGCGGCGCAAGAGCGCCCCGATCCCGAGGGTCGCCACGCGATCGCGAATTATCAGCTTCCTGAGGGGAAGACGCTCCTTATTGGCGCAACTTTACCCGGCGCTCCGTACCCGGAGGCCGCCGAGACACGCCGCCGCTTGCGCTACGCGATTTTGGCTGCGCTTCATACCGAGGGCTATCTGCCGAGCGACGAGAAACACCTCGGATATCTGTGCGTCAATGATCCACCGGCAGTACAGCAACAGCCCTTGTCAGAGGTCACGCTCGCCAATGCCAGCTCTTCAGCAGACGGCGTCTTGGCAAGATCGGCCAGCTCGAGTGCAAAATCGCCTTGTGAAGCAAATTATGTATTGCCGGCCGCCAAGAGCGGCGGAATAACAGCTCCGGCACCTCTTCCAAGAATAATTGCGTTCGAACAGTTCAACAGCACGGAGCAAAGTTCTCTCGATCCCAAGAGTCAACGGCATATTGTCGTGATGTGGCTCGACGAGGATTTTTTAACAGCGAAGGGCACGCCGATCGCCGGTTTACGGCGGCTACAACGCCTGACCCAGGGGCGCGCGGGAGACGAGTTCATATTATTGGGGCCGGTCGACTCGACGACCCTGGTAGCAATGGTGAGGGAAGCGCATTTATCACCAAAATCAGAGAACAATTTATTAGCATCAGCTCCCGATATTTCGATCTACAATTTCGCCGCTACTGCCGACGATCCGTATATTGTCAAATTGGCGGGCGGCCAAGCAACCAGTCTCGAAGAATTGTTTCGGGGGGCGCATCTCAAGTATCATCGAACCGTAAGCTCCGATAGAGAACTCGCCGCACTGGTCGCTGAAGAGCTCGGTCTGCGTGGCGTCGATCCCACTCGTATTACTGGGTGGCAGACGGACGTTTCCGGCAAGCCGGCGCCGATCCATGGAGATCACATCGCGCTCGTCTCGGAGTGGGATACTGTTTACGGCGAGTATCTGCCAGAAAGCGTGGCGCAAGCGTTTAAGGCCGCCGATAAGACGAGTGAGGGATGGGGTGTTGACGCCTGGATCACGCCATTCAGGTATCTGCGTGGGCTCGATGGTCGGTTGCCGTACGACCGATGGAATAAGGCGCAGGCGGCGTCCTTTAACGAGAATAACGACAAAAAAACTGGTGACCAAGCCGCCGCCGCAACGCCGGACACCGCCAATAAATTCGAAGGCGCCGAGGGGCAAAGTCAATTTGACTACTTACGCCGATTGGCTGCCGCGGTAAAGGCGACCGATACCGAACTTCACCAGAAGGGCAAGGGACACATCGCAGCAATCGGGGTCCTCGGCAGCGACGTTTACGATAAACTGCTTATCCTCCAGGCGTTAAGACCAGAGTTGCCCGATGCGCTGTTCTTCACGACTGATCTCGATGGGCTGCTGCTACCGCAGAACAAGACCCGGTATACGAGAAACCTGCTCGTCGCATCGAGCTTTGGGCTGACTCTCGACCCCCGCTTTCAAGAGGACATCCCACCCTTCCGCGATACGTATCAAACCTCGGTTTTCCGAACGGCTCGCCTCGCGATCGGAAAATATTTTTTGGGCTTATCGCCCCAGCGGTGCGAGCGCAACAAGGGGACGGGCAACGCAAGCGGCGAACATGACTGCTGGCTCGAGCGGCCGCTATTGTTTCAGATCGGCCGCAGCGCTCAGCGAATGCTGCCCACCGGCCCGGAAAACCCGCCTTGCGGGACCGCCACTAGCGGCTGCCAGCCGGACCGCGATCCGAATTCCCGGAGTATCGCCGACTTCGCATCGGTTCAGCCGAATCCGGCCAAGCTCTATCCGGAACTGATGCCGGGCAGCCGATTCAGTGCCGCCATGCTGCTCACGGTCTTGTTCCTCGGGGTAGCGTTCAGTACCCGCGTTTTGCGACCCCTCTCGTCACCTTTACCGGGACAAGGGGAGACTCCCGCTCCCGCGTCTTACCCTCGCTTTTCGCGATTTCTGTTCTCGGCCCTGATCGCGTTGATCGTTTCGCTGGCTCTATGCAGCAATTGGCCTGCAATCGCAGATTTCTTGACCGAGCATGGTTCGGGCGAACCGATGTCGCTATCCGAAGGAATCAGTTTATGGCCACCGATTGCGTTGCGTGTTATCGGTGCAGGTTTCAGCCTTTGGTTGATTTTCTACACCCTGCGGAGCCTGGACGACAACCTGAAGCAGACTGAAAAAGCGATGCACCTCCCCAGCTGCTGCGCGTCGTTGTGCGATCAATGGCGAAACAACAGCCCTCGCCGGGGGTCGCCTGCTCGCCTAATCGGTCGGATCGCCGCGGTGATATGGTTCGACAAGGCTCCCAATGACCAAGACCTGGACCTACAGCAACAACGCTTGGGTGGCCAGGATCAAAACGGGCGTCAGCAGAAGCACTTTGAGGCAATAGCCGCCGGCTCCGCAACCGGCACGATGGCTCGATTTATCCGCGCGGCGATCGGAACCATAACAATACTTGCGCTGGGTAGCCTTCTGGTTCCGATCCTCGGGAACCCGAACACTCCTGGGCGGGGTGCCCGCATACAAAGCATCTATTTCGATGTCACGATTATTGCAGTCGTGCTTACCCAGTTTCTGATCTTCCTGGTTGCCGATGCAACGCTGCTCTCGCGCGCTTTTATAAAGCGGCTAACGGCGGTGGCCACTATATGGCCTCCTCCAACGATCGTTGCCTATCACACTCGGTTTGGTCTGGAGGGCTCTGATCTTGCTGATTGGCTCGACATGACGTTTCTTGCGAAGCGCACCCGGTGCATCACCAACCTGATTTACTTGCCGTTCCTAGCGCTGGCGTTTCTGGTGATCTCGCGCAGTCGCATGTTTGACGATTTCGATGTGTCGCTGACCATCGTGGTCGTCCAAGCGATCGGCATCCTCCTGGTTATCGGTGCCGTGCTATCGCTGCGAGCGGCCGCGGAGAATGCCCGCCGTGTTGCTATCGAAGAATTGGAGGCGAAGATCATCGCCGCCAAGGGGGACCCCAACACCAAGGAAAAGGCGGGCCAATTAGAAATGTTGTTGGCCCAAATCAAAAACCTGAACGACGGGGCCTTTGCCCCATGGTCGAGCCAGCCTCTCGTAAAGGCCGTGCTGCTGCCGCTGATTAGTTATGGTGGGACCGCCTTGGTCCACCTCTATGCCCTACCCGGAACCTGATAAGAAAGCGGCGATTGCGATCCAATGATTGCGATGCAATCACCGCGATAGGCTCATCGGCAATCTGGACCAAACGGAACGACGCGAGGCTTTTGCCCGGGAAAGGGGCTGAAAGCGACCCCGACGGAATGCCCGCTCGCGGCGTCGGATAGCTTCAATCTCGCAGAAATGAAAACGCCAGCAGTGTAGTCTTGCGGCGATGCTGAAGCTTTATCATAGCCGCGCGATGCGCGGTGAACAGCCGGTCGATCTCGCTACTGCGAGCTTGCCGGACAACATCGCCTGGATCGATTTGCTGAAGCCGACGCCGGAGGAGGTCGCCTTTGTCGAGCGCGAGACCGGTCTCCACGTGCCGAGCATCGAGGATCTGAGCGAAATTGAAAGCTCGAGCCGGCTGCGCAACCGAAATGGCGCGATTTATCTGAGCGCGCCGCTGATCTATCGGGACCCCTCCGACCAACCCGTGACGACGCCGGTTGGCTTTGTGCTGACCCGGGAGCGATTGATCACCGTGCGATTTCACGATCTGCCTTCGTTCACCTCATTCGCCAACACCGATCTGGCAGCCGAAACCGATCCATTGACCAGCGCCGCGATTTTTGCCGGGTTAATGGATGCAATCTCCGACCGTCTCGCCGACATTCTCGAAGTCATTGCTGCCGAACTCGACGAGTTGTCGCACCGGCTGTTTCGCAGCCCGGCAACGCAGGCGCTGGGGCGGCGCCCGCCAGCGCGCGAAAGCGCCGATCTCAGGATCATCTTGCGGCGGGTCGGCCACAGCGGCGATCTCGCTTCGAAAATCCGCGACAGCCTGCTCGGGATCGCTCGTATTGTCCCTTACGTAACCGGTGTCGCGGGTGATTGGTTGCCGCGCGAGGTCAAACCGCGGCTCGAAACGGTGCGCCAAGACGTGTTGTCACTCAGCGATTACGACGGCCACATCGTGACCAAAGTTCAGCTCCTTCTCGACGCGACCCTCGGCTTGATCAATGTCGAGCAGAACAACATTATCAAGGTGCTAACTATCGTGTCGGTGGTCGGCATCCCCCCGACCCTAGTCGCCAGCATGTATGGGATGAACTTTAAGGATATGCCGGAGCTGAATTGGTCTTGGGGTTATCCCTACGCCTTGATATTGATAGCGGTCAGCGCGGTCCTGCCGCTGGTTTGGTTCAAGATCCGCGGCTGGATCTGATGATTTCAGTCGCCCCAACGCAAAACGCCCCCGGAGGCCAGGGGCGTTTGCTTTTCAGCTCTTGTTAGGAGCGCTGCGCGTTAGGCAGCCTGTTTTTGCTCGACCACTTCGGGCGCGTGCTGCGGTTGTCCGCTGAGAATCTCGATCTTGCGCGGCTTTGCCTCATCGGGAACCTCGTGAACGAGGTCGACATGCAGCATGCCATTGGTCAGGGTGGCGCCGACGACTTTGATGTGATCGGCGAGGCTGAAGCGGCGCTCAAAGGCGCGGCGCGCGATGCCGCGATGCAGATAGCGGCTCTCGTCCTCTTCCTTTTTCGCCTTGCCAGCTACCAGCAGCGAATTCTCGTGCACGGTAAGCTCGATCTCATCATGCGAAAACCCGGCGACCGCCATCGTCAGGCGATAGGCGTCCTCACCGGTCTTTTCGATGTTGTAAGGCGGGTAAGCGAGAGCGGCATTGTCGACGCGGTTAGCGGCATCGACCAAACGGGTCAACCGGTCAAAGCCGATCGTCGAGCGGAACAGCGGAGAGAAATCAAAACGATCCATGACCATATCCTCCATCGAGCAACATGGATTTGGCACTCGCAAATTATGCCTAGCGCCATTTCACTGTCTGTGCAGTCCCGGGATTGGCGACCGCACGGGTATTAGCTGGTACCGGAAAGGATAGCGTCAAGAGGCCACGACGTAGGCGGTGCTGGGGCCGGCCGGCTAAGGCTTGATGCCGAAACCCTGGAAACGTTTGTTGAAGCGGGCCAGTTGCCCGCCGGTGTCGAGCAGCCGCTGCTGCCCGCCAGTCCAGGCCGGATGCGATTTCGAATCGATGTCGAGGCGCAGGGTGTCACCCGCCTTGCCATAGGTCGAACGCGTCGGATACGTCGTTCCGTCGGTCATCACGATCGTGATTTCGTGATAATCCGGGTGAATTCCCTGCTTCATCTAGCCGGCCTCCAGAGCAGCAGGGCTTATATAGCAAGACCCGCCGGCAGGGCAACCGCCGGCGGGTAGACTTGCGCGCGTCACTCGGCGCCGAAAGCTAGGTAGCAGTACCTGCTAGCGCCGCACACGAAATCAATTTAGCGGTTGGTGCCGCTGGACGTCCCGAGATGCCCGCCGGTCACAGGTGAGGTCGAGCTGCCCGCACCGGTGTTGTTGTTTTCCAAATTGTAGGCCTGCGCCTGTTGTAGCTGCTCCTTGGTCATGTCCAGGGTCAGCCGATTGTGGTCGGTTTTGATCGCATCGAGCGGCACCGCAACGTATTTGCCCCCCATGCCGAGAAATGTCCCGACATCGACCACGACGGCGGCGACCCGGCCGTCCTTATCGATTATCAAATCCTTGACCGAACCGATGTCACGGTTCTGGACATCGTAAACGGTGCTGCCCAGCATCTTGCTGGCGCGCACCTGATTCGGCTGGATCGTGTCGCCGGTCGGATTGATCGCCGCCGCCGCGGTGGTGGAGCGGGTCGTTGTGACAGTGGTCGACTGTGCAAAAGCAAGCGGCGACGTGGCCATCAGAATTGCCGCAACGGCGGCGGCGGTGACGGTAGACTTGGTCATCAACCTCTCCTGTTAAAACTCAGACGTGTACGGTAACAGCATGAAATGACGTCAGTTCCGATCACGCTGCGCTAGACCACGTGGAATAAGAACAATAAGATGATAATCGGGATAGGGATCCCGAGCAGCCACAAAAGCAGGCCTCTGCCCATATTACTTCTCCCTTCGAAGGATAATGAGGTACTATTTCTTGTTTGTAAGTTCTCGAACTGCGTCCTTGGCGTGTCCGACCGCAGTGCGCGCACGGCCTTCGGCCTTTTCTGCTTTGCCTTGGGCTTCGGTCTGCTTGTCTCCGGTAGCGCGGCCAACGCCTTCCTTTATTGTGCCGGTAGCTTTCTTGATACCGCCGGCAATGCGTTCCTTATCCATCTCAGTTTTCCTTGTTGTGATGCTAGTCAGAGTCGAAAACAGGCCTTGCTGATCTTCGGTTCCGCGAAAACTTGATTCGGATTAATGCCTGGTCCGGCCAGCACGGGTGACGCTCGATCTTGGCCCGAGTGGATCGCGCCCTCTGCGGAGCCAATTCCTTCAGCTGGATGTTTGTGCCTCGCCACAGCTCGCCGCACCGCCTGCAGCCGGCGTCGTGAGCTTAGCCAGGCTAAGTTGCGAGGGTGCTCCGCCGCTGGCGGGCGCACGGACGCGACCTAATTTGGACAAAATGAATTTGCTGTGGGGAGACAAACTCAAATGGCAGATCCACTGCCCGGCGCCGGGCGGGGCCGCAGCGAAGACCCCGCACGTGGCCTGACCGGCATGCTGACCTTCATCACGGTCGCGGTGATTGTTGCCGCGCTTTATTTCGCCCGCGAAGTTCTCGTACCGTTTGCGCTCGCCATCCTGCTGAGCTTTTTGCTGATGCCGGCGGTGCGGCTGTTGCGCCGGCTGCGGGCCGGCCGAGTGACGTCTGTCGGCATCACCGTGCTCGTCGCCTTTCTCGCGATCTTTGCGTTTGGCGCCGTTGTTACCGAAGAGATCTCGCTGCTCGGGCCCGAGCTTCCGCAATATCAGTACAATATCGAGGCAAAGCTGCGCGCGCTCCCCAAGGCGATACCACTTGAGCGCGTGGCAGGAGCGCTACACCAAATGACCGCGGCCATGAAGCGCTCGGAGGCGACCAGTGCGGCGCCCGCAGCGCAAAGCCCCGGTGCCCCTGCGGCTGAAGCCGTCAAACCGCTCCCGGTCGAGGTCGAGCAACCCGCGCTGACGCCGATGCAGATCGCCGAAAGCGTGATCGGCCCGTTATTGCAGCCGCTCGCGACGGCTGGGCTGGTCATCGTCCTTGTGATCTTTATCCTCCTGGAGCGCGAGACCTTGCGCGACCGGCTGCTGAGACTTGCCGGCGGCGGCGATCTGCACCGCACGACCGAAGCGATGAATGAAGCAGCAGAGCGGGTCAGCCGCTATCTGACGTCGCAGCTTGCCGTCAACACCGTCGAAGGCGTGTTAATCGGGCTTGGGCTCGCGGTAATCGGCATCCCCAATGCCGCATTATGGGGCATCCTGGTCGCGCTGTTGCGCTTCATCCCCTATCTCGGGATCGTCATTGCGGCGGCGTTTCCGATCGCACTCGCCTTTGCGGTCAGTCCCGGATGGTCGCTGGCGTTGTGGACGGTGCTGCTGTTCATCGCCATCGAGACCATCGTCGCCAATATCGTAGAGCCGCGCCTTTATGCGGGAAGCACCGGGCTCTCTTCGATCGCGGTGATCATCGCTGCGATTTTTTGGACCTGGTTGTGGGGTCCGATCGGGCTGTTGCTGTCGACGCCGCTGACCGCCTGCCTGCTGGTCCTCGGCCGCCATGTGCCGCAGCTGACTTTTCTCGAAGTAATGCTCGGCAGCGATCCGGTGCTGACCCCCGACGAAACGTTTTACCAGCGTCTGCTTGCCGGCGATCCGGAAGAGGCGACCGAGCAGGCCGACGAATTCGCAAAAGAAAAATCGCTCGAGGAATTCGCTCAGGAGGTAGCACTCCCGGTGTTGGTGCGGGCGCAGGCCGACAGCGACCGCGGGATTCTCCGCCCGAGCGCCGCAGCACCATCAAGGACGGGTTTGCGCGAATACTGGAAAATCTGTTCGACGACTCGGTCATTGACCCGGACGTCGCCTCTGAAACGGGTGCAAGACCGGCCGATAATGGCTTTGTCGTGTGCCTCGCCGGGCGCAATGAACTGGACGAGGCGGCCGCGCTGCTGCTCGCCAGTTTGTTGCGAGCGCGCGGCCACCAGGCCTACGTGTTCCAGCCCGATTCGCCGGCAGCACTGGGTTCGCATCGGGTGGCGCTCAGAGATGCGGCAGCTGTCTGCCTATCGTTGATCAGCACCAGCTCTGCCGCGCGCGCCCGGCATATCGTCCGCCGGTTGCGGCGGCGCGCGCCGCGAGCTCGCATCGTGGTCGGTTTCTGGGGGCTGGGCGGCGGCGGCGCACCTGCCGCCGACACGCTGGCCGTCACCTCAGCCGACGCGATCGCGACCACGCTCGACGAGGCGATTGCCGACATCGAAACACGACTGACCTCACGGCCGGCGACTCAGGACGCGCCGCCCGACCTCGCGATCCGGGCTCAGGCCGGCTGATTGCGATCGAGCCTTCGACGCAGTGCTTGCGCGATGCTGAACGCCGCCGGGTTCAGCGTGATCGAGAACAGCGCGCCGGCAAGGATTAGGTTCTGGCCCTCGACGCTCAACAAATTGTGCGACGTGCCGAGGGCGGCCAGCATGAACGAGAATTCGCCGATCTGCGCCAGGCTCGCCGCGACGGTCAATGCCGTCGACGCCGGGTATCCGGCGATGCGCACGATCGCGAAGGCGGCGATCGATTTGCCGAGCAGGATCACCGCGAGCACGGCCAACACTTGGTAGGGGTGCCTGACGAGAATGCCGGGATCGAACAGCATCCCGACCGATAGAAAAAACAGCACGGCAAAGGCATCTTCGAGCGGCTTGGCCTGCTCCGCGGCCCTGCGGCTATGATCGCTCGCGCTGACGACGATACCGGCAAAAAAGGCGCCGAGCGCGAACGAAACCCCAAACAACTCCGAGGCGGCGAAGGCGATGCTGAGCGCCGCCGCGACGACCGCCAGGGTGAACAGCTCGCGCGATCCGGCGCGCACCACTTGGTCGAGCAGCCACGGCATGACCCGCGTGCCAATCACCAGCATCAAGGCCACGAATCCGGCAACTTTGATAAAGGTCAGCGCCAGCAGGAGAGCGAGGCTGTCCAACGGCACCGGGCCGCCATTGAGCGTCGCGGCAAGCGGCGGCAAGAGGACTAGTACCCCGACCATGAACAGGTCTTCGACGATCAGCCACCCGATCGCGATGCGGCCATCGAGGAGTTCGAGCATGCCGCGCTGTTCAAGCGTGCGCAGCATCACAACCGTGCTGGCGATCGACAATGCCAAGCCAAAGACGATGCCGGCGCCAATCGTCCAGCCCCACAATTCGGCGATGCCGACACCGAGCGCGCAGGCGACCGCGATCTGCACAATCGCCCCCGGCACGGCAATCCGCCGGACGGCAAGCAAGTCGCGGATCGAGAAATGCATGCCGACCCCGAACATCAGCAGGATGACGCCAATTTCGGCGAGCTGTGGCGCCAGATGCGTGTCGGCGACATATCCCGGGGTGAACGGACCGACCGCGACGCCGGCCAGCAGATAACCGACGATCGGCGGCAGGCCGATACGGATCGCGGCAAAGCCGCCGATGAAGGCGAGGGCCAGCCCGACCGCGATCGTCGAGATCAGTGAGACTTCGTGGGGCACTCAGCCCATCTCGTGAAGCACTCAGGCCCGGCGCAGGGCGCGAAAACGCAGGCGTACGTAATCGGCGATCCAGGTGCCACGCTCATCGACCAATACCGGCCGCAACAGCTCGACCACCTCGGCGCGGGCGGCGCGTCGGTCAGCCGGTGCCAGACCACCAAAGAAATCATCGGCAAAGGTATCGAGCCAGGCTTCGAGCCCGGCCGGCAGCGGCGTCGGTCGCGGTAAGATGCGGATGTCGTCGATGGTAAAGCCCGCCGCTTCCAGCTTTTCGCCATAGGCTTCGGCCGACGGAAAATACCACGGGCTCAGCCGATGCGCGTCGAGCCCGCGGCGCCCGAGCACCGCGCTCAACGCGACGATGATCGCGGCGGTGTTGTTGTGGCCGCCCATCTCGGCGACAAACCGCCCACCCGGCTTCAATGCGCGATAGACGCCGGCGAGAACCTTTTCGGGCGGGCGCATCCAATGCAGCGCCGCGTTCGAAAAGACCGCATCGAACTCGGCCTCGAAATCCAAATCCTGACCGGCGAGCACTCGGGCGTCGAGACCGCGCCGGCGCGCCGCGGCCACCATGTCCGGCGCCGCGTCGACCGCGACAACACTCGCACCCGCAGCCGCGATCTTTTCGGTCAGCACGCCGTCGCCGCAGCCAAGATCGAGAATCTGCTCGCCCGGCTTCGGCATCAGCAATTCGAGCACCAGCGCACCCAAGGCCGGCACGAAATGCGCCGTCTCGGCATAGCGCTCCGCCGACCAATGCTGCCGCGAGACCTGAGCCATTCCGAAACCCTTACGCTGCCGCTTACCTGTCACGCCGTGCCTTGGTACCGTTGCCAAAGCAGTGCGCCGTTTACACCGCTCTCCGCCCCTCGCCAACCTCTCTCTACCGCGCCGACCGCAACGGGGAGAGGGTTGTGTCGACGACCCGGAAGTTGGCCGCGCGTCCCGTCGATGCTCTCTCGTCGTTCCCGCGAAAGCGGGACTCCCGGGCCCGAATCGAACCGCTTACCCTGGACCCCCGCTTTCGCGGGGCGACAAAGGAAAGCAAAACGGAAGCTTGCGTCGGATACGCATCTCTAGGTCCGTGCGTTTCTGGTTGGCGGCCTTGCTGTCGAGCCGCGCGACAGCGGCGCGGCTTGGTTGTATAGATTGTGTCCAATCGATGAAGCCGTCGCGCAGGCTCAATGCCGCTGGCGCCGGCTTGTGGGAGGGCGCCTCAGATCGACCGACCTGGCCCGATAATCAGGTGCATTGCCGGGGTACGATCACCACCGGGGCGCTCGCGGTGAGGGGAGAAAGCGCACCGCCGGTCGCCAATCGCGGCGCGATCACCGCGACGGTCATATGCGCCTGCATCATGCAGGGGCTCGACACGACGATCGTCAACGTCTGCCTGCCGCACATCCAGGGCAGCATGTCGGCGGCACAGGACCAGATCTCCTGGGTGCTGACGTCCTACATCGTTTCTTCGGCGATCATGATGCCGCTGACCGGCTGGCTCGCCGGCCATTTCGGCGTCAAATACATTTTTCTCGCCTCGATCATCGGCTTCACGATTGCCTCGGCATTGTGCGGCGCCGCCACCAGTCTCTCGCAACTTGTGCTCTTCCGCATGCTGCAAGGGGTGTGCAGCGCCGGCCTGGTGCCGCTCGGACAGGCGACCCTGTTCACGATCTACCCGCAAGAAAAGCATGGCCATGCCATGGCGATCTTCAGCACTGGGGCGATGATGGGTCCGATCATCGGCCCGACCCTGGGCGGCTGGCTGACCGAGAATCTCGATTGGCGCTGGTGCTTTTATATCAACCTGCCGGTCGGAGTCCTCTGCGCGCTCGGCGTCTTCCTGTTCATCCGCCAAACCCGCACCATGCGGCGCAACGAATTCGACATGTTTGGCTTTTTGATGCTGAGCATCGCGGTCGGCACGCTGCAATTGATGCTGGACCGCGGCCAGCTCAAGGATTGGTTTCACTCGACCGAAATCTGGATCGAGGCGACGATTTCGGCCTTGTGCTTTTATCTGCTGATCGTTCACACGATGACGACCGGCGAGCGTTCATTCGTCAATCGCGAATTATTAAAGAGCCCGAATTTCGTCGCCGGCAGTTTGCTGATGTTCGGGGTCGGCATGATCCTCAGCGGCACCCTGGCGTTGATGCCATCGATGATGCAGGTGCTGATGAACTACCCGGTGTTCGACGCCGGGTGGATGATGGCGCCGCGCGGGTTTGGCACGATGCTGGCGATGTTTCTTGTCGCCCGAGTCATCGACCGGGTCGACAATCGCCTGTTCATCCTTGTCGGCTTTCTGCTGACTGCGGCCTCGCTGTGGCAGATGACCGGGTTTTCGTTGTACATGGGCTCGGGGCCGATCCTGTTCGCCGGATTTGCACAAGGTTTCGGGCTCGGCTGCACCTTTGTGCCGCTTAATCTCTTGGCGCTCTCCGGCCTGCCGCATCACATTCTGACCCAGGGTACTGCGCTGCGGGCGCTGATGCGAATGCTCGGCGGCAGCATCGGCATCGCCATTCTCGAAGCGGAGCTCACGCAGAATACGCAAATCGTCCATTCCCGTTTGATGGAGCATCTGCGACCGGATAATCCTTTGGCCCAAGGGCACCTGCTGCCCGCTCCCTTCAGTCTCATTCACCCTTCGGGAATTGCGGCGCTTAATCAGGAGGTCACCCGGCAAGCCGCGATGATCTCGTATCTCGACGATTTCATGCTGATGCTGCTCGTCATTCTCGCCTCATTGCCGTTGTTGCTGCTGATCCGCGCCCCGCGCCGCCAAGCGATGGCCGCCGCCGACGATTAGGTCGTGTACCCCCCATAGCCGTCATTTGCGCCGCAAACGCACAAAGGCGAGCGACGCCCCGCACTCCCGAATGTTAACAATCACCCACTCAAAGCCGGGCTTCGTTGTTGGCCTCGCCTCAGGCGATCTTCTCGGGCAGCGGAAACCACCCGACGAAGCGGTCGAACAGCGTCCGGTCCCCGGTAAACGTTAGTTCGCCGCTCGCCTCTGCATCCAAAACCGGCCGTCCACCGTAAACAACCGAAGCAAGCGACATCGGATTTGTTGAAACCACCAGCGCGCATCCTTCCGGCTCGCCGCGCCGGGTGCGAATGCCCTCGGGTCCGAAATTGAGGACAAATGCCTCGTCCCCGAACCGGAAGCCGATGGTTGCTGTTTCGCCCTTTGCTCGTTCGCGGGAATACATCGTCCGAAATGACATCATGATCGACGCTGCCGATAGCGGTAATGTCGGATCATGCAGCGGCGAGCGCGTTGCCCAGCGTCCCAGCTCCTGCAAAATGATTTCGGCCTCATAGCCCCAGGGGGTCAGCTCATAGATTTGGACGGATGCCGGCGGCGGCAGCTTTCGCCGCTGGATGATGCCGACGCGCTCCAGACGTTCGAGCCGCTGCGCCAGGACGTTCGCGCTGACGCCGGGCAGGCCCGAGCGCAGGTCGGAAAATCGCCGCCCGCCGAACATCAGCTCGCGCACGATCAGGAGTGACCAGCGCTCGCCAACCAGTTCCAGGGCCAGCGCCGTGCCGCAAGCATCGTCATACCAGCGCTTTCCGAGACCCGACCCGCCGTGAGTTATTTTTGATGACTTCATGGTTGCTTTTTATAACTTAAAGATTTATCAGGGTCAAACCTCACAGTCGCTAAGGATACCCACCCCGGAAAGGAGACGTCTCATGCCCAAGATGATCTTCGTGAACCTGCCGGTCGCCGATGTCGAAAAATCGGCCGCTTTTTATAAAGCCGTCGGCTTCACCAAGGACGAGCGCTTCTCCCGGCCGGGAAGTGCGGCAGCGATGAAATGGTCCGACACGATCATATTCATGCTGCTCAGTCGCGAACACTTTGCCCAATTCACCTCCAAGACAATCATTGACGCGCGCTCTTCGGTGGAGACGCTGCTCTGCCTGTCACGCGACAGTCGTGCGGAGGTCGATGCGATCGTCGAGGCGGCACGCGCGGCGGGCGGCAAGGCCGATCCCGGCCCCACGCAAGACCATGGCTTCATGTATGGCCGCAGCTTCGAGGACCTCGACGGCCATGTCATCGAGTCGGTGTGGATGGATCTCGAGGCCGCGCTTGCCGCCATGGGCAGCCATCAGGCCGCCTGACACGGCTGCTTTTAGGAGGAGAACCCATGTCTGACATTACCCCCTGCCTGTGGTTTGACGGCAAAGCCGAAGAGGCCGCCAATTTCTACGTCTCGGTGTTTCCCAACAGCCGAGTCGACACCGTCCATCGCGCCCCGAGTGACTACCCGGCGGGCAAGGCGGGCGACGTGATGATGGTCGAGTTCACATTGATGGGTCGGCCGTTTACGGGTCTGAATGGCGGACCACAGTTCCGCTTCAATGAGGCGATCTCGTTCCAGATACCCCTGGAGACCCAGGCCGAGGTCGATCGCCTCGCCGACGTGCTCTCGGCGGTGCCCGAGGCTGAACAATGCGGCTGGGTGAAAGATCGCTTCGGCCTTTCTTGGCAGATCTTTCCACGCCAGTTGATCAGGCTGATCAGCGATGCCGATCCCGCCCGCGCCAGATGCGCCTTCGACGCCATGTCTCAAATGAAGCGTATCGACATCGCCGCGGTTGAGCGCGCCGCCAACGGCGTTGCCTGAACCGTTGGCAATAGGAGGTACTTATGCCTGTCGATCCCAACGCTCCGGTCCGCATCAGCGCATTCAACTGGGTGCCGCCCTTTGCCCAGGGCCAGGTCCGCGACCTGCGCCCGCGCTGGGCATTCGAAGAGGCCGGCATTTCCTATGCCGTGCGCAAGCTCGACGCGATGGCGGAACGTCCCTCCGACTATTATGAGGAGCAGCCTTTCGGCCAAGTGCCGAGCTACCGTGACGACACCATCTCGCTATTCGAGAGCGGCGCGATCGTGCTCCATATCGGCCGCGACTGCGAGACCTTGCTGCCTGGCGATCCAGCCGCCCGGGCGCGCGCGACGACGTGGCTGATCGCCGCGCTCAACAGCGTCGAACCTTATATGATGCAGCTCGCGACGATCGACGTCTTTGCCGCTGGCGAGGAATGGGCCAGGCTACGCCGCCCCGGCGTGATCGAGATGATCCACAAACGGCTGTCGCGCCTATCCGACGCGCTGGGCGACAAGGCCTATCTCGACGGCGGCCGCTTCACGGCTGGCGATCTGATGATGACCACGGTGCTGCGAATCGCCGACGGAAAGGGGCTACTCGACCGATATCCGAACCTCGTCGCCTACAAGGCGCGGTGTCAGGCGCGTCCGGCATTCCAGGCGGCGCTTGCCGCGCAGATCGCCGGTTTTGAAGAGCGCGCACCGCTATCAGCTTAAATTGGCACGCAATCCGAGGAGAAATAACGCGGCCTATGTCGATGGCATGTCGAGGAATTGTGAAATTTGGTAAGGCTTGGCTTCGCGGTTTCGAAGTTGCAAGCGCAGAGGCCGCGGCACTTGCGAATGGGTATGAAGGTAATGGTTGCCGCCTAATCCCGTAGGCTGAAGCCGAAACTTTCGACGAGCCGTCGGAATTCGCTGAAGCTGACGTCGCGCAGATCGCCCGCAGCGAGCTTCTCCCACAGCTGCTTTCTGCGCGAGCGCCTCATTGCGTCAAAAACCGTACGCTCGAACGCATCTCGACCATCCGGATCGTACGCCGCTTTACATCTGGGCCGCTTCGCTTCGGCGCGCTTCGCCTTGGCGGCGGAGGGCGGAGAGTGGTGCGAGTGGTGATGATCTCGGGGGTCGACGGCAAGTTCGATGACTGCAACGACGTCGACCGCATCGGGTTTGAGGCGGCGACTAGCGGCCGTCGTCGCGAGCCGCTGTCACAATAGCGTCATGCATGATGCGCTAGGAAAGGCGAAAGGCAATCGGCAGGGGCATCATGAAGATCCGCAAATTTCTGCTTTCGGCCGCCATCGGCGCGGTGATATCGCTAATTGGCGCCGGCAATCGGGCCGAGGCTGCATCGGCCGGCGCTGTTGCCCCGGCCGCTCCCTCGGATGCCGGTTCACAGGCTGCGGCGACGGCGACGCCAATCAAGCATTTAGTCGTCGTCTTTCAAGAGAACGTCTCGTTCGATCATTATTTCGCGACGTATCCCAAAGCCACTAATCCGCCGGGTGAGCCGGCTTTCACGGCCGCCTCCGACACACCTCAGGTCGACAATCTGGTCAAGGCCAACCTGATGACTAACAATCCGAATTTCACCAACAAGGAGAATGGCAGCGACGCCTCCGAACCGTTCCGGCTCGATCGTACGCAGGCCAACACCGCCGATCAGAACCATGCCTATACCGCCGAACAGCAGGCCTATAATCGCGGCAATGCCGATTTGTTCCCGAAATATACCGGTAAGGGCACGCCGGGTGGCGTCGGCGCGTTCGGCACCAAGGGGCAGGTGATGGGTTATTTCGACGGCAATACCGTCACTGCGGTGTGGCAGTACGCGCAACATTTCGCGATGAGCGACAACGCCTATACTGACACCTACGGCCCTTCAACACCCGGGATGCTGGAGCTTGTCGCGGGTCAAACCGACGGCATGAAAATCATCGCAACCACCAAGAAGCCGTCAACGGTGACCGCGGTTTCCTATTACGTCAGAGACGGGCAAGGCGGGTTCACGATGATCAATGACGTCGATCCCGGTTTTGACGCCTGCTCGGTACCCAAAGATCAGGCGATGATGACGGGAAAAAACATCGGCGACTTGCTCAATGACGCCGGCGTCAGCTGGGGCGGGTTTATGGGCGGCTTCAACCTGGATGCAAAAAATGCCAATGCGACCACCGGCTGCAAACGCAGCACCCACTCGGCGGTCGTGGGCAGGGATATCGTTGATTACATCCCGCACCACAACTGGTTCCAGTATTTCCAGTCGACCGCCAACCCGAAGCACCTGCGCGCCAGTTCGGTGGCAGCGATCGGGTACAGTGTCGAGCACGACGGAACGACCCGCGACCCGGCGAATCACGAATACGGCCTGGGTGATTTTTACGACGCGGTCAAAGCCGGCAACTTTCCCTCGGTATCGTTTATAAAAATGCCAGCCTACCAAGACGGCCACGCCGGATATTCCGATCCGATCGACGAGCAGGCGGGGGTTGTAGCACTGGTCAATTTCCTTCAGCAGCAGCCCGGCTGGAGGAGCACCGCGGTATTCATCGCTTGGGATGATTCGGACGGCTGGTATGACCACGCCTTTGCCAAAGTCACGAGCCCGTCCTTCGATGAGGCGGACCAGCTCGACGGCCCGGGCAAATGCGGCGCCGGCACGCCACCCGACGGCATTGACGGTAAGCCGGTGAACGGCCGTTGCGGGCCCGGCACGCGCTTGCCATTCTTGGTGGTCTCGCCATGGGCCAAGGCCAACTTCGTCAACCACGACCGCACCTCGCTGGCTTCGGTCGTGCGCTTTGTCGAAGATAATTGGCTCCGCGGCGAGCGGCTTGGCGGCGGTTCCTTCGACGCCTCAGCCGGCTCGGTCATCGGGATGTTCGATTTCACCGGCAGCGGAAATAACCCACCTCTCTATCTCGATCCCGCGACGGGGAACCAGGTATCGGCGCCGCCCACGGCGCGCTGATCTTGCGGCATGGGTTGCGCGCGTGGGTTTCCGGCGTCGGTCTTTGCGCAGCCGCAACTGCAGCCCTCGTTGCGGTCGGCGCGATCGTCCGGGGGCCGGTGCCAATGCAAGCTTGGATCGCGCATCCGGTCGCTAGCTTTCGGCTCGCACGGGGTGAAAACCCCTATCCCGTGCGGCTCGTTCGGCCGCCCGCAGCACCGCTCTCAGCAATGGCGCAACTGGGGAGGCTCGTTTTCTTCGATCCCAGCCTGTCCTCGTCGGGCCGGCTCGCCTGCGCTTCCTGCCACAGCCCGCAGCGTGCCTATGGGCCACCGAGCTCGGCGCCGGTGATGGCCGGCGGCCCGGCATTGTCGCGGCAAGGCGTACGCGCGGTGCCTTCGCTGATGTACCTGGAACGCCAGCCGAATTTCAGCATTGGTCCCGACGATCAGGAAAACGAGACGGTCAGCCTCGTACAGCTTGCGGCCCTTGGCCGAGATGCACCGCGCTCACCGAAGACTGCGGCCGACAGCGCGACGAGTACGGCCAATCTTGTGCCGCAAGGCGGATTGTTCTGGGACGGACGCGCCGACACACTGCAACAGCAGGCGCTTGTTCCGCTGTTGAATCCGCTGGAAATGGACGGCGGGAGCCTCGAGCTTGTCGCCAGGAAGTTGCAGCAGGCGCCCTATGCCTCTCGGTTTGTGCAACTATTCGGGAGGTCCGTATTTGACGCCCCGCGTCTGGCGGTCGCGGAAGCCCTGTTCGCGGTCGCCCGCTATGAGATCGAGGATCCGAGCTTTCACCCTTACACCAGCAAATTCGACTATTGGCTCGAGGGTCGTGATCGGCTGAGCCCGGCGGAATTGCGCGGCTATTTGATTTTCAATGATCCGACCAAGGCGAACTGCGGCGGATGCCATCTCGACCAACCCAGCGCCGACGGCCTGCCGCCGCTCTTCACCGACCATCAATTCGAGGGATTGGGCGTTCCCCGCAACGCCACGCTCGTCGCCAATCACAACCCTGCGTATTACGACCTCGGCATCTGCGGCCCCTACCGCACCGATATTGCGGACCAGACACAGCTTTGCGGGTTATTTACAACGCCGACACTACGCAACGTCGCCACTCGACAGGTCTTTTTTCATAACGGCGTCTACCACACACTTGAGCAGGTGCTCGACTTTTACAATCTCCGCGATATCGAGCCGGCGAAAATCTATCCGCGCCGCGCCGACCGCGGCACCGATAAATTCGACGACGTTCCGCTGCAGTATCGCGCCAATATCGATTTGACCGATGCGCCGTTCGGCCGCAAGCCGGGACACGCGCCGGCGATGAGCCTTGAAGACGAGCGCGACGTTATCGCCTTCTTACAGACCCTGACCGACGGCTATCGACCAAGCGGTGATGAGCGGCCAGGCATTACGAAAGCAAACTGACGGCTGTTCCGGTTGACAGCCGGGCCGGCGAACCATCTCGGCGCAGTTCCAGCGGAAGCTCCCGCGTCATGCCTCAGCTTTTGAAGCTTCAGCTTGGCGGCGGAGCGCGGAGAGGGTGGTGCGGGTCGTGATGATCTCGGGGTCGACCGCCAGCTCGATGACCGCGGCGCGCTTGCCGGCCGCGGCTTCCTCAAAGGCGGGGGCGAATTCCTCGGTGCGCACGACGCGCGCGGCAAAGGCGCCGTAGGCGCGGGCGAGTGCGACAAAATCCGGGTTCTTCAACGCGGTGCCGACGACGCGGCCGGGAAAACGGCGCTCCTGGTGCATGCGGATCGTGCCGTACATCGCGTTATTGAACAGCAAAATGATCGGGCCGACGCCTGCAGCCAGTGACGTCGCCAGTTCCTGCCCGGTCATCATAAACCCGCCATCGCCGACAAAGCCGACGACGAGCCGGCCGGGATGGACGAGCTTGGCGGCGACCGCGGCCGTAACGCCATAGCCCATGGCCCCGCTGGTCGGCCCGAGCTGACGTCCGGGCCGGCGATATTGCAAAAAGCGGTTAGGCCAGCCGCTGAAATTGCCGGCGTCGCTGGTGACGATCGCGTCATCGGGCAATCGGTCGCGAAGCCAACCCATCACGGCGCCGAGATCGAGCATCCCACCGCTAGTCGCGGGTGATGGTTGCAGCCCGGCCTCGTATTCGGCGCGCACTTCGGCGCGCCAGCCCGACCAGCGCTTAACCGGAACCGGTTCCAATGCTGTCGCCGCCGCGGCAAATTCGGGCATTCCCGACTGGATCGCCAGGGTCGGGCGAAAGACCCGGCCCAACTCCTCAGCCGCCGGGTGGATATGGATCAGCACTTTGCCGGGATCGGGGATGCCGAGCAGAGAATAGGATTGCGAGGTGATCTCTCCGATCCGGGCGCCGACCGCGAGCAACAAATCGGCCTCTTTGATGCGCGCGACCAAGGCCGGGGCTGCCCCGGTCCCGAGATCGCCGACAAAGGACGGCCGGCGGTTGTCGACGATGTCCTGCCGGCGAAACGAGCAGCACACCGGCAGATCGTTGGCTTCGGCGAATTTGGCGATGTCATGGCAAGCGGCATCGCTCCACCCGCCACCGCCGACCAACATCATCGGGCGCTGTGCGGCGCTGAGCAGGCGGCGCATTTCGGCGAGGTCGGCAGCGCCGGGATGGGCCTGCACCGCGCGATACGGGCCAGCGACCTCGGCCGCGGCGCGGTCGCGCAGCATGTCCTCGGGCAAAGCCAACACGACCGGCCCTGGCCGACCGGAGGTCGCGACCTGGAACGCCTGGTTGACAAGTTCGGGGACACGGTCGGCCAGGTCGATCTGCGCCACCCATTTGGCGAGCGGGCTGAACATGCGGCGGAAATCAACTTCCTGAAACGCCTCGCGGTCGATCTGGTGACGGGCGACCTGGCCGACCAGCACCACCATTGGCGTTGAGTCCTGGAATGCGGTGTGGATGCCGATCGACGCATTACACGCTCCCGGCCCGCGCGTCACCAGCAACACGCCGGGCTTGCCGGTCATTTTGCCGTAGGCCTCGGCCATAAAGGCGGCACCCCCCTCCTGGCGGCAGGTCACAAGCCGGATCTCGGGCGCATCGAACAGTGCGTCGAGGACTTCGAGATAGCTTTCGCCGGCGACGCTAAAGGCCATATCGACGCGGTGGGCCCGCAACGCGGCAACGACGAGCTGACCGCCGGTCAGAAGAGGAAGGTTGGTTGCCATGAGCCGGCCTTGAGCGCTGAGTGTGGAGCCGCCATTTGAGACGATCAGCCGCGCCGACGGAAGAGGCTTGCCGCTCCGCGGGATGCTGAGCACCGTCGCTGCTTATAATCGGCAGGTTGTACGTGCCCGCTGATGGCGTTTGGGACGCGCGGGCCTGGTACTGATAAACTCCCGCAGACGCGATCGAACAGAAGACGATGGACGACCAGCACGGCGACATCCTGACCCGCAAAGGACGAACGGGAGAGGCCGACGACGTCCGGCGCAGGACCGGAGATCTCGATGGCGACCCGGCCGACATGCAAACCAGGCCGCGGCGGCGATCGTGGTTGCGCCGGATGGCGTGGCTGCTGGTGTTGGCGGCTGTCGTAGCTGCGGCGGTGATCTATTTGCCACGGATCGCCCATCAACCGGGCCCCACTCAGGGCCGGCCCGGGCGGGCGACGTCCGGCGGTCCCATCCCGGTCGGAGTCGCGACCGCGCAGAAGGGAGATATGCCGGTCACCTTGAGCGGGCTTGGGACGGTAACGCCGCTAGCCGTCGTTTCGGTCAAAACCCAGATCAACGGCTATCTGATGAGTGTCGGGTTCGCCGAAGGCCAGCACGTCAGAAAAGGCGATTTCATCGCCCAAGTCGATCCGCGACCGTATCAGGTCGCACTTGAACAGGCGCAGGCGCAACTCGCCAAGGACCAGGCCACCCTGAATAACGCCCAAGTCGACCTGAAGCGCTACAACACTCTCGTTGCCCAAAACTCGATCGCGACCCAAACGCGCGACACCCAGGTTTCAACCGTCGCCCAGGATCGGGCGCAGATCGGACTCGACCAGGCCCAGATCGACACGCAAAAACTCAATCTGACCTATGCTCACATTATCTCGCCGGTAACGGGCCGGGTCGGGCTGCGCCAGGTTGATCCCGGGAATTACGTCCAGACCAGCGATCCCAACGGCATCGTGGTCGTCACCCAGCTGCAGCCGATCTCGGTCATCTTCACCTTGCCGGAGGACAGCCTCCAAGAGGTGCTGAAGCAGCTGCACGCCGGCTCGACATTGCAGGCGACCGCCTATGACCGGACCGGCATGACACAGCTCGCGGTCGGAAAACTGGAGACGATCGATAACCAGATCGACCCGACCACCGGGACGGTCAAGCTCCGCGCGATTTTCGACAACACCGACGAGAGCCTGTTTCCGAACCAGTTCGTCAACATAAAGCTGCTCGTCAGCACATTGCAGAATGTCGCCCTGGTTCCGACCGCTGCGATCCAGCGCGGTGCCCCCGGCACCTTTGTCTATCTCGTCAAGCCGAACGACACCGTTGCCGTGCAAACCGTCAAGCTTGGCCCCGGCGACGGCCAGCACGTCGCGATCCTCTCGGGGTTGCAGGTCGGGAATCAGGTCGTCGATGATGGCGCCGACCGGCTTAAGGACGGGGCTAAGGTAACGATCGCTCCGCCGCCCGGGTCCCGCCAGGCGGGCTCCGCCGCCCAATCTGCGGCCGAGCATAAGGGCGCTGGGCCGCATTCCGGACAGCACCGGCATCAGCAAGGTGGCGCGCGGCAAACCAGTCCCAACCAGACCAGTCCCAACCAAACCAGTCAATGAACCCGTCGCGTATTTTTGTCCTGCGCCCGGTGGCGACGACGCTGCTGATGGCGGCGATCATGCTGGTCGGGCTGTTCGCGTATCGCTTCCTGCCACTTTCGGCGTTGCCCGAGGTCGATTACCCGACGATCCAGGTGCAGACCTTCTACCCCGGCGCCAGCCCGGACGTGATGGTCTCGTCGGTAACGGCGCCGCTCGAAGTGCAATTCGGGCAGATGCCGGGGCTCAACCAGATGTCGTCGGTCAGTTCTGCTGGCGCCTCGGTGATTACCCTGCAGTTCAGCCTTGACCTGAGTCTCGATGTCGCCGAGCAGGAGGTGCAGGCGGCGATCAACGCGGCCGGTAATTTGTTGCCGTCCGACCTACCGGCGCCGCCGATTTATGCCAAGGTCAACCCCGCGGACGCGCCGATCCTGACCTTGGCATTGAGTTCGAAAACACTGCCAATGACCGAGGTCGAGGACCTTGCCGACACGCGACTTGCGCAAAAGATTTCGCAGTTGCCCGGGGTGGGTCTCGTCAGCTTGGCCGGCGGCAACCGGCCGGCGGTCAGAGTACAGGCGAACAGTTTGCAGCTCTCCGCCTACGGCCTCAACATCGACGATTTGCGCACCACGCTCGCCAACGCCAATGTCAACACTCCAAAAGGCAATTTCGACGGGCCGAGCCGCTCTTATACGATCAACGCCAACGACCAGATCCAGAAAGCGAGCGAGTACAACAATCTGGTAATTGCCTACCGCAACGGCGCACCGGTTAGGTTGTCCGATGTCGCGCAGGCCAAGCAGGCGCCCGAAAACGCCAAGCTCGCCGCTTGGGTCAACACGACCCCGGCGATCATCGTCAACATTCAGCGCCAGCCCGGCGCCAATGTCATCGCGGTCGTCGACAGTATTCAAAAGCTGCTGCCGGCATTGCAGGCGTCACTTCCCGCCGGGGTCGATGTTCAGGTCGTGACCGACCGTACCACGACGATCCGCGCGTCGGTCGCCGATGTCGAATTCGAACTCGGCCTCGCGGTCGTGTTGGTCGTGATTGTCATCTTTGTGTTTTTGCGCAGCCCGTCGGCAACGCTTATCCCGAGCCTATCGGTGCCACTCTCGCTGGTTGGCACTTTGGCGGTCATGTATCTCGCCGGCTTCAGCCTGAATAATCTGTCGTTAATGGCGCTGACGATCGCGACCGGCTTTGTCGTCGACGATGCGATCGTTATGATCGAAAATATCTCGCGCTATATCGAGGCCGGCGATCCGCCATTACAAGCGGCGCTAAAGGGCTCGGCGCAGATCGGCTTTACGATCATCTCGCTGACGGTGTCGCTGATCGCGGTGCTGATCCCGCTATTGTTTATGCCCGACGTGGTCGGACGGCTGTTCCGCGAGTTTGCGATCACGCTCGCGGTGACGATCGTCATATCGGCAGTGGTGGCATTGACCCTGGTGCCGATGATGTGCGCCAAAATCTTGCGCCATCACCAGGCCTCCGAGATGTCGCTCGTCGCGCGCAAGAGCCAGGAATGGTTCGACCGGCTGATCGCCGAGTACGGACGCTTGCTGAGCTGGGTGCTCGATCATCAGCCGCTGACCCTGCTGGTCGCGGTCGGAACCCTGGCCCTGACGGTGTTTTTGTACATCGTCATTCCGAAAGGCTTTTTCCCGATACAAGACACGGGACTGATCCAGGGGATCTCGGTCGCCTCGCCGTCGGTTTCGTTTGCCGCGATGTCTGATCGCCAGCAGGCGCTCGGCAATGTCATCCTAAACGACCCCGATGTCGCGAGCCTGACCTCATTTATTGGGGTCGACGGCACCAACACGACGCTGAACAGCGGCCGTTTCCTGATCAATCTCAAACCGCGCGATCAACGCAGCCGCTCGGCGAGCGACATCATCCGGCGGCTGGAGAACGAGGTGGCGGGCGTGCCCGGCATAACGCTGTACATGCAGCCGGTGCAGGATCTGACGATCGACGCCACGGTCAGCCGCTCGCAATACCAGTTTGTGCTGGAAGACGCGAACGCCCCCGAATTCGCGAAATGGGTCCCCAAGCTGATGCAGCGCCTCGATCAGATCCCGCAGATCGAGGATGTTGCCAGCACGTATTCCGACAACGGCCTGTCGGCCTACGTCAATATCGATCGGGCGACCGCAGCACGGTTTGGCATTACCCCGGCCACAGTCGACAACGCGCTCTATGACTCTTTCGGCCAACGCATCGTCTCGACGATCTTTACCCAGTCGAACCAATATCGCGTGATCCTCGAAGCGGACCCAACGATGCAGCAGTCGCTGAATTCGTTGGGGTCGATCTATCTGCCGTCATCGACGGCGGTCAACGGCCAGGTGCCGATGTCGGCAATCGCCCAGATCGAGGAGCAAACCGCCCCGCTCGAGATCCAGCATTTGGGCCAATTCCCGGCGACGACGGTGTCGTTCAACCTGGCGCCGGGGGCCTCTCTCGGCGCCGCGGTCGCTGCGATCCAACAGGCCGAGAAGGACATCGGCATGCCGGTCAGCATAATCACCGTGTTCCAGGGTGCGGCATTGGCTTTTCAAGCAGCACTCGGCAACGAGCTGATCCTGATTATCGCCGCGATCGTCACAATGTACATCGTACTGGGGGTGCTCTACGAGAGCTTCATCCACCCGATCACGATCCTGTCGACACTGCCTTCGGCCGGCGTTGGCGCACTGCTCGCATTGATGATCGACGGCAGCGACCTCAGCGTAATCGCGATCATCGGCATCATTCTGTTGATCGGCATCGTCAAAAAGAACGCGATCATGATGGTCGACTTTGCCCTCGACGCCGAGCGCAATGAGGGCAAGTCGCCGCGCGACGCAATCTATCAAGCGTGCCTGTTGCGCTTTCGGCCAATCCTGATGACGACAATGGCGGCATTGTTCGCAGCGCTACCGTTGATGCTCGGCACCGGAACCGGATCGGAATTGCGCCACCCGCTGGGTGTCACGATCGTCGGCGGACTGATCTTTAGCCAGCTTTTGACGCTGTTCACCACGCCGGTCATCTATCTCTATTTTGACCGGCTCGGCGCCGCAATGCGCCGCAATCAAGGCCGCGCCGTCGCGGAGAGCGCCGCTCCGTGAACTTTTCGGCAGTCTTTATTCGCCGGCCGGTTGCGACGACCCTGTTGACGATCGGCATGGCGCTTGCCGGCATTTTTGCCTATTTTCAGTTGCCGGTCGCACCTTTGCCACAGGTCGATTTTCCGACGATTGTGGTCAGCGCGACGATGCCGGGCGCCAGCCCAGACACGATGGCGACGACGGTAGCGACGCCGCTCGAGCGCCATCTCGGCGTTATTGCCGACGTGACCCAAATGACCTCGACGAGCACCGTCGGCAATAGCCGGGTCGTCCTGCAATTCAACCTGAGCCGAAACATCGACGGCGCCGCCCGGGATGTCGAGGCGGCGATCAATGCCGCCCGCGCCGACCTGCCGACGAGCCTGCGCCAGAACCCGACCTATCGCAAGGTCAACCCGGCCGACGCGCCGATCGCCATTCTGTCGATGACCTCCGACACTTTGACCCGCGGCCAGATCTACGACGCGGCCTCGACGGTCATGCAGCAGGCTTTGTCGCAAATCGACGGCATCGGCCAGGTCGCGATCAGCGGCAGTTCACTGCCGGCAGTGCGGGTCGAACTCAATCCCCAGGCGCTTTTCAAATACGGGATCGGCCTCGAAGACGTCCGCGCCGCCCTTGCCTCCGCCAACGCCCACAGCCCGAAAGGGGCGCTCGAACAGGGTGATCGCCGCTATCAGATCTACACCAACGATCAGGCCAATCACGCCGCCGATTACAAGCCGTTGATCATCGCTTACCGAAATGGCGCGGCGGTGCATCTGACCGATGTGGGTGAGGTCAAGGAACTCGGTCGAAAATGTGCGCAATCAGGGCTTGTCCAACGGCAGGCCTGCCGTTCTTGTGATCCTTTACCGGCAGCCCGGCGCCAACATTATCGATACCGTCGAACGCGTGAAGGCGATCCTGCCGCAATTGCAGGCTTCGATTCCGCACGCGATCAATGTCGAGCTGACGATGGATCGGACCACGACGATTCGCGCGTCGCTGCACGATGTCGAGCGCGCGCTGTTGGTCGCGACCGCACTCGTGATTCTCGTCGTCTTCGTATTTTTACGCAATGGGCGCGCAACGCTGATCCCGAGCGTGGCGGTGCCGGTTTCGCTGATCGGCACGTTTGGCGCGATGTGGCTGTTGGGATACAGCCTCGACAATCTTTCGCTGATGGCGCTGACGATTTCGACCGGGTTTGTCGTCGACGACGCAATCGTCGTCCTCGAAAACGTCACGCGCCATATCGAAGCCGGCATGACGCGGATGGAGGCCGCACTCCTCGGCTCGCGCGAGGTTGGCTTTACCGTCGTCTCGATGAGCTTGTCGCTGATCGCGGTGTTCACGCCGATTCTGTTGATGGGCGGGATCGTCGGGCGGCTGTTCCGCGAGTTCGCGGTGACTTTGTCGGTGGCGATCTTGATCTCGCTGATCGTGTCGCTGACGGCGACGCCGATGATGTGCGCCCATGTGCTGGCGAGCAATCGGCAGCACCGGCATGGCCGGCTTTACCACATTGCCGAGCGCGCCTTCGATGCGGTGCTGGCGGTATACGATCGTTCGCTGCGTCGGGCCTTGCGCTGGCCGGCGCTGGTCATGCTGAGCCTCGCGCTAACGATCGCGCTCGGCGGCTATCTGTTCACCATCGTGCCCAAAGGCTTTTTCCCGCAGCAGGACACCGGCCGCATGATCGGCGGGATCCAAGCCGATCAGAGCATCTCGTTCCAGCTGATGGAAAAAAAGCTGGGACAGTTCGTCAATATCATCCGGCATGATCCGGCAGTCGACAACGTGGTCGGATTTACCGGCGGCTTCCAAACCAATGGCGGCTTTGTCTTTGTGGTTCTAAAGCCATTGTCGGAACGCAAAGTCTCGGTGATGCAAGTCATCGGCCGATTGCGCCCCAAGCTGAACCAGGTCGCCGGAGCGCGCTTGTTCTTGCAGGCGGTGCAGGACGTTTGGGCGGGTGGCAGACAAAGCAACGCGCAATATCAATACACCTTGCAGGGCGACAGTGCGCAAGAGATTTACAAATGGTCGCCCAAGGTTGAGGCGGCGCTGCAAAAGATTCCGATCCTCACCGAGGTCAATCTCGATCAACAACAGAAGGGCTTGGAGAGCGACCTGGTCATCGACCGCAATACCGCTGCACGTCTCGGTCTCAACGTCGCCGAAATCGACAATAACCTCTACGACGCCTTTGGGCAGCGCCAGGTATCGGTGATTTACGCCGCGCAAAATCAGTATCACGTGGTGATGGAGGTGGCGCCCGAGTATTGGCAGAGCCCGGAGATCCTGCATGAAATTTATGTCAGCACGTCAGGCGGCACGGTCAGCGGCACGCATTCGACAAACGCACTGGCCGGCACGGTGAAAGCAACCTCATCCAGTAACAACGCGGCAACTCCTGTTGCCAACAATGCGGCGACCGCAGTCGCAAACAATGCCGCGACGACCACTGCGAACAACGCAGCAACCACGGTCACCAATTTTGCCGCGAGCACGACCACCAACAATGCTGTGACCAAGACCACGGCCAGTACGAGCGCCAGTGCGATCGCGAGTGACACCCAGCGCAACCTTGCCAATAACTCACTGGCCAACACCGGGCACGGCGCGACCTCAACTGGAGCGGCGGTCGCGACCGCTGCCGAAACCATGGTGCCGCTCTCCGCCTTTAGCCATTTTGGCCCAGGCAACACGCCGCTGGCGGTCAATCACCAGAGCCTGTTCGTCGCCTCGACAATCTCTTTTAACTTGGCGTCCGGCAAGTCATTGAGCCAGGCTCAACAAGCGATCGACCAGGCAGTCCGGCGCCTCGACATGCCGGCGACTATCCACGGCAGCTTTCAGGGCACGGCCAAGGTTTTTGAACAATCCTTGGCAAACGAGCCGATATTGATCGCCGCCGCCTTGCTCGCGGTCTACATCGTACTTGGCGTGCTCTACGAGAGCTACGTGCATCCGATCACGATCCTGTCGACATTGCCGTCGGCCGGGGTCGGGGCGATATTGGCATTGCTTGTCACCGGCACCGAATTCAGCATCATCGCGCTGATCGGGGTGATCCTGCTGATCGGGATCGTCAAAAAGAACGCGATCATGATGATCGATTTTGCGCTTGCCGCCGAGCGCAGCCAGGGCCTCAGCTCGCGCGAGGCGATCTACCAAGCCTGCCTGAAGCGCTTTCGCCCGATCATGATGACAACAATGGCGGCGATGCTCGGCGCCCTTCCCCTCGCTATCGGCTTTGGCGAAGGCGCCGAGATCCGCCGGCCGCTGGGGATTTCGATTGTCGGGGGCCTGATGGTCAGCCAAGTGCTGACCCTCTACACGACCCCGGTCATCTATCTCTATCTCGACCGCTTCCGCTTGTGGGCGCAGCGCCATTGGCGCATTAGACGGCCGCGCTTCGCCCCCGGTCAAATTCCCGAACCGGGAGAATGAGGAGCCGAATGCGGATCAGGCGCCTGTCTCGCACAGGCGCTGCCACTGCCGCTGTGCTGTTATCGGCCTGCACAGTCGGCCCCGATTATAAGCGCCCGGCCGCTCTGGTGCCGGCACATTACAAGGAGGCGCAGCCGCAGCCCGGCTGGAAATACGGCCAACCGAATGACGCGATCAATCGCGGCGCATGGTGGGCGATCTACGACGATCCGGTGCTCGACGGTTTAGAACGGCGGATCGACATTTCGAACCAGAATCTCAAAGCCGCCGCCGCGGCATTGCGCCAATCGGAAGAAATTGCCGCCGAGGCCCGCGCCGGTTTTTTTCCGACTGGCACCGCGAACTTCCAGGCCCAGCGCTCGCGCAGTAACGGCAGCGCCTCGACCGGCACCGGTTCAGCGGGGTTTGTCGGTTCCGGAGGGGGCAGGCTCTCGACCTTTTTCAGTGACCAGGTCGCGGCGAGCTGGACCCCCGATCTATGGGGCCAGATCCGCCGGCAAGTCGAAGCCAATGTCGCGAATGCGCAGGCGAGCGCCGCCGACCTCGCCAGCGCGCGGTTATCGGCGCAGGGCACATTGGCCGGCGATTATCTGCAATTGCGCATTGCCGACGAGCTGTATCGCCTGCTCACCCGATTGTCCAAGGACTATGCTGAATCGGTGCGCATTACCCGCAACCAATACGCAGCCGGAACTGCCGCTCAGTCGGATGTGTCACAGGCTGAGGCGCTATGGTATTCCACTCAGGCATCGGCGGTTGCGACCGGCGTCACCCGCGCGCAATTCGAACATGCGATCGCCGTGCTGATCGGCGTGCCGCCGGCCGATCTGACGATCGCGCCGACCGATATGGTCATTCAGATCCCCGATATTCCGCCCGATTTACCCTCGGCCCTGCTGGAGCGCCGCCCCGATATTGCTGCTGCCGAACGGACTATGGCGGTGGCCAATGCCGAAATCGGCGTCCAGGTGGCCGCCTTCTACCCGACGATAACGCTGTCCGCCGATGCCGGCACGGCTGCCGCCACGTTTGAGCAGCTGGTCGGCAAGACCGGCGAATTCTGGTCGCTCGCCGGCAGTTTTGCGGAAACTGTGTTCGAGGGCGGACTGCGCCATGCCCAGGTTGAGGCAGCGATTGCCGTCTTTAACGAGGACTTGGCCGACTATCGGCAAACCGTGCTGACCGCATTCCAGCAGGTGGAAGACCAGCTCGCAGCCTTGCGCATTTATGCCGAGGAGGCAAAAGTCCAAGACAATGCGGTTGCGGCAGCGCGCGAGGCGGTGCGCGTGTTCAACAACCAATACCTTGCCGGCACCGTCGCCTATACCAGCGTCATTGTCGCCGAGGAGACCGAGCTCACCAACCTCGAGACGGCATTGACGATCCGCGAGAACCGGCTTGTCGCCAGCGCCAGTCTGATCCAGGCTTTGGGCGGCGGCTGGAATGTCTTGCAATTGCCGAACCGGAATCAAATCGAACAAGCCGCGCCATTGAACTTCAACCCGCTACCGCCAATAGTCCCGGTTCAGGGCCAGGGACCACCCTAAACCCCGGCAGCGCATTGCAATCCGCGGGTCAGCCGGGCCCGGCAAAAGGCAGGCGGCGAAAGAGTCGGCGATATAGCACCAGATAAGCCGCCTGAGCTAGTCCGGCCGCAACGAACGGCACTGCAAGCAAATCAGCATCGAACAAATAGCCGCCGAGCAGCGGTCCCAGCGCCCGTGGGATTTGGGTGGACACGGTCCCAAGGGTCGCCGCTAGCCCGCGGCGCTCGGGGCTGACAAGTTGAACCGTTAGCGCCTGCCGTGCTCCCGCGGTGCCGCGATTGAGCATCGACCGCAGGATGTGGAGTGCCGCGGCAATCCCGAAGCTCGGCGAAAACGGCAGCACCAGCAGAAAAGCGAGGCCCAACAGGCGCAAGACAATGACGGTGTCGACCAGTCCAAGAATTGCGATCAGCCTGCCGCTGGCGAGCGAGGACAGCCCTGCCAGTACAAAGCCCGCACTCATCACCGGCCCGATCTGCTCCGGGCCAACGCCAAAACGCAGATGAAACCAATAGGCAATAAAAGGGCCAACGAGGCTGATGCCGAGACCGTTGATCAGATTGATGCCGGCCAAGCCGGCGAGACGCCGCCGCTCGTCGCTGCGTTGCTCGGGTTCGGGGGGTGCTGGCGGCAGCGGCGCCGGTTGATCGGGAATCCGACGCAACAGCAAAAAGCAAATGGCGGCAAACAGCCCGGCGAGCGCGAATATCGGGCGGTACGCTAGGGTCCCGGGAAGCCAGCCGCGCACTAAGCCCGGCAGCATCGCCGCGAGCGACCCCGCCGCCATTCCAAAAAACCCTGCAGCGACATTGCGGCGAAAGGCGTGTGCGATCCCCGCTGAATTCAATCCCGCCGCCAGCCATGCCTGCTCGATCGGGCTGAATGGCCCAGTCGCACCGTTGGCGCCCCGGCCATAAGCGCCGACGACAGCGGCAAGCCCGAGCCATATCGGTGTGCTGGTGGCGACTGCTATCGCCGCGGCGGCGATCTGCGTCACCTCGTACGCCAGTAAAAAGCGCTTGCGGCCGAGCCGGTCACTGAGCGGCCCCATCGCCAATGTCAGGACGATGCTGAACAGCATTCCGGCTGCGAACAGCGCGCCGATCGAAACCGCCGACCAGGACAGCGCGCGCAGATAGAGCGTGAAATCGACGACAAGCGCACCCTGGGCGATGGCGCGCACAGCGCGCGCTGCGATCAGGCCACGGGTTTTGCGATCCATAATCTCCTTCATATGCCCTGTCTCGGCGGCAAACTCAGAGAGCCGGGCTGGCCCGCTATCGCTCGGCTTACAGCTACATGGAGCCGCAATTAAATCCGTGCAATCCGGCGATTCGCGGGTACGTCCGCAGCCGCGCCAGCGTAGATCAAACGAGGGGCAATGACCCCCTTTGCAATGAGGACGACAATGACGAGTTTTCGTAAGTCTCTGATGGCTACGGCGCTGTTTGCCGGTGTCGCCGGGATCGGGCTGACGCCCGCTTTTGCGCAAAACGGGCCGGCGCCCGCCAGTAATGCTACTGCGCAGAACGAGCCGCATCACCATGGTCAGGCGCGGATGATGCCCGGACAATTTGTCGACGGCCGCCTCGCCTTTCTGAAGACGGAGCTGAAAATCACGCCGGCGCAGGAGACGCAGTGGCAGCAATTCGCTGCCGTCATGCGTCAGAATGCGCAATCTCTCGACCAGTCGATCGCCAATGCTCGGCAGCACCGCGGCGGCGCATCGAATGCGGTCGATCGGATGGAGATACGTGCGCAATTCGCCCAAGTCCGCGCCGAAAACCAGGTGCGTCTGCTGACCGCGTTCAAGCCGCTCTATGCGAGCCTATCGCCCGATCAGCAGCAAATGGCGAATGAGCTGATGTCCGGGCATGGCCGGTGGCATCACGGCTGGCACCATCGCGCCTGACACGCGGGCCTCTCGCAAAGGAAGGCGCCGGGTTCGCCCGGCGGCTTTATGCTGGCTGACATGCGCCTTGAAACCGCGGCATCACGGGCGCACGTCAATAGGGAATGGTTGTGCCGCGCTCGAATTTTCCCGTCCCTGGCGGGCGTAGCCGGGATCATCACGATTGGGTGGGCGGCGGCCGTACTTGTTATCCCGGGGAAGACGATGGCCGAGGAATGCCCGCTGACCGCGCCGCTGACGCTCAAGGATAGCCAGAGCGGGATTGCCGGCGAGACCGGCACGGTGTGGACGATCGCGCCCGATTGCAGCTTCACCGTCGCGCGCCATATCGGACCAAAGGTGCTCGACCCCTATAAGCAAGGGCATTTGACGGGGGAACAACAGGTCCGCCTCAAGGAGATGCTCGACCGCATGGAGCACGCGGATTTGGTGAGGCCGCGCGCCGCGATGCCGCGGGTCAACCCGCGCCGGATTTCATTGTCTTATGGCGGCCGAGAAGCGGTGCTGACCTTGCCACCCGGCGGCGGCGACGTCTCGCAACTGCATGTGTCCGCCGAAGACCATCAGGCAAAGGCGATGCTCGAAGTGGCTGCGGCGATGAAAGGCATGTTGGGAAGCTGAAGCAGAACCGGGACTGTGCTCTCCCTATTGACGCCGACGCTCCAATCTTGCAGCCGTGTGACTTAGGTCACAGCCTCGCGACCAATTAACATTATCCTGGTGTGACCGGACGCGCTGACGGACACCGGGACCATAACCGGCGACATGAATGGAAACCGGTTCCGATACCGCCGACGGCCGGTTTATCTGAGGAGACCGTCATGCAAGCCGACCCTTGTGGCGTCAATCATCGCCACTCCATCTTCTGCATTATGCCGCCGCACGTGCTTCGCGAGATGGCGCGGCGCGGAAACGCCGCCCAGCGTAATGTGGCTCTAAAGACTTTGGCTCTCGACGGCACGCACCGCACCCAGCGGATCATGCATTCGCTATTGGCAACAGCCCCGCGCATCGCCATTACCGGCGCCGCCCCCAAGGTCAAGCGCACGATCTACAATTCCGGCAACGAGGAGACGGCCTCGGGCGCGTTAGTGCGCGCCGAAGGTCAGGCCGCGGTCGGCGATGTCGCGGTAAACGAGGCCTATGATGGGCTCGGCCAGACCTTCGAATTCTACCTAGAAGTCTATCAGCGCAACTCGATCGACGGTCAGGGCCTGCCATTGAACGCGTATGTCCATTACGGCCAAGGCTATGACAATGCGTTCTGGGATGGACAGGAGATGATCTTTGGTGACGGCGACGGCACCGCCTTCAACCGGTTTACAATCGCACTCGACGTGATCGGTCACGAGCTGACCCACGGCGTCACCGGATCGGAAGTCAACCTCCGCTATCTCGGCCAGCCCGGCGCCTTGAATAAATCGGTGTCGGATGTTTTCGGGTCGCTGATCAAGCAATACGTCCTAAAGCAGACCGCGAATGAGGCCGACTGGCTGATCGGCGCCGGCTTGCTGAAATTCCCCAACCAGGCGTTGCGGTCGATGAAAGCCCCCGGGACCGCTTATAACAACGAGCTAATGGGGCAGGATCCGCAACCCGCCGATATGGATCATTACCTCGATACTCAGGAGGATAATGGCGGCGTCCATCTGAACTCCGGCATCCCGAACCGTGCGTTCTACCTGACCGCGGCGGCGATCGGCGGCAACGCATGGGAAAAGGCCGGCCAGATCTGGTACGACACGATCCGCGACCGGACTCTCGCGCCGACGGCAAATTTCGCGAATTTTGCGCGGCATACGATAACCAATGCCGGGCGTCGCTATGGGACGACCGGCGCCGAGCAAAAGGCCGTAGCCGACGCCTGGCAACAAGTCGGCGTCCAACCGAGCTGACCCAATCCTGCTGCACGCCACCCGCGCCCCGACACCGTAAACCCGCGGGTTGACACCTCCCTCTGCCAGCCAAACACTCCGGCCTAGGATCGGTCGGAGTGCGAGGTAGGTGTGCCGAGGGAGAACGCGAGCGGGGCGCGGCTTGGCGTCGATATCGGCGGCACCTTTACCGATGTCGCGCTCGAACTGGGCGAGCGGCGGTGGAGCGCCAAGATCCTGACGACGCCCGAAGCTCCCGAGCGCGCGGTGCTAGAGGTCATCCATCGCGTGCTCGGCGAGGCCGGTCTCGCCCCCGCCGATCTGTCGATCATCATCCACGGCACGACCTTGGCGACCAACGCCTTGATCGAGCGCAAAGGCGCCAAGACCGCGCTGTTAACGACCGAGGGTTTTCGCGACACGATCGAGATACGCCACGAAAACCGCTTCGAGCAATACGACGTCAACATCGACCTGCCGCCGCCATTGGTGCCGCGCCGGCTGCGCTTTCCGGTCAAGGAACGCATCGACGCGAAGGGCCGGGTGCTGGTCCCGCTCGACGAGGCCGGGGTTGCGGCCCTCGCCAAAACGCTCGCCGCACAGGGCATCGAGGCGGTCGCGATCGGCTTTCTGCACAGCTTTACCAATCCGGCGCATGAACGCCGCGCCGGCGAGCTCCTGGCGCAGCACCTTCCCAGCGTGCCGATCACGCTGTCGAGCGACGTATCGCCCGAAATGCGCGAATACGAGCGGTTTTCGACCGCCTGCGCCAATGCCTATGTCCAGCCGCTGATCGGCCGCTATATCGCCAATCTCGAAACCTCGTTGGCGCGCGAGGGCTTCGTCTGCCCGCTGTTTTTGATGCTGTCGGGCGGCGGGCTGACCTCGGCCGAGACCGCGATCCGCTTTCCGGTGCGGCTTGTCGAATCCGGGCCGGCGGGCGGCGCCATTTTTTCCGCGGAGATCGCCCGGCAATGCGGGCTCGACAAGGTCCTGTCCTACGACATGGGCGGCACCACCGCCAAAATCTGCCTGATCGACGAGCTGAAGCCGCAGACTAGCCGCGCCTTTGAGGTGGCGCGAATCTACCGCTTCAAAAAAGGCAGCGGCTTGCCGTTGCGCATCCCGGTCATCGAAATGGTCGAGATCGGCGCCGGCGGCGGCTCCATCGCCCGAATCGATGCGTTGAAGCGGATCACCGTCGGCCCCGACAGCGCCGGCGCCGATCCCGGCCCCGCCTGCTATGGCCGCGGTGGCGAGGCGGCGACCGTGACCGACGCCGACCTTGTGCTCGGCCGCATCGACCCGACCGGGTTTTCCGGCGGGCGGATGGCGCTCGACCACACCGCCGCCGAAGCCGCACTCCGTCGTGACGTCGCCGACCCGTTGGGGCTGGCGTTGGAACTGGCCGCGCTCGGGGTCAGCGAGATCGTCGACGAGAACATGGCCAACGCCGCCCGCGTCCACGCCATCGAGAGCGGCAAGGACGCCCGCGGCCGCACCCTGGTGGCGTTTGGCGGCGCCGCCCCGCTGCACGCGGCACGGCTCGCCGAAAAACTTGGCCTCGACCGAGTGCTAGTGCCGGCCAATGCCGGGGTCGGCTCGGCGGTCGGCTTTTTGCGCGCGCCGATCGCCTATGAAATCGTGCGCTCGGCATTGCAGCGGCTCGACGAATTCGACGCCGGCCAAGCCAACGCGCTGATGTCGGGGATGCGGGCCGAGGCCGAGGCGATCGTCCGCCGCGGCGCTCCAGACGCGACGCTGACCGAGACCCGCTCGGCCTTTATGCGCTACCGCGGCCAAGGCCACGAGATCGCCGTGCCGTTGCCGGTCCGGCCCTTCCGCAATGACGACGCCGCAACCTTGCGCACCGCCTTCGAGGACGCCTATCGCCGGCTCTACCACCGCGTCATTCCCGGCGTCGAAGTCGAAGTGTTGAGCTGGGTGATGCTATTATCGGCGCCGCCGCCCGCCGAAGCCGCCGCCCTGCCCTCGCCGCCGCCCGCCTACACACCCTCCCCTGCCCGCCAGCGTCCGGTGTTCGACCCCGAGTTGGGCGAGTTCGTCACCGTCGCGATCCACGAGCGCCGCGACCTCGAGCCCGGCGCGCAAATCCCCGGCCCCGCGATCATCATCGAAGACGAAACCTCGACCGTTATCACCCGCCTCTTCACCGCCAGTATCGACCCATTCGGCTACATCAACCTCCACCGCCGTCCGAATTAATCCGGTCACTTGATCATTGATGTGATGTCATTGCGAGGAGCACCCAGCGACGAAGCAATCCCGGCCGGACAAAAAGCGACCTCCCCTACCGCGTCGACCTCGTCGATTGGCACACCATCACCCCCCATTTCCGCCAAATCATCACCGCCCACCGCATTCCACTAAAGGAAGCGAGCCGAACTGCCGAATGAACCCGGCGACGCATCCCTTCTCCCAAGGAGCCTCGGGCATCAGCAATCGTAAGTTGGTAGTGCTATGATGCGCTTCGCCGTTGATCAAAACGACGGCGGCCGCGCAATGGCGAATACCAAGCCCATATAGGCGGGGCCATGATCGACGAAATCGCGCTGCATCGCGACGCATTGCAGGCGTTGTGCCGGCGCTTCCACGTGCACCGGCTCGATCTGTTTGGCTCGGCCGCGCGCGGCGATTTCGACCCTCAACGGAGCGACATCGATTTTTTGGTCGAATTCGACCGCAGTGCGCCCCAGCACCCGTTCGACGCCTATTTTGGATTTAAGGAAGCGCTCGAAGCGCTGTTCGGCCGCTCTGTCGATCTCGTCGAGGCCGGCGCCGTGCGCAACCCCTTTCTCAAAGCGAGCATCGAGCAGAGCCGCGAGAATGTCTATGCGGCGTGACCCCAGGTGCTATCTCTGGGATGCGCTGAGAGCGGCGGAATCAGTGCAAGCCTTCGTGCGCAGAAAGACCTACGAGGCTTTCCTCGAAGACGATCTGGTACGCTCCGCCGTCGAGCGCCAGCTTGAGATCATCGGCGAGGCGCTGTCCCAACTCGCCAAGGTCGATCCGGAAACCGCGAGCAACATCGCCGAATTGCGCCGCATCATTGCTTTCCGCCCCCACCCCTCCCTCCCCCGCTTGCGGGGGAGGGAGGGGGCAGCGATCGATTACGAGACAGTATGGCGCCTGATTTCCGACAAGCTGCCGGAGCTGCAACCCAATCTGAGGATGCTGCTTGACGCTTCCGACCCTTCATCGGATACGCCGGCAGGCTGAACCATATCGTCGAGGCGCGGCACAGCGGAGGCCGGCGGGGTATCGACGGCGGCCGCCCGCCGGCTTGCACCTCCAGAAATCAAAGACGACGGAGGGTCGCGCCCCGGCAAGTTCAATGGGCCTGACTATTTCGCCTTTTTGTTCAGCGTATCGATCAGCAGCTTGGCAGCCGGGCCCGACGAGGCCGGATTTTGGCCGGTGATTAGCTGGCCGTCGGCGACCGTGTGAACGCCCCAGTTCTTGACCTTGCAAAACGTGGCGCCAAGGCTCATCAGCTCGTCTTCGACCAGGAACGGCACCACCTTTGTCAACCCGACCTCTTCTTCCTCGCCATTGGTGAAGCCGGTCACGGTCTTGCCTGCGACGAGCGGCTTGCCGTCCGGGGTCTTGACATGCCGCAGCGCGCCGGAAGAGTGGCAGACCAACGCGAAAATCTTGCCGGCGGCGAGGAAAAATTCCACCAGCTTGATCGAGTTCTGGTCTTCGGCGATATCCCACATCGGCCCATGGCCACCGGGGTAGAAGACGGTATCGAAGTCTTCCTGCTTGACGCTATCGAGGCGCACCGTCCTGTCGAGCTGCGCGTTGGCGTCAGCATCCTTCTCGAACCGACGGGTGATGTCGGTCTGGAAGCTCGGCTCGTTGCTCTTGGGATCGAGCGGCGGGCGCCCGCCCTTGGGCGATGCGAGGGTGATCTGGATGCCGGCATCTTTGAAGACATAATAGGGCGCCGCCAGTTCCTCCAGCCAAAAGCCGGTCTTCCGCCCGGTATTGCCAAGCTGGTCGTGGGAGGTAAGAACCATCAGCACTTTCATGATGCGCTCCTTTCCATGGTCGTTGTTCCCCTGAGCCTTGCACATGACCGGCCAAGTTCGCCACCCAGGCCGTGCATGCAAAACACAATACTTCTCGCTGTTGGCCTATAGGCCTAGCTCGCTATGCGAGCCGAGCCGGACAAGCTCAAGGCTCGCATCGTCCGGCTTCCGGTATATGAGGATCAAGTCCGGCCGAATGTGGCAGTCGCGATGATCCTTCCACTCGCCGCCGAGTGGGTGATCGAAATAGCGATGCGGCAACGGCTTATCCTCGGCCAGCTTGTTGACCGTTGCGAGTAGCATGGCGTCTAGGCGCTTACTGTGTCGTCCCGAGCTTTCCCGCTTGTAGTCGCGTCGAAAGCGGCTGGTGTATTTAACAATCCGCATTCAGGCTCTTGAGCAATTTCCCCGGAGGCCCGGCGGTCGTTAGCTCGCCGCGCCGCGCTGCTTTCATTGCTTCAATGGTTTCCTCATTGGGCACCAGCGGCTCGAAAGGCAGCGCCTTTTCCTTGGCGATCTTGACCATAAGTAGACGGAATGCGTCCGACACCGTTAGGCCCATCGCCTGCAACACGGCAGCAGCTTCTCGCTTGGTTTCCTCATCGATGCGCGCGCGCACTACGGAATTCGTTGACATCGTATCTCTCCTATGAGCTACAATGTAGCACACTAAGACGAAAAACGCAAAGCACTGCAGCGGCCCGCAGCGGGTTTTCATCCGCTATCCTCCAGCTCCCCGTGCACCCCACTCGGAGACACCGGCCCCAGGTAAATCAATCTGGGCCGAGATCGGCAGCGGAAATCTCGGCCATCGCCAAGCGATAACCGCCGCCCCTTGACTTTCGCCCATTTGGGTCGGTTTTTTGACGCTGGATGCGTAACCCAGCATTCGACTTCAGATTGGGCAGACCGTGTTCGAACAGGCCTTCAAAAATATCGACGACGTGCTCCGTAAAGAGGCCGGCTGCACTACGGAGCTGGACTACACCGAGCAGACCTCGTGGCTGTTGTTCCTCAAATACCTCGACGGCCTCGAACAAGACCGAGCGATGGAGGCGGCTCTTGACGGCAAGAAATACGCCTTTCTCCTCGATGAGCCTTATCGTTGGGAAAGCTGGGCCGCGCCCAAGGGCAAGGACGGCAAGCTCGACCACAACAGCGCGATGACCGGCGACGATCTGCGCGATTTTGTCGATCAAAAACTCTTTCCGTATCTGCACGGTTTTACCCAAAAAGCCAGTGGGCCAAACACGATCGAATACAAGATCGGGCAGATCTTTGGGGAGATCAGAAACAAAATCTCCAGCGGCTACAATCTGCGCGAAATCATCGATCACATAGACGAATTGCATTTTCGCTCGCAGAGCGAAAAACACGAGCTATCGGCGCTCTACGAAGAAAAGATCAAGCGCATGGGCAATGCCGGTCGCAACGGCGGCGAGTATTACACCCCACGCCCATTGATCCGCGCGATTATCCAGGTCACCGCGCCCCGCATCGGCGAGAGCATCTATGACGCGGCCTGCGGCTCGGCCGGGTTTCTGTGCGAGTCGTTCGATTACCTGAAATCAGCGGGCAATTTGACCACCAAAGACCTCTCGACCCTGCAGACCCGCACCTTTTACGGCAAGGAAAAGAAGTCGCTCGCCTATGTCATCGCGATCATGAACATGATCCTGCACGGCATCGAGGCGCCTAACATCATCCACACCAACAGCCTGACCGAGAACCTCGCCGATATTCAGGAAAAAGACCGCTACGACGTGGTATTGGCCAATCCGCCCTTTGGCGGCAAGGAACGCCGCGAAGTCCAGCAGAATTTCCCGATCCGCACCGGCGAGACTGCGTTTCTGTTTCTGCAACACTTTATCCGGATGCTGAAAGCAGGCGGACGCGGCGGCATCGTGATCAAAAACACGTTTCTGTCCAACACCGACAACGCCTCGGTCAGCCTGCGCAAATTATTGCTCGAAAGTTGCAATCTGCACACCGTACTCGACCTCCCCGGCGGCACGTTCCAGGGTGCCGGCGTCAAGACCGTGGTGCTGTTCTTCGAGAAAGGCGCCCCGGCGCGCAATATCTGGTTTTACCAGCTCGACGCCGGCCGCAATCTCGGCAAAACCAACCCGCTTAATGACGCCGACCTCACCGAGTTCGCCGAATTGCAAAAAACCTTCGCTGACTCGCCGAAAAGCTGGAGCGTTGAAGCTAACAGCATCGACAAGATCACCTTTGACCTGTCCGTCAAGAACCCGAACAACGGCGACGATATTGCGCACCGCAGCCCGCTCGACATCCTCGCCGAAATCGCCGCGCTCGACGCCGAAAGCGCCAAGGTTCTGGAGAATATCCGGGCATTGTTATGAAGAACGGGTGGCCAACCAGACGTTTAGCTGAGATAGCGACCAAGATCACCGATGGTAGCCATAACCCACCGAAGGGTGTCCTGTACAGCGATTACCTAATGTTGAGTTCGAAGAACGTGTTTGACGATGATTTCCGTTACGAAGCGCCCCGCTACCTAACAGTGGAACAGTTCAAGCAAGAAGACAGGCGAACAGCCATATTGCCAGGCGATGTTCTTCTGACGATTGTAGGAACAATTGGCAGGAGTGCCGTTGTTCCGCCTGACGCTCCGAAGATCACTCTCCAGCGTAGCGTGGCGGTAATAACTCCACAGAAAATTATCATTGAGCACCGCTTTCTAATGTATTCTTTCATAAATCGAAACGGCGAGCTCAACGAACAAGCTCGTGGAGTGGCGCAAAAGGGCATCTACCTTGAAGCATTGAGGGAGTTGGACGTGGCGGTCCCCCCCCTCGCCGAGCAGCGGCGGATTGTCGGCATCCTGGACGAAGCGTTTGAGGGCATCGCAGCTGCCAAAGCCAACGCCGAAAAGAACCTCCAAAACGCCCGCGCCCTCTTTGAAAGCCATCTTAAATCCATCTTCACCCGGCGCGGCAATACGTGGGCTTGGAAGACCCTCGAAGAGGTAGTTGATGCGAACTGCACCTCTCATACGGGATAGTTCAGCCCGGAGATGAATATCCTAATGGACTGCCCGTAGTCCGGCCGACAGATTTGACCACCAAGGTAATTCCGCTCGATGGGTTAAAACGAATCGTTCCAAAACTAGCGGACGCATATCGGAGAACGGCACTCGATGGTGGCGAACTATTGCTGTGTGTTCGAGGCAGTACAGGATTGGTTTCCGTGGCTTCAGCCGAACTATCCGGTGCGAATGTCACTAGAGGCATCGTCCCCATCCTTTTCAACCGGGCTCTGCTTAGCCAGAATTTTGGTTACTATCTCCTTGGTTCAGGCCCTGTTCAGAGGCAAATCCGCGAGAAAACCTACGGCGCTGCATTGATGCAGATTAATATCTGTGACTTGAGGAAGCTGGTAATCTCGTTTCCCCCGTTGGACAAACAAGAAGTAATCGCGGCCCACCTCGCCACGTTGTCCGCGGAGACCGAACATCTCGAAAGCCTGTATGAGGAAAAGCTCGCCGCGCTCGAGGCTTTAAAAAAATCGCTACTGCACCAAGCCTTCACCGGCCAACTTTAGAAACGTATTGAGAACGAAGTAGTTGATATAAGACGTCTTTTGTCTTACCGGCGAAGGCCGGTATCCATGGCTAACATGGATCCCGACCTCCGTCGGGATGATATTTTTGACGTTGCCGATTTTTCATTCAAGGAAACTCGCGCAATCGGAGGCCTAGTGGTATGACCGAAACATAAGATTCCCTCAGTCGAGCTTTTGCGTCATGATGCTGCGATGCGCAGCGATGTTGAAGTCCGGCTTGGGCCGGGGGATCGGGAGCGGCTTGAGGCAGTGGTGGGCGATCGCAATGCTGTCCAGAAGCATGTGTGGCGAGCGCGGATCATCCTGGCCACGGCAGAAGGCTGCGGCACCGCCGAGGTGATGCGCCGGGCCGGCGTGTCGAAACCCTGCGTGTGGCGCTGGCAGCGCCGCTTCATGGAGGCGGGGGTCGATGGCCTGTTGCACGACAAGACGCGCAAGCCCGGCAAAGCGCCGATCCCCGAGCCGGTCGTCGGGCGATTGATCGCGCTCACGCTCGGCGCGCCACCCGGCGAGACCACCCATTGGACGAGCCGCGCGATGGCCGACGCCATGGGGCTGGCGGTCAGCACCGTGCAAAAGATCTGGCGCGCCCATGGTCTCGCCCCGCATCGGTTGCAGGTCTTCAAACTCAGCCGCGACCCGCAGTTTGCCGCCAGGCTGCGCGATGTCGTGGGCCTTTACGTCGACCCTCCGGCGCACAGCCTGGTGCTGTCGGTCGATGAGAAGAGCCAGATCCAGGCGCTCGACCGCACTCAGCCGGGGGTGCCGATCAAGCAAGGCCGCGCCGGGACAATGACCCATGATTATATCCGCAACGGCACGACCACCCTGTTTGCCGCCCTCAATGTGCTCGACGGCACGGTCATCGGGCAGTGCATGCAGCGCCACCGGCACCAGGAATTCCTGCGCTTTCTCAATCGCCTCGAGCGTGACATCCCAGCCGGCCGACTGGTCCACGTGATCCTTGACAATTACGGCAGCCACAAGCACCCCAAAGTCAGGGCTTGGCTGGCCCGGCACCCGCGCTGGACGTTCCACTTCACCCCCACCTCGGCATCCTGGCTCAACGCCGTCGAGGGCTTTTTTGCCAAGCTAACCCGCCGGCGATTGCAACGCGGCGTGTTTCACTCCCTCGTCGACCTCCAGGCCGCGATCAACCGTTACCTTGCCCAACACAACCACAGTCCAAAGCCGTTCACCTGGACCGCCGACCCCGACCGCATCATCGCCGCCGCCAACCGCGGGTACCAAGTGTTAGATTCGATCCACTAGAAGCCGGCGATGAACGAAGCTGAGACCAGAGCCGAGCACATCGATCCCGCATTGGCGGCGGCGGGCTGGGGCGCGGTCGATGGCAGCCGCATCAGGCGTGAATATCCGATCACCTTGGGCCGCATCGAAGGCCACGGCCGGCGCGGGAGGGCGCTTACGGCCGATTACGTGCTGATCCATCGCAACCACAAACTCGCCGTTGTCGAGGCCAAGGCCTGGGACGAAGAGGTCGGCGAGGGCGTCGCGCAGGCTAAGAACTACGCGGGTAAACTCGCAATCCGTTTCACCTACTCGACCAACGGGCAGGGCATTTACGGCATCGACATGCAGAGTGGCGCGGAAGGCGCCGTGCCGCATTTCCCGACTCCGGATGAATTGTGGAAGCTGACCTTTGCCGAGGCCAATGCGTGGCGCGACCGCTTCGCGGCGGTGCCGTTCGAAGACCGAGGCGGATTCTTCCAAGGGCGCTACTACCAGGACATTGCGATCGACCGGGTATTGGAGGCAATCGCGGCCGGCAAGCAGCGCATCCTGCTGACCCTCGCAACCGGCACCGGCAAGACCTTTATCGCTTTTCAGATCGCGTGGAAATTGTTTCACAGTCGCTGGAATTTGAGCCGCGTGCCGTCGCGCCGCCCGCGTATCCTGTTTCTTGCGGACCGCAACATCCTCGCCAATCAGGCCTACAACGCGTTTTCCGCCTTCCCCGAGGACGCGCTCGTGCGCATCGAACCCGACGAGATCCGCCGACGCGGTCGCGTGCCGAAAAACGGCAGCCTGTTTTTCACGATCTTCCAGACCTTTATGAGCGGACCGCCGCAGCGCCAGACCAACGATTACTCGGGCGATAGCGCCCAGACACCCGCCATTCCCGCGAAAGCGGGAATCCAGGGGTCAACTGCACGTCGCTCTCCCTGGACCCCCGCTTCCGCGGGGGTGACGATGCAAAATGCGGGTAGCAATTCGGATGCGAACGGTGATCCGTCCAGCCCTTATTTTGGCGAGTATCCGCCCGATTTCTTCGATTTCATTGTCATCGACGAATGCCATCGCGGTGGCGCCAATGACGAGAGCAACTGGCGCGGCATTCTCGATTACTTCGCTCCGGCGGTGCAGCTGGGTCTGACCGCCACGCCGAAACGCAATGAAAACGTCGATACCTACGCTTATTTCGGCGAGCCGGTTTATATCTACTCGCTCAAAGAAGGCATCAACGACGGCTTTCTGACGCCATTCAAAGTCAAGCAGATTTCGACGACGCTTGATGATTATGTCTATACGCCCGATGACACATTGGTAGAGGGCGAAATCGATCTTGGCAGGCGCTATACCGAAGCCGATTTTAACAAGATCATTGAAATCAAGGAACGCGAAGCGCTCCGGGTCAAATTGTTCATGGACCAGATCGACCAGAGTGAAAAGACATTGGTGTTCTGTGCCACGCAGCTGCACGCGCTGGCGGTGCGCGACCTCGTCAACCAGATCAAGAAAAGCAAAGACCCGAATTATTGCCAGCGGGTCACAGCCGATGATGGCGGTCTCGGCGAACAGTATTTGCGCGACTTTCAGGACAACGAAAAGACCATTCCGACGATCCTGACCACCTCGCAGAAACTCTCGACCGGGGTGGATGCCCGCAACATCCGCAATATTGTGCTGATGCGCCCGATCAACTCGATGATCGAGTTCAAGCAGATCATCGGGCGCGGCACACGGCTTTATGACGGCAAGGACTACTTCACGATCTACGATTTCGTGAAAGCGCATCATCACTTCAGCGACCCGGAGTGGGACGGCGAGCCAATCGAGCCCGAACCAAGGGAGCCAGTGACGGTTCCGCCGCCGAAAGGTCTGTCGGAGCCGCCCGCGCCCGGATTTGGACCGAGTCCACGTCCTCAAAAGATCAAAGTGATGCTCGCCGATGGCAAAGCCCGCACAATCCAGCACATGATGGCGACGAGCTTTTGGCATCCCGACGGCACGCCGATGTCGGCGCAACAATTCATGGAGATGCTGTTCGGCGCCTTGCCCGAATTTTTCAAAGACGAGGCCGAATTGCGCGTGCTGTGGAGCGCGCCCGATACCCGCGCCAAGCTATTGCAGGGCTTGGCCGAGAAAGGGTTTGGCAAAGACCAGATGGCGGAGATGCAGCGGGTCATCGACGCCGAGAAAAGCGATCTCTTCGACGTATTGGCGCATGTTGCTTATGCGCTGCCGCCGCTGACCCGCGAGCAGCGCGCCGCAAAAGCGAAGATCGAGATCACCACCCACTTCAACAGCAAGCAGCAGGTCTTTCTCGATTTCGTGCTGTCGCATTATGTCCGGGTTGGGGTCGAAGAATTGGATCGGGAGAAATTGCGCCCATTGCTCAGGCTCAAATATCACGACGCGATCGCCGACGCTGTCGCCGACCTTGGCCAACCCGAAGAGATCGGCAATGTCTTCACCGGCTTCCAGAAGTACCTTTATCAGGAAGCAGCCTGACGCTGCTCCGCGAACGGGTGGAGTAGCGCGGTGTGCCCTCAGCCGTGCAACACCAAGATCGCCACAATCGCGTCCTATTGTGACGCCATCAGCGCGCATGGAATTGGGCTGGTTGTCGATGCGCAGGAGGGGCGCTTTTGCAAACGATTGGCAGCAGGTGGCCAGAGATGGCCAATTCCCGTCAATTCCCGGTTCGGGGAGAATAATTCCCGATTAGGGCGCGGAAAATTCCCGGTTAGGTAGGTTAATTGTTGGAAGGCATCCTATTGATAATACTCGGTTTTCTGCCTGAAAAGGGCGTTTTTTTGCAAAAATTCCCGGTTTTTTCCCGGTTATACGGGAATTTGGCGGCGGGTGACCGGCCGCGGGGTCAGGCGGCGCGGGCGGTCGGGGTGGCGCTGTCGCGGGCGGCTCGGCGGATCAATTCGGCGCCGCGCTCGGCGATCATGATCGTCGGGGCGTTGGTGTTGGTCGAGGTCACCGTCGGCATCACCGAGGCGTCGATGACCCGCAACCGCTCCAGCCCGTGAACCCGCAATTGGTCGTCGACCACCGCCATCTGATCACTGCCCATCTTGCAGCTGCAGGTCGCGTGGTAGACCGTCGAGCCCTTGTTGCGGGCATAGTCGAGGAGCTCGTCATCGGTCGCGACCTGGATGCCGGGCAGGATCTCGGGGCCGAGATACTTGGCGAGCGCCGGGGCGGCGAACAGGCGGCGGATAAAGCGCAGCCCGCCGATGATCGCGCGGCGGTCGGTCTCCTCCGACAGATAGCGTGGGTTGATCGCCGGGGCTTCGGCCGGGTCCGGCGATTTCGCTTCGACATAGCCGCGCGACTGGGGCCGCATCTGCCAGGCGCCGGCCGTAATGCCGGGAAACTCGTCGAGCGCGCCGATCTGGCCATCCTTAAAGCTGCCGGGGGCGATGCTGCACTGCACGTCGGGGGTCGCCAATTCCTCGAGCACCTTGACCGAGGCCGCGGCCAATGAGGCACTGTAAGTCAGCATCCCCTTGCCGGTCACCAGATAGCGCAGGATCTCGCCGGCCAAGGCAATGCCGCGCGAACGCTCGTTGACCGTGGGCGTGCCCGACACCGGATAGCTGATGCGGGCGATGTAGTGGTCCTGCAGGTTGCGCCCGACCCCCGGCAAGGCGTGGTGGACCGGGATGCCGACGCGGCTCAAATGCTCGGGCGCGCCGACCCCTGATAATTGCAGGATGTGCGGCGAGTTGACGGCACCCGCCGACAGGATTACTTCGCGCGCCGCCTCGGCCTGTTCGACGACACCGTTGCGGGCGAATTCGACGCCGGTGGCGCGCTGGCCGTCGAACAGGATGCGGCACACCTGCGCCTTGGTGATGACCCGCAGATTGGGCCGCTTCATCGCCGGGCGGAGATAGGTGCGCGCCGCACTCGCCCGGCGGCGGCCGCCGCGGGTCTGCTGGCACCAGCCGATGCTGTCGCCGGCGCCGGCCGGAAGATTGTTGACGTCCTCGCGGTATTCGAGGCCGATCTCGCGGCCGGCCTCGATGACCGCTTCGCACAGCGGCGACCGGTCCATCTTTGAGGTAAAGAGCGGGCCCCCGGAACCGCGGATTTCACTCTCGCCGCCCTCCCAATTCTCGGCCCTTTTGAAATACGGCAGGACGTCGTCCCACGACCAACCGCGATTGCCGAGCTGCGCCCAGTGATCGAAATCCTCGGGCTGGCCGCGGACATAAATCAGGCCGTTGATCGAGCTCGAACCGCCGAGCACCCGGCCGCGCGGGTAGATGATCGCGCGCCCGGCGGTGCCGGGATCGGGCTCGGCGTAATAGCGCCAAGTCAAGGTCGGGTGATCGAGCAATTTCATAAAGCCGGCCGGGACGTGAATATAGGGGCTCCAATCGCGCCCGCCGGCTTCGATCAACAGGACGCGCGAGCCCGGATCCTCGGTGAGCCGGTTGGCGAGCACGCAACCGGCCGAGCCGGCGCCGATGATCACGTAATCGGCCTTCATCACTTCTCCCACCAGATCGCACCAGCCGCGGCCGTCAACGCGGCACTTGGGCAGCATCGGCCCGGGTGCGGATATTCCTTTGCTCAGGCTAGCGGGAGCGGCGGCCGACGGCAATCTCTCGGTCAAGGAGTATTTGGAGAATCGACAAGGGCGCAACGCAAACGGCGTCGCCTCAGCGCTGTCCAAGATCGGTCATGGTTAGTAGGTATTGCCGCGCGATGTCGGGCGGCATCGGCAGCACGGCAAAGCTGTAGCCGCCAACCGGTGAGCCGAGTTCCCAGTTGCCGACCGCGATGATCTGCACATAGGTTTCCGTCCCCGGATCGAGGTGCAGAATGTCGTGTTGACCGGCATAGGTCGCCCCCCCAACAGCCTGCGCCGAAAGCCGATAGCGGCCCGGCGCGAAGTCGTGAAAAAACGCGGTGCCCTGCTGGATCGTAACGAGCGGTGTACGATCGATGTAAACTATTGGTTGCGAGGCATAGACGTTGCCGCCGGTCGGATCGGCCTGGCGCAAGAACCACACCCGCGCCATCCCTGGGGCAAGCGGCGGGGGAGCGACCGTCGTCGCCGCGGGCGGTGCGGCGCAGCCGGCGAGCAGCACGAACCCGAGGAGAACGCCAAGCCAGCTCGGCGCTGTTGAATACGCGCGCATGTCATCCTCCCCGTCGCCTTTTGCGATCGATAACCCGGCGCCCTGGGCCGCAGGTCCACCAACCGCAAGTAGACTATATGCAGGATCGCGCAGCCAATAGCCCGATTAGGGCTCCGGCCGAAGGGCACAGGGATCGGCGCTTTGCCAAAACGGTTGATTTAGATCAAAGCTGCCGGGATCACGTTATCAGAGCATCTCCCGTTTTCGGGAGAAAGGCCATGACACCCGGTGAAATTATCATCCTGACTATGATCATCGCGGCATTCATCGCGTTCGCCGCAACGTTGGCTTGGTATTCACGTGAACCCAGAGCGCATGCCGCCGCTCAGCGGCGTTCACGAGTAGCAGCAAGCGACCGCCCCGATTTGCAGGGATCGGCAAATGGGCGCGCGTGACGTAGGCAAGCCATCCGCCAGTGGGCGATTGTCAAGCAGATCGAGGTGCGACCGGAGGCAGGCGGCATACCGAGCACCGCCGGCCGGGCCCCTCGGGCGGCGTTTTGCACAATTGTCGTGCGCTGCCCAACCCTCATCAGCCGCCACCCGTACCTTGTCTTATCATCAACCCTGCACGGGATCAGAGGCGCATTGCGTTACATTGCCGCCGCGGTAGACGGCGACTGTCGGACCTACCGCAGCAGTCGGTGCCGTCCCGGCGGCGACGGGCTCGATCGCGACGGCAGCCACTCCCGCATGCCTCATACCGAGCTCCTCGGCGGCCCGTGGCGACAGATCGATAATAAAGCGGCGGCTGTAGGGGCCTCGATCATTGATCTTGACGATCACCGAACGGCCAGTGTCGAGGCTGGTTACCTTGGCGCAGGAGCCGAGCGGCAAGGAGCGGTGGGCCGCTGTCGGGGTATCGGTGTCGAGCCGCTCGCCACTTGAGGTGCGATTGCCGACCAAGTCGTACCATGCCGCCTGGCCGATCTCCTGATAGCCCGTCGTATGCATCGGGCCCCAATTGGGATCGCTACGGGAGCCGATGGAGGCGCTATCCCGATAGCGGCTCTTTCCGCCATGATGAAAGGCTAACCGGTGTGGCCAGCGGAAATGCGCCGCTCTATGTACGGCTCTGGATTTTGCCGACCGGTTGGCGGATCTCCCCGGATCGCCATTTGGAGGTGTGCTGGATTGGTATGCGGCGCTCTTGTCGGGCGTTTTCGCCATCGCACCGGCTGAAGCCATCAAAATCGCAAGGGAAATGCCAATCGTCTGGCGCAAAGGCATTCGATTGCGTCTCCTTCTCGTTAGGGCACCCTCGCCGCAAGGCACGAGCAGGCTTGCCGCCATGCCAATTATAGTTGGATGGGCTTGGGAATGCAGACTGGCGTCGTCCCGGATTGTTGCCGATATCCGGGTAGGACAGGGAGGAACGCCGCAAACTAAACAGGCCAAATCGGGCTTGTCAACCCGCACAGGCATTTTGTCTGTTAGCAGGGTTTATCGTGATCCGCCGCAGTTCAGCTGAGCGTTGTCCGGCTCTGCTGCCACAATTGCTATGGCCTTTAACTTTTATTCTTATGGTACCAAACCTAATCTTGAAAGATCTCGGACAGCCACCCGACCGTAAGAGGACGCCTTCACCTCAAAAAATTAAAATGCAAAAGTCTGTTAACGAACGTTTAAATCGCGCCCAAGGCGGCGCGCCGGTTACTTAAGCGAACTGATCCGCAATCCTGTCGCGCCGCAGGAGAAAGCCGCCTCCTGCCGCCTTCGAGGCCAGCAATCGCTACCGTTTTCTGCGGTCTCGGGCGTCCATGCGCCGGTAGGACGTGACCGGAGGAGCTTGGGGCTTCGCTCCTCTGTTGCGCCCTCTGTTTTCTATCGCACGGGCAGATCGAGAGCGGCGGCCAGATCACCGAGCGGCGGCCCGCGGTGGGCGGTGATCGCGCCTTGATCGGGTATTGCGTTAATAGCAAATTGACAAATCCGGATCGATGTGATAACACCTGCGTAAATCGCAACAGGACCACTGTTAGCACGCTTAGCTTTGGGCGGTAGCCGTCGAGCGCGTTAGCGTAGCGTTGGCATCAGCACTCCGAGTTTTTTCGTTTTGAAACCGCCTACCGGTCTGTGGGCGGCATCATCCAAATATTACTGCAAAGTACAATCATTCGCTCGCTGAGTGCTAGCTCAGTGCCGATCCTTTCTAAATTTCAACTTTGATGATCTCCAGTAACTGATTGCGTCGAGTATTAACAATTATTTAATCCTTCTTGTAGTTGATCCCTGTTTGTTCTCAAGGGCGACGGCCGTCTAGGCCATCGTTAAGGAGTTCTTATGGTCCAGCTTTCTTCCGATGAAGCGCACGCAGTCCAAACGGCGCAAGAAAAATTTCATGCTTTTCTCAAAAACAGCGGCATCTCATTGCAGTTGAGAAGCGACTTTCAAACATACCTTTCGATCCGTGCTGCCCATGGCGACAGTCACCTCAACCAGGCGTTCGATGCGCGATATATAAAATTTGGCTCGGATGACTTTTGGTTGCTGGCTAAAAACGATCAGCAGGAGCCGATCGCAACCTACTGCCTGCGGCGATTTGTTGTCGAAGACTTTTACGATTTGATCCGCTCGCTAGCACTGTGGTCTGCCAGGCGACGGCGCGGTCTTGATCCTCGCTATGTCGTCGACTGTAAAATACCGTCCTTTGGGGGCGAGGTCGTGCATGGCGGCGGATTATGGATCCGAAACGATTATCGCGGCGCCTCGCGGCTGGCCTTGGTGATGCCGCACTTCGCTCGGGCTGTCGCTTTGCGTCTTAGGCCGTTCGATCACGACAGCGCGATGATCCGCAACGATCCGGATGATCGGGCCGAGGTCGCCGACCGTAAGGCGGCCTTTATGGGGCGCAGCGTTTATGGGTTCGCGCGCGTGCACCGCTTTGTCGATGGTTGGTTTCCGCCCGAGCGGCGACGCGCCATTATGCATCTGTGTCACGCCTCGAAAGCCGAGGCGATCGCCTCGCTGGCTGTCCCGCATCAACTCGGCGCAAGCTTACAGCGAACCGAGTTCCGGAAGCGGCCGTTCATTGATCAGGACGATGAGTTGATCGACGCGTCGCCCATCTTGTGCGAGAGGCAGCAGCAGACGAGCATACGAATACGAGAAGCTGTTTTCCACGATCTCGATTAAATGATAACTCGGCGCGGCGGCCGCGACGACCCGGCGATAGTCCTCGATGGCGTCGTCCCGCATCAGGCTATCCGGCATCTCGCCCAAAGACCGGTTGGCATAGCCGCCGCCATAAGAATTGACCGCGCCCCACAGACGAAAACGGTACGCGGCCGGATTTGAATTAGCAGTGTCGACGAGATGGGCTCGTCCGCAAGCGACGTTTAACACCTCCAGCGAGTCCAGCGACTCGTTGGAGGGAAGTCGCCGTCCGCGGCGTGCGCCACCCCAAAAATTCAATAGCTGAGCGAGCCATTGATCCTCGGAGCCGATCCTGTTCAACGGTCTGGACAACCGGACAGAACGATCGTGTTCACGTGATTTTATTTGCGGTCGACCGCTCCGCGAGGCGCTCAAAGCCGGTTTTCTCTCGGCTATTGTGTTGTTAATTAACTGGCGATTACCACGATCGCTAGGCGCATTTTGCTGCCACCGCGGTCGCGCCGCGGTCGGATCCCGCTTGGCCGCGTGGTCCAATCGCCGCAAGCCCTCGATGATATTGTTGAAGATTTCGCAACGTTCCGGGCTACCCGCTGTTCCGGGATAGGTTAGGATCAGACACTGTGGGCCGCGTGCTGCAATTTCGTAGTAGGCGGCCACCGCAGCGAGCGGACTGACAACCGAGGGTTCGAAAGTGACTGAGAGGGCATCGCGGATCGGCGCCACATGGACAAATCCGAGGTTTCTGACGGCATTGGCTAATACGTCGATATGCTCAGCCTCGCGACCGAAACGCCGTGCGAGCTGAGCTGGCTGAGCCGGCCAGGCCTCGCCCGAGTCATCGAACAGGATGCCACGATGTTCGGGTACAAGGGCTTGCAATTCGCGTCGTCCCCAATCCGGTGCCTAACTATACCGGCAAATCTTCAAGCCTTTATTGATGCCGCGTCAGAATGCGTCCCGGGCGTTGGCTTAAGGTAGCGTGGCAGCGGCAATCTCAAGTCCAAATTTCGTCCCGCTCGCGTCACGTCACCGGAATCGCAACCGTCACCGATGCCGGAGCCCAATCGCGTCCACCCAGACGGCAGGGTCATAGGAGACACGATCTCGCCATCAGAGGGAACCTCCGCCGGCGTTAGGCGCGGCTCGCGCCACGTGGTGAAGTGGCGCGGGGCGAGAATCGGGGTTGGCGCTGCCGCCGAGCCTCTGGCTCGCATAGAGCCCGGGCCCGCGTTGCGAGCCGAGTTAAAATTACCGGCCGCGCGACGCGGCGCTGGCGACAGCCTTAAGAGAGGCGGTGACGATATTTTCGTCGATGCCGACCCCCCAGATCGTGACATCTTGGCCGTTGCGGACTTCAACGTAAGCGGTGGCCCGAGCGTCGGCGCCTGCGCCCAATGCGTGCTCGCGATAATCCCCGATGGTCAATTCGACGCCGCACTCACCCTGCAGCGCGTCGACAAACGCGTCGATCGGACCGTTGCCGACGCCCTCGATCTTACGCGCGCCGCCGTCGATCAGGACTGCAGCGGAAATCCTGCGCTGATTCGGTGCGCCCGGTTCAGGAAACAAATTGTAGTCGCTGAGCGCGATGCGGTCGCGCCCGAGATAGGTCTCTTCAAACAACGACCATATATCGGCGCTGCTTAGTTCTTTTCCGGTGCGGTCGGCGACTTCCTGAACACATCTCGAAAACTCAATTTGCAATCCGCGCGGCAGATCGAGGCCGTGATCGGCCTTCAATACATAGGCGACGCCGCCCTTGCCCGATTGGCTGTTGACCCGGATCACCGCCTCATAGGTGCGGCCGAGATCCTTGGGATCAATCGGCAGATAGGGCACTTCCCACAGCGGGTCGTTGCGTTTTTCGAGCGCCTCAAACCCCTTTTTGATCGCGTCCTGATGTGAGCCTGAAAACGCCGTGTAGACGAGTTCCCCCGCATAGGGGTGGCGTGGATGGACCGGCAGTTGATTGCAATGCTCGACAGTGCGCACGATTTCGTCGATGTCACGAATTTCAAGAACCGGCTCAATCCCTTGGCTGAATAGATTCAGTGCCAAAGTCATGACATCGACATTGCCGGTGCGCTCGCCGTTGCCGAACAGGGTCCCCTCGATGCGGTCGGCACCCGCCATAACCCCGAGTTCGGCTGCGGCCACGGCGGTGCCCCGATCATTATGGGGATGCAGGCTCAATACAATGCTGTCGCGGTCGCGAATATGCCGACCAAACCACTCGATTTGGTCGGCATAAATATTGGGTGTCGCCATCTCGACAGTGGCCGGCAGATTGAGAATTGTCTTTTTCTCGGGCGTCGGTCGCCACACGTCCATCACCAACTCGCAGATCTCAACCGCGAATTCGAGTTCGGTCCCGGTAAAGCTTTCGGGCGAATACTGATAGATGACGTCTGTTTCCGGCATCTTCTCGGCAAGATCGCGAATGAGCCGGGCGCCGTTTACCGCGATGTCGACAATGCCGCTCTTGTCGAGACCAAAGACAACTCGCCGCTGCAAGGTCGAGGTCGAATTATAAAGGTGCATAATCGCGCGCCGGGTGCCGCGAATCGATGCAAAGCTCCGCTCGATCAGTTCGGGACGCGCTTGCGTCAGCACTTGGATGGTGACGTCTTCGGGCACGAGGTCCTGCTCGACCAGCTCGCGAACAAACGCGAAATCGGTCTCCGAGGCCGCCGGAAAACCGACCTCGATTTCCTTGAAACCGAGCTTGACCAGGAGGTCGAACATCCGGCGTTTGCGGTCTGGGCCCATCGGCTCGACCAGGGCCTGATTACCGTCGCGCAGATCGACGCTGCACCATATCGGCGCACGCTCGATAACGCGGCCCGGCCAGGTTCGGTCAGGCAAATTGATCGGCATAAACGAGCGATATTTGTGAATCGGCATATTGGGCATTGAAAAACTCCTGATACGGAACGCGCGCCACAGTTTGCGGCCGCCTAATCAATTCGAAGCTCCGCGGCTGGTGGCAACGGATCAGCGCCACCAGCCGTCCGTAAGTCGGCGAAGGGGAGCCGACGGATTCCGCAGGCAACACCTTCCGGCGATCGAACCGTGTATCACTGGGTGTAGCAACATCGCGAGAACCGACTTATTCACGTTCCCAAGCGGGAACAAAATAACACGCAGATCGGCGCCGGTCAGGACGCCGAGGCGGTAAGTCGTAAATTCTCGCGGACAATCGACATTGGCATGTTACTAATGGACCTCGATGGCGCAGGTCAACCCCTTTGGGCGGCGCATTGCAGCATTCCCTGCCAGCAGGGCCCAGAAACTGCGGCTCGCGACCATATTTTCGGGACGGTAACGCCCAGCGGATTTCTGCCGGCAGCGGGATGCCCGCTCGTCACGAGACATTAAAACCTGAAGTTTTACATTTGTAGCGTTTTTGCCACTGTTGCCCTATAGCAACACACCTCCGTAAAAACCGCGAATCGCGATCTGCCTAGATTGACTCGGAATCGGCCGCCGATAGTATTCCCCTTGTTGAAAACGTGTTGGTGCGCTGTATCGATCGCTTGTCGATAGTAGTGGCCGAGACTGCGCTCTGTTGGTTCGTTGCTCGATCGTATCAAAACCGGGGGGCATGTTCGGGCGGCGCGAAGATCACAGTGGTAAAGCGGGGACATAGCCGTCGTTTAGTGCGGCCTGACATACGGGGGCAAAGTGGAACAGGCATCCGAGCAACCGAACATAGTGCCCTTTCCGCTGCCGGCACAACGGAAGCCGTCGCGGAACAACAATTCGTGTTTCACCATTGCGAACAGATATGAGTTTTCCGAAGCGGAATTAGCGGTCTTGTGCCGCTGGTTTTCCGCGATGAAGTACGCCTTTCCCGAAACCGAAGGCGTGATGATCGTCAGTCATTTAGAGAAATATTCGGCGGTGGGCCTGTATACCCGGGCCGGGCGCGCGCCGAACTGTCTTATTGCCAAGCACGAGACACGTGGCGGTATATGCTTTTTCTGGTCGACCGAATTCGATCCCCCGCGCCCGATCGCCGACCTTTCGGAAATAATCAATGCCCACATCCGCGCGATCGAGCCGCCGCGCAACGAGAAGGGTTGGCTCGATCCAGCGGGCTGGATGGGCGTTTACGCGTCGCGCTACATCGCGCCGCAATTAGCGGTTGTCTAGCCCGCAAATCTGGCCAAGGATAACGTGATCGAATCCTGGCGTCGCGAGAGGTCTCGTCGCCCGCACGCCTTCGTTGTGGTATCTTATGTCTGAGACCCAGGGTTTGCGAAACGGCGATCTGATCCTGGTGACCGGCGGCGCCGGCTTTATCGGGTCGCATATCGTCCACGACCTGGCGGCCGCCGGAATGCGCGTCATCGTCGCGGATCTGCTGGGATCGGACGGCAAGTGGTGCAATATCGCCACCCCTCAGCTGCATGATTTCATTCGACCCGACGCGATCTTTGACTGGCTGGCGCGCGCAGGCAACAGTGTCGCGGCGGTCGTCCATATGGCCGCGATCTCGACCACCACTGAGCCTGACATCGATCGGTACGTCGCCAGCAATATTCGCCTGACCCTCGATCTATGGCATTGGTGCACGAGTAATCAGACGCGCTTCATTTATGCGTCTTCCGCCGCGACGTACGGCGACGGCGCCGCCGGTTTCGTTGATGACGAAAGCCCCTCGGCATTGGCTAAACTCCGCCCGCTCAACCCGTACGGGTGGAGCAAGCATGTTGTCGATCGCCGAATCATCGACGATCTATCGCGGGGGCTGCCCGCACCACCGCAGTGGGCCGGATTGAAATTTTTCAACGTGTACGGTGCCCATGAAGCCCATAAAGAATCGATGCAATCGATCGTCGCCAAGATCGTGCCCGTAATCCGCGCTGGTGAGCCGGTAACTCTCTTTCGCTCGCACCATCCGCAGTATGCCGATGGTGGGCAATTGCGTGATTTTGTTTATGTCAAAGACTGCGCCGCGGTCGTCAGATGGCTGCTCGACAACGGATCGGTGAGCGGCCTTTTCAATGTCGGCGCAGGCACGGCACGAAGTTTTCTCGATCTTGCCCATGCTGTATACGATGCGCTGGGTGTTGAGCCCGATATCCGATTTATCGGTACACCCCTCGCTCTACGAGCGCAGTATCAATATTTTACCCAAGCGGACATCGCCAAGCTACGGGCGGCCGGTTTTAGTGCGCCGTTCCATACGCTCGAAAGCGGCGTCAAGGACTATATTTCGGGCCTTTAATTGACGATCGCTCGCCGCCAACGCGGAAAAAGCAAGATTGTCAGTGATCGTCTTCGATATCTTACGTGTCACTGTTCGGCAGTGCCTTGCGGCCGAGATGGCGAGCGACCGCGGCGAGATCGATCGGCTCGGCTGCGACCCGTCGGCTCTCTTCCGCGAGCACCCGCACTGTCTCTCGGATCTGATCTTCGGTGTGCTCCGCCGTCAGAAAAAATCGCAGCCGTGCGGCGCGTTCGGGGACCGCAGGATACAGGATCGGCTGCACATTGACGCCACGCTCGAACATCGCTTGCGCGAGCCGGCCAGCGCGGATCGATCCGCCCGTGATAACCGGCACGATTGACGCCCCGATCGAGCCGCCGGCATCAAGTCCGCCAGCCCGCGCCAAGCTCAAGAACAGAGCGGCGCGATCATTGAGCCGGCGCACGCGCTCGGGCTCGCGCTCCAAAACCCCGAGCGCCGCCAATGCCGCCGCGGCCGCCGGCGGCGCCATGCCGACTGAAAAAACAAAGCCGGGGAGAACCAGTTTTAGGTAATCGATTAGGTCAGCGCGCCCGGCGATATAGCCCCCGCAGGAGACTAGGCTCTTGCTGAGCGTCCCCATCCAGATATCGACCTCGGTTGGGTCGACGCCAAAGTGATCCGCAGTGCCGAACCCGCGTGGCCCAAGAACCCCGAGCGCGTGCGCTTCATCGACCATTAACCAGGCGTGGTGGCGCCTCGCCACTTCGATAAAGGCTGGCAGATCGGGCACATCGCCATCCATGCTGTAGTGACCTTCGATTGCCAACAGGGCATGCCCGTTGCGCGGCCGCGCTTGCGCCAGCAAGCGGTCGGCTGCCTCGTAATCGAGATGGGCGAACGGCACCCGCCGCGCCCCTGACAATCGGGCTCCCTCGACGATGCTGTTGTGGATCAGCGCGTCGTGGACGATCACATCGTTGCGGCCGAGAAGGTGCCCGATCAGCGTGACGTTGGTCGAATGACCGCCGACCAGTGCCACGCTGTCCTCGGCGCGGTGCAGATGGGCCAATGCGCGTTCAAGCTCGCGATGAATGGGTCGCTCGCCAGACACCGGGCGGCTTGCAGACACCGAGGTGCCCCATTGGTCAATCGCCGCCTTGGCCGCCGCGCTGATATCCGGATGTCCGTTGAGCCCGAGATAATTGTACGAAGCGAAATTGGTGTATCGCTTCCCGGCTATCGTCGTTTCGGCGCCGGCGACACCTTCGTGTATGCGAAAAAACGGATCGGCGATGCCGAGGAATTCCGCGGCGTCGCGGATCATACGCACTTCTGCGGAGCCCTCCAGTTCGGCTACTTTCAGCCGGGCGGCCTCGCCGCCGGGTTCGGGGCCAACTTGTTCTGACTTCCTTGCTATTCCCCGTCGCGGCCCGGCGGACACCTTTAGCAAAAGGCGCGCCTTTGCCTCCGGCGACAGGCCAAAGAGGTTGCGCCCTGGCATCATGGCTAGTCCGCAGCGGCCGTTTTTGGTGTAGCCCGCGTCCCGATCGTCGGGCTTGCAATCGCATCGAAAGCCTCGTGGCGTGCCGCTAGCGCCACGATTTCCGCGGCCTCTGGGTCTGGCGCCAACGCCGAGGCAAGCCGTCCGGCGATCGAGGCGACGCTCGTTCCTTCGACCAGCGACACGATCGGCAGATCGATCGCTAAACGATTTTCGAGCGCAAGCCGCAGCTCGACCGCCATCAGGGAATCCATTCCCATTTGTGACAACGGACGAGAGGGGTCGATATCGCCTGCCGGTAGTCTCAGGATTCGCGCGGCCTCCTCGGTTATGACGCTTCGCATCAGCCCTTGCGCCGCTTCCGAATCAAGGCCGCGCAGTCGGTCGGCGAGCGCCTCGTTGTTGGGCGACGCATCGTGCCTATATCGCAGCTCTGAAAATAGGGGGGTGGCGAGCACCGGCAGAAGGCGCTTCGCTTCACTCCAGTTGGCTTCGGCGCAGGCAGCGACGGGCAGCCCGCTAGCCAGCATAGCCGGCAATGCCGCCAGGGCTTGCGCCGCCGGGATCGGTATCGCACCAAGCCGGCGCGCCAATGCCTCGCGCATCTCCGGCCGCTCCGCCAAGAACCCGGCGTCTTCGATCGGTCCCCACGCCACCGCCAGCGCCGGCCGGCCCTCCGCACGACGCCGCCTCGCCAGTGTTTCAAGGGCCATGTTGGCTGCCACATAGACGCCCTGCCCCGGCGCACCAAGGATGGTGGTCGCCGAAGAAAACAGCAGGAACAGGTCGATCGGGTCGTCATGGGTGAGTTCATCCAGCGCCAAAGCGCCGTCAAACTTCGGGCGGAGAACGCGTTCGACGCCAATCGGCTCAATGTCGGCGGTCAATCGGTCGTCAACCGTCGAGGCCGCATGTACGACGCCGCGCAGCGGAGGCTGCGTCGTGCGGATGCGGTCGAGCACTTCGCTCAAGGATCCGGGATCTGCGACATCACACCGGTAAACACAAACATCCGCGCCCGCCGACCTCAGCTCCGCGATTCTTTCTTGGCATCCCGGCGTCTCGGCGCCGCGTCGACCGAGCAATGCGATCGCGCCGGCACCTTGCGCGACAAGCCAGCGCGCGGTCTCGAACCCGAACCCTTCCAGGCCTCCGGTTACGAGATACGTTCCGTCGCTGCGCGCCGCGAAATTCGGCGGCTCGCGCAACGGCAGCTTGCCGTCCGAATCGGGAACTAAAACCAACTTTCCAATGTGGCCGGATGCCTGCATCAACCGAAAAGCGGCGTCAACCTCCGAATGGCCGAACACCCGATATGCCAGAGGTCGAATCGCCCCTTGCTCGAGGAGGGCCGAGACTTCGGCCAGCAATGACCGAGCAAGCGCTGGCCGTCGCAATGGCAGCTGATCAACATCGATCGCAAAGAACGAAACGTTCTGCCGGAACGGCCGCAGATGCATCCGCCGATTGAGATAGAAGTCGCGCTTGCCGAGTTCGAGGAACCGGCCAAACGGTTTTAGCACCTCGAGGCTGCGATCCATCGCTTCGCCGCTTAACGAATTCAGAACGACGTCGACCCCTTCGCCTCCGGTAATCTCGCGCACCGTATCGCCAAAACCCAGATCGCGCGAATCCAGCACATGATCGGCCCCGGCCAGTCGCAAGAATGTTCGTTTTGTCGCCGAGCCGGCGGTGGCAATGACCACGGCGCCGCGATGCTTCGCATATTGAATCGCGGCGAGCCCGACCCCGCCCGCTGCGGCATGGACCAGCACATGCTCGCCGGCTTGGAGTTGCGCCAAATTGCCGAGCGCGTAGATGACTGTGACAAAGGCGACAGGCAATGTGGCCGCGGCAGCAAAGTTTAAACCGGCGGGTATTGGAGCTACGGCGTCGGCGATCGTGACGGCACGTGTCGCCAGTGCCTCGGGGGCAAATGCCATAACCCGGTCGCCGACCCTCAGACCTTCCACGTCAGCGCCAACAGCCCGTACGACCCCGGCGCATTCGAGCCCAAAGGCAGATCCGGCAAAGCCGTCGATCAGCGCTTCTTCCGGCAAAAGCCCCATGGCCCACATGACGTCACGGAAATTCAATCCGGCAGCCCGCACTTCGATCTCGACGTCACCCGGCCCGAGAGGCTGCGACGGACGCGGCATCCACCCTAGGGAGTTAAGGCCGCCCGCCAAGCTGACGGACAATTTGACCGGCGCGTCTCGGGAGGCGAGAAGTGGCGGCAGCCCCGGTCGTAGCCGCGGTACACGGCGTCCATGCGGTGTCCATACGATCTCAGTTTCCGCTGACGACGCCGCAATCTCCTCCGCTATTTGCTGCGCCTGCAAATCGGTCCCCGCCGCAGCGGCCAGGTCAATCATCCGGATCGACAACCGCGGCAGTTCATTGGCCAAGACGCGCGCAAAGCCCCACAGCGCAGCGCCGGCTAAGCCAAGGTTGTGGGCTCCTGGCGTCCCTTGGTGCACGTCACGTGTCACGAGCCACAGCATCGCGCGTCGCTTCGCCGCCGCATGAGCGATCTGCGCCAGCGCGGCGATTTGCTGCGCTACACCGGCGCCGGCCGCCTGCTCCTCAGCCAAGAACATGACGATTTCCGTAGTCCCATCGGGACTACCGGAAGTCGTGCGATATCGCCGCACCACTGCCTAGCTGTGCGATTGTCACCCGATGACCAGCACTTCCTAACCCGTCGACCAGTGCTCGGCGGAGTGGGGTATCCTCGCTGGACAAGGTAATGGCACAGGGCGTCGTCGGCTCGGCGGCGACCGGGTCATTGTCGCCCGGCGCGCTGGCCCAGAATGCGGCAGCGGGCCAAGGGCCGGTCGCCAACTCGGCACTGCCAGTGACGCGAAATCCTGCGGCCGCGAGTTCCGACTGCCATTCGTGGCGCGTACGCAATGGCGACGCAACGCTCTCCGAGTGATCCCTCAACCACCAATCCTCGCTCTGGCCGAACACAAGATCCCAAAGACTGTTTGGCTCTGGCTCGACTGCGAGAAAAAATCCGCCGGGAATGATCAAATCGCGCAGTGTAGCCAGTGACACGGCATCTAGGTGCAGACGTGTGCAAGCATTGGCCACCACGACAATATCGAACCGCGCAGTACCAATAGTGTCGCTTGGGAAGCCAGGCGCCCAATGACAGGCCGACCCGCCGCCATACCGCTGCGCCACCGCTGAGAGTCGGTCGACTTGCGCTGGATCGCCGCTGGTAGCGAGATAGGTGATCGTTGTTGGGAATTTCGCCAACCGTTGCAGTAATCGGTCAGTCACAACGCCATCGCCGCCGATTTCGAGAATTCGCAAAGGCCGATCAATTGGCCATTTCGCGCAAATCCTCTCCAATGCCTCACAGAGAAAGCCGATGCCCGCTACACTCGCGGGCGAAGCTTGCAACAGATGCTCGATCATCGCCGAGGCCGAGCCCAGCTGCGGCGCCGGGCCATCGGCGAGAACCTTCGGGATTTCTTCCAAGGCCGCGCCGACCAGCGCCAGTTCGGCAACAAGCTCCGGCCCATCAGCTAAAAGCAATCGCCAGATTTCATCAGGGTCGGGCAGATCGGGTTCGTCCACGAGCTGCCACTCGTCATCGATCTCGAAAGCCCCTCCCAGGCGCTCGACGGATCGCAGCAGACACCCCGCAAGTGCGGCGGATGCCGGAGAAATCCTCCCATCGTCAACCAGTTCCCGAATCGAAAAGGGTCGGCCGGGGTCCTGAAACGTGCGCCATATCCGGGATACAGCGGCGCCAATAAATGCTTCAAGCAGCGGTCCTTCTTCGCGACCCGCATAATCGCGCCTGCGGCTTGCCGCAATCAGCGGAAAGAAGCGATGCGCCTCGTGCAATACCGCGGGAGGTTCACCTTCCGCCAGAGGCGCGGCGAGCAGATGCACATGAAACGTGCGCTGCCCAGGCGACACGCGGCGATTCAACTCGACACGCCGGAACCAGCAACCGGTCACTTCGGCGATGATCGTACCCCGCTCATCATACAGCGCCAAATCCGCCGATGCCGACTTTACCCCAATGCGGGTTAGCTGTAGCTGGGCGCGCCGGCAGGCGCGTCCAAAGGGTGCTGCGAGCCGGACTTTTTCAAAGCGCCACGGCAAAAAGCACGTATCCGCCGTCTCCTGCTCCCTAGATACGATCAGCGCCAGCATCCCCTGCAGTGCGCCATCGAGCAAAGCGGGGTGCAGTAGATACGAATCCAGCGGTTCATCGATCGTAGCGGGGTCGAGATAGACTATTGCCCGGTCGACAGCGAGCACCTCGACCCGATCCACGGTACGAAAGCGGGCGCCGTAGTGCAGACCCATAGCAGCCGCCAGCCGATACAGACTGACGCTATCAATATCGTCAGGGTTAGCGGTGGCATCCGCCCAATGCAACGACACAGGGGGGCGACTACCGACAGCAATGCGGCCGATGGCGTGCTGAGTTGTCGGCTCGTCCGACAGCCGCGGCCGGCTCATGAGCTCCCAATCGCCGTCATCGGAAGTTAGGGCCGTACGCAGTTCGCGCATCCGTCCCTTTTCGAACGGCAGCGGCCGCCGTATCTCCACGTCGGCAGCTTCGAGAACGGCGGCATCCGGCCATCGCCACCGGGCCAACGCGAGCGCGGTCTCAATAATCGCCGCCGCTGGAAATATCGGCACCCCTTCAACAGCGTGATCGCCAATCCAAGGAAGCACCTGCTGGTCAAGGTGATTCAGCCAGGCAGACGCGTGACCACGTTGCCTAAACCCCAGCAGAGGGTGGTCGAATGGCGGGTCCAGAAATTCCGTTGCTTCGACAGTCTTGTCGAACCAAAATCTATGCCTATCCCATGGATAGAGCGGGAGGCCACGTGGATTGGCGGGGCCTTCGAAGCGCGCTGTCGACGGCCAATCGTAACCGGCGACGTAGCACCGTGCGGCAATGCCGGGGAACGGATCCACGCTAGCATCGTTGCGCGACAGGGTTGCCAACACGCGTCCGTCAATTTGTGCGTCTTCCAGCCCGCCCGTCAGATAGGAGCGGAGTATCGGGTTTGGTCCGATTTCGACAAAAATTCGATACCCATCGGCGATTAAGGACGCCGTCGCTTCGGCAAAGCGCACCGGATTCCTGATATTGCGCCACCAATGATCAGCGTCGAGCGGTTCGCTCTCGAGCATTGTCCCAGTAACGGTCGATGCGAAACTCGCCGCTGGCGGGCGGAAAATCAAACCGCCGAGACTTGCTAACAATTCGTCTCGAACTGGTTCCATGAGGCGCGAGTGAAACGCGAAATGCAGATCCAGCGAACGGCACCAGATCCCCCGGCGGCGTGCTTCGGCAACGAGTTGCCGGATCTCGTCGATCGTTCCTGAGACGGTCACTGACTGCGCGGCATTCAAAGCCGCAATCTCTGCCGTGCTGCCGACCTCGGCGAGAAACTCGACTGTCGCCTCGAAGCTTAGCGCCAGCGCCGCCATCCGACCGCGACCATAGGTGCGCTGCTGACTGCGGCTTCGAGCAATGACCACCCGCGCTGCATCGGCAAGTGACAACGCACCGGCGCTCCAGGCGGCGGCAATTTCTCCGACGCTGTGCCCGAGGTGACCGGCGGCAACAATGCCATTGGCACGCAATGCGCTGACAACGCCGACTTGGATCGCAAAAAGTAGCGGTTGGGCAAAGTCGGCGCGAGCAAGCGCCATTGCATCGACCCCGTCCTCCATCCGGGAGACAACCGACCACCCAAGGTCGGCGCACAGGTGTTTATCGACGGCTTCGACGCCGGCGCGAAACGCAGCATTGGTTCGCAGCGCCGCTTGCCCCATGCCCGGTATTTGCGCGCCATTGCCCGAAAAAACAAACGCCAGCCGAGCTCCGGCGACAGCGATTCCAGTGACGATTTCGGGCGCTGCCTGTCTTTCTTGGAAACGGCCGAGAGAATCGGCAAGTTCGTGTCGATTAACGCCATGGATGGCCAAGCGATGGTGTTGCTGGTCCCGCCCGTGGGCCGCAGCGCGCAGCAATTTAGGCAGCTGCTCGTCCGCGGTCTCCGTCAGCGAGCTTTGCCATCCTGCGGCCAACGCGCGTAGCGAAGCCTCCGTGGCGGCCGAGATTACCAGTGGTGGCAGCGCCGATAAATCCGCAGACTTGGTCGATGTCGGTGGCGCCGCGAGCACAACATGCGCGTTGGTGCCGCCAAAGCCGAACGAGTTCACCCCTGCCGTGCGGCGTTCCAATGACATCGATATCGCCTCGGGCGCTCGCACTACCCGCAGATTCAGCGCTGCGAAGTCGATCTTTGGGTTGGGGGTTTCGCAATGCAGCGACGCGGGCAAGACCCCGCGCTCGAGCGCCAGCGTCGCTTTCAGCAGCCCAGCAATCCCAGATGCCGCTTCCAGATGACCGATATTGGTTTTGACCGAACCGATCGGCAACGGCTCCCGGCGACGCGGACCCAGCGTGCGGCCAACAGCGGCAGCTTCGACCGGATCTCCCACCGGAGTTCCAGTGCCATGCATCTCGAAATAGGCAAGATCATCCGCCGCAATGCCGATCTCTTGATAAACCGACTGCAGCAGTGCCGCTTGCGCGGCCTCGTTTGGCAACGACAACCCTATCGTGCGGCCATCCGAATTGGAGCCTGTAGCCAATACCAGCGCGCGGATGCAATCATGATTGGAGACCGCCTCGGCAAGCGGCTTTAAGATCACGACGCCGCCGCCTTCGCCTCGAACATAGCCGTCGGCACGCTCGTCGAAGGCAAAGCAGCGGCCGCGCGGCGATAGCATCGACGCACGGCAAAATCCGAGAAATGGATAAGGCGTCAGCAGCAGATTGACGCCGCCAACGATGGCGCTTGAAATCCGACCCGCGCGGATCGCTTCACAGGCCTGATGCAACGCCACCAGAGACGACGAGCAGGCGGTGTCGACGGTTAAGCTCGGCCCGCGAAAATCGAATACGTAGGAAATTCGGTTGGCGAGAATGCTCAGCGCATTTCCGACCATAAAATAGGGATCTGCGGTCGCCGGGTCGCCGAGGCACAGATCGGAATAGTCAGTCGCCGAGGCCCCGATATAGACGCCGGTGTCACTTCCGCAGAGGCAACTCGGAGGTATCCCGGCATCCTCCAAAGCGTGCCACACGAATTCCAGCAGGATCCGCTGCTGCGGGTCCATTTGCGCCGCCTCGCGCGGTGATATGCCAAAAAACGATGGCTCGAACCTGTCGATACCGTCGATCAGCCCGGCGGCCCAAGTGTAGCTCTTGCCGGGTTCTGTGCGCCGTGGATGATAAAAGAAGCGAGTGGCCCATCTGTCGGAATCGACCTCGCCTACAGCATCCTTGCCGGAGACGAGCAGCTGCCAAAAGGCTTCGAGGCCATCGGCGCCTGGAAAACGGCACGCTGCTCCAACGATGGCGATCGGCCCCTCACACGCGAGCGCCGAACGGCGGCTCCGAAGCACCAATTTTCCCCCTCTCCCCTAGCCTTAGGGCCGATCCGAGAAACTTCAGGTTTGGATAACCTTGCAACCAATCCGATCTATCCCTGTCCAAGATAACAGAGATGTCAACCGCAGCGGATACAACCAAAATGTTCGGGGTTGGTGCAAACCGGTGCAACCGATCTGGCATCGGAAAGAGGTCTTTATCGCGCCAGGATTTATGGGCAAACCGAATCGTAAAATTTAGCTGCGTCAAACCGCCGTCATGGTTCCGGCCGGACGCCGTCGATCGTGAGCGAATTAGAGCCGTTCGGCGGAATCCAATTCCGCCCAGTAAACTCCGGGAAAGTTGCTGGCGGCCAGGTGGATCGGCACCCCAATCATTTACGCCATTCTCGAACTGATCCGAGCTAACCGCTGCCCGCTCTCGTCATTCGTGCAGCGCCGCGAGCGCGTCGTAAACAAGCCGGTCGATCTCGATGCCCTCACGCAACAGCCGTTCGCGGCTTTTGAAGGCGCGCTCGCCGGGAATGCGGATTTCTTCGACGCCCGGAGCTCTCGGAACGCTCTTGATGCGGTCGATCAGCGCTGTGACCTCACGCTTGAACTCATCGAGCGACACCAAGAGATCGGGCTTGAACACGACAAAGAGATAGCCGTCATCCCCATCGGGATCGATTGCCGAGCCGGCCAGCACCCCCAAAGCCTGCACGATAAAGCCGAGCCCGTAGCCTTTATAGCCGCCGAACGGCAACAACGCGCCCTGCCGCGCCGCCGTCGGATCGCGGGTCGGCTGGCCGGCCGAATCGATCGCCACACCCTCCGGCAGCAATTGCCCGAGCCGCTCGCGCAATGCCAATTCGGTCCCCATAAAGGCCGAAGTTCCCATGTCCAGGACAACGGGACCTTGCGAGGATGGCATGCCGAAAGCGATCGGGTTGGTTCCGAGCGCTGCGCGAGTCCCACCGAATGGTGCGACGCCCCGCGCCGAGCTGGCGGTGTGGATACCGACGAGATCAGCCTTGGCAATCATCTCGCAATAATAGGCGCTGCGCCCGCTCATCCAGCTGTTGGTCACGCCAACGACCGAAAACCCCCGTCGCTCGGCTTTCTCGATCGCGGCCAACGTGGCGTAATACATCGCCAGCATGCCGACGTTGTTGCCGCCGTCGTATAGCGTCGAGACCTCGGTCTCGCGGATCACCGTCATCGGCCGGCGTGGCTGCTTGAAACGGCGATGCTCGGGGATGTTGAGGATTTTCGCCAAACCCGAATATTCGTAGCCGCAAAGCGCCGCATCGATCATGTGGTCGGCGAAAATCCGGGCCTCTTCAGCATCGTAACCGATGCCGCGGAGCGCGCGCTCCGCATGCTCGCGTGCTTGTTCGACGCTCAGATGGATGCGGTCGGTCGCCATTTTCTCCTCGGGAATTCGGCCGGTCGTTTAGATGGGCTCAACACGAAATACGGCCTTGCCCGCGATATGCCGGTCGCGTAGTTGTGGGCCGATTTTGGCGAGATCGCGCCAACTATTTACAACCAGTGCAAGCTGCAACGACCCATCCGCCACGAGCGACGCTAATAGCGCCAGGTCGGGGGCGAACCGTTCTTCCGGCTCCGACGTGAAGTACGAAAAGCTTTGGATGCGAGCGTTCGCATGCTCGGCGAAATCACGGAAGTTAATCGAGGTCGGCTCGCCCGATGAATTCCCGAAGACGACGATCGTCCCCTTTGGCTCGACGTGAGCGATTGCGGCGGCAAGCGATGCGCCGCCTACCGCCTCGAGGATTAGCCCGAATTTCCCTTCCGCCTTGTCGATGCCGTCGATGATGCTTGCGGCGCCGCGCACATGCCGGCCGCGCCCGGGCGAGCCGACGATCGCGGTGACATGGGCACCCGAACGCGCCGCGATTTGTACAGCCATGTGGCCGACGCCGCCGGCCGCACCGGTGACGATGACCCTTTTGCCGAGCAACGGCGCCCCGTGGCGCAAGGTGCGCAACGCAGTCAGCCCGGCGACCGGCAATGCGGCGGCCTGCTCGAAGCCGACATTATCGGGGAGCGCCGCCATGCGGTGCACCGGCACTGCCGCGCGCTGCGCCCAGCCGGCACCATCGGTCAGCGCCACGACCCGGGCGCCGGCTTTTGGGCCGGTCCCGTCGGCCGCCGCCTGGACCACGACGCCCGCAATATCCTGCCCCGGCCGCCAACCTTCGGCGCGGGTCTGCATTAAGCGCAATTCACCGCGGTTTAACGAAAACGCGCACACCTCGACCAACGCTTCGTTCACCGCCGGAGTCGGCTCGGGCACATCCCGGAGCTCGACCGGTGCGCTCCCATTCGGGGTGTTGACGACAGCCAGCATCTCACGTGCTCCTCCTTGCTCGTCATGGCCGGGATTGACCCGGCCATCCGCAAGCTTCATGAGATCCCCGGGTCAAGCCCGGGGATGACGTTGATTGGCCGGTGATCGGCCGATCAACGTCAGTTGAGCCGCAGGTCGGTGATGTGCCTCGGATCGGGTTTCAATTCGCCGCGCTCGACCTTAGTCACGATATCGGTCAGGATTTTGTTGGTCGGCGCCGCGATCCCGACTTCCTCACCCTTTTTGACGACAAAGCCGTTCAGGAATTGGATCTCGGTGCGCCGCCCCTTTACCATGTCCTGGCCCATCGAGGGGCGATGCTCGCCGCCGCCGGCGCGGTTGGCTTCGGCGAGCCGATGCTCGTCGATTTCCTTTTGCGCCGCCGGGTCGCCCTCACCGGCGCGGGCGAGCGTCTCCGGATCCATGTGGCTGACTTCCTCGAAGTGATAGCCGAGCGCCTGACCGACGCGGATCGCCTCGCTGCCAAGCCGGTTCGAGAAATGTCGGATTGCGTCGTTCTTGGTCATGTCGCGAGTGATCATGCCGGTGCAAGCCGACAAACCATTGCCCATGACGTTCGTGACAAGCTTGGACCAGCGCTCGCCCCACAGATTTTCGGTGACCATCGCGCTGTCGGAATAGCTGACCAGCCGGCAGATTTCCTTGGCGCGGTCCGTGACCCGGCCATGCACTTCGCCGACACGGAAAACGGTGTGGCGCGAGCCCGATTTGCCCGCCGCCCGCCGCACCTGCCCCGGCGCGTGCAATTCGACGGTGATCGAGCTGGCGATCGACCCCAATGTCTTGCCCCAGCCGACGATGCCGGCGATCGTCTCCTCGTTCATGCAATTCTGCAGCGACACGATAAATCCGGTCGGCGCCAGGTATTGCTTGATCAGCGTCGTCGCCCAGGCGGTGTCATAGGATTTCATGCAGACAAAGGCGATGTCGATCGGCGCTTCCTTCGCCAGTTGCTGCGCCTCGGTCACGTGCAGTGCGCGCGGTTTGACCGTGAACGGCTCGACATCGCGGATATGGGTGACGCGCAGCCCCTCGCTGCGGATGGCCTCGACGTTCTCCGGCCACGGATCAATATAGGTCACGTCTTCGCCGGCCTGCACCATATGCGCCCCGGCATAGGCCCCGACGGCGCCCGCGCCGACGATCGCGATCTTGTTTTTCGCCATAGGTCTCCTCCGTACAGCTTCGCGGCGCGGATCGCCGCATGTTTCCGGCACGATCCTAGTACGGCCGCCTCCTCCGCGTCACCCTATCGCTTCGGCGGGGCGGGTTTGCTTGGCGGGGCGGATCTGCGTGGGCGCGGCGCGCGGCGCGGCTGTGCCGATGCACTCCGCCGGGTTGGGGTCTTGCGCCTTTTCGCAGGCTTTCGCGAAGACTTCGTAGCAATACGCCAGTCGGCGATCATCCCGACCGGTATCGCGAACAGCGCGAGCGCCATGACGCCGCTAGCCACTCGGGCGAGCGCGGCAACGTCGACGACAACGACGATGAGCCCGAGCACCACGCCGACGCCAAAGGTCAACAGGGCGATCTTGGTATAGCGCATCCGTTGCAGCCGCCGAGCGGGACCCGTAATCTGCCGATTCCGGAATCAACACGGCATCGGGTGTAGCGCCAACGCCAAAGAAGGGAAAAGGATGATCGAGGTCGAGCGGCCGACAGATCTCGCGCAATTTGTCGGGAAGGAGATCGGCGTCAGCGACTGGTTCACCGTCGACCAGGCGATCATCGACAAATTCGCCGAGGCTACCGGCGACCATCAATGGATCCACGTCGATGTCGAGCGCGCCAAGCGCGAGATGCCGGGCGGTAAGACGATCGCCCACGGCTATTTGACCCTATCTTTGGTGCCGCGTCTGGCAGCGACGATCTACCGGGTCAAGAACCGCTCGCGCGGGCTTAATTACGGGTCGAACCGGGTGCGTTTTACCGGACAGGTGCCGGCCGGCTCGCGCATCCGGCTGCGCCAGAAGATCAAGTCGGTCGAACCAATCGAGGGCGGCGGGGTGCGCATCACCTCAGAGAGCACGATGGAAGTCGAGGGATCGGAGCGCCCGGCGCTAATCGCCGAAACCATCAGCATGCAATTCGAATAATCAGGCGGAAGTGCGGACCTAACGACAGGCGAGGAGGAAAGATCCGATGGCAACCAATCTGACAAACGACAAGGCCTCATACATCTATCTCGGGCTGGCCGGCGAAACCGGCCGCGGCCGGGTGGTGCATTCCGGGCTGTACCGAATGGCCGATGGCGGCGACGAATGGGAGCCGCTGCAGCGCGGCTCTGCCCGAGATGCCGGCGGTGCGGGCCCTGGCGGTGCACCCGCAAAACCCCGAGATCGTCTATGCCGGGACGCAGTCCGGGCCCGTATCGCAGCGCCGACCGCGGCGAGCATTGGGAAAAGGTCGATGTGCCCGATCACGGTCTGCCGGTGTGGTCGATCCTGTTTCACCCGCACGATCCCGACGTGATCCTCGTCGGCTATGAGAATTGCGAGATCTACCGCAGCGACGATGCCGGCGAGCACTGGACGCGGCTGCCGGTCAGCGTGCGCTTCCCCGAGATCACGACGGCGCCCGGCGCCAACCCGGCAAAGCGCGTGCTGATGCTCGACGCCAGCGCCAGCGAGCCCGACTACCTCTATGGCGCGATCGAGGTCGGCGGCACGATCCGCTCGACCGACGGCGGCGAGCATTGGGAGAACCTGAGCCACGGGCAGTATGTCAACGACGACATGGTCGATATGCACGGCGTGCTGGCGAGCCGGTGGCGGCCGGGCACCGTGTTCGGCATCGCTCGCGCCGGCATGTTCCGCAGCGACGACGGCGGCGATCATTGGCAGCACGTGCCGCTGGAGCCGCTCAACCCCAAGGGCCAGATCTACTGCCGCGACATTCGCGAGGTGCCGGGAAATCCGCGCCATCTCTGGGTCGCAGCGGGAGCCGGCTTTCAGAGCGATGCGGGTACGTTGCTGCACAGCCGCGATGGCGGCGACAGCTGGAGCCGGGTCGATATCGGCGCACCGGTGCCGCACACGATGTTCAAGATCGCCTTCGACGAGCAGGCAGCCCGCGCTGATGTCCTGCGCGACCAACGGCGGCGAGATCTGGTCGAGCCTCGATGGCGGCGAGACCTGGACCGCCCACAAGCCGCCGCCCTCAGGCAAGCAGATTTACGCGCTGGCCCGCGGCTGATCCCGGGCTCAAATCTGTTCTACGCTAGCTGTCCTTTCTCTCTTCGTGTCTGAGCAGAGAAACGTAGTTAGAGAATCGATAATACCTTACCGTCTCCCCCGCGAAAGCGGGGGTCCAGCGGCAACCGCACCTCGCTTGGCTTGGATTTCCCGCTTTCTCTGGAAGACGGTCGAGAGTTTGGTCTGGAGGAATTCCTTTCGCGTCGCGCTCTTTAGCAGGCTTTTCGGCCGCGAAAGGCATCGCGCTCTAGGAGGGGATGACAATGACCGACGATGACGAACTAAATTGCCCAAAATGCGGGTCTCAGCATATCCACGCGGAAAAGCGCGGCTTTAACATGAAAAGGGGACTTGCCCTCGGATTGACCATAGCTCCGGGAATAGGGCTCGTCGGCGGGTTCGTAGGTGCCAGCAAGATTTGGTTGACGTGCCTGAAGTGCGGATATCGGTTCCGTCCCGGGGACGCGAAGAAAGTGGCCGAAGTTCAATCAGCGTTCGAGATCGGGGCGCGCGTCAGACGCGCCCTTAACGGAGCTGTCGGCGAGGTGACCTCGGTGGAGGGGGACGCCGTGACAGTGAGGTGGCCCAACAGATCGAACCAGCGTCCATCTGGGCCGCGACCTGAAGCCGTTGGAACCATCGCCCGAGTAATTCACTCCCTACCGTGCTTTCATCTGCCACACTTATCTGTGGACGACGTCGACCACCCGATCATCCGCACCCATCCGATCACCGATCGCAAGGCGCTGTTTCTCGGCCGCCGCCGAAACGCCTACATTCAGGGACTTGATCTCGCGGAAAGCGACGCCTTGCTCGACGCACTATGGGACCACGCAACCAAGCCCGAACTCGCCTGGTATCAGCAATAGCGCGTCGGCGATCTCGTCATGTGGGACAATGTCCTGCACCGCCGCGACAAGTTCGACCCTAACGCGGGCCGGCTGATGCATCGCACCAGATCAGGGGTGACCGACCGTTCGCCTAGAGGGTTACCCGCTAGTCAGCCTCGATCAGCGCCAGCCGGTTGGTGGCCGGCTCGTAATCAAGAACAAACAGTGCGGCATTTCGGGCTCTGACCAGCGTGGCGTCGGGCGGCAATGCGTGTTTGACGAGGCGGCGCACCATCGCACCATGGCTCGAGACCCCGATGCGGCGATGCGGATGGGCCTCGGCGAAGCGCCGTAAGTGCAGCGAGCCCGCGGGTCAAGGTCGCGGCGCCGGTCTCGCCGCCCGGAAACGCCGACGTTGTCATCGCTGTACCAGCGCTCGGTCAATTCGGCGCCAAACCGCGCCTTGGCTTCCTCCCACAGCATGCCCTCGGCGAGCCCGACGCTGACCTCGCGCAATCCGTGGTCGGTGATCACCGGTACATCCAAGATTTCGGCAATGATCCGCGCTGTGGTCAACGCGCGCGACAGATCACTTGACATCACGGCATCAAGCCGGTGGGCCAGCAGGCGGCGGGCCAGGGCTTCGGCCTGCGCGATGCCGTTCGCGTTGAGCTGCGTATCGGTATGCCCTTGCAGCCGTCCTTCGCGGTTCCAATCGGTCTCGCCATGGCGAAACAAAAACAGTGTCAGCCGATCGGCAACGTGCTCCATGCGCCTCTCCAGGCTCTTGATCTCAACGCGCGGACCGGAGCCGGTATAGCAGCCGAGCGATGCTCGCGGGAATAGATAGGGCGGATTAGTGCGCCGCGGTTCTGCCGACGAGTACCATCGAGAAATACGGGGCTTCATCGATTTCGGCCAAGGGCCGGACCCGTTGCTCAGGCAAGACTCGCTCGCTCGACGCAAACCGCATCCGACAATCTGCCGAGCCGCTCCAGCACGCGTTTGACCTTGGGCAAATGGCGGCCGAGCTTGACGATTACCGCGATCTCGGCAACGGCGAGGCGGTGCACCAGCTCAGCCTCGGCGAGCGTTGCCGGGATCACCGTCAGCACCTCGTCGCGGGTCACCAGCGGCAATGCCGGCGGCCGCGGCGCAGGCGGTCAATGACGATACGCCCGGAACGATCTCGACGGGATAGCGGTCGCCCAGCCGCGTCAGAATGCCGATAAAGCTGCCGTAAAACAGCGGGTCGCCCTGGCACAGCAATGCCACGTCGCTGCCGGCATCGAGTTCGGCGGCGATCGCCTGGGACGCGTGATCATAGATCTCCTCGGGTGGCAGTCCCGGACGCATCGGGAAGCGGATGGCGATTTCGCGCTGATCTTGATCGAGCCAGTTGGCGACGATCGCGCGCGCAAAACTGTCGCCATGCTTCGGGCGCCGGATAGGCGACGACCGCCGCCGCGCGCAGCAGCCGCAGCGCCTTCAAGGTCAGCAATTCGGGGTCGCCGGGCCCGACCCCAATCCCGTAAAGCCGCCCCGACTGGCGGCCACTCATCTCACGCGGACTTGACCAGCGCCAGTTGAGTGACGGCCGCGAGCGGCCGCCACATCAGATGCGTGCCGATGGGCTCGGCCCGGCTGACCGCAATACGGGTCAATACCCCGCCATAACGCGATCGCCACTCGAACAACCGCGTCTCGCCCTCGACGGTTACGACATTGGCGACAAGCCGGCCACCGAGCCGCAACGCCGTCCACAACGCTGGCAGCAATTCGGGCGCAGCGATCCCGCCGCCGACAAAGATCGCATCCGGCGGGGGCAAGCCGTGAAGTGCTTCGGGCGCCTCACCGACAACGACCCGCAATGCCGGCACGCCAAGTGCTGCGGCATTGCGCGCAATCAAAGCCGCTCGTGCGGGTTCGCGCTCGATCGCAATCGCCGAACAGTGCTCGCCTGCGCGCAGCCATTCGATCGCGATCGAGCCGCAGCCGGCACCGATATCCCACAATGTCTCATTCGACATCGGCCCCAACGCCGCGAGGGTGGCGGCGCGCACCTCGCGTTTGGTGAGCTGACCGTCGCTTTCGAACGCCTCGTCGGGCAAGCCGGCGAGACGCGACAACGATCGTGCATCCGGCCCGGCAATGCATTCGAGCGCGATCGTGTTGAGGTCCGAGACGCGGCATTCGCCCCACCCCTGCGCCTCGCGCGAAATCACGGTCTCGTCCCGCCCCCCGAGATGGCTGAAGACAGTAAGCCGGCTCGGACCCCAGCCGAACTCTGTCAACAAAGCGGCAACCGCGGCCGGTGTCGTGCTGTCCTCGGACAGTGCCAGCACCCGCCGGCCGGGCATCAGGTGGAGGCGCAGAGTATCGAGGGGGCGTGCGTGCAAGCTGATCGTCGCACACTCGGCGAGCGGCCAACCGAGCCGGGCGGCGGCCAGGCTGAACGCACTCGGCTGCGGCAGAATGCTCATTTCGCTGGGCGCAAAACGCCGCGCTAGAACAGCGCCAACCCCGTACCACAGCGGGTCGCCGCTTGCCAAAACGACCACTCTCCGGCTGCGATTTTCTGCGATTACGTCGAGCGTGCGAGCGAGCGGGCGTTCCCACACCATGTGCTCGGCGATGCCATTCGGCGACACCATTGCCAGATGGCGCATGCCGCCGACCAACAACTCCGCGGTCTCGATCAAGGTGCGCGCCGCCGCCGACAGGCCGGCCAGACCGTCCTCACCAATGCCGACGACTGCGAGCCAAGCGCTCATCGGCTGCTGGCGATTGCGTTCACCGCTGCCGCGGCGATGGCGCTGCCGCCGCGCCGGCCGTGCAAGGTAATGAACTCAATTCCATCACCAAAGGCGGCAAGGGCCGATTTGGATTCCGCCGCGCCGACAAAACCAACCGGAAAACCCAGGATCAGCGCCGGCTTTGCCGCACCCTCTGCAAGGATTTCGAGCAGACGGAACAATGCTGTCGGGGCGTTGCCGATCGCGACCACAGCGCCGTGGAGATGGGGGCGCCATAATTCCACCGCCGCGGCCGAGCGGGTGGTGCCTTGTGCGGCAACCATCGCCGGAATTGCAGGCTCGCGGAGAAAACACATCACCTCGCTGGCGGCCGGCAGCCGCTCGCGGCTGATCCCGGCCATGACCATCCCCGAGTCGACCAGGATCGGCGCGCCCGTCTGCAGCGCGGCCTTTCCCGTCTGCGCTGCTTTTACCGAAAAGGCGAGATGGTCGAGAATCGCGACGTCGCCCGCGGCATGCGCGATCCGCGCCGCCACCGGCCGCAGCGGCTGTGGAAAGCGTGTGAGATCAGCCTCGGCTCGGACGATTGCGAGGGATTTGCGCGTGATTTCGGCCGGGTTTCGCAGGTAGTGGAAGCGGCTATCGTTCCTTCGCCGCCCTTTAGGGGGGAGAGGGAGGGGCCCGTCACACGGCGATAGGAGGCTGAGGTGGGCATCGGCAAGCGCTTCGGATTGCCCCACCTCACCCTGCCCTCTCCGCCCCTTGGGGCGGAGAGGAGAACCGAGAGCAATCTGCGAGAGAGCTGGAGGGCTGTTGGCTGAAGCTTGGGCTGTTATCTCTGTCGGGACCGCGATCGGGCGCTGGCGAGCGGCGGTGACGCCGAGAGTCCAGGCCTCTTCGCATTCGACTTGCTCGCGTTGCGTCGGCGTCAGCCCCGGATCGCCGTAGAACAGCGCCGCCAATTCCCCGGCCCGGTCACGCGCGGCGAGATAGCCGGCGACGGCGCGGACTTGGGCGGCGTCTTTGGTCTCATCGGGCCCGGGTTTGACTGCCCACAATGACGGGTACACTTCGGCCATAACGAGCCGTGCCTCGACCGGAGGGTGCAGCCCGGTCTCAAATGGCCATACCCGCGCCCGGCCGCGCCAGCGCGGGTCATCGCGCAGCGCGCGCGCCACCGGGATACCGGTCAGGGCCTGGCCGCCAACCGAGCCAGTGCCGAGCAACTTCCAGCATGGCTGCGCGCTCGGAATGTGCAGATCGACGAGACGGCGCTCGGCCAACCCGTCGCTGTGATGACGGCGGTGATGCTTTCCCGCCAAATGCGTCCGTGCGGGCGCTTTCGGGCAACCCCAGAACGGGAAGCCGCCGCCCGAAACCCGGCGATTGAGCGCCTCGGCGACATCGAACCGGTTGTTGCGGTTTTCTTTATTGTCCTCGACAAGAGCCGCGAATTCGTCCCATACCGCGCGCCACGGCGGACCGGACAGCCCCAGCCGGGCAGCAAACCCAGCCGGGTAGCCGAAGGGAAAGTCGAAGCCGAGCAAGACCCGACGCTCGCCCGCCGCCGCCAACCATTGACCGATCAGTTCTTTCGCCGCGTAGCGGGTCGGCGCATTGACGAGGGTCTCGCCTTCGATATCGCGCCGGCACAGCCAGATGCTGTCGCGACCAAGCCGAGGCACATTCGCAGCGCTCCAATCCACCATGATGAACGTGTCGAACATCACGTCTCGTGATGGTGGCCATGATCGTGCGGATGGCCGTGTCCGTCGGAATACCCCTCGGCCGGTCCGCCGCCAATGCCGATGCCGCGAACGTGATGGTGATGGCCGGCTTGCGCTGCACCGGCATCGGCTTCGTAGCCGATAATCTGCGTGCGATATTTGCAGAGCTGGCAGTTCATCGCCGGCGACCCCTCGGCCTAACGACTCGACCTGCTCGCAAAACGCGTCGAGTACCGCCGGATGGTCTCGCAGATAAGGCGCGTTAATGAATTCGATTTCAGGGAAGAGGCGGGCAACGGTGTCGCTTTGGTCGTAGATGCGTTTGACCAGGATGCCCGTAAACAGAAAATACGGGAACACGACGATGCGACGGAAGCCAAGCCGTGCCGAATGGCTCAGCGCCGCGTCGACACGTGGATGGGCGACCCCGCTAAAGGCGGTTTCGGCCCAGCCGAACCCCATTCCCTCCCACAGCATGCGCGCGACTTTGGCGATGTTGGAGTTGGCGTCGGGGTCGTTGGTGCCGCGTCCCACGACGAGCAGCAAGCTGTCGGAGAGGTCGGCGACGTTCTTTGGGAGCGCCGCCGCGATGCGGCCGGCGGCAGCGGCGAGCAGTTTCGGCTCGATCCCGAGGTCGCGGCCAAAGCGCACCTCGATCCCCGGATTGTCGGCGGCGAAGCTGTTGATCTCCCACGGTAGGTCGTTTTTGACATGGCTTGCCGCGAACAGCATTCCGGGGACCGCGAGGATCCGCCGCGCGCCCTGCGCCGCCAGTGATGCGAGGCCATCGCGGATCGTCGGCCGGGCGAATTCGAGGTAGCCGGTCGCGAAATCGACGCCCGGCATCCGCGGGCGCAGCGCCTTGGCAAGCAGTTCGAACTCGCCGATCGCCTCAGGATCGCGGCTGCCGTGGCCGCAGATCAATACCCCCGTTTGCGTCATTGATTGACCCCTCCCCGCCCCCGGCCGAGACTGCCGCCGCGATGCCCCCGGTCGTCGCCGACCCGCTGCTGCTGCTTGCCGCCGGCCTCGCGATCGACGCGTGGTTCGGCGACATGCCGGCGTTGTTTGCCCGTATTCCGCACCCGATTGTCCTCGCCGGACGCGTGATCGCTTTCTTTGACCGCAAACTCAATCGCGAGATCCGCAGCCACGAGTCGCGCCGCGCGCGCGGGATCATCACCGTAGGTGTACTGGTGGGCAGCGCCGCCGCTCTCGGGTGGAGTATTGAGCAGCTGTGCCGCGGAAGTGTCGCGGGCGCCGTTATCGAAATCCTGCTGATTGCGATCCTCGTCGCCCAACGCAGCTTGTTCGACCATGTCGCTGCCGTCGCGCGGGCGCTCGCCACAGGCGGGCTCCCGGCCGGACGCGAGGCGGTGCGGCATATCGTCGGCCGCGACCCGGCGAGCCTCGACGCGCATGGGGTCGCGCGCGCAGCGATCGAAAGCCTTGCCGAGAATTTCAGCGATGGGGTCGTGGCGCCGGTGTTCTGGTATCTGCTGCTGGGCCTGCCCGGGCTCTTCGCCTACAAGATGGCGAACACCCTCGACAGCATGATCGGACACCAGACGCCGCACTATCGATCCTTTGGCTGGGCCGCGGCGCGGTTTGACGATTTCGCCAATCTGGCGCCGGCGCGCATCAGCGGCGTGTTGATCGCCGCCGCCGCCCTTTTTGCGCGCGATGGCCAGCCGTCGCGCGCGGTCGCGATCATGCTGCGCGACGGGCGCAAGCATCGCTCGCCAAACGCCGGCTGGCCCGAGGGGGCGATGGCGGGCGCCCTCGGCCTGGCTTTGGCCGGGCCGCGTCGCTATGCCGAGGGCGTCGTCGCCGATCCCTGGGTGGGCGAGGGCACCGCGCGCGCCGCGCCCGCCGACATCGCCCGCGCGCTGGTCCTGTACAAGAACGCTTGCCTGATTGAATGGGGTCTGGTTATCGGGGCTTGGCTCGCGGCGCATTACGGTCTTTTCACCTGAGCCGGGGCGGCCGCGCCGCTGCAAGCAGTGCGGAGAGATCGAGATGCTGTTCGAGATGGTCGGCAAGCGCGTCGAGCGTGGTCTCGATCATCTGCTCGTAGGCAACCGTGCCGGCAACTGCGCCGAGCCCTTCGAGAAAGGCGCGACGGAAGCCGTCGCTGGCAAAGAGCCCGTGCAAATAGCACCCCGACACGAGCCCGTCGGCGCTGACCGCACCCTCTGCTGCGTCGTCGAGGCGCAGCATCGGCCGCGCCAACCCCGGTCCGGTCGTCTCGCCGAGATGCATCTCGTAGCCCGTCACCGGCATTCCGGTCGCTATATCGATACCTGCGGCTGGCCGCAGCTGCTTTTCGGCGCCGAGCACCGTATCGACATCGATTAGGCCGAGACCCGGAACCTCCTCGCGCCGGCCCTCGATGCCGAATGGATCGGCAATGGTGCGGCCGAGCATCTGATAACCGCCGCACAGACCCAGGACAGGTCCGCCGTGGCGGCGATGCGCGAGGATGTCGATATCCCAGCCTTGGGCGCGCAGGAAAGCGAGATCGGCGATGGTCGCTTTCGAGCCCGGCAGAATCACCAGTGCCGCATCGCGCGGCAACGGCCGCCCCGGCCGGACCAGGACAATCTCGACATCAGGCTCGGCGCGCAACGGGTCGAGATCGTCGAAATTGGCGATCCGCGGCAACACCGGCACCGCGATTTTTAGCGGCCCCTTTTCCATCCCGATCGAACCCTCGCCACACCGAAGCCCCCTCTCCGCCGCCGGAGGGAGAGGGTTCCTGCTAGGGGTGAGTGCCAGTGAGTTCCTCGGGCGGCAGCCGCGCGGCGTCGGCAAAGTACGGCACGACGCCAAATGAGCGCCAGCCGGTGCGCTCGCCGATCGCGGCGATGCCGCCGTCGAACAGGCGCGGGTCGCCGCGGAACTTGTTGACGATGTAGCCGGCGACGCGCGCCCTCTCGCTATCCGCTAGCAGGGCGTGAGTGCCGACAAGCTGGGCGATGACACCGCCGCGCTCGATGTCGCCGATCAGCACGACCGGAACATCCGCGGCCTCGGCAAAGCCCATATTGGCGATGTCGCCCGAGCGCAGATTGATCTCGGCCGGGCTGCCCGCGCCCTCGACGAGCACCAGATCGGCGGCCTTAGCGAGCCGCTCGAAGGCGCTGAGCACACGCGGCAACAAAGTCCCCGCAAATTCGCGATATTCCCGCGCCGAGGCGCTGCCCCACACGCGGCCATCGACGACGATTTGCGCGCCCCCCTCCGATTGCGGCTTCAGCAGCACCGGGTTCATGTCGGTCACCGGTTCAGCCCGGCAGGCCCGCGCCTGCAGGGCCTGCGCGCGCCCGATCTCGCCGCCATCGGCGGTCACAGCGGCGTTGTTCGACATGTTCTGCGGCTTGAACGGCCGCACCTCGAGGCCGCGTCGGGTCAAAGCGCGCGCGAGCCCAGCCAGCAACAGCGACTTGCCGACATCCGAGCCGGTGCCTTGCAGCATCAGCGCGCGCGGCACCGCGCCTCGCAACGCGACCAGCGGTGAATTTGCGAGAGATCGCCGCTCCCTCCCGCTTTCCCGGCGAAGGCCGGGATCCACGGTCGGCATGGATACCGGCTTCCGCCGGTAAAGCGAAAAACCTAGGCGATATACTCGGAATGGAACCATTCTAGAATTCGATGCCCTGTTGGGCCTTGACGCCGTCGCGGAAAGGATGCTTGACCAGCGTCATCTCGGTCACGAGATCGGCGGCATCGATCAGCTCGGGCTTGGCGTTGCGGCCGGTGACGACGACGTGCAGGTCGCGCGGCTTCTCCTTTAGCGCTGCGACGACGTCGGAGATCGGCAGGTAGTCGTAGCGCAGCACGATGTTCAACTCGTCGAGCAGCACGAGGCGGTACGACGGGTCGGCGATCATCGCCTTCGCCGCCTCCCACGCCCGCGTGCTGCGGCGATATCGCGGGCGCGGTCCTGGGTATCCCAGGTAAAGCCCTCGCCCATCGCCCGGCAGGTCACGAGATCGCGAAAGCGTTCGAGCGCCGCCCGTTCGCCGGTACTCCACACGCCTTTGACGAACTGGACGATGCCGACGCGCATGCCGTGGCCGAGACAGCGCAACACCATGCCGAAGCCGGCGGTCGATTTGCCTTTGCCCTTGCCGGTGTGGACGATCAGCAGCCCGCGCTCTTCGGTCTTGGTCGCCAGCATTCGGTCGCGCGCCGCCTTGCGCCGCGCCGCTTTTTCGTTGTGGCGCCGGTTGATCTCCTCCTCGGTTTCGATGAGGTCGCTCACCGGTCGCTCCCTTGCATCAGCGCCTCGCGGGCGCTGTTGCGGCGCGGTCGCCACAATCCGCGATCGATCGCCTCGCGAAACCTCCGGCTTGTTTCGGCGAGTGCGGCCGGGTTGTGCTCGGCCATAAAGCTGCGCACCGCGTCGTCGCCGAGATAGGCCTCGTAAAGCGCCTCGAAATGCGCGTCGTCGACAATGCGCGCCGTGGCGGCGAAGGCGAACAGATAGTCGACCGTCGCGGCGATCTCGGCCGCGCCCTTGTAGCCGTGGCGCATCACCCCGGCGATCCAGCGCGGGTTTGCCGCGCGGCCGCGCACGACGCGGCCAATCTCCTCGCGCAAGCTGCGGATGCGCGGCCTTTCGGGCCGCGAATGGTCGTTGTGCCAGACCGCCGGCCCCCGGCCCGAAAGCTGCCGCACGACCAGCGCCAGGCCGCCTTCGAACTGGTAATAGTCGTCGCTGTCGAGCAGATCGTGCTCGCGATTGTCCTGGTTGTGCAGCACTGCATCGGCAGCGGCGAGCCGCTGTTCGAGCATCGCCCGTTCGGCTCGGCCCTCGGCGCCGGCGCCATAGGCATAGCCGCTCCAGCCGAGCCAGGCGTCGGCGAGGTCGGCCTCGTCATCCCAGATCCGCTCGTCGATCAGAGTCTGCAATCCGGCCCCGTAAGCGCCAGGCTTCGAGCCGAAGACGCGATAGCCGGCGCGGCGAGCTGCTTCGTCCGGCTTGACGCCGCGCGCTTCGAGCGCGCGTCGATCGGCGGCGAAGCGTGCGGCGAGCGGGTTGACCGCGGGCGGCTCGTCGAGCGCGGCGACTGCGCGCGCCGCGCGAATCGACGAGGTCGATGAGGCCCGGGAAACGCATCGCGGAAAAACCCCGAGACCCGCAGTGTGACATCGACCCGCGGCCGGTCGAGCACCGAAGCCGGCAGGATCTCGAACCCGGTCGACGCGGCCGCTCGCCCGCTCCCATACTGGGCGCACGCCCATCAGCGCCAACGCCTGAGCGATGTCGTCGCCGCCGGTGCGCATGTTGGCGGTGCCCCAGGCCGAGAGCGCCACTCGCTCGGGATAGACGCCGTATTCCTGGGCATGGCGCTCGACCAGCATCGCCGCCGATTTCCAGCCGAGCTGCCAAGCCGCCTCGGTCGGCACCGCGCGGGTGTCGATCGAGAAGAAATTGCGCCCGGTCGGCAAGACCTCGGGCCGGCCGCGGCTCGGTGCGCCGGACGGGCCGGGCGGCACGAACCGGCCATCGAGACCGGCCAGCAATCCGGCGATCTCAGCGGCGCCGCAGCCCGCGACCGCCGGCCGCAAACGGCACTCGATCCAGTCAAGCACCGCGCGTGTCTGCTGCCAGTCGGGTTTCGTCGGCATCTCGCCGGCGACGAGCCGCAGCGCCAACGCTTCCATCCGCTCGACCGTGTCGCCGGCGGTCCGCCACGGGTCCTCTCCCGCGAGAACGGAGGGGCGCGGCCCGGTCCAGGGTTCGGCGGGATCGAGCGTCAGCGGGTCGGCGCCGAGACCGAGATCGGCGGCGAGAGCGCGCAGCAGCGAGGCATCCTCCGGGCGTGCGCCGCGCGGTCGGGCGGGCAAAGGCGGCCAGCAATTGATCGAGCCGCTCGCCATCGGGCTTTGCCCGAAGACATGCAGCCCGTCGCGGATTTGCAATTCCTTCAGCTCGCAAAGAAACCCGTCGAGCTTACGCAATGCCGTCGCCGTTTTCTCGCCTTGCGAAATGCCGCAATCGCCGTCGAGCCCGGCGGCGCGCGCCTGTTCCAGGATCGCTGCGGCGAGCGGTCCGACGCGGCGCGGATCGCCCTGCGCCGCTTCGTAATATTCGTCGATCAGACGCTCGAGCTCGGCCGACAGGCCATAGCTGCCGGCGCGGGTCAGAGGCGGGGTCAGATGATCGATGATCACCGCCTGGGCGCGGCGCTTGGCCTGGGTGCCTTCGCCCGGATCGTTGACGATGAACGGGTAGAGATGCGGCAACGGCGGGAGCACCGCCTCGGGAAAGCATTCGGCCGACAGCGCCAACGCCTTGCCCGGCAGCCATTCGAGGGTGCCGTGCTTGCCGAGATGGATGACCGCGTCGGCGCGAAACTCATCGCGCCAGCCAGGCATAGGCAGCGAGATAGCCGTGCGGCGGCACCAACGCCGGGTCGTGGTAGGTCGCTTTCGGGTCGATGTTGTAGCCGCGCGCCGGCTGGATCAGCACCGCGATATTGCCGGCCCGAAAGCCCGGGATGGCGAAACGCCCGCAATCGAGCCGCCCCGGGCGAAAGAACGGGTCGCGCTCGGCCGGCCCCCAGCGCGTGGCAAATGGCTGCTGCACAGCAGGCGAAAGAGTTGCGAAGAACGCTGAATAGTCGGCGAGCGAGAGCGTTTCCTCGGCCGGGGCGCCGGGGTCGGCGTTGGTCGGGCCGGCGAGCAGGCGCTCGATCAGCGCTCGCCCGTCTTCGGGCATGTCGCCGATCGGATAGCCGGCGGTCGCCAGCGCCCTAAGGATCGCGATCGCCGAGGCCGGCGTGTCGAGCCCGACGCCGTTGCCGATGCGGCCGTCGCGGTTCGGGTAATTGGCGAGGATGAGCGCGACCCGCCGTTCGGCCGGCGGCTTTTCCCGCAGCCGCGCCCAATTGCGCGCGAGATCGGCGACAAAGGCGATGCGGTCGGCGACCGGACGATAGCCGACAAGATCGGCCTCGGTCTCGGGGTCGCGGCCGAGCGGCGCCTTGAACGACACCGCGCGCGACAAGATGCGGCCGTCGATCTCCGGCAAGGCCACATTCATCGCCAGATCGCGCGGGCCGAGCCCCTGGTTCCGCCGCGCCAGCTCTCCTCGTCGCTGCCGGCAAAGACCACCTGCAGCACCGGGCAGTCCGCCATCGCGAGCGGGTCGGTCGCCGATCCGGCGCCGCACCGAAAACCCGGTGCGTTGAGGATCACGGCGGGCGCCGCCTCGGCGAACACCCGCTCCAATAACGACCGCCGCCTCGCCGTCCTTGAGGCTGTGCACAAAAATCGGCAATGGCCGCAGCCGACGGGCCGTCAGCGCCCACACCAGCGCGTCGACCGGCGCGGTGTTCCCCGACTGCACGAGCGCCCGGTAAAAGATCACGGGACGATGCCGCCGATCGTTTCTGCGGAGGCAAGCCCGCCACTCCACATGGCGGTGATCTCGGCGAGGCTGGGCAGGGCCTTATCCGGCCAGTAAAGCCCGGCGCGCAACAGCGGCGCGGGCTCGGCCCACGACATCTCATGGCCGATAAGCGAGGCGGCATAGCGCAGGAAATTGTCGGCGTTGGCCGGCCCGCCCTCGGCAAGATAGCGCCACAGCCGCTGCAGTTGCGCAGGGGCGACAGTCGACAGCTCGGCCAATTCGGGGTCGGGTTTGTCGTCGCCAGGCAACAGCGCCAGCGGAATCCCGTGCTCATGGCAGGTTTCGACGAGCCGCTCGACGCCGTACGGCCAGTAGGCCGAGCCGCCGAGAATTCGGGCGACGACCAGTCGCGCCGCAGCGACGGTCGCCATGTAAAGGTCGACCGAGAAATTGTGACCGAGCCGCAAAATCGGTGCCAGCCGCAGCCGCGGCGTCGGCGGATCCTCAGCGCGCCGCCGGCTTTGCGCCGCCGCCAGCATGGCGAGTTCGGTGTCGGCGCTCGACAGAACGACGATCTCGCCCGGCGTCTGGGCGAGATCGACCGCCGCCGAACCGTCGGCGATCGTTCCGGGAATCGTTGCGAGCAGGTGCATCAGCCGCTCAGCGCTGCGGCGATGGCGGCGCGGTCGAGCCCTTTTTGGCCGATCACGACGAGCCGGGTCGAGCGCTCCTCGCCCTTCCGCCACGGTCGGTCGAAATAGCGTTGCACGCGGTCGCCAACGGCCTGGATGACCTGCGCGCCAGTCGCGGCCGGGGACATCGACAAAGCCCTTTATCCGGAGTACGTCGTGCGCGGAAACCACTCCCCGCAGGCGCGCGAGGAACATGGCGCCATCGGCTACCGGCCCAAGCGTCAGTGACAAAGCTCTCGAAATCGTCGTGGTCGTGCGCCTCGGCCGCGTCGTGCAGAGATGGCCGCGGAGCGAGGTCGTCTTCGGCCGCGGCGGCAAGGCCGAGCGCCACGTCGGGCGGCACTTGAGCATCGCGGGCGGCGAGCAGTTTCACCCCCGGCCGCAATCTTTTTTCGATATCCCGGCGCAGCGTTGTAAGGGTCTCGTCGCCGATCAGGTCAGTCTTGTTCAGAATCACCAGGTCGGCGCAGGCGAGTTGATCGCCAAATACCTCTTCGAGCGGGTTGTCGTGGACGAGCGCCGGGTCGGCGGCGCGCTGGCGCGCCATTGCCGCGGGATCGTCGGCGAAGCGGCCGGCGGCGAGCGCCGCGGCATCGATCACCGTCAATACGCCGTCGACGGTCGTGCAGGTGCGGATCTCCGGCCAGGCGAAGGCCTGCACCAAAGGCTTTGGCAATGCCAGGCCCGAGGTCTCGATCAGGATGTGCTCGGGTGGCGCTGGGCGCTCGAGCAGCCGGGTCAGGGTCGGCAGAAAATCGTCGGCCACGGTGCAGCACAAGCAGCCATTGGCCAACTCGACGATGTCGTCCTCGCCGCAAGTCTCGTCGCCGCAGCCGAGCAGCAATTCGCGGTCGATGCCGAGTTCGCCGAATTCATTGACGATGACCGCGAGCCGCCGCCCGTCAGCCTGCGCCAGCAGATGGCGCACAAGGCTCGTCTTGCCGGCGCCGAGAAAGCCGGTGACGATCGTCGCCGGGATGCGCCGCATGGCTCAGGCCCCCTTCAGAACAAGCGGCAAGCCGGCGGCGACAAACACGACGCGATCGGCGAGCGCCGCGACTTCTTGATTGAGCCGCCCGGCAGCGTCGCGGAAGCGGCGGCCTAGGGGCGTCTCCGGCACGAGGCCCATGCCGACTTCGTTGGCGACCAGCACCACCGGGCCCGGGGCCAACCGCAACGCGGCGCAGAGCGAAGCAGTCTCTTCTTCGATCGAACGCCCGGCAAGCATCACATTGGAGAGCCACAGCGTCAGGCAGTCGATCAGTAACGGATGTCCGCTTTGCGCTTCGGCAGCGATCACCACGGCGAGGGCCAGCGGCTCTTCGACCGTGTGCCAGAATGGCCCGCGCCGCGCCTTGTGCGCGGCGATGCGCGCCATCATCTCGGCGTCACCGGCCTCCGCGGTGGCGCAATAAGTGCCGCCATCGGCTGCCGCCTCGATCAATCGCTCGGCATAGCGGCTCTTGCCCGAGCGCCGCCGCCCAGCACCAAGGTCAAGGGAGAAAGAAGCGGCCGCTCGGCGCGCCCATAATCAATCGGCATTCGTGGTTCCTCCTCCGCCCGAGGAATTGTCCCAGTTCGCGCGATGCGGAGGTCTCCTGGCTCGGGGTCGTCGCGCGCGGCGCCTTCCCAGCCGGAAATTCCCGGCCAGTGGTCTTTGCCGCGAACTCGCCGCTTACAGTTGCGGGGGCAGCGCCGGCGTTACACCGGACTTCCCTGTCGCATCGCAAAAGCGACGCTAGCACATCCCGTGCTGTGGCGTCTCGCGGTTTGATCTCGATTGGCGGCGCACTCGCGGCTAGGATCGCCCCGGCGGCAAGCGCCGCAATTCAGCAAGGGCGGGAGAGGCATAATGAAAATCGAAGGTGGATGCCTTTGTGGCCAGGTGCACTATTCCGGTGAGGCCGAGCCGATCTTTACGGGCGTGTGCCATTGCACAACTTGCCAGAAGGCCTCGGGAAGCGCGTTTAACGTGGTGGTGGCGGTGCCAAAGCCCGCGATAACCGTCCAGGGCCCGTTCCAGACATATGAGGGCCGGGGCGACACCGGCAAAGCGACATACCGCCGTTTTAGCCCGAATTGCTCCTCGCCAATCGCAAGCGAGGCCGAGCTTATGCCGGATGTGATTATGATTCCGGCAGGCACGCTTGCCGATCCCAGCTGGGTCAAGCCGGCGATGCAGATCTATTGCGACAGCGCACAGCCGTGGGTAAAGCTCGAAGGCGATATCAAGAGCTTCCCGAAGATGCCGAGCCGCGGGTAAACGACGCCAGTGTGATTGGCTATGGGTGGCCGCCTATGATAGCGATCGGAGACTCGTCACCGCAAAGCGGCCGCGGTGAGCAGGATGGCGATCTCGGCGATCTGCTGAAACGCGCCGAGCACGTCGCCGGTGTAGCCCGCAATGCGGCGCTGCACGATAGCAGCAGTCGCGGCTACGGCAGCAGCGGCGACGCCGATCGCGATGACGCCGTGCAGCGGCCCCAGCGCCATCGCGCCGATTGCCGCCCCAATCAGCAGTCCGGCGATGGTCCCGGCCAGGGGCGGCCGGCCTGCCTCGACACCGAGACCGTCCCGCCGCGCCGGTGCGAGCACCGACATTGCTGCCGGCAGCAAGGCGCGCGACACCGCATGCGCCGCTACCAACGCCAACCCGGCGAAAACCACCTCGCCGATCTGTGCCAGGGCCGCGGCGCGCAACCCTACGCTAAGCACCAAGGCCAAGACCGCGTATGTTCCATGCCGGCTGTCGCGCATGATCGCAAGCCGGCGCTCGCGGTCGCCGCCGCCGAAGATCCCGTCGGCGCAATCGGCAAGCCCGTCCTCGTGCAATGCTCCGGTGAGAAATATCCCGGCCAGCGCCGCCAATAACGCGGAAGGCCGATCACCTAATCTGGCTAACTGGGCGGCGAAGAAGGCCAAAGCCGCGACCGCCCCGATCCCCGCTCCGACCAGCGGGAAGGCCCAAGCGGCGTCGGCAAGCGCCCAATCGGTTGCAACCGGTCGTGCCATCGGGATACGGGTGAAGAATCCAACCGCGGCGGAGAAGCTGGCGGCATAGCCCGGCCGCCTCGGGGTCTTTTCTTCCGAGGGAGTCATCGCTGCGAGGATACCTGACGCCGACCGGCTGCGGACGGGGTTTTCCTGCTTGGGCTTGGGACATCATTGGGACAGGATCGCGACACAACGGAGCACAGCGTCGTGGATGAACCGACCGCAACACTGGACGAGATGCGCGCCCTGTTAGCGCAGCTTCCCGGACCCGATCTCGAAGCTGGATCGGCTGCCGCCGCGCGCCAGGCGCAATTGACAAAACCCGCAGGATCGCTGGGGCGACTCGAAGAGTTGGCGATTTGGCTGGCGACATGGCAGGCGCGTCATCCGCCGCGAGTCGAGCATCCGCGCACCGTGGTCTTCGCCGGCAATCACGGCGTCACAGCCCGCGGCGTTTCGGCTTATCCCGCCGCGGTCACCGCGCAAATGGTGCAGAACTTCATCGCCGGTGGGGCTGCGGTGAACCAATTGTGCCGAATCGTCGACGCCGACCTCCGCGTCTATGAGATGAACCTCGATCAGCCGACCGGCGACATAGTCGCGGAGCCGGCGATGAGCGAGGAGGAATGCGCCAAAGCGATGGCCTACGGCATGATGTCGGTCGAACCCGGCATCGATGTTCTAGCCGTCGGCGAGATGGGGATCGGCAACACCACCTCGGCGGCGGCGTTATGCGCAGCGCTATTCGGCGGCGACGCGGCGCTATGGACCGGTCCCGGGACCGGCGTTCTCGGCGAAATGCTCGATCATAAGCGCAGAGTGGTCGCCGAAGCGGTCGCGCTGCACCGTCCCCTGGCAAGTGATTCATTCGAGCTGCTGCGACGGCTTGGTGGGCTTGAACTGGCGGCAATCGCGGGTGCGGTTATGGCGGCACGGCTCGGCCGGGTACCGGTGGTGCTTGACGGCTACGCCGCGACCGCCGCCGCGGCGGTGTTGTTCGCCGCCGATCCGAGATCGCTCGATCACTGCATCGTCGCGCATGTCTCGGCCGAGCCGGGACATCGCGTTCTGCTCGAGCGCTTGAGCAAGCGGCCGCTGCTCGATCTCGGCATGCGGCTCGGCGAGGCTTCGGGGGCGACGCTTGCCTTCGCCTTGCTCAAAGCCGCGGCGGCCTGTCACAACGGCATGGCCACCTTTGCCGAAGCTGGGGTCAGCGGCCCCGCTTGATTGTGTCGTGCCCCGGAACAACGAGATTGGCGCTAGGGAGAGGGTTTCGCCGACGCTGCAGGCTTGCCGCCGGGCGGCCAAGCGTGGAACCTTGTTGCCCACAGGACCACGATCGGAGGGAGTGAAATGCGCATCGTCATTGTCGGCCAGCAGGCTTTTGGCAAGGCAGCACTCGACGCCTTTATCGCGCGCGGCGACGAGGTGGCGGGCGTATTCGCCGCCCCCGACCGACCCGGGGCCCGGCCTGACCCGCTGGTAAGCGCGGCCGAAGAACGCAAATTGCCGGTCTACCGCTTTCCGCGGTATTCCTCGGACGAAGCCAAGACCGCACTCGCCGAGCTCAACGCTGACATCGGCGTCATGGCCTATGTCCTGCTGTTCGCGCCGCCCGAATTCTGCGCCATCCCCAAGCATGGGATGATCCAGTTTCACCCATCCCTGCTGCCATTGCATCGCGGGCCGTCCTCGATCCCGTGGGCGCTCATCCGCGGCCGCAGTGAGACCGGGTTGTCGATCTTCCGGCCGACCCCGGGTCTCGACGAAGGCCCGGTCGTTCTGCAAAAGCGGGTGCCGATCGGCCCCGACGACACCGCCGGCTCGCTCTATTTCGACAAGATCTTCCCGCTCGGCATTCAGGCATTGGTCGAGGCCGCCGATCTCGTAGTTTCAGGCCGCGCGACTGAGACGACCCAAGACGAGAGCGAGGCGACCTACGAAGGCTGGGTGCGCGAAGCCGAAAGCCGCATCACTTGGGCCCACCATGTCGACTTCGTCTATGATCTGATCCGCGGCTGCAACCCGGCGCCCGGCGCCTGGACCATGTACGGCGAAAAGAAGCTTTACCTGTTCGACGCCAAAAAGATCACCGCCGCGACCTTTGGCGCGGTGCGCGGCAAAAAAATCGGCGAGGTGGTCTCAGCCGGCCCCGCAGGTCTGCGTATCCTGGCGCAAGGCGGTTATGTCGAGGTGTCGCGGGTTCGCCTCGACGATGGCCCCAAGATCGCCTCGACGGAGGCCGAGATCCCCGAAGGAACGATCCTCGGCAGCTAAGCGGCAGTCGTTCAGGTCCGGTAATGGCGAGTTCTGTACCCGCCGCTGGCCCATCCGCCACACTTCCGTCTGCTGAGGGCTGCAAGAGTTTCGCCGGGGCAGCGTTCAGCTAGCTTGCCAGCGGGTGCGGCTGCGGGTTCGAGCCGTCGGTAAAGCGGGTCAGCCGAAATGGTGCGGGATCGACCAGGGTCGGATCGCCCGCGACCATGTCGGCGACGAGCTTGCCGGCACCGGGGCCGATCCCGAAACCGTGGCCCGAAAAACCGGTCGCGATAAATAAGCCTGGCACGCTGTCGACCGGCGAGATCACCGGGATTGCGTCGGGCATCACATCGATCATGCCGCCCCAGCGTTCCGCGATCGCCACCCCACGGAACTGTGGGAACGCCTGGATCACCGCATTCTGCGCGCGATCGAGAACATAGGGATCGGGTTCGGGGTCGAGCGTGCGCACTGCCTCGAAGGGCGTCGGCTCGTCGAGGCCCCAGCGCCGCTTGGTCCGCCACTCCTCGACAAAGCGTTGCCCAATCCGAAACCGCAGCCTTTTCCAATGCAGCCGGGCTGCGGGCAAATAGGGTAAAAATAGCCTGAAATTGTCGGGGACGAGGTCGATCGTGCGTACGCCCAACGTCGCGACGGTGTAGCCGCCATCCATCCGCTTGCGAATGCCAAACAATCCGCCAGACGCCGAGATTTCCGGGCCGCCGGATAGGGGCTCGGTGCGCATGACCGAGGCCAGCACTTTGAGCTGCGGCAGGTCGATGCCGAGATTGCCGCAAAACAGCCTCGACCAGGCGCCGCCGGCAAGCACGACCTGATTGCAGGCGATGCGGCCCTTCTCGGTGACGACAGCGGCGATCCGCCCGCCCGCGGTCTCGACGCCGCGCACCGCACACTGGGTCAGGATTGCGGCCCCCTTGCGCCGCGCCGCCTCGGCGATCGCGGGCGCGGCCCGTTGCGGCTCGGCCTTGCCGTCGCTTGGCGTAAAGAGGCCGCCGACCCAATTTCCGGTCAACCCCGGCATTAACTCGGCCGCCTCGGCGCGGGTTAGGAGGCGCGTATCGAGCTGATACTGCCGCGCGTGCTCGAGCCAGGTTTCGAGCTCGCCCAATTCGGCTGGGGTCTCGGCCAAATACATGATGCCCGACTGACGAAAGCCGGTTTCGGCCTCGACCCGCTCATTCATGCCCTGCCACAGCCGCAGGCTCTCGATGATCAGCGGCAACTCGCGCGGGTCGCGCCCCATCTTGCGGCACCAGCCCCAATTGCGGCTCGACTGCTCGCCAGCGATGTGTCCCTTTTCGCACAGGGCAACCGATACGCCTTTTTCCGCCAAGAACAGCGCGGTGCTGGCGCCGATAATGCCGCCGCCGATAACAACGACGTCGGCCCGCGCCAGCAACGCCTCATCGGAGCTAACGGGATCGACCCGCGGCGCCATGTTGTGCCCGGGTCCTAACCGTCGAAGCGACTTTTTTCGTCCTCCCCGCGCAAGCGGGGATCCAGCGCAGCCGCCGGAGCGTCCGGGCTCTGGGTTTCCGCTTTCGCGGGAACGACGAAACGAGTGTACCGCATATCAGTCGATCGCGGCGTGGGCGAGATTGGCGATCCGGTCGAGGCGAGCCGAATGCCATGGATCGGGCTGCACGAAGTTGGTGAGATAGGTGAACGATGCGCCACTGGTCGGGTCGGCCCAGGAGTAGGAGGTGCCGGCGCCGCCATGACCAAAGGTCTGTGGTGCGGCGATCGTGCCGAGCCCGCGGATGCGGTCGCTGTCGCCGCGGACATGCGGCCCGAGCCCGCGATGCATTGGGATGCCGCCCATCGCGTCGTCACCACGCTCACCGGTGTGGCTGCGGCTGACATAGCTGACGAGCCGCGGCGACAATAGCCGGACATCGCCGAGCCGGCCGCCGCCGAGAAGCATCTGGTAGAACGCCGCCATGCCGCGCGCCGTCGCATAGCCGCCGCCGCTCGGCATTCCGGCGGCCTTGAATTCGGCCGAGTTGTCGCGCGCCTCGGCGGCGTAGGTATCGGCGCAGCGGCCTTGCTCGGATGCCGGCACGCCGATAAAGATGTCATGCGCGAGCCCGAGCGGCGCCAGGACATTGTCACGGATCACATCGCGGTAATCTTTGCCGGTCACCGCCTCGATCACCATCGCCTGGGTCAAATGCGCCGCGCGCGGGTGGTATTGCAGCCGCGTCCCCGGCGTCCAGTCGAGCGAGAAATCGCAGACTTCCGCCCGCATCCGGGTGTGATCGGTCCAGGTCTCGCGGGTGACGTCGCCCGACGGAAAGCCGCCCTGATGCGTCATCACCTGATGCAGGGTGATCTCGCCCTTGCCGCGCTGCGCAAACTCGGGGAGGTGATCGGCAATCCGGTCCATGAACGAGAGCTTGCCCTCCTCGATCAAGGTCCACACCGCCGCACTCGTCAGCACTTTTGTCTGGCTGAACAGCAGGAACAGGGTCTCGCCGCTCGCCGGCTGACGGCTTGGCTCGGTCCGAGCGTCGCCATAGCTGCGGAACAATGCCAACTGTCCATGGCGCGCCAGCGCGATCTGCGCGCCCGGATAGCGGCCCTCCTCGATGTGCTCGCGGATCAGTGCGTCGAGATGTTGCAGCGGCTTGGCGGCAAAGCCGAGCTTCGCCGGATCGGCTTCGGTCAGCGGATAGGCTTCGGACATGGGCGATCTCCCTCGCACAGATGCTCAAGGGATAATGCTACATGACCGCCGCCGCTTGCGGGAAGGGACTCGAACGGCTTGGCGTTATGGCCAAGTTCTCGCATCGCGTTTGTGGCGAGCACAAAGCGCCGCTCCTTGTCAATCACGAGCAGGCCAAGGTCGTTCGACCAAGCGATTGAGCGCCATGCGTCGCCCCATCGCGACGGGGATGGCGACACTCGTAAGGTAAACTATTCCACCCCGGCAAAACCGCCATTCGCGCGGTGCAAACCCTCGAATAGCTGCCGCGATCCGGCCGGCTCTGGTATCAACATAGATCAGCGAATGCGCCGGGTCCGCCGATGTCCAGCCGACCAGCGGCAACGCAACGACCCCATCCAACTCTTCACCGAGGTGGATGTCGGTAATGGCCGCCACGCTCGAATCGCCCGAGCCTAAGCCGTGGCATCTGTCCAGTGCTGCTGCGGAAGAATGCGGCATGCGCCGATGGGACTTGCGCCGTGCCGCGGCTGTCGGCTGGAGAGACCGCGGCGGGCTAAGCTTTTACCTTATTCGCGGCCGCGACCTCCCGATCCGCGCTCGTCACGCCCACGCTCGCCTTGGCCGCGCTCCTCGCCCTCATGGTCCTCCATGTAGGTCCGGGTGTGGTGGTGGACGTTGCCCTGGGCGTCGCGGTATTCGCGTTCCTTGAGGCTTTGCTCCTCCTCGCGCTGCGCCTCACGTTCGTTCCGGCTCCCGCCGTGAGACTGGCCTCCACCGTGCGACTGGCCTCCACCGTGCGACTGGCCGCCGCTGTGCGATTGGCCGCCGCTGTGCGATTGGCCGCCGCTGTGCGACTGGCCGCCGCTGTGCGACTGGCCGCCACTGTGCGACTGGCCGCCACTGTGCGACTGGCCGCCACTGTGCGACTGGCCGCCACTGTGCGATTGCCCGCCACTGTGCGATTGCCCGCCACCGTGCGACTGACTATGGCTACGCGAGCGGTCGTCGTCGCCGTGGCTACGCGAATGACTGCCGGCTGCCGGCTCATGGCCATGCTCACGGGCCCGCTCTTCCGAGCCCGGGGTTGTGCCCTTGGTGCGCCCGGCCTCACGGTTCTCTCCGTCATGCTCCGGATCGCGGACCGAGCCGCGATGGTCGCTGCTTCGGTTCTCGTTGGATGCCATATCCCTACTCCGTTGTTGCTCTGCCATGGCCGATCGACAATGGCCGTCCTATTCTGAACACCGCGCACGGGCATAAGCTCCCCGCAAGGGCTCAATGCTGGGCAAATTCCGACTCGGACCGAGTAAGTCTTCACGAACAACAACGCACTGTAATCAGACCAGATCAGCGGCGGCGCGGCACCCAATCCTTTTCATGGCGAAGACTCAGACGTGGCTAAGCCGATATCGTTTCGACTTTACGGACCGGATCGGGACGATCTAATGCTCGATTAGCAAGTGGCCGGGCGAGCCGCTGGCGGCGCGGCGGCTGTTGTTCATAGCGGCCCAGGCGATCACCTTGACCGGCGACGTCACCCGCGACCGGGACGTCAAGACGATGCTCGATGACACGATCGTCGCCTTTGGCAGGCTCGACCGCGCCTTCAACAATGCCGGCATCGCCCCCTATCAGCTCTCGCGGCATTCGGCACGCTCAAACCGCTCGCATCGCCGCTCTCGTAATAGTTTCTCAGCGGCCTACCGCGGAATGTTCGTATCACCGGGGCAAATTGGTATCATGCACTCATGGCTCAAGCATCGCTTTACAAAGTGCCGCCGGGATCGCCGGCGACTTCAAGGCGGTGACAGTCATTCCCGGGGGTGCTGGTCATGGGTGAATTTGCGTTGGGGCAGGCGGTGCCGCGGTTCGAGGATCCGCGGCTGCTGCGCGGCGGCGGCCGCTATGTCGATGACATGGTATTGCCGCGCATGGCGTTCGGTTATGTGCTGCGCTCGCCCTACGCGCATGCCCGCATCCGGTCGATCGATACCAGTGCCGCGAAGACAGCACTTGGGGTGCTGGCAGTATTGACCGGCGCCGATTGGGAAGCCTCGGGCTGGGGCGATCTACCGGTGCCGCGCGGGTTGCGCTTGCGCGACGGCGCGCCGGCGTTTCGGCCGCGTTTCCCGGCATTGGTCAAGGACCGAGTGCGCTGGGTCGGGGATTACGTCGCCTTTGTCGTCGCCGAGACCCGGCATCAGGCCGAGGACGCCGCCGAACTGATCGCCGTCGATTACGAACCGCTGCCCGCCATCGTCTCGACCGCGGGCGCCGTCGAACCCGACGCGCCGCTGGTTTGGGAAGAAGCGCCCGCCAATGTGGCGTTCTTTCACACCGAGGGCGATGCCGCAAAAACCGAAGCGGCAATCGCCGGTGCCGCGCATGTCGTCCGCCGCCGCCTCGTCGTCAACCGGGTGACGGCGGCGGCGATGGAGCCCCGCGGTGCGATCGGCGACTACAACCCGGCCGCCGACCAATACACGATCTACACGACCTTGCAGCGCATCCACTCCTACCGCGCCGAGCTGGCAACTCAGGTCATGAAAGTGCCGGAAAGCCATGTCCGGGTCGTCGCTGGCGATATCGGCGGCAGCTTTGGCATGAAATCGGCGATCTACAACGAGGTGCCGCTGGTCTTGCTCGCCTCGAAAATTGTCGGCCGGCCGGTCAAATGGACCAGCACCCGCTCGGAGGCATTTCTCGGCGACGCGCAGGCGCGCGACAATGTCAGCGACGCCGAATTGGCGCTCGATGCCGACGGCCATTTCCTCGGTTTTCGAGTGCGCACGATCTCGGCGGTGGGCGCCTATCCGCAGGTCGGCTCGAACGCCTTTGTCGCCAATCTCGGCACCCTCGCCGGGGTTTATCGCACGCCGGCGGTGCGCGCCGAAGTCACCGCGGTTTATACCAACACCAACCCGGTGCGGCCCTATCGCGGCAACGGTCGGCCCGAATTCGCCTATGTCATCGAGCGTATGGTCGATGATGCCGCCGACGAACTCGGCATCGACCCGGTCGAATTGCGCCGCCGCAACATGATCCCACCCGAGGCGATGCCGTTCAAATCGGGACTAACCTTTACGTATGATTGCGGCGAGTTCGCCAAGAATCTGGACATGGCGTTGCGGCTGGCGGGCGCCGACGGGTTCGAGCGCCGCCGCGCCGAGGCGCGGGCGCGCGGGAGGCTGCGCGGGCTCGGCATTTCGAACACGATCGAGCGCGCCGCGGCCGGCGGCTTTGAGGCGGCCGAGGTACGGTTCGACCGCAGCGGCACCGTCACCCTGGTGTCGGGCTCAATTACCCAGGGCCAAGGTCACGAGACGGTCTACAAGCAATTGCTGTGCGATCGGCTCGGCATCGACCCCGAGAATGTCCACTACGTCCAGGGCGATACCGACAAGGTCGCGAACGGCGAAGGCACCGGCGGCTCGCGCTCGGCGGCACTCGGCGGGTCTGCCGTCTATCTCGCGACCGAAAAGATCGTGACCAAGGCCAAGGCCGTTGCCGCGCATCTGCTCAGCGCCGAGGCGGGCGAGGTCAAATTCGAGGACGGTCTCTTTACCGCACCGCGGGTCAATCGCGCGTTGACGATCGCCGATGTCGCGGTCGAGTCGTTCAACCCGTCGAGCCTGCCCGACGATATCGAGCCGGGACTGATCGCGGCTGCCGCGTTTACCCCAAAACAGCAAAATTTCCCCAACGGCAGCCATATCTGCGAATTGGAGATCGATCCCGACACGGGAGAGGTCGAGATCCTGCGCTACAGCGTCGTCGACGATGTCGGCACGGTAATGAACCCGTTATTGCTTCACGGGCAAATCTCCGGCGGCGTGGTGCAAGGCATCGGGCAGCTGTTGATGGAGGACATCCGCTTTGACTCAGCGAGCGGCCAGATGCTGACCGGTTCGTTTATGGATTACGCGATGCCGCGCGCGTCGGATCTCTGCGGATTCGACATGGACAACAATCCGGTGCCGACCAAAACCAATCCGCTTGGCGTTAAGGGGGCGGGCGAAGCCGGAGCGGTCGGTGCGATGCCAGCGGTCGCCAACGCGCTGGTCGATGCGCTGTCGCCGCTCGGCATCCGCCATGTCGAAATGCCCGCCACCCCCGAACGCCTGTGGCGCGCGATCCGCGAAGCCCGCAACAGCCTGGATTGAGGTGTTTCGGCGTTCCCTTGGGGAATTAGGGTGCGCGCGTCACCATCCGGCGCGGGTGTGCCAGAAGCGGCAGGCGATCTCGATATTGGTCGGCTTTTTGATAAAGATGGTCGGGATCCAGGGTGGCGGCAGGCCTTCGCGGCGGTCTCTCGCCCTGCGCTCGCGATCGCTCACCGGCGCCTCGGCGCGGACCGTCTGATCGCCTTCGGCTGGCGCCGATGCATCGGTCTGGCGACGCAACTCATTGAGCCGCTGGTAAATCATTTCGAAATCATCGGCGGCACGGGTTTGCGTCACATTCCCTCCTCGGTTGAGCAACGTCCTGAAGTAAGACCGTCGCCCCTGTTTTCGGGCTCTCGGATGCGATAGTGCTGGACCCACACGGATGCGGCAAGAGCGCCGAAAATCCGGTTAAGGAGAGCGTGTCGATGCCCGAGACGCCGATGTTGTCGCGCCCAATCCCGTCGACCGGCGAAGAGATGCCGGTCATCGGCCTCGGCACTTGGCCGGTCTTTGATGTCGGCGCCGATGGAAATGCCCGCCGGCCGTTGCGCGAGGTTGTGCGTCGGCTACTCGATGCCGGCGCCAGAATGATCGACAGCTCGCCAATGTACGGCCGGGCGGAGGGTGTTACCGGTGATCTCCTTGACGATCTGGGGGCGCGGCGGCACGCCTTTCTCGCGACCAAGGTTTGGATTTCGGGGCGCGACGCCGGCATTACCCGGATGCGGCGTTCGGCCAGCCTGTTGCGCAGCGACATCATCGATTTGATGCAGATCCATAATCTCGTCGACTGGCGCATCCATCTTTCAACCTTGCGCCGGATGAAGGCGGAGGGGAAGATCCGCTATATCGGCATCACGCATTACACAAACCGCGCCTTGGCCGAGCTGGCGCACATCCTCGAAACCGAGCCCGGCATCGATTTTGTCCAATGCGGCTATTCGTTGAGCCAGCGAGCGGCCGAGCGTGAGTTATTTCCCGTCGCGGCGGCGCGCGGCGTGGCGGTGATCGTCAATCAGCCACTCGGCCAGGGCGGGATCGTGCGCCGGGTCAGCGGCAAGCCCCTGCCGGAATGGGCGAGGGATTTTGATTGCACAAGCTGGGCCCAGTTATTGCTCAAATACATCATCGCCGAGCCCGCGGTGACCTGCGTGATCCCGGCAACCCGCAATCCCGCACACATGACCGACAACATCACCGCGGGTTTCGGCCAGCTGCCCGACGCCGAGCAGCGCCGCCAAATCCGTGAGCTATGGGACGGGTTCTAAGGAGTCTCCGCTAATCGCTCGACGGCGGCCCGGCGCATCGTTCAAGATGCTGCCGAACCGAGAGCGGGGACGGCCGAGATGGATGCACACGCGTTCAAACCCATTCTGCCGCAGTGGGTCTAGCGCATGCCGGACGCATTGCCGGCGCTGAACCTGGTCGCCGCACCGGGGCGGCGGCGCGCGACACTCGATTTGGCGCGCGAGATCGAGCGGCGCGGTTTTGCCGGTATCTCAGTGTCGAGCCAATACAGCAACATGTCGCAATGCCTAGGCCTGGCATTCGCCACCGAGCGTATCCCGTTCGCCACCGCGATAGCGCCGATCTATGCCGCGACCGCCGAGGAATTCGCGAATAGCGCCGCCTACCTGCACGAGGTGTCCGGCGGCCGCTTTCAATTCGGCGTTGGCGTGGCGCACGCGCCGTCGCATCAGCGCATGGGAGTGACGCCGGGGCGACCGCTATCGGATATCCGCGATTTCGTCGCCAAAATCCGATCGTTTGACGGCATCGGCCCGTTGCCGCCGGTCATCCTCGCGGCATTGCGCAAGCGGATGGTGGCGCTGTCGGCCGAGATCGCCGAGGGCGTGGTTTTCGCCAACGCCGCCCGTTCGCATATGGCGACCTCGCTCGCGGCACTCCCTGATGACAAACGCAATGACCAGAGCTTCTTCATCGGCAACCGCATCCGCACCTGCGTCTCGGACGACGAGAGCGAGGCCAAGGCGGTCCTCCGGCGCACGGTTTCGAATTACGCGTTGATGCCGAACTATCGCAATTACTGGAAAGAAGCGGGCTACCGCGAAGAGATGACGGCAATCGAAAACGCGCTCGCCAATGGCCGCAATGACGAGATTGGCAAATACCTGCCCGATCGCTGGCTGGCCGACATCGCGTTGTTCGGGCCGGCCGCAAAAATCCGCGACGGTGTCGCGGCGTGGCGCGAGGCCGGAATCCGCACGCCGGTGCTCGTGCCATTGTCGGCCGACGGCGACCCCGAAACCGCGCTCCGCGACGTATTCGCGGCCTTTGCCGACTGAACAGCAGGGAGGATCATCACAATGCAGCTCGGATGTTCGTTACCGGTCAGCGATATCGGCACCGGCGCCGCTGCGTTGCGCGACTACGCGCAGGCGGCGGAAGGAATGGGTTTTGCCCATCTCGTCGCTCCGGACCACGTGCTCGGCGCCAACCCCACGGCGGACCATGAAGGAAGGCGCGTCGGCACCACCGCCTCCGCCTATCACGATCCCTTTGTGCTGTTCGGGTTTCTCGCCGGCTGCACCCAAAAGATCGGCTTTGCGGTCGGCGTGTTGATCCTCGCACAGCGGCAGGCAGTGCTGGTCGCCAAACAGGCCGCTTCGCTCGATGTGCTGTGCGGCGGGCGGTTCCGCCTCGGCATCGGTGTCGGCTGGAACGAGGTCGAGTTCATCGGCTTGAATGAAGACTTCCACAATCGCGGCCGCCGCTCGGCCGAGCAGGTGCGGGTCATGCAGGCCTTGTGTGCCGAGCCGCACGTAAAGTTCGAGGGCGAGTTTCATCACATCGAAGACGCCGGCATCAATCCGCGCCCAGCCTCGGGCCGCGTGCCGATCTGGTATGGCGGGCATGCCGAGGCGACGTTTCGCCGGTGCGCTCGCTATGGCGACGGCTTTATGCCGCTCGCCTACCCGCCGGGCGAGCCCGCCCTCGCCGCCTTCGAGAAGTTGCGCAAACTGACCCGCGAAGCCGGCCGTGATCCGGCCAAGATCGGGATCGAAATCTGGGTCTCACCAGGAATCGGCGGGCCCGAGGATTGGCGGCGCGAGGTCCGGTTCTGGAAGGAGGCGGGCGTCACCCACCTCACCGCCAGCACGACCTACGGCAGCAACCACCACAAGCGGATCGCCGGCCACAGCGCCGACGAGCATCTGGCGGCGATCACCCGCTATCGCGAGGCGGTGGCGGATCTGTTGTAAGCGGACGGCGCGTTATCGCCTTTGTGGAAATTTGGAGGCAGACATGAGCGACCCGGAAATCGGCGCGTTGCGCGATAAGCTCGCGGCACGGCCGCGCTCCGATGACTACCGCCAGCGGCGCAAGGATATCGATCAGCGCGGCTTGGCCTATCGCCTCACGGCCGATGTCGGGGTCGAGCCGGTGACCGGTAACGGCGTGCGCGCCGAATGGACGACGACACCGAACGATGCGCGTGACGCCGCGCTGATGTACCTGCATGGCGGCGGCTATGTGATCGGCTCGCTCGACAGCCACCGCCATCTGGTCGCGGAGGCCGGCCGCGCCTGCGGTTTTCAGGCGTTGGCGTTGGATTACCGGCTGGCGCCGGAAGATCCGTTCCCGGCGGCGGTCGACGACGCGCTCGCCGGATATCGCTTTTTGCTGGGACGCGGCATCGCGCCGGGACGCATCGCGATTGCCGGCGACAGCGCCGGCGGCGGTCTGGTCGTAGCGGCGATGCTGGCGATCCGCGACGCCGGTCTGCCGCAACCCGCCTGCGGCTGGTGCATCTCGCCCTGGGTCGACATGGAGGCGGCGGGCGAGACGATGACCAGCCGGGCCGCGGCCGATCCGACCGTGCAGCGCGCCGGCATCCTCGATATGGCGAAGATGTATCTTAACGGCGCCGACCCGCGCTCGCCATTGGCGTCGCCGATCTACGCCGATCTCAAAGGCCTTTCCCCGTTGCTGATCCAGGTCGGCGCCTGCGAGACGCTGCTCGACGATGCGCTGAGCCTCGCTAAAGTTGCGGGCGCTGCCGATGTGCGGGTCGATCTGCAGATCTGGCCCGAGATGATCCATGTCTGGCACCTGTTCCATCCCGAGCTCAAAGCCGGCGTCCAGGCGATCGAAGCCGGCGCCGCCTTCGTCCGCTCCAAGCTGCGCTGAACCCGGTTTTTCAAGGGCAACGGCAGCAACGAAACCGCTGGAGTGGTTCGATCGGCGCCGATCGCGCAGGCGCGCGCCGGGTGGCGTAGCATGGCTGGCGATACGTTCCCGTCGGTGGACCACTTCAGCGATGCCGATCCGATCCGGTACCGGACGCTCGCCCTGCAATGCGTCGGAACCGCTCTGGCGGGAACGGACGAGTGTCACTCTCTACCCTAAATTTGGCGCCAATATCGTCAGGATACCGGTGATGATCTCGTTGACACCCCTTCGGGGTGGTGTCTAGCCTTCGGATCGCCGCTGATGCGACCAGAGCGAGGACCGCAATGAAAGAGGGCTACCGTTTTGTCGATTGCGACATGCACATCATGGAGCCGATGGATCTGTTCGACAAATATCTCGACCCGGCCTTCAAGCCGCGGATCACCTCATCGATGAAGCGCCTTGATGGCGGCGCCACCGGCATGCGCGGCCGGCCATTGTGGTTCTTTGACGGCACGCCGACCAGCAACGACGGCAACATCTCGCAGTACAATCGCATCCGCGGCCCGCTGGTCGGCGCGCGTGGCAACAAAAATGTGATGTTTGCGGTCGAGCGCGGCTATGACGCCGAGTCGCAGATTATGGGCATGGAGCTGGAGGGGATCGACATCGCGGTTTTGTTCCCGACCGCCGGCCTGTCGTTTCTGGCGCGCGACGATATGGACCCGCAATTCTCCAATGCGATCTGCCGCGCCTACAATGATTGGATTCACGATTTTGTTCAGCACAGCCCCGATCAGCTGAAAATGGCGGCGATGCTGCCGGTGCATGACGTCAATCTCGCCTGCCGCGAGCTTTATCGCTGCGTCAAGGAATATGACGCTGTCGGCGCCTTTGTCCGGCCCAATTATGTCAATGACCGTTACTGGCATTCGACCTATTGGGACCCGCTTTACGGGATGCTGCAGGATCTCGAAGTGCCGCTGTGCTTTCACGAGGGAACCGGCTCGTACTATTCGACGATCGAGCCGCGCTATGGCGAAAACCGCTTTATGCGCCACGTCGCCAGCCATTCGACTGAGATGCAATTGGCATTGATCGCATTGATGCTGGGCGGCATTTTCGAATCGTATCCGCGGCTCAAGGTGGCGTTTCTCGAAGCGCAAAGCTGGTGGGTGCCGGGCCTATTGGGCCGCATCGAATGGGATTTGCGCCAGCACCACCAGGCCGACGCGCCCTATCTGAAGCTGACGCCTCAGGAGTACTGGCTGCGCAACTGCTTCTCGGCGATCGAGAGCGGCGAGCGCGAGGTCGGCTCGGTGGTCGAGTTGCTTGGCGGCGCCGAGAATATTTGCGTGTCGAGCGACTTTCCACATTTCAACTCGAGCTTCCCCGAGGTGTCGACACGGGTGCTGCACAATCCCAGCATCAGCCCCGATATCGGCGGCAAGATCCTGTCGGGCGGGGCGCGTCTGTACGGCTTTGACGACGACGATTTCGCCAGAGCCGATGCCGCCGCCAAGCGCCGCGACAACGTTACCGTCGGCCGCGCCTGACGGCTTAATCACCATTCCCGGTTTACCGGAATCCCAGATCAGGTTTTCTGGGATGGCGGGCCCAAACCTAGGCATCGGTTATTTGAGTTGCACTAAGCAACGGCCTTGGAGGTGCAAATGGCACGCGAAGGCTATCTGATCCTCGACAGCGAACTTCATGTGATGGCGCCCGGATGGTCGAGGAAGCCAATGCGGCCTGACGATTTGGTCTTCCGGCAGCGGATAGATTTTGATCTGCGTGCAGGAGCGCGAGTTCGACCATGAGACAGCAGCTGCACCTGAACCTATTCATCCACAGCCGCGGCCATCACGAAGCGTCATGGCGGCATCCCGCGTCATCGCCGCTGCCGTTGACCGACATCCGCTATTACCAGGATCTGGCGCAGCGGGCCGAGGCCGCGCTGTTCGACTCGATCTTTTTCGCCGATCAACTGGCTCTGGGGGGCGATGTCGCTCAGGCGCCGCGCACCTGGCTTGAGCCGATCACCGTGCTGGCGGCAATTGCGGCAGTAACCAGCCGGGTAGGATTGATCGCTACCGCGTCCACTACCTACACCGAGCCCTTCAACCTTGCGCGGCAGTTTGCCTCGATCGACCACATCAGCAACGGCCGCGCGGCCTGGAACATAGTGACCTCATGGCTCGCGACCGTGGCGGAAAATTATGGCGGGGCCGGGCAGATAAGCCATGCCGACCGCTATGCCCGCGGCGAGGAATTCATGGAGGTCGTCAATGAGCTGTGGGACAGCTGGGCCGCTGATGCGATTATCGATGACCGGGCCGGCGGCCTCTATGCGCGACGCGACCGCATAAGGTCGATCAATCATCGGGGCGATTTCTACACGGTAAAGGGGCCGTTGAACCTGCCGCGTTGTCCGCAGGGTCGCCCGGTGCTGGTACAGGCAGGCTCGTCCGACACCGGCCGCCGCTTCGCCGCGCAGTACGCCGATGCGGTGTTCACCGCGCACATGGCAAAGGCGACAGCGCAGGAATTTTACGCCGATCTGAAGAGGCTGGCGGCAGTCGAAGGGCGCCGGCCCGAGCACGTGCTGATCCTGCCCGGCCTCAGCCCAATGGTTGCTGGGACCGAGGCGGAGGCGCAGCGCTTGGCGGTCGAGGTCAACGAATTGACCGACCCCGAGGTGGGGCGCAAACGGCTGTCGGGCCGGTTCGGCGGGTACGAGTTTTCGCATCTGCCGCTCGACCGACCGCTCTCGCCCGAGGATTTTCCACCGCCGGAGTCAGTAGAGGCGGCACGCAGCCGCACTGAGGTGATCTTGAGCCTGGTGCGGCGGGACGCTCCGACATTGCGGCAATTGCTTGGTTATTTGGCCGGCGCGCGCGGGCATTACGTCACCGCCGGCACGCCGGAGCAGATTGCGGACCTGATCGAGGACTGGTTCACGACTGGTGCTGCGGACGGGTTCAATATCATGCCGCCTCTATTGCCGGCGCAGCTTGACGTGTTCAGTGCCGAAGTGATCCCGCTGCTGCAACGCCGTGGGCTGTTTCGGACCGAGTATACGGGATCGATGCTGCGCGAACATTACAACCTGCCTTGGCCGGCGAGCGTCTTCGATGACCCCGCCTGGACGGCCGAGCCGTTGGAAGCCGTCGCCGGCGTTTGAGTTTCGCACAACGCGCCGGCACAGCGGCAACCGATTGAGGCGGCCACCACCGGCTCCCGGCCAGGGGTTCCCGAAGGAACGCGGGTCAGCCTGATTGATACGGCGTTCGGCGACCCTCGCTACCGAGCGTCCTTGACCAGCGCCAGCCGGCTATGGTGGCGGAAAGGATCGCGAATATCGAGCGAGGCGCTCCCGCCGATTGGGAAGCGATACGGTCCGCCTCCCTGCAGGCGACCTCCCGGGCATGATAAATATTCCAATCGAAGGCGGGCGTGGCCTCAGCCACAATTCCCTCGTCGGCCCGGGTATGACCCGCCATGCCGAGCGCCAAGGCGAAGCCAAGAACTCGCATTAGCGTTTTCACGGCGGTTTCGTCGGCGACAATGATATAAGCCAGCGGGTTTAGTCGATCAGCCGAGCTCGTTGGTGCGCACTCTGTACACCCTATCGCCGATCGCGATCTCCGAGTGCTCGCCGTCGCCGACATCTCGCCGGAACACACCTTGCCGGCCCTTCCAGCGCACGGGCTCGCCAGGTTGACGTATAGGCACGATGGGGAGTGAAACCGCGACCTGACGTACCCGCCCACGTTGGCTGGCCTTAAGTGGTGATCTGGTGGACATCAGTTCTAATCCTCTGGTTGCCGGCACGGGCTGGGAATGATCTTGGTTAGGTTGGCGGTCGAGCCGTTATAGGCGCCGCGTCGCGGTGAGCCGAATTGAGTCGTTCGATTGCCGTATGCGCCCTATGCGCTTTGTTGCCCCATTTGTTGCCGCGGCAACAACCTTGATCGCGGTCGGGATCGCGCGGTTCTTCGCAACCAATTGAAATGGATGGTGCCCCGGGTCGGATTTGAACCAACGGCCTACCGCTTACGAAGCGGTTGCTCTACCACTGAGCTACCAGGGCATCCGCAGCAGAGATAGCGCGTTCCTGTCCTTGCGCCAAGCCGTTTACCGCGGTGCAGACCCTCAGCCGGTTGGCGCGCTAGCGGCGGGTATCGTCAATGTCGGTGGAGCGGCGATCAGCTCGACAGGCGGGCCTTCCGCGACCGTCGCCGGCAAGGCCGCGGTCACGGCATTCCATGCCGGGGTCCGCCATGCGAGCGTGTCGAAAGCGCCGCAACGCGGGCACAGCGATTGCCGCGCGATGCTCTCGGCGCCGCAAGCCGAGCAGACATAGCGCGGATCGGGAAGCGCCCGGACGGCGCGGTCGAGCCACTCTCGCGCATGCAGGAGATCCCCGTGCTCGGCTTCTTCAACCCGCGCCATCATTAGACATAAGCGCGGCGTGGCGCGGGAGAGGATGTCGCCGCGATCTCCCACCACAGCCAAGGGCTGGGCTAATCCGCCAGAATTTGACGGCAGCGCGGCTAAAGGCGGCGGATCGGCGTCTAGAGCGCGTTCGAGATGGCGGCGCGCCTCGCCCCACAATTCCGCCGCCAATGCCGCCTCGGCCAAGACGAGATGACTTTCCCTCGCGGCTGGGTTCTGCGCGGCAAGGCGCTGAAATCGCGCGACACGGGCGAGCGGCGCCTCGCTCTTCTGGATCTCACCATAGACCTGGGCGAGTTCGGGGTGCGGTGCGGTTCGCCAGGCGCGCTCGGCTGCTCTTGTGGCGCGGCCGACTTTGCCTTGCGCAAGCAACAGCCGGGCGTAATGCGCCGCCGGGGTGGCGAGGTCCGGGGTCAAAGACCGTGCTTCGGCGGCGCGCGCCAATGCCTGTTGACGATCGCCGGCTGCAGCCGCGGTGCGGCTCAGCTCGTACAGGATCACACCGCGGTGATGCCGCGCCGTTTCTGGCGGAATGGACCGCTTGGCAGCCGCCCGTTCCAATGCCAGCCGCGCCTCGTCCCAGCGCTGCTCGCGGGCTTCAAGGTCGAATAGCGTCGATATGGCCCAAGCGGTGTTGGGCCGCTTTGCCGCGGCGCGCTCGGCAAGTATCCGCGCCGTCCTACGATCGCCATCGCGCATCGCCTGATTGAGGAGACCGCGCAACCCCAAGAATTCGGTTTCAGGCCGGTCGAGCATGGCCTTGAAGAATTTTTTTGCCGCCAGTTCGTCACCGCTGATCTGCGCCGCCTGCGCTGACAACAGCAGGGTCAGTGGCGGGTCGGCCAGCAACGCCTCCGCTCGCCGCGCATAGCGCCGCGCTTCCTGTGGATCGCCGGCGGCTACCGCGACCATGCCGCGGGTCAACGCCTGGTAACCGGCGCGCCGACGCCGCTCGCGCCGCCGTCTCAAATATGCGCGCGGGCTTCTGAAAATCAGCGACAGCAGCCACAGCACCAGGGCTACCGCAAGTGCGGCGAGCACCGCGGCCGCGACCAGAACCCCGATAGAGGTATCGATCTGCCATCCCTGCCACACGATATCGACCCGTCCCGGGTTGTCGACCAGGAATACCGCCGCCGCGGCCAAGCCCAGAATGACGATCCCCGCGAGAATTGCGCGCATCAGGAGGGGGTCTTTGGCGCGGCTGCCGGCTGCTCCCGTGGAGCATTCGGGGCTGCCGGCGGAACCGTTGCGGCCGGAGACGTCGCGGGTGGCGCGGCGAGACGCGCAGTCAGCAATTCCTGAAGATGGCTCAACGCGGTCTCGGCGGCGAGCCGCTGGCGCGCCCTGTGCAACCAGGGCTGCGCCGCCTCGGCGTTGGCGCCGGTGAGCTTCCTGACCTCGGCGACCGCACCGGCAAGATCACCCTGCGCCAGATCGGTGCGCGCGAGCTCGACGGCCGCCCCGGGGCCGGTTTTAGCGCCGCCATCGAGATGACGAATGGTCACTAATCCGCGAAGCTGGTCGAGTGCCTCGCTCCACCATTTGCGTTTGCCGCCGGGCGCTGCAGGTGCCGCAATTTTGTCGGCAAGGCCAGCCAATTGCTCTTGCAGGACGGCGTGGCTGGCCACCCCATCGCGCGCGGCATCCGCTAAAGGCTCGGCGGCAGCGATGAGGTCGGGATCGCGCGCCGCTGCCTGCTTGAAAGCCGCATATTGGTCCGGGAAAGGCCGCGCCTCCTGGACTGCCTCACGCAATTGGAGCAGCGCCAGCAGCAGCGCCGAGCCGCTGCGATCGGCGGTCGCTTGTGCATGAACCTGGTGGTCAAGCGCGTCGAGCCGGTTCGCAACCGCGCTATCGGCAGCGGCGCGCTGCGCCAATTCCTGCTGCATCTTCTCGATTTGGCCGGTCTGCGCCGAATCGCGAGCCGCCAATTTCGCTGCGATCTCATTCACCCGCTGGGTCAGCTGCGCCACAGTAGCCTTTGTGGCGCTCGCTGCCGCTGTGTTCGCCGCTTCCTGATTTTGGCGCAGCGCGTCGACAGCGGACGCGAGCGCCGAAACCCGCTGCCCGATCGCACCCTGCGCCGATTTGACGGCGTCCAAATCGAGTGGCGAGACGATCGGCCGCTGTTCCAATGCCGCAACCCGTTCGGCGAGGGCATCGTATTTGCGCGCGGCCGCTTTTTCGCCCCAGGGCAACAGCGAGGTGACCGCGGGCCCCCAAAACGGTGACAGCAACACCCCAGCGATGACCAAAAGCAGCAACGCGGTCAACAGAGCCGCCGCCCACATCCGCGAGCGACGAGGCATAGGCGGAGGAGCGAAGGGTTCCGCGCCCACGGCAGACGGCGGGACCTGATCGACAGCGGTCGACTCACCCGGCGGGTCGCGGTCCGTGCGCAGTGCCTCGTCGCGTTCTTCGGACATCGTGTTCCTAACCGGCTGTCACTTCGGGCGCCTCTCGGCAAGAAGCTGGTCCAGCGAATCTAGCAGCGCCTGTTGGTCGGGATGCGCCGCGATCCGGCGGTGGCACCAGATCAATCCGCTGAGAGCGGCGTCGGCGGCCGCGCTGATCGACAGGGCGCTGACCGCTTCACAGGCTCGCCCGATAGCGGCGGCCTCGGCGAGACGGGTAAAGATGGCCGCGGTCCGTGGCGAAAAGAATAGCGCGAAATCGATTTCTCCAGCGCCGAGCGCCTGAACGGCAGCGGGACTGAGGGCAGCGACAGGGCGCGCTTCGTACAGAACGCTGCGTTCGACGGTGAAACCGCGGACCCGAAGCTCGCCGACGAGGTCGCCGGCAACGTCGCTGCCCGAGACATGGAGCAGCGGCCCATCACGCGGCGGCAACCGGTCCGCCACCAAGCGGATCAAGTCCCCGACATCGCCCGCGGCACTTTCCACAGCGGTAAACCCTTCAGCACGGGCGCGCGCCGCAGTCGCGTCGCCGACAGAAAAGACCGGAATGCCGCGCTCACCGGTAACCCGCGCGAGGGCGCGCACGCCATTGGCGCTGGTGCACAGAACGGCGCGAACCCCGGGCAGGTCCGGTAAAAGGTCGCGAAAATGGATCTGCATCATTGGCTCGACCAGCGTCCCGACGCCGCGCGATGCGAGCGCCTGCGTCAGCCCGCCCGCTTCCTCATGGGGCCGCGCGACCAGCGCTCTCAGCCCTTGCCGCGATGCGATCGAAGCCATCGGGTTTCATCGCCCAAACCCGCCACACTCGCAAGTATGGCGATCTTGACCGCGGCGATTCTTACGAGCATGGACGGGCGAGAAAGGGGCGGGGTGACTTTGGGTAGGGACGGAATTAGGTTCGCCAATCGGGCAGAAGGTCCGCGGGTAACGCCACTCAAAGCCGACCTCGCGATCTTCTCATGCTCTTGGCGGCATCGGTGCCATCGCTGACGCCCGATCTCTTAAGCATCGAGACCTGACGCGTGCACTCCCTTATCCGTCATTTCCTCTCCCTCCAGCTAATCTCGCGACGGGATGTCGCAAAGGCGCTGTTGTTCGTGGGCCTGCTGCTCGCTCCGGCAGCAGCACTGGCACAACCCGCCGAATCATCGGCGACGGTGTTGCATCTCAGCCGCACGGCCGAGCGCAAGGTTGTGCGCGATCTGCTGCGGGTCGAATTAAGAGTGGAGGAGACCGGCGCCGATCCGCTGGCGCTGCAGGCGGCGGTCAACCGGCGGATGTCAGCGGCACTCGACCGCGCCCGTCAAGTGCAGGGCATCGAAGTCGAGACCGGTAGTTACGCAGTCGACGAAGAGCGGCCGCCAAATGGCCCGTCGCGATGGCGCGCAAGCCAATCGCTGATCCTTACCAGCAAGGCCGCCGACGCTCTGCTCAAACTTGCCGGAACATTGCAATCCGACGGGCTGCTGATGTCATCGATGACCTACGAAGCCTCGCCCGAGACCGTGCGCGGGGCCGAGGAGGATCTGACGGCAGAGGCATTAGCGGGGCTGGCGCAGCGCGCTTCCGAGATTGCCGAGCGGGTACACCTTTCAGTCCTGCGCTACCGCGATTTGCGCGTCGGCAATGCCGAGACCGGAAACCAGCCGATGCCTCGCTTTGCCGCCGCGATGGCAATGGCCGCACCCGTCGCCGAACCCGGCGAAGCGGTGATCCGGGTGACGGTCTCGGCCGATTTGCTGCTCGGCCCACAGCAGCGTTAGGCAGCTGGCGATGCTCCTGCCCGATCCTCCTTTGCTGGTAATTTCCGATCGCGGTCAGGCCCGCCGGCCGCTCATTGAGGTGGCGGAGGCAGTGTTTGCCGGCGGTGCTCGCTGGTTCAGCCTGCGCGAAAAGAATCTGCCGCCGGCGGAACGGCGCGTCCTTCTCGCGCAGTTGGTCGAGCTCGGGCATCGGTACGGCGCCGTCGTCTCCGCCCACGAGGATATCGAGGCGGTAATCGCAGTCGGCGCCGACGGGGTGCACTTGCCAAGTGGGAGCGATCCGCGCGCGGCGCGGGCGAGGCTTCCGCGAGCATTGATCGGGGCGTCCGCTCATTCCGCTGCCGAAGCCGCCGCCCAGCTGTGCGCCGGGGCCGATTACGTCACCGTCAGCCCGATCTTTCTGACCGCTAGCAAACCCGGCTATGGCCCGGCGCTCGGCCTCGACGGTCTAGCTCGCATTACTGCGGGCGCGCCCGGCCCGGTGCTGGCACTGGGTGGCATTAATGCCGTAAATGCCGCGCTGTGCCGCGGTGCGGATGCGGCGGGCATCGCCGCCATGGGCGAGATCATGCGGGCCGACGACCCGCAGGCGATCGTCGCGGACCTGATCCACGCGATCTCGTTGCCAGCCGCAGGTTAGCCGGGTCTACCTTGCCCCTTCATTAGCGGGGTGCTTGCGGATAATCTGCCAATGCAGCTAGGGGGTGAGGCCCGGAATGGGCAATATCAACACCAGCGTCGATCTGCGCCGCGAAGACGCCTCGGCAGAATCTCGGGCGGGCATTGCCGTGATCACGGTGGATAACCCGCCGGTCAATGCGCTGAAGCATGAGGTCCGCGCCGGGCTCGCCGAAGCGCTGCAGCAGGTTCGCGACGACCCGTCGGTCGAGGGCGTCGTCATTGCCTGCGAGGGGCGCACCTTTTTCGCCGGCGCGGACATCACCGAATTTGGCAAGCCGCCACAGCCGCCGGGCCTGGGCGAGGTCATCGCGCAGATCGAGGCAATGCCGAAGCCGGTCGTCGCGGCTTTGCATGGCACGGCACTCGGCGGCGGTTTCGAAGTCGCGCTCGCTTGTCACTTTCGGGTAGCGGCCCCGACCGCGCGCGTCGGCCTTCCCGAAGTCAAGCTTGGCCTCTTGCCCGGCGCCGGCGGGACCCAACGGCTGCCGCGCCTCATTGGTCCCGAAAAGGCGTTGCGCATGATCGTCACCGGCGAACCGGTCGGCGCCGCCGAAGCACGGGCGGACGGCATCATCGATGAAATTGTCGAGGGCGATTTGATGGCCACGGCCGTCTCTTTCGCCCGGCGGGTAATCGCCGAAAAGCGGCCGCTGCAAAAAGTCCGCGACCGCGACGACAATCTCGTCGCAGCGCGCGCCAATCCGAAGGCTTTTGATGAGGCCGCTGCAGCGCTGACCCGCCGCTTGCGTGGCCGAGATGCCCCCGCGGCTTGCATCGAAGCGGTGCGCAACGCCTTTACCCTGCCGTTCGAGGAGGGCTTGCGGCGCGAAGGCGAGCTGTTCCGCAAGCTCGTCGCGGGGGATCAGTCAAAGGCGCAACGCCACATCTTCTTCGCCGAACGCGAGGCGGTGAAGGTGCCCAACATTCCCGCCAGCACAGCACCGCGCCCAATCGCGCGCGCGGCGGTTTTGGGTGCCGGCACGATGGGGGGCGGCATTGCGATGTGTTTTGCCAACACCGGTATTCCGGTGACGATCATCGAGACCGGCCAAGACCTGCTGCAAAAGGGCCGCGACCGGATCACCGCCAATTACCGCGCAACAATGGCGCGCGGCGGGCTTAGCGCCGAGGAGATGGAGCGGCGCCTGGGATTAATTACCGGCGCGGTCGGCCTCGACGTGGCGTCCGAGGCCGATGTCGTGATCGAGGCGGTGTTCGAAGACATGGCGCTAAAGAAACGGGTGTTTGCCGAACTCGACAGGGTTGCCAAGCCCGGGGCCGTGCTAGCGACCAACACATCTACGCTCGATGTCGACGAGATCGCCGGCGCGACCGCGCGGCCGCAGGACGTTGTCGGTACGCATTTCTTTAGCCCCGCCAATGTTATGCGGCTGCTCGAGATTGTCCGCGGGGCGAAGAGCGCCCCTGACGCGATCGTCACCGCGCTCAACCTGGCCCGGCGGCTCGGCAAGGTGCCGGTCGTGGTCGGCGTGTGTTACGGTTTTGTCGGTAACCGGATGCTGGCGCGGCGCGCGGTCGAGGCTGAGCGGCTGCTGCTCAAAGGCGCTTTGCCGCAGGAGGTCGAGGCCGCACTCGTCGAATTTGGCCTGCCGATGGGGCCGTTCGCGATGATGGATTTGGCGGGCCTTGATGTCGGCTGGCTGATCCGCAAATCGCGTGGCGAGCATGCGGTTATCGAAGACGCGTTGTGCGAGGCGGGCCATTTCGGCCAAAAAACCGGGAAGGGATATTTCCGCTACGAGCCGGGCACGCGGACGCCGGTCCCCGACCCCGAGGTCGAGCAAATTATCGTCGCCGCTTCATCCCGGCTTGGGATTTCGCGCCGCAAGATCGGGCCGGAGGAGATTGTCGAACGCACTGTCTACCCGATGATCAACGAGGGCGCCCGCATCCTCGAAGAGGGCATCGCCTCGCGATCGAGCGACATCGATGTCGTCTGGGTCTACGGCTATGGCTGGCCGGTGTGGCGCGGTGGACCGATGTACTATGCCGACCAGCTCGGGCTCGGGCATGTCCGCGATCGGCTGACGTATTACGCCGAGCGGTCGGGCGACGAGAGCCTGCGCCCCGCCGCACTGATCTCGCGCCTCGCTGCTGAGAGCCACGGCTTCGCGTCGGCCTCGCAAAGCGTTGCTTGAACTCGCTGCCAGGCGAATGACTGTTGGCTATAGGGCGAAACGATGACGGCTATACCTAAGATGCTCGAAGAAGAGGTGATGAGACTTCCAGCCGACTTACGCGCGCGTCTTGCCGAGAAATTGATAGCAAGTCTGGACCAGGATCAGATAGACGCCGACGCCGCGACGCAATGGGCGGTCGAGGCGCAACGACGGGCGGAGGAACTCGCCGCCGGAAAGTTCGAAAGCATTTCCGATGAGCAAGCTCTCGCCAGGGCACGCGCCGCTTTGGAGTGACCAGCTTTGTCCTCCACCCACTTGCCGAACAAGAGCTGGTCGAAGCAGCGCAGTTTTATGAAACGCGCGCCCCCGGGTTAGGCAGCGATTTCATCCGCGAGGTGGAGCATATGCTCACGCAAATCGCCGCCAATCCCGAAGCCGGAAGCGTCTCTGCGGGAACGATCCGGCGTCGCCTCGTCCGACGATTTCCGTTTGCTTTCTTGTATAATGCGGGAGACGGAAACTTCTCGGTATCGCGCTGATGCACTTGCGTCGGCGCCCCGGCTATTGGAGAGCGCGGCTTCAGGACAATACTGAGCGAGACCGGTAGATTTCTTGAGGGAGTTAGAACGCCATGGACCTGCGTTTCACGTGTGAGGAACTGGCATTTCGCGACGAGGTGCGGGGTTTTTTCCACGAGAACCTCCCGGATGCGATCCGCACCAAGCTGGCCGAGGGCAAGCATCTAGCCAAAGACGACATCATCACTTGGCAGCGCATCCTCAATAAAAAAGGCTGGGCGGTCGCGAACTGGCCAGTTGAATGGGGCGGCACCGGGTGGACACCGGTCCAGCAATACATTTTTCAGGAAGAGTTGCAGCTGACCCCGGCGCCGCAACCTTTGGGCTTTGGCGTGACAATGGTCGGCCCGGTCATGATCGCGTTCGGCTCGGAGACGCAGAAAAAGCATTTTCTGCCGCGAATCGCCAATCTCGACGATTGGTGGTGCCAGGGGTTTTCCGAGCCGGGGTCGGGCTCCGATCTCGCTTCGCTGCGCACCGCGGCGAAGAAGGAGGGCGACCATTACATCGTCAACGGACAAAAGACCTGGACGACTTTGGCGCAGCACGCCGACTGGATTTTCTGCTTGGTGCGAACCGACCCGCAGGCGAAAAAGCAGGAGGGAATTTCGTTCCTGCTAATCGACATGAACACGCCGGGAATTACGGTGCGCCCGATCATCACGATCGAGGGTGGGCATGAAGTCAACGAGGTCTTTTTCGACGATGTCAAAGTCCCGGCCGAAAATCTGGTCGGGCAGGAGAACAAGGGCTGGGATTACGCCAAGTATTTGCTTGGTCGCGAGCGCACCGGAATTGCCCGCGTCGGCCTGTCGAAAGAACGTATCCGTCGGATCAAGGAGCTAGCGGCACTCGAGATCGACGGCGACCGGCCGCTGATCGAGGACGAACGGTTCCGCGAGAAGCTCGCCGCGGTCGAAATCGAGCTGAAGGCGCTCGAAATGACGCAGTTGCGGGTGGTCGCAGCCGAACGCCATCGCACCGACAATAGACCCGACCCGGCGTCTTCGATCTTGAAGATCAAGGGCTCCGAAATCCAGCAGGCGACGACCGAGTTGTTGATGGAAGTCGTCGGTCCCTACGCCCTGCCCTATCAGCCGGAGCGCGACGATGACGAGCGCTGGAACGAGCCGCCGATCGGTCCCGAATGGGCCGGGCCGATCGCGCCGACTTACTTCAACTGGCGCAAGACCTCGATTTACGGCGGCACCAACGAGATCCAAAAGAACATCGTCGCTAAAGCAATCCTGGGGTTGTGACCTTGACGTCCGAGCGTATGAAAATGGGTAGGGCACCTACAATCAATTTCGTCATCGCGGGCTCGACCTGGCGATCCGCGACACGGTTGCAGGGATGGCCGGATCGAGGAATAAAGGCAGGGTGGAGCGGGAGCGATGGACTTCGATCTGAGCGAAGAGCAGCGGCTCTTGAAAGAGAGCCTCGACCGGTTGATCGGCGACCGCTACGCGTTTGAGCAGCGTAAATCTTATTCGCGAGCCGCAGACGGATGGAGCCGCGAGCTGTGGGCGCAATATGCCGAATTGGGGCTGCTGGGCCTGCCTTTCACTGAGAGCCAAGGCGGCTCGGGCGGCGGCCCGGTGGAAACGATGCTAATCATGGAGGCGTTTGGTCGAGCGCTCGGCCTTGAGCCTTATCTTGCCACGGTTGTGCTCGGCGGCGGGTTTTTGCGTCATGGCGGTAACGCCGCGCTCTCGGCCGATCTCATTCCAAAGATCGCTGACGGCAGCTTGACCCTTGGCTTCGCCCAGACCGAGCGGCATTCGCGCTGGAACCTTGCCGACATCTCCACCTCCGCAACCCGGGATGGCGCGGGTTGGCGGCTCGACGGCGAGAAAGGTGTGGTGTTGCATGGCGACACGGCGGACAAGCTGGTCGTCAGCGCGCGAATTGGCGGCGGGCAGCGCGAGCGCAATGGGATTGGCGTTTTTGTCGTGGACGGAAACGCGTCTGGCGTGTCGCGGCGCGGCTATCCGACCCAGGACGGTCTGCGTGCGGCGGAGGTGACGCTTGCCGGGGTCCGGGTCGGGCCGGAAGCGGTGCTCGGCGAACCAGGCGCCGGTCTGCCGCTGATCGAGCGCGTTGTTGACGAGGCGGTTGCGGCACTCTGCGCCGAGGCGGTCGGCGCGATGACAGTCATGCACGAACTCACCGTCGATTACCTCAAAACTCGCCGCCAATTCGGCCGCGAGATCGGCAGCTTTCAGGTGCTGCAGCACCGCGCTGTCGACATGCTTGTCGCCTTGGAACAGGCGCGTAGCATGGCGATGTTTGCGACGATGATGGCGGCCGAAGAAAATGCTGTCGAACGCCGCAATGCGATCTCAGCGGCAAAGGTGCAGATCGGGCGCTCGGGCAAATTTGTCGGGCAGCAGGCGATCCAGTTGCATGGCGGGATCGGCATGACGATGGAGTACAAAGTCGGCCACTACTTTAAGCGCATGACGATGATCGATACGACTTTTGGCGATGCCGACCATCATCTGCGCGGTCTGGCACGGCGGGGTGCCTCGCTGGTCGCCGCATGATTCTCTTTGAGCGTCGCCGATCTCGGTGAATACCGACGCAGCAGCCTCGGTGATTCTAACCTGCCCGGCATGTGAAACCCGTTATCGGGTTGCCGAGCATGAATTCGAAGGATCGGCTGGACGTACCGTACGCTGCGCCAATTGTGGCTACCTCTGGCACGAAACCGTCGGGCCGCGGCAGCCGCTGGATGCTGGTGAGCCCACCACGAGCCCGATCCAAAGCCTGGTGGCGGCCCCGGAAGAGCGGGCATCCCCGGGTGTTCCGGCGCCGACCTCGCGGCCAAACGTTCAGTCGTCGCCTCCAAGCGGCTCGGCGCCCGAGCAAAATCGCCGCAGAAGAAACTTGGGAAGCTGGGTTATCGCGGCTGTCGTGTTGGTTCTGGGGGTGATCTTCGCCACGTCCTATTTCGATCACGAGCACCGGGTCGAAGGCCCGCGGGCGGCGCAGCTAAACAGCGCAACCGCTCAGCCGACAGCCCCGATCGGGAATGGGCTGGTTCTCCGAAAGGTGACGCCGGCGCGCACCGCTGATGGGCTGGTCGTCGACGGTGAGATCGCGAACCTGTCCGATGCCCCCCGCCAAGTCCCGCGCCTCCGGCTGGCATTGCAAGATTCAGCGGAAAAGGAAGTCGGATCCAAAATCGTCGATCCGCCGAAGACCAAGCTCGAACCCGGCGAGGTCGAGCATTTTGAAACTCAATTCCTCAATCCGCCCGATACGGCGACCGGGGTCGTGGTAACGTTCGTCCCGTCTTGACCGAGCAAGCGCGGAGATCGGAAATGGCGGAGCCCGGCTCGCAACGACGCTTCACCGCCAATCTTCAGGGCGAGGTTGACAGCGCGGCGCTGTACCAGACCTTGTCCAAGACCGAGAAAAATCCGCAGCTCGCACAGGTCTACGGGCGGCTCGCGGCGGTCGAAGTCGGCCCATGCCGAATTCTGGAAGCGTCAGATCGCAGCGCTCGGGCAGCGTGCGCCGCAATTGCGTCCTGGGTTCCGGACACGGGCCCTGGAATGGCTGGCGCGGCGGTTTGGCCCGGCTTTTGTGTTGCCGACGGTCAACACTCTCGAGCAGATCGACAGCGGCTCCTATTCGTCGCAACCGGAGGCGGTAGCGGGAGGCCTGCCTGCGGCGGAGCGCTCGCATGCACGAATCATCGAGGCCTTGGCCGGTCCGTCGCCGGTCGCATTCTCCGGCGCCACATTGGCGCGCCTTGAGGGCCGGCATCGTGGGATGGGCGGTAATGCGTTGCGCGCCGCCGTGCTGGGCGCGAATGACGGGCTTGTCTCTAATCTGAGCCTGGTCATGGGGGTTGCCGGCGCCGATATGGCGGCGCACGCGATCCTGGTTACCGGGCTCGCCGGGTTATTGGCCGGTTCGTGCTCGATGGCGCTCGGCGAGTGGCTTTCGGTCAACACCGCGCGTGAATCGGCGCAACGTCAGATCGACACCGAAGCCGACGAGTTGGAGCAGGTCCCCGAAGAGGAAGAAGAGGAGCTAGCGCTGATCTATCAGGCGAAAGGACTGCGCGAAGAGCTGGCCAAGACCTTGGCCAAGCAGCTGATCGCCAACAAAAAAACGGCACTCGACACCTTGGTGCGCGAGGAGTTGGGGATCGATCCCAACGATCTCGGCGGCTCGGCTTGGATTGCCGGGGGCACTTCTTTCCTGCTTTTTGCGGCGGGTGCGATCTTTCCGGTAGCACCGTATTTCGCGCTCGCCGGCATTCCGGCGCTGATAGCCAGTCTGGCCGCAAGCGCCGTTGCGCTGTTTCTGATCGGCGCCGGGACCTCGCTGTTCACCGGACGCAACGTCTTGTTCTCAGGAGTGCGTCAGCTGCTCGTCGGGCTCGCTGCCGCCGGCGTCACCTTTGGGGTCGGCCAACTCATCGGCGTTGCCGTGGCAGGCTGATTCGGCTGCGGGCTAGCGGCCCTGGGTTAACAGCTTGGTGCGGGCGAGAAATTCGGCGCGAGCGAGCTGGCGTTGAAGGGCGAGACGGTCGGCTACGTTGAGCGGGCGGTGTGCGCCTGAGAACGGCACCCAGTTGCTGCCGTCAAACAGCAGCAGATTGCCGAGACCGCTGTCGACGAGCGTCCAATTGCGCACCGGACCGGTGTCGATATGGATAAAGTTGGAATGCGGATACCAGCCGACCCCGCCGCGATGCATCGCCCGAGCCGCTTCCATCGCCTCCGCCAGCTTTGAGCCCAGGGTGATGTCGAGCGCCCGGCCGTAGATGTGTTGGCTGTTCTCGGCCACGCCGAACATCGTGCGCGCCAACATCGCGTTGGTTTCCGCCGTCCGGTAAGCGGATAGGACTGTCGCCTTGCTCTCGCCAACCGCGTCAAGCACGTTGGCGAGAAAGTCGAATACGGCGACATCCATTTGCGCAACCGCGCCGCAGTGGAAGTCTCGAAGGAACACACACAGCTCTTCGACCACGCTTTGGATCGGGCCATTGTCGTCGCGATACGCCCCGTCGAAGGTCTCGCCGGTATGCGCGTTGACCAGCCTCAAGCGCCTTGATGCCGGTAGGCGCGGGACGGCGCGCGCCGCCGAAATCGGCCAGGCAGCACAGCCAGCGATAATGGAGAGAGCCTGACGCCTATTCATCGTCGCGCGCAATATACGGCTATTAGGGCCTGGTAGGTCGCTCACTGAGCACTAAAGTGGCAGCGTCGTCAACTTCGCATATGAAATTAAATAGCACACTAAGAGACGGGGTCGTCCAAATTTCCCGTAAAATGTGGAGATACTCCCTGGGTATCCAAATACGCATTGAGTTCGCGAAACGTAATTTTGTGGGGATTGGGGTTTGCAGCCTTGTTATGAGCGGCGACTTTACTTAGTATAAACAGTCTTATTGACGCATTATCCCATCCATTTGCTCTCAGAAATGTTATCGACGCACTAACCCCATTGGCCAATGGTCCCATCAAGTTCCTCCAAGGCAGGAGAACCTATGTTCGTGCTCAAGGGAATGTTAACTAATTTCTTGTTCCATTGCGGAGAAAAATTTGTCAGCCTGAGGTTTACCGATCATTCTTATAAGGTGTTCCTGCCACTCCTTTTGTGCATCAGAAAATGCAATAGATACTCGTTTTCGTGTTTCTTCATCAGGAATGACAGCTAACACAGAGGCAATCTCTGTTGCGGTCTTTACGGAGAAAGCTTTGGAGATGTTCATCTTCAAGCTCCTTTCAAGCTGGTAAATACGCCATAGAGCAGTGAATATCAGCGCAATATTTGCCCAATTCAGTAAGGTAGCAAGAAAAACACCATAGATATATTCGTCGTCCGAAAGATAAGTGCTGTCCTGTGCCGGTTTTCCTTTTGTAGGCTGGTCGGAAGACCAGTTTCCCGTGACGACCTGCGTCCAGTATTTCCAATGGGTGGAGTTTCGGATCTGATGTTTTATTTGAAGGCCAAATGCCACAATCACGCAGATAACCAGAAGGGCGATGATGACGGTTTTTGTGTACCGATGTAGGTTCCACGCATACTTTCCAGCCGCTCTTACCATGTCCCAGAGACAGCAAAGTACGGTTATCACGCCGCTGACGATCGTCAGGACGATCTGCATAGCTTTCCCACCAATTACTCCGATGGCCTTCCGCATTGGTCATCGTCTGGTGATTTTGTAGCCTCTGAATCATCCGCAGTCTGCCCAGCCTATCCTCTAAAGAACGTCGAAATGACGATATTGTCCAGCCTTCGTTTCAAGGTTGCATTCAAAGCCCAAACATCCCAGCGCTCGATGAGGTCTTGTTACGCACATATATCAGCAATTCGCGAGCCAAGGTGGGCAGTCTCACATCCTTGGAAGAATGTGTGTACCGCTCTGTGCAAACGGAACGTTTGGCTGGCGGGATTGCTCCGCTGACGGCAGGTGCTTCCGTGAGGTCAGGCTTCGGGCTGCTCAAAAACGCTGCAGTAATCGGTCGATATAGTCGAGCTCTATCTGCGGGCGATCACGCTCGCCCGCGCGGCGGCGTAATTCTTCAAGGATATCCCGCGCTCGCTGCATCACGTTGTTGTCGGGAATTTTCACATCACCCTGTTCGTAGGCACCGCCATTCGTTAATGGCCGGCCGAGCGGATCGCGCTGACCATCGCGGCGCTCGCCCGACCCCGACTCCTCGTCGCGAGCGTCTCCTTGGCCAAGCGCGTTGCCCAGCCGCTGTTGCATCTTTTGGGCGAATTCGCGCGCAGCCTGTTGCATTTGATCGAGAGCGTCGGTCTGCGGGCCGATCGCCTGACCGGGCTGGCCCTGGCGCAAAGCTCCTGCGGCATCGTTCATCGCTCGCTCCGCTCGCCCCAGCGGATCTGGGATTTCGCCCAGCCCATCACCCATCCGCCGCATCATTTCGCCAAGGGCGTGACGCAACGCCTCCTGCTGTGCGGCGGCGTTTCCCATATCGGCGCTGCCGCCTTGCTGCGTCGCGCTTTGGTCGCCTTGCGTGCCCGTCTGTCCCGGTTCGGCTTGCTGCTGGGCGCGGAAGCTGCGATCGAGCAGCTGCTGCTGGCGTCGCATCAAGTCGCGCATGCCGCGCATCATCTGCTGCGCCTGGTTTGCTTGTTGTTGCGCGGCTTGGTTTGGGCGCGCCGTGCGCAGGTTCTCGAGCATATTCTGCAGTTGGGACAGCAACTCACGCGCCTGATCGCGCTGCCCGTTCCGCGCCAATTCGCGAGCGCGGTCGAGCATCCTTTCTAAATCGCGGCTGGTTACGACCTGCTGCGACCGATCGACCGTCTGTTGATTTTGTTGCGGGTTGCGCACCTGGTTCTCGGCCAGCGCTTGCAGATAGCGATCAAGCGCCTGCCGTAGTTCGCTCATCAGCCGTTCGATTTCACGGTCTGGCGCGTTTTTGGCCAGCGCATCCTGCAGCTGCTGTTGCAGGCGGCGCAACTCGCTCTCGGCTTGCGAGGCGCCGGCATCTTCAATCCGCAACGCCGTATCCCACAGCAATTGCTGGACTTCGGTTATCGACTTTGCATCGCTCTGCAGGCGCAGTCGTTCCTGCGCGACGCGCAGAGCCAGAAACACCACGTTGTCGTCATGGTATAACTTCTGTTGCGATTGCAGATCGCCGAGGATCTCCGCAACCGGCTCGCGCGAATTGGGGTCTTTCGCCAGCTCCTTGCGCTGATCGATGATCGCCCGCGCGATCGGGTTGCGAAAATCGCGCTCGGGCAGTTTGATCAGCGCTGGCGAGCTCTCTCCGGTTTGGCCGAGCGCGTCGGCGGCGACGAGGCGGATCTCGACCGGCAGGCCGGCCCACGGGTGCGCGGTCAGATCTTGGTAACTGGTTGCCTGGGCTTGTTTGAGGTGCAGCCCGGGCAGCGGCAATTCGAGTTCGATCTTGTCGGCCGATTTGCTGCCCTTTTGGCGAATGACCGCCTTGACGCTCTCAACCCCGTAATCATCGCTTGCAGTATAGTCGAGCCGCAACGCTTGCCGCACCGTGCGCTCAGGCGGCTTGGCAAATGCTACCGTTGGCGGGTTGTCGGGAACAATCTCGATTGGCCAGCTGCCGAGCGCCGTCCCCGCTTGCGAGACTTCGATACGTCGACCGGACTTTAGTGTTGCTTGCGCACGAAAATCTTCCTTGTCGATCTTGTCGAAGCTGCCGGCTTTACCGTCGATTGCCAACTCCGGCACCGCCTCGCCACCATGCACCTGGGCCAACAGCGTACTTCCGACGGGAACGCGGATCGTTTTAGGGCTTTCCGCCTTCAAGAATTGCGGCGGCAACCCGGTGTAATCCGGCGGCGTTAGCCAAATATCGAGGCTGGCGGCAACCGCCGGGGCACCAATAGCAAAGCTCGGTGTGGCCGCCCGCACCAGCCGATCGCGCCAATCGCCGCCAGCATCGACCGCGGCGAGCAACAGCAATATCGCAAGAACGACGCGCAATCCCCTCGGGTCACGCGATGCGAACCCGGCGGCCGGGAAACCGATGCGCAATCGGCGCGCTGCAGCAGCCATGCGCTGTTGGTGCGCTTCCCACAACCTTGCGGCGAGTGGGTCGAGTGACGTACTGGGCCGGTCGGCGAGCGTCTGCAACGGCCGATGCCGGAAGCCGCTTGTCCGTTCGATGCGGCGGCGCGCGGCGCTGCCGTCCGGCAGCGCTAACCCCCGAAAGGCTGCACCCAACGCGAGTAAGAAAGCGGCACCCAGCACCAGCAACGCGGCGCCGTGCAGGACGCCCGGCAACCGCGGCAAAAATCCAAACAACGCCAGTATCAGGAACGCGCAAAGGATCGCTAGCGCCGGCCAGCAAGCCGGCCATACCCGCTCCCAAAACAGAGCGACGCGAGCGAGCCGCAGCCGATTTGCAAACTGCTGCGGACGGGCCGGCCGGTTGGTCATGCGGCACCTCGCTGTCGCGGCGCGCTCACGGCGCCACGATCGAGCCAATCAGGTATCGTATCGAGTGCCAACAGCGCGTCATAGGTCGGTCTCGCGCGGACAACCGCGAACCGATCGCCTGCGACCAGCACCTCCGGGACGAGAAGGCGACTGTTGTAGGTCGAGCTCATGACCGCTCCATAGGCGCCGGCTTGAGTGAGGGCAATCAGATCGCCCGGCGATAGCGGCGGAAGATCGCGATTGACCGCGAATGTGTCGCCGGTTTCGCAGACCGGGCCGACGACATCGGCAGGTGAGCGCGCCGGGTTAGGCGATGCGAGGTCGACCGGCACGATATCGTGCCAGGCGTCGTACATCGCCGGGCGGATCAGGTCGTTCATTGCAGCGTCGACGATCACAAACCGCTGCATCTTCCGCTCTTTGATATACAGCACTCGGGTTACGAGGATGCCGGCTTCCGCGGCGAGGAAGCGTCCCGGCTCGAATTCGAGGGAGAGGCCCAAACCGCCGAAGGTCGAACGCACCAGCCGCCCATACTCGGCAAGGTCCGGAGCGCGCTCACGGTGATAGCGAACACCGAGCCCGCCGCCGAGATCAAGGCGATCGACCTCAAATCCGGCGCCGCGCAACACCCGCACTAACTCTGACAGCCGTTCGAAGGCGAGCCGGTACGGTTTGAGATTGACGAGCTGCGAGCCGATATGCACCGCGAGACCGACAGGCTCGATGCCGGGTAGGGAATTGGCGAGACGGTAGGCCGCGGCCGCATCATCGACGTCGATGCCGAACTTGCTTTCCTTTTTTCCGGTCGCGATTTTTGCATGGGTCAACGCGTCGACATCGGGGTTAATCCGCAACACAACCGGCGCCATTCGACCGAGTTTCCCGGCAATGTCGCTGAGCCGATGCAGCTCCTGAACCGACTCGACATTAATCTGATGAATGCCCGCGGCAAGCGCCGACGACATTTCCTGGGCTGTCTTGCCGACGCCGGAAAAGACAATTCGCTGGGGCGGGATGCCGGCTACGAGCGCGCGACGCAGCTCACCTTCGGAAACGACATCGGCGCCGGCGCCAAGGGTTGCGAACAGGCGCAACACGGCAAGGTTCGAGTTCGCCTTAACGGCATAGCATATCAGGGGGCTTTCGTCGGCGAACGCGGCGGCGAAGCGGCGGTACTGTCCGGCGAAGGCGCTCGAGGAATAAACATAGACGGGGGTGTCGACCGCGGCGGCGATTTGCCGGATCGGGACATCCTCGGCATGCATTTCGCCGCCGCGATAGGAGAAGAATTCACTCACGCGGATACGGCCGCGGATAAACGTTGGGCACGCCAGGCGGTGGTTGCGGCGGCCCCTTTTTGCCGCAATCGGCGACGATCAACGCCAGCAACATTAAGGCAATGGCGCTGCAGGCGCGTATCGCGATCCTTCTGACGGCCGCGGATCGCCGAGAGGGGTAAGCTCGCAGACGCGATCTCTCGCATGTCACCTTGCCAGGCTCTGCCTTGCCGCCGCAATCGCGGCGCGGACCCGCTCGGGCGCGGTGCCGCCAAAGCTGGCACGGCTCGCCACCGAACGGTCGAGGCTCAGTACATCATAGATTTCCGGGGTGATTGTGGGCTCGACGGCCTGCAATTCGGCGAGCGGCAGGTCGGCGAGCGAGCGCCCTAATGCCTCGGCCCGTTTGACAATCTCACCCGTTACGTGGTGCGCGCGCCGAAACGGCAAGCCAACCACGCGCACGAGCCAGTCGGCAAGATCGGTGGCGGTGGCGTAGCCCCGGCCGGCAGCCGCTCGCATGCGATCGCGGTCGGGCCGCATGTCGCGGACCATTCCGGTGGTCACGGCAAGGCACAATTCGAGCGCATCCGCCGCCTCGAACACCGGGAGTTTGTCCTCCTGCATGTCCTTGCCATAGGCAAGCGGCAACGCTTTCATGACCATCAGCAACGCCAAGAGCGAGCCGCTCAACCGGCCAGTCTTGGCGCGGACCAGTTCGGCGGCGTCCGGATTGCGCTTTTGCGGCATGATCGAGCTGCCGGTCGTAAAAGCATCGCTCAGCGTGATAAATCCGAACCCGTCACTGCACCACAGCACGATCTCCTCGGCAAAGCGGGAGAGATGCGTCCCCGCAAGGGCGGCGGCGGCGAGGAATTCGAGCGCAAAGTCGCGGTCCGAAACCGCATCGAGCGAGTTCGTCATAGGTCGGGCGAAGCCGAGCGCTGCGGCTGTCATATCGCGATCGATCGGGAAGGAAGTGCCGGCAAGCGCTGCCGCTCCGAGCGGCGACTCGTTCAGTCGCTGTCGACAATCTTGCAAACGCCCACGGTCGCGGCCGATCATCTGGACATAAGCCATCAGGTGGTGGCCGAAGGTGACCGGCTGGGCGATCTGCAGATGGGTGAAGCCGGGCATCACGGTGTCGGCTTCGGCCTCGGCGCGGTCGATCAAGGCGTGCTGCAGTTCATCCATCGCCTGATCGGAGCGGTCGATTGCCGCGCGCAGCCACAGCCGCAGATCGGTCGCGACCTGGTCGTTGCGCGAACGCCCCGTGTGGAGGCGGCCGGCCGTCGGCCCGATCAGCTCGGCCAATCGCGCTTCGATATTCATGTGGATATCTTCGTGCGCCTCGCTAAAGGCAAATCTGCCCGCTTCGATTTCCGCCTTGATTTGGTCTAGACCGGCTGCGATCGCTGCCCCATCTTCGGGCGACAAGATGTTCTGTACCACCAGCATTGCACAATGGGCTTGCGAGCCGGCGATGTCCTCAGCCCATAGGCGCTTGTCGAAATCGATCGATGCATTTATGCGGCGCATGATCTCCGCCGGACCGGCCATAAAGCGACCGCCCCATTGCGCATTCGTTTCGCCGCGAGGAGTTTTTTCGGCGCCGGTCATTGTCGGCCCCAGGGACCTGTTAGAAAGGACCGATGCATGAGGATCGCCCGACCGGTTCTGCTGGGGGCACTAATGGCGCTGCTGGTCGGTTCGGCCGGCGGAGCCATTCTGCTGCGGACCCTACCCACCGGCGCCGGACAACCTCCAGATAGCCAGATCATACCGGTCGGCGCCGACCAAGCTCCGCTCGGCCAGTTCGTTCCTGCCTCACCGCCACGACCGGCGCCGCAAGTCAGTTTTACCGATGCCGCGGGCGCCAGCGCCAATCTTTCCGATTTCGCCGGCAAGCCTGTTCTGCTCAACCTTTGGGCTACCTGGTGCGCACCGTGCCGGCATGAAATGCCTTCTCTCGAGCGGCTGCAGACCCGGCTTGGCGACAAGATTACGGTGCTCGCGATCTCCGAGGATCTCGGCGGCAACAAAGCGGTGGCGCCGTTCATCGCCAAGTTCGGGCTCAAGGCGGTCAAGACCTATCTCGATCCCAAAAGTGCGCTCACGCAAGCCTTCAAGGTTGACGGCCTGCCAACCAGCTTTTTGATCGACCGGCACGGGCAGGTTCTCGGACGCGTCGAGGGAGAGGCCGAATGGGATTCGCCAAAGATGCTGTCCATAATTGAGCCGCTTTTGTCCCCAGACGACATCGTCAAGACATCGTTCCCGCAAACGCGTCCTTGAGAAATTGGCCTCCCCGCCGCAGCCCGTTCTCGTCAATCGAATGCCCAATTCCTGGACAGGTCAGGGTCTCTACCGGAACGCCCGCTTGCGTCAGGGCGGTTTCCGCGGCCGCCAGCGAGGCGTAGGGAACAAGCGGATCCTCTGTGCCGTGAACCAGCAGGATCCGCGGCCGCGAACGCAACTCGCTCGCCAGCAGTTCAGGGGCAAGCAGCCGTCCCGAAAATCCGAGGATCCCGACCGCGGGCTGAGCGCGCCGCAACCCGACGAACAGAGACATCATCGTGCCTTGCGAAAAGCCGACCAGCGCCATCTGGCCATCGCTAAGCCCGCGCTCGGCCAGCGCTTCGCTAATGAAAGCGTCCAGGATCGGGGCGGCAGCGCGGACGCCGGCCAGAACCGCTGTCGGACTGCGATCTTGCGCGCTGAACCACTGATAACCGGACGGCCCCATGTCGCAAGGAAACGGAGCATTCGGCGAAACAAACTCGGCCTCGGGCAAGAGCCGCGCCCAATACGGGGCGAGCCCGATCAGATCGTTGCCATCGGCGCCCAAGCCATGCAGCAGGATGACAAGTTGCCTCGGCTTGCCGCCCGCGGCAGGCGGGCGCGATGGTCCGGACAATTTGGCCAACATCGGTGCGGTCTTTCACAAATCCGGCGCAAGCCCGCAGAGATAACCGAAAGCCGCCCTCGCTGTCACTCACGGCGACGTTCGGGACAATAGGTGGCCGGATGAGCGGCGGCGAGATCGTCACACGATTTGCCCCGAGCCCGACCGGATTTCTACATCTTGGGCATGTCCGGTCGGCGCTCGAAGGCTGGCGCGCGGCCCGGGAAAGCGGCGGGCGGTTTCTGCTGCGGATCGAGGACATCGACCGCGGGCGCTGCCGCGACGAATACGCAAAGGCAATCGTGGAGGACTTAACTTGGCTCGGGATCGACTGGGATGGGCCAGTGCGCCGGCAATCCGAGCATTTCGACGATTATCGTCGTGCTCTCGAGCGGCTCGATGCGTTGGGAGTGCTTTACCCTTGCTTTTGCACGCGGCGCGAAGTCCAGGCGGAAATTGCTCGCGCCGGCGGCGCCCCGCAGGGAGAGGCGGGACCGGCTTATCCCGGCACCTGCCGGCAGCTCGATATCGAGGATCGTGCAGCAAAGCAGCGTTCGGGCCTCGATTTCGCGCTGCGCCTCGATGTCGCCCGCGCCGTAGAACTCACCCACCCGCTCGAATGGATCGAAGAGGCAGATGGCGAGACCCGTAACGTGATCGCCGATCCTAGCGTTCTCGGCGATGTCGTGCTGGCGCGGAAAGATACCCCGGCGAGCTATCAGCTCGCTGTCACCGTCGATGACGCGCTTCAGGGCGTCACCCTGGTGACCCGGGGTCAGGATTTGGCGATCGCGACGCATCCCCAACGCCTGTTACAGGCGTTGCTCGGTCTGCCGACCCCCCGCTATCATCATCACCCGCTCCTAACGGACGCAGCAGGCCGCCGCCTCGCCAAGCGCGACCATGCGCTGACGACCCGCGCAATGCGAGCAGCAGGAATGCGGCCGGTTGAGATTATTGAGCAGGCTATGTTTTCGGGCGGGCAAGCCTAGGCGATACGGCCTAGGCCTTGCGGCCGTCGGCGCCGCGCCAGCCATCCTTCGACCACCACAACGGCCGCCCCAGGGTTTCGTCGAAAATCATTTCGCCGGGATATCGGCCGACCGACGATCTGTCTGCGGTTGTACTGATCCGCGGCAATTGGCGAAAGCCGAGATTGAGCAATTGGCGCAGCCACCCGGTCTCGACGATGAGTTCAACCGGTTCAAAGACACCGGTGTCGCCGGGCATGGTCAGGGCGTGCGGTATCTCGATGATGCCGTCCGGAGGAATTGACAGCTCAAAACCGTCGGCGAGTTCGATCGTGGTGGGCGCGAGCCCTTCGGGCGCGATCAGTCGATAATGGATCATCAAATGCCGTCCTTCTGCAACCGTGCATCGGGGTCCCTGACCAGCGCCGCGAGCAGCTGTCGGCCGGGTTGCGGATTGTGCCGCGCCGCGACAGAGCGTTTTATTTTCGCGATCAATTCGCTAACCCCTGCGGCGGCCTCCATTGCTCCGGGAAGAGCATCAGCGCGGTTGCCGCTGCGCAAAAGTTCGTCGCGCAGGCCGTACAGCACGGCTTCATGTTCGAGCGCTGCGGTGAGTGCGGCCCGGTATTCCTCGGCAAAGTCGCGCGCAGCCTCGATGGCGGCAGCGCTAACGGCTTCGTCCCGGCTGCGCTGCAATTCCCGGACACGTGCGGCGCACCATTGAAACGCTCGTTCGGCATCGGGAAGGGCAGCCCGCGCAGCGGCCGCATCACCCGCAATTGCCGCGAGTTGCTCCTCGCAAGCGACAGTTTCTCTACCGAGCTCCGGGCGCGGCTCATCGCCGCCGGTGGCAAGCCAGGCTCCCAGGCGACGCTCATCTGTCGCTCTTAATTCGGCCAGTTCGGCTTCCACCCGCGAGACTTCGGCAATAGCGGCGCTGAGCCTAGCCGCCGGTTGCTGCGCTGCCGTTAATTCGGCCACCCGTCGGGACAGCGCCTCGATCGCAGCGGCGAGGCGCGCGCGTACTGGTGGGGGAGCCCCGTTCTCTGGAGGGCGCAAGGGTTCGGAGGTGAGCTCAATCAAATCACCCATTGGCAGACTTCCCCGCGGTATGGCGCTGGTCGGGCATCCGAGCCCGAGGGAACGATACCGCCATAATCCAGGCCTAGGCAGCCCGAGCTTCCGAGGTGGCAAGAATTGAAGTCTGGGCTTTTTGGACGGCTCTCCTTCTTAATCGGCTAGAGCGACATTTTCAGCGCTTTGCGCAGCTTGCGAATGGTTTCGGCGCTCTTGAAACCGTAGGGCGGGTCCGACGCCGATAGGCGCAGTTCCTGCAGGACTAGCGCCAGCACCCGCTCGTTGCCGGTGCCGGCGGTGAACGCGCCGCGCTCCCACAACGCGATCAGTGCCTCGCGGAGCATTGCCTGAGCCGGCCGCGCCCGCTTGCCTGGGCCGGGTGCATTCACCGGGGCGAAGGTCACCTCGACCCCGGCGATGACCGACCCATCAGGCAATTCAACCCGATTACTCGCAAAATCGAGGCGCATGCGGCCGAACCAGTCAGGATCGATCTCTTTTGTTGCCGCAGCGGAAATCCCAACGACGCGGTAGCGCCCGGCCCGGCCAGCTTTTTCGAAAGCACCCACCAGTTGTTCTTCGACCGGTTTGATTTCGCTAAGTAGCGGCGCCCGTTCACGGTCTGCTACGAAGGCGTCAAACTCGGTGCCCCCGGTGGCGCCGAACGGCGAAGGCGCGCCGGCGAAGGACGGCTGAACGCCACGAACCCCAAGCCGTTGTCGGCCTGCGGCTTGTTCCTGCGGGCTGAGCGGATTTCTTTGCGAAGTCGGCCGCTGCTCCCGGTGTCGCTGCCATTCCACGGACCCGATCGCAAAGGTGGGTTCGACTGGCGCCGTGGCACCCGCCAATGCAGCCGCGAGCCGACAATAGCGTTGCCATAGCGGTTGATCTGCGGTGGCGATCAACGCCTCGGTCAGCGTCAACACCGAATCTAAGTCAGGCCGAGCCACGATTACCCCCTAGCACGCGAGTGACGCACGGTCAGTATCAACCGATATAAAGTCTGCAGCTCGAAAAGTCGGAGACAAAACCTCGATCACCCGCCTCCGCGTTGGGCAGCCGACGGCCGAACGGCACGACGAGCCGGCTGAGCAACTGGCGTTGCCGACCGAGCTATCGAATCTGCGTCTATCAGCCGCGCAGTCTATCCACTGGCGGATTTTCAAATTTCGTATGATAGCTTATTATCACCTCTGGGTGTTTCTTTCGGTCGTGCACATGAATCTCGAGTTCAGCTTTGGTTATCTCGTCCAAGACGTGGCCCGTCTATTCGCGCGTCGCTTCAATCAGCAAGCAGTTTTGTTTCTCGGCCTGAACCGATCTCAATGCCGGATCATCGGCTATCTCACCCGGCATGAGGGCATCAATCAGGCCGGTTTGGCGGAACTCCTCGAGATCAAGCCCATGACATTAGTTCGGCAGATCGACCGAATGGAGGCCGATGGCTGGATCGAGCGGCGTCCGGACCCTGGTGACCGCCGCGCGCGCCGGTTGGTGCTGACCGAAAAGGCTCGACCGATCCTCGCCCGCATCCGCGATCTTTCGGCCGAGGTTAGACAGGAGGCCTTTGCCTCTTTGTCCGATCAAGAAGGATGTCAGTTAATCGATTTGTTGCGGCGCGTGCACGTCGACCTTTCCGGGCATCCTGCTGTCGCTACGCTTGTTCCACCGCAGCAGTCGGGCCGACTGCCCGAACATCCTCGCCGTGACTCGCGCGCCAGTGGCGGACTGTCGGCGGCGGGAGGAACGCAGTGACGACCTCCGCCCAAGACGAGGCACCGGCTCTTGGCGCGCTCCGTAGCGGCCTCGAACCGCGCGTTGGCATCCTCCCAAAACGTTCGCTGCGCCAGCGGGTCAGATTGCCGCTGATGCTGTTCGGGCCGCTTGTCGTGCTGCTCGGGGCCGCCTATTGGTACCTGACGACCGGCCGGTATGTTTCCACCGATGACGCCTATGTCGATGCAGCGCGCGTGGCGATCAGCAACGAGGTGTCGGGGCGCGTCGCCGAAGTCGACGTTCGCGACAATCAGCGGGTGAAAGCCGGCGAGATTCTGTTCAAAGTCGATCAGCGGCCGTTTCAGATCGCCGTCGAGGACGCCAAGGCGCAGCTCGCTGCGGCTCGGCTTCAGGTCAAGGCGACGAAGGCGACTTACGAGCAGAAGAAAGCCGACGCCGCCGCCAACGAGGCGACGCTGCTCTATCAACAACGCGATCTCGAAAGGCAGCAGCGCCTCTTGTTAACCGGCGCGGCGTCGCAGGCGCAATACGATCAGTCCAATCACGCCTACAAAATCGCTCGCGAGCAGCTGGCCTCAAAGGAACAGGACGTTGCCAGCACGCTCGCCAGCCTCGGCGGCGATCCGGACCTTCCGATTGACCAACATCCGACGGTGCAGCACGCCCAGGCGGCGCTCGATCGCGCCGAGCTCAACCTGTCCTACACCGTCGTCCGCGCTCCCGAAGACGGTATCGTCACCAAGGTCGACCAACTCCAGCCCGGCGATTGGGTCCAAGGCGTCGACACCGGCGCGGCTCCGACCTCGCTTTTCTATCTGGTCTCGACCAAGCGCGTCTGGGTGACCGCCAATTTCAAGGAGACCGAACTCACTCACATGCGGCCCGGGCAATCGGCGACGGTCGAGATCGACACCTATCCCGATCAGGTGTTCGAAGCCCGCGTGCAGAGTTTGAGCCCCGGAACCGGTCTGAGCTTTGCGCTGCTGCCGGCGGAAAATGCGACCGGCAATTGGGTCAAGGTGGTCCAGCGTCTGCCGGTGCGGCTGAGCATCGAACAGCTCGAACTCGAACCATCCATTGGCTTCCGGGATGAGCGCGACGGTCGAGGTCGACACCGGGTATCGTCGGCCTTGGCTCGACCGGGTCAACAACTTGCTGGCATGGTTGGCCGGCACAGGAACAAGCCGAGCGGCGGAAAAGTGAGATCCGAAGTCCCGGCCCCGGTTGTCGCGAACCGGGGTTGGATTACCGTGTCGATCATGCTGGCGACGTTCATGCAGGGCGTCGATACCACGATCGCCAACGTCGCGCTGCCGCACATGCAAGGCAGCATGTCGGCCTCGCAGGATCAAATCGCCTGGGTCGTCACCTCCTACATCGTTGCCGCTGCGATCATGACGCCACTAACCGGGTGGCTGGCCGGACGTTTTGGCGTCAAGTATGTGTTCCTGATTTCGGTCGCAGGCTTCACCGTGGCGTCAGCATTGTGCGGCGCGGCGGCGAGTCTCGCCCAAATCGTGCTGTTTCGTCTCCTTCAAGGGGTTTGCGGCGCCGCGCTGGTGCCGCTCTCGCAAGCGGTGTTATTGCAGATCAACCCGCCCGAGCGGCACGCGCGCGCGATGGCGGTCTGGGGCATGGGGGTCATCATTGGGCCGATCATCGGGCCGGCATTGGGCGGCTGGCTGACCGACAACTATAGCTGGCGGTCGGTATTCTACATCAATGTGCCATTCGGCATTCTGGCCGCGCTCGGGATTCTGATTTTTATCCGCGAGACCCGTCACGGCCGCCGCGAGACGTTTGATTGGTTCGGCTTTGTCACGCTCAGTCTAGCAATCGGAGCGCTGCAAATGCTGCTCGATCGCGGGCAGCTCAAGGATTGGTTCGGTTCGACCGAGATTTGGATCGAGGCGACGATTTCGGCGCTCGCCTTCTATTTGTTTGTCGTCCACACCGCGACCGCGACTGACCGATCTTTTCTCAATCGCGATTTGATGAAGGACGCCAACTGCATGGTTGGCACCGTGTTGATGTTTCTGGTCGGCATTCCGCTTTACGGCACGATGACCCTGCTGCCGACGATGCTGCAGGATTTGATGAATTACCCGGTCGTCACAACCGGTTTCGTCACGGCGCCGCGCGGTGTCGGCACGATGATCGCGATGATCCTGGTCGCCCGGATCGCCGGCCGTATCGACACCAGGCTGATCATCATGACGGGGCTGATGGTCACCGCGGTCGCGCTGTGGCAGATGACCGGCTTCTCGCTTTACATGGGCATGAGCCCGATCGTCGTTACCGGTCTGTTGCAGGGTTTCGGGCTTGGTTTTGTCTTTACCCCGCTCAGCATCATCACCTTTTCGACCCTGCCGCGGCACATGCTGACCCAAGGTACCGCGATCTTCAGCCTGATGCGCAACATCGGCGGCAGCATCGGCATATCGATCGTCGAAACGCTGCTCGCTCAGAACACCCAGATCGTTCATTCGCGGCTGGTCGAGCACCTCCGGATCGACAATCCGCTTGCCGGGGCGGCACTGAAAGCGCCCTACAGCCTGACCGCGCCGTCGGGGATCGCCGCGTTGAACGCCGAGGCGACGCGGCAGGCGACGATGGTCGCCTATCTCGACGATTTCATGCTGATGATGATCCTGGTCGTGATCGGCTTGCCATTACTGCTGTTCTTGCGGCGGCCGCGCCAACCCCCTGCCGGCGGTGCGGTCGCGCTCGATTAAAGAACAATCAGCGGCGAGCTTTTTTACTTTTCGACGGTTTCGGCCTCGACCTGATAATAATCATCGAGCCCGATCAAATCCTCGATCTCTTTGCGCACCGCAGTGAACTGATTGCCTGCGACCCCGGTGTATTCACCGGTTGACTGCATTTCCTCCAATGCCTGCTTCATAAAATGCACGCCGACGCCGAGTAATAGTTGCGCGTCGATGCAAGTACGGTAGCCCATTGCCTTCAGCCGCTCGAGCCCGTAGATCGGCCGGCCGTCGCGGTTGCCGCGACTCTGCACCCAAACCAGCGGGACCTTAGCCAGCTTCGGCGCCGCTTCCGCTTCGGCGTCATTGCGCGGAAATAAAAGGCCGAGATCGGCTCCAACCTCGGCCGCTGCGTTGACGCGCATCAGCGCTTCGTCGAGCCCAAGTTCACGGCAAGTATCGGAGCGCGCGATGATCACAAAGTCGGGATCGGTGCGGTCGCGCTCGCGGCAAGCTAAGCGGATCTTGTCGACAAACTCCGCGACCGGGACCGCATGGGCGACATATTTATGGTAGTGCGCCCGCTTTGGGAAAAGCTGGTCTTCGATATGGATCCCGGCCACTCCCGCGGTGACGAATTCGCGCACGGTGCGCATCGTGTGCAGCGGCTCGCCAAAACCCGCTCCGGCATCGGCGACCAATGGCACCGAGACTGCCCGCGCGACCTCGCCTGCAACCCGCACCTGCTCGTCCATCGTCAGCAGCGGCTCGGAGACAGCCCGCGAGGCGCCCGTCGCGTAGCCGCCCGTATAAACGACCTTGATCCCGGCTGCTTCGGCCAATCGGCCCTCGATCGGTGTTGTCGCGGACGGCATGTAGAGAAATTCGCCGGACGCAAGCAGCGCGCGTAGTCGCGCGGTCTTCGAGCTCATCGGATTTTTCCTCGGCTAACCAAGTGAGGCGACGATTTCACGATACGCCGCCTCGGGAAAAGCCTTCAAAGTCCGGGTGCGGACGGTTCCGAGCATGCCAAGGACGAGCGTGAACCGCGCAGACACCGCATCGTCCGGCGCGTCATAGATCATGACCAGATCGTAATCCCCCATGGTCATGTAAAACCCTTTGAACTCACCGCCCATATCGGCGAGTGCTTTTTTGGCCGAGTCGAGCCGGCGCGGTGATTCCTTTATTTTTTGTGCGCCTTGCTCGGTCCAATTGGCGAGCATGATATACGTCGACATTACCCACCCTCCCTATCTCGTAAATTGCTCTTTGACTTCGCGGACGGACACACACCGCTCGCTGGGGCCCCAGGATGACGGGCCGGCAGGCTTACTCTGCCGCCAGGCGATCCAGCTTGGTGGCCATGATAAAGTCGTTTTCGTGGAGACCTTTGATTTTCTTGGTGTGCAACGAGATGGTGGCAAATCCCCAGCCGAAGCTGATTTCAGGATGATGGGACTCCTCTTCGGCCAACGCTGCTGCACGCTCGACAAAGGCGAATGCCTCGCGGAAGTTGCGAAAACGATAGGTGCGCTCGATCCGCTTGGCATCGTCCAGCAGCGCCCAGTCGGTCGCTTCGGCGTGAAGCCCTTCGGCCTCGGTGGCGGTTAGCGGGGGAATGCCGCCGCGGCACGGCGTACAGTTCTTTTCGGCGAGTGCTGTAGCCATTTTCAATCCTCCTCGAAAGCGGCAACTGTAGCATGAAACCCGTGCGGGCATGGAGACCGGCGAAATGAGATACGTAACGTGCTGGCTTGCCGTGGTCTTGCTGGGAATGGCCCCGGCCCATCGGGCAACCGCAAGCCCCAGCGGGAATTGGCAAGTCGTGTTGGCGGCCGGAGACGATGCCCAGCCGGTGTTTGACGACGCCACTCACGCGCTGGAAAAGCGCTTGCTCGCGGCCAATGTTCCCGTGGCGAATATTCATCGGCTGAGCGCCAGCAAGACCGAACTGCACGACGGGGTGGAGTCGGCCACCGCCGAAAACCTGTTGCGGCGCGTCGCCAGCCTGCCGGCGGGGCCGACCGACCGCTGCTTTATCTTTTTGACATCGCATGGCGAGCACAATGCCGGCTTGTGGCTGGCGCCGTCGCAACGCGCGCTGCATCCCGAAGAATTGGCGCAGGCGTTGTCGCGGGGTTGCGCTACCGTACCCACGGTTGTCGTGGTTTCGAGCTGCTACAGCGGCGGCTTTGCCGCGGGAGCGATGATCAAGCCCAACCGCATTATCCTGACCGCCTCGCGGCGCGACCGCCCGTCTTTTGGTTGCCAGGTGGAGCGCACCTATAGCTTTTTTGACGGCTGCTTTCTAAGCGCCTTGCCGGGTAGATCGAATTGGCGCTCGGTGTTTCAGGCGACGCGTCACTGCGTCGGCCACGAAGAGCAGGCGCTTGGCGAGACTTCCCTCCGACCCGCAGGCTTATTTCGGTCTGGCCGCGGAGGATCTTACGGCGGCCTTCTAACCCATTTATGCATTGTCGCGGCGGAACGAGAGGTCGCCGCTCACCCGACCTTTGGTCGAGTGAGCTTGCTAGCGCTTTTGAGGTTGTTACGACGGCAAAAATCGCGGACGATCCTGTTGACGAACTCGGAATTCGAGAAACATCGTTTAATTCAAAAGCGAAACTGAGGGCTAGGAAATGTCTATCATCGGCTGGATTATCCTCGGGCTGGTCGCCGGCTTTATCGCCAGCAAGATAGTGAATAAGGAAGGGGAAGGTTTCTTCCTCGATATCGTCCTCGGAGTGATCGGCGCGGTCATCGGCGGCTGGTTATTTGCGTTTTTCGGCGCAGCCGGGGTGACGGGCTTCAATCTATATAGCATGCTGGTCGCGATCATCGGCGCGATTGTCGTGCTCGTCATTTATCACGCGGTCCGACGGGTCGTGTAAGACTAACCCGATCTGCACCCGCAGCGCCTGGCGTTAGATTGAACTGCCAGCGCCGATCGTCCTTGGACGCCGCACGGTGTTGTTGAACGCTTAGTGAGTTTTAGCGGGTCACGATGATCGGCACGCCGCCCTCGCGGCGCGTGATGTTAAGCGCAACATCCCGCTCATGACGACGCAGCACGACGTCGGCCGAGCCGCCTCTGACCTGCAGCCCCCGTAAGTTCAATTCATTGATAAAGCGAGGCAATGACGGCTGGTCAAAATGGATTTCGGTGGCTTGTTGAGTAAAGCTCAATCCGAGACTGGCCTGCACCAACGCGAATACGGACGCGGCCGCCCAGGCTTGCGGACTGCAGGCAACCGGATAAAGCGTCGGTGCGTTTAATTGGCGCCACGGAAACCCGCAAAACAGCTCCGGAAGCCGCCGCAAATCCATATACCCGGCGGCCTCGAACAAGCCGCGAAAGATTTTCAGCACCCCCTGCTTCAACCCATATCGCGCGAGCCCAAGGGCGATAAGCCCGTTATCGTGCGGCCAGACCGAACCGTTATGATACGACATCGGGTTATACCGAGCCGCCGATACCGCGATCGTGCGCACTCCCCATCCCGAATAGCACGACAGGCCCAGCAAAGTGTCGGCGACACGATGCGCCCGCTCCGGGTCGGCGATCCCAGTCAGCAGCGCATGCCCGGCATTGGAGGAGACGAACTCGGCAAAGGCTCTTCTTGCCGTCGAGCGCCAGCCCGTAGGTGGAAAGCTCCTCGCACCAAAACGCTTCTTCGAATTTCTCACGCAAGATCTCGGCCTGTTGCCGCAGGCGCGAGGCTACCGCGCTGTTACCGAGCGCTGCTGCTAGATTTGCTCCCTGGTGCTTGGCGGCAAAGACATAGCCCTGCACCTCGCAGAGCGCGATCGGGCCCTCGGCAAGTTGGCCGTCCGCATGAAAGATCGCATCGTGCGAATCCTTCCAGCCCTGGTTCACAAGCCCGTTGGCGTTTTTCCGTTGGTATTCGACAAACCCGTCGCCATCGGCATCGCCATAGGTGTCGCACCAGCTCAGCGCCGCTTCAAGGTTCGGCCACAACGCGCGAATTGTGTCGAGATCGCCGGTGCGCGCGTAATATTCGCCGGCAAGCATGACAAAGAGCGGCGTCGCATCGACGCTCCCGTAGTAACGCGAGAATGGCACCTCGCCGAGCGCGGCCATCTCACCGTCCCGCATTTCGTGCAGAATTTTTCCTGGCTCGGCATCTCGCGCAGCATCAATTTCGGTCGCCTGGGTGGCTGCGAGAAATTTCAGCACACCCTTGGCGATCATCGGATCGATCCATAGCGCGAACAGCGCGGTAATGATCCCATCGCGGCCAAATACCGTACTGAACCACGGAATTCCGGCGAATGGATAGGGGCCATGCTGGGTTTCAGTAACCAGCATGTAAAGGTCGGCAACCGAGCGCCGCGCTATTTCATTGAAGACCGAATTTGAGCTTTCGATCGCGGCGGCGCGACCACTCGAGTTCCGCATCGCTCGCCGCGCCAAACGTAGAGCGCTATAGAACTGGCGGGCCAAGTCACGGTCAGGGGTTTTCTCGTTGCAAGCGATCTGCAGAACGGCCCGCATCGCCTCACCCGGCCCGAGTGTCAGTGCGTAGTGCGCGCGGCTCGCATCGAGCCGGGTCGGCGGCGGATCGAAGCTTACCGTGGTGATCCGCTCCACGCCATCCAATCCGAAGTAGTGGAGAGCAACCGACGCTCCCGAGCGCTGCTCGACCGACTGACGGCCGTGCCGTCCGCGCCTTTGCCCGCGGACCTCGAAGAGATCGGCGAAATCCGCAGCGAAACCAATGTTCAGGCTCAGCTCATGCGGAACAACATCGAAATTGTGCACGAGCAGGCGTTCGTAACAGCAATTCGCCGCGATATATCTTCGGCGGTTGACGTGAATGCGCTCGCCGCGCAGCTTATCCTGATCGCCGGGGCCGAGATCCGGATTGGTCAAATCCACCGTCAGAACGACGTTGTCCTCTTGAACGTTCGAACTGAGGAGGAGAAGTGGCGCATCGTTGAGCCGCAATTCGAGACGCGACAAATACCTGGTGTCGCGATGATAAATGCCGTCTGGGCTGCCGGTGGCGGCGACGATGTCACCGCGCGGATCGAACACCGCAAAAGTATGACCGCTCTTCAGTGCGCGCGGCCGGTGTTCCTGAAACGACGCGGCCGATTCGATGTAAAAGCGGGAGGCCTCGCCACCTTCAGAGGCTGCTTCAGACATTGTCGGTAACCCGCGACAAGGGTCTTATCCGTCCCCGGCGTCGGCTGCGGTGGTGGGTTTCTGATCGGTGACGGCGGCGCGATACAAGATATCGCGGTAAAGGGCAACATAATCACGCGTCATGCGCTCGATTTGAAAGCGTTCTTCGAAGCGCTGCCGGATAACCCATCGATCGAGTTCGATCGTTGCTGGAATTGCCGCGACGGCTTGATCGACGCCGTCGACGATAATACCGGTGACGCCCGGCTCGATAATTTCTGGCACCGCCCCGCGTCGAAACGCGATGACCGGTGTGCCGCAAGCCATGGCTTCTATCTGTACGAGCCCAAACGGTTCCGGCCAGTCGATCGGGAACAGCAACGCCGTCGCGTCGCCTAGCAGGGCGCCCTTCTCCTCATCGTTGACCTCGCCGATGAATTCGATCAACGGGTCGTTTAGCAACGGCTGGATCTGCTCCTGATAATAATCCTGGTCGACCTTGTCGATCTTGGCGGCGATGATCAGCGGCAAGCCAATTCGGCGCGCGATTTCGATGGCCCGCTCCGGGCCCTTTTCCGGGCTGATCCGACCGAGAAAGGCGAGGTATCCGCCCTCGCCGCGACCCAACGAGAAAAGGTCTGGTGGCAGCCCGTGATAGACCGTTCCGTGCCAGTTGGCCCAAGGCATAGGGGCGCGCTGGGCGTCAGAGATCGAGACCAGCGGCATCATCGGGAACTCCCGCAGCAGCGGCGGCAAATCCGGCAGGTCGAGGCGGCCATGAAAAGTCGTCAATGTCTTGCCGCTGCGCGATGCGAACAGCGGAAAATGCAGGTAATCGATATGGAAATGAATGATGTCGAAAAGATGGGCATGGCGAGCGACACGATTGACCAAAACCATGTGATGCGCCAAAGGATCGCGGCACTGGGGGTCGAGCCGCAATGCTCGCTCGCAAGGAGCCTCGAGTGTCGCCGTCGTGCGCGAATCACCACTGGCAAACAGAGTAACCTCGTGCCCCTGCCGGACCAGCTCCTCGGTCAAATGCGAAACTACGCGCTCGGTACCGCCGTAAAGTTGTGGGGGACAGCTCTCGCACAGCGGTGCAACTTGGGCGATTCGCATGGTTGAAGCCCTTTCCTGGGGTCTAGATTATTAGGTCGGTCAATGCAGCCAGCGCTTCAGACCGCGATCCTTGTCGCGCCGCAACATGTTAACCGAGAGGCAGCCCCGCTGGTTCCGGCTGGTTCCCGCTCAAACACCGCTTGAACGGAGCGTGCTACTGTGTTGATCGAGAGCGGGTGCCGCTGAGTGGGTCTTGGCGGGGATAAAGGTCGGACGAAAATCGGCCGGCCGGATGTGGTACCGCTCATATATAGGTAAGCATATGACCAACCGTTACCCGCTCCTCTTCGGATATGGTTCGCGCCAATTGCGGCATCGCTATCCAACCGTGTCGGTCGACTTATCTATCTTCACCTGTCGCGGCCTGGGGCAGCGTTTCCGGTGAACTTAGAGGAGTGAGAAATGGCCTTGTCGGAATTCCCCCGCCTGGGGCTCGACCCTTTCCTCGAATTGCGTCGGATGCAAAGTGAAATGAACCGCGTGTTTTCGGGGTTCAGTTCGCCCGCCGCGCGTGAGTTTCCGCCGGTTAATATTTGGCTCGGCGAAAACAGTGTTGTGGTCACCGCAGAATTGCCGGGCATGAAGCGCGAAGACGTGAACATCAGCCTTCAAGATGAGGTGCTGACATTGGAAGGCAGGCGCGAGCCACAAATTCAGCAGCAGGATGTCAAATGGCATCGGCGCGAGCGCGCCTACGGTGGCTTTGCCCGAACCATTCAGTTGCCGTTTCGCGTCGATCCCGAAAAAGTTCAAGCCCGCTATAGCAACGGCGTTCTCGAGATCGAACTCGAGCGGCTGGAAGCGGATCGGCCGAAAAAAATCCAGATCCGCGCCGCTTGACCCCAATCGGAGGATGAGAAATGCCCCCGGAAGTAAGGACGATGGAGCAGCGCACGCCGCAGACACAAGGTCAACAAGCGCCGCAGACGCAAGGCGGTTCGGATCGCGATGTTCCGCGTCCGGTGTTTGTGCCCGCGGCCGACATTTACGAGACCGGCGATAGCCTGATGGTGATGTGCGAGATGCCGGGAGTTGGACCCGGCGGTGTCGACATCACGTTGGAACGCAGGGTTTTGACAATCCGGGCGCGCTCCGCAAACCAGCAGCACACCGGTTATCAGCGGGTCTACACCGAATACGCCGACGGCGATTACGAGCGCGTCTTTACGCTCTCCGAAGATATCGACCGTGATCGTATCGAAGCCACGGCCAAGGACGGCGTATTGCACCTCGTCCTCCCCAAAGCGGCTCCGGCCAAGGCGAGGAAGATCGAACTTAAATCGGCTTAATCTCAGGGTATTCGCCGCTCTCATGCAGAGCCGATTGCGAGAGCGGCGAACCCTCGGATTTGGTGGAGGTCTTGTGCAGACGTCGCTCAGTGCCCGGTTGCTGGATACTGACGCGACCGCATACGGCGCGGCTCTCGCTGTAGCGAAGCGAAGTCTCGACTTCCCCGCCGTCGAGTCGGTTTAGCCGGAACTTATGGGTTTTCTGCTCCCGACCGGCCAAGTGCATGATTCCGATCACCTCATGGGGCGAATAAGGCTCGACGAATAGGCCACGCTCGGCGTCGAAAGCAGGAGCCGCATCGCCCGGCATCCAGTTGCAATAAGCCGGCAGAAAATCGACCGGCAGATGTTCCGCAAATATGGCGTAGTTGAGCGCTGTCTGTTCGACAAAAAAGAAACAGGTCCGCTGAGCGACACGCGCCATGGTATTGCCCCAAACTTGCCAATGCGGAGCGTCGCCGCGTAGCGCAAAGACGCCGCAATTCACCATAGGGTTGCGGCCCAGTTGATCGGCGACACGCCAGCCGAACGCCTCGCGGTAATTTTTCCAAGGCAGGGTCCAGCCGAACAATTTAGGCCGCTTGTAATGCCGCTTATAAGCGCGGTCGATCTCGGGAACGATCGCAAGCTTACCACCGCGTGCGGCTCGCAAGTAAATATCGATGACCCGCCAATCCTGCAGCCAAGCGTCGGCATCGATCCATAAATAGATGTCGTATCCCTGAAAGTAGCGTGGCAAGAACGGCCGCGCGAATTGCGCCTTGCGCATTTCGGGGGTGGCTGCCTGCCCCGGGAAATCGATATCCCAACCCGGCTTGACGAGGTGAGTGACGCGCGCGGAGAGCCATTGGCGTTGATCGGGATCGAGCCCACAATCGAGAATGCCGATCCCTACATCAGCGCGTAGAGCTTGAACCGAGAGCACAGTGTCTTTCAGCAGCGGGAAATAGGCGCTGTCTGCCCCACTCACGATCAGTAGATCGTTCACCTAGTAGAAGACATGAACACGTCTCGCGGCGATCCTACTGGCATCAATGCCGCAGTCGGTCGCGTCAGGGAACGAGACGATAGCCGCCGGGCTCGGTCACCAGGATTTCGGCAGCGGTTGGATCGCGTTCGATTTTCTGCCGCAACCGGTACACATGGGTTTCGAGGGTGTGAGTGGTCACCCCGGCGTTGTATCCCCACACCTCGCCCAGCAAGGTCTCACGTCCGATCACCCGATCGCCGGCGCGGTACAAATATTTCAGGATCGCGGTCTCTTTTTCGGTCAGCCGCACCTTCTTGCGAGTGCTCGGGTCGGTCAACAGCTTTGCACTCGGGCGAAAGGAGTATGGGCCGATCGTGAAGACGGCATCGTCGCTGTGCTCGCTCTGGCGCAGGTGAGCCCGCAGGCGCGCCAACAACACACTCAGCCGAAACGGCTTTGTCACGTAATCATCGGCTCCCGAATCCAGGCCCATTATGGTGTCGGCATCGGTGTCCGAGGCTGTCAGCATCACGATCGGGACGTTTATCTCTTTATGGCGAAGCGCCTGGCAAACCTCTCGCCCATCCATGTCGGGAAGCCCGATATCCAGCAATATGGCATCGAACCTGTGCTGTTCGATCGCCTGTAAGGCCTGCGCTCCGGTATCGCATTCGACGGCCGTAAACTCCTCGTTGAGCTCCAACTGCTCGGCCAGCGACCTGCGAAGCGCGATATCGTCGTCGACGATCAGGATTGTACGGCCAGCCCTCATAACTTCCTCCGCCGGTCCGGCAAAGAAGCTGCGGACCCTCGTAGCCTAGACTTAAGCGGTCGAAACCGCGGTCGTTATACCACGGCCAGCGCTATTTCGTCCCCGAATGCCTCAAGTCCGCCACTTCAGCCGGTGCCACAGCATACAAGCCAAACCCGGGCCGGCCTGTGATGGGCCGCGCAATGCACATTCAGAACGAGGCAGTGAGCGGAATTTCGGACTGAATTCTGTACGAGTAGCGATGCAGAAATAAGTTTGCTGGCGCAGCACTCGTCGCTCCATATGATGCAGCGATGGCAGCGAGGAGAGGCGGGTGCCCGAGTTGAGAGCGATTTCGACCCCGATGCGTGACCCCGAGCCGTCAAGAGCGAACACAGGCGGCAATCACCTGGGTGAGGCTATCACGGCCTTGCGACGCGGCGAGCCGGTCTTGATCCGCGACGAGACGCTGAACGTGCTGGCGCTCGCCGCCGAGCTGGTAACCGAAGGGACGCTCCAGTGGCTCCGCGGCGTCTCAACCGCCGCGCCGCGTGTCGTGTTGACGCGGCGACGCGCGGTAGCGCTCGGGCTCGCCCCGCGCCGCGACCTCTCGGGTGCTCTGACAATTTCTGTTTCGCCCGAAATGCCGGCGTCGGTAATTCGCAACCTTGCGGATCCGGCGGCGTCACTCGGTGTTGAGCCGCCCGGATTTGGTCCCGAGCCGGTCGTCGCCAAAAGCGGAGGGCTCGCCGCGGTCACGCTGGCCAAGCTTGCCTCGCTGCTGCCGGCGGCGCTGGTTGTGCGCGTCGGCGCTGCGGAGGCCGCCCTGATGGCGCGCCGCGATGATCTGGTGACAATCGATGCGGCGGATGTGTTCAAGCGTCATGCCGAGAATGCCGGCCTCACACGCGTCGCCGAAGCGCGGGTGCCGCTCGCGGATGCCGAGGACGCCCGCCTGATCGCGTTCCGACCCGGCGATGGTGGCATCGAACATCTCGCGATCGTGATCGGCGCCCCTGATCCGGCAGCGCCTGTTTTAGTGCGCCTCCACTCCGAATGCTTTACCGGCGATTTACTCGCGAGCCTGCGCTGCGACTGCGGCGACCAGCTGCGGGGCGCTATTGCCGCGATCGCCCGAGATGGCGGCGGCATGTTGCTCTATCTCGCGCAAGAGGGTCGCGGCATCGGTCTGGTCAACAAGCTGCGCGCCTATCAATTGCAAGATTCCGGTTTCGACACGCTCGACGCCAACGAGCAGCTGGGCTTTGACGCGGATGAGCGGGTTTACCTACCGGCTGCAGAAATGCTGCGGCAGCTCGGCTTTGGAACGATCCGGCTGCTGACAAATAACCCGGAGAAGGTGGCGGCGCTCGAACGCTACGGCATTCGCGTGACCGAGCGGGTCGCCCACATATTTCCCGCCAACGGCCATAACGAGCGCTATCTGCGCACCAAGGCGACACGCAGCGGGCATCTACTGTAGTCGTGTCATACCGTCGGCGGCCAAATCCCTTCGACGCTGTATGCTTCATCCGCGCCAAGCCAAGGCGGCATCGTCACCCCAAGAATAGTAAGTTCGTCCGGCCCGTCGCAGCGGAACTGAAAATGTGAGCCGGTCGGAATACTCAGGGACAGACCGGGTTCGAGGCCGACAACCTCGTCAACGCCACTAGATTTGCGCCATATCCGACCGCGGCCAGCGATTACGTACCATAGTTCCTCGACAGTTCGGTGGGCGACCGCCTTTGCTACCGCTGCCGGCGGTAGCGAGAACAGCGCCGAGCCGCCGCGAGCCAAGCCGCACAAGATCCGAACCTCCGATCCATCGGGTGCGATTGCGTCGGGCGTCGACGACACCCGCTTGGTTTCAAAGCGCATTGCACTTCCTCCTGCATGGACCAACTCGCGCCGGCATCTACCGACCGCTGATTGACAAAACCGCCACGCGCCCCGACAACCACGCGCCGAAACAATAAGGGAAAGGGCAAAGGGATGGGCATGCTCGACGGACGGGTCGCAATCTGTACCGGCTCGGGGCGCGGGGTTGGCGCCGAGGTCGCCAAGTTGATGGCCGCAAATGGCGCCAGAGTGGTGGTCAACGACCCCGGCACGACCGGTACGGGGGAAGGCTCCGACCAAACGCCGGCGCAAGAAATCGTCGACCAGATAAAGGCCGCCGGCGGGGACGCGATCGCCAATTACGGTTCGGTTGCCAAATTCGACGACTGCCTCGCGATGGTCAGCCAAGCGCGCGAGACGTTCGGTGGGCTCCACATCGTGTTCAACGCCGCCGGCATCCTCCGTGACAAGATGTTTCACAACATGTTTCCTGAGGATTGGCAGGCGGTCATCGATGTGCATCTGACCGGGCATTTCAACGTAAGTCGCGCGGCGATCAATTTGTTCCGCGAGCAGAACTACGGCCAAATCATCATGGTGTCGTCGACCTCGGGTCTGCTCGGCAATGTCGGGCAGTGTAATTACGGCGCGGCAAAACTCGGCATCGTCGCGTTGGCACGCATCGTCGCGATGGAGAACGCCGCGCGTGGGATCACGGTCAATGTGATCGCTCCGTCCGCCGACACCCGCATGACCCGCTCGGTGCCGACACCGAAAGACCCGACCGCGGCGGCGTTGCGCGAAGAGCGTTTGCGCCGCAGCCGGGCCGATGCCATCGCACCGCTCTGCGTGTTTCTCGCCTCCGAGCAGGCGGGGAATGTCAACGGCCAAGTGTTTCACCAGCGCGCCGGTGAATTGTCGCTTTACGGCCATATGCGCCCGGTGCGAATGGTGCACCGCCAAGGCGGCTGGACGCCCGAAACCTTGGCCGAGGTTGCAATCCCGGCCTTGGCGCCGCAATTTACGCCGCTCGATGCCCGTGGGGTGCATGCCGGGCTGCCGATGGAATAATTAGGCTTGCGCGATTGCGCAGCGCGCTGACGCCAAACACTGGTTCGCGCTGCCACGGGCGCTGATCCGGGTCCAGTTCATCGGGCCGGGATCCTGTCGCAGTTGCCACGCCAGCACCTCCGCCGTGGCATCGGAGGCATCGCCGTGGCGCTCGCGAATGCGTTGTGCCATCGCGTCGGCATCGGCTTCGAGCCAAATCCCGGTAAACGGAACCCCAGCCTTTGCGGCCACTTCAGCGAAGGCTAACCGCTCCTCGGCGAGCAACGAGACAGCGTCGATGATTGCCGTATAGCCGGCGGCGAGGACCGTCGCGGCCTTCGTTTGAAGGGCGTCGTAAACCCGGCTGGTGATATCGGGCGTATAGGCCTCGGCCGGCAATCGGGTTTCGGGGTCAGCCCCAAGGGTCAGCTTGCGTATCACGTCGCTGCGCAACACCCGTGCCCCCGGGCGTCGCCCGAGTTCGGGCGCCAGCCCGGCTGCAAGGGTCGACTTGCCGCTACCGCTCAACCCACCAATAGCGACCAGCCGGCAGGGCTGCGGTTCGAGAACTTGGCATGCCAAATCGAGATACCGCCGCGCCTCCTCCGCCATTTCGGCTCTCTTGTCGCCATTCGCCGGCGTTTGCGACGCGGCCCCAGTCACATGCGCCCGGATCCCGGCGCGCAACGATAGAAACAGCGGCATGGCGCCGAGGCCGTCATCCTCTTCGGCGCTGTCGAGATAACGGTTCAGTGCACGATTGGCGAAATGCGCCAGTGCGCGGTGCTCGAGATCCATCAATAAAAAGGCGAGATCGTATAATATATCGATGCTGGCGAGTTGTTCGGAGAATTCGAGGCAATCGAACAGCGTCGGCTTGCCGTCGACGAGGCAGATATTGCGCAGATGCAAATCGCCATGACAGCGGCGTACCTTGCCAGCCGCGCGGCGCGCTTCTAGCAATGCTGTCGCCGTAGCCAATGATTGGCGCCATTTCTCAAGGATCGCTTCGACACGCTCGGCGGGAAAAATATCGCCCGGAACGGCGGCGAAGAGCTGATGACTGGTCTCGGCGATGCCGGCGAGCGCGGTGGCCCCGCCTTGGTCCGGGCGCTGTTCGGCGATAGAGTGAAATTGCCCGATATGGTCGGCAAGCGCGTCGATCAACGGCCCGTCGAGCCCGCCTTTTTGTGCCAGCGCATCGAACAGCGATCCCTGATCGAAGCGCTTCATGACGACAACCCAGTCGATCGCCGGTGCTTCGTCGACAAAGCCGATCTTGCCGGCGGCATCGCGTCCGATCCGGCGCAGGTTCAGATAGAGCGACGGGGCAGTACGGCGGTTTAGCGCCAGCTCGGCGGCACAAGCAGCATGCCGCTGCTCGGCGGTCGAAAAGTCGAGATAGGGAAGCTTGATCGCGCGCTTCAGCTTGTAGGCTCGGTCACCGGCGAGGAAGATCTGGGACACCATGGTCTCGATCCGGTCGACCCGGTCGATCCCCGGCCCGTACGAGGACGGCCGTCCCAAAAACCCTACGACCGCGCGATGGTCGTCCTGTTTTGCAGGCGGCGTCGGAGAGCGCACTAGAACAGGCTTCCCTGTTCCGGACGCGGCGGCGTACGGCGGACCGGGCGACGCGGCGTGCGGCCGGCGATAGCGCCCACCTTACCGTCATAGAATTCGAGATCGAGCGCCTCGCCCAGCTTGACCTTGGCCGCCTCGGTCACCACCCGCGCCTCACCATCGCGAACCACGACATAGCCGCGCGCCAGAAGGCTCTCGTGTCGCTCCGAATGAGTGGCAAGACGGCCCGCGAAATTGTCAACTCCATCGCGTTTGGCGTCGATCAGCCGCATCATCGCCGCATGCAAGCGTGCATCCGTCTCGGTGAGGCGAGCGCCGGCGCGGTCGAGGTCCGCCATAAGCACTTCCGGGCGCAACCGTACTCCGGCGAGCGCGAGATTATGGCGCGCGGCGCGCAGGTGACGCTCGGCGGATAGCCGCAACCGCTCGGAGCGGTCGTCGAGCCGCTGCGCCATATTGCCGATCAGATCTTGCGGCAGCGGCAATCCGCGCGCCAGGCCGGCAAGGTGCAGCCGGCGTTCGGTAAAAAGCCGCGCTAACCCGGCGGAAAGCCGGGATGACTTGCCGGCGAGATCGGCCAGTAAATCGAGCCGCACGGGCACCGCTATCTCGGCCGCGGCGGTCGGCGTCGGCGCGCGGCGGTCGCTAGCGTGGTCGATCAACGTGGTGTCGGTCTCATGCCCGACCGCCGAGATCAGCGGGATCGTCGAGGCCGCCGCGGCGCGCACGACAATCTCTTCGTTGAACGCCATCAAATCTTCAATGCTGCCGCCACCGCGCGCGACAATGATCAGGTCGGGCCGCGGCACTCCAGGCGGTGACACGCTCGACTGGGGCAGACGATTAAAGCCGGCGATTGCCGCCGCGACCTGGGCCGCGGCACCCTCGCCCTGAACAGATACCGGCCAAATCAGCACACGGCGCGGAAAGCGGTCGGCGAGCCGGTGCAGGATATCGCGGATAACCGCTCCGGTAGGGGAGGTTACAACCCCGATGATTTCGGGCAAAAACGGTAACGGCTTCTTGTTCTCGATCGCGAATAAGCTTTCGGCTGCGAGCCGCTGGCGCCGTTCTTCGAGCAATCTGAGGAGCGCGCCGATCCCAGCGAGTTCAACCGCGTCCACGACGAGCTGGTACTTCGAGCGGCCGGGAAAGGTTGTCAGCCGGCCGATGCACACCACCTCCATGCCATCCTCGGGCTTGATGCCGAGCCGGATCGCAGTCATCCGCCAACAGACGGCGTCGAGCACCGCATCGGCATCCTTTAGCGCGAAATAGCAATGTCCCGAGCCGTGGCGCTTGAAGCCGGAGATCTCGCCGCGGACGCGGACATAGCTGAACCCATCCTCGATCGACCGCCGCAGTGCCTGAGACAGTTCGGAAACGGTATATTCGACGATGTTGGTCCGCGCCGGAGCGGCGCTCAGAAGATCATTCATTGCCATATGATAGCCGAGCACGGCGGCAAGCGCGATGCGGCAGGCTTAGCGCTGGCTCGCCGGCCCAGGGAGAGCGAGGACGGTGATGCGGGTGCTGATCGTGGGGTCGGGCGGACGCGAGCATGCTCTTGCCTGGGCGATCGCGGCTTCGCCGCTCGTCGACCGGCTGTATTGCGCACCGGGTAACGCCGGAATCGCCGAGGAGGCTGAATGCGTGCCGATTGGTTCCGCTGATGTCCCCGGGATTGTCGGTTTTTGCCGGCGCGAGCGCATTGATTTCGTTGTGGTAGGACCCGAAGCGCCACTCGTTCTGGGGCTGGTCGACGCGCTCGAAGCCGAGGGAATCGCTGCGTTTGGTCCAACCGCGGCCGCGGCCGCAATCGAAGGCTCCAAGAGCTTTATGAAGCAAATATGCGTAGATGCCGGCATTCCGACCGCCGCATACCAACGCTTTCGCGACCCGGCCGCAGCTAGAGCCTTTATCGCCGAGCGCGGTACCCCCATCGTCGTTAAGGTCGATGGTCTTGCCGCCGGTAAAGGGGTCACCATTGCCAGAGATCTCAATGCGGCATGCCGGGCGGTGGACGCCGCGCTCGTCGAACGGCGCTTTGGGCAGGCGGGCCGGGAAGTCGTCATCGAGGATTTCCTAACAGGCGAGGAGGCGAGCTTTTTCGCCCTGGTTGATGGCAAGGACGTGCTGCCACTCGCTACCGCGCAGGATTTCAAGCGGCTTGGCGACGGCGATACTGGCCCCAATACCGGCGGCATGGGCGCGTTGTCGCCGGCGCCGGCTCTCAATCCGGCGCTCGAAGGCCAGGTCATGGACCGCATCCTGCTCCCTGCGGTCGCGGCAATGAGTGACCGGGGCTGTCCCTTCAAGGGCGTCCTCTTTGCCGGGCTGATGCTGACCGAAGAGGGGCCGATGCTGCTCGAGTTCAATGCCCGCTTTGGCGATCCCGAAGCGCAGGTACTGATGATGCGGCTGATCAGCGACCCGCTGCCGGCGATGATTGCCGCGCGTGATGGTGTGCTGCGCCAAGTCGATCTGCGCTGGCGGGCCGATCCGGCACTCTGTGTCGTGATGGCCGCGAAAGGTTATCCAGAGGAGCCGCAGCGCGGCAGCGAAATTCGCGGCCTCCAGCAAGCGGGCGCCGATCCGGCCGTTAAAATCTTCCATGCGGCGACGCGCCGCGAGTCTGCCCCGGAGGAGGCCGGAGGCGAGCGGGTGATCGCCGATGGCGGTCGCGTGCTCGACGTCACCGCGCTCGGCGCCGATTTCGCGCAGGCGCGCGCCCGCGCCTACGCCGCGGTCGAGCGAATCGACTGGCCGGAGGGCTTCTGCCGAAGCGACATCGGCCCTCGCTGACATAGCATCGGGGTCGGGCGGGCACTGATGAGCGGCGCCAAACAATCGGCGGCCCCGCCCACCTCGCCCGCGCAATGGTTGAACATCGCAGCGGACGGGATCGTCTCGGCTGGCCCGGCGCTGCTGTTCGGATTGCGGTTGTGGGCTTCGGTGTGCTTGGCGCTCTACGTCGCGTTCTGGCTTGAGCTCGACAACGCCTACTGGGCCGGGACCGCCGCAGCGATCGTCTGCCAGCCGCATCTCGGCGCCTCGCTGCGCAAGGGCTGGTTCCGCATGATCGGTACCGTAATCGGCGCGGTAGTGATCGTAGTGATGACCGCGTGCTTCCCGCAGAACCGCGCCGCCTTTCTCGTGAGCCTGGCGCTGTGGGGCGCTATATGCGCGCTTGTCGCCACGCTGCTGCGCAATTTTGCAGCCTATGCCGCGGCATTGGCCGGCTATACCGCCGCAATCATCGCGGGCGACCAGCTCGGCGCCGTCGGGGGTCTGAACGGGCAAGCCTTTATGCTGGCCGTCGACCGCGCGAGCGAGACCTGCATCGGCATCGTCTGCGCCGGCCTCGTGCTCGCCCTGACCGATCTCGGCGGCGCCCGGCGCCGGCTGGCGGCGCTGTTCGCCGGCATCTCCGCAGAAGTTACGGGCCGGTTCACCGGCACATTGGCCACCGCTGGAGCCGGGTTTGAGGAAAACCGGGCGGTCCGGCGCGAGCTCGTCCGCCGGGTCATAGCACTCGACCCGGTCATTGACGAGGCGCTCGGCAAATCCTCCCAACTCCGCTACCACTCGCCGGTCTTGCAGATCGCCATAGACGGTTTGTTCTCCGCCCTCGCCAGCTGGCGCACGGCGGCGGTTCTGTTGGCGCGATTGCCAGATGAGCGGGCTCGGCAAGAGGCGGCCGCCGCGCTTGCGCGAGTGCCGGCGGAATTTCGCCTCGGGTCTGCGCAAGATGCGCCGAGGAAGTGGATCGCCGATCCGACTAGCCTGCTTCGGCTGTGCGACGCAGCGGTGCGCCGGCTGGTCGCCCTGCCCGCCCGAACGCCGTCGCTGCGGCTGCTCGCCGATCAGACGGCCGAGGTTCTTGGCGGGATCTCGCACGCGCTCAACGGGCTGGCATTGCTGGTTGACGATCCTGATCTGCCGCTTGCTCGTCGTCGCGGCAGACGCCGCCTCCGTTTCCCCGATCCGCTTCCGCCGCTGGTCAATGCCGGGCGCGCATTCCTCGCGATCGGCGCCGCCGAGCTCTTCTGGATCGTCACCGCGTGGCCCGACGGCGCCAATGCGATTACCTTCACCGCCATCATCGCGACCCTGTTTGCGGCGCGCGCCGACCAGGCTTATGCCATCGCGGTCGGCTTCATGATCGGCGTCATCTTGACGGTGGCTATTGCGGCAACCCTCAAATTCGCGGTGCTGCCGAACGTCGAGACGTTTGGCGGTTTCAGCCTGATAATCGCGTTGGTACTGGTGCCGGTGGGTGCGGTTCTGGACTTGCAGTGGCAACCCGCCATTTTCACCGGAATTGTGACCCCCTTTATCCCGCTGCTGGCGCCCTCCAATCCGATGACGTACGACACGCAGCAATTCTATAATTCGGCATTGGCGATCGTTGCCGGGATAGGCGCTGGCGCAATCTCGTTTCGCCTGGTGCCGCCGCTGTCGCCGGCGTTTCGGACGCGTCGGCTGCTGGCGCTGACCTTGCGCGATCTGCGCCGCCTCGCGACGGGTCCGATCCCAAGGACGCCGGAGAATTGGGAGGGCCGCATGTATGGCCGTTTCGCGGCGCTGCCGGATCAGGCGCAACCGCTGCAGCGTTCACAGCTGATGGCGGCGTTCTCGGTTGGCAGCAAGATCATCCAGCTTCGCCATTTCGCCTCTAGGGTCGAACTGGATGCCACCCTCGACGATGCATTCGATGCCCTCGCGCAAGGCCAGAGTGCCATCGCGGTCGAGCGTCTTGCTGCAGTCGACCAGGCGCTGGCTTCACGCCTCGGCGCCACCCCGGCAGCGCTTCGCGCGCGCGGCCTGATCCTTGCAATCTCTGCGGCGCTTACCCAACATGCCGCTTACTTCGATGCAGGATCGCCCGGGTGAGGTTCACCGACATCAACCTGTTTGGCGTCTATGTCGCACCGATCTCGGTGATCATGGTCGCCGCCTGGGTGGTCACGATCGGGCTGCGCCGGTTCGCCGCCCGCTTTGGCCTGTTGCGCTACGTCTGGCACCCGTCGCTGTTCGTGTTCGCGGTCTATATGATCGTGCTCTCATCGATGGTTTTAATGGCGGCGAGATGGCCGATACCGAGCTGAGATCGCGCCAAGATGTGCCGGCGGACGCGCCCGCCGCGGACCATCTCCGCGCGCCGGAAGTAGCTCCCCGCCGCCGGCGGTCTCGAAATCCGCTTCCTGCCGCTGTTGCTGACGCTGATCGCGATCGCGGCGGCCGTCTGGCTCGGTCGGGCGATGTGGGACCTCTACATGGCCGCGCCGTGGACCCGCGACAGCACAGTGCGCGCCTATGTCGTGACGATCGCGCCGGAAGTCGCCAACCGGATCGTAAAATTGCCGGTTGTTGACAACCAGTTCGTGCATCGGGGCGATCTGCTGATGTTGATCGACCCGACCGACTATAAGATCGCCGTCGATCTCGCCGAAGCGGCCGTAGAGCAGGCGCAGGTCAACGCGCAAAACGCCGAGCGCGAGGCGCAGCGCCGGCAGGAACTGACGCAGCTGGCTGTGACCAAGGAGGAAAAGCAGACCTACCAAAGCACCGCCGTTGCCGACCAGGCCGCCTATCAGCAGGCGGTGGCGCGTCTGGAGCAGGCGCGGGTCAATCTGCAGCGCACCGAGATCCGTTCGCCGGTCAACGGCTACGTGACCAACCTGTTGGTGCAGCTCGGCGATTACGCGACGGTCGGCAAAAATCTGATCTCGATCGTCGATGCAGATTCATTTTGGGTCGACGGCTATTTCGAAGAAACCAACATCGACCGGATCCACGTCGGCGACCCCGCGACGGTAAAGTTGATGGGCTACCCGCAGACACTGCGCGGCCATGTCGACAGTATCGCCCGCGCCATCAACGTAGCCAACGCCGCGCCGAATGAGCTGGGTGTCGCCACGGTCAACCCGATCTTCACCTGGGTGCGACTCGCCCAGCGCATTCCGGTGCGCATTCACATCGACAACGTGCCCAAGGGCGTAACTCTGGCCGCCGGAATGACCGCGACCGTGCAGATCAATCCGCCGGCCGGCGCGCACGAGACTGGAGTGCTCACGCCCTCGACGTCACCGCACAATTAGCAGATCGCAATCGAGGCGTTCGCCCAGCTCGCGAATTTGTTTGGGATCACCTTCGCCGGCGCCGCAGCCAGTTGCCACCAAGCCGCAGCCGAGTTGGGCGATCCGCGCATGCAACTCGGCCGGCTCTGCGGGTGCTGGCTCAATCCGTAGCCGTGCGGCGGAAGCTCCGATTTGGTCCTCGACCCATTCGGCAAATCCATCGCCGGCGGCGAGCGCCGATGGGCACATCAGCGTGAGCGTACCGCGATCCGATGCAGCGATCCGCGCGGCGGCTTGCAACAACCGGCTCGCTGCCGCGGAGCGCTCCTGCAATAAGACGACAATTCCGCTGTCTTTCTTGCTGCCCTTCCGCGCAAGCACGATCGGTCCCGGTGCCAAGTCGAGTGCCACGAGCCAGCGCGATTCGACGCGGAGGTGTCCGGCCACAGGCCGGGAAAGCGCCCCGGCAACGATAAGGTCGCGATCGGAAACGGCCGAGAGGGCGGTCTCGGCGTCGCCGCGCACGATCTCGAACGAGTATTCGAGGGCGTGGATTCGGGCTGCAGCGAGCACGTCTTCGCGGGCGCGCACTGCGGCCGCGCGCAGCTGAAGTTCGAGTTGATCGGAGGTTAGCGGTCCGCCGCCTGCCCCGGCGACGACTTCCCGAGCGACCTCCAAACCAGCCAGGCTCAGCAAATCCTCGTCTTCAACAAAAACAGCATGCAGCGGCGCCCGAGCGCCAATAGCAAGCCGCACCGCGACATCGATCGCCGAACCGTTCTCGGCCGTGGCATCAAGAGCGACCACGACCCTCTCGATCGGGCCAGTCAAACGCGGTCCCCCTGACCAAAGGCGTTACGAACGAGCAAGGCAGCGCGAGCGGCAAAGGCGTCGAGCCGAGCAGCAATTCTCTGATTGAGCGAACCGGCCGGATATTCTCCGCCGGAATCGGGCTCCCCGGCCGCGACCCCCATCAACAGCTCGAGACCTTGATCGACCGTATCGATCGGATAAATCGCGAACCGCCCCTGGGCCGCAGCGGCGACAATGTCGCGGCGCAGCATCAAGTGGCGTACGTTGCTCGCTGGAATGATAACGCCTTGGCGGCCGGTAAGGCCGGTCAGACGGCAGCTGTCGAAAAATCCCTCGATCTTTTCGTTGACGCCGCCAATCGCCTGGATCTGGCCGCGCTGATCGACCGAGCCGGTGACCGCAAAACATTGTTTGATCGGCGCTTCCGCCAAAGCCGAGAGCAGCGCGAACAGCTCCGCGGCGGATGCGCTATCGCCTTCCACGCCACCGTAAGATTGCTCGAACACCAAGCTCGCATTTAATGATAGGGGCCGGCTATTACCAAAGCGTCCGCCGAGAAAGCCCGATAAGATCAGTACGCCCTTGGAATGCAGCGGGCCGCCAAGCGCCACCTCGCGCTCGATATCGACGACCTCGCCGCGGCCAAGCCGCACTTGAGCCGTGATTCGGCTCGGCGTGCCAAATGAGAGAGCGCCAAGACTGATTACCGATAGCCCATTGACCTGGCCGATCGCGTTTCCGTCGGTTTCGATGCGGATCGTGCCGCGGCTGATCTCCTCCTGCAGGCGTTTATAAACGCGATCACCGCGGCGGACCTGAGCATCGATCGCCGCCTGCACTTCTCTTACCGAGATCACGTCTTTGCCGGCGTCCGCGGCGAGCTGATCGGATTCGCGCAGCAGGGCGTTGATGGCGCGCATGCTAGTCGACAATTTGCCGGCATCGCCGGCGAAGCGCGCAGCCTGTTCGATGACCCGGGCGACTGCCTCGCGGTCAAGCGGGCGCAACTGCTCACGGCGGGCCACCGCGCAGATCAGTCGGGCGTAAAGCAAAGTGGTCGTCGGCGTGCGCTCAACCCGATCGTCGAAATCGGCCGCGATCTTGAACAGGTCTGGAAATTCATCGTCATAGGCGCTGAGCGTGTAGTAGAGCGTGGGCGGCCCGATCAGCACGACTTTGACATCAAGCGGGATCGGTTCGGGCGCAAGCGAGACGGTGCTCGGCATGCTGAGCAGCTGCTCCAAGCTCTCGATCCGGATCTGGCCGGCGTTCAACGCGCGCTTCAATGACGCCCAGCCAAAATTCCCGGTCAGCAGCTTTTGCGCGTCGAGAATTAAGTAGCCGCCATTGGCGCGATGAAGTGCGCCTGGGGTCAGTAAGTTGAAATCGGTAACCAGTGCTCCGAACCGCGCCAAATGCTCGATCCGGCCGACCAGATTTTGATGGGTCGGGTTATCCTCATAGACGACGGGCGCTCCTTTGCCCGTCGCATTGTCGACGATGACGTTGACTTGATAGCGGCGAAAACGGGTTTCATCGAGGGCGGCGACCGCTGCTTGCGGCACCGGCGTTGATACTGGAGATTCGATCGCGGGCGACGGCAGAAAATCGTCGACGTTTTCTTTGACATCGCGTTCGACCGCATCGAGATAACGCCCGATGTCGGGCAGATCGGCAAAGCCCGCCCGCAGTTCGGTCATCAGATGGGAGATCGCGAAGCCGGTGGTCTCCCGATTGAGCGTTTGCAGTGCCTCGCGATGCTCTCGCTCCCATTGCGGCACCTGCTGCATGATGGTTTCGAGCTGGTTCTGTATTCCCTCGATTTCGCGGCGGGTACGTTCGCGCTCGTCGGCCGGCAGGGCTTCGAACAGATCGGGCGTGAGCACTTTTCCGTCGCGGCGGGGAGCCAGGCCCAAACCCATTGGCGTGCGCATCAGCGCGATACTCTTGGCCTCGGCCTGTTGCTGCAGCGCTGCAAACGGTTGTTCGCTGCGTTTCTTGAACTGCTGATCGAGCGCATCGCGGCGGACCCGGTATTCATCACGCTCAAAGGCAGCCGGTAACGCCGCACGCAACTCCTCGACCAGCCGCTTCATCGCAGCGGCAAACCCCACGGCACGTCCGGGCGGGAGCCGCAAGCACTGAGGTTGCTGCGGATCGGTGAAATTGTTGACGTAGCACCAATCGGGAGGCGTCGGCTCGCCGCGGGCCTGCGCGCGCAGCAGGTCGTCGACCATGCCGTGCCGGCCAGTGCCGCTGGGGCCAAGTGCATAGACATTGTAGCCCTTGCGGCGAATGCGCATGGCGAATTGGATCGCCTCGACAGCGCGCTCCTGTCCGATCAGCCCTGGGGCGGCTTCGAGCTCGCTGCACAGCTCGAACGGCAATTCGGAGGGGTTGCAGCGCCGATAAAAAAGGCTCGCCGGCAACGGCCGGCCGAGATCGAAATCGGGACCGGTGTCGCGTGCGCCGGCCTCCTCGCGGCCCAAAGACGCAGGGGGCGGTGCCATCAAGATGCTCTCCCGCCGATCTAGCTCCTATCCCGCTCAACCAGCGCGCCCGCGACCCACTTTGTCAAGCGCAAGTCGGCCGGTTGCGGACCACGCGCACACTGCGTCATACCGCCAGTATCCGCTCGATTCCGGCCCGCGCCGCTGGCAGGTCGGGAAATATTCGATCGAGTTGCTCGGCGCCGAGATTCAAGTGACGCTCGAGAACGGCCGCAAGGACCAGCCGGAAGTCGGTCGTGACGGCGAGATCGCGGGCTTGGTAGAGCTGCTTTGCTGCCAAACCAGGCCAATCGCCATAGATCTCGCCGCCGCGAACACACCCCCCGAGCACCCATATGGCATTGCCGTGGCCGTGATCGGTCCCGCCATTGCCGTTCTCGTGCACTGTGCGGCCAAACTCGGAAAGTACGATGACAACGGTGTCATCGAAATCCTTACCAAGCCCCTTAGCCAGACCGGCGATGCCGTCACCCAGCAGCCCCAGATGGCGGGCAAGCTGACCCTTTTGGCTGCCCTGGTTGACGTGAGTGTCCCAGCCGCCGAGATCGGCAAAAGCAAGGCGGATGCGCCGGTCCTTTACGAGCAGATAGGCGAGCCGCGCGGCCTGAGCGGGAAAGCCGTTCGGCGGCGGGGCGCCGTTGTCGGCCAGTTGACGCTCGCTCGGCAGATCGCCGATTAGTTCGGCGCGCGCGGCCCTCCCTTCGCGATAGGCCTCGGATATCGCGTCGTCCCTGGCATAGAGGCGATCGAATGCCTGGCTCATTTCGGCGCGGTCGAGCGGCATGGCTCTCGACGCCTGCGGACCCAGCGGCAAATTGGCCACCGGCAGCTTGCCTTTGAGGATTTGCGGCAATGTCGCACCAACACTGAGCGCGTCTGTCGGACCATGCGGTGCGGGCAATGCCGCAAGCAGCCGGTTCATCCATCCATCCGGCGTCGACTTGCGCCCGGGCGTGCCATTTTCGATGAATAGTTGCGCGTCGAAATGCGACCGTGTCGGATCGGCAGACCCCGCTGCGTGGACGAAGCCTAGTTTCTTCGCGGTCCATAATGGCATCAGCCCGACGAGCGCCGGGTGAAGACCAAAATGGCCGTCGAGCGGCAGAACGCCACCGTTAGCGCCCGGCGGATCAATCGCAATCGTTGCGCGGGCATCGTAATAGGCTCTGTCACCGTACGGCACGACAACGTTGAGCCCGTCGACAGCACCACGCAGCAAGATGACGATCAGCCGCTTCGGCGCATCCTCTGCTGTCAGCGCCCGCGCGCCGCGGCCGACCGATAGCAAGGCGGGTGCTGTCGTAAACCAAAGGAAGTCGCGGCGGTTCATAGCCCACCCCTATCGCTGGACGAATTCGGACAGTACTTCGTATGAGGCTGTACAGGTCAACAACGTCGAAAATTGACGATCATCAATAATCGCGCCGGTCACGTCGATAACAGCCCTTTTCATTCTGCAATCGGAACCGGCCTTCTCAGATTCCGTTGAGAACGTCAACTGCGGGCGAAGTCAGGCCAGTCACGAATAGACGATGTCTGGCAGGGGTGGGACGCCGCGGCGTGACACAACTCAGGATGGAGGCCCCGATGAGGGCTCTGGTCTGGCACGGCACCACCGATATCAGATGCGACAGGGTGCCCGACCCGCGAATCGAGGATGATCGCGACGCGATCATCAAAGTGACGAGCTGCGCGATCTGCGGCTCGGACCTTCACCTGTTCGATCACTTCATGCCCGGCATGAAGGAAGGCGACATTATGGGCCACGAGACGATGGGCGAAGTCGTCGAAGTCGGCTCCGGCTTGAACGGCAAGTTAAAGGTCGGCGATCGCATCGTCGTACCGTTTACCATTATTTGCGGCGAATGCGAGCAATGCCGCCGCGGCAATTTCTCGGTTTGCGAGCGCACCAATCGCAACAAAAAGCTGGCCGACACCGCCTTTGGCCACGCCCCAGCCGGGCTTTTTGGCTACACCCACCTTACCGGCGGTTATCCGGGTGGTCAGGCCGAATACCTGCGCGTCCCCTTCGCCGATGCAACGCACATCAAGGTGCCCGAAGGGATCCCCGACGAAAAGCTCCTGTTTTTGAGCGACATCTTCCCCACCGGCTGGCAGGCGGCGGCGCAATGCGACATCGAGCCCACTGACACCGTCGCAATCTGGGGCTGCGGGCCGGTCGGGCAAATGACGATCCGCAGTGCAATCCTGCTCGGCGCCAAGCAGGTGATTGCGATCGATCGCTTGCCTGAACGGTTGTCAATGGCCGAAGCAGCCGGCGCCACCACGATCAACTTCGAGGAGGAGAGCACGGTCGAGCGCCTCAACGAACTGACGAACGGCAAGGGCCCCGAAAAGTGCATCGATGCGGTGGGGCTCGAGGCGCACTCGATGGGCTCGATTGATTCGATGTACGACCGTGTCAAGCAGGCGATGATGCTCGAAACCGATCGGCCGCATGTTCTGCGCGAAATGATTTACGTCTGCCGGCCGGCCGGCACGCTGTCGGTCCCCGGCGTTTACGGTGGGCTCGTCGACAAGATTCCGTTTGGCGCCCTGATGAACAAGGGCCTGACCCTTCGTACTGGCCAAACGCATGTCAACCGTTGGACCGACGACCTCTTGCACCGGATCCTCGACGACCAGATCGACCCCTCCTTTGTCATCACCCACAAGGTCGATCTCGATAAAGGACCCGAAATGTACAAGACGTTCCGCGACAAGCAGGACGGCTGCGTCAAAGTCATGCTCAAGCCGTAAAGGAGTTCTGATCATGTCCAGCGTGCCACGAACTGCATTACCCGGCTGGTCCCGATCAGTCTTTGACCAGATGGCAACCGGGCTCGGGTATTTTTCACTCACGCTCGGTGCGGCCGAATTGATCGCCCCGGGTGCAATCTGCCGCGCCGCCGGGATGGATGGATATCGCGGGCTGGTGCGCGCTTACGGGGCGCGCGAGGTCGCGACAGGTCTCGCGATATTGGCCAGCCATGACGCCACCCCATGGGTGTGGGGACGCGTCGCTGGTGACGCAATCGACATCGCAACGGTCGCCGCCGGCGCGAAAAAAATAACGAATACGAGAACCCTGATATCGCTCGGCGTGCTGGCCGCAGTGACCGCAGTCGATATCTTCTGCGCGAGCAGCCTTTCCAGGGAAAAAGGCGGCGTAAAGAGTGCGACCACCGATTACAGCAATCGCAGCGGCTTTCCCAAGGGCGTGTCGGCCGTAAAAGGAGCCGCCCGCGATTTTCAACCGCCACGCGACATGCGTACTCCGGACGCGCTCCGGCCGTGGGATGTGCAACGCGAACCGGGTGATCGCCAGCGGGAATCGCACGAGAGTGAAGTAGCCACTAAATCCCCCGCGGCTTCGATCTGAACTACATCCGGCGGTGGAGTTGGCGCTCAGCCCCACCGCCTATGCCACGGAGTAACTCGTGGCCGGCCCAAGCGGGGCGGCCGCTGCCGACAGCGCCGTTACGTTCGTCATCCGGGGTTCTGTTCCCATGCCCTGCCGGTGAAGGGCAGCACGTAACCGATTACAACCCTCGGAGAGCTGGCTCGTTTAGGAAACGCATACGAAGTGGTTTCCTTTCGCCAACCGGAATTAGACGTCCTGGGCTCCGGGATAGACCGCGTAGCCACCAATGATAAATCCGTAGAGACTGTAACTCGCGAGGCCTGTCTGCGAGGGCGGGGTGAAGGTGAGCGTGAAGCTTCCGTCCTCACTCGTCTGCTTCGCGAATGCCTGGTAGACACTTTGGCTGGCATTGCCAAGGGGGATGCCGAGAAAGCTGAGGCTCCAGGTTGTTTTCTCATCGAAAGACTCTTCGAATTGAGAATAGTTTCCGGTCGAATAGGTGATCACAACGGTCGGCATTTGACTGACGGCGAGGCCGGCGAGCCTGCCGAAATTCCCGCCGGCACCAAGGTTGAAGCCATTCGGTGCACCGTTGGGAAAGGCGTAGCCTGACCGAGCAAAAACAGGGTTTTGCGGAGTTCCGGTATTGGGATTGCTTGCCGCTTGCTGGATGATCCCGGCAAGATACCAGCCGCTCGCGGACGACTGCTGCCAGGGCTGGGGATTGACGGCGATTAGGGTCGGGTTCGGGAAGGTAAGCTCAACGCTCGCCGAGGTGCCGGTTCCGCTCGCGCTGAACAAATTGAACTTGAGGGAGCCGCTGACGCCGAGAATAAAATCGTCGATCGGGATGTCGCCGCCGCCGCTCACGTCGAAGGTCACATTAACCTCCGAACTCTCGGATTGGGAGGCGGCGCAGTCCACTACCAAGGAGCTGGTCGCTGGAGACGCGTTCAGGTCGTTAAAGAGCACGGGTGCCGAAGGGTTCGTGGAGTAGGCCGGTGCGGCCGCTGCAGGGGCGCTAGGCTGCGTCGGATCCCACGTCTGGAACGTGGTCGGCGGCGACTTCAGATTCTCTATGAGCTCGCCGAAGCCCAACCTCCGGCTAGCTGTAGATTCGTGATCGGCCAAGCGGAGTCCATGTCGTTTATCCAGTTGGTAAGCGGCCCGAGCAATGACGACGCCGAACTGGGCATGTACGGAAGCATTGCCTGCAGATTTCTGACTCCCGCCGAGAGCCTCAGCGGCGGCTGATTGTTTTGATTAGTGCCGCTCCAGATATTCTGGACCTGGTACATGATATAGTCGATTGGAACCGCCGCGCCCACAGCTTGCATTTGTGCCGCCGTAATTGGCCCGTATATGCCCTCCCACTCGGTTACCAGTGTGGTCTGGTCATTCGACGCCTTGATCGAGGCATTACTGACTGTAGCTGAGTTTGCCGCCGATAATTGCCAGGACATTGCTTGCAACAGCTCCAGGTAGTTGCTGTTAAAGGAACCTCCGAGGTCAAGGGCTACGACTGTGCCGGGCGGGGTATTGGACACAGCCGACACGGTCGCGTCCAGCACGTCGTATGTGGGCGTATTGAAGTTGAGCGTATTGGGGATGATGTAGTCATAATAAAAAACCGCACCCGCGGTCTGTATGGGAGTGACGGCGACATTCCCGAGCTGCCCTAGGGCGGCTGTCGCCTTGCTGGCAGTGGTGGTAAAGAAGGCCTGCTGCGCGCCGGAGACGGTCTCGCTCATAGTGGGCTCCCCGCTTTTTAACGGCCGCGCCATTCAGCGCGGCAGAAAGGATTGGTTGCTTTCGTTGCTAATATGAGTTTTCGATTACTGGACATTCGTGACTCGGACGGTCACGCCCACATTAAACTGCCAGTTCACCGGGTTCGTCGTCCAAATGACCGGCCATGCCCGTTGCACCCCATTAAAGTTATATTGGATTATGCCGTTGCCAGTAACTGAAGGGGGTGGCTGAAAGTTACACAAGTTCGTCGTCGCCCATGCCATGATTGCATCGTTTAGACCGTTCGAAAACTGGCCAAGCTCATTCGGGTTCATCCCATGAGCGCCCTGATACGCGATCCGCGCCGTTATTCCCGCCGGGGTCCATGATACGACCGGGTTAAAGTATGTCAGTTGCGGCATAGGCATTTGAATTCCCTCCTCAATCCCGAGCGCTATAAGCATGTTGCTCTCGGTGGCAAGGGACTACGTGGCCGCTCTAAAACCTTACAAATTTTAAGAAAAAATCAGAAAGACGAGGCCGGTCGGATGCTCGCCTAGGCGGAGTGCGGCTGCTAAAATCACACATAGTTAACACAACCTAACATCGTCGCCTGGGAGATGCCCATGGAGCGGCGCGTTTTTGCGGGCAGCTTTTTGTTTGAGGGCTTTCGGCTCGAACCCGGAGGCCTGTTCCGGCTTAATCAGGCGGGGGACGAGGAAGCTGTTGCACTGGGCTCGCGGGCTCTAGCCCTGCTCCTCTTGCTCGTCGAACGGCATGGGGAGGTGGTGTCGAAGGACGACATTATGCAAGCGGTTTGGCCGGGAATGGCTGTCGAAGAAGGCAATCTGACGATGCAGATTTCGGCATTGCGTCGCGCCCTTGATCTTGGTCGAGCGCAGCGCAGCTGCATTCAGACGGTTTCCGGCCGCGGCTACCGGTTTGTCGTCCCGGTGATGAGCCTAGATGTTAATGAGGCAAACGCGACGGACCCCGGCTTGGCACTCCCGGACCGGCCCTCGATCGCGGTTTTACCGTTCGAGAATTTGAGCGAGGATTTGGTGCAGCAGTACTTCGCCGACGGCATGGTCGAGGAGATCATTACCGCGCTCTCCCGTATCCGCTGGCTCTTTGTCATCGCCCGCAATTCGAGCTTTACGTATAAGGGCCGCAACGTAGATGTGAAGCAGATCGGGCGCGAACTCGGCGTGCGCTATGTGCTCGAGGGCTCGGTGCGAAACGGCGCGGGACGCGTGCGCATCGCCGCGCAATTAATAGACGCGATCACGGGTGCACATTTGTGGGCCGAACATTTCGACGGGTCGTTGGACGACGTGTTTGAGCTTCAGGATCGGGTGGCGTCAAGCGTCGCCGCGATCATTGAACCCGCGCTTGAAGCAGTCGAGATCCGCCGCTCCAATGCGCGGCCGACCCGTGACCTGACGGCTTACGATCTTTATTTGCGGGCGTTGCCGGATTGCTTCTCGTTCGAAAAACAGCGCGCGATGCACGCGCTCGAACGGCTCGAGCAAGCAATCGCACGCGACCCTGATTATGGCTCCGCCCTGGCGCTGGCCGCCTATCTTCAGATGCAGTTGATTGCCAACGGCTGGGTCGAGGACATGCAGTCGAGGCGCGACAAGGGGATCGATTACGCGCACCGTGCATTGCAAGCGGCAGGATATGATCCGGAGGTGCTCGCCGACGCGGCCTATGCCCTCGCCGCCCTTGGCGAAAACATCGCCACGATGCTTACCTTGGCCGACCGTGCGCTCACTCTCAATCCGAACTACGCGCGTGGCTGGTTCATCAGCGGGGTCATCGGGCTATGGGCCGGCGATGCCGACCGGGCGATCGACCATGTCGAGACGTCGCTGCGGCTAAGCCCGCGGGATCGCCTCGGCGGCCATTTTCACGTGCTCGGCGTGGCTCATTTCTTCAAGAAGCGGTTTGACGAGGCCGAAGCGAAATTGCTGTTGTGGATGCAGGACCATCCAGGTCACCCGAACAGCCATCGCTTTCTCGCCGCCTGCTACGCTTATATGGGACGGCTCGACGAAGCGCGCGCGGTGGTCGAGCGGCTGCGCCGAATTACTGGCGAAGTGACGACCGACGCCTCCTGGTTCCACAACCCCGAGCAGCGCGAGTTGCTGATCGCGGGGTTGCGCCTGGCGATCGGCGAACCTCGATAGGCCGTGCGGTTCAAATAAAACGCGGAGCCGGGAGGAGCCCGCAACCGCAAGACGATCGCCGCGACTATCTTATCTTGCTTGACTGCCAAGCCGAAGCTGGGCTGGCAAAGCGGTCGAGTTGGCGCTTGCCGGGCGACCCGACTCGATGCGGCTTTTCCTCGGACGCAAGCCATGTCGAGCGCCGTCTCACCGCAATCGAGCGCGCCAAACTCGCGCTGTCCGTACAGGTAGGTGAAACCTTAAGTTGCGATATGACGGACAATTTCAGCTTATAGCCGACGCCTACTGATCCGACTGCTGCTGATTGTCGTAGTAGCCGTAGGATGGGCAGAGCGGAGCGGAGCCCATTGGGCTTCTATCGAGGGGTTTGCTGGGTTTCGCCACTCGGCTCAATCCACCCTACTGGGAGATCGATGCAATCGAGGCCGGGCGCCGCGGCGTTGGCGGGCAGCGGATTTTGCCACAATGGTGTCGTATCCTCTTCCTGAGTAGAATTTTGGCGCGTTGGAAGGGGTTTTGATGCGATACGCGGTTATTCCCGGTTAGCCTGATTTAATTCCCGATTAGGCCGAAAAAAGTTCCCGGTTCTTGGCAGAATGTTTTTCGGCAAGCTCTTGAAATAATTATGCAATATTCGATACGGTCGGAAAAAATCGCGGTTATTTCCCGGTTATACGGGAATTCGCCGGCGCGCCGGTGTGGATTCCCTCAGATCACGCGCTCGGCGCGCAGTGTGGCGATTTCGGCAGCGGTGTAGCCGAGGCTCGTCAGGATCTGGTCGGTGTGCTCGCCCAATAGTGGCGCCGGGCGGCGGTAGGTGCCGGGGGTTTCGGACAATTCGATCGGGGTCGGCGCCAACGGAAACTCGGTCGCGACGGCCGGGTGCGATACTTCCTCCAGAAGGTGGGCGGCGCGGATATGGGCGTCGTCGAGCGCCTGCTGCGGCGAATAGAGCTGGCCGGCAACGATGCTGGCTTCCTCAAGCGCCGCGAGCGCCTCGGCGCAATTCCGCTCGGCGCACCACAGGGTCATCCGCGCCGAGATGATCTCGCCATGGTCGGCGCGCGACTGGTCGTCGGCAAAGCGCGCGTCGGAGAGCCAGTGGTCCTCGCCGATCATCCGCGTCCAGCGCCGGAACATCGCGGGTCCGATCACCGTCGTGACAATCCAGCCATCCTTGCAGCGGTAAAAATCGGCGGGCGCCGAGTTGAAGCCGCGATTGACGCTCGCGACCCGGTCGACCCCGGTCAACGCCTGCTCGATCAGGGTCGCATTGGCAAAGGCGATCGCGGTGCGCAACAACGCACCCTCGACCTTTTGCCCATGCCCGGTTTTGCCGCGCTCGATCAACGCCGCGAGCGTTCCAAACGCCGACAGGCACGCGGTGCCGAAATCGACCCAGGGCAACTTGAGCGCGATCGGCTGCTCGGGTGTACCCGACAGGTAGACCGCGCCGCTCATCGCCTGGCCGATGCCGTCAAAGCCATGCTTGTGCGACAGCGGTCCACCGGCGCCAAAGCCGGTCACCGTCGTCAGGATGATGTCGGGCTTGACCTGGCGCAGGCTGTCGAGGTCGAGCGCCAGTGACCGCAACACGCGCGGCGGCAGATTGGCGACGACGACATCGGCGGTGGCGACAAGCTTTTTGACGATCTCACGGCCTTTGGGCGCGGTCGGATCGAGAGTCATACCGAGCTTGTTGCGGTTCATCGCCAAGAATTGCGCGCCGCCACCGCCCGGGCCGGCGCCGACCGGAATATAAGCGCGGTCCTCGCCGCCCTCGATCCGCTCGATGCGAATCACCTCGGCGCCGAGATCACCAAGCAATGCGGCGCAAAACGGCCCGGCGATGTAACGGCCGAAATCGAGTACGCGGATCCCATCGAGTACGCCCGCCACCGCAACCTCCAATTTCTGTTAAACCCAGCCGCCGAGGCCAAGCATACCGCGCCGATCAGCCAGCCGGTAACTTGTCGGCATAACGCGGTGTTGACGGTGCATGCGCGGGTGTCACCCGCCGGTCGATGCGAGCCCCGACAAAATGGATGACACACAGGCAGGGACGGCGAGCCCTGCGGAAGACAACGAGCATGCCGAGGGCGATCCAGCCGAGCAACATGAAACGCCTGCCGGCGTCACTCAGCGCGAGATCGAGGATATCGAGGACCGGGCGCGCCTGCGCACGCCCGTTATCTATGAAATCGTGCGCCGCGAAGGCGAAACCGAAATGGTACGCCCGAGCACGTCCCTGTGGTGGTCGGGGGTCGCGGCCGGGCTGTCGATCAGCTTTTCATTGCTGGCGCAGGCAGCGCTGTGGCTGCATTTGCCGAATGCGCCGTGGCGCCCGCTGGTCAGCTCTTTTGGCTACTCGGTTGGATTTCTGATCGTCGTACTGGCGCGCCAGCAGCTGTTTACCGAAAACACAGTGACGGTGGTATTGCCGGTCGTCGCCGAGTTCACGGTCTCCAATTTGCGGCGATTGGCGCGGATGTGGAGCATCGTCTTTGCCGCCAACATGGTCGGGACCTTTGTTTCGGCATTGTTCTGCACAATCACCCCGGCGGTATCCCCGGAGTTGCGTAGCGCGATGTTGGACCTCAGCCATGCGACGATGGAGCTCTCCTGGGCCGAGATGCTGTTCCGCGGCATCGGCGCCGGATTTCTGATTGCCGCGATGGTTTGGCTGATCCCCAGTGCGGAGGGCGCTCAATTCTTTGTTATTACAATGAATACCTACCTGATCGCGGTCGCCGGCTTCACCCATATCGTCGCCGGCAGCGTCGAGGGGTTCTTGCTGGTGTTGAACGGCCATCTCGGCATCGGGCAGATGATCGGCGAATTCACCGTGCCGGTCTTGCTCGGCAACGTCATCGGAGGGACGGCGTTATTCGCCGTTATCTCCTATGCGCAGGTTATGAAGGAAATGTGACAGCCGGCGATCCGCGCTCAGCCGGGATCGGAGGTGCCCGCATTGATGCCGCTCTATATCGGATGGGGGGATATAGCCGTTCGGTTGGGCCTGAGCATTTTTGCCGGCGCTTTGATCGGCATCAACCGCGGCGAGCGGGGACGGCGGGCGGGATTGCGCACCACGATTCTCGTTTGCGTCGCGGCGTCGTTGGCGATGATCGAGGCCAACCTACTGCTCCCCACCGCGGGAAAACCTCCGACTTCGTTCATCACGATGGATTTGATGCGGTTCCCGCTGGGTATTCTGTCGGGGATCGGCTTTATCGGCGCTGGCGCCATCGTCCGCCGCGGCGACCTGGTCGAGGGGGTCACAACCGCTGCCACGATCTGGTATGTCACCGTCATGGGATTGTGTTTCGGGGGTGGTCAATTGGCGCTGGGAACGGCGGCGCTGGCCGTCGCTGTCATTGTCCTGTGGTGTCTCAAATGGGTTGAGGATCGCGTCGGCATACCGGGCCGGGCGAGCCTAGTGGTGGCGTTCGACTGCGGCAGCCCGATCAGGGAGCAGATCGACGCGGCGCTGCGCCGCGCCGGTTACGAGGTCGCGGCACAGTCCCGCTGCTTCACCGAGAGTGGGGAATGCTGCGAGATTCGCTATGAGCTGCGTTGGCACGAATTCGGCCGGGCCCGCCCTAGTCCCGAACTCGCCGACGACCTCGCGCGCCAAGGCGGCGTCCACCGTCTCGAGTGGCGGCAGGCCGCGGCCGACTGATCGCCCGCGAGTCGAGCCCTCTCAGTCGATCAGTTGTTGATCCACTCGCGCTCAAAGCGAGCGTAGCAATCGCGCTCGCCCGGCATCTTCAGCCAGCCAGCCAATAGCCGCGGTGTCGCCAGCAACAGCCGGTCGCGCAAATGCGTCGAATTGTGCGCGTACTCCTCGAAAGTCGAGATCGTGATCTTCTGGTTGTGCGGGTCGTCCTGGAAGCGGCAGGCGCAGAGCGCCACCGTTTGCTGATAGGCACGCCGGTCGGCCCCGGATTTGAGATAGGCACCCGCAACGGCTGTGGCACGCCGGGCGTCCAGCGCCATAATCGCGTCGTCGAGTTCGCCGAGCAATGCCTGCGGGGCGCGGCTGTCATGATTGAACCCGGCCGCCTCCTCTTCGATCACTGAGTTGTAGAGCTTGTTTTCGTGCGCCACGTCGTTGATGAAGCTCGCCATTAAATAAATAATGCGCGCCTGGTATGGGTTGTCCCGGGTGCGCAGCCAATTGTTCGCGACATTGCAATAGTCGAACGGGTGCTGGCCGTTGGTGAATTGCCGAGGCACGGTCGTACGCAAGATCAACTCGGCGGCACCGAGCTGGATGGTATCGCCCAGGCTTCTGATCGATTTGCCGGCTTTGAGATGGGCGGTCAGCAGGTCCCAGACCGCGCCGCTATCGGCGGTCATCAGCTGTTCGAGCATCTCCTCGACTTCGGGCGGCGTCAGCGGCGTTTTGTTGGTGTGCACCAAGCCTTTGCCGGCGTCTTCGGGAAACTCGGCGGCGAGCCGCACGCACACTGAATTGTAGAGCGAGTAATAAAGCGGACCAACCGCCATATCGGGGACGCCCATGTAGTAAACGCCGTGCGCCTGATCCCAGCCAACGACATCGGCGAGGTCGGTAATCGCGCGCGCCCGAATAGCTTTATGGCCGGTGTTGCGCGCCTTGCGGCCTACAACGGTGTCCTGCAAATCGATCAGGCCGAGAAATTCGAGCTGTTCGCGCAGCATCGGCCGCAGCTGCTCGTCCTCGGCGAGACCGAGGAACAAGCCATAGGACCGCCGCGCGTCACCGCTGACGGTCGCGATCATATGCGAATGCAGCCGTTCCTCGACCGAGCCGGGTTCGCGGATCGGCTCGTGATCTTCCTGCCACACCACCGGGCCGTAATCCGGCGGCGGCACGTTGATGCCCTTCATCGTCGCATAGCGGCCGGGATATTTGCCGAGCAGCTGGTTCCAGATGTCGAGCCCGGCCGGGATGTACCAGACGCTCTGCAACAACGGCAGCAGCCGGTATTTCTCGGGTAGGTACGGCGTCAAGCACGCTGAGGCGCGCAAGCCGAGGATCGTGTGGTCGTTGTTGATCAGCGAGACCTGACCATCCTTGACATTGATGTGGCTCGGGACCTGTACAAAAGGCGCCTCCGCAGCGGTCACGACCGCGAGCGCATCACCGAGCGAGCGCCCGTCCTTTGCCACCATCTGGAAGAACAGATCGGTGGTTTTCGGCTGATCGCGTTCAAGGATCGCGTCGGTCAAGGGGCCGAAATACTTGTCGTGGCTGATTTCGGCGCGGCTGCGTAACATCGCGGCACTCCGGCGGCTAGACGAATAGTTCCGCCGCGTGTGGATGAAACCGGCGATGCGGCATTGGTGCTATGCCCGGGCTTTGATTCGCTCGGGCCGCGACTGCTCTCTCACTGCAAGCACTGCCGTAGCCAATCGCGGTCACGGTTCGATGGCCGCCGCGCTACTCTACGGCGCAGTAATGCCGCCGCCTTGTCCGGTTGGCGCGATCGGATGTAGGCAACGATCAGCGTATCCTCGAACACTTCGCGTTGGGCGTGACTGCCGCCGATGCGCGGCAGATCGGCAATCGCTTCTTCGAGAACCCGCGCGGCTTCGGCCGGCTCACCGCGCACCAGAGCCGCTGCGCCTTCGCACAATGCGGGCGCCACCGCACCCGGCGGCAGCCGGTTCGCATCCGCCAGATCTTTCAGACCCGCAGTGCGGGCGCATGCCGCCCGATCATCGCCCACCGACGCCTCCGCCAATCCGGCGTGCAGATCAGCAAAAGCAAGGCTCGCCCGCGGAAAATGCCGCTGCGCGTGCGCTACGACCTCGGTCCATTCGTCGCCAAGCTCGGGGCTCGCGCCGTAGAGCTGCCAGCGCCACAGAAACGAGGCCGAATCCGCCAGGCTCAGCATTGGCACCGACAACGCCACGGTCGGCCGGATCGCGTTGCTGTAGATCGTCATCGCGCGCTCGCTGTCGCCGCGCGCCAATTCAAACAACGCGAGATGCCAAGACAAATGGCAATGGAGATGGCCGGCGGGTTGGTAGTCCGGCAGCCAATCCGCAAGAAAGGCGGCGCCGCCTTCCGCATCACCGGCTTCGAAAAAGCCATGCGCCCGCTGATGCGCGCCGTGCGCGTTGCGCGGATTAAGCATGAGCGAGCGCTCGACACGACGGGTTCCCTCGGCGACCGCACCGGTCTCGATCTGCGCCCAGCCGAGATAGCCCAAAAACCACCAATCCTCCGGCCAATGCGGCGCCAGTTCTTCGAGCAAGGCGAGCTGTGCTTCATGATGGTCGCGCCGGCCGCTGAATCCCAGCAGCCCAAAGACGCCGAGCGCCAATGACAATGGCAGCGCGTCGCGCGGGTATGCCGCGGCGTGAGCGCGCACCATCTCCACCGCCCCGGAAGCATTACCGCCAATGGCGGTAGCAAGCACCGCAATGTGGCCCTGCTCGCGCGACGAGAGCTGCGATACCAGCGCCTGGGCACGCTCCGCCGCGGCCCGCGCCTCCGGCATCCGTGCCTGCAATTGGAGCAACCGGGCATGCGCGATATGAGCCAGCGCGAAATCAGGGTCAGCGGTAAGCGCCCGCTCGAGCCCGATGTCGGCGCCGATATTGGCTGATAGCAGCAGATCGATCGCAGCGGTGTACTCCGCCACGGCCTCGGCCGAGGCCGCGGTGACCGGCAGGTCAAAACGGTCGGTCATCGCCATCTTTCAAAACCCCTAACTTGCTCGCCCGGCCGTAAATTTGTCAGCGAGCTAAAATGGGCCTTCCGCATCGCCCCTGTCGCAACATTTAATCATCATGATACGCTCTCTCGAAATGGAGCGAAGTGGCCTATGAACGACATCGGCTTTGCCGCCCCGGCCGTCCCCGGATCGCGGCCTCAACCCGCCTCGCCGGCCGAGATCGAGCTGTGGCCGGTATTGTGCAGAGAGGCGGGGCGGACGACGACCCGCGAGGAAATCCTCGCCGGGCTGATCGAACGCACCGTGCTGCGCCACGATAGTTTCGCCTCGGCGCTCGGCGGGTTGCTGGCGTACAAGCTCGCGGATACGGCATTACCGGCACCGCGGCTTGCTGACCTTGTCGGATCGGCTCTGGCCGAGGAACCAGCCATCATCGCTGCGGCTGCGGCCGATCTCCGCGCGATCCATAGCCGCGACCCGGCCGCGGAGAGCTATCTGACCCCGTTTCTCTACTACAAAGGTTTCCACGCGCTCGAATGGCACCGCATCGGTAATTGGTTGTGGCGGGTCGGCCGGCATGATCTTGCGCATTTCCTGCAAAGCCGAGTGTCCGATGTTTTCGCGGTGGACATTCATCCGGCGGTTCCGGTCGGGACCGGGGTGTTTATCGATCATGCGACCGGCCTTGTTGTCGGCGAAACCGCGGTCATCGGCAACGATGTTTCGATCCTGCACGAGGTGACGCTGGGCGGCACCGGCAAGGAGCGCGGTGACCGCCACCCCAAGGTGCGCGACGGCGTGCTGCTGTGCGCCGGCGCCAAGGTGCTCGGCAATGTCGAGATCGGCCGCGAGGCCAAGGTCGGCGCTGGCAGCGTCGTCCTGACCAACGTCCCGCCGCGGGCGACTGTCGCCGGGGTGCCAGCGCGCATCGTCGCCTGGTCGCAAGGGGCTGTTCCGGCGCTGGAAATGGATCAGAGCCTGCCAGACTACGAGATCTGACCCGAAGCTGAGCGAGGGCGGGGTCCGCGCCAAGCTCGGTGAGGGCTTGGATTGAGCGCGTCGGTCCGCCTAGGGACGCCATATAAATTGCCTGGACCTAAAATTGGAATGATGAGCCCAAGACTTGGGTCTTGGATCGCGACGGCACTGACGCAAATCCTGGTTATTTTAACTCTCTTGAGTCGGTCATGCGGCTTTGCATTCGCAGCCGACGGTCCCCTACTAAAGGCGGGGGTGCCGAGTATTGCCCAGTCTAGTCCTGCAGCCACTGCTGCGCCCGGTTCGGCGGCGGCGCGATTGCCACTGGTTTTGCCGACGCCAGGGACAGCGGCAATTTTGGGTATCGACACCAAAACACAGGACGCCTGGGTCGGCCATTACGGATCAGACGGATATCAGCTGGCAAGCCAGGCCGCCAGACTTCCCAGCTATGCAAAGCTGACGGTCAGCACGCCGCCGGATACGGCGATAAGCTCGACCAGCGATCCGCGGGTGCTCAAAGTTCCCGGCAGATCGGCGGGGCCGTGGACCAATTGGGGGACCCTAACAAGCTTTTCAATTGAACTCAATCTAACGGATAGTCTACCGCACAAAGTGAGCTTCTATGCTTTGGATTATTACAATGCGGGGTGGAGGCAGAGAATAACAATAAAAGATGCAAGCACCGGAGCCGTGCTTTCGACCCAGAACCTCTCGAGCTATAACGGCGGCGTCTATATGACGTGGCAGGTCAGCGGACATGTGATATTCGACATAACAAGCACCGCAGACCAGGGGTGTTGCGGTGTGGTCAGCGGGGTCTTTTTTGATCCGCCGCAGCCGCTGACGAGGCCGACCCACCTAATTGTGCCCACAAAGGGCGCCGCAACGCCGATCGGCATCGCAGCGCCGAGCGAACCGAATTATCCAGCCGAGCGCCTCAGCATTAAAGTCTCCGCTCTCCCGAGCGGCGGAACGGTGACTCTTGCCGATGGGCTGACGCCGATGGCTGTCGGCCACCGGTTGACGCCGGCTCAGCTGACCGGTCTCAAGTTTGTACCCGGGCCAGTCGCTGCCACGAGAGCGTCGAACTTTGCATACACCGTCACTGACCCTGCGGGTCAGGCCGCTGTGGGAAACGCCGTGATCGTGGTCGAATTGACCGGCGCGCTCCCGCCGGCGCCGACCTGTTCCAGTTCAGGAATGGAATCGGTGCCTGTCGCTGGGAACGATCGCGGTGAGCCCGTTTCGTTATTGGTCCCGCGAAGTGGGATTCAACCCTCGGAAATCGCCGTCGTCGTCAACGACAGCGATCTACAATCCGTTATCGTCGGCCAGTATTATCAACTGAAACACGGAATCCCAAAGAAAAATGTGGTTCATGTTGATTTTCCTTTTGTTGCCAGCGAAGGAGCGAATTACACGATCTCGGCAAAGGATTTTACCGCCTTGAAAGCAAAGGTGGATGCCCGGTTAGGGCCTGACATACAAGCATACGCGATCACTTGGACCCAGCCCTGGTCGGTCGGGGGAGGAGTGGGCCTGACAACTGCGTTCTCAATGGGCTACGGCGCGACTGCGGCGGTCAATCCCTATTACAACAGCGGCTCGGTGCAGCCCTACACCGACCTGAAATTTCGTCCATCAATGATGGTCGCCGGTCTCACTCTCCAAGATGCACTGTCGTTGATCGACAGAGGCGCGTTGGCGGCGCAAACTCTACCCTCCGGAAACGGTTATTTTATTCGTACAACCGACGCCGTGCGCAGTAACCCGCGTTATCAAGATTTCGAGGGTACCTTTATTTACTGGGACCACCCGAACGGCTTGCATATGACCTATATCGACAACTCCGCAGGCACCGGCAGTGACTTCATTCAAAACGCTGCAAACGTTTTGTTCTACGAAACCTCTCTGTCCGGAGTGCCGGCCATCGGCACCAACAAGTATCTACCCGGCGCGGTTGCCGATCATTTGACGTCGTTCGGAGGCGCTCTCCTCGAAAAGGTGCAAATGAGCGTTCTGGATTGGCTGCAAGCTGGCGTTACAGCGAGTTACGGGACCGTCACCGAGCCCGGCGCCGATTACCGACAATTTCCGCAAGCTTCGGTCTTGGTAAATACTTACTTTAGCGGCAACACGGTGGTCGAGGCATACACCAAATCAGTGGGATTGCCAACTCGAGGGGTGTTTGTCGGCGATCCTTTGGCCCGACCGTTTGGAACAAAGGCCTCACTAACAAACAAAGGGGTGTCAGTCAAAACCAGCATCGTCAAACCGCGATTCAAATACGCGCTCCTCGGCGGCGCTTCCTGTTCGGGACCATTCCGCACATTGCAATCAAATATTTCGGTTTCCGAACAGGCGTATAAATCCATCACCGATGCATCGGGACACTACGCTTTTTATCGGCTCGTCGCAACCGGCGGCGAAACTCCACTCGTTCACAGGTAGATCACTCATCGGTTGCGTTCGAACTAGCGCAGGTTCGTTGAAAAAAGAACGGACGCGTCGGTAACCGTCCCCGCCCACTCTGAGACCACGCTTGCCGCCGGGCTGCTATCTATCGACGTGCTGGTCCCATCCTTATATTTCTAGACCTTGTCGCGCAAAATACGATGGCGGAGCATCCACCTTGCCTCTCGACATTTTGCCCAGCGTTTGTCCGCATGATTGCCCGAGTGCGTGCGCGCTCGAGGTCGAGCGTATTGACGGCAACCGCATCGGGCGAATTCACGGGGCGGCGAGCCAGACCTACACGCATGGCATCGTGTGCGCCAAGGTCGCGCGCTATGCCGAGCGCCAGCATCATCCGGACCGGCTATCGCAACCCTTGCGCCGGGTCGGCGAAAAAGGCGTTGGCCGCGCCGCCTTCATGCCGATCTCCTGGGATGCCGCACTCGACGAGGTCGCCGAAGGACTGACCCGGGCCGCGCAGCGCCACGGCTCGGAGGCAGTGTGGCCCTATTACTACTCCGGCACGATGGGGCTGGTGCAGCGCGACGGCATCAACCGACTGCGCCACGCGATGCGCTATTCGCGCGAGGATTTGACGATCTGCAGCATGCTCACCGCCACCGGCTGGCGCGCCGGTGTCGGGGCGCTGCGCGGCGTCGACGGCCGCGAGATGGCGAAGGCCGATCTGATCGTGGTCTGGGGCGGCAACCCGGTCTCGACCCAGGTCAATGTGATGACCCATATCACAGCCGCACGGCGCGAACGCGGCGCCAAGCTGGTCGTGATCGATCCCTACCGCACCGCCAGCGCCGAGGCCGCCGATTTGCACCTGGCACCGCTTCCCGGCACCGATGGCGCGCTGGCCTGTGCGGTCATGCATGTGCTGTTCAAGGAGGGTTACGCCGACCGCGAATACATGGCGCGCTATGCCGACGATCCCGACGGGCTCGAAGCGCATTTGGGGGCCCGCGACCCGGCCTGGGCGGCGGCGATTACGGGGATTTCCGAGCAAGCGATCGTCGATTTTGCCCGGCTCTATGGCCGCACCAAGCGCAGCTACATTCGCGTCGGGTATGGTTTTTCGCGCTCGCGCAACGGCTCGGCGCAGCTTTTTGCGGTGACCTGCCTGCCAACCGTGACCGGCACTTGGGCATACGAGGGCGGCGGCGCATTGCAATCGAACCACGGCTTGCTGCCGCTCGACCGCACATTGCTCGAGGGACTCGACGTCCTCGACCCATCGACCCGCCGGCTCGATCAATCGCGCATCGGCCCGATCCTGACCGGCGATCGCCGCGATCTCGGCAACGGCCCGCCGGTCACTGCACTCTTTATCCAAAACACCAACCCGATGGCGGTCGCTCCGGAATCCGGTCTTGTGCATCAAGGCTTTGCTCGCGACGATCTGTTCGTCTGTGTCCATGAGCAATTCATGACCGAGACCGCGGCGATGGCCGATATCGTGCTGCCGGCGACGACCTTTCTCGAACACGACGATTTCTACACCGCCGGCGCGCACACTTATCTCCAGTTGGCGCGCGCGATCCTGCCGCCCCATGCCGAATGCCGCTCTAACCACGATGTCGTTTGCGCCCTTGCCCGCCGCCTCGGCGCTGACCATCCCGGGTTCGAGATGACGCCGCTCGAATTGATCGACCAAACCTTGCGGGCGAGTGGTCTGCCTGGGGTGGCCGAATTTCCGGCCGACGGCTGGCTCGATTGCATTCCGCCCTTCGAAACCCACCATTTTCTCGACGGCTTTGGTCACGCCGACAAGAAATTCCATTTTCGCGCCGACTGGGCCGCCCTCGGCCATGACCACACGAAACTGCCGGCCTTTCCCGACCATGTCGCGGTCACCGACGACGGCAACCCCGACCGGCCATTCCGCCTTGTCGCCGCTCCCTCGCGCTCGTTTCTGAACACGAGTTTTAACAACACGCCTTCGGGAATTGCCCGCGAGGGGCGCCCGACCGCCCTCGTGCATCCCGCAGCACTCGCCGATCTCGGCCTTGCCGAGGGCGACCGTGTGCGGATCGGCAATTCCAAAGGCAGCGTCGTCGTCCATGCCCACGCCTTTGACGGGCTACAACAGCGTGTCGTGATCGTTGAAGGGATCTGGCCCAACCACGCCTTTGAGGAAGGGATCGGCATCAATCTCTTGACCAGCGCCGAACCGGGGTTGCCGCGCGGCGGCGCCGTCTTCCACGACACTTCGGTGTGGCTGCGCCCGGCATGAGGATCGCGCGATGAGCGACGACGGCAAAGCACTCCCGACCGAACGCCATTCGGCGGAAGTCGCCGACTTTCTTGAAAAGCTGAAGCAGGCGCCGACGCGCCCAGGTACTGGCCGCGGGCGGCTGATCTTTGCGCTCGACGCCACGGCGAGCCGCGGGCCGACTTGGGACCAAGCCTGCCACATTCAGGGTGAGATGTTCGAGGCAACCGCGGCTTTGGGCGGCCTCGAAATCCAGCTCGTCTTTTATCGCGGCTTTGCCGAATGCAAGGCGAGCCGGTGGGTGACGAGCGCCGCCGAGCTGCACCGCATCATGCGCTCGGTCTTTTGTGTCGGTGGCGAGACCCAGATCGAGCGCGTCTTGAGCCACGCGATCCGCGAGACCGGTAAGCGCCGGGTCAACGCGCTGGTCTTTGTCGGCGATGCGATGGAGGAAAAAGTCGACCGCTTGTGCCGGCTGGCGGGCGAATTGGGCTTGCTCGGGGTGCCGATCTTCCTGTTTCACGAAGGCCGCGACCCGGCCGTATCGGCGGCGTTCAAACAGATGGCAAGCCTGTCGCACGGCGCCTATCTGAGCTTCGATCTTTCCAGCGCCGGCCGGCTGAAGGATTTGCTCGCCGCCGTCGCGGTTTACGCCGCGGGCGGCTACCGAGCGCTCGCCGCTTACGGCGAGGGCAAGGGCGGCGAGGTATTGCAGCTCACCTCGCAGCTCAAGAAGTAGGCGGCCGTGATGCTGTTCCTGGTTGGCGGCGTCGTTCTGCTCGTTGGCTTCCTGCTGCTAGTGAACCTGTTCGTTAATGCGGACCCTTTGCGGCTCGCCCGCTATCTCAAATGGATGGGCATCGGAATCGCCGCCGTAGCGGTCATCGCGCTGTTTCTGTTCCCGCCGGCGCGCGAACTCGCGGGTTTGCTTTTTCCGCTGGCGCTTTCGATGCCGCTATTGTCGCGCCTGCGACGCCTGATCGACCGCTACCGCGCGCCGCGTGGTGGCCAGAGCTCGACGGTTACGACGGAATATCTGCGTATGACCCTCGACCATGACACCGGGACGATGACCGGGACGGTATTGCGCGGCCAGTTTGCCGGGCTGCGCATCGAGGAAATCGGCGTCGGCGATCTGCTCGCTTTGTTGCGCGAATGCCGCGCTGGGGACGAGGAGAGTGCACGGCTGGTCGAAGCCTATCTCGACCGGCTCCATCCCGACTGGCGCGACGAATTGGCCGGCGGTGGCCGGACCAGCTCGGGCGGGGGTAACGGCACCGGGGCTGGCTCGGGAGGCGGCTCAACGCGGCCCCCGGGCAGCGACATGACCGTCGATGAGGCCTACGCGATTCTCGGACTCGCGCGCGGCGCCTCCCCCGACCAAATCAAGGCGGCGCACCACAAATTGATGGTGAAATTGCACCCCGACCACGGCGGCTCGGATTACTTAGCAACCCAGATCAACCGCGCCCGCGACGTCTTGTTACGGGCGCGATGAGCGCGGTCAAGCGAGGGTGATCTCCTCCGTCACAACCTCAAAGCCGACGAGTTTGTTCGGGCCAAAGGTCGTGCTGATCGCGACATCGGCCGCATCGCGGCCATGCGCCATCAGAACGCGGCCGATGCGCGGTGTATTATGCCGTGCATCAAAGGTGTACCAGTTGTCGCCGAGATAAGCCTCGAACCAGGCCGAAAAGTCCATTGGCGCCGGATCGGGCGGCACCCCGATATCCCCCAAATACCCGGTGCAATAACGTGCCGGAATGTTCATGCAGCGGCAAAAGGTGATCGCGAGATGGGCAAAGTCCCGGCACACCCCGAGCCGTTCATGATGAGCCTGCAACGCGGTCCGGGTGGACCGGGCGTGCTCATAGCCAAAGCATAGATGCTCGTGAACATAGTCACAGATCGCCTGAACCCGCGGCCAGCCCGGGGCGGTACTGCCGAACAGTGACCACGCCAGATCGGACAGCTGGTCGGTTTCGCAATAACGGCTCGACAGCAGGAACACCAGACTATCGTCCGGCAGTTCCTCGACCGGGCGCTGCGGCCTGTCGGGAGCGACGGCATCGGGCTCGCCGGTGTCGCTGACCACGGCATCGGTCGATAGTTGGATCTGGCCGCGTGGCGCCAGCAGACGGGTGCAGCGATTGCCAAAGCCGTCTCGGTAATACCGAACCGGCAGATTGGGGTCGGTTGTCATATGATCGGGGACCAGCAGGTCCGGCACGCGGCTCGGGTGAACATTCAGCATCAGCACCATCGGCGCCGGTTGGAGGCATTCGTAAGCCAGCCTGTAGCCGATTTTTAAGTGCATGCTGATTTCCTGCGCGCGAAATACCGGTTACCGCATCAACATCACCGATGCAAAAACTGTCCCAGTTTTTGCGCGGTCGGCTCGCGCGGGTTTGTCATGCGCCGGGTAAACTGTCGGGCGGCTGCGGGCTTTCGTGTTTATGAGGCTTATCTATTCGCCGGGTTGACGGCGGTCCCGCAAGGCGCCTCTGGCGACCGCAGCGAATTGGGGAGCTAAATCAAGCCGGCGACGAGGCCGCGGCCCAATGCTTCTTCCGCCGAGAGATACCAGCCGCCATAAGCGCGGCGCGCAACCTCTTCGGCATCGACAACGGAACCCTCGATCAGTTCGGCGAAACCGTGCTCCTCAAGCCGCAAGCCATGGTCGATGTCGGCGATCATCTCTTCGAGCACGCGCCGGCAACTGCCCAACGGGCCTTCGAGATGCAAATCCTTTGTCATCCGGCGGCCGTGGATCAAAAGCGAGGCGTCGCTGGTCAGCCAGCGCCGGTCTTTCGGAAACGCCGCCATGATCGTCACTCCGGCCGAGGCGACCAGGGTTTTGCCGAGGAACCACATGTCGCGGCCGTGCTGCTGGCGCAGCAGACGGACCTCCTCGGCGAGACGGCGGCCGATCTCGGCGTCGCCGCCGTCGGTGAAGAGCTCGACAAGAATAGCGCCCTCGACCTCCAACACCGGGAGCAGCTGGTCGAAGAAACTCGCGACCATCGGGTGGCCCACCGATCCCGACAACCTGATCGTGGCATGCGCGAGCCGCGCCCGAATTTCCTCGGGTATCCTCGCCGGCGACGTTGGATCCGGCTGGCCGTTCACGTCGGGGTGCGCTTCTTGGAACGGCGCGGGCGCGGCGGTGATCCGGTGCCGGCAGCGCTGAGGCGATTGCGGTTCGCGCGCATCTTGCGGCGATAGAGCGCCACCGTTCGCGACGGAACCTGCGCGGCATCGCCGGTTAGCACGGCAACGGCAGCCGCCGACTGGGCCTCAACGGCGGCGGACATCTTCTCCGAGACCATACGGTTCATCTCGGTCGTTGCTGCAGGGCCGCCTAGCGCGAGCTTAGCAAGTCGTAAGGCGATCACTTGCTGCGCTTCGAAACCGGCGCGCCAAAGATCAAAAGGCAGACTGAGCCACGAACCCGATTTGTTGGACAAGCCACATCCCTTTCTACGAACCAGTCGGACTTAGTTGGTTGGTGTAGGCTCCAACCCCAAGGCAGCTCATCGGTAATACAATCGTTTCGCATCGTTTAACCAACCCAGATTACGTTTAGGCGCACGCTTCATGCCAGGCTGCCGGAAATGCGGGGGCGAATAGCTGTTCCGCCCCAGCCGATGTCTTGCGCGGTTAAGTGAGCGCGGCCAGCTAAGGCGCATGGATTTCACGGATGTCGATCGCGAGACTCTGACCGAGGCGATAGGGCGATTGGAGAACCCGGGCTTTGCCGGCAGGCTGGCCGCAGCAGTGGGCCGGCCGGCGGAATTGGCGGCGCGCGCCTTGCCCGGGGTGGCGACCGGGATTGTCGCCAAGGCCGCGGAGACCGCGCTGACCCGGGCACTCGACATCGCGTTGTTGAGCCTCCGAGGCCGCCGATTTCGCGGCGGCCGGGTTGTGCATTCCGCGCTCGCTTCGGCCTCGGGCGCGGTTGGTGGCGCCTTCGGGCTTGCGGCGGTCACAATCGAGTTGCCGGTCTCGACCGCGATCATGCTGCGGGCGATTGCGGCAATTGCTCAGGAGGAAGGTGAGGACCTCGCCGATCCCGCCACCGGGCTGGCCTGTCTCGAAGTCTTTGGCTTGGGCCACACCGAGCCGCCGCTGCCGAGACGACCGAGGGCGGCTATTTCGCGGTGCGCGCATTGCTCGCCCGCGGCTTGGCGCAGGCCGCCGATACCATGATCAACAAGGGATCGCTGCATGGCGGCTCGGCATTGGCGATGCGCGCCCTGTCGCCCGTCATTAATCGCTTCGGCGCGATCGTCTCCCAGAAGATCGCGGCGCAGGCGGTGGCGGTGGTGGGTGCTGTCGGCGGCGCAGCAATCAATCTAGCCTTTATCGAGCATTTTCAGGAATTGGCGCGTGGCCATTTTACCGTTCGCCGGCTTGAGCGCGTCTATGGCGCCGAAACGGTGCGTGCCGAATACGAGCGGCTCAGAAATGGGGAGCCCGGCGAGCCTTTGCAGATAGCAGCCATCCCAAAAGGCATGTGCTGAAATTCGCGGCAGTCGGTTGCCGCGCGACGAGGCACACTTTACATCTGTCGCCACGTCCCAGTTTGGCTGATCACGACGGCAGAGGCGCGCGCATGACGACAGAGGCGGCAGCGATCGGAGCTATCGGAAAGAGACAGCGAATTTCGCGCGGTCGGCCTGGTGTCGTCGGCGCATTTCGTTGGCCACTTCCACATGTTGGTGGTGCCGCCGTTGTTCTCGCTGCTGACGGTGCGCTGGGGCGTCAATTTTATCCAATTGGGTCTGGCGCTGACCGTCTACGCGATTGTCTCGGTCGCGGCGCAATTGCCGATGGGCTATATGGCGGACCGCTTTGGTTCGCGCAAATTATTGATCGGCGCACTGTTCCTGGGCGGGGCATCGCTTGCTTCGATCGGCATCGTCGACCGTTATTGGTGGTTCCTCGTCGCGGCTGGATTGTCCGGGCATCGCCAACGCGGTTTATCACCCGGCCGATTACGCCATCCTGTCGGCGCGGGTGACGCCGTCACGGATCGGGCGCGCCTTTTCGGTCCATACCTTTGCCGGCATGCTCGGCAATGCGCTAGCGCCCTTGACGATGCTGGCGCTGGTGCCGCGGGTCGGCATACCCGGCGCCCTGGTCATGGCCGGTCTGGTGGGCCCGTTGGTGGCGCTGCCGCTGATCGGCGCACCGGCGATCGAGGGCAACACCGTGGCGGCCGCCAAGATCTTAGGCCGTCGTGACGAGAAGAAACCGGGTGGCACCAGCTCGGTCTTCACCCCCGCGATCATTGGCATGATGGTGTTTTTTATCGTGCTGAGCCTGTCGACCAGCGGCCTCACCAATTTTTCGGTGCCGGCCCTGATGCACGGTTATGGCCTGCCTTTCGCGACCGCCAATCTAGCGCTGACCGCTTACCTGACGGCGACGGCTTTTGGCGTGCTGAGCGGCGGTTTTATCGCCGATATGACGCGCCGGCACGGCGACGTCGCCGCGATCGGCTTTACCATCAATGCGATATTGATCTTACAGATCGCCCTGTTCGGCCTCGGTCCGGCATTACTGGTGACCGTCATGGCGCTCGCCGGTTTCTTGTCCGGGCTGATCCAGCCGTCGCGAGACATGCTGGTGCGCGCCGCGGCTCCGGCCGGTGCGATAGGCCGCGCCTTTGGCGTGGTCACGATCGGTTTCAGCATCGGCGGCACGATCGGCCCGATGTTGTTTGGCTGGCTGCTCGATCGCGGTGCGGCGCATTGGATTTTCGGCGTCAGCGTGGTCTTTATGCTATTGACCGTCGTGGTGGCGTTGATCGGCGACCGGCAAATGGCTGGCCGACGCGTCGCGATGGCTCAATCGACCGGATAGGCCCACCCCCATGTTCGTCGGCTGCGAGCCCTGATGCGCCGCGCGAGACGGTTCTCGCAGAGCCTTAGCCAGATCCAGGGGTCGCGGCCAGCTACTCTGCAGCAGCCCAGCACAGACATTACCGAGCTGCCGCCGCTCGCGACCGGTCAGCGTGACCTGGTTCGGACCGTCCTCGCGATCCTGTTTATCGGCGGACTGATCGGGATCTCGTTCTGGATCCTGTGGCCGTTTTTGCCAGCAACGATCTGGGCGACGACGTTGGTGGTGGCGACTTGGCCGTTGATGCTGAGTGTGCAGCATCGCCTGTGGAACAGCCGCGCGCTTGCGGTTACGGTCATGACTTTGGCGCTGCTCGTGGTCTTTGTCGCACCATTCGGGTTAGCGGTCTTAACCATTATCCAAAATTTCGACACGATCATGGGGTGGGGTCACGCGATTGTTACGTTTAGACTGCCGGCGCCACCCGCCTGGTTGCACGAGATCCCCTTGTTCAGCAATCAGCTCGTGCTGCTGTGGCGCAAGCTCGAGGCCAGCGGCATCAACGATTGGGCGGCAAAGGCGGCGCCTTATGCAGGCAGCGCCGCGGGGTGGTTTGTCGCCGCCCTCAGCGGCTTTGGGACAACCCGATCCAGTTGCTGTTGACTTTCGCCATCGCCGCTGTTCTGTACGCCGGCGGCGATCGCGCCGAGGTCATGGCGGAGCGCTTCGGCCATCGGCTCGCTGGCGTACGCGGACGCGAGGCCGTGCTGCTCGCCGGCCGCTCGATCCGCAGCGTGGCACTGGGCGTGGTCGTCACCGCATTGGTACAGGCGATCATGACCGGCGCCGGGCTAGGGGTGGCAGGCGTGCCGCTTCCGGCGGTTCTGACCGCCGTCACCTTTATGTTGTGCATCGCCCAGATCGGCCCCGGTCTGGTGTTGATCCCGGCGATCGTGTGGCTTTATTGGAGCGGGAGCGCCGGTTGGGGTACGTTCTTGCTGGTGTGGTCGCTGGTTGTTCTCAGCATCGACAATGTCGTGCGTCCGCTGCTGATGCGAAAGGGCGTGCATCTGCCTCTGGTGCTGCTGCTTGCCGGGCGTCATTGGCGGGCTAATCGCCTTCGGCCTGGTCGGCATCTTTCTAGGCCCAGTCGTGCTCGCCGTCGCCTACACCTTGCTGCAAGCCTGGCTCGAAGAGGACCCCGACCCGGACGGCGCTCGCTAACTCGGCCGCTCGAAAGTCGCGATACTTGTGTTGCGCTTCCTTTCGCGATTGCACAGATCAGCAGGAGCCCTTCCGCGAGGACCCGTGGGGATTGCGATGAATAGGGGCGACCGGGCGACGGCGCCGTCGATCGCCACCGAGGCATATGGCTCGCGGCAGCCTTCGGCCACCGATGCGATGCCCGAGACCTTGCCCGTACGCGCGCTATTGCTCGGTGAGCGGATCGACACCCGGCTAGAGCGGAGTGGGTCGTTCGGAGTGGCGCCGCTGACGATAAATCTGCCCGGCGGGGGCATCGCCGTATTGTTTCGCTATGGTGCTGTCGTGCTGTTCGGCGCGACCAACGCAGCCGGCGATGAATTCGTCAAGGGCTTGAGACCATCGGTTGTCGGCGCCTTTCCGACACCGGAACAGGATGAGGTGCGCCTTGTCGTCCGCCCTGACAGCGATCAGCATGTCGATGCTTCCGGCAACATTATCGTCCGCGACCGCTCTATCGAGCGATTGCAGCTCGTCGCCGACATCCTCGCCAAGAGTTTGGTGTTGTCGCATTACGAAATGCGGATCGCCGAGCTGTTCGACCGCATCGAGCCCTTGGCCATCACCCTGCGCGAAAAGGGCCGCGCGGGCGCCGCCGGCAAGGAGCTATTGCGCCAGATCGGGGACGTGCTGCTGATCCAGCAGCAGACGGTCGGGCGCGTCGGTACCTCGGAAACCCCGGAGCTGTTGTGGGAACATCCCGAACTCGACCGGTTCTACATGCGTCTTGCCGATGAATATGAACTGCGCGAACGCGATCGGGCGCTCGACCGCAAATTGGACATTGTGTCGAACACGGTCGAGACCCTGCTCGGTCTAGCGCAGACGCGCAGCAGCATGCGGGTCGAATGGTATATCGTCCTGTTGATCGTCGCTGAGCTATTGCTCAGCCTCTACCCGTATGTGCTGCGCCGTTAGCGAGGCAGGGAGGGTCAGCCGACCAGAAACGAGACAGGGATCATGACGGCCGCCGCCTTTAACGGCCATATCCAGCCCTCGGCATAGACCAGCCCAACCAGCGCGACAATACAGGCCATCAAAGCGGCGTGCTGCGGGCGAATTCTTATTCGATAGTGCATTCACCGGTTTGTAGCATGGAGCCGGCCGGCATTCCCAGTTCGAGTTCCTGAACTCGCTTGGAAGAGATGTCGCAGCTCAACTGGCGAGCCATTTCTCGTAATCTTTAACGAGCCCGGCGACGGCGGCATCGTAGAGGCGTTTACCGGCCTCGGGTGTCGCCAAGGCCGAGTTGGAGCCGATGCGGCCGTCCGGGAAGTTGCGCCGGTAGTCGGCGGCGTCGGTGAAATCCCCGCGCGGCGCGATCGGCGGATCGAGAGGCGCCTGCTTGATCGCCTCGGGGTGGGCAAATTGGGTCACCGCGACCTCGCTCGGGGTCGCATGACTACCCTCCGAATCGCCATAGAGTTCTTTCGCCAGCGGCATCACGCCCTCGGCATTCCACCAATTCCGCAGCCGGCATTTGATCGGCGTGACGCTGCCCGTGGGCGCTAGGCTGCGCACGGCATAGATCTCGGAAAACGCGGCGGCGATCGTGGCAATGTTTCCGCCATGGCCGTTGATAAAATAAAAGCGCTCGAAGCCGTGCACCGCGAGCGATTCGACCATGTCGCGCAGTACCGCAATCAGCGTGCTCGGGCGCAAGGTGACCGAGCCAGCAAACGCCATGTGGTGCTGCGCCATGCCGACTCCGATTGTCGGACCAACCAGCGCGCCGGCCGCCTCGCCGACCCCATGAGCGATGACCTCGGCGCAGATCGCGTCGGTGCCGATCAGTCCGATCGGCCCATGCTGCTCGGTCGAGCCAATCGGCAGGATGACGCCGCGGCTTTGCTGGAGGTAGGCCTCGACTTCCGGCCAGGTCTGCAAGTGCAGCTGCATCGCCCTTCCCTCCTGCTCAAATGATCGATACCGATACTGATCCGCTCTGTGGCGAAGCCAGGAACTCAGTCCGTGATTTCGCTCGCGAGCGTATCCGATTTACGGTTTTACCGCGCTCGCGCGGACCGGCGAAAGCCGTCACGACACCGTGTAACGTACGCAATTCCTGCTCGGTGCAGCGCGCCCGCTGAAACAGGCTGCGCAGATTGCGGACCATACTCGGGCGGCTCTCGCGGTTGCGCAAGAACCCGTTCTTGATCAGCGCCTCTTCGAGATGCTCGAAAAAATTCAACAGCTCCGCTTTGCTTGCCGGCCGGCTGAGGCCTGTATGAACGGTTTTAGCCGGTGCGTCGATGCCGGCGGTATACCACTCGTAGCCGACGATCATTACCGCCTGCGCCAGGTTCAGCGACGAAAAGCCCGGATTGAGCGGCACTGTCAGCACCGTATCGGCAAGGGTGATATCATCATTCAACAACCCGGTGCGTTCCGGGCCGAACAACACGCCGCACGGCTCCATCGCCGCGGTATGGGCCTGCATCTCGGCCGCCGCCTGATGCGGGGTGACCTCGCGGCGGACGATGCCGCGGTCGCGTGCGGTCGAGGCATAAACATGGACGAGGTCGGCGATCGCCGCTTCGGCCGACGGATAGAGCCGAGCCCTGTCCAGCACCCAGTCGGCGCCGCTTGCCGCCGCCACCGCCTTCGCCGACGGCCAGCCATCGCGCGGGCGCACCAGGCGCAGATCATCGAGCGCGCAATTCATCATCGCCCGCGCGGCCGTGCCGATATTCTCCCCGAGTTGCGGCTCGACAAGAATGATCGCCGGCCCTCCGCTTGTCGCGCGGCGGCGATGATCGGTCCCGGCCATGCCCTAGTCCTTGCGCCACCAAGTGGTGGTGCCGTCGGGGCGGTCTTCAAGCAAGATGCCCTCGGACGAGAGTGCGGCGCGGATTTTGTCCGCTTCGCCAAAGCGGCGCTGGCGTCGCGCGGCCGCCCGCAAGGCAATCTGCTGCTCGATGTGCTGTTCGTCGGCCTGGGCGCTACCCCGCAGCCAGGTAAGCGGGTCCTGCTGCAACAGCCCCATCAGCCGGCCCCCCTCCTCCAGCGCCCGTTGCTGCGCCGAACGCGCCGCGCATCCGAGCTGGTGCGGTTGATCGCGCCGACGAGCTCATGCAATCGCGTTAGAGCGAGCGGGGTGTTGAGATCGTCTTCGAGCGCTTCGCTGCACTGGCCGCAATGCCTCTTCGGCTTCGCCAAAGCGCTCGAATATCGGGTCGCGCGACAAGGTCAGAGCCCGATAAAAGCGGTCGAGGTTGTGTCGCGCCTGGCGCAGCCGTTCGGCCGTCCAGTCGAGCGGGTCACGGTAATGCGCCGACAACAGCGCGAGCCTGATCGCCTCGCCCGGAGCCTCGTCGAGCAATTCCCGTACGGTGAAGAAATTGCCGAGCGATTTCGACATTTTAGTGCTGTCGAGGCTCAGAAACCCGTTATGCACCCAATAGCGTACAAACGGCCGCCCCTGATGCGCGCAAACACTCTGAGCGATTTCGTTCTCGTGATGCGGAAAGATCAGGTCGAGCCCGCCGCCATGGATATCGAAAGTCTCGCCGAGATGCGCCTCGCTCATTGCCGAGCATTCGATGTGCCAACCCGGCCGGCCGCGCCCCCACGGGCTTTCCCAACCGGGCGTCTCGGTCTCGGACGGCTTCCACAGCACGAAATCGGCCGGGTCACGCTTGTAGGGCGCCACCTCGACTCGGGCGCCTGCGATCATCTCGTCGCGGTTGCGGCCGGAGAGCTGGCCGTAGCCGGGGTCGGAGGCGACCGCGAACAGCACATGCCCCTCGGCGGCATAAGCATGCCCGGAGGCAATCAGCCGCTCGATCATCGCGATCATGTGGGGGATGTGCTCGGTCGCGCGCGGTTCGACATCGGGCGGCAAGACGGCGAGGGCGGCCATGTCGTCGTGAAACGCCGCGATCGTGCGCGCCGTCAGGGCGGCGATCGGTTCGCCATTGTCCTGCGCCGCAGCGTTGATCTTGTCTTCGACATCGGTGATGTTGCGGACATAGCGGACATGGTCCTTGCCATAGATGTCGCGCAACATTCGAAAGAGCACGTCGAAGACGACGAAGGCGCGGCCGTTGCCGATATGGGCGCGGTCATAAACGGTGGGTCCGCAGACATACATGCGCACCCGCTCGGCTTCGATCGGTTGGAAGAGCTCCTTGCGGCGGGTCGCCGAGTTGTAGAGGACGAGCGGCATGGCAAGGGGTTAGCAGATTGTGCTCCGGCGGTCCATGCGCTCGACCCGCCCGGTGCATAGCGGGGATATGTACAGTTGCGAACTCCTCGACGAGCTGTGTTGGCGCTCAGTTGCGATGTAAGTCACATCCCAAATGGATGAAAGGCGGTAGCCCCTTGTCCCTGAGTTGCCGTCGCTCTAGACAATCAACTGCATGGGAAACAGCAGCTTCCGCCGCCAGGCACCCGGCCGGAGGGCTTGGTCTTGAGCCGGACCGGGGACACGAACCCGCCGAGACAAGTCGCCTCGCCAGAAGGCGACGCCGCGCGCCGGATCGGTCGAGACCGAGCGAAGCAAGCATTCGCAAAGCTGAAGAGGTTGCGCAAGCGAACGAAGCGTCGCGGCTTCTCGTGGAAAGAATTGCGCGACGCTGACCGCCCGTGAGCGCAGTATCGGTCCTCCGTTGATTTAAATGGAGCGGTCACGCCACCTCAGGAGGAAGTGATGAAATTCGGCATCTTTTATGAGCTGCAATTGCCGCGTCCATGGGAGCCGGATGGCGAATTCCGCCTCTACCAGAACGCGCTCGATCAGGTCGAGCTCGCCGACCGCCTCGGCTATGACTTCGCCTGGGAGGTTGAACACCATTTCCTCGAGGAATATTCGCATTCGCCGGCGCCCGAAGTTTTCCTCGGGGCGGCAAGCCAGCGCACTAAACAGATCCGCCTCGCGCACGGCATCATGCAATTGACGACAAGCCCGCCGGCGCGGGTCGCCGAACGCATCGCCGCCCTCGATCTCGTCAGCCGCGGCCGCGTCGAATTCGGCATGGGCGAAAGTGCAAGCAGCACCGAACTCGAACCGTTCGGCCGCGCCTTTGAAGAAAAGCGCGCTGTGTGGGAGGATGCGGTGCGCGCGATCATCCCGATGTTTAAGGATGGCGGCTGCGAGTACCACGGGCCCTATTTCGATTTCCCATTGCGTAACGTCGTGCCCAAGCCCTTGCAAAAGCCGCACCCGCCCTTGTGGTGCGCCTGCTCGCAATTGGAGACGATCGAGATGGCCGGCCGCCGCGGTTTGGGCGCGCTCGCCTTCCAATTCCTCTCTGCCGAGGCGGCGCATGCCTGGGTCCACGCCTATTACAACGCCTTCACCAAGCGCCAGGAAAAGCTCGCCGATTATGTGACCAACCCGAACCTCGCATTGACCAGTTATTTTATGTGCGCCCCGACCGACGAGGAGGCGCGCCGCCGCGCCGACGGCATTCCGTTCTTCCAGTTCGCGTTGCGCTTTTACGGCCTGAGCCCGACCCGCGAGCGGCCAAAACCGGGCGAAGTCAATCTGTGGGACGAATACGAAAAATGGAAGCGGGCCAACCCCGAGGGTTTGCAGCGCGCCCTGTCAGGCGGGCTGATCGGCTCGCCCGAGACGATCCGGCGCAAATTGCGGCGATTCGAGACCTCGAACATCGACCAGGTCATCTTCCTAAACCAGGCCGGCAAGAACACGCACGAGCATATCTGCGAGAGCCTCGAACTCTTCGCGCGTGAGGTGATGCCCGAATTCCACGACCACGAAGCCGAGCATCAGGCCTGGAAACAGCGCGTCTTAAACCGCGAGATCGAACTCGAAGAGATCGACACGCAGCCCTACCGCGACCGCTACGGCCCCAATTCGGTGCAAGTCACCCGCGCCCAAGCCGCGGATTGACGGACTTTCGCTGGCGAAGGTGAGCTCCGCTGATCTTGTGATGCCGCGAAATAAGTAGTATCTGTAGGATCAAGAGACTGAAGGGTGAGTCGTACCGGGATGGCTACCTTAACGAGTCGTGAATTCAACCAGGACGTGGCGCGGGCCAAGCGCGCGGCGGATAAGGGACCGGTCATCATCACGGATCGCGGGCGACCCGCTTGGGTATTAATGCGACACGACGCCTACCAGCGCCTTGTCGACCAGGAACTCGGGATTCGCGCCTTGCTGGCGCATCCCGAAAGTGAGGACGTAGAGTTCGAGCCGCCGCGGATCGGAAGCGAGCCGCTGCAGCTCGTCGATCTCGGGTGACGTTCCTACTGGACACCAATGTAGTCTCGGAACTGCGCCGGCCGCATCGCAGCCACCCGAAGGTAGCGGCGTGGGCCGACAGCGTGTCGGCTGCGGATCTGTTTTTGTCTAGCATCACCATTCTCGAACTGGAAACGGGAGCCCTGTTGCTCAGGCGACGCGATGACAAGCAGGGCGCGGTGATCCAGCAATGGATCGAGGAGCGCGTGCTACCCGCGTTTCACGAGCGGGTACTAGCGGTCGATACCGCGGTGGCGCGGCAATGTGCGCTTCTTCACGTTCCCGATCCGAAGCCGTATCGCGATTCGCTGATTGCTGCCACCGCCCTTGTTCACAAGCTGATCGTCGTGACCCGAAACCGGGCCGACTTCGCACCGATGGCGGTCACTGTGCTGAACCCGTGGGATTGAACGCCTGGGAGTATCTCTGGTGTTGTTTGCGCGCATTGCTGCGCGAGTTTTGGTGCGGCCAAAGGAGATATGCGAATGACTGACCCGCTTCCTGCGATCAGCCTGGTTGCCGTACCGGGACGGCGGCGGCAGACATTGGAGTTTGCGCGCGACATCGAGCGACGCGGCTTTTCTGGGATCTATATGCCGAGCCGCTGGAGCAACATGGCGCAATGCACCGGGCTGGCGTTTGCGACTGAGCAGATCCGCTTTGGCACAGCGATCGCGCCGATCTATGCGCAGACCGCCGAAGAATTCGCAATGAGTGCCGCTTACATCCACGAGGTGTCGGGCGGGCGGTTTCGCTTTGGCGTTGGCGTGGCGCACGGGCCGACGCATCAGCGGCTTGGCATCACGGTCGGCAAGCCCTTGGCGGATACCCGCGGCTTTGTCGAAAAGCTCAGATCATTTGACGGGATCGGCGCATTGCCGCCGATCATTCTCGCCGCTTTGCGCAAGCGGATGGTGGCGCTCGCCGCCGAGATCGCCGAAGGCGTGCTGTTCGCCAATGCCAGCCTATCGCATATGGCGGAGTCGCTCTCCGTAATCCCGCCCGAGAAGCGCCGAGACCCCGATTTTCTGATCGGCAATATGCTGCCGGTGTGCATTACCGATGACGAGGGCGCCGCACTGGAATTGCACCGCCGCCGGCTGGTGCGCTACGTGCTGTTGCCGAACTATCGCAATTACTGGAAGGAAGCGGGCTATGGCGAAGAGATGGCGGGGATTGAAAAAGCGCTTGCCGAAAACCGCCGCGACGACATCCCGAACTATCTGACCGATCGCTGGATCGCCGACAATTCGCTCTACGGCTCGGCAACCAAAGTGCGCGACCGGCTTTCGGAATGGTACGCGGCCGGCGTCAACACCCCCGTCCTCGTCCCGAATTCAGTCAACGGCAATCAGCTGACCGCGCTCGACGAGATTTTCGCCGCCTTTGCCGGCTAATACCGCTGTGCGATTTACGCCCGCCCCGAATCAGTATGGCGGGTAATAGGGCGTCGGGCAGTTAGGGTAGTAATAACCTGCGGGGCAGTAATAGGGCGGCGGATAGTAGGTGGACGCCGCTGCGGCCCCGGCCACGGTCCCGACTGCCACCCCGGCCGCAACCCCAGCAGCTACGCCAGCCCCCCCGTAGTAGGCACCCCCGCGATAAGCGCCACCGCCATAGTACCCGCCGCCGCGATAAGCGCCGCCATAGGTCGGGCCGCGCACCGCGACATTGCCGGCGGGTCCGCGCACTGCCGCGGCTCCCCCAGGACCGCGCACCGCGGCGGCTCCGCCCGGGCCGCGCGCCGCCGCACCACCCATCGGTCCGCGATAGGCGGCACCGCCGCGCGGCCCTGCGACAGCGCCCCAGCCAAAGGCGTCCGAGCTGGCCGATACGGCGAGCAGCAAACTCAGGCCGACCGGCGCGAGGTATCTCATTTCGCGCCTCCCGGAGCCTTCGCCTCGCCTGCAGCCGCCGGATGCCCCGGCCCCTTTAGCGCGACCTTCACCGCTCCCGGCGGCGGCTGAAAGGTGAATTCCGCGTCCGACGGATGGACCGACATGTCCCATTTCCCCATCGTAGCGATAAAGCTCGGCTCCCCGGGCAGTGAGCGGTAGGTGATGATCAGCCGACGCGGCAACGACTGCTCGTTTTTTTCCAGCCACAATTCGAGCTCCATACCGGGCGGCTGCGTGAAAAACATGTGGAGACATGGCGTACCGTCGATCGTCACGGTATTGACGACTTCACCGGAGGTCACGCCGCTCAAGAATGCCTTGTCCGGCGTGTCGGTCAGAAAATCGGCAAGCGGGAAATCGACGCCGAGCCGACCCATTGCCTCTTTCATCATGCCCTCGAGCGTGCCGGGCACCGGGATCTCGGCGTATTTGTTGCCGTCGGACGAGTAGATGAACAGAGTTCTTGCCGTCGTACACGAGCTTGCCCGGTCCGTCGTCGCCGTTCCGGACCACGAGCAGCCGGTTTGGCCGGCGCACCGTGACATCGAGGCTGTGGAAAATATGCAATGGCTCGCCGTGCGGCCCGGCATAAGCCCGGATCGTCTGCGCCTCGAACGAGAATTGCTGGGCGCGCAATGTCTGGCCCATGCGCTGCAGCGCGGCGCTCGCCTCCGCGCTGATCTCGAGCTTTTGCTGGCCGGCGGGTTCCGCCGCGTACAGCACGGCCGGGGCCAGCCCCACCGCTCCTCCGCCTAGCAATATGCCGAGAACCGCCAAAATTCGCAGCTTCACGTTTTACTCCCCCTCTGTCCCCGGACTAACTTAACAAATCATACGGTCACGCCATTGGGTCAGGATTGAGGCGCTGCTTTATCGGCCGATCCGGGATGGACGTCGGCTCTTCAAACATTTCGGGGGTGCCCACGAGGATTTTGCTCGATCAATTCTTCCCGGCTTCGAAATCGGCGCGGATTCGGTTGCGCAGATTAGCGAGCCCGGCAACGATATAGCCGCCGTCGATCGCGATCTCGGCTCCGCTAATAAAGCGTGATTCGTCCGACGCGAGGAACAAGACGAGTTCGGCACATTCCTGAGGCGTACCCTGTCGCCCCATCGGGATTGCGGCGCGCGCCGCGTACGCAAACGCCTCGCCGCCGCTTCGGAAGAAACCGGTATCGGCGATCTGACCCGGGTGGATCGAATTGACCCGGATATTCCACGGCGAAAACTGCACGTCGATGTCGCGAGCGGGGATGGCGGAGCAAAGCCGAAGCATCGTCATTTTCGATCTCGGTGGTGTGCTGATCGACTGGGATCCGCGGCACCTCTATCGAAAATTGTTAGCCGGCGACGAAGCCGCCATAGAGAAATTCCTCGCGACGGTTTGCACCCATGAATGGAACCGCGGCCAGGATGCCGGCCGTAGTTTTGCCGAGGGCGCCCGCCTATTAAAGGTCAAGCATCCTCATTACGCCGAGCTGATTGAGGCCTATGGCACCCGTTTTGACGAGACGATGGCTGGGCCAATTGTTGGCGCCGTCGAGATCCTCGCCGCGTTGCACAAGCGTGGCACGCCGCTCTACGGCCTCAGCAATTTTTCGGCCGAAACCTTCCCGCTGGCGTTCGAGCGGTTCGAGTTCCTGCGCTGGTTCGAGGGCATCGTCATATCGGGCGAGGTCGGGGTTATCAAACCCGACCCGCGCATTTACGAGATCATGCTGGCGCGCTTCGAAATCGATCCGCACAAGGCGGTTTATATCGACGACGTCGCGATCAACGCTGAGGCCGCGCGGCCGTTCGGCATCCACGGCATTCATTTTACCACGCCGAGCGCGCTGCGAGAGGAACTGGTCCGTCTTGCGCTGCTCCGAGATTGACACATCAGCGACTATGTGAATGCTGGCGCGCCCAGCCGCAGTTCACACCCTCTCTCAAACTTGGAACAATGCTCACTGGCTATTCTGACCGCGCTGACTTCGCCATTAACGCCGCTGTTGGTACCCTATCCGAACAGAGCCAATCGTTTAGTTCATGGCGACCTCTCTCGGTCGTCCGCGGGGAGAGGGATGGAGCGTCCACAATTCTCCACGCGGATTCGTCTGCCGCCACTGTCGCGGGGCGATTTAGCAGCAATTCACAATTGGGGCGTTGCCAACCTTCGCAGCTCCGTGGATTAGCTGCTCCGGGTCGAGGTCGTCGATTTTAGGCCGGACTCCGCAAACCGATCGGGTTGGTGATCGAAGGTCACCCAGGGATGCCGCGTCGTCTCCTACACGGATGCCGTCGGCCAGGGCATCGACGGGTCGGCGAACGCGCCAAAGGCGATGCCAATAAGATCCGGGCCGAATTCCGCGTACCAGAACACCGAGGAGCCGCAGTCGGGGCAGAAATAAATCTCGATCTTTCGCCCCAAATCGCTGGCGCGCAGGTAGACCTTGATCGGTCCCTCGGTGCGCACCTGCTCTTTCAGGAAATAGGTGGCGACGCCAAAGGGCGAGACAGTACGCCGTTGGCACCCGTGCAATGACACGCCCCCACAAACGCCGGCTCGCCGGTCGCCGCCGCGCGCAGCGAGCGGCAGCAGCAATGCGCGATCCTGGTAATCGTCAAACTCCCATTTTGGGTTCTTGAACTGCCACGCGCGCGAGCACGGCAGCCCCCGCCGTTACGTAGTTGCGCGGATGGACCGCCACGTGTTGGGCCGCGACGCGAAGATCTCGCACCCTTCGTTGCAGCGACGAGCTTTCGTACACTACCCTGCTTCCAGCGAGTTCAAAGCAGCCTTCGGCGACGCGGACGCAGGCCGAGGTGATCCAGACCGCCGCTTGCAATTGTTCCGCCACGCCGGCCAGATCCTTCGCCGCCGATCGCTTGGGATTTTGCCAAACTCGGCTGACCTGCGCCTCAAGCAGAGCGCGCGCCGCCATGAGATCGGCATCAAACCGTGCCAATCCCTCCTTGAAGCGCTCGGTCTCCACCAGCGGGGTGGTCATGAACAGTTGTTTGACACCGGCCCCCGCCAGTTCAACGAGGTCCATGATGGCGCCCTCGGCGATCCCGACGGCGAGAGCGCCATGCGCCAGCACGACGAGTTCGGGGAACTTGGCGAAGACGGGATCAGGCGCGAACGAGGCCCCGAACGGAAACTCGAAAAAGTTCTCGTCGGGAACAAACACGTCGGTCAACGCGACATGATGGCTGCCGGTGCCCTTGAGGCCAAACGTGTGCCAGGTGTCCCGGATCTCCCAGTGTCCGGCCGGCATGAGACAGGTGCGGATCATCGGACCGGGTCCGTGCGACGCATCGATGGGCGAACCGCCCTCCATCATCACGCAGGTACCCACGATCCACTCGGCGTTCTGGCATCCGCTGGCAAACGGCCATGAGCCGGTAACCCGCCATCCGCCGTGGACGCGCTCGGCCGTGCCAGCCGGCTGACCGGAACCGGCAATGATGTGATCCTTTCCGTCGTGGAAGATTTCCTCACATACGCCCGGGCTCACCAGGAACGGCATTAGGCTCCCGATGTGGCCAATCATGGCATTCCACCCCACCGACCCATCGAGCTTGGCCAGGGCCGACACCGCCCGAAAGGCGCTCGGCGCGTCAAGTTCAAGACCGCCGTAACGCCGGGGTACGAGCATGCCGTAAATCCGTGCCGATTTGAGAGCAGACACGAGCTCCGCTGGCAGTCGCCTACCTTGCTCAATGTCGCGAGCATGCCGCACGACCACCGGCGCAAGCGCGGCAATGCGCGAAAGCACCCGATCCAATGTGGCCTCGTTGGAACTCTGGACGTTGTTGGTCGCCGACCGTTGCTTAGCGAGAAGCGTTGTCATCGGGCTATCCTCCAGGTAGGGAGCAAGAAAGCGGCACTCTGCAGCCGGCGAAATACCGTTCGATTACAATTCACAGGGAATGCGTTTCAAACGTAACCGGAAGCTTTACCCCGGCGCCGGTGGGATGGCGGACGCGAAGACCTCACTGGGATCGAAGCGGCGCTTGAGAACCCGGAGCCGGGCGGCGTTGCCGCCACAGCTCCCCACCGGGGGTTTCGCGTCATCCGGCGCCAGCAGGTTAGCGTCGCCGCCCGGCAGCGCGAACGGGCGAGGCTCTGCCGGAGATCTTGTGCCCAAGCGCCGTGCACCACGCCACGACCTGCGCGTCACTCAGCGGCCCTGCGACACCCCCCGGAGGTTTCGTCGCAAAGCACTAATCAACGACCATTGATCCGAGTCGCTTCCTGATCACCGCTTCGGCGCCGCTCATCATTTCATCAATGATGCTGGCCGCGCTCATCAGTCGCTTGGTCTGCCCAACCAATTCACCGGCCAACAGGCTCATCTCTTCGAGGTCACCCGTGAACTCTGGCGTTGGAGGAAATCCGCAAAACCGCTTCATGGGAAACTGCTGTCCGTAAAGACGGGCCTGACCAATCGCCGGCAGCTCCGAATCCGGAACGACTTTGTAGGGCGGCGGATCATCACGCCGTTGCCATTCCCGCACGATGCGGTTGCGTAACCCGCGGGTCGAAACATCGGGGAATTCCGGACCGAAGATCAAATGGCGAGCCGTATCCCCGACACCTGCAGCGACGACCCGGTCCTTGTACTGCGGATGGGCATTGGCCTCGAAGCTCGCGAGGAGGCGAGTCCCCACCCAGACCGCCTCGGCGCCGAGTGCCAGCGCAGCAGCGACGGTCCGGCCATCGGCAATGCCGCCCGCAGCGACGACGGGTATGGAAGGGACTGCATCGATGACTGCGGGGAGTAATGAGAACGTTGCCGCGGCAGCTCGGTTGTGTCCTCCCGCCTCGCTACCTTGCACAACAAGCGCTTGAACCCCGCGTCGCAGAGCAGCTTTTGCTTCGTCCACGCTGCCCACTTGAAACCAGATGTGACTGCCAGCCGCCCGCAAGCGTGATAGCCACTCCTCCGGTGGATCATCCCAGAAGAATGCGACAACGGGTACCTTTTCCGCGACGCACACTTCGATATGCTCGATCCCGCTGAACCGTGCAATGATATCGACCCCGAAGCACGCGGGGTCTGCTGCTTTGATATCGCGGAGCGCCGCTTGCAGCACGTCGGAGGGCATTGCTGCAGCACCCAACATCCCCATTCCACCAGCGGAGCACACCGCCCGCACCAGGGGGGTGGTAGCAATGAACGCCATACCGGCGTTGATGAACGGAACCTTCAGTCCGTATTGCTCTGTGACGCGTGTCTTCAACATAAAATTCTTCCGTGTTGCGCTCTCTTTGACCCGACTTACGATATGCGGCTGGAAGGATGGCCATGCTGAGCTCGAATTCCGACTGGGAGCGGATTGGCTGAATTGAATACGTTGTCAGGATCGTAATGCCGTTTGGCGGCGATCAGCCGGCCGGCATTGGGGCCATAGCTCTGCTCCACGCGCTCCGCATCGTCCGCGACGAGGTAGTTCGGATATCCACCCGGAAGCGCCATCGGAGCGAAGGCTTGACGAGTGGCCCGAGCCCATTGGCGATGCCGTTGCTCCTCTTCCTTGTCCGACCGATCGACAAAGGTGGCGAGGATCTCGACCACTACGTGGTCGCGACGGAGGCCAAAGGCTGTTGCCTCCGCTGGTACGCGCGAGGCCGCGCCTTTGAACTCGTGGGTAATTAGCGCGCAGCCCGGGGAGACGGCCGACGCCATGGCTTCAATGAAGGCAGCGATGCCGGCGCTGTCGAGCGCGGGCAGCCAGCACGTGTCCATGAACACACGCTTCCCATTGACGATGTAGGGGTCGTACAAGCTCGCCGAAGTTCCATAGGACATGGCTTCGAGGCTACCGGCGAGCAGGGTTCCGAGTTTGAAAAAGGGCGCCGCCCGAGCTTCGCCGTCGGCCGGAAGCCCGCACCACGTCGGATGGATTAGGACGACGGGTTTTCCATCCGGGCCGCCCATGCAGCCAAGCTCGACCGTCAGGTCTTCGGGGCTCGAGGCGGCAATGTCGGCGCAGCGTCGGAGGACGGCTTTTGCCTCGGAGAACGGATAGATGAGCAGGCCCGAGCGCACACTGGGCAGACGATGCAGACGGTAGCGCATCGCGGTCACGACGCCGAAGTTTCCGCCGCCGCCGCGCAACGCCCAGAACAGCTCCTCATCATTGTCACGGCTGGCGACAACGACGCATCCATCAGCGAGCACGACCTCTGCGCCCAGCATATTGTCGAGTGCCAAGCCAAAGCGGCCGATCAATGGCCCGTAGCCGCCGCCCAAGGTCAGCCCGGCCATGCCGACGGCGCTGCATGTGCCCGTCACGGCCGCGACGTGAAGCGGATCCGTCACTGCCGCCACGTCGGCAGCGCGGGCGCCTCCCGAAATTATTGCGCTTCGGTGATCGGCGTCGACGGACACCCCGTTCATGCCGCTGAGATCGATGACGATGCCGGGGCACAGCGCACGGCCGGCCCAGTTGTGCCCGCCGCCCCGCACCGACAAGGGGAGGCCACAATCACGTGCCGTTCGAATGGCGAATTGGACGTCTTCGGTCGTCTGGCAGTGAACGACGGCCCGCGGCATGGGGCCTACCGGCTTCGCCCAGATCGCGGTCGCGGCAGCGTAGCCGTCCTCACCCGGTAGCGAGACACGGCCGGGCAATTGTCCGCCAAGCGAGCGCAGTGCTCGTTCGATTTGATCAGGCATTGCTGTATCTCCTGTCTGACCGCGCAGACTTCGTCATTAGTGCTGCTCAGCGGCCAATGAGTAGCGATTAGTTACGAGCGTTCGCAGCTCCGTGGATTAGCTGCTCCAGGTCGCGATCGTCGATTTTCGGCTGGACCCGAAACCGATCGAGTTGGTGATCGAAGCTCACCCAGGGATGCCGCGTCGTCTCCCACACCGACAGCGTCGGCCGAGGCGTCGACGCGTCGGCGAACGCGCCAAAAGCGATGCCGATAAAGTCCGGGACAACTTCCGGGTACCAGAACACCGAGGAGCCGCAGTTGGGGCAGAAGTGAATTTTGATCTTTCGCCCCGAATCACTGCCGCGCACGTAGACCTTGCTCGGCCCCTCGGTGCGCACCTGCGCTTTCGGGAAATAGGTGCTGACGCCAAAAGGCGAGCCCGTGCGCCGTTGGCACTCCGTGCAATGACACGCGGCCACAAACGCTGGCTCGCCGGTCGCCTCCGCGCGCAGCGAGCTGCAGCAGCAATGCGCGATCCTGATCATCGTCACACTCCCGTTTTGGTTCAGTCGCCAGTCGCTCGCGCTTTGGTGAGCGTGTCGGTGAGTTCCAGTGCGCCAAGCGACACAGTGAACTGGCCGTGCGTGATCTCGTCGCCGTCGGGAAGCTCGCCGACGATGCAGCAATATTCGAGCGAGATCCCATTGGGATCCTTGAAATAGATCGATTGGGCCCATCCATGGTCGACGATTTCCGTCGTCTCGACACCTTTGGCCCGCAACTCGTCGCGTTTTTCGTTCAGCGCAGCCGCCGAGCCGGCCTCGAAAGCAAAATGATAGAAGCCGGCGGGAACGCCGAGCCCGCGGTTGATCCCGGCATCGTATTTTGCGGGTATACCGGGAATTCCGTTCGGTTCCAGAAAAGCAATAAGCTGACCGCCGCCGACATCGAAAAACATATGCCGCAGGTGGCCGCCTTCTGCGATTGTTATCGTGTCGGCGACAACCGGTTTGAAGCCCAGCACGCCCTCGTAAAACGCGCGAGTCTCGTCGAGGTCGAGGGTCGAAAGACCGATGTGTGAGAAGCCTCTGCGTTTCATTTCAACTACTCCTGTTCAGGTTTTTGACGAAAGTGATGGGGACGCCTCAAGTCGAGCGCAGCTCATTGCGGGGATGCATCTTCGAACAGCCCACCTGGGCTCGCCTCATGCTGGCGAATTATCGGCGCGATCCTTGGCCAGACGGAGATCGCGGAACAACAGGTGGCGTCGGACAGCCGGGCGGCCCGCATGGTCAAAGAGATTCGTCGTGCCGCAGAGCGAGCCCGCGATCTCGTAGACCATATCCTGGTTTTTGGCCGGCGTCGCGATCAGCCGCGAAGACCGGTGAGCATCAGAGACCTGATCGCGGAGACGAGTGGGCTGCTTCGCGCCTCGTTGCCTGCGGAAATTGAACTGACTGTGCGCGAAGTACCGGCCTCCGCCGTCATTTCCGGTCAACCCACGCAGCTGCAGCAGGTGATACTCAACCTTTGCAACAACGCGGCACAGGCAATGGATCAGGTCGGCCGGATTGAGATCGAAACCGACTTGCACCGGGTGACCGCATTGCGACCTCTCGCTCACGGCGAGCTAAAACCGGGCTTCTATGTGCGTTTAGCAGTCAGCGATGCCGGACGTGGTATTGACCAGGTTACTCTCGAGCGCATCTTCCAGCCATTCTTCACGACACGCGTCGACGGCAATGGGCTGGGGCTCGCGACGGTTCGCGAAATCGTGCGCGAGCATCACGGTGCAATCGACGTGTGGAGCGTCCCGGGCGTCGGCAGCCGTTTTGAGGTTTGGCTGCGCTATAGTTCAGTCGACGCAGCAATAACCCGCGGCAATCCGCCCGCTGTTCAACTCGGTCGAGGAGAAACTGTATTAGTGGTTGACGATACAAGTCAGCGGCTTCTTGCCGACGAGGAAGTACTGGCAGCGCTCGGCTATGAGCCGGTCGGGTTTACGGGCGCAGCCGCCGCACTGGCCGCATGCCGAGCGTCACCGGAAAGATTTGACGCGATGTTGGTGGGGTATATCGCGCCGGCCAAATCAGCCCTCGATCTCGCGGCAGCTCTGCACGAGATTGCACCGCATCTGCCGATCCTGTTGGCGACCGCATCGGCCGACGAGATCAGCGCCGAGGCGCTACTGGGTGCCGGCATCACGGGGGTTGTCCACCGGCCCCTGATGTCGGCGGAGATCGCCGAGGCCTTGGCGCGCTGTCTGCCGATTGAGCCGAATTCGGTCCGAACGCTACAGTCGTAACGCATTTCCTGATAAGTGAAATCGCTCCGTAGCGTGAGTGGTCGATCTTTCTCGTCTCAACGAGGAGGCTCGACATGACCATCGAAGCTGTCAGCAAGTCGCTCCCCGGGTTACCTTATCAAAAGAGTAGAGAGATTTTCTGGTTCAACCGGCGATGCATCATCGCTGTACTAATCGCGCTCGGCGCCTTTGGACCCAAGACAGCGCTGGGCGGTAATTCTGCAACGCGCCCCGTTGACACAGTCGCCGTTTTCTCACATCCGACGCGGCCTGGTCGGCCGTCGATTTCGGCGCGTCCGACCGATCCGCGCCCGGATCCGTCCCAGGAGGACCGCTTTGTAAACCAGCTGTACGAAAACCTCATGCGCGAAAGCGCTCGGGTGCTCAATGCTCACGAGTAATGTTTAATGGTCGCCCGCCGGCACCGGCTCATGGTTGCAAGACAAAAAGCCAATTGGTGCGCCGCGGTCGTGACCACGCTGCCAATTAGAAAATGTTCTAAAGAAAGCCGGGAGTTAGGATCGAGGGTCTGCAGCACCGATGATTGGCAGTGCCCCTATACCGGCCGTTGGCGAAGCGGGTCCAGTGCTTGGGAGCGACCCACGCTCTGGGTAGCAGGAAGAGGAAAAGCATGGAATCAAACCGCGACGATTCCGGGAAGCCCTTAGCATGGCCGGACCGGCGGCTGGTCGAGTTCCTCCGCGTCGAGCATCCGATTATCCTGGCGCCGATGGGCGGCTTCACGACGGCCGAACTGGCGGCGTCGGTCTGCGCCGCCGGTGGCCTCGGCTCGATCGGCTGTGCCGGCCTCTCTCCCGAGGCGGTGCGCGATGCGATCGCCCAGTTGCGCGCCCGCACGGTGCGGCCAATCAACGTGAATTTCTTCTGCCACGCTTCCGCGCCAGCCGACCCTGGACGGGAGGATGCTTGGCGGCGCCAGCTCGAGCCGTATTGGCGAGAATTGCAGAACGATGCGCCTCGCGCTGGCCCGCCCGTCCAGGTGCCGCCGTTCGACAATGCGATGTGCCAAGTGGTAGAGGCCGTACGGCCAGAGGTAGTCAGCTTCCATTTTGGCCTGCCCGCCCCATCGCTGCTGGCGCGCGTCAAGTCGGCGGGCTGCCGCGTTATGTCCTCTGCGACGACTGTCGCTGAGGCACGTTGGTTGGAGGACCATGGGGCCGATATTGTCATCGCTCAGGGTTATGACGCCGGAGGGCACCGGGGGATGTTCCTCGCCACAGATCTCGCGCAGGACGTCGTCTCGCAGCCGGGCACCATGGCTTTGGTGCCGCAGGTGGTCGATGCGGTGCGTGTTCCGGTCGTCGCCGCGGGCGGCATCGCCGACGCGCGGGGAATCGCCGCGGCCTTCGCGCTTGGGGCAGCAGGGGTTCAACTCGGCACCGCTTATCTGCTGTGCCCGGAGGCCGGCACTTCACCGCTGCACCGCAAAGTCCTCGAAGGCGCCGGTGCGGACTCGAGCGTTGTAACCTCGGCGTTTACCGGCCGTCCCGCGCGCGCCCTGGTCAACCGGTTCACCCGCGAAATCGCCCCCTTCGCCGTCGATGCGCCAGCCTTCCCCGACGCCTTGTCCGCGGTGCTCTCCTTGCGAATGGAAGCCGAACGGCGTGGCAGTACCGACTTTACACCGCTGTGGGCGGGGCAGACGGCAGCGCTCGCCAAGGCGCAGGGAGGTGAGGAATTGACCCGTGCACTGGCAAGCGGCGCCCTGCACCGGCTTCGTGAGCTCGCCAAATAACTTCGACGGGCGCCTGCCCACGCCGACTAGCTGTCTTGGTGAGATCGGCTCGATCGAATGCCTGCTTACGGCGCTCAGCTTCCGTTAACCTGCGAATGACGGTGGGCCTCCTCCGGCTGTAGGCTGGGTGCTCACCCAATCCGGCTTTTCGCTGTGGCTGGTGTCGGTCATGGCGGGGGTGCCAGGCGGAAGCTGGGGTTTCCTCGGGATTACCATTGTCGCCTTCATCATCCTCGGGAGCGTCCTCGAAGGCTTGCCGGCGATCGTGCTGTTCGGGTCGCTCTTGTTCCCGGTCGCCAAAAGCCGTTGAGGTGAACAAAGTGCATTATGCGATGGTCGTGATCCTGGCGATGGGGATCGGCCTTTTCGCACCGCCGGTCGGGATCGGTTTTTTCAGCGCCTCTGCGATCGGCCGCACCAATCCCGACAACTCCCTATGGCGGATCTGGCCCTATATCGGAGCGCTGGTCATCTCGCTGTTGATCATCGCCGCGATCCCGTGGCTATCGATCGGGTTCCTGTAAAACAATCAGTGCAAGTCTCGGGCGACCGCGGAGTTGCGCGTCGCCGAACTGGTCTCTCTGCCCTCTGAGTTCAATTTAATCGCCCGGCCTCTCGCTGCGCCGGCCGAAGTCGCCAGATCATGCCTGACGCGGTCGTCATGATGCCGGCCACGTTTGCGCCATGGAGTGCTGCCGACTTTGCACTGAACTTTCTGTTCCGGTGGGCGATGATGCCCGGCATGATGCTACCCTCGGCAGCGCCGATGATCTTAATGTTCGCCGCAATCAACCGCAAAAAGCGCCAGCGCGAAGAGCCTTATGTGCCGACCGCAGTCTTTACATCGGGCTATCCCGCCGCCTGGGGCGTGTTTGGCGCCGCCGCGACATTTGCCGATTGGGGCCTCGAGCGCGCCGCACTGATTTCGCCGGCAACCGGGGCATTGGCACCGTGGCTGGCCGCGGCGGTTCTCGTCGCTGCCGGGCTTTATCAATTGACGCCGTTAAAGACCGCTTGCCTCACGCATTGCCGCTCGCCCCTCGACTTTGTTCTAAATCATTGGCGCGACGGCCCCGCCGGCGCATTGCGAATGGGTTTTGAGCACGGCCTCTATTGCCTCGGCTGCTGCTGGTTTTTGATGGCGCTGATGTTCGCCGCCGGCATCATGAGCCTCGTGTGGATGGCGGTGATCGCCGCCTTTGTGCTGATCGAAAAACTGTTTCCGTCCGGTCAATGGATCGCCCGAGCCGGCGGTCTCGCGATGCTCGCGCTCGCGCTCTACCTGGTCGTGCAGCTCTAGCGCTCGCGATACTGACACATGGCGCCTACACGCCCAATCTCCCGCATCGTCAAAGATTCCGACATATGGCAGGGCGCGATTTTAGCGACTCCGCATCACGCCGTTCCCGCCAAAGCTATCCATTAAACCGTTGATTAGAATGGTTTTTATGGCACAGCGAGAGAGCCGATATCGCGGCGACTGGCGCCCCGCGTAGTTTGAAAGAGGCGTTTCGCAGCAACGAACGGCGGGCCTGTATTGACGCGCCTCGGCGAGGGTGCCGGCTCTTCTTACACTATGTCCGCGGGTAGCAAGGGATTGTGTGCAACGCTAACCCTTTGGTACTATGAATGCGCCGGCGCCGGCATCGCCGAAGAGGTCAAAAACGGCTGGCGGGTTTCTTTACACTCTGTGCCATCCATCGCCAAGAAGCTAATTTAGTTAACCATTAAGAACCAACCCGACGAAACGTTGGCCCGAAATTTGCTCAGCCTAGTAGGTAGAATCTTGTTGAGAAGATCTGGGGAGTCTGCCGCATGTTGAAACCCAAATTCCTTCCAATTCTCGCCGCCGCAGTGGGCGCGCTCGTGCTGGCGAGCGGACCGGCGACGGCAGATGCGATTTACAGTTTCACCACGGGCTCCAACGGCAACGCCAACCAAGCTGGCACGGCGCTTTTCGATTTCACCGATGCCAACAATTTTACGATCACGCTGACAAACACCGGCGACATCACTGCTATCTCGTCCATTTTCGATGGCATCAGCTTCACCGAATCTGGGACCGTGACCGGCATTACCCTGAACTCGATCTCCACAACTGAAGGCCAGGTCGATTGCAGCACCGGCACCTGTGTCGACAGCAATCCCGGAACTCAGCCCGTCACCGACTGGGTCGCGGCCAATACCGGCTCCAATATTACACTGGACGCAGGCGGTACTGGGACCTTCAAACCCTTCGGGGTTGTCAACGACACGATCGACAGCGCTTGTGATACTGCCCATGACTGTATGATGGGCGGGCTGAGTAACGACCAACACAATCCTTATTTGGAAGGGCCAGTGGTCTTCAGCCTGACCACAACGGGGGAAACCTCGATCCCGACGCTCTCAACTGTCGTCGGTCAGTTCGGCACGACGCCGGACAATATCACGCTCACGCCCGTTCCAGCTCCCCCGATCGGCCATGGCTTGCCGCTCTTGCTGGCCGTCGGCGGGATGTTGTTCGGCGCCAAATTCTGGGGCCGCCGCAAGAAAGCGTCGGCGTCGTTCGCTTAGAAGCTGTCTCAATTCATTTCCCAAAAATGGGGGTCCGGATATAGGTTCGTAGCCGCCGCACAGTACCAGGCCCGTTGATCGGCCAGAGCCTTCCCGTTCTGCGGGCCGTCAGCGGTATCTTGCTTGGCGGCAATCTGTTGCAGCACCACGAGAAACCATCGTTCGCTTAAACCTGTTATCTGGTCCCCCAGCGGAATGACATGAGGCGGTTCTCTGGGTCAGAGTCAGGCGAATAACCTTACGCCGGGGCGCTGTGGCCGGATGGGCCGGCATTAATTTGTTGTTTACGCCTCGCGCCTAGCCTTCTCGGGTCGAAAGGCCTGAGAAGATGCGCGGTATTTGTGTTATTCTATGTCAATTCCGGGACGATGCGCGCGGCTCGATCAGCATCCTCGCCGGCTTCCTCATCGTCTCGGTGGTCGGTGTTTCGGCGCTGGCGCTCGAATACGGTCACGGGCTATTGCAAAAGACCGAGAACCAGCGCGCGGCCGATCTCGCCGCCTATGCCGGTGGGCTGGTTTACAACTCGACCGGATCGACCGACAGCGCCACCAGTGCAGCCGCCAATGTCGCGGCGTTGAACGGTATGACCTGCAGCAGCTGCGCGTCTTACGTCAGTTCGCCGAGCGGTGATGGCAACCACGCGATCGAGGTGTCGGTTACCACCAACCTGCCATTGCACCTCGCCCGGGTGCTGACGTCAAACACGACATTGCCGGTCACCGCCACTGCCTACGCAGAAATCATCAATAGCGCTCCGGGATGCATTATTGCCCTCAGCCCCGGCGGTACCGGCATTTCGCTCAGCGGCGGCACTCATGTAAACGCAAACAACTGCGCGGTCGCCTCAGACGCGACAGTCAACCCCGACGTGACGCTCGCCGGAGGCGCCAACCTGGTTGTAAAGGCCCTCGACTATGCGTCGGCTTATAACGTCCAAGGCGGCTCTGCAATCGGCAAGCCCGGCGGGGGCTCGCCGATCTACAGCAATGTCGCCATTCCAGACCCGCTGAACGGGAATAGCGCTGTCTCTACCGCCGCGGCGCATATTGGCCTCAACTCATCGGGTAGTTGCGCGGGTACGACAGGTACCGTTTGCGCGATTACCTCGCCAAGCGCCCCGAGCGTCACCATCCCGACCGGCAACGCGGTGAGTTTTACCAAGACTGGGGTTACCGGACTGCCGGCCGCTTGCTCGGACACCTACGATTTCACAAATAAGATCTACACAGTCAACTGCACCGGTACTGCCACGTTCGGTACGATCACTGTGAATAAGGTCACCGTAGTCATTCCCACTTCCTCCGGCAACACCTACAATTTCGACCAGTCTTGGCCAATTAGCGGCGTGACGCTGAGCGGCTCAGGCGGAACCTACGGTTTTGGAGCGGGGTTCACCACCAGCGGCACGCAAAGCTTCCCGACGGGAACCTATAATGTCGTCGGTTCGATCGCCATCGGGAATGGCGCTACCTCCACTTTCAGCGCGGGTACCTACAACGTTACCACCGGTATAACGATGGGGGGTGGCTCGACCGCGACCTTCGCCGCCGGCACCTTCAATCTCGGAACAGCATCGTGCAGCGGAACAAACGGCTATAGCATTTGCAACACTGGGACGAGCCTGATTTTTACCGGCCCGGATACCTTTGTTCTTGCCGGCGGGGTCTATAATGGCGGCGGCGCGAGCCTGGCGTTGGGAAGCGGCAGCAGCGCGAACAGTTACAACATTGGGGTAGCGAACGACACCTATTCACTCAACGCCGGCACCAGCAAGATTATGACGTTGGGTGACGCAACCGGCAGTGGTGATATTTTCCAGACCGCCGGGACGATTACCAGTGGCGGCGGAAGCTGCATGACGATCCCGGCGACGTCGGCGCATGACATCAACGGTAGTATCAACACCGCCGGCGGCATCGTCCTCGGCTCCGGGATCTATACGGTCAAAGGCTATGTCGCGCTGGGCAATAGCGGCGGCGGTGATGTCAGCAACTGCCCGACGACGGGCACGACGACCGGGTTGACTGCGCTGAACGTCACCTTGGTTATTGGCGGCACGAGCACCGTTAGCTGCGGTGGGACAACGTCGGCTGTCTGTTTCGGCGCCGGGTACAACACTGTGGATATCACTGCTCCCTCATCGGGCATCACCGCTAATCTCGCCGTTATCGGTCCGCAAACCTCAACCAACACCGCGGCAGCGGCCTTCACCACCGGGGCGACCAATACGCGGATTTCCGGCGCATTCTATTTTCCGCATGGTGCGATAACGATGAGCGGTGCCGCCTCCCTTCATGACACCGTCGATACGGGCGCATGCCTTGAATTGATCGGCTCACAAGTGACCTTGGCTGGAGGGTCCGCGACCGGTTCTTCATGCACCGGCCTAGGCGGCAGCGGCTCGGGTATCTCGGTCAGTTTGGTGCAGTAAGAACGTGCTTCGAGGGTTGAGAAGACGATTGCGGTCGGCCTTCGCCGTTCTGAGAGCCGGGCAGAACGACGGGGTCGCGGCGATCGAGTTTGCGATCTATGCCACGGTCTTTCTGATGATCGTGGCCGCGACGGTCGATATCGGACTGTTAATCTTCACCGGCTCGCAGCTCGATGCGGCTGTCAGCGCCGGCGCCGAATACGCGGTCAACAATGCCGCGATGGTCGCCAGCGATCCGAGCAGTCTCAACACCAACATTTCAAACATCGTCAACAACGCGATAGGGAGCAGTTGGGCGACCAGTACTGTCAACGTCAACAACAGCAATGACAGCACCGGTTGCTACTGCCCGACCGGAACGCCGGGCAGTTGGACGTGGGGCAGCACCGTCGGTTGCGGCAGTGCTTGCGCCAGCGGTGGCGTCGGCGGCCAATTCGTGACGATTACAGCGAGCCGCGCCATCACGTCGTTGTTTCCGACATTTGGCTTTATCGGCAATTCTCTGACTCGCAACGCCTTGGTCGAAACACAGTGACATGCCGGGGATTACGCAGGATCAGCGCGGCGGAGGACGGCGCGACCGCGGTCGAGTTCGCACTTGTCGCGCCGATGTTTTTGATGCTCACGTTTGGCGCGATCGAATTCGGCCGCGTGTTGTGGACCGAGCAAGCGCTGCAGGAAACCGCGATCGCCGGCGCGCGCTGCATGGCGATCGCACAAACGATCCACACTGCCCAAAACACAGGCTCCTGCGCGTCGAGTGGCGCCTTTAGCGCAACGAACACGAATAGCTACATCGAGAATGTCGCGAGTGGCTGGGGCCTGTCGCTCACCGCCTCTAACATCACGCTAAACCCCTCGGCTACCAGCGGCGCCTGCGCCGGCCTTTCCCAGGTGACGCTGACCAGCACCTTCACCAGCGTCGTGCCGAACCTGGTCAAGCTTAGTTCGGGCGGATTGACGCTGACCGCTTCCGCCTGCTACCCGCACAGCAGTTAGTGGCACGGCCCGTACAGATGGTTGGCGCTGTGGGTCGTCATGGCGGGATTGCTTCGTCGCTCTACTCCTCGCAATGACATCAATTGCTGTGTCATTGCGCCCGCGGGTCCGCGCTTGGCGCGGCCCGAGGATAAACTCCGCGAAGCAATCTCGATGTAATGGCACGGTACCAATTCTAATTCGTACCATTCGTATCCAGATAGCAGAATAAATACCATGGCCTCGACGTAACCACCATGCGGCTGCCGCCATAGCCTGCACCGACCGGCTGGCGAAGTGCGCCGTCGCTCCGGCTGCACCGCGGCCCTAAAAATGGCCAACTCACCTGTTAAGAGCACGAAGCGGCAACTAGAGCGGTTTCCAGCTGGGTAGATTCGAAATTTTTGCGGCTATGGGATTCCCAAATGTGGTGGATTGAGCGAGAGTGCGTCCATAGATGTTGGGGGACGGCATGGCGAGGGCGTATTCAAGCGATCTGCGCATCCGCGTGATCCGCGCGGTCGAGGGTGGCTTTTCGGCGCGCGGGGCGGCGCGCCGGTTGGGCATCGGCGAGTCGACGGCGACCGCCTGGGTTGGCCGCTGGCGACGCACCGGGAGCGTCGCGGCCAAATCGCAGAAGGGCCGCAGCCGCTCACCACTGAAGGCGCACACCGACTGGCTGTTGACGCTGGTCGGCGAGCGTGCCGATCTTACTCTGGGGGAGATCCGCGGGCGGCTGGACGAGCGGGGTGTGCGGGTCGGCGTGAGCTCGATCTGGCGGTTTTTCGATCGGCACGGGATCAGCTTTAAAAAAACCGTGCACGCCGCCGAGCAACTGCGCGCCGACGTGGCCGCGGCCCGGCTGGTGTGGCAAAGCCTGCAGCCGCAGCTTGATGCAAATCGGCTGGTGTTTATCGATGAGACCGGCACCGCCACCAACATGGCCCGCCGATACGGGCGCTGCCGGCGCGGTTCGCGGCTGATCGGGCGGGTGCCCCATGGCCACTGGAAAACGACAACCTTTGTGGCTGGCTTGCGCCTCGATGCCGTGACGGCGCCCTTTGTTATCGACCGGGCGATGAATGGCGCGATCTTCCGTGCCTATATCGAGCGCTGCCTGGTCCCGACGCTGTCCCCCGGCGACATCGTCATCATGGATAATCTTCCGGCTCATAAAGTCGCCGGGGTGCGCGATGCAATCGCGGCGGCCGGCGCCGTGTTGCTCTACCTCCCGCCTTACTCGCCCGACTTCAACCCGATCGAGATGCTGTTTGCCAAACTAAAGGCGCTGTTGCGCCGCGCCGCCGAGCGCACCATCGCCTCACTGTGGGACGCCATCGGCCGCCTGTTGGACGACTTCTCCGCCGACGAGTGCTCCCGCTATCTCGCCCATGCCGGTTACGGCTCGATCTAAGAGGAAATTGCTCTAGTGTGTCGGAGAGGAATGGCTTTTTTTCTTGAGTTCTCGTGCCTGGAATCGATTTCCCGATCTTTCCCGGTTCGGTGCGGAAAATTCCCGGTTCGGTGCGGAAAATTCCCGGTTCGGTGCGGAAAATTCCCGGTTCGATGCGGAAAATTCCCGGTTGGACGCGTACGGGAATTCGTTTGTAAGTCATTGATACAAGGACAGTATTTTGCTGACAAACGAGCCTCTCGCAGGCAAAAAACGCGATTTTTCCCGTCGAACCGGGAATTGTTCCAAATCCCGCGTCACCCGAGCATCGATGACATTGTCGTCCGATTGACTTCCGGCCGAGGGCGGCGCGATGCTGCTGCAGTACCTGCCGGAGGTGTGAAGGAATATCGCATGGGCTTCGAATTGCGCCAGCTTCATCCGCTGTTTGCCGCCGAGATGACCGGCGTCGACCTCTCCGGGGAGATCGATGGCGCGATGGTGGACAAGATCTGGCGAGCGATCGACGAATACGCGGTCGTCGTGTTTCGCGAACAGCGGCTCGACGACACCCAATTACGCGACTTCGCCGCGCTATTCGGCCCGCTCGAAATCGGCCGGGCCGCGGCGACCGCCAAAAGTCGGCGGCTCCAGCACCCGGAGATCGGCGACATCTCCAATCTCGACGAGGACGGCGAATTGCGCGACCCGTATGACCGGCGGCGGCTCGACATGCTCGGCAACCGCTTGTGGCATACCGACGCTTCCTACATGCCGGTGCCTGTCGTGCTCGGCATGTTGCACGCGGTGGCGGTGCCGCCGGCCAGCGCCTTGGGTGGCGGTGAAACCGAATTCGCCGATATGCGGGCCGCCTATGACGCGCTCCCCGACGCAATGAGGGCAGCGATCGACTCGCTGGTCGCCGAGCACGACATCTTCTGGTCGCGCGGTCAGATCGGCTTTACCGAGTTCGGACCCGGCGAGCGCGAGAAATACCCGCCCTCGCGCCAGCGGCTGGTCAGGCGTCATCCGGGGTCGGGGCGCAAGACGGTATACTTGTCGGCACACGCCTCGCACATTGTCGGCTGGCCGGTCGCCGACGGCCGCATCCTGCTGTACGATCTAAATCTGCACGCGACCCGGCCGGAGTTTGTCTACAGCCACCAATGGCGGGTCGGTGATCTCGTGATCTGGGACAATCGCTGCACTATGCATCGCGGCCGCCCGCACGACGAGAGCCAACCGCGCGACCTCCGCCGCGCCACCACCCTCGACATCGGCTCGACCCTGGAGGAAGCCGCGTAAGCTAACTTCGCGTGGAACCGGGGTGCCAAAAGCGCAGGACCCACTAGCGCGCGACGGGGCCGGTGATCGCGGCGTAGACCAATTGGCGCGACGTATAGCGGTAATGGAGACGGCGGTCGGGCGCTTGGGAGAGGAAGATCGCCACCAAGTCCGCGTCCGGGTCGATCCAGAAATAGGTGCCGGTCACCCCACCCCAGAAAAAGTCGCCGACCGAGCCCGGCACCGGCGACATGCGGGGTTGCGTGCGCACCGCAAAGCCGAGGCCAAAGCCGTGTCCCATCTCCGGCACCGGCGCCAACGCGCCAAACCGGCTCCGCGCCGTCTCGCCATAACTGCAATCAGCAGGCAAATGGTTCGAAGCCATATGCTGGATGGTCTTGGGCGCCAACAGCCTGACGCCGTCTAGTTCGCCGCCGTTCAATAGCATCTGGCAAAAGCGCAGGTAATCTGCGGCGGTCGACACCAGCCCGCCGCCGCCCGAGGCCCAGCGATGTGGCCGCGCGACATTGCGCATCGGCGGCCGCTCGCCGGTCGCGGCATCAATTTGGGGTTCGGCGACGCGCACGGCCTTGGCGCCGGTCGCCTCGAATGCAGTGTCGGTCATGCCGAGCGGCCCGGTGATCTGATCGGCAAAGAAATCGGCAAGGCTCCGCCCTGAAACGACTTCGACGACCCGGCCGAGCACATCGGTCGCCATGCTGTATTCCCAGATCGTTCCCGGCTCGAACATCAGCGGCAGCCGGGCGAGCTTGGCGACGAGATCGGCGTTGGTCTGGGTCTCGCTCGCTAAGTCGGCCTCGCGCCAGACCATCTGCACCGGCGAATCGCCAAACGCGGCATAGGTCAGGCCCGAGGTATGGCGCAGCAGATCCTGCACCGTCATCGCCCGCCGCGCCCACACGCGATCGACGCCGACGGTGCGGTCCTTGAATTCGGGCAGGTATTCGGCGACCGGCGCCGCGATTTGCAACGCCCGCGCTCGGCCAGCATCATCGCCGCGATGGAGGTCACCGGCTTGGTCATCGAAGCAACCCGAAAGATTGCGTCGAGCGTCATCGGCGTCGCGGCCTCACGGTCGCGGTAACCGAAGGCCTCGGCGAAACCGATCCGCCCACCGCGGGCGATCAGCATCACCGCCCCAGGTATGAACCGGCGCTCGACGTCATTCCGCAAGGTCTTGCGGATCTGATCGAGCCGTTCACTCGAGAGGCCGATCTCGTGCGGGCGCTCGGCCGTCGGCAATCCCAAACCGCTCATCTCTCGCCTCTTTGTCGCTCGTCTTTGGCCGCCGATCGTAATCGGGACGCGATGCGCGCGCTAGAGTGCCGGCCAAAGCCCAAAGATCACGCCGGTGCCGGCGATAACGGCGCCGCTCAGCACTTCGCCATAACGTTCGACAGCGCCGAGCCGTAAGCGCTGCAAACCGGCGGTCGAATAGACGCACAGCACGACGTAGGTCGCGATCGTGCTGAATGCGAAAACCCCCGCCATTGCGAATATGACGCCGGCGCCGAATTTCGCCGCCGCGAAGAATGCCGGGATCCCCTCGACCATCGGCGATGAGCCGAGGATCAGCAACAGTGAGGTTCGCGCGGTGGTCTTGTGCCGATGGCGATGCAAAGGCGGCTCATCTGCGAAGGCAGCGAGCACCGGATGGGCGGTTGCCGGCAGATGATCATGCCAATGCAGATGTGCTGGGCCGCGGTCGTGACGGTGCAAATGCGCATGGTGGGTGAGTATCGCGGCGTCGCGGCGGATCGGGGCGTAGAGCCGGTCATCTCCGATCGCCAGCGTATGGCCGAAACCCGCCTCAATCGCGCTGCGGGGCCGAGCGTTTTCCGCAAGATGGGAATGGGGGTGACCATGGTTGTGCGCGTGCAAATGCTCTTCGCCTTCAATGTGATGCAACTCGCCCCAGGCGGAAATCGCGATCCAGCCGCCGAAACCAATCAGCGCCAGGCTCGAGGCGATGTCGATTAAATGGCCAAAGCGATCGGCAAAGGCGATGCCGGCGATCCAGACCGCAAACGCGATCAACAATGTCGAAAGGATGTGTCCGGTTCCCGCCTGCAACGCCGCGCGCGCGGTCTCGCCCCTTGACCAGCCGCGCTCTCGGGCGATTAGCGCAATCGGTAGCCAGTGATCCGGGACAATCGTATGCAGCACCCCGACCGCAGCCACGGCGCCGATCAGCAGCAGCGGCGCCCAATTCATCACGTATCTCCGCGCTCGTGATGATGCTGGTGATCGGGGTCGAGATTGCTGTGCGGATGCGAATGCCGCGTCCCATCCGCATGGGCGTGCTCATGCGCGTGAAAAACGATCTCCAGCTGCCGGCCAAAAGCATCCGCGATCCGACACAGGGTTTTTAGGCTTGGCACATGATCGCCGCGCTCGAGCCGAGAAATCATCGAATCGGTCATGCCGAGGCGCTTCGCCAATTGGCGCTGGGTTTCGCCATTGCGCGCCCGCAATTCCAATAGTTTGCGCGCACAATCAGCAGCGATCGCCGCGCTGTCGTTGGCGGCGGGGGTCGATGAGAGAGCCATCGGCGCTCCTTCGCGGATTTGCTAACGCGCGATCCTTAGCAAATTTGCGAAGCCGCCGTCAAAGCGACAATTTCCGCGCCGCGGCACCGGGCGGTTTCCGCCCGATAGGCCGGCATGACTTTCGCGGCAACCCGCTGGGACTGTTCTTGTGTTACCGCCTATGGCGCCCGATTGGGCTCGACATATCAAAGAAAACCCAGCCCGTCTCGTGGGCTCGGCGGCTGCTTTTCTAGTGCGCGACCGTACAGATGGCCGGCGGGTCACCCTGGACGGTTTCACGAGCGATGGAGTGCTCGCCGGAAAAGGCGATCTCGCCATTAATCGGTTGGCGTGGGAGCGGCGAGTGCGGAAGATCCGTCGGTTGGGTATGCCAAATATCGGCGCCCGCCGCGGCTAGCGAACAACCCGCGTGAAATAGACATCGCATATATTTCGGATCGAAAGGCTCGATGAGGCTGTCGGGGCTCGTCTGGCTCAGGTGACATTTTGTCAATTCGGGGTCAGCATAGGTAAACTTGGCATTGCTGCCCGGAAAAGATTGGGTTTCCGCCAGCAGCCGAAAAAAGCTTTCGATCGCCAGCTGATCAGTTGCGATAGCGGACGAGCGCTCGGCGATGTCGCGCAGATTGTTACCGGTACAGGTGATCGGGTAAGAAAACGTCGTGTTGGCGATCAAGGTCAGATCGATGCCGACCGCCTCCGGATCAGGGGTCTGCGGTAACCGCAGGGCAAACCCTTGCGGGCTGCTGACGCCCCGCCGTGCGGCTGTCGGGCTGTGTAGGACACCATTGATGATGTTGATCGTGAACACGTGCTGGAGCAGGGCTCCATCGACGAACATCTCGCCATCGATAAATTCGGGCGGAAACGCCACTGGCACCGCGGCAGCCGCCAACAGTGCTTTGATGATGCATTCGCGGCGCGACAGCTCTGAACACAAAGGATGATTTGTTCCCTCGGCGATGGCGGTCAGATCAAACACCACCGAATCGCCGGCATCGAGATCAACGGCTTGCACAGCGAGAATTCTTCCGGTTCGGCCTTCAGCAGCTATTCTTTCGACAAAGTCGTCGGTGACGATGCTCTCCACCTTGTTTCGAAGCGGCGTTGTGTCGGCCAGGCTGTTGCCGAAGAGGAGGCCGATAATCGAACGCGGGCGATAGACTTCGTCGGCCGCGATTGTCGTATACAGCCTCTTGGCGAGAAGATCCTCGTGAAGGAAGATCAATGGGGCCAGCAAGGCACCGGTGCTGATGCCGCTCACTAGATCGAAGCTTGGCCGCGGGTTGGCCGTATTGAACTTCCAGCCGGCGACGACGCCCGCGCCATAGGCGCCTACCTCGCCTCCCGCCGACAATGCCAGGACGTGATACGGGCGCCGCGGCTCGGCCTGCGCGCGTAGCTCGATCGAGGCCAGCAGGTTGCGCACGAATGGTAGATTACGTGGCGTCACATAGAGTTCGGATTCCACCGGCACCGAGAAGCGCACAGGCCGCTCGACCGATGGTAGCTTGAAAAACTGCGGCTGCGGAAGCGGGATTCCCGCCTCAATCGCCAAGCAGGTCTCCCCTTTTTCGGTGCGCAACGATCCGCAGCCTGCAAGAAGCACGATCGTTAGCAGGGTTAACGCCAACGACCGGAATGTCATTTGCGAGCCGCCGGAATAAGCCGGATCTCGATCATCCCGCCGGCGCCGAAACCCGGGAGTCGGTGCTGTCGCCGACAGATGATGATGGTCGCCGCGACGCTGGACGGGGAATTTGGAAGGCGCGTGTCGGCCGTGGGCCAATCACGGCCAATCACGCACCAACATCTTACGCCTTGTTCGCCCGGAAGGCCGGCATGACCTCCTCGGCAACCCATTGGAACTGTTCGAGCATTGTTGCCTGCGGTGTGCCGATCGGGCTCGACAGGCTGATGTGCTCCATGCCGGGATACTTTTCCTCGAAGCCCTTGACCAATTCGACCAATTGTTGCGGTGTGCCGGCGAACCACGAGCCCAACTTCATGAAATGTTCTACGGTCGGCACGCCGGCAGCATCCCAACCGCCGCGTCGGCTCACCGCCTCGACTTGGGCCGGGGTCAGCCCCGGGACAAAGCCGAGCGGCGCGAACATCTTCACGTGCTCTTCGTAAATCGGCTTGATCTCGCGGACCGCCTGCTCGGGGGTGCGAGCGAGGTGGAAATGCAGACCGATCTGCAGGTTTTCGCCGAGCGCCAAATTCTTGCCGGCGCGCGCCGCCGCTTCCTGGTAGGCAATGATCGGGCCGCCCTGCATTGTCGCGGCGCCGCCGCCGACCGCACCTTTGATGCCGTGCTTGACCATAAAATCGAGCCCGCGCGCGCTGGCGCTGACGATCGGCTGCCAGCATTCGACCGGGCGGTGGATCGGCCGCGGCACCAGGGTCAGTTTCTCCAGCTCATAGCCGCGATACGGAACCCGGGGCGGCAAAGTGTAATGCGCGCCTTTATGCGAGAAGGATTCGTTGTTGAACGCCTTGAAGATGATCTCGACGGCTTCCTCGAACACTTCGCGGTTGGCGTTCTGGTCGAGCATCGGGCCGCCCAGGCTTTCGACTTCGCGGGTGTGATAGCCGCGCCCGACGCCGAACACAGTGCGCCCTTTGGTTAGGATATCGGCGGTCGCGAAATCCTCGGCCAGCCGCAGCGGATGCCACATCGGCGCGATGTTGAAGCCGCAACCTATCTTGAGCTGCTTGGTCACATGCGCCAGATGCACCGCCACCATCAGGATGTTCGGAAGACATTCGTAGCCTTCGTGCTGGAAATGATGCTCGGCGAGCCACAAGGTCTCGTAGCCGAGCGCGTCCATTTGCTTGGCGATAGCCTCGGTCTTTTCATAGACGCTGGCGAGGTGCTCGTTGGAATAGCGCCGCTCGTTCGCCGGGGTGGCGTCTTGCCCGCGATCGGGAAGATCGACATGACCGGCATAAACGGTGGTGAATTTGGTGATCATATTGGTCCCTCCGGATCGGCTGCTCTGTCATCGCGGGATGCCCGTATCCCGCATTGTCAGGCAACCCTCTCACATTTTGGCTTGCTGCGCCATGCGGACCCCGGTGTCCCACCAGCAGCTTCGACACATTGCGATTTCATGGCCGTCGGTCGGCCGTCTGCATTAAAATAGAGCCGGGAAACACGGCGTTAGAGTAGCTGATGGAGTACACGACACTCGGCAGAACCGGCCTCAAGGTCAGCGTAGCGGGGCTTGGCTGTGGCGGTTTCAGCCGCCTTGGGCTTGGCACCGGCAAGAGTGAGGCCGAGGCGATCGGCTTGGTGCATGAGGCGTTTTCGCTCGGCGTCAACCTGTTCGACACCGCCGCCGTATACGGCACCGAGGAGGTGCTGGGTAAGGCGCTAAAGGCGTTGCCGCGCGACCAGGTGGTCATCACCACCAAAGCCTGGCTTCCCCGCCGCAGCTATAGCGCCGCCAACGATCGCCTGATCGCCAGCCTCGACAATTCTCTCAAGCAGCTCGGCACCGATTACATCGATGTCTATCAGCTCCATGGCGTCGCTCCGGAAGCTTATGGCGACGCCCGCGAGGTGATGGCACCCGTGCTGTTGGATCAGCAGGCCAAGGGAAAGATCCGCTTTCTCGGCGTGACCGAAACCGGCTCCAGCGATCCCGAGCATGAAATGCTGCAGCGGGCGGCGGAGGACGGCGTATGGGACGTCGCTATGGTCGCATTCCACATGATGCACCAGAACGCGCGTGACCGGGTGTTCCCGCGCACCGCAGCCAAAGGAGTCGGTACACTGATCATGTTCGCGGTGCGCAACATCTTTTCGCAGCCGCAACGTCTCAAAGCCGAATTGCGGCGGCTGGCGGCCGAAAACAAAATCGCGCGCTGGCTCGGCCATGCGCCGAACCCGCTCGGCTTTCTGATCCATGCCGATGGCGGCGGCGCGCTTACCGTCCCCGAAGCGGCCTATCGCTTTGTCCGGCATGAGCCCGGGGTCGATGTCGTCCTGTTCGGCACCGGCAATGTCGAGCATTTACGGACCAACATTGCATCGATCCTAAAGCCACCGCTGCCGGAGACCGACCGCCGCATGCTCGCGAAATTCTTTGGTCACCTGGTCGGGGTCGGCCTCGACCCGCCGACCTACATGCCCGGTCTCAATTTGCACTAACCTCGTTTCTTGGCAGTTCGCTGACAGTGGTCGCGCTCATTCTTTTAGGCTGTTGAGCTGTCGGCTCTTCGGAGCGAGCCGTCATCCCAGCGAGTGCCCGAGGGCCATGCAAAAAGGTCGAATTGCCAGGCGTGTGGCGCAAGAACGGGCGGGCTTTCGGCACGTGCGAGAGGGATCACACCGCGCTGCGCCCGTAAGCCAGTCTAGGCGGCCGAGCGCCGGTCGGCGGTGTTTATCTCGATGACAGTTCCGCCAAATTCGTTTGCGAAAGCCGAGGCCTCGTCCTCAATTCCGAACGCGACCCGCACCATCATTCCAGGGTTAAGGTAGAAATAAGTAAAGACCGATGGTTCGAACCGATGGCCATCCAGCCAAAGCCGCATATCCTTTAACCGCTGACCGAAATCATCGTCGGAGATCCTGACTTCCGCCGTTTGCACACCGTCCTCCCGGGCAGCTTCGAAGCCGTGCTTCAACGCAGGACTGCTCGCTTTAGTTCCCGAGATCGCTTGTCTTCTTCTCCAGCGACCGCTCGAGGTAACGGAGGACTTCGGCCGCTATAGGCGCGTGCCCCAGCGATGGCAAAGACGAGAATGGACGCGTTTGTGTATCGGTCCTCGGCTAGCGGATTGAAGACACCAGCGGCCAATATCGCCGGCGCGCGATCGCCGAGTTCGCCCGCTCAGCGGGCGGCCAACACGGCCAGCTTGGCAACCGTATTCATGTTGCGCGCCGTGCCCGCTTTCGCCGCCGGAATGCGCAGCTTGGAATGAGCCATGCCGGCGCCGTAACGAATGTAAATCTCTCGCTGACCGAGTTTGATCGTCTCGTCCGGACTACGGCCAGTCACGTCCTCCAAGATGCTGGGCAGCGAGACATCGTCCAGAAAAACCGCAATGACGCGGTTGGGCGGTGCGTCCAGAAATGGGTTCGCAGCCACAATCTCCGCCATAGCATCGGCGGTGCGGATGATCACCCCGACTGGCTTTCCGGCATAGGCCTGGAGGCGGGCTTCGAGGATTTCCTTCGCAGCACGCTCGCTGAGTGAGCTTTTGAAGATGACGTTGCCGCTCGCGATGTGGGTACGAACGGCTTGGAAACCGGCGGCCTCGCACATAGCCCTGAGATCGGCCATCGGCAGCTTGCCGGTTCCGCCGACATTGACGGCGCGAAGCAGCGCAACATAGGAGCCCATTTGAGACAGCCTACACTCTAGGCTTGAAGAGCGCGGCGGCGCCTAGGCGTCTGAAAGACAGCAGAACCGGAACACTCGCCCTTACTGTTGGTTAGGATAATAGTCGATCACGCCGCCGAGGAGTTCGCGAAAAGTGGCGGAGGCCAAGCTCGCTCAATACCGTGCTAAGCGCGATTTCGGCAAGACCAAGGAACCGAGCGGAGAGGCCGCGATCGCTCGCTCGGAGCGGCTGCGCTTTGTTATTCAAAAGCACGCCGCCCGGCGGCTGCATTACGATCTGCGGCTCGAACTTGACGGGGTCTTTAAGTCCTGGGCGGTAACGCGTGGCCCGTCGCTCGATCCGCATGAGCGCCGCCTCGCGGTCGAGGTCGAAGATCATCCCCTTGATTACGGCGATTTTGAAGGCACGATCCCGCCGGGCGAATATGGCGGCGGCACAGTCCAGCTTTGGGATCGCGGCTATTGGGAGCCGATCGGGGATGAGGCACCGCAGCACGCCATCGAGCGGGGCGAACTCAAATTCAACCTCTTTGGCGAGCGCCTACACGGCGGATGGGTCCTGGTCCGCCTTAAGCGCGACACCAGCCGCAGCAAGCGAACCAACTGGCTCCTGATCAAGCTCCGGGACGATTTTGCCAGTGACGGCGAAGGCGACGCGTTACTCGCGCAAGACCGATCGGTCGCCTCAGGCCGCACGATGGAAAAGATCGCGGCCGGCCAAGGCCGCGGACCCAAGCCGTTTGTGCTCGCCGCTCGGTCATCGGCGCCAGCGGACGCGGTCTGGCACAGCAAAAGCGACCGAGATGCCGAACGAACGGCAGGCTCAGCGGTAATCAAACCGCGACAGAGCAAGCCGGACACGAGAAAAAAGGCCACTCCCAGAGTGCCCATTCCCAACTTTGTTCCGCCGCAGCTGTGCACGCTTGTCGAGCGGCCACCCTCGGGCGGCGACTGGGTCCACAAAATCAAATTCGATGGCTACCGCATGCAACTTCGCGTCGAATCCGGCAATGTTGCTCTGCGAACCCGCAAAGGTCTCGACTGGACAGCGAAATTCGGCGCTATCGCCCGAGAAGCTGCCGCCCTCGACGATTGTCTGATCGATGGCGAGATCGTTGCTCATGACGAGAACGGCGCACCCGATTTCGCCGCCCTGCAGGCGGCACTATCCGAGCAAAACACCGAAGATCTGGTTTTTTATGCCTTTGATTTGCTGTTTGACGAAAATACCGATCTGCGGCCGAAACCTTTGTCGGAGCGAAAGCGCCGCCTGCGCGAGCTCTTGGACAACAGCGGCAAAAACGGGGCGCTGATCCGCTATGTCGAACATTTCGAGACCGGCGGTGACGCAGTGCTGAGATCGGCCTGCCGGCTGTCGCTTGAAGGCATCGTCTCGAAACGTCTCGACGCACCCTACCAGTCGGGGCGCACCACCTCCTGGACAAAGGCAAAGTGCCGCGCCGGCCATGACGTGGTGATCGGCGGGTGGACAACGACAAACGGCAGGTTCCGCTCGCTTCTGGTCGGGGTCTATCGCGGCGATCAATTTGTCTATATCGGTCGCGTCGGCACCGGCTTTGGGAAGGAGAAGCTCAGTCAGCTCCTGCCGTTGGTGAAAGTCGTAGAATCCGACGAGTCCCCCTTTACCGGAAGCGGCGCGCCGCGCCGTCAGGCCAATATCCATTGGACCCGGCCCGAACTCGTCGCTGAAATCGAATTTGCCGGGTGGACCGCCGACGGAATGGTTCGCCAAGCCGCCTTTAAAGGATTGCGGCAGGACAAGCCGGCAACTGAAGTGGAGGCGGAGGCGCCGGCCCCGGCGGAGGAAACCGTAATCCCGACACCGGCGCCGCCACCACGTTCGGCATCGGCTCCGAGACGATCCGCGTCAGCCAAGCCGATTGTCATGGGGGTCGTCATCTCCAATCCCGAGAAGATCCTTTGGCCTGACGGCGGCGACGGGCGGCCGGTCACCAAGCTCGATCTCGCGCGCTATTTTGAAGCGGTCGGTCCGTGGATGATCGAGCATATTCGTGGGCGGCCATGCTCGATCATCCGCGCCCCGGACGGGATCGATGGCGAGCGTTTTTTTCAGCGTCACGCGATGCGCGGCACCTCCGACCTTTTGGAACAGGTCAGCGTGTTCGGCGACCACAAGCCTTACCTGCAGATCGATCGGGTCGAAGAGCTGGCCGCGATCGCCCAGGTGGCGGGGGTCGAGCTGCATCCGTGGAACTGCGAACCGCACCGCCCCGAGGTGCCCGGCCGCCTGGTTTTCGATCTTGACCCGGGTCCGGACGTTGCGTTTTCGACCGTTGTCGATGCCGCCAAGGAATTGCGCGAGCGCCTTGAAGATCTTGGCCTCGTGTGTTTTTGCAAAACCACCGGCGGCAAGGGGTTGCACGTCGTAACGCCGTTGGCCGTACCACAGAAAGACCCGCCGGGCTGGCCGGAAGCCAAAGCCTTTGCGCACGAAGTCTGTCTGCGGCTGGCGCGCGACCATCCCGATCGGTATGTCGTTAACATGGCAAAACGGGTTCGCGGTGGCCGCATTTTTCTCGATTACCTGCGCAACGACCGCATGTCGACTGCGGTGGCGCCGCGCGCGGCTGGGCGCCCCGGTGTCGATGCCGCTGACCTGGCCGCAGGTCAGGGCCAACCTCGACCCGACGCGCTTTAACCTTCGCTCCGCCCCCGCTTTGCTCGCCAAGACGGAAGCGTGGAAGGAGTATTGCGAGAGCGAGCGGCCGCTGGAGGAGGCGATCAGGTTGCTTTCGGCGAAGGCCGCCGCATGAGTGGGGCTGGTGCGGAGGCGCCGGCAATGGACGGACCGGATTATGGTCTGCCACTCGACACGCCGCCGATGGAGGCACGGACGGCGGAGTCGCTGCCGCTTGATGACAGTAGATGGCAATACGAACCCAAATGGGACGGGTTTCGCTGCCTCGCGTTCAAGGCGGGCGCTGCGGTCGAACTCAGGGCCAAATCCGGCAAGCCGCTCGGGCGCTATTTCCCGGAAATGCTTGCTCTGCTCGGCGAGGTTGAGGCCGCGCGGTTTGTCGTAGACGGCGAGCTTGTCGTAGCACTCGACGGCGAGTTCTCCTTTGATGGATTGCAAGCGCGCCTTCACCCGGCCGAGAGCCGTATCCGCAAACTCGCCGCTGAGACGCCGGCGCGTCTGATTTTGTTCGATATTCTGCTCGCACCCGACGGCGCAAACCTGGTGCGCTCGCCGCTTACCGAGAGGCGGGCGGCGTTGGAGAGATTTGTCGAGGCCAACGGTGTTGCCAACCGGTTGACTCTGTCGCCAATGACCCGCGACCGGGGCGTCGCTGAGAGATGGCTGCGCGAAGCCGGCCAGGGGTCACTCGATGGGGTGATCGCCAAGCGGCTCGACGATGCGTACCAGCCGGGCGAGCGCGCGATGATCAAGGTCAAGCCGCATCGCACCGCGGATTGTGTCGTTGGCGGGTTCCGCTATCTAAGCAACCGCCCGGAGGTCGGATCGCTGCTGCTTGGCCTCTACGATCGCGAGGGCCGCCTCAATCACGTCGGGTTTACCTCGACGATTCCCAATCGCGACCGTCCGGCCCTGACCCGCCGATTAGAGGCGCTGCGAGAGCCGCCCGGCTTTACCGGGAACGCACCCGGCGGCCCGAGCCGCTGGAGCACCGAGCGCTCCGGCGAATGGCAACCCTTGCGCCCGGAATTGGTAATCGAGGTCGAGTACAACCAAATCACGGCAGGTCGTTTCCGGCACGGGACAAAGCTCGTGCGCTGGCGCGCGGACAAGTCCGCCGCACAATGCACCATCGATCAGATCGCGGCTCCGGAACGGGTTTGAGCAAGCGGTAAAGCAGCGTTAACCTTCGCCGGTGCCAGAGCGGGGAGGTCGAGGGTAGACGACTGGACGCAAGGCTATGTGACGGATATCGGCTATATCTCAACTTATCGCACAGAGCTCAATCCGCTCCGTAACGAGATGAGCTTTCTCGCCAGCCCGGTGACCGGGGGCGGTGTGACGGTACCGCGCTTCCATCAGCTTTTTCTTCTTGCGCGCCAACAGGGATACGGGAGCCCGGACGAATGGGCTCGAACGGTTTGGCAAATATTGCAGGCAAATAATGAGCTGCTGCTAAAAGACGGGAAGACGTTGCAAACTCCCGAGGAGAGCCTAGCCGAACTGAATGCCCAAGCTCGCGATTTTGCCGACCATCAGCTACCCGCCTTTGAGGCCTTGCGGATCGCTTGATCGGATAAGGCTGGTTTCGAGATTCTCCTCTCCACTATCGTGATCCCCGCACCGTCGACACAGGTAAATCCTAAAGCGAAAGGCGCTCGCTACCTGCCATTTGATGGCGGACGATTTCAGTTATCGATGGGGATGACGCCACTGAAGCCCAGCGAGTGGATTGAGATCGACGGTGATTTCGCCACAGCATTGGCCCGGAGCGCGCGTTGCTCCAGACCCAGCACGACGAAGTCTTTGCCGCGCTGCCCGCAGCGCTGGGGCCGGCTAACGAATTGCTGAACCTACTTGCCCAGCATTTGGCGCAGCATCATCCGTCCGTCGTTCGCCGCGATTGCGACCGCTTGCTCAATTTGGCGACCGGTGAAAGCTGGAGCTTGGCCGGGTCGCAAGGTTGCCGTTCTAGGCTTCACCCGTTGGATGTAGCGGGCCGGTTGGTGCAGGAAGATCTTTGCCTGCTGATGCCCGATACGCCAGATCCCTAGCAAGGATACCGGCTGGTCGGAGCTTCGATGTGTTCGCCCTCGGCCTGGCGCCTGGCCGACAAGATCGCACGGCCACTCGCGGTCATTCACGACCCAGTGCCGGGGTATGGGGAAAAGCTCGCCCGACCGGTCAATCGTCTTTTCGCGCAGCTGAAGGCGGATCGGCTGATGGGCCGGTTCAATTGGGTCATTACCGACAGCCCAGTCGCGTTCCGGCCGTTTCGTCCGCCGATGGCCGCACCCGGCCAGGGCTGGAATGCCGGAGCAGAGCTGTGGCTGCGGGTCGAACGGCAGACGCTGCGGCGATTGCCGGTGACGCGGGCGATCGTATTCACAATCCGCACTCACATCACACAGCTCGACGCCGCGATCCGCACTGCCAACAGCGCGACCGAACTGGCCGCCGCCATCCGCGAGATGCCGTTGCCGACGCAGCGCTATCGAGACATCGAGCCGGTTGTTCCCGCCCTGCTGAATTGGCTGCATTCCCGCGCCGTCCAATATGCCAAACCAGCGGCTTCCTAGGCCGTGGCGGGTAGGCGAGCGAGACGGCCGCGCAGCGGCGACGGGTCAGGCCGAGGCTTGCGCCAAGGCTGGGGCTGTTTGTTTGGCCTGGAAATGCGGGATCACCTGCTCGCCAAATAGGCGGAGAGTGTGGAGCACCTCTTCGTGCTGCGCCGGCCCGATCGCGCACAGCAAAATCACTTCCTCGATCCCCAGAGCCTCGTAAAGCTCGAGAAAGCGGATGCAGTCTTCGGGCGTGCCGACACAAAACTTTGTCCCCTGCTCGCGCACTTCCTGCGGCGTCGGCTCACCCGGATGCGGCCCGCTCGCGAGGCGCTGGTCGCGGGTGTAATAACCCTGATAATCGGGCGGCACCGTCGTCGGATCGTAATCGCGCCACACCAGGCGGGCGCGCTCGCGCTGCTGCTCGATATACCAGCCGACGAGTTCGGTGCCGCGCTCGGCCACCACTCGCGGGTCCTCATGGCAGTAGCCCGCGGTCATCAATGCCGCACGCGGCGCCGGTCCCTCACGATTGCTGCGGCCGGTTCCCAACGCTTCGCGATAGATCGCCATTAACTGCTCGACGCGGTCGGGACCGCCTTCGCTGCCGAACAGCCCGCCCATGCCCAAGCTGCCGGTCAGCAGCGCCGTCTCGTCGCTGCCGCAGGCCGACCATAAGGGCGGATACGGGCGCTGCACCGGCTTGGGCAGAACCTCGCGCCGCGGGATTTGGTAGTACTGGCCGTCATAGGTGATTTCTTCCTGCGTCCAAATCCGCGGCAGCACGTCGGCGAATTCCTGCCACATGCCGCGCGTATCCTGCAGATCGCTGCCATACGGGGTCAGCTGATAGGGATAGCCGGTGCGGCCCAAGCCGACATCGACACGGCCCCGGCTCAGAATGTCGAGCGTCGCCATCCGTGCCGCGACGTGCAGCGGATGATGGATCGGGGCCAGCACCACGCCGACCCCGAGCCGGATCGTGCTGGTCCGTTGGCTGACCGCGGCGAGAGTGAGGTCTGGGGCGCTATTATGCGACCAGACGGGTCGAAAGTGATGCTCGGAAAACCATACGCTTTCGAAACCCTGCCGTTCGGCAAAGGGGATCTGCTCCAGGGCTTCGTAAATGCGCTGCGACTCGCTGGATGGGGTCCACGGTTTGGGGACTTGGATTTGGTAAAACAGACCAATTCGCATGGGACCCTCTCCGTTTGTTTTGCCCGCCATAAAGCCGCAGCGACGCGCATCCGGCCTACCGGGCGACACTCGACTGCGTGGCTGATGTTTCGGCTGATGGGGCTTTAAGCCGCGGCCGGGATCTAACGACCGCCCTGCCCTCCTCTGCTCGCGGGGGAGGGCAAGCGCGTAACCGTGCAGGAAAAGCTGTCGTCAGCGCAGCGGCGAGAACGCAGCCGGGACGACCAGCATATTTTCTTGGCGAATCATCATGTTCGGCCCGCCACCCGAGGGCGGCGGCCAGATGCCCTTGGCGCGGGCTTCTTCACGAATGCGGAAGCGCTCGCCAGCATCCTTATACGCCCAGATGTGGCACCATTTGTTCAGCCCGCCGAGCTCGCTATACCAAGCGCCGACGAGCGGCGACAATTCCTGCCGGCGGGCGATATGGTTGCTCCAGCGGTCGATCACGGCCGGGATGCCGCCGGGCTTGAAGGTGTAGATGCGGATCTCATAGAGCCCGCCCAACTGGCGTGGTTCGAGCGCCGGCGAGAATGGCGCCGGCAGGTAGATTTCGCTTTGCTGCTCTACGACGAATTCGCGAGTGTTTGGCGGCCAACCAGGCTGTTTGGTCGCTTCCTCGCGCAGCCGGGTGCGCGCCGCCATGTCTTCGTACGGCCACACATGAATGACGCGGTTGAGGGGCCCGACTTCGGTATGCCAAAAGGCGGCGAGCGGCGAGACCTTGGTGCGCGCCGGCAAGGCCTGGGCAAAGCGCTCTTCGAACGTCGCAACAGTGCCCGGCTGCAAGGTGTAGGTGCGCATCTCGATGATCATCGGATTTCCTCCGTTAATGGAGCTGGCGCCGCGACGCTAGACCCTCGCTGCGGAGTGTCAAGCACGGTCTTCGCCGACCGGGTCAGTGCGAGGCCAGGTTGCGCTCTACATTGCCGCCCATCATATAGACGAGATATTCGATTGCATCGCGCTGCCGCAGGAACGGCACCGTCTCGACGGTGATGCTGTTGCTCACCAACGGACGGTCTGGCCAGTTGGGATAGGCGGCCTTTTCGGCGCATTGCGGCGCGGCAAGCCGGCACCATAATTTAACCTGGTTTATGTAGCTGATGTTGTTATCAATCGCTTCGACCCGGCTAACGGCAAGGGGGTTGATGCACCAATAATTCGGCGGGATGTATACGGGCCACGGCCCGGGGAGGATCGCGCCCTGAAAGCACATGGCGCCCAGGTTGGAGACAAAAAAGCCGGCGGCGGGCGAAATGTAATGCATTCCATCGTTGATAAACGTGATGGTTTCGAGATAGCTCGGCTGTCCCGGCAATGGCGGCCGCTTTTCAAAAGCGAGTGAATTGACCGGAACTCCGATCTGCACGCAGCCGGCGACCAGCATCGCGAGGCCGCACGCCAGTATTACTATTACCCTGCGCATTCCTGCCGATCCCGTAATGATCGTGTACCGCTTTCCAATCTCTACTAATAAACCGGTTGGGCGAGCTCGGCCAGTATGGTGGCGTCAATCCTAGGGGGCCCACCGATTGCCTTTGCGTGCTTATCCGAGATAGTAAAATAAAGTTTTACAGACACGCGGGAGCGATCAATGCCGATCATCGCAGAGGTGCGCGACTATCAGGATGAGCTGACGAGGATCCGCCGCGACATCCACGCCCACCCCGAATTGGCCTTTGCTGAGCAGCGCACCGCCGATCTTGTTGTGGGCAAAGCTCGCCGAATTCGGCGTTGAGATCCATCGCGGGCTTGCCGGCACTGGTGTCGTCGGCACCATCCGGCGCGGTAATTCGCCGGCGGCGATCGGGCTGCGCGCCGATATGGACGCGCTGCCGATCCAGGAGATGAACGAATTCGCCCACCGCTCGACCGAAGACGGCAAGATGCACGCCTGCGGTCATGACGGGCACACGACGATGCTGCTCGGCGCCGCCAAATATCTCGCGGAGACCAGGAATTTCCAGGGCACGGTGCATCTGATCTTTCAGCCCGCTGAAGAAGGTGGTGGCGGCGGCCGGGTCATGGTCGAGCAGGGGCTGTTCGATAAATTCCCATGCGACGCGGTTTTCGCGCTCCATAACAAACCCGGGATTCCGATTGGTCAGATCGCGGCAAAATCGGGCCCGCTGCTCGCCGCCTCCGACCGCTGGGACATCCGGATCAAAGGACACGGCACCCACGCGGCGCACCCGCATTTGGGCATCGACCCGTTTGTCGTCGGCGCCGAGATTGTGATGGCGTTGCAGACAATTGTCAGCCGCACCGTCGATCCGCTCAACTCGGCGGTTGTCAGCATTGGCTTTATGCGGGGCGGATCGGCCTATAACGCGATCCCCGATGGGTTGCATATCGGCGGCACCGCGCGCAGCTTCCGCCCTGAAGTGCAGGACGCGATCGAGCGTCGGATTGGCGACATCGCGCGCGGCGCCGGGTTGGTTCACGGGGCGGTCGCGGATGTCAGTTATCGCCGTTCCTATCCGCCAACAATCAATCACCCGGCCGAGACCGAGTTCGCCGCCGAAGTCGCCGGCGAAATCTGTGGACCCAACAATGTGCTGCGGAATGTGGCGCCCTCGATGGGCGGCGAGGATTTCTCGTTTATGCTGAACCAGCGACCTGGGGCGATGCTATGGCTCGGCAACGGCCCGGGTGAAGGCGACTGCTTTCTGCACAACGCTCGCTATGACTTCAACGACGACGCGCTGCCGGTCGGAATCAGCTTTCTCGCGCGTCTTGCCGAACGTTTTCTGGAGAGAGCGGCGGGCTAAGCCTCAAGCGCTGACGCCAAGCCCGAGCAGCCGCCGCGCCAAGGTTAGGTGCGGTCGATCGACCATCTTGCCGTCGAGAGCGATCGCGCCGGCATCCGGGTTGTCGGCGAACAAAGCCACCACCTTGCGCGCCCAGGCGAGTTCTTCCTCGCTCGCGGAAAAAGCGCGATTGATAACCGCGATCTGCGCCGGATGGATCGCCATCTTACCGGTAAAGCCCGCGCGCTTGGCGGCAGCGCATTCCTCCGCAAGTCCCGCCTCGTCGCGAAAATCGGTATAGATCGTGTCGATCGGCTCGACCCCAGCGGCTGATGCCGCCAGTAGGCAGAGCGAGCGCGCCAGCCGGTAAACATCGTCGTAGGTCCCGTCGGCGCGACGGTTGTTGCCGCCAATGCAGGCCGCCAAATCCTCGGCACCCCAGGTGATGCCGGCGAGCCGCGGCGACACTTTCGCATAATTTCCGATCGCGAACATGGCAGCGGGCGTTTCGGTTGCGATCGCGATCACCCGGATGGCCCCAAGTGGCAAAGCCGCGGCAGTCTCGAATGCCGAGAGGTAATGATCGAGGGTGCGCAGATCATCGGGAACGCATTTCGGCAGTAGGATGCCGTCCGGCCGCCCAGGCACTACCGCGGCGAGATCGTCAAGGGCGATCCCTGACATCAGCGGGTTCACCCGCACCCAACGCTGATAATCGACCGAACCGCTCGAATCGAGAAAGCCCCGCGCCAGTACCCGCGCCGCCGGACGATTGGCCGGCACTACCGAATCTTCGAGATCGAGGATCAGCGCATCGGCACCTGATTGCGGGCCCCGGGCAAGCTTGCGCTCACTATCCGCGGGGACAAACAAGAACGAGCGCATCTCACCCTCCCATCGGCGTCGGTGGTTGGCACATCATCAGCCCGGCGCGTAGACAAATCGCCACAATCTCACCGCGCTGGTTGATCCCCTGGTGCTCAAATTGCACGATCCCGGCATCGGGTCGCGACTGGCTCTTGCGCTTGGTGCGGACGATCGTGCGCACCCGCAAGGTATCGCCGTGAAACACCGGCTTGGGAAAGCGCACATCGGTCATGCCGAGATTGGCGATCGTCGTGCCCAGCGTGGTCTCGCCGACGCTGATGCCGATGACCAGACCCAGTGTGAACAGGCTGTTTACCAGACGCTGACCGAATTCGGTCTTTTTGGCAAACTCCTCGTCGAGATGAAGCGGCTGCGGGTTCATCGTCAAGGTGCTGAACAGGACGTTGTCCATCTCGGTCACGGTCCGGCTCATCGCGTGCTCGAACACCTGACCTTCGACGAACTCCTCGAAATACAACCCCGCCATTGTCCCTCCCAAGCGCTCGCGATGGCTGTCCGCCGATCGTAGCAGGCTTAGGGCGCGGTCGTCATTCCGCCTCGCCGCACAGCTGAGCGGCAGCGGCAGCTTACGGGAGCACGGCGACAGGCGAACCGACCTCGAGCCCGAGGACTTTGCCGGCGCGGCCGCCATTGACCGCAATCTCGGCGAGGCCGTTGGCGTTCTCGTACCAGAAGGCAGCACCCGGCGGGACATCGGAAAACGTCCGCGCCCGATCGAGAATATGGCCGCCCGCGGCAAGCCGGGTTGCGGTGGGCAGAACCGCCGCGCGCAGCCCGGTGATCGCGTTGCCGAAATGGTCGATATAGGCGATCGCAGGCAGGTCGTCCGGCCAGTCGGATATGCGGTTGATCTCCGTTTCGCGCAGCATCGCGGGGTCCGGGCCGGCAAGGGCGAGCCGCGCCGCCACCGGGGCGAACAAGTCACGCCCATGAAAACTCGGCGAAAGCGATACGGGCCGCCACACGATTTCCCAGCTCCGCACATTCCCGCCGCGACGCAACACCGGTTCGAACAACCCATTCTCCGGGCCCACGTACAACCGCCCATCGGCCTCGGCGACAACGGCGCGCCGCGCGCCTCCCACCCCCGGATCGACGACCGCGAGCAGCACGATCGGCGGCGCGAACCAGACCGCGTAAGCCGCCAACAAATAGGCGGCGGATTTGGGGTCCCCGGCCGGCAGGTCAGCAAACAGATCGACCACCGGCACCCCCGGCGCCTCCCGCGCCAGCACGGCCTTGACCTGGCCCGTATACGGCCCGGTGAGGCCGAAATCGGTGAACAACGCGATCATCGCTTTGTTTCCCGCGCGCTTACCTTGTCGTGAGCAAATCCGCAAACTGCCAGCTTTATATTTCGCATGATTTGGATTTTACAGCCAGCCGGAGCGTGCGGCCTACGTAGGATCAATCAAGAGTTGGATTAGAGTTGATTTCCGCGCTTGTCGGATTATGGCTTTCTGTTGGCGAATTCGGATCGACGCATTTCAGCAGCAATGGTTTCTCTTGAAACTGCTTGGCGATTGCGTAAGCTGGCGGTGTCGCAGTTGTTTATTTTGGGGGAATGCGATGAGGAAAATTTTGACGGCCGCGGCGGTTTGCCTTGCGGCCTCGCTGCAGGTTGCGGTTGCCGCCGATGGCAGCTGCTATTCGGCAACGGATCAGGAGGCGGAACAGGCGATTGTGTTCCAGACCAACCTGATGGTGGTCAGCTCGGCATGTCGCGATACGGTTTACGGCGAATTCCGAGCGCGCAACAAGGACGCGATCATCCGTTACCAGAAAATTATGATCAATCATTTCCGCCGCGAGGGCTATCGCGACGCGCAAGGCCGATTCAATTCGTGGAACACCAGCCTCGCCAACCAGATCGCGTTGAAGCAGGGTGCGACACCGACCTCGGTGGTGTGCCAGCAGGCAGCCAACATGTTGAAAATGGCCAGCACCCTCGATACCAAGGGGCTGCACGATTACGCCTTGGCTCAGGCGGCGAGCCCCACTGCCACTTATCCGCGCTGCGGAAGAAGATAATCGAGCTTGGCGGCGGCGCGGCGCGGCTGAGCCGAGCGCCGGCCCAATGCGCCAATCGGGCCGCCGGCGGACCGGTCGACATGTTCGTTACATGTCCGCAGGCAGGAGGAAGTCATGGAGCTCAGGGGCGCCACCGCACTGGTGACCGGCGGCAATGGCGGGCTCGGGCAGCGCATCTGTCACGCGCTGGCGAAAGAGGGCGTCAATGTCGCCGTCATGTATGCCCAGAGCCGCGACCAGGCGGAAAGTGTCGCTGATGAGCTGACATCGCGGCATCAGATCAACGCCGCGGCCTTCGCCTGCGACATCACCGATGATGCGGCGGTGGAGCGGGTCGTCGGCGAGGTGATGCGCCGTTTCGGCCGCCTCGACATCCTCGTCAACGATGCGGCCTACAACAAGGCGATCCCGTTCGCCGACCTCGACAGTCTGACGATCGAGGTGTGGGACAAGATCATCGCGGTCAACCTGACCGGCCCGCTGCGCCTGATCAAGGCGGTGGCGCCGGTCATGAAGGCCCAGGGCCGCGGCCGGATTGTCAATATCTCATCGGTGTCGGGGATCGGGCCGACCGGCTCGTCGATCGCCTATGCCGTGTCGAAGGCCGGGCTGATCCACCTGACGCGCTGCATGGCGGTGGCCTTGGCGCCCGAGACATTGGTCAATTGTGTAGCACCAGGGCTATTGGAGGGCACGCGGGCGACCGCCAATCTGCGGGCCGAGCAGATCCAGAATTCCGCCGCCACCTCGCTATTGAAAAAAGCCGCCGACAAGGACGATTGCGCCGACATGGTGGTCACGATGTGCCGCACCGAAACCATGACCGGCCAGACAATGGTGATCGATTCGGGTCGCTACTTTCATTGACTCGGTCGACAATGGATTAGAGGGTTTTGCAGATCGCGCGGGGTGAGGGAGCAACACCTCAATCGGCTGAGCAGATGGGAAGATTGGGCTAGGCTGTCTCGTATCGAAAAGCTTCGAGCCTGGAGCATTATTGGAATCCTCGGCCCCGTGACCGGGCTTGTCCCGGCCATCCACGTCTTTGCTCCCCGCGGTCGGCTGAAGACGTGGCCCCCCGGAACAAGTCCGGGGGAAGGGATTTTGCGACGGTTCAGTTTTATCCGATACTGCTCTAGAATCGGCTGAATGCGCGCGCGTCTGATTAAGACGCTGCCGACCCCAGGTCGTCGCACTAGCATCACTAAGCAAAGGAGAGAACGCCATGCCGTTTTACCAGAAAGGCGATGTCCGCATCCGTTACGAGGAGACCGGCTCGGGGTTTCCGTTGCTGGTCACGCCCGGCGGCGGCTTGAACTCGCGGGTCAGCAGTTGGCCGACCGCCGTCATTAACGCGATGGCGGAATTCAAGAACGACTTCCATTGCATCACAATGGACCAGCGCAACGCCAATGGCGGCGAATCGACGGGCCCGATCCCGACTGGCGACCCGTGGGACGCCTTTGCTGACGACCAGCTCGGGTTGATGGATCATCTCGGCGTCCGCGAGTTCTTTTATATGGGCTATTGCATCGGCGGCTGCTTTGCCGGGAAATTGCTGTAACGCGCGCCGCAGCGCGTCGTCGCCGCAGTGTTCTGCCAGACTGTCGGGCACCGTCCGGAACTCCCCGACTACATGTACGATTCCGGCAAGGATGTCTGGGCTCCCGAATTATTGCCGCGCCGGCCCGATCTGACGATGGCCCAGGTCGAGCAGTATCTGCACAACCTATACCGCGTGAACCCCGATTTCCTCTACAGCGTGTCGCGCGACTTTATCAGCAACTGCCGCACGCCGATCCTGGTCCTGCCCGACGACACCCCGGCCCACCCATTGCAGACCTCGATCGACGTGGCCTCGCTGGCGCCCAACGCCGAGATCACCGTCTTCCCGTGGCACGAGCCGGAGGATTTGCGGCAGCGCACGATCACCCGCCTCCGCACCTTCCTACAGGCGCACATTCCCATGCGCGCCGCCGCGCAGTAAGGCCATAGTCTCGTAGGGCGAATGCGCGCAGCGTCATCCGCCGCCGCCAGCGCGTTGTTAGTGTGTCGGCGGGAGGCGCTTGCGCTTTTCCGTTGGGGTGGACGGCCCCACGGCATCTGGTGCCATGGTTCGGCTGTCAACGACCGAACTGAGGACCGTCCATGACCAATATTAGCCGGATCGCGATCGACACGTCCAAGTTGGTTTTTACGCTGCATGCGGTGGATGCGGCGGGAAGCATCGTGCTGCGGCGCAATCTACGGCGGCGCGAACTGCTGCCGTTTTTCGAGCAGCTGGGGCCGCTCGAAGTGGCGCTCGAGGCGTGTGGCGGCTCGCACCACTGGGGGCGGGCACTGCAGGCGCTGGGACACCGGGTGCGGCTGCTGCCGCCGCAATACGTCAAGCCGTTTGTCCGGCGCAGCAAAAACGACCGCAATGACGCCGAGGCGATCTGCATCGCCGCGGCGCAGCCGACGATCGCCAGCGTGCCGGTCAAGTCGTCCGAGCAGCAAGCGGCGGCGATGCTGCTGTCGGTGCGCGAACTTTTGGTGCGCCAGCGCACTCAGCTGGTCAATGCGCTGCGCGGCCATGCCGCCGAGATGGGAGTGGTGGCGCCGCTCGGTGAGAAGGGCTTGGCCGAGCTTAAGACCGAAGTCGCGGCGGCCGCCGATGCCGCGATCCCGGCGGCGGCCAAAGCAGCCATCGCGCTGCTCGGCCGAGAAGCCGACCACATCACTATGCGGCTGCAGGCGATCGACAATCAATTGCTGCGGCAACACCGGGCCAACTCGGTGAGCCGGCGGCTGGCAAAGATCCCGGGGGTCGGGCCGATCACCGCGCTAAACTTGGCGCTGCGGGTCGAGGCCGGGCAGTTCCAATCGGCGCGCCACTTCGCCGCCTGGCTCGGGCTGGTGCCGCGGCAATGCTCGACCGCGGGCAAACAGCGGCTCGGTGGCATCAGCCGCGCCGGCGATGAGCGGCTGCGACAGTTGCTGGTACTCGGCGCCACCGCCGTTATCCAACATGCCAAACCGGACCGGCCAACCGCCACGCCGTGGCTATTGAGCCTGCTCAGCCGCAAGCCGCGCAAACTCGTGGCCGTGGCCCTGGCCAACAAGATGGCCCGCATTGTGTGGGCCATGATGACGAGCGGAGAGGCCTACCGGCCAGCACCCTACCGGCCAGCACCGGCCGCCGCCTGACGGCTCGTCGGCCGCGGGGCAGGGCTTCAGGGCAAGATGCTGATCGGTCGGTCCGACGATCCGCACAACCCGTGTAGGGTGGCGGCCAGCAAGGTCTTTCATCCGTTTGGGAGTGGATCGCGAAACCCATCTGGGCCAGCGGCCGCGCGCCGCAATACACAGGCCGGACACACGACCGCAACCGCACCGCAACCGCATTCTTTTACCTCACCCCTTGCACCCAAGGGGCCGTCCACACACGCCCTACGCTCGCTGAAGTCGCCCTCGTCAGCCGAATTGGAGCCTGTGTTTCTTGCTCCGCTCCAACAACTTGGCGCCAAACAACAGGCCGCCTACGGCCAGAAGGACCGGGAGACCCCGGCCGATCAACGGAGCCGGTACCGCTTCGATGTCGAGCGTGAAGTTCTGGTTCGCCCCGCTCCCCCACGTCCATTCGTAAGTGCCGGGCGTGACGCCGAGGCTGCTGAAGGTCTGGTTGTCATAGGTTGCGGTGTCCGACAGCGGATTGCCGGAGACGTAGCCCGCTGGCACTTCAAGGTAAAGATGACCGCTCTCGCCGACGAGGTCCCCGCTGCTGCTATCGGCGAAAGCCGTGTTCCCACTCCCGAAGCTCGCTGGGCCGGTGACGCCACTGTAAACGTCGTCAGGGGAGGTGCTATGCGCCGACCCGGTGATGATGTACCCATTGACCGGGGATATCGATCCGACACTGTTGGAAGTGGCAGAGAAACTAAGGCCGGTCAGGTCAATTGTTCCGCTTCCGGTAGCGACGACGTCGTTCCCCTGTTGCACGAGCGTCACGATATATCCTGCCTGCGCCGGTGGGGTGGAGAGGCCGGAGCCGATCAGTATCGCCGCGCCAAGCGCCGCAGCGCCTACCCATCCTGATCTGACACTTCGCATCAAAGCACTCTCCCTTTGGCGAGTTCTGTGACGCCGCTCGCCTCCGCCATGCCCACTGTATTTCGGTCGACTAATCCGGGCTAATCTATGCGTTGACTGCGAGTCGCGCAAACGTTCTTCTTGGTTAAAGTTTTGAACGCTGATGCGGCCTCTTCCGCCCTATCGGGTGTTGCCGCTATCGAGCGCCGCAGCGGATAAGGAAGGCGCAATCGGCCAATTGCCGATCCCGGTTTGGCGGAATTCGCTTTCGCTTTTCCGCCGTACCGCTAAACTCGCTACACTGCCAGTCCCTGCCGGGCGGCGCCTTCGATCATCGTGGCGGCTCTTTCGGCGATCATGATGGTTGGCGCGTTGGCGTTGGTCGAGATCACTGACGGCATTACCGAGGCGTCGATAACGCGCAGCAAAGGTAGGGCGGGTGCAACCCGCCACTTTCACGCCGTCTTCGGCGGGTTCTGCTTTGCGGCACTCGCCCTACGTGCCTCCGCGACGCTGCCAGGGATCGAATTTCGCCACAAAGCCGGCGTAAACTGGCTCCGTTCAGAAGCTGGTTGAGGCGTCTTGATGGGGTGCCTGGTGTTTTCCCGTATATTCCCGGTTAGCCGAAAACAATTCCCGTTTAAAAGGCAAAATAATTCCCGGTTATCACAAAGATGATTTCGCGCAGTCTATTGAAATCGCTCGCGAATTTACCGTGAGACCAGAAAAATTCGCGGTTAATTCCCGGTTCTACGGGAATTCACCAAAGGTAGGGCGGGTGCAACCCGCCACTCTCTGTCTCCATTTCGGCGGGTTCCGGTTCGCTGCACCCGCCCTACCCGCGCCCTACCCGCCGCTGCTATGCCGCCAGTCTTTGTTGGGCCGCGCCTTTTATGAAAGCCGCGCCTTTTTCGGCGATCATGATCGTTGGCGCGTTGGTGTTGGTCGAGGTGACCGACGGCATCACCGAGGCGTCGATAACGCGCACCCCGTCGAGCCCGTGCACCCGCAATTCGCTGTCGACGACCGCCGTCGCGTGGCTGCCCATCATGCAGGTGCAGCTCGCGTGATAGCAGGTGCCGCCATAGGTCCGCGCGTAGTCGAGCAGTTCGTCGTCGGTTTGCACCCGCATGCCCGGCAGACTCTCTTCGAGGACAAACGGCTGCAATGCGGGGGCGGCGAAAATCCGCCGCGCCAGGCGTAGACCGCCGACGATCGCGCGCCGGTCGGATTCCTCCGACAGGTAGCGCGGGTTGATCGCCGGCGCCTCACCGGGCCGGTTTGACTTGGCCTCGACATAACCGCGCGACAATGGCCGCATCTGCCAGGCGCCGGCGCTGAGCCCGGGCTTGTCCTCAAGCTCGCCGATTTGGCCGTTCTTGAAGCTGCCGGGGGCGAAGGTACATTGCACATCGGGGGTCGCCGATTCCTCGAGCACCTTGGCCGAGGCGGCGACGATCGACGGGCTGTAGGTCAACATGCCCTTGCCGGTGAGAAGCCAGCGCACGACTTCGCCGGCGAGCGGCAGGCCGCGCGAGCGTTCGTTGGCGGTCTGGGCGCCGATCACCGGATAAGAAACGCGCGCGACATAGTGGTCCTGCATGTTCTTGCCGACGCCGCCCAATTTATGCACGACTGGCACCCCAATCCGGGCGAGATGATCGGGGTCGCCGACCCCCGACAATTGCAGGATGTGCGGCGAGCTGATCGCCCCCGCCGACAGGATCACCTCGCGCGCCGCGTCGGCCCGCTCGATTGCCGCCCCTGGGCCGCCGCGCGAGAACTCGACGCCTGTCGCGCGCTTGCCGTCGAACAGCACGCGATGCACCAGCGCCTTGGTGACGAGTTGGAGGTTCGGCCGCTTTAATGCCGGGTGCAGATAGGTGCGCGCGGTGCTGGCCCGGCGCCGGCCGCCGCGGGTCTGCTGGCACCAACCGATGCAGTCGGTATGGCCGGGCGGCAAATCGTTGAGGTCGTCGCGGTATTCGAGCCCGACCTCCTTGCCGGCGTCGATCACGGTCGCGCAGATCGGCGGCCGGTCGGTCTTTGAGGTGAATAGCGGCCCGTCCTTGCCGCGCACCTCGCTCTCGTCGCCCTCCCAGCGCTCGGCCTTGCGGAAATAGGGCAGGCAATCGTCCCACGACCAGCCGCGATTGCCGAGCTGCGCCCAGTGATCGTAATCCTCGGGTTGGCCGCGGATATAGATCATGCCGTTGATCGAGGACGAACCGCCGATCACCCGGCCGCGGGTATAGACGATCGCTCGGCCGTTGGTGCCGGGGTCGGGCTCGGCGCGGAATTTCCACGTCAGGGTGTCGTGGTCGAGCATCTTGAAAAACCCGGCGGGGACGTGGATCAGCGGGTTCCAGTCGCGCCCGCCGGCCTCGATCAGCAAAACCTTTGAGCCGGGATCTTCGGTCAGCCGGTTGGCCAGCACGCAACCCGCCGAGCCCGCCCCGATGATGATGTAATCCGCCTGCATATTCGGCACTCCCTTGATCCCGCGGTTCACCGCCGCCGGATTGCTTGTTCACCGGCATAGTCTAGCGCATCCTGTGCGCGTGACCACACTGGGCGAGGGAGAAATGCCATGCCGTTTTATGAAAAAGGCGACGTCCGTATCCATTACGAAGAGGCCGGCTCGGGCTTTCCGCTGTTTGTAATCCCCGGCGGCGGACTCAACTCGACGGTCGCCGGCCTGGCGAACCACCCGTTTAACCCGCTGGTGGAGTTCAAGGACGAGTACCGGGTTATCGCGGCGGATCTGCGCAACGCCAATGGCGGCCAGTCCACCGGCCCCCTCGCGATCGACCGGCCGTGGGATGCCCATACCGACGACCATCTCGGGCTGATGGACCATCTCGGCATCCGCGAGTTTATGGTATTGGGCTTTTGCATTGGCGGCCCATTCATCTGGAACCTGCTAAAGCGTGCGCCTGACCGTGTTGTTGCGGGGGTATTGGCGCAGCCCTCGGGCTACCGCCCGACGATGCCGGACCTCTTCTATCAGAACAACATCAAGGGCTGGGCGCCGGCGCTCGTCGAGCGGCGCAGCGACATCACGATGGAGAAGGCCAGCGCATTTCTCGAAAAGATGTACCGCGCCAACGCTGATTTCGTGTTTACCGTGACCCGCGACTTCGTGCGCAACTGCCGGACACCGATCCTGATCCTACCCGACGACGTGCCGGCCCACCCCTACGCGGTGGCGATGGAGAGCGCGCATCTCGCACCCAATGCGCAGGTCAGCCTCTATCCGTGGAAGACAAATCCGGAGCAGATCCAGCTGGCGTTGCGCCACGTGGGCGCGTTCCTCAAGGCATATCGGCCGGCAGCCGCAGCGGCTCGACCGATGGCCGCCGCCGCGCAATAAAGCACCGCTCACTTACGTCAAGGCATCCACGGGAAGAAAGCGGGTAACCAATCCAGCATCTGGCTTGAGCGGGGTGGCAATCGTGTTGTTGCCGCCCTGGCCCCTCGCCGGGCTCGGCCCCGGGCTCGCGCGGGGATGAGGAAAGTGAAACGGGAACGTGGCGCTGATGCGTTCCTATCGCTCACGCTGCTGGTAGAACTCGCCGCAAGGGTCTTGCGTTTAGAGACGAGAGCGACGGCGCTTCCCCAACCTGGCAGCCCGAGACCGTCCTTCTCGTAAAACCAGCAATGGCTTCCGGTGGCCCGCGTTACTCGCGTAAGGCTGGTGCCGCCCGGGGACCGATATCGATATAACTTTTGAGAGCACGCCGCCGAGGCTGGTAGAGTTGAATACCTCTGATGCTCCTCCGAAACTGGCCACCGATCGGGCCGCCTCGCCGGAGTTCGATGTCGAGGCAGCCCTAGAAGCTGGGGAAATAGGCGCCTGGGATTGGGAGCTTGACAGCAACCGGATGTGCTGGTCCGAGCAAATGTATCGCAATCTCGGGGTCGATCGGCATGTAAGCGGCGACCTATTCGGGCACCTACTGAAGGCTATACATCCGACCGAGCAGTCGATCGTTGAAGCCGCTTTTACGGAATTTCGCAGTCGCCCCGGGCCGATGCGGATCGAGGCGAGGCTCGCATGGCCTCGCGGCGAGGCGCGTTGGATCGTCTTTCTCGGGCGGACGGTGCTCGGGAACGATGGCGGGCCGGGGCACATGCGCGGGATCACAATCGACAGCACCCGGCGCCGCAACAACGAGGAGGCGAGCGCCGCGGCGATACTGGCGAGCGAGCACCGGCTGCACGAAGTAACTCAGAGACTGCAAGACATAGCTGAACGTCAGGATCGCCAGCTTGGGGCCAGCCGGGCCCAAATTCAGGCGATTTTCGATAATTCGCCGGATTGGCTGACGCTGTTTCGCGCTACCCCCGAAGGGCGTTTCGTCTATGCCGATCTCAACCGCGCCACGGAGCGCGGCTATGGACTAAGTTACGAGCAAGTCGTCGGCCGCACCGTCGAAGAAATCCTCGGTCGAGAACAGGCTCAGCTGCCGCTGCGCCTGATGCGGGCCTGCATTCGCACCGGCGAAAACCAGCGTTACACCGCACAGCGGACAATGACCGGCGTAACCCGCTCGATCGATGTGGTGTTCGTCCGCGTCCCGGAACAGCTCGACGGCGATTACCACATCATGGCGACCGCCCGGGACATCACCGAGCACGACCGGATCGAGGAACGCCTGCGCCGCGAACGCCGGCTCTTCGAGTTGATTATCGAAGGTACTTCGGAAGGCATAATCGTCGTCGACGATAAGCTGCGGCACGTCGTCTGGAACGCCGCGATGGAAAGAATAAACGGCCAGCCGCGCAATGCCGTGCTCGGCAAAACCGTTTTCGAGGTGTTCCCCGAATTCGCCGATCATCCGGTCGGGAATGCTTGGCGCGAAGCGCTGAATGGAATTCGGGCCGAGATCCGGGACTATCGCTTCTTCTCGCGGACCCGCGGCGCCGAAATCATCTACGACGCCGACTTCACTCCCCTTTATGACCAAGCCGGCTCGATCATCGGTGCGATTTGCATTTTGCACGAGACGACTGAGCGCCGGCGCATGGAGCAATTGTCAAAACTGGAGACGGTGGCCCAGCTTACTGGCGGCGTCGCGCACGATTTCAACAACCTGCTGACAGCGGCCATGGGGTGCCTGGATTTGATCCGGCACGAGGAAACGAATGGGCGGACTCGCTCACTCGCCGAGATTGCGCTGCGATCGATCAATCGAGGCGCGCAGTTGACCCAACAGCTGCTCGCCTTCGCGCGTCGCCAGGCGCTGCGCCCGGTTTTGGCAGATTTGAACGCCTTGTTGGTGGAGATTGAAGTCCTGATCCGTCGGGCGGTCGGTGAGACGACCGAGGTTTCTATCAGTCGTGCGGCCGGTTTGCCTCGCTGCCGAGTTCGATCCGGCGCAATTCGAAGCCGCTGTGATGAACCTTGTCATCAATGCGCGTGACGCCCTGCCAGATGGTGGTCGCCTGATACTGGGCACACGCAAAATCGCTGCGACGGAGCTTCGGGCTGATCTCGATCTGCCGCCGGGCGACTACGTCGCGATCACGGTCGAGGATAACGGTCAAGGCATGAAGCCGGAGGTGGTGGCGCGCGCATTGGAGCCATTCTTTACGACCAAGGAAATCGGCCAGGGGTCGGGACTTGGGCTGTCGACGGTGTACGGCTTTGTCAAGCAATCGGGCGGGGAACTCTACATCGAGACCGCCCTCGGCGTCGGCACGCGCGTTACCCTTTACCTGCCCAGCGATCCCGCCAACGAGCCGGAGAACGGGGCGCACCCTGCAACGAACCAACCGCGGCAGGGAACCGGCACGATCCTGGTGGTCGAGGATGACTTCGAGGTTCGCCAGGTGTCGGTCGAGATCCTGCAGAGTCTCGGATACCGAATATTGGCGGCCCGCAACGGCCAGGAAGCGCTCGACGTGCTGCGGAGCCCTGAGCAGGTTGACCTGTTGTTTACCGATCTCGTAATGCCAGGCGGTATGTCGGGGGTCGCGCTCGCGCGGCAGGCCCGAGCGATGCGCCCCGGCTTACATGTTCTGTTGACAACAGGGTATGCCGGGGCTGAAGCGAGCGCGGCGGATGAGTTCCCGATTATCGCAAAGCCGTTCCGGTCAACCGAGTTGAGCATGGCGATTGCTCAGGCGATGGCCCGCGAAGCTAGTTGAGCTAAGCTTGCACTGATCGGTGTCGCAGCGGGGCCGCGAAGGTTATGCACGGCGCCAGAAGGGCGGCCGCGCCCGGACGGGGTCGAGCAGCGACCAGTCGCCATCCTCCAGTACATGGCCTTTTGGGAAGGGCGGGCGCGGCTCTAATCCAAGAGAGCGGACGACGCGATCGTCGCGATAGTAGCACTGCAGCACGACTCGGGTCAGCGCTGCCATTGGGTCCCCGCCTTTCGCGCGAAATTCCGTCGCCACCATCTCCAGCCGCGCCGGATCGAGACTCGCGAGCGGACCTCCGGCAAGCCGCGCCAGCTCGTCCAATGCCTCATGCACAAGGACAGCGTCGCGGCCGAGCGTCGCCACGATGTCGGCTTGGATGACGGGGTCATCCGCGCCCGGCACATCGAATTCCGCGCTGGCCGGGATGATCATCGCCGCGATGGCGCGCAAATCGTCGCTCTGCGCTAGAGTCAAGGGGCTGTCACCGGTCATCTTTCGCCTCAGTCGAACAAATTGGCCAAACGCTGCTTGATCTGATCGGCGACGTAGAGCGCCAAGGCCTGGATGGTGCGCGTCGGGTTCACGCCGGCTGACGTCACAAAGATGCTGCCATCAACGATGAACAGGTTTTTCACGTCGTGGCTGCGGCCCCATTCATTTACGACGGATCGTGCCGGATCGGCGCCCATCCGCGCGGTGCCCATCAAGTGCCACCCGCCATCGGTGATCGGCGCTACTGACCAGACGTCGTACGCCCCGGCGGCGCGCAGGATCTCGGTGGCCCGAGCGACCGCGTGATCCATTACGCGGCGGCTGTTCTCACTTAGCGTATAGGTGATCTTTGGCGCGGGAATGCCGTTGGAGTCCTTCAGCACCGGATCGAGAGTCACGGTATTGTGCTCCTCCGGCAGGTCTTCGCAGATCGCCACCATGCCGGTGCGATGACAGAACAGCTTACGATAGGCGCGGTGATGTTCCGCCCCCCAGGGCAGGCGACCGATCTGCATGCCATGCACCGCAGCCATCACCGGCCCCTGACCGCGCGAGAACTCGAACGTGTAGCCGCGCACAAACCCGCGCGACCGGTCCGTCTCATAGAATTCCTGGCTCCAGATGCAATTGCCAGGGCCGCGGTAGCCATCGAGGGTTTCGTCGAAATAGCCGGCAATTCGGGCATAGGGATGGAACATTAGGTTCTTACCGACCAGGCCGCTGGAATTTGCAAGGCCGCTGGGGAATTGGGCGGATGCGGAATTGAGCAGAATCCGCGCGGTACCGACGGCATTGCAGGCGAGTATTACGACTTCGGCAGGCTGGAAATGCTCGACCCCGTCGTGATCGTAATAGACCACGCCCGATGCCATGCCGTGTTCATTGGTGGTGATCTCGCGTACCCGGCAGTGGGTGCGGAGCTCGACTCCGGCGCGGATCGCGGCCGGCCAATAAGTGATGTCGGTGCTCGCCTTGGCGCCCTGCGCGCAGCCCGACGTGCAATGAGCAAGATTGATGCATTTCGCGCGCCCCTCATAATCCACCGAGGCGATTGCGCTGTCGGACGGCCACCAGTGCCAGCCGAGCTGGTTCAGTCCGCGCGCCAATGTCGTCCCCGATCTGCCCAGCGGCAGTGGCGGCATCATCGGTTCGTGTGGTGGATAAGCGGGATCGCCCGCCAAGCCGGACACGCCCATGATCCGGTCGTTCTCGGCGTAGAACGGCTCCAGGGTCGCGTAGTCGATCGGCCAGTCGTCAGCGACGCCATCGAGCGTGCGCGCGCGAAAATCCGATGGATGGAAGCGCGGGAAGTGACCCGCGTAGAGAATCGTGCCGCCGCCGACACCGTTGAAATTCACGACCTTGATCGGCGAGTTGGCGTCGTTGATCGGATAGTCCTCGGGCCGAGCGCGAATGTTGGGGTTGGGGGAATATTCCCCCAATCCGCGCGCCTCCCAATCGCGGCCGGTGCTGGGATAGGACGCGGGGTTCATCCAGCCCCCTTGTTCGAGGCAGAGGATGTGCATCTTTGTGTCGGCGAGACTCCACGCCACGGCCGCGCCCGACGCGCCGGCACCGATAATCAACACATCAACGGGATCGTTCATGCTGGTCTTTCCCTCGCCTCCCGCAGCATGCCTCGATCGGCTGTCGAGATGCAACGCGCCGCCAGTCCGGTTCGTGATAACCCGGCCGGCCGGCGACGGAGTCGAGTGCGGCAAGGGCGCCATGTTGGCTTGGAGGTTGGCGATGATCCAGATCGAGCCGGTGATGACGAGAAAGACGATCAGCACGCCGAAAGCGAGGGCCAGAATATTGTTCGTGTTATCGGACCCGCTGCCCAGATGCAGAAAGAAGACGAGATGGACGCCGATCTGCGCGAAGGCGAGCACGACCAGCCCGACCGGTATGCCCGGGGGCCACAGCAAATTCGTTTGCGAGACGACGAACGAAGCGATCGTCGCCAGGATGGCGAGCCCGAGCCCCGCCGTGTACGACAGAACGCTGGCCGTGGACTCTTGCTGTTCGACACCTGGCGTGCGGTCGTCGAACACGCGGTTGTCACCGTCCATCAGTGGAAGTCTCCCATCAGATAGACCAACGTGAATACCCCGACCCAGACGATGTCCAGCGCGTGCCAGAACAGGCTCCAGCACAACAGGCGCCGCAGCACGTTGGGCCGCAAGCCTTTGGCGACGACCTGCGCCGACCATGTAGATGAGCCAGATCAGGCCGCTGGTGACGTGCGCGCCGTGCATGCCGACCAAGGTGAAAAAGGCGGACAGAAAGGCGCTGCGCGACGGCCCGGCGCCCTCGCTGACCATGCCGGCAAATTCGGAGATCTCGATGAAGAGAAAGGCCGCACCGAGCACGAATGTGAGTGCGGCGAAGATCAAGAAGCGCTCCGGCTGCCGCCGTTCGGCGGACAGCGCCCCCAGCCCGCAGGTGTAGCTCGAAACCAACAGGCACATGGTCTCGATGAATACATTGCGAAGATTGAACAGCTCGGATCCGGTCGGTCCGCCAGCGGTGTTGCCCGACAATACCGCATAGGCGGCGAACAGCCCCGAGAACATCACGATGTCGCTCAGGATGAAGATCCAGAAGCCGTAAGCGACGACGATCCGCGTCGGGGCCGGTCCGCCGCCGCCGCGCCCGCGCGCGAACTCGGTTGGAACTGCAGCTGGTCCGGTGTCGATCGATGCGATTGTCATGCGGTGGTCCCGAGGCCCAGCCGGGCCCGTTCCATTCGCGCAATTTCGGCGGCCGAAATTTCGCGCTCGCGGTTCTCGCTCCAGCCGAACACCAGGATCGTGACGGCGGCGGCGAGGAGCGCCGAGGATCGCCAACCACCAGATGTGCCAGATCGCCGAAAAGCCGGCAATCACCGCAAAAAAAGCGATGACAAAGCCGATCGGGCTGTTGCGCGGCATCTCGATCGCCTGATACGCCGGCGCGACCGCAGACAACGCCGCGCTGCTTCATCTCCCAGAAGGCGTCGATCGTCTCGACTCTCGGCAGCACCGCGTAGTTGTAGGCCGGCGGCGGCGACGAGGTCGACCACTCCAAGGTTCGACCGTTTTCCACGGGTCGCCGGTCAGGTCGCGGCGCTCCTCGCGCGTGCGGATGCTGACATAGAGCTGCGCCACCTGGCAAAGAATGGCGAGGAAAATGACGATGGCGCCGACCTCCGCGACCAGCAGCAGCGGCCGCCAACTCGGGTCGGGAATGTGCTCGAGGCGACGGGTCATGCCCATCAGGCCGAGGGCATAAAGCGGCATGAAAGCGAGATAGAAGCCGACGAGCCAGCACCAGAAGCTGGCCTTGCCCCACCACTCGTCGAGGGTGAAACCGAACGCCTTCGGGAACCAATAATTGTAGCCGGCCAGCGCGCCGAACACGACGCCGCCAATAATGACGTTATGGAAATGGGCGACCAGGAAGGTGCTGTTGTGCAGCACGAAATCGACCGGCGGCACCGCCAACAGAACCCCGGTCATGCCGCCAATGACAAAGGTGACCATAAAGCCGATCGCATACAGGATCGGGGTCGTGTACACGATCCGGCCACGGTACATCGTGAACAGCCAGTTGAAGATTTTGACGCCGGTCGGCACCGCAATGATCGCCGACATGATGCCAAAGAAGGCGTTGACGTCGGCGCCCGCCCCCATAGTGAAGAAGTGATGCAGCCAAACCATGAAGGAGAGGATGCAGATCCCCAGGGTCGCCAGAACCATCGAGCGGTAGCTGAACAGCGCCTTGCCGGAAAAGGTCGCGACCACTTCGGAGAAGACGCCGAACGCCGGCAGGATCAGGATGTAGACCTCGGGATGGCCCCACGCCCAGAACAGATTGACATACATCATCTGGTTGCCGCCGAGGTCGTTGGTGAAGAAGTGCATGCCGAGATAACGGTCGAGCAGCAGCATCACGAAGGTCGCGGTCAGGATCGGGAACGCGGCAACGATCAACAGGTTTGCGGCGAGTGCGGTCCAGCAGAACACCGGCATGCGGAAATAGGTCATGCCCGGGGCGCGCAATTTGAGGATCGTGGTCACGAAATTGACGCCGGTCAGCAACGTGCCGATACCGGAGATCTGCAACGCCCAGAGGTAGTAATCGGGGCCGACATCGGGCGAAAAGGCGAGCTCGGAAAGCGGCGGGTAGCCCATCCAGCCGGTGCGCGCGAAATTGCCGATCACGAGCGATACATTGACCAACAGCGCGCCCGTTGCGGTCAGCCAGAAGCTGACCGAGTTCAGCGTCGGAAAAGCGACGTCGCGCACGCCGAGCTGCAACGGCACGGCAAAGTTCATCAGTCCGATGACAAGCGGCATCGCCACGAAAAAAATCATGATCGTGCCGTGCGCCGAGAAGATCTGGTCGTAGTGACTGGGCGGCAGGTATCCCTGGGCGTCGCCGATGGCGATCGCCTGCTGCGTGCGCATCATGATCGCATCGGCATAGCCGCGCACCAGCATGATCAGCCCCAGAGTCACATACATGACCCCGATGCGCTTGTGGTCGACGCTGGTGATCCACTCGCGCCACAGATAGGGCCACCAGCCCTTCACGGTGATGAACCCGAGCACCGCAAGAATGATGATGACGACCACCGCGCCGCTGATGATCGGCAGCGGCTCGTTGAGCGGGATCGCCGCCAAGCTCAGCCTGCCCAGCATCTCAACCTCCTCCGCCGCCGCGCCGGCGGGCACCAGGCCGTACCGACGCCCGCCTTTCCGGGACCCGACACTGTCTGTTCGATGATGTGTTCGAACAGCTGCGGGCTCGACCGAGCGATAGGTCGTCGGCGGCACGGCTTCGCTCGGCTTTGCCAATTGGGCGTAGGCGGCATCGTCGAGCGCCGAGCCGGCGCTGCGCGTACTGTCGTGACCCAGGCGTCGAAATCGCCGGCGGGCACCGCCTTCGCGACGAACCGCATCCAAGCAAAGCCGTCGCCGCTGAAATTTGCCGAGAAACCGGGATACTCGCCGGTCTCGGCCGCGAGCAGGTTGAGGTGGGTGGTCATCCCGCCCATCGTGTAGATCTGGCTGCCGAGCTGCGGCACAAAGAACGAATTCATCACCGTCGCCGAGGTCAGGCGGAAGTTGATCGGGGTTCCGACCGGCACGACCAATTGGTTGACCGCGGCAATGCCCTGATCGGGGTAGATGAACAGCCATTTCCAATCGAGCGCCACGACCTCGACCCGCAGCGGCTTGGGGTCCGCCGGGGGGCGGCCGGGATCGGCGCCCGCGGATCGAGCTCATGCGAGCCGATCCAGATGACCCCGCCCAACAGGATCACGATCAGCGCCGGGATCGACCAGATGACAAACTCGATGCGCCCTTCATAGGCCTGATCCCAGGCGTGGCTGGCGCGGGTGTTGGACGACCGGTACCACCAAGCAAACCCGAGGGTCGCCAGGATCACCGGAACCACGACGACGAGCATGATTGCCGTGGAGTTGATCAGCAGCAGCCGCTCCGCCGACGCGATCGGCCCCTGCGGATCCAATACGCCCGCTGGCTGACAGGAAGCGACGAGCGGTACCGCGCCCGCGGCGAGCCAGCGAAGCAAGCGCGAGTATCGGCTCCCACGCGGCGCCCCCGAAACAAGATCATGCGGCGCGTCGGAAATCGCATCACGCCGATAATGCATCGTGGTCCCCCCAGTATTAAGGCTGGCACCGAATACGTTGCGTCGGTCGCGCGAAATCCGTTAACCCAGCGAGTTTAGAGACAATGCCGCCACTTGCCAATCCCGCGCAACGCAGCGGTCGCGCGCCGCCGTGTTTGTAATCCTAAAGGTTTCTCCGGCTTACGGCACCCAGCCATTGGCCGCGACGCCAATCTCCGTAGGCATCGACGCGCACGACCTCGCGATGTGCAAGGTTTGCAGTCGGTATGCTCAAATTAAGATCAGAGCCGGTCAGGGCAGCGGCGGGCGGCGGTCTCGTTCGGGCGCGATTTCATCGATCGCGCGTGCGAGTGTGACGTCAAGTTCGCTGAGCCCGCCCGCGTCATGTGTCGACAACACGATTTCGACGCGGTTGTAGACGTTGAACAGCTCGGGATGGTGATCCATCTTCTCGGCAATCAGGGCGATGCGCGAGATGAAACCCCACGCCTCGGAGAAGTCGCCGAAATGATAGCTCTTGCGGATCGCATCGCGATCGGCAACTTCGACCCAGCCATGCAATTCGTGGATTGCCGCGTGCCGCGCCGCCCCGACCAGCCGTTCGACCATGCCGCCCTCCCACAAATATTGCCGCTCACCGAAGTGCGCCTTGCCGCTACGGAGGTCAAGCGGCAGGTGATCCGATGACCGATCATATCCCGCCGACGCTCAGCGACATCGAAGCTCTCGCCAATCTTGCCCTCGGCTCGATCCCGCCCCGGCTTAAGAAGCACCTCGGCGCCGTCGTCATCCGCGTAGAGGAATTTCCCGACGAGGAGACCGAGGAGGCAATGGGGCTCGAGAGCCCGTTCGATATTCTTGGTCTTTATCGCGGCGTTGCCCTGCCGCACAAAAGCATCAGCGATCCGCGACCCAACATCGATATGATCTATCTCTATCGCCGCCCGATACTCGATTATTGGTGCGAGAGCGGCGAAGACCTTGGCGGCCTCGTTCGCCATGTGCTGATCCACGAGATCGGCCACCATTTCGGTTTCAGCGACGAGGATATGGAGCGTCTCGAAGCGTCTACCGACTGACCGCGGCGGCCACCCGTGCCCGCAACTGCGGTAAGACATCACTTTCGAACCAAGGATTGTCGCGCAGCCAGCGCGTCACGTGCCAGCTCGGATGCGGCAGAACGAAAAACTGGGGCAGGAAATCCCGCCAGTTTTCGACTGTGGAAGTCATTGGGGTCGATTGGCGTGACGGCAGATAATAGCCGATCGCGTGGCGGCCAACGAGTAAGGTCAGCTCGACCGCCGGCATCAGGGCGCGGATGCGCGCATGCCACAATGGCGCGCACTCCCCGCGCGGCGGCAGATCGCCGCTCCTCCCGTCGCGGCCCGGGTAACAGAAACCCATCGGGATGATGGCAACCCGGCTTCGTCGTAAAAGCTGTCCCGATCGAGTCCGAGCCACCAGCGCAGCCGGTCGCCGCTGCGATCGTCGAACGACAAGCCGGTCTGGTGAACGCGTGCGCCCGGCGCCTGGCTGATAATCAGCAAGCGCGCCGATGGGCTGCCGCGAACGATCGGGCGCGCACCTAGCGGCAGATGTTCTGCGCAAACATTGCAGCGGCGGATTTCAGCAAGCAGCCGTCCGAAATCGTCGTCACTTGCCGCGCCAATTGCGTCTGGTGATCGGGTCATGCCTGGGCGTCGCGGACGCGTGCAAACCGCCCCCGGCTATTGCGTCAGCTGTTTTGGGTCGTTGAGAATGATCTGCGGCAGGCCGTTTCTGTCCTGAATTTTGCCGCTCACGCAAATCCGCTTGCCGCGCAGCGAGCTTTCCGGTGTTCCGAACTTTGCCCGATCCGAGCCAAAAATAACGACTGTGAAGACCTGATCCGGGTAGGGCTTCTCGAAATCGAGGAATGTGGGCTGGGCTTTCAGATCGGCGTCATATTTCGCCGATGCGACAGCGCCGCATACAGTGGCCGTCTCGCCCACATGATGTGCCGCATCCGCCGCTTGTAGCTCAGCGGCGCTCACCGGGGCCGCGCAGAGCCCGAATATAGCCAACAACGAAGCAATCGATATAAACGCGTGCATTGCGGCCTCAGAACTTATCGAACGGGGCGTCACGCCTTTGTTGCGGAACGAAGCCTCGGTTTGAGTGGTTGAGCAGAGAGGTGCCGGAAGGCGCCAAACAAGTTGGGGAGTGAAATCTGCTATGGCTGAGCTGGATAAACAAAGGGCCGTCGACCTCCTGAACCGCATTCTCGAAGCGGAACTGGCCGGGGTGGTTCGCTATACTCATTACTCATTTCTCGTCTTCGGGCACAATCGCATTCCGATCGTGTCATGGATGCGGGAACAGGCCGCAGAATCACTGACCCATGCGCAAAAAGCGGGCGAGATGATCACTTTTCTCGGCGAGTATCCTTCCCTGGCAATAGGCCGGTTGCTCGACAACCATAAGCACGATGTCGACGCTATTATGCGCGAGTTTTTGGAGACCGAAGCCAAGGCGCTGGCGCTCTATCGCGAGCTTCTCAAATGTGCGGAAGGAAACTCGGTCATTCTCGAGGAATACGCCCGGCAGATGGTCTATGCCGAAGAGCTTCACGCAAGTGAGGTCGACAAAATGCTGCGCAAGCCCGGCGAGGTTGCGGCATTCCGCCCGGTTCGGCAATCCGCCTAAATCGGGCCGCGGCTCACGCAGTCGTCGGTCTCTCCGCTCTCGCACCTCTGTCGAATTGGTAATTCGCTCGCTACCGGATTATTTTCGCCCATCCCCGGCACGAGGAGGGTGAAGTGAGCGACACGCCGACGATGGTGGCTCTGGGCGAGGATTATCCCGAACTGCGTGAATCCATTCGCAAAATTTGCGAGGGTTATCCGGGCGAATACTGGCGCAAGCTCGAGGCCGAACAGGCCTATCCGACCGAATTTATCGAGGAGCTAACCCAGGGCGGGTTTCTCGCCTCGCTAATCCCGGAAGAATATGGCGGCTCGGGTCTGCCGTTGCGCGCCGCCGCCGTTATCCTCGAAGAAATCAACGCCTCAGGCTGCACCGCGAGCCAGGGCCACGCCCAGATGTACATCATGGGCACGCTGTTACGCCACGGCAGCGCCGAGCAGAAACAGCGCTATCTGCCAAAGATCGCATCGGGCGAGTTGCGGCTGCAGGCCTTTGGCGTGACCGAGCCGACCACTGGATCGGATACGACCAAGCTCAAGACGCGCGCGGCGCGCGAGGGCAATAACTATGTCGTCAATGGACAGAAGGTGTGGACCTCGCGCGCCCGGCATTCCGATCTGATGCTGCTGCTGGCGCGAACCACCCCAGTCGATGAGGTCAAGCGCCGCACCGACGGCCTCTCGGTATTTCTGATCAATTTGCGCGAGAATCTCGGGCACGGTGTCGAAATCCGCCCGATCGAGGCGATGATCAATCACAACACGACCGAAGTGTTTTTCGACAATCTGAAGGTGCCGCCCGACGCGTTGATCGGCGAGGAAGGCAAAGGTTTCCGGTATATCCTCGACGGCATGAATGCCGAACGCATCCTTGTCGCTCAGGAATGCATCGGCGATGGCCGCTGGCTGCTACGAAAGGGCATCGATTATGCCAAGGAGCGGGTCGTTTTCGACCGGCCGATCGCCCAAAACCAGGGCGTGCAATTCCCGCTGGCGCGCGCCTATGCCGAGCTGGAGGCGGCCGACATGATCTGCCGCCGCGCTGCCGCGCTGTTCGATGTCGGCGAGGAATGCGGCGCCGACGCCAACATGGCCAAACTGTTGGCGTCGGAGGCAACCTGGCACGCGGCCGAAGCGACCTTTGCCACCTTCGGTGGATTTGCTTTCGCCAAGGAATACGATATCGAGCGCAAATGGCGCGAGGCGCGGCTTTACCAAACGGCGCCGATCTCGACGAACCTGATCCTCGCCTATCTCGGCCAGCATGTGCTGGGGATGCCCCGCTCCTATTGAGAGGGGACTTCTCCGAGCGCGGCAGCACGGCCCTATTTAGGCTGGATCAGTCTACCGGCCATCCCTCTCCCCCAACTGGCGGGGCAAAGGGTCGCGCGGAACTGCACGAACCGACGCGCGTTCTACGCGGGTGATCGAACAAAGGGTCTCATGTGGCAACCGTGTGCGGCATCGTGACCGTGGCGCAGGAAAACCGGTTCCAGCTCGCCCTCGATGAGGGTGGCACCCGCCTTTTTGTCGTGTCCCACGACGCCGGAATCGAGCCGGATCAACTCGCCGCGCTGCAGGCGAGACAAGCCCATGTGTCGGTCACATTTCGCTCAGCTGACGAGTTGATCGCCGGTGAAGCGCGCTCGATCGCCGAACTCCCGACCTAAATCGGAAAGCCTCTGATGACAAAGATCCGCCGTCGCCTCGCCGACCGTGTCGCCGGCTTTGTTCGCGACTGGTCGCTGCCGCGACAAATCGCGGGCGAGAGCCCTTATTCGAAGGCTGCTGAAAGCAGTCTGTCGCGCAACCTGCGACCGCGGCTTGCCGAAGCCGACAAGGTTGGCACGATCATCTGTCCCTATTGCGCCGTGGGCTGCGCGCAGCTCGCCTACGCCAAGAACGGCCGGCTGATCCATGTCGAGGGCGACCCGCGAAGTCCGATCAATCAGGGCACCTTGTGCCCAAAGGGATCGGCGACCTTTGGCTGGTTGACGAGTGAAAAGCGCCTCGACCATGTTCTTTACCGCGCTCCCCATGGAGAAAATTGGGAGCGGCGGCCGCTGGGCTGGGCGATGGACCGCATCGCCTATCTGGTCAAGCGTACGCGCGACGACACCTTTGTCGACGCGCTGCCCGATAAGACCTCGGTCAAACATACGCTAGCAATTGCATCGCTCGGCGGCGCTACGCTCGACAATGAGGAAAACTACCTGATCAAAAAGCTGTTCGGCGGCGCCCTCGGAATGGTCTGGATCGAGAACCAGGCGCGCGTCTGACACTCTTCGTCGGTGCCCAGTCTGGGCGCGACTTACGGCCGTGGGGCGGCAACAATGCCCCAATGGGACCTCGCCAATTCGGACTGCATCATCGTGATGGGGTCCAATATGGCGGAGAACCATCCGATTGCCTTTCGCTTTGTGCTGCAGGCCAAGGACAAGGGCGCGAAAATCATCCATGTCGACCCGCGTTTCACGCGGACCTCGGCATTGGCCGACATTTATGCCCCGATCCGCGCCGGCAGCGACATCGCGTTTCTCGGCGGCCTTATCAACTACATCCTCGAACGCGATCTTTGGTTCAAGGAATACGCGCTGACCTACACCAATCTGTCGACGATCATCGACGAACGGTTTCAAGACGCGAGCGCGCTCGACGGCCTGTTCTCCGGTTTTGACAAAGACAGCCGGTCCTACAAATACAATTCCTGGCAATACCAGGGCGAGGACGTGCCCGCCTCACTCGCTGAGCATTACGTCAACACCACCGAATCCTACAGCGAGAAATTGCGACGCATGGAAAAGGGCCCGCCGCCGCGCGACCCGACCCTCCAGCATCCCAATACCGTCTATCAGATCCTCAGACGACACTATGCCGCCTATAGTCCCGAGAAGGTCGAGGAAACTACCGGCTGCCCACGCGACATTTTTTTGAAAGTCGCCGAGGCGCTGACTTCAGCTTCCGGGCGCGAGCGTACTGCGGCGTTCTGCTATGCGGTCGGATGGACGCATCACACAACAGGCGTGCAGATTATTCGCGCTGCAGCATTGATCCAGTCATTGCTCGGCAATACCGGCCGGCCCGGCGGCGGCGTTCTGGCATTGCGCGGCCACTCGTCAATACAGGGCAGCACCGATATTCCGACGCTCTACAATATGCTGCCCAGCTATCTGCCGCAACCGCAAGCGCAAAAGCCGCATGCGACGTTGGACGAATATCTCCAATCGGAAACCCCGCCGACCGGATTTTGGAACAACCTTCCGAAATATGCCGTCAGCCTGTTGCGTGCCTGGTATGGCGAGCACGCGACAAAAGACAATGAATGGGGCTTTCCATGGATCCCGCGGATCGTCGGCGACCATTCGCAATTGCCGATGACGTTGGCGATTGCCGATGGGGTCATCCGCGGGCTGTTTGTGCTTGGCCAGAACCCGGTTATTGGTGGCAGCAATTCAGCAATGATCCAGCGCGGTTTTGCCAATCTCGATTGGCTCGTCGTGCGCGACTTTGCCGAAACCGAAACCGCCTCGTTCTGGTATGCGGGAGCGCCGGTGAAATCGGGCGAGCTCTCGCCCCGGGACATCAAGACCGAAGTCTTTCTGATGCCGTGTGCGCTCGTCGGCGAGAAGGAAGGCAGCTTCACCAATACGCATCGGCTGGTGCAATGGCACGACAAGGTCGTCGAGCCGCCAGGCGACAGCCGATCCGAGACCTGGTTCATGTTTCATCTCGGCCGGCGATTGAAGGCGCTCTATGCCGATAGCGACGAAGACAAGGATATGCCGATCAAGGCATTGACCTGGGATTATCCGACATCGGGAGAAAGCGAGGAGCCGTCCGCCGAAGCGGTGCTCAAGGAGATGAATGGCTATACCTGGCCCGACCGCCAGCAGATCGCGGATGTCCACGAATACAAAGACGACGGGTCTACCGCCGGCGGTGTGTGGACTTATACCGGGGTATTTCCCAAAGCAGACCACAACCAGGCGCGCTCGCGCGTTCCCGATGGTCCGGACGGACCAGGAACGCATCTCGGCTGGGGTTTTGCCTGGCCATCGAACCGCCGCACCATTTACAACCGCGCCGCAGCCGATCCCGACGGACGTCCCTGGTCGGACAAGAAGAAGCTTGTCTGGTGGGATGCCGAGAAGCAGCGCTGGCAGGGTTATGACGTCGTCGATTTTGAACCCGAGAAGCCGCCCGACTATGAAGCCGATTGGGCCAAGCATCCAAAAGGCATGGAGGCGATCGATGGGCGCTCGCCGTTTACGATGATCGCTGACGGCAAAAGCTCGCTGTTCGTGCCGTCGGGGTTAAAGGACGGGCCATTGCCGACCCATTACGAACCGATCGAGTCGCCGGTGCACAACCCGCTTTACGGCCAGCAGATCAGCCCGGTTGCGAAGCAATGGCGACGCCCCGACAATCAATATCATCCGGTCGGCGACCCACGCTTTCCGTACGTGCTGACGACATACCGTCTGACCGAGCATCATGCCGGGGGCACACCGACGCGCTCGGTCGCGGTGACGGCTGAATTGCAGCCCGAGGGGTTTGTCGAAATCGCGCCGGAATTGGCAGACAGTCTCAGTATCGAGCAGCTGGACTGGGTCGTTTTGTCGACGTTGCGTGGTGAAATCGAAGCCAAGGCGATGATTACCGAACGCCTGCGCCCATTCGAAATTGCCGGCCGCCGCATTTACCAGATCGGCATGCCTTGGCATTTCGGCTGGGAGGGATACGCCACGGGCGACATTGCCAATGTACTGACGAGCGTTGTCGGCGACGCAAATACCTCGATACATGAGGGCAAGGCGCTGACCTGCGGTTTACGCAAAGGACGGCTTAGGCCGCGGCAGGCGGCGCAATGACAGTCCATCCGCGCACGCTCGATTACACCTGCTCGGATCTCGACAGGATGATCCCGGATGAAGCGGAATTGACCGCCGGGGTCAAGATCGAACCCGGCAAATCCTATGGCTTTTTCACTGACACGACGCGCTGCATCGGCTGCAAGGCCTGCGAGGTGGCGTGCAAGGAATGGAATTTGCTGCCTGCCGATGGACTGCATCTGACCGGTATGAGTTACGACAATACCGTCGGGCTCTCGGCATCGACCTGGCGCCACGTCGCTTTTATCGAAAAGATCGGCAACGGCGATTGCCGCGCCACCGAGATGGCGCCATACCAGAGCAATTGGCTGATGATGAGCGATGTGTGCAAGCATTGCCATAATGCGCCTTGCCTCGAAGCCTGCCCAACCGGGTCATTGTTCCGCACTGAATTCGACACGGTCGTGGTGCAGCAGGACATCTGCAATGGTTGCGGCTATTGCGTGCCCGCCTGCCCCTTTGGGGTCGTCGAACTCAGCATGATCGACGGCAAGGCGCATAAATGCACATTGTGCTACGACCGCCTGAAAGCCGGATTGGAACCCGCCTGCGCCAAGGCGTGCCCGACCAATTCGATCCAGTTCGGGGAGGTAGGCGAATTGCAGCAGCGGGCGGCGCAACGGGTCGGCGAGCTGCACAATCTCGGGGTCAGCGGAGCCTATCTTTACGGCGCGCCGAATTCACTCGGCGCCACCGGTGATTTGGGGCATCTCAACGCGTTTTTTCTGCTGACCGACGAGCCCGAGGCCTACAACCTTCCGACCGCCCCAAGCCGGGCCTCGAACCGGGTCGCACCGGCCTTGTCTTTCGGTCTTGCCGCAGCGGCGGCTCTGACATTGGCCGCCGCCGCATTATTCGGATGGCGGTCGTCATGAGCATCGTCACATTGCCAAACCGGGCGCCTTATGGCCGCGAGGCGAAATACGCTCCGCCTGAGGTGGCCGATGATCGGATCACCACCTATTACGATCAGCCGCAGCTCAAAAAAAGCCACTGGGGCGTGCGCGTCGCGCTTTATATTTTTATTGCCGGGCTTTCCGGTGGCGCGCAGCTGATCGCCACGGCGGCGGATCTTGCCAGTGGCGACCAGCAGATAGGCGTTGTACAGCGCGGGCGCCACATCGCATTGGTCGCAGTGGTGTTGGGGCCGCCACTGCTGATCTGGGATCTACATACGCCGCAGCGCTTTTACAACATGCTGCGGATTTTCCGCCGCACCTCCCCAATGTCGATCGGGACTTACGTTCTGTCGAGTTTCAGCTTATTCAGCATCATGACTGCGGCCGCCGATTTGTTCGGTTGGCGCCGGGTTGCGCGGGTTGCACAAGTCCCGGCGGCAATCGCCGGCAGCGGCATGACGACTTACACCGCGGCACTGTTGGCGGCGACTAGCACGCCAATTTGGGCAGCCGTGCCGCGCGCGCTCGCGATCCAGTTTGCAGCGTCCTCGCTCGGCGCGGGGTCGGCGGCCCTGCAACTCGCCGGCCGCGCCGATGGCGACGAGAAATCGGCGCCAGCATTGCAGGCGCTCTCGGCGGTGGCGGCGGCCACCGAGCTCGTCGGCGCGATCGCCGCCGAGCGAACCTATCGCGATGTCGGTATTGCCTCTTCCACGACGTCGCGCCAGCCCTGGGGCGCGTTGCATCAATTCGCGGCAATTGGGGTGGGCGCGGCACTGCCGCTTGCCGCCTATGCCGGAAAGCTCGCCAGCGGGCGCCCGCTGGCGAGCTTGATGTTCGCAGCCGCCATCGCGGTGCTGGCGGGTAGTTTTGCTTTGCGGTTATCGGTGATTGGCGCCGGCAATGACTCGGCGCTCCACCCGCGACAAAGCCTGCGCTTTGCTCGGCGCGAGAATATCCGATGACCGACGATGTCCTCGGACACTGTCACGAAGCGGTGGCGAAGCTCGATTATTTATTGCGTAACCATCCCGCCGAGACCGGCGAAGAGTTGACCGATGCGGTCCGCTGCACGGTTAAGTTGCGCGATAAGATGATCGAGCGTCGCCGGCGCGGTGAGCATGACCCCGCTCTGGAGCGAAGGCTGCGGCAGGTCAACTCGATCATCAGCGCGATTGTGGCTGGCGAGTTTCCGCTAATGGGCATCCGGTGGCAGCGCATCGAGGGCGCCCGCGATTTGCTGAAACGGGTGCTCTCGGAAGAAGAGACAAGCGCCCAATAGCTGCGCATCATCAAGCGGCCAAATTCGACTTCCTAACCGAGGATCATCCCTCCTTTACTCCTTTCCATACCAGAGGCCGCTCGCTTTCCGGCTGCTGGCCCGCAACGAGCTAATCGATCGTGTCTTATGTTCGCGGTCGGGAGCTTTTTCCTCAATCGCGATGTTTGTCATAACGAGCAAACTGAGGGATGGGCCATGGACGATAACCGGATGGGTGACCAAGTGCAGCGCGGCACAGACGCCGCTAAGGAGATGGGTAGCGACCTCGCAGGAAAGGCGCAGTCGGTGGCCTCAGATGCGGCCAGCAAACTCCAGGACGCGGGTGGCAAGCTGCAGGACGTAGCATCGCAAACCAGCAAGCAAGTCACCGATGCCGCGACCAAAACTTATCAGCAGGGCGCGCAAGCAGCCGATTATTTATCGAAGCAGGGCTCGCAGGCGGCCGACTATCTATCGAAGCAGGGCTCTCAGGCCGCCGAGTATGTAACTCGCAATACCGCCGAACAGCCCTGGCTGGCGCTGCTGATTGCCGGGGCCGTCGGCTACATGATCGCCTATATGGTGCACTCGCGCTGAGCAAACGGACGAGGCCGTACATCATCGCGCGCGGCCGAATGAACCCACTTGCGGGCCGGGGCGACTGTTGCCCCGGCTTTCTTTTTGCGCTGTAAGCAGGGCTTCGTCTCTTAACCGCGCCTGGTGTCGTTACGCGCTAGCGCGGTTCCTCCAAACTTGGCACGCCTCTCCGCGTGCTGAATGATCCTCTCGGCATAAAGGGCGTGACGGCAGCAGCGCCGCCTCCACTTGCACTGAGGGAGCTGGAGTTCTCTGCTGTCGGCATCGTATCGAGGTGTAGGGTGCGGGTCGGAAAGGCAAACTCGACACCCAGTTCTTGTGCCAAGTCCATGATCTTTAACAGGATGTCTTCGCGCTCGCTCAGCTCGGCGGCGTAGTCGGCGACCATGAGATGGAAAATGATGAGAATGTTTAAGCTGCTTTCACCGAAGTCATTAAAGCGCACATGAAAATTGTCTTTTCTCGCCGCAGGATGCTCGGCAAGGAGCTGCCGGATACCGTCGAGCAGCGCCTCCAGTTTGTCGCGCGGCGTATCGTAGGTGACCTGCACCAACAGGCGCTGGCGAAACATTGTCCGCACGGTCATGTTTTCGACCGTCGCATTGACAACAGTGTTGTTCGGGATCGATATCAGCGAATTATCCAAAGTTCGGATGCGGGTGCTGCGGAAGCCGACGTCCTCGACAACGCCGTCACTGCCGCTGAGCCGGATTCTGTTGGCCGACGCGAAATGGTTTCTCGAACATTATCAATACCGAACCAAATAAATTCGCCAGGCTGTCGCGCGCCGCAAGCGCCACGGCGAGGCCGCCGACCCCCAGTCCGGCCACGATGGAATAGGCCGGAAAGCCGAGACGATCGCCGGCATGCAGCAGCAGCCCGATCGCAACCAAGATACCGACGAAACGCGCGCCCAGCCTGATAAGTTGGCTGTCCAGGCTGCCGGGCCGCAGATGGTCCGCCGCCGCGATTGTTTCGCCGAGAAGATTGGCGCCGACTAGGCACAGCCACGCGGCGCTGAGAAACAATGCAATTGTCTGCGCGTAAGCAATGATGACGAGCGGGCTTCCGCTGATGCGAAAAATCTTGTCCAGCAAGGGTCCGACGAGGCCCGCTACAAGAATGATGGCGAGCGGGGTCAACAGAGAAGACCATTCCGGGCCGGATTCGTCCTCGCTGCGCTGAGCAAGGCGACGCGCCAGGCGATAGACGCCGAAGATGAAAAGTAGGCAAACGAGAAAGCTGAAACCGCGCGCGAGCCACTGCCATACCGCAATGCCGGCGATGTCAGCCTCTGCCCAGCCCGGCAGGTTCAGCATCCAGCGGGGCGGTACAATGGCTTGCAATCCTAGGGGCGAGCTCGAAAAGGCGCTGTAGATGGTGGCTCCCCCGTTTGAACTGATGGTTCGGTAGATATCAGCCAGCTGCTTTGCGGGACCGGGCTTGTATGGCAGGTTCTTCACCCGCTCATAAAACTCGGGGAGCTGGTCGACCGTATCGGCGGATACGAGCCACTCGCCGGAGCGCGGTCCATTTTCGATCAGAACGATATCGATCGCCGTGCCCGGCAACCGCCATTTTTTAGCCGAAGACCGCGCCATTGCGTCCCGATTCGGAATATCGGCAAAAGCAGGAAGCTCAATTCGATCGAGGATTTCGCTCAGCTGAATTAACCGCTCGACCGCAACGGTGTCTCTGAGAACAGGCGAAATTCCCGACGTATCGAGAAATTGAATAGCCTTTGATCCGCCGCTCGAAAGAAGCTCGATCTGCCGCTTTCGCTCCTCCGGGCTGAGATAGAGACGGTCGGACCCGGCATAAGATTTGAGAATATCCGCCATGCCGCGGTAGGTCTCGTCCATGAGAGCGGTGAAACCTTCCAGCGTCGCTCTCGGGCTCGACGCGTCAACCGGCTTAAGTGGATTGACGTCAGTCGCCTTCACCGGATTTAAAAACCCAAACGCGACGATAAAAAAAGCTGCGATCAGGCATTTCGCAAAGTGCGCAGCAGATTTCATTTTGGCAATGTCCCCGAACCCCCGGCAGAAGCGGACGACAATCTGCCCGTTCCGGCTTCTCGACAACCATGTCGTTTTTAAAACGGCGAGCCCTTAGCCGGCGCCCGCGGCGATATTCAGGCCGTATCGGCGACTCTATCGGCGGCCGGATACCGAACGCAGCACCGGCAGAGGTGCGACGGTGTTATCGCCGAGAGGCGGGGTGACGCCCTTTGCTTGTCTGTTTTTGTTGGCGCGCCACGCGGTTGGGCTGGAGGCAAACCTGGCGCCGAACCATCGCGAAAACGAACTCAGCGCGGAAAATCCCAGCAGATCAGAGATCTCGCTGAGCGAGCGACCCCCTTCATCGACATAGCGCCGCGCCAGATCGACGCGCACGCCATCGACAATCGACGAGAAGGTCTCGCCATCTCTGGCAAGGTAGCGGTGCAATGTCCTTTGGTTCATGCCAAGGCGCTGTGCCATCAACTCGGCAAAACAGCTACCCGTTGGAAGCAAGTCGTAAACCAGCTGACGGGTCCTTTCGCTCAGCGTCGCGTTGACCTTGGCCAGCATTGGTTCCAGGTACTGCTTCACGTGTTGCGCCATTATCGGATCGGCGGCGGGCAACGGTGCATCGAGATCGCGCGCCGCCAACAGAATGCCGCTCCAGTCGCGTCCGAATTCGACCCACGGCCCGAACATATTTAGGTGAGTGGTTATGTTGGCTGGAGCGTTGTGCGAAAACCACACCGGGCGTGGTCGCCAGGCGTCGCCGAGCAATTGGCGAATGAGCCTGTGAAATGTCCCGAGACCCGACTCCACGGATTGGCGCGCGGGCGGCCCTCCGCCGCTGATTGCCGCCAATTTGAATACGGCCGCGTCGCCGAGCGTCTCGAGACTTAGAAAAACTCCTTCGCGGTGCAGCGGCAAATAGCGGCACACAGTCTCGAGCGCCTGACGGAGGGTTGCCGCATCGCGAACGGCTAAGGCTAATGGGCCGAGGAAAGAGGACGGCCGCGCGCCGACCAGGCGCAAGCCAAAATCATCCACCCCGGCGGCGCTTCCCGATAAATGCAACAATTGTCGAACCGCCTCGACCGGAATCTTGCGCTCAGGGTCAATAAGGCAATCGCGATCGAGCCGGGCCTCTTTCAGGAGGGCGAATGGGTCGAGACCGAGCCGGGAGGCGAGGTCGACATAGCCGATCAGACAAGCGCTACGGACCAAGTAAGGCATGTAACAATACAAATCCGAAATGTCTCAAAATGACAACACCGTGTCACGCGGCGTCAAAGCGTGGTCCTCAGAAACAGGTTATAGATGCCGCGACGTTGATGCGGGCGGAGCTATCACTACACCGCGTGCCTTCGGTGACTGGTCTTGCGAGCGCCAGCAACCTAGACGCGCACATCAGTGGGGATCTGGCTTTGATCTAGATCAAGTTTCAAGCCGCCAGCATCTAATACGGTGTCGGCGTCGTGGTTGTGAACTCGACAGAGTCAATGAGCGCAGAACATCAAGATCGAGAATTCGAGTTGTCAGCCAAGTTGCAAAGGTGAGCTCAATCACAGCACGCCTCGGTGAGTTAGGACAAGCCAGGGAAGTTTCTGTGTCGGACAAAGCTGGAGTTGTAGTTCTTTGGATCATATTGACGAGAAAACAAGGCCGCTTGATAAGTTTCCCTTCATCCGAACGCCGGATGTCGACGAAATGCGAGCGGCGATCGCTCAAACTCACGGTGACAATAAGCTGCAATTACACAGCAGCGGCGAGGGATTTCTTGCCTACGGCAATCGGTTTGTGCTCCGCGATGTCGTGATCTCCTATGCGACCTTTGGGGCGGCCGTTGACCAGAAATTCTCGGCGTTTACCGGGTTTGCTCAACAGTTTCGCATACGCGGAAGTTCAGAGGTTCTTTTCGATCGGACGCCAGTCCAACTGGCCCCCGATCAGTCGCATATTGTGTCGCCAGGGGTGACGATAAAAGTGACCCACAGTCATAACTTAGAGCACTTCGTATTAAAGATCGACCGGGACGCCCTGCTGAACAAGTGGACGGCAGTGACCGGCAAGCAGCCACGCGCCGATTTGGATTTCGAACCGATATCGGATGCTCGCACTCCTGAGGCTGCATATCTGCGGCGATTGCTCATGTTCATTGTAGACCAACTCGGCTCTTCCGAGTGCAGTGTCCCCCCGTTAGCGTTGGCCGAGTTGGAGCAATCCCTCATCGTGTCGTTCCTCTGTGCTAACCGACACGACGAAAGTCGTTTGCTCGATCGGAAGCCCGCGGGGACGGCGCCGTGGCAGGTTCGCAGGGCGGAAGAGTACATCGAGGCTCATTGGGATCAGCCGATCACCGTCGAGGCGCTCGCCGTCGCGACCGGAGCAAGCGCGCGCAGCATTTTTCATTTCTTCAAGGCGAGCCGCGGATACGCGCCGATGGCGTTCGTCAAGCAAACCCGGCTGCGTCACGCGCGACGTATGCTGATGAAGCCCGATGAGACCACGTCGGTCACGAGCGTCGCCTTTGATTGTGGTTTCACTAACCTCGGCCATTTCGCCAAGGATTATGGCAAATGCTTTGGGGAGCTGCCCTCCGCGACGATCAATCGCACCAAAGGTGCAGCCGTAAGGACTCCTGGAAGGCCGCGTAACGGCGAATTGTGAACGCAGAAGCTCGAACGCCACCGATCGAGTTCGGTCAGCTCTTTCGAGCATCATTTCTCCTTCAGCCAGATCAACGCGGCGGGCAAGTTCTGGGGCAACCAAGATCGAACTTGTGCCTTGTTTATCCGCAGCATTGCGGCAAGCATGGCGGCCTGCCTATTCCAGCGACGCTCGTGAATGATGGCTGCGCGCTTGATGGGACGAGCCACACCGCGCCAGTTTGGCCAAAGCGCCGGCTCGCGGGTTCCAGGCTCCCATTCTTCGATTCCCCTCCAATCGAACAACACGCGAATACGCTCATGCCCGGCATGGCGATTGGAGAGGGCCAACTCGAAGACGCTCAAATCGGACACCGACAATCGCTCGCGAAACCGAACTGTCACGATGGCTTCGTCATTTGGACAGGCAATTTCGATCACCCGCCAATTCGGAAGCGAAATTTTGTCGGGGGCTACCCGCAGACCGCAACAATAGGCCAGTTTCTTCCGAGTCGTATAAATAGCCCATTTTTTCCAGTCGCTGAGGCGGGGGCGACAAATCCTCTGGAGTGCGAAATCTGCGTTCACGAGCCGAATTTTGCAGTCCGTGAGTAGCGCCCGGTTCGCAATCTAGCCGACCCTTCGGCAGCACGCTGACAGCTAATCGCGCGGGCGCGGCGGACCCGCCGGGTCCGGTAATCATGGCAAACTTTTTGGAGTGGGGCGGGAATGATGATCCAAGAGTCAATGAGAGCGCTCAATGCGTTCTTTGCGGGGGGTCTCGCGAGACTCTTCCCAGTGTTAGTTTGCGCCGCATTGCCTCTCGCGCTTTATCCGTTGGAGGCTGGTGCGGTCTCTTGCACCGGGCCGGGCGTTCCGGCGGGCTGCGCCGGGAGTCCGGCCGCCGGGACCGGCGCGGGGGCTCGCGGCACGGGCGTTACTCGTGGCGCCGGAGCTGGGGCTGGTCATCACGGAGCCGGAGCCGGCGCGCGCGGGGCCGGCGCGGCACCGACGAATCGCGGTGGTGGGGCTGGGGCACGCGGCGCCGGCGCCGCGCCAGCGAATCGAGGTGGCGCGCCGAATGGTGCCGGACCCCGGTGATAACCGCAAACTTTCGGAGTGGGGACGTGAAATGACGATCCGAAAATCACTGAGAACGAGTATTGCGTTGTTGTTCGTAGGTGGTCTTGCCAGTCTCTGGCTGGCGTTCGTCTCGCCGGTTCAGGCGCAGAACCAGCAACAGCCGGCGATCAGCGCGGAGGCGCGCGCTGCCATCATGCGCATGGGGAAGACGCTTCAAGCCCCGCAATTCTCGTTCCGTTCACATACGTACCGCGCGTATGTTGGCCCGAACGGCGAATTGCTCCACATCGCCCACAGCACAAAAACTGAGGTTCGTCGTCCGGACCACTTACGGGTGAACATCATCGGCGACGATGTCGACATCAACCTATTCTACGACGGCAAAACCCTCGTCGCCTTCAACCCGGAGCATAAGATATACGCAAGCATTCCGATAACAGGCTCGATCGACAAAATGCTCGATTTTGCCGAGACCCGCTTGGGGGTCGACTTTGTCCTTTCCGATTTTCTCAGCGATGACCCGGCGAAATCGGTTCTCAGTGGCCTTGTTTTTGGCGGTCAGGTCGGCACGTCGATTATTGACGGGGTTCGCTGTATCCATTTTTTCTTTAACCAGGAGCCCGACATCGACGTAGAGCTCTGGCTCGAGGACAACGACCGGTCATTGCCGCGCCGCGTTATTATGACTTATCGGTCGCTTGCAGGACGCCCAAACTTTATCGCCGAGCTGTCGGACTGGGATTTCTCCACCCAGTTCCCTGATTCTGACTTTGTCTTTAACCCGCCCCCCGGAGTCCAGCAGGTTAAGATGACGCCAAAGGCCAACATGGCGTCTGAGCCGTCAAAATAGGGAGGGAGCGAGCCATGAAACCGTTGGTCATAATCTGCGTGATTTTGTTTGTGGTGGCCTTGTCGGTGCCTGAAGCATTCGCCTTCGGGGGCGGCCGTGGCGGCGGTGGAGGCGGCTTCGCCGGTGGCGGCGGCGGATTTGGTGGCCGCGGCGGCGGTGGCGCCGCCGGTGGATTTGGCGGGCGCGGCGGTGGTGGCGGCGCAGGTTTCGGTGGTGGTCGCGCCGGCGCCGGTGCGGGTGGCGCAGGCGCAGCTGGTGCTGGCGCTGGCGGCTTTCGCGGTGCGGGCGCCGGCGGTAGGGGCCAAGTCGGGGTTGGCGGCGGTGCCGCTGGTGTCGGCGACGCGGGTGCGGTCGGGGTCGGCGGCGGTGCCGTTGGCGCGGCCGGCTACGGCGGCGCATACGGCGCACGTTCTGCGACGGTCAATGCTTCTTCGGTCAATGTCTATGGCGGCGCTTACAACGCTTATCGCCCGGCCTATGGTGTAGCGGCGGGCGTTGCCGTAGGGGCAACCGCCGCTGCCGCGACATCGGCCTACTATCACGCTCCTTGCGGCCCGCCCTATACCCCGAGCTGTCCCTAAAGCTTCCTTGCGGCGTGCGCGCTGGGTCAGTGCCGCCGCCTGCGATACTTGCTGTAAATCAAGAACCTAAACGAGTGGCATAGTAATGATGAGTAGAATAGGCCTGGTCGACGGTCGCCTATCGCAATGGTTTCTATTTGGGCCGATCATATCTTCTCAAGTAATGACGGCTAATTGGGAACGACATCTGCTTATCTGAACCTACTCCCGGCGCACTGACGGTTCGCTAACTCGACGCCCGCATGGTTCGAGCATAGGAGCGGGGCGCAATAGCTAATTACGCATGTTTCGCACGGGGGTCGGCTCCGCCAACCCTGGTCATCAATCAACAAGGCTGAAATGCGGTGCCCTGCTGTTCTCGCTGGCGGCGCCTGTTCTGCTCTCCGCCTGCGTCTCGCAGAGCAAATACGATGAACTTCAGTCGCAATATTAGCAGGTTCAGCAGCAGAATCAGCAGCTTCAGCAGCAGAACTCGACTTTGTCGACAGAGGCGACCGCCAATAAAGCACAAATCTGCCGGTTGCAAGGAGCAATCAAATACACTGTCAACAGTGACTTGCTATTCCCATCGGGCGACTGGCAGATGAGCGATCGGGGGAAGCAGATCATTTCCAACATGGCGTCGAAATTGGCACCGACGCAGCAGAACAAGGTTTTGGTAAGTGGCTATACTGACAATGCCCCGATTGGTGCAGCGCTGCAGCGAAAAGGCATCACTTCAAACGAGGTCCTGTCACAAAAGCGGGCTGAAAACGTGATGGCGTTCTTGTTCACACAGGGTGTAAAGCCCGATCTGATTGCCGCACAGGGTTTTGGCGATACAAATCCGGTGGCGTCTAACGACACTGCAAAGGGCCGCTCGCAAAATCGTCGTGTCGAGCTGTCGCTTGCCGGGTCCAGCTGCTGAGTGTGTGGGCCGTGTGGCGGGGGCTTGCACCTCCGCCCTCGATTGGACACCGCGCTGGGCCCAGGTGCATGAACAACACCAAAGGCGATGATGGCAGAGTTCTACGAACTGGCCGAGCGCCACCGCTCAACAAACTTGTAGTCTTGCCTATTGTTGGGAAAGATTTTCAATGTCTGCTAGATCTTGCCAGGAGTTTGTCGGTAAGCTCGCCGCAGGGCTGATGGTCCTGTGCATCCTCTCGGTTGGCGCGTTCGCACAGAGCGGGCCACCTCCACGTCCGTCGGGCAGCGTCAGCATCCATCAGGTGCAGATCGCATTTATCGGCAGCGGTAGCACCGGCGGCGGGACACTGTACTTCGCTGGCCGCAGCTACCCGTTCAAATTGGGCGGGCTGGGTATCGGAGGGTTCGGGATTTCGACGATCGACGCCGTCGGCACAGTGTACAACCTTCACCGCCTCGCAGACTTCAACGGCGTATACGGCCAGGCGCGTATGGGCTTTGCTATCGGCGAGCAGGGCAAGGGTCAGATGTGGCTGCAAAATTCCAACGGCGTCTATCTGAAATTGCGTGCGAAGCGCCAAGGATTGGCGTTGAGCCTTGGCGCCGACGGCATGGTAGTGAGGCTGGGCTCATAGCGTGCTTACTCAAGCATTGGTTTGAACGAGCGGATGGGTCTGCATGATCGCTGGTCTCTCGAGCAGAATGACCGGCAAATCGCCACGCGGTTCCGGAGGTTGCGAACCACGCGCCATCGAACAAAGGGCTGGATCTTTGCCCACTTCCCATGCTGATCAATGATCGTGGCTTTCCGCGCTGCCGGCTGGGCCGAATTCGCCCAATTATTTGGTGGCCCGGTGACAGCGAGTGATTTCGCGCGCCACCGGAGCGGAGCGGCGAATGCGCGTCAGCCTGCATGCTGGTTCACCGCGCTCGGCATCTCGGCGGGATTGTTGCTGTTGCTCGCCGCCTGCGCGGCCCCGGTCCAGGTCGATCGGGTGGACCTTCGTTCGGCCTATGACGAACTGAACCGCACCGCTCTGTCCAGCGATCAGCTCAGTGAAGACACTCGCACCGTCCTCCGCCGCGCGGCCCTGCTCGACTACTTCGATGCGCAGCCCGACGCGACCATTGCCGCGCTGCATGCCCAGGCCATTGCCGCCGGCATGCCCTGGCCGGACCTCTATGCGCTATCGGAAATGAGTTACTACGAAGGCCGCCGCACCAAATCGAAGGCGATGCTGCTGGCTTCGGCGCTCTACGCCTACGCCGTGCTGTTCCCTGCCGGCGACGCCGCCCGGCCAAGCCCGTACAGCGGACAGTTCACGCAGGCGGAGGACTTCTACAACCTGGCGCTGACTCAGGTGCTCAGCGGGGCGGGCGCCGAGGGCGTCGCCAATCTGCAAAGCGGTCGATACGAGGTGCCGTTCGGCGTTGTGGACGTGGCCGTAAATCAGGCCAACCTGCAGTTTGCCGGCCGTACCCTGACCTCGTTCGTGCCAACGATGAACCTGACGGTGAAGGGGTTCCAGAACGACTATCGCAGCGACGGGCTCGGCGCGCCGCTGGCTGCCGGTCTGGCGCCAGCGTCGCAACCCAATAAGGGCCTTGTGCTGCCGCCGAACCTGCGTATCCCCACGTCGGCCGTGCTGCAGATGGATGATCCGCGCAGGCAACTCACCGGGTCGAGGATGACCGCGCGGCTGTCGCTCTACACCATCTATGACACCGCCGATATCAGGATCGACGGGCACACCGTGCCGCTGGAATATGACCAGACCGCGGTGCGGGCCCTGTTCGCGGTGGAGGGCAAGGGTTGGACCCGGGAACTGTCCGGGCTGCTCAATAACGTGCTGGCCGGCCCAACCGGCACAGCCAACGATCACCTGTTTGCCTTGGAGCCGCATCGCCACGGGCGTATCCCCGTGGTGCTGGTGCATGGCACTGCCTCCAGCCCGCTCCGCTGGGGCGACATGGTCAACGACCTGCTGGAAGATAAGGAAATCCGCGAGCATTACGAGTTCTGGTTCTTCACCTACAATACCGGCAATCCGATCCCGGTGTCCGCCAACGTGCTGCGCCATTCGCTCGAGGACGCTATCCAATCTCTCGGCGGCGTTCAGGCCGACCCTGCGCTCGGCCGCATGGTGGTGATCGGCCACAGTCAGGGCGGGTTGTTAACCAAGCTGATCTCGATCGAACTCCGGCACGAAGCTTTGGGACGCGATCAGCGAGAAGCCGATTGACCAGCTGAACCTGAAGCCGGAAACGAAGGCGCTGCTGAAGCAGGCGCTGTTCGTCCATCATCTTCCCTTCATCGAGACGGTGATCTTTATAGCCACCCCCCATGGTGGCAGCTACCAGTCCAGTCAGACGGTCGTCGGCCTGTTCACGCGGCTGGTGACGCTGCCATTGACCATCGCCAGCGCAACCACCGATGTGCTGGCCAACGCGGGGGACGCGCTGAAGTACCGGACCTTCAACAGCATCACCGGCATGTCGCCCGGCAACCCAGCGATCGAGGCACTGCGCAAGATCCCGGTTGCGCCCGATATCCACGCTTACTCGATCATTCCGACGCTGCAGGACGGCCCGCTCGAGACCCGCGACGACGGCGTGGTGGAATACAAGAGCGCCCATATCGGTGGGGTGGAATCCGAGGTTGTGATCGAACACTCTGGACACTCGACCCAAGGCAACCCGCTGACGGTTCGCGAGGTCCGACGAATTCTGATCGAGGAACTCACCCGGGGCGCGCCGCCGGGAGGGAGCCGCATCGCGGACGCCGCGCCGGCCCCGGAACGCCGGCAGAGGCGCTAATGCCAACCCACCGCCGCTCCGACGGGCGAGGCGCGGCGCCGACGGCGAACGTGAACGCGACCGGCGATGTTGCGGGGCTTCAGAGCATCCTTGGGCAGCTGGCCCGGTGGATCGGCTTCGCTCTGCTGGTGATCGCCATCTTATTGATCAGCATCTGGTGTTCGTTCGCCGTCTGGTACCAGTGCCGCGCCGGCGAACCTTGGCGCGGCCTTTTGGCGGGAGCGATTTTGCTTTTTGCCCTCGGTGTCGTAATCGGCCTCGCGACGCCCATGAGATGGCTCGCGCTCGCGGTTTATGCCGCCGCTTTCGCCCTCTTTCTCGGATGGTGGGCAACGATAACGCCAAACAACGGCCGCAATTGGGCGCCAGATGTTGCCCGCACCGCCACCGCGACGATTGACGGCGATCGCCTTGTGGTCAAGAACGTGCGCGATTTCACCTGGCGCAGCGACACCGATTTCGATCAGCGATGGGAAGACAGGAGTTATAGCCTTTCGCACGTAACAGACGTCGACCTGATCATGTCGTACTGGGCCGGCGAGGCGATTGCCCACACGATCGTCAGCTTTGGATTTGCAGATAGTCCCAGGCTTGCCTTTTCGATCGAAACCCGCAAGGAGAGCCATGAGGGGTATTCCTCGATCGCCGGGTTCTTTAAGCAATATGAATTGGCGATTGTTGCCGCCGACGAGCGGGATGTCGTGAGGGTGCGCAGCAACGTCCGGGGCGAAGATGTGCGGATTTATCGCTTGCGAATGACACCTGCGAACGCACAACTGCTGCTGCGCGAGTACGTAGCGGCAGCCAATGATCTGGCGCGGACGCCGCGCTTCTACAACACCGCGACGTCCAACTGCACCAATTTAGTGTTCGACATGGTCCGAGTGATCCATCCCGGCGTACCGATGGACCTCCGCGTGTTATTCTCCGGGTATCTGCCCGACTACGCCTACGATCTCGGCGCCACCGATACAAGCGTGTCGTTCGACAAGCTCCGCGATCTCGCCAAGATCCATGACAAGGCCGTGCGGGCCGATGCCGATCCCAATTTCTCGGCGATAATCCGCGAGGGAATCCCGGTTCCTCGCTGACGGCAGAGAAGGCGAAAAGATTAGACCCGAGGCAAAGACGTGGACCGTGGCGGGCTTTTGACACAAGACAATTATGGTGGGGCGATGATCAATAGGATCGACGTGGTGAGGGGCTCTCGACGGTTTCTCTTTGGATCGCAGGCGATTGTCGTTGCCGCTCTCGCTTTGAGTCTGGCTTTGACGGCCTGCCAAAAAGAGGAAAAGCCCGAGGCAACAGTGATCCGGCCGGTGCGCACCGTGACCGTCGAACCGCGCGAAGCCGGGGAAAAGGTGTCGCTGACCGGCGAGATCCAGCCGCGCTACCAGGCCGATGTCGGTTTCCGGGTCGACGGCAAGATCCTCGATCGGCCGGTTGATGTCGGGTCGACGGTCAAGAAGGGCGATCTGTTGGCGCGGCTTGACCCGGCGCAATTCAAGCAGGACCTCGAAGTCGCCAAAGCCGATGTCGCCGCGGCGCAGGCCGAGGTAACGCGAAGCCAGGCCCAGGAGTACCGCAAGCGGGAGCTGCTAAAGAACGGCCACACCACTCGGGTCGAGTACGATGACGCGCTAAAAGCCTACAAGACCGCTCTGGCGCAGCTCAATTCGGCGCGCGCCAAACAGATCCAGGCCACCGAAAATCTGGGTTATACCGATCTGAAGGCGGATCATGACGGTGTCATTACCGCGGTCGAGGGGCATCCGGGCGAGTTCCTAAGGGCCGGGCAAATGGTCGTACGCCTGGCCCAGCCGGGGGAGCGCGAGGCGGAGTTCAATATCGCCGAAGGGACGATCAAGACCGCACCAAAGGACCCGACCGTCGACGTCAGCCTGGTCAGCAATCCTGACATAAAGATATCCGGCAAAGTCCGGTATGTCTCGCCGCAGGCCGACCCGGAAACCCGCACCTATACCGTGCGCGTCTCATTGCCCGACGCACCGCCGCAGATGCGGCTCGGCGCCAACGTCATCGGCAGCGTGACCCTAAATCAGGGCCAGAGCATCACAATACCGGGCAGCGCGCTCTTCCAGAAGGACGGAAAGGCGGCGGTCTGGCTCGTGGACAAAGACCACACCGTGCAGCTGAAACCGATCGCGGTGCAGCGCTATCAGGGCGATCAGGTCGTCGTCGCCAACGGCCTCACCCAGGGAGACGTCGTGGTCACCGCCGGAGTGCAGAAATTACTTCCAGGTCAGAAGGTCGCGCTCGCAGAGGCGAGCACCGCCCAATGAAAGGTTTCAATCTCTCCGAATGGGCGATCAATCATCGCTCCTTCGTCTGGTTTCTGATGATCCTGTTCGTCGTCTTTGGCCTGCTCGCCTATAAGGAGCTGGGCCGCGAGGAAGACCCGTCCTTTTCGATCAAGACGATGATCGTACAGACATATTGGCCGGGCGCCACGATCGACGACACGATGCTGCAGATCACCGACCGGATCGAAAAGAAACTTCAGGAAACGCCGTCGCTTTATTACCTTAAGAGCTCCACCAAGGCAGGTGAATCCACTATCTATGTCAATGTTCTCGATACCACGCCAAGGAGCGAAATCCCGGATATCTGGTATCAAGTTCGAAAAAAGGTTGCCGACATAAAAGGTACGCTTCCACAAGGCATCCTGGGACCGAACTTTAACGACGAGTTTGGCGACGTCTTCGGAATTATCTATGCCTTTACCGCCGATGGTTTCACCCATCGCGAATTACGCGACTATGTCGAAAGAATCCGGACGCAGGTCCTGACCGTAAAGAACGCCGCGAAGGCGCAGCTGATCGGCGCCCAGGACCAGAAATTCTATCTCGAATTCGATACCCATCAGCTCGCCGGGCTTGGCGTCAGTCGCGACCAGGTCATCTCGAGTTTACAAGAGCAAAACGCTGTTACGCCCTCCGGCGTCGTCCAGACCGGTCTGGAAAAATTCGCGATCCGCGTCTCGGGATCGTTCAGCTCTGTCAATGATCTGAAGCACATCAATCTTTTTGCCAATAACAAGTTCTTCCGCCTCTCCGATGTCGCGACCATCAAGCAAGGCTATGCCGACCCGCCGCAACCGATGTACCGGTTCAATGGCGAGCCGGCGATCGGTCTTGCCATCTCGATGGCGCCGGGCGGCAACAATCTCGTCTTTGGCGAGGCCGTGGCGCACAAGATGGAGAAGATTACTGAGACTTTGCCGATCGGTATCGACGCGCATCTCGTCGCTGACCAGCCGGTGGTGGTCGAGGAAGCGGTCGGGCATTTCACCAAGTCGCTGTGGGAAGCGATCGCGATCGTCCTCGCCGTCAGTTTCTTGAGCCTCGGCCTGCGCGCCGGAGTGGTCGTTGCCTGCTCGATCCCACTCGTGCTCGGCATTGTCTTTATCTACATGCAGTCTTCAGGCATCAGCCTGCAGCGCATCTCGCTCGGCGCCTTGATCATTTCTCTCGGTCTGCTCGTCGATGACGCAATGATCACAATCGAGATGATGGTCAGTCAGCTGGAGTTGGGCGTCGATCGCGAGCATTCGGCGACGCACGCATGGGTAACCACAGCATTTCCGATGTTGACCGGGACTCTCGTTACGGTCGCCGGTTTTGTGCCGATAGGGTTCGCCAAGAGCAGCGCCGGCGAATATTGCTCGACGCTGTTCGCCGTCATTGCCGTGGCTCTGCTGGCCTCGTGGATTGTCGCCGTCCTGTTTGCGCCAGTGATTGGGGTAGCGATTCTACCAAAGACTATGAAAGCGCACGGCGGCGGTCACGGCGAGCCCGGCCGGTTCATGCGGCTGTTTCGCGCCGCTCTCGTCTTCTGCATGCGGGCCCGCTGGCTCGTCATTGCCGTGACCGTTGGGCTCTTCGCCGCTTCGCTCTACGGCTACGGGTTTATCCAGCAGCAATTCTTTCCGGCGTCGGACCGGCCTGAGTTGCTCGTCGAACTGACCCTGCCGCAGGACGCATCGATCTATGCCACAGAACACCAGGTCGAGAAGTTCGAGGCATTGCTTAAGGGCGATCCGAATATCGAGCGCTACAGCTTCTATGTCGGGCAGGGCGCCATCCGCTTCTATCTGCCGCTAAACGTGCAGCTCGCCAACGATTATTTCGCGCAGGCGGTCATCGTCACCAAGGGCTTAAAAGAGCGCGAGATCGTCCGCGCGCGCCTGCAAAAGGCGCTCGACAGCGAATTTGCCGATCTCAACACCAGGATATCCCCGCTCGAGGTGGGACCGCCGGTCGGCTGGCCGTTGCAATACCGCGTCAGCGGCCAAACTCCGCAGGGTACCCGCGAAACGGCATTTCTTGTTGCCCAAACCATCGGACAGAACCCGAACACAAAGCTCATCAATTTCGATTGGAACGAGCCGATGAAGAGCCTGCGGGTCCAGGTCGATCAGGACCGGGTCCGCCAACTCGGCGTCAGCTCCAAATCGCTCGCCGAGGCGTTAAACGCGGTCACCACCGGAATGATCGTCACCGAAGTTCGCGATTCGATTTATCTGACCGACCTTGTGGCTCGCGCGCCCGAGCAGCAACGCGCCTCATTGCAAACGTTCAGAAATTTGCAGGTCGCGTTGGACAGCGGAAAGACGATCCCGCTGAGCCAGGTTGCAAGCATCCGGTTTGAATTGGAGCAGCCGGTGATCTGGCGGCGCAATCTTCTACCGACAATCACCGTCCAGGCGGATGTCGTGCCCGGTGTCGAGGCAAAGACGGTCAATCGGCAATTGGCGCCGGCGCTTGCCCAACTGGCGGAGAAATTGCCGGAGGGTTACACGATCGAAGCCGGCGGCACGATCGAGGATAGCGCCAAGGGGCTCAACTCGATCGTCGCCGTCTTTCCGGTCATGATCCTGTTGATGCTGATTGTTTTGATGACCCAATTGCAAAGCTTCCAAAAGATGTTCCTGGTGCTCAGCGTGGCGCCATTAGGGTTGATTGGCGTCGTTCTGGCATTGTTGCCGACCGGTACGCCGATGGGCTTTGTCGCGATCCTGGGCGTCATCGCGTTGAGCGGGATGATCATCAGGAATTCGGTGATCCTGATCGATCAGATCGACGCCGATATCGCCAGAGGCTTGCACCCTTGGGATGCCGTGATCGACGCCACCTTGCACCGCTTCCGGCCGATTGTACTGACCGCTGCTGCGGCCTCGCTCGGCATGATCCCGATCGCATCGGAAGTGTTCTGGGGACCGATGGCCTACGCCATCATCGGCGGCCTGGTTGTCGCGACCCTGCTGACCCTATTGTTTCTCCCCGCCCTCTACGTCGCCTGGTTCCGAGTAAAGGAACCCAGACAAGAGCGACAGCTAGGCGTTACAGAACCGGCGCCTGCCATCGCTGTCTGATCAAATTTTCTGCGGTATCGAGGCTGACCGGGAACGGCATTCGGTTGATCTGAACCAACGCCCCAACGCGTGCTCGGCGGTCGTAAGCAAGGATAGGCCGCAGCTCATGGTCGCCCCGATCTCTGGTTCGCGGCAGCTTTCATCCTGATTCGTCTCTAGGAACCGAGCAGCCTAATCATGCAGACATGAAAATCAGAAACCCCATCGAGGCCGCCGTTACCGAGGCGCCGCGGCGCTTCCAGCTCGTCTTGATCAAGCCATCGCATTATGATGATGACGGCTACGTGATCCGTTGGTGGCGTTCGATCATCCCATCGAATTCGCTTGCCGCGCTTTACAGCATTGGGGAGGCCTCCGCGGCGGGCGACGCGCTGGGTCCGGACGTCGCGATAGATATCGAAGCGATCGACGAAACCAATACTCGTGTCGACGTTCCGGGTTTGCTGCGAAGGTTCCGTGTACACGGCGGCTTTGGCCTTGTCGCTTTAGTGGGCGTTCAGTCCAACCAGTTTCCTCGCGCCCTCGACATTGCGCGCCCGTTCCGCAATGCCGGGATCGCGGTCGCCATTGGCGGCTTCCATGTCTCCGGCGTCATCTCGATGATCGACAGACAGGCTCTCGGGCTGGAAGCCTGCCGCGAGATGGGCATCGCCGTATTCGCGGGCGAGGTGGAGGGGCGGCTCGATCTGCTGTTGCAGCATGCAGCAACCGGTCGTCTGGAACCGGTTTACGATTTCATGAACGAGCTTCCATCGATCACCGAGACCCCTGTTCCGTTCTTGCCAAAGGGATACGTCACGCGTACCTATGGGGCGGCCTCCAGCTTTGATGCCGGCCGGGGCTGCCCCTATCAGTGTTCGTTCTGCACCATCATCAATGTCCAGGGCCGAAAGTCGCGCCATCGCTCGGCCGACGACGTAGAGCAACTCGTGCGGCTCAACTGGTCGCAGGGCATTCACAAGTTTTTCGTCACCGATGACAATTTCGCCCGCAACAAAAACTGGGAGTCGATCTTCGATCGCCTGATCTCGCTTCGAGATAAAGACGGCATCCCGCTCGGCCTGATGATCCAAGTCGATACACTCTGTCACAAGATCCCGCGCTTTATTGAGAAAGCCAAGCGCGCCGGCGTCACCCGCGTATTTATTGGGCTCGAAAGCATCAACGCCGACACGCTTCTGGCGACAAAAAAACGCCAGAACAAGATTTCCGAATACCGCAAGATGTTACTGGCCTGGAAAGCGCAGGGCGTGATCACACTCGCCGGCTATATATTAGGGTTTCCTGCTGACACGCCAGAACTCGATCCGCCGCGATATCGCCATTATGCAGAGCGAACTGCCAATCGACATATTAGAGTTCTTCTGCCTCACACCGCTGCCGGGTTCAGAGGATCACCAGAAGCTCTGGCGGCAATGCGTGGCAATGGACCCGGACTTGAACAAATACGACGTCGAACATGTCTGCACTGCGCATCCGAGGATGAGTCAAATTGAATGGGAGGCGATCTATCGTGAGGCATGGTCGCTGTACTATTCGAACGACCACATGCGCACGCTGCTCAGACGGGCGGCTGCGACCGGATTGCCGATCGGCAGCCTAGTGCGGCTATTGGTGAGCTTTGCGACCGCTGTCCCGATTGAGAACGTGCATCCACTGCAGTGTGGACTTGTACGGTTGAAACACCCCGCGGAGCGCCGCCCTGGACTGCCCCGGCCAAATCCTTGGCTGTTCTGGCCGGCTTTCGTGTTTGACTTGGTGCGCAAACACGCCGGCCTCGCTGTAGCAAGTGTTCGGTTATTGTTGATCGTCTACGCGATCTCCCGCGACTCGACTGCAGTGGCCTATACCGATCAGGCGCTTACGCAGGGTGAGTTCGAGGACGAGGCGAAGCTTGAGCTGCTCAACCTCGTACCTCAGGTGCGAAGCATTGGGCGGCTTCAATCAGCTCAAGCGAATTCCCACGCCGTTCTTGCTACTCCACCGGCGGTGGCCCGCAGCTATGATGAGTAGCGCTGCCTGATGTTCAGAGATTGACAGCCATGATCAAACCTGACGCGTGCAGAGCTTACCGAGGGGAAGGCTTACCACTGAAACAGCTGCCAATCGCAGCCGAAGGCACTTGTAAATCCCGATCCGTTAATGCGCTGTGGCAGGCGCGGCTTTGGGCGGCGTTACCTTGCGCAGCAGGGGTACCAGCAGGGTAGCGATGACGAACGCGACCATGATTGCGCGAAAGGCATCGGCATAGGCGAGGGTCGACGCCTCGCGGTAGGCCAGATGCCAAAGCTGCGACAATGCCGCCGCATGCCCGGCAACCGGCCCGCCAAGGGCGGCACCCCAGCGCTCGGCAAGGCGATGCAGTAATTGCTCCATTGCTCCGTTCGCCGGTGTCAGATGCGTCGCAATATCTAGAAAATGCGAATTGGTGCGATTGTTGAGGATCGCACCGCAGACCGCGATGCCGACCGCGCCACCGAGATTGCGCATCATATTAAAGAGTCCACTGGCGTATTTGAGCCGCTCGGGCGGCAGGCTGCCAAGGCCGAGGGTCACGGCCGGCGCCACCGCGAATACCTGCGGGAAGCCGCGCAGCACCTGCGGGATCAGCAACTGGTCCCCACCCCAATCATGGGTGATAAAGCTGAACGACCACATCGCGGCGGCAAAGCTCGCCAGCCCAAACATCATCAGCCACCGGGTGTCAATCTTGCGGGCGAGCATCACATAGACTGGCACGCCGAGTAGCGAGGCGGCGCCAGTCGAAAAGATCGCGACCCCAGTCTGCCACGCGCTAAAGCCGCGGACATAGCCGAGAAACAACGGCGTCAAATAGATTGTCGAAAAGATGCCGACGCCGGTGACAAAGGATAGAAAGCACCCGAGCGAAAAATTCCGATTGCCGAGCGCCCGCAGATCGACGACCGGCTGAGCATAGGTCAGGCTGCGCGCGGCAAACAGGAGGCCAGTGATGCCGGCAATCCAGGCGCAGGCGGTGATTGTCCGATCTTCGAACCAGTTCCAGCGGGAGCCTTCCTCAAGCACGTATTCGAGATTACCAAGCGCCAGGGCCAGCAGGACGATACCGAGGTAGTCGGCACCCTTAAGCAGCGTCAAATCCGGGTGATCAATCTTGACCAGGACCGGCACTGTCGTCGCGACGATCAGACCCGGCGCCAGGTTGATATAAAACAGCCAGCGCCAGTCGAGTGTGTCGGTAATCCAGCCGCCGATCACCGGACCCAGCGTCGGGGCCACCGACGCAATGGCGCCAACGACGGCCGCCGAATAGACCCGGCGCTGGCCCGGGAAATAATGAAAGGACGAAGTGAAAACCGTCGGGATCATCGAAGCGCCGAGCAGCCCTTGCAATGCGCGAAAGATGATCATGCTCTGAATATTCCACGCGATCCCGCACAGCAGGCTGGCGAGGGTGAAGCCTGCGGCAGACGCCGCGAACAGCCACCGCGTTGAGAAAACGCGCGTCAGCCAGCCGGACAGCGGGATCACGATGATCTCGGCGATCAGATAGGCGGTCTGCACCCAGCTGATCTGGTCTTGCGCTGCCGACAGCCCGCCGCCGATGTCCTGCAAAGACGAGGCGACAATCTGGATGTCGAGCAACGCCACAAACATGCCGACGCACATCACCGCGAACGGAATGATGCTCGGCGGCGATGGCTGCGCGTTGGTTTGTGTGCTGGGCGGAATCATTTCGCGGCTTCCGAGGATGAACGCGTGTCGACACTGACCGTGGTCGACAGCCCGGGGCGAAGCACCCCCAAAGTGCCGTCGCCGTCGTCGATAGCAATTCGCACCGGGACGCGCTGTACGATCTTGGTAAAGTTGCCGGTCGCATTTTCCGGCGGAATCACACTGAAAATGGCACCCGTTGCGGGAGCGAGGCTCAGCACCCGGCCGTTGAATGTGTGCCCTGGCAGCACGTCCGCGATAAAACTGGCCCGTTGCCCAGGCTGCATCCGCGCGAGCTCGTCTTCCTTGAAGTTGGCGTCAACCCATAGCGAGTGGGCCGGGATGATCGCCAGCAGCGCCGTGCCAACAGTTGTATATGCACCTATTTGCGCGGCGCGATTGCCGACATAGCCGTCGATCGGTGCGCGGATTTGGGTGTAGCTGAGGTCAAGCTGAGCCGTGCGCAAATCGGCCTGTGCCTGGGCCAGGCCCGCCTCGGTTTCGGCGATTTCGGTATCGATGACCGAGAGTTGCTGCTTTGCGGCGTCGAAACTCGCTTGGCCAGAGCGAACTATTGCTTCGGCTTTGCGATCTGCGGCAAACGCCTTCTGGTCGTTCTGCAACGAACCGAAGGTCGTCACCGCCAGCGCATGGTAGCGGGCGGCATCGACCCGCGCATAACCAGCCTCGGCCTGGTCGGCCGCGAGTTTGGCTTGCGCGTCCGCGATCATCGATTGCTGCAGCTCGTATTTCGCGTGCAGATTGGCGAGTGCGGCCGTCTGGTGCTGCACCACCGCCTCGGCATGCGCGAGATTGGCCTTGTAGTCGCGATCATCAAGCTGGATCAGCAATTGACCGGCTTTTACCAGCTGATTGTCGCCAACCAGGATCTTCGTAACAAAGCCGGCGACATGCGGCGACAGGGTCGTTACGTTGCCCCCGACATAGCCGTCGTCGGTAGTTTCGATAAAGCGCCCGGCCTCCCACCAGTTCCAGCCGTACCCGGCAACTGCCGCGGCGCCGAGCAGACCGAGTGCAGCGATGGCGTGGCGGGGATTTAGGTGAAAACGCCGCCGCGTGGCCGTGGCGCCGTGCAGGCCATCGGCCGCAATCTCCCGCGTCACACCGCGGTCGAGGGTTTCGCTGCTCATGCGTCGCCTCCTTGGGCAAAGGGGCGATGCCCGCGCTCGGATAATCGCTGTCGCACGCCGTCATCCGCACCGGGTCCAGGAACGAGCAAAAAATCGGGGCCGGCGATCGGTTGGCCCGTTTGGCTATCGACCAGCACTGGCTCGGCCACGGCACCGGTTCGTTGATTGAGAACCTGCACCGCCGCCCCCTCCGGGGCGAAATGGCGGGTACCCCAGGCGGACAATGCCAGCAAGATAGGGTGGAAATCTCGCCCACGCTTGGTCAGGACATACTCGTCGCGCGGCGGATGGTTGCTGTAGCGACGGCGCTCCAACAGACCGGCTTCGACTAGCGCATTCAGCCGCCGGGTCAGGATGTTAGGAGCGACTCCGAGGCTTTTCTGAAACTCGTCGAACCGCCGCAGACCGTAAAAGGCGTCGCGCAGGATCAGGATTGACCACCACTCGCCGACCCGATCGAGGCTGCGGGCGATCGGGCATTTCATATTGCCGTAGCTCTTGTGCTGCATCGGACATCCCTGTCACTTTCATGACGAAAGTAACGTCGGCGCAAGTGACTTTCAAGAGGAAAGTGACAGGGGATTGGGCGACCAAATGCGGTTGGCCGGCGCTTCTCTATGCCCGGAGACTTTCGGCGCGAGTTTTACGCAACCCGCAGCCATTCGGCGGGGATCGGCTGCGCCCGCTGGTCCCCTACCAGTTTTCTGCGACGCGCCTGTTCCTCGGGGCCGATCGAAGCAGGGTCTTCGCGGAACTCGGGACCCATCGCCATCGCCTTCTTGACGGCCGGGCGCTCGCCGATTTCCTCGAGCCAGCGTTTGACATTCGGAAACTCGTCTATTTCGATCTTCCGGTTGGCCCAGCTCGAGGCCCACGGATAGCAGATCATGTCGGCGATCGTGTATTCGCCAGCGGCGAGATAACGCGTGTTGTGCAACCCCAAATTCATGACCCCGTAGATGCGATGCGCTTCATTGTCAAAGCGGCGGAGCGCGTATGAGAGATCGCCGTTGTTCCCGGCTGCGAGGGCGCGGTGAAAATGGCCTTGTTCACCCAACTTGGGACCCTGGTTGGCCAATTGCCAGCTGACCCACTGGGCGACATCGTAGCGGCCACGAGGATCGGACGGCATAAACCGTCCCGTCTTCTCCGCCAGGTAGGTCATAATCGCCCCGGATTCGAAGATTGACATCGGCTCGCCGCCGCCCATCGGCTCGTCGTCGACAATCGCCGGCATACGGCCGTTCGGCGAGATCTTTAGAAACTCGGGGGTGAGCTGGTCGCCGCGCCCGATGTTGATCGGCTTGATCGTATAGGGCAGCCCCAACTCATCGAGAAGGATGATGATCTTTTTGCCGTTCCCGGTCGGCCAGAAATAGAGGTCGATCATTGTGTTCTCCTTTTTCGAATTGGCGCCATTTCGTGCGGAGCCGTCGCCGGCGGCTCGCGATCATCCGATAACCAGCGCGTCTCGTCCAGATCAGCAATCGGTCGGCCGACCGGTCTAGCGTGTCGCCTCGCGGCAATCACACCCGCGTGAGTATTCGCGAGGGCAGTTTCTCTGACTCCGAGCGTCGGCTATTTTGGGCCTCCGAAAAAAGGGCTGGGAGGCTTGCATGGAAATCCTCGAAGACGCTTTGGGGGCGTCGGCGGCGCCCTCTGATTGGACCCGGCGCGGTTTTGTTATGACCTCGCTGATCGCCGGATTTGCACTCTCGGTGCGGCCGGTTTCGGCCGAGACAATCCATACCGACAGGACCGGGCTCGATGCGGGCGAGGTCAAAATCTCGGTTGCCGACGGATCGATCCCGGCTTATCGCGCCATGCCCGACAAGGGCGGCCCCTTTCCCACTGTGCTGGTTGTCCAGGAGATTTTTGGCGTCCACGAGCACATCAAAGACCTCTGCCGGCGCCTGGCCAAGCTAGGCTATTACGCGATCGCGCCCGAGCTCTACGCGCGTCAGGGAAATCCTGCAGAGATCAGCGACATCAAGGAGCTCATCGCCAAGATCGTCTCCAAAGTCCCGGACGAGCAAGTCATGTCGGACCTCGACGCCACGGTGGTCTACGCAAAATCGACTGGGAAGGCGGATACTTCAAAGCTGGCGGTAACTGGGTTCTGCTGGGGCGGGCGGATCGCTTGGCTCTATGCCGCGCATCAGCCGGCGCTGAAAGCTGCGGCAGCGTGGTATGGGGTCGCCCGCGCGCATAGCGAGCTGACGCCGACAAATCCGCTTGATGTGATCCCGGACCTCAAATGTTCGGTGCTGGCGCTCTATGGCGGCGCCGACAAGAACATCCCGCAGGAGCTGATCGACAAGCGCCAAGCCGCGTGCAAGGAAGCCGGCAAGACTTGCGATGCAATCGTCTATCCCGACGCGCCGCACGGCTTCAACGCCGACTATCGGCCGAGCTACCGCCCCGAGGCGGCGAAGGATGGCTGGGCGAAGATGCTGGCCTGGTTCAAGCAAAACGGCGCCGGCTGAAGCGCGGCTCGCACGAACTACCCGGCTATATCCGGGCGAGCACCGTCTCTTTGATGCGGCGCATGTCGGCGAGCGAGGCTTCGGCTTGCGGGCGCTCGAAATCGATGTCGATGGCGGATACGCCGAGATCGCGCAGCGCGCAGAAGTCGCCGGCTATGTCGTCGTCGCTGCCGGAAAACAGCCGGCGCTCGCCGTCGGACGCGGTGCGCGGTACTGCCTCCCCGTAGCGCTTGATGCGATAGGTCAGCGCGATGGCGGCCGGATCGCGCCCGGCTTCCTCGGCGAAACGGCGCAATCGGGCAATACCAGCGCGATAGCGCGGGAGAGTGTCGAGCAGGTGGCGGTTGTTGCTGCCGATCGGATACCAGGCATCGCCGAGGCGCGCGGCGCGGCGCAATGCCGGCCCGCTCTCGCCGCCGACCCAGATCGGCGGACGCGGCTTTTGCACCGGCTTGGGCTCGAACAGCACGTCACCGAAATTGACCCAATCGCCGTGGTAGAGCGGGTCGTTCTCGGTCCACAATGTGCGAAAGGCGCGGATATATTCGTCAGTCACCGCACCTCGCGCCGCGAAGGGGGTCACCGCGACCGCATCAAATTCGGCCTCGAGCCAGCCGGCGCCGACGCCCACCACAAGCCGCCCACCCGACAAGACGTCGATTGTCGCCAGCATCTTGGCCGCGAGCACCGCCGGCCGGTAAGGCACCACCATGACCGCTAGGACCAGACGGATGTGCCTCGTTTTGGCGGCGACAAAAGCAGCGGCGGTCAGCTGGTCGTAGCGCCGCTCCGGCCCTTCGGTAAAGAATTCGCCGCTTTCGGAATAGGGATACCCCGGCACCTTCAAATTGGGCAGCACGATATGGTCGGTCAAAGTCAGATAATCGTAGCCGAGCGCCTCCCCCTCTTGTGCAATCCGGACGACCGAGCCGGGGCCCGACATCGGACCTGAAATCGGCAGGTTGAACCCGATCTGCATCCATTGGCGCCTTGCTCAAGCCGAGGGCCGGACTTCGGCGATGTCTTGCGCGAAAATCATCTCTTCGCTGCCGACGACCGAGGCGTCGGCGGGCGAGCTGAGATAGCGCGCGAACACCCAAACTCCGTCGAGCGGGTTCGACACGATTTCGGCGACAGCGCCATCGACTAGCACGATCTGCATTCCCGGCGCCAGCTCGCGGGTATTGACGATCTCACTCATTCGGCGGCCCGCACAAAACCCGGGGCGGCCCGGCGCCAGGTCGCAAGCTCATCCCAGCTCTCGGCTTCCATGAACTCGGCCCAGCGGCGGTAAAGGTTGCGCAGATTATGCTCGCTCGATTTGGCCTCGGTGATATCCATGACCGTCCCAGGAAGGCGCAGCCCCTGATATTCGTAATCGGCGATCTCGAACCCTTGCCCCTGCTCGTAAGTATAAGGGTACCGGCGGGCGATAACGCCGCGGCTCGCGGCATGCGCGTAGTTCCAGTTTTCCATGTCGTCCTGCTCGGTCATGCCGGCCGGACCGGAATAGCGGATGTAGTAGTCGCGCAGGAAATCCTTGACCTGCTGCGGGGCAGCTTTATCGACAAAGTACCAGCGCCAGCACTCGGTCAGGTGGGCGCCGCGCGGGTGCCACACCGCGATCGTGCGCGGCTGGCGCGGATGCAGCGCGGTGTTCGGGAAAAGCTCGCCGGGACTGCCGATGACCCGGCCCCATTCGCCGTATTTACGCCGACGCTGTTGCTCGCAATGCGCGAAATACTCGGAGACGACCGGTAAATCGGCGTAAGCCGGAGGGGTCGGCTGGCCCTGCGGAAGCACGTAGACGCCGGTCTGGTGGCCGCGTTCGTAAAACGAGACCTGCAGGCGGCGCGCCATTTCGCGTTCGCGCATATCGCGGCGCCCGCTGCCCGACGGCCCGATGCCGGCGAGGTCAACCGAGCGGTGGCTAATGTTGTGATAGCTGTCACCGCAGAAATTCTCGGCCGGGAATTTCCAGTTGCATGGGATAAGCCATTTCTGCACGCCGCCGAGCACCTCGACACCGCTCTCGACGCCCTCCCACGTTTCCAATGTCAGATCGAGATAGCGCGCGAAATCGCCGAGATATTCACTGAATGACGGGGCCGCAGCGTCCCAGGTGGCAAAGATCGCGCCCTTGTAATTGCACAATTGCGCCACCTCGACCAGGCCCCATTGGCCGCGGTCGAGCTTCGAATGATAGGCCTCGCGGAAATACGGCACGCCGGCGAGCTTGCCGTCGGTGCCATAGCTCCAGCCGTGATAAGGGCAGGTAAAGACCGGCGTGTTGCCCTCGTCATAGCGGCACACCTTCATACCGCGATGCCGGCACGAGTTCAGGAACACGTGGATCTCATTGGTGCGGTCGCGGCACAGGATCACCGAACTCTTCGCCCATACCCGAGACAAAGAAATCGCCAGGGTTGGGGATCTGGCTTTCGTGGCCGACAAACAGCCAAGCGCGAGCAAACAGACGCTCCTGTTCCTGCGCATAGATCGCGTCATCGACAAAGATCTCGCGGCTGATCTGGCCCTTCGCCAAATCGACGAGCCCCTCGCGATATCCCGTTCCCATTGCGGCCGCCATTGCTGCCCTCCACTCTTGCTCGCTTGATGTTATTGCCGCTTAGAGGTGATCGCGCCAGCCGCATTCCGAACCCGCAATAGTGAAACGTCGATCGGGAGATATTCCGGCTACTCGACTTGTAGCGAAGGCTGAATGCCCCGAGATCGCCGACGGCGCTCCGCGTCAACTCAGGCCAGCCGTAATCCACCGCCGCGCCTCTGAAGCCTCGGCTGTCGGAAAGATGCGAACTTCGCCGGAAAGCAGAAAACGGAAGGCGTTGACCGCGAGCCGTATCCAATCGACATCGGTGACGACAGCGATCCGCTCCCAGCCGGAGAAATGCCCGAGCCCGACGCGCAAGTCCTCCCAAACAGCACCGGCGTCCATGCCGGCAAAGTCCTGCCCGAGCTCGTAGTAGACGCGGACTTTGTTACGGCGGCCAAACGCCACCTGGATCGCGGGGATCAGCGTGTCTTCATAGTCCCGTCTGGTCACGCGCCCCTTGGCGATGACCGCAACGACGCCCTCCGGAAAGCCTTGCAACACCTCGATCATGGTGTTCCCTTCCTCTCCCGGCCTCGGATACGATGACGGCTCGGCGATGAGAGGCTCACCGTTTCGACTCCGATCAGTGCCGATCTCGACTATTGAACGGCCGAGCGGAAGAAAGGATCGATGTCGGGCGGCGACGTACCCGGCGCGATGGCTCTGCTCTGCCGACCAGAACGCGCTGCGCCCTGTACGTTAAAAGAAAAAGGTTAGGTTTTTGGTTAGCAGCACGTTCTGGTCGAGGATGATCTTGCGGCGCGAGATTTGCCAACCGCTAGAGGCGCGGCGCAGCCGGTCCTCGCGTTTGCCGACGAGGATGTCGGTTTCGGTCTCGACCCGGTTACGGTAGATCAGAAATCGGCATTTGATCGCGACCTCGGCGGCGTCGGCTACCGACGGTGTGGCTTCGAGCAATTGCACATTCGAGACGATGTGGGTGATGCGCGAGACCGGCTCCTCCGCCCAGTGAATCCCAGTCAGGATCTGCTTGACCCGGCGTTCGAGAGTCTCGCGGCCCTCGTCGAACCAGTTGATGTCATGGTCGGCGCGGGTGAATTCGCGCTGCTGCTCGCCGACCTTGACGTTGCGCCGCATCGGCATCCAGTAGCGGATGTCGTCGGCGATCAATGCCAGCCAGTCTTCGTAGCGCCGCTCGTCGAGGAGTTCCGCCTCGTGGTAGAGGAAGTCCTCGATTTCCTGCTTCAACAGCAGCCGCGCGAACTGGTCGGATTGGCCGCTCATCCGTCTCCCTCAATTTGTGTCTTGTCGCCCCCGCGGAAGCAGGTGCCCAGGTCTCACTCTCGGCCTCGGATCGCTGGCTCCTGGATACCCGCTTTCGCGGGAATGACGAATGACAGCGCCACCGGGTTCAAAGAACCTAGTTACTCCGCGGCGACCGGCCGCGGCTGCGCCGGCGCAGCCGCGGCCCTGATCTCCGCGTCCCACGGGCCCGGGAAGCGGCCGCGGCCAGTCTTTTCGCGCGAAAAGATGTGGTAATCGACCGGCCATTCCGCGCGCGGCATCTCGTAAAATACTTCGACGCCGTTGCCGTCGGGATCGCGCATATAAATCCCGAGCGAGATGCCGTGATCGGAGATGTGCTCGATCGCCTGTCCCTTTTCTTTGCAGCGGTGATAGAAATCCTTCAAATCGTCGAGCGATTCGAGCCGCCAGGCGAGGTGGTTGAGGCCAACCTGACCCTTCTGCTGCAACAGCGCCTCCGGCCCCAATTGCATCAGCGCGACCTCATGCGACTGCTCGTTGTCGGCCGACATAAACGCCGCCCAGCCCGGCCGGTATTCGTAAGTGTGCAGCCCGAGCAAATCCTCGTACCACTGTTTCGAGCGCTCGGCGTCGCGCACATACAGATTGACGTGTTGCAGATACATCGGCTTTTTCATCTTCCTCTCCTCTACAAATTGTCGTCGTCACGGCCGAGAAATTCGAGAACGCGATCCATGGCTTCTTGTTTTGGATAGATCGAGGCGAGTGCCCGTGCCCGCGTCAGAGGGTCACTGGCAAAAAAGCGCTCGTACAACACCTGCCGGCTGCCAAAGGCATTACCGGCCAGGTCCCAGGCGAGCCGGAACAGCTTGACCCGATCGCGCGCCGGCGTGGTGTCGGTCGCCAGATACTGCTCGATGTCGGCCTTTAACGGCCCGTTAAAATCCGCTTCGCTCGGGGTCAGCATAAAGCTGCTCGACCCCAGCAATTGCAGGATCTCGATCATCCGCGGATAGGCGTTCATAAACAAATTGCGCGGGCTCTCCGCCATCAGCGGATCGGGGCACATCACAGCCCACTCGTCGAGCTTGGCGTCGGCCTCGGCGGCGCGGATGCAGGCACGCGTCAGTTGTGTCGTCAGCATCAATTCGCCGATCCGCTCTTCGACCTGCGGCAGATGGCCGTTGCCGAGGGTCTGGGTCATCAGCAGCGCGGTGCCAAGGACGAACTCGCATTTGGCTAGGTTTTTTGCCGCTCCCTGATGCGCCGAATGCACCGAGGAGTGGGTAGCGTGGGCCGTTGCGTTCAGCCGGTCGACGTCGCCCAGTAAGAAGACCCGCTCCCACGGCACCGTCACATCGTCAAAAAAGACGATGCAATCCATCTCCTCGAAGCGCGATCCCAGTGGCTGGTCGAAATGCGAGCGACCCTGGTCAAAGCTGTCGCGGCACAGGAATTTTAGCCCCGGCGTGCCGCACGGGATCGCAAAACTCAGCGCGAACGGGCTGTGGCTTTCGGTGTGGCGACCCATGCGCGGCGAATAGACCCCGATCTCGTCAGCCAGCGGGCCCAGCGTCGCGAGAATGCGCGCGCCGCGTACGACAATGCCGGCATCGGTCTCGCGCACGACTTCGAGCGCCGTCCCTTGCTGAAGGTTGAACACGCCGGTAGGCGTGCGGCTGCGCTGCAGATTGATCAGTGAATGGGTTAGGGTCAGGTCGTTTTCGCGGATGTATTCGTAGTATCGCACCATGTTCTCGCCGAATTCCGGACGGCCCTTGGCAAAAAATTCGGCCGCGCCGGCCCAGGCGGCGTAGGTGACATTCATGAAATCGGGGGAGCGGCCCATCATGCCGCAGGTGGCGCGCGCCCAGTTCAGCATCATCGCGCTGCGTCGCTCGAGGTCCTCGCGGGTGCGCGGGATGATGAATGAGAGACCGACCGGCTCGCCTGAACTTGGCGACACATAGGTCATCTGGTTGCGTAAGTCGGGATCGCACTGCATGTCGTAGAGCGAGGCGATCGCGCGGGCGCCGCCCTTAAGCCGAGGATCGGTGGTGACGTCGCGAACCCGCTCGCCGCCGAGCCAGACCTCGCGCTCCTGTTCGCGCAAGCCCGCGAGATATTGCCTACCGGTACGCACTCCCATTACGCCTCTCCCAGCCGGCGAAACTGGGTGCAACATTACGACAAGCGAGGACGCAAAACCAGCAAGCTTCCCATGCGTCCTGTCACCCAAAACTCGACCAAGAGCAGTTATTTTTCACGTTGGTTCCCGTTAGAGGCGAGCAACGTGCTCCTCGAGCAGCAGCACCGCTAAAATCACCGGGCTGACGGCTATGCGCCAAATCGTGCTTTCGACAGGATTCACCGAAGCGGCTAGGCCCTGGCCTGGGAATCCTGTGATCCTCTCGCCTTTGCTTATAACAGCGCAGGCGAGAAAATCCGGTCGGCCGGCGGCCAACTCCTGGCACAGCCCGCGGGACCGCTCAGGTCGCGAACTGCTCCTTAAAGACGCGTTCCTCGAGGTTGGCTTCATGGTCGAACAGCAATGTCATCGCGATGTCGCGGTTTTCGTGAACCTCGACGCTGACCACATCGCGCGCCTCGGTAAAGTCGGCGACGGCGCTGACCGGCCGCTTTTCGGTTTCGATCGCGTCGATCCTTACTTGCGCCTCATGCCGCAACAACGCGCCGCGCCATCGCCGGGGACGAAACGCGCTGATCGGGGTCAATGCCAAAACCCCGGCGCCGAGTGGGATAATCGGTCCGTGCGCGGATAAATTATAGGCGGTGCTGCCGACCGGTGTCGCGACCAGGATGCCGTCGGCCATCAGTTCGTCAATGCGGACGACACCGTCGACGACGATTCTGAGCTTTGCCGCCTGACGGGTTTCGCGCAACAGCGAGACTTCGTTGAATGCGAGCGCGCGGTGGCGGCTGCCATGCTCGTTGCGAGCCACCATTTCGAGCGGGTGCAGCACAACCGGCTGCGCCTCTGCCAGTCGCTCGAACAGCCCCTCCGGACGATAAAGGTTCATCAAGAAGCCGACGCTGCCGCGATGCATTCCGTAGATCGGCACGCCTTGCGGCAGAAAGCGATGCAGGGTCTCGAGCATAAAACCGTCGCCGCCGAGCGATATCACGACCTCGGCAAGCTCGGGCGCGACACAGGGATAAAGCCGATTGAGCTCCGCAAGCGCTTGTTGGGCGGCCTCGGTGTCGGCCGCGACGACCGTGATGAGCGGCGCGCCAGCACGCGGCGAGGATGCCGTCACCCGCCGGTGACGCTCATGTGGCGAGCGACAGCCGGCCGGTTGTGGCGACGGTCGATAATGAAATCGTGGCCCTTGGGCTTGCGGCTGATCGCTTCGGCGATGGCGGCAATCAGCGATTCATCCCCCTCCGACTGCCGCAACGGGGTGCGCAAATCGGCGGCGTCTTCCTGGCCGAGGCACATATAGAGCGTTCCTGTGCAGGTCAGCCGCACCCGATTGCAGCTCTCGCAAAAATTGTGGGTCAGCGGCGTGATAAAACCGAGCCGCCGCCCGGTCTCGCGCACGACCGCATAGCGCGCCGGTCCGCCGGTGCGGTAGTCGGTTTCGTCCAGCGTCCAGCGCCGTTCCAAGCGGGCGCGAACCATCGACAACGGGAGATATTGGTCCAACCGGTTCTCACCGCCGATGTCGCCCATCGGCATGACCTCAATAAACACGAGATCAAAGCCCTGATCGCCGCACCAGGCGACAAGGTCGTCAAACTCGTCATCGTTTACGCCGCGCAACGCCACCGTGTTGATCTTAACGGCGAGCCCGGCTTCTTTTGCCGCGCGCAGTCCGTCGAGCACGACGTCGAGCCGCCCGCGCCGGGTAATGTCAGCAAACTTCGCGGGATCGAGCGTGTCGAGCGAGACATTGACGCGGCGCACGCCAGCCTCCCGCAACTCGCCAGCATAACGCGCGAGTTGGCTGCCATTGGTCGTAAGGGTCAATTCGTCGAGGGCGCCACAGGCGATATGCCGGCCGAGTCCGCGGAACAGCGTCATGATACCGCGCCGCACCAGCGGCTCGCCGCCAGTCAGCCGCAGTTTCCTAACGCCAAGCTGTACGAAAGCGCTACACACGCGATCGAGTTCTTCGAGCGTCAGCAGCTCGGCTTTTGGCAGAAAACTCATCTCCTCCGCCATGCAATAGACACAACGGAAGTCGCAGCGATCGGTGACCGATACGCGCAGATAGGTAATTTTTCGTCCAAAGGGGTCGATCATGTGTGCTCGCTTTGAGGCGACTGCCTCCCTCTCCATTTTGAAGATAGGCATGCGGCACGGAAATGTCGCCCCCGATCACGTCATCGGGGTCGCCCGCCGTTCGGCGCATCTTCAGGGAACCAGTCACTGAGGATCTGCTCTTCGGTATACGAGGTGGCTCGCAGCGCCGCTATCGTTGCCGGGTCGAGCTGTTGATATCGTCGGAGGTCGCGTAGCGCCAGATCGGCGAAGCGTTGCATCTGCCGCTCAATATTGCGATCCAGACCCGTTCTCAGGCTCGGACTCTCTTCCAACAAATCCTCGATCTCTGCCCTGGCGTCCACGATCAATTCCTCCCAGCTACGGCGCGGTTCCGCGAATACTCGAGTTTAAGGAGATGTCGAACTATTCGCCGAATTTGGTTTTCCAGCTCCCGCCTTACCGACTTACCCAAATCTTCGATTTCCTCGGCCAGGTTCTGCCAATCGATAACTTGGTTTGAGTCATCGCAAGCGGCCGCCCGCAGGGCCTCCGCTTGCTGTCTTGACCAAGCGACAAAATCCCGGTCGTACAAATTCGTCGGCTCCGCCATAGCAGCTCCCGCCTCGGGCAACACCGTCTACATAATCCGCAGCGCGGAGGAACCCCGGGCCGAAACGTCGGAGGATGTTCGACCCGGTATCAAGCTTGACAACTTGTCCCGGGAGGTTCCCTCACCCATCATTGCATCATGAAAGAGTTTACCGTCCGTCCTACGCCCAACGATCCGCGGTTGACCCGCATTGTTGCCGGCATCGACCACGAGGGAAAGGCGGTAGAAACCACGGTCGTTATGGAGCGGCCGCTGACTTTGTTTCTAAACGGCCGCGAGATCGTCACGATGATGACGATCGGCGATCATCCCGATTACCTCGCGGTCGGCTATCTGTTGAACCAGAACATGCTGCGGGCGGACGAGCGCGTCATTGCCATCGACTATGATGACGAACTCGAAACCGTGGTCGTCCGCACCGATTGCGAGACGGATTTCGAAGACAAATTGCGCAAGAAGACGCTGACTTCGGGCTGCGCCCAGGGCACGGTGTTCGGCAATCTGATGGAGAAGTTTGAGGAAGTCAGCCTCGACCGCGGTGCGGTATTGCGTACTTCGTGGCTTTATGCGTTGTCTCGCAAGATCAACACCGCGCCAAGCCTTTATCTCGCGGCGGGTGCGATCCATGGCTGTGTCTTGTGTGAAGAGGATCGGCCGCTGCTCTACATGGAGGATGTCGGCCGACACAATGCGATCGACAAAATTGCCGGCTACATGCGGCTGAATGACGTCTCGCCGATCGGCAAAATATTCTACACGACGGGCCGGCTGACCTCGGAAATGGTCATCAAAACGGTGCAGATGGGAATCCCGATCCTGATCTCGCGTTCCGGATTTACGGCCTGGGGCGTCGATCTTGCGCGCCAAGCCGGTCTCACCCTGATCGGCCGGGCCAAGGGCAGGCGGTTCATCGCTCTCGCCGGCGCCGAACGGATCATATTCGATGCCGATCAGCGGGCGGCGGAGGATGAACAGCCCCGGTTTTCACGCAAGGCGAGCCGAGCCGAGGAGGAGGTGTGAACGTCGTCGGCCTGCTACTCGCCGGCGGCCAATCGCGGCGCATGGGCGGCGGTGACAAGTCGTTGCGTATGCTGGGTGGCATCTCGCTACTCGAGCGGGTGATCTCTCGGTTGCAGCCGCAGGTCGGGGCGATGGTGATCAACGCGAATGGCGATCCGACGCGATTTGCCGGTTTTGGTCTGCCGGTCATGGCCGACAGCGTCCCCGATTTTGCCGGGCCGCTGGCCGGCGTGCTGGCCGGGCTTGATTGGACCGCAGCCAATCGAACTGGATGCGAGTTTGTCGCCAGTGTCGCAACTGATGCGCCATTCTTGCCGTACGACCTTGTGGCTCGGCTGATTCAGGGCGCGGAAGAGGCAGGCGCGGACCTCGTCTGTGCGGCCTCGGGCAGACGCGCGCACCCGGTATTCGGGCTTTGGCCGGTGCGGCTGCGCGAGGATTTACGGCATGCAGTGGTCGTCGAGGGGGTACGGAAGGTCGACGCATGGACCGGGCGATACAAGCTTGAGACCGTAGCGTTTTCCGACCGCCCGGTCGACCCGTTCTTCAATGCCAACAACCCTGATGACCTGACCACAGCCGCGGCAATGATTGCCGCCGGCCAGATCACCTGATCCCGGATTGCGGCGAGGCTCGGTTTACAATCGGTAAGTCCGCTCTGACGGATCGCAAACTCCTCTGACGCCGACGCCTATCGCCGCTGCTTATTAACCTTTCGCAAAGTATCGCCCATAGGACGAATAAATCGAATGTTGTTCCTCCAGCTTCGCGATTTATGCATGATTAACTATGGCGACTATCGAACTCAGGATATCGGAACTCTTAGCGGCGCGGCTTTGCCACGAGCTGGCGGGACCGATAACAGCGCTCGCGAACGGGGTCGATTTCCTCTGCGAACCGGCTTCGGAGCTTGATCGGGAGACATTGGCGCTCGTTGCCGAAAGCACTCGGCGCGCCAGCAACCGTCTGCAATTCTACCGCTTTGCCTACGGCTTTTCGGGCGGCAGCTGGTCGGGAATGCCGGTATCCGAACTCGCCGCCGGGTATTTTTTGGGGTCGCGGATCGTATGCAACTATGCCGCGGCCATCTCCCGTCTCCCGCTTCCCCGACAAAAACTCGGCTGCAATTTGCTGATTTGCGGGGCGGAAGCACTCAACCGCGGTGGATGTCTTACGCTGGATTTAGCGGGTTCGGGTTCGGAGCTCCGGCTTGAAGCTGCGGGCGATGGCACTTCCCTACCCCGCGAGCAATCTGACGCGCTGAGCCTCGCCACACCGATCGAAGAGCTGGGCCCGCGAACCGTCCATGGATTTTTCACCGGCCTGCTTGCGAGAGCCCTGGGCTGGCGCCTCGTTACCGAGGTGCCCGCACCTGGACGGCTTTCTCTAACGACGGTTCCCAAGTCCTAGGCTGCCGCGCTGCCATGCTGCGGGCCATGGTCGCCCGCACCGATTGCTTGCACCGAGGCCGCAGTTCCGTCGGGCGGGTCGCGCAGAACATAACCGCGTCCCCAGACGGTATCGATATAGTGCTTGCCACCGGTGGCCTGAGCCAGCTTCTTGCGCAGCTTGCAGACGAATACGTCGATGATTTTCAGTTCCGGTTCGTCCATCCCACCATAGAGGTGATTGAGGAACATCTCCTTGGTTAGGGTGGTACCCTTTCGCAAGCTAAGAAGTTCGAGGATCCCATATTCCTTCCCGGTCAGATGCAATGGCCGGCCCTCGACCTCGACAATGCGAGCGTCGAGATTGACAACGAGCTTGCCGGTGCGGATGACCAATTCAGCATGTCCCTTGGAGCGCCGAACGATTGCATGAATACGGGCGACCAATTCACGGCGATCAAATGGCTTTGTCAGGAAGTCGTCTGCGCCGAACCCCAGGCCTTTGATCTTGTGATCGAGTTCGGCAAGACCGGAAAGGATCAAAATTGGCGTACGTACCCGCGCTGCGCGCAACCGCCGCAACACCTCATACCCGTCAATATCCGGAAGCATTAGATCGAGCAGGATGATGTCGTAGTCATAGATCTTGCCGATCTCCAGCCCGTCTTCACCGAGGTCGGTGGTGTCGCAGATGAAGTTTTCCTTTCGCAGCATCATCTTAATGCTGGCAGAAGTGGCAGTGTCATCCTCGACCAGAAGAACGCGCATTAAGGCCTCCAAGGGATCTGTCGGCAACCGCTGACAGCGGCGTCGTGGTTAATCATTACTCCAGGTAGTTAACATATCGTTATCCGAGCATCAACGTGATAACGACCGCGCTGAAACGGTTTTCTACACCAACCGACGGGATAACGAGGTCTACTACTGGGGTCATTTGCAGCTGGCAGTTAATCAGCCGATGCAGCCCGTGCCACACCGGAGGTAGGGGCCCATCCTTTCACGATTGTTAAGGAATCTATTCCGCGCCTATCCCCGCGTAGTCGAGCGCCGCGTTGCCGATGGGAGTAAGCAGAAAATTTGTGCGGCGTTGTTAACCAAGTTCCCGACATGTTCATGTGACATTCGTCCAACGGGAAACGTTTTACCGGTCGGTATATTCCAGTCATGGCGCAAGGTCCTCGATCGGGAGCTGATCTCGAATGTACGACAGCGCCTCAATCACTTTGTCGGCCGCCCGAAGTGTGAACTGGGTCACACTTCGACAACAAAGTTAAAATTCGACGATCCTGGCCGGCGATTACGTCCGCGCCTGCCGCGCCGCCGAATAGCAACGGCCAGGCACGAGCGCGGCCTCAACTACGCTCAGCGGACGACGCCGCGCTCGCGCAACGCCGCGATCTCGTCCGCGGAATAGCCGTAAGTCTCGAGGATTTCGTCGCTGTGCTGGCCGAAGGTCGGTGAGGCCGTCGGCGCGGGGCCTGGGGTGTCGGCGAATTTGATCGGCTTTGTCATCGTGCGATAACGCCCGACGACAGGATGATCGAGCGTGCCGACCAACTCCTCCGCCAGGACCTGCGGGTGATCGAACATGTCCTCGATCGGCCGCACCGCAGCGCAGGGGACCCGTTCGCCGAAAAGCTCCTCCCACTCCCTCGCGGTGCGTGCGGCGAGCGCCGAGCGCAACTCCGGCAGCAGTTCGGCGGCATGTGCGGCCCGGCTGCGCATCGAAGCACAGCGCGGGTCCTGAGCGAGTTCCGGACGGCCGATCAGCTCGCACAGTGCCGCGAAGAAATGGTTCGAATGCACCGATATGTAGAGCGCGCCGTCCTTTGTCTGGTGGATCCCGGTAAGCCCGCCGGCGCCGGAGTCGCGCGCGACATCGCGGCCCTCACCCTCGGCCCAGACAAAACGCCCGGCCTGGATCGTCAAAGCGCTGCGCAACAACGATAGGCTCAGATACTGGCCGACGCCGCGCCGCTCGCGATCGAACAGAGCCGCGGCAACGCCGTAGGCCAGCAATGCCGAGGCGAAATAGTCGAGCACCGATCCCAACACCAATTGCGGCTTGTCGGCGCCACTGCCCTGAAATACCGCCATGCCGGAAAGGCTCTGCAGGACCTGGTCAAACCCACCCTTTTCGCTGAGTGGGCCGCGGTCGCCATAGCCGGTGAGCCCGCAATAGACGAGCCGCGGATTAATGCCCCTGAGCCGCGGATAATCGATGCCGAGTCGGGCCGGCACCGAGGGCCGGAAATTCTCGACCAGGACGTCGGCATTCTCAACCATACGATGGAGGATCGCGAGACCGTTGGGGTCCTTGAGATCGAGGGAAATCGCCTTTTTGCCGCGATTGGTCCCGAGAAAGAACCGGCTCTCGCCGTCGAGGCTCGACGGAAACTGGCGCAGCATGTCGCCCTGGGGCGACTCGATCTTGATCACCCTGGCGCCGAGATCCGCGAGCAAGGTGCACCCGTAGGGTCCTGCAAGATAGCTGCACAAATCGAGGACGGTGACACCGTCGAGCGCCCCGCGGCGCCCCAGTGATTTTTCATCCGACATGTTCAACGTTCCCGTGCGCGGATGGCCGCGATTCGTCGCAGCACCCGTTGCGCGCGGTAAACGATCGGGTAATCGACGAACTTGCCATCGAGCTGAAAAGCCGCACTTCCTTCAGCCTCAGCTCGGGCGAACGCGGCCACCACGCGTTCGGCAAACGCGACTTCATTATCGCTCGGCGTAAAGACGCGGTTGACGATCGCGATCTGGTTCGGGTGGACGCACATCTTGCCTTGAAACCCGAGCCCGAGCGCGGTGCGCGCGGACGCTTCCAGCCCCTCCTCGTCGCCGAGATCGACCCAAACCGTATCGAGCGGCGCTTCGAGACCGGCGGCGCGCGATGCCGTCACGATCTTCGCGCGGGCGTAGCCGAGCTCGGTCTCATCCCGCGACCAAATCATGTCGACGTCGCGGGTGAAGTCGCCGGCACCGAAAGCGACGCGCTTGACGCGGGTGCTGGCCGCGAGAATCGCATCGATGCCGGCAAGACCACGTGCGGCTTCGATGATCGGGATCAGATCGATGGCCCGCGCTCCGAGCCCGTGCTCGCGTTCGAGTTGGGTCAGCAGCCACTCGACCGACGCGAGCCCGGCGGCATTTTCCACCTTGGGCAGGATGATCCCATCGAGTCCGACGCGGACGACCGCGGTCAGATCGCCGTAGCAAAATTCGGTGTCGCTCGCATTCACCCGCACAAAGAGCGCTCCCTGCCGCGGCTGCCTCAGTGCTGCGACAATCGCGGCGCGGGTCGCCGGCTTTTCGGCGACGGCCACCGCGTCCTCCAGATCGAGGATTACCGCATCGGCGTCGAGCGTCAGCGCCTTTTCGACGCGGCGCGCGTGGTTCCCCGGTGCGAACAGAAAGCTGCGCAGGAGCGTGATGCCCGTCCTCCCTTTCCAAATCGACGACAGCTTGCGCCGGCGCCCGGCCGCAATCAATCCACGCCGCTTCGCCCCTCTTGATGCCCCGAAGTCGATGACCTGTCCGTCAGCGCGCCGCGCCCGGTCTTTGATCCAGATCAAGGGCAGGCCGCGTGCCGTTTGGTTGAATGCCTGGTCGGGCCACGAGCGCGGACACAAAGAGGAGATCAAGAAAATGAGCGAGCTTTTGCAGAATGGCCCGGATTACGTCGCGCGTGCCCGCTCGCTCGGGCCGGCACTCGCCGCCGCAGCGGACGAGATCGAGCGAAATCGTGAATTACCGGCTTCGATCGTCTCGGCATTGATCGATAACGGGCTGTTCAGACTGCTGCAGCCGCGTGCGCTCGGCGGAGCCGAACTCGACCCGGTGACGTATGTCAAAGTGATCGAGCAGATCGCCAGCCACGACGCCAGTACCGGCTGGTGTGTCGAGCAAGCGAATGGCTGCTCGATGGTCGCGGCCTTTCTCGATCCTGAAATCGCGCAGGAAATTTTTGGACCGCCGGAGGGCATCGTCGCCTGGGGACCGGTCGGCCCGGCCGAGCTGCGCGTCGTTTCCGGCGGGTACCGCCTCACCGGCGCCTGGAACTTTGCCAGCGGCAGCCATCATGCGAGCTGGCTCGGCGCCCATGTCATGATGCGCGGTCCTGATGGCGAGTCACTTTGCCGCCCGGATGGCGGCGAAATTCTGCGCACTCTGCTGTTTCCAAAGAGCCGGGCGACAATGACCGATATCTGGCGTGTCGTCGGTCTGCGCGGCACCGGCAGCGACCGCTACGCGGTGACCGATCTCTTTATCCCCGAGCAATACACTGTCCTGCGCGACCCCAGCAACACGCCGCGTGAGCCGGGCCCGCTGTACCGCTTCAGCACAAGTAATCTTTACGCCTCGGGCGTGGCCGCAGTGGCGCTCGGCATAGGGCGCGGCATGATCGCCGACTTTTCCGAACTCGCGAAGGAAAAGACGCCGCGCGGCGCCCGCCAGCAGCTATGCGAAAACCAGGTTATCCAGTCGCAGCTGGCGCAGGCCGAGGCTCGGTTGCGATCGGCCCGCGCCTTCCTGCTAAGCGACCTCGGCGAGATTTGGGAAGCGGTCGGCGAAACCGGCGAGCTGAACCTGGAGCAAAACACGATGATCCGCCTCGCCTCGACCTGGGCAATTCACCAGGCGCGCGAGGTCGTCAACACGCTCTACCATAGCGCGGGTGCGACCGCGATTTTCGACGACCGCCCGTTCGAGCGGCGCTTCCGCGACATGCATACCGCCACACAGCAGGCCCAGGGTCGGCAGGCGCATTACGAGACGATCGGCCGAGTCCTGTTCGGGCTGGCGCCGGATACCGCGATGTTTGCGTTTTAGCGCGGTTATAAAGTGTGTAATAATCGACCGAGTTCCTTACACTCTCATCAACCAAGAATGGAGTGCGATATGGCAGAAGCATCACGGAAGTTTACGGCGGGTCCGCTGGCGTTTGTCGTCCGGCATGAATTGTGGGACGGCAACATCCAGGACCATGCCGATCAGGGCGTCTCGATCGACGTGATGGCGGATGTTGCCGGAAAGCCGACGACCCTGTTGCGTTTCAACTGTTTCGACATTGAAAAAAGCTATGAGTACGGGCCGGAAAATCCCGATCTGAAGGTTGCTGGGCCGGAGATGCTGGGTGGCGCCGCGCTGACAAACCTGTATCGGATGGACCCGATCACGGATGGGAACCCGATCGGCTGGACCATCAAGACGCTCGGGACCAAGCTGCCGAAAATGCTGGAGCGTTCCGGCTATCCGCAGATCGCCAAGTCGGTCGAGATGTCGGAGGTGCGGGATATCCTGCCCGATCTGGAAGCTTGCGCCCGCCAGCTCTATGCGACCAAGCGGAACACTGTCAAACACAACCGCGGCACGCACATTTTCGAAGCCGGCAACATCCGGTTCGGGCTCGAGATGCGGCGTCTGCCGATGGGCGATGGCGGCCTCGCGATCCATGTCCTGGCCGATATCGGCGGCACGCCGGGCAAGCACTACACGGAGGAGACCGAGCTCCTGGCGTTCGACCATTTCTGGAACGGCGCGCATTATCACTATGGCCCGCGCAACAAGAACCATCGCATCTATTGGGACCGGACCTTGGTCGAAGACCCGCTCGCGTGGACTCTCGAACAGTTCGAGACGGGTAAGTTACGGGCGATGATCGAGCGAGCCGGCTATCCCGGGATCGCGGCCGATCTCGACGCGGAAAAGATTGCGTCCGTGTTTCCGGTGATGAGGAAGCAAGCGCTCGAAATGTGGGAGGAAGGCCGGCGCCTGACTGGTCACCCCGGCTTGCCGTTGGTGCCGACCCCGAACCTAGCCGCCGCTGCCGAGTAAAGCGCCCCGCGCAAAGTTCAAAGGGCGGGTGGAGCGCAGCAAAACCCGCCTTCGGCGTGTCACACGAGGGGCGGGTTACCCCCCACGTCTTGTTGTGCCGGTCTACTCGGCGCGTTTCCAAACCGACTCTGCGGTACCACCTCCGGCCGCCTGTTTGGTGGCTAAATTGTGGATTTTTAATTCGTCCTTGGTCAAAGAGACGATCTCGCGTTTTGAATCCGTGCCGTTGATGCTTGGGTTGCCAGCGGCGAGCAGGTGAACGATTAGGGTCTTGCCCTCGTCGGTGACCGAATATGTTCCATAGGTGGCGACGACGTTTTTACTTGTGCCCGGTTCGCCGGGTACAATCACCTGCATGATGTGGCCGTTAGAATCGAACATGTATGCGCCCAAGGGATGCGGACCAAACGGCTCAACCTGCGTCCCTGCGCTGTTCGTGTTGCTGGTCGACACCAAGGTCCACGTTCCAACTAACTGCTTTTCAAACGTGTTTTGTTCGGCAAGGGCGCAAGTAGCGGCCAATGCAAATCCGAGAAATACCGGAATTGACACAAACTCGATACGCCTCATGTCGTCCTCCATCTGCCGGAACGTGCGAATTTAGTCAATCATACATCCAAACCCAAGCGGCTCGACGAGCGATGGCTCGGGGCGGAGTTCGTGCTCGGGCTACTATTATGCCGCTTCTTCCCAATGATTTTGATCGCCGCCGCGTCTTGCAACGCCCCCTGGTATACCATATACTTTATTTATGTCCGAGGTCGACCCCCGCTCCAGCCCGATGCTCGACGTGCCGCGGCTGGACACCAGCACCAGCTTTCGCAAGGAAGCCTATGCTGCGCTGAAACGGGCGATCACCGCGATGGACATCTACGGCCATCCAAACGAGATCCGGCTCGACGAGCGCCGGCTTTCCGACGGGCTCGGGGTCAGCCGCACGCCGATCCGCGAGGCGATGACGCTGCTCGAGCAGGAGGGCTTTGTCCGTACCCGTCCGCGGCGTGGCATCTATGTCGTGCGCAAGTCAAAGCGCGAGATCGTTGAGATGATCACGGTCATGGCGGCGCTCGAAAGCATGGCGGCGCGGCTCGCCGCCGAGCGCGCGACCGACGCGGAAATCGCCGCTTTGCGCGGACTGATGGCTGATTTCGGGGCTGGCGCCTATCAGGAATTGGCTTGCGGTGAACAGCTCGACGAATATTCGGATGCGAACATCGCCTTTCACCAGGCGATTATCAAAATGAGCGGCTGCGCCCTGCTCGCTGAGATGACCGAAAATCTGTTCATCCATATGCGTGCAATCCGCAAGATCACAATCCATCAAGAAAATCGGGCGGCCCGCTCGATTGTCGATCATCTCGGGATCATCGATGCGATTGAGCGGCGCGACCCCGAACTCGCCGAGCGGCGGGCGCGGGAGCACACGCTGGGGCTCGCCGCGCATGTCGAGCGACACGGCGATTTTCTCGACCAGAGGCGCGAGGAAGCAGGAATTTCGGCGAGGGCCGATGCACCGGGGGACCAATAAGTGAAGCTTGATCAGGGGTGCTGCGACGACCGTTGGAGGCAATGAATGAGCAAAGCGCTGGAAGGTGTACGCGTTCTCGATTTCGGCCATGTCCAGGCGGGCCCGACCGCGACCCAGCTATTGGCGTGGATGGGCGCCGATGTGATCAAGATCGAGATGCCGGGGCGCGGCGACATCACCCGCGGCCAATTGGAGGACGTCAAGGGCGCCGACAGCCTTTACTTCACGATGCTGAATTCGAACAAACGCAGCATCACCGTCAATCTGAAGGCGCCGGGCGGCCGCAAGATCATCGAAGACCTGGTCCGCCGCTGCGACGTAATCCTCGAAAATTTCGGGCCCGGCGTGCTCGACCGCCAAGGTTTCACCTGGGAGCGCTTCCAGGAATTGAACCCGCGCGTCATCTATGCCTCGATCAAGGGCTTTGGCCCGGGCCCCTATGCCGATTGCAAGGCCTATGAGAACGTCGCGCAATGTATGGGCGGCTCGGCCAGCACCACGGGCTGGGACGACGGCCCGCCGACCGTGACCGGGGCGCAGATCGGCGACAGCGGCACCGGCGTGCACACCGTAGCCGGCATTTTGGCCGCCCTGTTCCAGCGCGAGCGCACCGGCAAGGGTCAGCGCGTCGAGGTCGCGATGACCGACGCGGTGCTCAATCTGTGCCGGGTCAAGATGCGCGACCAGCAGCGCATAATGAAGGGGCCGTTGCCGGAATATCCCAACAAGGAATTTGGCGACGAGGTGCCGCGCGCCGGCAACGCCTCGGGCGGCGGGCAGCCAGGTGCGGCGTTGCGTTGCGCGCCGGGCGGCCCCAACGACTGGGTCTATGTAATCATCCAGCCGACCTGCTGGGAGCCGCTGATGAAGCTCGCCGGCCGCCCCGAGCTGATCGACGATCCCGAATACGCGACCCCGCAGGCGCGGTTGCCGAAGATCCCCGAATGCTTCTCGATCATCGAAAAGTGGACGATGACCAAGACCAAATTCGAGGTCATGGCAACCTTGAACGAGGTCGACGTCCCGTGCGGCCCGATCCTGTCGATGAAGGATATCTACGAGGACAAGTCGCTCTACGAGCGCGGCTACCTGGTCGAAGTCGATCACCCGACCCGCGGCCGCTATGTACAGGTTGGCTCACCGATCAACCTTTCAAACTCGCCGATCGAGGTAAAGCGCTCGCCGTTGTTGGGCGAGCACACCGACGAAGTCCTAGGCTGGCTCGGCTACGGCAAGGAGGAGATCGCTAAATTGCGCGAGGAGAAAGCGGTCTAGTTCGTGCGTTCTCGTTGTAGGATTGGCTAAGCGCTGCGAAGCCCATCGCGCCGTCAAGGCGGGTAGCCTCCGCGAAACCCACCCTACAAGGTAACCGGATCAGCAAAATGCGTTCGCAGTCGACACACGACCGCCGCATCCACCCGGGCTCGGGCAGGCGGCGCGGTCTCGATCATCCCAAAGGCCGCCAGGTCGATCCGGCAGCTTTGGACGAAGTTCAAGCATTGCTCGCTGACCGCGAGCGCCGGCGCGACCTGCTGATCGAGCATCTGCATCTGCTGCAGGATAATTTCGGCTGCCTACATGCGCGCCATCTGGCGGCGCTAGCCGAAGAGATGCGGCTGGCGCTGGTCGAGGTCTACGAGGTCGCCTCGTTCTACGCTCATTTCGACATCGTCATGGACGACGAGAAACCACCGCCGCCGGTAACCGTGCGGGTCTGCGACAGCCTCAGCTGCGAACTCGCCGGCGCGCAGGGTTTGTTAAGGGAGCTGCAGGCGGGGCTCGGCGATGGTGTCCGGGTCGTGCGCGCACCGTGCATGGGCGGCTGCCATCGCGCCCCTGTGGTCGCGATCGGCCATGCCCTGCGCGAACATGCGTCCGCCGCTTCGGTCGCGGCTGCCGTCAGCGCCGGTGACACCCACCCAGAAATTCCAGCCTATATCAATCTCGACGCCTACCGCGCCGCGGGCGGCTACCGCCTGCTGCAGGCCTGCCTTGCCGGCGAACGCACCCGTGACGGGGTCATCGAAGCGCTTGAACATTCGGGGCTACGCGGGCTCGGCGGCGCCGGCTTTCCGACCGGGCGCAAATGGCGGCTAGTGCGTCAAGAGACGGGTCCGCGGCTACTGGCGGTCAATGGCGACGAGGGCGAGCCCGGCACTTTCAAGGACCGCTATTTTCTCGAAACCGATCCGCACCGCTTTCTCGAAGGCATGCTGATCGCCGCCTGGGTCGTCGAGGCAGCTGACGTTTATATCTATCTGCGCGACGAATACCCGCAATGCCAGGCGATCCTGGAGCGGGAGATCGCCGCGATCGAAAAGGCGGGGCTCGCGCCCGAGACTCATATCCATCTGCGTCGCGGCGCCGGCGCCTATATCTGCGGCGAAGAATCGGCAATGCTCGAAAGCATCGAGGGCAAGCGCGGTCTGCCTCGCCAGCGCCCGCCGTTTCCGGCGCAGGTTGGACTCTTCGGCCGCCCGACCCTGTGCAACAACATCGAGACCCTCTACTGGGTGCGCGACATTGTCGAGAACGGTGCCGACTGGTTTACCAGCCATGGCCGCAACGGTCGCAAAGGGCTGCGTAGCTTTTCGGTGTCGGGACGGGTGCGCGATCCCGGGGTCAAGCTCGCCCCAGCGGGCATCACCGCGCGCCAGCTGATCGATGAATATTGCGGCGGCATGGCCGAAGGCCACAGCTTCAAAGGCTATCTGCCGGGCGGCGCTTCAGGCGGCATATTGCCGGCGTCGATGGCGGACTTGCCGCTCGATTTCGGCACGCTCGAACAATATGGCTGCTTTACCGGCTCCGGCGCGGTGGTCGTCTTGTCGGACAAGGACGATATGCGGGCAGTGGCGCTCAATTTGTTGCGCTTTTTCGAAGACGAAAGCTGCGGTCAATGCACGCCGTGCCGCGCCGGCACCGAAAAAGCCGTCAAACTAATGACCGCACCGCATTGGGACGAGGAATTGCTGGCCGAATTGAACCGCGTCATGAGCGACGCCTCGATCTGCGGCCTTGGTCAGGCGGCAATGAACCCGGTCACGCAAGTGCTACAGCACTTCCGCGAGGAATTCGCGTGATGCCCGGAGCGGTCGCTGACCTCCCGCTCGACATACCCTTGTCGGAGGAGTTGCAGCGCGAGGAGGTCGTCGAGTTGGCGAACCTGACGAGCGCTCAGACGGGGATACCCGGGACGATCTTCATCTCGACAGCAATGGGGGCGCACGGTCCGCGGGTCAAATACTTTCTCCAGCCGGGCAGGACTCAGCCCAGTTTCTCCGTGTCAATCACCGATGCGCCGGCTGTCGTCGCCAATAGCCTCCCGGCGCGAGTCATGCGCCAAATGTCGCCGCAGGTGATCGAGTGGGTATCGCGCAACAAGGATGCGTTGTCGGACTTCTGGCATCACGGCGATACCTGGACCCAGCCCGAGGTCAACGATTTCATCCAAAACCTGCAACTCGTGTAATGGACAACCACTTTCCACACATTTCCATCCCGGCGAAGGCCGGGACCCATTTTCTAGCAGTTCGAGTAGGGATAAATGGGCCCCGACTTTCGTCGGTGTGGCTCTCTAAAACTCTGGAGAACGGTCAATGACCGATCCGATCCGCTTTACCCTCGACAGCGAAGAGGTCGAGGCCGCACCCGGCGAGACGATCTGGCAGGTCGCCGATCGCCTTGGCACCGAGATACCGCATCTTTGCTGGCTGCCGCAGCCGGGGTATCGCGCCGACGGCAATTGTCGCGCTTGCATGGTCGAGATCGAAGGCGAACGCGTGCTCGCCGCCTCCTGCGTGCGCCGGCCGACCCCGGGAATGAAGGTGCAATCCGCCAGCGAACGCGCCCGCGCCTCGCGCAAACTGGTATTCGAATTACTGGTTGGCGACCAGCCGGCGCGCCCCGCGGCGCACGACCCGAATTCGCGGTTTTGGCAATGGGCCGACCGGCTTGGGGTTGAGGACAGCCGGTTTCCACGGCACGCGGCACCAGCACCCGACCGCAGCCATCCGGCGATGGCGGTGCAGCTCGACGCCTGCATCCAATGCAATCTGTGTGTGCGAGCGTGCCGCGAGGTCCAGGTCAACGACGTGATCGGGATGGCGGCGCGCGGCTATCACGAAAAGATCGTGTTCGATTTCGACGACCCGATGGGCAACAGCACCTGCGTCGCCTGTGGCGAATGTGTGCAGGCCTGCCCGACCGGCGCGCTGATGCCGGCAACTCTGGTCGACGCGAACGGTCTTTATGCCAACGCCCCCGACCGCGAAGTCGAGAGCGTGTGCCCCTATTGTGGCGTCGGCTGTCAGCTGACCTACAAAATCAAGCATGACCGCATTATTGCGGTCGATGGCCGCGACGGTCCCGCCAACCACAACCGGCTCTGCGTTAAGGGCCGTTTTGGCTTTGACTATGTCCACCATCCCGACCGGCTGACCGAGCCCTTGATCCGCAAGGAGGGTGTGTCGAAACACGACACCGATATCGACCCCGCCAACCCCTATACCCACTTCCGCAAAGCGAGCTGGGAAGAGGCGCTCGATGTTGCGGCATCAGGATTGAAGAATATTCGCGATCGTGACGGGAAGCGCGCACTCGCCGGCTTTGGCTCGGCCAAGGGCACGAACGAAGAGGCCTATCTTTTCCAAAAGCTGGTGCGCACCGGGTTTGGCAGCAACAATGTCGACCATTGCACTCGCCTCTGTCACGCCTCATCGGTCGCGGCATTGATGGAGGGGATCGGCTCGGGGGCGGTTACCGCACCGTTCACCGCCGCCGGCGATGCCGACGTAATCATCGTGATTGGCGCACGTCCGACCGAAAACCATCCGGTGGCGGCAACCTTTTTCAAGCAGGCAGCAAAACGCGGCGCCCAAATCTTTGTCATGGACCCACGCGGCCACACTCTGACGCGGCACGCGACGGCGACCCTGCGCTTTAGCCCCGGCCGCGATGTCGCGATGCTCAACGCGATGCTTTACACGATTATCGAGGAGGGCCTTTACGACCAGCAGTACGTGCAGGCGCACACCGAGGATTTTGAGAAATTGCGCGAGCATATTCGCGATTATCCGCCGGAGAAGATGGCCGAGATCTGCGGCATCGACGCCAGCACGTTGCGCCATGCCGCGCGCACCTATGCCCGCGCGGAGCGCGCAATCATCTTTTGGGGCATGGGCATCTCGCAGCACACCCACGGCACCGACAACGCGCGCTGCCTAATCGCATTGGCCCTGATCACCGGCCAAGTCGGCCGCCCGGGTACCGGGCTGCACCCGCTGCGCGGCCAGAACAACGTGCAGGGCGCCTCCGATGCCGGGCTGATCCCGATGGTCTACCCCGATTACCAAGCGGTCGACGACCCGGACATTCGCAAAAAATTCGAGGATTTGTGGCAGACCCCGCTCGACGACAAGCGCGGGCTGACCGTCGTCGAGATCATGGATGCAGTGCATCGCGACGAGATCAAGGGCATGTACATCATGGGCGAAAACCCGGCGATGTCGGACCCCGATGTCACCCACGCACGCGAGGCCTTGGCCAAGCTCGAACACCTCGTCGTCCAGGATTTGTTTATTACCGAGACCGCGAAATACGCCGATGTCGTGTTGCCGGCCTCGGCCTGGCCGGAAAAGAACGGCACCGTATCCAACACCAACCGTCAGGTGCAGATGGGCCGCCGCGCATTGCCGTTGCCGGGGAACGCGCGCGAGGATTTGTCGATCATCCAGGAAATCGCGCGGCGCATCGGGCTTAACTGGTCCTATGCCGGGCCGGCGGATGTCTTCGCCGAGATGAAACTGGCGATGCCGTCGCTCGACAACATCACCTGGGAGCGGCTAGAGCGCGAAAGCTCGGTGACCTATCCGTGCGATGCCCCGGATCAGCCCGGCAACGAAATTGTGTTTGGCGAAGGTTTCCCGACCGCCTCGGGGCGCGGCAGGCTCGTCCCAGCGGCGATAATTCCGCCTGCCGAAGAGCCCGATGCCGAATACCCGATGGTATTGACAACCGGACGGCAGCTGGAGCATTGGCATACGGGGGCGATGACGAGGCGAGCCAGCGTGCTCGACGAGATTGAGCCCGAAGCGGTCGCGAGCTTGGCGCCCGCCGAACTGCGCCGTCTTGGCATTGCGGCCGGCGACCCAGTGCGCGTCACCACCCGCCGCGGCACGATCGAATTGAAGGCGCGCGCCGACAGCGCGGTGGCGCCGGGGCAGGTATTCGTCCCGTTCTGCTATGCCGAGGCCGCCGCAAACATCCTGACCAATCCTCAGCTCGACCCGTTTGGCAAAATCCCGGAATTCAAGTTCTGCGCCGCCAAAGTCGAACCCGCCGAACTCCGCGCAGCCGCGGAGTAAGATCTGACGCGATCGGCCGACCGTCACTTGGCGACTCACGTCTTTTCTACTCTGACGTAGTGAGGTCAAGACGTAGATGCCCCGAAAAATCGGGGCGATCCGCGGATGCAAACATTCTCCGCCAGCGCGGCGCTAAAACAGCTCGATCTTCCGCAGGTCAATTGAAAAAACGCGCTGGCCGAAAATCGGCAAGCTCGGCCCGTTGACGCCCAGTGACGATCTCATCGGCCACTGCGGTGCCGAGGAATGGCGACATGGTGACGCCGCTATGGGTGATCGCGATGTAATAGCCGGAAGTCCGCGGCATCGGTCCGATCGCGGATAGATGGTCGCCGGGGATCGGCCGGATGGCGATGCGGACCGCTTCCGGCTCTACCTCGCCGATCGAGGGCAGCAGCTGTCGGGCGCGACACACCAGGTCGCGCGCCTCCGGCATCGACGGGCTCAGCCTTGTGTCAAAGCTCAAACTGGCGTCGGTCGGGTTCCAGTGCAGCATCAGACGCCCCGCGCCATCAGGGCGCGCGTCAATCACGCTGGTGCGGACGACGCGGCTCAAATCGGCGGCGACAGGCGGAGTAAACACCAGGAACCCGACGGTCGGTGCGAGCGGCAGGTGCAGACCGGCGTCCCGGGTCACCTCATTGGTCCAGCGACCCGCACAGTTAACCACGGTATCGGCCTCGTATTGCATGCCGTCGGCGACCCGAACGCCCGTCACCCGATCCCCGGTCATGATCAGGTCTACGACGCGGGCGCCGCAGATCACTTTCGCGCCATAGCGACGCCGTGCCGCAGATAGCATGGCATGCGCGTAGACCACCGGATCGAGCCAGCCCTCCTCCGGAAAAAACGCCACCGGCGCGTCGCCGATCGTCGCCGGATCGATATCGGGCTCCAATTCCTCCACTTGGCGCGGCGTGATCCACTCCGCGGCATAGCCCCAGGATTGCAATTGCTCGACGTTTTCACGTTGCGCCCTGCCATCGGGTTCGGCCATCCATTCCAGGCTGCCGCCGCCGTGCCACCATGGTATCGAGCCGAACTCGTCGGCTAGCGCCAAATGCGCCTTCATGCCAGCGACATTCAGATCGTGATAGGGTTTCGGCGGCTTTTTGTGCGCGTTGGTCCAGGCAAAACTGATGCCGGAGGTGCCGCCGCCGATCCGCGTGGCTTCCAACACCGTAACAGCGGCGCCGGCCTGGGCCAGCCGATACGCAATCGAGGCGCCCATCACGCCACCGCCGATCATGATCGTCCTCATCATTGCGCCCCCTGTGCTTCACGATGGATCATAGGCGGAAGGAACCGAGGCGACATGATGCAACAAAGGACGGGCTAACGCGATCGCTCGGGTTGGCTCGAACTGTACGATCTACCCCGAGCGAAGGACGGGTTCCAAGGCGGAAGACCGGCTAGTCAAGTGCAGTTTTTTAACCTCGAAGAGGACAGCACCCAATGCTTATCGTCGATGCACAGATCCACCTCTGGGAAAAAGGCACGCCTTCCGCTCACCACCGTCAGGAGCCCTACTCCGCGGCGGAGGCAATCGCGGGCATGGATGAGGCTGGGGTCGACCGGGCGCTGATCCATCCGGTCCTCTGGGACCCGAACTCAAACGAGCTGGCGGTCGAAGCGGTGCGCAAATACCCCGACCGCTTTGCCACCATGGGCTGGTTCTATCTCGACGACCCGAACGGCCCTGACGTCGTCGCGCATTGGAAGGAGCGGCCGGGCATGCTCGGCCTGCGCTTTTACACCAACGAGCGGCATCCGCAATCCTGGTTCACCGACGGCACGCTCGACTGGCTGTGGCCAGCGGCGGAGCGCGCTCAGGTCCCGGTGTCGCTCGGCGCAGCGATGTTTCTGCCGACAGTCGGTAAAATCGCCGAGCGCCATCCGGGGCTGAAACTGATCGTAGACCACATGGGCGTCCCTCGCGCCAGCAAGGGCGAGGCGGCCTATCGTTTCCAACCAGAGCTGCTGGCGCTCGCCAAATACCCGAACATTGCGGTCAAGGCGACCGGACAGGCTGGCTACGCCGAGGACGCTTACCCCTTCCGCAGCCTTCACCCGCATTTGCATCGCTGTTTTGATGCGTTCGGTCCCGAACGGATGTTCTGGGGCACCGACATCACCCGGATGCAATGCTCCTGGCGGCAATGCGTGACCCTCTTCACCGAAGAACTGCCGTGGTTGAGAGGTCGCGATCTTGAGCTGGTGATGGGTGGAGCCGTGTGTAATTGGTTGGATTGGCCCCTACCCGCTCGGGCCAACGGTTGATGCTCCCCGCAGAAACCTGACCGTGAGAACCGGCTGGAGGCGGAATGATGAGCGGCATCGACCAAACCCAGGCGCAGCCCGACGAAACGGCGGTCGACGCGGCGCTCGCGGTCCTCGACCAGTTTATGGCGGCGCTGAATGCCGGAGACGAGCCGGCATTGCTTGAGACACTGCATTTTCCGCACTACCGGCTGGCCGGCGGCAACATGCGGGTATGGGAGCGGCCCAGCGCCTATCTCGGCGACTTCCTCACGCGTGCGGGAGCTGACTGGCATCGCAGCGCATGGGATTTCCGCAGGATTATCGCGGCCGGCCCGACAAAGGTGCATCTCGACGTCCAATTCACTCGCTACCGCGCCGATAATTCGGTAATTGGCTCGTTCCGCTCGCTGTGGATCGTCACTGATGATGGCGGACACTGGGCCGTGGCGGCGCGGTCGAGCTTCGCCGATTGAGCAGCTTTATGGTAATCACGGTGATAGTCGCGGGAATGAAGCTAGTTCGTTCTGAATTTTGATTGGTGAGACGCGATGGCGGATCGAGAGTTTCGGGTAGTGGTTGCCGGTGCGGGCGTCTCGGGGCTGTTCATGGCGGAGACATTGAAACGCGCCGGCATCGATTTCACGGTCTATGAAAAGGCCAGCGAGGTCGGCGGCACTTGGCGGGACAACACCTTTCCCGGTCTCTTTGTCGACGTCCTGTCACGCCAGTATGAGTTCCCGTTCCAACCCAACTATGACTGGTCGCGCAAATACGCTCCCGCCAGCGAAATCTGGGCCTATATTAAGAAGGTGGCGGGCGACCGCGGCCTCACCAATTTATTCGCTTCAATGAGGAAATCGTCGGCGCTCGGTTCACTGGGGGTCGCTGGCACATCAAAACCGCCAGCGGCAATGTCGACGCAGCCGATGTTTTTGTCTGCGCCACCGGCTTTCTGCATAAGCCTTTATTGCCCGACATCGCCGGTCGCGACAGCTTCGCCGGCCCATCATTCCACTCGGCGCGCTGGGACCATAGCGTGCCCTATGAGGGCCGGCGCTGGGGCGTTATCGGCAGCGGTGCCAGCGGCGTGCAGATCACCGAGGCATTGGCCTGGGCCGGGTGCGACGTCACCCAGTTCATCCGCCGCGCACAATGGGTCCATATTCGTGAGAACCCGCATTCGACCTGGAGTGAGCGGCTCAAGCTGCGGCTGCCCGGCGGCTATGCCCGCGAGCAGCGCCGGTTGTGGCAATTCATCAACGAAAATGATCGATGGCGTCTCGAACCCGGGCCCCAGCGCGAGGCAATGGAGCGCGAGTACCGGTCCTATCTCGATTACATCAAGGATCCCGAGCTAAAGCAGAAACTGACCCCTGACTATAATCTCGGCTGCACTCGCATCCCGAAATCGGACAAGAATTATTATGCGGCGGTGCAGCTTCCCCATGCGCATATCGTCAAGGGCCACATCGACCATATCGAGCCGGACGGCGTCGTGATGGCGGACGGCACCCGCGTCGAACTCGACGTGTTGGTCTACGCCACCGGCTTTGATCCGCACGCCTATATGCGCCCGATGAACGTGACCGGGCTCAACGGCGTGACGATCGACGGAGCGTGGCAGGAAAAGATCTACTCCTATGGCGGCATCGCCCTGCCCGGCTTTCCCAATTTGTTCATGCTCTATGGGCCGTTCGCCCCGGTGAACAACGTGCCGGTACCGTTGGGTCTCGACCAGGAGATCGCATGCATCATGCGGCTGATCGCCGGGGCCCGCGCCCGCAATGCTGCAGTGGCACCGACCGTTGCCGCGACCGAGAAATTCCTCGCCCGGCTCGGTACCGCCTTTCCCGGCACCGTCTGGGTCGGAGGGTGCAAAAACTGGTACACCAGCGAGCAGCCCACCCCGGTGCTGTGGCCGTTTCCACAGAGCGAGCACAAGGCGTTTTTCGAAGGGGTGCCGGCCGAAGATTTCGATTTCATCCCGATCGGATAAGCTGCCCGGTCTCGGGGCGCCACCTCGTCAATCGGATTCGCCGCTTCAAAAAAGAAGCTGCCGCCGCGACGCGACATCTGTCTCGGAACCTACCTGCCAGGCCGGTGTTCCAGCAACGGGCTCGCAGGAGGGGCAGATGAGTGTTATCGACAATCGGCTGGCGGCAATCGGCTATCGCACGCGGAGACGACATCGCGATTTTTGGCGGGTTGAGCGCATTGGGCCTCCATGCGATGAGCCCGCAAAAGCTGTTGCGCCTGTTGGAAGCCGAGCGCTGTCTTATTGGCTTGCGCTGCTACGCGATCGTCCCGGCGAGACATCTTACCGAGTGTGCCCCGCGTCCGAGATAGAATGAGGTCTGTCGCTCTCCAAAGGATCTTGGTGCGGGTTGCGGTCAAGCAACCGCCGCCGGTTGAGTTGCGCCACTACGTTGATGAAATGCGCCGCGGCGGAACGGTCGAGACCCTCAAGCCAGTTCTGGTCGAGAAAAGACGCGAGCGCCGGCTGACCAAGCCGCGCCTCCCAGACGATACCCACCAGCGAAGCCGCCGCCTCGTCCTCATCGCGCGGGAGCGACGGCAACATCGCGTCACGCTCGGCGGCGGCGCGGTCGCGCGTGTCGGGTCCCGGCCCGAGGCCGAAATCAATCAGCCCGCGGCGCTCAGAGGGCGCCAATACAAAATGGGCGACTTCGTGCAGGATCACATAAGCCTCGGTCGCACCATTTAGAGCTACCCCGTCCCAATTGAACCGGCATTCGGTTCCCGGCGGATGGACCGACATACCGGAGCTGCGCGCGAGGGCCAACGCTGCAAGGCGGTGCCGCTCGGCATCCTCGCCTTCGGCGCGATCGGGCGAAGTCGCGCGGATTTCGGCGAAGACGCTGCGCGCCCGCGGCTCGCTCAGACCGGCGGCAAAACGTTCGAGCACGTCCCCGAGCGCCTCGCGCGGAATTGGGGTCAGAATCATTGGTGTGATGCCGGATTTGTGTCGGCGGCCTTCAGCGCCTCACCATGGAGCGAACCGGCCGTGAAAGCGGCGTTACCCGTTGTAGATTTTGACCATTTCCTCATGCGCCCATTTAACCGCGTCCTCGGGCGCCATGCCTTGGACCGCCTTGGTGTACATATCGACGATGATGAATTTGGAGATAGCCTCCGCCGCCGCTCGTCCAGCAGGCCCGGCATAGCCGGCGTAACGGCCACTTTCCGCCGCGGTGCGGAACGGCGCCATGACCGGATCAATCTTCCACATCGGGTCGTTTTTCCACACCTTGGTGGCGCCGGTCGAAAAACCCTGCTGCGACGTAAACCATTGTTCATAAATGTCCTTTGACTGAAACCAGCGTAAGAAGTCCTTCGCCGCTTTTTGGTTTGGCGTATAAGCAGGGATAATATTCGAGAACGGCACGTGATAGCTGGCTTGGCCGGCGGGGCCTTTAGGCAACGGCGCGTGGAAGATATCCTTGAAAATCGGCGTGCCCTTCTCGCTCTGATAGCTATCGGGCTTGCTGCGGGCTAGCAGGTAAATCGAAGCGGCGTTGCTCGTCGAACTGATCGTATTGGCAAGGAACGCGCGGTTATTGCCAGCGTCATCCCAAGACAATGCCCCCTCGTCGAAACACTCTTTCCAGAACGGAACAGCGAATTTGACCGACTCAACAGTCTCTTTGCTGTTTAGCACCACGGTTTTGCCATCGGCCTCGACCTCCTTGCCACCCCACGACCACAGATACGGATACCAGAAGGCGGGGCCATCACCGAAAGCATGGGCCAGGGTCTGGCCGAAAGGCTGGCTTTTTGGTTTCAGCAGCTTGCCGGCGGCGCGATATTCCTCCCAAGTCTGTGGAAACTTTTCGGGGCCATAGCCAACTCCATCGAACCATGAGGTTCGATTTGTCATCAGCACGCCGAGGATTGTGTACGGCACCGCGATCCACTTCTTGCCGTCATTGGCGACGTCATGGGCTGTTTTGTAGTAGCCGCCCTGCGCATTACCGATCTCCTCGGCGATATCGCTGACATCGACGACGCTGTCGGCGTAGAGCTGTGACCAGTTGTTGACCGCCATCATGATGTCGGGGCCGGTTTTCGACTGGATCGCCGAACTGATGCGCGCCTGCACGCCGTCGCCATTGATGGTTTCGACTTCGAGCTTGATGCCGAGGTCTTTCTGGGCCTGGTCAGAGATCTTGCCGCGCAGCAGCTTGTCCGACACCGGCACGAAATCGACGAATTTGAGCCAATGCAAGGTCGTGCCTTGCGCATACGCCGGCGCCCGCCCCGAGGCAAGAATGCCGGCAAGCCCGCCCGTACCTGCTGCGACCACCCCGGTGCCAGAAAATTGCAAGAAGCGACGTCGTGTCGTGTTTTGCATCAATATTCCCCCAATTTACCTGGACTGTTTCTGCCAGATGAAATTATAGCTGCAGGAATTCCCGATCTGGCGTGCTCGTAACGTACCGCTCGCGTCTATGCTGCCGTTGAGGTTTATCTCGACCGGCCGGTAGCTGCCCCCGCTATTGGGTGGAGCGATTATTCGCATCGCCAGCTGGCCCTGCGGCCCAACCGTACCTCTAAGCTTGTTGCCCGTGGCGGTGGTGTAGCGCGCTACGCCGTTCACGATATGGAGCGGGTCCGCGCTCCGGGTCGGGCATTGAGCCAGTCGCCCATTTCTCGTCGTATAAGTTTGATTCACTTGCGCCGCGGAAACCAACGCATAGGTGCCGTCGAACGCCGTACCGGCCGCCGAAGCCGCTGGCGCTTGTGCGTTCGCGGCTGATGCAAGCAAGCCCAAAAATCCGACAATCCACAACCACCCGAGCGTCTTTTGCACGCGTCGTTCTCCCCGCCGCAAGTTATTGAATTTTGCAAATCACCAAATCCCAGGGGTGATGCAGCCGCGTTTTAGCTACGTTTTTGCCAGACATAATCATAGCTGCACGAATTCCCGATTTGGCGGGCGTGCACCGTACCGCTGGCATCAACGCCGCCGCTGAGGTTTACCTCGACTGGCCGAGAGCCGGCGTTACTGCTGTTGGTCGGCGTGATTATTCGCATCGCCAACTCACCCTGCGGTCCGACCGTTCCTCTGAGCTTGTCGCCCGTGGCGGTCGTATACCGCGCCTTACCATTCTCGATGTGAAGAGGTCCCGGCCTCCGGGCGGGGCATTGGCCCATCTGACCGTTTCGCGACGTGTAAGTTTGGTTGACGCTTGCCGCGGAAACCAGAGCGTATGTGCCGTCAAAGGCTGTTGCGGCGGCCGAAGGCGCTGTGGTTTGCGCATTCGCCGCTGCCAGCAAACCGAAAAATCCGACAACCCACAGCAATCCAATCACTTTTGACACGGGCTCATCCTCCCTTTCGTCGAGACCTCGGCATCATTTGCTTTATGTTTTGCCTTGTCAGAGCCTCCGAAAACTCTGCCCAGCGGCTTTTGGTTTTTAAAAAGGCGGCAGCCGGCTCAAACAGGCTGAAACTGGTGCTCCTTACGTCTGTTAGATCACGGCTTCTGTGGCCGCGTCGAAAAAGTGCATTCGTTCTGGGTTCATTGCCAGCCGCAGTTTTTCGTGCACCCCGATCCGGACATTCGGCTCGACCGAAGCGACCATCGAGTGTTGACCGACCGCCACGTCGAGCAGGATCTCGGAGCCAAGCTTCTCGACAACCTCGACAGCTGCATCAAAGCCGAGTTCGCGCGGATCCGCTTCGGTGGCGACGTGCAAATCCTCGGGGCGGATCCCCATCGTCACCTCCTGGTCGGCGTAACGGCGCAGACGCCCCGCGGTCTGACCCGGAACCTTGATGCGGATGCCATTATCCTCAGCCCATAGCGCGCCGTCGGCTTCGCGTACCATGACGGTCGCAAAATTCATCGCTGGCGAACCTAGGAACCCGGCGACAAAGCGGTTGGCCGGCTCGTTATAGAGTTCGAGCGGTTCGCCGACCTGCTGCACCAGGCCGTCCCGCATCACGACAACGCGATCGCCCAAGGTCATCGCCTCGACCTGGTCATGGGTCACATAAATCGCAGTGGTGCCGAGCCGATCGTGCAATTTTTTCAACTCGACCCGCATCTGCACCCGCAATTTAGCGTCGAGATTTGACAACGGCTCGTCGAACAGAAAAACCTGCGGGTGCCGCACGATTGCTCGGCCGAGCGCCACGCGCTGGCGCTGACCGCCGGAGAGCTGCCGCGGCTTGCGTTGCAGCAAATCCTGCATACCGAGGATCTCGGCCGCCTCCCGCACTCGCTTGGCGATATCGGCGCGGTCGAATTTGCGCATCTTAAGGCCAAACGCCATGTTGTCGTAGACGCTCATGTGCGGGTAGAGCGCGTAGTTCTGAAACACCATCGCAATGTCGCGATCCATCGGGGCCAGATCGTTGATGACCTTGTCGTCGATCAGAATGCGGCCCGAAGAAATCGACTCGAGCCCCGCCACCATGCGGAGGGTCGTGGTCTTGCCGCAGCCGGAAGGGCCGACCAGCACGATGAATTCTTTGTCCTGGATCGACAGGTTCACATCGCGGACGGCGTAGACTTCGTCGAAATTCTTGTTGAGGTTCTGCAGGGCTACTTCGGCCATAGGGTTCTTTTCCGTAAATCTTAGCCTTTGACCGAACCGGTCACACTGGCGACGTAGTGCTCGACAAAGAACGAATAGACGAACGCGACCGGGATCGAGCCGAGTAATGCTCCAGCCATCAGTTCACCCCAATAAAATACGTCGCCGCGGATCAGCTCGGAGGTCACACCGACCGGCACTGTCTTTTCGTCGGGTGAGGATAAAAAGACTAGCGCATAAATGAACTCGTTCCATGATAAAGTGAACGCAAATATCCCGGCCGACATTATACCAGGTATGGCCATTGGAAAAATAATGTACAGCATCGCTTTCCAGCGGGTCGCGCCGTCGATCCGGGCGCATTCTTCGAGCTCTTTGGGGATGGACTTGAAATAGCCCATCATCAGCCAGGTGCAGAACGGGATCAGAAAGGTCGGGTAGGTCAGGATCAATGCCCAAGGCGAGTCGCCAAGGCGGAAATTGCGGATGATGTCTGCAAGCGGAATAAACAGCAGGGTTTGGGGCACCAGATAGGTGATAAAGATGCCGGTGCCGAGCGCACCAGCGAATGGAAACTTTAAACGCGACAGCGCGTATCCGGCGAGCAGACCGCAGAACAGCGAGATCGCCGTCGCTGAAAAGGCGATGATCATCGTGTTCAATAGCCATGTCGTAAACAGGGTTTGGGTTAGCAGATCCGTGATGTGCTCAAGGGTCGGATGCCATGTCCAGAACGGAGCGTAATTGGGCGCGTTCCACGGCCGGTAGAGTTCGTTGTCCGGCCGAATGGTGGTAATAACCATCCAGTAAAACGGAAACAGCAGCCCGACGATAAAAGCGGTCAGCGGAATGTAAAAGAAGACCCAACGTCGCCAAAGCGCGCCCTCGATCATGGCTCAATGGGTCTCCGCCTTGCGGATATAAAATAGCTGGATGATGACGACCAAGAGCAGGACCGGGAAGACCGCCAAAGAGATCGTCGCGCCCTGGCTCAACAAACCGGTTCCGATGCCGATTTGATAGGCATAAGTCGAAAACAGTTGCGTGGCATTGGCAGGCCCGCCGCCGGTCAAGACATAGACCAACTGAAAATCGGCAAAGGTTTGGATCACCGAAAACAGCAGGACTACCAGAGTGACCGGCAACAACAGAGGCCAGGTGACATGAATAAAACGTTGCCAGGCCCGCGCCCCGTCGATCGCCGCCGCCTCATGCAATTCGGGGCTGATCGTCTGCAGTCCGGCGAGCAGGCTGATCGCAAAGAACGGCACACCGCGCCAAACGTTGACGATGATAACGGAAATCAACGCCAAATTTGGATCACCCAGCCAATTGATGCGGGCATGGATCAGTCCGAGCCGGAACAGCCCCCAATTGATCACGCTAAAGGTGGGATCGAACATCCATTTCCAGGCCAGAGTAGAAAGCACCGTTGGAATAATAAAGGGTAATAAAATAAAAGCCCGGGTGAACGCCTTGCCCTTGAAATTGTTATTGAGCAATACCGCCAACCACAAGCCGAGAGCGAGTTTGAAAACCGTGGCAACCGCCGTGTAGAGGCAGGTGTTCCACACGGCGATGCGAAAAATGCTGTCGTTCCAAATGTCGCGGAAATTTTGCAAACCGACGAAATGTCCCGGTACGCCGACCTTAGTGTCGGTCACCGACAGCTCGATCCCTTTGACAAACGGGTACGCGATAAACAAGCCGAGCAGCACCACGGTCGGCAGAAGCAGCAGCATTGCCAGCCAACGCTCGTCTTCAAGCAACCGCGTGACGGGTCCGCGTCGTGGCGTGCCGACATAGGCGCGAGGCGCAGCGACAGTGGTAAAGGTCATCGAAAGAGCCTCCGCGGCGGTCGAGCCCGATCAGCCGTAAACTTTAGAGATCTCGCCGGTCGCCCATTTGACCGCGTCCTCGGGCTTCATGCCCTGGACAGCTTTGGCGTACATGTCGACGATAATGTACTTGGTCTGGACCTCGGCGGCTTTCTGGCTTGGCGGCCCGGCATAGCCGGCGAGCCGACCGGCGCCCGGCAGATGTTTGAACGGCTCCATCACTGGGTCGATGTTCCACACCGGATCGTTCTCCCAAACCTTCGTGGCGCCGTCAGTGTAGCCCTGCTGCGAGGTGAACCATTGCTCGAAGACCGGTTTTGTGTGAACCCAGCGCAGAAACTCCTTCGCGGCCTTCTGGTTTGAAGAATAACCCATGACCATGTCGATAAACGGCCCAGGCAGGTTGAAATGGCCACCTGCGCCGGTGCCGAGCGGCGCGTGCGAAATATCGTCCTTCATCGGCGTACCTTTGTCGGTCAGGTACATGTCCGGCTTCTTTTTGGCTTCGAGATAGATCGAAGCGCCGTTGTTGGTGGCCGCTATCGTGCCTGATAAGAACGCGCGATTGTTGCTGCTGTCGTCCCAGGCCAACCCACCCGGATCGCAGCAATCATTCCAAAAGGCGACGGCGAATTTGACCGACTCGACGGTCTCTTTACTATCGAGAGCGACTGTTTTGCCGTCGGCCTCGACCTCTTTGCCGCCCCAAGACCACAGATAGGGGTACCAGAAGCCGGGCGCATCGCCAAAGGTGTGGCCCAGCGTCTGCCCGATCGGGTGGCCCGCCGCCTTCAGTTTCTTGCCGGCATCGTGCCACTGGTCCCAGGTGACCGGGAAGTTCGGATAACCGGCCTCGGCGAGCCAGGATTTGCGGTAAGCGACGAGCCCGCCGCCGACGGCCCAAGGAACGCCGATCCATTTACCCTGGTAGGTGCCCACACTTTTGCAGATGTCGTAGTAGCCGCCCTGCTGTGTGCCGATCTCCTCGGCGACATCGCTTACATCGGCGAGGCTCGTGGCGTAGAGCTGCGGCCAGTTGTTGAGCGCCATGATGATATCCGGGCCGCTGCCCGACTGAATCGACGAGGTGACGCGCGCCTGAATGTCGTTGGCGTTGATTGTTTCGAATTGGATCTTAATGCCGAGCGCCTTCTCTCCCTCGGGCAGTATTTTTTCTCTCAGTAGCTTATCGGAAGCGGGCACAAAATCGGACCAGCGCACCCAGTGCAGCGTGGCCGCCTGAGCATAGGCAGGCGCTCGTCCGGACGCCAAGATACCGGCAAGACCGCCGGACGCGGCTGCAGCGGCACCAGCGCCGGAAAGTTTCAACAAACTGCGCCGGTCGATGCGAACCATGCGCTTTCCTCCCTAAACTCGGCCCATTCTACTGACCAAAATGCTGTTTAGAGCCAACCGCCTCGCCGCACAAGCCCAGTTCGGCAGTGCCCAACTTGCCGCCGCCGGGCAGGTGCGCTAAGGGAGCGGCGACGCGAGATCTCCCTAACCCGCACTGGAGAGGCAAATGAGCGACGCCAAAGGAATCGCGGTTCTCGGCATTTGCGGCAGCCTGCGCAAAGGCTCGTACAATATGGCCGCGTTACGCACCGCGATCGAAGTGAAACCGCCGGATATGACGATCGAAGTCGCCGACATCTCGCAATTCCCGCTCTACAACGAGGATGTGCGCGCCCACGGCTTCCCGCCGCCCGTCGAGATCTTGCGGCAACAAATTAAAGCCGCCGACGCGCTGCTATTCGCGACGCCCGAATACAATTATTCGATGTCGGGCGTGCTGAAGAACGCGATCGACTGGGCGTCGCGCCCACCAGATCAGCCCTTTGCCGGGAAGCCGGCGGCGATCATGGGCGCCGGCGCCGGGATGGCCGGAACCGCGCATGCGCAAGGCGATTTGCGGCGCTCGTGCGTCTTTCTCGATGTCCATCCGATCAACAAGCCCGAGGTGCGGATCGGGCAGGCGCACACCAAATTCGACGCCAATGGGGGCCTGACGGATGAGGCCTCGCGGGGATTTATCCGTGACATGCTGGTGGCGCTCGAAAGCTGGACCCGACAAATCAGCTGCAAAAACTAAGACGGGACTCTAAAAATTTCTGACGGGAGGAAGCCGTGGATCTCGATTTTACTGGCAAAGTGGCGCTGATCACCGGCGCCGGAAATGGTATCGGCCGGGCGACAGCGCTCGCCTTTGGCAACAGCGGCGCTAAGGTCGTGGTCGTCGATCGCGATGCGGCGGGGGGTGAGGCCACTGCCGGGATCATCCGCCAACAAGGCGCCGAAGCCCGCTTTGTTGCCGCCGATGTCACCAAATCGGCCGAGGTGCAGAATTACGTCAAGGCGGCGTTAGACGCTTACGGCGCGATCGACTGCTTCTTCAACAATGCCGGCGTCGAAGGCAAATGGGCGCACACCGCCGAGTACGACGAGGAAATGTTTGACGCGGTTATTAGCGTCAATATTAAAGGCGTGTTCTTGGGTTTGCGCCATGTTTTGCCGGTCATGATCACGCAGAAACGGGGTGCGGTCGTCAATACCGCATCAGTCGCGGGGCTGGTGGCGACGCCGGGCATGCCGGCTTACGTCGCCTCGAAACATGCGGTGATCGGCCTGACCAAGACCGCCGCCGGCGAAGTCGCCCGCCAGGGCGTCCGCGTCAACGCGGTCTGCCCGGGGCCAGTTGATACCCGCATGATCCATTCGCTGGAGAAGCAGATCAACCCGGCTGATCCTGCGACCGTCAGCCGGCGCTATCAATCCTCTATCCCGCTCGGGCGTTATGTGACGCCGGACGAGATCGCCAACACCGTGCTCTTTCTTTGCTCAGATCTCGCGGCGGCGATTACCGGCGCCCAATACGTCGTCGACGGGGGGCGCACCGCAACTGGCGGCGCTGTAACGCAGGCGATCCAGAGCTGAGTGATGCGCAGTCTGGCTCTGGCGCCTTGCCGGAGGCTGCGCTATCGTCTGCTCGGCTGCGGCAACCGTGTGGCTTGTTGCGAAGGGGGATCATGACCGACCTGCGCACTCTCGCGATCGATATCGGCGGCAGCGGCATCAAGGCCGTTTTGCTCGACGAAGCCGGGCAGATCGTTGGCGATCGAGAGCGCGTACCAACCCCACCCAGGCCGATCGCCCCGGATATTCTGATGCAGGCGATCGGCAAGGCAACTGCGCCGCTCGGCGAGTTTGACCGGGTCTCGGTCGGTTTCCCCGGCTATGTGCGTGACGGACGGGTGATCACAGCGCCCAATCTCGGAACCGAAACTTTGGGCGGTTTCGATCTTCAGCAGGCGTTGAGCGACCATTGGGGCAAGCCGGTTCGCGTGCTCAACGACGCTGACGTTCAGGGTTTCGGCGCGGTCTCGGGCCACGGCATCGAAATGGTCGTCACCCTGGGGACAGGTGCGGGCACGGCGATCTTTCGCGACGGCGAGATCATGCCCCATCTCGAACTTGCCCACCATCCGGTCAGCGGCGGAAAAACTTACGATGAATATATCGGCAATGCCGCGCGTCGAAAGAAAGGCAAGAAAGCGTGGAACAAAAGAGTTGCCAAGGTTATCGACATCCTGCGCGAAGTCGTTCGCTTCGATCATCTATACATTGGCGGCGGCAACGCCAAGGATCTGACGTTTCCGCTGCCGCATGACGTGACAATCGTGCCCAACACCGATGGACTGACCGGCGGGATCGCGCTCTGGCGGGCGATGCCGCCACATAGCGCCGCCGGTACTGGCGCCTTTAGCGAGCCGGGCCACGAAACCACCCAACCGCCGCTCGATCCTCCGAGCGAAACGGATCACGACGGCGGGACTCCCGCATAGCTCGCCCTTCCTTCCTCCGTAGCACATTAGCGAGGCGCCATATGCGGCAAGCGGCCGCCCTCCTGACGATCTTGATCCTGGCAGGCTGCGCCGTGGCGCCCACGCCGGAACTGCCGCGCCCGACGCCAACCGGGGCGCTGCCGAGCACCGCTCATATTCCACCCTTTGCGCGCTGGCCCTATGAACCCTTCTCACGTGAAGCGGCGGTGCAGATCGCGCTTGGCGAGTGGCGCGCCTTCCGCCAACCGGTCGTCTATCCCAACGTCGAACTGCCCGAGGACGAAGAACGCGAGGCGGGTTTGTGGCAGCGCGTCGGGCTGTATTGGTGGATCGCTCTCGACCCGAGCTGGCCGCAAAGCGGTTGGACCGGCATTCACGACCAGAACGGGCAAGTATTCCCGGCCGGTCGCGATGGTTACTATGCGTGGTCGGCGGCATTTATCGGGTACGTCATGCGGATGGCCGGGGCCGGCGCGAGCTTCCCCTATTCCGAAAACCACGCTGACTACATTAATGCCGCCGCGGCACACGAGCCTGGCGTCGCGTTAGAGGCAATGCGGGTCGAGGCGTATGCGCCGCAGATCGGCGATCTGATCTGCCTATGGCGCGGGCGAAAGGTCACGTTTGATCAACTGCCGGCCGGCCGGTTTCCTGGTCATTGTGATATCGTGGTCGGCGTCAAGCCGGGCCAACTATCGGTGATCGGCGGCAATGTCGACAATGCCGTGTCAATGAAATACGTGCCGATCGGAGCCGACGGGCGTCTCGCGGGCCCCGACGGGGTCGTGATAGACCCTTACTATCATTGGTTTGTCGTCTTAAAGGTGCTCTATCGGCGGGACGGGACCGCACCCCCGAGCAATGCAATCTCGGCTTTGCCGCCGCCCGAACGGCTTGTTCAGAGCCCGGCGGCGGCTACTTCGCGGCCACGACCTGCGCTGATCATCGCCTCGGCCAACCCTGGCTCGCGATCAAGCGCCAGCCGATAAAGCATCGATACCGAAGCGACCAACTCCCCTTCCCGGCCAAGTATAGCGTCGCCCATTTCGACGATTCGCAGATTGGGCCAAGCGCGCGGCCGCAACCGAATGACTTGACCAACGACGTCCTGCGCCGCCCTTGCCGGATCGCATTGCGCCAAGAGCAGGATTGCCGAAGCGGTCGAACGTGAAACTCCGGCATGGCAGTGGACCAGCAGGTGGGCTTCGCTCGCCTCTTCGGCGGCTTCATGCGCGGTCTCGGTGAGATTGCGGCCAAACGCCAGCAGCAATTCGACATCCCAGCGCTCCGGGGGGATCCAACCGGGCATTGGCTCAATCACGTCGTGAAAATTCAGCTTTAGTCGGCGATCGAGGCCGAAGTTGCGGATGGGTTCCGGGTCCGGCCAGCCGGGATCGAGGATCGACAATACATGAGTGACCCCCGGGGCCTCACAATGCCCGGCCAACTCCTCGAGACCGCAAATCGTAAGCCTCAGCGGCGTCTGTTCAGCAGCTGTCACCTGTCCTCCTTCACCAATTATGTTCTGAGGACCAGGTTGCCACAAGCTTGTGGCAGATTTGTGCCGGCGGTCTGACTGAGGCGGGATTCCGAGGTGCGTTGTAGCAAGCTGGCTTTGCGCATCGGAAACAATAGAGACAGAAGGGTTGCCATTCCGTCACCGAGAATGGTGAGGTGCCTGCGTCGACCGACCTTCACTCCATCGCGGCTGTCCCCGCTTGAGTGGGATCCTCTCGCAGCGCCCTCGCTTACGATGGCCGGCGGTCGGTATGCTCATTGAGCCGCGTTTCAATCGCATCCCAGATTTTGGGCGCGATCGGGACGCCGTCGAGGCGCTCGATTTCCTGGATGCCGGTCGGCGAGGTGACGTTGATCTCGGTCATCCAGTCACCGATCACATCAATGCCGACAAAGACCAGCCCTTGCGCGCGCAAGGCGGGCCCAATGGCGGCGCAGATCTCGCGCTCGCGCGCGGTCAGCCCGGTTTTGACCGCCCGGCCGCCGACATGGAGGTTGGCACGCGCCTCGCCTTCTGGCGGCACCCGCAATACGCCACCGACCGGCTCCCCGTCGACGAGGATGATGCGCTTGTCGCCGAGCCTGATCTCGGGCAGGTAGCGCTGCACCATGACCGGCTCGCGCTGGATCGACTCGTACATTTCGAGGAGAGCGGTCAGATTCTCATCGCCTTGCCGCAGCCGAAACACACCAGCGCCGCCATTACCAAAGAGCGGCTTTAGAATGATGTCGCCATGCTCTTTCCAAAAGGCGCGGATCTCGTCGCGGTCGCGGGTCAACAGGGTGGGCGGCATCAGCTCCTTAAAGCGCAGCACAAACAGTTTTTCGGGGGCGTTGCGCACCGCGACAGGATCATTGACGACGAGGGGCCCGTCTTCCGGCAGCAATTCGAGCAGATGCGTGGCGGTGATATAGGCCATGTCGAAAGGCGGGTCCTGCCGCATGAGGACAACGTCGACGCCCGCCAGATCGAGCTCCTCGAAAGCGCCAAAACGGTGATGATCACCGCTACGGCGGAAGACTTCGAGTGGTCGGCCGCGCGCATAAAGCCGGCCATCGCGCAAGGTCAGCGCGTCCGGCAAATAGTGAAACAGCGCGTGGCCCCGTGCCTGCGCCTCGAGCGCTAAGGCAAAGGTCGAATCCGCGTCGATGTTGATCGTGTCAATCGGATCCATCTGGATCGCGACGGCGAGACCCATGGCTCACTCCTTCTCCCCGCAGCGTTTTATTGGCTGGTAACCACCTACACGGGTTAGTCAGCGTCCGCTATGGACGAAATCGGTGCCGAGATTGCCGATTAGCCATTCGGCGGCTCGGCCTTCGGGAGCAGATCAGCCAATGTGTGTAGCCTTACGGTCAACTCCCTAACCTGTTCGCCGCTGACGGGCGCATCGAGATCGCCGTGTGCTATCGCGTTTCGCAACTTCTCGGCACGTCTCAACAAATCGGCTTCATTCGGGGTAATCAAACCCCTGGCTGCGAGCACTTCGACGAGCCGCTCGGCGGGCTGAGCTCGCGAAAGTTCGTCAGGTACCAGCTTTCGGCCAATTGCTTCGAGTGTCGCCCAGGCCATCATGATTGCGGCTGCAGAGTGCCCGGAGTTGTTAAGTTCGGAAATCTCTCTGATTGCCTGCTCAATCGATTGTTGCGTGGGTGTGCTAATGCTCTTCTGACCGCTCAAGCTCGAAAGATAGTAAATCCTAAGTTCCCAATCAGGGTGCTGTTCAAAAAGCTCGGCAACTCCTGTCATGTTCTTGGCAGACGCAGCGTCGTATTTTACCTCAATGGCGATCTTTTTACCGGGACGCAGGGCAATAGCGTCTGGACGATATCTTCTCATAAACGGGGGCAAAACCGACGACGACGGATGCACAATGACGGTAAAGCCTTCGGCCTCGTAACGAGGTAGAAGGCTCTGGAGAAGAACTTCCTCCCGGCTCTCTGTTGCGCTCATCGTGCAAAATCCTCAACAGGATCATCCGATAATCGGATGTAGAGCGCCGGTCTCGGGCGATTAAGAGCGCGGACCAATGTCGGTGTGGGCAACGAGAAGCTGACGACTCGGTCCGGCTCGAATTTCTGAACTACCAAGCGCTCGACTTGATGGTCATCGAGATAAATGTGATGGGCCATCGCATCAAGAATGGGCTTGACGATATTGTCGATGTCGCCGGGCATCGGTGCGGGCGAAAGTAAAACAGCGTTACGCTGATCGGCGCTCGGGTAGCGAAGTGGCCTTGAGGGAGTATCCCCCGACTAGCTTCGATGATACGCGCCTGCCACTCTCGTATCGATTGACGGCGAGACGCCTGCGCCGAAACCGGCGTCCCTTCTACGATGAATTCGAAGGGAAATTCGATTTCGACGGTTCCTATCGCAGCAGGCGTCAGTTCAATTGCGCGCGCAGCTGCTGCAGGATCGCCGCACCTTGGTGACGGGCCATGCCTTCGGGGGCCCGCACGACATATTGTTCGAAAGCGCCCGCGGCGGCGCGGATATTGCCGAGCTGGCGATGCAGCATTCCCGCCTCGCGCCACAACTCGGACAGATCGGGGGCGAGCATCAGCATCGTCTCGACGATCTTGACCGCGGCCTCGTGGCGCTGCTGCTGCAATAGCCGCGACTTCAGGTTGTTCTGGAGCCGCAACAAGACATCTCGGTCCGAGACCGGGGCGTAATAGTCGGGAGTCAACTCGGCCTCGGGGCCGACTACCGCCTTTAGCAGTTCGCGCAGTTCGGCGGCTCCGCAAATCTGACCATTGTGAAACGGGTCGAGGATCAGCCGCTCCGCCTGCTGCGACACCCGGACCAAAAAATGTCCGGGAAAGGCGAGCCCGGCCGCCTCCCAGCCTTGCGCCCGGGCGGCGTCGATAAACAGGATGCCGAGCACCACGGGCAGCCCTTTGCGGCGATCGATGACTTCGCATCAGATTCGCGTTCTGGAGATCGTCGTAAGTCAATTCGTCTCCCGAATAACCGTTTTTCAACAGAATGATCTCGTTTAACGCACGGGCCCGCTCGGCAAGATCACCTGCAGCACCGGGATGATTGGCAACATCGCGCGCGATCAACTGTAGATGCTCGCGGTAACGGGAAAAGTCGACGCGTCGGCGCTCGAATGACGCCAGGACCAGAGCCGCCTCGGCAATCGGCCAAACGCGGCCGTCGGAAGCGCCGAGCCCGCGCAAAAACCGCTCGCAACTCTCGGGGTCAGGGGTCTCGGGCGGCTCGATCATCTGCTTTATCGCTCTCTGCCGGCAAACGATGACAATATTTTTTAGCCTCGCTGAAAGTCCACCCTGATCGGCAACATCACGTACGCGCCTGGATCTCGGTTCCCCCTTGGGGGCATGGACGCGACGGCGATTGCGAGCATAATGCCCGAAGTCTTTGGCTGATCGGCGCGACGGGGAGGAGCAGATGAAAAAGGTCGAGATTACCGATTACGGCACACCTGAAAATGTCGCTCATTGCATTGAGGCCCCCGATGTTGGCGCTCCCGGCCGGGGCGAGATCGTGTTCGATGTGCTCGCTTTTCCGATCAACCCGGCGGACATCTCGTTCTGCCGCGGCAATTATCGGCTGCACCCACCATTGCCGGCGACGCCGGGGGCGGAATGCCTCGGCCGCGTCGCCGCCGTCGGGAGCGGTGTCAGCGACATCCGGCCGGGCGACCTCGTCATCAACATGCAGCGCGAGAATTGGGTTCAGCGCCGCCGTGTCGCCGCCGGCGAAGCGATACCGTTGCCGGCGGGCCTCGATCTCAAGCAGGCAGCGATGCTGCGTATCAACCCGGCGACCGCGCAATTGCTGCTCGAAGACCATGTCGCGCTGAATCCCGGCGATTGGGTGATCCAGAATGTCGCCAACTCGGCGGTCGGCCGCCATCTGATCGTGATCGCCAAAGCCAGAGGCGTGCGCACGATCAATGTCGTGCGGCGCGACGATGTCGAGGGTGAGCTGAAGGGGTTGGGAGCGGATGTCGTATTGGCCGACGGGCCCGATCTGGCGGCGCGGGCGCGGCAAGCGGCGGGTGGGGCGCCGATCCGGCTCGGGATCGACGCGGTTTCGGGCGAGGCCTGCAAGCGCATCGCCGACAGCGTCGCAGATGGCGGGGTGGTCGTCACCTACGGCTCGATGAGCGGCGCCGACCCGGTCATCAGCCGCGCCGCGCTGGGGCGCGGCATCAGCATCAAAAGCTTTATGCTCGGCGATGGCCTCGCCAAGCGGACGCGCGAGCAGGTGCGGTCGCTCTACGCCGATCTCGCTGCCAAACTGCGTGACGGTGTGTTGAAGGCGCCGATCGACGCTACCTATCCGATCGACGACATCAAGGCGGCCCTCGCCCACGCCCAGCGCGGCGGCCGCCACGGCAAGGTGCTGGTCCTGCCCAACGGCCCGCTCTGACCCGCCGCGATCACGGCGCCCGTTGCATGATGCCGGCAGCGCCGCTGGGGTCGTAGCCGACCGCGACGCGAACATCGACGACGCAGACCTTGCCGGCGCGCACCGCGGCCAGCGCTTCGGTGATCGCATCGACGAGCTTTTTCGGGTCCTCGACCGGGCCGATGCCGACACAGCCCTGCCCGCGTGCTAGGGTTGCGAGATCGATCTCTGGCTCGCGGATCGACTGGCCGATCCAACGATTTTCGACTGGCCGGCCGCGGTCGCGCGCGACCCGCTCCTGATGCAATTCATCGTTAAAGAACGAGCGGTTGTTCGCAATCACGACCAATAGCGGGATCGCATTGTGCACCGCCGTCCACAACGCTGTGACGCCCATCAGAAAATCGCCGTCACCGAGTATCGCGACCGGCAGTCGGCCGCTGCCGCTGTCGCGCAACGCCAGTGCCGCACCAACCGCCATGCCCGGCCCCGAGCCGATGCCGCCGCCGCCATCTGTGCCAAGAAAGTCGAGCGGATGGCAGAAATCCCAGAGATGCTCGCCCCAGGACAGCGGCAGTCGGATCATCGTCACCGGGGCGTCGCCCAAACCCGCTTTCAACGCAGTTGCCAGCATCGGCACCTCGATGATTTCCGCGGTGTCGAGCGCTGACAATGGCGGCGGCGAACGTCGGGCATGCGGTGCCGGTGGGGATGGCGGGTTTGGGCGCAATTCCCGGACCTCGGCCAAAAGCGGCGGCACCGCTGCATCGGGGTCAGCCAGCAAATAGACATCGGCCGGCGGCAAGCCCTGGTAATCCATGCTCCAGCCATTGTGGACGTATTGGTCGACCGAGATCTCGATCACCTTGCCGCCGGGCAGCCGGCCCCGGCAGGCCGTCTTCAATGTCCCCGCGAGGTCGATCCAGTCGAGGCTCAGGATCACATCGGCCGCGGCAAGCAGCTCAGCGGCCTCGGGGCCGGCAACATGTAAGGCGTGATCGGTCGGAAAGACCGCGCCCGATTTGCGGTCGGTCATGACCCGTGCGCCGATCGTCTCGGCGAGCGCTACCCGCCGTACCCAGGTTTCGGGATCGCGCGAGGCGCGGCCCATCATGATCACCGGCCGCTCGGCCCGAGCCAGCAATGCCGCCGCCTGCTTTAGCAGCGCGCCGCCCGGCTCGGGCGAGGCGGGTGGTGCAAACCGGGCAATATCGGGCATCGCCGGGACGGTCTCGATTTCGTCCTCCTGCAGGGCGAGCTCGAAATTGAGATAGACCGGCCCGCGCGGTGCCGTCTGCGCGATCATATTGGCGCGCAACACCGCCTCCTGTGCCGCGCCGATCGACGAGGGCTGGTCGTCCCATTTGCTGAAATTGCGGATCAGCGCGCCCTGGTCGCGCGCGGTGTGGATCCATTCGATCCACGGCCGTCGCCGCACCGCATCGAGCGCTCCGGTGGCGCCGAGCACGATGACCGGCGCCCGATCGCACCACGCATTGAAGATCGCCATCGTCGCATGCATCAGCCCGACGTTGGCGTGGACAATCGCCAGCATCGGGCGACCGGTGACTTTGGCCCACCCATGCGCCAGGGCCACGGCACTCTCCTCGTGCAGGCACAAGAGCATGCGCGGGCGGTTGTTGCCGAGATGGTTGACGAGGCTGTCGTGTAGACCGCGATAACTCGACCCGGGATTTAGCGCGACATAGGGGATGTCGAGGTGGCGGATCGCGTCGGCTATCGCATCGCTGCCCCAGACCCGGTTCGACGGTGCGCTCGGCACCGGCCGGTCTATCTCTTTCTCCGCGCCCGTCGGCTTGTCTGACAAAATCGCCACGCTCGCCTCCCTACTCCAGCAGTCTGCCGGATTACGCCCCATTCCAGCGCAACGAACAAGATCGCCCTAGCCGACCTACCGCAGTTCCATCACGGGGTGACTGCCCAAGGTGACGAAAATGCCGCCGATATTCAGGTAATGCCGACCACGATAACTGTGCCGCCGAAATCAGGAATTGCAGCCTGCGCTGAGGAGCGGCTTGTCGATTGGGTCACAGAGGTCGAGCGCAGCCAACTCAGACAAGACCGGGTCTCAGATTGAGTTGAGAGCCACCCTCTCCTTCAGAGAAGAGGGTGGCACTGCGGAACTTAGATGACTCGCGCTTGATTAGCGGCCGGTGCTGTTATTGGTATTTGACGACCCGTTGTTCCAACCGTTCGAGCCGCCATTCATGGTCGATGACTGGTTATTCCAGTTGCCCGGGCCAGTCGAGCTACCGGTTTGCTCGATGACGCCGGTTAGTTCGTCGGGCCGCAACAGCATCACGATGTGCGAACCATCCGGAGCAAGCGCATGAATTACAAAGGCTTCCGGCATGACCCGAACGTCTCTGAAGCCCGACTGCTGAAGCGAATCGCGGATCCGATCCCGCGTGTTCATGGTGACGTTCGCACCTTTGTCCCAGCCGTTTGAATTGCCGTTAGACCCATATTGCTGGTTGTAGGTGCCCGTGCCGTTGTTCGACGAGTTCGTATAGCCGTTCTGCTGGTTGTAACGGCCACTCATCGAGTTGGTGGAATAGCTCGGGTTGCCATTCTGGTCGGTGTTGGTGCCGGTCGTCGAGCTGCTTTGCGCGAAAGCCGGCGCCGCTAGCAACGCCAGCGATGCAGCGATTGTGAGTGCAGGAAGCCGCATGTCATGCTCCTTGAAAGGTTGGCGACATGCGTAAAACGTCACAACGCGAAAATAGTCACTCCGACGCTAAAATTCCCAACATCTCATTTTATCAATCATAAACATTTAAGATCCGTCAGGTCCTTTGCGTGTGGATTGATCCCCATCGCTATTATTCCCGTCTAAATTAGGAACTTCCGGTTTTGCTGCGGTGCCGCAAGTTATTTAGCTGCCCGCGCGGGCCGGAAACGACAATCGATGTGCTCGGTTTATCGGCGAGTGGCGACTGACATGCTGGTCGAGCCGCCCGCATATGGCAGCGCCGAGCCTGTTCCGCACCGCATACGCCGGGCACACATTGCGCGACTGTTACGGCCTCCCCCAACCCAAAAGCTTTTGACGGGTCTAAGGCGTCGCGGTAGCGCTGGGCTGGCGCAGCGGCGGATAAGAAATTCCCGTAGATCCAGGAAAAAGCCGGAAATTCTTGCGGGGTTTGCCTCCGATCGTCGGGTCTTGCAGAGAACTTGGGAGTAAATCAAATACTTGGCGCATACGCCGACGAGTTCGATACGGTACGCTAACCGGGAACTTTTGTTGGGCTAACCGGGAACTTTTGTTGGGCTAAACGGGAACTTTTGTTGGGCTAAACGGGAACTTTTGTTGGGCTAAACGGGAATTAAACCACGCGAACCCGGGAATCGCCGCAGCGAGATAACCCGACCGAAAACTCGTGAAAACCGATCCGTAATCATCCCAAGCAAGCCGTCATGCGCCATGTGCCGAGGATTGTACGACGCGTTCGCGGCCGAACCGAGGCGAGCGCATGGGCCTGAGCGAGACCAGCGCCGCCCTTGGCCTGTGCCTGCTGATACTCGCCATCGCGGTCGTCCTCGATCGTCGTCCCTATCGGCCGGGTAAGCGCAATTTTATTATGCTGATGATCGTGGCACTCGCGGCGAGCCTGATCCTCGCCCGTCATCTCCTGACCCTCCTCCTCTAGGCGCTGCAATCGGCCGACGATCGAACCCAGCAACAAACCGACGAGACCTTGCTCAAAGCTGGGGAGATTCTCGGTCTGCCGGTCAGCAGCGGAATTCTGATCGCAGCGCCGAGGCCGCTCCGTAGCAGGGGGCGTCCGAGGTCAGATCGAATATTCGGCGATGTAATCGGTGGCGGTGCCGCCCTCAACCGCGTGACCTTCCGAACGCCAGCGCAGCATGCCGCCGGCGAGGTTGGCCGCGTTATTAAAGCCGGCCTCGCGCAGGATCACCGTCGCCTGCGCCGAGCGACTGCCCGAGCGGCACACCGTGACGATCGGCCGATCCTTGGCCAATTCCTGCGTGCGCTCGGCGAGCGAGCCCAGCGGGATCAGCTTGGCGCCGCGGATGTGACCGAGCGGCCCTGTGAATTCCTCCGGCTCGCGGACATCGACGAGCTGAACGTCGCGTGCATGTTCTTCGAGGCCGTGCGGGTGAATTTCCCAGATCCCGGCAAAGCTGTAATGCAGCGGGGCCCAATTCGGCGCCGCATTCATATCGACCTCGCCCTCGGGCTTGCCGCATTTGAGATTGGCCGGCACCGCGACATCGATCTTTTTCGGATGCGCCAGCCGCAGGTTTTTCATGTAGCCGGCAAAATCCGCTTCGCCGGTCTCGCCGCCGAGGCGCGGGTTAAAGCGCCGCTCTTCGCGCACGCTGGTCACCGTAAGCCCGCGATAATCGTGCGCCGGGTATAAGAGACAATCGTCGGGCAGACTGAAAATCTGCTGATGGACCGAGCGGTACATCATGCCCGGATCGCCTTGTTGAAAATCGGTGCGGCCGCTGCCGCGCACCATCAGGCAGTCGCCGGTAAACGCCATGCTGCGGTCGTCCAACACATAAGTCAGACAGCCACTGGTATGGCCCGGTGTCTTGCGGACCTGCAGATTGCGGTTGCCAAAGGCGATCACGTCGTCGGGCACCAGATAGCGGTCGGCGCCCTCGGCACCGCTATCCGCCGACAGCGCAATCTTGCAGCCGGTCTGCTGGCGCAGCAGCCAGCCGCCGGTGACATGATCGGCGTGGACATGGGTTTCGAGCGAATAGAGGAGCTTGAGGCCGAGCTCGTCGATCAATGCGGCGTCGCGCCTGACCTGCTCGAACACCGGGTCGATAATCACGGCGCTGCCGTTGTGCCCGTCGGCGAGCAAATAGGTATAGGTCGACGACGACGGATCGAATAATTGTCGGAAAATCAGCATATCGAACCCTGCGCAGTGCTATGGCGACCATAATATGGCCGCCGCCGCCAAAAATAGAGAGTGAACTCGCACACATGCCCGTGATTGTCATCACACCGTTCGCTGCGGCCGACCGCCAGCGCTGGGTCGAACTGTGGCGTGGCTATCTCGATTTTTACGAGACCCAGCTGCCGCCGGAAATTTACGACCAGACCTGGCAGCGGCTGATCGCGGCGGAGAGCCCAATTCGAGGCCTCGGCGCTCGGCTCGACAATGCTGCCGCCCCGCTGGTGGGCATTGTGCACTACCTGTTCCACGCCCATGCGTGGAGCCCACGCGAGGTCTGCTATCTTCAGGATCTTTTCATCGACCCGACTGCCCGCCGCGCCGGTATCGGCGGGAAGCTGATCGAAGCGGTCGCAGGGATTGCCCGCGAACGCGGCTGTCTGCGGCTCTACTGGACGACTAAGGAGGACAACGCGACGGCGCGCTCGCTTTACGACCACGTCGCGCGGTTTAACGGCTTTATCCGCTACGACTACCCGCTCGATTAATCGGAGAGTGGCGATGAGGCGGCTTTGAGGTATTCAAAATCCCAGTTGCAGAATCCCGACAGCGCGCCGCAGCAGAGCTGCGCGCGTGGCATGCTATCGCTTTTTAGGACGGGCTTTGCGGGCGGCGTAGCGGGCGTCGCGGGCCGCCTTGCGCTCGGCTTCGCGGACGACTTCGTCGGCCGCCTGCTTGGCGAGCTCGGCCTCGCGGGCGGCTTGTTCGGCGGCGGCTGCGGCGTCGCGGGCGGCCTGCTCGGCAGCGGTCGCGGCGTCCCGCGCGGCCTGTTCTTCGGCCTCGCGGGCAATAGCGGCTTGCCGCGCCGCTTCGCGCTCGGCGGCGCGCGCTTCCCTAGCGGCGATCACCGCCTGCCGTGCGGCCTGTCGTTCGGCAAAGGCCGGATCGTTGGCTCCGGATTTCGCCCGAAACCTTTCCAGCTGCGCCTTCTTCGCGTTCGCGGCGGCAGTCAGCCGATCATCGAAATTGGTCTTTCTCGAATTATCCATCTGATCCCACGGCAAGCAAGGACCGGGTTGCGCCGGCAACACGGGCATCGGGCACCATGCCCAAGAGCGATCAGCTATAGCGAGACGAACGCCGGCGGGGAAGGCTCGGGTTAGCTCCCGGCTGCGGACCAAGGGCCCCGAATTCTGACTTGGCTTTCTGATCGATGCACTCGTTGTCAGTGTCCGCCCGTCAGCTTATTTTCCGTCGATTGCGTCTTGATGACTGCCTTTGCCGAGGTTTGCCCGTGACCGAGTTTCTGCCGCCGCTTGCCCCCTTCCCGCGCCTGCGGATGCGCCGCAACCGGCGCGATGCCTGGTCGCGCAAATTAGTCGCCGAAAATGTGCTGACGTCAGGCGATTTGATTTGGCCGGTATTTGTCCATGACGAGGGTCATAAGGCGCCGATCGCCTCGATGCCCGGCGTGTTCCGATTGCCGATCCCGGCCTTGGTCGACACCGCGGGCGAAGCGGCAGCGCTCGGCATCCCGACGATCGCGGTATTCCCGGCAGTGCCGCCGGCGTTGAAGAACGAGGAAGGCAGCGAGGCCGTCAACCCCGGCAATCTCGTTTGCCGCGCCGTCACCGCACTGAAACAGGCGGTGCCGGACATCGGCGTGTTGTGTGATGTGGCGCTCGACCCGTTCACTTCGCACGGCCACGATGGGGTCATCCGCAACGGCTATGTCGAGAATGACGAGACTGTCGCGATCCTGCAGCGGCAAGCGGTGGTGCAGGCCGAGGCCGGCTGCGACATCATCGCCCCCTCGGACATGATGGACGGCCGCGTGGGGGCTGTGCGCGACGCGCTCGACGAGGCCGGGTTCGCCCATGTCCGGATCATGTCCTACGCGGCGAAATACGCCTCGGCGTTTTACGGTCCGTTCCGCGATGCAATCGGGTCGAAAACCGCACTCGGCAGCGCCGACAAGCGCACCTACCAGATGGATCCGGCGAACACCGACGAGGCGTTGCGCGAGGTGGCGCTCGACCTGCAGGAGGGCGCCGACATGGTCATGGTTAAACCCGGCATGCCCTATCTCGACATTGTCCGTCGGGTCAAAGAGGCGTTTCGCGTGCCGACTTATGCCTATCAGGTGTCGGGCGAGTACGCGATGCTGCACGCCGCGGCCCAGAATGGCTGGCTCGATGGCGACCGCGCCGTAATGGAAAGCCTGATCGCATTCAAGCGCGCCGGCGCTGACGGCATCCTGACCTACGCCGCCATAGACGCCGCCCGCATACTAGAAGCCGGCTGAAGCCGCGCTAGGCTGGGCAAATCTGGTTACGGCACGGCGAGTGCCACACCGGTAGCCTTGCCGATCGCGGCCCAAATGACCCCGATGATGGCGTTCAATGTCTCTTCGACGATTACAGCGATTAGACCCGCTAGCGTATTGACAAAGCTTCTGACCATTTCTTGCAGACTGTTCAGGAAAAAATCGCGCGTATCGCCGGCGATCGATCCATCAGCAATGCCGGCAGATACGATAACGGCCTGCTGCGCTATCGCGCTTAGCTGCTGAGCCGAAAAACCCTCTAAAGCCGTGACGTCTCTTCCGATCACCGCAGATGCGGCGGTTTGAATCTGGCCCGCGAGTACCCCAATATCAATCGGCTCCATTTCGTCACCTCCTAACGTTTGAGGAAGGCTTCGTAAGTAATTGCCTGGGTGAGGTACACCGTCGCCTGGTTCTCGTAGGCCAATAGCAGGTTTGGTGGCAAACCCATCGTTCGATCGCTAACCTGCATATGCTGAATTGTCACTACTAGAGCGGTTTCCGGTTGGGTAGATTCGACATTTCGCGGTTTTGGGATTCCCAGATGTGGTGGATTGGGTGAGAATAGGTCCATAGATGCTGTTGGGGGACGGCATGCCGAGGGCATATTCGAGTGATCTGCGGATCCGCGTCATCCGCGCGGTTGAGGATGGGTTTTCGGCGCGCGGGGCGGGTCGCCGATTGGGTATCGGCGAGTTGACGGCGACCGCCTGGGTTGGTCGCTGGCGGCAGACGGGCCGGGTTGAGGCCAAGTCGCAGAAGGGGCGCAGCCGCTCGCCGCTGAAGCCGCACAGCGACTGGTTATTGGCGCTGATCGGCGAGCGTGCCGATCTCACCTTGGAAGAGATCCGGGGGTTGCTGGGCGGGCGCGGTGTCCGGGTGGGGGTGAGTTCGATCTGGCGGTTTTTCGACCGGCACGGCATCAGCTTTAAAAAAAACCGTGCACGCCGCGGAGCAGGAGCGCGCCGACGTGGCGGCGGCGCGGCAATCGTGGAAAACCCTCCAGCCGCAGCTTGATCCGGCAAAGCTGGTTTTCATCGACGAGACCGGCACGGCCACCAACATGGCCCGCTTGCGCGGCCGCGCACGGCGCGGCGCCCGGCTGATCGGGCGGGTGCCGCACGGTCATTGGAAGACGACCACATTTGTGGCGGCCCTCCGCGTCGATGCCGTGACCGCGCCTTTTGTGATCGACCGGGCGATGAATGGCGAGATCTTCCGTACCTATGTCGAGCGCTGCCTGCTCCCCGCGCTTTCGCCCGGCGATATTGTTGTCATGGATAATCTGCCGGCCCATAAAGTCGCCGGTGTGCGCGTTGCGATCGAGGCGGCCGGCGCCGTGCTGCTCTACCTGCCGCCCTACTCGCCCGACTTCAACCCGATCGAGATGCTCTTTGCCAAGTTGAAGGCACTGTTGCGCAAAGCCGCTGAGCGCACGATCACATCACTGTGGGCCGCCATTGGCCGGTTATTAGACGACTTCTCCGCTGCCGAGTGCTGCCGCTATCTTGCCCATGCCGGATACGGCTCAATCTAACTGGAAACCGCTCTAGATCCTCGACAGATCGGGCGCTCGGAGAATCGGAGAATTTCGGATCGGCGCTGACGCCGCCGACACCTAGCTTTGTCAGAACTTTATTCGTCTCTTCTAGAGCGCCGGGGCTGGGGAGTGGGCGAGCTTTGATCTGCAGTTCGACTGCCTTCAACTCCGCGACGATGTGATCATAGGCGGGCGCCCGGGTCGCATAGGTGTCGCTGGTCACGGAGGTGTCAGTGGCGACAAACAGCGCCTGAATATCCTTATTAGCTGACACCAGACCATCGTAGATGGATTGATCGTAGGCAGGCGCGAGCTGCACGGTGCAACCGCACAAAAACAGCCAAACGACTAGGGCCGGCGGAAGGGTCGCAAGACACCTCGTTCTCCCCCAGCCTTTGTCCATTTCGGACGCCAATGCCCGCAGAGACATACTTATCATTTCGATAAAAAAATTACAATAAGATGACGTGTGTTACTCGACGCGGCGGACATTGAGGACGGAAACGGGGCGGCTGAGGCCCTTGATGGCAACATCGCCGAGTGCTTCGAATTCCGCGAGGTTGTCGACTGCCGCAGCAATGCGGCGAGTAACCAAAATCTGGCCATCCTCGGCTTCGGCGCAAAGCCGCGCCGCGAGGTTGGTCACGGTGCCGATCGCGGTGTAGTCGGAACGCTCCGCGAACCCGATCCGGCCGAGTGTCGCGTAGCCCTGGGCGATGCCGACACCAAAACCGATTTCATGTCCGCGCGCCGCCCATGAACGGGCGAGTGATGCCACTGCGTCGCGCATGTCGACGGCCAATCGAACCGCGCGCAGGGCCGGGTCGGAACAGGGGACCGGGTCGTTGAACAGCACGAGCAGCCCGTCGCCGGTGAAACGATCGAGGGTGCCCTCGTGGCGATGGATCAGTGGCCCGAGCGCCTCGTGATATTCGCCGAGCACCGCCATCACGTCTTCCGGCTCGGCGGTCTCGGAAAACGCGGTAAAGCCGCGCATGTCGCAAAACAGCACGACGATGTCGCGGCGATGATGTTCGAGGATCGCCTCGCCACCCGACGAGACGATTGTTTCGACAATTTGCGGCGCCAGGAACCGCTTCAGTCGGCCGATCCGCTCGATCTCGTTGACCTGTGTGGCGACCCGCTCCTCCAGGGAGCGGTTTAAGGCCGCGAGTTCCTTGGACTGCTGTTCCAGCCGCTGCGCCTGCGCCTGCACCGTATCGTGCAACGCCTTTATCCGCAGCATCGCCCGCACTCGCGCCGACAGGGCCGCATGATCGACGGGCTTTGTCAGGTAATCGTCGCCGCCGCTCTCCAACCCGGCGATCACATCCTTCGCGTCGGCGCGGGCGGTGACCAGGATTACCGGGATGAAAGGCAGCGCCGGGTCGCTCTTGATCTGCTTTAAGGCTTCAATGCCGTCAACCTTTGGCATCATCACGTCGAGTAACACCAGATCGGGCCGCAGCGCTTGGGTTTTCTCGATTGCCTCGGCGCCGTCGGCGGCGGTAGCGACCTCGTAACCCTGGCTTTCGAGCCGCATCCGCAAGATCTCGAGGTTGTCCGCAACATCGTCGGCGGCGAGGATCAGCGGCGGCTCGCGCATCACTCCTCCAAAGAAAAGATTTCACCGCAGTGGTCGCGGAGGACGCGCAAAGAACGCAGTCCCAATCTCGTTTCCGTCACCCCATCGTCCTCTGCGAATCCTTCGCGCCCTCCGCGGTAAAGTGTTGTTGTTTTCGTTATTCCGGGAGGAATTCGCGGATTTTGGCAACGAGTTGGCGCGGGCTGAAGGGTTTGGCGACGTAGCCATCGCAGCCGGCGGCGCGGGTTTTGGCTTCGTCGCCCGACAGCGCATAAGAGGTCACTGCAATAATCGGCACCTTGGCTAGCTCGGGAATGGCGCGGATACGTCGCGTCGCTTCGTAGCCGTCGATGACCGGCAACTGGATATCCATCAAGATCAGATCCGGCTTCTCGGCCCGCGCCAATGCCACGCCCGCGGCGCCATCGACCGCCTCGATCAGTTCGTAGCCGACGCTGGTCAACAGATCGCGCACGATGCGGCGGTTGTCCTCGGTGTCCTCGACGATCAGGATGCGCTTGGTCATGCCGCCTCCTCCAGCGCCGGCTCGACATGCACCGGCAACACGACCCGAAATGTCGAGCCCCGGCCGACAGCGGAGTTGACCGAAATCATGCCGCCCTGAATTTCGACCATTCGTTTCGAGATCGCCAACCCCAATCCGGTGCCGCCTTTTTTGCGCGTGCTCGTATTGTCGATTTGCTGGAATTCGTCAAAGATGCGCTCTTGATCGGCGTCGGCGATGCCCGGCCCGGTGTCGCGCACCTCAAGCACGAGCTGGCTGTCCGCGACTGACGCCGTAATTCCGATTTCGCCGTTATCGGTGAATTTTATTGCATTGCCGACGAGGTTCAGCAGCACCTGCGAGACGCGGCGGGCGTCGCCATGCGCCATCGGCATATTGTCTTGCACATTCGCGGTGAATTTCAGCGCCTTTGCCGCCGCCAATGGCTCGGTCGCGGTAACGACAGAGCGCACGACTTCCGCTACCAAGTAGTCCTCGATCGTCAAGGTCAGTTGCCCCGCCTCGATCTTGGCCAGATCGAGCACATCATTAATCAGCGCCAATAAATGCTGACCATTGTTCTGCACCCGTTCCAAAACACCCTGCGCTTTCTCCGGCAATACGCCATAGATGCCGTCTGCCAGCAATTCGGCGTAACCGAGGATTGCGTTCAATGGCGTGCGTAATTCGTGGCTCATATTGGCGAGGAATTGTGATTTGTGCTGACTGGCCAATGCCAATTGCTCGCTCTTGTCGGCGATCTCGCGGAACAATCGCGCATTCTGGATCGCCAAGACCGATTGGCTCGCCAATGTCTGCGTCAATCGCACGGTCTCGGCCGGGAATTCACCGGCCTGTTGCCGCATCAGAACGATGGCCCCGAAAACGCGCTCGGCGCCGACCAATGGCACGATCAATGCCGAATGAAAACCGGCGGCGAGGCTGGCATCGCGCAATGGCGCGCTCGGCCGCTCGGCGAGATCGACGATCTGGATCGGCGTGCGTGTCGCGGTGGCTTCACCCATCGCCGTCTCAGCTTCCGCAATACGCAGATCGCCGACCGAATGCCGCAGCGCCTCGTCCCAACCCACGGCTTCGACGAGCCGGAATGCGCGCTCTGCCCTGATATAGCGAAAGATCGCGCCGGCATTGGCCCAGGTCACCCCGAGCGAAGCGGTTAGGATCTTTGACAATACGACGCGCAAATCCAATGTCGAGCTGACCGCCTGACTGACCTCGCTCAACATCTTCAATTCCTCGACCGAGCGCCCGAGCTCGGCCGTGCGGGCGCGCAGTTCATCGATCAGGCGCGCATTCTCGATGGCAATCACCGCCTGGTCCGCAAACGTCGTAACGAGAGCTATCTCGCGCTCGGAAAACGCCTCGACCCGCCGCCGGGCGAGGCCGATTACGCCGATCGGCGCGTTCTCGCGCAACAGCGGCACGCCGATCAGTGTGTGGATGCCGCCAATTCGGGCATCATCTTTGGCTTCGTAGAACGGGTCGGTCCACGCGTCGAGGATCTGAACGGTACGACCTTCGATTGCCGCGCGGCCCACTACAGTGCCCATACCCGGCCGGATTTTGATCTCGCGCTCGATCTTCTCGTATTCCGGCAGCAGCATCTCGCCCGCGGCCCAGCGGTAATCTCCGTCTTCGTTGCGATAGATGACTGCGGTATCCGCACGGCACAGTCGGATAGCGGCGACGACCACCGCTTGCAGGACGGTTTGCAGATCGAAGGCCGATCGGCTGATGACCTTGAGCACGTCGCTGATCGCGGTCTGGTATTCGAGTGACTCTTGCAGATCGCCGGTGCGCTGGCGCAATTCGCCGAGTAGCCGCGCGTTCTCCATCGCGATCACCGCCTGCACCGCGAAGTTTTGCAACAGCGCGATTTGCTTGTCCGAGAATGGCTTTACCTCCTGGCGGTGGGCGGTGATGTAGCCGAGCAAGGCATGGTCTTTGCGCAGCGGCACGGCGAGCAGCGTTCGCGCACCTCCAAGCTCGACGGCGGCGTGCCCGATTTTGTCCTCCGGCCGCAGCGTCAAGGCCGCCATGTCGGGAATATGGAATATTGGTTCTCCACCCAGTAATCGCTCCGCAAGGTCGTGGCCGGGGCGGAACGGCTGCCGCACCAGTTCTGCGAATTGCGCCGGCATTCCATGCGTCGCGACCGCACGGAAATGCTCGCCGTCGTAAATCGTTAAATGGCCGTGGGCGGCGCCGCAAAGGGTGTGCGCTTTTTCCAATATCGCGTCGAACACCGGGACGAGGTCGCCGGGCGAGGAGTTGATGACCTGCAATACCTCGGCGGTCGCGGTTTGCTGCTCCAGCGCCTCGCGCGTCTCGGTCAACAGCCGCGCGTTCTCCATCGCAATGACCGCCTGCGCCGCGAAGTTCTGCAATAGCGCGATCTGCTTGTCGGTGAACGGCCTGCCCTCCCTACGGAAAATGGCAATCACGCCGAGCAGAGCCTTGTCCTTCCGCAGCGCAAACTCGAACAAGCTGCGATAGCCGCCGATGTCGACCAGCTCGCGAAACTGCGGAACTGAATGATATTCGTGGGATTTCAAAAGATCAAAGATTTCGGCGACATCCTCGCCAGCAACGATGCGACTGAGCGCCGTGCCCGGCATCGGCTCAAAAGGTTCTCGCCGACGCATGTGCGCGACGAGGTCGGGTTCCCCCTGTACTGATGCAAAACTGAACAATCGACCATCAAAGACCAACAGATTGCCGTAGGCTGCCTCGCACAGGCGCAGCGCCTTCTCCAGCATCGCATCGAACACGGGCGCGAGGTCGCCGGGCGAGGAATTGATGACCTGCAGCACCTCGGCGGTCGCGGTCTGCTGCTCCAGCGCCTCGCGCGTCTCGGTTATGAGCCGCGCATTCTCCATCGCGATCACCGCCTGCGCCGCGAAGTTCTGTAGCAATGCGATCTGCTTATCCGAGAACGGCCGGACCTGCTGGCGGTAAACAATCATCGCGCCCAGCAGGATGTTGTCTTTCAGCAACGCCACTGTAATTTGGCTACGGACACCGCGCAGGTCGGCCAACTCCCGAAAGTTGGGGACTGTTCTGTAAAATTCTTCTTCGCGGACATCAGCAGTGTGGACGATTTGCTCGCCGCGGCTGAGTTGCCCTAATGGGGTATTTGGGGCTGGCGAAATAGGGCCGATCTGCGTTGTCCAGTCGATATAGCGTTGTTCGCTTCGTACCACCGCTGGATGGAAGCGTTCACCGTCGTAAGTAAAGAATTGACCGTGAGTAGCCTCGCAAAGCCGGATGGCCTTTTCGAGCATCGCATCAAACACGGGGGTGAGATCGCCGGGCGAGGAATTGATGACCTGCAATACCTCGGCCGTTGCGGTCTGCTGCTCCAAGGCTTCGCGCGTCTCGGTCAAGAGCCGCGCATTTTCCATCGCAACGACCGCTTGCGCCGCGAAATTCTGCAGCAGCGCGATCTCTCTGTCAGAGAACGGTCGGACCTCCTGGCGGTAGATCATCAAGGCGCCGAGCAGTTTTTCCTCATGGCGGAGCGCTATCCCGAGCAGGCTGTGCGCGCCGCCCACGTCCACCGTCATCTTCCGATGCGGATTGCCGGACCGGTAGGTTTCCGAGTCAGCAAGATCTGTGACATGAACCAGGTGCTCGCCCGCTGCTAAACGGCCATGGGTGGTTTCCGGACTCATGCGCTGTCGTCCGCTCAGGAATTCCGCCAACGCTGCGGGCACCCCGCGGGACGCGACCATTTCGAAGCAATCGCCGTCGTAGGTCCACAACTGGCCGAGCGCCCCGTCGCAATGCCGCAAGGCCTCTTCGAGCATCGCGTCGAACACCGGGGCGAGGTCGCCGGGCGAGGAATTGATGACCTGCAACACCTCGGCGGTCGCGGTCTGCTGCTCCAAGGCCTCGCGGGTCTCGGTCAACAGCCGCGCGTTCTCCATCGCGATGACCGCCTGCGCGGCAAAATTCTGCAACAGCGCGATCTGCTTTTCTGTGAACGGCCGAACCTCGCTGCGGCCGGCAGCGATGAAACCGAGCAGCGTTTTTTCCTGGCGCAGCGCAACGTAAAGAACGGTGCGCACACCAGCGCGTGCGACGACACTGCGCGGAAACTCCTTCGAAAAATCGGTCACCTGCGCGAAGGGTTCTCCGGTTAGCATTCTTTGAAGTGCCTGGCTATCGGTGGACCGGCGCGGCCGCCGCAGCTCCTCTGCGACCGCCGACAGGCGGCCGTGCACCGCGACTGCGCGGATGTACTCGCCATCAAAAATCTGCAAGCTGCCGGTATCAACCCCGCACAGGCTGTGCGCCTTGTCGAGGATGGCGTCGAACACCGGAGTGAGATCACCGGGCGAGGAGTTGATGACCTGCAAGACCTCGGCGGTCGCGGTCTGCTGTTCCAGGGCCTCGCGCGTCTCGGTCAACAGCCGCGCGTTCTCCATTGCAATGACCGCCTGCGCCGCAAAATTTTGCAGCAGCGAAATCTGCTTGTCGGTGAACGCGCGGACCTCGAAGCGCGTGGCCACGATCAGGCCGAACAGCTCATCACCCTTGCGCAACGGAACGGAAAGGAGGGTTCGCGCTCCGGCCAACTCGACCGCCGCACGCGCCATCGGGTGGTCGAACTGCGCCATGTCCATGATGTGGACGACGGGCTCCCCGGCGAGCAGCGGCTGACTTGCGATGGCCTCGGAACCCCGAAAGCCGCGGCGCAACCGCTCGGCAAACCGCTCCGGCACGCCACGCATGGCCGCCGGCCGGAAATGATCACCATCGCGAAGAAACAAGCTTCCGTGCGTACTGCCGCAGAGATTATGTGCTTTTTCAAGGATGACGTTGAATACCGGCGCGAGGTCGCCGGGCGAGCTGTTGATGACCTGCAACACTTCGGCGGTCGCGGTCTGCTGCTCCAAGGCCTCGCGCGTCTCGGTGATCAGCCGCGCGTTCTCCATCGCGATCACCGCCTGCGCCGCGAAGTTCTGCAACAGCGCGATCTGCTTGTCGGTAAACGCTCGCACCTCCTGACGATAGATCGTGATCGCGCCGAGCAATTTCGCTTCCGTACGCAGAGCGACGGTAATCACGCTGCGGCCGCCGCTTAGGTCAGCGAGCGCCTTCACTGTGGCGTCGCCGCTGCGATATGCCTCGGTTGCGCGGACATCAGCGATGTAGAGGACGAGCTCTCCGGGCGCTACGCGCCCGAGAAAACCATCACCACCGGGCTGCGGCGGGACCGGCCCGCGCTGTTCGAACCACCGCACAAACTCCGGCTCTCCGACAGCGGTCGCGGGATGGAACGATTCCCCGTCATAGCTCCAAATGTGTCCGTGCGTCGCCTCGCACAGCCGCGTCGCCCTCTTCAGCATTGCGTCGAATACCGGGGCGAGGTCGCCGGGCGAGGAATTGATAACCTGCAACACCTCGGCGGTCGCGGTCTGCTGCTCCAAGGCTTCGCGCGTCTCGGTCAAGAGCCGCGCGTTCTCCATCGCGATCACCGCCTGCGCCGCGAAGTTTTCGACGAGCGCGACTTCTTTTTCGGAAAACGGCCGGACTTCCCGGCGGGCGGCGACGATCTGTCCGAGCAGGACGTCATCTTTGCGCAGGGCGACGTAAAGGACGGTTCGGATGCCGCCGATTTTGACTCCACCCTCCCGCGTCACCGGATCATCGACCTCCGCCAGATCAATGCAGTGGGCGGCGCGCTCGCCTTCGAACAGCCGGCGGCAAGGGTGATTGGGGCCCGGGATGTAGCCCTGCCGCAATGCCTCTGCCATGACCTCGGAGAAACCGTTTACCGCGACGGCGCGGAACTTTTCTCCGTCCCACAGCTGCAGGCTGCCGTAGGCGGCGCCGCACAGGCTGTGCGCCTTCTCCAGTATCGCGTCGAAAACGGGCGCGAGATCGCCGGGCGAGGCGTTGATGACCTGCAATACCTCGGCGGTCGCGGTCTGCTGCTCGCGCGCTTCGTTAAGTTCGGCATGGCAGACATCGAGTTGCCGCCGCAACTCGGCGTTTTCGCGTTCGAGGGCGGCTTGCCTATCCTCCAGCATCGTCGTCACGTGCCGGTTCGCTCCCTGTTCTGGCGATCGCAGTCTAGCCGCTTTGCAGCGGATTGCATCAGTGTTGACGAAGTAGCTTCTGGAGGCTACTTGTTGCCCATGGTTACGGTGGGGCTCAAAACCCTGAAAAACAAGCTCAGCGAATACATCCGGCGGGCGGCGGCGGGCGAGACCGTCGTCATTACCGACCGCGGCCGCGCCGTCGCCGAAATCGTACCATATGAGCCGGAAACGGGCCTTACCCCGTTTCAGGAGAAAGGTCTCCGGGAAGGCTGGCTGACCCCTGCAAGGCGGCCATTTGCGCCGTTGCCGCCGCGCAAGCCGATACCTGGTTATACGTTAGAACAATTGCTGGCCGATCTCGACAAGGATCGCGAAGATCGGTGGTGATCTACGTCGACAGTTCGGTGCTGCTGGCAAACTCGTTTGCCGAGACTCGGTCCCCACGGCAGACGCTCTGGGACGAGGACCTCGCCTCCAGCCGCTTGCTAGCCTACGAGGTCTGGACCCGGATCAACGCCCGGGGCCTGCTGCGCTCGCACGGCGATCGGGCACGGGGTCTGTTGGCTCGCGTGAATTTGACGGAGATGACCGAGGGCGTGTTGGAGAGGGCCCTCGAGCCGTTTCCGGTGGCCGTTCGAACCCTCGACGCCCTACATCTGGCGACGATGGCTTACTTGCGCGAACAGGGCGAAGCGGTTGAGCTCGCCAGCTACGATACTCGTCTAAGCGCGGCGGCGCAGGCGCTCGGAATCCCGCTAACGGCTTTGTGACCCTTCCCGCGCCCCGGTCATGCGCGGAAGCTGGAGGTGTATCCTTTCCTGGGGTACTCCTCCCAGTATTGGCGGAAGCCGTGGGCAGTCGTTTCCTGATGTGGGTGCGCGCGCAGTTTGGCGACATCGATGTCCACGCCGAGGCCGGGTGCGGTCGGCAGATCGATCCAGCCGTCCTGAACATTCAGTGACGCGGTCGCGATCTCGCGGCACAAATCCTGGAAATCTACGAAATACTCGGCGATGCGGAAATTCGGGATCACTGCCGATAGATGCACGGTCGCGGCAAGCCCGACCAATGTGCTGTTGTAATTGTGTGGGGCCATGACGACCGCTTGCGGCTGGGCCATCGCGGCGATGTCGAGCATTGCGGAAATACCGCCGACGACGCAGATGTCGGGGTTCAGGATGTCGGCGGCGCGTTCGGCGAGGCATTCGAAAAACGCCTCCTTGGTGGCAAGCGCCTCGCCAGTGACGATCGGGATCGGCACCGCCCGACGCACCTCGGCGACGAGGTCGATATTTTCGGCAAGACACGGCTCCTCGTACCAATCGATGCCGAATTCGGCGAGGCGGTGGCCGATGCGGATTGCATGCGCGGGAGCGAAGCGGCGATGCGCCTCGATCAGCAATTCGAAATCGGGGCCGAGGGCTTGGCGCATCGCGCGGACGTGATCGATCGCGAAATCCTCGTCGCGGCGATCGACGTAATTCCGCCACGGGCCGGGGAACGGGTCGAATTTGGCGGCGGTAAAGCCCATCGCCTTGACCTTGAGCCCGCATTCGACGCGCTCGTCGATCGAGGCCCCGCGCGACCAGCCATTGGCGTAAATGCGGATCCGCTCGCGCGAGGCGCCGCCGATCAGATTGTACACCGGCAGGCCGGTGTGCTTGCCGAGGATGTCCCAGGACGCGATCTCGACCGCACTCCACGCCGAGAACAGTTCGGGCGAGCCGCGTTTGATCGCGAAATCTTCAAACACGATCTGGCCGGTATGGCGGATATTGAAGACGCTGCGGCCGATCAGATGCGGCGTCATCGTCCGGATGCATTCGGCGACGACGCTCTCCCTGCCATGGGTGACATAGGCTTCGCCCCAGCCGTAAAGGCCGTCCTCGGTCTCGACGCGGCAAAACAGGAGATCCTTCGAGCTGCCGGTGCCGAGGATAAAGGTTTCGATGCGGGCGATCTTCATGGCCGTACCCTTAAGGATGATCGGAACAATGGGTGGGCTGCGCTCTGCGCCAGAGTCTAGCATTGGGCAGGACGGTGGCGCCAGAGCGGCAACCTGCCGGCTGCGGCCCTAGGGCGCAGGAGGGAACGGCGGTTGAATTACTGCGTTTCGCTGTGCGGAAGCGCGCAATAAACGGACCTTTGAGCTTTAATGACCGACCAAACTCATAGCCTGCAAGGAGCGGCGCCGACCGGCGGGGTTGTGCACCAGGAGAGCCGGCGCGATTTTCTGCAACTGGTCGCGGGCTCAGTCGGCGCGGTTGCGGTGGTCGCGACCGGTTATGTTCTTGTCGACACGTTGAACCCCGCCGCCGATGTTCTCGCCGCCGGCGGCCCCGTCGATATCGATTTGAGCAAGGTGGCGCCGGGCCAGCAAGTCATCGTGCAATGGCGCGGCAAGCCGATCTTTATCGTCAACCGCACACCGCCGCTGCTCAAGGAGTTACAGGACCCGACGCTCGTCAACCGGCTGGCCGACCCGACTTCGGACACCAACCAGCAGCCGCCTTATGCGCGGAACTGGCACCGCTCGATCAAACCCGAATATGCGGTTCTGGTTGGAATCTGCACGCATCTCGGCTGCATTCCGGGGTACTTCCCAAAGCCTGATCCGAGCAATCCTGCGCCCAATTGGCTCGGCGGCTATTTCTGCCCGTGTCACGGCTCGAAATACGATCTCGCCGGGCGGGTTTATTCCGGGGTGCCGGCGCCCTATAACCTGCCGGTCCCGCCCTATCGCTACCCCGACGCAAAGACGGTGCGCATCGGCGAAGATCCGCCAGGGCAGAACTGGGATTTCAGCTCGATCGTCCAGATCTAAGCCGATTTTCCCTCGCGTCCCGGAGCTACGCTTTTACGAGCGTCTTGCCGGCCGCGGATTTCTGGGCGCTCTTCTTCTGCTTTGGTTTTTTGGCTTCCTTGCTCGAGCGTTTCTGTTCCTTGTTCGCCATCGCGACCTCCCTTGACTGCGCGCGAAGCTGAATATGAGCCGGATTAAAGCGCTTGCAACCGCAGAATAATCAGCTCTCTACCGCCCAGCATTCCAACGCTTGGCTTCCACGGCAGCACCGGGAGCAGCGGCGATCATCGCGAGTCGGGCTTCGAGTCCGGCCACCGGCCAAACCGTACCCAATGCTTCCTCGTACAACCGGCAGGCCTGCAGAACTCCGAGGTCTTGATAAAGCGGCCCAGTGACCATCAGCCCGGCCGGCAGCCCATCGACAAAGCCACAAGGAATCGAGGCCGATGGGTTCTTGGTCAGGTTGAACACATAGGTGTAAGTGACCCAGCTCCAGGCATTGGTCGGGTTGGGCCGGTCATCGCGGCGCGGGTCGGCATAGGCCGCCGGTATCGGCATGGTCGGCGACAGCAACAAATCGTAACGGTCGAAAAACTGCCGCAGCCGCTGACCAAGCGCCACTCGCTGACCGATCGCATCAACGTATTGCTCTTGCGTAACCTTCTCGCCGCGGCGGCACATCTCCACAAGGCCCGGATCCATTACCGCAATGGCCTCAGGCGTCTGCGTGCGCAGCAGCGCCCAGAACCCGCCGAGGGCAAGCGTTTCAAAGATCGGCATCGGCGACGCTGCGAACGGATCGGCGGCTTCGACCTCGGCGCCGAGGCTGCGGAACACTTCGCTCGCGCGCTCGACCGCGGCGCGCACCGGGGGCGTTGGATCAGCAAAACCCAGACTCGGCGACAACGCCACACGCTTGCCCTTGAGCGAACCCCGGCCGACGAAGTCGCGATAGGCGACACCGTCATCGGGTAAGCTGTGCCAGTCGCGCGAATCCGGTCCCTTTATCGCATCGAGCATCAGCGCCGCATCTTCGACCGTGCGCGCCATCGGCCCGACATGGGCAACGTCGCCAAAGGCTCCCGGCGGATAAGCCGCCACCCGTCCAAAAGTCGGCTTCAACCCGAATATGCCGCAAAACGAAGCCGGAATGCGGATCGAGCCGCCGGCATCGGTGCCGACCGCAAGCGGGCTAATTCCGGCGAGCACCGCCGCTGCACTCCCGCCGCTGCTGCCGCCCGGGCTGCGTTCGAGATCCCAGGGGTTGCGCGTGACACCGGTGAGCGGCGAGTCGGTAACCCCTTTCCAGCCAAACTCAGGGGTGGTCGTTTTGCCAAAGAAGACTGCACCTGCGACCCGCAGCCGAGCCGGGACCGGCGCGTCTTCGTCCCAAGCCTGATTGGGATCGATCGTGCGGGAGCCCAGTAGCCGCGGCCAGCCCGATGTCAGCAGGGTATCCTTGATCGCCACCGGCACACCGTCGAGCACGCCAAGCGGCTCGCCCCTCCGCCAGCGCGCCTCGGAGGCGCGGGCCTGCGCCATCGCGGTGTCGGGGTCGTACAGCACAAAAGCATTGATGGCCGCCTCATAGCTTTCGAGGCGGCGCAGCGTTTCGGCCAGCACCTCGACCGGCGACAATTTCTTGTTCCGGTAAAGCGAGAGCAGCTCGGTCGCCGATAGAAAAGCAATCTCGTCGCTCACGAGAATCCCCTTAATTTGCGATAACGATGTTGATCAGTGGTTGGCCATGCACAAAACGGTTCAGGTTATCGGCGACTTCGTCCCAACGCCGGCGGACCATTCCGGTGGTCCACCCCGAGTTGTGCGGGGTGACGATGACGTTCGGCAATTCGTGAAACGGATAACGCGAGCCGCGGCGGTTGGGATCGGTGGCGTTCGGGTATTGCCACCACACGTCGATTGCCGCCCCGGCGATCTTTCGGTCGCGCAGCGCAGCATAGAGCGCGTCCTCATCGATTACCTGCCCGCGCGAGATGTTGATCAGGATAGCTCCTGGCTTCATCAGCGACAGCCGACGGGCGTCGATCAATCCCGTCGTCTCCGGCACCAGCGCCGTGCATAGGGCAAGCGTATCGCATTCGGGCAGCAGCTGATCGAGTTCGACCAGCGGATAGACCCGCTCCACGCCATCTTCGGCCACGCGCGGCGTCCGATTGGCGGCGAGGATGCGACAGCCGAACGGCGCTGCGCGGCGCGCGACCTCACGCCCCACCCGGCCGTAACCGACGATGCCCAAGGTCGAGCCGCGCACTTCGCCGTGCGGCGGGCCGCCTTCGACCCAGCTGGTCCGCCATGAGCCGCGATCGCGAAATTCGCACGATATCTCGAACAGGCGGTGGTGGAGGGCGAGCATCGTCATAACGACGTATTCGGCGATCGCGGTCTCGTGCCCGAACGCGTTACACACCGTGACGCCGGCCGGGAGGACATCGAGGTCGAACAGATCGACCCCAGTCGCCACCGATTGCACCAGCCGTACCTTCGGCGCCGACCCGTAATCGCGCCGCCAATGGTTACTGACGAGAATGTCGGCCTCGGCCGCCGCCGCGGCCAGGCGGTCGCGGTCGATCGGGTCGTCGAGGATTTCGACCTCGAGCGAGGCCGGCAGCTGCGCTTTTATTCCTTCCGCAGTATCGGCAGCGACCTTGCCGAGAAACAGCGCCTTCACAAGAGTATCCTATGCATAGGCTTGAGTATGGCGCATTCGCTGCAAATCGTGGTGGCTAAATTTGGTCTGAACCGCTGGTGATCTGGACGGTAGGCCCCTGAACAAACTGACATCACCAAATTCACTGCTTGCCGCAATGACATGATCGGCTCGGCAAATTTCGCACCAAACCGACCCATCTGAACAAGGGATATTGACTATAGTAAGGAATTTCCTTACGTCTGACTAATAGAGGGAGGTAGAGCGTGATTTCGAGCAAGTTGACGAGCAAGGCGCAGACCACGATCCCGGCACCGGTACGCGCCGCGCTGCGTCTCCAGGAGGGGGATCGACTTGTCACAGCATCGAAGGTGACCGGGTCGTGCTGACTAGGGCTGAACGGGAAGTCATCGACGATCCCTTCGCGACCTTTGACGAGTGGGCTTCCGAGGCCGACCGGCAGGCCTATGCCAGCCGCGCCATCGATCGTCAGGCCAGCAAAAATCGCGACGATAGACGCCCAGGATGCCGACAAGCTCGGGACGTTGCCGATGCGCGATCGTGAGGCAATTCGGCTTTACTTAAAAGAGCGGCTCAGCGAACTCGGTGAGGGCTGACGTTCTGCTGCATTAGCCGACGACGCATATATTGCGACGGTAAAGACTAGGCACGGCGGGTGGCGAAGTCGATGCGCGGGTCGATTAACATATAGGTCAGATCGCTGACCAGCTTTAGCAGCAGGCCGATCAAGGTGTACACGTAAAGCGTGCCAAACATGATCGGGTAGTCGCGGTTGATCGCCGCCTCAAAGCCGAGCAATCCGAGCCCGTCTAGCGAAAAGATCACTTCGATGAGCAAGGACCCGGTAAACAATATCCCGACCAAGGCTGCCGGGAAGCCGGCGACGACCAATAGCATGGCGTTGCGAAACACATGTCCATAGAGGACCCGGCGCTCGGTCAAACCTTTGGCGCGCGCGGTCAAAACATATTGCTTGTTGATCTCGTCGAGAAAGCAATTCTTGGTCAGCATCGTCAGGGTGGCAAAGCCCGAAATCACCAATGCGGTGATCGGCAGGGCGATGTGCCAAAAATAATCGGCTATCCGCATTGGCCATGACAGCGAGGCCCAATTGTCGCTGACCAGCCCGCGCAACGGAAAAATCGACAGGTAGCTGCCCCCGGCGAACAGGACGATTAGCAAGACCGCGAATAGAAAACTCGGCACCGCATAGCCGACGATGATGACGGCACTGCTCCACACATCGAAACGGCTGCCGTCGCGCACGGCCTTTTTGATGCCGAGCGGGATCGAGACGAGATAGGTGATCAAAGTCGTCCACAGCCCGATCGAAATCGACACCGGCAATTTGGACTTGATCAGGTCGATGACACGCTGGTCGCGAAAAAAGCTCTTGCCGAAGTTAAAGGTGAGATAATTGCGCATCATCAGCACGAACCGGGTCAATGGCGGCTTGTCAAAGCCGTATTGCTTTTCGAGTTCCTTGATCAGCGCCGGATCGATGCCGCGCGCGCCGCGATAGCGCGCGTTGACGGCAGCATTGCTCGCGGCAGACGGCATGATCTCGCCAGTGCCGCCGCTGACGCGCTCGGTGGCGCTGGCCCCTTCGCCCTTAAGCCGCGCGATCATCTGCTCGACCGGGCCGCCGGGTGCGGCCTGCACGATCACAAAATTTACGACCATGATCGCGAACAGCGTCGGGATGATCAGTAATATGCGCCTAAGCGCGTAGGCGATCATGGCGGATTTCGCCAGCGCTCACGCCCACCCTCACCCACCCATCCCCTCGGGCTGGGTCCCCCCTCTCCCGCAATGCGGGAGAGGGTGCCGAGCGCAGCGAGGCGGGTGAGGGGCGGCGGGTTCATTGCTTTTTCGTGACCTCGCCTTTTTTGGCTTCGACCGATTTTTCGGCGCCGGGATCGACCCACCAGGTGTCGAGGCCGACGGCATATTTGGGCGACACTGCGGGACGGCGGAACTTGTCCCAATAGGCGATACGGAACGCCGATAAATGGTACTGCGGGATCACGTAGTATCCGTATTGCAACACCCGGTCGAGCGCCCGCGTGTGCGCGACGAGACTCGGCCGATCGGGCGACTGGATCAGCTCTTCGACGAGCGCATCGACGGCTTTGTTTTTGATGCCGAGGACATTACGGCTCCCTTGCTCGTCAGCGGCCTGTGAGCCCCAATATTCGCGCTGCTCGTTGCCGGGCGACAGCGACTCTGGGAAACAGCACAATCGTCATGTCGTAGTCGAAAGTCTGCATCCGCCTTTCGTATTGCGCGGTGTCTACGGTTCGTACCCGCGCAGTGATGCCCATCCTTTTGAGATTGTCAGCGAAGGGCAGCGCAATCCGTTCGAATTGCGGGTTGTCGAGCAGGATCTCGAATTCGAAAGGCTGACCGGTTTTGGCATTGACCAGCTTTTCGTCCTTAAACGTCCAGCCGGCTTCCATCAGCAATTTGAGCGCTTTTCTCAGCCCGTCGCGGATATTGCCGGAGCCGTCGTATTTTGGCGGGTCGTATTCGGTCGTGAATACCGCATCTGGGATCTGCCCGCGGAATTTGTCGAGGATCTGCAGCTCCTGCCCCTGCGGCATGCCGGTTGCGGCAAGCTCCGAATTATCGAAATAGCTGCGCGTGCGAGTGTAGGCGCCGTAGAACAAATTCTTGTTCGACCATTCGAAATCGAAAGCATAGGCGAGTGCATCGCGCACCCGCGGGTCCTGGAAGATCGGCCGCCGCAAATTATAGCCAAATCCTTGCATGCCGCTCGGCAACCCATTGGGGATTTGCTCTTTTTTGATCAGACCGTTGCGCAACGCCGGCGAGTCGTATCCGGTCGCCCAGTCCTTTGACGAGTTTTCGAGCCGCACGTCGTACTGCCCGGCCTTGAAAGCTTCGAGCGCGATCGTCGCATCGCGATAATAATCATAGCGGATCGTGTCGACGTTGTAGCGTCCCTTGTTGACCGGCAAATCCGCGCCCCAATAATCCTTGACCCGGGTGTAAGTAATCGAGCGGCCGGGGTCGAGCGACTGGACCTTGTAAGGTCCGCTGCCGAGAGGCGGGGTCAATGTCGTCTTGGCGAAATCGCGACCCGACCAGTATGCTTTGGATAATACCGGCATCTGGCCAAGAATTTGCGGCAATTCGCGGTTCTTCGCCGATTTGAAATAAAAGCGAACACCGCTATCGCCTTCCTGCTCGACCTTGGTCACATCGCCATAATACTCGCGATAGGAAGGCAGTCCCTTCTTTTGCAATGTCTCGAACGTCCAGATCACATCGGCGGGCGTCATCGGCGTGCCGTCATGAAACCTCGCTTCCTTGCGCAGGGTGTAGAGCACCGACAATTTGTCCGGGGCAAGATCGATCGTTTTGGCAACAAGGCCATACTCGCTGGCGGGCTCGTCTTCCGACGAGGAGGACAAGGTGTCGAAGATCAGGCTGATGCCGGCTGCCGGTACTCCGTTTATGACAAACGGGTTCAGCGTGTCGTAGGTGCCGATTGCCGAATACTTTATGGCGCCGCCCTTTGGCGCCTGCGGGTTGGTGTAGTCGAAATGAGTAAAGCCCGGCTGGTATTTGAGATCGCCGAACAGCGACATGCCCTCGCTCGGCGCCGCCTGGGCGCCCCCGCCCACCAGCAGCACAAGCAACGCCGCCGCGACCGCCGATACTTTACCCATACCTTGTCCCTTTGACCTTAGAGCCGTTCAGCCTGTGATGATCGCCAATGCCTCCGCATGTGCCCGCCGATCGCCCGCGACGAGCACGCGGCCGTCGGAGCCGAGGCTCAGTTTTTCGCCGCGCCAGTCGGTGGCGATACCGCCCGCTCCTTCGACGATCGGAATGATCGCGCAGAAATCGTACGGCTTGAGGCTGGCTTCAAGCACGAGATCGATGAAACCGGCGGCCAGCAATCCGTAAGCATAACAGTCGGCGCCATAACGGGTCAGCTTAACCGCGGCAGAGACGCGGGCAAAGCCGTCCGCATCGGGCCCGCGAAACATATCGGGTGTCGTCGCAAAGAGGGTGGCGGCGGCGAGTTCGGGGCAAGCGCGGCAGTGGATCGGCTCCCCATTCAACGTGCTTTGCCGCCCGATGCCGCCGAGCCAACGCTCGCCCAGAATCGGCTGGTCGATCACACCGAGAATCGGGGCCCCGCCCTGGGTCAGTGCAATCAAGGTGCCAAACAACGGCACGCCGCTGATAAAGGATTTGGTGCCGTCGATCGGATCGAGAACCCACACGAACTCGGCCCCTTCGCGCACCCGGCCGAATTCCTCGCCGACGATGCCATGATCCGGAAATCGCCGCTCGATCAGTTCGCGCATTGCCTGCTCGGCGGCCCGATCGGCGGCAGTCACCGGGGTCTGATCCGGCTTGTCGTCGATTGCAAGGGCGGTCCGGAAATAGGGCCGGATCGCCGCGCCGGCGGCGTCGGCCAAATCTGATGCCAGAGAAATATAGTCGTCGATATCAGGCAGCGGGCGCGGACCTAATTAAGCCGAGGCTATTTCAAACTCATCAGATAAGCGATGACGTCGGCGCGGTCCTTTGCTTTTGGGAATCCGGCAAAGCTCATCTTGGTCCCGGGTGCGAACTGCTGCGGATTGGCGAGCCACTGGTTCAGCGTTTCCGGATCCCATTTCTGGCCCTTATGCGCTTCCAAGGCGGATGAGAACGAATACCCGCCGCGATCCTCAGCAATTGGTCCACCGACGACGTCCCACAAATTCGGTCCGATCTTGTTCGGCTCGCCTTTATTGAAGGTATGGCACACCTGGCAAACCTTTGTCAGCTCCTGGCCTCTCTTGGGGTCGGCCTTGGCGAGCAGCGGTGTGATCGGCTCGACCTTGGGGGCGGCGGGGGCCTGTTCGGACGGTGCAGGTGTCGAAGGCGCGCCGGCAACAAGAAACACCGGCTTTTCGAGCGGCTTTGGCCGAACCAGCATCGTCGACAAAATCCCGGCGACCATCGCAACGATCAGCGCGGTCAATACCGAGGCAATGACCTTGTTCCACTCGAACGACGACATGACAGCCCCATCCTACCGTGCCGGGTGCGGCAGGAAATCGAATTCCCCCCGAAATCCTCTGAGCAATATCACGCTTCCCGCGTTGCGACGAACCGGGCATGTTGTCGCTCCCCGTTCGAGATCCGCGGGCTGCGTAATATCGCTGTGATCATGTCATTGCCGCACAATCCGATCATTCTCATTCCGGCCCGGCTCGCCGCGACGCGGCTGCCCGCCAAGCCGCTCGCCGACATCGCGGGAATGCCGATGATCGTCCATGTCTGGCAGCGCGCGGTGATGGCCGAAGCGGCCCCCGTCGTGGTCGCCTGCGGCGATCCCGAGATTGCTGCAGTAATCGAAAGGGTAGGCGGCCGGGCCGTGCTCACGGACCCGGATTTGCCGACCGGTTCCGACCGTATCCATCAGGCGATCATGCGGCTCGACCCGGAGCGCCGCCACGACGCCGTTGTCAACGTCCAAGGCGATCTACCGATGCTCGACCCCGGCGCGATCCGTACGGCGCTCGCCGGACTGGCTGACCCGGAAACCGATATTGCGACCCTGGCTGCGGTCATCGAGGACCCTGCTGCGCTGGCCGACACCAGCGTCAACAAGGTGGTCGCCGGTTTCAGCGACCCGACAACGCCGGCGCGAGCGTTGTACTTCAGCAAGGCGGTGGTGCCCTGGGGCGACGGGCCGCATTACGAACATATCGGGCTGTACGCCTATCGCCGGGCGGCGTTGGAGCGGTTTGTCACGCTGCCGCGCGGCATACTCGAACAGCGCGAGCGGCTCGAACAATTGCGCGCGCTCGAAGCCGGCATGCGAATCTCGGTAAGCCTGATCGAGCCGGAGCGGCTCGGCGTACAGGTCGATACGCCGGCCGATCTCGATCGAGCCCGCCGGCTGATGCAACAACAGCACTGAAACGATGGCCGAACCAAATCTCGAAATTGCCGACCCCGCGCAAAGAGAAATTGCCGACCCTGAGCAAACAATCGCGTTTCAAGGTATGTTCGGGGCCTATTCCGACCTCGCCTGCCGGCATGTTTTCCCGGATATGGCGACCTTGGCGTGCAACCAATTCGAGGACGCGTTTGCCGCAGTGCGCGAAGCCCGCGCGCGGCTGGCAATGATCCCGATCGAAAATTCGGTGGCCGGCCGGGTCGCGGACATCCACCATCTGATGCCCGATTCGGGACTGCACATCATCGCCGAGCACTACCAGCCGGTGAACCATCATCTGTTGGCGCTCCCGGGTGCAAGCTTGGCCAAGATCCGCACCGTCAAGAGCCATGTTCAGGCCCTATCGCAATGCCGCAAGCTGATTCGTGCGCTCGGCCTCGAGCCGATCGTCGCGGCCGACACCGCAGGCTCGGCGGCGGAAATCGCCGTCCGCGGTGATCCGACCGTAGCGGCGATTGCCTCCGAACTCGCGGGAAAGATCTATGGTCTCGTGTCGCTTAAAGAAAACATCGAAGACGCCGGGCACAATACGACCCGCTTTCTGATCATGTCGCGAGACGCGGCGCAACCTCGGCGCGGAACTCCGACCGTGACGACATTTCTGTTCCGGGTGCGCAACGTACCCGCGGCTCTCTATAAAGCTTTGGGCGGATTTGCCACCAACGGCGTCAACATGACCAAACTCGAAAGCTATATGGTCGGCGGCGCCTTTACCGCGACGCAGTTTTATGCGGATGTCGAGGCGCATCCCGAGGACCGGCCGCTGGCGCTGGCTCTCGAAGAGCTCGCCTTCTTCTCACGCGAGCTGAAGATCCTCGGCGTCTATCCCGCCCACCCCTCGCGCATTGCCGCCTCGGCTGGCGCGGAATAAACGACGCCTCGGGAAAGTCTCAGGGCTTGAGACGGGCGCAGGGCTCGGGACAGTCAAGGACGGACAACTCAGGGAGACACAGATGACCAGGTCAATAGGGGCGGCGAGTGTTGGGATTTTGGGCGCGGCGGTGTTCGGTCTCGGTATGGCGCTGGCGGCACCGGCGTTTGCCGATAGCGGCGATAGTAGCGGCAGTAAACCCGACACCAAGACGTGCGGCAAAGGCGAGGTCTGGGACAGCCGAAGCCAGAAATGCGTCAAGGCCGAAAATGGCGTGTTGCCGGACAAGAATTTCGCCGACAACGCTTACGCCTTGACCAAAGCCGGGCGCTACACCGAAGCGCTCGCGGTGCTCGACATGATGAAGGATCCGAACACCGCAGTGGCGCTGAATTATCGTGGCTATGCGACGCGGCGCATGGGCCAAGTCGATGAAGGGATCAGCTATTATCTGAAATCCGTGGCGCTCGATCCGAACTACACGCAGGTGCGCGAATATTTGGGCGAGGCTTATGTGATCAAGCGCGACATTCCGCGCGCCGAGCAGCAACTACACGCGATCAAAAAGATCTGCGGCGGCACCACCTGCGAAGAATACCAAAACCTCGCCGTGTTTATCGCCGATCCTGCAAAATTATAAATCGGTCAAACAAACAACATCGTCAGCGCCCAGCCAGGAAATGGACGGGCGCCAAGCGCTCGGTCTCAGGCATCATCTAGGTTCGGCCCGGGCAAGGCGAATTCGAAGCAAGTCAAATAACGATTAAAGCACAATCGGAACCTCCCCGTTCGCCCTCTGTTGGGAGACTAAGCCACGCCGAGGCGACGGCTTTCACTCAACACGGGGATTGTCCAATGTTCTTTCACGACAAAAAGTTAATGTATGATGTGAAGGTCGACGGCAGCGACCCGCAATTTGCCCAGCTGCTGCTCGAGCAGTTTGGCGGGGCGACGGGTGAACTCAGCGCTGCGCTGACCTACTGGACCCAATCTTTCCATGTTGAGGACAAGGCAATCCGCGACATGCTGCAAGACATCGCAATCGAAGAGTTCAGCCACCTCGAAATGGTCGGCCGGATGATCGAGCAGCTGACCGAAAAAGCGAATGGTGCGGCCAAAGACGCCGCCTTCAAGAGCACGCTGTTTGCGATCCGGGGCGTCGGACCGCATCTCGTCGACAGTCAGGGACAAGCCTGGACCTCGGCTTATGTCAACGAAGGCGGCAACGTCGTGCGTGACCTGCGGGCCGACATCGCAGCCGAGGCGGGAGCTCGTCAGACCTATGAAACGCTCGTCAAATTGGCGCAAGACGACGGCTGCAAAAAGACCTTGGTCTTTTTGCTGACGCGTGAAGTTTCGCACACCCAAATGTTTATGAAAGCCCTCGAATCGCTAGGCAAGCTGACCGACCCGCTGTTCGGGAACTTCAAGCCCGACGAGACCGTCGATCTCTACTTCAACCTCTCCAAGGACGGCCCGCTCGACCTGCGCGGTCCGTGGAACTCTGAGCCCGCGTTCCGGTATGTCGATAAGCCGGAGCCACAGGGTGAATTGCCGCAAGAGGTTAACAATCCGGACGACGAGCGTCGCGGGTCCGGGATGGACCACCCGCATGGGCGGATGCCCGGCGCAGCCGCGCAAGGCGCGCAACCCGCTGGCCAGCAACACGGTTCGAGCCGCACCACCGCAGAACGCAATCCCGTTAGGTAGGTATCGCGTTAAAGGCAGCGCGAGGGCCCGCCCCCGGTGGCCGCGGCCCTCGCCCCGACCCTAAACGCGCTCCCCGGTCGGCGGCACCAACCGCAGAGCGTCCGACCAGCCGTGCGCATCCATAGTCTCGTATTCGTCTTTCTCGGCGCCGCAGCCCGGCGTGGGTCGGCATACGAGTTTAGCCCGGAACCTCGTTGGTGCGCGCATTGCGTCGAGCCTCGCAGATTCTCCTGCGCGTCACATTATCGGCGGATGTTCTTGGTCGATACGCGCCGCGCGCTCCCATCCGCGGGCGACCTGATAAAGGGTGCCTTCGGCGAAGTAGCGGCCGACAAATTGAACCGACAGCGGCAGCCCGCCGGCCGTGAGACCGGCCATCATCGCGAGCGCCGGGTGGCCGGTGACGTTGAACGGCGTGCGTGCTTGGCGGGGATAGGTCCGATCGACCTCATCGGGATTGTCGATGCGGCAGGGCGGGTCCATCGCACTCGCGCACATCAGTACATCGACTTCGCGCAAAGCGTCCTCGACCGCCGCGATCATTTCGAACCGCCGGCGCGCCGCTTCGACATAGTCCCCCGCGCTCAGGAACGCACCGGCCATCAGGCGGCGGCGAGCGAGCTGACCGTAGTCGCCGGGTCGTTCGCGCAACCACGGGCCATGGATCGCCCACGCTTCGCTTTGCAGGATCACGCGGTTGACGGCGCCGAACTCGCCCAGTGTCGGCAACCGGACATCGCGGATTTCGGCGCCAAGCTGCCGGAAAGTGCGGGCGACTTCCTCCAACCCGGCCGCGACCTCGGTACTCGCTGGGACGTCAACTTCATGGAAGTGGCGAATAAACCCGACGCGCAATCCGCGTACGCCTCGTTCCAGTCCGGATCGATGATGGCCGGCGGGCGCGGCGACGCTGCCTGGATCGAGCGGGTCGTGACCGGCGATGACATCGAGCATCAGCGCGTTGTCGGCAACGGTGCGCGTCAGCGGGCCGACATGATCAAGCGTAAATGAAAGCGGAAAGACGCCGCGGCGCGAGACGAGGCCGTAGGTCGGCTTGAGCCCGACGATGCCGCAGGCGCTCGCCGGGTTGCGGATGCTGCCGCCGGTGTCGCTACCCAAGGCCATCGGGAACAAGCCCGCGGCGACGCCAGCACCGGATCCCGAGGACGAGCCGCCGGGGTGATGATCCGTATTCCATGGATTGCGCGCCGGGGGCCATGGCAGATCGAAACTCGGACCGCCGATGGCGAACTCGTGCGTCGACAGCTTTCCGAGCACAATGGCGCCCGCGCCGCGAAGCCGTGAAACGCACACCGCGTCGGCCGCGGCGATGTTATCGATCAGCACCTTGGAGTGGCAGGTCGTCGGCAGGCCCGCGACATCGATGATGTCTTTGATCCCGACCGGGACGCCGTGCAGCGGCCCACGCAGTCGGCCGGCCGCGATCTCGCTTTCGGCCGCCTTGGCCGCGACCATCGCCGCATCGGCGTCGAGCCGGATAAAGACGTTGAGCTTCGGATCGAGCCGGTCGATGCGCTGGAGCAGCGCGCCCGTGAGTTCAATCGGCGAGATTTCGCGGGTCGCGATGGCGCGGGCCGCCTCCTCTGCCGTCATCCAGTGGAGGTCGCTCATAAGCCGGTCCCGACGCGCATCGGCGGCCACGGTTCGGCGCGGGGATCGGCGGGCGCCTTCAGCTTCGCCGCGGAGCTACTCGCCTGCTCGGCGGCCGCGGCAACGTCCTCGGGGAATTCCGCCAACGCCTTGTCCAGCCCGGCCCTCCGCGCCAGCAACTCCACCATTACCTTGTCCATCATCCACCCCTTTTGGCTAAATCAGTGTAGCTGGAGCTGAAACTCAGTTCTAACTTAGCGCACGTGGAGGACCGCCTTGCCGCTAAACTCACGGTCGATGAGCCGGCGAGCCACTGTGCCGATCTCGCTCCACGGCGCCTCGACTGCAATCTGCGGTCGCAGCTTTTTTGCGGCGATGAGGTCGGCGAGCAAAGCCAAGCCGATGCCGGCGCGCTCGACGCTCATCAATTCGTGAAATAGGGTGAGCCCGTAGAGCCGCGTTCCGCCGGCCGCGAAAAAACTCCGGCTGTCGATGGTCGCTTGCGCGGCGTCGGAAACCCCGAACGTCACACAAGTGCCGCCGGGTTGCAGCATCCCGAGGGCGGCCGCAAGGGCGGGGCCGCCGAGCGAGTCGAGGATCAGCCAAAATGGCCCGTGCGGCTTGGCGGCGGCGAGGTCGCGCCCAAGCACCACTCGTTCACCGCACCATTCGGCAACCACGGCCCGATATTCCTCGCGGCGGACATGGCCCCAGACTTGGGCGCCGGCCGCGGCGGCGAGCTGGCAGGCGAGATGTCCAACGCCTCCCGACGCGCCGTCGACCAGCACCTTGCGCCCGAGCAACAACCCACCTTGGCGCAGCGCGTGGAGTGCAGTGAGGCCGGCGGCCGGCAATGTCGCTGCCTCGGCATCGCCGACCGCATCGGGCAATACGGTGACCGCATGGGTGCGGCAGTTGACCCGCTCGGCCCAGGCGCCCGACGGCAGAATACCGACGACGCGCGTGCCAGGTTGCGGCCCGCTGCCATCCGCCGCCACGCTCTCCGTGACACCGACAAAATCCCAGCCCGGCCGCCAGCCCGGCTCGGCCTGCTGCACCGCACGCCGCGTTTCGCCGCGGTTCAGCGAGATCGCAGTCACTCGGACCGCTATTTCACCGCGGTCGGGATCGCGCAATTCGACCGGTTTGATGGTGAGGCGCCCGGGCGCCGCCGGATCGACGACTACGGCACGGACTTGTCGAGGCATGGGCGTTCTCCTGTGTCAGCCACGACATATTATAATTAGACTGTGGAGCGGGAATCACCCGGCGCACTCCACATGGTTTAGGGCGGACTCGCATCACTGGCGTTGATGCCTTGACACCCGAACTGAAAGACCGGCGTCGTGGTCGGCTTCCTTCGCGTTTTTGCATTGACGAAACGCAGAGCCGCCGGCACCGGCTCCCTATCTATGCAAGTAGCGGTCGATGATAAGTTTTTAGTACCGTTGCCGCTAAAGTTGAGTGTATCCTGGACATTAAATCGGGAAGAGGGAGGACTACCAGATGAAGCATCTCCTGATAGGGTCGGCGATGGTTGCCGCATTGGCGATCTCTGCGCCAGTCTGGGCGCAACCGGCGCCGTCGAACCCGCCGCCCGGCGCGACTGCGCCCACTCCGCCGGTGCAATCGTCGAACCGGATGCCGGCCGGAGGACCAGCGACATCGGAGCGGGGCCTAACTGGCTCCGTCGAGCGAGCGCATCACCGGCATCATGCCGCCCACCACACTACACACACCCGCACTGGCCACGCGGCGCGGCAGTCATCAGGCGCCAATGGCCAGGCTGACCAGCTAAACCGGCAAGAACTCTCGCAATTACAGAGCGGCAATCCAACGACGATGAATCGGATGCCTGCCGGCGGACGGGCGACGTCGGGCGGACCGAACCAGTAAGGGCTGCCCCAAAGGCAGGCGCGGTTTCGAGCAGAGTAGGGCGGATGCAACGCCGCCCAGGCAATCGCGCGCGACCGTTTGGGTGAGGAGGATGGCGCCGGGAACGGAGCCTCGCGACAGCACTGCGTCCGCAGGACGAGGCGGATTGCGTCCGCTCCGCATCTTTGTTGCTCTTCGCCCGTTTGAATCCCGAAGTTCGGGGTTGAATGTGGCGCGTGCTCTACGCGAACTTTGGGTTTGCGATACTACAGCCGATTACGGCTGCCATCGCTTACGACGCCTTCGACCGGTGTGGGAGGAGGAGGCATCGTCGGAGCGGACGGTGTGATGATAATCCGCTTCCCTGTTCACCTCTTCGGGTATGCCGTGAAAATGTAATCTTTTGCCGCCACTCTCGTGTGGCACGCGTACCCGCACTTGGCGCCGTTCCCAATCGGCGCGAACGTGTCAGACGCCGCGTCATAGAAGAAGTTGGCGTATGCCCACCCGTTCGTGTCCGGGAAGCGCTTGCTATCCTTTTCGATAAATTGCACCGATTTCAGGGTGTCCGGCACCTTCACGAAAAAGGGGGCCTCGGCGTTCCTTTTTGAGGACCAATGAATCTTCACAATTTTGGAGCCGTCGGGGTAGCGCTTGCCATTGCCGGGAACGCCGGCCCGGTAGGCGTCGATCATAACGGGGTTGGCGAGGATCACCTTGAGATCGCCGTTTTCGAGCTGACTGACGGCGACATCCTGCCAGTCTTCGTATCCCCTAAACTCAGAGAATGCGAGCCCGTTCGGCACCTGCACCGTGTACTTGTCCTGAGCGGAAATGGCGCCGACACCCAAGATGCTGCCACCCAAGATGGAGAGCACTACGGTGCTGATCGCCACGAGCCAGAACGGAATTCTCATCATGCTCAGTCCTTCGCTGCGATTTGCAAGTCGAGTTCAATAATGTTCGTTTCAAACGGTGCCAGCGTGACGCGCGCAGTTGCTCGGCTGACGACTTAGCGGGCTCGAATAATGGACTGCCGAGCCACCGCTCATCCTCGCTCCTATCGTAGCATCTCGGCATGAGGGTAGCCGATACTGACCGCCCGAGCGCGCCGGTCTTTGACGATGCTTTTGTCGCGCAGCTTGCGAAGCTGTTCAGGTGGCGACGCGATGTCCGCCGTTTTCGTCGCGACCCGGTGCCGGCGGACGTGCTCGACGGGTTGCTGGAAACAGCAAACCTCGCGCCGTCGGTGGGACTGAGCCAGCCATGGCGGTTTGTGACCGTCGACGATCCCGCCAGGCGCGCGGCGGTGCGCGCAAGTTTCGAGGCGTGCAACGCGAGCGCCCTCGCCGGCCAAGATGCCGACCACGCCGCCCGCTATGCCCGGCTCAAATTGGCCGGTCTTGATCAAGCGCCGTGTCAGTTCGCCGTTTTCGCCGAGTCTGATCCGCGCCAAGGATGCGGCCTTGGGCGCCGCACGATGCCGGAAACCGCCGCCTATTCGGCAGTGATGGCGGTGCATACGCTGTGGCTCGCGGCGCGGGCGGCGAGCCTGGGTCTCGGCTGGGTGTCGATTCTCGACCCGGAGAGCGTGACGACGGCGCTCGAAGTCCCGACGGATTGGATTTTTATCGGCTACTTTTGCCTCGGTTATCCGCAAACCGAGGACGAAACCCCGGAACTGGAGCGGCTTGGGTGGGAAGTCCGCCAGCCCGCCAAAACCGCCCTGATCCGGCGCTAACGATTCGTCGGTTCTCGGTCAATCTCGAAGGGATTTGGCATTGACCGAAGCAATCAGCAAATACCGCGCAGCTTGCACTTCTCTCACAAGCCGCAGCAATGCTGTTTGCAGATCTTAGTTTGGGGATGAACAGCAGGGACATAATCAGGGCGCTTGAAAGAGACGGTTGGACGCTGGTCCGCGTGACAGGCAGTCACCATCATTTCAAACACCCGGTTAAGCCGGGAATTGTTACCTTGCCGCATCCGAGGCGGGATATACCTGTTGGAACTCTGCGCTCCGTCGAGCGACAAGCCGGTCTGAAATTGCGATAGTGGGCGACCAAATGGATTACGTTGCCATTATCCATCAAGATCATGACAGCGACTTCGGCGTCAGCTTTCCCGATTTTCCCGGCTGTATCACTGCTGGCCGCACACTGAATGAAGCCAGGGAAATGGCCCGCGAGGCGCTGATCGCGCACATCCAGGTCATGCTCGATGCCGGGGAGGATGTTCCCAAGCCATCTCCCCTCGATGAGGTCATGAACAATCCCGATTTCTGCGACGGCGTGGCCTTTCTCGTGACCGTCGTCAAACCGGCAAAAGCACCGCTTCATTCGGCTTGAACCTACAAGCGCGACCGTAAACGCTTGGCGGGCTTTGCTCGTTCTCGCGGTGATCCGCACGCCGGCCGCCTTTTCAGCCGATCGAAAAACGGCGTCAGAGCGGGGTGGCGAGTAGGGTCGGGACGGCGAAAGTGTCGAGCAGCACGAGCTTGTCGCGAATTTTGAGGGCGTGGCCGGTGAGTTCCAAACGGTCCCGGTAGAGACCGGTCGCGAACAGCCGGGTCGCACCCTCCTGATCGGTCTGGTAGACCGCGAACGATGCCTCGATCGCTAGCCCACCGGCGCCGGGCCCCTTAGCGCCGCTCAGCCGCGGCAATCCGATCAGGTGGCGGTCGCTGTGGATGTTGTATTTGTTGGCCTCGCGCAACGCCATGATGCGGTCTTCGAGCATCGCGCGGCTGTCGCAATAAATCAGCCCGACCGGCAGCCCGCGATCGAAATTCTCCCGCGGCATGACGTTGTAAGTGCATTGGGGCGCGAACAGACCAAGCCACTCGTCGTATTTGCCCTGGTCGAGCAGGCAGCCGTAATCGGCGAGGAGATCGTAAATCACCCCTCGATCGAGGCTCATCGCATCGCCCCAGCGGGCTCGATCCCGAGCAGTTCCGCGTAATATGACCAAAAGCCGCGCAACGGCACATCGGTGACGCGGTAATCGCGATCGGATATGACCCCAGCGCCACCCAATTCGATGACCGAATTGCGGTCGGGATCGGGTTTGGTGGCGCGGTGGGCGATCTCGATCGCCTCGCCATCCTCCATCGAAACCAGCCCGGCCGGGCCGACGAGATTGGCTTGGCGCAGCCGGTGCTGCTTCATTTCGGGTCGGTCGTCGGCATAGCCGATCATCGTCTGATACACCTCGAACTCATCGACGCCGCGCGGCCGGATCTGGCGGATCGCGAGGCTGTTCGAGATCTGGACAAAGACCGAGGACGGAAAAACCGAGGTCACCACCAGGTTGAGCGCGTCGTTGCGCTCGCGCCGGAACGCGACCAGATCGGGCTCCTGCAAGGTCAGGTAATCGTTGCGGATGCGGGCGTCGCTGTAGGCCTCATGAGCGAAGTCGGCATTATCGCTGTCGGCCTCGGCCCAGGTGATGTTGTGGCGGTGGCGGCCGTCCATCGTCACCCCACCCTTTTGCGTCGAGCGGTCGAGGCCAAAGGTCAGCAGAAACTCGTGCAATAGGCTGGCATGGTAATTGTCGCGGGTGTTTTCGGCGTAGAGCTTCCAGTTGGCCCGGATGCGCTGGCGGTTGTAGCCGAGGATCTCGACCGGGCGGGTGAACAGCCGCTCGATCTGCTCTGTGATCGGCGGCCCGAGAAAATCTTCAAGCGGCTCGGCATCAGCGGCGAGGGTGCCAAAGATAGCGCCCCCGATCTGGCCAACCCGTACCGCTGCGAGCCCGTGCGCGCCCATGTCGAAGCTCGGGTCGAGCCCGCCCTTGCCGCGGATGCCGCGGCGGAACGGGATCGCGTTGAGCCGCCCGTCGAGCCCGTAGCACCATTGGTGATAGATGCAGATGTGCTCGCGCGCATTGCCGGTGAGCTCGCGCCGCACCAGGGCGCCGCGATGCGCGCAGCGATTGACAAAGGCGCGGATGACGCCGGCTTCGTCGCGATTAAAGACGACGGGGGTCTCGCCGATATAGGTGGCGCGGAAATCGCCGGGGTTGGGGATCTCGGCGTCGAGGCCGAGGTAATTCCATACCGGCCCGCGAAAGATCTGCTGCTGCTCGCGCCGGTAGATCTCGGGGTCATGGTAAAGCCGGTACGGCACGCGGCTGTAATCGAGCGCCGGCCAGATCTTGTCGGTTACAATACTCTCCGCCACCATGGTATCCGCCACCATCGTCGTTCCCGTGCTAACGTTATCGGACAGCCTGGGACAACGGTAATTTAACGGCAGCTCGCCGGCAATCGCCCTTCGCGGCAGGCCCAGCTCGCGCCACAATGGTGCCGGGTGAGGGATTCGAACCCCCGACCTTCGGTTTACAAAACCGCTGCACTGCCACTGTGCTAACCCGGCGAAGGCAACCATTTCAATCAGATAAACATCAGGACGATCGTCATAAAACTAGATTTACCACCCAGTTCCCACCGGGAGATCTCGACGAGTGGCTGATTTTGCCTTTATCGAAGCCAAGCGTCCACCCGCAGAGCCGCGTCAGCCTGCATGCTGGGAATATAGGCGGCATAGACGGAGAGGGTAACGTTGATGTTGGCATGACCAGCGCGCTCGCTAACAACCTTCACGTGCACCCCGTCCATCAGCAAGTGGCTGATATGGGTATGCCTGAGGCCGTGGAACGTGATCGGCGTCACCGCGGTCGCTGCGACAAGCCGTCCGAATGCCTTGGTCAGAGAGTCGGCGTCGCGCGGCTCGCCTATAGCGCTAGTTAGGACGAGTCCACGCGGGTCGCGGCCCAGTCCAAGGGTCAGCCGCTCCTCGGCCTGCGCTAAGCGATGCTCCTGCAACGCCTGAACTGTGGCTGCCGGCAATGTGATGGAGCGCCGGCTAGTTTTTGTCTTTGGCGCCTTGAAAGCGACCTTGCCTTTGATGCGCTCGAGCGACTGGTTGACCGTGAGGGTTCCGGCTTTCAAATCGACATCGGACCAGCGTAAGCCAAGTAGCTCGCCCCGCCGCACCCCTGTAGTAACGGCGATAAGAACGGGCAAATAGAGCGGTGTCCCAATGGCCGATTTCAGTACCGCGCCGATATCGTCCTTGCCGAGGATTTTGATCTCGCGTCGCTCTGGCCTTGGGGGTTTCACCTGTGCGGCCGGGTTCTTCATCAGGACCCCGAGTCGCACGGCATGGCTGAGCGCCTGGGAGAGCGTGCGGTGCACATGCTGCACAGTCTGAGCAGAAAGTCCCCGCTTCTCCTTCGACGCAGGCTCCGACTGACGCTTCACCCATCCCTCGCGTTGCAGTTCAGCCTCAAAGGCTTCGATGTGGACAGCAGTTAACTTTCTCATCGGCACTTGGCCGAGACGAGGGATAATGTTCTTCTCGACAATTCCGCGGTGTCGAGCAGCTGTGCGGGCGGCAACCCGGCGATCGATATCGGCAGCAAGCCAATGGCGGAGATACGCCGCTAACGTCATCTTCGTCGGATCGACGTAGCTGTCTTCGTTGCGGTGGGCGAGCAGCCGCGTCAATTCTTCCTGTGCTTTCCGCTTTGTACCACGAAACGTCGTATACTTGGTGATGCGCTTACCGGTCAGTGGGTCGCGCCCGAGGTCGAACTTCAGCTCCCAGGAGCCCTTGCCTTGCTGGCGAATATGACCTTGCGACACGCTCTCAAGCCTTTCCACAGACCGTCGTAGGATCGGCACCAAGGCGACATTGCAGCCCGGGACCCGGCGCGCGCTCATGGCCGACGCTACGCATTGGCGGTCTCCTTCTTTTGACGCCGCGCGAACGCGACGCGGCAACGGTCGGAACAGAACTCGCGACGGGCGGTGTAAGTTCGTGCTCTTTCTCCCGTCCTAGATTGGGGTCCTAGGCGGAACCAGTTAGGGCAACCTTCTTTCCGGCATCGCCGGAAGCGCCGATTGCCAGTGATTGCTTCGCCGGTTTGATGCAACAGGGCATCGCGAAAAGTCAGCGGGATAAGCCGGAATTCAAAGACCTCCGGTCGGTCGGCGTACCAGAGAACACCCTCTTTCATTGTCGGTAGGCCGCTGCTCGCAAACAGTTTTGTCGCAGCTAGCCGCTCGCTAGCTTGAAGCCGTTCCGCAATCTCACGGATAAGCGCGGCAGTTCCAAGAAGGCTGTCCAACCGCTCCTCCGTCGATCCCGTCAACTGTCCAAACTCGCGGACAAACGACAACACGCCTTCGGCCGTCTTGCAGACATTCGCAAACTGGAGCCACAGACCGTCTTCGTCTAGCGGGCGGTAAAATCGCAGCGGGCCCCCCATTGAGCGGATCGCGTCGTATTCACGTTCCATCCCGAGTCCCCTCGGTTGGTCTAACTTCACACGTTTAATCTCATAGCCCTCCTGGTCGACGGGCCAGACAAAACGAAAAGGGGTGTCATCCATACCCGCCGATCTCCAAAGACACATAATTTCCCATTATGTACGTGTCACGTTACGGATAAACAGTGAACAACGCAATGCAATCATATCGTACAAATCAATTCTCCACGCTACTGTACCGATGCCGCTAGGACAGACGGATTGGAAGCGATGGAGTCGATACAGTCTACGAGCATGGGCCGTGACGAGCTCCCCGGATTGTCCGCGCGAGCAAAGGCGGCGGGTCGGCTCACATACACAGTTCCGGAGGCAGGCCGCCTCCTCGGGATCTCGCGGGGGACGGCCTACGCCGCCGCGGCCGAAAAAACCCTTCCAACGATCCGAATCGGCCGGAGGCTGCTGGTGCCGCGAGCAGCCCTCGAGCGGTTGCTCGATCGTACCGACGAGGAGGCGCGGTCGTGATCGCGGCCGTGATCGCCGCAGCGCTCGGCGGCGCGCATCGCTCGGGCCAATGGTGGCGATGCCGGTGTCCCGTACACAGCAGCCGCGGTTCCACGTTGGCTCTGCGCGAAGGCGACCGTGGGCTCGTCCTGTGCTGCCATGCCGGATGCAGCCGCGACCAGATCCTCGCGGAGCTGCGCCGGCGCGGGCTGATCGCTATTCGGGCGGCGGAGCCGCCGCTGTCAGCGCCGATCCGCAATGACAGCTCGAATGACGACTTTGCCCGGCGGATCGCGATCGCAGGTCGCATCTGGGGCGGGGCAAGAGATGCGCGCGGGACACCCGTGGAGCGCTATCTTGTCAGCCGAGGCATCACGGTGCCCCCGCCAGCCGCACTACGCTGGGCTCCCGCTCTAAGCCGACCCGACGGCACACAGGCGCCGGTGATGATCGCCCGCGTTGACAACGTCGACGGCGAACTAATCGGGGTGCATCGCACCTATCTGACGCCGGACTGGCAGCGCCGTGACCGGGCATCCTTCGGACCGATTGCCGGCAGCGCGGTGCGCCTCGGCAACGTGCGATCGGATACCTGGCTCGGCATCGGTGAGGGGATCGAAACGACACTCTCGGTCATGCTGGCGACCGGACTACCGGGGTGGGCTGCACTATCTGCCGTTGGGATCGAGCAGCTGATCTTGCCACCCGAGGCGCGCATGGTCCTGATTGTCGCCGATCATGACGCCAACGGCATTGGGGAGCGCGCTGCTCGTGCTGCGGCTGAGCGCTGGCTCGCCGAAGGTCGGCACGTGCGGCCTTGCCACCACACCCCGGCACCGACTTCAACGATTTGCTGCTTGGCCGTGCTTGTGCCCGCGTTGCGGAGGCGCGCGATGTCGCCGCCTGATGGTGCTGGCGCCGAGCGAGTCCTCAGTATAGTAAATGCGGCCGAGGAAGTGACACCGGAACCCCCGCGTCCGTTGGCGCGGGAAATCCCACCAGCAGATCCCTTTCCGGTTGATGCCCTCGGCAGCATTCTGGCGCCGGCAGCTCTCGCAATCCATGACCGCGTGCAGGCACCGATTGCGATCTGCGCCCAATCAGTATTCGGCGCCGCAACGCTCGCCGCGCAGGGATACGCCGATGTCGTTTTGCCGATTGGGCCCGGCCAAAATAAGCCATTATCGAACTATTTCATCACGGTAGCCGAGACTGGCGAGCGCAAGAGTGCGTGCGATGCAGAGGCGATGCGCCCCATCCGTATGCATGAAACCGCCCTCCGGGCAATTTACAACCTGGATCTCGCGAACTACGCAAATGCTAAGGCCGCTTTTGACGCGGCCCGGCAAGCGGCAATTAAGAGCGGCAAAGGCAGCCGAGCAGCAATTAAAGTAGCGCTAGACGCAATTGGCCCGGGTCCGATCGAGCCTCTCCTGCCACTGTTGACGTGCCCCGAACCGACCTACGAGGGATTATGTCGGGTGCTCGCTCACGGGCAGCCGAGTATTGGCGTCTTCGCTGCAGAGGGGGGCCAATTTGTCGGCGGCCACGGTATGTCCGACGAGGCGCGGCTTCGCACAGCCGCAGGGCTATCCGCAGCATGGGATGGTGAGACGATCCGGCGAGTTCGCGCAACCAGCGACATTACGAACCTTCATGGGCGCAGGGTTGCTATGCATCTCATGGTGCAGCCGTTTGTAGCTTCTATCTTGCTACGGGATCCGTTGCTCGCTGGGCAGGGGTTTCTGTCACGGTTGCTCATCAGCGGGCCTGATAGCGCAATGGGTACACGCATGTCACATGACGAGGCGCCAGAGACCGTACGCGACCTCGATCTCTACGACGCCCGGCTCCTCTACATCCTCAACACTCCTTTCCCTCTGGCACAAGGCCAGAACAACGAATTACAGCCACGCCCGTTGCCGCTGTCACCGACGGCGCAGTCAATCTGGCTCGGCTTCGCCGATCACATCGAGCGCGAGATCACGCCGGGCGGTGGTCTGGAGCTTGCGAAGGGGCTCGCCAACAAGCTCCCAGAGCACGCGGCTCGAATGGCCGCGGTGCTATCCCTGATGCAGGACATCTACGCTGGAGATATCGCCGACACCGAAATGGCTGCCGGCATCGAGTTGGCTCAGCACTACGCGACCGAGGCATTGCGGCTTCACGGTTTCAGTTGCGTTGGCGAGGGCCTGCGCCGCGCGCAAGAACTGCTCGACTGGTTGCTACTTCGTTGGAAGGAGCCGGTTGTATCGTTACCGGACATCTACCAGCGCGGTCCCAATTCGATCCGCGATGCCAACACAGCTAAGAGCGCTGTTAGCATCCTAGATGAGCACGGTTGGCTGGCAAAAATTCCCCAGGGGGCTACCGTGGCCCGCGTCCGCCGCAAAGATGCATGGCGCATCGTCCGGGGATGATCTATGGCCACATTTCGCAAATTCGATCCCTATGCGTTCCTGGCGGATCAGGCGGAGGGCGCACGTTTAGAAGCAGCGGCCGAGTCGGCGGAGACTTTAGCGTCATTAGCAACTTTAGCTGGGGCGGACCCGAGAATTAAAAACGAGCAGCCCGATGCCGCTAAATCCGAGGCCGCCACTGCTAAAGCTGCTAACCTTGCTAAAGTTGGCAACTGTGGAACAGACACTTTACCATCTTTAGCGACTTTAGCGGCACCACACCCTCAAGAAGAACATGCAAATTCCGGATCTGCCTTTGCTAAAGCTGCTAAGCTTGCTAATTTCTCTCGCTCTAGCTTCCGAACTGGCCCAGACGGACCACGCGCTGACCCATCGGCGCATATTCCTGCTAAAGCCGCTAAACCGGATGACCCTGAGTTAGGGGGCGTCGCAAAAAGTGCACCGGCTGCGCAGCCACTGCGGGACGGACGACGTCTGAACCGGTTCAGGGCACCGGGTGTACCGGAGGCCGCCCCCCAGATCGCTGCCGAACTCGCCGACCAGGCACGGGATCGTGGCGCCGTGCTCGTCGCAGATGGGCTCGATCTGATCGTTGTTGAGCCACCACGCAGGTTACCGAGCGAGATATTGCGGGCGCTGCAGCACGATGCTGGCGGGATCATTTCTGCCTTACGCAGTGAATCCCGGGCTCGCTTAAGCGGTATCATTTTCTGAGCCGCGACTCGGCACTGTTGATGACCGCGTTGACTGAATCACAGCCTTGCCTTGCACCCTGGTCCTCGGCAGCGAGCCGTACCATTGGGTATCTGGGATGCCGCTGATCAATCGCCGGTCAGGCTGCGCCTGCTTGGTAGGCCACAGCGGGAAGAGGGAGAATGGGAAGCCTCGCAATGGACAGTGAAACGCCATATGCGCCGAAGCGGCGCCGCCTGCCTAACCGCCGCCCCGCCGAAACGCGGGACGTCGCCATTAACGGGATGTGCCTCACCGCTACCATCGGCTTCGATGCGGCAGGCCGTCCGGCCGAAGTGTTTCTCTCAGGCGCCAAGGACGGCTCGACGATGGCGGCAATTCTCGATGATGCCAGCGTCGTCATCTCCGTCGCACTGCAGCATGGCATCCCTGCTACCGCGCTTGCAAAAAGCATCTCGCGCTTGCCAGTCGCAGCGCTGGCGCCACCGTACCGCCGGAACAGGCGAAACTCTGCAGCGGTGGCTAGCATCATCGGCGCCGCGCTCGACCTCATCGCGGCCTACCCATGAGCGGGATGGTCGAGAATACAGAAACAGCAATTGGGTCAGTTCGGTCGGAGACCTAGCCCATGATCGAGATGCAGCCTGTCGCAACCTCCCCACCGTTACGCTCGCCCAGCGCCGAGCGAATGGCCCTTCATCGCCGGCGCCGGAAAAAGGGCCTGCGGTGCCTAACTGTCGAGTTGCACGAGGCTGAAATCGACGCCCTTATACAGCGTCGGCGGCTTGCCCCTGAGAGCCGAGGCGATCTGTTCGCCGTAAGGAAGGCATTGTATGCCTTCCTCGATGATACGCTCCGGGTGACGAGGTGACGCGCAACATCGCAATGGGTGACGTGTAACAGGAGGCTAAACTGGAACAGGCAACAAAACTAATTGTATATCAATATCTTATCAAAAGCAGACCAAAATTAGGCTGATGTTTTAGGAAAATCCTGAAGCGGATCTCGTAGGATGGGCGGCTTCGGCTCGGGACGCCGCGGCGGTACGATGACGGCCGAGGGGATGGCCTCATACACCATCGACATCAAGTCGCTCGCGCCCCTATTGCAGCAGGAAAAATGCCTGACGGGCGAGAAACACTTCGCCGCGGGCAGGTTCCCGGTCGTCTTGACCGTCGACCTCACAACCGAACGGTACTGCTTTGTCGAATTGATCCACCCGACACGCGACCCTCGGGAGGGCGATCGCCTCATAACCGACATCGTCTATCTGGCCTGGACCGTGCCGACCTTTGGCGGGCGCCGCTGGTGGTTCCTGTGCCCGCAGACAGCCCGGCGTGTGACCAAGTTGTTTCTGCCTGCTGGCGGCTGGCATTTTTGGAGCCGCGAGGCCCATGGTCTCGGTTACGCCTGCCAGCGGGATGACCGGTTCGGTCGTTTCCAGAGGAGAGCCGCGACGCTGAACCGCCAACTCGGTGGCAAAGGCTGGGCGACCTGGGACCGCCCCCCACCAAAGCCGAAATGGATGCGCTGGCGAACCTACGATAGGAAACGCGAACGCTGGGAAAGGGTCGTCGAGAAAGCTAACGCGGAGTTCGTGATCAGAGGCAAGCGGATGTTGGGGCGTTTGGGGCGGCTCTAGATCGTCAAACGGATCAACGACACGAAAGGCTTTGGAAGGCCTTTCATCTTTGCCTCGATCAGCTCGCGCAGCGCCTCATGATACCGATCCCGGAAGGTCGCGGGAAGCAAGGGTTTGCGAAAAATCCTCCAGCTGCTCGGTCGGGTTCGGTCCTGATTTTGATTCTTATTGCGGTACCTCTCGTATTCGTTCTGAGGCTACTGACAGGCCGGCGGCGCATGCTTCAGTGGCGAACCGTCTTTGATCGTGTATCCCACCTTGCTCTCATGCAACGTCCCTGCGGGCGGTCCGATCGGCGTTCCCCACCAGTCGTGTTCGGCAAAGACGTTGTACCCGGTAGCCTCCAAATTATAGATCGCGCCGCCAAAGATGCAGTTTCCGCCGCTGCTTCCGAGCGTTCCGTCGCCGAGGTCAATGGCGTAGTTTGTCGTCGTCCTGGTCGGCTGCAGATCGAAGGCGGCCGCGACGCCGCTCTTCGAGAGGGAAAGATCAGTATCCTGCACTTTTACTGACAGGTTAGTCTGCGGCGAGAGGACGTTGACCCACAAATTGTAAAACTGGGCGCCGCTGCTCTGGCTGTTCCTAATGTCCATGGCGATCGTGTGAATGTTGCCAGCAGGGCCATTGCCAGTTGCCTGGTTGGACAACACTTCGATGCCATTGTTGTCGCAAGCGGTGAACGAGCTGTCGATCATCTGAAAGTTGGTTGTGTCATTGAACCCGTTCGAGACGATGTCGAGGCAGTCACCGGTATTGGTGGCGCCGGTCAGGGTGCCTGGCGGCATGGCATATGCGGGATTGCCCCGGTCAATCGTGGTCTGGACGACGGTTACATTGTCGAGGATCAAGGTCGCCTTTGCGGCCTCGCCGGCAAAGTTCAATTCCTGGAGCATGTCGCCAGGATTGTTCTCGAAGTAGCTGTTCGAGATGGTGACGGAAGAGGTCCCGTTGCCGTTGCTCACGATGTATTCGAACCCGTTGGTCGAAGCGCCGCCGATGCCGTTCATGTAGACATTTTGGTCGATAGTCTCGGTCAACGTGCCGGATTCGGCCGGGTCAACGAACAGGCTATCCATGTTCGCGCCGGGACTTCCTGTGTTTGCTTCGGTGTTGCCGACGAGCGTGGCTCTCATATGCGAGCTACCGGTCACTTGCGTGCCGATACCCTCGATCGTGCCCACTTTACTGCATTGAATGAGCCGCGTGATATAGTTCGCACTGGCCTTCGAGCCGCCGCGCTGAAAATCGCCCGCTTGGCGCCGTTTCAGCCCGGATCACCGATATATCTGGCAACCGCCCGGCCTGCGCACGGACCGGTTCCCTTGACCGGGGCTAACGGAAATCTGCAATCTTCACTGAGTTGAAGAGCGCGGGTCCAGAAGCGCATGGAGGAGGAAATGGCCAACAAATCAGCAACTGTCGGAGACAGGCTTATCGACCGCCGCACCCTGCTGCAGGCCGGGGCGGCGCTCGCCGCGGCTGGACCGGCGCTGATGCGCGAAGGGCATGCCGCCACACGGCCGCCAGTGGTCATCGATGCCCAGGTCCACGCCTATGCCGCGAACACGCCTGAGCGGCCGTGGCACAGCGTTCCGAACTGGCCCGCTCACGTCACCGGCGACGAGATGGTGGCGGCGATGGACAAGGTCGGCGTCGACGGCGCGATCTACATCTCGCCGTTCTCGATGTACCAGTACGACGCCAGCTATGCAGTCTCGGTGCAGCGGGCCCACCCAGACAAGTTCGCCCTGGTCAAACCAGTCAACCCGGATGATCCGGCGGTGGCCGATGTCATCGCCGACTGGAAGAAGACGCCGGGCACGGTCGGCATCCGCATCATCCTGACGAAAGAGTCGAAGCGCGCGCCGGACGATCCGGGGCTCGACCGCATCCTGCGCGCGGCCGTCAAAAACGATTTACCGGTCAACGTCCTGTTCTGGGGCAACATCGACGCGGGTACGGCACTGATCGACCGCCACCCCGACGCGCGGTTCATCATCGACCATATGGGCATCCAGCAGCCGAGCAAGCCGCCCGCGCCGCCGCAGCCCTGGGCCGATCTTCCGAAGGTGGTGGAACTCGCCAAGCGCAAGAATGCGGTGATCAAGATCACCGGCGCCTGCACGCTGTCGAAGGAGCCGTATCCGTTCCCGGACATCTGGGACCCGCTGGGTCGCATATTCGACGCCTGGGGGTTCGATCGCTGCCTGTGGGGCACGGATTGGACCCGCACTTCCGCGGTCGTCACCTATGAGCAGGCCGTTGAGCCCTTCCTGAAGACTAACCGCCTCAGTGACACCGAGCGGGCAATGCTGATGGGCGGCGCCTGCGCCAAGGCATATGGCTGGTCGCCGAAGAAGGCTTAGTTTTCAGACGACACTTATCGACCTGGATCCTGGTGAAAGATGCCAAAATGAGCGATCTAAACACGGCCTCGGCTGCCGAGCCTCGCAAGATTGGCACGCTGAAAATCCTTTCGGGCCCTGCCGGCCTGCTTCAGCTACTGCCTCGGGCGACGATGGACTTTGAGGTAACGGCAAGGCAGACGACGCTGGAATGGACGAGACCCGGAGCGGGGGTAGCGCGTATCGAGGGCGCTCAGATTGAGAGCGTCCAACAGCACGGTCAGGCATTCATCGTGGCGGTGAAGCCGTCCGGCTTCGGCGCGAAGGCACTGACGTTCGGGACGACGTCAGATGCGGAGGCCGTAGCCTGGGTCCAAGCCATCGAGGAAATCGAGGCTTCGGCCGCTGCCGCGCGACCGGACACGCGCGATACCGACGATACGCCCGCTGGCGCCGCGACGCCAGTCAAGCTCACCTATACTCTGGGCGGTTCTCCCATCACCGGCTTTTATCCGATGGGCAACGCTTTTGCTGTGTTACCTTATCTTTGCAACTTCACCAACGATGCGCTCTGCGGGCATCCGATAACGCTGGTTTGCCGATTTCGGAAAAGATCTTCGCCTTCGTAAAGCGCGTGATGTCGTGCGTCACGGTGAGGGTGCCGTGGGCGCCCCAGCCCTTGGCATGCATACGCCGTTCGGGGATCACCTCGCGGTCGAAATGCGCCAGCTTCTCGATCAGCCAGATGTCCTGCAATAGCGCCGGGCCGCGCCGGCCGGCGGTCATGATGTTGGTGTTGTCGGCGACCGGTGCGCCGGCTTCAGTGGTGAAACGCTTTGATCCGGACATGGCAGTTCTCCTTGGATTGGCTAGAAGAGAAGCGGCGAAAGGTGATTAGCCGGGCCAGGCTGAGGTCCGGATCACGCGGCAGAAATTCTGTGGCCGGAAGCACGGGTCCTTGTCGGCGAGCACGTCGGCGTTGACAGTGCCGAAGGTGGTCTCGGGCTTGTGGTGGAAGCCGTCATAGAAGGCCTGGATGATCTCTTCCTTGAAATCGCCGGGGCGCGGGTGCGCGCGGACCACGGCTTCGCGCTCGACCTCCGTGAACTCGGAAAAAGCGATGCCGAGCACGTCCATCTCGACGCCGGCGGTGACGAGTGCAATGACGGGATGCATGTGCGGTGGGACGCCGGGCGTGGTGTGCAGCGCGATCGCGGTCCACACCGTCTCGATGTCGCGCTCGGCAATGCCATGGCTGCGGAGGAAGTCACGGGCAGCATTGGCGCTGTCCACCTCGAAACGCTCATGCGCGCTCGCATGCTTGGGGGTGAGACCCATGTCGTGGAACATGGCGCCGGTGTAAAGCAGCTCGGGATCGAAACGTAGGCGGCGGCGCTTGCCGGTCAGTGCGCCCCAGTAATAGACGCGGCTCGAGTGATGGAACAGCAGCGGTGGCTCGGTATCCCGGACCAACTCGGTCACTTCACGTGCCAGTTTACTGTCCGGAACGACGACACCTGCAACCGGGTGACGCGCCGCGGTGACCGTGGCTGAGGTGAGCGATGCCATGATGTCCTCCTGGGAGCAGTGGTGAGCCACCTTTAGACAGTTGCGTCGGCTGGGGTTGCGCCGGGAGCGGGACCGCCCCGCTGCACCAGTGCCTGCCAAATACACGGCATGCAAGTTCATCCGCGGCTTTTCCCATTACGGCGACAATCGCGCGCCACGGCCCAGACAGAGGCGGCTTTTACATCAGCAATAATTGGGGCGCCGATGCTCCGAGCCGAGTTAGGCGAGGTAAAAATGAGTGAAAATCTCTGCCGGCTTTTCAGTCCTTAACCGATAATGCCTTACGGGTTGCGCCATGGTGCGGCCGGCGCCTTGAAGAGCAATCGATCCGGATTTTCGGAGGGTGTCTATTCGAGGGGCAGTGTGAAGCGAAACACGGCGCCGCGCGGCTCATTCGGCGCGGCCAACAGCCGCCCGCCATGGGCCTCGACTATCGAACGGCTGATCGCCAGTCCCATACCCATGCCATCGGACTTGGTGGTGTAGAAGGACTGGAACAGGCGATCGAGTTGACCCTGATCGAGGCCCGGACCGGTGTCCTGAACTTCGACAAAGACGTGGTTCGAGGCGGTTTTGTCGGAGACGATCGTCAACTCGCGCATTCCGTCGCTGACCCCGCTCATGGCCTCGACGGCGTTGACAATGAGGTTGACCAGGACCTGCTGCAGCTGCACCCGGTCTCCCGCGACGAGCGGCAAGCCGTCGGCCAGCTGTGCGCGCAGGGAAGTTCCGTTTCTGCGCAGTTCGTTGTGCGTCAGCGCGATGACTTCGCGGATCGTGTCGTTGATGTCGAGCCGGTCCTTGCGCGGCGGCGCCTTTCGAACGAGTGCACGGATCCGGCTGATGACGTCGCTTGCTCGTCTTCCGTCCTTGACGATCCGTCCGAGGGATTCTCGAACCTCGTGTAGGTCAGGAGGTTGCATATCGAGCCAGCGTAAGGCGGCCTGCGCATTGGAGACCACCGCAGCGATCGGCTGATTTATTTCGTGGGCGATCGAGGCCGTCAGCTGCCCCATGGTCGTGATGCGATTGGCGTGCGCGAGAGCCAGGCGATCTTCTTCGGCGCGCTGGCGCTCGGTTACATCCATCACGGTTCCCGCAAATTCACCGAAGTAGCCGAAGTCGTCGAAAATGGGATGGCCCACAATATGGACGTTCTTGATTTTTCCATCCGGCATCAGCAATCGATGTTCAAAATCGAGGACCCTGCCGTCCTGCGCCGCGCGATCGATTATTTGCCGAACACGAGCTCGGTCGAGCGGATGAGTGCGATCGAATACTAGATCTACTGTGGGCTGCTCGGCTCGGTCGTATTCGAAGATGCGAAAGGTTTCTTCCGACCAGTAGAGTTTTCCGCTAAAAATATCCCAGCCGAAACTGCCCGTATGGCTCAGCCGCTGCGCTTCCGCCAAATAGGCTTCGCTGCGCTGCAGCTCGGCGGTCCGTTCCGCGACCTTCGTCTCGAGTGCGTCGCGCGCTTTACGAAGCTGTTGCTCGCTCTCGCGTATCGCTTCCTCGGCGCGGCGGCGATCGTCGAGGAGGCGTGCCGTCCGAAATGCTGTTGCCGCATGATTTGCGGCGACGGAGAGCAGCAGCTGGTCAATTTCGGTAGGAAAGTCGGCGCGATCACACGCCGCCGCAACCAGCCCGCCTTCGGCATTGATGCCCACTGGGAGGACAATCCCGCGGTATCGCCGCGCGCCATTAGCAATATCGCGGACGATTTCTCTGCGCGACAAACGGCCATTGACCGCGAGATGATACCGCAGCCACTCGGGAAATGCTTGCCACGCGTTTCCTCGCGCGATTTCGACTGTAGCACCCCCGCTGGGATCGCACAAACGCACAAAGGCGAAGTCAAGGTACAATGAATTGACCAGCACGTCGGCGAGCCCGGCGGCGATGCCAGCCGGTTCTCTGCCGACCCACACCGCCGGAACGGTAGACAGTGCCACGAGGTCCCTGAGCGCTGTTCGCAGCCGCAGCGCGTCAGCCTCGGGATCCATCGCCATTGGCTTATGATTATCCCGCTCGGGCGGACCGGCGTCTCTCCCGGATTTCGAGCAAAAACTGGTCAGGCGGAACAAAGAACGGATTTTCCTGAAGCACCTCTCCGATGATCACGACCGGGTGCGTCCGCATCATGTCCATCACTAAGCCGGCACTGAACTTCGACAGATCATAGGTACAGATGACCGGATTGTCGTATTTGGGAACCACGTAATTGACGCGTGTCTCGTATTCCAGCCAGCTATCGACCCCCGCTTTGTCGATCAACCCCGTCTCCACACGCGAAATGAACCGGGTGAGCGGATAACCGGCCGCCGCCCCCGATTGGAGCACCTCTTCCAGCAAGGCCAGCATCGCGTCCTGATCGAAGCGATCATCGCGCAAGTAAGTGTCCTGCCAGCGCCGCAGCTCGAGCTGGCCGGTACCCATCGCCTGCTCCACATCGATGCCGGCTTCGGCGAGCCGCTTCAGGTGATCTTCCCAGAGACCAGAGTCCACGATGTGGAAGGCTTTGTCCCCCCGTTCGAAGCCCTCCTTGATGAACGAGCGAAGCACCCTGTGCTGCTCGTCGAAATCGTTGAAGAAAGCACAAATGTGACGGTGCTGGCCGAGACTGCCCCGGGCGCACTGCACCGAACCGCCGTTCGTTTGCATGTTACACCTCCTGCACTACGCGCCTGTTGTCAGCGCCGAGCGGACGCAAGCGAGCAGATCATCATCATCAAAGGGCTTTATCAGGTAACCGATGACGCCGGCGGAGAGCGCGCGCTCTCGAGCGCCATCCTCAGGATATGCCGTGATCAGTATCGTCGGAATAGGCTTCGCGGATTCCGACAAGCGGCGATAAAGCTCGATCCCGCTCATCTCTGGCATCTGCACGTCTGCAATCACGCAGGATACGTTATGGCGGCGCTTCGATTTCAGAAGATCCTCGGCACACTCGAACGCGATCGCAGCATAGCCCAACGACCTGATAAGGCTCGTTAGGGCCTCTCGTACCGAGTGATCGTCGTCGACGATTGCTATGACGGGTGTATTTGGCAATTTCGCTTCCTAATGCGAACTACAAATAATGCTCCGTCAGGATCTCCGCCATTGCCTCTCGCATAAGCTTGGCCACTTTAACGAAACATCGGGCGGCAGAAAGGATCATGACGATTATACTTGAGTATAGGTTGAGTACACCCTTGGGAACGTTTCCGCGGTCAGCGGCTCCGCGACGCGCGCCAGCCGACTAGTGGCACGATTGTACCGGGCTCCCGGAGAGTGTCTCTTCAATCGGCAGCGTTAAGCGAAAGACAGCGCCGCGCGGCTTGTTCGGCCCGGCCGATAACCGTCCGCCATGAGCTTCGGCGATCGAGCGACTGATCGCCAGTCCCATGCCGATCCCGTCGGGCTTGGTCGTATAGAAGGACTGAAACAGCAGGTCGAGTTTCTCTGGATCGAGGCCGGGGCCGGTGTCCCGCACCTCGACAAACACATCGTTCGCTTCGCCTCTACCAGACACGATCGTGAGCTCGCGCGGCCGCCCGCTGGTGCCCATCGCTTCGATGGCGTTGACGATCAGATTGATCATCACTTGTTGCAGCTGGACCCGATCTGCCGAGACGAGGGGCAAGTCGACCGCAAGCGGGCTCTGCAATCCCACGTCATGGCGCTGCATCTCGGTCTGGGTCAGAGAGACGACTTCGCGGATTGCCTTATTGACCTCAAAGAGATCCCGGCGGGGGGGCAGTTTTCTGACAAGCGCTCGGATGCGGTCGATAACCTCGCCGGCGCGCGTGCCATCCCGGACGATGCGACTGAGCGCCTCATGAATTTCCCCCAGATCCGGCTGTCGCGCGCCGAGCCACCGCAAACCCGCATGGGCGTTAGTGATAACCGCGGCGATCGGCTGGTTGATTTCGTGCGCGATCGAGGCCGTCATCTCCCCCAGCAGCATGACGCGATTGAGACGCGCGAGATCGGCCTGGGCTTGCTGAAAGGCCTCCTCGGTGCGTTTGCGATCAGTGATGTCGACGATGACCGCGCCAAGGAAGGCGGGCGTGCTGTCTGTCGCAGGCACGACAAATGCAGTGATCTCGGCCCATATGACCTCGCCGTTTTTGCTTCGGTAACGCTTGCGTTGCAGAACGCCCATGGCGCCGCTGTCGATCCGCTGTTGCGTCGCGGCCCGATCGTCCTCATGCGTGATATCGAGCGTCGTAAGCTGCCGCAGCTCGTCCTCGGTGTAGCCGGTCATCCGCTGAAAAGATTCGTTTGCCGCCAGATAGGCTCGGTGCTCAAAATCGAGCATTGCGATGCCGACCGGAGCGGTCTCGAACATGGCCCGCCAGCGCTCTTCGCTCGCGCGCAACGCCGCTTCCGCGCGTTTGCGATCGGTGATATCGACGGCTACGGCGCCAAGAAAGGCCGGGCTGCTGTCCCTCCCTCGAACCACAAAGGTGCTGATGTCAGCCCAGACGACCTCACCGTTCTTGCGGCGGTAGCGCTTTTCAATCCGATAGTTAGGTTGCGGCCCGGCGACTATCTGATCAACATGCATTCGCAACCTCGCCCGATCGTCCTCGTGAGTAATCTCGAGCGGCGTCAGGTCTCTCAGTTCGTCCTCGGTATAGCCGGTCATCCGCTGGAAGCTCTTATTCGCCGTCACATATCGTCGGTGCTCGGAACCAAAGGTGATGATGCCGATAGGGGCCGTTTCGACCATGGCTCGCCACCGTTCCTCGCTCGCGCGCAACGCCTCCTCCGCCCGCACCCGCTCGGTGATGTCCATATAAATCGCCTGCAAAAAGGGATCGGCGGTTTCGGTTGCAGGCACCAGTGTCGTCGTCACGTTCAGCGACACAGGACTGCCGTCTTTCTTCAGGTATCGCTTCTCGACGTGGTACTCCTGCTGCAAACCGCTCCTGAATTTCGCGACAACGTTCTCGGTTTCCGCACGTTCGTCTTCGTGGGTGATTTCTATTGCGGTGCATCCCACGATCTCGTCTTCGGTGCGGTCGAGCATGCGCCGCAGTGCCGGGTTCGCCGCGGTAAAGACACCGTCGAGGCGGGCCGTAGCCATGCCGGCAACCGAAGTCTCGAACATCAGTCTCCAGCGCTCCTCACTGGCGCGCAACGCTTCTTCCGCCCGCTTGCGATCGGTGATGTCGACATAGACCGCCTGAAGAAAGGGAGGGGCGGTCTCGGTTGCCGGCACCAGGGTGTTCGTGATGTTCAACCAGACAGGCACGCCATTCTTTTTCAGATATTTCTTTTCGACATTACGCTCGGTGAGCGAGCCGGTCCTGTACCGCGCGAGTGCCTCAGCGGTGGCCGCGCGTTCGTCAGGGTGATTGAGTTCGAGAACGTTATGCCCGACGATCTCATCCTCGCTAAGGCCGAGCATGCGCTGCAATGCCGGGTTGGCCGCGGTACACACCCCATCGAGCCGAAACAGGGCCATTCCGGCAGAGGAGGTCTCGAACAGCTTATGCCATCGCTCCTCGCTGGCGCGTAGCGCGTCCGCGGCGCGGTGGTGTTCGGTGACGAGAAGGGTTGTCAGCCCGATTACTGCGGCACTGACCGATGCTTTTAGGCCGACGTCGCCAGCATCCGTCTCGGTCAAACCGGGCAAGATGAAGGCTAACAGTGTGAGACCGACACATCCTGCGCCCACCAATACGACGCCCCGCGCATTACAGAAACGTGCAGCCAACAGCACCACGAGGACGTAAAATATCGCGGCTGTCAATTTCTCCGACGTCATCGCCTGGGCGACGAAAATCACGGTCGCGAGTACGGCGGTCGCGGCCGGGAGCGCCGCCGTTACGCGACGCGGTAAGCGCGTTTGATCCATCATCTTGGCTATCGCTCGATCCTTACGATCTTTCTCAACGCGACACGGCGGCTTTGAGCGTGGAGGTCTCGCAGCTAGCCCCAATACTGTTCAGTTAAGCGAATATGAAACAATATATTGTAGGGCTTGGCCTTAAACATATGCTGCATGTTGTGGCTCCATATCTTATCTGAACGGTATTGCAGCTAGCCCCGTCCTCGCGGCGATCCGAACAAAATCTGCTCTCTTGCCTAGGCGAGTTGCTATATTAGAGCGATTGGCAGCCGATCGCGAGGCAGCCTCTCAGGACCGTTCTGGTGCCGCGCTATCGCTATCTTATCAGCCGCATCTTATCAGCCGCATCTTGCCGCGCTTCGTCCTGGCCGATGCAGGAACGAGGCGTCTGCGAAGGGCGGAACGCTATGCCGAGAGCTGACGATGGCCGAGTTGACATCCACCGTCGTCGTCATCGACGATGATCAGGCAATCCGCGAGGCGATCGGCAGTCTTCTGCGATCGGTCGGGCTGCAAGCAAAGCTGCTCGCTTCGGTCGATGAATTCCTCAAGACAGGCCGTCCGGCAGGACCAACCTGCCTTGTACTCGACGTGCGGCTGCCCGGGCGAAGCGGCCTCGACTTTCAGCGGGAGCTCGCCGCCGCCAGGCTTCGTCTTCCGATCATTTTCATCACCGGGCATGGCGACATCCCGATGTCCGTCACGGCGATGAAGAGCGGAGCGATCGAGTTTCTCACCAAACCGTTCCGCGACCAAGATTTGCTCGACGCGATCCAGCTCGGCCTCGCGCGCGACCGCGCTTGGCTGGAGGAGGAAAAATCCTTGGCCGGATTGCGGGCCCGCTTCGAGACCCTCACCCCCCGGGAGCGTGAGGTCATGGCTTTGGTCGCAGCTGGCCGCCTCAACAAGCAGATCGCCTATGAAATCGGGGTCAGCGAAATCACCGTGAAAGTCCATCGCGGTCAGGTCATGCGCAAGATGCACGCGACTTCTCTGCCGGATTTGGCCCGGATGGCCGACAAGCTCATTGCCGCCAGCGAATAGGGTTAACTGGTGGCCGGTGCGCTCGAGCCACCGCGGCAATCGGCCGCGGGTCGCCGGCGTCGGCCGCTGTCTCTAACGACCTCCCGGGAGCCTGCGTCCATTTCGGCCAACGCGCGTTCCCTCCAGCTCTGACCTAAACCAAAGTGTAACCGGATTAATTCCGAAGCGGCATGCATGCATCCGCAGATACAATAGCTCGGGATGAGGCCGCTGATTAGCTTTGCTGGCGACGTTCTATCCATGAAATGGACGAGCCTGATGCAGCTACGTGACCGGCACCGGAATCCGCGCCAAATTACAAGCCACGGCAAGCCAAGGCGATGGTGCACAATGGACACCAATCCTGACCGAGAGAACCGATTCTACCAGGAAGCCCCGCTGCTCGACGGCACCTACCAGGCGAGTTCAGCTGCCGCCGAAACGGCGGTCGAATTCGGCTGTTTCCGCGTGTTGTTGCGCCGGCGGCAACTCTTGGCCGACGGTGTTCCGGTCGACCTCGGCACGCGCGCTTTCGATCTCCTTCTGGCGCTTCTGGAGGCCGACAATGCGCTCGTAACAAAGAACGAACTCATGAGCCGGGTGTGGCCGGGCATCGTGGTGTCGGAGGAGAACCTGAAGGTTCAGATCTGCACGTTGCGCAAAGCGCTGGGCGGGGACAGCGACATCATCCGCACGGAATTCGGCCGCGGTTACCGGCTTACTGCCACAATTTGCCGAACCGTCGCGTCGCGTGCGCCTCATTGCCCGGCACAGTGGCATAAATGGTCTGCGCTAAGATCCGCTTTGCCAGAGGGACGCACTTGGCGATGACGGCGAGTTTGTTCCACGGTGCAACGTAAATGGTGCACCCGCGGCTTATCGGGGATCAGCGTATCTGCCTTGTGAGACGAGTATCCACTGGGCGACTTTAATAGTTACTGCTCGGTCAACGAGCGTCTCAGTTGTGTTAAGTGCGGATAGGGGCCAGCCGCGCGGTTCTGGCTTGGCGTCTGTCGAACACGATCGATCACCGCTTCTGCGTCGAGGCGCTGGAGGAGGCTCTGGAACTCCATGGAAAGCCGCGCATATTCAATACCGATCTATTCAATACCGATCAAGGCGCGCAGTTCACCAGCGCCGCGTTCACCGATAAGCTGGAAAAGGCAGAAGTCGCGATTTCCATGGACGGGCGCGGGCCGCTTCATGGACAAAATTTTCATCGAACGGTTGTGGCGCTCGATCAAGTATGAAGAGGTGCATCTGAAAGCTTACGCCGACGGCCGCGAGGCGCGCGCCGGCATCGGTTCTTGGATGACCTTCTACAATTTTCGACGCCCTCACCAAGCGATGAACAATCAGATGCCGATGGCGGTGTGGCGCAACGGTATGAACAAAATCGAGGCGGCAGGGAGAGCTGTGGATATGCCGCTTCGCTTGGACAACGCAAACGCGTTGCCCACATACCCACAGCACAACAGCATGAAGCAGCTTGATCCTTGAAGGATAAGGGCAGGCCCGATTACACCTTAAATCAAATCCCCCGTGGTCCCGCGAATGGGGCCCAGTTCTGCCCACACCGGAGGGATACAGTTCAGTAAGGATCGCGCCCTCTGCTCGCCGCCGCCGTGCTTCTGCGCTTCTGCCTTCTGCGCCTCGGTAAGTTTCGACGGGCGGCCCATGTGCTGCCCGCGTTTCTGCGCCCGGCTACGCCCTTCGGCGGTGCGGGTACGAATAAGATCGCGCTCCACGTCGGCGAGACCGCCGAGCACGGCGATCATTAATCGCCCGGTGCTGGTGCCGGTGTCGGCCCACGGTTCGGCGAGTGAGCGGAATTGCGCCTTGGCGTCGACGATCTGCTTGACGATGGCGAACAGGTCGAAGGTGCTGCGCGCAAGACGATCGATGCGCGTCACCGTCACTACGTCACCGGGCGCGAGGCCCTTGATCATTTTGGAGTTCGCGCCGGTCGTTGTGCGCGCCCGTGACCTTTTCGCGGAAAATGCGTATGCAAGGTGGGAACGTAGGTACAACGTTGTAGCAATTGGGTTTGTCCGTTCCTGCAGGGGCACACAGGTAGGAACGGCGTGAGGCTAGCCTCGTGCTCGGCGATAGCGTTTACGCCGACAGACCTGACGAAGCGCACCCCGGCGGCCAATCCGGCAATACCCGGCAGGTTAAGGGTGCCCGCCTCGAGCCGCCACGGGTACTCCTCGGGCTGTTCGGGCTTTCCGACTTGAAGCCGGTGCCGCCCTCGCGAAAGGGCTTCACCGGCAAAGGAGCGGACAGGACAAGCACGCCGGTTCCCATTGGTCCATAGCGCCCCTTGTGTCCCGCAGCCGCCAGGACATCCACACCAAAAGCTCACCAGCCATAAAAACGACACTGCAGGTTGTCGGTATTCCGTAAGCGTCTGCTGATTGGCGTCTTGCGCTGGGCTTGCTGATTGAGAAGCTGCCGCTGTTTTATGGCGGCGGTGCAATGAATGATGTGGGGCTGGTCGATAAGGAGGACCTCGGGAGTACTCATACGAGGGCTCGCGAGGTCCGCGGCGAGGTTCTCAGCGGCCCGGAGCGGCGGCGGCGCTGGAGCCTCGAAGAGAAGCTGCGGATATTGGCACAGAGCGTAGCGCCGGGGTCGTCGCCCTCGTTGGTTTGCCGGCTGCACGGGATCAGCAGCGGCCAGCTTTACACCTGGCGGCGGCAGTTTCGCACGGGCGAGCTGACTGGATTTGCGCCAGTGAGATTGGCGCTACCGGTTGAACAGCTTGCACTGGCCGCAGCGCCGGTTGCGCCGATGCCGACGCCCCCCGAACCCGATCGGCGGGTGGATGGGATAATCGAGGTCGAGCTGCCCACGGGGGTGAAGCTGCGTCTGACCGGCGCGGTCGACGAGATGGCATTGCGCCGGGTCTTGTCGGCGCTGTCGTGATCGGCATACCGGGCAATGTCCGCGTCTATCTGGCATGCGGCGTCACTGACATGAGGAAAGGCTTTGACGGGCTCGCGGCGCGGGTTCAGCTGACGCTGCAGCTCGACCCGCATGGTGGTGCGCTGTTTGTGTTTCGCGGTCGGCGCGGCGATCTGATCAAGGTGCTGTGGTGGGACGGGCAAGGATTGTGCCTGTTTGCCAAACGGCTGGAGCGCGGCCGGTTTTTATGGCCGCAGGCCAAGGACGGATCGGTGGTGCTAACGGCAGCGCAATTATCGATGCTACTGGAAGGTATCGATTGGCGTGCACCGCGCCGCAGCTGGGCCCCGGAAGTGGCTGGTTGAACAGCGCGACATAGTGACTCAGGCGGGTACGGATCGATGCTGCTCAATGACCGCGGGAGTAAACTCTCGGTTGATGCCGGTCGCTGCTGACCCTGTTCAAGAGATCGCCGAGCTGCGCGCCTTACTGGCCGAGCGCGAGGCGGAACTGGCGGTGGCGCGGGCCGAGTTGACCGGCGCCCGTCTGCGGATCGAACAGTACAAGGCTCAGCTTGCCCAACTGCGGCGGATGCAATTTGGGCGCTCGTCGGAAAAACTCGATACTCAGATCGCGCAACTCGAGCTGATGCTCGAGGATCTGGAAGAGAGCGAAGCAGCACGCACAGCGCCGGCGGCACGGCGTGCCCCTGATCAGCCACCGCGCGAACGGCGTCAGCCGGTGCGGCGGCCATTGCCCGATCATTTGCCGCGCGAGGAGATCGTGCATGATCCGAGGCCGGTCTGCCCGGGCTGCGGCGGCACCCGCTTTGCCAAGCTCGGCGAGGACGTGACCGAGATCTTGGAGAAGATCCCGGCTCGCCTCAAAGTGATCCGCCATATTCGGCCTAAGCTGAGCTGCCGCTGCTGCGAGCGCATCATCCAAGCGCCGATGCCCGATCTGCCGATCGCGAAGGGCCGCCCCGGTCCGGGTCTGGTCGCCAATGTCGTGGTCAGCAAATACCTCGACGGGCTGCCGCTCTACCGGCAATCGGCGATCCTGGCGCGCGAGGGCATCGAGATCGAGCGTGCCACCCTGGCCGACTGGGTCGGGCATGCCGCTTGGTGGGTGACGCCACTGGCCGAGCTGATCGGCACCCATGCCCTGGCGGCGCCGATCATCCACACCGATGACACGCCGATCGCCGTGCTGGCGCCGGGCAATGGCAAGACCCGAACCGGGCGGCTGTGGACCTATGTCGTCGACGAGCGGCCCTGGCAAGGCGAGCGGGCGTCCGCGGCTTATTACCGCTTTAGCCCCGACCGTCGGGGCGAGCGGCCGCGCGATCATCTGGCCCGCTTTCGCGGCGTGATCCAGGCCGACGCCTTTAGCGGCTATCAAGCCCTAACGCGACCACCATCCGCCAACGACCGGGTCGGCCGAGCGCCGCCGCTGATCCACGCGGCGTGTTGGGCTCACGCGCGACGCAAATTTTACGACGTGTTCGAGTTCGACCAAGTCGCCAATCGCCGAGGAGGCGCTCAAACGGATTGGCGAGCTCTACAAGATCGAAGCCGAGATTACTGGTCAGTCGGCCGCAACCCGGCTGGCGACGCGACAGAGCCGTGCCGTGGCGATCCTCGACGCCTTGCGCGACTGGCTGACCGCACAGCGCCGCCGGCTGTCAGCAAAGAACGCGCTCGCCAAGGCGATCCAATACGCACTCAGCCGCTGGGACGCGCTAACCCGCTATGCCGGTGATGGCCGGCTCGCGATCGACAATAATGTCGCTGAGCGAGCGCTGCGCGGTATCGCCATCACGCGCAAGAACTTCCTGTTCCTTGGATCCGACGCCGGCGGCGAGCGCGCCGCAATCCTCTATACCGTGCTGGAAAGCGCCAAACTCAACGGCCTCGATCCGCAGACTTGGCTTACCGATGTGATCGATCGCATGGCCAATGGTCACCCGATCAACCGGCTCGCCGAACTGCTGCCGTGGAACTGGCAGCCCAAAATCGTCACTCTCGCCGCCTGAGTGGCCACGAGCTGACGCTTACGGTATTCCCAAACCAATCCTTCCTGAAGCGCAAACGAATGTTCGAACGCTCTTCAGGCGCGTCAAAAACCGTTCTATTTTGCGCGGGCTTCCCACCGGGTTTCCCACCGAACCTGCCGCTACACGGTGGGTTTCGGTGGAATGAAAGCGTAGCAGGACGGGTACGAAAGTGCCTGATTTCGGAACTAGCCGATACGGCGCGGTACGTGCGCACACAGGCGGCAACGCATTACAAAACCGCTGCACTGCCACTGTGCTAACCCGGCATCGTCGATGCGTGGCCGCGGCGGGGCGGCGCTTGCTCCGCGATGTTCTGTTTGCCGCTGCCGTTTGGCTTTTCGCGTTATAGCACCAGCGAAAGCGGCGTCCAGACGGAAGGCCGGGGTTCTTTGAGTTGTCGCGTTGGCAGCAGCTGCATTGCCGGCGGACCGGGCGTGCCCCGTTCTATACCAGGCGGCGATGGTGCGAGCGGCTCACATACAGCAACCGGCTTCGGCGGTTGCCCGTTTTACCCAATCGGAGGCTGCCACCTCGTCCGGCCCAGGAAAGCTCGGATCATGCCGGGGGATCACGGCGCCGACGAGTTCGCGGTTGCCCGACGGGGCGCGGTGGCGGCAGGCCAAAGCGTCAGCGGCCGCGAACAGCAGCACGCAGACGATTGCGACAACCCAGGCAGAGGCAACGATTTGCCAATCGCGACCCGATTTTTCGACGATATGCCACTGCTGCCATTCTTCGATTTCCGGCATGCGCGCATCCTGGCTTGTTGCAGCGCAACAAATAGGCACGCGATGCGCAAGCGCATCCCCACAGGGGCGTCCTGTCGCAGCGGCCCGCCCCGATTTAACCTGCGTGCAAAGGCGGACCGCCGCTCGGAACTGCGTTCGTAGCAGCGCTATTCGGCGCGGGCCCGCGCCATCATCCCGTGCCGGTTTTTTACGCAAGCGCGCGCAAGCCGTTCGGCCAAGCGGTCGTATTGGTCGGCGATTGTGAGCAACTCGACCCGCTCCTGCCGTCGGTCAGGCGCCTCGGCTTCTTGTCGCAAGTGAGCGGCAGTGCGGCGATACCGTCTCGCCCGTATGTCGGGCCGTTCGGTGATTTCCATTGGCGTACCGGTGCTGGTTTTTGCGCGAGGCGCATCCCTAACACCGGGTGTGCCGTGGATCTGTGAACCACATCACACTGGCGACCCACACGGCGGCCGGTGAGATGGCGAGAGCGGGAATTTCGCCGGGTGTAAGATTGCGGGCCGAACAATGGGGCCTGATCACTAATACGAAGAGCCGCCGGATAGGACACCCGGCGGCTCCACGACCAAGGTACACTCGACTGGCCGGCTTCTATGAGACCGATTTGGCCGGCACCACCGAGATGGTGCGAGCGCGTGACAGCGAGATTTCACCAAGGTTAATTCGCCGTTAGCGATCGGCCGCACTTTGGCGAGCAGCGGCAAGCCGGGACCGCAATGAGCCGACACTCGCGGCGCGGTTCGTTTCTGAGCGTTTCCTACAGCACAAAAATCACCTCGATTGTGAACCGCTGAGAGCCGTTCACGATCTCGACATGCGTGTAGCGGTGATGAGCGGGATCTTCCTTGTATTCGAGCGGCCAGACCCGCTCGATTTCCGGATGCGGGTTCTCTACCGGTCCAAGGGTCTCGGTCACGTCGAGCACGAGACGGGACCCGTTTTGATGATGTGCTCGCACGAGCTTGACGTCTTCGACCCGGTAGTCGCCGGTCGCTTTGCCGTTGACCGTCAGATTATGCGGCAGGCCGGGGGTTTCGATCAGCGGAAAACTCCGCCGGGTTAGTTATGGGTCGATCCATCGTATGCAACGCAGACATCAGTTCTCTCCTTTCAATGTAGCTCCCGCTAGATTAGCGGGCGCAACGCGAATCCATTTACGCTATTAATTGAGCGATCAGTGTGAAGTGGGTTACACCTGCCTGATAAGGCAAGTACTCTGATCCGTGGAGATCATCACAAATCTTTACTTTTCCGTCGCTAAACGGACCCTCCCTTCAGTTTATGCCGAATTTCAACCTTGAAGTGCGGCGCCGGGTTTGTGCTGGCAAGGTCGAGTGCCATCCGATCCAACATTTGTCTAAGAGTGGGCGTGGTAAACTTGGCAGGGAGCCCAGGTGCGAAAATTCGCCTATCGGGCGGACACGGCCGATACGGCGGCGCTTCGTCCCACTTCGCCAAGATATCGGATTTGGTCGCTAACAGCCGTCATAGCCGTTTTGCTGGCTGGGTGCGGGTCGGCGGGCGAGGAATGCCAGCCTGGGTCCGGATCCCGGGGGCGGTTTTTAGTGTCCGCATAATGCGTTTGAAGGCTGCATCGGTCCTTAGACCAGGGTGCATCCGTCCGCACGTTGCTCCGTTACGGACAGCTCGCGTGTTGCAATTCGGGATGGGTCGATGCCCAGTGAAGCCACAAATTTTCAGCAGCCGGGTGCGGTCGAACGGTTGTTCGGGCGCGCCCTCGTTGCACTCGTGCGGATCGGCCTCGTTCGCGGCCACTTCTTTGTCCTCGAAGTGCGCGGGCGAAGGACCGGCAAGGTAATCTCGCTGCCGGTGGACCCGATCGAGATTGGCGGAAAGCGCTATCTGGTCTGCGCCCGCGGCGAGTTGAATTGGGTGCGCAATGCCCGCGCGGCCGGCGAAGTCGTGCTTGCGCGTGCGATGCGGCGCCGGCGGTTTGTCGTGCACGAGTTGCCGCCGAACCTCAGGCCGGCGATCCTCAAGGCCTATCTCGATCGCTTTGCGACGGAAGTGCAGCGCTTCTTCCCGGTGCCGAAGGGATCGCCGGTAGAAGCTTTTGATGCGTTGGCGCAGCACTACCCGGTCTTCGAGTTGCAGCCGCTGGACTAGGCCACATCCGCGGCCGGAGCGGCGGCGCGCTGAAGTCGTTGCTAGCGGCGCTCCCACGGCGGGAACAATTCCTCGGGGTCGTTGACCCAGACGAATGGAATGCCGTGCTGGTCGGCGCAATCGACGACAAACCGAAATTCCATCGCGATCGAGGTGCCGGGTTTACTCTGATCGATGGTTCGGCCGCCATGGGCAAAGCACCAACTGCCGCAGACGAGGTCGAGTTCGTCGGGGCTGCGATGCACCTTGAACTCGATATACGCCGCGCCGCCGGCTTCGCTCAATTCGTCGATAACCGCAACCACAGCCCTTTTCTCCCTCTTCGTCCGAATTATTCACTGACTGTCTGGATTTAGGCACCGACCCTGCTCAGCCCTGTCGCATAGCCTGGAGCAAGTGTTCCGGTCTGACCGGGGTGGCGTTGACCTCGACCCCAAACGGGGCGAGCGCATCGCATACCGCGTTGGCGATCGCCGCCGGGGGGGCGACCGCGCCGCCTTCGCCGACACCCTTGACGCCGAGCGGGTTGAGCGGCGACGGCGAATGCTGATGAACGATCTTGAACGACGGGATGTCGGTCGCGGCCGGCAGCGCGTAATCCATCAACGAGCCTGACAATAGCTGCCCGTCCGCATCGTAGGCGATCGCCTCGCAAATGATGCCGCCGAGCCCCTGGGCCGCACCACCCATGATCTGGCCCTCGACCAAGAGCGGGTTGACGACTGTGCCGCAATCATGCGCGACCGCGTAATCGTCGATCGCGACGCGGCCGGTCTCGGCATCGACCTCGACGATCGCGACGTGCACAGCATAGCTCCAGGTCACAGTTTCCGGCTGCCAATAGCAGGTCTCTTCGAGACCGGCCTCGACCCCCGGCGGTCGGGTGATTTCCCAGCCGGGGCGCGCGGCGGCCGCCACTTGCGCCAGACTCACTTGGGCGCCTGGCACGCCGACCACGCCGACGCCACCGCCACCCGATACCGGGCGCAATTCGAGATCGGCCGGCGCGCACTCGAGCAGATGCGAGGCAATCGCGAATACTTTTTCGCGCAGCCGGCCGCTGGCGACATGCATCGCTGCGGACGCGGTGACCGTGCTGCGGCTTGCCATGGTGCCAAAGCCGATCGCGATCGCCGCGGTGTCGGCAAAGGTCAGCATGACGTCCTCGGGGGCGACCTTCCAAAGATCGGCCACAACCTGTGAGAAGATCGTCTCCATGCCCTGGCCCTGCGGTGCGGCGCCACAGCTGACATAGATCTTGCCCGACGGATCGACCCGGACAAAGGCGCTCTCGAACGGGCCTACCCCAGTGCCCTCGATGTAAAAGCCGAGGCCGAGGCCGAGATGACGGCCCTCGGCGCGCGCCCTCTGCTGCCGCTCGCGAAAAGCCGCCAGACCGCCGACCGCATCGAGCGCCTTTGCGAGCGCGCCTGGATAGTCGCCGCTGTCATAGACGATCGGCTCGCCGTCGCGGTAAGGGATGCCGACCCGGTACGGCATCTCCTCGGCGCGGATCATATTGCGGCGACGCACTTCGGCCGGTTCGAGGCCCAGCGACCGCGCGACCAGATCGATTGTCCGCTCCATCGCGAACGCCGCTTCCGGACGGCCGGCGCCGCGATAAGGCGCGTTCGGGACCTTGTTGGTGACGACGATTTTTCCCGCGGCGGCCAGGTTCTCGATTTTGTAGGGGCCGGTCAGGTGGACGGCAGTGTTGTACGCGACCCCCGACCCGATCGGGTTCCATGCGCCGCAATCGACGATGTAGGCGTCACGCAACGCCAGGATACGGCCATCATCGTCGAACGCGACTTCGACATCGTGCCATTGGTCGCGCGAGTGGGTGGCGCTCATCATATGCTCGCGCCGCTCCTCGATCCAGCGCACCGGGCGACCAAGACGGCGGGCAAGAAACGTGACCAGCAGGTCTTCCGGGTAGACATGGCCCTTACCGCCAAACCCGCCGCCGACATCAAGGGCGATACATCGCACCCGCGCCTCGGGCAAGCCAAGCAGGGCCGCGGCTTCGCGCCGTACCCAATGCACGACCTGGGTCGACGACCAGATCGTCATCTGATCGGCGCGCGGATCGTATTGGGCAACGACACCGCGACACTCCATCGGCACCGCGGCATAGCGATGATGATAAAAGCGGCGCCCGAGTCGATGCGGCGCCGCCGCAAACGCGCTATCAACATCGCCGCGGCCGACCGAGAATTCGCCGATCAGATTGGTGCCGAACCGGTCGTGGACTATCGGGCTGTCCGACCGCAGCGCCATCTCCGGATCGACCACCGCCGGCAATTCTTCGAGATCAATCTCGACCTGTTCGGCGGCGTCCTCGGCCTGATGACGGGTTTCGGCGACGATGATCGCGATCGCCTCGCCGACATGGCGCACCTTGTCGTGCGCCAAGAGTGGCTCTTGCGGGTTCAAGAATTTGTGCTGGATCACCGTTGCCCATTTGCTCGGCATCGAGATCTGACCTTCGGGCACCGGTGGCAGTAATTGCAGCAGATCGGCGCCGTTCAGCGCGTAGGCGACACCCGGCATCGTGCGGGTTCGGGTCAGGTCGACCGAGCGGATCCGAGCGTGCGCGACTTGGCTGCGCACCACGACGGCGTGCAGCATCCGCGGCAAGACGAGATCGGCGATGAACTGGCCGTGCCCGGTCAATAGGCGGCGGTCTTCGCGTCGCAACAGCGATCGCCCGACGTAGGGAGGCGCGATTTGGTTCATGGGTGTGGTCCTCGCGAGCCCGGAATTGTGCGGGAAGTCTCAAGCAAGGTCCAGGCCGCCAGGGGGGCTATCGCGGCATGGTGCTGCGGGCGAGTTCGTAGAGCGCAACCGCGGCGGCGTTCGATACATTGAGCGTCGGCTGGGCGGGCGAGGTCGGCAGCCGCGCAAGGTGATCGCAATGCTCGCGCACGAGCCGGCGCATGCCACCGCCCTCCGAGCCGAGAACGAGGACGGCGCGTGCGCCGAGGTCGATGTCGGCAAGCGCCCGGTCGGCGGTTTCATCGAGGCCGCAGATCCAGAAACCGTGCTCTTTCAGCCGTGCGAGGGCGCGCGCCAAATTGACCGCGCGAATCAGCGGTATGCGATCGACCGCACCCGAGGCGGCTTTGGCAAGCGCCCCGGTGACCGGCGGCGCACCGTGGGCGGCGATCAAGACCCCGCGGGCATCAAAGGCCGCCGCCGAGCGCAAAACCGCCCCGACATTTTGCGGATCGCTGACCTGATCGAGTGCGATTATGACGGATCGCCCGGAAGCGGTCTCGACCTCGCGCAATAGGCCGTCGAGATCGGGTTCGGGTAACGGCTCGACTTCAAGGGCCACCCCTTGATGCACCGCACCGGGTGGCAACAGCGCCGAAAAGGCGTCGCGATCGAGAATGTCGAGTGCCGCGCCGTCCCCGCGGTGTTCAGCGACCGCCGCGGCGAGCATTTGCTGTGCCTTTGCCTCCTGTCCGATCAGCACGGCAAGCCGGCGCCAGCGCCGCTCGGGATTGGCGAGCGCCGCGATGACCGTGTGCCGTCCGTAAAGCCAGCGCTCGCCCCCGCTGCGCGAGGCCCGGCCCGATGCCGCCCCCGGCGGACGATGACGGTGCGACGGGTTTCGGCTCTGGCGCGGAGTTCCCTGGGTGTGCATATATAATCCTGCTTCGGTTGCACCATTTGATCGATCTGCCGCCGTCGAACCCGGCTCGAAAACCGCGGGACGGCATAGCGCGATTGACAAGATCGGTCGGACACCTTATCAGCAGCAAATTCCGCCGCGGGCGGCATGCGACCGCGGAGGGGTTGCCGAGTGGTTAAAGGCAGCAGACTGTAAATCTGCCGACGTACGTCTTCGTTGGTTCGAATCCAACCCCCTCCACCATCGCTTGGGTGCCAGGCTGCGGGCGACAGGTGGCCGAGGCGGATCAGCCAACAGGCGATGGAGGCAGGATCGGATCGGCGGGTGTCGAGCGGAACGCGGGTGTAGCTCAATGGTAGAGCTCCAGCCTTCCAAGCTGGCTACGTGGGTTCGATTCCCATCACCCGCTCCAGCCCGCGCGTCGGGCATTGTGATTTCATACTGACGGAAAGCGGCAAACGATGTCGAAGGCGAAGTTTCAGCGGACGAAGCCGCACTGCAACATCGGGACGATTGGGCACATCGATCACGGCAAGACGACCTTGACGGCGGCGATCACCAAGGTGTTGGCGGAGGCTGGCGGGGCGACGTTTGTGCCGTTTGACCAGATCGACAAGGCGCCGGAGGAGCGCGCCCGGGGGATCACGATCGCCACGGCGCATGTCGAATACGAGACTCCCAACCGGCATTACGCGCATGTCGATTGCCCGGGGCATGCCGACTACATCAAGAACATGATCACCGGGGCAGCACAGATGGATGGCGCCATCCTGGTGGTGTCGGCGGCGGACGGTCCGATGCCGCAGACCCGCGAGCACATCCTGTTGGCGCGCCAGGTCGGCGTGCCGGCGCTGGTGGTGTTTATGAACAAGGTCGACATGGTCGACGACCCGGAACTGCTCGACCTGGTCGAGCTCGAGATGCGCGAATTGTTGTCCTCCTATCAGTTTCCGGGGGACGACATCCCGGTGATCCGGGGGTCGGCCTTGGCGGCGTTGGAGGGGCGCGACCCGGAGCAGGGGCACGACCAGATCATGGAATTGATGGCGGCGGTCGACGACTACATCCCGCAGCCGGAGCGCGCCAAGGACCGGCCGTTTTTGATGCCGATCGAGGATGTGTTCACGATCTCGGGGCGCGGCACGGTGGTCACCGGGCGGGTCGAGCGCGGCATCGTCAAGGTCGGCGACGAGGTCGAGATTGTCGGGCTGCGGCCGACCGCCAAGACGGTGGTGACCGGGGTCGAGATGTTTCGCAAATTGTTGGACCAGGGCGAGGCCGGCGACAATATCGGGGCGTTGCTGCGCGGCACCAAGCGCGAGGAGGTCGAGCGCGGCCAGGTATTGGCGGCCCCCGGCTCGATCACGCCGCACACCCGCTTTCAGTGCGAGGCCTACATCCTGACCAAGGAAGAGGGCGGGCGCCACACCCCGTTTTTTGGCAATTACCGGCCGCAATTCTACTTCCGCACGACCGATGTGACCGGCACGGTGCACCTGCCCGAGGGCACCGAGATGGTGATGCCGGGCGACAACATCTCGATGGAGATCGAATTGATCGCGCCGATCGCGATGGATGAAGGCTTGCGCTTTGCAATCCGCGAGGGCGGCCGCACCGTCGGCGCCGGCGTCGTCGCCAAAATCATCAAATAACCCGGGCGGCTTATCCGGTGGTCGCCCCGCGCGGAGGAGAAGGGTGCGCAATCCGCAAAAGGTCAGAAGCCGCCGACGGCGCCCGTCTAGGAGTGTAGCTCAATTGGTAGAGCACCGGTCTCCAAAACCGGGGGTTGGGGGTTCGAGCCCCTCCACTCCTGCCATCGGGTGGCTGTCGGGCGGTGCTGGGATTGAGGCAGCCCAACCCCTATATAACTGACTATGCGTTCTGAATTCGTTCAATCAGATGATGGTTATGGTGAAAACCAGCCCGGTCAAATTCTTTGAGGAGGTGCGGCAGGAGGTCTCCCGCGTCACTTGGCCCACCCGCAAGGAGACGACAGTCACCACTGCGATGGTCCTGCTGATGGTGTTCGTCGCCGCCGGATTTTTCTTTCTCGTCGATCAAGTGTGCGCGGCCGGGGTGCGCCTGGTCTTCGGGCTCGGGAGCTGACAGGCGGATACGATGACCAACCGCTGGTATGTGATCCACGTTTATTCGGGCTTCGAAAAGAAGGTCGCCGCCTCGATCCGCGAGCAGGCCGAACAGAAAGGCATGGCCGAAAGGTTCGAGCAAATCTTGGTGCCAACCGAGGAGGTGGTCGAGGTCAAGCGTGGCGCCAAGGTCAGTTCGGAGCGCAAATTCTTTCCCGGCTACGTTCTGATCAAGATGGATATGGATGACGAGACTTGGCACCTCGTCAAGAATACCGCGAAGGTGACTGGGTTTCTCGGCGGCCGCGGGCGGCCATCACCGATCAGCGAGCACGAAGCGGCGCGGATCATGCACCAGGTGCAGGAAGGGATCGAGCGGCCGAAGCCGTCGATCACCTTTGAGGTCGGCGAGCAGGTCCGGGTTTCGGACGGGCCGTTCACCTCGTTCAACGGTCTGGTCGAGGAGGTTGACGAGGAAAAGGCCCGGCTCAAGGTTGCGGTTTCGATCTTTGGCCGCGCCACCCCGGTCGAGCTCGAATATTCGCAAGTCGAGAAGGTTTGATCAGAGATAATCGATGGCAAAAAAAATCGCCGGCATCATCAAACTGCAGGTCCCGGCCGGCAAGGCTAACCCGTCGCCGCCGATCGGCCCGGCATTGGGTCAGCGCGGGCTCAACATCATGGAGTTCTGCAAGGCGTTCAATGCCGCGACCCAGAACCTCGAACCGGGCATGCCGATCCCGGTCGTGATCACCGCCTTTGGCGACCGCTCGTTCACGTTTGTGACAAAGAGCCCGCCCAACAGCTATTTTTTGAAGAAGGCGGCGGGCATCGAGAAGGGCTCGCAGACCACCGGCAAGGGCAACGCGGTCGGTCGGGTCACGATGGATCAGATCCGCGAGATCGCGGAGAAGAAGATGCAAGACCTTAATGCCAAAGATGTTGAGGGTGCTTGCCGCATGCTGGTCGGCTCGGCGCGCTCGATGGGCCTCGAAGTCGTGGAGTAACTGATCATGGCAAAAATCGGCAAACGGCTGAAAAAAGCCTACGAAGGAATTGATCCGCTGAAACCGCATCACCTCGATGAGGCGCTCAAGCTGGTCAAGTCGCGGGCTTCGGCGAAATTCGACGAGACCGTCGAAGTGGCGATGAACCTTAATATCGATCCGCGCAAGCAGGACCAGAATCTGCGCGGGACGGTGATGCTGCCGCACGGCACCGGCAAAACGGTGCGGGTCGCGGTCTTTGCGCGCGGCGACAAGGCAAAAGAGGCGGAAGCGGCGGGGGCCGATGTGGTCGGCGCCGAGGATCTCGCCGAGAAAGTCCAGGCGGGCGAGATCAACTTTGATCGCGCGATCGCTACACCCGATCTGATGGCGGTGGTCGGACGGCTCGGCAAAATCCTCGGTCCGCGCGGGCTGATGCCCAACCCGCGGCTCGGTACGGTGACCCAGAACATCGACGAAGCGGTGCGCGCGGCGAAAGGCGGGCAGGTCGAGTTCCGCGCCGAAAAAGCCGGCCTCGTCCACGCCGGGGTCGGCAAAGCAAGCTTTACCGAAGAGGCACTTGCCGATAATGTGCGCGCCTTTGTCGGCGCCATCACCCGGAACAAGCCGAGCGGCGTCAAAGGCACCTATATCAAGAAGGTGAGTTTGAGCTCGACGATGGGACCCGGTGTCAAGCTCGAATTGGCCGATTTGGCGGAGGAGGCCAGGGCCTAACCTCCCGCCAGTTAGGCCGGGGGAACAGGCGCCGGTGGTTTCCCGGCGCTAATGCGATGAGCGAATGGTTCGGAGAGCGCAGTGGAGCGAGCACAAAAACAACGGTTGATTGACACGCTGCAGCAGGATCTCGCTGACACGATCTGCGTCGTCGTAACTCATCAAACGGGAATGACGGTCGCCGAGGCGACGCAGTTGCGGCGCCAGATGCGGGCGGCCGGCGCGCGTTTTCGGGTGACCAAGAACCGTCTCGCCAAGCGCGCCCTCGACGGGACGCGGTTCGAGGGTTTGGCGCCGCTGTTCACCGGGCCGACCGCGATCGCATTCTCGCGCGACCCGGTGGCGGCGGCAAAGGTCGCCGTCGAATACGCCAACCGCAACGACAAGCTGACGATCGTCGGCGGCGGGCTCGCCGGCGAGGTGTTGGATCAGGCGGGAGTCAAGGAACTCGCCAGCCTGCCGTCGCTCGACGAACTGCGCGGGAAACTGATCGGGTTGTTGCTGGCGCCGGCAACGCGCATCGCTGCGGTATTGCAGGCGCCCGGGGGCCAACTCGCGCGGGTTATGGCGGCATACGCCGAAGCCAGCGGCGAAACAGCATAGCGGCGCGGCGTTTTGTTTGGTGTCTTAAGCTATTCTTTCAAAGCCAGGAGTAGAAAATGCCGGATCTGGTAGGTTTGGTCGATCAATTGTCGGCCTTAAGTGTGCTCGAAGCATCCCAGCTGTCAAAGATGCTCGAGGAAAAATGGGGCGTTTCGGCGGCAGCACCCGTCGCGGTGGCGGCTGCGGCTGCTGCACCGGCTGCGGAGGCCGTACCGGAGCAGACTGAGTTCGATGTCATTCTGGCCGCGATCGGCGAGAAAAAGATCAACGTGATCAAGGAAGTCAGGGCGATTACCAGCCTCGGCCTCAAGGAAGCCAAGGATCTCGTCGAAGCGGCGCCGAAATCTGTAAAAGAAGGCGTCAATAAGGAAGAAGCAGAAAAAATTAAAAAGCAGCTTGAAGATGCGGGTGCGACTGTCGAAATAAAGTAGGTCTGCTACGAGCTTTTTCCGAACGGCGGCCGGCATCGGTTCGGTCGCGCCGCCATGCCAAGACCGCCAAACCGGGGCGCGACCTGTCGCGCACGCCGGGTTTTGGCGTCATATGGGACTGCTTAGGTGCGGATGTTCAGCCGGAAACCGGCTTGGCGGCTGCAAAAAACCGCGCGGCGCCAGCCAAATCCGGCCGATGAATGTCGCGCGGCAATGCCGCGAATGGGCGCGGTCGACGGCGCGTCAAACCGAGATCGGGTCCGCCATGGCGGCCCACAGTGAGGAGCATGATGGCTATTTCCTTTACGGGTAAGAAACGCATCCGCAAGAGCTTTGGACGCGTCCCCGAGGTCGCGCCGATGCCGAACCTGATCGAGGTCCAGAAGAGTTCGTACGATCATTTTTTGCAAATGGGCGTGCTGCCGGAACAGCGTGCCAATGTCGGATTGCAGGAAGTCCTGAAGTCGGTGTTCCCGATCCGCGATTTCTCCGAACGGGCGCAGCTCGAATTTGTCCGTTACGAGCTCGAAACCCCGAAATACGATGTCGAGGAGTGCCAACAGCGCGGCATTACTTTCGCTGCGCCGCTCAAGGTAACGCTCCGTCTCGTCGTCTGGGATGTCGACGAGGATACCGGGTCGCGCTCGATCCGCGATATCAAGGAGCAGGACGTCTATATGGGCGATATGCCGCTGATGACGAAGAACGGCACGTTCATCATCAACGGCACGGAGCGGGTCATCGTTTCGCAGATGCACCGCAGCCCGGGCGTGTTCTTTGATCACGACAAGGGAAAGACGCACTCCTCCGGCAAATACCTGTTCGCTGCGCGCGTCATCCCGTATCGCGGATCATGGCTCGACTTCGAGTTCGACGCCAAGGACCACGTCTATGTACGCATCGACCGCCGCCGCAAGCTGCCGGCGACGACGTTGCTGATGGCGCTCGACGATGGCGCGACCGAAGCGTTGCGCGCCGAGCGGAAAGCCGAGAACAAGCCGCTGCAGCCGGGCGAGGCGTCCGGTATGTCGAAGGAAGAGATCCTGTCGGCGTTCTACCGCAAAATTGTGTTTCGCCACGGCCCACAAGGCTGGATGGCGGCGTTCGACCCGGATCATTTCAAAGGCAAGCTGGTCAACGATTTGCGCGATGCCAACACCGGCGAGATCGTGCTGGCCGCCGGCGAACGGATGACGCCGCGCACGGCGCGCCGGCTGCGCGAAGCCGGGCTGGTCGACATCTTGGTGCGCGATGACGAGCTGATCGGCCGCTTCTTCGCCGAGGATCTGATCAACGAGGCGACCGGCGAGGTTTATTTCGAAGCGGGTGACGAGATCACCGCCGCCGCCTTGACTCAGCTGGTCGAGACCGGCATCGACGAATTGCCGGTGCTCGACATCGACCACGTCACGGTCGGCCCGTACATGCGCAATACGCTGGCGATCGACAAAAACGCGACGCGCGAGGATGCACTGATCGACATCTACCGGGTCATGCGTCCGGGTGAGCCACCGACCTTGGAGACCGCCGAGACGCTGTTCAACAGCCTGTTCTTCGACCCCGAGCGCTACGATTTATCGGCGGTTGGGCGGGTCAAGATGAACTCGCGACTCGGGCTCGAAACCGACGACACCGTACGCACGCTGCGCAAGGAGGACATCCTCGCGATCTTCAAGGTGCTGGTCGATCTGAAGGACGGTCGCGGCGAGATCGACGATATCGACCATCTCGGCAACCGGCGGGTGCGTTCGGTCGGCGAGTTGATGGAGAACCAGTACCGCATCGGTCTATTGCGCATGGAGCGAGCGATCCGCGAGCGGATGAGCTCGGTCGAAATCGACACCGTGATGCCGCACGATTTGATCAACGCCAAGCCGGCGGCGGCGGCGGTGCGCGAATTTTTCGGCTCCTCGCAGCTTTCGCAGTTTATGGATCAGACCAACCCGCTCAGCGAAATCACCCATAAGCGGCGGTTGTCGGCATTGGGGCCGGGTGGGTTAACGCGCGAGCGCGCCGGCTTTGAGGTGCGCGACGTTCATCCGACGCATTATGGCCGGATCTGCCCGATCGAGACGCCTGAGGGGCCGAACATCGGATTGATCAATAGCCTCGCGACCTATGCGCGGGTCAACCAGTACGGCTTTATCGAGAGTCCATACCGACGGGTTGTCGACGGCCGGGTCACCGACGAGGTCGTCTATCTCTCGGCGATGGATGAGGGCCGCTATGCGATCGCTCAGGCCAATGTCGAGACCGATGCCGAGGGACGGATTACCGCGGATCTGACGAATTGCCGCAAAGGCGGCGATTTCCTCATGACGCGACCGCAGGACATCGACCTGATCGATGTGTCGCCCAAGCAATTGGTTTCGGTCGCGGCGGCGCTGATCCCCTTCCTCGAAAACGACGACGCCAACCGGGCGCTGATGGGCTCCAACATGCAGCGCCAGGCGGTGCCGCTGATCCGTGCCGAGGCGCCGCTCGTCGGCACCGGCATGGAGGAGACGGTGGCGCGCGATTCCGGCGTCACGATCATCGCCCGGCGTTCGGGCATCGTCGATCAGGTCGACGCGACCCGCGTCGTGGTTCGCGCCACCGCCGAGACGTCGTCCGCCGCTTCCGGGGTCGATATCTACAATTTGTTGAAGTTCCAGCGCTCGAACCAGAACACCTGCATTACCCAGCGGCCACTTGTCAAAGTCGGCGATCAGGTCAATGCCGGCGACATCATCGCCGACGGCCCGTCGACCGAGCTCGGCGAACTGGCCCTGGGACGCAATGTGTTGTGCGCATTCATGCCGTGGAACGGCTACAATTTCGAAGATTCGATCCTGATTTCGGAGCGTATCGTCTCCGACGACGTGTTCACTTCGATCCATATCGAAGAGTTTGAGGTCATGGCGCGCGACACCAAGCTCGGCCAGGAGGAGATCACCCGCGATATCCCGAATGTCGGCGAGGAAGCACTGAAGAACCTCGACGAGGCCGGCATTGTCTACATCGGGGCCGAAGTCAAACCAGGGGATATCCTGGTCGGCAAAGTAACGCCCAAGGGCAAGTCGCCAATGACGCCGGAGGAAAAACTCCTGCGCGCGATCTTTGGCGAAAAGGCCTCGGACGTGCGCGATACGTCGCTGCGGTTGCCGCCGGGGGTTTCCGGCACAATCGTCGAAGTTCGGGTGTTTTCGCGCCGCGGCGTTGACAAGGATGAGCGCGCATTGGCAATCGAGCGCGCCGAAATCGAAAGGCTGGCCAAGGACCGTGACGACGAGCGCGCCATCCTCGAACGCAGCTTTGCGGCGCGGCTCAAGGAATTGCTGATCGGCGAGACCGCGGTCGGCGGGCCGCGCGGCATGAAGTCGGGGATCGAGATTACCGAGGCGGTGCTGGCCGAATACCCGCCGGCGTTGTGGAAGCAGATCTCGATCCGCGACGACGCTCGCATGGCCGATATCGAAGCGCTCAAAAAGCAGATGGACGATGCGATCGCCGAGTTGACCGCGCGCTTTGAAAACAAGGTCGAGAAGCTGCAGCGCGGCGACGAGTTGCCGCCTGGCGTCATGAAGATGGTCAAAGTCTTTGTCGCGGTAAAACGCAAGCTGCAGCCCGGCGACAAGATGGCGGGGCGGCACGGCAATAAGGGCGTCATCTCGCGCATCGTGCCATGCGAGGACATGCCGTATCTCGAAGACGGCACACCCGTCGATATCGTATTGAACCCGCTCGGGGTGCCGAGCCGGATGAATGTCGGTCAGATCCTCGAGACCCATCTCGGCTGGGCCGCGGCGGGGCTCGGGCGGCAGATCGGTGAGGTTCTCGCCAATATTCGGCGCGGGGCCGGCGATAGCGCCGCGTTGCGCCATGTTCTCGGGGAGCTCTACGTCGGACCGGAAGGCGCCGAAATCTCCCGCCTGACGCCGGACGAGCTTTTCGAGCTCGCGGGCAACCTCGAACACGGTGTGCCGATGGCCAGCCCGGTGTTTGACGGCGCCAGCGAAGCCGATATCGTGGCGATGCTGGAACGGGCCGGCCTGTCGTCATCGGGTCAGGTGACGTTGGTCGACGGGCGAACGGGCGAGGCGTTCGACCGCAAGGTCACGGTCGGCTACATCTACATGTTGAAGCTGCACCACCTGGTCGACGACAAGATCCACGCCCGCTCGATCGGGCCGTACAGCCTCGTCACCCAGCAGCCGCTGGGCGGCAAGGCTCAGTTCGGCGGCCAGCGCTTTGGCGAGATGGAGGTGTGGGCGCTCGAAGCCTATGGCTCGGCATACACCTTGCAAGAGATGCTGACGGTGAAATCGGACGACGTTTCGGGCCGTACCAAAGTCTATGAGGCGATCGTCCGCGGCGACGACAATTTCGAGGCCGGCATCCCTGAATCGTTCAATGTGCTGGTCAAGGAGTTGCGCTCGCTCGGCCTCAACGTCGAGCTCGAACAGCGTAATTATTGAGCGGTCGTGCCTTCGAGCAGAAATCTTGAGACATCCAATTTTCGTCACCCCCGCGACAGCGGCGGACCGGGGAGGGCAATTTGTTGCCAGCCCCGGATGCCCACTCGCGCGGGTACGACGAGCGAACACAAAAGGGGTCGTTCATGAACGAGTTGATGAACATCTTCGGGCAGGTCACCGGGACGCAGAGCTTTGATCAGATCCGCATCTCGATCGCCAGCCCGGAGCGCATCCGCTCTTGGTCGTATGGTGAAATCAAAAAACCCGAGACGATCAATTACCGGACCTTCAAGCCCGAGCGCGACGGTTTGTTCTGTGCGCGGATCTTTGGCCCGATCAAGGATTACGAATGCTTGTGCGGCAAGTACAAGCGGATGAAGTATCGCGGGATTATCTGCGAAAAATGCGGCGTCGAGGTCACCCTGTCAAAGGTGCGGCGCGACCGCATGGGTCATATCGAGCTGGCTTCGCCGGTGGCGCATATCTGGTTTTTGAAGTCGCTGCCAAGCCGCATCGGTCTGTTGCTCGACATGACCTTGAAAGATCTCGAGCGGGTCCTCTATTTCGAGAACTACGTCGTCATCGAGCCCGGTCTGACGCCGCTCAAACAGCATCAGCTGCTGAATGAGGAAGAATATATCCAGGCGCAGGAAGATTACGGCGAGGATCAGTTCACCGCCTCGATCGGCGCCGAGGCCCTGCGCACGATGTTGTCGGCGATCGACATCAACGAGGAGCGCGAGCAATTGCGCGTCGATTTGCGCGAGACCAGCTCGGAGGCGCGGCGCAAGAAGCTGGTCAAGCGCCTCAAGCTGATCGAGGCCTTTATCCAGTCAAAGAGCCGGCCGGAATGGATGATCCTCGAGGTCGTCCCGGTCATCCCGCCCGAACTGCGCCCGCTGGTGCCGCTCGACGGCGGCCGCTTTGCGACCTCGGACCTGAACGATCTCTATCGCCGCGTCATCAACCGTAACAACCGGCTGAAGCGGCTGATCGAGCTGCGCGCGCCCGACATCATCGTGCGCAACGAAAAACGCATGCTGCAGGAGGCGGTCGATGCGCTGTTCGACAATGGCCGCCGCGGACGCATTATCACCGGCGCCAACAAGCGGCCGCTAAAGTCGCTGAGCGATATGTTGAAGGGCAAGCAGGGCCGGTTCCGCCAGAACCTGCTCGGCAAGCGTGTCGACTATTCCGGTCGGTCGGTGATTGTTGTCGGTCCCGAGCTGAAATTGCATCAGTGCGGGCTGCCAAAGAAGATGGCTCTCGAACTGTTCAAGCCGTTCATCTATTCCAAACTGGAACTGTACGGGCTCGCCAGCACGATCAAGGCGGCCAAGCGCATGGTCGAAAAAGAGCGGCCCGAGGTCTGGGACATCCTTGAAGAGGTGATCCGAGAGCATCCGGTGTTGCTGAATCGTGCGCCAACCTTGCACCGCCTCGGCATCCAGGCGTTTGAGCCGGTGCTAATCGAAGGCAAGGCGATCCAGCTGCACCCGCTGGTCTGCACCGCGTTCAATGCCGATTTCGACGGCGACCAGATGGCGGTGCACGTACCGCTGTCGCTCGAAGCACAGCTCGAAGCGCGCGTCTTGATGATGTCGACCAACAATATCCTGAGCCCGGCCAACGGCAAACCGATCATCGTGCCGTCGCAGGACATCGTTCTCGGTCTCTATCACATCACGATGGAGCGCCCGAGCGAGAAGGGCGAGGGGATGGTGTTAGGCAGCATCGGCGAGATCGAGCAGGCGCTCCAATCCAAGGCAGTCTCGCTGCATGCCCGCATCCAAGCGCGCTATCACACGGTCAACGCCGATGGTGAGCCGATTGTCCAGCGGGTCACGACGACCCCGGGTCGCATGCTGCTGTCCGAGATCCTGCCGCGCAATCCGGCGATCAGCTTTGACCTGATCAACACCTTGCTGACGAAGAAAGAGATCAGCAACGTCATCGACATGGTCTATCGGCACGCCGGCCAAAAAGAGACCGTTATCTTCTGCGACCGGCTAATGACGCTGGGGTTCACCCAAGCCTGCAAGGCCGGGATTTCCTTTGGCAAGGACGATTTGATCATCCCCGACGCCAAGCGGGTTTTGGTGGCTGAGGCCCAGGACCAGGTCAAACAATACGAGCAGCAGTATCAGGATGGCCTGATTACTCAGGGCGAGAAATACAACAAGGTCGTCGACGTCTGGTCGCGCTGTACCGATAAGGTCGCCGAAGAGATGATGAAAATGATTCGCTCAGCCCCGCCGGGCGAGCCGATCAACCCGGTATGGATGATGTCGGATTCGGGCGCCCGTGGCTCGGCGGCGCAGATCAAGCAACTTGCCGGGATGCGCGGGCTGATGGCCAAGCCCTCGGGCGAGATCATCGAGACGCCGATCATCTCCAACTTCAAGGAAGGGCTGACCGTGCTCGAATACTTCAATTCGACGCATGGCGCCCGTAAAGGCCTTGCCGACACTGCGCTGAAGACCGCCAATTCCGGCTATCTTACCCGACGTCTGGTCGATGTCGCGCAGGACGCGATTATCACCGAGGTGGATTGCGGCACAACGCGCGGATTGATGACGCGCGCCGTCGTCGATGGCGGCGAAGTCATCTCACCGCTCGCCGATCGCATCCTCGGGCGCACGGCATCGGTCGATATTCTCGATCCGCTGAGCGGCGAGGTCATCCTGCCGGCGGCTGGGTTGATCGACGAGGACGCCGTCGACCGGATCGAGCGCGCCGGCATCGACGCGGTTCAGATTCGCTCGGTGCTGACCTGCGAGTCGCGGGTCGGGGTATGCGGCAAATGCTACGGGCGCGATCTCGCGCGCGGCACGGTCGTCAATATCGGTGAGGCGGTCGGCGTCATCGCCGCCCAGTCGATCGGCGAGCCCGGCACGCAGCTGACAATGCGCACCTTCCATATCGGGGGGGCGGCGCAGCGCGGCGCCGAGCAATCCTCGATCGAGGCCGCCTCCGACGCAACGGTCGAGATCAAAAACCGCAACATCGTGATGAACTCGTCGGGCGTGCCGGTCGTCATGGGCCGTAATCTCGAACTGGTCCTGTTGGACGAGGCCGGGCGGGAGAAGGCGCGGCATCGCATCCCCTATGGCGCGCGGCTGCTCGCCGATGAGGGCGCGCATGTCAACCGCGGCGACCGGCTGGCGGAATGGGACCCGTATACGATCCCGATCATCACCGAAAAGGATGGCATCGCGCACTACGTCGACCTGATCGAAGGGCTGTCGATGCGCGAGATCCTCGACGAGGCGACCGGCATCTCGGCGAAGGTGGTCATCGACTGGAAACAGCAGCCGCGCGGCAGCGAATTGCGGCCGCGGATCACCTTGCGGGACGAAGACGGCGAGGTGCTGTTACTCGGCAACGGGCTCGAAGCGCGCTATTTCATGTCGGTCGACGCGATCCTGTCGGTCGAGAATGGGGCGGCGGTCAAAGCCGGTGACGTGCTGGCCCGCATCCCGCGCGAATCCTCAAAAACGCGCGACATCACCGGCGGTCTGCCGCGCGTCGCCGAACTGTTCGAGGCCCGCAAGCCCAAGGATTTTGCGATCATCAGCGAAAGCGACGGACGGATCGAGTTTGGCAAGGACTACAAGACCAAACGGCGGATCGTCGTCGTCCCGACCGAGGAAGGCGGCGAGCCGGTCGAATACCTGATCCCCAAAGGCAAGCACATCAGCGTCCAGGAAGGCGATTACGTCCAGAAGGGCGACTTGTTGATGGACGGAAACCGCGTGCCGCACGACATTTTGCGCATTCTCGGGGTCGAGGCGCTGGCGAGCTATCTCGTCAATGAAATCCAGGAGGTCTACCGGCTGCAGGGCGTGCGCATCAACGACAAGCATATCGAAGTGATCGTGCGCCAGATGCTGCAGAAGGTGGAGATCGACGATCCCGGCGAAACCACGTTGCTCGCCGGCGAGCAAGTCGACCGTATCGAGTTCGAATACGAGAACGCCAAGATCGAGCGCGAAGGAATGCGCCCGGCAACGGCGCGACCGGTTCTTCAGGGTATCACCAAGGCGAGCCTGCAGACGAACTCGTTTATTTCGGCTGCCTCCTTCCAGGAGACGACGCGAGTGTTGACCGAGGCCGCCGTCTCGGGGCGGATCGACACGCTGACCGGGCTCAAGGAAAACGTGATCGTCGGCCGGCTGATCCCGGCGGGCACGGGCAGCGTCATCGCCCGGCTGCGCGAAGTCGCCGCCGAACGCGACCGCGAACTGGCGGCGATTGCGGCCAATGCCGCTAATGAGGAGACGGCGCAAATCGAAGAGCGGCACGCCGGCGCCGCCGAATAGTCCAGCTGGTTGCATGCGGGCGTTGCCTCCTCGCGGGGGCATGCCCGCATCCTTTATTTGCGGGCGATTTGTGCCAAGGGGTCTTGACCCGCTAGTCGCCGCGCAATTATATCAGCGTTCCTGATTGGGCTGGCCGTAGGAAGCCACCTAGACGCAGCCTGTGTTTGTGTTGATGGCGCGGCGCCTTTGCGAGAGGGCGCACCGGTTTCAAGGGTAGAGGTGCTTTACCGCCCTGGCGCGTTTGGCGCGTCGGGCGGTTCGTATGTTCGATAAGGGTGTTTGTGAATGCCGACAATTAACCAGCTGATCCGTAATCCGCGCCGGCCGCAAGTCGCGCGCGACAAGGTTCCGGCCATGGAGGCGTGCCCGCAAAAGCGCGGTGTGTGCACCCGCGTCTACACCACGACACCCAAAAAGCCGAACTCGGCATTGCGCAAGGTCGCGCGAGTGCGGCTCACCAACGGTTTTGAGGTGACCAGCTACATTCCGGGGGAAGGTCACAATTTGCAGGAGCACTCGGTCGTGTTGATCCGCGGTGGGCGCGTCAAGGACCTGCCCGGCGTGCGCTATCATATCATCCGCGGCACGCTCGACACCCAGGGGGTCAAAGACCGCCGCCAGCGCCGCTCCAAATACGGCGCCAAGCGCCCGAGATAGGGAGACGCCGATGTCGCGCCGTCGCGCCGCGGTCAAACGTGAAGTCCTGCCGGACGCCAAATTTGGCGACCCGGTCGTGACCAAGTTCATGAATTGCCTGATGTACGAAGGCAAGAAGTCGGTCGCCGAGACGATCGTCTACGGAGCCCTCGAGCGCATCGCGAGACGCAGCGGTCAGGATCCGTTGCGCTTGTTTCATGAGGCGCTGACCAATGTACGTCCGGCGGTCGAAGTTCGCTCGCGCCGGGTTGGCGGCGCCACCTATCAGGTGCCGGTCGAGGTCCGCCCCGACCGCAGCCAAGCCCTGGCAATCCGCTGGCTGATCTCCAGCTCGCGGGGCCGCGGCGAGAATACAATGGAAGAGCGGCTGTCGGGCGAATTGCTCGATGCCGCCAACAATCGGGGAGTGGCGGTCAAGAGACGGGAGGACACGCATCGGATGGCCGATGCGAACAAGGCCTTCTCGCATTACCGCTGGTAGCGGGGGGCGCTCTCCGGTTGGACCGCAGAGGACGTTCGATACAATCCCTTTGATCGGGGCTCCGCTTCCGGGCGGTGCCCCGGGAGCCTTTTGATGACACGCCAAACTCCCCTCGATCGCTACCGAAATATCGGCATCATGGCCCATATCGATGCCGGCAAGACGACGACGACCGAGCGCATCCTCTACTACACCGGCCGCAACTATAAGATCGGCGAGGTGCACGAAGGCACCGCGACGATGGATTGGATGGCGCAGGAGCAGGAGCGCGGCATCACGATCACTTCGGCCGCGACGACCTGTTTTTGGAACGATCATCGGATCAACATCATCGATACCCCCGGCCACGTCGATTTCACGATCGAGGTGGAGCGCAGCCTGCGCGTGCTCGATGGCGCCGTAACGGTTTTCGAACTCGGTCGCCGGGGTCGAGCCGCAATCGGAGACGGTGTGGCGTCAGGCGGACAAATACGGCGTCCCGCGGATCTGCTTTGTCAACAAAATGGACCGGATCGGCGCCGATTTCCCGCGCTGTGTCGCGATGATCAGCGACCGGCTCGGCGCGCGGCCGCTGGTCCTGCAATTGCCTATCGGGGTCGAGAACGATTTTGTCGGGATCGTCGATCTGGTCGGCATGCGCGCGGTCAAATGGCGCGACGAGACGCTCGGCGCCGAGTTCGACATTGTCGATATTCCGCCCGAAATGGCTGAAGAGGCCAAAGCCTTTCATACAAGTCTGGTTGAGGCCGCGGTCGAGCAGGATGACACCGCGCTCGAAGCCTATCTCGGTGGCGAAGAACCCGATGAAGCGACGTTGAAGCGGTGCATCCGCAAGGGTGCTATCGGCGGTGCCTTCGTCCCGGTGTTGTGCGGTTCGGCATTCAAGAACAAGGGCGTGCAGCCGCTGCTCGATGCCGTTATCGACTACCTTCCGGCGCCAACCGACGTCCCGGCAATCAAGGGCGTCAAGATGGGCACGGACGAGCCGATCGAGCGCCATTCGTCGGATGACGAGCCGTTTGCCGGGCTTGCTTTCAAAATCATGACCGACCCGTTTGTCGGGTCGCTGACCTTTGTGCGCATTTATTCAGGTGTGGTGACAAGTGGCGAGCAGCTTCTGAACACGGTGAAGAATAGCCGCGAGCGGGTTGGCCGCATGCTGCAGATGCACGCCAATCATCGCGAAGACATCAAAGAGGCGCTCGCCGGCGACATTGTCGCGTTTGCGGGGCTCAAGAACACGACCACCGGCGATACGTTGTCCGATCCGTCGACGCCGGTCGTGTTGGAGCGGATGGAATTCCCCGAGCCGGTCATCGAGATCGCGGTCGAACCCAAAACCAAGGGCGATCAGGAAAAGATGGGTCAGGCATTGGCCCGGCTCGCGACCGAGGACCCATCGTTTCGGGTTACGGTCGACCATGAGAGCGGTCAAACCGTGATCAAGGGCATGGGCGAACTGCACCTCGAAATCATCGTCGACCGCATGAAGCGCGAGTTCAAGGTCGACGCCAATGTCGGCGCGCCGCAGGTCGCCTATCGTGAGACGATCAGCCGCTCGTCCGAGATTGATTACATTCATAAAAAACAGACCGGCGGCGCCGGGCAGTTTGCGCGCGTCAAGATCCGCTTCGAGCCGTTGCCGCCCGGCCAAGGCTTTCAATTTGAGAACGATGTGGTCGGCGGCACGGTACCAAAGGAGTACGTGCCGGGTGTCGAAAAGGGGCTGCGGGCCTCGGCTGAAACCGGAGTGCTCGCCGGCTTCCCGGTCATCGACATCAAGGCGACGTTGTTCGATGGGGCCTATCACGATGTCGAACTCGAGCGTGCTCGCGTTCGAGATCGCCGCCCGCGCCGCCTTCAAGGAAGGCGTCATGAAAGCGGCGCCGAAATTGCTCGAACCGATTATGCGGGTCGAGGTGGTGACGCCCGACGAATATCTCGGCGACGTGATCGGCGATCTGAACAGCCGGCGCGGTCAGGTCACCGGAATGGATAGCCGCGGCAATGCCCGGGTCGTCGACGCAATGGTGCCGCTCGCCAATATGTTTGGTTATGTCAACACCTTGCGCTCGATGAGTCAGGGCCGGGCGCAATACACGATGCATTTCGACCATTACGAGCAGGTGCCGCAGGCCGTCGCGGACGAAGTCCGGGCCAAGATGGCCTGATCCTCGGCCGCAAAGCGATTTAACGGAGAACAGGACGATGTCGAAGGCGAAGTTTCAGCGGACGAAGCCGCACTGCAACATCGGGACGATTGGGCACATCGATCACGGCAAGACGACCTTGACGGCGGCGATCACCAAGGTGTTGGCGGAGGCTGGCGGGGCGACGTTTGTGCCGTTTGACCAGATCGACAAGGCGCCGGAGGAGCGCGCCCGGGGGATCACGATCGCCACGGCGCATGTCGAATACGAGACTCCCAACCGGCATTACGCGCATGTCGATTGCCCGGGGCATGCCGACTACATCAAGAACATGATCACCGGGGCAGCACAGATGGATGGCGCCATCCTGGTGGTGTCGGCGGCGGACGGTCCGATGCCGCAGACCCGCGAGCACATCCTGTTGGCGCGCCAGGTCGGCGTGCCGGCGCTGGTGGTGTTTATGAACAAGGTCGACATGGTCGACGACCCGGAACTGCTCGACCTGGTCGAGCTCGAGATGCGCGAATTGTTGTCCTCCTATCAGTTTCCGGGGGACGACATCCCGGTGATCCGGGGGTCGGCCTTGGCGGCGTTGGAGGGGCGCGACCCGGAGCAGGGGCACGACCAGATCATGGAATTGATGGCGGCGGTCGACGACTACATCCCGCAGCCGGAGCGCGCCAAGGACCGGCCGTTTTTGATGCCGATCGAGGATGTGTTCACGATCTCGGGGCGCGGCACGGTGGTCACCGGGCGGGTCGAGCGCGGCATCGTCAAGGTCGGCGACGAGGTCGAGATTGTCGGGCTGCGGCCGACCGCCAAGACGGTGGTGACCGGGGTCGAGATGTTTCGCAAATTGTTGGACCAGGGCGAGGCCGGCGACAATATCGGGGCGTTGCTGCGCGGCACCAAGCGCGAGGAGGTCGAGCGCGGCCAGGTATTGGCGGCCCCCGGCTCGATCACGCCGCACACCCGCTTTCAGTGCGAGGCCTACATCCTGACCAAGGAAGAGGGCGGGCGCCACACCCCGTTTTTTGGCAATTACCGGCCGCAATTCTACTTCCGCACGACCGATGTGACCGGCACGGTGCACCTGCCCGAGGGCACCGAGATGGTGATGCCGGGCGACAACATCTCGATGGAGATCGAATTGATCGCGCCGATCGCGATGGATGAAGGCTTGCGCTTTGCAATCCGCGAGGGCGGCCGCACCGTCGGCGCCGGCGTCGTCGCCAAAATCATCAAATAACCCGCGACGCAAACCAGAAAACAAAAGGAAACGCCAGGTGGACAATCAGAATATCCGCATCCGTTTGCGGGCGTACGATCATCGAGTGCTCGATCAATCGACCAGCGAGATCGTCAACACTGCGAAGCGGACGGGGGCGCGGATTCGCGGTCCGATACCGTTGCCGACCAAGATCGAGAAATTCACCGTCTTGCGCTCGCCGCATGTCGACAAGAAGTCGCGCGAACAGTTCGAGATCCGCACCCATAAGCGGGTGCTCGACATCGTCGACCCGACGCCACAAACTGTCGATGCTCTGATGAAGCTCGACCTCGCCGCCGGCGTCGACGTCGAGATCAAGCTGTAGGACAATGGCGATGCGTACCGGTCTTGTTGCCCGCAAGCTCGGCATGACCCGTGTGTTTACCGAGGACGGTAATCACGTGCCGGTAACCGTGCTGGCGATCGACCATTGCCAGGTGGTCGCGGTGCGCACGCCCGAGAAGGACGGCTACAGCGCGCTGCAGCTCGGGGTCGGTGCGGCCAAGGTAAAGAATGTATCCAAACCGCTGCGCGGCCACTTCGCAAAGGCGCAGGTCGAGCCCAAGGCGCGCCTCGCCGAATTCCGGGTTCCCGAAGATGCGGTTGTCGAAGTCGGCAGCGAAATCACCGCCGGGCATTTTGTTCCCGGGCAGCGGGTCGATGTCGTCGGCACCAGCATTGGCAAGGGTTTTGCCGGAGGAATGAAGCGGCATAATTTCGGCGGTCTTCGCGCCAGCCATGGCGTCTCGGTTTCGCATCGAAGCCTCGGCTCGACCGGCCAGCGGCAGTCGCCTGGCAAGACCTTCAAGAACAAGAAGATGGCGGGTCATCTTGGTGCCGAGCGGGTCACCGTGCAGAGCCTCGAAGTCGTGTCTACCGATGTCGAACGCGGTCTATTGATGGTCCGGGGTGCGGTGCCGGGGGCAAAGGGCGGCTTTGTCCTGGTCAAGGATGCGGTCAAGCGCAGGATGCCCGACGGGCTGCCCTTCCCGGCAGCGCTACGCGCCGCCGCCGCGGCTGACGGTGGTGCGGCTGAGACTCCAGCGGCGGAAATGCCCGAAGGAGAACAGGGTTGAGCAAGATCGCCGTTCACAATCTCGACAACCAGGAGGTCGGCGACATCGAACTCGATGACGCGGTCTTTGGGCTACCGGTGCGCCGCGACATCCTGGCGCGCGTGGTCAATTGGCAACTCGCCAAGCGCCGCGCCGGGACGCACAAAACCAAGGGCATCAGCGAGATCCAGGGCACGACCAAAAAGCCTTACAAACAGAAGGGCACCGGCCGCGCCCGCCAGGGCAGCTTGCGCTCGCCGCAATTTCGCGGCGGTGCCGTGATTTTTGGCCCGGTGGTGCGCAGCCACGAATTCAGCCTGCAAAAAAAGGTACGCCGGCTCGGCCTCAAGACCGCTTTGTCGGCGAAGCTCGATGAGGGCAAGCTCGTCGTCATCGATGCTGCTCGCGCCGACGAAGCCAAGACCAAGTTCTTGCGCACCCGGCTCGAAGCGTTGGGCTGGGAGTCGGTGTTGATCATCGACGGGCCGGCGGTTGATGAGAACTTCGCCCGCGCCGCCCGCAACCTGCCGCGCGTCGATGTGCTGCCGCAGCAAGGGGCCAACGTTTACGATATTCTGCGCCGCGATACCTTGGTCCTGACGCGCGAAGCAGTCCAACATCTGGAGGCGCGCCTTAAATGAGCCGGTTTCGCGTTATACCGCCGGCGGAGACCCGGCTAACCCGGCAGCAGATGTACGACATCATCCGCACCCCGGTGATCACCGAAAAGGCCACCAACGTCTCCGAGCACAATCAGGTGATCTTCCGCGTGCCGCTGACCGCGACCAAGCGCGAGGTCAAGGCGGCGGTCGAGGGCCTGTTCAACGTGTCGGTGACCGCGGTTAATACGATCCGCGTTGCGGGCAAGGTGAAGCGGGTGCGCGGCCGGCCGGGTCAGCGCTCCGATGTCAAAAAGGCGATCGTCACCTTGCGCGAAGGCCAGCGCATCGATGTGACGACCGGGATCTGAGCGGGAAGAAACCCAGCGATGGCACTCAAGACCTTTAACCCGACGACCCCGTCGCGCCGCCAGCTGGTCATCGTTGACCGCAGCGAGTTGTGGAAGGGCAAGCCGGTCAAAGCCCTGACCGAAGGATTGCGCGGCAAGGGCGGGCGCAACAACACTGGCCGCATCACCGTGCGCTGGCGTGGCGGAGGTAACAAACGGCGCTATCGCATGGTCGATTTCAAGCGCACCAAGGTCGATATGCCGGCGACGGTCGAGCGCCTCGAGTACGACCCGAACCGCACCGCCTTTATCGCGCTGATCCACTATCAGGATGGCGAACTCTCTTACATCCTGGCGCCACAGCGGTTGAAGGCGGGGGACACGGTCGTCTCGGGCGAGCGGGTCGATGTCAAGCCCGGCAATTCGATGCCGATGCGCAACATGCCGCCCGGCACGATCATCCACAATATTGAGATGAAGCCCGGTAAGGGCGGCCAGATCGCACGCTCGGCCGGAACCTACGCGCAGCTCGTCGGCCGCGATCAAGGCTACGCGCTTTTGCGCCTGTCATCGGGGGAAGTGCGGATGGTGCGAGGCGAATGCCGGGCGACGATCGGCGCGGTGTCGAACCCCGATCAGCAAAACATTGTCATCGCTAAGGCCGGCCGCAACCGTTGGCTTGGACGGCGGCCGTCGGTGCGCGGTGTGGCGATGAACCCGATCGACCATCCGCATGGCGGCGGCGAAGGCCGCAGCTCGGGCGGCCGGCATCCGGTCACTCCCTGGGGCAAGCCGACCAAAGGCAAGAAAACGCGTCACAACAAGGCGACCGATCGGCTGATCGTGCGTCGCCGCAACAAGCGCTAGCGGTAGAATGAAATACGGAGAGCGAATTTGACCCGCTCGGTTTGGAAAGGCCCATTTGTCGACGGCTATCTGCTAAAGAAAGCCGACGAGGCGCGGCGCTCAGGGCGCAACCAGGTGATCCGCACCTGGTCGCGTCGATCAACAATCTTCCCGCAATTCGTCGGCCTGACCTTTGGTGTGTACAACGGCCACAAATTTATCCCGGTGCTGGTGACCGAAAATATGATCGGCCACAAACTCGGCGAATTCGCGCCGACGCGCACCTTTTATGGCCATGCCGGCGACAAGAAGGCGAGGAGAGCCTGAGATGAGTAAGCCTGCCGCCGAGCGCCGGCTCGCTGACAGCGAGGCTTTGGCCAGCATGCGCGGTCTACGGACCAGCGCCCGCAAGCTGAACCTTGTCGCGCGCGCGATCCGCGGCAAGACCGCCGCCTCGGCATTGGCCGAACTGACCTTTTCGCAGCGGCGCATCGCAAACGACGTCAAGAAGGTCTTGCAGGCGGCGATCGCCAACGCCGAAAACAATCACCAGCTCGATGTCGATCGGCTCTACGTCAAGGAAGCGACAGTCGGGCGCGCATTTGCTCTGAAACGCTTTCACACAAGAGGCCGCGGCCGCTCGGCGCGCGTCGAAAAGCATTTTGCGCATCTGACGGTCATTGTCCGCGAACGCCCCGAAGACGACGCCGAGGAGACCAGCTGATGGGTCAAAAGGTCAATCCGATCGGGCTCCGGCTCGGCATCAACCGCACTTGGGATTCACGATGGTTCGCGCGCAAGGAGTACTCGAACCTGCTACTCGATGATCTCAAGCTCAGGCGCTTTTTGAACAGGCGACTGACGCAGGCCGGACTGTCGCGGATCGTCATCGAACGCGCCGCGCGCCGGAGCCGGATCACCCTGCATTCGGCGCGGCCGGGCGTGATCATCGGCAAAAAGGGCGCCGATATCGAAAAATTGCGTGTCGACATTGCCAAAGTGACGCCCAGCGAGGTCAGCCTCAACATCGTCGAAATCCGCAAGCCCGAGATCGATGCAAAGCTCGTCGCCGACAGCATCGCGCAGCAGCTCGAGCGCCGTGTCGCATTTCGCCGGGCGATGAAGCGGGCGGTGCAGTCGGCAATGCGGCTTGGCGCGCAAGGCATCCGGATCAATTGCTCGGGCCGGCTCGGCGGCGCCGAAATCGCCCGCATGGAGTGGTATCGCGAGGGCCGTGTGCCGCTGCACACGCTGCGGGCCGATGTCGATTTCGGTTACGGCACTGCCAAAACAACCTACGGGGTGTGTGGCGTAAAGGTTTGGGTGTTCAAGGGCGAGATCCTCGCCCATGACCCGCTGGCGCAGGAGAAGCGGGCGGCGGAAGGACAAGGACCGGCGCCGAGCCACGACCGCCCGCGCCGCGAACCAATGGGAAGAGGGGATGCTTAGTCCGAAACGTTCGAAGTACCGCAAGCAGCATAAGGGCCGGGTCCACGGTCTCGCCAAAGGCGGCACGAGTTTGAATTTTGGCGCCTATGGGCTTAAGGCGTCCGATCCGGGCCGGATTACCGCGCGCCAGATCGAAGCAGCGCGCCGCGCGATCACGCGGCATATCCGCCGCTCCGGCCGGGTATGGATCCGCATCTTTCCCGATGTGCCAGTATCGACCAAGCCTGCCGAAGTGCGCATGGGCAGCGGCAAGGGTTCGCCCGAATATTGGATTTGCCGGGTCAAGCCGGGACGCATCATGTTCGAGCTCGATGGGGTGCCGGCCGACACGGCGCGCGAGGCGTTTGCCCTTGCCGCGGCGAAATTGCCACTTGCCACCCGCTTTATCGTTCGCGACGGCGAAGGGGCCACGGCATGAAGGCGGGCGATGTCCGGGCCAAGACCGATGACGAGCTTTTGAGCCAGGTCGACATGCTCGGCAAGGAGATCTTTAATCTGCGTTTTCAGCGCGCCAATGGGCAATTGGAGAACACCGCGCGGGTGCGCCAGGTGCGGCGCGACATCGCCCGCATCAAGACAATCCTCGGCGAGCGGCGCCGCAAAGCGTCTTAGGAAAGAACCATAATGTCGAGACGCATACTGCAGGGCGTGATCGTCAGCGACAAGTGCGACAAGACGGTCGTCGTGCGCGTCGAACGCCGGGTGATGCACCCAATCTACAAAAAATTCATCACGCGTTCGAAAAAATACGCGGCGCATGACGAGCAAAACCGCTGGCATGTCGGCGACACTGTGCAGATCGAAGAGAGCCGGCCGATCTCAAAGAGCAAGCACTGGGTCGTATTGGGCGGGCCCGCGGAAGTGACCGCTCGGCGGACGGCACCTGTCGAAGAGCTGAGCCAAGCCGAGGCTGCCGCGACGCCGGAGGGTGTGGCATGATCCAAATGCAGACAAATCTCGACGTCGCTGACAATTCGGGCGCACGGCGGGTGCAATGCATCAAGGTGCTGGGCGGCTCAAAACGCCGGACGGCGACAGTCGGCGACGTAATCATCGTCTCCGTCAAGGAGGCGATCCCGCGCGGACGCGTCAAAAAGGGTGATGTCCATCGCGCGGTCATCGTCCGCACCGCAAAGGAGATCCGCCGCATCGACGGCAGCGCCATCCGCTTTGACCGCAACGCTGCGGTGCTGATCAACAATGCGAACGAACCGATCGGCACCCGCATCTTTGGCCCGGTCACTCGCGAATTACGGGCCCGGCGCTTTATGAAGATTGTGTCGCTCGCCCCGGAAGTGTTGTGAGGCGATCGGCGGGAACCGTGCGATGACAAAGCTCAAGATCAAAAAAGGCGACAACGTCGTCGTGATTACCGGCCGTAACAAGGGCCGATCCGGGGAAGTCTTGCGCGTCTTTCCGACCGATCAGCGCGTCATCGTGCAGGGGGTCAACGTCGCGCGGCGGCACACCAAGCCACGGATGGGCGAGCCCGGCGGTATCGTCGAAAAGGAGTTGGCGCTGCACATCTCCAACGTCGCCCATGTCGACCCCAGTTCCGGCAAGCCGACGCGCATCGGCTACAAAGTGCTCGGCGATGGTCGCAAGGTACGCGTCGCCCGCCGCTCGGGCGAAGTCATCGACAGGTGAGGTCATGAGCAAGCCGCGTTTGCAGGAATATTACGAAGCCACGGTGCGACCGGCGCTGATGCAGGAATTCGGCTACACCAACCCGATGCAGGTGCCGCGGATCGGCAAGATCGTCGTCAATATGGGTGTTGGCGAAGGGACGCAGGACGCCAAGAAGGTCGATGCGGCGGCGGGCGAACTGGCCTCGATCGTCGGTCAGCGTCCGGTGATCACCCGTGCCAAGCGGTCGATCGCGACCTTCAAATTGCGCCAGGGAATGCCGATCGGCTGCAAGGTGACGTTACGCCGGCAGCGGATGTACGAGTTTCTCGACCGGCTGATCAATATCGCGCTGCCGCGGGTGCGAGACTTCCGCGGTATTCCGGGCAAGAGTTTTGACGGCCGCGGGAACTTTGCGCTCGGGCTCAAGGAACAGATTGTCTTTCCCGAGATCGATTATGATCGTGTCGATTCGGTGCGCGGGATGAATGTCGTGATCACGACAACGGCCAAGACCGATGCCGAAGCAAAAGCGCTTCTCAAAGGTTTTGAAATGCCGTTTGTCAATTGACGGGGTCAGGAGTTCGCATTCGATGGCAAAAAAGAGTTCGGTCGAAAAGAATGCTCGGCGGGCTAAGCTGGCCAAGCAGAGTGCGCCGCGCCGGTTGCGGCTGAAAGAGATTGCGCTCGACCGCACCGCCCCGCCGGAAGAGAGGTTCGCCGCCCAGTTGAAGCTGGCGATGCTGCCGCGCAACGGCTCGCAGACCCGGGTGCGCAATCGCTGCGCGCTGACCGGACGGCCGCGCGGTTTTTACCGAAAGTTCAGGCTGTCGCGCATCGCATTGCGGGAATTGGCCTCGTCGGGCCAGATCCCCGGCATGCTGAAATCGAGTTGGTAGGAGGACATTCGGCGATGTCGATGAGCGACCCGTTGGGCGATATGCTGACGCGGATTCGCAACGGGCAGCGGGCGCGGGCGGCGGTGGTCGCCTCGCCGGCCTCGAAGATGCGCGCCAACGTGCTCGAAGTGCTACAACGCGAGGGCTATATCCGCGGTTTCAGCCGCGAAGATTTGCGCCCGGGCGTCGCCGAACTCAAGATCGAACTCAAATATGTCGATGGGGAGCCGGTCATTCGCGAGATCGCACGCGTCTCCAAGCCGGGCCGGCGGATCTATTCCCGCATCGCCGATCTGCCGCGCAGCTATAATGGTCTCGGCATCGCCATCTTATCGACACCGCGCGGCGTGCTCTCCGACAACGAGGCGCGCGCCGCAAAGGTCGGCGGCGAAGTCCTGTGCCGCGTATTTTGAGGAACTGACATGTCGCGTATCGGCAAAAACCCGGTGCCGGTCCCGTCCGGGGTCCAGGTGCAGCTGGCCGGACGCACCTTGACCGCCAAAGGCGGGCTCGGCACGCTCAGCATGATCATCAGCAACGATGTCACGGCGTCGCTCACGGATGGCGAGGTGACGATCGCGCCCGCCAATGACAGCAAACAATCGCGGGCGATGTGGGGAACGACGCGGGCGCTGGTCAACAACATGGTCACCGGGGTGTCGACCGGCTTTTCGGTCGGGCTCGAAATCAACGGTGTCGGCTATCGCGCCGCTGTCCAAGGCAACATTTTGAACCTGCAACTCGGTTATTCTCACGACATCCCGTTTCCGATACCCGCCGATGTCAAGATCGCCTGCGAGCGGCCGACCGTAATCACCGTCAGCGGCGCCGACCGCCAGCGCGTCGGCCAAGTGGCGGCCGAGATCCGTGCGTACCGTCCGCCCGAGCCGTATAAGGGCAAAGGGATCAAATACGCCCACGAGACCGTCCGCCGCAAAGAAGGCAAGAAGAAGTAAATCCTATGCCGCAACAATCGAAAGACCTGTTCCTCCGTCGGCGCCAGCGAGTGCGCCGAAGCCTGCAGCGTGCCGCGAATGGTCGCGCCCGGCTCTCGGTGTTTCGCTCGTCAAAGCATATCTATGCACAGGTGATCGATGATGCGGCCGGCCGGACATTGGCCGCTGCATCGAGCCTTGACGCGGGTCTCAAGACCAATCTGAAGACCGGCGCAGACATCGCGGCTGCCGGCGCTGTCGGAAAGCTGATCGCCGAGCGCGCAAAAGCCGCCGGGGTCGCCCAGGTGATCTTCGATCGCGGCGGTTACCTGTTTCATGGCCGGGTGAAAGCCTTGGCCGACGCCGCCCGCGAGGGCGGTCTCGATTTCTGAAAGGGCCTAGATGGCACGCACGGAACGCAGTGGCGGCGAGCGGCGCGGGCGCCGGGACGGCGATCGCCAATCACGCGATCGCGAAGAGAGCGAATTCGCCGAGAAACTCGTCAACATCAACCGTGTCGCCAAGGTCGTCAAAGGCGGCCGGCGTTTCGGTTTTGCCGCACTTGTGGTCGTCGGTGATCGCAAAGGGCGGGTCGGTTATGGCGCCGGCAAGGCGCGCGAGGTCCCCGAAGCGATCCGCAAGGCGACCGAGCAGGCGCGGCGCAACATGATCCGTGTGCCGCTGCGTGAAGGCCGCACGCTGCACCACGACATCACCAACAGCTATGGCGCCGGCCGCGTCATCGTGCGCGCCGCCAAAGCCGGCACCGGGATCATCGCCGGCGGCCCGATGCGGGCGATTTTCGAGGCGCTCGGAATCCATGACGTCGTCGCGAAATCGGTCGGCAGCGCCAACCCGCATAACATGATCAAGGCAACTTTTGCGGCGCTCGGCCAAGCGACGAGCCCGCGCGCGGTGGCGGCGCGCCGTGGCAAGAAGGTCGGTGAGATCTTTGGCCGCCGCGATGCCGAAGCACCGCGGGAGCCGGCGTAATGGAAGGCGTACTCGAAGGCAAGAAGTCGGTGACGGTCGAGCAGATCGGCAGCCCGATCGGGCGCCGGCACGATCAGGAGGCGACGCTGAAAGGCCTCGGCTTGAACAAGCGGCACCGCCGCCGCGTTCTAGAAGACACGCCCGCCGTGCGCGGCATGATCCGCAAGGTGCAGCATCTGGTGGTCGTCGTCGAAGAGTGATACGCGCGTTTGATCCTAGGGGGCTTGCGCCCGGAGCCTGGCTGTCGCGCGGTTGGGAAAGCCGCATCGGCCGAGACACATCGCGGAAGGCCAGCTGAGCCGCGAAGGACAAAAAGATGAAACTGAACGAGATCAGAGACAATAAGGGAGCGCATTACCGGGCGAAGCGGGTCGGGCGCGGCATCGGCTCGGGCAAAGGAAAGACCTCGGGACGCGGCGGCAAGGGCCAGACCGCCCGCACCGGCGTGGCGCTCAACGGGTTCGAAGGCGGGCAGACCCCGTTGCATCGCCGGCTGCCGAAACGCGGCTTCAATAACCAAATGTTTCGACCGGAATTTACCGTGGTCAACCTCGGACGGCTGCAGAAAGCGCTCGACGAGGGTAAATTGAAAGCCGATGCGGTGCTCGACGGCGCGGCATTGGTTACTGCAGGGATCTTGCGCCGACAGCGCGATGGCGTCCGCTTGTTGGCAAAGGGCGAGTTGCGCGCTGCGGTGACGATCGAGGTGGCCGGAGCGTCCAAGGCAGCGGTTGCTGCGGTCGAGGGTGCCGGCGGCAAGGTCGTGCTGCGCACCGGGCGCGTCCGCCCGCCAAAGCAGGAGGCGGAGCCGGCCGCCTCCGCCTAGCGGCCATCCGGCGGCGGCGATCGGCGCGGCGCAGTCGGCGTCGGGTGGCGTGGGCCTTCGGGTATGGCCGCAATTGAGGATGGGATTCGATGGCGTCAGTCGCCGAACAACTCGCTTCCAGCATCAATTTCTCGGCCTTTGGCAAGGCGACCGAGCTCAAGAGCCGCATCTGGTTCACGCTCGGCGCGCTGGTGATCTATCGCCTCGGCACCTACATCCCGATACCCGGCATCGATCCGGCGATCCTCCACGACATCTTTGCCCGAAACGCCGGCGGCATTCTCGGCATGTTCGACATGTTTTCGGGCGGCGCGCTCGGGCGCATGACAATCTTTGCCCTAAACATCATGCCGTACATCTCGGCGTCGATCATCATTCAGCTATTGACCGCGGTGTCGCCGACCCTCGAAGCGCTGAAGAAGGAGGGCGAGAGCGGGCGCAAGACGCTGAACCAATACACGCGCTATGGCACGGTATTGTTGGCCGCGGTGCAGGCCTACGGCATCGCGGTCGGGATCGAGGGCATGCGGTCCGGCGCCGAGACGGCGGTGCTGAACCCAGGACTGGGGTTCCGGTTGGTCACCGTCATCACTTTGGTTGGCGGCACCGTCTTCCTGATGTGGCTCGGAGAGCAGATTACCGCACGCGGCGTCGGTAACGGCATTTCCTTGATTATTTTCGCCGGCATCGTCGCAAATTTGCCGCACGCCCTGGCCTCGACCCTCGAACTTGGCCGCACCGGTGCTATCTCCGGCATCTTTATTGTCGCCTTTATCCTGATCTCGGTTGGCGTGATCGCGTTCATCGTCTTTATGGAACGTGCACAACGACGCATTTTGATCCAGTATCCAAAGCGACAAGTCGGCAACAAGATGTTTGGCGGCGACGCCTCGCACCTGCCGCTCAAGATCAACACCTCCGGTGTGATCCCGCCAATCTTTGCGTCATCGCTGCTTTTGCTGCCGGCGACGATCGCCAATTTTCAAACAAATAGCCAAAGCTTTGGCTGGCTCGGCAACATAACCACCTATCTGGCGCATGGTCGGCCGCTCTATATGCTGCTCTATGTCGCCCTAATTGTGTTCTTCTGCTTTTTCTATACCGCGATCGTCTTTAATCCGACCGAGACGGCCGACAATTTGCGTAAATACGGCGGCTTTATTCCGGGCATCAGACCCGGCAAGAATACCGCCGACTACTTGGATTACGTGCTGACCAGGCTGACTGTGGTTGGCGCGGCTTACTTGGCAGCGGTGTGTATCTTGCCCGAGATTTTAATTTCGCAATATTCGGTCCCGTTTTATTTTGGCGGCACGAGCCTTTTGATTGTCGTCAGCGTGACGATGGATACTGTGGCTCAGATCCATTCGCATCTGCTCGCCCACCAATATGAGGGTCTGATCAAGAAGGCGAAACTCAGGGGCCGGAGGGGATGAATATCGTCCTGCTCGGGCCGCCGGGGTCCGGAAAAGGGACACAGGCGAAGCGGCTCGAACAAAGCTACGGCATTCCCCATCTCGCTACCGGCGACATGTTGCGCGCCGCCACCGCCTCCGGCAGCGAATTGGGATTGCGCGTGAAAAGCATCATGGATTCGGGGCAGCTGGTCCCCGACGGCATCATCATCGACATGATCGCCGCGCGAATCGCTGAGCCAGACTGCCGCAACGGCTTTATCCTCGATGGGTTTCCGCGCACGGTGCCACAGGCGCAAGCGCTCGATGAGATGCTGGCGCGGCGCCAGCTTAGCCTCGACCATGTAATTCTGATCGAGGTCGACGAGACAGCGCTGATCGACCGGCTGAGCGGCCGCTTTACCTGTGCGGCGTGCGGCGCCAGTTATCATGAGCGGTATAACCGCCCGGGGGTCGATGGAGTGTGCGACGGCTGCGGCAGCCACGAGTTCATTCATCGGCCCGACGATCGCCCCGAAGCAGTGGCGGCACGGTTCGAGGTCTATCGCCGCCAAACCGAGCCGATCCTTCCGTATTACCGGGCGCGCGGCATTTTGCGCGTAGTCGACGGTATGGCCGAGATCGACGAGGTGACGCGGCAACTCGAAGCCATTATTGGGCCGCCTCGTCCGCCGGCCTAGTTGCCGCCCGCGGCCTAGTTGCTATGCCGCCGACCTGGCGACCACGGCGGGGTTGACGTGCGAAAATTGCTCGTTATACTGACTGCCCTTGCGAAGGGCGGCACCCACCCCTATTTTGACTTTTTGAGGAGAAGCGCACGTGGCGCGCATTGCTGGCGTCAATATCCCCAATCAAAAGCGGGTGCCAATCGGGCTGACCTACATTCATGGCATTGGCCGGACAACGGCCATGCAGATTTGCTCCAGGATCGGGGTTCCGCCGGAGCGGCGGGTACATGAGTTGACCGACGACGAAGTATCGCGGATGCGCGAATTGATTGACCGCGAATTCACCGTTGAGGGTGATCTGCGTCGACTTGTCGCGATGAATATCAAGCGGCTGATGGATCTCGGTTGCTATCGCGGGTTGCGTCACCGTAGGGGCCTGCCGGTCCGCGGCCAGCGCACGCACACCAACGCACGCACGCGCAAGGGGCCGGCTCGTCCAATCGCGGGCAAGAAGAAGTAGCGCGACCCCACACCCAAATACTGGAATTAGATCGATGGCAAGGTCCGGGGCGCCGGCGCCGCGCTTACGCCGCCGCGAGCGCAAAAACATCACGTCGGGTACGGCGCACGTGAATGCGACGTTCAACAATACGATGATAACGATCACCGATGCGCAAGGGAACACGATCGCCTGGTCGTCATCGGGTAGTCAGGGTTTCAAGGGCTCGCGCAAATCGACCCCATACGCGGCGCAGGTTGCCGCCGAAGACGCCGGGCGCAAAGCGATGGAGCATGGCATGCGCACCCTCGATATCGAAGTCAAGGGTCCGGGGTCGGGGCGGGAATCGGCATTGCGCGCCTTACAGTCGGTGGGATTTGCCGTTACCTCGATCCGCGACGTGACGCCGATCCCTCATAATGGCTGCCGACCACCCAAAAGGCGGCGCGTCTGACGGAGAATTTGGCGCCCTCAGGCGCGAATTCTGACCAAAGCACATGTCGGTTGTGCGCCGCTCGCGCTGCGGCCTGCACCCGCTAACCGGTTGAGGTAAAATTGGTTATCCAAAGAAATTGGCAAACGCTGATCAAGCCGAAACAGCTCTCGGTCGAGCCGGGTGACGACCCAAAACGGGTGGCGACGGTGGTGGCCGAGCCGTTGGAACGCGGTTTTGGCCTGACACTCGGGAACGCGCTGCGCCGGGTGCTGCTGTCCTCGCTGCAGGGCGCGGCGGTCACCTCGATCCAGATCGAAGGGGTATTGCACGAGTTCTCGTCGATCCCGGGCGTGCTCGAGGATGTCACCGACATCGTGCTCAACATCAAGAGCATCGACCTGCGGATGTATGGCGAGGGCCCCAAACGCATGCGGTTGCGTGCGACAGGCCCTGGCGAAATCCGCGCCGGTGCGATTGAGGCCGGCCACGATATCGATATCATGAACCCGAGCTTGGTGATTTGCACCCTCGATGCCGGCGCTCGGATTGCAATGGAGTTGACGGTCGAAAACGGAAAAGGCTACCTGCCGGGGACGCAAAACCGGGCGGAGGATGCGCCGATCGGGCTGATCCCAGTCGATGCGCTGTTCAGCCCGGTGCGCAAGGTCTCCTACCGTGTCGAGAATACCCGTGTCGGTCAGGTCACCGACTACGATCGCCTGGCGATGCGGGTCGAGACCAATGGCGCGGTGACGCCCGAAGATGCGGTGGCGCTGGCCGCACGCATCCTGCAGGATCAGCTCCAGTTGTTCATCAACTTCGAGGAGCCGCGGCATCCCTCGGACGACACGCGACCGAGCGAACTGCCGTTCAACAAGAACCTATTGCGCAAAGTCGACGAACTCGAACTGTCGGTGCGTTCCGCCAACTGCCTGAAGAACGACAACATCGTCTATATTGGTGATTTGGTTCAGAAATCCGAGGCCGAGATGCTGCGGACGCCAAACTTCGGACGAAAATCGCTGAACGAGATCAAGGAAGTGCTGACCCAGATGGGGTTGCACCTCGGCATGGAAATTCCGAATTGGCCGCCCGAAAATATCGAAGAATTGGCCAAGCGACTCGACGAGCCCTATTGAGGATGCGATGCGCCATCGCCTGAAAGGCCGCAGCTTCAGCCGCCGCTCCGAGCATCGCAAGGCGATGTTCGAGAACCTCGCCGCGGCATTGATAAAGCACGAGCAGATCACGACGACGCTGCCCAAAGCGAAGGATTTGCGGCCGATCGTCGAGCGGTTGATTACGCTTGGCAAACATGGCGGGCTCGCAAACCGGCGCCGTGCGATCGCCCGGTTGCAGGATGCGCCGCTCGCCAACAAGCTGATGACGACGCTCGCCCAGCGTTACGTCGGCCGGGCGGGTGGGTATACCCGCATCATCAAGGCGGGATTCCGCTATGGCGACAACGCGGCGATGGCGGTGATCGAGTTGGTCGACCGCGATCCCGAAGCCAAAGGCAAGGATTCCGGCCCAACCGGCGCCGAGGACCAGGAAGAAGCCGCTTAGACACCGCGGCTCAGCCTCCGCAACGGAGGCGCCGCTCGCGGTTCGCCCCTGCCCTCTTCCGACATGTTCCGCGCTTCGTTCAGGTTCGGATTGTTTGATTCCGCGCTTTGTTCAGGTGCGGATTGTTTGCCGCCGATTATGGTCCGGCAACGGACTATCGTCATAAAAAGGTGGTGTGACAGGGAGGCAATGATGACGGTCGTTATCCGGCGGATGGTCGAGAACGATCTGCCGGCGGCCCGGCAAATCTGCTGCAGCGCGTTTGGGACGTTTCTCGGCGCGCCCGACCCGCAAAATTTCTGGACGGATCGTGATTATGTTTACGGTCGCTTTGGCGCTGAGCACGTCGCCGGCTTTACCGCCGAACTCGATGGTGAGGTGGTAGGCTGCAATTTCGCCACACGATGGGGCAGTGTCGGCTTTTTTGGTCCGCTGGCGATTCAACCCGATTTATGGGATCGCGGCATCGCCCAACCGCTCGTCGGTGCGGTCAGCGATGCGTTTGAGGAGTGGGGCGTCAGCCATGCCGGACTCTGCACCTTTCCGCAGAGCCCGAAACACATTCACCTCTATGGAAAGTTCGGGTTCCGCCCGAGGTTCCTGACCCCGCTGATGACAGCACCGGCGCGGGCGGCCGACGGCGGCGGCTGGTCGCGGTACTCGGAATTGCCGCCGGATGGGCGCACCGCCGCTGAAACCGCGTGCCGCGAGATCACCGACGCTCTTTACCCCGGTCTTGATCTTACTGCCGAGATCCGCACGGTGACGGCGCGTGGGCTCGGAGACACGCTACTGTTACCGGACGGTTCCGATCGGCTCGCAGGTTTCGCGATCTGTCACTGGGGCCGGCGAGCGAAGCGGGTGCGGGCTGTTGCTTTGTCAAATTCGGGGCCGTGCGGCCAGGCCCGGAAGCCGATCGGAATTTCGCGGCGCTGCTCGATGCGGTCCGCGCGCTGGCCGCTTTGGTCGACATGCCGCATCTCTTGGCCGGGGTCAATCTCGCCCGCGAAGAGGCGCACCGGCATATGAAGGCATGCGGGTTCCAGGCCGAAGTCAATCTCGTGACATTGCATCGGCCGAACGATCCCGTCTATAGCCGGCCGGGCCTCTATGTCCTCGACGATTGGCGCTAGCGGCGGGCGCGGCCGCGTCTTCCGGAAGGCATGTGGACCGGCCCTACGCTGTCGGGCGCGCGACAAAGCCGACGCTGCCGTCTTCCTGATCGTCGAGGACGCGCACTTCGCTGTGGGCCGCGGGTGGGCCTTGGCGGGCGGCCTCGATCATGGCCGAGACGGCATCGTCGGGACCCGTCACCAGCATTTCGACCGTGCCGTCGCTGCGATTGCGCACCCAGCCGCGCAGCCGGAGCTGCGCCGCAACCTGCGTGGCCCAGGCGCGGAAGCCGACGCCCTGCACCCGGCCGGCGACGCGCATTCGAACGGTCTTCATTCTCTGTGCTGATATAGCGCCCACACCGCCGCGGCCTAGACGCGATCCCTCCCCGCTCGGCTGTAAACCCTCGGGCAGGCGAAGTTGACGGCTGTCAAGGAGCGGGACGGCATCGCCTTTTAATCGTTTGCCCCTATGACCCCTGTGGCTGCCCTTGGGCAAGAGAGGTAGACGATGACAGACAAAGACCTGAACAGAATGAAAGTGGCGATACTCGTCACCGACGGCTTCGAGCAGGTCGAGCTGACCGAACCGCGCAAAGCGCTGGATGATGCGGGCGCCGAGACCCGGGTCGTGTCGCCCAAGGATCGCGAGGTGCGCGGCTGGGAATTTACCGATTGGGGTCAAAGCCTCCCGGTGGATTTACAGCTCAATCAGGCCCGGCCAGACGATTTCGATGCCTTGCTCCTGCCAGGAGGGGTGATAAATCCGGACAAGCTGCGGATCGAGCCCCAGGCCGTCGCCTTTGTCAAAGCCTTCTTCGACGCCGGCAAGCCGGTCGCGGCGATCTGCCATGGCCCGTGGACGATCATCGAGACGGGATGCGCCCGCGGGCGGGAGATGACATCCTGGCCGTCGCTGAAGACCGATTTGAGAAATGCCGGGGCGCAATGGGTCGATCGCGAAACGGTCGTCCATGGTAATCTGTTGACGAGCCGGAAACCGGACGACATTCCGGCTTTCAACCGCGAAATGAAGCGGCTTTTCTCAGAGGCACGGGTCGGCGCGCACGCGGCCTAGCGCCGGACGGCATCACGGAGGCGATCGATGCAAAGGCGTCTGTTTGGCCCGACAGGTCGCGAGGTGTCAGCCATCGGCCTCGGCACCTGGTATCTCGAAGCCGCCCCTCACGAAGCAGCCGTCGCCGCGCTGCGACGCGGTCTCGATTTGGGCATCAACCATATCGACACGGCCGAGATGTACGGGTCGGGCGCCGCCGAAGAACTGGTCGGCGAGGCGATTTCGGGGCGCCGCGACGAGGTGTTTCTCGTCTCCAAAGTGCTGCCGCAACACGCCTCGCGTGCCGGGACACGGCGAGCGTGCGAAGCCTCGCTCGCCCGCCTGCGCACCGATCGCCTCGACTGTTATCTGCTGCACTGGCGGGGTCCGCACCCACTTCTCGAGACAATCGAAGCTTTCGAGGAGCTTCAGCGCGACGGTAAAATCCTGAGTTGGGGGGTCAGCAACTTCGACATCGGCGATCTCGAAGAGGCTCTGGGTCTTGCCGGCGAGGGACACATCGCCTGTGACCAGGTGCTGTATCACTTGCTGCAGCGCGACATCGAACACCGGGTTCTGCCATGGTGCGAACAGCACCGGGTCGCGGTAACCGCCTACAGCCCGTTCGGCCACAACCGCTTCCCAGGGCCGCACACGCCGGGCGGACGAGTGCTGGCCGAGATCGCCGGCGAGCATGGCGCCACGCCACGCCAGGTGGCGCTCGCCTTTCTGGCCCGCCGGCCATCGCTCTTTCCGATTCCCAAAGCATCGACCCGCGAACATGTCGAAGAAATCGCCGGCGCCGGCGATTTGGTGCTCTCTTCCGATGAGATCGCGCGGATCGACATGGCCTTTCCGCCCGGATCGGGGCGCGGCGGACTGCCGATGCTATAAGGCCCCTGCCCTACTCGAATTCGAGGATGACCTCATCCACGGCGAGGCTGTCGCCGGGTTTCGCCCGGATCGCGGCGATGCGGCCGTCGCGTTCGGCGCGCAACACGTTCTCCATCTTCATCGCCTCGACGGTGACAAGCGCCTCGCCGGCCTTGACCTCCTGCCCCGGCGCCACCGCAATCGACGACAGCAGCCCCGGCATTGGCGACAGCAGCAGCCGTGAGGTGTCCGGGGGTTTCTTATCCGGCATCAATGCCAGGAGTTCGGCGGCGCGCGGCGACAACACCTGAACACGGCGGACGACGCCGCCATGGACCAGCCGAAACTCCGCCGCCGACAGCCACTCGATCTGCACCGTCGTGGTCTTGCCGCCGGCCAGGATCCGCATCAGCACCTGACCCGGCTGCCACTCAGTCGCGGCGTCCAACCGCTTACCGGCTATTGCGACTGTGTAGGCCATCTCGGTCGGCTGCACAGCTACGCTGTGGGCGGCGCCGTCGAGCAGGATCGCCCACTCCTCAGAGATCACCGCGCCCGCGCCATCGAGCCGGCCCGCTATCCCCGCTTCGCGCTCGCGTATGCGACGACCTGCAAGGGCGGCGGCCAGCAGGATCATCCGATCGGCCGCGACGGGCTGGGGCGGGGGCGCAAACCCGCCGGGAAATTCTTGCGCGATGAAGTCGGTCGACAAAGCCCCGGCGCGAAATCGGCTGTTGCCCGCAACCGCCGCCAGAAACGCGATGTTGTGCTGCAGACCGCTGATGTAAAATCCGTCGAGCGCGCTGCTCAGCCGGTCGACGGCTGATGCCCGTTCGGACCCGTGAACCGCCAGTTTGGCGATCATCGGGTCGTAATAAACGGTAATCTCGGCGCCTTCATAGACCCCGTCATCGATCCGCACGCCATCACCGGATGGCGGCAAATATCGGACGAGCCGGCCGGTCGATGGCAGAAAGCCCCGCGTCGGATCCTCGGCATAGATGCGGGCCTCGATCGCCCAGCCGTCGAGCCGGACGTCCTCCTGCGTAAACGGCAGCCTTTCCCCGGCGGCAATGCGCAGCATCAACTCCACCAGATCGAGCCCGGTGACCAGTTCGGTGACCGGGTGCTCGACCTGCAGGCGCGTGTTCATTTCGAGGAAGTAGAAATTTCGCTGGCGATCGACGATGAACTCGACCGTGCCCGCCGAGCGGTAGTCGACGGCTTGCGCCAACGCCACCGCCTGCCTGCCCATTGCCTCGCGGGTCGTCGCATCGAGAAACGGGCTCGGCGCCTCCTCGATAACCTTCTGATGGCGGCGCTGGATCGAGCACTCGCGCTCACCGAGATAGAGGATGTTGCCGTGTGCGTCGCCGAGCACCTGGATTTCAATGTGCCGCGGCTCTTGGATGTATTTCTCGATAAAGATGCGGTCATCGGCAAAGCTTGATTTCGCTTCGCTCGCCGCACCCCGAAAGCCGTCGCGAACCTCATCGTCATTGGCGGCGATGCGCATGCCCTTGCCGCCGCCGCCCGCTGATGCCTTGATCATTACCGGATAGCCAATATCGCGCGCGATCCCCACCGCGGCCTCGGCATTGGGCACGATGTCGAGATAACCGGGCACGGTCGAGACGCCCGCAGCACGGGCCAGCTTCTTTGATTCGATCTTGTCGCCCATCGCCGCGATCGCGTCCGGTCGCGGACCGACAAAGACGATCCCGGCCTCCTCCAGCGCCAATGCGAATGCCGGATTTTCGGACAAAAACCCGTAACCGGGATGCACCGCTTCGGCGCCGCTGGTGCGACAGGCCTCGATAATCCGGTCGATGCGCAAATAGCTTTCGGCAGACGGCGGCGGGCCGATCCGGATCGCCTCGTCGGCGGCGCGCACATGCGCCGCCCCTTCGTCAGCATCGGAGTAGACCGCGACGGTCGCGATCCCCATGCGCCGCGCCGTTCGAATAATGCGACAAGCGATCTCGCCGCGGTTGGCAATCAGAATCTTGCTAAACATCGATGTTCCCGGCGTGTTCAACGCCGGTGCAGGCGGAGCGACCTTTTGCGTCAACCGGATGGCCGAGGGCTGATTCCGGGCGCCTCGGGTTCTTGCGCTCGATCACTCCGTCGACATCAACGACCAATACCAATCGAAAAACGTGCGATCGAGCCTGGCCGTTTGCGCCACGTTCTCAGCGTCGCCCGCAATACGGATTTGATCGGCAACGCGGTCAGGTCGATCATCTGCGGGAACCCCGCGCGGAACAATGCGGATCAGCTGGATGTCGGTGTGGCCGGCCGATTTAGGGACCACACGCAGCAGCGTCGCGTTGTTCGACTGAGCCAGCATAAAGCTCAGCGGTCCAAACTCGACAAAATCGTCCTCACCCGGATCGTCGCAAAACAGCTGCGGCGAGGATTTGACAAATTGCAGCGCCAGCTTCCAATTCCAATCGGTGCTGTAACGCGAGCGGCTCGCCACCTCGGCTTCGGCAAGCCATCCGGGGATTGAGCCTGGCGTGACCGGCGATTCATCGATTTCGTCCGAGCCGGCGGCTGGTTTGGACAGATCGACAAAGATCAACCCGTCCTGGACACAGACGGGATGGCTTGCCAGCCGCAGCCGCGCCGGATCGATCCGGCGTGACAGGTCGGGCTCGAGCAGGCGGCCGTCGGCGGCAAATTCCCAACCATGATAGGGGCAGACCAAGCGATCCGCCGGACCCTCTTCAGCCTCGCACACCGGGTACCCGGCATGGATGCAGACATTCCGCAAGGCGCGCAATGTTCCTTCCTCGTCGCGGGTCAGCAAGATCGAACGGCTGGCCGCCTCGAAACGGACGTAGCGGCCGGGTTCCGCAATGCGCGACTGGTGATCGATGGCGACCCATGGGCGCAGAAACAAGCGCTGGCGCTCGGCCGCAAACACATCAGCGCCGCTGAGTAACTGCGGATCGGGCTCGATCGTCCGTTTCCCGGCGAGCTGTTCTCCAATTGCCGCGACACTATCAGGAAGTTCCATTGCCATTTGCCGATTGTCTAATTGGTTGTAGGCGAAGACTGAACCTTACCCGGCAACCAGGTCAAAAGGTTTGTGGCTGCCAACGGATTGTTATCGGGCCGGCGGCAAAGCCGTCGGCGCCGCTTGCGCTAGCTGCGACTGGGTTGCGGCGAGCTCGCGTGCGAGAGCGCTGTTCTGGCGCCGGCATTCGCGCAATTCGCGGCGCCGACGCAAGCCCCTAAGCCAGGCGGCAACCGCACCGACGGCAAAGCCGAACAATAGAGAGACGACGACCACAAGATAGAGCGGAGCCGCAGCCAGGAACGGAAGCGGCCAAAACCTTAGCGACACCATTTCTCGATTTGAGGCGGCAAACAGGCTAACCAATGCCGCAATCGCGATGACGACTACCCAGTAAACCGCCCGCATTCTCTCGGTCTCTACGCGCGGGCGGGCGCTTACGGCGCGCTTTGGTTCAGCCGGTCGCGCAATTGTTTTCCCGTCTTGAAAAACGGGATGTGTTTCTCGCCGACATGCACGCTGTCGCCTGTCCTGGGGTTGCGTCCAACGCGAGCATCGCGGTGCTTGACCGAGAACGCCCCAAATCCCCGCAATTCGACGCGGTCGCCTCTGGCCAATGCCGCGGCGATCTCCTCAAAGATCGCGGTGACAATGACCTCGACGTCCCGCTGATATAACTGCGGATTGGCTTCGGACAGCTTCTGCACGAGCTCCGACTTTGTCATCTCCGGCGTCTTGCTCCCATGCGTTCGGGAAGAAGAAGAACGGTGCCAAAGCCTCGCCAGAGGGTCAAGACCAAGCCACCGCCGCTCCCCCCCTCGATAGCATCCTCCCCACAAACATGGCTCCCGGCCCGCCTTTTCGGCAAAGAGGGACCGGGATGCCAGATTATTCTTTGTCTTCGACCTCGCCCTGCCGCTCGGCGTCTTGCCGGCGCGCGCGATTGATCGCCGCACCGAGAATGTCGCCAAGACTGGCGCCCAAATCCGACGAGCCGAACTCGGCCATTGCGCGCTTTTCCTCATCGACTTCCTTGGCCTTGATCGACAACGTCACCTTGCGCGTGGCGCGATCGATCGTCGTAACCTTGGCATCGACTTTTTCGCCGACCGCAAAGCGATCCGGGCGCTGCTCGCTGCGGTCGCGCGACAGCTCGGATTTGCGGATAAAGCCGAGCAGGCCATCGCCGACCGTGACTTCGACGCCGCCTTCGGTCACCCCAGCAACCGTGCCCGTGACGACCTCGCCCTTGCGCAGCTTGGCCATGCCGGACTCGAACGGATCGGCTTCGAGTTGTTTGATGCCGAGGCTGATGCGTTCCTTTTCGACATCGATATCGAGCACCTTGGCGCGCACGATCTCGCCCTTGTGGTAAGCATCGAGCGCGTCTTCCCCGGGGCGGTTCCAATCGATATCGGACAGGTGAACCATGCCGTCGATATCGCCGGACAGACCGATAAAGAGGCCGAACTCGGTGATGTTGCGGATTTCGCCCTCGACATCGCTGCCAACCGGGTGTTCGTCAGCAAAGGTCTCCCACGGATTGGCCAAAGTTTGCTTGAGGCCGAGACTGATGCGCCGCTTTTGCGGATCGACATCGAGCACCATGACCTCGACCTCCTGGCTGGTCGAGACGATCTTACCGGGGTGCACATTCTTTTTGGTCCAGCTCATCTCGGAAACGTGGACCAACCCCTCGACACCCGGCTCCAATTCGACAAAGGCGCCGTAGTCGGTAATGTTGGTCACGCGGCCACGGAATTTGGCGCCGGCGGGGTATTTCAACTCGACGCCTTCCCACGGATCAGCCTCGAGCTGCTTCATGCCGAGCGAGATTCGCTGCGTCTCGGGATTGAAGCGAATAACCTGGACCTTGACGTTCTGACCGATATTGAGCGCCTCGGAAGGATGATTGATCCGCCGCCAGGCAATGTCGGTCACGTGCAACAGGCCGTCGACTCCGCCGAGATCGACAAAGGCGCCGTAATCGGTGATGTTTTTGACGACACCGTTCAGAACTTGGCCTTCCTTGAGGCTGGCGACCAGTTCCGAGCGCTGCTCGGCGCGGCTCTCTTCGAGAACGGCGCGGCGCGAGACGACGATGTTGCCGCGCGACCGGTCCATCTTCAGGATCTGAAACGGCTGTTGCGATCCCAATAGCGGGGCGATATCGCGTACCGGACGAATGTCTACCTGACTGCCGGGCAGAAAAGCCACCGCACCATTCAAGTCGACCGTGAACCCGCCCTTGACCCGGCCAAATATCACACCGGTCACGCGCTCATTCGCCTGGAAGCTTTTTTCCAGCTGCAGTCCAGGCTTCCTCACGGCGGGCCTTTTCGCGCGACAGCTGCGCTTCGCCGTTTTTGTCTTCCATGCGCTCGAGGAAGACCTCGACCGTGTCTCCAATGTGAAGCTCGGGATCGTCGCCGCCCGCGGCGAACTCCTTGAGCGGGACCCGGCCTTCCGATTTGAGGCCGACATCGATCAAGACGATATCGTTCTCGAGGGCGATGACCCGGCCCTTGATTACTGTGCCTTCAAGGCCGTTCGCCATCCCCATCAATTCATCGAGAAGCGCCGCGAAATTTTCTCTCGCCGGCGCCTCTGCGGTTTGCGTTGCCAAAGCCATTCCTTCTCCTCGATCCCTCAGAAATTATTTCGGCCGGCTCCGCCGGGATCGGCGCGAGGCACGGCACCTGCCGGCGTCAGCGGGCTCTGCAGGTCGCCTGATCCTGCAGCCACGACGGTGCCGGTCACTCTTCGAGCAACCTTATACGAGAACTGCACGTTTCGTCAGTGTTCGCCGGCGAGCACCCGCGACACGATAGCCGACGCGCAGGCAACCGCCCCGGCAACATCGAGCGTCGTGGTATCGACAACCGTCGCATCGGGTGGCGCTACCATTGGGGCGGCGCTACGCCCGGCATCGCGCATATCGCGTTCGTTCAACTCCCGCAGGACATCCTCATATATAACCGCCCGCCCGGCCGCCCGCAACTCGTCAAGCCGCCGTCGGGCACGCACTTCCGGAGCAGCGGTGACAAAGAGCTTTACGTTCGCCGTCGGACAGACCACCGAGCCGATGTCGCGGCCATCGAGAACCGCACCTTTCGTCGGAGGTGGCGGATGCGCGGCAAAGTTGCGCTGAAAGTCGAGGAGCGCGTGGCGAACCTCTGGGTTGGCCGCGACGACCGATGCCGCGCGCGCTACGGCTTCATCGCGCAGACGCGGATCCGACAGAAGCTGGGCAGTGACGCGCCGTGCCGCTGCTGCCGCTGTAGCGGGATCGGCCGGATTGCCGCCGGCCTGAAGAATGAGCAGCGCCGTCGCGCGGTAGAGCGCGCCGGTTTCGAGATGAGCAAGGCCAAAGCGTTTCGCGAGCTGCCGCCCCAAGGTGCCCTTACCCGATGCTGCCGGCCCATCGATCGCGACGATAAACGGTCGGGAAGTGGGCGCGTCGTTCATTGCCGGCTCACCCGGCGCCTGCAATTCTCCCGCCCAAGGCGCCGATCAGACTGAGGAAGTTCGGAAAGCTGGTTGCGATTGGCGCGCCGTCATCGATCCGCACCGGCTGGCGCGAGGCGAGCCCAAGAACCAAAAACGCCATTGCGATGCGATGATCGAGTTGCGTTGCGATCAGCGCCCCGCCTTCAGGCGGACCACCATTGCCCTCGACAATCAAATCATCGCCATCGACCCGGACATTCACGCCGCAGCCGGCGAGCCCGGTGGCGATCGCCGTGAGCCGATCGCTTTCCTTGACCCTGAGTTCGGCGAGCCCGCGCATTACCGTGCGGCCGCGAGCGCAAGCAGCGGCCATGGCGAGGATCGGGTATTCGTCGATCATTCGCGGGGCACGCTCGGGCGGGATATCGGCGCCGGTCAGGGTGCCGCCGCGGGCGTGCAGATCGGCCACCGGCTCGCCGCCCTCCTCGCGTTCGTTCACGAGGGTGATTTCGGCGCCCATCTCGTTCAGACATTCGAGCAGCCCGGCGCGCAGCAGATTGAGCCCGACCCCTTCGATCGTAACCTCCGACCCCGGCACGATCAGCGCCGCAATCAGCGGAAACGCTGCCGAAGAAATGTCGCCGGGAACAACGATCGGGGCTGGCGAGAGTTCAGGCTGGCCCTCGACCGTGATGCGCTTGCCGCCGCCCTCGGCCGCCTCCGTCAGCACCTTCGCGCCAAAATGGCGCAACATCCGTTCGGTATGGTCGCGCGTTGCCAACGGCTCAATCACTGTCGTCTCGCCGGGCGTGTTGAGGCCGGCCAGCAATACCGAGGATTTGACCTGCGCCGACGGCACCGGCAGGCGGTATTCGATTGGGATCGGGCTCGTCGCTCCGGTTACGGCGAGGGGTAATCTGGCGCCGTCGCGGGTCAGAAACGTTGCCCCAAAGTGGCTCAACGGCTCGGTAACGCGGCCCATCGGCCGGCGCCGCAGCGAAGCGTCGCCGGTCACGAACGCGGTCAGCGGATGTGTCGCGAGGATTCCGAGCAGCAATCGCGCCGAGGTTCCGGAATTGCCGAGGTCGAGCAGATTGTCCGGCTCGGCAAGTCCACCGACCCCGACCCCGTCGACAATCCATTTCCCATCAGCGGCGCGCGCGGCTTGGGCCCCGAGCGCGTTCATCGCCGCCGCGGTGGCGAGCACGTCCTCGCCTTCGAGCAGACCGGTGATCTCGGTGCGGCCGACCGCGAGCGCACCGAGCATCAGGGCGCGATGCGAAATCGACTTGTCGCCCGGAACACGGATTTTTCCCGAGAGCGGGGTCGCGGCGCGCGTCGCTTCCAGCGGCCCCGATGAAGAGAGCGGTGAAGAAGAGAGCATGGCGACCGAGAGATCAGGCAAAATGACGATTGACGGTTGCGGCGATAGCGGTTGCCGCCCATATCGGGGAGCCGGCGATGCCTCACCGCGGATATCGTTTTGACAGGGTGATGCCCTTGTGGCAATGGCGCGCCGATCGATCCTGACGAAGATGGAGTTTTAATGTGGCCAAGCCCGAATGGGGCACCAAGCGAATCTGTCCGAGCTGCGGCACCCGTTATTACGATCTGATGCACCGGCCGGTGATCTGCCCGAAATGCGCGACGCCATTTGACCCGGAGGCATTTCTGAAATCGCGCCGGACGCGGCCCGTGGCGCCGGTGGAGAAAGAACTCGAGCCGGTGGGCGCTGAGGAACTCGAGACCGAGACCGAGACCGAGGAAGAGGCCGACGCCACCGTCGAGGAGGAGGCGTTGCCCCTCGAAGAGGCCGAGGAGGAGGACGAGGAACTGCTGGAGGATGCCTCTGAACTCGGCGAGGACGATGATGACATGGCCGAAGTCATCGAGAACGTCGAAGATGAGGAACCCTGACAAGCGCGGACAATTACGTTTTTGCTTGCCCGCGCGAGGCAGGATTTATAGCTTCCGATCAGGCCGGAGGCTGGCTTAGCCGGGCCGGCGGCGACGTGACGGGGCCATAGCTCAGCTGGGAGAGCGCTACAATGGCATTGTAGAGGTCACCGGTTCGATCCCGGTTGGCTCCACCAATCACAACAAGGCTTAGTCAGCGATGGCTAAGCCTTTTCTGTTTATCAGCCATGGTTGGACTTCTCACCTTTTGAAGCTGTTCTAATGGAAAAGGTTTGCGATCCGAATATTTTCTATCACAGTAAGCGCCTGTCGTTTCGCTGGGATGACCAGTAAAAAGAATCCGACGTGTGTCCAGCTGCCAACAACGGCGCCAGGCGGTGGAGGGAGGCGCGCGGAGCGCCTCCGCCGCGGGGTGACTTCAGGGCGATACTTTCGGCAGGGTCGAGGGATCGGCGGTGTTGACGCAGGTCGGGTGGCCGAACCCGCTCGCGCTGGAGCTTAGAGTTCCATTCGGGCCCGGATTTAGAATGCCGCCGCCCGATGTTGGCGTGATGTCAAAGATAATGTTGTCGGGGTGTTTGGCGTCGGCGCCGGGCACGACGCCGAGGTTGCCGAGATGATCGAGGCCGAGATTGTTGCGGAGACGCCATGCTACAAAATGGTCGGTGCAGGACTGGTCGCCGCTGACCCCGACCGCCCCGACCTTTTTGCCGCCAGCTTTGTAGAGGGCGAGCCCCCCGCCGAAGACATCGACCCCACCGACCCGTTGGCCGACCAGCGGATCGTTCGATGTGCCGTAGAGCTGTGCATTGCCCTGATAGGCGATCTCCGGATCGACCGGATTTGAATGCTGCAGGCCGTAAAGGCTGCCGCCAGGTTGCACCGCCGAATAGAGATTGGCGGTCGATAAGGCCAAGCCGGTGGGAAACAGACTGGTCCCCGGCGGCGCCCCGTTGCTGAGGCTGAAATCGTTGGCGGTGTTAGCCTTTTGCGCGGAAATGACACGGCTGCCAAGCCATTGGCTGGTATAACTGCTGCCGGAAAATGCGACGGCGCAGACCGTGCCGTCATTGGCGACGATCGTCGCCCACATGTTGAAGCCAAGACCGCCATTCCCTGAGGTGTTGACCGCTGTGCTTAGTTGCTGTCGCAGCTGACTCCAACTCGGCAGCCCTGCACAGGAGCCGCTGCCGCCGCCATCGGCGAAGGCCGGCAACGCGAGCAGCGAAACAGCGAGACCGGCGGCGGCCGGCGTTAATTTAAGTGATGATTTCATTGTTCTCCCCATCTTTTACTTTGTGCTCCCGGCGGGCGTCGCCGGACCCTTTGAACCGGTGCCGAGCAGCCGGCGCAAAGCCCGAGCAGAAATTAGCCGATCCCGGCTGGATAGAGAAATCGGATAATAGCGGGCGCGCTATTTTCTGTTTTGGTTAATACGCCGGATGAGCGGCGAGCGGCATCCTCAGGATTGCCGCAATTTCGGGTTAGCTATGGCAATGCGCTTTGGCTCGGTCAGCGGGAGAAGGAAGTTCCTGTCAATTCCCGGTTACCGCGTCCAAATTCCCGTTTAGAGGTGCAAATATTCCCGGTTAGACCGCCACTGGAATAGGGGTAACCTATTGTCATAAACCGATGTTAGGCTTGATTAGTAAGAAATTTCCCGATTAGTTCCCGGTTCAACGGGAATTAGCACTCTCCTGAGACCGTGACGTCAGACCGTAAAGTATTTTGCTTGGGGGTGGTGGACGACGATTGCCGAGGTCGATTGCTCGGGGTCGAGCTGGTCTTCCTCGGACAGCGTGATGCCGATCTCCTGCGCCCGCAATAATTTGAGAAGCTGGCGCTGGTCGGCAAGGTTCGGGCAAGCCGGATAACCGAACGAGTAGCGGCTCCCGCGATAGCCTTGGTTGAGCATCGCCTCGGTGTCGCGCGCCTCCTCGGCGGCAAAGCCCAACTCGCCGCGGATGCGCCGGTGCAGGTACTCGGCCAAGGCCTCGGCCATCTCGACCGACAGCCCGTGCAGATAGAGGTAATCCTGATAGCGGTTTTCGGCGAACCACTCGCGAGCCGCCTCCGAGGCGCGACGCCCCATCGTCACGACCTGAAGCCCGATCACGTCGCGCCCGCCGGCATCGACATCGCGGAAGAAATCGGCGATGCACAGGCCGCCCTCCTTGTTCTGGCGCGGGAACGAAAAGCGGGCGATCTCGCGCCGGTGATCCTGGGCGAACAGGATCACGTCGTTGCGTTCGGCGGCGCACGGCCAGTAACCATACGCGGCCTGCGGCACGAGGATTTCGTCGCGGATCGCGATGTCGAGCATCCGCGCCAATACCGGGCGGAGCTCGTCTTTGGCCCATTCGCGATACTCGGCCAATGACCTGCCGTCCTTTCGGTAGCCCCACTGGAATTGGTAGAGCATGCGCTCGTTGAGGTAGGGCACCACCGCTTTTGCCGACAATCGGGTGATCGCGCGCGCCCCCCAGAACGGCGGCTGCGGCACTGGCACGCTTCGGGTCAATTCGGCGCGGCGCAGGCGGATTTCGTCGAAATCGATCGGGCGCAACGGCGCGGCATCGGCGGCACGGCCGAGCTTGCGTGACGGCTTTGTCGTACGGCTCTCGTTGCGGGAATGGATCGCGGCGAGATGGGCGTCGAATTCGCCCGTCACGATCTTATCCATCAACGCCAAGCCGTCAAAGGCGTCGCGGGCATAGGCGACGCGACCCGCTTCATAGGATTTGACGCAATCCTCCTCGACATAGCGCCGGGTGAGCGCGGCGCCGCCAAGCATGACCGGCAAATCGAGACCTTGGCGGCTCATCTCCTCGAGGTTCTCGCGCATCACGACGGTCGATTTGACCAGCAGCCCGGACATGCCAACCGCGTCGGCCTGGAACTGCGCCGCGGCTTCGAGGATGGCGCCGATCGGCTGCTTGATGCCGAGATTGATCACCCGATAGCCGTTATTCGTCAGGATGATATCGACCAGGTTCTTGCCGATGTCGTGAACGTCGCCGCGCACCGTCGCCAGCACCACGGTGCCTTTTTCCTGGCCGGCGATGCGGTCCATATGCGGTTCGAGAAACCTGACCGCGGTCTTCATCGTCTCGGCCGATTGCAGCACGAAGGGCAGCTGCATCTTGCCAGCGCCAAACAATTCGCCGACGGTTTTCATCCCCGACAGCAGGATTTCGTTGATGATGTCGAGCGGCTTCCAGCGCTCCATCGCGAGATCGAGATCGGCTTCGAGACCCTGGCGGTCGCCGTCGACAATGCGCTGTGCTAACCGGTCTTCGAGCTTTTCCGGCCGGGCCTTTTTCTCGGCCTTTTCGGCGGTGCGATTTTCGAACAGCGCAATAAACGCCTGCAGAGGATCGTAGCCTTCGCGGCGACGGTCAAAGATCAAATCTTCGGCGACTTTTGCTTCCTCGGACGGGATGCGGTGCAATGGCACGATCCGGGAGAAATGGACGATCGCGCCGGTCAGCCCGCGGCGCAGCGCATGGTCGAGAAAGACCGAGTTCAAGATTTGCCGCGCCGGCGGGTTCAGCCCGAACGAGATGTTGGAGAGGCCGAGGATGATCTGACACTCGGGCATCGCCGCGGCAATCTGCTCGATCGCGTCGAGCGTGTTGAGGCCGAGGCGGCGGTCGTCCTCGTTGCCGGTGCAGATCGTAAAGGTCAGCGGATCGAACAGCAGATCGGCGGGCGGCAGACCGTGCTGGTTGCAGGCAAAATCGTAAAGCCGGCGGGCGATCGCGAGCTTGTGTTCCACCTCCTTCGCCATGCCGGTCTCGTCGATGGTGAGCGCGATGACCGCGGCGCCGAACCGGCGCGCCAGACGCAGCCGCTTGGCCGCAGCTTCCTCGCCATCCTCGAAATTGATCGAATTGATGATCGGCTTGCCGCCGTAAAGCTTGAGCGCGGCTTCGAGCACCGGATACTCGGTCGAGTTGATGACCAGCGGGGCGTTCACCGCGCCGCGCATGCGCGTCACCGCCTCACTGATATCGGCGACTTCGTCGCGGCCGACAAAAGCGGTGCATAAATCGAGGGTATGAGAGCCTTCCTTGACCTGCTCGCGCGCCATCTCGATGCAGCCGTCCCAGTCGCCCGCTTCCTGAAGTTCACGGAATTTGCGCGAGCCGTTGGCGTTGCAGCGCTCGCCGATCGACAGCCAGGCATTCTCCTGGCGCAGCGAGACCTGGCCGTAGAGCGAGGCGACCGCCGGCGTCCAAATCGGCTGACGCGAGCGCGGTGCCGGCCGCCGGCGCCCATCTCCACCGGCGCCTCCGATGCGGCGCAGCATCGCATCGAGGGCCGCGATGTGTGCGACATCGGTGCCGCAACAACCGCCGATGATGTTGACACCATCTTCGAGAACAAAGCGCTCGAGCCATTGCGCTAGTTCGGTCGCACCGAGCGGGTAATGGGCATGGCCCGCCACCAACTCGGGGAGCCCAGCATTGGGCTGCACCGAGATGAAGCCGGGCCAGTTCTCGCCGAGCCATTTGACGTGCTCGGCCATCTCGCGCGGCCCCGTTGCGCAATTGAGTCCGATGACCGGCACATCGAGCGCGTCGACGATCGTCGCGGCGGCAGCGATGTCGGCGCCGACCAGCAGGCTGCCGGTGGTCTCGATCGTGACTTGAACCAGGATCGGCGCATCGCTGCCGGCATCCTCGCGCGCCCGTTTGGCGCCGTTGACCGCGGCCTTGATCTGCAGCGGGTCCTGGCAGGTCTCGATCAGGATGCCGTCGACACCCCCGGCGATCAGCCCGGCGCATTGGACCGCCAGAGCGTCTTCGAGCTCCTGATATGACACGTGGCCGAGCGACGGCAGGCGGGTTCCGGGCCCGACCGAGCCCAGGACGAAGCGGGTGCGGCCATCAGCGGCGAATTCCGCGGTGGCTTCGCGCGCGATCTCGGCAGAGAGGCGGTTTAGGGCGAAGGCGCGGTCGGCGAGGCCGAACTCGCCCAAGGTGATCGGTGAGCCGCCAAAGCTGTTGGTTTGGATCGCATCGCAACCGGCGGCGAGATACCCGCGATGGATCTCGCGGATCAGGTCGGGGCGGCTCAGGCACACGATCTCGGTACAGTTTTCGTTGCCGAGAAAGTCGCGCTCGATGTCGAGCTGACGCGCCTGCACCTGGGTCCCCATCGCGCCGTCGCACAGGACAACGCGATCGGCGAGATAATCGAGAAAATGGGTCATCCGGCGATGGCTCGCGACGCCGTAAACCGCGCGGTGATCACGCCGCCGCCGCGGCCGGTTTCGCGGCGCGCACCCCGAGCAGGTGGCAGATCGCGACGATCAGATCGGCGCGGTTCAGCGTGTAGAAATGGAATTCGTGCACGCCCTCGGCATGGAGACGGCGGCATTGCTCGGCAGCGAGCGAGGCGGCAACCAGCCGACGGGTGTCAGGGTCGCCGTCCAGCCCGGCGAAATGCGCCTCCATCCAGGCCGGGATCGAGGCGCCGCAACTGGCGCTGAACTTCTTTACCTGGGCGTAATTGGTGACCGGCAGAATACCAGGCACGATCGGCACCGAAATACCGCGACCGGCGGCGCGGTCGCGAAAGCGCAGGTAGAGGTCGACATCAAAAAAGTACTGAGTGATTGCCCGACTGGCGCCGGCCTCGACCTTGCGCTTCAGATTATCGAGATCGTCCTCGGCGCTGGCCGCTTCGGGGTGCGATTCCGGATAAGCGGCGACGCTGATTTCAAAATCGGCGACGCGCTTCAGCGCCACGACGAGCTCCGCGGCATAGGCGTAACCGTCGGGGTGCGGGACGTAGGCGTGACCGCCGGCCGGGGGATCGCCGCGCAGCGCGACGATGTGGCGAACGCCGGCCGCCCAATAGTCACTGGCGACGGCGTCAATCTCGGTCCTCGTCGCGGCAACGCATGTCAAATGGGCGGCTGGTTCGAGGGCGGTTTCAAGGCGGATGCGGCGGACGGTTGCGTGGGTCCGTTCGCGGGTCGAGCCACCGGCGCCGTAAGTCACCGATACGAAACGCGGCGCCAAAGATTCGAGGCGGGTTATCACCTCCCACAACCGGTTCTCCATGTCCGCCGTCTTGGGCGGGAAAAATTCGAACGAGACGCGTGGCGGGCCGGCATCGAAATCGATAACCGGATCGGCGGCAAGACGGCCGCGCGATTGGGCCGCCGCCGGTGTTTCGCTCATCGGTGGATTTCCCCTTCGAGAACCGGCGCCGCGGCGTCGGCGCGTAAAGCGTCGGCCGATCGCCTGTCGCCAGGGTTCGCTTGACGCGTCGCTGTCCAGATGACGACGGTCAACGGATCACCCGGCAGTCGGCGAGGTGTCGCCGGCTTGAGCCCGGCAGCTCGGCACCATTCGGCGATCTCGGCATCGGCAAAGCCGAGCCGCCGATGCGCATGCTCGTCGCGCAAAAATTCGAGGCCGTGCGGCGCGAAATCGACCAGCACCAAGGCGCCTGCCGGCCGCAAGACCCGCGCCGCCTCGGTGATTACCGCAGCCGGCCGATCGGCATAGTGCAGCACCTGGTGAATCACGACCGTGTCGAACGCCGCATCGGCCAGCGCCAATTGGTACATGTCGCCGAGCCGCACCCGCGCATTCGCCAACCCAGCCCGCTCGAGATTGACCCGTGCCATTGCCAGCATTTCGCGGGACTGATCGATCCCCAGCGCATGCCCGACCTGCGGTGCCAGGATTTCGAGAATGCGCCCGGTTCCGGTGCCGATATCGAGCAGGTCGCGCGGGTTAGCGCGCTCGACGATGTCGAAGACAGCTGCCTCGACCTCATGCTCGTCGACATAGAGCGAGCGGATGCGATGCCAGTTCGCGGCATTTGCCCGGAAATAGGCGGCCGCGAAATCGGCGCGCTGGCTTTTGATGGCCGCCAGCCGCCGCAAATCGAGGGCCAAAACCGGATCGGCGTCGTCGCAATCGGCCACCAGCCGGTTGACAAACGCGCCCACCGGGCCGGATTGGCTCAGCCGATAAAACACCCAGCTGCCTTCGCGGAAGCGCTCAAGCAGACCGGCGTCACACAACAATTTCAGATGCCGCGACACGCGCGGCTGGCTTTGACCAAGGATCTGGGTCAGCTCGGTGACGGTCAGCTCACCGCCCCGCGCGCACAAGACGACAAGCCGTAACCGCGTCGGTTCGGCGAGTGCGCGCAGGGCAGCCAGTAGGTGCTCCATTCACGTCTCTTCTCAACGCTGTGGCCGACAAGATATGCAGATATCTTTATATCCACAAGCGATTTCGCTGCAATGCCATGCGCCCGCAGACGCAATGGGCGACGAGCGAGCACTTGCCGATTGAGCGGATTTCCCGCATTTATTTCGCGTACTGAGGAGAAGATCGCCTGATGCGAGACCGCTCGACCACGCTGTTATCCACGCGCTTGGTAATTGTTCCGTTTATTGTCGCGTTGACATTTTTCGTTTCGGGCTGTGCATCACAAACCGCAAATCAGCCGAGCGCCGCGGCGGAAGAAGATTTCCACGACCCTATAGAAGACGTGAATCGCAAAATCTTCGACTTCAACCAAGTGGTCGACCGGCATGTCCTCGTGCCAGCGGCAAAGGCGTACCGGGCTGCGCTGCCGCAACCAGTGCGCGATTCGGTACACGATTTTCTGAACAACCTGCAAGCGCCGCTGATCTTCGCCAATGACGCGTTGCAAGGCGATGCCGGCCGGGCCAAGGACACCATTGTTCGCTTTGTTCTCAATTCCACGATCGGGATGGCCGGCCTTGTCGATGTCGCCGGGCGCTGGGGCATCCCGTACCACGAGAACGATTTGGGTGTCACCTTCGGGGTCTGGGGTATCCCGGAGGGGCCATATTTGGTTATCCCGGTTCTCGGTCCGTCCGACCCCCGCGATCTCGCAGGTATCGCCATCGAGTTGTTTGGCGATCCCTGGAACAGGATCACTTCCGGCCAACCATTCACTCTCTATTGGATTCCTTATGCGCGAGGTGGCGTGACCGGGATAGATCAACGGTCGCGTTATCTCGATACCTTGGCCGATATCGAACGAACCTCCCTCGATTATTATGCAACGATCCGGTCGCTCTACCGGCAGCGGCGGGCGGCGCTCGTCCGCCATGAGCGGACCAACTTGCCGCCCCCCGGTTTTAGCCAGACGGCACCGGCCGTGCCGATAGCTTCAGCGAACCCGATGCCCGCGGCGAGTGTTGCCTCCGCTATGCAAAGCAGCTTCGAGGTCGCCCGCTGATGACGCGACGGCTAATAATTATAGCGGCCTGTCTCCTGGTCCTCGGCATCTTGCTCCCGGCGCGCCCGGCCGCCGCGGCGGACCCGGCCACGGTGATCACAAACCTCGGCAACGAGGCGCTCAGGGTGCTCGGCAAGGATGTCGATCCGAATCTGCGAGTTGCTCGCTTTCGCGAATTGTTCCGCCAGAATTTCGATGTTCCGGACATCGCCCGCTTTGTCCTGGGGCGCTACTGGCGTCTTGCCAGCCCGAGCCAGCAGCAGGAATTCGTAAAGCTCCTGACTGACTATATCGCGCTGGTTTACGCCAATCGGCTCGCCGAATATAGCGGCGAGACTCTGCGAGTCACCGGCACGCGCCCCGAGCCCGATGGGCAATTGGTGTCGAGCGAGATAATTCGAAGAAACGGCCAACCGCCGGCCCCTGTCGATTGGCTGCTGACGCCGCAAAACGGGACCTACAAAATCAACGATGTCAGGGTCGAAGGTGTCAGCATGGCGACGACTTAGCGCTCCGAATTTGCCTCGGTGATCCAACGCAATGGCGGCCAAGTGGAAGGATTGATTACCGCTTTGCGGAAGAAAACCGAGAGCGCCGGTCTGCACTAGCCGGCGGGCGATTCTCCCCCGCGCCAATCTTTCGAGAAGAAACAGGCTGATCCGGCTGCGGCGGTTCGCGTCGGACTGGCCCGGATGGAGAAATCCCGCACCAGCGGGGACGTTAGCCGGTCGAGTTGTCAATGTCTTCGAGGCCGGGGTGATGAGGTATCGGTTTGTCTTCTTTTCCGCCTTCATACTGTTGGCGACATCGCTACTGCCTGCATTCTCCGCGCCGGCCAATAGCGGATCGACGCAGTTCATCGCCAATCTCGGCGATCAGGCGCTGCAGGTCATCCGCAGCAATAGGGATCCACGACAAAAGCTTTCGTATTTTCACGAGATGCTAGACCGGGATTTTGACATGGCCGGCATCTCGCGCTTTGTGCTTGGGCCCTATTGGCGCGCGGCAAGCGATCACGAGCGGCATGAGTTTGTTCGGCTTCTCTCCGACGACCTCGTGCGATTTTACCGACAGCGCTTCACCCAGTACGAAGGCGAGACGTTCCAGGTTACCGGCAGCCGGGCCGACCCCGCGGGGGTAATCGTAATAAGTCAAATCCTGCGTCCGAATGGCTCGCCGATCGCGGTCGATTGGCGGCTCAGCACGGGCGCCGACGGCGTTTACAAGATTAGCGACGTGATCATCGACGGCGTGAGCATGGCGCTGTCGGAGCAGCAGACCTTTGCCCAGCGAATTGAGGGTAGTGGCGGTCAGGTTTCCGGTTTACTGGCCCGGATGCGCCAGCAGGCCTTGCGGTACTAGCGCCGGCCGGGTCGCTAACGGCCGAGGCCGAGCCGCTCATGCCCAGTCACGCACGCACTAAGGGCTTGTAGTTAATGCGATGCGGCTGATCGGCCTCGGCGCCGAGGCGACGGCGTCGGTCGGCCTCGTAATCGGCGTAATTGCCTTCAAACCAGACGGCTTGGCTGTCGCCCTCGAAGGCGAGGATGTGCGTCGCGACTCGATCGAGAAACCATCGGTCATGGGTTACGACAACCGCGCAACCGGCGTAGTCGAGCAGCGCTTCTTCGAGTGCACGCAAGGTGTCGACATCAAGATCGTTGGTCGGCTCGTCGAGCAGCAGCACATTGGCGCCCTCTTTCAGCATCTTTGCGAGGTGGACGCGGTTGCGTTCGCCGCCTGAGAGTTGTCCGACCTTTTTTTGCTGGTCGGCGCCGCGGAAATTGAACAATGCGCAATAGGCGCGGCTGGCAATCTTACGCCGCCCAAGGTCGATTTCGTCCTGTCCTTGCGAAATCTCCTGCCAGACCGTGTTGTTCGGCGACAGCGTATCGCGCGACTGGTCGACATAGCCGAGCTTGACGGTGTCGCCGATGCGGAAATCGCCGGCATCCGGGGCTTCCTGTCCAGTCACCATGCGGAGCAACGTCGTTTTTCCGGCGCCGTTCGGTCCGATGATGCCGACGATGCCGCCGGGCGGTAGCCGGAAATCGAGCGACTCGATCACCAGCCGTTCGCCAAATCCTTTGCGCACCCGTTCGGCATTGATCACGAGATCGCCGAGCCTCGGTCCCGGCGGCAGCACGATCTGCGCGGTTTCCGGTGCTTTCTCGCGGCTCTCGGCGACGAGCGATTCGTAGGCCGACAATCGCGCTTTGCTTTTGGCTTGGCGCGCCCGCGGGCTCTGGCGCACCCATTCGAGTTCGCGTTCGAGGGTGCGCTGCCGCGCTGCTTCCTGTCGTCCTTCCTGAGCCAACCGCTGCTGCTTTTGTTCGAGCCAGCCCGAATAATTGCCTTCGTAAGGGATGCCGCGTCCGCGATCGAGTTCAAGGATCCAGCCGGCGACTTCGTCGAGGAAATAGCGGTCGTGCGTCACCGTGACGACGGTGCCGGGGTAGTCTTCGAGAAACCGCTGCAGCCAGGCAACCGATTCGGCGTCGAGGTGATTGGTCGGTTCATCGAGCAGCAGCAGATCGGGCCGCTGCAATAATAGCCGGCACAGCGCCACGCGCCGCCGCTCGCCGCCGGACAGGTGAGTGACGGCGGCCTCGCCCGGCGGGCAGCGCAACGCGTCCATCGCAATCTCGATCGTGCGGTCGAGATCCCAGCCATCGGCTTGGTCGATCTTTTCCTGCAACTCGCCTTGCTCGGTAATCAATGCGTCCATCTCGTCGGGCGACAGCTCTTCGGTAAACCGCGCACTGACCGCCTCGAAGCGGTCGAGCAGCGCCTTAGTCTCGGCCAGGCCCTCGATGACGTTGCCAAACACATCCTTGGTTTCGTCAAGCGTTGGCTCTTGCGGCAGATAGCCGACGCGCGCGCCCTCGGCGGCCCAGGCCTCGCCGACAAAGTCGCGCTCCTCGCCGGCCATGATGCGCAGCACGGTCGACTTGCCGGCGCCGTTGGCACCCAACACCCCAATTTTGGCGCCCGGCAGAAACGACAGCCAGATGTCCTTCAGCACCTCGCGGCCGCCGGGATAGGTCTTGCTCAGACCTTTCATCACATAGACGTATTGGTAGGCCGGCATCGACGATCTCCGCGGAGGATTGCAAGACATTGGTTGGGGTGTTCGACCCCCGCGGTCAAGCTCGTTGCGGCGCAATATCCCGCTTGACATCAGGTGAGTGAGCGCTTACTTCGGCCCCCGCTATGGCCAGCCCTCGTCTCGACAGCGACGAACGCCGCAAAGCTATCGTCGCAGCGGCGCTGCCGCTATTCGCCCGCAAGGGTTTCGTCGGCGCCACGACACGCGAGCTCGCCGAGGCGGCAAACATCTCCGAAGCACTGCTGTTTAAGCATTTCCCAAGCAAAAAGAGTCTCTATGGCGAAATCTTGCAGCTCGGCTGCGAGGGCGATCCGGCGCTGGAGAAACTTGCTGCACTTGAACCGTCGACACTGACGCTTGTCCGCATGATCCATTACATGGTGCGCTATTTCCTGCAGGCGACCGAGGCCGACCAAGGGGAGCGCGACTCGCGGCTGCGGCTGGTTTTACACAGCTTTCTCGAAGACGGCGAATATGCGCGCGAACTGTTCGAGACAATTTTTGCGCACGTGCACCCGCTTTTTGCGGCGTCGATCGAGGCCGCGGCAGCTGCCGGCGATTTGGTCGCGGGGCCAATTTCTTCGGGAAACGGCTTTTGGTTCGGCCATCACATCGCCGCGATGATGGCCTTTGTCTTTCTCCCCGCGCGGGCCTGTCTGCCCTATCACGGAACGCTCGCCTCGCTGGTCGAGGAGACGAGCTGGTTCATGCTCCGTGGAATCGGCATGACCGACGCCGCAATCGCGCAGTCGCTCGCGGTGGCGCGTGACAGCCGGCTCGAATTTTCGCCGCCATGATACGGGAGCCCTTATGGACGGTGACTCAATGGCCAATATCGGGACCAACGCACTAAACCCTGAACCGGCGCTGCGCGAGCGCATCGACCGGGAGGGAAGCTCGGCGCCGCGCCCGAAAGTGGTGCGCTGGTTTTTGATTGTCGGGCTGCTGCTGGTTGTGCTGCTGGGCGGCCTCTATGGCTTTAATCGCTTCCGCAGTCAGGCGATCAGCAACTTTTTTGCCCACAACAAACCGCCTCCGGCGCAAATCAGCGCGGCTGATGTCGTCGTGCAGAATCTGCCGCGATTTGCGCCGGGTATCGGCTCGCTCGCCGCCGTCCACCAAGTCATGATCAATCCCGAGGTTGCGGGCCGGGTCACCAAGATTTTTTTTGAAGCCGGCTCGACCGTCAAAGCCGGGGATCCATTGGTGCAATTGAACGATGCGCCCGATCGCGGCGACCTTGCCAATTTCGGGGCGCAGGCGCAGATGGCGCAGCTCTCCTTCCAGCGCAACCAGGCCTTGCGCAAGAGCAGCTTTGCCTCGCAGGAGACGGTCGATCAGAACCAGAGCCAACTCGACCAGGCGCGCGCACAAATCATGAAGACCGAGGCGATCATCGCGCAAAAGCTGATCCGCGCGCCGTTTGCTGGACAGCTGGGCGTACGGCAAGTCGAGCTTGGGCAATATCTGACTGCGGGGGCGCCGATCATTACCTTGACCGATCTTTCGACCTTGTATGCCAATTTTACGTTGGCTTCGCATTTGCGGCCGGAGATTTCAGTTGGCCAGCAAGTCAATGTTACCGCCGATGCGTTTCCCGGCCGCGTCTTTACCGCGAAAGTGACGACGATCGAGCCGCAAATCAGCCCCGATACCAGGACGATGCAGGTGCAGGCGACGATGACCAACCCGGGTAACGCGCTGTTACCGGGGATGTTTGTCAACGCCGCTGTCGTCTTGCCGTCGCGGCCCGACACGATGGTCGTGCCGGAAACCGCGGTCGAATACACGCTTTACGGCGACAGTGTCTTTGTCATTAAAGACGAGGGTAAGGATCCGAGCGGGCATCAAATCCTCAAGGCGGTGCGCACGCCGGTAAAGACCGGCACGCGCTGGGACGGCAAGGTCGCGATCCTCGACGGGCTCAAGCCTGGCCAAAAGGTCGTGGCCGCGGGGCAAGTGAAGCTACAAAACGGTGTCCAGGTGGCGATTACCGGTTCGCCTGCGCCCCCGCCGCCAAAAAATCCAACCCTGAATTAGTCGGCGCCAGCCCGCCATGAGCTTCACCGACCTTTTTATCCGGCGCCCGGTATTGGCGCTGGTCGTTAGCCTGCTGATCCTGCTGATCGGCTTGCGGGCAATGATCGGATTGCCGATCCGGCAATACCCCAGATTGTCGAACACGACGGTCACGGTCACGACGATCTATCCGGGCGCCTCGCCCAATCTGATGCAAGGCTTTATCACAACGCCCCTGGCACAGGCCATCGCGACAGCCGAAGGCGTCGATTACCTGACGTCGTCCTCGGTGCAAGGGACGAGCACAATCACCGCCTATATCCAGCTCGATTTCGATCCGGACAAAGCGTTGACCGAAGTCATGGCCAAGGTGCAGCAGGTCAAATACCTGATGCCCTCCGGCGCGCAGGACCCGATCATCGTCAAGGCGACGGGTCAGACTACCGCGGTCATGTATATCGGCTTTTCAAGTAACGAACTGTCGAGTGCGGCGATTTCGGATTACTTGACGCGCGTCGTGCAGCCTTTGCTCGACACTGTGCCGGGTGTCGCATCGGCCGACATCCTCGGCGGCCAGACTTTTGCGATGCGATTGTGGCTCGATCCGGCGCGGATGGCGGCGCGCGGCATTTCGGCAAGCGATGTAGCCGCGGCGATCCAAGCCAACAATTATCAATCGGCGCCCGGCCAGGCGAAAGGCTATTACACGGTCACCAATGTCAGCGCCAATACCGGACTGACCGATGTCCAGCAATTCGAGGACATGGTCGTCAAGGCGAAGGGTGGCGCCTTGGTGCGAATGCGGGACATCGCCACGGTCGATCTTGCCGCCCAGAGCTGGACCTCGAGCGTCATGATGAACGGGCAGCAGGCCGTGTTCATCGGGATTCAGGCGACGCCATCGGGCAACCCGCTAACCCTGGTTCAAGGCGTGCGCACCTTGATGCCGGAGATCGAACGCAACCTGCCGCCAGCGATGCACATGCAGGTGGCTTACGACTCGACGAAATTCATTCAGGCGTCGATCGATGAGGTCAAAGCCTCGCTGGGCTCGGCCGTTATCATCGTCGTCATCGTGATTTTTCTGTTCCTCGGCAGCCTGCGGTCGGTCGTGATCCCGATCGTCACGATCCCGCTCTCGTTGATCGGGGCCGGGATGATCATGGCCGCGCTCGGCTTCAGCCTCAACCTATTGACCCTGCTTGCGATGGTGCTGGCGATCGGGCTCGTGGTCGATGATGCGATTGTCGTTGTCGAGAACGTCTACCGCCATATCGAGGAGGGACTGACGCCGGCGCAGGCGGCCTTGATCGGCGCGCGCGAGATCGCCGGCCCGGTCATCGCGATGACCCTGACCTTGGCGGCGGTGTATGCGCCGATCGGCTTTCTCGGCGGGGTGACGGGTGCGCTGTTTCGCGAGTTTGCCTTTACCCTTGCCGGCTCGGTGATCATCTCCGGCGTCGTCGCCGTCACTTTGTCGCCGATGATGTGTTCGCTGCTGCTAAGCCGCGAAATGCTGCAGGGGCGCTTTGTCCGCGTTATCGACAGCGTTTTTTCCGGCTTGGCCGGATGGTACGGTCGCCGCCTCCAGCGCTCGCTCGATTATCGGCCAGTGACGGCGCTTTTTGGCGCAGCGGTGCTGGCGAGCCTCGCTTTTATGTACGTGAATACCAAAACCGAATTGGCGCCCGAGGAAGATCAAGGAGTGCTGTTTGCGATAACCAAAGCGCCGCAATATTCCAATCTCGACTATGCCGATTCCTACAACGCCAAGCTCGACAAGGCGCTGAGCTCGTTCCCAGAGACCTATCTGCGCTTTATCGTTAACGGCCGGTTCGGGCCGAACCAGGGCATCGCCGGCGTCATCCTAAAGCCGTGGAGCGAACGCCAGCGCTCGGCGCAAAAGCTGAAACCGCTGGTGCAGGCCAAAGTCAGCAGTGTCGAAGGGTTGAGCGCGTTTGTCTTTTCGCTGCCGCCATTGCCGGCAACGATCGGCGGCCTGCCGATCCAGATGGTGATCTACTCGCCCGGCGACTTCAAATCGATCTATCTCGAAATGGAGAAGATCAAGGCGGCGGCGCGCAAGAGCGGCATGTTTATCGTCGTCGACAGCGACCTCGCCTACAATCAGCCGGTGATCCATGTAAACATCAATCGGTCGAAGGCGAACGATCTCGGCATCTCGATGCAGTCGATCGGTGACACGCTCGCTCTGCTGGTCGGCGAAAATTACGTCAACCGTTTCAATCTCAATGGCCGTTCTTACGAAGTCATTCCGCAGGTGCCGCGATCGCAGCGGCTCTCGGCCGAGACCTTGACGCGTTATTATGTAAAGTCGGCGGCCGGGCAGCCGGTGCCGTTGTCCAACCTTGTGACCTTGACAACCGCCACCGAGCCCAACGCGCTGACTCAATACAATCAGCTCAATTCAGCGACATTTCAGGCGGTTCCGATGCCGGGTGTCACGACCGGGCAGGCGGTCGATTTCCTCGAGCAGCAGGTCAAGAATTTACCGGCAGGATTTAGCCATGATTACCTGTCCGACACCCGGCTTTATGTAAAAGAAGGCAATCAGCTGGCGATTACATTTGTGTTCGCGCTGATTATCATCTTCCTGGTATTGGCGGCGCAGTTCGAGAGCCTGCGCGACCCATTGGTGATCCTGGTCAGCGTGCCGATGTCGATCTTCGGTGCGATGCTGCCATTGTTTTTCGGCCTCGCGACGATGAACATCTACACCCAGGTCGGGCTCGTGACGCTGATCGGGTTGATCAGCAAGCACGGCATCCTGATGGTCTCTTTCGCCAACGATCTGCAGGTCAAAGAGCGGCTCGACCGTCGGCGCGCGATCGAAGCGGCGGCGCGGGTGCGACTGCGGCCGATCCTGATGACGACCGCGGCGATGGTGGTCGGGCTAATCCCGTTGTTGACCGCGAGCGGCGCCGGGGCGGCGAGCCGCTTTTCAATCGGCGTCGTCGTGGTCGCCGGCATGTCGATTGGCACCTTGTTCACGCTCTTCGTGCTGCCGGCGGTCTACACCGTCCTCGCCAAGGACCACTTGGCTGCGGCGCGGTCGACCCGCACCCGCGAGCTCGAACAAGTGTCGTGATCGTGCGCGCTGCGGGCTCGGGCCTAAAACCGTCTACTCGGAGAGCGATTTTGGAAGATGGTGGTAGGCCCGGCAGGACTCGAACCTGCGACAACACCGTTATGAGCGGCGTGTTCTAACCAGCTGAACTACGGGCCCGCGGGTTTGAGTATAGTCGATCGCAACCCCGGGGTCACCCCCTCACCCTCCCGCTGCGCGGGGCCCTCCCTCTCCCCGCATGCGGGGAGAGGGTCAGGGTGAGGGGCCGCTATCGCCGTCAGGTGTCGAGGAAACTGCGCAATTTGCGCGAGCGGCTGGGATGCTTGAGCTTGCGCAATGCCTTGGCTTCGATCTGGCGTATGCGCTCGCGAGTGACCGAGAATTGCTGACCGACCTCTTCAAGGGTGTGGTCGGTGTTCATTCCGATGCCAAACCGCATCCGCAATACGCGCTCCTCGCGCGCCGTCAGCGAAGCAAGCACGCGGGTCGTCGTCTCGCGCAGATTGGCCTGGATCGCCGCATCAAGCGGCAGCACCGCATTTTTGTCCTCGATGAAATCGCCGAGATGCGAATCCTCTTCGTCGCCGATCGGGGTTTCGAGGCTAATCGGCTCCTTGGCGATCTTTAGAACTTTGCGCACTTTTTCGAGCGGCATCATCAGCTTGTCGGCAAGCTCTTCGGGAGTTGGCTCGCGACCGATCTCGTGCAGCATCTGGCGTGAGGTGCGCACCAATTTGTTGATCGTCTCGATCATGTGCACCGGAATGCGGATCGTGCGCGCCTGATCGGCAATCGAGCGAGTGATCGCCTGGCGGATCCACCAGGTTGCATAAGTCGAGAATTTGTAGCCGCGGCGATATTCGAATTTATCGACCGCCTTCATTAGCCCGATATTGCCTTCCTGGATCAAGTCGAGGAATTGCAATCCGCGATTGGTGTATTTCTTGGCAATCGAGATCACGAGCCGGAGATTGGCTTCGACCATTTCCTTTTTGGCGCGACCGGCCTCACGTTCACCGCGCTGAACCGTCTGCACGACGCGACGGAACTCCAAAACCGGCAGCTTCGCCTCAAGCGCGATCTGGGCAACCTGGCTGCGCAGCCGCGCGGCGTCGTCGCGATGCCGCTCGACCATCCTTGCCCAGCCCCGGCCGGGAAGAATGGCGACGCGTTCGAGCCAATCATTGCACAGCTCATTGCCGAAATATTCGTGCAGGAATTCGGTTCGCTTGACCCCGGCGTTTTCCGCCAGCCGCAACAGCCGCCCTTCTTCGGCGAGAAGCCGGCGGTTGACGTCGTAAAGCTGCTCGACCAGGTGCTCGATGCGGGTGTTGTTGAGCCGGATGCGCTTGACCTCTTCGATCACCTTGACTTTGAGCTTTTCGTAGCGGCGCTCGGTGACCTTGGGGAGCGGCTCACCCTTGAGCAGCGCGTGAATACGCTGGTCCTGCAGCCGATGCAGCTTTTTGTGATACTCAGCGATCCCATCAAACGTCGCCATCAGCCCGGGTTTCAGCTGCGCCTCCATTGCCGCCAGCGAAATCGAGCTTTCTTCGCCCTCGCCATCCTCGCCGGCCAGATCGGGTTCGATCGCCACGAGCTCGGCTTCCGCTACTGCCTCCTCGGCAGGGCTTTGGTCGCCTGGGGCTTCGTCTCCCGATGCTCCGTCCGCGGCCGGCTCGGCCTCCTCTTCTGCTGCTTCGACGGGAGTTTCGACCACGACTTGGTCAAACCCGGCGCTGCCATAGGTGGCGTCGAGATCGATAATGTCGCGCAACAGCATCTTGCCTTCGACCAGCGCGTCGCGCCAACCGACAAGGGCACGGATCGTCAGCGGGTTCTCGCAGATACCGCTGATCATCATCTCGCGCCCGGCTTCGATCCGCTTGGCGATCGCGATCTCGCCCTCGCGCGACAACAGCTCGACCGACCCCATTTCGCGCAGATACATGCGCACCGGGTCATCGGTGCGGCCGATATCGTCGTCGTCGAGATTGCCGCGCGCCTCGGCATCACCATCCTCGGCCTCAGCGGCGGCCGGCTCCTCGGTCTCCTCGCTTTCGATGACATTGACGCCGAGTTCGGACAGCATCGTCATCGTGTCCTCGATCTGCTCCGAGGACACCTGATCAGGGGGAAGTGCCGCGTTCAGCTCGTCGTAGGTGACGTATCCTCGCTCTCGGCCCCGGGCCAGCATCTTTTTGATCGCGGCGGCGAGGAGATCGAGCAGTGGTGCTTCGGCTGCCTCCTCGCGGGTTTCCGTCGCTTCAGCCGTGTTCGCCGCTTTACTCGCCATTCCACCATCCCTAGACAGGTTTCCACTCGCCCGGCCGCAGCCCGGCGCTACACGACTATTCAGACATGTTTGCCGACGATCTCACTTCACGGCGGGCTGCTTTATCAGATTGAAATCGTCATTGCCGCCATTCTGCTGCAACGCCCGTTCCCTTGCCGCCAGGAAATGTTCCCAGCTTGCCGCCGACACATCGTCGATCAGGTGATTGCTCGCTTCGGCTAAAACCGACCACTGACCTCCCATCAGCATTTCGATCACATGCGCCCATTCGTTTCGCACATTGTCTACCGCCGAGCGCCGGATCAAAAAGCCTAAGTCGACCGAAGGCGAAATAAACGCCTCTACGGTCGCCGCAAACCCGTTCGTGTGAAGGTGTTGCCGCAGCGTGGAAGCTTCAAGGCCCGGATGCAAGGCCTCGATCTGTAAAATTTCGCGGCGAAGCTTGTCAAGATCTGCTTCAGGCATGTCGAGTGCGGCGAACTCCTCTGCAACCTCGTCGAGCAATGACGGCGATTGCAGCAGAATGCGAAACAGCAGTTCGCGCTGTACACGCTCGGGCGGGCGCGGTGGCGGCAGGGGTCCCTCTCGGACAAATCCCGGAGCCACCTTTTGAGCAAAGCCTTGGGGTGCCGATGAACTCCCCACCACCCGGCGCTTACGCCCTTGCTCGAACAGCCGATCGCGGACATAGCGCCGGTACTCGTTGCGCACGGTCGTATCGGCGATCAGGGCGACGTTTTCCATCAGCCGGTGGTCGAGGTCGGCGCGGCGTTCGGGGGTGTCAACGGAACTGGCGCCGAGTTCGACTTCCCAGAGCATGTGTGACAATGGCCGAGCGGCAGCGAGGACTTGCTCGAAGACTTCACGGCCAGCACGTCGAATAACCGAGTCCGGATCCTCACCCGAAGGCAGGACGGCAAATCGGAGACTGCGGCCCGGCTGCAGCAGCGGCAATGCCCGCCGCAGAGCCCGCGCGGCCGCACGCTGGCCCGCGGCATCGCCATCAAAGCACAGGATCGGCTCCGGCCCGAGCCGCCATAATTCTTGCAGCTGGTATTCGGTCACCGCGGTACCGAGCGGGGCTACGGCTGAGGCAAAGCCGGCGTGATGCAGCGCGATCACGTCCATGTAGCCTTCACTAACGATCGCGTCGCGGCTCTCCGCAGGGGCGGCGCGCGCCGCCGACCAGCCGTAGAGAACGCGGCCCTTCTGAAAAACCGGGCTGTCGGGCGAGTTCAGGTACTTGGGCTGGCCGTCCCCGAGCACGCGGCCGCCAAAGGCGATGATCCGGCCGGCGCGGTCGCCGATCGGAAACATCACACGGTTGCGAAAATAGTCGAAGGGCTCGCCGTCATCCGGCTGATGCAACAGCCCGGCCTCGACCAGCAGCGCCTCACCAAAATCGGCGGCCAGCGCGCGGCGCAGCGATTGCCGATCGTCAGATGCCCAGCCGAGACGAAAGCGGTGGATCGTGTCGGCATCAAGCCCGCGCGCCCGCAAATAGTCGCGCGCGACCGCGCCGGCCGGCGACCACAATCGGGTCTCGTAAAATGCCGCAGCGGCTTCGAGGGTTTCGAGTAATGTCTTTTGCCGCTTTGCCTTTTCGCGCTCCTCGGGTGTCGATTGCGGGACGGCAAGACCCGCCTCACCGGCTAGTTTTTCGACCGCTTCGAGGAAGTCCAGATTGTCGGCCCGCATGACAAAGCCGATTGCGTCGCCATGCGCGCCACAGCCGAAGCAGTGGAAGAAGTTCTTGTCCTCGACGACGTAAAAGGACGGCGTCTTTTCGTTGTGGAACGGGCAGAGCCCGGCAAATTCGCGGCCGCGGCGCTCGAGCTTTACCCGCCGCCCTACCAGCCCCGGCAGCGAGATGCGGCCGCGCAGTTCGTCGAGAAAACCCGGCGGAAACGCCATTATCGATCGTATCTCATGATCAGCCGAGGAGCCGTTTGACGATCGGACCGGCGCGGCTGAAATCCATCGCCCCGGCATGCCGTTCGCGTAATGCGGCCATAACCTTGCTCATATCGCGGATACCGGCGGCACCCGTTTCGGCGATGACCGATTGTGCGGCGGCGGTAATCTCGTCCTCGCTCATTTGCTGCGGCAGGAAGCTCTCGATCACCGCGATCTCTTCATTTTCCTGCTGCGCCAGATCGGGGCGGTTTCCCTGTTGATAGAGTGCGATCAATTCGCGGCGCTGCTTGATCATGCCCTGCAGCAGTCGTGCGATTTCCAGGTCCGCGAGCCCCTCGGCGTTACCCTCGCCGCGCGCCGCGACATCGCGTTCTTTAACGGCGGCGAGGATCAACCGCACGGTCGAAACCGTACGCGTGTCGCGCGCCTTCATCGCGCCTTTAAGCCGATCGGTGAAAGCTTCACGCAACATCGACGCCGCCCCGCATGATCCCAAAACTTACCCTAGACAGTTTCATCGCGCGCGGCAATTCGGCACGCCCAGGACTAAGTACCTAAATCCGTGAGGGGATAGAGACAAGGGTGGGTTGACCATTCGGCATCGGCCGGCTACTTGTTGATAGTCCCGCCGCGCGACCCGTTACAAGCGGGCGGAGATGCGCGCTTACCTGCAGGATCTTTATTTGAAGCGTGACCGATCGCCGCAACCGCCTGACTGCAACGCGGCCCTCGTGCTGGCGGACGGGACGGCATTTTGGGGCAGAGGATTCGGCATCCCGGGAACAGCGGTCGGCGAGGTCTGCTTTAATACCGCGATGACCGGGTACCAGGAAATTCTGACCGATCCCTCCTACGCCGCGCAAATCATTACCTTCACCTTCCCGCATATCGGCAATGTCGAAGTCAATGCGGAGGACATCGAGACCACAACCCCTCCCGCCCGGGGGCTTGTCATCCATAACCCAATCACCGCCCCCGCTAATTGGCGCGCCACCAAATCGCTCGATCGCTGGGTCGAGGAACATGGGCTTATCGGCGTCTCGGGCATCGACACAAGGCGGCTGACCCGGCTGATCCGCGATGCAGGTCCGCCCAACGGCGTCATCGCTTACGAGCCGCGCCGACCGCTCGAGGTTGCGGCACTCGCTGCGGAAGCGGCGGAATGGCCAGGTCTCGAAGGCATGGACCTCGCGAAAGAGGTCAGCTGCCGGCAGACTTACCATTGGGACGAAACCGTCTGGGAGCGCGAGCGCGGCTACGGCCGGCAGCATGCGCCCCGTCATCACGTCGTGGCGATCGATTACGGCGCCAAGCGCAACATCCTGCGGATGCTCGCGGGGCATGGCTGCCGAGTGACGGTGGTGCCGGCGACCGCCTCGGCGGAGGATATATTGCGCCACGAGCCCGACGGGATCTTTTTATCAAACGGCCCCGGCGATCCGGCGGCGACCGCGGCGTATGCGGTGCCCGTTTTGCGCGAGCTGATCGCTTCGGGCAAGCCGATCTTCGGCATCTGCCTCGGCCATCAGCTGATGGCCCTCGCGCTCGGCGGCCGCACCCGCAAGATGGCGCGCGGCCATCGCGGCGCCAATCATCCGGTCAAGGATCTGTTGACGGACAAGGTTGAGATCACCAGTCAGAATCACGGCTTTGTCGTCGACCCCGACAGCCTGCCATCAGGCGTGGTCCTGACTCATCTGTCGCTGTTCGACAACAGCAATGAAGGGCTGCGCGTCTCGGGCAAGCCGGTGTTCTCGGTGCAACACCATCCCGAAGCCAGCCCCGGCCCCCAGGACAGCCATTACCTGTTCGAGCGTTTTGTCGCGCTAATGGAAGCGACCGCCAAATGACGTCACCGCTTCATGAACTTCGATGGTTGATTGTTACAAAAAGCCGGAGAAATCACCGAATACATTCAATTAATTCAAAGACCGCAATGAGTTGAGATTCCTCAATGGATGCCAGATGAACATATATTTGCGCCGCCAGGTGTATCGAGGGCGCGAACCTCTTGAACTAAATCGGCGTGGTCATCGGACGGTGATCTGGAACTGAGTGCCATGCCTAAGCTCACCGAAATTAAAACAACTCTGACCATCGGCGCCGTTAGTCGCACGTCATGGCCGGGCTGGTCCCGGCCATCTCAGGGCTCAGAGCAGGTTCTCGTAGAGGTCCGTCCAATTAGGGTTCTGCGACCTGATCAGCTGGACCCTCCACGCGCGCGGCCAATGCTTGATGTTCTTCTCTCGCTGGATCGCATCCCCGATGTCGGCATGATGTTCGATGTAGACGAGGCGCTTCAGCCGATACCGTCGGGTAAAGCCTTCGACAACTCCCTCGCGGTGCTCCCAGGCGCGCCGCGGCAGATCGCTGGTCACCCCGACGTACAGAACTCCGCCTTGGCGGTTCGTCATGAAGTAGACCCATCCGCCTGGCATGGAACGAGCCTGACGCGTCGGCGAGCCAGAGGCAACAGCGATGGAGATGGCCGGGTCAAGCCCGGCCATGACGCTCCGTCTCGGCGCGATGCCTAGGCGCGACGACATTGAGAGCATCCTGATCATCGGCGCCGGGCCGATCGTTATCGGGCAGGCTTGCGAGTTTGACTATTCCGGCGCGCAGGCATGCAAGGCGCTGAAGGCGGAAGGCTACCGGGTCGTGCTGGTCAATTCGAACCCGGCGACAATCATGACCGACCCGGAATTGGCCGACGCTACCTACATCGAGCCGATCACGCCGGAAATGGTCGAAAAGATCATCGCACGCGAGCGGGCAACGGGACATCCGATCGATGCGCTGCTGCCGACAATGGGCGGCCAAACCGCGCTCAACACCGCGATGGCGCTCGCCCAGTCGGGCGTCCTCGAGCGCTACGGTGTCGAGCTGATCGGCGCCTCAGAGGAAGCGATTGCCAAGGCCGAGGACCGCCAGCTGTTCCGCCACGCAATGGACCGGATCGGCCTTGCTTCGCCGGCGAGCCGGCTGGTCGGTTCGCTCGACGAAGCCTTTGCCGCCCTCGACGCGATCGGATTGCCGGCGATCATCCGTCCCTCTTTCACCTTGGGTGGCACCGGCGGCGGCATCGCCTACAATGCGCAGGAATTCGAGGAAATCGTGCGCGGCGGGTTGCGCGCCTCCCCGACCCACGAGGTGCTGATCGAGGAATCCGTCCTCGGCTGGAAAGAATACGAGATGGAAGTCGTGCGCGACCGCGCCGACAATTGCATCATCGTGTGCTCGATCGAAAACATCGACCCGATGGGCATCCATACCGGCGATTCGGTGTGCGTCGCCCCGGCCCTGACCCTCACCGATAAGGAATACCAGCTGATGCGCAACGCCGCGATCGCGGTGTTGCGCGAGATCGGTGTCGATACCGGCGGCTCGAATGTGCAGTTCGCGGTCAACCCCGAGGACGGCCGGCTCGTCGTTATCGAGATGAACCCGCGGGTGTCGCGCTCCTCGGCCTTGGCGTCAAAAGCGACTGGGTTTCCGATCGCCAAGATCGCCGCCAAGCTCGCGGTCGGTTACACGCTCGACGAACTCGCCAACGAAATCACCCGGATCACGCCGGCCTCGTTCGAGCCCACGATCGACTACATCGTCACCAAGATGCCGCGGTTCACCTTCGAAAAATTCCCGGGAACCGAGCCGCTGCTGACGACCTCGATGAAATCGGTCGGCGAGGCGATGGCTGTAGGCCGCAGCTTTGCCGAATCGGTGCACAAGGCATTGCGCTCGATGGAGACTGGGCTCACCGGGTTTGACGAGGTCGCGATCGAGGGCATCGAAAGCGGCGGCAGCGATGCCGTCAAGGCGGCGCTGACCCGGCCTTCGCCCGACCGCCTGCTGCTGATCGCCCAAGCCTACCGTCACGGCCTGACGACCGGCGAAATCCATGCGGCCTGCCGCTATGAGCCGTGGTTTCTCGAGCAGGTCCGCGAGGTCGTCGAAATCGAGCAGCAGGTCCGGTCCGACGGGTTGCCGAATGAACGGACGGGACTGCTGCGGCTAAAGCAGATGGGATTTTCCGACGCCCGCCTGGCCAAACTCTGCGGGCTCGATGAGGAGACCGTTGCAGCGCGGCGCCGGAACCTCGACCTGCGCCCGGTTTACAAGCGGATCGATACCTGCGCCGCCGAGTTCGCATCGCTGACCCCGTACCTCTACTCGTGCTACGAGGGCGACGGCTTCGACGAACCGGAATGCGAGGCCGACCCCAGCGATCGGAAAAAGGTGATCATTCTCGGCGGCGGGCCGAACCGGATCGGGCAAGGCATCGAATTCGACTATTGCTGCGTCCACGCCGCCTACAGCCTGTCCGAGGCCGGCATCGAGACGATCATGGTCAATTGCAACCCCGAGACCGTCTCGACCGACTACGACACCTCCGACCGGCTCTATTTTGAGCCGCTGACCGCCGAGGACGTGATCGAAATCGTGCGCGTCGAGCAGCAGCGCGGGACCGTGCTCGGGGTCATCGTGCAGTTCGGCGGCCAGACCCCGTTAAAGCTCGCGAAAGCGCTCGAATGTGCCGATATCCCGATCCTCGGCACCTCGCCCGATGCGATTGATTTGGCCGAGGACCGGCGCCGCTTTCAGCAATTGCTGACCAGGCTCGGTCTGCGGCAACCGGACAACGGTACCGCCACATCGGCCGAGGAAGCCGAGGCGGTGGCGATCGCGATCGGCTATCCGGTCGTGATCCGCCCATCTTATGTGCTCGGCGGCCGGGCCATGGAGATCGTCCACGATGCCGCCGGGCTCAATCGCTATATGCGGCAGGCGGTCAGCGTTTCGGGAACGAGCCCGGTGCTGATCGATCGCTACCTGCAGGACGCGATCGAAGTCGATGTCGACGCGGTTTCGGACGGCCGGCACATCGAGATCGCCGGCATCATGGAGCACATCGAGGAAGCCGGGATCCATTCCGGCGACAGCGCCTGCTCATTGCCACCCTACAGTCTCGATTCTGCGGCCATCGCCGAAATCGAGCGGCAAACCGTGGCGCTCGCGCGAGCGCTCGGCGTCGTTGGGCTGATGAATGTCCAGTTCGCGGTCAAGAACGGCGACCTCTACGTGCTCGAAGTCAATCCACGAGCGTCGCGCACAGTGCCGTTTGTCGCCAAGGCGACCGGGGTTCCGATCGCCAAGATCGCGGCGCGAGCGATGGTTGGCGAGCCGCTCGGGGATCTCCGACGGCCGGTCGCGGCGAACCTCGGACATGTCGCGGTAAAGGAGGCGGTGTTTCCGTTCGCGCGATTTCCCGGGGTCGATTTGATCCTCGGCCCGGAGATGAAATCAACCGGCGAGGTCATGGGGCTCGACGCCGATTTCGGCCGCGCTTTCGCCAAATCGCAGCTCGCCATCGGCACGCAATTGCCGCTCGAAGGCTGCGTTTTCGTATCGGTGCGCGACCGCGATAAAGACGCGCTGATCGAGCCATGTCGGCGGCTGGTCGAAATGGGGTTCACCTTGCTGGCGACTGAGGGCACAGCCGCGACCTTGGCGCGCGCCGGCCTGCCGGTAAGCTCGGTCAAAAAGGTGCGGGAAGGGCGTCCGCACATCGTCGATCACATGCTGAGCGGCGCCGTGCAACTCGTGTTCAATACGACAGAGGGCGCCCAGGCGATCGCCGACAGCTTCAGCTTGCGGCGCACAGCTCTGACCCACGCGATCCCTTATTACACCACGGTCGCCGGGGCGCGCGCCGCGGTCCAGGCGATCGCCGCGCTACGCGCCGGAAGTCTTGAAGTTGCCCCTTTACAATCCTACCTGTGATTGCCGCGCGGCGCTTTGCCGCTTTCTCCAACCCAGGATAAGCGACCCCGTCTTCGATGAACAAAATTCCGATGACGACCGACGGGTATAACCGCCTTCGTGAAGAGCTGAAGCAGCTTAAATCGGTCGAACGGCCGGCAATCATACGCGCCATCGCCGAGGCGCGCGAGCACGGCGACCTCGCAGAGAACGCTGAATACCATGCGGCCCGCGAACGTCAGAGCTTTATCGAAGGCCGGGTGATGGAGCTCGAGGACAAGGTTGCGCGGGCCGAAGTGATCGACGTTTCCAAACTGTCGGGGTCGGTGATCAAATTCGGTGCCCGCGTGACGCTTGCCGACGAAGAGAGCGACGAGGAGCAGACTTTTCAGATCGTCGGTGAGGACGAAGCCGATGTCCGTCGCGGCCGGCTGTCGGTCACTTCGCCGCTGGCGCGGGCGTTGATCGGCAAGGGCAAAGGCGACAGCGTCGAGGTTACCACACCGCGTGGCGCCAAATCTTACGAGGTGGTCACCGTCGATTTCGGCTGAGCGACAAGACGCCCGGTCCGCAGCAACAGATAGCCGCAAATCGCTGACAACAGCGAGCCGATCAACACGCCGATGCGGATGTCGACGTTATAGCCTTCCGCCGGAAAGGCGAGCCCGCCGATAAACAGGCTCATTGTAAAGCCGATGCCGGTAAGCAGCGCCAGACCATAAATCTGGCGCCAATCGGCGTCGTCCGGCAATTTCGCTAGTCCGAAACGGGTTGCAGCCCAAACCGAGGCGACAATGCCGAGCGGTTTGCCTATCACCAAACCAAAGACGATGCCGAGCTCAACCGGGTGAAGCAGTGCTGCGATCGTGATCCCGGCCAGCTTGACGCCGGCATTGGCGAAGGCGAAGGCGGGCAGGACCCCAAACGCCACCCAAGGATGGAGATCGTGCTCCAAACGGAGCAACGGCGAGTCGGCTCGCGTTGTTTTGAGCGGGACCGCCATGCCGACCACGACGCCGGCCAGGGTAGCGTGTATTCCTGACTTAAGGACGCACACCCAAAGAAAGACGCCGGCTAATATGTATGGCGCGCGGTGGATTACGCCGGTCAAGTTGAACACCGCGAGTGCCGCGATCCCGGCAGCGGCGAAGGCGAGGGCGATCCACGACACGCCGCCCGTATAGAACAGCGCGATAATCAAAATCGCGCCGAGATCATCGATAATCGCGACGGCCAGCAAAAAAATCCGCAGCGACGGCGGCACCCGCGAACCGACGACCGAGAGAACTCCGAGAGCAAAGGCGATGTCTGTCGCGGTCGGTATCGCCCATCCGCGCAAATCTTGGAGGTCACCCCAATTGAGCAGAATATAGATCGACGCCGGGACGACCATCCCGCCGATGGCGGCGAGAACCGGCAAAATGGCCTTGGAGGGCTCGGACAACCCGCCTTCAAGGACTTCGCGCTTGACCTCGAGACCGACGAGCAAAAAGAAGACCGCCATAAGCCCGTCATTGATCCACAGCAGCAACGGCTTCTTTAGTAAAAACCCGCCGACCTGAACCGCCATCGGCAGGTCCAAGAACCGAGCGTATAGCGATCCCAACGGCGAATTCGCCAGGACTAGCGCCACCGCCGCGGCGGCGCCGAGTACGATTCCCCCGGCTGATTCGAGTGCAAAGAATTGCTGCAGCCGCGAGAGAGCCGATCGTCCATTGAGCATCGGAAAGCCGACCTGCAGATCAATTCTCGACGAGTTCGTCGTCATCGACGAGGACAGGCTGATCACTGATCGGGATGCCCGGCTCGTCCTTCGATACGCGCAACGTCAGTGCCGACTTCACATGGCTGACATTTGGCGCGGAGGTCAATTTGGCGCTTAGGAAGCGCTGATAACTGTCCCAATCGGCGGCCACGATCTTGAGCAGGAAGTCGGTTTCGCCTGTCAGCATATGTGCTTCGCGGACTTCGGGCCAAGTCGCGATCAACTGTTCAAACGCCTTTAGGTCGGCCTCCGCCTGGCTCGTCAATCCGACTTGAGCAAACACGGTCACACCGTAACCCAGCGCCTCGGGCGCCAGATCGGCATGGTATCCGCGAATGATTCCTGCTTCTTCGAGAGCGCGGACGCGGCGCAGGCAAGGCGGTGCCGATATGCCCGCACGCCGCGCCAGTTCGACATTGGTGATGCGCCCCTCGGCCTGCAAACTCTGCAGGATTCGCCGGTCGATAGGGTCGAGTTTGATCCGTCGCATCCAATGCGCCCCTCCAGATCGCGGGATCATAGAAACGCCGATCGAATCGCGCAATTTTATTGCGTCGTCGCTGTGAAGGCGGTGACTAACCGCCGCGCGAACGCCTGTGGATTTCTCCGCCGGTCACGCTAAGATGCCCCAAATTCCGCATTGAGGGTCGCGACCTTGTCTCGGCTCGGAAAACCCCTGGCGAGATCCTTTTTGTTAGAGACAATTGCAATAGAAAATTGGCAAGGGCCCTTTGAGGACGCCCAGCAAAGCTCTGCCTTGCGTTCTTTGGAGAACAGCAAAGTATTATATTTTCCTAACTTAGCGTTCGTACTAGAGCAGAATTTCACCGAGTTCGTCTGCCTCTCGGGTGGGCGATAATAAAGCGAAAAATATCAGCTACAATCCAACGACCGGCGTTCTGAAGGGGACGAATGCCGCCGACCAAGACCGATCGCGGCTCCAAAACATGGTGGAGACGTTTTCCAACGCCGCGGAACGCCTCCTGATCGATTTGTTTCCTCGCTATGCGGGTAAGATCGAGCGCGGCCGGGCGAGCTACCGGCCGGTCGAAATCGCTGGCCGCGAGTATTCAGCTCTGAAGGACGACAAGCTTCTGCACGTGGACGCGTTTCCGTCGACCCCCACTCGGGGACGCCGCATCCTGCGACTTTTCTCGAATATCGATCCGGGCGGCAAGCCACGAATTTGGCATGTCGGCGAGCCATTCGAAGGTTTCGCCAAACGGTTCTTGCCGACACTCGGCCGGCCCGCCGCCACTTTCGCCTGGCTGCTGGCTGCTATCGGCGTTACCCGAGGCCAACGCAGCGTCTACGACCAGCTGATGCTCGGTCTCCACGACAGCGCCAAGCGCGATACGGCATACCAGGCGAGCGCGTCTTTCGAAGAGATTGCCTTTCCGTCAGGATCGAGTTGGCTGTGTTTTACCGATCAGGTCGTCCACGCCGCGCTTGCCGGTCAACACGCGCTCGAGCAGACTTTTTACCTTGATGTCGCGGCGATGGCCGATCCGGCCAGCTCCCCGGTTCGGACACTCGAACGCATGACCAATCGCAAGCTGTGCTGACCCAGACGTTGGATCGTATAGCGCTATCCGCACCCAGGTCGTAAGGGCGGCGGTTTCGTAGACGGACCTGATGTCGTCATTATCCTCGCCCGCCACCCCGTCGCGGTATTCGGCGGCGCATCCGCCGTCGCCGCTGGTCTGGGTGCTGCATGACGGGAAGGCCGGCATGAGAAGCCAGGCGATCGGGCTGGCGGAGGCCACCGGCTTCGATTTTGTCGAGAAACCGCTCGATATTGGCTGGCCATGGCGCGGCCTGCCGCCGCAGCTCTGGCCGTTGTCCTTGGGCACCGTCGCGCAGGAAAAGGTCCGGCTTGGTCCGCCTTGGCCCGATCTCGTCATCGGCTGCGGCCGAAACACGGTCATCCCGGCCTTGACGATTCGGCGCGCCAGCGGTGGTCGTACCGTGCTGGCGCAGGTTCAAGACCCACGTGTCAGACGTACCGAGTTCGACCTGCTCGTCGTCCCCGAGCACGACCGCCTGCGCGGGCCGCAGGTAATCGTCAGCCGGGGTGCCATGCACCGCGTCACGCCAGCGCGGCTTGCCGCCGAGCGCCGCCGCTTTCCAGCGCTTGCCGCCATGCCACGACCGATTCTGGCGGTGTTGCTCGGAGGCAGCAACAAGGCCTACCGCCTGACTTTGCCCCGGCTTGGCGAAATCGCCGACGAAATCGCAAGGATATTGCGCGCGACGGGAGGCTCGGCCTTGGTGACGCCATCACGGCGGACCGGCGAGGAGGGGTGCAAACTGGTGCAAGACCGGCTCGCCGGGTTGCCGGCGGCGATCTGGGATGGCGCCGGCGATAACCCCTATTTCGCCTATCTGGCTCTCGCTGACGCGGTTCTGGTAACCGCCGATTCGGTGTCGATGATCAGCGAGGCGGCGGCGACCGGCAGACCCGTGCACATTCTCGCGCTCGATGGCGGCAGCACCAAATTTGCCCGCTTTCATCAGCTAATGCAGCACGCCGGGATCACCCGACCGTTTGCCGGAAGCATTGAGGCTTGGTCTTATTCTATTCCGGACGATACCGCGCGCGCGGGTGCAACCGTGCGGGCGCTGGTGCTGGACCGGATTGAAGAGCAGCAGCGCGCATGAAGCGGGCGTTTATCTACGGTGGATTGGTCGCCGCGACGGTGTTGGCGTTTTTCCTCGTGCCGCAAATCGACCTATTAATCAGCGGCTGGTTTTATTGGCCACATCAAGGGTTTGTGCTGCGCGATTGGGCGCCGTTGGCTTTGATCTACCACGCCGTTCCGTGGATCACCTGGGCGGTCATTGTGGTTTTGGTGGTGGCTGGAGCCTGGCTCATTCTGATGGAGCGGCCGTTGTGGCGGTTCGATCGGAAGGCGTTGCTGTTTGTCGCGTTGTCGGTTGCGTTGGGTCCGGGGCTCATCGCCAATACGTTGTTAAAGGATCATTGGGGTCGCGCGAGACCAACGCAGATCGAGGCGTTCGGTGGCACCCGACACTTCACGCCGGCGCCATTGCCCGCGGCGCAGTGCCCGCGGAACTGCTCGTTTGTTTCGGGTCATGCGGCACTCGGTTTTTCGCTCGTCGCATTCGCCTTTTTGCTGCCTCCGGGGGCGACGCGGCTGCGCGGGATCGCAGCAGCGCTCGGGTTTGGCGGCGTGATTGGGCTCGTGCGAGTTGCCCAGGGCGGCCATTTTCTATCGGATGTCGTCTGGGCCGGGCTGCTGGTGTTCGGCACGACAGCCATTTTGCATTGGTTGATCGTCGAGAAGGACGCGTTGGCGGCTCCTCTCTCCGTCCGCGGCTATCGGCTGGCCGGCCGTGGCATCGCGTCCGCAGGGTCGCGCGTGTCGGGCTCGGAAATGGCAAGATTCGCCGCCGCCGGAATAGCGACAACTATCCTGGTGATGTTTTCGATGGCCTTTGTCGACCAACCGGTTGCGCTGTACCTGCACGCCGAAAGCCCCGATTTGCGCGCACTGTTCGCAATGATCGGAAAGCTCGGTGAGGCCTGGGGATGGCTCGTCCTGTTCGGTCTCGCTTTTGTAAGCCTGCATTGGGGCGGCGAGCTGCCGCGGCTGCGTGGGTCGGCCGCGGCGCTTCGCGCCTTTTCGGCGATCCCAGCCTTTCTGTTCGCGGCGATTGCGGTGGCGGGATTGGCGGCTGACATCGTCAAGATCGGTCTTGGTCGGATGCGGCCAAAGCTGCTGTTCGGCGGTGACCTTTATGGGTTTACCGGGCTCGCTTGGCGGCCCGACCATTGGTCGTTTCCGTCCGGTCATACCGCCACGATCGTCGCTCTGATGACGGCTCTTTGGTGGCTGTGGCCGCAACACCTGTTGTTCTACATCCTCGCCGCAGCGATCGTGGCGATGTGCCGAATCGTCGTCGGCGCGCATTACCCAAGCGACGTGATCGCCGGGGCATTTGTCGCGGTGCTGACCACCCGAGGCGTGGTTTGGCTGTTTGCGCGTTGGGGTATCGACTTGACGGCCGCGGCTCGCGGGGTGACTGGATTTAACGGCCACGCGCCATGGCCTTGCCGGCGCTTTCGCGATATCTCGCTGAACCGCCGGGCGCGCGCCGGCGCTAAGCGCAACCCCCCGCTTGCTCCGGTCACAACGCGTGTAGTATCGCCTCGGGATGGTACTGCGGATCGAGACGTTCAATAACGCCACCGGAGGGAACACCCTCTATAAGGCGCTGACCCATCCGAGTGCGGCGCGGCCGGCGAAAAAGCTGCTCCGGGCTTTGGCCGACAACTCACCTGTCGCGATTTGCGATCCGACCGGCGCCATCGAACCCTTCGCCGAGCTGTTTGGGTTGAACGGCGTCGACATCGCCGGAATCTTTGTCCAGCGCATCGAGCGGTTGGGCAGCCGCATTCTCGGACGCCCGGCCGCGCCGATCAGTGAACTCGCCGATTCGAGCGCGCGCTCGGTGTTTGTCGCGGCTTTCGACGCGGAGCGATTGACCGCCCACCTTCAGCCGTTTCTCCCCGAGGGCGCGCAGATCTTTAGCCTCGACGCGATGCGGATCCCCGCCGCTCGATTGACGAAACGCCATGCCTATCTCGACCCGCTCAACTTTGCGACCAACTTTGCGTTTTTTCGCGACAGCGACCGACTGCACACCCGGCTGACAACAACGAATTACTGGTCGGGCTACGGCAGTCAGGCCGTGACATGCTGGCTGACTTTGTTTGGCGAGAGCGGGGAAATATTGGCCGAATGGTGCGAAAGCTGCGGGCCGGCAGCCGGCAGCATCGTGTTCGACAGCCGCGAGATTCGGGCGCGCTTTGGCTTACTGGAATTCGTCGGTCAGCTGTTCCTGCACATTGTCGGGGCGGCCGGCCACGATGTCGTCAAATACGCGCTCGACACTTTTGGCGAGGACAGTGGCGAACCCGCGGCGGCCGGCGACCGATCGCTGTCGGCAACCCATGACGCCAATGCCTGGCCCGCCGACCGCTATGCCGGCCTGCCGGCGCCGGCCCCCGGCGAGCAGGTCGTCCTCTGGATCCAGAACAGTCATCCGGTGCCGATTCCGGCGGGGGCCATCGGTCTCAACCGAATGGGGGATGATGCGATGGCATCGCTCTGCGAGCCAGTGGCGCCTTTCGCCACGCGCGCCGTCGATGTCGGCGAGCTTCTGCCCGAAATTGCTTGGCCGGCCCAGCTCGAACTGCGCGCCGGCAAACACATGGTGCGGCCGCGCTACGAGATCGTCGGCCGAAATCGCCGCCGGATCGCCCATGTCAATGTCGAGCGCGACGATCTCAAACCCGATCCGCACCTCGCGCACCTGACGAGTTTACTCGGCAAGGGCTATCTGCTACCGGCACCGGTATTGCCGCTAAGGCTATGCCGGACCGAGGTGCTGCCGACGCCGATGGCGACCCGACAGACCGAATTGCCGATCGCCGCGATCGTGTACGACGCCGATGGGAACGAGGTCCTGCGCCACCCATTCGGCCGCTTGCCGCGGGACCACGCCACCACACTCGATCTTGATCGCGCGCCCGGGATCGAGGCGCTCGGCGATGGTTATGGCCATGTCGAGCTGGTTTACGACTTTACCGTGGGCGACGAGGCCGATGGCTGGCTGCACGCGATCTTTAGATATCACCGCCGCGATTTCGACCATACCGCCGAGACTAGCTTTGGCGCGCACGTCTTCAACACGATCCTGACTTACCGCGACGAACCGCAATCCTACAATGGTCGGCCGCCAGGGCTTTCGACCCGGCTATTTCTGCGCCTCGGTGAGGATAGCTATGACACCTTGTGCCAGCTGATCTATCCCGTCTCGCGCCCGTGGCGGCCACGTAGTGCTACCGACATCATTCTTTGCGACGGCGGCGGGACTGAGGTGGCTCGCCAGAATTTGGCAATCCCGTGTTCCGGTTCTCGGCTATGGCGATACCACACCCTGTTCGACAGCGTGACGCGCGCCCGCGCCGGCAACAAGGCTTATGCGGTGATCCGCGATACGACCTGCCGCCTTTTTGGCTATCACGGGCTGCTGGGAGCTGACGGCGCCTTCAGCCTTGATCACATGTTCGGCTTTTAGCGACTCCGACACCTTAAAGTTGCTGCACGGTGAAATAATGTAGTAAGCGTCGAACCGACGGGAGCCGCGATGTCCGAACGCTACCACAGCAAAGTCCTTATTATTGGCGCTGGACCGGCCGGCTATACCGCAGCCATCTACGCGGCGCGCGCCAACCTCGAACCGCTGCTCGTCACCGGGTTGCAGCCGGGCGGCCAATTGACGATCACGACGGATGTCGAAAATTACCCGGGCTTCGCCGAGGTCATTCAGGGCCCGTGGCTGATGGAGCAGATGCAGCAGCAGGCCGAACATGTTGGCACGCGGGTTATTCTCGACCTTATCGAGACGCTCGATCTGAGACAAACGCCGTTTGTCGCCACCGGTGATTCGGGCGACGTTTATGTCGGCGAGTCTGTAATCATTGCCACCGGCGCGCAGGCGCGCTGGCTCGGCCTGCCGAGCGAGGAGATCTTTCGCGGCTTTGGCGTCTCGGCTTGCGCCACCTGTGATGGTTTCTTTTTCCGCGGCAAGGATGTCGTCGTTGTCGGCGGCGGCAACACCGCCGTCGAAGAGGCGCTCTATCTGACCAATCACGCGCGCCGGGTGACCCTGGTTCATCGCCGCAATGCGCTGCGGGCGGAAAAGATCCTGCAGGACCGGCTGTTTCGCAACCCGAAGATCGACATCATTTGGGACGCCGTGGTCGACGAGATCCTTGGCGAACCGGAGCCGCCGCGGGTGACCGGGGTGCGGCTGCGCGATGTACGTGTCGGCCGACTATTCGAGATTCCTTGTGATGGCGTCTTCATAGCCATCGGGCATACGCCGGTAACCGCTCTTGCTGCAGGGCAGCTTCGACTCGACGCGGAGGGTTATATCATCACCCGGCCCGATTCGACCGAGACCAATATCCCGGGGGTGTTTGCCGCCGGCGATGTCAGGGACAAGGTGTTTCGCCAGGCGGTGACCGCCGCCGGGATGGGTTGCATGGCGGCACTCGAAGCCGAAAAATTTCTCGCTGCGCAGGAGGAAGCCGCGACAATGCACGCAGCCGAGTAGCGGGCGCTCGTTGCTCCGACCCGGCTGTTTGGGGAGTAGGAATGGACTGGGACAAATTACGGGTGTTTCACGCTGTCGCGGAGGCGGGCAGCTTTACCCATGCGGGCAAATCGCTGAACCTTAGCCAGTCCGCGGTCAGTCGGCAGATCAGCGCATTAGAGGAAAGCCTCAGCGTTCCGCTGTTTCACCGTCACGCCCGCGGCCTAATTCTTACCGAGCAGGGCGAGCTGTTGTTCCGCACGGCACGCGAGGTCTTTGCGAAGCTGTCGATGGCTGAGGGTCTGATCTCCGAATCGAAGGACCGGCCCAAGGGACCACTGAAGATCACGACTACCGTCGCGTTTGGCTCGAGCTGGTTGACCCCGAGGATCCGCGACTTTCTCGATCTCTACCCCGACATCCAAGTCACGATGGTGATCGACGATACCGAGCTCGATTTGTCGATGCGCGAGGCCGACGTGGCAATTCGCATGTCGCCGCCGCGTCAACCCGATCTGATCCAGCGGCATTTGTTGAGCGTACCGACCCACGTCTACGCCGCCCCCGATTACATCAAGAAACACGGGATGCCGCAGCAGCCGGAGGATCTCGACAAACACCGCCTGATCGTCTACGGCGAGGACGCGCGGCCGCCAGTGCAAAATGTCAATTGGTTGCTCGATGCGGGAGCGAACCCGGGGCAGGAGCGCAAGCCGATACTCGCGGTCAATAATTTTTACGCGATGTTGCGCGCGGTGCTGAGCGGTCTTGGCATCGCCGCGCTGTCAGATTTCATCGCCGTTGAACACACCGACCTAATTCGGGTGTTGCCGGAACTGATCGGGCCGCCGATCGAGGCTTATTTCGTGTACCCCGAGGAATTGCGCGCTTCCAAGCGAATCAGCGTGTTCCGCGATTTTCTGCTGCGAAAAGTGGCCGAGAGCCGGACCAGCTAATGAAAAGAATTCGACAACTGACGAAATGGTTTCTCGGTTTTTCAGAGGATTGCGGTTTTTGCAGACGTGCCAGACGAAATTCCCGGTGGTAGTCGTCGGCCGAAAAGGGCATCTTCTGAACACGCGATGGGCACATCGCAAATGGTTTCGCGGTCATTACCGCGAGTAACGGTTCCCGAGTTCTGCTCGGGAAGAGGGTCTTCGGATCCTTACGTCTCCCAGACGTGAAGCCTCCCTGTTCAAACTTGGCCCCGGCATGTCCGGGGCCATTTTCTTCTTTATGACGACTGTTTGACGTCGGCGAGGCGGCTCAGCTCATCGAGGGGCTGTGCTTGCCCTAAATCTACAATCGGTGCCGGTGGCAATCACTGCTGCGATTCTGTGATAAGAAAAGGGCGGCTCGAAGCCGCCCTAGTTCACACCGGTGCTTCCGGTTCCGACCACAACAGGTGGGGCCGAAACCGGCAGCCGGCCTCGGGTCAGTTCATCAGCCCGTAGAATTTGCCCGCGTTTTCGCAGGTCATTTTGTAAGTGACCTCGGCAGGCAGATTCGCGAACTGCTCGTCGATGTACTTCTTCGACTCCGGCCAGACGCCGTCCGGATGCGGGAAGTCCGAGCCCCACATCAGGGTTTCGATGCCCATATCCTCGATCAGCTTGGTGCCGATGCGGTCGTACTGAAACGTCGCGCGGCACTGGTTGCGCCAGTACTCGCTTGGCAATTTCTTAAGCTTGAGGTCCTGGTACTGGTCCTTGTATTCGAAATCCATGCGGTCGATCACATAGGGTATCCAGCCGATGCCGCTCTCGCCAAAGACGACGCGAATGTTCGGGAAGCGCTCGAACACCGCGGCACCCATCAGGTCGGTCAGGATCGTCGCCAGCGTCATCTGAAACCGGCACAGCCCGCTATAGGTCATCCGGCGGGCGATGGCCGGGTCTAGGGATTTGCGCAATTCGGGGTCGGTCGCCGGGAAGGTGTGGAAATGCAGCGGCAGCTGCGTCTCGTTGACCGCCTCCCACAGAGGATCCCACATCGGGTGCCACATCGGCGTCATGTGCCAGGAGCAGGAGAGTTCGACGCCCTTCATGCCCAACTTGGCAACCCGGCGGACTTCCCGTGCGGCACCCTCGATGTTGTTGTAGGGCAGACAGGCCAAGCCGATCATACGGTCGGGATAGTAGCTGCTGAAATTGTGCATGAAATCGTTATAGATGTGCAGCATCTCATCGGCCGCTTCCGGGTCCTTCATCTTAGCGCAGGCGGCCAGGATGCCATAGATTACCTCGGCGTCGACGCCGTCGCGGTCCATGTCCTTGACCCGCAGATGCGGATCGCCTGGCCGCCGCATGCCCTTTTTAAAATAGTCGTCATAGAGCCCGGCCTCGGCCATCTTGTCGGCGCGCAGCTGCTTGCCCGGGACCCACGGCGTGCCGGTGGCGCCGACGCCGCCACAAAGCCCGTACTCAGCGCCGTTATTGTCGGTCCACCGTTCAGTGCCATCCGCCTGCTTGGTGACGTAGGGCATCAGGTCCCTGAGTTTGCTTGAGGCGTTCGAGGTGAACAGATCGGGCGGCAGCCAGAGCATGTCGAGGTGACAATCGGCCGAAATTCGCTGGTATTGCATAACGCGGACCTCCAGTCAGGTTGGACCCGGGAGAAACAAGATCGTGTGGCACCGTAACTTTAGGTACATTTTCAAGCGGCAACCTAGGTTGATCTGCGCAGGTCTCCGATGCAGCCGGCTCAACGCTTGCCCCGATGCCGTCAGTACGGAATCGCGCCGGTATCCGACCGCTACTAATAGGTGACGAAAATTTGTCGATCACACTGCACAATTCTGACATTGGCGCGAGCAACGCAACCACGTCATCTGCCTCAATTCGCGTCGTTTTCGCCTGGTTGAAAAACAGCTAACTTGATGGCCCATTCGGCGTTGGGCTCGCGGCTGAGCGAGAGGGAAGAGCCAATGATTTACCCGGTCATTCTGTCCGGCGGGTCTGGGACGCGATTGTGGCCTATGTCGCGTACTCTTTATCCCAAGCAGCTGTTGCGGCTGCTCGGCGATGACAGCCTGCTGCAGCAGACTGTGCGGCGCGTCGCCGACCCGAGCCGTTTCGCTGCACCGCTCCTCGTCGCTAACGAAGAGCACCGGTTTATTGTCGCCGAGCAGTTGCGCGAGGCGAGAGCGCGATCGCGGGCACTGTTGCTCGAACCCGTCGGACGCAACACCGCCCCCGCCGCCTGCATCGCCGCATTGATACTGGCCGAGAGCGAGCCCGAGGCCCTGATGCTGCTGCTGCCGTCAGATCACATCATCGGCGACGAGACTGCTTTTGCCGCAGCGATCGACCGCGCTGAGGCCGCCGCCCGTGCCGGCGCCCTGGCGACGTTTGGCATCACCCCGGAGCGTCCCGAAACCGGTTATGGTTATATCCGGCGCGGCGCCCCTGTCGATGGGATCACCGGCGTGTTTCGGGTGGCCGAATTCGTCGAAAAGCCGGCTCTGGATGCGGCGGAGCATTTTGTCGCTTCGGGCGAGCATTTCTGGAATGGAGGCATGTTCCTGTTCTCGGCAGCGCTGTTCCTCGACGAATTGGAGGGTATGCGGCCGGATATCGTCGGCGCGTGTCGAAGCGCTCTTGCCGACGCGCGACGTGACGATGATTTCATTCGCCTTGACAAGGCGGCATTCGAGAATTGCCCCGCCGATTCGATCGATTATGCCGTCATGGAGCATACCTCGCGGGCCGCAGTCGTCCCGGTCGCGATGGCGTGGAGCGACGTCGGCTCGTGGGATGCGTTGTGGGAAATCAGCGACAAGGACGCGGCCGGCAATGCAATCGCCGGCAATGTCATCGCCGAGGACACCCGCAATTGCTATTTGCGCTCGGAGGCCGGGCTTGTCGCCGCGATCGGCATCGAGGACCTGGTCGTGGTCGCCACCGGCGATGCGCTGATGCTGGCACCGCGCAACCGGACGCAAGAAGTGCGGCGGCTGGTCGCCCGTCTCACCGCCGAGCGGCGCGACGAGGCGGATGCGTTGCCGACGGTGCATCGGCCTTGGGGCACCTACCGCTCGTTGCACAATGGCCATCGGGTCCAGGTCAAGCACATCACGGTCAAACCCGGCGGAAGGCTGTCACTGCAGATGCATCATCACCGCGCCGAGCATTGGATCGTTGTCCAAGGCACGGCCAAGATCCGCCGCGGCGACGAGGAGCTAATGCTGACTGAAGATCAGTCGACCTATATTCCGCTCGGCACGGCGCACCGGCTCGAAAACCCCGGCAAGATCCCGCTGCATCTGATCGAGGTCCAGTCGGGGAGCTATCTCGGCGAGGACGACATCATTCGTTTCGAAGACAGCTACGGCCGCAGCTAATGACCGCGGGCGCCGCGCTCAGCCCTTTGCAACCTCGTGCTGCGCGAGATGTTCGAGCACGCGGACCAGCCCGGAGTGGTCCCATCCCTTGCCGCCAAGGGCAGCCGCGGCATTGAATAGCTCCTGGGTCGTCGCGGTATTGGGCAATGACAGGTTCAGCGCGCGTGCACCCTGCAATGCGATGTTCAAATCCTTTTGATGCAGTTCGATCCGGAAACCTGGATCAAAGGTGCGCTTGATCATCCGCTCGCCGTGAACTTCGAGAATGCGCGAGGAGGCGAACCCGCCCATCAGCGCTTGCCGCACCTTGGCCGGGTCGGCGCCGGCACGCGAGGCGAACAGCAATGCCTCACCGACCGCCTCGATCGTCAGTGCGACAATAATCTGGTTTGCGACCTTTGTGGTCTGACCAGCGCCAACCTCGCCAACCAAAGTGATGTTCTTCCCCATCAGGTCGAATAGGGGCTTGACCTTGTTGAAGTCGGACTCCGAGCCCCCGACCATGATCGTCAATGACGCCGCCTTGGCGCCGACTTCGCCGCCGGAGACCGGCGCATCGACATAACCGCAGCCCTTTTTGGCGATCTCAGCGGCGAATTCCTTGGTCTCGATCGGCGAGATCGAGCTCATATCGACGACGATTTTTCCCGGCGACAGTCCCTCGGCGACACCACCTGGATCGAACAGCACGCTCTTTACGTCGGGCGTATCGGGCACCATCAGAATGATGACCTCGGAGCGCTCGGCGATTTCCTTCAGAGTGCCGCAGGCTGTGACCCCCGCCTCGCGCACATCCGCCGGCAGTCGCCGCTTTCCAAAGACGAAGAGTTCGTGCCCGGCCTTGATCAGATTGAGGGCCATCGGGTGCCCCATAATGCCGAGCCCGATAAAACCGACTTTCATCATCCCCTCCTGATCGCGTTGGCGAGTTCGACCGAGCCCCACACTGCCCAGTTTTGGCCGGCGTCTCAAGCGCCCGGCGAGGCGCCCTGGCCTTCCTAAATATGCTAGAGTGAAACCAGCCGAGATCAGAGGTGCGGCAGTGAGCCGGAATGCGATCGATTACGAGGAAGATTTCTACGCCTGGACAGTAGAGCAGGCGCGGCTTCTGCGCGGCGGCGATGTCTCCGCGATCGATGTGAGCAACATCGCCGAGGAGATCGAGAGCTTGGGGCGCAGCGATCGACGCGAACTCAGAAGCAGGCTGACTGTACTGCTGATGCATCTTCTGAAATGGCGCCAGCAGCGTGAACGCCGCTCGACAAGTTGGTCGGGGACTATCCGCGAGCAGCGTCGCCAAATTGAGCTAGTCCTTGATGATTCCCCGAGTCTTCGGCCTTTCACGAACGAGTGCCTTCCCGAGGCTTACCGCGATGCGCGTGAGGATGCCGCGGAGGAGACCGGGATCGCCGAGACCGAATTTCCCGCCGAATGCCCGTTTTCGCTCGACGAAGTTCTGGCGCGCGATTTCCTGCCGGAGCCTTAGCCGCAGCGCGAGGTGTTGGAGGCTGCCGATGGAGAGAAATGCCGCGGATTATGAAACGGATTTTTATGCGTGGACGATCGAGCAGGCGCGGCTGTTGCGCGGCGGCGACTTGTCGGTGATCGATGCCGCCAACATTGCCGAGGAGATCGAAAGCATGGGGCGCAGCGATCGGCGGGAATTGCAAAGCCGCCTCGTCGTGCTGACCATGCATTTGCTGAAATGGCGCCACCAGCCGGGAGTTCGTTCGCGCAGCTGGTCCGCGACCATCGAAGAACAGCGACTGCAGATCGAAAACCTCTTCGCCGAGTTGCCAAGCCTCAGGCCGCTCGCCGGTGGAATGTTGGGACCGGCCTATTCGATCGCGCGTGCCCGAGCGATTGCCGAGACCGGCCTCGCGGACGAGACGTTCCCGCCGACCTGCCCGTTTTTGCTCGACGATCTGCTGTCGCGCTCGTATTTGCCTGAACAGTGAACGCTCACATTGGACGAGAATGAAGCCGCCTCTATTTGCAGCAGCCCGGCGCGAGCCAGCGCGAAGTTGCTGACTTCGCTCGCCACGGCGGCGCTGTTTTTCGGGCTGGTGGCGCCCGTCGGCATTGTCATGCGGCTCGCCGGCCGAGACCGCTTGCGCCTCCGCCGCAACCACGGGCGCGCCAGCTATTGGATTTTGCGTTCCGCCACTGCCGAACGGCCAACCGCAATGACGCGACAGACCTGACGCCGAAGCGAGCGATGCGCATTCTCGGTGTTTCGGCCTTCTATCACGACAGCGCGGCAGCGTTGGTCGAGGATGGCCGCATCGTCGCCGCGGCACAGGAAGAGCGCTTCACTCGAAAGAAATACGATAGCAGCTATCCCGCCAGTGCCATCGCCTATTGCCTGACGGAAGCCGGTGCAGCGCTGCAAGATATCGATTACGTCGCGTTTTACGACAAACCATTGCTGAAATTCAGTCGCCTGATCGAAACCTATCTCGCCTTTGCTCCACGCGGCTTTCGCTCGTTTCGCGAGGCGATGCCATTGTGGCTGAGCGACAAGCTGTTTCAAAAGCGGGAGCTGGTCAAAAAGCTCAAGACGGCTGAGCCCGGTTTCGACTGGGAAAGTCGGCTGTTGTTTTCGGAGCACCATCTAAGCCACGCAGCGTCGGCATTCTATCCGTCGCCTTTCGACGACGCGGTGATCCTGACGATGGATGGCGTCGGTGAGTGGGCGACGACTTCGGCAGCACTCGGCGCCGGCAATCGGCTCACCATGCTGAAGGAGATCCATTTCCCGCATTCGCTCGGCCTCTTGTACTCGGCTTTTACCGACCACACCGGCTTCCGGGTCAATTCCGGCGAATACAAAGTGATGGGGCTTGCTCCCTATGGCGAGCCAAGGTTCGCACAGACCATTCTCGACCACCTTATCGATCTGAAGGCGGACGGCAGCTTCCAGCTCAATCAGGATTATTTCGACTACTGCACCGGCCTGCGAATGACAAACGAGCGCTTTGCGGGCTTGTTTGGGGTGGCGCCGCGACGTCCCGAAGAATGGATCGAGCCGGTCCATATGGACCTCGCCGCTTCAATTCAGAACGTCACCGAAGAGGTGATCCTGCGGCTGACGCGCGCACTGGCGGCGGAAACCGGCGCGCGCAATCTGTGCCTTGCCGGCGGTGTCGCGCTCAATTGCGTCGCTAACGGCAAAGTTCTGCGCGATGGCAAATTCGACCATATCTGGGTTCAACCCGCGGCCGGCGATGCCGGCGGCTCCCTCGGCGCGGCGCTCGCTGCGTACCACCTGGAACTCGATCGCCCGCGATATTCTTCGAACGAGATCGACGGCATGTCCGGCGCATTTCTCGGCCCGGGCTTTGACGGTCAGCAGATCCGGGCCCGACTGACCGCGGCCGGTGCGGCTTTCACCGAACTGAGCGATGCTCAGATTATCGACCGCACCGCGGGCGCACTTGCCGACGAAAAGGCGGTTGGGTGGTTCCAGGGCCGTATGGAATTCGGTCCGCGGGCGCTCGGGGCGCGCTCGATCCTCGCAGACGCACGCAGCCCGACGATGCAGCGCACCCTCAATCTCAAGGTCAAGTACCGCGAAAGCTTTCGGCCATTCGCCCCATCGGTGCTGCGCGAAGATGTCGCCGAGTGGTTCGAACTCGACGGCGACAGCCCGTACATGCTGTTCGTGGCCGATGTGGTGGAGCAACGCCGGCGCGCGATGAGCGAGGGCGAGCGGTGTCTGTTCGGGATCGACAAGCTGAATGTGCCGCGCTCGCATATCCCGGCGGTCACGCATGTCGATTATTCGGCGCGCATCCAGACCGTCCACCGGGAAACCAACCCGCGCTATCACGCCTTGATCAGCCGGTTCAAAGCCCTGACCGGCTGCCCGGTGCTGGTCAACACCAGCTTTAATGTCCGCGGGGAACCGATCGTCTGTACGCCCGAAGACGCGTTCCGCTGTTTTATGGGCACCGAGATAGACGTTTTGGTCGTCGGCAGCTGTTTCCTGGTTAAGGAGGAGCAGAACCCGGCCCTGCGCCTCGATTATCGCGACCGCTTCGATCCCGATTGAAAGGCCGCCCTGCACTTCGCGAATTGACGTGTTCCGCGCCGATCACTTGTGTTTTGCCGGCCAATCGGTAACCGTTCGTCGTTAAAGCGCGGGAGGCAACGCATGGCGAAGACCAAGATCGGCGTCGTCGGCTGCGGCGGCCGGATGGGGAGAATGCTGGTCGCCGAAATCGCGGCGACCGAAGGCTGCACCGTCGCCGGCGGCAGCGAGGCGCCGGGCAGCGGCTATGTCAATCAGGATATCGGCGAATTGGCCGGCCTCGGACGCATCGGCGTCCCGATCAGTGAGATGGTCGACAAGCTGATGCGCGACAGTGATGTCGTCCTTGAATTCACATCGCCCCAGGCAACGGTTGAGCATGCCGCCCTCGCCGCGAAACTGGGCAAGGCGATGGTCATCGGCACCACCGGGCTGTCGCCCGAGCAAGGCGACGCGGTGCGCGAGGCAGCGCGCAATATACCAATCGTGTGGGCGCCGAACATGAGCCTTGGCATCAACGTGCTGCTGAGTGTCGTCGAGGAGGTGGCGCGCCGCCTCGGTCCCGACTGGGATATCGAAATTATGGAGATGCACCATCGCGGCAAGATCGACGCACCGTCCGGGACGGCGTTGGCGCTCGGGCAGGCCGCCGCCGCCGGCCGGGAGGTTGTCCTCGAACAGGTCGAGCAGCGTGCCCGCGACGGGATTACCGGGCCGCGAAGGCCAGGCGATATCGGCTTTGCCGCACTGCGCGGCGGCGATGTTACCGGCGACCACCATGTGGTTTTTGCCGGCGCCGGCGAGCGCCTCGAACTGATCCATCGGGCGACGACCCGAGCGATCTATGCGAAGGGGGCGGTCCGGGCCGCTCGCTGGGTGGTCGGCCGGCCGCCGGGGCTCTATGGGCTAAAGGAGGTTCTGGGTCTCTGAACCCGCTAGTGCGGGCAGAACTCAGCGCCAGCAGAACTCAGCGCCAGCAGAACTCAGCCGCAGCAGGGTTCAGCCCAGCGGGTCCGGGCCGATCGCCGCTCGCCAGCGCGCCAAGGCTTCACGGATCGTCGCGGCGAGCTCGCGACGGGCAGCCGGCGCCAGAAAATCGCCGATCGCCAGGAAGCGGCCGTGCGAGGCGACATACAGGCGGTTCGACTCGGCGTCGCGCTCCTCGAGCACGACGCGCAGCCAGAACGGCTGGAACTGCCATACGCGGCGGTTTCCGTGGGCGCTGACGCGCTCGACGGTAAACGCATCGCCCGCAAGGCGGAGGATCTCTCGGCGCCGGGCACGACGGTAAGTGATCCGGAACGCTATATAGACCAGAGCGACGTCAAGCCCGAAAAAACCGGTGACTGGCCAAGCACCAATCGACACAAAACCGATGCCAACGCCGAGGCTGATCAGCCCCAGCCCGAGCATCAGCAAATGAAATCCCCGTGATGGCAAGCTGCAGTGCGGCAACAGAACGCGCTCGAAGCCAAACCGGCCGGCCGGCGCCGTGGAACTGGATGCGGCACATGGATCCATCGCTCGCCGAACACTATGCTGTCGGCAAAGTTGCGTAAAGCCTGACGGTGCGCACCGTTTGCCGCGAGCGCGCCGCACTCTTAAACTCGCACCCGATGCGCCTGATGTCCAAACGCGAGATTCGCGAATTCTACCGGCGATTAGCCGAGACCCGGCCGATCCCGCAGACCGAACTCGAATTCATCAATCCTTTTACCCTGCTGATCGCGGTCGTACTGTCGGCGCAGGCAACCGATGTCGGCGTCAACAAGGCGACAGGCCCATTGTTTGCACTCGCCGACACTCCGGAAAAGATGCTGGAGCTTGGCGAAGAGCGGCTAATCGAAATGATCCGGACGATCGGCTTGTTCCGGACCAAGGCGAAGAACGTGATTGCGCTGAGCCGGATGCTCGTCGATCAGCGTCATGGCGAGGTGCCGCGCGACCGAGCCGCGCTCGAAACCCTACCGGGGGTGGGCCGCAAAACGGCAAGCGTGGTGCTGAATGTCGCCTTTGGCGAGCCGACGATTGCCGTCGACACGCACATTTTTCGGGTTAGCAACCGCACCGGCCTGGCGCCGGGGAAAACCCCGCTGGAGGTCGAGCTGGCGCTCGAAAAGCGCACCCCGCCAGAATACAAAAAATACGCCCATCACTGGCTGATCCTGCACGGGCGTTATGTCTGCAAGGCGCGGAAGCCCGACTGCCCGACCTGTGTGGTCGCCGATCTTTGCCACTACCCCGCGAAGACCGGCCCGGCCGAACTGATCGCCGCACGTGCGAGCGCCGGCGATCCTAAAGCTTTGACCGAAGCCCCACCCCGCCGACGACGCCCGCCGGCGGAGCCGCCCAAGAAGGTTGTCAGCTCGCGACGCGGACGGGCGTCACGTCCGGCGTAACCTCGCCGCCCGCTTCGCCGCCGGGCTGAGCCTGGATGTCGCCGGAAATCTGGCCGCCACACTCGATTTCGATCTGACCGTAGCGGATCGTTCCCGAGACGCGGCCGGTTGCCTTGATCAAGAGGCGCTTGCGAACCACGAGATTGCCCTCAAAGCGGCCGCGAACCTCGGCCTCTTCGATCGAGGCGGAGCCCTTGAACAAACCGCCCTCGGCAATGTCGACATCGCGGCAATTAGTCAGGTTCGCCTCGACGCTGCCCTCTATGAATAATTTGTCGCAGGAGTTGATCTCTCCCGACAGTGTGATTTCCGGGCCGACGCTGAGACGACGCGCTTCGCTGTTCGGCCGCGGCTGTTCGGCGACCTCGCTGGGCCGTCGCGCCGAATTGCCCAAACGCACCGGATCGAGCGGCCGCGGCGAATCGCTCGGCCGTACCAAATCGGATGTTCGCGGCGGCATCGATCGGGGGCCGAACCGGCGCACCCGTAGCTGGTGCGACAGCCGGTCGGGTGGGCTTCATCGGGATGCCCAGATCGTCGGACGACTCTGCCATTTTACGATCCTCTGTCTCGCTTCGCTTGCGGCTGAACATGGGTCGGGACCCGCTCGAAATTGTTGCAGGGATGGCTAGCCCGCAGGCCGCGCCGCAGGCGCGTCTCGCGGCAACGCTTCGAACACATGCACCATAAAGGCTGTGGCGATTACCGGCGCCACAAGGTTGACGAGCGGTAATGCGAACATACCGGTGATCGCGATCCCGCTCAGAAAGATGTGCCCGGCAAAGCGATGACGCAGTCTCTTCGCCGCCGCCGCGTCGAGCCGTCTCAGTGCCACCACTTCGTAGTACCCCCGACCAAAAAGATACCCGTTCAGCGCCAAAAAGAGAACGAGATTTATTCCAGGCGCCAGCAGGTAGAGCGGCAACGCCATCAGATTGAGCAGGATTGTCGGTGGCCGTTAGCCGCCACGTCACGATGGCGATTTCACTCCAGGACTGACCCCGGGGTGGGCCTTTACTGGGATAATCGGACGCTTCGACGGCGGCGGCAACACGGTCGAGGAAAAAGCTCATCGCCAGCGTCACGACCGCCGGGAACAGTAGCCAAGTCAGCGCCAAAACGGTGAACCCACCGAGCAGGTCAACAACCCAATTGAGCGGTCGCCAAGTAAAAAAGACAGTGTTGTAGAGAATCGCGCCGACCACGGCCCACAATATCGCGAACGTCAGCAGTGACAGGCCGAGACCGACCGCCACGACGCGGCGCAATGGCGGCAGCGAAAGCGCAGCGACGGCGCGCAACAAAGCGGTAACCACGGCGAAGGGTTTCTAGCGCAAGCCCGGCGCCGGGCCAACCGCCGCCTCTTTCTGGACCGGTTAGGCCCGCGCAGGCGCGACAACAACGCCGCAACCAAAACGCCATCGGCGATGTTGTTCTTTCGCCTACGGCGTCCCCGCGCGCGAGGCTGCGATGTCCCCGTAGCAGCGCTATTTAGTAGGTTTTGCAGACAGGAATGCGATGATCACATCGAACGCAAACAGGGACGGATGATGGCGGGCAGAGATTTTAGACGATTGATTCGAGAAGGCCTCCCGCATCCCTTGGGTGCGACTTGGGACGGGGACGGCGTCAATTTCGCGCTGTTTTCGGCGAATGCGACCTGCGTCGAGCTTTGCCTGTTCGACGATTCGGGAGCGGACGAGATCGCACGAATCGAGCTGCCCGAATTTACCGACGAGATCTGGCACGGCTATGTATCGGGCGTCGGCCCCGGCACGATTTACGGTTACCGCGTCCACGGCCCCTACGAGCCCGAGAACGGGCATCGCTTCAATCCCAACAAGCTCGTGCTCGATCCTTATGCTCGTGGGCATTTCGGCGATCTGAAATGGGATCCGGCGGTGTTCGGCTACCAGCTCGAGACCGGCGACGACACCACCTTCGACGAGCGCGACAGCGCGCCCTTCATGCCGAAATGCGTCGTCGTCGATCCGGATTTCGATTGGCGCGGAGAGCCCAGCCGACGCGCCGTGCCTTGGGAGCATACGATAATCTACGAGATGCATCTGCGCGGCTACACCAAGCTCCACCCGAAATCTGCCGGGGGAATGGCGCGGCACCTACAAAGGTTTATCGGATAAGGTCATCAATTACATCAAATCGCTCGGCGTCACCTCGGTCGAGCTGCTGCCGATCCATACCTTTATCAATGACAGCCTGCTGCTCGACAAAGGCCTGACCAATTATTGGGGCTACAACTCGATCGGCTTCTTTGCTCCCGACCCGCGCTATGCGCATGAACGCGAGCAGACTTTACGCGAATTCAAGGAAATGGTGGCGCGTCTGCACGATGCCGGACTCGAGGTCATCCTCGATGTCGTCTACAACCACACTGCCGAAGGCAATGAACGCGGCCCGACCCTATCGTTCAAGGGCATCGACAACGCCTCCTATTACCGGCTGCTGCCCGATCAGCCGCGCTATTACATCAACGACACCGGCACCGGTAACACGCTGAACCTCAGCCATACGCGGGTAATCCAGATGGTCGCCGACAGCCTGCGCTACTGGGCGGGCGAAACCCATGTCGACGGTTTTCGATTTGATCTCGGGACTATCCTCGCCCGCGAAGTCAACGGCTTCGACCATCAGAGCGGGTTTTTGAAGGCGTCCTGCCAGGACCCCGAGCTGCGCAGCGTCAAGCTGATCGCCGAGCCGTGGGATTGCGGGCCTGGCGGCTATCAGGTCGGCGGCTTCCCGCCGGGATGGGCCGAGTGGAACGACAAGTTTCGCGACGTCGTGCGCGACTTCTGGCGCGGCAAAGCGCCGGCGCGCGCGCTGGCGCCGCGGCTATGCGCCTCGGGCGATTTGTTCAACCATCGCGGCCGCAAACCCTGGGCTTGCGTCAATTTCGTCACGGCGCATGACGGGTTTACGCTCAACGACCTCGTTTCCTACAACGACAAGCACAACGAGGCGAACGGCGAAGACAACCGCGACGGCAGTTCCGACAACCGATCCTGGAATTGCGGCGCCGAAGGCCCGACCGACGACCCCGAGGTGAACGCACTGCGCGCCCGGCAGATACGCAACATCCTCGGCACGCTGTTGTTGTCGCAAGGCACGCCGATGCTGCTCGCCGGCGACGAATTCGCCCGCACCCAGAACGGCAACAACAACGCCTATTGCCAGGACAACGAGATCAGCTGGGTCAATTGGGACATTGCGGAAAAGGGAGAGTCGCTGATCCGCTTTGTGCAAAAGCTGACGGCATTGCGGCACAAATATCCGATCCTGCGCCGCACCCGGTTTCTGACTGGGATCTACAATGAGGAACTCGGGGTGAAGGACGTGACCTGGATCAATGCCGGTGGTCACGAGATGAAGCCGGAAGAATGGGGAGATCTGACAATGGAATGTTTTGGCATGCTGATGGACGGGCGGGCCCAGCCGACCGGCATTCGCCGCCGCGGCGAGGACGCGACCTTGCTGATGGTGCTGAACGCCTATCACGACCTTGTCGAATTTACCTTGCCGGAGACCGCCGGCGGTTCGAACTGGTCGTTGTTGATCGACACCAATCTCGACGAGGACGCCGAACTGGGCACATTTGCGACCGGCGAAGCCTACGGCGTGACCGGCCGCTCGCTATTGCTGTTTGCGCTCGAACCCGACGAAGCCACCGTCCGCTAGCCGGCAAATTCCCGGGTTAACCGGCAAATATCGTGAATTTTGCCGGCACCGAGTCCGGCCATAGGACCGCTTATTGCGAGAACACACAAGTCTGACTACCCAAGCAGCCGCGCTCGGGGCTGGATGCAACGGCCACGCTCTTCATCAGCGGCGCCATCTCAGGTATCAAGCCGCGCAAATCGGATAGGCAGAGGCGATGATCGTCAATCTCAATAAGTACCGGAAACAGCGCGAGGGCGCCGAAGCCGAGCGGCAAGCGGCCGAAAACCGGGCCCGCTTTGGCCGCAGCAAAGAGGCTCGGGAGCAAGACCGGCGCGAACGCGAGCGCGCCGACAAATCGGTCGAGGACAAAAAGCTCGACTGAACGGAGCGCAATCCCCTTTCCTGTGTAAATGCGCGGCGGACCGAAGATTACGCCGCTACTCCGCTATTCCCGGAGTTCCGCGATGCGCGTGAGCCCATTGCGGCCGGCTGTCGGTTTGCCGCAAAGTGCTGCGACCGATAACCGGGAGGACGCCATGCCCGCCTACGTCCTGGGCGATCTCCACGTAACCGACACGGCGCAGTTCGACACTTATCGGGCTCCCGCGGGTGCGAGCATCGCCCAATATGGCGGCCGAATGCTGGCGGCCGGCGGCAATGCCGAACTGCTCGACGGCAGTCCCGTCCCCGAGCTGAGCATCATCATCGAATTTCCTGATGCCGCGGCGGCGCGGCGCTGGTACCGGTCACCGGAATATCGGGCGGCACGGGCGATCCGCCTCAGATCCTCGCTGGGCCGCGTGTTCCTGATCGAAGGGATGTGACGGCGGTTATGAGCGAGCATTCCGACAACATCGTCGTCGATACCGCGACGCGGATCTTTCGCGATCTGTGCCAGCCCGCGACGATCAACGATGCCGAAAACGGTACCTGGCCCAAGCCATTGTGGGACGCGCTCGAAGAATCGGGGCTGCCGCTCGCCTGGGTCCCGGAAGATCTCGGCGGCGCCGGGGCGGCGATGGCCGACGGCTTTGCGGTATTGCGCGCGTCCGGGCATTTCGCGGTTCCGGTGCCGCTCGCCGAGACCATGATGGCGGGCTGGCTCTTGGCGCGCGCCGGGATCGAAGCGCCGGCCGGACCAATGACGATCGCCCCGATCCATGCCGACGGCAACATCACGCTCGGCGCCGATAGAAAGCTCCGCGGCCGCGCCCGCCACGTGCCGTTCGCACGCAACGCCGGCCATATCGCCGTGCTCGCACATGACGGGGACGAGAGAGTAGTCGCGCTAGTCCCAACGGCGAGGCTGCCGATTTCGGAGGACAAAAGCCTCGCCGGCGAGCCGCGCGATACGGTGGCGTTCGATGGCGCGGTCCCCACGGCGGTGAAACCCGCGGCGATCGACGAAGATATGATCCAGCGCTTTGGCGCCACCGTGCGATTGCAGCAGATCGCGGGCGCGCTCGAAAAAATCCTCGAGCAGTCGGTACAGTGGGCGCTCGACCGTTCGCAGTTCGGCCGCCCGATCGCGAAATTTCAAGCGGTCCAGCACAATTTAGCGACGCTCGCCGGTGAGGTCGCCGCGGCGGGTGCGGCCGCCGATCTCGCCGCCGAAGCCTGCGCCGGCCCTGAACCCGGCGCCGCCGAAGTGGCGATTGCCAAGGTGCGCGCCGGCGAAGCGGCCGGCACCGGCGCCGCAATCGCGCATCAGGTCCATGGCGCCATGGGCTTTACCTATGAGCACACCTTGCACCACGCGACGCGCCGATTGTGGAGCTGGCGCGAGGAGTTCGGCAACGAGACGGTATGGGCGACCCGGCTCGGTCGGATGGTTGCACAGCAAGGCGCCGACCAGCTCTGGCCTTTTATCACTCAAGATTGACGAGGCCGCGATGACGACCAGCTTCCGCTTCGACCCGGTCGACCTGCCGCCCGAGGCGAAGGAGTTGCGCCAGGAGGTCCGCGCTTTTCTGCGCCACGAGGCCGAGACCGGCAACCTGACGGCGCATCGCGGTAAGGGCGGGTTCTCGCGCGAGTTCAGCCGTAAAATGGGAGCCCAGGGCTGGATCGGCATGACTTGGCCAAAGCAATACGGCGGCCACGAGCGCTCACAGCTCGAACGCTATGTCGTGACCGAAGAGATGCTGGCGGCGCACGCGCCGACCCGGGCGCATTCAACCGGCGACCGGCAGTCGGGCCCGGTGATCTTGCGCTATGGCCAAGAAGAGGTGCGCCAACAGATCCTGCCGCGCATCGCCGCCGGCGAATTGTGCTTTTGCATCGGCCTCTCCGAGCCGAATTCCGGGTCGGACGTCTTTGCCGCCTCGACCCGCGCCACCAAGACCGATGGCGGCTGGCTGGTAAACGGCCGCAAGATATGGACCTCGAACGCGCACGAGGCCGATTACATGATCGCGCTATTGCGCACCTCGCCATCGACCAAGGAAAACCGCCGGCACGGGCTGACCCAGTTCCTCGTCAAGATGGACACGCCGGGGATCACGATCCGCCCGATCATCAATCTGACTGGCGGACATGATTTCAACGAGGTCGTGTTCGACGACGCCTTTCTACCCGACTCGCATCTGATCGGCGAAGTCGACATGGCGTGGAAGCAAGCGACCGACGAGCTGGCTTACGAGCGCAGCGGCCCCGACCGCTGGATCGAGACGCTGTCGGCGCTGGTCGAATTCGTTCGCGTCGCCGGCGACGAACCGGACGATCGCGTCGCCGAAGGCATCGGCCGCCAGGTAGCACACCTCGCCACGTTGCGCCGCATGTCATTGTCGGTCGCCGGCATGCTGCAGGCCGGCAAGACACCCGGCGTCGAGGCCGCCGTGGTCAAAGATCTCGGCAACAATTTCGAGCAGGCTTTGCCCGACAAGATCAGGCTGTTGGCGCCGCCGGTCGGCGATTCGCAGCCCGACAGCAATGATGACCGTTTCGAAGAAGCACTGCGCTACACCACCCTGATCGCGCCCAAATTGACGATCCAAGGCGGCACTCGCGAGATCCTGCGTGGCATCATCGCCCGCGGCCTCGGCCTGCGTTAGTTGGAGCGCGGCCGTCTCGGCCGCATGCGGGCGGGACGCCCGCGATCCTAAGGAACGATATGCCTGATCTCCGTCCCCTCCTCGCCCCCGCGAGCATCGCAATTGTCGGCGCCTCGGCCGATACGCACACCTTGCGCGGCCGGCTGACCGATACCGTAATCGGCCATGGCTATTCGGGCCGCATCTATCCAGTCACCCGCAGCCAGACGGAAGTGCTGGGGCTGCGCGCCTACCCCTCGGTCGCTGACCTGCCGGAAGCCGCCGATCTCGCGGTCATCGTTGTCCCGGCGGCGGTGGTGCCGCAAGCGCTCGACGAGTGCGGCGCCCGCGGCATCCGTGCGGCTGTCGTGATCAGCTCCGGTTTTGCCGAGGAGAGCGGCGAGGCGGCGCGTGCGCGCGACCTCGAATTGCGCCGGGTTGCCGAAAAGCACGGCATTCTGATTTGCGGGCCCAATTCCGAAGGCATCGTCAATCCCTTGCAGCGGGTGGTCGCGACCTTCAGCCCGGTGTTTCACGACCCGACGCGCAGCCTGCTCCCGGCGACGCCGCATGGCCGCGCGATCGCGGTCAGCTGCCAAAGCGGCGCTTTGACCTTCGCGTTTCTAAACCGCGGGCGCGACCGGCAATTGCGCTTTACCTATCAGGTCAGCGCCGGCAACCAGACGATTCTCGAAGCCCACGACTATGTCGATTGGGCGTTGGACCATGGCGGCGCCGACATCTTTCTGCTCTATCTCGAAGCGATCCGCCGCTCCGACCGCTTTCGCGCCGTCGCCGACAAGGCCGCGGCCGCCGGCAAGCCGCTGATCATCGCAAAGGTCGGCCGCTCGGATGCCGGGCGCCGCGCCGCTGCCTCGCATACGGGCTCGCTGGCGCATGCCGGAGTCGTCGACGACGCGATCTTTCGCCACCACGGCATCATTCGCGGCGAAGACCTCGACCATATGCTCGACGTGGCCGCCGCTTTCGCGTTTTGCCCGCTGCCTACGGGCAACCGCGTGGCGGTCATCACCGGCTCGGGAGGCAGCGCAGTGTGGATGGCCGACATCCTGTCGGCGCACGGTCTCGAATTGCCGGTCCTCGAGGAGGACATCCAACAGCGCCTCCTCGCCCTCTTACCCTCCTACGCCTCGGCGCAAAACCCGGTCGACGGCACCGCCCAGGCGATCCATGAAGTCGGCTATGCGCGCCTCGTCGAGATCGTTCGCCAATCGCAGCGGATCGACACGATCCTGTTGATCGGCTCGCTCGCCAACGATGCGACCGCGATCCAGCGCGCCGAGGAGCTCGCAGCGATGAGCGGTCCGCGCGACAAGCCGATCGTGTTGTGCACCTATACCGGCGCCTCGCCGCAAGCGATGGCCGCCTTTGCCGCGGCCGGCATCCCTTGCTACACCTCGATGCCGAGCTGTGCGCGCGCGATCAAGTCACTCGTCGATTACGCGCGCTTTCAGCAGCGGCTGCATCGCCCTGCCCCGCCGGTCACGACGCCGTCGATCCGCGAACAGGCCGCCCGCATGCTTGCCGCTGCCGGCCCGGTGCTGACCGAGAACCAAGCCAAGGCATTGCTCGCCGGCTACGGCATTCCGCGACCACCCGAGGCACTGGCGAGTTCCGCCGACCAAGCCGCGGCCGCTGCTGCCGGTATTGGCGCCCCGGTCGCGCTCAAGGTGCAATCACCGGACATCACCCACAAGACCGAAGCCGGCGCGGTGGCGCTTCGAGTCGAGGGCGAGGCCGCGGTGCGCGACGCCTATGCGCGGGTGTTGGCCAATGCCAAGGCCGCCCACCCGGACGCCGCGATCGAAGGCGTGCTCGTGCAAAAAATGGCGCCCCCCGGCCACGAAATCATTCTCGGCATCACCCGCGACCCGGATTTCGGCCCGATGTTGATGGTCGGCCTCGGTGGCATCCATGTCGAAGTGTTGCGCGATGTCGTATTCGCCCCGGTCCCAATCGGCCATGACGAGGCCCTCGCCCTCCTCGCCGAGTTGCGCGGGGCCGCCCTGCTCGACGGTGTCCGCGGCGCCTTACCCGCCGACAAAGCCGCCCTCGCCGAGCTGATGGCGAACCTCTCGCGCTTCGCCGCCGATCACGCCGATCACATCGCCGAAATCGACCTCAACCCAGTGATCGTCTATCCCCAAGGCCAAGGCCTGACCATCGTCGATGCCCTGATTGTCAAACGCCAAGCCGCCAACTCGTGAAACCGCGATCCCCCAGCGCCAAGGGCAATGCGTGAATAAACGAACCCGTCGCTTTCAGGCGGCGGTGATCTCAACGTAGTCTCGCGGCGGTTTCGAGCCGCATTCGTCATCTTCCGGATGCAGGCAGTTCGGCGCGCAGGGCGCTTCCCAGGAAAGGCGGCGATGCAGCGAGTTGTCCCATGTGCGGGTCAAATAGCGGAACAGCCAATTGCTGCTCTTCCCCATCCGCTGGTAGGCGAGTTTGATATCAAGCACGAGCGTGATCCGCCGACTGCGGCAATGCAATTCGCCGACATCGTGCGTTGCGACCGGCGTGAAGCCCAGCACCTTCGTGTGGAAGTGATATGGGGAGTGCGGGTCGTCCTCGAACACGTCGGTTACAAGGTGCGTATAACCGCGCGCCACGGTTTCCTCTGTGGCGGCGCGCATCAGCGCTGCAGCGATCATCAGCTGGCCTCTGAACTCCGCTTTAACCGCGAAGCGGGCGACTTCGGCGATGCGGTTGCTGCGGATAAACTCTTCGATCCGCAATGCCGGATCGAGCAGCTTGAGGCCGTATGCTGCGTACTGCGGATAAGTCGGGTCATACCGGACGCGCAGTGTTCCCGCCGCACAATCGCCAGGCGAAGCAATGAACCAGGCTATGTCACTGCGCTCCAGATCGCCGGCCGGGATCTGCGCCGCTGGGTCGGTCACCCAGTGCTTTTCGCGATGGTAGGTTGATGCGAGAATCTCGACGGCCCGACAGCGATCGGTCTCGTTGATTACGCGGCGCGCGGTGATAAAGGTACCCTGGCGCATCCTTGCTCTCCCCGTGCATAGATCCATGCCTTGCCTGAGAGCCGAGCGATTTCGGCCATTATCGTTGCGTGCACGCACGCAGGTCGGCAATTGGCGCCCGAGAGCGGGTCAACGGCGGCGGGTTAAGCGGGGCGCCGATGCGGATTTCGAGCATCGCTCGCTGTGCCGCCGGCGCATCTTCCCTATCTGGCAGGTGGATGCCGGCCGGGATGATCGGCAGACCGGTCTCCAGCGACAGGTATGCTGCCCCTGTCCGGCCCTTAAGCAATCGGACAGGATCGCGGTTGACGCGCGCCTCGGGAAAGATGCCGATCGACCTGCCGGCCATGAGCCAAGCACGCGGCCGCTCGACCACTGGCAACGGTTCGAGATACCACGGCTTCAACACATTGAGGAGGCTTGGCCGCGCCGATTTGCGGGTCACCGTGATGGTTTGCGCCCGGCCATAGATAAGCCCGACCCCCGGAACCAGGCGGAAGTTCCAATCGGCCATGAAATGAATCAGCCGTCCGCGGCGGTGCAGCAGGAGCGCCGCCGGCACCAGGAGCGCTTCGCGCCTGGTACAGTGGTTTAGGACGAGAATAAATGGATCATTCGCCGGATCGACAAATTCGAGCCCGGAGATGACGCGCACCCGAGCCCGGCCCAACCAGGCAAGAGCGCGCAACAACCAACGATCGCCAAGACACAGGTTCGGAATTGGGCGATACAAAACTTCTTGGAGGCTGAGCGGCTCCCAACTCTGTGAATTCGCCTCAAATGGCGAGAACATCGCGGTAACCCTTGGCATTGTCGTGCTCGCGGGTGGCGATGGTCGTTTCCCATAAGCAAGTTACACTTCTGTGAGGGCTCAATGACGAATTGGCTTCCACCCACACGGGCTGATTGAAGCTGGCGGCGCAGCCCTGGTAGCGGACGGTACACCGGCGCCAACTACTTGATATTACTTAATGATTATCCGGTCGGCCGATTTGTGTCCGGCTGGGCGGAGGCACGCCCTTCGCCTTACGGTTCAGTACCTTTGGTCATCGGCGGACGCCCTGACTCCGACAAAATGTCGCAACAGCGCGAATCAGTGCGGAAGTTCCGTCTGCCCCTGTCACCCCGGCCAAGCTACTGCCAGCACCAACATTTGGAATCGGGGCTAAGAGCCGCGGTGCAGTAGGCACTGGTGGGGAACCGACCCTTCTCGGCCCTCAGTCCGCCTGTGGCGTGGTGATTGGCACCAAGAAAAAGCAGTCATTCGGCAGCCGTAATCTGATGCTTTCGGGCACTGCGGGAACGGTTGAACCGTCCTGCTTGAACTTGCGGCGTTGGACGCCTGGCATCGACGCGTTCTCTACTTGGCGCGACTGGCGAGGCAATTTGCTCGTTATGCGTCGCTTCAGTGCTGGACCGCAGCACCCGGAGAGACCGCCGCGTAAGCTTTTCGATATCGCGCAGGTAAGGTCGCTCTTCGCTGCTGCAAAACGAGATTGCCGTACCCGTTGCACCGGCGCGCGCCGTCCGGCCGATCCGATGGATATAATCCTCCGGCACGTTGGGCAGTTCGAAGTTGATGACGTGCGACACGCTTTCCACATCGATCCCGCGCGAGGCGATGTCCGTGGCGACCAGCACGCGGGTACGGCCCGCCCGGAAGCTGGCGAGCGCGCGTTCGCGCTGCGGCTGCGATTTATTGCCGTGGATCGCCGTGGCCTCGATGCCGGCGCCTTCGAGATGCTGCACGACCCGATCCGCACCGTGCTTGGTCCGGGTGAAGACCAGCACCCGCGTGAGCGACGGGTCCCCCAGCAATCCTGCAAGCAACTTCCTCTTCTCGGTGCTCGCGACAAAGACAATGCCTTGGTCGACAAGCTCGACTGTCGTCGCGGGCGGCGCCACGGCTACGGTGATCGGGTGGTCGAGATACTCCTCCGCGAGTGCCGCTATCGGCCGAGGCATGGTGGCCGAAAATAGAAGTGTCTGCCGTTGCCGAGGCACCAGCTTCACGATGCGCTTTAGTGCGTGGATAAAGCCGAGGTCGAGCATCCGGTCGGCTTCGTCCAGAACGAGCATCTCGACACTCGATAAGGCCAGGGATTTGCGCTCGATCAAATCGAGCAGGCGCCCAGGCGTGGCAACCAGGATATCGACCCCTGACGCCAGCCGTCGCTGCTGAACTCCGATCGGGACGCCGCCGAAAACAGCGACCATGGAAACCGGCGTTCCGCGACCATAGCTGCGGAAACTATCGACGATTTGGTTCGCCAGCTCTCGGGTCGGGCAGAGCACAAGCGCGCGGCATCCCCGTGGTGGTGCGGCTCGCGGCAGGTGGAAAAAGCGTTGCAGGATGGGTAATGCGAACGCCGCCGTCTTACCGGTCCCCGTCTGGGCAATGCCGCAGAGATCGCGGCCCTGGAGAATCTCGGGGATGGCCCGGGACTGGATCGGAGTGGGTGTCGTATATCCCTCGGCGGCGAGGGCGTGGAGGATTGGACTCGCGAGTCCAAAATCAGAAAAGCTGGGCAAAAGCCGGCGCCTCTTCAGGGTCATGGATGCCGCATACGAGTGTGGTCGCACTCGGCGGCTCGGGAGACGACCCGCGCGATGAGGGCTGTCGGATAAAAGCAGGAATGCAACTGAACACAGGTCCCGCTAGGCGGCGGGATCTCTCACGCGTGCTCGGTCACACAGCTCCATGCCGGAGCACGAACGCTGCCGTGTTCATATGCCAGCTGAGCAGCGAGCGATCAAGGTGCTCGCCCGAACGCGGCGGCAATGCGCTCAACCACGAGCGGTCCCCGACTATGCACAATTCGTATTCCGCCTGGCTGGTTTAGTTGGGTTCCGACGGACTCGGCGTCTGAGTTGCCGGAGCGCGGCGGCGCGGCACAGCTGCGCGGACTTTCGCTGCCGCCGCCTCACGATTTGCGGTATCCTTGTCGGCCGCTTCCTTGGCGAGCCGGAGCGCGCGTAGACGCCCAGTTTTTTCTGCCTCGGCTTGTCGGGCGCGAGCGGTGGTCTCAAATTCGGGATTAATTTTCTTTGTTGTTTTGAACTGCTGTTCGGCGCGTTGTCGGTTTGGCTTGCCCGCCAAGGGTTGGGAACGCATTGGTCGTCCTTCTTTTTTACAGGTGGCTTTTTACGGGTGGATGATCGCCCCAGGCAGCACCTGTTTGCCAGAATATCGTTGCAGCCAGTTTCGAGCCGTGTCCTCGGCAGAGTATCCAGTTGCGGTGGTGCATCTGACCTGTCGCCCTGATTGCTGGGCGACGACGACAGCATGATTCCATTGTCTGTCATCAGTCATTGGGCCCTCGACAGAAAACGTCCCGTTGTCTTGGTCGGTAATGATCAAATAGAACGGCCCGGCGTACATATCTACAGGCATTGCCCTATCCTCCGTGCGAGACGCTATGTAATTGCGCCTAAGCAATAACGGGGTCGAAATGGAAGTCGATTACGGTCACTCCGCATCCCCCCGGCACGAAGCTATGCAAGATGCAAGGGCTCAAACGGCGTGGTTAGTCCGTCAAGATCGGGAGCGGTGACGATCCGATCCTCGCTTGCTCCGGCGCGAAGTTTCGCTGCCCGCCTCCGGCTGGTGAGCGTCAGCCCATCTCATAAAACCTTTGGCTCGGCTTTCCGCCAACGAAATGTACATTTAGTACACCTTTCTGGAGCCCAGATCAGCTTTAATGAACATGGTGTCGATCTCGATTTTTACGAGCAATAATTTAAATCATTCGAAAGATGTTGAAAATCCTAATTTTGGCCCGCTTTTTTATTTACTGGAACAACACCTCCGAAACAAGCCGGCGAACTGACGAGCGTGCCGCTCACATAACAGCTCGATCGAGGTCCGCTATTGGCGCAACCGGGCCAGCGGCACGTGGTTAGCGGACGACTGCTTTCCACCACCCGAATGAGACCCCTGAGCTGACAGCGGCGACTGACCCAAAACTCGCATGGAACGAACCCGCTCGCGCGGGAGGGCGCTGCGCGCGGAGCGGGGCAGGCGGCGAGGACCGTGCCAACAACTGACTGATAGACGATGACGGGGCGGGCGTCCCGTCCTGAGGATTGGGAGTTCCAACACTCCAGCCTCAGGACAGGAGCCCCCGATGAACGACAAGCCGATCAGCGATCTTCGCCGCCGCATGATCGCGGACATGACGGTCCGGAGCTTTAGCGACAAGACCCAGCACGAGTATATCCGGCAGATCGAGACCTTTGCCCGATTTCTCGGTCGCTCCCCCGATACCGCGAGCGGCGACGACATCCGCCGCTTTCAGCTCGCACAGGTCGAGCAGGGTGCGCAGCCGCCGAAGATGAACTCGCAGGCCTCGGCGTTGCGCTTCTTCCTCAGCATCACGCTCGGCCGCGCTGACCTCGCCCATCAACTGGCGCGCACGCACTATCCGCGCAAGCTGCCGCGGGTACTTGCTGCGGAGCAGGTCGCTCGGCTGATCGAGGCCGCGCCCGGCCCCGGCCTGAAGTACAAGACCGCGCTCAGCATTGCTTACGGCGCCGGTTTGCGCGGCGGCGAGGTCGTCATGCTGCGGGTCGGCGATATCAATTCCAAGCGCATGCTGATCCGTGTCGAGATGGGCAAGGGCCGCAAGGATCGCCATGCCATGCTGTCGCCGCAGCTTCTGTCGTTGCTGCGCGCATGGTGGTTGCAATGCCGGTCGCGAGGCTGGCTGTTCCCGGGTCAGGACCCGCTGCGGCCGATATCGGTGCGTCAGCTCAACCGCGTCTGCCATATGGCGGCCGAGGCCGCGGGGCTCGGCAGCTGGGTCACGCCGCATACACTGCGCCACTCGTTCGCCACGCATCTGCTGGAGAGCGATATCGACGTGCGGGTAATCCAAGTGCTGCTGGGCCATGCCAAGCTGGACACCACAGCCCGCTATACCCACGTCGCCACCAACGTGCTGCGCACTGTGATGAGCCCCCTTGATCGGCTGACGCTGCCGACGGAGCAGCCGCCGGCATAACGCCGGTCCCGCGTGGGCCGTCAAGGCCTGGAGGTCGCGGATATCTTGCGCGACCACGGGCCGGCCTGGCGCGAGGCCAACCGCGGTCACGTGAGCCTCGGCCAGCTCAAGGTGATGAGCGCGATCGAGCGCTGCCGCACGGCGGCCCTCGGCGGCCACGTCATGCGCTGCGAGAACGACGCGTGTGCCTATACGGCCATCGCCTACAACAGCTGCCGCAACCGGCACTGTCCGAAGTGTCAGGGCGCGGCGGCGCGGCAGTGGATGGCGGCGCGCGCGGCGGAGCTGCTGCCCGTGCCGTACTTCCACGTCGTCTTCACACTGCCAGCGCCGATCGGCGACATCGCCTATCAGAACAAGGTGGTGATCTACGATCTCTTGTTCCGGGCATCCGCCGAGACAATGGTGGCGATCGCGGCTGACCCCAAGCATCTCGGCGCCAGCATCGGCATCACCGCCGTGCTGCACACCTGGGGATCGGCGATGATGCATCATCCGCACGTGCATATGATCGTGCCGGGCGGCGGCATCTCGCTCGCTCGATTACGGTGGATCACCAAACGGCCCAACTTCTTGCTGCCGGTGCGCGTGCTATCAAAGCTCTTCCGCAGGCTGATGATCGAGAAGCTCGTTGCCGCACACGCCGCCGGCCGGTTGATGTTCCGCGGCACGCACGCCGCGCTCGTCAACACCAAGGCATTCGCTGCTTATCTGGCGCCGCTCAAGAAAACGCGCTGGTACGTCTACGCCAAGCGCCCGCTCGCCGGGCCCAAGGCGGTGCTCGCCTATCTGTCGCGCTACACGCATCGCGTGGCGATCTCGAACCGGCGCCTGATCGCGGCTGATGCCAAGACGGTGACGTTTAAGGTCAGGGACTATCGGAGCAACGGACCCGGCCGCTACAAGACGATGACGCTCGACGCGCACGAGTTCATCCGCCGGTTGCTGATCCACGTGCTGCCCAGTGGCTTCCACCGCATCCGCCACTACGGTCTGCTGGCGAGCGGCGTGAAGGCCGACAATCTCGCGCTCGCCCGCAAGCTGCTCGCCATCGCGCCGCCGGCGCCCGAGCCCGAGGACACCGCTTGCGAGCCGCCCACGGCCCTTAAGCCGTGTCCGTGCTGCGGCTCGGCCATGCGCATCATCGAGGTGTTCGAGGCAAGCGAGCCGGCGCGACATAGCTCGACCACGATGCCCGCCGTCATCAGGATCGACACCTCATGAGCCCGGGCTATCCCATTCGCCGCGGCTATCCCGATCTGTCTCGCTGGCCCAGGGCCGGCCGCGGCAGCGCTCGCCCTAGCCCGGGTTCTGCAACGCCCAGATCGGCCTCGGCCCCTTGTTGTCGGGCAACTCCGGCCTCATCGCCACCACCGCTTGGCGCCGCAATCTCTCCGTCCGCCGCGTCATCCGCAGCCGTAGCCTCGACGGCGCTGTCGAAATCCCCATAAAGCCCGCGGCACCGTTGTCCCCGACATCCCGCGGGTTCCTTCCCTGAAGGCTTTCGGACGACGGCCCCGGTGCGCGTGGCTGGGCTCGTGATGGGGCCGTCATCCGAAACCCTCTACATCAGCCGTCGAAGCCGTCGCAAACAAAGGGTAACCGCCTGAGCGTCCGAATGCGGGCGCCATCGCGATAGTGAGCGCAGCATTGGGATTTCCACAAATTGTGTTTATGATACGCGATAAGCGAAGCTCTCAGCGGGGTCTGGCTTGTGGAGACAAATCTTGACGGCTTTGCGCGGACCACGGCACGCTGACGCGTAAACATGTCCGAAATTCCACCTTGGTCGACAACTTCTGCGTGAGTGCGGCCTGATCTGGTGGCTGATCAAACAGGGTAACAGGTAACATTCGACTAAAATCAAAGTTGTGCCCGATTTGGAGAGAGGACGCTGGAAGATGCCCGAACACCCCGCCTATCAAGAGATCGGTGTCAGCCGCGATGGGTATGTCGCGACCGTCGAGATGCGGCGGCCGCCGCATAACTTCTTTGACAGCGCGCTGGTTGCCGAGATCGGCGACGCGTTTGAACGGCTCGACGCCGACCCGGAGTGCCGCGCAATCGTCTTTGCCGCGGAAGGACGCTCGTTCTGTGCGGGCGCCGATTTCTCGAAGCGTATGGATACCGGTACGGTCAGCGAGGGCAGCCGCAGCGCCGCCGGCCGTCACCTGTACAAAGAAGCGGTCCGGCTGTTTCAAACCCGGAAACCGATTGTTGCGGCCGTGCATGGCGCCGCGGTTGGTGGCGGACTCGGCCTCGCGCTCGTCAGCGATTTTCGCGTGACCTGCCAGGAAGCGCGGTTCAGCGCCAATTTCAACCGCTTGGGCTTTCACCCCGGTTTCGGGCTGACCGCGACACTGCCGCGGCTGGTCGGCGTGCAGCAGGCGGCGCTGTTGTTTTACACGGGCCGGCGCATTCCCGGCGACGAAGCGGTGCGGATCGGGCTTGCCGATTTGCTGGTGCCTCAGGCCGCGGTCCGCGAAGCCGCGCAAAAACTTGCGCTCGAAATCGCGCAATCCGCACCGCTGGCGGTCATGTCGACCCGCGAGACGGTGCGCCGTGGGCTGGTCGATGCGATCGAGGCCGCCACCGAGCGCGAATTGGTGGAACAGGATTGGCTGCGCCGGACGCAAGATTTCCAGGAGGGCATCAAAGCGATGGCCGACCGTCGCCTGCCCGATTTCCGTGGCCGCTGAACGGCTGCTTCACCCAAAAAGAAAAGGCCGGAGAAATTCTCCGGCCGTTTTATTTAGATGGTTTGCGCTTGCTGCGGCGCCGGGCCTTCGGATCGCCGTCGGCGCTCCGCCATGAATTCGTCGAATTCGGCCTTGTCCTTGGCGTGACGCAGCCGGTCGAGAAATTCCATGAACTCGCGCTGCTCTTCTTCGAGCCGGCGCAGGGTTTCGGCGCGATACTCGTCAAAGGCGCGATTGCCGGTCGCGTCGCGGTAGTTTGGGCGCGATCCGCCGCCACCGAGGCCCCAGCGCTCGGCCGCCTGCTGCATGCGCTCCATGCGCCGCTGCATGCGATCCATCCGCCGTTGCCAGCGCGGCCCCGCGCCCTCAGTCCAGCACGCCATTCGCCCACTCCCTATCAGAAAGCCGAGAACCACGAGACCGAGCGGCCACCACAGAAAAAAGCTCAGCAACGTCAATCCGATCCATGCCGGCTTGCCGATCTCGTCCAAACGCTCCGACCACAGCGTAAAACCCAGGATTGCCAGCCCAATCGCCGGCTTGCCGATGTGGTGAAAGTTGGCCGCGAGGTGATGATGCATGACCGCACCATGTAAATGTTAGATACATTTACATACGGTCACGGCTTCGTTCTGTCAAGCGTCGCTCGATCACTCTTTTGGGTTCGCACCCTTGTCGCCGGCACTGTTTTGGCCGGGCGGTTCGGGGATAATGCCGAGCCCCTGCAGGTAAATCAGCATCCCGGCTTCGAGCAATTCCTCCGGCATCATCGGCAACCGCCGTCTGCCGCCGTCGCCGCGCGAGAACAGAGAGGCGATGCCGTGCGACAAGGCCCAGGTGTGAAGCGCCATCATCAATGCCGGCGGCCGCTTTTCGGGCGGCAGGCGCGCGCTCAAAACTTCCGAGGCGCGGCGCAGAATGGCAAAACTGCGATCGGCCGCCTGGCGCAAGGCTGGATCGCCGTCGAATGACAGCCCAGCCTCGAACATTGCGGAGTAATAGGCCGGCTCGTCTCGAGCGAAGGCGAGATAGGCGCGGCCGACATTCTCGAACGCGGCAAAGGCATCGGGCCGGCCGTCATCCCAAGCGCGATCGAGATGATCGGCGAACAGATCGAAACCGCGGCGCGCGACATCGGCCATCAGCGCATCGCGATCGCGGAAATGGCGGTAGGGTGCGGCCGAACTGACCCCCGCCGAGCGCGCAGCGTCGGCAAAGGTGAACCCGGCCGGCCCTTTTTCGGCGATCAAGTCCAGCGCGGCCCGGATCAGCGCCTCGCGCAAATTGCCGTGATGATAGCCGCGCCGCCCGTCCGGCCCGCGTCCCGACCAGCTCATTCCCAAAACCAGATATCGACCGGACGTTAATGCAGCCCGATCTCCTCCATGTAAATGGCATTTACATTGGATCGCGGCATCGGATCGATTAAGCGGAGGGCGGAGCTAGCCGACCGCGCAAAGCAGCAATCGAAACATCAGAACGCGGAGGAGCGCTTGCCCCAGTTGACCCGGCAAAGCGCCGCCGGATGACAATTACGGTTTCACTGCTCGGGTCATGACTTGGGGTCACGCCGATGGCGTTACGGGCTGGCGGCTCGCGATCCGCCTTGTCGTCAAGTCATCCGGGGTCGCCCCGGCAAAAAGCTTTAGCTTTGATTTGAACCCACGGGATGTCTCTTCGCGATCAATGCGCTGAGCGCATAAAGGCGGGTCTCCGTCAGGGATAGCATCCAGCCATCGACGTAGACGATCCGACCGCGGTCAAAATCCTCCTGGCTGCGTTCCTTAACCGAACGAGATAGCGCCACGACCGAGGTGCAGTCGCCACAAGCAGTCGTTGCCAAGTTGGCGAGGATCAGCCGCGCGAGATGGTCTGGCGAAGCCTCCGATACCGGCAACGCGCGCAGGCACGCGTCTCCGATTGCTTGCGGACAGCGCAACGCCGAACAGTAAGCGGCCAATGCGCCGTACCGGGAAGTCTCTCTAGCGCACTCACTGGCAGCTCGGCTTGGTACTAGTGGCCCGAACCACGCCGCTCCGGCAGCGGCCGTCATCAAGTTCCGTCGAGACAGCATGAGCTCTAGTTGAGCTGTTGCTTGATATGGTTCGCCAGCCGCAAGGCCAGGGCGACAATGGTCAAGGTCGGATTATTCGCACCGCCGGTCGGAAACACCGAACTGCCCGCGATATAAAGATTGGCCACCGAATGTACACGGCAGTTTTCGTCGACCACGCCTGACCTCGGATCGGCGTGCATGCGTGTCGTCCCCATGTGGTGCTCATTGGAGCGGAAATCACTCGGCACGCCATCGCGGTCGCTTGGTGCGGCGCGGAGGCGGCCGAATCCGGCCCGTCCGATCTCCATCCCCAAAAGGCGAAACGCTGCCGCCGCTTTGGTTTTATCTTGGTCTGTCAACCGCCAATCCACAACGACCTCGCGCATGCCGAGGGCGTCGCGTTCCTGCCCGAGAAAAACCCGGCTCTGTGGGTTTGGCTGCTGTTCCGTGGCATACCATAGTTCCAGCTCCTCAACCGGTATCCCCTCTCCGAAAAAGGCCTTGCGCACCGCGAAGCTCGCGACCCCTTCGAGATCGCCAACGACCCGGGACAGGTCCGAAACCAAGCTGCCGCCCGGCCCCTCCCCGCCCATCAGGCGCTGCAGCGCCTTAACCGAATTGACGACCGGGGAAAGTTGATAGGTCCAAAAAATGAATACGCTCGGTAGCTGCAAACGACGCATGCTTGACGCAGTCAACCCGATAAACGAGACAAACGAGTGCTTGCCGCTAAAGGTCTCGTAAATACCGCCGGTGCGGAAATCGAAATTCATGTAGGGATCGGACGGCGCGATGATCGCACCCGGATACGTCAGATGGGTCATAAAGAAGCGGCCGACGAGATCGTGCGTATTGCCGAGACCTTTGCCCCCGTTTGTACCGGAGGCTAACAGGAGTTTGGCGTTTTCGATCCCTCCTGCCGCCAAAACATAAAAACGAGACCGAACCGACATGTCGTTTCCGGAGAGCGTCTTAACCGATAATTCCTTGATCTCGGCGTCGCTCTCTCCGCCGTCCAGATGAAAGGCGTTTGCGTACAAATAAACTGTTACGCGGGGGGCGCGGCGCAGGTCGGAGGCATAGACCGGCCCGAAATGGACCTGACTCACCTGCAGAAATCTTACTCTCGAAGTCGGGACCGGAAAATGGTGATGGAATTTTGCTGGCCGGGATCCCCCAGCTCGCCGGCTGGTAATCGTAGGGTCCGAGTTCGCAGACTTCCTGGGCCTGCCGGTACCATGGATCGAGATTCTGATTTTGGAAAGGGCCACCCGTGATAGGGGAAGTCATCGCTCCCCTCAAAGTCGATCGGGTCGAGCGGCAGACACCAGCCGCCCCAATGATTGGTTGTCCCGCCAAAAAAGCGCAGCCGCGAGGTAGCCAAATCCGGAAACGACCGGCCGATACTTCGCCCGTCGTAGAGTTGTTGGGTCGCCGCATCCAATTCCATACCGCCGCTCTCGAGGAGAGCCACGCGAAACGGCGCGTCGATGAATTTGCGCGCGAGCGTGATGCCGGCGGCGCCAGCCCCGATAATGCAAACTTCCGTCTCAATAATCGTGCCAGGCGGAATAGAACGTGCGTCGACAATCATTAGCAGTATCCGTCAGAGACGATCCTTTCGGGACCTCATCCCGGCTGCGCTCGCGGCCGCGCCACTGATGCCGGTGAAAACTTAAAACGAGGTCTTCGTCGCGCCATGACTTTCCCGGATTGCATTCGTCCACACCTGCCGCCATCCGGCATTACGCCGCTCGGGAATTGTTGCTCGGGCATCATTCCGGCGGTAAATCGATTCGAGGTCGTATGGCCGCAAGCCTTAGGCATAAGTGGTGTCTGCAAGGTTAATTATACTTCGGGCCTACTTCGAAGTCGAGTAGCATCCCAGGCCCATAGCTCCGAAGTTGATCTCGAAGGACGGCCTCGCCGATGGCGAGTTGGCGGATGGCGCCGGTCGCCTACCGTCCATTAATCCGGAGTTACGAGCTAACCGCCGCCCCATACAGGTAGAGGTCCCGGTATATTCTAGTGGTATGACCGAAACACAAGATTCCCTCAGTCGAGCTTTTGCGTCATGATGCTGCGATGCGCAGCGATGTTGAAGTCCGGCTTGGGCCGGGGGATCGGGAGCGGCTTGAGGCAGTGGTGGGCGATCGCAATGCTGTCCAGAAGCATGTGTGGCGAGCGCGGATCATCCTGGCCACGGCAGAAGGCTGCGGCACCGCCGAGGTGATGCGCCGGGCCGGCGTGTCGAAACCCTGCGTGTGGCGCTGGCAGCGCCGCTTCATGGAGGCGGGGGTCGATGGCCTGTTGCACGACAAGACGCGCAAGCCCGGCAAAGCGCCGATCCCCGAGCCGGTCGTCGGGCGATTGATCGCGCTCACGCTCGGCGCGCCACCCGGCGAGACCACCCATTGGACGAGCCGCGCGATGGCCGACGCCATGGGGCTGGCGGTCAGCACCGTGCAAAAGATCTGGCGCGCCCATGGTCTCGCCCCGCATCGGTTGCAGGTCTTCAAACTCAGCCGCGACCCGCAGTTTGCCGCCAGGCTGCGCGATGTCGTGGGCCTTTACGTCGACCCTCCGGCGCACAGCCTGGTGCTGTCGGTCGATGAGAAGAGCCAGATCCAGGCGCTCGACCGCACTCAGCCGGGGTTGCCGATCAAGCAAGGCCGCGCCGGGACAATGACCCATGATTATATCCGCAACGGCACGACCACCCTGTTTGCCGCCCTCAATGTGCTCGACGGCACGGTCATCGGGCAGTGCATGCAGCGCCACCGGCACCAGGAATTCCTGCGCTTTCTCAATCGCCTCGAGCGCGACATCCCAGCCGGCCGACTGGTCCACGTGATCCTTGACAATTACGGCAGCCACAAGCACCCCAAAGTCAGGGCTTGGCTGGCCCGGCACCCGCGCTGGACGTTCCACTTCACCCCCACCTCGGCATCCTGGCTCAACGCCGTCGAGGGCTTTTTTGCCAAGCTAACCCGCCGGCGATTGCAACGCGGCGTGTTTCACTCCCTCGTCGACCTCCAGGCCGCGATCAACCGTTACCTTGCCCAACACAACCACAGTCCAAAGCCGTTCACCTGGACCGCCGACCCCGACCGCATCATCGCCGCCGCCAACCGCGGGTACCAAGTGTTAGATTCGATCCACTAGTCACGGGGAGGCGGCGTCGGAAATTCCAGTAGGCGACTTTCAACCGAAATTGCATGGGCAATATCCACAACTACGCTGTGCGGATCTTGGTCTTTAGCGAAACGCGCGGCCGCGTGAACCCTATGCGTTCATCGGCCACAGCGAACCGTCCCTGATAGGAGCGAAGGTCCTTGTTCCTAAGATTGCGGTAGAGATCTCTCAACTCGTTCCGCCTTAAATTACAAAGGATTTTCTCAGAAGCTTAATAGCGAGTTTACACGCGATAGATTAACGTCCCTCTCGGGAGGTGAAGCCCGAACCGCGAACGATCAAGCTGACCATCACAATCTGAGTATTCAATGACGGCTTCCCGACGGTTCATTTTTGTTGCGACCCCGCACAGCGACCCGTGGAGCGGAGCGGAGGAATTGTGGGCACAGGCCGCGCTCGATCTGATCTCAAAGGGCTATGCGGCCTCCGCCAGCATGACGGAATTCTCGCCGCTTCATCCGCGCATGCTCGATTTACAAGCGCACGGTGTGGAGTTGTGGCTTCGCCCGATTTGGTATTCTTGGCAGGAGCATCCTTGGCGGCGGATCATATCGCGAGGCAAGGACCCGATCGTCCACGAAGTTGAGCGGCTGACCGCGGCACGCACTCCAGCGCTGGTCGTTATTTCGAATGGGCCCGGTTTACCGGCGATAGATTTGCTCGAACTCTGCACCGCGCGCGGACTACCGTTCGTCACCATTGCCCAGGCAAATAAAGAAGCCGATTGGTATAATGACGAGTTAGCGCCTCGGTACCGCATCGCCCTCGCCGCGGCGCGCCGCTGTTTTTTTGTCTCGGAGGGAAACCGCCGGCTGGCCGAAAAGCAAATCGGCGGCGAGCTTCCCAACGCCGAAGTGGTCTGGAATCCCGTCAATCTCTCCAGGGACGCTTTGCCCGATTGGCCGCCCTTAGGCAGCGGGGGGGAATTGCGCTTTGCCTGCGTTGGTCGTTTATACCCGCCGCAAAAAGGCCAGGACATTCTGTTGGAGGCGCTGGCAGGGCCGTCATGGGCTGGCCGGCCATGGAAGCTGTATTTTTACGGCGAGGGACGAATGCGCCAGAATCTTGAATGGGTGGCGGCGAAACTCGGATTGTCGGACCGCATCGTCTTCGCCGGATTTTCAGCCGTCAAAGATATATGGGCCGCGAACCATGTTCTGGTGATGCCGTCGCGCTTCGAGGGACTGCCCTTGGCGATGGTCGAGGCCATGCTGTGTGCCCGGCCGGTAGTCGCCACCGACGTGGCAGGCCATGCCGAAATCATCGAGGACGGCGTCACTGGATTCCTGGCCGATGCCCCGACGGCTGGCAGTATGGCCGCCGCACTCGAACGATTCTGGGAGCGGCGCAGCGAGGCCGAAGCGATCGGCAAGGCAGGCGCTGAGCGGATAGGTCAGCTTGCCCCCTCGGACCCTATTCGGGTGTTCTCGGAGAAGCTCCAGAAGTGCGCTGACCCGGCGGTCGGCTCCCAGCTTCCCGCGGAGCGGCAACAATTTTCCTTAAACTCTCATTTGCGCGCGTCCCATCCATCGTCCGCCGAACCCTGACCCGGGTTTCCGCGAACCGCCTGAACGATTGTTCCTGTCAAACGGAATGACGATTGGCTGGCGCGGCAGCTATGCATGTTGGCTCTCGTTTCGGACGAATGGCAACGGCAACGGCCTTTTGTGCGACGACCTGGATCTGCGCGAGCGCGGAACCGAGTGTTTGGTCGATGGGCTTTCCCAGCAGCCGCTCGACGCGATCAATTGCCAAATCTGCGCGATACACGGGTACACCGTGATTTATCAGGTGTCTGAAGATCCTCCTGCGGCGTGATGCCATGACAGACAGGAGCCGTCTCATTCCGGTCGCGCGCCGCAAGAGGCGGTAGTCAAGGCCCTCGTCTTGGACGCAAGCGTCGATGATCGTGGCGCCGGGCAGTTCTTGCACCAGCGCGGCTATGTCGTACGAGAATGTGTAAGCTGGGTTTTGTGTGCCGAGATTGAACAATGCCTTGTGATCGGGATTGAATAGCGACGGCCATGCTCCCTGCTCATAGAGCTCCTCATGCGGGACAACGATGATCAGGTATCCACCCCGCTTGACCAGCTCCCACCATTGCTCCAAGGCGGATTTGACATCTCTCATATGCTCCAAGCAATGGGAGCTGTGCACGCAGTCAAAGCTCTCTGCTTCGAAGTAGTTTCTGATCCATTGCGCATCGCCGTGCTCAACGTCAAACGGGACTGCATGGGGCACAACGAGATCTGGGCCACATCCAATGTCGATTACGCGCCCCGAGAAATAGGTGCGATGGAATTCTGCGCTTCGTAAACGATTTGTTTTGGCGGACTTGTCCATGATAGAGATGTTCCATCTAGGGCACCGGCGTCGACGGTATGAGATATGCAGCCGATTGCGCCGCCGGTCGCCGCAATCGGCACCTAAGCGAATGTTAGCACAAGTTATACGTTTGTGAAGAAAGACCGTGGCTTCCTAAGTGTTAATTGTCGGCGACAAATACTCCGGCGTATTCCAGCGCTAGAAATTTTACATTCAATGGCAACTTGCAAAAACCGGTTCGACCTGTGCTGAAAACGGCTGGCGCCTTTGCCAAAAGGAACCTGTCGCCCAATGCTCGCCGCGCGATCCGCGAGCGGTGGGAGGCGTTGAGAGACTGGATCGACGTCTTCGCTTTCGGGCTGCGGTTCATGGTGACGCGCTCGCCGCGCCCGGATTTGCTGCTGTATTTCGGCTTCGCCCCCGGTGACGATCTGCTCTGCACGGCTGCCTTGCGGGAATTGCGGAAGCGCCGTCAACGCCGCCCGTTGATCGTTTCCAATCATCGCGAATTATTCGTTCGCAACGAGGACCCCGCTTATCTGCGACCGCTCTGGCGCCGATGGTCCATGGACGATTTAACCGTTACGATCTGCCAACGCTATGCCCGAATTTGGGGCGCGGAGTTCAAACGGCCGCATTATGCGCCGCTCGAGGGCGAAGACCAAAGCAAGCCGCCGTCGCGGCATATCATCGCCGAAATCTGTGCGGATGTCGGAATTACCGGCCCGGTGTCGATAAGACCTTACCTGACATTAACCGATGAGGAGCGGCGGCAAGGTGAATGGGCGCGCGGTAAAATCGTGATCCAGAGCAGCGGGATGGCGGCGCGCCATCCCATTCGAAACAAGCAATGGCCGCAGGAGCGCTTTCAGGGCGTCGTCGATGGCCTTTACAAAGAGGTCGAATTTGTTCAGCTGGGCTCGGTCACGGATCCCTTGCTCCAGCAGGCCAAAGATCTGCGAGGAGCGACGAGCATCAGGGAAACGGCTGCGATTTTGCACAATGCGCGGCTGTATTTTGGGACGGTCGGGTTTTTGATGCATCTTGCAAGAGCGGTCGAGTGCCCCGGCGTGATCGTTTTCGGCGGGCGCGAGGCGCCGTGGCAATCCGGATATGTCTGCAATACCAACCTCTACACTGCGGTTCCCTGCGCGCCGTGCTGGCGGTGGAATTCGTGCGACTTCGACCGCAAATGCATGACCGATATTTCGGTCAGTGATGCCGTGTCGGCAATCCGCGACACAATGGACCGGCCGCGCGGTCCGCTTTCGGTCGAAATAGTCGAAATCCGGGCAGATCACCTTGCGCAAGTCTCCGCGCCGCCGGGCCGGGCCGAAAGTGCTCCGGGATTGGCCTCCACCCCCGAGGTCGACAGCCCTCGGCGGTATTCGTGATGATCACATTCTGGGGACGGGTTGGCGGCGGCTGGCGACCTGCATTGCAAGTGATTTAAGCAATTCCTTCAGCTTCTCGGGCAATATTTCGGAGCCCTTTTTGCGCAAGATGTTCGCCAGAGTTCGATCGGGCGGAACGAAATCGCGCCATTCGGTCATCCGCAGATATTTCTCGTATTCTGCCCTGCGCGGATGGTAACAGAAATAACTCCACGGCTTTGGGTGGTTGTTAAAATGGATAATCCGCGCGTCGCGGTATACCTCGTCGACTTCGTCGGACGTCATCGGCAATGCCGTCCGGTCCCAAAAGAACGTCCAAACCACATTCCATTTATAGTCTAGCCGTTTTTTTCGAGCGTGAAAGCAGGCGTTCAATGCCTCCTGATCGACATCACGCTCCATTTGTTCGAGATGAGCGTCAACATAGCCGAGCACTGTATCCATGGCCCGGGTTTCACGCCATTGCTTGAGATCGATAAGCAATACACCGGCGTTGAAATAACCATCCTCCGGGCGCAATCCCAGATGGCCTACGCCGCGCTGTGCGCCCGGAATATCGACCGTGCCCAGCAATGCCCCACCAAGGTCGACATTCCACAGTGGCGAAATATCCCCCAACACGACAGTGTCGCCGTCCAAGTAGAGCACACGCTCGACCTCCGCCGGAAAGAATTGTTCCACCCACAGCCGCGTCCAAGTATCGATCGTGTATTGCGCCCGCGGGTTGAGCGGAAGCACGCGGCCCGCCGGCACCGAAAATACGCGGAAAGATAACGAATGGTTCGGAAACCGGGCAAGCGAGCGCTGCAGCTTTTGCTCGTCGAGCTTTTCCGTCGCTCGCCCGACAATAACGACGTCGAAGAATAGATGTGGGTTGTTTACCAGAATTGAAGTCAAGCAGACGGCGACGTGCTGCAAATACTGAGCATCGGTGCAAAAAAGAACATGCACCTGATTTGCGGCATCTGATCGAACCGGATCGGCGCCGGTCCCGATCGCCGTTACCGGTGGCGGCGCTGCCGGTTCCGGAGAGCCGGTTTGCGGTAGCCCAACATTGCTACGGTTCATTCAGGACCGAACCCACCTTTCGGACGAGCGCCAACACCGAGAGTGGCGTTTTACCCGAGAATGGTAAACTTAGTACTCTCGAAATGCCCGCGAGCGGGTGGCAGCTAATGCCCGCGAAAACCTGCCGCGGAAACGGCCGGCCGCCAAACCACCCCCAGGCTCGGCGTGCTGCCGGCGGATTGGTTCAGCTCGGCTATTGGACCCGACGCAGCCCGAGATCGGCGAGGCAGCCGCTCATCGGCGCGCTGTCGGCCGGCGTCTTGACTTTGTCCTGGCAGGCGGCGACCAACGCCACCAACTCGGCCCTGGTCGGCGGCTTGCCGGTCGGCGTCTGCCAGTCATCCACGACCGAGGGCGCGCTCGCTGTCAAATCGCTCGTCCCAGCACAAGCAGCCAGCCCTAACACAACGAGCATAGCGGTCCGCCGCATCCCGTAACCCCTGCCCCGATATTCCCCGCCGGCAGGTTAGCGGATCCGACAGCGCTTTGCCAGTTTCTCAGGCTTTTAGGGCGATTACTCGGGTTCGGTGAATTCGAGTTTATCGGAGAGGCCGTAACCGTCGGCCAATTGCTGCAGTTTGTACCAGGTCGCGTCCTCGACCTCGATCCCGTCGCGGCTGCGCTGCTGCTGGCGGCGATATTCGATTTCGCCCGGATAGAGCACGCCGCTCGACCCCTCAGCGGGCGGGGTCGCCTTGAGATAGGCGACGAACTCGCCGACCTCTTTTTTGAAATCGGCCAACGGGCGGAACGCGGCGACATTGAACACCGCCATAAAGCATCCGTCATTGTGCCGCCCGGTCGGTTCGACGCCAAAGCCGAGCCCGGTCAACAGCCCGCACAAGATCTCGACCATGACCGCGAGCCCGGTGCCCTTGTAGCCGCCCTCCGGCCCGCCGAGCGGCAACAATGCGCCGCCCTGGCGCAACTGACGCGGGTCGTTGGTCGGCCGCCCGTCACTGCCGATGACCCAGCCGTCCGGCACCGGCTCGTTGCGCGCGACGGCGAGCGCGATCTTCCCCGCCGCCGCGGCCGACGTCGCCATGTCCAAGTAAAGCGGCCCATCGAGATCGGACGGGATCGCCATCGAGATCGGGTTGGTGCCGAGCCGCGCCTCGCGCCCGCCAAACGGCGCCACCGCCTTGGGCGAGCGGCCCGAATCGGCGGTGCACAGCCCGATCATGCCGGCCTCCGCCGCCATCAACGTATAGGACGCAACCCGGCCAATATGGCCCTGGCGGAACACGGTCGCGGCCGCGACATTGGCGGTCTTGGCCTTGTCGATCGTCAGCCGCATCGCCCGTTCGTTGGCGACATAGCCAAACCCCCAATGCCCGTCGACAACGGTCGTGGTCGGCGATTCCTGCACAATCGTCCATGGCGCGCCGGGGACGATGTGCCCGGCCTTGATCCGGTCGATATAGGTCGGGATCTGGATCACGCCGTGCGAATCATGGCCGGCGAGATTGGCGCCGACGATATGGCGCATGACGAGCTCGGCCTCGGCGCGCGGCGTACCCGCCGCCTCGAACAAGGCCTGGCCGATTTCAAGCAACCGCTCCGCTGGAATCTTCGGCATCGTCTCCTCCTATTTCATCGCGTCATAGCACGGGCGGCAGCCCCGGCGGAAATTCCCGTGCAACCGGGAACTAACCGGGATTTTTTCGACTTTTGCCCCAACCAAATCAAAATCCTCATTTCTGATCAGTCACTTGCGAGTAAATTCCCGTGGGCGTCTAAACGGGAATTTTCCGCCTCCTAATCGGGAATTTTCCGCACCGAACCGGGAATCAACGGGAATTGCCCACCGCCTACATCCGCCTGCAAAAAGCCCCCTTCCCAGCGCCGCCCCTCAGCGAGCCGACCGCGCCAGCATAGAAGCCAATTACGGCGATCTTGCCGTTGTCGGGGCGGATAGAGTTTGCCCAGAGGTTGGTCCAGGCGTCTACGTTTCGCCGGCCCATTATGTCCGGTTCGGCAGAGAGCGCGGACGGTTGGATAGGCCAGCCACGAGGACTTGGACGCCTGTACTGAAAGAGTTTCTCGGACTTCCCCGGCCAGAGCCGGCAACCGGCGAACCCGAGCGCGACGATTATGAGCTCGAACGGCCGGTGACCTTTCACAATCACGATTGCACGACTAGCCCCGGATTTATCGATCTCTGTCGGCGCGGCGAACCCGCTTCCTGTCGATTAATTAAGAAATTCGAGAACGCTGTTCATGATAGAACGCAACATTATTGTAGCAAAGGTCCTTCATCATACGAAACCAACGGGGCGGAGGCTGAAATGCGGTCACGATTGAGGGCGGCGCTCCTCGCTGTCCTGGCGATAGGCGTGCTGGCGGGCACAATGGCCATCGGCTCAATCGCACAAGCTGCGCCCGCGACTGCGCGATGCACGGCAATCACGCCGAAACAGGTCGCCAACCTCTTCGACCGGTGGAACGCGTCCCTCGCTATAAATCCCGATGAGGTCGTGAAGAACTATTCCACGGACGTGGTGCTGTTGCCGACGAAGGAAAACGGGCCGTTGATCGGCCGGGAGGCAATTCGTGGGTACTTCGTCCATTTCCTGGAGTTGCATCCAACCGGCGTCATTGTCGAGCGAACGATCATGATCGGCTGCAACATGGCCTTCGACGCCGGCCTCTATACCTTTACGGTGGACGGCGGACAACCGGGCAACCGGGTGAAACTTCCGGCCCGCTACACGTTCGTCTATGAGCCTCGCAATGGACAATGGCTGATTGTCCATCACCATTCGTCCGCGTTTCCGGTACCGCCGCCGTAATTCGACACGCGCACTGTGCTGACCGGCAGGGCGCGTAAGTCAAGAATTGTTCACCACACCGATATAGTAATTAGTGAGCTATATCAGGTGCTTAGTGTAGTTCATAAAGCTGTTGCATTATTATGACGATTTCTGATCGGGCAGATCGGATGCCTCAGCCAACCAAGTTGGCAGCGCCGGCGAGGATTTTGGCGACCGATGCAATATAGGCGGCCGAAACAGCCGGTACGTCTCGACCCGGGCCATTCCAATTCACCGTAAAGCAGAAGGTCACCGGGATGTCACCCACGATCATCTGGCCGGGCACGCTCAAGGTGTGGAAGTCCTGCCACTCGATGCTGCCGCCTTTTGCGTAAGCTTTGATATTCGACGGCACCACGCGGGCGATGGCATCCGCCATGGTCTGGATACGCTGGAACTCGGTAAGCGTCGCGGGCTTTGAGAAGAACTCGCCTTCGAGCGCGCGCGTATAATACGATACAAGTTCGCGCGCAGTACTCTGCATCGTCACCTGATTATTAAGAGGGGAGCGCGGCGGGCCGAACAGGTGACCGTCCTTGATCTGCAGCATTCCCTCCCACCCAACATCGACACCGAGGGGCGCACCAGCGAGGTAAGAGAGCAAGATGCGTGTCGAATCGGGAATTAAGGTCGAGGTCAGGCCAGCCGAAGCGATGAACTGACGCACGTTGCCGACACCCACGTGTGCGAGTGCCGCATCGGTTGCCGTGTTGTCGCTGTGGGAGATCATCGCTTCTAGCACGCTGCGCGCCTCTGTGGTGCCAGTGAGGTTCTCCAACACCGGGCTGCTAAGTGAGCGGATTCCGTCGTCGATCGGCAGTTGCTCGGCTTCAGATAACTTTCCTGCCTCCACAAAGCGCAGAAATGTCGTCAGGATGAAGGTCTTGATCACACTGCCCACGAACATCTGAGCATCGGGTCGATAGGTCTTTTGCCATGATCTGCCGCGAGAATAGCCTGTGATCACAAAGCTCTGAGTTCCGGGGAGCTTAACAAATTGTCGAATGCCCTCTTCAATGCTGCCATCGCTAGTGGCTGCGGTTGCGGCTTGGTCGCCCGAAGCTTCGATCGCCGGCAATGTCATCCCTGCCGCCAATGCTAGAAAGCCCCTTCGTCTTATAACGTGCTTCATTAACCTTCCCGATCGGATGCATTTTTCTAGAGCGATAATTGCTATATCGAGAAACCACTAGCCTCCGCCAGTCCCAAACAACGGGCGATGCCGGTTTAGAGGCAAGACGACACGGGGGCGCTCCCCCCGTTGGCAAAGTCGGATCACCGGAAGCGCTCTCAAAAACGAGGATTTTTGAGAGAACCTAGCCGGATCGAAAAGTCAGCCCCGAAAACGGGGTAAACGTCTCTCAAAACCCATTCTTGATTTCGGCCTCGCAAAAGGTAAGAATACGGTTGAGTTTTGAGAGGGGGCATGACAACCAAACGGACAAAGACCGCTCGCACAGCCACGCGGGCAAAGCGGCGACTTCGACCGCCTGCGCCGAAGGCCGCGCGAGCGCGATCATCCGACGCCGGCGATATCACGTCGAAACCGATGCTGATCGGCTATGCCCGCGTTTCGACCGTAGAGCAGAACCTTGCCTTGCAGCACGACGCACTAACCGAAGCGGGGTGCGCAAGGATTTTCACCGAGCAGATGTCGGGTGCCGTCACAGACCGCCCGGCTTTACACAACGCGCTCGAATTCGCGCGCAGCGGCGACACGCTGATCGTGTGGAAACTCGACCGTCTGGCACGGTCGATGAAGCAGTTGATCGAAACCGTCGAAACCCTGCGGGTCAGGGGTATCGGGTTTCGCAGCCTGACAGAAGCCCTTGACACGACGACCGCGCAGGGGCGGCTGGTTTTTCACATGTTCGGGGCGCTGGCGGAATTCGAGCGCAGCCTGATACGGGAGCGCACTCAGGCGGGCCTCGCCGCCGCTCGGCGAGCGGGCCGCACCGGAGGCCGTCCGCCGAAACTCACAGACGACGACATCGAGGCCGCCAAGGCAATGCTGGCCAATCCCGACATCGGCGTCACCCAAATCGCGCACCGCCTCGGCGTCTCACCGGCGACGCTCTATCGGCACATCCCGGCCGCGCGAACCGCGAATACGCCGGGCGTTTGACAACGGCCGCTCTAGCCCAAAGACCGGCGCTCCAAAAAGAGGGGGTACTCAGATCTGAGCGACGCCACCGTCGACAAACATCTCAATGCCGGTGATGTAGGCGCTGTCCTCGGAAGCGAGGAACACCGCAGCTTTGCCCAGATCATCTGCGGTGCCGAGCCGGCCGAGCGGAACCGACGCAACCATTGCCGCTTTTTCTTGATCCGTCACGAAATGCGCGAGGCCGGGTGTGTCGGTGTATCCGGGGCTCAACACATTGACGCGGATGTCGCGCCCCTTGAGATCGACAATCCAGGTTCGCGCGAATGAGCGCACGGCGGCCTTGGACGCGTTGTACACCGAGCAGGAGGCGAAGCCCTTGATCGACACCATCGAGCCGGTGAGTATCACCGAGGAGCCCTTGCTCAGCAATGGTAACGCCTTTTGTACAGTGAACAGCAGACCGCGCACGTCCGTGTTGAACGTCCTGTCGAACTGCTCCTCGGTGATCTCCCCGAGCTTGCCGAATTCATAGACCCCGGCATTGACCGCGAGTACGTCAATGTGCCCGGCGCGCTCCTTGATCGTAGCGACGACGCGATCGAGATCGGCGAGGTTGGAGATATCGCCTTGGATCGCAGCGGCATTGTCGCCGATTGCGGCGACTGCCTCGTCCAGTTGTAATTGACGGCGCCCGACAATAAATACCCGAGCGCCCTCTTCGGCGAAATGCTTAGCCATGCCAAGGCCGATGCCGGCGCTGCCACCGGTCACGAGCGCAACTTTGCCTGCGAGCTTACCAGTCATTGTGATCTCCTCGCGGATTGGCCATTGATCGCCTGAGCGATTGCGCGGGCAAGGGCGGCACATTGCCAAGGAGCGGGTCAGGCTCAGACCCTTCTGAAACATTCGTTCCGACAGAATGTCAGGGGCGCCGGCACCCCGCGATCACGTGGGAATGCTGCGCGAGCCTGCCAAGTGTCCCCCGCTCAGGACGACGAGGGTACCTCTTGGTGGACGTGTGCGCCCGATCGCACTCAAGATATCTGGAACAAACCCAAAGCTCTGATAAGGCGTCGCTTTTCTGTTCCACAATTCTGTGCCAGAATCGGAGCATGATTTACGGCTATGCCCGCGTATCGACCGACGCCCAAGACCTTACCAGCCAACTTGCCCAACTCAAGGCGGCCGGGTGCGAAAAGGTGTTCCGCGAAAAGATCACCGGAACGACCGCCGACCGGCAGCAGCTTCAAAAACTGATAAGGAAGCTCGCCCCCGGCGACGTGGTGATTATCCCGGCCGTTGATCGACTATCCCGCGACACGACCGACCTTTTGATCATCGCCCGCGAGATGCAGAAGGCCGGGGCGGGTATCCGTTCACTCGCTGAGCCGTTTCTCGACACGACCTCGGACTTTGCCGAGATCGTGTTTGCGATCCTTGGCGTTGCCGCCAAGCTCGAACGCCGCCGCATTCTCGAACGCACCGCCCGAGGCCGCGCCGACGCCAAAGCCAAGGGTGTCAAATTCGGTCGCAAGCCCACCCTCACCCCGCACCAGCAGAAAGAAGCGATCAGGCGGCGCGACGTGGACGGCGAAACGCTGCGCTCGATAGCCCGCAGCTACAATGTCAGCCCGCAGACGATTTCGAGGCTAACGGCAGCTTAAGGTGTTGCGCTTCGTTGATTTACGCCACTGGCGCGCTCGCATCGCGAATATCGCCAGCAGCATCTACCACTTTCCGAAACTATTTGAAGCGATGCTTGTCATTGTCGGGCTAATACAAGGTTATGTGCTTTGGAGAACTGATCAAGCATTGCATTTAGCGGCGACCGCTCAATCAGCTTCGGCTGACACCGCGGAAAAACTGCGACTTTCCACAGAAGCAACAGAACGCGCGTGGATTGGCCCAATGTTCGCGCGGAGTGACCCATTCGAAGTTGGCAAGCCCATAAAGATCACCGTGACGTATAATAATACTGGACGGCTTCTCGCAGCATTCAAATTAATTGACGGTGGAACATTCTTTTCGAGAGCACAATGGAGCGATGGTACAGTCGCTAAGGCAATTGGTATAAGAGTAACGGAGTGCATGAATGGGTCGCTCTCACATAATCCGGCGGCAATGTCAGGGGTCGCGTATCCGACTACCGGATTTTCCGCCTATACATTGATTTATAATTCTAATAACGCGAATATCAGAGATGATGAAAGGATTATTCTGACCAGCGATCTTATAAATCCCGCTCTGATTTTTGTTATGTTTGGGTGCTTTGATTATAGGACTGGTGAAAGTACCACACATCATAGTTTTTTCTGTTATTACCATCAGGCGGGCATCACCGACGACGTGAACAATCTCGGTTATTGCCCATTCGGGCAACGAGCTGACTAAGCCGTGACTTTTCAGACCGTCGATTCTCCAGCATAATCGCTGATATGCGGGCGAAGGTTTTGTCGGCGCACAACGCGAGCCGATACAAGATGTTGATCCGTCAGTCGCATGTCCCCGGAAGCGAATAACCTAGTGGTACGACGCAATCATAGGATTCCATATTGGAGCGGGGTGTGCGATGATGCGCGATGCGCGAGGGGATCAGCATCGAAGTGAGTGCCGGCGACCGCGAACGACTGGCGGCGGTGGTGGCGGATCGCAACAGCCGGCAAAAGCATGTGTGGCGGGCACAGATCATTTTGGCGACCGCGGAGGGCTGCGGTACGGCCGAGATCATGCGCCGCGCCGGAGTATCGAAGCCGTGCGTGTGGCGCTGGCAGGAGCGCTTCATGCGCGAAGGGGTGGCCGGCCTGCTGCACGACAAGACGCGCAAACCCGGTTTGCCGCCGACGCCTGCGGCGGTTATTGACCGAGTGGTCGAGTTGACGCTGGCGGAGCCGCCAGGCGAGGCAACCCACTGGACCGGCCGGGCGATGGCGGTGGCGAGCGGCATCTCGCTGCGCTCGGTGCAGCGGATCTGGGCGGCGCACGGTCTGCAGCCGCACCGAGTGCGGCGTTTCAAGCTGTCGCAAGACCCGGCGTTTGCCGCCAAATTGCGTGACGTGGTCGGGCTATATCTCGACCCGCCGGCCCACAGCCTGGTGCTGTCGGTCGACGAGAAGTCGCAAATTCAGGCTCTCGACCGCACCCAGCCCGGCTTGCCGATCAAGAAGGGTCGAGCCGGGACAATGACCCATGATTACATCCGCAACGGCACGACGACGCTGTTTGCGGCGCTCAATGTCCTTGACGGCTCGGTCATCGGCCAATGCATGGCGCGTCACCGCCACCAGGAGTTCATCCGCTTCCTCAATCGGGTCGAGGCCGTTGTCCTGGCCGGCAAGCTCATTCATGTGATCCTCGACAACTATGCCGCCCACAAGCATCCCAAGGTCCGCGCCTGGCTTGCGCGGCATCCACGCTGGACGTTTCACTTCACGCCCACGTCATGCTCCTGGGCCAATGCCGTTGAAGGCTTTTTTGCCACCCTGACCCGCCGGCGGTTGCAGCGCGGCGTCTTCCGCTCGCTGGTCGATCTGCAAGCCGCGATCAACCGCTATCTCGGCGAGCATAACCGCAAACCCAAACCCTTTGTCTGGACCGCCGACCCCGATCGCATTATCGAAAAAGTCAACCGCGGGAACCAAATGTTGGCGTCAGACCACTAGCTGGCAGGCGTACACGTGCGCCGCCCGAAGCTCGGCCCCCAAACGCTGCTGAGCTTGGAGAACAGCCCGCCAAACGTCAGGGCCGTCCTGCATGCCATCACACCTTCCGGGATGCATCGCATCCCAAGGCGGACAATGGATAGCTTCTTTGAAGCGCTGCGTGGCTATATCCATTTCGGCGGTTTCTCGGGGGTCGCCGCCGAGAGCTAAAAGCTTTTCATCGGCGCACACCCTATCTCCCAGTTCACAGCCTTGCGCTGGGACTATGATCAGAAAAGAACCGAGCGCAACGCTGAGAGCGAGATATCTCATCGATGCTCACTTTTTGCGGCCTAAAGACATCCCGTCTTAGCCGCGCCGATTTTCCATAAGGGTACCTTATGCGCCAAACTGCTGTAGGCGCCCGATCAGAATGTCACCCCTATGGGGACCTTCGCGGCTGGAGCCGACTTCGAGCGGGAGATGCGTAATTCAGATGTTGCAGCGCCCACGCAATAGCTCGCGTTTCTTTTATTTCAGCTGGTCGGCGACCTTGTCGAGGGCGGCGCGGGCGCAGGCCTCGTCTTTGTCCCCGCCCGGGGCGCCGCTAACCCCAAGGGCGCCGATGGTTTCCTCACCGACCTTGATAACGATGGCACCCTGCACTAGGAGCATGTGCGGTGGCTTGAGAAAGAATTGGGATGGCGGCGTGGTCTTAAAGCGATCAACCAGGACCCCGGTATCACTGCGTGTCGAGATGCTGGTAAAGGCCTTGTCGTAGGCGACTTCGAGCGTGGCGATACCGGCGCCGTCACCGCGCAGCATGGCCTGCCGTACGCCGTCAATGTCGAGTACGACCGCGGTGACATTGTAATTCTTCTGCTTGCAGGCCGCGACCGCGCCGACCACCAATTCGTTCGCGAGCGCGGCCGAAATGCGGTGGGTGGCGACGAGTCCCTGGGCTGCCGCGGGCGTCGCAGCGATGCCGACGGCAAATGCCAACGCGCCGAACCGGACGAGATGCGCAAATGGTGAGCTGGGCATTGTGGCGTAACTCCCCTGGTTTCGGCTTATCGGTGCACTGACCGACGCCAGCGAAATGCTACCACCTACAAAAGCTCAGCCAAAGAGTGGGCTGGCGCGCCTGCAACCGCTGTTCCCGATGGCGGTGCTTGACGTCCCCAACAGTGTGCCATCGACAACTTCGGCCTCACGCGCAAGAGGTGGGTACGCGGGTCAAGCCCGCGCAAGGCGAGCCTTATGCGCTCTCTTTGAAATCGAAGCGGCTCGGGGGCTTTGGGAGGGCTCGAAAGGGCGTGGTAGAGTGCCGGCAGAAGCAGGAATGACGGAGCAGGCGATGCTCGGGGATTATCAAGGCAGCTGCCATTGCGGGCGGGTGCGGTTTCGGGTGCGGGCCGATTTGGCGGATTTGCTCGACTGCAATTGCTCGGTGTGCACCAAGAAAGGAATTCTGCATCTGATCGTGCCGCCGGAAGATTTCGAGCTGTTGCAAGGCGGCGACGATCTCGCGACCTACCAGTTCAAGACCAACACCGCCAAGCACACCTTTTGCCGGCATTGCGGGATGCACCCGTTTTATGTGCCGCGCTCCGACCCGGACAAGATCGACGTCAACGCCCGCTGCCTCGATGGCATCGATCCGGCGGAATTGCGGCCGAGGAAGTTCTTCGACGGGCGCAATTGGGAGGTGGCACAACAAGCGCGACAAGCCGCGCGGGGGTGATGCCGATCAGTAGAGCGCTAAGGAGCGGCACCGGATATCCGCAACGGGTTGGGGCAGCCGCTGCAATTCGTATGGGTCGGAAGCACATGGGCGCTTCCGCCGTCAGCTCGCCGGAGCGGGATTGCTTCGTCGCTCTGCTCCTCGCAATGACGACCTTTTACAGCGTCATTGCGAGCGCAGCGAAGCAATCTCGGGGTGACTAGGCAAGGTCTGCAGACCGGTGCTGGGTGGCCCATTGATCACCCTAAACGGGCCGGCGCGCTTGCGCGGGCGCGACGGAGGCGGCGCTGCGGGTGATAGCGGGGTGTGGGAGGCGGGGGATCGGCTGGGTGGCTTTGGCGAGCCAATTCGCCGTTTCGGGATCGACGAGCGGGGTCAGGGTCTCGCGGACCCGGGCATGGTAGTCGTCGAGCCAGTCGATCTCCTCATCGTCGAGCAATGACGGCTCGACGAGGTTGCGGTCGATCGGCGCCAAGGTCAGCGTTTCGAACTGCATCATCTCGCGCTCGCCGCTGCCTTCCACCGGTTGCACCAGCACCAAATTCTCGATGCGGATGCCGTAGGCGCCGGTTTTGTAATAGCCGGGCTCGTTCGAGATGATCATGCCCGGCAGCAGCGGCTGGGTGCTCGGCGCCTTTGAGATGCGCTGCGGCCCCTCATGCACGCCGAGATAGCTGCCGACCCCGTGCCCGGTGCCATGATCGTAATCAAGCCCGGCCTGCCACAACCCGCGCCGCGCAAAGGCGTCGAGCTGGGTCCCGGTGGTGCCCTTTGGAAAGCGCGCCAAGGCCAATGCGATATGGCCCTTTAGCACGCGGGTAAAGCGGTCTCGCATCTCCTGCGTCGGCTCGCCGATCGCGATCGTGCGCGTCACGTCGGTAGTACCGTCGAGATATTGCGCGCCTGAATCGAGCAGATAGAGGCTGCCGGGTTCGAGGCGTTTTTCGGTCTCCGGCATCGCCCGGTAGTGGACGATCGCACCGTTCGAGCCAGCGCCGGATATCGTCGGAAAGCTCAAATCGCGGAAATATTCGCCCTCGCGGCGAAAGGCTTCGAGGCGGTCGCTGGCGGCGATCTCGGTGAGGCCGCCTTTTGGCGCCTCGCGCGCGAGCCAGGCGAGAAAACGGGTCAGGGCCGCACCATCGCGGCGATGGGCGGCGCGAGTGCCGGCGATCTCGACCGGGTTCTTGCACGCTTTTGGCAATACGCAGGGATCGGCGCCGCGGTGGATCTTGGCGCCGGCCTTTTCGAGCCGGTCGAAGATCCAGGCCGCGGCGGTCGCCGGGTCGACCTGCACCCGCGCACCCTCGCCGGCGAGCGCATCGAGAGCCGGGCCCAACTGCTCGGGTGGCTGCACCGTTACCGCGTTGCCGAGATGGCGTTCGAGGCCGGGCGCCAATTTGCGCCGATCGATAAACAGCGCGACGCTGGAATCATTGCGCAGGATCGCGAACGACAATGGCAGCGGCGTGTGCGGCACGTCGCCGCCGCGGATATTGAGCAGCCAGGCGATCGATTCGGGCATCGTCAGCACGGCCGCGGCGACGCCTTCCTCGGCGAGGTCATGGGCGAGGCGCTCGCGCTTGGACTGCGCGGTTTCGCCGGCAAAGATGTCGGGATGCGGCACCACCGGGGCCAAGGGTGCCGCCGGCTGGTCGTGCCAGACTCTGTCGAGCGGATTGCTGTCGACGGCGCGCAGGCTGGCGCCGGCTTTTTCGGCGGCGGCGCGAAAGCGCTCGACTTCGTTGGGCGTGTGCAGCCACGGATCGTAGCCGAGGACCTCGCCCGGTTTCAGCGCATTACCGAGCCAGCGGGCCGGCGGCTCATCGATCAGATGGTGGATTTCGAACAGGCTGGTGTCGACCTGCTGCGCCGCCTGCAAGGTGTAGCGGCCGTCGACAAACAATGCCGCGCGCTCGCGCAATACGATCGCGAGCCCGGCCGAGCCGGTAAAGCCGGTCAGCCACGCCAGGCGCTGGCCGCGTGGCGGGACGTATTCGCCCTGATGCTCGTCGGAGCGCGGCACGACAAAGCCGCCGAGCCCGCGCGCCGCCAATTCCTGGCGCAGATCGGCGACGCGCTCGGCGCGCGACAATCGCGCGAAATCCTCGCGGGCGAGACCGTCGCGGTAGGTGGCGGCCATCTCCGCCTGCAGCTGTTCGAGGGCCAACGCCAATGCCGGCGGCATCGGATCGGCGACGAGGCTGAGCCATTCGGCGCCAATTTCGGCAGGAGCGCCGAGCACGCCTTTGATCAATGCCCGCACACCTTCCGGGTCATAGGCCGAGCCGGCCTCGCTCAGCAATTGTCCCAGCGCGGCATCGTCGAAGGCCGATCGATTGGTTGTCATGGTCAGTTCCTCATTCGGCGCATGCACCTATTCAGAACCCCGACATGGCTGATTTGCAACAACTTCGCTCGTTGATGTTGCCATCAGGCACCATGTTGGTTGCAGTGCAGCAAAAGCCAAGCACGGGAGTATAAGTATGTCCATTCTCAACCTTTTGATCGCGGCCGGCCGGGCCATCGCCGATTGGCGGCGGCGCCAGCGCGCCTATGCCGAGCTGATGGCGCTCGACGACCGCTCACTCGCCGATATCGGCATTCGCCGCTCGCAGATCCGCGGGCTGGTCGAGGGCGACGGTGTCCGCGGCTTCGAAGCCGAACCGCTCCCCTCACCCGAGCCAGCGAGCTTTTGGTCGGCGGAAGCCCGGCTGACCGGCTTGTCCACCCGCTCGGGTCTATAGGTGGGGCCGCGTTAACGCGTCGCCAGTTCCGGGGCTGAGCCGGCCCGCAGAATCGGCCCGCAGAATCAGGCTCGCAGAATCAGGCCCGCAGAATTAGGGTAGACCAGCCGTCGATAACGATCCTTCCTTCGAGAGCGAGGCCAACAGAGCGATGCGGCGCCAGCACAATCGATTCCTGCCGCCGCAACAATCCCGACAACACCGCGCGTCCGCCAGGCGCGAGATGGCGCGCGAGATCGGCGGCCATCTCAGCCAGTGGCCGCGCCAAAATATTCGCCAAAATCACATCATAGCCACGCCGGCGCAGCGCGCGGTTGCGATAGCCCACCGCGCATTCGACGCGCACCAGCTTCGCCACCCCGTTGCAGGCGACATTATGGCGGGCGACGCCAACCGAGCCGGCATCGATGTCGCTGGCCAGCACCGGGCGTCGCAATAACTTAGTTGCGGCGATTGCCAAAATGCCGGTGCCGGTGCCGATGTCGAGCGGATGCCGGATCGGCCGGCATTGTGCCAGCGCCTGAAGTGCCAAGAGGCAGCCATAGGTCGAGGGGTGCTCGCCGGTGCCGAACGCGGTCGCGGCGTCGAGCATGATGCCGAGCGCGCCGGCCGGGACCTCACCGTGGTAGTGCGAGCCATAAACAAAAAAACGCCCAACCCGCAGCGGCGGAAAAGCGAGCTGGTTTTCCGCGAGCCAGTCGCGGGCGGCCAGCTTTTCTTCACGGATCTCATGCAGGTCACCGGCGGCAGCCGCGGCAGCAAGCGCCAATTTCGCCGACAGAGCCGGCGTCAGCACCGACGATTGCGGATACGCTTCGAGGCGCCATTCTCCGGGCGAGGCCTCGAAGGCCGCAACTGTGCCCGCTATTTCATCGAGCAATGCCAGCACCGCTTCCGCCGCATCGACGCCGCGCACCCGTGCCATGATATGAAAAACGGCGGTGCTCACCATCGGCAAAACACGATCAGCACCTCGAGCCGCTTACGCGTTCTCTGGCGTGTAATCGGGCCCCGCAAAATTGTCGAACTTGGTGGTCTCAGCCTCGAAATGCAGCCTGACCGTGCCGATCGGCCCGTGCCGCTGCTTGGCGATGAGGATCTCGGCGGTGCCATAGACCTCGTTGTATCGGCTCTGCCAGCGTTCATAACGGTCGTTATACTTGTCATCGGTTTCGTCGGGCCGGCGCAGCGGCTGGCCACGCGACAGATAATATTCCTCGCGAAAGATAAACATCACGACGTCGGCATCTTGCTCGATCGAGCCCGATTCGCGCAAATCCGCCAGCATCGGCCGCTTGTCCTCGCGCGCTTCGACCGCGCGCGATAATTGCGAGAGCGCCAATACCGGAACGTTCAGCTCCTTGGCGAGCGCCTTTAGCCCGCGGGTGATGTCGGAGATCTCCTGCACTCGGTTTTCGAGCGAACGCACCTGCACCGACGGGCGCAGCAATTGCAGATAATCGACGACGATCAGTCCCAGACCCTGCTGACGCATCAGCCGCCGCGCGCGCGTGCGCAATGACGAGACGCTGAGCGCCGGCGTGTCGTCGATAAAGAACTTCAATGCCTGCAGCTGATGGCTCGCCTGCAGAAAACGGTCGAAATCGTCACGGCTGACATCGCCGCGGCGGATGCGGTCGGAGCTGACGCCCGATTCTTCGGCAAGCATGCGGGTGGCGAGCTGCTCGGCTGACATTTCGAGCGAAAAGAAGCCGATGACGGCGCCATCTTCGGCGATCGTGCGGCCATCGGGGCCAATCGCCGGCTTGTAGGCGCGCACCGCGTTGAACGCGATATTGGTGGCGAGCGCGGTCTTGCCCATCGATGGCCGGCCGGCAAGGATTACCAGATCCGAGGGATGCAGCCCGCCGAGCTTGCGGTCGAGATCGATAAAGCCGGTCGCGACACCGACGGTCTTGCCGCTTTTCTTAAACGCCGCCTCGGCGCTGTCGATCGCGTTCGACAGGGCGGCGCTGAAGGCGCGAAAGCCGCCTTCGTTCTCTCCGGCGGTCGCGAGATCGAACAGCTTCTTTTCGGCGCGCTCGATCTGGTCCACGGCATGGTCGTCGAGATCATGGCGGAACGCGTCGTTGACGATGTCTTCGCCGAGAACGATCAGCTGGCGCCGCAGGTACAGGTCATGAATGTGGCGGCCGTAATCCTCGGCGTTGATAATCGTCACCGCCGCGCCGGCGAGCCGCGCGAGATATTGCGCGCCGCCAATCTCGGTGAGCGCGCCGTCCTGGTCGAACAGGTTCTTCAGGGTGACGGGGTTGGCGATCTGGCCGCGCTCGACCAGTTTGCCGATCGCCGCATAGATGCGGGCGTGGACCGCGTTACCGAAATGCTCCGATAACAAATATTCCGAAACTCGGGAATAAGCCGCGTTGCTAATCAACAGCGCGCCCAACAGGGCTTGCTCGGCATCGTTGTTGTAAGGCGGGGTGCGGACCAGTTCGGGATCGGTCTCGCGCAGTGGCGTGACCCGCGAAGCCATCGTCGTCTCCATGACAGCGAGGCTATCACCTTCCGCGCGCGACAGCCTCGCCCGGAACGATGCACATGCTGTGGAACCTGGGGGTCTTCAGGCGGCGGCCTCGGCAGTGGCGCGCTCGGCGCCGGCGCTGTGCTCGCGTTCCCGTTCGAACAGGTAATCGCGGGTCAACGGCACCGCGTCGAGCGATTTGGCGAGCTGCATCTGAAACACCATGTGCCCCCCGCGGCGAAACGCCAGTTCCGAGCCGACCAGATACATTTCCCACATCCGGCAGAATCGCTCGTCATAAATCGCTTTGATGCGCTCGCGGTTCTCCTCGAATCGCCGCCGCCAGGCGCGCAACGTGCGCGCATAATGCAACCGCAGAATCTCGATATCGGTGATCCACAGGCGCTGGCGCTCGACAACCGGCACGACTTCGGACAATGCCGGGACATAACCACCGGGGAAAATGTATTTGCGCAGCCAGGAGTCCGTCGCCCCCGGCCCATCCATGCGCCCGATCGAGTGCAACAGCGCCACCCCCTCGGGCGCCAGCAGCGATTTCAGCTTGGCGAAAAACTCGGTGTAGTGATTGAGGCCGACATGCTCGAACATGCCGACCGAAACGATCCGGTCGTACTGTCCGGTCTCCTCGCGGTAATCGCGCAAATGAAAACGCACCCGGTCCGAGACCCCGGCGGCCGCGGCGCGCCGGGTCGCGATCTTGTGCTGCTCGACCGACAGGGTCAGCCCGGTGACGTCGGCGCCGCATTCGGCTGCGAGATAGATCGCCAGCCCGCCCCAGCCCGAGCCGATATCGAGCACTCTTTGGCCGGGTTCTAACAGCAGTTTTGCCGCGATATGCCGCTTTTTATCGAGTTGGGCCTGGTCGATGTCGTGGTTCTCGCCGCGAAAGTAGGCGCACGAATACTGCCGGTCGCGATCGAGAAACAACTCATAGAGCTGGTCCGAAAGGTCGTAGTGGTGAGCGACGTTCCGGCGGGCGCGGGTTAGTGGATTATACTGGTGGACCCGGCGCAGCAGCGAATACGACCCGTTCAGCAAACGGGAGAACATGCCATCGGGCAATGCCTCGATGTTGAGTTCCAGCAGATCAATTAGATTATAGAGGTTGCCCTCCTCGATCGTCAGCGTGCCATCAACGAAAGCCTCGGGCAGATAGAGGCGCGGCCGCAGCACGAGCTTATGGTGCAACGCCGGGTCATTGAGGCGGATCGCGGCGCTTGGACCCGGCGCACCGGCGAAATCATGGTGGGCGCCGCTTGCATCGATTATGCGTAGCCGGCCTTTTGTAATGATCCGCACAAACAAACGTGCAAGTAGCATCGCGAAGAGACCGAACAGAGTAGCCAATCCTTAATATCGGCCACATCGCGGAGCACTTTCAAGGGGTTCAGTGCTTATTGCGGGCTCGCCTCGCCAGCTTGAGCGGAAGTAGGTGCGGCGCGCTCATCGTCGAATTCGTCTTCGTCTGCAAGCCGCAGCGGGTTGATGCCACGGGCCTGCATCGCGGCTTCTTCTGCCGACTGAGCGACGTTGGCGGTGACCGTGACCGACACTTCCGGGTGCAGCACCACTCGTACGGAATGCAAGCCGAGATTCTTGATCGGCCTGTCCAGAACAACTTGTTGCTTTTCGATTGTGAAACCGGCCTCCGTCACCGCCTCGGCGATGTCGCGGGCCGACACCGAGCCGTAGAGCTGGCCACTCTCGCCGGCCTGTCGCACGAGCACGACGGTCAGGCCTTCGAGCTTGCCGCCGACTTCCGTCGCCTCGGTCTTGCGCTGCAGATTGGTCGCTTCGAGCTGGGCCCGTTGGGTTTCGAAATAGGCGAGGTTTTCCTTGGTCGCGCGCAACGCCTTTTTTTGCGGCAACAGATAGTTGCGTGCAAAGCCTGGCTTGACTTTGACAAGCTGCCCCATTTGCCCAAGCTTTTCGACCCGCTCGAGCAGGATCAATTCAATCATCCGATCTTTCCTCCAAATCCGGGGCGCGCCAACCGCCGCCGCAACCCAAGCGGCATTTCGAGCACGCCCAAAACCGTAACCAGCAACAATGGCCAGCCGAACAAGGCGGCCACAACATAAAACACCGCGAGTGGAATTTGCGGCCGCGGCAACCGACGGACCGCTGTATGCAGCACCGCCAGCCCGGAAAGGCAGAACGGGACCGACAGTACGATTAGAAGATTGATGCCAAAAAAGCGTCCGATTCCGCCGAGCACCGACAACGCCACGCCGGCAACCAGCAATCCGAGTAGCCAGGCCGGCAAGGTCAATGCCGCGAGATCGGGTGATGGCCGCCATGCCTTGCCAAACCGCGCCAGGACTCCCTGCGCCAGGATCGCGTTGCTCGCCGTCATCGCCATCCCCGATGTCGCGAGGGCCCCGGGCGTGACCAGCGCCAGCAGTTTTGTGAATTCTTGGCGACCGGCGTCGCCGATTTCGGAAAATTGATCGAGCGTCGGCGCTAAGATCGCATTCACCGATGTCTCGACGCCGCTCGGACCGCCGAGATAGAAGATCGCGGCGCCGAGTGCGGCAAGCCCAAGCCCGGTGAGCCAAGCGGTCAATAGCCCCGGCGAATACCATTCGAGCTCACCCGCCGGCCCGCTCCGCGCCAGCAGGGCTTGCCGCACCAGCAAAACCACCGGTGCTGCATTGAGCGCGACAAACAGAGCTGCCGCTGACCAACCGCCCGCCAACAACACGGCGGTCGAGCCGCTGATGCCAGCAGCCACGGCCGAACCGACGCCGAGCCACAGACCAGCGGCGAAAAGCGGCAGTTGCGATAAATAAACCAGCAACAGGGCGCCGGGTGAGCCAGTCAGGACCACACAATAAAGCGCAGCGGAAAGACCGCCCAGCAATGCGCCGGCGCCGAAAGTTGCGAGCCGATCCATAACACTCCCCGCGCTCCGGCGGGTAAACCCGCGAGCCGGCTATTTGACCATATAGGGCAGCAGGCCGAGGAAGCGCGCTCGCTTGATCGCCTGCGCGAGCTCGCGCTGCCGCTTGGCCGAGACCGCCGTAATCCGGCTCGGGACGATTTTGCCGCGCTCGGAAATAAAGCGCTGCAGCAGCTTGACGTCCTTGTAGTCGATTTTGGGGGCATTCGGGCCGGAAAACGGACATGATTTGCGGCGGCGGAAGAACGGGCGCCGAGCAGCACCGCCGCCGCGGCCCGGGCCGCCAGGCTGTTGACTTTCCAATTACGCTGCCTCCACCGGTTCAGCCACCGGTTCAGCCACGGGCTCTGTGGCGCGGTCGCTGCGTTCGATGCGCTCGCCTCGCTCGCCGTCACGGCCCTCGCCATAGCGATCGCGGTCACGGTCGCCGCGGCGCTGGCGGTCGTCACGGCCGCCGCGATTTTGCATTACCGCCGACGGGCCCTCTTCATGCGCCTCGACCCGGATCGTCATGTATCGCAGTACGTCCTCGTTGATGCGCATCGTGCGCTCGAGCTCGGCGACGACGGCCGGCGGCGCATCCAGATTCATCAGAACGTAATGACCCTTGCGATTCTTTCGCATCCGGTAGGCGAGGTTGCGCAAACCCCAATATTCGCGCTTCTTGACCTCGCCGCCCTGGTCCGCGATCAGCTGTACAAAGGTGTCCGCCAGAGCATCCACCTGCGCGCCAGAAATATCTTGCCGCGCAATAAACACGTTTTCATAGAGGGGCATACCAAACAGATCCCTTTCGGATCATGGAGGCCCGGAGCGCCAGCGCTGTTCGGGCCAAGCCGGCCGCGGCCGGCAAGGGAGCAAGTCACTATACAGAAACCTCTCCGCGGGACAAGATGGCGCGACCGGCGTGGGGGACAAGAGCGACCGGTTAGGGTTTAAGGGGGTTGTGATCAGAGTGATGCGTGCTTTTGTATTCCCGGGTCAGGGCTCGCAGGCGGTCGGCATGGGGCGCGACTTCGCCGCCGCTTTCCCGGCGGCCCGTCATCTCTTTGACGAGGTCGACGATGCGCTGACGCAGCCATTGTCGCGGCTGATGTTTGAGGGGCCGGAGAGCGAGCTGACCCTGACCGAGAATGCGCAACCGGCGCTGATGGCGGCGAGCTTAGCGGTTATTCGCGTCCTCGAAGCCGAAGGCGGCTTCGATATCGGCAGGGATGTCGCTTTCGTCGCGGGCCATTCCCTGGGCGAGTATTCGGCTCTCGCGGCAGCGCGAGCGCTGACGGTCGGCGATGCGGCACGCTTGTTGAAACTGCGCGGACAGGCGATGCAGCGAGCCGTGCCGGTCGGCCAAGGTGCGATGGCAGCTTTGATCGGGCTTGATGCCGAAGCAGCCAGGCTGGTGGCGCTCAAGGCGGCGCGCGCCGGCCTCGACCACGACGAGATCTGCGCCGTCGCCAACGACAACGCGCCTGGTCAGGCGGTTGTCAGCGGCCATACCAGCGCTGTCGAGCGGGCAATCGCGATCGCCCGCGAGCATGGCGCGCGCCGTTCGGTGATGCTGCCGGTCAGCGCCCCGTTTCATTCGCCGTTGCTGGCCCCCGCCGCCGACGAGATGGCTGCGGCCCTAGCCAAGGTTTACCTGCACCGGCCGTTGGTGCCGCTGGTCGCTAACGTTACCGCATGCCAAGTAGAAGAGCCAAATAAGATCAAAGATTTATTGGTCCAGCAGGTAACCGGAATGGTGCGCTGGCGCGAGAGCGTCATGTATCTTGCCGCATCAGGAATCGAAGCAATTGTCGAGATTGGTGTCGGCCGTGTGCTGACTGGGCTCGTCAAACGCATTGCCCCAGATATTACCACGCGTTGCGTTGGGACGGCTGCCGAAGTCGCCGCCCTGATCGGCGAATGGTAACGCGCTCTAGCTCTCCTGCCCGCGAACATGCGGTAGGACGAGGGTTTGTCAGGTAAAGACAAGCCGGGGACGGAACGCCACGGGATGTTCGATCTGACCGGTCAGATGGCGTTGGTGACGGGGGCCTCGGGTGGTATCGGCAGCGCGATTGCCCGAGCGCTGCATCGGCAAGGAGCCGAGGTCACATTGGCCGGTACGCGGCGGGTGGCGCTTGCAACTCTAGCGGAAGAACTCGGCGAGCGTGCCCATATCGCGGTTTTTGACCTTGCCGAGCCGGAGGCCGCCGAGGAGTTGGTCAAGCAGGCCGAGGCCGCAATGGGGCGCGTCGACATTCTTGTCAACAACGCCGGGGTGACGCGGGACGGGTTGGCGTTGCGATTAAAGGATCACGACTGGCGGGTCGTCCTCGACGTCGATTTGACCGCCGCGTTCCGCCTTACGCGCGCGGCACTGCGCGGCATGCTGCGCCGCCGCCATGGCCGCGTCATTGGCGTGACATCGATCGTGGCATTTACCGGCAACGCCGGCCAGGCCAATTATGCAGCGGCAAAGGCCGGGATGATCGGCATGTCCAAATCGATCGCCGCCGAAGTCGCGGGCCGTGGCATTACCGTCAACTGCGTAGCGCCTGGGTTTATCGACACCGCAATGACCGAGAAATTGACCGCGGAGCAGCGCGCCCGGCTCGGCGCCGCGATTCCCGCCGGACGCTTTGGTTCTCCGGCAGACGTCGCCGCGGCTATCATCTATTTGGCGAGTGCGGAAGCGGCCTACGTCACCGGGCAGACCTTGCACGTCAATGGCGGCATGGCCATGCTATAGCGTCGCGCTCGGAGAGATCGATTGAGCCGAATTGGCACCTTCGATGAAATCATGTTATGTGACCGGCGCCTTGACGCGGCCCCCAACGACGACACTATGACGGGCGGATGGCGTCCGCAACTGCGTATCGGAACCAATTTCACGCCAGCTACTGAGGGGAACTACGAATGAGCGACGTCGCCGAGCGGGTCAAAAAGATCGTTGTCGAGCATTTGGGTGTCGACGAAGCTAAGGTGACCGAGAACGCGAGCTTTATCGATGATCTCGGGGCCGACAGCCTCGATACGGTTGAACTCGTGATGGCCTTCGAGGAAGAGTTCGGCTGTGAGATTCCCGATGACGCTGCGGAAAAGATCGTGACCGTCAAAGACGCGGTCAGTTTTATCGAGTTGCACAGCTGAGCCATCCAATTCATTGCAGTGAGAACCCGGCCGGGCCAAACGCCGGGGCACCTCGCCGCTGACCATATGAGGGGGGAATGCGGCGCGTCGTTGTAACCGGGATGGGGCTGGTTACCCCTTTGGGCATCGGACTCGAACGCAATTGGCAGCGTCTGCTTTCGGGCGCCTCAGGGGTCAGCGCCATTGAAACCTTCGACGTTTCCGATTTGCCGGCGAGAATCGCTGCGCAAGTGCCGCGCGGGGACACCGCCTCCGGCTTTTTCAATGCTGACGACTGGGTCGCGCCAAAGGACCAGCGCAAGATGGACGGCTTTATCGTCTTCGCGCTCGCGGCGGCGACTCAGGCGGTCGAGGATGCGGGGTGGATGCCCGAGGAGCAGGAAGCGCGCGAGCGAACCGGGGTCATGATCGGCTCCGGCATCGGCGGCCTGTCCGGGATTACAGAGGGGGCGCTGACGTTGCACGAGCGCGGTCCGCGCCGACTCTCGCCATTCTTCATACCCGCGAACCTGATCAATCTTGCTTCCGGGCATGTCTCGATCCGCTTTGGCTTCGGCGGGCCAAATCATGCCGTCGTGACCGCTTGCTCGAGCGGGGCTCACGCGATCGGCGATGCGGCACGGCTGATCATGCTCGACGATGCCGATGTCATGGTGTGCGGCGGCACCGAAGCAGCGATCTGCCGGCTGGGTCTGGCCGGATTCGCGTCGGCCCGGGCATTGTCGACGGGCTTCAACGACGATCCGACGCGCGCCTCACGGCCTTGGGATCAGGACCGCGACGGGTTTGTGATGGGCGAGGGCGCCGGCATCCTGGTTCTCGAGGAGCTGGATCATGCACGACGCCGCGGGGCGCGAATCTATGCCGAGGTGATCGGCTACGGCATGTCGGGCGACGCGCATCACCTGACAGCACCCGCCGAGGATGGCAACGGCGCCTTTCGCTCGATGCGCAACGCCTTGCGCCGCGCCGGAATCCCGCCCGAGGCGATCGATTACATCAACGCCCACGGGACCTCGACGCCACTCGGCGACGAGATCGAACTCGGCGCAGTCAAGCGGCTGTTTGGCCGTCACGCCTACGAGCTGTCGATGTCGTCGACCAAATCGGCGATCGGTCACCTGTTGGGCGCGGCCGGCAGTGTCGAGGCAATATTTTCGATCCTGGCGATTCGCGAAGGCGCGGTGCCGCCGACACTCAACCTCGATAACCCGTCGCCCTCCTGCGATGTCGATCTCGTTCCGAAGGAAGCCAAGAAACGCCGGGTCGATTACGTCTTGAGCAATTCTTTCGGGTTCGGCGGCACCAACGCCTCTCTGGTCTTTGCCGGCCCTCCCTGAGGGGCTGATCGACCCGGCGTAAGCCCCAATATCGATCGATAATGGGCGGATGGCTTCGCCTGCTGGGTTGGGCGCTGCTCATGGTCTCGGCCGTTCTCGCGATCACCGGCGGCGCCGGCTGGTGGGTTTACCGCGAGATGACCGGGCCAGGTCCGCTACCTCAGGCGCGAACCATTGTGATCCCGCCGCACACCAGCCTGGACGGCGTCGGGGATCTTCTCGCCAAAGAGGGCGTCGTTCGGCATCGGCTGCTGTTCGAAGCCAGCGCGATCTTGTCGGGAGAGGCTTCGGGATTGCAGGCCGGCGAGTACGAGTTTCCCGCCGGAACGAGTCCGCTCGAAGCAAGTGCGATCATCGCCAGCGGGAAAACCGTAAAGCATAAGCTGACCATTCCGGAGGGGCTGACAAGCGCGGAAGCGCTGGCATTGGTGCAGGCGGCGCCGGCGCTTGCGGGTCCGGTCGGAGCGACACCGCCCGAGGGCAGCCTGATGCCCGACACTTATCTCTACAGCTACGGCGAGCGGCGCACGGAACTGATCGCGCAAATGCAGCGTGAAATGACCCATGCGCTGGCCACCGCCTGGGCCAAGCGCGAACCCAACTTGCCGCTGACAAGCCCGCAGCAAATGCTGATCCTCGCTTCTTTAGTCGAAAGCGAAGCTGCACACGCCAACGAGCGTGCTCACATCGCCGGCGTCTTTATTAATCGCCTGCGCCTCGGCATGCGGCTCGAATCCGATCCGACGGTGATCTACGCCCTGAGCGAGGACGGCGCAAAAAAGCTCGACCGGCCGCTGACCCACGCCGATCTGCAGACCCCCTCCCCCTATAACACCTATCTTGAACCCGGGCTTCCGCCCGGTCCGATCGACAATCCGGGCATGGCCGCGCTTCGTGCGGCCGCGCGGCCTGCGCCAACCGATGATCTCTACTTTGTCGCCGACCGTAATGGCGGACACGTGTTTGCCAAGACGCTTGCCGAGCACAACCGCAATGTTGCGCAATACCGGCGTAGTGCCTTGATTGAGCCGGATCCGCCGGGGAATGTCGCTCACTAGCCACATGAGCAGGGCGGCGTTGTTGGCGCTGCCCGGCGCCGCTATAACGCCCCGGTGGCGGTAATGAAGGTGACAGGGCGTGGGTTTGGCCAGTATGACGGGGTTCGCCCGGGCACAGGGTGAGGCGCACGGGATTTCCTGGGCATGGGAGGTCAAGAGCGTCAACGGGCGCGCGCTGGATTTGCGCCTGCGTCTCGGCCCCGGCTTCGACGCATTGGAGCCGGAGTTGCGGGCCTCTTTGACACAGCGCTTTCGGCGCGGAAACTTCTCGGCAAACCTTAGCGTCACCCGTACCGAAGCGCCGGTATTGCGGGTCAACCGCGAGGCATTGGCTCAGCTGGTTTCGCTAACCAATGAGTTGAGCGGCGAAATCGAGGCAGCCCCACCGCGTCTCGACGGTCTACTTGCGCTGCGTGGTGTCATCGAGACCGTCGAGGACGAAGACGAAGCGACAACAGAAGCGCGCCGCGCCGAAATCCTCCGAAGTTGGACTACGGCTCTCGAGCAGCTGGCGGCCGCCAGGGCTTCGGAGGGGGCTCGGATCGCGATGCTGCTGCGCGTACAACTCGACGAGATGGAAGCTCTCGCCACCGCTGCGGCCGATTGTGCGGCGGGACAACCCGAGGCGATCCGCGAACGGCTGCTGGCGGTGCTGGCCAGCCTTATCGGGGCCGGCGCACCCGCCCTTCCCGAAGAGCGGGTCGCCCAGGAGGTGGCGCTGCTCGCCGCACGCGCCGATATCCGCGAGGAAATCGGACGGTTGCGGGCCCACATCGAACAGGCTGGCGAACTTCTTGATGATGAGGCGGTTGGCCGCCGACTTGATTTTCTGTGCCAGGAGCTGAACCGTGAGGCCAACACGCTGTGCTCGAAATCGGCCGATATCGAGCTGACGCGCACAGGGTTGGCATTAAAGGCGGTCATTGAGCAGTTCCGTGAGCAGGTCCAGAACATCGAATGACTCCAAAGCGGATCCGGCGGCGGGGATTGCTGCTCGTCTTTTCGTCGCCGTCCGGGGCGGGCAAGACGACGATTGCACGGCGACTCGTCGAGCAGGATCCGGACCTTGCGCTGTCGGTATCGGTGACAACCCGGCCGCCCCGCCCCGGTGAACTCGATGGCCGCGATTATTGGTTCATAGACCAGGCTCGTTTCGACGAAATGGTGGCGCAGGGCGAGCTATTGGAGCATGCGGCGGTGTTCGGCCATCGCTATGGCACGCCGCGCCGGCCGATCGACGAAGCGCTCGCCGCCGGGCGGGATATCGTCGGCGATCTCGACTGGCAGGGAACCCAGCAGCTCGCCACCAAGGTGCGCGACGACCTCGTGGCCGTCTTTCTCTTGCCGCCTAGTCTGCAAGCCCTTGAAGAGCGTTTGCACAGCCGCGCCCAGGACACCGACTCTGTGGTTGCCGGCAGGATGGCCAAGTCCGCCGAAGAAATCAGCCATTGGCCGGAATATGATTACGTGATCGTCAACGACACGATCGAAAACAGCCTGGCAAAGGCCAAGGCGATTGTCGCCGCGGAACGGCTACGGCGCGCCCGCCAGACCGGGCTGGAGGAATTCGTCGCCACCCTGCGCGGCCGCAAGTAGGCGCCTCCGCTCAGAGGCGCCCCCAACTGATGGTTGCTTACTAGGGCGATTTGCCGCTGTCGAGACCGAGACCCGGCAGCACCTGGGTGCCCTCTTGCTGCACCGATTGCAGGCTGTTGGGATCGAGACCCAGCGCCGCCAGGATGCTCGGGGCGACCTGCATCGTCTCCACCGGGCCGTAGACCGTCGAGGACTTCATCGACGGGTTGGAGAACAGCATCATGACGTTCGTGTCGTCATGCGCGAAGCCGCCATGTTCGGCGAGTTTCTTGCTGCTTCCCGAGTAGGTCACGCCGATATTTGGTTGGACGATGATATCGGGCGAGCGCGGGTCGCCGGAAGGCGGGAGCCCCGGCGGGTTGAACATCTGGGCGATGCCCGGCCCCGAGAAAATCTGGCCGATGCCAGCGACGTTGTTGGTCGCCGGCGATGTCGTCTCCAGCATCTGCACGGCACTCGACGTATTGGCCGAATTAGTTAGCCAGAGCAGCGAAATGTCGTCCTCGGTCGGACCAATCCCCGGGGGGCTGTTCGATGGCTGCTCGGACGGCGGAAGCAGATCGTTGAGAATGGTCGCCGGCGATGTCGTGATCGGGCTGTTCGCCGGAACCCCAATGCCGAGGTACCGAGCGGAGTCGATCGGGCTCTGACCATGCTTTGCCGAAATGACGATCAGGGTCGAATTGTACAAACCGCGCTTTTTGAGTTCGGCGACCATTGCTCCGATTGAGCTGTCGGCGAACTGAATCTCCCCGAGTAGCTCCGACGTCGGTCGCCCTTCATTGTCGACGTAGCCACCCTTCATCCCAATGGATTTTTCGATCAATTTCTGGCCGACGCTGACCGCTTGAAAGTTCATCCCGAAGATGGCCGGAACCGGCCGGCGATACGTGCCGCTGTGATCCTTGCCGTCGATCTCGTTGAGGATCGCCTGGACCTTAAGGGCGTCGTAGCACTGGATGTTCTGGAAGCTGTCGGTGTAGGAATTGCTGCTAGACACTGCCGTTTGATCCGGCAGCGGGCTGCACGGCAGTATCTTCACCTGTGGAAGGCTTACCGGGATCGAGTTGATTTCCGGCGCGTAGTAATCGTCGACGTTGGTGCCGTTACCGGGGCCCGACACCGACGAGTAGGCAGGGTGTTTGTCCGACCAGGCAGTATAGCCGCCCGCCTTATGCACGACACCAAAGATCGTGTTGGTTCGAACGAAATTCCACGGATAGACCGGCGCGCAGTTCTTATATGGATCGCGAATGAGCTTGTTCGGATCGATAGATGCAATGCCCCCATCCGAAACAGCGGGCGCGCCGCCGTTCAGTTGGGTCTGGTCAATGTCGATCCCTTCCTCGTATTCGGTTCTCGTCCCGTTCGGCGTGTTGGGCGTGCAAGACCCGCCAGCGACGCCGTTACCTGTCGTCGTCGTGGGCGGGGCGAGCACGCGATCGTAGGCGACGTCATAAAATGCGCCGACGCTCCGCGGCGAACCGCCGCTGACCAACGCCATCAGCCCGGGGAACGAATCGGACGGCTTTGATGTGGCCGCGTCCAGATAATTGACGCCGGTCTCCGCGAGTTTAGCGAGATTGGGACAATACGGATTGCCGCCTTTGACGCCGCTGATGCCCTGCGAGCAGTTGATGAAATCGACGGCGTGCATGCCGTCGATGCTGATCAGCAGCACCCGCTGAATGCCATTGCCAAACCCCCAACCGCCGTCACCCCCGGCGTGGGCCGACGGGCCAGCCGAAGCCGCCAGCAGCCCCGCACCGAGTGCCGCACTTCGCCATAATATGGGCATTTTTTGCTCCGTTAACGCAAAAGCGGCGCGATCCTAGGCAAAAGGCCATGACACTTTCTTGACGTTTTAAGGAATGCTTTCAGGTATTTGGGTAGAATTTGGGGGACCTATGCTCTGGCTATGCTTCGGTCAGCGCTCGGGCGAGCGCGCAAAACTCGGCAACCGTCAGTTCCTCGGCGCGGGCGGTCGGCGGTATCCCGGCGCGGGAAAGCAGCGCCTCTATCGGCAGGCCAAGCGTCTGGAGGCTCGAGCGCAGCATTTTACGGCGTTGTCCGAAAGCGGCGGCGGTGATGCGTTCCAGCGTGGCCTTGGCAGCGGGGGCCAGCGGCTCGGAGCGCGGCAGGAGGGATACGACGCTCGACGTCACTTTTGGCGGCGGGACGAAGGCGCGCGCCGGAACGTCGAATAGGATGCGCGGCTCCGCGAGCCATTGGGTCAAGACAGAGAGCCGTCCATAAGGTTTTGTGCGCGGGATCGCGGTCAGGCGCAGCGCCACTTCGCGTTGGAACATCAAGGTCAGGCGCTCGAATGCAGTAATCCGGTCGAGCCAGCCGAGCAGTAATGGCGTCGCGATATTGTAGGGCAGGTTGGCGACGATCCTTCTCGGTGCAGCGGCCAGCGCGAGAAAGTCAACACCAAGCGCATCGCCGGCGACGATCTCCAGCCGCTCCGGGTAGTCCATCGCAAGCTCGCCGAGTGCGGCAAGGCAGCGCGGGTCGCGCTCGATCGCGACGACATGCTGCGCACCTTCGGCCAGGAGCGCGCGGGTCAGGCCGCCGGGACCGGCACCGACCTCGATAATATTCGCCGTTGTCAGCGGGCCGGCGGCGCGGGCGATACGCCGCGTCAGGTTGAGGTCGAGGAGAAAATTCTGTCCGAGACGGCGCTGGGCAGCGATGCCATAGCGGGCGATGACTTCGCGCAATGGCGGCAGCGCCACCACGGCGCCGACCCGCTGGTCAGGGATTGGCGTCGGCTCGCGCGCGGCGGGTACCCGCCATCTCCGCTGCCAGCCGCAATGCCGCGATCAGACTGTCGGCGCGGGCGATCCCTTTTCCGGCGATCCCGAACGCCGTGCCGTGGTCCGGCGAAGTCCTCACAAAAGGCAACCCCAGCGTGACGTTGACGCCGCCATCAAAGTCGATCGTCTTGATCGGGATCAAGGCCTGATCGTGATACATGCAAAGTGCCGCGTCGTAAGATTGCCGCGCTGTGGCGTGGAACATCGTGTCGGCAGCGAGCGGTCCCCGCGCGTCGATCCCTTCGCACCGCAACGTCGTGATCGCCGGCTCGATGATCTCGATCTCCTCGCGGCCGAGTCCGCCGGCTTCCCCCGCATGCGGATTGAGTCCGGCGATCGCGAGCACCGGCTTTTCGATGCCGAAATCGGCCTGTAGCGCCGCAGCGGTGATCCGGCCGGTTGCGACAATCGCTTCCGAGGTCAGTGCATCGACCGCTCGGCGAAGCGCCAGATGAATCGTCACCGGCACCACCCTCAACTGCGGACAGACTAGCATCATAACCGGGGTGAGCCCGCTTCCGGCGAGTTCGGCGAGATATTCTGTGTGCCCCGGATGGCGAAACCCGGCGCGGTATAGGCTGTCCTTATGGATCGGATTGGTGACGATCGCGGCCGCCTGCCCGCGGCGGACATCATCGACGGCGGATTTAATCGATCCGATAATCGCCGGCGCGTCGGCAGGATCCGGCTCTCCTGGTCGACCACGCGGGCGGACGGCGACTGGTATTACCGGAAGCGCCGAAGCGAAAATATCGAGTGCGGCGCCGGGCGCCTCGATCGCTCGAACCGGCACCGACCAGCCAAGCCGGGCGGCGAGTTCGCTCAAGCGGCCGGGATCGTCTCTGACGTAAAACGGCGGGAGCCGGTCAGCTCGGCACAGCCATGCCTTGAGGGCGATTTCGCCGCCGATCCCGGCGGGCTCGCCCATCGTCAAGGCGAGCGGCAAAGCCGTGAGATGCTCAGACCCGGACATCGACAAACGCGGCGCGTCGTAAATCTCGTAAATAGCGCTGCGCCAGCATATCGACGCGGCCACGCATCAGGCTTTCGGCCACGTCGTCGCGCGTCGGGACGACGGTCTTTTCCTGATTTTTACTGCACACCATGATAACCCCGACACCGTTCCTTTGCAGGATCGGTTGCGACGGCTGCCCGATACCCAACGCCAGCACCGTGTTGCGCATCCCCGGCGCAATCTGGTTGAGCCGCAAATCACCCTGGCTTGACAGTTGTGACGCCTCTTTGCCGATCCGCGCCATGTCGTCGCAGTTCTTCGCCTCATTCCTGACGCTCTCTGCCCGCGCGATCGCGGCACGCCGCGCCTCATCGCTGGCCTGCGGAGGCAACGGAATCACGACCTGCACGATATGCATCATAGTGTCGTCCTCGCTCGGCGCTCCGCCGGCGCCGCGCCGGTCGAGAACCAGCAGCAGATAGTAGCCGCCGGGCGCACGAATGGGCGGCGACAGCTCGCCCGGGCGCATATCTGCCACCGCCTTGGCCAAAGGCGGGCTCAGTTCATCGGGATGAACCCAGCCGATGTCGCCGCCGACCGCCGCCGTCGCCGATTGCGAGAATTGCTGCGCCACGGCGGAAAAGCGCGCACCTTGCTTCATCTGCGCAATCAGCCGATCGGCAACTTGACGAATTTCGTCATCCTGGCTCGGGCGATCGACGGCGAGAAAGATTTCGGCGAACTCTTGCCTCTGGCGTCTTTTCGTTTTGCTTGAGGCGTTTCATGGCGGCGTCAATCTCTTCGTCCGAGACCGGGTCGGTATCCGCCGCCATCTGCCGAATTAGCTTGGCCCACACGATCGATGCCGTGACCTGGCTTATCAAAGCGCTCCGTTCGATGCCACTGGATTTGAGCACCTCGTACAGCTGATCAGCGGTTAATTTGTTCTGCTGGGCAATCGAGTTAACCGCCTTATCGATTTCCTGTTGAGAAGCAGTGACGTTCTTGCGTTTTGCTTCCTGCATCTCCAGCTTCTCGTCGACAAGAGTGCGCAAAACCTGAGCCGCCAATCGCTTGTGCGCCTCGGGCGTGTCCGGGACCGCCGTCGACAAGGCAATCATACGGATGCGCGAACTCAGATCACCTACCGAGATCACGTCGTCATTGACGACTGCGGCGATCTTCGTCTCGGGATAGCCGTGCGGCGGCGGTTGTTCGGCCGGTGCACGCCGCTGCGACAGAGACGGAGAGGTCGTGGGCGCCTCGAGGACGCGCGGGGAGGCCGCTGGCGCCGCCGCAGATGTCGTCGCAAGGGCCGCGACGGTGGCAGCGACGATCGGCGACATAAACCACCGAACAACGGCCATGAACCAATGCTCAAGACCACCGGCGCCGGCGGTTCTACACCGCGCCGCCGCCGAGCGCCCGATTGGCGTTGGCTGACAATTACGAAACGCCAACCCCAAAGCAGATAGCCGAGTGACATTCATTGTGTGGTTCCGCCAAATGACGCAACATTACCACCGATTTCGCCGATGTTCTTAAACACAACGCTGAACAGCACGGAGTAACCTGGGGTAACCGCACCGTTGCGGATCCCCGACTGGGTAAGCGCACCGACAAAAGCCATGCATTCGTCCTGATAGATCGCCGAAATGGTAGCGTAAATGCTGCTATTGCCCGCGGTCGTCGTCAGCACACCATTTACGATGTTGGAGCTCGCGCTGAGATTGAGGGTCTCGCTTCCCTGCAGGGTCCAATACCGCGTCAACTTCGCCGTGACGTTAAAAGCAAGCTGTTCCTGCTTGCCATAGAGTACCGTTTGCCCGGTCGTCGGATTGGTGACCACGTCGCTTGGGGTCTGCGCCGGAATAAGAATATAGGTGCCGCCGACCTTCAGATTTTGCGGTCCGACATTCGCTGAAGCCAGCTGTTCCCGGTAGGCGAGAGTCGTGCCGTCGAGGCGATATCGATAGATCAGATCGAGATACGAACTAGGCTGCAGCACAACGCGGCCGACAACGTCGGACAATCGATTGAACGCGCCTGATCCTGGGGGCAGGAAGGGGTTGACCTCGGCGCGATAGCTCTGGCCAACGATGGCCCGGTAGCTGCCGCCGTTGTTGTCGTAAACGCCGAGCTTCAGGCCGTAATCGGCGCGCTGCCCGGTGTCGAGTATGTCGTAGCCGGCGAGGCGATCGGGACGAAACAGCAACGAATCGTTGTAGTCGAACGAGAGGCTGTCCTCATCGGGGATCTTGCGCTGGTTGCCACCGTTGGGCGCAGCATAGACCCCGGCGATGGGTTCGATCACCGGCGTCAGAAAACCGGGGTGGATCAGTGGGAAACTCCAGGTCAGCCCGACCTGCGGGAACACCCGGCCGGTCACAAAATTCGGGTTGATCGGCTCGGCTGCCGGCATTCCGTCAACCGGGAAATAGGCCGAGGGCAGATCGGGGTTCGACACCGGGCTCAAATCGTTGATCCAATAACCGTCGCCGCGAGCGCTTGCGTAAAGCTTGTACTGACTACCGATTCCGTCCCGGAACGTCGCATCCCACGCGCTGCCGAGCGACACCCGCCGGGTCTGCGTACCCTCTTGGCGGACAATGTCCAGGAGGTTGGCATTGAGGTTCCACCGTCCGCCAAGCGCATCCGGCTCGCTCTGCCAATTGCGATTGATGACCGGCATCACGATCGGCTGGGTCGAAACCCCGAGCCCGGGCACCAGCGGCTGAAAGGCATAGGCGTCGACGTCGGTCGACGAGCGCAGCCCAAAGCCTTCGACAAAAGCGCGACTGATTTCGGCGTTCAACGGCGGATTTCCGAAGCCGAACTGCAGCAGATAGCTCTGATCTGAGGTGCGCTGCACGTCGAGGCCGGTCCGCCAATCCGGAGTGATGTCAAAGATGCTTGTCGAGTTGATGTTGCCGCGCAATTGGCCACCGCTCAGCTCTGCGGTATTCGGGTTGCTGTAATTGATGCTGCCCAGGGCATCGATCGAGCCGTTGCCAAATTGCTGGCGATATTCGGATTCGAAGACCGGCCCCGCCTTGCTCGTGATGCGCGGCACAAAGGTGATGTCCTTGTCGGGTCCGAGCACCAAGAAATACGGGATGCTAATATTGGCGCCGGTCGAGCTGGAGCCGCCGAACGACGGGGTCAGAAAACCGGTGGCGCGCTTCACCGATGGGTCAGGCATCGACAGATAAGGAATATAAAAGATCGGCCAGCCATCGATCTCCATTGTCGTGTCGCGCATTTCGATCAGCTTGAACTCTCTATCGTCGTCGATCTGGCGGGCGACGAACTGCCACGCCGGCGGCGCGCTCGGGTCGTTGCGGCACAGGTCGCACGGCGAATAGACAGCGCGCCGCAACTCGATCCGATTTTTGTTGGTCAAACGCGCCGTATTCGCGGCTAAGCGCGAGCGGTCGGTCAGCAACATGCGCACGCTCTCGGCAAAGCCGTCTCCCATCGCTTTGCGAAGCTCGAGGTAATCGGCAAACACGATTTCGCCGGTGGGTTGCGACAGGCTGACATGCCCCGACGCCGTAACCGTATCGGTTCGCGCGTTATAGGTCACCGTGTCTGCCAGCAGCACATCGCCATTCTGCGACAGCTCGACATTGCCGCGAGCAATCGTCAAACCGAGGTCTTCGTTGTGTTCGAGTTCGTCGGCGCGCAAGACGATCGGCGCGTTCTGGTTCTGCTGGGGTGATCGGGAGATGCCGAACTGTGCTGCCGCCGGGAAGACGATGGCGACAGCCATCGCCAGCCCTAGCAATGCTGCAATCAGCGGCAGCGATGAACCGATCCGAAACCTACCCTGCCGGCGGTAGAGCCCCGGCCACCGCGTCATCACCCGTCTTCCAAATGCAGCAAGGTCGAGATGCCAAAGATCAGGCTGACCCCGGTCGGGGTCCAGGCGGCGAGCGCCACCGGCACTTTGTCCGAGATGCCGAGGGCGAAAACAATGTTCGATACTACGAAAAGGATAAACCCGCTCGCCACGCCGCCGACGATCATCAACGTCGCACCGCCGCGTCGCTGCATCCGAAGGCTGAAAATAGCGGCGATCAAGACCATCGAACAAAGCAAAAACGGACGGGCGAGCAGGACGTCGTAATGCAGCCGATGCCGTTGCGCCGGAAATCCCGACCGCTCAAGCAGTTCGATAAAGCCGGGCAGATCCCAAAAGGACATCGTGTCCGGTGAGGCAAAGCTCTGTTCGATTTTGCGGGGGGTCAACTGGGTCGGCAACTGCCACTGAGCAAAAGCCTCGGGCGGCTTGTCCGGACGCCAGCGGACGCCGTCTTCGATCAGCCAGTTGCCGGTTTCGAGATGCGCAGCCCGGGCATCGATTCGCGACGTGAACCTCGTATGATCATCGAAGAAAAAGATCGACACATTGTCGAGCAGCCGATCGGGCGAGGCGAATTTGCCCCCGTGGATAATTATCTGATCGCCGGTCCGGTCGCTCTGACGAAGCCAGAAACCCGCATTCGACAATAGCGTATCGCTCGGACCGCCACCGCCGAGGATTTGGGCATCGAGCTTTTCAAAGGCTGCGGCGGCTCGTGAAGCAAGCGGGTTGAAGATCGTCACGGCGACGACGCCGATTAGTAATGCCACGAGCGCCGCCGGCGTCAGAAATTGCCATACCGAGACGCCGGCGGCGCGCACGATGACAAGCTCGTTGTTGCGCGTCAGTCGCCAAAAGGCGAGCATCGTTCCGAACAGGACAGCAAACGGCAGCACGTCTTGCGCAGTCTGAGGCGACTGCAGCGCCGCCATTTCGAACAACACCCCCAGCGTTGCCTGTACCTTTGACCCGCCGCGGCGAATCAACTCGATGTAGTCGGCCAGAAACGTTATGACCGCCATCGTTCCGAAAACACCGCAGAACCAAAGGAAAAAATGACGGGCGATATAGGCGAACAGGGTTTTCCCGAGGTGCATGCCCGGCGCCTCGCCAGCAAAACGGATGTTAGTGCGCGCGGGCGGCCGCAAAAGCCGGCCAGCGAACACCAAAGCGGATCCCACGATGCTGCAAAATCATCAAGCCAACCACAAACGGTAACAGGTTAATCACGTACATAAGCGGGATCGCCTGTTCAAAGCGAGCCGCCAGATTATTGACGCCGAGGCTGGCCGTCTGGAACAAGAACGCCACGCCGACCGCGAGCATAACGCGGTTGGCCTGCCCGCGGCGACTGAACTGGCCGGGAAGCAAACAGGCAAGAGGAATCAACGAAAAGCCGAGAACCGACAGCGGGACCAATATTCGTTGATGGGCTTCCATAATGAAGCTGCGCCGGATCACCATGTCATGGGTCTTCGGGAACAGCAGCTCTCCCAGAAAGCGTTCTTCTGCCCCGCGAAAGCGCACCCCTGGGGCATCCTGCAAGCTGCCGAGATCGAGTGTATAGCGTTGGAAGGTCAGAACCGAGAGTTTGCGAGTTTGCGGGTCGAATTGCTGCCGGTTCCCGTTCACCATCACTATCCGCGAGCCGGCGGGCGTGTCGACAAACGCGGCACGCTCGGCAAGGATGGTAACCGGTCGTTGTGGGTCGCGGTTGTCGTTGATCAGCAATCCGACGACGTCCCCGTTGGCGTCGCGATTGCGGATGTAAATCGTCAGCTTGTCCGAGACCGTCGTAAAGGTCCCCTCTTGGATCAGGCTCGAGACAAAACGGTTGCGGATTTCGAACTGCAAGTCTTTGAACGCTTGGCTGGTTACCGGCAGGACATAAAGCGACAGGCTCATCAAGATCGCAAATGCGATTGCGGCCAGAAGCAGAACCGGCCGGGTGAGGGACATCGGACCCAATCCCGCCGCGCGCATGACGACGAGCTCGCTCTCGGTGGTCAACCGGTTGAAGGTGAGCAACACCGCGATAAAGACACCGATCGGCAGCACGATGTCGAGAAACCGCGGCAGGATCAGAAGCGCCAAGTAAAGGAAGACATCGAGAGACAAGCCGCGGTTTACGATCAGATCGATCAGCGGAAGCGACTGGGCAAGCCAAACCGCCGCACTGAGCGCCGCCGTCACGAAAATCATGACGCCCAAGCACTGCCGTAAGATATATCGGGTCAGGCCGTTCATCGACGCACGATCATAGGCAGGCGGGCCGGCATCGGCCAGAGCCATCCGTCTCCTACCCGGAGATCAACGGCTGTGGGGTTATGGTCAGGCGCGCCGCCAGCAACGGCCCGTTCGCAATCCGGTAGGAGTGTCTTGGCATTTTCAGCTCGCTCGGCGGGACGGACCCAGCCGACAACGTCGCCCCGTGCGAAATCGTCGCCTACAATGGACCAGCCGGCTGTCCCTCTCACGGGCGCAACAGCGCCGGGTCGCGCCAGCTTGGAACGACTTTTCGTTTTTTCGGCGGATACCTGGCCGAATCGGCCAATTGCTGCCGTCATGGCGGCCCTGGTACTGCTGACGGTGTTACGGCTGGCGCTGGCTGCTTCGCTGCCGCTGACACCGGACGAGGCCTATTACTGGGTTTGGTCGCGTGCGTTGGCGCCGGGCTACCCCGATCATCCTCCGATGGTCGCGCTGTGGATCCGCGCTGGAATGTGGATCGCTGGTGATAACGCATTCGGCATCCGGCTATTCGGGCCGCTTTCAGCGGTCCTCGGCTCGGTGGTGCTGTGGGATACCGCAGAACGCCTGCTGCCCGATCGGAACGCCGGCGTATGGGCGGTCTTGGTGCTGAACGCGATGCTGCTGACCGGCGCCGGATCGATTCTCTCAACACCCAATTCGCCCTTGCTGTTGTTCTGGACCTTGGCGCTGTGGGCGATGGCGCGGATCATTGCCGGGGGCTCCGCGACGTGGTGGCTCGCGGTCGGGCTGTTCGTCGGCCTGGCCATGACAAGCAAGTATACCGCGGCGCTGCTGGCATTCGGCGTCGCGCTGTGGCTGATTGCGGCAGGGCGACCATGGCTGGCGCGGCGTGAGCCCTACATCGGCGCAGTGTTGGCGCTGATCGTCGTCGCGCCGATGTTGTGGTGGAACGCCAACCATGGATGGGTCAGTTTTTTGCGACAAGGCGGGCGAACCGGCAACTGGTCGCCGGATCGGGCGCCGCAATTTCTGCTCGAGCTGATCGGCGGGCAGATCGCCCTCGCCACACCGCTGATTTTTCTGCTCTGCGCTGGGGGAATGGCGCTGGCGGCGCGTGCTGCCTGGCTTAAACGGGATCCGGCCTGGAGCTTGCTCGCGATCCTCGGCTTGTTCCCCGCGCTGGTCTTCCTCCAACATGCGATTGGAGATCGGGTTCAACCGAATTGGCCCGCCGTCATCTATCCTGCCGCGGTGATCGCGGCGGCGGGATTGAGCGGCGGATTTTGGCGCCGCCTGCGCCTTTCGGCGATTGTGCTCGGCCTGTTGATGACCGGCGCCGTCTATGTGCAGGCGGGATTTATGCCGCTGGCGCTACGGGCCAAGCTCGACCCGATCGCGCTGCAGATGTCCGGTTGGCCCGGCCTCGCCGCGGCTGTCGAGGATGCCCGCCGCACTATCGGTGCCAGCTTTGTAGCAGCCGACAATTACGGGCTCGCCGCGGAACTGGCCCGCCAACTCCCAGCGGGTGTGCCGGTGATCGCCATCGGACCGCGCTGGTCGAGCTTTGACCTGCCGCCAGCCGCGGTTGACGGAATGATCGGCCTCCTAGTGCAATCCGAGCATCACGCCACACCAATCTGGAGCGGGGGCGAGCTGATCGGAACAGTCACGCGCGAGAGCCGCGGCGGCCCGGTTGAAAGATACCGGCTCTACCGGGCCCGCTCCGATCATTCGACGAGCGCGGTGGTTCTGCCGCGTCCGCCGGGCCTATAATCTACAGCGAGAGCGGGGTTGACGGTTCCAACTGGGCGAGAATTGCGCTTAATCGAGCACCATGACGCTTGATAAGGCAGCCTGCGCTGGTGTGATGAACCGGAGAAGCCCGACAGTCGAGCCGCCGCTTCTGGCAAGCTTCTTCACGGAGGACAGGGCGCTGCGCTGTCACAGTCGGGCAGCAAATAGTCTCGTAGCCCTTCGATGATCTCTTCAGGTGCCATATTGCTGGCCCGAGGCAGTACTTCTCCGCTCACCGGGCGAACGCCCGCACTCTCCACGCAACCAGAGAGTAGGACAACGACGATCGCCAGTGTTGCCTTCATGCTCGGCGCGACGCGCCGGGGTGACCCGAACTGACGCGCCGGGGCTCGATGTCTCATCACGGCTGAGGCCGGACCAGGCGTTGCACGACCCATTCTTGACCACGATTACTGGCGCGAGCGAGCCCGGCCAAATATATCTAACTCTCGAACTCCCGGTGCCGCGGCCGGCTGTTGCGTTGCCGCAATGATAATTCGAGGTTGCTTGATGAAGATCAGTTTTGCCAAGCCGGACTTGCCCCGCTCCGGTGCTGCGGTGGTCGGAATATGGGAAGATCGGGTATTGACTCCTTCTGCTCGCCGGCTCGACGAGGCAACGGATGGAGCGATCGCGCGCGCCCTCGCGAGTGCGGTCCGTTTCGATGGCAAGAAGGGCGAGTTGCTGCCAATCATAGCGCCGGCGAAGCTGGCGCTCAGCCGCATCGTCCTGGCCGGTCTCGGCAAGCCCGATAAAGCGAATTCACGGACCTTTGAGGAGGTCGGTGGAGCGCTGGTGGCGCATTTGAACAGTGCCGGGGAGAGCGAAGCGACAATCGCTGTCGATGTTGCGGAGGGCGTCCCGGTCACCGCCGGGGATGCGGCCGCTGCGCTAGCACTGGGAACGCGGCTGCGATCGTATCGCTTCGATCGGTACAAGACAAAGGAGAAGCCCGAGAAAAAGCCGTCCTTGCAGCAGGTGACGATTGCCACTGATGCCGCTGAGGCAGCGCAGCTTGCTTACCATCGCCTTGAGGAGACCGCCGAGGCCGTTTGCTTTACGCGCGATCTCGTATCCGAGCCGGGCAATGTGATTTACCCGGAAACACTGGCCGAGCAGGCCCGCACGCTCGAACAGTTTGGGGTTGAGGTTGAGGTGCTCGACGAAACGGCAATGCGCGAGCTCGGCATGGGCGCGTTGCTCGGTGTCGCCCAGGGTAGCGCCAAGCCGCCGCGGCTCGTCGTGATGCAATGGCGAGGCGCCGGCATGGCCGACGTGCAGCCGGGGCCGCTCGCCTTTATCGGCAAGGGTGTCACCTTCGATACCGGCGGCATCTCGATCAAGCCCGCCGCCGGTATGGGCGAGATGAAGTGGGACATGGCTGGCTCGGCGGTCGTCATCGGCCTGATGCGCCTGTTGGCGGCACGCAAGGCCAAGGTCAACGCCGTCGGTGTTGTCGGCCTTGTCGAGAACATGCCGTCCGGCACGGCGCAGCGGCCTGGCGATATCGTCACCTCGATGTCGGGGCAAACGATCGAGGTGTTGAATACCGATGCCGAAGGCCGGCTCGTTCTGGCGGATGCCATGTGGTATTGCCAGGATCGTTTCAAGCCGGGGCTGATGATCGACCTCGCGACCTTGACCGGTGCGATCGTCGTCGCGCTGGGGCATCACAATGCCGGGCTATTTGCAAATGACGACGAGTTGGCAAGGCGGCTGATCGAGGCGGGCAAGGCGGTCGGGGAAGAGGTTTGGCGTTTGCCGCTCGCTGAAGTGTATGACCGCGACATCGACAGCGACGCCGCCGACGTCAAGAATATCGGCGGGGGACGCGCCGCTGGCAGCATTACCGCCGCCCAATTCCTGCAGCGGTTTGTCAACAAGGTGCCCTGGGCGCATCTCGACATCGCCGGAATGGCCTGGTCGAGCAAGGATGCGCCCACGGTGCCCAAGGGAGCGACCGCGTTTGGTTTGCGACTGCTCGACCGCTTTGTGGCCCAATATTACGAGAAGGAATAGCCGCTGTTGGCTGAGGTCGGATTTTACCATCTGTTGTCGACCCCGCTCGAACGGGCATTGCCGAAATTGCTCGAGCGGGCGCGGGCACAAGGTTATCCGATTGTTGTGCGGGCCGGTTCGGCCGAGCGCGTCGCACAACTCGATTCCGTTCTTTGGACCTATGAGGAGGCGAGCTTTTTGCCGCACGGCACGGCGCGCGACGGCCACGCCACGGTGCAGCCGATCTGGCTTACCGAGCGCGATCACAACCCAAACGAAGCAACCATGATCGTCTTGATCGACGGTCTCGAAGCCGCCGACCTGTCCGCCTTCACGCGCTGCGCCGACATTTTCGACGGCAGTGACGAAAGTGCGGTTGAAGCTGCACGCGGGCGGTGGCGGCGCGCACGCGAGGCGGGTCACGATTTGACCTATTGGCAGCAGACAGAAACCGGATGGGAGCGCCGCGCCTGACCCATCCAGGTTTGTCGTAATTGCCGCGATGCCGATCGGGCGGTATAACCCCGGCCGCTCGCCGATCGCAGAGGGTGCCGATGGCTACTGAACGGACGTTGTCGATCCTCAAACCCGACGCCACACGGCGCAACCTGACCGGCGCGATCAACGATCGCTTCGAACGCCGCGGCCTGCGCATCGTCGCCCAGAGGCGGCTTCACCTCAGCACGGAACAGGCGGAGCGTTTTTACGCGGTGCACGCTGAGCGGCCATTCTTTCGCAGCCTCGTCGAATTCATGACGTCGGGGCCGGTTGTCGCGCAGGTGCTGGAAGGACCCGATGCGGTGGCGGTCAACCGCGAAATTATGGGGGCTACCGACCCTGCCAAGGCAGCGCCGGGGACGATCCGCAAGGACTTCGCCGAGTCGATCGAGGCGAATTCGGTGCACGGATCCGATTCGACCGAAAATGCGGCGCAGGAGATCGCTTTCTTCTTCTCGGCGATCGAAATCTTTCCCTAGTGCAGCTCGGCGGGCGCTCGGAGGTAAGCGGCGGCGCTCGCGCGCCGCTGCTATCGGGTGCCCCGGCGAAAAAGGTCGCATCGGGATTGCCGGCATCGTTAGAGACCGGTCTTTACCTCGTCGCGTTCTTGTTCCTGCCGCTGCTGGTCGTGGTGCCGCGCGGTATCGCCGCTCTCGCGACTGTGGCGATGCTGCTCGGCGCGGGACTAGTCCTTTCGCCAAACCATCGCCCAGTGTTGAGACAGATTGCGGCGGTTCCGACGGCCCTATTTGCGGTGCTGGTGGTCTGGGGGCTTTTGACGGCGCTGTGGTCGCCCGATCCGATGCACACGCTGCCGCGAGCCGCCAAGGTCGCGGGCCTCGTTGTCGCCGCTATGGCCATGGCATCGGCCGGCTTGGTGTCGGCCCCGCGGCGGCTGATGTCATTTCTTCTCGTCGGCTTTGTCGTAGCCATCTTGATGGCCGCGGTCGATCTCGCGCTGGGCGGAGCAATCAGCAAGCCGTTTTCGGACAGGGTTTATCAGCCCGCTTGGCTCAACCAAGCTTCGGTGGCGTTTGCGATTCTGCTATTGCCCACCAGCGCCGCGTTGATCGAGGCCGGCCACAAACTATCCGGGCTGCTGTTTGCAGCCGCCGCGACCGGAGCGGTTTTTGCCCTCGTCGGGACCGCGGCAAAGGTGGCGCTTGCGTGTGGCGTACCCATAGCGCTGCTTTGCTATTATCAGCGCGCCGTGGTCACTCGCGTCGCGGCCGTCCTCTCGGTTCTCGTCATCGTCGCCGCGCCACTGACATTTGCTCGGATCGATCATTGGGCGGGGTTCGTCCACACCGCTGAACTCGGTGAAATTGTCGGCCGGACATAGACTGCTTATTTGGTCTTTTGTCGGCGATCGCATCGCCGAGCACCCGCTACGCGGCTGGGGGCTCGACTCCTCGCGCTCGATCCCCGGCGGGAGCGATCCGATTCGGATTGACGAGACCTGGCTGCCGTTGCATCCGCATAACGCTGCTCTCCAGATCTGGCTGGAGCTGGGCGTCCCAGGTGCGGTATTGTTCGGATTGCTGGGCGGCTGGCTTTGGCTTGCGGTCGGCCGCGCCGAATGGCCGCGGCTCTATGCTGCGGCGGCGTGCGGCAGTCTCGCCACCGCCTTTATTGCGTCTGCCGCCACCTATGGCATTTGGCAGGAGTGGTGGCAGGGCGCCTTGGCAATCTCATTCTTTATGGTGCTGATTATGGCGCGGGTCGCGACGGCCGGTGTCGAGCGGCGATAATGCGTGTCTTTACAGCTCTGCCGATGCGGCATTGGCGTGATGCTGCGGCTTTCGCATTGGCTGCCGAAGAAGCCGGGTTCGACGGCTTGATGACGGCCGAGCTTCGTCACGACCCGTTTGCCCCGCTCGCTTTCGCCGCTCTGGCCACCCGGCATATCGCACTCACGACGTCGGTCGCTGTCGCCTTTCCGCGCAGCCCGACGGTGATCGCGAGCCAAGCCTGGGATCTCCACGCGAATTCGAAGGGTCGGTTTGTTCTCGGCCTCGGGAGTCAGGTGAAGGGACACAACGAACGTCGTTTTGGTATAGCGTGGAGCCCGCCGGCACCGCGGTTACGCGACTACGTGCTTGCCTTGCGCGCGATCTGGCGATGCTGGGAAACCGGCGGACCGCTCAATTATCAGGGATCGAATTATCGGCTGACGCTGATGACTCCCGACTTTTCCCCGGAGCCGACGGGGCTACCACCGATACCGGTGGCCATTGCCGCGGTTGGCGAGGCGATGTTGCGGGTCGCGGGCGAGGTGTGCGACGGGGTGCGGCTGCATCCGTTGTGCTCCCGCCGATACCTCGAGGAGGTATGCCTGCCGCAGATTCGCGAGGGGATGCGGCGCGGTGGCCGCAATCGCCGGAGTTTCGACCTGCATGGCGGCGGCTTTGTTGTCACTGGGGCGGATGAGGCGGCGGTGGCTGCCGGTATGGACGAGGTGCGGCGCCGCGTTGCCTTTTATGGCTCAACCCGCACCTACCGCCCGATCTTGGCATTGCACAGCCTCGACGAACTCGGGCTCAAGCTGCATCGTCTGTCGGTTGAGCAGCGCTGGGACGAAATGGCGGCGGAAGTATCCGACGATACCGTTCGGCTGTTTGCCGCCTGCGGCGCCTATCGGGATATTGCGGCAGCGATCGAGGCGCGTTTCGGCGGGCTCGCTGATTCGATCGATCTGGACTTCGCTGCCGACGCTCCCGCGGGGCTGCAGCGCGAGCTGCTGAGCGACATTCGACGCATTCCCAGCGAGTTCGAGGGGTTTCTCTCTGATCAGCCGCCTAATATTGATGGATCAGCAGAACACCGCTGCTGATCAGCGCAGTCCCCACAATTTGGGGCCACCCAAAGGGCTCGCCCCACAGCATGTGAGCGAGCAGCGCTACGATCGCATAACTCACCGAGACCGAAGGAAACGCGAGCGAAAGCGGGATGCGCTTGAGCGCAACGATATAAGACAGCGCCGCGACAAAGTAGATCGCAAGCCCGGCGATGGTCAACGGGTCTAAAAACTGCGCGCTGATGGTTGCAGAACTGTTGGCAGCCGTTTTCAACGTGATTTGGCCGACGATTCCGAGCAGGATCGATACCGCGAGGCAGCTATAGTACGCTAACTCAGTCATTATCTGGATGCCGCGGTGGTGCGCGTTGGAGCGAGTTTAAACTTCCGACCTCAATACTTTATTACGACTACATTGTTCGAATTATAAGCCGGCCGCTGACATCAACGCCCCGAGAACGCGGTCGGCGGCGAAATACTCGGCGGCAAGTTCGCGCGCGGCCCGGCTGTGCTGGCAGTAATCCGCGGAAATAGCGTCGATGCCGTTTATCGCCTCCTCCATCGTCTCAAAGTCAAACAAGCCGCGCCCGACCGGATAGAATTTGCGAAAACCGGTGCTCATCGTGACTACCGGACGCCCAGCGGCTAGATAGCAGACGCTGCGATCGCTGAACCAGCCGCTATTCGGCCGCACGTAGATGTCTTTCGCGACGGTGAACTCGCCGCGCGAATTGGCGATAAAGTCACGATAGGCGTCAATCCCCGCCGAGATCGGGCCGGGATCGACGAGGTCCCAGCCGGCTGCGGTCACTTTTTGGCGCACCTCGGCATCCGGCGGATCCATTGCCAGACTGAAGCCAGTCGCCGGCAGCCGCCGCGGAAGTTCAAGAAAGCGCAGGAAGTTCAGGTGTTTTGACCAGACATAGCTAGCGCCGGCGAACTCGATGTTTTTGCCCTTGTTTTCCCAAGTGGCGATCGTCGAAAAGCTGGACGTCTCGCGATCCGGTTCAGGCCACAGATCGAGGACGACCGGGGGCCGGGTCGGGCGCCAGTCGAGACCAGAAAGCGGCACCGGGCAGTCGTCCGATCCCAGATTCTCGCCATAGCTGAAAAAATTGGTGTGGGCGTCGAGATATGCCCGGGCAGCCGGATCGGCCTTCGCATACTTGATCTGTTCGTAGATCGGGTCGCTGTCGACCATGATCCGCACCGGACAAGCCAGATGCTCATCGCGCAACCGGGTTGCTCCGCAGAGGTTTATCAGGCCGTCCGCCTCGCGATAGAGCCGGTGCACTTGGTCGCGCGCCAATCCATGCCATTCGTCACGGATTGCGTCCCAATAGGCCCAGCGGTCGCCCAGCCCATGACTCTCCATAGCCCGGCGCAGAAACCCGACATTGTATCCACATTCCATCATTACGCTGGCGACGCGCGGATCGTAGGGATTGGCTCCGCCGTCCTCGATATACCAGACCTCATAGCCAAGGCGTTGAAGCCCAACCAAATAGTGCATCGCTTGCCAAGCAATCCCGGCAAGCGGCATCTGGCCGACGAAATGGAGGAGGATAATTTTGCCGCGCTTGGTCAAAGGGGTGCATCCGTTGCCGTATCCGCACGGCACAACGGATGGACGCGCGATTAATTTCCCCCGAGCCCCAGGGCTGGCGATGACCGGCCGGCGAATGGGCAGTGCCGCAAGACCCAGTGCCGCAAGACCCCAAATCGCATGGGGTTGCCGGCCCCGCTGTGGCTATGTTAGGCACAATCGATGATCGACAGTCTTATCGGATGGCTGACTGGCGAGCCGGCGGCGGGCGGCGCACCGCAGGACGAACTCAGGGTGGCGCTCGCTGCGCTCCTGGTCGAAGCAGCCCATAGCCACGATCATTTCGACGAACGGGAACGGGCTGTAGTGGCGCGACTGCTGCAACGCCGGTTCAACTTGTCATCCGCCGATGCGCTGAAATTGCTTGCCGCCGGCGAGCGCGAAGCCGACCGTTCGGCCGAATTGTTTCATTTCACGCGGATCATAAATCAACGCCTCTCGCCCGAGCAGCGCGTCGAGCTGATCGAGATGTTATGGGAGGTCGCTTACGCCGACGGAGAGCTTGACGAATATGAGGACAGCCTGCTGCGGCGCATAGGCGGGCTTATATATGTTCCGGACCACGAGCGCGGCGCGGCGCGCCAGCGGGTCTTGAAGCGACTGGGGATCAGCGAGAGCCTCTGATCTCTCGCGAACCCGGCCGCGTCCAAAGCCGAGGGAAGAAGCTCGAACAATGACCTACGTTGTGACTGAAGCCTGCATTCGATGCAAGTACATGGATTGCGTGGAAGTTTGCCCGGTCGACTGCTTTTACGAAGGCGAGAACATGCTGGTAATCCACCCCGATGAGTGCATCGATTGCGGGGTGTGCGAGCCGGAATGCCCGGTTGACGCGATCATCCCGGACAGCGAGCAGGAGGCCGACCGCTGGGTCGAGTTGAACCGCGAATACGCCGGCTCCTGGCCGAACATCACCCGCAAAAAGCCGGAACCGCCTGATGCCGATGAGTGGAAGGAGGTTTCCGACAAGTACGAAAAGTTCTTCAGCCCGAAACCCGGCGGGGCCTGATGATGTGTGATAAAGGTGCGATATGCGCTTAGGGCATGTGTGACCTGCTGGCGATATCCGGGCGTTTCATGATATTAGTTTGACAGTGCCTCTGACGCATTCCTTCCCGCCTCATTGCTTTTTGCTCAAGGGGTGGGCAGTCGCTCCCGCTCATGAAGCGCGGGTTGAAAAGTCCCGGCAACACCACTCGGCACGATAGTGAGAGACGCCTATGACGTCGGAAAAACCCTCATTTGATGTTGGCGACCTGGTCGTCTATCCGACGCATGGCGTAGGTAAGATTGTCGGCATCGAGACCCAGGAAATCGCGGGTCATACGTTGAGCGTATTTGTGGTGGCATTCGATAAGGACCGGATGACCCTCCGGGTGCCGCTTTCCAAGGCAATGGGCTCTGGCCTGCGCAAGCTCTCGAGCCGTAAAGAGATGGACGCGGCACTCGCCAAATTACGCGGGCGTTCGCGGGCCAAGCGCACGATGTGGAGCCGGCGGGCTCAGGAATATCAGGCCAAAATCGCATCGGGCGATCCGGGCTCGATCGCCGAAGTGGTGCGCGATCTTTATCGCAATGTCGGCCAGCCGGAGCAGTCGTACAGCGAGCGGCAGATCTATCAAGCCGCGCTAGACCGGTTTGTGCGGGAATTCGCCGCGGTCGAACGCATCGACGAGACGACAGCAACGCAACGGATCGAGCAATTGCTGACGGCCTGAACGGGTCGGCCGCAAAGGCGGCTGGCGGAAGGGGAGTGGTTGCGACGCGCTCGGCGCGCAATTTTGTACGGTTGCGAGGCGCCCGAAGAATATGGGCCATCGCTTGTCCACACGGATCGGCGCAATCGCTGATCGATCTCCACGACCAGATCGGCGAGCGGTTTGAAGACGGCGATCGGCTTGTTTATCTCGGCAACTACCTGGGCCGCGGAGCCGCAGTACGGGAAACGATCGACGAATTAATCGATTTCCGGCGGCGGGTCCTGGCGCGGCGCGGCGGTTTTGCTTGCGACACAGTCTTCCTGCGCGGCGCTCAAGAAGAAATGCTGCACAAGCTGCTGCAATTGCAGTTCGCGCCCAACCCCGCCGAAGTCCTGAACTGGATGGTCAAGGCCGGGATCGAGCCAACGGTCCGCACCTATGGGGGCGATTTGCGGGAGGGCTTAGCCGCAGCCCGCGGCGGCCCGCGGACCATCACCCGCTGGACGAGCAGTCTGCGCAACGCGATCAACGCCGCCCCCGGTCATACGATGCTGTACTCGGCGCTGCGCCACGCCGCCTTTACAGGCGAGGGCGGTGTGTTGTTTGTCCATGCCGCGGTCGACCCGATGCGCCCGCTGGCCGCCCAAGGAGATGCATTCTGGTGGGGCGGCTACGATATTCTCGAACTCGCTGAGCCGTTCGACAATTTTCGGCGCGTCGTCAGAGGCTTTGAACGCCAGCATAACGGGCTTATTGAGCGTCAATTCTCGGTGTCGCTCGACTGCGGTGCGGGTCTCGGTGGCCGCTTGCTTGCCGCTTGCTTTGCACCGGACGGCAGCGTTCTCGACCGGCTCGAAAGCTCGGGGCGCCAATAGGAAACGGCAGCAGGACGGATTGTCGCGTGCCCGGAGAATCCCGGAGCCGAATCGTCATTTAATTTTCGGGAGCTGCACCGGATGCGGAGGGAGCACCATGGCCCACATCGACGACACCGAGACGCGGCGGGCAAACCTCGATTTCGTGCGCGCCGCGATGCGCACGCCGCTGCTGTCGCGCGAGTATGAGCTCGATCTCGCCCGCCGGTGGCGCGAGAACGGCGACGAATTTGCGCTGCAGGAACTCGTTAGGGCGTGTACGCGGCTTGCCGTTTCCGTCGCCGGCACGTATCGCCGCTACGGGCTGCCGATCGGCGATCTGATCCAGGAGGGGAATATCGGGCTGCTTGAGGCTGCGATGCGCTTCGAGCCGGAACGCAACCTGCGGTTCTCGACCTATGCGATGTGGTGGATCCGGTCGGCCGTGCAGGATTACATCTTGCGCAACTGGTCCGTCGTACGCACCGGCACGACCTCCGCGCAAAAGGCGTTGTTCTTTAATCTTCGGCGATTGCGAAACCAGATCGCCGAGGTCTCCGACGGCCCGATGACCGACGAGGCGCGGCGGCAGATCGCCGCGGCGCTGCACGTCGCGATCGGCGATGTCGAGAGCATGGAAACGCGTCTCAGCGGCGGCGACCGCTCGCTGAATATGCCGATCGGCGTGGATGGCGAGGCCGAAGCACAAGACCTCCTGCCCGACTCGCAGGCTAATCCCGAAACCGTTGTAATCGGCATGCGCGATGCGGAAGCCCGCTCGCGTTGGCTTGCCGAGGCACTCGGCGAACTCACCCCGCGCGAACAGCGCATCATTCGCGAGCGCCGGCTGGCCGAGGAGGGGATAACACTGGAAGCGCTCGGGCGCGAGTTTGGTGTCTCGACGGAGCGGGTTCGTCAGCTCGAGCATCGGGCTTTCCGCAAGCTCAAGTCGGCGATTGGCCGGCGCGCCGGCAACCCGAACGATATGTTTCTTTGTTAAAGGCGGCCCGAGCGGCTCTAAATCGCGGTGTACCCGCCATCAACGAGTAGGTCGCTGCCCGTTACAAAACTCAAATCGTCGCCCGCGAGAAAGACCGCGGCGGTGGCGATTTCAGAGGGTTGGCCGAGCCGGCCGAGGACGTGCTTGCCCGCCATCGCGCCCCGAGCAGCCTCGAAGCTGCCATAGCGGCGGGTGAGCCGTTCGGTCTCGACGGCGCCCGGTGACAGCGCGTTGACACGGATGTTTTGGGCCGCATGGTCGATCGCCATGACTTTCGCGAGCTGGATCAAGGCGCCCTTGGTCGCACAATAAGCTGCGCGCCCGGCGCTGCCGACACGGCCCAATTGCGAAGCGATTAAAATGATCGATCCGCCGCCGCTTTCGATCATCAATGGCAGGACAGCGCGGCACAGCAAAAACGACCCGGTTAGATTGACCCTTACAACGCGTTCCCAATCAGCGACGGTGGTCTCGATTACATTGCCGCCGTCGTCGTAGGGGGCGGCGCCGCTCACCAGAATGTCAAGACGGCCGAATGCCTCCCGAGCCACCCTGGTGGCCAACACGGTATCGCTTTCTACCGAGACATCGCAGCGGTGGGCGACGGCCCGCTCACCCGCCGTTTCGATAAGACGCGCCGTCTCCTCAGCGCCGGCCAAATTGATGTCGCAGCAGGCGACCACAGCGCCCGCCTCGGCAAAAGCAACCGAGATTGCGCGGCCGATGCCGCCCGCCGCACCGGTGACGAGCGCCGCCTTGCCGGTCAGTTTCATTCGGCCTTCCCCGTGATTGTCACAACATCACCGTGCCGCCATCGATAGCGATGGTCTGGCCGGTGACCAATGCCGCGGCGTCGGAGACCAGCCACAACGCCGCGCCGACGACATCCGATGGCGCAAGGGTGCGCTGGATCGACTGACCGACCTTGATCACGTCGAGCGCCCGATCGAGCTTGTCGCCAAAAAACTCCTGAGTGCCCTCGGTCAGGACGGCGCTCGGCGCCAAGGCGTTCACCCGGATGCGATCGCGGCCCAACTCGCGCGCAAGACCGCGCGTCAGACCAATTACCGCCGCCTTCGAGGTGGTATAGTGCAACCCGAACGGCATGCCATAAGTCGCCGCGAGCGAGGCCATGTTGACGATGCTTCCGCCGCCTACCTCACGCATCGCCGGCACCACCGCCTTACAGCAATTCCACACGCCCTTGACGTTTACATTCATCGCCGCGTCCCAATCGGGTTCGGCGATTGCATCGAAACGGCCGCCTCGCAACGAACCGTAAAGCGCCGCGTTGTTGATCAGCGCGTCGATCCGCCCAAACGCCCTGACCGCCGCCTCCGCCATGCTCCGCGCCGCGTACATCGAGGTGATATACGATCGCGGCGATCCCCGCTACGGTAAGCAGATCGAGCGTGGCGGTGCAATCGGTGATGTCGGCGGCGACAATCCTCCCGCCGGCAGCCCCGAGACCGCGGGCGAATTCCTGACCGATGCCGCGCGCGGCGCCGGTAACGACGACGACTTTGCCGCCGAGTTCCATTTGAATACTCCGAGGGGCGGATCAGATCACTTGTTCGGTACGCGGATCCATCAGGTGCATCTTACTGAGATCGGCGACGAGCGACATTGCCTCGCCCGCAGCGCCGGCGGCGGACGGCTCGACGCGCCCGCACACCTCGACACCCTCGACGATGAAGTAGACCATCGTCTCCATGCCCATCGGCTCGACCACATCGAGCGGGACCGAGAACGGCACTGCTCCGGGGGGGGCGTCGCCACGCGGTTCGGTAATGTGTTCAGGACGCAGGCCGAACAGGAGTTCGTTGCCAACATACGCGCGATAGCGTGCTTCATGGGTTGCCGGGACCGGGAAGGACAGCTCGTTCGAAAGGCGGACGGTCAAGCCGCTCCCATTCTGGATAAGTTGGCAAGGGAGCAGGTTCATCGTTGGTGAGCCGATAAAGCCCGCGACAAACTTGGTCTTGGGATTATGATAGACCTCGTAAGGCGTTCCAATCTGGTCTATCCGCCCGGCATTCATGATGACAACCCGGTCAGCAAGCGTCATCGCTTCAATCTGATCGTGGGTCACGTATACTGTCGTGGTCGTGACCTTTTGATGCACCTTTTTGATTTCGGTGCGCATTTGCACGCGCAGTTTGGCATCGAGGTTCGATAAAGGCTCGTCAAACAGAAACACTTTGGGATTGCGCACGATCGCGCGGCCCATCGCGACGCGTTGGCGCTGGCCACCCGAAAGCTGCTTTGGCCGCCGATCGAGAAGGGTTGTTATGTCGAGGATGCGGGCCGCCGCTTCGACGCGGTCCTTGATTTCGGCTTTAGGAAACTTCTTCAGGCGCAGTCCGAAAGACATGTTTTCGAACACGGTCATGTGCGGGTACAGCGCGTAATTCTGGAAGACCATCGCGATGTCGCGATCCTTAGGCGGCACGTCATTGACGAGCTGGTCGCCGATGTAGATTTCGCCGGCAGTTGCTTCCTCGAGACCGGCGATCATGCGCAACGTCGTGGTCTTGCCGCAGCCCGAAGGGCCGACGAGAACGATGAACTCGCGGTCGGCGATATCGAGATCGATGCCCTGCACCGCCGGGGTTTTGTCGAACATCTTGACGATATTTCGGAGCGCAACCTGCGCCATGTGCCCGTCCTTCCCTGTCCGCCTGTTCTCGCATCTGCGTCAAGCCGGCTAATGTAGTAATCCATCGCCAAGGCTGAGATCAACAAGGGCGGTAAAATGACGCCCAAAACCTTAATTTCAGTGTCTTGAGGGCGCCAAAACGTCGCCAACGCAGCTACTCACGTCGCCAACATCTCCAATTTACCCACCAGGCTGCTTAATCAGGCGACGTTCGAACATGGCATCGCCGGCCCCGCCGATGAGGATGAGTGCCCCACTGATCCTCTCACTGTCTATATGGATGGACCCAGAGACCCAGAGGTGGCGCTAATTCTCGGGTTGCGGTTCGTGCGTCTCGACCGATACATCGCCGGCCGCCGGGCTGAAGATCCCGGCATCATCGGGCCGTGAGCCACGATGGCGCTCGAGTTCGTGGGCGTAGCGGCGGAGCGCGTAAGCCTCGCTCACATAACCGATGACCCTGCGGCCATCTGGATTATCGATGACCGGCAATGTCTCCTGTCGAGCGTCGCTAAAGCGGTTGAGCGCCGTTCGCAAATCGTCGCCGGGGAGCAGGTAAACCGGTGGGGCCGCCAACAGCTCGCCGACGGTCTCGGGATCGTCCTTGCCGGCCATGCCATGCGTCTCAGCTGGGTCGACGATCCCCGACAGCCGCCCATCACCATCGACGACGAACACCTGTTTGGTGCTGCCGGCGGGATACCGCCGATGCAACTCGTCAAGCGACAGACCGGCCGAGATCACCGCTGGATCGCGGCGCATCATCGGGCCGATCAGCAATTCGTTGATCCAGCCGACATCCTCGGGGCTGCGGATTGTCAGCCCGCGGAGATGGAAGCGCCATGTCGCAAACGAGTAGCCAAACCAATGCCTCACTGCAAAAGCAGCGGTGACAACTCCGACCATCACTCCGATCGTCGCCGAGAAGTCGCCGGTCGTCTCCAGTACCAGCATGATCATTGTCATCGGCGCGCCGACAATAGCGGCGGCAACCGCCCCCATCCCGACCAAGGCATAAATCAGCGGGTCGCCGCTTAGGCCGGACCCGAGCTGGCTCAGCAACCCGCCAACAAAGCTGCCGTATAAAGCGCCGAGGAATAGAGAGGAGCTAAACAGGCCGCCGCGGAATCCAGAACCGATTGAAACCGCCGAACCGATGATCTTGGCCACCACCAGTCCTGCCAGAAAAGTCAGATCGAAGCCGCCGTGCAAGTCTACGAGAATACCTCCATGACCGCTCCCGAGTACTTGCGGAAACGGAATAGCGATCAAGCCGAGGATCAGACCGCCGAGCACTGGCCGCGCCCAGCGCGGCACGGATTGCGCGCGGAACAGCCTTTCGGTCGAGGTGACCCCTTTCATCGTCGCGATTCCGAGCCCGGCCGCGGCCAGCCCCATCAAAAAAAACGCAAGGTAATCTGCTGCGGTCAGCCCGGTGTCGTGCCAGACCACAAAGATCGGGCTTGACGCGTAAAGGGCACGGACGACCAGCACCGCAGTCAGTGCGGAAATACCGACCGGGGCCAAAGCCTGAAGGGTGTAGCTGCCGATGATCAGCTCGAAGGCATAAAAGGAGCCACTCAGAGGCGCGTTAAAGGCTGCGGCGATTGCACCCGCGGCACCGCAACCGACTAGCAGCCTTACATCGTCCCGACGCAACCGCATGTAGCGGCCGATCCGCGACGCCAGCGCCGCGCCGAGTTGGGTATAGGCGGCTTCGAGCCCGACCGAGGCGCCGAACCCTCCCGACAGGATCGTTACCCAAACCAGCCCGATACTGTCGCCGAGCGACATCCGGCCGCCGAAAAGCGCATTGGCCTCGATCGCATCGACGACCTCACGTGGTCGCCAGCGCCGCAGCATCATCGAGGACAGACCGACAAGCAGTCCGCCAATGATCGGCATCACGACGACCCGCGGCGGCCTGATACCGGTGACTTCGCTGAGATGAGAACCAAACGGGATGTTGAACGCCCCAAGGCGGACGACACCGAGCGACAGGTTGATCACGACGACGCCGAGCCCGGCGACGGCTCCGGTGACCAGTGCCAAGACGAGCAGAAACAGCTCGCTGTCGCGCAACCGCGTTTCGCGGCGCGTCCCGGCGGCGGTGAGGTCGACTTCCTCTATCCCGGCGTCCGATGCTATTTCGGCCACGGGCGTGGGCATAAGCGCATTGACCGAAAGTCGCAAGTGCGCGCTTGCCGCGGGACCGGCATCAACGGCCCAGCTCGAAGGGTAATTCGATGGCTCCAAAAAATGCGCTCGGAGACGCTAATGCCGTGAGAAATAAGTCCGGTAAAGTTGATCGCGAAATGGCGCACTGGCTTCAACCGCGGACTGGAAGTCGGATTTCCCGAGCACAAACGTATCCAAGGGCTCGGTCGCCTGGATCGTGGCGTTGCGGGGCTCGCCGCTGATCAGTGCCACCTCGCCAAAGAAATCGCCGCGCCCGAGACGGGCGACCTCATGATCGGCACGGATGACGTCGACCTCGCCATCAGAGATCAGAAAGAATTCTTCGCCTGGTTCGCCCTCGCGAATGATGGTTTCGCCTACCTCGAATCGGCGCTTTTTCATCTTTTCGGCAACGTTGGTGAGCTGCGTCGGGGTCAGGGCCCGGAACAGATCCACCGCCCGCAAAAATTCGCAAATCCGCATAGCGTCATGCAGCACGACATCGGACACGATCCGTCCGTCGACCATATGCACGAGGCGATCGGCGGATTCGATGATTCGGTAGTCATGGGTCACCATGATCACCGCCGCGTCATGCTCTACCGTGGTGGCCTTGAGGAGATCGATCACTTTTCTTGTCGAACTCCCGGTCGAGCGCCGCGGTCGGCTCGTCCGCGAGGACCAGGCGGGGACCGTTGACCAGCGCGCGGGCGATCGCCACCCGCTGGCGCTCGCCGCCCGATAAGTTACGTGGCTTGTAATCGATGCGATGGCCAAGGCCGAGACGCTCGAGAATTTCGCTGCCGCGCCGGCGCATCTGGTCGGGCCGCTCGTGACCGAGCTGCATCGCCATCTTCACGTTTTCGTAAGCGGTCAGCGCGTCGAATAGATTATGCATCTGAAAAATGAAGCCGATGTCGCGGCGCACCTCGACCAGGCCGTGCGGCGACAGCCGCGACAGATCACGGCCAAGAACTTCGATGGTGCCTTTCTGGACGGAGCGCAGAGCGCCGATCAGGGTCAATAGCGTCGTCTTGCCCGCGCCGGAAGGGCCGGTCATCACCACTAGCTCACCCGGCGGCACCTCGATCCGGTTATCGAAGAGCACCTGATTGCGAGCGGCGCCCTCGCCATAGAAATGATCGAGCCCTTCGACCCGGACCACAGGCTCGGCAATGGCGGGGGCGGCCAGCGACGCGGGTGGCGGGGCCGGCGCCTCGGCCAGCATTGCGCACATCAGAACACCGCCGCGGGGTCGGCTCGGATCACCCGACCGACCGCGATTACCGCCGAGATGAGGCACATGCCGAGGGTCAGGCCGAGGCTGATCATGGCGATGCCGACGCTCATATGCATAGGCAGCAGGGCTATCTGCCCGATCAGCCGATAGAGGCCGAGGCTGAGGAGCCAGGCGGGGATCCAGCCGGCCATCCCGTTCAACGCCGCCTGCTCGAGAACCACGCGCAGCAGATACACGGTTGGATAGCCGATCGCCTTTAATGTCGCGTATTGCGGCAACTGGTCGGAAACCTCGGTAAAGATGATCTGGTAAGAGATTAACATACCAACCACAAAGCCGACGATCGTGCCGATGGCAAAAATCGGACCGGCCGAGGACACATCGGCTTGGAAGGCGCGCTCGAAGGCGATCAGCTGGTTCTTGGTCATGACCGCGATGGTGGCCGGCAGCACCTTTTGTAACGCCCGTTGTACCACCGCCGGCTCGGCGCCGGCCGCAAGTTTGATCACACCGAGCTCGGCGCCCGGCGGGTTCCCCGCAGCCCCTCTTGCGACCTCCGCAAATGTGCGCTCGTTCATGATTACGGTTCCGTCGCTGACGAAATCCGGACCGAGCGCAAAATTGCCGACAATGTCGACCTTGACGCCATTGATTTCGGAACGGGTGAACCCGCGATCCATGCCGAGAAAGCGCCGGGCGCGGCGATCGACCAGAACCGTGCCGGCCGGCTTCAGCTGCGCACGCGCCGCGTTCACTTCAGGGAAAAGAAACACCGGCTGGTCCGGATCAAAGGCGAAGGCGCGCACTAGGTAATTTTTGCCGTCAGCCGGATTCTTCCAGAACAGGTCAAACCAGTCGGCATAAAGCGGCCGCACGCTCGCCACCCCCGGGACGGTCTTTGCGGTCGCCAACACGCTGGTCGCAAACGGGTCCTGAGTTGCAAATTGATATTTGTGGACGCTTTGCAAAAAAATGTCGCCGTCGAGCCCGCGCAGCACCTGCAGCGAAGCGTCGAAAAATGCCTTTTCAAAACCGAGCTGCATCAGCATCAGCAGCACCGCAAAACCGATCCCCGCGCTCGAACGCAACAGCCGCCACTTGTTCGCGGTCAGGCTGCGCCACGCGAGCGGAACCGGGTTCGAACCGGCTCGGCGTGGAATGAAAAAAGCGACCGCCATTTTCTCCGCCTCGGTCAGAATACGTCGGCGGGAGCGGCGCGACGCAGACCGCCCACCGCGAGCAAGGCGGAGATCGCGGCCATCGCCAATGACGCCGCCAACACCTCGCCCATATGACTGGGCGACATCGTCACCGGCAGCAGCGTCTTTTCTCTGATCTCGCGGTAGAGCAGGACAGCTGCGGCCAATGCTGGAAAAAATCCGGCGACCGCGATCATCAGCGACATTGCCGAGACGGTACCGGCGAGAGCGCCATCGCCATAGCCGATCGCCTTAAGGGTGGCGAATTGGGGAAGCTGCCGGCTTACCTGGGTCGAGACGATCTGATAAACGACCATGACCCCGACCACGATCGAGATTAAGAGGCCCGAGCCAAAGATCAGCCCCACCGAGGTGCGGGTTGTCCAATAGGATTTCTCATGCTTGGCGAGCGCCGCACGGGTAAAAAACCGAGTGCCCGCGCCGGTCAGCTTTTGTAAATCCGTTGCGGCGCGCGCTGGATCGACTCCCGGCTTGAATTGGATCGCGCCGAGATTGACCAGACTCAAACCGCGACCAGGCATCAGCCGCGAAAAATTTGCTTCGCTCGCCAGTGCAACGCCAAGGCCCATAAACCCTGTGCCGAGGTCGTACTGCCCACCTATCGTCTCTTTGCGGTCACCGATTTCGACGATGCGCCCGGTATCGATCGGTCCAAAGATTGGCCGAGTCGAGCTGTCGACCAGGATCGTGTCCGGACGCGACAGCGCGCTTCTTTGGCTGACGATGCTCTTGGGTGTGAGGACGTCACTTGCCGGGTCAAAGCCGATTACGAACAGATCGGGCCACGCCTCGCCCACGCCGCCTTTCCATTTGACGACACCGAAATAGAGCGGGGTTGCTCCGGCAACATCGGGCGAGCCTCGGACAGCGGTAAGTTTGCTCAACGGAAAGGCGCCCGGCTGCGCCTGATATTCGTATTGATCAGAGACCAGCAGCAGGTCGAACCGCATGTTGTCGTAGAGCAGCATCCCTCCTTGCGGCACGGCAAAAAACAGCCCGAGCTGGATAAAGACAAGCAGAATCGCCATAAAGATTCCGCCCAGCGCCAGCGCGGTTCGTCCCTTGTCGTATATCAGGATTCGCCAGGCGAGTGTTACGGTCACACCAACCTAACCCATGAAGTCAGCTGTTTCATCGATATCGGCACAATTCCTTCCGCTGATTACTAGTCGTTCTGAGCCGCCGCTGTCGATCGCGACATGCCCCCTCCCCCGTTCCGCCCTATGATCTCGACGAGTTGTCCTAGGCGTCAATCGGATATTTCGGGCCGGACAATCGTCATTTGTGACCGGGCTGCTTAAACCCATTTTATCGAAATACGAAACCTCTCTCGGGATTGAGATGTTTCCTGCTCGCCTCAGCTGAATGATTTTGGGTATCAATAACTTTAATTCCATGAATGGAGCTCTTGTCGCGGCTTTCCCTTGATGGCGATGACCTGCCGCGGCCGGCGGACCAGCGGCGGCTTTCGCTCGGCCTCGAAGCCTGGCAAGCGGCGCTCGCTGCAGCCGAGCCAGGACCCGCCGCTGCGGTTGCGAGCGATTGGAGCCGATCGCCCCAGGGCGAAAAGCTGCTCGCAGCGATTTTTGGCAACTCTCCGTTTCTGAGCGGGCTCGCGATCCGAGAGTGGAAATTTCTGACTCGTCTGGTCGAGATGGGGCCGGATCCGCTTTTCGCCGAGATCGCCGCGGCGGTCGAGGATCGCGCCGATCACAGCGAGAACGCCCCAGCGCTGATGCGGCGGCTGCGCTTCGCCAAGCGCCGGACAGCACTGCTCGCCGCCGTCGCCGAACTTGCCGGCATGTGGTCGCTCGAACAGCAGACCGCGGCGCTCAGCCGCTTTGCCGAGGGGGCGATCGGCGCGGCGCTACGCCATCTGCTGCGCGAGGCAGTCTCCAAACAGCGGGTCGCGCTCAGCGACACCGCCGATCCGGAGCATGACAGCGGGCTGATCGTGCTGGGCATGGGAAAACTCGGGGCCGGAGAACTCAATTATTCGAGCGACATCGATCTGATCCTGTTTTTTGATCCGGCGAAGTCGAAGGTCGGCGTGCGTGATGGCGCCCAGCCCTTTTTCAGCCGGCTGGCGCGTGATCTCGTGCGTATCCTCGAGGAGCGCACCGGCGACGGCTACGTCTTCCGCACCGATCTGCGGCTGCGTCCGGATCCGGGCTCGACCCCGCTGGCGATGTCGGTCGCGGCGGCGATGGCCTATTACGAAAGTGTCGGTCAGAATTGGGAGCGCGCCGCGTTGATCAAGGCGCGGCCGGTCGCCGGGGACCGCATCGCGGGCGAACGGTTTCTGCGCGAGCTGAGCCCTTACATTTGGCGAAAGCATCTCGATTTCGCTGCGATCCAGGACATTCACTCGATCAAACGCCAGATTAACGCCTTTCGCGGCGGCGGCCAGATCGCGGTCGAGGGTCACGACATCAAGATCGGTCGCGGCGGCATCCGCGAGATCGAATTCTTCGCCCAGACCCAGCAGCTGATCTGGGGCGGCCGCATTCCGCAATTGCGTGTGCGAGCAACCTGCGAGGCGTTGCGCCGCTTGGCCGAGGCCGGCCGCGTCGATCCCGCAGCAGCGACGGCGCTGATCGCCGATTACCGCTTTTTGCGCCGACTCGAACATCGGCTGCAGATGGTCGATGATGCGCAGACCCATCGCCTTCCCGACGATCGCGAAGGCATCGCGCATATTTCGGCTTTTCTCGGTTATCGGCGGCCCGATGATTTCACGGCCGATCTGACGGCGCATTTGACTTCGGTTGAACGACAATATGCCGAGTTGTTCGAGCAGGCGCCGAGCCTTGCCGGACCCGGTAATCTCGTGTTTACCGGCACCGAGGACGACCCGGATACGCTCGCCTCGTTGTCGCGGCTTGGCTTTAGCGATCCGGCCGCGATCGCAGCACGGGTGCGCAGTTGGCATCATGGCCGGATGCGCGCTTTTCGCAGCCAGCGGGCGCGCGAGATCCTGACCGAACTGGTGCCGGAGATGTTGCGCATCTTTGGCGCGACAGCGCACCCGGACGAGGCCTTTCGCCGCTTCGACCAATTCCTGTCGCGGCTCTCGGCCGGCGTGCAGCTGTTCTCGCTGTTTCAGGCTAATCCGGGTCTGCTGGCGCTGGTCGCCGACATCATGGCGGGTGCACCGCGCCTTGCGGAACAATTAGCGCAGCGGCCGGCCTTGCTCGACGCGGTTCTGACGCGTGAGTTCTTTGCTCCAGTGCCGGACCAACCAGGGCTCGCCGCTGACCTTGGACAGATGTTGGCGGGAGCTGCCGAATTCGCCGACACGCTCGACGCGCTGCCGCGTTGGGCGGGCGAGCGCCGTTTTCAGGTCGGGGTGCAGCAATTGCGGCGTGCAATCGATGGCGACGCGGCGGGAAAGGCCTTGACCGACATCGCCGAGACCGCGCTCGCCGCACTCGTGCCAGCAGTGGAAGACGATTTCGCTCGGCGGCACGGCCGGGTACCGGGCGGCGCCTTCGCGGTCATTGGCATGGGACGGCTCGGCAGCCGCGAGATGACGCTCGCTTCAGATCTAGATCTGATCATGATCTACGACGCACCCGCGATTGCGGCATCGGACGGCGCGCAGCGGCTCTCAACTTCGTCGTATTATGCGCGGCTGAGCCAGCGTCTGATCGGCGCGATCACCGCACCGACCGCGGAGGGACCGCTTTACCCGGTCGATATGCGGCTGCGTCCCTCGGGCTCGTCGGGACCGATTGCGTCGAGTCTCGAAAGCTTCGATCGCTACCAGCGCGAATCCGCCTGGACCTGGGAACACATGGCTCTAACCCGCGCCCGGACCGTCGCCGGCGACGCGCGCCTGCGTGAGCGCATTGCGCAGACGATCGATGCTGTCCTGCGCTCGCCGCGCGACCCGGAACGGCTCGTCGCCGACATCGCCGAGATGCGCCGGCGGATCGCGGCCGAAAATCAGCACCCGTCGCGATGGGACCTCAAGCACCGCCGCGGCGGACTGATCGACCTCGAATTCATCGCGCAATACCTGATGCTGCGCGAGGCTGCAGCGCGGCCGCAGGTGCTGCACCGCGCGACCGCTGACGCCCTACGGGCTTTGGGTGCGGCGGGGGTCGTGACGCCTGCGGCCGAACAACAATTGAGCAGGGCTGCAGCATTGTTGCGAGAGGTGCACGCGTTGTTGACCCTGATTGGCGAAAGCGGTTCGCGTGACGGCGCTCTTCCCGATCCCGACGCCGCGACCCTCGCGCGCTGTGTGGGTGCTGTTGACTTCGCCCGGCTCGACGCAGATATCACCGCCGCCACGGCGCAGGTCAGCGGCTGGTACGATCGCCTGGTCGACCGACCGGCTGCGCACGCCTCAACGGACAAGGCGGATCAGACAGGAGACAGCCGACAATGAGCATCGAACCCGGGCAGAAGGCGCCTGATTTTACGTTGCCGATCGATGGCAATGGCAGCGTGACGCTCTCCGAGCTCGCCGGCAAAAAGGTGGTGCTGTATTTCTATCCAAAGGACGACACCTCCGGCTGCACCGCCGAGGCCTGCGGGTTTCGCGACTCGTTTCCGGATTATGGCGGCAGCGGCGCCGTCGTGATCGGGATTTCAAAAGACTTCAGTCGCCTCGCATGACAAGTTCAAGAAAAAGCACGATCTGCCGTTTATCCTCGCGTCCGACAGTCAGGGCGAAGTCTGCGAGAAATACGGCGCCTGGGTCGAAAAGAGCATGTATGGCCGCAAATACATGGGGATCGACCGCAGCACCTTTCTGATCGACGGATCAAGCATTGTCCGCAACATCTGGCGGAAAGTGCGCGTGCCGGGGCACGTTGCCGAAGTTCTCAAGGCGGCGCAGGCGCTCTGACCACCTACACCCTGACGCCCCAGACCCTGGCGACCGAGACCCTGACCGCCGGCGCGGTCGCGATCCTTGGCACGTCTGATCCGACGGAGAAGGCTGCCGCCAGCCGCCTCCTCGCCGCTGCGTGGGCCAGTGGGGCGCTTCCGATCGGCGATGCTTTGCCGCCGATGCGCCCGGCGCGGCCAGTCCGACCCGAACTCCGCCCGCCGCGCGACATGCCAAAGCGGCGCAATTTCGGCTCGCGCGCCGGCCGCATCGCGCTGTTGCATGCGCTTGCTCATATCGAATTGAACGCGATCGACCTGGCCTGGGACATTGTCGCGCGGTTTACGGCAAACGGACTGCCGCGCCAATTCTTCGACGATTGGGTCGGGGTGGCGGGCGAAGAGGCCGAACATTTCTTATTGCTCTCCGCCCGCCTTGCCGATTTTGGAGCGCGCTACGGCGATTTGCCGGCCCATGACGGGCTGTGGGAAGTCGCCGCCGCGACCGCCGGCGATCTGCTCGCTCGTCTAGCAGTGGTTCCGCTGGTATTGGAGGCTCGCGGACTTGATGTAACGCCGGCAATGGCTGAGCGCCTCGAACGCGCCGGCGACCCAGCGAGCGCCGCCGTCCTTCACATCATCTATGAGCAGGAGATCGGCCATGTCGCGGTCGGGCGGCGCTGGTTCGATGCCTTTTGCCGTGCCCAAGATCTGCTTCCCGAACAGGTTTTCCGCGACCAGGTCAGGCGATATTTCAAGAGTGAACTGAAGCCGCCCTTCAACCATGCGGCGCGCAACGCAGCTGGTTTCCCAGCTCATTACTATGAGCCGTTAGTCCGCTCCATCGCGGACGACGCTACTTGCTCGCCCTGATCGGCTCTTGCAGCGATCTCGTCTTTTTTGGCGGACGGCGCCAATTGTCCGACCGCGAGCCGCCGCTCCGCCTCTTCGCTGACGACACGCGCGAGTTCCTGCTGGTGGCCGAGCAGATGGCGGAAATCGACAATGTCGAGCGTCAACAATGTGCAGGGCTGCGTCGCAACGATCGTCGCGTTGCGTGGCCCGCCGGTCAAAAGCGCAATTTCGCCAAAGAACTCTCCCGGCCCGAGACGCACAGTGCCCGGCCTGAGGCGCACCTCGACTTCGCCAAACGCGATGAAATACATGCAATCGCCGCGTTCGCCGCGGCGCACAATAACCGCCCTCGCCGGATAGTCGCGCGGCCGGAGCAGGCGCGCGACATCTGCGATCACCGAAGCGCCAACATTATTAAAGAACGGCACCTTGGCAACGAGGTCCCAGGTCCGCAGAAATTCGCGCCGGCGCAGTTCCTCGGCGTAGCCGCTCGCTAGAATACCGGCCCACAACGCGAATACCAGGATTCCGGAGACCATGACGATGCCGGCCAGCACGCGCCCGGCCGGAGTAATTGGCGTAACGTCGCCATAGCCGGTTGTCGTCAGCGTTACGATTGCCCACCACAACGCCTGTGGGATCGAGCCGAACAGTTCGGGTTGGGCATTGCGCTCGAGGAGATAGGCAAGGCTGGCGGCGGCGAGCAGCACGATGCCGAAAGCGAGCAGCACCGACAGCAGGGCGTGGCGGGCCCGGCTGATCACCCGCTGCAGGCTCGCCAGGCCGGCGGAATACCGGATCGGCTTGAATGCCCAAACGAAACCGTAAAGGCTCGCATATTTCGGGCTGAATAGGATGTCGAGCACCCCCGGCATCGCGCCGAGCAGATCGAACAAGCCGCCTCCAGACATCATCCAGGAAAGCCGCGCCTGCCAGCCGCGACGATGCGCTCCCGGAGCGGCGGCCGCGGCACCGAGCCGCGCGATGTATTCGCCGATGAAAAAGACGCAGACGATCTGAAAACCCGCGTCCAAGATGTGGTAATGGGCTTGCCGCCACGCCACTACCGTATCGGCCAGCATGATGGCGATCCCGAGGATCACCATCGCGTGATGGGCAATGCGAAACATCCGCGCGGCAGTCCCGCCGGTTTCGGGTTGCAGAATTTGATAGAGGCGCTCCCAGTTCATGCGCAATCAGCTTAGAGGTGCTGCCGGCCGGCCGAAATAGGCTGGCTCACAATGCGTCATTGTCGTGACGCAGCAAAAACTGTATCGCGTTCGCGGTGCTCGGTTTCGCAGTCTCTCCATTTCCGGTAATAGGGGTTTCGTGAAGATCCTGCCCGACAACAGGCGCGCGGTATTCGCCTATCTGCACGATATTGCGATGGCGGCGCTGTCTTTTGTCATTTCGATGTATCTGCGGCTCGGTAGCGAAATCGTCGGCTATGAACTACGGCTGACTGCGACCTACATCCTCTCTTTTACGCTGATCGCGGCGGTGGTCTATCGGCTCACGGGGCTATACCGCGGCATCTGGCGCTATGCCTCGCTGCCCGATCTTTACAACATCGCCCGTGCCGTCAGCCTGACGATTCTCATCTTTCTGCCGGTGATGTTTGTGCTGACCCGGCTCGAAACCTTGCCGCGTTCGACCCTTCTGATCAACTGGTTCGCGCTCGTCACCTTGCTCGGCGCGCCCCGGCTCGCCTATCGCTTGTTCAAGGATCGTGGGCTCGATCACGTTCTTGAACGCACCAAACACCAGACCGTACCGGTTCTGCTGATCAGCGCCAAAGAAGGCGCCGACACCTTTATCCGCGAGATGATGCACAACCCGCGGGCGGTGTACCGGGTGGTTGGCGTTCTTGCCGACACGCCATCGCGCGTGGGACGAGAGATCTACCGGGTTCCGGTGCTTGGCACGATCGATTCGCTGGAAGAGGTTGTCGCCCGGTTGGACCGGCGCGGCAAACGCCCGCAGAAGCTGATCATCACTGCCAGAAATCTGTCGGGGGAGCAGGTACGCCGGCTTCTCGACCGGGCCGATGCGCTGGCGATCCCGCTGGCCCGCCTGCCGCGGCTGACCGATTTCCAACGCAACCTCGACGATCCCGAGCGGGCGCTGGAGCCGATTGCGCTCGAGGATTTGCTCGGGCGCCCGCAGGCGGTGCTCGACCGGGCCAGCATGTCGCGGCTGATCGAGGGCCGCCGCGTGCTCGTCACCGGCGCCGGGGGCACGATCGGCGCCGAGTTGTCGCGGCAGATCGCCGCCCTGTCGCCGGACCGCCTGGTGCTGTTGGATTCGAGCGAGTTCGCGCTCTACTCGATCGACATCGAATTGCGCGAGCAGCAGCCCCAAATGCTGGTTGTGCCTGTCTTGCGCGATGTCCGCGATCGCGCACAAATCGACGTCGTCCTCGCCGACGAACGGCCTGAAATCGTCTTCCATGCCGCTGCCCTCAAACATTTGCCGATGGTCGAGGCGAACCCCACCGAAGGCGTGCTGACCAATATCGCCGGCAGCCGCAACGTGGCCGAGGCGGCGCGCGCTTTTGGCGTGTCGACGGTCGTCATGATCTCGACCGACAAGGCGGTCAACCCGACGAGCGTCATGGGTGCTACCAAGCGAATCGCCGAGAGCTTTTGCCAGGCGCTCGATCTCTATGAGTCCCGCCGGGTGGCCGGTGGCGGCACGCGATTTGTCACGGTGCGGTTCGGCAACGTGTTGGGCTCGACCGGGTCGGTGGTGCCGCTCTTTACCCGTCAGCTCGCAGCCGGCGGCCCATTGACCGTGACCCATCCCGAAGTCACCCGTTTCTTCATGACGGTGCGCGAGGCGGTGGAGCTTGTCTTACAGGCCGCAGCACTTGCGCTGCAGCCGGAGACCTCCGAGTTTCGCGGCAAAATCTGCGTTCTCGACATGGGCGAACCAATCAAGATCGTTGACCTGGCCGAGCAGATGATCCGCCTCGCCGGCCTGCGTCCCGGCCGCGACGTTGAAATCGAGTTCGTCGGGCTCCGCCCAGGCGAGAAATTGCACGAAGAACTGTTTCATGCCGACGAGCCGCTGATGCCCACAAAGAGCCCGGCGATCCGCCTCGCGGCGCCGCGAACCGCCGATTACGGCGTGCTGGCGCGCTCGATCGATGAAATCGAGGAAGCCGCCCGTAGTCGCCGTGAAGAACGAATGCTGCAGCTTCTCGAACGGCTGGTGCCCGAATACCGCCGGCGACCGCCCGAGCGGCCCGGGGCTATGGCTTCCAGGGGCTAACCTTCACTTTCGGGGCTGTCAGGAACGGCCGGGCTCGCGGCTCAGCCCGTTCATAGCCAGCGCGTCGACGTATGCGCGCCAGCGCCGCTCGTGTTCGACGCCAAGCTGGTGCAGATAGTTCCAGGAAAAGATCCCAGTGTCGTGAAGATCGTCGAATAGGATGCGCACGGCATAGTTGCCGACCGGCTCCAGCCCGATAATGCCGACATGGGCGCGGCCCGCAACCAGAGTTCGTTGCCCTGGGCCGTGACCTTGAACTTCGGCCGACGGGCTTTCGACGCGAAGGTATTCCGCCGGCAACCGAAAAGAACTCCCGTCGTCAAAGCTGATTTCGAGCAGCTTTTCGGCCTTTTTGAGCCGGAGTTCGACCGGCCACCGCGTTGTTCCGCCGGCGCTCTCCATAGGCCCTCAGGGCGAAGGCAGCCTTTTGGTCAGCTTTTCGTCGTCGCGCAGCGGGCGCGCTTCGTCGACCAACATGATTGGAATCCCGTCGCGGATCGGGTAGGCGAGCCCGGCCTCCTCGCTAATCAATTCCTGAGCTTCGCGATCATAGCGGAGCGGCGCCTTGGTCAGCGGGCAGACCAGAATTTCGAGCAGTTTTGGATCGATCTCGGACGACCCTTCCACGCTTGCCTCCATGTAACTGGGATGCGGTCAAGCGCTCAATGGCGCACGCCACCGCCTTCGCTCGGTCGATCCATGATTGCCATTTCCACAATCGCCGTCAGCAGCTTGGCGCGTTCGTCGAGATCCGGCGCTTCGAGCAAAGCCTGCTTTTCGCTGGGTTCGAACGGGCACACCATCGCAATCGATGTGACGAGGCGCTCGCCCGGCACCGAATTGATCGCGTCCCATTCGGCTTTGATCTGGTGCTTCGCGAAATACGCGCGCAGGCTGCGCATCAGACGCTCCCGGTCAAAGCCGGGCTCTCGCGGATTTCTGAGGTCGCTGGCGAACTCATCCCATTTCGGGATGACGCGGCGGTAGCCGCTCTGCAGCGGCAGTTCTTCGCGAATGCGAAAGCGGCACAACCCTGTCAGGGTGATCAGATAGCGGCCGTCTTCGGTTTCGGAAAAGGACGTGATGCGCCCGGCGCATCCGGTCGGATAGATTGGCGGGTTCCCCGAGGCCGGCTGATTGGGATCGCTCGGTTGGACCATGCCGATCAGCCGGTCACCGCCGAGAGCGTCGCGGGTCATTGCCAGATAGCGCGGCTCGAAGATGTTGAGCGGCAGCCGCCCGCGCGGCAACAGCAAGACGCCGGCAAGCGGGAAGATCGGCAGGGTCTCGCAAAGTGCGGTTGCACCGGGCCGCTCGCTCATCGCGCGCCTCCCCTTAAGAAAACATCAGAGCCGACAACCGGCGCCGCGCGCTCAAGGTCAGCGGATCTGTGCCGCCCATAACTTCAAAAAATTTGACGAGCTGCTTGCGCGCCGCCTGCTCGTTCCACTCGCGGTCGCGCTTGTACAAATCCAGCAACTCGTCGATCGCGGCCTCCCGCTCGCCGGTACCAAACAGTGCCGTCGCGAGTTCCATTCGCGCTTCGTGATCATCCGGGTTTGCCGCCAGCCGGGCCCGCAACTTGCCGGCCGAGGCCATCGCGGTCTTGGCCTGCTCGGCAAGGTCGAGCGCCGCGCGGGCAGCCGCGATCTCGGCATCGCCGGCATCCTCTTTCGACACCCGGTCGAGCAGCTGGCGCGCCTTGCTGAGATCGCCGCCCGCGATCAAGGCGCGGGCCAATCCCGCCTGAGCTTCGACATTTCCCGGCTCGCGCTGTAGAATTTGCGAGAAGACCGCACCGGCACTGCCGTGGTCCCCCTGCTGCAGCGCCTCCTTGGCCATTGCCATTGCTTCCTCGACCGGCGAGGGAGCGCCCTTGCCGCCGCCGACCCGCTGGACGAATTGTTTGACCTGGCTCTCGGGCAATGCCCCGACAAAGCCGTCGATCGGCCTTCCGTCCCTAAAGGCATAGACCGCCGGTATCGACTGGATGCGCATCTGCTGCGCGATCTCCGGGTTCTCGTCGATATTCAGCTTGACCATTCGCACCGCGCCATTGGTCGCGCGCACAGTCTTCTCCAGAAGCGGACCGAGTTGGCGGCACGGCCCGCACCACGGCGCCCAAAAATCAACAATGATCGGGGCGTCGAACGAGCCATCGACGACCTCGGTCATGAAGGTGGCGGTGGTGACATCCTTGACGGGGGTGGCAGCAGCGCCGCCGATCAAAGGTTCGCTCGGCATCGCTCTCCTCTTGCAAATCAACCAACAACATGGCGGTGGCGTGGGGCGAAGGCAAGCGCCCGCTCGGCGAAAGCATGCCCGCGCCCGCGCAATCCGCGTGCTATCGGGTGGGACCGCGCTCGATGTCGGCCAGGTCGACGACGCGCGGCTGGTGACCGCAGGCCGCGATGAACCGCAGCAGATCATCGGCTGCAATTGCGGTCGTCCGGTCGTTTGCCAGCGGGTGGTAGTTCAGCGGATCCCAGCTCAGCATGTCGCGATCGAGCACCGGGATTACCCGGTGAGCGGTGTCGTTGATCAGCGCGAACGGTGTGACACTGCCGGGCCGCACGCCGAGCAGCGTATAAAGGTTATCGGCATTGCCAAACGAAAACCGCGGCGTGCCAAGCCGGGCGGCGAGCTTGTTGAGATCGGGGCTCCGCTCCTCGAGCATGACCGCGAGCCAGAACGCCCCCTTCTTGTCTTTTAAGAAAAGGCTTTTGCAGTGACCGCCGGGGAGGCTGCCGCGCAGTGCCGCCGCTTGGGCGACGGTAAAGACCGGCGGGTGATTGGCGGTGCGGTGCGCAATGCCGAGCGCGTCCAAATGTCGGAACAATTCCTCTGGCGTCAGCGGGCTGGACATGCGCCGACGATGCCGCGCTCGGGCCGCCGCGGCAAGTGCGGGTGACGCCGACCTTGCAAAGCGCCGGGCCGTCGCTATCATGGCGAGTATGTGATCGCGGCGAAGCTGCCGCAGCGGAGCGCGGGCGTAGCTCAGGGGTAGAGCACAACCTTGCCAAGGTTGGGGTCGAGGGTTCGAATCCCTTCGCCCGCTCCAGATTGATCAACAGTTTAGACCGATGTTGAGCCAAGGACAAATTAACCTAGCAAGCATATAGCAAGCAGCTTTACGCCGGAAGAACGCGAAAGGCCCGGCCGTTCGAGCCGGTGAAGGCGCAAACCGGGATTCGCGGCGTTCAGTTGGAGGTCGAAGGCGGTAGTCTTGACCGCTTTCTGCTCCGCTCCGTTCAGCCGGGCAAGACCTGCGGTAAAGGTATCGGCGATGCGGAATTCGACAGAGGGGCTGCCGAGCAGACTCAGAACCAGTTGTCGGAATCGGCTAGGGAACCTCTGCAAAAGGGTCTGCCGCGCTGTATAATGTGTGCTGGGGTGGAGGTAGCACAAAGGTTGGGGGAATGCGGCAGCTGAGCTTGGCGACGGCGGGGTTTGAGCGCTACGGGCGGACGACCCGGCGGGGGGCGTTTCTGGCAGAGATGGAGCGCGTCGTGCCATGGCCGGCGCTGTGCGCGGTGGTCGAGCCCTACTATCCCAAGCCCGGCAATGGCCGTCCGCCGATCAGGATCGAGCGGATGCTGCGTCTCTACTTTCTGCAGCAGTGGTTCAACCTGTCGGACCCGGCGGTGGAGGAGGCGGTCTATGATTCGCAGGCGATGCGCCGCTTTGTCGGGATCGACCTGGGGCATGAGCCGGTGCCCGACGAAACCACGGTGTGCCGCTTCCGTCATCTGCTCGAAGCCCATGATCTCGGCCGGCGGCTGTTCGACGAGGTGCAGCGCCATCTTGCCGCCAATGGATTGCAGGTGGCGACCGGTACGATTGTCGATGCCACCATCATCAATGCGCCGTGCTCGACCAAGAACCGCGAAAAGGCGCGCGATCCCGAGATGCATCAGACCAAAAAGGGCAATCAGTGGTACTTTGGCATGAAGGCGCATGTTGGCGTCGACAGTCGCACCAAGCTCATTCACGCGGTGGTAGCCACTCCGGCCAATGTCGCCGACTGCCGGGTATTGCCCGATCTGCTGCACGGCCGAGAAACCCGGGTGTGGGGCGACCAGGCCTATCGCGGCCAGCGCGCGGTGATCCGGCAACACGCTCCCCGCGCCCAAGATTTCACCAACCGCCGCTATCGTTACCGCGGCGTGGTCGATCTGATCGAGCGTGCCAAAAACCGCACCAAATCGAAGGTTCGCGCCCGGGTCGAGCATGCGATCGGTGTCGTCAAACGGGTGTTCGGCTTTGCCAAGGTGCGCTACCGCGGCCTCAAAAAGAACGCGCATCGCCTGCTGGTGACCTGCGCGCTCGCCAATCTGTTCATGGCGCGGCGCCATCTATTGTGCGGCCAACCGGCCTAGGGCGCCAAATTGCCCCAAAGAACGCCCAAACCCAGCCAATCGCACCGCAAAACTGCAATCCCGCCGTCCTCCAGCCTCGACGCGCTACAAATCGGGTGGCGCTCATCCTCGCCGCCACCCCTTATTCAGACGTTCCCTAGGCGAGTACCAAGCATGTAAAGACCGCTGTGGACATCGAGCAAGTTCCAACCCTCGTAATCACGGTGAAGCTCCTCGAACAGCGCATTGTTCTCGTATATCGCGCCGGGCTCGAACGCCTCGTCGTCAAGCTCGCTGCCTGCTGGGGGACGCGAAAGCAAGTGCGCAGTGTGAAGAATAGAAAGAGCGTTGAAAATCGGCCCACCAGGGGGAAGCATCACAACGGGTGTCGTCAGTTGCGCAGCCAAGACATTATCCGAGAACAATGCAATCATGAACATTGCCGTGGCATTCCAACTACCGATGTATCTCGGTCGCTCGGGGCCTATTATCGAACCAAGCCATCTATCCTGGGCGCGACGATATCGCTCCAAGCTGTCCGGCAGAGTTAATGGCAAATTTACCCTGCTAAAAAGGACATGGCCGCCCATTAGAGACTGCTCGATCGGACCGGGGCCTCGCTCGTAGTGAAACCTCCTCGCTAACCGGAGATCAGCGTCATTCCAGTGCTCAATGAGCCTGATTGCAGCACCAGTGAAATCCAGATCCAGGCGAGCAAGTCGTCCCCAACATAAGCCGACTGCGAAGCACACGTGCCACGGGCTACGGTCGGCGTAGTGCTCAAGGTGGTCTGAAATCTCTTGATGCCCAATGCCTGTCAGAGCGCGACCGCTCCGGGCTAACAATTCCTGGACCCTCGTTCTCGCTGGACCGCCGCCCTGCCCGCCGCCACGCAGACAAAGTTCGTTAAACCGTCTTTGGGTATCGTTCACTGGATTTGAAATTGTCATTTCCAATAAGTCCCCGATCAAGGCTCAGCGTCAGCGCACCGAAAATACCTTCATCACCTCATCACCGAGGTGGTTGATGACTTTGACGGCGATGCGGCCAGACTTTGGTTTGGGGAAGGGGCGTGATGTCGCGCTACGCAGGCTTTCCCATCTGTGGACGCCCCCTCCCAGGCAAGGGAAAACGTGGGGATTGTTGTGGCGCGTGGTCGGATTCTGCCATCTGTCCGGCCTCCAATGCGGCAGGAAGACAGCCGCCGGCCTGTATGGGAGTTCGCGGACCGGGTCCAGTTCACCCTAAGCGTGCTCGAGGCACTGTGGAAAGCCCTGGTTGTCCCAGCCCCGTCTCGCCGACTGTTGCGCCATACTCTCCTTCCGCTCGCCCCTACGCCGTCGCGATCGCGCTACGCCGCCGCGACCGGAGCTGTGTAGATGCCGCCTTTGACCAGCAGAGCCCAGATGATACGGGCCATCTTGTTGGCCAGAGCCACGGTGACCAGCATCTTCGGCTTGCGAGCCAACATCTGCGCAAGCCACGACCCTTTGGGTGCCCCGCGCCGGCTGGCCTGGTGAACCACGGCACTCGCGCCGAGTATCAGCAGGCGCCGGATCGTCCGTTCACCCCGTTTCGAAACGGCGCCGAGTTTTTGCTTACCGCCGGTCGATTTCTGTAGCGGCGTCAGCCCGAGCCAAGCTGCGAAGTTGCGTCCGGCCGGGAAGCTCTGTGCCGCCGGCACCAGCGCGGTAATTGCCGTCGAGGCGATTGGGCCCACGCCTGGGATCGTCATCAGCCGGCGTGCCGTAGGGTCGGCCTTCGACCGCCGCTTGATCTCGCCATCCAGCTCGGCGATTTGCCCCTCCAGCGCAGTGAAGGTGTCGACCAGCAGCTTCAGAACGACACGCGCGCTCTCCGGCAGAGAGGATCGCGGATCCTCGACGTGCGCAACCAGGCTTGCAACATGCGTGATGCCCTGCGGAAAGACGTAGCCGTATTCCGACAGGTGCCCGCGCAGGGCATTGACGCACTGAGTGCGCTGACGCACCAGGAGATCACGTGCTCGAAAAACGACGCTATTCGCCTGCTGCTCCTCACTCTTTACCGGCACGAAGCGCATGCTCGGCCGCTGCGCCGCCTCACAGATGGCTTCGGCATCGGCCGCGTCGTTCTTCTGCCGCTTGACGAAAGGCTTGACGTAGGCCGGCGGGATCAATTGCACGCGATGGCCGAGCTTGCCGATCTCGCGCGCCCAATAGTGCGCACCCGCGCAGGCTTCCATTGCAACAACAATGGCGCCTGTGCGGCCAAGAACCCGAGAAGCTTCGGCCGCGTCACGCGTTTACGGAACAGCACGTGGCCGGCAGTATCGGCGCCGTGCACCTGGAATATGTGCTTCGCGATGTCCAATCCGATCGTAGTAACCTGTGCCATGGACGCCCCCTTCGGTGGCAGTTCGACACCGTCACCTTGGCACATAGATGCCGTCGGGGGGCGTCCACCCCATCACCCTTCTTCGTCTATCTCGGCCTTCAGCGTCGTCTTCAGCGCCTTGTACGGGTCGGTCGCAGCGCCGAGAAAATAGGCGTGGCGGACGAAAAAGCTCTCCTCATTGTAATCGGTGTCGATAAACCACAGCGCGATCGTGTCGGGGCCGCCCGATTCGATCTCGCCGGTCTGCGGCTTGAAGACATCGACCCCCTTGATCTTGACGCGGATTTGGTCAGTGCCGCCCTCCGCTTTGCTCAACTCCTCTATTTCGATATCAGGCTCGCCGAAGATGACGAACAGATTGCCGGCGCCGGTGTTCTTCAGCTCGCCGGCCATGTGCAGGTCGGGGTTCATCCGCGCCTTCAGGATCGGGATGCGGCCGATGCGGTCGAGTTCGGCCGAACGGGCGTCGAAATTGAAGGCGCAGGCGATCACCACGTCAAAGCCGGCATCGGCCGCCTCGCGGGCGGCATCGACGAGATCCGGGCGCGACACGATGCCGAATTCCGGGCCGACAAGGATCGCCGCGCGGCGCTCGTGCTCGCCGTCGCTGTAGCGGCCATCGGCCGAGATTAGCTTGCCCGGCCACGGCGTCAGCGCGGTGAAGGTGATGCGGTCTTCCTTGTGCGCCTGCTGTACGCCAGCGGTCTGCAGGTTGTCGAGCACCATCTGCCCGAAATCCTCCCACCCGCCGCCCGGCTCGGCGATCTCGTGGATCAGGCTGTCGTCCTGATCGCCCGGAACATAGCGGTGCGGCGACAGGCTCTCGACCGTGAACGGGCCGGCCACTCGGATCCGCGAGGCGTCAGGATAGGGCTTGTCGTAGAGGTATTCGAACTCGGCTTTGGCGGCGATCGAGGCGTCGATCTCCTTCTGTCGCGCGATGCCCGCCTGCCACCATTCGCCATGCAGCTCTTGCGCCCCCCGCGGCCAGTCGGCGCTGTCGTCGCGCGGGACCTCCCATTCTTGCCAGTTCGTGCCGAGCGCGGTGTTGAGTCGGGCGCGTAGCGGCTCAAGGGTCTGCTGCCATTTTTCCCAGATCACGTCGATCTCAGCGTTGTTGGCGATCGACTTCAGCGTGATGTGCGGCACCCGCTCGTAGACGAAGCCCTGGCGGATGTCGCCATGGGTCGGCGTCTCCTTCGGCGGCGTGCGGGTGACTTCGCCCTCCTTACGCTGCCCCTCAGCACTGTCGGCGAGCAGGTAATACGGGTAGCGCGCCCCCATGATGCGGGCGCGGGCTAGCGCCAATGCGACACGCGATGTGTCGATCGTGACCCAGCGTCGGCCCCATTGCTCGGCGACGTACGCCGTCGTGCCTGAACCGCAAGTCGGATCGAGCACAAGGTCGCCGGGATCGGTCGTCATCAGAACGCAGCGTTGAACCGCTTTTGTGCCGCTTTGGACGACATATATTTTTTCGTCGGTGAAACTGCCGGTCCCCGTATCGCTCCAGACATTCCCAATCGCTTGGGCGCGAAAGTCGTTCAGGAACCTGATGTACGTAAGACTATTTTTCGCCCGCCCGACCCAGGACGCCTTCAGCAAGCGCTGCATTCCGAGTTCACCAGTTTTCCAATAGCCTTTGCCCGAGCCAAAGGTCTGGCCATTCATCTGGACCGGAAAGTCGCCCGGCGGCCGTTGCGGAGTCAGATTATCTAAGCGGAACACGCCAGCTACGCGGCCCTCCGCTCGTTCCAACTCTGTGGTCGGTCGGACCGAGCAGTCGGTTTCACGAACCCATCGGTAAACACCCGACCTGTCTGTATCGAGGCCTTTCTCAAGCAGGGGATCTCTGAATTTGGTTTGCTGACGCGATCTTGAATGCCAAAGAATGTAATCGGCGGTGCCGGCGATCAATTCCGAGGTCTGTCCCGCTGTCTTGACCACCGTAATCTGAGCACATGCCTGTCCTGGCCCAAACACCTCGTCCATCAGCGCCCGAACACGGTGCACGTTCTCGTCGCCGATCTGCACAAAGATCGAGCCGCTGTCGGCGAGCAGGTCGCGGGCGACGGTCAGGGGATCGCGCAGATAGGTCAGATAGGAGTGGATGCCGTCGCGCCAGGTATCGCGGAAGGCTTTGACCTGCTCGGGCTCGCGGGTGATGTGGTCCTTGTTGCCGTCCTTGACGTCGCGGCTGGTTGTCGACCACTGGAAATTCGAGTTGAAGCGGTAGGGCGGGTCGAGGTAGATGCATTGCACCTTGCCGCGCAGCCCCTCGCGCTCGGCGAGGCTCGCCATGACCGACAGACTGTCGCCGAGGATCATGCGGTTCGACCAGTTGGCGTCGTGCTGGTAGAACTCGGTCATCGCCTCCTTGTCGGGGAGCCCATTGAAATCGGCGAAGAGGTCCGGCATTGGCGGCGTTGTCTCCTCCCGCCGCGCTTTGCTCTGCCGCAACAGGTCGTCTATCAGGACCTTCGGGTGGACCTTTCCCTGAATGTAGAGCGGCGGCGCCTGGACGATCACGTCTGACTAGTCCTGCTCGTCCTTGCCGCGCCAGACGAGCTGCGGATCGAGGTCGTGGTTGCGCCGCTCATAGGCGAGGCGGATCGGGGTCTTGTCCTTCTCGTCCATGACCGGTTCGAGTTCGGCGGTCGGGATGTTGCGACGCTTATCCTTATGGCGCAGCGCCTCGACCGAAAATTCCCTGCTGCGTGCCATTAGCCTGCCCCTTCTCGCGACTTCGGCGCGTCGCCCGGGGGACTTCGCTTAACCAAGCCAGGTTTGCCCGGAACCGGATTTGCCGCCGTGAGAGCAGCTTTCTTGACCGCTCGATCCATCTGTCGAGCAAATCCCGTCTTGGAGGGGGTCCGCTTGCGATTTGGCTTTTCGCTCTTCTTGGCCATTACCTGGAGGGATCTGCTGGCTCGCTTGTACATTTGAGCGCACCCTTATTATGAACTCGCGGCGACGGCGCGCTCGATCAGCGCGTCGAAGTTGGCGGCAATGGCGTAAACCGACTCCCTGAACTCGGCGAAAGTCCAGCGGCCGAACGTGCCAAGATTGTTGTTGACGCCCGGCACCCAATAGGCGTCCATCGTATTTGCCTTGTCCTTAGCGTCCTCGCCGCGATAGCCCTTGATTTCGACGACAAGGCTCAACAAATCGTCGTCGCCGTGCCCGTCATCGACCCGGACGATGAAGTCGGGTAGGCACTTCTTCGGCGTCGTGCCGAGCAGATACGGCACCTCGAAGCCAAGGCCCTGGTTTTTGACATAGGCGCGGACGCGCGAATTCGCCTCGGCGGCATGGCAGAACTCGGCCTCCCAATCGCTGTCGCAGACAACGTAGTTGACGTGGCAGAGCCGGTGATCGGTCTGCTACAGCGTCGTCTTCGACGTGTCGAACCGGACATGCGCCGTCGAGCCGGCAGGGTTGTAGGGGTCGAGCACCGCCTTGATCGGATGCTCTTCGGCCATCTCCTGCGTGATCGCTGCCTTGACGCGCTCGCAGGCGCGGTCGGCGAGGTCCTGGTAGATCAACTGCGCCGGATAGGTGCCGCCGGTGCAGCGCAGATAGCCGCCGTCGAGCCATTCGCGAGCAATTCGCTTCAGCTGGTTGAACAGGTAGAGCTTTGGGTCGTCGCCGGCGTCACGGAACTGCCGGAACAGCAAGCGCGCCGTTAGCCGGTAGATGATTTCCGAACGGCGCATATCCGCCAGATGCGCCACCGTCAGATTGATCGGCTTCCCGATGATCGCCCGATTGGTAATGTCGGTCGGGCCGACGAGTTCGGGCGTCAGTTCGGCACCGAGTCGGCGGTGAATTTCGCGGTAAGGCGCTCCTCCGGCAACTCGATCCGGTAACCCTCGACCCGCGGGAAGCGGATTTCGAGCAAGTCGCGGTCGGGTCGCACGGCCTCGACTCGAACAGTTTTGCGAGGTGCTGTCGGCTTTGCAATGACCGGCTTCGCGGTGAAATCGAACGGGACGCCAAGCACGTCAGCGTATTCCGGGCTGAATAATCCTTCGTCGTTCAGATCGTACGATTGCCGGCGAAGGGCACGGCCGACGACCTGCTCGCAGAGGAGTTGCGTGCCGAAAGCGCGCACGCCGAGGATGTGCGTAACGGTGTTGGCGTCGCAACCTCCGGTCAGCATCGAGACCGAGACGACGCAGCGGATGCTCTCGCCGAGTCTGTCCTTCTTGCCGACCGTGTTCATGACCTCACGCAAGAGGTCCTGGGCGCTGATCTTCTCACCGGCATGGGCGTCGCCGGTGCGCTGCACGAGATCACGCCGGAAGCGCTCGATCTCGTCGACGGCCATCGTGCGGAATTCCTTGTCGAGCGCGTCGCCGGATTCGAGTTGTTCGCTGTCGATTAGCAGCGTGCGCGGCCGCGCCAGCCGGTTGCCGTATCCGTCATAATTGCGGAACAGTTCGAACCGACCGCCGACATAATTTTCCGTGCCGTTGTCGTCCTTGCGCACAAATCCCGAGATGAAGTCGTAAACCAGTTTCGAGGTCGACGTGTTGTTGCAGACAATGATGAAGACCGGCGGCACGTCGATGCCGGCCTTTTCCCACTCATCGACGGTCTTGGCGTAATGCCCGTACAGCGCTTCGAGCGCGGTCTGCAGCTCGACCGGCAGGCTCAGCGGGTCGAGTTCGCCCGATTTGCCACGCCCCTTCTTCGGCATCTTCGGACCGACATGCTTCCACAACTCGCGGAATTTCGGCATGTCGCCGCCGGGGATGTTGTCGGCGATTGGCACCCGCGGCAGTTTGACGATCCCGCATTCGATCGCGTCCATCAGCGAGAAGTCGCTGACGGTCCACGGGAACAGCGTGCCCTCGGCATAGCCGGAGCCGCGCAGGAAGAAGGGCGTCGCCGACAAATCCTAGACGGCGGCGAGGCCGAGCTTTTTCTTGACGGTCTCGATGCCGGAGATCCACAGCCGCGCCGCCTCGTTGTTCCGCTTCGCCGCCTCCTTGTCCTCGCCCGTCAGCTTTTCGCCTTTCTCGGCCTGGGGTTTCTCGCGGTAGCAATGATGCGCCTCGTCGTTCAGTACGATGATGTTCTTTAGACCCATCAGGTCGCCGATGGCGCGCCGCAGCATCTCGCCCTCGGTTTCCAGCGTGTTCAGTCCCGGGCCGAGGCCTTGCAAAAGCGCCCGGCCGGTCTTTGACACCTCCATGCGCTCACGGCGGCGGAAGCCGTGGTAGTTGGTGATGACGATTTTCGCCTTCCGGATGTCATCGAGCATGTCCGGTGGCACGAGTTCGCGCTCGCGGTAATAGCTGTTGGGGTCGTTCGGCAGCAGCACCTGCAGCCGGTCCTTGATCGTGATCCCCGGAGTGAGGACGAGAAACGCGCGCGAATACCGGTTGCTGCCTGGGTGACGCGCCACGTTGACCGTCTCCCAAGCGATCAGCATCGCCATGACAGTCGTCTTGCCGGCGCCGGTGGCCAGCTTCAATGCGATGCGCAGCAGCTCCGGGTTGGCGTCCTTGTTGGCACCACGGAGGTGTCTCCAGATCCTGGCCCCGGCTGCCGCGCGATCGGGAGCGACTTCGGCGAGCCAGATCGCGGTCTCGGCCGCTTCGATTTGGCAGAAGAACGGGCGCAAATTCTCGAATGGGTGATGCCGCCAGTGCTGGAGCAACCGTGCCGTCTCGGGCGTCACCTGCCATTGGTTCGGGTTCGGCAGGCGGCGCCAGTTATCAACATAGCCGCGGATCTCGTTGATAATCCGCGGCACGTCGTACTGCTGTTCGGGCGTTGAAAGGCCCTCGTCGCCGCCGAGCCCCAATTCTGCCTACCCCAGCGCGCGCCGCCGCCGCTGCGGTAACGGGACCGGCGTTATCAGGTCACAGCGCCGTCGTGATTCGACGATGCGATTGGTCGGCTGTCGGTCTTCGTCCAGCTCCCAATGCCGGGCGGGATAGCCATACGGAGAGTTGAGGATTGGCCGCTCGTAAAAACTTTCGACCATCAGAAAAGTTCTCGCTGTTTCTCGTCGAATTTTCTGCAACTCTGCCGCTCGAAGCGCAAGAATCGGTTCTGATCGATACTATGTCATGATCGCGGCTAATTTGATCTGCTTCTCTCTGCAGAGTCTGCTAGGGGATATCAAAGCGTCGGTGGCCTAACATCGAGTAAACTGGCTGGCCCCCGCTTAGTGATCCGTCTGGCGACCCGGCCCTAGCAGCCGTATTCGAGGCAGCAGGTCCGCTCGCGACCGATTCGGACCCTCTTTATTTTCGCATAATTTCCTGTAAAATAGCGCCTCATGACCGAAAAGGCTATTGGCGCAATCGCAGCAAATATCGATGTAGCTCGCGGCCGCGCCGCAGAGCGTACGCGTAAAAGCCGAAACCGCCGTCACAAGGGACTTCGCTGTTTTCCGTGTGAATTGCGCGAGAGCGAAATCGAAGCGCTCGTCCTACGCGGGCTATTGGCCCCTGACGAGGTGACTAACCGAGCGGCCGTGCTCAAAGCGATGTATTCGTTCCTCGAACGCGCCTTTGGCGGGGGAACGTGACGCGCAACAAGGGAACCTGTGACGCGCAACCGACGGCAGATTTGCCGGGGTAGTCTGCTGATGGTCACCCTCAAGCGGGCGCGTTTCGTCGAGGAATACCTCGTCGACCTCAACGGCAAGCAGGCCGCGATCCGTGCCGGGTACAGCCGGAAGACGGCTGAGCTGCAGGCTTCGCGACTGTTGAGGTGTCCTAAGGTTCAGAAAACGCTTGAAGCCGCGATGCAGGCGTGCTTCATCGCCGCACCCGGTTGAAGCTTCACGACAAAAAAGTGCGCTCGACAGCCTGGCGCGGCATTTGGGAATGTTCGCCGATCGGCATACGAAAGAAGGAAGCATCGAGCATCGGGTGGCGATGATGACGCGGGAGGAACGGCTGGCGCGTGCGAACGAGTTGCTCGAGGGAGCGGGGAGGTTTTTGCCGCTTTTGGAGCAGGTCGAAGGCGCGACGGCCAACATCGAACCGCCACAGAGACGCCGGTTAAGGCGGGGCCTCTCGGGTGACAAGGAGCATGATCAAAGCCCTTCCGCAGACCGATGACGGCTGTTGGCGAGCGGCAACGTTGCCCGCCGGGATACGCGGCCGGTGGTGCTACCTTGTATAGGTAATGACTGAGCGGGCGGCCTAAAACCGCCGTTTGCAGCGCGTGAGGGGTTTGCGGGGGGTGAGACAAGGCTGCTCGTTCGGGATCGCGAATGACCCAGATGCCCCGATAAGCGGCTGTTGGTGCGAGCCCGACAGAACTACTGGGTTTGCCTCGAATCCGACCCCCGCGGTGGCCCCGGCGGACGCTGTCCGGCTCGGATCAATTTGTCAAGCTCAAGGCGGCGTGAACCCCTTGTCTTTGAAGACCCCGAGGCTCTCCGGCGAAGCGAGCACCTGGGTGAAGTGCTTGGCCGTCTCGATGTCGGCGGATTTGGCGGACGCGCCGGCGGTCCATGTGGAATTCTCGGGATCCTGCAATTCCGATGGCAGAGTGCCGATAAACTCGTAATCCGCCGCCTTCGACAGCAGCGGCGGTTGCCAGCCGACAAGCAGATCCGCGCTTTTCTCGGCAATCACCTCCTGTACGGATTTCCATAGTTTGGCCTTGGCCGCGACCTCGTTGGCGATGCCGAGGCGGGCGAAGCCGTGCTCGGCCAGGATGCCGTCGGCGCCACCAGCGGCCGCAGCGTAATACGCGATCGTCTTTGCCGCGAGCAGGGCCTCCTTGACACCCGCAAGGGAACTGATATCCGGCTTCGGCTGGCCCTTGCGCACCGCAATCGACAACTCTGTGCGCGCGATGTCATGTACCGAGTTCGGGGGCGATCTTGCCCGCCCTAGCGAGCGCGGCGATATCCGGTTTCGGCAGGATTACGACATCGGCGGGCTTGCCCTTTTCGAATTTAGTCTTGATCCCGCCAGCGCTGCCGAAGGTGATCGCGAGCTTCGTGCCGGTCTTGCGCGTGAAATTGTCGCCCACGTCCTTCAGCGCGAAGTGCATAGTCCCGGCACTCAGCACCTTCAATTCGTCGGCCCGTGCCACCGCTACCAGCGACAGCAGCATAGCGGCGATCGAAGCGAGAACGGCAATTCTCTTCATCAGGGTCTCCCCATGGACGTTCTGCCGAGCTTGTTTATGGCGCCCTCCCGACCGTCCGCATGATGCCTGCTGCGCGAGAAATGCTTTACGGCCGCCTTTCTTTTCCCTTACGGCCGCCTTATGATTTCGCCAAATGCGGGACAGGGTCGGGGGATCGCGTGGTTCTCGCGTTTGGCCACTACCGACTCGACATCGAGCGCCACGAATTGCGCCGCGGCACCGAGCTTATCGAGCTGGAACCGAGGGCATTCGATCTGCTCGCCTTTCTTGTCCGGCAGCGCGATCGCGTGGTCAGCAAGGACGATCTACTGCAGGCGGTATGGCACGGGCGGATCGTGTCAGAATCTGCGCTGACCACCCGGATCAACGCCGTCCGCCGCGCGCTCGGGGACGACGGCACGGCGCAGCGCCTGATCCGTACCGTCACCCGCAAAGGCGTCCGCTTCGTCCGCGAGGTCACGCGACTGTCCGACCGGGCGCACCCCGACAAGCCGTCAATCGCCGTGCTGCCGTTCCAGAACCTGAGCGGCGATCCCGAGCAGGATTATTTCGCTGACGGAATGGTCGAAGAGATCACGACCGCGATTGCGCGCTCCCCCTGGCTGTTCGTCATCGCGCGCAATTCGAGCTTTGCCCTCAAGGGCAAAAGCCTCGATGTGAAGCAGGCGGCGCGCGAACTCGGCGTGCGCTACGTGCTCGAAGGCTCGGTCAGAAAGGCCGGCAACCGCGTCCGCATTGCCGGGCAGCTGATCGAACTCGACCACCGGCGCGCATATCTGGGCCGACCGCTTCGATGGCACTCTCGACGACATCTTCGAATTTCAGGACCTGGTGGCAAGCGGCGTCGCCGGCGCGATCGACCGCGGCTGCGACGTGTCGAAGCAGAGCGCGCCGGTCGCAAGCCGACCGACAGCCTCGATGCCTACGACCTCCATCTGCGCGCGCAGGCGCAAGCCTATAAGAGGACCAAGGAGAGCTTAGCCGAGTCCATTCGGCTTGCGCGGTTGGCAATCGAACTCGATCCGGCTTACGGTCCGGCCATTGCGCGGATCGCGTTGAGCCGCGGCATGCAGCGGCAGCGGAACTGGATTCCACCCACCGGCCCGGACATCGAAGAAGGCATCGCAATGGCCCGGAAGGCAATCGCCGCCGCCGGGGATGATCCTTGGGTGCTGGATTTTGCCGGCTTGGCACTCGCGCAGCTTGCCGGGGATAATGATGCCGCGCTCAGCGCGCTCGACCGCGCGATCGCGCTCAACCCTAACTTTGCCATCGCGCTTGGCCACCGCGCCGTCGTTCTGGCCTATCTCAACCGGCCCGAGGAGGCCATCCGCTCTGCCCGCCAGGCGATCCGCTTGAGCCCGTTCGACCCCACCATGTTTTCCTTCTGTCAGGCACTGGCGCTGGCAGAGCTGGTGGCCGGTCGTTACGAGGCCGGGCTATCGTGGGCCGAAGAGGCGTTGCGCGAAAACGGCGGCATGCCGGCACTTCGCCTCAAGCTCAGCCTGTGCGGCCACCTGGGTCGGCATGACGAAGCACGCGCTTGTCTGAGTCGGACGGGCGAGTTTCATTGCGAGCCGACGATAGCCGGGATCATGCGCGCTTTGCCGAAGGGTGTGGTCCCGGAACTCGCCGCTAGTATCGTCGAAGGACTGCGCAAGGCCGGCATCCCCGAGGGATGATACTGTGTACGCCCGACCGCCAATAATCGACGGGCGCTGCTCCGGGTTAAGGCTCCAAAATTAAATGGGAGGCGAACGGCCGCTTACGGCGCCGAGCTGCCGATACGGCTGGGTGCGACGGGTGGCTCAAGTTGTAGAGGGTTTCGGATGACGGCCCCATCACGAGCCCAGCCACGCGCACCGGGGCCGTCGTCCGAAAGCCTTCAGGGAAGGAACCCGCGGGATGTCGGGGACAACGGTGCCGCGGGCTTTATGGGGATTTCGACAGCGCCGTCGAGGCTACGGCTGCGGATGACGCGGCGGACGGAGAGATTGCGGCGCCAAGCGGTGGTGGCGATGAGGCCGGAGTTGCCCGACAACAAGGGGCCGAGGCCGATCTGGGCGTTGCAGAACCCGGGCTAGGGCGAGCGCTGCCGCGGCCGGCCCTGGGCCAGCGAGACAGATCGGGATAGCCGCGGCGAATGGGATAGCCCGGGCTCATGAGGTGTCGATCCTGATGACGGCGGGCATCGTGGTCGAGCTATGTCGCGCCGGCTCGCTTGCCTCGAACACCTCGATGATGCGCATGGCCGAGCCGCAGCACGGACACGGCTTAAGGGCCGTGGGCGGCTCGCAAGCGGTGTCCTCGGGCTCGGGCGCCGGCGGCGCGATGGCGAGCAGCTTGCGGGCGAGCGCGAGATTGTCGGCCTTCACGCCGCTCGCCAGCAGACCGTAGTGGCGGATGCGGTGGAAGCCACTGGGCAGCACGTGGATCAGCAACCGGCGGATGAACTCGTGCGCGTCGAGCGTCATCGTCTTGTAGCGGCCGGGTCCGTTGCTCCGATAGTCCCTGACCTTAAACGTCACCGTCTTGGCATCAGCCGCGATCAGGCGCCGGTTCGAGATCGCCACGCGATGCGTGTAGCGCGACAGATAGGCGAGCACCGCCTTGGGCCCGGCGAGCGGGCGCTTGGCGTAGACGTACCAGCGCGTTTTCTTGAGCGGCGCCAGATAAGCAGCGAATGCCTTGGTGTTGACGAGCGCGGCGTGCGTGCCGCGGAACATCAACCGGCCGGCGGCGTGTGCGGCAACGAGCTTCTCGATCATCAGCCTGCGGAAGAGCTTTGATAGCACGCGCACCGGCAGCAAGAAGTTGGGCCGTTTGGTGATCCACCGTAATCGAGCGAGCGAGATGCCGCCGCCCGGCACGATCATATGCACGTGCGGATGATGCATCATCGCCGATCCCCAGGTGTGCAGCACGGCGGTGATGCCGATGCTGGCGCCGAGATGCTTGGGGTCAGCCGCGATCGCCACCATTGTCTCGGCGGATGCCCGGAACAAGAGATCGTAGATCACCACCTTGTTCTGATAGGCGATGTCGCCGATCGGCGCTGGCAGTGTGAAGACGACGTGGAAGTACGGCACGGGCAGCAGCTCCGCCGCGCGCGCCGCCATCCACTGCCGCGCCGCCGCGCCCTGACACTTCGGACAGTGCCGGTTGCGGCAGCTGTTGTAGGCGATGGCCGTATAGGCACACGCGTCGTTCTCGCAGCGCATGACGTGGCCGCCGAGGGCCGCCGTGCGGCAGCGCTCGATCGCGCTCATCACCTTGAGCTGGCCGAGGCTCACGTGACCGCGGTTGGCCTCGCGCCAGGCCGGCCCGTGGTCGCGCAAGATATCCGCGACCTCCAGGCCTTGACGGCCCACGCGGGACCGGCGTTATGCCGGCGGCTGCTCCGTCGGCAGCGTCAGCCGATCAAGGGGGCTCATCACAGTGCGCAGCACGTTGGTGGCGACGTGGGTATAGCGGGCTGTGGTGTCCAGCTTGGCATGGCCCAGCAGCACTTGGATTACCCGCACGTCGATATCGCTCTCCAGCAGATGCGTGGCGAACGAGTGGCGCAGTGTATGCGGCGTGACCCAGCTGCCGAGCCCCGCGGCCTCGGCCGCCATATGGCAGACGCGGTTGAGCTGACGCACCGATATCGGCCGCAGCGGGTCCTGACCCGGGAACAGCCAGCCTCGCGACCGGCATTGCAACCACCATGCGCGCAGCAACGACAGAAGCTGCGGCGACAGCATGGCATGGCGATCCTTGCGGCCCTTGCCCATCTCGACACGGATCAGCATGCGCTTGAAATCGATATCGCCGACCCGCAGCATGACGACCTCGCCGCCGCGCAAACCGGCGCCGTAAGCAATGCTGAGCGCGGTCTTGTACTTCAGGCCGGGGCCGGGCGCGGCCTCGATCAGCCGAGCGACCTGCTCCGCAGCAAGTACCCGCGGCAGCTTGCGCGTGCCCCAAAGCCGCCGCTGGCAATACCTGTAGGGATCGGCTCAGTTGGGCAATTGCCGACCTTCGTCGGGGCGCACCGAGACGTCGAGAGCAGCGCCGAAAATCGTCATTCACGGTCGCGATCAATTCGATTGCTGACTTTCTGGGCGTGTGGAGATTACCTATATCGCCAGACCTTGAGAGCCGCTCACACCAGCATGAGCGAGACCATCGGAAGCAATACGAATTAGGAACTCGCCGGACCGTTCTTCACCCCCAGCAACCGCCAGGCAGAAACGATCCCGCGCTAAGCAGAAGATAGCGACGGAGGTCTCTGGGAACGAGGGTTGCGCTTCTCGCTGCCCCGGCTAGGCTGGTTGCGTGGCGACCGAGCAAAGTGGGTCGCGTGCAATGCACGGGGGCGCAGCGGGTGGCCGGGCGGGACGTCTTTCTCAGCTACAGCCACAGCGATCTTGCGGCGGCGGAGGCGCTGCACGACCGCTTATTGCTGCGGGGGTTGTCTGTCTTCTTCGACAAGACCGAGCTGCATGCGGGCGATCGCTGGCTCGACCGGCTGCAGGCGGCGGTAGACAGGTGCGGGGCGTTTGTCGTCCTCGTCGGCCGGGACGGCGTGGCGCGGTGGGTGGCTGCTGAGACGCAGGCGGCGCTTGACCGGCATTTTGGGGCACGCGGGGCCGGCGACCGGCTGCCGATCTTTCCGGTCCTCATCGACGGGACCGGCGCCGATGCGCTACCGGCGTTCCTCCGGCTGTTTCAGGCGACGGCGTGGGACAGCGCCTCGCCGCCGGGTGAACCGCTTCTCGCCGCCATCCGTGACCGGACGGTGCTGAAGACCGAGGCGAAACCCCTCAAGGGACCGCCGTTTGTCGGCCTCGCCGCCTTCCGCACGGATCAGGCCCACTTGTTCTTTGGCCGGCAGCAGGAGACGTTGTCGGCGCTGGCCTGCTTCGACACACGCCCCGGTCACGCCGCCATCCGTTGGCTCGAGATCAACGGCACGTCCGGCTCGCTCAAGTCGTCCTTGATGCTGGCGGGGTTGTTACCGCTGATCGACCAGGGCTGGCTGTGGCCGCGCACCGGCGTCGCGCGCTGGCAGCGGATCGGGCCGATGCTGCCGGGGGCGCGGCCGATCGAGCTGCTGGCTGAGAGCCTGGCGCGCGCGTTCAAGGATGCGCGGATGGCCAATTTGATCGACGAGCTGGCGCGCGGCGAAGACGGACTGCGGTATTGACTGCGCGAGCGCAAGGCGGACGACACCGCCTTCCTGCTTGCCATCGACCAGTTCGAGGAGCTGTTCACCTTTGCCGAGGCCAAAGAGCGGTGGCGGTTCGACCGGGTGCTGGCCGCCGCACTCGCTGATCCCGACTGCCCGCTGTTCGTGCTATCCACGGTCCGCGCCGACTTCCTCGACCGCTTTGGCGAGGGTGCGCCGGAGCTGACCCGCGTCCTCAATCAGGTCGGCAAGCGCTGGACATTGGCGTCGATTGGCGAGGCAGGTCTCCGAGAAATGATTGACGGTCCGGCCCGGCTCGCCGGCCTCAATGTCGACGAGGTGCGCGAGGCAATGCTGGCCGAGGCGTGCGGCGAGCCGGGGGCGCTGCCATTGGTCGAGAATGGCCTCGACTGGCTGTGGCAGCGGCGCGACAAGGGCCGCCTCAGCGGCAGATTGTTCACCGAGCAGGGCGGGCTCGCCGCCTCCTCAGCCGATCGGCAGACGATTTGCTGGATGGACTGGGCGGCAGCAGGAACGGGCGTTGGAGCTACTGTTCCGGCTGGTCAAGGTGGATTTGGAGGGCGGTCGGCATGCTCGGCAGCGGATTGGCCGCCAAGAGGCGATAGCAATCGCCGGCGGCGGTGAGGCGGGTCTCGCGGTGGTCAACCGCCTTTCCGGCCAGCGGCAGCCGGGCGGTGGCAGGCAGGCGGGACCGCTCCGGCTGATCACCGTTGGCGACAACGGCGCCGTCAACCTGATCCACGAGACGCTGATCCGCAGCAAGGGTCTCGATGCCGCCGGCAAGCCGCAACCATACTGGCCGATCTTGTGGGACTACATCGAGCAACAAAAGGAACGGGCGGCATGGCACGAACGACTCCGCTTGGACATGCAGACGTGGTTGGAGAGTGGGAAGGCGCCCGGGTTTCAGTGGTCGCATGAGCGGGTACGGGAACTGCACAGGATGCTGCAAAAGCCGGGTCCGAGATTTGATCTCGATGCTGGCGAAGATGAATTTCTTGGCCCGATCGATGCGGATGCCATGGTAGCGGAACTGGATCGACCAGAGACAACGCACAAGCGCCGGCTCTTGATCGGCGAGCGCCTTGCCGTCCTGGGCGATCCGCGCCCGGGCGTCGGCGTCGACGAACGGGGTACGCCGCGGATTGACTGGCGGCCGGTAAACGGCGGCGAGGTGACATCTCGATCCTGTCCGATCCCAACGATCCGTACTCGGAGGTCAACAAGAGGATGCGCCAGCGCGTGCAATCCTTCCGGATTGCTCGTTACCCAGTCACCGTCAGCCAGTATCGTGCCTTCCTCGACGCCGAGGATGGTTGGTGCGATCAGGCGTGGTGGGGAAATGATCTTTATCGCGACCCAGACGGCACGACATACGAGTTCGGCCGTTTCGGCAACCATCCGGCAGTCTTTGTCAGCTGGTTCGATGCGGTGGCATTCTGCCGCTGGCTAGGCCGGCGGGTCAGCCTCGATATATGTCTACCGGACGAGTGGCAGTGGCAGCTGGCGGCGACGGGCGGCGATGATCAGAATCTCTATCCGTGGGGCGCCGATTGGGACGCAAGACAGGAGCCCTGGCGTGGGAATACCTTGGAGAGCCGACTGGGCCAGGCAACGGCCGTCGGAATGTACCCGGCTGGCGCCACGATCGGGCAAGCGGCAATCCTCGACATGGGTGGCACGGTTTGGGAGTGGTGTCTTACCAAATTCGATCGTCCCGAAGAGAGCCGCGCGCATGCCGACGATTTCGATTCCCGTGTGATGCGCGGCGGTTCATCGCTCAACCTCCAGGTCTTCGCGCGCTCGGCCAGCCGCGACTGGGGAAGCCCGGAGCCTCGGTACACCCACCTCGGTTTTCGGGTTGTGTGTGTCGCGTATCCCTGAGCGCTGACCACTGGAAGCGCCGCGTCCCGGGGCGATGTTCAGCGGGGCGGATGACGAGGCCGTCGAGGACGTGGCGGCGCAATTCCCAGCTCTCGGGTGTGGGCGACATGGGTGATCCGCCCCTGGATGCTGGAAAACTCGTCTAATTAAGTTCGAGCTATTGTCGGCGGCAACCGCTCTTCATGTCTACCGGGCATGAAACATCGAGAGCTTCCCGAAGTCAGTCTAGCACGCGCTGTTCATTCACTAGGATATCCGTCACCGCTGCCATTAGCCGTCCGGCGTCGTCTTCCGTCCCAATAGTGATGCGCAGAAAGGACGACGTGCGCGGCTTGTTGAAATGCCGCACCAGCACCGCGTATTTGCGCAACGCCGCCGCAAAATCCGACCCGCCTTTCGCTGGATGGCTGGCGAAGACGAAATTTACGCCCAAGGCAATGACCAAACCGAGCCTGATCAGCTCCCGCGTCATTGCTTCGCATCCTGCAACCACCCTGGCGCAGCACTGGCGAAAATAGGCTTCGTCGCTAACCGAGCCGTCGCGCCTGCTTGGGCGACGCGGCCGAGTGGTAGGAATTGAACCCGTCTTTCACGCGGCGCAGCGCCTGGGTAAGTCCTACGTCGCCGAGCACATAGTCGACGCACAAGCCGGCCAGGGCGCGCGATTTCCACATGGTCTGCACGATCGGCAACTTCAAATGATCGGCGATCAGCGGAATTACGCTCTCACCTCTCGACCTTGACGCGCATTCCGCCGCCCGGCGGCACGGTCTCGTAGATGAGGCCCAACAATTGTGCCCACACCGAATGGAAGCGGTAGATGACCTGCAAACATCAGCGGCTTTGGCTGTTTCAAGAGCGCGGCGGAAGCGTGCGCGAGCACTTCGTCCGAACCATCGCCGATGAACACCTATTCGGGCTTCACGCCGTGATGGGCGTCAAGCACCTCGGGCAGCTCCGTTTTTCTCGGGATCGGATAAAGCCGTAGTGTGTCGGTAGGGGCGTGTAGCATCGCTTCCAGTGCGAGAGGCAGGGGCCGAATGGGCTTTCGTTGGTGTTGAATTTTACCAGATTGAGCATGCGCGGCTCTCGCCGGGCACCTAGGGCGACAGCTCACGCGTGATCTGGCTCCAGAACGGGTTCATCAGGGCGACCGGGTCGGGGTCAAGCGGCGGCTTATATCCCAAGGCTAGCTTCACCGGCCAGTGGCTGCTTCCGGCGCCGAGCTCCGGTGCGACTAGGTGCGGCTGGCACCTCAAGTTGCCCATTGCCGGCGCGGGAGAGGAACGGCTAGGTCGGGTGGAAAGGCGGGCACTTGCAACAGATTCCTATGCGAGCTACCTGATCCGTCGCCAAGGCTGGTGCACAGCGTTGAGTTCCGCACCTTTGATATCAGCCGGCTGGATACCTCCAATACCCAAGTTGTCTGGTCGTGAAGGGCTGGGCATTCGGCTGTGGCCGTAACCGGTTGGCTAAAGCGGTCGATGTGCCGATGCGCGGCCGGCTTGGTTAGCGAGGTGTTTTTTTGGGGTCAGGTTGGGGTGGTCTGGACCGCCAGCCAGACCATCCGCGGCATGTTATGGGATGGACGCCTCCCGCTTCCCGGCCACGATGAGTGGTCAAGCAATGGAGGCAGATATGACGTTTGATTTGCTGGCTATCGACCTTGGAAAGCAGTCGTTCCACCTTCACGGCGTATGCAGCGACGGGGTCGTCCTGTCACGAAAGGTCAGCCGGGGGAAATTGTTTGCTGTCGTGACCGAGCTCGCCCCGTTGAGCATCGCCATGGAGGCCTATCCTAGCGCGCATTACTGGGGACGGCGTTTTCAGGAGATCGGCCGTCACGTACGGCTGATCCATCCTCGTTTTGTTAAGCCGTTCGTTCGCGGAGCAAAGAACGACGCTGTCGATGCTGAGGCGATCTTCGAGGCGGCCAGCCGTCCCACAATGCGTTTTGTGCCGGTGAAAACGGCCGTTCAACAGGATCTTCAAGCCGTACATCGGGTTCGCGAGCGCCTGGTTTGCCAGCGCACATCTCTGATCAACCAGGTTCGCGGTCTGCTGGCCGAATATGGCATCGTTCTACCCAAAGGGCCTTCGCGGCTGGCCGCAGAGGGACCGGCAGCGGTGGTGGACGCAGCGCTGTCCGATCTTGCGCGTGAGCTGTTTGCCGACCTGTTCGATCAGTTGCGCGGCCTTGACCAGCGTATCAAAGCATTGGATGCGCGCCTCGTGGAGATTTTCCGGGAGAACGCAGCAAGCCGACGCTTGGCGACCCTACCTGGAGTCGGTCCCATCATCGCGACCGCGCTGGTAGCCAGCATTCGCCATGGAGGACATTTCCGTAGCGGCCGCGAGCTTGCCGCCTGGATTGGGCTCGTACCGCGACAGCACACAAGGGGGGTAAGCCGAGGCTTGGCGGAATTGGCAGGCAAGCCAATCACTACTTGCGTTGCCAGATGATACACGGCGCTCGCTCAGTCGCTTTTTCGCACATCCGGGCGGAACGACGTACGCTCTAAGTGGCTGCAGGCTCTGGTTATCCGGCGCGGGTTCAACCGAGCGGTCGTAGCGCTCGCCAACAAAACAGCCCGGATCGCCTGGGCCTTAGTCACGCGACAGGAGATCTACAGGGCAGCTTGAGAGACCAAACCGCACTGTGCGGTTATGCATGCGAGGTGAACTGTGATGGCGCGTCGGTACGGACCGCAGCTCCCAAACCTGATCGTCTACAAGCCCCAGGCGGCCGATCATGTTATGAGGTCAAGAGTGGCGGATACCCATCAGGCCAGGAGCATGATGGCTCCAATAGTAGGCAGGATAGATTTAGGCATCCAATGCCGCGAAAGCCCGACAGATCATCTTGCGCGGGAGGCGTCCATAGATTGTAGACGAGGTTGGCCAAGCCGATCTTGGTTGTTGCTCGGGCGGGGCCGATGGTGCAGATGAACAGGGCCATTGGCCCCTTCTGGCGGGCGAAGACGTGCTCGACGGCCGAGCGCACCGCCGGTTTGCGGGCATTGACCCGGGCGGTGCGGCGTGACATCGGCCGGCCCCATGGGGTTTCTTGCGATGGATTTGCGAGCGCAGCAGGCGGCCGGCGAGGAATTTCTCATTGGCCTTTGAGCGATAGGCGGTGTCGGCCCAGACGTCGCTGGCGGTATTGTCCCGGTCGATCATCTCGGGCAGCAACGCCCAGTCGTGGCGCGCCGCATCGGTGACCGTCCAGCCACGGATCAGGCGATGCCGGCGATCGATGCCGATATGGTTCTTGTAGCTGTTACCGCCGCTGTAATTCTGACCCAGACCGCCGACTGAAAGCTGACCCAGACTTAGCGTGGTCCTCTCGTAACCGGAGGGGGCCGGATGGTCGGGAAGGAGGCGGCATTGGAGATCTGGGTATTGCATCGGCACGGCAAAGGGATACGGGAGATCGCGCGCGGGAGACAGGCAGCTCGCGGAACACGGTGCGGCGGTATTTGCGGGACGAATCAGCGACGCGATACCGGCCCCGGCCGCCGCGAGCGCCGCGTTAAAGCGCTCGAACAACCTCGATCGCCGGCTTGCCCACATCCTGGCCCGCGTCAGCGCTTCGCGAAAGAGCCAGATCGTGTTGGCGTCCGGCACCGGGTCGTGCAAGGCCAGGCCGACAAACCGCATAAACGACAGCCTGTCCTGCAGCTGATATTCGGTCTGGTCGTCGGACAGCGTGTACAAGGTCTGCAGCACCAGCACCTTGAACATGAGCACCGCGTCGGATGGCGGCCGTCCGCCCTTGGCCCGATCCGAGCGCGGCAGCGCCTGTTCCAGACCCTCGCGACACAATTCGAAATCGATGACTTGCGCAGCCGTTCCAGCGGATCACCGGCCGCCGACCACGCCCTCGTCCGCTCCTCGCCATCAAAAAATCCCGGTTGCCCCGCCACGGCCAATCCCCCGCATCCCCCAATCGCAGAAGCGGGCGATTCGTCATCAAAACCAACTAGGGTCCAGACTCAATCATAGCCACCAGTTGATGACAGCGGCGAGGGCTACGGCAGCGGCGAAGTTGGCGGCGAGCTTGTCGTAGCGGGTGGCGATGCGGCGCCAGTCTTTGAGGCGGCCGAACATTCGTTCGATCAAGTTGCGCAGCTTGTCGGTCTGGGGATCGAACGGATGAAGATGTTTGCGGGCGGGGTTGTTGGGAATGACCGGGCGGGTGCCACGCTCGATCAGAAATAGCCGCGGCCGATCGCTATCATAGGCGCCATCGGCGGCGCACAGCCGGCCTGGCGGCAGCGGTTTGAGCAGGCCGCGAGCGATCGGCGCATCGCCGCGCTGCCCGGGGTTACGGCGAACGCCACGGGACGACCGCAACCACCGACAACAGCATGGATTTTTGTCTTTCGCCCGCCGCGCGAGCGGCCGATCGCCTGGAGCTCGGCCCCCCTTTTCCGCCGGCCGCCGAGCGATGCGCCTTGGCGATGGTGCTGTCGATCATCTGGATGCCGCCGGGATCGACGGTCACCAGCGCGGTGAACAATTGTCGCCAGATCCCGCGGCGCGCCCAGCGATGAAAGCGATTGTAGATCGTCGTCGGCGGACCGTAGACCGCCGGGCAATCCTGCCACCGGCACCCGACCTTGAGCACGTGGATAATGCCGCTGATGATCCGACGATCGTCCTTGCGATGTGCCCCCGGTTGGTTGGTCGGCAACAGCGGCGCGATCACCACCCATTGCCGATCGTCGAGCCAGAACTCCCCCGTCATGATCCAAGCCCCCGAAGTTTCCAGCTTGAATCACAGCTATTGCGTCATGTCAATCACTTGATTGAGTTTGGAGCCTAGTGGTCTGACGCGATCACTTGGTGCCCACGATTGACCTTCTCGATGATGCGGTCGGGGTCGGCGGTCCAGACGAAAGGTTTGGGCTTGCGGTTGTGCTCGCCGAGATAGCGATTAATCGCGGCCTGCAGGTCGACCAGCGAGTGGAAGACGCCGCGTTGCAAGCGCCGGCGGGTCAGCGTGGCAAAAAAGCCTTCGACTGCATTGGCCCAAGAGCACGAGGTCGGGGTGAAGTGAAAGGTCCAGCGCGGATGGCGCGCGAGCCAGGCGCGCACCCCGGCGCAGGTGTTTCGTCTCGGAAGGTTGGCGCGACAGCACTCGGCTATGGTATGCGATCGAATGGTTGGAACGGCGGCTACGAGAAGAGGCGCAGCTCGTCCCGGTAGTCCATGGGAGGGACCTGCGCGCCCGCGCCGCGATCGTCGCGGGTCTGGCGGTGCGGCGCGTGGGAGGGGCCTGTGGACCCACCGGGGCGAGGGTCTCCCGGACGCGACCCCGGCGCCGCAACCGACCGCTCGAGGGGAGTACCGGTTGATGGATCTCAAGCTCCACGCTAACGCCACCACCCCGCGCATCCGCGCCTACATCCAGAAAAGTCACGCGACCAACGCCGCGCTGGCCCGCGAGCTCGGCATTCACAGCCGCACCGTGGCGCGGTGGAAAACACGTTCGAATACGACCGACCGCTCGCCCCGGCCGCACCGGCTGAACACCTCCCTGACAGAATGGGAAGAAGCCCTGGTGGTCGAACTGCGCCGCAGCCTCGCCTTGCCGCTCGACGACATCGTCGAGACCATGCGGCGCTGCCTCAACCCCGAGCTGTCGCGTAGCGCCATTCACCGCCGCCTGCAGCGCCATGGCATCTCGGCCCGCCTCACCCCCGACAAAGCCCCGGCGCTGGCCTTTCACATCGACAATCCGGCGGGTTTCATCCACATCGACGTCAAGTACCTGCCGCCGCTGGGTCGCTGCCGCAGTTATGCTTATGTTGCGATCGATCGCGCCACCCGCTTTGTTTATCTCGAGATCCTGCCCGATCGCCGCGCCGACACCGCCGCCGCCTTCCTCGAGCGCTTCCTTGACCGCTTCCAACTCAACGTCCACACCATCCTGACCGACAACGGCTCCGAGTTCACCGACCGCTTCGCCGTCGACAAAAAGGGTAAGCCCCACGATAAGCCTTCGGGCTGGCATCCTTTCGACCGCACTTGCACCAGCCATGGCATCGATCACCGTCTTACCCGGCCCTTCAGGCCGCAGACCAACGGCATGGTCGAGCGCTTCAACCGCCGCCTCGGCGAGCATCTCGACCGCGTGCCGCAAAATCGGGCGGCTCATCACCGACGCTTCACGACCACACCGAACGCGACGCCTACCTCCGTGTCTTCGTTGCCGACTACAATCGCACCCGCCTGCGATGCCTCGGCTACCAGGCCCCCGCCGAACTCCTCGCTAACCTCGCGGGACACAACACCTGCGCCGGGGCAGGCTCTGGCGCATCAACAGACCGCGCTCTTCCAGCATCGCGCTGACCTCCTCAAACAGACCTTTGGTCGAGTGGTGCTGTTCCAGCCAATCGCGGGGGTGCGACACCGTCGTCGCGTCGGGTACCGGGTCACGGCTCAACTCGATGCCGGCAAAGCCGCGCAACGCCTGGCTGTCATAAAACGCGTCGTCGACCGGCCGCGCTCGCTCCTTGGGTAGAGCGGCTGCAATCGCTGCACCAGCCGCGCCCGCGGCGCCACCGCTTCATCTCGGCCAAAAACCCCGGCTTTCGCCGGGCAGGCTTTGTCGCGCCGCGTCTGCTTCTTCTTGCCGGCGTATTCCGCCTGCGAGAAGCTCCCCTGCTGCCGCATCGTCCCGCTCTCGGTCCCCCCGACCGCCAGATTCTACCCCGATGCAAGCGCCGTAATCCGGGTTATTTTTCAGCGTTTCCTTAGCCGAGTCTCGGATAGCCTTCGAGAATAAGGCGCTCATCTCGCGCGCTGTCAATCTTTGGCGCCAGAACGCTACTTGCGGCAGACGGCCAGTCAGCCGGCAGCAGAGCGAACGACAGACGGGCGACTGCGGCGCGCGGGAGTCACCTAGCAAGATCTTGGATGCCTGCTCTCGCCACAACGATGTGACGGATACGCTCTAGTGGATCGAATCTAACACTTGGTACCCGCGGTTGGCGGCGGCGATGATGCGGTCGGGGTCGGCGGTCCAGGTGAACGGCTTTGGACTGTGGTTGTGTTGGGCAAGGTAACGGTTGATCGCGGCCTGGAGGTCGACGAGGGAGTGAAACACGCCGCGTTGCAATCGCCGGCGGGTTAGCTTGGCAAAAAAGCCCTCGACGGCGTTGAGCCAGGATGCCGAGGTGGGGGTGAAGTGGAACGTCCAGCGCGGGTGCCGGGCCAGCCAAGCCCTGACTTTGGGGTGCTTGTGGCTGCCGTAATTGTCAAGGATCACGTGGACCAGTCGGCCGGCTGGGATGTCGCGCTCGAGGCGATTGAGAAAGCGCAGGAATTCCTGGTGCCGGTGGCGCTGCATGCACTGCCCGATGACCGTGCCGTCGAGCACATTGAGGGCGGCAAACAGGGTGGTCGTGCCGTTGCGGATATAATCATGGGTCATTGTCCCGGCGCGGCCTTGCTTGATCGGCAACCCCGGCTGAGTGCGGTCGAGCGCCTGGATCTGGCTCTTCTCATCGACCGACAGCACCAGGCTGTGCGCCGGAGGGTCGACGTAAAGGCCCACGACATCGCGCAGCCTGGCGGCAAACTGCGGGTCGCGGCTGAGTTTGAAGACCTGCAACCGATGCGGGGCGAGACCATGGGCGCGCCAGATCTTTTGCACGGTGCTGACCGCCAGCCCCATGGCGTCGGCCATCGCGCGGCTCGTCCAATGGGTGGTCTCGCCGGGTGGCGCGCCGAGCGTGAGCGCGATCAATCGCCCGACGACCGGCTCGGGGATCGGCGCTTTGCCGGGCTTGCGCGTCTTGTCGTGCAACAGGCCATCGACCCCCGCCTCCATGAAGCGGCGCTGCCAGCGCCACACGCAGGGTTTCGACACGCCGGCCCGGCGCATCACCTCGGCGGTGCCGCAGCCTTCTGCCGTGGCCAGGATGATCCGCGCTCGCCACACATGCTTCTGGACAGCATTGCGATCGCCCACCACTGCCTCAAGCCGCTCCCGATCCCCCGGCCCAAGCCGGACTTCAACATCGCTGCGCATCGCAGCATCATGACGCAAAAGCTCGACTGAGGGAATCTTGTGTTTCGGTCATACCACTAGGATTTAGGTCCCGCCGTCCGAGCGTATGCGAACGATGATGTCAACCCGCCGAATTTCGGTCCCTGCGGGCGGCATAGGCAAACCACTAACCGAAAGATGGTGCGCCGGAATGTCTCGTAATTCGCCTGTGGTCTCGCAGAAGAAGTGGTGATGATCGTCAGTATTCGTGTCGAAGTAAGAACGACCGGGCTCGACCACCGCTTCGCGCAGCAACCCGGCCTCCGTAAACTGATGCAGGGTGTTGTACACCGTGGCGAGCGACACCTTAATTCCGGCTGTCATCGCTTCGCTATGGAGGTGCTCGGCTGTGACGTGGCGATCCCCGTTCTCTAAAAGCAGCCGTGCCAAGGCGAGCCGTTGTCGTGTCGGCCGCAAACTGACGGCACGTAAGCGATGCAATGCTGTGTGAGATGTCGGTAACGCCTTATTCATGTCACAAACATAGCAATATGCGCCGCCGAAATAAACAGGTGGATCCGCAATTTATCGTATTTTGGCACGGAAACATGGTCAACAATCGCACTTTCTGGGCGTAAAGCACGCCATTGCACGACGGCAGACCCAAACAGGGGCAGGTAAGTGCCTCGCACCTTGATGGTGGGAGGCACTTACTGTTAGCTGGCGCTATAGGTTTGCTTGGAAGTCGCTGTAATCACGAACCTTCTTATAAACCTGCAACCGGTTCCGCTGGCTGTCCGCAACGATGATGCTGTCGGTAGCCGGATCAAACTCGACGGCCGTTGGGAAGCAGAAGCGCCATTGCGGTTCAAGAACTCCTGACCCTCCGCCGTGCCTTTGCCATATCGGGATTGGCGTCGACGGTCTGCTGGCCCCACTTCGACAGAACCTGCGCGTCACCAATTAGATTGGCGATCGGCTTGCCCTCCGAGTCAAAGACGCAAACCCGATGATTGCCCCAATCGGTCACATAAATGTCGCCATCGCTGTCGACGGCCACATCGGTCGGGTGATTGAGCGTACCCGGCTTTGGGAAACCCTTGGTCTCCTCACCAGCCGAGACATACGGTCCGAACATGGTCACGGCATACGAGCCCTCAGGCTCCTCGACCGTCCCATATTGGCCAAACTTCATCAGGAATTTGCCTTCGGGGGACAATTTCTGGACACGATGGTTCTTCCAGTCGGCAACATAGATGTTACCGTCTTTGTCGAGGGTGATCCCCCAAGGCTGGTTGAACTCACCGTCGCCACTCCCGGCCCGACCACACTTTCCGACGAACGTGCCATCCGGCTTAAAAACCTGCAGGCGATTGTTGCCGCTGTCGACAACGATGATGTTGCCGTTTTTCTCGACTGCGAGGCCTGCCGGACGCATCAGCTCGCCGTCGCCGCTGCCCGTCTTGCCCCACTTCCGCAAGAAGTTGCCGCTGCTGTCAAACACAGAGATCGTGTTTTGCCAGTCGTCAGACACGTAGACGTGATCATTGTCATCGACCGCAACCCCGAACGGCCAAGTGCACTTTCCGTCACCCTCGCCGTATTCGCAAAAGTCAGCGATGTGCTCTTCTTCGCCAGCACCGCCGAGCTGCACCTTGTTGACGTGCATCCCGAAATTATTCTCGTTGCCCCGATTGGTAGCGTAGAGAACACCGTTTTTTCCGAGGCACATTGTTTGGACGTAATTGAAACCTGGGCCGCGGGCCGCGTTACGCCCGACAGCATGACTTCCAATCGAAGACGCGTCCTTCCGCAACCGTTGTGAGCGGCATAGCGCTCCTCCTCTAAATCCGTCGTGCTTCCTGGACTGTGTGCGCTCCTCCTTCCCGCGACCTCGATCGCGGGAAGGAGGCAGTAGCCGATAGCTTAGCGTTAGTTCAAGAAAGCGGGCTGCTCAAAGGTGCCGTTCACGATCGGCGCCGGATTGAGCTTGAGCCACTTGTCGAGGATGGTCGAGTAGACGCTGCGGAAGTCCATGTTTGGGTTCAGGTCACCCTGTACCAGATGCTCGGGCTTCAGCGACGGCATCTCGCCGTAATGGCCGCCCTTGACCTTCTCGCCGAGCACGAAAGCGACGCCCCCGGCACCGTGATCGGTTCCCGATCCATTGTCACGAACACGACGGCCGAACTCGGAGAACATCAGCAGGATCACATTGTCGGCGTGGTCGTGCTCGCGAAGGTCTTTCATGAACGCATCGACACCATCGGTCACTGCGCTCCAGAGATTGGCGTGACCGGGGTTCTGACCGGCGTGCGTATCAAACGTGCTGTGGTCGCAATAGAAGATACGGCTGCCCAGATCGGCCAAGTGAACCTGAGCGATGCCCTTCAGCTTACGAGCGATCGACGTGTTCGGATACTCGACCGTCGACGAGTATTTTTGCGGCGCAACCTTGAGGATGTCTTCACCCTTCAGGGAATCGACACCCGTATCGGCCATGTAGTCCATGACCGCGCCGGTGCCGATCGCGGGTTTGTACATTGCCGCAAAGCGCTCGAGGATCTGCTTGCGCTGTTCGCCCTGAATGGTCGGCAGAAAACCGTACTTTTCCAACGCGCCGCCGACGCATGCCACCGGCACGCCGGGCACTGCCAATGACCGCGGCAGACTTGGCCCGAAGCTGACAGTGGTGACAACGTTCTCTTTCTTTGGATCGAATTCGCGCGCGACACGGCCGAGCCAGCCTTCCGTCCCAACCTTGATCGGCTCGCAGGTGTGCCAGATGTCCATTGCGCGGAAATGCGAGCGCGGCAACTCTTTCCAACCGACGCCGTGGAGGATGGCGAGCTTGCCGTCATCCCAGAACTGCTTGATCGGCGCCATGTAATGCGGGATCCCGTAATCCTTGTCTAGGTGCATGATCTGGTTGTCAGGGATCCCGACTGCCTTCCGGTTGTCCCGATACAACGGATTATTGTAGGGGATCACCGTGTTCAGATAGTCGTTGCCGCCGGTCAACTGTAGAACAACAATGACCGGATCCTTCTTTGCTTCCTGTGTTGCTGGCATTGCAACTTCCTCCTCGTCTGATAAGTACAAATGTTAGCCGAATTGATACTCTCTTGTGGCGGCGATCAGCTGCAGCATTTGTGCAACCCGCTGATCCGCGACGGTTGAGTTTGCGTCGCTGTCCCAAGCGGTCTGACCCCATGCCTTGGCCTGACCAACCAGTTCTTGCTTGGTGTCGGCGCCGACTTCCACCGGGCCGAGTTGGTCGAGGCAATGATCGACGAGCTGCTCGGGGCTAAGCGAACCATGCTGCTTCACCCGATTGATAATCGCGCGGACGCCGGGCAGCGACGTGTCGCCGACTTTTTCCGCAACAAAGTTGATGCGCGCCATCAACGAGCCGCTGTTGATCCACTCCTTGCCGGTATGCCAGCCTTCTACCGAAGGCGGGTTCAGCAGGTCCTGGCCCATATAGGTCGGTTGCATCGACAGGTCGCCAATGCCCGGAGCCGGGAGCTCGTGACCGCCAACCAGCCGCAGAGTGCTGACGACGACTTCTGCCGGTGACTTCATATGCTGGAAGCGGGCGTTCTTGAAGAAGTCCGAGTTGAACAACACACGCAACACCGAGCGCATGTCGAACTTCGAATCGCGGAACACCCCGACGAGCGTATCGATCGCCTTTTGGTCACGCGGCGGTTCGATCGGCCATGCCGGTACTTGCGGTTCGTCAGCGACGAAGAAATTGTACAGGTGGCGGCAGATGAACTTACCGCAAGCCGGCTGCTGTACAACGATGTCGATGATATCTTCGCCGTTGAAGCGGCCCTTGTGACCGAGGAATTCCTTCTCGTCGTCGTCGTGATCCGCAGCTCGATACTCGAATTTCCAAGGGAAACGACCGTAAGGCGCACGCGGGATCTTGGTCTCAAATGTCCAACCGGTAAACGCACGCGAGCATTCGCGAACATCTTTCTCGGTGTAGTTGCCCGCGCCGAGGCTGAACAGTTCGAGCAGTTCGCGACCCCAATTTTCGTTTACCGCGTTGCCATGGTTCTGCTGATTGTCGAGCCAGAAGATCATCGTCGGGTTTCTTGCGACCGTCAGCAACAGATCGCGGTAGTTGCCCATCCCGTGCTCGCGGAACAGTTGGATCTGTTCCAAGAGCTGGTCGTAATTGTCGACCTTGGAATTGCCGGTGGCGAACACATGGTGCCAGAACAGCGCCATCTTCTCTTCAAGAGGCCGCTGGGTGTTAACCAGGTAGTACATCCAGTTGACGTTGCCCATCGGCGGCTGGCCGCCCGGCAACAACGATGCCGGCTGGTAGCGCAGCAAGGTATAGGCGTCGACTGGCGGCTGAGACTCGGGATGCAGCAATTCCTCGACTGTCGCCTCGTAGCCCTTGGCGGCCCGCGCTTCGAGTTCATCACGGGTAGCACCAAAGCCCGCTCGCCGCATTAGGTGAGCCATTAAACCGATATCGTCTTGATAAGCCATCTTGCGCCCTCCTCCTTGTGGTCTAGGTCGTGGTGTTGCGTCGAAATGTTAGTCAGCCGCGATCAGCAGTTCGCGCCGATTTGCGGGCCGATGTTTCCGCCTGCGCGACTTCGCAGTCGTACAGGCCTCGCGATCTGTTTTCCTGAACTTCAATCAGGGGCATTCGCATCGCCGCGATCGCTTTCCCCTTAATTTGCAACGACTCCAAAGCCGTCGGTTGTCGTAATGGACCCAGTGCAGTTCAGAACCGGTCAGGATCATAATCCCGGCCGATCGAACTTTCACCTTGGAATGATTTTATCCTACGAGCGCTAAAGGCTGTCAAGCGGATGCAGTGATCGGCGTGGGTCAATTAACCCACTACCCCGTGATCATAGGGCCGAGCTGTCGGCGGAGGCAGCATGTGGTATATGCGAGCGTGCGCAACGCCTGAACCTCGATGTGCGTTGAAGAGCCGCCGGATCTAATGTTATCGGCCGGTGGGCCGGTCAGGTGGGCTCGACAGGTTAACAACATCTCGAAACCACCGCCGTCGTATCAATTTCCGGTTTGGAGGCGCTCTACCAATTCCTGCACAGTCGGCACGTATCCGTTCGCGTAAAACGGATCGGAGGCAAAGCGATATGCATTGTGGCCGGCAAACATCAGCTCCTGCTCGACATCGTCCGAATGGCGAATGGCTTGCAATGTCTTCTGTATACAGAAGCTGCGCGGATCCGCCTTTTTGCCGGTGGAGCCTGTTTCCCCCTGAGCCCAGTTTGAAAATTGGCAGGCGCTAAGGCAGCCCATGCAGTTGATCTGATCGGTGCGGATCTCAAGCGCCTTCTCCGGTGTGACAAAGATCAAGGTCGAGTCCGGGGTGCGCAGCGCTTCTGAAAATCCGCTCGCAACCCATCTCTCTGCCGATTGCCGATCGTGCAACGTCAGATAGACCACACGGTTGCGGGCTCCGACACGAAACGCGGCGATGTGTTCGCCGACGGGCTCAATAGAATAGGCTACCTGCCGAGTCGATCGCCCCTGTAGCTCGTCCAAGAAGCTATTGCGTACCGCCGAGGAGTAAAATCCGGTCGGGCTAAAACGGTTGAGAAAAACATCGCCTTCTTCTAAGGTCAGCAGCCTGCGCTTCCAAGCCTCGGAAATAGGGCTCTCTTGGGTCAAGAGTGGGCGGGTCCCGAACTGAAAGGCGATGGGGCCCAGTTCGGGGTTTTCGATCCAGTCGCTCCATTCGCGCAAGTACCATAACCCACCCGCCATGAAGATCGGAGTCGAGGCGAGCCCGAAGTCGCTCATCATATCGCGCAACTCACGTACCCGCGGGTAGGGCAGCTCCGGATTGAGCGGATCTTCGCTGTTAGAGAGACCATTGTGGCCGCCGGCGAGCCACGGATCCTCGTAGACAACGCCCCCGAGCCAGTCAAAAAATTTATGATATGCGCGTTTCCACAGCGCACGAAACGCCCGGGACGATGACACGATCGGGTAGTAGTAGACCCCGTAGCGCGCGCAAATCTCGGCGATCTTATACGGCATGCCTGCCCCGCAGGTGACGCCGTGAATCAATCCTTTCGCGCCCTCCAGAACACCGTGCAAAACTCGCTCTGCGGCGGCCATCTCCCACAGCACGTTCATGTGGATGCGGCCCTTGCCGTTGCAGCGTTCATAGGCCACACGAGCCTGCTGTACCCCCCCGGCAATGGCATATTTAACGAGCTCTTCGTGCCGCTCGCGCCGAGTACGCCCACGATAAAGTTGAGGTATCAGTTCGCCGTCTTCGGCGAAGCTGTCGGCATTCACACCAGAGAACGTGCCAACGGCACCGGCCGCGGCCCATGCGCCCGAGCTTTCACCATTCGATATGGAAATACCCTTGCCGCCCTCGACTAGCGGCAGCACCTCGCGACCCGATACGAGAATTGAATTCAAAGTCCTCACAATAATCTATCCCGCCGCGATGATGCCGGAGAACGCACTGGCCTGGGCTCGGGTTGCGCTAGGTCGGAGGTGGCCGCCGAATTCATGACGCTCGGAAAATCGGAGAAGATCGAGGCGACACCCCACCCCCACAATTCGCGTGCACGAGCGGCATCGTTGACCGTGTAGGCCATCACAGAATATCCCGCTTCGCGCAACTCCGCTACGATTGCTGGACGCAGGCACCGGTGGTCGACATTGATCGTCGTGCAGCCCAAGGCCGCGGCACGGCGTATCCGGGCGGCTGTTACGGTGCGGATCAGGAGCCCGCGAGCGAAAGCCGGAGCGTAGTCGCGAGCGACCTCGACAGCCTCAACTGAAAAGCTCGAAACTAGCGGAGCCGGCAAATGACTAGGCCATGACTGCGAGAGAACCTTGGTTACTGCTAGCGCGGTGGTGACCGCGTCTCGCCGCTCGGATTTCAGCTCGATGTTGGCGCCGAGGCCGAGTTCAGACAATACTCCGATCACCTCTGTGAGAGTCGGCACCGGTTCGCAAGCAAACAGCGGATCGAACCATGCCCCGGCGTTAAAGCGGCGAATAGCTGCCAAGGGGAGTTCGCGGACCTTGCCTTGGCCGTTTGTTGTTCGCTCCAGCCGATCATCGTGCAGAAGGACCGGCTCGCCGTCGGCAGTTATTCGAACGTCAAACTCGACCCACTGGCAGCCGAACGAATGAGCGCACCGGAGCCCGGCGAGTGTGTTTTCAGGGGCCTCACCGGCAGCCCCACGGTGCCCGATCACCGGCGGTGGCCAAGACCCACCTTTCGGAGTAGGGCTGTGCAAACGCTGCATCGCGGCCTCAGGCTACAGCAGGGAATCGCCGAGGCGTTATTCAAATGCACTGCAACCAGTTCGATCGCGCTATTTTACTACCTCGGGCGTGCGGACCGGTTCCGCTCTCCTGTTGCCGATATCTTCGCCGGTCTGCTGATCAACTTGACGCATGCTCAGTTTAACCTTACCGCGGTCGTCAAACCCCAGCACCTTGACTTTAACGTTGTCGCCAAGCTTAACCACATCCGTGACTTTGCCAACACGCTGAGGGGCTAATTCACTGATGTGGACAAGCCCGTCCCGCGAACCGAGGAAATTCACAAAAGCCCCAAAGTCTACGGTCTTGACCACCTTGCCGTCGTAGATGCCGCCCACTTCCGGCTCGGCGACAATCCCGCGGATCCAATCGATGGCGGCCTGTGCGGCGTTGCTGTCGGATGCCGCCACCTTGATAGTGCCATCATCGTCGATGTCGATTTTCGCGCCCGTGGTTTCGGTGATCTCGCGGATTACCTTTCCGCCCGATCCGATTACCTCTCGGATTTTGTCCTTTGGAATACTCAAAGTGGTAATCCGAGGGGCATTCTCACTGACTGCTGCGCGCGCACCGGTCAACGCCTTGGCCATTTCGCCCAAGATATGGACACGCCCCTCACGCGCCTGGTTCAACGCGATGCGCATAATCTCCCCAGTTATCGAGGTGATCTTGATATCCATTTGCAATGCCGTAACACCCTTTTCGGTGCCGGCGACCTTAAAGTCCATATCGCCGAGGTGGTCCTCGTCGCCAAGGATGTCGGAAAGCACGACGAACGCTTCGGGCTCCTTGATGAGTCCCATTGCTATGCCGGCGACCGGCCGCGGCAGCGGAACGCCTGCATCCATCAATGCCAGCGATGCGCCACAAACCGAGGCCATGGACGAGGAGCCATTCGATTCGGTGATTTCAGAAACAATCCGGATCGTATACGGGAAATTCTCTTTCGACGGCAACAAAGGATGAATTGCACGCCAGGCAAGCTTTCCGTGTCCGATCTCGCGCCGCCCGGGAGAACCGATCCTCCCAGCCTCTCCCGTCGAATAGGGCGGGAAATTGTAGTGCAGCATGAAATTTTCGCGGTACTCGCCTTCGAGCGCGTCAATGACCTGCTCGTCTTGGCCAGTGCCCAATGTTGCCACTACCAGCGCTTGGGTCTCGCCTCGCGTGAATAAGGCCGATCCGTGAGCGCGCGGCAAAATGCCGACCTCCGCCGCGATTGGCCGTATTGAGCGTGTGTCCCGGCCGTCGATCCGGTTGGCGCCGCGCAAGATGGCACCGCGAACAATCTCCTTTTCCAGCTCCTTGAAGATTTTGGACGCAAGCGAGCGCTGCTCCTCATCGGCAAACAGTTCGGCTGCCTTCGCCTTAGCGACATCGAGCCGGTTGCTGCGCTCTTGCTTTCCTTGTTCCTGATAGGCAGCCTCGATCAATGGTCCGACCGTCGAACGCAGCTTTTGCTCGACAGCCTGATAGTCAACTGGAAGCGGTGGCAGATCCCACGGCTCTTTTGCGCAAGTCTCCGCGAGGTCGATGATCGCCTGTATCACCGGCTGAAATTGACGATGTCCAAAAGTGACCGCCCCCAGCATCATCTCCTCGGGGAGCTCGCGGGCTTCAGATTCAACCATCAGTACGCCTTCGGCAGTTCCGGCGACCACCAGATCAAGTTCGGATCGAGGCAACTCGGCCAAGGTCGGATTCAACACGTAAGCGCCGTCGATATATGCCACTCTCGCCCCGCCGATCGGTCCGAGGAAGGGTATCCCCGAGATCGTTAGGGCTGCCGAAGCACCGATCATTGCAACGAGATCGGGATCATTATCCAGATCGTGGCTCAATACCGTACAAATAACCTGAGTTTCGTTGCGAAAGCCGGGCGCAAACAGGGGCCGCAACGGTCTGTCGATCAGCCGCGAAACCAGCGTCTCTTTCTCGGATGGACGACCCTCCCGCTTGAAAAAACCTCCTGGGATTTTACCCGCGGCAAACGTTTTTTCTTGATAATTGACGGTAAGCGGAAAAAAGTCTTGCCCAGGCTTGACAGATCTCATTGCCACTGCCGTGCATAGGACAGTCGTCTCGCCGTATGTCGCCAAGACGGCACCATCGGCTTGCCGTGCGATTTTTCCCGTCTCCAGGGTCAGGCGACGGCCGCCCCAAATTAGCTCTTTTCGGTAAATCTGAAACATTCTCCTGAATTCCTCTATAGAATTGGACTGCAGTGAGTTTTATCGCCGCGTCACTTCTGCTATCGAGAGCGAGACCCAGCCGCTGCCGAAATCATATCGTGCCAGCCGACCAGCCGCGTAAGTTGTCTTCGCGCATGTGGAGCCGTCGGGCGTTAGCGCCGCAACCCTAACCGGCCGATTAGGGTCTCGTAGCGGTTCTGATTGGAACGCTTCAGATAATCCAACAACCGACGGCGCTGACCCACCATGACGAGCAGTCCTCGCCGAGAGTGAAAGTCCTTTTTGTGGGTCCCGAGATGATCGGTAAGATTACGAATGCGCTCGCTCAGTATCGCTACCTGCACCTCAGGAGAGCCGGTATCAGCGGGCTTGATAGAGTATTCGGAAATGAGCGTCTGTTTGCGCTCAGCAGTGATCGACATCTATCCTCTTGACCCCTATTCACAAATTCATTACGCGTAAAGGTCTCAGGTTTCCGCCCTCGACCATCACAAGAGCAACAAGAGACCGATCATCCCACGCAGCGACGACCGTACCCGCCACCGGCGGGTTGGCGCCGGAAAGCTTGGCTGTGTCATTAAGCGCCACCCGCTGGCCGCAGCGCAACCTAGCGGCCTCGCCTCGCGCTAGAACCACGGCGGGCATCTTGGTCAGCGCTGCCTCAACCGGCAGCAACGATCGGTAGCTTGGGCAAACATATTGTTCCCCAAGGGCAGACTCCAGAGACACCGCATGTTCTTCGGTAAACTGCCCCACCGAAAGGCGACGCAGGGCAGCGATGTGCCCCAGGGTCCCAACGGCCTCGGCAATGTCGCGAGCGAGCGCCCTTATATAGGTTCCTTTGCCGACGGTCGCCTCGAGATCAGCAATCTCCGGCGCGGCCGTCGCGATCAGGCGAAGATCGAAGATTTCTACCTGTCGTGCCATCGGACACGGCCTCAGCCCGGCGCGGGCCAATGCGTAGGAGCGGCGTCCGGCGATCTTGAGCGCGGAATAGGCCGGCGGCTTTTGAGCGATTATCCCTATGAAATGAGGTAATATCTTCTCAATTTCCGGCCGACTCGGACGCTCGCGGCTTTCGGCTACGATTTCGCCTTCGCAATCTTCGGTTGAGCGGGCAATACCCCACCTAATCCGGAAGCGGTAGCGCTTGGGGCCGTTCACTGCGTATGCTATCGTTTTGGTGGCTTCACCCAGAGCCACCGGCAGGACACCGGTTGCGAGTGGGTCAAGCGTGCCGGCATGGCCTGCTTTGGCCCCGGTAGCACGATGGACACGCTCCACAACCCGGGCTGAGGTGAGACCCTGTGGTTTGTCGATAACAAGCCAACCGTTCGGCTCAGGATTAGCGGACATTGCTGGTTTCGTCTTCGTCATCGGAGGCGTGCAGATCACGTTGCACCTCGGGACGCGTCAACAACGCGGAAATGCGATCAGCCTGATCAAACGTCTCGTCAAGGGAAAAGACCAGCCCGGGTGCATAGCGCAAACCCAACTCCCGAGAAACCTCGCGACGCAGGAACCCAGCGCTGCCTCCCAATGCGGCTACGATTTCACCGGCGTTGGTCCCGCCGAAGGGCGTTACGTAAACCGTGGCATTGCGCAGATCTGGGCTCATCCGAACTTCGGTTACGGTGATGTTGGCTTCGCGCAACACGGGATCGCGGCATTCGCCCCTCCGGAAGACCTGCGACAGAATATGGCGGAGTTCCTCGGCAACGCGGCGCGGGCGTTGACTGGCGCCCCGGTGCCCGTTCAAGGTTCCGGAGGGGCGCTTAAGGAACCTGCCTTTAATCTTTGGGTCTTGGGATCTTTGGTTCATCGGGATACATGCGGCTACAACGTCCGCGCGACTTCTTCAATCTCAAAGCATTCGATGACGTCGCCGGTTTGGATATCCTGATAGTTTTCGAAGGCCATGCCACATTCGTAGCCTTCCCGAACTTCTCGAACCTCATCTTTGAACCGCTTCAATGTCTTCAACGCGCCTTCATGGATCACAACGTTGTCTCGCAACAGTCGAACCTTGGCACCCCGACGAACTGTCCCTTCCGTGACCAGGCAACCCGCAACCTTGCCGACACGAGTAATACTAAACACCTCGCGGATCGAAGCGTTGCCCAGCAGGCGTTCGTGCAATGTCGGCGCCAGCAACCCTGACAATGCACCCCGCATATCGTCGATCAGATTGTATATAATTGAATAATAACGAATCTCGACGCCGTCGCGTCGTGCCAAGTCACGCGCTTGCGGATTGGCACGAACATTGAAGCCGATAATGACCGCTTCTGATGCCTTGGCGAGAATCACATCGCTCTCGGTGATCCCTCCAACGGCTGAGTGCAGCAGGCGGATCGACACTTCATTTGTAGATATCTTATCGAGCGATCCGATGATTGCTTCAAGCGAGCCCTGCACATCTGATTTAACGACAACCGGCAGCTCTTTAGCAGTTCCGGCAGCAATCTGCGAGAACATCTGTTCGAGCGTGCCACGCCCGCCTGCCGCGGCAGCCGCATCTCGCCGGCGTCGTTGGCGAAAATCAGCGATGTCTCGAGCTCGTCCCTCGCTTTCGGCGACGACGAAATCGTCGCCTGCGAGCGGCATTCCGTTGAGCCCCAATACCTCGACCGGAATCGATGGTCCAGCTTCGATCCGATTTAGCCCACGATCGTCGATTAACGCACGAACACGACCCCACTCACTGCCCGCAACAAAAATGTCGCCGACCCGCAACGTCCCGCGCCGGATCAACACGGTAGCGACCGCGCCCCGTCCTCGTTCGAGCTTAGCTTCCAGCACGACGCCTTCGGCCGGTCGCTTCGGGTTGGCCCTCAAATCAAGCAATTCGGCTTGGAGCAAGATAGCTTCCTCAAGCCGATCCAGATTGACCTTCTTTAGCGCCGACACTTCGACATCGAGAATCTCACCGCCGAGTTGTTCGACAATAACGTCATGTTGAAGCAGCTCTTGCCGCACCCGCTCCGGGCGCGCGTCGGGTTTGTCCATTTTGTTGATGGCCACGATCAACGGGGCTTGGGCCGCCTTGGCGTGACGTATCGCTTCGACCGTCTGCTCCATGATCCCATCATCGGCAGCGACAACTAAAACGACAATGTCTGTGACATTGGCGCCACGAGCCCGCATAGCCGTGAACGCCTGATGACCCGGCGTATCGATAAAGGTGATCTGCTTACCGCTCCTCAACTTTACTTGGTAGGCCCCGATGTGCTGAGTGATCCCACCGGCTTCCCCGGCGGCAACGTCGGTTTCCCGCAGGGCGTCGAGCAGTGAGGTCTTGCCGTGATCGACATGACCCATGATCGTGACAACAGGGGCGCGTGGCTCAAGCGTCTCTTCGGCATCCTCCTCGCCACGTAACCCAACCTCGACATCCGCCTCAGACACACGACGCAACCGGTGACCGAATTCGCTGACGACTAACTCAGCTGTGTCGGCGTCGATGACCTGGTTTATTGTCGCCATTACGCCCATTCGCATCAGGGCCTTGATCACGTCGGCGCCGCGCTCCGCCATACGGTTGGATAATTCCTGAACCGTGATCGTTTCAGGGACGACGACATCGCGGACCACCTTGGCAGTTTCCTGCTCCCGTTGGTGAAGTCTAAGGCGCTCGCGTTCGCGCGCCCGCCGCACTGAGGCAAGGCTTCGCATGCGTTCGCCTTCGTCGCCGGAGAGCGCTCTCGTAACCGTGATCTTCCCGGCTCGCCGACGTATCTCGTCACGGCGAACTGGCGCCACCGGCTTCTTGATCTCCGGCCGCGCGCCTCGCCGCTGAGCGCCTGCCGCTTCTTCCTCCTCTTCTTCCTGTTCGACCGGCGCCGCCACTTTACCTGCTGCGGCGAGGGCCGCCACCTTCGCCGCCGCTGCCTTGCCCGCACGCTCCGCAACCTCACGCCTCGCCTCTTCGTCTTTACGCCGCAGTGCTTCCTCCTCGGAGCGCTTGCGTGCTTCCTCGACGGCTTGGCGGCGGGTTTCCTCTTCCGCGGCCCTAAGACGGGCCTCCTCGTCGGCGCGCCGACGAGCCTCTTCGGCGGCGCGCTCCTCTTCCTGGCGGCGGCGGTCAGCTTCCGCGAGCGCCGCACGGCGGCGTGATTCCTCATCCGCCTTCTGAGCGTCCTGCAGCGCGCGAACACGACCAGCGCGCTCCTCAGCCGTCAAGGTGCGCGGCATGACTACCGGGCGGCGGGCCGGCTCTGTTATCGCCGGCCGCCCTGCGGGTGCGGCATCGCGCGCAACTGCGGGCACCGCTTCCGGCTTTCCTGGTTCCACCGAACCGGGACCAATCACACGCTTCTTGCGGACCTCGACGGTGACCGTTTTAGACCGCCCATGCGAAAAGCTCTGGCGCACCTGGCCTGTTTCCACGCCTTTGCGCAGCTCCAACCTGCTCCCGGGGCGACCCAGAGTCAGTGGCCGTTTCTGCTCTTGCTCAGTTGCGTCGGTCATCGTGCTCCAATACCGCTATCCTGCCGTTCCCGGCCGGAATGGTGTTATCCCCTCGCTCGACCACCGCATCTGCGCGAAAGCCGGCTAATTTCTGTGCATCAAAAAACAGCCGGCGGCCCAGCGGCCCCGATCCGATAGACGCATTGACCACGTGCTCGCGACCAAAGGCTGCGCCGAGCTCCGCCGCCGTCAACACACGCAACAGCGGTATACCGCGTCCGAGACTTCTCAGTTTGTGGCGTCCGTCCTCGGCCCCGTCCAACGCCGCGATCAATAGGGCCACCTTACCGTGACGCGCCGCTTCCGACACTCGATCAAAGCCGCACAGCGCGAGACCAGCGCGGCGAGCAAGCCCGATCCCATCCACGCATCGCCTCGCCAGCAGCGCCTCAACCTGGTCTGCCAGCCCATCGGGGATCGCCACAGGCCGGCGTGCGACGCGTGCAAAAGCGCGCTTCAGCACAGCTCGATCGACTATATCCCGCTGCGGTGTCAACCACAAACCCCGTCCGGGCAAGCGAGCGCCAATGTCGGGAGTAAGATTGCCGTCCGGACCAATGACAAAGCGCAGCAACGTTTCGCGATCGTGGACCGCGCCAGTCGCCAAGCAGCGCCGCTGCGGCGCGCCCCGAGCGGCCAGCCTCTCCACTTCTAGGTCGATATACGTATCGCGATGGCCCGTCGCGCTTACTCCTAAGTCGGCGCTGCGGGCGCAGCCGGCTCGTCCGCGAACCAATGCGCCCGCGCCTGCATGATCAGTGAATTGGCTGTTTCAGTGTCGAGAGCGCGCCCGCTTTTATCAGAGCCGGCAAGCAGCTCAAGCAACTCGTCGCCGGCGAGATCGGCGAAATCATCGAGCGTCTTGACACCCTTTTCACCGAGCGTCACCAGCATCCCGGGTGTAAGCCCCTCGAGGGCCGCTACTTCGTCAACAACACCAAGTTCCACTCGCCGCTCTTCATATTCGATATCGCGTCGCTCCAGCGCGTTCCGCGCCCGTGATTGCAGTTCTAGGGCGATCTCGGCGTCGAACCCTTCGATTTCGGCAAGGTCTTCCGGCGCCACGTAAGCGACCTCTTCGAGAGAGGTGAAGCCTTCTGTTACCAACAGATGGGCGATGACCTCATCGATATCGAGAAAGTCGATGAACATCTTGCTGCGGCTACGGAACTCTTCAGTCCGCCGTTCCGATTCCTCGGCCTCAGTTAGGATATCGATATCCCAGCCGGTCAACTGTGAAGCCAGCCGGACATTCTGGCCCCGACGGCCGATTGCCAAGCTGAGCTGATCGTCAGGCACGACAACCTCGACCCGCCGCTGCTCTTCATCCATAACGACTTTAGTCACCTCGGCCGGAGCCAAGGCGTTGACGACAAACGTCGCCGGATCAGCCGCCCAAGGCACAATGTCGATCTTTTCGCCCTGCAACTCGCCGACCACGGCCTGAACGCGACTGCCGCGCATACCGACGCAGGCGCCAACTGGGTCTATGCCGCTGTCACGCGACACAACCGCGATCTTCGCACGGCTCCCCGGATCGCGCGCCACCGCTTTGATCTCGATGATGCCGTCGTAGATTTCGGGTACCTCCTGCGCGAAAAGCTTGGCCATAAATTGCGGATGCGTGCGGGACAAAAAGATCTGCGGCCCGCGCGGCTCCTGGCGCACGTCGTAGATATAGGCGCGCACCCGTTCACCCTGGCGGAAGCTCTCGCGCGGCAAAAGCTCGTCGCGGCGCGCCATTGCCTCGGCGCGGCCGAGATCGACGACGACATTGCCGAACTCGACCCTTTTTACCAGTCCGTTTACGATCTCCCCAACCCGATCTTTGAATTCGAGAAACTGCCGCTGGCGCTCGGCGTCGCGCACCTTCTGGACAATCACCTGTTTCGCGGTCTGCGCCGCAATGCGGCCAAAGTCGATCGGCGGCAGTGGGTCGGTGATAAAGTCACCAATCTCCGCCTCAGGGTTCAGGCGCTGCGCCTCGGTGAGGGGGATCTGCGTCGCCTCATTTTCGATCGGGTCGGCGACCTCGCGAAACCGAAGCAGGCGTATTTCGCCGTTGCGTCTGTCGATCTCAGCTCGGATGTCATACTCCAGTCCATATTTCGATCGGCCGGCTTTCTGAATCGCCTGCTCCATCGCTTCGATCACCTCGTCGCGGTCAATCCCCTTGTCGCGGGCTACGGTGTCTGCGACCTGCAGTAATTCCGGCCGGGCGTAGGCAGCTGTGCTTTCCATGAGAATTCCGACGTCTTCCTAGGCTCTTGCGTCAGTGGGTGCGCGACTGAGCCAGCAAATCTTCGGTGATGACCAACTTTGCTTTGACAATTGCGGCAAGCGGCAATCGCAATTCACCCGCCTCGGTCGCGAGACGAGCCTGACCGTCGTTGGTGCCGAGCAGGCGGCCGCGAAATCGCTTGCGCCCCTCGACCGGTGCACCCAGCTCAATCCGAACTTCATAGCCGCTAAAGCGGTCATAGTCCTCGGGGCGCACTAGCGGTCGGTCGAGACCGGGCGAGCTTATTTCAAGCGTGTAGGCGCTGGAGATAGGATCGGCAACATCGAGCAACGCCGAGACCGATTGGCTGATGATAGCGCAGTCATCGACGGTTATCGGTGCGTCGTCGATCCGCTCGGCCATTACCTGCAATGTTGGCCGGCGGCAGCTAGTTATCACCACACGAACAATGCGGTAACCCATCGCCGCAAGGGACGGCTCGATCAGCTGTGAGATTCCATTCGAATCGACCAAAAACCCGACCCCGACTCCCTTACTCGACACGCAAATGCGAAAAAGTGGGCCTTCAGCCCACCTTGCGACGCGGTCCCACCTTGCGGACCTGGCAAAACGTCACTGCAATATAATCGAATTCCATCGACCCACAAGGGCGTTACAATACCCGATGCCACACTCGGTCTCGCTCAGAAAAGCTGAGCAGGCTCAGGGCGCCCGGGCGTCTTCACGGATCATCGCAGCACCCTTCTCGCCGATAATAATAGTCGGTGCGTTGGTGTTTCCGGTGGTCACCGTCGGCAAAACCGAGGCATCAACGACGCGCAACCCGCTGACTCCGTGAAGCCGCAGCCGCGAATCCACCACCGCCATCGGGTCCTCGCCCATTCGGCATATGCCGACCGGATGGTGGAGGTTCGTTCCATCACGATGCCGAAAGTCGTTCAGCTGTTGTTCTCTCCTCTCATCCGCACTCGGCATGGTTTCTGCCGCGCTGTGCGGTCGAACCGCCGGCGTGCGAAGATCCTCAGCGCCTGCTAAATACCGGGAAGCAGCACACCGACGTCAGTTGAGGCGGAGGGGTAGTTCGGCCGTATCGCCGGCCGCTCTAAGGTATCGGCCGAGCGCGCCACGATGGTCCCGCGGCTGTCCGGCCTTGCGAGGCATACTGCGATTGTCATTCCAGGCTCGCGCTCAAGGCGGCGATAACCACGTGGATCGTAGCTCCCGGGCGTGAACAGCAATTGTAGATTAAGGGCTTGACCAACCTGGTCGAAACCCTGGACGTCCGCCGCGGCGGATTAGCGCCAGGTCATCCTCAAGACGGGCACGAATATCGTGTAAGACGGGCACGAATATCGTGTTTCGCCGAATGCGGGCCGCACTCGATCAGGCTCAATTTCACTTTGCCGTCCCGTCTTGCGTCTGCCGATCATTGTCTTCGGCGCACTGAGGATGCAAGCTCGGCGAAGTTGAGAAGATATAGGGAGGAGAGTCATGCCGATCGAGCCGATGCTGACCGAAGAGACGCCGGCGAACGCGCTCGTCGCTCGGGTGCTCGAAGAAGCCGGGATCGAGATGGTTTTTGGCATCTCTGGCGGCCATACCGGCCGTATCGTGTCGGGCCTCAGCAAATATCAGAACTCGATTCGCACGGTGCTGGTACGCGAGGAATCGTTGGGCGGGGTCATGGCCGAGGTCTATGGCCGGCTGACTCGCCGCCCCGGCGTTTTGCTCGGCCAGGGGCCTTGGGTGCTAGGCAACGGCCTGATCGGGACGATCGAGGCCTATCTATCGAGCTCGCCGATGCTGCTGTTGACCGACTTCAGCGACGCGCCGCGCTTCCTGCTGCATGCGCCCTACCAGCAGGGCACCGGCGACTGGGGCAGCTGGGATGCCCGCCGCGCCTTCGGCGGCGTCACCAAGCACGTCATGCAGGCGCACGACCCGATCGCAGCAGTGCAGGCAACTCAACTTGGAATCAAGCATGCGCTCGCCGGCCAGCCGGGGCCGGTGGCAATCCTCTACAGCCACGATTCGCTGGCCGGCTCGGTAGCGCCGGATTCACAGCCGATGCTTTACCCGACGCGCTATTACCTCCCGGGCGCGCCACCACCTGCCGATCAGCGCCAGGTCGAAGCCGCGGTGGCCGCGATCCTCACGGCGCAACGGCCAGTCCTAATTGCCGGAAATGGAGTGCGGATCGCCCACGCCTACGACGAACTTTGCCAGCTCGCGGAGGCGGCCGGGCTGCCGGTAGCAACGACCGCTGCCGGCAAGGGGACCTTTTCCGAGACCCATTCGCTGGCTTTGGGTGTGTTCGGCACCTTTGGCACCGAGGCGGCAAACGCCTGCGTCGCCGAAGCCGATCTCGTGATCGTGGCCGGCTCGAAGCTCAGCCCAAGCGACACCGCCTGGGAAAACCGCACGCTGCTAGACCCGACCCGGCAGACCTTCATCCAGATCGACATCGAGCCGCGCAACGCCTCGTGGAATTATCCCGCTGAGCATGTGCTGCTCGGCGACGCCGCGGCCATCCTCGGCCAGCTCTCCGCCGCGGTCGAGACGCGCGGGGCGGGGCGCCGGGAGGAAGCCGGACGCCGCGTCGCTGGTCATCGCGAACGCCGCGGCTATTTTAACGACCGCGCCTATTTTGCCAACGACGTGCCGATCTTGCCGCAGCGGCTTATCGGCGAATTGCAGCGCGGGCTGCCGGATAATGCGATCGTCACCTGCGATGCTGGCGAGAACCGCATCATGATGACGCATTTCTACCAGACGAAGCGCGCCGAAGGGTTTCTGCAAGCGGCCGGCTCGGGGCCGATGGGATTCGCGATCCCGGCGGCCCTCGGCGCCAAGTTGGTCCATCCCGACCGGGCGGTGGTCGCGGTGTGCGGCGATGGCGGTTTTGCCATGACGATGAATGGCTTGATGACCGCGGTCGAGCACGACATCCCGATCATTACAGTCGTCTTCAACAACAAGGCGCTGGGCTGGGTGTTGCATGGGTCGGGGCCGTTCTCGGCCGAATTCAACGACTGGGATCATGCCGCGATCGCGCGCGCATTGGGCTGCCGCGGGGTGCGAATCGAGGATCCGGCGGCAATCGCGCCCGCTCTGTCCGAGGCGCTCGCGAGCCGCGCCCCGACCGTGCTCGATGTGCGTACCTCGCTTAGCGTGACCTTTGCCGACATCACCTCGCAGTTGGCAAAGGACGCATCGCCGCGCCGGCGCTAAGAGGCTGTTGAATCGTGAAGGTTCTCGAAATCGACAATGTTCTACGCGGCGCTTTCGATCGCGGTGATATACCCGGTGTGGTAGCACTCGCGGCAAATGACGGTGGCACCGTATACGAGCGCGCCGTTGGGCTGCGCGACCTTGCAGCTGGCCCTGCCATGACCCGCGACACGGTGTTCCGCATCGCGTCGATGACGAAAGCTGTGACATCGGTTGCGGCGATGCAGCTTGTCGAGGCGGGAAAGCTCGCGCTCGACCAGCCAATCGGTCGGATCCTGCCCGAGCTCGCCGCGCCGATGGTGTTGTCAGGCTTTGGCTCGACTGGAAAGCTGCGGTTGCGCCCTGCCAAACGCCCAATCACGTTGCGCCATCTGCTGACCCATACGGCGGGGTTCGGCTACGAGATGCTGAACAGCGAACTGATCCGCTACAACGCGGCCATTCACACGCCATCCAACAGCACAGGCAAACTCGCGTCGCTGCGATTGCCATTGCTGTTCGATCCGGGTGAGAAATGGCAGTACGGTATCAACATCGATTGGGTCGGGCGCGCTATCGAAGCGTCAGCGGCCAGCCTCTCGATGCCCATCTTCGCGACTTTGTCTTTGTGCCGCTCTGCATGTCCGACAGCGGCTTTCAATTGACGCCGAGCCAGGAGGAGCGCTTAGTGCGGGTGCATCGCCGCAATGCGGATGGCTCACTCGAACCCATCATAATCGATTTACCGCCATGCAATCCGGAATTCTGGGCCGGCGGCGGTGCGCTCTATTCGACCGGGCCCGATTATTTGCGTTTTTTGCGGATGCTGCTGGGCGGCGGCCGGCTGGACGGAGTTCAACTATTGCAGCCGGACACAGTCAGAGAAATCGGACGCAACCAGGTGGGCGATTTGGCCGCTGGCGTAATGCGGACGACGACGCCCGAGCGGACGAATGATTTTGTTTTGTTTCCCGAAGGCTCATGCCGCTGGGGCCTGGCCCATATGATAAATATGCTGCCGGGACCTAACGGCCGGAGCGCCGGCAGCTTGAGTTGGGGTGGAATATTCAACAGCTATTACTGGATCGATCCGAGCGCGAACGTCGCCGCGCTGATATTGATGCAGTTCCTCCCTTTTGCAGATCCGCGAGCCCTTGCGGTCTGTGGCGCGTTCGAGCGTGCCGTCTACAACACCCTGAAGTAGAACGCCGGTCCGCTCGCCTCCCAATCATTTCCTAGCGCGAAGTCTCGATGCTGACGCTCACCGACGTAACTTACCGCATTGAGAAGCGGCGCCTCCTCGATCATGCAAGCGTACAAATTCCGGACGCCGCCAAGGTCGGCTTAGTTGGGCGCAACGGCGTTGGCAAGTCGACTCTTTTCAACTTAATTCGCGGCGTACTGGAGCCGGAAGACGGCACGATTGAGTTGCCGGGCAGCCGGCGCATCGGGTTTCTCGCGCAGGAGGTCCCGAACGGGCCCGCGACCCCGTTCGAAACCGTACTCTCCGTAGATCGCGAACGCACTCGTCTCCTGACCGAGCGCGAGACCAATCCGGCGCCGCTGCGCGCCGCCGAAATCGAGACCGGACTGCTCGAGATGGACGCCTATTCGGCGCCGGGGCGCGCCGGCCGTATTCTCGCCGGGCTGGGGCTCGATGATGCGATGCAGCAGCAACCGCTTGCAGATCTTTCCGGCGGCTTGCGGATGCGGGTGGCCTTGGCCGCCGTGCTCTTTACGGAGCCGGATCTGCTGCTGCTGGACGAGCCGACCAACCATCTCGATTTCGAATCGTCGCTTTGGCTCGAACGGTTTCTACGCGGCTACAGACGGACATTAATACTGATCAGCCACGACCGCCGCGTGCTCAATGCGGTAACTACGATGACGCTTCACCTGGAGCGGGGGAAACTGACTACCTACAGCGGCGGCTTTGATGCATTTCTGCGAACGCGGCAGGAGAATGCCCAGCGATTAGCAACCGTGGCAAAACAGCAGGCCGATCAGCGGCAGCGGCTGCAGGGCTTCGTCGATCGCTTTCGGGCGAAAGCATCGAAAGCACGCCAGGCACAGAGCCGGTTGAAAGCGCTCGCCCGCATCGAGCCGGTCGTGCTAACGGCGACTGAACCGCCGCCGCGGATTTTATTCCCTGAACCGCGGCGCTTGAGTCCGCCGTTGATCTCGCTTGAACGCGCCAGCGTGGGTTACGCTCCAAAAAAGCCGGTTCTGTCGCGACTCGACTTGCGGCTCGATCCCGACGACCGGATCGGCCTGTTGGGAGCCAACGGCAACGGCAAGACAACTTTTGCGCGCCTGCTTGCCGGACGGTTACCATTACTGAGCGGTAGCGCGGTGCGTTCATCAAAGCTGCGCTGTGGCTATTTCGCCCAGCATCAAATCGAGGAAATGCGACCGTGCGAATCGGCCTATGATCACCTCTCGGCATTGATGACGACGGCCCTGCCCGAGATGGTGCGGGCACGGCTGGGCGGTTTCGGCTTTGGGGAAGACAAGGCCTTTGTACCGGTCGCCGAACTGTCGGGTGGTGAACGTGCTCGTCTCAACCTAGCCTTAGTCACGCACGATGCACCATCGTTACTGGTCTTAGATGAACCGACCAACCATTTGGATCTGGAAACCCGTGAAGTATTGGTTCAAGCGCTAAATGATTTCACCGGCGCCGTGGTGTTGGTTAGTCACGATTGGCATTTGCTGGAGTTGGTGGCTGATCGGCTTTGGCTGGTGGCTGGCGGGACGGTACGGAATTTTGACGGAGACCTTGACGACTACCGTAGACTGGTGCTTGACGAAGCAGATTTGCAGAACGTCAATCGTTTTGCAGACATAGATGAACGTCGGATCGCCAGACAGCAAGCCGCTCTGAAGCGGCGAGCACTCGAACCCTTGCGGCAACAAGCACGCCGAAGCGAAGAAAGAATAGCCGAGCTTTCGAAAGAACGTTTGAAAATTGAACACAGCCTCGCTTCTCTTTGCGGGACTCGCCTGGTCGGATCGGCCATGAGTGATGCACTGAAACGGCGCGCGGAACTAACGCGCCTTATCGCCCAGGCTGAAGCCGATTGGTTGGCGACAGAAGAGGCGATCGAGCGCGAAGCGAATGCCTAAGTCGCGCGATTTGCCGTTCTCCCCGGTCAACACCGGAATTGCGGTTGGCGAATTTACCTGTCGTAGCATGGGGCTTGCTCTCTTGAACTTCCTGGACATGAGCAGTGGAGCGGGCCCAGAATCGTTACCGAGCCGGGCCCGATTTTGAATGAGTTAGGACGCGGCCGTGTTCTTGAGGGTGGTAAAATTCGCGCCGCTCGCGCGCGGCTGATGGCCGCATACTCTTCCATGACTATAATGTACTTTGACAAATTCGCGAGTGGCAGTCTATCTCAGCGGAGCCACAGGGATCTCTTCAGGCTGGGTTGAACAACCGCAAGCGACACGATGAAATCGCCACCGCGAGCGCCCCTTGGAGCAGAGTTTGCCATGACCGACAGTCCTGCGATCACGGATCGAAATCTTGAAGCGACCACGAACATTTCGCTCAAGCGGGAGCCCGCCTGTTTCGCCTTTCTATCTCCGCGATCGATCGCGTCACCGATGTCGATCGATTCGATCAATCTGGATCTTGCGTCAGCTGACTATTTCGACGGGCGCGCGTCGTTATGGGCGACATTCGAGATGCGCTCAGCCGTCAATGACGAGCACGCTACGGCCCTTCTGGGTTTTGATGAAACTTTTCTGCGGCCTTTCGCCCGCGCTCTAATCGAGGCAGCAACAACGCGAGCTGCCTACCGTATGACGATTCTCCATGAGAACCGAACACCACAACGATATCGGGTAGTAGAATACGTGACCGGCGCCGGAAAGGCGCTGCAGGAACTTGTCTTACAACCCTATGACAACGTCGTTTTGATCACCGCCGCGGCAACCAAAGAGGGTGAAGAAACTTTGTTCCAGCTGCCGCGCACCGACAGCTTTCTACGCGCCTTTGCTAAGATTACCTATCTTGCTGACCAAGCGCTCCACGACCTGCTCGACGATATGGAGCGGATCGCCCGTCGGCAAACAGAAGCTTAGGTCTGCACAAGGATCAGAGTACGCCGAAGATAAGTCTTCGGCGTCTCTCCGCAATTATCACCGCGGCCCCGCCCCGCTTGCGCCAGAAGTTCTGGGACCGCCCATGTCGCTGGATGAAGGCGGCGAGGCGCCCTGCGGAGGAACGGGGGGAGCCGCTGGATTGCCCGGATTTCCCGATTGAATACGCGCCAGCTCTTCGCGGTTCAGTTGAGCGGTCGTATCCCCGGTTAGAGCAGCCTTTCGCGCCATGTGCATATGATGAGCATGCATCGCTTTTGCATGCCGGACAGCGTGATGTGCCGACGGCGCGGCGGAAGTTGGTGCTGGCGCCGTGCCACCGCCGGTATAGGGCGTCAGACCGGGGCCGCCCGGGTTTGGACCTGGCGTACCAACTGAATTCCCGCCGCTAGGACTTTGAGCCCAAACCGGGGTAGCAAGTGCGAACGCCGCAACTATGGCAGCGCCGTACAACACGTGTTTCATTCATTGATCCTCTATGAGCTATTTGGGCGCCGTCAAAAACGGTATTGCGGGTCGGTTCGAAACCGACACGCTCCAGGTCCTTTGCATCCAAGAGATCGTTCGAGCCTTCCCGATCTTTCGATAATCTCCGTAGGAAATATCTAGTGACCGGGCATCGCCGCCGCCGGCGGCGGCGGATTGCTCACGTTGCCGGACTGGATGCGGGCAAGTTCCTCGCGATTGAGTTGGGCAGTGGTATCGCCGGTGAGTGCGGCCTTTTGTGCCATCCCGCGGTGGAAATGCCGCATCGCCTTGGCATGATGGTAGGCCGCAAGTTCTCTATGGAGATGATGTGGTCCGGGCGCCGCCGAGTTTGGCGGCGGAGGGGCAGCTTCAGCTCCGGGCGGGGGCGGCGCGGGCATTGCCGGCATTGCGGCGGGCCCCGCCGGGGGCACCCCTCCACCGGTGTAAGGCGTCAGTCCGGGTCCTCCGGGGTTTGGACCTGGGATACCTACCGAATTCCCGCCGCTCGGATTTTGCGCCCATACGGGCCCGGAAATCACCAGCGCAACAGCTACCACGCGCAACAGATGCTTCATCTGATCTCTCCGTAGCATCCACAACTCCCGGGCGGTAATGCAGCCCAACCAGCTGTCTCAAAGAGGAAGAGTGCTCAATTCTTCCCGAACGCACAGACGCCATTGCGTGCGTCCGCTGAGCCAAGACCGCAAGCTACAGCTCCGGAGCGTGTTTCGCAAGCGTTTGAGTAGTCTAATTTCTCCAGGACAAACCACATGAGCGAAATCCAGTTTTTCAAGTGTTAGCTTAGGGCCTATCACGCCCCTTCAATGTACCTAGCACCCCGGGAAGGCGGAGGTCCTGTCTCCTCTCCGGCCCCGCTACCTTTGCACCATCCTAAACCATACCTCCGCGTCGCCGACGCGCTCTTTTAGCCGGCACAGCGGGCTTAGCCATCGCCTCTAACATCGCACGGGAAAAATTTAGGCCGCATCTCCTGACTTTCTCTACTCCACATTCAATTACTCTCGCCAGTAGGTGCTCCACTCTGCTCTTCAAACGAAGAGAGGCGGCATAACGCCACCTCTGTCGATGGAGTTCTCCATCTGGGGCAGGGTCCATTTCTCGGAAAGTTAGTAGGGCTAACTAGAAACCCGTTACGGTTGCCAGGGCTCGAGCGCTCACGGGGCACCCCTGCCTAGCTTTGAGTGGGAAGTTTCCCAGATCGCTTATTAGCGGAGGATTTTGACGATTTCGTCTTACCCCTCTTTTTTGACGCTTTATGTGTTTTCTTGTGCGAGCTCGGCTTTGGCGCCGTTTCAGGGGCGGCCGCGGTCGTTGGAGCCACGGCCGGCGCACTAGCCGCCGGCGGAGGCGCCCCAGCCGGTGAAGTCTGAGCAAAGCTTCCGTTCGGTAGGGCGGTGGCGGCAGCGAAGGCAAGAAGCGCAACTGCGCTAACCAGCGTTTTCATAAGAGCACTCCTAGGCGGCAAGAACCAGTTCGGAAATTCCGCGCCCGTCGAGAGACGGCGCACAGGAAACTCCTTGTCGGTCTGATCATTAGTCCTATCGACAAGCCAGAAGCCGGCGGTCTTTCGATAAAACACCGCCGCGGTAGGGCCGCGGCGGTGTTGGCAACTTCAGGAACGTGAGGTCGCCGATTTGCTGCCTAACGCGATCGCGTTAGGGGAAGACGATCTCGACACGCCTGTTCTGCGGCTCACGTACACCCAACGGAGTGGGCACGCGCGGATCGTTCATACCACGGCCGGCGACAATCATCTCGTTGCGCGGCACCCCAAGTCGCTCAAGTACCGTTGCCACCGCATTTGCGCGACGTTCAGATAACCGCTGGTTGTAGCCTGGAGACCCTGTCAGATCGGTATAGCCGGTAACTTGGATCTGGACAGCCCCACCCGCCTTATAGTGAGCAGCCGCAGCCTCAAGGATTTGCATCCCTTCGGGAGTGATGTTGTATTTATCCCAATCGAAGAATACCAGGTAGACCTGATGGGTTGGCGGCGGCGGCGGCGCCGGCGGGGCTGGCGGCGGCGCTGCTGGCGGCGGCGCGCCAAACATCATCGTCAAGCTGGCGACGACGTTCTGTGTGCCATATTTGATGTTGCCGACGTGGGTGATGACGCAGCACGTGGTCCTTGCCGGCACTGTCGTGGCGGTGATGGTTTGGCTCGTCGACGCGAGATAGCGATAATCGACATCAAAGGCCAAAGCCGGATTGATCAGATAACGAACACCGGCAATTGCCTGGTATCCAAAGCCCCACTTGCTTCCGCTGAACGAGTTTGTGGTGAAGTTGATGGGCGTGCCGTTCGCGGTCGTCGCGGTCCCTGTGGCGCCGAAACTACGATACACATCGATCGCGCCAATGCCGCCGCCGATGTGCGGGGTGATCGGCCATCCCAACGTGAAATCGTAGATCACGTTGCCCATGATCGAGTTCGAGTGAGCGCTCCCTTGAGAGAACGCAAAACCGGTTGTTCCGCGTGGGCCGGAAACGAACCCTGTGCCGGTGTTCGATTGATTGTTGTTGCGGTAGCTGTATTCACCCTCGAAGCGCCACGGTCCCCAGGCATAGCCGGCGCGCGCCCCAGCGTTAAAGCCGGCGCTATAATTGATTGTGTGGTTTCCCGTATTGCCAACGGTGACTCCCGAAGGACCTGTGATAGCGACACTGGGAGTTTGACTCGTCAGATGGGTCCAGCCGCCTTCAGGACCTAGATAAAAGGCCCCGGGCGGATAAGGCCCGAAAAACTGGGCATGCGCCCCGACGCCGCCATAGGCGATGGCAAGCGCCACGCCGGCGCCGAGCAGATAGCGATTTCTCATCCCTTACCTCCGGCCGCAAATACGCGTGTGACGATGGTCATCGCGCCACCGTTCGCGCATCTTCGCCGTCCGCACCATCGATGGCAATCGGTTTTTAGCGCATCCCGACGGTTTCTCGGGGAAACTGTGCAGAACGCGCACTGTAGCGATATTTATGCAACATCTAGAGTGCAAGGTTCCTTTTTCCTACGTTCTTACTGTGGTGTTTTAGCCACATCGGTGAGAAGTTTGGTAATTGTTGCGGTTTTGATCTCTTAAGAGGGAACTTTATGGCCGATCCCGCGATGCTGTGCTCGAATTAGCCTCAAGGGTGTCATCGCGTGACAATAACGGATCAATCAGCACGCCTGGGTTTAGCAACCCTTGTGGGTCAAGCGATTTTTTGACGGAGCGCAAGGCCCTGGCGAAGAGGTCGGGGCGTTGGCGGTCGTACCAAGGACGATGGTCCCGGCCGACCGCGTGATGATGCGTAATCGTGCCACCCGCTGAGATCAGAGCGTCGGCGGCGGCGGCCTTGATCGATCGCCACTGTTCCTCGAGCGCATCGTGTCGCCCCCGCGCGTGGAACGAGAAGTACGGCGCCGGCCCATCGGGATAGACATGGGTAAAGCGGCAAGTGACTTGGCCAGGCTGTCCGGTAGCATCACGAATTGCTGATTCGGTGGCGGCCTTGACCTGGTCGTGAAAGGCTTCAAAGCGTTCCCAGGTAATCGCCGTCTCGAATGTGTCCGCGATTATCGCTCGGCGGATCATGCGCTCGCGGGAGTAGGGCATCCGAATAAAGGCGGTGCGCCATTGCTCGGCCGCTCCTTCGCGATGTGAATTGCGCTCGCCGGGGCGCTCGGGTATGCCGCCATGGTCCGTGCAACACTCTAGCGCCCGCGCCATCCAGGCTTCGAGCGGATGGTCGCCCAATTCGAAGGCCAACACCATGATCGCGGCACTACCGTCGCCGGCGCCAGTATTTTGCGCCTCCTGCGGATCGAGGATTCGGCAATTCGCCGGGAAGAGTCCGGCCTGCGCAATGGCCTTTACCGCGCATGCGGCGGCGAAGAAATCGGCGAACCGGATTGCCCCGCCGGCGCGAAACCGCGGCCGATCCTGAAGCCGCATCCATGCTTCAGTAATGATCCCCAAAATGCCTTCCGAGCCGATCAACATCCGGTCAGGACTTGGCCCGGCCCCGGAGCCGGGCAGCCGCCTCGTCTCGATCATTCCCTCCGGGGTTACCATCCGGATGCTTTCGACCAGATCATCAATGTGCGTGTAGAGAGTCGCAAAATGCCCGCCCGAGCGGGTTGCGATCCAGCCGCCGAGCGTCGAGTACTCGTAGCTCTGTGGGAAGTGACGCAAGGTCAGCCCATGCGGCCGCAACTGGGCTTCGAGCGCCGGACCGAATACCCCCGCTTCAATGCGCGCCGCGCGCGAGATGTGATCGATTTCAACGACGCGGTCGAGGTGGCGCAGGTCTAAAGAGATGGCGGCCCTGAGGTGACCGTCGACCTGTTGCTCGACCCCGCCGACGACGCTACTGCCGCCCCCGAACGGGGTCACCGCCGTCTGCGTACCGCCCGCCCAATCGAGGACCGCTTGAACTTCCGCCTCGTTGCGCGGATAGACGACGATGTCGGGCGCCCCAGCATAGTTACCCGCAAGGCCCCTTGCATAATCGCGAAACGACTTGCCATAGGTGTGAGCAACGCGATCGTAGCGCTTGGTCGAGCAGATCCCTGTCAGAGACGCAGGCGGGGCGATGCGCGGCGGTGGCAAACGAATGTCGGAGAGCGCCGGAGGTTCTTGTTCAACAAACAGCTCGACATTGAACAGCCGGCGATAGCGATCGAGCGCCTCGGTTTCCTCCGCCGCCGTCATTCCTTCGCCTTCGCGTCCCCAACCGAAATGTTTGAGCCGCGCCTCAGCCATCTTGAGCTCCTGTTTGCGCCGTTCGACCGGCGATTAAAGGATAGACCTTGTCATGAGGCCGAGCCAGAGTGCCTGCCAGCCGGCCCGCGGCGAGGCTGGTGCTGCTGGGGCCGCCATAGTAGGGTCCGCCGGCACTGAATTCCTCGGGAGAAAACCAGTGAGCACGCCCGATCGGGGATCGATGAGCGGGACCAACCGCAAGAAATTGCTGCTGCCTACGACATTGGCGAAAGCCGGCTGGGCGATCGTCGAAGCGCGCGACGATGTCGAAGGCGTGCCTTATCAGACAACAGCGCCAAAGGCCGAACTGCACCGCCTTTTGGAAGATGTGGCCGGGGTAGCACTCTCGGTGACGCCGTTCAGCGACCCCGAGCTTGACGCCGGCCCCAATCTCGAGGTCGTCGCGCGCATCGGGGTCGGGTACGACGCGGTCGATGTGCCGGCGCTCACCCGTCGCAAAGTCCCGCTGATGATCGCCGGAACTGCGAACTCGGTTAGCGTCGCTGAAGCCGGCGTCTACTTATTGATGAACCTCGCCCGCCGCGGTGCCGCGATGGACGCGATGGTCAAAGAGGGTCGCTGGCACGACCGCTATCACGAAATGCCGGTCGACCTCTACGGGAAGACAGTGCTGATCGTCGGTTTTGGCAAGATCGGCACGCGCTCGGCGAAGCGCCTTGGCGCGATGGAAATGAACGTTTTGGTGTACGACCCTTACGTTTACTCAGAGACGATCCGCGGCATGGGATATGAGCCCGTTAGCAATCTCGATGAGGCGGTCGCCCGCGCGGACTTCATTACCGTCCACTGCCCGAAAACGCCGGAGACGGTCGGCCTCTTCGACGCCGCGCGGCTCGGACGCATGAAACGGAGCGCGTTTATCGTCAACACCGCGCGGGGCGGTATCATCGACGAGACGGCGCTCTATGACGTGCTGAAGGCAAATCGGATCGCCGGCGCTGCGCTCGATGTCTTTGTCGAGGAGCCGACTCCCAAAGGCAACCCGCTCCTCACTTTGAGAAATTTTGTCGCGGCGCCGCATGTTGCCGGCGTGACCCGCGAGGCCGTCGATCGAATGGCGATAACAACGGTCGAGAATATTCTGAGCGTGCTCGACGGCAAACCGAATCGCGAAAACGTCGTGAACCGAGAGGCGCTCACTTAAGTACGGAACTATCGATAAGGAGACGGGGCGAAGAGCGCTTCCTTCGATTTCGCCTTCGGCGGAGCCGGACCCGCCTCGGGAAGATCGGAGGTTGTCAATTGTTGAGGAGGCGGAAGACTCCGCCGAACCGTACGAGAGCGTTGCACTGCCGAAGTTACTCTCATCTAGCTGCCGAGAATACAGGACTTTCCTCAGAGCATGCGGTCTTTAGGTGAGGTTGTGTTGTGGAGCCGAAGACAGTCCGACCGGCTGCACGGGAACTACTCGACCTTTGGTTTCGCGCTCGCAGTAGGCGCCTTTGCCTTGCTTCTGCGTCTGCATGGTCTCGGAGAAAAGCCGTTCTGGCTAGACGAAGTGGCCAGCTTGCGTCGTGCGACGGCACCGCTGCTGTACCTCGCCGCTGATTCCCTGCACAATGGCCATTATCCCAGTTATTTTCTCTTGCTTTGGCTTGTCGCGAAAATCGGAACCTCGCAATGGCTGCTGAGGCTCCCCTCAGCCGTGTTCGGCGCAATAGCTGCGTCGTTGACTTACGCGATCGGCGCCAGGGTTTCAGGTCTGCGCGGTGGTATCATTGCTGGCCTGCTCATGGCGCTCTCGCCATTTCAGGTGCAGTTCGGGCAGGAGGCGCGATCATACACTCTCGTTTCCTGTTTCATTCTGACGGCACTTTACGGATTGGTGCGGCTGTCGCAGCAACCGGCGGCCGCCACTCTCCCGCTCAATAAAAGGGGGGCTCTATGGCAGGCGTGGTCAGCATATGGTCTCGGCACCGCCGCGGCGCTCAATGTGTTAAATGTTGCTATCCCATGGTTTATAGCCGCAAATCTTTCGGCGCCGGCGATCGCAAGGGCGGCAAGTGGTGCAAAGCGTGGCTTTTGGCGGAATTGGATCGCAGTTCAGCTGTTGATCCTCGCCGTCTGGGCGCCCATGCTCGCCCTCATTTTTCTTAGGCATAGCGGGAGTGTTCTCGACGGAGCCGGCTGGGTGCCGGCGGAGACCGGTAGAACCATTTGGTCAGCGATGGCACCGGTCTATCTGCTTCGCATATCGAGCTTTGTCACCTTTGACGTGATGCCGGCAGAAATGCCCTGGCTGGCGTTTGCGGTCGCAGCGGCGGCGGCGCTCGGAGTTTGGCGGCTGCGCCACGACCCGACCTTGCTAACGATATTAGGCTGTTCAGCGCTGGTGTTGCCGATCGGTCTGTGTTTGGTCTCGCTGTTCGTATCTGTGCTGGTGCCTCGCTATTTCATCTGGGGTGCAGCACCGTTCTTTGTTCTGGCTGGGGAGGGGCTGGCTCCGATCTCCGCAAACTATTTCGCAGCCGCGGCGACAGGCCTAGCGGCGACAGGGCTTTTCAACTTACTCCCATATTATAGCTATGAGACCAAACCACGTTGGGATCTCGTGGCGAGCAAACTCGCCGCAATGACCCGTCCGGGCGACGTAGTGCTGGTTGACAATTATTACGCTTATACTGTGCTTTCTGTATTCGCTAAACGCGCCCTTCTCGATCAGCGGACGGTCCGGGTAACTTGGCAATTGCCGGACGCGCTACAGATTGCGCCAGGCCACGACGTGTGGGCGGTTTACGGCCGCACCGGCCAGACAGCTAGGAAACCCGCGGAAACTTACCGTGAGTCGCTTTCCGCTCTTGGTCACCCTGTGATCGAAGAATCGGTCGGGCGTTATATCGTCTTGTGGCGGTTTGCAGAGCCGAGCGGGCCCGAACCGGCCGCACTCGCCGCACCCATGACGATTTCTCGATAGTGGGCAAGCGATCGTCCCTAACGTCCATGCGGCGATCGGGTTTTCGATCCTACCCTTGATGTTGAAGCGGGAGCAAGAGACGAGCATCTCCGGATCCCGCAACTGGGTTCAGATGCTTGACACACGCGCGCTTAGGGTGCGGGATCGCCGCCTTTGCAATGCGAGGAGGAACGCATCATGCGCGCGAACCGGGTCAGAGAAGCGTGGGCGGCAGGCCGGGCCGTGGTCAATGGGTGGTGCGGGATACCGAGCGGCTTTTCGGCCGAGTTGATGGCCCATATGGGCTGGGACTCACTAGTCATCGACATGCAGCACGGAGTCGTTGACTACAAGGACATGCTGTCGATGCTGCAAGGCATATCGACCACTGAGGTCACACCGATGGTGCGAGTGCCATGGAATGACCCGGCACATATCATGAAGGCGCTCGATGCCGGCGCCTACGGCATCATCTGCCCAATGATTAACAGCCGCGAGGAATGTGAGAAATTTGTCGGTGCCTGCCGCTATGCGCCGGCCGGGTATCGCAGCTCAGGACCGATCCGCGCCGCACTCTATGGCGGGTCCGATTATCAGGAAAAAGCAAACGACACCGTCATCGCCTTTGCAATGATCGAGACTGTTGAGGCGATCGCGAAGCTCGACGACATTTTATCGACCCCCAGTCTCGACGCGGTCTATGTCGGGCCGTCGGACCTCTCGATTACGATGGGCTTGCCGGCCGGGCTCGACAAGGACCATGACGCGATGATCGCCAATCTGAAGAAAATCCTCGATGGCTGCCGCCGGCATGGGGTCAAGGCCGGGATCCATACCGGCAGCCCCGCCTATGCCAAGCGCATGTTCGAGATGGGCTACAATTTCGCGACGGTCATGGGGGACGCTGCTCTGATGCGAGCGGCGGGCCAGCAGGTGTTGCAGCAGATGCGTGACGGTAACGCCCCCGCGGCGCGGTCGACCGGGCCCTATTAGCTTTCGCAAGCGACCCCCCCGACGCATGATGTACTCCCTCTCCCCGCGTGCGGGGAGAGGGAGTGTCTATCGTCAGGACCAGGCAAACCGGCCGGACTAATCAGCCGCCCCTGGCTCCCTCGGCCTCCACATAGAGCGAATAGACTGACTGGCTTGCCGCCATAAAAAGCCGATTACGCTTGGGCCCGCCGAAACAGACATTGGCGCAGCGTTCGGACAGCAGGATGCGGCCGATCAAATCGCCGTCGGGGGCAAACACGGCGACCCCGTCCTCGCCTTCGCCGCCGGAAAAGCCGCACCAGACATTCCCTTCGGTGTCGCAGCGGATACCGTCGGCGTAACCCGGCATCGCGTCGAAAAAGACACGGCCCTTGACGGCCCGGACGCCGTCGTCGACCACGTCGTAGACATGAACGGTCTTTGGCCCGCTAGGTGTGTCGACGACATACAGCCGCTTCTCATCCGGCGAGAACGCCAGGCCGTTAGGCCTCTCCATATCGCCGACCGCGATCGTGATTGCGGCGCTACGCGGGTCGATACGATAGACCCGGTAGGGCAATTCCGGCGTGGCCTTGTGACCAAGATAATTGCCGCGGATGCCCGCACCATTGTCGCTAAACCAGATCGAGCCATCGGATTTGACGACGACATCGTTCGGCCCGGTCAATTGCTCGCCGTCGAATCGGTCCGCCAGCACTGTGATGGTCCCGTCGTATTCCGTGCGGGTTAGTTGCTGCGCATCCATCTCGCAGGTGACGAGCCGGCCTTGGCGATCGCGGGTGTTGCCGTTGGCGTAATGCGACGGCCGGCGGAATACGGCGACCGCGCCGGTCTCCTCCTCCCATTTCATGATTCGGTCGTTGGGGATGTCGCTCCACAACAGAAACCGGCCATCACCAAACCACACCGGCCCCTCGGTAAAGCGACAGCCGCCGGCGATACGCTCGATCGCGGCGTTGCCGAGCACCAGCGTAGAAAACCGCGGATCGATTATTTTGATCCCGGGATCGGGATACCGCACTACTTCCTCGGGCATGGCATTCTCATCGTTTACACCCCCTCACCCCAACCCTCTCCCCGCGCGCCGCGCGCAGGGAGAGGAAGGGACGCGCGAAGCGGGAGGGTGAAGGGCAAGCTGCTACGAATTTGGGCCGCGCTCCATCGACACCGGCTGCCAGCGCCTAAGACCGCTGCCGGCGAGCACCGCCGGGTTGACGCAGGACATCGGCCATTTGCCTGAGAGCGCCAGCGACAATTCGAGACCCACCCGCCGCCGCCTTGCCGGGTCGAACCGGGCCGTGGCCGAGGCGACATGCGCGGTCAGGATCACGTTGTCCATCCGCAACAGCGGGTTGTTGTCGCCGGGCGGTTCTTTTTCTAGGACGTCGAGACCGGCGCCGGCAATCATGCCCTCGTCGAGTGCCTTGATCAGCGACGGTTCGTCGGTGGTCGGCCCGCGCCCGGTCGAGACATAGATCGCGGTCTTCTTCATCTGCCGGAAATGCTTTTCGCGGATCAGCCGGTTGGCGCTTTCGGTCGCCGGCGTGTGCATCGAGATAATGTCGGCGCGGGCCAACAATTCGGCGAGGCTGACCGGCTCGACTCCGCGCTCGACCATGACGATCTCTTCGATATACGGGTCATAGGCGATGATGTGCAGGCCAAACGGCTTGGCGCGCTCGGCGACGGCACGGGCGACGTGGCCAAACGCGATCAGGCCGAGCGTCATGCCGCGGAGGCGCGGGATTTTGAGCAAGGCAGGCCGCCCTTCGGACCAGCGCCCGTCGCGCACCATCCGGTCCTGTTCAATGAGCCGGCGATGGGTGGCGAGGATCAAGGTCATCGCGTGATCGGCGACTTCCTCGATAAAAGTGTCGGGGCAGTTAGTAACCGGGATGCCCTTCGTCGTCGCCGCCTCGACATCGACGGTGTCGACGCCGACACTGCCGAGCGCGATAATTTTGCATCGCTGCAATCCGTCGATCATCCTTTTGGTAATCGGGCGGCCCTTGGCGTAAAGCGCATCGGCGTCTTTTGCGGCGACAACGAATTCATCTTCCGACCCGGGCGGGATCTCGTACATCTCCGCGTCAATCGGCGTCAGCGCCTCCATTTCATAGCCGTAGCCACCCCCAGCGACGGTGAAGCTGGCTCCCGCCGGTGTCGCGATCCTAAACTTAGCCAATACGCCCTCCCAATTTTCCCACAAATCTGCGACCCGATCAGACCGGCGCGGAAGCAGCTTGTCAATCGCCCGCAGCGGTGGAAGAGGTGGGTGCCGGTAACGAACGCGGGATCAGCGATAAGACAAGGGTGACGATAAAGAGGACCGTCAGCCCGCCCATAACCCCGACCAAGCGCTCTAGCCCTGGGCTGATCGTAGCGGGCGGCCCTTGTCCCTGGACCATGCTCATCAGGTACGAAAACATCGCCTGCGTCCCAATATAGCTGATGCCGGTTGTCCCGTTCTGGATCTGCGAGCACAGCCAGATGCCGGGCGGAATAAGCGCAATCCACAGTAAGAAATCGTCGCCGATAAAAGCGAGAATGACGAGGCCGACAAGTGCGCCCAGCAGACACCCGACAAACCGGTGCACCGCGCGGGTGACGATCGCACGGTTGTCTAATCGAACAATCGCGGTAGACGGGATGGACATAACAGCGACCGCGGTGACGCCCAACGCGACCGGGCTGATCGGTGCAATCCACTCCGCCAGCGCCGGCATCAGCATGACTGTGAGCCCGCCGCGGCAGGCGTGCATGATCAGCGCGCCGTTCTCCGGTAACCAGCGCGCCAATTCAGATCCGTAACGGCGGCGCCAGAAAGCAAGCGGCAAAGGATCAAGCAAACTTGGCTGCGGCGCGCCGCTGCCCACCGGTAGCGGGCTGAGCGCACACACGATGAACGAAGCCGTTGTTCCGATCACCACGTCGATAACACGATTGACCGCCGTGGCGAACGCCGCTGACGGCTGGTCGAAGCACATCAGCATGATCATGCATGCCGTGATTGCTCCGATCAGCCAGGCATAGCCGTTGCGTGACGTAACAAAGCCGATCGAGCCAGCGCATGCGAATGCAAACAGGCAGAGCAGGAAAGGCAAGGACTGGTAGACGAATAGCCGTAATGCGACCAGCGCGGCAAGCGCGCCCACAAGACTGCCGACGATCCGCAAGATGCCGCGCGACAGTGCCACTGCAGGGGCCGCACGCGTTACCTGAAAGGCGGTAATCGCCGCCCACCACGGCTCGTCGGAATGTAGCGCCAGGGCGGCGAGTACCGCTAGCGTCACCGAGGCCGCGGCCTCGGCGGCCTCTAAGCCTCGCGGGCCGCGCAATTCGAGCGAGCCCAACTCGGTCGCGAGCGCCCCAGGTATCTCCCGTAGCATGCCCGCACCTCAATAGAAGATCACGGTGCGTGCATCTGAGCCCATGTGGAAGGTTACGTCGGGGTGCGGGTCGGTTAGCAACAGGGTCACCGGGAACCGCCGCTCGAGCCGGATCCAGTCGGTGGTCGGCTCAACATAGGGCAACAAGGTGTTTGGCGTCTGGCGACGGCTGATGGCGCGGGCGATCCCTTGGATCAATGCCCGATGGATATGCCAGGGGTAAGCGTCGAGCCACACCCAAGCGGTATGTCCGACCTGCATATGGCGGATCATGCTTTCCTTATAATTTGCTAGAATCCGCCACGCGTGAGCATCGACGAGGCCGATCAGCGGCTGGTTCGCGACTGCCTGGTCACCGATCCGCAAAGTGAGGTTGGTGATCGTTCCATCGGTCGGCGCCAGGATCTTGGTCTGCTCAAGCTCCCACTGCAGGTAGGCGATGTCGGCGATGATTGCCTTGATTGTAGCCTCGTGCAACGCCTCCATCTGGCGCTCTTTGCCCACCGTGGTTTGGGCATTGCTGAGTTCCGCGGCCGCCTCCTGCGCAGCAGCCGATGCCGAATCAAGCGCCTGGCGCGACAAGAAACCGGCGTTCGCAACCGGCTGAGCACGCGCCAGATTGTCGTTGGCGAGCCGTGCCCGGGCGGCGGCGGCGTCGCGCGCAGCCTTTGCCGATTTGATCAGGTCATGATCGACCGCAAGCTGGGTCTCGGCTTCGACCCGCTTGGCAATCTGCCGATCCAGCGAAAGGCGGAACGGCGTCGGATCGATCTCGGCAAGCAACATGCCCTTCGTCACGGTCTGATTGTCGACGATCGGGACCGCGACGATGCGGCCGGTGATCCACGGCGCGACCCCCACCAGATCGGATGTGACATAGGCGTCGTCGGTGTAAGCAAAAACGTAGCTCGAACCCCAATAGAGGCCGAAAACGGCCGCCAAGCTTGCTAGAGTCAGCAAGACCCGGCGGCGATAGCGCCGCGCGGCAATAACCTTTGGATCGGAGACGACCTCGTCCGGGATGGCGCGCAACAATGCCGTCGACCCGCCGGAGAGCCGCGCCTGAATGGCGGCGACGCCGTCGCCTCCGGGTGAGCTTTGCTGATTAGGATCCGGCATTCGGTAAATCGCTTCGCAAATGGCGGCGGGACCGAGTGGCCCCATTATTTCTGCGGTTGGTCGAGCGGGCATTGCGATTGCACTGACGTGATTATATCCGGCGCCGTTGGCAAAGGAGTTCAAAACTACTCGCCCCGCTCCAAAAAGTCATAGTGCGGTTTCACCCTGCGCCGATAAGGATGATCAACGAGCGATAGACGCTTTTGCTGTCCTAACGGGACCAGTCGAATTCCACATCGGAAGCGGCAAGCAAATCGGGGCCGCAACGCTCTGCAATCCGGGCATGCTGCACCGCAGAACGCTCTATTCGATAACGGCGGCAACGGCCGGCAGTTTCGGCCGGATCGACGCTCGCCAGATGCTTTGCGATGAGCCCGCCGACTTTGCGCGAGAACGGGCCGGTTTGCTGCTCTATGTACACGACGCGCAACGCCCCCGGGCAAGTGGGTTCCCGCGCCAATCGCTTACCGAGCCAATGATCGATTGTTTCCAGACCGCGCATCGGGTCGCCCGTGGCAGGATCGCGGCCATAGAGGCCGTCAAATATATACAACTCATCCGGAGATCGCTGCGCACTGGCAACCATGTCGATCGCCGGCATACCGCCTCCGGAATGCGCGGTCAGAATGAACCGGCTTACGTCCAATTCGCCCGCCGTAAAAGGGGCCGCCGAGACAAATCGCGACAGCGCATAGTCAATCAGCCGGTCGATGCCGCCCTCGAGTAGCGCGCGAAAATCGTACCAGCTATAACGCAACCAGTTGCCGCGCGGCAGCAGCGCCAAAGTGGGGCGGGTTCGGCGCGACAAATCGAGCCCGCTACGCGGCACTTTTTCGGACAAGGGCATCGTCTCGCCACTGCGCGAGAATCCGTGCAGATGAACGACAATATCAATACCGGATGCTCCCAGCGGCATAGTATTCCAGCGCAAAAACAAATCCGGCTGGGTCCCGGTATGTATCTGCAGCACGGGCGTCTCGGAGAGATACGCCTCACCCGGAATGACGCTAGCCCCAGACCTCGGAACCGCAAAAGCCTGCATCTTTGCCCAATCCCTTTGGCCGAAACGCGCTCAGAATCGTTCCATTTGGAACGTCCTTCCTCAGCGGAGACCGTGGACCGGACAAAACGCCGCCGCACCGCTAGCTAGCCGGCGGCATCCCGCCATGCTGCCACTGCCGTTCCGGGAAGCGAGAATCCCGCGCCCACCCAGTCAAATATAGAACCTCAAAGGTCGCCGGGATCCAACCGTCGTCGGAACCGAAGCGATCGGCGTAGATCTCAGCCGCGCGACCTAAGGTAGCGCGGCGGAGCATCCCGCGCCGGCGACCGGCGAGCACGTTGGTTTCGCCCATCCTCCGAAGATCGCGCATCAGAGCTATAATATTCGGATAGGCCACGGTGATCTTGTCGGCATCAGCCACTGGCATTGTAAAACCGGCGCGCTGAAGTAGTCCCGCGGCATCCGGAAGGTCGACGGTCGGCGAGACACGTGGGCTGGCGCCGTTTTCTTCAACAAGCTCGGCCTCAATCAACGCCGTACGAAGCTCGACCAAGGTCGCGCCCCCAAAGAGCGCAGCAAGGAGGAGACCGTCGGCCTTGAGGCTCCGGCGCAGCTGTATGAGCGCACCGGGCAGGTCGACCGCCCAGTGCAGCGCGAGCCCGCTGACGACAAGATCGAAAGACCGATCGCGAAAGGGCAGAAGGTCGGGGTCGGCAACAACGCGGATGCCGCCGAACTGCCCCAAAAAGAAGGCAGCGGGCTCCACGGCGACAATATTCCGGATCCCCAGTCGGGCCGCGAGAGCGCGCGATAAAGCGCCACAATGAGCACCGAGGTCCAGGGTCGCGTCGAACGGACGCCGGATGTCCTCAAGTCTGTCGATCAGGCGCTCGGCGATTTCGGCATGCAAGAAATCGGCGCACCCTTGTCGAGCGGCTCTGTTGCGGTGCTGCCGCCAAGTACCGCGGTCGAACAGCGTGATCGGTTGGCTCGGAGAAAACAGCATTAAGGCGGCGAATCACTTGACCGTGCTCGTGCAGCCTGATGATGTCTATCAATGCTGACTTCGGCAACCCTGTCTCAGCGAGCCTTGGCCCGCGTGCGCCATGCTGGCCGCGGGCTCGTCGACGTCGCGCTGCCTCCGCGATGCCTCGCTTGCGGAGAGGTTGTCGAGACGCCGGACGCACTCTGCGGCCGCTGCTGGAGCGGCATCACGTTTTTTGCTCCACCGTGGTGCGCCGCCTGCGGCTTGCCGTTTCCTCATCCCGTCGGCGACGCCGCAATTTGCGCCGATTGCGCCCGAGGTCAACACGCGTGGGATCGTGCCAGGGCGGTATTTCGCTACGACAAAAACAGTCGTCACTTGGTGCTGGGGCTAAAGCATGCGGATCGGACCGATGTTGCGGGCGCTCTCGGCCGGTGGATGATGCGGTTCGGTGGCGAGGTCGTAGTCGAAGCAGAACTGTTGGTGCCAGTACCGCTGCATTGGACGCGGCTCTTGCATCGCCGCTACAATCAGGCTGCCCTGCTGGCTAACGCTATGCACGCGGCGGGGGGGCCGCCGGTCGAAGTTGAATGTCTCATCCGCCGGCGCAGGACCTCATCGCAAGGCCACCTTGGGCCACTCGCGCGTGAGCGGAACGTCCGCAGTGCATTTGCCGTCCGGCAACCCCTGAAGTTAGCCAGAAAGAAGGTGGTCTTAGTCGATGACGTAATGACGACCGGAGCAACGATCGACGAATGCGCTCGAGTTCTCAAGCGCGCCGGCGCTGCGACGGTCGGCGTCCTCACTCTGGCGCGGGCGCTCCGGATCGGGACATAATCGACGGATCGAACCAACTCGGGAAAGACCGCGATGGCCAAGGTCGAGATGTACACGACGATATTCTGCCCCTACTGCTCGCGAGCTCGGGCGTTGCTGCAGAAAAAAACCGTCGCGTTCCTCGATATCGACATCGGCGATGAACCAGAGCGCCGCGCCGAGATGGTTCAGCGCGCGGGAGGCCGGTCAACGGTTCCGCAAATCTTCATCGATGGCGAGCATATTGGCGGATGCGACGACCTGGTAGCGCTCGACCGTACCGGAAGGCTTGATCGGAAGCTGGGAATTAATAAATGAGCAGCGCATTCATCGCGGCGTGCGTTCAGTTCACCGCTGCGCGCGATTATGAGCCGAATATCCGCATCGTCTCGGATCTGGTTCGACGGGCACGGGATGCCCGTGCCGAGTTTGTCCTGACCCCGGAAAACACCGGGCTGATCGAGCCGATTGGCAAATTGCGCCGGGAAAAAGCGCGTGACGAAGCGAACCATCCGGTGCTGGCTGCGCTGCGCGGGGTCGCGCGTGAGACTGGGGTGTGGTTGTTAATCGGTTCTCTGGCCGTGGACATTTCGGAAGAGCCCGGGGTACCAGAAGGTGAGCGCAGGCTTACCAACCGCTCTTACTTGATAGACGCGGCGGGCGAGATTGCAGCCCGCTATGACAAGATTTTCATGTTCGACGTCGATCTCGCGGGCGGCGAAAGCTATCGTGAGAGCAACGCGTTTCGGCCGGGCGCACAAGCCGTCTTAGCCGCCACGCCGTGGGGCGTGCTGGGCATGACAATTTGCTATGATCTGCGGTTCCCGCAGCTCTATCGCGCCCTGGCGCAAGCAGGAGCCGATTTTCTGGCAATCCCGTCATCCTTCACCGTACCCACGGGTAAGGCTCACTGGCATGTGTTAATGCGGGCGCGGGCGATCGAGAATGGCTGCTTTGTATTGGCGCCAGCACAGTGGGGCGAGCACGCCGAGCGGCGGCGGACTTACGGGCACTCCCTGATCATAGATCCTTGGGGTGAGGTGGCGGCCGATGCCGGGGAAGGTGTCGGTATTGTCAGCGCAAGCATCGAGCCGGCACGGGTCGCCGAGGTGCGCCGCATGCTACCGTCCCTAAGCCATGACCGTCCGTTTGATCTCCGCGAGCTTGGCCCAAACCGCCTTGCGGCCGAATGATCAGCCGGGTCAGCGGGTTCGCAAACTCAAGTCATAGGTTGCTACTCAAACTTGCCGCACGGGCGCGGACAGCGGATATCAGAATCCCCATGCTATGTGAGGCCGCCGACAAGCGGCACTCGTAGGCGGACTACCCCAAAGACGTGAGCAGGAGTTTCGGACGAAAGTGCGGTACACGGAGATTGGAGTTTGGCAGCGCTACAATCGGATAATTGCTGACATCGCAGACCTCCATGTAAAGTCGTAGCAGGAGGCTGTTAAGATGATCCTTTTTAGTCTGCGCTGTACAAACAAGCATGAATTCGAGGGGTGGTTCCGCGACGGCGACAGCTTTGAAGCTCAGCGGGCGGCCTCAGAGATTGCTTGCCCCGTCTGCGGCGACAGCTCTGTCGATAAGGCGGTCATGGCGCCCCGCCTTGGCCGATCTCGGGATGCTACTCCCTCCGTTGCTATGGCTGAAATGCGGAAGGTCCTTGTCGAGATGCGTCGTCAGATCGAGAGGCATTGCGACTATGTCGGCTCTCGATTTGCGGAGGAGGCACGACGCATCCATTACGGCGAGACAGATGCGCATGGGATCTATGGTGAGGCGACCGAATCCGAATCTCGCGAATTGGCTGATGAAGGAATAAAGGTTGGTCAAATTCCGTGGATCCCGCCGACGGACGGGTAGGATCGGCACCATCAGGTTTTCGCGGCGAGGACGAGATAATTGACCTCTATATCTTGAGATAAGCGCCATTGCTTATCGCGAGGGTCATATATAATTCCGCTAATCTCAATTGTGCGTAGGCCAGTGCGGCCAAGGCCCAAAATCAACTCCGAAGGGCGGACAAACTTCCGCCAGTTGTGCGTCCCGCGGGAGATCCAGCCGAGGACATATTCCGCTCCGACGATTGCCAGTGCGAAGGATCGCGCGGTCCGGTTCAAAGTAGCCACAATTGCCACGCCCCCAGGCGCCACGAGTGAGCCTATGCGATACAAGAAGAGATCGCGATCGGCAGCGTGTTCGATTACTTCCAAAGCCAGCACGACATCGAATTGGCTGGGCATACTCCCAGTTTCTTCGACGGTTCCAGCGCGATAGTCGATGTCGAGATTAGCTGACCGCGCGTGTTCGCTTGCTCGAGCAATGGCCTCGGGGCTGGGATCAATCCCCGCCGCCGAAAACCCAAGGCGAGCCATCGGCTCTGTTACCAAGCCGCCGCCGCAGCCGATATCGACGAGACTGAGACCGGTGAACGGACGCAGCAAGCCGGGATCGCGACGAAAATGGCTTGAGAGGCGGGACCGGATAAAGCCGAGCCGCACCGGGTTAAGCTGATGTAGAGCAAAGAAGCTGCCATTAGGATTCCACCAAGCGTCGGCTTGCTCGGCAAACCTACCCACATCGGCTGGGTCGACGGTGCCCTCACCAGCTCCCATTGTGCAACTCCTTAAGCACCGTTCGTTCCAGGATGGTCGAACGTTGCGCAAAGGAGTATGAGGTGGTCGGTATCTCGCGCAACTCCTGGACACGAATTAAGATTTAAGATGGCGCGCCTGGTTCAAAAATTCGGCGGCACGTCGGTCGCTAGTGTCGAGAGAATAAGAGCGGTCGCTCTGCGCGTTGCCGGTGAGGTCGGGAGTGGCCATCAAGTTGCGGTAGTCGTTTCGGCGATGGCCGGGGTGACAGATCAGCTCGTCGGCTGGACCCGGGAAACCAGCCGCTTGCACGATGCGCGCGAATACGACGTAGTTGTGTCCTCCGGAGAGCAGGTTACTGCCGGGCTTTTGGCGCTCGCGCTGCAGAATCACGGGATCAATGCCCGATCCTGGCTTGGGTGGCAGATACCGATTCGGACCGACGACGTGCACGGCAAGGCGCGCATTCATTCGGTGGAGGTCGGCGATCTCGGACGAGAACTGGCGCGCGGCCAGGTCGCGGTGGTTGCGGGCTTCCAGGGCATCGGGTTGCATAGTCGAATTACCACCCTCGGCCGCGGCGGTTCGGACACTTCAGCTGTGGCGCTTGCAGCAGCGCTGAAGGCCGATCGCTGCGATATCTTCACCGATGTCGACGGGGTTTATACGGCCGACCCGCACATTGTCGCGAAAGCGCGAAAGCTCGTCAAAATCACATATGAAGAAATGCTGGAAATGTCATCCCAAGGGGCGAAGGTATTACAGACCCGTTCAGTAGAAATGGCGATGAACCATCGGGTTCGCGTTCAAGTCCTCTCAAGCTTTGTCAACGCTCCCGGCACCCTTGTAGTCAATGAGGATGAAATATTGGAACAACAGGTGGTCAGCGGTATTGCCTATAGTCGCGACGAGGCAAAAATTACTGTTCAAAAGGTGCCCGATCGACCAGGTGTGGCAGCCGCTATATTCGGCCCTCTCGCGGAAAACGCGATTAATGTCGATATGATCGTTCAAAACGTGTCGGAAGACGGTCGGGCAGACCTGACATTTACGGTTGCCCGCGCCGATCTCGATCGGGCCATATCTGTTCTGGAGCAGCGGCGCAACCTTCTCGGGTTTGCCGCACTGAAACCGGACTCGAACGTCGTTAAAATTTCGGTGATCGGGGTTGGCATGCGCAGCCATGCCGGTGTAGCCCAGCAAATGTTCAAAACGCTGTTCGACAAAGGAATCAACATCCAGGTGATCTCGACCTCCGAAATCAAGGTCAGCGTGTTGATTGCCGCCGAGTACACCGAATTGGCATTGCGGGCCCTGCATACGGCTTATGGGCTCGACGCTAAAGAATGAAGGTAGCCGACGGCCCATCGAGGTTCGCGGACGCCAGGGAGCATATCGCAGCGCCGGATGTTGGCGTCTGTCGCTACCGTGCCCAGCTCGACCGGCTCTGGGCATCTGGACGCGCCGTGCTCGGCAGCGACCTTGCCATAATGGGCGGCGCGATGACTTGGGTTTCGGAGCGAAATTTGGTCTCGGCGATCTCCAATGCCGGCGGCTTTGGCGTCCTCGCGTCGGGATCGATGACACCGGAGTTGCTTTCGGCGGAAATTGCGGCGGTCAAGGTACGGACAGCTCGGCCTTTCGGGGTCAATCTAATCACACTTCATCCTCAACTCCATGAGCTGATCGAAATATGTGCGGAACATCGCGTGAGTCACGTGGTGTTGGCTGGCGGATTACCGACCTTTGCAGCAATGAGCCGTGCAAAGGCGAGCGGAGCGCGGGTTTTCTGCTTTGCCCCGGCACTCGGTTTGGCCCGCAAGCTCGTCCGAATGGGGGCTGACGCGATCGTGATAGAAGGTAACGAAGCTGGTGGTCACGTCGGCCCGGTCTCAACTGGGGTCTTGGCGCAAGAAATCCTGCCGCATTTATCAGAAGTCCCGGTGTTCGTAGCTGGCGGCATCGGCCGTGGCGAGGTGGTCCTAGCCTATTTGGAAATGGGCGCCGCTGGCGTGCAGCTCGGGACGCGTTTCGTATGCGCTAAGGAATCAATTGCACACCCTCGGTTCAAACAAGCATTTATCCGCGCAGCAGCCCGCGACGCGGTAACTTCTTTGCAGCTCGATTCGCGTTTTCCGATAATTCCCGTACGCGCGTTGGCAAATCCGGCGAGCGCACGCTTTCTCGGCTTGCAACGTGAGGTCATCGCACGGTTTACGTCGGGCGAGCTGTCGCAAAGGGCGGCTCAGCTGGAGATTGAACATTTTTGGGCGGGCGCGCTCCGCCGCGGAGTGATTGAGGGCGACATCGAATCTGGCTCGCTCATGGCAGGTCAAAGCGTCGGTTTTGTCACCCGCGAGCAGACCACGGAGGAGATATTCGAAGAACTCGTCAGTCAGGCGGTCGCTATGCTCAAAAAGCGTGGCGAACAAAAGGCCGAACCGGCACGCTCATTCCCGGAAGGCTTGTCAGAAGGATGGCACGGCCGCGGATGAGCGAAGCTCCAGCCGTCGTCAGCGGAACGCGGCGGTTACTCCGCCGGCTGCGCGATACAATGGCCGGTGCGGGAACCGCCCAGGAACGGTTGGATCGGATTGTCCGGATTGTTGCTGCGGAGATGAGCGCTGAAGTATGCTCCGCATACATCATGCGGGCCGGCGAGGTGCTTGAACTTTTCGCCACGGAAGGGTTGCGATCGGAAGCGGTCCACCGCACGCGGCTGCGCCTTGGGGAAGGCCTTGTCGGGCTAATCGGCGCTACCGCGAGGCCGCTGGCGCTGGCTGATGCGCGCTCGCATTCAGATTTCGTATATCGGCCGGAGACTGGTGAAGAGATATACCAGTCCTTGATGGGGGTGCCGATCCTGCGGGGCGGGAGAGTCCTCGGTGTGCTCGTGGTGCAGAACAGTAATCTTCGGCATTACGCCGAGGACGAAATCGAAATTCTGCAGACTATTGCAATGATCATTGCAGAAATGGTCGCCAGCGGAGAACTTATCAACCCACTTGAGATCGCTGAGAGCCGTTCCGGGGGCACCTTGCCGGTCAGATTGACCGGGGTCCGGCTCAACCCAGGGCTGGCGATCGGTCCAGCCGTGCTGCACGAACCGCGCCCTCTAATCCGCCAAGTCGTCGCCGAAGACGTTACGGCCGAAATAGAGCGCCTGCGCGAGGCGGTCGCGGCAATGCGCGATGCCATCGATCAATTAATCGCGGCGAGTGGCCACCTTGGGGGCGGCGAACATCGCGACATACTTGAAACCTACCGGATGTTTGCCGCGGATCGCGGCTGGGTGGCTCGCATCGCTGATACCATTCGCAGCGGTTTAACCGCCGAAGCGGCGGTGCAACAAATCCGCGACGAGACCAGTCGGCGCATGTCTCAGGCAAGTGATCCTTACTTGCGCGAGCGACTAGTCGATCTCGATGATCTCGCCAATCGTCTTCAACGCCATCTATCGGAGCGCTCCCCCGACGCCTTGTTACCGGAAATGCCCGAGAAGTTTATCATGGTCGCCCGGGCGATAGGCCCAGCCGAATTGATGGATTACTTGAACGGGGGGATTAGCGGTTTGGTGCTTGAAGAAGGCTCGCCAACCGCGCATGTCGCGATCGTCGCTAGAGCCCTCGATATTCCGGTAGTCGGTCGCGTGGAGCACGCAACAATCCGGATCGAGCCCGGCGACATCGTGATCGTCGATGGTGATCATGCCCAAATCCTGATCCGCCCTAGCGAGGACATTCGGCAATCGACGACAGCGGCGAGCGAGGTGCGGACACGCAAGCGCGCATTATATGAAAGCCTCCGCTGCAGTCCGGCTGTCACCCGCGATGGGGTCCCGATCAAGCTGATGCTGAATGCCGGGTTGATGATGGATATGGCCCAATTGACATCAACCGGGGCCGAAGGAGTTGGGCTGTTTCGCACCGAGCTGCCGTTGATGGTGCGCGACACCTTCCCTGCCGTCGATGACCAGACCGAGTTCTATCGTCGCGTTTTGGAGCAGGCAGGTGAGCGTCCTGTGATCTTCCGCACGCTCGATATTGGCGGCGACAAGCTGTTACCTTATCTCGCCCATGCTGCGGAGGATAATCCCGCGATGGGCTGGCGAGCGATTCGGATCGGGCTCGATAGGCCGGCCATGCTGCGCGAGCAATTGCGCGCTCTTATCAGAGCCGCCGAAGGCCGTCGGTTGCTTGTAAAATTTCCAATGATCGCCGAGGTGTCGGAACTCGAAGGCGCACGTGCCCTCCTCGATCTGGAGCTAAAGAGAGCAGCTGAAGAGGGACGAGTGCTTCCGGCAACTGTCAAGGTCGGCGTTATGGTCGAGGTCCCAGCACTGTTGTGGCAGCTCCCCGGTCTCTGTAGACGAGTCGATTTTCTCTCGGTCGGAACCAATGACCTGGTGCAATTTCTATTTGCTTGTGATCGAGGCAATCCGCGGCTAGCTGACCGCTACGACCCATTATCGGCACCGATGTTGAAGCTGCTGCGCGAAATTGTGGCCGAGGCTGGGGCTGCCTCGGTACCTCTTAGTATGTGCGGAGAGATGGCGGCGAATCCGATCGAGGCGATGGTCTTAATTGCCCTCGGATTTCGCACCTTGTCGATGGCGGCCATGGCGATTGGCTCGGTTAAGGCGATGATCCGAACCTTGGACGTGTCCGCCATCGCTGACTATGTCAATGAAATTGGCGCCCGAACAGATCATTCGCTCAAATCGAAATTCGAAGCTTACGCCCGCGACCATTGTATTAGCATTTGAGGGGTGGGCCCATAATACTCTCGACGCGCTCAAAATTGTGCCGATGAAATTGAGTTCAAACCTAGTGAGCGGCTGGCAAAGAGGGCCGACAATTCCGATTGTCACTTCTGGCCCGCGCTAGTCGTGATTGGACGCCAGTTCGCTCTTTGCTACTCTGTTCTGAGACCAACTTGAGAAGATGCCATTGTTCCAGCGGATCAGATCCCCCTGTGCAGAGGATGAGGCGGAAGCGGCCGCCGCATCTCCGCCCGCAGCAGAATCCGTTGGCGATTTGTTCCGAGGGCAGCGCACTGAGATGGGACTCAATCTGCGGCAAATCGCTGCGGCTCTGAAGATCAAACCCGCTTATCTTAGAGCGATCGAAGAGGGGCATCCCGACCAGCTTCCCGGCGCGCCCTACGCGGTCGGTTTTGTACGCTCGTATAGCAATTATCTCGGGCTCGATAGCGCCGAGGTCTTGCGTCGATTTAAACTTGAAGCAGCCGGACTCGATGCCAAGCCTGACCTCACCTTCCCAATGCCTTTGGGCGAGCACGGCGTGCCGGCCGGCGGGATACTGATTGTTGCTGCTATATTGGCCATCTGCGGCTATGGCATGTGGTATTATCTTTCTACAACGCATCGAATGTCGCCCGAAAAGGTAGCCGAGGTTCCGGCCGGACTGCTGGAGCCAACATCGAGGTTGGATCCGGCGTCTAAATCGCCGCCAGCCAAATCTGCCGAAACCGCAGCTCACGGCGTTGTAACAGCCGTCACCGCGAGCCCCGCTAAGCTGCCGGCGGAAGTGATTGGGGCCGGCGAACCATCCCCTCGATCCGATTCGTCCGCGATACCCTCAGCTTCTGAGGCAAAAGCTTCAGCGGCGGCAACATCGCTGTCGGTCCTTTTGTCCGGCGCTCCTGCCCCGACAGCGTTGCCGTCGACAGGCCCGGCTGCGGCGCTATCGTCAGACGGTGAAGCACGACCTCAAACGGAAGCTGTGTCAGCCGCGGTTTCGGAAGCGAACGGACCAGCTCCAAATACAATCGCGTCGACCCGGCCCGTCAGCTCAGCCCCTACGCCGCAAAACGTCTCTGCCACACCCGTGAACGCCGGCGTTGATCAGGCTTCCCGGATCACGCTGCGAGCGAATGCAACCAGTTGGGTTCAGATTCGCGGTCCCGACCGCTCGGTACTGTTCACCGGATTCCTCAAACAGGGGGATGCTTACAATGTACCCGACCGGCCAGGACTATCGATGCGAACCGGCAACGCTGGCGGTCTTGACGTTCTGGTGGACGGGAAGAATGTACCTGCGCTCGGTCCGATCGGCGCTGTGCGCAACATAGCACTCGATCCTCAATCGCTGATGGCCCAGGGCTTGGCGCACAATTGAGGTCTGCTTCCCGCAGTCGCTTCTTTTTCGCGCCGTTCGAACACTCTATATCCCAGACACTATCATCGTGTGAGGTCGAGGATGAGCCTAAGGCCCTACCGTGACATTGATCGCCGCAAGTGCCGCAAGATTTACGTAGGCAAGGTGCCGGTGGGCGGTGACGCTCCGATCACAGTGCAATCGATGACCAACACGGTCACCAGCGATGTAAAAGCGACCGTCGCACAAATCCAGGCGCTCGAGCAGGCCGGCGCAGACATTGTACGCGTTTCCTGCCCAGACCAAGAATCAGCGATAGCGCTCAAGGAAATCGTGCGCAAGACGACAGTGCCGATCGTCGCCGATATTCATTTTCATTATAAGAGGGCAATCGAGGCCGCCGAGAGTGGTGCTGCCTGTTTGCGTATTAATCCCGGCAACATTGGATCGTCGGCGCGGGTGCGGGAGGTGATCAAGGCCGCCAAGGATCATGGCTGCTCGATGCGCATCGGCGTCAATGCCGGATCGCTCGAACGCGACCTCTTGGAGCGATTTGGCGAGCCCTGCCCCGAGGCCATGGTCGAGAGCGCCCTGACTCACGCCAAGATTTTGGAAGACAACGATTTTTTCGAGTTCAAGATTTCCTGCAAGGCTTCCGACGTATTTCTTGCCGTAGCAGCTTATCAACAGCTCGCCGAAGCCTGCGATTATCCTCTCCATCTCGGGATTACCGAGGCCGGGGGATTGCGCAGCGGCACGATCAAATCTTCGATTGGTCTCGGGATGCTGCTCTGGTCCGGAATTGGCGACACGATCCGTATATCGCTCTCGGCAGACCCCGTCGAGGAGGTGAAGGCGGGCTTCGAAATCCTCAAATCGCTCAATTTGCGGCGTCGCGGTGTGACTGTGATCTCCTGCCCGTCCTGCGCACGGCAGCAGTTTGAGGTCATCAAGACGGTTGAGCGGCTCGAGGAACGGCTGGCACATATCACGACGCCACTAACCGTCTCGGTAATCGGCTGCGTTGTGAATGGTCCCGGCGAGGCTCGCGAGACGGATGTCGGCTTTACCGGAGGCGGCAACGGCACACATCAAGTCTATATAAGCGGTGTTACCGACCACCGGCTGAAAGACGCAGACATCGTTGATCATCTGGTGGAGCTCGTTGAGAAGAAAGCGGCCGAAATCGAGGCTCAGAGAAGCCAAGTCAGGCCAATACTTGAACCCGCTCAGTGAGATCGAATGAAGAAGGTCCCTCCTGACGTCGCTCACGTGAGTCGTACTCAAGTTTGCGATCGCATAAAAAGATAGAGTTCTAACGGTGTAGGTATGCCGCTTCTGCAGCCGGTGCGCGGAACCCAGGACCTTCTACCCGAGGCAACGCGCCGTCATCGACAGATAAAAGAAGCGGCGAGAACGATGGCAGAACTTTACGGATTTGCGGAAATCGCAACGCCGATCTTCGAATTTACGGAAGTATTCGCTCGTCCGATCGGTGAAACCACGGACATAGTTTCGAAGGAGATGTATACCTTCGAGGATCGGGGCGGCGAAGAGATCGCGTTGCGACCGGAGAATACGGCGGGCGTGGTCCGGTCGATCCTCTCTAACGGGCTGGTTCAGAGCGCGCCACTCAAATTTTTCTACGAAGGCCCGATGTTCCGGTACGAACGGCCGCAAAAAGGGCGGTTTCGCCAGTTCCATCAGATCGGCGTCGAACTGATCGGTGTGGCACAGCCGCAGGCCGATATTGAGGTCATCGCCCTCGGCTGCCGCGTGCTCCGTGCTCTTGGCGTCGAAAACCGCGCCGTCCTGGAGATTAACACGCTTGGCGATTTTGAAAGTCGAGCTTCGTATCGTCAAGCATTGACATCGTATTTTTCGGCCCATCTTTCTGAGTTGTCTCAAGATAGTGTGCGCCGGCTTGAACGGAATCCATTACGCATTCTTGACTCGAAGGCCGAGAGCGATAAACGTATTGTAGCGGACGCCCCGTCCTTCGCAAAACACTTGAACCTGGAGTTCGCAAGAATTTTTCGCGAGGGTTCGCGACGGGTTGGACGCATTGGGTATCGATTATCGGATTAACCCGCGTCTTGTACGCGGACTCGATTACTACACGCATACAGCTTTTGAGTTCGTAACCTCGGAGCTCGGAGCGCAAGGCACCGTCATGGGCGGGGGACGTTATGACGGATTGGTCGAGCTGATGGGTGGTCCTGCACTGCCCGGCGTCGGCTGGGCAGCCGGCATCGAGCGGCTCGCCATGCTGATCGACGAGCCGCCGATCCCTCCCCGGCCGATAGCGATGGTTCCCATCGGGGAAGCGGGGGAACGAGTTGCGGGGAAAATCGCGGAGGATCTTCGATCGGGTGGTTACGTTGTTGATTTGGGGTATTCCGGCAATCTCGCCCGGCGCATGCGGCGAGCAGATCGGATCAAGGCTCGCGCCGCGGTGCTGATCGGCGAAGATGAAGTCGTGCGCGGCACGGCGACATTGCGCGATCTCGACAGCGGTGCGCAATGCAGCGTAGCGATTGCCGAGCTACCGGCCGCGCTAGCGGGTTTGATGCGCTGAGGCGAGCAGTTTGGAAGCCGGCATCGAGTTGCGTCTGCAACAGCTGGTTCGACGGCATGCGGAACTGCGCGCCGCTCTAAGCGGTGGCAGGCTGGGCGGCTCGGAATTCGCCAGGCTCTCGAGAGAGTTTAGCGAGCTCATTCCGATCGTCGAAGAAGTGGGAACGCTCGATCGAGCCCGACAGGAAATTGCCTCGCTAACTGAGATGGCTCGATCAGCAGACGACCCCGATCTGAAAGCGCTAGCGCAGGAGGAACTGCGCGGATTGCAGGAGCGACTCCCCGGTCTCGAGAACAAGGTGAAACTCAGCTTGCTCCCAAAGGATGACGATGACGAACGCAACGCCATTCTGGAAGTCCGGGCCGGCACAGGGGGGGAAGAGGCCGCACTTTTTGCCGCCGAGCTGTTCCGCATGTACCAGCGATACGCGGCGTTACATGGCTGGCGCTTTGAGATTCTAGACCTGTCCGAGACTGGGCTCGGGGGGTTCAAGGAGGCGACCGCCTCGATAGCCGGGCGCAATGTGTTCGCCCGGCTGAAATTCGAGTTGGGCGTTCATCGTGTTCAACGCGTGCCGGAGACCGAGGCGGGCGGACGCATTCACACCTCGGCGGCTACCGTTGCGGTATTGCCGGAGGCCGAGGAGGTCGATGTCAGGATTGATGACAAGGACTTGCGCATCGACGTATTCCGCGCCAGCGGCCCCGGGGGTCAGTCGGTCAATACGACCGATAGCGCCGTTCGGGTCACTCACCTGCCAACGGGGCTGGTCGTCATTCAGCAGGACGAGAAATCACAGCACAAAAACAAGGCGCGAGCAATGAAAGTGCTGCGCTCTAGGTTGTACGAAATGGAAAGGCAGGCGCGCGACAGCGCCCGCGCCGCTCAACGGAAAAGCCAAGTCGGGAGTGGCGACAGATCGGAGCGCATCAGGACGTATAACTTTCCACAAGGCCGGGTCACCGACCATCGGATCAATTTGACTCTTTACAAGATTGACAAGGTGATATCCGGAGAAGCGCTTGACGAAATCATCGACGCGATTCTCGCCGAGGACCAGGCGACCAGATTGGCGTCCGTGGAGGGCTAAGTAAGTGATGACGGCCACCCTAAGCTCGCTCCTTGCCGAGGCGGCCGCGGCCTTGTCCAAGTCGGGCCACGTTGAGCCGCGGCGCCGAGCCCGCCAGGTGATTGGCGGCACCTTGGGAACTCGAGTCAGCCGAATTGCTGCTATACGGCGACCATGTGCTTGATGACGTCCAGGCCGAGCAGTTGCGTGATCACACCAAACGGCTCACGGCAGGCGAGCCGCTCAGCCGGATATTGGGCAGGCGTGAGTTTTGGGGGCTCAATTTCGAATTGACCGCTGAGACTCTCGATCCGCGGCCGGAGAGCGAGACCATTGTCGAGGCGGTGTTGGGGCGCGTCGACCGTAAGGCTCCGCTTCGGCTCCTCGATTTGGGCACCGGATCGGGTTGTCTCTTATTGGCGCTGCTTTCAGAATTGCCCGCTGCCTCTGGCGTGGGTGTAGATCTTTCGTTTGGCGCCGCCGCCGCCGCCCGGCACAACGCTCAATTGTTGGGGCTCGCCGCGGAAGCCCGGTTTTTCGTCGGCAATTGGGGCAGCGCGCTCGCCGGACGGTTTGATGTCATAATCGCGAATCCTCCTTACGTTGCGACCGCGGCACTGGCCGAGTTGCCGTCCGAGGTCAGCAGATACGATCCCAATCTCGCGCTTGATGGGGGCGACGATGGGCTATCCGCCTACCGCAGAATTGCCGCGGACATTTCTGACTTAATGGCGCCGCGGGCGCTACTCGCAGTGGAAGTCGGGACAGGCCAAGCCTCTGGCGTTGCGTCTATATTCAACAGCAATCAGCTATTTGTTCAAGCGATCGAGCGGGATTTTGCGGGCCATCAGCGCTGTCTCATAGCGGGCCAAGGCCCGAGTTAACCTTTGAGCGCCCCCACCATCAAAAAAACCTTGGAATGTGCTACCGGCGCGTCTACGGTGGTAATGAAGCGATTTTGACGCTACGCAGGCAAGCGTAAAGACACGCGATGCCTTGCTGGAGATCGTTGAGGGGACGACGAACGCTCCGATCGGACTCAAATCCGATATTATCCACGATTACTAGATAGGTGTCATGAGACCAGGTCCAAACAAGCGATCACGCGGTCGCAATAATGGCAACAATCCGCATCACAATCGGCCGCGGATGCCGCACCGAATTCAAACTTTCGACAGTAATGGCCCAAACGTCAAAATTCGAGGGAACGCCTATCAGGTCTTTGAACGATATGTGGCCTTGGCTCGCGAAGCCGCCGCGAGCGGTGATCGGATCGCCGCCGAGAACCTGTACCAGCATGCCGAGCATTACTTCCGCGTAATGAATGCAAATGGAGACGCCAATCAGCATGGTGCTCCGCGACCAATGACGCCCGCGGACATCGAGATGAACGAATCGGAAGCGGTAAACGGCGAGATCGAGGACGACGCGCACCACGCATCTTTGCCCACGGCATCAAGCGAAGATCAGCCCTCACGTTTTTAATATCCGGCACCGCTGCCAGTCACGCCGCGCAAGCGATGGCATGACCGCTCTTCCCGCGGGCGGGGTTGCCTGACCCTTCCCTAACGCCATATACGCGCATGAGGGATCGCGGCTGCCGCCTTTTGGGGCACTGCGGGTGGCTCATCGGAGCGTGTCATGGAATTCGAAAAATATACAGATAGGGCAAAGGGATTTATCCAAGCGGCGCAAGGACTTGCGTTACGCCGCGGTCATCAGCGATTAATGCCCGAACACCTTTTGATGGTGTTGCTGGAGGATCGTGAAGGCCTCGCTAACAATCTCATTCGGGCGGCTGACGCCGATCCGCGAGCCGTCCTCACCGCGGTCGAAGCCGAACTCGCCAAATTACCCAAAGTTGAAGGTTCCGGGGCGGGTCAGGTTTACCTTTCGCCCGAGATTGCGCGGGTATTCGAGCAGGCCGAGCAGATCGCGGAGAAGGCGGGGGACAGTTTCGTCACCGTCGAGCGGATCCTATTGGCGCTGACCTTGGCGAAGGAAATGGGGGCGGGAAGAGCGCTCGCCGCCGGCGGACTGACGCCGCAAAAGCTCAACGCGGCCATAGAGGGAGTGCGCAAGGGCAGAAAGGCCGACAGCGCATCCGCCGAGGAAGGTTATGACGCGTTGAAGAAATACGCCCGCGATCTGACCGAGGCGGCGCGCGACGGCAAACTCGATCCAGTGATTGGGCGAGACGAAGAGATCCGACGCACGATACAGGTCTTGTCGCGACGGACGAAAAACAACCCGGTGCTGATCGGCGAGCCGGGTGTCGGAAAGACCGCAATCGTCGAAGGGCTCGCGTTGCGTATTGTGAACGGCGATGTGCCTGAAGGCCTCAAAGATAAGCGCCTGCTGGCGCTCGATTTGGGTGCGCTAATCGCCGGCTCCAAATTCCGCGGGGAATTTGAAGAGCGGCTGAAAGCGGTGTTGACCGAGATCACCGCGGCATCGGGTGAAATCATCCTCTTCATTGATGAGCTTCATACCTTGGTCGGCGCGGGCAAGGCCGAAGGGGCGATGGACGCGTCGAACATGCTGAAGCCTGCGCTCGCTCGTGGAGAGCTGCATTGCGTCGGCGCCACGACGCTCGATGAATATCGAAAGAATATCGAAAAGGACGCAGCGCTCGCGCGGCGTTTCCAGCCCGTTTACGTCAACGAGCCATCGGTGGCGGATACCATCTCGATCCTTCGCGGCATCAAAGAGAAATACGAGTTGCACCACGGCGTGCGCATCACCGATGGCGCGATCGTGGCGGCGGCCACCTTGTCCAACCGCTACATCAGCGATCGCTTTTTGCCCGATAAGGCGATCGATTTGATGGACGAGGCGGCCTCTCGCCTGCGGATGGAGGTCGATTCCAAGCCCGAAGCCATCGATGAACTCGACCGCCGGATCGTCCAGCTGAAGATTGAGCGAGAGGCGCTGAAAAAAGAAAACGACCCGGCCTCGCGCGATCGCTTAGAAAAGCTGATCAAAGAACTCGAGGATTTGGAACAGAGCTCCGCCGAATTGACCGCACAATGGCGAGCGGAAAAGGAAAAACTGGCTGGCGCGCAGAAGCTCAAAGAGCAACTGGATCAGGCCCGAGCAGAGCTCGAAGTGGCACAGCGCCGCGGCGATTGGAGCCGAGCGGGCGAACTCACCTACGGTGTCATTCCAGAGCTTGAACGAAAACTGAAGGAGGTCGAAGCCGCCGAGACGGGCCGCATGCTCGAGGAGGCCGTCACCGAAGAACACATCGCTGGGGTCGTGTCGCGCTGGACCGGTATTCCGGTTGACAAAATGCTGTCGAGCGAACGCGAAAAGCTCCTCCATATGGAGAGCGCGCTGAAACGCCGGGTGGTCGGCCAGGACGAAGCGGTCACTGCCGTGTCGAACGCGATCCGACGTGCGCGGGCGGGATTGCAGGACCCTAGCCGGCCGATGGGCTCGTTTCTGTTTCTCGGCCCGACAGGCGTTGGCAAAACCGAGTTGACGCGGGCGCTCGCCGAATTCTTGTTCGACGATGAAAGCGCGATGGTGCGCATCGACATGTCGGAATACATGGAGAAGCATTCGGTCGCGCGACTGATTGGTGCCCCCCCGGGCTATGTCGGTTATGAGGAAGGCGGCAGTCTGACCGAGGCCGTACGACGCCGCCCGTATCAGGTGATTCTGTTCGACGAGGTTGAGAAAGCGCACCCGGATGTATTCAATGTTTTGTTGCAGGTGCTCGATGACGGACGGCTCACCGATGGGCAAGGTCGCACCGTCGACTTTCGCAATACTCTGATCGTGCTGACCTCGAATTCTTGGGAGCGAGGCGCTGGCGCGTTTACCGGAGCGGGCCGATGTATCGGTTGCTCGTGAGGCAGTGATGGAAGCGGTTCGAGCCTCTTTCCGTCCCGAGTTCTTGAACCGGCTCGACGAGATCCTTCTATTCCGTCGCTTGTCGCGCGATGACATGAACGGCATTGTCGCAATCCAGATCGAGCACCTGAAAAAACTGCTGGCCGAGCGGAAGATCACAATCGAGCTCGACGGCGCCGCGATGGCTTGGCTGGCAAATGCGGGTTATGACCCCGTTTACGGGGCTCGGCCATTGAAGCGGGTGATCCAACGGGAGTTGCAGAATCCTTTGGCGCAGTTGATCCTTGAGGGAGGAATTCCTGACGGATCCCTCGTGCATGTGACTGCCGGCGATAGCGGTCTGGTCATCAGCGAGACCATGAGAGCGGAAGCTGCGTGACCGGATCGCGCGAACCCTTCAGCCCTCTTGATCGGTGCCTACGATAAGGTGACATTCTTGCACCTCCGCTCGCGGAATTCGCAAGTTATCGGGCGGATTTAGCTGGCGGAGCACCAGGGTATCACCTTCCCAACCAACGAACTGTTTGATCAGGACTGCTTGTCCCGTCTTGTAGACGACGACATCGCGCCCTCGGGTGGGTGGTTTGAACGGATTGACATGCAGAAGCCACCCGGGTTCGTAGCGCGGTTCCATGCTATCGCCCACCATATAGATCGCGTAGGCCGCGCGTACCCCAGTGAGGTTCGACGGTCGTGACGTATAGCCGATCGGACCGTCTTCAAGGAACATGGCCTGATCGGTCCCGCCGCGCCCCGCGCTCCTGATAGGTATCACATCCGCGGAACGACTGATCCCCGGTGTTGATCCCGAAGGAGGACGGCCACGCCCAGGTCGTGGCATATCGCCATTCGAGGTCTCGACAGAGCCAGCGACAGCATGGCGCAATACTTCATCAGGGGTGACTCCGAGGAACCCGGCTATTTGCACGGTTTCGAGCTGCTTCATCTGGCGCTCGCCCTTCAACATCCGCGAAACCGCTGATGGAGCGAGACGAAGATGGCGCGCGAGATCGGCCTGAGTAGCCCCGATCCGGTCGAGAGCATGTTGGAACCAGGACGAGTCCATAATGCGTATTTCACAATTTTCAGATTGACATCGATCCCGATTATGATATCATCATAATGCAATTAGGGCAAGTCGGTACGCGGCGGAGGATAGAAGTGAGGGATTCGATCGCGGAGTTTCTGCCTGAGCACCGGCACGATGACTTTGGTTGTGCCTTTATCGTAGCCAGCGAGGGAGTTCACCAAAGCTGCGGGAAACCTCGGCGTACGCTCTCTTCTTATTGCGTGGACCACCATTCACTTTGCCATGTTCCCTGTGGAACGATCGAGGAGAAAAGGCGTCTCCGCGAAGTTGAAGCACTCGCGAACGCCGTCGGCGGTCGCCGCTCCCGCGATGGTGCTGAACCACCGCAGCGCTTCCTAAGACGACTGGAGAACGCGTTACGCCCGATTTCTTGACCACGATGTTCACGTTATATTCTAAAAAGAGAAGGTTTCTATGACGCGCCGGATTCCGGGCGGAAAGAGCGCCACCGCAGCCGCCAAGTTCGACGGCCCCACCAGTGAGCGTCACCAACGCGGGCCGACCGAACAGCTCCCGCGGCCCATTGCCGATGAAACCGGCCGAACGGCCCGGCCCTATCGTGCGGTCGATACCCTTGCGACTATGGAACGGCGGGGTTCGATCACAGCGGGCATGCGCCAAGCTGCAGAAGATTTTCGCTTTCGGTTTGTAACCGCCCAGCTTGATCCTTTGCGTGCTCTCGATTATTCGCGCCCGAGAGATGGCGGGAGGGGGCGCGCAACAGGCGATCGCGGATCGGGATTGCGCGTCGAAGGTGCCCGTGAGCACGTGTGGCGCCATCGTGGCAGTAGGCGGTCCTGCATCGCCTGGTGGCTCATGTCTGTGGCACGTGGTCGGCTGGGAGCGCTCGCTCAAAGAATGGGCATTGGAACAGGGGTGGAATGGGCGCCGGATCAGTCAAGAGGCTGCGTCGGGTATCTTGGTAGCTGCGCTTGGCGCACTCGAAACGTACTATGGAGGCGGCAATTCGTTGCGAAAATCGAATTATGCCATTGACAAACTCCGATCAGTATGATACAAATCATCCATGCTGTTAAAGGGTAAGCGTCTGCTGATTGGCGTCTTGCGCTGGGCTTGCTGATTGAGAAGCTGCCGCTGTTTTATGGCGGCGGTGCAATGAATGATGTGGGGCTGGTCGATAAGGAGGACCTCGGGAGTACTCATACGAGGGCTCGCGAGGTCCGCGGCGAGGTTCTCAGCGGCCCGGAGCGGCGGCGGCGCTGGAGCCTCGAAGAGAAGCTGCGGATATTGGCACAGAGCGTAGCGCCGGGGTCGTCGCCCTCGTTGGTTTGCCGGCTGCACGGGATCAGCAGCGGCCAGCTTTACACCTGGCGGCGGCAGTTTCGCACGGGCGAGCTGACTGGATTTGCGCCAGTGAGATTGGCGCTACCGGTTGAACAGCTTGCACTGGCCGCAGCGCCGGTTGCGCCGATGCCGACGCCCCCCGAACCCGATCGGCGGGTGGATGGGATAATCGAGGTCGAGCTGCCCACGGGGGTGAAGCTGCGTCTGACCGGCGCGGTCGACGAGATGGCATTGCGCCGGGTCTTGTCGGCGCTGTCGTGATCGGCATACCGGGCAATGTCCGCGTCTATCTGGCATGCGGCGTCACTGACATGAGGAAAGGCTTTGACGGGCTCGCGGCGCGGGTTCAGCTGACGCTGCAGCTCGACCCGCATGGTGGTGCGCTGTTTGTGTTTCGCGGTCGGCGCGGCGATCTGATCAAGGTGCTGTGGTGGGACGGGCAAGGATTGTGCCTGTTTGCCAAACGGCTGGAGCGCGGCCGGTTTTTATGGCCGCAGGCCAAGGACGGATCGGTGGTGCTAACGGCAGCGCAATTATCGATGCTACTGGAAGGTATCGATTGGCGTGCACCGCGCCGCAGCTGGGCCCCGGAAGTGGCTGGTTGAACAGCGCGACATAGTGACTCAGGCGGGTACGGATCGATGCTGCTCAATGACCGCGGGAGTAAACTCTCGGTTGATGCCGGTCGCTGCTGACCCTGTTCAAGAGATCGCCGAGCTGCGCGCCTTACTGGCCGAGCGCGAGGCGGAACTGGCGGTGGCGCGGGCCGAGTTGACCGGCGCCCGTCTGCGGATCGAACAGTACAAGGCTCAGCTTGCCCAACTGCGGCGGATGCAATTTGGGCGCTCGTCGGAAAAACTCGATACTCAGATCGCGCAACTCGAGCTGATGCTCGAGGATCTGGAAGAGAGCGAAGCAGCACGCACAGCGCCGGCGGCACGGCGTGCCCCTGATCAGCCACCGCGCGAACGGCGTCAGCCGGTGCGGCGGCCATTGCCCGATCATTTGCCGCGCGAGGAGATCGTGCATGATCCGAGGCCGGTCTGCCCGGGCTGCGGCGGCACCCGCTTTGCCAAGCTCGGCGAGGACGTGACCGAGATCTTGGAGAAGATCCCGGCTCGCCTCAAAGTGATCCGCCATATTCGGCCTAAGCTGAGCTGCCGCTGCTGCGAGCGCATCATCCAAGCGCCGATGCCCGATCTGCCGATCGCGAAGGGCCGCCCCGGTCCGGGTCTGGTCGCCAATGTCGTGGTCAGCAAATACCTCGACGGGCTGCCGCTCTACCGGCAATCGGCGATCCTGGCGCGCGAGGGCATCGAGATCGAGCGTGCCACCCTGGCCGACTGGGTCGGGCATGCCGCTTGGTGGGTGACGCCACTGGCCGAGCTGATCGGCACCCATGCCCTGGCGGCGCCGATCATCCACACCGATGACACGCCGATCGCCGTGCTGGCGCCGGGCAATGGCAAGACCCGAACCGGGCGGCTGTGGACCTATGTCGTCGACGAGCGGCCCTGGCAAGGCGAGCGGGCGTCCGCGGCTTATTACCGCTTTAGCCCCGACCGTCGGGGCGAGCGGCCGCGCGATCATCTGGCCCGCTTTCGCGGCGTGATCCAGGCCGACGCCTTTAGCGGCTATCAAGCCCTAACGCGACCACCATCCGCCAACGACCGGGTCGGCCGAGCGCCGCCGCTGATCCACGCGGCGTGTTGGGCTCACGCGCGACGCAAATTTTACGACGTGTTCGAGTTGACCAAGTCGCCAATCGCCGAGGAGGCGCTCAAACGGATTGGCGAGCTCTACAAGATCGAAGCCGAGATTACTGGTCAGTCGGCCGCAACCCGGCTGGCGACGCGACAGAGCCGTGCCGTGGCGATCCTCGACGCCTTGCGCGACTGGCTGACCGCACAGCGCCGCCGGCTGTCAGCAAAGAACGCGCTCGCCAAGGCGATCCAATACGCACTCAGCCGCTGGGACGCGCTAACCCGCTATGCCGGTGATGGCCGGCTCGCGATCGACAATAATGTCGCTGAGCGAGCGCTGCGCGGTATCGCCATCACGCGCAAGAACTTCCTGTTCCTTGGATCCGACGCCGGCGGCGAGCGCGCCGCAATCCTCTATACCGTGCTGGAAAGCGCCAAACTCAACGGCCTCGATCCGCAGACTTGGCTTACCGATGTGATCGATCGCATGGCCAATGGTCACCCGATCAACCGGCTCGCCGAACTGCTGCCGTGGAACTGGCAGCCCAAAAGTAAGCGTCTGCTGATTGGCGTCTTGCGCTGGGCTTGCTGATTGAGAAGCTGCCGCTGTTTTATGGCGGCGGTGCAATGAATGATGTGGGGCTGGTCGATAAGGAGGACCTCGGGAGTACTCATACGAGGGCTCGCGAGGTCCGCGGCGAGGTTCTCAGCGGCCCGGAGCGGCGGCGGCGCTGGAGCCTCGAAGAGAAGCTGCGGATATTGGCACAGAGCGTAGCGCCGGGGTCGTCGCCCTCGTTGGTTTGCCGGCTGCACGGGATCAGCAGCGGCCAGCTTTACACCTGGCGGCGGCAGTTTCGCACGGGCGAGCTGACTGGATTTGCGCCAGTGAGATTGGCGCTACCGGTTGAACAGCTTGCACTGGCCGCAGCGCCGGTTGCGCCGATGCCGACGCCCCCCGAACCCGATCGGCGGGTGGATGGGATAATCGAGGTCGAGCTGCCCACGGGGGTGAAGCTGCGTCTGACCGGCGCGGTCGACGAGATGGCATTGCGCCGGGTCTTGTCGGCGCTGTCGTGATCGGCATACCGGGCAATGTCCGCGTCTATCTGGCATGCGGCGTCACTGACATGAGGAAAGGCTTTGACGGGCTCGCGGCGCGGGTTCAGCTGACGCTGCAGCTCGACCCGCATGGTGGTGCGCTGTTTGTGTTTCGCGGTCGGCGCGGCGATCTGATCAAGGTGCTGTGGTGGGACGGGCAAGGATTGTGCCTGTTTGCCAAACGGCTGGAGCGCGGCCGGTTTTTATGGCCGCAGGCCAAGGACGGATCGGTGGTGCTAACGGCAGCGCAATTATCGATGCTACTGGAAGGTATCGATTGGCGTGCACCGCGCCGCAGCTGGGCCCCGGAAGTGGCTGGTTGAACAGCGCGACATAGTGACTCAGGCGGGTACGGATCGATGCTGCTCAATGACCGCGGGAGTAAACTCTCGGTTGATGCCGGTCGCTGCTGACCCTGTTCAAGAGATCGCCGAGCTGCGCGCCTTACTGGCCGAGCGCGAGGCGGAACTGGCGGTGGCGCGGGCCGAGTTGACCGGCGCCCGTCTGCGGATCGAACAGTACAAGGCTCAGCTTGCCCAACTGCGGCGGATGCAATTTGGGCGCTCGTCGGAAAAACTCGATACTCAGATCGCGCAACTCGAGCTGATGCTCGAGGATCTGGAAGAGAGCGAAGCAGCACGCACAGCGCCGGCGGCACGGCGTGCCCCTGATCAGCCACCGCGCGAACGGCGTCAGCCGGTGCGGCGGCCATTGCCCGATCATTTGCCGCGCGAGGAGATCGTGCATGATCCGAGGCCGGTCTGCCCGGGCTGCGGCGGCACCCGCTTTGCCAAGCTCGGCGAGGACGTGACCGAGATCTTGGAGAAGATCCCGGCTCGCCTCAAAGTGATCCGCCATATTCGGCCTAAGCTGAGCTGCCGCTGCTGCGAGCGCATCATCCAAGCGCCGATGCCCGATCTGCCGATCGCGAAGGGCCGCCCCGGTCCGGGTCTGGTCGCCAATGTCGTGGTCAGCAAATACCTCGACGGGCTGCCGCTCTACCGGCAATCGGCGATCCTGGCGCGCGAGGGCATCGAGATCGAGCGTGCCACCCTGGCCGACTGGGTCGGGCATGCCGCTTGGTGGGTGACGCCACTGGCCGAGCTGATCGGCACCCATGCCCTGGCGGCGCCGATCATCCACACCGATGACACGCCGATCGCCGTGCTGGCGCCGGGCAATGGCAAGACCCGAACCGGGCGGCTGTGGACCTATGTCGTCGACGAGCGGCCCTGGCAAGGCGAGCGGGCGTCCGCGGCTTATTACCGCTTTAGCCCCGACCGTCGGGGGCGAGCGGCCGCGCGATCATCTGGCCCGCTTTCGCGGCGTGATCCAGGCCGACGCCTTTAGCGGCTATCAAGCCCTAACGCGACCACCATCCGCCAACGACCGGGTCGGCCGAGCGCCGCCGCTGATCCACGCGGCGTGTTGGGCTCACGCGCGACGCAAATTTTACGACGTGTTCGAGTTCGACCAAGTCGCCAATCGCCGAGGAGGCGCTCAAACGGATTGGCGAGCTCTACAAGATCGAAGCCGAGATTACTGGTCAGTCGGCCGCAACCCGGCTGGCGACGCGACAGAGCCGTGCCGTGGCGATCCTCGACGCCTTGCGCGACTGGCTGACCGCACAGCGCCGCCGGCTGTCAGCAAAGAACGCGCTCGCCAAGGCGATCCAATACGCACTCAGCCGCTGGGACGCGCTAACCCGCTATGCCGGTGATGGCCGGCTCGCGATCGACAATAATGTCGCTGAGCGAGCGCTGCGCGGTATCGCCATCACGCGCAAGAACTTCCTGTTCCTTGGATCCGACGCCGGCGGCGAGCGCGCCGCAATCCTCTATACCGTGCTGGAAAGCGCCAAACTCAACGGCCTCGATCCGCAGACTTGGCTTACCGATGTGATCGATCGCATGGCCAATGGTCACCCGATCAACCGGCTCGCCGAACTGCTGCCGTGGAACTGGCAGCCCAAAATCGTCACTCTCGCCGCCTGAGTGGCCACGAGCTGACGCTTACGCCCAAAATCGTCACTCTCGCCGCCTGAGTGGCCACGAGCTGACGC
>CAVYZU010000012.1:0-519178 GCA_963772965.1 uncultured Alphaproteobacteria bacterium
GGGGTAGTTGCTGAATTGGACCGCCGCGGATGCTTTCGGGAGGCACCGATGGTTACCTTGACGTACGATTTCATGCGTGCCGGTACCCTTGAGGAGTTGAAAGCCAAGGGCCGACTTGTCGTGCACGGCCGACATCGCCCGATCCTTGTCGTGCATGAGGGCGGGCGTGTCTTTGCGCTCGACAACCGCTGCCCGCATATGGGGTTCCCGCTCGATCGCGGCAGTGTCGAGGACGGCATTCTGACCTGCCACTGGCACCACGCGCGCTTCGAATTGGCGAGCGGCTGCACCTTCGACCTCTGGGCCGACGACGTACCGACCTGTCCCGTGGAGATCCGCGCGGGTGACGAAATCTGGGTGAAACCGGTCTTCGGCGAAACCGACCCGGTCGGGCACTGGCGTCATCAGCTCGAACAGGGGCTCGCCCACAATCTTAACCTCGTCATCGCCAAGGCGGTGCAAGGTCGGCTTGCGGCGAGTGGCTCTGCGTCGGAGGTGATAAGTCAGGCTGCGCTATTCGGTACCCGCAACCGCGATGGCTGGGATACCGGGCTGACGATCCTGACCGCGCTCGGTCGGCTGCTGCCGTTCCTCTCGGAAGAAGATACCCACCTCGCTCTGTTTCACGGGGCGCGTCGCGTCGCTGGCGATTGCGACGGTGCGGTCCCACGCCGCGATCGCGCGCCGCTGACAAGTCAACCCGACCTCGCCACCCTCATGCGCTGGCTGCGGCGCTGGGTCGCTGTGCGGCATCGCGATGCGGCCGAGCGTACCGTATTGACTGCTATTGAAAGCGGCGCCTCGCCGGCCGCACTCGCCGATTTGCTATTTGCGGCCGAGACCGACCGCGTCTACGCCGATGGCGGACATTCGTTTGATTTCATCAACAAGGCATTCGAGTGTCTCGATCTGATCGGCTGGCAACATGCCGTCGACGTGCTGCCGAGCGTGGTTGGCCAGATGACGGCAGCCCGCGGTGCCGAGGAAAGAACAGCGTGGCGCCAGCCGGTCGATCTCGTCGCTCAGTGCGAGAAGGCAGGTCGTGAATTGCCGGGACTCTTCGCCGTCCACGGCCGTGCGCGCTGTTGGTCGGATCACGCGGCGTTGGCCCAGAGCCTCCTTGGTGACGATCCGGCTGAGATCATCGACGCGATCACCGCGGCAGCGGGCGACGGAGCCTCTCCCGCTGATGTCGGTCGAGCGCTCGCCTATGCAGCAGCCCTCAGGGTCGCGCGCTTTGGCACCGCCAATGAGCATTCCGACTGGGAGACGGCCCACCATGTCTTCACCTACGCAAATGCCGTTCACCAGGTGCTGAAACGGATTGGCGACGATGTCGCTGACGACGATAACGGTATTGAGGCTGTGCGCGGACTGCTGCATGGCGCGATGGCGCTTTACCTCGCCCGCTACCTGAATGTGCCGCCCGCTTCTCTACCGGGAGAGCACGGCGATCGGCTCGACGACCTGCCGGAGGCCGAGGAACAGATCCGCACGGCACTGTTTGATGCTCTCGACCGTCAACAGCAAATCGATGCGGCAGCGCGCCTGGTGGCTCGTCACCTCCGGCTGGGTTATTCGTCCGAAGCGCTGATTGCCACTTTGGCGCATGTGCTTCTGCGAGAGGATGCAGGGTTTCACGCGTATCAGATGCTCGAGGCCGGGGTCCGGCAGTTCCAGGAATGGGGCGATGGTGACGAGGGTCGCCACATCCTGATCGCGGTCGCCCGGTACTTGGCTGCCCATTCTCCGACCCAGCGCGCGTTGTTGCAGACGGCGGATATCGCCCGTCGGCTGATGTGCGGAGGCGAGCTTCATCGTGAGGCGCGGGTCGAATGAGTTTGCACCGATACCTCAGCGCTCTGCCGATGCGGCTCAAGGCGGCCAGCAAACTCGACGAAAAGCTGGCCCGCCGCTGCCGGTGTCAACCGCTTTTGGCCTAAATCCCGCAGCAGCTCCAGCCGCGAAAGCTCTCGATCGCTCATCAGCGTATCGTCACCCCCAACACCCCCCGGAAATCCCCCGGGAAGTGTCATCTGTAATTGGCAGAGAGGTGACATTTTGATCCGGCGCCTACAGGCGCCTACAAATTTTTGCCGCATAAGGCGTCTTACGGAAAATTAGCCAGGCGTCAATTTTCCGCCGCCGCTGCCAAGTTGTTTGCACATAAATACACGGTCGTAACCGGCTTGAGTGGCGCGTCCCGTCTCCTCATAACCGAGAGCAGAGTAAAGGCGCTGATTTTCGATCATTGTTTCGTGTGTGTAGAGACGGATTTCGCGATAGCCGCGACGCAATGCTTCGGCCTCTGCGAAGTCGAGCAGCCGCCTGCCGATACCTAGTCCTTGGCGCTCCGGGGCGACAGCAATATTGTCGAGGAGCAGATAGTCCGATGCGGGCAGTAGCACGATGATGCCGAATATGGCGTTTGCTTGCTCGATCACCCATACCGCTCCCTCCCGGACACGCACCGTGTAGTCGTCCAGCATCGGGCCGGGTGGCTTCCCCATGCGCGAGATGTAGTGGTGATAGGCTTGTTGGACGATGCTCGCGACCATGGGCACGTCGGTGACCGTCGCAACCCGGATGATAGGCTCACCCTTCGTCATGGCACCCGGTGACTTGTTGCTACATCTTGTGGTTCTGCGCCGGTTGCGGCCCTCTGTCAAAGCCGATGGCGGTAGGGACGCGAGTTACCCCGCGCCCCCCGCACAGAACCGGACGTGCAGCTTTCCCGCATACGGCTCCCACCTAGGATCATGACGGCGAAACCTTGCAGCTTCTCCGTATGCGTTCCGGCGTCTGTGACACGCTTTCCCGGCTCTGTGTCCGGCGCGTGCAATGCTGGCCCGCGTTCTCCTTGGCCCCCGTCCTTCGCTCCATCACCTCCGCTGCCGGTTTGACCCGGTTTTGTTCGGCGACTTCACGGCTACTATGACGAGGTCTGACTTCTCACGCCCGTGCATCATCGGCTTCGGCTCCTCGCCTTCCCGATGCGGGCCAGTCGGCTCTTCAGCTCTCTGGCCGGGCCTGAGACCTCTCAGGTTCCGACGCATTCCTTTCCGACGTGATGTGGCCTTCGACCCCGGCGGAGCGTCAGCATCTCGCATTGCGATGCCGCACATGTTGCCTTCGACGATTATGAACGCCTCGGCCTCCGCGAGTTTTAGACATTTCGTGGCTCAATCCCACACCCCATCGGATCGTTGTGTACGCTTCGCACCCGCCGTCACCGGCGACTACGCAACACTCACTACCCGGCAGCGCGCTGACCACTTTACCGGGGCCGGTCTTTCACCGGCAGGAACGCGCCAGCTTTTCCTGACGCACCATAACCGCCGTTCTGGAAAATCGCTATTCGATCACCCTGAACCCTACCCGGTCGCCAGAAACACGTTTCCGGATGATGGCGCGTTCGGGGAAGGAAAACTTTAACCCGCGTGCGGGTAATAGAGCGGATAGGTCTCAGTTTGGCGGGGCGATGCTGAGGAGCCTCAATGCGTGGCGGCGACGTGGTAGCGAAATAGCTTCCCGTGGACGGGAGGCCAGCGCGAAGGCGTGGCAACGACTCAACGGCTCCGTAAAAGGTGGATTGAACACAACGACCACCTTGGCCGGCGAAACCTACAACGCAGCTCTTGACTGGAAGGACAACGCCGAACTGAGCCATTGGTTGACGAGTTACTTCAGCTATCAGCATGCCACTGTCGGCAGTAAGGCTATGGACGCTGAGTACCTGCGCACGCACATCGGTGGTGGCTGGCATCGACTCTACGACGGCGGACATAGCCTCGCCGGCAGTTGGAAAGCCGTCAGCGAGGCCTTGCCGCACCTAAGCGCACTGGACCAGCTCGGCATGTGGGCCAACGAGTACTGGAAAGACCTGATCACCACGCGCGGCATGCCGATACTGATCCTCGATCACGCCGATAAGGTTGGCGAGTACTTCAAGCACTTGGATTGCGTAAATGTAGCGCAGGCCATAGGCGGCGAGCTCACTGGCGTGTCGATTTATTGCAATTGGAACGATCCTGCCAAACTGGTAGCGTCGGCCGCTTCGACTGATTGTAGTGGTATCGTCTATGCCAACGTGGTAGCGCCGCTCGTTAGTTTAATTTCTATTGGGCGGGCCTATTTTCTGCTTAGGCAATCAGAGCAGGACGATCTCCGGGACTTAATCGCACCGGCGCTGAAAGGTCTTACGCGTGGCGGAGCGAGTGTTCTACTCATTACAGTAATCCCCGGCGGCTTTCTGTTGCACCTCAGCAGCGGCATCGTAGTTAGCCTCGCCCACGGCTACATCTGGAACAAGGGTAGTGAGAACAAGCAGGCGATTTTTGACGCGCTCAAGCAATGCGTCAACGGCACACCTAAGTTTTGGCCGATCATGAATGCGGCCCTGTAATTGACCCTCGATATTGACAATCGCTCATAGCGCGTTAACCGGATCTAAACGCCTTTAGATGCTCACAATGCGCAGCGGTATTCGCGAGGAATATTTTTGAAAGGATCAAACCATTGCCAAGATACCCAGTTGCCCACCTCCGGAAGCAGGGGCAGGATATGATCATCGTGCCGCTCGAATCATCGTTCGGGAATAAAATGAAACAAGATCAGCAGGCGACGATTGTCGATCTGCAAGTCCGTGCGAACAATGCTGGTCTAAGGGGAAAAGTGGTTCCAGTCTGGGATGCTGGCGGTAGGATGGATTTTATAGCTCCGCAACAATGGCATTCTTATCTGAGTGGTCTCAATTTGAGACTAGTCCTTGCCAAGATAAATAAAGAGATTTTCTGGTAATTGGTCTCATACTCATGAGAGCCGAGAAATCGTGCTCTTTCCCACGCCGTAGCTGCGCGCGAGTTCGGCAAGCGTAGCACCCTGCGCCCGCCGCCGCCGCGCTTCGGCCTTCTGTGCGTCGGTGAGTTTCGAGGGTCGGCCCATGTGCTGCCCGCGCTTTTGCGCCCGGCTGCGGCCCTCGGCGGTGCGGGTGCGGATAAGGTCGCGCTCCACGTCGGCCAGTCCGCCCAACACGGCAATCATCAATCGCCCGGTGCTGGTGCCGGTGTCGGCCCACGGCTCCGCCAGTGAGCGGAAGTGCGCCTTGGCGTCCACGATCTGCTTGACGATGGCGAACAGGTCGAAGGTGCTGCGCGCGAGGCGGTCAATGCGCGTCACTGTCACCACGTCGCCGGGGACGATGGCTTTGAGCATTTTGAGAAGCTCGCGCCGGTCGTTGTGCGCGCCTGTCACCTTCTCGCGGTAAATCTTGGTGCAGCCCGAGCCGCGTAGCTGCTCAAGCTGGGCGTCGAGGGTCTGACCGTAGGTGCTGACACGGGCATAGCCGAGACGGCGATTTTGCGGGTGCGTTTGGGTCATATCTTACGGGAAACGTAACCCATTGATCGAGCAGGGGCAAGGGAAATTTCCGAAAGTCTTGAATAATTCGCTTTAGGCGATGTGTGGCGCCGGGGCGGCGGCCGCATGGCTGCCAGCGGCGGTGCGATCGAGAACCTGCTGGATGCGTGGCATGACCTCCTCGCCGAAAGAGGTCATCGAGCGCTCGACCATGTCGTAGGGCATCGTCCCGAGCTTGAAGATCATCGCGAGGCCCGTCAGGTCGAGCTGGCCGGCGATACGGAGAATCATATCGGCCACTGTCTCGAGATTGCCGAGGATCACCATGTCGTTGGCGACGATCTCGTCAAAGATCATCCCGTGCAGCATGGGCGCTTGCCGTCGCCGGAAATCGTAGCTGGCCGGCAGCTTTCCAACGTGGGTGAACTGCGTATAGCGTTCCATAAATCCCAGTACCGAAGCAGATTAGGGTGCGCCTCGGCGCGAGCGCGCGCAGCCGCCGCGAGTAACGCCCCGGCGCTTTGTGGGCGGGGCAAAGGCCGCGATGCGCCCCGTCGCCAAACCGCGGTCACCACAGCGGCAAGCGGCCTGGTGACCCCGCTGCCGACCAGATTGGCGGTCAGATGGCGTCCGCGATCGCCGGTGATGACGATCCTTTTGAATTTGTCGGAGGTCAGCGGCTGATGGCCTCTTCAGGCGCGCTACGACTATTCAACACTGGACTACGTGGCGTCGGCCACTCGGTTTGGCGTCGCGCCGCCCCTTTGCCGGTGGCGATCCGATGGCGATAATGTCTCCAGGGAAGCCTCAGCCGAAAGCAGTACTTAGCAGCCAAACATTGACGTATTTGATCCGACAGCAGCACTCTGCCTTTCTCCGGGACGCCGTAAGTCCGTGGCGCGCCAGATGCTGCATCTGGCCGTTTGAGGAGTTGAGACAAGATGGGCCATCCTACGATCTATCCGACCGGCGTCACTTTGTACGATCCCACTAAGGCGTGGAGCGGGTACACGATTTTTCCGGCAGCGCATCTCGGGGCCTTGCTGATCGATATGAATGGCAAGGAAGTTCAATTGTGGAAGGGTCTGCAGGGCTTTCCCAACAAGTTGTTGCCAGACGGCCAGGTCTTTGGCAGCACGGGGCTTCGCAACCCCGATCACAGTTACCAGGATCAAACGGATTTGGTTCAAGTCGATTGGGAGGGCAACATTGTTTGGCGGTTCAGCCGGCTGGAACATATCGCCGATCCGGGACAAGAGCCGCGCTGGTATGCGCGCCAGCACCACGACTTTCAACGCGAGGGCAATCCCGTCGGATATTACGCGCCTGGCCAGACACCCATGAACCACGGAGGCAAAACGCTGCTCTTGGTTCACAAAGATGTTCGAGACCCAAGGATCTCCGATCAGGCGCTGCTCGATGATCGGCTCATCGAGATAAGCTGGGAGGGTGAAATCCTATGGTCATGGTGCGCCCACGAACATTTCGACGAGCTGGGTTTTGATGATGACGCAAAGACGGTTCTGTTCCGTGATCCCAATCTTAGAAAACTGGCGGGCGGGTCGGTCGGCGATTGGCTGCATATTAATTCGGCATCGTTCGTCGGCCCCAACCGACATTTCGATGCAGGCGATCACCGCTTTCATCCCGACAATATTATCTGGGATTAAGGGAGGCGAACATCATCGCTATCACCGACAGAAAGACCGGCAATGTCACTTGGCGGCTTGGCCCCAACTACGATGGCAAGGAAGCCGAGAGTAGACTGGGTTGGATCATCGGCCAGCACCACGCGCACATCATTCCGCGTGGCCTGCCGGGCGAGGGGAATTTACTGGTGTTCGACAATGGCGGCTGGGCGGGTTACGGCAAACCCAATCCCTCTTCGCCAACCGGCCGTCAGAATGCAAGGCGGGATTATTCGCGGGTTTTGGAGATAGACCCGATCTCGCTCAAAATCGTATGGCAGTATACGCCGATCGAAGCCGGTTTCGTGGTGCCGCTCGACGCTTCACGCTTTTACAGCCCGTTCATCAGCAGCGCCCAGCGTCTGCCCAATGGCAATACGCTGGTCACTGAAGGATCGGATGGTCGTATTTTTGAAGTCACCCAAGATCACGAACTGGTCTGGGAATACATCAGCCCTTATTGGGGCAAGCGCGGATTGAATATGGTGTATCGAGCCTATCGAGCGCCCTATGCCTGGGTTCCGCAGCTTCAAGTGCCAATAGAGGCGCCGATCGCCCGGCTGGAGAGGTCACATTTTCGTGTGCCAGGCGCCGCTCCGCCAGGGTGCGAGCGCGAGGTCTCGGTGCCGGGCGTCGAGGCCGACCGGCAAGACGCAGCCTTCTGCGTAGTACCTACAAATTAATGCCCTCCGGCCCGCTTGCCGTCCCTTCACCACGCGATCACTACCAAATTGAATCGAGAGCGGGTTGGCAGTCTCGCAGGCAGGCGTCTACTCGGAGAGGAAGTGCTGCTCAAGACAGAGCTTCACCCCCGCATTGCTGACCGGATCGTATCCACCAAGCGTAATCAGCGCATGGCAACATCGCCCCAACTGACCGGCCCCACGGCGAACGCGGAACTTCCCGCATGGATCAAACCCCAGCTGACGCGGCTGGTCACGGAAGCGCCCTCCGGCGACGAGTGGGCCCACGAACTCAAATTCGACGGCTATCGCATGCATGCCCGACTCGATCGCGGCGATATCCGCTTGCTGACCCGCACCGGGCTTGACTGGACCAGCAAATATTCCGCGATCGCAGCGGCGCTCGCTACATTGCCGGTGCGGCAAGCGTACCTCGACGGGGAGCTCTGCGGGTTGCGGCCGGATGGGGTCACCGCGTTCGCACTGATCCAGAACGCGGCAGAACGGCGTGGTGGGGCCGACCTCGTCTATTTCGTATTTGACCTGCTCTACCTCGACGGCCGCAATCTGATGCCGCTGGCGTTGGCGGATCGCAAGGCTGGTCTCGCCGCCCTCCTCGAGGAAAGAGTAGGCGCGATCCGCTTTAGCGATCACCAAATCGGGCAGGGTCCGGCTTTCCACCAGCATGCGTGTGAGCTGGGGCTCGAAGGCATTGTCTCAAAGCGATTGGACGCGCCGTACAGCCCCGGTGATCGCGGTCTCTGGCTCAAGACCAAATGCCTCAACCGCGAGGAGTTCGTCGTCATCGGCTGGACCGACCCCGAGGGCCGCCGCCCGTTCATCGGCGCGCTGTTGCTTGGGTACTACGATCCGGCCGGCCGGCTAATTTACGCGGGCGGGGTCGGCACTGGAATGGGGGCCGATCAGCTCGAGAAGCTTTTACGACGCCTGCGGCCGCTGCAAATCGACGCGATGCCGCTCGATGTCGCTCCGCCGCGCTCGACCCGGTTTGGCTCGCCGCTGGTGCTGTCGCGTGTCCATTGGGTCCGGCCCGAACTTGTTGTCGAGGTCAAGTACCTGACCTGGACCGAGGATGGGCTATTGCGCCAGGTCGTCTATGAAGGGATCCGCGAGGACAAACCGGCGCATGAGGTTGTCCGGCCAGGGCTGCCCGCCTGAACCTATTCCCGACCAACCGAGCGCTCGATGCCGAAGAAACTTCGCCAGACCTCAATGCGAAACATGCAAGAAGATGTGCGGCCACAGGCCAATCAGGCCGATAAAAATCAAGTAAATCGCGACCACGTAGTTCAGGATTCGAGGCACCAACAAGATCAGGATGCCCGCGATCAACGCGATGAGCGGTTGTATGGACACAATATCGATCGTCATCGGGGCGAACCTCTGCCGGGGTTAGTACAAAGGGAATAGATTTCCACGCGGTGGCCGGCGGCAAAAAGCGGATTGTGCGCGGGCGTAGGAGATTTTCAATCGACAGGCTGCTGGCGTGGAGTGACGATGCACGCGGCGGCTCCTAGAGCGATGGTTGCGCTGTTTCACGGGAGGCAGACGATGACGCGCAAATTCTTCTTTTTCTCGGAGATGGGTTACAACGCTTATCCGCCCGAGGTCCCCGAGCAATACGGCTACACGGCGCTGATGCTGCCCAACAGCATTTTCGATCCGGAGAAGGCGCGCGATCTCTGGCAGATGTTTCTGCGCGAGCACGAATACGCGTCGGAGATGGGCTTCGATGGGTCGGTGTGCAACGAACACCACAACAACGTGCTGTCGATGCAGGAGAGCGTCAACATATCGGCGGCGGTGGTCAGTCAGCGCATCAAGGGCACGATCGCGCTGATCGGCAATCCGCTGCCGATCCACGACAATCCGGTGCGTGTCGCCGAAGAGATCGCGATGCTCGATCTGATCTCGGGCGGCCGCATCATCTCGGGTTTTGTGCGCGGTACCGGCATCGAGCAGCTGTCGACCAACGCCAATCCCGCCTATAATCGCGAGCGCTTTGAGGAAGCCTTTGAGCTGATCAAGAAGACCTGGACCGTGCCGGGCCCGTTCCGTTGGGAGGGCAAGCACTATCACCTGCGGGTCGTCAATCCGTGGCAATTGCCATTGCAGAAGCCGCACCCGCCGATCTGGGCGGCTGGCATCTTGAGTCCGGAGACGATCCGCTGGGCGGCAAAACAGCGTATCACTTATCTCGTTCTCGGCAGCGCACTCGACGCCACAGCCGCCTGCCGCGAGATTTACCACGAGGTCGCAAAGCAGGACGGCTGGACGCCGACGCCCCAACATCTCGGCTATCTGATCCACACCTGCGTACTCGACACTGACGAGGAAGCCTACGAGATGGGCCGCCATCACTACGGCGGCGCTTCGGTCATCGGGCGCCGCGGTGGCGTGGCGGCATCGGCGTTGACGGCGGGCACCGGCTCGGCCGGCGTGACAAGCGGCGGGCCGCATCCGGAATGGATGGCGCCGCCGGGCTACATGTCGAAACAGGCGAAAACCAGCAACATGGCGAGGGAGCGCGGCGCCTCCGAAGGGAGCTACGACGCCGCCATCCGCGCCGGGCTGATCGTCACCGGCAGCCCAAAGACGATCATCCAGAAGTTCAAGCACATCATCGACCGCACCGATCCCGGCTACCTGACCTTTTGGGCGCGCGAGGGCAAGAAGCCGCACGCGGCGACGATGCGGGGAATCGAGCTTCTCGGCAGGGAGGTGATTCCGGCGCTCCGCGAGCACCAGTCGGCTCTCGTTACCGGAAAGGAGGTGACGCCATGGCCTCAATGATCACCGCGACACCACAGCTGATCGAGGCGGCCGGAATTACGGTCGAGCTGCGCCGCGGTGGCAGGGGCAAGCCATTGCTCCTCCTTCACGGCGAATTGGGCGTGCCCGGCTGGCTCGATAGCTTTGCGCGTCTCGCCGAACATTACGACGTGATCGTTCCGTCTCTGCCCGGCTATGGGCAATCGACCCGGCCGGAGTGGATCATGGGAGTGCACGATCTCGCCGCCTGGGTGACCTGGTTCGCCCGCGACCTCGACCTAAGCACACCGGTCAATGTCATTGGCTCTTCGCTTGGCGGCTGGGTCGCCGCCGAGATCGCTACGGTCGCGCCGCAGTTCTTGAACAAGATGGTGCTGGTCGGTGCGATGGGCATCAAGCCCGAACAGGGTGAGATCTTCGACTATTTCCTCGATTCTGGCATGACGGGCCTGCGGCGCTCCTTCCACCGGCCCGGATAAGTCGGCCGAGTTCATGCGCTATTGGGGCAAGGAATTGACGCCGGAGGAAACCGATCTCATCGAGCAGCACCGCGAGATGACCTGCCGCATCGCCTGGAAGCCTTATATGCACAGCCTGACGCTGCGCCATCTGCTGCGCGGTGTCCGCACGCCGACCTTGCTCGTCTGGGGCCGCGAAGATATGATCACGCCGGTTAACTGTGGCGAGATCTATCAACGGGCCATCCCCGGGGCGCGCCTCGTCACGATCCCGAATTGCGGCCATATGCCCGAAATGGAGAGGCCAGCCGAGTTTGCCGAACTCGTTCGGAAGTTCCTTAGCGAGTAAGCATCTCGGTGCTGGTTGAGATCACATTATGGGCAGCCGCTTTAGAGCACCTTGAGCGCTAGCGTATCCACCGGGTTACTTACACTGCAGAGCCCGTTTCCGGTATCGGGAATTAGCTATTCCCGCACCAATCCGCCGATGGGATCACGGCTCCGATGACATAACCCGACAGGTCGGTCGCCAAGAACCCGACCGCCTTGGCGCAATCCTCGACCGCCCCAAGACGACGCAGAGCGACTAACATCATCACGTGCTTGGTCGCCCGTACGCACCTTGGCGATGGCGGGTACGCTCATTACGGCGCAAGGCCGCTATCGCCCATTACACCCGGTATCTAGCGCAGGATCTGGGGCCGTTGGGAATAACCGCCAACTGCATTGCGCCCGGCGTGATCGCGACCGGGCGGATCGTGGCGACGTTGATTCTAGGCAGCAGCTAGAGCAACCGTGATCGGGCGGAGCATAACTGGCGGACGGGTTTCGGTACTCGACATAGATCAAATATCTTCCGCACGGAGTAGCACAAAGCCGTTGTTATCGAGCTGTCCAGCGTTCACTTGCTGGGCAGCGCGGAGTTCGATCAGTTGCCGATGCGCGTCAAATATTTGCGTGAGCGCAGGCTCGGAGAGGTCTCCCGACTGGACTGCATTTTCCAGCGCATCGATTGCAATAAAGCATAAGACGCTCTCACGACCCCGTTTGTGTAAAAAGAAGGAGAACGCCTTGGCTTGGGGATTCCACGATGGTGGCCCCGAGTTCGATAAACCATCCTGCTTCTTCAATTGTCATTGTAGCACCTCCCAATTCTTCAACACCGCAAGAGATTGATGGTGCCCACATTCTGGCGGTCGACGGTGCAATTGTGGTCAGCGAACCAATATCCAGGCCTGCACGGGAAGTGGCGTTCGGCCTCGGTGATCCTCAGCTTGGAACTGGCGGCGATTTTTGTTCCTCGTTTGTGCTTAGATCCGAAGATTGCATGTGGGCCCTACCCTGTCTACCGGGACTGGGCTTTCCGCCTCCCGGCGCCATATGCGGGCCATGTGCAACGACTTGTCTGATTGCGAAGAGCTCCGCAACGGTCCAGCCGCTCTATTTTGCACCAGCATCGATGACCCGCGCGGATCGCTCTTGTCTACGAGGTCGGCGCTGAGGCCGCCTCAAGATGGTGGTCCGAAAGCCGAGGGCTGCTATCTTCGAGCGCGTACTTGAGCACAATCGTTACAGCGCAGTCGCCTCGACCCGGTCCTCGCGGGACATCGCTCCGCCAGCGCGGCGGATTCCGATAGTTTCAGATAATCAAGCAGCTGACGATGGCTCCAGTCGTGCCCACCGGAACTCGGTGCCATCGGCCCAGATACGGTGCATGACGACGGCGAGCTTGCGGGCAACGCCGACGATCGCACGCCGCAGGCCGCGCCGCTTGGCAAGGCGCAACCCCCAGTTCCTGAGAGCCGAATGCTTTTGGCAACGCGTCAGCAGCGCGAGCGCAGCCTGGTACAACGTCGTTCTCATCAACGCGTCGCCGCACTTCGATATGCCGCTGTTTCGATCAACCTCGCCAGAGGCATACTTCTTCGGGGTCAGACCGAGATGTGCTCCGACATCTCGTGATCGTTGAAAGCGATCCGGGTCGTCGATGGTAGTGAGGTAAGTCACTGCGGTGATCGACCCGATGCCGGGGATGGTCATCAGCCGCCGGCAAATCGGGTCCGCGCGTACTGCCGTCAGCACCATCCGGTGCAGAACCGCAGTCTGCTGTCGGAGTGCAGTGCGTGCGATCAGCATCGGCTGCACCATAGCCGCAAGGCGAGGCTGGTTCTCCAGCAGCTCCAGGACACGCTTTTGGAACGAGGCCTGAGTGATCCGGCCGGCAAGTTTGAGGCCGAAGACGCGCAACGTGCCGCGAATTTCGTTCTCGAGATCGATCTGCTTCGTGAGCAGCGTTCTACGATTGACGAGCAGCATGCGAAGCTCCTGGCTTATCGCGCTCTTCACGTGAACGACGCTGAACCACCCGACCCGCATGCAGTGTGCAATGGCGCGCGCATCATTGCGGTCACTCTTTACGGGCATGGTTTTTGTCAGGCCGCGAAGATGCCGCGGATCGATACAGATCGCCGGCAGTCCCGCCGCGCGCAGCTCGGTGTAGAGCCAACCCGAGGTGGCTCCGGCTTCGAGGCCGACCCGCTCGAATGGTAAATCCAAGTTGGCGAGCCAGGCAGCGATATCCTCCGGCTCCGAGGCGGCGGAACACTCCCGGATAATGGCTACGTTCTGGTCGACGACGCAGATCGCCGTCTCGGCAAGCGATACATCCAGTGCGACATAGTGCTTCATGACCTGGTACTCCCCTTGCAATGCCGGCGAACCGCCGGGAAAAGACTGGGCCGGCGAGGCGCAAACGCAATCACCCCATCTTCGGCAATCGTGTTCCTTACGACGACTATCTGCGGGCGTTCAGCCAAATCCGCGCTCCGTTGCGCTGGCCGACAGCACCCCCAAACCTCGAATCGCGTGACGATATCTGGCCGACTGAGATAGCACCCGTCATTCGGCGCCGCGATGATGGTGTCGAGCTGGTTCAGCTGCGGTGGGGTTTTCCGCCGAGCCGGCCGAAAGGAGCACCGGTCATCAATTTTCGATCGGAGGGCCGGCGCTTTCCTGTGGGCCGCTGCCTGGCGCCGGCGTCACATTTCTTCGAGTTCACCGGCAGCAAGTCGCCGAAATCGAAGTGGAAGTTCACCAAGGCGGGTGAGGATTGGTTTTGCTTCGCCGGGCTCTGGCGGCCGATGCCCGATGGTGCGGGGGACGCGTTCACCCTGCTAACGACCGAACCCGGCCCCGACGTTGCGCCAATTCATGACCGGCAGATGGTCATCCTCGACCGGGCGGATTGGCTCGCCTGGCTCGATCTCACGCGGTCGGAAGCCGAGCTGCTCCGCCCGCTACCCGCCGGGTCTCTGATTGTCGAACAAGTCCGGTGATCGGATCGAGCAACTACTGAGGACTTTTGTGATTAACGTGACCTACTGCACCGAGACACCCACGCTCTCGAGATTGCATGGACGGCTTCCGCCGCATGGTGACGACAGGACGGGCCGCTCCGCAGAGCTAATCGGTGCCGGCGGTTGCGCTGGTACTGTTGGCAAAGCAGCAGCTGTGGCCGGCGCGAGGTCGAGGTTGATCTGACCAGGGTATTCGTAGTTGGCGCCGGTAGACGCGTCGACGATGGCGCCAACGCCGCCGCCGAGAATGATGTTTCCGAAGGTGGTTCCCTGAAAGCCCGGGGATCGGGTGACCGATGCCATTTGATACCCCGGCTTCGAGCAGGTGACCGTAAGGTCGTTTTTACTCTTGTCCACTCGTATGCTTCCCGGCGTGCTCGCAATGTCACCAAGGTGTGCGCCTTCCCGAGACACCTGACACGCCGCACCGGACGGCGACGTGGAAACCTGGACACTCTGCCCGGTTCCTTCCATGATCGTGGCGCAGCCGACAAGCGAGGCGGCCATCAGCACTGACGCGAAATGCGCTTTTCTCATCCCGAGAACGCTCCCGATTCTACATCGCGTCCCGAGAATTAAGCGGATTTAAGTTAGGTCTCCGTAAACGACCAGCAGTCGGTTCCGGCTAACCACCATTGCCGGCCTCGGCCCGTTCGATCACTTGGCGGTGACGGTTGGTGATCCGCTGTTGAACAAACCGATTATGGAGCTGACGCGAAGAAGCGCGCTCGGCCTTCGAGGTGCGGTTCTGGGTCGTCAGTCCAACGCGTCCGCGCCAACTTATCCGCATATCAGCAAATCGGGCTCGATCACGCTGGTTTCCGGCCTCGCCGGTCAGCGCGCGTCGCCGGGTCGCGGCATCTATGCCGGCGTGCTCGGCGGCATCGAGGGCATGGTGAAGAGCTTTGCCGCCGAACTGCGGCCGGTGCCGGGTCAACGGGGTGTGCGCTGGCGCGGTCGACACCGAGCTATGGCATCGATTGCCCGAGGCCGAGAGGTTGGCGACATTCGAGCGGATCGGGGCACGTCTGCCGGTTGGACGGGTCGGCAAGCCTGAGGATATCGCCGAAGCCTATCTGTATCTGATGAAGACCGGCTTCAGCACCGGCGAGACGATTGTCATCGACGGCGGGGCACTGCAGGCACCATGACCCAATTGGGGCGGGCTAACTTGGGTATCCCTTGTCGATCGGCAATGCCGCACGCGTAGCGCATCAGCCGATTGAGCCGTCGTAAAGCGTTAGATCGTCAAATCCGAACTGGTAGCGCAGGCTAGGTCGACGGTGCCCTCACCACGACATAAAGACGATGGTGTGCCGTCGAATGTCGCCATCACCATGACTGAAATAAGAGGCGCCGGGGCGAAAGAAAGGATGGTGGACCCGAGCCCGTCGGGCTCCCGCGATCTCACTGGCCGCCTAATCCAGGGCAGACGGCCCATGTGGACAGCACACTAACAGCACACCGGTGGCTTGAGCCTCGCCTAACCACCTGAAATTATTGGCGTCCCCAAGGGGATTCGAACCCCTGTTACCGCCGTGAAAGGGCGATGTCCTAGGCCTCTAGACGATGGGGACGCAGACCACGTCGGCGCTTGCATCTAAAGTGCTGGGGACGAGAAATCAACAGCACTCTCTGTCTTGGCGCACAACGGCAGTTGTTTCGATCCATGGTGGGCCGTGGTCTTCGGTCCGTCGGGCGGCGTCTTCGACTGCATAGCAAATCGCCCGTCGCCATCCGATCTCTCTTATGGAATCGCTGGCAAGCGAGGCTGCCGCGCACCCGGATCTCGTCTATGATGTCCCACATGAACAATGAAGCCAGCGTTCGGGTCGGGATCGGCGGCTGGGTGTTCCCGCCGTGGCGCGGCGTGCTTTATCCGGCCGGGCTGACGCAGGCGCGCGAACTCGCCTATGCCAGCCGTCAGGTCACGGCCATCGAAATCAACGGCACCTTCTACGGCACTCAGAAGCCGGAAAGCTTTCGCCGTTGGCATGACGAGACCCCGGAGGATTTCGTCTTTTCGCTCAAAGGCCCGCGCTTTGTGACCCACCGGCGCGAGCTCGCGACCGCCGGCCCGTCGATCGAACGCTTTTTAGGTAGCGGCGTCCTCGAATTGCGCGACAAGCTTGGCCCGATCTTGTGGCAATTCGCTCCATTTCTGCGCTTTGACGAAGCGGGTTTTGGCGATTTCCTGGCATTGCTCCCGCACGAGGTCGACGGCCTCAGCTTGCGCCATGTCGTCGAAGTGCGGCATTCGAGTTTTGCGGCGCCCGCCTTTTTTGCGCTCTTGCAGCGCCACAACGTTGCGGTGGCCCAGGTTGACGACGAAAAATTCCCGCACTTTACCGAAACTACCGTCGACTTCGTCTATGCCCGGCTTCGCCGCTGTTCGCTGGACGAGCCCGCCGGTTATTCGCCCGAAGCTTTGGATGACTGGGCCGCCCGCGCTCGCGCTTGGGCCAACGACGGTCTCGATTGTTTTGTCTATTTTATCAACGGCGCCAAGGTGCGGGCGCCAGCGGCGGCGGCAGCCTTGTTAACGCGTCTCACCCCGGCAACGGCCGCGTCAGCATCGTAAGCCGATCAAACCGTCAGCCCCGCGACAACCGATTTGAGCTTGGCGACAGCGCTTCCCGGACTGGTCAGGACCGGTCGTCCGAGCGCTGCACCCGCCGCCGAAGCGGCGTGCGAGGTCGAGAAGTGCGCGAGCAATACCGCGTCGCAATTGCCAAAGCGCCGTGCTGCCGCGGCGACTAGCCCGTCATGGGTCACCGCGTCGCCTGCCTTGAGCGCCGCCATCGCACCCGGTACGCAATAGGTTTCGAGCGTCGCCGGCGAGCGGCGCGCCGCCGCCATCTGACGGAACTCGTCCTCCATCGACGCGACGCTCGGCGCAAAAGTCGCCAGCATGCCGATATGCCGGCCCGCGTTTAATGCCGCCTCAAACATTGCTTCGTTTGGCTTCAGCACCGGGATCGACAGCCGCGCCGCCGCCATCTCGATAGCCTCGCCAAAGGCCGAGCAGGTGAACAGGATGGCATCGGCTCCGGTCGAGCGGCCGTATTCGGCGAGTGCAATGATCCGCCCCCTCATCTCCGCGGTCAGCCGCCCTTCGCGTTCGCGGTCGACACTCAGCGAATCGTCGAGGATGTTGACGCATTCGGCTTCAGGCCACAGCTCGCGAAACGCCGCCTTGACCGGTCCTATCGCAACAGTGACGGCGTGGATCAAAGCAATCCGGGACGACATTTTCATTCCTCTTGATTTCTCGGATTCGGGCGGCGGAGCAACGGATCACCGATCGGCGTTGCGGTCAATCGGCTGACCACGAGAAGCGGGGCGACCGTTACTTATCGGCAAATTCCCGTCTAAGCGGGAAATTTTGCCGAATTCAGGACTTCAGCAAGAAATTTTCGTAAGCTCTGTCAGCGGGTTGCGCAGCAAATTCCCGTGCGCACCCAACCGGGAATTTTCCGCGCTCAACCGGGAATTTTTGTCGGCATAAACGGGAAGTAAATCCCGGGAAGCGGGAAAACATCAAGCTCTGCATTACCGACACGCGATCAAAGGGGATCATCTCCAAAAGCTACGATACCTTTATGGCGAAATCCGGACCGTTCGTGCTGTTGAGGTGACGAGGCACCGCGCCTGGGCGCCATCTCTCATCTGTGTCGCCACCGCGATGGGCGCCGTCGACGGTTTGAGCATGCTAGCGGTCTGACGCGATCGCTTGGTGCCCACGATTGACCTTCTCGATGATGCGGTCGGGGTCGGCGGTCCAGACGAAAGGTTTGGGTTTGCGGTTGTGCTCGCCGAGGTAGCGGTTGATCGCCGCCTGGAGGTCAACGAGCGAATGGGACACGCCGCGTCGGCTTTTTCTTGTGGGCGTACCCACCTGCAAAAAGCTCCCCTGCCGCTGCATCGTCCCGCCCTCGGTCCCCCCGGACCCGCCAATGCTACTCGATGCGCGCCCGCAAACCCAACTTACTTCAGCGCTTCCTTAGGTCAACCTGCTGTCCGGCGACTGGCTTGCCTGCTGCGTCGGCAACCTTTCCGAATCACCGGGAAGAAAGTAATTCTAAAAAATGACTACATCCACCACGTGGTCGACATCTACCACATCTGAACTGGGTGCGACGAAGGGAGAGATGATCGGTCGCAGCAGCGCGCTCAATTTGGAGGACGTGACCCGACGGGTCGGATGTGAGAAACTGCACGACCATGCAACGGAGATTGAGAATTTCTGATGCTCTACCCCAGCGACCCGAGGATAGGAGCATCGCCCGAGCTGATCTCTCAGCTGCGCGGGTCATTTTAACTCCGCCCATTTGCACAATGGGAGAGGACGCGCGCATCATACAAAGTATGACGTTCTCGCGACGCTTGGAAACGGCCGGCACCTCATGATCGGCGATGACCCGCGACTCCCCGAAGATGCCTGCCCAACCAAGGCTGGTGGACTTCTTCCGGAACCGCTTTGTGCCGATGGTAGCGAACCACCTTCTTTAGGGAAACCCTGAACAATGCTGCTACCGGGACATGGTCGCCGGAGGGTGAATTTTGACGATAGCAGTTCGCAGGCGGCGGGTTCAGTCAGCAGAATTTCCAGCTCGATCGCGGGTAATGCCCAACGTTCGCGCATCGTCGTGTCATTGGTAAACTCCGGATCCTCATGCCTTTGCTGGCGCGAGCAGCGTCTTTTTGACGATCACCAGATTAGCCAGGGCGAACAGGGTGTGGAGCTGTGCCGTGTTCTTGGCCAGCCCGCGGTAGCGCAGCTTCTTATGGCGGAAGAGGTTCTTGACGATGTGGAAGGGGTGCTCGACCCAGGCCCGCACCTGCGCCAACCCTCGCTCTTCCGCCTCAGCCAGATCCCGCAAGGCTTTTGGCAGGGCTTTGACGATATGGCGCTTGACCGCAATGTTCCACGCCACCGCGCGCCCGGCGTGTTCGGGGCGCCTGGCCGCGCCAGTGTAACCGGCATCGGCGAAGACCGCTTTCTCCTCGCCGTGCAAGACCGCCGCCATCTGGGTGATATCGGCTGCGTTGGCGGCGGTGCCGGTCAGCGAGTGGACCACACCGCAGGCGACATCCACCCCGATATGCGCCTTCATCCCGAAATGCCACTGGTTGCCCTTCTTGGTCTGATGCATCTCGGGATCGCGCGCTTTCTCCTTGTTTTTGGTCGAGGGCGGGGCGGCGATGATGGTGGCATCGACAATCGTCCCCTGGCGCATCAGCAACCCGCGCTCAGTCAGCATCACCGCGACCTCGTCGAACAGGCCTTTGGTCAACTCGTGCTTTTCCAGCCAATGGCGGAAGTGCAGCACCGTCGTCGCGTCGGGCACCGGGTCGCGGTTCAAGTCAATGCCGGCAAAGCCGCGCAGCGCCTCGCTGTCATAAAACGCATCCTCGACCGCCTCGTCGGCGAGCCCGTACCACTGCTGTACAAAATAGACCCGAAGCATGCGCTCCAGTCCGATCGGCGGGCGGCCGCGCTCGCCCTTCGGGTAGAGCGGCTGCAATCGCTGCACCAGCCGTGCCCACGGCACCACCGCTTCCATCTCGGCCAGAAACTTGTCGCGCCGCGTCGACTTTTTCTTGCGCGCGTACTCCGCCTGCAAAAAGCTCCCCTGCCGCTGCATCGCCCCGCCCCTCGGTCCCCCCGGACCCGCCAAATTTATCCGACGCACACCCCCAAAACCCGACTTTTTCAGTGTTTCCTTAGAGCGCGAGCCTGGCGAGAAACACCGGGCTGGACGAGAAGGTCGTCATCGCAGGTCTATTGCACGACATTGCAATGGCAGGGCTGATCACGAGTGATCATGGATATTGGGGAGCCCAACTGATCGAGCCTTCTGGATGAGAAAGTCAGCTGGGCCGTTCGCCACCATCAAGCCCCGCGTTACTTCCCCGACGATTCGGTCGGGTATTCATATCCCGAGGCAGATATCCGCTACTTCGGAGAGGATTATCAGCCGCCAGACTATCTTCGCCAGGCCTACGAACAGTCACGTCAGCACAAATGGTATATGACGAGCAGGCTTATCACGGTGGAATGATCATATGCCTTCGATCCGCAGATAGTGGTCAGCGTCGACGATTTCGAAGACGTGGTTGGCAGGCATTTCTGGCAGCCGAAGGAAGGTCTCGGGTTTGACAATCCCCTGGTTGCCCAAATGTGGCGCACGATGATTTGGCCGCGCAATTCTCTGTAAAGCGGAGCTTTTGCAGCGCACCCTAGCGGTCTTTCCGAATGGCTCCGGCAGAAGCATTGGCGCCCGTTCGTTTCGCGGAGAACCATCAAACATGACGCAGTTCGCTTTTGGCCTCGCCTCTCCTGTTGCAGTCTTAATCAGCCGCACGAAATCGGTTACGCGGAACCTGCCGGCAGGCGAGGTGAGGCGACGATGATTTTTTCGGGTCGCTTTGCCGGCAAGGTCGCCGTCGTCGCTGGTGCTGCGCAAGGCATCGGCCGGACCGTGGCGCTGCGCATTGCGTGCGAACGGCGCCCAAGTCGCGATGATCGATCGCTCGCCGCTGGTCGAAGAGGTCCGGCACGAGGTCGAAGAGGTCCGGCACGAGGCCGAAGCTGCCGGCGGCACAGCAATTGCGATCCTCGCCGATCTCGAGTCGTTTTCCGGCGCCGCTGCCGCCATGGGTAGGGCGCGGGAGCGCTTCGGCCATATCGATATCCTGGTCAACACGAGCCCTCCTCGCTCTCGGCCACGGCGCAGAGCTACGTCATCGTAGACCTGCGCCTGGCCAACAGGGTGGAGGGCTTCGGCGAAGCCGCCACCCTCGGCGGCCGCGCTCGAGCGAGGAGAGTGTCGAGAGCATCAAGGCCACGATCGAGCATATCTTGCGCCTGCGCTGATCGGGGCTCCGGCTGACCGGTTCGAGGCGGCCTGCCTGCGCATGGACAAGGTGGCGAAGCGCAACAACGCCGCCAAGGCCGGGATCGAAAGCGCGCTGTTCGATGCGTCGGCAAGACGCTTGGCGTTCCCGCCGCGCAGCTTCTCGGCGGCGCCGTCCGCGACAGCATGCCTGTGGATGCTCGCTTCCGGCGACCCTGCCCGAGAGGTTGAGGAAGCGGAGAAGAAGCTCGGCGCGCCTGTACGACATGTTCAAGGTGAAGATCGGCGCCCAGTCCCCAGAGGCCGACCTGGCGCGCCTGCGTCACCTCGCCGATGCGCTTTCTGGCCGCGCTAGCCTGATCGTCGACGCCAACCAGGCCTGGGATGAGACGATAGCGCTGCGTTGCCTGCCTGTACTCGCCAAGTGTGGCTTACGGCTCGTCGAGCAGGCGCTGCCGGCCTGGAACCTTGCCGGCATGGCCCGGCTGCGCACCCGTTCAACGGTACCGTTGATGGCTGATGAGGGTGTGTTTTCCACACACGACATGCTGGACGTCGCGCGCGCCGGCGCGGTGGATGTGGTCTCGCTCAAGCTCGTCAAGCACGGTGGACTGCTCGCGACGCGCGAATGTTGCTGCGGTGGCCGAGGCGGCTGGGATCGGTCTCTATGGTGGTTGCCTATTGGAAAGCTCGATCGGTGCCGCCGCACATCTGCAGGTCTTTCCGGGCTGCGCGAGCTTTCCTGGGGCTGCGAGCATTTCGGCCCGCAGATTCTCGTCGACGATCTGGTCCAAGAGCCGCTGCATTTCACGGATTTCCGGGTCCATCTGTCCGCCGGCTCGGGCCTCGGTGTCACCCTCGATCATGATAAGCTGCGCCATTACGCCCGGCGTTGAGGAGACGACCTTGCTCTATTGCGTGCGAATGGATGTGAATGTTCCCTACGCCATCGACCAGGACCGGTTCGAGCGCCTGAAGGCCGATGAGAAGGCGCGCGCCCAGGACCTGCAACGTGCGGGCAAGTGGTTGCAACTGTGGCGCGTCGCCGGCTGCTATGCGAACATCAGTGTGTTCGATGTCGACGATCACGACGAACTGCACGCGATTTTGTCGTCGCTGCCGCTGTTTCCTTTCATGCACATCAACATCACGGCGCTCGCGCGCCATCCCTCAGCGATCAGCGCCCGCGAGCCCGCAGGCTGATCGCGATGTGAACTGCGCCGCCACGAGGCTTACCGGTTCTGTGCGATCAAGGCGGTTTCGCTGATGCCTCGGCGCTCTTCCAGCGGGTCTACGACCGGTTCGCCAAGGTTTCGACACGGCCGACCTCAAGCGCGACAGCCCTCTTCGATTCATTGGTGTCCTAGCGTTTGCTACGCGTCCCTCAATTTTGGCGTTCGCTGGGCGAAGGGCCGAATTCCACCAAATTAGCCTGTTGCTCCATTCCGCTGTGAAGGTCCCGTTTAGGGGCAGGAAGAGCGGTTCCGGGCGCGAAGGCTGAGGGTCAGTTGTGGGTCGATTCCCCTAGTTCGATCGTGACGGCGCGCAGCTCCCCGCCCCGCTCCGCGTTCCGATTGCCAGCGCCAGCGTTAGAGGGAGGAACAACAAACCCGCGCTCAGCGGGTCTTGGATGGGATGGCAGATCGCACTCCACTACAGGAGCGGAGCGAGGAAAAGGCCTTCGTTGGGGCGTTGTGGCAAGCATTGGCGTGCTTGATCGCGCCTTGGCATAGTGCCTGATCAGGGGGCGTCGCAAGCTGAGGACGGGCCAAGAGGACATGCAAGCCTACGATTACATTGTTGTCGGCGCCGGATCGGCCGGCGCTGCCGTTGCAAACCGGCTGTCGTCAGATCCGCGCAACAAGGTGTTGTTGCTCGAAGCCGGGCGGGCGAGCCATCCCTGGTCTTCTATCCCGATCGGAATGGCCCGGCTGATCACCAATCCCGCCGCCAACTGGCTCTATTCCTCCGAGCCCGAGCCGAGCACAAACGGCCGCCGGCTACCGGTGCCACGTGGCAAACTGCTCGGTGGTTCCAGCTCGATCAACGGAATGGTGTTTGTCCGCGGCCAAGCCCAGGACTTTGATACCTGGGCACAGATGGGCAACCGCGGCTGGAGCTACACAGAAGTCCTGCCTTTCTTCAAGCGCATGGAAAGCTATGCCGGCGAGGGCGACGATGCGTTTCGCGGCCGCGAGGGCCCGTTGCGCGTCACCAACCCCGAGCCGCGCGACCGGCTTTTTGCGACTATTATCAACGCGGCGGCGCAGGTCGGCATCCGGTACAACCCGGACTACAACGGCGCCAGCCAAGACGGAATCGCGATGAGTCAGGCGACGATCGCCGGCGGCCGCCGCATGAGTACGGCGCGGTGCTATCTCGATCCGGTCCGCAACCGCCGGAACCTGCGTATTGAAACCGAGGCTTTGACCGAAGGGCTAATGCTCGACGGGAAGCGCTGCGCCGGCGTCAGCTACTCCGTCGCAGGCAATTCGCGCGAGGCCTGCGCGTTGCGTGAGGTCGTGGTTAGCGCTGGCGCGTTCAACTCGCCGCAATTGCTGGAGTTATCCGGCATCGGCCAGCCCGAACGCTTGCGCAAACTCGGCATCGAGGTGCGCCATGAGCTGCCCGGTGTCGGCGAGAACCTGCGCGATCATTACGTTCCGCGTACCCGCTGGCTGGTCGCTAAAAAAGGCATCACCTTCAACGACCGGGGGCGTGGCCTCGGTCTAGCGCACCAGGTGGTGCGCTACGCGCTGTGGCGGCAGGGCATGCTGGCGATGACAGGCGCCCCGATCCGCGCGTTCGTACGCTCGCGCGAGGGCCTGGAGGCGCCGGATCTGATGCTGGGTTGGATCCCGATGCTGACCGAACCCAGCCCGCGAGGCCCGAGGATATCGCGGCGGTCAGGTCTGACCCTTTATGCTCACGCGATGCGCCCGGAGAGCAAGGGACATGTTCACATCACCGCCGCCGATCCGCGCCAACCGCCGGCGATCAATTTCAATTTTCTGTCGTCGCCGCCCGACGCGGAGGTGACGGTGCGCGCCGTCCGCATCGCCCGCGCGATCATGACCGCCCCCGCGATGACCCCCTTTCAGGTGAGCGAAATCGCGCCGGGGGTCGATCGGACCACCGACGGCGAAATCCTCGACTGGGTGAAGAAGGCGGCAGAAACCACCTATCACCCGGTGGGCACCTGCAAGATGGGGTCCGACCCGATGGCAGTCGTCGACGCCCAGCTTCGGGTCCATGGCATTGCGGGCCTGCGGGTCGCCGACGCCTCGATCATGCCGACGCTGACATCGGGCAATACGAATGCGCCGTCGATCATGATCGGTGAAAAGGCGGCAGAGATGGTGCTGAATACCTCGGTGTAGATCCGAAGCCGTGCCGAGGTGTTCCGAAGTTGTCATCGTTGAAGCCACGGCCGCGGGTCGGACAAAAATCTCTATCCCTGCTGCTCACCAGAGTTCCTGGGTCGAGTAGAATACTCCCACTCGGAAATGAGGCGCGTGTGATCGTCAACGCATTCCTCTGCTTGGACGGCAGCCGCAGAACGGACAGCCCGCCACGCCACCCGCGGCTAACGTCTCCTCACCGTCTCTGCACCGACTCCACCATTCGCGTCACAATCTGCCTCAGAATCGGCGCCGGCGTCGCGAAATTCAGCCGCGCGAAGCCAGTGTATTCCGCCCCAAACGTCCCGCCAAAATTCAGCCCGACCCTGGCATGATCCAGGAAGAACTCCCCAGCGGAGCACGGCAGGTCCAGGGCACGACAGTCGAGCCAGGCCAGATACGTCGCCTCGGGCACTCGCATGGTCACGCCCGGAAGGTCGGCTTCGATAGTGTGCGCAAGCCAATCGCGGTTCGCGCGCAACTGAGCGAGAATCTCGTCAAGCCAGTTCTGTCCCTCATCCCAGGCCGCGACGGTGGCATCGACACCCGTCACACCTGGTGAACCGAGCAATCGTGACGGGATGCGGCGTCCAAAGCGCTCCTTCAGTTCTGGGCTACCAAAATGCATGACAGCGCAGCGCAATGCCGGGATGTTGAAGCTCTTGGTCGCCGAAGTGATGGTAATGGTGCGGGCGGCGATCTCCGGATGCAGCGACGCCAGCGGAATATGGGTGTTGCCGGGATAGACGATATCCGCATGAATCTCGTCGGATACCATTACCAGATCATGACGGATCGCGAATGCCGCCACCGCCTCCAGTTCCGCCCGGCTGTAGGCCCGCCCGGTGGGGTTCTGCGGGTGGCAGAATATCAGCATGCGCGTGCGCCGATCGGGGGCCGCCTCGTACGCGGCGAGGTCGAGCACCCACCGCGTGCCGTCGTCGCGCATCGGGTTGGCGATCAGGCGACGGCCCGTGTCCTCGATCGCGCGCATGAAGGGCGGATAGGAGGGAAGCTGCAACAGAACTGCGTCCCCCGGCTCGCTGAACGCCATGACCGAGGAGAAGCTGGCCTGCACCAGATCGCCGACTGCGAGTGTGTCGGCGGGATCCGTGTCCCAGCCGAAGCGCTGCTCCATGCGGCGGACAAAGGCCTCGGCCAGCATGCCCTCGCGCGCGGCGTAGCCATATTCCTGGTTCTGTGTCAGGCGCGTCAGAGCGCTGGTGATCGAGGGCGCGACGCCAAAATCCATATCGGCGACCCAAGCCGGCAGTACGTCAGGTGGAAACTTGTGCCATTTGTTGGTGCGTCGGGCCCGCAACGTGGCAATGTCGAAGTCGGTTGCTCCGGCAGCTGTCATGTTTTTGGCTCTCCGCTGTCGCGCGCACTTTCATAGGCGCCCGTCAGAGGATTTAGCATCAGACGATCTGGCAATCGACAGCCGACTTAATGCCTGGCGGATCAGAGCCCTGGACGTGGTGGCGACGAGCTCGAATTTGGTCGGCTGCGTGGGAAGGGCAGCGTGGGCGGATCTTGGCCTGTCAAAGAGGCGTCGATCCCACTGCAACTCCTGCGTTCACCGGCTGTGGAGCAACGATTGCGGCTTGCGCTCGACCAGGAATAGCGCCGATCTCGTGCAGACGGTTCCGTCGCGCCCGGCGATGCGACCGCGGTCGGATTCTCGATTACGGTTGACTGGCGTGATGGCGCGGTTTCGCCTGACCCTGACCCAGGTGGGCCGAGCGCCGTGGTCAGCTCCTCAGGTTCTCCCGCATCGTGGCGCCCTCATAATCGATGCGCAGCAGACCCCGCCGCTGCAGTTCGGGCGTCAGCATGCGGGCGAATTCCTCCCACATGGCGGGCGAGATCGTCGGCGTCAGGACAAAGCCGTCACAGGCTTCCGCTTCGAATAAATCCTGCATGTAATCGGCGATCGTCGCGGGCGTGCCGACGATAAGGTTGCGCGGCCTGCGTATCGCTTCGGCGAAGGTGATGCCCTCTGCCCGCATCGTTTGGCGGATGCGCTCCTCCAGGCCGCCGTGCCCTTGGTGACCCTTATTGCGGGCCAGCTCCTCCTCATTCCCGGTGGTGCTGAGATCGGCGCCGAGCATCGCCGAATTGGTGGCCAGCACCATTTCGAGCGGCACCAGCGACAACAGGTATTCCGCCTTCTCCCGCGCGATCGCCTCGGTCTCGCCGAGGACGATGGTCATCGAAGTGCAGATCGTGCAGTCACCCGGAACGCGGCCGAACCGAGCCATGCGCGTCTTGATGTCGGCATAGAATTCGATGGCGTCCTTCTTGCTGCCCGACGAACAGAAGATCGCCTCGGCCCAGCGCGCGGCAAAGTCGCGGCCGCGCGGTGAAGCGCCGGCTTGCATCAGCACCGGCCGCCCTTGCGGACTGCGCGGCACCGTCAACGGACCGCGGGTGCGCACATGACGACCCTCGTAATCGGCATAACGCACCTTTGTGGGATCGATGAACAGGCCGCTCGCCTTGTCCATGACTAGGGCATCGTCCTGCCAGCAGTCCCACAAGGCGCAGCACGCCTCGACGACTTCGTCCGCCCGATCGTAGCGCAAATCTTTTGCCGGGAGCGCGCCGAGGCCGAAGTTGCGCGCCTCGAAATCCATCGTCGATGTGACGATGTTCCAGCAGGCGCGACCCCGCGACAGGTGATCAAGCGAGGCCAACATGCGGGCCAAGTGATAGGGATTAAAGAAAGTCGTCGATAGCGTCGCGCCGAGCCCCAGATGATTTGTCGCCCGCGCCATCACCGGCAGCACCATCATGGGGTCGAGATAGGAAAGCTGGCCGCCCTCGCGCAGGTAGGTATCGAAGCTGCCCTTGTAGATGTCGGGAAGGCCCAGCGTGTCGGCGAAAAAGCATCCGTCGAACCGAGCCGCTTCGAGCACCCGCGCCATGTGCTCATAGCGCTCGGGGCTGAAAATATCGTCGAGATCGGCCTCCGGATGGCGCCATGCCCCGGCGAGCTGCGCCGTCGGGCCGGTTTTGACGTAAGCCAACAGGTGCATCTTCCGGTCGCGCATCGCTCGTCCTCCCTTTCGGACTGACCAATTCCCGCAAAATCAGCGCCAAGATCTGCGCCGGGAACGCTAACAAATGTCGTGCACCGAGCGATAATCGTCCATGATCAATGCGTGGGAACGAGGCCAGGGTGGCGTCGTGAGCAGCAGTTTTGCGCCCGGGTTGCGTGTCGCAGCGGGGCGGGCGGCGGATTTGGAGGCCTACGACCGCTACATCGGCCGCTGGTCGCGGCTCTCGGTCGGGCTCGAACCCGACCTCTCACAATGAGCCTGGAGGTCTTGATCGCCACCGGGTCAGCTTGACGCTCCCTCTCGCAAAACCAAGGTCTGCTTAGGGACAACTTAAGCCGAAAACGATCAGCCGCCCTCGTCAAAAACCTCAAAACCGGGCCGGTTAGGTGGGCTTAGCTGTGACTGGCTTAAGCGGCGTTTGTTGCTGTCGGATGCCGACCGGCGCGTTGCGGGAGCACAAACAAGCACAAGATGATAAAGGCGGCGATTACGGCCGAGGCGAGCGGCCGGCTCAGCGCGAGCCCACCGTGGGTTCTGGGTTTGTCGAGGAAGTCGCCGAGGGTAGCGCCGAGCGGCCGCGTCAAGATAAAGGCGGCCCAAAACAGCAGCACCCGCGACACATTGCTCCAAAAGTACAGGCCGGCGATCACTGCAAGCCCGGCCCCGAAGACGAGCGCGCCGCCCTCATAGCCAAGGCCGCCGGTGTCGGCCAGCCAGTCGCCGAGCGCCGTGCCGAGCGTCTGGGAAAAGGTGATCGCCGCCCAGTAAAAGGCTTCGACCCTCGGGGTGCTCACGGTGTCGACTGAGATCGTGCCTTCGGACCAGTACCAGAGGCCGAGCACGACCATCAGACAGCAGAACAGCAGGGTCGAGCCGCCGGTGTAGCCGATGCCCAACGAGCGATCGGCAAAATCGGCCATTGTCGTGCCGAAGGTGGTCGAGGCGACGATCGTCGCCCAGTAGAGGAGCGGATGGAACCTCCTGGCTGCGATCTGCCAGATGACGAGTGCCACCAGCACGAAAAAGAACAGTGCGGTCCCGATGAGATAACCGCCGTTATGAGCATTGGTATCGGCGTGCAACAGTGTCATCGTCACCAGAGTCGCCGCCGGTCTCTCCCAACGTGGTTGCGGCGATCTTGATGATCCAGAATGCAAGCGTGACCTCCGGCACCTTACTGAGGGCTTGTGCCTTAAGAGCATCATCCATTGCACGACCTCACTAGGTTTGGCGGATTGCCGTCTCGATATTGCTGTCTCGATATTGCTGTCTCGATGACGAGACAGCCGAGAATGCTTCTGTCAAAATGCGCACAGACCCGTGGAGGCCAGCGATGTATGTCGTATGTAGCATATACTACATACATCTTTCTCATAACGTTGCGAATACGACATGCGTCAAAGAGCAGCAGCGGTCCCAACCTTTGATGAAAGAGTTGCACTGCGGGCGGCAGAGATGAGCCCGGCCGAGCGGCGCGTCGCGCGCTATTTTCAGGGCAATCGGGAGGAAGTGCTGATCAGCTCTGCTGCTGCACTCGCAGCCAAGGCCGAGACCAGTGACGCGACCGTCGTACGAGCAACGCGCGCGCTCGGCTTTTCCGGTCTAGATGAACTCCGGCGGGCGCTTGCGAACGAGCTCCGAACTTCGTTATCTCCGGCCGAGCGACTTAGCCGAACGCTAGGCGAAGTCGGCGACGATCTCTTCGCGGCGTTTAACATGACTCTGGAGATCCACGAGGGGTCTCTGGACGGCCTGCGTCGGAATATCACTCCGGACTTGTTCGAGAAGGCTGTGGACGCCGTTGCCAACGCCGCACGCGTCCTTGTTTTTGGTCTTGGGCCATCTAGCGCGATTGCCGATTACCTTGTCATACAGCTGGGTAGGTTCGGGTTGATCGCTGAGGCTCTCGCAAACACCGGCATTCTGTTCGCGGACGATTTGCGGCGCCTGCGAGAGGGCGATCTGGTCATCATTTTGGCCTATGGCCGCGTTTATGCCGAACTCGCCGCGCTCCTGGACGAAATCGCCCGGCTGCATCTGCGATCGTTTCTGATAACCGACAGCCTCGCCGAAAAGTTGCGGAGCCGGGTGGATTTCGTCCTGCCCGTACCGCGCGGGCGGGCGGAGATGCTCAGCATGCATACCGCCACGCTGGGCTTTATCGAGGCATTGCTTGTTGGTGTGGCGACGCGACGTCCAGCAGAAATATTGGCCAGTCTGCATGCACTCAACGAAGCCCGCGAGAAACTGGGTGGAGGAGTAGCCAACTTATCTTTAGCCCAGCCCCCGCGCTAGCCACCGACGTCCGGCGCTGGTCCCTGCCCTCCCCGTCTTTGTCACCCCGTTTTGTTAGCCGAGCCGAAAAGTGGTGGGCGCGACAGGGATTGAACCTGTGACCCCACCCGTGTGAAGGGTGTGCTCTCCCGCTGAGCTACGCGCCCGTTCCCGCCCGGCGGCATTTAAGGCGGCGAGTGCCAACGCTGTCAAGGCGATGGGCGCTGCGTCAGCGGCATCGAAACGATAAGATCGCCAAAGCCAATCGGCGGTATCGAAGGAGAACGGGGATGGAGCGGCATCGTTTAGGAAACCTGTGGCCGGTATCGGCGCTGACTTTGGGTGGCGGCGGGCTCGGCCAAGTGTGGGGTGCCACCACCTTTGAGGAATGCGTCGCGACCGTGCACGCTGCGGTCGATGCCGGTATCGACCTCCTCGATCTGGCGCCGCGTTATGGCGATGGCAAAGCCGAGGAAGTCGTCGGCGCGGCGTTTGGCGGCAAGCTGCCGCCAGGCGTGCGGGTCACCAGCAAATGCAACCTCGGCGAGTTGCCACCCGCCGAAATCGAGCCGACCTTGCGGCGATCGATCGCCGGTAGTTTGCAGCGTTTGTGCCTTGATCATCTCGATTTGTTCTTTTTGCATTCGAACATTGTGCCCGATTCGGTCCATCGTTCGTGCTGGCCCGACGCCGCCGCCCGCATGACCCTCTACGACACCTTTGCCGCGCATGTCCGCCCGGTCTTCGAAAAGCTGGTTGGCGAGGGATCGATCGGCGCCTGGGGGCTGACCGGCATCGGCCATCCCGACACGATCAATCGGGTGCTCGGCGAAACCCCGAAACCGGCGGCGATGCAGTGCATCGCCAATCTGCTCGACTCGCCGGGCGGATTGAAGTTTTTCGACGGCCCGGCAAAGCCGCGCGAAGTTATCGCTGCGGCTCGGGCGAATGGGGTCGGGGTCATGGGCATTCGCGCGGTGCAAGCAGGGGCGTTGACGAGCGCGCTCGATCGGCCGTTGCCGCCCGATCACCCCGAAATCCGCGATTATAACAGGGCCGCCGGGTTTCGCCGACTGGCGGCGGAGCTGGGCACGAGCCCGGCCGCCCTCGCCCACCGCTACGCGCTGTCGCTCGGCGTCGATACGCTGGTGCTCGGCGTCAAGAACCGCGCCGAACTGGCCGAATGCGTCGCCGCAGCCGAGGCCGGGCCGCTAACCGCCGATCTGATCGCGCGCATCGATGCGTCGGTCGCAGCATAAGCCACTCGCGGAGTTCGCGTCGGTCGCCGGACGTCTGGCGCCCGCAAAAGCCGATTGGCAGGCGCGCGCACCGGCCGAGACCCTCATCTTTGGCCCGATAATGACGATGACGGCCGCAATTATGCTGTAGCCGTCGAACGAGCGCTCCGCGGCATCGCTGCGTCAATCAAGATCATGCCCATTCCAGCCGATGCTGCCAAAAAATCGCATGCCGTCTACGCTCACCGCCAGTGCGCCATTTATTGGGGTCCATTGCGGGCTCTTGGCATTGAGCCAGCTTCAGCCCCGACAGTACCTTGACCAAAGGCTAACGCATTTTCAGCACAATTTACCGGTTCTCACCGCAGTTTACTCGGTCGCTCCGCGATCCACCCTATATTTACGACAATGGTTATCTTCCGGCCTCTACCTATTCTCCAGAAGGACGGTTCGCGACAGCCAGTTGTCACCTCCGGTCACCTGACCCGGTGATCCTCCTCCCGCACCGGGTTTACTGGCGGCCGGCCCTCGCATCAGGACCGGCCGCATATTTCAGCGGTTGCCAGAAAAGCGATCGGACAATGTCGACAGAGCCATATCCGCTGATTTCGACCTCGCTGGCGGCTCCAACGCCAGCAATGCCGGGCACAGAGCGGCTGTCGCCGCGTGCCGCAATCTTCGGGATTGGCGTGCTCTCGCTCGCCTGTTGGGCGGTGACCATAGCTCTCGTTCTCGCCGTCGTTTAAGCATCCTGCCGGTGCGGCACCTTCGACGCGCTGGTCCGAGATCGGTAAACGGCGGTTTGTTCAAGCCTTCGACCCAGACTGGATGGCCGCGCATCCCCTCCGCGGCAGCGGCACCGGCGACCTCGGCCCTCCCGTTTGTTCTGAGCCTGACTGCCGGATCCACAGACGTCATCGGCTTTCTCGGTCTTAACGGGCTCTTTACAGCCCACATTACCGGCAATCTGGTGGTTTTAGCCGCTCATGTCGTCGCCGGCGACCCGACGATATTCTCTTACGTTCTGTCCGTCCCGGTCTTCATGCTGATGTTATTTCTGACGCGCCTGCTTGCAGGCGTCCTCGAAAAGAGTGGCGTTCCGACCTTGGTACCGTTGCTGTTGCTGCAGCTGCTCTTTCTTGTTGCCTTTCTCTTGATCTGCGTTGCGGCAGGTCCATGGGAAGACGCCGACGCAATACTCGCGGTCATTGCGGGTATGTCCGGCGTCGCGGCGATGGCGGTGCAGAACGCGCTCGTGCAGATTTCGCTGACGAACACGCCAACCACTGCGGTGATGACGACGAACGTCACCCATTTCATGCTCGACCTTGGCGAGGTGTTGGTTGGCCGCGACCATGCCAAAGCCGCCCAGGCGCGCACCCGCGCGATACGGACATTGCCGGTGATTGTCGGCTTCACAGTAGGGTGCATGATTGGCGCCGCTTTTGAAGCTGCCGCTGGCTTCTCGTCTTTAGCTCTGCCCACGGCGCTCGCCGCGGTCGCTTTCCTAATGGAACTGAGAGACCGGCGTCGCCGTAGGCAAGACTCCGATCAATCTTCAATCCCTGCACCACCGGGGTGCTGGCGCTCAAAAGCTAACTTGAACGCCGACTGACGCTGGTCTTACCCAAGCCAGCTCTGGCTCGCTTTATTTGAGCTAAACCCGCGGCGAAATTATCCCATTCAACTATTGGCATGTCGGACACTGTTTCACTGGTTTTTACCCGGCTTAACTCGGCGACGAGCGTCGACAACCTAACTATCTCGATGAAACCCTGCTCTTGACTGGGTGCACAGACATCTCAGATGCGTAGGAGAAGTAAAATGAGATTGCACGCTCTCTATTTGACGGGCGCCCTCATTGCGATGGCGAGCCCGCTTTCGGCTGGAGCGCAATCACTGCCGCAGACCGACCCGTCGGCCACAAATTTTCAGGCTGGCAACCGCGGTGCTGAACAGTGCGCGCCGGGATATGTTTGGGAGCCTGGCGGATATCTCGGGGGCGGCTCATGGCGCCCCGGACACTGTGCGTCGCTCAGCGGTACAATAGACTTCTGACGCAGTTGATGGGAATGCGGAGTGCAATGCCATGTCGCTTCTGCGCTACGGAAAACAAGCGATTACCCGTTGAACCATCGATTGGCGGTCAGGTCAGCCGCTGCAAGAGGCGCAGAATGCCGCAGTTACGATTTGGAATGGCCACTGTCGGTTTGCTAGCCGTCCTTCTCGGTTGCTCGACGGGATGGGCAGCGGGCAATCCGAGCGCCGGCGAGACTGTCTTTGTCGCCCACTGCGCCGTGTGCCATTCGGTAAAAGCCGGCGAGAACAAGATCGGGCCCTCGCTTGCCGACGTTGCTGGCAGCAAAAGCGGCACGGTTCCCGGGTTTCACTTTTCGGCCGCCATGAAGAGTGCGGGTCTCACCTGGACTGACGCCAACCTCGACAAGTTTCTCGCCAACCCTAGCGGGTTCATTCCCGGCACGATGATGTTTGTCAATCTGCCCAATAAGGCCGATCGGCAGAATGTCATTGCCTATCTCAATACGCTCAAGAAATGAGCTGGATCCGATAGCATCACCTTGAGAGAATCCCATGCCGCAGATCAAGATCAATGGCGTCGAGCACACCGTCGACGCCGACTCGCAGATGCCGCTTTTGTGGGCCATTCGCGACATCGTCGGCCTTACCGGAACTAAATACGGCTGCGGCGTCGGCGCTTGTGGCGCGTGCACGGTTCATCTGGATGGCCAGGCGATACGGTCCTGCATAACGACTCTTGCCGATGCCCAGGGGCACGAGATCGTCACCATCGAGGGCCTCAGTGGCGACGGCACGCATCCGGTGCAGCGCGCCTGGGAGGCGCACAACGTGCCACAGTGCGGCTATTGCCAGGCGGGCCAGATCATGCAGGCCGCGGCACTGCTCAAGCAGACGCCGAAGCCGAGCGATCAGCAGATTATCGATGCGATGTCCGGCAACATCTGCCGCTGCGGAACTTATCAGCACATCCGGCACGCAATAAAATCGGCGGCGGAGGGCGTGTAATGACCGCGATTACCAATGTCAGCCGGCGCGACCTGTTCAAAGGAGCCGCCGCCGTTTCCGGGCTCGTTCTCGGTTTCCATGTCGGGTTCCGCAAGCTTCCCTTCGCCGAAGCCGCGCAAACACCGACGTTTGAGCCCAATGCCTTTGTCTCGATCGACGAGACAGGTCTCGTGACCATTGTCGCGAGCCGCTCCGAAATGGGCACCGGCATCAAGACCGATTTGCCTTTGGTGCTGGCCGATGAGCTTGACGCCGACTGGAACCGTGTCAAGGTGGTCCAGGCGCAAGGCAACCCGAAATACGGCAACCAGGATACCGACGGCTCACGCAGCACGTGGGAGTTCTTTGGGCCGATGCGGGTGGCTGGCGCGACCGCACGTCAAATGCTCGAAACCGCAGCAGCTCAGACCTGGAACGTTCCGGTCGGCGAATGCCGGGCGCAAAACGGTTTCGTGGTGCACGCCTCCAGCGGGCACAAGCTTTCGTTTGGCGACCTCGCCAAGCTCGCCGCAGCGCTGCCGGTGCCGGCGGCGGACCAGGTGCGGCTGAAGGACCGCAAGGACTGGCGGTATATCGGCAAACCGCACCCGATTGTCGATCTGAAGGATATCGTCCGCGGCCGGGCAATCTACGGCATCGATGTCGTCGTTCCGGGCATGAAATACGCCTCGATCGAGCGCTGCCCGGTTTACGGCGGCAAGGTCAGGTCCTACGACCCCAAAGATGCGTTGTCGGTCGCTGGTGTCGAGCGCGTCCTCGAGATTCCGGCAACACCGGTGCCGTCGGGCTTCAAGCCATTGGGCGGCATCGCAGTTATTGCCGACAACACGTGGTCGGCGCAGCAGGGCCGCCAACAGCTCAAGATCGAGTGGGATTACGGGCCCGATGCCGGCCACGACAGCACGGTCTACCGTGCCGAGCTCGAAGCGACGGCCAAGGAGCCGGGCAAAGTCGTGCGAAACTACGGTGATGTCGACGGTGCGATCGCGTCAGCCACCAAGCGTGTGTCCGCCGACTATTTTGTCCCTTATTTCGCACACGCCCAGATGGAAGTGCCCAATGCCGTCGCGCATTGGGTCGCAGGCGTCTGCGAGACCTGGTCGCCGACACAGGCCCCGGCGCAGGTGCGCCAGACCGTGGCCCAGGTCCTCGGCATCAATGAGATCGACGTCACCGTCAATGTGACCCTGCTCGGCGGCGGCTTTGGCCGCAAATCGATGCCGGACTATGTCGCCGAAGCAGCACTGCTGTCGCGTGCCCACGGCGCTCCGATCAAAGTGACCTGGACGCGTGAAGACGACATTGAGCACGATTTTTATCAGGCGACCTGCGCCCAGCACCTGGAAGCGGCGCTCGATCAAGACGGCCGTACCAGCGCATGGCTGCACCGCACCGCTTTTCCTCCGATCGAGGCAACATTCCAGCCGGATACCGTTTACGGCAGTGCCGGCTCGCTGGGTCAGGGCCTTGTCGATATGCCCTATAATATTCCCAATGTGCGCTGCGAGAACGGCGCCGCGGCCAACCATGTGCGCATCGGCTGGTACCGCTCGGTCTGCAATATCCCGCATGCCTTCGCCGTCTGCTCGTTTGCCGACGAGCTCGCGGCGGCGGCGGGAAAGGACCCGGTCGAGTATTTGCGCGAGCTGATTGGACCGCCGCGCAACCTCGATTTAAAAGCGCTCGGCGTCCTGATCGACTATCCGAATTACGGGGTCATCCAGCTTGCGCCGAAAATCGCCGATCAATACCCGATCGACACCGGACGGTTACGCGGCGTGCTCGATCTCGCCGTGGAGAACAGCAATTGGGGCGAGAAATTGCCGCCGAGGCAAGGTCGTGGTGTCGCGGTGCATCGCAGCTTTCTGGCCTATGTGGCGGCCGTCGCGCATGTCGCGGTCGGCAATGACGGCCAAGTTACTATACCGAGGCTCGACTTGGCGATCGACTGCGGCACGATCGTCAACCCCGATCGCGTGCGCACGCAAATGGAGGGTGCCGCGATCATGGCCATCGGCAATACGCTCTACAGCGACATCACCTTCAAACAAGGACGGACGCAGCAGAGCAATTACACCGATTACCTGGTGGCGCGCATCGACGTCACGCCGGAGACCCACGTCCACTTCGTCGAAAACGATCATTTGCCGAGCGGTGTCGGCGAGCCTGGCGTGCCGCCCATCGGGCCGGCGATCTGCAATGCGATCTACGCCGCAACCGGCAAACGCATCCGGGCCCTGCCGGTCAATCCGCAGCTATTGAAAGCCTAGAACGTTACCAAGCGCAACACGGCCGAGACGACGCTTGTCTCGTTTCGCCCTTCCAATTGAAGGAGTAGCTTAGATGCCTTCCAATCGCGGTGTCGTTTATCTCGAAGCCGGCAAGGTCGAGGTTCGGAACATCGACTTTCCGACCTTTCACAATCCCGAAGGAAACCCAATCGAGCACGGGGTCATCTTAAAGATCGTTGCGACAAATATTTGCGGTTCCGACCAGCACATGGTGCGTGGCCGGACGACGGCGCCGGCCGGCATGGTGCTGGGTCATGAGATCACTGGCGAGATCATCGAGACTGGCTCTGACGTCGAGTACCTTCGCGTCGGGGATCTCGTCTCGGTTCCGTTCAATGTGGCTTGCGGTCGTTGCCGCACCTGTCGCGAGGGCCATACCGACGTCTGCTTGAACGTCAACCCCGAGCGCGCCGGCGGCGCTTACGGTTATGTCGATTTGGGCGGCTGGATCGGCGGTCAGGCCGAATACGTCATGGTGCCATACGCCGACTTCAACTGTCTGAAATTCCCGGACAAGGCCCAGGCTCTCGAAAAGATCCGCGATCTGACTTGCCTAACCGACATCCTGCCGACCGGATTTCATGGTGCGGTCACGGCAAAGGTCGGGGTCGGTTCGACCGTGTATGTCGCCGGAGCGGGGCCGGTCGGTCTCGCTGCGGCCGCCGCGGCGCGCATTCTGGGTGCCGCGGTGGTGCTGGTCGGTGACATGAACCGGGAACGTCTCGCCCACGCCAAGAAAGTCGGGTTCGAGCCGATCGATCTTTCCGGACACGACCGCTTGGGCGAGCTCGTCGCAGATGTGCTGGGGGTGCCGGAGGTCGATTCCGCCATCGATTGCGTCGGCTTCGAAGCAAAAAGTCAGGGATCGGATGGTCACGTCATCGAGGCGCCGGCCGTCGTGCTAAATGACCTGATGGAGATCACTCGGCCCGCCGGTTCGATCGGCATTCCCGGCCTGTACGTAACCGCGGACCCGGGCGCCAAGGAGAAGGCTGCGCGGCAAGGCATGCTGAGCCTCCGCTTTGGCCTTGGGTGGGCGAAGTCGCACAGCTTCCACACCGGGCAGACCCCGGTGCTGAAGTACAACCGGCAGCTGATGCAGGCAATCCTGTGGGACCGGCTTCCGATTGGCGAGATCGTCAATGTCAAGGTCATCCCCCTCGACCAAGCCCCCGAGGGCTACCGGAATTTCGATGCCGGGGTCCCAAACAAATTTGTGCTCGACCCGCACGGACTGGTGCCCAATACCCGTTAGCGCTCAGAGAGGACATATGATTCCCGCCGTTGGTGGCCGGCGCGAGATTGCTTCGTCGCTCCACTCCTCGCAATGACAGCCATTTACGACGTCATTGCGAGCGCAGCGAAGCAATCTCGGTGACAAGCGTCGGTACCAAGTGTTGAGTTTTCACCACTAGAATTGGAGAACAATATCGTGATTAGCCTCACTGATGCGCGGCGCGCAATTGCCGCTGCGGAAACCAAGGCGCACGAAATCGCTCAGCCGATGAACATCGCCGTCGTCGATGCCGGCGGCAATCTCGTCAGCCATGTGCGAATGGATGGTGCTTGGATTGGCAGCATCGATATCTCGATCAACAAGGCGTTCACCGCGCGCGCTTTCGACATAGAGACCGCGCAGCTCGCCAAAAACAGCCAGCCGGGCCAGCAGTACTTTGGCATCCACGCGTCCAATCACGGGCGCGTAATGATCTTCGCCGGCGGTATTCCATTGCGGCGTGGCGGCGCGGTGATTGGCGCGATTGGGGCCAGCGGCGGCGATGGGGATCAGGACCAAACAGTCGCCACTGCCGGCGCCGCGGTGTTCTCGAACTGAGCGTCCGCATCCAAGGGATCGGGCAGGAGAGAGCGATTTATCCGCAAACCACCGCTCGCACCGCTCGACCATAAGGCTGCCGCAGCTGTTTGGAGCGGCATTGAATTTACTAGAATTAACCCGCAGCGCGCCTGTTGCGGCTGGTGACCAATAACACATACGAGAGCATCGAGATCGGGCGCAATGGCGTGCCTGACAAGGACGATTGGAGCAGAATCATGAATATGAGGTATCTATTGAACGGCGTTGCGATTGCCGCGGCGCTCGCGACTGCCGGACCTGCTTGGGCGCAGGTAGCAGGCGGGACCACCTATGGCGGGAACACAATGGGATTGCCGGGTCCGAATCCGGGCGGATTCCCTGCTCCCAGCCCGTACGACGCCCCCGGCGGCGCGTATCATCAGGTGCCGCCAAGGCCGATGCATGCGTATGCATGGACCTCGGCGATGCCGCCGGCACATCACGCCGCCAGGCACGCGAAAGCAATACGCGTCCATCACAAAGCCATGATCCAGGACGCCGCTTTGACCGGCAATACGGCCGCACAGCTCAACCGTGAGGAGCTTGCCCGTATTCAGTCGTACGATCCATCGGCTCCGCCGCCCCCAGCGCTGATGTCAGCGGCCCCGATGGCAGTTGAGCCGCTGCCGCCTCAGCCGAGCCCGAGCGGCGGAAACAGCATGGGAGTTCCCGGTCCGAACCCTGGCGGACCAGGCTTGACGCCCTACACCTATTGATACCCCAAGGGTGACCTCCCGCGAGCTGCGCCGAGTGTCCAACACGCTGTAAACGGGGTGGCGGGCCTCTTCTCACTTACGTGAGCTTGCGGCGCAGTCTGCGAATTGATCAGCCACCCCAATAGGCCTTCGACGCAATGGCTTGGAATGCGGAGCGCTAAGACAACGCTCCGCAACCGCTTGGGAATGCAGGCAAGGAGTTTGAGACGTGAATCTCGCCACTAATGATGGGCGTCGCCGGTGCCAGCTGCTCGACAGAAGCATCGGCTTTGTCGGGCTCGGTCGCATGGGCAGCGCCATGGCAGCCAATCTGGCAGCCGGCGGCTGCCGGGTGATCGCCTATAGTCGTCATCCGGAGCGCGCGGCGGCAATCCAGGCTCTCGGCCTGGAGCCAAAATTCGCCATTGCCGATTTGTTCGACTGCGAGTTCGTCATCAGCATGCTGCCTGACGATCAGGCAGTCCGCGAGGCGGTATTCGGCAAAACCGGGGAAGAGGGGTTGGCCGCGGGCCTGAAGCCAAATGCAGTGCACCTTTCAATGAGCACGATCAGCACCGCCGCGGCCCGCGAGTTCGCCGAGGCTCATAAAAAACGCGGCCAGTGCTATGTCGCGGCGCCGGTGTTCGGCAACCCCGATGCGGCAAAGGCCCGCGAGCTATTCATCATAGCTGCTGGCGCCGGTGCCGCGGCCGATCGCTGCCGTCCGCTGTTCGAACTGCTCGGCCAACGCACCTTTGTCGTAGGAAGCGACCCCGAGGGCGCCAACCTGGTCAAGATTGTCGGCAATGCGATGGCGGCGACCACATTGGAAATGCTTGGAGAGACGCTTGCTCTGATACGCAAGCGCAGTGTCGATCCGGCAGCGGTTCTCGACATTCTGACTTCGACGATGTTCGGCAGCCGGGTCCATAAGCTGTACGGCGCTAAAATCGTCATGCAGCACTACGTGCCTGCGGGCTTTGTGCTGCCACTGGCGCTCAAGGATGTTCGTTTAGCTCTGGCGGAAGCGGAGAAGGCCAACGTCCCGATGCCTTCAGTCAGTGTTGTTCGCGACCGGATGATTACCGGTCTGGCCCACGGTTATGCGGAACTCGACTGGTCGGCTCTGGGTCTGATCGCAGCCGAAGCAGCGGGAATCGAAGACCAGCCAGATGCCCGGTGAGGTCGGCGGGTCAGCCGGGATGTTGGAGAATGAGATGACAGCAAATATCACTATGGAATTTGCGACAATCCCCGAAACCTCACTGACGGTATCGCGCGTCGGCCTCGGCACCTGGGCGATCGGCGGCTGGATGTGGGGCGGAACGGACGACGAAGAGTCTGTCAAGACGATCCGAGCTGCCGTCGAACGCGGGGTCAATCTGATCGACACGGCGCCCGCTTATGGATTTGGCCGCTCCGAAGAAATCATCGGCCGCGCCGTTGCCGAACACAGCCTGCGTTCACGCGTCGTCATTGCCAGCAAAACCGGGCTTGAGTGGAAGGGCGGCAAAGTCTTCCGCAATGCCAGCCGCGACCGGATCCTGCGCGAGGCGACCGATTCGCTGCGGCGTCTCAAGACCGATTACATCGATATCTATCAGGTCCATTGGCCCGACCCGCTAGTGCCAATCGAGGAGACCGCCGGAGCGATGCAGACGCTGTTCAACCAGGGCAAGATCCGGGCTATTGGCGTCAGCAATTTCTCGGTTGATCAGATCGAACGCTTTCGCGGCGTCGCCAAACTGCACGTCGTGCAGCCGCCCTACAATCTGTTCGAGCGCGAGATCGAGGGCGAGCTCCTGCCCTATTGCCGACAGTCGGACCTCGCGACTCTGACCTATGGCGCACTGTGCCGCGGTCTGTTGTCCGGCAAGCTGCGCGAAGATGCGCATTTTTCAGGCGACGATCTGCGATTGACGGACCCAAAATTCCAATCGCCGCGCTATTCGCAATACCTTGCTGCGGTTCGCCGGCTCGATCAATTCGCGGAGCAGCATTACGGCAAGCGGGTCATCCACTTAGCCGTGCGCTCGCTGCTCGACCAAGGCGCCACTGCCGCACTCTGGGGGGCGCGCCATCCCGGTCACCTGCAGCCGGTCGAAGAAGTATTTGGATGGTCGCTCGATGCCGCCGCCAAGGCCGAAATCGATCGCATCCTGCGCGAGACGATTACCGACCCGGTCGGCCCCGAGTTCATGGCGCCGCCGCCGCGCCACGAAACCGCGGTATTGGAAGCGGCACAATGACGCTGGGGTTAGGCCAGCTTCCACTCAGGAGACAGGTAATATGTCGAGACGCCGCCTAATGGGGCAATCCGCGACGACAATCTCGTGACGGGTTTTGCCCGGCGGCGCATCCGAAATTTCACGCGCTGTTCCTGGAAGTCATCGCTACACGGGTTTCTCTCTAGCTTTTGGATGCGATCAAGATGACGGATCGAATGCTCTCGGAAGAGGCTCTGCTGTTGCCCGGCCGGCGCCAGCTTCTACTTACCTCGCTACTCGCCGCAGTACCGCTTGGATTGTCCGCCCGACGCGCAGAAGCCATCAACCCTGCCGAAACTCAGGTGACTCTGCCCGACCAGATCAGATGGACGGCGTGGACCGCCGGACCACCGCACAGCGCCGAAATGGCGACATTGTTCGGCGGGCTGGACAAGCCCGGAGAATACGTGGTGCTGATGAAATGGTACCCGGGCTATATGAGCGCGCCGCATCGCTACGCGACCGACCGGTTGTGTCTGGTACTTTCAGGCACGTGGTGGGTGAACAGCGGCACTAAATTCGATCCGAATGCTACTGTCCCGGTGCCGGCCGGCGGCTTTGTCAGGCGCGTCGCCCACACGCCGCATTACGACGGCGTCAGGGCAGGCGAAAAGGAGCCGGCTGTAATCGGGATTTTTGGCCTTGCTCCGGTCGATTTGAAACTGGTCGACCCAAGCAAGCCCGCCTGGCGCTACGCTTAGGGTGCTCCACAATGACCGGTTGACCGGAGAACTTGTAAACCCTGTGCAGGTTGGACAGACCGGGGCTGTCGCGACAGAACAAACGCGTTTTCAAATTTCGAGCGCGGTGCGCTTGGCGTGCTTTGGGATCGGGAGTGCTTTACCAAATTTTACTTGGATTAATTAAAAGATAACTAGCCAAATCTGCCAACTGCTCTATCCTTCCTTTGATACCTGCCCGGCGCTGATCTAAGGAGACGGCCCTACCATGGCAAAGACCGCGGCAGATGGACGAGGCCTTCATTCAGAACATGGTAAAGGCCGTAGTGAGCGGCAGGGCTAACAAAGTGATCGATCTCGCCCGAACAAATCTCTGGCGCTAATGCCGATGACTGCCCATGAGGGGTGAAAAATCATGAGCGAGGAGCCGTCCTTCCCTTCTTCTCCGGCTAACAGTCCTGACGATGACGCCGCCGCGAAACCGGCATTTGCACCGTACAATGCGCCGGCCGGCGGCTGGGGTGCGTTGCACGCGACGGCGAGAGCGCTGCGCGAGCAGAGCGTCGAGCTCAAGGGGTCGAGAGCATTATTGTCAATGAACCAGCCGGAGGGCTTTGACTGCCCCGGCTGCGCCTGGCCTGATCCGCGGCATACAAGCTCATTCGAATTCTGCGAGAATGGCGCCAAGGCCGTCACCTGGGAACTGACCAAACGCCGCGTGACGCGCGAATTCTTTGCGTCCCACACTGTCCACCAGCTGGAACAGGAAAGTGACCATTGGTTGGAGGAGCAGGGGCGTCTGACGGAGCCGATGCGCTACGACCCCGCGACTGATCATTATGTGCCGGTCAGTTGGGATGAGGCGTTCGCCTTGATCGGCCGCGAGCTCAACGCGCTCAACGACCCGAACGAGGCCGAGTTCTACACCTCGGGACGCACTTCGAACGAAGCCGCGTTCATGTACCAGCTTTTCGCACGTCGCTTTGGCACCAACAATTTCCCGGATTGCTCGAATATGTGCCACGAGCCGACCAGCGTCGGCCTTCCGGAAAGCATTGGGATCGGCAAAGGGACCGTACTGCTCGACGATTTCGCACATGCCGACGCGATCTTTATCATCGGCCAGAACCCGGGGACCAATAGCCCGAGGATGCTGACTGAGCTGCATCGGGCGTCGCGCCGCATTGTGCCGATCGTTGTGTTCAACCCCTTGCGCGAGCGCGCCCTCGAACGCTTTGCGGCGCCGCAGGATCCGGTTGAGATGGCGACCTTTGGCGAAACGAGAATCGCCAGCGAGTATTGCCAGGTCCGCGTCGGCGGCGACGTCGCAGCCCTCAAGGGCGTCATGAAGCTGGTGCTGGAAGCACATGACGCGGCGCTTCGCGACAATGCAGAACCCGTCCTTGATCTCGATTTTATCGCACAACACACCCATGGCTTTGAGGCGTTTGCCAACGATCTCCGCCAGACAACATGGGAAGACATATTGCGGGTATGCGGCCTGCCGAGCGAACAGCTGCAGCGCGCAGCAGACGTCTATATGCGGGCAAGCGCCGTTATCCTCGTCTACGGTATGGGAATCACCCAACATCGCCTTGGCACTGCAAACGTGCAGCAGATTGTGAATTTGTTGCTGTTGCGCGGCAATTTCGGCAAACCGGGCGCAGGGATCTGCCCGGTGCGCGGCCACTCGAATGTGCAAGGCGATCGCACGATGGGCATAGATGAAAAGCCAAAGCCCGCGTTGCTGGAACAGATCGGGAAGGTGTTCGGCTTTGAGCCGCCGCGTGCACATGGCCACAACGTCGTAAACGCGGTTCAGGCAATGGTGGATGGGCGCGCCAAGATATTCATCGGGCACGGCGGCAATTTCGTCAGAGCCGTACCTGACTGGACGGTGGCCGAGGCGGCGATGCGCCAATTGCGGCTGACCGTCGGCATCAACACCAAGCTCAATCGCGGCCATCTGGTTCATGGCGAACAGGCCCTGATCCTCCCCTGTCTAGCGCGCAGCGATCTCGACATGCAGGCTGGCGGACATCAGTCGATCACCGTCGAAGACAGCATGTCGATGGTGCATGCCTCATCCGGTCTCGTTACACCGCCGAGCGAGTATCTGAAGTCGGAGGTCGCCATCGTCTGCGGTATGGCTAAAACCACCTTGCCCGATTGCGGCATCAACTGGGATTTCTATGCCGCCGACTACAACCGGATCCGCGATAAGATCGAGGCGGTGTTCCCGGATTTGTTCGCCAATTTTAATGAAAAGATTCGTCACCCGGGCGGCTTTCACCTGACCACTCCACCACGCCAGCGGGTCTGGAACACCGCCACAGGACGAGCAAATTTCATGGTGTTTCTAGGGGTCGAAGAGGACCGCTCCCCCTCCGACCCTGCGGTGCTTCGGCTTGCGACGCTGAGGAGCCACGATCAGTACAATACGACAATTTACAGTCTCGACGACCGCTATCGCGGCGTGTTCGGCGGCCGCATGGTCGTGTTCATGAATGAAGCCGACATGCAAGCGCGCGGCATCGCAGAAGGCGACGCGGTCGAGATCGAATCATTAGCGGAGGATGGAAAACGGCGCGTCATGGGTGGTTTCTGGGCGAAGCCTTACAGCATCTCGGTGGGGTCGATCGGCGCCTATTATCCGGAGACCAATCCGCTGCTGCCGCTCGCCTATCATGATCTGAAGAGCGGCACGCCGGCGGCAAAATCGATCCCGGTCTTGGTACGCCCGCAGCCGCAGCTCAATCCGGGGGCATGAGAGATGCTGGCGCTGGAGGTCTCGCCTGTCGTACCGCCGCCGGCACGGCGCGTCACGCGGCAGTCGTGGCGCAATGGCTTTGCGCTGCTGGGCGAACGCACCTTGGCCGAGGAAGTGCCGGTCGCATTCAGCTATGACGGTGCGACCCATGCGGTTTTGATGGCGACACCCGACGATCTCGAGGATTTTGCGCTCGGGTTCAGTTACACCGAAGGAATTATCACCACAGCGGCGGAAATAGCGGAACTGACGGTCGTCAATGTTTCCGACGGCATCGTGCTGCGAATGTGGTTGGCGGGCAACCGATCGGACGCGTTCGCGGCTAGGCGCCGTCGCTTTGTCGGGCCGGCCGGATGCGGCATGTGCGGGTTGGAGAGTTTGGCCGAAGCCAACCGCACAATACCAATGACGGATTGCGATTTGCAGGTCAGCCGTCACGATATTGAAGAGGCGGTGGCGGCGCTGCCGGCAAGCCAGCAGTTGAACATGCAGACCCGCGCAGTCCATGCCGCAGCGTTTTGGCGGCCGGATCAAAGCCTGGTACTGCGCGAAGACGTAGGACGGCACAATGCTCTCGACAAATTGGCGGGAGCATTGCTGCGTAAAGGTTTGCCGGCTGTCGATGGCGTCATTGTATTGTCAAGCCGGATTTCCATCGAGCTCGTGCAAAAGGCCGCCATAATGGGGGCGGCCGTTATCGTCGGGGTGTCCGCGCCGACAGCTTTCGCCGTTCGCATGGCAGAGGCAGCGGGCCTGACGCTTGTGGGGATCGCCCGCGACGACGGGTTCGAGGTGTTCACCCATCCCGAGCGGATCACACATTATTGGTGAGGAAATTCCGATGGACCTCACGGCGTTATTGCTCTCGCGGATACAGTTTGGATCAACCGTCGCGTTCCACATCATCTTCCCATCTTTCACGATCGGGCTGGCGGCGTGGCTCACCGTACTCGAGGCTCTGCATCTGTGGACCGGCCGTCCGGTGTACCGTCTGGTCTTCGAATTCTGGCTAAAAATATTCGGTGTCGCTTTCGGGCTCGGCGTCGTCTCCGGGATCGTCATGGCGTTCCAGATCGGCGCGAATTGGAGCGAGCTGTCGCGGATGTCCGGACCCATCCAGGGTCCACTTCTCTCTTACGAAACCTTCACCGCCTTTTTTCTCGAGGCGAGCTTTTTTGGGATCCTGCTGTTCGGGCGGTCTCGCGTCCCGCCGTGGTTTTATTTTTTCTCGACGGCAATGGTTGCGTTCGGAACCACGCTGTCAGCCTACTGGATCATGGCCAATAACAGCTGGATGCAGGTCCCGACCGGGTATGTGATGCAAAACGGGCAGTTCGCTCCGAACGACTGGTTCAAAATCACCCTGAGCCCAGTGCTGTGGGTGCGTTTTCCCCATATGCTGCTTGCTGCCTACCTCACCGGCGCCGTATGCGTTGCGGCAACCGGGGCGTGGTACGTGCTGCGCGGTATCTTTGCCGCCGAGGCACAAGTTATGCTGCGAATGGGATTGTACCTCGCCGCTGTGCTGTTGCCGCTCCAGCTGCTCTTCGGCCACCTCAACGGCGAATACATCGTTCACCACCAGCCGGCGAAAATGGCGGCGATCGAGGCGCGTTGGCACGACGAAAAGCCGGCTTCCGAAGTATTGCTCGCCTGGCCTGACGCCGCAAATCACCGCAACCTGTTCGCGATCACGCTGCCGCCTCCGTTCGGGAGCCTGATCAACTCGGACAACCTGTCGGCGGGAGAGGTCGGGCTCGACAGCATCCCACCGCAGAATTGGCCACCGGTCGCGATCCCATTCTTTAGCTTCCGCATCATGGTCGGCTGCTGGCTAGTGATGCTGCTGATCGCCTGGACCGGCTCGTATCTGATCCACAAAGGGCGCATAGAGCAGAACCGGCTGCTGCTCTGGGCGACATTTCTCAGCTTTCCGCTGCCGTTCATCGCGACGTTGAGCGGCTGGGTCACAGCCGAGGTCGGGCGCCAGCCTTGGGTGGTCTATGGCGTTTTGCGGACCGCCGACGCGATGACGCCGTTTCTGACCGCTCGTTCGGTGGCAATCTCGCTGGCCGTTTATTGCGTCGTCTATAGCTTCATCTTCGCCTTCGGGACCTATTACATCTATCGGCTACTGCGCGCCGGACCGGAAGGGCGCCTGGTTCTTCCTCCCCCAGCCGCAGTACCCAACCGTCCGATGTCGGTCGTCGACGAGCACCGGCTCACGCCGGCCGCGCACAACGTCGCCCCAGGAGAATAGCCGTGGTCATGTTCTGGGTCGCCATATTGGCCGTCAGCATACTTCTTTATGTGCTGCTCGACGGGTTCGATCTCGGGGTCGGAATCCTGTTTGGTCTGACCCACGACGAGATGCGGCGGGCCACAATGTTGAGCGCAGTGGCGCCGATCTGGGACGGCAACGAGACCTGGCTGGTTGTCGCCGGAGTGATCCTCTGGGGCGCCTTTCCGGTCGTCTATGCGACGCTCTTCTCGGCCTTTTATTTACCGCTTCTCGTGATGCTGGCGGGGCTGATCCTGCGCGGTGTGGCGTTCGAATATCGTAACAAAACGGAGCGGCTACGCTGGATCTGGAACGCCAGTTTTGCCGGAGGGTCTCTCGTCGCTGCCTTCATCCAGGGCATGACGGTCGGCGCCCTGGTGGAGCAGCTTCCGATCACCAATGGCCATTACACCGGCGGCGAATTCGGCTGGTTCAGCCCCTTTGCAGTGTTGTGCGGTATCGGCCTGTGTCTCGGCTATGCCTTGCTCGGCGCTTGTTGGCTGGTCAGGAAATGCGACGGCGTTGTCCGCGAGGCTGCCTATCGATTGATCCCGTACCTCGCGGTTGCATTGCTCGTTTTTCTGGTGGTTGTGTTCGCCTACGCCTTGGCCGGGGACCTGCGGGTCATCCATCGATGGCTCCAGCGGCCATATTTATTCGCGTTTCCAGCGATCGGCATCGTCGCCGCGGTGGTGGCGGCCGAGAGCGTTCGGCGTCGCCGGGATGAAGTGCCGTTCCATATGGTGGCACTGATATTCGTCGCGGCCTTCGGCACTCTAGCGATCTCGTTCTGGCCTTACATGATCCCGTTCTCGATCACGATCGAAGAAGCGGCAGCGCCTCATTCCAGTCTCGCCTTTATGTTTTGGGGCGAGGGCCTTTTCGTCTTTCCGCTGATGCTGGTTTACACCGCGATCATGTACACCGTCTTCAAAGGCAAGGTCCGGCCCACGACGAACCATTACTAAAGATAAACCCAGGGAGCCAGATCTGAACCGCGGCGGCGACCCCGTGGACCAGGGCGGTAGCTGCCAGCACTACGCAGGAGCAATACATGGCTCAAACAGTCGCGGCTACGTTGGTTGGTGTGCTTGAGCGCATCGGCGTCAAGCAGATTTTCGCTCTGATCGGCGACTCGCTCAATCCGCTCGCGGATGCCGTGCGAGGCTCCTCCATCGAATGGGTTGGCGTTCGCCATGAAGAGGGTGCGGCTCTGGCGGCGTCTGGTCAGGCCAAGCTCACCGGCCGTCTTGCGGTCTGCGCCGGCACCACCGGGCCGGGCAGTACTCATCTGGTCGCGGGCCTTTACGAAGCGGCGCGCGACCACGCGCCCGTGCTGGCACTCTCCGGCGACATGCCGCGCAAATTGCAGGGCGTCGATTACATCCAAACTACCAAGCCCGATCTGCTGTTTCGCGATGTATCGCTCTACACGGAAACCATCACGGCGCCGGAGCAGGCCCCGGCCGTTATCCATCAGGCGATCGCTGCGGCCTATGCGGGCCGCGGCGTTGCTCATCTCACATTGCCGCAAGACGTCATCTCGGCACGGACCGAAGGCGGTGTTGCCAGCCTGGATACTCTGCAACCGCGCCCTGAGATCGCGGCGAGTGCTGAGGACGTAGCCCGTATCGCCAGCCGGATTGACGCGGCCGGCAGTGTTCTCATCATGTGTGGTAACGGCTGCCATGGAGCCAAAGCGGAGCTGCAGGCCCTATCCGACCGTCTCAAGGCGCCGCTGATCCATTCCGTCAAGGGCCAGGACATCATGCCTTATGACGATCCGCATTGGATGGGTGGCATCGGCTTTATCGGTTCGAAGCCGGTGTACAATGCGGTCAGGAGCGCAGATCTGCTGCTGATGGTGGGCACCGATTATCCGTATTCGAATTTCCTGCCGAACCGACCGGTGGTCGTCCAGATCGACGAGCGGCCCGAGGTGCTCGGCCGCCGGGCGCCAACCGTACTCGGCGTGCTTGGCTCGGCGCGGCCGACACTCAAACTGCTGATCGAACAGGTCGCGCCGAAAACCGCCACGAGCTACTGGGACCGACTCACGGAGGAGCGCCGCGCCTGGGACCGCAAGCTCGACCAGCAAGCTGATCTCGCGCGCAGCGCCGATCGCATCCATCCACAGGCCGTCGCCCGCGCTGTCAGCGATCTCGCCAACCGGGACGCGGTCTTTGTCCTCGACACCGGTCTTAATACGCTGTGGTCCGCGAACTGGATCCGGCAAAGCGGATCACAGCGCATCATCGGGTCGTTCAACAATGCTGCCGTCGGAACGGCGCTCGGGCAGGCCAACGGCATCCAGGCGCTCGACCGCGCGCGGCAGGTGATCGCGCTGACCGGCGATGGTGGCTTCAACATGTTGATGTGCGAGTTCCTCACTGCGGTTCATCACAAGCTGCCGGTCAAGGTTGTCATCTACAACAACGCCGCGTTTGGGTTGATCCGACTGGAGGCCGAGTCGATCGGGGTGCCGCCCTACCGGCAGGGCATCGACTTTCCCAATCCGGATTTCGCCGCACTCGCGCGCGCCTGCGGCGGTCATGGCTTCGCGGCGCGCAAGCCCGACGAGCTGAAGAAAGCGATCAGCGATGCCCTGGCAGTTGACGGACCGGCGATCGTCGACGCCGTGGTCGTTGCCAACGAGCTTCCCAACGTGCCGCACCTCGACCTTGAGCTGCTCGGGCAGGTCGCGCGCGCCAAGATCAAAGAGGCGGTGCTGGCGGTCACGGGCGGTTGATTAGGCGGCGTTGGCTGGATCAGCAGCCGTAAGATGGGTTGAGCGGCGCGAGACGCATTACAACGAGCGCAGAGCGGTGGGTTTCGCTCCCGCCCGAACCCCGCCCGAGCAAGGAGGCTTCAATGATACGCTGTATTCGGCTTTGGACTGGGGGCGACGATAACTCGTACTTCGAGGAAGGGGTAATCGACCTTCCCAAGGGCGAACGCGGCGACGTTCTCAGCAACACCGTCGACGTCGCGAGCATCTCGTTCCGCGAGACGAGAGCCGGCGGCGCCTTTGAGTGGCACGACGCGCCGGCCCGCCAATTCGTCATCACATTGAGCGGCACGCTCGACTTCCAGACCCGCACCGGCGAGCACTTCATGCTGCACCCTGGCGACATCCTCCTTGCCGAGGACACTGCAGGAACTGGCCACAGCTGGAAGCTTGTCGACGAGAATCCGTGGCGGCGAGCCTACGTGATCCTGAGCCCTGGCGCTAAAGTGCCGTTCGTTGCCAACCCGTCCAGTTCGTAGCCAAGCTGACCCATAGGGGGAAACCCGTCATGATGCAGACCCAAGACCCTGGCGCGCTCGACATCGTCCTGATTGGCGCGGGCATCATGAGCGCCACACTCGGCACGATGCTGAAGGAGCTCGAGCCCTCGCTCAAAATCACGATCTTCGAGACGCTCGAGGATAGCGGTCAGGAGAGTTCGCAAGCCTGGAACAATGCGGGTACGGGCCACGCTGCCAATTGCGAGCTGAACTACACCCCTCAGCGCGCAGACGGGAGCGTCGACATCTCGGAGGCGCTCAAGGTGAACACAGAGTTCGATTTGTCGCGCCAGCTATGGTCCTACCTGATCTACAAAGGCGCCATCCCCGACCCACGCGCTTTCATCCATCCCTGCCCGCATATGAGCTTTGTCTGGGGTAAGGAGAATGTCGCCTTCTTGCGCAAGCGCTTCGAGGAGATGTCCGCGCATCACTGCTATCACGGAATGGAATACAGCGAGAATCGTACCAAGATCGCCGAATGGGCGCCGCTGATCATGGACGGCCGCGGCGACGAGGAGCCATTCGCGGCGACGCGCATAATCACCGGCACGGATGTCGATTACGGTGCGCTGACTCACTTGCTGATCAAGCATCTTTCCGCCCAGCCCGGTGTTTCAGTGCGTTACAAGCATCGCGTCGTCGATCTGGACCGTGCGCAGAACGGCGCTTGGCTCGTGGGCATCGAGGATGTCGACACATTCGGGCGCGACGCGGTGTCGGCCAAATTTGTTTTTATCGGGGCCGGTGGGGGTGCGATTGAGTTGCTCCAGAAGTCGCACATCCCCGAAAGCCATGGATATGGCGGCTTCCCGGTCAGCGGGATTTGGCTGCGGTGTGATGAGAGTGAAGTAAGCGCGCGCCATCACGCCAAGGTCTACGGCAAAGCCGCAGTCGGATCGCCGCCAATGTCGGTGCCGCACCTCGATACTCGCATCATCGATGGCAAAAAATCATTGCTGTTCGGGCCCTATGCTGGCTTCTCCAGCAAATTCCTCAAGCACGGTTCACTGACTGACATTTTCGAGTCGGTCACGCCCTCCAATATCATGCCATTGCTGGCAGTGGCGCGAGACAATATGGCGCTGACCGAATATCTGATTGGTCAGGTGTTCCAAAGCTCGGCGCACCAGTTCGCGACCCTCCGCCAATTCTTTCCAAAGGCCGCCCGAAAAGACTGGCGCGAAGCGGTCGCCGGGCAGCGCGTCCAGATCATCAAGCCCGACGAACAGAGGACCGGCGTATTGGAGTTCGGCACCGAACTGGTCGCCGCCGAGGACAAATCGATTGTCGCCCTGCTCGGCGCGTCACCAGGTGCGTCCACCGCCGCCTTCATCGCTGTTGGCGTGCTCGAAAAGTGCTTCGCAAACGAACTCACCGAGAGCGCCTGGCTTCCCAGGCTAAGGGAGATCATTCCCACATTCGGCATCGATCTCGCTCGGGATGCAGACGCCTGCCGCAAGACCCGCGCCGATACTGCCGCCATCTTGAAGCTAGACAATATCTGATTTGACTCCCGTTGCAGTGTGAAATGCAAGTGGATCGGTTCTTATCTTTTTTATTGGAGGGGCCGGGCTATGACCGAATTTCGCCGAGAAAGCGACAGCATGGGCGTGGTGGAGGTCCCCGCCGACAAATTGTGGGGGGCACAGACGCAGCGCTCGCTGGAGCATTTTAGCATCGGGCAAGACCTGATCCCACGGGAGATGATCACCGCCTACGCAACCCTAAAAAAGGCGGCGGCCAACGCCAACCACGCAGGCGGGCGGCTCGACGATCTGGCGCACCGGCTGATTGTGCAAGCCTGCGACGAGATCCTGGCCGGCGAGCAGCACGACATGTTTCCACTGCATGTGTGGATGACCGGCAGCGGCACGCAGTTCAATATGAACATCAACGAGGTGATCTCAAACCGCTGCTGTCAGCTTGCCGGCACTCCACTGGGCAGCAAGACGCCGGTGCACCCCAACGACCATGTCAACATGTCGCAATCGTCGAACGACACCTTTCCCTCGGCGATGTATATTGCCGCCGCGGTAAACGTGACAGGACGCCTGCTGCCGGCGGTCACCAGCCTGCACCATGCCATCGCGGCAAAAGCCGGGGAATGGAAGGACATCGTAAAGATCGGGCGCACCCACATGCAGGATGCGACGCCGATCACACTGGGCCAGGAGTGGTCCGGATACGCCGGAATGCTCAGTGATGGTGTCGAGCGGATCGAGGATGCGCTGAAGGGCGTGTACCGGCTGGCGCTCGGCGGCACCGCAGTCGGCACCGGTATCAATGCGGCCCCCGGCTTTGCCGAAGCGGCGGCGGCCGAGATCGCCAAGCTCACCGGATTGCCGTTTGTAAGCGCACCAAACAAATTCACGGTGCAGGGCGCGCATGATGCGCTGGTGCAGCTGTCCGGAACCCTTCGCACCCTTGCAGTGTCGCTCTACAAAATCGCCAATGACATTCGCCTGATGTCGTGCGGGCCGCGGGCCGGCTTTGCCGAATTGGAAATCCCCGAAAACGAACCCGGCTCGTCAATCATGCCGGGCAAGGTGAACCCGACTCAGGCCGAAGCATTGAGCATGATCGCCGTGCAGGTGATGGCCAACGACATCGCGGTCGGCTTTGGCGGCGCCGGCGGGTATCTGGAGATGAACGTCTACAAGCCGCTGATGATCTTCAATATTGCGCACTCGATTACGCTTCTCAGCGACGGCTGCACCAATTTTCGCAAGTTCCTGATCGAGGGCACTAAGCCAAATCTGAAAAAGATCAAGGAATATGTCGACCGCTCGCTGATGCTGGTGACGGCGCTCTCTCCAGTTATTGGCTACGACAAAGCATCAAAAATCGCGCACTACGCAATGGACAATGATCTGACCTTGAGGGAAGCGGCGCTGAAATTGGGCTTCGTGACCGAGGAGCAGTTCGACAGGGTCGTCGATCCGGCAAAAATGGTCGAGCCCTACGTCGCCGGGAACAGCTAGTGGCACGACCAAACGCTTGGTGAAGCCGGAATGCATATCCGAACAGAGGAGAAACCGATGTCTGCTTTAAACACTGGTAGGGGCAGACGGGGCATTGAACTATTGCACGATCCCAAGCTTAATAAATCTACTGGCTTTACCGAGGCCGAGCGACAGGCGTTTGGGCTGGTCGGGCTGGTTCTCGATGTGACCGAGTCGATCGACACCCAGCTGGACCGTGTCCTGCAGCAGCTCGAGGGCAAGCCCAGCAATCTCGAGCGGTTTATTCATCTGATGAATCTGCTCGATAGCAACGAGACGCTTTTCTATCGCACCTTGATGTCGGACCCGGCACGCTTTCTCGAGATCGTGTATGACCCGACAATCGGCGAGGCCTCGCTGAAGTTCGACCACATCTTCCGGCGGCCGCGCGGAATGTACCTGTCGATCAGTCGCAAGGGGCACGTAAAGGAGATATTGCGTAACTGGCCCGTTAAGGACGTGCGCTTTATCTGCGTGACCAATGCCGGCCGCATCCTTGGCCTCGGCGATTTGGGCGCCAACGGCATGGCCATTCCGATCGGAAGCTTTACACCGCGGCGGCGGGTGTGCCGCCCGACGGCCTATTGCCGATGTATCTGGACGCCGGCACCAACAACGAGACCTATCTCCGCGATCCGCTCTATGTCGGCCTGCGGCAACATCGCCCCTCGACCGAGGAATTGTACCCCTTTGTCGACGAGTTCGTAGAGGCGGTGCAGGAAGTCTTTCCGAATTGCTGCATCCACTTCGAAGACTGGACCGGGACCGACGCGATCGCTCTGCTTGCCCGCTACCGCAACAAGGTCTGCTGCTACAATGACGACATTCAGGGCACCGCTGGCGGCGTTCTCGCCGGGCTGATCAACGCGCTCAAGATCACCGGCGGCGAGCTAAAGGAGCAGCGAGTCCTCTTTCTGGGCGCCGGGTCGGCCGCCATTGGCCTTGCCGACCTGATCGTCTCCGCGCTGGCTAAGCAGGGTGTCGCGCCCACAGCGGCTCGGGAACAGATCCGCATGTTCGATACCCAGGGACTGGTGGTCGCCGGCCGCCCCGGCCTTGCTGCGCATAAATTGCCTTATGCGCACAAATTGCCGCCCAGTAAACCGTTCGATCACCTGGATCTGGCGAGCGAATGCCCGCAGATCATCGCGGCCGTCGAGGATTTCAGGCCGACCGCACTGATCGGCGTCAGCACCGTCGGCAAACTGTTCTCGCGGGAGGTCGTCGAGGCGATGTCGCGGCGTAACGAACGGCCGATCATCTTTGCCCTGTCCAACCCGATCGAAAAACACGAATGCCTGCCCGAAGCCGCCTATGCCTGGTCCGGGGGCAAGGCGGTGTATGCCGGCGGCGTGCAATTCCCGCCGGTTCATCTCGCCGGTCAGACGTTCCTGCCATCACAAGCCAACAATTTGTACATCTTTCCCGCCGTCGGCATGGCGATCTACGCCACCAAGGCAAAGCGTGTGACCGACGCGATGTTCATCGAGGCCGCCCACGCCGTCGCCGACCAGGTCACCCCTGAGCAGCTGACGCTTGGGATGCTGTTCCCGTCGCAGTCGAACATCCTCGAGGTCGAGGTTCAGACCGCCGCCCGCGTCGCCAAGCTCGTCTTCGATGCCGACCTCGCCCGCGTCGATCGCCCGGCCGATATGGAGGCATTCATCCGGCGGCACCTCTACAAGCCCGGGTATCAAACATTCGGTTAAGACTTGAGGCGATGCTGGCTTCGGATAGCAATAGCATGTCAGAAGTTCGGATCGGTTTCGCAGCGGAGGGGCAAGATAGTGGTCGAACCAAAGGGACATCCGACAGGCTATGATCTTCTGCATAATCCGCGTTTGAACAAGGGAACGGCGTTCACTGCTGCCGAGCGCCGCGCCTATGGGCTCGAAGGCCTGTTGCCGCCCGCGGTCACGACAATGGATTTGCAGATCGCACGCCGGCACACCGAGATCGCTGATCTCGACAACGATCTGCAGAAATATCTCGTGCTCTCCGACCTGCAGTCCCGCAACGAGACTTTATTTTACGCGGTACTGATGTCGGACCCGGCTACCTACATGCCGCTCGTCTACACGCCGACCGTCGGTGAGGCGTGCCAGAAATTCGCCCACATCTTCCGCTCGGCGCACGGCATGTACTTGCCGATCACCGCTCGCGGTCGAGTCCGAGAGATCCTGGAGAACTGGCCCGAAGGGGACGTGCGCTTTATCGTGGTAACCGACGGCGAGCGCATCCTCGGGCTCGGCGATTTGGGCGCCGGCGGGATGGGCATCCCGATTGGCAAATTGGCGCTCTATACTGCCTGTGCTGGCGTGCCGCCGCAGTATTGCCTGCCCGTGGTGTTGGACGTCGGCACCAATAATCAGGTGCTCCTTGATGACCCGCTTTATTTCGGCCTGCGCCGGAACCGCGTGCGCGGCGACGAATACATGGCTTTTGTCGAAGAGTTCGTGACGGCGGTGCAGGCGCTTTATCCGAAATGCTGCATCCAATGGGAGGACTTCGCAAATATCAACGCAGTCCCGATCCTCGAGCGCTATCGCGACAAGGTGTGCACCTACAATGACGACATCCAGGGAACGGCGGCGGTCGCACTAGCCGGGATTCTCGCCGCCTTGAGAATTACCAAAGGAAAGTTTACCGACCAGCGATTTCTGTTTTTGGGCGGCGGCTCGGCAGCGACCGGCATCGCCGAACTGATCAGCCAAGCCATGGCGCTCGACGGGCTGCCGATCGCCGACGCGCGCGGCCGAAATTGGCTCTTCGACATCAATGGGCTGATGGTCAATTCACGCACCGACCTTGCCGAATTCCAGCGGCCGTTCGCGCATGACCACGCGCCGGTCGCCCGGTTTGTCGACGCGGTCGAGGCGATCAAACCGACCGCCATTATCGGGGTCAGCACCGTCCCGAAGCTCTTCAACCAGCCGGTCATCGAGGCGATGGCGCGATTGAACGAGCGGCCGATCATCTTTCCGTATTCCAACCCGACCTCGCGCTCGGAATGCACCGCCGAGGAGGCGTACAAGTGGTCCGGCGGCAGGGCGGTTTTCGCCAGCGGCAGCCCGTTCCCACCGGTGGAGATCGCAGGTCACAATTTCGTGCCGGGCCAGGGCAACAACGTCTACATCTTCCCCGCGATGGGTATGGCGGTGTTTGCGACCGAGGCAACCCGGGTAACCGAGGAAATGTTCATTGTCGCGGCTAAAGCGGTGGCCGAACAGGTCACCGAAGAGAACCTCGAGACCGGGCTGATCTACCCGCCGCAAAGCCGGATATTGGAGGCGTCGCTGCACGTTGCCGAGCGGGTCGCCACCTACATCTTCGACAGGGGCCTCGCCCGCGTACCGCGGCCGCCCGAAATCGGCGCACTGATCCCGGCCCGCGCCTATCGGCCCGTCTACGCGGAGTAGCTCGGTAAAGGCGCCGCGAGCACGCCCAATTCCCACGTTGCTGGCAGACGCCTCATTTCGGTGCGGCGGCGGAGGGATGGAACAGCTGCTCGCCATTGAGCTGATAGGCGCCGATCGCGGTCTGGCCTTCAGGCGAGACGAGCCAGTCGGCAAAGCGATGCGCTGGTTGCTGCTTGGCCTCGGGGTGTTTCTTCGGGTCGAGCAAAATCAGGTCGTAACGGTTCAGCAATTTGGGATCGCCTTCAACCAGCACGGCAAGGTCCCTTTTATTGCCAAAGCTGAGCCAGGTGCCGCGATCGGAGAGCGTATAGGCGTTCATCGCCGCAGCAATGTTCAGCGCGGCTCCCATTCCGCCGCCGATATCGCGGTACCACGCGCCGCCGCCGGCCTCGGCGGGGTTAATCGCAGCCGCGCGCCAAAGCCGCTTTTCGAGGGCGTCGGTGCCGCTCTTGTCGCCGCGTGAAACAAACGGCGCGCCGGCGGCGGCAATCGCCTTGAACGCCGCAACCGCATCATGGCCGCCGGCGACATGCGCCGGATCTGCGCGCGGGCCAACGACGATAAAATCGTTCCAGGCGATCTGCCGGCGGTCGATCCCGTGCCCTTCCCCAATGAATTTCTGCTCGGCCTCGGGGTCGTGAACCAGCACCAGATCGGCATCGCCATGCGCTGCGGTCGCCAGCGCCTGTCCGGTACCCTGGGCGAGGACGCGCACCGTGATGCCGGTCTCCTTGGTGAATTGCGGCAGGATGTGCGCGAGGAGGCCTGAATTCTCGACCGAAGTCGTCGAGGCGAGCACGATCGCTTCATCGGCGCGGCTCGGCCCACCGGCGAGTAGCGCGCAACCGATTAGGAGCGCTGCGGCTAGCTTCGATTTCATCACTACCTCTCTCCCCTGCGGCCGAGCACGAAGATCGTCGCGCTAACCGCGATGCTGATCCCAATCAGGACAAGCCCAAGCCCGAGGGCAAGCGACAGATTGCCCTCGCTGGTCTCGAGTACGATGGCTGTCGTCATCGTTCGCGTATACCCGGCGATATTGCCGCCGACGATCAGGATGGCCCCGACCTCGGAGATCGTTCGGCCGAACCCGGCGAGAACCGCCGTAACCAACCGGGTCCGCGCGATCGCGAGCAGGTGGGGAATGGTCTGCAATCGCGTGGCGCCGTCAACTTGGAGTGCTGCGCCGTATTCTTCCCAAGCATCGGCGGTCGCGTCATGGACCAGCGCCGTCACAATCGGCAGCGCCAGTATGGCCTGCGCGATGACCATCGCACCCGGCGTGAACAACAGGCCAAGCATCCCAAGCGGGCTCGACCGAGACAGAACCAGGTAAAGCGCCAGACCGACCACCACCGGCGGCAGCCCCAACAGCGCGTTGACGGCGAGCACCAGAATGCGTCGGCCTGGAAAGCCATAGATGGCAAGCACTGCGCCAAACACGGTGCCGAACAAAGTGGCCAGCGCCGTGGCGGAAAGACTGACAATGAGCGACAGCGCGATGATATGCCCGAGCGCATCGCTCTGGAAGACCGACCACAGATCCGAGATGGACACCAATCAGCAAAGCCCCGCCATGCATGGCCGCTATCGTAACTTACGAAATACGAAGGGGCTAAAGGTGGTATCGAGGCGGGATCGATCTTGAACGATTTAGACTAGGGCGGACCTGCGGGCGCTTCAATTAGGGCTCGGGGCGAGCCGCGCAGCCGGCGCAAGGTCGTGCCGAGGCGGTCCATGTAGATGTAGACGACCGGTGTGGTGAACAGTGTCAGCACTTGCGAGACCAACAGGCCGCCGACGATCGTGTAGCCGAGCGGCTGGCGAATCTCGGAGCCGATGCCGGTGCCGAGCGCCAACGGGATGCCGGCCAAGAGCGCGCACATCGTCGTCATCAGGATCGGGCGAAAGCGCAGGCGGCAGGCCTCGTGGATCGCGTCTTCGGTGGAAAGCCCGCGCTCACGCTGGCCGACCAGCGCGAAGTCGATCAGCATGATGCCGTTCTTCTTGACGATGCCGATCAACAGGATGATCCCGATGATGCCGATCACGTCGAGCGGCATGCCAAACAGCATCAGGGTCAGCAATGCCCCGAGCCCGGCCGAGGGCAGGGTCGAAATGATCGTGATCGGGTGGATCGTGCTCTCGTAGAGCATACCGAGGATGATGTAGACTGCGATCAGTGCCGCGAGGATCAGGATCGGCGTGCTGGAGAGCGAATTTTGAAACGCCTGCGCGCTGCCCTGAAAACTCGTCGCAATCGAACGTGGCAGGTGCAGCTCTCTGCTGGCCTGCTGGATCGCCGTCACCGCCTCGCCGATCGAGACGCCGGGAGACAGGTTGAAGCTCAACGTGACCGACGGGAACTGGCCCTGGTGGTTGACCGCGATCGGCGCAATCGTTGAGGTGATCTTGGCGAACTCGCTCAGCGGCACTTCTTTTCCGCTGGAAGAGGTCGCATAGATGCGGCTCAATGCATTGGGCCCGAGCTGGAAATCGGGCTCGACCTCGAGGATCACGAAATACTGGTTGAGCCTCGTATAGATGCGCGCCGCGACCCGCTGGCCGAATGCGTCGTAGAGGATCGAATCGACCACCGACGGGTTGATCCCCAGCTGCTGCGCGAGCTGGCGGTCGATCTCGATCTTAAGGACCCGCCCGGTGCTCTGCTGGTCGCTCGCCACGTCGGTCAGCTGCGGCAAGGTTTTGAGCTTCTTTAACAGGATCGGCGCCCAATGATCGAGCTCGTCGCTGTCGACATCGACGAGTGTGTATTGGTACTGGGTCTTGGAAACCCGCGCCCCAATCGTAATGTCTTGTGCGGCCTGCATGTACAAGGTGATGCCCCAGACCGGCTGCAGTGCCTTGTTCAGGCGCGCGATCACCTGGTCGACGCCGACCCTCTGACTGAGCGGCTTCAACGTGATAAACACACGCCCGTCATTCTCGGTCACGGTCGGCCCGCCCGGTCCGATATAGGCGTTGGCCGCGGCGACCGCCGGGTCCTTCATGATCACTGCGAGAACCGCCCGCATGCGGTCCTTCATCGCGTCAGGCGAAATGTTCTCGGCACCCTCGGCCACACCCTGGATCAGCCCGGTGTCTTCCTGCGGGAAAAAGCCCTTCGGGATCTCGACAAACAGCACGCCGGTCAAGGCGACGGTCGCGATCATAACCATCAAGGTGACAAAGCGGTGGCGCAGTGCGACAACCAGCCCGCGATCGTAAACCGCCGCCAGCCACTCAAAAAAACGCTCGAGCGCGCGCGAGATCGGGCCCGGACGCGTCTCACCCTTCGCCGTCAAGAGGCGGGCGCACATCATCGGGGTCAACGTCAGTGAGACAATCAAGGAGATCACGATCGCCACCGCGACGGTGACGGCGAACTCGCGGAACAACAGGCCGACAATGCCGCTCATCAAAAACAGGGGAATGAACACCGCAATCAGCGAGATCGTGATCGACATGATCGTAAACCCGATTTCGCCGGCCCCTTCGAGAGCCGCCTGCATCGGGGTCTTCCCCTCCTCGATGTGCCGCACGACGTTTTCGATCATGACGATCGCGTCGTCGACGACAAACCCGACGGCGATGGTCAGCGCCATCAAAGATAGGTTGTCGAGGCTGTAGCCGAGCACGTAGATGACGGCGAAAGTGCCGATCAGCGCCATCGGCACCGAGATCGCCGGTATCACCGTCCCCCACAGCTTGCGCAGAAAGAGGAGAATGGCCCCGACGACCAGCACTATCGTCAATAGCAACGTATGTTGAACATCAACTACGCTGGCCCGGATCGTCTGGGTGCGGTCGGAAACGATATGGATCTTGAGCGATGGTGGCAGCGAAGCTTCCAGCTGCGGCAGTGCCTTCTTGATGGCGTCGACAGTGGCGATGACATTGGCCCCGGACTGGCGCTGGACCGCGATGATGATGGCCGGCTCGGTGTCCATCCAGCCCGCCAAATTCACATCTTGCGGCCCGACAATGGCGCGGCCGACATCGCGCACGCGTACCGGTCCGCTCACGCCGACCACACCGGGGTTGGGGTTGACGGTGGTGCTGGCGAGCACGGCGTTGGATCCTTGCGCCGTTGTGGCGAAGGAACCGGGGCGGTTGGCGAGGATGTAGTTGTTGAACCCTTGCGCCGTCATCAGCTGGTCGTTGGTTTGCAGCGCGAAGGCTTGGTTGGCGCCGTATAATGTGCCCTTTGGCTGGTCGACGGTGGCGGTAGAGAGTGCGGTTCGCACCGCTTCCAAGTCGAGGCCGTCCGCTGCCAGTTCCGCCGGGTTGACCTGCACCCGGATCGCCGGGTTCTCCTCGCCGCCGATGCCGACGAGGCCAACGCCCGGCATTTGCGAAATCTTCTGCGCCAGGATGCTGCTGGCATAATCGCTGACCGTGGTCAGCGGCAGTGTCTTGGAGGTCAGCGCCAGCATCAGCACCGGTGTGTCTGCCGGATTGGTCTCGCGATAAATCGGCGGGCTCGGCATCGTCGGCGGCAGCACGCCGGCCGTGGCATTGATCGCCTCCTGCACCGCCTGCGCCGCCGTACCGATTGTGACGCTGCGATCGAATTGCAATGTAATCTCGGCGTATTCGGTGCCGCTACTCGAAGTCATTTGCGTCAGGCCGGGGATCTCGCCGAAATTCCGTTCGAGCGGCGTCGTCACGGTGTTGGCGACGGTCTGCGCATCTGCACCTGGCAGGTCCGCCGTGACCAGGATGGTCGGCGAGTCGATGTTCGGCAACGCCGCCACCGGCAGCAGCTCGTAGCCGATCAGGCCCAACAGCAGGATCGCCGCCATCAGCATGCCGGTGGCGATCGGCCTGCGGATAAATGTCGCTGAGACGTTCATCTACAACTCCGCCACCACTCATAGTCGCCATCACCGGGCTTGACCCGGTGATCCACGACCTGTTTGCGCTCGACGCAGCCGGTGGCAAATTCGTAGATGGCCGGATCAAGTCCGGCCATGACGAGCTTCTCGATGTTCATGGCGACAGGCCCGTGTTTGGCAGGAGGCCCGCGCTTGCCGGGGTGGGGTTTGGCACCGCGGCCGGGTCATTCGGGTTGGCGAGCGACACCACGGTACCCGGCGTCAACCGGTATTGGCCGCGCACGACAACGGTCTCCCCGGCGCTCAAGCCTTTGTCGATCAGCGCCTCGCCATTGAGCGTCTCGCGCACCGAGACTGGCTGCATTGCGACTTTATGATCGGGGCCGACGATGAAGACGAATTGTCCTTGCGGCCCCTGCTGGATCGCGTCGAGCGGGACCGTTAGACCATTGTCCTGCACTTGCGTTACGACCCGGACGTTGACGAACATACCGGGCCACAGCTGGCGATCCGGATTGGGGAAGATCGCCCTGAGGGTTATGGTTCCGGAGGTGGTATTTGCCTGGTTGTCGATCGCGGTGAGCGTGCCGGTATCGAGCACGTTCTTGCCGTCCGCGCTCGATGCGACAGCCTTGACCGGGCCCTTTGCCAACGCGTCCTGTATCTCCGGGATATCCGTTGCCGCCAACGTGAACATCACCGCGATCGGCTGGACCTGGTTGATCTCCACCAAAGCATTTGGCTCGGTCGGGGACCCCCGTGTCGTGCTCGAGTGAATAATGTTGCCGACATCGAGCAGACGAATTCCGGCGACCCCGTCGAACGGCGCCACGAGCTTGGTATAGCTGAGTTCGGTCTTGGCATATTCGATCGCCGCCTGGTCGGCCTGGATAACGGCCTGTTCTTGGGCGATCTTCGCTTGCTGCGTGGCAACCTGTTGCTGCGGTGCAAAGCCTTGTTTTTGCAGTGGGATGTACCGGCCGAGATTGATCCGCCCGTTTTCGAGATGGGCCTCGTCGCGGGCGAGATTCGCCGCGGCTTCGTCGAGCTGCGCCTGATAGGTGCCGGGATCGAGTTGTGCCAGGAGCTCCCCCTTCTTGACCAACTGGCCGTCCTTGAAATCGACGCTAATGATCGGTTCGGTGACCATGCTGCGGACGGTCGCCGAATTCAGCGCCGCCACATTGCCGATCCCAGTCAGCACAATCGGGAAATTTTGTTTTTGGACCCTGGCTGCAATGACGGGGACGGGAGGCGCAGGCTCCGGCGCCGAAGCGACAGGGCCGTGCGCGAAGTGCTGCCATCCCAGGTACCCTCCGATGGCGACTGCGAGCAATACCAGGCCGACGAGCAGAGGGGGACGGCGCCCGCCCCTGACGGCGGGTTTATCGGAAGCGACCGATGGCGTTGCCATGGATCTTATCCCTCATCGATTGCGGTCCAGCGGAGCCATGCAGGGCACGCGAAGCGATCCGGCACGCTCCCGCTCGAGTAACGACAGCGGGTCGCGACAAAGCCCGTGATCCGCGCCGGCGGAGGGGCCATTCGTCACTCCTCCAGGTTTCCGGTACGCGACCTGCAGATACTCCCGACGAGCAGGCCCCGGCAACCGAAGCAAGACCGCAATCCTGGGTCGCACCGCGATCCCCGGCCGTTTGTGTGCACACACATATCAATTTAGGCCCGGTAGTTGGCTTAATTCGGTAAAATTCGGTAAAATTAGCTCCTTAACCTAACTGTTGCTTTCAAACTCGGCTTTGCGCCCCCGGATCGCGGTTGTTTGAAGGGATGACCGCTCGTTAGGAATTAGCTCGGGCGACCTATCAGCACTTGCGAGCGGCTCTATGGCCGCCGCTTTTAACAGCGATTTACCGAGATTCACTGGCCCCCGATCGCCTGCAGTGTAAGTAAACACCATACCCGTGTCTTGAGCAAGACCGGAAGCTTAACCGCGATGGTCGACATCCGGTCGCCAGTCGATTTTAGGAGGCGATTGACAGTGACTGAAACCGTAGGCAGTTCGGCGCGAGCGTTAATCGCCGAATTCATTGGCACCTTCGCGCTGATCTTTATTGGCGCCGGAGCGGCGATAGCGCTCGGCGTAAACCATGATCCGCCCGTAGCCTTTGCGCACGGCCTCACCATCCTGGTGTTTGTTGCGGCATTCGGCGATATCAGCGGCGGCCATTTTAATCCCGCCGTCACCATCGGTCTCGCAACAGCTGGAGTGTTTCCAACCCGTCGCGTGACGCCTTACATCGTCGCCCAGCTCGCCGGCGCCATCTTCGCCGCCTGGGTACTCCTTCTGGCGTATGGCGGGCCGGTCAACAACCTCGGCGCCACTTTGGTCGACACGCAACGCATCACCTTCGGCGGCGCCTTCATGTTCGAGGCTGTCGGCACCGCATTTCTTGTCAGCGCGGTCCTGCACACCGCCGTGCGCAGCCCCAGCAGACTGGCGCCGGTTGCGATCGGATTGACGATCACGGCCTGCATTCTCGGCTTTGGTATCGTGACTGGCGGCGCGGTAAATCCGGCACGGACCATCGGGCCATCGCTCGCAGCCGGGCTTTATAACGAAATTCCGCTTTATGTGGCGGCCCAGTTGGTGGGTGCGATCGCTGCTGGCGCGCTGTACCGCTGGTTATGCGTGCCGCCACACGCATTAAAAAATGTGACCGTGCAGTCTGGTGTTGCAGCCGAATAGCGGCGGCAAAGAAATCACAACGAGCGTGTCGCTAGCCAAACCCGAGGAGACCGTCATGTCCACAAAGAAGGTTTTCACCAACGCCACCGGCGAGCCGGTCGCCGACAACACCAACATCATGACCGCCGGTCCGCGCGGTCCGGCATTATTGCAAGATATTTGGCTGATCGAAAAGCTGGCGCAATTCGACCGGGAAGTGATCCCCGAGCGCCGTATGCACGCGAAGGGCTGGGGCGCCTACGGCGCCTTTACAGTGACGCAAGACATCACCCGCTTCACCAAGGCGAAGATCTTCAGCGCGATCGGCAAGCAGACGCCAATGTTCGTCCGCTTCTCGACGGTCGCCGGCGAGCGTGGCGCCGCCGACGCCGAGCGCGACATCCGCGGCACTGCGTTGAAGTTCTACACCGAGGAAGGCAACTGGGACATTGTCGGCAATAACACGCCAGTGTTCTTTTTCCGCGATCCGCTCCGCTTCTCCGATCTCAACCATGCAATCAAACGCGACCCGCGCACCGGGATGCGCAGTGCCGACAACAACTGGGATTTCTGGACATTGCTGCCGGAGGCATTGCACCAAGTCACGATCGTGATGTCGGACCGCGGTATCCCAAAGAGCTTCCGCAATATGCATCTCTTTGGCGGCCACACCTTTTCAATGATCAGCGCGGCGAATGAGCGCGTCTGGGTCAAATTCCATTTTCGCACCCAGCAAGGCATCGCCAATCTGACCGATGCCGAGGCCGAAGCCGTGGTTGCCAAGGACCGCGAAAGCAACGGCCGCGACCTTTTCAATGCGATCGAGGAGGGCCGCTTCCCGCGCTGGACGCTCTTCATCCAGGTGATGACGGAAGCGCAGGCGAAGACCCATCGCCACAATCCGTTCGATCTGACCAAGGTCTGGCCAAAGGCCGAATATCCGCTAATCGAGGTCGGCGTCATGGAGCTCAACCGCTATCCGGAGAACTATTTCGCCGAAGTCGAGCAAGCGGCGTTCTCGCCCGCCAACGTCGTCCCGGGCATCGGCTTCTCGCCGGACAAGATGTTGCAGGGGCGGCTGTTTTCCTACGGCGACACGCAGCGCTATCGGCTTGGCGTCAACTTTAACCACATCCCGGTCAACGCACCGCAATGCCCGTTCCACAGCTATCACCGCGACGGGAAGATGCGCACCGACGGCAATCTCGGCCGCACCCTTTCCTTCAATCCCAATAGCGACGGGCTGTGGGACAATCAGCCCGATTTCGCCGAGCCGCCATTGCCGCTCGAAGGCGAGGCGGCGCACTACGATCACCGCCTCGCTGACGATCACTGGGAACAGCCCGGCAATCTCTTCCGTCTGATGACGCCGGCTCAGCAGCAGGCCCTATTCGACAACACGGCCCGTGCGATGGGCGATGCGCGCCAACACATCAAGGAGCGGCATATCGCCAATTGCCTGCGCGCCGATCCGGCCTACGGCGCCGGGGTCGCCCGGGCTCTCGGTCTCGATCTCAAACAGGCGGCGGAATGACGACTGTCATTCCAACTTTGCCGAACCTTTGCTACTCCCGCAAAAAGGACCAATGCCAATGTACTGTATCGCAAATAGCTCGCCCCAGCAGACCCGATCAAAAGCGGTCGCTCTGCTCAATCGCCACCTCGCCGCCGCCATTGACCTGCACGCGCTGGTCAAGCAAGCGCATTGGAATGTCCGCGGTCCCACCTTCAGCGCAATCCACGAGGTTTTCGAAAAAGTCGCCAATGTAATCGAAGAGTACTCGGACATGATCGCCGAGCGGGCGGCCGTCCTCGGTGGCGCCGCCGAGGGTACGGTTCAGACCGCGGCGGAGTGGTCCTATCTCGAGCCCTACCGGTTAGGGGTCGCCGACGCCGCGGAACATATCGCAGCGGTGACCGCGGCGCTCGCAAGCTTCAGCGACTCGTTGCAAATCGCGATCGATCAGAGTTACGCGTTCGGCGACATCGAAACGTCGGACCTGTTCACCGAAGTCTCGCGCGGCATCGATTACCAGCTCTGGCTGGTCGAGTCGCACAGCCGGCTTCAGCAGCACAATAAAGCACCGGTCTCGCTCTGGGATGGCTGGGTCAGAATTTCGGCTGCGGTATCGCCCGCGCTCGTGAGCTGACACTGGCGCTCGCCGCCGAATAGAACGCTGTACGGGGACCAGCCCGGGACGTCGATCGGAATCTTGGGGATGGTTCGACCCGCGACTCAGGATGGGAGGCTCCTAGAAGCGCTTCATCGTAAAAGCAGGAGCGATCAAATGGCTAAAATTGCGATCGTGTATTTCAGCGGTTACGGCCACACCGCAAAACAGGCCGAGGCCGTGAGCAAAGGCGTCGATGCTGTCGCCGATGCCATTGTCACAATGTACCGAATTGATGTATCGGGTGAACTCCCGCTCGGCGCATTCGAAGAGCTGGGCCAGGTGGACGCCATTATCTACGGGAGCCCCACCTACATGGGTGGCCCCGCATGGCAGTTCAAAAAATTCGCCGATGCCTCGTCGAAAGCGTGGTTGCCGCAGAGCTGGAAAGACCAGCTTGCGGCAGGCTTCACCAACTCCGCTTCCGTTAACGGGGACAAGTTTGCCACGATTACGTATTTCTGGACCTTGTCACAGCAGCACGGCCAAATCTGGATCGGAACAGGTGTCCTCCCCGCCAATAAGATAGAAAGCGGTCCGGCCGATGTGAACTGGACCGGCGGGTTCGCCGGTGCACTTGCCGTATCGCCGGCTAACTCGGCCCCCGAAGAAGCCCCGCGCTCGGGTGATTTGGAAACCGCGATGCTGCTCGGCAGGCAAGTCGCCGAATTTGCGTGTCTGCTTGCAGCCTCCGAGCCAGCTCCCGCCATCGCATAGGCTGGGTTCGGGTGATGAAGAACTTCTCGGACCTGGCGGAGCAGGAGCTGCTGGCACTCGCCATTGCTCTCGAGGAAGAGGACAGCCGCACCTATAGCGACCTTGCGGATGCGATGGGCGAGACCTACCCCGGAACGGCGCGGATGTTCGCTGCGATGGCGGAGGAGGAGGACGGCCACCGTCATCGCCTCCTCGACCTCTACCGCCAAAAGTTCGGCGACCACATCCCGCTGATCCGCCGCCAGGACGTGAAGGGCTTTGTCGAGCGCAAGTCGCTGTGGCTCTCACGGCCGCTCGGCCTCGAAAAGGTGCGTGCCCAGGCGGAATTGATGGAGGCGGAGAGCAAGCGGTTTTACCTGGCGGCGGCGCGGCACTCGACCGACGTTGCCATTCGTCAGCTGCTCGGCGATCTCGCCGCGGAAGAACGCCGCCACGAGGCCCGCGCCGAGGAGCTGGAGGCGAAATACGTGCCGGCGGAGGTCGAGAAGGAAGAGGGTGAATCCGAGCGTCGGCTGTTCCTTTTGCAGATCGTGCAGCCCGGTCTCGCGGGGCTGATGGACGGTTCTGTCTCAACCCTGGCGCCGCTTTTCGCCGCCGCCTTTGCAACGCGGCAGACTTGGCCGACCTTTCTCGTTGGCCTTGCGGCCGCGATCGGCGCCGGGATCTCGATGGGGTTCGCCGAAGCATTGTCCGACAACGGTTCATTGACGGGGCGTGGCAGCCCTTGGGCCCGCGGCCTGGTCTGTGGCGCCATGACGGCGCTCGGCGGGCTCGGGCACACCTTACCGTTCCTGGTGCCCTCCTTCACGGTCGCGATGACGATCGCGGTTGGGGTCGTGCTGATCGAACTTGCGGCGATCTCGTGGGTCCGCAACCGCTACATGGACACGCCGCTGCTGTCGGCGGCCTTTCAGGTCATGGTCGGAGGTTTGCTCGTCTTTGCGACCGGCGTCGCGATCGGCAGCGGTTAGGGAGGCACGATGGATTACGAGGCTTTTTTCCACAGGCAGCTCGGTGAGTTGCGGCGAGAGGGACGCTACCGCGTCTTTGCCGATCTCGAACGCCGCGCCGGCCATTTCCCGCGGGCGACGCACCATCGCGCTAACGGACGCCACGAGGTGACGGTCTGGTGCGCCAATGACTATCTCGGGATGGGGCAGCACCCAGAAGTATTGGCGGCGATGCACGAAGCGATCGACCGTTGCGGCGCCGGCGCCGGCGGCACCCGCAACATCTCTGGCACCAACCATTACCATGTCATGCTGGAGCGCGAGCTGGCCGATCTGCACGGCACCGAGGCCGCGCTGCTGTTCAACTCCGGCTACATGTCGAACTGGGCGACCCTGAGCACGCTCGCTTCGCGGCTGCCAGGCTGCATCGTGCTGTCCGATGAACTGAACCATGCCTCGATGATAGAGGGCATCCGCCACAGCCGGGCGGCAAAGGCGACCTTTGCGCATAACGACCCCGCCGACCTCGACCGCAAGCTCAAGGCGCTCGATCCCGCCGCGCCGAAACTGGTCGTGTTCGAATCCGTCTATTCAATGGATGGCGACATCGCTCCGCTTGCCGAATTGTGCGAAATCGCCGAGGCGCACGGGGCGATGACCTATTGCGACGAGGTGCATGCGGTCGGGCTCTACGGTCCACGCGGCGGCGGCATTGCCGAGCGCGACGGCGTCAGCCATCGGCTGACGGTCATTGAGGGCACCTTGGCAAAAGCCTTCGGCGTGATCGGCGGCTATATCGCCGGCTCGGCGGCGCTGTGTGATTTCGTGCGCAGCTTTGCCTCCGGCTTCATCTTCACGACGGCATTGCCGCCGGCGGTGGCGGCGGCGGCTCTGGCCAGCATCCGCCACCTAAAGAGCAGCTCCGCCGAACGCCGCCAATTGCACGAGAATGTCAGGTTGCTGCGCCGCCGGCTCGACAATGCCCAAATCCCGCATCTCGACAATCCAAGCCATATTGTACCGGTCATGGTCGGCGATCCAGTGATGTGCCGGCACATCAGCGATCGGCTGCTCGACGAGTTTGGCATCTATGTGCAGCCGATCAACTACCCGACCGTGCCGCGCGGCACCGAGCGGCTGCGCCTGACGCCCTCGCCATTGCACAGCGAGGCGGACATCGACCATCTGGTCCGGGCGCTGGCAATTATCTGGTCGAAACTCGATCTGCGGCAGGCCGCCTGAACCCTCCGGCGCCGGCCCGGATCTCTGTGTGAACGGAATACCCTCGGTAACAAACCCCCTAGGAGTGCACGTCAATGACCAAGGTTCTCAGGCCACCTGCGCAAATCACGAAGACTGTCGGGCTGTGCATCGGCCTGCTACTGGCGGCAGGAAATATAACCGGGGCGCAGGCGGCCTTGTCGCCGGCACCGCAAAGCAGTGTCCAGAGCTTTTACACGACATTGTTGACGACAATGAAGTCGGGCCCGGCATTGGGAGAGAACGGGCGCTATGCACGCCTCGCGCCGATTGTACAGCAACTATTCGACGTGCCCTATATGGCCCGGCTTGCTGTGGGACCGTCCTGGGCCAGCCTCAGCCCCGCCCAGCAGCAGCAGATCATCAGCGCATTCGGCCACTATATTGCCGCGACCTATGCGGATCGCTTCGACAGCTACTCGGGCGAGCAGTTGCAGGTGCTCGGCGAGCAACCTTTTGTCTATGGCACGCTGGTGCAGACCCAAATCATCCAATCGGACGGCAAGCCGGTGACGATCAATTACCTGATGCGCCAGAATGCAGGAAGTTGGCTGATCACTGACATCTATCTCGACGGGACGATCAGTCAATTGGCGGTGCAGCATTCCGAATTCGCCTCGATCCTGCGAGACCAGGGCGCCAACGGGCTGGTCACAGCGCTCGACCGCAAAGTCGATCTGTTGACCAAATCCTGATGCGGCGAAACCGGCTTGACCCCACAACGGTGTCGGCGGCCTTGCCGATCAAGGGCGTCGACTGACTTCTGAACCCGAATGCTAGCCCGGCTCCGCTCACGTGCCGAGGCGCCAACCGGCTTTGGCGGCGAGTTCGTCAAAAAAATCGGTGTCGTAGGCCCGTTCCGGTGCGGCGCGCACCATCTCGTCGATAATATGCGCGTCCGGACCGACCAAGATGCGCCAGCGACCGGCCTTGACCCCGTCGAGGATGATCGTGGCCGCCTCGGCGGCAGTCGTCGGCGCCTCCTCGCGGAACCGTCGCTCGCGTTCGGCAACCAATTTCCGAATCTGGTCATCCGATAAAGTGGAGACGTCCCGGCCCATCGAGGCGATCCGCGCCCGCGCTTGCGCCATCTGGGTCGCGGTCATTGCGTCAGACTGATCGCCGCTCTGGATCTTCCGGGAATTCTGCGGGATCCCGGTGCCGATATGGCCCGGCATCACGACCGAGCATTTGATATGCGGCGCATTGATCTTGAGATCGGTGATCAGCGCCTCGGTAAAGCCCTTTACCGCGAATTTCGCGGCACTGTAGGCGGTGTGCGGAACGCGCGGCCCGACCGACGCCCAGAAACCGTTGACGCTGCTGGTATTGACGATGTGGCCCGCTTCGGCGTTCTGCAGCATCGGCAAAAACGCGCGGGTGCAGTTGTAGACCCCTCCCCAGCAGATGTTGAACGTCTTCTCCCACTCTTCGCGGCTGTTTGCGATCATGCTGCCGCCGCTGCCGATGCCGGCATTGTTGAACAGCAGATGGATCTTGTCGGTGGCGTGCCGCTCTGCGACCCCGTCATGAAACCGCTGGACCTGCGCGGGGTCGGAGACATCGGCGATATGGGCCGTCACGCGCAAACCTTGCGGCAGCCCCGCCGCCTCGCACAGCCGCTGGGTTTCCGCGATCCCCGCCGTCGACACGTCGCACATCGCGACATTGCAGGCTTCCGCCACGAGTTGGCGTACGATCTCCCGCCCCATGCCCGAGCCGCCGCCGGTGACAACCGCGATCCTCCCCGCAAAATCCTTCATTCTTTGACCCTCCCTTGGGATTCGGCACCCGCCTTCGTTCGGAGACAGGCGCTAACTTCTGCTTTATCGTCGCTCCCGCGCAAGCGGGAGTCCAGAGCTTGCCCCTGGCTTGAACAGGGGCCGAGGGTACGCACCCGCCCTGGATACCCGCCTTCGCGGGTATGACGAGAAGAGGAATCCGCCCATCATGCTGACGACGACGCGCGACATGATCATGCCGACGGCGATTACCGGGTCGTATCCGCGGCCGTTGTGGTTCGATGCGAGCCTTGAGGGCCGGCCGTTCAAGGCGGCGCTGGGGAACTCGCTGTTTCGCGAGCAATATCTCGACGCGGTCGCGGCGATCATCAACGCACAGGAAGCCGCCGGGCTCGACATCGTCACCGATGGCGACAGCCGCTTTGATCTCGCGGTCGGCGGCAAGTCGTGGTTCTTTTATCCGATCGAGCGGTTGGGCGGGGTTCATGGCCACCGCGATACCTCGCAGGGGTGGATGGGCCGCCATGGGCTCAAGCCCGGGCATATCCTGTGGGAGGTGCAGGAGGCCTATCAGCCGGCGGTCGTCACCGAAAAACTGACGCGCGGGCCGCTCGAATACGCCGCATTGTGGCAGATCGCCCAGCGCCTGACCGACCGCCCGGTAAAGTTCGGCACGATCTGCGCGCCGGGCTTGGCGAGCATGTTGTGGAACCAGCATTACCCCGACGACAAGGCGATGGTGCTCGATTTGTGCGACATCATGAATGCCGAATTGCGCGAATTGGCCGCCGCCGGCTGCCCGGTGATCCAGGTCGAGGAGCCGCGCCACCACGGGCTGACGACGCGCCCCGACTGCACCGAGGCCGATCTCGAATTCCAGACCGAGGCATTCAATCGCCAGCTCGCCGGCGTCGATGCCGAGATCTGGGTGCACACCTGCTGGGGCAATCCCAATCAACAGCGGGTTTATTGGGAGGTGCCGAGCTACGAGCGCGCCCTGCCCTATCTGCTGCAGTTAAATGCCGACGTCATCACCTTCGAATGCGCCAGCAATGACGGCAAGGACTTGCCGCTGTTCGGCAAATTCAAGACCGCCAAAAAGATCGGCATTGGCGTCGTCAATCACTGCAATACGATTGTCGAGCCGCCCGAATATGTCGCCGGGCTGGTCCGCAAAGCGCTCGAATACATCCCGGTCGAGCGGCTGGTGATCACCACCGATTGCGGCTTTGGCCGCGAGGGGCTATCGCGCCGCATTGCCTATTACAAATGCGTGTCATTGGTCGCCGGCGCCAACATCGTCCGCCGCGAACTCGGCCTTCCCGAAGCCCACATCCGCGCCGCCGACCCCAAACTCTATTTTGCCGGAGCGGGCGAAGGGTGAAAGAGCCCGATCGAACGCTGAGCGGCGGGTTTACGGGTGTCCGACTTCGCGAAACCGAGCACACTCGGTCTTTGGGAGCGTGTCAGCATGACGCCGTCCCGAATTGCGCAGATTCCAGCCATTCGCGGGACGCTGATCGAACTTGCGGGAGTTCGACAGTCAACGGACCGGTAAGACTGGTGGCGTCCATTGCTCCGGCAACGCGTTGCTTGTACAGCATTGAGATCGCCGGCCGCCAAGGCGGCCACGGCCTACTCGTGGTATCGGTTGGGGGGAAAAAATGAAACAACTCAGCATGTTGGTTGTGGTCGTCGGCGCGCTTATTAGCTCGATGGCGTGGGGACAGCAACCGTTGAAGGCAGCGGGACAAGACGCCAAGCCGTGGGTCCTCCACGATCAAACTGAGTTGTCAGGCGTGGCTGTCGATCTAACACGCGCACTGAGCAAGCAAATCGGTGTTCCCATCGAATACCAGCCGATGATCTTCGCAGACCTCATCCCGGCGGTCGACAGCGGTAAGATTGACGTAATCGCCACGAATATGGCGATCACACCGGAACGGGAACAAAAAGTTGACTTTAGCACGCCGTACTACAATGCACTGCCTGAAGCCCTGGTCGTGCAATCGAGTGATGCAACAGCCTACCGGACTCTTGCGGACCTGAAGGACCTGCCTGTGGGCGCGCAGAAAGGAAGCATCCAGCTAGCCTTGCTCCAAAGAACCGGGGGCTTCTCGGAAATTAAAATCTACGGCACCCAGAAGGATGCTTGGGAGGCTGTAGCGTCGGGTCAGATAAGGGCGACCATCACACCGGGGGTCGAGACGCGGTACGCAGCCAAAACAGGTGGCCTGCCTCATGGGGCGCGGGTAGCCGACACCTACCAATCTGCGTCACCAAGGCCCAGGGCTGCATTCGCGGTGCGGAAGGGAAACCGTGAATTGCTCGAAAAGATAAACGCCGCGTTCGCCACGCTGGGAGCTGATGGGACGCTGAAATCGATCTTCAACAAGTATGGGTTAGATTGGACACCTCCGAAATGAAAGGGGAGAACGGTAGAGCTTGGCTATCGGCCGCGCGTTGACTGGTTTGGGGCAGAGACGGGCCACTCGGAGTGGGGGCCGCCGCATCCGATGGTTCAGCCAGTTTCGCCCCGCGTCGGTGTGACGGATTTCGTTTCGAGCTGTTTGACGTCGGCGGGTGCGCGACAGCTTTCTGTCGACAGTGCGCTAAATTGCCTGCGGCCAGAGGGCGTCAGTCGCCAGGTAATGTGAACTGAAAGATGGCGCCGCGTCCCGCGTTGGGGCTGGCCCATAAGCGGCCGTCATGCGACTCGATGATCCGCCGACTGATCGACAGTCCCATACCGGTGCCTTGCGGTTTTGTCGTGAAAAATGCGTCGAAGATGCGCTCGGCTTCATCGACAGGAAACCCGATGCCCGAATCACTCACCGTAATCAACAGCTGACCTTGCTCGATCCTTTTCGATGCGATGGTCAGTTCACCACCCGTCTCTCGCATCGCCTCGATGCCGTTGAGCATCAAGTTCATCAAAACCTGCTGCAGCTGTACGCGATCCGCTGTCGTCCGCGGAAGCGCCCGGTCGAGTTCCGAGCGGATTGAAATGGAGTGCCGATCTGCCGTATTCCCCAGCAAAACCGTCATCTCCCGAAGGATTTCGTTCAAGTCGACCACTTCCCGTTGTGGCGCGCCGCGCCCGTAAAGTGAGCGCACGCGGTCGATGATGCCGGCGGCGCGCGCCGTCGCGGCGACCATTCGCCGTTGCAGCGCCGCAGGCTTCGATCACATCGGGTGGATCACGCCGAAGCCATCGCACGCAGGCGTTGGCGTCTATGATGGCGGCGGCGATCGGCTGCTTGATTTCGTGAGCCAGCGAGGCGGCCAATTCTCCCATCATGCTGACGCGGTTGATGTAGGCAAGATCTGCTTCGAGTTGGCGCAATCTTTCGTGCTCTTCTTCGGCGCGTTTGCGCTCGGTAATATCTGTCATCGCACCGACGAAGACCAAACGCTCCGGATCTTCGCGGGTCAAACGATGAGCCACGGCTTGCACGTATTTAACAGAACCGTCGGCCATCAGCAGGCGATACTCGGCAATAAATTCACACCCCTCTTTAGCGGCGCGGTCAATGATTTGACTGTGACGCATCCGGTCCTCCGGATGAGTGCGGTCGATTACCAACTGAATGGTCGGCTTTGTCGCAGGCTCCCATTCAAATATTCGATAGGCGCCATCAGACCAATAGATTTCCCCGGTCGAAGCGTTCCACCCAAAACTCCCCGTTTGGCTCAATTGCTCCGCCGCTGCCAGATACATCTCGCTTCGGCGTAGCGCCTCCTCGGCCTTCTTGCGTTCGGCTCGCTCGCGGGCCTCGCGAAGCGCGCGCTGCACTGATGGCACGAGCCGTGATAACCGGGTCTTCAGAACATAATCCGTGGCCCCGCTCGTCAGCGCTTCTATCGCTATCTCTTCGCCAAAGCCCGAGACAAAGATGAATGGCAGGTCAGGACGGGCACTCAGCGCAAGCTTCAATGCGGAAAGGCCGTCGAACGAAGGAAGTTTGTAATCGGCGAGGATCAGGTCAAATCCACCGCCTTCGAGAGCGGCCAGGAACTCGGCACGGGTTTCGGCGCGCGTAACGTCACAGACGAAATGATCCGCTTCGAGGAGCTCTTGAATGAGCTCCGCATCCTGGATGCTGTCCTCCAGCAACAAAACGCGGAGGCGCGGTTCCTCGGCCTTTTTGCGTTCGGCTTGTTCACGGGCTTCGCGCAGCGCGCGCTGAACCGATGGCACGAGCCGCGATAACCCAGTCTTCAGAACATAGTCCTTGGCCCCGCTCGTCAGCGCGTCGATCGCTATGTCTTCGCCATAGCCCGAGACAAAGATGAAAGGCAGATCGGGGCGGGCATTCAGCGTGAGCTGCAATGCGGAAAGGCCGTCGAACGAAGGAAGTGCGTAATCGGCGAGAACCAGGTCAATTCCACCGTCTTCAAGAGCAGCCACGAACTCAGCGCGGGTTTGGACGCGGGTGACGTCACAGACGAAATGATCCGCTTCAAGAAGCTCTTGAATAAGCTCCGCGTCCTGGACGCTATCCTCCAGCTAACAGAATGCGGAGCGGGGTCGTCACGGCGCCTTTTTCACACTGCCCGGCGGCGGCTCGTTAATGACCGCCCAGAAAACGCCGAGTTCCTTGATTGCATTGACGAATTCGTGAAAATCGACCGGCTTCACAACATAGGCGTTCACGCCGAGTTTGTAGCTCCTCATCATGTCTTTTTCCTCGTGGGAGGAGGTCAGCACCACCACCGGTATCAGCTTCAGGCGCTCGTCGGATTTGATTTGCTGCAAGACTTCCAGGCCATCGACTTTCGGCAGTTTCAGGTCGAGCAGCAAGACTGCGGGGTTGTCGTTGGGGCGAGCGCTGAACTCGCCCCGACAATAGAGGTAATCCAGGGCTTTTTCGCCGTCGCGGGCGACCACGACCTCGTTTGCCAGATTATATTCGCCCAGCGCCGTCATAGTAAGTTCTACGTCTCTCGGGTCGTCCTCGACGAGCAGAATGCGTGCCAAGTCGCTCATAGCGGGTTCGCGGTCCTCTCCACCGCATCTTGTGCTTTAGGGAGTGAGAAATAGAACGTAGCACCTTGATCGACACCGCCCTCGGCTCGGACCTCCCCACCATGACGGTGGATGATCCGCCGAACGGTCGCCAATCCTATTCCAGTGCCTTCGAACTCTTCCGGAAGATGGAGCCGTTGAAACACGCCGAACAGTTTATCGACATACCGCATGTCGAACCCCGCGCCATTATCCCTCACGAACACCTCGACTGCGTGTTCCCCGTCGGCACAGCCGATCTCGATTTCAGTCTGGGTTCGCATGCGGGTGAATTTGACCGCGTTGGCGAGAAGATTGACGATCACCAGCCTCAGCATCGAACGGTCGCCGTAACAGACCGGAAGAGGATCGATCTTCCAGACAATGCCTCGCCCCGCTGTTTCCTGCCCGATCTCCGCGACGACCTCTTTAACGAGTTGGTCAAGGCTCACCAACGTATTTTTGGTCTCGGTCCGGCCGATCCTGGAAAACGCCAGCAGATCGTCGATCAGGTTACCCATTCTTTTTGCTGATTCGAGAATTGTTTGCGTAAACCGGCAACTCTTCTCGTCAAGCAGGGAAGACGCCTGTTTCTGCAGCAGCTCCGAGTACCCGACGACATGGCGAAGCGGCGCGCGAAGGTCATGGGAGACGGAATAGGCAAACGATTCTAATTCGTTGTTGCTGGTTTCAAGATCCCTGGCCCGCTTGGCTAGCTCTCTGTTGAGTGTGCGAATTTCGTCTTCTCGCCGCTTGCGCTGCTCCACCTCAACCTCGAGATTGTCGCGAGCATTGCGAAGATCACTCTCGATGCGGCGTCGAACAGCTACAAACCAGGCAATGATCGCCGCCGAGGCGGTGAAAATACAAAAGTATGGTAGATCGGCGCTGGAAACTTCGAAGGTGTAAAGGGGCTCGGTGAAGAAGTAATTGAAGCCGGCGGCGGATAGCACTACCGCCAGCACGGAAGGCCCAACCCCCGCGTACCAGGTGATGACGATGATGGCCAGCGCGAAAAGCGGCAATTCCACGTCGCGAAAGCCGTAGTACTGGAATGCCAGCGCCGCCCCGAGCGCAACTGCGACGCAAACGATTGCAAAACCGTAGCGGATCGCTGGGTGGCCTCGGTGCAGTTCCACGTTCCAGCGCGCCAAGCTTCGCCTAACCGTCACATTCGCAGGTCCTTCCGCCAAATGGCTCATGTTCCGATCACTCTACGGGAAGCGAGCGCAACGCGGCCGTCGACCGATCTGAGAATGTTACCGTGCCGCTCTCACCCAGTCGGGTAAGCATAAACGCGGGTCCGCACGTGTTCAATCTCGCCCGACAAAAGACCAACCTAGTGGATCGAATCTGAACACTTGGTACCCGCGGTTGGCGGCGGCGATGATGCGGTCGGGGTCGGCGGTCCAGGTGAACGGCTTTGGACTGTGGTTGTGTTGGGCAAGGTAACGGTTGATCGCGGCCTGGAGGTCGACGAGGGAGTGAAACACGCCGCGTTGCAATCGCCGGCGGGTTAGCTTGGCAAAAAAGCCCTCGACGGCGTTGAGCCAGGATGCCGAGGTGGGGGTGAAGTGGAACGTCCAGCGCGGGTGCCGGGCCAGCCAAGCCCTGACTTTGGGGTGCTTGTGGCTGCCGTAATTGTCAAGGATCACGTGGACCAGTCGGCCGGCTGGGATGTCGCGCTCGAGGCGATTGAGAAAGCGCAGGAATTCCTGGTGCCGGTGGCGCTGCATGCACTGCCCGATGACCGTGCCGTCGAGCACATTGAGGGCGGCAAACAGGGTGGTCGTGCCGTTGCGGATATAATCATGGGTCATTGTCCCGGCGCGGCCTTGCTTGATCGGCAACCCCGGCTGAGTGCGGTCGAGCGCCTGGATCTGGCTCTTCTCATCGACCGACAGCACCAGGCTGTGCGCCGGAGGGTCGACGTAAAGGCCCACGACATCGCGCAGCCTGGCGGCAAACTGCGGGTCGCGGCTGAGTTTGAAGACCTGCAACCGATGCGGGGCGAGACCATGGGCGCGCCAGATCTTTTGCACGGTGCTGACCGCCAGCCCCATGGCGTCGGCCATCGCGCGGCTCGTCCAATGGGTGGTCTCGCCGGGTGGCGCGCCGAGCGTGAGCGCGATCAATCGCCCGACGACCGGCTCGGGGATCGGCGCTTTGCCGGGCTTGCGCGTCTTGTCGTGCAACAGGCCATCGACCCCCGCCTCCATGAAGCGGCGCTGCCAGCGCCACACGCAGGGTTTCGACACGCCGGCCCGGCGCATCACCTCGGCGGTGCCGCAGCCTTCTGCCGTGGCCAGGATGATCCGCGCTCGCCACACATGCTTCTGGACAGCATTGCGATCGCCCACCACTGCCTCAAGCCGCTCCCGATCCCCCGGCCCAAGCCGGACTTCAACATCGCTGCGCATCGCAGCATCATGACGCAAAAGCTCGACTGAGGGAATCTTGTGTTTCGGTCATACCACTAGCGTCGTCATCGAGCGTATCGGATACGTAGCTTGAGAGATCCATCCTGGGACCCCTTCACTTCGGCAGCCGCCTTATCGCTGGCGCTAACCCTGCTTCATCCTGTCTCGCCTCCTGCGTCGGGGTAACGGATCTCAAGCACTTCGAGCTGTTCGACCCCAGCGGGAGCGCGTAATTCGACGAGGTCGCCCTCGCGCGCTTTCATCAATGCGCGAGCAATCGGCGAGATCCAGCTGACCTGGCCGCGGGCAAATTCGGCTTCATCGACGCCGACAATCGTGACCGTGGTTTCGGCCCCATCCTCATTCTCATAGGTGACGGTCGCGCCGAAAAACACCTGGTCGCGACGCTGTTGCTGCTGCGGATCGACCACCTCGGCGCTCTCCAGCCGCTTGGTCAGAAAGCGGATGCGTCGGTCGATCTCGCGCAACCGGCGCTTGCCATAGATGTAATCGCCATTCTCGGAGCGATCGCCATTGCCCGCCGCCCAGGCGACGGTCTCGACCACCTTGGGGCGCTCCATCCGCAGCAGCTGGTATAATTCGTCCTGCATCAGCCGGTGGCCGTGCGGGGTCATGTAGTTCTTGAAGCCAGTGGGAAACGCAGGCGGCTCGTCTGGCAGCTCGTCCTCGGCATCGGATTCCTTGACAAAAGCTTTGCTCACCGACAGCCCTCCTGTTCCCGACACCGCTCAGCCCTTCGCATCGGTTGCGGGAGCCGATACCGGCCACTCCCTCAGAGTGAACCGCGCCTCCGCCACGGCAGTCAACCGGACTACAGCGGCCAGCCGGCGACGCGGTTGCGCCGAGTGCCACGCAGGTTTGTTCGGCAGCGCTTGTAGTCGAAGCGATCGGCGGCAGCCGGCCTTGCCACCAAGCGGCGCGCCACCCATACTGGTTGCATGCGGCGTCTCTCTCTGGACCCGGTTTTCCAGGCTGCGGCCGACCCTCCGGCGCGGATGTGCGACCACCCGGATTGCGTCGCGGGCGGCGAGTTTCGCGCGCCGAAATCGCGCCTCGACCTGCGCGATTACTATTGGTTCTGCCTCGATCATGTGCGCGCCTATAATGCCGCGTGGAACTACTACGCCGGCATGAGCGACAGCGAGATCGAAGCCGAAATCCGCTATGACACGGTCTGGCAGCGACCGACCTGGAAGCTCGGTGACCGCCACGGACCCAGCGGTGCCGGGCGAATGCGCGATCCGCTGGGCGTGTTTTCCGGCGCCAACGGGCAAAGCCGCCACGAGCGCGGCCGGCCCCACCGCGAGGCCGAGCATCGCGTGCTGTCAGCCCAGGAGCAGGCGCTGGCGGTGTTCGAAATCGAGCCGCCCTTTACCCCGACCCGGCTCAAGGCGCGATATAAGACGCTGGTCAAACTGCATCACCCCGATGCGCATGGCGGCGACAAGGCGGCCGAGGAAAAGCTGAAGATCATCAACCAGGCCTACGCCACGTTGAAGGCCAGCTATTTCAGTTGAATAAACCTGGCGCGCCACGCAAATTGCCCTCCGTTCCACCATCAGGACGCAAGAAAAGAATGCCCTCCGTACAGCCAACGGCAGCCGCCGGCGGGTTCCCGCTGGATCAGCCCGACATTACGATTTCGGTCCGCCAGACATTTGGCATTAACAGCGATCTGCAGGTCCCCGCTTTCAGCCAGTCCTGCGAATACGTCCCCGATTACGACGACGCCTATCGCTTTGATCATGATACGACATTGGCGATCCTCGCCGGTTTCGCCTTCAACCGCCGGGTCATGATCCAGGGCTATCACGGCACCGGCAAATCGACCCATGTCGAGCAGGTCGCCGCACGGCTGAATTGGCCGCTGGTCCGTGTCAATCTCGACAGCCACATCAGCCGCATTGATCTCGTCGGCAAGGACGCGATCGTGTTGCGCGACAACAAGCAGGTGACCGAATTCCGCGAGGGCCTCTTGCCTTGGGCGTTGCAGCATCCGGTCGGGCTGTGCTTTGACGAATACGATGCCGGCCGCCCGGATGTGATGTTCGTGATCCAGCGCGTGCTCGAGGTCGAAGGCAAGCTGACCCTGCTCGACCAGAACCGCGTCATTCGGCCGCATTCCGGGTTCCGCCTGTTTTCGACCGCGAACACCGTCGGTCTTGGCGACACCACCGGGCTCTATCACGGGACCCAGCAGATCAACCAGGGCCAGATGGACCGCTGGAACATCGTCGCGACTTTGAATTATCTGCCGCACGATGCCGAGGTCGAAATCGTGCTCGCCAAGGTTCCGACTTATGACAACGAGGAGGGCCGCCGCACGATAAGCGCGATGGTGGCGCTCGCCGATCTGACCCGCGCCGGCTTTATCAATGGCGACATCTCGACCGTCATGTCGCCGCGCACGGTCATGACCTGGGCCGAGAATGCCAAGATCTTTGGTGATCTGTCGTTCGGCTTCCGGCTGACCTTTTTGAACAAATGCGACGAGATGGAGCGCCCGACCGTCGCCGAATATTACCAGCGCTGTTTTGGCACCGAACTGGCCGAAACCGGCGTCAACGCGACCCTGATGTAGAGCGCGGCAACGGCGTTTGGTCGAGGATTATCATGCCCGAGAACCCTCCCCGTCATGGCCGGGCTTGTTCCGGCCATCCACGCCACCTACCGCAGCCACTAAAGGCGTGGATCACCGGGACGAGCCCGGTGATGACGATGTTTCCAGGGCGCCCCTTGTTGTTGGCGGATCGCTGATCAATGGCGCAGGACTTCTCCCCGGCCGAAATCTTCAAGCGCGCGACCGCCGCGACGTTGCGGGCGATTGCCGAGCGCGACGATGTCACTGTCGGCTTTGGCCCCGAAGCGGCCGGCGCCAGCGGCACGCGTATCCGGCTGCCCAATCCGCCGCGCGATTTGCCGGCCGAGGAAACGGCGCAACTGCGCGGCGCCGCCGACAGCTTGGCGCTACGCATGCGTTATCACGATGACGCGGTGCATAGCCGCCGCGCCCCCGGCAGTCCATTGGCGCGCGCGGTGTTCGAAGCGGTCGAGCAGGCGCGGGTCGAGGCCCTCGGCGCCCGGCGCATGACCGGGGTCGCCACCAATCTCGCAGCGATGCTCGATGAGCAATATCGCCGCCAGGGCTTTGAACGCATTACCGAGCGCACCGAAAGCACGATGGCCGAGGCGGTGCGGCTGTTGACCCGCGAGGCCTTGACCCGCGAGCCGCCGCCGCCCTCCGCGCGTAAGGTCGTCGATCTGTGGCGGCCATGGCTCGAGCCGCGCATCGCCCGCGATCTCGGCGAACTCGACCGCTCGATATCGGATCAGGAGGATTATGCCCGGGTGACCCGGCGCATGCTGCAGGATCTCGACATCGATCTCGGCGAGATGGACGAGTCGTCGGAAAATGACGAGCAGCAGGACGGCGACGAAGCCGACGGCGAAAACCAGAGCGAGGGCGAAGGATCGACGACCGGCGCCCAGCCCTCGCCCGATGGCTCGCCGGCGGATGGCGCCGCCGAGGACGCCCAAGACGAAGCCGAAGCCGGCGACGGCGAGATGATGCCCGGCTCCAGCGACGACGATCCCGGCCGGCCTGGCCGCCCCGGCACCATGCCGCGCGGCCGCAATGACGATACCGCGATCTATCGCGCCTTCAGCGTGGCGGCGGACGAAATCATCGAAGCCCACGAATTATGCGATCCCGATGAGTTGTCGCGACTGCGCCAATTGCTCGACCAGCAGCTCTCGCATCTGCAGAGCGTGATCGCCCGCCTTGCCAACCGATTGCAGCGCCGGCTGTTGGCCAAGCAGACCCGGTCCTGGGAATTCGATCTCGAAGAGGGGCTGCTCGACGCCGCGCGACTGTCGCGCGTTGTCGCCAACCCAGTCCTGCCGCTCGCCTACAAGCAGGAGCAGGAGACCGATTTTCGCGACACCGTCGTCACCCTATTGATCGACAATTCGGGCTCGATGCGGGGCCGCCCGATCACCGTCGCGGCGATGAGCGCCGACATCCTGGCGCGCACCCTCGAGCGCTGTGCCGTCAAGGTCGAGATCCTGGGTTTTACGACGCGCGCCTGGAAAGGCGGTCAGTCGCGCGAACGCTGGATCGCCGCCGGCAAGCCGCCCAATCCCGGCCGGCTCAACGATCTCAGGCACATCGTCTACAAGGACGCCGACATGCCGTGGCGCCGCGCGCGCCGCAATCTAGGGCTGATGCTGCGCGAGGGCATCCTCAAAGAAAACATCGACGGCGAGGCATTGGCTTGGGCGCATAACCGCCTGCGCGAGCGCGGCGAGCAGCGCCGCATCCTGATGGTGATTTCCGACGGCGCGCCGGTCGATGATTCGAACTCTGTCGGTCAACCCCGGCAATTATCTCGAAAAGCACCTGCGCGAGGTCATCCGCGATATCGAGCGGCTAAAAGAGGTCGAGCTGATCGCGATTGGCATCGGCCATGACGTGACCCGCTATTACCGCCGCGCCGTGACAATCGTCGACGCCGAGCAATTGGGCGGCGTCATGCTCGAAAAACTCGCCGAATTGTTCGACGAAGAGGGCACCTCGCAGACCCGCGTCAAGAGCCGCCACCGCCGCGCGGCTTAACCGAGCCGACCGAATGGGCGCGCTAAAGCGTAGACGTCTCCGTCTATTTCTTTACTTCAAGAAAACCACCGGGACGCAGTGCCGCGACCGGCGCATACAAAGCGAGGGGCGATCACCCGCTGACCGCTTCCCTAATGGCCTCGTGTATGATGTCGACGACGAGGCCAGGCGCGGTAACGATTGGCGTGTGATCTACCGGATGCGACCGCACCCGGGCTCCCATCCGCTCCGCCATAAACCGTTGCGTGTCAGGGACGATCATGCGGTCCTGCTCCCCCACGAGAAACCAGGTCGGGCGGTCCCTCCAGAGTGGACGATTGACCGGCACCGTGATGCATGCCGGCGAGATCGGCCGCTGAACCGCCGCGAGCAGCGCCAATTCATCAGCCGAGGCATTCTGCGCGAATGCCGCGGCGAAGGCCTGGTCCGGCAAATAGATCAACCCATGACCGTCCGGCGCCAACTTTGGCGCCAGCGGATGAGGCTCGGCACGATAGAAAACATCTGCGATGGTCTCGCCTTCATCAGGGGCAAGGCCACAGACGTAAACCAGCGCCTTCACCCTTTCATTTCGTGTGGCCGCGATCACGGCGCCAGCATAGGCGTGCCCCACAAGAACGGCGGGTCCCGAAACTCGCTCCAGCGTGCGCTCGACGGCCGCTGTATCTTCGGCAAACGAGGTCAGCGGCAGCGGGGCCGCGACGACCCGGACGGTTTGGGCGGCGAGCGCCCCGATGACTTTGGCCCAGCTCGATCCGTCAGCCCAAGCTCCGTGAACCAGGACAACACTCACGTTCTCATGCGGCATTGCTCTCTCCTCGTGCTGAGGTTCTCTCCGTGTGCTGGGCGATCAACTGATCGGCAACACCGTTCAAGTCTGCACCGACGATCTGCGGCTGCGGGCCAACTCCCAAGACGTCGTTGCCCGTCCGCTTGATCAAGGCAGCCTTCCAGCCCGCGGCGACGGCGCCAAGCGTGTCCCATGTATGGCAAGCGATCAGACAGAGCTGAGAGGGCTCAACCCCAAGCTCCCGCTCGACATAAGCATAAGCCTGGCGCGAGGGCTTGTGATGCTTCACGCCATCTGCGCTAAAGCGCCGCTCGAAGAAATTGGCAATGCCGCCATGTTCAAGCTGACGGGTTTGAACCTCAAGCAGATTGTCTGTGAGGGTAAACAGCGTAAGCGTCTGCTGATTGGCGTCTTGCGCTGGGCTTGCTGATTGAGAAGCTGCCGCTGTTTTATGGCGGCGGTGCAATGAATGATGTGGGGCTGGTCGATAAGGAGGACCTCGGGAGTACTCATACGAGGGCTCGCGAGGTCCGCGGCGAGGTTCTCAGCGGCCCGGAGCGGCGGCGGCGCTGGAGCCTCGAAGAGAAGCTGCGGATATTGGCACAGAGCGTAGCGCCGGGGTCGTCGCCCTCGTTGGTTTGCCGGCTGCACGGGATCAGCAGCGGCCAGCTTTACACCTGGCGGCGGCAGTTTCGCACGGGCGAGCTGACTGGATTTGCGCCAGTGAGATTGGCGCTACCGGTTGAACAGCTTGCACTGGCCGCAGCGCCGGTTGCGCCGATGCCGACGCCCCCCGAACCCGATCGGCGGGTGGATGGGATAATCGAGGTCGAGCTGCCCACGGGGGTGAAGCTGCGTCTGACCGGCGCGGTCGACGAGATGGCATTGCGCCGGGTCTTGTCGGCGCTGTCGTGATCGGCATACCGGGCAATGTCCGCGTCTATCTGGCATGCGGCGTCACTGACATGAGGAAAGGCTTTGACGGGCTCGCGGCGCGGGTTCAGCTGACGCTGCAGCTCGACCCGCATGGTGGTGCGCTGTTTGTGTTTCGCGGTCGGCGCGGCGATCTGATCAAGGTGCTGTGGTGGGACGGGCAAGGATTGTGCCTGTTTGCCAAACGGCTGGAGCGCGGCCGGTTTTTATGGCCGCAGGCCAAGGACGGATCGGTGGTGCTAACGGCAGCGCAATTATCGATGCTACTGGAAGGTATCGATTGGCGTGCACCGCGCCGCAGCTGGGCCCCGGAAGTGGCTGGTTGAACAGCGCGACATAGTGACTCAGGCGGGTACGGATCGATGCTGCTCAATGACCGCGGGAGTAAACTCTCGGTTGATGCCGGTCGCTGCTGACCCTGTTCAAGAGATCGCCGAGCTGCGCGCCTTACTGGCCGAGCGCGAGGCGGAACTGGCGGTGGCGCGGGCCGAGTTGACCGGCGCCCGTCTGCGGATCGAACAGTACAAGGCTCAGCTTGCCCAACTGCGGCGGATGCAATTTGGGCGCTCGTCGGAAAAACTCGATACTCAGATCGCGCAACTCGAGCTGATGCTCGAGGATCTGGAAGAGAGCGAAGCAGCACGCACAGCGCCGGCGGCACGGCGTGCCCCTGATCAGCCACCGCGCGAACGGCGTCAGCCGGTGCGGCGGCCATTGCCCGATCATTTGCCGCGCGAGGAGATCGTGCATGATCCGAGGCCGGTCTGCCCGGGCTGCGGCGGCACCCGCTTTGCCAAGCTCGGCGAGGACGTGACCGAGATCTTGGAGAAGATCCCGGCTCGCCTCAAAGTGATCCGCCATATTCGGCCTAAGCTGAGCTGCCGCTGCTGCGAGCGCATCATCCAAGCGCCGATGCCCGATCTGCCGATCGCGAAGGGCCGCCCCGGTCCGGGTCTGGTCGCCAATGTCGTGGTCAGCAAATACCTCGACGGGCTGCCGCTCTACCGGCAATCGGCGATCCTGGCGCGCGAGGGCATCGAGATCGAGCGTGCCACCCTGGCCGACTGGGTCGGGCATGCCGCTTGGTGGGTGACGCCACTGGCCGAGCTGATCGGCACCCATGCCCTGGCGGCGCCGATCATCCACACCGATGACACGCCGATCGCCGTGCTGGCGCCGGGCAATGGCAAGACCCGAACCGGGCGGCTGTGGACCTATGTCGTCGACGAGCGGCCCTGGCAAGGCGAGCGGGCGTCCGCGGCTTATTACCGCTTTAGCCCCGACCGTCGGGGCGAGCGGCCGCGCGATCATCTGGCCCGCTTTCGCGGCGTGATCCAGGCCGACGCCTTTAGCGGCTATCAAGCCCTAACGCGACCACCATCCGCCAACGACCGGGTCGGCCGAGCGCCGCCGCTGATCCACGCGGCGTGTTGGGCTCACGCGCGACGCAAATTTTACGACGTGTTCGAGTCGACCAAGTCGCCAATCGCCGAGGAGGCGCTCAAACGGATTGGCGAGCTCTACAAGATCGAAGCCGAGATTACTGGTCAGTCGGCCGCAACCCGGCTGGCGACGCGACAGAGCCGTGCCGTGGCGATCCTCGACGCCTTGCGCGACTGGCTGACCGCACAGCGCCGCCGGCTGTCAGCAAAGAACGCGCTCGCCAAGGCGATCCAATACGCACTCAGCCGCTGGGACGCGCTAACCCGCTATGCCGGTGATGGCCGGCTCGCGATCGACAATAATGTCGCTGAGCGAGCGCTGCGCGGTATCGCCATCACGCGCAAGAACTTCCTGTTCCTTGGATCCGACGCCGGCGGCGAGCGCGCCGCAATCCTCTATACCGTGCTGGAAAGCGCCAAACTCAACGGCCTCGATCCGCAGACTTGGCTTACCGATGTGATCGATCGCATGGCCAATGGTCACCCGATCAACCGGCTCGCCGAACTGCTGCCGTGGAACTGGCAGCCCAAAATCGTCACTCTCGCCGCCTGAGTGGCCACGAGCTGACGCTTACTAAACAGCCGGAAACCTGCATCGCGCAGCTTGCCTAGCGCCGCCGGCACCTCCCGGTGCGGCGGCATCGTCGAAAATTTTTCTGTAAGCTCTTTCTTATCCCCATCGTCTACTTCAATGCCTTGCGTCGCGGCCATCATCTTCATCACAGCCGCGCTGATATCCGTGAACGGAACGTAGCAGCCGGCGACAGTCAGCGCCGCGGAATACATGATGAGGTTGGCGAACCAAAGCCGCATCGCCTGTCTTTCGCCAAAGATGCGCTCGAATACAGGCTCCATCGTTTGAAGGTCGAGAAGTGTCTCGTTGACGTCGAACACGATCAGCGGACGCGCGGCCATCTGCCTACACTCCGATTTGTTTTCACTGTCTCGCGATTGCTGCTGCCCCGTCGCCAGACGGTGGCTCTGCGGATCCGATGCTACCAACACCAAAGTCGCGAATAGCGACGGCGATCTCTGCGCAATGCATCTCCAACGCGAAGTGACCCGTGTCGAAGAAGCGGACGACCGCCTCCGGTATGTCCCGTTTGAACGCTTCGGCGCCGGCCGGCAGAAAGAACGGGTCGTTTTTGCCCCATACGGCTAGAAGGCGCGGCTTCTGGGTGCGGAAATACTTCTGGAAGGTCGGGTACAATACCACGTTGCTCTTGTAGTCGCCGAACAGGTCGAGCTGCACCTCGTCCGCGCCGGGACGTGATAGGTAATAGTTATCGAGCGAGTAGCCGTCTGGAGACACTGCTGTCACGTCAGGGACACCATGCGTGTATTGCCAAACAGTTGTCTCGGGCGCCAGGAAGGCGCGCAACGCGTCGCGGTTGGTCTGCGATGGATTTTCCCAATAGGCTCGGATCGGAGTCCAGCCATCGCTCAGCCCCTCCTCGTAAGCGTTCCCGTTTTGAGAGATGATGGCGGTGATGCGCTCGGGGTCCTTTAGCGCAATCCGCAGGCCCACCGGCGCGCCGTAGTCGAAGATGTAGATCGCGAACTTGTTCAGGCCGATGACATCGGTGAAATGGTCGATCGTCTCGGCAAGGTTGTTGAATGTGTATGTGAAATCATCGCGATGCGGCACGTCCGACTGACCAAAGCCTGGCAGGTCAGGCGCCACGAGATGAAAGTGATCGGCGAGGAGCGGAATCAGATCGCGGAACATGTGTCCGGCCGTCGGAAACCCATGCAACAGGAGCAATGTCGGAGCGTCTGCCCGCCCGGCTTCGCGGTAGAAAATGTTAAGACCGTCGACCTCGACCTTTCGGTAGGTGATCGGGGGCATGCGCGGCTCCTCGGTGCGTCGAATGTTGAGATTCACGCCAAAAATGCGCATTGCGTTGCGCAATTGAATTGAGCGGCAGCGCGTTTCTCTATTTCAATTGACGCAACAATGCCGGACCGACTCGATGCCCTGGCGATTTTTGTCGCCGTAGCGGAGCAGCAGAGCTTTGCTGAAGCCGCCCGGCAATTGAGCCGGTCGCCGGCGTCCGTTACGCGGGCCGTCGCAGCCCTTGAGGAACGACTGCAAATTCGTCTTTTCAATCGGACGACCCGCTCGATCGCGCTGACCGATGCCGGCACGCGGTATCTCGACGGATGCCGGCGCCTGCTGGCGACCTATGATGAGATCGAGGCGGTGAATTTCGCCGAGCGGGTTGAACCGCGGGGCTGGATCAATGTCACGGCACCCGTGATGTTCGGCCGGCTCCACGTACTCCCGCTCGTGGGAAGCTTTCTCGACAATTATCCGCAGGTCGATATTCGGATGCTGTTGCTCGACCGAGTCGTCTCATTGGTGGATGAGGGGCTCGATCTCGGCGTCAGGATCGGACAACTGCCCGACTCCTCGCTGCGGGCAATCCGAGTGGGACAGGTCCGACGCATCGTTTGCGCGACACCAGAATATATTGCCGGCCGCGGCATGCCGGCGACGCCGCGCGATCTCGGCGGCCACAGTTTGGTGGCCTGCACCGCCGTGACACCCATTCCCGACCGCTGGTCGTTCCACGCTCCGAGCGGCGCCATTTCCGTACCCGTCACGCCCCGGCTGGTGGTGAACACTACGGCAGCGGCGGTCGACGCGGCGCTCGCCAATCTGGGGCTCACCTGCATCCGGTCCTATCAGGCTGAACCGCATATGGCGGCCGGCCGATTGCAAACCGTCCTCGTCGACTACGAGCCGCCACCCGCGCCCATTCACATCGTGCATCCGGCAGGCCGGCACCTCCCAGCCAAACTCCGCTTATTTCTGGACTACGCCGCCGAAACCCTCCGCCGCAAATTCGGTCCGTAGCCAAGCGTAGTGCTGATGCAATCCGCCCACCTTCGCAGACGCTTGCGGGTTTCATCGTGCGAGGTGGCGCAAATCGTAGGTAACCGAACTAGCGGATTACATTCGCCGAGCGCTTGCGGGCGAACAGACGAAGAGCGCCCGAATCCGCCGCCGCCGCCGCACCTCGCCGGCGGCGGCCGGCGCGGACTTTAGAGCCCGTCCTGTACATGCTTGAGTACATAGCGTTCAAATGCGGTCAGCCGAAGGGTCTCGGGTTGCAGCGCGCGTACCGACGCGATCGCCGTGTCCATTCCCTCGCCTAGCCGAAGTTGACTACTTAATTTCAGACCCAGCTGTGTTGGCAACCCGTACTCATCCAATCCCGCAAGTTCGGGGGCCACAAACAAGCTCTCAACGTCAGTGGCGTACTTGCCGTAGCGCCCCGGCGTAAGGCCTAGCCGATCAAAATCTCCTCTTGAATACGTTCGAGGGCGATCAGCAGCCGCGGAAAGTTGAACGTTGCCCACTTCCGCTGAAACTCCAGAGCGATTCGTACTGCCGCGTCAGGCTGACCGTCGGCCCGAGTATCGCGCTGTAACACCTCCTCAATAAAGCCGCGGACAGACCTAGTTGCCCGTAATCTACCCAATCTATACGCGAGCTGACGCCCGGACGACACACCATCCCGAGGCCTCTTAACAAAATAGTCGTATATTAACTTACAACAAAATTCGAGCTGCTCGCCCTCTGGATACCCTATCCAGCTCAACCTGCGATACCAGCCCCGAGCATTCTTTCGGATGTCTGCAGCCAGCCGGATCTGGTCATTGGGATCAATCGGCGAATTGGCTTGGATCGTTGTCAATGAAAGCGTTCTCTGCGAGCGTATTGGTTCAAGCCGCGCAGCAGATTCGGGTGTCAAATCCTCATCTTGCATCTGAACCAATAACCCCAGTGGCACATTTTTCCCCTGTGAAAATAAAGGAACGTCTATAACATCAAGGTTTTCCTGCGGCGCGTCGTCGAAGACATAAACGTTTCCAATGAAATGTTGAAACATTCTACCTGACCGACCCTTTATATTATTAAATGTAAAGAAATCAAGCTTTGAGGTGGCTATCTTGTTCTCGTATAAGACGACATTTTTTGCTGCGGTATTCACACCCTCAATCAAAGTGGAAGTGCACACCAAAAAGGGAAGCTGTCCACTGTTGAATAACGCAACGTTAAGCTGTGATAACGCACGAGGGATGCCACCGTGGTGCAGGCCGATACCGCGATCGAGAGCGGCAACGAAGCTCCAAGCCGGGTGGTATTCATGGCCAATCCATGCCGCGGCCGCACCCAAAATGGGGCGCTCAATACCGAGTTCGGATCCGACCAGCAATTTGGCGACTAGATGAGCCTGGGCAGGGGATTTGCAATATATAAGCGTAGGATCGGTCAGCGTCCGGCAGAGCCTAATCAGCGCGCCTCCCCTGTCCGGCCGCCAAGCGACACGGTGCAGCTTCGATACAACTGTATTGTAGTCTGTGCGCTTGAACACACATCGAAACGGACTCCCGAAATCATCGGGGATTTCACGAATACTGGGGCCCAATAAGTACAACTGCGTTGCGCGGCGAGCGAGCTTATAAAACGCTTGATTTAGGGTTGTGCATCTATCGTTTTCCGGCTCTCTGCCGGGGTCTAGCTTATAGAACTCATCGATCACGAGGAGATCGATCTCGTCAAGGTCTGTTCGATCGACCGCTCGCTCCTGAGTAAGGATAAATATCGTCCGGCCGCCACGAGGCTGAGTGCTGTGTGTGACGATCTTATATCGATCGTGAAATTGGGCCAGTCGTCGTCGGGTCTCGTCGATCAACGATATCGTCGGAACGATGATCACGATTATCGAATATTCATCGGTCGCGAGGAGCGCGTCGACGATCACGCTCTTGCCGAAGCTGGTAGGTGCGCTCAGGACGACGCTCTGATGCGCCAAAAGATCGCGGTAGATTTCAGCCTGTTCGCGATGAAAGACCACTTCTTGGCCACGCAGCCTAAGCGCATCCGGGCGATGATATTCGTAAGCCACCTGATCTCGGGGACTTAAGGCCGCTGGCTCGGTATACGGGAATAGCCCCGCTTGCCGGGCGAGTGCATCAAGGATACTCGGCAACCGCGCGAAGATATCCGTTCGATCCAGAGCTCGGATAACCAGTTCCCTGCCAGTCCGGTCGTCCTCGCTGTTGAAGAAATAAGAGATCCCTTTCGCTATCTCAAAGGCACGATCTTCCGAGGTATCCGGCTCCTCCAACAGGGCGATAAGTCCGTTTGGATCAGGCGGGGGCATCAAGAGGGTCCCTGATAGGATTTAAGAAACGTATCGAATTCAGCCAGCAACTCCCTCTTGTTGCCCAAAGGCACCAAGCAAAGGTGCACCTTCACTTTCTTACCTGGGTTCCGTAAACAAAATTTCGCATAATATTTCTCGACTTCCGACTGGAATTTAGCGACGTAGGTCGGATCTGTCTTAGAATGACCACGGACTACCTCGCTTTCGTAGGTCAGCAACACTGGCACATGCAGTACATCGAATATCTCATCTAAAGACGTAGCTTCGTTCAGCAACCGACGTACTTCATCGATCTCGGGAAGCGAGCTCGGCAGCTTGCTTTCGAGCCACATAAATTCGGTTCGTAGAAAATCGTCAGATAAGTGCTTGCGGAGTTCCTCGCAGACATCTCGGATCGCCCTGTCGACGTCCGAATAGAGCTTTGCTTCTCCAAGCCAGAGCTCAAGGTTGGACATTGGGCCTGAAAAAGTTAAATGCGCCGCATCAAACCCCTTAACAGTATCGTTAGCGGCACTCTTAAAATAAAACTTGGACACCATCGGATACGAGTCATAATATTGCCGCATTACGGCGTGCAGGAGCAACTCGCCAACTTCGCCGCGGTTTCCGTATTTGTCCGTCGCATACACCGTACGCGCCGCGCGCGTCAGATGGCTGTAGGCAGTGATCTGGTCGGTGCATTGCCACTCGTCGCGGCTCAGCGCGAACTCGATCAAATAATGCATCAGATGATTGGCAAGCGGCTTAGCTCTCCATTTCCCACTCTCGAAGCCCGCACAGAGAGCTAGCAGAGACACCGGCCTCGAAAACTCGCGGACATGGACTTTGAAAAAGCTGCTGGGTAGGAGTAGCTGATGCTGCCGCTGTTTCGATTTGGTTGCCGCATCCGGAGCCGACGCGCGCGGTGGATCTGATAGATCCGCAATTTCAGGCGCCACGTTAATTAACCTTAATAAAAATCAACTAAACGTTTCCCCAACCGTCCAACTGCACGTATATAGGATGCAACGGTGTTCTTTTTAGTATTTGAGCGTCGACGGGTTCGGGGACAGCTTGCATTTCGCCATACGAGTTAGTAGGCGCAGGGCGGGTGGAGCGGCTGCGCAACCCGCCACCGTTTCGAGGATGTAGCGGCGGGTTGCACCGGCTCTACGATATTTCCGACCATGACTTGCGGAGATAGCAACCGAAGAGTTGCCATAGTCGCATTGTATTGTCGCGGGCATCTGGTGCCCGGGAGCGGGCGCCCTTGGTTTTTTAGGTGTTGGAGATGTCTGAGGTCGGGGTAACGAAATCGACAAACAAGAGTGCGCGGGATCAGCGCGGGCGGTTTTTGCGGGGTCAGTCGGGCAATCCGGCGGGGCGGCCGCGTGGCTGTCTCGATCATGTCAACCGGGCGGCACAAATTCTGCTCGCCGGCGAGGGCGCCGCCTTGACCCGCCGGGCGGTCGAATTGGCGCTCGATGGCGATCCGGCGGCGATGCGGCTTTGCCTCGAACGCATTCTCGGCCCGTGCCGCGAGCGCGCCGTTGCATTCGAGATGCCTGTCATCCGCAGTGCCGCCGACCTCGCGCCCGCGATGTCAGCGGTCGCCGCCGCAACGGCGCAAGGGGCGATCACCCCGCGCGAGGCGATGCAATTGGGGCATGTCGTCGAGGCCTATGTCCGGGCGGTCGAGGCGACCGAGTTCGAGCGGCGCCTCAAAGCACTTGAGTTGGCCGATGCCGCGGCCCCTTGAGAAGCGCCTCGGACAGGTCGAAGGACGGCGCGGTGCCACCGCCGACGCGCAAAGCGCTGCTGCGGCGCGGCAACGGCGCCTGTTGCGAGCCGAGGCAGCACTGGGCGAGATCATTCGCAAGGCAATGGCGCGGGCCGGGGTCGATGCCGCAGATGCTGCTCGGCTGGCGCTCGCCGACGACGCGGCAACCGCACTTGCGGCAATCCCCGACACGCAGCAATTGTGGAATGCTGATGCCGCAGTGCAGGCGAGCCCAACCGACCGCACGCGGGCCGCTGCGTTCGCGCCGAAGATCAACGCGATGACCCGGCGCTTTGCCGATGGGGCGCGGCTCGATTTCGCCGGCGCCTCGTTCGCCGAACTGCTCGCCTGGTCGCTTGCCCAAAACCCCGAGCGGAGCCCGTCGGCGCCTCCCGACAGCACCGGCGCCACCGCCGGCGAAGGGGTCGGCGAGACCTGATCTCGCCCCTGATAAAACAGGTGGAACAGGGCGCTCGAGGCAATCACCTAGCCAAGGACTTTGTCCTCGATATCCCTGCTTTTCGGGAGGCACAAGCCCTCCCCCTCGATGGGGGAGGGTTGGGTCGGGGTGGAGCCGCATGTTTAAGGGTCGGTTATGTTGCTTCGTATTGGTATGACGTGTTGGCTAGATGCTCTTAACTCCACCGCGTTTGGAACAATCACCCCCTCCCAACCCTCCCCCATCGAGGGGGAGGGCTTACTCATCAGCCCGATAACCAACAAAGCGGGGGACCCACCTCAAGCGCCTTTGCCTCGGGCGCTTGCGCAAAATCCGCTGCGCTGCTCGGCCCGCGGGCTTATGATGCCGCCAGCGGTTACAGCAGCGGGCGGGTCGGGCGATGAGCGACATCCAGCATTACATCGGCGGCAAACGGGTCGAAGGCAAAAGCGGGCGCGGAGGCGATGTCTTTAACCCGGCGACCGGGGAAAAAGTGAGGCGGGTTGCCTTTGCCGAGCCCGGCGAGGTCGATGCTGCGGTCAAGGCCGCCGCCGCAGCGTTTCCCGGCTGGGCTGCGACCCCTCCCCTCACCCGCGCGCGGGTCATGTTCAAATTTCTCGAATTGCTGGCGCGCGAGCACGACGCATTGGCGCGGCTGATCTCCGAGGAGCACGGCAAGGTCTTTTCCGATGCGCAGGGCGAGATCACCCGCGGCGTCGAGGTCGTCGAATTCGCCTGTGGCATCCCGCATCTGTTGAAGGGCGAGTTTGCCGAGCAGGTCGGGCGCGGCATCGACAGCTGGTCGGTGCGTCAGCCCTTGGGGGTGTGCGCCGGCATCACGCCATTCAACTTCCCGGCGATGGTGCCGATGTGGATGTTCCCGGTGGCATTGGCTTGCGGCAACACCTTTGTGCTGAAGCCGTCGGAGCGCGATCCGTCGGCCGGACTGCGCATCGCCGAATTGTTGAGCGAAGCCGGATTGCCGCCTGGCGTCTTTAATGTCGTGCACGGTGACAAGGTCGCGGTCGACGCGATCCTGCACCATCCGGGGATCGCGGCGGTCAGCTTTGTCGGCTCAACGGCGATCGCCGAATACATCTATTCGACCGCCGCGGCCGCGGGTAAACGCGTGCAAGCCTTGGGCGGCGCCAAGAACCACATGGTGGTGATGCCCGACGCCGATCTCGACCAGGCGACCGACGCGCTGATGGGCGCGGCTTATGGTGCGGCCGGCGAGCGCTGCATGTCGGTATCGGTTGCAGTCGCGGTCGGCGGGATCGGCGAAAAATTGATGGACAAATTGGTACCGCGAGTGCGGTCGCTAAAGATCGGCCCCGGCACCGACCCCGAAGCCGAGATGGGGCCGCTCGTCACCCGCCAGCATTTGGACCGGGTGCGCTCCTATGTCGATCTCGGCGTGCAAGAAGGCGCGAAGCTCGTCGTCGACGGCCGCGGATTAAAGCTGCAGGGCTACGAGGATGGCTTTTTCTTGGGCGGCTGTCTGTTCGACGAGGTCAAGCCCGAGATGCGCATCTACAAGGAAGAGATTTTCGGGCCAGTGCTCTCGGTGGTGCGCGCCCCCGATTTCGATGCCGCGACCAAGCTCGTCAACGACCATGAATACGGCAACGGGGTTGCGATCTTCACCCGCGACGGCGACGCCGCACGCGAGTTCTCCAATCGCGTCCAGATCGGCATGGTCGGCATCAACGTGCCGATCCCGGTGCCGATGGCGTTTCACAGCTTTGGCGGGTGGAAGCGCTCATTGTTTGGCGACATGGCGGTGTACGGCACCGAGGGTGTGCGCTTTTACACGCATCTGAAGACGATGACCGCGCGCTGGCCGACCGGCATCCGCGCCGGCGCCGAATACGTCATGCCGACGATGCGCTAGGCGGCGGCAATGCCCGAACTCGCCGACGTTGCCCGTGCACCCGCAAAGCTTCGACGGACCGCTCGGGCGCAAAATCATCGACTTGCACATTTGGGCCGTCGAGGAAGGACTACGCGGGACCGAGGCCGCCCCGTTGTTCGACGGTTTTTGCCGGCGCCTGGTGGATGCCGGTGTGCCGTTGTGGCGCGCCTTTGCTGGGATGCGCACCTTGCACCCGCAATGGGGCGGCTATGGCTACATGTGGTGGCGCCCGCAGAACGCAATTGAGCCGCATCATTTCGAACGTGGCGACCAATACGAGCAGGGCGTCCTCAATAGCCCAATCGGGCACCTGGTTCGCCTGGGCGAGGCGAGCGTGCAGACGGCTCCCGCGGAACAGATGAGATCACCGCTACATTTACGCCGCCGCCTCAGCGGCGCCGAGACCCTGCTCGACTTTCCGGTACTCGAAGAGCTCGCCGCCGCCGGCGCCACCGATTATTTCGCCCAAGTTGTCCGCTTCGGCACGTCGGGAGACGCTTCGCGCGGAACAGGAGTGGGTTATTCGTTTGCAACGGACCGGGAGCGCGGCTTTGACGATGATGACCTCGCGCTGTTAAAAGCGGTCCTCCCCGTCGTCTCGCTGGCGATGATGGCGCATGCGGGTCATACGATCGCCGCCAGCCTGCTTGGTGCCTATCTCGGGGCCGATGCGGGGCGGCGCGTGCACAAGGGAGCGATCGAGCGCGGCTCGGTCGAGAGCATCCGCGCGGTGCTGTGGTATGCCGATGTCCGCGGCTTTACCGCGATCGCCGACACAACGCCGGGTCCCGTCGTCGTCGAAATGCTCGACGAGGTTTTCGAAACCCTCGCCGCTTCATTGCGCCCGCGCGGCGGAGAGATATTGAAATTCCTCGGCGACGGGATGTTGGCGATCTTTCCATTCGAAGATATGACACGCGAAGACACCTGTCGCCGAGCGCTCGACGGTGCGGCGGAAGCGATGGCCGCGGTCGATCGGCTCAACGCCGCGCGTTGCGAGGCGGGCAAGCCGGCGGCGGCGATCGACTTGGCCTTGCATGTCGGCGAGGTGCTTTACGGCAATATCGGCGCTGTCGACCGGCTCGACTTCACGGTGATCGGGCCGGCGGTCAACGAGGTCTCGCGCATCGAAACTTTGTGCGAGCCGCTCGGCCGGAAGGTCTTGGTTTCCGCCGAGCTTGCCTCCGCGGTGGGCTGCAGTCCTCACCTCGAACCGCTCGGCACGCATTCGCTGCGCGGCGTCCGCGACCCCCGCGAAATTTACGCCCTCGACCTCGGCGAATGCCCTGCGTCGGAAGTTCGCCATTTCTCCGCCGGCGACGCGATCCGGTAACGTCGCACGCAGATGCAGCGAGACTCAGCGACCGCGGAAGTGTTTGTAGAAATCGATGACTTGCGGGGTTTGCTGGAAGCCGACGAGCAGGTTGAGGTCGCTGCCCTTGTGGCCGCCGAGCGGGATCGTCTCGACGATGCGATCGGTAACACCGGCGCGGACCTGGTCGGGCTCGAAGGCGATGTGGACCGAAAACGGCTTTTTGCTCAACACCTGCTGGCCGGGGGCGGTGACCGCGACAAAGTACGTCAAATCGACCGCGTTGGCTTGGCCGGCGGGACCGCGCTGTCCGACCACGATAACATCGAGCGTCATCCGCACCGAATCGCCGGTAAAGTCGCAGGTGCGGTCGACCTCGCTCAACAGCCCGTAGAACGCAACGTTGTCCGGTCTCGGCTCCGCCGTCGATCCAAACACCGCGGTGTTGGCGAGCGGCCGCAGGATCACGGCCGCCGGACAGGCTTGTTCCGGTTTAGTCGATGAAGACGAAAACAAACCGCAACCCGATAGGGCGAGGAAGCCGAGGAGTGCGGCGCCTCGTGCAACCTGCGCCTGCCTCACAGGCCGTTATGCGTGCCATCACAGAAGGGTTTGCCTGCGGTCTGCTTACAGCCGCACAGCCAAACCTCCTCGGTCGCCTCGGCGGTGAACGGGATCGGGGTCAGCCCAGTGCCCTTGTGCGAGCCGTCGCAGAACGGCTGGCTAGCGCTGCGCCCACAGGCACACCAGAAATACCTCTTGCCGGCTTCGACATTGATGCCGTAGGGCTCTTTTTGCGCTGGAATTGGTTGTTCGGCCAATTTCTTTCCCCACCGTCGTCCTGCCGGCTCCGCGCGCGGCGGCGGCGGTTTTGCGGCGGCGGGACTCTATGCGAGCCGCGCTCAGCAGACAAGTCCGCGCCGCCCCGCTGCGCAATGTTCTCGAGAGTGCGTGCACCACCGATGGCTGTTTATACCGATGTCGCCGACGACGAACTCCGGGCCTTTGTCGCGCTCTATGACATCGGCGAGGTATTGTCGTGCAAGGGGATTGCCGAGGGGGTCGAAAATTCAAACTATCTGGTCACGACCGAAGCCGGCAATTTCATTCTCACACTCTATGAAAAACGGGTCGCGCGCGAGGATCTGCCGTTCTTCATCGCGCTGATGGAGCATCTGGCGAAAAGCGGCGTCGCTTGCCCGACACCATTGCATGGCCGCGACGGTATAGCATTGCGCGAATTGTGCGGCCGGCCGGCGGCGATCGTGACGTTTTTATCCGGCATGTGGCCACGCCGCATCCAGCCGTTTCATTGCGCCGGGGTCGGCCGCGCGCTTGCCGCCTTACACAGCGCCGGCGCGTCGTTTGGCATGCGGCGGCCGAACAATTTGTCGGTCGCGGGCTGGCGTCGGCTGTTTGAAGCAAGTGCTGAGCGCGCCGGCGAGGTGCACCCAGGGCTTGCCGACGAACTCGCGAGCGAATTGCGCTACCTTGAAAGGGTCTGGCCAAGCGAACTACCCGCCGGCGTGATCCACGCCGATCTGTTCCCGGACAATGTGTTTTTCCGCGACCGCGACCTTTCCGGTCTGATCGATTTTTATTTCGCCTGCACCGATTTTCTTGCCTACGATCTAGCGGTGTGTTTGAACGCTTGGTGCTTCGAGCCGACGGCAGCTTAAATGTAACCAAGGCGCGGCTGTTGCTCGAGAATTATCGGCAGGCGCGGCCGTTGTTGCCGGCCGAACTCTCTGCTTTGCCGTTGTTGGCCCGCGGCAGCGCCTTGCGGTTTTTGCTGACGCGGCTCTTCGACTGGCTGAACCAGCCGGCCGGCGCGCTGGTGCGGCCCAAGGACCCGCTCGAATTCCTGCGCAAATTGCGCTTTCACCGCACCGTCACCAATGTGCGCGACTACGGTCTCGATGCCTGACGCCGGCGCGGCCGAGAACGACACCAGCGCGGCCGAGAATTGCGAGGTCGAGATCTTTACCGACGGCGCCTGCAGCGGCAATCCCGGGCCCGGCGGCTGGGGTGCGATCCTGCGCTATCGCGGGGTCGAGAAGGAGCTCTCCGGGTCCGAGCCCGCCACCACCAACAACCGCATGGAATTGATGGCGGCGATCGCTGGTCTCGAAGCCTTGAAACGGCCGTGCCGTGTGTGGCTTTACAGCGACAGCCAGTATTTGCGCGATGGCATTACCAAGTGGATCCATGGCTGGAAGCAGCGCGGGTGGCGTACAGCCGACAAAAAGCCGGTCAAGAATGTCGATCTGTGGCAGCGGCTCGAAGCTGCAGCGGCGCCGCACCGGGTCGATTGGGTGTGGGTGCGCGGCCATGCCGGCCACCCCGAAAACGAGCGCGCCGACGCTCTCGCCCGCGCCGCCATTGCCGCCGCGACCCGCGTCGACGCCTCAACTGGTTAATTCAGCGGGGCGAAGGTGGACAGGGCAGCAGATATTGGGTTGAGGGAGTTCATCCCGCCCTATCCGGAGCGCCCAGAAAAACCGTTGCCGGCAATCTCCAGCCTGCGCGTCGCCCGCCGCAACGTGCTCGCGATCTGGGAACGAAGATGTTTTGAATGGGAGTTCTTTTCGACACGGCTGCTGTCGCGAATGCTGTTTGTTTGCAATAGTCCCGACACAGTCGAACGCGCGTTCATCCAGCAGCATGAAAGTTTCGCTCGCAAGAGCCCGCAGATGCGGCACGCTCTGGCGCCTCTGCTGGGCGATGGCCTATTCATCAGCGATGGCGATATTTGGCGTCGCCGGCGCCGGATCGTGGCGCCCATTGTGCATGTCTCGCAGCTGCCGCAGTTTGCCCCGATCATCGTCCAGTTAGCCAGCGAGACTGCCGACCGTTGGGTGGGCATGCCCAAAGATGCGCCGCTCAATGCATTGTCTGAGATGGCGGCGCTGACCGCCGAGATCATCTGTCGCACAGTCTTTGGCCGGCATCTCGGATCCGAGCATGCCCGCGAGATCGTGTTAGCCTTTAGCGAGTATCAGAGGCTAATCGGACAGGTGGACCTGACCTATCTGCTCGGTCTGCCTGATTGGCTGCCTCGCTTCCACTCTCCCGCGATTTATCGCGCGGCTCGGCGAATTCATAAGATACTCGACGGGATCATACGCGACTGTCGCGCAAGACTCGCCGATGGCGAAGTCTCGATGATCGGCCTGTTGCTGCAAGCGCGGGATTCCGATACCGGGGCGCCGCTCGACGACGCAGCTCTGCGCAACGAAGCGGCAGTAATCTTTATGGCGGGGCACGAGACGACGGCGAATTCACTCGCTTGGACCTGGTATCTCCTCTCCCAGGCGCCGGAAACCGAGCGGCGCCTGCATACCGAGCTTTCGCATGTGCTTGGCGGGCGATTGCCAACTTTGGACGATGTTCCCAAGCTTATTTTCACGCGGGCGGTGTTTGAGGAGACAATTCGTCTCTACCCGCCGGTTGCAGTGCTGGCTCGACAGGCGCTAGTGGAAGAGAGGATCCGCAGCCGGCTAATACCACAGGGATCCCTCGTCCTGGTTGTCCCGTGGCTGCTGCACCGGCATCGCAAGTATTGGCAGAAGCCGGATCATTTCATTCCGGAGCGATTCCTGCCAGAGAACACCAGCAATTTGGTTAGGCACGCCTATGTGCCCTTCAGCACCGGCCCGCGGATCTGTGCGGGGGCTGCTTTCGGTCTGACCGAGGCGATCTTATGCCTCGCGACACTAGCTCAGCGGACGCGGCTGCGCCTTGCCGCCGATGCCGTGGTAGAGCCGGTATGCCGATTGACTTTGCGGCCCGGTAACGATCTACGAATGCTCGTCGAGCGCCGTGATCAGGCCGATTGATCCGAATGCGGGTGGCGCACAATATCGGTCACCCGGCCCCGGCGATCGACAATATAGCGGATGTGCGCCCATCGTACGGGAGAGGTTATCAGGCCGCCCCAGATCACGCTCGCGTGGGCGGCCGGGAGCGGCACAATAATCCAGGTCAACAGATGGTGCCGCCACCGCATCCCCAGGGGATCTCGGACATTCAGCTTTCTGCCGATGGACGATCGAAGCTCGACCGTCGTCGAACCGAGTGCGGCAATGGCGATCAGCGCCGCAACAGAGATCGCAGAAGCACCACCAAACGTCAGCGCCAGCAATAGGGCGAGCCGCGCCGCAACGTCAGTAGTCACGACAAATGCCGCAAATGACCACAGACCAGGACGATAAATTCGGATCAGCTGATATTGGCGTCGTCCAAAGCGCCAAAGATCGTGGAAGCGATCGTCGAGCGGAGTCGGCGCGCGCAAGGCGCGACGCGTCAGCACGCGCAGGCCGATATCCGCGGCACGCACGCCAATAGGCAGATCCTCTGTCAGGGCTCGTCCGATAATTTGCGGCAGATCGAGTGTCTCAAGCGCGTGATGCGTCACTGCCAGAGAACCACCCCAAATTGCTTTGGCGAGGCTGATGCGGGGGAGTGTCGCGATTACTCGATCGATCCCGGCGAAGATCGTTGACGCCAACGAGGCAGTCTGTGGCGCAAGCCAGCGATAACCGTTGACAATATCGGCCTGCCCAGTTGTCAGCGGGGCCACCAGGGCGGCGAGCCACCAGGGCTGCGGCCTGATGTCGGCGTCAAAAAAAACGATGTAGGGAGCGTCGTCGAGCGCCGCGATGGCTCTCAAGAGGTTTGTGCATTTCTGACTGCGCAGCGGCGACAAACCCGCGATGAGAAGCTCGATTTCAATATTTGCGTACCGTCCGCCGAACGCTTTGATGCGGTCGTGAGCGGGGTCGTTGCGCGACTCGACAATGACGATCAATCTTCGAGGCCGGAGCGATTGAGCGGCTAGAGCATCCAGCAATGCTTCAAGGCCCGGATTCGACCCGGTCAGAGGCAACACCAGGGCAACCCGTGCATCGGGTGGTCGATCACCGGGTATTCGCAGATGGGCAGCAAATAGCAGCGTCAATGCGAGCGAGCTTAGAGCAAAAAAAACGGCGAGTGCAGCAGGGATAAAAACCATTGAGATTAGCCGTTGATCGCCTGCGGCGGTTTTCGCGCTGTGAGCAGCAATCCAGAGGAAGCCGCATTGGCCGGCATGCGAAATAACCTGTCCGCAACGCGGCCTGTCAGCGCGCTCCAGGCGAGCGCACCATACCAGATCCAATGAGCACGGAAATACCGGCTGCCAACCAGCTTTGGCGAGAAACGCCCCATCCAGTAAATGATGCTGTCGCAGCGCCAGAAGGGAAGCGGTTCGACCGCCTCCACGATCAGATGACGACGATCCGCCAAAGCGCGCAACGCACCTTCGTTCCACCAGCTCAGGTGATTGGGCGGCGCATTCAGCACAAAATTCGGAATGTCGGTTATCGGCGAATGCCGGCTTGGGACGCTAATGAAAAGGCGACCGCCGGGTTTGAGGCAATTCATCAGATCGCTGGCGAACCCCGGAGGGTCAGCGACATGCTCGATAACGTGAAACGCGCAAACGACGTCATATTCTTCCGCATGCGTGACAGAATGCGCCGCGGCTGTCTCTTTTCTGATATCTGGCGCGGCGTCGGTTGTGGACGAGTTTGGCTCGAGGCCGACATAGATTGCTTGTGGCATATACTGCGCCAAACCGCCTTCACCACAGCCCACGTCCAAAACCTTCCCTCCCGGTTGGACCAGCTCGGCAACATATCTAAATTCGGGCCTGGGAAGGCCGGGAGCGGCTAATACTCGCTGAAAATCCCGGCGTCGATGCAGCTCGCTGTAAAATGCCTCGTCGCCCGGCAGCATCGGATCGAAGAAGGCGAGCCCACACGGGGATTCCCACAGGCCAAACCGCGCAATGTTCTCGAGCTGCCGGTCTGCCGAAATTCCGAAGGAGTGCCGCCACAGCCCGCTGATGAGCCGGGCGCTGACCCGTTGGATCAGGCGTTTGGCCGGTAAGCCAGTGATCGGGCAGTAGGGCACCTCAGATGTCATGTGCTCATTGCTAGCGGAAATTGCGGCTCGGGATGACGATATCGCGGATGTCGTAACCCGGCGCCTTGACCGGAACGGCAAAGGGCGGCTTTGCGGAGGGCCGCGGCTGCTCGTCGCCGGTGCGGTTGCGCAAGCTATTGAGCCGCGGGGTCAAATCGTCGAGCCGCTCGGCGACGACATGGATAACGCTCTCCTCGCGCTGCAACTTGCCGGTGCAGCGCAATAAGGTGGCGCCCAACGCGGCGCGCCGGAAACGCTCGAGGATCGCCGGCCAGACGATCAGATTGGCGATCCCGGTCTCGTCCTCGATCGTGATAAAGACGACCCCATTGGCGCTGCCGGGACGCTGGCGAATCAAGACGACCCCGGCGATCGATAACCGCCGCTCGACCGGCAAACGCGCGAGCTGGGCAGCGGTGACCAGTCCCTCGCCGGTGAGTTCGGCGCGCAGGAACGCCAGCGGATGGCGTTTCAAGCTCAAGCCGGTGGTGGCGTAATCTTCGACGACATGTTCGCCCAACGGCATCGGCGGCAAGAGCGCCGCGGCGCGAGTTTCGGTGTTCTTATCTGCTCCGCCGCCCATGATCCCCTCTCCGCCCTTTTGGGGGGAGAGGGTTGGGGTGAGGGGGGCATTGTCGGCGCGAGCGGCGAACAGCGGCAATGGCGGATCGCCGAGCGCCTTCAATGCCCATAACGCATGGCGGCGGTCGAGCCCGATCGAGCGGAACGCATCGGCCTCGGCGAGGCGTTCGAGGGCGGCATGGCCGAGCCCGCTGCGGCGCCACAACGCTGCGGGGTTGGGAAAGCCCGAACCGCGCGCCGCCACCAGCCGTTCGGCATCGGCTTCGGCAAAGCCCTTGATCTGGCGCAAACCGAGCCGCAGCGCGTATCGCGACTTATCATCGTCTTTTTCGTGCAAACCGAAGCTCGCAGGTGTGACCCGTTTGTGGGAATCCCGTTCCGATGGACCATACGCGGTCGGGGACGGTTTAAAATTCCCCTTGGCCGGGCTTGATCCGGGCATCCACGTCTTATTCGCCGCCATAGAGGAAAGAAGCGAGGCGTGGATGGCCGGGTCAAGCCCGGCCAAGGGGAGAGAAAGGTTTTCCTTCGTTTCCTCGAGGGTGCAGTCCCAAAAGCTGTGGTTGACATCGACCGGGCGAACCTCGACGCCGTGCTCGCGCGCGTCGCGAACGATCTGCGCCGGGGCGTAAAACCCCATCGGTTGGCTGTTCAACAAGGCGCAGGCAAAGACCTCGGGGTAAAAGCACTTGATCCAGGCCGAGACATAGACCAGCAGCGCGAAGCTCGCGGCATGGCTTTCGGGAAAGCCGTAGGTCCCAAATCCTTCGATCTGGCTGAAGCAGCGGGTCGCGAAGTCGCGATCATAGCCGTTATCGACCATGCCGGCGACAAACTTGTCGCGGAACAAATGGATGTCGCCATTGCGCTTGAAGGTCGCCATCGCGCGGCGCAGCCGGTCGGCCTCCTCCGGCGCGAAGCCGGCGCCGACAATCGCGATTTTCATCGCCTGTTCCTGGAACAATGGCACGCCCAAGGTCTTGCCGAGCACCTGGCGCAACGCGTCGGATGGATAGTCGACCGGTTCACGCCCGGAACGTCGCCGCAGATAGGGATGCACCATGTCGCCCTGGATCGGTCCCGGCCTGACAATCGCAACCTCGATGACGAGATCGTAGAATTGGCGGGGCTTGAGCCGCGGCAGCATTGTCATCTGAGCGCGGCTTTCGACCTGAAAGACACCGAGCGAATCGGCTTGGCTCAGCATCTCGTAAACCTTGGGGTCCTCGGTAGGCACGGTGGCGAGTTCAAGGCGGCGATGGTAATGCGTGTCGAGCAAAGCAAAGGCTTTGCGGATGCAGGTCAGCATGCCGAGCGCCAGCACATCGATCTTCAGAATGCCGAGCGCGTCGAGATCGTCCTTGTCCCATTCGATAACAGTGCGGTCCTCCATCGCCGCATTCTCGATCGGCACCAGCTCCGACAAAGGCCCGCGGGTGATCACAAAACCGCCGACATGCTGCGACAGGTGGCGCGGGAAGCCGGTCAGCTCGGCGGCAAGGTCGAGGGCAAGGCGCAGGGTGCGGTCGCTAGGGTCGAGACCGGCTTCGCGCACCCTGATTTCGGCGATCGGGTCGTTGCTCCAGCCCCAGATAATGCCGGCCAAGGCGGCGACGACATCGACCGACAGTCCCAGCGCCTTGCCAACCTCACGGATCGCCGAGCGCGAGCGATAGCAAATCACCGTTGCGGCAAGCCCGGCCCGGTCGCGACCGTATTTATCGTAAATGTATTGGATGACCTCCTCGCGCCGCTCGTGTTCGAAATCGACGTCGATATCGGGCGGCTCGTTGCGCGCGGCACTGATAAAGCGCTCGAACAACACGTCGATGCGCGCCGGATCGACAGCGGTGATGCCGAGGCAATAGCACACGACCGAATTCGCCGCCGAGCCGCGCCCTTGGCACAGGATACCGCGCCGCCTTGCGAACTCGACGATGTCATGCACGGTCAGGAAGTAGCGGGCGTAATCGAGCCGCTCGATCAGCTGCAATTCGTGCTCGATCAGCTTGCGGATTTTTTCGGGGACGCCCGCAATGGCCCCGTCCGAGCATGCCGATCCGCCCTCGCTTTTAGCGTCACTTTCGCTTTTTTCGTCATTCCCGCTTTTTTCGTCATTCCCGCGAAAGCGGGAATCCAGAGCCCCAGCGTAAATCGCTCGCCCCCCTGTTCCAGCCAGCGGCAAGTTCTGGACCCCCGCTTTCGCGGGGGTGACGGTAAAAAGGTCCGATTCAGCAGGCGAGTGCTGCTGAGAAAAGCGTTCGGCAGCACGCGCCCAGGCGAGATCAGCGAGGCGCTGTTGCGGGGTACGGCCATCCTCGGCGGTCTCGTCCGGGTATTCGTAGCGCAATTCGTCGAGGCTGAAGGTACAGCGTTCGACGATTTCGAGGCTGCGCGCGACCGCTTCCGGATAAAGGCGGAACAGCCGCGTCATCTCTTGCGGCGATTTCAAATGGCGCTCGGCATTGGCGGCGAGGCGAAAACCGGCCTCTTCGATCGTGCAGCTTTCGCGGATGCAGGTCAGCACATCCTGCAATTGTCGCCGCTCGGGAAGGTGGTAGAGGACGTCATTGGTTGCGACCAATGGCAGTCTCGCTGCCTCGGACAATGCTGCGAGATATGCAAGCCGGCGGGCATCATCACCGCGATAAAGATGATGCGCGGCGAGATAGGCGCCCCCCCGGAAATCGGCCGAGATACGGGCGACAAAATCGGCAAATTCCGCTGCAATCATTGCCGCTTCGGGGGGCAGCACGACGATGATCTGGCCCGCACCATGGGCGGCGACATCGGCGTAATCGAGACGGCATTCGCCTTTTGATGCCCGCCGCTTGCCTGATGTCAGCAGCCGCGTCAGCCGACCGTAGGCGGCGCGGTCTTGAGGAAAGGCGAGCAGGCTGATGCCGTCATCGAGATCGAGGCGGCAGCCGACGACGAGACGGAGGCCGACCTCTTTTGCCGCCTGATGCGCGCGCACGATCCCGGCAACGCTGTTGCGGTCGGTGACCGCGATTGCCCGGTGCCCTAGCGCCGCCGCGGTCAGTACCAGCTCGGCCGGGTGCGACGCCCCGCGCAGGAACGAGAAATTGGTCGTGACCTGCAGCTCGGCGTATTCCTGAGTTTCGGTGACCGCCTTATCATGAGTGTCGTCAGATGCACGGAATTTCGTTACCCCCGCGGTAGCGGGGGGCCAAGGGCGAGCGCTCCTATCTTTAGCCTCTGGATTCCCGCTTTCGCGGGAATGACGAGAGGGGCTGAGAGGAGCAGATTGAGCGGACTTCATGGTCAGGCGAAGACGCCGTGGACATACCAGCGCGGTGGATTGCCGCTATCGGGCAGCCCCGCCCGGAACAGCCAGAAGCGCCGCCCCTCTTCATCCTCGACCCGGTAATAGTCGCGAATGGCGTCGACCGCGCCGGCGGCTCCCGGCCGCCACCATTCTTCAGCGACCCGTTCTGGCCCATTGGCACTTTTGACGCGATGCGCGCGCCGCCGCCAGGTGAAACGGGACGGCGGGTCGTCTGGCAACAGCCAAGCCGCCTCGATTGGTTCCGGCGGCTCGAATAGCCGGATCGGACGCGGCGGTTTTTGACCGTCTCTACTCGTTTGTCCCCTCACCCGCCGCGCCGCACTCGGCACCCTCTCCGGCGTTGCGGGAGAGGAGGAACCCAGCCCCCACCCTAACTCTCCCCCGCCTGCGGGGGAGGGAATGAAAGGGGGCTGATTAGGCAAGGGTGAGGCGACCGGGACCTTGACCGAAGCGCGCTCGGGGATGTGGCTCTCGCGGGCCTCGATGCGCGACACCGCGGCGAGGCCGAGGCGGTTGCCAAGCCGGTCGAGCAGCGCTGGGACACCCGCTCCCGTTGCCTTTACGGCACTGGAACCGGGAAGGCCGATCTGCTCGGGACCTAGCCGCTCGACCGCAAAGGCGGCGAGGATCATGTCCTCGATACCAAGACCGGGATCGATCGTATCGATCCGCTTCTTGAAGAGCGCGGCAATGTGATGCGGATCGCGGATCGGGCGCGCCGTGCCGAGCGTCAGACGCTCGACCCGGCCGTCGACCCGATGAAAAGCGAGCACCAGCCGCCGCGCCCCGGTTCCCTCGCCCACCAAACGCGCAACAAGATCCTGGGCCAGCCGTTCGGCGGCGAGGGCCAGATCTACAGGATCGACGATCGGCTCAGCTAAGCTCAACCGGACTCGCCGAGAGGGTGTTTCGCCCAGTGGCGACAACGGCTCGGGCAGATCATCAAACGCCTGGTCGAGACGCTGCGCTACGGATTCGCCAAAGCGGCGCGCCAGTGCGGCGCGCGGCATCGCATAAAGATCGCCGATCTGCTTTAGCCCGACCCGCCGCAAGCCCTGCGCGGTCGCCGGGTCGAGCCGCAATGCTTCGACTGGTAGTGGGGCGAGAGCGGCGCGTGTGTCTCCCAAGGGTAGGATTGCCGGGGCCTCTCGGCCGGCTTCGCCAAATCGGGCATAGGCCCAGGCGGCGCCCAGCGTGTCGGCGACCGCGATATGAGCGGTGATGCCTTGGCGGCCGAGCCGGGCAACCAAATCGACGGCGAGTGCCCCCTCCCCGCCCCACAGATGGGCGCAGCCGGTGATCTCGATCTTGATGCCGTCGGCCCCGTCGGGTGCGGTCCACGGACTGTAGCGGCCGCACCATTCGGCCAGGCGGAGAAGAGAAGCGGCGTCATTGGCGAGCTCGGCGATGGTGGTGGCAAGACCCGGCACAAACGACAGCGCATCCGCGAGCGGCATGCCGGGGGCGAGCCCGGCGGCCGAGGCGGCCGGGTTGACCGCGGCGAGCAGACGTCGCCCGGCCGTGTCGATGACCGTTGCAAACGGCGCCTCTTCAGCCGGTGCGGCGGCTTCTCTCTCTCGGCAAGACAGTGCTATCGACCGGCGCCGGCGATCGATCGGCCAGCGTGGCAGCCAAAGATACAGTATCCGTCGCATCCGCCATTCTTCCTTCCCGGATCTCGACCTCCCAGCATGCCGGCTCGCCGCCGCGACAGCGCAACAACTCCACCCGCCAGTGCGGATGCCCGATCCCGGGCTCCTTGGTCGTCATTCCGGGGTGCGGGCTTTGCCCGCGAGCCCGGAACCCAAGAACATCAGCTTGGAAAAATGACGGTGAAGCGCCGTTTTCATGGGTTCCGGGCCTGCCCCGCTGGGACATCCCGGAATGACGAACAATTGGCATCGCTACGGGAATTGGCTGCGACGGCAATGCCTGGACGCGCCAGCGGGTCGCGGCAGCGTTCGGCAGATTGCGCTCGCGCTTCGCCTGCCCACCATTGTACCAGCGCCGCAAGACGAAAGCGGTGATGCCCAAACGCTCCGCAGCCAGCTGCAATCGCCGGCTCGCGACATCGGGCAAAATCCCGACCTCGCCGACCACCGCGGCTACGCCCGGTGTGCGCAGCCCCTCCTCCATCGCCCACAGAATCTCGGTGTCGCGTGCGGCGCGCACGACAATCAGCCGCGTCGGGTCGAGCCCGTGGGGGGCAAGACCGGGTCCGTAAAGATCCTGCCGTGACAGGCACCACAGCACAACGCTGTCTCCTGCCGAGGCGAGCCGCGCGACAATGGATGCGGCAAAGGCGGCGGCAAGTGCGCCATCCTCCTCGTCGCCGCCGGCGCCAAGAATTTCGTGCAATGCGCCGCGCGTAAGCCCGCCGCCCGGCAAGGCCCGGTCGATCGCGGCAAGCCCAAACGGCGTCACTCCGTGCGCCGCCGTTGTCGGCCGCTCGATCTGCCGGACCCGTTCGCGGAGGGTCACTAAAAGATCGCGCGGCATGCTCGTGAAGGCCCAACCATGTTTCCTATTTGTTCTTTTATGGTTGGGTTGTCAACTGCTGCCAATCGGACCCGGTCGCCTGATTGCGAGGCCCGGCCAGTAAAGGTTTCAACCAGCCGCCAGCCCTAATCACCGGGAAACCAACTCCGTCAGCAGCGCGTTCCTTTTTTAGGCAACACGCATGAGGCTCACAAAATGTGGTGGTGGTTTATCTTGTGGGTCGTTGTGATCTGGCTGCTGTTCAGCAGCTTTGGTTACTACGGATACCGGCGATCCTATCATTATAATTCGTGGGGTCCATCGGGCGGGATCGGCCTTTTAGTTGTGCTGTTCATTGTCTTTTGGCTGGTGATTATCTTTGCCGGCCCATGGTGGGGATGGTACGGCTGGTGGTGGTGACCACTTTCCAGCGCCGCCAATGCTTTGGCCCCACGATCTCCACTTGAGCGTCAACCCGCGGAGGGCAGCCAACTCGTCAAGCGGCGGCCGGCTTCGGCGATGTCCTCGGTTGGGCCGGCGAATGACAGCCGCACCCAGCCGCTGCCGCGGATCGGGTCGAAATCGAGGCCCGGGGTAATCGCAACTCCCGTGTCGGCCAGTAGCCGCCGGCAAAATTCCTCGCTGTCGTGGGTCAGTTCCGAAATGTCGACATAGAGATAGAACGCGCCGTCAGCCGGGGCGAAACGTGCGAGACCAGCGGCTCGCAGTGTCCGGATCAGCAGATCGCGATTGATGCGATAGCGGGCGACATGGCCGTCGAGCTCGGTGCCGCAGTCGAAAGCCGCGACCGCCGCGAGCTGCGACAATGCCGGCGGGGAAATGTAGAAATTTTGCGCGAGGCACTCGACCGAACGCGCGAGATCGGGCGGCACCAGCATCCAGCCGAGCCGCCATCCGGTCATGCTGTAATATTTCGAAAAGGAATTGACAACGATTGCTTGCCGGCCCGAAGCGCGCGCTGTCGCCGCCTCATTCTCGTACATGATGCCGTGGTAAATTTCGTCCGAGACGAGGCGAATGCCGCGTTCCGTGCAAAATTCGACAAGCCGCGCCAGATCGGCGGCGGCAATCATCGTCCCGGTCGGGTTGGCTGGGCTGGCGATGATCAGCCCGTCGAGCGGCCCGGCCTCGGCGAGCAATTCCGGGGTCGGCTGATAGTGGGTGTTCTCGCCGACTTCGAGCAATACCGGCTCGATGCCGAGTGCCGCGAGGATGTTGCGATAGGCGGGATAGCCGGGCACCCCGAGCGCCACCCGAGCGCCGGCTTCGAAGGCTGCGAGAAACGCCAGCTGAAAGGCGGCCGACGAGCCGGTTGTGACAACGACTTCAGCGGGGTCAACCATAATGCCGTACTGCGCACCGTAGTGCCGGGCGATCGCCTCGCGCAGCGGCCCTATGCCGAGCGCGTCGGTGTAGCCGATGCGGGCATTGTCGAGCGCCTGTCGCGCCGCTTCCAGTACTGCGTCAGGCGCGGGGGTGCCGGGCTGGCCGACTTCGAGATGGATGACATCAGCCCCCGCCGCCTCTAACTCGGTCGCGGCGCGCAATACGTCCATCGCGATAAACGGCGGCACCAGCCCGCGGCGGGAGGGACCAATCGTCATGCCCGCGCGCACCCTTCGGGTTTGATCACTCGGCGCGTCGAAGCCGGGTGCCGCAACAAGCGGTCGGCCGGGCGGATTGGGCGCCGCACCAATTCGCCGCCGCAATTCGGGCAGAGCCCGCCAAGCACGCCCTCCGCGCATTCGCGGCAAAAGGTGCATTCATAGGAGCAGATCCGAGCATCTGGCGACTGTGGCGGCAAATCGCGATCGCAGCATTCGCAATTCGGCCTCAACTCAAGCATTGCACCCATCCGAACTCGGCATCGTTGCGCCTTGTGCGACATGGTTGCCAGGGGGGAGCGGGTTTCGTTATCACGGACCTCACGCCGCTGCCCGAGGAAAACAATATGACAGACACGAAACCCACCCGTCTGATCGGAATGTCGGGCAGCCTGCGCACCGGCTCCTATTCGAATGCGGTGCTCGAAACACTGCGCGAAAAGTTTGTCGGGGTTGCCGATCTGGCAGTCTGGGATTTGGCGCCGATCCCGCTCTACAACCAAGATTTCGAGGGCGAAAAGCGCCCGGCGCCAGTCAAGGAGCTGCTTGCCGCCATCGCCGCGGCGGATGGGTTGGTGCTGTGCGCGCCCGAATTCAATCACAGCATTCCCGGCGTCTTGAAAAACGCGCTCGATTGGGCGTCGCGCCCGGCCTTCACCTCGGTGATGGCATACAAGCCGGTGGCGATCATGGCGACCTCGCCCGGCGCAATCAGCGGCGCCCGCTGCCTCGAACACATCAAGGTAGCGCTCAATTCGATGATGGCGCGAGTCGTCTTGGCGCGTGAATGCATCATTACCTCGGTCGCTGGGAGGATCCGTGATGGCCGGCTGGTCGACGAAACCTGTCTCGGCTTTGCCAGTGACGTGGTCGAGGAGTTGCTTGCCGAAATCCGGCTGCGGGCGATGGCGAAGACTGCTGCCGAGTAGAGGTAGCGATGCCCACCAACGACACCGTGCTGAGCGAGATCGACCAGCGGGGCGTCGTCCGCGTGACCCTGAATAGGCCTGAGGTCGGCAACGCCTATAACGGCGCGCTGATCGATGGGCTGATCGCGACGTTTGCCCGGTTGGAGCGGGCGTCCGGTCTGCGCTGCGTCGTGTTGCGCGGTGCCGGTCGGCATTTCCAGGCTGGAGCCGATCTCGCCTTTTTGCGCTATCTCGGCACCGCGCCGGAGCCTGAAAACCTCGACTTCTCGCGGAAGACCATGGCGGCCATCAATGGCTTGCGGCATTTCCAGCGGCCGACCGTAGCGGTCATTCAAGGTGGCTGCTTTGGCGGCGGCATCGGGATCGCCGCTGCCTGCGACATCGCGATCGCTACCGAGGACGCCATCTTCGCGATCAGCGAGGTGCGCTGGGGCATCACTGCGGCACCGATCATCCCGCTGCTCGTCGACCGGCTCGGCCCGCGCGTTCTGGGACGTCTGGCGCTGACCGGCGAGCGCTTTACCGCGGCCGAGGCGTTGCGCATCGGGCTTGTTCACGAAATCTGCGCACCCGATCAACTCGACGATGTCGTCGAGCGCCTCGTCGACAATCTGCTGATGGTTGCGCCGGAGGCGGTCGCAATGACCAAGGCGCTCGTCGCCGAGGCTGTTGAGAATCCGGACACCCCGGTATTCCGCGAACGGATCATCATCGAGGCGGCGGGCCGCCGCCGTGTTCCCGAAGCCGCTGAGGGAACCGCGAGCTTTGCCGAAAAGCGCCGCCCTAGCTGGCACCCCGGCCAGCCGCGTCAAACTTAGAATGCGAAGCCGCGCGTATCGCCGGTGGCATCAGCCGGGGCTCGAGGCCGGCTTTTCGTTGACGCAGCGCAGCAGTTTCCAATAACCGAACAAATTGCTCGGCCGGACCTCGCGAATCGATAATCGGCTCGCCCTTTGGAAGTCCTCGAACGGGAAATCGGCGTGAAAGCCGATATGGCGGGCGAGATGGGCCAAGCGTTTTTCCATAAACCGCGCCGGCGCGTTTTCGCTGGTGAAGTGATTGACGACGACAATTGTGCCGCCCGGGATACAGACGCGGCGCATTTCCGCGGCGAATCGAGCCGGATCCGGCACCACCGACGCGACGTACAGCGCCAGCACCGCGTCGAACGAATTGTCGGCAAATTCGAGGTTCTCCGCATCCATGACATGCAGACCCTCGACCTGCGCAAGCTCCATGCGCGCGGTGCGGCGTTTGGCTTTTTCCAGCATCTCGGCCGAGACGTCGATCCCTGTCACCCGCGAATCCGGCCGGAAATGCGGTAATGACAGACCGGTCCCGACACCAACTTCGAGAATACGCTGGCCCGGCCGGTCATTGGCAATCCGCACCGCTTCTTTGCGCCCGGGATGAAACACCGGCCCAAACAGGAGGTCGTAAGAGCCCGAAAACAGGCGGTAGGTGCGGATCGTGTCGTTAAGGTCCATCGTGTCGCCCTCGTCAAATCGACAGGACAAACGCCGTACGCCGCGGCTGTTCTCCCAAACCGCCGGTTTTTGACGTTTTCGTTAAACTAGGCCTATCATGACACGGCGGTTGCGTCACGATCTCCTGACAATCGTGTCAAACGGCTAAGCCGCTAGGGTACATGACAGCGGCCGATTGTCGAACCTGAACAGAGCTTCAGGTCTATTGCCGGGCTTTACGCTAAATCAGCGTGATGCGCTCTACCTCTTGACCCTTCTGGCCGTCGACGACTTCCGCCCGCACGCGCTGACCCGGATCGAGCGCGGCAACACCACTGCGGCGCAGCGCGGTTATGTGGATGAACACATCCTTGCCGCCGCCTTCGGGAGCGATGAACCCGTAGCCCTTTTCGGGCTCGAACCGTTTGACCACACCTTCAATCGTCAGCGATGCTCGCGGAGCGCGCCGGTCAAAGCGGCTGGTCGTGGCGGAGGGAGATGAGGTCGCGGTGCTGCGATCGATCTTTAAGACGCTGGTCACCAGCGGGCCTTTCGCGCCGTCGCCGACCTCGCAGGTGAGCGAAGCCCCCGCGAGCAAATCCTCGTAGCCGGCGCGGCGCAGCACCGCAATCGGCAGAAACGCATCCGGCGAGCCGTCGACCGGGGTGACAAAGCCAAAGCCCTTGCCCGCATTGAACCACTTTACTTTGGCTTCGACGCGACGGCCTGTCCGGGTGTCTTCGCGAAAGAAAGCGGGGCGGCGCTCGTACATCGCTGCCAGACCGGCTCGCCTGACCAAATGCGTCCGGCCCAACTACTCGGAAAACGCGACCATCCGCTGATTCTGCTCGCCGAGCCCTTCGACCGACAAGCGCACCCGGTCCCCGGGCTTCAAAAAGCGCGGCGGCTTAAAGCCAAGGCCGACACCGGAAGGCGTCCCAGTCGGGATGACATCGCCTGGCAGCAACGTCATGAAGTGACTGACATAGCTGACAATATGATCGACCCCGAAGATCAGGTCGGAGGTGTTGCTGTTCTGGCGGCGCTCGCCATTCACTTCGGTCCACAATGCCAGCTTCCCGGGATCCGGCACCTCGTCCGACGTGACCAGCCACGGACCAATCGGGCAGAACGTGTCGGCACTCTTGCCCTTGGTCCATTGCCCGCCGCGCTCGATCTGAAATTCACGCTCCGAGACGTCATTGACGACGCAGTACCCGGCGATGTGCTTGGGCGCATCATGGACAGCGATGTAGCGGGTAACGCTGCCGATCACGATCCCGAGTTCGACTTCGTAATCGGTCTTTTGCGAGCCCTTCGGGATCATCACATCGTCATTTGGGCCGCAGATCGAGGATATAGCTTTCATAAAAAAGATCGGCTCGGTCGGGATTGCCGCCCCGGCCTCCTGGGCGTGCAGGCGGTAATTGAGCCCGATCGCGACGATCTTGGAGATCGCCCCGACGCACGGTCCGAGCCGCGGGTTGCCGGGCACAATCGGGAGGCTTGCGGGATCCAGTCGCCGCAAACGGTCGAGCTCGGCGGGGGCCAGAGCGGCGCCATCGATGTCGCGGACAGCGCCGGACAGGTCGTGGATCTTGCCGTCTCGATCGAGAAGCCCGGGTTTTTCCTGACCCGGCGGGCCGTAGCGAAGAAGCTTCATCGGCTGTGCCTCCTGTTACAATTCAAAGCGTAAAGCTGGTCAAAGCGTAAAGCCGCCGTCGATCACATGGATCGCGCCGGTCGTGAACGACGCTTCATCCGAGGCAAGGTAGACCGCGAGCGCCGCGACCTCCTCGGGGGTCCCGAGCCGACCCAGCGGCTGGCGCTCGACAAACGCGCGGCGCGCCGCCTCGCTGCCGCCGACAACGCGAGCGCCTTGCACCGCGATGCGGTCTTCGAGCGAGGGGGTCTCGATCGTCCCCGGGCAGATCGCGTTGCAGCGGATGCCCTGGGTAATAAAATCGGCGGCCACCGATTTGGTCAGGCCGATCACCGCCGCCTTGGTCGAGCCATAGACGCAGCGGCTGGGGGCGCCTTTTACCGAGGAAACCGTCGAGGCCATATTGATGATCGAAGCGCCTACCTCACGCTCCAGCATCTTTGGCAGAAACGCGCGGATCATCATGAACATCGAGCGGACATTCAGCACAAAGGACGCGTCCCACTCGATCGGGTCGGCGTCGAGGATTGTGCCGTGATGCACAAAGCCGGCGCAGTTGAACAGGACATCGAGCGGCCCGAGTTCGTCGGCGAGTGCGGCTATGGCAGCATCGTCGGTGACGTCGAGCCGCCGCGTCGCGATCAGCGCATCGGCCAAGGGGGTAAGCTTTTCATCGGCGATGTCGGTCGCCAGAACGCTTGCCCCCTCGGCGGCAAAAGCGAGAGCCGATGCGCGGCCGATACCCTGCCCCGCCGCTGTCACCAACGCCCGTTTGCCCGCGAGCCGTCCCGCCATCTGCGCCGCCTTCACCTGCTCGACCGGGCGAAATTGCCACGCCCGCGACCCGCGCGCAAATCCGGATGCGCGCCCGTCAGCCGAGCGCTCTTTGGGTGGCGAGGTCGTCTTCGATAAAGGCTTGGACGGCCTCATCGATGTCGGCGTCGGCGGTAAAGCCGAGTGCCAAGGCGCGTGGAGCGGCAAGCGCCTTTGGCCAGCCAGCGACGATCGCCTCGATTTGCGGATCGTGCCGCCAAAGGATGCGAGCGTGGGCCGCGGCTCCGCCGGCGCGGCGCACGGCCTCGACCATGTCGCCGACCGCGACCGAAAAGCCGGGCAATTGTAGCGAACGGTTGATACCGAAGGCCTCGCCCGGCAATTCATGCGCACGGTGCAAGGCAGCGACAACGCGCCGCGGCGACGCCAAAGCCATGACGAGATCGGGGGACACCGGGCAGATCACCTCCTTTCCCGCCAACGGCTCGCGGATGATCGAGGAGGCAAAGGTCGAGGCCGCCCGGTTTGGCAATCCCGGCCGCACCACTACGGTCGGCAGGCGCAACGCGCGCCCATCGACAAACCCCTTTCGGCTGTAGTCGTTGACCAGCAACTCGCCGATCGCTTTTTGGGTGCCATAGGAGGATTGCGGCGTCAGCGGCGTGTCGTCGCCAACCTCCGGCGGTAAAACGCCGCCGTAGACCGCGAGAGAACTCGCGAAAACGAGCCGCGGGCCGGTGCCGAGCGCGCGGCACGCGTCCAGCACCGCGCGGGTGCCGTCAAGATTGACGCGATAGCCGAGATCGGTGTCGGCCTCGGCTTGGCCGCTGACCACGGCGGCGAGATGAAACACCACCGCCGCGCCCGGCAGCAGCAATTGGCGCACGGTTTCACGATCAGCGATATCGCCGGTGACCACCGTGAGCCGCCGGTCGTCGGGCAATGGCAGGGCCGGCGGCGCATTGTCGAACAACACCAGTTCCTCGATCGCGCCGAGGCTGCTGCCACGCTCCAAGAGCAGCATTGCGAGCCGACGCCCGAGAAACCCGCAGCCGCCGGTAATGACGATGCGCATCGTCGCCGCTCGCGCCGTCAGCCGTGAATGCCGTAAGGCGCTGCCCAGACGAACTCGGCCATGCGGCGCGGTTTGCCCTAGGGGCAGGTCGTGGTGGTTGTAGTCGTGGTCACACCATTCACGTCCGTCGTGGTCGTGGACTCACAATTACTTGAACCACCACCAACATTGATCGACGCGGAGTTCTGCTGCACCGCGCCGTTGCCGGTGTTCTGATTTGTCTGGTGTACCAGCTGGCCGCAGTTGCCTACGCCGTTGATTTCTTCGCATTGTGACGACCAGAATGTTCCTGCCGATACCCCGCCCGCGCTCAGCGCAAGGATCATGCAAGCTGTCAGCACTATGCGCATGTTCTTTGCTCCCATCGCTTCGTTACAACGACAAGCCAAACAGTAGTAGCACCTCTCCGTCAATTCGTCATTGTCAGCATCTTTACGTCGGCTCGCCCTTGATGCCGTAGCGAGCGGCCCAACCGAGCCCAGCGCGGGTCTCGCCCTTGGGGCGGTATTCACAGCCGATCCAGCCCGCATAGCCGATCTCGTCCAACAGATCGAACAGAAACGGGTAGTTGATCTCGCCGATATCGGGCTCGTGACGGCCGGGGTTGCCGGCAATCTGGATGTGGGGGTAACGGCCGGCGAGCGCGCGGATACGGTTCGCGAGATCGCCCTCCATGATCTGCACGTGATAGAGGTCGAGCTGAAGCTGCAGATTCGGGTGGCCGACGCGGTCGATGATCGCCATCGCCTGGGTTGTCGTATTCAGAAAATAGCCCGGAATGTCGCGGGTATTGATCGGCTCGATGATCACGGCGATACCTTCTGACGCAAGCCGTCCGGCGGCATGGCGCAAATTGGCGACATAGGCGCGTTCGGCCTCCGCGCGGTCATGGCCGTCTGGGACCAGCCCGGCCATGGCGTGCAACAGCCGGCACTTTGTCGCCTTGGCATAAACGAGCGCCGTGTCGACCCCGGCGCGAAACTCCGCCTCGCGCCCCGGCAACGCCGCCATGCCGCGTTCGCCCTTCCCCCAATCGCCGGGTGGCATGTTGAACAAGGCCTGCGTGAGCCCGTGTTTTTCGAGCTGGGCCGCGGCGGTCTCGGGGGGATGGTCATAGGCACCGAGATATTCGACCGCCTTGAACCCGCATTCGGCGGCCGCCGCGAAGCGGTCGAGAAACCCGATCTCCTGAAAAATAAAGCTCAGATTGGCGGCAAATTTCGGCATGAGGCGGGGCTCCCGGCTAAGGTCGATCAGGTGACTTACCGGCTTGTTTGCCGCCGGCGCAACGGATCGCTAGTGTTTCCCGGCGCGCGAGGGAAGGCAAGGGAGGCGACGGATGGGCGTCTTGTTGGGAGCGATCGCCGACGATTTCACCGGCGCCACCGATCTGTGCAACACCCTCGTCCGGCGCGGCATGCGCACAGTGCAACTGATCGATGTGCCACCGCCCAGCACCGAGATCCCCGATGCCGAGGCGGTGGTCGTGGCGCTGAAGAGCCGCACGATCCCGGCCGCCGAAGCGATCGACAAAAGCCTCGCCGCACTCGGTTGGCTGCAGCAGGCGGGGGCGCGGCAGATCCTGTTCAAATACTGCTCGACCTTTGATTCAACCGATGCCGGCAATATCGGCCCGGTCGCCGAGGCGCTGATGGCGGCGCTCGGGACCGACTTCACCCTGTTTTGCCCGGCATTTCCAGAGGCCGGCCGCACCATCTACAAGGGTTATCTGTTTGTCGGCGACGTCTTGTTGTCGGAATCGGGGATGCGCGACCATCCGCTGACGCCGATGCGCGATCCCTCTCTGGTGCGGGTATTGCAGCGGCAAAGCCAAGGCAAGGTAGGCCTCGTGCTGCATTACGACGTAGCGCGCGGGGCGGCGGCGATTGCCGACGCCTTTGGTTCGCTGCGGCTTGCCGGGTTTCAACACGCGATCGTGGACGCGATCGAAGATCATGATCTCGAAGCGATCGGCGAGGCCGCGGCCGATTTCAAACTGATTACCGGCGGCTCCGGCATCGCTCTCGGACTGCCGGACAATTTCCGCCGCGGCGGGCTGCTCGGGGACGGCGCTGCGGCCGACACCCTGCCGCCGGTTGACGGACAGGCGGCGGTGTTGTCGGGGTCGTGCTCGACCGCAACCCAAGCTCAAGTCGCGTATTTCAGCGAACGCCGGCCGGTTTTTACGATCGACCCGATCGCCGCGGCCGAGGGCGGCCTCGCGGCACAGGCGCTGGCCTGGGCAAAGCCGCTCCTTGGAGAGAAACCGATCCTGATTTCCGCGACGGCGCCGCCCGAGAAAGTCGCCGAAGCGCAGGCCCGGCTTGGCCGCGAGCGCGCCGGCACTGTGGTCGAAGAAACGCTGGCCGCGATCGCCCGCGACCTCGTTAGGCAGGGCGTGCGGCGGCTCGTCGTCGCCGGCGGCGAGACCGCGGGAGCGGTGGTACAGGCGCTGGGTGTCACCGGCCTGCGCATCGGGCGCCAGATCGATCCCGGCGTGCCGTGGACGGTAAGTATCCCGACGAGGCCCGGCGAACCCGCTTTGGCGCTGGCGCTCAAATCGGGCAATTTCGGCGCTCCCGATTTTTTCCTTCGCGCCTTTTCAGTGCTCAACGAGGCGATGGGGCAATAAAAAGACTTCAACACAAAGGACGCAGAGGATGCGCAGAGGGCGCGGAATTACACTTTTGCATTCGCGTGTTTCGCGAAACCTCTGCGATCTCCGCGTTAAAGCGTATTCTTTGAAGGGATAGAGGATGAGCGACGCGAAACTGCGCGAGGCGATCTGTACGATCGGCGCCTCGATCTTCAACCGCGGGCTGACCGCCGGGTCGTCGGGAAACATTAGCGTACGGGTCGAGGACGGCTGGGTGATGACGCCTACCAACGCCTCGCTCGGCCGGCTCGATCCGGCGCGCATTTCAAAGCTCGACGATTCCGGGCGGCTCATTTCGGGCGACCCGCCGACCAAGGAAAGTTTTTTGCACCGCGTGATGTATCAGGAGCGCGCCCAAACCGGGGCGGTCGTCCATCTGCATTCGACCTACTCCGTCGCGGTCTCTTGCCTCGCCGAGATCGACCCCGCCGACGTGCTGCCGCCGATCACCGCCTATTACGTGATGCGGGTCGGCCGGCTGCCGCTCGTGCCTTATTTCAAACCCGGCGATTTGACACTCGCCGAGGCAGTGCGCGGCTTTGCCGGCAAGCATCACGCGGTGCTGCTCGCCAATCACGGGCCGGTCGTCGCCGGCTCAAACCTTGACGCCGCGGTCAACGCCATCGAGGAACTAGAGGAGACCGCCAAACTCTATCTGCTGTTGCGCGGCGCCAAGACCCGCTTTTTGACGCGCGCGCAAGTCGAGGAGCTTGAAACCGCCAGCTGATATCCCGGGGTTCGCGAAGCTGCCGCGTTTGCGACGGCGACGCTGTTGGCCAGTCTCAGTTGAGCTCCTTCGTGGTTAGATATAGTATTGCGAAAATAACGGGAGGGGGAGATGAAACGGATCGGGGGCTTGGCGCTGGCGGGCTTGCTGGCGGGATCGGTGACGCTATCGATCGCACGCGCCGCGGAGCCGATCAAGATCGGCTTTAGCATAGAGCAGACCGGGCCCTTTGCCGTTGTCGGCAAGACCGGGCTGCTGGCCTTCAAGATCTGGCAAGATCAGATCAATGCCGAAGGCGGCTTGCTCGGCCGGCCGGTCAAGCTGGTCTATTATGACGACCAGAGCAATCCGGCGCTGGTGCCGGCGATCTACACCAAGCTGATCGACATCGACAAGGTTGACCTGTTGATTTCGAGCTACGGCACCAATCTTGTTGTGCCGGCAATGCCGGTCGCGATCTCGCATAACCGGCTGTTCTTCGGTCTGTTCGCGCTAGCGGCCAACGACAATTTCCATTATCCGAAATACTTCTCGATGTTGCCCTTCGGCCCCCAACCGGTAAAGACCTTCGCCGAGGGTTGGTTCGACCTGGCGGCGGCGTAGAACCCGAAGCCGAAGACGGTGGCGATCGTGGCCGCCGATGCCGAATTTCAGCACAAGGCCGCGGAAAGCGCGCGTGAGCACGCAAAGGAGAAGGGGATCGAGATCGTGTACGATCGCGCCTATCCTCCGGCCACGGTCGACTTTACGCCGATTGTTCACGCCGTGCAGGCAGCACAGCCGGATCTGGTCTACATCGCCTCCTATCCTTCGGACACGGTCGGCATCCTCCGTTCGGTCGGCGAACTCGGCCTCAACGCCAAAATGATCGGCGGCGGTCTTGCCGGACTGGCGGCGGCAGCGATCAAGATGCAGCTCGGCGAGGCGACCAACGGCATCGTCAATGTCGATTTGTGGGAGCCGGTTCCGACAATGCAATTCCCTGGCGTCATGAATTTCATCAAGAAATACCAGGCAAAGGCACCGGCCGAAGGGGTCGACCTGCTTGGCTATTTCTTGCCGCCATTTGCCTACAGCGAATTGCAGATCCTCGGGGACGCGATCACCGCAACCAAGAGTCTCGACAACGACAAGCTCGCCGAATACATGCACTCGCACCCGTTCCACACTATTGAGGGCGACATCGCCTTCGGGCCCGACGGCGAATCGACCCAGGCGCGGCCGATCTGGGTGCAGTATCACGGCATCAAGGGGCACGATGTCGAGCAGTTTCGTGGCTCCAAGACCGTCACGATCCTGGCGCCGCCGCAATACAAGACCGGCGATCTGGTCTATCCGTACAGCGACGCGCGGAAATAGGCTCGGCACCCGTCATTCGCGGACAAAGGTCGGCTTCCGATGCCGTACTTTCGTTAACGATGAAGTCCGGCCGCACACCGGCCAACTGCTTCGATTAGCAATCAGCAAGCGCGGCGACGGTCGGGTGTGGCTCCGTACCCGGCAGCGGCGCTTGCTTGCGTTGCGGCGATCACCGCCGTCCGGTTGGCATGGCTCGCGGTGCAGCCCGCCGACCTCTATCCCGACGAGGCGCAATACTGGTTTTGGGCAAAGCACCTTGCCTGGGGGTATTATTCGAAGCCGCCGCTCGTTGCCTGGCTGATCGCATTGACGACTTGGCTATTCGGCGACAGCGAATTTGCCGTTCGGCTGCCCGCACCCCTGCTGCAGGCCCTCACTGCGGCAATCGTCTATGCGATTGGGGCGCGGCTCTATGGAGCCCGCATCGCTTTCTGGTCGGCAATCGCCTATGCGACGCTGCCCGGCGTGTCGGTGTCGGGTTTTATTATGTCCACCGATGCCGCCCTGTTGCCGTGTTGGGCCGCGGCACTCTATGCATTTATTCGGGCGCGCGCTAAAGATAAGTGGCGCTGGTGGATTGCGGCGAGCATCGCAGTCGGGCTCGGGTTGCTCGCCAAATATGCCATGGCGTACTGGATATTGTCGGCGCTGGGTTTTATCGCGCTGTTGCGTTCGGAGCACCGGCATCTAAGGCGGCTGCTTGTGGCGATCGGTATCGCTCTTGCGATCTATTCCCCGAATTTGTGGTGGAACTGGTCCAATGGGTTTGTCAGCTACCTGCACACCCGCGACAATGCCGAACTTGGCGGATCGCTTTTCCACCCAACTGCGCTCCTCGCTTTCTTCGGATCGCAATTCGGCGTCTTCGGGCCGGCGCTGTTCGCCGGGCTGATCGCATTGATGGCGCAGCCGCGTATCCTAACCGAGCCGCGAGCCTGCCTGCTCGCGGTCTTTGCTCTGCCGACTTTGGCGATGATGCTGCTGGTCAGCCTGTTGTCGCGCGCCGAACCCAACTGGGCCGCGCCGGCTTACGTTTCAGCGACGGTATTGGTGACGGCGTGGGCATTGCAGCAGGGTTGGCGCAAGGCGGTGGTCTTTTCCATCGCGATCAACGCGACGGCGGCGGTGGCGATCTTCGCCGCTTATCCGACATTGACGGCATTCGGAATGGAATTGCCGGCAAAGTACGACCCGCTAGAACGGTTGCGCGGCTGGCGCGAATTAGGCCAACAGGTCGGCGGGGAACTTGCCCGCCATCCCGGATTTACGCTTTTCGCCGATGACCGCGAGCTGGTGGCGGCACTGATCTACTACGTGCACCCGCACCCCTTCGACGCCGTTAAATGGGAGCTGCTGGGGCGCGTCAAGGACCAGTGGGACCTGACCAATGATATGCGCAAACATCTGGGCGGCAATTTTATGTTGGTGTCGCGCTTCCCGAACCTCGCGGCCGAAATGCGCCCGAGCTTCGCCGCGCTCGATCCATTGGCCCCGATACAAATCAAGGTCGGGCCGGGGCAAACCCGGACCTACGGAGTCTATCTCGCCTACGGCTTCAAGGGTTATCCGCAATACCGCCGCTGACCGCGCGCAGCCGATGGCCGAGATAGAGCGGCAATGCAAGTGCCGGCCGGCCGTCATGCAGTACGGTTACCGGCGGCAGCGGCTCGATCGTCTCGAACAGCTTGCCAAAGCGGGCACTGATCTCGGCGGCCGTGCTGCGCGGCGCGATGATCAGCACATCCCAGCCGACATAAGCCGCTAGCGGCGCGATGATCCCATACTGGCGCGGGTCCGGGCCGAGACATAGGACCCGCGTCCGACCTCCGAGCGCGTAGTCGATCTTTCCGGCTTCGAGCCAGCGCGTCGCCGCCACAACCAGCCGCGGGCGATCCAGCAGCCCGCGTGCCGCAAGCTCGTCGGGGAGCGACGTCCAGTCGACGGCGGCCATGGTTGGGTCTTGGTGCGCCGGGAAATAGGGGACGAGCCCCGCTGACCAATCAAATCGCACTGCGCCGGCGAAAAGACCCGTCGCGACGACGACAAAAACCCCGGTCGCGATAGCGGCGCGGCGGATACGGCAACTCTGGGGCCAGCGGCGCGCAATCGCATCGCCGAGCAACGGCACCAGCATCAGATAGCCGGGTGCGGTCCAGTGGAACAGGATGTGGCTCCACAGCGCGATCAGGGTAAAGAACACGATCGGCGGCAGCGCCAGACAGACCAGCAGCCAGCTGTTCCGGTCGGCCGGACCGCGGCGCAGCGCGCCGATCCCGCAGCACACCAACGGCAACCAGATCCACGGCAAGAAAAAGACGGCGGCGCCGGCGAGCGCGGCTAATGGCCCGAATGGGAAAAAATGACCGCTGGCACGACCGCCTTGAAACAGAAACGAAATCCAGCCGTGTCGCGCGTTCCAGATCAGCACCGGTGAAAACAGGAGCAGCGCGAAGAGGCCGGCGACGTAGGGGTGCGGCCGCAATAGCCAGCGCCGGCCGACCGGCTCGGTCGACAAAAATAAGAACGCGGCGGCGATCGTCAGCGCTGCCGAGTATTTCGAGGACAGCGCCAGCCCAGCGCAGAGTCCGGCCGCGATCCACCAGCCCCACGCCGCGCGTTCCCGCGCCGGCAATGCTTTGATCAGGCACAGAGCCGCGCCGAGCAGCGCCGCCATTAACGGGCCGTCGGGTAGGACCCAGCTAGCGGAGGTGATGCCGAGCACCGGGGCGGCGTTGAGCACCGCGGCAGCCCACAGACCGGCGCGCTCGTCGAACAGTGCCGCCGTCAGCCGGTACATCAGCACCGTCGATACGACGAAGAGCGCGATGAACGGCAGCCGCACGATTACGGGGCTGTCGCGCCCGGCGAGATGCGCCGCGCCCCAGGCCATCCACCAGGCGATCGGGGGATGATCGAAATAGCTGAGCTGCCACTCGCGCCCGGCCGCGACCATGTAGCTTTCGTCGATGCCGAGCCCTAGCGCGGCGGCAAACGCCAGTCGCAGCGCAAATGAGCCTGATATCAGCAAGATCAGCGCACCCGGCGGCGTCTTCACCCACGCGATAGCGGTTGCGCTCCATCGGCGCGGATAGCCGGCGGTAGGGAAAACCTCGATAGGAGCCGTTATCCCGTCATACCGGCGAAGGCCGGTATCCATGGCCGGAGTGGGTCCCGGCCTCCGCCGGGAAGACCGAGGTTTAAGCCACGGCATCAAAGGCGTTCGCTGCCGGCTCTAACCAGAGCTCAGGCTGCCTCACCGCGGGCGGAAATATTCCTCGTAGGGGGTATCGTTCTTAATCAGCTGACCCCCATCGACGGTCAACGCGATGCCGGTGATCATGCGGGCGGCATCGCCGGCGAGAAACAGGATCGGGTCGGCGATGTCTTCGGGTTCGCACATCCGCCCCAATGGGATTTTTCGGCCGCGCTCGGCTTTGGATTCGGCGCTTGGCAAGGCTCCCCCAAACGCGGTCGCGGTGGCTCCCGGGCAGACCGCGTTGACCCGAATGTGATCAGGGGCGAGTTCGTAGGCGGCGTGCCGCGTCAATCCCAGCAGCCCGGCCTTGGAGGCCGAGTAGTTTGCAGTGCCGCCGAACGAGATGCGCAGGCCGGCGACCGAAGCGATGTTGACGATGGCGCCGCCACCACGCGCCCGCAAATGAGGCAATACCGCCTGAATGCCGTTGAAAGCGCCGGTCAGGTTCACCGAAATGACGCGGTCCCAATCCTCAGCGCCCATATCGGCAATCATCCGCCGCACCGTGACACCCGCTCCTTTGACGAGGATGTCGATGCCGCCGGCCTTGGTCGCAACGTCGGTGGCGATCGCGGAAAAGCCGATGCGATCGGTTACGTCGAGCGGATACGCGGTCGCCTTGCCGCGGTTTCCGGCGATTTCGTCGGCCACTCGCTCGGCCGCGTCGGCGTCGCGGTCGACCACCGCCACATAGGCTCCGGCCTCGACGAAGGCGCGGCAGGTCGCTGCGCCAATGCCGTTGCCGCCGCCGGTCACGATCGCGACCTTTCCGGCAAAATCGTCAGCCATCCCGTCCCTCCTTCGTGGCACCCGAAGTGCAGCCTACAGCCGATCGGCGCTGTCGAGAATGGCCGTCGCCAGCACGTTCGCCGGGCCGCGCAGGGTTCGCCCGCTGCCGGCGACGACAAACTCGATATGGCCGAGCTCCGGCAACCCCGCCGATCGCGGCAACACCGCAAGACCCTGCGGCACAAAGCCGTCGGCTTGAATACATATCCCGAGTCCGGCTAACGCCGCGGCATTGAGGCCGCTCAGACTGCTCGACGTGCACACGATACGCCAGCTGCGACTGGCGCGTTCGAGCGCTTCGAGCGCCACCGCTCGGCTGATGCTGGGCGGCGGATAGAGGATCAGCGGCAGCGGCCGAGCGGGGTCGGCCAGCGCCAAATCGCCGGCGATCCATACCAGCCGCTCGCGCCGCACCAGCCGGCCGCGGTCTTCGCCGGGGCGGCGCTTGGCGAGGACGAGGTCCAATTCCCCGCCATCCAGCGCCTGAAACAGGGCCCCGCTCAAACCCACGGTCAATTCGAGATCGACCGCGCGATGGATGCGGGTGAATTCGCGCAGCACTTCGGGTAGGCGGCTCTGCACGAAATCCTCGGAGGCGCCAAACCGCACTCGTCCGCGCAATTCCGAGACGGCAAAGTATTGGCGTGCACGTTCGTTGGCTTCGAGAATGCCCTGGGCGAGGCCGAGCATCGCCTGACCATCGGCTGTCAGCGCGACCGAATGGGTGTCGCGGACAAAGAGCCGCCGCGAAGCGGCCTCTTCGAGCCGCCGGATGTGCTGGCTAACCGTCGATTGACGCAGGCCGAGCCGACGGCCGGCCTCGCTAAAGCTTGCGGCTTTGGCCACGCTCACAAACGTCGTCAGCAGGGTGGGGTCGAACTGGCTTATCACAATTCGCGATGACAGTAACAGCGGCGATGCAGCTTCACAATAGCTCACGATGGCGGCATCTAACACCCCGCAGGCATCGTTTGGCGGACCGTATCTATGAAGACACTCTCGCGCTGGCGCCCGGACGGATTCACGCTGGGAATGGCCGCCACGGTGACAACCGCGTTTCTGCTCCCGTGCCATGGCGTGGGCGCGAGGGTTTTCGAAGCCCTGACATCGCTCGCTATTGGGCTCTTGTTTTTCCTACAAGGCGCGCGGCTGTCGCGGGCGGCAATTGTCGCGGGGGCGTTCCATTGGCGGTTCCATCTGCTGGTCTTCGCCGCCACCTTTGTGCTGTTTCCGATCGTCGGATTGGCTCTGAAGCCGCTTGCGTCAGGTTTGCTGACCCCGCGAATGGTGCTGGGGCTGATGTTCTTGTGCACCCTGCCTTCGACCGTCCAGGCTTCCGTTGCGTTCACCTCGATCGCATCAGGCAATGTCGCGGCGGCTCTGTGCAGCGCATCCGCGTCGAGCCTGATCGGCATGCTGGCGACACCGTTGCTCGCCGGGTTGCTGTTGCAAGCGCATGGCGGGTTCTCGCTCGAAGCATTGCGCTCAATCGCCTTCGAGCTACTGCTGCCGTTCCTTGCCGGCCAGTTGTTGCAGAGATGGATCGGCGGCTGGGTGCAACGTCGCCGCACGACGTTAGGCATGGTCGATCGCGGCTCGGTGCTATTGATGGTCTACACCGTCTTTAGTGCCGCCACGGTCAATGGCATTTGGCACCAACTAACCCTTGGACCATTCGCGGTGCTGGTTGGGATCAACGTCGTGTTGCTCGCAGTGATGTTGATGATGACGGCACTTGCCGCGCGCCAACTCGGGTTCTCGCGGGCCGACGGGATCGCGATCGTGTTTTGCGGCTCGAAAAAAAGCCTGGTCAGCGGCATCCCGATGGCGAATGTGCTGTTCGCCGGGCCGTCTCTTGAACTCGTCGTGTTGCCGCTGATGATCTTTCATCAGATCCAGCTGATGGGGTGCGCCGCACTCGCCCGGCGTTATGCGAAGGCGGCGACATTGGTAGCGGAGCCCGCGACGCTGCGGCCGCAGATCGCCTGAAGCTCTGCGGCTGGCTACCGGCGAGGCGCAATTGGCACGGGCGTTGCTGCCATCCGATCAGTTCGAACTGGAGGAGAATGCGATGACCCGTGACGAACTGACCCGCAAGATCATCGGCGTAAAGCGCGCCAAGGGACTGACCTGGAAAACAATCGTCGCCGAGATCGGTGGTGGTTCGGCGGTCTATCTGACCGCGGCATTGCTGGGCCAGATGAAATTGCGGCCCGACCAGGCCGAGCGCGCCGCAAAATTGCTCGGCCTCGATGCCGAGGAGCAGAGCCTGTTGCAGGAAGTGCCCTATCGCGGCTCGTTACCGACTGCGGTGCCGACCGACCCGTTGATCTATCGTTTTTACGAGCTGGTTCAGGTCTACGGCACGACCTGGAAGGAATTGATCCAGGAGGAATTTGGCGACGGCATCATGAGTGCGATCGATTTCGACATGTCAATCGAGCGCCAGCCCGACCAGAAAGGCGATCGCGTCAAACTCACCCTGAGCGGCAAATTCTTGCCCTATAAGGAATATTGAGGATTCGCGCCGGCGTGCAGCCGCCCGCCTGTATCGAGTGCGGCGGGACGAGAGTAGAATGACCTTCTTGAAGGCATCAACTCTCGAGGTGTGGGATGACCCAGGCGAGGCGCTTTCGTGAATTGCTGCACCGGGAGGGCATGGTCGTGGCCCCCGGCGCCTATGACTGCATCACCGCCAAATTGATCGAGCAGGCGGGTTTCGTCGCGGTCTACATGACCGGGGCCGGGACCGCGGCCACCTTCGGCTACCCTGATTTCGGATTGTTGACGATGTCGGAGATGGTCGGTAATGCCCGCCGCATCGCCGCCGCCGTCGAAGTGCCGGTGATCGCCGATGCCGATACCGGCTATGGCAATGAACTCAACGTCTTCCGCACGGTACGCGAATACGAGACCGCCAGGGTTGCCGGCATCCATATCGAGGACCAGGGCTTCCCGAAAAAATGCGGCCATCTCGACGACAAGGAGATCGTGCCGCGCGAGGACTGGCTGGCCAAGATCCGGGCCGCGGCTACAGCGCGCCGCGACCGGGATTTTGTAATTATTGCGCGCACCGACGCGCGTGCGGTTGCCGGCTTTGATGAGGCGATCGTCAGGGCCAACGCCGCACTCGCGGCTGGCGCCGATATGGCGTTTGTCGAAGCGCCGCAAACCCTCGATGAGGTTGCCACGGTGCCGCGCCGGGTCAACGGGCCATGTCTGCTGAACGTTGTCTATGGCGGCAAGACGCCCGATCTCGACCTGCGCAAGGCCGAAGCGATGGGCTACAAGCTCGCGATCGTGCCGGGCTTGTTGATCAAATGCGTTGTCGGCGTTTGTGACGAAGCCCTTGCGGAATTGAAGACCAGTCATCGCCACCCGCAGCCGCCAAAATCGATGACCGTGCGCGAGGTGTTCCAGCGGGTCGGCGCCGACGAATGGGACGTGCGCCGCACGCAATTCCGCTCCACCGCGACGACACGCAGCGCCGCGGAGTAGTTTTTCTAAAATTATTCTTATGATGGGCGGGAGATCCGAGGGTGCCCCTCATCGCCGGATCGCATCGGGGGCAGGCTCTCCTGCTGACGCGGTTCGCTCCCTCTCCGCGCAAGGCTGGGGGAAGGTTGGGGCTAGGGGGGGCGTCCGCTCCTCGCTGGCGGATCGCGTACTTTATCGCGATGGGCTGATCCTAGTCATCGACAAGCCGGCGGGGATCGCGGTGCATCCCGGTCCCGGTGGCGGCCCCGATCTTGAAAGCGGTTTTGGCGCGCTGCGCTTTGGGCTGCCGCACCCCCCTGCCCTCGCCCACCGGCTCGATCGCGACACCAGCGGCTGTCTCGTGCTGGGCCGGCACCCCAAAGCGTTGCGGCGCTTGGGCGCGCTGTTCGCGGACGGGAAAGTCGAGAAGATCTATTGGGCTGTGGTCGAAGGTCGCCCAGCGCATGACGAGGGCCGGATCGAAGCCGAACTCAAGAAGCTGACCCGCGGCAATCGCTGGCATATGGTCGTCGAGCCGTCCGGCCAGCATGCCGTGACCGATTACCGCGTTCTAGGGGTCGGCGACGGCCGCACCTGGCTCGAATTGCGTCCCCACACCGGCCGCACCCATCAGATCCGCGTGCATTGCGCCGCCCTCGGTTGCCCGGTTGTCGGGGACCCGGTGTACGGTCGGGCGGGAGGCGGGCCATTGCTGCTCCACGCCCGCGCGATCACATTGCCGATCTACCCGACAAAATCACCGATTAGCGTTGCCGCCCCACCGCCGCCGCACATGCTGGCCGCCCTCGTCCGGCTCGGTTACGATCGCGCTGAAGAAGCTGCTGGCGGGAATGGTGGATGACCGGCGCCAAGGTCGACGTCCGGCGATTGCTGCCGCAGGACGTTGCCATTTACCGTGACATCCGGCTGGAGGCGCTGCGGACCGAGCCGGAAGCGTTCAGCAGCACTTTTGCGGCCGAAAGTCGCCAGTCTTTGGCGTGGTTCGCCGCTCGGCTGGAGAGCGCGGCAGTGTTTGGCGCTTTCTCCGGCGGCGCGTTGGTCGGCATTGCCGGGTTCCTCACTAAGCCGGGGCAAAAGGAATCGCATAAAGGCGTGCTGGTCGGGATGTATGTGCAGCCGGGTGCGAGAGGCGCAGGATTAGGCCGACGGCTGGTTGAGGCGGTTATTGAATATGCGCGTCAGCACGTCGAAATCCTGCAGCTGACGGTCGTCGGCACCAACGAACCCGCCCGGCGGTTGTATCGCAGGGTCGGTTTTGTCGAATACGGGATCGAGAAGAACGCATTGAAGCAGGATGGGCGTTACTGGGATGAAGCGCTGATGGCAAAGTCATTGTTGCCGGCTGAGGCAGGCCGGCCGTGATCCCGCGCTATAGCCGGCCTGAAATGGCGCGCATCTGGGAACCGGAGAATCGATTTCGGATCTGGTTCGAGATCGAGGCTCATGCCTGCGACGCGCAGGCGGATCTTGGGGTCATCCCGGAGAGCGCGGCACGGGCAGTGTGGGAGCGTGGCCGGTTCGAGATCGATCGCATCGACGAGATCGAGCGTGAGACGCGACACGACGTGATCGCGTTTTTGACCAACCTCGCCGAGCATATCGGCCCCGAAGCGCGCTTTCTGCACCAAGGGATGACATCGAGCGACGTGCTCGACACGGCCCTCGCGGTGCAATTGAAGGAAGCGGCCGATCTGCTGCTCGCCGATCTCGACGCGCTGCTCGCGGCGTTAAGGCGTCGGGCTTTCGAGCACAAATACACGCCGACCATCGGCCGCAGCCACGGCATCCATGCCGAGCCGACGACCTTTGGGCTAAAGCTCGCCGGGCATTACGCCGAATTCGCGCGCAACCGCGATCGGCTTCTCGCCGCGCGCAAGGAGATTGCGACCTGTGCCATTTCCGGAGCGGTCGGCACCTTCGCCAACATCGACCCGGCGGTCGAAGCTCATGTCGCCAAAAAAATGGGCCTCGAACCGGAGCCGATCTCGACCCAAGTGATCCCGCGCGACCGCCACGCCCAACTCTTTATGACCCTGGCGCTGATCGCTGCCGGCATCGAGCGGCTCGCGACCGAAATCCGCCATCTGCAGCGCACCGAAGTTCGCGAGACGGAGGAGTATTTCTCGCCGGGGCAAAAGGGCTCGTCGGCAATGCCGCACAAGCGCAACCCGGTGCTCGCGGAAAACCTAACCGGGCTCGCCCGGCTGGTCCGCGCGACGGTAACGCCGGCGCTCGAAGATGTCGCCCTGTGGCACGAGCGCGACATCTCGCACTCCTCGGTCGAGCGGGTTATCGCGCCCGATGCGACGATCGCGCTCGATTTCGCGCTGGTGCGGCTGGCCGGGTTGATCGACCGGCTGATCGTCTATCCGGAGCGGATGCGCGAAAACCTCGAAGCATCAGGCGGCCTCGTCAACTCGCAGCGGGTGTTGCTGGCTTTGACCCAGGGCGGGATGAGCCGCGAGGACGCCTATGCCGCGGTCCAGCGCCATGCGATGGCGGCATGGCATGGCGCTGGCCATTTCGCCGATCTGTTAAAAGCCGACCCCGAGATCGCCCGCTACCTCGACGCGCAGCCAATCAACGGGTTGTTCGATACCGCCTATCATCTCAAGCACGTCGACACGATTTTTCGCCGCGTATTCGGTCAGCAGGCGTAATACCGCCGACTATACGCATCCCAACAGCTCCGCGGCGAATAATACGGCGTCGGCGCATAGTAGGCCGTTGCTGGGGGATAGTAGTTGGGGGGATTGTAGTAATAGGGGTTGTAGTACGGGTTTGCGGCTGAGCCTAGCGCAGCCCCAGCTGCGAAGGAGCCGAGCCCGATCCCCACTCCAGCGGCGGGGCTGAGGGCATGCGCCGGCCGCGTCACGGTGGTCAATCCAACAGCGGCAAGAACTGCTGCCCCAATTGCCAAACCACGACCCGTTCGCGCGAAGTGTTTGCTAAGTGTCATTTGAGCCTCCTGCAGTTGACCGGGCATTGGCGAGGTTTATAGCCAGAAGCCCGGTGCTCTGTCCGTAATAACGGTCACCGCTGGAGAGAATTCCAATCTCGACTTGCCAGAGATTGGCTACCACCAAACAGCTTGTCACTGGAGCAAATCGGGCCATGGCCGAATGGCAGGGTTTCTACTCTTCGGTGGAGCTAGTGATCTTGCTCATTCCGCTGTTGCAGTCAGTTTTTGAATTTTCGCAGTTAACCGGCTGATGCCCGTCATCGGAGCGGCGAGAAACTCTCACCATCAGGCGGACGCCTCGAGCCGTAACGGCGTTGCCGGGGCTGATCGCGCTAGGTAAACCGCGAGGACGCCGATGCTGGCCTAAAACGCCCGCGATTGGCGGCTTGACGGGGCCACGGCCGCTAAAGCGGGCCTCGACATTATCTGCCTTCTGGACCCCTAGCCATCGACGGGCTATTCGATAGCGCCTATCATTCAGGTCTGTGTGCATCTTCGGCGAATGCATGGATGGGTAGGAGGAACTAAGATGAGCTCGTTGCGCAGTAGAAGTGGTCCACGGATCAAATACACGCCGCAGGAAGCCGCACCGTACGAGACGATCGCGGTCGACAAATTGACCCCGATTATCGGCGGCGAAGTTGGTGGGGTCGATTTGCGCGAATTAAGCAACCGGCAGATGGACGAGATCCATCGCGCGCTGGCCGAAAATCTGGTGATCTTCTTCCGCGACCAGCATCTTACCCCCGATCAGCACCTCGATTTCGGCCGACACTTTGGTGAATTGCACATCCACCCCGCCGCCCCGTCCGAACCCGGTCATCCGGAGTTGATGGTCATCCACGCTGACAAGGATAGCCCGCGCGCCAATGGCGAGGGCTGGCACAGCGACGTGTCGTGCGATCCCGAACCGCCGATGGGTTCGATCCTCTATATCCGTAAATGCCCGCCGTGCGGCGGCGACACGCTGTTCGCCAATATGTACGCCGCCTACGAGGCGCTCTCCGACCGCATGAAAGCCTATCTCGAAGGGCTGACCGCGCGCCATGACGGCGAACACTATCGCGGCCAATATGCGAATTACGGGGTTAAGGACAAAGAGAGCTACCCGTTCGCCGATCATCCGGTCGTGCGCACCCATCCGGTGACAGGCAGAAAGGCGCTTTACGTCAACGGCGGCTTCACCCGGTACATTAACGGCATCCCGCGCGATGAGAGCGACGGCATCTTACGTTACCTTTACCACCACATGGCGAACCCGCTGTTCCAATGCCGTTTCCGCTGGCAGGAGAACTCAATCGCGTTTTGGGACAATCGCTGTGTCCAGCACCACGCAATGTGGGATTACTGGCCGCACACCCGTTCCGGCAACCGGGTCACCGTCAAAGGCGACCGCCCGGTATAGGAGCGCTATTCCGTCATCAGCTGCTTTTTGGCCTGCTCGGCAAAGTGCTGCATTTCGAAAGTGACGCGAGCTGGGGTGATGGTTGGGTCCTTGACGCCGAGGTCGGCCGCCACCTTGTCAATGACGGTCTTGTCGCCACCCGGTTCGAATTGGGCGTCGACAACCCGTTTGCCATAGGCCTCGGCAGCGTCGCCAAGCAGCCCCAGACGCTGCGCCGCCCATAGGCCCAACAGACGGTTGCGGCGCGCGGTAACTTTGAACTTGAATTCCTGATCGTGCTGAAACCGCGCCTCGAATTCCCTCTCACGGTCGGCAAAAGTCGGCATGTCCCCTCCTTCCGAATGTCGTTGCTCGCATCGATGGGTTCGGCTTTCGATATGGCCTGACCCCGCGGAGGCAGCAAGCTAAGAACGCCGCAAGCTGAATGTGTACTCTGGTAATCCTGCGCCGTCCCGATCACCGCTGGCCGGTCCTGATCGGCGCCAACCGTGACGAGATGATAGAACGGCCGTGGCAACCTCCGGCGCGCCATTGGCCCGACCGGCCCGAGGTGGTTGCCGGGCTCGATGTCCTAGCCGGAGGATCGTGGCTTGGTATCAACGATTGGGGCGTCGTCGCTGCGGTGCTGAACCGGACCGGCTCGCTGGGACCGGCGCCGGGCCTACGCTCGCGTGGCGAATTGGTGCTGGAGGCGCTCGATCATGCCGACGCTGTAGACGCCGCCGAGGCCCTGTCGCATCTCGAACCCGGCGCCTACCGCACCTTTAATCTGATCGTCGCCGATGAGCGCGACGGGTTCTGGCTGCGCCACGCCGGCGGTCGGCGGGTCGAGGTTCATCCGATTAAGGAGGGGCTTTCGCTAATCGCTGCCGGCGACATCAACGATCTCGGCACGAGGCGCCTACAGCTTGCAAAGCCGGCGTTCGGTGCCTGGCCGATACCCGAACCCGATCGGGGGGAGTGGACGGCGTGGCAGCAATTGCTCGGCAGTTGCCGGGCGCCGCCGGGCGAGCCGGCGACCGCGGCAATGCGGTTTCGCACCGACGGCTACGGCACGGTTTCGAGCGCGCTGATCGCGTTGCCGGCCCATGAGGAGCGGGAACTGCGGCCGGTTTTCCGCTTTGCGTCATGGCTCCCGGAACAGACGCCTTGGCAGGAGATCAGCCTCGCCTGACCGGGGTCACGGTGGCGACGTTGCCCGAGCTTCGGGCGACCGCTATATCAAGGCTGTTTCATGGCGAAGACGGCGATCTCGATGAAGGCGCGTATTCATGTCAGCCTTAAGCCCGGTGTGCTTGACCCGCAGGGCAAGGCGATCGGCAATGCACTTTCGTCTTTGGGCTTTTCGGGAATCGGCGAGGTGCGACAGGGCAAGCTGATCGAGTTGAAGCTCGACGAAACCGATCCTGCGCGCGCCCACGCCGAGGTCGAAGCGATGTGCCGGCAGCTGCTATCCAACCCGGTAATCGAGGATTACGCGATCGAGCTATGTTGAAGCGTCGATGAAATCGGTCGTCATCATCTTTCCGGGTTCGAACCGCGAGCACGATGTCTGCATGGCGCTGAAGCGCGCCGCCGGCCGCGAGCCGCTAAGGGTCTGGCATCGCGAAACGGCGCTGCCCGCGGCCGATCTGATCGTATTGCCGGGCGGGTTTGCCTATGGCGACTATCTGCGTTGCGGGGCGATGGCGGCGCATTCGCCGGTTATGCGCGAGGTCCGCGCCCGCGCCGAGCACGGCACGCCGGTGCTCGGTATCTGCAACGGTTTTCAGGTTCTGACCGAAGCCGGCATCCTGCCAGGCGCTCTGCTGCCCAACCGATCTTTGCGTTTCAGCTGCCGCGAAATCCACCTTCGCATCGAAGATAACCAGACGATCTTTACTTGCGGCTATCACGCTGGGCAGACGATCCAGGTACCGGTGGCGCATCACGACGGCAATTATACCGCGGCCCCCGAAACGCTCGACCGGCTCGAAGGCGAGGGACGCATCGCCTTTCGTTATTGCGCGCCGGACGGCAGCCTCGACGAGGACTCCAACTTCAATGGTTCGGCGCGCGCGATCGCCGGCATCTTCAACGAGAGCCGGACCGTACTTGGCTTGATGCCGCATCCCGAAAACGCCACCGATCCTGATCTCGGCGGCACCGACGGCACCGCGTTTTTCGAGGGCCTCGCGGCCGCGCTGCAGTGATCGGCGCGGTACCACCCGCGCCCCCCCTCACCCCAACCCTCTCCCCCCGACGGGGGAGAGGGAGGAAAATGGAGGACGTTTATCACGGGAGCGGAGATCCGGTAGGCCAAGCTACCTCAAAGAACCCTCGCCCCCATCGGGGGAGAGGGCAGGGCGAGGGGGCACACCCATGGTGATCGGCAGCAGCGTCACGGTGGAGCTGGCGGCCGAGTACGGCCTCACCGAAGAGGAGTTTGAGCGCGCCATCGCGATTTTAGGCCGGGTGCCGAACCTAACCGAACTCGGCGTCTTTTCGGTCATGTGGAGCGAGCATTGCTCGTACAAATCCTCAAAGATCTGGCTGAGGACGTTGCCCACATCGGGGCCGCAAGTCATCTGCGGTCCAGGTGAAAACGCCGGGGTTGTCGACATCGGCGATGGCGACGCGGTCGTGTTCAAGATTGAGAGCCACAATCACCCATCCTTTATCGAGCCTTACCAAGGGGCGGCGACCGGCGTTGGCGGCATTCTCCGCGATGTCTTTACGATGGGCGCGCGGCCGATCGCGATCCTCAATTCGTTGCGCTTTGGCAGCCCCGACCACCCCCGCACCCGCCATCTTGTGGCCGGTGTCGTCGCTGGCATCGGCGGGTACGGGAACTGCGTCGGCGTGCCGACGGTCGGTGGCGAATGCGAGTTCGACCCGGCGTATAATGGCAACATCCTGGTCAATGCGATGTGCGTCGGGCTCGCCCGCACCGACCGCATCTTTTATTCAGCCGCCGCCGGGCCGGGTAACGCGGTGGTTTATGTCGGCGCTAAAACCGGGCGCGACGGCATTCATGGCGCGACAATGGCGTCGGCCGAATTCGGCGGCGATGCCGGCGAAAAGCGGCCGACCGTGCAGGTGGGCGACCCATTCACCGAGAAATTGCTTATCGAGGCCTGCCTCGAATTGATGCAGACCGATGCGATCGTGGCCATCCAGGATATGGGCGCGGCGGGACTGACCTCGTCCTCAGTCGAGATGGCGGGGAAGGGAGGCCTTGGCATCGAGTTCGATCTCGATCGGGTGCCGGTGCGTGAGACCGGCATGACGTCTTACGAAATCATGCTGAGCGAGAGCCAGGAGCGGATGCTGATGGTGCTGCGCCCTGGAAGCGAGGCCGAGGCGCAGCGAATTTTCGAGAAATGGGAGCTCGATTTCTCAGTGATCGGCCATGTCACCGACACCGGTCGGCTGATGCTGCGCATGAATGGCGCGATGGCGGCCGACATCCCGGTCGGCCCGCTGGTCACCGAAGCGCCGCTCTACGAGCGCCCGTGGCGCCGCACCGCTTTGCAAACCGACATCGATCCCGCCACGCTGCCCGATCGCGATCCGCTGGAATGTCTGGCGCAATTGGTCGTCTCTCCGGCATTGGCCTCGAAACGCTGGATCTGGGAGCAATACGATCATCTCGTGATGGGCAATACGGTCAAGCGACCGGGCGGCGACGCCGCTGTCATCCGGGTCGGCGAGACCAAGGCATTGGCAATGGCGACCGACTGCACCCCGCGTTACTGCCGGGCTGATCCGGTGCGCGGCGGAATGCAGGCGGTTGCCGAGAACTGGCGCAATCTGACGGCAGTCGGCGCTACGCCATTGGCATTGACCGACAATCTCAATTTTGGCAACCCCGAGCGGCCTGAAATCATGGGCCAAATCGTCGGCGCGATCGAGGGCATGCGCGAGGCGTGTTTGGCGCTCGACTACCCGGTCGTCTCCGGCAATGTCTCGCTCTACAATGAAACCAGCGGGAGCGCGATCCTGCCGACTCCGGTCATTGGCGGCGTCGGCGTGATCGCCGAGCTCGGGAAGTCTGTTGACCTCGCTTTCAAGCGCGATGGCGACAGCTTAATCCTGATTGGCGAGACCAAGGGTCATCTCGGCGCCTCGCTCTATTTGCGCGAGATCGAAGGAAGCCAAGCCGGCTCACCGCCGCCGGTCGACCTGCCCGCTGAGCGCCGCAACGGCGATTTCGTTCGCGCCGAGATTGCCGCTGGGCGGGTCGCCGCTTGTCACGATGTTGCCGATGGCGGGCTCCTCATAGCGATCGCCGAGATGGCGATGGCTGGCATGCGCGGCGTTCTCCTCGAAACGACGCCCACCGACCTGCCACGCCACGCCTACCTCTTCGGTGAGGACCAGGCGCGCTATCTGATTGAAACCGCCGAGCCTCAGGCGGTGCTCGCCACGGCCGGGGCGGCGGGGGTGCCGGCTCGCGTGATCGGCACGGTTGGCGGGGCCGCGTTGACACTCTCTGGTGCTGGTGCCATATCCGTTAACGCGCTGAAGGCTGCGAACAACGCTTGGCTTCCGGGCTATATGGAACGGGTTTGAGCGGGGAGAGCGTCGAATGGCGATGGATGCGGGAATGATCGAGCGGCTAATCAGGGAAAGCCTGCCCGACGCGCAAGTCTCGATCGAAGATCTGCGCGGCGATGGCGATCATTACGCCGCACACGTCGTGTCCGGTGCCTTTCGCGGCAAGAACTCGGGTCCAGCAGCATCAGATGGTGTACCAAGCGTTGCGCGGCAGAATGGGCAACGAGCTTCACGCGCTGGCGCTGCAAACCAGCGTCCCCGAAGACTGACGCCAACCCGCGCCTATCTTTTTGCAAATCGAGGAACATGACGATGGACAACACAGTTCACGACCGCATCCAGCAAGAAGTCACCGACACCCCGGTCGTGCTGTTCATGAAGGGCTCGCCGGTGTTTCCGCAGTGCGGCTTTTCCGCCGCGGTGGTTCAGATCCTGAGCCAGCTCGGGGTCAAGTTCAAAGGTGTCGATGTGCTGTCGGACCCGCAGATCCGCCAAGGCATCAAGGAGTTTTCAAGCTGGCCGACAATCCCTCAGCTCTATGTCAAGGGTGAGTTTGTCGGCGGCTGCGACATCGTTCGCGAGATGTACGAAACCGGCGAATTGCAGCAGGTGTTCGAGCAAAAAGGCGTCCCTGTTCGCGCCTGATTTGCGGAGGGCTCAATCGGCGGCTTTTGAGCCGTGCCAGATCACTGGATATCAGCCGAAAAAGTGGGTAGCCCGCAGCAAGCGATGTACGCTGGCGGCCGTGGCTCCCAAGAACCTCGTTCTGGGGAAGCCAATCGCGCCCGACTCCAACCAGCTTGCGGGCTCAGGCCGCGATAGGTGACGCGCCTTTCGCGTGTTTCGGTCGAGGCTGCCTGCGCCTGGATTGACGACGCAACGCGGCGCCTCGAAGCTGAAGAGGTCTTGATCGACGCGGCGGCAGGACGCGTCGTTAGTTTTGATCTGCGCGCCTCCGGGGCGATTCCCAAAGCGGATTGCGCCGCAATCGACGGCTTCGCGTTGGCGGCGGCGGCGAGCCTAGGCGCCGGGACCTATAATCCGCTGACGATCGCTGCAATCGCGATCCGGGCCGGCGAACCGATGCCGCCTGCTACCGACGCAGTGTTACCGGCCGATCAGGTGGAACCCAATGGCTCCGGCTGTGTCGAGTTGATCGAACCCGTTGCGGTGGGCGTCAATGTCGATCGCCGCGGCGCGGTAGCCGAAAATGGCGCAACGCTGGTCGCGGCGGAAACTTGTCTGACGCCGCGACATCTTGGCCTGGTCGCACTAGCCGGCTTCACCGGGCTATCTGTTGTTCGCCGCCCGCGGGTGCGCCTGGTAATCGCCGGCGAGTATCGGGCGGCCGGTGCAACCGGCAACGGGCCGATGCTGTACGCGCTGATCGCGCGCGATGGCGGTCTCATAGTTATGGCCAGCCTCGCCGAGGCGCTCGGCGCCGGCGCCGACATCATCGTCTTCGCTAACGGCAGCGGCGGCGAGGACAACCGGTTGACGGCCGCGATGGCATCGGCCGGATCGCTCGACATCCACGGCGTGGCGTTGATTCCAGGAGAGACCGCCGGCTTTGGCCGGAGTGTCGACGGCACGCCGGTCCTATTACTCCCTGGCGCGCCCGCAGCTTGCTATTGGAATTACGAGCTGTTCGGTGGACGAGCCGTCCGCCGACTGGGCGGGCATCGGCCCGCGCTGCCATACAATTCGCACCAGATGACGACCTCGCGCAAAATCGTCTCGCAGATCGGGATGACTGGGATTTGTCCGATCCGCCGCCTCGCCGATGGCCGGATCGAACCAGAGACCTCCTTTATCGAGGCCGGGTTGAGAGCGGCCGTCGCGGCCGACGGGTTTGTCATCGTCCCCGCACATAGCGAGGGCTATCCGGCGGGAGCCTCGGTCAGCGCCTATTTTTACGATAAGCGCTGAATTCGCGCGGAGCCGGCATCATGAACGATATTTCCACCGCCCTGCGTAGCCTCGCGCGCCAGGAGCAATTCCTCGAAGTCCTCGAGCGCGGCGCGGCCGAGTGCCGCTTTCGCCAACATCTTCAACTGCGCCCGCTGGGGCGCGAGACAGTGCCGTCGGCGCAAGGGCTGGGGCGGGTGGTCGCCAGCCGCGTCGTTGCCGAAGTCGATGTGCCGGGATTCGATCGCGCCAGTGTCGACGGTTTCGCGGTGCGCGCCGATGACACAGTCGGCGCCAGCGAGCGAGCACCGCGCCGGCTGACTTTGCTGCCCGAAATCCTGACCCCCGGGAAAGAGCCGCGGCTCGCGGTCGAACCCGGCACCGCGACGTTGATCGCGACGGGCGGCATGGTGCCGCGCGGCGCCGACGCGGTAGTCATGGTCGAGCATACCGAAACCATCGAAGAAGATGGCGGCCTCGCGATTGAGATTCGGCGGCCCGCGACGACCGGTCAATTTATCGCTTTTGCCGGCAGCGATATGGCGGCGGGCGAAACCGTGCTGCGCGCCGGTCAAATTCTGACGTCGCGCGAGATCGGAATGTTGGCGGCCGTCGGTCGCGCCGAAGTCGAGGTGTGGCGGCGGCCGCGGATCGCGATCATCTCGACCGGCGACGAGATCATCGCTCCCGGCGCCGCGATGCGGCCCGGCGCGGTCTATGATTCGAACGCCGCTATCCTCGCCGCGGCGGTTGCGGAAGCGGGCGGTGTTCCCTGCCCGCTCGGTATCGGCGCCGACGACGACGCGGTCCTGACCGGCCTCGTCGAGCACGGGCTCGCCTCTTGCGACATGGTGATCATGTCCGGCGGCACGTCAAAGGGGGCGGGCGATCTCTGCTATCGCGCGGTGGCGCGCTTCAACGATCCCGGCATCGTCGTTCACGGCGTCGCGCTAAAGCCTGGCAAGCCGCTTTGCCTCGCCGTGACTGGCGGCAAACCGGTGGTTGTGCTGCCGGGGTTTCCGACCTCGGCGATCTTCACGTTTCACGAATTTGTCGCTCCGGTGATTCGCGCCTTTGCCGGCCTGCCCGCCTGAACAAGCCGAGCGGCTGCCGGCAGTGCTGCCATTGCGCACCGCCTCCGAGCGCGGGCGGACAGAGTATCTGATGGTCTCGCTGATCCGCGGCGAGGATGGCGGGCTTGCCGCCTACCCGAATGCCAAGGGTTCCGGTGCGGTCACCGCCTTCAGCCAAGCTGACGGGTTTATCATGATCGACGCGCAAGTGGATGCCGTTCCCGCCGGGACGCCAGTCGAGGTGCAGCTAATCGGCCATCCGCAGCTCGCCGATCTCGTCATCATCGGCAGTCACTGCGTCGGGCTCGACGTGCTGATCGACCGGCTCCGCGCCGAGGGGATTTCGGTCAAGGCGCTGAATGTCGGCAGCATGGGCGGGCTCGCCGCCGCCAAGCGCGGCGAGTGCGACATCGCGGCGATCCATCTGATGGAGCCCGAGACCGGCGAATACAATCGTCCTTTCCTTACTCCATCGCTCGAATTGATACCGGGATATCGCCGCCTGCAAGGGATCGTCTACCGCAACGGCGACCCGCGTTTTGAAGGCCGTTCGGTCGAGGAGGCGATCGCGCACGCGTCGCCCTCGCGCGACTGCCTGATGGTCAATCGCAACGCCGGCAGCGGTACCCGTATCCTGACCGAGCGGTTGCTCGCCGGCGCAAAGCCACCGGGCTACTGGTCTCAGCCCAAGTCTCACAACGCGGTGGCTGTTGCCGTGGCTCAGGGCCGCGCCGATTGGGGCGTGGCAATCGAGAGTGTCGCCCGCCAGTACGGGCTTGGCTTCATTCCGGTGCAAGACGAGTACTACGATTTCATCGTCCCAAAGAGCCGAATGCACCGTGCTCCGATTCTGCAATTCCGCCAAATCTTGGCACAAGATGAAGTACGCGATGCGTTGACGGCGCTTGGATTTAAATATGACGCTTCGCCAAATGCGCGTATTGCTTGATCAGCCATGCGCGTTACCGTTAAAAACCTCTAATTTTTTAGCTCTCCTGTAAAAAAATTAGTGATTTTATAGTCCGACCTGAGGTTTTATAGTCGTCGTTAACAATTCTTAACGGCGCGGGGTCACAGACTGCCGCTCACGGCGGTCTCCCGATCGCCTTTCAGCCGGGGGGCAATCAATGCGAGCGAAGCTGGGCTGGAGCCTCGTATGGGGCGCCATCGTGGTGAGCTGTTTTGCCGGGCCTTCTCGTAAGGCGACGGCGGGCAATTGTGCGCTTTATGCGCGCGCCGTAACCGGCATCGATCTTTACGGTGCCGCTGGCGGCTGGTGGTATGAAGCCGCCGGTCGCTATCAGCGTGGGCAGATGCCGGTGGTCGGGTCGATCCTCGTATTCCGGCCGACGAGCGGTTCGCGGTCCGGTCACGTTGCGGTCGTCTCCAAGATTGTCGGGCCATCGATGGTGCTGGTCGACCAGTCAAACTGGTATCACGGCAGGGTCACCCTAGGCACCCCGGTCGCCGATACCTCGCCCAACCATGACTGGACCACGGTCGCGGTCATGAACGTCAATTCCGGCCAGTTTGGCCGCGACAACCCGACCTTTGGCTTTATCTATCCGCAAGCCGGATCCGGCCAAACCATAACGACCGTTGCCACGGCCGGGTTCGAGCCACCGCTCGCCGCTGCCCGCACCTACGACGACCCCAGCGAGCAGGCGAACTTGTTTCATTTTGCGGTTGCGGAGAATTACCGTCATCGCGGCAGCCGGCGGTGGGCGCACGGGCGGACTGGAAAGTATTCGCTGCGTTTTGCCGCGGCTTCCCATCGGCATGGCCATAGCGGCTGGCACGCGCACGCCTGGACCGGGCATGTGTCGCACGCAGCGGCGCACCATTCGCGGCTGCAAGCGGCCGAGACCAGCCGGCGACCGCATGCCTATCGGGTCGCCTCGGGCGATTGACAGACATACCGCGAGCGCGCCTATCCTCGCCCTCCGCAGCGCGAGGGGAGCCATGCCGTCAGCCAACACCGATCCCGCCCTGTTGCCGGCCCATATTCTGTCGACCGAGATTGGCGCCGGAAGGCTGTCGCCGGTCGATGTCGTCGATGCGCTGCTCGCGCGCATCCGCGCGCAGGATCCGAAACTGCGTGCCTATGTCGAGGTATATGCCGACGAAGCGCGGCTCGCCGCCGAGGCCGCCGACAAGGCCATTCGATCGGGACACAGGATCGGTCCACTGCATGGAATCCCGATCGCGCTGAAAGATTTGATTGAGATCGAGGGGCGAATCACCACCGGCGGCTCGCAAGTGTGGAGCGAGCGCCGCTCGACCTACACGGCGACGATCGCCCGGCGGATGATTGCGGCCGGGATGATTGTGCTCGGCAAGACCCACACAGTCGAGTTCGCGATGGGCGGCTGGGGCACCAATCAGCATCGGGGCACGCCCTGGAACCCCTGGGACCGCGACACGGCGCGCAACCCCGGAGGGTCGAGCAGCGGTACGGGTGTCGCGGTCGCGGCATGCATGGCGCCCTGGGGAATCGGCACCGATACCGGCGGCTCGGTCCGGCTGCCATCGTCCTGGTGTGGGCTGTCCGGCCTCAAGACCACGATCGGCCGCGTGAGCACATATGGCGTTCTGCCATTGAGCCCGAGCCTCGATACACCCGGTCCGATGGCCCGCTCGGTCGAGGATGCAGCCCTGCTGTATCAGCTGATCGAGGGACCTGATCCGCATGACCCACGCACCCTGGGACGGCCGCCGGCCGGCGCGTCGGCGACGATGCGGCGCAGGGTCAAGGGCTTGAAGCTGGCGCGCATGCCGGCGATCGAACGCGATCACGTGTCCGCCGAAATGCTCAACGCCTACGATGCGGCGCTCGATACAATGGCGCGGCTCGGGGCCGAGATCGTCTCGGTCGAGCTGCCCCGCCGCTTTTCAGAATATACCCAGCTGACTGGCCGCATCATTGGCGCCGAATCGTATTTCCTGGTCGGCGATCTGATCGACGATTTAAGCCTGCCGATCGACGAAGAGGTGCGCCCGCGCATCGCATCCGGGCGCGGCGTTTCGGCTCGTGAATATCTCGGCGCGTTGCGTGAACAGGCCGAAGCGAAGGTGGAATTCGATGCCGCGCTCGGCGACGCCGATGCCTTGCTGACCCCGACGACGACCACCGCCGCGGTACCGCTCGAGGCCGTCGACCAGAGCACGACGCCGGCGCATTTCACCCGCTTTGTCAACGCGCTGGAATTATGCGCGCTGGCTATCCCCGACGGCTTCACCGCGAGCGGTCTGCCTTTGTCATTGCAGATCGTCTGCCGGCCCTATGATGAGGAGACGGCATTGCGCATTGGCTGGGCGTATCAACAGATGACCGACTGGCACGAGCGCCACCCACCCAACCTCGCCGCCTGACGGTCAATTGCCGAGGCCGAAACGGCGGCTGAGGAAGTCGCGGACAGCGGCGGCGCAGCGCTCGGGAAATGCGTCGCAGATATTGTGCGGCGCACCGTCATAGACCCGCATCTCGACATCGGGAACGTTCCGGCGGAAGGGCTCGTAATTCGCCGTCGAGCCGATCTGCTCAGCGCCGGGCACCACGACCAAGGTCGGGCAGCGGATGCGGCTGACCTCATCGCTCCAGTCATAGCTCGCCATCAGCAGCACGAATTTGCCGATATAAGCGGGATCGTTTTTCGCGGCTTCATCAAGAAACCATTCGACGAGCCCAGGATCGACCTGATCCAGCGGCAGCCTTTCGGCGATCGTCTCGGCCAGAAAGCCGCGCAGCCCCTTGGCGGCGATCTGCGGGATCCAGCTCGGCGCCTGGCTGTTTTTGAGCCCCGGGGTCGAGCCGAACAGCATCAGGCTGCGTACGCGCTCGCCGTGGTTCATCGCCAGCTGCTGGCCGAGATAGCCGCCCGCCGAATTGCCGACAATATGCGTGCTGCTCAGGCCGAGATGGTCCATCAGCTCGGTCACGTCGGTTACCAGCCGGTCAAGCGTCAGCGGGCGTTCGGATGGCGGAATCTCGGCTTCGCCATGGCCGCGCAAATCCATTCGGATGACCCGATAATCGCGGCAGAGCGTCGGGACCCAAGCGTAATAGCGCCGCGAACTCCCCATTGCCGCATGCAGCAACAACAGGGTAGCCGGTTCTTTCCACGGGTCAGTAAAGTCGTCGATTGTATAAGCGAGCCGCACACCATCGCTCGCTGAAAAGCGTTCCATGTGGCCCTCCCCATGCCTACCGATTAACCGCTCAACCCAAATCCTTAGCCCGACACCCGACTCTCCGCCAAGCCGAACAGATCAAGGAGTGGCGTCAAGCTTCGCTCCCGCCATAATGGCGGCGGCGCGCCTGGCGGAACATCCATCCCTATCCGGTCGTGCCAATATACCTGGAGGCCGAGCTTGGCCGCCCCGAACAGGTCGTAGGCTGACCCAGCGACAAACAGGCAGCGCTCGGCCGACACACCCAGCGTGTCGAGGGCGAGCCGGTAGGGCCGCGGGTCAGGTTTGTAGAAGCCCGCATGTTCAGCAGTGACGATGACGGCAAACTCCGCGCCAATGCGGGATGCGGCTATCCGACCCAATTTTTCCGAGCAGTTGGTGACGATGCCGAGCGGGACCACACCGGCCAGCGAGCCCAGAATGGTGGACGCTTCCGGCCACGGCTGCAGTGCGCCGTACCCGGCCGCCAGATCGTCAGCCAGCGAGCGCGGCAGACCCACCTCCTCTGCAGCCTCCGCTACCAATGTCTCATAGGGTCGGTAGCGTCCGGTGGCGTAAGTATTGCGCAGATAAGCGCTCCGCCAACGCTTGCCATCATCGGCATTGCCGGCGACATTGTTCCACAGGGCCCGTGAGTCGATAAGCGCCGTCAGCAGATCAAACAGCACGGCGTCATAGCGGCGGACCAATTCGGACTCCCTTCGCAGGGTTGACTCGGTCTAGCGACGACCGCGACCCAGCGTCTATAGCCGAAGCAGCGCTGGCTACATCCGCCAGAGACATAGGATCGGCGGCGGATATCCCGATGTGAGCACCAGAGCAAGTTCAAGGCCTGCCCGATCCAAGTGTCGAACAGGCCCCGACTGACTCACAGATTATCGCTTGCCGCCCGAATCAGCGACAGCATGGGATGCGGCCTTCGCAGCAGCGGCCGCCCCAGCACCTTCTTCCAGCATATAAAATGAGCCGTTGAGTTCCCCCGAACGTGCTGTTAATTCCAGTAACCGATTTGTCCGCGAGATTGCCGGAATACGTAGTTTTAAGGTTGTTGAACTGAAACGTAAGGATCCCGGCGACCTGAGCCCAAGTACCGTGATAACCCTCGCCATTGCTCCAGGTATTGTTGGGGGCAATGGTCATCGGGGTCGATGCGTAGTGCCCGGTCGTATTCCAGTCGTAATGTAGCGTCCAATTTCCAGGAACGCTCATGTCTACCTCCTCTTGTAAGGCTCGCCGAAGTCGCGAACCAGCTCGGAATCTAGTGGGTTCTCCCATTCCAGGATGTGACCCGGCTGATAGCTGTCGATATAAATGCTTGGTCGCAGCGAGTTCGATCGGGGCTCCGCCGCGCGAGCTACCCACTGCACGCTCACCAGGCGGCGTGGCCCAAGCGTGAAGGAGACGTCATGAGGATCGGAATCTTTCTGACCGGCCAGCACCCGCCGGACAGCGACATCGTCGCCGAGCTCGAAGGGCAATACGCGATGACGCGGCTGGCGCGTGACCGCGGTTGGGACGCCGTCGCCACCGGTCAGCATTATCTGAGCGAAGGCGTGCGTCAGCTGCAGCTGATCCCGTTTCTGGCGCGGCTCGCGGCCGAAGCCGGCGAGATGACCGGCATCGCCGGAGTCCTACTGGCAACACTGCACAACCCGGTCGAAACCGCGGAGTGCATTGCGTCGCTCGACGCGATCTGGCGGGGCAATTTTGTCTTCGGCGTCGGGCTCGGTTACCGCGAGGTCGAATTCGATGCGTTCGGCGTACCAAAAGGTCAGCGCGTGCGCCGCTTCGAGCAATGCCTCGAAGTGGTCAAGCGGCTATGGACCGAGGAACACGTCACCTTCGAAAACGAAATCTGTAAGCTCGCCAATATCACTGCAACCTGTCGCCCGGTGCAAAAGCCGCACCCGCCGATCTGGATCGCCGCCAACAGCGACGCCGCGGTGCGCCGCGCCGCCCGCCTCGGCGACAGCTTTTTTATCAACCCGCATGCGACAATGCCGGTCATTACCGGCCAGATGGCGCTTTATCGCGCCGAATTGGCCAAGCACGGCAAGCCGTTCCCGACGGTGCTGCCCTATTTGCGCGAGATCTATTGCGCCAAGGACAAGCGCACCGCGGTCGAGATGGCCGGGCCCTACCTGGCCGAGAAATATCGAACTTACGCGCAATGGGGCCAGGACCAGGTGTTGCCGGGTCAGGATTTGTTTCGCCAATCACTCGAAGCACTGTTGCAGGACCGCTTTGTGCTCGGCAGCCCCGAGGAATGCTACGAACAGCTCCGCCCCTGCTGGGAACAGGCTGGCGCCAATTACCTGATTTTCCGCACGCATTGGAGCGGCATGCCGGTCGCCCACGCGCTCGCCAGCATGCGCCTGATCAGCGACGAGCTGTTGCCGGCGTTGCGCCGCGTTTCGCCAGTTCGCGCGGCAGGCTAAAGGTATTTACTGTCGAAAATCACCGTAGCTGCCCCTTGCGCGGGCCGTACCCGGGCATCCACGACTTTCTCCGCGCTTGAAGACGTGGATGGCCGGATCAAGCCCGGCCACTGGGGAATTGCCCGAAGAAGGCACAGCTGCGGGAAGACGTGACTTTGCCGCCCTTACGCACCGGGCGGGAAAAACACCAGCATCCGCAATTCGAGGCTCTCGCGCGGCGAGGCATCGGGCGGCGTGGTCGGATCGTTGAAGCCGGTATGCGCCGAGAACCGCTTGGCGCCGTGCAACGCCGAATCGTAGCAGCGGATCAGCACCGCCTCGTCAGCCTGCATCTTTGGGAAATAGTAATAGCGCTGGTTGGGGTTGTAGGTGATCGCATAGGTTTCGCCGGTGCGGTCCGGGTATTTGAGATCGCTGGCGATCAGGTTTTCTTCCGTGAGGCTCTGCGCGTCGCACAGAGTCAGCGGGGAGTTCGAGCACCGGCCCGCGGATCGGCCGCCACAGATTGTTGATCGCAAAGCGGCGCTTGAGCAGTTCTTCCGCCTCGTCACCCATCAGATCGCGGACCCGCTGCGGCGCCGACCAGGCGGTATAATCGTTGTGCACGCGTTTCGCCGGGATCTTGATCGTCTTGTCCTTTGCCGACATGCCGGCGTTGCGCACGATATGATCAAAGGCGACGACACGGGCAGCGCCGGTCGCTTCTTTCATGACCCGCTCGCATTCGGGGTAATAAATCGAGCGGATCTGGTCTTCATCGTAAAAGTTTGTCACTGCCGTCTGGTGGTGCAGCAGTACAAACCCTTCCCGGTCTAATGACAGTTGGTCGATCAACGGCCGCGCATTACGGATTGCGACCCGGTGTTCGATATTCTTGCCGTTGCGCACCGGGGTCCCAAGTGGCGGTTCGTAATTGTACGCAACAGGCCTTTCCGCCATCGGCACGAGAAAATTGAGCGGCGCCACGATGCTGTCGAGGCTCGCCGTCGTCATGCCGTCCATCATGTCCTCCGCGTCAGTTCGATAGCCAGGTGGGCTCGACGTTAAGACAGCGCAACCGCAGCGTCAAACGATGCAAGAGACACCGTGACGCCGCAATTAATGTTGCGAGCGCCGGGTCGATGTGGTTGCACGCCCACCGGCGCTCTGCGACAATTTGTACGTCCGAGATCAACGCTTCGCGATTATGGGAGGATCAGATGAGCGAGAACCGAGGCTACCACGCCCACGTCTACTACAATACCGAGACCAAACCGCTGGCCGCTTGTCTACGGGAGACAATCATCGAAAAATTCAACGTCGAGCCGGGCGGCTTCAGCGACGAGCCGCGCGGCCCGCATCCGATCTCGCAGTTCAACGTCATCTTCAAGAATGACGAGTTTCAGAACATCGTCCCATGGCTGATGCTGAACCGCGAAGGGCTCGATGTTTTGGTTCACCCGCTGACCGACAGCTCTTATGACGACCACAGCAAGAATGCGCTGTGGCTTGGCACACCCGTGCCGATGAAGCTCGATATCCTGCGGCCGAGCTATCGCGCGGAATTACTGCCAAAGGATCTGCAGCACACGGCAGCGTAAACCGGACGCCTCTGCGGGCCGCGCTGCCCATCCGGTGCGCGGCCAGCGAAGCGATACGGGAGCAGCGGGCATGGGTGGGTTCCTCGATCGCATCGCGACTGCTGGCGGCAGCTTTTTTATGCTGCTCGGCCGATTGGCGTTGGCGGCGATCTTTGTGCCAAGCGGGTTCGGCAAGCTCAGCCATATCGACACTTTCGCGCACAACTTGGCGGCGCGCGGGGTACCGATGTCCGGACTGATGGCGGTGATCGCCGCCTGCGTCGAATTCTTCGGCTCGCTCGCGATCGTTTTCGGGTTCAAGACGCGCGCCGCGGCGCTATTGATGGCGGTTTTTACCGCCTGCGCGGCGCTTATCGAGCACCGCTTCTGGCAGGTCTTCGGTCCCGCTCACCAGGACCAGTACTATCATTTCATGAAGAACATTGCGATCATCGGCGGCTTCTTATGCCTATTCGCCGCCGGGCCGGGCTCATTTGCTATGGACCGCCGCCGCCGCTGATCCCGCCGTTGATTAAGGTCTGCACCGAGAGCGGAGCGTAGAGCCCCAGAATATCCGCTGCCGAAACGGCCTCGTCGTCATCGACGACTTCGACGAAGACTGCTGTCTCGCCGTTGCTGATAAAGGTCACGAAGGTCTGCCGCGCGTTGCCGAGCACCAGCGGGTCGATCTGCAATGCCTCGAGCTCGGCCTGCACTTCGAGCGGCACCGGCCCCACCTCCTTCAACACGCGGTGCGCGAGTCGGTTGTAGGGAAAGCCTTCGGTATGAAGCCGATGGTACGCGTCGAGCGCGATACCCGCCGATGGGAAAAGACCAATTACAAGCTTAGCGGCCATCGATATGTTCCTCCGCACCGATGCTGCCAAGCCTCTATCCGATTACCGCGCCGCCGTCGACCCTAGCTTCGCCGCCAACTCACCTGCCATTTTGCGGTGCTCTTGCAAGGTCGGCAGCGTATTGCGGGCGAAGTCTTGCAGTTGCCGATCCCCACCCGACGCCGCCTCGTTCTGAAACAGCTTTATCGCCTGATCGTGATCGACAACCATCGCATGGACGTAATCCCGATTGAAGTTCGCGTCGTGCTCGTCAGCGAGTTTGTCGCGGAGCTTGCGATGCTCGATGTCCAGGCTCGTTGGCAATTCGATCCCTTTGGCTTGTGCGATCGCGGTTAGACGCGCATCGGCTCGGGTATGGTCCGTGATCATCCGATCGGCAAAACGGCGGACGTCCGGGTTTGCCGATTTCTGGGCGAGCTTGCCGAGCTCGATTTCGGCCAATCCGCTCTGCGCGGCGCTCTCGACAAAATCGCGGTCTTGCTTAGTCAATCCGGGCTGCGCCGCCGCCGGGGCGGAAGTGGCAGGACTTGTCTGCGCCAGCGCTGGGCCGCCCGCATTCATCAACAAGGACGAATAAGCCAGTCCGATCGCGGCCATCGCTATCACAACGCGCTTCGCGGTCACCGGCTCCTCCCGTGTCGCGAACATACGCGGTGAACGGCGGGATGTATCGGCGGGTTCCCGTGAACGGGGTGGGCTCCCCGGCTTCGACTAGTTGCTTAATGGGCTGGCGGCGGGACAAAGCCGCCGAACTCGCGCTCGATCAGCCCGGCGAAAGCAATCGTCGTGCGATCTTCGAGATAGGGGCCAATGATCTGCACGCCAATCGGCAAACCCTCCTTGCTATGCCCGATCGGCGCGACAGTCGCCGGCAGGCCCAACACCGTCGCCATGCTGGCCCAGGCGATCTGATGTCCGTAAGGAACGGGACTTCCATCCACATCAAGATGCCTTGAGCGCGCGTTGGCGTGATCGTGCGGGAAAGCCGGGGTTGGCATTGGCGGACACAGGATCACGTCAAATGATTTGAACAATTCGCGCGTCTGCTGGCGCGGACGCCCTAGGCGGCGGTTTGCCAGGATCCAGTCGCGGTGGCTGATGCCGACCCCATGCAGTCTTGCCGTGACCAACCAATCGGCATCGGCGGGCAATTCTTTTGCCGCATCCCCAATGCGTTGATAGACATCGGTCGGAAGATCGGCACCCCGCCCCGCCGCGATCATTTCGACATGCTGCCGCGTCAAATTGGCGAGATCGGGCAATAGTGGGCTCGAGCGCGCGATGCTTACGCCCAGAGCGCCAAGACGCGTAGCCAAATTGTCGATCGCAGTCTGAACGCTTGCCGCGGTCGGGCACAGCGGATGGGTATCGAGAATCAGCACCCGAAAGCTCTTCAGATCCTGATGCCGGGCGGGCCGAAGCGCTAATTTGTAGGCGATCCCTTCGGCCGTCTCGTCGGGGCCTGCGAGGACATCGAGCTCCAGGGCGAGATCGGCGGCGCTGCGCGCCATCGGCCCCGCGACGGCAAGGCTACTACGGATCGGAATGTTCGGGACATGCGGTGGCCCGGCACCGTGCATCGGGATGAGGTCGAGGGTCGGCTTGTGGGCAAAGACGCCGCAGAAATGGGCGGGACAGCGCAATGAGCCCCCGATATCGGTGCCGAGTTCCAATGCCGCAAAGCCGGCTGCAAGGCTTGCCGCAGCCCCGCCCGATGATCCCCCGGGTGTACGCGCCAGATCCCAAGGATTGTTGGTGGTGCCGTAGATCTCGTTGTAGCTCTGCCAATCTTCGAGCATGAACGGCACATTGGTCTTGCCGAGGATGACGGCCCCGGCGGCCTTCAGCCGGATAATGGCGAGCGAGTCGAAGTCTGGCGTCCAGCCCTTGAAGTGCGGATTGCCCCAGGTCGTCGGCAGGCCGTTGACGTTGAACGCCTCCTTGACGGTCATCGGCAAGCCGAGCAGCGGTCGGGTTTCGCCGTGCGCCAAGGCTTTGTCGGCGTCCTTGGCCGCTTCCCGAGCCCGTTCGAAATCGCGGACAACGACCGCGTTGATCGGCTTGTCGAGAGCCTCGATGCGCGCGATTGCGAGATCGGTCAGCTCGACCGACGATATCTGCTTGGCCGCAAGGGCTTTGACCAGCTCGGCGGCATTGCGGAAAGCGAGATCGCTCGGCGCGGTACCGGTCTTGTTATCGGCCAGCAGCGCGACCCGCGGCAACGCGCTGGCTGCGCTTGCCGCCGCGGCCCCGGCAAGCAAATTTCGCCTGGTGAGATTGATATCCATTCGGCGGCCTCCCCGAAGCGCGCGGCTCTTACGCTTCTTGTCGCAACTCCTTGTCCGCGCATTACGGACTGTAGCACTCGACGACTGCGGCGTCGCGACACCACATTTTCGGCAGCCGGCGATCGGACTCTCGGGCGATCGGACTCTCAAGGGTATTTCGAGGGCCGAGTGCTACGTTTTTGATGCCGCTTGTTCGGGTTCGAGTGGCGTGTTATCGCCGCCCCGTCCGGAGATCGAGATATCAGGATCGGATGAGATATATGAAGGGCGCGGCAAGCGCGATTGTCACCGCCTCGTTAGCGATAAGCACCAGCTCGGCTTGGTCGCAGACCAGTGTGATCCAGCAAAACAATGTCACCGTGAACCGCGAGGGCGCCAGCGTGACGGTCAGCGGCCAAACCGTGACGGTGCAGACCTCGACTGGCGCCGGCCGTACCGTCGGCGACGGCCAGGCCGCCTCGGAAACGCGGCCAATCGGGCCGGTCTCGGCGATCACCGCCGATGGCGCTTTCGCAGTCACGGTCAAAATCGGCTCCCCACCAAGCCTCACCATCGAAACCGACAAGAACCTGTTGCCGATCGTCAAGACCGACGTATCGAACGGAACCCTGGAGATCTACACGGACCAATCCTATTCGGCCGACCGACGCATAAAAGTGACCGTCACATCGCCGGGGGTGGGCGACATCTCGGCTTCTGGCAGCAACGAGATACATGCCGATGGGCTCTCGGGCGAGAAGCTGAGGATTTCGCTGAACGGGTCCAATCATGTTGAGATGACCGGAAATGTTTCGGCAATGAGCGTCGAGATGAGCGGGTCGAACCATTTATCAGCGCAGCGGCTGATCACCGATAATGCCAATGTCACGGTTAGCGGATCAGGAAATGCGACTGTCGATGCCCGCCAGCAGATCGTCGCGGAAATATCCGGCTCCGGTTCGATTTCGGTCTACGGCAATCCGAAGCAGCGCAGCACCCAGGTCAACGGCGCGGGCACAATCAATTTTGTCGAGTGATCGGCCGAGCGCCGACGAGATTATTGGACGCGGCCCCGGGTCTGGCCGCCGTCGCAGGCGCAATCGGAGCCGCTGCGCAAAGAACTCGCCCGCATCCAGGCGGGGGCGACAAACGAGCAACTGCCGCTAGATGTAATGCATTGGTAGCTATAGCTGTCGGACGAGGCTCTATCACCCCATTGCGATGACTGCTGGTAGGCGGTAGCCGGACCACCGAATAGGCCGCCGCCGAAGGAACCACCACCCATTCCTCCGAAACCGCCGCCCATGCCGCCGCCACCACCACTCATCCCTCCCCCGCCACCACTGCCCGTACCACCACCACCCCCGCTCATACCGCCGCCACCACCGCTCATGCCGCCGCCGCTACCTCCCATGCCGCCCGCGAGGACGAACCCGACATGGCCGGGAGGGACGGCCTTTGGCGCAGGAAACTCGGCGGAAAAGGCAGGACAGATCGCAATGCCCCCCGCCGTTGCCGCAAAAATCGCTGAAATCGCCAGCCGCTTGCTCATCGGGGCCTCCCTCGTAATCTCGTTTTAAGGATAATCTGAGGCGGGGCTGGCGACTATCGATTGGTTCACATTGGTTGAGCAGCCCTCTCGGTCATATCGTGAGCGGAGCGGCGCAGACGGACGACGATGAGCCAGAATTGGGCGATCTGCATCGGCATCGACCGATACGACAATCTGCAGCCATTGCAGTTTGCCAAGCGTGATGCCGAGGTGCTGCGCGACTTTTTCGAAAAGGAAGTCGCGTTCGACAAAGTCTATTTCTTTGCCGATGACGCACCGCCGATCCCGACCGATTTCGGTGAACCGATCCGCTCGACGCCGACCGGCGGCACGTTGCGTCGCTTTCTGCGGATCCGCTTCGAACAAAAATTCCTAAAGCCGAGTGATAATCTCTGGTTCTTCTTTGCCGGCCATGGCAGGCGCGAACGCGAGCGCGACTATTTGATGCCGAGCGACGCCGACCCCGGCAATGTCGAGGAAACCGCGATTCCGGTCAGCCTCGTCACCGAGCGGCTGCGACGCTGCGGCGCCGAGAACGTAATCCTGCTACTAGACGCCTGCCGCAACGAGGGTGCGCGCGATGGCGAAGGAATTGGGTCCGAGACGCAGCCAGGTGTCGTCGCAATATCGTCGTGCCGCCCGAACGAGCGCTCCTATGAAATCGACGAGTTGAAGCACGGCGCCTTCACCTACACGCTTTTAGAAGGACTGCGGCTCGAGGACCAAGCCAATTGCGCGACTGTCGAACGGCTCGACGAGTACCTGCGCGTCCGAGTTCCGGAACTGTGCCAGCACTACAGAAAGCCGCGCCAGACCCCGTACACCCAGGCGGAGCCGATCGAGAAGCGCCATCTCATTCTGCTGCCGAAACGCGCCAGCCTGACCGATATCGCCCCGCTCCGGGTCGACGCGCTGCAGGCGGAGACCAAAGGCGATCTTGAGACCGCCGAGCAATTGTGGTGGCGGGTTATCGCCGTTTCTCCGGCCGATGCGCAGGCCCATGAGGCGGTTAAACGGATCGCCTTGAAGCAGGCGGAGGCTGGAGCCCGTGCACCGCCGCCGCCGATTGTAGAATCACGTTTATCGCCGCAGCATCAGCCACCCGGTGACGCGCAAAGAAGACCACTGCTGACCCGCAGACGAGCAATGGCAGCCGGTGCATTGATGGCGGGAGGAGCGGCGGCGATCGCCGTGGTGCCATTCATCCGGAAACGAACGTCACTGCCGACCTTGCGCGCGATTCGTTTCGGGTTTGCGCAGGTCGACGCAAAGGGGAAGCAGAAATCCCTGCAGCATGCCGCCGCCATGGTTTTTACAGAGAATCTCGGATCGGCGAATGGCCTCGACATGGTCGCCATTCCGGGCGGCAGCTTTACAATGGGTTCGCCCGACAGCGAGCCTGAACGGCAGCCCAATGAGGGGCCGCAGCACCATGTCACACTGGCGCCGTTTTTTGTCGGCTCAGCGCCAATAACCCAGGCGCAATGGCTGGCGGTGGTCATGGCGCATCCTGCGAAGCTGCAATACGATTTGAACCCCAGTCCGTCTTTTTTTCGCGGCATCGATCTGCCGGTCGAAAGCATTACCTGGTACCAGGCAGCGGAATATTGCCGGCGCCTATCCGCAATAACCGGGCGCGACTATCGGCTGCCGAGCGAAGCGCAGTGGGAATATTGTTGCCGCGCGGGGTCGACCGATCCGTTCAATGTCGGGCCGACGGTCACGACCGATTTGGCGAATTATTGTGGAACTGGCGGGGCGGTGTGCGGCGACAGTGACGGGCACAGTATCGCATCGGCTTATTATGCCGGCGTCAAATACGAGTCGGGCGCCTATGGCCAAGGGCCAGCAGGCATCTTTCGCGGAACGACGACGCGCGCCGGCACCTTTCCGCCCAACCGGTTCGGGGTTTACGACATGCACGGCAATGTCTGGGAATTGTGCCTCGACATGACTACGTCGAGCTACGACCAAGTGCCGCGCGACGGCAGCGCCTATCTGGCCGACCCGGCGGAGAGCAACCGGATCCTGCGCGGCGGGTCGTGGTCGCACAACCCGGCGATCTGCCGCTCAGCCTTTCGCAACTTGATCGAACCCGACAATCCGGGGTGGCAGGGCCGCATCGGGATGCGGGTCGTGTGTGTCTAGTACAGAGGGAAGCATGACATGACCGGCCAGCAAGGATCGCTGTGGTTCGTTACCGAAATCGCCGCGGAGGAGACGGTCGAAGTCGCCGAGGGCAGCCGCAGCTCTGAAGATGTCGGCGGCGGCTTTGGTTCGAGCGTCGTGCAGCAAACGCGTAAGAGCTTGACCCAGCGCGTGCAGGTCAATGTCGAGGATTTGAAACGCGAGATCGGAAATCTGCTGGGTGTCGTTGGCGACGTTTTCAACCAGGCGCGCAACGAGACCGGAATGTCGCTGGAGGAGGTCGAGTTGTCAATCGAAGTCAGCTCGGAGGGCCAAATTAGCATTCTCGGCAGTGGCGGAAAGATCGGTGGATCGGGCGGCATCAAGCTGTCATTCAAACGCCAGCGCCCGACAAGTTGACATTCCGGTGATGGGCAACTCGAATGGGACAGCAATGGCGAGCGCGACCGGGCTGGTTTTGGAGTTCTCGGACGGCCTCCGGCGGCAATGTCGTTGGACGCGGTCAATGCCGGTCTGGCGCCGTACGGCGCGCGGGTGCGGCCGCTCGACTTGGCGGATTTGCCCGAGGATGTTCGCCGGCTTCTCACTCAGCCAAATTTGACTGAGAGCGAGGCCGAGCGGATCAAGGCGCAGTTCCTGTTGTCTCGTGAGCGGTTACTGCAGCTGATCGCCGAAGCCGGGCGCGCACCTCATGTGGCGGGCGGCGGGTCGATGACGCCCTATGTCGAAAACCAAGGCTATGCCTATCCGCAGCTCTATCTTGCCGAGGCCGGCGTCGATTACGGCCGGTTCGATCGCTTTCATGTGAACACCGCCGATGACGGCACCGGGGTCGACGAGATCGGCCAGCTGCTTTATGGCGGTGGGATCAGGATTCTACAGCGGCGGCCGGGCCTGGGAGTAACGAGCCTGCACCTCGCCTGTCCCTCCGCCGATCACGGCTGGATCGTAACCTATGACGGCGGATCGTCACATATCGGCAGTCTCAGCGCAGCCTCGCCCGGCACCAAATTCCTGATGCAAGTTATCGGCTCGGAGCGCTGGAGCTTGCGCTATGACAATAATGACGGCGAGCGATAGGTGAGGTGATGCCGGATTACAAAATCTTTGAGGCGGGCGACGTCGCGCTGCAATCCGGGCTAACCTATCGCAACGCCCGCCTCGCCTATAAGACCTTCGGCACGCTTGATCCCGAGAAATCGAACGTCGTCGTCTATCCGACCTCGTATGGGGCGCAGCATTACGATCTCGTATGGGCGGTCGCACCCGGCAAGGCGCTCGACCCGACCAAGTATTTCATCGTGATCATCAACAAATTCGGCAATGGCTTGTCGTCGTCGCCGAGCAACACCCCGCCGCCCTTTGACCGCGCCCGCTACCCGCATTTCACAATGACCGACAACGTCCGTGTGCAACAACGGCTATTGCAGGAAGTTTTTGGCGTCGAGCGCGTCAAACTCGTCTACGGGTTCTCGATGGGCGCGCAACAGGCATTCCATTGGGCCGCCTTGTTTCCCGGCCGAGTCGAGCGCATTGCCGCGATCTGCGGGTCGGCGAAGACCTCGCCCCATAATTACGTCTTTCTCGAAGGGGTCATGGCGGCATTGACCGCCGACCCGGCTTGGCAGGATGGCTGGTTCGCCAGCCCGCCGACCCGCGGTTTTCAAGCAATGGGCCGGGTCTATGCCGGCTGGGGTCTGAGCCAGGCTTTCTACCGCGAGGAGGAATGGCGCAAGCTCGGCTTCTCGTCACTGGAGGATTTCTTGGTCGGCAGCTGGGAAGCCAATTTCCGCCGCCGCGACGCCAATGATTTATTGGCGATGCTGTGGATGTGGCAGCATGCCGACATCAGCGCCAACGAGCTTTATTGCGGCAACCTGAGGAGAGCGCTCGGCGCCATCACCGCCGACGCGTTGGTGATGCCGTGCGAGACCGACCTTTATTTCACGGTCGAAGACAATCGCCGCGAGGTGGCGCAGATGCCGCACGCCGAATTGCGGCCGATCCCGTCGATCTGGGGACATCGCGCCGGCAATCCCGCGCAGAACCCGGCCGACGCCAAATTCATCGACGACGCTGTCAAAGAGCTGCTGGCTCGCTGACGGAGAACTCATTGCCGAGACGCGCCGCCGCTCTGCTGGGTGCTCTTTGATCAGCGCGGGCTTGACCGGCGCGACGCCCACTGGCGTCAGCGCGCTTCGGCTTGCATCTGTTGCCGGCGCAAGGCTCTCCCAGGGCGTTCGCCGCTGGGGCGGCCTTCGGCCCAGACCGGAACACCATTGACAAAGACGTGCTCGATGCCGGCGGCGGTCGTCGTCGGATGTTCAAAGGTGGCGCGGTCGATGACCGTGGCGGGATCGAAGACGGTAATATCGGCATAAGCACCCGCCGCCACGGCGCCGCGGCCGTTGAGGCCGAACCGCGCCGCCGGTAGGCCGGTCATTTTACGCACCGCCTCTTCCAGCCCGAACAGGCCCAGATCGCGGCAATAATGCCCGAGAACGCGCGGAAACGTGCCCCACAGCCGCGGATGCGGATGAAAATCGTGCGGCAGACCGTCGGAGCCGATCATCGTGTGCGGAAAACTCAGCACCCGCTGCACGTCGGGCTCGTCCATTGTCCAATAGATCGCACCCGCAGGCTGCAGGCGGTTGACCGCGTCCTCGATGCTGACCCCCCAGTCGACCGCGATTACCGCCAGTTCGCGTCCGGCCTGCTCCGGCGCACTCTTCGACCAGGTGACCATCACCTTTGAAGCGCGCCCGGCCTGACCCGGGCTCAACACCGTTGATGACGCGATATAGGGATAGGCGTCGAGCCCGACCTCCTGCCCCGCGATCGCCGCGGCGATAACCGGCAGGGTCGCCGCGGTGCGGCCGAAATTCGTTCGGCCGATGGTTTTGTGATGCGAGATCACGACGGGTATCCCCGCCGCGCGCCCGACCGCAAAACTCTCTTCGAGGCTGTCGAGGACATGCTCGCCTTCATTGCGCATATGCGTGGTGTAGAGTGCGCCGGCCGGTTGCAGCAGTGCCGCCAACGCCTCGATCTCGGCCGGCGGCGCATGCTCCGCCGGAGCATAGGCGAGCCCGGTCGACATGCCGATCGCACCGGCGTCGAGCGCCTCCTGCAATAATTCTCGCATACGCCCGATCTCGGCATTTTCGGCCGGGCGGTCGAGCGCTGTCATCGAGCCGACGCGCAAGGTCGAATGACCGACGAGGCAGGCGGCGTTGATCGCCGCCGGGTTGCGGCCGAGCGCCATGAGGTAATCAGCGAAACAGCCGTACTGGTAATCGGCGGCGTCACCGATCAGATCGAGCGGCGGTGGGGGAGCATGGTCGATCGCAAGCGGCGCGAGGCTGATGCCGCAATTGCCGGTGACGACCGTGGTGACGCCCTGGCTCGCCTTCGCCGCCATTTCCGGCGTCGCGAACAATGCGCGGTCGTCATGCGTGTGGACGTCGATAAATCCGGGCGCCACGATCTTGCCGGAGACATCGATCTCGCGCGCGCCCGTGACCTTGCCGACCGCGCCAACCTCGGAAATTCGGTCGCCTGATAACGCGACATCGGCGCGAAACCGTGCGCGGCCGCTGCCGTCGACAACCTCGCCACCGCGTAAAATGTATTGAGTCATCATAAATCTTCGCTGACGATTTTCGTTTACCCAGCTTACATCAACCGAGCGCCCGGACTATCCGCCATTGACGATCGGCAGGCTGGCCATTTGGGCAAGAGCGAGCTGCGGGGTCTGGATGATAGTGTAGAAGGTGTCGATCTGGCAGCGCCAGCATAGCCCCGCCCACCAATTATTGGCGTCGACGGCGACATAGACGGTCTGGCCGGCGGCGAGCCCGAGATGGGCGAACTGGTACGGGGCGACGCCGCGGCTGTCGACGGTGACCTCGTAGTTGCCCGGCGGGACATCCCGGTAAAAGGCGCGGCCCAGTGATGCCACGCCGACGATCTGGCCATTGATCCGGACAAAGGGCTCTTCCCTGGTAATTTCGGGCAGATAGTTTCGGAAAATCCAGATGCGCGATTGACCGGGTGGCGGGTAGCTCGTCAGCAGGCGATTTTTCTCGGCCAGCTGCTGCGGGTCCTGACCCGTGCAGCCAAAAAGCATCGCCGCGACAACGATTATCAAGCCGGTGCACGATACGCGCCGGGCAACGTAGTTAATGAACATTCAATAGCTCCGTTTTGAAATGGTGCTACTCGTCACTCCGGACTTGCTAACGCACGAGCGCCGAATTTCTCGTCGTACGCACGTCAGCGGAAGTGATCGAGCGGGTGCTTGCGCAAAAAATTGAAGTCGCAGCCGCGATCGGCCTGCAAAATTTCGTGGCGGTAGAGCCGGGCATAGCCGCGTTCGGGAACCGGCGGCGGCGTTACCGGGCGGCGGGCAAGCTCATCGGCTGGGACGAGCAGGTCGATGCGGCGCTCCTTGACCGAGAGGCGAATACGGTCGCCGTTGCGCACCTTGGCGAGCGGGCCACCCGAGGCCGCATCCGGTGTCACGTGCAAGACGATCGAGCCATAGGCGGTCCCGCTCATCCGCGCGTCGGATATCCGCACCATGTCGTTGACCCCGGCACGCGCCAGCTTTGCCGGGATCGGCAGATAGCCAGCCTCCGGCATCCCGGAAGCGGAGAGTGGCCCGGCATTTTGCAAGACCAGAAAATCGTCGGGGGTCACATCGAGCCCGGGATCGTCGATGCGCGCCGACAAATCATCGAGGGAGGTAAAGACGACCGCCCTGCCCTCCTTCTCGAACAATTTCGGGTCGGCCGCCGAGCGCTTGAAAATGGCTCCCTGCGGCGCCAACGATCCAAATAATGCAACGAGCCCGCCAACCGGCTGCAGTGGGTCCGCCAGCGGTTTGATGACAGCGCGGTCAACCGGACCGGCGGGTGCAGCAAGCCGCTGCGCCAAAGTCTCGCCTGAGACGGTCAGACAGTCGGTGTGCAGCAGCGGTTGCAACTCGCGCAGCACGGCGCCGATGCCGCCCGCAGCGAACAGATCCTCCATGTAATGCGGCCCGGTCGGCTTTAGATCGACCAGAACCGGGGTGGTGTCGCTGACCTCGTTCAAGTGCCGCAGATCGATATCGATGCCGGCGCGGCCGGCGATCGCGGTCAGATGCAACACTGCATTGGTGGAGCCGCCGATCGCCATCAGCACGCGCAAGGCGTTCTCGACCGCATCGGGCGTGACGATGTGATCGGGCGTCAGGCCGCTACGCGCGAGCTGCATCGCGGCACGGCCGGTCGCCTCGCCAGCGCGCAAACGGTCGGCATGGACTGCCGGGATCGCTGCCGTGCCGGGCAGGATCATGCCAAGCGCTTCGGCGATCGAGGCCATTGTACTCGCCGTCCCCATGACCGCACAGGTGCCGGCGGTGGTCGCCAGATTGCCTTCAATCTCGTGGATTTCCGCGGGCTCGATTTCGCCGGCGCGATAGCGCGCCCAGAAGCGCCGGCAATCGGTGCAAGCGCCGAGCCGCTCGCCATGCCAGCGCGAGGTCATCATTGGCCCGGCGACAAGCTGGATCGCCGGCCGGTTGGCGGAAAGCGCACCCATCAACTGGGCCGGCACGGTCTTGTCGCAACCTCCGACCAATACCACCGCATCCATCGGCTGGGCGCGGATCATCTCCTCGGTGTCGATCGCCATCAAGTTGCGGAACATCAGGCTTGTCGGATTGAGAAAAACCTCGCCGAGCGAGATCGTCGGAAAGGTCAGTGGCAATCCGCCCGCGGCCAGCACGCCACGCTTGACCGCCTCGATCAATTCGGGGAAGTGGCGATGGCAATTGTTGTAGCCCGAATAAGTGTCCGCAATGCCGATCACCGGCCGCGACAGCAGATCGGTCGAATAGCCCATCGAGCGGGCAAACGAGCGCCGCAGATAAAGCGCGAAATCGGGGTCGCCGTAATTGGTGAGCCCTTTAGAGAGGCCAACCGGATCCGTCATTGCGGCTTGACCTCGACCAGTTCGATGGCTTCGCGGCTCGGGCCTTCGATCATTAGCGCCCGGGTATCGCCGAGCGGATAGATCGGTTCGAGAATTTTGACGCGTTCGCCGTGGAGCTTATCGGCCCAGGCGTCAAGATCGCTGACCGACAATGCGATATGATCTTGCAACTGCCCGAGCGAACTGCACAGCGGCGCGTCGCCCTGGTTTGCGTACCACATCATCGACACGTCACCGAATTCGACGCCGGCTCGTGGGGAGCGGAACATCCCTTCGCGGTTCAGGGCCGGCCAGGTACGGTCGGAACCGCGCGCCGGCTTGCCGTCCACTCCGGTCACCGGAGTCGGCGTATAGCCGGGCCGCATCGGCGCGTTCAGATGCTTCTGATACCATTCGAACGCGGCGATCGGGTCGTCCTGGTAGAGATGAACGTGATTGAAGCGCTCGGCCGGATGATTGCCGGCATATTCGACGAGGGCGTCGTCAGGGCCGCGCATATAGGCGAACCCTCCGCCCCCCGCCGGCTCGACGCCCTTCGCCTTGGCCTCGGCGATCTGCGCCCGGGTTAGACCGAGCACGCCGCCGACGCTCGGCCAGGTGTCACTCGAGATCAGCACCGAGCCACCTTCATCGGTCGTGTAAAGCGGCAACAATCCCACCTCAGCTCGGCTCTTGTAGGTATCGAGACAATGCCGGGCATCGGTGACATGCCAGCCGAAATGCCAGATCGCACTTTGGGGCTCGGTCGGCGGTGGTGTGTCGACCTTGGTAAACAGCACCAGGACATCATTCGGCGACCGGAGCGCCGGGAAGCCACCCCAATTGCCTTTCGCGGTTGACGGGAATTGGCGCGTATAGAAATCGATCGCTCGGTCCGGATCGACCGAATTCAAGTGCAGGTGATGGAAATTAGGCGGCGCCAGCATCGATCTACTCCCGACCGTCGGTTATCGCTCCACTATGCGCCAACCGCGGGGAGGAGCGCCACTCTCCGCCGTGGGTGACCGAACGTGCCGGCGGTAAAGTCAGCCCGCGCCGCGTAGCGCCGATATAACCCGGAGCGCGGTGGTGAGAGCACCGGGATCGTGCGTGCGGATAAAATCGGCGCCCTGTTCGGCGGCAAAAAGTTCGGCCGCCAACGTCGCAGCGCCAAGCTCGGAGGCGGAAGCGCGCCCGGTGATCGACCGCAAAAAGGATTTGCGCGATACCGAAACCAGCACCGGTAATGCGAAGACGCTCTTCAGCTCGGCCAACCGGGCTAGTACGTGCGCCGAGGCTTCGGGCCGGCTGCTCAAGAAGAAGCCCATGCCCGGATCGATGATGATGCGCTCGCGAGCGACGCCGGCCTGCTCGAGCGTTGCAATCCGCTCGGAAAAAAAGGAAACGATGCGGCCCCAGACTTCGGTGGCGGGCAATTCCAGCCGTTGCGCCCGGCCGCGGCCCTGCACTGCATGCATGACGACGAGCTTGCACTGTGCCGCCGCCAATTCCGGATAGAGCGACGGGTCGGGGAAGCCCTGGATATCGTTCAAGTAATCGACCCCTCGAACTCATCGCAAAGCGCTGCACCTCCGGCAGAAAGCTGTCGACCGACACCGGCGTGCCGTCGCCTTGTAGGCCAGCGATAACGGGGTCGAGGCGGCGGATTTCCTCGTCCGCGCTGACCGGCTTGGCGTCGACATTGCTGGCGGCAGCCCCAAGGTCGATCACCTGCGCCCCGGCGGCGACGAGCGCTCGCGCATGGGTGAGCGCCGCCTCAGGGTGGAGAAACCGGCCGCCATCGGAAAACGAATCCTCGGTAACATTGACGATGCCGAACAATGTCGGAGGGTTTGCGACTGCCGAGTTCGACACGCCTCAGCCGGGCCGGGTTCGTTCGAGGATGGCGCCGACCCCGTCGGTTTCGGGAATGACATCGAGTTTTTCGACCCACACGCGCACCCGCTCGACCTTGTTGTCGGCAAAGCAGGCGTTGCAGATCCGATCGGCAAAGCCCTCGCAAAGATCGATATGGCCAGCTGCAGCGATTTGGCGGACGGCAGCGACGATCTTCGCGTAATTGATGATGCGGCGGCGGTCTTCGCCGGGTACCGAAGCCGAGGGGCTCGCCGTCAGATCGACCGAGACGCGCACCCGTTGCTTTTGTTCGCGTTCGCGTCGGGTGATGCCGATGCTGGCCATCAGTACCAGCCCGCGGACGGTCACGACATACAAAGGTGCGGTATCGTGCGATGCAAAGCCGCGCTCGGTCATCCTTCACCATGCCCGCACGAGCCAAGCGCCGCAATGGCCTGACGTCGCCACCACGTCGAGCGGCGCGAAGGCACTCGTCCCTACTAACCCAACCTCAACCCTTCAGCAATGACGAGTTGCGCAGGCTGGTGTCTTGGCCGCGCACCGGGTCGGCGACCGCGTCTTCGAGACTGCGCGCGCCCTTCCACTCATCAGCCGGCCGGACATAGCCGTCACTGCCGATCTGGTCGATGCCCCAATAAATCTCGAGCCGGTGGTTGTCGGGGTCGCGAAATTCGACCGCGAGCTGGCATCCGGCCCGCCGCCGCCCTTCGAAATCGATAGTGACACCGTGCCGGCGCAGATGGTCGCGCGCTCGCACGACATCGTCGAGGCTGCCGACCTCAAAAGCTATGTGATTGAGTTCGACATTATCCGCCGGCGCCTTAGTCGATCCGACCAGCGCTATGCCGTGGTGGTCGGGGTTGCAGCGCAGAAACACCATGCCGCCCGGCACCATCTCCTCCGGATAAACATCGGAGGTCTGGAAGCCCAGCACCTCGGTGTAGAACCGCGCCGAGCGCTCGACATCCTGCACGTTCAGCACGACATGCCCGATTTTTCCAATGCTGAACGGCAGCCCATGCGGCCGCTGCATCTGTCTGACCCGGTCGGGATCGTAGTTGCCCATCCCTCTTCTCCCTCGTTGTGCGTCCAGCGGAAAACCCTTGCTGGCTTAGGCCATTCTCCAATAAAGCCTGGGCCCGGACAATCAGATGCCGGAGGAAGCCCGATGCCGAACCTGCCCGATCCCGCCGATCTTGAAGCCTTGCGGGCGTTCGACACGCCGACAATCTGCAATGCGCTCGAAATCGTCGCCCCGGCGCGCCGGGCCACGGGCTTTATCCGCCGGCCGTTGGTCGCACCGTTTCCCGAATTGAAGCCGGTTGTCGCGTTTGCCCGCACGGCGATCATCCGCTCGCGCGAACCGCATCCGCGCAATCGCGACGAGGCGAAGGAGATTCGCCTCGGCTATTACGCGCATATCGCCGCCGAGCCGATGCCGAGCATCGCGGTGATCCAGGACATCGATGTCCCCGATTACGGTTTTGGCGCTTTCTGGGGCGAGGTGCAAAGCAATGTCCATAAGGGGCTCGGTTGTCTCGGCGTCATCACCGACGGCTCGGTGCGCGATCTCGATGTGATGGCGCCGGGCTTTTTTGTGCTCGCCGGCTCGATCATGCCGTCGCACGCGCATGTCCATCTCGTCGATTTCGGTGGCACGGTCAGCGTTGCCGGCATGGTGGTTTCGCCCAATGACGTGATCCATGCCGACCGCCACGGCGCCGTCGTCGTACCACACCAGGCGGTCAAGGAAATCCCGGCGGCTGCCGACCTCTTGGCGCGGCGCGAAAAAGTCATCATCGACGCCGCCCGCTCCCCCGGCTTTTCGGTCGCCCGCCTGCGCCAAGCATTCGACGAACAGGAAGACATCCACTAGCGGCTAAAGTTCGACTTGGCCGCCGAGTTCGACGATGCGGTTGATCGGGATGTGAAAGAACTCGGTGGCGTCGAGCGCCAGATTGGTCAACAGCACGAACAGCTTCTTGAACGGCAGCATCAACCCCGAGCGGCCTTTCGCGACGATCTTTTCGCGCCCGACAAAGAACGAAGTATCCATCAGGTTAAAGCGAAAGCCGCCAACTCGGCACAATGCCAAGGCGCGCGGGATGTCGGGCTCTTCTAAGAACCCGTAATGTATCGTTACGGTGTGAAAATTCCGGCTCAAATGATCGATCTGCAGCCTGTCAGCCTCGGGTAGGCGCGGCACGTCCTCGGTGCGCACGGTCATCAGCACATTGCGCTCGTGCAGGACTTTATTGTGCTTCATGTTGTGCAAGAGAGCCGCGGGGACGTTGTCGACCCGCGCTGTCATATAGACGGCCGTGCCCGGGACACGTACCGGGCTGTCGGGCCTTAAGTTCTCGATCAGGGTGGTGAGCGGCAGCGCTCCTGTCGCGCGCTGGACGGCAACCCGCTGCCGCCCCCACAGCCAGGTCATCATCACGGTATAAATCGACACACCGATCGCCAGCGGGAACCAGCCGCCGTCAATAATCTTCAACATATTGGCGCTGAAAAATGACAGGTCTATCAACAGGAACAACCCGAATAACGGGATCAGCCGCCATAGCGGCCAGCCCGCTCCCCAGCGGAAATAGACAAAGGCAAGCACCGTCGTGACCGTCATCGTACCGGTCACGGCGATGCCATAGGCGCCGCCCAGCCTATCTGACGAACGAAAGGTGATCACGGTCGCCACCACCGCCACCAGCAGGATCAGGTTCATCGCCGGCACATAGACTTGGCCGATTTCCCGCTCGGAGGTATGCCGCACCAGCATCCGGGGCAGATAGCCGAGTTGGACGGCTTGACGAGTAATCGAGAACGCGCCCGAGATCACCGCCTGGGACGCGATGACAGTCGCCGACGAGGCGAGCACGACCAGCGGATATAAAGCCCAGCCCGGAGCGAGCAGGTAGAACGGGTTCGCGATTGCTTCGGGTTTTGCCAGCAGCAACGCGCCCTGCCCGAAGTAATTCAGCAGCAATGCCGGGAAGACAAAGCGTAACCACGCGCGGCGGATCGGCGAGCGCCCGAAATGCCCCATATCGGCGTAAAGCGCTTCGGCCCCGGTCACTGCCAGCACAACCGAGCCAAGCAGAACAAACCCATGCCACGGGTGGTGCCACATCAGGTTGATCGCGTAGCGCGGGTCGACCGCCAGCAGGATCGAGGGTCGGCGGGCGATCTCGATCCCGCCGAGAATCCCGATCGCACAGAACCACAGGATCATGACCGGGCCGAAATAGCCGCCGACACTGCCGGTCCCGCGCCGCTGAACAATGAACAGGACAACCAGCAGCAAAAGGGTCAGCGGCACGACATAGGGCTCAAACGCCGGCGTGGCGACCTTCAACCCCTCGACCGCGCTCAGCACCGAGATCGACGGCGTGATGACGCCATCGCCATAAAACAGCGCCGCTCCGATCAGCCCGGCCCACATGATCCACCTACCGCGGCCGGTCACGGCGGCGCGCATCGCCAGAACCATCAAAGCGAGAATGCCGCCCTCACCGCGATTGTCCGCGCGCAGCAGCACGAGCACGTACTTGATGGTAACGACCAGAGTCAGCGCCCAGGCAATCAGCGACAAAACCCCAAAAACGCGGGTTTGGCTGACATCGGCATTCTCAAAGCACTGCTTGACCGTGTACAGCGGCGAGGTGCCGATATCGCCGTAGACGACGCCGAGCGCGGAGACTGCGAGGCTTTGGCCAAGCCTCGGTCGCGCTTCGGAGTGAATGACAGCTGCGTCTGGCATCGGTGCGCTCGGTCCGTGTACCAAGCTAACGCCACATTCTGAAAATCGGGTCAGCATCGGGCATAGCGGCCCGATGAGCCGAAAAGTTGCGGGCTCGGCGGCGAAACGACCGCCGGGGGCCGGGTTATAGCCGGAAATCTGGTCGGTGAACCAGCAGTTCTGAAAAGCCCAAGGAACGCGCCGCGCGGGAACCCGCTAACCCAGGCGAACGAGCGCCTCGGTTCTCCGCCTTTCCGGCTCGCCGGCAGCGATTGGACGGAGGTCGCGCCAGCGTCGGCAGCAGATACTGTGCCCGGGCGTCGCAATCTCGATTGCTGGCGCTGCCACGGTACAGCCCGGTTCGACATGCGGGCAGCGCGTCGAGAAGACGCAGCCCGGCGGCAGTGCCGCAGCGCTCGGCGGCTCGCCGACGACCCGTTGGCTGACCCTGCGCGGCTCGGAATCGAGCCGGGGTGCTGCCGCCAGCAACACTCGGGTGTAAGGGTGCAATGGCCGAGCAAAGATTTCCTCGGCCGAGGCGAGTTCGACGATCCGCCCGAGATACATGATCGCGACGCGGTCGCACAGCCGCTCGACCACCGACAAATCGTGCGAGATGAACAGGTAAGTCAGCCCGAGCTGCCGCCGCATTTCGAGCAACAGGTTGAGGATGGTCGCCTGGACCGACATGTCGAGCCCCGAAGTCGGCTCGTCGAGAACGATGACCTGCGGTTGCAGTAACAGGATGCGGGCCAATGCCACGCGCCGCAATTGGCCGCCGGAAAGTTCATGCGGATAGCGTGGCCGGACCGACGCATCGAGCCCGACCGCAGTCAGCACCTCGTCAACCCGCTGACGGCGCAACTCGGCCGGGCCGCCATTCTGGATGGCAAGTCCTTCTTCGAGCGTGCGGCCGATGCTCCACCACGGATCCAGTGCCGCTGCGGCATCCTGGTGCACGTACTGAATATCGCGCCGCGCGGTGCGGGCGTGCTTTGGCGGGAGGCCACTCACCGGCTTGCCGTCCAGGCGGATCTCGCCCGCGGCCTCGCGTTGCAGGCCCAAAATCGTGCGACCGAGTGTCGTTTTACCGCAGCCCAACTCGCCGACAATACCGAGGATCTCGCCTTTTTCGACCGCGAGGTTGACGCCGGCGACCGCACGCACCGGCGGCTTATTTTTGCCGAGCAGGCGGCGCTCGCCGCCGAGCAGCACCGTCACGTCGCGCAATTCTAGAAGCGGCGTTTCGGTCATGATGCCATGACCTCCAATCGCTCATGCAGCAGGCAATCGACGAAATGGCCCGCCGGTCCGCGAACGAGATGCGGGGGGCGCGTTGCGCAACCCGAACGCGTTTCTGCACAGCGCGGGGCAAAGCGGCAGCCCGGCCCGGCGTGCAAGGGCGACGGTACGGCGCCGGGGATGCCGATGAATGACGCCGCGCGATCGGGATGGCAGGCCAACAAGGCGCGTGTGTAAGGATGATGCGGCGCGGTGAGGATGGCGCCGGTCCGTCCGCGCTCGACCGTCTGCCCGGCATAGATTACGCAGAGGTCGTCGCATAGCTGTGCCACGACACCGAGATCGTGGGTAACGAACAGCATCGATAGGCCGAATTCCTCGACCAGGTCGCGGAGGAGATCGAGGATTTGCTGCTGCGTGGTCACGTCGAGCGCCGTCGTCGGCTCATCAGCGATGACCAATTCCGGCGAGCAGGCAAGTGCGGCGGCGATCAGCAGACGTTGCCGCTGGCCGCCGGAAAACTGATGCGGGTAGCGCTCCAACGCCGCCTCGGGATCGGGCATCTGCACGCGGCGCAGCAAATCGACAATTCGGTCGCGATGGGCGCGGGCGCGATCAGCACGTTCACGCCGCCCGTGGCGGCCATCGCCTGCGTCAGGCGCGTGCCATCGCATAATTTCCAGTAGCTGCGTCCCGACTTTAAAGACCGGGTTCAACGCCAGATACGGATCCTGCGGGATAAAGCCGATGCGGAGTCCGCGTATCCGATGGTTCAGGTCGCGCTCGCTGAGCCCAAGCAGATCCTGGTCGTCGAAGCGGATCTCGCCTTGCTCGACGCGTGCACCGGCCGGCAAGAGGCCTAGGATCGCGCGCACGACGGTCGATTTGCCACAGCCAGATTCACCGACGACGCCAAGAATGTGCCCGCGTTCGAGGCTGAAATCGATGTGGTCAAGGATCTTGGCGAGACCTTCATCGGTGGCGATCGACAGTCGCAGGCCACGGATTTCGAGGATCGCGTCGGCGTCGGCCATCAGCGCGACCGCCGCAAGCGCGGATCGACGAGGTCGCGCAGACCGTCGCCGAGCAGATTGAAACCGAGCACCGTGACCAGGATCGCCAGGCCGGGGAAGGTTGAATACCACCACGCGTCGGGAAGGTAGTTCCGGCTTTCCGAGATCGTCAGTCCCCAATCGGGGGCCGGTGGGGTGGCGCCCATGCCGAGAAATCCCAGCACGGCTGCCACCAAAATTGTAAAGCCCATCCCGATCGTCGCACGGACGATGACTGGCGAGATCGCATTCGGCAGGATGTGGAGGAACAAGATGCGAGCACCGCCGGCGCCAATGCCGCGCAAGGCGTCGACAAACAGCGAGACGCTGAGCCGCCTGGTCTCGGCAAAGACGAGACGGGTGAAAAACGGCCAGTAGGTCAGCGCCAACGCAACCATCGCGGTTTCGAGCGATGGGGTTAGCAATTGCGCCAGCGCCAGGACCAGTTGCGGGATTGCCAGAAAGACGTCGGTCACCCGCATGATGGTTTCCGACACCCAGCCCTGGGTATAGCCGGCGATCAGTCCGAGCGGCACGCCGATCAGGCTCGCCAGCGCCACCACCGCGAGCGCTACTTCGAGCGCGCCGCGGGTCCCGAGGATCACGCGCGAGAAAAGATCACGGCCGAGATTGTCGGTGCCAAACGGGAAGGCCGCACTCGGCGGCTTCAACCGCTGCAGCAGGTGCGAGGCGACGATGTCTCCCGGGTGCGGCGCGATCCACGGCCCGATCAGCGCGATCACGACGATGCAGACGACGATCACGAGCCCGATCAACGCCGGAACGTCGCGGGCGAATTTCTTCAGGATCAGCCAGCGCCCACTGCCGCCAGAACGCCGCGGCTCACGGCGAGCTACGGAGAAGGGGCGCGCAATCGCCGCCGATGGCGGGGATGCGGCCCGCATCTACAACTGCTCCCGTAATCGCGGATCGAGCAGCCCGTGCACCAGATCGGTCACGATATTGACCGCCGTGTAGATGACCCCGACCAGCAAGGTGACCGCGAGCATGACCTTGTAGTCGGCCGTCAGGATCGCTTGCACCGCGTAGTCGCCGATCCCCGGCCAGTCGAAGATCGCCTCGACCACGACGGCGCCGGCGATCAGAGCGCCAAACAGCAGCCCGATCTGCGTCACGGCGGCGATGACCGAGTTGCGCAGGACGTAAATCCAGATCAGACGGTGCCGCGGATAGCCGACCGCGCGTTCGTACAGCACAAAGTCCTTCTGCAAGGTTTCGAGCATGCCGGCGCGGGTAAAGCGCATGATCGACGCGAGACCGCCGAGGGACAATGTAACTGCCGGCAGGATCAGATGCCGCAATGCGTCCCAAAACGCGTCCAGGCGCCCGGCCAGTAGGCTGTCGATCAACAGCGAGCCGGTTAAATCCGGCGGGGGCAGGATGTCGGTGCCGAGCCTGCCGCGCAACGGCAGCCAGTGCAGCTGCATTGCAAACAGCATCTGCAGCATGATGGCAAACCAAAAGGCGGCCATCGCGAGCCCGGTAATCGAAAACAGGCGCAGCACAAAATCCGGCCAGCGGTTGTGATAAACCGCCGAAACCACGCCGAGCGGAATGCCGAACACCGCCGCGATCAGCAATGCCGACAAGGTCAGTTCCAAGGTTGCCGGCAAACGCTGGCGAATATCGGTCCCGACCGGGCGATGCGAATACTGGCTCTCGCCAAAGTTTCCTTGCAGCACCTGTCCGAGATAGAGGACGAGCTGAACGCCAAGCGGGCGATCAAAGCCGAATTCGTGGCGGATCTGAGCGATTTGTTGCGGTGTAGCGTTGTCGCCTGCGAGTGCCGCTGCAGGGTCGGCCGGCACGACCCGCACCATCAGAAAGGTCATCACCAGGAGCCCGAGCAGCGACGGGATCGCATACGCGGCGCGGCGCAGGATAAATCCCAGCAACCTACGGTCTCCCGGCTACCGGAAACCGACGCGCCTCACGCCGCGAGGTGCATCCAGCGCACTTCGCCGCCCGATCCGACCGGGCAATGGCGAAAGCCTTGGACACGATTGGCGATGCCGACCACTTCGATATGGTTGTAGATCCAGATGTCGGGTAAATCGGCGACAATCATCCGCGCTGCCTGCTCGTAAAGGGGCGCGCGGTCCTCCTGCTCGACCAGGCCGCGGGCCTTGCGCAATAGCGCGTCCACCTTGGGATTGGTGTACCAGCACGATGCCTTCCATGTGCCGTGGAAGCGGCTGTCGTACATCTGGCCGATCCAATTGTCGGGATCGACGTAATAGGTGCTGACCCAGTGAATCCACATATCGGGTGTGGTTTCGGCCTTGCTCGAAACACTGGTCAGATTGGCGAAGGTATCGCTGACCAGCTTCAGATTGACCCCGATCGTCGCCAGATCGCTTTGGAACAGCTGACCTGCCTGCACCGTCTGTTCGAGCGGCTGCTGTACATGCAATTCGATCGGGCGTTTGATCGGCGCGCCCTCCGCCATCGCCTTGTCGAAATACTCCTTGGCCTTGGCCAAATCGTAATCGTAGCCTTTTTCGTCTTTTGGATAGCCCCACAGGTTGTTGGGTGTTGGCGATGTATTGCGCGTCGCATAACCTTTTACGATTTCATTGATAAACCCGTCGTAATTGAAGGCATGAGCAAAGCATTTGCGGGTATTTATATTATCGAAAGGCGGCTTAGTATTGTTCATGCGTATGACAAACAGCCGCATCGTCTGGTTCTTGGCGATATGGGCGTTGGGCGCTTTTTGAATGCGCTCGATCTGGTCGACCGGCAGATTGCTGTCGGTCATATCGAGCGAGCCGTTGAGCAATGCCAATACCCTGGTCGAAGTCACCTGGGCCGGGCGCCAGCTGATGGTTGCAATCGGCCGCGGATTATCGTTCCAACCCATAAAATGATTGGGGTTTCGCGTCATATCGACATGTTCGAGCGGCACGTAGGTTGATGGATCGAGTAGATAAGCGCCGGAGCCCGCCTGATTGGAGGCGAGCCAGGTGGCGGCCCAGTCGCCGTTTTTCTCTTGCGCCTTGATCACCCGCGGATTGACGACGGCAACCATCGGAACCGTCGCAAAGAACGGTCCGAACGGCTTTTCCAGCTTGAAGCGAACCAGATACGGCTCCGGCGCGGTGACCGAGTCCGATTTGATGACGGTCAGAAATGGTGCTGCTGGCGCTTTGTTGAGCCCCAGCAGGCGCTGGAAACTGTAGACGACATCGGCGGCGGTAAGCTCACTGCCGTCGTGGAATTTCACGCCCTGACGCAGCTTAAAATCCCAAATGAGGCCGTCCGACGAGGCGGTATAGCTCGTCGCCAGCCACGGGCGCATCTTGGCCGGATTGTCTTCCCAGCGGTAAAGATTGTCGTAGGCGTTAAGCGCACAATCGGTTGCCGAGACGTCTAGCACCTGATGCGGATCGAGATTGGCCGGTAAGTTAAAGCCCGGCACAAAGACGTTGGCGCCCTCGGCGCGTGCCGGCAAACTCGGCGCCACCACCGCAGCGCCGGCCAATGTCGCAAATTCCCGTCGCGTAATCCGCACCGTGCTCTCCTTGCCGCTTCGCACCGCCGCAACAGGGCAAGGACCATGCCGAGGGGCGGCGGCTTCAGCGATTATAGCTGCCGGTCAGCGCTGGCCGGGATTAGCGCTGGCTGGGATCAATGCTGGTGCCTGCCGGGCAGTCTCCTGATTTGCCCGCGACAAAGTCTGACGATAAAACGAGGCGGATAAGCCCTCCTTTTTAAGGAACAGCGATGGTGGAGACCATGTTGCGCAGCGGCATGCTGGTGTTCCCAAACCTGACCCAGCTTGACCTCACCGGCCCCTATGAGGTTCTAGCCCGGCTGCCCGGCGCAGAGACGCGGCTATTGTGGAAAAACCTCGAGCCGGTCCGCTCGGAGCACGGGATGCGGATTTCTCCCGATACGATGTTCGCCGACTGCCCGCCGCTCGATCTGCTGCTAGTGCCGGGAGGCGGCGGCATCAACCCGCTGCTCGAAGATGCGGAGGTGCTGGCGTTTGTGCGCCGTGCCGCGGCCGAGGCGCGTTATGTCGTCGGGATCTGCACCGGCTCCCTCGTCTTGGGTGCGGCGGGGTTGCTGCGCGGCAAGCGCGCCGGCACCCACTGGATGTCGCGCGAATTGTTGCGCGCCTTTGGCGCCGAGCCGATTGCCGAGCGCGTCGTTGTCGACGGCAACATCTTCACTGGCGGCGGGGTCACTGCAGGAATCGATGTGGCGCTGACTGTCGCCGCCGAGATTGCAGGTCGTGCGGCGGCCGAAGCGATCCAACTCGGCATCGAATACGACCCAGCACCGCCCTTCGCCTCCGGTTCACCTGAAAAAGCTGATCCCGCGGTGCTGGCCGAGGCGCTCGCTCGCAGCGAACCGCGCCAGCGCGACCGCGCCGAACGGGTCGCCCGCGCGGCACAGGCGCTCGGCCGATGACAGGGGATGCTGCCAGCTATCACGCCTTTGTAGACGAATTGTTCCGCCTGGGGCTCGTCGACGCCGAAAAGCGCGACTTTCTGCATCGCGGGCTCGCGGGCGCTGCCGCCTCGCCGTCAGGACCGTTCACAAAACCGACAGCCGCCGGGCATTCGCTACCGCAACAGGCGGCCGAGCGCGCGGCTGCGGCGGGGTTGGTCACTCGCAAGGAGGGTGCGCTGCGCATCGGCAGCGGCCCCGAAACCGTGCACTGGGGCTATTTTTCAGGCGCGCTCGACCCGATCGCCTTTGTTCGGCCGGGTGAGACGGTCACGATCGATACAGTCTCGCATGAAGGCCTCGTCGCCGACCAGGGCTCGCCCGAGGCATTTTTCACCCGCTTCGGCATTGCGCGCGAGCAGGTTCTGGCCGATGCCGTCGCGATATATTCGAAGGTGCAGCATAGCGGGCTTGGGCCGCATATCGTTTCCGGGCCGCTTCATGTCGAGGGCGCCGAGCCCGGCGATGTGCTCGCAGTGCACATCCTCGAGGCAACGCCCCGCACCCCTTACGGGGTCAATTCGATGCGCACGACAAAGGGTGGGCTGCCGGACGAATTCACGCTCAACCGTAGCATCGCGATCGCGTTCGATCTCGATCGCGGCCGGGCATTATTTGCTCCCGGCATCGAGGTCCCTCTCGAGCCGTTTTTCGGGATCATGGCAACCGGACCGGCGGGCAGTCTCGGGCGCGTCTCGTCGATCCCGCCGGGCGCGCATGGCGGCAACATCGATCTGAAGGAGTTGACCGCCGGATCGACATTCTACTTACCGGTCCACGTGCCGGGCGCCTTGTTCATGGTCGGCGACGGCCATGCCGCGCAAGGCAATGGCGAGGTCGATCTAACCGCAATCGAAACGTCGCTGACCGGCGCCTTCCGGTTCGAGCTGATCAAGGGAAAGCCGCTGACCTGGCCGCGCGCCGAAACGCCGACCCATTGGATCACGATCGGTTTACACGAGCTTCTCGATGAGGCGATGAAGATCGCGATCAGGGAGACGATCGACTTCCTGGTCGGCGAGAAGGGTCTCACTCGGGAGGACGCCTATGCGCTGGCCAGCATCGCCGTCGATTTCGAAGTCACCCAGGTCGTCGACGGCGTCAAGGGCATCCACGCGATGATCCCGAAAGCGATCTTCACCGGCTGAGCGCAATCGGCGGGCGCCCCGCTGCTTGCGCCAGGCATAGGTTGTGCATAGCTTCGGCTGCTTTTCGCAAGGGGCGCGGTATGAAAACCATCACCGTCGATTACAGCAAACCGCTCGCAGAGGAGCCGGATAAAGGTCATAACCGCTGGCATGAAGCGATCCCGCCGGCCATCGAAGCCGAACTCGGCGAGGAAGTCGAGATCGAGACCCGCGACGCCTTTGACGGCCAGATCACATCGTCGACGACAGCACCGGATATGCTGCACTGCGACCTCAACCGCGTCCACGCGCTGACTGGGCCGGTTTATGTCGCCGGCGCCCACCCCGGCGATCTGCTCGAAGTCGAGATCTGCGACATGAAACCGGCGGGTTTTGGCTACACGGTGCAGGTGCCGGGTTTTGGCTTTTTGCGCGACGCTTTTCCCGAACCGCACATCGTCAAATGGACGATCAAGGACGGCTTTGCCGAGTCGGCTGATCTACCCGGTGTTCGCATACCCGACGGTTCATTTGTTGGCGTGATCGGGGTCGCCCCTTCGAAGGAATTGCGCGAGACGGTTCAGCGCCGCGAAGCCGAACTCGCAGCACGCGGCGGCGTGGCATTGCCGCCCGAAGCCAAGGGCGCGGTGCCGGCCGCCGAGCCGATCGCGTCCGAGGCGTTGCGGACGATCCCGCCACGCGAGAATGGCGGCAATCTCGATATCAAGCAGCTCAGCAAAGGAGCGCGGCTGTTGTTGCCGGTGTTTGTCGACGGCGCCTTGTTCTCGGTCGGCGACGCGCATTTCGCGCAGGGCGACGGCGAGGCCTGCGGCACCGCAATCGAAATGTCGGGTTCGATCCTGGTCCGCTTTTCCCTGCACAAGGGCGAGGCGCAGCGCCGCGGCATCCGCTTTCCGCGGTTTCAGCGCAACGATTATTATTTCCCGCCGGAACTCGCCGCCCCCCGACGCTTTCTGGCGACAACCGGCATGTCGATCCGCGCCGATGGCACCAACGAGAGCGAGGACACAACCTTGAGCGCCCGCAACGCGCTGCTATCGATGATCGATTTGTTGGTCGAGCGCGGCTGGACCCGACAGCAGGCCTATGCGATCTGCAGCGTCACGGTCGATCTGAAGATCAGCGAATTGGTCGACGTCCCCAACATGGTGGTCAGCGCCTTTTTGCCGCTGGATGTCTTTGGCAAAGACAACGCCGCCCGCTGACGCCCGCGCAGTATCGGACGGCGCCAAGATATCAAACCGTATCGCTTTGGCCGGGTTTGACCCGGCCATCCACGCCTTCAGAGGCCCCCAAGCAAGACGTGGATGCGCGGGTCGAGCCCGCGCACGGGGAATGCAGGCTGTTTGCAGATTGTGCAGCCCGACTTCACGGCGGTTATGGTAACGCGTTGAGGCCTTAATCTAAACGAGAGGAAGAGTGGATGAAGACTGCGGTGATTACGGAACGGCGCCGGCTCGGCAAAAACGGGCCGGAGGTGTCGGCGATCGGGCTCGGCTGCATGTCGCTGTCCGGGGTCTATGGCAAAAGCGATGAGGCGGCCGGGGTGGCCCTAATCCATCGCGCGCTCGAACTCGGCGTCGATCATTTCGACAGTTCCGACATGTATGGCTGGGGCCAAAACGAGGAGTTGCTCGGCCAGGCCTTGAAGGGGCGGCGCGAGGGCGTCGTAATCGCCACCAAATTCGGCCAGACGCGGCGGCCAGGCGGCGCCAATGGCGTCGATGGCAGCCCGGCTTATGTCGCGCAGGCCTGCGAGGCAAGCCTGAAACGGCTCGACGTCGATGTCATCGATCTTTACTACCAGCACCGTGTTGACCCGGCAGTGCCGGTTGAGGAAACCGTGGGCGCGATGGCGCGGCTCGTCGAGCAGGGCAAGGTGCGCTATCTCGGCTTGTGCGAGGCGCGGCCCGAGCGCATCCGCCGTGCCCATCAGACCCATCCCATCGTCGCGGTGCAAAGCGAGTTCTCGCTGCTGTACCGCGAGGAAGCGACCGAGACCCGCGAGCTGACCCGCGATCTCGGCATCTCTTTTGTCGCCTATGCCCCGCTCGGCCGCAGTCTGTTGGCTGGCGTCGTCCCCGATCTCGACAATCTCGCCGAAGGCGACACCCGTGGCCGCCATCCGCGCTTTATGGGCGACAATTTCGCTAAAAACCGCGCATTGGTCGGCCGGATCGAGGCGATTGCCAAGGAAAAAGGCTGCACGCCGGCGCAGTTAGTGTTGGCGTGGCTGTTGGCACAGGGGCCCGACGTGATCCCGATCCCCGGCACCAAGCACATCGCGCGGCTCGAAGAAAATCTTGGCGCACTCAAGGTCGACCTGACTGCCGCCGATGTCGACCGGATATCGGCGGCGATACCGATCGGCGCCGCCGCCGGCACCCGCTACCCGGAAGGCGGCATGCGCGGCGTATATATCTGACCGGGCAGCCGACCTCCGCATGGGATTGCTTCGCTAAATCAGGTGATTGCGAGAGCCTCAGGCTCAGCGCAGATCGACGATTTCGATCCAGTTGGGCATCTCGCCCAGCCGGTATTGCCGTAACGGTGCGAGCGCACCGCTTTCGGGGTCGATTGCGGACACCGTCATCGCGTTCGAGCTGAGGCCGGCGGCGAGCAGAAAGCGCCCGCGGGGATCGATCGCGAACCCGCGCGGGGTCGTTTCGGTCGGCCAGCGCCCACAGCGCGAGAACGTTCCGCGCTCCGGGTCGATGCGGTAGCCCTTGATCGTGCTGGTCGTGCGCTCGCTCGAATAGACAAAAAGCCCGTCAGGCCTGACATGGAGATCGGCCGCCGAGGGTTTTCCGGTGAAATCGAGAGGAAGGGTGGGGACCGTCTGAAGCTCCGCGAGCGTGCCGGTGGTCGGATCGACCGCATAGGCCCCGAGTGTGGCGTCGGTCTCATTCACCAGATAGAGGAACCGGCCGTTCGGGTGAAACGCCAGGTGGCGTGGCCCGGCATTGGGCTTGGTCGATATCGCCGCGGGCTCGTTTGGGGAGACCGTGCCGGCCTCGGCGTCGAACCGCAACTGCATGATGATGTCGGCGCCGAGATTGGTGCAGTATACGTAGCGGTTGGAGGCATCGACCACGACGCAATGCGCCTTGGGACCGGTCGCCAACATTTGGGTCGCCTGCCCGCCGACGCGGCCTGAGGAATCGATCGGGTTGATCGCCAGTTTTGCCCCGGGATAGGACGCGCTCAGCAGAAACCGGCCGCTGCGGTCGGTTATGATGTAGGCCATGCTGTCGGCGAGCGGCGCTGTGCCGAGATGCGCCAGGCGTCCGCTTTCCCGGTCAATGGTGAAGCTCGAGACCGGAAACGGCTCGCTGCGCAGTGCGGCGTATACAAACCGGCGATCGGGGCTGACCGCCATCGGAATGCTGGTCGGCGACGGCTTGTCGGTGCCGGGAACCGGAACCCGCTCGATCTCGCTCAAATCGCCGCTGTCGCGATCCATCGCGAAGACGAAAATCTCCTTGCTGCCGGCGTTCGACACATAGACGACAGTTTGCGGGTTATCGGTCATCGGTTATCCCTCGCGCTGCATTTGCCGCGCAGCTTGAGCCGCCGGCCGGTCGTGGCACGCCTTCAGCCACGCTTCCGCCTTGGGGAAGGCAGCGAGATTGACCCGCGCCTGCCCCGCCCAAGCGAGAATGCTAGCGACGTTCAGATCGGCAACCGTGAAATAATCGCCGAGCAGGTAAGGCGTGCCGGCCACCGCCGCATCCAGCACCTTGAGCGGAGCGGCGAGTGCGCGCTCCACTTCATCGGCCGCTGCAGCGTCGCGCTGATCTTCGGGGGCGATCCGGTTGAGCAGTGCGGTCAGCGCCGGGCGCTCGACCTCGGACATGCCCCAAAAGCTCCACTGCCAAACCCGCGCTTCATCCTTGAGGCTCTGTGGGTAGAGGCCGCTAGCACCGCTGCCATATTTCTTGGCGAGATAGAGATTGATCGCCATCGACTCCCACAAACGGAAACCATCGTCGTCGATTGCCGGCACGTGGCCATTCGGGTTGATCGCCAGGTATTCCGCCCGGTGCGTGCCGCCGTCGGCGAAATCGATCTTGATATGCTCATAGGGAAGGCCGAGTTCGCCCACCACCCATAGCGTGCGAAACGCCCGTGAGCGCGCAACGCCATAAATCTTTAAGGCCATTGAGCCGCCTCCTTCGTTCCGCCCAAAAAATCGCTTGGCAGCCAGCCTCGCACGATGGCCTGGCGCGCGAAACAGTTTCCGCCGCCACCCGAAAAACCGGCGGATTTCAGGCGTTTACGGGTGTTGCGGCTTTGAACGAGCCTCAGCGGGCTCTGGTTCGGCAGGCTTAAGCGTGCAGTTGGCTTGGCAATTCGGCGATCGCGGCGTCGATCAGCGCCGCTCCATGCTGTTCGTCGAGTTCGGCGGCGATCACCTGGCGGGCAGCGGAAATCGCAACATCGACGGTCACAGCGCGAATCTCGGCGACCGCCCTCGCCTGCTCTTGCGCGATGCGTTCCTCAGCAAGTCGTTGCCGGCGCTTCACGGCTTCCTCCATCGCACGCGTCGATTCCGCCGCGATGCGCTCCGCTTCGGCTTTGGCGTGGGCGATGATCTGCTCGGCTTCGGCGGCCGCGTCGCGCTCGCGGGCGCGGAGCTGCGCCAAAGTGCGCTCGGCCTCCTGGCGCAGATCGCTTGCCGCAGCGAGTTCTTCGCGGATGCGTTCGGCGCGGGCGTCGAGTCCGCCGATCAAAAACCGCTTCCCTGGCCGCCACAGGATCGCGACAAAGATCACGACCGCGATCAGGAACCAGAACTCGGCCTCGTGGAAAAGTCCCATCAGGCGGCACGCTCGGCGACGATGCGATCGACTGCCGCCGCGATGTCTCTCTGCGGTGGAGAGATCCCGATCAATCGGTTCGCGATCGAAGCGGCGACATCGCCGGCGACGCCGCGTATTTCGGCGAGCGCGCGCTCTTTGGCGGCGGCGATATCGCGCTCGGCCGCGCCGGTGCGCTCCGCCAACACCGCAGTCAGCTCGCGCTGGCGCTCGGCGGCAGCGGCGGCCAGCCGCTCTGTTGTCTCGCGGATCGTCGCCTGCGCCTGTTCGCGGGCGCCGGCGCGGGTGCTTTCATAGGCGGCGACGGCTGCTTCCGCTTCCCGGCGGAGCTGCGCCGCCCGCTCGAGATCGTCCTCGCGATGCCGTCGGCGCGTCTCAATCACGGCGCCGACGCGCGGCAATCCGATCTTCGCCATCAGCAAGTAGAGGACGATAAAGCTAATCGCCAGCCAGACGAGCTGCGGCGCGAACGTCGATACGTCGAGCTGCGGCATCGATCGCGACCTACGGTGCTAGGGCGTCAGAACACGAACAGGATCAGAAACGCGATCGCCAGGCCGAACAACCCGGTCGCCTCGGCCAGCGCGAATCCGAGAAACGCAAAGGGCTGCACTTGGCCTTGCGAGGCCGGGTTGCGGGCGAGCGAATTAATCAGCGACGCAAAGACATTACCGATGCCGATGCCGGCGCCGACAAGTGCAATGCAGGCGAGGCCAGCGCCGATCATTTTGGCCGCAGCGACGTCCATCTTTGTCTTCCTGTTTTTGTTGGGTTGTGGTTGAGAGGGCCACGCGATTTCCTTAATGCATGTGAATCGCGTCGTTCAAGTACAGGCAGCTCAGGATCGCAAATACATAAGCCTGCAACACGGCAACCAGTAATTCGAGCGCGAGCAGCAGAACGTCGATCGCAAGCGGGAAAATCGCGAAGATTCCCACAAGCGCCGCGAACCCGGCAAAGATGCCGAGCATCGTATGCCCCGCCAGCATGTTGGCGAACAGCCGGATCGACAACGTAAACGGACGGATGAAATAGGACAGCACCTCGATCGGCACCAGTATCACGAGCAGCAGCTTTGGCACGCCTTCTGGCACAAAAAACCGCAGGAAATGCAGCCCATGACGAATAAAGCCGATCGCCGTCACACCGATAAACACGACGATCGCTAACGCAAAAGTGACGATAATTTGCCCGGTAACGGTAAAACTGTAGGGTATCAGGCCGAGCAGATTGGCAAACAAAATGAACATGAATAAGCTGAAGATGAAGGGAAAATACGGCATCCCCTCATGCCCGACATTGCTTTCGACCATGTCGGCGACAAATTCGTAGCTCACCTCCGCCATAGACTGAAGCCGCCCTGGAACTAGCGAGGCTCGCCTGGTGCCGTATACGGTCAGGCCGGTGATCAGCAGCACGATGACGGTCATCGCCAACGCCGCGTTGGTATACGAGACGTCGAGGCCGCCGATGCGCAAAGGCAAGACGCGGTGGACCATAAATACTTCGAGGGGATGAAGCTCTATCGCCAACTCAGCAATCCTCGTCGTCCCATTTGCCCGGCACCGGCGCGGCAGGCCCGGGATCGGATTTGCGCGGGCGATAGCCAACCGCTCCTCCCGTTCCGGTCACCGCGCGATAGACATTCAGCATCCCCGCCGCGATCCCGAGAAAGAACATCCCCAGCATCACCCAAGGCTTTGTCCCAAGCCAGTGATCGATCGCCCATCCCAACCCGACCGAGACGACGACCGCGGTGACCAGCTCGATCCCGATGCGAAGACCGAGAGCAAGACCTTGCTGGAGCCCGGGGTTGCCACCGGTCTTCCGCACCGGACCGCGCCCCGCCTGCGCTTTGTCGAGCCGCTCGGCAAGCCGCGCCAGGGGGTCCGATGGCGGATCTTCGCTCATTTCGGGAAGTGCAACCATCCGATACCCGTCCGACCGCAACCGGCCAGAACGGAGGCGCACCATATTGAGCTGTCATTAACCTGTCAATACCGAGACCTCGGCTTAAACGGGACCGAATGACAGCTTTATCAATAAGATAGCTTTGCAATACACCGGATTCGGTCAGGCAGTCTGTCGCAGCCGAACGGCGCGAGAAAGGTCGACCGAAACCAGCTGCGAGACCCCGCGCTCGGCCATTGTCACTCCAAACAACCGGTCGGCGCGCGCCATCGTAATGCGATGATGAGTGATCAGCAAAAAACGCGTGCCGGTCGCGTCGGCAATTTCCGCCACAAGGTTGCACAGGCGGTCGACATTGGCGTCGTCGAGTGGGGCATCGACCTCGTCGAGTACGCAGACCGGCGCAGGCTTGGTCAGGAACACCGCAAACAGTAAAGCGAGCGCGGTCAGCGCCTGCTCGCCGCCCGACAGCAATGACAAGCTCTGCAGCCGCTTTCCGGTCGGGCTCGCCATAATTTCCAGCCCCGCTGTCAGTGGGTCGCCGTCATCGGTCAACGCCAGCTCGGCTTTGCCGCCGCCAAACAGCCGCGTGAAAAGGTCCGCGAAATGCCGGTTGACGCGTTCGAACGCGGCGGCGAGCAATTCCCGACCTTGCTGATCGAGCGCATGCGCACCGCGGCGTAGCTTCGCAATCGCCTCGGTCAGATCGGCGCGCTCGCGTTCGAGGCCTTCGACCTGGCCGCCGATCTCGGCCGCCTCCCCTTCGGCCATCAGATTGACCGGCCCGATACCGGCGCGCTCGCGGGTCAGGCGGTCGAGCCGTTCCGAGCTTGCGATAGAATCGCGCGGGCTCTGGCCCTCGCCGAGGCCAGAGAGCTGCTGCAGCTCGGCAGGCACGGCCCCTAGGCGCTCCAATATCTCGCGCTTAAGCGCAGACACTCCCTCTGTTGCGCTGGCGGCTTGCACCTCGAGTCGCGCCCGGCGCTCGCGTGCTTCGGCAAGAGCCTGATCGCTCAGCCGCGAGCGTTGGGTCACCTCCCGTAGCCGGCTTTCCCCCAAGGTCAGCCGATCGGCTGCTTCGCCAGCGTTCCGCGCCGCTGCAGCAACCTCTGCACCAAGTGTTTCGCTTTTGGCGGCGATCGCAGCGGGGAGACCGGCGAGGGCGGCGATTTCCTGCTCCAGCTCCTGCCGCCTCTGGTCGAGCGTCCCCCGCTGCGTCGCCGCACTCTCGGCGCGCTTGCGCCAAGCGCGCTCCTCCAAATCGATCGACCCCAGCCGTTCGCTGCGGGCTTGCGCCTCGCGTCTCAGCCGATCGATCGTCGCACGTGCGTCAGCTTCTTCCCGCCGCGCCTGCGTCGCCGCCTCCCGCGCCGCCACCAGGGTGGCTGAGGCGGAGCCGGCCTCAGGTAAACCCGCGAAATCGCGCTCGATCTCGTCGCTCTGCAGACATGCCTCGGCCAGATCGGCCGCGAGCTTGGCGACCGTCTCGGCCGCACCATTCAATCGAGTCTCTGTTGCCAATGCGCGGCCGGCGAGTTCGGCGGCGGCGGCGCGCGCATTCGCCAGCGCTGCTTCGGACTCCCGCAATCGCCTACGGCCGACACGATCGGCTTCGGCGGCGACCTGCCGTGCGCCGGCCGCACTCGCAGCCGCGGCCTCCGCAAGCTGCGCTTCGGTTTCGGCAGCCGAGATCTCGTGGGAAAGGATTTCGAGCCGGTTCTTGTGGCGGAGATGCTGGGCGGCGACCGATATGCCGGGGGCGCGGCGGGTGAACCCGTCCCACCGCCAGAGCCGGCCGTCGCGGTCGACCAGACGCTGTCCCGGCGCCAGATGCGGCTGCAGGCGACGCCCTTCACTCTCGCCGTCGACCCAACCGGCAAAAGCGAGGCTGCGTCCTAGTGCGGGCGGCGCCGAAACCGCTGTGGCGACCGAATGCGCGCCGACCGGCAAGGCCGGCGCATCGATCTCAGGCAAGGCGAACCAGAACCGGTTGGCGTCGTCGAAATCGTCGTGTGCGGCTGAAAGCTCCTCTTCGAACAGGGCGCCGATCGCCGCCTCAAAACCTTCGGCGACGTGCATCGAGGCGAGGACTGGCGTGCCGCCGCTAGCATCGGGTTCCGGCGCCAGCACGCCCTCCAGCGCCGTTTGTTCAGCCTGGAGTCGAGACAGCACTGCTGCAGCCCGGCGAGCAATATCGACAGCGGCAGCCTCGTGCTCTTGACGAGCCGCCATTTCACTTTGAGCCGCATCGATCGCTGCGCGGCATTCTTCGACCTCCGCTTCCGCTCGAGCGAGGGCGGTGGCCGTTGCGGCTTTTAAGTCGTCCGAAACCACCGCCGCAGTGAGGGCGGTGTGCTGGCGCTCCGCTTCCGCAAAACGCATTTCGAGACGGCGCCGGCGCTCCTCGATTTCGCCGCGCTGGCGCTCGAGGGCGGCACACTGGGCCCCGATCGCGGCGACGGCTTCGGTGGCGCGCTGCAGACCCGCCTCGGCCGCGCCGAGTAGCGTTGCGGTGTGGTGCAATCGCTCCTCGGCCGCAGCGACCATTGATCCGCGCTCGGCTTCGGCCGCCGCAAGCGTTTCGCGCTCCGTCACCAGCCGCGACAACGCCGTCTCGGCTTCGGCGAGTTGCGCTTCCTCGCGCTCGCGGTCGCGGCCGAGTTCGGCGAACCGGCGCTCCGCCTCGCGCCGCGCGCCGACCGAGCGCGCCAATTCTTGTTCGAGAACGCCCCGCGCCTGCGTCAACCGCTGCAGCTCGGCTGTGGTATCTGTTTCCGCCAGCCGCAGAGCCGGCAATGCCGCTTCCGCTTCGTCGCGGGCTTGGCGTTCGGCGGCGGCCAGCTCGGCGGCGGCGGCGACGGCTTGCTCGGCGGCGGCAAGCTCGGCGGCGCGGGTTTCGCACTCGGCTTCGGCAGCTAGCCAGCGCGCGTAGAATAGCAGCGCTTCCTGTTCGCGGATCTGCTCGCCGAGCCGGCGATAGCGCTGCGCCTGCCGCGCCTGCCTTTTCAACCCCGCTAGCTGCGAGCCCATGGTCGCGAGAACGTCGTCAAGCCGCGTCAGATTCTCCTCAGCGGCGACCAGCTTCAGCTCGGTCTCACGACGGCGCGCCTGCACCCCGGCAGTGCCGGCAGCTTCCTCGAGCAGGAAGCGGCGTTCGGCCGGCCTTGCCTCAATCAGCGCGCCGACGCGCCCCTGACTGACGATCGAGCCCGAGGATCCGCCGCTCGCCGCATCGGCAAACAGCAATTGCACGTCGCGCGCCCGCACCTCGCGGCCATTGACGCGCCAGCTCGACCCGCCGCCGCGCTCGATGCGGCGAACGATTTCGATGTCCTCGCGGTCATTGAAGGCAAAGGGAGCGTCGCGCGCGCTGTTGTCGATCGTTAGCGCGACCTCGGCGAGATTGCGCGCCGCGCGGGAGGCGGTACCGCCAAAGATCACGTCGTCCATCGCCCCACCGCGCAATCGACGCGCCGAATTCTCGCCCATGACCCAACGCAGCGCTTCGGCCAGATTGGACTTGCCGCAACCGTTCGGCCCGATAATGCCGGTCAGTCCCGGGCCGATCGTCACCTCTGCCGCTTCGGCGAAGGATTTGAAGCCGACCAGGCGCAGCCGATCGATCTGCATGCGGCAGGGCTGCTGTGGTTACTATACTTTGGGCGGTGGTTAGGATTTTTGCGAGAGGTCCGACAGCAGCTTGTTAAACGCCTCGACCGTGGGTTCCCCGGTATATTTGGTGCCGTTGACAAAAAAGGTCGGCGTCGAATTGACATCGAGATCCTTCGAGGCAACGAGACGACTGTTCAGAATCTGGTTTTCGACCGCATTGTCGGCGAGACACTTATCGACTTGCGCCTTGCTCATTCCGCCGAGTTCGGCGAGCCGGGTCAGCGCCGCTTGGTGATCGGGCGCCGTCACCCATTTGTCCTGGTCGGCAAAGAAGGTATCGATAAAGGCATAAAACCGGTCGGGCGGCGCGCAGCGGGCGATCATCGATGCGTGCACCGCCTCGCCGTCCAGCGGAAAGTCGCGGAGTACGAGTTTTGCTTTGCCGGTATCGATCCATTTCTTTTTGAGTTCGGGGAGTACGTCATCGGCAAAATGCGCGCAGTGCGGACAGGTCATCGAGGCATATTCGATGATCGTGATCGGTGCGTCCGGGTTGCCGAGAATGCGGTCGTCTTTCCCGATCGTCAGCAGCTTCTGAGCCTCGGCTGGGTTTGCCGGGGTATCGGCGGCCATCGAGGGAGCCGACGATTGCAGCACAATGCCGAGCGCACAGATCAAAGCGAACCAGATTTGCCGCACCATTTGCATCTCCAATACAACATGTTGAGGATATCGACCTCGGTGCCGCAAAGCAACGCCGACGCGATCGGCGCATCACCTGGTGTCGTTGACAGCGCGAGCAAGGCGCTCGAGCGCCGCCCGCAATCCAGGATCGGCGATGTCGGACAGCCTTGGGTTAGCGGCTGCCCAAATGGTTTCGCCGGACGTATCTGCGGCGGCGCGGGGCGGCGCCGGCGTAAGCGGCAGAACTGCCTGGATCAGGACCAACCGGGTCACCGCAGCGCGGCCGAGATAAAGGTTGACCCGTTCGATCAGCAGGGGAGCGCGGTGCTGCAATTCGAGCGCCGCAGCGGGTACGGTGTGGAGCTTCAGCACCCCGTCGCGGCCATACCCCGCTGGCCAGGCAATCAGCGCCCATTCCGGACCAACGATCGCCCACCAATCGGCTTTGAGCCGAACCAGCAACCCGCCGCTGCGCTTACCCGCGACCGGTGCGGCGAGTTTCGACACCGCTACTCCGACCGCGCGAAAACCAGGATGGCGGTCGCCCGAATCGTGCCGTTCGCCTAGCCCCCGCTGCGCCTTCGCCGCTTTCATGCCCTCGATCCGATCCGAATCGCTATCACCGATGGGCGTTCCCGACCCTGGCCTGCTGCTCGCCTGGTACGATCGCCACCGCCGCGATCTGCCGTGGCGCAGCCCGCCCGGCCATCCTCCGGATCCGTACAAGGTCTGGCTCAGCGAGATCATGCTGCAGCAGACGACGGTCGTGACCGTAGCACCGTATTTCGTGAGATTTGTCACCCGCTGGCCGGACGTGACGGCGCTCGCCGCCGCCGCCATCGACGAAGTGCTGCACGCATGGCAAGGGCTCGGCTATTACGCGCGCGCCCGGAATCTGCACGCTTGCGCCCGCGTCGTGTCCGAGCGGCACGGTGGGGTATTCCCGACCGAGTTGTCGGCTTTGCGCGCATTGCCGGGGATCGGCGCCTACACCGCGGCGGCGATCGCGGCGATTGCGTTCGATCACCGGGCGGCCGCTGTCGACGGCAATGTCGAACGGGTCGTCGCCCGCCTTTATGCTGTCGGGGAGCCGATGCCGGCGGCGAAACTGCGGTTGCGAGCCCTGGCCGCAGGACTGGTTCCGGAACTGCGCGCCGGCGATTTCGCGCAAGCGGTGATGGATCTCGGCGCCACGATCTGCACGCCACGCCGGCCGCGCTGCGTACTGTGCCCATGGCGCACCGCCTGCGTCGCCACCGCGCAAGGGATTGCCGAGGATTTGCCGGCGCGCGTCGAAAAGCCGGAGCGGCCGGTGCGCCATGGCATCGCGTTTTGGATCACCAGGCCCGATGGCGCCGTGTTGCTGCGTCGCCGGGCGGAAAAGGGGTTGCTCGGCGGCATGATCGAGATCCCGTCCACTCCGTGGCGGGCGCAACCCTGGACACTTGCCGAAGCCGCCGCGACCGCTCCGCTGGCCGCGCATTGGTCGGCCCTGCCGGGCGCGGTCCGTCATGGTTTTACCCATTTCCAACTCGAACTCGGGATCGTCGCCGCGCATGGCCAATTGGGTGTCGAAAGCAAACCGTGTATCGAAGGCTTATGGAGCCCGATTGACAAGCTCGCTGACCATGCGTTGCCGACCCTGATGAAAAAGCTCGCTCGTCACGCGATCTCGGCGCTTGCGTCGGGTGCTGACGAGACCGCTTCGAACAACGGCAATTCACCCGCCAGCGCTAGCCGCACCGGGGCAAAAGAGCGGCGGTGATGCGGCGTCGGGCCGAGCCGTATAATCGCTTCGCCGTGTTCGCGGGTTGCGTAACCGACATTGGTCTCCCAGCCATAACCCGGATAGCGCGGGGCCAGGGCCCGCATGAGTTGGTCGCGGGTGACCTTGGCCACGACCGAGGCCGCGGCGATCGAAAAGCTGAGTTCGTCACCACCGATGACCGTTTTCACCGCGCAACCGAGCGGCGGCGGGATGTTGCCGTCGACAAGAGCGATTTCGGGAGACACTTTCAGCGCCGTGACGGCGCGCGCCATCGCCAGCAGCGCCGCGCGCAGTATGTTGATCGTATCGATTTCGCGCACACTCGCCGCGCCAACGCCGATGTGAGCCGTCCCGCGCTCGACGCACCGCCCGAGCGTCTTCCAGCACGCCTTGCGCTCTTCGATCGTCAGCACCTTTGAATCGTCGAGCCGATCGCGCAATGATCGCGGGAATCGCTTTTGGTCGAGGATAACCGCGGCGGCCACGACCGGCCCGGCGAGCGGACCGCGGCCGACCTCGTCGATACCGCAGACGATCCCCGCACAGCGCCGCTCGATCGCGAAATTCGGCATCAGCCCTCCTCGGATCGGCTTTTGCCATGTCGGTGAGCGGTGAGGCAAGGCACGCCCCAGTAGGCCCCGATGATTCGCGCGCGCGTGATCGCTATGTTGAGGAAATGTCCGCTTTGCACCCCTGCACGATACAATTCACGCGCACGGCACTGATCGTTTTGACGGCGGTGTTGAGCTGCTTACTTGTCGAATCGCCGGCCCGCGCCTTCGATCTTTTCGCCACCCATGAAGTGACGGCGCAATTTGCGACCGCTGACGGCAAGCCGATGGCGAATGCCGAAGTGCGGGTCTTTGCACCGGGCGAGCCGCAGACGCCGGTCCAGACCGGGCGTACGGATGCCGACGGGAAGTTTGTGTTTCCCGCCGATCGTGACGGCATGTGGAGCGCCGAAGCCCGGACCAAAACCGAAGTCGCGCGGGTGATGATCCGCGTCGGCGGCGGGGCTCAACAGCAGGAGAGCCGCATCCCGCCGGTTGTCGTGATCGGCGGGCTTCTCGGACTGTTGGCGCTGGCGGTGTGGTACCGGTTTCTGCGCACGCGCAACCGGCGCCGCCAATTGTAGCCGCTGCCAATTTGTAGGGGGCTACCCTTGCCGGCTTACGGCGCTTTCCTGATAGCGCGAGGCGGTGCGCGCGATTATCGTCGGCAAACCGAGCGCAATCGAGGCGAGCAAGATGACGGCCAAATTGATCCTGACGGGCGACGTCAATCTGATGAACGTCAGCGATCCGCTGGTTCCGTTTTCGCTGGTCCGTGACGAACTCCGCGCGGCGGATCTCGTCTTCTCCAACCTAGAATGTTGCCTGTGCGCTCCCTCGTCCAGTCATTCGCTCGACAATGAAGGCTTCTTCGCCGACCCGGCAATCGCCGGCGAAGCCTTGAAATCGGCGGGCATTCAGGCGGTTGGCATCGCCAACAACGTCAATTACGGCGAGGCAGCGATCACCCAGTCGATCGCCCGGCTTGACGAAATCGGCATTCCGCATGCCGGCGCCGGCGCCGATCGCGCCGCAGCTCGTCAGCCGATCATCCTGGATCGCGGCGGCTTGCGTTTTGGCTTTTTACAGCGCAGCTCGGTTTATTGGCCAACCAATCACGAAGCCGGCGCCAACACGGCGGGCATCGCTGTGATCCGCGGCCACACCGCCTATCAGGCCCCGATGCATGGCAGCCGCCCACCGGCCAACCGGCCCGGCATCCCGCCGCAAATCATCACCTGGGCCGACAAGCAATATCTGCAATGGTTCGCGGAAGACATTGCGGCATTGCGCGGCCAGGCCGATATCGTCGTCGCCTCGTGCCATTGGGGTGTTGGCCGCGACGTGCTGCAATATATGACCGAGATCGGCCACACAGCGATTGACGCCGGCGCCGACATCGTGATCGGCCACGGCCCGCATTTCTCGCTGCCGGTCGAACTTTACCGCGGTAAGCCGATCTTCTATGGGCTGGGCAGCTTCTCGTTCCATACCGGACATGGCGGGCACCGCCACGGCGACTGGCTCGGCATGATGATCCGGGCTCAGTGCGATCGGGCGCGGATCAACCGCCTGACATTCCAGTTCGTGCGCCATGACGCGCAGAACCGGACGGTTTTGCGCAGCCTCGCCGATGAGGCAGCGGCATTCGACCAGATCGCGCAGGAGAGCAAAGTACTCGGCGCCGAACTCACGGCCGATCGCGGGGAGGCGGTTGTAAGGCTCAACGCTTGACCTCGCCGAGCGGCTGGTCGATTTAGGGCGCGCCCCCAAGTAAGTTCTCAGGTTAAAGGCCGAGGCCGCCAATCCAACCGACAGGAAGAAAATGCCAAGCATCACCTATGTCCATTCCGATGGGTCGCGTCAGGTGCTCGACGTGCCGGTTGGCACCAGCGTCATGCGCGGCGCGATCTTGAACAGCGTCGACGGCATCGTGGCCGAGTGCGGCGGCGAGATGATGTGCGCGACCTGCCACGTCTATGTCGACGAGCCATATATCGATCGCATGCCGCAGCAGTCGGATGACGAGAAGGCGATGCTCGAATTTACTGCCAGCGAGCGCAAGCCGAACAGCCGCTTGAGCTGCCAGCTGGTGGTGACCCCGGAAATGGACGGGCTCGTCGTTTATCTGCCGGAGAGCCAAGTCTGATGCCGGAGCCGGTCGTCGCCGTCATCGGCGCCGGCCAGTCCGGTTTCCAGGCGGCGTCTTCGCTGCGGCAAGAGGGCTTCGCCGGCCGCGTCGTGCTGATCGGTGACGAGCCGGGTCTGCCGTATCAGCGCCCTCCCTTGTCCAAATCATATCTCTCGGGCGAAAGCAGCATCGAGGAGTTGTGGCTGCGCCCCGAGGCGTTCTACCAAAAGCAGGAAATTGAGCTTTTCACCGGCGAGACCGCAACCGCGATCAATCGCGCGGGACATGCCGTGCGCCTCGCTTCGGGCAGCGCGATCGAATGCGATCACATCGTGCTGGCGACCGGTGCCCGATGCCGGTTATTGCCGGTGCCGGGGGCCGAGCTCGACGGCGTCCTGCCATTGCGCACCCTGGTTGATGCCGACATCTTGCGCGAGCGGCTCACCCAGGTGCGCAAAGTCGTGGTTATAGGGGCCGGTTTTATCGGCCTCGAGTTCGCCGCGGTCGCGATCGCCGCCGGCGCGTCGGTGCATATCGTCGAACTCACTCACCAGCCGATGGGTCGTGTGGTCTCGGCGGAGACATCGCGGTTCTTTACCGAAGCGCACCGCGCCTGGGGGGCCACGATATCGCTCGGGACCGGAGTTGCCCGCATTCTCGGGGACGGTCGTCGCGCCACCGCGGTCGAAACCAGCGACGGCCGGATATTGCCGGCGGATCTCGTGCTGATCTGCATCGGGGTCGTGCCCAATGCCGAACTCGCCCGCGATGCCGGTCTCGCGACCGACAACGGCATCATCGTCGACGAATATCTGCAAACCGGCGTTCCGGTAATTTCGGCGATCGGCGATTGCGCCAATTTCCCGACCCGCTTCGCCAACGGCCGGGTGCGGCTCGAATCGGTGCAGAATGGTGTCGACCAGGCGCGGGAAGTCGCGGCCCACATCGCCGGCAAGCGCCTGACGCCGTACGACAAGGTGCCGTGGTTCTGGAGCGATCAGCGCGACCTGAAATTGCAGATTGCCGGGATCACCGTCGGGCACGATGCGGCAATCGTCCGCGGCGACCCTGAAAGCCGCAGCTTCTCGGTGTTTTGTTTTTTGGGCGATCGGCTGATCGGCGTTGAGTTGATCAACCGGCCGGCCGACCATATCGTCGCGCGCCGATTGCTCGCCGCCGATCCGCGCCTGACCCCGGCGCAAGCCGCCGACGAGAGCTACGATCTGAAGGCGCACATGACGCGCAACCGATGAGCGACGGCGTCTTGATAACTGGCGGCCTCGTCATCGACGGCAGCGGCCAGCCCGGCGGGACCGGCGACGTGCTGGTGCGCGACGGCCGGATCGCCGCAATCGGCCCGTCATTGTCCGATCCCGGAGCCAAAGTGATCGACGCCGCGGGGCTGGCGGTTGCTCCCGGGTTTATCGACATCAAGACCCATTCCGACTTCACCTTGCCGATCAATCCCAAGGCGGAAAGCAAGGTGCGGCAAGGGGTGACGACCGAAATCATCGGCCATTGCGGATTTTCGGTCGCCCCGGTGCTGCCCGGAAAACTCGACTTGATCCGCGATTACCTCAGCGCCAGTGCGCCGTGGCTGCCGTTCCGCGAAATGCGGTTTCCGGAATATCTCGCGACCTTTCCGGCGACCGCGGTCAATGCCGGCATGCTGGTCGGCCATCACACCTTACGGCTTAATGTAATGGGCATGGCGGCGCGCCCGCCCACGGCGGCCGAGCTGACGCAGATGGCGGCCTTGCTCGAGGAGGGGCTCGCGGCGGGCGCTCTGGGCCTTTCGACGGGATTGTTCACACCGCCGAGCAGCTATGCCGACCGGGACGAAATCCTGTCGCTGTGCGCGGTGCTGAAGCGCCACAACGCCGCCTACTTCACTCATCTGCGCGATGAATCAGACAACGTCGTCGAAGCCGTCGAGGAAGCAATCGACGTCGCCCGAACCGCAGGCGTGCATGTCGAGATCGTGCATTTGAAATGTTCCGGGCTCGACAATTGGGGCAAGGCCGCGCGAATTCTGACGATGATCGACGCGGCGAAGGCCGAGGGGCTAGCGATCGATTGCGACGCCTATCCCTATGCCGCCGGCAGCAATCCACTGAAGAATTTGCTGCCTGCCTGGGTCCAGGATGATGGCATGGAGGCGATGCTGGCCCGTCTCGCTCGACCCGAAACCCGCACCCGCATCCGCAGTGACATCGACCGCGACGGGCTCAACAATTGGGGACGCATCCCGTCCTGGGATTGCGTGCAGGTCTCGATCTCGCCGCATCTGCCTGATCATGCCGGGGAGACCTTCGGCGGCATCGCCGCAATCCGCGGCATCGACCCGATCGACGCGGTGTGCGATTACCTGATCGAGGACAAGGGTGCGACCCGGGTGCTGATCACCTCGATTGCCGAGGACGACATTCGCGAGATCGTGCGCTCGCCCTTGGCCCTGGTCGGTTCCGACGGCAATTGCGTCGCCGATTACGGCATTGTCAGCCAGGGCATGCCGCATCCGCGCTTTTATGGCACCTTCCCGCGGATATTAGGCCACTACGTGCATGATGAGCAGCTGCTGCCGCTCGAAGCCGCGGTGCGCAAGATGACTGGAGCGACCGCAGCGGCTTTGCGACTGCGCGACCGCGGACTGTTGCGCGCCGGCTATCGTGCCGATATCGCGATCTTCGACCCCGCCGATTTTAGGGATCGCGCGACCTATGGCGAGCCGCACCAATATCCGACCGGCATGAGGACGACGGTGCTGGTCAATGGTATCATCGTCGTCGAAAACGCTCGTCATACTAGCGCCCTGCCAGGAACGGTGCTGCGTCGCGCCCCCGACGGTACGGTCGGCTAAGCCGAGCGAGTTGACCTATTCCGCCGCGGCTGCCGCCGAAAGGGCTGGCGCGGGCGTGAGCTCGTCCGGGCGGTATGGAAAGAAGATCGCGCCGAGCGTCACCAATGCCCCCGCGATCGCGAGAACCTGGAAGAGCGCGGTGAAGCCGCCATGCGCATGCATGACCGCGACGAGCGGGATTGCGGTCGCGGCGACGCCGAACGACAGCAAATAGCGGACCGCGTAGACGCGCGATCGCCAGCCGGCATCGGTATAGCGCGCCACCATCGCATCATTGAATGTGATCTGGCCGAAGACCACAAACACCAGACCGGCGAGCACCAGGATCATTCCCCATCCGCCGGCGCGCGAGGCGACCAGGAGCAACGGCGCCTGCAATAAGGCGATCGCCAAAAAGCCCACCTTCAGCGGATGCCGATCGACCAGGCGGCCCATGACCAGCTGCGACATCGCACCAACAAGATAGACCACGCTGACCAGCACGCCGACGCCAAAGGTCGACCCGGCGAGCTGCGGCAGGCGCTCATCGACCATTTTCGGCAATGCCACCGTCATGGCGTTGAACACGACGCCGCCCGCCAAAGTGACGACAACCAATACGAGAAAAGCCCGCACGATCACCGGGCGTGGGAAAGTGACCCGGCGGGCGACGCTGCGCCTGCTGTGTTGATTGGCTTCCGGCGGGACCAGCGCCAGATAAGCAATGCCGATCCCGAATGCCGCCGCACCCGGCAGGATGAAGGCCCAGCGCCAGCCGAGCCACTGGGTGACAGCCCCTGTCGCAAGCGCCGCCGAGGCGACACCGAGATTGCCCCAAACGCCGTTGACGCCGATCGCGCGCCCAATGCGCTCGGCATGCCCGACCAGCATCGCGGTGCCGACCGGGTGGTAGATCGCGGCGAAGACGCCCATCGCCGCTAATCCTATCGCGAGCTGCCAGCGCGTCTGGGTAAAGCCGGTGGCGATCGTCGCAATCCCGAGGCCGAGAAAGAATACCGCCATCATGTTGCGGCGGCTCCAGCGGTCGCCGAGCCAGCCCGCCGGCAATGATCCGGCGCCGAACATGATGAACCCGCCCAATGCCAAGGTGATCAGCTCGCCGTAAGGCCGGGCGAAATCGGTCTGCATGCCGAGCACAGCGGTCGGGAAAATCAGCATCACCATGTGGTCGATCAGGTGACCGATATTGATAAAGCCGATGACAGGGGGCCGGGCCGCCATAAATCCTCCAATCGACAGGCTGCGAAGACCCAGATAGATATCGCGTCCGATCTAATCGGGGTGGCCAATGATCATCGCGAAACCGACAACATCCAAGAGCACCGACCGTGACGATTACCAGGCGACGCCACGGCCACTCGCCGGCATGGCGAAAGATTTCCCCGATGGCGCTTTGATCGAACCGCATTGCCATCCGCGAGCGCAGCTGAGTTGGGCGGTCTCGGGCGTCATGACCGTGACGGCGGCGCGTGGCACCTGGGTGGTGCCGCCAAACCGCGCGCTGTGGATCCCCGCTGGGACCGAACACGAGATCCGGATGTCGGGCGCGGTGGCGATGCGTGCGATCTATGTCGACGCGGCGGTGGCGAAGACCGTCGCTGTGGAGTGCAAAGTCGTCCTGGTCTCGCCATTGCTGCGGGCATTGATGCTGGAGCTCGCCGAAGCACCGCTCGACTATGACGAAAACGGGAGAGTCGGCCACGTCGCGGCACTTTTTCTCGACGAGATACGTGTCCTCGATGCGCAGCCGCTGCACATACCGAGGCCGTCGGACAAGCGGCTGCAGCGGGTTTGCGAGGCGTTGCTGCGCGATCCCGGTCGGCCCGAGACGTTGGAGGAATGGTCGACCCGCGCCGGCGCCAGCAGCCGCACCCTGGCACGGTTGTTCGTGCGCGAAACCGGGTTGCGCTTTGTCAATTGGCGCCACCAGGTCCGTTTGGCAAACGCGCTGGTGCGCCTGGCGCAAGGGCAGAACATCGCCGCGGTAGCGCGGGCGGTCGGCTATGATAGCGCCAGCGCCTTCACTGCAATGTTTCGCCAAAGCCTCGGCAAAACACCGCGTGACTATTTCGACCGTTAGCGTGATATCGATGCCCCTACCCTCTCCGCGTCGGGGACGAGTTGTAGGGGCCGCTAGTGTTCTGGTTAGAAGTTCATCATGTTAGTTTGTCTTTGTCTTCTCCTCGTCCATTCCGGCGAAGGCCGGTGCCCACGGCCGAAATGGGTCCCGACCTTCGTCGGGATGGCGAGGCGGGTGAATTGGAAATTTCTGGTTCAGGATACTAGCCGGCGAAGGCCGGGATACCGGTCTGGGCGCGGCCGAGGATCAGCGCGTGGATGTCGTGCGTGCCCTCGTAAGTGTTGACCGCCTCGAGGTTCATGACGTGGCGGATCACATGGTATTCGTCGGAAACGCCGTTGCCGCCGTGCATGTCACGCGCCATGCGCGCGATGTCGAGCGCCTTGCCGGCATTGTTGCGCTTTAACAGTGAGATCATTTCGGGCGTGGCCCGCGCCTTGTCCTTGAGCCGCCCGAGCCGCAGGCAGGCATTGAGGCCAAGCGCGATCTCGGTCTGCATATCGACGAGCTTTTTCTGGATCAGCTGGTTGGCGGCAAGCGGGCGGCCGAATTGACGGCGTTCGAGGGTGTAATTACGCGCCTGATGCCAGCAGAATTCGGCGGCGCCCATCGCCCCCCAAGCGATGCCGTAGCGCGCGTTGTTGAGGCAGGAGAACGGACCGCGCAAGCCGCTGACCTCGGGCAAGAGATTGTCCTCGGGCACAAAGACATCGTCCATGAAGATCTCGCCGGTCACCGAGGCCCGCAGACTGAACTTGCCTTCTATTTTGGGCGTGCTGAGACCGGGCATTCCGCGTTCGAGAATGAACCCGCGGATGATGCCGTCTTCGGTTTTGGCCCAGACGACCAAAACATCGGCGATCGGGGAGTTGGTGATCCACATCTTGGCGCCGTTAAGCCGATAGCCGCCGGGCGCACTTACGGCGCGCGTCGTCATGCCGCCAGGATCGGAGCCGTGGTCAGGCTCCGTCAGCCCAAAGCACCCTACCCATTCGCCGGTTGCCAGTTTCGGCAAGTATTTCTGCCGCTGCGCTTCGCTGCCGAAATCCTCGATTGGATACATCACGAGGCTCGACTGCACGCTCATCGCCGAGCGATAGCCGCTGTCAACGCGCTCGACCTCGCGTGCGATCAGGCCGTAACAGACATAGTTGACGCCGGCACAGCCGTAACCGTCGATCGTCGAGCCTAGAAAACCGAGCGCGCCCATCTCGTTCATGATCTCGCGATCAAAGTGCTCGCGCCGGTTGGCTTCGATGACGCGCGGCAGCAGCTTTTCCTGGGAATAGGCGCGGGCGCTGTCGCGCACCATGCGCTCGTCCTCGCTCAGTTCCTCTTCAAGCAAAAGCGGATCGGCCCAATCGAACTTCGCCTCCGCTAGCATTGCCAGAACTCCTCCGGCAAAGTGCGAGCGAAGGGAGGCGTCGGCTTGCATCGGAGACCTCGGCGGCTACTTCGAAGTGGCCGCCACTATAACGCGACGCTTCAGCCGGCGGCACAAATCAATCGAGCGCCTCTAAAAGGCTGTTGCGCACCTAAACGAAATCCGCCGCTCGAAGGATTGGGACCAGGCCCGCGCTATTTTTTGCCGGCGCTTGGTTGCCGTCCCGAGCCGCGGCCGAGTCCGATTTTTTTGGCGAACGCCGAGCGCTGCTCAGCGTAATTCGGGGCAACCATGGGGTAATCCGGCGCGAGCCCCCAGCGCGACCGATATTCGTCGGGGGTCATGTTGTAAGTCGAGCGTAGGTGCCGCTTCAGCATCTTCAATTTTTTACCGTCTTCCAGACAAATCAAATAATCGGGGGTAATTGATTTGCGGACAGGCACTGCCGGTTTCGCCGGTTCAGGTACCGGCTCAGCGATTGGCCCCTCCAAGCCCTTCAACGAATGATAGACAGCATTGATGACCTCGGCCAGCTGCGCCGTCGGCAACGTATTGTTGCTGACATAAGCGGCGACCACGTCTGCAGTCATCCGCAACAGCTCTTCTTCCGCCATTTTCGGAGTCGCCGTTTCTGCCATTTTTCGCCTCGAATAAGACTGAATGTGCACGCGAATGCCGATAATTATCGCACGAATATCTTGTGTCAACGGAAACCTATGAGAGAGCATTGTAATTGTGATTTGCGGCTGACCCCAAGGACTTGCTCAAGCCATCTCAGACCCTCAAACTTGCTTGCGCCACTGGCTAAAGTCCGCTGAGAACCGTTCGAGACAGCGGACCGACAAAGCTTTGTGCGGTGGGATTCCTGCACGGACCGCGCTTCTGTTCGCTTTCGATCACCGCGAATTGACCGCGATTTATGGTAGGCGGTTGGCACCCATTGCCGATATATGGTAGGAATAAGGTCGCATTCGTTCGACGTTGATGCGCTGGCATCGGAATAATGCCGATCGCCGCTCTGGGCGGGTTTTAGGGATTTACGGGACTAAAGATGGTTTTATCCGCAGGATTGCCCGATACAGAAATGGCGAACCACATCGGTGGTGTGCAACTAACGGATAGCGATCCCGAGCTTGCCGCGGCAATCGCCGCCGAGCTGGCGCGCCAGCAGTCGCAGATCGAATTGATCGCCAGCGAGAACATCGTTTCGGGCGCGGTCCTCGAAGCTCAGGGTTCGGTCCTGACCAATAAATACGCCGAGGGATATCCGGGGCGGCGTTACTACGGCGGTTGCGCGTTTGTCGATGTTGTCGAGCAGTTGGCAATCGATCGCGCCAAACGGTTATTTCGCTGCGCTTTTGCGAATGTTCAGCCGCATTCCGGGGCGCAGGCGAACCAAGCGGTCTTCCTGGCTTTGCTGAGCCCGGGCGACACGATTCTTGGGATGTCGCTTGCCGCGGGCGGCCATCTGAACTCACGGCGCGCGGCCCAACCTGTCGGGGAAGTGGTTTAACGCCGTCTCTTATGGCGTCCGCCGCGAGGACGCGCGCATCGATTTCGAGGAGGTCGAGCGGCTGGCGCGCGAGAACCGGCCAAAGTTGATCATCGCGGGCGGCAGCGCCTATCCGCGGATCATCGATTTTGCCCGTTTTCGCGCTATCGCCGACGAGATCGGCGCGTATCTGATGGTGGATATGGCGCATTTCGCCGGGCTAGTAGCAGGCGGGGTGCATCCGAGCCCGTTGCCTCATGCCCATGTTGTGACGACAACGACGCACAAGACGTTGCGCGGACCACGCGGCGGCATGATCCTCGCCGAGGACGAAGAGATCGGTCGGCGGATCAACGCTGCGGTCTTTCCCGGCCTGCAGGGCGGCCCATTGATGCATGTGATTGCCGCCAAGGCGGTCGCGCTCGGTGAGGCCTTGCGGCCGGCTTTTGCCGGTTATGCCGCCGCCGTGGTCGAAAACGCCCGGGTCCTCGCCGAAATATTGGCCCAGGCCGGCCTTGCGATCGTCTCGGGTGGCACCGACACGCATCTGATGCTGGTCGATCTACGTCCGCTCGGGCTGACCGGACGCGACGCCGAGATCAGTCTCGAACACGCCGGTATCACCTGCAACAAGAACGGCATCCCATTCGACCCGGAAAGACCGACCGTTACCTCCGGCGTCAGGCTGGGTTCGCCGGCGGCGACGTCGCGCGGGTTTGGGGTCGATGAATTTCATCACGTCGGCAGGATGATCATCGCGGTGCTGGAAGGCCTTGCGCGCGGCCCTGCCGACAATGGTTCGGCGGAAGCCCGGGTGCGCGAGGAGGTGCGTGCGCTGTGTGGGCGGTTTCCGATTTATCAAACCGTAAGTGCCTAGCGCGCGATAACGGGAGGAGAAGATGCGCTGTCCGTTCTGTGGAGCCGACGACACGCAGGTCAAGGATTCGCGCCCGACCGATGATCGCGGCGCTATCCGGCGGCGGCGCTTTTGCCCGAATTGCGCGGCCCGGTTTACGACATTTGAGCGGGTGCAACTACGCGACCTTACCGTTGTCAAAAAGAACGGGCAGCGCGAGTCTTTCGATCGCGACAAGCTCGCGCGCTCGATCTACATCGCATTACGCAAACGGCCGATCGAACCTGAGCGGGTCGAGCGTATCATCAACTCGCTGGTGCGGCAGCTCGAAAGCTCAGGCGAGACCGACATCCCCAGCGACATAATCGGGGGTCTCGTCATGGAGGCGCTGTCGAGCCTCGACCAGGTTGCCTATATCCGCTTTGCCTCGGTTTATCGGAATTTCCGCGAGGCCAAGGATTTCGGCGAGTTTGTCGGGCGCATCGCTGCGGATGGCGACTAAGGCCGGCGCGTCCGATACCGGCGAGAACAGCGACCCGCAGGCCGACCTGCGCTGGATGCGCGCCGCGTTCGCGCTGGCGCGCCGCGGTCTTGGGAATGTCTGGCCAAACCCGGCTGTCGGCTGCGTTCTCGTCCGCGACGGTCGCGTCGTTGGGCGCGGTTGGACCCAGCCCGGCGGGAGGCCGCACGCCGAGACCGAGGCGCTGCGCCGCGCCGGAGCTTTGGCCGACGGCGCCACCGCTTATGTCAGCCTCGAACCGTGCAGCCATTGGGGACGGACCTCACCCTGTGCCGACGCGCTGATCGCCGCGGGGGTGCGCCGTGTTGTCGCCGCTCTCGAAGATCCCGACCCACGCGTATCCGGTTCCGGAATCGGGCGTCTGCGCGACGCGGGTCTCTTGGTAGAAACCTGCCTCGGCGCGGCGGAGGCGGCCGAAATCAATGCCGGCTTTCTAACCCGGCAGCGTCTCGGGCGGCCGCTCGTAACCCTCAAGCTCGCAACCTCGCTCGATGGCAAGATCGCCACCTCTACCGGCGAAAGTCAGTGGATTACCGGGCCGTCAGCCCGCGCCTATGCCCATAAATTGCGCGCCGAGCACGACGCGATCATGGTCGGCACCGGGACCGTGCTCGCCGATAATCCGCAGCTGACCTGCCGATTGCCAGGGCTGGGCAGCCGCTCGCCGCTGCGGGTCGTGCTCGACCGCCATCTGCGGATCTCGGCGACTGCTCATGTGATCGCCGAGGCGCGGCAAATCCCGAGTTTGATCGTGACTCTGCGCGGCAATGACCCGCGACAGCGCGAAACCTTTGTCGCCGCCGGCGCCATTCTCGTCGAGGCCGCGGCTGATCCCGAGGGTCGGATCGACCTTGCCGATGCCCTTCAAGCGCTGGGCCGATATGGGCTGACGAGACTATTGGTCGAAGGCGGCGCCAGCCTCGCCGCCGCGCTACTGCGGCTGGGTCTGGTCGATCGTCTCGTCTGGCTGCACGCGCCGCTGCTGATCGGCGCCGACGGAATGTCGGCGGTAGGCGAGTTTGGTCTGGGTGTGCTGGCTGATGCTCCCCGCTTCGAGCGGATCACCAGCGAAAGGATCGGCACCGACGTGGTAACCACCTTCCGCGCCCGCGGCTAAGCCGGTCGCGGGACTGCCGGCGTATCAGGCGCGACCCCACAACTGTTGTGTTGCCAATCTGGCGCCCTCGCCGAGCGCCGCAAGCTTGGTCCAGACGACGCTTGGATGGACTTCGCACGAAGTCGAGAAACTGGCAAAGCCGCAATCGGCGCCGGCGATGACATTCTCGCGGCCGACGACCTTGGCAAAGCGGCCGATCCGCTGGGCGATGGCCTCCGGATGCTCGACCAGGTTCGAGGCGTGGGTGATGACGCCGGGGATCAACACTTTGCCCTCGGGCAGCCTGACCGTTTCCCAAACCCGCCATTCGTGCTCATGGCGCGGGTTGGCGGCCTCAAATGAATAGCCGCCGGCCTCAACCCGCAACATGATATCGACGATGTGCCGCAATTCGATGTCGTGGACGCGCGGCCCCATGTTGATGCTGTAGCAAGTGTGATAGCGGATGCGTTCGGATGGAATGCCGTTGAGCGCGTGATTTAGCAATTCGACACTAGCGCTGGCCCATTTGCGGCATTGCTCGACGTCGATCTCGGGATGCATCGCCCAGTGGCTCGCCAACTGCGGATCGTCGATCTGCAGAATAAGCCCGGCATCAACGATGGCGCGGTATTCCTCGTGCAAGGCTTCGGCGAGGGCGGCTCGAAATTCTTCATCAGTCTTGTAATATTCGTTGGCGTTCCAATTCGCGAGATTGGTCGGCGATACTGCCGGCATAAACGCTTCCTGATGCGGAACATGCGCCAGCGCGGCCTTGAGATTGTCGATGTCGCGCGCCAAAGCGTCATGGCCGCGATAGGACACCGGTCCGGTGCAAACCCATTGCATCGGCGGCGCGCGTCCCGCCGCGCCGGGCATTTGCGCCGCCCACTGGTAGTATTCCGGAAAGGCGAGATACTCGCGCGAGTTGGCCCAACCACCGGTGCGGCTGGAATTCGGCCGCGGCTCAATCCCGGCGAGGCGCTCATTGACATAGGGGATAAAGCCGAACCGCCCCATCTCGCCGTCGGCGACAATGTCGATGCCGCTCGCCGCCTGCTTTTCGACGATTTCGGCAACGGCAGTCGTGACGCGCGCTGCGAAGGCCGCTGGGTCGAATGCCGCCCCCTGCTCCTTGGCCTGGATCATCGCCAGCAAGTCGGGCGGCCGCGGTAGGCTGCCAACATGGGTGGTCAGGATTCGCTCGGTGCTGCGCTTCAAGTCGTCCTCCCCATCGCGGTCTTGTCACCGAGGAGAGCCTACCCTGGGAAGCCCCCGCCGAAAAGGACGACCGCAGCGCCTCTATCGCGTCAAGACCGTGCGCATCGCCGCAATCCGTGCCGCAATCAACCGTATAGAGAATACCCGGCGGCGGTCGGGGCCACGATTAGGTTCGGCACGTCGAGCGTAGTTCGAGCCTGCCGGCCGGTTAGTTCGGGTCGGGATGGTCCATTGCTCGGATCCCCTCGCCGATCGATTTTGATAATCGGTCAAGAGTAAAAAGGCCGCGGTGATCGGTCCACGGCCTATTGCGAAATGGCTCCCCGGGCCGGACTCGAACCAGCGACCCAGCGGTTAACAGCCGCTTGCTCTACCAACTGAGCTACCGGGGATCAGAGGCCCTCCGGGGCCGGCGCAATTTCCCTCCTGGAGGCCGGAAGCGGAATCGAACCGCTGTACGAGGATTTGCAGTCCTCTGCATAACCACTCTGCCATCCGGCCGGCACGGCCCCATATAGGCGCGCCGCACGGATATGGTCAAGCACCGCACCGACGCCGAATGTCTCGCAGGGAAATGAGAACAGAAGGTGATTAATTTTTCGTTTCCTGGCGGCTGTCGGTCCTTATCCTCTTGGCCGGCGGCGGGCGCGCAAGAACAACGGCACACGACCGGCGGCGCGCGCTTTTTCTTCGTAACGGGTGGGCGGCCAATCCACCGGCCGCACCAGCCAGTCGCTAGGTCGCCGCGCCAGCCACTCGAAAGCCGGATGGCCGGTGATCCGTCCCAGCATCCACGCGAAATAGCCGGCATCGTCGGTAGCGAGGCGCATCTCGGCCCCGTCGGTCATGATCCGCGCCAACTGGTCGAGGGTCTCGTTCGAGACAACCCGGCGCTTGTGGTGCCGCGCTTTTGGCCAAGGGTCGGGAAACAGAATAAAGACTCGGTCGATTGAGGCCGGCGCCAATGCTGCGATCAGCGGGCGCGCGTCGTCGGGGAAAAGGCGGATATTGGTCAGTCGCCGCCGTTCGATGTCGCCGAGCAGTTTGGCGATCCCGTTTTCGAAGACCTCGCAACCCATGAAGCCGCAATCGCGGTGGGCTTCGGCCTGGGCTGCCAGGTGCTCGCCGGCGCCAAAGCCGATTTCGAGCCAGATCGATTGGACCGAGCCAGCGAACAACCGGGTCGGATCGACCTCGCCCGACTCCGGCAACTCGATTGCCAATCGCGGCAGCAATTCTTCAACCAGGACTTGCTGCGCCGCGCGCAATGGGCGCCCGCGCTTGCGCCCGTAAAGTTGGTGAGGGTAGATCCCTTGTCCGCCGAAAAATCAAAAGGCGCGGCGCAATTCGTCAACGAGATCAAGCTTCTCCCACGAAAAGCCGCCGTCGGGATCAGGGGTGCGCCCAAAATGCCCATAGGATGACGTGCGCGTATAAATCGGCTTGTTAAGCCCGAGATGGGTGCGGATGCCGCGCGGCGACAGATCCATCAGCTCTTGCAAAATATGCCCTAGCTTGTCCTCGTCGACGGCACCTTGGGTATCGACGTAAAACGACAGCGGCTTGGCGACGCCGATCGCATACGCGACTTGGATTATGCAGCGCTCAGCCAGTCCGGCGCCGACCACGTTCTTGGCGAGATATCGCGCCGCATAGGCGGCCGAGCGGTCCACTTTAGTTGGGTCCTTGCCGGAGAACGCGCCGCCGCCATGTGGAGCGGCACCGCCATAGGTGTCGACGATGATTTTGCGGCCGGTAACGCCGGCATCGCCATCGGGCCCGCCGATCACAAAAACGCCCGTCGGGTTGACGAGAAAGTGCTCCTCGTCGCACATCCAGCCATCAGGCAGAGTTGATAGAACATAAGGGCGGATGATTTCGCGGACCTCGTCCTGGTCGATCCGGTCGGAATGCTGAATCGAGACGACGACCTTGGTCGCTCGCACCGGCTTACCAGCCTCGTATTGCAACGTAACCTGGCTCTTGGCATCGGGACCTAGAAGCGGCGTCTTGCCGGCATGGCGCGCCTCGGACAATGCGCGCAGCATCGCATGGGCATAAAAGATCGGCGCCGGCATCAAGGCCGGGGTCTCGTTGCATGCATAGCCGAACATCATGCCCTGGTCGCCGGCGCCCTCGTCCTTATTGCCCGAGGCATCGACGCCTTGCGCGATATTCGCCGACTGACCGTGGATGTGGCACTTGATCGCCGCCCGCTGCCAATGAAAGTTTTCTTGCTCGTAGCCGATATCGCGGATCGCCTGGCGCGCCACTTCGATCAGCTGCTCGCCGGTAATTGCGGCCGGCCCGCGCACTTCACCGGCGAGAACAACGCGATTGGTCGTGACCAAGGTCTCGACACCACAGCGCGCTTCAGGTTCGGCAGCGAGATAGGTGTCGACAATCGCGTCGGAAATACGGTCGCAGATTTTATCGGGATGACCTTCCGAGACCGATTCGCTCGTGAAGACAAAATTCTGTTTGGCCAAGGGCTTACCCCTTCCTGGGCGATGAGAACTTGAGACTGCCGCCGCGCCGTTGATGCAGTCTCGCGGGGCGAGCGTCAACCCCCCATTCTCATCGCAGAGGTTTGTTCGCGAGCTTCGCGATCGGAAATGGCAGCTTATTTTTCCGACGGACGTTCGTTAGCGGCGAGCGCTTTGGCAAGTTCGAAGAGCCGGCGGCGGACGGTTGGATCGTCGATCCGGTAATAAGCGCTGATCAACTCGACCGTTTCGCGTTTACGCAACGGATCGGAATCAAACGCCTCGGCGGGTGGTTCGGCAAAGCCCGCCGGAATTGCCGGCGCTCGCACCGGGTCCATGTCGTCGAAGAAAAACGAAACCGGGACATCGAGTACCCGGCTTAGATCATGCAGCCGGCTAGCGCCAATTCGATTGGCGCCTCGCTCGTATTTCTGAACCTGCTGAAACGTCAACCCAATGGCTTCGCCGAGCTTTTCCTGGCTGAGGCCGAGCATATTCCGTCGCAACCGCACCCGCGAGCCAACATGGACATCAATCGGGTTCGGCTTGTCGCCCTTCTGGCGGCCGGGCCGACGGGTCTGCTGCTGCATCGCCACTGGGGAGGACCACTTTCCCGATAACAATTCGTTAGCTTTTTAGAATGTCCGCCCATCCCTAGTCAAGCTGAAGCTTCAACTTTTAATAATCCTATGCAACCTGAAGCGGTAAAAGAACCTCACCGCAAGCGGAGCACCACCGGAATCGCTGCGAGAATCAGCAATCCCAGAAACATCCAGTTTCCGGCCCAGGCATAGGGGGTGCGCGACACGCGGACCGGTAGCGCATTGTCGATATAGCCGATGGCGTCAAGATTGGTGCGCGCTAGCACCCGGCCGACCGGGTCGACAACAGCGCTGATGCCATTGTTGGCGACGCGGACCAAGGGCAGCCCTTCCTCCACGGCGCGCGTGCGGGCAATCGCAAAATGTTGATACGGCCCGGAGGTATGCCCGTACCAGGCGTCGTTCGTGACGTTCAGGAGCCAAGCCGGTCGATTGCCCTCGTCGACAATCGCGCCCGGGAAGATCGCTTCGTAGCAAATCAGCGGCGCGAAAGCCGGAAGACCGGGGAGATCGATCGTCTGTGGTCCGACACCCGCGCTCAAATCCATCGTGCCGGAGGTGACCTTGGTAATCGGCAACAGATTGCGAAACGGCACGTATTCGCCAAATGGGACGAGGTTCGCCTTGTCATAATGGGCGACAATGTCGCCTTGATCGTTCAGTACCTCGATGCTGTTCCAGAGTTCTTCAATCCGGTCTGGCGGCGGGTTCGCGCGCAGCACGCCGGTAATCAGATAGCCCCCTTTGGGGACGATCGCCGCAAGGGCATCACGCGCCGGCTTATCGCGGCCGAGCAGAAAGGGTGTCGCCGCTTCGGGCCACAGGATCGCGTTCAAGCGGTCGCGACTGGCCGCCGCGCTCAGATCGATCAGACGGCGGAAATTGTTCTGTTCGGCAGCAGGCTGCCATTTCAAGCTTTGTGGGATCGAGGGCTGCACCAGGCGCAACCAGGTGTCCGTCAGTACCGTCGGGGTCATGGCGAGCCGGATCGCACCGCCTGTTGCCGGCGCCAGGATCAGCAGACCGGCCGCGATCGCCGGGGCCCAGCGCCGTGCCGTCGCCATCGGTCGCGTTCGGGGGCTACCGAGCAGAGCCAATAAAGACGCAGCCAGGACTGTTATGAAGCTGAGACCGTAGATCCCAACCACGGCGACGCTCTGCAATACGACGATTGCTCCCGGAAAGCCGCCGGACCAGGCGTAGCCAATCAGGTTCCAAGGAAGGCCGGTAAAGGCATGGCCACGCGCCCATTCAGCGATACTCCATGCGATAGCAAAAACGAAAACCCGGGCGGGCGGAGGCAGATGCAGGCATCGGGCAAGGAGGCTTGTCGCGAGCAACGCCAAGCCAACATAAATCGCAAATCCGGCCGGCAAGCCAGCCGCGGCGAACGGGACCAGCCACCAGAAGCGCTCGATATCGACAAACAGCGCTGCGGCGATCCAGTAAAGTCCAGCAAGGAAAAAGCCGAACCCGAAGACCCAGCCCAAGCGAAAAGATGCGCCTGCAGTGGCGCTGCCATCATCGAGCCACAACAAGCCGGGGAAGGCGATCGCCAACAGCGGAGTCATGTCAAAGGGCGGCATTGTTGCCGCGGCGGCGACGCCGAGCAGAAAAGCGAGACAGTAGCGGCGCCAGCCGGTCAGCGCCGCGACGTCTTGAGCAAGCCGGCACAGCGGTGTGTCGACGCGAGAGCCCGGCCGGATGCGGTAGATTACGGAGTCAGGCACTATTTTGCGGGGTTAGGCGCTGCCGTCGCCGATAGCCCCGCTCGCCTGCGGAAGGCGGCGCACGCGCAAGCGCTTAATGTGCCGCGGATCGGCTTCCAGCACCTCGAATTCGACGCCGGATGGATGGGCGATGACCTCGCCGCGCTTGGGGACGCGTCCGGCTAAGGTCGAAACGAGACCGCCCAGGGTGTCGACCTCTTCCTGGCCGTCGTCCGGACGCAGCTGGATCCCCTGGCGCTCTTCGAGCGTTTGGATCGGGGTTCGGGCATCGGCGATCAAGCTTCCGTCGGCGCGCTCGATAAGGTTTGGGCTATCAGCCTCGTCGTGCTCGTCCTCGATTTCCCCAACGATTTCCTCGATAAGATCTTCAATCGTCACCAGCCCGTCGATGCCCCCGAATTCGTCAACCACCATCGCGATGTGGGTACGCGCCTGACGCATCTGCACCAAAAGCTCAAGGATCGGCACCGATGGCGCCACGAACAGCAATTTGCGCAAAATCGGCGCCAGTTTAGTCTCGCGGCGCTCTGCAACCGGAGGGAGAATATCTTTTACATGAATAAAACCGATCACATCGTCGAGCGTCTCACGATACACCGGCACGCGAGAGTGTTCCTGCTCGATCATGCATTTAACAACTTCGGGGAACGGCGTCTCCACATCCAGCGCGACGATGTCGATGCGCGGGACCATCACATCGGCGGCGGTGCGATCATGGCCCTTCAGAATATTGCCGATCAGCACCCGCTCATGTGCTCCGAGCGAATTGGAGCCCTCCGGCGGCTGCTCCTCGATCATTTCGTCGATGGTTTCACGCAGACTCTCACCATTGCGCTGCCGACGGATTAGCCGCATCAGGCTGCGCAAGGGTGTAAAAGCCCGGTCTCGGTCGGGCTGGCCGCTACTTTCAGGCGGCTCGGAAACGCTCATTGAGAAGTCGATTAAGTCGTTAATTCTCACATGGTGCCGCGATAGGGATCTGCTACCCCCAATTCAGCCAATATGGACGTTTCCAATCGCTCCATCTCGACAGCTTCCATGTCGCTCGCATGATCGTAGCCGAGCAAATGTAGCACGCCATGCACGATCAGATGACCGAAATGGTCGGCTAAGGTCTTGTCTTGCTCGTCGGCCTCATGCGCGACGGTCTCGAAAGCAAGCACTATGTCCCCGAGCAGCAACGGGGCGCCCGACAGCGCCAGAGCTCCTGGGGTCCAACCCGGAAATGCGAGAACATTGGTCGAGCGGTCGACTCCCCGCCAATCACGATTGAGCCGCCGCTGTTCGGCATCATCGGCCAGAATGATGCTCAACTCGACCTGCTCTGTCAGCGCGAACACCGCTTTGGATGCGCCCCGCACCAGCGCCTGTAGGGCCACTCGGCACGCCAAATCCTCGGCATCCGGAAGTAAGCGGTTCCACGCGGCGCAAAGCGAAATGACCTCGATCTCGGCGTTCGACCCGGTCACGGCGAAGCATGTGTCACGCGCTCACGGGCCTCGTAAGCGCGCACGATGCGGGCAACGAGATCATGACGCACGACGTCGCGATCGGAGAAGCGGACAACGGCGATCCCCTCCACGCCGATTAAGGTTTCGAGCGCCTCGGTCAGACCCGAGCGGGTCGCCGGCGGCAAATCGATTTGGCTCGGGTCGCCGGTCACGACCATGCGCGAGCCCTCGCCGAGCCGGGTCAGAAACATCTTCATCTGCATCGGTGTTGTGTTCTGGGCCTCGTCGAGGATGACAAAGGCGCGCGACAGAGTGCGGCCGCGCATAAATGCGAGCGGCGCCACCTCGATCTCCCCCGTGCCGAGGCGCCGGGCGAGCTGGTCAGCCGGCAGCATATCATTGAGTGCGTCGAACAGCGGGCGCAGATAGGGATCCACCTTGTCGCGCAAATCGCCCGGTAAGAAACCGAGGCGCTCTCCGGCCTCGACCGCGGGACGCGACAGAATGATGCGCTCAACCTGGCCGGTCATCAACAGATCGACTGCGGCCGCGACCGCGAGATAAGTCTTGCCGGTTCCGGCTGGCCCGAGGCCAAAGACAAGCTCATGCTCGCGCAGGGCCTTGATATAGGCCGCTTGCCCCGGCGTACGGGCCGCTATCCGCCGCTTGCGCGTGCGGAAGCCCGGGTCTTCCTGCCATAGGCTCAGGCTGCGGTCGCCGATCTCGGCTTGCGCCAGCCGCAGGGCGGCTTCGACAACCGGCAGATCAATGTCCTGGCCCTGTTTGAGCCGATCATACAGGCGGGTAAGCGCCAGATGGGCTGCTTCGGTCGCCGAAGGTGGGCCGGAAATCGCCAGCCGATTCCCGCGGGTGACCAGCGACACCCCGAGCTGACGCTCGACTCGTTCGAGATGCTGATCGCGCTCGCCGTAAAGCGACGGAAGCAGCAGATTGTCGTCGAATTCGAGCTGGGTGCGCCCCTCGGCCAAAGCGCCGGCTGCGCCGTCCGCTGGAAGCGCCGTCATGCGGCGCGTGCCCCCGTCAAACTGTTTTGGGTAGCGGCTACGATCTTCACCGGGACAATATCGCCGACGGCTGAGCATTCGGCTGTAAGATGAACACTCTGCAGATACGGACTGCGCCCGACAAGCTGGCCGGGGTGGCGGCCGGGCTTTTCAAGCAACACCGGCAACATCCGGCCGATGCAGGCTTGGTTGAACGCGCGTTGCTGCCGCGCCAGCGTTTCCTGCAGTTGAGCAAGCCGCTCAATTTTGACCGTGTCCGCCACCTGTGTTGCGGCTGAGGCCGCCGGGGTACCGGGTCTCGGCGAGTATTTGAACGAAAACGCCTGGGCGAAAGAGACTTCGTCGACCAGATCGAGCGTGGCGCGGAAGTCCTCGTCGGTTTCGCCAGGAAACCCGACGATCAGATCGGTGGACAACGCCAGATCGGGTCGCGCGGCACGCAGCCGATCAACAATGCGCCGGTAGTCGTGCGCGGTATGGCGTCGGTTCATCGCCGTCAGCACGGGATCGGAGCCGCTTTGCACCGGCAAATGCAGAAACGGCATCAGCTGAGGCACATCGCGATGCGCTGCGATCAGCTCGTCATCGACATCACGCGGGTGAGAAGTGGTGTAGCGGACGCGGTCGAGCCCGGATAATGCGGCGAGCGCCTGAATCAGACGTCCCAAACCCCACTCGTGGCCGGTCGGCCCCTCGCCATGGTAGGCGTTGACATTTTGGCCGAGCAGCGTGATCTCGCGGGCGCCGCCGGCAACGAGTTGCCGCGCCTCCTCTAGAACTTTCGCTGCCGGACGTGAATATTCGGCGCCCCGCGTATAGGGGACGACGCAGAAGGTGCAAAATTTATCGCACCCCTCCTGCACCGTCAGAAAAGCCGTGACCCCCTGACCCGGCCGCGACTGCGGCAAATGATCGAATTTGGGTTCCTCGGGGAAACTGGTGTCAATAATTCCGGCACCGTCGGCTCGCGCCGCCTGCTCAACCATTTCTGGCAGCCGGTGGTAGGTCTGGGGGCCAAAAACCAGATCGACAAAAGGTGCCCGTCGACGGATTTCGTCGCCCTCGGCCTGAGCGACGCAGCCGGTGACCGCGATCAGCATGTTGCCGCCGCCACGGCGCGCCTTTCGCGATTTTATCTGCCGGAATCTGCCAAGTTCCGAGAACACTTTTTCCGACGCTTTTTCGCGTATATGGCAAGTATTTAGAATGACAAGATCAGCATTATCAGGTGTTTCTGTAGGTCTAAATCCAATAGATTCTAGCAATTCCATCATACGCTGGGAATCGTAAACATTCATTTGACAGCCATATGTCACGATGAATACGGTCTTTGTCACACCCCGTACCCTCTCACCCATGAAGAAACACCGATTAATGAGGCAGAGCCCGCGCCATGGCGGGAGTTTGTCCGGGCGCAGCAGCTGGCGGTTGCGGTACGGGTTGTGGCCGGCCTGAAAGTGCCGCGGCCAAGCCGCCGGCGACCCGTCCGTGGCAATACCGGGCCAATGCCTTTCGTGACCCGCAATCGGCAAAATAAGTCGTCGGGTGAAACTCGACCACCACCTCGACGGTTCCGAGCCCGATCATGCTCCATAGATGGGGGGTCAGTTCGGTTGTTCCGTACCAGGCGAAATACGGGCGCAGCAGACGACCGAGCGGGATTCCGTCGAGTTTCGTATAGGCAATCGAAACCGGCTGGATCACGACCGGCTCAATTCGCTGCATCGTCTCGGCGGCGCTGAACAACGCGCTCCTAAACGGCAGGACGCGGTTGCCGTCACTGCTAGTGCCTTCCGGAAACAGTATAAGGGCGTCACCCGCCGCCAGTCGCGCTGTTATCTTATCGCGCTGAGATACGGTGCTGCGGACCCGGCGATCGACAAAGACGGTACGTTGGAGCTTGGCGAGCCAGCCGAAAAGCGGCCAACCGGCTACTTCCGCTTTGGCAACAAACGAACCTGGGATCAGCGATCCGAGGACGGTGATATCGGTGTAGGAGATATGGTTCGATACGAATAGTGCCGGCCGGCTGTTCGCCGGCGATCCGATGACGCGTACGCGAAATCCAAGAATACGGCAGCACCAGCGGTGATAAAAGGCCGGCAGTGTGCGCGTCCAGGGCCGGCAAAGCGCCAACCCGACCCCCTGCACCGGCATCAGGCTCAGGGTCCAGAAAAGATACAGCGCGAGCCGCGCGAGCCTCAGCGTCGGCGAACCCATACCGTCAGGACGCCCATGCGGCTCTCACCAAACCATTCTTGGAATCTTTTGCCTGTCGTACGTAGTGGCGCGAGTACTTTTCGGTCACGAGGTCCGTCTTCACCACGATGCAAACATCGGTCGTATTGAAATCATAGTCGATCACGGCGCCGTCACCGACAAAGCCGCCGAGCCTCAGATAACCCTTGATCAGCGGCGGCAGGCCGGAGAGTGTACGCGCCGGATCGAGAACGGCAGGCGGCAAACGGCGCATGTCGATGTAGCGATCAGGCAGCGCCTGTGGCCTCAGCGACGGCGCCGCGAGATGATAGTGGTAAAGATAGGATAGCGGCACGGCCAAGCTGTCCGGGTCGGTACCGGGCAGACTGGCGCAGCCGAACATCAAGTCGATGTTGTAGTGAAATACATAGGCCGCGATCCCGCTCCACAACAATTGCGCCGCTGATCGCTGGCGATAAGCACTATCAACGCAAGAACGCCCGAGTTCGAGGATTTCGCCGGGATAGGCAATCAGCCGCGCGATCTCGAACTCACCGGCCGAATAAAAACCGCCGAGGCGGGAAGCGGCCTCGCGACGGATCAAGCGGTAGGTGCCAACCACGATTTCGGGCCCGGTTCCGCGGCTGTGATCAAGCACCAATAGATGGTCGCAGCGTACATCAAAGCGGTCGAAGTCGCGGCGCCGACGCTCGGCTTCAACCGCTGCGCGCGCACCAAGCGCCTCGTAAAACACACGATAACGCAGCGCCTGGGCCGCATCGATATCGGCTTCGCTCTCCGCCAATCGAACTTGCAGCGGGCCTGAGCGAATGTTGACGATTGGGGTTATTCGCGGGCCCCCCGGGGCGCCGGCCAGCGGATTACCCGAGTTAATGATGGCGCTTTCGATCACGCCGTGGGGCCGCGGCTGGAGGATCGCCCGGCGTTCCGGGCTTTTAGCTGCAAAAGCATCAAGGGCTTTAGTAGCACCAAAGGCCTCAAAACTGCCAAAGAGTGCGCACGCCAGACCCCGGCGCGCCCTAGCCTAATGCTCATTCCATACCGCCCCGAACCTTGGCGCCTCGCGGAACAGCGTAGAGCTCAAGCCGATGACCGACGAGCTCAAAACCAAGTTTATCGGCGACGGCCTCCTGGAGCTTTTCAATCTCTTCGTTATGAAATTCGATAACTTGACCCGACTGCAGGTCGATCAGATGATCGTGATGTGCGCTTGGCATTTCTTCATAGCGCGAGCGCCCATCGCCAAAATCGTGACGCGCCAGAATGTTGGCCTCTTCGAACAGACGCACGGTACGATAAACGGTTGCGATGCTGATATGCGGGTCGATCGCGGTAGCTCGACGATAAACCTGTTCGACGTCGGGATGATCTGCCGATTCGGACAAGACGCGCGCGATAACCCGCCGTTGCTCGGTCATCTTGAGCCCCTTATCGAGGCAGAGTTGCTCCAGCCGCGAGATCATCGCGTCTCCGTCATCGGGGTTAATCCGTACAATAGCGCAAACCTTAACGCGAGCCTACGATCGGATGGCGCTACGGACGAAGATCGCGAGGTTGCCTGCGCGGCCTCGCACCCGTTCAAGCCCGTTGGCGGCGTGCCCGCGTCCCGAGACCGATCTCCTTTGCCAACCGGCTACGCTGGCGCGCGTAGTTTGGCGCCACCATTGGATAATCCGCAGCTAATCCCCAACGCTCGCGATAAGCTTCCGGCGTCATATTGTATGCCGTCTTCAAATGGCGCTTGAGCATTTTCAACTTCTTGCCGTCTTCAAGACAGACAATGTAATCGGCATGGACTGATTTTTTCAGAGGCACAGCCGGTTGCGGGCGGTCCACCGGGGACGCCGGTACACTGCCGATATTTGCTAACGAATGATACACTTGGTTGATAAGCACCGGCAAATCACCGACTGCAACTGTATTGTTGGATACGTGGGCAGCGACGATTTCTGTCGTCAATGCCAGCAAATCGCTGTTTTGATCGGAGTTGTTCATTTCTCGGGTCCTGCGCTAAACCTCCTCTTAAATATAAGTAACAACCGGAGGCGGGGCAATCACCTTCCCGCCCAATTCTTGCCATCTCGCATCTGGCCCAATGATCAATTCATCACACGGATGATCGGCTAATGTAGCCCCTGGTCAACTTAAGACGACAGTAAGAGACGCAGCACCAAGGCATCGACAAGGCCCGATAAACGACGGTAGTAATTGGCGCGACGCCCGATTTGTACAAAGCCGTTGGTGGCATACAGCGCGCGGGCGGCACTGTTGTCCTCCGCTACTTCAAGAAACAGCGATCGCACCCTTCGGCCTCGCGCCTCCGCCACAATCGCAGCCAGCAGAGCCGACCCGATACCCGATCGGCGGCGTGCAGGAATAACCCCGAGTGTCAATATCTCGCATTCGTCGCCGAGGCCCTGGGCAAGCGCCAGCCCAGCCGGGCCGGACTCCTCCCATGCGATTTGGCCGAAAACACCAGCCATCGCCCCAAGCCCGGTGAAAGCCCGCGACGACCAAGGATCGTCAGGAAAACAGGTGCGATGCAGGTCAGAGAGCAGCGTCCCGAATACTTTGATCGATATCGGCGACAGCGGCTCGAGGCGGATCATTGCGAAAAAAGCGGGGGCAGACCCTTGGCCACAGTAACATCCGGCGGTCGCAAATAAAGCGGCCGCACCGGGTCCACCTCACCGCGCTCCCAACGCCGCAGCGCCGCGCCCAACACGCCGGTGACCGGTACGGACGCGACCTTGGCGATAGCCGCCTCGCAACTTCCGTGAAGTGCCGCCGCGGCGCGGAGCGCGGCGTCGCCGGCGATGACAATCGGATCGGCCGTTACGGTAGCAACGGCCGCGCTAAGCGCCTCGGGCAGGATTGCCGCGGGCGGGGAGAGCGGCTGCCCTATCGGATCGAAGAATTGCACGTACAAATCCGCGCGGCGGCTTTCGAGAGCGACAAGTAGACTACGCCCGGCGCGCGCGTCGTTCGACACGGTCTCGGCGACGGCGTCAAAGCTCGTGATGCCGATAAGCGGCAAATCACCTGCGAGAGCGATTCCGCGCGCCGCCGCAATGCCGACCCGTATACCGGTAAAGCTGCCGGGCCCGGTCGTCACCGCCACAATGTCGAGAGCTGAGGCGGTTAGTCCGGCCTCTCGCACGACATCGTCGATTATCGGCAGTAAAGCCTCGGCCTGGCCGTGCATCATCTCGTGATGCCCTACAGCCAGCAGCCTCTTCCCATCTGCAACGGCCGCAGCGCAGGCGCTCCCGGCCGAGTCCAGTGCAAGGATAAGTGGAGTGGCCGCCGCCGAGCAATGTCCGGGAGCGTCGGTCAGACCGCGCGAACCTCGACCACTTCGGGGATGTAGTGACGCAGCATGTTTTCGATACCAGCTTTCAATGTCGCTGTCGAACTCGGGCAGCCCGAGCATGACCCCTGCATATGCAGGTAAACGACGCCATCCGAAAAATCATAAAAGATGATGTCACCGCCATCCTGCGCAACCGCCGGGCGCACCCGGGTTTCGAGCAGTTCCTTGATCTGAGCGACGACCTCGTCGTCTTCCTCTTCGGCTTCCGACTCGGTGGATTGGCTGGTTTCGGTGAGCATCACCGGACGACCAGTCGTAAAATGCTCCATAATCAGAGCAAGAATTGCCGGCTTCAGATGATACCAGTCACCCTCATCCTGTTTGGTGACGGTGATGAAGTCGCTGCCGAAAAAGACGCCGCCGACCTCGGGCAAAGAAAACAACCGCTCGGCCAAGGGCGACACCCCCGTCGTCGTCGCATCGGTAAAATTGGCGGTGCCTTTCGTCATCACGGTGCACCCGGGAAGAAACTTCAGGGTCGCCGGATTTGGCGTCTGCTCGGTCTGAATAAACATCGGGAGCTCCACGAATGCAGGTTAACGCAAGCTGTTCACTAGCATGGGAGGAGGCCTTCAGCGATTCAACCCCAAGGCTCCTCTCAACGGAGCGATAGCGCGCCGTCTAAGCGGCCTTTCCACGTGTCTCGGCCCATGCTCAACGCCTCGGCTCAAGGCCTTAGCAATCCGCTGATTTGTTGGGCCTCGCGCAATACCGGCTCGGCGATCGCGCGGGCGCGCTCGGCGCCATGGCGCAATACCTGGTCGATATAGGCGGGATCGGCCATCAGCCGGCGCATCTCGCCGCCGATTCGTCCGAGGACATCGACCGAAAGCGCCGACAGCGCCTCCTTGAACTCCGAGAAATTGCGCCCGGCAAAATGAGCGAGCGCATCCTCGCGCGATTGGCCGGCGAGCGCGGCGTAGATGCCGATCAGATTGTCGGCCTCAGGCCGGCGCTCGAGATCGATGATCGTCGCGGGCAGTGGCTCGGGATCGGTCTTGGCGCGGCGGATCTTCAGAGTGATTGCTTCGGCATCGTCGGTCATGTTGATGCGCGAATAATCCGAAGTATCGGATTTCGACATCTTCTTGGTGCCGTCGCGCAGGCTCATGACCCGCGTCGCGGCGCCAAAGATCTGCGGCTCGGGCAACGGGAAAAAGTCGCGGTCGTAGCGGCGGTTGAAAGCGCCGGCGATGTCGCGCGCGAGTTCGAGGTGCTGTTTCTGGTCTTCGCCGACCGGAACGTGGGTCGCCTTGTAGACGAGGATGTCGGCAGCCATCAGCACCGGATAGGCGTAGAGGCCGAGCCCCGCCATTTCGCGCTGTTTGCCGGCCTTTTCCTTGAACTGGGTCATCCGGTTGAGCCAGCCGAGCGGGGTCAGACAGGCGAGCAGCCAAGCCAGTTCGGCATGTGCCGGAACCATGCTTTGATTGAAGATGATGCAGCGCTCGGGATCGATCCCGGCAGCGATGTAAGCCGCGGTCACCTCGCGCGTCGAGGCGCGCAATTCGTCCGGGTCTTGCGGCAGGGTCAGCGCGTGGAGATCGACGATGCAAAAGATGCACTCGAAGTCGTTCTGCAATGCCACCCAATTGCGAATGGCGCCGAGATAGTTGCCGAGATGCAGGTTGCCGGTCGGCTGGACGCCGGAAAAAATACGGTTCATGGCGCGTGTTATCGCTGAGAAATGGTGGTGGTCAAGCCGGTTGCCGACGTAAACGACTCCATAAGACGCGCCAGTCGGCGACCCCAAATGCGAGCGCGAGGACCCCAAAGGCGCCTAGACCCCCACCACAAAGACCCACAAGCGCCGTGATCCGAATAATCGGCGCCGCCGCCAGTGCCGGCGTCAAGGCCGAGCGCAATAATGCCAAGATCACGCCCATGCCAACCGCCGATGCAGCGATCCGCGGCAAATTGCGCCGCGCCCGCCGATCGAGTGCGAAATGCTCCCGCCTAACCAGCAGCACGAGCAATGTAATCGCGTTGAGCCATCCGGCGCAGCTCGTCGCCAGCGCAATCCCGACATGCGCCAAGAACTGCATCAAGATCAAGGTCAAGGCGAGGTTGACCGCCATCGCGGTAATCGCAACCTTGACCGGTGTCGCAGTGTCGTGCCGCGCGAAAAACGCCGGCGCCAACACCTTGATCAGCACGAAAGCCGGGAGGCCGGTGGCGTAGGCGGCCAATGCGGACGCGGTTGCCGCCGTATCCGCCGGGCTGAATGCGCCGCGCTGAAACAAAACCGCGAGGATCGGCTGCGCTAGTATCGCCAACGCCACGGCCGCCGGAACGGTCAGCAGCAACGCCAGTTCGAGGCCGCGATTTTGCGTCGCGACCGCGGCGCTCTCTTCGCCGAGCCTGAGGTGCCGCGACAATGGCGGGAGGATCGCGGTGCCGACGGCAATGCCGACCACCCCCAGCGGTAATTGATTGAGCCGGTCGGCGTAATAGAGATAGGACACCGAGCCGCCCGGCAGAAATGACGCAAGCGCGGTGGAAACCAACAGATTGACCTGGGTGACGCCGGCGCCGACGGCGCCTGGCCCCATGATCGCCAAGGTGCGCCGTACCTCTGGCGTCAAGCGCGGCCAAGGGAGCCGCAGCGCCAGACCGGCGCGAGCGCAGGAAAACATCAGCCACAGAAATTGGGCGAGCCCGGCCCCGGTTATCGCCCAGGCGAGCGCCCGGCCGTCATGCCAGCCGAACCGCCGCATCATCAGCAATGCGGCGATCAAAAACAGGTTCAGCAAAATCGGGGTCGCCGCCGCCGCAGCGAAACGATCAACCGAATTAAGGACACCACCCTGCAACGCGACCAGCGCGATAAATAGAAGATAGGGGAACGTAATTCGGGTGAGTGCTACCGCCAGCGCAAACTTGTCCGGATCGTCGCTAAACCCCGGTGCTATCAGGCGCATGACCGAGGGCATAAAGATTTCACCGAGCACAACGAAACCCAGCAATGCCGTAAGCAACACCGCCAGCGCGTCCTCGGCAAAGAGGCGCGCCGCCTCCTTGCCTTGCTGCGCCATAGTCCCGGCAAATAGCGGAACGAACGCCGCACTAAAGGCGCCCTCGGCAAACAGGCTGCGAAAAAGGTTTGGCAAGCGCTGCGCCACAAAAAAAGCGTCCGCGACCGGCCCGGCGCCGAGCAACGCCGCGGTCAGGATATCGCGGACAAAGCCCATGACCCGGCTCAACAGCGTGTAGGAGCCGACCGTGGCGACCGATCTCAACAATGACATGGCGCGGGTTTAGTTGAAAACCGAACCCGAGAAAACGCTGTCGCCAACCTTCAGGGTTCGGCGCCATCCGCTCTCCGACGGACGGGCGCCTCCGCTCAGCCGGTGAAATGCTGCATCAACCAGCGCAATGTGTCGGCGGGAGCCTCTTCCGGCACATAATGGCCGCACGGGATGGCACCACCCCGGGCATCGGTCGCATAATCCCGTTGCCATACCGCCAGCACGTCGCCGTGAACGCCCTCGGTATGGCTTTTGGCGCCCCAGATCACCAACAGCGGAACCCTGATCTTACGCCCGGCCGCGAAATCGGCCTTGTCCATCTCGAAATCGCAGGTCGCGCAAGCCCGGTAATCGGCGCATGAGCCTTTTATCGTCTTCCAATTGAAACAGCGGACATACTCGGCGAACGCTTCGGGATCAAAAAACCCGAGACCGAGCCCGGGCTTCGACAATTTCTTCTCCATGAAATATTGAGCCGGGATGCCGGCCAGCATCCGCTCCGGCAAGTCGTAAGGCTGGGCCATCAAAGACCAATGCCACGAACGCAATGCCCATTCCCGCGAAGTGTGGGTCCAGATGTGGTGATTCGGCAAGATGTCGATCAATGCCGCGCGCTTGATCCGGTCGGAATGGTCGAGGCACATGCGGGCGGTGGTGCGGGCGCCACGGTCATGCCCGGCGACAAAGAATTCGCGATAACCGAGCTTTTCCATGACCTCGACCTGGTCCTGCGCCATCGCCCGAAACGAGTAGTCGATATTGTTCTCGCCGCCATCCTCGGGGCCGACGCTGTCGCCATAGCCGCGCAAATCAGCCGCAACGACATGAAAATGCTTAGCGAGATCGGGCGCAATCTTACTCCACGAAGCGTGGGTCAGCGGGTTGCCATGCAGCAACAACAGCGGCGGTCCGTCGCCGCCATGCCGCAGATTGATCCGCGCCTCCGACGTGTCGATTTCCGTCCGCGTAAACCCTTCGAACATCACCGTCTCCTCAATCGCTGCTGCATGATAGCTTAGGGGCTTCGAGCGACAGTGGCGAGTGCGCCCTTCCCCGCAGATCGCAATACGGGTAATAGGTGCGCAGCGATGTTGCAGGGCGAGGGTGCGTTGGGGGACCGCCGGTTCGTCGTCGAATTAGTAAAGCCGTCGCATTACGACGATGACGGCTATGTGATCCAATGGTGGAAATCTTGGATCCCGTCGAATTCGCTCGCCTGTCTGTATGGAATTGCTTCCGACATCGCCCAGCGGCGGGCGCTCGGCCCCGATGTCGCGGTCGAGATCCGCGCCTATGACGAATGCCACACCGTCATCCCGATCCGCCAAATCATCCGCAGGATCAAAGCGGCGGATGCCGGCATCGTGTGCTTTGTCGGCGTGCAGTCGAACCAATTCCCTCGGGCAATCGATCTGGCGGCGCGATTGCGGGAGGCCGGGATCGCGGTCGCGATCGGCGGGTTCCACGTCTCCGGCTGCCTGGCGATGCTGCCCGATCTGCCATCGGACCTGCAGCAGGCGCTCGATAGCGGGGTCACCCTTTTTGCGGGCGAGGCCGAGGGCCGGCTCGAAGGATTGTTCGCCGACGCGCTCGCCGACCGGTTGCGGCCGATCTACAACTACATGGACGATCTGCCGGGCCTGCAGCAACAGGTGACGCCGTTTCTGCCGATCGACATTGTGCGCCGTTATGGCGAGACGATCGGCGCCTTCGACGCCGGCCGCGGCTGCCCGTTTCAATGCAGCTTTTGTACGATCATCAATGTCCAAGGGCGCAAATCGCGCTGGCGCGACGCCGATGATGTCGAGCGGCTGGTGCGCGCCAATCTGGCGCAAGGCGTGTTCCGGTTTTTTATCACCGACGACAATTTTGCGCGCAACCGCAATTGGGAGGCGATTTTCGACCGCCTGATCGAAATGCGCGAAACCGAGGGGCTGCGCCTGCAATTTATCATCCAGGTCGATACTCTGTGCCACCGCATTCCGAGTTTTGTCGAGAAGGCAGCGCGCGCCGGCTGCAAGCGGGTCTTTATCGGGCTCGAAAACATCAACCCTGACAATCTGCTGCAGGCCAAGAAAAAACAGAACCGGGTCCACGAATACCGCCAAATGTTCCTCGCCTGGCGGGCACAGCAGGTCATCACCTATGCCGGCTATATCCTCGGTTTTCCCGGTGACACGCCGGAGCGGATCGCGCGCGACATCAGGACCGTGCAGCAGGAATTGCCGGTCGACCTTCTCGAATTTTTTATTTTAACGCCATTGCCGGGCTCCGCCGACCATAAGGCGCTTGATGCGGACGGGGTATGGATGGACCCCGACATGAACAAATACGATCTCGAGCACGTCACGACCGGTCACTCGGTCATGAGCTCGCAAGAATGGCAAAAAGTCTACCGTGAAGCCTGGGCCATCTATTATTCGGAACAGCATATCGAGACCATCTTCCGCCGCGCCAAGGCGAGCGGCATCAAGCCGGTGCGGCTATTGAATCATATCCTGCAATTCTACTTCACTTTTATTCAGGAAAACGTGCATCCGCTGCAGGGCGGATATTTCCGCCGCAAATTGCGCCGTAGCCGGCGGTCGATCCTGCCGCGCGAAAACCCGGTCGCTTTCTACCCGCGCCGGCTCGGCGAGATCATCGAAACCCATACCAAACTCGCCGCCTTCTACCTCTACCTGCATAAGATCCGCCGCCGCGTCGAGCGCGACGATCGCCCTTACACCGACCCGGGCTTGATCCCGCTCGCCGATCCCCCTCCCCTCCCCCGCCGCGATCCAACGCCCGCGACGACCTCCGCCGCCGCCTGACGGTGGCCTAGCCTGTGCGACGGAATTCCCAATTGACAACGCGGTGCGTCTACCTCCGTGACAACGTCACCGAGGCGTGTTAAACTAAACTTAAGGATAATAGCTTCACGCTTGGGTGACCGGGATGGACGATGTCCATCTTAAACGCAGACTGACAGCAGTGCTGTTGGCCGATGTCGTCGGCTACAGCCGATTGATGAGTGCCGACGAGCAAGGCACCCATCTGCGGCTCGCCGATTACGTCAGCGCCATTGTCGAACCTGCCGTTTCCAAGCACGGCGGCCGATTCGTGCGCAGCATGGGCGACGGGATGCTGGTCGAGTTCGACAGCGCCGTCGACGCGGTGCGTTGCGGCATCGATATTCAGCGCGGTTTTGCCGAGCTTGAGCCGGCGGAGAAGGCTCAGCGCATCCAGCTTCGCATCGGCATCAACACCGGGGACGTCATCGTCGGTGAGCACGACATTCACGGCAACAGCATCAATATCGCGGCCCGGCTCGAAGGCTTGGCCGAACCGGGAGGGATTTACGTTACCCGCGGTGTCCACGATCAGTTATTAGGCTACCCCGATCTGTCGTTCGCGGACATGGGTGATCGCCGAGTCAAAAACATCGATCACCCAATTCGTGTTTTTCGGGTCGATTACGATCAGGAACCGCCAGACACAACCTTTACAGGGCGACTGATCGGCGCTGCTCATCGGCTGTACCGGTCAGCGGTTCCGCCACAATCGCGCTGGCAAAGGGTCATCGGCATCGTCCTTGCCATAGCCGTCGCGTTTGGCATGGCGGCGCCGCATGTCTGGCACGGCGGCGACCCACTCCCGCCCCGCGCCTCAATTGTTGTCATGCCGTTCAACAATTTTAGTAGCGACCGTACTGAAGGTTATGTCGCCGACGCCATTACTGACGATTTGACAACCGATTTGGCGCGGCTCAAAGGCACCTTTGTCATCGCGCGTAACACCGCCTTTACCTTCAAAGACCGGCCGGTCGATGCCCGCGAAGTCGGCAAGGAATGCGGGGTTCGCTATATGCTCGAAGGTAGCATTACGCGGGCCGGCAACCAGATCGAGACCAACGTCCAGCTTATCGATACGCAGACAGGGGCTCATGTCTGGGCCGATAGGTTTGTCCACGAAGTTACTGACTTCATCGAACTGGAAAAGGCAATCACCGGGCGCATTGCGACATCGCTGAACATCCAACTGATTAGAGCCGAGGGCCGTCGCCTTACGGACGAGCAGGCCCGCAACCCCGACGCGGTTGATCTGCGCTTCCGGGGTATGAGTATCTATTTTTCTTCGATCTCCCCGGAGCACAGCCAAGAGGCCCGCAATTACCTCGAAGAATCAGTGCGACGCGACCCGCAATCGGCCGAAGCCTGGGGCTGGCTCGCCGAAATCCTGGTGATGCAGTACGTGCATCGATGGAACAATGCAGGAAAACCGGGACTTAAAGAAGCCGACGACGCCGTGCGCAAAGCTCAGTCAATCGACCCCAATATCGGCCAAGTATATTATGCCGAAGGGTTGGTTCTCCGAGCGAAGGGCGAGCACAACGCGGCGTTAGAAACTTTCACCCGTGCCTTCGAGCTCGATCCGAGCCTAACACGCGCTCTCGCCGAAAAGGCCAATGAACTCACGCTAGTCGGAAGACCGGCTGAAGCGCCGGCGTTGGTTGAGACAGCAATAAAACTCAGTCCGCGCGATCCGTCACTGGGCGGGTTTTACTGGATTATCGGACGAGCGCGATTTTACTCCGGCGATTATCGGGAAACGATTTCGTGGCTAAGAAAATCGGTCGCGCTGCGACCCGACGATTGGTTCAATCGGCTGTATCTGGTCAGCGCCTACGCGCTCGACGGTCAAACAGATGAGGCGAAAAGAGTTTTACAAGAGTTTTACAATCGCCCGAAGTTTACAGGCTACACGCTTCAGAAGGTAGAAGCGGACGAGAAAGCGACGCCGAACGACAACAAACTTGTCGTCTCGGTTCGGCAAAAATTTCACGAGGGCCTGCAACTCGCAGGCATGACAGCGCGATGACCAATCGGAGTTCGTAATTAAATCAGCGTTCAGCACTTCAATGGGAGACCAAAAGATGGCGCACGCCATGACATCTCACTTAAGCGCAGATACAGGCGACCTAATATCGAACGCTGTAGTCTCGCCGGAAGCAAGCTTCTTTATCCGCCAGATCCTGCAAAGCGCGCTGGCCCTTTCGCCAGGAAGTGCGGCTGCTCCTTGGGCGGCCGAAGCCAGCGCCTTATTGGCGAATGTGTTAATGAACGATTATTTGAACTGGTGGAACGCTGCGGATCAAAACGAGCGACAAAAAGAGCTAACAGACGCTCAAAATGCCGTACAGCAAGCGGGAAACTCGGCGCTGGCGTATCATGCGCGCGGCCTGATTTGCCGAGCGCAGAAAGACCATCACGGCGCAATGCGAGCCTTTAGGACAGCAAGGAGCCTTGATAACCGATTTGCTCGTGTCCACGCTCAATTTGGCAACCAAAAGATACTTCTCGGTAGAGAGAGCGAGGCTCACGCACCCCTGGATAGAGCGATGAAGCTCAGTCCGAACCATCCGGCTTCCGGATATTTTTACTGGGGCGAAGGTCGAGCTTATTTCCAAGAGACCCTTTGGCACAATGCAATCAGTTGGTTGAAGATGTCGGTCGCGGCGCTGCCGACGGTTTGGTACAACCGCTGTTATCTAGCAGCTGCGCTAGATAGCGTCGGTTATAAACCTGTCGCCCAAGAAACTATGCGAGACTTCCTTAACCTGTTTGACAGAACCACTTTGGCGCGAGCTGTCGCCTCGCTGCAGCCAAATTCCAGCGACCCTTCGACGGTGACCGCGGCACGCCAACGAGTTCATGACTTTCTCGCGCAATTTTAATGACCCACTTCCGCTTCAGTTCGTCGCGCGAAGCAATGGGATAACTCGTTGCTTCCGCACCTTTAGCTAAATCATAAGTCCAAATAATGGGGCGACTACCTCGCAGCAGCCAGTCCGTAGAGGCAGCAAATGGACGATGACAGCAACTCTAATCCCGGCGATCTGATCGAACAGGCGAGGGCGATTCAAACTCAAGTAATGACCCCAGACAACTCGCTGCTGATCCGACAGCTACTGAGAAAGGCTTTAAAAAACCCGGTGGGCGTCGAGGATCGCCGGCTGGCGGAGACATGGTGCTTCCTGGCCGAAGTAGTGATGTGCGATTGTTTAAACCGCTGGAACGACGCCGGATCGGCAGAACTCGCCGAGGCCGAAGGTGCGGTGCAGCGCGCCCTTGATATCGCTCCCGGGCTGGCTGCGGCGTATTACGCGAGCGGACTTATTCATCGGGCTAAGGGAGAGCATGAGGCGTCGCTCGCCGCATTTACTCGGACCGTTGAGCTCAATCCGGATTTTGCGCTAGCTCACGCCCAGCAAGGGGCACAATTGATTTATACCGGCAGGCCGTTGGAGGCTCTGCAGCCGATCGAGACCGCGATCCGGATCAGCCGCCCGAACAACCCCTCGCGTCCTATGTTTTACTGGTATCTGGGGCGAGCCTACTTTGTTGCTGGGAATTATGTGGAGGCAATTAAATGTCTGCAACAATCCGTCGAAGGGCGTGACAATGTCTGGTATAATAACCTGCATCTTGTTAGTGCGCACGCCCTCAACTGTGATAGAGAAGCGGCCGCCACGACGCTTCGAAAATTTAGCGATCACTTTCCTAACTACACCATTACCCGCGTCATCCACAATGAGCAGGCCAATCCGCATAATCATCCGGTTATGCTGGCCGCCCGCCAAAAATTTCATGAAGGTCTCGTTCTAGCAGGCATGCCGGAGTAATGGATGATGGACAGAAATCGCGTAATTCATTGAACAATACTTCTCGCTCGTCTTTTGTGGACAGAGAGTCCCCGCTGTGTTTTGACCACATCGAGTGCGCGAGAAATAGCAGCACGCCGCGCATTATCAGCCCGAGCGGAGGATGCGGCGGGCGATCGACCAGCGGTGGACTTCGCTGGGGCCGTCATAGATGCGGAACGGGCGGACCTCGCGGAACATGCGCGCGACGATCGTGTCGTCGGTGATGCCGAGCCCGCCGAGGATCTGCACGCTGCGATCGACGACGCGCCAGATCGCCTCCGAACAGATCACTTTGGCCATGCTCGAATTCATGGCCGCCGCGCGCGCCCTGGTCGAGCACCCAGGCGGCGTGCCAGATCACCAGGCGTGAGGTGTGCAAATCCATCTCGTTGTCGGCGAGCATAAAGCCGATCCCTTCGTGCTCGCCCAGCGGCTTTCCGAAAGCGGTGCGGCGCCGGGCATAATCGGCGGCGATGTCGTGAGCGCGGCGGGCGGCCCCGAGCCAGCGCATGCAATGCGTCAATCGCGCCGGAGCCAACCGCACCTGGGCATAACGAAACCCCTCGCCGACCCGGCCGAGGACGGCGCTTTCCGGCACTCGCAGCCCGTCGAGCCGGATCACCGCATGGCCGCCCGACATGTATTGGTCGAGCGTCTCGAGCACCCGCTCGATTTTCATCCCGGGCACATCCATCGGTGACAGGAACATCGTGGCGCCGGCCGGGCCGCCGGTATCGCTGTCGGTTTTCGCCATGATGATTGCGAATTCGGCACCAACGGCACCGGTGATCAGCCATTTCTCGCCGTCGATGACAAAGTCGCCGCGGTTGCCATCGGCGGCTCGTCTCGCCGTCGTCTTCAGCATCGAGGGATCGGAACCCGCCCCCGGCGCCGGCTCGGTCATCATAAAGCAGGAGCGGATCTCGCCCGCCGCCAATGGCCGCAGCCATTGCTCTTTTTGATGCGCTTCGCCGACTTGCTCGAGGAGGTGCATGTTGCCTTCGTCAGGGGCGAAGCAATTGAGCGCCACCGGTCCCAACGGCGAGTAGCCGGCAGCCTCGAAGACGATAGCCTTGCCGCGATGGTCGAGACCGAGCCCGCCCCACTCACGCCCGACATGCGGCGACAACAGCCCGGCCTGGCGGCCGATTGCGACCAGTTCGCGGCGCAATTCGGGAGCAGGACCGTGCGGGGTCTGTCTCGGATCGGCCTCGTAGGGGATGATCTCCTCGCGCACCAGCCGCTCGGTGCGTTCCTTCAGCTCTACTAGATCGTCAGGGACAGAAAAGTCCATTGCCGGGTCCACCTGTCATCGCTGTGCCGCGAGGGCATCGTCGGGGTGCGCCACCCAGCGGTCAAGATCGGCCAATGATTGCTATAATCGTTATTTCTAGATTGACACTGTTGCTTATTTATGTTTATGTTCTGTTCTCGCTCACGGCGTGGTCGGCCGGCTCGGCGCAACCCGGAGGAGGCAGATTTGCGGCGTTCGGGATTCGAAGCGTCGACAGGTTATCGCTCGAAATCGGCGCGGTTGGCCGGAGCGCTCAGCGCGCATTTGTTCAGTCCACAAGCAGAGGTATCGATGCCTTTTCACGACGATCCCCAATCCTGCATTCGTTCAGCACTCCGCCGCCGGCGCCGCGCCTTGGGGCTGACCCAGGACGCGACGGCGCGCCTGCTCGGCATGCCGCGATTGACTTATCACCGGATCGAGACCGGCGCTCGCCACATCCACTTCGCCGACCTCGCCGCGATCTGCGAAATCTTCCACTGCGCGCCGGGCGAATTGCTGCAGGATAGCCAGCTCGCCGCCGCCTTCTCTCACGCTGCAAGCGAATTGCTCGGCCAAGCGCCGGCTTAACCTCCGACATGGTCGCCGGTCGAGCACGATGCGAATAGCCCGCACGGACTCTGGGCTCGCTAAATCTCCTTCGACAAAGACGGAGGCGCCTGATCTCGTACCTGATAAAACAGGGATAACAGGGAGCGCGAGCTCCTTGCCCGCATGCGGCAGAGGCAGCCGCGGTCCGACGAGAGGCTGGCGCCGGTCACCGCGGGGAGAGCTTCTTTTCAGCGAGGCGGGCGAACAGGCTGGCGCCGAGCGGCAGCGCCGCGTCGTTGAAATCGTAGCCGGGGTTGTGGACCTCGCAGCCGCCCTCTCCGTCGCCATTGCCGATCCGGATATAGGCGCCGGGGCGCTGTTCGAGCATGTAAGAGAAATCTTCTGACGCCATCACGAGATGGCCGTCGCGATTGACATTATCGGCGCCAGCCAACTCGGCCGCGACATCGGCGATAAAACGCGTCTCGGTCTCGTCATTGACCAGCGGCGGAAACAAAGCCCGGAAATCGAGCTCGGCCGTAGCCCCGAACGCGTCGGCGATGCCCGTCGCGATCCGCCGCATATTGTCCTCGATCAATTTCATCGTCTCGCGACTGAAGCAGCGGGCAGTGCCCCGGATCACGGCACTCTCGGGGATGACGTTGTAAGCCGCACCGGCGTGGATTTGGGTTACGCTGACGACAGCCGTATCGATCGGCCGGACATTGCGGGACACGATCGTCTGCAATGCGATCGCGATGTGGCTTGCGGTGATCACCGGGTCGATACCGGATTCGGGACGCGCACCGTGGGCGCCGCAGCCGGTCACCGCGATGTCGAAATAGGCGCCGCCCGCCATCATCGCGCCGCTGCGGATCTGGAATTTGCCGACCGCGAGCCCCGGGCTGTTGTGCATGCCAAAGATCGCATCGCATGGGAAGCGGTCGAACAGGCCATCGGCGACCATCGCGGCGCCGCCGCCGAGCCCCTCCTCAGCTGGCTGAAAGATCAAATTTACGGTGCCGTCGAAATTGCGGGTCTCGGCGAGATAGCGCGCCGCACCGAGCAGCATCGTCGTGTGCCCGTCATGACCGCAGGCGTGCATCGTCCCCTGCTTTTGCGAGCGGTAGGGGAGGTCGGTCGCCTCCTCAATCGGCAATGCGTCCATATCGGCGCGCAGCCCGATCGCACGCTGCGAATTGCCGGCGCGCAATCGGCCGACCACGCCGGTCTTGCCGATGCCACGAAATACTTCAAAGCCGAATTGAGCGAGCTTTTGCGCGACCAAGTCGGAAGTGCGTTGCTCCTCAAAACCGAGCTCGGGATGGGCGTGAATGTCGTGCCGCCATTCCTTCATGTCGTCGTGAAACTGCGCAATCCGTTCGATGATGTTCATGCCCGCCTCAGGTGACTAATCGACCGCACTGTCGCCGACCCGTTGCCGGCTGGCAATCCAAAGCATGCTGCGACGAGCCTCCCCCTCGCCGTCCGATAGAAGGGGGCTTTCGAGTGATCAGGTCGGGGCGAGCTTGCGTTCGGCGAGGCGGGCAAATAGGCTGGCGCCCAATGGCAGGATGGCGTCGTTAAAATCGTAGCCGGGGTGGTGCAGGCCGCGGGCGCAAGGGTTATCCGAGTTGCCGATTTGGATATAGGCGCCGGGCCGCTTTTCGAGCATCAGCGAGAAATCTTCCGACACCATCGCCGGCTCGCCGTCGCGGTCGACATTAGCGTCGCCGACCAGTTCGGCCGCGACGTCAGCTAAAAAGGCAGCTTCTTTCGCATCGTTTACCAGTGCCGGATAGCTGATCCGGAAATCGAGTTCGGCCGTCGCCCCGAACGCGCTTGCAACACCCGAGGCGATGCGGCGCATGTTCACCTCGATCATCGCCATCGTCTCGCGGGTGAAGGAACGCGCAGTCCCGCGGATCACGGCGCGCTCGGGGATCACATTGTAAGCTTCGCCGGCATGGATTTGGGTCAGGCTCAACACCGCGGTGTCGATGGGCCGGACATTGCGTGACACGATGGTCTGCAATGCCACCGCGATGTGGCTCGCAATTACCACCGGGTCGATGCCGGATTCGGGACGTGCACCGTGCGCGCCGCGCCCGCTGACGGTGATGTCGAAGCGTGCCGCACCCGCCCACATCGGGCCGCTGCGCAACTGGAACTTGCCCTCGCCGAGACCCGGCCAATTGTGCATGCCAAAGATTGCATCGCACGGAAACCGGTCGAAGAGACCGTCGGCGATCATCGCCGCGCCACCGCCGAGCCCTTCCTCGGCCGGCTGAAAGATCAGGTGCACGGTGCCGTCGAAATTGCGGGTCTCGGCAAGATAGCGCGCCGCGCCAAGCAGCATCGTCGTATGCCCGTCGTGCCCGCATGCATGCATCCGCCCGTCATTCTGCGAACGATACGGGAGATTGGTCGCTTCCTCGATCGGCAACGCGTCCATATCGGCGCGCAGACCAATCGCACGCGGCGAACTGCCGGCGCGCAACCGCCCGACAACGCCGGTCTTGCCGATGCCGCGGAAGATCTCGATGCCGAACTCGGTAAGCTTTTGCGCGACAAAATCCGAGGTTTGCTGCTCCTGAAACCCGAGTTCGGGATGGGCGTGGATGCGATGGCGCCATTCATTCATCTCGTCCTGGAATGCCGCGATGTCCCGAATGACCGCCATAGCCTGCCTCCGCCGTCCGCCCGGCCACACTGCGCCGACCGGAGCATAACTGGCAATCTGGCTCGCGCATCGCGGCGAACGCGCTATAGTGATGCCAGACTTATTCTCGGGAGGAGTAACGAGCGATGACGATTGAGGGCGTGGAACTGGATTGCCTGCAAGGCGTGCGGGTCGTTGACTTCACACAGTTCGAGGCCGGACCATCCTGCACCGAGTCGCTCGCCTGGCTCGGCGCCGAGGTCGTCAAGATCGAGAACCCGTTGACCGGCGATCCCGGCCGGCGGCAGCGGCCGGGCCAGCCCGACAACGACCCGTGGTATTTTCACCAGTTCAACGCCAACAAGAAATCGGTGACGCTGAACCTCAAAACCCCGCGCGCGCTCGAAATCGTCAAGGAGCTGCTGAAAAAGGCCGACATCACCGTCGAAAACATGGCGCCCGGCACGATCGAACGGCTGGGGCTCGGCTATGACGCGGTCAAAGAGCTCAATCCCGGCATCATCTATTGCCAGATCAAGGGCTTTGGCACGGGCAGCCCCTATGAAAAGAACCTCGCCTTTGACATGATCGCGCAGGCCGCCGGCGGTCCCACCAGCGTTACCGGCTATGGCGACCGACCGCCGGTCAAGCCCGGCCCGTCATTTGGCGACACCGGCACCGGCATGCTGATGGCGATCAGCATTCTCGCGGCATTGTGCCAGCGCGACCGCACCGGCAAAGGCCGGCGGCTGCAGGTCGCGATGCAGGATGCGATGGTCCACTATATGCGGGTGCCGTTCTCGCGTACCCAGCTCTCCGGCAAGGCGCAGGTCCGCGGCGGCAGCGACCGCTCCCAGCCGGGCGGGCTCGTGCCCTCGGCGCTGTACCCGTGCAAACCCGGCGGACCCAACGATTATGTCTATGTCTTCTGCAGCCGCGCCAATCCCGAGCATTGGACACGGCTGCTCAAGGTGATCGGCCGCGAAGATCTGGTCGGCGATGCGCGCTACGAGACCAACCAGGCGCGCAGCCAGCGCGCCGCTGAGGTCGATGAAATCATCGCCGCGTGGACCCGGGAGCAGAGCAAGGAAGATGCGATGCGGATCATCGGCGAGGCCGGCGTGCCGGCGGGCGCGGTGTTCGATACCGTCGAGCTGATGAACGACGCCTCGCTCGCCGAACGCGGCATCATGCAGAACGTCGAGCATCCGACCACCGGGCAATACAAGATGCCGGCATGGCCGGTGCGCTTTGACGGTGCGCCTGCCAGGGTGAAACCGTCGCCATTATTGGGCCAGCACAATGACGAGGTGCTCGGTCAATGGCTCGGCTTCGATGCCGCCGAAGTCGCGGCATTAAAGACCGAGGGCATCGTCTGACCCAAGACTTGTCATTGTTCACGGGTGCAATACGGTAAAACGCTTCCCCGGCGGAAGCCGGGGTCCACCTTTCTAGCACTCGGCAGTTGGATCGGTGGATCCCGGCTTTCGCCGGGAAAGCGGTATGATGGCGGTTTCGCCCAGACGGCCCCAGTCGGTGGATAACTCGCAATGACGACACTGACGAGGCAGCAAGGAGACTTAGGATGAAGCTCTATTATGCCCCCGGCGCCTGTTCGCTCGGCATTCATGTGTTGCTCGAAGAAATCGGTAAGCCTTATCAGGCGGAAGCCGTCAATTTCCGCGAGGGCGCGCAATACAAGCCGCCCTTTACCGGGGTGAACGCGAAATCGAAAGTGCCGACGCTCGAACGCGACGACGGTTCAATCCTGACCGAATTTCCGGTGATCGCCCGCTGGCTCGCGCTGAAGAACCCGCAAGCCAATTTGATCCCGAAGGATGAGGAGACCGACATCCGCGCGATGGAGGTCATGGAATACGCCGTCGGCACGATCCATTCGCAGGGTTTCACCCGCCTGTTCCGCACCGAGCGGTTTGCACCCTCCGCGTCTGACCATGAAAAGGTCAAGGAGCAAGGGCGCGAGCAAATCGAAAAGGGCTTCGCGGTGGTCGACAAGGCGCTCGAAGGAAAAGACTACCTCGGCGGCAGCAACCTTTCCGCCGCGGACGCAGCACTGTTTTATGTCGAATACTGGGGTGCGAAGCGGGTCGGCCTGCAATTGCCGAAAAATGTTGCCGCACATTTCGAGCGTATGATGGCGCGCCCGGCGGTGCAGCGCGCATTGCAGGCCGAAGGCCTCAGCTAGTCCCACTCTCGACCAGTATTTTCGATGTAGGGCGGATCTTTATCCGCCGTACGAGACGATTGGCCTTTAGGCTCGAAGGAGTGTGACAATGGATGCAAAGATGGCCCCGCCGAATTGTCTTGCCGGCGTCAAAGTATTGGACCTGACCCAGTTCGAGGCTGGGACAACCTGCACCGAGGCGCTCGCCTGGATGGGCGCCGACGTGGTCAAGATCGAGAATCCAAATGGGGGAGAGGCCGGCCGCACCGGCTTTTCCGACCCTTATTATTTCATGACGTACAACGCCAACAAACGCTCGGTCACGGTCAACCTAAAATCCGAGCAAGGCCTCGCGCTGGTGAAGGAGCTGGCCAAAAAGGCCGACGTCTTTACCGAGAACTTTGCGCCGGGCGCGGTCGAGCGGCTGGGGCTCGGTTACGACGTCGTCAGCGCTCTCAACCCGCGGATCATCTATGCCCAGGTCAAAGGCTTCGGAGACGGCATGCCGTACGAGAAGGGCCTGTCCTTCGACCCAGTTGCGCAAGCGACCGGCGGTGCTATGAGCATCACCGGCGAACCGGGCGGGCGTCCGATCAAGCCGGGGTGCACGATCGGCGACACTGGCACCGGCATGTTGCTCGGGTTCAGCATTGTTAGTGCCCTCTACCAGCGCATGAGCACCGGCAAGGGCCGCCGGCTGCAAGTGGCAATGCAGGATTCTGTCATGCACTACAGCCGCGGCATGTTCATGGCGCAGGCGCGCACCGGCAAGGCGGCGCCGCGGCGGCCGGCCGCTGCTAATTCGCCGTCCGGGACCTACCCGTGCAAGCCCGGCGGGCCAAACGACTACGTTTACCTGCTGACGAGCCGCGCCAACCCCGAGCATTGGCCGCGCCTGTTGAAGCTGATCGGGCGCGAAGACCTGATTGGCGACAAACGCTTTGACACCGCCAATGCCCGCTTCGAGCGCGAATCCGAGGTCGACGAGATCGTCGCTGCGTGGACTCGGCAGCACACAAAAGACGACGCGATGGCCCAGTTGAGTGGAGCGGGGGTCCCGGCCGGTGCGGTGTTCGATTCGAACGATCTCATCAATGAACCGGCGTTCTATCGCCGCGGCATCCTGCAGAAGATGCGGCACGGCGATCACGAAATGGCGATGACCACTTGGCCGGTGAGGTTCGACGGCAGTGTGGCCCCGATCAAGCCGGCGCCACTGCTCGGCGAGCACACGAACGAAGCGCTTGGCGATTGGCTCGGGCTCGGCGCCAGCGAGATCGCGGCGTTAAAGCGCGACGGCGTGGTTTAGCCGACCGACCTAACCGATGATGCCCTCCGGCGGCAGGACGAATTGGGGACCGCGCATGCGGACACTCGGTATGCCTGGCATCGGAGGGCCGTCGACCTGGCCGCTGAAGCGATCGGCGAAGGCCTGCGCCTCTGCGGTCATCTTGAAGTCGACGCGTACGAGAACGCTGGCGCCGTCTCCGCGGCAGCAGAAGACCGAAGGTTCGAAACGGCGTTCGTCAAGCCACATCCGCATATCGGCCATGGCAGCCGACAACTCGGCTGGCTTCAGGCTGATCTCGATACTGTGCATACGCTGTTCTCAGTTGCCTCACCCGAAGGCACATATAGCCGGGTTTGGTGTAAGTCGTTCCCAACTCTGCTTTGTGCTCACGATTTTGTCACGCCAGGGCAAACGCTCCCGCGAGATGGCTGCCCTATGACGACCGCAAGTAATGATGCGGAGGAGGTTACGGCAGCTCTCGATCGTGGCGAATCGCTCCCCGCCGGCTGGTACACCGATGCAGTGATCACCGAGCAGGAAACCACACAGATCTTCCGCAAAGCCTGGAATTACATCGGTCCAACAGCCGAACTGGGGAATGCGGGTGATTTTATTACCGGCATCGCCGGCGGTGTGCCGGTTGTCGTAACCCGCAACGACGGCGGTCTTGTCGGTCTTGTGAATGTCTGCCGCCACCGCCGCCACGAAGTCATGAAGGGTCGCGGCAACGCCAAGCGGATGCAGTGCGGCTATCACGCCTGGACCTACGATCTTACCGGGCGTCTCGAAACCGCACCGCGCTCGGCCGGCAAGTCCGGCTTTCGGTGCGAAGATTACCCGCTGCTGCCGATCCGGGCCGAGGCGCTCGGCCCCTTCGTGTTCGTCAACCTCGACCGCGATGCGCCGCCAATGCAGAGCCTCTTCGCGCCGCTGCTGGATACGATCGCCAGCAGCGGGGTCGAGCTCGACACGCTCGAACTCTACGCCCGCGAAGAATGGCGGACGCAGGCCAACTGGAAGGTGATGCTCGAAAATTTCCTCGAATGTTATCACTGCCCAATCGCGCATCCGTCGTTTAGCGCTGCGATCGATGTCCGGCCGGCTAATTATCATCTCGCCGCCGGGGGTTGGTTTTCGAGCCAGATCGGCGAGGTCCGAGCGGCAGCGCTGACGGGGCGCGCTCGGGCCGACCTTTACGACGTACGCGGCGCGGTAACGCAACCGCAGTACCATCTCCTGTGGCCGAATACGACGATCTCGATCAATCCTGGCTTCCCCAATTTGTCGATCGATGTCTGGATACCCGACGGGCCGAATGCGACCCGCGGCTTTTCCGAGCAATATTTCGCGCCCGGCGTCAGCGACGAGTTCGCCCGCGACTTGATCGCCTTCAACCGGCAGGTCGGCGCCGAGGACGACGCACTGACCAACTCGGTGCAGCGTGGGTTATTGGGCGGAATGCCCGACCGGGGCCGCTTTCTAGTCAATAGTGAGCGGCTCGTGATTCACTTTCAGAAGCTGGTTGCCGCCGCGCTCGGCGATATCCCAGGCCGTCAAGACATGGCGAACGCCGGCCCTAAACGGCTCGACTAGGCTGGCGGCGATAATGGTAGCGGTAGATTTCGCGGAAACCGAGCCGGTGGTAGAGCGCCACAGCCGCGGTATTGGCGGCTTCAACCTCGAGACACGCCGCTACGGCGCCCTGCTTCTGGGCCCAGCTGGCGAGAGTGGTGATGAGGCGTTGCGCATAGCCTTGCCGCCGCCGCTGCGGATCGGTCACCACCAATTCGTAGCAGATCATCGCGTTATGGAGACCGCCGAAGGCCAGTGCGACGATGCTGCCGTCGTCGACCAATGCGGCAAAGGCCGCCGGGATCGCCAACGCGCCAACGATCCCTCGGTACAGCGCTTCCTGCCGCTTTGTGTGTCCTTGCAATGCTGCCATCGCGGCTAGCCATTCCCTTGTCGGGCGTGATGACAAGCGCACCTGCGGGTCGCGCAGCGCTGGCATTGCGCCGATTCCAGCATAAAGGACCAAGGAGAGACCCTCGCTGCTGTACCCGCGCGCTGCGAGATGCTCGTCCATTCCCGACCCGATCAGCGATGGCAGGCGGAAAATCGTCGGTTGGCGGTTATGAGAGTAAAGCGCCTCGCAGCCGGCAATAAGCGCGTCGGCATCAGCTCGCTCAAAGCCGAGCGGGTTGGCCGAATTAGCGCGCCGGGTCAGCCCGCCCGAGAACCGCAGCGCCCAACCGCCAAACAGCACTTCGCGCAATGCCGGCCAGGCATTGAGGCAAGCCTCCTCGACCCGCCATGCCATCACATTGCATTCCATAGATTCCCTCGCTTTCAAGCCGTGAAAAGCGGAACCGGCTTGAGACCGGCCGGCAACCCGGCCTCGCAATAATTGGTTTACGCGATAGGCCTGCCGTTTAAGTTCGTGTAAGGTAGAGATCTAGAAAACGCACAACAAAGCTATCAAAGGAAGGAGACGGTCGTGGGAGGTCCGCAACCAACACGTGTTTGGCGCTGTGCCTGGGCCGATGTGATCCAGAACGGCTTGACCCCCGACGCCGCTGCCGATTGGGCGTATAAATGGGTGATGGGGTGGACGCCCCCCGACGGCATCTATGTGCCAAGGTGACGGTGTCGAACTGCCACCGAAGGGGGCGTCCATGGCACAGGTTACTACGATCGGATTGGACATCGCGAAGCACATATTCCAGGTGCACGGCGCCGATACTGCCGGCCACGTGCTGTTCCGTAAACGCGTGACGCGGCCGAAGCTTCTCGGGTTCTTGGCCGCACAGGCGCCATGTGTTGTTGCAATGGAAGCCTGCGCGGGTGCGCACTATTGGGCGCGCGAGATCGGCAAGCTCGGCCATCGCGTGCAATTGATCCCGCCGGCCTACGTCAAGCCTTTCGTCAAGCGGCAGAAGAACGACGCGGCCGATGCCGAAGCCATCTGTGAGGCGGCGCAGCGGCCGAGCATGCGCTTCGTGCCGGTAAAGAGTGAGGAGCAGCAGGCGAATAGCGTCGTTTTTCGAGCACGTGATCTCCTGGTGCGTCAGCGCACTCAGTGCGTCAATGCCCTGCGCGGGCACCTGTCGGAATACGGCTACGTCTTTCCGCAGGGCATCACGCATGTTGCAAGCCTGGTTGCGCACGTCGAGGATCCGCGATCCTCTCTGCCGGAGAGCGCGCGTGTCGTTCTGAAGCTGCTGGTCGACACCTTCACTGCGCTGGAGGGGCAAATCGCCGAGCTGGATGGCGAGATCAAGCGGCGGTCGAAGGCCGACCCTACGGCACGCCGGCTGATGACGATCCCAGGCGTGGGCCCAATCGCCTCGACGGCAATTACCGCGCTGGTGCCGGCGGCACAGAGCTTCCCGGCCGGACGCAACTTCGCAGCTTGGCTCGGGCTGACGCCGCTACAGAAATCGACCGGCGGTAAGCAAAAACTCGGCGCCGTTTCGAAACGGGGTGAACGGACGATCCGGCGCCTGCTGATACTCGGCGCGAGTGCCGTGGTTCACCAGGCCAGCCGGCGCGGGGCACCCAAAGGGTCGTGGCTTGCGCAGATGTTGGCTCGCAAGCCGAAGATGCTGGTCACCGTGGCTCTGGCCAACAAGATGGCCCGTATCATCTGGGCTCTGCTGGTCAAAGGCGGCATCTACACAGCTCCGGTCGCGGCGGCGTAGCGCGATCGCGACGGCGTAGGGGCGAGCGGAAGGAGAGTATGGCGCAACAGTCGGCGAGACGGGGCTGGGACAACCAGGGCTTTCCACAGTGCCTCGAGCACGCTTAGGGTGAACTGGACCCGGTCCGCGAACTCCCATACAGGCCGGCGGCTGTCTTCCTGCCGCATTGGAGGCCGGACAGATGGCAGCATCCGACCACGCGCCACAACAATCCCCACGTTTTCCCTTGCCTGGGAGGGGGCGTCCACAGATGGAATAAATGGGTGGAAGCAATTTTCGCCAAATATCCGATGGCGCAGACCTGACGCCGCTCGCCTCGATCAGCCATTACAACGATGGGTCCCGCGGATAGCAAGCGGCCGCGGGACGGATCGGCGCCACGAAAAGTTTGCCGGCATGGGTGATAAGAGCGGGAATTAAGATTTGAACGAGGGGCGGCTTGGCTCTACCCTGACTCGGTAAAGCGAAGAGCAAGATTGCCCGCAAAGGGTGCGCAAAGCATGAGAACGGGAAGGATATCGGCATGACCAACCTGAACAGGCGTTCGCTGCTGCGGGCTTCGCTTGCAGTCGCGGCGGGCGCTAGTCTCGTGCGGCCTCATATTGCCAATGCGGTGGCAACGACCGCGAGCGCGTGGTGGGCGCAAGGCTTTGCCCAAGAAGAAGATGTCGCGTTGCGCAAAATCGTCGCCGATTACGAAAAGGCGAGCGGCAACACGATCGACCTTAGCATCGTGCCGTTCGCGCCGCTGCGGCAAAAGATTGTCTCGGTCATGACGAGTGGTGCGGTGCCGGATCTGATCGACGCCAACCCGGCCGAGATCGTACCGGAAGAAGCCTGGAACGGCCGCCTCGTCGATGTCAGCGATGTCGTCGAGACCCAGAAGGCGCGCTTCCTACCGACGGCATTGGGCAGCGCCCGTTGTTATGACAGTAGCAAGAAAGAGCGCAGCTATTACGGTGTGCCTTATAAGTGGTCTGTGCGGCCGTTCCACTACTGGCGGGATCTGGTCGAAAAGGCGGGCTACAAAGAATCCGAGATCCCCAAAACCTGGGACGCCTTTATCGATTTTTTCAAACCGGTGCAGCAGAAGTTGCGCGATCAGGGAATGCGGCACGTCTACGCGACCGGTTTTGTGCTGAGCACGGTCGGCTACGACGTCGCCACAACCTTTGACCAGTTTCTGATCGCGCATGGCGGGATCGGGCTCGTGACCCCAGACGGCCGGCTGCATTCCGATGATCCCCAAATCCGCGAGGCGGCGCTGAAGGCGCTCACTTATCTCGGCGACATCTACAAGGGCGGTTATGTGCCGCCGGGGACGCTGAGCTGGAACGATGCCGACGACAACAACGCCTACCATTCGAAGCTCGTGGTGATGGATCTCGACGGCACCTTGTCGACCGAAGTCGCGATGATCCACGATAAGCAGGCCTATTACCACGAAATGGTCGTGCACGAATTGCCGCGCAGCAATGACGGCAAGCCGATCCCGGCCGTAGCCCCGGTCAATCTCGCCTTTGTTCCTGAGGGCGCCAAGAACGTCGAGGTCGCCAAGGATTTTTTGAAGTATCTGATCCAGCCGAAGATCAACGGCGAGTATCTGAAGACCGGGCTCGGCCGGTTTTTGCCGGTATTCCCGGAGCTCGTCAAAAACGACCCGTGGTGGACCGACCCCAAGATCGACCCGCATCGGCCGCCTTACGTGCATCAGGCCTTTGTCGAGCCGACAACCCCGCTGTTCTATGTCTACAACCCGGCCTATGCCCGGGTCGAAACCGAGCATGTCTGGGGCCAGGCAATGGCGGACATCATGGCCCACGGGATGGCGCCGCAGGCCGCCACCGACAAGGCATTCCGCCGGCTGGACGAGATCTTCACTCAATACCCGATCCACCAGGCTTAACAAAATAAAACACGCTGGCGGGCTCAGTCCCGACCGGCGGCGGCCTCGATATGGCTCTATCGAACAGGGAAGGAGAATGAGATGAAACAGGTTACCCGACGATCGTTGATTTAAAGCTCCGCCGGCCTCGTCGCGGGCGCGGTGCTCGCGCGACCCTACATCGCCAACGCCGCGGCGACGACCGCCGCGGTGTGGTGGGTGCAGGGTTTCGCCCAGCAGGAGGACATCGCCTTCAAGCAGATGGTCGCCGACTACGAGAAGGCGAGCAGCAACCAGATCGAGTTGAGCATCCTGCCGTTCGCCGCGATGCGCCAGAAGGAAATCGCCGCAGTGACGAGCGGTGTCGTGCCGGACATCATCAATGTCGGCGACTATTTCTTTGCCGTGTCGAGCGCCTGGAACGACCAGCTGGTCGACCTCAGCGACGTCATCGACACGCAGAAATCGCTGTTCAATCAGGCGGCGCTGAGCAGCGTCTACGCCTACAACAATGCCACAAAAAAGCGCGGTTATTACATGATCCCGCACCGGGTCGCGGTCAATCCGTTCCACGCCTGGAAATCGCTGATCGAGAAGGCGGGCTATAAGACCTCGGACATTCCGAAGACCTGGGACGCATTCTTCGACTTCTGGGGGCCGGTGCAGACAAAATTGCGGGCGCAAGGCATGCGCAACATCTATGCCTATAGCGTGATGATATCGGCGGTCGGCTTTGATTGCATCGCCGCCTACGACCATTTCCTGGTCGCCTATGGCGGCAAGGATTTGTTCACGCCTGACGGCAAACTGCACACCGACGACCCGCAGATCAAAGAGGCGGCGATCAAGGCGATCGTCGGGATGACGACACCCTATACGAAAGGCCTGATGCCGTCGGCAATATTAAACTGGAACGATGCCGACGACAACAATGCGTTCCACTCGAAGCTGATTGTCATGGATTTCGACGGCACGATCTCGACGGAGGTGGCTCTCTGGGACAACAAGGAGGAGTACAACGACATCCTCACCATGGGCCTGCCGCTGAGCAACGACGGCAAGCCGGTGCCGAGCATCCAGGGCACCGCGGCGGCGGTGGTCCCCAAGGGCGCAAGCAACATCGCCGTCGCAAAGGAGTTCCTCAAATATACGATCGAGCCAAAGGTGCTGGCCGCCTATTTGAAGGTCGGGCTCGGCCGCTTCCTGCCGCCGATGCCCTCGATCGTCAAGAATGATCCGGGGTTCTGGCTCGATCCGAAAAACGAGCCCCTCTACGCCTATACAACGCAGGGGCTCGGCCCAACGATCCCTCCCTACGAGGTGTTCAATCCGGCGCGGGCTCAAGTCAGTACCGAGCATGTGTTCGCCATCGCGATGAACGACGTGATGACGAACGGGATGACGCCGCAGGCCGCGATCGACAAGGCGTTCAAGCGAACCGAAGAGATCTTCGCCAAATACCCGATCGAACAGGCCTAATAAACACAGAAAGATTGCCGGGTGCCTTGGCGCTGCCCCGAACCAGTTTTTCGGAGGCCGGATCAGAACAGGGAAGGAGAAAAGAATGGAACGGTTTACTCGACGCTCACTACTCAAAAGCTCCGCCGGCCTTGTCGCCGGCACTATGGTCGCGCGTCCATACATTGCCAATGCCGCGGCCACGACTGCGGTCGTGTGGTGGGCGCAGGGCTTTGTCCCGGAAGAGGACGTGGCGTTCAAGAAGATTGTTGCCGATTACGAGAAGGCGAGCGGCAACACGCTCGAATACAGCATCATTCCGTTCGCCCCGGAGCGCCAGAAGATCATCTCGGCGGTGACGAGCGGTGTAGTCCCGGATCTGTTTCAGAACAATCCAGCCGAAATCATTGCGCTATTTGCCTACCAAGACAAGCTGATAGATGTCAGCGACGTCGTCGAGACACAAAAGGAAGAGTATACCGAAGCTGCTCTGCTCAACAGCTACTGCTACAATAGTGTCGAAAAGAAGCGCAGCTATTATGGCGTTCCTTACACGACCGCAGTGTTGCCGAACCATGTCTGGCGATCTTTGGTCGAGAAGGCAGGCTACAAGATCACAGACATCCCGAAGACCTGGGATGCCTATTACGATTTCTTCAAGGACGTGCAGAAAAAACTGCGCGATCAAGACATGCGCGGCCTCTACGGTCTCGGCTTCCAGGTGACGACCAACGGTGTCGACCCCAACAACTTCTTTAACTATTTCCTGATCGCCTATGGAGGCAACGGCATCGTCAGCAAAGACGGCAGGCTTCATCTCGACGACCCGCAGGTCAAAGCGGCAGTCATCAAGGCGTTGACCTATCCGACCACTGCCTACAAGGAAGGCTTTGTGCCGGCGGGAGCGATCAACTGGAACGACGCTGACGACAACAACGCCTTTCATTCGAAGCAGATCGTGATGGATCTCGACGGCACGATCTCGACCGAGGTCGCGCTGTATCACGACAAAGACGAATACGACGCGATCGAGACGATGGGCCTGCCGCTCAGCAACGACGGCAAGCCAGTGCCGGCTCAAGCCAATAACGCCTGCGGCCTGATCCCAAAGGGAGCAAAGAACGTCGCGGTCGCCAAGGAATTTCTCAAATATCTGATTCAGCCGGCAGTCAATAACGAGTACCTAAAAGTCGGGCTCGGCCGGAATATTCCTTGCATGCCGTCGATCGTGAAGAAGGATCCGTGGTGGTTGGCGGACCCTCATCGCAAGGCGTACACCGAGGAAGGTGTGCTTGGCCCGACCCTAGCGCAATTTTTTGCCTACAACCCGGCCTATGCGGAGGTTCAAAACACGCATGTGTGGAGCGTGGCCTGGGCCGACATCATGCGTAACGGCATGACGGCGGAGGCGGCGGCGGACAAGGCATTCAAGCAGGTCGAGGCGATTTTCGAGAAATACCCGATCGTCCAGAGCTGAACGGGGTCCGGGCTCGGCCCGGGAGGCGTGATAAGCTCGATCGAGTGACGCCGACCTGATCACCGCTACGGGGGAGCCGATGGCTACCGAGAGACCGCCCTCGCCTTGCCTTGAGGCCGAAGCCGCGGACTTGCGAGCGCAACCGCTATAAATGCGGCGGTGATCTCGATTGGGTTTGAACCGGCGCGGCCAAAGTTCTACCAGAGCGATGCACAAGAAAAGGAAATGCGCCCATAACGGGCGTCGGCGAAACAGGGGAGTGGAAACAGTCATGATCAATCTCAGCAGGCGTTCGTTGCTGCGCGGTTCGCTCGCCGTTGCGGCGGGTGCGGGTCTGGCGCGGCCCTACCTCGCCAACGCCGCGGCGACGACGGCGACGGTGTGGTGGACCCAGGGCTTTGCCCCGGAGGAGGATACCGCATACCGCAAGATGATCGCTGATTACGAGAAGGCGAGCGGCAACACGATCGATTACAGCATCGTGCCGTTCGCGCCGTTGCGGCAAAAGGAAATATCCGCGATCACCAGCGGCGACGTCCCGGATATCATGGAATTTGCCGATTTCGAATTTATGCCGCTCAACGCCTGGCAGGATAAACTGCTCGACGTCAGCGACATCGTCGAGACCCAGAAACCGCAATATATCGACACCGCGCTGCACGCCAGTTACTGCTACAACAACGCGACCAAGAAGCGGAGCTATTACGGCGTACCGATGAAGGCGGCGGCGGTTCCGTTCCGCTACTGGCGATCCTTGGTCGAAAAAGCCGGCTACAAAGAGGCAGACGTACCAAAGACCTGGGATGCCTTCCTCGACTTCTTCAAGCCGGTGCAGGACAAATTACGGGCGCAAGGGATGCGCAACATTTATGCCTACGGCTATCAGCTCACCGCGACCGGGGTCGACCCGAACATTACGTTCGAAGGCTACATGATCGCGTATGGCGGTGGTGGGCTGGTCACTCCCGACGGGAGGTTGCATACCGACGATCCACAGGTCAAGGAAGCGGCGGTCAAGGCGCTGACCAAGCTGACCACCCCGTACAAGGAAGGCTACGTGCCGCCGGGGGTGACAAGCTGGAACGATGCCGACGACAACAATGCCTTTCATTCCAAGCTTGTCGTGATGGATTTCGACGGGTCGCTGTCGACCGAGGTCGCACTTTATCACGACAAGGATCAGTATAATGACATCGTCACTTACGGCATGCCGCTCGGCAATGACGGAGAGCCTTTGCAGAGCCCGCTGCCGATCTTCGGCGCCGTGATCCCGAAGGGCGCCAAAAATGTCGCTCTCTCGACAGAATTCCTGAAATATTGCATCCAGCCCAAGGTCCTCAACGACTACCTGAAAGGTGGGCTCGGGCGGTGGGCAATTCCGATGCCGGAAATGGCAAAGAGCGATCCGTTCTGGCTTGATCCGAAAGACCCGCACCGCGCAACCTACATCCACGAGACGCTGTTCAGTCCGACCCTCCCGCTCTACGAGGCCTTCAATCCGGCCGCCGCCGAGGTCAACACCCAGCAGGTGTTCCCCTTGGCCGAGTTTGCCGTGATGAAAGACGGGATGGCGCCCGAGGCGGCGATCGACAAGGCCTTCAAGCGGCTCGAAGCAATCTACGCCAAATACCCGATCGCGCAGACATAGCCGGTGTGCTGAAAACGCCGCCTATAGCCGTTCCCGCGGCGGCTGCGGGCGTGCTACATGGCAGTGAGTGCGTCAATCGGAATGCATCCGAATTCAAACCCCGACGCAAAAGAGGAGGAACATCGGCATGCTCAAACCGACTAGGCGTTCATTGCTGCGCACCTCGCTCGCGGCGGCGGCGGCCGGCTCGCTGGCGCGGCCCTACATTGCGAACGCCGCGGGCAAGACCGCGACGGTGTGGTGGACCCAGGGTTTTGCGCAGGAAGAAGACGTCGCGTTCAAAAAGCTCGTTGCCGATTACGAAAAGGCGAGCGGCAATACGATCGACTACAACATCGTCCCTTACGCGCCGCTACGTCAGAAGATCATCTCGGCGGTGACGAGCGGCACGGTTCCCGACCTCTATCAGAACACGCCGTTCGAACTGATCGCGCTGCAGGCCTGGGCCGGGCAGTTGGTCGATGTCTCCGATGTTGTGGAGACCCAAAAAGAGGAATATACGCAGCCCGCGCTGCTTTCCACCTATTGCTACAACAGCATCGAGAAGAAGCGCAGCTTTTACGGCGTCCCCTATACGAGCGACGTCTTTACCAACCACATCTGGAGTTCGCTGGTCGAAAAAGCCGGCTTCAAGATGGAAGACATCCCGAAGACCTGGGATGCCTTCTACGATTTCTTCAAAGGGGTGCAGAAAAAGCTGCGCGATCAAGGGATGCGCCATGTCTACGGGCTCGGTTTTCAACTGACAGCCAATGGCGGCGATCCGAACAACTTCTTCAATTATTTCCTGATTGCCTATGGCGGCCAAAACATCGTGACCAAGGACGGAAAATTGCACCTCGGGGACCCTAACGTCCGCGAGGCCGCGATCAAGGCGCTGACCTATCCGACCACCGCCTACAAGGAAGGCTTTGTGCCGTCGGGCGCGATCAACTGGAATGATGCCGACGACAACAACGCGTTCCACTCGAAAGAGATCGTGATGGATCTCGACGGCTCGCTCTCGACCGAGGTCGCGATCATCAAGGATCAGCAGGACTATAACGATATCGTGACTTACGGCCTTGCGCTCGGCAATGACGGCAAGCCGGTGCCGAGCCTGACCCAAAACCTTTGCGGCCTGATCCCAAAGGGTGCCAAAAACATCGACGTCGCGAAGGACTTCCTGAAATTCTTGATCCAGCCGTCGGTGTTGGATGAGTACCTGAAGACCGGTCTCGGAAGACGCGTGCCGCCTATGCCGTCGATCGTAAAGAAGGATCCATGGTGGCTCGACCCCAAGGATCCGCACCGCGTCGCCTACACCACACAGGTCCTGCTGAAGCCGACCGTGCCGACATTTTGGTCGTACAATCCGGCCTATGCCCGAGTTCGAGAACGAGCATGTCTGGCAGACAGCCTGGGCCGACATCGTCCGCAACGGGACAGCGCCGCCCGCAGCCGCGGACAAGGCGTTCAAGAGGATCGAGGAGATCTTTGCCGAGTACCCGATCACGCAAAGCTAAAGCGCCGCTTCACAATTTCGTGCGTCGGATTGCCACGACGAAGGCAGGATGCCGGCGGCTTTCGGTTTTCGCCGGCCAGCGCAGCGTGAACGTGGTTAATCGGACGGGTTGCGAAATCAGGCCGGCGATAATGAGTCGCGATTAACAAATTGAGCGGAACTCACAACCGCTCTATATTCGCCGCGACAAAAGCGCCATCGTGCGTCGGCGATCCTGTCGCCCCACGCGGAGAAGAAGGAAAGAGGGCATAGAATGAACATTCCGACGAGGCGGTCCGTGCTGCGCAGTTCTCTCGCGGTCGCCGCGGCCGGGACCCTGGCCAAACCTTACATCGCCAACGCTGCCGCGAGCAGCGCAACCGTGTGGTGGACCCAGGGTTTTGTTCCTGAGGAGGATGCGGCGTTTCGCAAGGTCGTCGCCGATTATGAAAAGGCGAGCGGTAACACCATCGACTACAGCCTGATCCCTTTCGCACCATTGATGCAGAAGACGGTTTCGGCACTTACCAGTGGCGATGTCCCCGAGCTGATCGCCAGCGACTCCAACGACGTGGTTTTCGCTCCGCAGAATGCCTGGAATGACAAACTTGTTGAAGTTAGCGATGTCGTCGAGCCCCAAAAATCGGACTACCATCCGACTGTCTACCTCGCCTCGCAATACTACAACAACGTCAAAAAGCAACGTAGCTTTTACCTGATCCCGTACAAGACGGCGGTGGTGCCGTTCCACATTTGGATTTCGCTGGTCGAAAAGGGCGGCGGCAAGATCGATGAATTGCCGAAAACTTGGGACGCGTTTTGGGACTATTTCAAGCCGTTGCAGAAAAAGCTGCGCGATCAGGGGATGCGCAGCGTCTATTCGATGGGTATTCAATGCACCACGACCGGCCCGAACGACGGTAACAATCTGTTCGATGCCTTTCTGATTGCAAACGGCGGCAATGGCATCGTCACCGCGGACGGCAAGCCGCACCTCGATGATCCCGTTGTCAAAGACGCGGTGGCCAAATCGCTCGCATATATCGCAGCCGCCTACAAGGACGGTTATGTGCCGCCGGGCGCATTGAGCTGGAACGACGCGGACGACAATAACGCGTTTCACTCGAAATTAATGGTTATGGATTTCGACGGCACGATTTCGACCGAAGTCGCGCTGTATCACGAGAAGGAGCAGTACAACGACATCGCGACCCGCGGCTTGCCCGCGCGCAACGACGGCAAGCCGAACGCGGCCCAGCTTGGTGTCGGCGGCGCCTTGATCCCGAAGGGGGCGAAAAACGTCGAGGTCGCCAAGGAATTTATGAAATTCCTGATCCAGCCAAAGGTCATGAACGCCTATTTGAAGCAGGGCCTCGGCCGCTGGCTGCCGGCTTACCCGTCGCTGGTCAAGAGTGACCCGTTCTGGCTTGATCCGAGCGACCCGCACCGGGCGAATTACGTTCGCGAAGGCCTGATCGATCCCACTGTCGTCAACTATCCCGTGTTTAATCCCGGATGGTCCGAGGTCAACTCGACTCAGATTTGGGGATCGGCTGAGGCTGACGTCATCAGAAACGGGTTGACACCGGAACAGGCAACGGACAAAGCGTTAAAGAAGATAGAAACGATCCTGGCGAAATACCCGATCGTTCAGAGCTGAGAGGCGAACCATGGCGAGCGTATCGGTCATCGAAGCCGGCCGTCCGATAACCGGGCGGCGATCGCTGTTGCGCACATGGCGCGGCAGCCTGCAAGGGTCTGAATACGCCTGGGCCCTTGCTTTCTGTGTCCCCTATGTCGCGGTCTTCCTCGCCTTTGTCGCCTATCCCATCGTGTATGGGCTATGGCTCGGCCACAACCCTGCGCTCTATGCAGAGTTGTGGAATGACCCGATTTTTCAAATGACGATCGTCAACACCATCATTTACCTGGTGGTGGGCGTCAACGTCAAAATGTTCTTTGCCCTGCTGCTGTCCGGCTTCTTCATGCGGCGCGGCTGGTGGGTCAAAGGCCTGCTGATGATTTATGTGCTGCCCTGGGCCGTACCGGCATTACCGACCTTTATCTCGATCCATTGGATGCTCAACAGCCAGTGGGGCCTGGTCAACAACGTGATCTATGATCTGTTCCACGTTGACGGCCCGGGCTGGCTCGACACCTCGCGCTGGCTGGCGCTTGGTGCGGTTATCGTCTCCTACATCTGGAAAAATATGCCGTTCTGGACCGTGATCCTGCTCGCCGGCAGGATGTCGATCCCGCAGGAACTCTACGAGGCGGCAGAAGTCGACGGGGCCACCGGGCTGCGCCGGTTTACCCATATCAGCTTCCCGCTGCTCGCCAACCTCTATCTTGTTTGCACCCTGCTCTCGACGATCTTTACGCTCGGCGATTTTAACACCGCGACGTTTATCTCCGGCGGCGGGCCGGCCTTGACGACCCACGTGCTGGCGACCCTTGGCATCCGCGACGCTTTCGAGATCGCTCGCCCCGATCTTGGCGTCGCGGCTGTGATGACCGCGTTGCCGCTGATGATCCCGTTGGTGCTGATCTTAATGCGCAAATTGCGCACGTCGGAGGTGCAATTATGAGCGCGGTACTGCTCGATACTCGGACTGCCCGCCGCGCGACGGCCGTCGGGGCAAAGCGGAAGAATTATCGTCTGCGGAAGGCATTGACCGAGACCGCGTGTCTGGCGTTGGCCGCGGTGCTGATGGTGTGGACCTTGGCGCCGATCTACAACATGGTGATGGTGGCGCTGCAGTCGCACAACGACGTCTTCACCAACGACATCTGGCCCAAGCAGCCGTCGCTGTACAGCTTTTGGATCGTAATTACCGAAGGCTATTGGTATCTCGAATACTTCTGGCACCAATTCGGCAACAGCCTCTATATCGGCGTGATGACGGTGTTCTTCACCTTGTTCATCGGGTCGATGGTAAGCTTTTCGGTCAGCCGGATGCGCCTGCGTAACGGTTGGCTGCTGACCAACGCGGCGTTGTTGACCTACGTGATTCCGGCGTCGTTCCTGGCGATTCCGCTTTACCGGATCATGCAGGGCTATGGGCTCGGGAACAATGTGTGGTCGATCATTGCGGTCGAGGTGACCTTTGCCACGCCTTACGCGATCTTTATCTTCCAGCAATACGGCCGGAGCATTCCGATCGAGCTCGACGAGGCGGCGCGGGTCGACGGAGCCTCGCCGTGGCAGGTCTATTACAAGATTTATCTGCCGATGATGGCGCCGGCATTGGTCGCGGTCGGCACCTACGCGCTGTTGCTGGCATGGAACGAATATCTCTACCAGTTCCTGTTGCTGTCGGATAAGCGCAGCATGACGGTTCCGGTGGCGCTGGCCCAGTTTCTCAACAGCGACGAGTCACCGTGGAACTACATGATGGCAACCGCGATCATTTATGCAGTCCCGCCGGTGGTCATCTATTACTTGTTCCGCGGCCGCATGACCTCCGGCCTGACCATGGGCGGCGTCAAAGGGTAGGCTCCTCTCGGGGGATCTTCTTCCTTTGAGGGCCCCTACTCCTGTGGGTAGCGCCACACCTTCTCCGGCTGGTTCGCGGTCTCGTCGATCGTCCATTGCGGCAGCGCCAATCCCGGGGCGACATCGCTGAATACCATCCGCACGCGGGTGCCGATGCCGACCCGGCGCACCACCTCAGGCGGCGCCAGTTGGCCGTCCGGGGTCGTCAGGTTGCCGGCGACCCGCAGTGCTTCGTCAAAGGTCGGCTCGCCTTTTTGCGTGTCGAGATCGACCAGCAAAATCAAATAAGGCGTCTTGCCGCGGAACGCCGGCTGGATCGCATGATGCACCTCGCTGTATGAGTGCACCGCGCCCTTGCCCTCGACCCGCTTCCAGGCGGATTCAAGGCTCATGCACCACGGGCAGGCGGTGGTTGGCGGATAGCGCAGCCGGCCGCACTGAGCACACGCCTGCAGGTGAAAATCGTGCTCCGCGCAATGGCGGAAATATTCGAGGTTCTCGTGATCGAGATCGTCGATCGTTAGCCCCATTCCCATATATTCACCGCGAACTGGCATTTTGTTCTCCCGTATTCTGCCGTCGTTGCCGCTTGCGCGCGGACGACGGTTTCCTAACCCCGACGCATGACCATCGACGATGCGGTCGCGGGATTGGCCCAGCCGAGATTGGCGCTGACCTCGACATTGCGGACTTGGCGGCAGCCGCCCTCGCCGTAGTCGAAGGTGTGCTGCCGTTTGCCGTCGGGACCGATCGGGCAGGAATTGTCGGCATCGCGGCGCAATTGGCGGGTGTTTTCGATTACCATGTTCATACCGTGCGTATAACCCTCGCACAGATGCCCGCCCGACGTGTTGTTGGGCCGTCTGCCGCCGAGCTGAATAGCGCCACTGGACACGTATTCGCCGCCCTCACCCTTTTTGCAGAAGCCGTAATCTTCGAGCTGCAGCATCGTCGTAAAGGTGAAGGCATCGTAGGAGCCCGTCACGTCGATGTCTTCCGGCCCGACCCCGGCATTGGGCCACAGGATCTGGCGTGCGTAATAGCCGGCGACGGTCGAGATCGGCCCGTGCTGGTAATGCATGTCGAGCCGCGGCTTCGAACAGCGGCCGACGACCCCGCGGATCAGCACCAAGGGCTGCTTCATGTCGCGGGCGCGCTCGGCCGCGGTCACGATGATTGCGGTCGCATTGTCGGTCTCGACGCAGCAATCGAGCAGGTGCAATGGCTTGCAGATAAAGCGGCTCGAGAGCACGTCGTCGATCGTGTAGCGCTTTTTATAATACGCCTTCGGATTGTTCGATGCGTGATGGCTATGCGCGACCTTGACCGCGGCGACCTGCTCGGGCCGTGTGCCGTAATCGTGCATATGCCGCATAAAAGTCGGCGCAAAGCTCTGCCCGGCGCTCTGCCAGCCATAGGCGCGGTTGTGCAGCATGTCGCCCCCGACCGGGGCCGCCGAACGCGCCCCGGTGCCGCCGATGCGCACCTGGGAATAGCCGTTCATCGAGCGAAAGATCGCCACGGTCTTGCAGCAGCCAGCCTCGATCAAGCCGATTGCGATGCCGACCAACGCTTCGGTCGATGATCCGCCGCCGACCACATCCATGTAAAAATTAAGCCGGATGCCGAGATCGCCGGCAATAAAGGTCGCCGAAGTCGAGTTGCCGCCCGAATAGGACAACATGCCGTCGACATCGGCAGCCTTCAGCCCGGCATCGAGGATCGCATTGCGGACCGCCCAGGTCCCGAGCGCCCGGGTCGTCTTGCCCGAGCCGCGGGTGTAGGTCGTCTCCCCGACGCCGGCGATGGCGTACTTGTCGCGCAGATATTTCGGGGTGGTGGCGTCCACCTCTTGTCGCGGTAACGGCATCGTTTTCCCCCTTCTCGAATTTCGTCATGGCCGGACATGTTCCGGCCATCCACGCCTCTGGAACCCCGGCATCTCATGGATGACCGGGACGAGCCCGGTCATGACGTGCTTACGGGTGACAAAAGTCGCTTACCAATCCGCCCTGCTTACGTGGGCAGGCGGTACGCTTTGGTCGCGGCGCCGCTGAACAACGCGGTCTTTTCGCCGGCGGAGCAGCCGGAGGCGATGCGCTTGAATGCGTTCCACATGATCGGATAGCTGCACATCCCCTTGTCGACCGGGAAGTTGCTCTCGAACATCGAGCGCTCGGGGCCAAACGCCGCGATACACGTCTCGATATAGGGCCGCCACGGCTTTTCCAGATCCTGCGAGGATGGCGGCATGTCGTTCTCGAAAAACGTAAAGCCCGACAATTTCATGCCGAGCCCGCCGAGCTTGACATAGGTGTTTGGCGAAGCGGCGGCGACTTCACCGATCGACTTCTTCCACGCGGCAAAGGCTTCCTCGCGCTTGCCGGCAAAGGGCCCAATCGCGAGCGGTCCGCCGACATGGTTGAGGACGATCGTCGCCTGCGGAAACGCGCGGGCGAGATCAGTCAGGTCGTCAAGTTGTGTTTGGAACAGCCAGGCGTCAAAGCTGAGCCGCAAAGCCGCCAGCCCGGCAAACCCCTCGCGGAACTTGCCATCGCGGTAAAGACCCTGCGGCGCACCCGAGCAGTAGATTTGCAGGCTTGGGTCATCGTGCCAGGTGGCGCCATTGCGGATGCCTTTGAAGCGGCCGCCCGAGATTGCAACGTGCTGTTCGAGGACTCCCTTGGCGCGGCTGCCAATCCTCAGGTCGACATTGCCGATGATGCCGGCAATACAGCGAGTGTGCCCGTATTTGCCCGATGCGCTCATTGCCGCGATGCCGTTGACAAATTCGGTTTCGCCGAGCGATTTCAGCTCCTGGGGGCCGTCGGCGCGATACATCTCGCGGCATTCTTCAAAGCAGGTCGCAGCTATGTTGTGGCCGCTGCCGACATCGGCCAGCAGATCCTCGAACAGGTAGCGGTTGCCGGGCCGGTCCCACATGTGATGGTGCGGGTCGACGATCGGCAGATCAGGCTCGATCGCTTCCTCCTGGCGCTTGTCGAGCCAGTCGGGTCTGACCGGCGCGTGCCGGCCGGGTGGGATCGCGGATTGGGGCATGGGGCAGTCCTCCCGAGTTTGCTTTAACGCTCCCCCCAACTCTGCCCCGCCTGCGCCACGAGCGCCACGGTTTTCGTAGGCGATGAAGCCCGGCTGGAAAACCCAGTCACTCGACCTCGTCTCCACCGAAAAGCCAAAGTGGCGAAGCCGATCCATGCTCGTATGACGATGGCGGCGCGGCTCGTCCCGGGTTTGCGTCGCCTGTTTTACCTGTTTTATCAGGGTCGAGATCAGGCGAAGCTCCGCAATCAGAATAACCCGCGACCGCTCCACAGACACTCCTGTATTTACCATCCAATAATGGCAATTGTGGGGTGGCCGCTGCGACAGACAGGGAGCACAGTCGTTTCCGTTGATTTAAAAGGGGATCACCTTACCTCGGCTAACCAAGGAGGCAGGGATGACAACAACCCTCACCGTCACCGCCAAGGGGCGGGTGATACTTCGTAAGGAATTGCTGCGGCATTTGGGGGTCACTCCAGGTCAAAAGGTCGAGGTCGATTTGCTGCCCAACGGCCGCCTCGAAGTCCGGGCGAAACAAACTGGCTCGATCGAAGCCTTTTTCGGGTGCGCCGCACGGCCCGGGACAAAACCCCTCTCGATCGATGAGATCAACGAGATCATCGCCGACTCCTGGGCCGGCTCTCGTTGAGGATGATAATCACAGCTGGGTAGCCTTGATGCGTCGACCAGCAGAACCGAGACGAGGGATTGCGTTGAAACCCACTAATTAGAGGGCGGCTTCGAATTTGCTCGACGCGTTATCCAGGCCTTTCGTGCTGCGGCGCTTCGGCCGCTGCTCGCAGCGCCATCGGAGCTAGGCGCGGGAACCGAGGCCGCCGATTGAGCGGCGGGGGTGAAATTCGCTCGTTTCGCTCTCGTTGCTGCGGCAAGGTTTCCTCGTCGTCGGTATTCTCGCTTCCGCGCAGCCTTTATGCCCGCGTCCTTCATTCTGGGTCTATGGTCCGGTACGCCCCTGGTCTGTTCCCAGTGCGCACGAAGCATCTTGATCGCAGCAAGCGGATAAAGTCCGCAATCATACATCCAATGATGCGTACCGCACATATAGGCTAAGTTGCCGGGATCGTTGTTCCCCGCACGATGGTCGAGGTGCGCGACGGTAAGGCTAGCCTCCATCTGTAGTCCGCAGACTACGCAGCACCGGAAGGAATATGCTCTGGCTGCAGCTTTTCTGGCCGTGTTCTGTTTGCGCACCAATGGTTCGGCGATTTCCTCCGCCATATCCTGTTCTCCCGGCAACAGGTGCCCACATCCCGTTTAAGGCTAGCCCGTTTGTAGGAACCAGTGACCCCACTGGCCGTGTGACACCGCTGAAAACTCTGACCGCGTGGCGAGTGTCCTGCAAGAACTGTTATTCAGACGCAGAGAGAAGATGCCTGCGAGAACTTCGCGCATGCGTACCGGTCTGCGCTGTGGCTAAATGCCGATCAGTTAGCACATCGGGGGATTTCCTTAATGCCGAATGTTGAACCGCATCGCTTGCTCGCGACGGAGATCGTGCGGAGGGTCGAGAGTGGCGAGCTGACCGCGGAGGCGGTGGTCGCGAGCTGCCTCGAACGGATCGCGGCTCGCGAGCCGGTGGTGCGAGCATGGGCTTACCTCGCCGGCTCGGCGGCTCTGAATCAGGCGCGGGCGTACGACCGGGTGGGAAAGAAAACGCTGCTGTCGGGGGTGCCGTTCGGGCTCAAGGATATCTTCGACGCCGCCGATATGCCGGCGACCTACGGCTCGCCGATCTATACCGGGTGGTGGCCGCCGAGCGATTGCAGTGCTGCGGCATTGCCAAAGGCGGCGGGCGGCATCCTGCTCGGGAAGACGATCACGACCGAATTCGCCAACCGCCATCCCGGCCCAACCTCAAACCCGCACAATCCCGCCTTTTCGCCGGGTGGCTCGTCGAGCGGCTCGGCGGCGGCGGTCGCCGATTTCATGGTGCCGTTGGCGATCGGCACCCAGACCGGCGGCTCGGTGATCCGTCCTGCGGCGTATTGCGGCGTGGTCGGCTTTAAGCCGAGCTTTGGCCTGTTCCCACCGGCCGGCATGCGGATCAACACCGAGACGCTCGACACCGTCGGCATCATGGCGCGCGCGGTGGGCGACATCGCGCTGTTTCGCGCCGCAATGATGGCGATCCCGTACGAACCGCCAGCCATGCCCCAGACCCCGCCGCGGTTTGGTTTGTGCCGCACCCGGCATTGGGAACGATTCCAAGCCCGAAGGCCGTGCCGTGCTCGAAGCCGCCGCCGACCGGCTCGCCGCCGCCGGCGCCAAGATTGTCGACACCGAATTCCCGCCGGAATGCGCCGCTGTGGACGAGATCCAGCAGACCCTCGGCGGGTTCGAGGGGCTGCGCAACCATATGCCCGAACTTTATCGCCATGAAGCGCTGCTCAGCCCGGAACTGCGCGACGAAAAGATCGCCCTCGGCCGCAAGCTCATGCTCGAACAATTCCGCGATGCCTGCCGCCAACAGGAAAAAGCGCGCGCTGCAGCCCGCGAATGGGCCAGCGGCTTCGATGCAATCCTGACGTTGCCAGCACCCGGCCAGGCGCCGAGGACCCTCGCCAACACCGGTTCGGCGATATTCAACGCAGCGTGGACGCAATTTGCGATGCCCTGTTTGACCTTACCGGCCGGGAAAGGACCCGATGGGCTGCCGGTCGGGGTTCAGCTCGTCGCTCGCCGCCACGATGATGCCAAGCTGCTGGAGATTGGCCTCTGGGTCGAAGCCCGGCTTGCCGCAGGAGATGTGCGATGAGCGGCGCTGAAAAGCTGACGGCGAGCGAAGCCGCCGCGCGCCTCGAAGCCGGGAGCTTGACGGCCGAGGCGCTGGTGCGGGACTGCCTCGATCGCGTCGAGGCCCGCGCCGCGGTCAAGGCCTGGGTCTGGCTCGACCGGGAACTCGCCCTCGCACAGGCGCGCGCCGCCGATCACGCCGGCCGCCCCGGCGTGCTGAAAGGTGTCCCGGTCGGGGTCAAGGACGTCATCGACACCTACGACATGCCAACCCAGCACGGGTCGCCGATCTACAAGGGCAACCGGCCCTTTGCCGACGCGGCCTGCGTCGCCCTGACCCGCGCGGCGGGGGGCGTCATTCTCGGCAAGACGGTGACGACCGAATTCGCCAATCGTCATCCGCGCGAGACCGTACATCCGCACAATCCGGCGCACACCCCCGGGGGCTCGTCGAGCGGCTCGGCGGCGGCGGTCGCCGATTTCCAGATACCGATCGGGTTCGGAACGCAAACCGGCGGGTCGACGATCCGGCCGGCGGCGTTCTGCGGCGTGATCGGTTACAAACCAAGCTTTGGCGAGTTCAGCCGCGTCGGAATCAAGATGCAGTGCCATAATCTCGATACGCTGGGCGTCATCTGCCGCAGCCTCGATGACGTGTCGCTAATGCGGGCAGCGTTGTTGGTTCAACCTCGGCAGCCGGTCGACAGCGCCACGAACGCGCCGGTTATCGGTTTCTGCCGGACGCCCGCCTGGGACCATGCCAGCCCCGATACGCAAGCCTTGCTCGAACGCACCGCCTCACGGCTTGCCGCCGCGGGCGCGACCGTCAAGGATGTGTCGCCGGCGCCGGGCGACATCCTTGAGCATCAGCATCGCATCTTCGCGTTCGAAGCGGCGCGCAACTACGCTTATGAATACGAGGAACACGGCAACAAGCTGAGCCCGGCGTTGCGCGATGGGCTGCTCAAACCCGGCCGCGAAATGCCGTTATCTGACTACATCGACGCGATCGAGACCGCTGAGGCGTTCCGCGCCCGGCTCGATGATTTTTTTGCCGAATACGATGTTTTGCTGGCGCCGAGCGCGGTCGGCGAAGCGCCTGAAGGTCTCGCCTCGACTGGTGACGCCCGCTTCAACGCGATTTGGACGTTGGCGTGGACGCCATGCGTGACATTGCCCGCCGGGACCGGGCAAAAGGGCTTGCCGCTTGGGGTTCAGCTGGTCGGCGCGCGCTTTCGTGACGAGGCGCTGCTCGATGCTGCCGCTTGGGTCGAGGCCAAACTCGGCTGAGCGACTGGCTCGACTGAGCGACTGGCTCGACTGAGCGAGCGCGGCGCTTGCGGCATGGCGGCTGAGGACGCATTCTCACCGCGGGCGAACGACCTCAAACCAGGAGGAGACGAAGATGATCTACGAGCTGCGCGTTTACCACTGCGTGCCGGGCCGCCTGCCCGACCTGATCAAGCGTTTCGACACGATCACTTTGCCCTTGTGGGAAAAGCACCGCATCCGCCAGGCCGGGTTCTGGACCGTTGCGATCGGGCCGTCGAACCAGGATCTTTATTACATGCTGCAATGGGAATCGCTTGAGGAACGAACGCAAAAATTCGCCGCGTTCCAGGCCGATCCCGAATGGGCCTCAAAGCGGGCGCAGACCGAAGCCAATGGCCCGATTGTGGCGTCAATCAGCAATTGCATCCTGCAGCCGACCAGCTTCTCGTCGGTCAAGTAATAGCCTGATGCCGTAAAGGCGGCGAAGACCACTGCTTTCCCGTCGTTCCCGCGGAAGCGGGAACCCAGGGTCGACCAAAGGAGCCAACGGCCGCCCTGGATCCCCGCCTTCGCGGGGATGACGAAGCGGGCTGCTAGTCGCAATCTTGATCTGCGGTTTCGGGGGCTCACCAACCCGTAGACCGATCGTTCTAAACGGAGAGACAAATGCTTTACGAACTGCGCATCTATCATTGCCCGCCGGGCCGCCTACCCGATCTTTTGAAGCGGTTCGACACCATCACCTTGGGGATTTGGAAGCGGCACGGCATCGAGCAGGCCGGCTTTTGGACGACTGTGATCGGCGAGTTCGAACCAAACCCTGCACTATCTGCTCAAATGGGAATCGCTCGCCGACCGCGAGAAGAAGTGGAACGCGTTTCAGGCCGATCCCGAGTGGCACGCCAAGCGCGCCGAAACCGAGAAGAACGGGGCGATCGTCGCGCGCGTCGAAAACTACATCCTGCAGCCGACCGCGTTCTCTGCAGTAAAGTAGCTTCTCGCGATTAGGACAGATCAATCGGCTATCGAGAGCGCTCGCCATCCCCTCACCCTCTCCCCGCATGTGGCGCATGTGGGGAGAGGATTGGGGTGAGGGCGCGTGCCGCTCGGTTGTATGACGAACATCGTGCATAAAGAAATAAACGCCGCCTAGCAGCGGTGCTGCGGGAGGAGGACGACGCAGATGGCGCGATCGATCGTGGCCTATGTCGACGAGACGCTCGACAATGCGCGGTTGGGGCCGGTTCATAAGCGCGTACTGGCGATCATTACCGTCGGGCTGTTCTTTGACGTGATCGACTTCATCATACTGGGCTCGCTGGTGCCCGACATGCTGCGCACGCATTTTGCGACGCCGGCCGGGGTCGGCACGGTCGGCACCGCAACTTTGCTCGGATTGTTCTTGGGCGCCTTGGGACAGGGCGAATTTACCGATCGCTTTGGCCGCAAGGCGGTATTCCAGTTCGCGGTTGCTTTTTACAGCGTCCTGACGATCGCCGCGGCGCTGGCGCCCAATGTCGGATTGTTGGCGATCGGGCGCTTTCTCGCCGGCATTGCGTTGGGAGCCGCGGCACCGCTGTGTTTTTCCTATGCCGCCGAGTATTCGCCAAAGCGCATCCGCGGCCGGATCACTGCGTTTATGCAGTTTGTCGGCGGCGCTTGCGTGTGGCCGCTCGGGACGTTGCTGGCGCTTGCCCTGCGCGACACGGTTGGCTGGCGCGGGGTGTGGATTATCATCGGCCTCGGCGGTCTTGCGGTTTTCGGTGCGAGCTTTCGTTTACCGGAATCGCCGCGATGGCTCGTCACCCATGGCCGCGGCAAGGAGGCGCTAGATCAGCTCGAAATGATGGGCCTCGGCCGCCCGCCTGCCGACGAACCATTGGTCGTCGACGCGCTTTCCGATATCCGCAGCGATCCGATGGCGGTCGTGTTCCGCCGCTATCGCGGCCGGATCATCGCCGCGATGATCTGCTTTTTTGCGTTTTTCAGCGCCGCGGTCGGGCTCGGCGGCTGGCTGCCCAACATCCTTGCCGAGCGCGGCTTTACGATTACCAAGTCGCTGAGCTTTGTCTTTACAATCCAGCTCGCCTTTCCCGCCAGCAGCCTGCTGATGATGTTCGCTCTCGAACGCTACGGGCGCATTCCGACCGCGGTCACCGCGTTTGCCCTCGCCACGATCCTATCGATCCTGTTCTACTTTTCGCACTCGGACGTGATGGTGCTGGCAGTCGGGTTTGCGATGACGTTTTTCACGCAACTCGCTGGCAATTCGATGCAGATCTTCACCTCGGAAGTGTTTCCGTCGAATGCCCGCGCCTCGGGTTTTGGGCTGGCGCAAGCTGGCGGCCGGGTCGGGTCGGCATTGTCGTTTCCGGTCATCGGGATCGTCGCCGGCTATGGGTTTGGCTATGTGATGGTCGGCATTGCTGCGCTGTTGGGAATTGCCGCCTACGCCGTGACCCGCATCGGCGGCGAGACCCGCGGGCTCGCGCTCGATCAGATTGCGCCGATCACTGAGTGAGCGATGGCGCGCGCGGGGGCGTCAATCGTGGCGGCCGGCGACCGATATCAGTGCGTCGAGATGGTCGGGGGCCGCGAGGAGTTCACGGCTCGGGCCCGAGAAAACGATGGCGCCGCGATCGAGGACGATCGCTTGCTGCGCCAATTCGAGCGCCAGTCGGGCGTGCTGCTCGACCAATAACAACGCCAGATCGTCTTCGCGCTCCAGGCGCTCGAGCCCCGCGAGCAGAGCATCGACGATAACCGGCGCCAAGCCTTCGAGCGGCTCGTCCATCAGCAAGACCGATGGGTTGCCCATTAAGGCCCGGCCGATTGCCAACATCTGCTGCTCGCCGCCGGAAAGCTGGTTGCCGCGGTGGCGTCGACGCTCAGCCAATGACGGAAAGAAGTCGTAAATCCGATCCAGCGACCAGCGCCCTGCCCTCCCCGCCACCGCGAGGTTTTCCGTGACGGTCAGCGACGGAAAGATTTCGCGCTCCTGCGGCACAAACCCGATGCCGAGGCGCGCCCGCCGAAACGGCGGCAAGGCAGCGATCTCTCGACCGGCAAAGCGGATCGACCCCGCGCGCAGCCGGGTGTGTCCCATGATCGTCGCCAGAAGGGTCGTCTTGCCGACGCCGTTGCGGCCCAGCAAGGCCAGCGTCCCGGCTTCAGGCAGGTCGAGTGCGACGTCCTGCAAAACAATCGTCTCGCCATACCCGGCGGTGACACCAGTGAGTTCGAGACAGCCGGAGCTCATCGGCCATGCCGCTCGCCGAGATAGACCCGGCGTACCTGCGGATCTGCGGCGATCTCGGCCGGAGAGCCTTCGACCAACACGCTCCCCTGCACCAACACGGTGATCCTGCGCGCCAGGCGAAACACCAGGTCCATGTCGTGTTCGATGATCAATAGTGCGATGTCGGTGGGCAGGCCTTCGACCGCCGCGATGATGCGGCTGGTTTCCCCCGATGGCACCCCTGCTGCCGGCTCATCCAGCAACAGCACGTTCGGTTCCAGGGCGAGCGCCATCGCGATCTCGGACAGCCGTTGGCCGCCATAGGCGAGGGTCGCGACCGGCCGCAAAGCTTCGTCGGCGAGGCCGAGGGGTTCGAGGAAAGCGTAAGCTTCTTCGATCGCTTCGCGGTGAGCGCCGGCTGGTCGCCATAAATCATCGCCGGCGCCGCGCCGCTCGCAGACGGCAAGGGTCACGTTTTCCAGCACGCTCAGCTTGCGAAACAATTGCGTGATCTGAAACGTGCGGACGAGCCCGCGCTTGACGCGCGCCGCTTGTGGCAGTGTCGTGATCTCGGCACCGTCGAGAAAAATTTGTCCGACGCTCGGCGTCAGTGCCCCGGTTACCAGATTGACAAAGGTGGTCTTGCCGGCTCCGTTCGGCCCGATCAGCGCCTGCCGGGCGCCGCACTCAAGACGAAAATCGATCGCGCTCGCCACCGTCAGCGCACCGAAGCTCTTGCCGAGTTGCCGCGTTTCGAGCGCCGCCGCCGCTCCAATTTCGTGACCTTCATCCATTCCGTAAGCGAACCAGGCTGTCATTGCGAGAAGCCGAAGGCGACGAAGCAATCTCGGTCGGAGGAGCCACGTCGGCGCGAGATTGCTTCGCTGGCGCTCGCAATGACAGCGGCCGCGTCTAGTCAATCGCGAGCGCGTCCGGGTCTTACCGCGCGGAGGCGGTCGAGCAACCCGAGCACGCCGCCGCGCGCGAAGGTGACGAGCAGCACCATTAAGAGGCCGATCCAGAAATACCAATAAACCGGATCGATCGACGAAAACCGATCCTGCGCAATCATGTAAAGCGGAACACCGATAAACGCGCCGTATAGCTGTCCGACACCGCCGATAATCAGCATGATCAGCACCGCGCCGGAGCGTTCGAGACTAAGCGAGTTCGAGCCCGACAAAACTGGTGGTTTGCGCGATCAAGGCCCCTGAGACACCCGCCACCGCCGCCGAGATCGTATAAACCGTAAGCCGCCGACGGGCGACCGGGGCGCCGATCGCATGCATGCGCCCGACATTTTCGCGGATCCCGGTCAATGAGCGGCCAAACGGCGAGTGGACCAAGCGCCGCACCGCCAGCCAGCATAGAAACAGGACCGCGAGGCAGTAAAAAAACGCGGTGCGGCCAAACAGGCCGAATTCGAAATGGCCAAAGATCGGCCACACCTGCATACCCTGCAGGCCGTCATCACCACCGGTGACCGCACTCGCCTTGTTCGCCGCCTCGCGCAGCAAAGCGGCCACGACGAGGGTTTGCATCAGCAATGTCAGCCCAGAACTGCGCAATACCACAAGGCCGCTGACAAACCCGACCAGCGCCGCGGCAGCGGCGGCGGCAAAAAGGCCGGTGATCGGTTCACCCCAACCATGAGCCGCGAGGATCCCCGAGGTATAGGCGCCGGTGCCAAAGAACGCGGCCTGCCCCAGGGTCACGATGCCGGCGTAGCCCAGCACCAGATCCGTCGACAACGCGAACAGGATAGTCGCGAGTATCTGGGCGATCAGCGGCAGATAACTCGGAAAGGCGATGTAGGCGGCGAAGGCGGCGAGCCAGGGCAGCGCTTCGTAAGGACGAAACCGATGCCGGCGGGCGAACGCCTCGATTACGGCCGCGCGCGGATCCACCGGTGCAGCCGCGCTCAGGCGTGGCCGAACAGACCGCGCGGCCGCCACAGCAATATCGCCATCGTCATCGCGTATATGAAAAAAGCGCCGAATTGCGGCATCAGGTATTTGCAAGCACTGTCCGCAACTCCGACCAGTAAAGCCGCCAAGAATGGTCCGCGGATATTGCCGAGCCCGCCGATCGCGACGACGATCAGGAAATAGACGAGGTTGTCGAGCGCATAGCTGGGGGAGATCGTGATGAGCGATGCCCCAAGCCCGCCCCCCAAAGCGGCGAGCCCGCTGCCGAGCATGAAGGTCAAGCTGAACAGGCGAGAGGTGTCGATGCCGACCGATTGCGCCATGCGCAGATTGTCTACTGCCGCGCGGATCATCGCGCCGAAGCGACTACGCTCGATGCCGAGCCACAGCAAGGTCACAAGAGCAGTGCCGCAAACGATCAGCAGCAGTTCATAGGCGGGAACCTCGCCAAAGCCGAGCCTGACGCCGCCGCCCAAACTCGAAGGCAAGCGCAGCGGCTGCTGCAATGCGCCAAACAAATACTGTGCGGCCGCCCCCGACATAAAGACGAGCCCCATCGTCAGCAGTACCTGGTCGAGTTCGTCGCCACCATAGAGCCGACGATACAACAGGCGCTCGATCGGCAGGCTAGCGAGCGCCACCGCCGCCGTCGCAGCGGCAACCGCCGCCGGCAGCGGCACCCCGTACCGGTTCATCAGGTTCGTCACAACATAGCCGCCCGCCATTGCGAACACGCCATGCGCCAAATTGACGAACCCCATCATCCCCATTGTTACCGATAACCCGACCGAGATCAGGTACAGCACCATCGCGAAGGCGATGCCGTGGAAGAGAACGCTCAGTCCGGCAGAGAAGGCAGGGCCCATGCTTGAGAAACCGGGTCGGTCCAATCGGCTCGCGCGATGCCGATCCCTACCTCGTCGCCCCCGCGAAAGCGGGGGCCCAGGGAAACGACCGAAGCCCAGGACGCCTGGATTCCCGCTTTCGCGGGAATGACGTTGAACTGTTGAATAACAAATTGAACGCCATTTTCTAGCTCGGGGAGAAAAGGAGATAATTTAAGTTACTTTGCCGGGTGCATCTCTTTCCACGGGTCTTTGACCATCGGGATCGTCTGGATCTCGACATCGGCGAGCTTGCCGTCGACCTTTTCGACGCGGCGAATATAGATGTTCTGGACGATGTCGCGGGTATTGGGATCGATTTCGATCGGGCCGCGCGGGCTGTTCGGGTCTTTCCACGTCTTGAAAAACGCCATTGCCTGGTCGGCGGTGAATTGACCCTTCGTCGTCTTGATCAGGTCAAAGATCATGTTCATCCCATCCCAGCCGTCGACCGAAAAGAAATCGGGGATCGCCTTGTCGCCATAGACGCTTTTCCAATCTGCCAGAAACGCGGCGTTGGACGGCCGCTTGGCGTCGACCGAATAATTCCCCGATGTAACGAGCCCGAGCGCCGCATCGCCAATAATCGGCAAATCTTCGTCCGGCATCAAATCCTGGGTCGAGGTGATGTTGATGCCGGATTGGCGCAGCCCGAGATCGGTTGCCGCCTTCATGATCGCGACCGCCTGCTCGCCCGCCGGGACCCACAGAAAAGCGGCGTCGGGCTTAGCGTTTTTGACGCGCTGGACATAGGGGACGAAGTCCGGATTTTGCGGCGGAAAGCGGTCGGCGCCGATGACTTTGCCGCCGCCATCGGTAAAGCCTTTGGTAAAGGCGGCTTCGGCGTCGTGCCCCGCGATAAAATCGGTGACCGCGGTATAGGCGGTCTTCCAGCCCTGCTGCGCCGCCCATTTGCCGATTGGATAGCCTTCCTGCCACAAAGTGAACGAGACCCGCACGACATAAGGGGACAGCCGCGGGATCGCGACGCCGGCGGCGTTGGTTATGACAAACGGCGTTTTGCCTTCGGCGGTCAGGGGTGCGATCGCGGCGGCGACCGGCGACAGGATCACGCCGGCCAGCAGGTTCACATGGTCGCGCGCGATCAGTTCTTGCGCCAGCCGCTTGCCGACGTCCGGCTTTGAAGTGTCGTCGCGTTTCAGGATATCGATGTTGACGCCGGGCGGTAGGTCCTTCTCGTGCAATTTGATGTAGAGGTCGATGCCTTTTTGCATCTGGTCGGCGGCCTGCGCGACAAACCCGGAATAGCTGTTGATGATCCCGATCTTGACGGTCTGCGCCGATAGTCTTGCTGGGATGAGGGCAGCCGCCGCGGCGACGAGCGCGGCGGTCACGAGATTGGAATACACGCGCGTCATCGAACGCTCCCTGTGCTTCGGCTGCAACCTAGCACAGACCGCCGGAGATTTATAAGCCAAGGTCTGCAAAGGGAGCTGGGTAAGACTGGCCCGCTGTTGAAGTAAATCGGTCTGGCCGCCGGCGTTTTACGCAATCGCTAAGAGGTGGAGCATCAAGGTTCCGCCGCAGGGCTTCTCGACCGCAAAAAACGGGACGTGGAGGATCAGGATGCGGCAGGGGGTAAATTCGTGCGGCTCGCGCACGATTCGCCGAATTCCGTCCGAGAAGGCCGCCACTATGCTGCCACTATGGTGATGTCGCGCTATGCTTTGCTATCCAATTCATCGTTTGTTGACGGGTTTCGCCGATCACGCGCTGGATATCCCTCTTTAGAGGAATATCTTTACGCCGGCGGAGGAGAGCTAATGGCCCAACGGGTAAATTTGGATGCGATGATTTCCCGCGCGGATCTGCAGATCCAAGGGCCGGATGCCGCCGCTCAACAGTTCGGTGATTTCCCCATACGAAATCTTGAAGAAGACAATCCTGTTCGGAGGCTCTTACGAAAGCCTGATTTTCAGCGCGAAACAAATCATTGGTCCCCAGAACAGTTGGCTACGTTCCTTGGGAGTTTCCTTGATAACGAGTTGATACCCTCGATCATCCTTTGGAAATCCTCCATTCACATATTCGTAATCGATGGTGGCCATCGTCTAAGCGCGCTTCGAGCGTGGATGGAGGATGATTACGGCGACGGGCCTATCTCGATAAAATTCTACAGCGGTGAGATTTCGGCTCAGCAGAAACATGCTGCCAAGGCCGCGCGCGTTCTTGTGGAGCGCCACATTGGCCGCTTCACGACGCTGCGTTCGCTTGTTGGAGCGATCGATGCCGATCCCAAGCAAATATCCCGAGCCACTAATCTCTTTACGAGAGCGTTAAATCTACAATGGGTAGTTGGTAATGTTGATGTTGCCGAATCTTCATTTTTCAAAATCAATTCGCAGGGCACGCCCTTAGACGATGTAGAGGAAATGCTACTGAAGAACAGGCACAAGGGTCTAGCAATAGCTGCGCGTGCGATTGTTCGTGCTGGGGCCGGACACAAGTATTGGTCTGCATTTACCAATTCTACGCAACGACAAATTGAGCGAGCTGCGGAGGAATTTCATCAGCTGCTGTTTGATCCGGAGATTAAATTACCCGTACGATCCCTCGATCTGCCGTTGGGTGGTTCAGTTTCGCCGGTTGATGCACTTGCGTTATTGATAGATTTTCTTGCTATAGCGAGTTCCCGTCAACTACCAACTCGTAACATCGAATCGGACCCAGTAGATAAGGATGGGAGTGATACCCTGGCATGTCTGCAGCTAGCCAAGGTGGTAGCGATGCGAATCGTCGGCAATGATTCGCCGAGCTTAGGGCTTCATCCGGCGGTGTATTTCTATAACGAGCGGGGAGTGCATAGCCGTCATTTGTTCCTCGGGGTGGCTCGACTTATTACCGATAAAATTCGAAATAATGACAGTGTTTGGTTTGAAAAATTTACTAAAGTGCGCGCTGATTTAGAGAAATACCTCATAGAAAACAAAGCTGTGATCAACCAATTATTTACCAACATGAATCGAAACGCGCGCGTATTAAAAGCGCGAGATATGCTGAATGCGCTAGTCACTACCTTATCCGCTGGCAAGCGATTTGGTAATGAAGAATTATTCGAAAGCGTGGGCGCAACCGGGACGATATTAGACATTCAACGGACACCGTCGCGCTCTACCTTCACGAAGGAGACGAAGTCGCAGGTGTTCCTGCAAGAAGCGCTTACAAAAACGCCTAAATGTCCCTTTTGCGGTGGTCTGCTGTTCCCGGTGAAATCGATCTCATACGATCATAAAACACCGCTGTCAGCTGGCGGCGCTTCGACCGCAGCGAATGCACAGCTAATGCACCCCTATTGCAACTCCGTGAAGGGGAGCCAGATGCTTTAAATAATGTGGGCAAGAAATAATGTGGGCAAGGCCGACCACGCTAAAGGGCGTACGGCGCCAAGTTCACGCGCGGCATGGCACATAGGATCGCCAAATATCCAAACCAGTGATAAAGGCTCGTCTGACGCGGCCCGGCCTTAGTGTGGAGGCTTGGGGTTTGCCGTCCGCCGCGTCGGGCTTGACCCCGATTGCCATTTCGCCGATTTCCCTCGGCAGCTTTGTCGAAGGAGGATCGGGTGGAGGCAAGCGAGATCGCCGAGAAAATACAAGAAGTGAAAGAGGAAGAGCGCCGCCTCGAAGCCCAAGCCGATTTCCGCAAACTGGCCGGCATTTATCTCGGCATCATCGCGATGCTGCTGGCGATCACATCGCTCGGCGGATCGAATGCAACCAAGACAATGACGAATTCCAATATTCAGGCGTCCGACACTTACGGCTTTTATCAGGCGAAATACGCTCGCCAGACGTCATATCGGCTGGCGGCGGACATTCTCGAAGCGCAGCTCGCGGCCAACCCGACCATGCCGGACACGGCCAAAGCCAAAATCCAGGACGACATCAAACACTGGCGGACAACTGCCGAGCGCTACGAGACCGACCCTCAGAGTGGCCAGGGCAAGCAGGAATTGCTCGCCAAGGCCAAGGATTTGGAAGCAAAGCGGGACCGCGCCGCCGAGCGCGATCCCAATTTCGATTTTGCCGAAGCGCTGTTTCAGATCGCGATCGTGCTCGGCTCGGTCAGCATCGTCGCCGTCTCGCGCCCGCTCCTGGGGCTAAGCGGAGTCCTCGCGATTGCCGCGACGCTGCTGATGCTCAATGCTTATTTCCTGCTGGTCCACCTACCGCTGGAGTGATCTGGCCCGCTGGAGTAACCTGCCCAGCGGTTGCCACCGGCAACAGGTGAGCGAGGCTCAAGAACTTCTGCGGATCTTGCGGCTGCCCATCGACCCGCACCTCGTAATGAACGTGGGGTCCGGTGCTGCGGCCGGTCGTGCCAAGCAGGCCGATCTCGGTTTGCGCGGCGACGGTCTGGCCGACAGCAACGAGACAGCGACGCAGATGGCCGTATAGGGTCACGATGCCGAAGCCGTGATCGATCTCGATCGCCCGGCCGTAATCACCGAGCCAACCGGCATAGATGACGGTGCCCGGCGCGGTTGCGTAGACCGGCGACGAATAGGGCGCATCCATGTCGATGCCGGTGTGAAAGGCGGGTCGGTGATTAAACGGGTCGACCCGCGGGCCAAAGCGACTGCCAATCTCGTAATGCGCCAAGGGTGCGGCGATCGGCAGCGTTTTTGACAAAGCCTCGAGGGCCGCCAACTTCTCGGCGCTGATCCCATCGGTTTTCGCGCCATCGGTCCTTGGCGGTGGGACAAAGGGGCCGCCTTCGGCGTCAGCCGGAGCGGCTCGCGACATGATCTGCCCGACAATCCGCCCGACATTGACGCCCGCCGATCGTAACACGTTTTCGACTGCCGCGACGGTCGCGGTATCGAGGCGTTTGGCAACGGCTGGCGCGGCGTCGGACGTCCTCGACGCTACCTCGCCGCTCTGAGCTTTCGGTCCGGCCGCGGCAATCGCCGGCCCCGGCAACGGAAGCCGGATCTGCGATAGTCGTTGCCAGATTTCGTTGAGCTGCAGACGAACACGACCGCGTTTGATCGTTACCTTCCCGCGAAGTGCGGCGAATTGCGTTAGATCTCTCGCAATTTGCTCCAGGTTCGCTTTGTATTGCGACAGCTGCGAGACCTCGGAGGTCCGGTCGCTCTGGATCTGCTGCAGTTGGGCAGTGAGCGCGGCGTTTCGCGCCTGCTCTTGTTGCAGCGCCTGTCGCGCCTCGTCGCTTGCCGTCATGATTGCGCCTGGCGACGGCAATTTTAGGGCCGTCTCCGCGATCGGCGCGGTCCCGAGTTTCTCGATATTGTCCTGCAGGGAGGCCAACCGGTCATCCACCTGCGCAAACTGCGCAAAGGATTCCAGCTTGGCCTCTGCCGTTCCCAGGTCGCCACGCAACGCCTGCGTCTGTTTAGCGGATGCTTGAGCCTCCTGCCGGGCCTGAGCGCGATCCCGCTGCAAATCGGCGAGTTTCCGCTGAAGCCCATTCAGCTGTTTTTGCAGATCGCTGTTGGTGGTGCGCAGACCTGCTGCGACAGCGGCCTTCTCGGCCACGCGATGCCCGTATCGGGTCAAAATCACTCCGACAGAACTAAGTAACCCGATTCCAGCAAGCACGGTAATGAGCATCGCTGCTTGCCAGCGCGGCGAAACGAACCGCGGATCCGATGAACGAAAACGGATGCCGATTTCGGGGAAGAACCTGCTTCCCCCACCAGAGGTTTCGACGATCATCACTCCCCCACCAGTGCCGAACCGTGGGTGTCCGATGCCCCTATCGGACCAGGTTTGGCATGCGTCGGAACGCCGGACCGCGGCGTTCTCCTTGCTCAGCGAGTCGCTGGCTCGATGATCCAGCCGCGGCGTCCCGCCTGTTTACGCAAGGAACGAGGCTTTGACAGCGCGCCTCGCGAAATGGACCCTAATCGGCCGATCGGCCCATGACAACAAAGAATCGCTTGCTGATCCAAAGGATCTAATCAAACCGCCAAAATCCAGAGACATTGCATGAAATAGCCACAATCTGGACAGTGACCTCGTGGTCACCGGACCCGACTGGACCTTGCCTGATACAGAATTATTGAGCGATACTTCGTAGTCCGTAACGGTATTCAGGACTACATATTGTGATAGCGCAGATTTATTGAGGCGATCCTGTAACCGCTTTAATCAACCGTACCGCGGGTTAAACTGCCGTGGCCAAATCGGCTCGCGCGCTACGCTCGCTGCTGAATTGGCTTCGGTAATAGCCGGCAAAGACACCGTCATCCCGCAGCAACTCTGGCAGGGTCCCCTGCTCTACAAGGGCGCCGCCTTGCAAAACGACGATCCGATCGCAGCGTTGCACGGTCGACAACCGGTGGGCAATGATGAACGTCGTGCGCCCCTGCATCAGCTGCTCGATCCCGGCTATCACCAGCGCTTCGGTCGTCACGTCCAACGCCGAGGTCGGTTCGTCGAGGATCAAGATCGGGGCGTCTCTCAATAAGGCGCGGGCGATCGTGATGCGTTGTTTTTCGCCCTCGGACAGCGACACGCCCGATTCGCCGATGACGGTGTCGTAGCCATCGTGCAAGGTCGCGATCCGTTCGTCGATGCGCGCCAGGCGAGCGGCGCGCTCGATTGCGGCGTCATCGGCGCCGGGCCGGCCATAAGCGATGTTGTCGCGCACCGACAGCGGGAAGATCAGCGGCGGCTGCAATACCATCGCAATCTGGCTGCGCAATGATTTGAGCGTGTATTCGCGCAGATCGACGCCGTCGATTTCGATCGCACCTTCGATCGGATCATGAAACCGCGCCAGCAGGCTGACCAAAGTCGATTTGCCCGCCCCGGTCGGGCCGACAATCGCGATCTTGGCGCCGGCCGGCACTTTGAGGTCGATCCCGTGTAGGACCGGCGTCTCGCGCCGGTAACGAAAACCGACGCCGCGCAAAGCGATCTCGCCGCGCGCACCCACCGCGGGAAAGCTCTTTGTTCCGTCGACCAAATCGGGCTCGGCGTCGAGCACCTCGAACACGCGGCGGGCGCCGACCCACGCGCCGGCAATCAGCCCCCAGCTCTGGCTGATCTGGTTGATCGGGGCATAGAGCTGAGCGAGATAGGAGATAAAGACAATCAATTGGCCGACGGTCAGCGCGCCCGACATCACTGCTCGCGCGCCGGCGTAGACGACAAGCGCGGTGCCGGCGGCAATGACGCTGTTGACCGCAGCCGAATAAAGGGTCTGCCAGCTATAAAGGCGCAAGGTCGCGCGCAGGCTCTCGCGACTTGCACCCATAAATCGGCGGTGCTCGTCGTCTTCGCGGGTAAAAGCCTGGACGACCTTGATCGACGACATTGCCCATTGCACCAGCGAATAGACCCGGCTTTCGGTGGTGCGCACCTCGGTGGCGATGTCGATGATCTTGCGGTTGAACCCGGCGATCAGCGCGAACAATACCGGCACGACGGTCAGAGCCAGCAAGGTCAGCGTCGGATCGAGCGGAAACAGAATGATCAGCATGCCGGCGAGCAATACCGCCGCCGACAGGATCGGCAGCACGCCGTTCATGATCATCGTCTGCACGGCAAAACTGTCGGCGGTGATGCGATAGAGCAGGTCGCCGACCCGCTGGCGATCGTGATAGGCCAGCGATAGCCGCTGCAGATGGGCGTAGAGCGCACCGCGCAGATCGTTGACCATGCTCTGGCCGACGCCGATTGCGGTGTAATTGTGCAGCAGGGTCAGCCCGCCGCTCCCGAGATGCACGATGATCAGGCCGAGGCAGGCGAAGATCAGCAGGCGACCGGGGGACGCGTCGTGCAATGCGGCAAGCGGAAACGGTTTTCCGCCGAGGACATTGTCGATGACCACTTGCAGCGGCCACGGCTTTAACAGCTCGAACCCGGCGATAAGAGAGACCTGGGCCAGCGCCCAGGCAATGCGCCAGCGATGCGGCCGAAGATAAGGTAATATTTTGCTCAACATGATCCGGACGGCACGACGCCGTCTTATCCAAGGCTTACGCCGGCAGCGGCGCAGGGGTCGCTTTGCGGAGGTCGGCTTTCGGTTCGACCGGGATCAGCCCCACCGGCTTGGCGACGGCCTCGATAATGGGATGCATCAGCCTGGCGAAACCCGAGAGTTTCGTCCCGATCACGGCGAAATTCACCAGCCCGGCCACCGCGAGCACCTCAGCGGCCACTGGCCACCCGAGCAACAGCGCGAACGCCGTCAATAACGCATAGCCGCGCAATAGGAAAACCGCGAGCCGCGACAATCGCATCGTGCAGCGCACCCGTAGCAACCGTTTATCGCCGCCGTGATATTCCGTGCAGACCAGGACGAGTGCCCGGCTGCATAACCCGCGGGCAATCTTCAAATCCCAGCCGCTCCACCCCGTATCGGGCATGACGAAATATTTTTGCGGCACTAGAAAATTCGTCAGACCACCAATCAGCGCCTCCTTTTCGGCACCCGCCTCGTTCCAGAACGCGAGTTGAAAGGAACGATCGCGCCACGACCAGCGCGCCCTTTGCTCGGTGGCCGCGGGCGCCGCGTGAGGCTGCGCACGGGTCTCGTGAACGCGCCATTTGATCCGGTCCCAGCCGCGCAGCAATGGGCCGAGATAGATCAATAGCGCCACCAAACTCCGCGCCTTCGGCCCGGCAAAGCGCTTGTCGATCGGCGCCTTCATCGCGCCGTTGACGCACATCGCCCATGTGGCGAGCAACGGAACCGTCAACAGCAGCCACCATCCGCCGCCGACCAAGCCGGCCAACGCCAGCACCATCGCGGCCGCACTCCATTCAAAGGTCAGCGGCAAAAACGTGGTCAGCGACGACGGCGGCTCGTACAAAGTCTGAAACAGGCCGCGGCCAAATATCCCCGAATAGATCACCGGTCGGCGCGACAACAGCAGCGACGCCGACAAATCGCCATAGATGCGCCCGAGCCATTTGGCCTGGCCGAACAGGTTGAAGCGGAACGGATGCTTTGAATAGACCAGAGCCTCGGCCTTCCCGTAGCCGCGCTGCTGGTTGCAATAGGCTTTGACCGTGTTGCGGCGGAAGTGCCAGACGATCGCCGCCGGGCTGAAGCCGATCACAAAACCCGCATCCTGGAAGCGCCAGCAAATATCGACATCATCGCCGGCCGCGCGGTAAACCGGGTCAAAGCCGCCCAGGCCGAGCAAGGCCTCGCGGCGGAACGCCATGTTGCAGCCGGCGATGTGCTCGGCAACCTCGTCGCTGAGGAGGACGTGGGTCGGGCCGCCGGGCGACACCGCAACCGCGGCCGGAACCAGGCTGTCCTCGGGCGGCGGAAAATTCGGGCCGCCGCAGGCGGCGAGCCCGCTCGTTTCCATTTTGGCAACGAGATAAATCAGCCAGTCGGGGTCGGCGACACAGTCACTGTCGGTATAAGCGATGATTTCACCGGTCGCCGCTTCGGCGCCGACATTGCGGGCGACGCTCAATCCTTTGTTCGGTTGGCTGATGATCTGGCAATAGGAATAGCTCTCGGCGATTTCGAGCGTGCGGTCGCGTGATCCGTCATTGACGACAATGACCTCGTAATCCGGGTAGTTCAATGCCTCGAGCGAAGCCAGGCACGCATCCATCGTGCGCTCGGCGTTGTAGGCGCAAACCACCACCGAAACCCGCGGATAGCGCGGCAATGGCGGCGGCAATGGACCGCAATAAGCGCGCTCGACTTCGAGAAGAGCGGGTTTGGGACGGCGCTCGCGGTCGACGAGCCCAAACGCCCAATCCTCGATCAGATGTCCGCCGGTAAACCACTCGTCGGTCCACGCGAATACGCAGGTGCCGGCGACACCTGTCTCAAACGCGGTGCGCACCTGCCACGACAGGATCCGGCACTGGCCGCGCTCGCCCTCACGCAGCGAGTCGACCCCGAATTCGGTCAAGACCAACGGCCGGTCGACCGCGAGGTTGTGCAGCCGCGCGACATACCGCCGGAAGGCGGCTTGGTCATGAAGATAGACGTTGAAACAGACAAAATCGGTGAAATCGACGGTCAAATATTCGGTCGAGGGAAAGTTGGCATAGCTGACCAACGCCCCGGGGTGCTCGTTCCTAACGCGAGCCAACAAGCGCACGCAGAAACCGCCGCACCGGCTCGGCGCCATGCCAGCGGATCACGTCGGGCGGAATCTCGTTGCCGACGAGATAGGCAAAAATCGCCGGATGCCGAGCGCAGGCCCGCACGCCATCGAGCACCGCGGCCTTAATTTCACCCTCGATCGCGGGATTGTCCAAAAAAGTGACATGTTGCGGCCAGGGAAGACCGGCCAGGACCTTTACGCCCGCCTCTTCGGCGGCGCCGAGCAGCCACAGCGGCGGCACCGTGAAGACGCGCACGGTGTTGACCCCTGCGGCCCTCATTAATGTGAAATCTTTTTCGACTATAGCCTGCTCGGGGAACTGAGCGCCGTGGCTTCCCACCGGGAAGGGACCGTAGGTAACACCCTTGATGAAATGCTTGTTTTCGCCGGCAAAGAAAAACTTGCCCCTGACGCGGATCGGCAGATCGGTCCCCGTGCGCGCCGGTATTGGGACCGGGGCAACCGGAGCGAAGGCCGCGATCTCGTCAGTTTCGATGACTGTCATATTACGGTTCCAGCGATGCCGCTGCGTTAATCATTGCAAGGCAAGCACAACGGATGACTGCCGGCTCCATTCCGCTTGCTGCCAGGCGCGTCGCGCGAAAAAGCCGCCTCAAGCGTTGGTCCGCCGATGCCAGTCGAGAGCGGTGCTTATGATGGTATCGAGATCCGAGAACCGCGCCTGCCAGCCGAGCGTCTCGGCCGCAAGACGAGGGTCGGCAACCAATGCCGCCGGATCGCCAGGCCGCCGCGCGGCGTCGCGCACGGGTATCTTGCAGCCGCTGATCGCCTCAGCTGAAGCGATCACCTCGCGCACCGAATGACCGCGTCCCGTTCCGAGATTGAGAGCGATGCTGTCACCGCCGGCGCGCAACCGCTCGAGCGCCCGCAAATGGGCGACGGCAAGGTCGTCGACATGGATGTAGTCGCGGATGGCGGTGCCGTCCGGGGTGGGATAATCGCTCCCAAAGACATCGATGGCCGGGCGTCGGCCGAGCGCGGCCGCGAGGACAAGCGGCACCAGATGAGTTTCGGGTTCGTGGCATTCGCCGATTTCGCCATCCCGATCGGCGCCCGCGGCATTAAAATAGCGCAGCGCCACCCAGCGCATTCCGTAAGCTTTTCCGTACCAATGCAGCGCCCGCTCGATCGCAAGCTTGGTTTCGCCATAGGGATTGACCGGATGCTGCGGCGCCGTCTCGGCGATCGGGACAGTGTCGGGAGTCCCATAGGTCGCGCAAGTCGACGAAAACACGATCTCGCCGACACCCGTTTGCCGCATCGCTTCGAGCAGCGACAGGCTGCCGCACAAATTGTTGTGGTAATAGCGCGCCGGATCCCCCACGGATTCGCCGACATAGGCGAACGCGGCGAAATGCATAACCGCGGTCACGGCGTGTTCTCTGATCGCAGCACCAAGCCTCGAAGTATCCCCAATGTCGCCTTCGACCAGCGGTCCCCAACGCACCGCCTCGCGGTGGCCGCGCGACAGGTTGTCGTAAACCACCGGCCGGTATCCGCCGCAGGCCAGGGCCTTGCACGCGTGCGAGCCGATATACCCGGCGCCACCGGTGACCAAAATCGATTGCGACATACCGCTTTCGGTTTCGTATTGTCTCGTCGGTTGTACAACGCGACGCCGCAGCCGCGCCTTCCGCCATTTCTTGGCACTCGGGCGCGGCGACTTGCCGCGGCGTGGACTTGCGGAATAAGCCGGTAGCGCCACCGTTTTTGGGCGCGTTCGCGTAAGGGGCGGAGAATATGCGCATAGCGATCATCGGAACGGGTTATGTCGGGTTGGTATCGGGGGCTTGCTTTTCCGAATTTGGCGTCGAGGTGGTTTGCGTCGACCAAGACAGCGCAAAAATCGCCCGCCTGCAGCGCGGCGAAATGCCGATCTTCGAGCCCGGTCTCGAAGCATTGGTCACAAAGAATGCGGCGGCGGGACGGATCGCGTTTACGACCGACCTCAGGGCCGCAGTGGCCGGCGCCGAAGCGGTGTTTATTGCGGTCGGGACACCATCACGGCGCGGCGACGGGCATGCTGACCTGTCTTTTGTCTATGCCGCGGCCGAGGAAATTGGCCAGGCCCTGACCGATTACGCGGTGATCGTCACGAAATCGACGGTGCCGGTCGGCACCGGACGCGAGGTCGCCAACATCCTGCGGCGGACCAGGCCGCATGGCGGGTTTGATGTCGCCTCCAACCCTGAGTTTCTCCGCGAAGGCTCGGCAATCGAAGATTTTATGCGGCCGGATCGAGTGGTCATCGGCGCCGACAGTGAGCGCGCGCGTGCCATCATGCACGCACTCTACCGCCCGCTCTATCTGATCGAGACGCCGATGGTGTTCACCGACATCGAGACGGCGGAACTGATCAAATACGCCGCCAACGCCTTTCTCGCGACCAAGATTACGTTTATCAACGAGATCGCCGACCTCTGCGAAAAGGTCGGCGCCGACGTTCAAGAGGTGGCAAAGGGGATCGGCCTCGATGGCCGCATCGGCCGCAAGTTTCTGCACGCCGGTCCGGGTTTTGGCGGCTCCTGTTTCCCAAAGGATTGCAAAGCATTGGTGCGCACCGCACGGGAGGCGCAGTCGCCTCTGTCGATCATCGAGACCGTGGTGCAGGTCAACGACACCCGTAAGGAACGCATGGCCGACAAGATTGCCGCGGCCTGCGGCGGCGATGTCGCCGGCAAGACATTGGCGGTGCTGGGACTGACCTTCAAACCTAATACCGATGACATGCGCGACAGCCCGAGTCTAGCGATCCTGCCGCGCCTGATCGCGTCCGGCGCTACAATCCGCGCCTTCGATCCCGAGGGTATGGACGAGGCGAAAAAGCTGCTGCCCGATATTGTTTATTGCACTGACGCCTATGAAACGATGGAGGGCGCGGATGTGCTTGTGCTGCTGACCGAATGGAATGCGTTTCGCGCGTTGGATCTCTCGCGCGTTGAAAACCTGCTTGCCGCCCCGACGGTCATTGACCTGCGCAACATCTACAACCCGCAAGAAATGCTGGCCGCTGGTCTGTCATACATCAGCATTGGCCGCAGCGCGCATCATCCCGAACCGAAACTGCGCGCATTTGCCTGACGAGCGGATGCCTGAGTACCCGCCCGGCTTTTACGAAAGGTTATTTCAATGAGTAGCGTCGTTGCAAAGCGAGTCCTCGTCACCGGCGGCGCCGGGTTTCTCGGGTCGCATTTGTGCGAGCGTCTGATTGCCCAAGGCAACGATGTGCTCTGTATCGACAATTACTTTACCGGTCGCAAAGATAATGTGGCGCGATTGCTGAGCGACCCGCATTTCGAGGCGCTGCGGCATGACATCACTCATCCGCTTTTTGTCGAGGTCGATGAAATTTTCAATCTCGCTTGCCCCGCTTCACCAATCCACTACCAATTCGACCCAGTGCAGACGACAAAGACCAGCGTCATTGGCGCGATCAATATGCTGGGGCTGGCGAAGCGACTAAAGGCAAAGATATTTCAGGCGTCAACCTCCGAGGTCTATGGCGACCCGACATCGCATCCGCAGCCCGAAAGTTACCGCGGCAATGTCAACCCAATCGGTCCGCGCGCCTGCTACGACGAAGGTAAGCGCTGCGCCGAAACATTATTTTTTGACTACTATCGCCAACATAATCTAAAGATTCGGGTCGCCCGTATTTTCAATACCTACGGCCCAAGAATGCACCCCAATGACGGTCGCGTCGTCTCGAACTTTATTGTGCAAGCGCTGCGCAACGACCCGATCACCCTCTATGGTGACGGAACCCAGACCCGCGCTTTTTGCTATGTCGACGATCTGATCAGCGGCTTCCTGGCGCTGATGGCGGCTCCGGATAATGTCACCGGACCGGTCAACCTCGGGAATCCGGTCGAAACCTCGGTCGCCGAACTCGCCGAATTGGTTATTGCACTGACCGGCTCGCATTCCGAGATCGTTTACCGCGCACTGCCGGTCGATGACCCGGTACAGCGCTGCCCGGACATCACGCAGGCGAAGAATGTGCTCGGTTGGCAACCGCGCACCGCGCTCAAGGATGGCCTCACCCGCACGATCGCCTATTTCGATCAACTGCTGACCCACCACGGGCAGCACGCGGCGCTCTCGTGACCTTTGCCCTTGTGATCCAGGCTTTTGTGAAGCTCCGGCCTTGGTATCACCCCAGTCAAATAATGCGGCGCGACCGCAGCGTTTCGATTATCAGTCCTGCGGCATCCTCCGGCGTGTTGCCGAGGGTTAGTAGCCGCAACTCGGGCGCCTCCGGCTCCTCGTAGGGAGAATCAAGACCGGTAAAATGCTCGATGCGCCCGGCTTTAGCCCTGGCGTAGAGGCCTTTGGGATCGCGCCGAATACACTCATCGATCGGCGTATCGATAAAGATCTCAAGAAACTCGGTCGGCTCGATCAGCTCCCGCACCATCTGGCGCTCGGCGCGGAACGGCGAGATAAACGAGCAGATCACGATCAGCCCGGCTTCGGCCATCAGCTTGGCGACTTCGCCGACGCGCCGGATGTTTTCGACCCGGTCTACATCGGTGAAGCCGAGATCGCGGTTTAGGCCATGACGGACATTATCGCCGTCGAGCAGCATCGTGTGGCGGCCCGCGGCCAGCAATTGCTTTTCGACAAGATCGGCAATCGTCGATTTGCCCGCTCCCGACAATCCGGTCAGCCATAATACGGCGGGCGCTTGGCCCTTCAACGAGGCGCGCTCTTCACGTCCAACCGTCAACGCCTGCCAATGGATGTTGCTGGCCCGACGCAGCCCGAAACTGATCATCCCGGCGCCGGCGGTCTCGTTGGTCAGCCGATCGATCAGGATAAAGGCCCCGGTGTCGCGATTCTCGGTATAGGGATCGAAGGCGACCGGAGCTGCGGTCGACAGATTGCAAAACCCGATATCGTTCAGGCCGAGGCTCTTATCGGCGAGATGCGCCAGCGTATCGACATCGACCCGATGCTTCAGCGCGGTGATTGTCGCCGGCACGGTGCGCGCGCCGATCTTCAGGAGATACGAGCGGCCGGGGACCATCCGGTGCTCACTCATCCAGATAATGTGGGCGGCGAATTGATCGACGAATTCGGGCGGATCGCGCGGGTCGGCGAGCAGATCGCCGCGTGCGATGTCGATCTCGTCGGCAAGCGTCAATGTCACGGCATCGCCCGCGCCGGCGCGATCGAGCGTGCCGTCGAACGTCACAATTTCGCGGACTCGCGTCGTCCGCCCCGAACCGGCAACAAGGACCTCGTCGCCTGCTGCGATCGACCCCGAAACAACGCTTCCGGAGAAACCGCGAAACTCGGCATGGGGTCGGTTGACCCACTGCACCGGGAAGCGAAAACGCCGCCCGCCATTATCCTGTGCGGTCTCCACCGTCTCTAAATGCTTGAGCAAGGTCGGCCCGTGATACCACGGCGTTCGCTCGGAGCGATGGATCACGTTATCGCCCGCCACAGCCGAGAGTGGGATCGCGCATACTTCCGGATCGCCAAGCTCTCCCGTGAATTGTGAGAAATCGGCGACGATCTCGGCAAACCGGCTCTCGGCAAAGCCGACGAGATCCATCTTGTTTACTGCCAGCACCAGATGGCGAATCCCGAGCAGCGAGCAAATAAAAGCGTGCCGCCGGGTCTGGATAACGATGCCGTTGCGAGCATCGACCAGGATCACCGCAAGATCGCAGGTCGAGGCTCCGGTCGCCATGTTGCGGGTGTACTGCTCGTGCCCCGGCGTATCGGCGACGACAAATGAGCGCGCCGGGGTTGCGAAAAAGCGGTAGGCGACATCGATCGTTATGCGCTGTTGCCGCTCGTCCTCGAGCCCGTCGAGCAGCAGCGAAAAATCGAGATTGCTTCCGGTGGTTCCAAACCGTTTTGACTCGCGTTCGAGGGCCTCGAGCTGATCGTCGAAAATCAGTGCGCAATCGTGCAATAAGCGGCCGATCAGCGTTGACTTTCCGTCATCGACCGAACCGCACGTCAGAAACCGCAACAGGTCGCGGTCGCTGGGGCGATGCCTCGTTCCGCAAGCTTCCGCCATCAGAAGTAGCCCTCGCGCTTTTTGCGCTCCATCGCCGCGTCCTCGTCGCTGTCGATCAAGCGGCCCTGGCGCTCGGAACGCCTGGTGTCGCGCAATTCCGCAAGGATTTCTGCCGGTGTGGTGGCAGCCGAACTCGATCGCGCCGGTCAGGGGATAGCAACCTAGGGTACGAAAGCGGACGAGCCGCTGCTGCGGTATCTCTCCATCGCACAGCGGCAAGCGGTCGTCATCGACCATGATCCAGGTGCCGCCGCGATCGACGACCGGCCGCATGGCGGCGAAGTAAAGCGGCACGACCGGAATCTCCTCCGCCGTGATGTATTCCCAGATATCGTGTTCGGTCCAATTCGACAGCGGAAAAACCCGCATGGTTTCGCGCTCGCGCAGTCGCGTATTGTAGAGCCGCCATAATTCTGGCCGCTGGTTGCGCGGATCCCAGCTATGGTTAAATCCGCGCAACGAAAAAATTCGTTCCTTGGCGCGGCTCTTTTCCTCATCCCGCCGTGCGCCGCCGAGTGCTGCGTCAAAGCCCAACCGGTCGAGCGCTTGCTTCAGCGCTTCGGTTTTCATCACCGCGGTATGCAAAGCCGAGCCGGACGCAATCGGATTGATCCCGCGGCGCACGCCATCCTCGTTGGTATGGACGATCAGCTCTATCCCGAGCTGGCGCGCGATGGCGTCGCGAAATGCGATCATCTCGCGGAATTTCCACAGCGTATCGATGTGGAGCAGCGGAAAGGGCGGCTTGCCGGGGAAAAACGCCTTGCGCGCGAGATGCAGCATGACGCTCGAATCTTTGCCGATCGAGTACATCATGACCGGGTTGCGGAACTCGGCCGCGACTTCGCGAAAAATACCGATCGAACTCGGCCTCGAGCCGACGCAGATGGGCCGGCAATTGGCGCTGCCGTTGCGAGGTCTCTATTGAGGCGGACACCAACACCTTCCCTGGCAATCACTCTGAGCTCGACCGCAGCGTCCCGTAGAGACGGACGGCAGCGCTGTCAATCGCAGGGCGGGCCCCCGCGCCAGCAGGCCGCACTCAGGCCGACAGGTTGGTTATGCCGGCCACTCGCTAAGGTTGGGTAAAGCCGAACCTCACGACGCCGGGTCAGTGCAGTTTGGGGCCCTTGAGAAACCGGGTGCGATCGGCCGATTGGATGCGCACGGTCATCGTCCGGCCGTCCCGCGCCACCTGCAGCGGGATTTCGCTGCCAGCCGGGCCACCCGCCCACACCCGACGCCAGAAACCAGCGAGGCTGCCGATGTTGTCGTCCCCGACCGCGACGATCCGATCTCCCGGCTGCAGCCCGGCCTCGCTCGCCGGTCCGCGCTCGGCGAGCCCGGCAACGACGATCGCATCCTCGACTTCCGCGGCGTAAAGCCCGAGCCAAGGGCGCACCGGGCGATTTGGCCGGCCATAGTTGAGCATGTCGTCGAGGATCGGCGGCAAAAGGTCGATCGGCACGACCATGTTGACATCCCGCCGTAATTCGCGCCCGCTCGAATGCTGGACATGCAGCGAGCCGATGCCGATCAGCCGGCCATCCGCGGCGATCAGCGCGGCGCCGCCCCAAAACGGATGCGCGGGAGCGGTAAAGATCGCCCGATCGAGTACGTATTCCCAATAGCCGGCAAATTCCTGGCGGGCCACAACTCGCGCCGAGACAGCGTGGCGCCGGCCGCCCTCAGCGGCCATGATGGCGCGATCGCCGGCGCCCACCCGCATGCCGACGCCCAATTCCAGCGGTTCGACATTCAATCTGCCAAGTGCCTGGACCAGGCCAAACCCGGTTTCCTGGTCATAGGCAAGGACGTGTCCGGGCACCGCACCACCGTTGGCGGAGGTCAGCCAGATCGTCTCGGCTTCGGTGATCAGATAGCCGATCGTCAGGACAAGCCCGTCGCCGCGGATCAGGACGCCGCTCCCGGCCCGCTCGGTGCCAAGCGTGGCGGCTGTAAACGCGTCCTCCGGAACCGTTGCCCGCAGCCCGAGCACTGCACCGAGTGTGCGATCGAGATCAAAGTTGCAGTCGCCGGGCTTTGGCTGGATTTCGCCCGGGATCTCCCATTCTACGTCTCGCGGCATGGCGGCAACTCGTCTGTGGCTCCTGTTGCGATCATAACCCGGAACGGGTGCGGGTGGTTCGTATTCTTCTCCAGCGCACTCGCATAACCGTCTCAGTCGGCCCGGTCGGAGTTAAGAGTGCAGACCCGATCGCGGCTTGACAACCACGACCGGCGCCTTTATGTCACCGGCACTCAATGTTTGAGAGTGCTAACAATTCGGGGGCCAGGAGGGTTGCATGAAATTTCGTCCATTGCATGATCGCGTGGTTATCAAGCGCGTCGAGGAAGAAGAAAAGAGCAAAGGCGGCATCATCATTCCGGACACGGCAAAAGAAAAGCCGATGGAAGGAGAAGTTGTCGCCGCCGGTCCCGGTGCCCGCGGCGAGGACGGCACCATTCAACCGCTCGACGTCAAGATGGGCGACCGGGTGCTGTTTGGCAAATGGTCCGGCACCGAGGTCAAGCTCGACGGCGAAGACCTGATCATTATGAAAGAGTCCGACATTATGGGCGTGATCGCCTAAGGAGAAGCAAGAAATGGCTGCCAAAGACGTCAGATTTCACGCCGACGCGCGCGAGCGGATGCTGCGCGGGGTCGACACGCTCGCCAACGCGGTCAAGGTCACATTGGGGCCAAAGGGCCGCAACGTCGTTCTCGACAAATCGTTCGGCGCGCCACGCATCACCAAAGACGGTGTCACCGTCGCAAAAGAGATCGAGCTTGCCGACAAGTTCGAGAATATGGGCGCACAGATGGTGAAAGAGGTCGCGTCGAAGACCAGCGACCAGGCCGGCGACGGCACCACCACCGCAACCATTTTGGCGCAGGCGATCGTCCGTGAGGGCTCCAAGGCGGTGGCTGCGGGCATGAACCCGATGGACCTGAAGCGCGGCATCGACGTCGCCGTCGCCGCGGTCGTCGAAGACATCAAGAAGCGCTCGAAAAAGATTTCGACCAATGAAGAGATCGCCCAGGTCGGCACGATTTCCGCGAATGGCGAGCGCGAAGTCGGCGAAATGATTGCCGAGGCGATGCAAAAGGTCGGCAATGAGGGCGTGATCACGGTCGAAGAGGCGAAATCTCTCGAGACCGAGCTCGACGTCGTCGAGGGCATGCAGTTCGACCGCGGCTACATCAGCCCGTATTTCGTCACCAACGCCGAGAAAATGGTGGCGGAGCTCGAGAGCCCATACATCCTGCTTCATGAAAAGAAATTGTCGGGGTTGCAGGCGATGCTGCCCTTGCTCGAATCCATCGTGCAGTCGGGCAAGCCACTGCTGATCGTCTCCGAAGATGTCGAGGGCGAGGCATTGGCGACCTTGGTCGTCAACAAATTGCGTGGCGGGTTGAAGGTCGCGGCGGTCAAGGCGCCAGGATTTGGCGACCGGCGCAAAGCAATGCTCGAAGACATCGCGGTGCTGACCGGCGGGCAGGTGATCAGCGAGGACCTCGGCATCAAGCTCGAAAACGTGACCCTCGACATGCTGGGCCAAGCCAAGCGGGTGCGGATCGAGAAGGAAAATACGACGATCATCGACGGCGGGGGGAAATCGGAGGACATCCAGGGCCGCATCGCCCAGATCCGCCAGCAGATCGAAGAGACCACCTCCGACTATGACCGCGAGAAATTGCAGGAGCGGCTGGCCAAGCTCGCCGGCGGCGTCGCGGTGATCCGGGTCGGTGGTTCGACCGAGATCGAGGTCAAGGAGCGCAAGGATCGCGTCGACGATGCAATGCACGCGACCCGGGCGGCGGTCGAGGAAGGTGTCGTGGCCGGCGGCGGTGCGGCACTGCTGTACGCGGCGCGCGCGCTCGACGGGTTGAACCCGGCCAACAACGACCAGAAGGTCGGCATCGACATCGTCAAAAAGGCGATCCTCTACCCGGCGCGCCAGATTGCCGAAAATTCGGGCACCGACGGCTCGATCGTCGTCGGTAAACTGCTCGACAGCAGCGACACGAATTTCGGCTATGACGCGCAAAAGGGCGAGTTCACCGACATGATCCGGGCCGGCATCATCGACCCGACCAAGGTGGTTCGCCACGCGTTGCAGGACGCGGCATCGGTCGCCGGCCTGTTGATCACGACCGAGGCGATGGTCGCCGAGAAGCCGGAGCCCAAGGCCGCGCCGGGGATGCCACCTGGCGGCGGTATGGGTGGCATGGGCGGCATGGACTTCTAAACCGGCCCTCGTCAGTCTCTCAACACACGAGACCGCCCGTCCGCACACCCCGCGGGCGGGTGTTCTTTTCTGCGATTGGCGGAGCCGGCCGCCCCCTAATCGCCAATCACAACCGGCCGGCCGACGTCGCCGTTCTACCCACGCCCGGACCCAACCCGTTGCGCCCTCAGCTCCCGCCTCACTCCTTGGCGATCTGGTGCTATCGATCGCGTACCGAGATAGTCGAGGAATTTTGGCCCTATCTTTTGCACCGAAAAACCTATTTGTTATCAACGCTATTTTTTCGTTTCAAAATTCTTGAGGGCTACATGCGGCTGACCTGATCGGCCACGCTCAAAGTTTTAGAGCGGTGAAAGATGATGTCGCGTCGAACACAATCTGATCGTACTCCCAGAGCTGCTCGATAAACCTGCGGGCGAGTTCATCACTACCCGCTCCCGCGGCGCTGCGTAAGATCTCATCGATAGAACGATTGCCGTCGATCGCCGCAAAGATCCGCTCTTGCGCCGCATCGATCGGCAGGGCGAGGTCGGGGTAGGTGTGTGCCCGATTGATAAGGACGGCCACCGAGCCGGGAGGCAACCGCTCACGGATGCATAGCGTCCACGGCAGACGCAGAGGAACATAACTACCGCAGGTATCATTATCGAAGCTGATCGGCTGGCTCTCGCCGACGCGGTCGTCACGATAGGTGATGAAATTGTGCTTGGTCATGGTCCCGCGCAACAACTCGACTGCGGCGTGCTGTAGTGGCGGCGCGAACGAGGCGAGGCGTGCGGCATGCGGCACGCCCGCCATTGCCCCGCATTGCGGGAGGTAAGGAGCCTGCTCGAACCAGCGCCCAAACGATAGCCCGCACCGCTCCAGCCAGGCATAGAGCTGCGGCACGGTGTAGGCACGATCCTGAGGGTGGAGCAGTGCGTCGGCGAGCGCGTCCGGGTTTCTGAAATCCTTGGCCAGTCTCGCCACATCCGCGATCGGATGGTCAGATGATAGCGCACCGATCGTGGCGCTGAGGTCCCACAATTCCTCCTTCGTGGGCCCCACCCCGAGCAGGCGGCAATATTCCTGCATCATGTAGATGCCGGCACGTCCGTACGTCGCATAGACCATCAGGTGCATTGCGCCACCCGGCATAAGGACGTTGCGCAGTGCTCGAAGGCCGAGATCCGGGTCGGGCAGGTGGTGGAGTACTCCCGTGCACACGATCTGGTCGAATGTCCGACCGAGCTCCCCGACTCGCTCGATCGCGAGCCGGTGGAGATCGAGGTTTCGCAAGCCATATTTCTGTTGAAGGTCGCGGGTATGACGCAGGCTGGTTTCGCTGATGTCGATTGCCGTCACCCGTGCATCGGGCTCGCGCAGCGCATGGATGGCGGCCTGGGATGTTCCGCAGCCGCCGACCAGGATTTCTCGATTTGCTCGCGGCTGCTCCGTCGGCCACAGCAGCAGGGACAATGCCCGCCGCCGATCCGGGTTGCGATAGAGCTCGCGGTGCCGATCGAGGCTGCCAATCGGCGCCGGATACGGGTGGCTCTCGTAGAAAGCGCGCACCTCGTCGGCTCTCGCTCGCCCGGTTTGCGGGGTGAGGAGCGCTCGGGTTTTCGTCTCTTGCCGAGCCATGCCTATTTCCGATGCGCTCAATGACCTCAACGTGCGGTGCTGGACACAAAGCCCTGGATTGTCCATTCCAGCGGCGCCGAATCGACATGGATGAACCCGCCACGGGGCCGGTTGAAGTCAATGATCATGACCATCGCCCCGCTCACCATAACGAGCAGAAGAAGGGCCAGCATCAGCTGCCGGCGGCCGGCCAGCCCCATCTGATATCCGAGCGCTCCGACGGCGAGCATCGCGCCGCCCAACAGCATCAACATGATCTCGGTCGGCGCCCCGCTCTCCATTGAATAACGCTGCACGAGGCTGGCATCGAACATGTCATTGAGCGACGACACAAGTGCCGGAGCCAAGGTAGGCGGCATTGCCGCGAACACCGGGAGTGTGCTCCGCCAAATCGCGTTCTGCAGGGTGTTGGTGTGCGCTAGCGCCACCGTGGCCGCCTCTGGGCTCGTCGCTACGAGATAGGCGAGCCGACCACGTGCGTACTCGTCGATCAGCCCGGCGATCGGCTTTCCCGATGCGCCGGCAAGTCCCGTACGGAGCCAAGCCGTGCCGATCGTGTTGGCTTCGTCGAGGGTCGCGTGGCGTCGCGCCTCAAATCGATCCTGGGCGATGCCGATCGTAAGAGCCAAAGTGAATGCAACCAAGCCGAGCATGCCGGTCGTCAGGGTTGAAACACCGGCGTTTTGGCTATCGGGCAATGTTGTCGCGCGGACCCGTAGTCGCCCGATTTGGAAGCCGACCTCACCCGCCAGCGCGAGCAGCGCGAAGACGAAGAGAGCGAACGCGCCGATGCCAAACTCAATGATCTCTCGCAGAAATTGGATCATAGCGGACTATGCGGCCGTTTCACTCTCTAGAGTCATTACTTCCTGAGTTGCCAAGCTCAGCCAAGTCTCGCTCGAGGAAAAAGTTCAGAAAGGTTCGTATCACTGCGATCGCGCCAAGCTGCCCCACCTCCTGCCAGGTCGGCGCAATCGATGTCTCGATGATATCGGCCGCGAGCTGAAAGGTGAGGCCGGCAACGAGCCAGCGTCCGTACCGTACTAAGACCTCGCGGAACCGGCGGCGTGCCATCGGCGCAGGAAATGCCACCCACAGCCCGGCGAAGAATGCCTCGATCGTTCCAATGACGATAACGATCAACGCCATCGCATCGATAACGACGACAGCGTCCTGCGTGACGAGATGAAGCCATTCCTCCATCGACCGCCCCCCTTAGCCGTACGGTGCCGGTCGGATAACCCGGCCGGCACCGCCGGGTTCGGCCGTGTTAATGGTGGTGAGCGCCCTCTTGCAGCCGGCGGAGCACGTCGTCGAGGTTGAAGCTGGCGGCCTTCTGCCTTTGCGGATACTCCGCAAAGGTGGCGAGGAATTCTCCAATGTAGGCCTGTGCCGGCACCAACAAATAGACGTGATCGAGAAGCCAGTCGTAATAGGTGTTCGAGGTAATGTCGGCACGCTCGAAGGGATCCGTGCGGAGATTAAATATTTTTGGCACGCGCAGGGTGGTGAATGGCTCGGCCCAGATGCGCATCGTGCCGGGCGTTCGCTGTTCCTCGAACACGATCTTCCAGTTGTCGTACCGCAGTCCCACGACCTGTTGGTCGTCGTTGCAGTAGATAAACGAGGTCCGCGGGCTCTTCTCCACCTCGCCGGTCAAGTACGGCACCAGATTATAGCCATCGAGGTGGACCTTGTAGGTCGTGTCGCCGACCGCGTAGCCCTTCAGCAGCTTGTCGGTGACGTCTGGGTCGCCGGCCAAGGCCAAGAATGTCGGCAGCCAGTCGTGATGGCCGACAATCTCGTTCGATACCGTCCCCGGCTTGATCTTGCCCGGCCAGCGGACCATGCACGGCACCCGATAGGCGCCTTCCCAGTTGGAGTTCTTCTCGTTGCGGAAAGGCGTCATCGCCCCGTCGGGCCATGAATTCATGTGCGGACCGTTATCGGAGCTGTACATGACAAAGGTGTTGTCGGCGATGCCGGCATCGTCGAGTGCCTTCAGCACTTCGCCGACGTTCTTGTCGTGGTCGATCATCACATCATGGTATTCGCTTTGCCAACGGCCCGACTGACCCCTGCTCTCCGGCTTCACATGCGTGCGGAAATGCATGTGGGTGAAGTTGACCCAGAGAAAGAAGGGTTGGCCGGCCTGCGCCTGCCGCTTGATGTAGTCGGCGGAGCGGGCAGCGATGTCATCATCGATCGTCTCCATGCGTTTGCGCGTCAGTGGGCCGGTATCGTTGATGGTCTGTTTACCGACCCTGCCGAACCGCGGGTCCACCGTCGCGTCGTCCCTATCGGTTGCCTTGCAGTCCAAGACGCCGCGCGGGCCGTATTTCTCGTGAAACGCCGGGTCCTTTGGGTAGTCCGGCAGCTCCGGCTCTTCCTCCGCGTTCAGGTGGTAGAGATTGCCGTAGAACTCGTCGAAGCCGTGTGCGGTCGGCAGGAATTCGTTGCGGTCGCCGAGGTGGTTCTTACCAATCTGGGCGGTCGCGTAGCCTAAGGGCTTGAGCAGCGCGGCGATCGTCGGGTCTTCTTTCTGCAGACCCGCGCGGCTCCCGGCAGGCCGACCTTGGTCATTCCGGTGCGCAACCCGTGCTGGCCGGTGAGGAACGACGCCCGCCCGGCGGTGCAGCTCTGCTCGGCGTAGAAATCGGTGAAGCGCATGCCTTCGTGGGCGATGCGGTCGATGTTTGGCGTCTGATAGCCCATCAACCCTTGCGTGTAGCAACTCAAATTGGCGATGCCGATATCGTCACCCCAGATCACGACGATGTTCGGCTTGGCGGCCGTTCTGGATCTAGCCATCTCGATCTCCTTTCGTTGGTCGGGTGGTTTCGAAAGTACTCATGGTCTCGGTTGCTCGGCCTCTCTCGCTACGTGAGGCGGAACAGCACCGCAAAAAAGGCGAACAGTCCGATGCCGATCAGCAGAATAGCGATCGCAACGACCGGCGAATGAATTCGTTCTTTAGTCATCGCCGGCGAGTCGGTGCGAACGATCCACCCCACAGGTAACGAACCGTCCACCAGTACTGCCACAACGAAATGACGAGCGCCAGGATGCCGCATGAAATTAGCGCCAGCCCCAAATACTGTGGCGCGTCCGGAAGATAGGCGGATCGGGCTCCGGGGATGTGTTGCAAGTGTTCGAGGTATTCCACGATCGCGAAGCCAAACCCGATCAGCGCCGTTGCGGTGCGCAGCCACGCCATCATCGTGCGTTCGACGCTCAGCCGGGTGCGGATCCAGCCGAAGTGACTGTCCGCCGTGGCTCTTACCTCGAACCTCGCCGCGCTTGCGGCGGTCGGTAAATCTGCCATGCTGGAGACCTTTTACTGACCGTTGCGCCGTGTAACGCCTCACGGTTGCACTCTTGCCGCATGGCTTCGCTTGCGCCAGATCAGATAAGGAATGGACAGGATCAAACCGATGAGAACGTGGCAGACCACGACCGCCAGCACCGCCGCCTTCTGATCCGGAAAATTGACGCTGGCGATCGCCATTGCGAGACCCGGATGACGGATGCCGGTGGCGAGTGCCAGCACGGTGCGATCGTCGGGGTTGGGCCCGCCAAGGAAATGCCCGATCGCGATGCCAACAAGTGTGAACAGCACAAGCACAACGAGAACGCCGTGGCCAATCATCCCCCAAATCGCCCCGGATATGTTGAAGAGGACGATTAGTGCTGCAGCGACGAGCAACACGTTGGCAAACATCGAGACGGGCTTGACGATCCGCTGGGTGAATTTAGGCGCAACATAGCGAACGAACATGCCGGCGACGAGCGGCGCGATTACCGAGACCGCAACGATCGCAGCCACCTGACGGAATTGCATATTGGTATCGGCATGGAAATAGACGCCCAGCACTTCGACGAAGAATGGCATCGAGACGATCGATATCAACGCTGCCGCTACCACCAATCCGATCGCATAAGAGCCCGAACCGCCGGCCATCTGCTGCCTGTTCGGCAGGAGGGGTGGCACCGGCGATACGGCAAGCGCCAGGATTGCGATCTTGATCGCGGGTCGGAGATCGAAGACCGACGCGATTACAACGACGAATGCGACCATCAGGACGGCCATCGCCAGGATCGAGCGAACCAAGAGCCGGGGCTGCCGGAACACGGAGATCGCATCTCCCCAGGCGGCGTGGAGCCCGAGTGCGAAGACCAAGAGAACAATGCTCGATTTGATCGCGATCGGGATCAAATCGGCAAAGGTCATGTCCAAATCCCCCGTTCAGGCCGTTAGCGCCGTGACTCGAAAATTTTGGTGCGCCTTCCGCAAGCATTACGCGCAAGCCGTTCCAGGATCGGCTTTTCTCCTCACTCCCCAGCTTAAGACCGTAGTCGTGAGGGTCGGTGAACGGCGAACAGCGCTTGAAGGCATCCGGTCCTCGCCAGAGGATTTCGACGCATGTGCTTACAGTTGCCCTTGAGCTGAAACTATCGATCGAGGGTTAACCCGAGAGACGCTGAGATAGACGGAGAGGATAGATGCGGTCCACCCGAAAGTTGGCGGTCATCGCCGGCACGCGCCTCCTGATCGCGGTCGCGGCGTCGGCGATTGTAGCCGGTCCCGCCAACGCCCAGCAATACCCGGCTCCAGGCGGGCCTGTGGTCACGACGGCACCGGTCTTGGCTGCGCCGCCACCTGTCGTGCCGGCAACCTCGCCTCTGCCGCCTTCGCCGGCCGCGTTCCTTAGCGGATTGCAGTTCATCGCCTACCCCTATTTTTGGATGGCGGGCCTCAACATGGCGATCACGACACCCCTCGCGCGCGCGTCGCAGGTCAATGTCAGCATCGGCCCCGGTGAATTGCTCAGCGATCTCAACAACGCGCCGTTTATGGGCGCGGCCGAATTACGCGACGGGCCGTTCGGCATCCTCGCCGATGCAATGCACGTCCCGCTCGGTGTGCCGATCACCACGCGTAACATCTTTTTTTCGGGGGGCAACAGCGGCGTGGTGATGAGCCAGGTGACCGGGGATTTCCTCTACCGTTTCCTCGACCAGCCGTCTCAGACGATTGACGGTGGTCTCGGTTTTCGCTTTTGGGACGTGTCGACCGAATCATTTTGAACGGCAGAGGGTTTATTCCGACGGTCAGCGTCAGCCGAGCCGGCAGCTGGACCGATCCGCTGATCGCGGCCCGCTATCACCGCGATTTTGGCAATGGGTTCGGGCTGACCGCTTATGGCGATGTCGGTGGTTTTGGCATCGCCGCCCACGCCGATTGGCAGATATCGGCACACTCGATTATGCCCTAAAGTCGTGGCTCGACCTGCGCGTCGGCTATCGCAGCCTCAACGTTAATTACCAGGCGAGCGGCAGTCCGCTTGGCTTCAATACACATCTGAAGGGCCCGATCATCGGCGCCACCCTGCGCTTTTGAGGCTCGAGTTCGTGCTCAGAGGATCAGTAGCGGTAGGATGGGCCGAGCAAAACGAAGCCTATTGCGTGTCTTTCGAACGCGGTGGTGATTTCCCCGCGCGCTCACGCGCCCGCGAGAAAACGCAACAGCAATCCGGCCGCTGACGATGGGCGCTGCGGCAAATGCGGGGCGCGATTGAGGTTGGGCGCGGCGGCGTCGCCGTTCTGGCCACGCCCGGACCCAACCCCTTGCGCCCTCAGCTCCCGCCTCACTCCTTGGCGATCTGGTGCCATCGATCGCGTACCGAGATAGTCGAGGAATTTTGGCCCTATCTTTTGCACCGAAAAACCTATTTGTTATCAACGCTATTTTTCGTTTCAAAATTCTTGAATTATGAGGTCGCTCGCTCTCATTCGATCTATCTAGCTAGACGCGCGTCACGTCAGTTGGTAGAGCCGCGAAGGTGCAACTCGCGAGACAACATGTTCATGGCCACAGCGGATCAAAACCGGGCCTACAATACCCTACTGTTGATCGCCATACTGTTCGGGACGCTGCTGCTTCTCGGCTTCTTTACCTCCCTTGTGGGGTCGCACACAGGCGAAATTGCCGGTGCACTAGTGGATCGAATCTAACACTTGGTACCCGCGGTTGGCGGCGGCGATGATGCGGTCGGGGTCGGCGGTCCAGGTGAACGGCTTTGGACTGTGGTTGTGTTGGGCAAGGTAACGGTTGATCGCGGCCTGGAGGTCGACGAGGGAGTGAAACACGCCGCGTTGCAATCGCCGGCGGGTTAGCTTGGCAAAAAAGCCCTCGACGGCGTTGAGCCAGGATGCCGAGGTGGGGGTGAAGTGGAACGTCCAGCGCGGGTGCCGGGCCAGCCAAGCCCTGACTTTGGGGTGCTTGTGGCTGCCGTAATTGTCAAGGATCACGTGGACCAGTCGGCCGGCTGGGATGTCGCGCTCGAGGCGATTGAGAAAGCGCAGGAATTCCTGGTGCCGGTGGCGCTGCATGCACTGCCCGATGACCGTGCCGTCGAGCACATTGAGGGCGGCAAACAGGGTGGTCGTGCCGTTGCGGATATAATCATGGGTCATTGTCCCGGCGCGGCCTTGCTTGATCGGCAACCCCGGCTGAGTGCGGTCGAGCGCCTGGATCTGGCTCTTCTCATCGACCGACAGCACCAGGCTGTGCGCCGGAGGGTCGACGTAAAGGCCCACGACATCGCGCAGCCTGGCGGCAAACTGCGGGTCGCGGCTGAGTTTGAAGACCTGCAACCGATGCGGGGCGAGACCATGGGCGCGCCAGATCTTTTGCACGGTGCTGACCGCCAGCCCCATGGCGTCGGCCATCGCGCGGCTCGTCCAATGGGTGGTCTCGCCGGGTGGCGCGCCGAGCGTGAGCGCGATCAATCGCCCGACGACCGGCTCGGGGATCGGCGCTTTGCCGGGCTTGCGCGTCTTGTCGTGCAACAGGCCATCGACCCCCGCCTCCATGAAGCGGCGCTGCCAGCGCCACACGCAGGGTTTCGACACGCCGGCCCGGCGCATCACCTCGGCGGTGCCGCAGCCTTCTGCCGTGGCCAGGATGATCCGCGCTCGCCACACATGCTTCTGGACAGCATTGCGATCGCCCACCACTGCCTCAAGCCGCTCCCGATCCCCCGGCCCAAGCCGGACTTCAACATCGCTGCGCATCGCAGCATCATGACGCAAAAGCTCGACTGAGGGAATCTTGTGTTTCGGTCATACCACTAGGTAGCGTTATCGGTGGAGCGTTCGGAGCAGGTGGCGCGGCAGGCTCAGTATATTTACTCATTGCTCGTCAGCGTCAGGACGAGCTGAAAAAGTCAATAGCAGCGGTTCAACTTGAAATTACTTTAATGATGATTGACGGATATAAGATACTAATTAACGCTGAACAGTTCATAGGGGAATACAGGGAGCGCGATATTGGGTATGCTGATCCTAAGGAGATTGCAAGGAGGATACGATTCCAAAGTCCCGTGTTACTACCTGTTGTTGCGGGGGCACTTGGACTTTCGGATATGGGCTTAGAGCTTTTAAGTGCATACCGTTCAGCTCAAACGTTCAATGATGATGCAGAACGGATTTTGGGTGTCCCTACTACTACCTCTGAAGAGATGATACGGAAGCTCGAGTTGCTTAAGGTCCTCGCCAAGTCTGTGGTAGACGACTGCAGACACGTCCTGCCCGCCGGCGAAGCAGCTAAAGCTTTCAGGAGATGGTCAAATGGGCCTGACCGAGCGGCGATGTAAAAATCTTGAATTATGCACGCGGGAAGAGACTGAAACTCCAGTTTTCCGATTGATTGGCGAATAACCGGGTTTCAGGCTTAATCTGCTGCTAGCTTAGATCGAGTAGCGCTAAGTGCCGAAGCTCCTTACACAATACCGGGTCTTCATCGGCTCACCCGGCGGGCTGGACGAGGAACGGGAGCGTTTCCGTCGCAAGCTCGAAAGGTACACAGCGGTGCATTGTGAACCGCGGGGCGTCGTATTCCACCCGGTAGGCTGGGAGGAAACGGTCGGCGGCGTAGGACGCCCACAGGAACTTATCAACGAAGACCTCAGGGAGTGCGACTACGCGGTGTTCGTTCTGCACGATCGATGGGGCTCGCCGCCCGGGAGCGGTTATACGTCGGGAACTCAGGAGGAGTGGTCACTCGCAGAGGAGCTGTATAAATCAAATAAAATACGTAACATCGCACTGTTCTTCAAACAGGTCGATGCGCGCCAGATGCGCGACCCCGGCAAGCAGTTAGAATTGGTTCTGGCTTTCAAAAAGCAGATCGAAGCGGAAAAGCGATACCTCTTCCGGCAATACGAAACCACCGATGAGTTTGCCGAGGCTCTAGAAGGGTACCTGGCAAAATGGCAAAGAGATAACGAAGGTACAGCAGGCAATCTTTCGGTGGGCGGGGCAACGGTAACTGCTAATGCCGCCACCCCGTCCGCAGTGATTTCGCCGAGTTTCGACTATTGGATTGCAGAGGCGATTAAGCAGTCGGACGCTGACGTACCGGATTATGACGGTGCCTTGTTTTGCGCCCAAAAAGCCACCGGAGCGGCAGCATCCAATATTGAATGGGCATCCGGCAAAAATGTCAGCGGAATAGCCCTGTTGCATCTCGGTAAGCTCGACGAAGCGATTTCAGCTTTCATAACGGTCGCCGAGCGATTTACGGCTTCAGTCGGCGTCGAGGGTCTCGCTTGGGAGGCAAGAGCGCTTGTCAACAAAGGGGTCGCGCTCGTCGCGCTCGGCCGCGGCGAGGAGGCGATCGCCGTTTACGACGATCTGCTGGCCCGCTTCGGCACCGCGACCGAGTTGTCACTGTGCGAACCGGTCGCCACGGCACTCGTCAACAAGGGGATAGCGCTCCACGTGCTCGGCCGCAGCGAGCAGGCAATCGTCGTGTACGACGATCTGCCGGCCCGCTTCGGCACCGCGACCGAGTTGCCGCTGCGCAGTCAGGTCGCCAATGCGCTCGTCAACAAGGGGGTCACGCTCGGCGTGCTCGGCCGTAGCAAGGAGGAGATTGCGGTCTACGACGATCTGTTGGCCCGCTTCGGCTCCGCGACCGAGTTGCCGCTGCGCAGAGAACTCGCCAATGCGCTCGTCAACAAGGGGATCACCCTCGACGCACTCGGCCGCAGTGAGCAGGCGATCGCCGTCTACGACGATCTGCTGGCCCGCTTCGGCTCCGCGACCGAGTTGCCGCTGCGCGGACACGTCGCCACGTCGCTCGTCAACAAGGCGTTCAGGCTCGGAGTGCTCGGCCGCAGCGAGCAGGCGATCGCCGTCTACGACGATTTGCTGGCCCGCTTCGGCAACGCGACCGAGTTGCCGCTGCGCGAACCGGTCGCCAAGGCGCTCGTCAACAAGGGGATCACCCTCGGCGCGCTCGGCCGCAGCGAGCAGGCGATCGCCGTCTACGACGATCTGCTGGCCCGCTTCGGCACCGCGACCGAGTTGCCGCTGCGCGAACCGGTCGCCAATGCGCTCGTCAACAAGGGGGTCATGCTCGGCGTGCTCAGCCGCAGCGCGGAGGAGATTGCAGTCTACGACGATTTGCTGGCCCGCTTCGGCACCGCGACCGAGTTGCCGCTGCGCGAAGCGATCGCCACCGCACTCGTCAACAAGGGGTTGGCGCTCAGCGTGCTTGGCCGCAGCGAGGAGGAGGTCGCGGTCTACGACGATCTGCTGAACCGCTTCGGCACCGCGACCGAGTTGCCGTTGCGCGAACCGGTCGCCAAGGCGCTCGTCAACAAAGGGTTCGCGCTCGGCGTGCTCGGCCGCAGCGAGGAGGAGGTCGCGGTCTACGACGATCTGCTGACCCGCTTCGGCACCGCGACCGAGTTGCCGTTGCGCGAACTGGTCGCCAAGGCGCTCGTCAACAAGGGGATCACCCTCGGCGCGCTCGGCCGCAGCGAGCAGGCGATCGCGGTCTACGACGATCTGTTGGCCCGCTTCGGCACCGCGACCGAGTTGCCGCTGCGCGAACTGGTCGCCAGGGCGCGATCTCTACAAAATCGTTTGCATATATCTTGAATTCTGAAACACCGCCTGGACACAACTGCGAATGTCGGTCGACCTCGCCGTCTATAGTAGGTCCAGTTTTAAGTTAGTGATTTCACTGAATTGGAGGGTTGGGTAGGCGTAAGAATTCTCATCCACCACGCGCGCAAGTGTTCGTGTGGCGTCGATGATGATGCCGTTTTTTGGAACGTCTTCTTTCGTTTGATGCAAGCGCACAGCGAGTTCCCGTTCCTCTGGTTTTCCGCCGAAGTCGGTTGGGTCCCGTGCCACGCGCTCATCAATCCGCCAATTCATGGTGTCCAGGTCGACATCCAGGACAAACACGCCGTCAAGTAAGTCGATAAATTTAGCAAAGTTCCTCGAGCCACCGCAGAAAAAAGTGACCGCCTCCTCCTGGTTGGCGATGTAGGCTTTTACTTTATCTACATCCCAAATCCAGTGCTTGGACAGCCAGATAACCATCGGCGTATCTGTTTTCGGAGTCATCGGTAGACCCGTTTTCGGATCGCCTCGATACGCTAGTTCGTTATCACCATGAATGACCTGATAGCCGCGCCGCTGCAATTCTGTGCCGACCGTCGTTTTACCGGTGCCGGAAACCCCCTCGATAAGATAATTTCTTTTGCCCATAAGACCGTCGATTACTTCGCCGGAGGCATAGATGCCGGTGCGCGAGAACGGCGGCGTCGGCAGCCCATCGGATTCCGCCACAATGGTGTTGTATCCTTCGACTTCTGAGGAATTTTGGCCGATTGAAAGGGAGTTTTGATGCGATACGCGGTTATTCCCGGTTAGCCTGATTTAATTCCCGATTAGGCCGAAAAAAATTCCCGGTTCTTGGCAGGATATTTTTATACAAGCTATTGAAATACATAAATAATTTCCGACGCGCTCAGAAAAATACGCGGTTATTTCCCGGTTCTACGGGAATTAGCCGGCGCACCGGTGAGGATGGTCCCAGATGACGCCCGCGGCCTGCAGCACCGCGATTTCGGCGGCGGTATGGCACCCGGCCTCGTCTACCAGCACGATGCCGTGCGCCACAGGGGCAAGGGGTCGGAGCGGTGTCAATCGGTGCGTTCGAGGATGGCGTTGAAGAGTTCGGTGCGATGCTCTTCGAGATTGCGGGCGGAGTTGCCGAACATTGCGCGCCAGTCGTCGCCGAGGATCAGGTGGGTGCCAAGCGGCGGCGGGCCGCTGGTGGTGTTGCGTGATCGCCTTGCGGCCGCTTCCAATGCCTCTTGCGTCGTGTCCTGCCAGGTGATGACGCGAAAGCCGGCGGCTTCGAGCTTGGCCCGGGTCTCGCCCGCAGAGTACAGAAAACTGATGGCGGGTTCGCGCGCCCATTGCACCGGGAAATGCGGCGCCCCGCCCGGCCCGGCAGCGACCTCCTGCAATGCGAGCTTGCCGCCCGGTTTGAGCACCCGCCGCATCTCGCGGTAGAGGCGGTCGCGGTCGGCGATGTTCATCGCCGCATTCTGCGACCACACCACGTCAAAAATGGCATTGTCGAACGGCAGGTCGAGGGCGTTGCCCTGGCGGTATTCGACCCGGCCATCGAGCCCGGTGCGCTGGGTCAGCATCTCCGCGACGCGGACAAACTCGGCCGTCAGATCGACGCCGCTGACCTGCACGCCATAACGCCAGGCGAGAAAACGCGACGGCCCGCCGAGCCCCGAGCCGACATCGAGCACGCGCTCGTTGCCGGAGAGGCCGAGCAGTTCGGCGAGCCGGATCGTCGCCAGGCGCTGCCCGCCATGAAATTCGTCGACCGGCGCCAGATCGTCCGGCGTCAGATGGTCGACGTCCTTTGCCATTCCGCGCAACGCTGCGAGGATCGCCGCGCCGAGATCATCGCTCGTGTAATGCTGTTCGACCGGGTTTTGGCTGCTCGCCACCTCTTCCTCCTGTATTCTGCTCAGTCTGTCGCGGGTAATTCGAAGGCCACGCCGAGTTCCCGGGCGGCAGCGGCCAAGCGCCGCTCAATATATACCTGGCGTTCCGGCACTGGTCCTCGTCCGAACGTACCGTATGATATTCAACTATAGCGCGGGGTTTCGCAATTTCAGCCGATGCCGATGTCGAACGTACTCATCCGACTGCTGATGATCGTCGTAGGGGCCGGCGTCTATCTTGGGCTGGCGATTGTCGCCCGCGGTGGCGTCGCGGTCTTTTTCGCACAGCCGGCGCTGATCGCGCTGACGATTGTCCTCGCCGCACTTTGCGTCGCTGCGCTGTTCGCCGGCGGCAACCTTAGTTCCGGAGTACGCGAGGACCGCGCGAACCGCTGGGTCATCGTCGTTTTTTCGCTAATCGGGCTGCTCCAGGCTTTTCTGCCCGCCTGGACGGACCAAAAAGGGATCTGGACAATCGACGGCGATGCTGTCCGTTGGCTCGGCGTCATTCTGTTTGCCGCCGGTGGCGCATTGCGCCTCTGGCCGGTCTTCGTGCTCGGCAATCGCTTCAGCGGTTTGGTCGCGATCCAACCCAGACACACGCTCGTTACCGGCGGCATCTATCGCGTCATCCGCCACCCGAGCTATTTGGGGTTGCTGGTCAGCTCGCTGGGGTGGGGCCTCGCCTTTCGCTCGGGTGTCGGCCTGTTGCTGGCAGCCCTTCTGATACCGCCTTTGATCGCGCGCATTCAGGCAGAGGAGCGGCTGTTGCAGTCGGAATTCGCCGCCGCGTACGATCTCTATCGCGCACGAACGTCGCGCCTGATCCCGGGGCTCTATTGAATCGTCAGCACCCAGCTTCGAGAGACTGGGCAGCCGCCGAGAAATCCGGGCGTGGTCGAGGCCGGTTGGTCATGTTACAACTGCGCTCTTGAACGCTGCCGCGAACCCAACGCGGCCATTCGCCACTCTCGGCAGGAGATGATCGCGATGAAGACCTTTGTGCGCTGCGGCCAGCTGTTCACCGGGCGGGAAGACGAAGCTGAGGCCAAGCAAACCCTGGTTTTCGATCCGGAGGGCGTCATCGAATATGCCGGGCCCGAAGACGACGCGACGCGACGCGCCCGCCAGGATCGGCTGGTCGATTATTCCGGCTTTTTCGTGATGCCCGGATTGATCGACGTGCACACGCATCTCGCCTATGGCAACGCCAAGAGCGAGGAGGACATCGATCTTTACAGCCCGCTGGAATTCCGTGCGTTGCGCGGGTTGTTCTTTGCGCAGAAATGCGCCGCGGCCGGGTTTACCGCACTGTGCTCGCCAGGTGACGCCGGCCAGATCAGCCTGTCGATCCGCAATGCGATCCGGGCCGGGTTGTTTGATGGCCCGCGGGTCATGGCCGCCGGTCGCTACGTTACAACCCACCAAGGCCTGACCGATTGGTATCCAACCTGGATCGGAGCCCCCGAAACCTCGATCGGCAAGCTCGTCACCAACATCGCGGAGGCAATCGAAGAGATCCGCCGCCAGGTCAAGGACGGTGTCGACTGCATCAAGATCGCACTCGACGGCATCCAGCGCCGCGACAATGGCGAGTTGGTCGCCGCCTTCAATCAGGAAGAGACCGAGGCGATGGTGCGCGAGAAGTCATCGCCTGGGAAAAAAGGTCGTGGTTCATGCCCGCGGGCGCGAGGCGACGCTCTATGCAGCGAGGACCGGTGTCGACCTGATCTTTCACGCCAACCATCTTGATGATGAATGCATCGCGGCGATGCTTGAAACCGGCAGCGCCATTTGCCCGACCCTGACCCAGCCAAAAAACGTCATCGAATTCACCCAGCCGCACGAACCCGCCGGCCAGAAGGGACGGCCTGAAGCGGCCAAGCGCGAATACGATCTCGGTTGCGTCAACTGGAAAAAGGCATACGCCGCCGGCATTCCGATGATGACCGGCACCGACACCGGTTTTGCGGTGACGCCCTACGGCGAATGGAATGCGCGCGAACTCGAACTGTTCGTCGGTGATTTGGGCTTTACTCCGGCCGCGGCGCTCAGGGCGGCGACCGAAGTGAACGCCCGGTTTATGACCCAGGGCGACCAGATCGGCCGGCTGGAGCCGGGCCGCTTGGCGGATTTCATTGCGCTCGACTTTTCGCCGCTCGAAAATATCGGCTTGTTGCAGGACAAGAACCGGATCCGCGCCGTCCACATTGCCGGCAAACAGGTCTCGATCCCGGAACGCGGTTACGACCCGCGCAAAGTCACCGATTTCGCGCTCTCCAACTGGACCGAACTCTATACCCGCGACCGCGTCGCCGAGTTGCGCAGCCAACAACCAAGGCTCGCCGCCGAATAGGATCGGGGCGCAGCAGCTGGCGAATCACCCAGGTTCGCTGCGCATCGCTCGATCGGTCAGTGACAACGCCAGATAGCGATTGTCGCCGTGGCGGTTCACCAGCAACAGCAGTGTTTTGCCGCTGCCCGCCGCGGCGCGCAGTTTAGCCAATGCGTCCTTCGGCGAGGCAACCGGCTCCTGATTGATCATTTCGATAACGTCGCCCGGTAGTAGATCCGCGGTGGAGAGCGGGCTGTTGTCGCTGAGCGCTCTGACCACGGCCCCGTTGACATTTTCAGGTACCTTTAAATCCCGATGCAGCTGAGCGGTCAGAGAACCGAGCGAGAGCCCCGCCGCGATATCTCCCGAAAAGGCGGGAGGAACGCTTTGCGACGGATCAAGCACAGCGACCTCTGGGTCGGCGGGCATCAGTGCGATGACCGGCCGCAAGCGAATTTGTTGACCACGACGCCAGACCGCCACATCCACCGGCTGACCGGCCGGCATCTCGGCGATGATGAATGGCAGGTCGCGCATCCGCTCGATCGTATGACCATTGACGGCGAGGATCACATCTCCCTGAGCAAAGCCGGCGCGCGCCGCCGGTCCGGCGGGGCTCACCCCGGCTACTAGCGCACCTTCCGGCTGGGTCAGCCCGAATCCTTGCGCGATCTCCGCCGTCACCGGCTGGATCTGCACGCCGAGCCAGCCGCGCTCCACCTTGCCATGCTCCAATAATTGCTGCACGACGGGCCGCGCCAGATTGGCGGGAATAGCGAACCCGATGCCGACCGAGCCGCCATTGGGCGAATAGATCGCGCTGTTGATGCCGATGACCTTGCCGTCGAGATCAAATGTAGGACCACCCGAATTGCCGCGGTTGATCGCAGCGTCGATCTGCAGGAAATCATCATAGGGACCGGAGTGGATATCGCGGCCGCGAGCCGAGATGATCCCGCTGCTTACGGTATCGTCGAGCCCGAACGGGTTGCCGATCGCCAACACCCAGTCGCCAACCCGCACCGCATCGCTGTCGCCCCAATCGACATGCGGCAAGGCCCGTGTCACGTCGACCTTGAGCAATGCCAGATCGGTCAGTGGATCGCGCCCAACAATCTCCGCTTTGTGCTGGGTTGCATCATGAAACGTCACGGTGACGCTATCCGCATTTTCGAGGACGTGATCGTCGGTGACGATGTAGCCGCGCGGATCGATGATAAAGCCCGATCCCAAGGCGAGACCGCGAAGGTTGGGGGCGCCTTTCCGCTGCTGCTCCTCAAAAAATTTGCGCAGCAAATCGTCGAGTGCCGACAGGGGAATTTCAGCGGATGGGCGGTCCTTGACCGGATCCACCCCGATAGTGAGATCGTGATCGGCGGCTGCTTTTGCCGGTCTTTGTACCGCCGAGACATTGACTACCGCCGGGAGAACGTCCTGCACCAGCGGGGCGAAGCTCGTCATCTTGAGCTGGCTGGAGCGCGAACCGTCCACGCCCGCGCAACCCGTTAAAGCCATAGTTGCGCCGAGCACGAACGCAGCGCCGCCGCCCCTCGCTCTCGCCGGCGTCGGCTCTTTAAAAACCCGCAATATGCCCGAATGCCGCATGCTGCTCTCCGCCCGTCACCCTAGAATATGGTGATTGAGCGGAGCGAAGGTTAACCGGTGCGAACGCCGCCGACAGATTACTTCTTTTTGCGATTAGGGAGGCTCGGCTGGCGGTAAGGGTCCACTCAAAGGCCGGATCAGGCGTCGCCCATTTTGAGGGCGGCGATAAAGGCCGATTGCGGGATCTCGACCTTGCCGAACTGCCGCATGCGCTTTTTGCCTTCTTTTTGCTTTTCGAGAAGCTTGCGCTTGCGGGTCACGTCGCCGCCATAGCATTTGGCGAGCACATCCTTGCGCAAGGCCTTGACCGTCTCGCGGGCGATGACGCGGCCGCCGATCGCCGCCTGTATCGCCACCTGGAATAATTGCCGCGGAATCAAATCCTTGAGCCGTTCGCACAGCGCCCGGCCGCGGCGCTCGGCATCGTGGCGATGAACGATGATCGACAGCGCATCGACCGGCTCGCCATTGACGAGGATATTCATCAACACGAGGTCGCCCTCGCGATAATCGTCGATCTGGTAATCAAAACTCGCATAGCCGCGGCTGACCGATTTGAGCCGGTCGTAAAAATCGAACACGACTTCGTTCAATGGCAGCTGGTAAACCAGCATCGCGCGGTTGCCGGCATAGGTCAGATCGACCTGCTCGCCGCGGCGCTCCTCGCACAATGACAGGATCGGCCCGAGATAGGCGTCGGGCACCAGGATCGTCGCCTTGATCCACGGCTCCTCGATGTGATCGATGCGCACCGGATCAGGCATATCGGCCGGATTGTGCAATGTCCGCACCGCGCCATTCGTCAAGTGCACACGGTAGACGACCGACGGCGCCGTCGCGATCAGATCGAGGTCGAATTCGCGCGCCAGCCGCTCCTGGATGATCTCGAGGTGCAAAAGGCCGAGAAACCCGCAGCGAAAGCCAAAACCCAACGCCGCCGACGTCTCGGGCTCGTACTCGAAGCTCGCGTCGTTAAGCCGCAGTTTTGCGAGACTGTCGCGCAACCGCTCGTAATCGGCGGCATCGGTTGGGAAGAGGCCGCAAAATACGACCGGCTGCACCGGCTTGAAACCGGGCAGCGGCTCGGCCGCCGGGCGGCGGTCTTCGGTGATCGTGTCGCCGACCCGGCAATCGGCGACGGTTTTGATCCCGGCGGTGATAAAGCCGATCTCGCCGGGGCCGAGGGAGTCAACCGCGACCCCCTTTGGCGTGAATACGCCGACCCGCTCGACCGAATGAACCGCGCCGGTCGCCATCAGCCGGATCTTTTGTCCGGTGCGCAATTCGCCGTCCTTGACGCGCACCAGGATTACGACGCCGAGATACGAATCGTACCAGCTATCGACCAACAGCGCCTTTAGCGGCGCGCCGGCCTCGCCTTTCGGCGGGGGCAGACGGGTGACGAGGGCTTCGAGCACCTGGTCGATGTTGAGCCCGGTTTTGGCCGAGATCAGCACGGCATCGGCCGCCGAGAGGCCGATCACGTCCTCGATCTGCTCCTTGACCCGCTCTGGCTCGGCGGCCGGCAGATCGATCTTATTCAGAATCGGGACGATCTCATGCCCGGCATCGATCGCCTGATAGACATTGGCGAGGGTCTGCGCCTCGACCCCCTGGCTCGCATCAACGACCAATAGCGAGCCTTCGCAGGCGGCGAGCGAGCGGCTGACCTCGTAGGAGAAATCGACGTGGCCCGGCGTGTCCATCAGGTTCAGGACATAGTCGTCGCCGTCCTGGGCGCGGTAGTCCAGACGAACGGTCTGCGCCTTGATCGTGATGCCGCGCTCGCGCTCCAACTCCATCTGGTCGAGCACCTGCTCGCGCATCTCGCGCGCTTCGAGCCCGCCTGTCGTCTGGATCAGCCGGTCGGCCAAGGTCGATTTGCCGTGGTCGATATGGGCGATGATCGCGAAATTACGGATATGAGAGAGCGGCGTCATGCGAGCCGGAACATAAGGGTGCTGTGCGGCCGGATCAACGCGGCGTGGTCACCACCTGACATCGGACCAATGTGAACGCAGTGCTCGCGTATTGACTGTGCCGAGATCGGGACTGGCGCGGCGGCGCGAGCGGTACTTGGCCAATCGCCGGGGCGGTAATCTGGAGAAGCCGTTTTCGACAACCCAATCTAATGCTCTTACTGATGCTCTTAGCAAAACCGCCGAGCTGCGGCCAGAGTGCGATGCGGGTCGCGTAATTTAACGTCCTTACGCACACGTGGACCTTAGATGGGAGAATCGGAAATGGCGCTGCGTGATATCCTGGTTTGCCTCGATGCGATCTCTGGCGCGAGCAGCAGGCTCGACCTGGCGCTCAATCTTGCACAGACCCACAAGGCTCGCCTGACTGCGGTGTTCACCGCCCCGCAACCCCGCGCGACGGGCGCACCGCTGATCGTTCCGGGTGTGCCGCCGACCGTGCTCGGGCCGGTTTCGCCCGAGGGGGCTGCGATCGTTGGCGGGGAGCCGATACTCCCGACCGAGCCAGTCGTCGAAGCCTCGCCCGGGGCGGAGCAGGCTGAAATCATCGAGCGCGTCTTTCGCGAGGAGCTGCTGCGGCGGGGGCTCGATGGCGAGTGGAGTGAGCTCAATCAGAGCGAATTGGCGGAGGTGGTTCAGCTCGCCAAGGCCGTCGATTTGACCATCCTTGGGCAGTCTCTCGGTCACGATCCCGCCGGGATGAGGTGGCTGCGGCCAGACGATGTCATGATCGACACGGGAAGACCGGTTCTGATCATTCCTACAGCCGGGGTTTTCGAGCAGGTCGGCAAGCGGGTGCTGATCGCCTGGGACGGGACACGCGAGGCCAACCGCGCGCTCCACGATGCGCTGCCATTGCTCGCCGGCGCCGAGAGGGTCACGGTTGTCCATTTCGCCGCCGATCAGGCTGACATCGATCGTGACCGGCCTTGGCTTGAGCGCATCACCCAGCATTTGGGGCGGCACGGGGTCCAGGCGCAGCCGGAGGAGGGCTTGCACCCGTCCGCTTCGGTCCGCGAGGCCTTGTTGTCGCGCGCCGCCGCTCTTGGCGCCGATATGATCGTGGCAGGCGCTTACCACCACTCGCCGTTGCGCGAAAGCGTGCTTGGCGGGGTCAGCCGCGGCCTGCTCGATCATATGACCATCCCGGTGCTGATGTCGCACTAAGCGCACCCCAGAGAGAGCGCACGCCAGAGAGGGATCAGTGCTAAGCCGGGCGTTCGCCGCCCCGAATACCCTTGGTTATTGCCGCACCTCCTGGATCGCCTGCCACACTTTGAAGGGGGTGGCGGGCATGGTCAGGTCGCGCACGCCAAGCGGGGCGAGTGCGTCTAAAATCGCGCTGATCACGACAGCGAGCGCCGGGGTGCAGCCGCCCTCGCCGCCGGCTTTGATGCCGAACGGATTGGTCGGCGATAGCACCTCGACGATCCGTGTCGCAAAAGACGGCAGATTGTCAGACCGCGGCATACCGTAATCCATAAAAGAGCCCGACAAGGGCTGGCCCGAGACGGGATCGACGACACACTCCTCCCACATCGCCTCGCCGACCCCCTGGGCGACGCCGCCATGCGTCTGCCCGTGCACGATCATCGGGTTGATGCAGCGGCCGACATCGTCAACCACCGAATAGCGGGCGATCTCGACCATGCCGGTTTCGGGATCGACTTCGACCTCGCAGACCGCACAGCCATTCGGAAACACCGGGTCGTGCATCTCGTTGTCGGTCGTGACTGCGAGCTCGCCTTCGGCGCCGAGCCGCAAGCCTTCCTTTGCCAATTCGAGAAAATCGAAGCTGCGGTTATCAGGCGGCGCGGAAAACCGGCTGTCGTCAAAGGATACCTGGTCGGGGCTGGTGTCGAGCAGGCGCGCCGCCACCCTCTTGCCTTTGGCGATCAGTTCGGGTGCGGCCTTGGCGAACAATGTCGCCGAGTGGCGCATCGAACGCCCGGAATGCGAGCCGCCGCCGAGGCTGACGATATCGGTGTCGCCGGTGACAAGGTCGATCGCCTCGACGGGAACCGACAGGACGGCGCCGACGACCTGCGCGAAACTGGTCTCGTGCCCCTGCCCGCTCGGGCCGGTGCCGATCACGACCTTAACGCGGCCCTCGGGCCTGATCGTGATCTCGCTGCGTTCGCGCGGCGCTCCGATCGAGCTTTCGACATAATTGGCGAGACCCAGTCCCAGCAATTTTCCGCGGGCTTCGGCCGCGGCCCGTCGCGCCGCAAACCCGTCCCAATCGGCGATCTCCATCGCGAGGTCCATATTGGCCTCATAGGTGCCGCTGTCGTAGCGGGCGCCGACCGCGTTCGGGTAAGGCATCGCCCGCGGCGCCACCAAATTCATGCGACGCAATGCGACGCGGTCGATGCCGAGCCGGCCTGCCGCCTCGTCGACGACCCGCTCGATCGCGTAGGTGACCTCGGGCCGGCCCGAGCTGCGATAGGCGTTGGTCGGCATCGTGTTGGTAAAGACCGCGCGCGAACGCAACGTCGCCGCCGGGATGTCGTAGGAGCCGGTGACCAACGCCGAACCCTTGCCGAGCGGCGACAACGACGCGCAGCGGGCGCCGACATTGCTGACATTATCGGCGCGCAACCCGAGAAAGCGGCCGTCGGCGCGCAACGCCAACGCTACCCGGGTTAACAGGTCACGCCCCTGAAAATCGGTCAGAAACACTTCCGAGCGGGTCGAGGTGTATTTGACCGGGCGGCCAAGTTTGCGCGACCCCCACAACACCAGCGCCGAATTCGACATAAAGCCGGTTCCGCGTGCCGAAATTGCCGCCGACATCGAGCGACACGACCCTTACCTTATCGGGCGCGACGCCAAGTACGGCCGCGAGCTCGATTTTCTGCCGCACTGCCCCACCGCTGCCGGCCCACAAGGTGCCGCGGCTGGTTGCGGTGTCCCAATGGCCGAGTGCGGCGCGCGGCTCCATTGGGACACCGGTTACGCGGCCGACATTGAATTCCATCTCGACGATATGATCGGCGGCGGCAAAGGCGCGCTCGGTCGCCACCGCGTCGCCAAAAAAGGTGTCGACCAGAACATTGTGCGGGACCTCGTCCCATAGGACGGGCGCGCCGGGGGCGAGTGCGTCCTTGATCTGAGCGATCCACCGCAATTCCTGGTACTCGACCACGACGGCCTCGGCGGCGTCCTGGGCTTGCGAGGCGGTCTCCGCGATCACGATCGCGACCGCCTCCCCGACATGGCGTACCTTGTCCGACGGCAGCAGCATTTGCGGGCCGATAAAAATCGGGCCGCCACCGGGGCCGGTCAATTTCATGTCGTAGCGGGTCTGCGGCACCGGATTGTGTGGGATCGGCGATAGGCCATCGGCGGCGCAATCCCGACCGGTAAAGATGCCGAGCACGCCCGGTGAGGCGGCTGCACGCTGCGTCTCGATCCGCAGAATGCGGGCATGCGGATATGGCGCCCGCACGACCGCCATATAGACCTGACCCGGAAGCGTGAAATCGTCGCTGAAGCGGCCGCGGCCGGTCAACAGCCGCTCGTCCTCTTTGCGGCGCATGGGTCGGCCGATCTCGCCGAGGCTCTTCAAATCGGGTAGTTCGATCACATCGTTCATTCTCGGGCCTCGGTCATAGCTGATTCTGCTGCGGCGCAGTGTAACTCGCCGGCGCGCTGTCTTACATTGGCGGGCGGAGGAGACGGAAATGAGCGCACAAAATAACTCGACCGGACGAATGAGGCGCCGCGGAATCGGCACGATCATCAAGCGTGCTGCGCCGATCGTCGGGCTGACCGCCTACACCGCACCGATCGCTCGATTGCTCGACCCGCATGTCGATTTCCTGCTGGTCGGCAACTCGTTGGGCATGGTCGTCTACGGGTTCGACAGCACGGTGCCGGTGACGCTCGATATGATGATCGCGCATGGCGCTGCGGTCATGCGCAGCTCGGCGCAGGCGCTTATCGTTGTCGACCTGCCGTTCGGGGCTTACCAGGAATCGCCGCAACAGGCCTTCCGCAGCGCTGCGCGGATCATGGCCGAGACCGGTTGTGCTGCAGTCAAGCTCGAAGGCGGCGAGGCGATGGCGGAAACCGTTCGCTTTCTGACCCGTCGCGGAGTGCCGGTCATGGGGCATGTCGGACTGATGCCGCAATCGGTCAACACCGCCGGCGGGTTCAAGGTGCAGGGCCGCGGCCCTGAGCAAGGCGAGCAGGTAATGGCCGATGCGATCGCGATCGCCGAGGCCGGCGCCTTTTCGATCGTCGTCGAGGGCACCGTCGAGCCGGTGGCGCGCGCGATCACCGAGCGGGTGCCGGTGCCGACGATCGGGATCGGCGCGTCACCGGCCTGCGACGGCCAGATCCTCGTCACCGACGACCTGCTCGGCGTCTTCACCGAGTTTAAGCCACGTTTTGTCAAGCGCTATGCCGAACTGGCGCCAATGATCGCGGCCGCGGCCGAGACCTACGCCGCCGATGTCCGCGCCCGCCGCTTCCCCGGCCCGGAGCATTGTTTCAGCGCCGGCTAAACGCTGTCCGATCCAAGAGAAAGCCAGCGGGCGAACTCCCCTAGCGTTGCTGAGAAGCGAGGGCTGGCCTCAGCGGGAGATCGCCTCGAGCCGCAGTTGGGTGGTCCGCGGCCCCATCGATGCGATTACCACGATCACGGCGATCATCGCGCTCGCGATGAACAGAAAGACGCCGGTCGTGCCGTAATTCCGCAGGAAAAAGGCGACGAAAAACCCGACGAAGATCGTGCTGAACCGGCTCCAGGAATAGGTAAAGCCGACAGCCCGGGCGCGAATACGAGTCGGGTAAAGCTCCGACTGATAGGCGTGCAGCGAGTAGGCGAAGATCGTGTTCGAAAACGCGATCAGCAGCCCGAAAATAACGATCCCCACAGCGCCTTTCTGCTGTGAGAAGCAGAGGCCAAACACCGCAATCGCCAGCGCCGAGGCGCAAATCTGCCATTTGCGCTCGAACCGATCGGCAAACTGGGTAGCGACCAGCGCCGCCGCCGGGGAGGCGATCGCGATGATAAAGGTGTAGGCAAGCGATTTGGTGATGTTGATGCCTTGCGAAAGCAGCAAGGTCGGGACCCAGCTGGTGAACCCGTAATAGCCGATGGTCTGCAATAGCTGGAAAATGACGAGCATAACTGTCCGCTTCAGATAGGGCGGGCGAAAGATCTCGGCGTAGGATCCCTGAGGATTCCTCGACCTCTCCTGCGAGGGTTTGCGGCGGAGGCAGCGGCCGGCCGGTTTCGGCTTCGATCCGCGCCTCTATCATGCGCGCGACTTGATCGGCCTCGGCGTGGCGGCCGTGCTGAGCAAGCCAGCGCGGCGATTCGGGGAGCCCGAGCCGCAGCCACCATGCGACAATGGCGCCGCCGGCGCCGATCAACGCCACCCAGCGCCAGCCATCGACCCCGAACGGGGCGTGCGGCACCAGCAAAAAGGCGAAGAACGCTGCCGTCGGATAAGCGGTCAGACCGATTGTCGCACTAAAGGCAAAAGCCGCGCCGCGCCGCTCCCTCGGCACCAGTTCGGACAGGTAAGTGTCGATCGTGACAAACTCGACGCCGATCCCGATTCCGGCAATAAAGCGCCAAATGACCAGACCGACATCGGTCGACTGCATCGCCATCATCAATGTCGCGAGCGAGTACCAGACCAGCGCGAAGGTGAAAATCGTCCGCCTTCCGAAATAATCGGACAGCGGGCTCAGCAGCAAGGTGCCGATGAACATTCCGGTAAAAGTGGCGGCCACCAGGCTCGCGTAGCCATGGATGTCGAAAAAGCCCTTGGTCGTCGCCACCATTATGCCGGCCTTGAACAGGCCGGGCGCGATATAGGTGGTCAAACCGTTGTCGTAGATTTCGAAGAATGCGCCGAGCGCCAGCAGCACGATAAAGCGCAGCATAAAGCGGGTCGTCGGCAGGCGATCCATGCGCGCCGCAATGGTCGCAGTGGGGCGGACGGCAAAGCCGGTTACAACGTCTTCGGCCAAGGCATTTCCTCCGGGTTTTTTTGAGATTGTTTAGAGTGGCGGATAAGCGCGCAACCACTGCTGAGGGCAGGCCAGGTCCGCGCACGGCGCATCCCAGGCCCAGGCCCCTAAAAGTTCTCCTTCAATATGCCCCCTGTGTTCTCTGTTATCGCGCGAGCTGGCGCAATTCGGGCATCGCGCGGTCGAGGGCGCGGCCGAAAGCGGTCGACCGCCTGGTCGATCTCGTTCTCGTTAATGCAGAGCGGCGGTGAGAACGAAACGGTTTCGGTGAACCCCAACGCGCGGACCAGCAGGCCCTCGTCAAACGCGTTGCGCGCGACGATGCGGTGCGGCTGGGTTTGCGGGTTGAAAAATCGGCGCGCAGCCCTGTCGGCGACGAATTCCGACGCCGACCATCAGTCCCTCGCCGCGGATGTTGCCGATAAAGGGATTATCGCCGACCCGATCTTGTAGCCGCTCGCGGAGATAGAGGCCCATTCGCGCCGAATTCTCGACCAGCCCTTCGCGCTCGATGATGTCGAGATTGGCCATCGCCACCGCCCCGCCGACCGGATGCCCCGAATAGGTGAAGCCGTGCATCACCGGCCCGTATTTCGGCGAGGCCTCGCGCAACACCGACCAGATCTCTTCGGAAACCAGCGAGGCGGAGAGCGGGAAATAGGCGCTGGTGATGCCCTTGGCCAAGGTGACCATATCGGGCTTTAAACCGTAGAGGCCGGTCGCGAACCATGATCCGGTGCGGCCAAAACCAGTGATCACTTCGTCGGCGATAAACAGAATGTCGTTCGTGGCGAGGACCTCCTGAACCCGGGGGAAATAGCCCTAGGGTGGCACCAACACGCCGCCGGTGCCCATGATCGGCTCGGCGATAAAGGCGGCAATCGTGTCCGCACCTTCGCGCGCGATCAGCGCTTCGAGATCGGCGACCATGCGGTCGGTAAACGCTGCCTCGTCCTCGCCCGGCTCGGCAAAGCGATAGAAATGCGGGCAGGAGGCATGAAGAACACCCTCGACCGGCAGGTCGAAGGCGCGATGAAACGCGCTGATCCCGGTCAGGCTGCCGGCAGCATAGGTCAGGCCGTGATAGGCGCCCAGCCCGCGAGATGAACTTCTTCTTCTGCGGGCGGCCGCGCAGATTGTTGTAATAGCGCACGAATTTGAAATTGGTGTCGTTGGCGTCCGAGCCCGACGTGCCGAAGAAGACCTTCGACAGATGGCCGGCACCGGCCTTTTCGCGGAACAGGGTCAGGACCCGGTCGGCCAAGGCGGATGATCGGCTCGTTCGAATAGGACGCAAAGGTGTGATAATAGCCGAGATTGGCCATCGCCTGCGCCGCTGCGGCACCCAGCTCTGCGCGGCCATAACCGATATTGACGCACCACAATCCGGCGCCGCAATCGATCAGATCGTGCCCGCGGCGGTCTTTGAGGCGGACCCCCGAACCACCGCCGATGATTGTCGGCCCGTCTCTCAGGTGATCGGCGATCGAGGTTGCCGGATGGAAAAGGCTCTGCCGATCCATCTCTTCGAGCGAATAGTTCTGCGCATCGGCCATTAGCTAGTTCCTTTGTTCTTAGCCACTCAATCCTCTTCTATCCCAACAGGACCAGTTCTTCAGCCAAGATGCCATTGCGATAAAGTGCCGTACTGGGCTTGCCCGTGATCGGTCAAGCTCCACACGTTGCCCATCCCCATGGAGGGCTCGAGCTGGATAAGCCGATTACCAAACAGCCTACGTCTTATCGTAATAAATGTGTTTGGATCGCGAAACCTTGTCGCTTGGCCGACTTGGCCTGCTCGTAAGGTATTTAGCACGGCAAATTGGATCTGGAGATCCAGGCGGGCCCCATCGATGATTGCGTCTGCTATTGCGATAAATATGTCTCCAAATCTTTTTCTAGCGATCAAATTTCTATCAGTGCCTTCTATGGGGACATTTCTTCATCTGCGTCTTATATCGTAAGCTCTACGGAGATTACATCCTCAGCGCCGTCGAAGGGAATTTCATTTGCCCCCATTTTTTGTAGTTCATCCTTTAATTTTTGGTTCTCTTCAAGGAGGTCAGCATATTGACGAGCGTCTATTGCTTGGTCGGCACGAATAAAGCCGACCGCCGGTTTGCGATCTTTTAGCTCAACTACACTGGCCATAACCTGCATCGCTAACTCGTGCGGGCTAGTATATGTATTAACAATAGACCTCCTAGCCTTGCTCCTGAATGATTCGAGCTGTTTGCACTTTCCGCGTCCTTCTCGGTATGATCCGCAGGGATCTTCCCCGGAGCACGATGAATGAAGGATAAAATCGGCTTCCCAATCGAGCGGGCGTAATCATATTCCATTTCTGTATAGCTGATACCGGTAGGCCCGAGCGACCCATATCGGCCTGCAATGATAAACGATGTAATAATCCGTCTGATCAATCTGCCGCTTGATAAAATCCCACGTCTCAACGTCAGATGACGGAAAAAGCTCCATTCCGATCGGAAAGCATTTAGATTTGAGTAGCGCTTTCTGCAGCTCTCCTCGTTCTTCGCGGAGGTCGTCGAACGTGGAACTCACAAAGACGCTGTAAATAATATCCGGCATGGTATACTCACAAATGTGTGAGTTTGAGAGATCTCCGGCAGCTTTATCGGTAATGAGTATCGCATCTACGCGCGCATGGGAGCAACGCGGGTGTACATGGCTTTACCAGCGACTACGAGCCGCGCCCACAGGATCGTGCCGGTCTCGCTCTCGGTGACATAGATTATCTTGCCGTCACGGCCGCCAAAAGCGGCATTGGTGGTGTCGGTCCCGGCGCAGGACTGGATTTCGACGGGCAGCGCCCCAACTGGCTGAACAACCATATCGAGCCCATGTTCGGGAGCGTGGGCGGAGACTTCGCTTTTTATGACAGGCGGAGCAGCAAACATGGGCGGCATCTTCTGGCCATTTGGATTAAGACGCCAACCTTAGCGCCGGCTCGGGAGAGGCGCTACCGCCCCGGTCACCAAAACGTGAGATGCACGCCAGCGGTGAGCGCGCCAACTCTGTCGCGTCGCAAGCACGACACCACCACAGGGGAGTCTGCAATCATGCGTTCGACATTGTTTCTCGTGTGCATCTTGGTCGCCGCGCTGACCGCGCCGGCATTCGCCCAGGCACCGTCCGGAGTACCCACGCCGGTTCGCGGCACTATCGAGAAATTCGCCGACCATACCGTGGTGGTCAAAGCGCGTGACGGCAATTCGGTGACGGTCACGCTCGCGCCAAATTTCACGGTGCGTTCGATCGTCGCCAAAAGCCTCGACGACATCAAGCCCGGCGACAAGGTCGGGATAACTTCGATAAAGGACTCCGATGCAGCCCGACAAGCCATCGAGATCCACATCTTGCCGGCGAGCATGCCCAATGCCCGGGCGATGGAGCTGCCCTGGGATCTGAGGCCCGGCAGCCTCATGACCAACGCGCCGGTGGTGCAGGTCAGCGCCGCGGCGCAGGGCCGGACGATCAAAGTCGCTGTCAACGGTAACGAATCGGAAATGACAGTGCCACCCGGCACCCCGATCGTCGGCTACGGGCCCGGTGACACCAGCCTGTTGAAGCCGGGCACGACAGTGTTCGTTTTTGCCCGCAAGCAACCCGATGGTGCCCTGACCGCCGCCGGCGTCACCGCGGAGAAGAACGGCGTCAAACCGCCTATGTGAGGGAGGCTACGCCACAGCCGGAGCGTTAATGGATGGTCCTGCCGTGGAACGATTACAGCGGCCGGTTGTCGCCGCTGAAGCTTGTGGTCTTTGTCGCGCTGTTTGTTCCGGCGGGATCGGTGTTGTTCGCCTATGGCTTCGGTCTGCTTGGCGCGCGGCCGCTCAACGAAGCCATCCACCAGATCGGGTTATGGACGATCCGCCTCATTTTTCTGGCGCTTGCGGTGACCCCGCTGCGGCAGGTCCTGCAGTGGCCGCGGCTGATCCTGGTACGGCGGATGATCGGGGTCGCGGCCTTTGCCTACGTGCTGATCCATTTCCTACTCTATACCGCCAGCGAGATGTTCGATCTCGCAAAGGTCGCAAGCGAGATCGTCCTCAGGGTGTATCTGACGATCGGCTTTGCAGCGCTGCTCGGGCTGGCGGCGTTGGCCGCGACCTCGACCGACGGCATGATCCGCCGCCTCGGCGGTAAAAGGTGGCAGTTGTTGCACCGGTCGGTCTATGCGATCGCTGTACTTGCTGTCATTCACTACTGCTTTCAGTCGAAGCTCGATCAGTGGGAGCCGACGGTAATGGCTGGGCTGCTCGCCTGGTTGTTAGGGTACCGGTTGCTGTTCTGGCTGTTCGATAAGCGCGGGCGTTTGGCGTTGCCCTGGGTTGGTGCGCTGAGCCTTGCGGCCGGGCTCGGCACAGCATTGGGTGAAGCGCTGTATTTCCGGCTGGCCTTCCACGCCGATTTGGCGCGGGTCGTTAACACCAATTTCTCGTTGCAGACCGGCATTCGCCCGGCGGTCGTGGTACTCGCGATCGGGCTCGCGATCACCGCCGCCGGCGCGCTCCGCGCGATTACAGCGCGCAGCATGCAAAGCGGCGCTCGTCCGGCGGGCGGAAGGTCAATTCGTCATTCCCGCGAAAGCGGGAATCCAGTAGCAAACTCTCCGGCGGTTGCCCTGGGCCCCAGCTTTCGCGGCAGCGACGACAGCTAATCGTTCAATACGTGGCCTCGAAGACTAAACGACGCCGTTCAACGCATAATCAAAGATGTCGAAATTGCGTAGCCGGCGGCTTTGGGCGCGCTGCCTGTATTCGGCGGTCAACGGATGCGAGAGCATGAACGGGACGCGCTGCTCGCCCTCACCGCCATGCGAGCGCAGCCGGTGGCCGGCGAGGCCCGACAGATCATGTTCGGCGCGGGCGCGCGCCGAGCACGGTTGCAGCGTCGCCGAGCACAACAAAATCGGCCTCGAGATCGTACGGCAATTCGAATCGCTCCGCCGCTTCGGCTCGGTCGAAAACCCCGGCGACACCGGGCAATTCGGCAGCGGCCGCCATCATCGCCGCGATTTCTCCGATTCTTGCGAACATAGACGCGCACAAACGAGCCGAGCGCCCCGTGATGGCGAACAAACGGGTCGGTGATCGGGCAGATGACGCGCGCCGCGCCGGCGCCGAAGCCGGCCGGTCAGTTCGTCTTCGAGAAAGACATGCGACGCGCGCGGCTTGTCGTTCATGCCGTGATCGGCGGTGAGCGCCACGACGCGCCCAGTCTCGACAAGCCGCGCGACACGATCGTCGAGCGCGCGATGAAATACGATCGGCCTCGTGGATCGCCCGGCGCGTGGCCGTGCTGCACGTAATCGGACAGCGACAGATACAGAAGCTGCGCTGCGCCCGATGCCGACGCAGTCGCAACCCGGCATCGAGCACGAACAACGACAGGTCGGCTCGAATACATGTCGGGCCGAGCGCCGACCCACCATCGCCTCGGTCCGTGCGGCATCGGCGCATTCCGACGAAAAGCAGATGCCCTGTCGAGCCCGCGGCCGAGCATCCGGCGCAACTTGTCCTTGGCGGTGATCGCGGCGGTCTTGACGCCGGCCTGCGACATCAGCCCGAGGATCGTTTCGCTGCGCATCAGCTGGTCGTCGGTGATCATCACCTCCCGCCCAGTGTCGCGGTCGAGATAATAATTACCCGCAGATGCCGTGCACCGCGGGCGGCGCCCCGGTGACGATCGAGACATTGTTCGGGTTGGTAAAGGTCGGCATCACCGCGTCCGCGGTCCCGAGCCAGCCGTCACCGGCAAAGCCGCCGATGATCGGCAGAATGCCGTCACCAATTCCACGCTCGACATAAGCCGGATCGAACCCATCGACACAAATCACCACAACCGGTCGTTCCGGCTTACGGTATTGCCGCCCATTTAGTTCGATCGTCTGTTGCATCGCCTGCCCTTTCTCATCGACCATTGCAACGCATAAAAGCTCTGCGATTGGTCTCTATAACGGGTGGGGACATGTTCGGTGGTGGTCGAGCGTGAAGCATGTCCCATCTCGCTGTTATCGCCCGAGAGCGTCTTAAAAGATTGGGTCAAAGTCTTGTATCAGCGCCGCCGTTGGTTCGTCCGGCGGATGTCCCTTACAGCACTGCTGTGCGCGGCGATATTGCGCCAAGCCGGCGCACAGGAAGCGGTGACAGCGGCGGCGGTGTGGCATCCCGCTGCCGGGTTTATGGCGCACTTCCATGCTCGGTGCGACGGCAGGCGCGGTACGGCATTCGACGATTGCTTTGCCGATGCGATGGCCAAAGCCGGTGCATCGAAGGCTGCGCTCGATTTCACCCAGCGCCTTGGGAACCGAGCTTATCTGCAGGCGCTGACACCGACTGGCGGACCGGTTGCTGTTGCCCACGTATTTTACCCGTTCCGCGCCAATGAGAACGATGCCTGGTTGTTCGTAAATGGAACCCCGCCGCTGATCGATGTCGACGACCGACGCCATCTGTCGTTGTCGGAGATGCGGTTGTCGGCTGCCTACGCTGACATCCGCCGGCATTACCCGAACGTCGATTTATGGCCCGGTGACCGCGGCACGTCCGGGCCGGAGATGTCTCAAGGCGGACGGCGGATTGTTGTCGGTTACCTGTTGCGGGACCTCTGCCATGCCTGCGCCATCGTCGGCCAGGTCCGCTTTGGCTTCGATTTTAGTGTCGACGGAAAATTCCTTGGAACGCGGCTCGTCTCGGTGACGCCCGCCGGGCATTAGCGCGTCATGACCCGGACGGTCCGCCCCGGCGCGCTGCGAAATTCGAACGGCGCTATTGAGCGGCGAGCGGCTCGGCTGATACGGCGGCGATGATTTCTTGGTCCTCCGCCACATTGCGAACCGGCCGGGCGTATGCCGCTTCGAGCCGCTGTACGGCCGCTTCTACGGCGACCTGTAGCCCCGTCTCATTGAAGAACGAGCCTGGGATCATGCAGCGTGCGGCGACCACGCGGCGAAAGGCGTCGAATAATTCGGCATCGGGGGGCGTTGCGTCGGTCCAGAACCGGTCAAGATCGCCCTGGTAAGTTAAGCCGGGGATGTCGTACACGGCGCTGCCGAGGGCGATCACCGGCAGCCCCTTTGCCAGCGCCGCGCTGCCGACAGTGCTATTGACGGTCACAACGCTGTGCGCTCGGGCCAGAAGCTTGGGCAACTCACCACCGTCGAGCACGGTGACGCGCTCGCCGACCATGTACTCGGCTGCAACATGCCCGACCATACCCATCCAATCCACGACACCGCTATCCATCGGGTGCAGTTTGACGACCAGCCGCGCGGTTGACGGCGCATGGTGGGCAAAGGAACGGAGTACATGGTCGATCGCCAGCGAGGTCGCCCGAAACGGCGAATGCACGCGCATCTGGTAGTCGCAGTCGAGTTGCAGCGGGAAGAAATAAATCGGGTCGCCGGTCAATGCCGCGACCGCCGCCGCCGCTTGCCGCTTGAATTTTCCCATCAATGCAAGCCGGCGCAGCCACCCCGCATATTCGATCATCAGGTAATACGGTCGGTGGGTGCGGTAATAAGGGAAGCGCAAGATCGCGGCCGCCGAGGCGAAATTATAACAGACATCCTCGAAAGCGCGCCGACGGAAACTCCCCGGGACATTCGGCGGAAACTCCCATTCCTGGAGATCGCGGGCTTGCTCGCGATACCAATCCGGGTCTTTTGGCAGTGACGAATAGCCGTTGACGCCGCCCTTTTCGAAAGTGATCCAATCCGGGCGCATATAGCCCTCTTCGACCACATGTATGAGGAGTTGGCGGTGTTCGGCGACGCGTATTGCGGCACGGTGCAATGGGCGGCAGTCGCCGAACAAGATGATGTCGCTGATTCCTGTGTTACAGACGAAGTCGTCGAGAAATTGCGGCCACTCCTGCGCGCGGCCGCGAAAATCAGTCGCGTTGCCAATCCGCCAAAACGCACGGTCCCCGCCGTTGAAATTGATCCGATATACAGCGTGACCCCGCGCCACGAGGGCAGAACCGAGACGCTCGAAAAATCGCGTCGGCAAACTTTGAAGAAAAAGAAAGCTGCGACCGGTAGACGCCCCCTCACGGACAAACGTCACCCGCTCCGCACAACCGGTCACTTGACGATCCAAATGGCTTCCCCCGAGGCCGACTGCAGCATCGAGCGAACAACGCCGCAATGGATTTTTTCGGTGACGTTACTTTCGGTCAGGTTGGCGAGAGATGTCCATAAGTTTCTGCGTATTTTACGGATTTAACAATCGGTGCGGTTGAGCTTGGCCACCGAAAACCCCGCTGCCAGAGGGCGCGCCACAGTAAGCGTGGCGGCGGTGTTCACCCTTTGTTATAGGTTTTGGGCTTCGATCGACTTGGGCTGCATATCGATCGGCCCGGATCGAGGCTGACAGTGGCGCGCGTTCTGATTGCCGAGTCTGACCAACATATTCGCGAATTCTTTGCCGGAATCCTGGCCGATTGCGGGCACGCGGTGGAGGTCTGCGCCGACGCCACCGAAGCGACAACGTCACTAGCGACGCTAGAAATCGACGTTGTCGTGACCGATCTGGTACTGGAAGTTGGTAACGAAACCGGCTTGGTGCGGGATTGTGCCGCTCTCGGTATCCCAACGTTCACTTTGAGCGGAAGCAAGTTTCGCCCCGGAGAGTCTTTGGCCGAACGTCCTACAGCGCTGCTGAAGAAGCCGTTTCGCTTCGACGACCTGCAAACCGTGTTGGATGCCGTCGCTCTCCAACCGGAATCGGCGTGAAGTGCTATCCGCTGGTATCGCGGCGACTTCGACAGGGGGGCTGCGACGCGCGTAGAGCAGGAACTCCCGATTGCCTTCAGGACCGAGGATCGGGCTTTCGACGATGCCGATCGTCACCCAACCGGGTTGCGTCGCGACCCAGGCGGCGGCGCGCTCGCAAACCTCGTAATGAATGGCCGGATCGCGTACGACGCCACCCTTCCCCACCCTCTCTGGCCCCGCTTCGAATTGCGGCTTGATCAACGCAACCAGCGATGCATTTTCCGCGGCGAGCGCGAGCGGCGCCGACAACACGGTCGCCAACCCGATAAAGCTCGCATCACAGGTGATTAGGTCCACCGGTTCAGGCACCTGCGTACGGCTGAGCACGCGGGCATTGGTCCGCTCACACACGACGACCCTCGCGTCCTGGCGCAGTTTCCAGGCCAGCTGACCGTGTCCGACATCAACTGCGTAAACACGGGTTGCACCGCGCGCGAGCACGACGTCGGTGAAGCCGCCGGTTGAAGCGCCAATATCGAGAACGACCCAGCCGTGCGGATCGATCGCAAAGTGGTCCAGCGCATGGGCGAGTTTGAGGCCGCCGCGCGAAACCCAAGGATGACCGCGGCCCCGGAGTTCAAGTACGGCATCTTCGGATAATAACTCGCCGGCCTTATCGATCCGCCGCTCGCCGGTGAAAACCAAACCGGCGAGGATCAGGGCTTGCGCGCGAGTGCGGCTTTCGGCGAGACCGCGCTCGGTCACCAGCTGATCGGCGCGTCGCTTCAACGACAGATCCGCCTGGGGCCGTAAGCTAAGCCCCAGCGGAAAATTAGGCGCGAGCCGGCTGTTCCGCGATCTCGCGGCCAAGCGCCGACAGAGCCATCGCTACGATCTGGCGCGCGTTCAGCCCCGCCTTATCGTATTGCGACCTGCGGACTGTCATGTTCGAGGAACAGGTCGGGCAACATCATCGTGCGGATCTTGAGGCCATGGTCGAGCAGGCCGTTTCCCGCTAGATGATGCAGCACATGGCTTCCGAACCCGCCGACCGCGCCCTCCTCGACCGTAATCACGACCTCATGCTCGCGCGCGAGCCGGTTGATCAGATCGGTGTCGAGCGGCTTGGCAAAGCGGGCGTCCGCAACCGTCGTCGACAGCCCATAGGACGCCAGCTCTTGCGCTGCCTTCATGCACTCGCTCAGGCGGCCGCCGAAACTCAGCAGGGCGATCGTGGTGCCCTCCCGCATGATGCGGCCGCGGCCGATCTCGAGCGGTACGCCGCGCTCGGGGAGCGGTACGCCGATCCCATCGCCGCGTGGATAACGCACCGCGGAGGGGCCGTCGTCGAAGGCGGCGCAGGTCGCGACCATATGGACGAGGTCCGCCTCGTCCGCCGCCGCCATGATCACGAAACCTGGCAGGCAGCCGAGATAGGTCACATCGAACGAGCCGGCATGGGTTTGCCCGTCGGCTCCAACCAGCCCGGCGCGATCGATCGCGAAGCGCACCGGCAGGCTCTGAATCGCCACATCGTGCACGACCTGGTCGTAGGCGCGCTGCAGAAAGGTCGAATAAATCGCCGCAAACGGCTTCATCCCTTCGGCGGCGAGCCCCGCGGCAAAAGTCACGGCGTGCTGTTCGGCGATGCCGACGTCAAAGCAGCGGTTCGGAAACTTTTCGCCAAATAGATTGAGCCCGGTGCCGGACGGCATCGCCGCCGTGATAGCGATAACCCGGTCATCGGCCTCGGCCTCCTTGATCAGCGCCTTGGCAAAAACGCTGGTATAGGACGGCGCTTTCGAGCTCGACTTTGCTTGGGCTCCGGTGATCACGTCGAACTTGGCGACGCTGTGCCATTTGTCGTCGGCTTGTTCTGCCGACAAATAGCCGTGCCCTTTTTCGGTGACGGCATGGACGAGGATCGGGCCGGTCTCCTTGGTGTCGCGGACGTTCTTCAGCACCGGCAGCAGATGATCGAGGTTGTGACCATCGATCGGGCCGACGTAATAGAACCCCAGCTCCTCGAACAATGTGCCGCCGGTGACAAACCCGCGGGCGAGTTCCTCGGCGCGGCGCGCGGCGTCTTCGAGCGGCTTGGGAAAATGACGCGCTACTTCCTTCGCGATATGCCGCAGTGACATGAACGATTTCGAAGACAGCAGCCGCGAGAGGTAGGCGCTCATCGCGCCGACCGGCGGGGCGATCGACATGTCATTGTCGTTGAGCACGACGATCAGTCGCGAATCCATCGCCCCGGCATTGTTCATCGCCTCATAAGCCATGCCGGCGCTCATCGCGCCATCGCCGATCACCGCGATGATGTTGCGCTGCTCGCCGCGCAGATCGCGGGCCACCGCCATGCCCAGCCCCGACGAGATCGAGGTCGAGCTATGGGCTGCGCCGAACGGGTCGTACTCGCTTTCGGAACGCTTAGTGAAACCGGAAAGACCGCCGCCCTGCCGAATCGTGCGAATGCGGTCGCGCCGGCCGGTCAGGATCTTGTGCGGGTAAGCCTGGTGACCGACATCCCAGATCAGCCGGTCGTTCGGCGTATCAAAGACGTAATGCAATGCTACCGTAAGCTCGACGACGCCAAGCCCAGCGCCGAAATGGCCACCGGTGATCGAGACCGCGTCGATCAGCTCGGCGCGCAACTCATCGGCGAGTTGGCGCAGATCCGATTCGGGCAGCCGGCGCAGATCGGCCGGAATATCGATCCGGTCCAGCAACGGCGTCCGATTGGAGATCGGGCGAGTCGGGTTTGAAGTCCAATGCAGGCTCCTCACGTGCGACGGCTGATTACAAATCGCGCCGCCTCTCTTAAAAGTTCCGCTCTTCCCCCGAACAAATCAAGATGCGCGACGGCTTGAGCGATCAGCAGCTCGGCCTGGCTCCGCGCCCGCTCGACTCCGAGGATTGAGACGAAAGTCGCCTTGCCGGCCGCCGCGTCGGCGCCAGCCGGCTTCCCGATCTCCGCCGCCGAGCCTTCGACGTCGAGGAGGTCGTCGGCGATCTGAAAGGCGAGGCCGAGGTCATGCGCATAGCCGCGCAATGCGGTGCGCGCGTCGGCCGGCGCTCTCGCCAGTATCGCCCCGGCCTCGCAGGAAAACGCGATCAGCGCTCCGGTTTTCATTCGCTGCAGCCGGGTAATTGCGCCGATGTCAAGCGAGCGATGCTCGGCAATCAGGTCGATCATTTGACCGCCGACCATTCCAGCCGCACCGGCAGCGGCGGCGAGGGTGGCCACGAGTTCGCAGCGAACCGCCGGGTCGGCATGCGTGTCCGGATCCGCCAACACCTCGAACGCCCTGGTCAGCAAGCCGTCACCCGCGAGAATCGCAGTCGCCTCGTCGAACTCCTTGTGGCAGGTCGGCCGGCCGCGCCGCAGATCGCTGTCGTCCATCGCCGGCAAATCGTCATGCACTAGCGAATAAGCGTGCACCATTTCGATCGCCGCCGCCACTTGCAGCGCGCATTGCCGATTGACGCCAAACAGTTGCGCGCCGGCCAGAACCAAAAACGGACGCAGCCGCTTACCGGGTCCGAGCGCTGCATAGCGCATTGCCTCGTAGACGCGCGCTTCGAGGTCGGGCGGCACGACCAACAGCCGCTCGATCAGCGAATCGGTCAGCGCTGCAGCCTGGGCCAGCGCGCCTTCGAAGGAGATCTCCTCGGACCACAACGTGTCAGTCAAACTTCGCAGGCTCCGTCGAGATCGCGCCATCGGCGCCGACAACGATGCGCTCGACCCGTTGTTGCGCCTCGTTGAGCTTTCGTTCGCAATGCTGTTTCAAGAGGGCTCCACGCTCGTAGGAGAGGATCGCTTCATCGAGCTTGACCTGTCCCGCTTCGAGCCGCCGCACGATCTGTTCGAGTTCGGCGAGCGCATCCTCAAAGCTCATGCTCGAGATTTCGGGAGCTGGGTTGGTCTCAGCCATCGCTGCTCTATCTAGCAAATAGCGCGCAATTGGAAGCGCGCTTTAGCCATTTGCGAGCAGCTATTATCGCCTCGCCGTCACAAAACGGCAACAGTGTCGCTGATCCGGGCCTGCTCAGGCGGCCATCAGCACCCGGACGTGCGCTGCGGCGCTGGCGCCAAGCGCCTGAAGATCGTAGCCGCCCTCGAGTGTCGAGACGAGCCGCCCTTCGGCATGGCGGTGCGCCAGTTCGACGAGTCGTTCGGTGACCCATGCATAGTCGCTTTCTTCGAGCATCAACTGCGCCAGCGGATCGCTGCGGTGCGCGTCGAACCCCGCCGAAATGATGACGAGTTCCGGCCGAAAGTCGTCGAGCGCCGGCAATATCCGCTCGCTGAACGCGCGCCGAAACGGCTCCGATCCCGACATGGGGCGCAACGGGACATTGACGATGTTGCCGACTCCGGTTTCGCTGGCGGCGCCCGTCCCGGGGTAAAGCGGATATTGATGGGTCGACGCGTAAAACAGGCTCTCATCCGATTTGAACGCCGCCTGAGTGCCGTTGCCGTGGTGAACGTCAAAATCGATAACGGCGACGCGTTCGAGGCCGTGTACTTCGCGTGCCCGCAACGCGGCGATCGCAGCGTTGTTGAATAGGCAAAACCCCATCGCGCGGTCGGGTTCGGCATGGTGACCGGGCGGCCTTACCGCGCAAAACGCGTTCTCGGCCTCTTTGGCGACAACAGCGTCAACGGCGGCGGTCACCGCACCCGCTGCGTGTAGCGCGGCTCGTCCGGAGGCTGCGGACAATACCGTATCGGCGTCGATCGCGACGTGTCCCGCCTTGGGTACAGCGTTCAGGATGCGCTCGACGTGACGCCGAGGATGCACCCGAAGCAGATCTTCGATCGCCGCTTCTGGCGCTTCACGGCGATCGAGTTCAGCGAATTGCGGGCCGGAGATCGCTGCAAGCACGGCGCGCAGCCGGGCCGGGGATTCGGGATGATGCGATCCCGGGTCATGCTCGAGACAGACTGGATGTGTATAGAAAAGCGTTGTCATTGCCAGCCCTCGCTGTCGAGAAATTGGCGCCGGTGCCGCATGTCGGCGCGCGGGTTATGTCCAAGTCTCTAAACACTGGCGACCCACTTCGAAATCACCACCGGCGAGCGGCGCCAAGCCCGAGTGCGGCCCACCCCACCAACAACGCCGTCCCGCCAAACGGCGTCACCGCGGCGAACCAAGGATACTGCGTCAACGCCAGCGCAAACAGGCTGAGGCTGAAGAGGCAGATCCCCATGACAAAACACCATCCGCAATCGCCAGCAGCACACCGAGGCGTTCGCCGCGGCCGGCAATCGCAGCCAGCGCGACAAGTGCAGCAGCGTGAACCATGCCGTAAAGCGCGCCGGTGCGCAGCAGTTCGGCGGCGTGCAGATTTCTCGTCCCCAGATGCGCTGCGACCGCTCCGGCCGCAACCGACAAAAAGCCGCCGATCGCCGCAGCCGCAAGCCAGGCGCGGATCATCGCGACGCCGCTCTTTCTTCGATCGCGTTGCGATAGAGCGATAGGGTCTCGCGGGCGATAATCTCTTCGGCGAAGCGGGCTTCGGCGAGTCTCCTTCCGTTGTTGCCCATCTTTTCGCGCAACGCGGGATCGACGGCGAGCGCCGCAATCGCTTCGGCAAGCGCAGCAAAATCACGCGGTGGGACCAGAATGCCATTTGCATTTTCCCCCGCCTGAACCGCCTCGCGGCAGCCCGGAACATCGCTCGCGATTATCGGCCGGGCGCAGGCGGCGGCTTCGAGCAACGCCTTCGGCACACCCTCGCCATAGGTCGAGGGCAACACCGCAATCGCTGCTCGTCGCCAGACCTCGCGAACGTCTTCAACCACGCCGAGCCACGTCACTCCGGGCTCGCTCCCGAGCAAAAGCAATTCCGCCTCGGATAGCGACCCCGGATTGTCCGGGTCCGGAGCCCCCGCCAGAATAAGCTCGATCGGCAAATTCCGCGCGCGCAAAGAGCGGATTGCGGCTACTGCGTCGAGCACACCTTTGTCGCGCAGCATGCGCGAGACGAGGGCGACGATGGCCGGATTGCCCCTTGGCATTGGCAGCGGCGCGAAATGTTGGACATCGACGCCGGAGCCGCGGATCAGCGATATCCGCAACTCCTCTACCCCAAGAGAGGCAAGCGCCGCGGCGTCCTCGGGGTTTTGAACGAGGACGTGGCTGCGGCGACGACCGGCGGCGAACCGCAGCGCCACCCCAAGCGCCGGCCGGCGCAGCCGGGCAGCGATGCTGGTTGCCGAAAACCCGGATCCCAAGCCCATTATCGCATCGATTACCGCTGGCGCATCACGCGCGCCGCCGAAAGCGAATGCCCGGGCAAGGCCGCCAAGCAACACCGGTTTCAGTGCGACGTGGTGGAGGATGTCGGGTCGCTCCGACCGATAGAGCCGCACGATCGCCGCGATTGCACGCGCCGAACCGGCGACCCCGTCGCCGCGTCGGCGCCACGCCAGCGGGCGCAATGCCAATCCCTCGTCGAGGATGCGCGGACCGTGATCCCGAACCCGAGTGGCAACGACAACATCAAATCCGGCATCGCGCGCGGCGCGCGCGACTGGCAGGCGATGCGAACAAAAATACCAATCCTCGGTGACGAGAAACAGCAGCTTTGGGCGCCGCCGGAACGGGCTCGCAGATGACAGCTCGCTCGCGGCAACGTCGATTGTATCGCACGAAGTCACGTGGCAGCCGCGCCTACCGGGGCAGGATGAGGACGGTCTTGTCCATACATGCCGTCCTCTTTAATCCATCCGCCGGGGAAGCGCTTGCGTAATCAAACCGTAGGTGCCGGATGGAGGGTGAGAGCTGCCGCACATATTGGTGACGGGTGCGGCCGGATTTATCGGGCGCGCGCTGTGCCGCGAATTGGTGCGGCGTGGCCATAACGTTCGCGGCATCACCCGCGGGAGAGCCGAGCCGGTTGCCGGCGTCGAATTGCGAGCGATCGGCGACATTTGCCCGGACACGGACTGGACGGCTCATCTTAAGGGCGTCGACCTCATCGTCCACCTCGCGACGAGAGCGCACCGTCCAGTCGATGCTGCCACCGGCATCGCCGAAGCAAAAGCCGGGGCGTCGTTGGTGCGGGCAGCGAGCGCCGCCGGCGTTCGCCGGCTGGTTCACATCAGCTCGATCCGTGCGATGGGCGATGAGACCCCACCCGGCCGCCGCTTCATCGTCACGGACGCCCCATCTCCCCAAGACGCCTATGGCCACGCCAAGCTCGCTATCGAGCACGCCATCAGTGCGGCCGCAGACGCGAGCGGGCTCGATCTTGTCATCCTCCGCTCGCCGCTGGTCTACGGGGCTGGGGTCAAGGGGAATTTGCGGGCGCTCATCAAGCTAACCGCGAGCGGTGTGCCATTGCCCTTCGCCGGTCTCGACAGCCGCCGCAGCCTGATCTTCATCGATAACCTTATCGATCTTCTGGTATTGGCATGCTCGCATCCGGCCGCATCCGGCCGCTTGCTGCTGGCGCGCGACGCTGTCGATGTTTCGATCCCCGAATTGGTGCAAGCGCTCGCAAGCGGGCTCGGCCGACGGGTGCGGCTGTTTCCGGTGCCCTCGGTCTTGTTTACTGGGCTTCGTCCGGTCCCGATATTGCGCCCGGCGTTGCGTCGCCTGACATTGCCGCTGCTAGTGGACGACACGGAAACGCGCGGTGTCCTCGGCTGGACCCCTGCGGTCTCACCCGAGATAGGCCTTGCCGCCACGGCGCGCGCTTACGCTGCTCGGTTATAGAGGGAACATTGTGTGCGATAATAACTGTAGAGCTTCATCCCCAATCTCCCGGTACCTTGCTCCAATGGCGCGGCGCGCTGCCGAAGCGGCTGTCATCAATCCTTAGGATAATGTCCATGTCCTTCACCAATAAGGCTCTTGGTCTAGTCGCCCTGATGTCGACGGCCGCAACTTTGGCAGAGCCGGCATTGGCTGCCGATCCTGGGGGCGGTGGCTGCGCCAGCTGCAATCTGCTGAACGAAAAGGCGCTGTCGCTCGATTTGGCGGAGGCGATCGCGATGGGAGCGCTCGCCAAATGCCGGGCCGACGGCAACCATGTCAGCGTCACCGTGGTCGACCGTGACGGGCTCATCAAGATCGCGTTTCGCGACGACGGGGCATCGCCCCACACAATCACCACCAGCCAACGCAAGGCGTTCACCTCAGTCACGTTCCGGCAGCCTTCGGCGCAATGGGCGCATCGGGTCTTGACCGACCCCGCGGTCGCCGGGCTCAAAGGCACCGCCGGGACCATCGCGCTCGGCGGCGGCGTGCCGATCAAAGCCGGAAATGAAGTCGTCGGCGCGATCGGTGTCAGCGGCTCGCCAGGAGGCGACAAGGATGAGGCCTGCGCTAACGCCGGCATCTTGGCGGTCGCCGACAGGCTGAAATAAGACGGCAAGCGATAGAACAAGCCGGCTTGATCCTTGGCGACAGATGCGCTTTCGGCGGCTGACTGGGGCGTTTGTCGTCCTTACAAGCATACTGGCGGGATGCGCGAATCAGAGATGCAGTTTCTACGGTCGTCCCGATTATGGCGGTCCTGATGCGGGCGCCCCCTGTGTGGTCGTCGGCCTGGCACCGACCGGCGGTGGTCACTGAAGGGGACCGCCTAAAAGCGCGCCCGGCTGCATTCTGTGGTATGAGGGAAGGTGAATGCCGACAAAAGCTCCGCTGGTCTTTCTCGACTACGACCAACAGGCGCTCGATGCCGCCTATGACCAGGCCGCTTATGCGCCCAACCGCGAGCAGCTGATCAGACGCCGGGAAAGTGATAGCGCGGCGGCACGGGTGCGGCTCGGCACACCCGAACGGCTGGCCTACGGCAATCACGAGATCGAGAAGCTCGACCTCTACCGTGCCGCGGGCGAGCAACGCCCGATCTTTGTGTTCATCCATGGCGGCGCATGGCGCGCCGGCCGCGCCGCGGGCTATGCCAGCCCGGCCGCGATGTTCGCTGCCGCCGGTGCGCACTACATCGTGCCCGATTTCAACTGGGTGCAGGACGTGGCTGGCAATCTCATGATTCTTGCCGATCAGGTACGCCGGGCGATCGCTTGGGTTTACCGCAATGCGGCCCGGTTTGGCGGCGATCCGAGCCGGCTCTATGTCGGCGGCCAGTCCTCGGGCGGGCATCTCGCGGCAGTGGCGATGACCACGGATTGGCACCGCCAGTTCGAGCTGCCGGCCGACATCATCAAAGGCGGCCTCCTTGTTTCGGGCATGTACGAGTTGGCGCCGGTGCGGTTGTCGAAGCGCAGCGCCTACGTCGCGTTTGACGACGCCGGCGTCGAGGCGCTAAGCCCGATCCGCCATCTCGACCAGCTGCGCGTACCTATCGTCGTCGCCTACGGCACCTGCGAGACCCCGGAATTCCAGCGGCAGAACCGCGAGTTTGCCGCCGCCGTCGCAGCCGCCGGCAAGCCGGTGCGATTATTGGTCGGCGAGCACTACAATCACTTCGAATTGCCCGAGACCCTCGGCAATCCTTATGGGCTATTAGGACGGGCGGCGCTCGAATTGATGGGACTGCGATTATGAACCGGATCGATCTGCGCTCCGACACGGTGACCCGGCCGTCATCCGGCATGCGGGAGGCGATGGCGGCGGCGCCGGTCGGCGACGACCAATATGGCGAAGATCCATCGATCAATCGGCTGCAAGAACGGATCGCCGAATTGCTCGGCAAGGAGGAGGCGCTTTTCGTACCGAGCGGCACGATGGCGAACCAAATCGGGCTCAAAGTGCTCACCCGGCCCGGCGACGAGGTGGTGCTGGGCCACGAGGCCCATATTGTCTGGCATGAATCGGGCGCCGGCGCGGCTAATTCCGGCGTGCAGTTTACTGCGGTCGGACAGGGCGGGCTGTTTACCGCCGCCGATCTCCGGGTCGCCTACAAGCCACCGGGGCACATCGTGTTTCCGCCGACGACCCTGGTCGCGGTCGAGAACACCCACAATCGCGGCGGTGGGGTGATTTTCCCGCAGCAGGACGCCGTGGCGATCTGCGCGGCGGCGCGCGAACTCGGGATGGCGAGCTATCTCGATGGCGCCCGGCTGTTCAACGCCGCGGTCGCGTCCGGCCGCAGCCTCGCCGAGCTATCGGCACCCTTCGATCTGATTTCCGTGGCGTTGTCAAAGGGGCTGGGCTGCCCAGTCGGCAGCGTCCTCGCCGGTAACAGCGAAACGATCGCCCGCGCCCATCGCGCCCGCCGCATGTTCGGCGGGGCGATGCGTCAGGCCGGGATCCTCGCGGCTGCCGGTTTGTGGGCGCTCGACCATAATTTCGACCGGCTCGCAGAGGATCATGCCAACGCCCGGCTGTTGGCGGAGCGGCTCGCGGGCCTGCCGGGCGTCGAACTCGATCTCGCGACCGTGCAAAGCAACATCGTGATCTTCCATATGACGGAGGGAGCACCCGACGCGGCGACCATCGTCGCGCATGCCGCCAAGGCCGGCGTTCTGGTCTCGGCCTTTGCGACCCGGACCGTTCGCGCCGTGACCCATCTCGACGTTACGCAGGATGAATGCTGCCGCGCCGCCGATCTTCTCGCCGATGTCATCATGCGCGCTCCAGCGAACTGAGGTTCTGCAAGAGCAGACACCGGCGCTTCGCGCCGCGCACGGTAACGACGATGCGGTTCCCGTCGATTCCTCCCGCGCGGTTAGGGCGCGGTTTCGATTTCCTTGAGCAGTTTACGCAGCTCGTGCGCCAAATCGGGTTCTACCTCTCGGCGCGGCAAATTCGGCAGGGCATCATCATCCTCGGCCGCGGCGGGCATGCTTCGAATGCTCTGAAGGATCCCGGTCAATGCCGCGATTGCATCGCGCAAATCGGTGATCGCCGCGGTGTCGAGGCCAGCATGTTGCGCCTGGGTTTGCTCGCGAAATTCGGTCGCGCGAAAAGCTGCTTCGAGCGCCTCGATCGACGATCTTGTGGTCGTCGCCAGCCCATCAGTGGTTGTCGACAAGTGCTCGACCGCTTCGAACAGCGCGCGGTGGCCCTGTTCCAGGACCTCGCCGAGCCGTTCCGGAATTAGCACCGGGTCGATGGGTGCTGCTGCGGCCCTCGACGGGTTGACCGTCGCCGCCGTTGCCAGCAGTTCGGCAGTGCGCCGCAGCAATCCGGTTTCGGCGGTTTCGGCCGGCAGCCGCGAGATCATCTCGATCAGCGGCTCGGCCGCGACATCGACCGCGACCCGAGCGAGGAATGCGAGCAGCGCCAGCCCGGCGACGGCCAAGCCCGCCGGCACGGTTGGGATCGGCCCGGGCATCAAGGATAGGCGGTTGTAGGGTTGTGCTGCGCCAAGTACGACGCCAGCGGCAAGTACGATCACGGCGCTGAAGAAATGCGCACGCGCCGCACCGATGTAGAACAGTCGGGAGACTTCACGCCTCGCCTCGCCCGGCAGAAACGGGCCTTGCAACACCACGGTTCCGTCGGCGGGAGCCGGATTTGGCTGCACCGCAGCGCGGGGCGGCACCAGCCGTCGAAACCCATTCCTGTCGAAAGCCGAGGCCCAGTCCGGTCTCGCCGGTCCGTGATGCGGCGGATTGCGGACCAGGTACCAGCGCGCGCGCAAAGCCCCCTCGATCAGATCACCTGAGGTCAGCAAGATCGCGCACAACGCATAAACGGCAAGCGCCACCACCACCAAGCTCGGCAATAGCGGCTTCAGGCTCGGCAGGATCGCGCCGCGCGGCGTGACGCTCAGCTCAGGCCAGATCACAGAGACCGCAGCGACGACAGCGAGGACAGCGCTCGACAACACGATAATCCACGGTCGCATGGTGGATCCCAAATTCGGCGGGAAGGCCAATCTAGCGTTCCCTGGGCGGTCCGCGGCGTCCAGTCCAATCAGGCAGTTACAGCATTGCCGCGGTTGGGGCTCCGATTTGACATCCTGAGCCGGCGGCGAAGTGCTTATCGGATTTTGCCGCACCGGCAACAACAAACCGTAAATATTCGTCCTAAATTGGGTTGAGACGGCGCTGCGGTTGCCGCAGTCACCCGTCGGCCCGTTAGGGGTGGATCACCGTCTGGGTTCGACTGATTACAAAAGCCTCACGGCGCTCGATAAAATCGGCGACGACTTCGGTGAAGGCTTCGGGGCGGTCGGTGCTGATCGCGTGCCCGGCGTCATAGACATAGATAAGATGGCAGTTGGGCATTAGCTCTTTATAAAAGTGCCCCATTTCGGGTGGAATCACCCGGTCGACGGTGCCGAAGAGAACCAGGGTCGGAACTGCGAGCCCTGGGAGTCGGGCCTCGAGATCGCTATCGCGGTCGGGCCCACGCAGCCGCGCCACGAGGCGCGACTGCTTTGCCCGGACCATCGCGTCGAGCGGCGGTTGCGGCGCCATCCGTTCGGGGTGGGCATAGAGCCGCTGCGCCATCTCTTCCGGCGATCCCGAAGGCGGCTCGCTGCCCTCCGGGCGGATCGCTGCCGGCGCCTCGAGCACCAGCGCCCGCACCCGCTCGGGCTGCCGCACCGCCAACCACAGGGCTGCCTTGCCGCCAAACGACGTACCCATCAGGTTGAATTCACCGAGGCCGAGCGCGTCGGCTGCCGTGGCCATTGTCGCTGCGAGTCCCGCCATGTCGCGCGTGCGATCGTTTTCCGCCGACGCCCCAAAGCCCGGCATTTCGAAGGCTATAACCCGGAACTGCCGGCGCAAGAGGTCGTGGCCGGGCGTCAGCCGCAATCCGCCGGCGCCGTGGAGATGGATAAGCGGAGGCCCCTCCCCCGCCGACATATAACGGATGCGAAACCCGTCAGCCTCAACGTGGCCTTCGCGAAACGTCTCTCCCGCCTGCGTCACTCCAGACATCCCCTTGTTGCACCGTCGGCTTCGTCGCGGCGGTCGGCTCTAAATATCGCGAATGTGCGGCAGCACCCTATTACCGAACAGTTCGAGCGAGCGCATCAAGAAGCTCATATCGGCGGAACCGGGGATCTGAAACATCAAGTCGATCACGCCGGCTCCGCTTTCTTTGCGGCAGCGCTTTATTTGCTCGATGACGGTAGACGGACTGCCGTAGAAATTTCTCGGAAGCGCACCGCCGACCATGGCGGGCCTCGCTTCACCCGCTAAGTTGCGCGAGTCAAGCTTAACCAAGGCGTCGTGCACACCGGCGCTTAATGGAAAAGAATTTCTCCGCGTCGGCTGCGCCTCCAGCAGAGCCTGGACTTCACTATCCGACTCGGCGATCAGAATATTCGCTCGATAGATGATTTGCTCTGGCGTGGGCTCCCAGCCGTATCGGGTGCACTGCTCGCGATAATACCGGACCGCCTTGCCTGCAGCCTCAAACGGGGCATAGGCAACGCCGAGCCCGAGATGATGGCGCGCCGCCAACTCGCAGGATTCGCGACTTCCGCCGAGGGCATAGGTCGGTGGGCGCGGATGCTGCACCGGGTGGGGCCACACCGCGACCGTGCGGAACTTGAAATGACGGCCCTGCCAACCGAAAGGCTGCGGTTCACTCCACGCCTTGAGGATCAGCTCAATCGCCTCGGTGGTCCGCTCGCGCGCTTCGGTCGGGTTGAGCCCGTAGGTCAGATACTCGCCGGTCACGCCGCGCAACAGTCCGACCACGAGCCGGCCCGGCATAAGATTGTCGAGCATCGCCAGTTCTTCGGCAACTTGCACCGGATTACTTTGCGAGACGATCGGACCCAAGATGGCAATCTTTATTTTCTTTGCGTAGGCCGCCAGATGCGCCGCCGAGACCACGGGGTTGGGGGTCAGACGATGCGGTGAATAGTGATGCTCGGCCACGCTGATCCAGTCGAAGCCCAATTCCTCGACCAATTGCAGCCGCTCTACCATGCCGCGATAGGATTGCGCCCCGGCTTCGCGGTCGTAGGCGGCGGGCGGCACCGGCCATTGCGCCGGCAATTGCCGCGGCGGCAGGTAGTGGGCGGTTTCGAAATAAGAGACCTTCATGGCTCCCCCGCGCCAGCCAGCGCCTCGCCTCATACGTCGCGAATGCGCGGCAGGACCTTTTCGGCGAAGAGTTCGAGCGACTGCATTAGCCGACCGGTGTCGGGAGCGCCGGGGTTCTGGAACGCGAGGTCGAGCACGCCGACGCCGACTTCCTCGCGGCAGCGCTTGATCTGCTCGACCACCGTATCGGGGCCGCCGTAAAACGATGTCGGCAGCCCGCCGCCGACATTCGGCGTCCGCGGCTCGCCCGCGACGTTGCGGGAATCGAGCTTGAGGAGAGCGTCGCGTACCCCGGCGCGCATCGGGAAAGGTGCTGGCCCCTTGCGCTGCCTTTCGAGCAATTCGTGTGCTTCGTTGTCGGTCTCGGCGAGCAGGATGTTGGCCCGATATAGCATCTGTTCAGGTGTCGGTTCCCAGCCGTGCTTTGTGCATTCTTGGCGATAATACCGGGTCGATTTGGCAACGACCTCGAACGGCGCGAACGAGACGCCGAGGCCAATGTGATGGCGCGCCGCGAACTCGCAGGATTCGCGGCTGGTGCCGAGTGAAAAGGTCGGCGGCATCGGCTGCTGCAATGGCCGCGGCCACACCGACACTGTGCGAAATTGATAGTGGCGGCCCTGCCAGCCAAAGGGTTGTGGCTCGGTCCACGCCTTGAGAATCAACTCCATGCCCTCGGTCGTGCGCTCTCGCGCCTCGGCCGGGTTGAGGTCGAAGGTCAGGTATTCGTTGGTGGTGCCGCGCAGCATCCCGAAAATGAGGCGCCCGTTCGACAGGGTGTCCAGCATGGCCACCTCTTCGGCGACCTGCACTGGATTGCTCTGCGACACGATCGGCCCGAGAAGCGCAATCTTTATCTTTTTCGATCGGGCGGCGATGTAGGAGCCGGACACGGCGATATTCGGAGTCAGGATCCGCGGGGAATAATGGTGCTCTGAAAGACTTATCCAGTCGAACCCGAGTTCCTCGGCAAATTGGACCCGTTCAACCATGCCCTGATAGGCCTCAGCGCCGGTCTCCGGGTCATAAGCTCCGGGCGGCACCGGCCATTCCGCCGGCACACTCGGCGGTACCTGGTAACGCGCGGTTTCGAAATACGAAACTTGCATGGCCTCACCGGCCTAGAGGATCACCCTAAAAGCCATCTTGCGGCGATCGCCGACGCGACGCAAGTCACGCCACCCTCCAACAAGGAGCCGGCAGTCTCGCCGCGCAGCGCGACCGCCTGCCGAAGACGTGTGACCAGTAAGTTGCGCCGGCGCCGGTGATCAGAAAAACGTGCTTATGTTCTTGGCAAGCATCACGTTCTGGTCGAGGACGAGGCGGCGTGTCGCGATTTTCCAGCCGCCATTGACACGGCGCAGCAGATCGCGGCGCGCGCCGACATAAAAATCCTGCTCGGTCTCGGAGCGGTTTTTGTAGACGATGAAATTGCAGCGGACTTCGACTTCGTCCGCGTCCCGGCCCGGTGAAACCTCGATATTGGAGAGGAAATGGCGGGTGCGCGACGGCGGGTCCTCGGCCCAGGCCATCCCGGTATCGAGCCGCGCGACGCGGCCGGCAAGACTGGACTTATCTTCGTCGAGGATCGCGAATTCATCCTCGCCTTCGAGATCCTCTTCGACATAGCGCGCCGGATCGAGGATCGCGATCGACTTGCTGATCCGCTGATAGCGGTTTCCGCGCGTCGTCATCCGATAGCGGATGTCATCGCTCAGCAATTCGAGCCATTCGTGAAAGCGCCGCTCGTCAAGCAGCCGCGCCTCGCGATAGAGGAATTGCTCGACCTCGCGGATCACGTTCTCCGCGATCATTCGGCAGCCAGCGGCTGCGGGCGGGACAACGCGACCCACGGGGTTCCCGCCATCAACTCGGCCCAGCGGCGATAAAAATGTCGGTGGTTGTTTTCGCTGATGCGCGCTTGGCTGGCCCAGGCGCCGAGGCCCTCGTCATAGCGGTCGTGACCCATACCCATCTGGTTGTTTAGCGCCATTTGCCGCGCAACGACGCCGCGGCAGGTGCGGGTGCATTCCTGCCAATTGTCCATGTCGTCCTGTTCAAAGGTGCCGGACGGGCTGAAACCGCGGATACCGGCGAGACGCACCGCCTCCTTGACCTCGGCGGGCGCTGCCTTGTCGCAGAACACCCACGACCAGATCTCGGTCTTGTCGGGGCCACGCGGCTGCCACACGCGAAACGTCCGCGACGTGCTGCGCAGGAACGAGAAGTGCGGGAACACGGTGCCGACGATCGGGTTGATCAGCCGCGCACGCGGCCCCAGGCGCTGTTCGACCTCAAGACGGATCGCCTCCTCGTATTGCTGGATCACCGGGACCGGCGGATCGCCATGATCATTGGGTCCGACGCAGATCAGCATATGGCCATTGCCGGGCGAAACCATGCTGCCGCCGGACCTCTGATTGGCGGTAACGCCGCTGCTAAAGCCGGTGGTGACGGCCGATAGATGCGTCCATTGCACGTGGTAGGCGTCGCCGCCGAAATTTTCCGCCGGGAATTTCCAATTGCACGGCACGATCCATTTGTGGGTGGCGAGCACTTCGACCCCGCCTTCGCGCCTGTCGAAAAACACGTCGAGGTACCATGCCGTCTCGCCGAGATAATCGCGCAGTGACGGCGCGTTGCCATCGAATGTCGCAAAGATCAGCCCGCGATAGCTGTCGAGCTGCGCCACCGGAACGAGCCCCCATTGGTTGCGGTCGAGCGCGTCGAAATAAAAATCCTTGAGGTGCGGGACACCGCTCAGGGTCCCGTCGTTGCGAAACGTCCAGCCGTGATAGGCGCAAGTAAAGCTCGCGGCATTGCCGCTATCGGCGCGGCATAAGCGGTTGCCGCGATGGCGGCAGACATTGAGAAAAGCGCGGATCTTGCCGTGGCTGTCGCGCACCACCAGCACCGGGTCTTCACCCATATAGGTTGTGTAAAAATCGCCTGGTTCGGGGATCTGGCTTTCATGGCACAGGAACAGCCAGCAGCGGGCAAAAATCTGCTTCAGCTCTTGTTCGTAGACTTCCGGCTCGATAAAGATACGGCGGCTGACGAGCCCATTCTCGCAATCGACCAACCTGCTCAGATCCGTTGCCATCCCTCTCTCCTCGTTGCCGGCGCTTTAGTACGCACTCAGCAATTTCCGTGCCCTTATACTAAAGCCCGTGGCCGCGCTTGACCCAGGCGTCCTGACCAGAAAACCTACTAAAGCCGCCGCATTGGGCGCAATGTCGAGCCGGCGTCGACCGAAACGACCGACCCGGTGATCCCGCGGGCATTGGCGCGCGACGCCAGAAAAACGTAAGCGCCGGCGAGATCAGCCGGGTCGAGCGCGATATGCAACGGGTTGCCGGCGGCGATCCGATCCGCGGCGCCGGGCAGGTCGAATTGCGAGCGATCCTCCAGCTGCAGCGCCGCGACACTGCGCAGGTCGGTGATCGTGCCGCCGGGTGCGACGCCATTGACCCGGATATTCGGCCCCAACTCGACCGCTAGTTGCCGGATTATCCCGACCACCGCATGCTTTGACGCAGTGTAGATCACGCCCCCGCCGGCCGAGGTAAACCCCGCCCCGGACGCAGTAAAGATCATGCACCCCTTGCTTTTGTCGAGTTCGCCGAGCGCGGCTTTGGCGCCGAGGATGCAGCCTTTGACGTTAACCGCGAACAACTCGTCGCAGGCGGCCGCAATGCTGGCCTCCGCCAGATCGGTAAGCCGCAGAAAGCCGTCGAGCAGTCCGGCATTGCCGACAAAAATATCGAGCCGGCCAAAGGCGGCGACGGTTTCGGCGACGGCGCGCTTGTTGTCGTCGAGCCGGCTGACATCGCCACCGATCGCCATGACCTTGTCACCAAGCTGCGCCATCAGCTCCATGCCGCGGCCGACGGCGCGGTCCATGACCGCGACCCGCGCCCCCTCCTCGACATAGCGCTCGACGACGGCGCGGCCGATGCCCGAGCCGCCGCCGGTGACCAACGCGACCTGCCCGTCAAGCCAGCCCATTTGCCCGATTTCCTCCGTGCTCTGATCTAACAAGCTCTCGTCATTCCCGCGAAAGCGGGAAGCCAGAGCCCCAGCGCAAATCGCTTGCCCCTGGCCCCCGCTTTCAAGGGGTGACGAGAAACGGGGGTGTCAATGCTCAGCGCGTGCGCTTGTATTCGTAGTCTTCACGCTCGCCATTGCCGACCTGCAATCCCGAGGGCAGCGGCGGGCGTGTCGTGTTGACCTTGGCGTGGACGTCGAGCGCCGCCTGATCCGCCCAGCGTTCGAGCAGGACGAGCTTGTCGGGGTCTAAGGCACTCCGGAATACTTCGAACTGCTCGCAACCCGGTTCCTTCATTACTTCGGCGCAACGGCCCTTGAAGATTTGCGCCAATTCCCCGCCTTTTCCGGGTGCGGCGGTGATTGTCACCACCAGTCTCAATGACATGTCGTCCCTCTCCGGCTAATGCGCTGTCGGCTACTATAATCGTTCCCCGCCCGCTTTCAGGCGGCGAGACGCACAGGCAGCGATTTGATCGATCGGAGGAAGTTAGAGTACGCGTAGACCGGCTTGTCCAGCACCTCGATCTGCAGATCGCGCCTCAGAATCTCTTCCCACAAAATGCGCAATTGCAATTCGGCGAGCCGATTGCCGAGGCAGCGATGTATGCCAAAGCCGAACGCGACATGCTCGCGCGGCCGCGGACGGTCGGCAATCAGGCGGTTCGGGTCCGTGATCGCGTCCTCGTCGCGGTTGCCGGAAATGTACCAGATCACAATTTTGTCGCCCTTCTTGATTGGCTTGCCGCCGATTTCGGCATCGTCGAGAGCAGTGCGCCGCATGTGGATCACCGGGGTCTGCCAGCGGATGATCTCCGGGATCAGGCCTGGGATCAGCGCCCGGTCGGCGCGCACTTTCTGCAGTTCCTCGGGGAAGCGGCTGAGGCCCCAGACCCCGCCCGACATCGAGTTGCGCGTCGTGTCGTTGCCACCGACCAGGAAAAGAATGAGGATGCCCATCCGCTCGCGCAGGCTCATCTGGTTCATTTGCTCGCTGTGCGCGAGGATCGAGATGATGTCGAAGGCCGGCGGCTGCTTTGCCCGCACCTCCCATAATTCGTTCATATGCTCGGTGAACTTGACCAGCTCGGCGAAGCGGTCTGCCTCGGAACGAACCGGCGCATCAGGCGCGTTGATGTCGCAGATCGCGATCTCCGACCAGCGGATCAGCGCTCGCCGCTCTTCGAGCGGATAGTCGAACAATGTTGCCAGCATCATCGAGGTCAGCTCGATCGACACCCGGTCGACCCAGTTGAATTCTTCGTTGCGTGGCAGGCCGTCGAGCACGCCGCAGGTCCGCTCGCGGATCATGCTCTCCATTTTCGCGAGGTTCATCGGGGCGACGGTGGGGCTGACGACCAAACGCTGGTCATCGTGCTCGGGCGGATCCATGCGGATAAAGTTCGGCCGCTCCATGCCTTTTGGCGGGTCCTCGATCCGGATGCCGCCAACATCGTCGGACGAAGAGAACACTTTATGGTTCACTTCAACCTTCACCATGTCGCGGTATTTGGTGACCGCCCAATAGGGCCCATACGGGCTCTGCGGCGTGTAGTGTACCGGGTCCTCGCGGCGCAACCTCTCGAAATAGGGATACCAAGTATCCGTGAAGTAAAGCTGCGGGTCGCTGACGTCGATCTCTTCGAGCGGCTTGGAGTAAGCGTCCTCACGCGCGGAATAATTTACATATGAATCCATCACGTACCTCCGTAGCACGAGCGGTATCAGTGCTGGCCCTCCGGCATCCGGACGACGAGTTCATCGAGTTCTTCGCGCATCGCGATCTGGCAAGCCAGGCGCGAGTTTGGCGCTGCTTCGGCTGCGAAGCTGAGCATGCTGGCCTCCTGCGAACCCGGCTCGGGGGGACCGATCAGTTCGAGCCATGCGGGCTCGACATAGATGTGGCAGGTGGCGCAGGCGCACTCGCCACCGCAGTCTGCATCGATGCCCGGCACGGCATTATTGACCGCGCCGCGCATCACCGAGAGGCCGACCGGGACCTCCACCTGATGCTCAGTCCCGTTGTATTCGATGTAGGTCACCTTCGACATCTCGAGCTCTCCGGTTTCGCCGAGGATATGCAGACCGCGAGCTACGGTATCATTTCGGTATTGGATTATTGGGTTACGAGCGTAATGCGGCGCAACTGAAGCTCTCCGCAGGCGCGAGCGTACCCGCGCCTGCGGAGAGCTGTGATTAGTTCAGGCCGTAAAAGCCCATGGCGCCGCCGGCCATCACACCGTGTTGGGTCTCCTCCGACAGCCCTTTCATGCGGCTCCTGATCATGTCCGGCGCGCCGGGGAAGAAGCCGTCGGGATGCGGGTAATCGGTCGCCCACAGGATCTTGTTGGGTCCGATGTAGTCGGCGAGCACCTTGATGCTGCCTTCGACCGGCTCGAACGAGATCCAGCAATTGCGCTGGAAGATTTCGCTCGGGCGCATCGACAGCCCGGAATCGTTAAAGCCCTGATCGTCGAAATGGCGATCCATGCGGTCGAGCCAGGGCGCCACCCAGCCGCCGCCGGATTCGAGAAACCCGACCCGCAATTTCGGGTGACGGTCGGCGATCCCGCCCCAGACCACGCTCATGCAGGCCAGCATCATTTCCATCGTATGACTGATGATGTGGCGGGCGCCGCGTCCGTCAAAGCGGTCGACACCGACGGTCGGCATGCCGCTCGAAGCACCCTCATGGAACCCGATCGCGAAATCGAGATCCTCGGCCGCCTGCCAGAACGGCTCGTAGCGCTCTTCGTGGATCATCTTGTCGCTATACGGGTTCGGACGAATAAAGCCGGCGCGGAAGCCCAATTCCTTGCGCGCGAACTTCATTTCGTCGACCGCCAACTCGACCGATTGCAATGGCAGCATCGCGACGCCGAAAAGCCGGTCGGGATAAGGCTTGCAGTAGTCGGCAAGCCAGCGGTTGTAGGCGCGGCACACCGCAGCCGCGAGTTCAGGGTCGTGGATCGCGCCCGAGAATAGGCCAAGGCTCGGATAGAGAAAGGCCGCGTCGATGCCATCGGCATCCATGTCGGGGATGCGGGCATGCGGGTCGAACCCGCCGGGCTTGCCGTCCTTGTATTCCATCGTATCGGCGGCAACCACACCCTGGCGCGCGCCAACCGCGCCGATCCGGCCAATGCCCAGCCGGCCGTCGCCGACCTGGTGCTCTTCGATGACCAGCCGCTCCTTGCCGTTCTCACCCTTGACGATCTTGGGCGCCCGGTCGCGGAATTTCGGGTCGATGTATTTGTCCCAGAGATCGAGCGGTTCGAGAATGTGGCCGTCGGCGTCGACGACGTTGTACTGGTTGCGCAAGACCCGTCTCCTTTGTTGATGGCAAGCACCGGGTACCAAATTTTGCTTGACCTGCCGGTGGCTGTGCCGATGAGCCGGGGCGATTACCCCGGCGGTATCGCCATTCTCCGTTCGGTTAGCGCTATGGGAACAATTGCTCCCCGGTATCGGCATCCTCGACAAAGATCGCGCTGACCGGGCAGTTTTCGGCGGCTTCGAGGATCTTTTCGACGGTGTCACCCTTGGGATCGACGGCCTCCGACTGGCGGTTCTCGTCGAGACGAAAGACCTTTGGCGCGATCGTCTCGCACATCGCATTCCCGACGCAGACGTCGTGGTCGACCCGGAGGCGCAGGTTGCGAGCCAATGGACCCCCCTATTGCAAGCTGACCGGCAGCGATTTCAGTGAGCGGAAGGTGATGCTGGGCTGGTATTCCAGCGGCTCATTCTCCAGCCGCATGCCCGGAAACCGTTCCGCCAACGCCTTGAAGACTTCCTGACCCTCGACGCGCGCCAAGGTCGCGCCGAGGCAGTGGTGAACCCCCGAGCCAAAGGCGACGTGCTGGTTTGGCCAGCGGGTAATGTCGAATTTTTCCGGCTCGGCGAATTTTTCCGGGTCGCGATTGGCGGCCGAAATAAACCAGCGGATTCGGTCCCGCTTGTTCAGCGTCTTGCCGCGCATTTCAACATCCTCGGAGGCGATCCGCTGGATCGAAATGACCGGCGAGTCGTAGCGCAGGCATTCCTCGGTCGCGGTCTTGGCTAAAGCGGCGGGGTCGCTCTTAAGCAACGCCCATTGCTCGGGATGGCGCATAAACGCCAGGGTGCCGTTGCATAACAGGTTGATTGTCGTCTCGTGGCCGGCCAGCAATAACAGCGAGGTATTGACCAGCACCTCGTGCCGGGTAAACACGCCCTGCTTTTCGCCGCTCGCCAACACCGAGATAAAATCGTCGCCGGGATTGGCCATGCGCTCTTCGACCAGCGGAGAGACATACTCGACCATTCCGCGCATGCCTTCGGTCAGCGGCTTCATTCGATCGTATTCGCCGCGGCCGATGTAGAGGAGCTTTTCGGCGAGCTCGCGGACGTAGCCGCGGTCTTCGTCGGGAACCCCCATCATCTGGGCGATGACCAGCACCGGCAGCGGGGTCGCGAGGTCACGCATCACATCCATGCGACCCCTTTTTTCGGCGGCGTCGAGGAGTTCTTTGACTGCCTTCTGAACAAAGGGACGCCAAGCCTCCATTGATTTGGGCGTGAAATAGCCATGCACGACCCGGCGCATCTCGAGATGCTCAGGGCGATCGTGCTGGATGAATTGGTCGCCCTGGTAGTTCCTTACATATTCGTAAAGACCGAGATCCAACTCGTCGATCGCGGGATAAGGCGGCCTCGGATCGTTTTTAAAAACCGCCGACGAAAACAGTTCGTGGTGTCGGGTCAGCCAGACGAGGTCGTCATGCCGGGTGACGACCCACAATTCGTAAGTGTCGTTCCAGTGTATCGGATCCTGGTCGCGCAGACGGCCGTAATAGCTGTAGGGGTCGGCGATGACGTCGGGGGTGAACATGTCGTCCTGGACAGCAGCCACCATAACCTCCCTCCTCGTGATCGGGTTTAGTTTCTTGTTATCTCGTCAGGAACCAACCAAGCGTTTGGTACGAAGCCTACGCAGGCGGCGAACCGCTGTCAACTCGCCGGCAACTTTGCAGTGGGAGCGGTTCGCACGGTGCTGCGGCGCATTCGCGCGGTATTCGGCTTTTCGGCGGCGATACCACCGAGCGCCATTGCGGTTAATTGCTCGGCAACCTGTTGAATGCTGAGCCGACCTTGTGGATCGTACCACTTGTAAAGCCAATTCAGCATGCCGAGCAGCCCGTACGACGTCACCTGGATATCGAGATCGGCACGGAACTCACCCCGCTTAACGCCATCGCGCAGGATTTGCTGCCAGCACTCTTCGTAGTCTTTGGGGGAAAAACCGATCATCTCGCGAAAGCGCTGCTTCACTAACTCGCGCTCGCGCAAATAAACAAACAGATGTGGGTAATGGCGATCGAACGCTTCCAAATGCGCTAAAATCGCCCGGCGCAATTTTTCAGTTGGCGACAAATCGGCGTCGGCGATCGCGGCGATGGTTTGATACATCTGCGCGATCGGTTCTTTGACGACGAGATAGAGCAATGCCTCTTTGCTCTCGAAATGATGGTAGAGGCTGCCCTTGAGGATGCCGACCTCCTCGGCGATGTCGCGCACCGTCGCGGCATGATAACCCTTGGTGCGAAACACCTTGGCCGCAGCGGCAACGATCTCGCCGAGCGTCGCCATCAGCCCGTGGCCTGCTGTCGCCGCCGCACCGCCGCAGCCGTCACGCCTTGCCCGACCCGGTTGTCTCCCACCACGACTCCTTTGCCTTGTCGAAACCTTGAGTTCGATCCTAGCGCGCTGTCGCCAATACCGCGAGAGGTTCCGCCCGGCGCGGTTTTCGCGTTGTCGCGGTTCCCCCGCCGGCGCATCCTGCGTCGGCCAACGAGAAGGCCAAACCGGAGGAAATAATGTCCAGTGCCGCGCTCCACCGCGCCGTATCGCCACCCTCCCCGGAGGAGCTAATCCAGCGCGCCCGCGACCTGGTTCCGGAAATTCGCGCACGCGCCGAAGAGACCGAGCGCAACCGGCGGATCTCGCCCGATATCATTGCCAAGGTGCGCGAGGCCGAATTGCTGCGCACGACGCGGCCGCGCGAATTCGGCGGCTTCGAATACGACGCGGTGGTCGCTCTTGAAATCGCGTTGACGATTTCGGCCGCTTGCGCCTCCACCGGCTGGGCGGTCAATGGCGCGTTATCCAACGGCATCTCGTTTGGCCATTACCCGATCGAAACCCAGCGCGAATTATGGGGCGATGGCAGCGACCCGTTCAGCTGCGCCTGCTTTGCCCCGACCGGCATAGCGGTTCCAGTGGACGGCGGCTATAGGCTCAGCGGCAAATGGTCGTTTGCCAGCGGCGTCGATCATGCGAGCTGGATCCGGCTCGGCGCGTTTATCAGATCGCCCGATAGCGGCGACGCAGAGCCGGACGATGGCGCAAAGCCCGGCAACGGCGCCTTTTTCCTGTTGCCGATCGGCGATGTTGAAATCGTCGACAACTGGTTTGTCTATGGTCTGTGCGGCACCGGCAGCAAAGACATTATCGTCGAGAACGCCTTTGTCCCTGATCATCGCGTATTGCGGTTTTCCGACACTCGGGCTGGACGCACCTCGGGAGCCGATCATCACAATAACCCGCTCTACCGGCTGCCGTTATTGGTATTGGGCGCCTCGATGCTGGCCTCGACCGCGGTCGGCGCGGCCAAAGGTGCCGTTGCCGATTATCTCGAGATGACCAACGGGCGCACGACCCGCGGCGCGCTCGCCGGCGGAGGGTTCAAAATGGCTGAGTTCGCGACGGTCCAGCTGCGCTATGCCGAAGCGTCGGCCGCAGCCGAAGCCGCCGAATTGATCCTGATGAACAATATCCGCGGTGCAATGACGAAGTTGCGGACCGGCGAGGAAATCACCGTCGCCGACCGCATCCGCATCCGCCGCGACCAGGCCTACGCCACCAAGCTCGCGTTGCAGGCGGTCGAGGCGCTCAACGCATCGACCGGCGGCGCCGGCCTGCAATTGTCGAACCCGATCCAGCGCGCCTGGCGCGACGTCAATGCCGTCGCCCGCCATGTCAGCCTCAATTGGGACGCGGTCGCCACGATGTATGGCCAGCACGCCTTCGGTTTGGAACCGCGCGGGCAATATTGAGGACGGGCCAACGGCGCGACCTGGGCGGTCAACCGGCGCCTAGCCATTGCTCATCGGTCAGAATAGACAGATGTTCGAAAATCCATTCGCTGACCCGGTTCTGCAGCGCATCCGCAATTTACTGCGGACGATGTATGGCGATCGCATCGAGCGCCTAGTCCTGTTCGGGTCGCGCGCACGCGGCGATGCCAATGAGGCTTCGGATTACGATGTCGCGGTGTTTCTGGAGGATTTGACCGATCGCTGGCGCGAGTTCCACCGGCTGGCCGACCTTAGGACGGACATCCTGATCGAAACGGGCGCTTTTCTTGAAGCATGGCCATTCCGGGCGGGTTCCTACCGCGATCGCACCCCGCTTATGCACGAGATACGTCACGATGGCGTCGATCTGTGAAGCCCGAATCCGGATGGTATCTCGACAAGGCCCGACAAGCACTAAAGGAGGCGCGCGCAGTTGCGGTAATCGAACTTGCCGAAGCTGCCGGCCGAGCAGCCTAATCTTGCCGTGTTCCATGCTGCGCAGGCGCTAATCTTCGAGCGAACCGGTAGGGTGGCGAAGACGCATCGCGGCCTTCACGCTCAATTCTCTCGGCTCACGCACGGGAATTCAACGCTTGGCGACGAGCTTTCCGCCTTTTTATCGAGAGCTTATAATTTCAAAGCGGTCGCGGATTATGAAATCGGACCGGATGCAACCGTACCACTCGCAGACGCCGTCGCCGCTATAGAAACCGCCGCAAACTTCGTGTCCCGAGTTGCCGCCGCACTCGCCGCAGAGAGTTAAGTCGGTCGGCACCATGTTCGGCCGGCACGCCTTCGGTGTGGAGCCAAAGCTCTTGACCGGTTAGGGGTGGACTGCGTGAAGATCGATATCAACGGCATGGCCCACGTGATCTTGACCGTGAGCCGGTTCGAGGTTGCCCGCGCTTTTTATCGCGAGCTGCTGCCGCATTTCGGGATGAAGCCGGTATTCGACGGCAACGAGCTCTTTTACTGCCTCGGCGGCCGCACCGCGATCGGCATCCAGCCCTGCGATCCGATGTTTACCTCCGAGCGCTTCCAGCAGCAGCGGGTCGGGTTGCATCATCTTTGCTTGCGAGCGCGTTCGCGTGCGGATGTCGATCGCTGCTCGGCGGTGCTCAACGAGATGAACGCCACGATCATCCGCGGACCGGAGGAAGGGAGCTGGGCGCCGGGTTATTATTCGGTGCTGTTCGAGGACCCAGACGGTGTCCGCCTCGAACTGTGCTTTGTCCCGGGAGCGGGCCTGCTCGAGCGGGGGACATCGTTTGACCCCGACGGCTACGGGGAAGCCGATTGACACCATGTCGGCGCAAATCTTGCCTCACTCGGCACGGCGCGAGGCGAGCAAGTCGACGTAAATCGGTGTCGCGATCCGGTTCGACGTCTATAATGGCCCGACCGGTTTCACCTGGGAGTGATGATCATGGCCAATGACCAGATGATGGCGCAGATGTCCAAAAAGGGCGGGTTTATCGCCGCCCTCGATCAGAGCGGCGGGTCATCGCCCGGCGCACTGCGGCTCTACGGCATTCCGGACAGCGCCTATAGCGGCGATGCCGAGATGTTCCGGCTGATCCACCAGATGCGGGTGCGGATCATGACCGCTCCGGCCTTTACCGGCGACAAGGTCATCGGCGCGATCCTGTTCGAAGGCACGATGGACGGCGAGGTGCGCGGCCGGCCGACTCCGTCCTATCTGTGGGAAGATCGGCATGTCGTGCCGTTTGTCAAAGTCGATCGCGGGCTCGAACCTGAAAAGGACGGTGTGCAATTGATGCGGCCGATGCCGCAGCTCGATCAGCTGTGCGACCGCGCGGTCAAGCTCGGCGTGTTTGGCACCAAAATGCGCTCGGTGATCAATCTGGCGTCAAAAGACGGCATTGCCGCAATTGCCGCGCAGCAATTCGAGATCGGCGAGCAGATCGCCAAGCATGGTCTGATGCCGATCCTCGAACCCGAGGTCTCGATCAAAAGCCCAGGCAAAAAGGGTGCCGAGGCGATCCTGCTTGATGAGTTGAAAAAGGGTGCCGACGCATTGCCGGCGGGCCGCCAAATCATGTTCAAGCTGACCCTGCCCGACGTCCCGGATTTGTATTTGCCGCTGGTCAACCACCCGCGCGTCGCTCGGGTGGTGGCATTGTCCGGCGGCTATACCCGCGAGGATGCGTGCAAACGCCTCGCCGCCAATCACGGCATCATCGCAAGCTTTTCGCGCGCCCTCGTCCAGGATCTGCGGGTCACGATGAGCGACGCCGAATTCGAAGCTGCCTTGGCCCACTCGATCGAGGAGATCTACAACGCCTCGACGGTAAAGGTGTAACGCCGGGCGCGCGCGGCGGTCCGGGCTCTGCGAGAGCCGGGCCACCAGCCGCGCGGATCGCGTGTTCGAACTATTTCCCGCTGTATCCGCGCGGGCTGCCGATGCCGGTGCAGAAATCCCAGCCAGTGCCCGCGAGATAGCCCTCGTTGGGTCCGCACGAACCCGCGACAATGTCGCTGAAGTCGGAAGGGTTCCCCAAATTTTTGTAGGCGGCGGCCAGTTCGGCCGAGCTTCCGGTCGCAAAGCTCTTAGCGGCGTTGACGATGCCGGCCCAAACCGGGGTGGCAACGCTGGTGCCGCCCACGATGTACCAATAAGGGGAGTCGTAGACCCAGACCCCGGTCGACGGATCGGCGTCGGCCGCTATGTCGGGGGTGCCCCGCCGGCTGCCGACGATCGCCGAAATCCCGCCCTGATAACCAGGTCGGGCTTCATAAGCACTGGGGCCGCCGCCACCCGACTGCCATGCCATTTCCTGCTGAAAGGCGCCGGTCGACGAATTGCGGCTGATGCTGGTGCCGCCGACAGAAACGACATTTGGCGAAGCCGACGGCCAAATCACCCCGGGGCTGTCGCCGGCCGCGGCGAAATAGACGACGCCGGATTGAGTGAAATTGGAATCGTAGCTGGTCTCGCCGTTGAACTCGCTGCCACCCCAGCTCATCGAAATTTCGCCACCCCCAGCCTGCTTGACAAGACTGCCGGCAACCGAGATCGCCTGGAACAAGCTCGTGAAGCTGTTCGAGGCCGCTTCGACGAGATAGATCTTGGCCTGCGGCGCCATCGCGTGCGCCCATTCGATGTCTAAAGCTTCTTCAACATTCCAGTCGGCATTGACCGCGGGTTGTCGCCCGCTGGCGTAAACCACCTGAAAATTCGCGGTCGTCGGCTGCGGCAGGCCAAACTGGCTCGAGAAAGTCGCAAGATCGCTCGCGGCCGTCGGATAGTGATAAGCGTCAACGATCGCGATCGCGCGCGCGCCGCCCGAAGGATTGGTGGTCACCGTATTCGGGTTGCACCCCGCGACCGGCGATGAGACGAGGTTATAGACGCAACCGAGCGATGCCGGGGTTTCGTAAAAGTAGCCGGCATAGGGCGGTCCCTGCTGCGGGGCCGCTCCCCGCGACGGGGCGACTGACAGCGCAGTCGCAGGACCGGCGTCGGGCATGAAAATCTTGATGTTGGTGTGAGCGCTGAGGCCGATCTGGTCGGGTTGCTCGACACTCGAATCCGGGATCACGACCTGGCCGCCATGCCGCCAAGGCTGAGCGTCTGCGGCACCCGTCATGAGGCCGCCGAGCACCAAGGCTCCGGCGATCGGCAGAATTTTGTTCGAAGAGCGCAAAGGTGTCACATCATCCCCTTTAGTTATGCCTCACCCCAATAGGGTCGGCGCCGAGGCCGAGCGCGGACCCTCAGCCAAACCTGCGGCCTTCGTCCGGAGCGTCGTCCGGTTCGCCAGGCCGCGTTCAGCTATGCAGGAGCGCCTTTAACAATCGGTTTCGACCGCCGCGGGCGCGGGCTTGAAGAAAGCGAATTTATCGCGGAGAAGCGGGGCCCCCCGGCTCGGTGCCTGGATGGCTTTGTTGAGAAGCGCCGGTCCCACTCTCCGCTGGGTGACCCGGGTTTGCGGCGCGGTTGGGAATAAAGATCAGAGTGTTGGTGTGAGCCCGCACTCCGGTATCACCCGGCTTGGCGATGCTGGAGCCGGGAACCGCGACCTGTCCACCGGCGGGCGGAACCTGCGCGCGGGCGCTGATCACCCCGCTCGCCGCCGCGACTGCGAGTGTCGACATCAATAGTCGCTGCAATCGCCCAGACAGGATACGAAAAACAAATCCGATCATATTATCCACGATGGCAATTAAAACCGCAGCCGTCCCGATCGCCTTTCCCCGATAAAGCACGTTCGATTCGTCGGCAGATCCCGTATTCCCTTTGTGTGGGCCGCTCAAGTGGCAATAATCGGGCTCGTTCAGCCTGCGAATAGCGACCAAAGCTTTGCATCGTACGGCGCATCCAATCGCGCCTTGCAGAAGGTTGCACATGCCCTGGCCTGGCTGAAAGCGGACGGGCTCACTCGACCCCTGCAGCGTCTCCCCCTCAGAGCCGCTCGAGCGTCAGCGGATCGAAACCGTCGGAAAAATATTTAGCGATCGCGTCGGTAAAGATCTTGTTGTCGGAGGTCGCGTGGGCGAACAGCGTCATCGACGACCGGAACTTCAGATCGTCGGGATGGCCGAAAATCTCTTCGATCGTGCGGCCCTCGATTTCGGTCACGAGCCGGGTGCACTCGCGCAACCGCGCCCCCAGCACCGGGTGCTGTAGATACGCCTCCGCTTCGGCCCGCGATGAAATCGCGTATCGCCTGGCCATTGGACTAGCGCCGAGCCCCCTGATCTGCGGAAAGACAAATCACATCCAGTGAGTGCGCTTGCGCCCGGCGCGAAGCTCGTCGCGTACTTGGGCAAAGATGGGGTCCTGCGCCTCGAAAAAGCGCTGTAGGTCGTAAGGGGCGGACATCCTTGGCTCCGAGCGGTTAGATCCCTCCCGGGTAACAACCGCAATGCTTTTTCGGGCGAGGCTCGGCGTGCCATTAGGCCATGGAGCCCGCGATCACGGCCGGGGAATGCCTCCCATGCGCCACGCCACCGAGCCTTGTTCACCGGGTTGCCGCCATCGTAACACTTGCGCCAACACGCGGCAGCCGCGGTGGGAGGAACAATCGCCTTGCCCAATGAATTCGCCGGTCGGACCGCGCGCCCACTGCTCTGTCCCTGTCATTAGATGACGACCGCATCGATAACCGGCCGCGGTGCGGGCGGTATCACGACAATCGAGACGCGGCATTCGTGGATCATCGCGGGCTGTGCGCTCGGCGTCTTGTCGGTGTCGTTTGGTGCGCCGACGATTACGATAGTGGCGCTGAAGCCGATCGCCGACAGCTTTGGCGACGCCCGCACCGTGCCAGCGCTATGCTCGGCACTCGCCTGGCTCGGCTCCTCGGTTGGCGGGATCGCCATGGGCCAGATCGCCGAGCGGGTCGGCGTGCGCTGGACCGTCATGTTTGGCGCAGTGATGATCGCGATCGGGCTCGGTTTGTCGAGCCTTGGTCATCGGCTCGATCTCTACATCGGCCACGGGTTGTTTATGGGTCTGCTCGGCAATGCCGGGCTCAATGCGCCTCTCTATGTTTACGTGTCGCGCTGGTTCGACCGGCGCCGCGGCAGCGCGCTGGCGTTGATCGCCAGCGGCCAGGCGGTCGCCGGCACGATTTGGGCGCCATTGTTCGGCCAGATGCTGGGGCGGATCGGTTGGCAGCGGACCATGCAAATCTACGCGGTATTGGTTGTCGTCGTGATCGTCCCGGTGGCGCTGGTGGTGTTCAGGAGTTTACCGCGGGCCGAAACGGCCTACGGTGATGGCCCGACCGCGCCCGCGGTTGGGGCTCCGGTGCTGGGACTAAAGCCGGGAACTGCTCTCGGTCTTCTGAGCCTTGCGAGCTTTTTGTGCTGCGTGCCGATGGCGATGCCGCAAGGCCATCTGGTCGCGTTTTGCAGCGACGTCGGCATTCCTCTAACGCAGGGCAGCGCCATGCTCTCGGTGCTGCTGGCATGCGCCTTTATCGGCCGCCAATTCTGGGGGTTTGTCGCCGACCGCTACGGCGGATTGCGCGCGATCCTGGCTGGGTCGGCCTGCCAAGCCACGGCGATGATCGGCTTTCTATTTACCCAAAACGAGGCCGGGCTCTTCGTCGTTTCGGCCGCGTTTGGGCTCGGCTTCAGTGGCATCATTCCGGCCTATGTCTTGGCGATCCGCGAATTGTTTCCGGCCAGCGAAGCCTCGTGGCGGGTCCCGACATTATTGCTGTGCAGCGGCTCCGGAATGGCGGCGGGCGGTTGGATGGCCGGCGCCATTTATGATTACGTCGGGTTCTACTCCGCCGCGTTTGCCGCCGGCATTGTGTTCAACCTTGCCAATCTCGTGGTGATCGGCGCGCTCGTGCTGCGCCAAAGCCGTTATCCCTCACCCGTGCTCGCGCGGGCCTAGCCCGAACGAGGACCGTGTGTAAGGATCACGCCGCAGCAGGGGCGGCGCCGCAGCGTCGGCCAACACCTCCTGCCTCAGGCCGTCGGGCCGGTCGGTTTGAATCCCTGCCTGGCCAACAGTTTCCAGTTGCCATTCTGCTTTTGCCAGACGCAGAGGACATTGAGCTTGGTGCTGTTAGTCTTGCCATCGATTTCGGATTCGGAGGCCCAGCCGTGGCGCACGACCGCCGCGTCGCCAGCCACCGCGGCCGTTGTATCGGGAAAAGTCAGGGATTTGATGATAGACTTGCGGTTCACGACGCCGTCGATGAATTCGGCTTGGTTCTGCACCTTGCCGCTCGAATGGCCATAGCTGAGTTCGGTTGCGGTTAGCTTTTCGAGCTGTGCCTTGTCAGCCGACAGCACCGCCTTGCGCAGGGCCTCGACATTGTCCTTCACTGCAGCCTCGTCGGGAGCGTCCGCCAACACCGGCGAGCCCCGCAGCAGGCTAGCCGTGCCGACCACCATTGCGCCTGCGAGCGCAAACCCACGCCGCGTTACCTGCATCGTTCCCTTCTGCTTGAAACGGCTGCGTTGGCAGCGCCGCCATCAGGCGGGATATTACTTTGGTAAACGCAAATCGCTCACGAGCTAAAAGCCGTGGCCGTAGTCTTCAGAGCCCGCAGGTGTTCGGCGATGGCTCTTTTCCACGAGCACGGCTCTGCGCTCGGAGCTTCGCCGATCGATCCAGCAACTGAGACCTCATCCATCCCCGTTCTCTTCCCTTCCGGATCGACGGCGTCGTTTGACCGTGGCTCGTCGCGACTTTTCTTCGAGGCGGCGCTCTTTCGAGGCAGCGGTCGGTTTGGTCGGGCGGCGCGGGGTCGGCGGTTCGGCAGCGCGGCGGATCAGCGCGACCAGCCGGTCGAGCGCGTCCTGGCGGTTGCGCTCTTGCGTGCGAAAGCGGCGTGCGGTGATGACGAGGACACCGTCCTGGGTCAGGCGGCGACCCGCAAGGCGCGTGACGCGACGGCTAATCTCCGGCGTCAGCCCCTCGACATCGGCCAACGCGAGGCGCAATTGCACTGCAGTCGCCACCTTGTTGACGTTCTGACCGCCGGGACCAGAGGAGCGGATAAAACTTTCCTCGATCCGGCTGTCATCAATGGCGATTTGCCCTATTATCGGAATCATGGTGCGGTGCCGCGGTGCATTCCCGGGGGCTAAGCGAACATAGCGCTTCACGCCGTATCCGATCATGGTGTAATCGAGAACGCGCGGTGCTTGCGGTTGCCCCCGATCCGGCGCGCACCGCACCAGCTAAACTCGGCAGGCGGGCCCCCTTGTCCTGGGCCCGCGATAAGCAGGAGCAGACATGCCCAATTTGAGCTTCACCGCACCAACCACCGTGGACGAGGCAGTGCGGATGCTGGCCGGCAGCAGCGGCCTCGCAAAACCGCTGTCCGGCGGAACCGATCTTTTGGTGCAATTGCGTTCGGGCCGGATGCGGCCGGAGGCGATCGTCGACATTAAGCGCATCCCGGGTCTGATCGGCGTTCGCGAGGAAGCCGACGAATTTGTCATCGGCGCTGCCACCCCCGGCGTCATGCTGAGCGAACATAAGGCGCTCAACCACGCCTGGCCGGGGATTGTTGAAGGCGCCGATCTGATCGGCTCGCAACAGATCCAAGGCCGCGCCTCGCTTGCCGGCAATCTGTGCAACGCTTCGCCAGCGGCCGATAGCGTCCCGGCACTGATCGCGGCGCGCGCCACTTGCGTTATCGCCGGACCCAACGGCCGCCGCACCGCGCTGGTCGAGGCGATCGTGACAGGGCCCGGCCGGACCTCGCTGCAAAAGGGCGAGTTCATCGTCGAATTCCACGTGCCGAAACCCAAGCCGCATCAGTGTGACTGTTATCTGCGCTTTATCCCGCGCACCGAGATGGACATTGCGGTGGTTGGCTGCGCGATCAATGTGACGCTCGACGGCAGCGGTGTGTGTACCGACGCCCGGGTCGTGCTAGGCGCGGTCGCGCCGACCCAGATTGTCTGCGAGGAAGCGGCCAAAGCTCTAATTGGTCACAAGCTCGACGATGCCACTAATGCCGCACTCGACGCCGCGGCCGGGCGCGCCTGCAACCCGATCACCGACAAACGCGGCACAATCGAATACCGGATCAAGGTCGCCGGCGTCCTGGCACGCCGCGCCGCCAAAATTGCCTTTGAACGCGCTGGAGCACGCTAATGGCCAAAACCCACGTATCGACCGTCATCAACGGAGAGCCCGTCGAATTTCTCTGTGAGCCGCAGCAGACCCTGCTCGATGTGTTGCGCGACGAACTCAACCTGACCGGTAGCAAGGAAGGCTGCAGCTCAGGCGATTGCGGTGCCTGCACCGTGATCTGCGACGGCAACATCGTGTGCTCGTGCTTGATGCTCGGCGCCGAGGCCGAGGGCCGCAGCATCACGACGGTCGAGGGCATCGCCGAGGGCGATCACCTTCACCCGGTCCAGCAGAAATTCCTCGAACACGCGGCATTGCAATGCGGTTTCTGCACACCGGGGTTCATCGTCGCCGCCAAAGCTCTGCTCGACGAGAACAAGAACCCGACCGAAGAAGAGACCCGCTATTGGCTCGCCGGCAATCTGTGCCGCTGCACCGGTTATGACAAGATTATCCGCGCCGTGCTCGATGCCGCCGCGGTCATGCGAGCGGAGGCAGCCGAATGAGTTTCCTCGATAAAGACACGCTAAAGGTCGTCGGCACGCGGCCGATCCGGCCGGATGGCGTCGACAAGGTCACCGGCCGCGCCAATTTCGGCGCCGATATGAAGATGCCGGGCATGTTGTGGGGCAAGATCAAGCGCAGCCCGCATGCCCATGCACGGATCGTCTCAATCAACACCGAAAAAGCGATGGCGCTGCCCGGTGTCAAGGCGGTGACGACGCGCGCCGATTTTCCCGACCTCCCGCCGGACAAGCGTGTCATCGGCGCCATGCCGCATAATCTTTGGGACCTGTCGCGCAACTGCATGGCCAAGGGCAAGGCGCTCTACGAAGGCCATGCTGTTGCCGCAGTCGCCGCGACCTCGCCGGCGATCGCCGAGCAAGCGCTCGATCTGATCGAGGTCGAGTACGAGGTATTGCCGCATGTGATGGATGTCGAAGCGGCGATGGCGCCGGATGCGCCTGTGCTGCTTGACGATATCTTCACCGCCGGCGTCGAGCCGAAGCCGACTACGCCTTCGAACGTCTCCAAGGTGGTGCGCTTTACCAAGGGCGATGTCGAAGCCGGTTTCCGAGAAGCGGATGTCGTAATCGAACGGCGCTACACCACAAAGCCGGTGCATCAGGGCTATATCGAGCCACACGCTTGCGTCGTCTCGGTCGCGGCCGATGGCCAATGCACGATCTGGAGCTCGAGCCAGGGCCAGTTCATGGTCCGCGCCTACACGTCGCGGATCGCCGGCGCCGAGGACAACGCCAGCATCCGCGCGATCCCCGCCGAGATCGGCGGCGGCTTTGGCGGCAAGACAATCATCTATCTCGAACCAGTCGCCTATATGCTGTCGAAGAAATCGGGCCGGCCGGTCAAGATCGTGATGAGCCGCGAAGACGTGTTCCGCGCCACCGGGCCGACCTCGGGTGCGGTGGTCGAAGTCAAGCTCGGCGCCAAAAAGGACGGGCGGATCACCGCGGCAAAGACCGTGCTCAAATACCAGTCGGGCGCGTTTCCCGGATCGCCGGTGCAGCAGGGCTGCATCTGCGCATTGGCGCCCTACGACCTGCCCAATGCCGAGACGACCGGCTACGATGTGCTGTCTAACCGGCCTAAGGTTGCCGCCTATCGCGCACCCGGCGCGCCGATCGGCTCGTTCGGGGTCGAAAGCTGCATGGACGAGTTGGCCCGCGAACTCGGGATTGACCCGTTGCGGTTGCGCGAGATCAACGGCGCCAAGGACGGCACCAAAGCGGCGCACGGCCCGACCTGGAACAACATCGGGTTTAGCCGCACCCTCGAAGAGGCCAAGGCACATGCGCACATTCGCACGCCGCTCGGGCCCAACCAGGGGCGCGGCATCGCTTGCGGCTTTTGGCACAACGCCGGCGGAGAATCGAGTGCCGCCTGCCACGTCAACGAGGACGGCACCGTCACGGTGACCGAGGGCCATCCCGACATCGGCGGCTCGAGGGCGTCGATGGCGATGATGGTCGCCGAGGTCCTGGGGGTGCCGTTCGAGAGCGTTCGTCCGGTTGTCGGCGACACCACCGCCATCGGCTTTAGCGCTTCGACCGGCGGCAGCCGCGTCACCTTTGCCGGCGGCATGGCGGTGACACAGGCCGCCCAAAAGGTCGTAGAGGAACTCAAAAAACGCGCCGCGGTCACCTGGGACATCAGCCCCGACGCGGTCGAGTGGAAGGACGGCAAGGCCTATCCCGCCGGCGCCAACGCCGGGAGCTTCGAGCCGCTCGACCTCGCGGCGATCGCCAACCGCGCGGCGCGCACCGGTGGGCCGATCAGCGCCGAGATCCAAATCAACGCACAGGGCCAGGGTCCCGGCTTCACGACCCATATCTGCGATGTCGAAGTCGACAGGGACACCGGGGCGGTCAAAATCCTGCGCTACACGGCGATTCAGGATGTTGGCCGTGCGATCCATCCTTCCTATGTCGAAGGGCAAATGCAGGGCGGCGTGGCGCAAGGTGTCGGCTGGGCCTTGAACGAGGAATACATCTACGACAAGGACGGCCGCTTGGAGAATCCGGGCTTTCTCGATTATCGCGTGCCGGTCGCCTCCGACATGCCGATGATCGACACGGTCATGGTCGAAGTGCCAAATCCCCGTCATCCGTTTGGCGCGCGCGGGGTTGGCGAGGTGCCGATCGTGCCGCCGATGGCGGCGGTCGCCAATGCGATCGCGGCCGCGACCGGGGTGCGGTTGCGCGACCTGCCGATGTCGCCGCCGCGGGTGCTGGCGGCGCTCGACCGCGCCGAGCCGATGCGCCAAGCCGCGGAATAGCGGCGAGGCCCTAGGATTGCGCGCACGCGTTAGAGCTTAACCTCGTCATTCCCGCGAAAGCGGGAATCCAGAGCCGATATCCGGTTCGGTTCTCCTGGGCCCCCGCTTTGCGGGGGCGACGGCTTAGAGGAGCGGGAGCAAGATCGTCATGACGTTTATCGCTAAAGAATTTCAGAAGGTGGTCGGCACCCGTCCAATTCGTCCGGACGGCGTCGACAAGGTCACCGGGCGCGCCAATTTCGGCGCCGACATGGTCATGCCCGGCATGCTGTGGGGCAAAATGAAACGCAGCCCGCATGCCCATGCGCGCATCATGTCGATCAATATCGACAAGGCGTTGGCGTTGCCGGGCGTCAAGGCGGTCGTGACATCCGAGGACTTTCCGCCGATCCCGTCGGAGGAAGCCTTTATCGGCGAAGGGCCGATGAATTTCCGCGACTTGTCACGCAACTGCATGGCGCGCGACAAGGTGCTCTATGACGGGCACGCGGTCGCGGCGGTGGCGGCGACCTCGGCCGCGATCGCCGAAGAAGCCTGCGAGCTGATCGAAGTCGAATACCACGTGCTGCCGCACGTCATCGATGTCGAAGAGGCGATGAAGCCCGGGGCGCCGTTGCTGCACGACGATTTAGTCACCCAGGGCGTCGAACCGATCCCGACGCACCCCTCGAACATCGCCAAACAGATCCGCTTTTCCAAAGGTGACATCGCCGCCGGGTTCCGCGACGCCGACGTCACCATCGAACGCCGCTATACCACCAAGCCCGTGCATCAGGCCTATATCGAACCGCACGCTTGCGTCGTGTCGATGGCCGCCGACGGCCAATGCACGATCTGGAGTTCGAGCCAGGGCCAATTCATGGTCCGCGCCTACTGCGCCAAACTGCTCGGCCTGGACATCTCCCAGATCCGCGCGATCCCAGCCGAGATCGGCGGCGGTTTTGGCGGCAAGACACTGGTCTATCTGGAGCCGGTCGCCCTGGCGCTGGCCAAAAAGACCGGCCGGCCGGTGAAAATGGTGATGAACCGCGAGGAGGTGTTCCGCGGTACTGGCCCGACCTCGGGCGGTGTCATCGAAGTCAAGATCGGGGCCAAGAAGGATGGACGGATCGTCGCCGCCGGTCTCGAGCTCAAATACCAGGCCGGCGCATTCCCCGGCTCGCCAGTCGGCCCGGGCTGCATGTGCGGCTTTGCGATGTACGACATCCCAAATGTCGACATCGTCGGCTATGACGTCGTCTCGAACCGGCCGAAAGTGGCGGCATATCGCGCCCCGGGCGCGCCGATCTCATCCTTCGGTGTTGAAAGTTGTCTTGATGAGCTGGCCCGTCAGATTGGCATCGACCCATTGGCGTTGCGCGAGAAGAACGCCGCCAAGGACGGCACCAAGGCCGCGCATGGGCCGACCTATGTCAACATTGGCTATGCCGAGACGTTGGCCGCGGCCAAGAACCATCCGAATCTGAAGGAAAAACTCGGCCCGAACCAGGGCCGCGGTGTTGCCTCCGGGTTCTGGTTCAACATCGGCGGCGAGTCGAGTGCTGCGTGCCACATCAACGAAGACGGTACCGCAGTCGTGGTTTCGGGCAATCCCGACATCGGCGGTTCACGCGCGTCGATCGCGATGATGGCGGCGGAAGTGCTCGGCATTCCGGTCGAAAAAGTGCGGCCAATCGTCGGCGACACCAGCTCGATCGGCTTCTCGTTTCTGACCGGCGGCAGCCGCGTCACCTTTGCCACCGGCATGGCCGCGACCCAGGCAGCCGAAAAAGTCGTCGAGCAATTGAAACAGCGCGCGGCGATGATCTGGGACATCCCGGCTGAGGCGGTCGAATGGAAGGACGGCAAAGCCTACCCCGCGGGCGCCAATGCCGGCAGCTTTGAGCCGTTGTCATTGGCTGAGATAGCCCTCAAGGCCGGCCGCACCGGCGGCCCGATCAGCGCCGAGGTGTCGCTCAACGCGCAGGGTGCCGGCCCCGGTTTCGCCACCCATGTCTGCGATGTCGAGGTCGACAAGGAAACGGGTGCCGTCAAAATCCTGCGCTATACCGCGGTGCAGGATGTCGGGCGCGCAATCCATCCTTCCTATGTCGAAGGCCAGATCCAAGGCGGGGTGACCCAGGGCATCGGCTGGGCCCTGAACGAGGAATACATCTACGACAAGGACGGCCGGCTCGAGAATCCAGGCTTTCTCGATTATCGCTGCCCGGTGGCGTCGGACATGCCGATGATCGAGGCGGTGATGGTCGAAGTGCCGAACCCGCGGCATCCGTTTGGCGCCCGCGGGGTCGGCGAAGTGCCGATCGTGCCGCCGATGGCGGCGGTCGCCAATGCAATCGCGGACGCGATCGGCACCCGGTTGCGCGACCTGCCGATGTCGCCGCCGCGCTTGCGCGCCGCCCTCGATGCCAACGAGCCGGTGCTCAAAGCCGCGGAGTGATCCCGATCGTTGGGAGGGCAAAGCGACGAAGCAATCTCGAAATCCATTAATAGGACCGGGATGGCTTCGCGCTGCTGGCAATGAGAACGCGCGGTCAGCGGCGTGATATGAGGGAGGCGATAACATGCCGCATGTCGTGATTTCGGGTCAGGCGGCACGCCGGTTCACCGGCGGGGTGTCGGAATTTGACGTCGAGGCCAACAATTTTCGCCGCTTGGTCCTCGAACTCGAACGCCGTTACCCCGGCCTCGGCCACCAGGTCGAGGAGGGAATGGCGGTGGCAATCGACGGCGAGATCTTTCAGGACGCCTATCTCGTGCCGCTCAAACCCGATAGCGAAATCTACCTGATCCCCAAAATCGGCGGCGGCTGACCGCCCCAGCCCGGATCCCTTCGACCGCGCTCTAAGCAACCGAGGAGGCGGCACCGCTTTCTCGTCGATTCTAACGATCTCCTCGACCTTCGGAGACTGTCGGCCGGATCGTCGCCACCGCCTACATGAATCGGAACCGCGGCGGCTGAACCTTAAAAGGCCGATGCCGCCCCGGGTACGCTACCGCCACGTTCGCGCGCGACAATTTTGTGCGGGCGAACTCTTCCAGCGGCATCGGATCACTATCTCTTTCTCCGTTGTTTGCGTGCCGCCAACGAAAAGGGCCGGGAGCGGCGGTTATGGTCGATGCGGTTTGGGGACGTTTGCGGATAGGCAGGGTTCGGCGCCACCGCCGGAACTGGCTCGCACCGTTTCTCCGCGGTGTCTCGGTGCTGCGCTGGGCGACGGTCGCGGCTGTGCTGGCCTTGGTGGTTTACGGTGTCGTCGCTGAATTCCGCACCTCTTTTCTTCAGTCGGTATTGTTCTCGCGCTTAGCCCGTCACATGACTTTTACGGTCGGGCCAGGGCCGAGCCGTGCAATCATCTTCCCGAAATACGGACCCTATGACGAGCGTCTCGGCTACGTCGGGCTGCCGCATTTTATCGAGTCGCTCGAGGATCATCATTTCGCGATCGCCAGCCAGGCGAAATGGTCACCAGCACTCGAAGATTTTGTCAAAGACGGCGGCTACGCGATCTACCACGAAAAGGAGCGCGCCGGGCTGGAACTGTTTGACCGCGATGGCGCCCCGCTTTACCGGGCGAGCTATCCCGAGAGGAGTTTTGCAGATTTTAGCGCGATCCCGCCAGTGATCGTCAAAAGCCTATCGTTTATCGAAGACAAGGATCTGTTCGCGCCGGGCGAACCGGATCGCAACCCGGCGATCGATTGGCCCCGGTTTGGGCTCGCCGCGACCGGACGTGTCGCCGGTGTTGTCGATCCCCACCTTCGCGCCGGCGGCGCCAGCACGCTCGCGACCCAGACCGAGAAGTTCCGCCATTCGCCCGAGGGCCGCACACCCGGCGTGGTCGAAAAACTGCGGCAGATGGTGACAGCGACGGCCCATGCCTATCTCGGCGGCCCGAACACGATGGCGGCGCGGCGCCGCATTATGACCGCTTACCTCAACTCCGAGCCGCTGGGTTCGCGTCCGGGGTATGGCGAGATCATCGGCGTACCCGAGGCGTTGTGGCGCTGGTACGGCACCGACCTTGCAAACGCCGACTGGGTTCTGACCAGGCCGGCGATCACCCCGGCCGAACTCGCCCGCAAAGGCGAAATTTACCGGCAGGTGCTGAGCCTGTTGTTGGCCGGCCGCCGTCCCGGCTACTTCCTGATCGACGACCACGACGCGCTGGAGCGGCTCACCGACCGTTATCTGCGCCTGCTCGCCGACACCGGCGTCATTAACCCCGTGCTGCGCGACGCTGCACTTGCTGAGCATCTGGAGTTTCGTAACAACGTTCCGCTGTCCGCGGCGCAGATCTATGTCGGCGACAAAGCGACCGAGGAATTGCGCGACCAATTGGTGACATTGTTGCGTCTGCCCGATTTCTACGCTTTGGACAGGCTCGATCTGAGCGGCTGGTCGACCATCGATACCGCCGCCCAAAAGCGCATCAGCGACGTGCTGAGCCGGCTCGCCGATCCCGCCTACGATCATTCGCTCGGGCTCTATGGCGAACAGCTGCTTGGCAGCGCCAGCCCGGCTCGCCTGGCCTGGAGCGTCGTGCTGTATGAACGGGGCGCCAACTGTAATTTTGTCCGCATCCGCGCCGACAGCCTCAACGAACCGTTCGACATCAATGCCGGAGCAAAGCTGCAGCTGGGCTCGACCGCAAAGCTGCGCACGCTGATCACCTATCTCGACATTGTCGACACATTGCACGGCCGCTTTGCGGGAATGCCTCGCCGGCAGCTGCTGGCGATCGCGTCGGCGGCAAAGGACGATCCGATTACGCATTGGGCTGCGGACTGGATGGCGAACTCCCGCGATCCCAGCTTGCAGGCAATGCTCGATGCTGCGATGAACCGGACCTATTCGGCAAGTCCGGGCAGCTACTTTACCGGCGGAGGCATGCAGAGCTTTGCCAATTTCGCCAAATGGGAGAATCACGAGACCCCCACTGTCGCACTGGCTTTTGCCAACTCGATCAACAACGCTTTCATTCGGTTGATGCGCGACATCGTCAGCTACGAGATCGCCCAGGATGGGACCCAGGTTAGCGAGTTGCTCAACGATCACGACGATCCGGCGCGGATGGCCTATTTGCGACGCTTTGCCGACCAGGAAGGCCGGGTCTATCTCGACCGCTTCTGGCATGACTACCGCGGCCTCACACCTCAGGAAGCGCTCGAATTGTTGGCCAGCCGAACGCGGCCCGACGCCTACCGTCTCGCGGTGGTTTTCCTGTCGGTCCATCCGAATGCCAGCCGGGCGGCTCTCAGCGCGTTTCTATCGCAACATTTGCCCCACCTGGCGATCAGCGATGACGAGCTGTGGGATCTCTATCGCGAATCGGGCCCAACTCGGTTTTCATTGCGCGACCGGGGTTATCTCGCCGGCATCCATCCGCTCGAATTGTGGCTGGTCCGGTATCTGCAGGACCATCCGAGCGCGACCCTACCCGAAGTGACAGCGGCAAGCGCGCAGGCGCGACAGGAGGTCTATACGTGGCTCTTCGACAGCCACAGCCCGTTTCAGCAAAATATGCGGATCCGCATCCTGCTCGAAGAGGATGCGTTCGATAAAATCCTGCAGGATTGGCGCCGTCAGGGCTATCCGTTCGGCCGGCTTGTCCCCTCGGACGGGACCGCGATTGGCAGCTCAGGCGACCGACCGGACGCACTCGCCAGTCTGATGGGCCTCATCGTCAACAATGGCGTGCGGTTGCCGAACGTCGATCTCGAGCGATTGCAATTCGCCGCCGGCACCCCGTACGAGACTAACATGGTCGCGGCGCCGCAACCGCAGCAGGTACTGGCGCCCGAGGTTGCGAGGACGGTGCAGCGCGCGCTTTCGTCGGTCGTGTCGGGCGGCACCGCCAAGGCAGTCAGCGGCGTCTACCGCACAGCGAGCGGAGGTCTGCTCCCGGTCGGCGGCAAAACTGGCACCGGCGACAATCGTTACGATCGCTTCGGACGGGGCGGCCGTTTGATCTCGCAGCGGGTGGTCGATCGCACCGCTACCTTCGTCTTTTATCTCGGCAACCGCTTTTACGGGACAATCACAGCTTACGTTCCCGGTGCTGCTGCTGCCCAATATCACTTTTCGAGCGCGCTCGCTGTTCACCTATTGAAGGCGCTGCAGCCGCAGCTCGAACCGCTGCTTAACTCGCCTGCGGTCGGACCGTCGCCGAGCTTGACCCAACTGCCGACCCCCGATGTATCCGATGGGATCAGCGGCTCCTCTACTCCGCCCGCGTCCGATTGATCCGCGTGCGCATCAGGACAACTCCCGGTTGGCTAGCGCAGCGAGGCAAACGTCCCTACCCTTCGGTAATTCGGCCGCCACGGCCTCGCCCTCCGCTTTGGCTTAGGGTGAGCGCGGGGGTTAGGGTGTGCGCGGGGCGTTGCTGGACAAGAGATCGGCCTTCCGCGCGAGGGTCGAAATCAGGCCGCCGACACCCTGGCGCACCAGGATCGAGTGAAACTCGGAGCGCTGGGTCGCAAGCTGGCTGATCGTGCCGTCAAGATAGACGTCAAAAACCTGCCAGACCCCATTATGGGGCCGCATCATGTAGTTGATCGTCACCGGCTGCTCTCGGTCTCGCACAATCTGGGTCTCGACAATGACGCCGCCGCCGTAAGGAACGTCACCTACGACCCGGAGTTGCTCACCCGAATAGCTGTCGAAGCGATCGGCGTAAGTCGCGGAAACATAGCGGCCAAACGCCGCCGTGATTTGCTGCTGCTGGGCCGGGGTAAGCGTGTCCCAAGCCGGACCGACGGCGAGGCGCGCCATGGAGGGCACGTCGAACAAGCTGTTCACGACCGGCGCCAACGCCGCATACCGTCCACTCTGTCCGAGGCTCTGCGCGTTTTTCATCGTCGTCAGCAGCACACCGTAAAAGCTGCGAACGCTTTCCTGTGGACTGGTTTGGAGGCTTTGCGGCAGAGCCGGGCCGGCGCTGAAGATGCCGCTTATCAGCCCAAAACACAGCGCGACGATCTTGCCGATGTTGCCTCGGGGCGTCCTCGCGATCGTCATCCCTTCGTCTCCAGCCTCGCTTCGCCGTGGATCGCTTTATCAGCAAATCGCTTTTAACAGATGGAAGCCGGTCTTCCATCGCTTCAACTTTGATCTGTTTCCTAACGGCTGATTAGGGCCATTTTTTGTCTGCTGCCATGCCGGTCGAGTCGATCGGCGCGACAAAAGGCAGAGATGCCGAGGCGGCAAGCGCGGCTACTTCTATGTGAACCCAGCAAATCGACGGCCCCGTGGAAGGTTGGCGGCCGCGATACGATCGCGGCGTACCCGGCGAAATCGCCTGGTAAGCGCAGCCGATAGGCGGCACATCAGTCAAGAAGTGAAAATTTGAACCGATCAAAAGACAATCTCGTTGATCGGATACTTGTTACCCAAAGGTTTGGAGATCTAGAATGTGGAAACTCACGACACCTGCAATGTTCGGATTAGGGTTCCTCGCGCTGGGTACCGTCTGCGCGCAGGCTCAGACTGTACCCTTCACTGCATATGCGGCACCTAGCGTAACCCCTTATACTGCACCTTACGCCGCACCGGGGCCGGTTTGTTTGAACCAGTCATTCAACTACGGTTACGGCTCCCCGGCATATACTCCGTACTGCGCCCCGGAAGGGTCCTGGGTCGGGCCGTGGTCATTGCGGGATCCGTATTCGTGGTATCGCCCGTACTCATCGAACGTCGGACCAAAGGCCAGCACCTAGCAAAGCGACGTTATCGTTTCTCTCGACCCCGGCTGCGGCGATCGAAATCGCCGCAGCCGTGTCCCGCCATTCGATTGGTTGGTAGCACCCATACTGTCACAATCGTCATCAGGCTTTCTAACGCGAAAAATCAGAGGGCGGCGGACGGGGGGTGGCCCACAGACGAAGCTGGCGGCCAAGCTCTGTGTGAGAAAAGACTAGCGACATAAAATGTGGGTTTTGGTTAGGCTCACGACGAAAGGTAAGGCCACAGGGGACCAGCCGGTGACGGAGAACTTACGAATTGAGGATTACGCGCTGATCGGCGATTGCGGTACCGCGGCGCTGGTCGGACGTAACGGCTCCATCGATTGGTTGTGTCTACCGCGTTTCGACTCACCGGCCTGTTTTGCCGCTTTGCTAGGGAAGCCTGAACACGGGCGCTGGCTGATCGCGCCGTGCGATCCCGATCCTAAGACTGTCCGGCGCTATATCGATGACTTGCTCGTCCTGTCGACGGCCTTCGAGACCGCGGAGGGCGCGGTCGAGCTGATCGACTTTTTTCGGCCGCGCCACGGGACAGTGCACTTGGTGCGCTTAGTTCGGGGGCTGCGCGGCCGGGTCAGGATGCAGGTCGAGATCGTCCTGCGCTTCGAGTACGGCTACCTAGTACCCTGGGTCGAACGCTTAGCAGAAGGCGGTATCTCGGCAATCGCCGGGCCGGATCGCGTAGCGTTGCGGACACCGGTGCCGCTGACCGGCGAGGATTTAAAGACGGTCGGCGAATTCGAGATTTCAGGCGGCGAGACAGTCCCGTTCGTGCTGAGCTATGGCCCTTCACATCAGCCGCCGCCGAGGCCAGTCGATGCCGAGCGAGCCCTTGAAAATGCGCTCGCCTTCTGGCGGCAATGGGGTATTGGGTGCGCCTCGGCCGGACCTTGGAGCGACACCGTCAAGGGATCGCTGGCGGTGCTAAAGGGCCTGACTTATGCGCCGACCGGCGGCATCGTCGCCGCCCCGACGACCTCGCTGCCGGAGAAGATCGGTGGTCCACGCAATTGGGATTACCGCTATTGCTGGCTGCGGGACGCGACCTTTACGCTGTTGGCGTTGATGCATGCCGGCTGTTCCGGCGAGGCGCGATCATGGCGTGACTGGCTGTTTCGCGCCGTTGCCGGCAGCCCGGACCAGATCCAGATCATGTATGGGCTCGGCGGCGAGCGTCGGCTGAGCGAGTGGGAGGTTTCGTGGCTGCCGGGATATGAGGGCTCATCACCCGTGCGCATCGGCAACGCAGCCTCGAACCAGATTCAGCTCGATGTCTTTGGCGAACTGCTCGACGCTTTTTATCATACCTACTTGAACGGGCTGCCGCCATCGCAACGCGCCATTCCGATCGTCCATGCCGTACTCGGTCATTTGGCAGGGATTTGGCGCGATCCCGACGAGGGAATCTGGGAGGTGCGGGGTGGGCCGCAGCATTTCACCCACTCCAAGGTCATGGCCTGGGTCGCGTTTGACCGAGCGATCAAGATTTCGGAGCGGTTCGATGGCGGGAATGGCGTTCCGCAATGGTGCGAGATCCGCGATGAGATCCACGCCGATGTCTGCTCCAAGGCCTTCGACCCCGATCTCGGTAGTTTCGTTCAGGCTTACGGGTCTAAGGCGCTCGACGCGGCCTTGCTGCTGCTGCCCCTGGTCGGCTTTCTGCCGCCGACCGACCCCCGGATAACAGGCACCATAAAGGCAATCGAACAGCGGCTGGTCTTTGACGGACTGGTGCTTCGCTACGATACCGGCGAGGGGGTCGACGGTCTGCCGCCTGGCGAAGGCGCCTTTCTCGCCTGCAGCTTTTGGCTTGCCGACAATTACATCTTGCAAGGCCGCGTACGGGAAGCCCGTGAGTTATTCGAGCGGTTATTGTTGCTGCGCAACGATGTCGGCCTCTTGGCTGAGGAATACGATCCCCGGGCCAAGCGCCAGCTCGGTAACTTCCCGCAAGCGTTTTCGCATGTGGCGCTGGTTAACACCGCCTTCAACCTGACGCGCAGCGAAGGCCCCGCCGACCAGCGTTCGGGCGACGGCACGCAGCCGCCGGCGGCACTCTTGTAATCGCCGCCATCGACAGCCGCTCCGAGCGTGCTCGAGGCTCCGGTCAGGAAAACTCAACTCACCCCTCAGCTGTTACCAGTAGCGCGGATAATAGGAGCCGGCATAATAGCCAGGATAGTACCCGGAATAATAATTGGGATAGTAATAATTCGGATAATAACTCCTGCTATATAGTTGTAGGTATAACCAGGAGATGGATAATAGTAGGATGGCGGATTGCTGTAGTAATAAGTATAGGGGGTGCCAAATCCGAAGCCAAACGGCCCGAACCCAAAGCCGAGATATTGCGCGTTAGCCGGGGACAATGGAACCGTCAGCGCACCGAGAGCAACCGCCGAGGCTGCCAACGTTCCAACTATCGAAAACCGGCGGGCAGTGGTGGAAAGCGACATATTAATCTCCAAATTTGCAGCCAATGGCGATGATCTACCCTTTCCAATACTGCCGTGTTCGCCGACGTTCCCAAGGAACGAAGGGTGAATATGCACTTGACTGAACGGGACGGAGATGCGAAATGGTTAACGACAGGCCGGCGCTAATCTATCTTCCCGTCAAAAATGGTGGGAAGGTGGACGCGTATCAGATTTGGCTCGTAACCCAGCTACGGCATGCGAGCGGCTACTATCCCGCTCAGGTACTCCAGCATCGCGATGCTGATATAGCTCGCGCTCCGGTCGTCGATAGTGCCGGTAGGCCAGCCGATGCTAAACGGCGACGGGGGCCAAATTCTAAAAAGCGCCTGCCTGCGGGGCAGCACGAATTGAAACGTCCGCGCAAGGCTTGGATGCGGGCTACGTACGACGTGAATAAGGAGCTGACCGACCACTTGAGTCGAGACTTGACTATTGTAATAGGTCGCACGTCGATGTGGGAGCCGGGCAGCCACGTGATTTTCGAGAACAAGAAATCCCGTTCCTGAAAATACCATTGGCGCGTTATTGGATGGAGTATAATGAGCAATGTAAATGCTCCATCCGTGTAGCGGCGGTTGCAAATAGCGACGCAGATACTTCCGCTGCATATGGTGTGTGGTAACTATTGAATGCTTCGTCAAACTCCGCGACCATAGCTTTCATTGCAGCCCAGGTTGCGATAACGCGTAGTTGCGAAGGATCAATGCGAACGTGCGACCCTGTTATTAGCGGAATCATTATTGGTCTTGCGCAGTCGTCTACAAATTCGCGCATCCATCCGTTGTTACACGCACCGCATACGCAACGCACTTGCAAATCGCGGAGGTCGCCTGACCGGCGCCTGACCATTGCAAAACTTGTTCGGTCTGGTTGCCGGATCGCGCGCAGTGAGCGGTATCCTCTCATGGTGCGCGGCACGAAACGACGCGTCCAATTTGAGAAGACATGCTCGTGCGTAAGCCGCCCCTCTGTCGTCTGCGTTTCTTCGATGCCGCAGAAGATGCATTTTGTGGCCTCTCGCCACGGCTTTGGGCGATGCGCATCCAATCCGCTCCAACGTCGCCATGGCTGTCGTCGTCCTTTAGCCATATAAATATCTCCATGACCAACGAAGACGATGAAGAACTTCTAGAAAGCGAAGCCTGATCCCTGAAGTTCTGCTTCGCGCGCCAGCGGTTTTCGTGTGATTTTATCGCTGCGGATCTCGCTTTTGCCGCGCTTGCTGTGCCACCGTCGATAATGCTTCTCGACACAGGGTCTCGGCCGGAAGGCCAGTTGTCTTCATTCCAATTTCAGCTTGGGAGAGATGGCCGAGCGCCGCGCGCAGGCGCGGCTCGCGCCACACCCCGAGCTGCCGCCGGAAGCCGTCCAGGAGCTTGAAAAAGATCGGGGGACGTACCGCGCGCATCACCTCGTCGACACTCGCACCGGCCCCGACGCTCACCGCCATGGCATGCAGCTTGTGAAGATGGCGCAACATTGCGCGGACGATCGTGATCGAGGGTTCGCCTTCCTGGAAGACGCGGTCGAGTACACGCTCAAGTCGCGCGGTGTCGCCTTCCGCCGCCGCCATAATCGCGTCGTCGAGATCAAGCCCGGCGGTGTCGCCGACCGACACGACGGCGTCTTCGAGTTCAACGCGACCGCCATCGCCGACATAAAGAGCGAGTTTTTCCAATTCAGACCGCGTCACCAGGCGGTCTTCGCCGAGGTGATCCACCAGATATTGCGTGGCGTCGCGGCTGGCGCTCACACGATGACCAGCCAAACTTTCGCGGATCACCGCCGCGCGATCGCGCGGCGCGTCTGGGTAGCAGCCGATCGCGGCACCATGCCGCGATCCCTCGAATGCCCGACGCAGAGGAGAACTCGACGAAAGTTCCGCGGCCTCGGCGACGACTAGCGCGTCGCCCGGCCCGTCGGCAAGAAACCCTGTGAACAGTCGCGCCAGACCATCAGCGGCGGCGCGTACCCGCACAACCCGTCGTCCGCCGACAAGGCTCAGTTGCGCGGCTTCATCGGCGAGCCGCGCGGGGTCCGCGGCAAGCGCGGCGCCATTCAGATCGGCGACGCGAAACGGATCGGCCAGTTCGGGGCACACGGTGCGCGCCAGATTATCGGCGCGCTCGCGCACCAGCCCGGCATCCGGGCCATAGAACAGCACCGCGCGAATGTCAGGATCGGGGCGCTGTAAAAAGGCGGCAACCCGTGCCGGAGCGATCTTCACGGCAGCGCCTCGGCTTTCTTGGATGCGGTTTGGGCGGCGCGTTGCTGCATAAACAGATCGAGCCGCCGGACGATTTCCTGGTTGAGCTCAGCGACGGTGCGCACCTGAGCATCGTCTTCACCGACAATGGTCGAATACTGATTTGGGTTCAGTTCGAACGAGTTCTGATCGTGGAGCGAGATTTGCAGCAGATTTTGACCGGTCTTTATGTCGGTCAGATTGCTCGTGCTGTGAAGATCGATTTGACCGAGAGTGGCGGTGCCCTGCGACTGGATGCCCAGATTACTCAGCGAATACACCAGAGTCGTGCTGAGGGTGTAGCGAGTCGGCGTCGGCTCACCCCTCGGGTTGAGTGAATTGCGCAACGCCATTTCGAGCCGCTGACCGATGCGCTCGGAAATGGGCAGGACCTTGATCGCGCGCAGGTCGGCGCTCGCCGGACCATTTTCGGGATCGGCGTAAACCCGCTCCCAGCCGCAGCCGCTCAGTGGTGATAGCAGCAAGACGATCGCGGCCAGAACGGTGCGCCGGGCCGAAATGTTGCACCGGGCCGCCATGTCAGGCGACGATGCTGACGATCCGGTTCGGTACGACGATAACCTTGCGCGGTGCGCGCCCATCGAGCCAGCGCGCCACTTGCGGCAATTGCAATGCCGCACTCTCGACGTCGCCGCTTGCCGTGTCGCGCGGGAATTCCAGCGTGCCGCGCAATTTTCCATTGACTTGCACGGCGATTGTCACCTGCACGTCACGTGCGAGGTCGGGATCGGCCACCGGCCAGGGTTGCTCGACCAGAAGACCCTCGCCGCCCAATGCCTCCCACATTTCCTCGGCGAGGTGCGGCATCATCGGCCCCAACAGCCGCGTCACGATCTCGAGCGCTTCGCGCAACACCGCGGAAGCGCCCGGCGCCGCCGCGAAAACTTGCTGCGGCACCTCCTCAACCGCATTGGTCAGCTCGCGAATACGCGCGACGGCGCGGTTGAACCGAAATTTATCGAGGTCGTCGCTGACGGCGGCGATCGTCCGATGCACTGTCCGCCGCAATTCCGTGATCTCGGATGCCAACGCGCCGGACACCCCGGTCCCGCGCGGCGGCAATGCCACGATTGGCTCGCTGACCAAGCGCCACAGCCGGTTGAGATAGCGCCAGATGCCCTCGATCCCGGTCTCGGTCCATTCGAGATCGCGCTCGGGTGGGCTGTCCGACAGCAGATAGAGCCGCGCCGTATCGGCGCCGTAGGTGTCGACGATCGCGTCGAGGCCGACGACATTTTTCTTTGACTTCGACATCTTCTCGATGCGGCCGACCGTGACTGGACAGCCATTCCCGTCGAGGTAATCTCCGCCGCCGTCGCGATCGACCTCTTCGGGAAACAGCCATTCGCCGCTCTCGCTGCGGTAGGTCTGGTGACATACCATACCCTGTGTGAACAGACCGGCAAACGGCTCCTCAAGATCGAGATAACCGCACTGCTTCAGCGCGCGCATGAAAAAGCGCGAATAAAGCAAATGCAGGACGGCATGCTCGATGCCGCCAATGTATTGGTCGACCGGCATCCAGTAGGACGCCGCCTCGCGGGTGAATGCGACCGGCGCGTGTGCCGAGCAGAACCGCAGAAAATACCAGGATGAATCGAAAAACGTGTCGAGAGTGTCGGTCTCGCGTTCCGCTGGGCCACCACATCGCGGGCAGGTGACATATTTCCAGGTGGGATGGTGGTCGAGCGGATTGCCGGGCACCTCGAAGTCGACATCCATCGGCAGCTCCACCGGCAGGTCGTCTTCCGAAACCGGGACGACGCCGCATTGCGGGCAATGGATAACCGGGATCGGGCAACCCCAATAACGCTGCCGCGAGACACCCCAATCGCGCAAGCGATAGGCTACTGTCCGCTCGCCACGGCCCAATGCCTCGAGCCGCTCGCCGGCGGCGCGTTTCGCGTCGGCGACCGACAGGCCGTCGAGAAACCCGGAATTGAACAGGATGCCGTCATCGACATAGGCTTCACTGCCGATCTCGAAACGCGCCGGATCTTCTCCCGACGGCAACACCACTGGGATGACGGGCAGCCCGTATTTGCGGGCGAATTCCAAATCGCGCTGGTCATGCGCCGGGCAGCCAAAGATCGCGCCGGTCCCGTATTCCATCAGCACGAAATTGGCGACATAGACCGGTACCCGGCGGCTCGGATCAAACGGGTGGACTGCTTCGAGGCCGGTTGCGCACCCGCGCTTTTCGGCGGTCTCGATGACCGCCTCGCTAGTTCCCATGCGGTTGCATTCGGCGATGAACTCGGCCAGCTCGGTGTTGGCTTCAGCAAGGCGCTGGGCCAACGGATGATTTGGCGACAACGCCACAAACGATGCGCCGAACAGCGTGTCCGGCCGCGTCGTGAACACTTCGATCCGCTTGTCGCCGGCAGCCATGTCGAAAAACACCCGGGCGCCTTCCGACCGGCCGATCCAGTTCTCCTGCATAAGCCGTACCCGTTCGGGCCAGCGATCAAGCCCGCGCAGGGCGTCGAGAAGTTCCTCGGCGAAGGCGGTGATGCGCAGTGACCATTGCGCTAGCAGCCGCTTTTCGACGACCGCTCCCGAACGCCAGCCGCGACCGTCGACGACCTGCTCGTTGGCAAGGACGGTGTTTTCGACCGGGTCCCAATTGACCCACGCTTCCCTCCGATAGGCGAGCCCCGCCCTGAGGAAGTCGAGAAACATTTTCTGCTCGTGCCGGTAATATTCCGGGTCGCAGGCGGCAATCTCGCGTGACCAGTCATAGCCAAAGCCCATTCGTTGCAGTTGGCCGCGCATCGTCGCGATGTTCTGCCGGGTCCAGACAGCCGGGTGAATCTTCTCGGCAATCGCTGCGTTTTCAGCCGGGAGGCCGAACGCATCCCAGCCCATCGGATGCAGCACGTTGAAGCCCTGCGCGCGGCGGTAGCGAGCGACAAGGTCTCCCATCGTGTAATTGCGGACATGGCCGACATGCAGCTTCCCGGAGGGATAGGGAAACATTTCGAGTACATAATACTTTGGCGTACCAGGTTTCGCTTCGACCTCAAACACTCGCTGCTCGCGCCATATCCGCTGCCATTTGGTTTCAGTTTCTCGGAAATTGTAACGCGACATCACTGAGGTAGATCTTTCATCGTGGTACGACGCCGCCAGCGCCGCTGCCGCGGCCTGTAGGCGCTCTGAATAGATATAGTGTGCGGCAGCCCGCGGATACCCCGCAACCCTCGGCTGCACCCTGAGGCGGCTCCATTGATTGCGCCTCTATTCTGCCAGGAACGCGGCGCTTAATAGGCCGCCGGATGGGGCGTTACTGTTCGGCGTAGGCCTTCTTCCACTCCCGCTTGAGCTGCCCTGCCCGCCTGAGGATCGCGGTTTCGAGATCGTCTTCGACTTTCCGCGCGATTGTGGTTTCTTTCCATTCGCCGGTCGGCGAGAGCTCCTCGCGCCGGACAGTCACCGCCACCGCGTCAGAGCGGACCGTGCGCGCCAATACAAAGACGTCGATCTTATAGCGTTCGTTGGGTTTGCCCTGCGGCGAGTACCAATCGGTGACCAGTTCGCCGGTCAACGGGTCCTGAGTGCTGTATTTGACAAAGCTCAGCGTGTCGAGCGCCGCCTGCCACAAGATCGGGCTGACGGTGCTGCCGGTATGCGGTCCGGGCGGATGCTCCGACGGCTTTTTTGCCAGACCCAGCACCGTCCAGATTGTCGCTTCGGTATCGATGTCGTCCGAAGTGTTCGCGGCCGTCTTGATGTTCGCGGCATTCTCGGGCGAGCCTGCGGAACTCGCTAGCCGCGCGTCCGCCTGAGTCGCGAGCGCATTCGCTTAAGTCGCGGGCGCACTCGTCTGGGTGAGGGAGTAAGAGACTGGCTGCAGCGAGCATGCAACCAGCAGCAACGAAAGACTTGCGGCAAAGATGACCGAAGAGCGGTAATGAGCAACTGACATCCGGCAATCCCCCGGCAGATGGGCTCGCCCGCGGCCGGAGCGGGCACCCACGCTTTTGCCAGGAACGGAGCTGATATGGAAGAGGTGATCGACAGGGTTGTTGCCGGCAATCTCGTCGCCGTGCAAGCCCGCATCGAGGCCGCGACGCGGGCCGCCGGACGGGCGCCCGGAAGCGTGGCGCTGGTCGCCGTCAGCAAGACGCAGCCCGCCGCCGCGGTGCGTGAAGCGTTGGTTGCGGGTCATCGGCTCTTCGGGGAAAATCGGGTGCAGGAAGCGCAAGCAAAATATCCTGCGTTACGCAATTCGTTCCCCGATCTTGCCCTTCATTTGATCGGCCCGTTGCAGACCAACAAAGTAAAGGATGCCGTCGCTCTGTTCGACGTCATCGAGACTGTCGATCGGCCGAGGCTCGCGACCGCCCTCGCCCGCGAGATGGAGCGGACGGGTCGCCGGCTGCCCTGCCTGATCGAGGTAAATACCGGCGAGGAGCCGCAAAAATCCGGAGCCATGCCGGAAGCCGCCGATGCATTCGTGGTCGAATGCCGCGATCAGCTCGGGCTGCCGATTGTCGGACTGATGTGCGTACCGCCGCTCGACCAAGAGCCGGCGCCGCATTTCGCGCTGCTGCGCGAGATCGCGCGGCGTACCGGCCTCGACGTCCTGAGCATGGGCATGAGCGCCGATTTCGAGACCGCAATCCGGTTTGGTGCGACGCATGTGCGGGTCGGCACCGCGATCTTTGGCGCGCGCCGCTCCCCGCCGGCATAGTGGCGCCGGGAGAAGCAAAATGCGGGTATTCACGACACTGCCGCAAGAAAACCTGCGCGAGGTCGCGGCCGCCGCGCGCGCCATCGAGGCCGATGGCTATGACGGCGTCGTCTCGATGGAGAACAAGCACGACCCGTTCCTAGCATTGGCGATCGCCGGCACCGTGACCGAGCGCATCGAGTTGCATAACGGGGTCGCGATCGCCTTTGCTCGCTCGCCGATGGCGGTGGCCCAAGTCGGCTGGGATCTCGCGGGGGCGACGGGTGGCCGATTTGTCGTCGGGCTCGGCTCGCAGGTGCGCGCCCACAACGAGCGCCGGTTTTCGGTACCATGGACGCCCCCTGCTCCGCGCATGCGCGAATATGTTCAGGCATTGCGCGCGATCTGGCAGTGCTGGAAAACCGGCGAGCGGCTCTCTTACGAGGGGGAGCATTACCATTTCACGTTGATGACGCCGAACTTCACGCCCGAGCCGATCGACGCACCGGCGCCCGCGGTAATGATCGCGGCTGTCGGCCCGGCGATGCTGAGGGTCGCCGGCGAGGAATGCGACGGGGTCAAATTGCACGGGTTTTGCACCCGGCGCTATGTCGAGGAAGCGGTGATGCCGCGGCTCACCGCCGGGCTCGCCAAAGCAGGGCGTCGCCGCGAAAATTTCGAGATTTCGGGCGGCGGTTTTCTTGCCACCGGGCCCGATGAGGCGACCGTTGCGCGCATGTTCAAATGGGTGCGGCAGCGGGTGGCATTTTATGGCTCGACCCCGGCCTATTATCCGGTACTGGCAACCCACGGGCTCGAAGACCTCGGGCACAAGCTCAATGCGCTGGTGCGTCAGGGCAAATGGGCCGATATGGCCAAGGAAGTGCCGGACGATGTCGCCCATCTCTTTGCCGCGGTCGGGCGCTGGGACGAGATCACCAAGGCGATCGATCAACGCTTTGGCGGTCTCGCCGATGCGATCAATGCCCGCGCCAATCCGGAAGCGCCCGGCCACCTGCCGCGCGAACTGATCCAGGACATCCGCCGCCTGCCCCGCGCTTTCGCCGGGTTCACGGATAATTAACGCCGACCGCTCTTACAGCGTTTTGGAGAGTCCGAGCGAAAAAAACGCTTGCAAATTGTGATCCTCTTTTGTTCTATAGTGAACGGGTCATGAACATAGAGGGGCATACAATGACACGATGGACACTGATCGCCGCCGGCACCGCCCTTTTCGGCGCCGCCTTATGGCATCTACCGGCGACCGCGCAGCGCACGGTACCGGCCCAGAACGCGGCGCCGACCCTCACTCAAACCGCGACCCCAAAGATAGCGGCCAACCAACCGCCACTGGAACGGGTTGCTCCGCAACTGATCACCTTCGATGAATATCGCGACTTCCGTGTGAACGACATCGCCCAGCGCCGCGCACGACTGACGCGGGCGCTTGCGGCAACCGATTTGTCGGCAGCCGAGAAGACGAGCTTAGAGGGGCGCAAAGCGTATTACGATCGGCTCGCGGCGATGCCGGTTGATCAGCGCGACCGGCTATTTCGTGCCCGCTTCGACCAGATTGATGCCAATCACGATGGTATGATCGACGACGCAGAACGCACCGCGTGGCGTGAAAAGCAACGCGAGCATTATCACGAAATGGCTGCCGAGCACCCGGCAACGAATGTCGATCCGCGTTAGTCTGGCGGGGATAGCGCGATAACTCGACCGCAATGGCCGTAGCTTGTCTACGCCGCCCATAGCGCGCTGATAGCCGGTAGCCGGTAAATTCTGGCCGGCGGTCGAGGCCGCGTGCTAGGCTGCCGGCGGCAGGAAACCGCTTGATCCCAAAAGGAGAAAACAATGGCGCAATCGCAACCTTCATCGGCTCGCGACCAGGTTCGTAACATCGTTCCCGGCCTGATCGACCTCAGCGAACGGGTTCTGTTCGGCGAGGTCTGGGAGCGTCCGGGTCTCTCCAAGCGCGATCGCAGCCTGATCACTTGTGCCACCTTGATCGCGCTCGGCCGGGAGAAACAGCTGGTCGGGCATCTGCAGCGCGCGCTCGACAACGGTCTGACCAAGAACGAGCTGAGCGAAGTCATAACCCATCTCGCCTTCTACGCCGGCTGGCCGGCGGCCATGACAGCGGCCCTCGTCGCCAAGGACGTGTTCGAAAAATAAACCGCGGCCGACACCCGCGACTGATCCTGGGAGGGCGAGATGAAAATCGGATTTATCGGCTTGGGGATGATGGGTTCGGGCATGGCCGCGAACCTGCAAAAGGCCGGACACGAGTTGGTTGTCCACGACCTTCGCCGTGCCGCTGCCGAGCCGTACTTCGCGAAGGGCGCTCAATGGGCCGACAGCCCGCGCGCGGTAGCCGAGGCCTCCGAGGTCGTCTTCACCTCGCTCCCCGGTCCCCCCGAGGTCGAAGCGGTGGCGCTGGGCGACAACGGCTTGCTAAGCGGGATGAGCCGCGGCAAAGCTTATTTCGACCTGTCGACCAACTCGCCGACAGTCGTGCGCAGGATCAACGCCGCCTTTGCCGAACGTGACGTCTATATGCTCAACTCGCCGGTCAGCGGGGGGCCGCGCGGCGCCCGGACCGGCAAGCTGGCGTTGTGGGTCGGCGGCGACGAACAAATCTTCAACCGCTACAAGACCGTGCTCGACGTGATGGGCGACAAGGCCCGCTATGTCGGCCCGATCGGCGCCGGCTCGGTCGCCAAACTAGTGCATAACGGCGCCGGCTACTGCATCCAGACCGCGCTTGCCGAAATGTTTACTGTCGGGGTCAAGGCCGGGGTCGAACCATTAGCTTTGTGGGAAGCCGTGCGCGAGGGTGCGAGCGGAAGACGCCGCACCTTTGACGGTCTGATCGACCAGTTTCTGCCGGGCACTTATGAACCCGCCGCCTTTGCGCTGCGGCTCGCCCACAAAGATATGTCGCTCGCTACCCAATTGGGCCGCGACTTCAACGTGCCGATGCGGATCGCCAATTTGGCATTGGCCGAACTCTCGGAGGCGCTGAAATCGGGGCTGGGGCAACCGCAACTCGCGCTCGCCAATGGTGATCCAGCAGGAACGAGCCGGGGTCGAAATCCGCGTCGACCCGAAACGCATCGAGGAAGTCGTTAAGCGAGATCAGGCGCTAGAGAGACCAGTGAGGGACCTCAACCTTTCGGCACGCACAACCGATGCTCTTATGACCGCTAGCATCGCGCACATTGCTGACTTGGTGCGAAAGACCGAGGCCGACGTGCTGCGCACGCCCATGATCGGGCGTAACGGATTGGACGAGATTAAGGAAGCGCTGGGCCAGCTCGGCCTGAACCTCAGCGCGTAACTCCGCCTCGTCGAGGGGACGCCTCCCGATCAGCGGCCGGTGAATTTGGGCGACCGCTTTTCGCGGAAGGCGGCGACCCCTTCGGCGTTGTCGGCAGTCATGTGCAATTGCGGCTGAACCAGGCTTTCGAGATCGAGATAGTCCTCGAGGCTCGGGCCGACCGCGGCGTGAAACAGCTTTTTCGCCAGACCGAGAGCAAATGTCGGCGCCTCGGCCAAATCGGCGGCCAATTCTTCGGTCTTGGCGATCAGCTGGTCATCGTCGACGATATAGTTGATGAGACCCAGGGCTAGTGCCTCCTCCGCTTCGACAAACCGAGCGGTAAACACCAGCTCCTTGGCTTTCGCCATTCCCAGCCGGCGGGTCAGGAACCAAATCGCGCCACCATCCGGGGCAAGCCCGATCCGCCGGAAGATCTGTGAAAAACGCGCGGTCCTCGACGCAACGACGAGATCGCAGGCAAGGGCGATGCTCCAGCCGATGCCGACCGCCGGACCGCGGACCGCGGCGATTGTTGGTTTCTCGATCGCGTGCAGCGCCCGGATAAAGGTGTGACCGCCCCGCTGCAGCCGCTGACGCCCGCCACGCAAATCGTGCTGCTGGCCGGCCATGCGGTCGACATCGGCGCCCGAGCAGAACCCCCTCCCTGCCCCAGTTACGACCACGACCCGGACGGAGTCGTCATAGCGCAACCGGGCGAAATGGTCGCACAGGCTCTGGCGCATTTCGACACTGAGCGCGTTCAACTTTTCCGGGCGGTTCAGCACGACCTTGGCGACAGCACCCTCGACCGTCAGATCAACCGACATTTCCGCATTCCTCAAAATGAACCGGCGCCGATTATAGCGTCCGATTGCTGCACTCCAATCGGCGGCGTCGCTCACCGCGCCTTTAACGAGTCGTGACCCGGCCAATTCGGCGGGGCGGGATCGCACTCGGCAAATTGCGCCCGATATAACTGCTCGTAGCCACAGCAATCAGCAGGAGGACGGGATGGCCGATAACACCCAGCAGCAGACCGCCGGCGAGAGGCCGCGGCTTGTTGGCATCAATCATGTGGCGCTCGAAGTTGGCGATATCGAAGAAGCCCTGGCCTTTTACGGCAAGATTTTCGATTTCACGCTGCGCGCCAAGCGGCCCGGCAACGCTTTTATCGAGCTTGGGGACCAATTCATCAATCTGATGCAGAATAGCGGCAGAAGCCCTGACCAGCGCCGGCATTTCGGCCTCGTGGTCGACGATCGCTCGCGGGTACGCGAATTGGTCAAAGCGGCGGGCGGCGAATTGCTGCCGGGGCAGTTTCTCGATTTTCTCGATCCCTGGGGCAACCGGGTCGAAGTCGTCGAATATCGCGATATTCAGTTCACCAAGGCGCCGCACGTCATGAACGCGATGGGGCTCGACCGGACCAAGAGCGACAAGGCATTGCGCGAACTGGCAGACAAGGGCATGGCGCCCTGAGCGCAGTGCGTCGGCCTCGAGCGGGAATAATGTCATGGACCTGTCCAAGATCGCGGTCGGCCGGGCGCCGCCCTTTGACATCAATGTTGTTGTCGAAATCCCGCAGGGCGGCGAGCCAGTCAAATACGAGCTCGACAAGGAATCGGGCGCGCTGATGGTCGACCGGTTTCTCAACACCGCGATGTATTACCCAGGTAATTATGGCTTTGTTCCCCACACCTTGGCCGAGGATGGAGACCCGATCGACGTGCTGATCGTCGGCACCGCGGCTATTGTGCCGGGAGCCGTAGTGCGCTGTCGCGCGGTCGGCGCCCTGATCATGGAGGACGAGAAAGGGCCGGATGAAAAGATCGTCGCCGTTCCGGTCGATGACCTCCATCCGTATTATGTCGACGTGCGCTCGTATCGCGATCTGCCGCCCAATTTGTGCAGCCAGATTGCCCACTTCTTCAGCCACTACAAGGATCTGGAAACCGGTAAATGGGTCAAGGTCGGCGACTGGGTGGAAGCCGATGACGCGGCGAAGCTGATCACAGCGGCGATCGCCCGCTGTGGCGATGGCTGAATCGCTTGGGCCGCAGACAATCGTGGGGTAGGATTCCGCCCTCATCAGCGGAGGAAGCCAGAATGGCCAACGGTCTGTTGATCGCGGCATTTGATTTTTCCAATGTCGCCCAAGAGGAATTCAACGACTGGTATGACTTAGAACACATCCCGGAGCGTCAGCGCGTACCGGGATTTCTGACCTTGCAGCGCTGGATCGGCACCGAGAACGACCGCCATTCGGTCGCGATCTACGATCTCGAGAGCCTTTCGGTTCTGCAAAGTCCTGCTTATCGCGCGATCGGCGGCGAAAATTTGTCGCCATGGTCAAAGCGGGTGACCGCGAAATGCCGGCGGCTGTTGCCACGGTTCGAGGGCGAGCAGATCCTGCCCGGCGACGCCACCGCGCCGCACGGTGCGAGCGGCTTGCTGCTGGTGGCGATGACCCCGGCCCCAGCGCACGAGACCGAATTCAACGCCTGGTACGACACCGAGCACGTGCCGGCGCTGGCCCGTGTGCCGGGGGTGTTGAGCGCGCGCCGCTTTCGCGCCGAGGGCCATCCGAAATACGTGGCACTCTATCACCTGACCTCGCCCGAGGTGGTATCCGGGCCCGATTGGAAACGGGCCAGCAAGTCGACGCCAATGCCGGCGCATATCCGGCCGCAGATCACCGATCGCGCCCGCCTCATCTGCCGCGCCTATCATCGCCATCCCCAGGGCTGAGCACAGGGCGCTCAGCCGTATTCGGGCAATTCGAGGCGATCTGCGAACATTTGCCTTATCATCAGATCACCGGCGAGCGGGACATCCAGCAGTCGGCTCAGCGCGTTGCGAACCGACAGTCCGAACTCGGTCCGGGGAGCGAGCTGGCGGGCGAAACCGAACGCCAGCCGCCGCGTGCGATCGATGAACGGCTTAAGCCGCGCCTGATATGCCGGGTAGGCGGCGCGAAAGTCGCCGCCGGCCCGACGCAGCTCGCCGGCGATAACTATGAGGATGTGGACGAGCAACAAGTATGGGATGCAGATCGACCTGCCGCCGTTGCGCGCGGTGATTCAGCGCGAGCTGTTGGGTTCCGAGGAAGGCTGATCTTCCGGGTTCCTTAATGGCGACCGGGTAATCGTGTTGCAGACCAGCCGGCCCTCTCTCGACAAACTGCGATAGAGCGGTGTGCTCTTGACGGTTGCGCGCGCGGGAGCCTACACAGCGACATCTGCACTGTTGACAAGTGCAGAAGCTTAGGGAGATGGCAGATGGCGCGAATCAGGCATATCGCACTCGTGACTGACGATCCCGCAAAGACAGCAGAATTTTACAAAGAACATTTCGGCCTGACCGAACTGTACCGTCGGCCCGGCGACAGTGGTGAAAAGGGTGTTTGGCTCAGCGATGGCTATATTTACTTCGCTATTCTTAAACATGGCGAGCCAGGCGCACCCAAACTTGGACCGGGGCAAACCTCGGACATCCGTGGCATTCACCACATCGGCTTTTATGTCGATGACGAGCAGGCAAAAGCGAAAGAACTCGAAGCGGCGAATTTCAAGCCGGTTCCGATCCCGAAAACCGAACGGGCCGAAACAACCCCGATGGGCGACGCGGTCAACCTAAAGTATCTCGGCCCGGATGAGGTGCAGATCGACATCCGCAGCCGCGGCTGGAACGAAGCGATAAGCTTTGCGATGGACCGGTTAGACCTCGCCCCAGTCAAAGAAGAAGCCTTGTAATCTGCTGCAAATTGGATTCCGGCGAGCGTCCACAGCTCGCTGGATCACCGCGTCACCGCGATGCGAGTGAGTGCGACACTACGCGTGGGTATTTGTGACACGCCCCCACGCCCGCCTCGGCGTCAATACAGCCGCTCTCCGTTCTCAATCTGAATGTTAACGTCCGCTAAAAAAATCGGCAACCCGCCCTGTTTTTTCGGGTCCCACTCCTTGCGTACCTGCTCTTCAACTGGAGCGCCGCTGTCGGTCGTTGGCTGCTGCGGCTGCTTTTCCGCGCTTTCAGGATCGAATACGTGCTCGACCAAGTGATCGATCGTCTCTCTTTCTGTTGGTTGTGGCTTTTGATCGGGATTGTCTGAGGGAAGTTTGTTCATCTTGCTTGATCTCCTCGTTTTGCACGGGGTGATGTCTTGCGTACGATTAATTTGTCAGAGTGGTTCCGTGCGAAATCAATCCTCTATTATAGGAATCACCGAACCGGAACGCAGCGATGTTTACCGGTGGTAGCCTTCGAGGTGCGCCAATCCCGTCGGGCGGCACAAAATTAGGTCAGCCGCCATCGATCGAGTCCGACATCCGACCGCAGTGTCCTCTCGCTAAGCAGTCATCTCACCATGCGGCGGCCCAGCCGTCGCGGCGCGGGTCGGAGCCGGCGAGCAGCATGCCGCTCACCGCGTCACGGCGGATGATTTCGATGCTGCACGGGCCGTCGAGATCGCCGACCGTGTTGAGCAAATGACCGCGGCGCGCGAGTTCGCGGCGCACCTCCTCCGGAAAGCGATGTTCGATGACGAGTTCGCTCGGGCCCTGATGCGGCCAGTTCGCGTATTGGCCGGAGACATGCGAGCTCCAGCGCGGCATCTCGGCGGCTTGTTGCGGATCAAGCCCGAAATCGATCATCGCGGTCAGCACTTGAAGGTTGACCTGCACCTGATTGTCAGCGCCGGGCGTGCCAAATACGCACCATAATTTGCCGTCCTTGAGCACGATTGGCGGGTTCATCGTGTGGCGCACGCGACGGCCTGGGACGAGCCGGTTCGGGTGGCCGGGTTCGAGATGCCAATACGCCATGCGGTTGTTCATCAGAATGCCGGTGTCGCCCGCGATGATTCCCGCGCCAAAGCCGCTGTTGATGCTCTGAATGCCGGAGACAGCGTTGCCCTCCCCGTCCGCGGTGCAGAAATAGGTCGTATCGCCGGCGGCGTCTTGCGCGTGGGCAATGGGTGCTGCGTGGCGCATGTCGACCCGGGCGGCGAGTTCGGCGGCGTATTCTGCGGAGAACAGCCGGTCGAAGGGCGGGTCGAAGGTGCGCGGATCGCTGCCCCAACGCTCGCGGTCAGCAAAGGCGAGCTTTTTGGCCTCGATTTGAGCGTGCACCCAGTCCGCCGACATGAAGCCCATGCTTGCGAAATCGAAATGTTCGACAATTTTCAGCTCTTGCAGCAATACAAATCCGGTTGAATTGGGCGGCGCTTCGAGCACGGTATAGCCGCGATAATCGACCGCGACCGGCTGTTGGTCCTCGGCGATGAATTCGGCGAGATCGTCCTCGCCGACCAGGGCGCCGGCAGCCTTGAGGCCGGCCGCAATCCGGCGCGCGAGCCGACCGCGGTAAAAGGCGTCGGCGCCGTCTGCGGCGATTTCTTCCAGCGTGCGGGCGAGATCCGGCTGCACAATCGCCTTTCCCAATGCCGGCGGCCGACCATCGTCAAGAAACAGCGCGGTCGTGCGCGGATCGACCAGCAAAGTCGGGCGGTATTCCTCGGCAAAATGGCAATAGGCGCGGGTGGCGCCAAACCCGTCGCGGGCATAATTGATCGCTTCGCCAAACAGATCGCGCCACGGCAGCCGGCCAAAACGCCGGTGCATCCGGTCGAGCGCGGAGACCATACCCGGCACCGACACCGATAATGGGCCGGTTCGCGGAATGCCGGCGGCGTAACGCTCGGGGGTTGCGGCCGCCGGTGCTGGCCCGGTGCCGTTGAACACGATTGCGCGGCCGGCAGCGGCATCGAACACCTGATAAAAGGCGTCGCCGCCGAGACCCGACATCATCGGCTCGACAACCGAAAGGACGATCCCGGTTGCGACCGCGGCGTCGACGGCGTTGCCGCCGGCGCGCAACGCCGAGAGGCCGGCCTGTGCCGCGAGCGGATGATTGGCCGCGACCGCGCCGCGGCGTCCGATAATCAGCGGCCGATAGGCTCGCGTTTCGACACCCACATCAGTTCTCCGAAAATCCCCGTTCGGGGCATAATATCGAAGAAACGGCTGGACATCGACGAAACGGCTGGGAGCGAGGATGGCCGAATATTCCAGGCACATTCGACGCCGCACCGCACATCGGGCGGCGGTGCTGGTTGCGCTGTTGCTACTGCTCGCCGGCTGCGCCGAGAACAGCGGCCAAGCCAATTCCGAGCATGACCGGGAGAGCGGGTTTTACGGCGGCGTAACCAGTGGCGGCGCCGGCGTGCCATGAAACCCGACCTACCGTGAAAAGTGTCAGAACGAGCTGCGGGGTCGTCGTCAGTGACGGCCACCAGCTTCTATTGGGTCACGCGACCCGTTCGCCGCGCTGGGATATTCCGAAAGGCGAAGCGGAGCCGGGCGAAAACTTTGTCACTGCAGCAGCCCGGGAATTGCGCGAGGAGACCGGCCTTTCAGTCGCCAAGGACGCGCTGACCCCGCTTGGGGTCCATGCCTATCTGCGCGGCAAGGATTTGGCATTGTTCGCGTGGACGCCCCCTGCCCTGCCCGATCCGAAGTCCCTCACTTGCGTTTCGAGCTTTACGCTTCCCACGGGAACCGTGTTGCCCGAATTCGACCGCTTCGCGCTGTTCTCGTGGGACGAGGCGCTGGGCCGGGTCGGCAAGAACATGGCCCGGGTTTTGGCCGAGATCGGCCCCGAAACGTTATTGCGCGCTTCGAAATGATATGGCGGTCGTGCTAGGGTGCTCCAACTCAAACGCGAGGAGTCGCCCATGCCCAAGCTGCGTCATATCGCTATTGCCGCCGAAGACCCGGAAGCAATGGCCGAGTTCTATAAAAAGGCCTTCGATTTCGTCGAGGTTGGCCGGCCCAACGGGGTGCTCGCCGATGGCGTGTTTTTGAGCGACGGCACGCTCAACATGGCGATCCTCAAATTCAAGACCGACCAGCTCGGCAAGGGCATGGATTTTCGCGGCATCCATCATTTCGGGATTCTCGTCGAGGATGTCGACGAATTCTCCAAGAAACTCGAAAGCCTCGGCGCCCAGCATTACATCGACCAGGGTCAAGGCGGCCACCAAGCCGGCTATTTCGAAAAGAAATTCTATGGCCCGGAACGGGTTTTGTTCGATATCGCCGAGCATGGCTGGGCCGGCGCCGAGCCCTTGCCCGAGCCGGTCAAAGAGGCGGCTGAATAACAACACCTAAAAGGAGAGTTCGATGGCCAAATTGCGCCACATCGCCATTGCCGCCAAAGACCCGGACGCGATGGCGGACTTTTACGTGAAAGCGTTTGACTTCAAGATCGTTCGCTCCAATGACGGGCCGCTTGCCTATGGCCATCATCTCAGCGACGGCACGATCGATCTGGCGATCCTGCGGTTCAAGACCGACCAGCTCGGCCGCGGCATGGACTACACCGGCCTGCATCATTTCGGGATACTCGTTGAAGACGTCGATGAGGCCGGCAAAAAGCTTAAGAGCCTCGGTGGCAAGCACTTCATGGACCAGGCTGAAGCCGAGCGGATCGGCGGCTTTGAGGTCAAATTTTACGGCCCCGAGGGCATCCTGTTCGACGTTGCCGAACATCCCTGGACCGGCACCGAGCCGCTTCCGGTAAAACAAGCCGAAGCCGCCGAATAGCCCGCATTACGGCGTTCTCGCAAAAGCGAGAACCGCTAGCCGTTCGTCGTTCGGACGCGGTCGAACGTCCGCCGCCATTTCGCCCGGAGAGCGCTCGGTCGCTCGGGGTAGCGCTCGTCGAGAAACCCGGCCGCGCTCACCCGGTCGGTTCGGAAGCTTCGGAAATCCTGGCGCAATTCGCACCATGCGATCAAATGGCGAACGGTCTCCAGATAGCCGACTGTCACCGGCCACACGACCCGCTCGCTCTCGCGGCCCTGTTCGTCGCGATAGCGCAGCGCGATTTTCCGGCCCGCGTGGATCTGTGCGCGCAGCCGCGCCATGTCGATGCCATCGGAGGCTAGGCTCCGCGCCGGCGGCGTTTCGGTCGCCGGCTCGAGCACATAGGGTCGAAGTCTCTCGGGCACGACAGCGCCGATCTTGGCGATCAGATCCTGGGCCGCGCGCGCCAGCGCCGGGTCGCTATGGCGCGCGACCCATTGCGCGCCGAGCACAGCAGCCTCGATCTCGTCAGGCGTCAGCATCAGAGGCGGCAGGTCCAGCCCCGCGTCCAGGACGTAACCGACACCGGCCTCGCCCTTGATTGGCACGCGCTGCTCGATGAGGTCTGCAATGTCGCGATAAACGGTGCGTTTGGAGGTTTCCAGTTCGGCGGCGAGCGCCTCGGCCGTTATCGGTTCAGGCGTGCGGCGCATGATCTGAATAATCTGGAACAGTCGGTCGGCGCGTCTCATAAGCGGTTATAACCGATAATGCTGACAGCACGATGGCAGCAGGTGGCGGAAGGCAGCGCTGGTGCGTACCCAATTCGTCACCAAATTACTGGTAGTATGATCGACCCGGCGATGGCGCGAACGCGATAAGGGAGCGGTCGTCGGTAAGACAAGTTCTGCCCCGCTTGAAGCTCGCCGGGGCTGACCCTACCCGCGAGCCGGCACAGGATCTGGCCATGAGCGAAGCCAAAACTCTATTTGCTCTGTTGCGACAGTCTGCCGATCCGGGCGCGGTAGACGCGATCGAGACCCTGGTCCGCGACGCGCCGGACCACCAGCTCAGCCGCATCAATGTGATCGATTTCGCCGCCAAGACCGGGATCGACGAAGAGCGGGCGATTGCGGCTTTTCTGCATGCCGCGCGTCTTGGCCTTTTCGAGCTGTCCTGGAACGTGCTGTGCCCGAGCTGCAGCGGTGTGCTCGAAGCGGCGCCGACATTAAAGAATGTCGATCGCCAGGAATATCACTGCGCGTGGTGCGCGGCGGATTACGAGCCGACCCTCGACGAAATCGTCGAGGTCACCTTTACCGTTAACCGCCGGGTGCGCAAGATCGCGGCGCATGACCCTGAGGAACTGTCCTACGGCGAATACTTCCGGCAGATCTTTTGGGGTTCGGGCATCGATTTACCGGACAATCTCGACCACGTGATCGAGGAGATCACACTCGAGACCATGGAACTGCCGCCGGGCGACAAGGCGCTACTGTCTTTGCAATTGCCGGCGGAGTTCGTGATCCTGCTCGATCCGGTCACGCACACCAGCCAGTTCATCGATGTAAAGGGCGAACCGACGCGCGAACGCCAGAGCCTTTCCCTGGTTTTCGACAAGCTGCGCGCACCGGTGCAACGGATCCAGCTTCATCCCGGTCCATTGCGGCTGTCGCTCGAAAATCGCACCGACATGCGCGTCTTGCCGGGATTATGGCTGGCCAATGCACAACTCGAGGAATTGCTCCATCGGCGGCGCCCGTTTCTGACTGCGAAAAGGCTGCTGACCAACCAGGTTTTTCGCGACATCTACGGCACCGACACGATCGACCTCAACCAGCGGCTCAAGATCACCAGCCTGACCTTTCTGTTCACCGATTTGAAGGGATCCACCGAACTTTACGAGCGCGTGGGCGACCTCGTCGCCTTCGATTTGGTTCGGGCTCATTTTCGGGTGTTGAACGAGATCGTCGCGGCCGAAGCGGGAGCCGTGGTCAAGACCATCGGTGATGCGGTCATGGCGACCTTCGCGACCCCCGACCGCGCCATTACCGCCGCCTTGCGCATGCGCGAGGCGATGCGTGATCTGAACGACGGACACACAGGGCAGGACCTGATGCTGAAGATTGGCATCCATGAGGGCCCGTGCCTCGCAGTTGTGCTCAACGATCGCCAGGATTACTTCGGTCAGACGGTCAATATTGCGGCGCGCGTCCAGGCTTTGGCCGACGAGCGCTCGATCCTGGCGACCCGGCCGGTGGTAGCGTATCCACAGGCGTCGAGCCTATTGCACACGCGCGGACTTGAACCGGTGGCGCAAAACCGCGCCCTGCGCGGCATCGCCGACGAAGTAGCCGTCTACGAGATAGCGTAAGTAGAGGCGACCCGCGGCCCTGGTGGCGACGATTAGCGATGCAGTTGGCCGAGAAGCTGGTTTGCGAAGACGACGCCTGCAGCGGTCACCTGCAGGCCGGCGGCGCGCAGCGCTTCGGCCGTCCAGGTGTTGCAGGTGTTTGACGCGTCGTAGGTTCCGGTGGCGGCGTAAAAGACGCTGTACGGATAGGGGCCGTTGCCGACACGGATCGGCGCGCCGTTTGCACCCTTGGCGGTGCTCTCCGACAAGAACCGCGCGAGACGAGCGGCGCCTTCGCGGCTAACGGCTACCGGCCAGACGTTGGTGGCGCCAAAATAGGCAGAAGGTGAGACCGCGAGCGGGATGACGAGCAACACCGCCGGTCCCGGAACCGCGGCGCGCAGCAATTCCCGAAAGCCGGGGTCTCGCGCCATATAAAAATCCCGAGCCCCCCAGCCGAATACCAAATATCGCGACATAGGAAAACCGGCAACCAAGCTCGCTAACGGATTACTTGCCGCGAATTCCGGCACCGCGACTTCGGTATGCCAGCCGCTAGCGATAACGAAAATAATCTCCTCAGAAGACGCCCCAAGGGCCGTCGCCGAGCAATCTGTTGGCAGCCACAAGCCTATAACCACCGCGAGGATCATGAACCGCCGAGCGAGCATCAACTGCAGTCCTCACCACACTCAATGTCGGTCTGCTTCAAAGCATAGGAAAGACGAAAGGACAGTCAGGCGCCACCAGGCCTTGCACCCACAAACGAACGGCGCGCGAATCAGCAACGCGGCAAGTTTCTGGAGGACACAAATGCCGAAAATCGCCATTATGATCCAAGGCAATGGCTGCTAGCCAATTTCTACTCGGACCTCGCCGGGATTCAGGACCCTTCCTTCCCCGCGAGGCCACGAGCAAAGCCAGCCGCATCGGCTTCAGGTCCGGACGGCTAGCTGAGTTAAGCCGCCGCCGATAGATCCTGCGCAGTGATCCGTCCGGCTTCGATCGCGCCGAGAAAAGCCCGCCAGTCACGCTCTGTCTGGTCGGCGTAACCGATCGCGAATTCCGCGATAGCTTTGTCGAAATCGTTGCCGTCGCCGATATAGGCCGAGATCGCCACCGCGTCCCCGGCGCGGGCGTGGGCGCGCGCCATTGTGCGGCCGCACAATGCTGCATAAAACGGCAAGGCAGCTTCGAGCCGCTCGCCGACATTCGCCAGGCGCAAATCCTTGAGCCGCCGCACATAGAAATAGCGGCCGTTGATCGGAGTGTCGGTCCAGCCAAGAAAGACGTCGGTCGCAGCCTGCAGCATGCGCTGGCCAACCACCACGCGCTGACCGTGGTTGCTATATTCGGACGCGCCGGCATAAGGCGCCAGAACTGACGCCTGGGCTTCTTTGATCTGCCCCAGCAACGGCGCACCATCGTCGGATATCAGCAAGCCGATAGCGCAGAATGTGCCAACGCTGCCGACGCCGACGACTTTGAACGCGACATCGCGCAAATGATAGCGCTGAAGCAAAACTCGCCGATCTTCCTGCAACGACTTGGCATAGGAGACGAAGGCCTCTTTCGCGTGCAGCTCGTGGCGGCTCAGATGGTGCACGAGCGGCGGCTTTTCCTTGATCCGTGAGGTGTCGCCATGCCGCTCAACGAGCCCGTAATGTTCTTTCGCGCCCTTCAGTATCGTGGCAAGCCGTTTTTCGAGATTGCGCCGGATCTTGTCCGAATCGACATCGGCGATGGCGCCGGCGAGATCGATGTGCGTGCTCCAAGCATCGAGCGGCGGCATCTGAGCCAGCCGCGCCATATTGCGGCGATAGTCGCGGGCGGCGAGGCGAGCGAGGTGGCGGCAGTCGGGCTCGGGCATGCGAGCGACCCTGCCGGAGACGACGAGGCTTGCCGCGAGCCGCTTGACATCCCATTCGAACGGCGCCGGCAAGGTCTCGTCGAAATCGTTGATGTCGAAAACCGGCTTCCCTTCGGGAGACGCGTACGCCCCAAAATTGGCAAGATGGCAGTCGCCGCACGACTGAACCCGCAAGCTGGTGGCCGGCATCGAACCAAGATCGGCCGCCATCACCGCTGCCGCGCCGCGCAAAAACGCGAAGGCGTCTGCTTTCATCCGCGCGTAACGCACCGGCAGCAATTCGGGGATGCGCGTCTCGCCCTGCTCGATCAGGATATCGACCGGATCCCGGCGATCGGCGGCCGGCTGCCACTTGGCTAGCGTCTCCAGCGACACCTCTCGACGGCACGCGACGCCGGCTTCGCGGCGCTGTTCAAGTCTTGCGGAAGGCGCCGAATTGCGCCCAGTTTTGTCGGCTCGATCCTTCACATCAACCCCGCAAAAAGTTTGGTTTGAACTTCCGCGAACCCTATTCCCAGTTAATTTTCGGCGCCGAACCGAGGCGCGCCGGTCCGAGATAGATCTTGCCGTTTTGAATTGTGAACGGAGCGGTGATCTGCGGTTTGCCGTCGGGTCCGGGCTTGGCCAACGAGGTCAGCGCGATTTGGACTATCGCGGCTTGCTCTGGGGTCATGCGGTCGGCGGCAACCAGCGCATTGAGAATCGCGCCAAAGCCTTCGACGCCGCTTGAAAGTGCAGCGATCGGCTGCAGCTTGCGGTCGAGGGCGAGCGTGCCGTTGGCCGACACGCCAAGGTCACCCCATTGCAGGTGCAAGCTATCGACCTCGATCGTACCGCCGGCATCGCGCCAGGCGGCGACTGCTTGAGGCAGCTCTCCGCTCGGCAAAGCGCCTTTGACCGTGACGCCGACCGCCAACTCGTCGATTGTCCTGGTAAATTCCGGGGGTGGCGCCGGCACCCCAACCTGCCGCAAGGAGAGCGCCAGCCCAAAGCTTGGGTCGGTATCCTTGTCAGCCGGCTTTGCCGGCAGCGTGATCCACGCATCAGCCGATTTGATCGGGACGGCTTCGGCGGCCTCGGCGGCGATGTCCTGTCCGCTTACCCATAACCACGCGGCGCCTTGCGAGCCAACTGCCACCGTTCCCTTGGCTGACTTGACCGAAAGCTTTAGTTCCGGTCGGCCGCCGGTTGAAGCGAGATCGGCCGAGAAGCCATCCGGGGCAGCGAGAACCCAATCATGAAAATTCCATGGCCGCGCCGTGCCGGTCAAATGGGTCAGCCGCAACTCCGGCGCCGGGTTCCAGGTGCGCTCGCGAAGCGTTGCGTCGTCGACTGCGACGCGGAACGCGAACGGAAAACCGGTTATCCTTAGCGCTCCCCATGTGGCGTCAATCTTGTGTGCTTTCTGAGATTGCTGCCAGGCAACGAGGCCATCTTGGATCTGGGCGGCCACGATCCGCCAGTAAACGGCATAGCTGCCGGCCAGCACCACGAGCACAATCACCACGGCGAGACCGAAACGCGTCGAACGGCGCATACCCCAGATATACCGGCAGGGCGTCGGCGCCGCTAGCTCGCCCTATCAGCCGGCCTGTCGCGTCACGCCTTGAGCACTTCCGCGCCCGGTGCGGCTTCCAATTCACAGGCGTTCACGGTCATCGCCAGCATGCTGTAATAGCCGATAGCGGTGGTTAGCTGGATCAGGCCATCATTGCCGAGGCGAGCCTGGAGCTTCTTAAAGGCGGCCTCGTCGACGCGATGCCGGCGCAGCAGCTGCCGGGTGAATTCGACGATTTCCGCGTCTTCGGGCGGAATCCCGCGCGAATGATTTTCGCGGATCGCGGTGATCGTTTCTTCCGGCACCCCGAGACGGCGGGCGCCGCCGGTCTGCGCGCCCCAGACATAAACCGCCTCGAATTCGCGCGCGGCTGTCATCGCCGCCAAGACCCGCACCCGCATGTCGAGCGACCCCTCGAACCGGACATAAGCGCCGAGATGGGCGAGGCGGCCAGCCACCTCCGGGGAATGCAGGAACATCGTAAACGGACCCTGAACTGCACCCCGGCTTGCGACAATGCTGTCGAAGACCGCGTGGTGCTGGGCTGGGACCTGGTCTTTGCTGGTGATCGGGGGAAGCCGTGCCATGGTCGCTCCTTCCTATTTAAGCCTGCTTTATCGCGCCGGAGGGCCGCCGATCGCTTCAATAGCGCACTCGTTGGACAAATGCATTTTCGGCGGAGCCGGGTGGCGTGAAGCGAGGGGTTATCCGGCGATCGGATCTTGACAGTTCGATTACGGTACTTATCCTCATATTCAGCATAACGGAATGGCCGGGCCGGTTCGCCCGGCTTTTCCGGAGCCACTAAATGCTCATTATGAGCATAAGGAGAAAGACGTGCTGGAGACCGCCGCCCAACGATCCACAACCCCCCTGCCCTTGCCCGAGATCTATGCGCGTGTCGAGCGGCACATTCCGCCTTTCGAATGGCCGGTCATGGCCGACGACATCGGCGAAATCCTGCGGCTTGAAACGGGAGCGCAACGCGGTCGTGCTGGCGCACAACTATCAAACGCCGGACATCTTTCACACCGTGGCCGACATCGTCGGCGACAGCCTGGCGTTGGCGCGCGAGGCGGCGCGCACCGATGCCGATGTGATCGTGCTGGCCGGGGTGCATTTCATGGCCGAGACGGCGAAATTGCTGAACCCGGAAAAGACCGTGCTGATCCCCGACCTGAGGGCCGGCTGCTCGCTCGCCGCTTCGATCACCGCCGCCGATATCCGGCTGATGCGCGAGCGCCATCCGGGCGTGCCGGTCGTCAGCTATGTCAACACCTCGGCCGCGGTGAAGGCCGAGTCCGACATCTGCTGCACCTCGGGCAATGCCAAGAAGATCGTCGAAGGCGCTCGGCGCGCCGCGCGTCATCATGCTTCCCGACGAATATCTCGCGCGCAACACCGCGGCCCAGACCAAGGTCGAGATCATCGCCTGGAAGGGCCATTGCGAAGTGCACGAGCGCTTTACCGCCGAAGATGTCAGGAGCGTGCGCGAAAGCCATCCCGGCGTCGTCGTGCTGGCGCATCCCGAATGTCCGCCCGAGGTCGTCGCCGAATGCGACTTCACCGGCTCGACCGCGGCGATGGCGGATTATGTCGGCAGAGAGCGGCCGGCGCGGGTCGTGCTGCTGACCGAATGCTCGATGAGCGACAATGTTGCGTTGCAATATCCCGATCTCGACTTTGTGCGGCCGTGCAATCTGTGCCCGCACATGAAGCGCATCACCTTGCCCAAGATCCGCCATGCGCTCGAAACGATGACGCACGAGGTGACGGTCGACCCGACGATCGCCGCCCGCGCCCGCCAGGCGGTCGAGCGCATGCTGGCGGTCGGCTGATTCCGTGCGAGGGCACCGGCGATGGCGATGCGGCTGATCATCGAACCGATCGTTCGCGCGGCACTGCTGGAGGATCTGGGCCGCGCCGGCGACATCACCAGCGACGCGATCGTGCCTGCCGATGCGCGGGTCGATGCGGTGATCGCGGCGCGCCAGCCCGGGGTCATCGCCGGGCTCGACGCGGCTTTGCTCGCCTTCGAATTGGTCGAGCCGGGATTGCGGATCGAGCGCCTGCGCGAAGACGGCGCACGTGTCGTCCGCGGCGATGCGGTCGCCCGCATCGCCGGCCCGGCGCGCGGAGTGCTCGCCGCCGAGCGGACCGCGCTCAACCTGTTGAGCCGGATGTCGGGCGTCGCCACCGCGACCCGCGCTCTGGCCGATGCGATCGAAGGTTCAAAGGCCAAGATCGTCTGCACCCGCAAGACCACGCCAGGACTGCGCACCCTGGAAAAAGAGGCGGTGCGGTTGGGCGGCGGCGCCAATCACCGCTTCGGTCTCGACGACGCGATGCTGATCAAGGACAACCATCTGGCGTTGGCGGGCGGCGTCAAGCCGGCGCTCGAACGCGCCCGCGCGCATGCCGGGCATCTCGTCAAGATCGAGCTCGAGGTCGATACGCTCGATCAGCTCGCCGAGGCGCTCGAAATCGGGGTCGACGCGGTGCTGCTCGACAATATGAGCCCCGAGACGCTGCGCCGCGCGGTCGCGATGGTCGATGGCCGCGCGGTGACCGAGGCCTCGGGCCGGATCAGCCCCGAAACCGTCGCCGCGGTCGCCGCCACCGGTGTCGATCTGATCTCCTCAGGCTGGATCACGCACAGCGCCCCAATCCTCGATCTCGGCCTCGACATCGCGGGCTAACCGGTCTGCGCTAGCGGCGAAAGTTACGCTCTAATTCGGCGTTGAGTTTGGCGCCGACCAGAACAACCACCATCGACAGCCACATCCAGGTCATAAAGCCAAAGATCGCGCCAAGCGAGCCATAGGTTTTGTTGTAGCTGCCAAAACTGGCGACATACCACGAAAACAGGGCAGAGACGCCGAGCCAAACAAGAGCGGCTAACGCGGCGCTCCAAATTATCCAGCGCCACTGAGGTGAATCGCGGCACGGGCCGTAACGGTAGACGACAGCGAGGGCCACGGTGACGAGCACAAACAAAAGCGGCCATCTCACGATATCCAGCAATATCGCCGTCACGCTTGCATTTGGGATGTAATTTAAAATAATGGGAATGGCTACGATAATAGCTATCGATACGAGAACAAGGACGACAGCCCCAGCCGTGAACAGTAGGGTTGTTGCGTAATATCTCAACAACCCACGCCGTTCTTTTTCTTCATAGACAACACTCAGGGCGTCGAAAAGCCCAGTCATTGCTGAGTTGGAGAACCACAATGCGATCGCCAAGCTGACGGCGAAGCCCACACTGAGCGTGGTCCCGTTCTGCTGTGCGAGGCGTGTCAGCTGATCGCGGATAACCTCGACGGCACCCCCCGGTGCGACCCCCGACAAGGTATCGAGATGCGCAGCGATAGTGCTGGGATTGGCGAACAGACCGTAGATCGAGACGAGGGCGCCGATGCCCGGAAAAAGCGCCAGGATCGCGTAGAATGTGACGCCGGCGGCAATCAGGAAAATGCGGTCTTGTGAAATTCCTTTGACGATCGCAACAGCGATGTCCCGCCAGCGGCGCGACGGAGATGGCGCCGCAACCGCGTCACTCTGGACGAGCGGAGCAGGACCTTCGGCCGGGATGCGATCTGCGCCGACGCCGATATCTCGTACGCGTTGATCCATGACCCGCTTTCCCGCTACCGCGATGCTTCGCCACACCGCCAGCGCTCGCAACCAACGGTAACCAGGAAACCGTATGCCGCGCGGTCAGGTTCCGAGAGGCAAAGCCGTCAAGAGCCGCGAGGGCTGGCGATCGTGTCGAGCGGCCAGACGGGGCGTCGGACCTTAGTGAAAAGTTCGGGCGTGTAGACCTCGGAGCACAGGGCGCCGGTATCGACAAGAACGACTTCGCGGGCAATCGGCTGGAAGGCGGCGCGGAAATGCTGCATCGACTTGACCGCGACGGTCGTGTAGCGGGTCGGATCGATGCCGAGCGAGGTGAACTGGCCGAGATCGGTCGCCTGCCCGTTGTTGCTGATCACAACGATATCGATGCCGCCGACGCGGAACACCATCGACGGGCCATAATTGCGCTCAACGCCGCCGCCCATTGGCCCATACGCGACGAACTTGCCGTTGGTCAGACAGACGATTTCGCCATCGAGCGCCAACGGGCCGCCGCCCATCGCCGGGTCGGTTTTGCCGCCCAAGATCAGCGTTGTCCGGGCGCCGATCCCCGGGCGCATCCCCGCCTGGACAGCCGCGGGATCACAGATCGCGTGGAATGCAACGCGCTCGACCTCGGCATCGACGAGGCCTTTTAAGAACGCGGTCGCGTCGCCATACCCGCCGCCGCCCGGATTGTCGGTGTAGTCGGCAACGACAAGCGGTTTGTCACCGGGCTTGCCGGCCTTTGCCCGGGCCACGGCTTCGGCGACCGACAGCAATGAAAAGCTGCTGAAATCGCGCGTCTCCCAGGCGTAATCCATAAAGCTTTCGGCGATGGCCATGCCCAGCGCATCGGCGCGATCGGTGGTGACGGTGACCGAGGGACCTACATCGCGGATGTTGGAGCGGCTGAACCCGGCGCAAATGCTGACTGCCAAGGCCTCCCCGTCCTTTTCGATCTGGTCGGCGCGAGCGAGCAGATTAGCCATCGGCAGGCTCAGATGCCGGCCGCGGTCGAGGCCGTAGATCATCGGGCGGCGTGCGATCACGGTCACCGGCCGGATCTCGTTCCGCATCGCGCGTTCGAGCAGTTCCGCCCCCTGCCACGCGCGCTCGTACATGTCGATATGCGGATAAGTGCGGAAAGCGATCAGCGCGTTCGCATTGTCGGCCATCCGCTGTGTCACGTTCGCGTGCAGATCGAGCGTGGCGATGATCGGAATTTCGGGCCCGAGCTTTTGCCGGAGCCGGGCGAGCAATTCACCCTCGGCATCCTCGAGGCTGTCGGTCACCATCGCGCCGTGCAGATGCAGCAACACGCCGTCGATCGGCCCCTTCAAATCCGCCGCATCGAGGATCATGCCCGATATCTGCTCGAACGCGTCGTCGGTGACGACGCCTGACGGGTTCGGGTTGGCGGACACCGGATGCACCAGGCTCCAGCCGTATTTGTCGGCCGCTTCAAAGGTCGCGCCAAGCGCCGAGCGTGTACCGCGAAAGGCCTGCGGGATCTCGTTTTCAAGATGGAAGTCGCGGCGGCGGATCAGAACCATGTCGGTTTTGACCCGGCTGAAGGTGTTGGTCTCGTGCATAAAACGGGCGGTCAGGACGCGCGGCACCGGTCTTCCCTCAAAGAAAAGGCGAATGGCGCATTAGGCCGGGGTTGTCACGATCACGCAATCGAAGTCCTGCACCGGCGACTGTGGCAGGTGCTGCCGGGCTAAAGCCGGCGCCGGCCTGCCCGCTCAACTCTCCGGGTGATCAAAGCGCAGGATGAGACTCGCGGCCCCTTTGGTGTGGCTCTTCAGCGCCGCGAACAGCTCATCGCGGGTCATGCCGGGCTGCAACGCCTTGGGGTCGAGGTCGGTCGCGATCAAGGTCAGCGTGTAGTGGTGGTAATCTCCGGGCGGCGTGCACGGCCCAGCCTTCTCCGCCGCCGAGGGCAGAGAGGTGACATGAGACTCACTTGAAATAAGACTATCTCTACGACATTGGCGAATTGGGGGAGGACCGATGACAGACGAATTGCCGACCGCGGCGCGTATACCCGATCCGGGGATCCGTGCGCTTTATGCCCAGGAAAACCGCTGGCAGGCTTGGCTCGATGTCGAGTCGGCATTGGCGAAAGCGCAGGCCGAGCTCGGCATCATTCCGTCAGAAGCGGCCGAAGCGATCACGGCCAAGGCTCGGCTTGAGCTCCTCGATCGCGCCCGCATCGATGAGGGCTTTGCTCGCACCGGTCACACGATCGTGCCGCTTGTCTGGGAATTGTCACGTGTTGTTGGCGAGCCACATGGCGGTTGGGTGCATTGGGGGGCGACAACCCAGAACATCACCCAGACCGGCGATCTCCTGGTCTTGCGCCAGGCGCATCGAGCATTTCTGCGGCTGATCGGTGAGGCGTTGCAAGCAATGGCCGATCTTGCCGAGCGCGGCGCCGACATGCCGATCGCCGGACGCACGCACGGCCAGCACGCGGTGCCGGCAACCTTTGGCTACAAGCCCGCGGTATGGATCGACGAAATGATCCGTCATGTCGAACGCTTGCGCCAGGCGGCTCCGCGGATCTTTGTCGCGATGCTGGGCGGGGGTGCCGGCACCTTTGCCTCGCTCGGTGCGCAGGGGCCGAAAGTCCAGCAGGGGATAAGCCGCCAATTGGGCATGCTGCCGATGCGGGTGCCGGCGCGCACGATCGGCGATCACTTGGCCGAAAACATCTGCCTTTTCGGGCTTGTCGCGGCGACTTGCGGCAAGATCGCGCGCGAAATCTACACCTTGATGAAGACCGAGTTTGGCGAAGTCGAGGAGCCGGTCCCGCCCGGCACGGTCGGCAGTTCGACGATGCCGCAAAAGCGCAATCCCAAGCTGTGCCAGGACATCATCGCCGCTTCGGCGGAAATTCGCAGCTGCGTGCCATTGGCGCTGGAAGCGATGCAAACCGAGCATGAAGCTGACCGCACCACGAGTTCTCATAATGGAATCCGCAGAAGCCCGCGCCGCGATCGCGATGGGCGACATGCTGGCGCGGCTGGTCGAGGTGTTGGGCGGGTTGCGTCTCGATCCCGAACGGATGCGCAAAAATCTCGATCTCGGCGGCGGTCTGATCATGGCTGAGGCGGTGATGCTGAACCTTGGCGCCGCGATCGGACGCCAGCACGCCCATGACGTGGTCTATGACGCAGCCCAGGCAGCGTTTGTCGAAAACCGTTCATTTGCCGAATTGCTCGCCGCCGATCCGCGGGTCTCCGGTCATCTCGGCCGCGAAGCGATAACCGCGCTGCTCGACCCGACCGCTTATACCGGACTCTGCGCCGAAATGGCGCGCGACGCCGCCCAGCGCGCCCGCGCTGTCGCCGCCGAGATCTCAGCGAGTTAGGAGCACTCTCAAGCCGCTCTCAATGAGCTGCGGGTAGGGGCTCGTCGCGACCCGACGATCGCGGTGGCCGCTTAAACAGAAGAAGCAGCGGAAACGCGGCTATCGTCACGATCATCAGCAGTTTGAAATCGTCGATATAGGCGATGATCTGGGCTTGCAAGGTGACCGTCGCGTCGAGCGCGGCGCGCCCGGCGGCGGTGAACGGGCTCAACAGATGCGCGATCGTCGGGGCTGCGAACAGGCGGTTGACCGAGGTGACGTATTGCCCGATCTGAGCGTGGTTTACCTGGGTTTCGCTGACCAGCAAAGCGGAGACGATCGAGACGCCGATGCTCGATCCGATATTGCGGGAGAGATTGAACAGGCCGGCGCCCTCGGTCCGGTGCTCGGGCGCTAATGTCGCGAGAGAGACGGTGCTGAGCGGGACAAACAAAAAGCCCATGCCCGCACCCTGGATAATGCCGTTGATCCCCACGGTCCAGGCCGAGACGTCGGGCGTCCACTGGGTCATGTCCCGCATTGCCCATGCGGTCAGCACGAGCCCGATGCCGAGCAACACCCGCGTGTCGAGGCGCCCGATCAATTGCCCCACCAGCATCATCGCGAACAGGGTGCCGACGCCTCGCGGCGCCATCACCAGGCCCGCAGTCATGATCGGATAGCCCATCAGATCCTGCAGATAGAGCGGCAACAGAGCGAGGGGCGCAAAGAAGGTCACCCCGACGAGAAAAACGGTCAGCATCCCAGCCGAAAAGTTGCGGTCGTAAAACAACTTGGGGTTCACGAACGGCGCTCTCGCCGTAAATGTATGCACCAGAAAGATGTAGAAGGCCGAGGCGCTAACCACCGCCTCAATGATGATTTCCTTAGAACCGAACCAGTCGAGCTCCTCGCCGCGGTCAAGCAATATCTGTAATGCTCCGATGGCAATACTTAACGTAGCAAAGCCGAACCAGTCGAGCCGAGCGTTGGATTTTTTCGTTTCGGATAGGAAAAAGCACATCCCCAGAAACGTCAAAATGCCGATCGGCACGTTAATGTAGAAATCCCACCGCCAACTGTAATTATAGGTTAGCCAGCCGCCGAGAATCGGCCCGATGATCGGACCGACCATGATCGCCATGCCCCAATAGGCCATGGCCCTGCCCTGCTGCTCTTTCGGGTAGGTGTTAAGCAGCACCGACTGCGACAGCGGCACCAGGGCTGCGCCAAACCCCCCCTGGATCAATCGGAAAAACACGATCTCGGCAATCGAATCCGCCAATCCACATAGCATCGAGGCGAGCGTGAAACCGACGACCGAGACCATGAACAGCCGCTTGACGCCAAAGCGATTGGCGAGATAGCCGGTCGGCGGCGTCATGATCGCCGCGGCGACGACGTATGAGGTCAAGACCCACTCGATCTCGTCCTGGTTGGCCGAGACGCTGCCCTGGATGTAGGGGAGCGAGACATTGGCGATCGTTGTGTCGAGCGCTTGCATGATTGTGGCAAGCCCCACCACGGCAGTGATCGCGAGGCGATTGGGTTCGCTCGCCGCCGCGGAGGAGGTTGCAGTTGCCGCCATCAGCCGCTTTCTGTGCTTCTACCGCCGAAGAGTGCGGTCAGAAAATGCGGCAAGCCGCGCTTGTGGCCGGTATAGACCGAGACTTCGACGCTCATGCCCGCGCGCAATGGCGGCGTCCCCTTCTCGGGAAGGTTCATGTGCACCCGCAGCGGAAGGCGCTGCACCACCTTGACCCAGTTGCCGCTGGTGTTCTCCGCCGGCAATAGCGAGAACTCGGATTGGGCAGCCGGCGCGATGCTTTCGACGGTGCCGTGCCATTCCCGCCCGGGATAGGTATCGACCGTGATGGTCGCTGGCTGGCCGGGCCGCACATAGGTCAGCTTGGTTTCCTTGGGCTGGGCCTCGACCCACACCCGGTCGGTATCGACGAGATAAAATCCCGTGGTCGAGGCCGGCAGGTACATCCCCGGCTCCAGCGAGGGCACGTTCGTTACCGTCCCGTCATAGGGCGCCCTGACTACCGTATCCCGTAGCTCGCGGGCGTCCTCGTCGCGCTGCGCCAGAGCTTGGCGGTATTGCGGATGCTGCTCGATCCGGATATTCGGGTTCCCATCTAGATTCGCGATGATCGCCGCAAGCTGAGCCTTGTCCGAAGCGAGCGTTTGCTGAGAAGTCCGCAAATTGATCCAAGCCTGGTCCAGTGCGGTCTGCGGAGCGAACTGTTCCTTCGCGAGGATTTGCTGACGCTTATATTGGCGCTGGTTAAACGCGATCTGGTCTTGAGCCTGTACTATCTGGGCCTGCATGTTTTGGTAATTGGCTTTTAGCGCGTCGAGATTGTCTCGCACCATGCCGAGCTGGGCTTGCGCCTGGTCCAATTTGAGCTGAAACGGCAATGGATCGAGCCGAAACAGCGGCTGCCCCGCCACGACGTGCTGGTTGTCCTTGACGTCGATCGCCTTGACCAGACCTGAAACGTCGGTCGAAAGCCCAACCTTGTCGGCTTCGACATAAGCGTCGTCGGTCGACATGTACGCGCCACCCTCTAAGTAGAAATACGCGCCGACGATCAGCACAATCGGCAGCAAGGCGAACAATACCCAGCGCAGCCAACGCCTGCGCCGCGGCGGTCTTTGGTCCCTTTGTTCGACCTCGGACGGCTCCGATGCAGGAGACCGGTCGACCGGCGGCTGCCACTGCCTCGCGGGTGTCGTACGTGCTTCGGGCGGCCTCTCGGGCATGGAGCGCGCTTCTGGCGGTGCTTCGGCGACATCTCCGCCCGGTGAGCCTCGATCGTTATCGATGGGCATATTCTCTCCTCTGCCCATAAACGATACGCGTGCCTCAAGTGTTCGCCTCTGACGGAAATCAAATTCGATGTCGATTGCATACGACATTGAACAGAAAGCATGCCTGCAATCGGGTGATATTTTGTCGCCCGCAGCGTTTATCGCGCTTGTCGATCACCTGAACTTTGGGGTTGTGGCAGTACGCCTTTGGCGACACCTTTCAGAACTAAGTTTGATATGAAAGGTCAGCCGCTCCGATTGTCGCGGATCTAGATGACTTACCGCCGGCTGGTGATCGCGTCCCGATCCAGGCGAATTTCTTATTGGGACATCCCGATGTTTAGATCGCTTAATTCCGAATGGGGATTGAGCGTAAACCGGCTCGCCCGTCCGAGAACAACCGGCTAGCCTTGGGTGGTGGTAGGCTGGGGGACGTCATGGCCGAAATCACTCAACGACGAATAAGCGGTATCGCGCAGGTCGGCCTTTGGGCGATCTTCGTGGCGTTCTTTCGGCTCGGCATCACCAGCTTCGGTGGCGGCACCGCGGCTTGGCTTTATCGCGCGATTGTGCAGCGCCGGCATTGGATCGACGACCAGGTCTATCTCGCCGGGGTCGGGCTCAGCCGGGTCGTGCCGGGCTCCTCCGGCGTCAATCTGACGGTGCTGGTCGGGCAACGCTTGCGCGGGGGGTGGGGCGCCTTAGTTGCGGTCTTGGGGCTGTTGTCGGGACCGCTGTTCATCGTCGTCGGCTTGGCGGCAGGTTTTGCGCGCATCGCCGGCAGCCCGGTGGCGCATGCCTTTCTTGACGGGGTTGCCGGGGCGGCGATCGGTTTGACCTTTGCCGCCGGGCTGGTGTTAGTGCCGCGCGGCCGCAAAGAGATCGGCCAGCTTCTGATTACGATTGCCACCGTGATTGCGGTCGGGGTGCTCCGGTTGCCGATGTTGCCGGTCATTCTGTGCCTAGCGCCGGTCGGGATCGGGCTGGCGCTGCTGCAACGTCCGGCGCGCTGAGATGCCTGAGGTTTGGCGTACCCTGTTGGGGTTGATTGTTGTCTTCGGGCCGTTGTCGTTGTTTTCGATCGGCGGCGGCGCGTCACTGCTGGCCGAGATTGAGCATCAATCGGTTACCGTCCATCATTGGACGACGCATCGTGAATTTGCCGATTTGTTCGCGATCTCGCGTGCCGCCCCCGGCCCGGGTACCATGCTGTCGACATTGATCGGGTGGAGGGTTGCCGGCTGGGCCGGGGCTGTCACCGCAACGGTGGCGCTCTATCTGCCGTCGTCGCTGCTGGTCTATGGCGTGTCTCGCGTGTGGGGGCGGTGGCGCGGCTCGCTGTGGCACGGCGCGATCGAACGCGGCCTAGCGCCGATCGCCGCCGGGCTAATGCTGGCAGGTGGGCTCGCGGTGTTGCAGGCGGCGGGCGGCGCCGCGGTATGGGCCGCCGCGGCGGTGTCGACCGCGATCTTGCTGCAGTGGCCGAAGCTCAATCCGCTGATCCTGTTCGGCGTCAGCGGCGCACTGTTCGCCGTCGTCGCGGCGCTCGGCCGGATGTAAAGTTGGTCCTGCCCGCCAACAATCGGGCGATCAGGGAGGTTAAGCGATGCCAAAATATCTCGTCTCGGGATCTTACAGCGCCGAAGGTCTGCGTGGTCTGCAAAAAGAGAAGGCCTCCGGTCGCAGGCAGGCCGTTACTGCGGCTATCGAGGGCGTCGGGGGAAAGGTCGAAGCTTTATATTTCTCCCTCGGCAAAGAAGATGTGTATCTGATTGTGGATATGCCCGATAACGCCAGCGTAGCGGCATTGGGCATCGCGGTATCCGCAACCGGACTCGTGCGCACCCGAACGACGGCGCTGATGACCGTCGAGGAGGTCGACCAGGCTCTCGCCAAGAGCATCAACTATCGTGCGCCAGGCCACTAACCCTCAGACGGTCCGGCGCCGCCGCCTCAGTTTTAAAAGGTGGCGCCCGATTGGAGCCAGTGGCGCACGATTTCCTCGCCGGTGGCAAACCACACGCCGTCATGGCTGCGGATATAGCCAAGTGCGGCGTCGAGCCCGCGGATGCGGTGGGGCACCCCGGTTAGATAGGGGTGCAGGCAGATCGCCATGACCCGGCCGGATTCCGCACCCTCGGCATAGAGCGTGTCGAATTGGCGCCGGATCGCGGTTTCGAACTCATCGATCGTGCCCAAGCGGGTGTTGATGAAGGGCGCGTCGTTGATCTCGTAGGAATACGGGATCGAGACCAGCCGCCGCCCGCCGATGTCCATCAGGTAGGGCTGGTCGTCATTGACCCAGTCGGCGACATAAAGGCAACCCTCATCCGCCAAGAAGTCGAGCGTGTGCCACGTCTCGGCGAGGCCGCTGCCGAGCCATCCCAGCGGCTTTTTGCCGGTCATCTCGGCAATGCGCGACAGGGTGCGGTGGATCGTTTCCCGCTCCTCCTGTGGGCTCAGCGCGTCGAGCCAGACGCTGTTGGTCTGGTTGTGGCCGAGGATTTCCCAGCCGAGTTCGATCGCGGCGCGCACGATCTGCGGATGGTGGTCGCAGATGTCGCTGTTGAGGGTCGGGCTGGCGCGGATCCCGTGCTTGCTCAGTACATCCATGATCCGCCAGATCCCGACGCGATTGCCATAGTCGCGCTGGGCCCAGGCGCGCACCGACGGCGGATTGCCAGCCGGCGCTCCGGGGCTGGGCGGGATCGCGCGGGTCAGCGGGAAGAACTCGATATTGGGGATAACCCAGACCGCGAGCCGGGCATCGTTTGGCCAGGTCAGCTTTGGCCGGTCCTTGATCGGAACATAGGGAAAGGGTCCATAATCCCGCGGCTGCATGGCGATGCCCTCCTCAACTGAGACAGTCACCACCTTGCCAAAGATCACGCCCCGGATCACCACCGAATGGCAGCACTTCGACGATCTGTCGGCGACAGCTTTGTACGAATTGCTACGATTTCGGCAGGAGATCTTTGTCGTCGAGCAGCAGTCGCCTTATCCCGATCTCGATGGTCTCGATCAGAATGCTTGGCATCTGCTGTTGCGCATCGAAGGGGTGCTTGCTGGCTATCTCCGGCTTCTACTGCCGGCGAATGCCGCATCGGCGGTGCGGATTGGCCGGGTTGCGATCGCGCCCGAGCAGCGCGGGCAAGGGCTCGGCCGCCGGCTGATGACTGAGGCGTTATCGTTTTGCACTGAACGGTATCCGGGCCAACCGGTCGCGCTCAGCGCCCAGCTTCACCTCGCACGCTTCTACCGCAGCTTCGGCTTTACCGAGATCGGTCTACCTTACGACGACTTTGGCGTTCGCCATACCGACATGCGTCTCTCGAGGTGACGCTTCGAAGTTCAGGGACGGTCGGCGGCTACATGTACTGGCCGGTGATCAGGCGGGCGCCACGCTGGTAGGTCAGGTACGACCACAGCCAATCGGTGGCCACGGCCAGCCGGTTGCGAAAGCCGATCAGGTAATAGATGTGCGCGACGCTCCAGATCAACCAGGCGAGCCGGCCGGTCAGCCGCAGCCAGCCAAAATCGACGACGGCTTCTTTGCGCCCGATCGTGGCAAGCATGCCCACATCATGATAGCGGAAGGGACCGGGCGGCGGCTTAACGGCAAGACGCGCTTTTATCACCCGCGCGACATAGGCGCCTTGCTGCTTGGCCACCGGCGCCACGCCAGGCAATGGCGAGCCCTCGACCTCGGCGGTGTCGCCGATGACAAAGATTTCAGGATGGCCCGGTAATGTCAGGTCGGGGCTGACCGGTACGCGCCCGCCCCGCATCGGTTTTACTTGGAGCCAGTCCGACGCCGGCGATGCAGCGACGCCGGCTGCCCAGATCAAAGTCCGGCTTTCGATCCGATCGTTGCCGACAACGGCGCCATCGCGGTCGCAATGGGTGACCTTGACCCCGAGCCGCAATTCGACCCCGAGCCGCTGCAATGCCTGGGCCGCGACCGCCGACAATCGCGGCGCGAACCCCGACAGCAGGCGCGGCTCCGCCTCGACCAGAACAATCCGGGCCGTCGTCGGATCGATGCGGCGAAAGTCGCGGGCGAGTGCGGCTTTGGCGAGTTCGGCGATGGCGCCTGCGAGCTCGACACCGGTCGGGCCGCCGCCAATGATGACAAAAGTCAGCAGCCGGCGACGCTCGGCTTCGTCGTCGCAATCCTCGGCGCGCTCGAACGCGAGAAGAATGCGTCGCCGCATCGCGGTCGCCTCCTCGATGGTCTTCAAAGCGCACGTGGCCGACGCCCAGTCGTCATGGCCGAAATAGGCGTCGCGCGCTCCGGTCGCGATCAACAATTGATTGTACGGGATCCGGCGTTCGCCGAGCACCACCTGACGGCCGCCAATGTCGATACCGGTGACCGTGCCCAACACCACACGCGTATTTCTTTGCCGTCCAAGAATGCCGCGTATCGGACCGGCAATATCGGCCGGGGATAAGGCCGCGGTCGCGACCTGATACAGCAGCGGCTGAAACAGGTGGTAATTGCGGCGGTCGATGACGGTGACCTCGGCATCGACCCGGCCGAGATGCGTCGCCGCCGTCAGCCCACCAAACCCGGCGCCAATGATGACGATCTGACGCCGCCGCGATGGCGCCTCGACCAGCGCCGAACTGCACGAAATCATCGGTTCCGACAAACCATTCACGTCGCGATCTCCATACCGGCTCGGAGGCTATGCAGCCCTGGATGGAAGGTGTGATCGGACGCGACTTTTTCAGCGGGCGCTCAACGCGATTTGAACACCGCTCGCGGCACCGCTCGGTAGCAGCGCCGTCTCGGTAGAGTTCGTCAGGAAGAGTGGGTTTACTGGAGGGGGCTAAGGCTGCCGCCCGCTTTCGGGTCAACGATTGGCGCCGGGCACCCACAGCACGTCTTGGGCGCCGTTTTCGTTGACCCGGCGTCCGAGGACAAAGAGATGGTCGGACAGGCGGTTCAGGTATTTGAGCGCCTCGGGACTAACCGGCTCGGCCAGCGCCAATTCGCTGACCAGCCGCTCGGCCCGGCGTGCAACGGTGCGCGCGAGATGCAGGTAGGCCGCGGCGGCGCTGCCGCCCGGCAGGATGAACGAGTTGAGCGGCCGCAGGTTCGCGTTCATCGCATCGATCTCGTGTTCGAGCCGCTCGACCTGGGCGGCCGAAATGCGTAACGCGCCGGCGCTGCGACGGCCGCCTTCGGGCGTGCACAAATCGGCGCCGATGTCGAACAAATCGTTCTGGATCCGGCCAAGCATTGCATCGGCTTCAGGATCGGCATGCAGGCGGACGATGCCGATCGCGGCGTTTGCCTCATCGACCGTGCCATAGGCCGCGACCCGTAAAGCGTGCTTTGGCACGCGCGTCCCGTCGCCGAGTGAAGTCTCCCCCCTGTCGCCGCCGCGCGTATAGATGCGCGTCAATTGGACCATGGCTTCGCTCCCCACCGCTAGCGGCGGCCGAGCAGCATCAATACCGCAAGCAACAGCAGCGCCAGAGCCTGCATGACGACCCGAGCCTGCATCAATTTGTTCGACCGCCGCGAATTGCCGCCGCGGATCATCGTCGCGACGCCAAGCCCCAGGACAATCAACACGCCGGCCAAGGCGAGCATCAGCAGAATTGTGACAAAGCTAGTCATAGAACAAATATGGGGCGGTCATCTCGCCCGAGCCAGCGATCATTCCGAGGAGTGCCCGCCGATCGAGCGCGACGCCGCGCTAGCAAGCACGAGAGCGCGTGGTCGCAATGCCTATCGCGGCTCGGTCCAGCTCTCGGAAAACGCGAGCGCGCAAGTGCTGAACGGCCGTCCTTCGCGCTGCGTCGGCCAGGCGCGGCCCGAAGCCTGCACACCGTCAAGCGTCAGCCGCGCGCCCAATGCCGGGATCAGCAACGTGCAAACGCCATAGCGGCGTCCGCCTTCGCCCGGCTGGGTATGGATCAGCAGGGGCTCGCCGATGTCATACCAGGTTAGCGTGACCTCCTCGTCGGAGGTCACGATCCGCTCGGTCCAGAAATAATGCGGATCGCCGGATTTGACGAATTCGGCATCGGTGACCGGGATTGCGGTGTCGGCGGTCTCGGGGTTGAGCATGCCCTGCACCGTGGTCTGCAGCCAGCGTGCCATCGCGATATTGTCGGCGTAGATACGCCAGTTGTTCTCGGTCAGCTCGCTCTTCAGGTAAAGCACGTGCCCCGGGCCGGCCGGGCAAGTGATGATGCGCCAATAGCTGGCATTGGTTGCCTGCGGACCGCCATCGGTGTCGCTCAGGCGGATAAACGGGTTTTCGCCGGTCAAAATCACACGATTGGGGTCGGCGGGCATCCGGGATCCTCTCTCGATGAGAGCCGCCTGTTAAAGAGCGGCTCGGGCGCGGATGCTAGAGCATCGACGCCGCGGGCGCCACCATGGGCGCCTCCGTCGCTTCAACTGGGCAGCCTGGATGCCCGATCGGGCGTACGACGCGCGGCTCCAAAGATTTCGTTGCTAAAGACAACATCTTGGCCGGAGAGAATTGGGCCAAAGACGACATTTAGGCGTTCGCCGATTACAAATAGGCTGGGTTGTAACAGACCCCGGCTAGGCAGCATTAAAAGGGATAGAATTGGCGGACGCAGTCGCGGTTGATCGGCGGGCGGCGCTCGTTCGGGAAGCCTTTCGCCTCGAATACCTGACCGTCGGATGGATGGTCATCGAAGCAGTTGTGGCGATTGGCGCTGGGGTCGTCGCGCGTTCGATTACACTGCTCGCCTTTGGCATTGACAGCGTCATCGAGCTTGCTTCGGCGGGCGTGTTGATCTGGCGGCTCAATGTCGAACTACGGCACGGTCAGTCCTTCGCGGAGCCGGCAGAACACATGGCGAGCCGCGTCGGCGGCGTTCTGCTGTTTGCACTCGCCGCCTATGTCGTCTTGGCGGCTGGATGGAGCCTGCGGACACGCCAGGGCCAAGCTTTCTCATGGCCGGGCTTGATCGTCAGCCTCGCGGCGATTCCGATCATGTGGATTTTTCGCGCCGAAAACTTCGCATTGCCGAGGGGCTCGGCAGTCGTGCGCTACGGGCAGACGCAGTTGAGAGCATCGCCTGCGGCTGGCTTTCATCAGTCGTCGTGCTCAGCCTTCTGGCGCAAGTTCTGTTCGGCGCACGGTGGATCGATACCGCAAGCTCGCTTGCGATTGTCTGGCTGTTGGTCAAGGAAGGCCGCGAGGCATGGGGACCGGAATCAGACAACGATTGAGCGAGGGCGGATAAACGGGTTTTCGCCGGTCAAAATCACACGATTGGGTTCGGCGGGCATCCGGGATCCTCTCTCGATGAGAGCCGCCTGTTAAAGAGCGGCTCGGGCGCGGATGCTAGAGCATCGACGCGGCGGGCGCCACCATGGGTGTCGGCCGCTTAAACCTCGCGCCGCCGAACCCTGCTACTGACCGCGCACGCTTAGCTGGCCGTCCGGGCCCTGCGAAACGCCCGGGAGTTGCAGAAGCGAGTCGGCCAAGGAAGCGTTCTCTCCGCCCGGCAGGTCACGCAAGCGACTGGCATCGAGCGTGTACACAGTCGCGCCAAGCGGCGGAGCAATCTCGGCGCGCGCCTGGTCGAGCCGGCGAGCCGTCGCGATGTATTCCGGCGACGGCTGTTGGCCGGCGCAAGCCGCGAGCGCGGCCATGGTGCAAGCCAAGATGACCTGCTTCATGCGAGACCACTTAAGCCCCTTGTCCACGGTTTCAAGCCTTGGGGAAACAAGCCGCTTTTGCGGCGCTGGCCACCGACTGCCGCCGCTAGCACACCTTTTTGATTAGTTTCTTAGCTTGCTTCCCGCTCGCGTCGTTGGTTACGTTATATAGTAACGAAAACGGGGCTTGAGGCGCATGCGGCAAACTGCATTTGCATTGAGTGCGATTAGCATCATTACCCTCTTCACTGCGGGCAGCGCCGGCGCGGCGGACGCCCCGGTCCTGCTGAGCGGCTTATCGCCGTTCACGAGTGGCGATGCCGGCGGGTCGAATGCTCCGCTTGTGCTGGCGCAAAACCCGCCGACGCCGGGCACGACCCCGTCGGCCTCCGAGAGCGGCTTGTCGCTCCCCGATATCACCGTGATCGCCAAACAGCTCAATCAGGCGCGGATCAACATCGAGCCGGCGATCGGCGCCACGAAATACACGATGGGGCCAGCCGCCATCCAGAATTTGCCCGCAGGGCAAAACACGCCGATCGACAGTGCCATCCTGCAAATGCCTGGCGTTGACCAGGACAATCTAGCCAATGGCGGAATTCATGTCCGCGACGAACACTTGAACGTTCAGTATCGCATTGATGGCGTCATTATTCCCGATGGGGTGAGCTTCTTCGGGCAGGATCTGGGCCTTCGCTTTGTCCAGTCGATGTCGCTGATTACAGGTTCGCTGCCGGCGGAGTATGGTCTGCGGACCGCCGGCATTATCGACATTCAGAGCAAGAACGGCCTTTTCAACCCGGGCCGTAACGTCGAAATGTATGGCGGCAGTTATACCACCCTCAATCCGAGCTTCGAAGCAGGCGGCGTTGTCGACGGCTACAGCTATTACGCGACAGGGGACTACTACCAAAGCATAAATGGCATCAACGACGTCACATCAAAATACTATCAGATCCACGACCGAACCCAGCAGACCCACGATTTCGCCCGTATCGACAAGATCATCGACCCCAACGACAGGGTCAGCGTCTTTTGGGGCTTTTTCAACGGTGATTTTCAGATCCCAAATACCCCCGACCAGTCGACGTTTCCCGGCATTACCGCTGTCAACAACACGCCTGCTTCGGCGTTCAGTTCTTCCAGCCTCACCGAGTTCCAGGTCGAGGGCAGCCAGTTCGGGGCAGTCTCATTTCTGCATACTTCAACGCATTTTGATTTCCAGGTATCGGACATAACCAAGTATAGCTTTCTGCATTACTATCCGGATCTGTTTGGCGATCTCGCTTTCAATGGCATTGGCGAGGAGGCCGGGCGCACCAGCCTGGCCAACAACCTTCAGATGGAGGGAACCTACCGGCTGGCGCTCAATCACACTTTGCGCGGCGGCCTTCTCTTCACTGCTGAACATGTGACCTCGGATACCAACGCGGCCGTGCTCGACCAAATCGACACCGACAGTTTTGGAAATCCGATCTATGACACGACACCGACCTTTATTGCGGCGAGCACCGCAAAAACCAGTTTCACCTATAGCGCCTATCTCCAGGACGAATGGAAAGCGCTGCCGAAGCTTACCGTTAATTACGGAGCCCGGTTCGATGTGGTTAACGGCTACACAATGGGCAGTCAGCTGAGCCCGCGCCTGAACATGGTGTGGCAGGCAACGCCGACGACAACTTTTCACGCCGGGTACGCTCGCTATTTCACGCCGCCGCCACAGGAGCTGGTCGCGACGGCGAATCTGGCCCCCTTTGAGAACACCACTGGGGCACCCGCGTCCACCCAGAATTCTCCGATTCAGAACGAAAGTGCTAATTATCTCGATATCGGCGTCAAACAGCAGGCGTTCACCTACCTCACCGCGGGCCTCGACGCCTATTACAAATTTGCGCGCAATCTGCTCGACGAAGGGCAGTTTGGTGCACCGATCGTTCTGACGCCGTTCAACTACAAAATCGGCATCAACAAGGGCGTGGAGCTGACGACCGACTACACGCGCGGAGCTTTCACCTTCTATGGCAATCTGGCGATCGCCAACCAATTGGCGAAGGGCATTGAATTCGGCGCAATTCAACTTTAGCCCGGACGATCTCGAATCGGCCGATGGCGGGTTAGTCAACACCGATCACAGCCAGCTCAAAACCGCATCTGCAGGGGCGTCGTATATGTTTCCCGAGGGCACAAAGTTTACCGCTGACATGGTGGCCGGCTCCGGCCTGCGCACCGCATCGGGCGACCTTACCTACAATGGCGCCACCGTGCCGTCATACCAGCAGGTCAACCTCGGGATCTCGCACGTCTTCCACGCGAGTTGGGGCGGCCCGGTCACGCTGCGCCTTGCCGTCATCAACTTGCTCGACAAGGTCTATCTGATCCGCAGCATGACCGGCGTCGGGGAATTCTCCAATCAGTTTGGGCCGCGCCGCTCGATCTATGCCGGCCTCAAAAAGGAGTTTTGAGCCGATGCGGTTCTGCGACCGTGGAAGTGGCGCGCCGCGACCCGGCTAAGGGGTGGCCGTATCGTCTCCACGAAATTGCCACGATGGTCGTCCGTTTAGGGTGTTCTCGACGTGCCCAGTCGGAATCCGCCACTGCGCTTGATGGAACAGTCGCTAGGCTTTGCCAGTGCATAACTCCCCCCGTCTTCCCTTTCGGTCATGTCTATTCCTTCACGCCGATGTCGTCGTGAAGGGCTGAGTGACGGTGCCCCGCGCCATGCGATACCAGCAACCATTCGATTGCCATGATCGCACTGTAATCTCGCTCTGATCGTTTTCGTTGGCAGGGCCAAGAATGTCGATAAATCGGGAATATCGGTGAATCGGGAATGTCGGTGAAGTTAGAAGGAGACCTGATCTCCCACCTGATAAAACAGGAGAAACAGGAGGCGTCCATCGGAGTCTTCATACTGCCGAGGCCCACCCGTGAATAACTCCCCCGTCTCCCTTTCGGTCATCAGTCTGTTCCTCCACGCCGATATCATCGTGAAGGGCGTGCTGCTGCTGTTGCTCGCCGCCTCGGTATGGAGTTGGGCGGTCATCATCGAAAAGCTGTGGCGTCTTGCCGCGGCGGGTCGGTCGGTGCAGGCGCACGAGGCGCGGGTGGTCGCGGCGCACACGGCTCCGGAGCTGATGGCGCCTTCGGGCCGGCCCGGCAGCAGCGATCCGGCAGGGCATGTATTATCTGCCGGCTGGGCCGAGAGCACTGACGCGAAATGGCCGGCCCCCGAGACTCTGAACGAGCGCCGCGAGCGGATAGAGCGGACGATGCGGTTGACGCTCGCCGGCGAACTGCGACGGCTTGAAGCGCGCCTGCCGTTTCTCGCCACATTGGGTTCGGCGGCGCCGTTTATCGGCCTTTTTGGCACAGTCTGGGGGATCATGCGCAGCTTCACAGGGATAGCGGCCGCCAACAACACCAGTCTGGCGGTGGTGGCGCCCGGCATTGCCGAAGCGTTGTTCGCGACCGCGATGGGCCTGGCCGCAGCGATCCCTGCGGTCGTCGCCTACAACAAGATCACGGTCGATCTCGGACGCTTTGCCGGGCGGATGAACGGCCTCATCGGGCGCTCGGGCAGCATCCTGTCGCGCGTCCCGTCGGAGAGCTGACCCGTGGCGATGGCAACGCGGCACACCGGCGAGAGCGGCGACGAACAGTATCAGCCGATGGCCGAGATCAACGTGACGCCGATGGTCGATGTCATGTTGGTGCTGCTCGTGATCTTTATGGTCACTGCACCGCTATTGATGGTCGGCGTGCCGCTCAACCTGCCAAAGACTCAGGCCGCGGCGATTACCGAGCACAAAGACCCGATCATCCTTAGTCTCAACAGTGGCGGCGAAATCTTTATCGGCGACGACAAGGTCGCCCCCGGCGATCTCGAAACCCGCCTCGCCGCACTCGCCGCCGAGGACCCCAAACGCATCGTCTTTGTCCGCGGCGACAAGACAATTACCTACGCGCAGCTGATGGATATGTTGAGCCAGGTCAATCGCGCCGGTTTTCTGAAGGTGTCACTGGTCGCCGAGGCGTCCGGCTCGAAGTGAACAATTTCAGGCTGCCGCTGGCGCTGTCGCTGGCGGCTCATGCGCTGATCTTAGGGCTGCTGTTCATGCTGCCGAGCCCGGCGCCGCCGTTGACGCCGTCGCCAGACAATGGCGGGATCGAGGTTGCGTTCGCACCGTCTTTGCCTCAGCCGCCAACGCCACCCGCCCCGCAGCCGGTCAAGGCCGAACCTCCGCCTCCGCCGCCACCGCCTCCTCCCCCCACGCCGCAGCCACCACCTCCCCAACCGCCACCGCCTCCCGTTATCGAGCCGCCGCCGCCCGCACCCGAGGCAGCGGTCGTCGTCCCCGAAGCGCTGCCGTTGCCGCCGCCGCCCAAGCCCCCGGTGCCGCCACGCCGGGTTGTGGTCCGCCACTTTGAGCGGCCGGTCCAGCGCCTGGAGGAACCGCGTCCGGTCACCGAAGCCGCGCCCCCGGCGATGCCTGTCGCCCCCATGGCGCCAACCCAGCAAGCGGCACTCCCGTCCGCGCGTATCCCGGCGCCAGCGCGATCGGCTGCGGTCAGTCCGGGATATGGCGCATTGCTGGGCGAGTGGCTCAACAGCCACAAGCGCTATCCCGAGAGCGCCCGCGAGCACGGTGAAGAGGGGCATGCCGTGTTGCATTTCACGGTCGAGCGCGACGGCCGCGTTATCGAGGCCGCCGTTGTCAAAAGCTCAGGTTATGCCGACCTCGATCAAGGGCTCGAAGAGATGATGCGCGGCGCCACCTTGCCGCCCTTCCCGGCCGACATGCCGCAATCGCGCATCAGCGTCTCCGTGACGATCCGCTTCAGCCTCGAGCACTGAGCAGCTGTTTCCGCTGTTGAGGCCTGCCCTACAAGTCCGACTCGATCGTCCCGCCCGGCTCGACATAGGCCCGGTCCCAATTCGACCACTGCCCGAGAATGGGCTGGGACGGATCGCGGTCGCGCCGCCAGCAGACCTCAGCACCGGGCGGCACGTCGATTATTTTGGTGCTGTTATTGGGCATCACAAATACGAGGGTCGACACGTAGCCGGGCCCCCGCGATGAGCAGTCCGGGTTCGAGGTGATTACCGCCTCGACATTGGTCCGCCCGAAATCCGGGTTATTGAGTATCAGGGTCCCCGGGGGCGGTGGCTGCTGCGGCACGCACGCAGCGACACAAACAAGCATGACGGGCCACAGAATCGATCGCACTGAGTTTGCTCTTTCGGGCGGCGGGTCGCCGAGCGCAGGACCGGATGCGCGTAACGCGACGCCCATCCGCTCTCGCGCCTGGTTTGATCAACTGCTGAAAGCTTCTACCGGAACGCTCGCTAGCACACAATTCGCCCGAGCGGCTACCGCCGACAGCGTTTTAGACGCCGCCGAGAAAATCCCGCGTCATACGCTGGTAATCGTCGGCACGAGTAACGCGGCGCATCAATTCGGGGGAGGCAATGTTTTTGAGGTCGCGCGGCGCTACACCGTCGCGCAATGCCTTCAAGGTATCGTAGACCGCTTGCACCGCCGCCGAGAACGGGGCGTGCGTTTGCAGCGCGACCCGAACCCGATGCGCCGCCAGCCAATTGAGATCACCGAGTTGACCGCTGCCGCCGCCGAGAATCAGCGGGATGTGGATTGCCGCCGAGACGATCTCGACCGCCTCGACAGTAACGCCCCCGGCGAGGAATACCGCGTCGACGCCGGCTACCTCATAGGCGTTGGCGCGCTTGACGGCCTCGTCGACATCGGCGATCGCCAGCGCGCTGGTACGCCCGGCAATGACGAGGTTTTTGTCCTGGCGCGCCGACAATGCCGCCTTCATCTTGCCGACCCCCTCCTCGACCGAGCTCAGGCTCGGCTTGCCGTCGGTCCCGTAAGGCCGCGGCAACACCGTATCCTCGATCGACATCGCACAAATGCCAGCAGTCTCCAGCTCTTCGACGGTGCGGCGCACGTTGAGCGCGTTGCCATAACCGTGATCGGCATCGACCAGCAGCGCCAGATTGCCGGCGCGGCAGATGCGATTGGCCTGGTCGGCAAATTCGGTCAAGGTCAGGACGACAAGATCCGGAGCGCCGAGCACCGACATCGACCCGATCGAGCCCGAAAACATTCCGACTTCAAAGCCGAGATCCTCGGCGATGCGGGCCGATATCGCGTCGTAGACGGAGCCCGGATGCACGCAGCGGTTTCCGGAAAGAAGAGCGCGAAAGCGCTCGCGCCGCTCGGTCCAGTTCATTTTGGGTCCCCTTCAGTTTTTTTGGAATCTGCTTCCGCTATGATCAGCCTATCATGGCCCATGCGGGGTCAAAGAGGGAGGAAATCATGGACAAGCGCATCGCGGTGATCGGCGCCGGTGCGATCGGCGGCTATACCGGGGGTCACCTCGCGCATAACGGGTTCGATGTGATCTTGGTCGATCCGTGGCCGGAGCATGTCGAGACGATCCGCAGGGATGGGCTGGCAATCGAAGGTGTCACCGAGGAAGAGTTTGTTTTGGCACACCCCAGGACCCTTCACCTAACCGAACTGCAGCAGCTCGCGAAGGAAAAGCCGATCGACATCGCGATGGTCTCGGTCAAAAGCTACGACACTGAATGGGCGACGAGACTGATCGCGCAGTATCTGGCGCCGGACGGCTACGTCGTCTCTCTGCAAAATTGCATGAACGAGGAACGCATTGCGTCAATCGTCGGCCAGGAGAAGACCGTCGGCGTCATTCCGGCGCTGCTCGGTGCCGAACTCTACGCGCCGGGCCGGGTCCGCCGCACCGCGGCAAAGGGCTCCTCGCCCTATGAGGTTTACCGCGCCGGCGAACTCCACGGCCGGATCACCAAGCGAATCGAAGAGCTCGCGGACATGATCCGAACCATCGACAGCGTCAAGCCGACCACTAATCTGTGGGGCGAGCGCTGGTCAAAGCTGTGTGTCAACGGCATGGCCAACGGTGTCGCCGCCGCTAGCGGGATGTCCGGAAATGAGATGAACCGCGACGACAAGATCCGCCGGCTCAGTATCCGTCTCGCCGGTGAAGGGGTGCGGGTCGGCCAGGCGCTGGGGTACCAGCTCGAACATATCCGCATGCACGAGCCCGAGACGATCGCTCGGGCCGCGGAGGGCGATGCAGCGGCGCTTGATGAAATCGAATCGCAGATCTTTGCGTCGCTGCAATCGAATACCCGCAGCGAGTTTGCGCGCCCGTCGATGGGACAGGATATGCTCAAGGGCCGGCGCACCGAGATCGACTTCATCAACGGTCTGATCGCAGCCAAGGGCGCCGAGATCGGCGTGCCGGCGCCGACGCATGTCGAACTGATCGCCGCGGTTAAAGAAGTCGAGCACGGCAAGAAGGCGCCGTCGCCGGAAAACCTATACGCGATCTGATGGGGGACCGATTATTGGAGCGTGGCTACCAAGTGATCGTCAGCTTACCCCCGTGCACCTCATAGCTTTGCAGCCGGGTCAGAAAGCTCATCCCGAGCAGCGACACCTTGAGGTTTTCGGTCACGGCGGCGGGAACGTCGTCGATCGTCAGCTGTCCCAGGCGAATCTCACGCAGCGTCACGGTTGCAATGCGCACTTCGCCGTTTGCGGTGCTGGCGCGCTGATTGAACGCAAGTTGCCGGGAGCCGAGGCCGGCAGCGCGCGCATCGGCGGGAGTCAGCGTGACGAGGCTCGCGCCGGTATCGACCAAAAAACGTATCGGTGCGCCATTGACCACGGCAGTGACCAGGATGTGGCCTCGGGCATCGACCGGGTAGACCAGCGTGTTGACCGCCGCGGCCGCGACGGGCATCGGATCGGCCTGGGTCGCGGTGTTAATGACGAGATCAGGATTGCTTTTACTGAGCGTCGGCAGCCACGAGCCGCCATTCATAACCACAGCACAGACGAACGCGAAGCTGCACCAGACCACGACCCAGCGCAGCGCCCAACCGATCATCCCGCCGCTCCAACGAATTCCTCTCGGAGGATGCAGTAAAGCGCTTACTTCCGGGTAAACAGTCGTGGGATTTTCGGGTTATTCCGCAACCGCCGAGGTGTCCGGATAGCCACCGGCGCGGACCGATTTGGCGCAGATCGGATTCGGTGCCCCAACGGTCCCATCCCGGCCGCGCCGACCGCGCGAAGATTTCGAGATAGGGCCCCTCGCACAACGCGTAAGCCTCATCGGGCTTCCGGCTGTGCTCGCGCCCTTGATTGCTACTCTGCCAACTGTTTTTTGATCTCGTCGCAGGTGGACCTAATCGTCAAGAGAGAACAAATGAAGTCATGGAAGTTAAGACTTTGATGTTCCTGACGAATGCGCACAATCTCATTATAATCGATCCCTAGAAGGGTACAAAATTCTTGTCCTGTCATTGCTTCTTGTAGTGTTATTCGCCGCTTGAAGCCATTGACGATTGCCTGTCGATCATGTTGGTTAAATGAGCAGAAATGGACTGTGATTGTGAACCGCACCAAGGGCGCAATTACGTGAACGAAGCGATGCAGAGCTTCTCGTTCTCCGGCAGCTTTCTTGGTATCGAACGCGTCTCCGTCCTTAAGTTCTATAACGTAACAATGCTGACGACCAATTCTCCGCTCGAAAACGACAAAATCAGGCTCTGACGACACCGTATCAACGGTTTTACATTTTTTTATAGCGGCCTTTGTGGCTACGAATACACCTTCGGGGTAGATATCTAACTGAAGAAACTCGTCGAGATCCCGGATAAGTGGAGCTCGTTCAATAATGATCTTCTCAAGTTCGTTCCCGGAGGAGATGACGGCACTTTGCACGCTGCTCATACGACGCCCAAGCTGTGGGTCGCCAAATAAGCGGGTGTAGCCGCCATCATCTCGTCCGAGCCTATTTCGAATTAGGGCCACGTTATCCAGCTATATCACACCCAAGAAACCGTCTGTTTAATCGTTCACATGCTTTCAATACCGAATAACTACCGGCCGCCGGATCTAACACAACATCTCCTGTATTTGTGGTGGCTTCGATTAAGCGGCTCTGGAGTCCTATTGGCTTTGCATGCGGAGCATCGCCGGTCGCTTTCTCGTCCCACACGTCTGGGATGTCATGCAACGCCCAAACTCCCTTTGCGCGTCGGGGCGCCTTCTGCATTACGACAAGATACTCGCTAATCCGTCGGCTTCGATATCCCATTCCTATACGCAGCTTATTCCACACAATTAGATCGACAATGTCCAAGTTTGTTCCATCGAGCCATGAGTTGATCCCAGTGCATAGATGAAACTTGTCTGTCCAAAATAGGAGATGTCCGGTGGGAATAAGAACGCGATCAATGCCGTGCACAAATTTTCTAATCTCCGCCTCGGACATTTGCCGCATTTCAGACCGCGCCCGCTGGCGCTCGCCCTCATTCCCATAGCGCTGGTGGTCGAGGATGCCTCTATATTGGGGATCGAAGAAGCATAGCGGGAAATTATCAGGTTGAAGTTCTCTTAAAAATAGCAGACCGTCGCGCCTATTTTGCGCATCTAATTCCAGACCATCTGGTAGGAAAACAGCGGGCTGGACTATTTCCCGTCCGCTACCAAAAACCGTCTTGCTAGTGTCAGGTTTGGGTTCGGCCGCTTTAGTCTCGATTGCTCTAATGAAGTTCGGCCGCGTTCGCATGTAATTGCCCCCAAAGCGAAGCGCTTATTTGAATTCCCCCAAGCGCCTCGACATCGCGCCATGCTTGCTGCTCGCTCCGGCCCAGTCAACCGTGGAGCTCGTAACTTAGCGGTCCTCGTCGCTGTCATCGGGGCCTTCTTCGGTCTCGATGCGGTAATTGCCTTTGAGCCAGCGGCCAAGATCGATCTGCGCGCAGCGCGCCGAGCAGAAAGGGCGGTGCTTTTGCGCTGCTGGTTTGCCGCAAATCGGGCAGAGTCGGTCCGGCAGAATTGGCAAATCGTCCATAATTCCCGATATAGTCAAAATGGCGTGACGGAGAACTGGCCGCGGCCGAGACTGGCGTCTTCGGCGATGGCGATCGGTCGGCCGAACCGCTGCTCCAGGTCGCGTAGTGCGCGGGCAGCTCCGCTGGCCAGCGCTGCCGCGACCTCCGGAGCGACGCTCAGCCGCCAGCGGCGGCCGGGTTGCGCCCGCGCCTCGCGGCAGAGCGTGCGGAGCGCTTCGAGCGCAACGGTTTCGGCAGTCTTAACGAAGGAGCCGCCAGGAGCGGGTTCGAGCAAGGCATCGGCGAGCGGGCGAGCGCGGCGGCGGCGCACCAGTTCCAAATGACCGAGCCGGGTCCAACCGAGGATCTGCGGCTGCATCGGATCGGCCCCGATCCCTCGGGCCAGCGCCCCGCGTATCCGCTCCCGCGCGCCACGATCATCGACCCCAACAAAATCGATGACCACGGCCCCAGCGAGATTTCGCAGCCGGATCTGGCGGGCAATCGCGTCGGCTGCGGCGAGGTTGACCGCGAGCGCGGTTCGGTCTGGTGAGCCACCGGCCGGAGAGCCGCTGTCGACATCGATCATCATTGCGGCATGGGTCGGCTCGAAATGCACCGATCCGCTCCCAGGAAGCGTCAGCATTGGCGACAACGCTGTCTGGAATACGGCTTCTAGCTCAAACGGCCACTCGTTTTCAGGCATATGCTCGACAACGCTGCCGGGAAAGGCGGCGCGAATCTGCGGAATGGAAGCCGGCTCGTCCGTGCCGATTTGATCGATCTCGGGAAAAACCCCGGCCAATGCCGCGGCAAAGCTCGAATCAGGAGAGAGCCGCGCCGGCGGCTGGAGATGCGCGGTCTTGCCCGCGATATCAGCGGCCGACGGCATGGAAGTGGTCAGCTGGGCCGCCTTGCCGCCTTGCGCTTCGCGGCGGATTTGCACCAGCACTCGCTCGCCCTCGTGGAGATGGCGGCCACGCGGATGTATTTGACTTTGCGGCAGGTAAGCCGGGCGATCACCGCCGATATCGACCAATGCGGCGCCAAGCGCTGGAAGGAGCCGCGTTACGCGGCTGAGATGGATGCTGCCGAACTCGACGCCGTCGCCACGCTCGACCCGCAATTCGACCGGCATATCGTCTTCGACGAGGGCGGCGCGCCACTCGCCGGGGCTGGCGGAAATCAACAGATGGCGGCGCATCGCGGGTGATAGCCACGGCCAGCCAGCAGCTGCGCGGTCTCGAATAACGGCAGTCCGACGACGTTGGAATAGGAGCCTGAGACAAACCGGATCAACGCCGCGGCGCGGCCCTGGATCGCATAACCGCCGGCTTTTTCGTGCCATTCGCGGCTTTTGAGATAGGCGACGATTTCTTTCTCGCTGAGGCGCTTGAATGCAACTTGGCTGTCGACCCGGCGTAGGGTCAGGCCGCCGTCGGGGCCAATCAACGCCAACCCGGAGTGAACGCGGTGGCGCCGGCCCGACAGTAATTCGAGGCAGCGTCGGGCGGCGTTTTCGTCGGCGGCCTTTGGCAAGATCCGTCGGCCGCAAGCGACAACGGTATCGGCGGCGAGGACAAAACTGCCCGGATGCCGCGGCATCACCCACAATGCCTTTTCGCGGGCAAGGCGCAACGCATATGCCGGCGGCAATTCGTTGCGGAGCGGGGTCTCGTCGAGATCGGCCGGATCAACCCGGTCGGGCACGATTCCGATCTGCCGCAGCAATTCAAGCCGTCGCGGTGAGGCGGAGGCCAGCACCAATGCCGGCACCTCACCCTCGTAAATGCAGCACGCAGATCAATGTGAACAGCCGCCGCGCGGTCGCATGGTCAATCGCGACCTTGTCGGCGAGCCGCTCCATCAGCAATGTTGAGCCCTCGTTGTGCAGACCCCGCCTCCCCATGTCGATCCCCTCGACCTGCCCGAGGCGGCCGCTGCGGACCGCCTCGTAGTAGCTCTCGCAAACAATAAAGTAGTCTTTGACGATGCGGCGAAACGGCGCCAACGGCAACACGATCGCCTCGTTCGAACCATCCGAGGTCGAGCGAATGTCGAGGTTCAACCGGTTCTCCTCGATCGCGAGATGGATATTGAACGGGCCGCGCTGTCCGGACGCCGGGGAGAACCAGTTATCTTCGAGCAAATCGGCGATCGCGGTGGCGCGTTCATGCTCGATATCGGCATTGCGGCGAACCACCGTGTGCTCGTCGAGAGTGATGGCGGCGATCCGCTGGTCTTCAGCGGCGCCGTCGACCCGCTCGGCCATCGGGCGGCTCAGCGGGTGTTGCGCCGGTCGAGCCGGATCGACAACGACAGCGCATGCGCGTCGAGCCCCTCGGCCTCGGCAAGGCGGATTGCTGCCGGAGCGAGCGCTGCCAAGCTCGCTTCGTCGCAGCGCACCAGCGACGTCCGCTTCAAAAAATCGAGGACGCCGAGCCCGGAGGCGAAGCGCGCGCTTCGGGCGGTCGGCAAAACGTGATTGGGTCCGGCGATATAATCGCCGATCGCCTCGGGCGTCCAGCGGCCGACAAAAATCGCGCCAGCATGTGTGACCTGGGTGGCGAGCGTATCAGCCTCGTCGAGCGCCAATTCGAGATGCTCGGGCGCGATGCGGTCAATCAGCGCCGGCGCCTCGCGCCAATCCGCGACGATAACGATAGCGCCGTTTGCCTGCCAGCTCGCGCGGGCGATGTCGGCGCGCGGCAAGCGCGTCAGATGGTGTTCGATCGCTGCCGCAACCGCGCGGGCAAAATCATCATTGTCGGTGATCAGGATTGCTTGCGCGGCGGTGTCGTGCTCGGCCTGCGACAATAGATCGGCGGCGATCCATTTCGGATCGTTCTCGGCATCCGCGACGACCAGAATTTCGGACGGCCCGGCTATCATGTCGATGCCGACCCGGCCAAACACCCGCCGTTTTGCCGCCGCGACATAAGCATTACCGGGACCAACAATCTTGTCGACCGATGCGATCGTTGCCGTGCCATAGGCGAGCGCCGCCACCGCCTGCGCCCCGCCGATGCGGTAGATCTCATCGATCCCGAGCAATTGCGCGGCAGCGAGAACCAGCGGGTTCAGAACCCCGCCGGGCGCCGGCACCGTCATTGCTAGCCGCCGCACGCCCGCGACCTTGGCAGGAATCGCGTTCATCAGCACCGAAGAGGGGTAGGCCGCGGTGCCGCCGGGGACATAGAGACCGACCGCGTCAATCGCTCGCCAGCGCTGGGCGAGTTGCACCCCCAGCCCATCGACGTAATCGATTTCGCTCGGCAATTGCCGGCGGTGAAAGCTCTCGATGCGCTCGGCCGCCAGTTCCAGCGCCGCGACCGTATCGGCCGACGCCGACGCCGCGCCCTCGGCGATTTCGCGATTGGTAAGCCGGAGTTCGCGGTCTGACAACTCGACGCGATCAAAACGCCGCGTATATTCGAGCAACGCTTTGTCGCCATTCTGCGCGACATCCGTGATGATCGCCGCCGTGACCCCATCGATATCGGCGGCGGTTTCACGCTTGGCCTCAACGAGCCGGCGGAATGCCGCCTCGAAGCCGGGATCGCGCGTCGCCAGGGTGAGCGGCATCAGCAGCTTCCTTCGACCGCTGCGCGAAAGCGCTCGACCCAGCCGCCGACTTCCTCGGGCCGCGTCTTCAATGCCGGGCGGTTGACGATCAGCCGCGAGCTGACCTCCGCGATACATTCGACCTCGACGAGCCCATTCGCCTTCAATGTCTCTCCAGTCTGGACAAGATCGACGATGTGGCGGCACAGCCCAAGCCGTGGCGCCAACTCGATCGCACCATTGAGTTTGATGCACTCGGCCTGGATGCCGCGCGCGGCAAAATGGCGGCGTGCGATTTCGGGGTATTTGGTCGCGATCCGAATATGGCTCGGCCGCGTATCGTCCCGGCGCGCAACCCAATCGGCTGTCGCCGCCACGGCAATTCGGCAATGTCCGACATCGAGATCGAGCGGTGCGTAGATTTCGGAGTAATCAAACTCCATCAGCACGTCGTTACCCGCGACACCGAGCTGGGCGGCGCCAAAGGCGACAAAGGTTGCGGCATCGAAGCTTCGCACCCGGATCAAGTCGAGCTGCGGATCACTGGTCGAAAACCGCAGCCGGCGGGAATCGGGATCCTCAAAAGCGGGCTCGGGTTCGACGCCGATGCGGCGCAATAGCGGCATGACCTCCGCCAGGATGCGGCCGTTGGGCAAGGCCATGATCAGCCGCTCCTCGCCGCCAGTACTCATTTCCCGGTATCCTCGTCATGACGCGGGCGCCACTGCGTCGGCCAGGGTTCACCCAAATCCTTGGCGTGGCACAGGATGCGCGCGACCTCGAGCCGGATCGCCGCGGCGCCGGCAAACTCCAGCAGGATCGCCGCCCCGGCGGTCCCGCCGGTCTCGCTCCGAACCGCCAACAAACAGAGGATCCGATCCTCATCGGCGCGGCGAAATCCGCGATACGAAACGCCGGCGACCGCGCTAAACGTCACCGCACACAACACGCGCTGATGCCCTTCTTCCCCCGGGAAGGGACTCAGCCCGCTTTCCCAGCGAAAACGATTGGCTACCAGGATAAAGGTCTTCTGATCGGCGAAATAAGCCAGATCGCGGACCGCCACCAGCGCGTCCTGCAGGCAAGCCGACAACACCGCCAAATCGTCGGCGTCTTCCGCCCGCAGCTTTAATGCCGCGCTGTCGTCAGGCGACATCGCGAAATCTCTCAATACGGGCGCCGCAGGCCGAAAGCTTATCCTCGAGCCGTTCATAACCCCGATCGAGGTGGTAAACGCGGTTGATGACGGTCTCACCCTCGGCGACCAGACCCGCTACCACCAGCGACACCGAAGCACGCAAATCGGTTGCCATGACCGGCGCTCCGGTCAGCCGCGGCACCCCGCGCACCATTGCCGAGGCACCGTGCACATTGATGTTGGCGCCCATGCGGGCAAGTTCGGGGACATGCATAAAGCGATTTTCAAAAATCGTTTCAGTAATCATCGAAGCGCCACGTGCGGTCGCCATCAACGCCATGAATTGCGCCTGCAGATCGGTCGGGTAACCCGGATACGGCTCCGTCATCACGTCGACGCCATCGAGATGGTCGGCGCGGCGCCGCACGATGATCCCATCTTCGACCGCTGTTACTCCGACCCCGACATCAGCGAGCACGCGGGCCACCGCGGTCACAAGATCGATCCGGGTCCGGGTCAGCCGCACTTCGCCACCGGTCGCCGCCGCCGCTATGGCGTAGGTGCCGGTCTCGATGCGGTCGGGGATGATCCGGTGAGTGGCGCCATGCAAACGTCCGACCCCTGATATCCGCAGCCGATCGCTGCCGATCCCGATGATCTTTGCTCCCATTGCGACGAGGCACTCGGCGAGGTCGGTAATTTCGGGCTCGCGCGCAGCATTGATCAGCACGGTCTCGCCCTCAGCCAGGGTAGCCGCCATCAGCAGATGCTCGGTGGCGCCGACCGAGACCGATGGAAACACGATCTCGGCGCCACGCAATCCCTTTGGGGCGCGGGCTTCGACATAGCCACCGTTTAGCTCGATTTGTGCACCGAGCTGGCGCAACCCGTTCACGTGAAGGTCTATCGGCCGAGTACCGATGGCGCAACCACCGGGCAAGGATACGCGTGCCCGGCCGCAGCGCGCCAACAACGGTCCCAATACGAGGACTGACGCCCGCATCTTTCGCACGAGATCGTAGGGCGCCACAATCGACGTGATGTGCGCCGCCAACAAATCGACCTGTCGCCCGCCATCCGGGTTGGGATCGCCCATCGTGATGGAGACGCCGTGTTGAACCAATAGGTTCGACATCGTCGCGATATCGGCGAGATCAGGGACATTTTCGAGAGTCAGCGTGTCCGTCGTCAGCAGGCTCGCCGCCATCACCGGAAGTGCGGCGTTTTTGGCGCCTCCGATTGCGATAACCCCTTCAAGCGCTACGCCGCCTCTGATGCGGATCTTATCCATTGCCTTGTTCCCCGCCCCGCCCAACCATCGGCGGCGCTGGCGGGCCATCAATCAGCGGTCGTTCCGCCGTCGCGGGTGCTTTTACTGGGAAGCGGTTCGTCGCTCAAGCCGGAGTAGGTTTTCCCCCCGATACCGCACCGATCCTGCGCATCTCGTGCACGAGCCTGCTCTTTTCGGCGCGTTAGATTTTGGCGCAGAGCGCTGGCAAGCCGGTCGGTGCGCGCCGCCCGCGCCGCCTGTTTGCGGGGAGAGAGGTCAGGACCTTGTCTCATGTGGCGATGCAACAAAAGAGCAGCATCGCTGTCAAGCGCTCAGGCTTCGACGCGGAGGCTCATATAGGTAGAAAGGATCACCGCGACCGCGCGCTTGGCCGCATATTCCGCCGACTGTTCGGGATGAACACCGCGCCACGCGGCAACGCCGGCGCGATAGCACTCGACTGAAGAACGTCCCTGCGCCCGCGCCTGGGAGAACGCTTTGAGTGCGGCGTCGGCTGCCGGCGTTGTTGTCAAATCGAGGGTTGCTGAAGATCCTTGCATTTTATGGAGTTTCCTCGCGAAATCGAATTAGCCAACCGGCCAACGCTGTCCTTGATTGCCCGTTCCGCTGACGGGGCCTCACCTTGCCAGCCAAAGCCGCGTGGTGTATCTCTTTCCAGTTCGCGCAAAGCGGGTTTCCGCACCGGCGCTGCCGTAGCTCAGTGGTAGAGCACTCCCTTGGTAAGGGAGAGGTCGAAAGTTCAATCCTTTCCGGCAGCACCAGCCAGCGCTCAGGCCGCTTCATAACCTGTGTGTGAGGCTTTCTTGATGCACGGCAACCGATCCCTCCTTCCCGGGCAATAATTGTCGCGTGAGCGCTGCACGTTCCACGTAGGCCGGCGTCGCGCGAGATCAGCCCGCCGGGATAGGCGAGCGTCGTGCAAATCGAACCCGGTGTCGGTGAGCTGTTTGCGACTCTAAACCGGGAGCAATCCTCTGAACCTAATGCATGTGACCAAATCGGGTCTTCGTGCCACTCTTGGGACCAAATCAGGTCGACCATCGTTCACCGTCCATGCCTCTAGGACGCTATATGCAATGGACCGAACGGCAAAAGCAAAAGTTCGTCGCTCGCCTTCTTGCGACCGCGACAGTGGCCATCCTTGTGATCGGAGTTCTCCTCGCTCTGATCTCTATTCTTCGCTTTCGGTGATGAATTAGAGCAGACCGGATTTGGCAGCTCCTCGACGCGCGCGCCGAGCCGGTTTTCGGCCCAGAATCAACGGATTCGAGTAGTCCCGCAAAGGAGCCGAGAAAACCGTCTGGGCCGCAGCCCGTTCGTGGCGAGCGCCAAGACCGACTATTCGCTCCTCTATTCCAAACCACCCGCTAGGCGCAGGTTGACCGATCGTGAACCCCGGTCTTACGATCCAGTCATCAACAGCAGGAGCGCGGCCATGGCTGATATCCCTCGCCTCAACGGCGTGATCCGAGCATTGGAACAAGGAAAGCCGGCATTCACCACCTTTGCCGCGGCGGAAATCGGCGTCGCACAGGCGATCAACGCCGCGTCCTATGACGGCGTCGTCTTCGAGATGGAGCATCGAGCCTACGACATCCGCGCCCTGCGCGACTGCCTGCAATACATGCTCGACCGCCAACAGATCCTGCGAACCGGGCAGTCTGGCACCGGCGGTCACCCCCTTTGTGCGCATCCCGCCAAATGGTGGCGAAACCAGCCAATGGATCGCAAAGCAGGTGCTCGATCAGGGTGTCTACGGCATCGTGTGGCCGCATGTCAGCACCGTCGATGAGGCGCGTAACGCGGTCGTCTCCTGCCGCTATCCGCGCCCGCGCTCGGCTGCGTATTACGAGCCTGCCGGCCAACGGGGCGATGCGCCGGCCGCCGCGGCACGCTATTGGGGCTTGTCACAGCAGGATTACTACGCGCGCGCCGATGTCTGGCCGCTCAATCCGCAGGGCGAGATCCTGGTCGCGATCATGTGCGAGGAGGTGCGGGCGATCCGCAACCTGCCGAAGATGCTGGAAGAGGTGCCGGGCATCGGCGTCGTCATCATCGGCGAAGGCGACCTGTCGCAGGATCTCGGGCTCCCACGGCAATACGAGCACCCGACGGTGGCCGCAGCGATCGACGAAATCCTGGCGATCTGCAAAGCGCACAACGTCCCGTGCGGCCATCCGCATGTCGACAGCAAAAACATCGAGACGTTGCTCGAAAAAGGCTTTCGCTACCTGATGCCGGCGCCGACCTATTCGTTTGCGCGCCCTCGAACTCGGCCGCAAAAGCGTCGGTCGCGCTTAGGCGGGCGTCGATCAATCCGGGCAATTCCGGCCTAATCTCCCTACAATGATGGCATTTTGGCCTCACGAGGCCGAAATGCCCAGCGAGACCACGCCGTTCGGTGTCAAAGCACCAATCGCGGCAACAAAATCCCGGTAAACCTTACGGTACCCACGCACAGCGTTTAACCTTCCGAGAAAATCAAGATAGCCGAGCTTGGCGGCTACACCAATGCCGTGGGGCACATGGGCCTACGCTTCTAGGGTCTTGTGAATTTCGAGGGCAAATCGGGAGGTTTTAAAACTGACGATGAGGTGTCCCCGCCCCTAAAAGAAATTTCGGCATTGTGAAATGGTTCACACACAGCCGCGATCCGACCCGGTACGAAACGCTGCACCTTGACGAAAATGACGTGCATGCAGGGAGAGGCGAGTTCTGGAGAGAGAAATGGTGGATGAAGCAAAGTTGCATCAATTTGTCGGCCAGATGCTGAGCGATCTCGGGGGTGCCGTGAGCGTCGGGCTGGTGCGCATTGGTGAGGCGCACGGGCTTTACAAGACTCTCCATGAACACGGGCCGATGACTGTCGCCGAGCTGGCGGCCGCAGCCGGCGTCAACGAGCGCTATTTGCGCGAATGGCTCTCGGCGCAGGCGGCGTCGAACTATGTCGCCTATGACCCGGCAACGGAGAAATTCAGCTTGCCGCCTGAGCAGGCGATGGTCTTTGCGATCGAGGACAGCCCGGTCTACATGCCCGGCGCCTTTTCGTGTATGGCAGCGCTGCTCGATAATCAGCCCAAAGTCGAGCCGGCGTTCAAGACCGGGGAGGGCGTGGCTTGGGGCGACCAGGCGAGCTGTCTGTTTTGTTCGGTTGCTCGCTTCTTTCGACCCGGCTACCACAACAATCTGGTCAGCAGCTGGCTGCCGGCGCTCGATGGCGTCGTCGACAAATTGCAGCGCGGTGCGAAAGTCGCTGATGTCGGCTGCGGCCATGGCGTCTCGACCGCAATCATGGCGCAAGCCTTTCCGAACTCACAATTCGTCGGTTACGATTTTCACCCGAGTTCGATCGAGCACGCCCGTGCTCATGCCGGCGAGCATGGCGTCACCGCAAACACCCGGTTCGAGGTCGGAACCGCGAAGCAATTTCCCGAAAAGGATTTCGATCTCGTTGCCTGTTTTCGATTGCCTGCACGACATGGGCGATCCTGCCGGTGCGGCGGCGCATGTGCGGCAATCCTTAAAGCCGGACGGCACGTGGATGATCGTCGAGCCGATAGCCGGCGACCGGCTCGAAGATAATCTGAACCCGATCGGTCGTATCTATTATTCCGCTTCGACAGTGTGCTGCGTGCCAACCTCCCTGGCGCAAGAAGTCGGTGCTGCCCTAGGCGCTCAGGCTGGTGAGACCAAACTGCGTGAGGTCATCACAGCCGGCGGCTTTCGCAACGTGAGGCGTGCGACCGAAACCCCGTTCAACATGATCCTCGAAGCGCGGCCGTGATTCCGCCGGACGCGAGCGTGGGATTATCGGACAACGAGCCCAGCGGCCGCCCCTGATCGGGGAGTTTGGAACGCTAGGCTCCAAACTCAATCATAGCCACCAGTTTATGACAGCGGCGAGGGCTACGGCAGCGGCGAAGTTGGCGGCGAGCTTGTCGTAGCGGGTGGCGATGCGGCGCCAGTCTTTGAGGCGGCCGAACATTCGTTCGATCAAGTTGCGCAGCTTGTAGGTCTGGGGATCGAACGGATGAAGATGTTTGCGGGCGGGGTTATTGGGAATGACCGGGCGGGTGCCGCGCGCGATCAGAAATAGCCGCAGCCGATCGCTGTCATAGGCGCCATCGGCGGCACACAGACCGGCTGGCGGCAGCGGTTCGAGCAGGCCGCGAGCGATGGGCAGGTCGCCGCGCTGCCCGGGGGTTACGGCGAACGCCACGGGACGACCGCAACCATCGACAACAGCATGGATTTTTGTCGTTCGCCCGCCGCGCGAGCGGCCGATCGCCTGGAGCTCGACCCCCCTTTTCCGCCGGCCGCCGAGCGATGCGCCTTGGCGGTGGTGCTGTCGATCATCTGGATGCCGCCGGGATCGACGGTCACCAGCGCGGTGAACAATTGTCGCCAGATCCCGCGGCGCGCCCAGCGATGAAAGCGATTGTAGATCGTCGTCGGCGGACCGTAGACCGCCGGGCAATCCTGCCACCGGCACCCGACCTTGAGCACGTGGATAATGCCGCTGATGATCCGACGATCGTCCTTGCGATGTGCCCCCGGTTGGTTGGTCGGCAACAGCGGCGCGATCACCACCCATTGCCGATCGTCGAGCCAGAACTCCCCCGTCATGATCCAAGCCCCCGAAGTTTCCAGCTTGAAATCACAGCTATTGCGTCATGTCAATCACTTGATTGAGTTTGGAGCCTAGAAGTGAGATGTGAGTATGTATGTATCGTCTTCCCGACGAAAGTCGGGAGCCACTTTGGCCGTGGATACCGGCCTTCGCCAGTTAGACGAAAGAGATTGATCCAGACGAGTTAATTAGCCCGATTTAAAAGACGCGGCCAGTCGATCGCCTCGCCGAGTTTCAGGCGGGTGCTGGCTTCGGGCATCGGGTATTTGAGACCGCTGGCGCAATTGAACAGCACGACCCGGTCGCCTGGCCGAACCCTCCCGTCGGCCAGCGCCTGCTCATAGGCGGCGTAGGTCGCCGCACCCTCGGGGCAGAGTAGCAGGCCCTGAGTTTTTGCCACTTTTTGCCAGGCCCGGGCGATCGCATCGTCATCGATGGCGATCGCAAAGCCGCCGCTCTGACGGACCGCGCGGAGAATCAGAAAATCACCTATCCCTTGCGGCACCCGAATGCCGGCGGCGAAAGTGTGCGCGTTCTGCCAGCGCGGGGCGTGCTCGACGCCGTCTTCCCAGGCCCTCACCATCGGAGCGCAGCCGGCAGCCTGAACCACGACCATGCGCGGCCGCTTGGGGCCGATCCACCCGATCCTTTCGAGTTCGTCGAACGCTTTCCACATGCCGATGATGCCGGTGCCACCACCAGTTGGGTAAAAGATCACATCGGGCACATCCCAGCCGAGTTGCTCGGCCAGTTCGATCCCCATCGTCTTCTTGCCCTCAATGCGATAGGGCTCGCGCAGAGTCGAACAGTTAAACCAACCGACCGCCTTTTCGCCCTCAGCAACGAGCCGGCCGCAATCATCGATCAATCCATCGACCAAAAACACCTCCGCTCCTTGCATTGCGATCTCGCGGACGTTCACCGACGGCGTATCGTCGGGACAGAACACAAAGCTCTTGATGCCGGCGCGCGCGCAGTACGCCGCCATCGCCGCTCCGGCGTTGCCGTTGCTCGGCATCGCCATCGTTCGCACGCCCAATTCCTTTGCCATTGCCACGGCGAGTGCGAGACCGCGGGCCTTGAACGACCCGGTCGGCAAGCGTCCCTCGTCTTTGACCAGCAGCTCGCCCCCGCGAGGCGCCAGCCGCGGCAGCGCCACCAACGGGGTTATGACTTCGCCGAGCGACACCACGTTTTTGGTTTGGCGCACCGGCAGCAGCTCCCGATAACGCCAAAAGCTCCGCGGCCGTTCAGTCAGCGCATCTCGATTGACGCTACCTCTCACCCCGTCGAGGTCATAGCGAACCAGCAACGGCCGACCGGCTTTCGACAGGCTCTGTAGGGTATCGGCGGGGTAATGCTCACCGGTCAGGCTGCATTCGAGATGCGTGACAAAGGTCGGCAGATCGCCGCCGGTCCATTGATAATCAAGCATTGTTCCTCCGGTACGGCCGCGGATGATCCTAGGCTCGCGGTATGGCCCTGTCACCCCGACCTTTCTGGCGCGACTGACTTTCGCCACCGGTCGAATTTGTTTAGAATGATTTTAATGGGTAAGTGGGAGGAGACAAGGCAGATGCGTATGCCGTGTTATTCGTCACTCGACAATGCCCTCGACGAGATGACTCTCTTCAGCATCGAGTTAAAAAACGGCAACAGCAACCATGCGCCGATGGTTGTCGAGGCGCTCTGCGCCTTAGGGCGCCCCGAGGCGGTCGGGCCTTGGCTTGCGCGCTATCGCGAGCGAATGCAGCCACGTCCGCCGCCGGCGAGCCAATTCAAACCGACGATTGGCGGGCCGCGCTCGGCGTCGTGACCGGTTCGTCGATTGGGCTGCGTTCTTTGCCGAGACCCTCGAAGACGCCGAGTGGGGAGCGCTCCTCGATGATTGGGTGATGCGGCTCGCACCCGGGTTTTGCGCAGCGGCGACCCACGGTGTCATTCGAGTTGGGCATGCCGTCGGAGCCGTCGCGGAGAGTGAAACGCGAAGCCGCCGGCGCGAGCTCGCCGACGCGCTCGCCGAGCTGGGCGGCCACGTGGCAGCGATTGCCGCACAGCGAGAGCGCGCAGGCGCCACTATCCGCGCCGCGGAACGCTATCGTTCGTGTCCCGATCATTCCGTCGAACAAGGCTTCCGGGCAACATCGTTCAGGCACTTGCGCACTTCGGGATTTTCCGTATTTCTCCCGGTAATCGACATGGTCGATACGGACGGGCCCGTTGCGACCCAAATAGCCGAAATGAGCGAATTTTTCGCCCGCGTCTATCTGGCGAACGCCCGTGATATACCGACGACGATCGCTTTCATCCACGCAGTGACCAGCGTTGCCGCCCTCGGAAATATTGTCCGCCTACGTCAGCGAAGGACCGCGCGCGTCGCAATGCGCTATGCCTGGCAAAGCCGGTTGCGCACTATATGCTTGCTATGGCAGGGGCCCCGTATTCGCCAAGGGGTCGAGGGTTGCGGAAAGAACGAAGAGGACCTCGTCGGGCAGGCGATCGCCAACGGTGACGAGCACGTAATCAAATTCACCGAGGCCTGCCTCGGCCGCTGCGGTCAGGCTCCGTCGCTCATCTATCTTGCCGCCGCCGATCATGTCGCCGCGATGCTTCGGCCGCGCCCTCGTGGATAGTTCAGCAGCAGTCCTGCGCAGGCGGGACCGACGATGGGTGGCCGGCAACAGACTGGTCACGGACTCGAAGGTGGCCAGGATTCCGGCAAGGCACGCTGGGATTTGGTCTTCGCCAACCGTGCCGCCTCCTTCGTCGCGACATAATCGCGGTAGGCGGCGCGATCCGAAGCGGGGACGGTCGCTTGCGTCGGAACCGCGCAGACAGTCGGGCAGCGGGTAACTCCTTTGGTTTGCAAATATCGCGCAATCGCATCTTCGTAATCGGTTTCGGACACGGCCGGCACTCCGGCTGGTTGGGGGGCAAGTCCGTCATAAACCGAATTGGTTAACGAGCAGTTACGAAAGAAGATGGCGAAAAATTGCCAAAACCACTAAGAACAGGGGTGGTCATATAGCTTTTTTTGTGAAATCCGACGATATAGGACAATAGGGACAAGAGGATTAGGACCCGGATCTTGGTCCAGCCGGAATATACGGTGCGGTTTTGGGGCGTGCGCGGCAGCATCGCCTGCCCGGGGCCGGACACCGTGCGTTACGGCGGTAATACCTCTTGTGTCGAGATCCGCTGTGGTGAGCGGATAATGGTGTTCGACGGCGGCACCGGTTTGCGGCTTCTCGGCAACGAGCTGATGCGCGCGGAGAAGCCGCCGGAGCTGGACATCTTTTACAGCCACACTCATTTCGATCACATCTGCGGGCTGCCGTTTTTTGCGCCTTGTTATGATGCCCGTAGCCGCATTCGCATCTGGGCTGGGCATCTGAACGGCCGCGGTATCGCGAGCGTGCTCAACAACATGATGATCGAGCCGCTATTTCCGATCCCGATGGGCATCTTTACGGCGGAGCTCGATTTTTGCGACTTTGCCGCCGGCAAGCAATTAAAGCCGCACCGCGGAATTCGACCTCGCGACCGGGCGGCTCAACCACCCGAACGGGGCCACTGGCTACCGCATCGAATACGCCGGCAAGGTCGTGGCCTACATCACCGATACCGAGCATCATCCCGGCACGCTCGACGACAATGTCCTGGCGCTGATCGATCACGCCGACTTGATGATTTACGATGCCACTTACACCGACGCCGAATTTCCTCAGCACAAGGCCTGGGGCCATTCAACTTGGCAAGAAGGGGTTCGGTTAGCCGACGCCGCCGGTGTTCGGACTTTGGTGATCTTTCATCATGACCCCGGTCACGACGATGCTTTTATGGATCGGGTCGCGGCCGAGGCAGAGGTGACTCGGCCCGGTACGATCGTCGCCCGCGAGGGTCTCGTCCTTCGCCCCTGAGCCGCACGATCGCCAATCGCGCGGCGCTCTCTTAATAATGCCCGTCAGTGGTAGGGATCAGCGGCGTCGCGCAGGCCATCGCCAAAAAAGTTGAAGGCGAGCACCGCGAGAATCACGGTCGTGACCGGCGCCAGCAGCCATGGGTACAATGCCACGACGTTGATGTTTTGCGCGTCGCTCAACAAGACGCCCCAACTCGTCATCGGCGGCCGCACCCCAAGGCCAAGAAACGAGAGTGCGGTCTCGCCAAGGATCATGCCGGGGATCATCAGGGTTGCCGATGCGATCAGATGGCTCGAAAAACTCGGCAGCAAATGCCGGCCGATGATCCGGGCCGGTCGGGCACCCATCAGCACCGCAGCCGTACAGAAATCCTCTTCGCGCAATGCCAGCAATTTTGAGCGCACGGCGCGGCCAAGATGGGTCCAATCGATTATTCCAAGGATCAGCGTGATCCCGAAATAAACCAGCAGCGGACTCCAACTGACCGGCAGGATCGCGGACAACGCCATCCACAGCGGCAAGTGCGGAAAGGATTGGATGACCTCCATCCCGCGCTGGATCAAAATGTCGGTCCAACCGCCGTAATAGCCAGCGATGCCGCCGATAACAATACCGAGGGTCAGGCTGACCGCGACGCCGACCAACCCGACGCTCAACGACACGCGCGCCCCATAAATCATGCGGGACATGAGATCCCGGCCCAACCGGTCGGTGCCGAGCAGGAATAACTGGCCGCCGGGCGCGGGGCAGGCGAGATGGAGATTGCCGGGAAATAGACCCCAGAACTTGTACCCATCGCCGCGGCAGAAAAAGCGTATGGGTTGCCGCTTCTTCGGGTTCGGCGTGTAGATCCGCTCGAGCCGCTTCATATCGAGCCGGTAATCGAAACCTAGGACATAAGGCGCGACCAGCCGACCGCCGTAAAAGATGTGAACTGCTTGCGGCGGAGCGTAGATGAAGTCGGTGTTGCGGGTATCGACCCCGTAGGGGGCGAGGAATTCGCAAATCGTGATGCCGAGATACATCGCCAGCAGCACCGCCCCGGCGACAACCGCGACGCGATGGCGGCGCAGCTTCCACCACACCATGCGCCATTGCGAAGCGACGTAAAACCGCTCCTGCGCCGGCGTCATGCGCTCGACGGCGTAGGGATCATAAGGTGCGGTTGAGACGTAATGAGGCAGCGCGGCCGGCGGGGCGGGATCCTGGGCGGGGTGGTGCGGCGGTGCAGGAATGAAGGTCAGGTCGCTCATTGGCGACGTCCTGCCTGCAGCCGGATGCGCGGATCAAGCAGTGCCAAAGCCAGATCGGAAACAAACACCCCTATTACTGTGAGAAATGCCATGAACATCAGGAACGAGCCTGCCAGATACATGTCTTGGCTGCGCAGCGCGCTGAGCAGCATCGGCCCCGTCGTCGGCAGCGACATTACGACCGAAACGATCGCCGCCCCGGAAATGACTTGCGGCAACAATGACCCAATGTCGGAGATAAATGGGTTTAGCGCCATCCGCAGCGGATACTTGAACAGCACCTTGAACGGATGCAGGCCTTTGGCACGTGCCGTCACCACATACTGCTTTTGCAGTTCATCGAGCAGATTAGCGCGCAATCGCCGGATCATCGCCGCGGTTCCGGCCGAGCCGATTACGATCACCGGGATCCAGATATGCGCCATCAGCGACAATACCTTACCCCAACTCCACGGCTGGTCCAGATATTTCGGGTCCATCAGCCCGCCGATCGAAATTCCAAAATAGACGTTTGCAAAGTACAACAAGATCAGGGCCAACAGAAAGCTTGGCGTCGCCAAACCGAGAAATCCCAGCAACGTGAGAACATGATCGCTGATACTGTATTGATGTGTTGCTGAGTAAATGCCGATTGGAAACGCTACAATGTATGTAAATATTATGGTTGTTATCGAGACAATGGCAGTCAACAACAGCCGATCTCCGACAACTTTATCGACTGGCAGATCATAGGCGAACGAATATCCCAAATCGCCATGTAAAAGCCCGCCTGCCCAATAAATATATTGCTGCCACAGCGGTCGATCGAAGCCGTACTCCTTTTCAAGAAACTCGATCTTGGCGAGATCGGTGGTCTCCCCCGAGCCCTGCAGTTCTGCAATATAGGTGGTGAAATAGTTTCCCGGCGGCAGATTGATGATCGTAAAGATTACAATACTGATCGCAATCAACGTAGGGACCATGATTAGAATACGATGGATGATATAACTCAGCATTTGTTAATCCGATTGGCGCTCTAAGCCTGAAATTTGCACAGGCGATCCCTGGTGCGCGTCATTTCGCGGGCCCGGATGCGGCGGATGCCGATTTTGTGCCGGATTCGGTATCAAACCAAAAATGGTCGGGCTTGTAGATCCCGAAGAAAGCTCCCGGATCCCAGTTATAAATGCCCTTTTCGGGGATGTTGCGCAAATTGTCGTTGACGACCACCGGCTGCAATACCCCGCCAACGGTGCCGATCGTAAACACCTCGTCGGCCCAAATCTGCAGCATCTGATGCCAAACCGTCGCCTGCATCTCCCCCGAGGCGGTGCCGAGCCACTGGCCGAACAATCGCGAAGCTTGATGCCGAAGGGAGATCCGGCGGTTCTCCGGCATGTCCTTTGGTCTCGTAATATTGGCCCCATTTCGGCCACTCGAGTTCTTCTTGCGTTGTCGGGGCAAATTCCCACGGTGATGATCGCCGCATTCGCCAGTCCATTCTCGATCCCTTTATCGAGAGACATCAGCGTCTTGCCAGAGAACACCCGCCGCCGAAACAACGTCAACTGCGCCGGTTTGGCAAACAACTTGATCCCGATATGGCGCCACGAGTCGCGGATCAGTTCGAGAATGTCGGGCGATTGCGGCAGTTCGCCCGAATATTCGACGACGATTTCCATCGGACGGCCATCGGGCAGCAGTCGAACATCGTCGCTGCCTCGCTTCGTCAGCCCGATCAGATCGAGCAATCGGTTGGCCTCGTGCGTATCATATTGCGCCCAGGCTTGCCGATAGGCAGGATCATAAAGCGGGCTTTGCGGCAGAACCGTGTTCTGACCCTCTATTGCCAGGCCAAAGTAGATTACTTGATTGATTTCGTGGCGATTGACGGCGAGTGACAAAGCGCGGCGGAACCGTAGATCGCGCATCAGCGCGCGCCACACCGCATCGTCGACATTGAGATTGGGGTAGAGCGCGAATTGGCTTCCGGGGCCGGTGCGCCACAGCCGCACCGCGTAATGATTTCGGTCTTCGCTCTGCCGCAAAAAAGTATAGTCGTCAAAGCTGAGATAGCGCGCCTGCAGATCGGTTTCCCCGGACGCGGTCTTCGCCGGAATGATCCGCGAGTCGGCCAGCGACATAATTACTCGATCGATATAGGGTAGCTGGTTCCCGGCTTTATCAATTCGATAATAATAAGGATTTCTCTCGAATATAAAACGCTCAGCCGGCGGTTTCGTCTTTAAGATCCAAGGCTCCAGGCTTGGAAGGGCAGGGTTGTCGTTTTTGTACATCGCCGACATCTTGATGTGCAGACCAGCCCAATTGCGAACTCTGGCCTTTTTGACCAGGGCATCGAGTTTGTCTTTGTCGGCATATTTTGCGTGGAATTGGCGAAGATAGTGCGCGGGCATATAGATAAACAGCGGGTCAGGACCGGAAATATCCGGCACAAATAGCGGGTTCGGCCGCGACCAGCTGTAGCGCACCGTCGTCTCGTCCAAAACTTCGAATTGTGGCTTCTCGCCGCCCGGCATCAAATCGATCGGCAACCCCGAAGGGGCAAGCTTAGGATTGTTCGCGACATCTTCGAACCAATAGCGAAAATCCTCAGTGGTAAAGGGTTGACCGTCCGACCATTTCATGCCTTTACGCAAATGGAGCGTGAACACCCGGCCGTCCTGCACGTCTATGGCTTTTAGGATGTCCGGTGCAAAAGTCAAAGAAGGGGTGAGGCCGACCAGCCTGGCATAGCCGTAAACCACCATCATGCGGGTGTCTTTGGGCCCCGACATCAGCATCCGCAGGTCGCCGCCGAGTTTTCCCGATGAATCGACGACCGCGGGCTCGGCTGGTATTCGGTCGGCGACCTTGGGGAGCTTGTCCTTCCGCACCGCGCCTTTGAAGAACGGCGTCTCCTGGAGTGCTGCCCAAGCCGCCCCCGGCGCCGCACAAATCAAGGCCGGGAATAGAAGCGCCCCGCCGACAAAGCTCCGCCGCGTCAGTAGCATCTCTCGCGCTTGGGGCCGATCCCAGGTCATGCGGCGCTGCGCGTCAGGCCCGTGCGAGACCGGTCGCACGCAGCGGCAAGTTCGGCATTGCCCTCGCCTCGACCATGTGGCCGGGAGCCACCTCGAATAAGCCCAAAGGGCTCGCCCGTTCACGGCGGAACGGTTCGGGCCAGGCAGCCGGATCCGAGGCTCGATCCTCCATCAGTTGGCCAAAATCGAGCGGTTGCGCGAGATCGGGCGTCGGCACCGCGGCAAGCAACGCTTTCGTATACGGATGCACCGGAGTGCGAAATAACGTAGCTCGATCAGCGGTCTCGACGATGCGGCCGGCGCACATCACCGCGATGCGGTCGGCGATGTAATCGACAACCGCGAGGTTGTGGGAAATGAACAAGTAAGTGAGCCCAAGCTTGCGCTTCAGATCCATTAACAGGTTCAAGATCTGGGCCTGGATCGAAACGTCCAGCGCAGAGGTAGGCTCGTCGCAAATGACGAGGTCGGGCCTTAGCGCCAGCGCGCGCGCAATTCCGATGCGTTGCCGCTGTCCGCCAGAGAAGCTGTGCGGGTAGCGCCGAAGATGATGGCGATCGAGCCCGACAAGACCAACCAGTTCCTCGACCATCTCGCGGCGCGAGCGAGCATCGCCGATGCCATGGATCGCGAGCGGTTCCTCGATGATGTCGAATACGGTCATACGCGGGTTCAACGATCCGAACGGATCCTGGAAGATGAACTGAACCTGGCGACGAAACGCTTTCAGCCCCTCTGCCTCGAGCGCAAGTACATCGATTCGCCTGCCCCGGTCGTTGAACGTGATGGCGCCGGCATCCGGGGTCACCGCGCGCAACAGGACTTTGCTTAAGGTGGTCTTGCCGCAGCCGCTCTCGCCGACCAGCCCCAAACATTCGCCGCGCTCGATCTTCAAACTGACATCGTCGACGGCGACGACCTGCGCCGCCGCTCTGGTGCTGGAGAAAAGCCCTGCTTTGCGAATCGTGAAGGCCTTTCGCAGCCCAATGCATTCCAGCAACGGCCCTGACGGTCCGGATGGCCACTGCGTCTTTTCCGCCATCAGATGCGGTGCGTCGCCAGAGGCGACCTCGCGGATCGGCACCAGGCGCTCGCCGGGTTTCATGTCAAAGCGCGGCACCGCCCGCAATAGCGCGCGCAGATACGGATGCGACGGGTTGCCAAAAATGTCTTCGAGCGTCCCGCTCTCCACCACCTCGCCACGATACATAACCACAATCTCTTCGGCGACATTGGCGACGACGCCGAGATCGTGGGTGATCAGCAGAACCGCCATGCCGAATTCATGCTGCAATTCGAGCATGAGTTTCAGGATCTGTGCCTGGATCGTCACATCGAGCGCGGTCGTCGGTTCGTCGGCAATCAGCAGCGCCGGGCGGCAGACGAGAGCCATCGCAATCATCGCGCGCTGCCGCAACCCGCCCGACAACTCGAACGGATAACTTCTCAGCGCGCGCAGCGGATCGGGGAAACCGACGAGCCGCAGGGTTTCCCGCGTCAGCTCGACAGCCTCCGTGGCGCCGACCTTGCGGTGCAGCTGCAAAGCCTCACCGACCTGATTGCCGACGGTATGCAGCGGCGATAGAGAGGTCATCGGCTCTTGGAAGATGATCGAAATGCGGCCGCCGCGGATCTGTCGCATTTGGAGACTGTTGGCCGGCAGGCGCGCGAGATCGATTACGGCACCATTTTCGCGCGGGTCGTTGAACAGAATCTCGCCTTGGGTGATTTCGCCGCTGCGCGGCAGGATGCGCATGATTGCCTGGCTGACGACCGATTTGCCCGAGCCGGATTCACCGACCAAGGCCACCGTCGACCGTGGCCGGACACGAAGCGACGCCCCTCTTACCGCGCGGATAAAACCTCCCGGCGCCGCGAAGCGGATGTGGAGATCACGGATGGCGAGGAGATCGCTCACACCCGGCTTTCGGCCAGATTCGCAATGCCGTAATTGGCGGGCGTTCGGATCCCGAGCGCGTCCAAATTAGCCGCGGTCGGCGGGCTCAGCTCCACCCCGGCAGCCGTGGCTGCGAGCGCCGCGCGCTCGGCGAGTTGGGTAAATCCCTCGATGCGGCTGTCTAGGCGGATCGACCGGCCGCGGCCGCGCAATTCCAGCTGCATCCAACCGTCGCGGCGATCGCGTCGAGTAGAGTAATACGCAAGCTTGATCTGCTTGAGGTCGGTCCAAGCGATCGCAACCGCAAGCGGGCCTGACGCAGACAGCCCGATTTCGGTCGCTTCGATCTTTGTTGCGTGGCGAAGCAAAGTGCGCAGCCCAAACAGTGCAAATAGCGCCGCAAAAGCAGCTAATATCCCGCCCGCGACTGGGCCAACCGGCGAGATGGCCAGGATCGTCGTTGCGGGAGCAAAGCCGGCGATGGCGCGCATGTAATCGCTGATCATTGCCGAATTCGGATAAGCATGACAGGTCATACTTACCCTATCGTTGCCGAAGTAACGAGGACCGGCGAGAAAACTAATTCGGCGTCGAGCCACTCGGTTGCGGGGTAGTCGAGCGTCAGTTTCAACAGCCGGTCGAGAAAAGCCGAGGTAGCCGCGTCTTGCACCAAGTGATGGGTCAATATTCCGGTGGGCTCGTCGCGATCGACGGAACCGCGGCGACGTGCCCGCAGATGCCCAACCAAGTCACAAAGTGCTGCCGCTTCCCCAACAAACCCGCGATCGCCATGCCATGCCACCAGGTCGACGTGAACATTGCTCTCGAAGACAAGCGGCCCCGGGAAGGTCGCAGCCCTCGGGTTGATTTGGGAGATCCCGCCGATTCCACATTCGGCTAGGAGAGGCAAGAAGCTGTCGTCAAAGCGGTTCCACGGTGGGGCGAGCACGGGAAGCGTCCGCGTTCCGAACAATGCCGTCAGCCGCCCGCGCCCTTGCATGAGATCGATCGCCACGGCTTCGCGTGAGCGTGACTTCGGGAACTCGCTCTTTTTTTCGGTGGCGGCATGGTTGGCATGTTGCCAACCGTGCTGGAGGATGCGCGTCGACGCTGGCGCGGCCTCATCAAGCCATTCGGCAAAGGCTGGCTCGGCCAGCGCCGGGATGACCGCCAATGCCAGTGGAACCCCATTGGCGACGGCCATCAGCTCGCCAAGTTGCCGAGTCCCCGCAACCGCATCGTCGTCACGCCACCAGAGCGTCGCAATCCTCCCGTCGTCTCCCCACCGGTCCAGTTCGTCGATCAGATCGGACCATTTTACGGATGGGGCCATGTCACTGTCGAGAACAGTTATCATCTGGCAACTCTATAGTCACCCACCGGGGCTGATTAAATTTTTGCCATGTCGGGCACCGCCCGCCCGCAAATCATCCCGGCAATTATGAGAGCGGAACGGCGCACCCCCTCCGTATCGAGTTTGAGCGCAGCAGGACCCCGAGTAGCTGCCCGCTCGATCGCGTCCGCGAGACGCTGCGGGGATAATGCTGTCGGCGCCACCATCTCGACGACGCCACGGGCTGCCAGCAGCTCGGCGCGCAAGGTCTGTTCGGTTTCTTGCATCTCGGCGAACGGAACCAATACGGCCGGCGCCACGGCGGCGATAATCTCAAGTACGGTGTTGTAACCGGCCTGGCTAACGGAGACGCGGCAGCGCCGCAGCATTTGCGAAAAGTCGCTTCGGTAACGTTCGACAACAACGCCGTCCGGCAGATCGGCGCTCAGCGCGGCAAATTCCTCAGCCGGCAGATTAGGCCCCGCGAGTAGACGCCAACCGGCATCCGCTAAACAGCCAAGCCGTCGCGCTCCGAGGGCGGCTCGCAGCAATGCGCCGCCCATCGCCCCACCCCCGGCTGAGACCAGCACCTCACCTGCGCCTGCAGTTTCTCCGCCGCCGATCGATGTCGGCGGACCATTGACGTAGCCTGTGTAAAGGAGCCGATCGGCGATCTCTGAGGTCCGGGCAAAGCTTGCCTCAAGTGTGACGAGACGAGGATCGCCATGCACTAGGACCGCATCGAAGTCGGCGCGCACGCGAGCGATGATCTCGTCCATGCGCTTTTCGTCGGCAGGGGCAACCACGATGTCGCGCAACGAGCACAACACGAGGGCGCGAGTGGTCGCCGCGCGGGCGGCAGCAATCAACGGTTGCAATTCCCGGCGAAAGGCGCGTCGACCAAACGGGTACGCCTCGATCACCAGAGCGTCGGGCTTGGCTTCCGCGAATGCCGCAAGCAGGGCATCACGCCGCGCCGACCACAGGGCGTCGTCGACCGGCCGCCCATCGCCTCCGACCAGCTTTTTGAAGCTGGGGTCACTGGTGCTGATCGAGGGCAGCTGTACGACCCGCCGGGCCGCGGTGGCGGTGAGCTCAGGCAGCGGCCTGCCCCCGGAAACGAGCGTGACAGCGAACCCTTCGCGCGCCATGCCATCGATCAGATGATGCGCGCGCCGCAGATGCCCGATGCCGAGCAAGTGCTGGACGTAAAACAGGACGGAGGGGGTCACCGGACCCCGCGGGCTTTGATTGGCTTATGCGGCACGAGCGGGACGCAGCCTCTGGATAATGACGCCGATCCGCGCCGCTGCCACGGACAGATCATGCTCGGTCAACACCCGGCATCGCGCCGCCGCGCTATAATGCCTGCGCAGGCCACGATCGATCAGCAGGCGCCGCACGGCACCCGCAAAGGCCGTCACATCGCCCGGCGGGACGAGCAACCCGGTGATCTCGTGCGCGACGATCCCGGCAACCCCCCCACTCTCCCCTGCGACCACCGGTAATCCGCTGGCCTGAGCCTCGAGCAACGCCATACCGAATGCTTCGTTGATCGCCGGCCACACATAAAGATCGGCCTCCGCCAGCCGGCGCGCTGTGGCGTTCGGGCTCAGTTGCCCCGACCAGATGACCCGCGATCCGAGTGGCGCAAGCGCTGCCATGACGTCGCCAAGAGCGTCGCCGTCGCCGACCACTTCCAGCGACCAATCGAGATCGAGCAGATCCGACAAAGCCTGCCCAAGAATGCGGTAGGAAGCGAGCTTATCCCCGTAACGCATCATCGCCGCTGCAATCAGCCGAGGTGGTCGGCCCTCGTCCGCCGCGCTCTGCTGGTAGCAGTGGGCGTCAACGAACGGGTGCATCGCAACCCAGCGCGATGGGTCGGCTAACAACGGCAAAACGCAGGCATGGTCGGAGGGGTTAAGGCCGATGACTGCATCGGCATGCCGGATTGCCTGTTGAGCGGCGCGATGGCCAATCTTCCAGGGTCCGCATTCCTGTTTGGGTGCAAAGGACGCCTCCGCCACAACGTAGGGTATGCCAAGTACCGCCGATGTGCGCGGGCCGAGCCAATCCGGCGCCTTGTGGTAAAGATGGTAAGTGAACCACAGTTCAGGGGCTGCCAACCGCATGTCGCGATAGCGGCACAGATTTCGATCGGCGAGCCGCCGACCGAGACCAGCGAGCTTGGCTTGCCGCTGACGGTCACCTCGCCCGTCGAAGCTACGAAAACGTGAAGCCAGCATCGGTTCATGTCCGGCAAGCCGCAGCGCCTTAAGAAACAACTGGGCAACCTGCCGGTCGCCCGACGGCACCGGATGATCTGGCGGCTTTAGCGGCGCATAAAAGGCGATGCGCATGGGTCTTGGTTAATTAACCCGCGTCGACCAATGCAGGCGGTTCGACGCGATCAACGCCCATTACAGCGGGCTTGAGCCCAAAGTGTCGCGCCAACATATCAACCCCGACGGTCATCGAAAATTGAGTCCGCACGCGGCGCTCGCCGGCAGCCCCGAGCGCTAATCGCCGTTGCGGATCACGGATCAACGCGCTGAGAGCATCCGCCAGCGCTACCGGATCTTTTGACGCCACCAGCACGCCGGTGACCCCATCCCGGATTAGTTCGGGGATTCCGGAAACATTGGTCGCGATGCAGGCAAGGCGCTGTGATTGCGCCTCCATCAGCACGTTGGGCAGACCGTCGCGGTCGCCATCCTCGGCAATTTTGGCCGCAAGGACGAACAGATCGGCCTGGCGATACGCGGCCAGCACATCGGGCTGGGCATGCGCACCCCGCCATTCAATCCGATCAGTCAGGCCAAGACGCTCGGCCTCCTTGAGAAGAACCGCGGCAAGCCCCCCACCACCGATATGTACAAAACGCCACGCCAGATCGGCCGGTAGCAGCGCCAGCGCGGCAAGGAGATCGTCATAGCCCTTTTTCGGCACGGCGCGCCCCACCGAAAGCAGCACAACCGGAGAGTTCGGGGTCGTTGCCGTTACCGCCTTCGCGCCGCAATGGCGGCGGCGGGAACCGCTCGAGATCAAGCCCGTGATAGCACAGCATGACCCGTTCAGGTCCCGGTGCCAGCTCGGCCAGATCGGCGTGGCCGGCCGCGGTGCAGGTGACCGCCCAACGCACCTCGCCCAGCTTCTCACGCTTTTCCCAATCGGGTGTGGTCCAGATGTCCTTGGCGTGCGCCGACACGCTCCAGGGAAGGCCGCAGATCAGGGCGGCGTACCGAGCGACCGAGGCTGGCGTATGCAGAAAATGAGCGTGAAGATGCTCGATATTGTCGGGTAGTTCGGCGGCCAGCACGAGCGCTTGGCCAAACCGACGCACGCGACTCGGGGTGGGATCGCGCAGGAGGTCGGGAAGCCACCGGTACCACGCGCAGCGGTAACGTTGTTGCCGTCGCACCCGCCACCAGCCGCGCAACACGCGAATAGGTTCCTGGTAAAGATACTCGGGAAGATAGAGCCTCTCGGCGCCGATCGCCGCGGTGATCGGATGCTCTTTGCGATCGGTCGGATGACGCAGCGAGACGATCAGAATACCAAGCCCTCGCCGCTCGAGTGCCAGAATCTCTTGCGAGATGAAGGTCTCCGAAAGCCGCGGATATCCTTTCAGAACGAAAGCCACTCGCCGCCGGCGCGGCGCCGCCGCCACAGCGTCGTTCATGCGCTAATCCGCGATCGGACTGCCACGCGCGGAGCGCGGCCCCGGTCGAGCCACTTCTTCGCCAGCCGGTTGACGTTGGGCATACCGTCGAGCAGCCCCGGGATAACAGCCTCGGACGGCGCCGGCTGGTTTGTTAGCCGGCGCAATGCCACCGCCATGACCTGAGGATCGCGCCCGCGTTCTTCCGGCAGCATCGCCACGAGTCCGAGTTCTGCCGCCCGTGCGGCGCGGATATGCTGCTCAAGCCGCGGCGCCGTGCGCGGTATAATCAAAGCCGGTTTGTCGAACGACAAGATCTCGCAAAAAGTGTTGTAGCCGCCCATCGCGACGACACCGGCAGCACGCGCGACAAGAGCCTCGAGCCGCGCGTTGAAGGTGATTGCATTGACGTTCGGCAAGCGCGCAGCCCGGGCCGCGAAGATGGCTCGCTGCTCCGGCGCCATAAATGGGCCAAACACGATTAGTGCCGGCAGTGGGATCTCAGGATCGTGCTCGTATGCCGCCAGCGTCACATCGACGAGCGCGTCGCCGTCACCACCGCCACCCGGCGTGACCAATAAGAACGGCTTTTCAATGATTTCCTGCAAGTCGGGGGTTAGCACCGGATCGTTCGCGTTCCGGCGCAGGTAGCCGGTATAAACCATCCGCCGCCGGACGCTCGCCGGCACCGGCAGCCCGGCCAGCGGGTCGCAAATTTGCGGCAGCCCGTAAACCCAGATCTCGTCATAGTATTCGCCCAATGCGGGGACCGCGTTTTTTCGCTCCCACTCGTTTTCAAGCGCTTCCGGATCGTCCATCACATCGCGCAGGCCGAGGATTACGGTCGCCCGGCGCCGGCGCATCAATTGTAACGTGTCTCGTACCTCGCCGCGCAACCCTAGCGGCTCCTTATCAACGATCAGCAAGTCGGGATCAAAAATATCGGCGGTGTGGCGGATGATCGAAGAGCGCATTGCCAGCGTCTCTTCAATGTCGATGTGCAGGTTGAGCGAAACATACTCGCCATTACGCAGCTTGATGACCCCGGGTACGCGTACAAAGTCTACGCGGGAGCGGAAATCGAAGCTGCCGATAATCGGTGAGCCCGACAAGATCAGGATGGTCAGCGCCGGGTCGGCTTCGACCAGCGAATGGGCAATTGCTCGGCACCGCCGCAAATGACCGAGGCCGAAACTGTCATGACTGTAAATGAGCACCCGTTTGGGATGGCGCCGACCGGCCATTTAGGCCACCTCACGCAGGCCTGGGAGTGGACTATTGCATAGCGGCTGCAGCGGCGGAATGATCTTTTGATGAAGCTCGCGGCAACCAAAGCAATGGCAGCGCTGGTTGGCGGCGCCGAACAGATGCCGGAGCCCTTGCCGCGCCGACGGTGGCGCTTGTTCGACCGCGGCGCACGCCGGGCCGCCGCCCCGCCGACACCGCCACCGCATAAAACGCGCGATCCCGATGCCCTCGAACCGTCGATCTACCGCTTTGTCGCGCGTCATAGCTTGCGTCAGCAGATCGTGCTGCTTGCTTTGACCTTGTCTTCTTTTCCATTTCTTTATTATTCGCTGGAACTTCCAAAACTTATTACCAATAAAGCAATCAAACAGAAATATGTAACTCAAACGATTTTTGGTCATCAGCTGAGTTAAATAAGCTATCTCCTTGTACTTTGTTTCGCATTTCTGCTTCTTGTTTTCATCAACGGTGCATTCAAGTATTACATAAATACCTACAAGGGACGATTGGGCGAGCGGATGTTGCGCCGCTTCCGCTATCAGTTGTTCCAACGCATGCTGCTGTTCCCGCTGTCGTATTTCCATCGAAACTCCTCGGCGCAAATCATCCCGATGATTACTGCCGAGTGCGAGTCGCTCGGTGGCTTTGTCGGCGATGCGGTGGCGTTGCCGGCGTTTCAGGGCGGCACGCTGCTCACGAACATCTTCTTCATGTTCATGCAGGACCCCGTGCTGGGCTTGGCTGCGGTGGCACTGTACCCGATCCAGGGATACGTCATCCCGAAACTGCAGCGAAAGGTCAACCAACTTGGACGCCTGCGGGTACGTACGATCCGCCAGGTGGCTGACCGGGTTCATGAATTTTCGAGCGGCATCGCCGACATTCTCGCCAACGACACGGCTAAGCTGCAGCTGACCGGTTTCGCGCATCTGCTGGGGACGATTTACGACATTCGCTTTGAGATCTACCAGCGTAAATTCTTCGTCAAATTCCTTAATAACTTTATGGGGCAGTTGACGCCGTTCTTCTTTTTCTCGATCGGCGGTTATCTGGTGATCAAGGGCGAGCTCTCGGTCGGGGCGCTGCTCGCGGTGCTGATCGCCTACAAGGATCTGGCCTCGCCGTGGAAGGAGCTGCTCGATTTCTACCAGAGCTTCCAGGATTCCCGGATCAAATACGAGCAGATCGTCGAGCAATTCGCCCCTCCCGGTATGAGCGATACGCGCCTGCAGCTCGATGAGCCCGAAATCGTGCCGCATTTCGAAGGCGACCTTGTCGTCTCGAACCTGTCCCTGATCGAAGACGACCGTAGCCGTATCCTCGACGGGGTCAGTTTCAGTATGCCGCTCGATCGTCAAATCGCCGTCATCGGCCAGGGCGGGAGCGGCAAGAGTGAGCTAGCACTCATGCTGGCGCGGCTGATCCTGCCGAGCAGCGGTCGCATTGCGATCGGCGGAATTGACATCGCCGGCCTCCCATCCGCGGTAATCGGCCGTCGGATCGGCTATGTCGGGCCGACGCCGTACCTGTTTGCCGGGACCTTGCGGGACAATCTGCTGTTCGGGTTGCGGCACGTACCGACCCGCCCGGCCGAATACCAGCCGTCCCTCGCCAAGCGCCGAGCGCGGCAGCTGGCCGAGGCGGCAAGAGCGGGCAACATCGATCTCGATCTCCACGCGGATTGGATCGATTACGCGAGTGCCGGCGTCAGCGATCGTCAGGCGCTGTCGCACCGCATAACGGAAGTCCTCGCCCAACTCGATTGCGAAAGCGACGTCTATAGCCTGGGGCTGCGCTGGCGCCTCGACCCCGAAGTTGAGCCGGATTCGGCACAGCGTCTTTTGGAAGCGCGCCAAGCGCTGGCTTGCCGATTGGCACAAGACGGGATCAGCCATCTTGTCGAGACTTATGATGTCGAACGCTTCAATCGCAACGCTTCGGTAGCGGAAAACCTGCTGTTCGGGACACCGATCGGCCCGGCGTTTGATTTCGAAGCGCTCGCTGATAACTATTACGTCCTGCAAGTCCTGGCGAAAGTCGGATTGGTCGAGGATTTGGTCCGAGCTGGACGAGAAGTCGCCGCAACCATGGTCGAGCTATTTGCCGACCTGCCATCCGACCATGCCTTTTTTGAGCAATACAGCTTTATCGACGCCAACGACCTCCCGGAGTTCGCGGCAATTCTCGACCGCGCGGAAAAGGGCGGAACGGCCGCATTAACCAAGCCCGATCGCACAAAGCTGTTGTCGCTCCCCTTCAAGCTGGTCCCGGCACGGCATCGGCTCGATGTTATCGATGAGGCGATGCAGGGCAGGCTACTTGAAGCGAGGCGTGTGTTTCGCGCCGATTTGCCCCCCGCGGACCGGGCCCAGATCGAGTTTTTCGACGCGGATCGCTATAACGACGCCGCCTCGGTGCAGGACAACATCCTATTCGGCAAGATCGCCTATGGCGAGGCGGACGCCCCGGAGCGCGTTCCCGCGGCACTCGCCGACGTCATTGAGGCCCTGGGTTTGCGCCAGACGGTTATCGAGGTCGGGCTCGATTACGATGTCGGACCGGGCGGCTCGCGGTTATCGCTGGCTCAGCGCCAGGTGGTCGGCATCGCGCGTGCCATCTTGAAGCGTCCCGACCTCCTGGTTTTGAATGAAGCGACGTCGGCGCTCGACGGTCACGCCCAGGCAAGCGTTGCTAAGGGATTGAAGGAGGAATTCGTAGGGCGCGGCATTATCTGGGTGCTTCATCGCGCCAGCCTTGCTCGCAATTTTGACTACGCGCTGGTACTCAGCAATGGCCGGTTGCAGGAGCAGGGTGTACCGGGCGAGCTTGCCGAGCGCAAAGATTCGTTGCTGTCATTGCTCGCAGCGACGGAATAAGCAATGCAGGTGGGAGACGCAAAGGAGGCAGGAAAATGAGCCTAAAGCAAGAATTTGAATTGTTGCGGCGCGTGCCGTTCTTTGCCGAGATCGAACCGGCGAAACTGAAGCTGCTGGCGTTTATGAGCGAGCGGGTCGGGTTCGACGCCGGCAAGCTGGTCGTTCGCCAGGGCGATCCTGCCGATGCCGCCTACCTGATCATCGATGGCGAGGCGGAGGTCATCGTCACGACCCCAGCCGGGCCGGTGACGGTTGCCATCCTCGGTCCCAACGAGATCTTTGGCGAGATCGCGATCCTTTGCAACATGCCACGCAATGCCACAGTAAAAGCCAAGAACCGTCTGATCGCGCTGCGCATCTCAAAGGAGCCGTTCATGCGGATGGTGCGCGAATTCCCGACGATGGCGGTGACGATCATGCAGGAGTTGGCGCAGCGGCTGTCATCGACCAACAATCAGCTCAGCACGGCACTATCCGAAGTAAAGCGACTGCGGGAACAGGTCGGGGTAGCCGCATGATGCGCTTGCGGTGAGCCGGCTCGACAGCTTCATTCGACGGCTGGAGGCGCAACGCGACTGCCTAGACATGGCGGCGAGCTTGATAGGCTGCGTCGACGGAGCAGTGCTCGAACTCGGGCTCGGCAATGGCCGAACGTATGATCATCTGCGGCAACTTTTCCCGGAACGGGACATTTTTGTCTGCGAGCGGCACATTGCCGCCCATCCCGACTGCATCCCTCCCGAAGAATTTCTCCTGCGGGGTGACATGCGGGACACGCTTCCGGCAGCGCGCCAGCGGCTTGAGGGACGGATTGCGCTGGCGCATTTCGACCCCGGAACCGGCGATGTTGCGGCAAATCGGACGCTAGCAAGGGAGTTGGCGCCGTTGGTGGCGCCGCTGCTGCAGCCCGGCGCCGTCCTCGTCAGCGAGATGGCACTCGACTTAGCGGAGTTGGCCTCGATCCCTTTGCCTGCGCGCGTTGCGCCAGGCCGCTATAACATCTATCGCCGAACTAGCCCCCGATCGTCACCATGACTGGAACGTGGTCGGATGCCTTTGCCCAACTGCGGCTGTCGCGAAACACTCGCGCGCCAGTGAGTTCCGCGACGATACCGGGCGTCACCCAAATATGATCGAGCCGCCGGCCGCGGTTTGAAGCCGCCCAGTCGCGGGCGCGATAGCTCCACCAAGTGTAGAGCCGTTCCGGCGGCGGCACGAAATGCCGCACTGCATCGATAAAGCCGCCAGCATGCTGAAGGCGCGTGAGACGCTCGACTTCAACTGGGGTGTGGCTGACCACGGTCAGGAGCTGCTTATGCGACCAGACATCCGCTTCCAGAGGCGCGATGTTGAGGTCGCCGAGCGCGACCATCGGCCGGCCGTCGCGGCGCTCGGCGGTGAACCACGCGGTAACTTCGTCGAGAAACTGTAACTTGTGAGCGAATTTCCGGTTCGTTTCTGGATCCGGGGTATCGCCCCCCGCCGGAACATAGATGTTGTGCAATTCAATCCCGCCCGGCAGCACCGCAATTGCGTGGCGGCAGTCTTCGCGGGCACACCAGTTACGGGTTTCTGGCGTGTCGAACGGGACGCGCGACAAGATGGCGACTCCGTTATAACCTTTCATCCCGTGGACCAGGCGGTGCCGATAGCCGATTACTTCAAATGGTTCGACCGGGAATAGCGGGTCCGGGGTTTTCGTTTCTTGTAGGCAAAGTACATCGGGGGCCCACTCAGTGATGAGTCGACAGACATTGTCAATGCGAAGCCGAACCGAATTGATGTTCCAGGTAGCAAGCCGCAGAGCCATCATTCACCGCGCGCGGGCTACGACTCTCGGGGCTCGGAAACAAAACGGCGCCCGGTCGGGGGGGAAGACCGGGCGCCTGCATGTCAGAAGCGTTTGGGGGAAATCGGGCCCGCAGGGGAGACGGGACCGTTTTTGAGAGGGTTTTTCGCCCTCTCCGCTTCTGGAAAACTCAGATGGGGTGCGAATTGGGCAAAGCAACCCCCCAATTCTTGCATGGCCGAAAGAAGAAATTGGCATGCGATCGTGTGGAACGGATCGCGATTTTCTCAGGCCGCGCAAATCGCCAGCGCTGGACCCGCAGCGGCTGCATGGCACGCACGACCAAAAGCGGCAAACAGCGCGACAGAGACCGGATTTTCCAACACCTTGTATTCCGGGTGCCATTGCACCCCGACGACAAATCGCGCTTCGGGCAGAGTAACCCCTTCGATCTGCCCGTCGGGCGCCACAGCCTCTATGCGGAGTCCAGGCGCCGGTCTGTCGATACCTTGCGAATGCAGTGAATTGACCATGATCTCTTCGCACCCGACGAGTGCAGCGAGCAGTCCGCCCGGTGTCAGAGCCACGCTGTGCGATGGCCCGTACGGGCCATCCGGCGAATCCTTGCGCGGCCGGTGGCTGATCCGGTCGGGCATGGCATGCAGCCGTTGATGCAGGGTGCCGCCCAGGGCGACGTTCAGCTCTTGAATCCCTCGACAGATCGCGAAGATCGGCAGGTCCCGACGCACCGCCTCGCGAATCAGCGGCAGCGTCGTGGCGTCACGCTCCGGATCATGTAGGATCTCGCCGTCGAGCGGCTCGTGACCATATTCGCTGGGATGGACGTTGGACGGGCTGCCGGTGAGCAATAGACCATCGAGCCGGTCGAGTAGCGCAGCTGTATCGATCCGCGACCCGATCGCCGGGATCGACATCGGCAGGCAGCCGGTCGCCTCGATGATCGCAGCCGGGTATTTGTCGGCGACCATGTGAACGACCCGTTCATTGATCGTGCGCCGGCAGGCGGGGATGCCGATTACTGGTACCGATGGGGATCGCATCGTGGCGAGACTCAATTATTCGTTGCTGCGGCGCGAGTAGTACGGGTTTTGATATACAAACAGGTTGGGGTCGAGCGCCATACCGAATTGTTGCTGGGTCAGTGACACAGTCGTCACGTGGCGTTGCTGATCGACAATCGTCCACTGTCGCAGCGATAGCGGATTATCGGTAAAGGTCATCGTCAAGCTGCCATTGTCAGGCGCGGTGGGGTCGACAACAGTAATCTGTAACATATTATTGGCGCGCTCAAAATGCGTCACTTCAAGATCGTTAAAACTGATCGGAACCCGCAAAAGAAACCAGGCCGGGGTGGATTTCAAGCCGACCTGCGATACTTCGGCCAGCTGAGTATCAATGTAATAAACATAGAAACGATCGGCGATCAGCAAAATCGGATTTGGCGGGTCATACTGAAACCGCATCCGTCCCGGTCGCTCCATCCACAGCCAGCCGGCGGCGGTGCCACCATTTGCCGCACGCTGATGAAAGCGCGCGGTCATCGTGCCGATGCTGTTCAGATAAGTCGCGATCCGTTGCAGATCGGCCTGATCCTGGGCGGTCAATTGCGCCGGCGGTGGCGGCGCATCGGCCGCTGCAATCCCGGGCGGCACCAGCACTGACAAAACCAAAGCGAGGATCGGCAACAATCGCCGCCATCCCGACCGGGATTTCTTTTCGTCTCCTCCGCCGTTTCCAACCTGAATCATCATGCCTGCGCTCTACATTTCCCCGCATTGGCGGTGCCGGGGACATGAGGTTGCCGACAAGCGTCGTCAATTGCGCTTATTCGCCTCCTCGAGCCAGAACTTCGCGCTTGCCGACATGGTTGGCGGCGCTGACGACTCCTTCAGCCTCCATGCGCTCGATAATTCGCGCCGCTCGGTTGTAGCCGATCTGCAGGTGCCTCTGCACAAAGCTGGTCGATGCCTTGCGCTCGCGGCAAACGACGCCCACCGCCTGACGGTACAGCATGTCCCCCGATTCGCCGTCCTCCTCACCCGGCAGCAGATCGAGGGGCCCGTCCTCCTCTTCGGTGATTTCGTCGATGTAATCGGGTTCGCCGCGCGCTTTCAGGAACGACACGACACGCTCGACCTCCTCGTCCGATACAAAGGGCCCGTGGACGCGGGTGATTCGGCCACCCCCCGCCATGTAGAGCATATCGCCGCGGCCGAGTAGCTGCTCGGCGCCGCCTTCGCCAAGAATAGTGCGGCTGTCGATTTTTGAGGTGACTTGAAAACTGATCCGGGTCGGGAAATTCGCCTTGATTGTGCCGGTAATGACGTCAACCGATGGGCGCTGGGTCGCCATAATAATGTGAATACCCGCAGCCCGCGCCATCTGCGCGAGGCGCTGGATCGCCGCCTCGATCTCCTTGCCGGCGACCAGCATCAGGTCGGCCATCTCGTCGACGACAACGATAATCAGCGGCAATTCGCTGGTGTCGAAGGGCTGGTCTTCAAAAACCGGCAGGCCGGTCTCTTCGTCAAAACCGGTCTGAACCTTGCGAACGAGGCTCTCACCCTTGGCGGCCGCCTCAACCAAACGGGAATTGAACCCGTCGATATTGCGTACGCCGAGCTTCGACATCTTGCGATAGCGGTTCTCCATCTCACGCACGACCCATTTGAGCGCGAGCACCGCCTTTTTTGGGTCGGTCACGACCGGCGCCAGCAGATGCGGAATGCCGTCATAGACCGACAATTCGAGCATCTTCGGATCGACCATGATGAATTTGCAGTGGTCGGGTGGCATGCGATACAGGATCGATAAGATCATTGTATTGATGCCGACCGATTTTCCCGAGCCGGTCGTGCCGGCTATCAATAGATGGGGCATTTTGGCGAGATCGGCCAAAACCGGCTCACCGGAAATATCCTTGCCGAGGATCAACGCCAGCCGGCCCGGGTGCTTTTCGTAAATCGGCAAATCGAGCAAATCGCGCAAGTAGACCGTTTCCGCCTTGCGGTTCGGCAGCTCGATACCGATGACGCTCCGCCCGGGCACGACCGCGACCCGCACCGAAATGGCGCTCATCGATCGCGCGATGTCGTCGGCAAGACCGATTATCCGCGACGCCTTGATGCCAGGCGCCGGCTCAAGCTCGTACAAGGTGACCACCGGACCGGGGCGGACCTGCACGATCTGGCCGCGCACCCCATAATCTTCGAGCACGGTTTCGAGCATCCGCGCGTTTTTTTCGAGGGCTTCCTCATCGATCGTGGCTGCCTTGACCGCCGGAGCCTTTACCAACAGATCGAGTGGCGGCAGGACCGGTTCCTGGTCCGGCACCAGGTCAAGCTTGGGTTGACGTTCATCTTCGGCGCGCTTCCCTGGCACGACCGGCCGCGGCTGCGGCGAGATCAGACGGATAAGGCTATTGCGTTCACGCGCTTCCGGCGGGGCGGCGGAAGATGGCGCGCGGTCGAGGCTCGGCTCGCGCCGGTCCCCGAATCTGGTCACAACCGTGCCCAGCGGCCTCTTGTTGATGATGGCGGGGCTACCGCCGGCCGAGCGTGCTCGCCACCACTGGCGCGCCATTCTGCCGCCGTGCGCGGCCGCGACAATTGTTCCGCGCCCGGAAAGTGCTGCGACCCGCCGGGCGCCACTGCCAAGTTCGTGCCAGTCGCGCCAGGAAAGACCGAGAATCAGCAACAGCAATAACCCCAGCGCGGCAGCCGCGGTCATCGATGCCGGCAAGGCCAGTGAGCCGAACCCCGCCCCTGCCAGCAGACGCTGCATCCCCCAGCCGAACACCCCGCCATAGCCGACTCCGACGCTGCCGGAGACCCCGCTGTAATCGAGCACAGACAAGCCAAGCGACGCCAGGATCAGCGCCAATGGCAGCAACCCCAGTTTGAGCCAAAAAGATTGCAGTGGGCGATCAAGCAGGAGGCGCAGCGACCAGCCAACGAGAATCACCGGAATCACGAAAGCGGCGAATCCGAAAGCTTGGCGGAGCAGGTCCGCAATTACCGCGCCGTTGCTGCCGATGAAATTATGCGGAGGGATATCGACCGCGGTGTTTAGTGACGGGTCTCGTGGATTATACGATAGAAGCGCCGCCAGAATCAGCAGGGCCGCCAGCAGCAGGCAAAAGCCAAACGCCTCGAAGAGCCGGTGTTTGAGCGCGGCTTTTGTGTCCGACCATGCGCGTGAGCGGCGTAAGCGCGCTCCCGCGGCCATACCAATCGATCTGGCCATGCTTCCCCCGATGCCGGCCTTGCCGTAACTCCTGCGCGGCGCCTGACTCCGACCCGTTTCCCCGGCAGGTCAGTTGCAGAATATCCGGATCGGCGCCAGTAGCCAATCGCTTCGCCTGCTCTCCAGCAAAATTGCTGGAAAGCAGCGTCATGCTCAAGATTACCGGGAGGCTTCGTAAGCCGAGCTGACCATGACACTCCCGCAAGCATTTCGCCGGGTTCTTTACCTAACTTCGTAACGCTAAGGACGCTATGTTACCAACCTCAGCCGCTTGGCAGCGGCAGTCCTGACGAGTACGCCGGATGAAGGATATCGAGCTGCTGATCGCCGGTGGCGGGTTGAACGGGCTCGTATTGGGCATAGCCTGCTCCGGCGCCGGCCTCCCTTGCGCCGTCGTCGACCGTCAGGACCCCGCCGTAATGTTGGACGCGACATTCGACGGGCGCAGTTCGGCCATCGCCTACGGCTCGCAGCAGGTCCTCGATGCCTTAGGGCTATGGCCGGCGATCGTAGCGCAGGCGGAGCCGATCCTTGAAATCCGAGTAGCCGACGACAACGCGCCGCTATTTCTGCACTACGATCATCGTGAACTCGGAACCGATGCGCCGCTCGGCTGGATCGTCGAGAACCGGGTTCTGCGCCAGACATTGATCGAGCATGCACGGTCGCTACCCAACCTGACCCTCCTCGCCCCCCTCGAGGTCAAAGCTGTCGAAGGATCCGCGGCTGCCGCAACCGCGACACTCTCCGACGAGCGCCGCATCCCGGTACGCCTGGTCGCCGCAGCCGATGGCGCCCATTCGCCGTTGCGCCGGGCCGCCGGGATTCGCGCTGTCGAATGGCGATATCGGCAGACAGCGATTGTTACAACCGTCCGCCACGAACGCCCACACGCCGGGATCGCCGTGGAACATTTTCTACCGGCGGGCCCGTTCGCGATCCTGCCGATGACGGGCAATCGATCCTCGATCGTGTGGACCGAGCATGAGCCGTTGGCAGCGCGGATCATGGCGCTTCCGGAGGAAGACTTCGCCGCTGAACTCTCGGCGCGGTTCGGCGATTTCCTCGGGGCGGTCGAGCAAATCGCACCGCGTTGGTCTTATCCAGTCGGCCTGATGCTGGCCGAGCGCTACGTCGATCGTCGGCTGGCATTGGTCGGTGAGGCCGCGCATGTCATCCATCCGATTGCTGGACAGGGCCTCAATCTGGGGATCCGCGATGTGGCCGCACTTGCCGAGCTGATCATAGATACGCGAAGACTAGGGTTGGACATCGGCGAAGATGCGTTGCTGAGGCGCTATCAGAAATGGCGCCGCTTCGACGCAATATTGCTCGCCGCCGTAACCGACAGTCTCAACCGACTTTTCTCGAACAGTTTCGCACCACTGCGCATGATCCGTGATCTCGGACTTGCCACGGTTGACCGGTTCCCGCCGATTAAGCGTTTCCTGATGCGCGATGCGATGGGCGTTACCGGCGACCTGCCCCGGCTCGTGCGAGGCCTTCCGCTTTAACTTAACTCCTCTCGGGACGAGTTCGGCTGCAAAGGCGTCCAGATTCTTCCTGGTGTGTGAGGCGGGTCACATAACTTCAGAACCCGGTACGCTATCTCGTAACCACCTCCCGGCAAGATCGGGGAGGAGCGTGTAATGGAGATCGCGATGCTGGAAGCAACCCAATGGAGCCGCAGCGCACCGCGGATCGAGCTCGACCACAGGGCGCGCCAAGCCCGCCTTCAGCTTGAGCTCAACGAACAATTGATCGCGTTGCGTGCGGCTGCGAAGACTCCCTTGTTAAGGCGAATTCTTTCGCCCTTCTGCGTTGCAATGGTCGAAGACCGGGCGCAGGCTTATTAAGGAAGGGGAGCACTGAGTAATCGCCGCGCTTGCCTGACCCAACCTCGTCAGGCCTGGCCCGATGGTGCGGTTTGTTTTTCCTCGGCATCAGGGCTCGGAGTGCCGCGGCATCAAAAATCCGATAAAAATCGCGGCTGAGAAACTCCCAGGCTGGCCGTTCGGCCAAGCGCACAATGCGGCTCACGGTTTGCTCAAGGCCCGTTCGATGTCCTCGATTTCGACACCGTAGATCTGCGCAACCTCGGCAATCTTCACTCCGTATTTTAGCCAAGTGCGGATGCGCGCGATGTGCGCTACCGGAATTTTGCGGGCCGCGAATTCTTCGTTCCTGTTGCGGGTCGCGGCGAGCGTGGCATTGCGATTTCGAGCGACGGCCGGCTCGCTCCGCACGATCGGCGGAGATGGCGCCTTCGACGCGGTCGAAACCTGGTTCTCGACTGCCGGGCGGGTGGTAGAAACCGGCGCTTCGACCACTCGCGGCTTGGGAGCGAACAGCGCTTCGGCCGCTTGCCGGGCCTTGTTGGCACGTTCGCGATCATTCGGGTACGTATCGCCTGGCCGGGCTCTGTTATATGCTGGGCGGTTGGGCGGACGATTTTCAGCCATAGCTCAAGCGAACGATAACTCATAGACGACAGACGCGCGCGTCGAATCTCCGCAGTTTTTCGGTTTTTTGCAATATGCTGGTCGGGAAAACACAGCAAACGGGCGCCGGCCGCCAGGGCGCAAAGGAACCGTAAAATATCGGCGCCGGGTCTGCTTCCTCCGAGTGGAAGTACCGAAAGTATCCGGCCGGGGCCGCCATGCTTGCGCCGTGTTGCCGGGGCGAGAATACTCCGCGGGGTTGCACGCGAGGGCTGGTGTGGAAATCGGCGAAACCCGTGAAAACGATATTTTGGTGCTGCGGCCGATCGGCCGCATCGATAACCTGACAAGCGCCACGTTTCAGGACCGGTTGCTGGTGGCCGTCCGTGCTGGAACAGGCGACATCGTCGTCGACTTTACCGATGTCGAATACATTTCGAGCGCCGGGCTGCGCGCCTTGATGGCGGCCTCAAAGCAGAAACCCAAAGAACGCCGCATCGTGGTCGCCGCTCTGAACAGCGTTGTCGGTGAGATTTTTGCCATCAGCCGTTTCTCCGAGGTAATTCCCGTTTTTGACAATGTCGAAGCCGCCATAGCCGCGGTTTCAGGGGGAGTACGGTCGGACACCCAGACAACGCCGATCCGTGTGCACTTTTGGGGCAGCCGCGGATCGCTGCCGACCCCGCTCGGCGAAGCCGCCGTGCGCGGAAAGGTGCGTGATGCGTTGCTCGCAGCGCGCGGGCATGATTTGACCACGCCCGAGGTGATCGAATCCTTCATCGACCGTGAATTGCCATTCTCAGTCCGCGGCGCATATGGCGGTAACACCCCCTGTGTCGAAATCGATACTGGCGGTGACGAATTTGTGCTGTGCGACCTCGGCACCGGCGTCCGCGAGTTCGGCCGCAAGGTCCTCGCCGAACGCGGACCGCAGCGCAAGCATTGTTACAACGTGTTCCTGTCGCATCTGCACTGGGACCATGTAATGGGGTTCCCTTTCTTCACGCCTGCCTATATTCCCGGAAACGTTATCCGCATCCATAGCTGCCACAAGTCGATGCGCGAGGCGTTGCGCCGCCAGCATCAGGAGCCCGGCTTTCCAGTTGATTTCGACTCGCTCGCGGCAACGATCGAATTCGTTGAGCTGGTTCCGGGCCGGACGCATCAGGTTGCGGGCCTTTCGGTTCTGCCGATCCAGCAATTTCATGCCGGCCAATCCTATGGATATCGATTTTCGCGCGGCGAAAGGGCGATCGTGTACTCAACTGATTGCGAGCACAAGTATTCAACGTTGGACGGGTCCTACCCGTTTGTGCATTTTTATCGCAATGCCGATTTGCTGATCTTCGACGCGATGTATTCGTTGGCGGACACGGTATCGGTGAAAGAGGATTGGGGGCATTCTAGCAATATCGTAGCGGTCGAATTGGCACAGGCGGCGCAAGTCAAACGGTTGGTTCTTTTTCATCATGAACCGGCTTACGACGATCGGATGATCGAGGCGGTGTTTGGCGAGACTGTCCGGTTTGAGGAGATCAGCCGCAGCGGCCACAAGGTCGAAGTGATCGCCGCCTATGACGGGCTCGATTTGACCGTTTAGTTGATGAAATCCTCAGTGCGCTTACACGGCGTCAACGCCGAATTCACCCGCTTGGTTGAATTTGTCGAAGATTTTGCCAGGCGCTGCAGCCTGTCCGGTCCCGAGCGATCGAGATTGCTGATCATTCTGGAGGAGCTGTTTACCAATGCGGTTCGCTACGGCTGTCCCACAGGCGCTTCGGACGCAGTCATCGAGATCGCGCTTGCTGCTAAACCCGGGCGCATCGAGATCGACTTCAGCGATGGCGGCATCCCATTCGATCCACTGGCACAAGACGCGCCTGAATTCGGTCGGCCGTTGACGGGGCGGCCCGACGGCGGACTCGGGCTCCATATCGTGCGAGGGCTGGTGGATGAGGCGCGTTACCGGCGCGAGAGAGGCCGCAACCGCCTGACCCTGGTCCGCAATCTTGCCAAGCCTAGCTGAGAGAGGGGCGCTGTTTAGTCGAGGGGCCGGTGCAACCCGGTCGCGACGTCGAGGTATTCGAAATCGTCCGGCAGCAAAATGCCGCGCCGCACCGCGAAATCGAGCATCACAAGGTTGACGTTGAATTTGAAGTCGTCGCTGTGGCGAATGCGGTCGAGCACTGCTGATGCAGGCATCAAGAGGAACTCGGCGAACTCGCCGTCGCTATTTTCCGGCGTGAAATCAACCGGTACTTCGAGGTCGTAGACAAACAAAACATCGTCGCGAATCCCGAGCGTGGTTTCCATGCGGTAGGAAACGGCGCCGGCCGGGACCGCGCAGGCGACAAGGTTCGGCGGGATCATCGCCTCTTCCTCGGCCTCCTTGATCAGGGTTTCGCCAAGCCCGTGGCCATTACCAATGCCGCCCGCCACGATGTTGTCGAGCTTGTTGGGCGCGACGCTCTTGTTGGGCGCGCGCCGCCCGACCCACAAATGGAGTTCCGGCCGGTCAAGGCGATAGCCGTTCAGATGAACGCCGTAGGCGCGGGTGCCAAAGAACGGCACCGCACCCCGATCGAGTCTGAAGATCGGCGGCGCACCCCAATACACGGCGACATCAAAGGTCTCATTGCGCGTCTTGGGAATCTGCTTTTCGGCAACAAGGGCGTCGACAACTTGGTCGACTGCGTGGCTGACCGCGTCGGCATCGCCCTGCGCCCGCAACTGCACGCGATCAGCCGTTACCGCAAAGACATCGGGAAACCGGCGCAATGCTTCGGCGTTGTCACGTCGCACGAGCCCGACTGGATCCGCTCCGGCAAAAAGCGGCACAACCCGCGCTGGATCGTAATTATTGCACCGCCGGATATGATCGAGGAACGACACGACGGCAAACTCTCCGATCAGTCGGTACAATCCGGCAGCAGCGTCACCACCGCCTCGACAGAGGCGATTTGCCGCAGGCAAGCAGCAATATATTCGGTCAGGTCGCGGCCAAGACCGCTCATCTGAATTTCGATGGTCAGCCGCGGTCGTTCCTTATGCGTGACAACGCTGCGCCATGAAGATGGCACTAAACCGCGCTTGGCAAAGAGCTCCAAGACACGCGGCATGACCCCCGGTTCGGCCTGGGCATCAACCGAAAAGTAAGCGGCTTCGGGAAAATTAGTATCAGCAACGGCTGCGGCAACTGGCGACATGGGTAGCACCCTCGGCAAGAATGAGGCGAATCGTGTAGACCCGAACCCCCGGTGGGTTCGGGACCGTAATTCGCCGGCTCCGCCGGGCATGCGTCGTCGTTGCAGCCACGGGCGATCACTTAGCTCTCGCGCGCTCTTTCGTCAACCTGTCCCTGCCCGGGACTGCCGTTCTCAAAGGATCGAAGGCCCTCATCGCCTGTTCTCAAAATAGAGGGCAACAACGAAAAAGGGCCGGCCGTGGCGAAAAAACCGATCGTCGTAAGCGAAACTGAAGCGCGCCAGGCCACCAAAGAGGGGGTGGTCCGCTACATCCTGCTGGCGTCCATCACATTGGTAGTGGTTCTATTCATAATAGCGTATGTTTTCTTTCATTGAACGGAGAGATTGATGCTCGCGATGCGCCTCGGGCTTATGATCACGCTGATGCTCGCCACGGCTGCCGGGTGCACCATCGGGGCACCGGAACGCGCGAGCAACATTCAAAATCTGAACGCTATACCAGACGACATCTCGGCGGTCGGGATGACGCGATCCGAGACTCAGAAGGTCCAAGATCCCAACCTGCCGACCACCTTGCCGACCAACTATCAACTGCCTGCCGATTAGAAAGATTGCGAAGGCGCACCACAGTTGAGAGACGGGCGCCGCTTGTTGCTAGTCGGGACCGGTGAAGCGCTCGGGGCCGCCGAGGCTTACTTGGCGCTGGCTGAGGCGACGATGACGGCAGAGTTGGCGCCGGATGGTGAAATCGAAGCGGCACGTCTCGAAGCGCGCCAAGTTGCCGGACATGCACTCGCCTGGACAGCTACGACGGTCGAGGCACTGCGTCAGCTTAGCAACTGGGCGGTGCGGCTCGACGACGCCGGGGCTTTTGGCGAGGCCGAGGCGCTGATCCTCGAAACCGCGTTTGGCGAATATCTGGCGCAACTCGCAGGCGGCATCCCGATGGCGCAAGGGGAATTCGCCCGGCCCCATGAATTCGGTCTTGGTGAGCATGCGACTGCCACTCTGCGCACCGGTGAGACAGGTGCGTTGGTCGCGGGACTGCCCGACGCCCGCGCGCGGCTTGGTGCGCAACTTGCCGGCACCGGCGCGGAGGGGTTCGGCCGTAACGGGCTCGACGATGCGACCCTCGACATGATCCGCGACCAGGTGCGACGCTTTGCCGACCGCGAGGTCGCCCCCATGGCGCAGCAATGGCATAGCCAAGACCAGCTGATCCCGCTCCCGGTGATCAACGAACTGGCTGAGATCGGCGTCTTCGGCCTGACAATCCCGGAACAACATGGCGGGCTTGGGCTCGGCAAGATCGCAATGTGCGTCGTCTCGGAGGAATTGTCGCGCGGCTATCTGGGGGTCGGCTCGCTCGGAACCCGCTCGGAGATTGCCGGCGAACTGATCCGGCTCAGCGGCACCGAGGCGCAAAAAGCGCGCTGGCTGCCGGCGATCGCCGCGGGCGAGATATTGCCGACCGCGGTTTTCACCGAACCGGGCGCCGGCTCCGATCTTGCCGCGGTGGCAACCCGGGCGGTGCGCGAGGGTGGCATCTATCGGGTGTACGGCGCCAAGACCTGGATCACACACGGCGCCCGCTCTGATTTGACGACCTTGCTCGCCCGCACCGGTCCCGCCGAGCACGGTTACCGAGGCCTCAGCATGTTTTTGGCGCCAAAGCCGCGCGGATCGGATGAGGAGCCCTTCCCGGCGGAGGGGATGAGCGGCACCGAAATCCCGGTGCTCGGTTACCGCGGCATGAAGGAATACGAGATCGCGTTCGACGGCTTTGCCGTGCCGGCCGAAGGTCTGCTCGGCGAGGTCGAAGGCCAGGGCTTCAAACAGCTGATGGCGACCTTTGAGAGCGCCCGCATCCAGACTGCCTCGCGCGCCGTCGGGGTGGCGCAAAACGCGCTTGAACTGGGTCTCGCGTATGCGCTCCAACGCCGCCAGTTCGGCAAACCGCTCGCATCGTTTCCGCGCGTTGCGGGCAAGCTGGCGCTGATGGCAGCCGAGACCATGGCGGCGCGACAGCTGACCTATTTCGCGGCTCGCGAAAAGGATATAGGCCGGCGCTGCGACATTGTTGCGGGCATGGCGAAGCTGCTCGCGGCGCGCGTCGCCTGGTCGAATGCCGACAATGCGCTGCAGATCCATGGCGGCAACGGCTACGCGCTCGAATACCCGATTAGCCGGGTGCTATGCGACGCCCGTATCCTGAACATTTTCGAGGGTGCGGCCGAAATCCAGGCGCAGATCATCGCTCGCGGCCTGATCTCCGGCCGCAATTAGCCTGGCGACCCGTCAAACTGCCTCGTCAAGGCAATGGCTGGCGGCGGTCACTAACGTTGATCTGCATCAATTCGTCTGGCTCGAAGACCGCTAGTTTCGCGACCGGATGCTTCGAACTCCCGTAAACCAGATCGCCCGAGCCATTGACCGCGGGTTCGCCCGAAGGGGGCGCTCCCTTCAGCAGGTAGGGAATTTCCGCATGCCAAGTGGCAATCTCAAAGCAGCGATCCTGCCGGCGGTTCTCCTGGCCACCATCGCGTTCGCCGCTAATGCCCAGGAGGGTGCTGCGAATCCCCAGGCCGGGCATGTCCTTGCAAAGCGCGTGTGTTCCCCGTGCCACGCCGTCGAACCGGACCCACACGCGCCGCGGATGTTCGACATCGGGCCGGACTTCGAGACTGTCGCCAACACCCCAGGTATGACGGCCACCGCGCTCAACGCCTTCTTGCTGACCTCGCACCCGAAGATGCCGAACTTGATCCTGTCGCCCGAGCAATCCGCCGATGTGATCGCCTATATCCTGACCTTGCGCATTCGTTCGGACAGCGAGAAGCCGAGATAACGCGCGCTCTTTTGCGTCTTTACTGCTGCAGGGGGTCAGAAGGCGCCGAGCCCGAGGATGCCGTCGGTAGGGCCAAGGCCGCCGATGACGCGCTTGCCGATCAAATCGCGCAAGGTCTCGCTGGTGCCGCCCCCCAAAGTCCCATAGCGGGCGCCGCGATAAAAGCGTGACACCGGGTACTCGTCGGTAAAACCATAGCCTCCGTGGACCTGGATCGCCTCACTCGTCACCTTCAGCGCCATCTCGTTGCAGGTGACCTTGGCGACCGCCGCCAGTAATGGGTCGGGAAACGGGTCAGCGGTGGCGCAGGCGCGGTAGAGCACGCTGCGCGCCGCCTCGATCTCCCGGTACATTTCGGCAATCTTCCAACGCATCCCCTGGAATTCCCCGATCGGACGGCCAAACGCCGTCCGGTCCTTGACATATTTGACAGCCTCTTCAAAGGCGCCCTCGGCGAGACCCAACGAGATGCTGGGATTTAGACAGCGCTGGGTGTTGAATGCCGACAGCAGTTTCCGAAAGCCGTCCTCAAGCACCAAATTTTCCGGCGGCAGTTCGCAATCTTCAAAGCGGATCTCGTGCAGGTTTTCGCCGCCCATCGTGTGATAGGTGCCGGTGACCGAGAACCCGGGTGTGCCTTTTTCGACCAAGACGCAGCCGATCCCTTCCCTCCCTGGCTTTTTGTCGACGCGGGTAAACACGACAAACATGCCGGCCTCCTCGGCACGGCTGATCAGGGTCTTGACCCCGTTGAGCCGCAGCCGATTGCCGACCCGGTCGACATTGGTCTTGTAATTGGCGACATCGGTGCCGGCATCGGGCTCAGTCATGCAGATCGCGAGCAGGCATTCACCGCTGACCACTGCCGGTAGAATGCGCCTCTTGATCGGTTCCGGCGCATAAACTGAGATGATCCGGGTCTGGACCCCGACTTCGCCCAGCACCGCCATCGCGGTCACGTAGCAGACCTTGGCGATCTCTTCGAGCACCAGTGCCGTGTCGAACACCGGCAGCCCGAGACCGCCGTACTCCTCGGGTACGGCCATGCCGAGCACGCCCAACTCGGCGAGCCGGCGCATGTTGTCCCACGGAAAGGCGCCATTCATGTAATCCTGGGCGCGGGCGCGGAATTCGTCTTGCGCCACTTCGCGCACGGTCTGGACGAATTGACGCTGCTGGTCGGATAACGTGGTGAACATGGAGTTGCTCTATGCCCTAGATCAGGCCGAGATCGCGCAGGCTGGTGTGACGGTTGCGGCCGATAATCAAATGATCGTGCAGAACCACGCCGAGCGGGGCAGCGGCTTTCTTGATGTCCTGGGTCACGGCGATGTCAGCTTTCGACGGGGTCGGATCGCCCGAGGGGTGGTTGTGCACCAGGATCAATGCCGAGGCGCCCAAATCGAGCGCGCGCTTGACCACCTCGCGCGGGTAGACCGGCGTGTGATCGACGGTGCCGCGCTGCTGGCGCTCATGCTTGATCAGCACGTTCTTGCGGTCGAGAAACAGTATATGGAATTCCTCGATCTTGCCGTGCCCGACATGGGCGCTGCAATAGTCGATCAGCTGATCCCAGGAGCTGACGACCGGCCGGTCCTGCAGTTCGGAGCGCATCAGCCGCAATGCGCCCTCGCGCACCGATTTGATCGCAGCAACACCGGCCGGTCCGAGCCCCGCCGCGAATAGCGCGTCCGGCTCAGCGCTGACCACCGCGGCAAAGCCGCCAAAATGGTCGAGCAGTTCCTTTGCGAGCGGCTTGACGTCGCCCCGCGGGTTGCTCGCGAACAAGATTACTTCCAACAATTCGTAATCGGGCAAGGCCTCCGCCCCGGCCTCGATCAGTCTTTGGCGCAACCGTTCGCGGTGACCGACGTAATGCGGGGCATCGTTCGCCGCTTCACTAAGCTGCTTTGGCTTGCGCCGGCGGGTGGTCGCGATCATCAGGGAATGTCGCGCGTGCGCCGACGGGCGCGCAGTTTGGCGAGTGCGGCGCCGGCCATGCGCGCCGGCTCGTCAGTATCGAAAGCGCTGACGAAAGCATCGATGCCGCGGGAGATGGCCGTCTCAATCGGCAATTCCTCCCAATCGAGGATTAGCGACTTTTGCAGCCGAATTGCGTACGGGCCAGCGGCGAGGATTGGCCGCGCCACGCGCTCCACCGTCTCGTCGAGAGCGTCAATCGGTGCGACAGCGTCGACCAGCCCCCAGGCCAATGCCTCAGCGGCATCGATCGTCTCCCCTGACAGCAGCAGCCGGCGGGCGTGGCCGGGTCCGATCAATTTCGGCAAAAGTGCCGCTTCGACGACCGAGGGGATGCCGATCGCGACCTCCGGCATACCAAAGACCGAGCTCTCGCTGGCGACGCGCAAATCGCAAGCAGCCGCTAGTTCGAGACCGGCGCCCAGTGCATAGCCGTCGATGCGGGCGATCACCGGCGCCGGCAAATGACGGAACGCGGCGCAGCAGCGATGGACCAGCGTGATAAAACGACGCGCGCTGGCGTGATCGAGCGCGGCGATCTCGGCAATGTCGGCGCCCCCGACAAAGGCTCGGCCTCCGGCACCGGTCAGGATCGCGAGGCGCAAACCGGGGTCGGCCGCCACCCAGGCCATCTTCTCGATAATCTCCTGCATCAGCCCCGAATTGAGGCTGTTGAGCTTGTCGGCGTTGTCTATCGTCAGCCGCCCGATACGGCCGCCTTCGGCCCGCTCCTCGTATTCGATGCGGAAATCGCCCAGGCTCATGCCGATTGCGCCAATTGGTTCGAACGCCCGCGCTCCAACCCGGCGCAGGCGAGCTGCAGGCATTTGTGCATGACGGTGCCAGCGAGATACGCCGTCATCCCGGCGCTGTCATGCGGCGGGCTCACGGTGTTGACATCGAATGCGACAAAATCGAGTTCGGCGAGCCCGTCGAGGATCGCGAGGCCCTCCTTGGCGCTAAGTCCGCCCCAACTCGGGGTACAGACGCCCGGCGCCACCGACGGGTCGAACACATCCATGTCAAAGCACAGATAGACCGGCCGCCCGGCAAGCCGCTGACGGATATGGGCGAGCACCTTGGCTATCCCGAGGCTTTCGAGCTCGACACCGGGGATCAGTTCGTAGCCCCAATTGCGGGTGTATTCGAACAGGCCAGGCATTGCCACCGCACCGCGCGCGCCAAGATGGATCGAGTTCTTGGCGTCGACAACCCCCTCCTCCGCGGCGCGGGTAAAGGTCGTCGCGTTGGTAAACTTGCTCTCGCCGTCATCGGGATAAGTGTCGGTATGCGCGTCGATGTGCAAAACGACGAGGTCGGGATGGCGGCTGTGCAAGGCGCGCAATTGCGGCAGAGTGACAGCACCATCGCCGCCCATCGTCATCGGCAGGGCGCCGGCTTCGATGATTTCCGCGACCGCCACCTCGATGTTTTCGAAGGCCTCGGCGACGTAGCCCGAGCGCAGTTTCACATTGCCGTAATCGACGAGGCCGAGCCGCGCGATCGGGTCGTAATCACGGTAGGGCGGCTCATAGCGCCGCACCAGCCCCGAATGCTCGCGGATCGAGTTCGGGCCGAGCCGGGCGCCGACGCGGGTCGGGTGAAAGCCGCAATCGAACGGAATGCCGAGCACCGCCGCCTTGCTGGCCGACAGATCACGCGAGGCGGGCACGCCCATGAAGGTCCCGACCCCTTCGACCACCGCGCGAGCGTCCATTCCCCAGCCTCCTCGCACTGATTTCCGACTGATACTCGTGCCGGAGGCCAATGCCAATGGCGCTTTGCCCGTAGCTCCCGCATACTAGCCGCCTGCTTCCCGACGGAGGGGCCGGTGGACACGTTGGAAAACCCGCAACAGCTGCGCGAACTTTATGGCGAACCGATGGAACGTGCGGTCAAGAAACAGCTGACCCGGTTCGAACGGCATAGCCGCAACTTCATCGCGATGTCGCCATTTGTCGTGATCGCGTCATCGGACCCGTCAGGACGCTGCGACGCCTCGCCTAAGGGCGACGCGCCAGGCTTTGTCCAGGTCATCGACGACATGACTTTGTTGATCCCCGACCGGCTCGGCAACAACCGCGTCGACACGCTCGGCAATCTTTTGAGCTCACCTGGGATCGGGCTGATCTTCTTTGTGCCGGGGGTCAACGAGACCCTGCGCGTCAACGGCCGCGCGACCGTGACAACCGACCCGGCAGTCCTCGAACCGCTGGCGGTCAACGGCAAGGTGCCACGCAGCGGCATTCTGGTCGCTGCCGAGGAGATTTATTTTCACTGCGGCAAAGCGCTGATCCGCTCCGATTTGTGGAACCCGGAAAAGCACGTCGCACGCGGCGAATGGCCATCGCTCGGCCGCATTATCGCCGAGCAGGTAGGCGGCATGGACCCCGACGAAGCCGAGCGCCAAACCGCCGAAAGCTACCGCACCCGCCTCTACTGACCCCTGCTTGGCCGTGCGCGAGACCGGGTAGTCCTGGTACGCGCAGCGAGGTCGGGCGCGGCTTTGCTGCCGCTCACCTTTGGGATTTGCGACATCAATTCGCGGTGGTGGCGACACGATGCTGCCCAGCTATCGGGTCGGGCAGTCCGGTTCCATAGGCCCCGTTTGCGCGGCTAGGGTCGGGAAACCGGACCGCGTGAATCGGGGACGGTGTCGGCTTTTTCCTTCCAGTCCTTCGACCACGGCGTGATCGCCTTAGGGACAGTCTTGCCGTTCACCCGGATCTCATCGACGTGCTCATTGTAGAAGCACAGATAGCCTTTGATCTTGGGGCATTCCGAGATCGGGTCGGGATAGCTCCAGACGATGTCTTCGTAGAGCCGATCGCCGATCTTCGCTGAGTAGTACCGCGCTTTCCCCTTATAGGGGCAGGCCGTCGCCTTATCGCTCGGGATCAATAAATCCATGCGGACGTCTTCGGGTGGAATGTAGTAGCGCGTCGGCAGCCGGGTTTCGAATAGGAACCGGGCACGGTGGGTCTCTGCCACGATCTCCCCGCCAAGGACGATCTGCACCGGCCGCGAGGACTGGATCACATCGACGCGCTTATAGGGGTCGCGAGGATGGACGAATATTTCCTCGTCCTCTTCGTACCAATGGTCGACCCGATCCCAATAGAACGCGACGAAGTCGCCGATTTCGGCGACCTCCTCAAATGGGTCGGCATAGCCCCAAACAGTGTTTTCCGACGTTTTGTCGCCAACCTTTACTGTCCAGTACGATGCGGTCCCCTTATACGGGCAGAAAGTGTGATGGTCGGTCGACGTCATCAGGTCGAGCCGCACATCGGAGCGCGGGAAATAGTAGACCGGGAGATGCCGGGTTTCGAACAGCAGACGAGCATTGGTGCTGTCGGCGATGGTCTCGTCGTTGAATGTAACGCGCACGCGGCGCGGAGAAGGCTCGAAGCTGATCTTGTAGTCGGGATTGGTCTTAAACCCGGATTCGCGGATTTGCGGTGCCGCTGACATGCTTAGCCTCCTCGCTTGTTTGACCCGCCTAAAGTGGCGCTGCGTACAATTCGATCGCTCCACTCGCGCCAGCTTCGTTTATATAAGCCTTGCCCCCGGGACGAAAACCGCCCGAGTTCAGCCGGCGCCCTCCGTCGTGGTTGTCACGTTTGCGGTCTCGGCTTCCGCCGCCTGTTCAATTAAATTCGCCTTCATCGCGATCATCAACTCGAGGAGCAAATCGCGCTCGGGCTCCGGGATGCCGGCTAACGCATCTTCGCGAACCTCGGCGGCGAGCGCGAAAATCCGGTCGAGTAATGGATAGGCGGATTCGGTCAGATAAAGCAGGTGGGCGCGCCGATCTTTCGGATCGGGGCGACGCTCGATCAGCTCGGCCGCCTGCAACCGGTCGAGCAGCCGCGCCAGGGTGATCGGCTCGAGTTCGAGGATCTGCGCCAGGCTCACCTGATTAATGCCCTCCTGGCGCGCAAGGTTGGCGAGAACCGCAGCTTGCGCCCGGGTCATTCCGAGGGAGGCGGCGCGTGCCCGTTGCTCGAAGCGCTTGCGCATCAGACGCGCCACATCGTTGAGTACAAAACCCAACGTGCGGCTGGGGATTTCCTGGATCATTGCGATTCCTCGCCGTTGACCTCGGATATTAACCACATAATGGCGAAAAATTCGGCACTTTTGGTAACCGATTGAACCGCGCCTGTCGTGGCCCTCTAACCGCCAGGAGCGGGATTCAGATCGATATCAATGGAACACACAGTACCGAATTTTGCGGCAAGTATCAGCTTTCGCCGTGCCTTGCGCATCGCTGCGAGCGTTCGCCTGTTTCCGCCGCGCTTCTCCAGACGGCCAGAGCTATTGTTCCATGTGATCGGGAGCTGATTGTCGGCTTGTCCTGCGGCCTCCTCGGCTGGGTTGTCGCACGGGGGCGTCACTTTGTCGTGACCGGGGTTTCCCTGGCGACCTTTCGCTACGATTTGACGCGATCGAAATTCGGTCTCATCGTTGCGCAAAATTCAGGCAAGTGTCCAACCGAACGCTAAGGGGCCAAGATCGGATATGGGCATTTTTGCTGTCGCAGGCAGGGTGGAATGTCGATGGTTCGGAGTTTTCCTTTCGCCGGTCTTGCGTTGTTGGCGTCGATGTTGTTGCCCGGCGTCGCCTCTCCGGCGCGTGCCGACTATCCGGTCGCTCCGGATGTTGCGGTGTTTTGCGAGCCGACGCTGCTGCATGCCGTCACCGATGTGGCCGCGGCATGGCGCGAACAGACCGGTGTTCCGGTTCACATCTTTACCTCCCCGACTTGGGCGCTGCTGCAACAGGTCGCGCACCACGCCCGCGACGACGTTATCATTGGCGAGGGCGACGCGGAGGCTAAAACCGCGGCCGACACTAAGGTGATCAACCCGAAGACATTGCAATATTTGTGGCGCAACCAACTCGTCGTCGCCGCGGTCGACGGCAACGCCGACAATGCTGGAGCCGGTCCAGCCTCGGCCAGCAAGTTGGCGTCGGTCGCCGGGAAACAACCTATTGCCATCGTCGATCCCTGGGCAGCTACAGCTGGGGCCGACAGTCAAAAGGCGCTGCAGTCGCTCGGGCTGTGGCAGGCGGTGAGCGCCAAATCCATGGGCGTCGTCGGCACCGAAGATGCGATATATCTTTTAGCCCATGGCAAAGTGCCCCTGGCGATTGTTTACGCCACCGATGTGGCGGCCGATCCTGGGTTCAGGATCACCGATCGGTTGCAAACGGGTAACTATCCGCCGATCGTCTATTGGGTCGCATTGCCGGAATACTCGCTCAGCCCGAATGCGGCGAAATTCATCGCCTTCCTGCATGATCCACGGGCCCAGCAGCGGGCGCGCGCCGATGGATTGGAGGTATTGCCGTGACCATTCCTGTCCAAATCGTTGGAACTGCGCCAGCACGCAATCCGCTCTTGCATCCACTGAGCCGACGCATCATGCATTGGATCAACGCACTGGCGATCCTGGTGATGATCGGCAGCGGCTGGCGCATCTATAATTATTATCCGGCGCTGCCGCTCCATTTCGGCTTCCCGTACTATCTGACTTTGGGCGGCAATTTCACCGTGACCGAAGCAATGAACAACGATGACGGCCTGGCGAATGCGCTGTTGTGGCATTTCGGCGCGATGTGGGTGCTGGTGCTGAATTTCCTCGCCTATGTGACCGTCGGTTTTGTGTCCGGGCATTTCCGCCGCGATTTCCTGCCGGTGAGCCCGAGCGCCTTTATCCGCGATTTTCTTGCCGCCGCTGCGCGGCCGACTCGGCCATCGGCTCGGCGAATACAATGCCGTGCAAAAGGTGTTCTACTGGGGCGTGCTAGGCGCCATTCTGGTGACGATCCTGTCCGGGCTCAGCATCTGGAAGCCGGTGCAGCTGCAGTGGCTGACCTGGCTGTTCGGCGGCTACGAATTTGCCCGCGTCGTGCATTTCTTCGGCATGGCGGCGATCGTCGGATTTTTGGTCGTGCATCTGGCGCTGACTGCACTGGTGCCAAAGACCCTGGTCGCGATGGTGCTCGGCCGCGCCTCCGATGCGCCGCATCCGGGTAACGGAGAATAGCGATGAACCGTGTGGTACTTGAGCGGAAGCCGAGCGTGACCGGCATCGAGCGCCGCCTGTTCCTGCGCCAGACGCTGAGCCTCGGCGCGCTGACGTTGCTGACCGGCTGCGACATATCCGATCACCGCAGCGTGCAAGCTGTCTTGAAGCTGATGTCGCGCTGGAACGACCGCGCGCAAGCATTTCTGTTCAGCGATCAGAGGCTGGCGCCGACCTTTGCGGAAAGCGATGTCGTTCCCGACTTCCGCTACAACGCTTTCTTTCCCGTTAGCGACGTTCCAAAGCTCGCTGCCGCCGATTATCGCCTGGAATTGTCCGGCTTGATCGAGGACAAGCGGCCCTGGACGGTCGAACGACTCTACGCCCTGCCGCAGGAAAGCCAGATCACCCGCCATGTCTGCGTCGAAGGATGGAGCATGATCGGCAAATGGAGCGGCCCGCGCTTCGGCGACTTCCTGAAGCGGGTCGGGGCCGACCTTACCGCGAAATATGTCGGCTTTCAATGCGCCGACGGCTATTATGGCAGCATCGACATGGCGACAGCGCTTCACCCGCAAACCATCATGGCCTTCAAATTCGCCGACGAGACCCTGCCGGCGAAATACGGCTATCCGTTCAAGGTGCGCATCCCGACCAAGCTCGGGTTTAAAAACCCGAAATGGGTGACGACGATCTTTGTCACCAATCGCTACCCGAGCGGGTTTTGGGAGGATCGCGGCTACAATTGGTTCAGCGGATCGTGATGCCGAACGGTGTAGCGCGGGAGGGCGGCTGCGCAATCGCGGTAATGGCGAAGGCGCCGGTGCCCGGCCGGGTTAAGACCCGGCTGGTGCCGCCATTGACGCCAGAAATTGCCGCCGCACTTAGTGCGGGGTTTCTGCGCGACATCACCGAGAACATCGCGCTCGCCGCCGCGGGTGCAAAATCATTCGGCTATGTCGCCTATGCACCCGCCGGCTCCGAAGCGTTGTTTGATGGAATGCTTGCCGAAGGCACCCGTTTCGTCCTGGCGGACGGAGCAGCAGTGAGTGCTCCGGGCGTCGAGGGGTTTGGCCGGTGTTTGTTGCATGCTGCGCAGTCACTGTTCGCCAGCGGTCATGATTCGGTCTGCCTGTTGAACTCGGACAGTCCGAACCTGCCGACATCGCTGTTGTCCACAGCGGCTGCCTCGCTCGCGGGCGCAGGCGATCGCGTCGTACTCGGTCCGGCAGAGGATGGCGGCTATTACATGCTCGGGATGAAAGCGCCGCACCTGCACCTGTTTGAGAACATCGCCTGGAGCACAAACAATGTCGCGGCGCAGACGCGCCAACGGGCGGCAGCGCTCGGCCTGCCGATCGTCGAGCTGGACCCCTGGTACGATGTCGACGATGCGTCGGCCTTGCGGCGCTTGTGCCGCGACCTGGGTTCGCCATCGCGGGTTAACGGCCTCGATCCGTTTTGCGCGCCGGCGACAGCGGGGTGCATCGAGCGGCTGCGAATTCGCGAACGGCTGACGGCGGGGCCGGACGACAAACCGAATGCAGTGTGTCGGATTGAAGGAGCCAGGATTGCCTGAGACCACACCGATCGTGGCCCGCCGCTATTTCGAGGCGGTCGGCCAACAGCGCTCGCCCATCGCCGAGGCGCCGCCGGTCTGCGTCTATCTCGAGGTGACCAACCGCTGCAATCTATTGTGCGAGACCTGCCCGCGCACCTTCGAGGCGCTGGAGCCGCCGGCCGATATGAGCTGGGAGCTCTTCACCTCGATCGTCGACCAGCTGCCCGGCCTAGCGCGCGCGGTATTGCACGGCGTCGGCGAGCCGATGCTGGTCAAGAATTTGCCGCGGATGATCCGCTATTTGAAGGAGCGCGGTGTATACGTGCTGTTCAACACCAACGGCACCCTGCTGGCGCCGCGCAAGCGCCGCGAAATCATCGATACCGGTCTCGACGAGTTGCGCGTCTCGCTCGACGCCGCCGAGGCGCAGAGCTTTTTCAAGGTCCGCGGCAAGAACTTCTTCGACCGCATCGTCCGCAATGTCGGCGAGTTCATCGCACTGCAGCAAGAGATCGGCGCGATGACCCCGCGCGTGTCGCTGTGGCTGACCGGTCTCAAGGAAACGGTCGAACAACTACCCGATTTTGTCCGCCTGGCGGCGCGGATCGGGGTTAAGGAAGTCTATCTGCAGCGCTTGGTCTTTGACGATCTCGGCCGCGGGCTGGCGCGCGAAGAATCCTCGCTGTTCGAAAAAACGCAACGCGAGGAAGAGGAGGCGATCGCCGCCGCCCAGGCGCTCGGGCGGGCACTGGGCGTCACGATCGACGCCTCGGGTGCCACCGAGCCCGGCACCAGCCTGAAGCGCGCCGAGGAAGAGGCGCCGTGGTCGACGTGCCGTCGCCCGTGGTCGCTGATGTACTTCACCGCCCATGGCCGCGCGTTGCCGTGCTGCATCGCGCCGTTCTCCGCGCGCGGCTACGAGACCTACACGCTCGGCGACGCAACCCAACAGACGTTGCGCGAGATTTGGAACGGCAGCGCGTACCAGGATTTTCGCGCTGCCTTGGTCGGCGATGCGCCGCCGAAACCCTGCCAGAATTGCGGATTGCGATGGAGCCTCTAGCCGCCGCGGTCGTGATCCCGACGCTTAATGAAGCCGAATCGATTGAGGGCGTGGTCGCGGAGATTCCGCGCGATCTGGTGCGCGAGATCATCGTCATCGATGGCGGCAGCAATGACGGCACACAAGCGGCGGCGGAAAGTGCCGGCGCGCGCGTCATCTCTATCGGCGCTCGCGGATATGGCCGCGCTTGCAGGGCCGGCATCGCCGCAGCGTCTTTGGAATGCGGCATCATCGTATTCATGGACGGCGATGGCGCCGATCGCGGCGATCTGATGACGTGGCTGGTCGAGCCGATCCGCCGCGGGGAGTGTGATTTCGTCATCGCCTCGCGCGCCCGCGGCGAACGCGAGCCGGGTGCTATGAGTTGGCATCAGCTTTTGGCGGGTTATCTCGCCGGGCTCGGCACCAAGGCGCTATACGGCGTGCGCTACACCGACATGTGCGCCTATCGCGCCATCCGCCGCGACTGTCTCGAACGTCTCGATATGCGCGAGATGACCTATGGTTGGAACATCGAAATGCAGATGCGAGCGGCGCGCGCCGGATTGCGTATCCTCGAACTGCCGATGCCATATCGCCGCCGCAGCGGTGGCGCCTCCAAGGTCGCGGGCTCGTTGCGCGGCTCGTTGCGCGCTGCGATGCGGATCGTCGCCACCTTTGCCCGGGTCGCCGCTACTTCGAGCGGCCACGATCACATTCGATCGCGTACACCCTCCGCCGCTCGATAGATCCGCCATCGCCCTTCCTTCTCTTCGACGAGGCGGAAATAGCCGCTGCTGGCAAACGGATCGCGGCGCCACGCTCCGTCGCTTGGGGTCACCACCGCAACGCGGCAATCGAAGCGCGTCACCAGTTGGCGGATTTCCTCAGGCGAGGCGTCGCCGGCAAACACGCGTTTGAACAGCGCGCTGATCCGGTCGATCTCGGGGCCCGGCAAAGGCACAAAAGCGCGCGCAAGATTCCAACCGGCGTAGCAAGAGCGGCGATCCGCCAGCAATGCCCAGGAAATATTAACGGGCCAGCGCACGCTGTCGGCAAGAAATGACGGATTGTTGGCGACGCGTTCATCGGGCGCGGTGTGGCGGCGCACCGCGGACCACAGTTCGGGAGCGGTGGCAAAGATCGCCGCCGAGGGCGTATGCAGGCCGGTCATGTTCTCTTGCATTATCTGCAGGCCGCCAGGAATACCAATTGCCCAGAACACGACGCCTGCAATGGCGAGAACTCCGCCTGGTCGAAATCCAGCGCGCGAGGCCGGCGGCGGCGAATATCGTCAAGACAAGGATGCCGGGCAGCACACCCCGCCAGCCGAGGTCGTTGTTTGCAATCGTGCTGGCGAAAAGCCAGGGAACCGCGAAGCTCGCAAGCGCGAGCACGGCAAGCCCGACAGCAAACCTGTCTTCGGCGAGCGTCCTTCCCTTCTCGGTAATCTTTTCGACAATCGCCCAGGCGCCGGAAAAATAGATTGCCGGAAATTGCACCACCATAAGGATGAACCAGAAGGCGAGCAGGTTCAGAGCCGGCCGGATCGCTGCCGGGATTATCGGGCCCAGCACCGCAAATGGGTGAAACGCGAGCGGAGCCCCCGCCTGCCGTGCGGCGGTTGCGAGATACTGGTCGCGCAAGAACGGATATGCGATCGACACCGCAAGAAAGACCGCCACCGCCCCTCTGACCAAGAGGTCGGAGCGAGCTCGGCCGTCTTCGGCCATGATCAGGAACGCTATTCCGATCGGCAGCGCCGCCGCTGCAAAGATGACGCCTCCAACCCAGGCAGAGCTTTCGAACCCGGCGGCTGCGACAACTGCAAGCAGCGGTACCGTCAGCCAATCGCGCGAGGCGGCTATCCGCGACAAGGCCAGCACCGCAATCACGACGCAACCTGCCGAAGCCAAGTGCTGGGGCGCCCAACTCGCCTGAAAAATCCAGCTTTCCGGCAACTGGCTTTGCGCCAGCACGCGGCCGAGAAAAGTGGCGGGAAGTAGCCAGCCGAGCAAAGGTTTGAGAGATGCGGAGAAGCTGAACAATACGACCAACAGTGCCGCGATCCGGCGTCCTGCTAGCGAGGTGGCGAGCCCGATCATCAGGCACAACGATGCGAAGGCAGTGAACCAGGTCAGTGCGATGTCGGCTTCCCACCCGCTGGCGCCGAACAATGCCGCCGGGATCGCGGCGCTGAAATGCCACAGATAGTAGTAGACGAGGCGAGATCCGCTGCCGGCAAAAAACGGATTGCCGGCCGGTAGACCTAGTCGAACGATGTCGTCGATGATTGCCGCTTTCGAATGGTCGAACATCGCCTCGCTGAGAACCACCCCGCCGGCGGCGAATTTCGGCCAAACCGCAAGCGCCGGCACGACCGCGAGTAGCGCCGCGGCGGCGAAGGGCCACACCGAAGTGTTCACCCCTCGGGTTTCCATCGATTGCGGCTGCCGCAGAGATACCCCGATGCCTCCAAGGACGGCAGCACCTGAAAGCAGCGCCACGGTCGCGCGCGTAAAGCCCGTCGTGGTCAGGATCGGCAGCGCCAGCGTATTAAAAACGGCCCACCCTGCGGCTGGCGCCAGCGCCAGAGCTAAATGCTGCGGCGCAGCGAGGCGGCGCATGACCGGCCATCCCACGCATACGCTGATCACCAACTCTGCAAGTACGCAAAGAAACACAACCGGGAAGGACGGCATCTGAAATAGAAAGACCTCGATTTGGACTAGAACGAAATTATCTCTATCGTCGCAAAGCGGAGGCCGGCATATCGCCTTTGCATAGCCGTCGTGTCGAGCCGTCTGATGCGATCGCCTATCCTGTGGACAGCCAACTTCTCGCGTCGGTTGTTTAGCCAGCGGCATTCGCTCGCAATTTGAGGCGAACGCGCGATTAAGCCTCGATTCGCACGCGCGGACATGTCTATTATCAAGGTTGCCGCGGGCGTCCACCGATGCGCTCCGGCAATTCGTGAAACAAGTTCAGGTGAAGAGCATCGAAATGGCCGTGCCCGCAAGACAGGGACTTTACGATCCGCGCAACGAACATGATTCCTGCGGCGTGGGCTTCGTCGCCAACATAAAAGGGCGAAAATCGCACGACATCATCGAGCGCGGCCTGCAGATCCTGGTAAATCTCGACCATCGCGGCGCCGTCGGCGCCGACCCACTGGTTGGGGACGGCGCTGGTTGTCTGATTCAGATGCCGGATGCATTGCTGCGCGATTGGGCGAATAGCCAAGGCCTGATCTTGCCCGCGCCAGGACGATACGCGGTCGCGATGTGCTTTCTGCCACGCGACAGCGAGGCGCGAGATTTTGCGATCGGCCATATCGAGCATTTTATCCGTGCCGAAGGCCAGTCGTTGGTTGGTTGGCGCGACGTGCCGACCGACACGACCGGGCTTGGCGCGCGCGTCATCGAAACGATGCCGACGATCCGCCAAGCGATCGTCGCCGCCGATCCGGCGCTCGTCGACCAAGACGCGTTCGAGCGTAAAATATTGACGATCCGCAAGCAGGCGCTGAACAGCGTCGTCGCTCTCGGCGGGCGTCACGGTCTGCCGGGTTTGCCCGAACTTTATACGCCATCGTTTTCGACGCGCACCCTCGTGTACAAGGGGCTATTATTAGCTCCGCAGGTCGGCGGCTTTTACAAAGATTTGAGTAATCCGCTGACGGTTTCGGCGCTGGCGCTGGTTCATCAGCGGTTTTCGACCAATACCTTTCCGTCTTGGCGGCTCGCTCATCCCTATCGGTTCTTGTGCCATAACGGCGAGATCAACACAGTTCGCGGCAACGTCAATTGGATGCATGCGCGCCGTCAGGCGATGACTTCCGAGCTGTTGGGCGCCGATCTCGCAAAGATGGTGCCGCTGATCGGGCCGAACCAATCCGACACCGCCTGCATCGACAATGCGCTCGAATTGCTGGTCATCGGCGGCGGCTATTCGCTGTCGCATGCGATGATGATGCTGATCCCCGAAGCCTGGGCCGGCGACCCGCTGATGGATCCGCAGCGGCGCGCGTTTTACGAATACCATGCAGCATTGATGGAACCATGGGACGGGCCGGCGGCGATCACCTTTACCGATGGCCGTCAGATCGGCGCCACCCTCGACCGCAACGGCTTGCGGCCGGCACGCTATGTGATCACCGACGACGATCATGTGATCATGGCGTCGGAGGCGGGCGTCCTGCCGGTGCCGGAGGAGCGCATCCGGCGCAAATGGCGGCTGCAGCCGGGAAAGATGCTGCTGATCGACTTTGAAGAAGGCCGCATAATCGACGACGACGAAATCAAGCAAAAATTGGCTGCCGAGCACCCGTACGACGCTTGGTTGCAGGCAACTCAGTTTAAGCTCTCGGAATTGCCCGATGTGTCGGCGGGCAATTTGGAAGAATATTCCCGGGCGGTGGTGCCGACACGGCCCAACGACCCCATGACGCACCTGAACCAGCAGCAGGCCTTCGGGTATACCCAGGAAGACATCCAGTTCTTTCTGGAACCGATGGCGCGAGATGCCGACGACCCGGTCGGCTCGATGGGCACCGACACGCCGATCGCCGCACTCTCGACCAAGCCCAAGCTGCTCTACAATTATTTCAAGCAGAATTTTGCCCAGGTCACCAATCCGCCGATCGACCCAATCCGCGAAGAGTTAGTGATGTCGCTGGTCTCGATGATCGGGCCGCGGCCGAACCTGTTAGGTCACGAAGCCGGCACGCATTACCGGCTCGAGGTGGCGCAACCGATCTTGACCGATGGCGATCTGCAAAAGATCCACGCCATTGAAACCCTGGTCCCCGCCTTTCGCACCGATACGCTCGATACGACTTGGGCGTCGGCGGAGGGTGCAGACGGTATGGCGCCGGCGCTCGAACGCCTTTGCTATGAGGCGACGCTCGCGGTCGAAGCCGGCCATAACATCTTGATCTTGTCAGACCGTGCGACTTCGGCTGAACGCGTGCCGATCCCGGCATTGCTCGCGACCTCGGCCGTTCACCATCATCTGATCCGCCAAGGGCTGCGTACGTCGACCGGCATCGTCGTCGAAACCGGCGAGGCGCGCGAGGTCCATCATTTCTGCGCACTCGCCGGTTATGGCGCAGAAGCGGTCAACCCCTATCTAGCCTTTGCGACACTAGAACAAATCCGGATCGAAAACGATCTGCCGCTAACCGCCGAAGCGGTCCAGAAGAATTATCTCAAGGCAGTCGGCAAAGGCATCCTAAAGGTCATGTCCAAGATGGGCATTTCGACCTATCAGTCTTATTGCGGCGCGCAAATCTTTGATGCCGTCGGGCTCGCCAGCGATTTTGTCGAGAAATACTTTACCGGCACGGCGACGACGATCGAGGGCGTGGGCCTAGGTGAGATCGCCCAGGAGGCGGTCGAGCGCCACCGCCACGCCTATGGCGAGAATCCGATTTACGACGGCATGCTGGATGTCGGCGGCGATTACGCGTTTCGGCTGCGCGGCGAGGATCACGCTTGGACGCCGCAATCGGTCGCCAAGTTGCAGCATGCGGTGCGCGGTAATTCTCAGGACGACTACCGTGCCTTCGCCGCCACGATCAACGATCAGAGCGAGCGACTGCTGACGATCCGCGGGTTGATGACATTGAAGGCCGCAGCCCAGCCGGTACCGCTAGACGAAGTCGAGCCCGCCAGCGAAATCGTCAAGCGGTTTGCCACCGGTGCAATGAGCTTTGGTTCGATCAGCCGAGAAGCGCATACGACCCTTGCGATCGCGATGAACCGCATCGGCGGCAAGTCCAACACCGGCGAAGGCGGTGAGGAAGCGAGCCGGTTCAAACCGCTCGACAACGGCGACTCGATGCGTTCTGCGATCAAGCAAGTCGCTTCGGGACGGTTCGGCGTCACGACCGAGTATCTGGTCAACGCCGACGATCTGCAGATCAAGATGGCGCAAGGCGCCAAGCCCGGCGAAGGCGGGCAGTTGCCCGGCCGCAAGGTCGACAAGAATATCGCCCGGGTGCGCTATTCGACTCCCGGAGTTCGGGCTGATCTCGCCGCCGCCGCATCATGACATCTATTCAATCGAGGATCTGGCGCAGCTTATCCACGATCTGAAAAACCCCAATCCGCGGGCGCGGATTTCGGTCAAGCTCGTCTCCGAAGTCGGCGTCGGCACAGTCGCCGCGGGCGTCAGCAAGGCCCGTGCCGACCACGTGACGATCGCCGGGTTTGAAGGTGGCACGGGTGCGAGCCCGCTGACCTCGCTGACCCATGCCGGTTCGCCGTGGGAAATCGGTCTCGCCGAAACCCAGCAGACCTTGGTGTTGAACGGGTTGCGCGGACGGATCGCGGTCCAGGTCGATGGCGGATTGCGCACGGGCCGCGACGTCGTCGTCGGCGCCATGCTCGGTGCTGATGAATTCGGTTTCGCGACGGCGCCGCTGATTGCTGCCGGCTGCATCATGATGCGCAAATGCCACCTAAACACTTGCCCGGTCGGCATCGCCACCCAGGACCCGGTGTTGCGCGCCCGCTTTACCGGCCAGCCCGAGCATGTGATCAACTATTTTTTCTTTGTCGCCGAAGAAGTCCGCGAGCTGATGGGACAGCTCGGCTTTCGTAAGTTCAACGAGATGATCGGCCGGGTCGACCGGCTCGATATGGTCCGGGCGATCGAGCATTGGAAAGCCAAGGGCGTCGACCTGTCGCGATTGCTCCACTCGGTAACGCCAAAGCCGGGCGTGGCGATCTACAATTGCGAGCGGCAGAGCCATCACCTCGACAAGGCGCTCGACAACGAACTGATCGCGGCGTCGCAACCGGCTCTCGAAGCGCGCCAGCCGGTGCGCATCGAGCGCGATATCCGCAACGTCCACCGCACCGTCGGCGCCATGCTGTCGGGCGAGGTGGCACGGCGCTACGGCCATGGCGGCCTGCCGCAAGACACGATTTGGGCTCGCTTCAACGGCAACGCGGGCCAGAGCTTTGGCGCGTTTCTGGCGCGCGGTGTCACCCTCGAACTGTTTGGCGACGCCAACGACTATGTCGGCAAGGGGCTCTCGGGCGGCCGCTTGATCGTACGTCAACCGCCTAACACAAAGCGCGAGCCGACCGAAAACATCATCATCGGCAACACCGTCCTCTACGGCGCCATTGCCGGCGAAGCTTATTTCGAGGGCGTTGCCGGTGAGCGGTTCGCGGTGCGCAATTCGGGCGCGGTTGCGGTTGTCGAAGGCACTGGCGATCATGGCTGCGAGTACATGACCGGCGGGGTCGTCGTCGTGCTCGGCGACACCGGGCGGAATTTCGCCGCCGGCATGTCGGGTGGCATTGCCTATGTCTGGGACCAGAAAGCCCGCTTCCGTGATTTGTGCAACTCCGCGGGCGTCGATCTGGAGCCGATTGCTCCTCCCGATCCCGATGAGGCCGATGATCCAGATCGGCCGCATCAGCGCTCGCCTTCCGTCGAGGATGCCGGGATGGGCGATTTGCTGCGTTTCGACGCCGCCCGGCTGCGCATTGTGCTCGAACGTCATCACCTGCTGACCGGAAGCGCACGCGCGCGCACTCTACTGGAAGACTGGGACAATACCCTCGCCGCTTTTGTCAAGGTGATGCCCAGGGATTACCGCCGTGCCTTGCTCGAACTCCGGAGCGAACAGGAGGCTGCGCGGATGGCCGCCGCCGAGTGAGGCGGCGCGACTTTTTCGCCGCTATCCTCTGCGCAGCAGCCTTGGATTCGGTAGCAGGCCGGACACAACCGCTAAAGCTGCCCGTGATTGGAGTTTTGGTTGCCAGCACACCGGACCCGGAGCCCGCTCTGCGGCGATTTCGCCAAGGACTTAATCAGCTCGGCTATATCGAAGGGCAGACGATACAAATCGACGTGCGTTCCCCCGCGGGAAACGCAGAGCGCCTCCCTCAACTCGCAGACGACCTGGTCCGCGCGAAGGTAGACGTCATCGCCGCTTGGCTAACGCCAGCGGTTCTGGCCGCAAAACACGCCACAAGCGAGATCCCGATAGTAATGATCGGCGCCGCCGACCCGGTCGGCGTCGGTCTGGTCGCCAGCCTCGCCCGCCCGGGAGGCAACATTACCGGGTTGGCTGGCCAAACCGCTGAATTGGCCGGCAAGCAGGTCGAATTGCTCAAAGAGCCACTACCGAAGCTTAGCCGCATCGCGGCGTTGTGCAGTGCGCCGGATGCATTTTCCAGGCTTTTCCTCAAGCACATTAAAGCCGGGTACCTCACAAAAATCGAAGTCATGCCGATCACGGTTGCGGCTATCCGGGAGCTCGATGCCGCGTTTGTCACGGTGAGCGAGCGTGTTGAGGCGATCGTCGTCCAGCCATCCTTGCCGCTCCAGCATGTTGCCGACCTCGCATTGCGCTATCGAATTCCGGCGGCCGCGCCGCTTGAACCGTTCGCCCAGGCCGGTGGGCTGCTGGCTTACGCGAACAAAGCCGATTTCAATCATCGGGCCGCTGTCTTCGTGGACAAAATCCTGAAAGGCGCCAAGCCAGCCGACTTGCCGGTCGAGCAGCCGACCCGGTTCGAGTTGATCATCAATATGAAGACCGCAAAAGCACTCGGTCTGACCATCCCGCCGGCGCTGCTCGCGCGCGCCGACCAATTGATCGAATGAGACGGCGCGACGTCATTGCCATGCTCACCGGCGCCGCGTCGCTAACGTCGATAGCGGTCCTGGCGCAGCAGCAGAAGATGCCGACGATCGGTGTGCTGGTTCCCGGCAAACAAGCCGAAGCCGGCCTCCGCCTTTTTCCGAGGGGATTGCGCGAGCTTGGCTATATCGAGGGGAAGAACATTCGCCTCGATATCCGTTCGGCCGACGGCGATCTCGCCCGCCTGCCCGGGTTGGCGGCAGATCTAGTTCGCGAGAAGGTCGCTGTCCTGGTGCCATGGTCGACACCGGCCGTGCTGGCCGCCAAGCACGCGACGAGCGAGATCCCCATAGTGATCATGGCTGCTGGCGACCCGGTTGCCAGCGGGATCGTGTCGAGCCTGGCACGCCCCGGCGGCAATATTACGGGCATGGCTGCCATCGATACGGAGACCGTCGGAAAGCAGCTCGAACTGCTGCGAGAGGCCGTGCCAGGCCTCGCTCGGATTGCCGCGCTCCTGAATGGCGCCGATCCGTTTTCCGAGCAGCTGCTGACGCGTATCAAGCTCGCCGGCGTGGCCCAGCGGATCGAAATCGTCGCGCTGTTGGTTGTCGCCGGTTCCGAACTCGACGCGGCTTTTTCCACAATATTCGACAAAAGGATCGGCGCGGCGATCGTACAACCAACCTTGCCGCTTGAACGCATTGCCGATCTTGCGCTCCGCCACCGCCTGCCGGCGAGTTCGTCATCCGGGGTGTTCGCGACATATGGCGGTCTGATGGCCTACACGCCGAAGCAGAGGGACCTCTATTGGGGCGCGGCGGCACTCGTCGACAAGGTGCTCAAGGGCGCAAAGCCCGCTGATCTGCCCATTGAGCTGCCGAGGCGGTTCGATTTGATTATCAATATGAAAACTGCCGAGGCGATGGGCCTTCGCCTCCCTGCAACGCTGCTCGCCCGCGCCGACGAGGTTATCGAATGAGCCTGGAAGCGGACGTCCGCAGCCGCCGGTGATGCTCGCAGTTGATGCAAGCGGCGAAATCGGACAATATTGCGATATGTCAGCAATATTGACCGGACCGCCCGGGACGGAATGCCGAGGACCAACCGATGGGTAGACCGACAGGCTTTCTCGAAATCGAGCGCCGCGACCGGCCCTACGACAAGCCGGAAGTTCGCCGCAGCAGCTGGAAAGAGTTCGTCAAACCGCTACCCGAGCCGGAGACGCGCAAACAGGCCGCACGCTGTATGGATTGCGGCATCCCGTTTTGTCACGACGGCTGCCCAGTCAACAATCTGATCCCAAACTGGAACGATCTGGTCTATCGCGACCAGTGGCAGACTGCGCTGAAGGCGCTGCATTCGACCAATAATTTCCCGGAATTCACTGGCCGCGTCTGCCCGGCGCCGTGCGAGGCGGCGTGCACACTCAATATCGACGACAATCCTGTGACGATCAAAACAATCGAATGCGCAATCGTCGATCGCGGTTGGCACGAAGGCTGGATCGAACCATTGCTCCCGGCCCGGCCGACCGGCAAGACCGTCGCGGTCGTCGGTTCGGGTCCGGCTGGCCTCGCCTGCGCCCAGCAATTGGCCCGTGCCGGGCATGCCGTCACCTTGTTTGAAAAGGCCGACCGCATTGGTGGGCTGCTGCGCTACGGCATCCCGGACTTCAAGATGGACAAATCGCTGATCGATCGCCGGATCGCTCAGATGACCGCTGAAGGCGTGACGTTTCGCACCGAAACCGAAATCGGCGCCGATGTCGCGATGGCATCACTGCTGGAGCAATTCGATGCAGTGGCATTGACCGGCGGCGCCGAGACCGCGCGCGATCTCGAGGTCCTGGGGCGTGACCTCGCCGGGATCGATTTCGCAATGGATTATTTGCCGCAGCAAAACAAACGGAATGCCGGGGACGACGAAGGCCGCGCTGCGCCCAATGGAACGATCTCTGCCGAGCGCAAGCATGTCATAGTTATTGGCGGCGGCGACACCGGTTCAGACTGCATCGGCACCGCCGTGCGCCAGCGCGCTGCTTCGATTACTCAGCTCGAAATTTTGCCAAAACCGCCGGAACGCGAAAACAAGGCGCTGACCTGGCCCGATTGGCCAATGAAATTGCGTACCTCGTCATCCCAGGAAGAAGGCTGCGAGCGCGATTGGGCGGTACTGACCAAAAAGGCAGTCGGCGAAAATGGCCGTGTCAGTGGCCTCGAATGCGTGAGGGTCGATTGGGTTAAAGACCCGAGCGGCCGCTTTGCAATGCGCGAGGTGCCGGGCAGCAGCTTCACGTTGAAGGCCGATTTGGTGTTATTGGCGATGGGCTTTACCGGCCCGGTCAAAGCCGGCATGATCGAGCAGTCGGGTGTCGCATTGGATCCGCGCGGCAATGTTCTCGCCAATACGCTCGATTACCGGACCTCGATGGCCAAAGTATTTGCCGCCGGCGATATGCGGCGCGGGCAATCTCTCGTCGTCTGGGCGATACGCGAAGGCCGCCAATGTGCCCGCGCGATCGATGAATTCCTAATGGGGTCGAGCCTACTGCCGCGGTAAAGCCGCAACGCGAGTGTTGCTGAACAGATTTGGCTTCGCCCTCGGTCGCATTTATGCAGGCAGCGCTGTCAGATGCCCGCGCGCGGCGTAATCGAGAATTCTGCGATCGCGGGTCATAAGAACAGCGCCGGTCACGCGGGCGGTTGCTACGATCAAGCGGTCGGCCGGATCCCGATGAAATGCTTCGGGAAGAGTGCTCCCTTCGATGGCCACCCGGGGCAGCAGTGCCTCTATAGACAGGCCTCGCACCGAGACGGCCCGCTCGATCCATTGAGCTATGGGTTCGCCCAGAACAATGCGCCCGCGCGACGCCAAAAGCGCCGTTTCCCACACCGAGATCGCCGCAATCCTGAGCCGGCCCGAGGCCGCGGCACGATTGATTGTCGTTCGATCGCTGGTCGCCAACTCCGTATTCGCGAGCATGAACCAGAGCCATACGTGCGTATCCAACAACAGCGGCCGAGACTCAGATGTTCTCCTCATCGCCGGTCCATTCTACGTCTTCGATAGGACTGATGATGTCTCCGCATATCCTGGCCGTACCCGCCATATACCCGAAAAGATCTATCGGTTCCTCGTCTACAGGTGTCAGCTTGGCTACCGGTTTCCCTCTTTTAGTGATAACAACCGATCGACGGGTCCGCGCTACCTCGTCCAACAGACGAAGACATCGGGCCTTAAAATCAGCTGCCGGGATGCGCGTGAGCTCGTTGTCCATGATACTTGTCCATGACTGTTTGTAAATGACCATATAGAGACATGTACCTCTCCACAAGTCGGGGACAAGGTGTGCCAAGGGCAAACGGAGAAACGGATGCAAGCAACCGCGAGCGGGACGGGCATCGGGCAGCCGGTGCGGCGCAAGGAAGATTTTCGGCTGCTGACGGGGCGAGGCCGCTTTGCCGACGACATCAGCCTGCCGGGAATGGTCCACGCGGTAATCGTGCGCTCGCCCCACGCCCATGCCAGGATTGCCACGATCGATAAGCAAGCGGCGCTCACAGCACTGGGCGCGCTCGCGGTACTGACCGGCGCCGACTACCGCGCGGAGGGGCTCGGGCCGATTCCGCACAATCCCGGGCTGATGGCGCCGCCCGACGTACAGCCGCGCACCTGCGGCATGATGCCGATCGCGACGACGCATTTTCCATTACCGGCCGACAAGACCCGCTATGTCGGCGAACCGATCGCGATCGTCGTCGCGCAGGCCGCGGCCAGCGCCAAGGATGCCGCGGAACGGCTGGAGATCGGCTACGAGCCGCTGCCGGCGCTGGTGCTGGCTGCTGATGCGCTGCAGCCTGGCTCGCCGTTGCTCTGGGAGAGCGCACCAGGCAATCTCTGCATCGACATCGAACTCGGCGACGAGACCGCCACCGATGCTGCTTTCGCCGGTGCTGCGCATGTCATAAAGCTCGACACCCGTGCCCAACGCGTCACCGGCGTGCCGATGGAGCCGCGCACCAATATCGCCGATTACGATGCGGCAACCAGCCAGTTCACGCTCTACACCGGCAGCGGCCGCGGTGTCGCAAAGGTCCGGCTCGATCTGGCAGAGATGTTGGGCGTGCCGCCCGAGCAGGTGCGCGTCGTGTGCCACGACATGGGCGGCAATTTCGGGACCCGCAACCTGTTCTATCCCGAATATGCGCTGCTCGCTTGGGTTGCACGCCGGCTTGGCCGACCGGTCAAATGGACCTGCGAGCGCACCGAATCTTTTTTGAGCGACTGGCAGGGCCGCGATCTGACCGTCACTGCCGAATTGGCGCTCGACCGACAGGGCAATTTTCTCGCCGTCCGCGGCTCCAACCTCAGCAATCTCGGCGGTCATGCGGTCGCGTTTGGACCGCTACAGAAGGGCCTCGGCCTGATGTCGAATGTGTATCGCACCCCGGTCGCTTATTTCCATGGCCGAGGTGCGGTCACCAATACCGTCTCCACGACGCCCTATCGCAGCGCCGGCCGACCCGAGGCGATTTTCGTCATAGAGCGCCTCGTCGATCTGGCGGCCGACCGGCTCGGTGTCGATCCTGCCGAATTGCGCCGGCGCAACCTGATCCCGGCAGCAGCGCAACCCTATGCGAACCCGCTCGGCGTCACCTATGACAGCGGCGATTACGCGAAAGCTATGGAAACGGTACTGGCGGCAGCCGACTGGAACGGCTTTTCGGCCCGTCGCCTCGACGCCCGCCAACGCGGCAAATTGCGCGGCATCGGCGTTGCCAATTATGTCGAGATCACCTCGGGTGCGCCGCGCGAACGCGCTGAAATCACCGTGCTCCCGGAAGGCAAGGTCGAGCTTGTGATGGGCACGATGGCCTCGGGACAAGGGCACGAGACAAGCTTTGCGCAGCTCGTCACCGAATAGCTCGGTGTGCCGTTCGACAGCATCGTGTATGTCGCTCACGATACGGCGCGGGTGGCAGCCGGTGGTGGCTCGCATTCCGGACGTTCAATGAAACTCGCGACAACGATCATCGGCCAGGCGACCGACGACATCGTCGAAAAGGGCCGCAAGATCGCGAGCTATCTGCTCGAAACCGGGGAGATCGACATTGAATTCGCCCAAGGGCAGTTTCGTGTCGTCGGCACCGATCGCGAGATCGGGATCTTCGAGGTCGCCGCAGCCGCCGCGACCCGCACCGATCTGCCTGAAGGGGCACATGGAGCACTCGGGGCGGTCTCCGACCAGACCATACCGGTCGCCAGCTTTCCTTACGGAACGCAAGTTTGCGAGGTCGAGGTCGACGCGGATACCGGCGAAGTCGAGATTGTCGGCTATGTCGCGATTGACGATGTCGGCCGCGCAATCAACCCAATGATCCTGCACGGCCAAACTCATGGCGGCATCGCCCAGGGCGTCGGCCAAGCCCTGCTCGAGGAGTGCCATTACGATCGAGAGACCGGCCAGTTGTTGACGGCAAGCTTTATGGACTACGCGATGCCGCGCGCCGTCACATTTCCGCAGTTGAACACGATGCTCAGCGAGGTGCCGGCACCGACCAATCGGCTCGGCGTGCGCTCCGGCGGTGAAGGCGGCACCACACCGGCATTGGCTGCGGTCATCAATGCGATCGTCGACGCGCTTGCCGAATTCGGCGTCCGCCACATCGAAATGCCGGCGACCCCCGAGCGCGTCTGGCGCGCAATCCGGGCGGCGCGATCCGCGGTCGTTGCTCCGAAAACAGCTTAGCGGACCTGATATACCGATGGCTAACCGCGGCGGGTGCTACTGAGCCGCGTGAAGCCGTCGGGGCTCCAATCTTCGCTTCCGACCCCGTGATGGACAAAGAATAGACCGTCGGGATCGTATTTTGCCTTGATCGCGAGCAAGCGCAGATAGTTCGGACCCCAGTAGGAGGTCTGCCAGTTTTTCTCGAAGAAGTCGCTTTCGGCGCCGTAAGCTCCTGTCGCTGGGGCAACATTTTTTAGTTCGTTCATCGCCTTGCTGATCTCGACGTCGTGGCGGCGGGCGGCAGCGAGGTCGGGTTCGTGGCCGGGGAGCCCGGGAAACGCCGGCGGCCCCTCGCCAGCGATGATTGCCAGCGCGAACGCGTCGAGCACCGCCGGGTTCATCGCCGTGTCGCGGGTCGCGGCGATAGCCGCCTCGGACCCGCCGGCCAAGCCTTTTTGCATATGCAGTTCGACCGACCATCGCCGACTTGCGGCACACAGCGCATCGGCCAGCGCCGCGCGTCGGTCTTCACGCAACAGGGCACGCGGCAACCACACCGATTGGAAGCCGTAGAGGTAGTGCCCGGCCTCGGCCAGATTTCCGGTCCAGAAGATATTGTCGGCCGGCGCTCCCGGGCGATCATCCGATACGACGGTGCCCGAAAAATTGGTTCGGAGAAAAGCCGGGTTCCATGCATCGCGAGCGGGGACCGCGACGATCGTCGGCGGCATTCTCAACGTGAAATCCTGTGCCGCTGCGCCGACCCAAGCGAAAAACGGCTGCCAGAGAGCTATGGCCTGCTGCTGGTCGAGCCCTTGGAACGCCATGCGAATGTCGAGCCGGTTGCCGGGTCGTAAGGTAGCGATCTCGCCCCAATGCGGGTTGAGCAGGTTGTCGGCATAAAAATCGACGAATTGGCCGACAAGCCGTCGAAAAGCGGCGTCGGAGGATGCGTTGATTGTGGCGTGAACCACACCCAGGAATGTCGGAAGTAGGTGGGTCTTTAGCGTGAGCCGGGTGACGACCCCGAAACTGCCACCCCCGCCGCCCTTCAACGCCCAAAACAGATCGGGGTTGGTGCAGGCATTAGCGATCCGAACCGTGCCATCGGCCGTGACGATCTCGGCTTCCAGCAATCCAGCCGCCGCGATGCCAAAATTCTTGGAAAAGCTTCCGAACCCGCCCGCCTGAACCAAACCCGCTACCCCGACCGTCAGACAGCCGCCGCCCTGCACATAACGCCCGCCCTCGGTTGTCACCTTGTTGTAGGTATGACCCCACATCGCTCCTGCCCTGACCGTGACCGCCGGCTGCGGCCGCTCGCGGCCGGCGCATCCCACGGCGACAAAATCTTCGTGCAGTGCCATGGCGTTCATCCGCCGGGTCCAGATCAACAGCGAGTCGGCGGCGTTCGAGGTCCCCAGATAGCTGTGGCCGCCGCCTTTGACGACGAGCCGCAGATTGTTCTCACGGGCGAAGTTGACCGCCGCTACGACATCCTGCGCGATTTCGGCCGCCACCGCATAGACGCTCGGCTGCGACGTCCAGGCATCGACCCACCCTGTCGTCTCGGTCAAGTTGACCTGGTCGCCGACGAAATAAGGGTTTTTGAGTTCGTGAAACAAATCGTTGCATGCGGCTCCCTGCGGCACATCGCGACAGATGTCGAGCGGTGCCGGCACCTTGATCAGCCGGCCCCCGACATCCCGGCTAAGTCTCGCCCAGCTCGCAGCGTCCGGCCACGCCGGGTCGGCGGGTCGCACCCGCCGAAAAGGGCCGTTTGCCTGAGCTTCCGCCGATCCGGCAGTCCGCGGCAATGCCTGGAGAACCGCGGCGGCTGCGGCGCGTTTCAGCAAACTTCTTCGGTCCATAAGCCGGGTTCCGGGTCTATAATCCGCCGCGGCAGTCTAGCGGACTGATCGAATGGGAGGAGATAATGGGCGAAATTCTAGGATTAGGAGTCACGCATTTTCCGGGGCTGATGCTGCCCGACGCCTACATGTCGAGCTTTCTGACACGCACCCTTCAAAGCGACCGCATCCCGGCCGAGCTAAAGGACCCGAAACGGTGGCCGGAGCCATTGCAGCGCGAACTCGCAGCTAATGAAAATGGTGCGGCGGCAGCCGAGCATCGGCGGCGTCTGGTCGGCGGCTTTCGCGCGGCGCGCAAGGCGCTCGATGAGTTTGCGCCGGATTTCGTGGTGATCTGGGGCGACGACCAGTACGAGAATTTCCGCGAGGACGGAGTTCCGTCGTTTTGCGTCTTTGCGCTCGATAGCGTCGATTGCCGGCCGTTTGCCCGCGCCGGCCGCTCCGAACTCGACAACGCCTGGGGGCTACCGACCGATACGGTGGTGCCGGTCAAGGGTCACCGTAAAGCGGGCAGCTGGCTCGCCGCATCGTTGATCAAGAGCGATTACGACGTCAGCTATGCCTACAAGATGCGGCACGAGCTGGGTCTGCCGCATGCCTTTATCAACACGATTCTGTTCCTCGACTACGACCGGCAAGGGTTCCCCTATCCGGTGGTGCCGTTTCACGTCAACTGCTATGGCTCCTCGGTCATCGCCAAGCGCGGATCAAGCGCGCACCTGACCGGCGAGGCCGATCCCGACGCGATCGATCCCCCGGGGCCCAATCCGTCGCGCTGCTTTGATGTTGGGGCGGCGGTCGCGCGCAGCCTGGCCGATAGCCCGTGGCGAGTAGCCCTGATCGCGTCATCGAGCTGGTCGCATGCGTTCCTGACGGCAAAGCACCACTGGATCTATCCCGATGTCGACAGCGACCGGGCGCGCTTCGACGAACTCGCCTCGGGCAACTATGCGCGTTGGCGGAATTTGACGACCGAGCAGATCGAAGATGCCGGCCAGCAGGAGTTCTTGAACTGGGTCACCCTGGCCGGAGCGATGGACGCCCTCGGCCGCAAGCCCGAGATCGTCGACTACGTCGAATTGTATCTGTTCAACTCGGATAAGTGCTTCGCGATATTCCGCCCATAGCGGACAAGGAATTGACCCGCTCGTTCCCGGCCTCAGAATGCGGCGCCGCGCCGGAACGAGCGGGTTAGACGCGCTTCCAATCGAAACGCGGTTTGGCGCCGGTACCGTAGCGCTTTAGCGCGCCGTCCTCGCCGACCGCATTCGGTCGCGAGAACACCCAGTTCTGCCAAGCCGACAGCCGCGCGAAGATCTTGGTCGCGACCGTCTCCGGCCCCGCAAAACGCAGATTGGCCTCCATACCGCTGAGCGCATCGGGCGACAAACTCGCGCGCTCTTCGAGCGCGAGGCGGATTTCGTCGTCCCAGTCAAGTTCGTCCGGCGCAAAGGTTACCAGCCCCTGATCCAGCGCCGCGGCGGCATCGCGGACACCCTCGGCGAAATCTGTGGTATCAGTATTAAAACGGGTCGCGAGTCGGGTCCGGCCATTGACCATTTCGAGACCGCCGAAATTGAGCGGCCCCAGCGCCACTTGCGGGCCGTCGGCCAGCATGTATGTGCGATCGGCGGCAAGCGCCAATTCGAACAGGCTGCCGGCAAAGCACGAACTCTCGTCGATAATCGCAAACAGGCTGCGCGAGGAGACGTCGAGCCGTTGCAAAGCGCGGCGCAACAGGCCGATGGTTTCGCGAACGAACCAATGGTCGCGATGAGCAGCAATTGTCGCGTCACAGGCGGCCATAGCGGCCATGTCGCCGCAGGTTTTTAGCACCCAGGTTCCGATCTCGGGTTCGTTGGCGCGCAGCAATAAAATCGCGTCGTCCAATTCTCGCGCCATTGCCAGAGGCCACCAGTCCGCGCCCAGCGCGAAAATGGCGTCGGGGTCGCCGGGAGTATGCTGTTCCGCGGGGCCGGTTACGGTCAGCGTTGCGATGCGCTCCTCGCGCGTGATCTCGACCGCGACCCAGCGATACCGCCAGCCGGTTTTGTCACCACGGCGCTCGAGCGGCGGTAGTGGGACCCCCCTGCCCTCACTTGGGCGGTCGCTCGGGGCCCCGAGGGCTGCGGCCCGTTCCGCGACGAATTGCGAAAAGCGGGCCGGGGGTGCGATGTGATCGACCAGTCGCCACGCCTTAGCGCGGTCCGCACGCACACCCTCCGCCGTCGTGCAGAACACGTCGGCCAAATCACGCCGCACCTTGCGCTTGTCGACAAGCCGGGTGAGCCCGCCGGTGCCGGGCAATACGCCGAGCAACGCCACCTCCGGCAGGCTGACAGTGCTGGAGCGGTCGTCGACCATGACGATCTCGTCACAGGCAAGCGCCAGCTCATAACCGCCGCCAGCGCAGGCGCCGTTGACCGCAGCGAGAAATTTGAGCCCGGAACGGGCGCTCGAATCCTCGATACCGTTGCGGGTTTCATTGGTGAATTTGCAGAAATTCACCTTTTGGACATGGCTCGCCTGCCCGAGCATGTAAATATTGGCGCCGGAGCAGAAGACTTTTTCCTTGCCGCTTGCGAAAATCACGACCCGCACTTCGGGATGCTCGAAGCGGACACGATTTAGGGCATCGGCCAGTTCGATATCGACGCCGAGATCATAGGAATTGAGTTTCAGCCGATAGCCGGGATCGAGCCCGCCCTCCTCGTCAACATCGAGAGAGACGGTCGCAACCGGTCCATCGAACGAAAGCCGCCAGTGGCGGTACTGGGCAGGGTCGGTATCGAAGGTGATCATCATCCCCTCTGTGACGGGTCCTAGCCGCGACGATATAGAAATGTTGTTCTTTAACCGCGCAAAAACATAATCAGCGATGTTAGGAGGCGCGATGGCGGAGATCCCAAGGTATAACGCGGCAGCCGACCTGATTGGGCGCAACCTGGCGGCTGGCCGGGGCGCAAAGACTGCTTTTATCGACGATCACGGCGATTACAGCTACGCCGATGTCGCCGACCGCATCCATCGCTTCGCCAACGCCATGCGCGCCCGCGGCGTCGACCGCGAGCAGCGGATCCTACTCTGTCTGCAGGACGGCATCGACTTTCCGACCGCTTTTCTAGGCGCGATCGAGGCGGGAATTGTCCCGGTCGCTATCAACACACAACTCAGCGCCGACGAGTTCGCTTTTATGCTCGCCGACAGCCGGGCCCGAGCGGTCATTGTGTCGGCGCCGATTTTGCCGGTAATGCGGCAAGCGCTCGGCTTGCTGAGCGGCCCAAAGCCGCCGATCATCATCTCCGATCCTTCGAACCCCGACGGCAGTTTCGCGAGGATGTTGGCCGAAGCCACAACGGTTGACGCTACTGCTCCGACCCACCCCGATGAGCCGTGCTTTTGGCTTTATTCGTCAGGGTCGACCGGCCGCCCAAAAGGAACGATCCACGTCCACAACAGCCTGATTGATACAGCGGAATACTATGCGGTTCCGGTTCTCGGGATCTCAGAACCGGATATCGTCTTTTCCGCGGCAAAGCTGTTTTTTGCGTACGGCCTCGGCAATGCGCTGACCTTTCCGCTAGCGGTTGGCGCCACCAGCGTGCTTACCGCCGAACGTCCGAGCCCCGGGTTGGTTGCCCGCATTTTGCGCGAGCAGCGGCCAACGATCTTTTACGGCGTGCCGACGCTCTACAATGCGATGCTCGCCAGTCCCGATCTGCCGCGCCCCGAAGAAATCGCGTTGCGACGATGCGTTTCGGCCGGTGAGCCATTGCCGGCAGAGATCGGCCGACGCTGGGTGGCTCGGATCGGCGTCGACATCCTCGACGGCATCGGCTCGACCGAGATGCTGCACATTTTCCTCAGCAATTGGCCGGAGGATGTTCGTTATGGCACGACCGGCAAGCCGATCTCCGGCTATGAACTCAACATCGTCGATGAGGATGGGCGGCCGGTTCGACGCGGCGAAATTGGCGATCTCTTGGTCAATGGTCCCACCGCCGCCGCGGGCTATTGGAATAATCGCGAGCGCAGCCGCTCGACATTTGCCGGCCCCTGGACATGCACCGGCGACAAATATTTCGAGGACGAAGACGGCTCTTACGTTTATTGCGGCCGCAGCGACGACATGATGAAAGTCAGCGGCATGTTCGTCTCGCCAGCCGAGGTCGAAGCCGCGTTGATCGAGCATGCGGAGGTGCTGGAAGCTGCCGTCGTCGGCGCAGCTGATAATGACGGGCTTATCAAAGCCAAGGCCTTTGTCGTTACAAAACCAGGCACCACAGCCGATGACGCATTAGCACGCGCCCTCGAGGATCATGCAAAAGCCCGGCTGCCTGCGTTCAAATGCCCGCGCTGGATCAGCTTTATCGACGAACTGCCAAAGACCGCGACCGGCAAGATTCAGCGGTTCAAGCTGCGCGAGAACAACACGGTTCGCGGATGACTCGGCCTCGCGGCCGAAATCGCTTGGGTTTCGCGGGTTAAGCCGTCAGCACTTCGAGCAGGTGCCCGTTCGGATCTTTGAAATAAAAACCGCGTCCGTCGTGACGATGGTTGATCGTCATGTTCTCCGACGCGCGCGGTCCGCTGCCATACACGATGCCTTCGGCCTTGACTCGGTCGAAAATCCCGTCGAACTCGGCTTCGCTGACCTTGAAGGCGTAATGGTGGCGTTCGAACTGCTCCCAATCATCGAAATCGATGGTCAGCGTGTCGTTGATTCGGACAGGCGCGAAATGCGACATCGGGCCGTCATAGCTGAGCCCCAAAATCCGGGCAAAAAACCGCGCCGACGCTTCTTTGTCGTGGGCGGGCACAATTGTGTGATCGAGGTGAATTGTCATGAGACCTCCCTTGCCTCTGCACAGCAAAAATGAGGTCGCCGCGGCGGAGGCGCAAGCCGATATCGCCCCATTTGAGGTGCGGGATGTCTAAAATCTAATAATGTGAAGTGGTTCACACCTTTCCCCAACTTAGCGGGCGGGGCACAGCGCGGCCAGCCGCTCGACGCTTTGTCCGGCGATTCGGTTGTAATCGGAGCGCATCGGCGTCCGATGACAAGGTCTCCAAATGTTAGTCAAAGGGTTCCACCCAGAGTTTTTCGAGCCCGGCCTCGCGGATCAACAAGACAAATTGCCGAGACGCACCGCAGCCAATGTCGCAGGGACAAAAAAGAAGCAATAGGAAGCGCATGCGATAGAATTTATTTGACGTGTTGCCAGTTTGCCGTATGAGAGGCGATCATTTTTCCGAGTTGAGGGAGAGATCGCCGATGAACATGCAAGACACATCAAGAAGCGGCGGGCTTGGGCCGGTGACAAAGATAATCGCCAGCTATGTTGGAAATCACACCGTTTCGGCCGATCAGCTCTCGGCTCTAATCATATCCGTTGATCAAGCAATTCGTAATCTCGGAACGCCGGTACAGCTACCCGTCGCGCGAATGCCGGCAGTTCCGATAAGGCGATCTGTTCAGCAAGATCACGTGGTATGCCTCGAATGCGGGTTCCAGGGAAAGACTTTACGACGCCATTTAGGCACCCGACACGGTCTCAGGGTTGCTGAATATTTGCGCCGCTGGAAACTCGCGAGCGATCATCCGTTGACGGCGCCCGCCTATTCCGAACAGCGGTCGGCAATGGCCAAGGAGCTGGGACTTGGTCGCAAGCGCGGCCGTTCACGCGGGAGACCGCGTCGCACCCGCGCCTGACGGGTTTAGCGAGGCCGGTGCCTACGCGATCGCCGGCTGCGAAAGGCCATAGCCGCGCGGCAACATCGCCTCTGCACAGACCGGCGTCGCTACTGGCCGGGGCTACTGCCGTGGCCGAGATAGCGCCAACTCTTGCTGTGAGTGACGTGCTCGGCGACGTGGCGGGCTTCGAGCTGGCCGAGCGCATGGCGGATAGACGTGAACGCCAGCGCCACCCCCCGGTCACGCTGTAAAACATTTCTGATTTCGGTCGGGCGAGCGGCACGCGGAGCAATCGATTGCAAAACCGACTCGATCAGTTTCGCGTTAGTACCGCGTCGTGGGCGGCACGATGGACTTGGCGCTGTGGATGCTGGCGCGGCGGCTTCAGTCCGCAATCGGGCTTGCGGCTCCGGTTCGGGCGGAGGCGGCAGTCGCGAGGCGAACTCCCTGATTGATTGCATTGCCGCGGCAAAGCCTTCGGCGAAGGCTTCTCTTCTCACTGCTTCGATTTCGTCCCGCAGTCGGGTCAGGGCCGTCTTGGTCATTTGGTTAATGTCCTTGTCATCTGCCTCCAATAGTACGACAATTTTTGCAGCGACAATAGATTTCAGGTAAAACGTTAAGTAACCTTTCCGCGGGAACAAGAAGCTGTTCTTTCCCGTTCATGCGCTTTGCTACTGCTCAATCGGCGGGCAATTCCGCTAGTCGACGTTGCGATGCAACCTCTGCCCAGGGTTGGCGCTCCATCGTTCGATGGGATGAGTTCAGGTGAGTAGGGCGGCAGGAACACCAGACTGAGGTTTTCGGGCACAACCAGATCGCCAGTGGTGTGCCAACCCGCCTCGTCCATCAGCACCACGCCGTGCACGCCGGGGACGACCACCTGCGAGCGTTCAGGTTCATCGCTGCGGTGTCGAGCCGGGTCAACACCAGTGCCACACCGTTGTCGCGCGCCGGGCACACCGTCCCGATGATCCCTGCCGATTGATAGCCGACATCGCGCCGCCCGCACGGGGTGTGGCCGCGCTGCCACCAGACGCTGCCACCAGACATAGCCGGTGCGCCTCTTTTGCCCGACCCGGGCCTCGTCTTGGCTCCATATCTCCAGCCGCTCAGCCTCGGGGTGCGCCCGGGCAATCTCGCTCAGGCAAGCAGCAAAGCCCCCTTTTTGAAGGCTTGCTGCGCCTTCGTCGCTCTGCGGCGGGCGCGGCCGGGTCTTGCGGTGGCTCAGGTCGAGCGACCACAACCGGCGCAGCATTCGGGTCTCGCTGCAGCTGACCTCCCAGCGCTCCCCGACATACCGGCATAGATCGACAACCGCCAGCGCCCGATCTGGCCCGCCAGCGCCCGATCTGGTCTGCTGCCGAGTCGGGGCCAGCACAACCGCTTTCAGGCGCGCCATCTGGCCATCGGTCAGCTTGGCCAATGACCTGGCCGACATCGTGCCGGAAGTCTCAACCGGGCCGCCGGTCTCGCACCTCGAACCGATGACAAGGCGCGGTCGCTGGATGAGCGGCTCCAAACAGACTTTAGGATCCTGTCGGCGTGTGCGCAGCGACCAAGGTTTGGAACATTTCGGCGAGGCGTCGGGCGGGGCCATTGGGCCCGAGGCTTTGACTGCTGAGGCGGGCGCCTTCACCCAACAGAAACAGCTCATCGGCGAGAAGCTCGGGATCGCGCAGCCCTGCCTTGTAGCAGAGCTCGATAATTAGATTGCGATGACGGTTCTTGCATTCCTCGATCACGCGCCGGGCTGGGTGATCAGGGGCCGGCAGTTCGACCGCCGCGTTGGCGAAAGCACAGCCGCGCTGGCTCGTACCGAGCTTGAATTCGGCAATAAAGCGCAGCCATGCCAGCAACTGGTCCTTTGGCTTGCCGAGATGGGCCTGTTCGATCTCGTCCCACGCCCTTTCGAACTCGCGCTCCAACTCCCGCAGGCACTCCGCGATTAGCTCGTCCTTTGATTCGAAGTGACGGTAGAGCGTCGTCTTGTTGGTGCCGGCCGCCTCGGCGATCGCCTCGACGCCGACCGTATGAATCCCGTGCCGGTAGAACAGCTCGCGGGCAGCCTTAAGAATTCGCGCGCGCGGCGGAGCAACCCTCTCTTCCAGGATCTCTGTCCCCCTCGCTTCGGTCGCCATCGTGTGCCCCTTGAAATGTGAGTAACCGGTCAGTACCTACCGACCGATCAGTACGTCAGCCGGGTGTAACCGGTCAGTACCATAGTTGGAGTGGCTGTGATGGGTTTTCCAGCCCTCGGAGTCCTGCAGGAGGTTGTCATGGATTTCCAGAAGACCAAACCCGGCAGTGATGGTTCCGAAACTTCCCTCGATTACGAGGCCGCCGCTATTGGCACGTCGGTTGCGGCCGGATTGCCGCGCGGTGTGTTCGAGGCGCTCGCAGATCCGATCGTGATGGCTCTGATGGCTGCCGATCGGGTCGATCGACAAGGTTTCGAGGACTTATTGCGGCGCGTAGCGGCTTCGCTTTCGCGGCGCGATCCGCAGGAACGGTCCGAGAGCCTCACCCGTCGCGAGAAACCCGCCATCGGAACCGGCCTGGGCAAACTCGCCAAGAGTTTGGCTCTCGCCCTCGCGGTGATTGGCGGTGTCTCGGGGGCGCCGCGTCCGGCTGCGGCCGACGAAGTTCCGGTCGCGTTTATCCGCACTCTCGGCGCTCAGGCGGTCTCCGTAATCCGCTCCTCAATGCCGCTGTTCGAGAAAGCAGCTTATTTCGACCAGATGGTGCGGCAGGATTTCGATCTGACCGGGATTTGTCGTTTTGTGCTCGGCCCCTATTGGCGCGTGTCCAGCCCGGCGGAGCGGCAGCAGTTCTGTGACGGCTTTGCGGATCGGATGGTTCGTTTTTACGGCCGGCAGCTCGCGCAATCGGGCGACGGAGATTTTATCGTAACGGGCAGCCGCACCGATCCCGCCGGCATGATCGTGACCAGCGAAATCGTCCGTCCGCAGGCTGGCGCAATAGCCGTGGATTGGCGGCTCGGGGTCAGCGACGGCCATTACAAGATCGAGGATGTTGCGATTGACGGCGTCAGCATGGCGTTCACGGAACGCTCCGAGATAGCAGCACAGATCGCGCGTGACGGCGGACAGGTCGAGATGCTGCTCGCGACGTTGCGCGGATCGGGTTGAGCAAAACGTTACCGTGGTCAGTCGATGCCGCCATGCCGGCACGCGGCGAGGAAAAACGCCACCGTCCGCGCGACATGCGGACCGATCTCGGCGCGCAACGCCGTCAGGTCCTCGCCGAACAGCGCGCGCATCATCATCGGCAGCACGATCAGTTCTGTAAACTGGCGTGCGGTAGTGGCGCGACGATCCGCGGCAAACCCCGGTAGCTGGTCGGATTCGGGGAGTTCTCCCAGCAGTTGCGCGACGGCTTCGCTCGTGCGCTCGCGCGCCATCCGGTGGACGCTGGCCGCGAGACCCGGAAACCGGCGTGCTTCGGCAACGCTCGCCCGGCACAACCCGACTGTCTCAGGCGCCAGAACCTTGTGAAGGATCGCGGTGGCAATGCTTGCGAGACGCTCCTCGAGCGTGGCGCCGGTTGGCTCAATGCTCTCGAAGAAGCTGGTGTGTTCGCGCACTTTTCGCGCCATGACCTCGCCGAATAACGCCTCCTTCCCGGAAAACCGCGCGTAAATCGTCGGTTTTCCGGCCCTCGCGACCTCGGCGATCTCGTCAATGCTGGCACCCTCGAACCCGCGTTCGAGAAATACCTTTTTGGCGGCCTCGAGGATTTGTTCCTCGACCGCGCCGGCGAGCGCCTGTGGGGGTCGGCCCAAACGAATGGCGCGGCCCGCGACATGAGGTTTTTTGGTCGCCACTATCTTGCTCATCGCGGCCCTCTCATGCGGCCTTACCTGGCACTTAGCCCGCTGCGGTTCATTTAGTTGCTGCCCGCGATCTTATAAATAGGAAACGAAACGCTGCCGTTTCAATACGCCTTGAATTGAGTTCTGACTTACCCTATTTCGAAACGAAACAGTATCGTTCTATATCTGTTGAGATGCTCAATGGCGTTCAAACGCGATAATCGAGAGAACGGCGACCGGGTGGTCCTGGAAGCGCCGCGATCCGAAGCTGCACCGCTTCGCGAGATAGGCCGGCGGAAAGATCCCGCGGCAGATGAAGCGGTTGGGCGGCGGGCTCCGGCGCGCCGGGAGCAGTCGTTCGAGGCGGACGAGGATCGCGAGCGCCAGGAGCCCACCGTGGGTGATGAAACTCGGAAGGGTTGGCTCCGCCGGCATCCGATCGCGGTTGCCCTCGGGCTGCTGCTCCTGGCGATAGCACTGCCGGTCGGATACCTGTACTGGGACTACAGCAGCCATTTTGTGACGACCGACGACGCCTACATTGCTTCGCGCCAATTTGCCATTGCCCCGGAGGTTTCAGGCTACATTACGGCGGTGCCGGTCACCGACAATCAGCATGTCAACACTGGCCAGGTGATCGCCCGTATCGACGATCGTCCTTACCTTGCAGCGCTTGCCCAGGCCCAGGCCCAAGTCGCCGCCGCAAAGGCCAACATCGAGAACGTCGATGCCCAGATGAGCGTGCAGCAGGCCCAGATCGCCGCCGACCAGGCCCAGGTGGACAAGGCGCAGGCGGCGCTGGTGTTCTCACAGGAGCAGGCGGCGCGCTACCAATACCTGGCGCACACCATCGCGGGCACTGTCCAGAACGCCCAGCAATACACCTCGCAGCTGCATCAGGACCAGGCCGCAGTCGACAGTGCGCAAGCGACCCTCAAACTGGCGCAGCGGCAAGTCGAGGCGCTTAAGGCGCAACGCGCCAGTGACGTCGCCAGCTTGGCGCAAGCGAAAGCCCAGCGCGTGCAGGCGCAGCTGAACCTTTCCTATACGACCGTTACGGCAGACCAGCCGGGCCGTGTCGTTCAGCTCGGTGCCGCGGTCGGCCAATACGCGCAGCCGGGCGCGAACCTCTCGATGTTCGTGCCGGACGACATCTGGATCTGGGCCAACTTCAAGGAAACGCAGCTCGACCAGATGCGCCCCGGACAACCGGTGACGATTGACATCGACGCCTATCCGGAACGCGCGATCGAAGGCCATGTCGCGAGCGTGCAGCCGGGCTCGGGCACCGCGTTTTCACTGCTCCCGGCCGAGAACGCCACCGGCAACTGGGTCAAGATCGTGCAGCGCGTGCCGGTCAAGATCGTCATGGACAATCCGCCGACCGATGTTGCCCTCGGCCCGGGCATGTCCACCGAGGTCAGCGTACGGGTCGATCCACACCCGTCGCTGTACAAGCGGCTGACGGAGCGGCTATGAGCGCCGCAACCCTAACCGGCGCTCCGGCTGCAGCGAGCGGCGCCGGTGCCAACCCGTGGCTGATCGCGGTTCTGGTGGCGTTCGCATCATTTATGGAGAACCTCGACAGCACCATCGCTAACGTGGTGCTGCCTTACATCGCCGGCGGCCTGGGGGTGAGCGTAGACGAGGCGTCTTGGGTCGTGACGACCTATCTGGTCGCGAACGCCGTCAGTCTGACGGCGAGCAGCCTTCCTCGCCCAGCTGCTCGGCCGCAGGCGCTTCTTCCTGATCTGCCTGGCGCTGTTCACCGCGAGCTCGCTGTTGTGCGGATATGCCTGGAACCTCAACTCGCTGCTGTTGTTCCGCCTCGCGCAGGGCCTCGGCGGCGGCGGCATGGTGCCGCTGGCGCAGTCGATCCTCGCGGATTCCTTCCCACCGGAAAAGCGCGGCCAAGGCTTTGCGTTGTTCGGAGTGGCAGTCGTGGTGGCGCCAGTGGTCGGGCCGATATTGGGCGGCTGGCTCGCCGACAATTACTCCTGGCGCTGGTGCTTTACGATCAATGTGCCGGTCGGCGTGATTGCTTTCGCGCTGATCGCGGCTGTCCTGCCGGCGCCAAAAAATTTGGCCGAACAGCGCAAACGGCTGCAGGAGCGAGGCGGGTTCGATCTCGTCGGCTTCGTATTGGTCGCAAGCTTTCTCGGCGCGCTCGAGATCATGCTCGACCGTGGGCTTGAGGACGACTGGTTCGCCTCTGGCTTTATTGTCGATGTTGCAGCCGTCTGCGCACTGGCGTTCGTGCTGATGATCCCGTGGGAGGCAAGCCGCCGCAATCCGATGGTCAACCTCCGAATGGTGGCGACGCGCCAATTCGGTGCCTGTTTCGTCGTGATGCTGGCCAGCGGCGGCATCCTGCTTGCGACTACCCAGTTCTTACCCAATCTCGTGCAGGCTGATTTCGGGTATACCGCGACCTGGGCGGGCCTCGTGCTGTCGCCCGGCGGTGTCGTTACGATGGCGATGATGTTCGTCGTCGGCCCGCTGACCGCGAAGGTGCAGCCCAAATATCTGATCGTCGTCGGAGCGGTGATCACTGCGCTGTCGATGTACGACCTGACGAACCTTTATGGCGATGTCGGCTTCTGGTTTTTCGCGCGTTCACGGATGCTGCTCGGCCTCGGACTGCCGCTGCTCTTCCTGCCGATAATCACCGCGTCTTACGACGGCATTCCTGCCGGCAAGACCGACCAGGCCTCGGCCTTGCTCAACGCGGCGCGCAATACCGGCGGCTCGATCGGCATCTCTCTCGCCAATAATGTACTGTGGGGCCGCGCGCAGTTCCATCAGAGTCGCCTCGTCGGCCAGGCGATCCCGTCGACAATCCAGTATCAAGATACGCTGCATCAGATGACAAACTATTTTGTTGCCCAGGGCAGCTCGCTATGGGAGGCCAAGCACCAGGCCATCCAATGGATTGGGCAGCAGGTCCAGTCGCAGGCGTCTTTTCTCGGCTATATGGACATCTTTTGGGTGCTGATGCTGATCTCATTGGCGGCCGTCCCGCTGGCGCTGACCCTGCGCAAGGTCAAGCTGGGCGGTGCGGCTCCGGTGGGACATTGATCGTGGGCCGCTGAAAGCGCTGCGCCCGCCAATGAACGAACTGGTGGAACAGGACGATTACAACGGCCGGGCATATGGCGCTGGATACCGCGGCCGTGCGCGAGCTCTATATGACGCCGACCAGCCGGCCGCACTGATGACACAAAATTCTTTTTGGCCGCCCCTCACCTACCTCTCTGTTCTTTGAAAATCCATTAATGGAGCACGGCCACACCCGAGCGGCAGCACAAAGCCTACCTCGTCGCCTAAGCACCGATAGCCGCCAACGGGACGGCCTGACCCGGAACCGGCCACTCCTGCGACAAACTAAAGCATAGGGTCCTGGCGAGCGATCCTTCGCCGCCCAGTTGTTGCCGAGCCCGATCGAGCCGCGAGACCCAAGCCGTCGCACAACTCCGCGCAAAGGCCCGAAGCGCCAATAACCCGTAGCGCCATACCGACCGAAGCGAACCGGGGGCTGCTCAAGAAGCTGGCGAGGCTGCTGAGATCAGACTGAATGACCGCTTTTTCTGCCAGCTCCGCAATTCCAGAGATATAGATGCGGGGCGTTGCTCGCTATACCCGTTGGGCGAGCGGCGAATTAATTTGACAATGCTGTTGGTTCGGTTGGCGTCACGCCCTCCCTTTAGACCCAAGCGGCGTCGCGTCTCCCATCAGCTGTTCGAATTGGCCCGGAGATGATAACCACCGCCGGAGAGAATTGAATTCGAACTCTGGCGCCTTGTGTGCCAGGGCTCGTAACAGGCGAGTAATCATAGGATACTCGGTCGGCCCGTAAAATGCCATATCGGCTGCAAGGTCGAGTTCGTGTTCGAAGGCAACGTCGAGCAAGGCGAGGAAGTCCTCGATCGTCGTCGCAGGCGCATCCCGGATTTCTGCCACCAGCGTGTTGATTTGAAGCAGGAGCCGCGCTTGCCTCCCGCGCATTGGTTCCAAGTCGACTCCCCTGGTCCGGGCTGATTCGATTTGGACGGCAAGCTCATCGTGTTTGTTCTCGAGCTTAACCCATTGTTTATGCAGAACAGATGTTGAGGTTGAATTGTGTAGACTGTCGGTCACTTTTAATCTCCCCAGGCCACTATAGGATAAACACCGGGTCAGCGCGACCGAGGAGCCCAAGAAAAGGTGGCCATTTGCGAGAAAACCAATTTCTAGGGCCGGTCATATCCGATTCGACGGATTGGAGCCACTTAACGGCGGGCGGGGCCTCAACTGCCTTCGCGAGGCAAACTGTGCCGGGCGACAGCCGAGCTTCGAGGTCTTTATCTCCGCCGCGGCGGGTGCTCGCACACACGCGCACAGGATGACTCGTGTACCAGGGCCGGTTATAGTAACTTGACAGGTAAGTTGGCCGACAACGCTACGGGTGCCCGAGGTGGTTCCGCGTCGCGTTCTTCCACGACGTTCGGAGACGGCGAGGCCGGTGAGATCGAACCTTAGCCCGAAGGAAGAATATCTCACTCCTTCGTACGCAGCCGGTGAGGTGCCGCGAGCGCTGCCGAGGATTTATTTGGTCGGCGCAATGCGTGCCGTCGCGCCTGACGGGGGTGACTTTTTGCCCCGTGGACGAAAGACACGTGGGTTATTGGCCTATTTGTGCCTCGCGGGTGGCGATCGCGTCTCGCGAAACCGGCTTGTCAGCCTGTTATGGGATCGCTCGGCCGACCCGCAGGCCCGGATGAGCTTGCGCCAGTCGCTTTCGGAGCTTAACGGCGTCGTTAACCGCTGCGTCCCCGGCCTTGTAGAGATCGGTCGCGACAGTGTTCGAATTGATCTCGATAAGTGCTGGGTCGATGCGCTCGCCACCCTTGGGGCAAGCTCTGACCCCGCTTCAGATGGCGGCAATCTCGTCGAGCCATACAGCGAGCGCCTCCTCGAAGACCTCGACGGGATCACACCGACGTTCGACCAGTGGCTAAAGGCCGAGCGAACGCGTTTCGAGGATCGTGTGCGGGAAATTTTGGAAGCGGAACTTGAGCGCCTCAATGATCAGAACGCGAAACCGGAAGTGCGCGCGGCAGCTGCGCGCCGACTGATCAACTTCGAGCCGACACACGAGGGTGCGGTACGAAGCCTGATGATGGCTTTTACTGAGATGGGCGATCGCGCCCAAGCAATCCGTGAATTCGAGCGTTGTCGACAAGTGCTCCAGAGCGTATTCGAGCTGCCTCCCTCCAAGGAAACAACAGCCATTTACGAAGCCGTGCGCGTCGAACCGCACCTGGCGGCGTCCTCGGTGATCGTGGAGCGACCGGCACGCGTCGGATCGAGCGAGGCCTCTGAGGAAAGATCGCCAGCCCTGTCTCCTGTTCCCTGGGAGATCAAGAAACAGAGCGACCCGGCTGCCGCTCCTTCCGAGGGTCTCGGACGCGAGCGCGCGCGTGAACCGTCCATTGCGGTGCTGCCGTTTCGTAATCTGACAGGCGATCCGGCCCATCATTTCGTTGCCGAGGGGCTGGTCGAGGATCTTATTGAGGCATTGTCTCGTATTCCGAATTTTTTCGTGATTTCTCGGCTGTCAACCTTGGCCTTCAGGGACCAGGATCGCCACCCGCGCGACATCGGTCACGTGCTCGCGGTACGCTACGTTCTCTCGGGTAGTTTGCGGGTCCTCGATGATCGTCTGCGCTTAACGGTCGAGCTGACCGATACACACATCGGTGCGGCGCTGTGGGTCTCTAAGCTCGATGAGCGATTCGCCGACCTCTTTGAGGTTCAGGATCGGCTGTCCGAAATGATTGTTCGTAAGGTTGCGCCTTACCTGCATGCGGCCGAGATGACCCGCATTCGCGTCAAGCGGCCGGACAGCCTTGAGGCGTACGATCTCTTTCTGCGCGCCCAAGAGAACATGCACAATTCCTCGCGGGCGGTCTTTGAAACGTCGGAAAGGCTGTTCGACGCCGCGATCGCAAAGGATCCACACTATGCGGCTGCCCTTGCCTGGCGGGCGCGCTGGCATGTGCTGCGCGTCGGACAAGGATGGTCGCCCGATCCAGGATACGACGCGGCCCAGGCAGACCACTTTGCCCGGTTGGCAATCGAGAGCAGCAGCATGGAACCGATGGCGTTCGCGGTTCACGGTCACGTAGCGTCGTATCTGTACAAGGACTTCGATCTCGCGTTCCGCCGTTTCGAGGCGGCGCTGCAAATCAACGCCAATGCCGCGCCGGCCTGGATGTGGAGCGCCGCGGCGCATGCCTGGATGGGCAACGGCCCCCTAGCAATCGAGGAGATCAATAAGGCGATGGCGCTCTCGCCCTATGACCCCTTGATGTATGCTTATAGTGGTAACGCTGCCATGGCTTATCTCGTGGATGGGCAATACGAGCGGGCGATCGAATGCGCTCTGCGTTCCCTTCAGGAGAACCGAACCTACACATCCGCTCATCGGCAGCTGGTAATGGCGCTGGTCTTGGCCGGCCGGGAGGACGAAGCCCGCGCGTCGGCGCGACGGCTATTGGAGCTGGAACCGGGGCTGACTGTAACCAGCTTTCGGCAACGTTACCCCGGCAGCGCTAGCCCGCAAGCCGACCTCTTTTGCGATGCGCTCGCGAGGGCCGGGATCCCGCTTTTTAGTTAGAATGAAACCAAGAGGCAATCAAGTGCAGCCGCTTGGTGGACTCCCCGGCGGGAACCCAATTTTCTTCGCCGCGAAATCAGGAGCAAAAAGGAGCGAGTAAGCGGTTCTAGCGAAAGAACCCTACCCGCCGAAGCACCGTAAATCGGGGCCGGCTCGCGACAGACAGCCTATTTGCTTTGACAATCGAAATAGTCGGCTCTGCGGTCGAAACTGGCAGCGAGCTCTAGCAACTCGCGACGCGAGGCGACGAAGCGACACTGGTGGGCCAGTTTGCGGAGCCCATGCGCTAACTCTCGATAATGCGTGCCATCAAGAGGTGGGGGGCTGGTCCATGGCCCGCTAATGCTAATCGGAAAAGCCTCTCGGATGTCTGGATCCCTCACGAGCACCACCTGCGAATAATGACATAAACCGGTGAAGGGCGGCCCAGCAACAAAGCTCGCCTCAGCCCTTTGTCTGAGCAACCGGAAGTGGAAGAAGTTGTGCGGAGCGAGATTCGCGATACTGCTGAAGGCGCGTTACGCGCAAACCAGCAAGACCATGTGTTTCGAAAGCCCGTTGCCAGGAGAGGAACTCTTCCACCGAGAGCTGGTAGGCACAGCAAGCCTCCTCTACCGTAATCCGGCCGCTCCCCACCGCGGCAACCACCGCGGCCTTGCGTCGGATTGACCATCTGACGGTGTTCGGAGGCGGCAGGATTTCCATCAGCGCTGCTCCCGTGAGCGTCGTGCCGGAAGGCGGTTTCATTAGCCAGTTCGGGAGCGCGGAGGGTTCGCCCTAACACAATCGAGATCTGCCGATAGCCGATGTCGTCGGAGAGCTTCGATCATTTCAGCTTGCCCTGCGTCCTAATCCACAATCTCTGCACGGAAAATTCTCTTGATTTTCACGCTTTTTTCACACCTTCAGGCGTGCTTGTCACCATTTTTTTCATTTTTTACCACGATCTCGAAGAGCCTTTTTATGGCACTTACCGTTCGAAGGCGCTGGCCTCCTGGTCATCGAACCTAGGTAACCCTGACGACGAGCGGCTCGGCATTACTGGATTTACACATTCGAGCAATTCTTAGTTGCGAGATATTCCGACGCTGAGGGCGCAAAAGAGAGTTTCACCGATTATTCACGATAATAAGTAAGAATTTTGACAGTTGGTTCTTGCGCTACCAGCAACTCTTGCTTTCGTTAAACGGGGCAATCCTGCCCTACGCCAAATCAGGAGAGACAACATGAATGCCAGGCAACCACTAACCCATGGATCGATCACGGCCGAGTTCCCGCCATTGCGGCAGCCGAAGCCCGAGATCGTCGACCGCGGCACGGTGCGGCTCGGCGACGGTTGCATCACGGCCGAGTTCCCGCCATTGCGGCAGCCGAAGCCCGAGATCGTCGACCGCGGCACGGTGCGGCTCGGCGACGGTTGCATCACGGCCGAGTTCCCGCCATTGCGGCAGCCGAAGCCCGAGATCGTCGACCGCGGCACGGTGCGGCTCGGCGACGGTTGCATCACGGCCGAGTTCCCGCCATTGCGGCAGCCGAAGCCCGAGATCGTCGACCGCGGCACGGTGCGGCTCGGCGACGGTTGCATCACGGCCGAGTTCCCGCCATTGCGGCAGCCGAAGCCCGAGATCGTCGACCGCGGCACGGTGCGGCTCGGCGACGGTTGCATCACGGCCGAGTTCCCGCCATTGCGGCAGCCGAAGCCCGAGATCGTCGACCGCGGCACGATGCGGCTCGGCGACGGTTGCATCACGGCCGAGTTCCCGCCATTGCGGCAGCCGAAGCCCGAGATCGTCGACCGCGGCACGGTGCGGCTCGGCGACGGTTGCATCGCGGCCGAGTTCCCGCCATTGCCGCAGCCGAAGCCCGAGATCGTCGACCGCGGCACGGTGCGGCTCGGCGACGGTTGCATCACGGCCGAGTTCCCGCCATTGCGGCAGCCGAAACCCGAGATCGTCGACCGCGGCACGGTGCGGCTCGGCGATGGTTGCATCACGGCCGAGTTCCCGCGGCATCGATAGAAAGATCGTTCACCGCTCAAAACGGAGTGTCGGAGATGGCTAAGCAGGCTGAAACAATGATCTGCCGATTTTACCGGCTCATCCCCGACGCTCCGGCTCCGCGGCCGGCCGACCGCTCGGCCGATGGCATGCTTCCAATGCGGGGCTATCGCTATTGCGAAGCAGTCGCTGCTGCTTCCGCGTTCGGGTGGTACATCTACCCGCCGCTCAGTTTCAGCTTGGTCTGGGACGGCGTCGAGATCGCGTGGACCTATGCCGGCGCCGAGGATTGGTACCCGTTGCGGGGGGCGCAGTTTCCCGGGTTCCGACAGTTATTCGAGGACGCAGCTCCCGATCCGGCCAAGTCTCTGGCCCCACCGTTTCTCGCGGTCTCGCGCGAGCCCGGTGTCGTGCAAATCTGGAGCGGCTATCTGGCGCGGACGGCACCGGGTTGGGCATTGCTTTCCCGGGGTCCCGCAAATATCCCGCGAAACCAAGGTTACGAGCATTTCGAAGGCATTATCGAGTCGGAGACCTGGTTCGGGCCGCTCTTTACCAACGTCCGGTTGACCCGAACAAATTCGCCGGTCGAGTTCCACGTCCGCTACCCGCTTTTCCAGGTGCAGCCGCTGCTGCGCGAATGCTATCGCGATCCTTCGTTCGAAGTCGTTGGCTTAGCGGAGATGAGTGCGGCCGATTGGCAAAGTTTCGAGGCGACGATGAAGCCCAACACCGATCAGATGCGGATGCTAGGGCATTATGCAGTCGATACCAGGCGGCGCAGCAGAAGGAGTCATGATGATGTTTTGTGAGGGTGAGCTTTGGCCGCGCGTGGCGTCGGCTTGACGCTGAGTAAGCAGCTCAGGAGGATCACGGCCATCCCTAGCCAACTCAGTAGATCGGGAATTTCGCGAAATAAAAGGAGGCCCCCGATTACTGCAATAACCAGTCGCAGGAACGTGTAAGGCGCAAGACTGGAAGCGCTGGCATGTCGTACCGCCACTATCCCACAATACATCCCTAAGGGGCCAAATATCAGCACCCCGGACAACCAGGGCCAAACTGCGTGCTCAGGAAGAGCGGTCGTCGCCAACACTGGAAGGTTGCAGATAACGGCAACGGCATTGACATAGAACATCGTGGTCAAGTCGGAATCGCCCTTTGGGCGTTGCAAATATTTATTCAGCACGAACGCCAAGCCGTTAAAGCTAGTCCCCAGCAAAGCGATAAGATAGGCGATATTATGATCGGTAAACGTCGGTTTGACGATTAGCAATGCGCCAATTGTGCCGGTCGCGCTGGCGATCCAGCGAGGAACTGTGACCTGCTCGTTCAGAATGAGAACCGAGAACACCGCGATGTAAGCCGCCTGAGTATAGGAAATCGCCGTTGCGTCGGCGAACGGCAAATGGGCGAACGAGTACATGAGCACCCAAAGGTACAAGACCGACACAAATCCGCGCAGCAGCTGTAACGGCAGCTGGTTGGTCTTTAACACCGACCAGCCGGTTTTCCAGGCGAGAAGCCCAACCAGCACTAACCCGGAGCCACTCCGCAGCAGTGCCAGCTGCATTGCGGAGCCGCGCGGTCCAATGTGATGGATCATCGCAGTCTCGACCGCAAACAAGATCGCCTGAGCGATCATTAATCGGACGGCAAGTTGCTGGTTTTTCATGATCGCTCGCGGCACGTTTTTCGCGCAAGCGCGACAAGCGTGCCTTGGGCGCAGTGCAGGCCGCGATTATCGTGAACGCGTGCCACTACGTGCCCCTTGTCGGCCTTTAGCAAGCGCTCGCAACAATGCCGTTGTAAATTTAGGCGGCGCTTCGCTCCGCACTCCCGGCCAAAGGGCCAGCGCCGACATCGCGATGAAGCCTCGTGACGCCGCGAATGCGAACGGATGCATCGAATGGGTGATCAGCTTCACTAAGACAAAGCTGCTGCCCCATGTCCCAGAGATGACGATAAGATTAACCCATAACGTAGAAAGAGGTACGTTCCCCATGCGCCTTACACAATCAACTTTGATCGGCTCGCCGGGAACGGTCATTAAAGGTACTTTGATCCGACGAGAAAATCCGAGGCACTGCGGCTGCACCGGCGCGGAGAGTGCGGCGCACTGACACGCTGTCCCCGCTTACCGCCGCTCGGCGAGGATGTGCCAGTGCCAAGAGCCAAGCCGGCGCTGCTCTTCCTGGGTGAGCGAGAACAGCTCGAAGCCGGCGAAGAGCGCGGCAAGACCGGCCAAGTCGCAATAGTAATGCGGATGCGCCTTTGCATCGCTGCCGCGGATGAAGGTGTCGGGGGCGGCCGGCCGTGGCCAAATTGCGCATCGCGCTTCGACAGCATCGTACCCTGGTAAACCGCGCCGGGCTTCAGGATGCGCCAGATCTCGGAGAGACGGCGGCCGACATCGCCCATCGTGCCGTGAAAGATGACATTCCACGACAACACATAGTCGAAACTCTTGTCGGCAAAGGGTAGCGCGTCGGCATTGCCTTGGCGCATGCTCAGTCGGAGGCCGCGCGCGGACGCCTCGCGGCGAGCAAAATCGAGACCGGCAGCGGCCCCGTCGATCGCCTCGACGGTAAAGCCGTGCTTGGCGAAGAGCAGCGCGTGCCGGCCGACGCCGCAACCGAGGTCGAGCACATGCTGTGCGCCGCGCGCCTTCAGCACCGGCACCACCGCTGCCACCGCCGGGTGTGGCGTCAGCCAGTCGGCGCGACCCTCGGGCGTTGCCCACCGCTCGTCCCATGCTTCGACCGCCGTCGCCGCCATGTGCGCCTCCTAGCCCGGTCTAGTGTGCTCTGGCTGTCATCATAAGGGCGAAGCGTTTATGCGCGAGGCGGAAACGGTTTGCCCCGAGCTATCGACAAAGTGGATCCTATCATTGATGGCGACCTTCGAGGATCGGGATCATTCACGATGCTGACGGACCGATACGAGCTCTCGTTGTCCACCACCTCGTGCACCGCGCGGGACGCTTACGTCGAGGGCTGTGAGGCCAAGCTGACTATGCATCCGGGTGCGATCGAGGCGTTCGATCGGGCGATCTGCGCAGATCCTGGCTTTGCCCTCGCCCATGCCGCCAAGGCACACGCGCTGCTGGAGCGCGGCGATGCCGCGGCCGCACGCTTTTCGATAGCGGCGGCCAATTCCCTCACCGAGAGGTCTGTCAGCGCTTGGAAGCCAGCCATATCGCGTTTTTCGACTTGCTCGTGGCCGGCGATGCCGAAGCCGCACTTTCGGCGCTGCAGTTGCATTTGAGCGCGTGGCCGCGTGACGCTGTGGTACTCAGCACAACTGCGTTCACCAATGGCCTGATCGGCAATTCCGGTCGCGCCGGTCAGAAACGCGCGCTTTTGGACCTGCTGGACAGGTTAGCCCCGAGCTACGGGGACGATTGGTGGTTCACGGCCCATCATGGGATGGCGCTCTCGGAAAATGGCCAGCGCGAGGCCGCCCGCCCAAAGATCGATCGGTCCCTCGCCCAGAATCCTAAGAACCCGTGGGCGGCGCACGCTCGCGCGCATTTCTGCTATGAGGAGGGCGATCCAAACGCGGCGCGCGCCTTCCTGACGTCCTGGCTCACCACCTATCCGCGTAACGGGTCGCTATATAGCCACCTGAGTTGGCATCTGGCACTCGGCCACATCGAGGTCGGCGATGCGGCGGGGGCATCTCGACTTTTCAGGGAAGCCTTCGCCCCGGATGTGCACAGTGGGCCGCCGCGCGGAAAGCTGAACGATGCGGTTTCCTTTCTGTGGCGCTGGGAGTTGGCCGGGCATCCGCGCGATGCCGACGCATGGCGCATGATGCATGAATTCGCGAATAGTGCGTTTCCGCGCGCCGGCCTCGCCTTTTCCGACATGCATATCGCGCTCCCCGATGCTGTGGTTGGAGATAAAACGGAATTGGAGCAACGCGTACGGCAAATGGACGAGCTCGCGCGAAGGGGTCGTTATCCATCCGGCCCTCTTGTTCCGCTGGTGTCACGGGCCTTCGCCGCTTTCGAACGGCAAGAGTTCTCTGCGGTAATCGACGCGCTTGAGCCGATTGCCGGTCAGCTCGAACGCATCGGCGGCAGCCGTGCACAGCTCGATTTGGTCGAGTTCACTCTGTTGAAGGCCTATGTCAACGCGAACCGCCTGGACGATGCGCGGCGGGTGCTGAGTGGACGCTATCGAGGCTCCTCCAGCATTCCCATCGCCGGGCTGAACGCCATGCACTGATCGACGTAAAATCGGGACGCTCGCCGTTGCCCCTCCCTAACCCTCCCCTGAGCCACGACGACAGCGATCTTGCCGGCGCGGATATCGGCCAGCAGCTGCTGCAATGCCGGGCGCTCCATCGTGCCGCCCGAGCGGCCGCCATCGTCTCGCCGTATCAAACCCACCTTCGAGCGCGATCACACTGTCGTGCGCCCGTGCCATTCGCGTAGCAACCTGCTACCCGGCTTTAAGGCCGGAGCGGTCGTGGACGCCGCGGCGTCTTTGTTGGGATCGCTCGGTAGCAAACGCAACGTTTGCGCAAAGCAGGCGCAGACGGCGACCGCCGCACGACGCTCGGACTGAGGCCGCCATCGGGCCGCCTCAGCCCGGCGCAACAGCGTAATCACGGCATCTTGCTTTGACAAACGTCGGGCATCGGGCTTGGGGTCGGGCAATGCCTCGATTGCCGACCACAGCGGATCGATCAGCGCATCGCGGGCGCCGATTTTTCGCGCTTCTCGACACCCGGCCGGACATTCCACAGCCCCACCAGCTGCTTGCCGCTGAACCGAACGGCACGCAATTTCCCATTCAAGGCAACCGCAATTTCTCCTTCGTTTGAGGACTGCCGCCACTGCATGGCAGCGGGTGATTCCGTCATCGCCGATGATATAGACGTGCATCAGTGGATCTTCTGATCGGTCTGGCGGTAATGCCGCCAGTGACCTCTCTCACGCTCTGTTGCGCTCCCAAATGGCTCGTGTCGGTCCGAGCCCCCGTGTCCTCCCGCGTCTTTTTAACCAATCTGCATTTCTCACACTGGGTCGGGTTTTTACGGGGACGAGGGTGAGCGGCTGAGCCGCGGCCGCGAGCGGCGCTAGTGGGATAGGCGTCTGGCTGCAACTGCTGCGAGTGCTTTTGGGTACAATGCTCCCGAAGCCGGAGCGTGGGGTTTTTCCCGACCGCGTTCTGTGGTTCGTCAGACGATCGCCGCAGCAGAGAGCACGACGTGGCCGGCGCCGTACTCGGCTGGTGCAGGAACGTTCCGTCAACGAGCCAAGCGCCGAGCAACGCCCAGCGTTCGAGTGCCTGCCATCCCCTTCACCGGGTGGCCGACGTCAAATCGGAATGGCCGGGATCAAATCGGGATCGGTGGCCAACTTCATTTCGGTAATGAGTGGAATATGCACTGCCGCCGGCTTGTTGTTCTCGATCTTGCCGAGCTTCGGCTTCGACACCAGCCGGACAAAGCGGGAATAGGGTTCGAGTGCGATCGCGCTGCCCGGAGCGCCGGTTTTGTGGCTTTCCTGTATGCGCGGTCTCATCGGGAATTCCGATATCTTTCCAGCGTTTGGTTGTCGATACCTTCCAAGGCCGCTCTGCTGCCGGCGCGGCGAATTTCGCCGAAACCGGGGAAGCGACGCTGGTCGTCCGCCGGAAGGAAGGGCCCCGGATAGAGCGCGCCCGCATATGCAGCCCCATAGAGGGCGAAGCCCTCGACAACGGTACGGAACGCCGAGGATAGGAGCCGCTCGATCCAGGATTCGTGTCTGTGCGATTTGGCCGCGCGTCGATCGCGTGTAGGAGGGATGGCGGCACCGGCCCACTTGGTCTCGAAGCTCATGGGTTTCTCCTGTTGCTTCTGCCAGTGGGAAATTGGCCATCGCGTGTTACTCCGTCGTTTCGCGCCGCGGAAAATAGGTTACGATTGAAATAGCGGAGTAAGAACGCCTCGACCGCGGGGGCAAACACACACCCGACGGCGCGCTCGGTCCCGAGAATCTGTGGTGCGCTCGGATCGCGCTCCGGCTTGCGCCCAGCCGCAGCATCTGCACATCGGGTCGCACTGTTTTCGCTCGCCGAAATCCTTCTCTGCTGGCGGCTCGCCGCAGGACACACCGTTCGAAGCGATAACCTTGGGCCCGATCGTCGTCACTTGAGTGCCGATGATCCGGCCTTGCGGTTCCGGAAGGATTCAAGCGCGATCCACCCGGAGATCCACGGCCAGGAAGCGCTCGATCATGGCGTTGACCTGGTCGGCGACCTCGATGGTGTTGAAATGGCCCGCCAGCATCGTCTTGGCGGTCACGAGCTGTGGACAGAGCTGTTTGAGCCGGTCGAGATCGCGGGCCATGTTGACCAGCGGCACGTCGGCGGAAATATAGGCCATGGGAATGCGGCAGGCTTTGGCCGCGGGCTCGGGATCATGGTCGAAGGCGTTCCTGATCGCCGAGAACGCGACGTGCTGTGGCGTGCTCTCGCAAGGCGGCAGGATATATTCGTCGAAGATCGCCTTGCGCCGCGCGGGCTCGTCATAGTCGCAGCCGATCTCCCATGCATTAGCCCGCGACACGGCGAGGTAATTCGGCCCGCCGATGCCCTGCAGGAGCTTGCCGACCTCGGGAGCGTTGCGCATCTCCTTGCGGCCCATGACGATCGAATCGATCATGACAAGGCCCGATACCAGCTCCGGGTAGCGTCCGCACAGTTCGAGCGAGATCGCGCCGCCCAGGCTGTGTCCAATCACGACGGGTCGGTGCAGCCCGAGCTCGGCGCACTGCCAGGCGATGTCATCCGCAAATCCCGCCATGGTGTATTCCTGCTTCGGCGCGTCGCTGGCGCCGTGCCCGCGAAGATCGATCGCGACGACGCGGCGGCTTTTCGCGAAATGATCGATCTGCGGCGTAAAGATCCGGTGGTCGCCGGTCCAGCCATTGACCAGGATCAGTGGCGGCGTCCGGCCGTGGGCCGGTCCGGCCTCGAAATACGCCAGCCGCACGCCGTCACGCTTCAAAAAAGACGGCTTCAGTCCAGGGTTGGCATCCATCATTCACTCCTCTGGGTCAACTCGCCTTTGTGGACAGCTCACGTTCACGTCCGGCCGTGACTGTCACGCCCAGGCGCGCGGCGATCGCGAGCAGGCAGAACGCGAGCATGGTGACGGCCATCGACAGGGCGGAGCGGCCGTCGAACAGCCATGAAACAAGCCAGCTCGAGGTCGCCGCGCCGAGCATCTGCATGAAAATCACGACCGCACCGGCGGCGCCAGCGATCGCGGGCACGGGCTCCAGCGCCTCGCTGACGGCGTTGGGCGAGATCAGTCCGAATGACAGCGCCACGCCAGTCATCACCAGCACGACAATCGGCATCGACCGGCCGTCCGCGAGCGCCATCACCGTGAGACACGCGGCAAGCGCCGTGGAAAGCGAAAGCCCGATGGCGATCGTCTGGCGCGGCGTCACGCGCCAGCCGCTCAGGCGGCGATTGAGCAGCGACCCGGCCATGACCGAAAGCGAGCTCGCGCCAAAGACCACGCCATATTGGCCCGGGCTCAATCCGACGACGTCGATCAGGAACAGCGACGAGCCGGTGATATAGGCAAACACCGCCCCGGCCGCGGCCGCGTTGCAGATCGCGTTGCCCAGGCAGACCGGATGGCTCAGGACAGAGAGATAATCCCGAGCGGCGGTCATTGGGTTGAAACGGGCATCCGGATCAATGCGCGCGGTCTCGGCGAGGCCGCGCATCGCCACCAGCAAAATGCATCCGCCAGCGATCGGCACCCAATAGACCGCCTGCCACCCGCCGAGCGTCAAAAGCGCCGCCCCGACACTCGGCGCGATCATCGGGACGATGTTGATGGCGAATACGACATAGGACATCTTGGCGCGCGCCTCTTCACCCTCGAACAGGTCGCGGACAATCGTCAACGCGCCCATGCCAGGTCCCGCGGCGCCGACGCCTTGGAGGGTGCGGAAAATCAACAGAACTGGCAGTGAATGCGCCAGCATGCAGCCCCCGCTGGCGAGCGCGAGCAGTGCTGCGCCGAAGATGATGATGGGCCGGCGCCCAATCCGGTCGGATACGGGTCCATACAAGACGAGCGCCGCGCCACACCCCAGCAGATAGGCGCTCATCGCCAGCCCGACCTCCGAGGCCGGCGCGCCAAGAGCTGCGGCCGTGGCCGGCAAGGTCGGCAGGATCATGTCGATGCCAAAGGTCGGCAGCGCCGACAGAAGGCCGAGCAGCCAACTGAAAGCAAGGGAGTTGGGTGCGATGCGCATGGCTGGATCACCGCTTTTGGGTTGGCGGGGGAAAGGCCGTCGCTCGCACCGCGGCGTCACCGCTATGCCTTGCGAAGGGGCCTGCCGCCCACGTCAAACCGCGAGCTGTTGCCTTCTGCCGCGACGGGAATTCGTCCGCAAGGACGAGTCCGGCCATGCGCGGCAGCGCCGACGCTCCGCGACGATCGCTTCCATCTCCTGGACGAGCCCGGTACGCTCGATATCGGCCCTTATCGCCTCACCGAGCCGTCGCGCAGCGCGACCGAAATCCGGCTCAAAAATCAGCCTTGCCGCCGCTCCAGCGATCTCGGTTTCGGACGCGGTCGGCGGCAGTCGCAGGCCGGCGCCCTCGGAAGCGACACGCGCTGCATTGTCGCCCTGGTCGCGGCCCATCGGCAAAATCAGCAGCGGAACGCCGTTGACGAGCGCGCGGTTGACGGTGCCGTGGCCGCCCTGGCTGATCACCAGCGACACCTCCTGCATGACAGTGTCGTGGGGCGCGCTGCGCAGCAGGTGCACATTGCCTGGGGCTCGCAGGGTGTCGATGTCGAGGTTTGGGCCGGAGGTCGCCACGGCTTCGATCTCGATCTGCCCCATGGCGCGGATGATCTTCTGAATCAGCTCGCCCTGGCCCTGCGCACCCGTGCTGCCGGCAACCAGCACACGTGGCAGCCGCGTGGACCATGGCGCGCGCCACGGTTCGGACCAGCTCGGCTGGTCGAGCAGCGGGCCGATATAGCGAAGATTGATGGGCAGCCAGTCGGCCTGGAAGTCGAAAGCCCGGCTCATCGCCAGCAACACCCGGGCGGGCCGATCGAACAGGTCCATTGCATGGGAAAGGGTCGGCACGCCCAACCGGGCGCAGGCGCGATTGAGGCTCGGCAGCAAGCCATTGAAGACTTCCATCATCTGCTCGCTGGCGGCCGCAGTTTCAGCCCGCTCTTGCGGCGTCTTCGGTGCCGCCAGGCCGCTCGAGGCGGGCGGCACTCCAGCAAGCGGCCGAACGCTGACATGCGGTGAGAGCATCGCAACAGGAACGCCGACGGCTTCCGCGCCGAGCACCGCGCCGAACAGCATGTCGATGGTGAGCACGGCCTCGGTCGAGGCGTTGCCGATCTCATCCCTGACGTCGGCCCCATAATCGGCTGCGGGATCCGACACGACGCGGCGAAGCCAGTCGTCCACGTTGTGGAAGTCGGTGGGGTCCGCGGCCCGTCCGGTCGGCGCGCGGCGCCAGGTCACGAAATCGAATTCGGCCGCCGCGACTTCGTCGCGCATTGCCGGGTCTGCCATGATCCTGACGCGATGTCCGCGCTGCCGCAATTGGCGGCCTGCGGTCAGCAAGGGATTGAGATTGCCCGAACTGCCCCAGGATACGAGCAAAAAATTGTGTGACACGATCATAGCCTCTGTGATTGCCAGGCTGTTTGATCGGCGCAGCGCGATGATGCGTGGCGGCCGCTCGAACCCACGCCGGCGTGTGGCCCAAGACGACAGATATCGGGCGGCTCGGCTACCGCAGCGTTTCGAAAATGAACTGTATGGTTACGCCTGTAACGGCGCGCGAGAATGTGCCAATAGACACAGCAATCCGTGCCGGAGAGAGTCGATTGCGCAAGTTGCTGGCCAGAGCACTCTGGAAGGCGCAACGCCCGCTCTCCAGCATTTCCACGGAAGACCGAATCAGCTGTGAGGCGGCTCAGTTAATGCCGGGAGAAATTTCTCGGCCAAAGGCGCGGATATTTGGCGGACATCGAGGTCGTCACGACCGTGATCTTGTTCCGCTTCGCTGTCGCCTACCCACGCGTCTGCTGCGACATTGAAATAGACCTGCGCGCCTGCGGCAAGCTGGACGGTCGGCGCCTGATCGCCGTCGGGAAGATCATTTGGCACTGTGAATGTGTAAGTTCCCGGAGCGAGGTCGATCGAGAAGGCGGCGCCAGGACGGCTTTGACCTATGGCGACGCCATTCGCATAAATCGTCGCCGTGGCGAGACTCAATCCGGGATCGAATTCGCGCAGGAACCAAACGCGCGCTTCCCCGGCCTGGATCGGCTGGGATTGCGAAATCCCTGCGGCAGGCGCCGGGGCGGATGCCAAGACGTCCGGTTGGCCCAAACCCTCGGCGCCGAGCTGCGATGCGGCGGCGATCGCCGTGGAATGTCCAGTCCACAGATCGGCGCCAAAGGCACAGGTGGAGATGGTAAAGAAGCCGATGCCGAAAACTGCCACCGCAAAGTTGCGGCGTCTGCTCACGCGCCGGCTTTTGCGGCTATCTGGGAGCACACCCCGGGGTGGGACGGTTTGGATATTCATGTCGAACCTCTTCGTTGTCGGTGCGAAGAGGATGGGAAGTCCGCACTACCGCGCGATTGCAGCACTGAGGAAATGCGTTACGACTGTAGTTCGCCCGCAGAAACTGTCGAAATCCTCAGGTGGCGCCCCAGAGCCGAGGCAATCTCGGCAGAAATCAGCGGCCGGTGCACGACCTCGGAGACGCTGGCTGCCACCAACGTATCGGTGCGGATATCGTCGGCCGACGCTCTCGCCACCAGGATCGGCAGACCCGGCACGATCTCACGCAGTGCGGCAGCCAAATCCAGCATGGGATTAGCCGTCCTGAAATGACCAACCAGTGCGATGCCGCACCATCGGCTGCCCGTTCACAAATAGCGAACCAATCTCACGGCACATTCGCGCGGATGGGCGAGAAACCCCCGCTGGCGCTGATGGTGTGCTGTCCTAATTCGGAGCGCGGACGGTGGACAAACAGCCAAAGGTGCCAATCCGAGCAGGTTACCATGGCAACACGATTCCCCTACTCTGAAACTACGCCGTAACGCGGCCCAACCACACTCTTCGCGTTGAGCGGAGACTGCTCGACCTAATCAGGAGAGCTATATGAGTTTAGAGGGAGAACGCAGTGGCCGGGAGCCACCCACCGCTTCCGGTTCTTGGCCGTGGGCGTCCTGGACGCGCTCCGAAGGATTAGCACAATACCGCCGCACTGGGCAAAGGGCAGTGCGCTATGAAGGCGGCGCGGCCCCGTTGGTTCCGGGCGAGCGGCTGCCGCTGCCCGCAGCGGAGCCAAGAGCGGCAAGAAAGCCGCGAGCCTCAAAGAAATGCGACGGGCAAATTTTGCGCGGCATACTCGGTATTTGGGCAATTTTGTTCGTGGCTCTCTCCGCGTTGGTGTCGCTGATCGAAAGGGACAGGCCGGACTTGCTGAGTTCTGGAAACCCTTTCGTGGTCGGCGTGATCTGCGCGAGCGTCGTTACTGGGCTTTTCTTCGGCTTCGCTTGGCTGAGCAAGAAAGCGTGAGCTAGTGCCGCGCGACGAAAATTCGTTGAGAGAGGTCTTAGCGTCGGTTGTTGTTTAAACAACGCCAGGAGGAAAGAGCCGCGCTTTCAGCCTGTTGAGGCAGGTGTGCCACAAACGTCCGCGGTGGTTCATCTGACCGACCCCGTCTTAGGGCAGAGATGTTCGCCAAGCGTTCGAACGTCCCGTTGTTTACCTCGGGAAGATGGTTGGAACGATTGTCATCCGGGACAGGACCGACGCTCAGTGATGGCTCGTGCCAGGTTCGCCGACGAACTCGGCAAGCTTGATGCCGTGCTCGGCGGCGATCATCTCGGCCGCCCTCTCGCCGATCATGATGGTCGGCGCATTCGTGTTACCCGCAATCACCGCCGGCATGACACTGGCGTCTGCCACGCGCAACCGGCCGATCCCGAGCACCCGCAGCCGCGGGTCGACAACGCTGCCGACGCGGCAGGTCGAGGTCGGGTGGTAGTCGGTCAGCGAGAAATGCAGCGCAAACTCTTCGAGCAGCGCGTCGCTCGGCTCGTCCCCTTCACGGTAACCGTGCTTCGCAGCCAGGAAGGGCGGAATCATGACCGGCTCCGGGCGGCGGTTGCCCGGCCAGTGCATGGCGATGTCCATCGCCCGCCGGATCGCCGCAACCATGACCTTGAGATCGCGCGGATCATCGTAATAGTTCATGCGGATTGCCGGCGGAGCGGCGGGATCGGCGCGTTCGAGAACGATTTCTCCGCGGCTGTGCGGCAGCACAGGCTGGCGCAGCAGTATCAGGTTTTCGGAGTCGTTGGCGACGTGCCTTCCGGCGTCCTCGAAAAAGCGCGCCGTATCGATGTTGAGGATCGTCCGCAGCGCCTCCTCATTGAAGCCGGTCACGAGCAACTCGATCTCGAGGTCGTGACGCCCGGCATCGCCGAACCCGCTCGAGCAGAACACGAGCGCATCGGCCAGAGACGACGCGCCGAGCCCGCGCCCGCTCACCTGCCATTCGGCGAGCCGCTGTGCCGCCGCCTGTTTCAAGGCCCGCAGTTCCGGCGGCAGCTTCGCATCTTGGGCGGGATCGGAAGGCAGCGGCCCTGCCGGCCCGCGCAGCGCGTCTGGGCCCATCGCCAGCGCTACCTCGTTCATCGTCACACCGAGGCCCGGGGCGGGATAGATCAGCGGGCACATCGTGTGATCTTGCAGGTGCTTGCCGACATCAGGTGCATTGACCCGACAGCCGACCCCGACCGCTTCGAGCTCATGTCGCGGGCCGACGCCTGATAACAGCAGCAGCTGCGGCGAGCCGATTGCGCCCGCGCTGAGGATCACCTCCTTGGCGGCATGCACCGTCATACTCTCACCGGCGGCGGTTCGGTATTCGATGCCGGTCGCATCGTGCCCGCGCCCGCGCCTTCGAGTAGCACCCGCGTCGCTTGGGCCCCGGTGATGATCATCAGGTTCGGCCGTCGCTCCGGTTCGCCGACGAGAAAGGCCTCGTAAGTGCTCGATCGCCGCCCGTTCCGCGTCGTGAACTGGGTCAGCGAGGCGACGCCAGCCGGCGCGCTGCGGTCGCGGCCGTTGTAGTCGCCCTTGGGGATACCGGCTGCAACCGCCGCCTCGACGAATTCCCGCGCGGCCGGCAACACCGGATCACTCACCGAGACCCCAAGCGGCCCGGTGGTGTTGTGCGCCGCGGCGTCGATCACAATGTCGCCGCTCGCCGCGAGGCCTTCACTCTTGCGGAAATAGGGCAGCACCTCGGCGTAGCTCCAGCCGGTGGCGCCGCCTTCCGCCCAGGCATCGAAGTCGCCGGGATTGTCGCGTACATATCATGAAGTTGATGCCCGACGAGCCGCCGAGCATCTTGCCGCGCGGCACCGGCACGCGGCCGCCGTTGAGCCCGAGCCCGGCGCGGCCAGGATCGGCGGTGAACATCCAGTCGGTGGCGGGATTGAGCTGCATCAGCGCCGGTGCGATCGGTAGCGCGGAGACCGCCGGCGGCCGCTCGCCCGCCTCGATCAACGCCACCCGGCAATTCGGGTCCTCCGACAGCCGCGAGGCGATCACTGCTCCCGCCGATCCGCCGCCAACCACGATGAAATCGAACTGTAATCTTTTCACATCCCGCCTCGATGTTGCAGAAATTAACGATACTGTTGAACTCATACAGCTCTCGTGATTAGGTCGAGCCATCTCTGCTCGACGCCGAGAGAGTGAATGCGTGCGTGTTACCGCGCAGTTTTACTTGCTCTCCTCTAACGGCGAGACCGGGCAGTTCTTTGAACATCCGGTCGAAACCGGCGTACTTTAGTTGTTGAGCGCAGATGATAGGCGAGCCGCGCTACGAAGTGATTTCAGCGCCGGGTGAATGCGTTACACCGGTAACGCATTCCGACTGTTTTTCCATTGGCTGGCGTTGCAGCGGCAGCAATATCAACATGCACCGCCGAGTGAGGCAGATGTCAACCAGGACGAGCATCTGAGCGCCGTCCGGCGCATCAGCTCGTCGTAGAGCCGATCGACGATCCGCGCACGCTGCGCGGAGAGGTCCAACTCTCCGTAGGGAGGGTCAATCGGGTGAGGCGGAATTAGCCAGGATCCGCCGGCGCGGGTCGCGACAGGACGGCGGTCGCGCTGGAATTGCCAGTGTCAAGATCGGCGCTAAAGGCGCCGATAGCGCACATGCCGATTGCAACAGAGGCACCGACAAAGGTGCATTGCCTGATTACCTGGCGGGTTTTGCGGTTGCTCGGTAACATATTGCAGCCAGGGATGATTTGCACGCGTCTTCGGGTTGCTGTGAAATGTCATGCGCTCCAATTTTGCAGGTGTTGCCAGCAGTCCTCGACTTGCCAAAGCCGCATCCACGTCGGATGCGTCGCTTGCCATTGGACGGCGACCTCGCGCCAACCGAAATCATCAATCAGCGCCAGCCAATTCGAGATTGTGAGCATCTTCATGCCACCACCTCATTCCCTTCCCATGTCGGCCTCTTCGTTGTCGATGCGAAGAGGATGGTGGGCTTGCGCTACTGCATGATTGCAATGCCGCGGAAATGGGTTACGATTGTAATTCGCGACCCGAAATCGTCGGAACCCTCAGATGCGCGACCCGTCAACTGATAAACGGGGATCCGCGAAGAGACGCTCTCCAAGGGCGAGCTTCGATAGCGCCGGCGATTTCTCGAGCGGCAACGAGCGGGGCGATGACCGCCGCATCGAATGCTGCCTCAGCCGCCGCCGCAAGCTGCTCGCGCCGTGCCTTTTGCTCGCGCCTAGCGGTCTCGCGTAACGCGGCATAGGCCTCCGTTTGACGCGCGAGGCGCTGACCAGTAGCGGCAGGAGAGCAGTAAGCGAGATCTTTATGTCCCCGACCATGACAAGTTTGGTCGCGTAAGTACGACCCAGGTTGCGGGCATCGGCCGATAGGTAAGAAAGCTCGCAGCGGTCTGGCACGGCTGAACCTTCCGTATAAAGCAAGGTAATGAGCGACTTGCCACCGAGCGCGAACACCGCGTTATAGGCCCTCAATATTCCAGCGATCTCGCTCGCCTTTGTCGGCAAGTTGCCGGCCCACAGCGGATGCGAGGTCGGAAACGAGATGTGCAGTGGCCAGGACGATCCATAAATCGGCGCCAAACGCCTCGGCCAGACGGGCGATCTCGGCACTGGCATCGCTAGCTGAAACCTCCTTGCCGGCGACAATCGCCGGTTTTCCTGGTGCAATGGCGGCGAGATCGATCGTAGAGATTTCGGCGATGCCGGCAGAGGTCATCTCCCCATGACGTCCATCGGCAGTGCAACAAACACAGGTCCGGTGGGCGGTGCATTGCAGTCATGGAAGGCGCGGCGGACCTGCTGAACCTCCTGGCCCATTTGACCGCGGGGCGCGCTATCGTGACGAGGTCTCCGAACAACAGCGGGTCGGTGATCATATCCCGTAAATCCTGCTGGCCAGCGGTCACAACCAGCGGCGTTCCTGAGACGCTGGCATTAAGCAGATTGCCGAAGCCATTGCCGAGACCGCCGGCAGTATGAAGATTGACGAAGCCTGGGCGGCAGGCTGCCTGAGCCTAGCCATCGGCCATCACCACCACGCTCGTTTCTTGCAATGCCCAAATGTAGCTAATATCGGGAGTCTCGATCAGCGCATCCATCATTGGCAGCTCAGTAGTGTCCGGGATTGCCGAAGATATTGCGCACCCCCTCACTGCGAAGCACTTCGAGCAGCAGGGAGGCGCCGCCGCGCGGGGTCACCTTGTCCAACGCCAAAACGTGACTTTGGATTTTCGACATTTAGAATACCTGCCTCAGTTCACAGAAATTTCGTGCGCGCAGTACTGGCGCTGGTTCGCTCAGAGTTCGCAGTATGCAGGGTACCGTTTTGAGCCATCGTTTAGTGGTCCGCGATTTGTCTGATCCGCTAGCGGGTCGCC
>CAVYZU010000013.1:0-455289 GCA_963772965.1 uncultured Alphaproteobacteria bacterium
AAATTGATGCAAGTCTACCGAGAGACCTATTATCTGCCGCGTCGACTGGCATTTGTCCGGGCCTTGGAGCGGGCGCAGACTGCCGGCTTGCTGGCAAAAAATATCGATCTCGAAACGCTCGCCGATATGCTGATCGGCGCGTTAATGCACCGCCTACTAATGTTTTCTCCAGGAGAGAACTCAGTCGGCGAATTCCGCGACCATATGGTCAAGCTCCTTTGCCAAGCCGGCTTCGATATATCAGAGCTCGGAGCCGATAATGGTATAGCGGATGTGACGTCGACCGATTGCTGAAGCTGTTGGACACCCATCGGCGCGGCCGGAACGATCCGCGAAGCAACCCTCCCGAACACCCTTGTTAGGCCAGTTCGGGGGCCCGCTCGCTGACGGTTTCCAGTTGACCGACGGTTTCCTTCCCAAACAGCACCGGCACAAAGGCGCCGATCAACGCCACTGCTGCCAGCGTGCCAAAGAATATGATCGGTGAGCCGGTATATGGCTCCAACATAAAGGGCGCGATCACGCCAGCGACCAACCGCCCGGTCGACTCGCCAAAATATTGGCCGCGCCCGCGCAGCGCAGTCGGGAACTGTTCGGACAGATATACCCGCACGGCCGTGAAGGTCGACAGCACGGTGAAGCCGGTGATCAGCGCGCCGGCGACAAACACGACGGTCGCGTAACGACCTGCGGAATGCGCAACCGCCATCATCAGAAGACCAGGAAGCGATCCGGCGAGGCAATAAGTGATCGTCCACCGCCGCCCGATGACCTCCATCAGGAAACCGGTAAAACCCTTCCCGGGAATGCTCGCCAGGAACACTAGCGAGCTCAGCCCAAAGCTCAAGGTGACGGCGGCACCCTGATCGATCAGCGCCTTTGGCAGCAGGACCGAGATTGTAAAGAAGGAGACTTGCGCGCAGACAAGGCTCAGAATTCCAACGACGGTCCAGCGCAGCTGACCCCTCCGAAACAATGCCGTGAACGGCGGCAGCTGTTCGCGCTCCAGCCTCGTTTTCTCCCCAAGTGCTACCACCGTCAGCGGCGCCACACGACTGCCGCACCCGCTGATGATCCGGTTGACGACAGCAACTGCCGCCTCTGGATTGCCCCGCCGCAGGTGCCAGCGTGGGCTCTCGGGGATCAGCAGAAACACCAGTACCGGCACGACAAAGAGGCCGAGAACGGCCGGCAGAGCCAGCAGCCGAAAACCATCTGGATTGCCGGCGACCAAAAAGCCGACCAACGGTACCAAGGTGAACGAACTGGCCAGCATCATCTCGTAGATCGCGCCATAGGTGCGCCGGTGTTGCGCCGGCATCAGCTCGGCGGCGATCGGGAACGGCGCCGAGGCGGCAAAGCCAATGGCGAGACCGGTCAACAGGCGAATGAGGATCAACTGCTCGCCGCTCTGAGCGAGCGGGATCAGCAAGGTGAAAAAGTTGATGGCCGCCACCCCGAGCAGCATGACGGTGCGACGGCTCCAATGGTCAGAAATCATCGCCGCCACGAACCCGCCGATGCAGGCCGCCAAGCTCGACGCGACAGCGAGCAGGCGTATCTCGCCGGCGGTAATGTGCAGCGGCTTTTTAGCGAGCACGAGCAGTGTGCCGGTCATCGAACCATCATAGCCGTCGACCAAAGCGACGAAGCCGAGCACCAGGATAATGCTCAGGTGGAATGGGCTGAACGGGATGCTGTCGAGCTTGCCGCCAAGCACATGGCTGGCGGGAATAGCCGTCGTAGCGTTGCTTAAGGTTACTCTCATGGCGCTCTCCCGATTGGCCGCGCAATGCGGATGTCGGATGAAGACTCACGTCCCGACAGGGCAGCCGCGGGGCTGGCAAGTAGCAGGCGCATGGAGTTAGTCACTCAAGGTTGGCGCCTGATTTGATGCGGTCCGCGCCGCGCGTCGGGTGATCAAGGTGACCGGCGCGCATAGCACAATCAGGATGGTTCCAAGAATGACAAAGCTCTGACCTCCGCCCCAGCGGTCGGCGATGGCGCCCATTGCCGGCGGAATTACGATCGCAGCCAGTCGGTTCATCGTCTGCCGCAGCCCAACCACCGAACCCTGACGGTGAGGACCGACGGCTTTCGCCTGCGCGAGAACATCATCGGCTGGACGACCCCTTGCAGCCAGCCCCGTGATGCCTGCGCGATGAAGAGCAGAGCGAACATGCCGCCGGTAAAAGGCGTCGCACAGATCAACAAAATGGATAAGACGGTGCCGCTCAGCATCGTGCGTTGCGGATCGCCGAGCCGCATCGCCCGTCCGGCAAACAGCGAGCTCAAACCGCTTGTTATCTCGATCGCAGCGAACAGGACGCCGATCGATATGCCGGTCAGCCCGACCCCCTTCAAGTAAACGACGTAAAGCGAGCTCTGCACGCCATTTGTGGCGGTGCGCAAAAAGATGATGGCCATCGTGGTGGCGACCGCCGGGATCGCCCAATCGCGTAAGATGGCCAGGCGCCGCCGATATCCCAGGCCGTACCGGCGATCATCGGGGCTACGGTCGTTCCGAATCGCGCAAAGAAGCTGAACCGGCCGAGGTATTCGGCCTCGCCTTCGGCCAATTGGGCGATTAGGGTCTGCGAACCCGACCAGGCAAACTGCAGGGCGCCGCCATTGACCATCTGCAGCAGCAGCAATGGCCAGAACGAGCTTAGCAACGGGAAGACCGGCGCCAAGGCCATCGCCGTCCAAACGAAGAACAATGTCACCCGGCGGATGCCAAAGCGGTCCATTAGCACGCCGGCATGGATCGACAAGAACACGGCCAGAAACGAGCGCGCGCCGACAAGCATGCCGATCTTGCCGGCACTCATGCCGAGCGAGAGCCCATAAAGCGGGATCAGGAAATTATAGACTTCGGTATAGCCCTGGGCGAACGGCCCGGCGAAATAGAGGGAGGCCGGTGGTCCCGATCGCAAACTCGGCATGGACAGAGATTAACCCGTGCGGCGTTCGGCTGAAACTCGATAGCGTCTCTGCCGCGAGATTCGAAGACGCCTCATTTCAGTCGGCCTCCGATTGGGATTGAGGTGGATTTTCCCGAGCGTTTACCGAGACCGCGAGGCCTTGCTCGGCGAGCAACAGCGCACGCTGGCCGACGCCACAGCCAAGATCGAGCATGGTATGAACGCCCGCGCCTTCAGTTTGAGGATAACCGCGATCACGTGAGGATCGGGGTCAAGCCAGTCGGCGCGGCCTCGGCGTCACCCATTTCTTATCCCGTGCTTTGATCGCCGAGGTGAACGCCAGGGCCATGGCCGTTCCCCGCTTCGTCACCAGCGTCACACATTAACTTGAGCCGACGCCCATCCGAGATCATTCGGGGCAGCCGTCAGAAAACGGCAGCCGATCGCGGCGGGCAGTGCATTAGACCGGTCAAGCGAGGCGCAATCTGGCGGCGCAAACGTCGTTGCGGTCAGATTGTGAAGAATCGCAAAGCCGCTTTGATTGGCGAAATCGAGCCACTCGGCTTACGCTGATACCCTCGCCAGCCGACGCTACCAGCCTCGGCCTGCCGCAGAAGACAAACCAGCAAGGGAGAACAACCATGACCGGGTCGCTCGAGGAACGGTTTCAGAACCTGCACGAGTTTGTTACCCAAGCGCGGACCAATCTCAATCGCAATAATTGGGACTATTTGATCGGCGGCTCGGAGACCGAGACGACGCTGGCTCGCAACCGTGCCGCACTCGATTCCTGGGGCTTTCGGCCGCGGGTGTTGCGCGATGTGTCGAACGTCGACTGCAGCCACACATTCTTTGGCAAGAAGCTGCGCATCCCGGTGCTGTGCTCGGCCGTCGGCGGGCTCGAGGTGTTCGAGCCGGGCGGTGGCGCCACTGTCGCCGCGGCTACCCGCGAATTTGGCAATGGGATGATTTTGAGTTCCGGAGCGCATCCCGGACTGGAAAAAACCGCCGACGCTTCGGGTGACGCCTTCAAAATCTTCCAGCTTTACGTCAATGGCGATGCCGATTGGGTCGATGACCATGTCCGCAGGGCCATCGACCACGGTTATGACGCGTTCTGCTTTACGATCGACACCGACAGCCACAGCCGCCGCGAGCGCGATATTGCCAAGCGCCGCCGCGCGCGTGCAAGCGCTCCGGTCGAGGGGGCCCGCATCCACCAGGCCCGGTTCAACTGGCGCGACATCGAGCGGATCACGAAGAACTTCGACATCCCGATCGTTCTGAAAGGGATCGGCACTGCCGAAGACGCCAAGATGGCGCTCGAATGCGGGGCCGACTGTGTCTACGTGTCAAACCATGGCGGGCGCCAGCTCGATCAAGGCGTTGGCTCGATTGATGTCCTGCCCGAGGTCGTCGAAGCGGTCGGCGGCCGCGCCCAAATCATGGTCGATGGCGGCATCTATCGCGGCACCGACGTTGTGAAAGCGCTGATCCTCGGTGCCGATGTTGTCTCGGTTGGCCGGCTCTATATCTACGGCCTCGCGGCCGCCGGCGGGCCGGGTGTCGTGCGGTTGTTCGAGATCCTGGAGGACGAGATCCGGATCTGCCTGTCGCTGCTGGGCGTCACCGGTTATCACGAGCTCGACAAATCTTACATACGCCCGGCGCGCCAAGTCGTGACCCCGCACGTCCACAGCGTTTTCCCGCACCTCAACCTGCCGCGCGAGACGTATTAGAGCATGATTTTAAAAGTCTGAATCAAAGAGACATTTTCGTCCGCTGGGTTTTTGTAATTTAAGATGCTAGCTGGGGTTGGGGCCAGCATCGAATGGCAAGACCCTATTCACCGGGCTTGCTCGATCCGGTGGTTGCTGCGGTGGCGGGCCGCCGACAGCGCCGCACCCAAGCCGATGGGTGGGGTGGGCGGCGGCCGCTACAGCTAAACGGCGAGCGCGAGTGGCTATTTGCGCGGATCGCCGAAAAAACCGGACCTGACCCTAGCGGGCGGTGATGGCCGAGTTAGCCGAGCCCGGCACGCCGGCAAGCTACGGGGCGGGGTGGCGCTTGTTCAAGCACGCGGGGATAACTTTAAAAAAACTACGCGCCAGCGAGCAGCAGGGGGACTCGATTGCCCGCGAATTTTCGAAGGTCTGTGTGAGCGACTTCACACTTCGCCGACTTTAACCTAGGGTTAAGGTGCCTGAAAAACGTCGCTAAAAAGCCTGTCGCTGAATTACTGGGCCGGACAACGTTCCGTTAGGAAGCGCATGCGATCGTACCGGTCAAATCCGACGGCAGCGCCCATGCCGACACCACCGTCAGTGAGCCGCGACGGATACAACGATACAACTGTGGCGGATATGGCGCTGCCGCAAGTCTACATAGTAAGCGAGACGCTATTATTCCGCGAAGGGCTCAAGGCTATGCTCGTTCGCAACGGCGCGCTCAATGTCATCGGTCACGGCTCATCTGCCGACGCGTTGCGGGAAGTTAGAAATTTGGCGCCCCAATCGGTGCTTCTCGATATGGCAGGATCCGACAGTTTGGTCGTCCCGCGCCAGCTCCAACTCATTCTCCCCGATATCAGGATAGTCGCAGTAGCACTGGCAGAACAGGAAGCGCGCATCGTTGCATGCGCCGAGGCAGGCATTTGCGCCTATGTGGCGCAGAATGCCACGGTCGAGGATCTCGTGGCAGCGATACTACGGTCGCTGAACGGTGAGGTCATCTGCCCGCCGAATATCACTGCCCTTTTGTTCGACAGGCTGGCTTCGCTGGCCGCCGGTCGAATATTGGGTAACAGCGACGATGTTTTGACCCGTCGAGAGCGCGAGATCGCAGAAATGATTGCGCGAGGACTGCAGAACAAAGAGATCGCACGGCGTCTATGCCTCGGCAACACGACAGTCAAAAACCATGTTCACAACATACTGCAGAAGCTGAAGATCCAGCGCCGTACCGAGATGTTCGGGCAGCACTTTGACAACGAATATTGGCAAAGGACAGCGGCGGTGCTTCCGCGAAGCCCACGAACCTCTTCCTGGTGACATTGCGTCGCGGCATCTTATAGCCGCGGTCAGAACCAAAGCGTAGTACTCCTGGGCTGTGAGATCTGGATCTTTAATGGACCGGATCTAGATCGCGAGGATCTATAGACGGATTAACAGGATCTGTAGACCGGGCTAAAAGGACCTATAGACAGCGGGAAAATAAAGCCTGCACGAGCCGATAGAGCTTGGCGCAATCGTCCGTTCACAACTCAGGATCCGGATCACCACCGAGCCACTAAGTAGACCGATAGGCCCATTTAGCAACTCCCGCCCCATTGCTAATCTGACGGCAGTAATGAGGCATCGAGTTGAATGCGCATTCTGCTGGCTGGAATGTCCAATATGCTTAGCAACATAATCACTGCGGCGCTTGAGCAGTCAGCGGAAATGACAATTGCGGGCGTCACTACTGAATGCGACGACCTCCCCGCCTCGATACGTTTGGCTCAAGCTGATGCGGTCGTAATGCAGACAGCCGAACCCGGCGCCGGTTTACGGTACCGAAATCTGCTTTTGAGTTTTCCGACACTCAAGGTCATCGCCATCGCAAGTAATGGAAAGGGTGGCTTTGTCCACGAGCTGCGCCCTTGGTCGGCGCAGCTCGTCGAACTGTCCGCAGCGACTCTGGTGGCAGCGCTGAACGAGCGCGCCCCGACGCAACAACCGAGCTGAAGGATCGGCCGCATACCGCTGAGGACGGCATCGGCGAGAAGCTTCTCGCCGATGCGCCGTTCGGCATAACGAGGGGTGATGATGTCGCAGACGATACGAGACCGGTACTCCGACGAGTACGAGGACCGGTCGTTCGCGGAGACCCCGTTTCTCGAGATCCCGGCTTACGAGAGCGCGGACGACAGGTGGCACGAGGCGCCCCAAGGCGAGTTGCCCGCTAGGATTTGGGAAGCGTGGGAATTGCAGACGCCGTTTTTACCCAGTGGGGGAACAGCGGGCGAAACCTGGTTGCCGTCGGCAGAGATTGCAAACCTGGCCGAGATCGCTACCGAGTTGAAGGACAGCGAATTCCGCGAGGCGCTCGAGGAGCTTGCCGGCGAGGCGCTAGAGATGCACGCCGGTCAGTTGGCCGGCGAATACGGCGACCGGGAGACGCGTGACCTCGCAGCGGAGCGGCTGCTCAACGACCACTTCGCCCCGCTCGCGGCGCAGGCCGACGCCGCGCTCGACCGCTTCCGCGACCGGCTCGAAGGCTATGAAACCGGGGCGCTGACCGAAATGGAGATCGATCGCGTCGCCGCGGAGGTGATGCCGACCGGCCAGCCATTGTCGCCTGCTTCCGAGCAATTCCTGGGCGGGTTGCTGCGCAAAGCGGGTAAGCTCGTCTCAGCGGCAGTCAAGGCTCCGCTCAAGCTCGCTGGCAAGGGGCTGGAATTCGCCGGGAAGCTGGTGTTCGGCCCCTTTGTCGGGGCGCTGAAGAGGCTGGCGCAGTTTCTGCTCAAACATCTCGGGAAGTTAATTCTCAACAAGGTCCCGGTCCAGTTGCGCCCGCTCGCGCAAAAGCTGTCCGATCGTCTGTTTCACGAACTCGGTGAGGCGCATCAGGAGGAGACCGGGCAATACGAGCAACTCGAAGCCGAAAGCATCCCCGCCGCACCGGACGTGACGCGCCTCGAGGCCGAATTCGATCTGCACGCGGCGCAGTTGCTGCTGACGCCGGACGAAGCCGAGGCCGATCACCAGGTCTCGACCTATGGCGAGGAGGCCCAGGAAAGTTACGAGGTCTCGCCGCTGCAGCTGCTCGATCGCGCCCGCGCCGAACTTGCCGATGGGCTCGCGCGATTGCAGCCGGGCGAAAGCCCGCAGCCGGTAATGGAGCAGTTTCTGCCAGCGCTGGCGGCGATCTGGCCGGCGCTCAAAGGCGTCATCGCCGTCGTCGGGCGACCGCGGGTGACCAAGTTTATCGGCGGCCTGCTCGCTAACCTGATAAAGCCGATACTCGGCGCTGAGGGGGCGAATATGCTGGCCCCGGCCATTGCTGGCGCCGGGCTCAGCCTCGTCGGGCTCGAGACCGGTCCGTCCGATCCGCGCGCCGTCGCCACCGAGGCGCTGGCGGCGACGATCGAAGACACGGCCACCCGGCTCGCCGAGCTGCCGCCGCACGTATTCGAAAACGAGACGCTGCTCGACGCCGCGGTGCGCGAAGCGTTCGAGGAAGCCGCCGCATCTTATTTCCCGGATGCGCTGATCAAGCCCGAACTGCGCGAAACCGCGGATCAGCCGGGAGTATGGCAGAGAATGCCGCACGAACTCGCAGCGTAAGCGCTACGCGAAATACAGCCAGGCGCCTGACGTGACGATCACCCCCAAAATTGCCGGCGCGATCCATACGTTTGGCGGCGCCACGCTAAAGGATCACCTGCGCGACCGAATGGATGTCCCGCCCGGCCGGACGTTTAAGGGCAAGATCAAGATCGTTCAGCCGCTGCCGGGCGCTCGCGCCGCCACAATCGCCCGGGCCGAAGGCATTCGTAAAACCGATCTGCACCCGCTGACGCCGCATGCCGCCGGCGCGCTGCTCGGCCATAATGCCGGGCTTGCGAACCACCACCATGCCCTACCGGGGCACCCGGCCAGTCCGCACCGGTTGCATCTGCGCCAGCGTCTCTATTACATCGAACCGGCTAACGGCCGGCAGCATCTTCATCACCGGCACCACGCGCGTCTTGCCCGCACCGAGCTGTCGATCAATCTGCGCAAGGGCGAGATCCGAGTCTGGCTTTACCTGAGCGAGCATCTTTGCCAGCAGATCGCGACCGAAGTTGGTAAGCCCGGCAATGGCGCCGCGGCGTTTCGACTGGTCAAGCCGCTGGTGCAGCGCGCCGCCGCGATGGTGCGGGCAGCGCTGCTCGAGCGCCACTTGCCGCCGGAGCTGCGCGTCATCAGCGAAGTGCCTAATCTCGACAACCGCGTTCCCGGCTGGATGGTGCAATTGGGCCGGCAGTTGGCCGCTAAGGTCGATGAATGGGCGTCCCACCAGATCGCCCAATACCTTGCCAATCACGCCGACGAGTTTCGCCGTGTCGCCGTGGCGCACCATGACGGACTGACGTTGCGCCTGACGATGAACATCCCCGGTATTGAAACGCTGCGCATGGCAGCGCAAGGCCGGCAGCTGGCAGATCCCAGCGGTGCCTGGCTCAATGGAACGCCGACTTTCGCGGTCGTGGCGCACCCGGGCTACACGATCAAATGATCAGCGCCCTTGCCGATGACGCCGACCGGGCGACTGCCGGGCTGCGCCGCCAAGTGCTGCGTCAGCTGACCCATTGGGAAGGTGCGGCGGAACGGCTCGACGATTTCGAGGCCACTGCCTCGCCTGCGGCGTGGGGGATGATCGAGCGCTATGTCGGGGTGACGCTGCGCGGCGAGCTAAGAGAGGCGCGTGACCAGCTAAAGCGCGAGGCGGCCGCGGTTCGCGCCGCCTTCAACGCCGCGCGCGACCGCGGGCAACTCGAAAAGGTGGCCGACCACGTTGACCGCTTGCGCGATCGTTATCTCCAGACCGAACTGCTGGTCGATTTTTATGTTGACGCGGTGCGGTCGCGCGGCAACCCGGAGGTCGGCGCCCAACTGCGCGCGTGCGACGTGATGGCGGAGCGCGCGATCCTGACGGCGCTCGAGCCGTTGCAGGTTGCGACACCCCCGGTGCTGACCTACTTCAAACCCGGTATCGGCGCCTCGATTCTGCGCATCGGCACGCGACTGTGGGACGGTTCTTTGAGTCGCGTCGCCGCGATTAAGATCACCTGGCACAACCAATTCCGCACCACTGCGCTGGTTCACGAATGTGGCCACCAGGTTGCCAGCCTCACCGGATGGAACGAGGCATTCGCGCGGGGTCTGCACACTCAGCTGACCCCGGCGGCGCCGGGAATCGCCGAACTGGTGGCAAACTGGGCAAGCGAGATCGCCGCCGACAGTTTCGCCTTTGCGCATTGCGGTTATGCCGCAGTCGCGGCGCTGTCGGATGTCGTGTCGGGCCACGGCGCCCAGGTCTTTCGTTTTCTGCCGGCGGATGTGCATCCGATTGCGTATCTGCGAGTTTTTCTCGGAGTCGAGATGTGCCGGCGCTTTTACGGCCTCGGGCCGTGGGACGAGCTGGCCTCGGTCTGGGAAGAGTTGCATCCGCTCGCCGGCGCGCCAACTCCCGTCGCCGGCCTGGTGCGGGCGATCCGCCCGCTGCTGCCGCGGATCGTCGATCTGGCATTATTGACTCCGTTGGCCTGCTTCCACCAGCGACGGCTGGCCGATCTCGTGGACCCGCAGCGCGTCGCGCCGGGAGCGCTGCGCCTGATGCAGCGCGACGCCGGCGCTGCCGCCTTCAGCTCCAGCCACTGGATCTGGACCGAATGCCTGCGGCTGACCGCGCTGTCGGGTCTGCGCTATGCGCTCGAACCCGAAGCCGGGCGCGAGATCTTGCAGCAGCAGGAGGATTTGATGATCAGGCTCGGTCATCTGACGGCGAAACAAGCCGCTTGAGACGAGGAACGCTGTGACCAGGGGTAGGAGAACACCGATGAGTGAGCCGAGAGGCCCGCGCCACCCGTCGCCGGAAGAACGATTAGTCGAGGCGGCGCGCGAAGAAATCGCGGAAGCTCGGGAAGAATTTGCCGAGGTCGCGAGAGAAGCAATCGACGAGGCACGCGAGCTGGTGCTCGAGGTTGCTGCCGCGGCGGTAGACGGCGCACCGCCGTCCGGTTATGGCGCGACCGACCCGATTTCTCAGGAGGTGCAGCGCGAGGTCAGCGCGCTAGCAGCAGCAGGCACGCTCAACTCTTACCAGCTGGCGGTGCTGGCCGATCTGCTCCGGCTGCATCTGAGCCTGCGCGGCCCGCAAAGACTGCTCGACAATACGGGCAACTTCAACCGGCCGATTTTTCCGTCCCCTCCGCAGACCATTGGCCGGTAACCCAGGAGCCGATGCGAGGATCAAGGAGATCGAACCATGTTCCTTCAGCTGGTAACACCGCCCGGAATGCAGCCGGCGCAGCCGAACATCGACAGCCTGTTTCTCTATCATCCATTGCAGCTGTCGGCGATTGTCGAGACGTTTTGGCGCAATCGCTATAATGCTTTGAACGCGGCCGGCGGCCCGAATTCGCCGTTCGTTGCCTGGCCCTTGGGAGCCACCCAAGCACTTCTGAACGACACATACGTTCTGGGCTACAACTCCTCAGGCATTCCCAACACGGATACGATTACTGGTAACCCAACGGGTCAGCTGTTCATGCCGTCGGCGGAGACCTTTGTCGCGCCGACGAGTTAACCGGGTACATCTACATCCGCTCCCGGAATGGTCAATTTCGACCACCTGATCTACGCATATCTGATCGAGAATACGCGGATCTACGACATTTTCAGCAAAGTGGTCGAGACGTACATGTTCAGCGAGCAGCTGCCGTCGCCGAGCTTTGCCGCCCAGCAATTTCTGCGGAATACCGAGTATCTGATCTACAGCGACTGCCTGCCGACGATGGTGTGGACGACCCAGAGCCGGCTGCGCCGCGACGAAATCGCCAACCGGATGACGGTCTATTACTGGATGTTCGGGATCGACCTGTCGCACGCGCCGGAGCTTGCCGCCATCCATCCATACTCGCGGCCAGAGGCAGCCAACCACGATTTCATCCCAACCTTTGAGGCCCTTGCCAATGAGGTGTGGCGCGGGATCGAGAACGCCAAGAATATAAGCGGTGTCAACACCACCGATAACGAGGCGATCTCGACGGCGGCGCGTCGGCTCTATGACATGATGGCGACGCGACGACTGAACAGTAATCTGTCGCGCGAAGAGTTCAGGGCAGTAGCGGTGATGTCGTGGCTGCATCTTGCGGTGATGTACAACTCGTCGATCGTCCTGGCGCTGAACGCCAGTGCCTCCAGTCCTGAGCAGCGATTGCAGAAAATTGCGGAGCGAGTAGGCATGTCGGCTCATTCCAAGGCAAAGGCGTTGTTCGATCTGGCGCAGCCCTTCTCGTCGCTGATGCAAGCGATCGAAACAGGCACATTCAACACGCCGGGCACCGTCCCCATCCTTTACACGCCACCATCGGCGATCGAATCCAACGCCGAGATCGTCATCGATCAATACTCGCTCGCGACCGGGCGCGATCTGAAGGCGCCGGCGGTGACGATGACGGGACGCGCGACGACGGCCCCTCGTCCGACCGCGCCGCGTTCGGCGCCGCACCCGCTGCCGGCGCCGACGGCATCCCAGCCTCCGGCGCATGCTCTGTCGGCCGTTGCGACGCATCCGGCGCCGCGCTCGGGCCCACCGCGCGCCAACGGCCACGCCCCTCACACCCCGTAATCGGGTCATCCGGGCGGGGCGCAAACGGCCGCAGCTATATTGAATGAGGCGAATTTCGACCGGAGGGACCGTGTCTCAGACGATCGACGGCTCGCCGTGGGGCGACCACGGGGATCACTTGTTCGCCGGTACTGCTACCCGGCACGGGGCAGTGGCGGAAGGCCCATTTTTGTTGCCGCAACCGGCCGGAACACAATACGCCGTCGCGAGTGAAACCACGCTCCGCACTGGACTTATGGAGGAGCCGCCGCCGCAATTCGCCGAATATGAAAGCCCAGTGGGCCCCGAAAGCCTGTGCGGCGAAGAATACGAAGAACACGATGTGGCAACACCGGGTTCCGCTGTCGTAGAGCTCGACCCCTACATGGCGATCCGTCCCGCCCTGTCACCAGCACACGCTCATCTGACAGCGGAAGAGGTCGCGGTACGCTTCGGTCGGATGCCGGCCGTCATCGCATTGCATCAGGCGCTCGCCTCGGCGGTGCCGCAGCAAGCTGTACTCGCTGTCCTTCTCGGCCGCGCGGGCCGACGCTCACTCCCGTTGAACGGCACAGACCTCCCCATCGGAACTTTTATGCGGCAGCTTTCTCGGCTCTTCCGAGAGGCGGCCGAGTACCACGAGACGCAACTGGGCCCGGAAGCGGGCGCGGCGCCGCTCGAGGGTGAAATCCCGATGTCGCGCACGGCAATAAAGAAAGCGGAGGCCTTCCCCGGGGCGTTCGCCGACCCTCTCGACGACGGCAGTACCGCGAAGTCGCAAAAACTGAAGAACGCCCTGGCGGCGGCCCGTGCAGTTGCCGGTACGCCGGATGCGCTGAAGACGTTGCCGATTGTCATCGTTTCGCTCGACCCGGCGGGACCGCCCTATCCGCACGCCGATACCAAGGCGACGGAAGTGGATTTCTCCGCCAGCCTGCTGAAAATGGCGGCGCTCTATTCCGCTTTTCAGCTCCGCGTCACCGCCAATGCGGTGGCCGGCGCGATGCAGAATGTGCCTGCCGCCAAAGTGTTTGAGGAGCTTTCAGCGGCGCTCGATCCGACGATCGATGCGGCGGTGCCTTTGATTACGCGGGAAAAGGCGGTGACGGCGGCGATGCGCGTGCCGCGATACCAGGATATCTTCGATGCCACGCCGGTCGCGGGCGACGGCCTCATGCTGAGCTTCAAGCCGTTCTTCGAGAACGCACTCAGCGACATGATCGTGTTGGGCGACGACAACGCCACGGCCTTTATCATCCATGCGCTGGGCTACAGCTACATCAACGGGGTTCTGCAATCGGCTGGGTTTTTCCGAAATGCAAAGACCCAGTCCGGCATATGGCTAGCCGGTGATTACCTTCTGACCGAAGTCGATCCGCGCACCAAAAAGCATACCGGATTCGGCAGGTTCAAGGGCAAGATCATGCCCCAGTGGCCCTACGTCCGCATTGACAGTGTCAACGACCAGAAGGTAGCGCAAGCCACCACATGTCTCGATATGGCCAAGCTCTTCGTATTGCTGCACGACAAGAAGCTGGTGACCGACCCGGCGGGGAACCAGGAAATGCTCGACCTGCTCGCCGGCGCGGTCGCGCACAATCAGTTCTGGCTGACGCACAAGCCGCCGCATTGGACGGCGAACGACTTTATTGCCGGGCTTTCCTACACCAACACCCATTCGAAGATCGGCGTCGAGAAGCTGAAGACCAACAAGCCGGTGTGGTCAGAGGGGACGATCCTCAACCACGCGACGAGCGGCCGCGACTTCGTCGTCGTCTGGCAAGATTTGCGCGACGGTAATCTGGTCACTGAACTCTCCGAAATCGTCGACAGGACGATCATCAGCTTTCTGACACCTTAAGCACGCAACAATGAACAGGCTGACACCCCGCGCCGAGACATTGGCCAAGATCTTCGGCTACGAAAATCTGGTGAGCGACGAGAGCCCGTTTGGCGAAACGCCCGAGCTGCCGGAAGGCTTGCCGGAGCCCGATCCGTACATGGCGATCCGCCCCGCTCTGTCGCCGGCGCACGCGCATATGACGGCAGATGAGATCGCGATCAGTTTCGGGCGCCTTCCCGCCCTCCTCACCCTGCACCAGGCGCTCTCCTCGCCGGCGCCGCAACAGGCTGCACTTGCTGTCCTCCTGGGTAGGGCGGGCCGACGCTCGACCCGCGTGCACGGATATGATGTCCCGATCCCTGCCTATCTGCGGGCATTGTCGCGCCTGTGCCGGGAGGCGGCCGAGCAAGCCGAAAAAGATTTATGGAACGGCAGACAATCGGAAGCCGAAATCCCTGTCCCCGGGAACCGCCCGGCAGTATTCGCCGAGAACGGTCATACGCTACCACCCTTCCCCCGCGCCTCTACAGAGCGACCCCAACCAAAACAAGCGGCGCCACCTGTCAAGGCGCCGGCGATTGATGATTCACACCTTAAGGAATGGGTAAAGGACGCAATCGAGGGTGCGCATGTTATTGGTAGTGTCGCCGAAGTCATCGAGATATTCCACGCGTCGACAGCATGGCCGGCCATAGAAGCAGCCCTCTCCTGGGGCGATGTCGCGCTAGCGACCGGTGGAACCGCCGTGGGTTCGGCAGGGGCGCTCTCTGTAGTCGGAGAAATAGCGGTGCCATTGGGCTATGCGGCCGTGATGGCGATCACGATCTTTGAGCTGTACGAGGCCTTTAGCACCGGCACCCGAATTCAGGTGAAGAAAGGCTATTGCTACGGGATCATGTGGGAGGCGCTCAACGTAAAACCCGTCGACAGAACTTTCGAGCCGTGGGGCACCGATACGGCGCAAGACCTGCTTAAGGCATGGAATGAAGGCGTGGAGAAGGGCAGCGCAGCATTCAGAAGCGACATCAAGCTTCATAATCAGGTGCTGCTCCGTCTTGCCTATGAGCAGCTTACGCAAAATAGGCACGGGTGGACCATACCTGATGAGCGGGTCTTTAACCTTCTGTGGGAGCAGGTGCGCGGGGACGATCTGCCCGGCACGCATTTGGGGTGGATGATTTTCTCAAATGTAGGAGCGGAATACGACGAAAAATTGGACGCTGACGGGACACGGGGATCAAGCCATCAACCATCTCTGTCGCAGTCATCTGCATCGCCTCGGACCTCTTCGCCTCAACTGTTGCCGCCTCCGCGGACAACGGCTCCGCTGACGAATGAGGAGACCGGGATTATTGGGCCAGACGACCGGCTTCGAGTCAGCGATACGACGGCGATACCTTTCCGTTGGGTCTGCTCGGTATCGGTGCAGCGCCTGGTTAGAAAATCGACCCATGACGAAAAGACGGGACTCGCTCCAGCCGGTAGCGGTGTGCTGATCTCGCCCCAGCATGTCCTGACCGCGGCGCATTTGTTGCACGACGCCGAGAAAAACGGGGACGGCAGCATTGCGGTCGAATACGAACCGCTGCTCGTTCACGTCACGCCGGCCCGAGACGGAGACAGTAAACCGTTTGGCGAAATCGAAGCGAAATCTTGGATCATTCATCCGAAATGGGATCCCAAGGTCCCGCAGGCTCGGTACGACTACGCGCTGATTACTCTGGACACGCAAATCGGAGATCAAAAATTTCGGTCCCTGAAGGATCAGCCACTCTTTTTCTGGGGCAGCGACAAGGGTGGTGGCGGGACACTGATCGACAACCTGCCGTCGGCACTGTCGAAAGGGCTGATCGGTATGAGGATAATGACTGCAGGTTATCCGCAATCCAAGCAGCGGGAGATGTGGTGCGCCGCCGGGGAGTTCTCCACCGGTTCGGCACAAGTGGACGCGCAACTGATCCAGCACGGCCAAGTCGAGAATTGGGTCACGACGAACCCCCTTTTCAAGATCACGGCGGATGCAACGCGCGGCCAGAGCGGCTCGCCGGTTTGGGGCACTGACAATGGCCAGCGATACCTCATCGGCGTAATCGAGGCCGCCGGCGAGACCTACAACACAGTGATCGCTGTGAACCCCGATGTCGTTAGCCAGATCCAGAAATGGATGGGATCGGACGGATCTCCGTCAAAATCCCACGAGGCTTTGGACGAGGCTGAGGTCGCCTTGCCGAGAGAAGAGGAGAGCCAGCCCAGCAAACGGATCCGCTATGCTCGACAAGCTTGGCATGACCGCTGGCAGGCCGAACCGATGCCGGAATGGGATGTACCGCCACTGCCGGCGAAGCCGGTTGTGGTCGATCCTTTCCCAAGCACACTGCCGTTGACCCTCGACCGCAGCAACGCGACGATGAACACGATGATGGCCGCGGTCGCCGCCGACCCTGCCCTGTCTACACTGTGCGCCGCACTTGTCGACCTGACCGGTAATCCGGCCAATCCTCTCTATGCCGGGTTCAACGACCAGGACATGGTCTTTGTCGGCAGCCTCCAGAAAATCTCCGCCGCCTACGCGGCGTTCGAGCTGCGCGCGCGGGTCCGCGCCCAGGTCGCGGCAGCAATCGCCGGCGGCCTGTCGACCACAACTTCGGGATGGGAGAAGTCGGTCATGCGCACGCTGGAAACAGCCTGGCAGCCAAAGCTGACAGCGGCCTTCCCAGGATTGCCGAAAGGATTTCCGAGCATCGGCGCCATTTTCACGTTCTCTTCCGCTGGAGTTGTCGATTTCGCCGCCGCACCGCTGACCGACAGCCAAATTGAGGATGTCGGCGAGTTCGGCCGGATTGACCTGAGCAAGCCGGGCCACTGGTCGGCCGGCAATTTTGGCGACGCGATGCGGTCGATGTTGCGCTGGTCGAATGATGCATCAGCAAGTTTTTGTATTCGTCCCCTCAGCTTCCCCTTTATCAACGGTGTACTTGCCGGCGCCGGCTTTTTCGACAGCGCCCACCAGGCGGGCCTGTGGCTCTCAGCCGATTATGAGAGCCACGACTGGATACCGAACCCTTCCGGTAATCCCCAAGCGAACCGCGCCGGCCGCCAGCTGAGCGCGCACTGGCAGAAGACGCAAGGCCGCAAATCGAGCAATGTGACGGCAACCGCCTTTCAGGTCGCGCGCTTGCTCACGCTTCTAGCAAATGACAAATTGCTGTCCGATCCCGCCGCGAACCAGGAAATGCGCAACCCGATGACCCGGCCTCCGCCGGGCGGCACCGTCAGCTTTATTGCCGACGCACTCCACAGCGATGGACGCTCGATCACCTCTATCGCTTCCAAAATCGGGATCGGCGATGACAATAGCGGTCACGACTGCGCAATCGTCGAACGCACCGTTGCCGGAAAAACCCTTCGTTACGGCGTTGTGGGGCTCGGAGATATGACCCCAACCAATGCCGGTCTGAACCGACTGTTTCCGTTGCTCGACGACATCATCCTCGCTCTGCATCCTTGAGGAACCATGACGACCGTTGGTCGGGTAATACTAACCCGTTGCCCACCGGCCGAGAGTTCGCTTGGGTACACGGGACAAATACGCGCACGTCAGTGGGACCATCCTTCGCGGGTGCTGTTTTTGCGATAGCAGCTCACGAAGCGGCCACCATCCTGGTTATCAAAATGTCATCCGGTCGACCGGACCGGTCAAAACCGCAGCCGAACTCGCCATTGAGGTCCGCGCCATCGCAGCATGAGGAACAGCGGGCTGCCTAATGCCATCCTGACGAGAGCGGAAACTGGTGATGAAGGCGAAACCGTGTCTCAGGTGGAGACGAGTTTCGCACCGAATTACGTTTCAAAGAGGCACCTCCGCTATGATGGGATGATCACGACCAGTGATCGCTGTCGAACCGGCCCCACAAGCCGGCTTTGCGGCCGTGCTACCGGCGCAGTTTCGCGAGATACTCCTCATGAGGCGGGCGCCCGCGGCAGTGGCACACCTGTTCCGGCGAGCCAGCACAGCTGCGCAGATGCGGCGCTGCGTGGCCATAGCGGCTTAAGCGGGCATGGTTGAGGGTAAGTCATAACAGCAACGTGGCGGCAAGCAATTCCTTCGGCTCCAGCCGTTCCGCCGCCGGCCCGAGGACCCAAAAGCAGTTGGCGTCAATCGCCGCGTCATCTTCGGCCGCATTGAGCAGCAGGACCGCTAGCCGATTGGTGCCCAGTTCACCCAAAGTTTCGGCACTCAAGGATTTCAATTTCGCATCGACAATTCAAATTCGACCGATGATAATTTCTAATTCGTCATCTCCAACCATCGCCAGCCGACAGCGCGACCAGTTCGCACCTGGATTTTATCCGCGTTGCGCCGGTCACTGATATTGCCCCCCTGCCCTTCCCGTTCGCGGGCCGTTTGGCTCTGAGGCGCGTCGCATCGCCCAGACGGTTCGCTCAAGATGCAGTTCGTCAGCCTTGGCCTTCTGCACCATGCCGTGGAAATACCCTCCCGGCGTCGTTCGGAAGTGGTCAGGGTCTTTGGTCGAAACAATCGCCAGTGCGACCGCCGCCAGTTCTCGGCCCATCGCCAGGCAGGCATCGCCCCAGAGGGGTTTCGAGACGTCGAGATCGTGCCGGAGCCAGTCTGCGGCATCGATGATCTCCGGCCAGGTTGGATTTGGACGGCGCAGATAAGGCTTTAACCGCGGCGCAAGCCTCACCAATTCGTCGGGGCGGATCCCGTGCACCCTCTCCTTTTCCGGCCTCTTCAACGCTTCAGCCTCTGCGGAGAGGGGAACCTGCGCCTGCTGCGGCTCGCTAGCTAGTGGTATGACCGAAACACAAGATTCCCTCAGTCGAGCTTTTGCGTCATGATGCTGCGATGCGCAGCGATGTTGAAGTCCGGCTCGGGCCGGGGGATCGGGAGCGGCTTGAGGCAGTGGTGGGCGATCGCAATGCTGTCCAGAAGCATGTGTGGCGAGCGCGGATCATCCTGGCCACGGCAGAAGGCTGCGGCACCGCCGAGGTGATGCGCCGGGCCGGCGTGTCGAAACCCTGCGTGTGGCGCTGGCAGCGCCGCTTCATGGAGGCGGGGGTCGATGGCCTGTTGCACGACAAGACGCGCAAGCCCGGCAAAGCGCCGATCCCCGAGCCGGTCGTCGGGCGATTGATCGCGCTCACGCTCGGCGCGCCACCCGGCGAGACCACCCATTGGACGAGCCGCGCGATGGCCGACGCCATGGGGCTGGCGGTCAGCACCGTGCAAAAGATCTGGCGCGCCCATGGTCTCGCCCCGCATCGGTTGCAGGTCTTCAAACTCAGCCGCGACCCGCAGTTTGCCGCCAGGCTGCGCGATGTCGTGGGCCTTTACGTCGACCCTCCGGCGCACAGCCTGGTGCTGTCGGTCGATGAGAAGAGCCAGATCCAGGCGCTCGACCGCACTCAGCCGGGGTTGCCGATCAAGCAAGGCCGCGCCGGGACAATGACCCATGATTATATCCGCAACGGCACGACCACCCTGTTTGCCGCCCTCAATGTGCTCGACGGCACGGTCATCGGGCAGTGCATGCAGCGCCACCGGCACCAGGAATTCCTGCGCTTTCTCAATCGCCTCGAGCGCGACATCCCAGCCGGCCGACTGGTCCACGTGATCCTTGACAATTACGGCAGCCACAAGCACCCCAAAGTCAGGGCTTGGCTGGCCCGGCACCCGCGCTGGACGTTCCACTTCACCCCCACCTCGGCATCCTGGCTCAACGCCGTCGAGGGCTTTTTTGCCAAGCTAACCCGCCGGCGATTGCAACGCGGCGTGTTTCACTCCCTCGTCGACCTCCAGGCCGCGATCAACCGTTACCTTGCCCAACACAACCACAGTCCAAAGCCGTTCACCTGGACCGCCGACCCCGACCGCATCATCGCCGCCGCCAACCGCGGGTACCAAGTGTTAGATTCGATCCACTAGTCTAATGCGATGAATACGCTTTGCCTTGATGTAGCTGCCAAAAGCAGGACGCCTATCTTAACCAACAACACCCTTATGCAGCTGATCGTCAGCGGCCTAGAATTTGTGGAGTAGCGTTCTGCGTCGCGCTGGATGGATTCAAAGCGGACCATGACGGAGTGGAGCTTACCTTCGCCAGCCTTGAACTTAGAATGATCTGCGAAAGCCGTAGACGGGCGATAAACGTGCTCGGGGCTGAGGCTGCACGTGAGTTGGCGCAACGGCTTGCCGATCTCTCCGCGTTCGCGACCGCTGGAGAGTTTCTCGAACTTTTTGGCAATGACATAGTTGATTGGTCGCCGCCACGCGAGCGGAGGTTACGTTTACAGGCAGGATATGACTTGGTTTTCTGCGCTGGCCACGTCGATGTTCCTGCCCTAGAGGATGATTCGACTGATTGGGCCAGAGTGTCCCGCCTACGGATCATCGCATTGGAGGCACGTCATGACTGAGCCGGCCTTCCAACCCAACTGGTTCTCGAGACCGGGTGACACGCTGTCCGCGATCTTGAATAAGCGGGAAATGACCCCGGACGCGCTCGCCAAATGCATGGGCCGTGATGCCGGGGTCATCCACGGCCTTCTGTCCGGCAACATCGTCATCGATAAACCCATCGCGGGTCTGCTGGCGAAGTGCGTCGGCGGATCGGTGTCGTTCTGGACGACGCGACAAGCCCAATTCGAGCGAGATCTTAATCGGGCAGCAGAAGCCCTCCCAGTTGATCAGGGAAAATCCTGGCTCCGCACCCTTCCGATTAAGGAGATGGTGGATTCTGGGTGGATACCCGCCTCGAAGCAAGCCCGAGATACCTTGAAATACTCCCTGGCTTATTTCGATGTCACCGATCCTAATGAATGGCGGGAGCGATATACCGCCTTCCAAAACTCATTCTCATTTCGGACCTCTCCGACATTCGAATCCAAACTCGGCGCACTCGCCGCATGGCTGCGGCAGGCTGAGATTCACGCGAGCAGAATGAAATGCGCGCTCTGGGACGCCGCTGGGCTGCGAGCACGTCTAGACGCCATGCGTGTGCTTGCCAAGGCCACCAATCTTGCTTACTTCATACCGCAACTCCGCGCCCTATGCGCTGAGGTCGGAGTGGCGATTGTCTTCCTGAAGGCACCGGCTGGCTGCCGCGCTAGTGGAGCGACACGCTTCTTGTCGTCGACAAAGGCGATGATCGTCCTAAGCTTCCGATACCTGTCGAATGACCAGTTCTGGTTCAGCTTCTTTCACGAGATCGGCCACCTTCTCCTGCACGGCATAGAGGCCACGTTTGTCGATGGGGAGGCCGCTGATTTGACCGACAGGGAAGCCGAGGCAAATGCATTTTCAGAGGGGGTGCTGATCCCCCGAGAGAGGCAGGACGAGCTACTGAAGCTTCCATGCCGAGCCAAGGACGTGACCAGATTCGCTGTATCCATCGGCGTATCACCCGGTATCGTAGTTGGGCAGATGCAGCATCGCGGGCTGATCGGCCCATACCAACTCAACGGGTTGAAACGCCGCTACGGATGGGATGAGGTCCGCGCAGTTGGCTAACCCCGGAAATGCACGAAGTGGGTTGGGCTTTTCTGCCAGTTGCAGAGCGAGTCTTCCATAACCTGCATCCCGACACCGAGCGCGGCGTCGAGGTCCAGAATCCAGTCTTCGAGCACTGCCCATCCGAGAGAAGCGTTTGTCCTACCTCCAAATAACAGGCGTGCGCCGCTGAGGGGTCCGGTCGCGTCCTTCAGGTATGCCCGACCGGGACGGATTGGGGCAAAACCAAGCCGCCCCAATAGGCAAAGGTAGTCGAACCGGGCAAGACGCCCAAATCGGGCCACGTTCATCGAATGATAGCAGTGGTCGAAGATGCTTTCGGGGCTGTTGCCTCCGCCTTGGGTCAGTCTTGCCATGAGAACGGCATGTGAATGCGCCGGCCCAACCCACGTGACGTAGCTTTCCACCACCGCAGCCGTGCCGCCAACCACATCCGCTCTGACGCTTTCTCGCTTTCTGTGGCTACCGAACCCACCGCCAATCTGGTCCTGGCGGTTTAGAAGCCAAGCCTGGAACGCTGCCGGGTTGGCACTTACCTGCGCCCATGTCCACGTTTGACCGCCAAGACCCGAGTAGACCTCACGAAGTCGCTGCCACCCATAGGTCAAATGCTTGCCGAAATGGGTCACCAAGAAGACGAGCCAGAAAGCCTCGTCGGTTCGACCAGCCCGCATGTGGAAGACGGCTGCGCGCTCGGGATCAAATGCACGGCTGTTCGGATCGGCTCGATCTGGACTGATGTCTCGGGTGCGGATGATCTCAGAATAGTCGAGCCGCCGCAGGCTCGCGACCATCTGCATGGCGAGTGTCGCTCTCGCCACTGGGTCGGCTGTGCCGGGTAGGGCGCGCTGATTCGCGGCGAATGCGGCGAGATCGGCTTTTAGCCTTGTCGCTATCGCCTGACGGGTCGGCCACATTCGGCAATCTCCGTCGATCAGAGTGGCAGTAGGAGTTGCCGTGGAGGGGGAGGTGGTTTCCGTTTTGAGCGCGTTCGACGCGTGGGAACCTTCGGGCCATCGATGTAGGTAGCGTAGTTAATCGAAGCCATTTGAGCCTTCAGAGCTTGCTGTCTTGATCGATTGCCCTTCGCGGCGACGACTTGGAGAAGTCTTATTAGATCTGCCCAATAGGGGCCAACGCCCCAAACATTCGCGTCTATTGCCTCCCCTCGTCGTATGCGCAATTCCGCGTCTAGAATCTTCTGAATGGAAGGCCAGGGATCGCCACGTGGCATTTGGGGCATCGGCACAGTGGCTTGCACGCCCTCATCGAGGAATTGCTGCGCGTCCTCGCGATCCCGGTCATAGAGATGAAGGCTGCCAACAAAATGCTTGTAAGGCCCGAGGCCGATACCGAGTGTCCTCGCTACAACTTCCTGGAACATCGTGAAGCAGAAGATGTCGTGGGGTAGCCCGAGGTAGGCATCATTCGATCGCATTGTAGTCAGCATATGCAACCGATTGCGCCGAATGAGGAACTGAAGCGTGCATGTGCAGGGGATTTCTTTGTGACGCCGTTCAATATCTTCCGCATTGAATAGTTGAATAACCGCACGCCGAGATGTCGGATTGGTGCGAAGGAGAGTGATGACATTATGCAACTGGTCCTGGCCGCGTTGACGAAAAATTCGTCGCCCGTAGCCGCCGTAAATGGTCTCCCCGTCCTCTGTCTCATGATCATAGGCAGAAATGTAATACCGGATGAAATCAAGTCGGTTATCGCGGGATAGATACCAAAGAAATTCTCCAAGGGAACTGAAAGGCCTTCCGCGCGTCTCACTTCTACTGAGGCGAGCCAGTGGTCGCTCTAATTCCAGCAGCACGCCGATTAGCTCATTTGCCTCCAGCCGGGAAGGCTTGATCTGGTTCGTGCTCGCCAGCAGCTTCGGGAACACCTTCCGAAGCAGATCGTCGAGTATTCGACCGGAAATGCGCATCGATGCCCGGCAAACCTTTTAACCGGTCGGAGCCATCTCCCGCCGTTACCGCGTTGTGTGGCACTTCCCCGTGTTTGGGAAAATGGTCGAGGTTCGCGCCTGGTCAAGGGTTTCGATCGCTTCCGCCACGGGTCACAAGATATCGTCCGTTCAGCTTCATCCCGTAAATGAAGTCGGGAATGAAACCCGTCAGCGACGAGGGCACGCAAGACCGATTATTGATCGTTGCTCAACGGACGCTGGTGTTACCCTGGTCTCCGCGCCCGCGACATCGGTCGTCCGAACCTCCCTCGGACGGGCACCCTATCAGGGTTTGCCACCCCTCTGTTTCGGCGGCCCTCGTCCCAGAGCAGAGCGCGGCAAGTCCACGCTGGCGAGGGGTCCCCGCGAGCCTCTGAAGAGCTTCGGATTGACGCATCGTTCCATCAAAAGGAGGCCCCGTAGCGAGAAAGGGCTACCGGCTAATTTGGCTCGATCTCATGTTAAGGCTCCATTAACAGGGTTCGGTGACGCTTTACCCGCCCTCGCAGGCCCGACCAGATGAAGCAGATAGAAACAGTCCACACTCTGCTGCTAATCGACGATGATGAAGCCACGAGGCGCAGCATCCAAATGATGTTGGGCCGCAGTGGCAAAAAATCATCGATACGGCGGATGGTGCAACGGCCCTCGATCTGTTCAAGGCGAATGCGATCGATCTTCTCATCACAGACATTGAGAGGCGCGGCATGAATGGGGTTGCCCTCATCCGGGCGGTGAGGGAAATCAATCCCAGCAGCAAGGTGATCGTCGTGTCCGGCTACGATGAGGGCGTCGTTCGGTGTCTGCTCGATGGCGAGAGCAGCATCCACTTCCTGAAAAAGCCTTTCGATAGACGGGTGCTCGTCGCCTTGGTCGAACGGGTGCTTGCCACATAGCATAGGATAAAAGAAGAGTCGAAACCCAGCGTCCAATAACCCCACCGTATATCTTCGCTTTCTACCCTCCGGCTATAAATCACTGAGGAAGGGCGGGGCGTCTTGTCCGGCGGTGGATCGGTCGAAAAGGATGGTTGGCAGATCGTCGTAGCGAGATGGAGAAGTCCTCAATTCGCCTCAGGATCAGCCAAGAGACCGTTTGGGCAGGAGCGAGCCTGAATCGCGGCTCAGTGGTGCTTACCGAGCAAATAAATCGTAGTTAAGTTTGTTAATCCCTTTTTGTCTCTTCCGCTTCATCATACATAAGCCGAAGACACTTTTCAGGATGACGTGATGAACTCCAGTGAAAACCATCCACTTCTCACAGCTGAGATCGTCAGCAAATACGTCGCTCACCATAAGCTGGAGGTGGGTCAGCTTTCGCACCTGATCACTACCGTCCATCAGGCAATTAGTCATCTGGGCCAACCTGACAAGTCCGAAGAGGCAATAACTCCTGCTGTATCGGTGCGTCGGTCAGTCCATCACGATTATGTGGTCTGTTTGGATTGCGGGTATCGGGGCAAGACATTGCGCCGGCACATCAGCACCCGGCACGGCCTGAACCCCGACGAATACTTGCGACGATGGGGACTCAAGAGCGATCATCCGCTGACGGCTCCGTCATATTCGGAGCGACGTTCGGCCATGGCTAAGGAACTCGGGTTCGGTCGCAAGGCGTCGATTAAGACGCCTGCGGTGACACCGGCTCCAGTCCAGGTCGATCAACAGATTGCGGCGACGCCCAAGCCGAGACAGAGGACCCGTCGCGCGACGAAAGCTGCCGAAGTCGCGAGTGCAGCGGTAGCATCACCGACGTCGGCCAGGAGAGGGAGACCGCGTTCTCGTGCTCAGGTTGCGTCGCAGCCGTAGCAGGCTTTCTCGCCGACTTCGGAAGTATAATGCTGTAGAAAAGGCCGGTGGCGGGTCGTCGCGAGACCCGATGGCTGAGGTGGAGACGAAATTGATGAAGACCCTCAAATCGAGTACGGCAGTCCGAGCGAATAAAAGAAAATCGAAGCTGAAGGCGAAACATCGTCGCCAACGGATGCGAGCGACCAGGTAAAGGAATGGGCGGTCAGCACCCCCGCATCGGTTGGCATTCTTCCTGATCGATCGAAATATGCGTCGCAGCGTATCTGATTGATGAGCCGTTGCTGGGCTTTCGTCCTTTCGGCTGCAATTCAGCTAGGCCGCGACATCTATCGCGACGGCTTCTCCGTCAACCATGAACGCGCGAGCCTCATGTTCAGTGGCAAAATAGCGAAGGCTCCCGTTCGGCAGGCAAATTGTCTCTCCCCGCTTACTCACGCAATAGAATTTTCCGTTCGGCGCGGGGCGGATTTTGACAGCCTCGGAACTCTCGTCGGTCATTTGATTCCCCCATGAGATTTCAGCAGTGCGCCCCTTTACCTGATTATCGTTCAATAAGAAGTAAATACCGCCGAGGCATCTTTCTGGTCGCTGTGCGAGCCGCTGCTCGCGCCCCTAGCGAGAGGCGCAACCGAACAGCATCGGGCTGAGGGGAAGATGCCCGAATCGATTTTGCCGAATGTGAAGTAGATCACACTCGTAGCGCAGACCCGAGCGCAATGATTAATTTGTGAATCGGTTGGCGCGAGACAACTCGCCCCTCAATGTCAATCGACCACGCGACGGGAGGGAAGGAGCCATGTTAGACCCAACTTCCTCAGTTTGGAGTAAATCGCTCGCTGGAAGCCGCGGAAACGCTAGGGATACGACCGGGCACGCCAAGGTGTGGTGCTAAATCGGCCAGACGATTGCAATAGATATTGAGGAATTTGCTTGCGGCGGCCCAGAAAATCGTGGTGCTGGTACCGGAGAACAAAGGTGCCGCGCCATATTTGTCCGCGTCAAGAAGATTGGAGCCTACGAATACCTCTACCTCGTCGAGAACGCGCGCGAGGGCGGCCGCCACGTGCAGCGCGTCATCAAGGCGCTCGGCCGGCGCGATGAAGTTGAGGCCTCGGGGCTGATCGATGGGCTGATCGCCTCGGCGGCGCGCCATTCGCGCCGCTCGATCGTGTTGTCGAGTTTTTATCGCGGCGAATTGCCGGAGCTGCACCGCCTCAGCATCGGACCTGATCTGGTGTTCGGCTGGCTGTGGGCGGAAACAGGATGCCGCGACGTGCTCAAGAGCCTCGTCTCCGACCGGCGCTTTTCCTTTGATGTCGAGCGCGCCGTCTATCTCACGGTGCTGCACCGGCTGATGATCTCGGGCTCCGACCGCCATGCCAGCGACTGGCTGAGCCGGGTACGTGTGCCGGGCACCGATGGGCTCGATCTCGACCACGCCTATAAGGCGATGGCCTGGCTTGGCGAAGTCGACGCGGCCGGCCGCAGCACCGCCGAGGCCATCGAGGAGGCACTCTATCACCACCGCCAGCCGCTGTTCGGCGCCGTTTCGATCGCGTTTTTCGACACCACCAGTTTATGGTTCGAGGGGGCCGGCGGCGAGAGCCTAGGCCAGTACGGCCACTCCAAAGACTATCGCGGTCACCTGAAGCAGGTCGTGCTCGGCATCGTGCTTGACGACGCCGACCGGCCGATCGCGTCCTTTGTGATGCCCGGCAACACGGCCGACGTGACGCTGTTGTTGCCAGTAGTCAAACGGCTGCGCGAGCGCTTTGGGATCCTCGATGCTTGCATCGTTGCCGATCGCGGCATGATCAGTGCCGATACCATCGCCGCCCTCGAAGCCGAGAAGATCCAGTACATCCTCGGCGTGCGCGAACGCACCAGCCGCGAGGTGCGCACCGGGGTCATCGAGGATGATGGCCTCGCCGTGCCGCTCGTCATTCCCCGCCAGAAAGGCGAGACCGAACTGGCGATCCGGGAGACGACGATCGCCGGGCGGCGCTACATCATCTGCCGCAACGAGGAGGAAGCCAAAAAGGACGCCGCGGCGCGCGCCGAAATCGTCGCCGGTCTCGAGCGCAAGCTCGCCCAGGGCGACAAGGCGCTCGTCGCCAACAAGGGTTTTCGTCGCTTCCTGAAGACGCCCGCGGGCGGCGGCTTTGTCATCGACCGCGCCAAGATCGAGGCCGATACCCGGTTCGACGGTCTCTTCGTGCTGCGCACCAACACCAAGATCGCCGCGCTCCAGATCGTGTTGCGCTACCGCAATCTGCTGGCCGTGGAGGACGCCTTCAAAACCGCAAAGGCGCTGCTCGCCACCCGCCCGATCTTCCACAAAACCGACGCCGGCATCCGCGGCCACGTCTTCTGCACCTTCCTCGCCCTTGTCCTGCGCAAGGAGCTTTTCGACCGGCTCGCCGCCCGTCGCAGCCGGCTCGAATGGCAGCGCATCGTCGACGATCTTGTCGACCTCAGCGAAATCGATGTCGAACAGGATGGTCGCCGGGCGCGCCTGCGCACCGCGCCAGGCCCGACCATCGACCCGATCTGCCGCGCTATCGGCCTCACCCTTCCGCCGGTCTTCCAGGAGATGCCGCCCGCCGCCTGAACCCAAAACCGTGGTGCCTAAAACTTAAAATGGCTTGCAACCCATTGAGTTACCATGCTGTTCAAAATCAAACTGCGGAACTTGGGTTAGACGAGATCGTCCGTATCCTCAGCATCGATGGCGGAGGCATTCGCGGGATCATTCCCGCCCGGATCTTGCAGCGGATCGAAGAGGCGACCGCGACACCTGCGACCGAACTATTCCATTTGATTGCTGGCACTTCGACCGGTGGGATTATCGGTTGCGGTTTGGTGAAGGGGAAAAAGGCCAGCGAGATGGCCCAGCTTTATGCGGATCGCGGCGGCGAGATCTTTCACCGATCCCTTTGGGACAAGGTGACGACGATCGACGGCCTCAGCAACCCCGACTACGATCCCAGTCCTTTTGAGGCCATCTTGGCCGAGCAACTCGGAGACACTTGGCTGTCAGAGGTAAATGGAGCCGAGCTACTGGTGCCGAGCTACGCCATTCAGCTTCCATACGAGCAGCCGGGTGACGGGTTGGGTATCCTCGCGCCGAGGGCTCCATATCTCTTCAAAAGTTGGAAAGCCAATGGCTCGAAGATCGATCCCGGAGACATTCCCGACAAACTGAATTTCAGGCTTCGTGACATCGCGCGGGCAACCTCGGCGGCTCCGACCTACTTCCCGCCGGCATTGATCCAGAACCATGCCGGTGATCAGTTCGGTATGATCGACGGAGGCGTCTTTGCGAACAACCCCGCGATGTGTGCCCTGGTGGCTGCCTATCGCGTATTCCCCGACGCCAAAAATTTTATGATCGTGTCTCTCGGGACTGGCTCGCTCGAACGGCCCATCCCCTACAGTGAAGCAAAGGATTGGGGCCTGGTACATTGGGCTCGCCCGATCCTCAACGTTCTGTTCGACGGCAGCGGAGATACGACTTGCTACGAAATCGAGCAAATGCCCGGGGTCGCACAATACCGATTTGATATCTCACTGGGGGTCAACCCAAAGCGGGACCCGAACGCGGTGAATGAGGATTTCGACGACGCATCCCCGGATAACATCCGGCGTATCGAGGGAAAGGCAAAGGCCCTGGCTGACGGGATGGCAGATAAGCTCCAGACCGTGATCGACGAACTCAAGAAGTCGAAACATCTTCCGATAGTGTAAGCCTCAACGCCACTCTCCTATTCTCATAGGCCGATATTCCATCATGGGTCGAGCCTCTAATCCCGTTCCCATATTGGCTTTCCTGACGAAGGCTCGATAATGGTATTCTACATACCTAACTGGGCGATGTTTCACTTTGCATCCCCACACGCCAGGGGTATGATGCCACTTGCGGCTCGGATGCCGCATGAACGCGCTCAGCCCGTCGTGGTGGGACTGTCCTTTTCACGGGCTGCGGAGCCTGTGGGAAATGTACGAGCTTGAAGGGGACTTATTTTTAAAGGCAACGACGCTACTAGCCAGACTATCTTCTTTCATCTCTGGCGTTAGCATGGGAGATACTAAAAGGACAACGAGAATATTTTACAAAGATGAGTTGCTTGGACAACAGACCGGACTTGTTATACCGGGCCTAGATGAACTAATACCGCATCTTACAATACTGTCGGCGCACGTAACATTGTTAGCTGTCCGAGAACTTCGACATCAAATCGATAATCAGTTGCGGACATGGGGGCATGTTCAGGAGAACATTGATGAGATTAACAACACGCTGCGCCGAGAATTATCGCTTCGTAAGCTATTAGTTCTCGAAAGACAGGAACAAGAATATTATGAGCCTACTACACCCCATTTCGGGCAAGATGTGGCGGTGAAATTTGTGACGAGTGCTTATGAGCTTGATAAGTCGGCAAAATGCCTCGCCCTTAATCGGGCGACAGCGGCGGTCTTTCATCTAATGCGGCTCATGGAGATTGCGGTGCGCGCTACAGCTCGCTGTCTCGGCATTCCCGATCCGATCCAGCCGGCCGATCGCAGTTGGGGCGCGGTGCTGAAAAAGGTGCGCGACGGGATTGACGCTAAGTGGCCGACCGTTGCGGCGCGGAGTGCTGGCGACGGGGAGATATTCAATTCGCTCTATGCGTCACTGGACGCGGTCAAGAACCCGTGGCGGAACTCAACTATGCACCCTGCCAACAAATACACGGTGGAGGAAGCGGAGCATGTCTTCGTCGCAGTAAGGGGCTTCATGACGAAGCTGGCTTCTCGCTGCGACGAGAACGGCGACCCGAAGGCTTAGGTGATCCCTTGGGCTGCTCTACTACCTTTCGGAATACGCGCTCGAAATCGGGGCTGGGTTGCTCCGCCCCAACCTCGCGTGCCATCTCGATGAAGCGTTTTGATTGCTCGGGATCGTCGGGTGGTGGCTTGGGCTTGCGAGGCATGGCATCCAGGATACACCGCTATGGCTAAAGCCGCACGCCAAGAACGCGTTGATCGCGCCGCCCAGTACAAGCAACTTTTGACGCGATCTCCCGCGGCTCGGCTCATCGACCGCCATTTCGGTAATCTCTTACGAGCTGATCAAGCAAGGAACGTGCAAGTTCAAAGTCCCTCGGTCGATCCGGGAAAGCCCCCTGCCATTCCTCCAGCTGCAAAAGCGCCTCATCGGCCGCTTCGGCGACATCCGAAGCGGGCAGAACGCGGCGATTGACGAGTTTGGCGATGAGATGCGGCAACAGAACCATCGCAAACAAGCTGTTGCTGTTAAACGGATCGGCCGTCATAGAGTCTCGCTCCTGTGATGTGTGGCAACACACAGGATAGCGACGGCGGGGGCGGGCGTCATCGCTTGCCCCCGCCAACCGGCTTAGAACGGCGGTTCGCCCGCCCTGCGGCTGCGAGACGTCGCATAGGTCAGGCGTTTGCCTTTCGCTCCAACAAGGGCACGATCGGCTCGTGCAAGATCATCGATCCCAAGCGCGATGCGATGGTTGTGCCGAAAGTCGAACTCAGCGGCATAGCGGTGCAGATGCGCTTCCGAGACATGGAAGTAGCAACCGAACACGCCGCGCTTGAAGATCGAGAAGAAGTTTTCGACCGTGTTGGTATGCCAGAATTGGGCGCGAACGTACTCCTCAATCGAGTGATTGACAGTCCCGTGGCCAGCAAACTCGCGACCGATGGCAGGATAAACCGGGCTTTCGTCAGTCATGACGAATGTTGCCTTGTGGACGTTCTCGACGATGATCGGCTTCAAGGTCTGCGCGGTCACGTTCTCAACATGGAAGCTGCGCACACGTCCATCCCGCTCGACCAACGCGAGCATGATCGCCTTGGGCGGGATTTTGCCTTTCCGATTAGCTGCCCGGCCGCCGACATAAGTTTCGTCGATTTCAACTACCTGATTTAAGCCGCCGAGCGAGCCAGCAGGAGAAGCAATCCCCAACTCAGTCATGGCTTCGCGGACACGATGCCCGAGGAACCATGCAGTCTTCAGCCCACACCCGAAGGTGCGCTGAAGCTGGCGGGTGCTGATACCCTTCTTGCTGCTGCAGAACAGGTAGATGGCCTGCAGCCACACGCGCATCGGCACATGGCTCAACTCGAACACAGTACCGATTTTGACGGTAAAAGGCTTGCGGCAGGCGTAGCATTTGCAAAGACCGACGCGGTTGGTCCTACCCTGAAGCCGCCCGACATGTTCCTTCGTCGCGCCGCAGTGGGGGCAGACTGGACCATTAGGCCAAAGACGTGCCTCGACGTATTCGTAGGCGGCTTCTTCGCTATGGAAATGGGCGGCAGAAAGGTGAGAGTGCATGGTTAATCATCCGATGCGGTTATCGCATGTGGGATCTAATTTGGCTTCGTTGCAGGAGTTTTGGCCCGCGCAAGAGTCAGAAGATGAGTTCCCAATTTCGCTGCCGACGATTTTGGTAGGCTGTAACTCAGCCAGCCAAACCGTGGATCACGCAGGTGCAAAAGAATACACTCATCAAACTGCTCCGGCTCCGCAGTCCACGGAGGGTCAGATATCGCCAGAACAGGTTGGGGCGGAACGAATTCGCCAGGCTCTTCAGGCAGCATTGCGCTGCGCAACTCTCCTAGCGCAGAGATGATTGCCTTCAAAGCATCGACATCGACTGTCGTTTCTGTGAAAACAAGTTGTGCTTGTCGCCTATCCTTTGACAGTCGTCGACTGATCGCATCTGGCATGGCCGATCCCCTTGATCGACCTATATCTAATGCTTGTTGGTGGGAACGTCAAGTGAAACATCGCCCCTAACTGCCAGTGAATGTCCCCTCGGCAGGGTGATGTGCTTTTCATTGTAATTCCAATACTCGCTCTCCCGCAGTTTGGGCGAAACGTGAACTACGATCTGGTTGGCCTCCATCGAGATGCTGATCATATGCGCATCGAACAGGCAATGAATGTCGGTTCGCAGCAGTAGTCCATTTACTGGGTAGTTTGTATGTTCCCCAAGGTATCGAAAGATATGAGCACCATCGAGAACTGTTTTCGTCGAAGTGCCCGTCACGATGCATTGTCCTCTCCAGATCCTAATCTGATCCTTCCTAAACTCCTTCGCGCCCTCACGAATGACCCGTAGAGATGCCTCACGACGACGCTCATCGACTGGCTGCTCAGGATCGATGTCGACCGGAAACTCTGGAATATGCACGATCTCCGCAGCCGGGTTGGGACCGGACATCGGCTCCACTTCTGTGCCGGTGTCAACGCCGGTAGCCGTGTTCGGTGGGCGCGACCGTGTATCCGATACAGAAAGAGGACGATCGTGCCCGCCCGGAGACTCAATTAGCTCGACAGTTTCGATGAAGCCATCCGGGTCCAGGTTCGCTCGAAACTCAGGGCGTTCACGGTTCAGAAGATGCCCCAAGCAACCCGCATCCATCGATCGAGGGGTGCCGTCATCCGTCCGAAATGCGTAGGGCACTGCTCGCCCGAGATCCCGATACACCGCCTTGAGCTGTTCAGAAAACCAAATCGTACGTGGTAGGTTGGACTGTTGTTTCCGCAGCTCGTCAGGCCGATACTTCCTGAAAGGTGGACTTTTCGAAAAGGGATGCGTAGATCGTTGTCCCGGCGTCGGATTGTAGGCTTTAATCGTGATCGGCAGTTGTTCGAGCCCATCCATTTCTGATTTACTGAGGACCTGGGGCATCACTTTCAGTCCCTGCTGGTCGACGAGCTATTCCAGCCCGAGTTCGTTTAAGTCCAAGAAATCGATAATCTGTTCGAAGCGCAAACCCGTCGCGTTTGACACTTTCCGAGCGAAAGCCCGCGCTCCTGCGCCCACCGCTGGTGTCGAGTGATTTACTTTTTCTCCTAATAGTTCCAGACACCCCCTTCTGAGATTTCTCCAGGAATTGTTATTCTGGTGGCGGATCTTGGAAATGATCAGAAAATTTGGATCGGACGACGCATCGGCTCTCGACTGCTGCCTTTCGATTTCATCGTGTGCCTCTTGACATAGCGGTATTGGCGGTCTGCCGTCTCGGACCGGGTGATGTAATTCGCAGTCGCCGTCGAGGCTTTTCGCCGTCGCTATGCACGATCCTGCAATCGCTCGTAGTTCATTGCGGGCGTTTGCCTCCCAGGAGAAAACGGTCTGTAGCCTGTTGTTCCGCTGCAACCCATTGTTTGACCCAAGTTCCGCAGTTTGATTTTGAACAGCATGGTAACTCAATGGGTTGCAAGCCATTTTAAGTTTTAGGCACCACGGTTTTGGGTTCAGGCGGCGGGCGGCATCTCCTGGAAGACCGGCGGAAGGGTGAGGCCGATAGCGCGGCAGATCGGGTCGATGGTCGGGCCTGGCGCGGTGCGCAGGCGCGCCCGGCGACCATCCTGTTCGACATCGATTTCGCTGAGGTCGACAAGATCGTCGACGATGCGCTGCCATTCGAGCCGGCTGCGACGGGCGGCGAGCCGGTCGAAAAGCTCCTTGCGCAGGACAAGGGCGAGGAAGGTGCAGAAGACGTGGCCGCGGATGCCGGCGTCGGTTTTGTGGAAGATCGGGCGGGTGGCGAGCAGCGCCTTTGCGGTTTTGAAGGCGTCCTCCACGGCCAGCAGATTGCGGTAGCGCAACACGATCTGGAGCGCGGCGATCTTGGTGTTGGTGCGCAGCACGAAGAGACCGTCGAACCGGGTATCGGCCTCGATCTTGGCGCGGTCGATGACAAAGCCGCCGCCCGCGGGCGTCTTCAGGAAGCGACGAAAACCCTTGTTGGCGACGAGCGCCTTGTCGCCCTGGGCGAGCTTGCGCTCGAGACCGGCGACGATTTCGGCGCGCGCCGCGGCGTCCTTTTTGGCTTCCTCCTCGTTGCGGCAGATGATGTAGCGCCGCCCGGCGATCGTCGTCTCCCGGATCGCCAGTTCGGTCTCGCCTTTCTGGCGGGGAATGACGAGCGGCACGGCGAGGCCATCATCCTCGATGACCCCGGTGCGCACCTCGCGGCTGGTGCGTTCGCGCACGCCGAGGATGTACTGGATCTTCTCGGCTTCGAGGGCGGCGATGGTATCGGCACTGATCATGCCGCGATCGGCAACGATGCAAGCATCGAGGATCCCAAAGCGCTCGCGCAGCCGTTTGACTACTGGCAACAACAGCGTCACGTCGGCCGTGTTGCCGGGCATCACAAAGGACGCGATCGGCCGGTCGGCGTCGTCAAGCACGATGCCGAGCACGACCTGCTTCAGGTGACCGCGATAGTCTTTGGAGTGGCCGTACTGGCCTAGGCTCTCGCCGCCGGCCCCCTCGAACCATAAACTGGTGGTGTCGAAAAACGCGATCGAAACGGCGCCGAACAGCGGCTGGCGGTGGTGATAGAGTGCCTCCTCGATGGCCTCGGCGGTGCTGCGGCCGGCCGCGTCGACTTCGCCAAGCCAGGCCATCGCCTTATAGGCGTGGTCGAGATCGAGCCCATCGGTGCCCGGCACACGTACCCGGCTCAGCCAGTCGCTGGCATGGCGGTCGGAGCCCGAGATCATCAGCCGGTGCAGCACCGTGAGATAGACGGCGCGCTCGACATCAAAGGAAAAGCGCCGGTCGGAGACGAGGCTCTTGAGCACGTCGCGGCATCCTGTTTCCGCCCACAGCCAGCCGAACACCAGATCAGGTCCGATGCTGAGGCGGTGCAGCTCCGGCAATTCGCCGCGATAAAAACTCGACAACACGATCGAGCGGCGCGAATGGCGCGCCGCCGAGGCGATCAGCCCATCGATCAGCCCCGAGGCCTCAACTTCATCGCGCCGGCCGAGCGCCTTGATGACGCGCTGCACGTGGCGGCCGCCCTCGCGCGCGTTCTCGACGAGGTAGAGGTATTCGTAGGCTCCAATCTTCTTGACGCGGACAAATATGGCGCGGCACCTTTGTTCTCCGGTACCAGCACCACGATTCTCTGGGCCGCCGCAAGCAAATTCCTCAATATCTATTGCAATCGTCTGGCCGATTTAGCACCACACCTTGGCGTGCCCGGTCGTATCCCTAGCGTTTCCGCGGCTTCCAGCGAGCGATTTACTCCAAACTGAGGAAGTTGGGTTTGAGCGCATTTAGAGCCAGGCAAAATGCTCTAAAATCCGGTGGGAGCAAGGGAGCAAGCGATGGCGGTAGCTGGTTGAGTTCAAGGAAATCGCGGACGGGTCCGGGGTTGACAGAGAGGTCCTTTGTCTGCTCCAGCAACACGCTCCCAATGTCATGCAACAATGCTTGGAAAACTTTCCGCGGCAGCTTTTGGTTAAGAAGTGCCTTATTGTTTTTTGCAATTGCACGATAATGGTCAAAATACCTCCGTTAATAACCCCTCTCTTTGATATTTTCCCAGCGCGATTCGGCTTTTCGGTCTCTTATATTCCGCTGTCTGCGCCCTTACGGTGGTAGTAGGCATTATTGCTTCCCAGATATCCGGCTTGGATGCGCGCAACTATGAGCGGCGCGAGGACATCAAGATTTAATTGCTTTCTGGTTAAGAACGGATTTGGAGTACCGACGACCTGGGGGTTCAACATTGATAGGTATCGACCCGGTTAGACCGGGGCTGGCGTTCTTCACCACTGCGCCAATCGCAGATCTCATGGGTAAGCGACGACCGCTAATAAGGCTTAATACCCACCGCGCAGTGGTGGGGCGATGCGATAAAGAACGTGCCATCAGCCTCGGCCTGAGCGAGGGCAGCATGCCATTCGGCGGCTTCGTCTCCAGTGAGGGTTGCCAGTATCCGCTGCTTGACGATGGTAATCTTTGAGACCTCTTCATCGCTTGCCACGGTGAACTGCGGAAAGCAGGTCAGCCGGGTCAGTCCCGCTGCATCAAAACGCTGATTAGGCTGGTGTCGGCGCACCCATCTGCGGCGGCACCGCCACTAGCCATTCCGGGCTGATCCGCCTTGGCACGAACGCCGGAACTGAGCCGTACGTTCACCCACGACGGCATGTCGGTAGCACGAACGATGGCGGCGACCCGTCCGCCGGGTTTGGTCACCCGCACCAGTTCGGCTAGCATCCGGTCGGCGTCGCCTTCTTCCATTACCGTGAAAGAGAGCGCGACATCGACACTGTTTTCGGGAAGCGGGATCGCCTCGGCACTCCCTTCCTGAAAAGTAATCTCATCGCCAAACCATGCCAGTCGGTTACTACCGGAGGCCTACCAGCCGCGATATGGCCTGCTCAATCCCGAGGGTCTGAAACAGATCAAGCAAATTCGCTTCAACTCCACTGATCGCTGTCGCGGTCACTTTTTCCCTCCCTCGCCGAATGGTTCGCGCCCCAGATCAGGCCGGCTTAACTAGGCTGCGGTGGTCCGCTATCGCCGTAGGCTGCCAGTTCCGCTAACAAGGTCTTCAGGCTAAAAGACGGTTTATAGCCCAACCACCGAACTGTCTCGGAAATATCCAGCTTGGTTGGCTTTAGGGTCGGGTCGAGCCCGTAAGAGATCGCCAGATCGTAATATTCAAAATAGTATTTTTTAAATGTAGAGCCGGCACCATCGGCATCCCAATGATCAAGATCCGCGTCTGTGTATTCATATGCGCTGTCAAGGGTAAGTATAAGGGACCGATCGAGATGTTGTCGTGAAATGAGCTCCATGCTCTGGATAACCGCTGAAGCAACATCATCAATGTGAACTGCTCCCCTCCAAAACCATCGTGCCCAATCGATATAATTAGCGTAGGCATCGTGGTTCCAAAATGGAATGAAGGCTCGCGGGCGAAGGGTGATCACGTTCATATTACGGTATCTTCTATAATCCTCCACGATATGTTCGGCCAGAATCTTGCTGCTCCCGTATCTTGTATCCGGCCTGTGAACACTGGTTGTGGAAATGAATACGATCTTGTCGATGCCCTGTGAAAGGGCAGCCTCGAAAACCTCGAAGGTGCCGCGCACATTAAGATCGAAGAAGTCGTAAGCTTTTTTAATGCCACGAGCTTCGTGGATACCGTGCCAAGCCGCTATGTGGACAATGCAATCGCAACCGGCAAAGAATTCCCCCAAGTGTGACCGATCCAGAATAGACCCCTGGATAAATATCGCGTTGAGTTTTAAATCCCGTGGGGCTCGAACATCCAGAATGACCGGTGTATGCCCTTTGCTCAGCAACATGGGTGCGAGAGTTTGGCCGAGATCTCCCGCCCCCCCCGTCAGAAGCACCTTCATTGTCTGCTCCCTACCTTGTGACGGACGAGCTTACCCGATCATGGACACACTCAAAGGCGCAATTCCCGCGAGGAACAAAATCACCTCTGGCCGGTTTTCCCCGTCCTGCACAGGACGCCCATGGCCGCGTCGCTGTCGGTCGCTGTTTTTCTTAAAGGCCGTCAGGCCATACCGTGTTCTTGACAGGCTCCAGAAGGGCAAAGACGCACGCCAAGCGAGTTCTAGAGCGCCAATTCCGGGCGTTCGCAGGACGGCGATGGCTAGCCCCGGTCAGATTAGCACCGCTTAGATCGGCGGCTCACAGTTCAGCCTAGAAACACTAGTGGTATGACCGAAACACAAGATTCCCTCAGTCGAGCTTTTGCGTCATGATGCTGCGATGCGCAGCGATGTTGAAGTCCGGCTTGGGCCGGGGGATCGGGAGCGGCTTGAGGCAGTGGTGGGCGATCGCAATGCTGTCCAGAAGCATGTGTGGCGAGCGCGGATCATCCTGGCCACGGCAGAAGGCTGCGGCACCGCCGAGGTGATGCGCCGGGCCGGCGTGTCGAAACCCTGCGTGTGGCGCTGGCAGCGCCGCTTCATGGAGGCGGGGGTCGATGGCCTGTTGCACGACAAGACGCGCAAGCCCGGCAAAGCGCCGATCCCCGAGCCGGTCGTCGGGCGATTGATCGCGCTCACGCTCGGCGCGCCACCCGGCGAGACCACCCATTGGACGAGCCGCGCGATGGCCGACGCCATGGGGCTGGCGGTCAGCACCGTGCAAAAGATCTGGCGCGCCCATGGTCTCGCCCCGCATCGGTTGCAGGTCTTCAAACTCAGCCGCGACCCGCAGTTTGCCGCCAGGCTGCGCGATGTCGTGGGCCTTTACGTCGACCCTCCGGCGCACAGCCTGGTGCTGTCGGTCGATGAGAAGAGCCAGATCCAGGCGCTCGACCGCACTCAGCCGGGGTTGCCGATCAAGCAAGGCCGCGCCGGGACAATGACCCATGATTATATCCGCAACGGCACGACCACCCTGTTTGCCGCCCTCAATGTGCTCGACGGCACGGTCATCGGGCAGTGCATGCAGCGCCACCGGCACCAGGAATTCCTGCGCTTTCTCAATCGCCTCGAGCGCGACATCCCAGCCGGCCGACTGGTCCACGTGATCCTTGACAATTACGGCAGCCACAAGCACCCCAAAGTCAGGGCTTGGCTGGCCCGGCACCCGCGCTGGACGTTCCACTTCACCCCCACCTCGGCATCCTGGCTCAACGCCGTCGAGGGCTTTTTTGCCAAGCTAACCCGCCGGCGATTGCAACGCGGCGTGTTTCACTCCCTCGTCGACCTCCAGGCCGCGATCAACCGTTACCTTGCCCAACACAACCACAGTCCAAAGCCGTTCACCTGGACCGCCGACCCCGACCGCATCATCGCCGCCGCCAACCGCGGGTACCAAGTGTTAAATTCGATCCACTAGCGGTCTTCGTTCGGGAGAAGGCAAAGAACGCTTAAACAACCCACAGCCATGAAGTTTAGCGTCGCCGGAGCCGGAGGATGCGGCGGAGGTCGCTGATAGCGTTCCGCTGGCAATGATAGGAATCGCTAGTGGTATGACCGAAACACAAGATTCCCTCAGTCGAGCTTTTGCGTCATGATGCTGCGATGCGCAGCGATGTTGAAGTCCGGCTTGGGCCGGGGGATCGGGAGCGGCTTGAGGCAGTGGTGGGCGATCGCAATGCTGTCCAGAAGCATGTGTGGCGAGCGCGGATCATCCTGGCCACGGCAGAAGGCTGCGGCACCGCCGAGGTGATGCGCCGGGCCGGCGTGTCGAAACCCTGCGTGTGGCGCTGGCAGCGCCGCTTCATGGAGGCGGGGGTCGATGGCCTGTTGCACGACAAGACGCGCAAGCCCGGCAAAGCGCCGATCCCCGAGCCGGTCGTCGGGCGATTGATCGCGCTCACGCTCGGCGCGCCACCCGGCGAGACCACCCATTGGACGAGCCGCGCGATGGCCGACGCCATGGGGCTGGCGGTCAGCACCGTGCAAAAGATCTGGCGCGCCCATGGTCTCGCCCCGCATCGGTTGCAGGTCTTCAAACTCAGCCGCGACCCGCAGTTTGCCGCCAGGCTGCGCGATGTCGTGGGCCTTTACGTCGACCCTCCGGCGCACAGCCTGGTGCTGTCGGTCGATGAGAAGAGCCAGATCCAGGCGCTCGACCGCACTCAGCCGGGGTTGCCGATCAAGCAAGGCCGCGCCGGGACAATGACCCATGATTATATCCGCAACGGCACGACCACCCTGTTTGCCGCCCTCAATGTGCTCGACGGCACGGTCATCGGGCAGTGCATGCAGCGCCACCGGCACCAGGAATTCCTGCGCTTTCTCAATCGCCTCGAGCGCGACATCCCAGCCGGCCGACTGGTCCACGTGATCCTTGACAATTACGGCAGCCACAAGCACCCCAAAGTCAGGGCTTGGCTGGCCCGGCACCCGCGCTGGACGTTCCACTTCACCCCCACCTCGGCATCCTGGCTCAACGCCGTCGAGGGCTTTTTTGCCAAGCTAACCCGCCGGCGATTGCAACGCGGCGTGTTTCACTCCCTCGTCGACCTCCAGGCCGCGATCAACCGTTACCTTGCCCAACACAACCACAGTCCAAAGCCGTTCACCTGGACCGCCACCCCGACCGCATCATCGCCGCCGCCAACCGCGGGTACCAAGTGTTAGATTCGATCCACTAGGGGTATTCGGTAGCACATAAAAGGATTCTTTGTCCAGCCAACAGTAGTAGCAACGGGTATGCTTTCCGCCGTACTCGATACGCACATCGCGAGCACCGACTTTGCGAAGAAATTTGATAACAGCGCGGAGATGGGAACGCATTTTGGAGAAACTTTCATGAATAACGATTACATAAATAAGATCTATATCAAAAATCATTGCCGCCAATAGTACAACAGATAATTTCTTCAGTCTGTCTGGTACTACCTCAGAATGCGGGTTTATACGTGACTTATGTTCTGTAGACTGTTTTCGGGCATGACTGCCGTCTATGGGTCCAAATAGAGGCGGAACCGCAGGGGTGGTAATGGCTCGCGTTATCCATATGGAGACGCCTTAATCTGATCTCAGATTTTGCCTGGTGGTCTATTTTCGTTTTTGGATCGCGGGACCACACCGCGAATGAGAATTCACTGCCGGCCAGTTCATCCCCTGAGGGCCGGCCCTCTCGGCGTAAGTTTCTGCTTACGCCGTTATGGTCGTACTCCATAAAGGGAAGCCGCGACATAGTGGATCTTGTAGGTTCGGGCGATCTTGATCGAAACCTGACCGTGGTGGCGGCGTTCCGGTCACGCCGGTCCGGTCGGCTCTCCCAAGACCCGATATACACTCGCCCGTCCGATTCCTAACCGGCGGGCGATATCGACCGGACGCACGCCCTCGGATCGTAACGCCATGACCTCGGCGGCTTTGGCGCGCGCTGTCGGCTTGCGACCCTTGTATTTCCCTTCGGTCTTTGCCTTGAGGATGCCCTCACGCTGCCGTTCCAACATCATTTCCCGCTCGAAAGCCCCGACAGCGGCAATTACCGTGAACATCAAGCGACCGGTTGCCGTGCTCGTGTCGGCTCCCAAATTTAGGACGCAGAGATCGGCACCTTTCGCCTTCACCTGATCGAGGATTTCAAGCAGATGTTGCGTCGATATCGCCAATCGATCCAGCTTCGCCACGACCAGAGTGTCGCCCTCGCGTATGAAGTCGAGACCCGCGGTGAGTTGCGGTCGTTTGCCGATCGCCGAAACCTGCTCGCTGAAGATCTTGTGACATCCAGTGGCGGTCAGATCTCGAAGCTGGGCGTCAAACCCGGCCTGTTGGTCGAATGTGCTCGTGCGTCCATAGCCAACTCGCAATTCAATCTCCGTCTCAGTTGCATCTGAGACATTGTGGTCGAATTGTACCAGAAATAGAAGTACTATTCTTGTGAGACATAATTAATTGGGCCAGAAATTAGCCCAGTAGGGCAAGCCTTTGTGAGACGGAACCCAAATGAGGGGAAGGCGGCGATGGTGCCGCCTCGCCTATATCATGACGCGTTTTTTTGGGACGGTCATTTATCCCAAGGTCCCCAATGCGCAGACCCAACGCAGGTCGCTTCATATTGGGTGTAACGAACACGCTCAACACCAGGATACTCGCTGGCCGCATGCCATCGGTGATCCGTCGTGTCAAAAACTGTGTCGTCTGATGGGTCATAAATCCATGCGTGATCGATCGGAATGATGCTTTCGCCTATGTGGCAGAGACGGACGCCATGAACAAGAGTCAGCGCAGCATCTTCCAGGACTGCAAGGCCGGCAAGTTCGTAGCATCGTTTTTCAGGCTTCCGAATCCTGCGCAGACGTTTCGGTGGTGGTTTGATGGCGTCCATAAAAGCCATCTGTATCGATCGCCCCCCTCCATCAAGAGAAAACTTCGCTGCGCATTTTTCAGCGGATCGAGTTGGCGGCGGTAAGGGTCTTCGGCGTGAACCGGACGAGGAGGTCGTTCTAACACGCATATTGAACTTCAGGAGCCAACCGCAACCGTATCGACAATGCTGCTGACTCGCACCGCGTCGCCTCGGCCTATTTCTATCCAGGCACAATCCCGCTGCTTTGAGCAACATAGGCACGAGGGTCTGGCCGAGATCCCCGGCACCTCCCGTCAGAAGCACCTTCATCGTCTGCTCCCCTACCCTGTGACGGACGAGCTAACCCGATCACGGAGGCCCTGGTCGCCTACGATTGAATGCATCACCAATAACAGAAAAGCGATCTGAGCAAACGAGGCCCGATGGAGCGTGCTCGCCATAGATTTTGAGACGAACTTGTTGCCCGCCATAGGCTTAAGACGAGCTATGCTCCATCGGGTAATCATCATATATATAGGTGCTCTATGAAGTTCAAGCCATGATTGTCAAAGTATTTCTGAAGATGAAAAAAGACGAAGCATTAATATAGGCTTCTCTCGTTCACCCTGATATATATGCTGGTGTCGCGGTGATGGCATCCCTTGATGATCTCCATCTCGGGAGAAAGCCCCTCGTCTTTTTCGTCGTCCGGATCGACCTGATCGGGGAGATGTTGGTTTGCCCGTGTCCACTCCCATTGCACAGGCATCGGTGCAAAGCTCCGCCCTGACCCAAGTTCCGCAGTTTGATTTTGAACAGCATGGTAACTCAATGGGTTGCAAGCCATTTTAAGTTTTAGGCACCACGGTTTTGGGTTCAGGCGGCGGGCGGCATCTCCTGGAAGACCGGCGGAAGGGTGAGGCCGATAGCGCGGCAGATCGGGTCGATGGTCGGGCCTGGCGCGGTGCGCAGGCGCGCCCGGCGACCATCCTGTTCGACATCGATTTCGCTGAGGTCGACAAGATCGTCGACGATGCGCTGCCATTCGAGCCGGCTGCGACGGGCGGCGAGCCGGTCGAAAAGCTCCTTGCGCAGGACAAGGGCGAGGAAGGTGCAGAAGACGTGGCCGCGGATGCCGGCGTCGGTTTTGTGGAAGATCGGGCGGGTGGCGAGCAGCGCCTTTGCGGTTTTGAAGGCGTCCTCCACGGCCAGCAGATTGCGGTAGCGCAACACGATCTGGAGCGCGGCGATCTTGGTGTTGGTGCGCAGCACGAAGAGACCGTCGAACCGGGTATCGGCCTCGATCTTGGCGCGGTCGATGACAAAGCCGCCGCCCGCGGGCGTCTTCAGGAAGCGACGAAAACCCTTGTTGGCGACGAGCGCCTTGTCGCCCTGGGCGAGCTTGCGCTCGAGACCGGCGACGATTTCGGCGCGCGCCGCGGCGTCCTTTTTGGCTTCCTCCTCGTTGCGGCAGATGATGTAGCGCCGCCCGGCGATCGTCGTCTCCCGGATCGCCAGTTCGGTCTCGCCTTTCTGGCGGGGAATGACGAGCGGCACGGCGAGGCCATCATCCTCGATGACCCCGGTGCGCACCTCGCGGCTGGTGCGTTCGCGCACGCCGAGGATGTACTGGATCTTCTCGGCTTCGAGGGCGGCGATGGTATCGGCACTGATCATGCCGCGATCGGCAACGATGCAAGCATCGAGGATCCCAAAGCGCTCGCGCAGCCGTTTGACTACTGGCAACAACAGCGTCACGTCGGCCGTGTTGCCGGGCATCACAAAGGACGCGATCGGCCGGTCGGCGTCGTCAAGCACGATGCCGAGCACGACCTGCTTCAGGTGACCGCGATAGTCTTTGGAGTGGCCGTACTGGCCTAGGCTCTCGCCGCCGGCCCCCTCGAACCATAAACTGGTGGTGTCGAAAAACGCGATCGAAACGGCGCCGAACAGCGGCTGGCGGTGGTGATAGAGTGCCTCCTCGATGGCCTCGGCGGTGCTGCGGCCGGCCGCGTCGACTTCGCCAAGCCAGGCCATCGCCTTATAGGCGTGGTCGAGATCGAGCCCATCGGTGCCCGGCACACGTACCCGGCTCAGCCAGTCGCTGGCATGGCGGTCGGAGCCCGAGATCATCAGCCGGTGCAGCACCGTGAGATAGACGGCGCGCTCGACATCAAAGGAAAAGCGCCGGTCGGAGACGAGGCTCTTGAGCACGTCGCGGCATCCTGTTTCCGCCCACAGCCAGCCGAACACCAGATCAGGTCCGATGCTGAGGCGGTGCAGCTCCGGCAATTCGCCGCGATAAAAACTCGACAACACGATCGAGCGGCGCGAATGGCGCGCCGCCGAGGCGATCAGCCCATCGATCAGCCCCGAGGCCTCAACTTCATCGCGCCGGCCGAGCGCCTTGATGACGCGCTGCACGTGGCGGCCGCCCTCGCGCGCGTTCTCGACGAGGTAGAGGTATTCGTAGGCTCCAATCTTCTTGACGCGGACAAATATGGCGCGGCACCTTTGTTCTCCGGTACCAGCACCACGATTCTCTGGGCCGCCGCAAGCAAATTCCTCAATATCTATTGCAATCGTCTGGCCGATTTAGCACCACACCTTGGCGTGCCCGGTCGTATCCCTAGCGTTTCCGCGGCTTCCAGCGAGCGATTTACTCCAAACTGAGGAAGTTGGGCCTGATGATCGCTTCGGCTGGCAAGCCAGGGTATGCCTTCCCTCTCTGTACATGAAGCTGGCGGGCGGCTGGCGGTCAAATGGCAGCTTCCTGGCAGAGAAAAATCACTAAAACGCTAGCGTGTTCAAGCTGTTGTATATTTCCTGGCAGGTATAGCAAGGAAAAGAATCCTAAAAGGTAAAAAAAGAAAACTCTCTCTGTGATTACATTATTTTTTTCGGGTAAAGAGAAGGAGTTTGCCTCCCGCGGACTCTGTCGGTATAGGCTAATCTGTTGAATTTCCTATGATTATATCATTTTTTACTTGCCAGGAACCTGGCAGCATAGCAGCCAGCTTCCGATGGGAACGGCAATTACCCGGGTTAAAATGGCACAAATTCCGCATAGACGAGCAATTATGAACAAATATCACCGACATCAGAAATATTACTGAGAAAGGTGTGGATAATTTCGACGATTGACCTAAATAGTATTTGAGAGGTGCAATTTGGGAGAGATAATCAATGGTCGACGTAGTCGAGATCGCAGGCCACGAATATATCAGCGCGGCAGCATTGGGTAAAAAGTTCGGAGTTCACCGTACCACTATTCAGAGATGGGCAAGGGAACAGGGATTGCCTTTCGTCAAGCTCGGCCACACGCGCATATTTGAAATGAAAAGCCTAATAGACTGGTTAGAGCGGAAGGTCAGTTAAAGAATTAGCCCCGCTGGCAGGCGGGGCTTGATATGGAGGTATAAATGAATTGTCTGACACAACATTATTTAGTCCAATCCGGGAATCGGATCAAGGGCTAACCGCACGGCGAGAGGAAATCTTCGCCTTTTGTGATGCACTGTTCCGGTATGCGGAAACCGGCTTTGTGCAACTTAGGATGTTCCGCGATAAACCCGAGACAGGGACATGGGGAACCCCGTGGGAAGCCGCAGATGTAACCGATCTGCAGGCACTGATCGACAAGGCGACCCGGATCGCCACAAAGGCCGCACGGGCGGCGCAGCGGGTGGTCTTCGCACCACCTGTCGTGGTGCTGAAATCGCCTAGATCGGCCACAGAGGCCGACGTTGCCGAAGGGGTGGCGTTGTCGGTGGACTGCGATCACTGGCCTTCATGCGCACGACAAAGGCTGACCGAGCTATTTGGGGAACCCACCTGCGTGGTGTTCTCGGGTGGCCGATGGACTGACCCCGAAACCGGTGAGGTGCAGGACAAGGTCCATCTCCACTGGCGGCTCCAGGAGCCAACGCGAACGCCCGAAGACCATGCGCTTTTGAAGGAGTGTCGCCGGCTTGCCGGTCTGCTCGCCGGAAGCGATCATTCCGCTTTCCCGCTGAATTTATCCTTTGCGCTGGCCCGGAAGCTGGCATCGCAAGGGCGAGCCGCGATTGGTCGTCGCGGAGATCAATCCCGATCGTGAAATCGACCTCTATGGCGCGCTCGAAGTGCTCCGCGAGCAGGTTGGTGATGAAGCGGTAAAGGTCGATCTGGCGAGGCCGCGGCAATCTTCGTCCTTATTGGCGACCGATATGCTCGATGTCGTGGCCGCGATTTCGGTGTTTCCCAATGACGATCTCGAATGGGAGGCTTGGAACCGCATCGGGATGGCACTATGGGCGGCGACCGGAGGCTCGACCACTGGCCTCGCGGCGTGGCATGCCTTCTCCGAAAAATCTAGCAAGTACGATTTGTCGGCCACCAACGAGCGGTGGTTTCATTACTCGAAGAGCCCACCTGATCGAATCGGTGTCGGTTCGATCTTCCATCTGGCGGAACAAGCGTGTCCGAGCTGGCGACGCCCCTCAGTGGCCAACGCCCGCACAGTCGCATGGGCACAGCAAGACCGAGAGACGCGCCAGTGGATCAAAGACGCGGCTTCCGAGTTCACCAAAGCCTGCGCCGATGAGCCGGGTGATGAACAGTGCCTCGACATCCGGGATGTTGAGATTTCTCGTCTCGCGGCTTTGCCGGCGCAGCAATATTTTGCCGAGCGTGATGCATCAAGCGAGGCATTGGGGCTGAAAAAGAGCCACCTCGATGAATGCGTGAAAGCCGCGCGCCAGGCGCAAAAGAAACGTGACCGCGATTGTCGAAAGAACGGCCCAGCAGTCCATCATGCCGAGAGAAAGAAACTCGACATCGGCTCGGACGACGAGATTGCGAACCTGATCATATCCGACATGTTCGCCAACGGCGAGTTGCGTATTCACTCTGAGGGCTCGTTCTTCCACTACTCTAGTGGTATGACCGAAACACAAATTCCCTCAGTCGAGCTTTTGCGTCATGATGCTGCGATGCGCAGCGATGTTGAAGTCCGGCTTGGGCCGGGGGATCGGGAGCGGCTTGAGGCAGTGGTGGGCGATCGCAATGCTGTCCAGAAGCATGTGTGGCGAGCGCGGATCATCCTGGCCACGGCAGAAGGCTGCGGCACCGCCGAGGTGATGCGCCGGGCCGGCGTGTCGAAACCCTGCGTGTGGCGCTGGCAGCGCCGCTTCATGGAGGCGGGGGTCGATGGCCTGTTGCACGACAAGACGCGCAAGCCCGGCAAAGCGCCGATCCCCGAGCCGGTCGTCGGGCGATTGATCGCGCTCACGCTCGGCGCGCCACCCGGCGAGACCACCCATTGGACGAGCCGCGCGATGGCCGACGCCATGGGGCTGGCGGTCAGCACCGTGCAAAAGATCTGGCGCGCCCATGGTCTCGCCCCGCATCGGTTGCAGGTCTTCAAACTCAGCCGCGACCCGCAGTTTGCCGCCAGGCTGCGCGATGTCGTGGGCCTTTACGTCGACCCTCCGGCGCACAGCCTGGTGCTGTCGGTCGATGAGAAGAGCCAGATCCAGGCGCTCGACCGCACTCAGCCGGGGTTGCCGATCAAGCAAGGCCGCGCCGGGACAATGACCCATGATTATATCCGCAACGGCACGACCACCCTGTTTGCCGCCCTCAATGTGCTCGACGGCACGGTCATCGGGCAGTGCATGCAGCGCCACCGGCACCAGGAATTCCTGCGCTTTCTCAATCGCCTCGAGCGCGACATCCCAGCCGGCCGACTGGTCCACGTGATCCTTGACAATTACGGCAGCCACAAGCACCCCAAAGTCAGGGCTTGGCTGGCCCGGCACCCGCGCTGGACGTTCCACTTCACCCCCACCTCGGCATCCTGGCTCAACGCCGTCGAGGGCTTTTTTGCCAAGCTAACCCGCCGGCGATTGCAACGCGGCGTGTTTCACTCCCTCGTCGACCTCCAGGCCGCGATCAACCGTTACCTTGCCCAACACAACCACAGTCCAAAGCCGTTCACCTGGACCGCCGACCCCGACCGCATCATCGCCGCCGCCAACCGCGGGTACCAAGTGTTAAATTCGATCCACTAGCCGAGTATGGAAAGTTCTTGAGGAGGCCGAATTCCAGCAGGAGTTCGTGTCGCCTTATGACGGCGCACGTTATGGCGGCGAAGGCACCGTTAAGCTCAACAAGAGCAAGGTTAAATCGATCAGTTGGCTCACCGCGCGCAATTTGGAAGTCAGGAATTTCTTCGCCAATGCCGAGCCGGGGATTAATTGCGAAAGTGGGTTTGTCAGGTTTCACCCGCACGGTCGCCCCGAACTGGTACCGCACGATCCCGATCACCGGTGCCGACACATGCTCCCGGGCCGATGGACCGGCGAGACCGCCAAATTGCCGAAGGAGGCTCTGTTATCGCGGTTCCTGGAAGGTCTTTTCCGCGACGACGAGGATGCTGCTCAAAAGCGTGCGTTGCTCCAGGAGGTGGCGGGGGCAGTTGTCGCCGGTCTCGGAACCCGTCTGGGGCAACCAAAGGCGATCGTTCTCTATGGCCGCAGTGCCAATAACGGCAAATCGACGGTCCTCGATTTGCTTGAAGGTTTGCTCGGTCCTTCGGCGTGTTCGCATGTCAGCCCACATCGGTTCGATCAACCGAATGCGGCGATCGTGATGAGGGGCAAGCTGCTCAACACCTCCGCCGAACTGACCACCGCAGATGTCATCCAATCGGACACCTTTAAGAGTGCCATCACGGGCGAACCCATATCGGGAAAGATCCTGTACAAAGACATGGTAGATTTCAGACCAGTTGCACAACACGTAATCGCTACGAACAAACTACTCCCATTCGCTGGGGGCATAGATAAAGGAGTTAGGCGTCGATTACTTGTATTGGTCTTCAATCGTGTTATACCAGAGCATGAGATGATTGCGGGCATCGCCGATAAGATACTCCGGGACGAATATGATCTGTTTTTGTCGTGGGCAATCGAAGGGGCATCTCGATTGATTCAGAATGGCAAATTCACTCTGCCAAAATCGTCGATCGAGGCGTTGGAGAAATGGACCCGCGACACAGATCCAGTGCGGGCGTGGATCGAGGCTCGGGTTCGTCCGAGTGCCAACCCCAAACAGGATGTCGGATATACCCGCACAACGGTCTTTCAGTTTTTCGAGAGTTGGGCGGTAGAAAACGGCTACCGCAAGGATCGTCTTCCCAAATCTCCGGAGTTCATCGACCGGCTTGCCGAAGATTTTCCGTCAATTCGGCATCGGTGCGAACAAGATCGGCGGCTGCGCGGTATCACCGTCCTCTCCGAGGATTGGTCGGATAAGACCAAACCGCCTGACTGTGAGGAATACGTCGATAGCGCAACTAACCAAGCCCTTCTGGACCTCGGCGAACATGCGCATCTGGAATACCAAGAGTATACTTCTAGTTTGTCCTTGAAGTCACGGTAACTTCGATCAATATCAATTTTACGAACATCAATTTAAACGCCCAAATCAAAATGAGGAATATTGTCGATGAGTGCCAATTCGTTTAAACATCGCGAGGCATGGCTGCATGCGGTAGCAGACCGGCTTCGACCAATCTTCGCCGCTCATGGTGCGATCATCCCAGAGAAGATCCGGCTTACGTGTGGCTTCCCGAGTGTCGGGGCCTTTGCCGCAAAACATCAGCGGCTGGGGGAATGTTGGCCGGGAGCAGCCAGCAAGGATGGGCATATCGAGATTATGATCTCGCTTGTGCTGGAGGATGCAATGCGCGTTGCGGGCGTACTGGCCCACGAATTAGTCCACGCAACGGGCCTCCACGGGCATGGAAGGCCTTTCGCAAAGCTCGCTAACGCGATTGGGCTGGAGGGCAGGATGACGGCTACGACCGAGGGCGATGCGTTTAAACAGGCCGTTGCACCGATCCTCGAAATAGTCGGCCCCTACCCGCATGCGGAGCTTTCCAAGTCGCAGAGGAAGAAGCAGGGGACGCGCCTTCTCAAGCTTCAATGCCCAGCTTGCCCGTACACGGTGAGGATCACCCGGAAATGGCTCGATGAGGTCGGGGCACCGGCCTGCCCAACTCACGGCGACAGCATGGAAGAAGTGCAGGTGCCGATGTCTGGTGTTCGACAGGGCGAACGGGGCGCAACATATGGATAGACTAGCCTTTCGGCCTAAGGAATACGAACCAAGCAAAGACTCATCCGACACTCTTAAAATATTCCCAAATAAGATTCACTAAAGAGCAGTACGATAAGTGCCTTTGAGCCACTCCCCCAATATGTGGGCGTCCCCGGTTTTCGCTTAATCGGCTGTGGTTTTGGTACGAGAGGTCGGGGTTCCGGTGTAAAAGAAATATGCGCCGCCATGCGTGTAGTCCAACTCGTATGATCGCTTCAGACCTCTCAGGGTTTGTTCGTCAGGGCCACATATTTTTGTCCTTGATATTACGCTTGAACCAATATCATAGAACGACTTAAAAAATGATGACAGAACATGAAGGTTATAGTGTTGTCGACGACGAATGTTTTGACTTTATTAGCTGATAGAGGCAGGGAGAGAGATAGAAATTATAGTTTTCTGCGTGACGAAATACAACAAGAAATGAAACTCGGCACAAAAATCTATCCTGGAGGAGCAGAACGCGCGGATCTCATTTTATGGCTGTGCGACAAATTGATCGAGGGTGATCGCCCCGATCATCTTAGCTTATATAAAAACTTGATTCGTCTGGCATCTCCCATCGCATCTACGGGAACCTCACCAGATTCAGAAATTTGCGCAGAAGAGGACAGATGGGTGAGGCATCTGCTGGATTATGTTATAAATAAGACGCTGGAAATTAGCCGCCAACTCGGAAAAAGTTCGCCGCTTCGTCCTAAGCTGCTTTGATCGCTTCAGTTATTGGCGGGGTGAGCGTCCAAGTATTCGGTTCTCGGATGCCCAACCTGCGACGGGGGATGATCGAGTCGCACGACCTCGTGGCTACAAGTATCATGCAGTCGGGAGCAGAGGGCCCGACGAGGCAGGCAAATGACCACGATGCTCGACGACAAGGTGGCCGATCTCTGGCGTGCCAACGCGGAGTTACAGCGGAGGCTCGATGAGGCACTCGCCGAGCGGGACACGGTTGAGGCTCAAAAAGCCGCAATGGCCGAAGTTTTGGAGGTCATCAATTCTTCGCCCGGCGATCTCGCGCCGGTGTTCGATGCGATAGTCGACAAAGCGATGCGGCTTTGTCACGCCGCATTCGGGATTTTGACGGCCTCTGAGGGTGAGAGCTTTCGTAATGTAGCGTGGCGGGGCGTCCCTGCGGAATTGGCGGATTTCTTGCGGGAGCCGATGACTCCCGGGAGCGGAATGTTGGGGATGATGCTCCGCGGTGAAGTTTTGATACACATAACCGATATCACCGCGGAGGAGGTCTACCGGACGGGGAGCCCGAGGCGGCGAGCTCTTGCCGAATTGGGCGAAGCTCGTACTGCGCTGGCAGTAGCACTGCGCAAGGACGACGCCCTTCTCGGGCTTATAATGATCTATCGGCAGGAGGTGCAGCCGTTCTCGGATAACCAGATCGCGCTGCTCCAGAATTTCGCAGCGCAGGCGGTCATCGCGATTGAGAATGCGCGGCTGATCACCGAAACGCGTGAGGCTTTGGAGCAGCAGACCGCGACTGCCGAGGTATTGCAGGTCATCAATTCCTCGCCTGGTGATCTCACTCCGGTGTTCGAGGCGATCGTCGAGAAGGCGCACACCCTATGCGAAGCTGCTTCTGGCAGCTTACAGCTTTGGGATGGCGAGAAATTCCGTGGCGTCGCAATGCGCGGTCTCTCGGAGGATATGGTGGAGAGGCTCCGGCTTGGGTATAGCCCATCCGACATGCCGTGCCAGCGCATCCTTGAAGGAGAGCGCATCGTTCATTGCCCCGATCTCGCCGAGATCGATAGCCGGACCGCACGCAGTGGCGTCGAACTCGGCGGCGTCCGTACCGTCCTCTATGTGGCATTGCGAAAGGAAGATGTTTTACTCGGGCAGATCGTCGCTGTGCGCCGGGAAGTACGGCCATTTTCGGAAAAGGAGATCGCGCTCGTCGAGAGCTTTGCCGCCCAGGCGGTTATCGCCATGGAGAACGCACGGCTGTTGAGCGAGACGCGCGAGGCGTTGGAGCAGCAGACCGCGACTGCCGAGGTGTTGCAGGTCATCAACTCCTCGCCCAGCGACCTCGCGCCGGTATTCGACACGATGCTGGAGAAAGCGGTCCGGCTATGCGAAGGGGTCAACGGAATCCTTTGGACGTTTGATGGCGAGCGCGCCCGCCTCGTCGGGTCCCACGGGACCTCGCCGGAAATAGTCGAGTTGCTGCGCCAGCAGGGTGAGTTGAGCCAGCACCCGCTCCTGCGCAGGGTGATCCAGGGCGAGCATCTGTTCCAGTTCAATCTGGCCGAGCACCAAGCATACCGTTCCGGTGAGGTGGCCGCCGCCGATGCTTCGGTCGCGGCGGGCGTCCGGACAGTGATCTGGATTGCCTTGGTAAAAGACAGGACCGCAGTCGGAGCCTTCGCTATCAGCCGATTGGAAGTGCGTCCATTCTCCGACAGAGAAACCGCGCTGTTGCGGAATTTCGCCGCGCAGGCGGTGATCGCAATGGAAAACGCACGGCTGATTTCGGAGACGCGCGAAGCCTTGGAGCAGCAGACCGCGACGGCGGAGGTCTTGCAGGTCATCAATGCCTCGCCTGGCGATCTCGCACCGGTGTTCGCTGCGATCCTGGAGAAAGCACACCGCCTCTGCGACGCGCCGTGCGGCAGCTTGCAGGTATATGACGGGGGGCAGCTTCGCGCGGTCGCGACGCGAGGGCTGCCGGAGGTCTTTGCGGGGATGCTCCGCCGCGGAGTCCGCGGCAAGGTGCGCCCTGACGTCGTCCAGTTCGATTACGCCGAGCGTGCCGCCCAGGTGCCGGACGACCTGCGCGCGCGCACCGCAGTGGAGGTTGCGAAGCTGCGCACGACGCTGATGGTACCGCTGCTTAACAAGGACGATGTCGTGCTTGGTCGCATTGCTGCCGGACGCCAGGAAGTCCGCCCCTTCACCGACAAGCAGATTGGGCTGCTGCAGAACTTCGCCGCACAGGCCGTCATTGCGATGGAAAACGCGCGCCTCATTAACGAAACCCGGGAGGCCCTAGAGCAGCAGACCGCGACCGCCGAGGTCTTGCAGGTCATTAATTCATCGCCCGGCGATCTCGCCCCGGTGTTCGATGCGATGCTTGAGAAGGCGTTGAGCCTGTGCAAGGCCGCATTCGGCTGCCTTTTCACTTACGACGGCGAAGCGTTTCACATTGCGGCCCAACGAGGAATGTCAGCCGCGCTGGTGGATTACCTGCGAGAGCCGATCAGGCCGAGAACTACCGGATACTCTCAGACACACGGGTCGCTCCAGCAATTGATCCGTGGAGAGTCGGTTGTCCATCACGCTGACCTCAAAGCTTCCGATGCTTACCGCAATGGGCTTCGGTTCATACGAGCATTGGTCGATTTTGACGATGGCCGCACTGCCTTATGGGTGGCCCTCCGAAAGGACGACAAACTACTGGGTGTCTTTGTCATCTATCGTCGCGAGGTTCGCCCGTTCTCAGACAAGCAGATTGTGCTGCTGCAAAACTTCGCGGCGTAGGCGGTCATTGCGATGGAGAATGCTCGGCTGATCACGGAGACCCGCGAAGCCCTGGAGCAGCAGACCGCGACCGCCGAGGTCTTACAGGTAATCAACAGTTCACCCGGCGACCTCGCACCGGTATTTGATGCAATGCTCGAAAGGGCAATATGTCTCTGCGGTGCGGCTTTTGGCTCCTTGTGGACTTATGATGGCCAGTACTTTCGTGTTGCCGCGTTGCGCGAGGTTCCGCCGGCATTTGCCGAGTTCCTCGCCCGAGCCCCAGAGGCGTCCGGCCACACGGCGGCGCATTTGCGTCTATTGAGCGGCGAGCGGTTTGTCCATGTTCCGGACCTCGCGACCAACGAGACCTACCGTTCCGGAAATCCTATGCGCGGCGCGCTGGTCGATCTCGGCGGGGCGCGCACTCTGCTGGCGGTACCGCTCCGCAAGGACTCGACCCTGTTGGGCGTCTTCTCGGTCTATCGCCAGGAGGTGCGGCCCTTCTCGGAAAAACAAATCGCGCTGCTTCAGAATTTCGCTGCCCAGGCGGTGATCGCAATGGAGAATGCTCGGCTGCTCGAAGAAATCCGCCAGCGTCAAGCCGAGTTGCGCGTCACCTTCGACAACATGGCCGATGGCGTCGTCATGTTCGACGAAGACCTGAGGTTGGCGGCGTGGAACCGCAATTTCCAGGAATTGCTCGATCTTCCCGACGTGGTTCTGACTGAGCGACCGGGCTACGCCGATTACCTCCGCCTCCTTGCCGAACGCGGCGAATTCGGCATCGAAGACATCGAGGCTGAACTCAGCCGCCGCCTCGAAACGATGGATCAGGAGTTGCGTTTGGAGCGCACGCGCCCGGATGGCCGTGTCATCGAGGTTCGCCGGAACTCCGTGCCGGACGGTGGGTTCGTCCTCATCTACAGCGATATTACGGAACGCAAGCGGTCGGACGCCGAGATCCGAGCGGCCAGGGATGCCGCCGAAGCAGCCTACCGCGATCTGAAGGCGGCGCAGGCCAATCTGGTTCACGCCGAGAAAATGGCCTCATTGGGCCAGTTGACCGCTGGCATCGCCCACGAGATCAAGAACCCGTTGAATTTCGTCAACAACTTCGCCGACCTATCGGTCGAATTGCTCGACGAGTTGCAGGAGACCGCAGCACCGGTAATCACCACACTCGATGACGAAAAGCGTGCCGAGCTTGACCAGGTGATTAAGATGTTGACTGGCAATTTGGAAAAGATCGCCGAGCAGGGGAAGACGAGCCGATGGCATCGTCAAGAGCATGCTGGAGCATTCACGGGGCGAGAGCGGTGAACGCCGCCGCGTCGACCTCAACGGCCTTGTCGAAGATGCGCTGAACCTCGCCTATCACGGGGCTCGTGCCCAGGATCAGAGCTTCAACATCTCGCTTGAAAGCGATTTCGGCCCAGCCATTGCCCCAATCGAACTGGTTCCTCAGGATATTACCCGGGTCTGTCTGAATTTGATCAGCAATGGCTTCTATGCCGCCACCAAGCGTCAGAAGGACGTAGGCGACCCGAGTTTCAATCCGACCCTGAAGGTGGTGACACGAGATCTCGGCGAGGCGGTCGAGATCCGCATTCGCGACAACGGCGTCGGCATTCCGCCCGATATCAAGGGCAAACTGTTCCAGCCGTTCTTCACAACCAAACCGACCGGAGAGGGTACTGGTCTCGGCCTGTCGATCAGCTATGACATCGTGACCCAACAGCACGGCGGCACGATCGAAGTCGACAGCCGGGTCGGCGAATTTACGGAATTCACGATCCGGCTGCCGCGCGTCTGCGGGGCAACAACGACATTAGAGGTCGCTGGATAAGTTTCAGCTTGCCTATCGGATCAGAACGGGCCGCCTCTTGGTCGCTTGAAATGCTGGGGTCAAACGGGCTCGAAGCCCCCTAGATAGCCCGGTCGACCGGCCTGTGGGAGCCCGAGGCATTCCATCACCTGCCTCCGTCGTCATCCAATCCCGTTGGCTATTGAGGCCAATCGTGAGCAAAATGGCCCGCAAGGCTGGGGAATCCGGGAACTGTCGGATCAACGCACAGTCGCTCGCGGATGCCCGGCCCGAAAGCCAAGTACGGACAGCCACGGAGGACAACATGATCGAACTCAATCACACGATCATCTGGGCGAAGGACAAATGGGCCTCGGCGCGGTTTCTCGCACACATTCTCGGCGTCGAGGCGGGGCCACAATGGGCTCGGTTCGTGCCTGTTCGGGTCGGCGGCGTCACGCTCGATGTCGCAGATTTACCGGAGCGGCACCACCAGCATTATGCGTTTCTGGTCGGCGAGGAGGACTTCGACGCCGCATTCGCCCGCATTCGCGCCGCCGACGTCATGTATTACGCCGACCACGACCGCAGCGGAGAGGGCGAGATCAATCATTACTATGGTGGACGCGGCGTCTATTTCGACACACCCGACGGCAACCTGTTCGAGCTGATCACAAAACCTTACGGTAAGGTGCCGGAGAGCCTGGGCGGACGCGACGCGGCACAGGTCGGATAGGCGCACCAATCACGCGCCGGCTACGGTTAGGTCGTTGATGAGCAGGGTCGGCGCAACGCTACCCGCGCAAACCTCGCCCTATTTACGACGCTTCCGTTTCAGTGGATGTTTCCGGCAAGTGGCTTCGCGGAAGAGGCGGTGAAAGCGGAACAGGGTGCCGGCGGAGACGCGCTGAGCGAGTTACGAGGGGTTGGCCCGCAATGCTTTTTGTCCCTTTGGCAGCAGCAAAAAGTTCACGAATTGCTGCTTGGGATGATGAAGCGGAGTTGCGGTGGGCGTCGCTTGATTACGTCGGGGCCGTCGAACGTCAACGGTAGACTGAGCTGTGCCCATTCCCGATCGACCGCAACTCCTAGCCGCCCTCGTTCTTCTGATAACGGCAGCTTTCATCGTTTCACGCTGGATCAGGCCGCCATGGGCCATCTGGTGGCGGCGAGCCGTGATCATCGGCTATTTTCTCGCGCTGGGATTAGTGCTGGCATGGATCGCGAAATGGCTCATCCGGCTTGAGCGGTGACCGAACGTTAACCGCGTCTCCCGACCACCATTTGGAGCTGGCAGAAACCGTCAATACCTCAGAAGCAAAGTTTTAGTTGTTCGTTCTGGTAACAGGGATTTGGTTCTTCCGATACCTTCACTGCCGCCTTGTGATCCAAGTACCACTTCCCGTAGTCGGACGGATCACGCTCCAATATGAAGGTTTTGCCGTTCGGCGTCTGAACTCGCTGTCTGACAGATCCTTGAGACAAACTGGTTTTGACCAGGCAGTTCGTAACGATCGATGAGCCTCCATCATAGGAGATCGCGCATGGCAGCTTGAAAAGTGATTGGGAGTTCGCCACCGCAATCGGGCAGGACACCCCAGTGCCCAACAGCATTGCCAAGGCCGCAGTAGACCGGAAGGAAACCATCGACCTGCCTCGATATTTACGAGAATCCTGGCAGCATTTCCGGAGCGACAATGGCTCGCGTAGTCGCGTACCCAAGACGTCAGAAAGCTGCGTCGATGACTAATCTTGTGTGATACGTCAAAGTGCGCCGGGCATTGTCTGCACCTCATGCGCCATTCACCAACGAATTGAGCGTATGACTGAAGCGAAAACTAATCAATCCTATCCCGAGCGTGCCCTAATTTTGCCCTCGGTAGGGAGACAAGGCACTTCTCGCGTGACCAGAAAGATCACGATTTGCCTTTAGAGAAATAGAGTTGCAATCACTCCCTGGTCTATATCTGAAGCGATAAGCCGACGGCTACAGGCGTTCTAGCCAAGAATTTAGATAATTTAAGTTTCTTGAAGTCCACGATTTGCTTGCTCGGTCACCTTATTAGCAACGACATGTCGCCCAAGATGCCCCTCTATTTCCTGTAAGGGCCACAAGAAATTATATTAACGATGCTTGTGCTCGTCAGAGATGCGCGTTTTGGTATAGAGAAGTTCTGCGAACGTTCCTCGGGAGATCCTGGCTGATGGCGGTAGAACCGTTGATCCTGGTTAGCATGGTGTTGTCGGCGGTCGCGGTCGTGTTGGGCCTCGGGATACTCTACAGATTGGCGCGAACCTCTCCGACCATCCCGCCGATATTGGAGCAGCGGTTGCGGAGCCTCGAAGCGGCTATCGGCAAGTCGGACGGTGCCGTCCGAGAGGAATTTGGCCGTCATCGCGACGAAACGCGCGAGACGTCAAAAAATGGCTAAGGGAGGAAGTTATTGGCCTTTTTGACAGGCTAACAAATTCCTTGCGGGCTTCGCTGAGTGATCTCTCGACCGGACAGCAGGTGCGGCTGGAAGCCTTCGCTCTGCGTCTGAATGAAGCCGGTACCACGGCGGCAGAAGATGCCCGCAACCTGCGCGAAGAAATCCAACTCATCTTGAAGCAGTTGGGCGACGCCATCGGCGTCAGGATCGCCGAACTCACCGCGATCCAGGGCGAGAAGCTCGACGGGGTAACCGCACAGATCACCACACTGACCGAGGGCAACGAGCGTCGCCAGGAGACCCTTCGGTCCAGTGTCGAAGACAAGCTCGCTGAGTTAAAGACCGAGGCGGAACTCAATGCAAAGGCCCTTCGCGAAGAGATTACCGTTAACTTCAGAGCGTTGGCGGTGCCCCGTCCCAGACGATTGATCAGATCTCGCAGTCCCAGAGAGAACGGCTGGATCGGGTATCGACGAGCGTGACGGAATTGACCCGGCGGACAGGTGAACAACACGAGGCGATGCGCAAGACGGTCGAGGAACGTCTCGATGCGCTCCGCAGCGAGAACACCGAAAAACTTGATCAGATGCGGCAGACAGTCGATGAAAAGCTGCAAAGTACCCTTGATCAGCGGCTCGGGGCTTCGTTCCAGATCGTCGCGGATCGGTTGGAGCAGGTCTACAAGAGCATGGGCGAGATGCAGACGCTCGCCAGTGGGGTCGGCGATCTGAAACGGCTTCTCACCAATGTGAAATCCCGAGGCACCTGGGGCGAGGTCGCCCTCGGCAATGTTCTCGAAGAGATGATGGCTCCAGACCAGTTTGGTCGGAATGTCGAGATTGTCCCCGGCAGCAACCAACGTGTCGAATACGCGATCCGTCTCCCCGGCGACGGCGATGTCCCGGTCTGGCTGCCGGTGGACGCCAAATTCCCCGTGGAAGACTATGAGCGTCTGGTTGACGCTAGCCAGCGCGGAGATGTCGATGCGGTCGAGGTCGCAGCGAAGGCAATCGAGGTTGTAATTCGCGGTTCAGCGAGAACGATCTGCGAAAAATATTTCCATTCACCGCACTCGACCGAATTCGCCGTGCTGTTCTTGCCGACCGAGGGGCTGTTCGCTGAGGTGATCCGCCGTCCTGGTCTGGTCGACACCCTGCAACGAGAGTGGCACATCATGGTGGCCGGACCCACAACGCTGGTCTCATTGCTGGTGTCGCTGCGCGTGGGCTTCCGCTCGCTGACAATTCAAAGGCACTCGAATGAGGTCTGGAAGGTGCTGGCCGCCGTCAAAACCGAATTTGGTAAGTTCGGCAGCATCCTCGATAAGGTCGGCAAAAAGTTGCGCGAGACCCAGGACGTGCTGGAAAGCGAGGTCGGGGTTCGTCGCCGGGCGATGGATCGGAAGCTCCGCGAAATCGAGGTGTTGCCCGAAATCGAAGCGGTCTCTGTTCTCGACCTCGAAGGGCCGGGTATTCATCCATTCAGCGAGGAAGAACGTGAGGCCGCAGAATGAAGGTCGGGGCGTAACCAACTCGATGATTATGTTCTCATTTCCGCCCAGACGGTCACCCGAATGCAAAAGGCGACAGAAATCTCCTCGCTCCGAGAGAATGTGATTACGCGGAGACGAAACCCATATGAGGTGCTGAAAAACCGACCACAGGACGTCGCGCAGATCGAGGCTGGGATTTGGGCGGCGAGCAGCCAAGGTAAGAAGATTTAAATCGCGAATGATGGATGGATTGGTGTCGAGATGACGAATGCAGCCGATAATCCCCACTCACAAAAGCAAAATCCACATCCCGTTGAACCCGTCAACAAACCGGAACTCGATCTTCTGGAGAAAGATGGGATAAAAGCCAAACGTCCGAGCATGTGGAATATAGTATTTTATAACGACAATTACACCCTAATGCAGTTTGTAGAGTTCGTCCTGATCACGGTGTTTCATATACCGAAGCTAGATGCTCTCGCCTTGACCTTGGCCGTTCACACGAAAGGCCGGGGCATCGCTGGCACCTATACCTTTGAGATCGCCGAACAGAAGCAATGCGATGTCCTGTTGCTGGCAAAGATCGAGGAACATCCATTGCGGGTTGAAGTGGAGAGGGTTTGACCGAGGCCGGAATTCCGGCAAGTCTGGAGCCCCGTTGGGTACGGAGTGCCGCAGGCAAATCCTAATGCACGCCGAACCGCGACCCTGCTTCAGGTCATTGCAACCGGCATCGACCCGCCCACTGTCGCTCTGCTGCATCGGCAATCCCGATCAGGGCAGTCGCGCAGAGCCAGTTTCCGTCGAGATGTGACGCGGATGCTCTCAGGTGGAGTTGCCAAATAACCCCGATACCCTGCCGGTGGAGCAGCCTAGTCGCGAGCGTCTCAAATAGCGTTGGTTGTCTCATTACGCTGTTTACCGGTCGCGTTTAACTACTAGACGACTGGGATTGCGGAGGGTCGGCATGACGCGACCTAGACCAAGCGAACCTTGACGGCCTCCGGCCCTTTGCGCCCCTCACCGATGTCAACGATGACCTGCTCGCCTTCATTGAGACCGGTAAGCCCGGACCGTTCGAGCACGGAGATGTGGACAAACACGTCTTTGCCGCCACCCTCCCGAGCGATGAAGCCAAAACCCTTCTCGGGGTTGAACCATTTTACCGTGCCCTCGACGGCTGTGCTCGAAATTGGCTCGTTCGGTCTCGCCGAAGGGAAACTCGATCTTCGTGGTGCCGAAACAGCCGTGCTGGAATCCACGCTGAGCACCTCGGTAACATGCGGGCCTTTGTGGCCTGGGCCGACGCGAACTTCGATGGTCTCACCCGGCTGTATGGCGTTGATCCCATTCTGGGCAAGCACGCTGCTGTGGACGAAGGCGTCGCCCGACCCGTCCGAAAGTTCGGCAAACCCGAAGCCTTTGTCGGGGTTGAACCACTTTACGACTGCTCGAACAGGCGGGCCTGATGGGGCTTCTAGAGGTGCTCGGTTGAACGGGGGCCGCGATCCGAAAGCACGGGACTGTGGGCGGAAAGTGTCAGCGTCGTCGAAGTCGCGACGCCGCGATTGGCGAAAATATTGATCTCGCACGTGATTCCTTAGTGGTTGATGTCCGATCGCTTAATGGTGGGACGATGAGTTGATTTGCCGCCACTGTGATCGGAATTTTGGTTCGATACGATCCTAAGTTGAAGTGAGAGCCATGTTTCTCTCATTACGCCGGATAGGTGGGCTTCGCCGTATTCTCGGTCAAGATCGAGCAATCAGGAGCCCTCATTTTTTAGCGATGAGTCGAGCCCAGCCGCAATGGCGATGTCGAACGCTGTTGCCCAATAACCAGGGCTAATAGCCTTCGGCCTCTCCGGAGGGACGCTAAAGGGAAACTGCCCTCTGGTGTGCTGCCGATTGACTGTATTCCGTGCGCCATCCACCGATACCAGCCCGGCGGCGCAGATCTTCCAGGGTCAATTCGAACTGGCGGGGATCGCGAACTGTCGGAGAAAATTTCTTGGGATTGAGATAAACCTCCACCGCCGCCTCGATCAGGTCGTCGGTGTCGAACTCGATGCGCTCCGGGTTACCAAATTCTGTGTCCTCATATTCCCACGACCGGCCCTCAGATTTCCGCCTTATCAGGCCGTTTTCGCGTCGATGTTCGGAGGTCGATTCCCAATCCACATCATCCCAGGATCGGTTGTGGGCGACCTTCTGGGCTTCATAGGCGTGCTCGTCATAGCCATCGTCTTCAGCGGTCGCGATGTAGACGAGATCGGATTCTGAGATGCGAATCTCGATGGCCGACTCCAGCAAGTTTCCTAGATTGACCGGAACCGCCCAGACATACGAGCAGTCGAAGGACCAGCCCTCGTTCAGGTATTCGGCAACGCGCTCGTCGAGTGCCCGGATCATCGCTTCGTGCCCCGATGCCGCAGCGAACGCCTGCTCGATGCGATCAAACATCGGCCCGCCATAGTACTCGAGATTTTCTGCCGCCAGCCGCTTGGCATTCGAGATGCCAGGGTTGACCCCGACCGATTTCGAGATGTCAACAAACGCGCGGTCCGGGAGCATTTCGAGAAAACGTCGAAGGATCTCGGCGGTCAGATTAGCCTTGACCCACGACATATCGGAGTCCGAGTTGAGGGCCCGCTGCCGCATGTCGAGCAGTTGCTCCAGGATTTCGTCGTCATTGGTGCTGACGAACTGTTCGAGATCGCGATAGGCGGAAAGAATGAAGTCCCGTTTCTCGGCATCGTAGGACCGGTAATCGGGGAGACCGCGCTCGCTCAGTTTGTTTCCGAGCATGTCGAGAACCCGCTCGGTCATGCCTTCTTCCTCGTAATAGCCGAGCAATCCCTTCAGCTCTGTTTTATCGGCGATCAGTTGCTCGCGGGTCTGCGGATCGAGGTCTGACATCGAGAAATTGTTTTCCGGCATGTAGCCCCCGCCCTTGATCCCCCGGATCATGTGATGGCGGAGCAGTTCGACGATGTAGGGGTGATATTTTGCCGCCGGTTTGTCGTTGCCGCGCCCCTTCATTTCACCAAGCTGGCCGTCAGCATCGAGGATGAAGGTTGCGACCGGATACCATCGCAGGACGTCACCGCGCCTGACCTGCCGGCGCAGGCTCAATATTTGGTTGCCAGGTCGCTGTGACGGGACATTGCCGCAGTGGCCCATCGCTTGGGCCTCGACCGGACATCCGCCGCGCCGCAGAAGCCACCAAGCGAAGCCATCCTGGAACGAGATCAGGATTTCGTCGTCCGGTTCCGGCGTGATGAGCGACTTTTCTTCCTCGATGCGCTGCCGCCAGGTCGCCTCGTAGCTAGCGAACAGGTCGAACAGATGGCGCGGGCTTTCAGTTCGGAAGACGTAGTTCTGAATATCAGGGATCGGCAGGCTGAGGAAATGTTCAAGCTGGGCTTTCATCGCCGGCGGGCTGCGCAGATCGCTGGCGAGATACTGCGCCTGAAAGCGGCGGTTGTATTGCTGCAATGCGCCGGACAGCGACGTGTCGGCTCTTCCTCCTGACCATATGCCGCCAGACAGCTGATACCAAACTTTCGACCAACGGAGAAACCAGGTGATCCGATCGTTCTTGCGTAATGTCTTGCGCGCCCAATTGATGTCCCGCACGATTTCCTGGCGCAGCCGAGGGTCATCATTGACTTTGAATATGTCGTTGAACATTCCCTCGTAATCTTGGGCCTCTTGAATTATTTGATCAGCAATCATCGTCTCGCCTATACGGTTATTTACTCTAGGCGTGCCGGTTAGGCTGCGATCGAATCTTCGTCTCTCTGATAAAGCCGACAATCGGGTCGTTTCCCAGGTCCCGCTCTCCGCCGTATGACATGACGACGATCGAGCGAAACTCCATGATTCGGTCGGATGTTCGTTCTGCAACGCGTGTCGGGCAGGGCAAGCTGTCCCGAAAGCCGCAGCACCACTCGATTTCCCATCTGGGGCGGCGTGGCGGTTGACGCAGTTTACAAAACGCTCTTCATTCGAGAGCGTAAAATGTAAAGTCGGGTTATTTCCGTGGAATGTGTCGTCGTCGACTTGCCGCTGGAGATTCGGGCGCGGCTTCGGCAGCTCGACATTGCCTATGAAGAATGCATCGAGGTCGTGAAGGCAATGGTCGCAGCAGCCAATGGCTGCACTGACAATGACCCGCCCTCGGCGCGGGGATGGGATAGCTGGCGGTTTGGCGTTCGTCGCTGGCGCGACATCGAGCTGCCCCAAGGCTGGCATAAGGACGAGACGGAAAACCTATCAACCGTCGTGCACCCCGACGCCAAGTTCCGCATAGCCGTGTCGAACACGGACGAGAGCACCGGGCTTCGAGTGGGCAACCCAAAGAGCAGGACCGTGAAGGGCCAAGGGTCACGGAGGGCCGTGGATTTCAACCGGCAGCCCCCGCTCCCTATCCGCGAGTTCGAGGAAGCGTTCAGAAAGCAACTACTCGCCGCCGCCGCTGCGCAGGCTCAAATCTGGTATCTGTGCGTATTCAACGACGGAGAAACGGTGCGTGCCGAGTTGTCGAAGCCGGGCGGGATCGTGGGAGGGCATTTTACCGGCTGGCACGAGCGAATCATCGTCATCGATGATGACGGCCCTGTCGGCGATCGCACAGTCATCACGGACAACGACGATTTTGGACCAGATGTCGAAGTGAAGGTTCGTCGTAGGACGTGACCGACATGTTCAGCGGCGCGCGGCTTCGTATCGCGCGGTATCGGGCCGGATTGACTAAATCATAGCTCGCCGAGACTGCGAAGCTGAGCAGGGTCATGATTCACAAATATGAGGCGGATCAGGCAGTTCCTTCGCCTGAGCGTGCCGTGGATTTAGCGAGCGCGGTGGGCTATCCGGTTGACTTCTTCTTCTCCGGGCCGGTGGACGAGCCTAACGCAGAGACCGCGAGCTTTCGATCCATGTCGCACATGCTCGCGGGCAATCGAGATGCCGCGTTGGCTGCGGGTTCTTTGGCGTTCCTCGTTGGTGATTGGATAGAGCGTCTGTTTGAGTTGCCTGAACCCGACCTCTATGACCTTAGCAGTGAACAAAGCCCGCAAAGTGCCGCGAGAGCATTGAGGGAGCAATGGGGATTAGGGGAACGTCCGATCAAGAACCTCGTGCACTTGCTCGAATCCAGAGGCGTGCGCGTCTTTTCGCTTGTTGAACAAACACGCTCGGTTGATGCTTTCTCGATGTGGCGCAACGATACGCCTTATATCTTCCTCAATACGATAAAGAGTGCAGAGCACAACCGCCACGATGCGGGACACGAACTCGGCCATCTGGTTCTCCATCGGCACGGAGGGCCGAAGGGTCGTGCTGTTGAAAATGAGGCAAACCAATTTGCATCAGCATTCTTGATGCCGGATGCTGATGTGCGCGCGACCATGCCCATCACATACGACATTCGACAAATCCTGTCGAAAAAGCTTCGATGGCGAGTTTCGGCGTTCGCGCTAGTCTACCGATTGAACAAGCTCAATCTGATTAGCAAATGGCAATATCGCCAGTTCTGCATTCAGCTCTCACAGCGAGGCTATCGCACAAGTGAACCAGGAGGGATTGAGCGTGAAAAATCTGCTGTTTGGGAAAAGGTTTTTCATGTCATGCGTCGCGAGCACATGACCAAGAATGACATCGCGCGTGATCTGCATGTTCCAGTGAGCGAGATAGACAAATTGGTATTCGGATTAGCTAACATGCTCAGTTATGACGGCACCGGCACGGGGGGCTCGCCGACTGGTAAACTGCGCGTGGTTTAATTCGTAAACTTCACTTAGTGTAATCCCGTGGACAGGACCCGCACGGATTTGGCACGCCCTCGTTTATTCATCGTCGTCTCTTTGAGACGGTAGCGTTGTAGGGCCTCGTTCGGGCCGGGACCCGATGAGCCTCAACAGCGGCTACGGGTCGACGGAACGATCCATCAAAATGGGACCCGTTTCGGGATGGCAACGACGTCAGCCAGTCAGACCCAACTTCCTCAGTTTGGAGTAAATCGCTCGCTGGAAGCCGCGGAAACGCTAGGGATACGACCGGGCACGCCAAGGTGTGGTGCTAAATCGGCCAGACGATTGCAATAGATATTGAGGAATTTGCTTGCGGCGGCCCAGAGAATCGTGGTGCTGGTACCGGAGAACAAAGGTGCCGCGCCATATTTGTCCGCGTCAAGAAGATTGGAGCCTACGAATACCTCTACCTCGTCGAGAACGCGCGCGAGGGCGGCCGCCACGTGCAGCGCGTCATCAAGGCGCTCGGCCGGCGCGATGAAGTTGAGGCCTCGGGGCTGATCGATGGGCTGATCGCCTCGGCGGCGCGCCATTCGCGCCGCTCGATCGTGTTGTCGAGTTTTTATCGCGGCGAATTGCCGGAGCTGCACCGCCTCAGCATCGGACCTGATCTGGTGTTCGGCTGGCTGTGGGCGGAAACAGGATGCCGCGACGTGCTCAAGAGCCTCGTCTCCGACCGGCGCTTTTCCTTTGATGTCGAGCGCGCCGTCTATCTCACGGTGCTGCACCGGCTGATGATCTCGGGCTCCGACCGCCATGCCAGCGACTGGCTGAGCCGGGTACGTGTGCCGGGCACCGATGGGCTCGATCTCGACCACGCCTATAAGGCGATGGCCTGGCTTGGCGAAGTCGACGCGGCCGGCCGCAGCACCGCCGAGGCCATCGAGGAGGCACTCTATCACCACCGCCAGCCGCTGTTCGGCGCCGTTTCGATCGCGTTTTTCGACACCACCAGTTTATGGTTCGAGGGGGCCGGCGGCGAGAGCCTAGGCCAGTACGGCCACTCCAAAGACTATCGCGGTCACCTGAAGCAGGTCGTGCTCGGCATCGTGCTTGACGACGCCGACCGGCCGATCGCGTCCTTTGTGATGCCCGGCAACACGGCCGACGTGACGCTGTTGTTGCCAGTAGTCAAACGGCTGCGCGAGCGCTTTGGGATCCTCGATGCTTGCATCGTTGCCGATCGCGGCATGATCAGTGCCGATACCATCGCCGCCCTCGAAGCCGAGAAGATCCAGTACATCCTCGGCGTGCGCGAACGCACCAGCCGCGAGGTGCGCACCGGGGTCATCGAGGATGATGGCCTCGCCGTGCCGCTCGTCATTCCCCGCCAGAAAGGCGAGACCGAACTGGCGATCCGGGAGACGACGATCGCCGGGCGGCGCTACATCATCTGCCGCAACGAGGAGGAAGCCAAAAAGGACGCCGCGGCGCGCGCCGAAATCGTCGCCGGTCTCGAGCGCAAGCTCGCCCAGGGCGACAAGGCGCTCGTCGCCAACAAGGGTTTTCGTCGCTTCCTGAAGACGCCCGCGGGCGGCGGCTTTGTCATCGACCGCGCCAAGATCGAGGCCGATACCCGGTTCGACGGTCTCTTCGTGCTGCGCACCAACACCAAGATCGCCGCGCTCCAGATCGTGTTGCGCTACCGCAATCTGCTGGCCGTGGAGGACGCCTTCAAAACCGCAAAGGCGCTGCTCGCCACCCGCCCGATCTTCCACAAAACCGACGCCGGCATCCGCGGCCACGTCTTCTGCACCTTCCTCGCCCTTGTCCTGCGCAAGGAGCTTTTCGACCGGCTCGCCGCCCGTCGCAGCCGGCTCGAATGGCAGCGCATCGTCGACGATCTTGTCGACCTCAGCGAAATCGATGTCGAACAGGATGGTCGCCGGGCGCGCCTGCGCACCGCGCCAGGCCCGACCATCGACCCGATCTGCCGCGCTATCGGCCTCACCCTTCCGCCGGTCTTCCAGGAGATGCCGCCCGCCGCCTGAACCCAAAACCGTGGTGCCTAAAACTTAAAATGGCTTGCAACCCATTGAGTTACCATGCTGTTCAAAATCAAACTGCGGAACTTGGGTCAGATCGTCCAGGAATTCGGATGCTGGCTTGACGCCGGTCACGAGAAGCTGATCACGGGCGCGGGTGCAGGCGACATAAAGCAGGTGCCGTTCGCTGTCGTAGACTTCTTCAAGGTCGGCGTCGTCGGAGACATTCTCGATCCGCTCTTGCGACGGGATGATCTCGTCATCACAGGCCATCACGGCGACGGCACGAAACTCTAGTCCCTTCGCCAAATGCATCGTTCCGATTGATAGCTTGCCCGGCGTGATCTCGATTTTGTCGCTGAGTTCATTCGCCTGGATACCGGCTCGTTTGAGGGCATTCCTCGTCCGACGAAGCTCGCGGGTCGACCGGACGAAGACGCCGATCTCGTGCGGCTCAACTCCCTGTTCCAATCGAGCTAAAATCCATGCACCAACCGCTTCCGACTCTTGCTCGGGGTCATCGAAGGTCTCGATTTTCGGGGCCGGGCCGTTGAACACCGATACGGTGCTGCGTCGATCTTCCGCATTGCCATCAACATCGGCCAAAGCGTTAGGCAATAGCCGGTCAGCTTGAACCCGGATCTGGTGCGAGGTTCGGTAATTGATGCGCAGCGTATAGGAACGGCCACGAACATCGACACCAAGAGACCGCCACGAGAAGGGCTGCTGGAAAATTCGTTGGCCGAGATCGCCGGCCAAGAAGAGCCCATCGGCACGGTTTGCTGCCAGCGAGGCCAGGAACCGCAATTCGGCGACGCCAACATCCTGCGCCTCGTCCACGACGACGAAATCAAACGGAGATTTGTTACCGGCCACATGCGCTCTTACGCGCCCGAAGAGATCCGGCCATGTGACGGCATTGCGTTCGGCTAAACCAGTGCGCACGCGCTCGAAAATCGACCACAGGACCTCGCGCTGCTTACCGCCGATGCGGGTCTTGCGACCGAGCCGGCTGACATCGCGGTAATCTTCCCAACTCCGGAGTTGCCAAGCGTCTACGACATCACGCCACTCGCCGGTCAGGAACCGAGGCGAGAATTTGTGGCCCTCGACCTCGGTAGCCGCTTGGCGCAACAACGCTTCGATCAAGGAGGCCGGCGCGATGTTGGGTTGGCCGAATGCCGCCGTGAAAAGGTCGTAACCGATCCCCGTTACCGGATGGACAGCAATCCTGTGGGCGATATCTGGCTCGTTGCCGGTCAGGGTGCGCAGCCGTATCCGCAGTGCGTTTGCCAGGGCCTTCGAGAAGGTCGTCAGCAACACGCGGGCTTGCGGGTATCGTCGGGCCAGGGCGACCGCCCGGTGCAACGCGACGATGGTCTTTCCCGTGCCCGCCGAGCCGCTTATCCGGGCCGGGCCGGTGTAGTCACGCTCGACGAGCCGCCGCTGCGCCGGATGCAGGAAAACCGCCCATTTGTCCCACGGGTAATCGAGAGCCCGCTCCAGTTCCTCGAGATTTGTCAGCACGCGGAAACGGCGTTGCGCATCGGGATGAGCAAACGGATCGGCCTCGATCGGCATCCGCTGGGGGATCTCCGGCGTCGTGCCCGTCGCCAGTTCCAACAGGGCCTCGCCAGCCTCTTGTGGCAGGCGTTCGGCGATGTCGAATAGGCTGTCCTCGTTGGCTTGGCGCGCGGCGTCGAGCCATTCGGGCGGAACGCCATATCCGAGCAGCGTATCGTCGGTGATCCCGGCGAACAGCAGCAGCTTCGGTGTGGGGGCCGTCTCGGCAACAGCCGGTGTGGCGATATGTTCGACCCGTTCGGGGAGTTCGACCAGTTGGGCTGCACCCGTTGTCGGGTGCCGTTCGATCCGGCGTCGCTCAGCCCATGCGTAGGCCGAGTCGTGGTGCCCGACATAACAGAGCAGCAAAGTGGTTGGCGTCCGATGGACGATCAGGCGAATGTCGTCGTTGACACGGACTGACCAGAAATTCGGGTCGCGCGGGCGTTCGAGGCGATGAAAGCGGAGACCAGGACTCGACGGGTCGAGTTGGAGGTCAAACGCCGTCGTCTTGACGGCCTTCTGCTCCGCCCCGTTAAGTCGAGCGAGGCCGGCGGTGAAGGTATCGGCGATGCGGAATTCCATTAGATTAAAATTCTGTGTATTCAATCCGAGCAATGAGTTGGCTTATGGCCAATCCGATGCCGCCATCTTGAATGGAGTCAAGTCTACGGATATTTTTCGGAATAGCTTGGCCAGTTCATTGACCTCTTCATGAACATTTTGTGGAATTGGATAAACCGCCTTAATATGCTCAGGTGTTAACTCTACCACCCGAAATGCTGCCGAAGCATTTCCCACCGTAGGATCTAAAAATGCTTCGATGTCTAAACGAACCGTTTCTTCATCCCTCGGACCATTCACGTTCGCTAATTGGTCGAGACAAAGACCCGAAATTTCTAATATGATCGGCTGATGCAAGACGCTAAATAGGTTGGAAACGGCTGGATACTGATCCATCAACTTTTTGGAGCGCGGGTCAGGAAGGGCGTGCAAAGCATCAATTATTTCCTTGATGAACATTAGCAGTTCGGAGCCGTAGGGAGATCGACAAGCGTAGCTCACGGCCTCATTGGAGTCGAGTGTTGCATAGAAGTGACCATATTCAAATGAACTGAGACCACCACGGTCACTGAACCTTTGGAGAGCTAATGACAAAGATTTGGAGCATGGACAACCAGCTTCAGAAAAGAACGGGCGAATATCGTATACACTCGAAACGTATTTCATGCATAGATTGAATAATTCAATAAATATTTTCTCACATTCTTCGTGCGGGAATTGTATTTCAATTTTCCTCCCTAATAGGCCTCGTGCAAATGGACCCGATGTTCCATGATAAAACGCCAAATTATCAACTCTACTCTCTTGCATTTTAAGGCCTTTCGACGATCAATGCACTGAGAAAACTTTCATCACTTCGTCGCCGAGGTGGTTGATGACTTTGACAGCGATGCGGCCTGATTTTGGTTTTGGGAAAGGGCGTGATGTCGAACTGCGCAGGCTTTCCCAGGCTTCTTCGTCGATCTCGGCTTTTAATGTGGTTTTCAGGGCCTTGTAGGGATCGGTCGACGCGCCGAGGAAATAGGCGTGGCGGATGAAAAAGCTCTCCTCGTTGTAATCGGTGTCCAAAAACCACAACGCAATTGTCTCGGGTCCGCCCGAGTTGACCTCGCCGGTTTGCGGGTGGAAGACATCGACTCCCTTGATAGTCACTCGAATCTGATCATCGTCGACCGGCTCGATCTCGATGTCCGGTTCGCCAAAGACAACGAACAGGTTGCCGCTGGCCGTGGTTTTCAGCGCGTCCGCCATGTGCAGGTCGTTATTCATCCTGGCCTTCAGGATAGGGATGCGGCCCAACCGGTCGAACTCGGCGGAATGGGCGTCGAAATTGAAGGCACAGGCGATCACGACATCAAATCGGGCATCCGCAGCCTCACGAGCCGACGCAACGAGATCAGCGCGCGCGACGGTGCCGAATTCGGGGCCGAGGAAAATCGCAGCACGACGCTCCTGGTCACCCTCCATGTAACGTCCTTCAGCGCAAATCAGGTCGCCGGGCCAGGGTGCCAGGGAAGTAAAGGCGATGCGATCTTCCTTGTGGGCCTGTTGGACGCCAGCCGTCTTGAGGTTTTCGAGCACCATTTGCACGAAATCGGGCGTGCCTTCTCCCCACTCCGCGCCTTTTTCCGCCAGATCGAGCGTGTCGATCAGGCTGTCGTCCGCATCGACCGCGAGCACGCGATGTGGGGACAAGCTCTCGACCGTGAATGGGCCGGAGACGCGAATGCGCGAATTGTCGGGATAGGGCTTGCCGTAGAGATATTCGGACTCGGCCCTGGCGGCGATCGAGGCGTCGATTTCCTTCTGCCGGGCGATCCGTGCCGTCCACCACTCGGTGTGCAGCTTCGATGCCTCTGCGGGCCAATCCTGTGCTGCCTCACGCGGTATCTCCCATTCCTCCCAGGACTTACCCAACGCAGCGTTCAAGCGGCTCCGCAGCAGCTCTAAGGTTTCCTGTGATCGCTCCCAAATGACATCTATCTCGGCGTTATTGGCGATCGACTTCAGGGTGATGTGCGGCACCCGCTCGTAGACGAACCCCTGGCGAATGTCGTTGTGGGTTGGCGTCTCTTTCGGCGGCGTTCCGGTAACCTCGCCTTCCTTGCGCTGTCCTTCGGGGCTATCAGCAAGCAGGTAGTACGGATAGCGCGCGCCCATGACGCGAGCACGGGCGAGAGCCAATGCCACCCGTGATGTGTCTATTGTGATCCATCTCCTACCCCATTGCTCGGCGACGTAAGCGGTCGTGCCGGACCCACAGGTTGGATCGAGCACGAGGTCGCCGGGGTCAGTCGTCATCAAGATACAGCGTTCGATGATCCTGGACGAACTCTGGACAACATAGAGCTTCTCTTCCGAAAATCCCGTCATCACAACATCGTCCCAAACATTCGCTGTGGGATACACCGCGAAATCGCTTAGGAGCCGCCTATACATCAGGGTATTTCCGATTGGGTGTAGGCGTCTTGCTCGCCCCAATCGTGCAAATCCAATTTCATGCGTCTTCCAGAATCCCTTCCCTGGAAAGTAAGAGCGGCCTTCACATGGGACCGGGAAGGAACCCGGTGGTCGTTGACTAGTGAGGTTGTCCGGGGCGAAAACCTCCCATCCATTTAGATTTTGGATCGTTTCTAGCTCGGCTCTCTTCGGTCGGCGGGTTTCGGTTCGTTCCTGGTTGATTATCCAGCGATATTGAGTTGTGCCTTCCTCCCCTATGACCTTCCTTCTATATAGATGACGAAATTTTAGTTTTTCACAATCACGGGCAAAAAATAAAACGTAATCAGTTATTCCAGCAAGATTTTCACTCGTTGAACTACTGGTCTTGGTTATAGTGATTAGCGAAATGAAGTTATTGTCTCCAAATACCTCGTCCATTAAGGCTCGAACGCGATGTATATTTTCGTCCCCGATCTGAACGAATATCGCTCCCGCATCAGCAAGTAGATCACGAGCAATCGTCAGTCGGTCGCGGAGATAAGTTAGGTAGGAATGTATGCCATCACGCCATGTATCACGGAAGGCTTTAACTTGTTCCGGTTCGCGAGTGATGTGATCTTTGTTGCCGTCCCTTACGTCGCGGGTGGTCGTCGACCACTGAAAATTTGAGTTGAACCTAATACCATAGGGCGGGTCGATATAGATGCACTGCACCTCCCCGCGCAGCCCTTCGCGCTCGGCGAGGCTCGCCATCACCGACAGGCTATCGCCGAGGATCATCCGGTTCGACCAGTTTGCGTCGTGCTGATAGAACTCGGTGCGGGCCTCCCTGTCCGGTAGGCCATTGAAATCGGCGAACAGATCAGGCATCGGCGGGTTCGCTTCCGCCCGACGCTCGCGGCTTTGCTTCAGCAGATCATCCACCAGCACCTTCGGGTGGATCTTTTCCTGGATATAGAGCGGCGGGACTTGGAGGATCAGGTCTGACCAATCTTGCTCGTCCTTACCGCGCCAGACGAGTTGCGGGTCGAGATCACGGTTGCGCCGTTCGTAGGCGATGCGGATCGGGGTTTTGTCCTTCTCATCCATAACCGGCTCAAGCTCGGCGGTCGGAATGTTGCGCCGCTTGTCCTTGTGGCGCAGCGTCTCGACGCTGAGTGGCTTGCTTTTCGCCATTGGTTGTTCCCCCTACACCGGTGCGCCGCTCGAATTTTCCACGCTGCCTTCAGCCAACAAAGCTCGTCCTTTATCAGTTAGCTCAAATCGGCTGTTTTGCTCTAGATTGAGGACGACGCAATCGGAAAGCAGCATGGCTTTCATCACTGCTCGATCGGGAAATAAATACCCGTCAACGAGTGGAATCCCGGTAGCGTAGAATATCGGTTCTCCAATCTCGATATACGCTCTTAAATAGGCGATGCTGCGGGGCGAATTGTAAGGCGGACAAGTGCCTTGGTTCTCCTTCCACCAGCAAGGGTCGCTACCGGAACGGTTCTGTTCTTTAGCTGGCAGCTTGTTTGTAGAAGCCGGTTTTCCATCAGCCTCTCGACAGTGTTTATCCAGGACGTGCTTAGCGTCTATGTGTCTAATTCGGCGAATGGATTTCATCCAATTGCCTCTATAGCTGCTCGACCGGCGACGAACCGTTCAATCAGCGCATCGAACCCTGCTGGGATCGCGTAAATGTTGGTGAACTCGGCGAAGGCCCAACGACCATATCTGCCGAGATTGTTGACCCCCGGCACCCAATAGGCGTCCATCGTGGTCGCTTTTTCCTTGGCGTCCTCGCCGCGATAACCCTTGATCTCGACGATCAGATTGAGTGGATCATCGCGTCCGTCATCGATCTGGACGATGAAATCGGGCAGGTATCGTTTCGGCGTCGAGCCGAGCAAATAGGGGATCTCGAAGCCGAGGCTCTGGTTTTTGACATAGGCGCGAACGCGCGGATGAGCCTCGGCGACGCGACAGAATTCGGCTTCCCAATCGCTGTCGCAGATCACCCAATTGACATGGCAGCGGCGGTGATCGGTTTTCCAGCGAGTGGGTTTTGAGGTCGTGAAGTTGACGAAGCGGGTCGAGCCGGTCGGATTGTAGGGATTCAGGACTGCTTTTACCGGACGCTCGCCGACCATTGACGCCGTGATCGCTGCCTGGATGCGATTGCAGGCCATGTCGGCGATCGAGGGTAGAGCACTTGGGCCTCTTTAGTGCCAACGCACCGCAGATGGCCGCCTTCCAGCCACTCACGAGTGATTCGCTTTAATTGGCCAAACAGGTAAACCTTCGGCTCTTCTCCGGGGTCGCGGAATTTGCTGAACAGCAGGTGTTTGGTGAGCCGGAATAGTATTGTCGATCGGCGGATCTCATCGAGATGTTCGACGGTCAAATCAATCGGCTCGCCGATGATGCCCTGGTTCCGGGTGACTGATGGCCCGACGAGATCGGGGGTCAATTCCAGCACCGAGTTCCGGTCAAATCTGGCGGTTAGCCGTTCTTCGGGTAATTCGACCCGATAGCCCTCAACTCGCGGAAAGGTGATTTCGAGGGGGTCGCGATCGGGCCGAACGGCATTTACTCGGATCGTCTCGCGCGGTTTGACAGGCGGTGCAATGACCGGCTTGGCGGTGAAGTCGAACGGGATGCCGAGGATGTCGGCATATTCAACATTGAGCAGTTGTTCCTCGTTGAGATCGTAGGACTGTCGACGCAATCCGCGCCCGACGACCTGTTCGCAAAGAAGCTGCGTGCCGAAAGCCCGGACGCCGAGAATGTGCGTAACGGTATTGGTGTCCCATCCCTCGGTCAGCATCGAGACCGAGACGACGCAGCGGATCGATTCACCGAGTTGACCTGGCTTGCCGACCGTATTCATAACCTCGCGTAACAGGCCTTGGTCGGTGATGTTTTCCCCGGCGCGGATGTCACCGGTGCGGGCCACAATCTCACGGCGGAACCGTTCGATTTCGTCGCCGGCCATATCCCGGAACCCCTTGTCGAGTGCTTCACCCGATTCGAGTTGTTCGCTGTCGATCAACAGCGTGCGCGGTCGTGGTAGCCGATTGCCGTGCTCATCGTGATTACGGAAAAGCTCGAAATGGCCGGGAACAAAGGCTTCCGTGCCGTCATCGTTCGCACGAACAAAACCCGAGATGTAGTCGTAGACGAGCTTTGATGCGGCGGTGTTGTTGCATACCACGATGAACACGGGCGGGACGGCAGTGCCGGCCTCCTGCCATAGCTCAAAGGTCTTTGCGTAATGCCCATAGAGGGCATCGAGGGCCGTCTGAAGCAGTTGCGGTAGTTTGAGCGGATCGAGCACACCCGATTTACCTCGGCCCTTCTTTGGCATACCGGTGCGAATATGATCCCATAGGTTGCGGAATTTCGGCATGTCGCCGCCTGGAATATTGTCGGCGACCGGGACCCGAGGCAGCTTGACGATGCCGCACTCGATCGCATCCATCAGCGAGAAATCACTGACCGTCCACGGGAACAGCGTGCCCTCGGCGTAGCCTGAGCCACGCAAGAAAAACGGAGTCGCGGATAAATCATAGAGGCCAGCAATGCCGAGCTTACGCTTGACGATCTCGATACCCGAAATCCACAGCCGCGCCGCCTCGTTGTTCTTTTTCGCCTCCTCCTTGTCCTCGCCCTTGAGGTCTTCGGCGATCTCGGCCTGTGGTTTGGCGCGGTAGCAATGGTGGGCTTCATCGTTCAGCACGACGATGTTCTTGAGGCCCATCAGATCGCCGATCGCCCGGCGCAGCATTTCGCCCTCGGTCTCGATCGTGTCCAACTTAGGGCCATGGCCCTCCAACAGCGCGCGCCCGGTTTTCGATACCTCAATGCGCTCGCGGCGGCGAAAGGCGTGGTAGTTCGTGATGACGACCTTTGCTCGCTCGATGTCGCCGAGCATGTCGGGCGGCACCAGCTCGCGCGTCCGGTAGTAGTTGCTGAGATCGTTGGGGTAGAGGACAGTCAGCCGATCCTTGATGGTGATGCCGGGGGTCACGACGAGGAACGCGCGGGAGAATTGACGACTGCCTGGATGACGGACGGCGTTAACGGTCTGCCATGCGATCAGCATCGCCATCACGGTCGTCTTGCCGGCACCGGTAGCCATTTTCAGTGCGAGGCGGATTAGCTCTGGGTTCGATTGCTCATTGGCCGCGCGAATGTGCGCCCAAAATTTCGCGACCGCTGCACCCCGTTTTGCCACGACTTCGGTTAGCCAAATGACCGTCTCGACCGCCTCGATCTGGCAGAAGAACGGGCGGATGTCCTGGAATTGATGATGCCGCCAATGCTGGAGCAATCGGGCGGTCTCAGGGGTTACCTGCCACTGATCGGGATTGGGTAATTTGCGCCAATCTTCCACATAGCGGCGGATCTCGTTGATGATTGGGGTCGGGTTATATTCCTGCTCCTCCGTCGAGAGCCCATGCCCACTGTCGAACACAAAACCGGGCTGGTTTTGAGCGCGCCGCCGCTTCTGCGGCTTTGGCACCGGGGTCAGGAGTTTGGAATCACGGCGTTTTGGGAGGATCTGGTTCGTTGGTTGACCGTCATCGTCCAATTCCCAATGTCGATCAGGGTAGGCATACGGCGAGTTGAGAATAGGCCGCTCGAAAAAGCTCTGCATCCGATACCTCTCCCTGCCGCCCCATTCGGTCACCCCAAAACCCGCGCCGAACGGTCGCGAAGATTCCTAGAATATGCCGCCGGTTGGGTTTCTTATGTGTTTCCTTTTGCGAGTTGGCCGGGTCCGGCACCAGTAGACGCGCGATGGGCTCCGGCACACACGATGTCCAACTACGCCAAGCGGCTTTCGACCATTTGAAACCGGCTCGGGTCTTTGAGGAGCGGTATTGGATTCCGCCGATCTCGGAGCGGGATTCGAGTTCGCCGGCACGCGCATTCAGCTGATCAACCCGCAGCGCGGCATCTTCAAGCCCGGCAAATGGCCGGGTTGCTGTCCATCCGAACCGTGTTCGCCGGACGAGGCAGGCGGGTCTGGTATGACGATCAGCGCGAGGCCCACCAGCAGATCTACGCCGGCGATGATGTGGTGGAATACGCCTTTTTGGGCATCGACCTGAACTCGCCGGATAACCGCTGGCTTCGGGATGCGAATGCTAACCTGATCGGCATCGATCCCGATTTCCGCATTCATGTTTCCGATCGGTTGCTCGAAATACATGATGGCCCATTTCTCGAACTGGGCCTCAAAGGGATCGCCGGTAGATTGATCGAACCGCCGCGACGCAAAGAAGATCGTCCGGATCGCGACCAACTCGCTCTGCGGTTTGAGCAATTCAAGAGGGCTGCCTAAATGGCCTCGACCCATTCGTAACTGGATCCGCTGACTGCTCGATCTGAAATCAATAAGCCCGATATCGAAAAATCCGATATTCTATTATAGAATGGGTGGATGCCCGACGTTAAACACATCGCTACGGTCGCGCTGTCGTCTGTGCTGACCGCGTGGGAGAATGGTTACCCACCACTCCCCGACACGATCCATGAAATGCGCCTCGCGCACTGCCTGGTCGCCCAAGGGGGGTCGACGTCCGATGAGCTGCACTCGTTCTTGGGCGAGGGCTGGGTTGTCCGGTGTCGTCGCAGTCACCGACGAGACATGAGCGACACAAACGCTGTCACCGAGGCCGAATATGCGGTCGCGCAGATCGGGGCACTCGCTGCCCGGCTCGACCTAGCGGAAGGATTCGTGGCCTCTCTGGTTCGACCGATTTTCCGCCGCATCGAGCGAGAGTCGCTGTGATGTCAGCCGTCGCTGTGATCTTCGGCGTCACGATGATGATTGCCGCCGTGCTGATTTCCCCAACCGGTCTTCACAACCTGATCCACAGCGCGTCGCTTTGTGTGGCGTTGGGGTTCCTTCTGCCATTCGCGGATTGGCCGATATTCCTGACCGTTTTCGCTCTTCCGCCATCGGGAAGTGGTCGTGCGGCTGCTGTCCTTAAGCTGTGGATCGCCGCCACTGTTTTGGCAACCGCTGTCATTAACCTCATAATGGCCGTGCTGGACTATTCTCCTACGCGACCAGGGTTAAATCCGACTGCGGGTTTTTTGCTCGCCGGATTTGTGGTCTGCATGTTCACCGCATGTGGTATTTGGGGCGGCTTCGCAGCAATTCTTCCGCCGCACATTGCAATTCGCGGGGCATTGGCGACAGGAGCTTTGCTGTTCGTTGCGGTTGCGGGGATCGGTTTTCTGCTCTTTGGGTAGGACGGGAGGGCTACACGACCTCGACTGGCACCGGTTACCAGAAGCCGCTCGGCGAGCCGCAGGCGACCCTCTGTCCTGACCCGACTATTTCCCCGGCTGGTCCTGCTTTGCCCTCAAGGGCCTCGGCAGGGCCGTCCGTGGCGACAATCACAGAGTCGACTTCGCAATCTCAGTAAAGACAGCGAGTGGGTCAGCACCCAGCACCCGGACGATCAATAGAAACTCCAGGACATCAACCCGCCGCCACCCACGTTCGTAAGCCGATACGAACGACTGCGGCTTTCCGAGCCGTGCAGCCAACTCTAGTTGCGTAAGGTTTGACTTACGTCGAGTGGCCGCCAACGCAGTCCCGACAATTTCGTATTGCTCGGGCCGAACCCACACTGCCCGCTCCCTATGCGAGAATCGTGATTAAATCAGAAGATCCAATATCAGAAATTACCATATTCAGATATGATACGGGTCGCCTTCGGACGTCGGCATTGGCTGTCGTACCCGATCGGATTCCCCAACGGCGAATGGAGCAGATATGGCGAGTGGTCAATCCTGGGAAGCGACGATCCGGCTTCCGCAAAATGGCGACCAAGTGCGGGTTCAGGTTGTCGCCCCGTCGCAGTTCAACGCGAAACAGATGATCGAGCTTCAGTACGGGCGAGACAGCGTTCTCTTTGGGCCTGTTCGGGTGGATTTGACGAGAACCGTGTAAAGCCTACCGGAGCGGGGCAGTCGAGGGTCTCGCGATGCCCTGGCCCGACCTCGGGCTGTCAAATCAATGTCCGCAGAACCTCAACCGCAACGCGCCTGATCAGAAGCTCACGCCTCGCCAAATGGGGACATCGGCGCCCAACGGCAACAAATCGGAATGCCGTCCAATACATGCCCCTGAGGCGTACTGCCGCTGCAATCTGGCCAGGGCGGCAAACCCGGATCATAGACACCAGGCAAGCCAGCGAAAGGCGGAGACGGTTCCGGGTCCGGTTCCGACGAAACGACTACCGCCCTCATGCCTCTAGTTAACCGCGTTTGACGGCGGTAAGAATCCGATCAGGTATCGCGGGTTCGACAAGAGTCCAATCGCCGTCTATCGAGACGATCGCAACATCGCCGATTTCATATCCGCCGTACTATCAACAACCGCATCTTCCGGTTGCGACCAATCCACCGCCCAATCGAGCGCGGTCTCTTGGACGGCTTCCAGGGTTTCGGCTTCAACATAAAGCCCGTTGTTTGCACGACTTTAAGAATGTACTTTGCGATCAGATTGTATTTCAAATTTCAGCCGACATTATCGTCGAGTATCTGGAATATTGGTTTAAAGATGAGTTCAAAAATCGGTACATCTCTGTACTTAGAAAATTTCTTAGATATTTGTCTTGATGGCAAGGAAAATTGAACCATATCGCATAATACTAATGTCATAGTGTCAGTATAGGGATGCGACATGAGCAGATATGCGAATCGCGTGATGTACGGTTTCACCGAAAAGGTCTCGAAATCGGAAATCGAACACATGAGGCTTTTCACTCGTCAAGATATGCTCGACGCGGGATTCACTGAGAATGAAATTTGGTATCTAGGCCCGCCAGACTTTAGGATCAAACGCGGACGATACAATACGCAAGGCTCTCAACTCTTTTGGAAACTGGGGCGCGTACTGCGGTACCAACCATGTTTCTACACGATGTTGGCGGCCCGGCGCAAGGCCAAGGCCGACCAGGAAGCCCGGATCGCCGAACGGCGAGCGGCTCGGGTTGCCGTCGGATAATTTCCCAATCAAAAAACGAATAAGAAAACCCCCAGGGCGATCTGGGGGTTCGGTTCTGCTGCTCTAGGATTTGATGAGGGTGGTGGTGTAAGGCCGTTCTGGCAAGGTCACTAAGCTGCCCCAACCGACCTCGGATCATCACTTTTGCGGTACCTCTGCATCCTGTGCGATCAGAAGCTCGCACTCCGTCAGTCGAGTCATCGGGCTCAGATCCGGGAATGCTCTCCCTCAAGGAGATTGCCGGCACGGGGCCGGTCTAGGATCGCGGGTGCCGCTCCCGTATCGGACTCGACCGTCAATCGATGGCCGCCGGGCTTGTGCTATCGCGGTCGCCCAGATCACCGCTCAGTTTGTCTGTTCGGTGCCACTCCTAGTGGTATGACCGAAACACAAGATTCCCTCAGTCGAGCTTTTGCGTCATGATGCTGCGATGCGCAGCGATGTTGAAGTCCGGCTTGGGCCGGGGGATCGGGAGCGGCTTGAGGCAGTGGTGGGCGATCGCAATGCTGTCCAGAAGCATGTGTGGCGAGCGCGGATCATCCTGGCCACGGCAGAAGGCTGCGGCACCGCCGAGGTGATGCGCCGGGCCGGCGTGTCGAAACCCTGCGTGTGGCGCTGGCAGCGCCGCTTCATGGAGGCGGGGGTCGATGGCCTGTTGCACGACAAGACGCGCAAGCCCGGCAAAGCGCCGATCCCCGAGCCGGTCGTCGGGCGATTGATCGCGCTCACGCTCGGCGCGCCACCCGGCGAGACCACCCATTGGACGAGCCGCGCGATGGCCGACGCCATGGGGCTGGCGGTCAGCACCGTGCAAAAGATCTGGCGCGCCCATGGTCTCGCCCCGCATCGGTTGCAGGTCTTCAAACTCAGCCGCGACCCGCAGTTTGCCGCCAGGCTGCGCGATGTCGTGGGCCTTTACGTCGACCCTCCGGCGCACAGCCTGGTGCTGTCGGTCGATGAGAAGAGCCAGATCCAGGCGCTCGACCGCACTCAGCCGGGGTTGCCGATCAAGCAAGGCCGCGCCGGGACAATGACCCATGATTATATCCGCAACGGCACGACCACCCTGTTTGCCGCCCTCAATGTGCTCGACGGCACGGTCATCGGGCAGTGCATGCAGCGCCACCGGCACCAGGAATTCCTGCGCTTTCTCAATCGCCTCGAGCGCGACATCCCAGCCGGCCGACTGGTCCACGTGATCCTTGACAATTACGGCAGCCACAAGCACCCCAAAGTCAGGGCTTGGCTGGCCCGGCACCCGCGCTGGACGTTCCACTTCACCCCCACCTCGGCATCCTGGCTCAACGCCGTCGAGGGCTTTTTTGCCAAGCTAACCCGCCGGCGATTGCAACGCGGCGTGTTTCACTCCCTCGTCGACCTCCAGGCCGCGATCAACCGTTACCTTGCCCAACACAACCACAGTCCAAAGCCGTTCACCTGGACCGCCGACCCCGACCGCATCATCGCCGCCGCCAACCGCGGGTACCAAGTGTTAAATTCGATCCACTAGCTTTTCAGTGGGTAAATTTCGATAGCTGGCTGCGCTTCTTGGTCTTGTAGGTCCTGATGATCTCAGCCTTGCTCAAGTGGCGCACGATACCGGGTATGCGCGGGGGCCATTTGATCGAATTGAGGACCGCGACCGCAGCGTCATCACAGCCAATGAAGAAATGCGAGCGCAGTGAGGCCTCAGAGCCAATGGGTATCGACCGCCCAGCCTGTTCGCCGACATTCTTAATTATATAGCTCGCACCCTCAGATGACGGTAGAAATTCCAAATCCGCGCATTCCTCCGAGGTCTCCCGAACGGGCAGCGGTCGAAGTTCCTCGCGACGCTCCCAAATCTGATAGATCGTCGGCACCGAGCACTCACGGCCCCCGTGGCGAAAGGCCATATCTGGCACTGGTAGCGTCGCAACTAAGTGAAAATGCCTGTCGAGCTTCCGCTGTATCGAAGCTCGGGAGAATGTCTCGGTGACCACGAACGCGATGTATCTACTCACCCGAGCGGCGTAGTTGAAGAAATGAACGGCAGCACCCTTGGTGAATGGCGGGTTGCCGATGCAGAAATAACGGTGCTCGCCGAAATCGCGGAAGGTGAGGAAATCGTGTTCGATTACCCCCGGAACCTTGGCTGCGATGTCAATGCCGAGCCGCTTATCTCTAGGCAGCAGCTTGTAGAACGCGCCCTCGCCAGCGGAGGGCTCCAACCATCGCGTAGCCTCGCGGAAGCCGGGTCGGTCGGAGACAACCCCAAGGGTCTTCTCGAAAAGCTCCGCCGCGACTTCCGGTTTTGTGAAAAACTCGTCAATTGGACCGTTCGGCTTAACTGGTCGGGGCGATGGCCTGGTCCGTCCACCAAGAACGTCGATCGCGTTTGCACGCAGCCATGCCTGGTCGACCTTGCGGACAATTCCCTTGATTTCGACGGTCTGACGGATCGAGTCGAAGTGTGCCAGCACAAGGTGATCCCCGTCTAACCCTTGTAGTTCGGGCGGCATAAGCGACGACCCCATGGGAGGAAGCTCGCACAGTTCATGTACTGCAGCGTCTTTCTCGTCCCGCGTCGGCACCTGCCGGGCGCGGGCGCGACGTTCCCGATAGATCGCGTTCGGCCCGCCTTTATCCTTCAGCCATTGCGGAATTTCATCGGGTGCTAGACGGGGATTGCCGCGAGCCCATTCGTCCAACACCGCACACACGACGGTAGCGTGCCCCGTCCGGTCGGCGGTTGCGCCCAGCCAGTGCATTACGATGGGATGGAAATCGCTCTTCGCTGGACGACCTGTGCCGATCTTCTTCGTGCTCAGGAAATATGACCAGCCGCCTGTGTGGCACTCGTAAAGCCGAGCGATGGCGACGATCGCGCGCTGGTCGTACTGAACCTTACTCTCGATGAGCCGGCGACCATCGACAAGGACGGAAAGGTAATCCCCCCATAGCCGCTCTGAGATCGCCGAGGTGGTTCCGGCACTTTCGGCAAACCGAGAGGGCGTGATCCCCCCGGCATTACCGCAAGGTGCCGGAGAGAGAGTTTCTTGATGTTCAAGAAAGTCGATTTGAGCAGCCGCAAGATCAGTCGCGCCGCCACCCTGGCCTCGGGTATCGGCTTCAACAGCCTGCCCACACGGCTCCTGTCTTCCGGCGCGCGAGGCTTGTCGAAAAATTGGGAGTGCTAACGACGGCTGGCGCGCCTTTTGTTTTCCCAGTCGGAGATTTTCGGCCTCGATGGTCGGTTTAACCGACGCCTCATCCATACAGGTGCGTGTGTCATCGTTGATCACTTCCGCAGACATAAAACAAAATCCACCAAAGGGAGCAAGTTGAATGCCGGGATATGGGAAACGGGACCTTAATGGGTCAACCCGTTCTCTGGACCGTTACCTTGGTCATCTAGGCGGTGGGTGTTAAGATTTGAATATTTTCTATTGGCTTTCCCTAACAAGAATTATTTAATGTAGTCGAGTTTGTGGTTTCCCAACTGTACGATGTTTTTCGAGGTCGCCGAAAGACACTTGAACGCCTCAAAACGCGAATAGAGCATATCAGGTATGCTATAATGCTGGACGTCTCGGATTTCGGCAATCTTTTGCCACGATTTACTTTCGTTAATACGGGGATTGATAGTGATGATCTAAACCATATGGATTATCTCCGAAAGTATGTTTTGTCGTCTTTTCAAAGGACAAGTAGTATCGATCGGATGTGTTTGGTAATATTTGTCCGTGAGACGAGAGGTGCCGAAGCATAGGGTGTGAGTAGCCATGCCTGTTCCGAGATCAGAAAGCCGATCGGCAAGGATGCAGGCGACCCGAAGTGATAGTTAAGTCGACCAAGGACGGAGGAAACGATGGGCAAACTCGACGGCAAGGTGGCGATCGTAACCGGCGCAGCACGCGGCCTCGGACGGGCTTACGCCAAACGGCTTGCCGGATTGGGGGCCAAGGTTGCAGTCACCGACCTCAACCTGCACTCGTATGAGGAGTTCGAGGCCGAGGCAAAAGACATGACCGGCGACAGCACCGTCTCCGAGATTGAGGCGTTGGGCGGCACCGCCATTGGGATCGAGGTCGATGTCCGTGATCACGAGGCGGTCGAGGCAATGGTGGCGCAGGTTGTCAAAGAGTGGGACCGGGTTGATGTGCTTGTTGCGAACGCGGGCGGCGGTCGTGGTCGGCCCGTGGATACCAAGGCCAGCGGCCTTGATCCGGCGTTGTTGCAGCTTGTCGTTGAAATGAATATCTTCGGGACCGTCTATTCGTGCAACGCGGTCGCCCCAATCATGAAGCAGCAGCGGTCGGGCAAGATTGTCACGGTCAGCTCAGTGGCCGGGACGGCTCCATCTGCTGACGGCGGATACGCCCATTACGGAGCAGCGAAAGCGGCTATCGCTCACTATACGAGGTATCTGGCACAAGACCTCGGGCCGTTCGGCATCACCGCAAATTGCATCGCTCCCGGCGTGATCGCGACCGGGCGGATCATGGCAGCCGTCATTCCAGGCAGCAGCCAGAGCAACCGCGATCGGGCCGAGTTGGTCGCGCTGCGGCGGCTCGGGACAGTCGAGGATTGCGCCAAGGTGGTCGAGTTCTTGGCGACTGACATGTCGGATTATGTGACCGGGGCTGTGATCCCGATCGATGGCGGGTTGGTGCGGGGGTAAAGGGCATCGGCGAGAACCCCTCCAGCAGCCCGCGCGACCGTCCCAGATATCGTGCTCAGCCGGGCTATTCTACATCGCAAATTTTGGATACAATTTCGGGGACAGTTTTGGATACAATTTCGGTGTGACCGATCTCATAAGCTATTGATTTTGTTGTTTCTTATGAGACTGGCGGAGAGGGAGGGATTCGAACCCTCGGTCCCCCGCAAGAGGGACAACGGTTTTCGAGACCGCCCCGTTCGACCGCTCCGGCACCTCTCCGACTGAGCGGATGCCCCGAGTTAGCATGACATGACGCGGAACGGCAAGAGAACACGGCTTCAAGTCGAGCTCGTGCGCTCATCATACCGCCAACTGACGCTTCTCCCGCGGTTTCTCAGCTCTAGCTCGAGCGGATGTGCCACTGCGTCTTTGCAAGGCTGCGACATAGAAACTGGAGCGGAGATGCGAACCGAAATCCGCGCGTCGAGGCGCCCGCCGGCTGCGTACAAGACCGATTAGCCCGATGGACCGGCGCAAGGGAGCGGTGCCTTTAGGGAAACACTGAACAAATCGAGTGTTGGCGACGTATCGGGTAGAATTGGTGGGTCCGGGGGGACCGAGGGGCGGGGCGATGGAGCGGCAGGGGAGCTTTTTGCAGGCGGAGTACACCCGCAAGAAAAAGCCGACACGGCGCGACAAGTTTCTGGCCGAAATGGAAGAGGTTGTGCCGTGGGCGCGGTTGGTGCAGCGTCTTGAGCCCTTCTACCCGAAGGGCGAGCGCGGCCGGCCGCCAATCGGGCTGGAGCGCATGCTGCGGGTCTACTTTGTGCAGCAGTGGTACGGGCTGGCCGACGAGGCAGTCGAGGATGCGTTTTATGACAGCCAGGCGCTGCGCGGCTTTGCCGGCCTCGAGCTGAACCGCGACCCGGTACCCGACGCGACGACGGTGCTGCGCTTCCGCCACGGGCTGGAGTGCCACGGGCTGACCAAGGCGGTGTTCGACGAGGTCGGCGCGATGCTGGAGGAGCGTGGGTTGTTGATGCGCCAGGGCACGATTGTCGATGCCACCATCATCGCTGCCCCGGTCTCGACCAAAAACAAGTAGAAAGCACGCGATCCCGAGATGCATCAGACCAGGAAGGGCAACCAGTGGCATTTCGGGATGAAGGCGCATATCGGGGTGGATGTCGCCTCCGGCGTGGTCCACTCGCTCACCGGCACCGCCGCCAACGCGGCCGACATTACCCAGATGGCGGCGGTCTTGCACGGCGAGGAGAAAGCGGTCTTCGCCGATGCCGGCTACACTGGCGCGGCCAAGCGCCCCGAACACGCCGGGCGCGGGGTGTCGTGGAACATTGCGGTCAAGCGCGGCATCATCAAGGCCCTGCCAAAAGCCTTGCGGGATCTGGCCGAGCCGGAGGAGCGGGCGCTGGCGCAGGTCCGGGCCTGGGTCGAGCACCCCTTCCACATCATCAAGAACCTCTTCCGCCACCGGAAGCTACGCTACCGCGGGCTGGCCAAGAACACCGCGCAACTCCATACCCTGTTCGCCCTGGCCAATCTGGCGATCGTCAAGAAGACGCTGCTCGCGCTAGCCAGGGCGTGAAGAGCCCAGACCAGCCTATCGTAACAGAACACGGCAGAACTCGCGATCAACCCTGCGGCCTTTAGCCCGCACCACACCGCCTGATATCGTCAAAACCACACCGCCGCCGCCATATCGCTCGGCAAAGCGGTATTGTTCAGTGTTTCCTTAGCGTAATCCCGGGCCGGGGTCAGGTTGGGATGTCGCCCTTCGCCAGCACCTCCAGTAACGGGCCGAGGTGCTTCTCATATTTCCGCCAGCGCCCGACCGAACTTGTGTAAAGCGGCTGGCGCACTTGCCATCCGCTCGTGGTCAGAACCGGCCGTTCCGTCCGATAAAATTCGAGGCAGGCAGGTTCCCAGTCGAGACCGAGGAATTCGATCAATCGTCGGCTCTCGCCCTTGAGATCCGCGACCAGGGCTTCGTAATCGATCGTCAGCATTCGCATCGGCAGCACCCGACGCCAATGATCTGCCAGCCGCTGACAGGCACCGAAGCTGGCTTTGCGCGCAACCGGCGTCGGAAAAGCTTACAGCGATCCGCTGGGCTGAATCTGAAGGAAAGCCTTGATTTCCGCGGAGATCGTCAAGCCCCTCTCGTAAGTCGACCTTGATCTGCGTCGAGAATTTTGACACTCGAGGTTCATGCGGGACGGCCTGTCGCCATTAACCCATTAATTTCCATTAAACTTTGGCCTTGGCACAGCAGTTGCTTTGTCATCGTCGTAGCAACTTCTTAGCCCTGGAGGCTCTGATGAAGAGAACTGCACTAACGATCCTTGGAGCCGCCGGGCTGGTAACGGCGGCCCTGAGCGGACCAGCCAACGCTGCACCGACAGTTACCCCGAATGGCAGCTTCGGCTTTAATTTTTCAGGGTCGCTCACGGTCGATACCACCAATATCACGGCGGCCACGTCGTCAAAGACGTTCGGAGTGGGGACGACTTTTTCGGTGAATACAACCCCCACGGGTAACCTCGGCGTTTCGCTAGGGGACGTAATATCCCTAGGAACACTACCTATAACGCTGCCGGTTCCGGCGATTGCATCTGGCCTCGTGAACATCACTCCGTTCACGGTAACGGATACGACGATCGGGTTGGACTTTACGTTTAACCAGGCATTCACGACGAGTATAGTCCCAACCGGAACGGGGGGTGCGGGTGGTTCGTTTGCTGAGAACTTTCTCGGGACTATAGATAGCGATACGACCGGTACTTTCATATTGGGGCAGTCGGCGTCATTGTCTGAGTCGTGCACGCAAACGGGCCTTGGCGTTGCGATCAACTGCTCGGAAACCGTAGCGACGCCGAGTAGTGTAACGCCGCCGGGTGTTCCCGAGCCGACATCGATGGCGCTGCTCGGCTCGGCGCTGGTCGGGTTTGGCGTGTTCCGTCGCCGGCGCAAGACTTCGTAACCAAAAAACTTCTTCTGCGTATCAGCGGCGTCCGCCTCACGGACGCCTTTTTTCTTTGCCTCTCACCGCGACGGCGCAACACGGCCGGGTTGGCGCTCGTCGTTGGTGTAAAGAATTCCGACGGTCCTCAGCGGGTTGAAGGTAGCTTTCTAGCAGCCGCCTAAACGTTCGTCTGGGACGGCGACGGCGCCGATTGCGGCGAAAAGCTGCTCTACCGACGCACGGGCGAGGCCGCGCGTCACAAAAACGAGCCGCGAGCGGTGGTCGGAATCGGGCCAGTCTTCGAGTTCGACCGGCGGATGAGCGAGATGCTGGACGGCATGGACGACCACCGGCCCACGGCATTCGGCAATCGCGAGGACGCCTTTGACGCGCAACAGGTCGGGTCCACGCAAAGCCGTCAATACCGCCATCGCCTGCTCGAACACCGCCCACGGGATGGGCTGGTCAAACAGCAGTGCAAAACTATCGAGACCGTGGCTGTGAGCGTGCTCGCCGATATCGAACGCGCGGTGCGGTGCCGTAGGCTCGTCGAGGACAAATTCGGGGGCCACCTTGCCGTGATCAGCGACCGCCAGTGGCGCCGGGCTCAGCGCCGCGATTTTCGCCGTTAGATCGCGCACCGCCGCAGCATCGGCGAGATCGCTCTTGGTCAGGATGATATGGTCGGCGAGCGCCACCTGTCTTCTAGCTTCCGGCATATGTGCCAGATTATCGGCGCCGCTGACGCAATCAACGACAGTGACCAGCGCCTGCAAGTAAAATTCGCGGCCGAGCGCGCGGTCGGTAGCAAAGGTCTGCAAAACCGGGCCAGGATCGGCAAGACCCGAGGTCTCGATAATCACCCGCTCGAAACTCGGCACCGCACCACGGGCGCGGTCGGCGAATAATGTGCGCAAGGTCTCCTGCAAATCGCTGCGGACGTTGCAGCACAAGCAGCCATTGCCGAGCAGCACCGTGACGTCGCTGCTCGAACGCAGCAATGCCTGGTCGATGCCGATTTCGCCGAACTCGTTGACGACGATCGCGGTGTTAGCGCCCTCTGGCCGGGCGAGCAGAGCGCGGATCAACGTCGTCTTGCCCGAGCCGAGAAAACCGGTTACGGCGATGACCGGCAGGCGCGGCCCGCGCGCGCGCCGCTGGCGTCGGCCAAACGGCGACGCATCCTTTCCCGCGAAAAGCGAATGCGGCTGCGCGCCGGAAATCGTCTCGGATAGTTCAGCGAAGCGCGGCATATGCCGATCTTAGCGGACCGGCGCTCTCACCGCGAGCTCGGCCTCGAACGCCCCTACGCTCGACTGCGGAGCCCGATTGCTTCAGGATCCCTCCGATCGAGCCGTCAAAAATCCATTTCCAACGTGTAAAGCCCGCCGGCGTGACGGTCGACGGTGTAGACGATCTGGCGCTCGTCGACAAAGACGTCGTTGATCTGGATCGCACCGCTTGGGGCGCCGCGCGGCGGCTCTGGAACAAAATAGCCGATTTCTGCCGGTTGATAGGGATTTGAGGTGTCGTAGGCGCGCAGCCCGCCATTGAAATAGGTCGCCAGCACGACCCGATCCGATTTCCAGGCGTTGGGCTTTGGCACATTCTCGTAGAGATTGTGCGCGCCATAGCGTGCCCCGCGGCGCTGAAAGGTTTCGAGCGGCGGCAGCGGGCAGGTCGCGATCGGCACCGGGTTTTCCTCGGCGCGGCCATCGACGATCCAGACGAGCTTTGGCCAGTCCGCCCCTTCGGTGCGCACGCATTCGTCGCTGACGATGTAGAGGCCGCGATCGAAGAACGGCACCACTGTGTGGGTGAAGCCGTGATAGGGCGGATGGTAGTCCCAGCGCGCCACCATCTTCGGATTGGCCTTGTCGGCGATATCGAGGATCACCAGCCCGCCGTCAATGTAACCGAGATAGGCGCGGTCCGGCCGCTCGGGATAGACGTTCGTGTTGTGCGGGCGAAATCCGGTGTCGGAACCTTCGGGATGGCGCACCGGCGGCGGCACATTGTCGCCTTGGCGCGTGCCGGGCAGCCACCAGCGCCCGACCTCGACCGGCTTGGTCGGGTTTTTGACGTCGATGATCCGGTAGAATTGGTCGTCGCGCGGATGGGTCGGTTTAAAGTCGGGAGCGCTCGAACTCATGTGGATGTATTCGCCATCGGCAAACCACAGCTGGTGGACGCCCCGCGAAATCCGGCCCCGAGCAGTCAAAGAACGTGATCGAGCGCGGGTTTTCGGGAGTCGAGATGTCGAACAGTTCGAAGCCGGCGGGCTGCTGGCCCTGCTCCTTTGTCTGATAGGCGACCGCGAGGATGTCGCCGACGGTCTCCAACGAGTTCGACCGCATATGCGATTGCGGCAGATCGGTGCGGGCGACGATTTTTGGCGCGCGCGGGTCGCTGACGTCGATCCCGGTGAAGTTCTTGGGCGCGCTTTCATGGGCGAGCCACAAAATGCGGCGGCCGTCCTTGGCGATCTGGATCGACATGCCTTCGCCGATGCCGCCAAAGCCGTCGAGCTCATCGTGCGCCAGCTGGCGAAAATTCCAAATCGCAGTGTCGGGCATTGCTCACTCCTGAAGGCTGGGTGCGGATAGATGCCGCTCCTGCGGCGTGTTGGATGACGGACCTAGGCGACCGATAAGCGCGCGCTGCTCCCCGAGTTTGGAAGTCGCGGCGTCAGTCCCTCGGCACGGAATTCGCGATGCAGACCTTATCCTGGCCGCCAGCCTTGCGCCGAGATCGATCATTCGTCAAGAGGCGGAGCCGGTCGGCATGATGGCCTCGATTCGAAGCGGCCCCCGGTGCGGTCCGACAGGCTCAGCCGGCCACCCGCGAGTTGGACGGTTTTTGGACGCTTGCTCTATTCTGATGTGGAAGAATAAGGTTAACGCTGTCTCAAGATCGTCAGTCTATGAATTGCGTAGCCGCCTAACGGGGTCCGTAATCTTGGCGTAAGGCTGTGTCATTTTGCCCCGGACACATTTGAGGACGCACTTTGTGAATGGCGATCTGCGGAAAGAGGGGAGCTGTTCGCCCGATGCGAGGGAGGAGGACGCGAGAAATGAAGCGCATCGGAGCGGTTTTCCTCAGCCTTACTTTTGGTCTCGTCTTGCTGCCCGCGGTGGTGCTGGCAGATGAACCGCAAACCTTGCGGCTGATCGCCCAGGCCGATTTGCGCGTGCTCGACCCGATTTGGACGACAGCAACGGTTACGCGCAATTTTGGATACATGGTTTATGACACATTGTTCGCGCTCGACGACCAGCTTCGGCCGCGGCCGCAAATGGTCGATCGCTGGGCTGTCAGCAACGACGGCTTGACCTACACCTTCGCCCTCCGCGACGGGCTCAAATTCTCGGACGGCCAACCGGTTCGGAGTGCGGACTGCATCGCCTCGATCAAACGGTGGAGTCGGCGCGACGCACTCGGTCAATCGCTCGCGGCGGCCATCGCCGAGTATCGGGTCATCGACGACAAGAGTTTTTCGATCGTTCTAAAACAGCCGTTCCCACTGCTGATCGACGCGCTTGCCAAACCGGACAGCAATGTTCCCTTTGTCATGCCGCAACGCGTCGCCGAAACCAGCCCCGACGAGCGGATCAAGGACGTCACGGGTTCTGGTCCGTTCAAATTCGTCAAAGACGAGTGGCAGCCCGGGCACCAGGCGGTTTTCGTCAAAAACCCAAATTATCAACCGCGCCAGGAGCCAGCGAGTTGGGCTGCCGGAGGCAAGGTGGTACGGGTCGACCGCGTCGTCTGGATGACAATCCCCGATTCGGCGACCGCGATGGCCGCATTTACGGCCGGCGAGGCCGATTGGTGGGAGGTCCCGCCGCCTGATTTCTACCCGTTGCTGGCCAAAGATCAAACAGTGACCTTAGTTCAATCGAGCCCTGTTTGGGTAACTGGGATATTGCGTTTTAATGAACTGCAGCCACCCTTCGATAACCAAAAAATGCGACAAGCATTGTTATACGCAATCGATCAGTCGGCATATATGTCGGCCGTGGCCGGTGATCCAAAATACTGGCACACGTGTTACAGCTTCTATTCCTGCGGCGGGCCGATGGCTACCGATGCGGGGGCAGAGTTGCTTAAGGGCACACGCGATCTTGCCAAAGCAAGGCAACTGATCAAAGAGGCGGGCTATCACGGCGAAAAGATTGTCCTGCTCGATCCGACCGATTTTCTCGTTTTGCATTCACTGGCGCTGGTGACCAGTGACGTGCTCCACCGAGTTGGCGTCAACGTCGATGTGCAATCAATGGACTGGGGCACTCTCGTTTCGCGCCGCGCCTCTAGGGCGCCGGTAGATCGCGGAGGATGGAGCATTTTCCTGACGATGTTTCCCGGCTTTGCGATCCTCGATCCCGGCATCGATGCGCCATTGCGTGCGAACGGCGCGGACGCCTGGTTCGGATGGCCGAACGATCCCAGCATTGAGAAGTTACGCGAGGCTTGGCTTGCCACGCCGAACGAAGCCAAGCGGAAACAGATCGCCGCCGACATTCAACGCCGAGCCTTTCAAAGCCTGCCTTATATTCCTCTCGGGGAATATTCTAGCCGCACTGCCTTCCATAAAAATCTCACCGGGGTGGACACCGGCCCAGCGTTATTCATGTGGAATGTGACTAAAGACCAATCGCAAAAGGTCGAGCCGTAGCTCGCGCTCAGAGCGACCTTTCGTCTGACGGAGGAATTAGCCGCGGCGCGCGAAGGCTGTGCGGGGCGCCATCAGCGTGTCAGGGAAAGAGCGCGTCGTGCACGAGAGCTGTCGTCTCCGGCAAGCCGAGTATCGCGTTCATGTTCTGAATCGCCTGGCCCGAAGCGCCCTTGACAAGATTGTCGAGCGCCGAGACCAAGATCGCGCGGCCCGCCACCCGGTCGCGTGACAGGCCGATCAGGCAAAGATTCGTGCCACGCACATGCCGCGTCGCCGGCAGGCTGCCATCGGGCAATACGCGCACAAAGGGCTCGTCTTGGTAGGCTTGCTCAAGCACCGCCCGCAGGTCACCGAGTGTGGCGCCTGCGGCGAGCCGGACATAAATCGTCGACAGGATGCCGCGGTTCATCGGCATCAGGTGCGGCGTGAAGTTGACGACGATCGCACGCCCCGTCGCCTCGGAAAGTCCCTGCTCGATTTCGGGCGCATGCCGATGACTGGCGACGCCATAGGCGTGGATGCCCTCCGCCACTTCGCAATAGAGGCTGCCCTCACGGGCCGCGCGCCCGGCGCCGCTGACCCCCGATTTGGCGTCGATGATGATGTCGTCGGCGTCGATCAGCTGGGCGCGGAGCAGCGGGATCAGCGGCAATTGTGCCGAGGTCGGATAACACCCGGGATTGGCGACGAGCCGCGCCCGGCTCACCTGTTCCCGCGCGATCTCGGTCAGGCCGTAAACCGCCTCACGCTGCAGTTCCGGAGCACGGTGCGCATGCCCGTACCATTCGGCGTAGGTCGCCGTATCGAACAGCCGGAAATCGGCAGACAGATCGACGATCTTCAGATGTGTCGGCAGCCCGGCGATGACCTCTTGGGTGGTGCCGTGCGGCAGCCCGCAAAAAACCAGGTCGAGCATTGACCAGTCGACATCGGCGATGGTGACGAGATCGGGCAGACCTCCGCCGGCCAGGTGTGGAAAGACCGCGCCAATCGGTTTCCCGGCTTGGCGATCAGCGGTCAACGCCGCAATCTCGGCTTGCGGATGATAGCGCAGCAACCGCAGCAGTTCGGCCCCGGTGTAGCCGCTCGCACCCAGAATCCCGATCCGAATTTTCCGTTGTTCCGCCCGACGTTCCGCCATCGCACCCTCGCTCGCCGAATTGTCATCGCCAACGATTGACTAGCGCGTTTGCGCCGCGTCACTAAAATCATTTTGCCGAAAACAGGGTCCGGGCGCGAATACGAGATTTCCGTCGGCCAAAAGGCTGCGCTATCGTCGCTGACCAAATTTATCGAGGAGCCTAAGCGATGGACGGACCGAGTGCGCCACTAAATTGTCTTGCTGGGGTCAAGGTGCTCGACCTGACCCAGTTCGAAGCCGGCCCCTCCTGTACCGAAGCGCTCGCTTGGCTCGGCGCCGAGGTCGTCAAGGTCGAAAATCCGCAGGGAGGCGAGCCGGGCCGGACCAACTTCCCTGGGCGGCCGGGCGGCAACTCCTATTATTTTTTCGAGTTTAACGCCAATAAGAAGTCGGTCACGGTCAACCTCAAATCCGAGCCCGGCCTGGAATTGGTCAAGGAGCTGGCGCGAAAGGCGGATGTCATGATCGAGAACATGGCGCCCGGTACGATCGAGCGCCTGGGCCTTGGCTACGACGTGATCCGGGCCCTCAATCCCGGGATCGTCTATTGCCAAGTCAAGGGCTTCGGCGAGGGCAGTCCCTACGAGCACAATCTCGCCTTCGACATGATCGCGCAGGCCTGCGGCGGCACGATGAGCGTCACCGGCGAGCCCGATGGACCACCCTGCAAGCCTGGCCCGTCATTGGGCGATACCGGCACCGGCATGCTGATGGCGATCAGCATCCTCGGCGCACTCTATGAGCGCCGCGGCACCGGAAAGGGAAGGCGTTTGCAGGTGGCGATGCAGGACGCAATGCTGCACTACATGCGCTTTCCCTTCCAGGTCCAGGCGCAGACCGGCAAGCCGGCCGGCCGCAGCGGCGGCAGAAGCCTCGCCGGCGGGGTTGCGCCAAGCGGCATCTTTCCGTGCGCGCCCGGTGGGCCGAACGATTGGATCTACGTCTTCGCGCGCCCACCCGAGCACTGGCACCGCTTGCTGAAAGTTCTTGCGCGTGAGGAGCTGATCGGCGACCCGCGCTACGAGACGCCAGCCGCACGCGGGGAGCGTGCCGCCGAGGTCAACGAGATGGTCGCGGCGTTTACCCGCCGCCACGACAAGCACGAGGCGATGCGGCTGATCGGCGCCGCCGGTGTGCCCGCCGGCGCGGTGCTCGACACGATGGAGCTGATCAATGAGCCGAGCTTTGAGCGGCGCGGAATCTTTCAGGTCATGGACCACCCTTCGGGGCCGTTCAAGATGCCGTCCTGGCCGGTCCGCTTTGACGGCGCACCGCCCAAGCTGGAACCGGCGCCACTGTTGGGCCAACACTCGGCTGATGTGTTTGGTGAATGGCTCGGCATGAGCAACGGCGATGTCGAGGCGCTACGCAAGAAAGGCGTGATCTGACGACTATTTTTGATAGTCTCCGCCCTCGCGAAAACGAGGTGGTTCGCGAGCAGGGAACATGGCTCATTAAGAAGATGAAATCAGCTGTCGTAAACAGGAGTCTGAACACAGCGAACTCAAGGAGGGCGGAGCCGAGATGAAAACCATGTTGCAAAGCATTCTCGTCAGTCTCGCTTTGGCGCTCTGTGCCGCGCCGGGAGTGGCGGCCGAGAAGACGGCGAGCCATCACATCGTGATCCAGGTCAGCCAAAACGATCCCGAGCGGATGGACCTCGCGCTCAAAAACACCGTCAACGCGATCAAGTACTACACCGGCAAGAGCGAGAGCATCGCGGTCGAGATTGTTGCCTATGGACCCGGCCTCAACATGTTGCGCGAGGATACCTCGCCCGTGAAGGACCGCATCAAGGACCTCAAGGCCTCCAAAATCGGCAGCGACATCCAGTTTTCCGCATGCCACAACACCCAGATGGCAATGGAGAAGCAGGAGGGGCATCCGATCAAGATCATTCCCGAGGCAACGGTCGTGCCAGCAGGAGTCGTGCGGCTGACGCAACTCCAAGAGCAGGGCTGGAGCTACATCCGCCCGTAACCACCGCCGGCTCCGTGGATTTGGTAACGGCTCGCGAAAGCGAGGTTTCAGGGCGACCGGCAGAATATTGCGGCCCTGGGCCCCCTCTTTCGCGGGGGTGACGAAGACGAGCGAGGACCAAGGAGGAGATACCGAGATGGCGCAACTGGCTGGCTACGAGATCTTGGCGAAGTGCCTGAAGGCGCAGGGCGTAAAGGATCTATTCTACATCATGGGCGGGCCGATGCTCGATGCCGAAAGCACCTGCATCAAGGAAGGCATCCGCGCGATCGACACCCGCCACGAGCAGGGTGCGGCCTACATGGCGCAAGCCTATTCGCGGGTAACCCAGGGGCCGGGCGTGTGCATGGCGGCGAGCGGACCCGCCACCCTCAATTTGGGCACCGGCCTCGCCAATGCCCTGATCGATTGCTGCCCGGTTGTCGCCTTTGGCGGCTCCAGCCCGATCAGCCAGTTCGGCCGCCAGGTGTTTCAGGAAATCGACCAGGTCGCGGCCCTCAAAGCCTGCGTCAAATACGCCGACCGCGTCCACAATTTGAAGCGCATCCCACAGCAGGTGAATTTCGCCTTCCAGAAGGCGCTGAACGGCAAGCCCGGCCCGGTCTACCTCGACCTGCCCGGCGACGTGCTCTACCTCAAAGTCGACGAGGCCGAGGTCGATTGGAGCTATTGCGGCCGGCCGATCATCGAGGCGCGTCCCTATGCCGAGCCAAAGGCGATCAACGCGCTGGTCGATGCGATCAACAAGGCCAAACAGCCGATCATCTGCTCGGGTGGCGGGGTGTTGTGGTCAAAGGCGTGGAACGGGATGCGGGCCTTTGTCGAAAAGGCCGGGATCCCGTTTTACACGACCCCACAGGGCCGCGGCGTGGTGCCGGACGACCACCCCTATTCCTATCTGACGATGCGCAACAGCGCGTTCCGCGACGCCGATCTGATCATCATCCTCGGCACGCGGATGAATTATGTGATTGGCCACGCAGCACCGCCCCGTTTCAACAAGGACGCGACGATTGCGCGCATCGAGATCGACCCCGAGGAGCTCGGCATGTCGGCGCGCAACGTCGACATCCCGGTCGTCGGCGACTGCAAGTCGGTCTTGCAGCAATTAATCGACGCGATCGACGACAAGACCGCCGACCGTTTCCAGGCGTGGCGCCAGAAACTCGCCGATGGCGAAGCGGCCAAGCGCACCGGCCCGGGCGGCAACTACCCGACCGATGGCGACATCCACCCGCTGCGGCTGTGCGAGGAGGTCAAGAACTTTATGAAGCGTGACGCGATCCTGTGCGTCGACGGTCAGGAGATCCTTAATTTCGGCCGCCAGTCGATCCCGACTTCACACCCGGCCATCGGCTGAATTCGGGACCGTTCGGCACGATGGGGGTCGGCCTGCCGTTTGCGGTGGGCGCCAAGGCCGCCAAGCCCGACACCCAGGTCATCTGTCTGCACGGCGACGGCTCGTTCGGGCAGAATGCGATGGAGCTCGACACCGCGGTCCGCCATAAATTGCCGTTGCTGTGCATTATCAGCCTCAACGGCGGCTGGACCGCCGACCCCGAAGGCGACAAGCCCGGCCGCTATCTCGGCTACACCCGCTACGACATCATGGCCCAGGGGCTCGGCTGCCATGGCGAATATGTCGAGCAGCCCGAGGACATCCGCCCGGCTTTGGAGCGCGCGCAGAAAAAGGTCGATGACGGCATGGTGGCGCTGGTCAACGTCAAGACCGACTATCGCGCCCGCGCCATGACGGTCCAATTCTCAAGCCGCATGACCTAAGCAGCAGCCTCAAGCAAGTACAGAGGGGCGCCCGGCGGGCGCCCTTTTCCGATAGAGGTCCAGATACTGCGTCGTGGCAGATAAACCAATTGTCCTTTCGAAGCACGCGCAAGACATGGTTGACGAGCGTGACATCGATTGGCAGTGGATCGAACAGGCCTTGCGGAACCCAGTTTTTGAGGAGCCCGATCCTCGCCATCCCGGAGCGGTTCGTGCTTATGCCCCGATCGCGGCGTTTCGAAATCGCATGCTTCGTGTCGTTTATCATGATAGTGGGACCGAAATTCGGGTGATTACGCTGTTCTTCGATCGGCGGGCGACGGCAAGGAGTCGGATGCCATGAAAGTAACAATGGATACGGAGGCGGATGCCCTCTACATCCGGTTCGATGACGCAAAAATCGTCGAGTCGGAAGAGGTTAGCGACGGTATTATTCTTGATTTCGACGCGAGCGGCCGGGTAGTCGGCTTCGAAATGCTGTACGTTCGCGAGCGTTTTCCTAACACTGATCTCTCGCGAGTCGATGTGGAGATGGCGTAGGCTTCACGCGAAGGCGCGGCGAATTTTGCTCCAATCTTCGATCGCGTGCTCCTGGCCGGGCACGATCTGCAGCGTGACTTCGTCGTAGCCGGCGGCAAAGAGCGCGGCGATGCGGTCTTTGACCTAGTGCTCGGTGCCGGTGATCGTGGTCAGGCGGATCAGATCGGCGGTGACGAAGGGCCGCTCCTCCGGTTTGACGAACATCAGATGACCGCGATGGTTTTCGAGGTAGTGCGCGCCTTGCGGCCGGAAACTCCGGGCCAATTCGATGTAGCCGGCGACCGTGTTGGCAATGGCAGGCGGCGCCGGCGTCGCGTTCGGCATGCCGGCGAGAGCCTCGTCGGCAGCTCGGTGCAATAGCATCGGTGCGCGCAGACCAGCTGCGCGCCATGACCCTTGCGGCCGATGTGGGGTTGGATGTCGGTCACTGCGACAACCCCGCGGCCAGACCGAGATGCGCGGCGACAGCGTGAAGGCGCCGATCGCGCGTCCACAATTTGCTGCCCGCCGTAAGCCGCGTGGCGGCCAGCAAATGGGCATCGACATAGCCGATGCCGCGGCCAAACAGGACCTCGCGACCGATGAACTGGAGCACTTCTTCGTGCGAGGCACTGATCGCCTGAGGCAACCGTTGCGAGATCCGTATGATGTCGTCACGTTGCCGCAGATTGCCCAGCGCGAGCTCGCCCGACACGAACGGATGTCCGAGCACCTCGCAGTCGCCGAGCAATTCGCTGAGTATCGCGTTGGCTGACCGCAAGTGTTCGATCCAAACTGACGTATCGACCAGGATCACTTGGGATTCGGACGGCGGCGCGGGACCGGCCTGAGATTGGGCTCGCTTCCCCCCAGACGCGCCAGTCGACGCGCCGCTTCACGTTCGACCAATGCCTTAAGCGCCTCCCGGACGAGCGCCGATCTCTCGCGTATGCCCGTGTAGAACTCGGCGTCAGCCAGCAACTGATCGTCCAAAGCAAGCGTTGTCCGCATTTTTCGTCTCCCTGTCAGTCATCACTGATATCATCATTTGATGTCTATATCAATGCCGACAAGGCGGCCGCAAAGCCGGATTGCCTACGGGAAGGCGCGGCGGATGCGGCCCCAATCTTCGATCGCGTGCTCCTGGCCCGGGACGATCTGCAGCGCGATTTCGTCGTAGCCGGCGGCAAAGAGCGCGGCGATGCGGTCTTTGACCTGGTGCTCGGTGCCGGTGATTGTGGTCAGCCGGATCAAATCGGCGGTGACGAAGGGCCGCTCCTCCGGTTTGACGAACATTAGATGCCCGCGATGGTTTTCGAGGTAATGGGCGCCTTGCGGTCGGAAACTCCGCGCCAATTCGACGTACCCGGCAACGGTGTCAGCTATGGCGCGCGGAGCGGGCGTCGCGTTCGGCATTCCGGCGAGAGCCTCGTCGGCGGCGCGGTGCAATAGCATCGCGGCGCGTGGGCCAGCCTGGGCGATAGCCCGCGGGCTGTCGGCGGGTTCCCCTTCTTCGAGAATGGCGCCGCCGGTCAGCACCACCGAGTCGAGCGCGTCGGCGGCGTGCCCGGCGGCCTCCCGCTGCGAGCGCATATGGCGCAACGCCGCAGATGCGGCCTCGGGATCGCCGATCGTGCTGATCCAGCCTGCACCTAGCTTGGCAGTCAAGGCCTGCGCTCGCGGGCCGGTCGCGGCAACGTAGAGCCCGATCGGGTCGCGGGTGTTGATCAGACCGAGTTCGGGGTTGAGCAAGCGGATCAGGCGGTGTTTGCCTTCGATCTCGGCCTCGATCGTCTCGCCCCGCAACAGCGCCATGACGATCCGGATATATTCTTCCATATCGGCGAGCCGGATGGCGCCGAGCCCCATCGCCCGCCGGCCGGTGAAACCAGTGCCGACCCCGAAATCGATCCGGCCCGGGGCTAATTTGTTCAACGACGCAAAAGCGTTGGCCGCGACCGCCGCAATCCGGTTCGAGGGGATCAACACGCCGGTTCCGAGCCGGATCTTGGTTGTTTTGATTGCTGCCGCCGCCATCGCGACAAACGGATCGGCGCTCAGCATCTGCGTGTCGTAAAACCACGCGCGGCTAAAGCCTAATTCCTCGGCGCGCCGCACGATCTGCCACGAATCCGCGTCGGTCGGAATTGCGATCGCGAATTTCATCAGCTGCCTCCGCTCCCATTCCGCGGCAGGGTAGCATCATTCTCGTCAGGAGCCGTCTCGGAATGCACCGCGGGGGGCGTGCGGCGTACAAGAGGGCTGACCCGGCTGCCAACGAGTCAACTATTGGGATTTTTAGCGGAAACGTGGATGCGGGGGTCAAACCCGCACAACGAGAATGTTGGTGAGGGCCGGCTTGCTCACTTGTTCGCGCTGTCGGGCGTTAGCGCTTTGAGTATTGCGGCCGGCGGCGGGCTTTGTGCTTGCCGTATTTTTTGCGCTCGACGACGCGGCTGTCGCGGGTCAGGAAGCCTTGGGTCTTCAGCGCCGGCCGCAATCCCGGCTCGTAAAACGTTAGCGCCTTGCTAATGCCATGACGCACCGCACCCGCTTGTCCGGACAAGCCGCCGCCAACCACGGTACACATCACATCGAACTGGCCGAGCCGGTTGGTCGTGACAAACGGCTGGTTAATGATCATCCGCAGCACGGGACGCGCAAAATAAACCGGGCTGTCGCGGCCGTTGACCCGGATTGCACCGGTGCCGGGCCTGATCCACACTCGTGCTACTGCGTTTTTGCGTTTGCCCGTGGCATAGGCGCGGCCGAATTCGTCGAGCTTGGGTTGTACCTCGACCGGAGCCGTTGCCGCCGCAGCCGTCGGCGTCTGTGGTACCGGACGTTGCGCCGCCTGCATCGCCTGACGCAGGCTCCCGAGCCCCTGAAATGTCTGGGCGCGCGGACCCGAGGCCGGGTTGCCCGGCGGCCGTTCACTTTCTGCCATAGACTAGGCCCTCACGTTTTTTCGGTTCATCGCACCGACATCGAGCGGTGCGGGCTGTTGTGCGGCGTGCAGATGCTCGGGCCCGGCAAAGACGCGAAGATTTTTCATGATCTTGCGTCCGAGCGGCCCGCGCGGCAGCATGCGCTCGACCGCCTTTTCGACGACCCGCTCGGGATGCCGGCCGGCGAGGATCGCGCCCTTGCTGCGCCCTTTGATCCCGCCCGGATAGCCGGTATGCCAGTAAAAGATATCATCCTGGCGTTTGTTGCCGGTCAGCTGGACCTTTTCGGCATTGATGACGACGATGTTGTCGCCACAATCCATATGCGGCGTGAATGACGGCTTGTGCTTGCCGCGCAGCCGCAGAGCAAGCACCGAGGCAAGCCGCCCCAGCACCAGCCCGTCGGCGTCGACCAGCAACCATTTCTTGTCGATATCGGAAGGTTTGGCGGAAAAGGTCTTCATCACATTGACCACGAGAGCCGGCGCCCGAATTTCCCGGACCCGGCGAAGCCGCGGATGTAGGCGATCGGCCGCCGCAGGTCAAGCGGCGCATCCCTGATCAGGACCAGGTTGCGGTAGGATCAGGAAATGGCGGAAGCGGATGACCGGCCAATGGGGCAAGACCATACAACGGCGTTGGCGCTGTTGCGCTGGTATGTCGAGATGGGCGCCGACGAGGCGATCGGTGAGGAACCGGTTAACCGGTTCGCCCCGCCGCCCGCAGTGCCGCTAAACGCCCCCGCGCCGCGGAACCCGCCGCGCGCCGTCTCCCCGGCTATATCCTCCCCGGTGCCGAATACCTTGGAACCCCCAACAGCGGCAGCGCGCGCGGTAGCGGCCGCACCGCCTCCTGCCTTCGCCGAGTCGGCGGCGGAAGGAGCCCAATCCGCGCGAGCATTGGCGGCACGCGTCGACAGCTTGACCGCGCTCGAAGCGGCGATCGCCGGGTTTGAAGGCTGCGCGCTAAAGCGCACGGCGACCAACACCGTCATCGCCGACGGCAACCCCGCTGCGCCTCTGATGATTATCGGCGAGGCGCCGGGCGCCGACGAAGATCGCATCGGACGCCCGTTTGTCGGCCGCGCCGGGCAATTGCTCGACCGCATGCTGGCCGCAATCGGGCTCGACCGATCGGGTGTGCTGATCACCAACGTCATCTATTGGCGCCCGCCCGGCAACCGCACGCCGACCGCCGACGAGATCGCCGCCTGTCTCCCGTTCGTATTGCGCCATATCGCGCTCGTCCGGCCGAAAATCCTGGTATTGGCCGGCGGCACCGCAGCACGTGCATTATTGCCGCCCGGGCCGGGGATTACCCGGCTGCGTGGGCATTGGTTCGATCTTGCGATCCCCGGCCTCGAAAATCCCGTCCCGACCTTGCCGATGTTCCATCCTTCTTTCCTGTTGCGCGCCCCCGAGCGCAAGCGCGAGGCCTGGCGCGACCTCTTGGACCTGCGCGCCCGCCTCGACGAGCTGCTTTCCGAGACCTGATCGCCGGCCTATCTTGAGGACATCGCTAGAAGGAGCGTGCCCAATGCCCGGCCGGCTCGATCAAACCCGCCCGTTTCTGCCCGTCAACATTGCGATACTGACGGTTTCCGATACCCGCGACGCCTCACAAGACCGCTCCGGCAATACGCTCGCCGATCTCGCGGCAAGCGCCGGCCATCATGTCGTCGCACGCAAGATCGTCCGCGACGAGCAAGACATGATCGTCACGCAATTGCGTGTTTGGATCGCCGATCCGGAGGTCGATGTCGTGATCTCGACCGGCGGCACCGGGGTTACCGGGCGCGACGTGACACCCGAAGCCTTTCACAGCATCTACGAAAAGGAGATCGCCGGTTTTGGCGAGGTTTTCCGCTGGCTCAGCTACGACAAGATCGGCACTTCGACAATACAGAGCCGAGCCACCGCCGGGGTGGCGGGCGGAACCTATCTATTCGCCCTGCCGGGTTCGCCGAGCGCCTGCCGCGACGCCTGGGAAGGCATTCTGGTCCACCAACTCGACAACCGTTTTCGGCCGTGCAATTTCGTCGAGTTGATGCCGCGGTTGCAGGAGCATCTGAAGTAATCCGCCGTCACCCCGTGCTCCGCTCGGCTTCCTGACATGAAGCTCTTTGACCGCATCGATGCGCTGCCGGAATTGTCGGCCGAGGAGCGCCTGATCCTCGATAGCGTGCGCGATTTGGCGCGCGATCGGATCACCCCGCGAGCGGCGGGATATGACCGCTCGGGCGAGTTCCCGTGGGACAATGTGCGGGACATCAACGGGCTCGGCCTCAACGCGATGTTCGTCCCGGAACCCTATGGCGGCGCCGGGCTTGGCTACGCCGCCTACCTCGCCTGCGTGCGCGAATTGAGCAAGGCCTGCGCCTCGACCGGGATCATCTGGGCGACCAATTTTCACGCGATGAAACCGCTGATCGATTTTGGCGGCGAGGAACAGAAACAGCGGCTTCTGCCGCGAGTCGCCGATGGCGCGCTGGCGGCTTTGGCGATCACCGAGCCCGACGCCGGGTCGGACGCGACACACATGACGACACGATTTACGCCCAATGGCGACGACATCGTCGTGTCCGGCGGTAAAACGTTTATCACTAATGGCGATGTCGCCGATTTGATCCTGCTGTTCGGGAAATGGCACCGGGTCGACGATCCCCGCCAGGCAATCTCGGCAGTGGTCATCGAAAAGGATACGCCGGGTCTTCGCGTCTTACGCACCGAAGACAAGATGGGCCATCGCGCCTCGTCGACCGCCGCTCTCGCCTTTGAGGATTGTGTCGTTTCGCGCGCCAATCTGCTTGCCGGACCGGGCGATGGCCTGGCGCTGCTGCTCGCATCGCTGAACAAGTCGCGGCCGAGTGTCGCCGCGCATGCCCTCGGCATTGCGCGCGCCGCGTTCGAGGATGCCATCGCCTATGTCAATCAGCGGCATCAATCAGGGCGGCGGATCGTGGAGTTCCAGGGGATCCAGTTCCTGCTCGCCGACCTCGCCGCCGAACTGGCGTTGTGCGAGACTTGGCTGTGGCATGTCGCCCGTCTCGTCGATACGGGTGCGGCCGATTTCGGGGTCGAAGCGTCGATGCTCAAACTGCGCGCTTCGGATCTGGCGATGCGGATGACGACCGAAGCGGTGCAATTGCATGGCGGCTACGGATATTGCACCGACTTGCGGGTCGAAAGGCTGATGCGCGACGCGAAGATCACGCAGATCTGGGAAGGCACCAACCAGATCCATCGCCAGCTGATCGGCCGCAGCCTAATCGATCGAAGCGACCGGTAAGAGGCGGCGAATATGCAGCCGCTTTCCGGCATTCGAGTGCTCGATTTTACGACGTTATTGCCGGGACCGTTGGCGACGTTGCTGCTCGCCGAGGCGGGGGCGGAGGTTATCAAAATCGAGCGGCCGGGTTCGGGCGACGAGATGCGGCTCTACCAGCCGCAACTCGGCGATGACTCGGTCAACTTCGCTCTTCTGAACAGGGGCAAGCGGTCGATTGCGATCGATCTGAAGGCGCCGGACGCGATCGACAGGCTGCGGCCGCTGATCGACAGCGCCGATGTCGTCGTCGAGCAATTCCGGCCGGGAGTGATGGAACGGCTGGGACTTGGCTGGCCGCAATTGTCGGGAATGAACCCGCGCCTGGTCTATTGCGCGATCACCGGCTACGGCCCCGATGGGCCGAAGGCGCAGGTTGCGGCGCACGATTTGAATTATCTCGCCGAAACCGGGCTGTTGTCGCTCGCCGCCGGCAGCGACGGTGCGCCGGTCGTGCCCCCGGCCTTGATCGCGGACATCGGGGGCGGGGCTTACCCGGCGGTCATCAATGTCCTTCTCGGGTTGGCGCAGAGGGCCCGCACCGGAAAAGGCTGCCGGGTCGATGTGGCGATGACCGACAATCTTTTCACCTTCGCCTACTGGGCGATCGGCAACGGGCTCGCCGCCGCCAGGTGGCCGCGTCCGGGCGGTGAGTTGGTGACCGGCGGCAGCCCGCGCTACAACCTCTATCGCACCGCCGATGGGCGCTGGCTCGCTGCGGCGCCGCTCGAAGACCGGTTTTGGGCCAATTTCTGCGAGGCGATCGGTCTGGGCCAGGCGTGGCGCGACGATAGCGCCGATCCCGCCGCTACGCGCCGCGAAGTCGCGGCAAAGATCGCGACGGCGACCGCCGCGGAGTGGACCGGGCAACTCAACGGCAAGGATGTATGCTGTGCAATCGTCGCTTCGGTCGAAGAGGCACTCGGCGATCCTCATTTCCGATCGCGCGGAGTGTTCGCGCGCCAGCTTGCCAAAGATGGCCGACTGGTGGCGGCATTGCCGGTGCCGGTTGATCCGACCTTTCGCGGTGAGGCAATCGAGAAGGGGTGGCCGGCGCTGGGTGAAGCGAATCCGTTCCTCGAAGGCTGCTGATTACTGGAATTCACCGGACTGGCTCGGTTGGGGACCGATTGGAATGCCGGACCTAAGCGCCGCCAATTTTCAACAAATCGCCGATGCGTTCGGCGGCTTTGAGGCCGTGCCCGGTCAGCACCGCGACCGTCGTCTCGTCTGCCGTAATCACCCGATCGCGCAATAGCCGTGTCAGCGCCGCGCCGGCGGTAGCGGCAGTCGGCTCGACAAACAGACCGCGTTTGCCGAGGGCACGCGTCGCTGGCGCGATCTCCTCTTCGCCTACGGCCACAACGCCACCGTTTGAGCCGTGCAACGCACGCAACACCGCCGCTGGCCGCACCGGGCGGATCGTCGCAATGCCGTCGGCGATGGTGGTGCTCGCGGGAAACGGTACAACTTTGTCTGCGCCGGCATTCCATGCCGCGGCAAAGGCGGCGCAATTGGCCGCCTGAACCGCAAAGAGCCGCGGCCGCGCGGAAATCTCCCCGGCGCGTTCGAGCGCGTCAAAGCCGCGTTCGAGGCCGAGAATGTTGCTGCCATAGCCGGTCGGCACCAGGATATTGTCGGGCAGCCGGAAACCGAGCTGCTCCCACAATTCGAAGGCGAGCGTCTGGGTACCCTCGATAAAATACGGGTGCCAGTTGTGGCTGGCGTAAAAACTTTGGCCTGTAGCGGCGAGGGCCGCCTCGGTCACCGCCTGCCGGGTGCCGGGAATGGCGCAAACCTCGGCGCCGGCCGCGGCGATCTGGACCAACTTGGCGCGCGGCGCAGCAGCCGGGACATAGATCCGGCAAGGGATCCCTGCGGCGGCGGCGTAGGTTGCGATCGACGAGCCGGCATTGCCTGAGGAATCCTCATAAATCGGCCCGACGCCGACCTCGAGCAGATGGTTGATCATGACTGCCGTGCCGCGGTCCTTGAACGACCCGGTCGGCATCTGCAATTCGAGCTTGAAATAGATCTTGGCGCCGTCCCAGTTGCGCTCGACGAGCGGCGTCCAACCTTCGCCCAGGTTCACGAGCGGCGGATGCCGGAGTAACAGTCCTGCGGCATAACGCCATAGAGACGCGCTTCCCGCCGCGATATCGTGATGCGACAGACCCGGCCCCGGCGCCAAATCCAATGGGCCCCCGCAATCACACCGCCATCGCGGTCGATCCGCGGCGATGTTTCGCCCGCAGGCCCGACAATGATAGCTCGGCTGCGCCATCCATGCTCCTCCTCACCCCGTGCGGCCGACGTCGGTCCCGAAATGTAAGATCGATTGTGGCAAACCTAATGGCACGGCATATCCCGCTCTCGTTTCCCGAGCGCCCTCCTGCTCGCAATTCGCGCCACCCAGCCGGCGCAGCCCACGGATTTTCCGGCGGGAAGGAAAAGCCTTGCCAAATGCCGCATCTGTCATTCGGTCCCAATGGCGCGCCGAACGCGGGGTGCCTAATCTGCACGGGGTATTCGAGCGCAAGGTCTGAAGTATCGCCAATTCCGCCTATTCGCCCGCCATGAAAGCAATCGGCGTTATCTTGCAACGACGCCACCTCGCCCACGTCATCCCTCAGCGTTCAATCCCGTTGAATGGCCTTTCCGGGGACCAAGGATGACGACGAGCTGTCGCATCTGCCGCTGACTTAAAAATAAGCGACATATTAGCGTCAAATCGTTAGACTGTTTTAAGAATACACTCGGTGGGCAACGCAATTCAACCATCGAGCGTTAATTGTAGGCCGCACATTAGGGAGGAATCCATGGCCAACACGATTTCATCCACACGACTTGATCGACGTACGGTGATGCGCGCCGCGGCCGCGGCAGGAATAGCGCAAATCGCGGCGCCCTTTGTCGTCACGGCGCAGGCGGCCGACGAGATCAAGATGGGCCTCGACGACCCGCTAACCGGCACCTATGCCGAACTCGGCAAGAACGAGGAAATCGGCTGCCAGTTGGCGGTCGACGAGATAAACGCAAAAGGCGGCATACTCGGCCGCCAGGTCAAACTGTTGGTCGAGGATTCGACAAGCACAGATACCGAAGTCGCGGTCCAGAAGGCGCGCAAACTGATCGAGCGGGACAAGGTCGATTTCCTGCTTGGCAATGTCAATTCGGCGATGGCGATCGCACTCGGCGACGTCTCGAGTTCAGCTAAAGAAACTGCACATCGTGACCGGCGGCCACACCAATTCGGTCACCGGTAAAGATTGCCATTGGAACGTTTTCCGCGTCTGCAACACGACACGGATGGAAACCAATTCGATATCGAAAATACTCTTCAACAAGTATGGAAAGAAATGGTACTTTATTACGCCTGACTATGCGTTTGGCCACACATTGCAGCAAGGTTTTGAGGCCAGCTTAAAAAAATTCGGCGGTACCGAAGTCGGCGCATCCTTGACACCGCTTGGCGCCACTGACTTTTCTGCTTACCTGATCAAGGCTCAGGCTGCCAATCCAGACGTAATTATTTTGTTGACTGCCGGCCAGGACATGGTCAATGCGTTGAAGCAAGCCGTTCAATTTGGTCTCGATAAGCGCTTTCACATCGCCGGTGCCCAGCAGGAGCTTGAAGTGCTCGAAGGCCTGCCGCCTGACGCGCGGATCGGGAGTTGGGTGTTCGAATGGTACTGGGTGCAGCCGAAAGTGCCGCATGTCGCCGATTTTGTCGCCGACATCCGCAAGGTCAATAACGGTAAGGTACCGACGGCGCGGCATTGGTTCGGCTATGTCGCGGCCTGGACCTGCGCGCTCGTTGCCAACGAGCAAAAGACGCTCGATCCGGTCAAGCTTGCGAAGGCACTCGAAAACTTCAAACTGCCGCCCGAAATCGCGTTGATGCCGTACGACACATTCTACCGCGCCGGCGATCATCAGCTGATGCCGACACTCTATGTCGGCAACGCGGTATCGAAGGGTGCGGAGCCGGAAGACCTCTTCCACGTTACAGAACTGGTCAAGGGGGTCGATGCCGCGTTGCCCGTCGCTGAGACCGGCTGCCATTTGAAATGGCCGGCCTGACGCATGGAAAAAGCTGCCTCGGCCGCCGCCGGGCTGCGTAGAGACCGCCGCGATTTGCCATTATGACCCAGCTGATCCTGTTCAATTTGTTCAACGGGCTGATCATCGGCGCGTTTTACGCGCTGATGGCGCTGGGCTTGTCTCTGATTCTCAATTTGTCCGGCGTCATTAACTTCGCGCATGGCGGGTTTCTCGCAATCGGCGCTTATCTCGCCTACACCTTGATCCCCTATCTCGGCTTTTGGGGCGCGCTGGCGGTTGCACCCGTTCTAACCGCTGCGATCGGTCTCGTGGTCGAACGAGTACTGATCCGCCGGCTCTATGGTCGCGACCCGCTCTACAGTCTGCTTTTGACCTTCGGTCTTGCCTTTATGCTGGAGGACGGCACCCGCTACATCTGGGGGCCGGCGACCCTGCCGTTCTCGATCCCCGACTGGCTGTCGAGCCCGCTCAGCAGCCAATTCTTCTTTCTGACCGGCTACCGCCTGTTCATGGTCGCTTTGGTGGTCGCGGCTGTCGTGGCTTTGTTCTTGATTTTGAACCGAACCCGTCTCGGCATGCGCATCCGCGCCGGCACATTGGACCTCGAAACCGTCTCCGCGCTCGGGGTCAATGTCCGCGTCCTGCGGACATTGAATTTCGGGCTCGGGATTTATCTCGCCGGGCTGGCGGGCGTGCTTGCCGCCGGGATGCTGGGTTTGCAGCCGACGATCGGCAGCACGCTGATCATGCCGAGCTTTGTTGCGATCATCATTGGCGGGTTGGGAAGCCTACCCGGGACATTGCTGGGCGGCCTGCTGATCGGCGTCGCCTCGGGCATCACGACCGTCTTCTTCCCTTCGGCCTCGGAGGCGGTCATCTACGTGATGATGGGACTGGTGCTGCTGGTGCGGCCGCGCGGTCTGTTGGGCGAAGAAGGGCGCTTCTAGTGAGGCCGCTGACCAGGCGTGGTGCTGATGTAGCGGTCTGGCTGCTGCTGCTGACAATGCCGTTTTGGATCAATGCAGTGGGCGGCTACACCTCGCTTGGCAGCCGCGTGCTGGTGCTGGCGTTGGCGGCGATGTCGCTCAACTTCCTGCTGGGCTTTACCGGTGTCCTGTCGTTCGGCCACGCCGCCTATTTCGGGCTCGGCGTTTACGGCATGGGGCTGACGATAAAGTATCTGATCCCGAGCACGCTCGCCGGCACTGCCGTCGGGGTCATCGTCGGCGCCGCTGCGGCAGCGATCGTCGGGCTGCTGATCGTGCGCCTGCGCGGGATCTATTTCGCCATGGCGACGATCGCCTTTGGCCAAGTGTTTTATTTTATCGCGTATCGGTGGAATTCCGTCACCGGCGGGGATGACGGACTCTCCGGCTGGCACCGTCTGCCGATCGACTTTGGTTTTGCGTCGCTCGACATTTTCGATAGCGACAAGGCGTTTTATTACTGGGTGCTGATCTGTTTTGCGGTCGCGACCGCGATCATGGCGGCGCTGCTTCACTCGCCATTTGGTCGCACCTTGCTGGCGATACGCGAGAATGAGCGGCGCGCGCGCTTTCTCGGCATCCCGGTAGACCGTCATATCTGGCTGTCGTGGATGATCTCGGCTGTGTTTGTGGCGCTTGCCGGCACGCTCTACGCGCTCCTCAACAATTTCGCCGACCCGCACGATTTGCGTTGGGACCAATCAGGCGATTTCGTGATCATGGCGGTGTTGGGCGGGATGCGGGCGTTTTGGGGACCGCTGATCGGCGCCGCCATTTTTGTCGTGTTGCAGGACTATGTGTCGAGCCAGACCGAGAATTGGATGTCCTTTATTGGCCTGTTCTTTGTGCTCGTGGTCCTCTTCTTCCCGCGTGGTGTGCTTGGCATCCTGCGGCGCCCGAACACCCGATGAGCCTGCTCCGGGCCGAGAACGTCTCGCGTCATTTCGGCAGTCTTGTCGCCGTCGAGAACGTTTCGATGTCGGTCGAGGCGGGCGAATTGCGCGCCGTGATCGGTCCCAACGGCGCCGGCAAGACCACCTTCTTCAACCTGATCAGCGGATTTCTGAACCCGACCGCAGGGCGCATCCTGTTCGCCGACGAGGACGTGACAAACTTACTGCCCGCACGGCGGGTGTGGCGCGGCATGGCCCGGACTTTTCAAATCACCGAGGTGTTTCCCGAACTGACCGTGCGGGACAATTTGCGGATCGCGGTCGAGGTCGCGGCGGGTTACCGTCTGCTGCCGTGGATTTCGCGCCACACCGATGCCGTCGTCAGCACCCGTGTCACCGATCTTTGCGACAAGGGCGGCCTGGCGAATGTCGAAAACCGGCTGGTCGGCGAGTTGAGCCATGGCGACCAGCGCGCGACCGAAATCATGATGGCCTTGGCGTTGAACCCGCGGCTGTTGCTGCTCGATGAGCCGACTGCCGGCATGGGCGACCAGGAGACCTTCAACATTACCCGCCTGATCCGCCAACTGCACCGCGACGAGAAGCTGACGATCGTGCTGATCGAGCACGACATGCGGGTCGTCTTTCACCTCGCTGATCGCATCATGGTGCTGGCCGAGGGCCGCATGCTGGCCGAAGGCACGCCGCAGGAGATCGCCGCCAACGAGAGCGTCCAGGCGGCCTATCTCGGGCAGGGTGCATGAGCGGCCCGGCATTGGCGCTGCGGGCAGGTCAGCTCCATACCTTTTACGGCAAGAGCCATATCCTGCACGATGTCGGCCTCGAAGTGCATGAGGGCGAGATCGTCACCCTCCTTGGCCGCAACGGGGCGGGTAAGAGCACGACATTGCGCAGCCTGGTCGGGCTGACGCCGCCGCGCCAGGGGACGGTCGAAATATTCGGCCGCGAGACGACCCATTGGCCGCCCTATCGCATCGCGGCGCTCGGTGTTGGCTATGTCCCGGAAGGGCGGCGCGTTTTTCGAATTTGACGGTCGAAGAAAACCTGATGGTGCCGCTTGAGCGCCCGGGGCCCTGGACGATCGCGCGGATTCACCTCCTATTTCCCCGGCTTGCGGAGCGACGCGACAGCAAGGGGCGTCAGCTGTCGGGGGGCGAACAGGAGATGCTGGCGATCGCCCGCGCGCTGATCCTCAATCCGCGGCTCTTAATCCTCGACGAGCCGTCGCAAGGCCTGGCACCGCTGATCGTCCAGGAGGTGTTCCGGGTCGTTGTCGCAGCGCGGGATGAGGGCATTTCGATCCTGCTGGTCGAGCAGAACGTGCGCGCTGCGGTCGCGATCGCCGATCGCGCCTATGTACTCGATGACGGGAAAGTCGTTTATTCCGGTTCGGCTACAGAATTCGGCCAGGATGAAGAACGAGTCCGGGCGCTCGCCGGCGCTAGCGCCGAGACCTGGTCGGAGGCCGAGTTGGGCTAGTTCAAGCGCGTCCTTTGAGAGCGTTATCCTGTTCCTCCGGGCGTCGCCTACTCCGTAATATTCGCCACACAATCAGGCCGAAAAAAACGATCAATGGGATACTTCGGATCAGCGAAAGCTTATAGCTCACCATCATGTTTGGCAGCAGCAGTACCGACACGCGGGTTAATGTTTCGGCCGCCGTCAATAATCGGGGCGTCCGCCCGCCGTGCCGCGGGAGAGCCAGGACCGCGTTGGTCAGCATCTGCATATCGTAAACAAAGGCATATGGAGTCGCGAGAAACGTTCCGACGAAAAGTGCCGCCGCGTTTAGGTTGGTGACCCCCCGGCGAAAGCAGAACCAGATCAGGACGGCAACAACGACCGCTGCAAACACCTGAATAATCATTGCAGTTGAGGTATTAACACCCCAAGAAGCCAGGTTCGCGTATATTGTCGGCTGAAAGTTTTCATTCAAATGCGCTACCCATTGCATGTGCTCGGGAAGTTTCGCCAGCCACAGCGGCCAGATTGACCAGCCAAACGCGATGCTCGTGATGACAACAAGCGCAACGACGGTCAGCGCCGCGGAAACCAGAGCCTTCCATTCTCGGGCGGAGATCAAAGCGATCGGGATCAGCAACCCGAATTGCGGCTTGAAAGACGCCAGTCCGAATACAACGCCGGCTAGTATAGGCCGGATCGTAACGAGCCGAAATCCGCCGACCATCAGCGCCGATGCGAGTAAGCCTGTTTGACCGGTGATTATTCCAACCATTGTCGCTGGGGCGAGAATGATCACGAAAATCGCATAGGGGCGATATAGCCGTTTGTATATGGACCCAACCAAGTATAGCCCAAACGATGTGATCACCCATAGTGAGAATGCTTTGTAAAACGATAGAACCCCGAGCGGTACAATATACAAAAGAAATGACGGGGGGTAAAAGCACGGCGCCAGCCTTGTCGGATCGCCTCCGAGATCAAACTCCATTTCTTGTATTGCTGAATTATTATAAATGCTAGACGCTGCCCTTGTGACTGTAAAATTGGCATACGACCAAATGGCAAAGAAGTCGCTGAACCAAATGCGATCACCATATAACGCATATATAAGAGAGCGAATTTCCAGAAAGGCGTTATAGATCAGTAGAACCAACAACAATATCTTCAAAACTTTAAGTATTTCCAGATGATTGCGCACGCAAAAATCGATTGGCGAGCGAATTCGCAAGCTTTCAAACATCGATGCGCACCTCGAGGTTCACAGCTCGTTGTCTCTGTTTTTTCGCTTCTTATCAACCACAGCTACGCTCGCCGCCTGACCCAGCGGTGGCACAGCCGATGATGCGCGGTATGGCGCCGCGCTTCGCAATCAACACCAGTTCAACCGGTATCTTCGCACCGCGGTTTGCGGCTGTTAAGCTGACAAAGAGATCGCGGACAGAGCGGAGGAGGGGCGATGGATATCGAAAAAGCGAATGCGACCGGGTTTGCCGCGCCGGCCGTCGACACTCTGTCGGTGCGGGTTCTCGTGGATTCCGCCTATGACCGCTTTATCAGCGACACAACCCACCCCGCGGTCCGGATCGAGCATGTCCGTCATATCCCGGGGCATGAACTATCGACTTTCGCCGGCGAATGGGGCCTGTCATTGCATCTCGAATCGGCACACGCCGGTGCTCGCGCGCAATACCTGCTGGATTTCGGGTTCACTCCCGAGGTTTTACTGCGCAATTTCGAACTGCTCGACCTCGACCCCGGCCATATCGACGGGCTGATCCTGAGCCACGGCCATCGCGACCACTATGGCGGGCTCGAGGGCTTTGTCGCTCATAACCGCGCGCAAATGCGGCCATCAATTAAATTATTCACCGGCGGCGATAGCGCCTTTGCCGAGAAATGGATCAAGCGGCGCAACGCCGACCCGGTGTCGTGGGGCAAGCTCGATCGCGTGGCACTCGAGGCCGAGCGGGTCGCCACCGTGTGCTGCGAGCAGGCCGCGGCGCTCGCGGGCCCGTTCACCACCGGATCGATCGCCCGCACCTCGTTCGAGCGGATTTTGGACAGCACCTTGGTCGAGCCCGCTCCCCTAGCACCCGATCATTTCACCGAGGCGGAGCGGCGAGGCCGGCTCGTCCCCGATCAGCACCTCGACGAGCATGCCACCTGCTATGTCGTTCGAGGACGCGGGCTCGTCGTCATTTCATCGTGCGGGCATGTCGGGCTGATCAACTCGATCAAGGCGGCGATGGCAGTCTCAGGGGTCGGCAAACTGCACGCCGTCTTGGGCGGGTTTCATCTCGGCCCGGCGCCGATGGATTATGTCGAGCATACCGTCGCCGAATTGAAAAGCTTATCGCCGGACGTTGTCGTGCCGATGCACTGCAGCGGCGGCAAGTTTATCGCGGCCATGCAGCGTGAAATGCCCGATCGCCTCGTCACCACCAATATCGGCACGCGGTTTACGTTCGGGGTTTAAGCCGCGTCGGACCGGCTTTCGCTGCGGAATTGCGGGGCAATTTCGGTCATAAACAGACGGAGGCTGTCGACCGCGGCCTGGTGCGACAATGGGCCCAGGCGAAAGGTGGCGATGACGCCGCCGATGCCGAGTTCGGCGATCTCGGCAATCGCCTCGGCAACCGTCGCCGGCGAGCCGCAGATAAAGCCGTGATCGATACTGGCGCGGCTTGAGGGGAGATCGCTCACCGGCACCTCGATCCGCTGCCCGGTATCGCGATAGATGAGGTTGCGCATCTCGGCGCGCGAGGCCGCCATCGCCTCGAATGCCGGGATGCCGACGCGCTCGGCCTCGACTTGCGTTTCAGCGACAACGACGTTGCGCCACACCCAGCACTGGTCGAGGTTGTGCGCGATCTGCGTCGCATCAAACCCGGCTTCGGCCATCGCTTCGCGGTACAGCGCAAAGCGCCGCTGGGTGGTTTCGGACGATTGGACATTCATCAGAAACGGCTGGCCCTGACGCGCCAGTTCGAGCATCGAAGCTTCGCCGGAGGCGGCGCGAACAATCGGCGGATATGGCTGGGTGTAGGGGCGCGGGCGCAGCATCGGCACATCGAGGTCCCAGAACCGGCCGTGGTGGCGAAAGGCGCCCTCGGTCCACGCGCGCACCATGATCTCCTGCGCCTCATCGAGACGCGCCTGGGCTTCGTGGTGATCGATGCCGAACCCGGTGTAATCGTAGATGTTGTAGGACGAACCGCGGCCGAGCCCGACGATCAGCCGGCCCTTGGTGATGTTGTCGAGTACCGCGATCTGTTCGGCGGCGCGGATCGGGTGATGCAGCGCCATCTGCAGCACGGCAAAACCGAGGCTCGCCTGCCGCGTCGTCGTCGCGAGCGCGCCGGCAAAGCTGATCGGGTCGGCATAGGCGCAGATCCCATCGAAATGGTGCTCGGCGAGCCAGATCACGTCAACGCCGAGTTCGTCGGCGAGCCACGCCTCGCGCAACGTTTCGTCGATCACGACGGCGTCCCGGGTGGGATCGCGGCTGTCGGGAAACAAAAAATCGCCGAACTTCACACCCACCTCCAAACCGCTGTCATCCAGAGCCAATCCGTCCCAGCCATTTGTGTCAAGCAGCGCCGCATCCCATGCCCTATGGTATCTTCGACGCAGCACCATAATCTCGCCAGCCGCTATGGCTGATGGTGGCGGGACCTTTTGCTCGACGCCCAAGAAATCAAGAGGGAGAAAATATGCAGATCGTCGACGCGCAGATTCACCTGTGGGGATCGGGCTTGCCGAGCAATCTCTCGCATCGCCAGTTGACGTCGTTTACCCCGGAGCAGGCGATCGGATTAATGGACGAGGGCGGTGTCGATGCCGCAATCATTCATCCACCCGGCTGGGACCCGAATTCGACCGAGATGGCGTTCGCCGCGGTCAAGAAACACCCGGGCCGGTTTGCGATCATGGGCGCGTTGCCACTCGATCAGCCGGAATCGCGTGGCCGCATCGCAAACTGGCGAGAGCGGCCGGGAATGCTCGGGCTGCGCTATGGCTTCCTCAACGATCCGGCGCGGCAATGGCTGCATGACGGCACGCTTGAGTGGCTGTGGGCGGCGGCCGAAGCGGCCGGGGTTCCAATCGCGATGCTCGCAACCAACTCGCTGACCGAAATCGGCCATATCGCCGAGCGTCACCCGGGTCTTCGCCTGACGATCGATCATTTGGGCGGCCGAGGCGGCACCAGCACCTTAAAAGATGCCGCGGCGATGACCCACATGCCGCAGCTTTTGGCATTGGCCAAGTATCCCAATGTCGCGGTCAAGGCGACCGGGGTGCCGCACTATTCGAGCGAGGCTTATCCGTTCCCGGCACTGCACCCGTTTCTGCGGCAGGTCTACGACGCGTTTGGCCCGCACCGAATGTTCTGGGGCACCGACATCAGCAAAATGCCGTGCTCCTGGCGCCAATGCGTAACGATGTTCACCGAGGAATTGCCGTGGCTGAAAGGCCGCGATCTCGAACTCGTCATGGGCGAGGCGCTCTGCGCCTGGTGGGGCTGGGACCGGCCTGCCTGAGATAATAGCGTGGGCCATAACGCCGAGCGGCAGCGCCGAACCAGTGGCGCTCGCGAACTAAAGTCAGCGCGTTCCGCCGGCTGAGGACGGATTAAGCTTGGCCAATAAAGCCGGTGGGTTCACCATTGATCCGAGCGCCATGCACAAAGAGGGGAAATTCGAATGAGCGAAAATCGCAAAGCCAACAGACGGGGGAAACAAGTCGCGGTGGTGATCGGCGCCACCTCCAAATGGCAGGCCGATGGCCGCAATACTTTGCTGGCGCACGGACATGCGGTCGACGACAGCGACGTCGAGGTCGGTGTGCGCTGGGGTGTCGGCGGCGCTGTCGCGCAGAAATTCGCCCAGGAAGGCTTTTTCACCGTATTGACGACGCGCAACGAGGGTAACGCGTCGGGGCTGGCGTCGGCGATCCGCGAACAGGGCGGCGAGTGCATGATCGTCGAACTCGACCTCGTCTCGCAGGATTCGATCGCGTCGGCATTCGCCACGATCCGGCGCGAGGCAGGCGACCCCGAGGTGCTGGTCTACAACGCGGGTTACCTCGAAGGCCGCGATCTGCCGCCGGAAAAGGAATTGCTCGAATACGTGCCGGTCGAAATGCTCGACACCGGACTGCACATCTCAGCCCGCGGGCCGTTCCTCGTGGCCCAGGAAGTATTGCCGGCGATGCGCAAGAACGGCCACGGCTCGTTCTTCTTCTCGAATAATTCGAGCTCGCTGCGCGGCAAGAAGCGCCAGACGGGACAGTCGCTCTATTATCCCCGAGTGCTGATGCGCACCTTGGCGCAGGTATTGACCGAGGAGTATTCCGAGCATGGCGTGCACGTCGCCAACATCATCATCGACGGCTCGATCAACTCGCCGGGCAGCCGCAAATTGCCGCGCAACCAGAACCGCACCGATCTGATTATCAACCCGGTCAAGATCGCCGAGGCCTACTGGTACCTGCACACCCAGGACAAATCGTGCTGGACGCACGAATTGCAGCTCACTCCATTCGCCAGCAAACCCAGCTACTGAGTCGCCGGTGGAGAACGGTTGCGTGCCGTTTTTAGGAATATCGAAGCCCGGCCGGCGGGGGCAGAGCGCCTGGAGAAGGGCGCGCCACAGCCGCCGGACCCAGCGCAGCAGGAGAGCGAAGTTGTCGCCGGCGGCGGCGAGCACGGCATTGGCGCGATCGCCCCCGCTTACGCGAGGGCAGGGTTTTGGGCTGCACCGTGGTGGCGACCATCACCCGTTCGAGAGCCTAGCCCGGCGCAGGTGTTGGGTCCCGCAAGTTTAGCGAGGAGCAGGCCGGGGTCACGGGTCGCCAATGCCCCGGTCTTGTGCGCCACCTCTTGTTGCGCCACCTCTTGTGCGCCACCGCCAGGCTTTCTGAACCAGGGCCGCGAGCGGCTCCTCACCCAGGCGCTGGCGCCCCCTTCGACAGGCTCAGGAGGGTCAGGGCGACTGGTTATACCAACCTGATTAGGTGCTGACCTGGGCGAGCCAAGGGTAAGAGCACAGCGAGCGGATGCGGCCGGTTTCGGTGAGCAGCCAATTCCAAGCATCACAGCAGCCATCGATGATGTCCTCGGTGGTGCGAAAGACGCGGTGCGTCAGGCGATTGTCGCGCAAATGCAGCCATAATCGTTCGATTGGGTTGAGTTCTGGCGAGTAGGGCGGCAGGAACACCAGGCTGAGGTTTCCCGGCACCACGAGATCGCCGGCAGTATGCCCGCCGGCCTTGTCCATCAGCACCACGCCATGCGCCCCGGGGGCGATGGCTTGCGACAGTTCAGCGAGGAACAGGTTCATCGCCGCAGTGTCGAGCCGGGTCAGCACCAGGGCGACACCGGTGTCGCGCGCCGGACAGACGGCGCCGATGATCCAGGCCGACTGGTAACCAACATCACGGCGTCCGCGCGGGGTGTGGCCGCGCTGCCACCAGACATAGCCGGTGCGTCCTTTCTGCCCGACCCGGGCCTCGTCTTGGCTCCAAATCTCCAGCCGCCCAGCCTCGGGATGGGCCTGCGCAATCTCGCTCAGGCAAGCAGCAAAGCCCCCTTTTTGAAGGCTTGCTGGGCCTTCGCGTCGCTCTGCGGATGGCGCGGCCGGGTCTTGCGGTGGCTCAGATCGAGCGACCACAACAGCCGCAGCATTCCGGTCTCGCTGTAGCTGACCTCCCAGCGCTCCTCGACATAGCGGCACAGATCGACCACCCGCCAGCGCCCGATCTGGTCCACCCCGCAATCGGGACCGGCCAGCACCACTGCCTTCAGGCTCGCCATCTGACCCTCGGTCAGCTTCGGCGTGCGCCCCAGCTTTGGCCGGTCGCACAACCCGGCAATGCCTTCGGCGTTATAGCGGTGAACCCAGTCGCGCAAGGTCTGCCGGTCCATCCCGGCCAACCGCGCGGCCTGCGCCCGGTCCATGCCGTCGAGCGCATTGGCGAGCGCGATCAGTCGGGCGCTGACCCGGCCGTCGCTCTCCCGCCGCGCCTGCCGGCGCAGCTCCGTCGAGCTGATGTCGTCTCGTATCCTCAGAGCAGGCATTGCGGTTCCCCCGACCCCCAACCACAACACCTGCTACTTATGGCCCCGCTTTAATGCAACCCTCTTGGCGAGTCAGCTTCAACTCAGGTCGGTATTATTCCGCGTTACTATATCAAAATTCCGCTTATGGCCGAGCGCACCGGGCATGCCCACCCGAAGCGCGAAGCTCAGAAATTAGCGGCGGTTTATACCGGCGGCTGGAGAGGTTCCGTATCATGGAACCGGCGGTAGTCGATCGCCAGGCGGCCATCCCTGGTCTGAGTGAAAACATCGACGAACCGCCGGTTCCACAACACCTCATGCGCGAGATACGAGGTGCGGGCGTGGACCGGCTGGGATATCGTCTCGTCGAGACCGGTGACGGTCACGACGATTTCCGCCGCTTCGGCCGCGAGGGATGATGCCGTCGCATTGACTAAAGGACTCGTCAAATCGATCGGGTGCATTACAGTAAAGGTCATTGCGAAAATTGGGCTGCGTTGGCGTCCCAGTTGCAGATCGTAGAAACGGCGTATCCACTCACCCTCGGAAGTTCGCTCGTCGCGGACCAGAGTGACCGAGACCTGCGCCTCGAGAATCTGATTGCGGCGCTGATTGGCGAGGCGAAACGATAGGGTCGGGACACCATTAAATGGTGTTACGACGGCGACCTTACTGAACGTTACCCGTGCTGTCGGCCGTGTGAAACGTGCGAGCAGCACGCCCGCGGAGGCCGCAATAAGGATTAATCCGACCATTGCCTCGGCGGTCATGACAATATTGCCATAGAGCGTCGCCGGCGACATTTGGCCGTAGCCGATTGTCGAAATGGTTTCCACGCTGAAAAAGAACGCGTCCGCAAAAGATCCCGGCCGCGCATTCGCAATCGCTCTATTGCCGAGCAAGTAAAGGACCGCGAACAAAACGTTCAAACTGAGATAGACGCCCGCCAAGCCGACGAGAAAGGCCCACCAGGGCAATGTCAGCAGGTGATGATAAAAATCGCCCAACCATGGATTAGACAGCCCGATTGCGACTACACGGTCGCTTGCTTCCCGTTGCACGACGCGAGGCGTAGCGTGCGGTCCCCGGTCCGGATAAGGTGGCACCATGGCTGTCCGGGTCTCCACCTATTGCTCCCGTTCTCTCTTCCCGCCTGACCGATATCCTAGATTGACGTACCCCTTTGCCAGAGACGATATCGAGATCAGGAGGTCGAGGCCGGGAATGCCCAGGGCGTCTGTTTACAGCGGGATCACTAGCAGCGTATCGAACCGGCTACTGTCGCAGACGACGAGGCGCTCTGCGAAGCGCAGGCGACTACCCTCATTGCAAATTCGATCGACATAGACCCCGGTCGCGAAAAGATCCGTCCGCCCGTCGTGCATGATGCGTGCCACGAGAAAAGGCGTTTCTGCGGCAATGCCGTCATCTCCGGCTTCATTGATGACCGGCAGCCCGACGATGTGGCGGTAGCTGTGCCGTTCGTAGATGTTTGCTGACCGTAATGCGGTGACCCGATCGTGCAACATCGCGCGCGAGTTTGCGTAGACGATGCCGGCGCTGTAGCCGCGTTTGTGGTTATCGGCTGAGGTGATTTTGTAGAGACAGTTCTCGATAAAGAAATCGGGCCAGGCTTCCAGTCTGTCGTTGTCGATTGTCGCGGCATAAGCGGTGTTGAGTTCCGCAACCCGCAACAGGGCGCTCATATTCCGGTCATCCGGCGCCACAACGACCAGAACCCGCGTACTGCGGCTTCCGTCGCGCGGGTGGCCTGGCTTTCGATACCGGCCCCTCCCATCTCGACAATGGCTGCTTGACGCTCGGCTGTTGCAATGCCGCGCTCCACGAAGCCGCCGACGCAGCCGTCCTCCATCGACACGAAGCCGGCGGGACCGCCGAGGTTCAGATGCCGCAGCCGCCGCTGGCGCATGTCAGGCGTATCATCGGCATAGCCGAAGTAGATCCACTCCAAATTTGTGCGATCAACTCCGTCGGGGGCGAAAAACCGCAATGCCATGGCGTTCTGGGTCTTCTGCAGGACGAAATTCGGAAAGACCGTGACGATCTGATGTCGAACCCGGTCCGGGTGTTCGTCGATGACATCGATCAGCCGCGGGTCTCGCAGAACGTAGTCGTCGTCAACGGAGCGCATTCCAGTATAGGCCGTATCATCCGATTGCGTCGGCGCGATGGTCTCGGAGACGCTGCACCCCCCATTCGCGCTGACGACCAGCCCGCCGCCTTGGCTCAACCGATTGAGCTTGAAGGTGGCGAAAAACAAATGCAGCAGGCTGGCGTGGTAGAGTTCGCGCGCGTTCTCCGCGTACATTTTCCAATTATTCGGGAGCACTTCGACAAACCGACCGATGATTTCGATTTTCCGGCCGCCGAGGATGCGGTCGAACCGTGCCAGCACTTCCGGGCCGATAAACTCCTCGATAGGGGGCGTCTGATCGGAGAAGGTGCCGAATACCAGGCCATGAAGCGTCGTTACCCGCAACTGACGCGGGCCATGCTGTTCCACCTTAAACTCGCGCGGCATGCCGCCCTTGCCATTGACCCCGTGGCGGAACGCGACGGACTTCAAATTGCCGCGGAGGTCATAGCGCCAGGCGTGGTACGCGCACTGAAAGTCCTTGGCGCCGCAGCCGGCGTTGTCGAGACAGATCAAGGCGCCGCGATGCGCACAGCGGTTTTCGAACGCCGCGATCTCTCCCGCGCCATCGCGGGCCACCACGACCGGCATCCGCCCGACAACTGTCGTGCGCCAGTCGCCGGGGGTGGCGATCTCGTCTTCGAGGCATAAAAAATTCCACACCGGACCCTCGAAAACCCGTTCCTGCTCCGCGTTGAGCAATGCCGGATCGCGATAGACCCGGAACGGCACCCGTGTAATGTCGCCGCTCCAATCCATCGGCGACGTTAACTCAGGATGGTGCAAAATCGTGTCGGGCATCGGGTGTGCCTCGTTACAGACCGTCACCCTTATATGACGTCACCGGGAGCCGCGTCGAGTGACGTCGGCCGGATGCCGGCCAGTAGCGAGGCGGCGTGAATTCCGGCGTTCGGCCGCCGCCACTGCATATTGTACGGGGTGCCGATCGCGGTGAAGGATTTGGCTATACGGACTACGCGCCGACCGCTGCTGGCAATGCGGAAATTCTCGGCAAAGCTGCGATGTCTCAGCGTCGCATGCTGCTCACCGCCGATGTTCAACACCACCGGCGCTTATCGTGGAAATATTGTCTAAAGGCGAGCTCGCCAGCCGGATACTTTAGTCGGGAAGAGTGCCTTTTTCAGGCAATGCGGCGGTTTATGCAGCGAATTGACCTTTTTTCGAAGGCGGGAGCCCCTCTGTCTGGCCTTGCTCAGATCGGAGTTGCCTGGTCAGAACCAGCGCCGCTCACCTGGCACACCAATTGCAGTGAATAACATAAAACAGCGTAAACCAACTCTTAGAGGCTTCCCGATGCGCGACTTGACTGTGCAGCCTCGGATTACGCGCCGCAACGCCTTAAAGATGGCCGGTGCGGCGGCGTTGCCGGCGCTGATCCGATCGGCGCCGGCGGCCGAACCGTCAACCCTTCGGGTGGCTTTCGCCATACAGCCCGCGACGCTCGATCCGCAAAAGATGCGCGTCGGCGGGGTGGACTACAATAATGCCTACAATTGCTTCAGCCGCTTAACGACGCAGGATCCGCAGCTGCAGGTCCAGCCGGACCTGGCGACAAGTTGGGAGGCAGCCGAAGACCTGAAGACTTGGACCTTTCATCTGCGGCCGGGTGTGAAGTTCCACAATGGCAAACTATTCGACGCCTCGGACGTGGTCTTCACCTTCAAGCGGATCCAGGACAAGAACGTCGGCTCGGTGTTGCGGGTCAATTTCAACATTGTGACCAGCATTGAGGCCGTCGATCCGCTGACCGTTAGGTTCAACCTATCGATCCCCTATGCCGACTTGCCCGCCGCGACCGCCGCCTACCAAGCTGCCATCGTCAGCGAGAGCGTCGTCGACAAATTATCGACGCATCCGATCGGCACCGGACCGTTCCGCTTTGTCGAGTATCGCCCCGGCGACCAGTTGGTAATGGAACGCAACCCCGATTATTTTCGCCCCGGCATACCAAAGCTCGATCGCGTGATCATGCGCATCATACCGGAGTTCACGACTGCGGTGGCGGCGCTCGAAAGCGGGGCTGTCGATGCGGTCTTCGACCTGCCGCCCGAGCAGGTCGACAAGCTCAAGCACAGCACGGTCGCGCACGTCGACGAAGTGCAGGCCGGCCGGTGGCAGGGCATCATCTGGAACAACACGATGAAGCCGTTCGACGACATCCGCGTGCGCCGCGCCTTCAGCAAGCTCGTCGACAAGCCCGCTCTCGTCGATATCTCGATGTTCGGCCATGCCACGCCGACATTGACCCCGATCCCGCCGTTCCACCCTTATTTCCGCAAGGACATTCCGATCGGCGGGGCCGATATCCCCGGCGCGAAAAAGCTACTGGCGGAGGCCGGGATCCCGGACGGGTTCCCGGTCGAGATGTACGTCCCCGGTTCCAATCCGCCGCGCGAGCGGATTGCCACCGCATTCCGCGAAACGGCCAAGCAGGCCGGCATCGACGTGCAGCTTCGTACGGTGCCGCCAGACAAGTTCTTTGCCGAGATGGAAGGCAAGGTGCGCTTTTCAGCCGACGGCTTTTACGGCCGGGCGACCCCCGATTTGATGGTGTATCCCTGGTATGACAGCGCCGGATCGTGGAACAACACGCTGTGGCATTACAAAAATCCCGAGGTGGACAAGGTCCTCGACGCCGCCCGGGCCACAACCGACAAGGCGGCGCAGGCAAAACTTTACGGCCGCTTTCAGGAATTGGTGCTCGACGATCCTCCCGGCAGCGTCATATTCGTCCAGAACTTCGCCTGCGGCGTCAGCAACAAGGTAAAGGATTTGGCGATCTCGCCGCTGATGTTGATGGATTTCACCAGGGCGACGGTGACCGCCTGAGGGCCGGGCGAGATGGCCGCCTATGTCGTGCAGCGGCTCGGTACGGTCATGCTGATCATGATCGCGATGTCGGTGTTGGTGTTCCTCGCCACGCACGCGCTGCCCTCCAATGCCGCAGCGCTGATCCTCGGCCAGTATTCCACACCGGAAACCCAGGCGGCGCTTGAGCATAAGCTGGGCTTCGACCAGCCTCTGCCGGTGCAGTACTGGCATTGGGCGAGAGGAATGCTCGAAGGCGATATGGGACAATCGCTGGAGCAGGAACGCCCGGTAGCACCGATGCTGTGGGATGCTTTCGGTCGTTCGGCCATCCTGGCGGTCTCGTCGCTAGTCGTGGTTGCGGTTCTGGGCTTGTCTCTCGGCGTAGTCGCCGCGGTATGGCGCGGCCGATGGCCGGACCATGCCGCCTCAATCTTAACCTATTTCGGCGTGTCGCTGCCGGAGTTTTATTGGGGTCTCGTCTTAATCCTGGTGTTCGGCAGCACGCTGCATCTGCTGCCGTCATCCGGCTACGCCAATCTTTCGGACGGGTTCGGCGCCTTTGTCGCGCATCTCGTGCTGCCGGTCACGACCCTGACGCTCGCCTTCCTCGCTCATGTCGCTCGGCTGACGCGCTCCAGCATGGTCGAGGCGCTGGAAAGCATGTACGTCAAGGTGGCGCGCGCGCGTGGTTTGCCGGAGCGGCTGGTGATTCTCCGCCACGCACTGCGCAATGCGCTGATCCCGTCGATCACCGTGCTGGCGCAGGATTTCGGGTTCCTGATCGGCGGCATCGTCGCGGTCGAGACGGTCTTTGCCTATCCCGGACTTGGCCGAATGCTGGTCGAGGCGCTGCAGCGCCAGGACCTGCCGTTGATGCAGGCGGCGATCCTCGTGCTGACCGGGGTCTATTGCCTCGCCAATCTCGCGGCCGACTTGCTCTACGCGGTGGTAAATCCACGCATCCGCTATGGCGGCTCGATTGACTGAGCTAACCGCAACAACCGCCAGCAATCCGCCACCGGCGGCGGCTTCCCACGGCACTCATCGTCGGCGGCGCTCTCGTGATCAGCCTGATCGTCATCGCGGCGCTCGGCGCAATGGATCGCACCCTATCCCTATGACCAGATGCATATCCGTGACCGCTTCTTGCCCCCAAGTCTGGCATTATCTTGCCGGCACCGACGAATACGGTCGCGACGTATTCAGCCGTCTATTGTACGGATCGCAACTGTCGCTGGCGCTGGGCGTCACCGCCACTCTGATCAGCATGGGGGTCGGCGTGCCACTGGGACTGATCGCCGGCTACCGGCGCGGCGTGATCGACGAACTCATCATGCGCACGCTCGACCTGATGCTGGCGTTTCCGCCGATCATGCTGGTGCTGCTGATCCTGGCGGTGACCCCGCCCAGCCTGATGAAGACGGCGATCGCGATCGGCATCTTGGCGGTGGCGCCGATCGCGCGCGTCACGCGCAGCGTCGCACTCGATCTGATGAGCGGCGAGTTCATCGAGGCGGCGCGCGCTCGCGGCGAGCGGCTGCACTACATGTTGCTGCGCGAGCTGCTGCCCAATGTCTGGCCGGTCCTGATGGTGGAGGCCAGCCTACGCGTCGTCTTCGCCGTGCTGCTGGGCGCGGTGCTGAGTTTTCTCGGCTTTGGCGTGCAGCCGCCCGCCGCCGATTGGGGCTTGATGATCAGCAATGGCCGCGCCTTTGTCGATACCGCGCCGTGGATCTCGCTGGCGCCCGGGATCGCGCTGAGCATTACGGTGATCGCCATCAGTCTGGTGGGCGACGGCCTGCGCGAGGTGCTCGACCCAAAGCTCGGCGGCCGTCGATGAGTCTGATGCCGCAGCCATTGGCCGGGCCGCTGCTCGAAATCCGCAATCTCACGATCCGCTACCGCGAAGACGATCGACAAATTACCGCTGTGCGCGATGTCAGCCTCTCGCTCAAGCCGGGCGGCTCGCTCGCCATCGTCGGCGAATCCGGGTCCGGCAAGAGCAGCGTGGCCGGGGCTGTGTTGGACTTCCTCGGCTCCGAAGCCGAAATCACCGGCGCGATCCTGTTCGAAGGTCGGGATCTCGCCAGCCTTGCCCCGGCACAGCGCCGGCGGATGCTCGGACGGCGTATTGGCGCCGTATTTCAAGACCCGTTTACCGCACTCAACCCAGCGATCCGCATTGGCCGGCAAATCGCCGAACCGATGGTGCAGCATCTCGGGCTGCCGTTGCCCGAAGCGCTCGGCCGCGCCGAAATCTCGCTGCGCGAGATGGGGATCGATCGCGCGACTGAAGTCGCCCGCGCCTTCCCGCACCAGCTCTCGGGAGGGATGAAGCAGCGCGCGCTGATCGCCGCTGCACTGGCTTGCGGACCCTCGCTACTGATCCTCGACGAACCGACAACCGCGCTCGACGTCACCGTCGAGGCGCAGATTCTGCGCTTGTTGTCGCGCCTCAGACGCGAGAAGGGCGTCGCCATTTTGTTTATCAGTCACAATCTCGGCGTCGTTCGCCGGCTCTGCGATGACGTCGCAGTGATGTATGCCAGCCAACTGGTCGAGCTAGGCGAGGTAGAGCGCGTGCTGGAGAGCCCCGCTCATCCTTACAGCAAGGGGTTGCTCGCCTCGCGCCCGCCGCTCGCGGCCACCTCACGTGGCAGCCGGCTTGCCGCGATCTCCGGACAGATGCCGACAGCCGCGATGCCGGATGCCGGTTGCGTGTTCGCGCCGCGCTGCCCGTTCCACGAGCCGCGCTGCGGCGGAGCCCCGCAGCCACTGACGATCGCGCCGGACGGTCACCAGGTGCGGTGCTGGAAGGCGGCGGGACTGGGGCCATGGCCGCGTCAAGCCGAGGCCGTTACCGAACAGCCCGTATTCCGCCGCGGCGATGCACTCGTGAATGTGACTGGCCTCAAAAAGACGTTCGCGCACGTCGGTTTGACCGACTGGCGACTGTCAGTGGCTAGCGGCCGTCCGGTTTTTTATCGGCCGACCGGCGTACCGGCCGTCGACGACGTATCGTTCTCGATCTCGCCCGGCGAGGTGCTCGGTCTCGTCGGCGAGAGCGGGTGCGGCAAGTCGACCCTCGGCCGCCTGTTATTGCAGCTTTTGCGGCAGAGCGATGGCTGCGTCGAGTTTGACGGGAGCGGATCTCGCTCGCCTGCCCACCCAAGCGCTAAGCCCGTTTCGTCGGCAAGCGCAGATCGTCTTTCAGAACGTTGGCTCCTCTCTCAATCCGCGGCTGTCGGTGGGCGAGGCGCTGGAGCGGCCGCTGGCATTGTTCAGCCTAGCGCAGCCGGGCGAGCGGACCCGGCGCGTCGAGGCCTTGTTGGAAATGGTGCAGTTGCCCGGCGGCTATCGGAAGCGTTTTCCCCATCAATTGAGCGGTGGCGAGCGGCAGCGCGTCGCGATCGCGCGGGCGCTCGCCACCGAACCCCGTTTCATTGTCTGCGACGAACCCGTCTCCGCGCTCGACGTTTCGGTCCAGGCAACGATCGTCAATCTGCTCGCCGATCTGCGCGATGCGTTCGGCCTGTCCTACTTATTCATCTCGCATGATCTTGCCGTCGTAGCGCAACTCTCCGATCGCATTGCGGTAATGTATCGCGGCCAGATCTGCGAAATCGGGGCCGCCGCGGAGGTGTTGGAGCCGCCTTATCATCCCTATACCCAGATCCTGCTCGCCTCGGCAGCCGATGACGAAGCAGCGGCAGAGCCAGCAGCTAGCGGACTGGCTACCACCCCAGATACCGGGTGCGTATTTGCGGCGCGCTGCCCGCACAAGCTCGGACCGATCTGCGATACAGTACCTCCTCCATTGAGGGCGGTGAGCGAGTCCCACGCCATCGCGTGCCACATCGACGCCATGCCCAATGCCGCGGTACTCTCCGATCACTCCAACAGGGCGCACGCACGAGCGTGAAGCGCGATCGCCGACGTAGTAACCGTCCAACAACCGGGCCGATCACGTCCGACATTTTGCGATGGTGCGCTCAGCGGCCCTGCGCAACAACGCCTCCAGCTTGGCGAAGAGTATTGTGAGTACCTCGCCGACAGCGCCGCCGGAAGGCGACTAGGTTTTCGATATGGGCGCTATAAATCGCTAACGAGCCGTATCCTGAGCTGTCAACTTTCAAATCTTTAATCATCAAATACGGTGTCGTTGATCCACCGGCTCATCGGCCGCGTTAGGCGCCTCTGCTGATAGCATGGTGCGCTAGGCCGCTAGCGTCCAACTCGTATTCCGGTCTATTTCATCGGTGGTGTCGAGGTCGCTGAACGAAGATAGAATTGATGTGGCGACGGTGGAGCAAATTGCGCAACGTCGGTGCAGAATTGCATAGATCGCAACAGGACCCAGCCGCCCTTATTGATGCGGCGGACCGGCTCCGCGATGCCGGCAGGCCGTCGGAGGCCGCCGAGGCCTATGGCCGGGTCTTGGCCAATGCCCCATGGCTGACCGGCATCCGGGTCCAGTACGGCAATATGCTGAAAGATTGTGGGCGGCTACCTGAGGCGGAAGCAGCGTACCGGCAAGCCCTCGTTGAAAGCCCGGACGATGCCGATATCCATTTGCAGCTCGGCCACCTGCTGAAGTTGATGGGACGTCGCCCGGCCTCATTGGCGGCGTATCGCCGTGCGGTTGAACTGGATCCATTCTCGGTCGCGGCGCTGCGTGAGCTAAGGGAAGCTGGCGATCCAACCGCGCTCGAAAAAGGCTTCAGCGCGCAGCTGCGAACCGGTGGGCTGGAGGGTCTGCTTTCTATCGCAAGTGAGGTCGCGGAGCTGCGCGTCCGATTGGATCGGCTCGCCGACACTCTGCCGGATCTTCGCGCCGCCGTAGGTTTTCCAATCGCTTGCTACGATATCTTCCGCAGCTTGTTCGATGTCCCCGCCCCTGCCCCGATTCCCGATGACCCCTCTTTTCTGATCTTGATTGCGGCGGATGGCGAACCCGCAGCGCCGCTGTATGCGCAGCTTGCGGCGTTACGCTCCCAGTCGCACGTCAACTGGCGGGCGATCGCGTTTGGGCACGACATCAACCACCGGCAGGTCGTTGAACGGGCAGCAGCAGATGCACGCTTCACCTGGGCCGAGACCGACCCCGAGCAGCCGCCGGTGGAAACCGAGATCCGGCTGGCCAGCTCCATCAAAGCCGACTGGCTGCTGCTCCCGGCATCGGGCGCAATTCTGCATGTGCATGCGTTAGGTTGGGTCGCTTTCGCCCGCACCCTGGGTGATGCCCCGGCCTTCATCTCCGATAGCGAGAGCCAATACCCGGACGGTTACCCCATAAGGAGGTCCAATCCCATTCTGCGCCAAGTCGTAGATTACGACACGCTGCTCGGATTTAACGTATACGGGGAGACGATCGCCATTCGCAGAGACGTCTTCCTCGAGCAAGCGCCGCGCATTTGTACGTCGTCTCTCTGTGCGGGACGCCATTCGATCCTGCTCGAAACCTGCCGCCGTCAAAGCGTCGGGCACATCCCATTCCCTTTGGTCTGGTTCATGGCCGAGCCGTTGGTCGGCGCTGACAATGGGCCGGTCCCAGCAGTCACCCGTCATCTGCAGGAAAACGGGCTTGCGGAGCGGATCGAGATCGCCGCCGGCGCCTCGGAGACCCTACGAATCCACTGGAGGCCACGCCTACCGGATATTGAAATTGCGGTGATCATCCCGACCCGCGACAACGCCGCCGACGTGCAGGAATTCACCGATAGCCTGCTTGCTACGGCGGCTCGGCCAGATCGCTTCTCGATCTTGGTGCTCGACAACAGCAGTAGCACGCCCGCGCGGCAGGCACTCGGCCGATTGGAGAGACCCGGACTGCAAATTCTCCGGGTCGAGGAACCCTTCAACTGGTCGCGGTTGAACAATCTCGGCGCCCACCGCGTCGAAGCGCCGCTGCTGGTTTTCGCCAATGACGATATGCGCATGTTGACTCAAGATTGGGACAGCATATTGCGTGGACTGTTGGAACGGCCGGAGGTCGGCGCCGTCGGTGCGCGGTTGCTCTATACCAATGACACGCTCCAGCATGCCGGGGTGCTGTTCGGCTGGCGCGGCTCGGTAATCCATGACGGCCTCTATGAAGAGGCGACCGAACCTGGCCCGGGCCGGCGCTGGCACTCGACCCGTGCGGTTGGTGCGGTTACTGGCGCTTTCCTCGCAACCGGCCGTCAAACATTTCTGGATCTGGGCGGCTTCGACGAAGCCGAGCTGCCGGTCGCCTTTAGCGACATCGATTACGCGCTAAAGCTGCGGGCTTCGGGATCGATCGTACTCTGGACGCCCGATATTACGCTCTACCATCATGAGTTAAAGACACGCGGTCTCGATCACGCCGATATGGTGAAACACGCACGCTACACAGCGGAGCGCCTCATAATGCAGCAACGCTGGGGTGCAGCGCTGACCACTGATCCGGGCGTTCATCCATTGTGGCTTGACGCGACTATGCCCTTCCGTCTGATCTCGGCGGCATCAGCGGCGCGCATAAATGCTCATATCCGACGCTGCGCGGCAGCCAATCCCTGGCACGTTACAGAAAATCGCGATGGCCGCGAACAGGAGCACGATCTCGGCGGTGAGTGACGAACTGCGCCAGCAGCGATCAGACCGGCCGTTCGCCCTTCAGCATCAACCGATAAAGATAGCGCCGCTCGTTCATGTCGTAATCGGGATTGGCCTTGTGAATGACGCTGCGATTGTCCCAGATCACAAAGTCGCCGTAACGCCACTGGTGACGGTATTCGTATTTTGGCTGGATCGCGTGCTGCATCAGCCCCGCAACGAGATCGAGGGCCTCGTCATCCTCCATGCCGACGATCCCCTCGATCCGGACCGGGTTCAGATACAGCGCCTTGCGGCCGTTTTCGGGATGGCTGCGGACGAGCGGGTGAATCCCGGGCGGCGGTACCTGGCGCGCGCTGTCCTCGCTCAACGGGCGCAGTTCGCGCGGGCTGTATTTGCTCAAATAGACGTGCACCGCCTTTAGTTGATCGATCAGTTCTTTGGTCGCCGCGGGCAGATCGTCATAGGCTTCGTGCATATTGACGTATTGCGTGTCGCCGCCATGGCTTGGCAACGAGACCGGGAACAGCATGGTGGCTTTGGGCGGGGCCGGATGATTGGAATGGTCGGTGTGGAAGGTTTCGCCCGAAATATAGCGCTTGCCCGGCACTGTCTGCTCGTTTGAGACGTAATAGATCTGTGGGTAGCCCGGCACGTGCATCTCGCGCTTATCGTGCTGAAACAGCTCGCCAAAGACTTGCGCGGCGGCGATGAACTGCGGCGGGGTGAATTGCTGGTCGCGGACCACGAGGACATGATGATCGGCAAAGGCGCGGTTTAACGCCGCGCGGGTTTCACCGTCGACACCCTGGTTCAGATCGATGCCGCGCACTTCGGCGCCGGTGTGCGGGGTCAGCGGCGTGATTGTGTAATCCATTTGTTGGTTTCCTCCGCTTTTGTCGCGCGACGCGTTTGTGAGTATGGCGGGTGGGAGGCGGCTTTTGCAATCTCCGACCGAACCGTCGCGGTCTCCCTTGCCGGAGGTCCCGGGCCCGATCGTCGAGGCCACCTCGGGTATGGCGCTGTTCGCGCTCGGCCTGCTGCTGACCGGCGAAACGCTCAAGCTGAGCCTCGCGAACATTCCGGTTTGGAATAATCGCTAATCCACCCTAGCTGCTACCGCCACCGGGGCTCGATCCGTAAATGTTCGGCGACGCACCCCAGCGTCCAACGGAGTGCCCTGTAATGACCCAGTCCGTCGCTCGCGCCGGTTACACGGCGCCTGTACCGGCAAACGTAAGCATTGGTTCGGCACCGGCGACCTTCAGGCTCATCCCAGACTTTTGCACCACCAAGCCGGAGCGAAAAGTCTTCGCAATCCCTGTTCCGAACTGGGATGTCGGCCATCATCGTCACGGCTTTAGTTCCTCTTTGTGACCGACTGCAGGGAGAGATCTGATGAATCAACTCGCCAACAAAACAGTCTCGGTCAACGGGATCGGAAGCACCGATGCACAACCGGTTGCCCGCCGCTTAACGGAAGTTCTTGCTTCCGCGCTCGCCAAGTCGGGGCTGCTGCGAAACGACGCCGACTATCATCTGCTGCGTGCGGCGATGGTGATCATTTTCTTTTTCTTTGGTTACCAGAAGTGGTTTGCGTACGAGGTGGATCGGCTGATTCCTTACATCAGTAATGGCCCGCTGATCTTTTGGCTCTACCCGGCTTTTGGCATGCGCGGAGCCACGCTGTTCTTGGGGATCTCGGAATGGACCTTTGGCACGCTTATATTCTTGGGGTTTTGGAATAAGAGGCTGGGCATCCTCGGGGCGCTCGGCTCGACCGCAACGTTCCTCGGTACGGTGACGATCATCCCGTTCATGCCGGAAGGCTGGGACGCAGCGGCCGGCGGGTTTCCGGCGATGACCGGCAACGTTCCTTTCCTGATGAAGGATGTCGTGCTCCTGGCGGTCTCGATCTATCTGCTAAAGCAGGACGTCCAGCGGGTGCTCGTTACCGGCGCCGTCGGTGCATCGGTGCGTAGCTAGCTGGGAAACCGGCCGCCGCAAGCACGTTGGCGGCTGCAACCATGGGCGTCGAGAATTCGCAGGAGACTTCAGGATGACCGGCAAGCTATTAGGCAAAATCGCGCTGGTGACAGGCGGCAGCTCCGGGATCGGCCTCGGCATCGCCAAGCGTTTCGCGGAAGAAGGTGCGCGCGTGTTTATCACCGGGCGCCGCCTACCCGAGCTCGACAAAGCCGTTACCGCGATCGGCGGTGGCCCCACAGCCGTTCAGGGCGATGTGTCGGACCTCACTGATCTCGACCGCATTTTCGAGGATATCCAGGCCCACGCCGGACGGATCGATGTGCTGATGGCCAATGCCGGGGTGTACGAATTCGGCACGCTCGGAGAAATCACCGAGGAGCACTTCGACAAGACGTTCAACACGAACGTCCGTGGCCTGCTCTTCACCGTTCAGAAGGCCCTGCCGCTGCTCGCCAGAGGTTCGTCGGTGATCCTTACCGGCTCGATGGTGTCGATCAAGGGGTTCGCGGCCTGCTCGGTCTACAACGCGTCCAAGGCCGCGGTACGCTCGTTCGCCCGCACTTGGATCGTCGACCTCAAGGGGCGTGGTATTCGGGTGAATGTGTTGAGCCCGGGATACACCGACACTCCCGGCCTCTCCCATTTCATGACGGATCAGGAAAAAGCGTCGCTCGCCGCTTCCGTCCCGCTCGGACGGCTCGGCGTCCCGGACGATCTCGGCAGGGCGGCGGTGTTCCTCGCTTCCGACGACAGCGCCTACATCACCGGCATCGAGCTCTTCGTGGACGGCGGCGTGGCTCAAATCTGAGTACACGGCTTCCTGCGACGACCAATCGCGGCCAATCGATCAACCGAGGAGAACTCGATGCAAACGCTTCAAGCTGACTACTTTGCCGTGTATCGCCATTTGAAACTGTCGCGTGATGACAAGGGTGTTTTGGTTGCCGAGTTCCATAGCGACGGCGGCCCGTTCATCATGAACGCGCGAGCACATACCGAGTTTGTCGATGCTTTTCACAGAATCGGACAAGACCGGGCAAACAAGATTGTCATCATTACTGGCGCGGGCGGGAATTTCATTGGCGATGTCGAATGGGCATCGTTCGGAGATGTCGCCGATCCGAGCGTCTGGAGCAGAATTCACGACGAAGGCGTCCAGGTTTTGGAGAACATTGCGAACATCCGCGTTCCGGTGATCGCGGCCGTCGAGGGACGCGCCCATATCCACTCGGACTACGCGCTCCTTGCCAGTGTCATCGTGGCGGCGGAAGGTGCGACATTCCACGACGTCGGCCACTTTGCCGTGGGCGTTACGCCAGGTGACGGGATCTTTACAACATGGAGTTATCGGGCTGGAGCGGGTCGAGCCGAGGCGTTCCTGCTCAATCCACAGCCGCTGCCGGCGCGTACCACATACGAATGGGGAGTCGTTGCCGAGGTCGTACCGAACGGCAAGGCAGTGGCACGCGCTCGGGAACTGGCCGCTTTGTACCTGCAGGCTCCGGAAGTGACGCGCCGGAATACGCGCATTCACTTCATTCAACCGTTGAAGGAGCGCATCGTGCGGGAAGTCGGTTACGGACTATCCCTCGAAGGAGCGTCGTCGGCCGACTTGGTGAAATCAAAGAGATCGAAGGGTTGACCAAGGCTCACTGATCAGAGCCGGTGGATCCAATCGCGTTGAGCCGAGTAACGTGATGGTGCACCGTTGAGCCTCCAACTTGTTCCAAGCGTCGCAGCAGTGATCGCGGCATCGCCCATCTGTCAGGAGAGGTGATCATGAGCAGCGACAGCCGAAAAATCCGCTTTGGTCTTTGGTATGATTTCCGTAACCCGGCACGGTGGCGCCAGCCCGCCGACCGCCTCTACTGCGAGATCCTCGATCAGATCGCGTGGGGCGAAAACAACGGGTTTGATGATGTCTGGCTGTCCGAGCATCATTTCATCGAGGATGGCTATCTTCCCTCGATCCTCCCCGCGGCCGCGGGGATGCCGCCCGCACCAACCGGATCCGCATCGCATCGGGTGTGCTGTTGATGCCTTTTCACAATCCGATCCGCCTTGCCGAGGATATTGCGACCGTGGACGTTTTCTCAGGCGGCCGTTTCGAGCTCGGTGTCGGGATCGGCTTCAAGCGCGAAGAGTTCACGGGCTTCGGCGTGTCTTCCAAGGCGGCTCGCGCACGGACAAATCGCTCGATATCATGCGCCGCGCTCTTTCGGGCGAAACCGTCACCTTCAAAAGCGAGTTTTTCGATTTCCAGAACGTCACGGTAACGCCCGAACCTATCCAGACACCGCATCCTCCGATCTGGCTTGGCGGCTTCGGCGATGGTTTCACCGTGCCAGGCGCGAACCGAGATGTGTATGACCGCTATCTCGCCGAGCTGAAGAAGGCGAACCGGCCGACGGACAATCTGCGCTTCGCAAGCGGCTTTTGGTTTCTGATCGTATCCGACGACCCCGAGAAAACCTTTGCCGAGGCAGCCGATCACGTCCTTTATCAGGTCAACAATTACTCGGTATGGCTTGAGGCCGGCGGCCTTCAGCCTCTCGCGCCACACCTCAATGATCGAGAAGCACTGAAGCAATGCGGATTGCCGCAGGTAGTCGATCCCGACACGGCGATACGCATGATCCGCGACTTAGCGGACAATGTGCCGATCACCCACTTCTACTCCTGGACGCTGCCACCCGGGCTGCCGCCACGCTGGGCGCAAACTCACCTGGCGAAATAATTCCTTGCCGCGACCGGTCTTCAGATTGAGGGTCAGACTGCGCTTGTTGGCGTTGAACAGCAGAAAGAAAAGGCTGTCGCTGTCGGCGCGGTCGCGCATGTTGCGGCGCGCGACGTCGCCGCCCCGCGGTTCCTCCAATTTGATCACATCAGCGCCGAGGAATGCCAAGATCTGGGCGCAGGCAGGGCCCGCTTGGTTGTGCGTCATATCGATGATGCGAATGCCCGCGAGCGCCTGACTCATATTTACTTCCAAGATCGGGGCGTGCCGGCGAGCGTAGCGCCGGTCGGCTCGGCAGCCAATGTCGGTGGTAACCACGCCTGCATGCAGGCCATGGCGCGGTTTGGCACGAAACCCCAATCGGTCGTGTTGCTTTCTGAACTCACAATTCGTCAGCCTTTCGCAGCCGCGGGTCTCCGCCTATCCTGAGTTGGTTCTGAACGGGAGGACGCGGGATGAAACCTTCCCTCGCATTCGCGGCCGTCGCGGCTGTTTGTTTGCTAAGCGGCGCGGTGCGGGCTGCCGACGTGGAGTTGACCGTGGTTCTTGCCGCCGACGTGTCGCGCAGCGTCGATGACAAAGAGTTCGAATTGCAGCGTAAAGGTTACTCGGCGGCACTGACCGACCCGCGCGTGCTCAAAGCTATTCAAGCAACAAAGACCAAGGCGATCGGTGTCTGTTTTATCGAATGGTCAGGAGAGGACGACCAGCAGGTTGTCCTCCCTTGGACCGAGATCCGCGATGAAGAGGATGGCGGCGGGGCGGCGGCGGCAATCTTGAAGGCGCCGCGCTCCTTTACCGGGCGCACTTCGATCAGCGCTGCGATCGACTACGCGATGAAGTATTTCGCGCAGGCAAAGTGGCCGGCGAGCCGCCGTGTCATCGATGTTTCGGGTGACGGCACCAGCAATTCAGGCCGCCCGATCACCGAGGCGCGCGACCAGGCCGTTGCCGCCGGGGTCACGATCAATGGGCTCGCGATCATCAACGACCAGCCCAATTTGGGATATTCCTCGCACACCCATCCACCCGGCGGGCTGCCCAATTATTACCAGCAGAATGTCGTTGCTGGGCCCGGCGCGTTCCTGATTGTCGTTAAGGATTTCAACTCGTTCGCCGATGCGATGGCCAATAAGCTGGCGAAGGAGATCAATGTCGCCGGCGACAAGAGCCAACAGCCCGCCGCGGCGCAGGGTGAACAATTGTCCGAACTGCCGCCCTGATTGCGCCGCCGCGCCTTCGCTATGCTATAAGCCGCTCAACGTGCTGTAGGCAGAGAACGCCGTCCACATAACAAAAACAGCAATCCCGCTCCAATAGAACAAACGGAACCCCGTATCTCTTAATCGCATCGCTGACGCCCCCTCAACGATCATCAAGTACTAACGACTATAGGACGTCTTTAGCCCAATCTTCCCCAGCGTCACAATTGTGGCCCCACCCCTGATAAACTCTGCTGCAATTGAGGCAATAAAACCGCTCGGGAAGGTGCGGCGGGCGAATCGAGGTTCAGCGCGGCGACTTTTCGGACGGCGGCACGACTCGCAGGTGGAGTTCGCGAAGACGTTCGGGCGGGACCTCAGCCGGCGCCTGCATCAACAGGTCTTGCGCCTGCTGGTTCATCGGAAACGCGACCACTTCGCGGATGTTTGGGGTGTCCGCCAGCAACATGACGATGCGGTCGATGCCGGGAGCTGACCCGCCGTGCGGCGGCGCCCCGTACTTGAAGGCATTGAGCATGCCGGCAAAGCGGGCCTCGACCTCGCCGGCGCTGTAGCCGGCGATCGCGAACGCCTTATACATGATGTCAGGCCGGTGGTTGCGGATCGCACCCGAGGACAGCTCGACCCCGTTGCAGACGATGTCGTACTGATAGGCAATAATGTCGAGCGGATCCTGATGTTCGAGTGCGGTAAGCCCGCCCTGCGGCATCGAAAACGGGTTGTGGCTGAAGGCAATCTGCCCGGTCTCTTCGTCCTCTTCGTACATCGGAAAATCGACGATCCAGCAAAATTCGAACCCGCCCTCGCGCGTTAAGCCGAGTTCGCGCCCCAGCCGCAATCGCCCGGCAGCAGCAAACGGCACGAACTGACGCGGCGCCCCGCAGACAAAAAACACCGCGTCGCCATCAGCAAGACCGAGTTCGCACCGTAGCGATTCAGTCACCTCCGAGCCCAGATTGCGGGCGACCGGCCCCGCCCCCTCGCCATTGCGGAAGAAAATGTAGGCGAGCCCGGGCTGGCCCTCGGCTTGCGCCCAGGAATTCATCTGGTCGCAAAAGGCACGGCTGCCGCCGGTCGGCGCTGGGATCGCCCAGACGCGGATGTCGGGATCGCTCTCGATCAGATTGGCGAACACCTTGAAACCCGAACCACGAAAATGCGGGGTGACATCGCGCATCTCGATCGGATTGCGCAAATCGGGCTTGTCGCTGCCATAGCGCTGGATCGCGTCCCGATAGGCAATCCGCGGGAACGGCGGCGGCGTCACCGAGCGGCCGTCGCCAAACTCCTCAAATACGCCATGCAATACGGGCTCGATCGCGGCAAACACGTCCTCCTGCGTGACGTAGGACATCTCGAAATCAAGCTGGTAGAACTCGCCGGGAGAGCGATCCGCGCGGCCGGCCTCGTCACGAAAACACGGGGCGATCTGAAAGTAACGGTCGAACCCGGCGACCATCAGCAATTGCTTGAATTGCTGCGGCGCCTGCGGCAGCGCATAGAACTTGCCGGGATGCAGCCGGCTCGGCACCAGATAGTCGCGCGCCCCCTCGGGTGAACTCGCGGTCAAAATCGGCGTCTGAAACTCGGTAAAGCCCTGCTCGATCATCCGCCGGCGGATCGAGGCAATGACCTGCGCCCGCAACATGATGTTGGCGTGCATGCGATCCCGCCGCAGATCGAGAAAGCGGTAGGCGAGCCGCATTTCTTCGGGGTATTCAGCATCGGTATTGACCGGGAACGGCAGCGGATCGGCTTCCGATTGGATCTCGATTTCGGCGATTGCGAGCTCGACCTCGCCGGTATCGAGCCTGGGATTGATGGTGTCGGCGGAGCGCGGGGTAACGACGCCGGTCAGGGTCACGACACTTTCCAGCCGCAGCGCGTCGGCCTCGGCGAACAGCGGCGATGAGGCGTCGATCACGCACTGCGTCACGCCGTGATGGTCGCGCAGGTCGACGAATAGCAGATGGCCGTGGTCGCGTTTGCGATGCACCCAACCCGACAACCGGGCCGGGCGCCCGGCGTCGGCAAGGCGCAGCTCGCCGCAAGTATGGCTCCGATAGGCGTGCATCAGCGACAAATAGTCCGCTACGGTTTGGAAACGAGGGTACACGGCACGGAAACCGAAAGGTTGTCAAGGCGAGCCCTAGCACCGCATCGTGCCGAAATGAGGAGGGCGGTCGGAATTTGCCTCTCTTCGGGCGAGCGGATATGGTAGGCGCTTTACGCCGATTGCTGGCTGGGACAAGTACGTGAGCGACATCTTCCGCGAGATCGACGAGGAGCTTCGTCGCGACAATCTGCTGAAGCTATGGTCGCAGTATGGGCGGTACATCATTGCGGTCGCTGTTGCGGCGCTGATTGTCGCCGGGGGGGTTGCAGCGTGGCGCGCCCATCAGCTCTCCGAACGGCAGGCGCAATCGGCACGGTTTAGCAGCGCGCTGGCGCTGGCCCGGGCTGGCAAAACCAGCGACGCTGCTACGATATTTGCGACGGTCGCCAAAGAAGGCGGCGGTTATGCCGCGCTTGCGTCGTTTGAAGAAGCGGCTGTGCTGGCAAAATCCGGTGATCACAAAAAGGCGGCGGCGGCCTATCTGCGTATCTCCCAAGAAAACAATGTCACCCCACCGTTTCGAGGGCTGGCGGAGCTGCTTTCGGTGATGCAGAACGCCCCCGATGCCGATCCTAAGACGACGATCTCCAGGCTGGCGCCGTTGACCGCAGCCGGCAATCCGTGGCGTCCGACGGCGCTTGAGCTGACCGCGACCGCCGAGCTTAAACTCGGCAACAAGAAAGCGGCACTGGAGACTTACAAGAACTCTTGCCGACGACCTGGCGACACCGCGCGATCTGCGCGCTCGCGCGGCGGAGATGGCTACCGCACTCGCCCCGTAACTTCGGTTCAAATCGAATGCTTCGACCGGTTGTCGTCGCGATCCTGCTTGTCGGCTTTACGCTCACAAGTTGCAGTTGGTTCGCGACCAAGAAACAGCCTCTGCCCGGGGAACGGATTTCTGTCCTAAGCCTCGATCGCCAGCTCAAGCCCGATCCCGAACTCGCAAAAGCCGCGATCAGCTTGCCGAAGCCGGTTGTAAATCCCGACTGGCCCCAACCCGGTGGTTTTCCCAATCACGCAATGCAGCATCTGGCGCTGCCCGGCTCGCTGAGACAAGCCTGGAAGGCCAGCGTTGGCGAAGGGTCCTCGCGCTATACCCAAGTTCTCTCTCAGCCGATCGTCGCCGATGGCCGCGTCTATGCGATGGACGGCGGATCGAAGGTCAGCGCGTTCGACGCCTCGAACGGACAGCTGATCTGGCAAGTCGACGTCCAGCCGTCGGACAACATCGGAAACTCGTTCGGCGGCGGAGTCGCATTCTGGAAGGACAGACTTTATGTGACGAGTGGCTATGCCCGGGTGCTGGCGCTCGATCCGAAAAACGGCAAAGTGATATGGAAAAGCGGCGTCTCCGCGCCGATCCGCAGCGGCCCGACCGTGGCCGATGGACGCGTCTACGCCGTGACTGTCGAAAACGAGCTGGTGACGCTGGCGGCCGATGATGGACGGCGGTTGTGGAGCCATAACGGCATTCCGGAGACCGCGGGACTGGTCGGCAGCGCCAACCCTGCGGTGGAAGGCGAAGTCGTGGTCGTGGGGTATTCTTCGGGGGAGATTTATGCTCTGACGGTGGAAAACGGGCGGCCGCTCTGGTCCGACAGTCTCACCTCGATACGCACCGTCGACGCGGTTTCGGCATTGGCCGATATCCGCGGCCGCCCGGTAATCGATCGCGGCCGCGTTTTTGCGATCAGCCACAGCGGCCGAATGATCGCGACCGATTTGCGCAGCGGCGAGCGGGTTTGGGAGCAAGACATCGGATCGAGCCATGGCCCGTGGGTCGCCGGCGACTATGTCTACGTGGTGTCTAACGATGACGAGCTTATTTGCCTAACTCGCAACGATGGCAAGGTACGATGGCTGCGCCAGCTGCCGCGCTACGAGAACGAAAAGGATAAAGATGGCCCGATCTCATGGGCTGGCCCGGTGCTAGGCGGGGATCGGCTGATCGTGCTGTCCTCCAACGGGCAGGCGCTATCCATCTCACCCTATACCGGGGCGCCGCTGGGGCGGCAAGAAATGCCCGGCAATGCCTATGTCGACCCGGTAATCGCTAACAATACGCTCTATATCCTGACCGATAACGGCGAGCTTTCAGCCTATCGCTGATTTGTCGCGGATTTTTCGGGGCGTTGTCCGATGAGCTTTGCGGTCGCCATCCTCGGCCGGCCGAATGTCGGAAAGTCGACATTGTTCAACCGCCTCGTCGGCAGTCGAGCGGCACTTGTCGACGACACGCCGGGGCTGACCCGAGACCGCCGCGAGGGCGCAGCCCGGATCGCCGATCTCAACTTTCGCGCGATAGACACCGCCGGGCTCGAAGAAGCCGCACCAGCTTCACTTGCCGGACGGATGCAGGCGCAGACCGAGCGGGCGCTGGCCGACGCAGACGTGGCCTTGCTCGTCATCGACGCGCGCGAAGGGATCAATGAAGACGACCGCCACTTCGCCGATTGGTTGCGGCGATCGGGCAAACCGGTGGTGCTGGTCGCAAACAAGACCGAAGGTCGCGCCACCTTGTCCGGTGTCGGCGAAGCTTATCGGCTCGGTCTCGGCGATCCGGTGCCGATTTCGGCCGAGCATGGCGAAGGGCTCGCCGGGCTTTACGAAAGGCTGACGCCTTTTTCGCGCGATGCCGAGCCGGATGACGAAGCCGGGAACACCACCGCAAAGCCGCTGCATCTGGCAATCGTCGGCCGCCCGAATGTCGGCAAATCGACGCTCGTCAATCGCCTGATCGGCGAGGAACGGCTGCTGACCGGCCCCGAGGCGGGCATCACTCGGGATGCGATCGCGGTCGATTGGGATTGGCGAGGCCGACCGCTTCGTCTGGTCGACACTGCCGGCATGCGCCGCCGGCCGCGAGTCGAGGGCAAGATTGAACAGCTTTCCGTCGCCGATGCGCTGCGCACGATTCGCTTTGCCGAGACTGTTGTCCTCGTGCTCGATGCGCTGCAGCCGCTGGAACGGCAGGATCTGACGATCGCCCGGCTTGTCGCCGACGAGGGGCGGGCATTGGTGCTCGCGGCGACCAAATGGGACGCTCTTGCCGATCGCGCCGCAGCACTCAAGGGGATCCGCGAACGGCTGCCAATATCTCTGCCGCAATTGCAAGGAGTTCGCTTGGTGACGGTCTCCGGGCTGACCGGCTTTGGCCTTGACGCGCTGATGGACGCGGTCGCCGCCGCCGATGCGGTGTGGAACCGGCGAATTCCGACACCGGAACTCAACCGCTGGCTCGCGGTTGTTCAGGCGCGCAATCCGCCGCCGCTGGTAGCCGGCCGCAGGCTGCGCCTGCGCTACATCACACAGGCGAATGTCCGGCCACCGACTTTTGCGCTCTTCGCCTCGAAGCCGAGCGAGCTGCCGAATTCGTATCGGCGCTATCTCGTGAACGGGCTGCGCGAAGCGTTTGACCTATTCGGTACGCCAATCCGGCTGATGCTTCGCGGTGGCAAAAATCCGTATGCCGACGGTTGATTCACGACTCGCGTCATTTGCCTAGCATGAGGGCGCTTTTTTGACGTGAGGGTTGCACCGGCCTTGTGCTTCGTATTTGCTATGCTCGGCGATCGGTCAGGGAGCAAAAAATGCTAAGGATAAGGACAATTTTGGTTTTGGCGCTGCTGGGAGCTGTGGCATTGCCCGCCTACGGCCAGACGGCGGCCACTCGATCCCCCGCCGCTACCGTCTCTCCTTCTGCTGGGGCTGTCGCGCACGCTGGCGCGGCTCCGTCCCAACCGGCTTTGGCCAGCGGCCAATTCTCGTCCGAACAAGCGGCCAAGACACATTGTCCCGGAGACACGATAGTCTGGGCGAATCTCGCCGGTTCCAAAGCCTATCACACCAGCAGCGACCGGTATTTTGGCAAGACCAAGCACGGCGCCTATATGTGCCAAAAGGAAGCCGAGCAGGCTGGGTTCCACGCCCCCGGCGCACGCGCCAGCAAAACTGCAACAAAAACCACGAATAGTAAGCCAGCGACCACTAAGTGAGGACTGACCGATGAGCTTATTCGACACGATTGGCTCACTGCTCGGGAAAAGCGGCGATGGGTCGGCAAGCGTGCCGGAAGCGTTGCTCGCGGCCGTGGGAAATCAGGAGGGCGGCCTTGGCGGGTTGGTTCAAAAATTCGAGTCTGCCGGATTGGGCGACACGATCTCGTCCTGGATTGGCACCGGCGAAAACCAGGGCGTGTCCCCGGACGCGCTGCACGGCATCCTGGGTTCGGATCTCGTCCAACAGATCGCAGCTAAGACAGGCTTGCCGGTCGAGCAGTTGCTGCCGCAGATCGCCCAACATCTGCCCCAGCTTGTCGACGGCATGACACCGAATGGTGAGGTGCCGTCGGGCGGCGGTCTTCTCGATGCCGGTCTTGCCTTTCTCAAAGGCCGGATGGGATCAAGCTGAGGCTGGGCTACTCGCCGGAAACCGAAACGATCTCGCCGTTGCGGGCGCACTCCGGCGAAGCGAGATCGACAAAGAAGTCGGTGACGGTCTCGGGGGGCGGATGCGAATTCGGGTCCTCGCCGGGAAACGCCCGAGCGCGGAGCCGTGTGCGCAAGGGACCGGGATCAATCAGATTGACGCGCACATTGGTCTTGCCGATTTCGGCGGCGTAAATCCTGACCAGCATTTCGAGACCGACTTTGCTGACCGCGTACGGCCCCCAATAGGCCAGGCTGTCGCGACCGATGGCGCTGGTCACAAAGATCGCGCGCCCGGCCGGAGCGGCGCGCAACAGCGGATCCATCGCTCGGATCAATCGCCAGTTCGCGGTCAGGTTGAGGTCCATGACCTCCCCCCAAATGCCGGGCGGGATGTGACCGAGCGGCGAGAAAATCCCGAACTCGCCGGCATTGCCGACCAGGATATCGAGCCGGCCATAACGGTCGAGGAGTGCCGCCGCCATTTCGTCGATCTTGACGAATTCACGAAGATCAAGCGGGACGAGGGTCGCGGTGCCACCGGCCGCACGGATCACGTCGTCGATCTCTTCGAGACCGCCGACGGTGCGCGCCGCCAGGACGACATGCGCGCCCTCGCGAGCAAAACGAACAGCAACAGCGGCGCCGATGCCGCGTGACGCCCCGGCGATCAGCGCGACCTTGCCGGCAAGCCGTCGCCCGAGTTCCTCTGCTGTCACCGCCAACAAAAGCCTCAGGCCGGCTCCGCCAGCAATGACAGCTGCACCGACACCTTGCCGTCATCGGCATCTACCGGCGGGATCGGATAATCCCCGGTAAAGCAAGCGTCGCAAAAGCGCGGCGCCAGCGGGTCGCGCCGCGGCTCGCCCATTGCCCGATAAAGGCCGTCGATCGACAAAAAGGCGAGGCTGTCGACGCCGATATAATCGGCCATTGTCGCGACATCGTAGCGCGCGGCGAGCAGCTCGTCGCGCTCGGGCGTCGCGATGCCGTAATAGCAGGGGTAACTGGTCGGCGGGCTCGAAATCCGCATGTGCACTTCGCGGGCGCCGGCGCGCCGCACCATCTCGACGATCTTGATCGAGGTGGTGCCGCGCACGATCGAATCATCGACCAAAATGACCCGCTTGCCGCTTAGATTGGCGCGGCTGGCATTGTGCTTCAGGCGTACGCCGAGATGACGGATCTGGTCGGTCGGCTCGATAAATGTGCGGCCGACATAATGGTTGCGGATGATGCCGAGCTCGAACGGGATCCCCAATTCCTGCGAATAGCCGAGCGCTGCCGGGACACCCGAATCCGGCACGGGCACCACGATATCGGCATCGACGTGGCTTTCGCGGGCGAGTTCGCGGCCGATGCGCTTGCGGGCGTCGTAGACGCTGACCCCCTCGACGACACTGTCGGGCCGCGCGAAATAGATATGCTCAAAGACGCAGAAGCGGCAGTCCTGGGCGCCGAACGGCAGCAGGCTTTTGATGCCGCCCGGGCCGATCATGATGATCTCGCCGGGCTCGATATCGCGGACAAAATCGGCGCCGATGATGTCGAGCGCGCAGGTCTCGGACGCTGAGAATCCACGCTTCGCCAAGGCGTCCCAGCACCAGCGGCCGAACCCCGAGCGGATCGCGCACCCCGATGATCCCGTCCTGCGACAATGCCGCCAACGAGTAGGCGCCCTGGATCTGCCGCAATGCGTCGACCAGCCGATCGACAACCGTGTCTTTCGGGCTGGTCGCGATCAGATGGATGATGACTTCGGTGTCGCTGGTTGACTGAAACAGGCTGCCGCGATGCACCAGCCGTTGCCGCAGCCGATAGGAGTTCGTCAGATTGCCGTTATGGCAGATCGCAAGCCCGCCGAACTCGAAATCGGCGAATAGCGGCTGCACATTGCGCATCGCCACCTCGCCGGTGGTCGCATATCGGACATGCCCGATTGCCGCGTGACCACGCAGGCGTTCGATCACTTCCTTCGAGCTGAAATTGTCGCTGACCTGCCCGGTCCCGCGGTGGGCGTTGAACTGCTCACCGTCATAGGCGACGATCCCTGCCGCTTCCTGCCCGCGATGCTGCAGCGCGTGCAGTCCGAGAGCCACCAACGCCGCGCTGTCGGGATGCCCGTAGACACCGAAGACACCGCATTCTTCATGCAAGTGATCCGCATCCGGGATTTCGCGAGGCTCAGGTTTGATGGTCACGGGATCGATATCGGGCATGGGCGATCCTCGCTTCGGTTATTCATAAAATGGTCATTTACGTGTCCGAATGCGAGTACGCCTGACTGCCGCAGTCGTCAACGCGAGTTGTCGATCAGCCGGTTCAACTCCCGCTGATCCGTCGGTTTGTAGCTCGGCGCTTGCTCGGCCTGCGATTTGGGTGGGATCGGAACAGCCGGGGTGGACAGCGCCCCCATCGCATCGCGCGCCGCTTTAGCCTGACCGACCGAGCGCTGGGCATCGTCCATCATCGCGGCGCCCCTTAATTGCATCGATTCGGGCAAGACACCGCGCACCATATCGGCACCCTGCGCCAAAAGCGGCTGGCTGCGCGCGTCGCGCAACCAACTCGGGCGATCATTTGGCGGCAAGGTCAGGTCGATCAGGAAATAAGCGATCGACACCAACAGGGCGCCGCGGACGACCCCAAAAATCAGCCCCAAAGTGCGATCGATCGGGGTCAACGCACTCCAATGAACGAGGCGTGCGACGTACCCTGTCAGAATCGTCAGCAGGATCAGCGAGACAAAGAACAGTCCGGCGCCGGCAATAAGATCCGCGAGCAGCGGCGTCTTCACAAACCGGGCAGTAAATCCATACGTCGGATCGAACCCGTAAAGCGTGATCAGCGCGGCGCCCACCCAGGCGGCGATCGACAATGCCTCGCGCACAAAACCGCGGGCGAAGGCAAAAATCGCCGATAACGCGATCACAACGAGAACCGCCAGATCGAACAGGTTCACGATGCGACTCCGATCCGCTCGCGGCGCAAGGAAGCGCGCTTAGGCGATAGCCTGCCGACGAGATCGCTGAGGTGGTTGATCCCGACCACCGCCGGCCCGGCGCGGGCTTCACCGCGTTTACGGCCGCGGCCGCGATTGGGTATCCAGGCTTCGGAAAAACCCAGTTTCGCGGCCTCTTTGAGCCGGGCGTCGCTATGGCCGACCGGACGGATTTCGCCGGATAACGCGATCTCGCCAAACACCACGGTGTCGCCCGGAATCGGGGTTTCGCTGAGCGCCGACAACAATGCGGCGGCGACTGCCAGATCCGCCGCCGGCTCGGCGATGCGCAGACCGCCCGCCACGTTCAGATAAATGTCGTTGGCCCCCACCGACAACCCGCATCGAGCATCGAGCACCGCGGTAATCATCGCCAGCCGCGTGCCGTCCCAGCCGACCACCGCCCGCCGCGGCGTGCCGAGCAGGGCGGGCGCGACCAGCGCCTGGACTTCGACTAAGAGCGGCCGCGTGCCTTCGATCCCGGCGAACACGGCCGAGCCGCTGACCGGCGCCGCATCGGCTGCTTCACCGTCTTCGTCGAACGCATCGGCAGCGCCCCGATGCCCGCCAAGAAACAAAGCCGACGGGTTTGGGACCTCGACCAGACCGCCATCGCTCATCTCGAAGACGCCGATCTCGTCAGTCGCGCCAAAGCGATTTTTGACCGCGCGCAGGATGCGAAAGCGATGCCCGCGCTCGCCTTCGAAGTAGAGGACGGTGTCGACCATGTGCTCGAGCACCCGCGGCCCGGCGATCACGCCCTCCTTGGTCACGTGCCCGACCAGCACCAAGACAAAGCCGCGCCGCTTGGCGAGCCGGATCAACTCTTGGGCGGCGCCCCGCACTTGGCTGACCGTACCCGGAGCGCTGTCGAGCGTGTCGAGATACATCGTCTGGATCGAATCGATGACAACGAGATCGGGCGCATCGTTGCGGTCGATCGAGGCGAGGATGTCGCGCACATTGCTCGCGGCCGCGAGCAAGACCGGGCTGTGCGCCACGCCCAGCCGTTGGGCGCGTAGGCGGACCTGATCGATCGCTTCTTCACCGGTGATATAGGCGGCGCTTGACGGCGGATCGGGCGATGCGGCGATCGCGGCTGCCGCCTGCAACAGCAAGGTCGATTTACCGATGCCGGGATCGCCGCCGACGAGGATCGCGGAGCCCGGTACAAACCCGCCGCCGCAAACGCGGTCGAGTTCGGCGATACCGGTGCGGCGGCGCGGCGGCAACATACTCGGCCCGGTGAGCCCGACAAATCCCAGCGCACGCCCGCCGCCGCCCTCCAGACCCTTTGGCAACGCGTCGCGCGGTAATTCCTCGATCAGGCTGTTCCAGGCGCCGCAGCCATCGCAGCGCCCGGTCCATTTCGCATGAATGGCGCCGCATTGCTGACAGGCAAAGCGGGCCTGCGCGCGAGCCATCGCCTCACCGGCTCCGCGATCGGCGAATCGGGTGGGGCACCGTCATAATGCGCGGATCTCCATGTGAATCGGCCCTTCGGCTCGGCCGTGGATGAACTGATCGACATAAGGGTTGCCAGAATGGTCGATCTCCGCCGCCGAGCCGTGCCAGATGATTTGCCCCTTGTGCAGCATTGCGATGCGGTCGCCGATCTTGCGCGCGCTGGCCATGTCGTGGGTGATCGAGACCGCGGTCGCTCCCAATTCACGCACCGATTTAACAATCAGATCGTTGATGACATCAGCCATTATCGGATCGAGCCCGGTGGTCGGCTCGTCGAAAAAAATGATCTCGGGATCGGCGGCGATGGCGCGCGCCAATGCGACGCGCTTTTGCATGCCACCCGACAGCTCGGCCGGACGCAATTCGCCGACCTCGCGGCCGAGCCCGACCGCCCCGAGCTTATCGAGCGCGATATCCCTCGCAGTATCCCGCTCCATGCCGCGCCCCTGGATCAACCCGAACGCGACATTCTCCCACACCCGCAACGAGTCGAACAGCGCGCTACCTTGGAACAGCACACCCGACTTTTGCAGCAGTCTCTCGCGCGCTTGGCGACTCAACCCGACCGTCTCGACGCCATCGATCGTGACCGATCCGGCATCGGGCCGCATCAGCCCGAGGATGCATTTGACCAACACCGATTTGCCAGTGCCCGAGCCGCCGATGATGACTACGCTTTCGGCTGGCATGCACTCGATGTCGATGCCGTCGAGCACCCGGTTGCGGCCAAAGGATTTCCGTAATCCTCGCACCGATATCTTTGGAATTGCCGGGCTATGGCCACCGCTCATCGTGCGAACAAGGCCTGGGTGATGCCGTAATCGAGCACCAGAATCAGGATCGAGGCGGACACGACGGCGTAAGTCGTCGCCTGCCCGACGCCTTGGGCGCCGCCGCGCGAATGATAACCGCGATAGCAGCCCATCAGCGCGATAACAAAGCCAAACACCGCGGCCTTGACGAGCCCAGAGACGACATCGCTCGTCTCAAGATATTGTTCGGTGCGAGCGAGATAAGCTTCGGGATTAAAGCCGAATTTGTAGACGCCGACGAGATAGCCGCCAAAGACGCCGATAATGTCGGCGACGAATACGAGCAGCGGCAGTGTGATCAGTCCCGCCAAAAGCCGCGGCAATACCAGATAGCGCAGCGGGTCGGTCGAGAGTGTCGTCAGAGCATCGATCTGATCGGTGACGCGCATCGTGCCGATTTCGGCGGCCATCGCGGCGCCGACCCGGCCGGCGACCATCAGCCCGGCGATGACCGGACCGAGCTCGCGGGTGACTGACAGCACCACCACGGTGGCGACGGCGCTCTCCGCCGAAAACCGGGCAAACCCGGTGTAGGATTGCAGCGCCAGCACCATGCCGGTGAAAATCGCCGTCAACCCGACGACCGGCAGCGAGAAATAGCCGATTTCAAGCATCTGGCGCAGGATCACGCGCACATAAAAGGGCGGCGACAGACCGGTCACTAGCGCCGTTAGGGCGAAGATGACGATCCGCCCGGTGACCGCCATAAAGCCGAGAGTAGCGGCGCCGATCGAGGTCAGGGCCTTCAGCACGTAGGTGAACCCGCGGCGCCCTGATAAATTCGATGGAACCGGCGGCCCAGCGAAGTCAGGATCTCGTACCCGATGGTCCCGGCATCGGCGGCAGCGGCATCGACGCCGTAATCATCGCCGAGCAATTCGATAAAGACGCCAGGACGCGCGATCGAGGGGTCGACGGCGGAAACGTCGAAGCTTGCGAGATCCATCGAAATCCGGCCAAGGAGGGGGACGCGTACGCCATCGATGCGGCCCGATCCGCGTTGACTCAGCGACCGCATCCAGCCGTCGGCATATCCAACCGCGACGGTCGCCAACCGTCCCGCAGCGGCCATCACATGCGCGGCACCGTAGCCAACCGGCTGACCGGCGTCAACGTCCCGGATTTGCAGGATTCTTGCCTTCAAGCGAACAATTTGGCGCATCGGATTGGGCCGGCCCGGCTGGGGATTGACGCCATAAAGCGCGGCACCCGGGCGGAGCAAGTCGAAATGGTAGTCGGGGCCGAGAAAGATCCCGGACGAGGCGGCGAGGCTCGCCGGCACACCGGGCATACGGCGGCATTGCGACAAAAAGTCGTCGCGCTGCCTCGAGTTCAGCGGATGGTCGGAGAGTCTCGGCGCAGGCAAGATGGCTGATCACGGCTCGCCAGCGGATCGGTCCGGTCCGGCAAAGTTGATCGGCGATACTGTCGAATTCGCGTTTGGTCAGGCCAAGGCGAGCCATTCCGCTATCGACGTGCAACATCGCCGGCAACGGACCGCGTGCGGCCGCGAGCCGCTGCCATTCGGTGATCTGACCCGGATCGTTCAGCACCGGGACGAGCCGGGCCTCAGCGAATTCCGCGCCCGAGCCAGGCATCAGGCCATTCAGCACCGCAATCTCGACGGCCTCCGGCAAGGTTTTGCGCAATGCCAACGCCTCATCGAGCGTCGCGACAAAAAATCGTCGGCAGCCGGCCTTCGCCAGCGCTCCGGCGACGACCGCGGCGCCCAAGCCATAGCCGTCGGCCTTAACGACCGCGGCGCATTCGGCCGGAGCGGCATGGCATGCCAGAAGCCGCCAATTCGCGACAATGCCCGCGACATCGATCTCAAGAACGCCAGAGGCGCGATCTACCGCGTCACAGCCCACGCTCCGCCCCTATGTCCTCTCAGCAGAAATCCCAGATTTGATTCCAACAGTTTCGCTCCCGAGCAACGGGCAGACCATCATGATTCGCAGCTTTCAGCGAGCCCCTTTCTTTGCTTGAGAGAAAGGGTCGAAATTCAGACCCACAAACGCCTGGACCCGAGATGCGATGCCCGAGCAGGTTGCGCCTGGCGACGGCAAAAGGGCGAATGAGATGAGCGAGATGCGTTCCGGCATCGGCGACCGGCCAAAGCGGCGAGAGGATTTGCGCTTTCTGACCGGGCGGGGCGCCTATCTCGACGATCTCGCCTTTGACGGCCTGACATATGCCGTCGTGCTGCGCTCACCGCATGCCCATGCGCGAATCGCTGGCATCGACACCCGTGAGGCACGCACCGCTACGGGCGTGCTCGCGGTGTTGACCGCCGCGGATGCGAGCGCCGATGGGTTGCAGCCGCTATTGCCGACCGCGGTCGCGAATGCCCAGACCGGCGAGCCGTTCGCCTTTGCCCCGCAGCCGCGTGCTCGCCGCCGACAAGGTTCGCTATGCCGGCGAGCCGGTCGCAGTGATCGTCGCCGACACCCGCGAACAGGCGCTCGATGCCGCCGAGCTGGTCGCGGTCGATTATATGCCGCTCCCGGCAGTGACCACCGTCGATGCCGCCCGTGCAGCCGGCGCGCCGCAGATCGCCGACGAGGCACCGGGCAATCTCTGCTTCGATTGGCGCACCGGCGACAGGGCGGCAGTCGATAATGCCATCGCCGTCGCCGCGCATGTCGTGCGGCTGCGGCTCGACAATCATCGCATCGTCACCAATCCGATGGAGCCGCGCGGTGTGATCGGGTCATGGGACGCCGCAAACAGCCCGTTACACCGCTCATGTCTCGGCGCAGAGCATCCACAACACTCGCGACCACGCGGCGCGGGCGCTCGGGGTTGCCGCCGCCGCGGTGCGATTTGTGGCACCCGATGTCGGCGGCGGGTTTGGCGCCAAGAATTTCGTCTATCCCGAGCATGTGCTGATCCCGTGGGCGGCAAAGCGGGTCGGCCGCCCGGTCAAGTGGATCGCGAGCCGCAGCGAGGTCTTTCTCGCCGACCATCAGGCCCGCGATCACATCGCCGAGGCGACCCTGGCGCTCGACGCGACCGGCCGGTTTCTGGCGCTCGAGGTCGACAGCATCGCCAATGTCGGGGCTTATCTGGTCAGCGCCGGCGGGCGTGCAGACGTTCCAATATGTCCATTTGCCGGGCACGGTTTACCGCATTCCGGCGATCACCTTGCGGGTGGCGGCGGTGTTGACCAATACCGCGCCGATTGGGGTCACCCGCGGCCCCGGGTTTGCCGAAGCGGTCAACATTATCGAGCGGCTGATCGACCAGGCGGCGCGAGCAATGCGGCTTTGACCGCGCCGAACTCGGCGCCTCAATTTGGTGCCGGCGGCGGCGATGCCGATGACCAATGTTTTTGGCAACAAGGTCGACAGCGGCGCTTTTCCGGAGACCTTCGATCGAGCGCTCGCCCATGCCGATGTCGCCGGTTTCGCCGCGCGTCGCCGCGACAGCGAGGCTGAGGGGCTGCTGCGCGGCCTCGGCTTTTGCCTATCACATCAAGGCGACCGGCGGCTCGCCCAGCGAAAATGTCGATATCCGCTTTGAGGCCGACGGCACGGTGGCGCTGATCACCGGGACGCAGACCATCGGGCAGGGCCACGAGACGACTTTTCCGCAGATCCTGGCCGACCGCCTCGGTGTGCCAAACGAGCAGATCCGCCTGGTCCAGGGCGACACCGATCTGATCCCGATGGGCGGCGGTCACGGCAGCTCGCGCGCGACCTATATGGGCGGCACCGCGATCTGGCGCGCCTCGGACGAGATCATCGCGAAAGGCATCCGCATCGCCGCCGATGTGCTCGAAGCCGCCGAGGCCGACATCCGTTTCGAGGATGGCGACTTCATCGTCGCCGGCACCGACCGCCGCGTTCGGCTGCTGGAGGTCGCCGCCGATCGCGCCGCGACAAGGGCACGCCGCTCGACACCTATTACGCCTGGACCCGCGAGTGGATGACCTACCCCAACGGCGACGCATGTCGCCGAGGTCGAGATCGACCCCGACACCGGCCGCGGTGACACTGGCGCGCTACACCGCGGTCGACGATTACGGCGTGCTGGTCAACCCGATGATCGCGTGCGGGCCAGGCGCATGGCGCGATCGCGCAAGGGGTCGGCCAGGCATTGCTCGAACATGCCGCCTACGACCCGCCATCGGGGCAGCTCGTCGCCGGCTCGTTCATGGACTACGCGTTGCCGCGCGCCGACGACCTGCCGTCCTATCATCTCGGCTTCAACAACACGCGCTGCACGACCAACCCGCTCGGGCGTCAAAGGTTGCGGCGAAGCGGGTGCGGTCGCCGGCTTCCCAGCGGTCGCAAACGCGATCCTCGACGCGCTCGCCCCGCTCGGAGTCGGCGAGCTGGCCGGCCCCGCCACCCCCGAGCGCATTTGGCGGCTTCTACGATCGCAAACTCGCTGATCCGCGAGCAGCCGGCAGGGCGTCCTGACGAGCCGCGAGCTGACGCACGATCTCCTGGGCAATCTCGGCCGGTTTGCCGCCGACATCGACGATGATCGGGTCCTCGTCCGGCGTGGGCTCCTCCAATGTCGCAAACTGGCTGTCGAGCAGGGCTATGGGCATGAAGTGCTGGTGCCGCGCCGCCATCCGCAGATGAATCAGGTCGGGCGCTCCTTTGAGGTAGACGAGGACCACGTCCTGCCGGTCGCCGATGATGATGTCCCGATAGGATCGCTTTAGCGCCGAGCAGGTCAGCACGCCGCATTCGCCCCGCGCCCGTCAGCCGTCGATGACCTCGGCGATCTTGCGCAGCCAGGGCAGACGGTCCGCGTCGGTCAGCGGCATACCGGCGCGCATCTTCTCGACATTCTCGCGCGGATGCAAATCGTCGCCTCCCTGGAAATGGCAGCCCAACAGGCCCGCAAGCAAGGCCGCGACCGTAGTTTTGCCGGACCCGGAAACTCCCATCACCACGATGATCAGCGGCTTTGTCCGACGGCGCGCCAGCTCCGGTGACAAAACGCGCTTCAGTTGAAGAACGGACTGTGCCATGCGGCGATCCCAGAGCAGGCTACGCTTTGCTTTCTACATCCAGCTCACGCCGCAACACAGTTGCAAAGAATTCCACAATTCCCGTAGAACCGGGAGATAACCGGGAAATTTCTTGGCTGTTCATACAAAAGCCTAGCCAAACCAATTAGTTAGGCCTAAATCATATGCAAGCTAATCGGGAATTTCTGACCCCTAATCGGGAATTCTCCGATCGGAACCGGGAATTCACGGGAATTGCCTCTCGGCCTTTGGAAGCCGCCGCCATCGTGAGCCCTGCGTGGGGCTGCCGCCCAACATCGTTCTCTATGCCGTCTTATCGCGCGCGCGATCTCGCTCGCGGCCGGCGGTGTGCATACCCGACGATTGTGGCGAGAACACTATCCGCTTCTTAAGTCGCATTATTTAGCTGCGGGTGGAGGTTCGACTTACCGGCGAACGCCGGTATCCATGGCTGATTTGGGTCCCGACCTTCGTCGGGATGACGAGATTGAGTTCCGCGAAAATGTCGGAATAACCCTAACATCGCCAGCGAAGATCCAGTGTAACGCGGTTCACACTGCAGAATGACCGCGCCCGTGGAAGCGAAAGCGGTTGCGGGGGGCGCGGTTTGGGATTAACCCGGATTGGTCACACGGCGGCGGGTGGTTTCAACCATATGGCGGGTAGTCTGGTTCAGGGTGCGGTCTTTACAATCATGGTGGTGCGCGCCGGAATGCTGCGCGATTCCGCTTTTGAGGCGGAGTTAGCCGAGCAGATCCGCCGCAGCCCGCGATTTTTTCTGAACGCGCCGGTCATTCTCGATCTTCGCGACATAGCCGAGTTTTCGACACCCGAGCAATTCGCCGACGCCAGGACTACGTTGCGCCGCCACACGCTTACCTTGGTTGGGGTGCAAAATGCGCTCCCCGCGCAAATCGAGGCCGCGGCTGCGGCCGGGCTCGCCAGTTTCGCGCCCAACTCGACCGGTCCGCGCCGGCAGCGCGCACCGGAACCAGCCGCGCCCCCGCGCCCGCCGCCCCAAAATGCAGCACAACCCAGCGCGCCCCAGGCCGGCCCGCCACAACCCGCCTCAACGCCCCCCTCCCCAACCCCGTCGTCCCAGATCGAGCGTGAGGCTATGCCAAGGAGCCGGCTGATCAGCCAGCCGGTGCGCTCGGGAATGCAGATCTATGCCCGCGGCGCCGACTTGATCGTGACGGCGGCGGTCAGCCCGGGCGCCGAGATCATCGCCGACGGCAATATCCATGTTTACGGACCGTTGCGCGGCCGCGCCCTCGCCGGGGCTGCCGGCGACCCTGAAGCGCGAATCTTTTGCAGCCGCTTCGAGGCCGAACTCGTCAGCATCGCCGGACGCTACTTGGTCAGCGAGCAAATGCCGCCGGAAGAGCGCGGATTACCGGTGCAAATCGCACTCGTCGATGACCGGTTGACCATTACCCGCAATTGAGGGTCATCATAAGGCTAGCGACACGCGTCGAGCGCTGCTCGCTACGCGGCCGGGATCGCATTTTAGGCCGGCCGGCCGGGGGAAGGGGGAGGTCTTTTTGCCAGCAAAAGTTATTGTGCTCACCTCAGGCAAGGGCGGCGTCGGCAAGACGACCAGCGCCGCCGCGGTCGCAGCGGGTTTGGCGTTGCGCGGCCACCGCACGGTCGTTATCGATTTCGATGTCGGGCTGCGCAATCTCGATCTCGTGATGGGCTGCGAGCGCCGCGTCGTTTTTGACTTTATCAATGTCATCAATGGCGACGCCAAGCTCAATCAGGCGCTGATCAAGGATAAGCGCAACGATCAGCTTTATGTTTTTCCGACGTCGCAAACCCGCGACAAGGATGCGCTGAAACGTGACGGGGTCGAGCGGGTGCTCGATGAGCTTAAGGAAAGCTTTGACTACATCATCTGCGACAGCCCAGCCGGGATCGAGCATGGCGCCATCACCGCGCTGTACTTTGCCGACACCGCGATCATCGTGACCAACCCCGAGGTCTCCTCGGTGCGCGACAGCGACCGCATCATCGGCATCCTCGCCTCGAAATCGCGGCGCGCCGAAAACAACATGGAGCCGGTCGAGGTTCATTTGTTGCTGACCCGCTATTCGCCGGAGCGGGTCGAAAAGGGCGAGATGCTGGCGATCGAGGATGTCAAAGAGATCCTGTCGATCCCGCTGCTCGGCGTCGTTCCCGAATCGGAATCGGTGTTGAAAGCGTCGAACACCGGAACCCCGGTCGTATTCGACGAGGGCAGCCTTGCGGGCCAGGCCTATATGGATGCCGTCGCCCGGCTGCTCGGCGAAGATCGCGAGTTGCGCTTTTTGCGACCCGAGCGGCGCAGCTTTTTCCGCAGCCTGTTCGGACGCGCGTGATGCGGCTCCTCGATCTGCTGTTTCCGGAGCGCCGGAACACCGCCGCGATCGCCCGTGACCGCCTGAAGATTGTGCTCGCCCATGAGCGCGCGAGCAGCCAAGCGCCCGATTTCCTGCCGACTTTGCAAAAAGAGCTGCTCGACGTCGTCGGCCGTTATATCGATCTTCGCGACGACATGCTGCGGGTCAATGTCGCCCGGTCGGGCGAGACTTCGCTGTTGGAGATCAATGTCGAGCTCGACGGCGCGACGATCAAATCGGTCAAAAACGGCGCCGCCAAGCCGAAAGTGGCACCGGCGCCGATCGTCGTGCCAAAACCCGACCCCGGCTCGCACCCGCCCTGGGTAAAGCCGGACTGACGCGGCCGATCGTCTGAGTTTCGTGCACCCACTTGTCACCCCGACGCAGGCCGGGGCCCACCGTGCCGCGCCAGAAGCATTGTGTAACGGACTTGAGCTCTTTGATAGATTTCGAGCGGCCGAAGCATGGATCCCGGCCTTCGCCGGGAAGGTCAAATCATTTGCTGCCTTCGTATTGGTTGACACCGATAACCTGAAGCGCGCCCGCCCCGGCGAAATAGGAGAATGACATGGCGACATACGTAATGATTCACGGCGCGTATCAGGGCGGGTGGATCTGGAAGCCGACCGCGACGCGCCTGCGGGAAGCCGGGCATCTCGTTTATGCGCCATCGCTCGATGGTTGCGGCGATCGGCGGGGTTCGCTGCGCCCGGGGATCTCGGTCGAGACCCATGCCACCGAGATCGCGAATCTGCTGTTTTACGAGGATTTGAATGATGTCGTACTGACCGGCACCAGCTCCGGCGGTATGGTGCTGTGCCGGGCCGCCGAACTGGCGCGCGACCGCATCGCGCGGCTGATGTTTATCGATGCGCTGGCGTTGATGGATGGCGAACGGGTGGGGCAGATCGTCAATCGCCCGACGCCACGCGTGACAAGCGAATTGACGGTCGGGCCATCGCGCGAAGACGCCGAGAACCGCAGCTTCGCGGGATTGGCGCCGACGGCGAGGGCGTTTGCATTGGCGCGCTACACGCCGCACCCGATTGCGGCGATGGAAGAGCCGGTGGCGTTGAAAAGCTTTTGGTCCCAGCCGTGGAAAGCGACCGTGATCCGCTGCCGTCAAGCCCCCAACCCGGGCGAGACGCATCAGCGCCGCACCGCCGAGAAGCTTGGCGCCAAATATCTCGAAATCGACACCGGCCACTATCCGATGCTGTCCGATCCCGAGATACTGGCGCCGCTGTTGATCGAGGGATAACAAAGGGGCCGCGTGCATTTGCGCCGACAGCCGCCGGGAATAGGATGCACTCATGTTGGAGCTGAGGTGTAGCCGCGATTGGTTACGCGCCGCGAGGAAAGCAGAAGATGGCTTATGAGTTCATACTGGCCGAGCGTCACGACGACATCGCGATCATCACGCTGAACCGGCCCGATAAGCTCAACGCGCTGAGCTTTGGGCTGGTGCGCGAACTCGACGAGGCGTTGACCGAATACGAGTCCGACGATGCGGTCAAAGCCGTGATCCTGACCGGTGCCGGGGAGCGCGCGTTTTCCGCCGGCGCCGATATTCACGAAATGGCCGGGCTGTCGAGCGAGGAATTGACCCAGCGCCAGACCTTCCGCGGCGAGGCGACGTGGCACATCGCGAGTTTTTCCAAGCCAGTGATCGGCGCGATCAATGGGCTCGCTTATGGCGGCGCCGCCCTATTGTCCTCGACATTGGATTTGCGCATCGGCTGCGAGCGCACCCAGTTCCGGTTTCTCGCGGCGAGCTATGGCCGGGTCAACTCATCATGGTCATTGCCGTTGCTGGTCGGCCTGCCAAAGGCTAAGGAATTGCTCTATACCGGCCGGGTGGTCGGCGCCGAGGAGGCCGAACGCATCGGACTGTTGAACCGGGTCGTTCCGGCTGCGCGGCTAGTCGAGACCGCAGTCGAGATCGCCAGGATGATCGCCAAAAACGACTCGCGCATGGTCCAAGGCATCAAGCGCTTGCTGCATGACGAAATCGGCATGGGCTGGCGCGAGCGTTATGCGACCGAAGAAGACGCGCGCGGCTCTTGGCTTGCCGCGGACCATCCGCGCGAAGGGTTCCGGGAGTTTCTCAGCCGCAAACCCGGCTGATTCCGGAGAAGCCGCGCCGAGCCCCGGCGCGGTTCGAAGGCGCGACACTTCAGCGGGCACCTTTAATCAGAAATCAATCAAATCGCTAAATACAGTTTTGTAATAACATTGCGCTCTGCAACCTCGGATAAAGTCTTCAAGAGTGCCGCTTATTAGTCGTGGTCATCAGCCCCGCCGATCCGCCGGGATACCCAATCAAGGGCATAAATTGATCGGCATCATCGGCCAATTCGCGTGGGTCATCTGTGCAACGGCTGATGCAGTCGCAATCGTTATTTGAGGATGACCCCGCGGCGCTGGTCGAGGCCATGAGTTCCCGAGCCGCTGGTTCCTCGACGGGGTGTCGAACTCACTGTCGTGGTGCCGACCTTTAACGAGCGCGACAACATCGAGCCGCTGCTTGCCCGGCTTGACGCAGCTTTATGTGAGATCCGCTGGGAGGTCGTAGTCGTCGACGATGATTCGCCCGACGGCACTGCCGAGATGGTGCGCGCTTTCGCCAAAAGCGATCCCCGCATCCGCTGTCTGCAGCGGATCGGCCGCCGCGGCTTGTCGACCGCGGTCATCGAAGGAATGCTTGCGAGCAGCGCCCCCTATCTTGCGGTGATCGACGCCGATCTACAACATGACGAGACCCTGCTTCCGCAAATGCTGGCTGCACTCAAGGCGGAAAGCCTCGATGTAATTATCGGCAGCCGACACACCGATGGTGGAGGCGTCGCCGAGTGGGATCGCCGCCGGGAAACGATCAGCAACATCGCGACGCGCCTTGCCCGCCTTGTTGTCGCCGCCGATCTGGCCGACCCGATGAGCGGTTTTTTCATGTTGACCCGGCCGGCTTTCGAGCAGGCGGTCCGACGTCTCTCAGGTCAGGGGTTCAAGATACTGCTCGATCTCTTTGCGTCGACCCCGACTGCCTATCGGTTCAAGGAGATTCCCTACGTCTTTACCCAGCGCCGGCACGGCGAAAGCAAACTCGACAGCTTCGTCATCTGGGAATACCTGATGCTGCTGACCGACAAGCTGGTCGGACGCTACGTTCCGGCGCGCTTTGTTTCGTTTGCGGCAATTGGCGGTTCGGGCGTCGTCGTCCATTTCACGACGCTTTACCTGGGCTTAAAGCTGGTCTCGTTCCCGGCGGCGCAAGCGCTCGCGACCTTTGTCGCGATGACTAGCAACTTCGCGCTGAACAACGCGCTGACCTATCGCGATCGTCGCCTGACCGGTCGTCGGTTTATCACCGGGCTACTTTCATTCTATGCCGTATGCAGTCTCGGCGCGGTGGCCAATGTCGGCATCGCCTCGGCAGCCTTTGCCCATCATTACACCTGGTGGGCCTCAGGCCTGGCGGGGGCGGTGGTCGGCGTCGTATGGAATTACGCGGTCTCTTCGGTCTTTACCTGGCAGCGCCGCTGAGCCTAGCCGAGCGGTTTCGGTACTTTGACGCTTGCATTCGCCGTGGCTCACCGGGCGGGTAGATTAGCGTTTCCAATGAAGGCTGCGCTCAGCGGCCGTTGTCCGGGTAATCAGTGACCACGACCTCGTCGCTGGCAGTGTCCAGGACAGCGCAACTCAATTGGCGGCCGTTGGCGTGGTCGCGCGGGTCGCCGGCCGAGCCCGGGTTGATTACCAGCACCCGACCCACCCGCCGAACCAGCTGATGATGCGTGTGGCCGTAGCAGACGTAATCGGCGTCGGCCTCGGCGAACCGCTCCAATTCCGAGCTGTGTGGAAAGATGTATGCCCCGCGCGGCTCCCACGGCGTCGAGTGGACAAGCAATAATTTCTTCCCGCCGATCTCCAGTTTGATCCGGTGCGGGCGTTCGGCGAGCCACCCGAGCAGCGACTGGTCGATCCACTCCGCGGCGCGGGCGCGCGAGCCATGCGGTCCGAGAAACCCTTCTTCGTGATTCCCAAGAATTACGTGTGCGCCGCGATCACGCAGTATTCGTGTGACCTCGTTCGAGAAGCGGTACTCATAGATGCTGTCGCCGAGACAGATCAGTTCGTCGCAATCGCCGATGATGTCGAGCGCGTGCAACAGTCCATGCTGATTGCAATGCACATCGGAAACGATGCCAATCCTCACAGGGCCGGTCCCGCCTTAACCTGACCGGTGAGCGCAACGGCGGCCTCCCCCACCTTAGCCCTCGCCCGCCCGTGCAGGAGGGGATGGGAGCGGAGTTCGGCAACGCAGCAGGTTCATCGGCTTCAGGGTCATCACCACCTCGCCATTTTGGTTGAGCACCTCGATGAAGGTGCGCAGCATGCCGCGATCGGGTTTGGAGCGCGAGCGCGTTGCTTCGAGCACCGTCACCCGCAGATGCAGCACATCGCCGGGCCGCACCGGGCGGGTCCAGCGCAATTCGTCGATGCCGGGCGAGGCGAGGCTCGCATGCCCCGGCAGAAAATTCTCGACAAACATCCGCATCATCATGCCGGCGGTATGCCAGCCGCTGGCAATCAACCCATCAAACGGTCCGAGGGCTGCCTTCTGCGCATCGACATGCATCGGCTGCGGGTCGAACCGGCGAGCAAAATCCAAGATCTCCGCCTCGGTGACTTCCGCATGGCCGAATTCGTAGACCGCGCCCGGTACGAAGTCCTCGAACCAGCGCTGGTCGATTGGCACGGCAAACTCGGATCGGCTCAAAGACGTCTCCATGCTTCACGCCCGGACTGTCATCCGGGGTTGACCCGGATATGCGCGATTGGATTACATCAACCCGACACAAAAGTCGCCGGCGCGCGGCAATCCGGCTTACGGTCGGGCGCGTGTCGGGAAAACGCCCGCGAGGGAGGGAGATGGAATACGATTACATCATCGTCGGCGGCGGCTCGGCCGGCTCGGTCATGGCCCATCGGCTGTCAGCGAAAACCGCCAACCAGGTCTTGCTGTGCGAGGCCGGCCAGGACACGCCGCACGGCAAGGTGCCGCCCGAAATCCTCGACAGTTACCCAGGTACAGCCTATTTCGACCCGCGCTTTCACTGGAGCGAGTTAAAGGTTCATACCGAAGTCATCTCGCACAACCGGCCCGAAATCGACCGGCCGCCATTGCGCAAATACGAGCAGGCTCGAGTCATGGGCGGCGGCTCGTCGATCAACGGCCAGCTCGCCAATCGCGGCGCGCCAACCGATTACGACGAGTGGGAAGCGCGGGGTGCGGCCGGCTGGAACTGGAACGCGGTGCTGCCCTATTTCAAAAAAGTCGAACGCGACATGGATTTTGACGGGCCATGGCACGGCAAAGACGGCCGCATCCCCGTGCGGCGCATCTTTCCCGATATGTGGAACGGCCACGCCAAAGCGGTGGCAAAGGCGTTCGAGCAGGCCGGCTTCGAATTCATCATCGACCAAAACGGCGAGTACAAGGACGGTTATTTCCCGATCACGATCTCCAATCTATACGACCGGCGGGTGTCGGCGGCGATTGGCTACCTCGATCCGGGGACCCGGCTGCGCTCGAATTTGACGATCTCGCCTTTAACCCAGGTGGCAGCGCTGCTGTTCGAGGGCACGCGCTGCATCGGGATCAAGGCATTGGTCGACGGCAACGAAACCGAGTTCCGCGTGAATTCAGGCCATGGCGAGGTCATCGTCTCCTCAGGCGCCATCCATTCGCCGGCACATTTGCTGCGATCAGGGATTGGGCCGGCCGGGCATCTGCGTGATCTTGGCATCGATGTGGTCGCTAACGTTCCGGGTGTCGGCCAACGGCTGATGGATCACCCATCGGTGTCGGTGTCGTCGTTTATCAAGCCTGATTGCCGGCTCAACGGGATGACCCGCCGGCATATCCTGCTGGCGTTGCGCTATTCGTCGGGGATCGGCGAAGCGCCCGCGGGCGATATGTTTGTCGCCGGCGTCAGCAAATCCGCTTGGCATGCGGTCGGCGAACAGATCGCCTCGTTATTGGCGGCGGTCTACAAAACGTTTTCGGAGACCGGGCAGGTCAGGCTCGCCTCGCGCGACTGGCGGGCCGAACCAGTCGTCGAGTTCAACCTTCTTTCCGACCGGCGTGATCTCGAGCGGTTGATGGATGCGTTTCGCCGGCTCGGCGCGATGCAGATCAGCGCAGCGTTGAGCGAGGCGACCAGCGACCCGTTTCCGGCAAGCTACACCGAAAAGGTGCGCAAGATCGGCGTCGTCAATGCCAAGAACAAGCGCATCACCGACGTCATCGCAAAATTGCTCGACGGCCCGGCCTGGCTGCGCCGCATGGTCATCGAAAAGGTGATCGTCGAGGGTTACCGCTTTGACCAGCTGATGCACGACGACGAGGCGCTCGAGGATTTCATCCGCAAGGCCGCGATCGGGGTGTGGCACGCGACCTGCACCTGTCGCATGGGTGCCGATGATGATCCGATGGCGGTCACCGACAATCAGGGCCGGGTGCGCGGGGTCGCCGGTTTGCGCGTCGTCGACGCGTCGTTGTTCCCGTGCGTGCCCTGCGCCAACACCAATTTTCCAACCCTGATGACCGCCGAAAAGATCGCCGACGCGATGGTCAGCGCGAATTGAGCATCAGTTGCGTCATTGCGAGGAGCGCAGCGACGAAGCAATCTTGATGGAATTACGGGTAGCGGCGCGAGATTGCTTCGCTTCGCTTGCAATGACAGATACACAGCGGGTAACGACGAAAGACTGGGAGGGGCAGATGCGTTTCGGGATTTTTGACCATTTGGACGACAGCGGGCAACCGCTGAACCGGCATTTTGAAGACCGCTTGCAATTGATTGAGGCGTACGATCGCGCCGGCTTCTACGGGTATCATCTGGCCGAGCACCACAACACGCCGCTCGGCTATGCGCCTTCGCCGAGTGTGTTTCTTGCCGCCGTGGCGCAGCGGACCCGGCAATTGAAGTTTGGGCCGATGGTCTACTTGTTGCCGCTGTACCACCCGCTGCGGCTGATCGACGAAATCTGCATGCTCGATCAGATGAGCGGCGGGCGCTTTCTGTACGGGGTGGGCCGTGGCATCTCGCCGATCGAAGTCGGTTTTTACGGCGTCGATTTTACGACTGGGACCAAGCAGTTCCGCGAGGCTTTCGAGGTGATCCGCCGCGGGCTGACCGAGGACCGGCTGACCTTTCACGGCGAATTCTACGATTTCGACAACGTGCCAATCGTCATGAAGCCGTTTCAGCAGCCACTGCCCGTGTGGTATGGGCTCGGCAACCCGGCGAGTGTCGCGTGGGCGGCGGCGAACGCCGCGAATACCGTGACGCGGCGGCCGCCCGAACAAGTCCGCGCGATCACCGACAGCTATCGTGTGGAGTGGAAAAAGCTGGGCCGCTCCGAGGCGAATTTGCCGCTGTTGGGGGTCAACCGCCACATCATCATCGCCGACACCGAGGCCGAGGCGCTCGACACCGCACGACGCGGTTATCCCGCATGGCGCGAGCACATGGGGCAGTTGTGGCACGAGTACGACGTGCCGTTCCCTCTTGAAGCGGCATTGCCCGAGGATTGGCAGGTCTTGCAACAACATGGCGACGCGATCGCCGGGACGCCTGAACAAGTGTGTGATTACATCGCGCGCGAGATCGACGCGACCGGCGTCAACTATTATGTCTGCGACTTTGCGTTTGGCACGATCAGCCATGACGAGGCGATGCGCTCGATCGAGCTGTTCGCGCAGAAAGTCATGCCGGCTTTCGTCAACGCGTAAACTTGCGAGTTCTAGAGGATAATCCAATGGGTTTGATGACAGAATTTGCTCGCCCCGATGGCGTGGCGACGCGGGCGTATCTGGCGATGGCGGGGCATGGCCGGCCGGGGATCATTGTTATTCAGGAGTGGTGGGGCCTCAACGACCAGATCTGCGGCGTCGCCGATCGCTTTGCCCGCGCCGGCTACAACGCGTTGGCACCCGATCTTTATAAGGGACACGTGACCACCTCGCCGGACGAGGCCAACCATCTGATGACCGGGCTCGATTTCCCCGATGCGACGCACCAAGATCTGCGCGGTGCGGCAATGCGGCTCGAGGAGCAGAGCCCCAAAGTGGCGGTGATGGGCTTCTGCATGGGCGGAGCTCTGACGATCGCTGCCGCGGTGCATGTCCACGAGGTCGATGCCGCGGTCTGCTTTTACGGCATCCCACCCAAGGATTTTGCCGACCCGGCCAAAATCCGGGTGCCGTTTCAGGGGCATTTCGCCAATGAGGACGATTGGTGCACGCCCGCGGCGGTCGACGAACTCGAAAGGACGATGAAAGCGGCGGGGGTCAAGAACGAGACCTATCGCTACGATGCCGCCCACGCCTTCTTCAACGAGCGTAGCCCGGCCTATAACCTCGACGCCGCCAATCTCGCCTGGGAGCGCATGTCGGCGTTTCTCAAAGGTCAACTCGGGGAATAGGCGGCGCTTGTCCACGCCAGCGCGCCGGCGAGCGCCCTATGTTTGACCGCAACCCGCCGAGCCAGAGCGAGATCGAGCGGTGGTTCCTTGCCAATCCCCCGGTGCCGCCGCGGACCTTCGAGTTTGCGCTGGTGCTGGGCGGCACCGTCTCGGCTGGCGCCTACACAGCGGGTGCGCTCGATTTTCTGATCGAGGCGCTCGACAGCTGGACGCAACTGCGCGATGCCAACAACTCGGCCGCGCCCCGTCACAACGTCGTACTTCGAGTCATTACCGGAACCTCGGGCGGCGGGGTCTGCGCCGCGATCGCCGGGCGCTCCTTGGCGTTTGCGTTCGATCCGATCTCGCGCAGCACGCCGGTCGGTAGCGGACCGACCGGCAATCCGTTTTATGATACCTGGATCAAGACGCTGACCCTCGACCGCTTTCTCGACACCAGCGATATTGGGAAGGAGGTCACCTCGCTGCTGAATGGCGCCGCCATCGACGCCGGCGCACGCAACATTGTCGAATTTTCCGGCAAGGGGCCGCAGCGGCGGTCATGGGTCGCCACCCCGTTGCGGGTCATCCTGACCTTGACCAATCTGCGTGGAGTGCCGTTCCGGCTCGATTTCGACGCGGGACGCAGCGAGAGCTATGTCGACCACGCCGACTATATCCGCTATGCGCTGGTCTATCCGAACCAGCCGATCCAGGACTTCCGTCCGGACGAGCTGGTTTTGGGTTTTGATGGCGAACGCCTACCGCAAGCGAGTACCTGGGACGAATTCAGCCAGTCTGCGCGTGCGACGGCGGCCTTTCCCGCGGGCTTTCCGCCGCGCGCGTTGGTGCGGCCAACGGCGCAATACCGCTATCGGGTGGTGCTGCGCGCCCCGACCGACCCCGCCGCGGCGCTGACCGCGGAGCCGTCTTATTCGGTGCTGGTGCCCGATTGGCCGGCGCTGATCCCGAACGGCGCCAATGACGTACCCGATGACTACCATTTCCTGGCGGTCGATGGCGGCACGACCGACAACGAGCCGATCGAATTGGCCCGAACCGCGCTATGCGGCATCAACGGCAGCAATCCGCGCGACGCGCACGAGGCCAACCGCGCCGTCCTGTTGATCGACCCGTTCGCCGGCAAGAACCAGCTGGGGCCGGCGGGGATGACGAGTTTTGTCCAGATTCTCGGCGCTATTTCCAATGCGGTCATCCAGCAGACCCGCTACGATTCCCGCGATCTGGTGCTCGCCGCCGACGAGCGGGTGTTCAGCCGTTTTATGCTGACCCCGCAACTTGGGACCAAGCTTGGCGACAAGGCGATCGCGAGCGCCGGGCTTGGCGCGTTTATCGGTTTCGCGTGCCCGGATTTCATGCGCTATGATTATTTGCTCGGGCGCAAGAACTCCCAGGATTTTCTGCGTAATTCATTTTTGTTGGCGGGCGACAACCCATTGTTCAGCGCCTGGACCGACGACCAGCGGCAAGCATTCCGCACATCGGGCAATTTTCTGCCGATTATCCCGCTGGTCGGGCCATGTGCCGTCGACGAGACGCTCGATCCGTGGCCGAAGGGTAAGCTCAACCCCGAATCTTATCGCGACCCGATCGAAAAGCGCTTTCGCGCGATCTTTGAGACCGAGCTGTCGGGCAGTCCGCTGCGCGCGGTGCTCGGCTTGATCGCCGCACACGCGGCTCAGGGCTCGTTCACCGATTATCTGATCGGCATGATGAACAAGTACCTGGCGGAAGCCGGCCTCGACTGAAATCGGCCTGCGATCCTGTGAGGAGCGAAGATCAACGGTCGACCGCACCGGTGGTCTGATGTCTGGCGTCAACAAAGCGTCCACAAAAAATATTGACCGCCGCGCCCGATCGATTAACGTTACTTGTGAAATCGGCGGCATAGATATTCAACCGAGGGAGTTGAATACGCCGGCCGTGAACAGGAACGGGGATGGCCGGCCCGATTTTCGCAAGCCCCTTCTTCGGGCGAGTGCGAGAAAGCCTCGTCACCGCGATACCTGCGTCAAAATTGCGTCGCGGGGGCAGATGGAGGGACGGGCTCGGCACTATTCTTCATCTCGGCTGCTTCGCAATGGTCGGCATTTTGACGGTCTATGCTTTCTTCGGCATCGCTGTCGATTTTCTCCCGCACCCAACAGACAAGATTCCCTCCGCCGAAAGAGCGCGCTATCGTGGGGGTGAGGTGAGGGATTCTGCTTCATTGACGGCGGCGGCGCCCGTCCCCATGGGTGGTGCGCCCCCGCCCCAATCGACGCGAGCTGGCGCGCCTATGCAATCCGCGCAACTGGCGCAATTGGCGGCGATTGCTCCCGCCTTTCTCGGCGGACCCGAATTGCGCAGTGGGCGTGCGAGTCAAGATCCAGAGCGGAAAAGCTTTGGAACTGCCACGTCGGAAACCGTATCCGGTCCGGTAACCGAAATCCGCGACGCGATGACATGGGTCATCGGCGGTCAGATCGTTTATTTGTGGGGCATCCGCTCGGATTCGCGGACTCCGGCGCCCGCTCTGGCCCGGTTCGCAGACAAGGTAAAGGCCGAGGGTCCGATCAGCTGCCGCAAACCGGCGCACAGCACTCGTTATCGCTGTCTGACGGCAAGCCATGAAGACGTTGCGGAGATGGCGCTTCTCTCCGGTGTCGCACTGGTGGCCAACGGCGCGCCTGTTGCCTACAGGGCGGCCGCAGCGCTCACACACGGGAACGGCTCAAGACATTAGACTGGGCGCAGCCGAACGGCCCCAGTATGCGCGGCCAGTCCTAGGCCGGCGAACTCACGGAACCGGCCCTTTCTGCGATCCGTTGAAACCGCAGAACGAAGCAATCGAGAAAGGGCTTTCCTTATGATCAAGCAAGTCGGCGCTGCCGTGATCGCAGCTTCTTTGGGTATCGCGATCAACGGCGCCCAGGCGCAAACTTATAATCAGGCCGCTCCCGGCAACGCGGCGACGCAGCAACCGGCGGCGCACCGCACCGGCGCCCTGGAACTCGTCAGGGACGCCGCGAATACATTGCAGCAATTCAAGCGCAATCCGGATTTCGACAAACTCCTGCGCCAGGCTCAGGGCATTTTCATCATTCCGACCCTGGTCCGCGGGTCGTTTGTGGTCGGCGGACAAGGCGGTCAGGGCGTCCTGCTGGTGCGCCGCCAGGATGGCCAGTGGAGCGATCCGGCTTTTTATACCCTCGGTTCGATCTCGATCGGCTGGCAGGCGGGTGGCGCCGCGGGCCCGATGGCCTTTTTGCTAATGACGCCGAAGGCGGTGGCCGACTTCACGCAAAACAACAATTTCTCCCTGAACGGTAACGCCAAACTGACGATCGTGAACTGGTCGGGGCAGGCACAGGGCTCGATCGGCAAGGGCGACATCATCGTCTGGTCGAACCTGAAGGGGCTCGAAGGCGGCCTCAACATCAATGGCACCGACATCGTGCAGGACAAGGCTCAGGATCGCGCCTTTTACGGTCGCCCGGTCGATGCGATGCAGATCATTTCGGGCCAAGTCGCCAACCCGCGCGCCGACATCCTTAAGAACGAACTCGCCGGCTAAGGAAACTCGTCTCCTTCCGGTACTCTTACACGGCGAACCGAGCTCGCAACACGGCCAACCAGCGGTGCAGCAGCGCGGCATGCGCGGCGAGCCGCTCTGCGATCTCGGCGCCGATCTCGCCCCGATACATATGGATCGCGAGGTTGCGGTCGCGACCGATGCCGATCGCAGCCACCGCATCCTCGTCCGACAGCCAGCCGAGCCGCCGTGACGCACGGATCGTCGCGTTCGGCGAAGCGACCTCGATCCCCTCGCGCTCGGCAAGCAAATGCTGACAGGCTTTCCAGACCGCCTCGAATGTATAGATCAGGCGCAGGATCGCGCCGTCACGCTCAACCATTGTCCGATCAGCCTTTTCGGCGACCTCCTCCAAGGTAGTGAGCGCCATCGCGGCCTCGTCGAGTCTACGCTCTAGTCCCGCCATTTGACGCCTTCGCGGTGGACTTCGTCGACGAGTGCGAGAGCGGCATGCCGCAGATCGACGAGATCGACATCGTACGGGATCATGCTGTCTTCGATATCGGCTTCAAGCTCGGCAAAAAAGCCGGGCGATAGATCGTCGCGCGGCAGGATCGCAATATCGATGTCGCTGTGCTGACGCGGCTGACCGCGGGCGCACGAGCCGAACAGCCACACTGCGGCGTCATGCTCGCCGAGCGCCGCCAGCACCATCCGCCGCAACTCCTCGATCGCCCGGGCGCGGGTCGGGTTCACATCGGCCCGTTGCCCTAGCCGGTGCGGCGGCGGCGAGCCGGCTGGGGCTGCGGTTTCAGGTAAGGGCGGAGATAGTCGCCGGTGTAGCTCTCGCCGCTCGCTGCGATGTCTTCGGGGGTGCCGGTGGCGACGATGTGACCGCCGGCGTCGCCACCCTCGGGGCCGAGATCGATGATCCAATCCGCGGTCTTGATGACTTCGAGATTGTGCTCGATGACCAGGACGGTGTTGCCGGTTTCGACCAACGCGTGCAGCACTTCCAACAATTTGCGGACATCGTCGAAATGCAGACCGGTAGTCGGCTCGTCGAGGATGTAGAGGGTGCGGCCGGTGGCGCGCCGCGATAATTCCTTGGCGAGCTTGACACGCTGCGCCTCGCCGCCCGACAGGGTCGTCGCGGGCTGGCCGATATGGATGTAGCCAAGCCCGACCTGCTGCAGGGTCAACAATTTGTCGCGGATCGAGGGCACCGCACGAAAGAATTCGACCCCCTCATCGACGGTCATGTCGAGGACGTCGGCAATGCTTTTGCCGCGGAACAACACTTCGAGGGTTTCACGGTTGTACCGCCGGCCATGACAGACATCGCATTGGACATAGACGTCGGGCAGAAAATGCATCTCGATCTTGATGACGCCATCGCCCTGGCAGGCTTCGCAGCGGCCGCCTTTGACATTGAACGAGAACCGGCCGGGCAGATAGCCGCGCGACTTTGCCTCCGGCAAGCCGGCGAACCAGTCGCGGATCGGGGTAAAGCAGCCGGTATAAGTGGCCGGGTTCGAGCGCGGCGTGCGGCCGATCGGCGACTGGTCGATATCGACGATCTTGTCGAGGAATTCGACGCCTTCGAGGCCCCGATGCGGCGCCGGCTGCTCGCGCGCATTGTTGAGCCGCTTGGCGAGCGCTTTGTACAGCGTCTCGATGATCAAGGTCGATTTGCCGCCGCCCGAGACGCCGGTCACAACGCAAAACGTGCCGAGCGGGATCTCGGCGGTGATATCCTTCAGGTTGTTACCGGTCGCGCCGACGATGCGCAGGATTTGCCCGGGATGGCCGGTTCTCCTGACCATCGGGATCGGGACCTGGCGCATGCCGGTCAGGTACTGCCCGGTGATGCTGTCGGGATTGGCCAGGATCGCGTCCAGCGTACCCTCGGCGACGACATGGCCGCCATGAACCCCGGCGCCCGGCCCCATATCGACAACCCAATCGGCGGTGCGGATCGCCTCTTCATCGTGCTCGACAACGATCACCGTATTGCCGAGGTCGCGCAGCCGCTTCAAGGTGGTCAGCAGCCGGCCGTTGTCGCGCTGGTGCAAGCCGATCGACGGCTCGTCGAGCACGTAAAGCACGCCGGTCAACCCCGAACCGATCTGCGAGGCGAGCCGGATGCGCTGGCTCTCGCCGCCCGACAACGTCCCCGAGGCGCGCGACAGGGTCAAATATTCGAGCCCGACATTCTGCAAAAAGCCGAGCCGCTCATTGATCTCGCGCAGGATGCGCTGGGCGATCTCGCGCTGGCTCGGGGTCAGCTCGCCGTCGATGCCGGAAAACCAGGCCAACGCGTCGGCGATCGACAGCCGCGCCACTTCACTGATGTTCTTGCCGCCGATCTTGACCGCCAACGCCTCGGGTTTCAGCCGGTCGCCGTGGCACACCTCACAGGTCTTGGCGCTCTGATAGCGGCCCAATTCCTCCTTGACCCAGGCGCTGTCGGTCTCGCGAAACCGCCGCTCCATGTTCGGCAACACACCCTCAAAGGCGCGGTCGGTTGTGTATTTCCGCAACCCGTCATCGTAAGTCATCGCGACCGGCTCGCCCCCCGAGCCGTTCAAGATCGTGCGCCGCATCTTTTCCGGCAGATCGCGCCACGGCGTGTGCATGTTCTGGCGGAAGTGCTTGGCGATGCTTTCGAGGGTCTGCGTGTAATAGGGCGAGGACGAATGCGACCACGGGCTGACCGCCCCCTCGGCCAAGCTGCGGCCCTCGTCATGAACGACGAGCGCCGGATCGAAATAGAGCTTGGTGCCGAGCCCGTCGCAGGCCGGGCACGCGCCAAACGGGTTGTTGAACGAAAACAGCCGCGGCTCGATCTCGGGGATCGTAAAGCCCGACACCGGGCAGGCGAATTTCGCCGAGAAGATCGTCTCCTCGCCCAAATCGGCGTTTTCCGTGATTGCGATGCCCTCGGCGAGGTCGAGTGCCGTCTCGAACGAATCGGCGAGCCGATTGCCGAGATCGGATGACACGATGATGCGGTCGACGACAACGGCAATGTCGTGCTTGACGTTCTTGTTGAGCGGCCGAACCTCGTCGAGTTCGACCATCTTGCCATCGATCTTGACGCGCTGAAACCCGCGCTTTCGCAAGTCGATGAACTCCTTGCGGTATTCGCCCTTGCGGCCGCGCGCGATCGGCGCCAGCAGATAGAGCCGCGTACCCTCGGGCATCGCTATGACACGGTCGACCATCTGGGACACGGTCTGGCTGACGATCGGCAACCCGGTGGCCGGCGAGTACGGCACCCCGACCCGCGCCCACAACAGACGCATGTAATCGTAAATTTCGGTCACGGTCGCGACGGTCGAGCGCGGGTTGCGCGAGGTCGTCTTTTGCTCGATCGAAATCGCCGGCGACAACCCCTCGATCAATTCGACTTCGGGTTTTTGCATCAGTTCGAGGAATTGCCGCGCATAAGCCGACAAACTCTCGACATAGCGGCGCTGGCCCTCCGCATAGACAGTGTCAAAGGCCAGCGACGACTTGCCCGAGCCCGAAAGCCCGGTGATCACCACCAGGCTGTCGCGCGGCAGATCGACGTCGATGTTCTTCAGATTATGTTCGCGCGCGCCGCGGATCCGGATCAACTGCTGCATGGCACAAACTTAGCGCGCCCCACCCCCCGGCGCCACCGTGTGCGAGAAATCACCACGGAGACACTAAGTCGCCGCGACCCTGCTCCTCGGCTCACCGGCGAAATCCGACATCCATTGCTGGACTGGGTTCCGCCTGCACTCACCTGAAGAAACCGGATCCTGGAAATCGTCATTCCGGAATGCCCGCCACGGCAGGCCCGGAACCTATGAACACACCCCGTCTTATATCGTCCACGCGCCGGTTGCATAGGTTCCGGGCTATACGGGCATTGCCCGTGCCCCGGAATGACGTCATTGGCGATTACTCACACACTTCCGCGCCAGAAAGACAATACGCGGGGGCGCCCTCTACTTCCTCTGTGTCTCTGTGGTGAAAATCACGCTTACCTCGCCGGGCGAGGCGGGGTCTCGAGCGGTGTCACGATGATGTCGAGCTTCTGCGACAGGCGCAGCACCGTGAACGGGACCGGTTTGCCGACCCGCTCCTCGGTCATTAGCCGGTGCAATTCGTCGATATCGGCGACCGGGATGCCGTCGGCAGCGACGATGATGTCGCCGCTGACCAACCCGGCGGCGCGCGCCGCCCCATCGGGTGCGGTCGACTGGACGCGCACGCCGGTCTCGCGCGGCAATTCGTGAAAGCGCACGACCCGCCGCGACAACGGCACATTCTGCCCGGCAACCCCGATATAGCAGCGCCGCACCCGGCCTTCACGGATCAGCCGCGAGGCGACGAATTCGACCGTCGCGGCCGAGATCGAAAAACATATGCCTTGCGCCATACCGATGATCGCGGTGTTGATGCCGACGACCTCGCCGGCGGCGGTCACCAGCGGCCCGCCGGAATTTCCCGGGTTCAGCGCTGCGTCGGTCTGGATCACGCTGTCGATCAGCCGGCCGGAGCGGCTGCGCAACGAGCGCCCGAGCGCGCTGACGACACCGGCCGTCACCGTGCATTGAAACCCGAACGGGTTGCCGATCGCGACGACCAGCTGGCCGACCCGCAATTGCTGCGAATCGCCGAGGCGGGCAAAGGCCCCGGCCTCACCGTCGAGCCGCAACACGGCGAGATCGGTGTCGGGATCGTCGCCGACAAGACTGGCGCTCAAGGTGCGGCCATCAGGAAAGGCCGCGTCGATCTTGCGGGCGCCCGACACGACGTGACTGTTGGTCAGGACATAGGCGTCCGGGGTGAACACGACACCCGAACCGGCGCCGCCAGTCCCATCCTTGGCCCCGGTGACTTGCAGATGCAGCACTGCCGGGCCGACCTTGTCGACGGCGCCGATGACAGCGCGCGAATAGGCGTCGAAAAGTGCGGCGTCTTCCGGCGCCGGCATCGAAGCCGTGAACGACCCTGGCGCGCTGTCGTCGCCGAGATCGGAGATTGGCGATAGATGAGTCATGTGCAGTTTCCCAAAGTTAAGAATAAAGTGGGAACATTCGCAGGACTTGATAAGATGGGTTTTCTTGGCGACCACAAAAGTGCGGTGACCCTATGGCTGGCAGTCTCAACAAAGTAACCTTGATCGGCAATCTCGGCCGTGATCCCGAAATGCGCTCGACCCAGGACGGCAGCCGCATCGCCACCTTTACGGTCGCCACCTCGGATACCTGGCGCGATCGCGTATCCGGCGAGCGCAAGGAGCGCACCGAATGGCACCGCATCGTGATCTTTAACGAGCGGCTCGCCGAGATCGCCGAGAAGTATTTGCGCAAGGGCTCGAAAGTCTATCTCGAAGGCGCATTGCAGACCCGCAAATGGACCGATCAGGGCGGCCAGGAACGGACCACGACCGAAATCGTCTTGCCGAAGTTTCGCGGCGAATTGACGATGCTGGACGGCATGGGCGGCAGCCGCGGCGGCGCCGCCGGCGGTCAGGCGACGGACAGCGACTTTGATGACAACTACGCCGACGAACCGGCGGCGCGCGCCACCCCGGTCATGCCCGGCCCCAGCCGCGGCGGTGCCGGTGGTGGCCGGGGCCGCAACACGCGCGAAGACCTCGACGACGACATCCCTTTCTAAGCTGTAGAGAATACATCCTCGCTCGGGGCAGCGAGTTCGCAGTCTCCTATAGAGGTTACAGTGCCTCGATGGGGGCTGCGATGCGCAGGCGAGCGAGCACCCGTGGAGGCACGCAATAAACGCTCTTAAAATGCCTTTTGGGTAGATGACTACCAGGTAGGAGCGCTTAGAGACGACCAGTATAACGCGGGAGGAGTAAATGCCGAACCTTATTATAAACACTATCCTCCTTATTACATTTGTTATGATGTCAGCGTTTGCTCTATATGTAAAGCTCCGTCAGGACACAAACACACGCGAGAGGTTTGCCTTTTATGCATTGGCGGGTGTCACTTCGCTTGGAACGTTGACGATTAAATCGCTCTCCGAACACGAAAGCGTCTGGTCGTCTATCGGTAATTTGGCCAGAGCGGCGGCCGGTCAACCGCCAGATCGTGCCGGACCGCCGCCTTGGAGCGACCACGCCCTCATGGTAGTCGTCTTCATTTCCGCATGCTTTTTCATAAGTTCACTCTATCGTAATTGGCATGGAAAATTTTCTAAGGCAGACGATGATCTCAGAAGGAAACATAGAGACCGAAACTGGGCCATGGCAGGTATTGCCGATGCGTATCGCCGGCTATCACGCCACCCGGCACCCGAGCCATTTACGCGAGTTGAACAACAATTCCGACCCCAACGCCTTGACGTGCCGGGCCTGTTGACCTGGCATGTACAGGCAAAGGAGTTATATTTGCTTCGAAATCGGTCATTTCGCTTCGATTCAGATTTCGGATGGCGCGACGATCATCGTTGTTGGATCGGCGAAGATATCATTTCAAATCGTGTTATTGTATTATATTGTTCGGCTGAACCTCCACAGGATCGTTCATTATCTGACTTTGTCGCCTATAGTAAGGAGATCGCGGGAGGACGCCCTGTAGAATGCCATATGGCAATTCGGGATGGCGGCGAAATCCTGCTGAATTTGCCACAGAAAATTATCGACGGCTTCACCATCCATTGCGAAACGCGTGAAAGTTTGCTTAATAATTTGGTAGATTTTCGCGACTATTATACAAACATTCGTGATCGTGTGGAGAGGCGTCCGCTGTCGGAGACGGATATTCCGATCAAGTCGGCGTATGTAGAATCTCAAATTGAGGACGAAACCGGCGAATTAATCGCGGTCCCGTTGGAGGAATTCCTCACCACATGGTTGGAAGAGCCTAGCCGACGCCAGCTAGCCCTGCTTGGAGAATTATGGGCAGGGCAAAAGCACCGGTGCGCTAATGTTTGCGTACCACCTCATCAACCAACGTTCGCCAGAGACTCGAGTTCCGATAATCATCGAACTCAGAGGGCGGAGTCCGCAAAATCAAACCCCAGACGATATCCTGGCATCCTGGGCACATCGCTACGACATAAACGCGCGCGCCCTTATGCAGCTTATAAATCGCAGGCCGCGTTCTGCTGATATTCGAAGGTTTTGACGAGATGGCTCACGCTTCGCTATACGAGGATCGAATAGAACATTTCAAAGTCTTATGGCAGTTTGCATATGATCATTCTAAGATTTTGTTCACGGGGCGCCCAAACTTTTTCTTGGATGATGAAGAGATGCGCAATGCGCTAGGTATAGCGCCTCGCGAGCTCGGCGACCTTTCACTCTCGATCAACTCGGGGCCTCATTGCCAGTTTATTCGCCTGCGTCCGTTCACGATAGAACAGATAAGAATCAGTCTTGAGAAGTGGATCGCATCTGATGTTGTTGAACAGATTGTCGAAGTAGCGTCCGCTGGTGGTCAAGCTGCAGAGATCGTTTCGCGACCATCACTCTTGCATATAGTAGCGCTCCTGTGGACATCGGAGAATTTCCGCGAGAATCCTAACGAAATATCATCGGCAAAGGTCATATGGCAGTTCATATTACACAGCCTACGACGGCAGACGCAGAAGTCGGAGGAGGGATTAAAATTTATGTTCCTCACAGAGTTGGAAAGACTGTATTTTATGGAAGGGATAGCAGCATTTATGGGTAAGGGTGGCTTTACGAATCAAATTCTTCGACCCCAATTTCGCGAATCGCTTCGAACGCTTTTGCAATGGTTCGATCCAGATATATCGAAAATGCGTACAGCGCAGGAACCCGTCGACGTTCGTCCGCTACCACAAAGGATTCGTGATCTTGATAATCCCTTGGAAGCGATCGAAACTGACGTCAGGACCTACGGGGTGCTTGTGTCAGATTTAAGTCGTTCTGGCGCGTTACAGTTTGCGCACAAATCATTTTTTGAACTACTATTAGCACGGCTGTCTTCATTTCGCCTTTTGGCGCGGCACGGCAACGCCTATTGGGACTCACTATTTAAAGCTACCGAATTTAAACTGGATCCGACAGAGATGAGCCTGGAAGTCCTTACTTTTTTTTGCAGAAATATCAGCCGAAAAAATCAAGGCGAAAAGTGTCGAAGTTCGTGAACAAAATGTGCCCGAGCAACTATATGCGAATATGGTAATAATACCACAAATCAAAGCTAGCGCACTATTGAGACTAGTGGTACGACGCAATCATAGGATTCCATATTGGAGCGGGGTGTGCGATGATGCGCGATGCGCGAGGGGATCAGCATCGAAGTGAGTGCCGGCGACCGCGAACGACTGGCGGCGGTGGTGGCGGATCGCAACAGCCGGCAAAAGCATGTGTGGCGGGCACAGATCATTTTGGCGACCGCGGAGGGCTGCGGTACGGCCGAGATCATGCGCCGCGCCGGAGTATCGAAGCCGTGCGTGTGGCGCTGGCAGGAGCGCTTCATGCGCGAAGGGGTGGCCGGCCTGCTGCACGACAAGACGCGCAAACCCGGTTTGCCGCCGACGCCTGCGGCGGTTATTGACCGAGTGGTCGAGTTGACGCTGGCGGAGCCGCCAGGCGAGGCAACCCACTGGACCGGCCGGGCGATGGCGGTGGCGAGCGGCATCTCGCTGCGCTCGGTGCAGCGGATCTGGGCGGCGCACGGTCTGCAGCCGCACCGAGTGCGGCGTTTCAAGCTGTCGCAAGACCCGGCGTTTGCCGCCAAATTGCGTGACGTGGTCGGGCTATATCTCGACCCGCCGGCCCACAGCCTGGTGCTGTCGGTCGACGAGAAGTCGCAAATTCAGGCTCTCGACCGCACCCAGCCCGGCTTGCCGATCAAGAAGGGTCGAGCCGGGACAATGACCCATGATTACATCCGCAACGGCACGACGACGCTGTTTGCGGCGCTCAATGTCCTTGACGGCTCGGTCATCGGCCAATGCATGGCGCGTCACCGCCACCAGGAGTTCATCCGCTTCCTCAATCGGGTCGAGGCCGTTGTCCTGGCCGGCAAGCTCATTCATGTGATCCTCGACAACTATGCCGCCCACAAGCATCCCAAGGTCCGCGCCTGGCTTGCGCGGCATCCACGCTGGACGTTTCACTTCACGCCCACGTCATGCTCCTGGGCCAATGCCGTTGAAGGCTTTTTTGCCACCCTGACCCGCCGGCGGTTGCAGCGCGGCGTCTTCCGCTCGCTGGTCGATCTGCAAGCCGCGATCAACCGCTATCTCGGCGAGCATAACCGCAAACCCAAACCCTTTGTCTGGACCGCCGACCCCGATCGCATTATCGAAAAAGTCAACCGCGGGAACCAAATGTTGGCGTCAGACCACTAGCACCTCGCTCGTGCCGGAAGGTGTTTCAGTATATTACGACTGGGATATTCATTATTTGTAATCGAAGGAGTCGCAGGCATTTGCAGATAACGGCGTGGATTTTGTTGACTGCGACTATAGCTCTTATTTTTGTAATCAGTACCGGTGATAATGAGTCGGTAGCGAAATTTATTTTTGAATGGCTTGGGAAAAGCCGCGTCGGGTACATTTTAGGAACGACGTTAATCGCAGGGTTTGTATTTCAGATGGCTGGCTTCGCAGTCCGGGGGCCTTCGGATTGGGTTTTGCGCGTTAGGATTTGGTATCGATGCGCGTTGTTAGCGGGTGGTGACGAAGAGCAAATTAGAAGGTGTGTTGGAGCGTTCGTGTATAAGAGGCTTGTCCAATGGACAAATTTGCCGCTTATATCGTTTGGCGACTTGTGGCACCTTCGCGACATGTTTGAGGCACATTTATACGAAGCGAAAGAGGTCCTAATTACACCAACAGTGACTTCGAAACCAGCTCAAAACTTAGCAAGATGAGCGCGTGCGAGGAAACAATTGATTGTATTTATGGTCCCAGTGGGGATGTTCGCATCGCCGGGTCAGTTCGCCAACGACGAAGCCGACGAGCGATAGGGGAGAGCGATGCCGGAAATGAGCGCACCGCCGTTTCGAGCGGATCATGTCGGGAGTTTGTTACGGCCGGCGGAATTATTGCGGGCGCGGGAAGAGCACCAACAGGGGCGGATTTCGGCTGAGGCGCTGCGGCGGGTCGAGGATACCGCGATCCGCGATGTCGTGCGCATGCAGCAGGAGATCGGGCTGCAGGGCGTCACCGACGGCGAGTTCCGCCGCCGCTCGTGGCACATGGATTTCCTCTACCAAATCGGCGGGGTCGGCAGGACCGACCAAACCGTCCGCCTGCCATTCAAAAACGAAACGGGTGCGGTCGAAGCCGCACTCGGGGGTTTTCGCATCGGCGGCAAATTGCGGCTCGAGGAAACGATTTTTGGCGAGGATTTCGCCTATCTGAAGGCGGTCGCGCCGGCCGGGACGACGCCGAAATTGACGATCCCGTCACCCTCGATGCTGCATTACCGCGGCGGGCGGGCGGCGATCGACAGCGCGGTTTACCCCGATATGGATCAATTCTGGGACGATCTCGCGCAGGTCTATGCCGATGAAATCGCCGCCTTGCACCGCCTCGGCTGTACCTATTTGCAGCTCGACGACACCAGCCTCGCTTATCTGAACGACCCGGCGCAGCGCGCCTATGTCACCAGCATCGGCGGCGACGGGGCGATGCAGCACCTGACCAACATCAAGATCATCAACGCCGCGCTCGCCAGCAAACCTGATGGGATGACGGTGTGCACCCATATGTGCCGCGGCAATTTCCGTTCGTCATGGATGGCCGAAGGCGGTTACGACCATGTCGCCGAGGCGTTGTTTGGCGAATTGGCGGTCGATGGGTTTTTCCTCGAATACGACGATGCCCGCTCGGGCGGGTTCGAACCATTGCGGTTTGTGCCGCGCGGGAAGAAGCGGGTGGTGCTGGGCCTCGTCACCAGCAAACGCGCCGCCGTCGAAAGCAAGGACGCGCTAAAGCGGCGGATCGACGAGGCAGCGAAATACGTGCCGTTGGAGCAGCTGTGCCTCAGCCCGCAATGCGGCTTTTCATCGACCGTGGAGGGCAACGCGCTGACGATCGAAGAACAAAACGCTAAGCTGCGCCTCGTCGTCGAAACCGCCCGCGAGGTCTGGGGTTAAATCGCCGCCTTCACGCACGCAGCGGCGGCCGCGGATCACGGCAGTAGTTCGGCGAGCCTGCGGATGATTCGGTTGGGGCGGACCGGGCAGTCCGGCGGTAACCCGACGCCATAGCCGTCGTGCCAGATCGCGTGAATGCCGAGGCGTTGCGGCGCCGCAATCTCCCATTCGAGATTGTCGCCGACCATCCAGGTGTCGCGCGCGGTCACGCCGAGCACTTCCATGGCATGGGTGTAGGCACGCTCCTCGGGTTTGCCAAAACCGTGCTCGCCCTCGATCTGGATGTGGTCGAAGCGATGTTCGAGTGCGAAACGCACGACTTTGGCGCGTTGCGGTTCGGCGGCGCCGTTGGTGATCAGCGCCAGCCTCACCCCGAGATCCTTGAGCCGGTCGAGCGTGTCATGCGCACCGGGGAAGCACTCCAGCTCGGCGTCATGCAGTGCGTTGTAGCGGTCGGCGATCTCGTCGCACAACGCGCGCTCGGGGGTGGGATGCCCACCCTCGGCCAAAGTTGTAAAGGCGTCGGCGACGATGCGGCGGCGGGCCTCGACGATGCGATGCCGCCAATGCTTATGCTGCGCCGGGTCGGCCCATAAATCGCGCGAACTGTCCATGATCGCGGCGAGTGCCGCGGCCGGGGTCAACGGCGCCAAGTGCTCGGTGTAAGCGCCGAGGATGCGTTGCCACTGCGATTCCGCCGGGCCGAAAGCGACAAGGATCGTGTCGTCGAGATCGAACAGGATCGCGCGCGGCAGAATTGCCATTGTGCCGTTCGCCTTAAAGCCTGCCGGTAATCAAGCAAACTCAGACTAAGCCGCGGTTTGCCTCCTCGAACAACAGGCGGTTGCGATCGAGGTCAAAGCGCCGTTCGGTCAGGGTCTCGTGGTCCCATTCGCTGCGCGTAACCGCGTAGAAATCGCCGCCATAGACGTGGATGGCGCCGGTCATTCGCGGCAGCGGGTTGGTAACGGTGTGGATGATGTCGCGGCCGAGCGGCTCGACGTCGCGCACCCCGATCGAGCGGGCGCCGGCCGCCTCGATCTGCCCTGCATCGGCGTCTGGCAGGCGACGCCAGAAGATGTTGTCCTCGCGCCCGGTGTAGACGCCGATCACCGCCCACATCAGATGGTTATGCGGCATAATCGTCATCCGCGGCCCCCAAATGACGTTCAGGATCGTCAGGTTCTCCGAGCTATAGAGCGGCTCGACCCCAGCGCGCTGCGGCTCGCCAAGCCCGGCGAGGACGCCTGCCGGATCGGACAAGGCGCGGGCCACCAGTTCCCTGGCGGATTTGTGGCTGGGATCTTGCGCCACCGCGGCGCGGCAATCCTCAATAAAGCGATCGAGATCAAACATGCTGTGCCTCCTGTTTTGACTACTGCGTCGCTTGGGCGGCGGCGTCGGAGCGGTGCCCCTTCTGGTGGAAATAATTCGCCCGATAAAATTCGAGCACAAGCTCGCGATAGACCGCCGGCGGATAGCGCGGCGGGTCGTCGGCGCCGGTGCAGGACGGCAGGCATTCGATGACGCGGTCCGGGTTCGGGCTGTGGAAGTAGGCGATCGAATAGCGGTCGGTGCCCGAATCGTTGAGCACGCCGTGCGGCGTCGATAAAAAGCGGTCGTTCGACCAGCGGCGCATGATGTTGCCGAGATTGATCAGAAATGTTCCTGGAATAACCGGCGGCGGGAACCACTCGCCCGAAGGCAGCCTGACTGCGAGACCTGGCACATCGGTGCGCGCCAGCGCGGTCATAAAGCTGTTATCGGTGTGCGGGCCCTGGCCGAAAACGTTATCTTCGGTCGTTTGCTGCGGCGGATAATGCAGAAAGCGCGCCGTGGCGTGCGCTTCGTTGGCGAAATAGGGCGCAAAGAAATCGGCCGGCATGCCGAGCGCGACGGCAAACGCCGGCAGCATGCGGTCGCACATCATGCCCAGAGCGGCAAAATATTCGTTCATATCGGCGCGCAGCCCGGCCATATCCGCCGGCCATAGATTTTGACCGCGCAGCGGTTTGCCTGCAACCACATCGGGATGATCGGGGCCGCGGTCGTGGCTGATAAAAAAGCTCTCGTTCTGATTGGGTTTGGTGGCCTTGTGCACGGTTGAGGCGCCCTGCACCGAAGCATTGATCGGCAGATAGCCGATGTTGTTCTCGTTTAGCCTCAGCGCGAGCTTTTGCCCGATCGGCAGTGCAAAGAACCGGCGCGAGGCGGAGAAAGCCCGGTCGATCAGTTCGTCCGGCACACCGTGGTTCAGAGCATAGAAAAACCCGATGTTCTCGCAGGCGTGCGCGACCTGTTCCGCCAAGCGGTCGAGTGCACCCTTCTCACCCGCGAAATAGGGGCCGTAATCGATCACCGGGATCATGTCGCCGGCTGCCGCGTAATCCCGGACCGCTTGCTCCTTGAAGAGGTGCATTAATTTCTCCGCGCTGCGAGCCGGGAGTATACCCCCGACCACGATTTTGCACCACGGCCAGCCTCAACCAACAGTCCGGCGAACATCGCGGAAACTTGCAGGACGGCGGGCAATGGCCGGTGCCCCGCGATCCCGCCGCAAGCTGCGCGGTTGGGAATCCCGAACTCGCGCTTAGTTACCCGTTATCCGAAAAATCGGAGGAAATGACATGAACGGGGATTTCGAAAGAGGCACAAGAGCCGGGGATCTGACGCTCGCCGAACTGATTCAGGATCCGTTGATTGGCCTTATGATGAAGAGCGACGGCGTCGACCGCCATACGATCGAGGCCTTGTTCGCGTGGATTGCGCAGCACCGGCCGCGGTGAGCCCAATCGCAAAACCGGCGGTTCGGGCGACAACGCATCACTCTGCCAGGGTCAGCCGGGCGGAGTGGTGAAGAACCAGGGATGCCCGTCGAAATCGCGCGCCGTGTAGGTGCGGCCCCATTCCTCGTCATGCGGCGGCTGGACAATCTCGGCCCCGGCATCACGGGCGCGCTCGTAATGCGCGTCAACACCGGCCAGGTAGATAAAGATGCCCATGGTCGCGACGTTGGTCTCGCTCGGGCTCTGCATCCGCCAATCATGGCTGCCCTGCCCCATCATGATCCGCTGCCCATCGAATGTCATTTGCGCGTGCATCCCGGTTAGGGTCGGGTGCCGCAGCTCTTCGATAAAGCCAAATGCGCGAGCGAGAAAATCGAGTGCAGCGGGCACGTCGCGATAGAAAAGATAGGGAATAATTTCGCCCTTAACTTCTGGTCCGGCCATTTGGTTCTCCTCTGTGCTGAGTTTACCTACTTAAACGAAGTTGGGGTTCGGTGATTGCCTCTCGATAGTTAAATCGTTGTCAGGGTCAGAGATTCCCGGAATGTCCGGGGCTGACCCGCTCAATCCGGCTAATGGCGCGGCGACGAGACCCTTGCCCCGATGCGGCAGGTGCGCGATATCACCGCGAGAACCATGCCCATTCTATTCCTCATCGTATTGATCGACCTGATCGGGTTCGGTCTCGTAATCCCGCTATTGCCGTTTTATGCGGTGCGGTTCGGTGGTTCCGCGCCCGAGGTGACGTGGCTGCTTGCCACCTATTCGCTGATGCAACTCATTGCAGCACCTTTATGGGGCCGGCTCAGCGATCGCATCGGCCGGCGCCCGGTATTGATGGCGAGCATGGCGGCCTCGGCGGTGGCATATGTGTGGCTCGGCGCCGCCAATGCGCTGTGGATGCTGTTCGCCGCGCGCGCGCTCGCGGGCGCCTGCGCCGGCAATATCGCCGCGGCTCAGGCCTACATTGCCGACATCACCAAACCCGAGGAGCGCGCCCACGGCATGGGGATGATCGGCGCCGCCTTTGGTCTCGGGTTTATTTTTGGACCCGCACTCGGCGGGTTTCTGGCGGGCAACGACCCGGCGACCGCCAACCTCGAAACCCCGGCCTGGGTCGCCGCTGGGCTGTCGCTTGTCGCACTCTGCGGCGTGCTGTTTGTGCTGCGCGAGAGCCACCCCGCTGAACGGCGCGGGCTGGCGCAGCGGCAGGGCCGCATCGGCTTGATACTCGGATCGCTGCGCCGGCCGGTCTTGTCGCGGCTGATCGTGATCTTCTTTCTGGTCATCCTCGCCTTTGCCGCGATGGAGAGCATCTTCGCGCTATGGGCGTTGCGGCAACTGGATTGGGGGCCTGAGACGGTCGGCTATGTTTTTGCCTATCTCGGCCTGTTATCGGCGATCATGCAGGGCGGGCTGACCCGGCGTTTGACCAAGCGCTACGGTGAGGAAAAATTGCTGCTGGCCGGCCTCGTGCTGCTTGCGATCGGCCTCGTCATCGTCCCGTTTGCCCGCGGGCTGGCGGTGCTGAGCGGCGCTTTCGCGGCGCTCGCGATCGGCCTCGGGCTGGTCCAGCCGGCATTGAACAGCTTGATCTCGCGGCGGGCCAGCGGCGGCGAGCAGGGCCAGGTGCTCGGCGTGACCCAATCGGTCGGCAGCCTGGCGCGGGTCATCGGCCCGCCTTTGGCCGGCTATCTGTTCGCCGATCTTGGGCGCGGCAGCCCGTTTCTCGCCGGCGCGGTGATCGTTGTATTGGCGTTTGTTCTGGCGCTGAACCTGTTTGGCGGGTTTGGCGCCGCCCCGCTCGCCGAAGCAGAACCGCCGCTCGGCCCGGCCGGATGAGCCGCCGCGGCCGGCCGGTTACGCCGGGTCCGCCGCGGCAGAGCGGGCGACTGCAACAAGAGCTGCGGGCCCTGCGCTCGCTTGCTCCGTATTTGTGGCCGCGCAATTCGTTTGAACTACGCTTGCGAGTGGTGGCAGCGGTCGGCTTTCTTGTAGCCGGCCGGCTGCTCAACCTTTCGGTCCCGTTTCTCTACAAGCACGCGGTCGACGCCTTGGCGCCGGGTAAGTTGATCGTCGCCGTGCCGGTGGCGCTGATCATCGCCTACGGCTTGGCCCGAGTTATGGCGCAGGGCTTTAACGAACTGCGCAACGCCGTTTTTGCGAAGGTGACACAGCGCGCGGTGCGGCAGCTCGCCTTATCCGCATTTCGCCATGTTCACCGGCTGGCGTTGCGCTTTCATCTCGAACGGCGGACCGGCGGGCTGTCGCGGGCGATCGAGCGCGGCACCGCCGGCATCGAATTTCTGCTGACCTTTCTGCTGTTCAACATCGTTCCGACCCTGTTCGAGATCCTGATCGCCTGCGCGATTCTGTGGCGGCTCTACAACTGGACCTTTGCCGCCGTGACGCTGGTAACGATCGTGCTGTTTATCGCGTTCACCTTTTTGGTTACCGACTGGCGGGTGCGATTTCGCCGCGACATGAACGAGCGCAACAGCGAGGCGAGTACTAAGGCGATCGACAGTCTGTTGAATTTCGAGACTGTCAAATATTTCGCCAATGAAGAGCACGAGGCTCGTCGCTACGACGCCTCGCTGCAAGCCTATGAGCGGGCCGCCGTCAAGGGCGAGACGACTTTGGCGGCACTCAACCTCGGGCAAGGGATGATTATCGCGGCCGGTCTCGTCGGGGTCATGATCCTCGCCGGCAATGGGGTTGCGGCACGCGTCATGACGATCGGCGATTTTGTGCTGGTCAACGCCTATCTGATCCAGCTCTACACGCCGCTCAATTTTCTCGGTGTGGTTTATCGCAATATCAAGCAGTCGCTCGCCGATCTCGAACAGATGACTGCGCTGATGGCGGTCCAGCCCGAAATCATCGACTGGCCGGGGGCGTTGGCCTTGTCGGTCGATGCCGGGACGGTGGCATTTCGCCATGTCGATTTCGGCTATGACAGTCGGCGTCCGATCTTGTTTGACGTCGACTTCCGGGTGCCGGCGGGCGCCAAGATCGCGATCGTCGGTCCGAGCGGCGCCGGCAAATCGACGATCGCGCGCCTGTTGTTCCGGTTTTGGGATGTCGGGCGCGGGGCGATCGAGATCGACGGCCAAGATATCAGGGACGTGACGCAGGACAGCCTGAGGCGCGCCATCGGCGTTGTGCCGCAGGATACGGTACTGTTTAACGACACGATTTTTTACAACATCGCCTATGGTCGGCCGGGTGCGTCACGCGCCGCGGTCGAAGGGGCCGCGCGCCTGGCGCACATTCACGGATTTGTCGCCTCACTGCCGGATGGCTACGACACGATGGTGGGCGAGCGTGGCTTGAAATTATCGGGCGGCGAAAAGCAACGCGTCGCGATCGCCCGCGTTATCCTCAAAGACGCGAAGATATTGGTTTTCGACGAGGCGACTTCGGCGCTCGACACCCGGACTGAGCGCGAAATCCAGACGAACCTCGCCGAGTTGTCCGCCGACCGCACCACGCTCGTGATCGCCCACCGACTTTCCACTATTATCGACGCCGACGAGATTTTGGTGCTCGATCATGGGCGTATAATCGAGCGCGGCAATCACACCGAGCTGTTGCGGCGCGACGGCGTCTATGCCGCGATGTGGATGCGCCAACAGGAAGCAGCGCGGCGTGAGGCCGCTCTGGCGCCGGTGTAGACCGGTTTGCCAAGTTAAATTGCGCGAATGGGAAAAAATAATGGCTCGGATTTGCAAAGTCCTTATCGTTGAAAACGACGAATATATAAGCGAATTGTTGGGCGAGGTTTTTAACGAAGAAGGCTTTAACTTTACGATCGTCGAAACCGGCCCGGAGATGGAGGACAAGCTCGACGACGACGATTTTGACATCGTCATGATCGATGTGACCCAGCCCGGTGAAAAGGATGGGTTTGCGCTCGCCGAGATTGCGCATGCGCAGGGCTGCGGGGTGATTTTGACGACGGGCGATCATCGCCATTCCGAACGGCTCGAGAAAAGCGGACGCTTTTACCTGTTAAAACCGTTCCGTCTGCGGGAGCTGACAACCGTGGTCGATCAGATCCTGACGATGGCCTCGATCGAATGCGTGCGCCGCAAGCGGCGCGACGGCTCGTATTTCCCCGATCGGAGCGCGTGACGGCATCGCCATCTCTGGCGCAAGCGCTGCGCGACGGCGACCGGCGCGCCCTCGCCCGCGCGATCACGCTGGTCGAATCAACTCGCCACGACCACCGCGCCGAAGCCGAAGATTTGCTTACTGCGATATTGCCGTACACCGGCGGCAGCGTCCGGATCGGCATATCCGGCCCTCCGGGCGCGGGCAAGTCGACCTTTATCGAGCGCTTCGGCCTCACTGGCGTCGCTCACGGGCATTGTGTTGCTGTGCTGGCGATCGATCCCGGCTCAAAGCGCGGCGGTGGCGCAATCCTTGCCGATAAGACGCGAATGGCCGAACTCGGCCGCTCATCGCACGCCTTTATTCGCCCGTCCTCGGCCGGCACTAGCCGTGGTGGTGGCGCACGCCGCACGCGCGAGGCGATCCTGTTATGCGAGGCCGCCAGGTTTGACGCGGTCATCGTCGAGAGTCTTGGCGTCGGGCAGTCCGAGACCGCGGTGTCCGAGATGACCGACATCTTCGTGTTGATCCTGCCGCCCGCGGCCGGCGACGAATTGCAAGGGATCAAGCGCGGCATCGTCGAACTCGCCGACCTCGTCCTCGTCAACAAGGCCGATGGCGAACTCGCCGAAGCCGCGCAGCGCACCGCCGCCGACTACGCCAGCGCGATGCGGCTGATCCGCCCGCCGAGTCCTGAATGGACGGTGCCGGTGCGCGCGATTTCTGCTCTCGAGGGTCGCGGGATTGCCGAGATCTGGGACGATGTCGCGCAATTCCGTGCGGCGCACGAAGCAACCGGTGCTTGGACACAGCGGCGGCGCGATCAGGCGCGAACGGCGCTGTCGTCGGAGATCGAAGCCGGCCTGCTCGAAAATTTCCGGGCCGCTCCCGGCGTCGCCGATCGGCTTGCCGCGCTCGAAGCCGATGTCGTCGCCGGCGACCGCACCCCGGCCGATGCTGCGCGAACGCTGGTCACGGCTTTTCTCGCAAAGTCATAGCGATACCCGCTTTGCGCGCGCGAAGGGTCGGCTTCCCTGCGCGCCGCACGGCGGGCGATCGGAGCGCTGCGACCAGCGCAGCGCGCGAGGGTCAAAAATCGACGGTAACCCGCGCCCCGAGAACGATAGCATTTTTGAGCGGCGTTGGCGCCTGCGGGGTCGGAATTCCGGCACCGGGGTTGACCACATATTGCAGATCGGGCTGCAATTTGAACCAGGACGCCAGCCGCAACCGGTAAGTCGCTTCCAACACCAATTCGCCCGGTGCGAAGGGAACTCCAAAGCCGGTAAAAGAAATTTGATCCTGGCTGAATTGCTGCAGCGCGCTGCTGAGTGCGGCATAGGTGAAGCCGAGGCCGGCTTCGTCGTGCGAGCGGCCCGGGATCGGCCCCTTCCAGTTCACACCGCCATCGACAAACAGGCTGCTGACATTGCGGTCTTCGGGAGCATGCATGACCTGAAAAAAGACCCCGATCCCCTGAGCTTCGGTGTTTGGCTTGTGCCATAGCACCTGGTTGGCGATTGCGTAGAAGGCATAGTCGCCGCCATGGGTCAGTGGGATGCCGTTGCTGAGCGGGCTTGCCAAAAGCAACCCGTCGATCGCACGTCGCTGATCGGTAAATTGCCCGGTCGCGTACCACATTCCGATCTTGTAAATCCCAGACAGATCTCCCAGGAAAGAGGGCGAATACGCCAGTTCGCTGATCCACAGCGCATGATCGTCGAGCCGAAAAGCGGTGCCGTGAAAGTCGCGCTGTTGCGGGTCGCCGGCGGGGCCCGGAGGCGCCGGATCCTCGGTAAACACTGCCGACATCAGAGATAGCTCTTTTGTCGGATTGAGGAGCAGACGGGCAAACGGCGCCGCCAGCGGATAGGCGGGGCCGCCTGCCGGTAAATCCAGCGCGATCAACGCCGGCAAGGTAAAGCTCGAATTCAGGTAAAGGGCATCGTATGGCGCCGACATGAATTCGTCGTCGACACCGCCCTGTCCAAAGCGAAACGCGACTTTTCCGTCGAACAGCACCTGCTCGAACCACAGATCGAAAAGCTTGGTGCTGGGCGTCGCCTCGATGCTGCTGATCAGCTGCAGCGCGCCGACGTTGTGGCGGGTCGGTCCCGGCCCCCAGACCTGAAGACCGGAAGCGAAGATCTTGGCTCCCGGCCATCGCAACGCCTTGTCGAGATCGATACACAAATTCGCCGTAGTCAGTCCGTCATAGGCGGCACCCCGCTCGATGCCGCCCGCGAGATTGCCCCAAACCTCGGTCTGCTCCTGCAAACCGAAGCCGATGCCGTATTTGTCGAAGCGGGTGCGCACGCCGCCCCAATCGCCCAGCGATGTGTCGGGTGAGCAGGCATCACCGGGGCCATCCCAGATCTGTGCGCGAGTGGCGTCGGGGATGGCGCAGGTAACGGTGAACGCCGCGAGCCATACCAGGGCAACAGTCGGTGCGAAGCGGAAGCGGCTTTCCCGGCCTGGAAGTCTTGCGACGAGAAGCGCGGTGATCCAGAACAGCCGCCGCAAGGCAGAGCATCGTCCGGCATGCACCGCGACCGCCACGGAACCGGCCGAGCGTCGGTTTAGCACCGCACCTCTCTTTGAGACGCTAAGTACGACTTGCCGGATCTTAGCCGTGCCCTATTAACCTTTGTGTCTTAGCCACCTGAAGCTGAGCAGGCAATCGCAAGTTGAGCCGCCTGCAATGCGTTGTCGTCGCCTTGCGCAGACGCCGATTCTTGCTCTGATCCAGGGGCAGGCGAGCCGGCTCGCTGACACTGCCGCGCTGTTCCAGGCGCTGGGCGGCGGGTGGTGGAACCGAATGGATGCCGGCCCGACTGAGACCGCGGCCGCGAGCGGACCGGGTTGACAGCCTCTGTCCGTTTTAAAGCTGCTGAACCGTCGGATTGTCGTAGCCCTTGGCGCGATAAATGATCGTCGAGACAACCCAGCTCGCTACGAACACGCCGACGATTGCAAAACCGAAATTGGTCAGATTGTCATTGAGGCCGCCGATAACGCGCCAGAGACCGCCCTCTAGCCCCATTTTGTCGCCGATCAGACCGAGCGCCTCAATTCCACCAATGAACACAGCGACGATCACCGAGGCGGCGGTGATCGTCAGATTGTACCAGAGCTTGCGGATCGGGTGCAAAAGCGCCCAGCCGTAAGCACTGACCATCACGGCGCTGTCGGTCGTATCGACCAACGACATGCCTGCGGTAAATAGTGCTGGAAAAACAAGAATGCTCCAAAACGACGTGTCTTGGGCGGCCTGGGTTGCCGAAATGCCGAGGAGACCGATTTCGGTTGCCGTATCGAATCCGAGCCCAAACAAAAACCCGATCGGATACACGTGCCAGGACCGCGAGACCAAGCGGAACAACCGCCGAAATAAGCGGGTGAAAAAGCCGCGCGACGACAATAGGTCGTCGAAGTCTTGATCGACGATTGGGCGCCCACTGCGCGCCAGGCAAAAGGCGCCCCAAATGCTTCGCAGGATAAGTAAATTCGCGAGTGCAATCGCGAGCAGGAAAGCGGCCGAGACGATCGTCCCGATAGTGCCACCAAGATCACGGAAGCTGGCCAGCTTGCCCTGCGCCATTGCAGCCGTGGCGGCGATGGCGACCGAAATGAGCACGACGATCGTCGAATGCCCCAAAGAAAAGAAAAAACCGACCGAAAAAGGCCGCCTTCCCTCCTGCATCAGCTTGCGCACGACATTATCGATGGCCGCGATGTGGTCGGCATCGAAGGCGTGGCGCAGTCCGAACATATAGGCCAGGACAGCGGTGCCGATCAGCATCGGCCTTTGTGCAAAGCTGATCCAGGCCCAAAGCCAAGCGGCAAGATTGGCTGCGACCAGGACGGCGTAGACGGCCGCGATCTTCCCTCTCGCGTGCTGTGGTCGATCGTCAAACGGATTAACGAGCAACGCTGAACTCCTCGCCGCGAGCAGGCACACCATGAAATCAACAACAGACGCCTCTGATCGACACTGGCAGGGGTGACTCGATGAGACCGGCGCGGCTGACCAATCCTTTGCGAGGCCGGATCGGACGAAATCCGCTTACAAGCCATCAACCGGTGCGCAAAATTAACGAAACGCCGGCCGGTTGCGAGGCGATTGAGAAGGCTGCGATCCGAGTGCGGTTTCGGCGACGATTCCGAAGATGATCCCCAGGCTCGCCCACAACACTGCTTGAAGACCAAGTGATGCAATCCGAAAACGCCACAAGACGACGGCGGAGAATTTATCCGGAACCTCGTTTACATCGGGCAGGAGGTGTTGCACGACCGCAATTATCAAAACGAACGCCAGCATCGCCAGCAGCACACTGTTCCAAGCGGCAAAATGCTCGCTGAGCCGTCGGGCCAGCCCGAGCGCCAGGACCGAAGCTACGAGCGAGATCGCGATCATTGTGAAATAGAGCGCCGTGCGCTGACCGATCGTCGCCGGATCGCCGATCGAGGGCGGATTCGGCGGATACTTTAACCCTGGCACCACGACCACGACCAGGAACCCGGCAAGCGCCAACAACGCCGCGGTAGAACGCGGGCTCAGCGGGGCGGCTCGGCCATAGAGGGCGGCAAATGCCAGCGAAAACAAGCCGCCCAACGCGACGCCATAAACCACCACGCCGGTGAAGAGGCCGATGCCCGCCTGGATCGGCCGGCTGACCAACTCCGGCTCGGCCGCTTCACCCTTGGCCTGTCTCGCCTGGTCTTCAAAGGCGATCGCACGATCGACCTGCGGTTCCCCAAAGAAGTGAGCAAAGCCGAAGGCGAGAATACCCGCGAGCAGCCCAACTAAAAGGCCCCGCACCAGAAGGCTGGTGACCATCGGCGCTGCTTAATGACAGGGAAACCCGAGTAGGTGGCGTCCGTCGTGAACGAATTCGTGGATATACATGCCACTGAACAGCGAAGTCGCTCCTTGCTCGGCCCCGACAAAATAGATCGCCAGCAGGCAGAGCAAGCCGCCAAAGATCGCCCATGGCAAGATTTTGCCGAGAGGGATCGGAATGGGAACCGGATTGACGACTGGTATCAGGGATTGGGCAGACATCGCTACATCTCCTCGGGATAACGCGTCCCGCGACGGACACATGTCAGAACCACGGGATGGGTCTGGCTCCCGGCGCAAGTAGAGAGACCGCTCGAACCGGATACAGTGGCGCGACCGTGCCGGGTTCTCACCGGCTTCCGCCAACCGTGGTGCACGTCCAACTCTAGGGATGAGCCGTTCTCAATGTCAATCGTCGGGCGCCGGCCCCGATCCCCGGCCAGCGGACGGATGTAGTGGCGTAGATTGGAAGCCATTGAAGCTTTGCCAGCCGCCCCGCTTCGGTACCAGCCTCCACCTAATCCACGCTCCGGCGAGGTAAGCGTCGGAATTGCAGAAACCTTCGATCGGCTCGCGATCGCCGCCCCTCGGACGCTCAGGCCGGTGGCGGGAAGCGGCCGATCCAATGGCGGGCGATGTCCTCACGCCGGCAGATCCACACCCGCTCATGGCTGTGCAGATAGTCGATAAAGCGCATCAGCGCTTTGGCGCGGCCGGGATGGCCGGTCAGCCGCATGTGCAGCCCGATGGACATCATGCGCGGCCGTTCGGCGCCCTCTTCATAGAGGACGTCGAAACTATCGCGCAGAAAAGCGAAGAAATCCTCGCCCGACCCAAACACCCCACGGCCGAATTTTGAATCGTTTGTGGTCAGCGAATATGGGACGACCAGATGCGGCTTTTCCCCAACTCTGACCCAATAGGGCAGTTCGTCGTTGTAGGTGTCGCTATCGTAAAGAAAGCCGCCATGCTCGACGATCAGGCGGCGGGTGTTCTCCGACGGCGCATAGCGGCAATACCAGCCGAGCGGGGTCTTCCCGGTGGTTTTTTTGATCAGCTCGACGGCGGCCGCAATCTGACGGCGCTCTTCTGCCTCCGGCAAACCCGGATGGTTGGTCCAGCGATAACCGTGGCTGCAGATATCCCAGTCGCTAGCGGCGATGGCGGCGGCAGCCGGAGGGTTGGCTTCGAACGCGCGAGCGCACCCGAAGATCGTCACCGGCACTTGGAAGCGGGTAAAAATTCGATGCAAGCGCCAGAAGCCGACGCGCGCGCCGTATTCAAACATGCTCTCGGCGGCGAGATCGCGGCCGCGGACTCCGAGATCGGAACCGATCATTTCGGTCAACCCGCCCTCCGAGACGCCGTCGCCGGCGGGATAGGAGAGTTCCGAGCCCTCCTCGAAATTGATTACGAAATTGACGGCGATCCGAGCGTCGCCGGGCCATCCGGCATGGGGCGGCTCGGCGCCGTAGCCGACAAAGTCGCGGGTCATCGCTTTGCTCCAGGGCGTTCGGGATACCAATCTTCGCGACAGATGTCGTCGAGCGAATAGGGACAGAGTTGCGGCAGCGCTTCGGCTGCACCTGGCTCGCCATATACCCGCAGGCTGACTTCAGCGCGTTTCCGTGCGTCTGCGTAGAGCTTGGCCAGACTCATCTCGGCATCGTGCCGCAAAGTCGGGCTGATCTTGTCTGAGAGCGGTTGCCTGGCGTCGATGATCGTCTCGATCCAGGCAAAGCGCGGCTGTGCGGCGGGCGAATGGGCAAGTTTTAGCAGATGCTCGATGATGCGGCGGATTTGGCTGCGCACCGCGTCGCGCTCGCTCTTGCCCAAATGCTCGATCTCCTCGGCGACGTGCTCGCGGTCAAAGCGGTTGTCGGTCGCCGGCATCTCGCGCAACACCGCGGCCTGGTGCTGGGTCCAGGCGTAGAAATCGTCGTCGTAGCGGGGTCCGTCTGGTGTCATATCGATCCCGTATCAGGGTGTATTCTCACCACCCGATGTCACGCGCGCCTTCGCACGAACAGGGTACCAGTCCTGCAGCAGGATCTCGTCGATTGCGTAGGGGCAGTTGATCGGCAATTGATCCGCCGCTTCGTTCTCGCCATAAGCGCGGAGGCCTAGCTCAGCCTGACATCGGCTGTCTCGATAGAGCTTTGGCAGCACGGTTTCCACATCGCGGCGCAGTGTTGGCGACAGCTTGTCGTCCAAAGCTGCCCGAGCTTCGGCAATCGATCCCATCCAGGCAAAGCGCGGCTGCGGCGCCGGTGAATAGGCGAGCTTCAGGAGGTGCTCGAGGATGCGGCGGATTTGGCGGCGCACCGCGTCGCGCTCGCTCTTGCCCAAATCCTCGATCTCCTCGGCGACATGCTCGCGGTCAAAGCGATTGTCTGTCGCCGGCATCTCGCGCAACACCGCAGCCTGGTGCTGGGTCCAGGCGTAGAAATCGTCGTCGTAGCGGGGTCGGTCGGGCATCGGGATCGAGGTTTCCATTCTAGCGCTAGTATACGCCGATGGCGGCCGATAAGGAGCCCGCACGAAATCGCAGGCGGCTTTTGAGCGGGAAGATGCGCGTAGATCCCCGGGGGTGCTCACCTGGAGCAAAGAAGTGGGGATGCCATCGCCCCCGTTTTCCTCGGGGCCCGTTTCACTCATTGGCCCGTGTCCTAAGCCCGCGCCGCTTCCGACCCAGCCTATCTTGTCCCCGCTCTAGCGAGAGTTGGCAGTTTCTCAGTCCAACGCTCTAGCCGGCAGACGCGCTCTTTCGCTCCCAATAGTTGGCCGCCGCCGGAAATACGGAACGAGAGCGCGTCGCCTGAGGTGCGCCGTCCAAGGTGTCAGCGGCTGCGCGCCAGACGGCACAGTGAGGTGCGGCACGATGGGCCTCGAGCGCCGCCTCATCCCGGTAGACTTCGTAAAAGTAATAGACGTTCGGGTCCTGCTCATCCTGTAGAACATTAAACCGCAGGCAACCCGGTTCGTCGCGCTCGGAGCCGACAGCATCGACCTCGATCGCTTTCAGAAAATGCTCGCGCCCGTCCGGCTTCACCCGAACCTTTACCCACATCGCCAGCATGCCGCCTCCTTGTGTTTGAATAGCAGTTGCAGGCCGGGCCGCACTCTGGCAGCTCTCGCCCGATCGCTTACCGCGAACGGGCGAGAAAAGCGGATCCGCCGCTCAGGCGGATGCCCGGCAGAAGAGGGAAACTAACCCCAAGTCGCTTTGCTGCCGACGGCGGTGATCGTGATGTGACCCATCGTCGTATTGGCTTTGGCGCCATGCCAATGACGTTCGCCGGCTTTGATCTGCACAACATCGCCGACATTGATCTCGCGCTGTTCGCGCTCGTTGGCCACAAGGCCGGAGCCGGAGACCACGACCAGCAGCTGGTCGCAATCATGAACGTGCCAGCCCGTATTGCAGCCTTGGCTAAAATTCACCACGCTGCAATTGTAATTCGGCAATTCACCGGGCTCGATAATCGTCTGCCGCGTCCGCGCTACCGGCCCGGTCCATCCTTCGGTACGCTCGGCGGCGCCCTCGGCCGGGACATTTGGGATGTCTTTTAGCGTGACGACCTTCATGACGACACTCCCCTCGGATTAATCGATTTCAAGGTATCCGAATTCGATACCGTCACATCGTATCACAGCTAAACTCGTCGAGCGCATCGGACAGTCGGACTGAAGCAAATCGCTGTCGCTCGCACGCCCGGGTCCGATGCCTGAGCTTGAAAACGCGTGGCGCCGCTCAAGACGCGGCGACTTCCAAGATCGTCAGCGCCAGGGCTTGGGCCCGCGGGACGAGCGTGTCGATCCGGCACCATTCCTCATCGGTGTGGGCGTTGGCGCCGACCGGGCCGGTGCCGCACAAGGTTGGTGTACCGAGCGCGGCGGTGAAACCGCTATCAGCCGAGCCTCCGGTCGCTTCGCCGTCCACTCCTTGCATGCCGAGCCCAGCGGCCGAGCGGGCGTAGGCGTCGAGGAGCGCGCGGCTTGCTTCATCCTGCTCGAGCGGCAGGAAATTGCCTTCGCGCAAGATCCGGTTCTGGGTGCCTGGCAGTTCCTGGTAATTCAGAATCTCGCGCACCTCACCTAGGATCTTTTCCATTATGTTGAGGGTCGGGAAACGCACATCGATCCCTGCGGTGGCTCGCGGTGCCACGGTATTGACCGACTGACCGCCTTGAACCAGCCCGACATTGACCGTCGTACCGAGATCGTAATCGGTCAATTTGTGCAGCCGCTGGATCTTCCGCGCCATTGCTTCGATCGCGCTGACGCCCTGGGCGTGCGCCGCACCCGAATGGGAGGCGCGTCCGGTCACCTCCAATTCGATAAAAGCCGCCCCCTTGCGGCGAGCCACGAGATTGCCGGAGGGCCGGCCCGGCTCGGCGTTGAACACCGCGCGGGCACCCCTCGCCTCCGCTTCGATGATCGGGCGTGAGGAGGGCGACGCGATCTCTTCGTCGGCGGTGTAGAGACCAGTGATCGGGCCGGGAACGCCGAACCTCCGTAGAGCGTCGATCACAAAAGTGTTCATCACCAGACCCGCCTTCATATCGGCGACCCCGGGCCCGAACGCCTGGTTGCCATCGATGCGGAACGGCCGCTGGGTAACGGTGCCCTCGGGGAAGACGGTGTCGCAATGCCCCATCAGCACGATCGGCCGACTGCCGCCGCCCTCTCCAGGCAGGCGTGCCGCCATGCAGCCGCCAAAGCGTTCGTGCGGAAAGATCTCGCATGCGATGCCGGCGGCTTCGAGCCACGCCCTCAGCCGATCTTCGACCAGATTAACGCCGGTTTTGTTGTAGCTGCCGGAATCGATGCTGACGAGTTCGCCGAGCAGGCCGACCATCGCCTGATGTTGGCGGCCGAGATGCTCGATAATCGCGGTCTTGGCTTCGACGCTCATGGCTTCTCCGATCGGGACGCGGTCGGGTCCGCGCGGTTTTTCCGGCTCGCCCGGCCCCAGAGTAATTCTTCCCTTTCGGACAAGCGAGGGGCCAGGATGAGCGATAACCCGAGTTTCGTCGTTACTATCCGGGGGAGCTCCGGGTAACCCGGCGCCGGAATCGATGCTTTAAGCGGGTTCTGAATGAACGCAATCCTATCGGTGATACCGTCCTGGGTGCTCGGCGCGCTCGTTATGATCGTGACGGCGCTGGTGGTTCTCGGAGTTTATCGCTGGCTCGCCCGCTGGCTGATCGGCCTAGCCGGACGGCGCAGTCCGTTTTTGCAACGGCTCTTGCAGCGCGGCCAAGGCCCGGCGAGTGTCCTCGTCGTGATTTTCGCGCTTGGGGCGGCATTGCCGGCGGCGCGTTTTCCGTTCCCGGTAGTCGTCGCTATTGGGCAAGTGCTGCTGGTCGCGTTTATTCTGACCGTGGGCTGGGCCGCGGCAATCGCGATCGACATCGCGATCACGATTTACCTGCGGCGCTTCCGAACCGATGTCGAAGACAATCTGCTGGCGCGCAAGCACGTCACCCAAGTGCGAATCCTGCAGCGGGTGGCGACGACATTGCTGGCGGTTATCACCATTGCTTCGGCATTGATGACATTTGAGCCAGTGCGGCAATACGGCATCAGCCTGTTTGCGTCGGCGGGCGCCGCCGGCATCATCCTCGGTCTCGCAGCACGCCCGGTGTTGAGCAATCTACTTGCCGGTATTCAGATTGCTATGACCCAGCCGATCCGCGTCGAGGACCAGGTTGTCGTCGAGGGCGAGCAGGGAGCGATCGAAACCATAACCAGCACCTATGTCGTCGTTCGCATCTGGGATTTGCGGCGACTGATCGTGCCGCTCTCGTATTTTATCGAAAAGCCGTTCCAGAACTGGACCTACGAGGATAGCTCGCAGATCGGCTCGGTGTTTTTGCATGTCGATTACACGGTGCCGGTGGAGCGGGTGCGGCAGAAGCTCGGTGAGATCGTGCAGGACAGCAAATTATGGGACGGCAAGCTCGCCAATCTGCAGGTTACCGATACGCCGCAGGACATGGTCGAATTGCGCGCTTTAGTCAGCGCCCGCAGTCCCAGCCGAGCCTGGGATTTACGCTGCGAAGTGCGCGAAAAGCTAATCGCATTCTTGCAAGCCGAGTACCCGCAGTCATTGCCGCGGCGGCGGATCGAAGCAAGCGCCGGCAGTTCAGATGCGCACGCCGCTTCTAGTCCCGATCCTAACCAGGCCAGCGCTCCGGCGGCGCGCGAGACGAGCGTCGCGCCCGCCGCCCGCCATTAACGGTCAACACTGTGCGTTTCGCGATACCTCACAGCACCTCGAACAGACCGGCAGCACCCATGCCGCCACCAACGCACATGGTCACGACAACGTAACGCACACCGCGGCGCTTTCCTTCGATCAGCGCGTGGCCGACCATCCGCGCCCCCGACATGCCATAAGGATGGCCGATCGAAATGGCGCCGCCATCGACATTGTAGCGCTCAGGGTCGATGCCGAGCCGGTCGCGGCAGTAGAGCGCCTGGACCGCAAAAGCTTCGTTCAATTCCCACAAGCCGATGTCGTCGACGCGCAAGCCGTGCTGCGCCAGCAGTTTGGGCACGGCGAAGACCGGGCCGATCCCCATCTCGTCGGGGGCGCAGCCGGCGACCGCCATGCCGCGATAAGCGCCGAGTGGCTGCAGCCCGCGACGTTCGGCCTCCTCCGCCTCGATCAACAGCGCGGCCGAAGCGCCGTCGGAAAGCTGAGAGGCGTTGCCGGCGGTAATAAACCGTCCCTCCTGCACGCGTTGGCCGTCGCGAAACACCGGTTTCAATGCCGCCAATCCCGCGAGCGTGGTCGAGGGGCGGTTGCCCTCGTCCTTATCGAGGGTGACCGGAACGAATGAAGTCTCGCCGGTGTCGCGGTTGTCGACCCGTATCGTCGTCGGCAATGGCGCGATCTCTTGATCGAACCGGCCCGCCGCTTGCGCCGCCGCAGTCCGCTGCTGTGAGGACAGCGCATATTCGTCTTGTGCGTCGCGGGTGACCTGGTAGCGCTCGGCGACGATCTCGGCGGTTTCGATCATCGTCATGTAGATGTCGGGGTGCTGCTCGACCAACCACGGGTCCTGAGCGCGATATTGGTTGCGCTGCTCGTTCTGCACCAGCGAGATCGATTCGACTCCGCCACCGACCGCGATCGTCAACCCGTCATGCACAATCTCTTTAGCGGCGGTCGCGATCGCCATCAGCCCCGAGGCGCATTGGCGGTCGATCGACATGCCGGGGACCGTGACCGGTAGTCCGGCCCGGATCGCCGCTTGGCGCGCGATGTTGTAGCCGGAGGAGCCCTGCTGTAGCGCTGCACCGAGGACCACATCGTCGACCTCCGCCGGGTCGAGGCCGGCGCGGCGCACCGCCTCACCCACCACGTGGCCGGCAAGCGCCTGCGCCTGGGTGTCATTAAAGGCGCCGCGATAGGCGCGGCCGATCGGGGTCCGCGCGGTCGAAACAATTACCGCTTCGCGCATTTTCTGCCTCCTCTGGTTTTAGTATTCAGCGGCCGGCACGGCGAGATCGTCAGTAGAAGCCGGCTCCGCCGTTGACGTGAATGGTTTGGCCGGTGATGAAGCCGCCATCATCGCTGACTAGAAACAGGCAGGTGGCGGCGATTTCGTCGACATGACCCTGACGGCCGAGCGGGATCCCGGAAGCACTTGGCGCGCGCCCTTGATACCATTCGGGATTGTCGCGCCGGGTATCGATGCTGCCAGGCGAAACGATATTGACCCGGATGTTGTGCGGCGCAAATTCCGAGGCGAGCGCGCGCCCCAGACCGACGAGGCCCATCTTTGCCGCCGAGACGTGAGCGCGACCGCTGCCGCCGGTGAAGGACCCGTCGCCGGTAAAGAACAAGATGCGGCCATAGCGGTTCTTGACCATTCCCTCAATGACCGCCTTGGTGCAGTAGATCGCACCATCGAGCACCACGCCCCTGACCCTCTCCCAATCTTCGATCGTCGCTTCAGTGAATGGTTTATGCGGCCGGATCGCGGCGTTGTTGATCAAAATGTCGATGCGCCCGAATTCGGACATCGCCCGCGAGACCATCGCGTCGACCTCGTTCTTTTTGGCGACATCAGCGATGACGGCAATGGCCTTTACTCCTTTCTCACGGACCTCGCGCGCCACCGCTTCGGCCTCGGCCTCGTTGCTGCGGGCGTTGACGACAATGTGAGCGCCCTCCCCGGCCAATTTGTGCGCGGTGGCGCGGCCGATGTTGCGGCCGGAGCCGGTGATCAGTGCGACTTTTCCGTCAAGCTTACCCATGTCGATTTCCTTATGGAGGTATTCGATGCAACTTGCTTATTCGCCGCTCCCGCGGACGTGGAAACCCAGCGCTGGCGCCTCGACCGCTGCCCTGCACCTTCGTTCGCGGAGGTGCCGGGTCTCCTTCCCCCTCGTCTGAGCAATCCTAAGGCAATCGTAGCGCAGCAAGGTCGCACCCGCCAATGCTTCCGCGGCGGGCTGGGCGTTGCATGCAATCCGCCGCGTGCTAGGCTCGACTAACCCGCTTGCGATAATCGAGGAGGGAACGATGGCGAAGACGCGCGGAACCGGGCTGTTGATGGTGTGGACCGACATCGACCCCGAATTCGAGACGGAGTTCAACCATTGGTACGACGAAGAGCATCTTCCGCGGATGCTGCAAATCTCCGGTTTTTTGAATGCCGGGCGCTATGAGGCCGTCAAGGGCGGCCCGAAATACCTCGCGATCTACGAGCTCGAAGACCACAACGTGCTGCGCAGCTCGGCCTATCTCGACTTGCAGAAATACCAGCCCTCGGCGGCGCGGCAGAAAAGCGGCACGAGTTCGCATCGGGCGCAATTTCTTGCGCAACACCTATCGCCAGATCTTTCCGGTGCACACCAACCCAATCGAGCAGACGGCGGAGATGTCGCCGGTGCTGCAGATGGGGAGGATCGACGTGTCGAGCGCGGTCGAGGAAGAATTCAACGATTGGTACAATACCGTCTACATTCCCGGCTATCTAACCGTGCCCGGCTGCATTAACGCGCGCCGCTACGTCGCTGTCGAAGGCCAGCCGAAATACCTGACGCTTTACGAATTTGAGCACGTCGGGGTGCCGGAAACCGAGGCCTGGAACCGGACGCGCGACAGCAACCCGTGGACCCGCCGAGTGCGCCCGTATTTGCGCCACGACGAGGGCTCGCCCGGCGTCTACCGCCGGATCTATCCGAAATAGTGACGACCGGGAGCGCGCGCCCGCTGGGTTTCGCGGGTTTGTTACACGACGAGCACGCCAGAATCCCGTGGGCCTCGACTCGGGCCGCGTGATCGATGCCCTGCTGGATACGAGCCGCAGATCAATGCTGCTGACGGGCGCGCCGGCGCAGGACGGCGGGCATTTCGTCCCAAGAGCGGCCATCGAGAGATCGGCCCGCGGCGCGACGCCCATAGCGCACGACTTCGGCTCCCGAGCCGTTTCCCGGCGCCGGGCCCCACTCGCCCCACTGCTTGAAGAAAAACGGCACTCCTGCTGCAACGCAGCCGTCGCGCAGATTGCGGAGCCAGCCGGGCAGGGTCGGGCGGGCGCCAACGCCGGTTTCGCCGCCGCCAACGACCCAATCTAGCGCCGGCAGCGACGTCGCGGTAGCTGGCAGCGGCCGACCGCGCTCGTCGATAACAAAGCGAAAACCCGAGAGCGCATCGACATATCCGCCCTCGGTTAGCGGTACGTGATCGGGCCGAACCTCGCCGAGCAACGGTTCGAAACATGCCCACCGTAACGCGGCGGGGGTCTGTAACAGCTCGCCAACGCGATCCACACAGGTCTGGTTCTCGACCGAGACGCCGAGGTACAGATTGGCAAGCGGCCACGGCTCAATCGTCACGGCAGCCGATTCCGCACGGAGAACGCCCGCATCTGGTCGGACCGCCCGCGCCAACCCGGCGGCCCACCTTCGTCGTGCATTGGGGTTGCTGACCGGTCCAATCGCATCGATGCCAGCGATCCCGGGCGACGAACCCGGTTCCGACAAAATTTTGCCGGCCAATTGGTTAATTTCCTTGGCGATGCGGCGCGGCGTATCCGGGTCGGCGTAATAGGCGCGCATCCGCCTCGCCCGTCGCGTCTGCACCAGGTATTCGTGCCAATGGGTGACCGTCATCACCGCGTGCACGGCGTCGATGGTCTCAGTAGCGAGCCCTTCATGGAAGAGATCAGAGAGCGAATTGACCAGGATGCGCCGCGCTTTGCGCTGCAAGAGCGGCCAGGTCAACAAATCCTCGCGGAGACGAAGTTCGCCTGTCCACTCCACGCCGGACCGACCGGTTGTGGTCAGCCCAGCATAGCGGGCACCACCCTTTCCGCCCATCCGCGCGAGCTGCGCGACGGTGCGCATCGCGTCGCAATGATCACAACCCGCACCCACCGGCGAGCATCCGGCGGTCGGGTTCCAGGTTACATCGTACCAAGTCGGCGGCGCGACCTCCTTAGGCGCCACTCCTGGACCTGCCGCGGGCGCCGAGGATAGTCGGCCGAGCCAATCGATGCCGACGCGGGGCGTCGTCACGCGCCTGTCCCCGCCGCCGTCGGAGCGGCTAAAGCCGCTATTCGCCAAGAACGGACAACCGGGTGCGGTGCCGGGATGCACATCGGGACAGCCTGGAGACGAGCAGACGATTGCTGCATCAACGCAGCCTGCGTGAGATTGCGACCATTTCATATAGCACACGGATCAAAACACAACTATAATAAGATATAGTTAATTATATGCACTGATTGATAGCGTTCCTGCCGACGATGCACCGGTTTGATCGAAGTCGGCGTAGCAAACTTTGCTCCGCGAGCAGAAATGCCCGTGGGGGTAGACCGACACTAACAAATGAACGAAATTAGATAAGGTTAACCCGGACGTCGGGGCGCGCGGGGCCGTTCTCTCGCCTGCACTGCTGACGCAGCCGGCGCCACGCTTTGTTGTCGGATTTTCTCAATAAAGGACGAGCGCTCCGGGTTCCCGCACAGATGCCGGCTGGACCCGCGACCGCTAGGCGGGATCGCCGGTATCGGCGACGAGCCCGGCGCTGCCGATCCCGAAGACGGCACAAGTTTCATCATTCTCTGAGGTGTCGCCGCTGATGCCGACCGCGCCGACGATCTCGCCCGCCGCGTCGCGGATCAGAACCCCGCCGGGCACCGGCACGATTTTGCCGCCCGAGGCGACGCTGAGCGCCTGAATAAAGACGGGGTTGGCGGCGGCGCGGCGGGCAAATTCGCGCCCGCCAAACCCCATGCCGAGCGCGCCCCACGCTTTGCCGCCGGCGATTTGGGGCCGCAACAGGCTCGAACCGTCCTCGCGCTTCATCGCCTTCAAATGCCCGCCGCCATCAAGAACCACGACGGTCAGCGGCTTGAACCCAAGTTCGCGGCCCTTTTCCAACGACTTGTCGACAATAATAGAGGCCTGCTGCAGGGTCAGCATCGGACGAGCTTCCTATAAAATTCAGTGCGCAGAGCGGCGGATCAACTCGGCCCAGCGGTCGAGCACCGGCACGATCTCATCGGTCTTGCCCGAGGGCAGGGCGACAATCGCACGCGTGATGCCCTGGTCGCGATAGCGCTTCAGCCGGTCGAGATCCTCGGGGGCGCCAAATATCGACACCGGGATTTGCCCCGGGGCGCGGCTGGCATCGGCCACCATCTGACGGAATTGCGGAAGGAACTCGGTCACGTCGGCATAGTGCGCGCGACTGGCGTTCGGAACCCAGCCGTCGCCATAGCGCGCTGCGCGGCGGGCGCTGTGCGGAAAGGCGCCGCCGACAATGACCGGCGGGTGCGGTTTCTGCACCGGTTTGGGCCAGGTCTTCATCTTCGGAAAATCGACGATCTCGCCGTGATATTCGGGTTCTTCTTGGGTCCAGATCGCCCGCATTGCCTCGATCTGCTCGCGCATTCGCTTGAACCGGGTTTTGAAGACGGTGCCATGGTCGGCCATTTCCTCCTGGTTCCAGCCGCCGCCGATGCCAAACAAAAACCGCCCGCCCGAAACCTGGTCGAGCGAGGCCACGAGTTTCGCGGTCTGGATCGTATCGCGCTGGATCACCAGGCAAACCCCGGTTGCGAGCTTGAGGGTCTTGGTCGCCATCGCTGCCGCAGTCAAAGTGACGAACGGGTCCATGACGTCGTAATACTGCCGACCGAGTTGGCCGCCCGAGGCCGGCTGCGAGATGCGGGAACTCGGGATGTGCGAGTGCTCCGGCGCCCAGACCGATTCGAAGCCGCGCGCCTCGAGCGCCTGCGCGAGTTCGCCCGGGCCCATCGAATAATCGGTAAAAAACATCGACGCGCCAAAATCCATTACCGTCCTCCCGGGCTGGTGTCGTTTCAATCGGTCGAGCTTAGCCGTGATCCGATCCGCCCCGCCAGCCAGAAACTCAGCAGGGTGCTTCGGCTCTAACCCTCTAGCCGCTTGGAGCCCATGTGGTACCGCTGCTGAGCGGCCTGTGCTATCTCTCCGAACCAAGGGCGGCGGGCCGAGGCCTGCGTGGGGGTCGCCGAGCGAGGGGAGAGTAAACGCTAATGATCCGAACCTTTGGCTGTGTGGGCGCGGTGGCCGCCATCGTGCTGGCTCTTTCCTTAAGCAACACGGCGCTCGCGCAAAAGCGAGGCGGCATCCTCAAGCTGTCGCATTTCGACAGCCCGGCAAGCATGTCGATCCTCGAGGAATCGACGCGCGCCGCCGAGCAGCCGATGATGGGGGTGTTTAACAACCTCGTCCTCTACGATCAGCACCTAGCGCAGAACAGCCTTTCCACGATCCGGCCCGACCTTGCAAAGAGCTGGTCGTGGAACGAGGAAGGCACCGAGCTCACCTTTCCGCTGCGTCAGGGAGTCAAATGGCATGATGGCCAACCCTTCACCGCCAAAGACGTCAAATGCACCTGGGACCTGCTGATGGGGACCGGCAGCGACAAGCTTCGCGTCAACCCGCGCAAGGCTTGGTACAGCAACGTTAAAGAGGTGACAACCAAAGGCGATGACGAGGTCACCTTTCATTTGAAGCAGCCGCAGCCGGCCTTGCTGGCATTATTGGCGTCGGGCTGGTCGCCAATCTATCCGTGTCACGTGCCGGCGCGCGAAATGCGCCAGCATCCGATTGGTACGGGCCCGTTCAAATTCGTCGAGTTCAAGCCGAACGAATACATCAAAGTCAGTCGTAACCCCGATTACTGGAAACCCGATCGTCCTTACCTTGACGGCATCGAATACACGATCATGCGCGAAGCCGGCCCGCGTAACCTCGCCTTCTTTGCCGGCAAGTTCGACATGATCCCGTTGAGCGTTACCATTCCGACGCTGAAGGACTTCAAGAGCCAGGCGCCGAATGCAATCTGCGAAGTCCAAACCGGCAATGTACCGCGCACGTTGCTGGTCAATCCGGCGGCGGCGCCCTTCGACAATCCCGAGTTGCGCCGGGCGATGGGTCTGGCCTTTGATCGCCAGGCATTTCTCGATATTCTCAACGAGGGTAAAGGGGCGATCGGCGGCAACATGATGCCGCCGCCGGATGGCGCCTGGGGAATGCCGCCGGAGGTATTGCACACGCTGCCCGGCTACGGCCCCGATGTCGCGAAAAACCGCGCCGAAGCGCGCAAAATCATGGAGAAGCTCGGCTACGGGCCTGACAAGCTCCTCGCCGTCAAGTTATCGACGCGCAATTTTCCGGCGTGGCGCGACCCGGCGGTGATCGTGATCTCGCAACTCAAGGAAATCTACATCGATGCCGAGCTCGATCTTGTCGATACCGCGCTGTGGTATTCGAAGATGGCGCGTAAGGACTACACTGTCGGCATGGTGCCGATCGAGAGTGGCGTCGATGATCCAGATCAGATGTTCTTCGAGAATTACACGTGCGGCGCACTGCGGAACTATAGCGGGTATTGCAACCCCGAACTCGACAAGCTGGTAAACAAGCAGTCGACGGAATCCGACCCGGCAAAGCGCAAAAAAATCGTTTGGGATATCGAACGAATCCTTGCCGAGTCCGGGGTTCGGCCGGTGTTGTTTTACCCGGCCGGAGCCTCGTGCTGGCAGCCCCGGGTCAAAGATCTGACCCTGATGACCAACAGCATCTACAACGGTTGGCGCATGGAAGACGTCTGGCTCGACAAGTAGGTCCGGGCGGTATTAGGCGGTGGCAGCGCTGTCGAAACGCGCCTCGGTGCTGCGGTATGGCAAGCGGTCGGTACAGCTATCCGGAGACTTAAGATTGGTGTAAGCTGATAGGGATCGCTGAGATAATGTCTCGTTAAGAAACCGGGCCGGAAGTCGCCACAAAGCGCGTCGCGGCCCAGGCAATCAGGGAGGGATGGGGATGAAGCGGAGGCTTTCGGGTTGGATCGCCATGGCCGGCTTGGCAGCGGCCGTCGCGACAGCGACGCCGGCGCTGGCACAAAAATCCGGCGGCACGCTGAAGATTTCGTTCTTTGACAATCCCGCCAGCATGTCGCTGCACGAGGAAGCGACCGGGGCGGCGTTGCGGCCAATGATGGGCGTGTTTAACAACCTTGTGCTGTTCGACCAACACGTGGCGCAGAACAGTCCGGCCTCGATCCGCCCCGATCTGGCGATGAGCTGGAGCTGGAGCGAGGACGGCAAGGAATTGACCTTCCCGTTGCGCAAAGGGGTCAAATGGCATGACGGCAAGCCGTTCACCGCCGCCGATGTCAAATGCACCTGGGATTTGCTGACCGAGAAGGGCAGCCAAAAGCTCCGCGTCAACCCGCGCAAGACTTGGTATTCAAACCTCGAAAGCGTGACGACGAACGGCGACTACGAGGTTACCTTTCACTTGAAGCGGCCACAGCCGGCATTGCTGTCGCTGCTCGCGTCCGGATGGTCGCCGGTCTATCCCTGCCACGTCTCGCCGGCCGATATGCGGCGTCATCCGATCGGCACCGGTCCTTTTATCTTTGTCGAATTCAAGCCCAACGAGCACATCGAAGTAAAACGCAACCCGGATTACTGGAAGCCCGGGCGGCCCTATCTCGATGGCATCGAATGGGACATCATCAAGGATCTCGCCACCCGCAACCTGACGTTCATCGCCGGCAAGTACGACATTTCCTCACCTTACGGCACGACCGTACCATTGCTGGAAGACGTCAAAAAGCAGGCCCCGCAAGCGATCTGCGAATTGACCGCGACAAATGTCAGCCGCAACCTGATCCTCAATCCCGAGAAACCGCCGTTCGACAACCCGGATCTGCGCCGGGCGCTGGCGCTGAGCCTCGACCGCAAGGCCTTCATCGACATCATTACACAGGGCAAGGGCGACATCGGCGCCACGATGCTGCCGCCGCCCGAAGGCTTGTGGGGGATGCCGCCAGAGATGCTGGCGACCCTGCCCGGCTACGATCCCGATATCGCGAAAAACCGCGCCGAAGCCCGCAAGATCATGGAAAAGCTCGGCTATGGGCCCGACCACCGGCTCGCCGTGACTTTAGCATCGCGCAACATCCCCGCCTATCGCGACCCGGCGGTGATCCTGATCGACCAGCTAAAGCAGATTTACATCGATGCCGTGCTCGAGCCAGTCGAGACCGTCAACTGGTTTCCCAAGATCTACCGCAAGGACTACACGATTGCGATCAACGGGACCGAGAGTGGTGTCGACGACCCCGACCAGCAATTCTATGAAAACTTCGTGTGCGGAGCGGTGCGGAACTATACCGGCTACTGCAACCGCGAAGTTGACAAGCTGATCGATCAGCAATCGGCCGAAGCCGACACGGCAAAGCGCAAAAAGATCGTCTGGGAGATCGAAAGGCGGTTGGCCGAGGACGGCGCCCGGCCGATCATCTTCTATCCGCGCGGCGGCACCTGCATGCAGCCCTACGTCAAGGGGCTGACGACAATGGTCAACAGCATTTACAACGGCTACCGCATGGAAGATGTGTGGCTCGATAAATAGCCATTCCGAGCTTCGTTCACGCAGACGCGATCGACGATAACGACCGAGGCGTGCTACCTTCGATCGACGCGGTTGCCGCGGTCGACCCGGCATAGGGAGGGATGGTTGGGTTCCTATCTGGTGCGGCGCTTCGGGCTGATGCTGGTGACCCTGTTCGGGATCTCGGTCATCATCTTTCTGATGTTGCGCGTGGCGCCGGGCAACATCGCCGATATCTTGTTCGACGCGGCGGGTTTCGTCGATCCGGCGGAAAAGAAAGCGATCATGACCCAGCTCGGCCTCGACCAGCCGCTGGTCATGCAATACCTGACCTGGATCGGCGGCTTATTGCACGGTGATCTCGGCTATTCCTACGTTTCCGATCGCCCGGCGCTGGCCGAGATCTTACCCCGCATTCCGATCACCGCGAAGGTGGCGGCGTTGGCGCTGACCTTTTCCGTCCTGATCGGCGTCCCGCTCGGCGTCCTCAGCGCGGTTCGCCAGAACACCCGGCTCGACTATCTGCTGCGGGTCGTGAGCCTGTCCGGGCTGTCGATGCCGGCGTTTTGGCTCGGTCTTTTGGTGTTGATGGCCGCGGTTAGCTGGTTTGGCACGATCCCGATCTATTCCGACGCCCCGAAGAGTTTCCTGGCCGGGCTTGCGATGTACAGCATCCCGGCGGCGGTCGTCGGGTTTCGCAGTTCGGCGTTGATGATGCGGCTAACGCGCTCGTCGATGCTGGAAGTGCTGCGGCAGGATTATATCCGCACCGCGCGCTCGAAAGGCGCGTCCGAACGCGTCGTCAATTATCGGCATGCGCTGAAGAATGCGGTGCTGCCGGTAATTACCGTGATCGGCATCGAAGCCGCTTTTCTGATGGGCGGGCTGATCGTCACCGAGACCGTCTTCAACATTCCGGGGGTCGCTCGGTTTCTGGTCGAGGCGATCCGCTGGCGCGATTACCCGATCGTGCAAAACATTGTCATGTATATCGCGATCATCGTCGTGCTGATCAATTTCACGATCGACATGCTGTATGCGGCGCTCGATCCCCGCATCAAATACTCCGACTAGCCACTCCCGCTAGCCAGTCCCCGATACATCGAGGAAACGCCGTGAGCACAATCGATTACCGCGCCGAACTCGCCAAGGCCGGGGCCAATGTCGACAGCCGATGGAGTGCGATCCGCTTTTTTGTACGGCGCTACCCGCTTGGCGCGGTCGGCGCCGCGATCATGGGGTTGTTTGTGTTCGCGGCGATTTTCGCGCCGCTGATCACGGTGTATGACCCGCTGTCGACCAATGCCGCGCTGTCGCTCGCCCGGCCCAGCGTGGCGCATTGGCTCGGCTGCGATTTCATGGGCCGCGATGTCTACAGCCGGATCGTCTACGGCGCGCGGATTTCGCTCGCAGTGGGCATCGGCTCGACCATGCTCGGCGGCAGCATCGGCATCATGATCGGGCTGTTGTCTGGCTATCTCGGCGGCTGGATCGATCTCGCAGCGCAACGTCTGATCGACATCCTGCAATCGCTGCCGTTGCTGGTCATGGCGTTGCTGATGGCGGCGGCGCTCGGGCCGTCACTGCACAACACGATCATCGCCATTTCGATCCCGCTGATCCCCTATTCGGCGCGGGTCGTGCGCGCCAACACCTTGTCGTTGCGCGAGCTGCCGTTTGTCGAGTCGGCGAAGGCGATCGGCATGAGCGAGGTCCGCATCGCATTGCGCCATGTGCTGCCGAATACCTTGGCGCCGCTGATCGTCTTGGCGACGGCGCAGCTCGGCTCGACGATCCTGACCGAAGCGTCATTGTCATTCCTCGGCCTCGGCGTCCCCGAGCCGCATCCTTCATGGGGCCGGATGCTGTCGGAATCGGCGGCGGAGTACGTCCGCACCGCGCCCTGGCTGGTGCTGTTCCCGGGCATCGCGATCAGTGCCGTTGTCTTCGGCACCAATCTGTTAGGCGACGCGATCCGCGATATTCTCGACCCGCGGCAGCGCAGCTGAGGCACAGGTCAGGCCGCGATGCCAGGGCCAGGTGACAACGCTCCCAAGGTCCTCGAGGTCGAGGGGTTGCGGACCTACCTCTTCACCCGCTCCGGCGTCGTCAAAGGCGTCGACGACGTATCGTTCTCATTGCACCGCGGCGAGACATTGGCGGTCGTCGGCGAATCCGGCTGTGGCAAGTCGATGACAGCATTGTCGATTATGCGGCTCGTGCCAGACCCGCCCGGCCGGATCGTCGATGGCCGCATCATGCTCGAAGGCAGGGATCTGGTACCGCTTGACGAGAGCGAGATGCGCGACATTCGCGGCAATCGGATCTCGATGATCTTTCAGGAGCCGATGACGTCGTTAAATCCGGTATTGACGATCGGGAGCCAGATCGCCGAGGCCCTGCGGCTGCATCAGGATCTCTCAAAGAGCGCCGCTGCCGAAAAGGCGATCGAGATGCTGCGGCTGGTCAAAATCCCCGAGCCGGCGCAGCGGTCGCGGGAATACCCGCATCAGCTGTCGGGCGGGATGCGGCAGCGGGCGATGATCGCGATGGCGCTCGCCTGCAATCCGCGGGTTCTGATCGCGGACGAGCCGACGACTGCGCTCGATGTGACGATCCAGGCGCAGATCCTCGACCTGATCCTCGAATTGCAGAGCGAGCTCGGCACCGCGGTGATCCTGATCACCCACAATCTCGGCGTCGTCGCCGAAACGGCGCAGCGGGTCATCGTCATGTATGCCGGCCGCAAGGTCGAAGAGGCCGATGTCGAAGCTCTTTTCGAGGAGCCGTTGCATCCCTACACGCATGGGCTGCTGGCCTCGATCCCGCGGCTTGCGGTCATGGGCGGGCCGTCCGGCAAACGGCGCCGAGCGGCTTAAGGAGATCCCGGGGATGGTGCCGGCGTTGAGCAATCTGCCGCCGGGTTGCACTTTTGCGCCGCGCTGCGCTTTTGCCGATCAGCGCTGCCGCACGCAGTTTCCGCCTTACGAGCAGGTCCGTCCGGCGCACTGGGTCGCCTGCTGGCATTCGGAGAGGTTGTATGGCGGCAATGCCTAGCCCGGCGATTGCCCTTGCGTCGCTCGCGCCGTCGCCGGCCGCGGCCGTTCCGGTGGTCGAAGTCGCCGGCCTGCACAAGTATTTTCCGATCAGGAAAGGCTTGCTGCGGCGACCGCCGGCCAAGTTTACGCCGTCGACGGCGTCAGCTTTTCGATTGCTCGCGGCGAGACCTTGGGCCTTGTCGGCGAGTCGGGCTGCGGCAAGTCGACGGTTGCGCGCACGGTGACGCGGCTAATCGAGCCGACCGGGGGCTCGATCAAGCTCAACGGCGAAGACATCACGCGTCTCGGCAAAACGGCAATGCGACCGCATCGCCGCCAGATGCAGATCATCTTTCAGGACCCGTTTTCGTCACTGAACCCGCGGATGTCGGCGGGCGACATCGTCGGCGAGCCGCTCCAGATCCACGGCATCGCTTACGGCAAGGAAAAAGTAGAGCGGGTTGCCGCGTTGTTCGATCAGGTCGGTCTGCGCCGGCAGCAGATGCGTAGCCTGCCGCACCAGTTTTCCGGCGGTCAGCGGCAACGCATCTGCATCGCCCGCGCCTTGGCTCTGAACCCGCAGCTGATCGTCGGCGACGAGCCGGTTTCGGCGCTCGATGTGTCGATCCAGGCGCAGGTCATCAATCTGATGATGGATCTGCAGCGCGAGAAGAGCCTGTCCTACCTGTTCATCGCCCACGATCTCGCCGTGGTCGAGCACATCAGCCACCGCATCGCGGTCATGTATCTCGGGCGAATCGTCGAATACGCCGACAAGGAAACCCTGTTCACGACGCCGCTCCACCCCTACACCGAGGCATTATTGGCGGCGGTGCCGGTTCCCAACCCGCGCATCAAACGGCGCAAGCATCTGCTGCAAGGCGATGTCCCAAGCCCGATAAATCCGCCTCCTGGATGCACCTTTCACACCCGGTGCCCCTATGCCGAGGCCCGCTGCCGGGTCGACATCCCGGTCTTGCGCGAAGTCGGCGCCGGGCATCAAGTCGCCTGCCACCTGCGTTAGGAGGCATTGGCCGGCTGGGTTGGTGACGCGGTCTCCGCAAGGCTTAGTTTGAAGCGACAACCTGCTCACTCATCGAGGAAGCGAGTGACAGTGTCGACAAAAGCCTCGGGTTGCTCGATTTCGGGGTGATGACCCGCGCGTGCGATAAGCTCGAACCGGGCGCCAGGGATCATGGATGCATAAGCGCGGCCGTAATCGGGACTGACCACCCGGTCGCTCTCGCCCCATAATACCAGGGTTGGAACGTCAATACGGCCGAGCCAGCGCGGCAATTGCGGGTTGTACATATAGGGGTGCCAAGCGTAGAGGCACAACGCCTCGCGATTGCGCGCATGGATGACCAGCGCCTCGTCGGACATCGCATTGTAGTCGGGCGCCGAGCCGTCGGGGTCGTGCCAGCTGCGGAAGCGGACTTCGTCGGGCGACCGATTAAAGATATCGAGGATATCGGGAGTTTCGCGATCGCTGATCTTGATGCCCAAGGGATCGACCAAGATCAACTTATCGATGCGATGGCTGCAGGCAGCCGCGACCTCGGTAGCGAGCCAGCCGCCAAACGAAAAGCCGAGCACGGTTATCTTGTCGCCCGGCATTGCTTGGATCGTCGCGAGATATAGATGCACGAGATCGTAAACTGTGTCGAAATCTTTTGGCCGTGGTGAATTGCCAAAGCCTGGCGAGGAAGGCGCCACAATCTCGCCATGCCCGGCGAGGCGGTTGAGAAACGGCGCCTCGGGATCAACCGTATCAAAACCATGCAATAACAAAATCGGGCGGCCTGTCCCGCGGCGCAGAACTTCAAGTTCGATCCCGTGCACCGTCAGTCGATCGGCCGCCGATCCGCTCGCCATACTGACTCCCTCTCTGCCAAGATAATTGCGAGTGGGTTATAGCTGTCGACCTAGGGATTCAAAACCTCGGTGGTGTCTCAAGTTTGAAATCAAATCGCCGTTGATGCCAGCCTAGCGCCCGTGGGGCCATCGGGCCATACTGAGAGGCATGACAGAGAAACGGCCAAGACGCCCGCGCGACCCAAATCAGCTTGCAAAGCGCATCGTCGATATCGCCACGGGAGAGATGGTTGATGCTACCAATTCGGCGGCTTTGCCAATTGAGCCAACCAAGAATCCACATGCCGTCGAACTTGGTCGGCTCGGCGGAAAGAAGGGAGGTATCGCTCGCGCGGAGCGGCTGACCCCCGAGGAACGGCGGGAAATAGCCAAAAAGGCAGCCCGCAAAAGATGGGAACAACTCCCATAATTCGGGCATTCTAGCTTCGCGCGCCAATTTACCAATCGGGTAACTGCTCGTTAATTTGGGCAATTCCCAATTCTGGTGGTATGCTACGCCCAATCGCAATGGCGGGAGAGCGGGCATGTCCAATGATGACTTTGCGCGGCTAGAAGGCGAATTTCTTGCCTTAGCTCGGCGCATCTTTGATGCGGGCGTACAGGCAGAGCGGCACCGTCTTATCGGGCTTATTCAAGGGTCATCTTCGGTACCGCTGGCGGAACAAGTCGCGCCGCGTCAGAGGGCGCGGGCAACAGGATACGGTTCTGTTAGCGGTCCGGTCTTAGAGGCACTGGCCCAACTTGCATCCAAATCGCCTGACGGCGTCGGACCCCGCCAGATTGCGGAGCACTTCTCTCGCATAGGCCGCGGCCCTAACGAGCGGCAAGTCCGCGCGGCTCTTAAGACCCTCAATATTTCCGGAGAGGCGGTGCGAGCCTCTCGTGGTCGATATCTCCCGCGCGCTGCGGCCAAGCCGCCAGCGGGCGAGGAGGAACCGGGCGGTGACGCGCCCGATCCTTTTGCTCTAGCAGCGGAATAGGAGGTGGACCGTGTGGCAAGCGGCTATGAGAAGATAACGTAACCGTTGCCTTAATCCGCCCGGACGGACAAGCAGGGCGGGGGTCTTCGGCGAGGTGTTGCAGCACCTCAGCCGAAGACCAAGGCCGTAACCTCAATCCCTGTGCGCCCGTAGCTCAGCTGGATAGAGCACACGTTTCGTACCGTGGGGTCGCAGGTTTAAGTCCTGCCGGGCGCGCCCATTCAACCGCCACCGACGCACGGCACTTAGTGTAGTGGCGCGCCCGGTGGTTTTGAACGTTTATGTTCAAAATCAACCATTATGCTTGAGCGAAAAGGCATAATGAGGCATATTATGCGTTATGAACAAATTGCCTTATCCCAAACGCACCCAAATCCTCCATTTGCTGGTCGAAGGCAATTCGTTGCGTTCAGCGAGTCGCATTGCCGACGTTTCGATCAACACGGTAACGAAGCTGTTGATCGATGCGGGCAAAGTCTCTTCGGATTATCAGGACCAAGCATTTCGCAATCTTAAGCTTAGCCGCATCCAGCTTGACGAAATTTGGGCGTTTGCCTACGGCAAGCAGCGCAATGTGCTGCTTGCCAAGAATGCGCCGAAAGATGCAGGCGACATTTGGACCTGGGTTGCACTCGACGCAGAAACCAAGCTGGTGCCATCATGGCGCGTCGGCGACCGCAGCGGCGCGACCGCGCTCGAGTTTGTATGTGATCTGTCGAAGCGGCTCGCGAACCGGGTCCAAGTCACCAGCGACGGGCATCGCGCCTATCTGGAAGCGGTCGAGGCCGGCTTTGGGGCCGATGTCGATTATGCCCAACTCATCAAGCTCTATGGCGAGGTTCCCCATCCTGCCAGCCGCTACAGCCCTGCCGAAATTCAGGGATCGAAGACCTTTTGCTGCACCGGCAACCCCGATCCGCAGTTCATTTCGACCAGCTACGTCGAACGGCAGAACCTCACGATGCGGATGAACATGCGTCGGTTCACGCGCTTGACTAATGGTTTCAGTAAGCGCGTTGAAAATCACGCGCACATGGTCTCACTGCATTTCATGCACTACAACTTCTGTCGGCAGCATAAGACGCTGCTCGTTTCGCCCGCGATGGAAGCGGGCGTTGCGGATCACTTATGGACGATTGAGGATATCGTCGCGCTGATCGATGCGGCAGAGAGCCAGCCAAAAAAACGCGGCCCGTATAAGCCGCGTGAGCAGACGCAAATTTCAAACTGAGACACCACCAAAACCTCCGTTGGCCTCCTCGCGCTGATCGTGGCGATAAAAAAGGGCCGGTTGTCCACCGGCCCCTTTCTCATGCCTACACGTACTAGGCTACGCGGCTTCTTTGCGAAGAGAGAAGCCGAGTGTCCTCGCAAGGCGCGATTATCGGTCCGCTAGGCGTGCAGACCGCGGTAATAGGTGTTGCGCATGACGCGGCCAGGCAGCGCTCCAGTGTGCTTGCCGTTTTCGAGCAAGACTTCGCCGTTGACGATCGTCATCATGATGCCCTGGGCGGGCTCCTTGATGCGCTTGGCGCCGGTCGGGAAGTCGTGCAGTACTTCGAGCGGCAACGGCTTCACCGTGTCGGGATCAAAGATCACGATATCGGCAACCATGCCCGGCCGCAGCAGGCCGCGGTCATAAAGGCCAAAGGTCGAGGCGCTGTCGAACGTAAGCCGCCGCACCGCCTGCTCCAGGGTCATGACCTGCTTTTCGCGCACCCATTCGGCGAGCAGCCGGGTTGAAAAGCCGAACCCGCTCTGGAATTGCACGTGCGCGCCGCCATCGGACAGACCGATGACTGCATTCGGATAAGTCAGGATTTTCGCGACCGCATCGTCATCGACATTGTTCTCGCCATGCAGCCATTCGCTGTCGAGATTTTCCTCGATTGCGAGGTCGAGGAACGCATCGATGATGCCCTTGCCCTGCAGCTCGGCGATTTCGCCCAGGGTCTTGCCTTCGTACTGCTTGTTCTTTGGCAGGACCGCGGTCTGCAGCACCATGTAGTCCCACCAGGTCTTGCAGATGCCCGGCGGCGGCGTCTCGACCTTGAACTCGACCGCTTCGGCGTGCAGCTTTTTGCGGATTTCCGGATCGGCATAGGCTTTCAGCATCTCCTCGGGCGAGGACAGGCAGATCGGGTGCCATACCGGCAAGCCGCGGAAGGTCTGGGTGTTGCGCATCGTGAAATTGTCGACGATGCGGTTGGGCGTGCACATCGGGTAAGCGCGGATGCCCTTGGCCGTGGTCGCATCGACCTGCGCCATCTGATTTCGCCACTCGTCTGGACGACGCATCGACTGGTTAAGATTGTTGTAGACGACGGTGCGGCCGGTCGCTTCGGACAAGCGGCTCATCAGCGCATTCTTCATTTCGGCGCCGTTACCGCCGCCCGATTGGATGATGCCGGTGCCGAGTTCGCGCAATACGTCGCCGATCGCAAAGATTTCCTTTTCGTCGGCCCACAACGCCGGGATATGGACGCCCTGCGGGTCGTAATGCCCTTGGTTGCGCGATACCGAGACCCCCAACGCGCCGGCCTTCATGCCGTCGCGCACGAGATCCTGCATTTGCTTGATCTCGTCATCGGTGGCGGTGCGCTTCTGGCAATCGTCGCCCATCACATAATAGCGCACTGCGGTGTGGCCGATCAAATTGCCGACATTGACGCCTAGATGATGGTCGAGCTGGTCGAGATAATCAGGCACGGTCTCCCAGCCGAATTCGAGCGTGCGCAATACCTCCATCGGGATTGCTTCGACATAGGACAGAAACTCGGCAAGACGGTCTTCCTTGCCCTTGCGCACCGGCGCCAAGGACAGCGAGCAATTGCCGAAAATCACTGTGGTGGCGCCGTGATCGCAGGAGAACGAGCACAGTGGGTCCCAGGTGACCTGCGCGTCGTAGTGACAATGATTGTCGATAAAGCCGGGGGCGACGACGTGGCCTTCGGCATCGATTGTGCGCGTCGCCGGACCGGTCAATTTGCCGATCTCGGTGATCTTGCCGTCCTTTATGCCGACATCGCCGCGGAAGGCCGGCATGCCCGAACCGTCGACGATACGCCCGTTCTTGATCAGCAGGTCATACGCCATCGCTATCCCTTTCGTTGCTGGAACCCGGATCAACTCTTTTTCTTGTATAAAGTGTAGCACGGGCTGCACCACGACCGCGCACCGTGAAATCGCCAGCATGGCTTGCCGCCCCCGCATGGCTGTCAAAAAGATCTTCAACCGAGATTGCCCGGCGGCTGAGACCCAGCCACAATCGGCAACAAGAACTGCGGGAGGAAATCATGACGACACAGTCGGCATGCCGGCAATCATTTTCACGGCGCATGATGTTGGCGGCAGGCGCCGGGATTGCCGGGACGGCGGCGCTGGGACGCCGGCCTGCATCGGCACAGCAGCCTGCGTCCACGCCGCCGAACGCCCAGCTCGGCAAACCGGCGAGCGTCATCACCAACCCGCCGCGCGACTGGAGCCGGGAGCATCCGTCGATCTATCCCGACCCCGATGTGATCGTCGTCGATCCGTCCTTCATCCCGTTGAGGCGGGCACAGGGCGCCATCTACCGGGTATGGACCGGGGCGCTGTGGGCGGAAGGACCAACCTGGTCGAACCAGGGCCAATATCTCGTCTTCAGCGATGTCTCGGGCAACACCCTCTACCGCTACATCTGGGATGACGGCCGGGTGACCGCTTTTCGGCGGCCGTCCAACAATGCCAATGGCAATGCCTTCGATTTTCAAGGCAGGCTCTTGTCGTGCGAGGACTTCACGCGGCGCCTCGTGCGCTGGGAGCACGACGGGACGCTGACGGTGATCGCCAATTCATACGACGGCAAACCGCTGAATTCGCCCAACGGCGTGGCGCCGCATCCCGACGGCAGCATCTGGTTCACCGACCCCGGCTACGGCGATCAGATCGCCGAGGGTCACCCGGACGAGGCCGGCGGCCCCGCCAACCCGCAGGGGATCTTAAACCCGCGCATCGGCGCACCCGACGCCGGCGTGATCGGCGGGCGCAAGCGGGAATTGCCGACCAACACCTACCGCTGGGACCCGAGCGGCAGGCTCGATGTCATGGTCCCGGAGGAGGTAGTCCCCGATCCGAACGGCCTGTGTTTTTCGCCTGATCACAGGACATTCTACTTGATCAGCACCGGCAAGGGTCCGGGCGATACCGGGCCCGGCGGGCAGCGGGTCATCTATGCCTTCGATCTCGACGGTGCAAAGCTGAGCAACAAGCGGCTGTTCACCGACATGATGGTGGACGGGGTCAAATGCGGGCCCGACGATATGTGCGCCGATGTCTTTGGCAATCTCTGGTGCAGCTCCAACGCACTGCTCGGCTATGCCGGGGTGCTGGTGTTCAATCCATCGGGCAAGCTGATCGGCCGCATCCGCCTGCCCGAGGTGTGCGCCAATCTCACTTTCGGCGGCCCCAAGCGCGACCGCCTGTTCATGGCCGCAAGCCAGTCGCTCTACATGATGGAGACCGCGACGCAGGGTGCCGCCCCCGGCTGACCCAGGAGCGCCGACGCTCTGGGCGAGCCCCTCTCGGCGGCAAGCCGCGCTCCAGCCGGTAGTGAGCAAAGGTAATGACCCCGCTCTCGCCGAGTGTAGTGGTTCCTTCCAAGCGTCGGAAATAGCGTAGTCTCTTATCCAAATCTACGCAGTGGGTGGACTGTTTACTCGAATCGAGGTGATCCATGATCCGCCACCGCGCGTTCGCTCTGATTGCGGCGAGCTTTTTCTTGATTGCGTCGCATGCCCATGGCCAGCAGCCGGTTCATCACATCGGGTTTCTCGCGAACATAAGGGACCCCGAGAGGATGCAGGCTTGGGAAGAGGGATTGCGCGAGCGCGGCTATGTCGTGGGGCGGAATCTCGATGTCGAGTATCGCTTCTTCCAAGGCCAGACCGATCGGATTCCGGCGCTCCTGGCGGAGCTGGTTGCTTTAAGTCCAGAGCTTATCGTCACTACGACGAGCAATTCTGCAGTCGTGATTCACGCGCTTGCTCCCACGATTCCGATGGTTTTTCTCGCCGTAGCCGACCCCGTCGCACTCGGTCTGGTTAAAAGCCTGGCGCGGCCGGGCGGCAATGTTACCGGGCTCGCGACGCTTGACCCCAAAGCTTTCATCGCAAAACAGCTCGAAATCCTGAAACAGCTAGATCCGCAGGCGTCACGGATCGCCGTGTTGATGAATCCCACATACCAAATGCACCAACTGGCGCTGCCAAAGCTCCCCGAGGCCGCGCGACTGCTAGGAGTGCAGCTAGTTGTGGTCGAAGCGAGTAAAGCGGACGAATACCAGACAGCTTTCGAGAAAGCGTACACCGAGGGTGCGGACGCGATCCAAATCTGGAACGGACCGATTGAGTTTACCAATTCCGCGAAGATCATTGGTCTCGCGGCACATTATCGGCTGCCGGCGATGTATTTTGAGCGGCTATACGTGCAGAAGGGAGGGCTAGTATCCTACGCTCCGAACCCGGCGGACTTCTGGCGTGGCGCGGCCGTGTATGTGGACAAAATCCTGAACGGCGAGAAACCCAGTGATATTCCAGTACAGCAGCCGACGCGCTACTACCTGACAGTGAACCTGAAAACGGCAAAAGCGCTCGGCGTTACGGTCCCCCCTTCCCTTCTCGCGCAAGCCGACGAGGTGTTCGAATAGCTCCTGATTGCGCACCTGTTCTGCGGGATCGATGCGATATGCCGATTGCCCACCGCCCGGCCGCATTAGCCGATGCCGACAAGCTCGCGCAGTCCCGGGTGGACGCGCTCGATCTGATCGAGCGGGCGTCGCGCCGTCGGCGAATTCAGTTGCATGTAGGCGATCAGCTCGTTCTGCGGGATGTCGCCGGCGATCCGGCCGATATCGGCAGCGCGGATTCCCTGGCCGAGCAGGAAGCTCAGATAGGTGTAGCGGAGCGCCTCGGCCGTAACCTCTTGCGGACGGTCGAGGCCGGCATCATAGGCTCCAAAGAGAACCGTTCGGGCGACCTCGTCAGCCGCCAGAGACCGGCCATCCGCGCCATGAAGAACGGTTCCTGATGGGTTCGGCTGCTGTTCATGGCGGTCGGCAAGCATCCCGCGAAACGGCTCCTGCAATGAAAGGTCGCGGGCCGATCCGCCGCCGATGTGAATTGTTCCGGCGGACAAGTCGATTTTGTCCCAATCCAGCGCGACGAGTTCCTGGACCGTCATCCCCATCAATAGCCCGACCACGATCAGCCTTGCATCATCCGTCGTTGCCGTGGCGAGAGCGGCGATTTCCGAATTGGCCAGCTCTCGCGGCGGCGGCTCGGGGGCGGGAAGCCGCGCGAGATCTGGAGCAGCGAGCAGCGGGGGCCGCATAGCCTCGTGTCCCGCCAATGCCGGGGCCCACGCATATTGCAGGAAAGGTGACGGCAGCGGCGCCGGCGAAGGGCCCGCGATAAAGTCGGCAAACCAAGCGGCAAAAAGGCCCAGGCCAAGCGACCCGGCGACAGCGAGCGCCGCGTCAAGCGTGTAATTCGGTCGCCATGGCTCCTGGCTCGCGGCGGCGGCCTCGACCAGCTGCACGCGCGGGGCTCGCTCGCGGGCACTTGCTTGCAGTTTTGTCAGGTGGTCGAGCGCGGCGCGGCGCATTCCTTCGAGGTGATCGAGATCCTCACGCATCGCCTTGTATTCGTTGAGATGCGTTGAAAATTGCTCGGCCTGCTTTTGATTGTCGGCGACGTCCTGGCGCAACCTGGAGACCTCGGTCTGGGCGGAGGATAAATCCTGCTGCGCCTCGGTAAGCGCATCCCGCTCACTCTGTCCGTGCCTCGATTGCAGCTGAGTTTCGAGATCATCGAGCTGCGCTTTGAGCGATTTCGCGTCATCATCCAATGCAAGATAATCAGGGGTGAATTTGCGCTCGAGCTCGTGCCATTGTCCGCGCAATACCGAAGCACGCTGCTCGAGGCCAGAGAGGATTGGATCATCCTTGGCGCGGAACACCGCCTTTCCGGCCGCGACCGAAGCTCTCAAGGCCTGCAAATGGCCCTGCGCCTGGGCCAGCTTTTCGTTGGCGAGCGTGTAGGAACGGCTCAGCCCCTCGATGTTGGCGAGAACGTCGTTCTCTTTGTGCTCGATCGACACGATGTCGTATTGCTGACGAAACCCCTCGACTTGCTGCCGCTTTGTCGTCACTTCTTTGTCGAGCTTGCCAATTTCATCCTTGACTTCGCTCGAATTTGCGGCGGCAAATTCTTTGTAAGCATCGGCAACGTGCTGCTCATATGTCTGGACCACGGTGTTGACGAGCAGCGGGACGAACTCCCGCTGAAGACCTACCGCCGAAAGGCGCACGATCTGGGTTCCCTCGACCGGCTCGGCGCGCAGCATTTGCTGCATGGAAGCGAGCGGGTCAGACCCCAAATCCGGCAGAGCGCCATTATTTTTGAGGTGCTGGGCTGCATCCTTTAGCACCGGGCGGCTCGTGAGCGCCTGTACTTCTGATAAGAAAGCTTGGGGATCGGGCGCCAGGGTTGGCGTGTCTGTCGCTTCGGCCGGCTGCGTTACCACCGACGCCGGCGAGATCTGCAATCTCGCAACCGCACGGTATTCCGGCGGACGGGTATACACATAGACCAGACTGGCGATAACCGCCGGCAGGAAAACCGCGGCGAACACGATCGCTCGCCGCCGCGAGGGCTGCGACGAGGTCATTACCATCGTCATAGCCATACTTTAGGCATTACGGCTTTGCGATACAAACGGCCCGCCCGATAAATCAAAACCGGCCGAAATGCATCGCGTGCGAAGAGAGATCGTCGCCCATCATCCTGTCATGGCACGAAGCCGCTTATCATCGATTAGCCGCCTGTTCGACCTTGCTGCTCGCCCGCCGACGCGCGGAATACGAATGTGCTGCCGCTCAGACATCAGGGGCAGCATCGAGAGGTCTTGAAACTGTCGCTTTCTGGGTGCATCCCTACCACCCTCTTGGACCGAAGAGATATCCCATGTTGCTGTCGAACTCGCAGGCGGGTAGGCCGGCGGTCGTGGCGGGACTGGCAACCGCATTGCTGCTCAGCGCGGCGGCAGTCTCGCGAGCCGCGCTGACCGAGGGCAGCCCGGTGCCCTCAGCCGCACCGCGCCCGGTGATGCTGGCGCAGGCCCCCGCAGCGCCCGCGCCAAATCTCGAGGCCAACCTCGCCCAGCTGCATCAGCGGCTGCTAATCACGCCGGCGCAAGAGCCGCAATTCCAGGCGCTCGCCAACATCATGCGACAGAATGCGCAAACGATGTCGAGTGCGTCACCCCCGACAAACGCAAACGCAGTGGAGGGGCTCCGCCTTGCGATCCACTATGGCCAGCAGGAAATCGACGGGATGAAGCGGATGCTGCCGGCGCTTCAGGCATTGTACGCCAGCCTCTCTCCAACTCAGCGGCAAATCGCCGATACCGTCTTTCGCCAGGGCCCCGGCGAATAATCGCGACAGCAACCGTCTTCGGCTATTTTGCAATCTTCGTCGCTGCCAACCGAAAGACCCCGCCGATGTCGACCCCAGCCTCGCCCTTACCGCTCAATGATTTCTTTGTGATCGACTTGACCGCGCATCGCGCCGGCCCGACAGCGGTGCGACAGCTCGCCGATTGGGGCGCCGAAGTGATCAAGATCGAGCTGCCAGGCGAGCAGGTCGACGCGACGGGCAGCCGACGCGACGGTCCTGACTTTCAGAATCTGCACCGCAATAAGCGGTCGATGACCTTGAACCTGAAGACCAAGGAAGGTCTCGGCATCTTCTTTCAGCTGGCGCGCCGCGCCGACGTCATCGTCGAGAATTACAAATCGGATGTGAAGCACCGGCTCGGCATCGACTACGAGGCGGTCAAAAAGATCAACCCACGCATTGTTTACGGCAGCATTTCCGGTTTTGGCCAGGACGGCCCCTATGCCGGGCGCGCCGGCGTCGATCAGATCGCGCAAGGGATGGGCGGGCTGATGTCGATCACCGGCCATCAGGGTCAAGGGCCGGTGCGGGTCGGCATCGCGATCAACGACACTTCTGCCGGGCTGCTGCTGTCCTACGGGATCGTGCTCGCCCTACTGGCGCGCGAGCGCACCGGCGAGGGCCAATGGGTGCAAACTTCGCTGCTCGAAGCGCAAATCTACATTCTCGACTTTCAGGCGGCGCGCTATTTGATGAAAGGCGAGGTCGCCGGCCAGGAGGGCAATTTCCACCCGACCTCACCCGGCACCGGCATGTTCGAGACGGCCGACGGCTTTATCAACATCGCTGCTTCGGGCGACAATCTGTGGCGGCGGTTTTGCGAGGCGGCAGGCGCGCGGGACTTGCTCGAAAATCCCGATTTCGCAACTGTCGTCGCGCGCGCCAAAAACCGGCAGGCGCTAATCGCGCATTTGAACGAGATTATGCGCCGCCACCCGAACGCCTACTGGGTCGAGCTCTTGACCAAAGTCGGCGTGCCGTGCGGCCCGATCAACACCATCGACCAGACCTTTGCCGACCCGCAGGTGCAGCATCTCGGCATTGCGAAGCCAGTCAACAATCCCAAACTCGGCGCGCAGAAAATGGTCGGTCAGCCGATCCATCTGAGCGCCTATCCGCAGCCCGACGCATTGCGCCCGACCCCCGATCAGGGTCAGCACACCGACGCCGTTCTCGCCGAACTCGGCTACGACGCCGCCGCCATCACCGGCCTGCGGGAGCGCTGGGTAGTCTAGCTATAATCTGACAAGTGGACCCCAGTGTCGTCTTCCCGACGAAAGTCGGGATCCACGGCGGCCATGGGTACTGGCCTTCGCCGGTATGACAAGTGGAGATCGGAAAGGGGAAGCTCAAACGGGAATACTTTTGCCCAGAGCTCGCGTTGGCAATGTTTTCCTCGTGTTCGGAGACACACGTCCCCAGCGTCATTCGCCGGTGGCGGGGGTGCCTTTGCCGGCGAGTTCGGCTTCCTCCTCGGCCTCGCGCTTGGCGCGCGCTCTTTCGACCAGACGGCAGGAGATGATTGAGAGCTCGAACAGTACGATCAGCGGAATGGCGAGGCTGGTCTGGCTGATTATGTCGGGCGGCGTCAGCACCGCGGCGACGACAAACATGATCACGACGGCGTAGCGGCGCTTGGATGCGAGCCCGGCCGCGGTGACGAGCCCGGCGCGCGCCATCAGGGTCAGCAAGACGGGCAATTGAAATGCCACTCCGAACGCGAACAGCAAGGTCATAATAAGCGACAAATACTCGTTGACCTTAGCTTCGAGGACGATCGGTAAGGTGCCCGGTCCGCCCGGTAACTCGAAGCTGACAAAGAACCTCCAAGCATAGGGAATAACGACAAAATAGGCGAGTGACGCCCCCATCAAGAACAGCACTGGGGTCGCAAACAAATAAGGGAAAAAGGCGCGCTTTTCTTTCGTGTAAAGTCCCGGAGCGACAAACTTCCAGATTTGCGCGGCGATAATCGGAAAGGCGATGCACAATGCCGCCCAGAACGAGACCTTGACGTAAGTAAAGAACGCCTCGGTCAGGCTAGTGTAGATCAGATGCCGGCCGGTCTGACCCTCAAAGATGACTGCCAGCGGGTGCACCAAAAAACCGTATATCCGGACCTTGAACTGGTAGCAGACCAGAAACGCCACCATGATGGCGCCGATCGACCACATCAGCCGGTTGCGCAGCTCGATCAGGTGATCGAGAAGCGGCATCCGGCCGGCTTCGAGCTCGGCCTCGCGATCGTCGTCGCTCACGGTCCGACTTACGGTTTGGGCGGCGCGAAGCCGTGATCGCCGTGCTCTGCTGGCACGGCCGTCGGCGGCATCCGCCCGGCCTCAGGGGGGGCTCGTCCGGCTCGGATTCGGGCCCGGCCACCATCGGCACCGGCTCGGTTGCCAACGTCTGGTGAAAACCCGCCGTCTCGGCGTTTGCAGGCGCCGCTTCGGCCGTCAGCGACGTTGTCGCCACCGCTTCACTGCTGGCGCCGACAGCCGGCTCCCGGACCGGAGCCGTTGCCGAAAAATCGGGTAATTCGGGCGGGCTCAGGCTCTCCCGAAGACTTCCGGTCGGGTCGATCGTGTTGTGGAATTCCTTATTCAGATCGAGATCCGCGGCCTTTTTTAATTGTTGCCGCATCTCATCGAGTTCGGCTTCGCGGATCATCTGGTCGATGCTGTTTTGGAATTCACGCGACAAGGTGCGGGCCTTGCGCGCCCAAAATCCGGCAACACGCATCGCCTTGGGCAGATCCTTGGGCCCGATGAAGACGAGCGCCACCGTTCCGATCAGCAGGATCTCCGACCAGCCGAGATCAAACAGCATCAAACCCGGTTCCGCTCTGCAACACTATTATCATATAGGCTCCGTGGCCTCGGCGGATCATGTCAGAAAGGCCGCACCCCGGCAACGCCGCCCGCCCTTGCCGAGGTGTTTACAATCGCGCTAGCCGATCCAGACGAGCGCTAAACCCGGGCAAGATCACCGGCGGTGATATAGCTGCGGAACCGCAACGGATCGGCGACATAACGGATTGGTTCGAGGCTGCCGCCGGTGCCGCGAACGACGATCGTTCCGTAATTGAAAAAGCGGCCCGGGATCGACTGGTCGACATCAACGCTCTCGACCTTTGAGCGGTTCATCTCGAGAGTGTGACGCCCCAACAACCCGGTCTTGTAGATGACGCGGTGATCGGTGACTGCGAATTCCGTGCTGGCTCGGCGGATCAGCGCGCCAATTGCAGTCGATAGCGTGAACAGACCAAAGATCGCAGCCGCGATCCATAGTGCGAGGCTCAGATACTGGGTCTGGCTACCGGCGACGTACATCGCCGCGACCACCAGGATCAGGCAGATGATTGCCGCGATGATCGCGCGGGTAAAGATGACCCAGTGCAGCCCCGCATCGTGTACGATGGTCTCGCCGGGCTGCAGCACTCGTGTCACATATCTCATCGCCGCCGACACCCTGACGCCTCGGACAGCCAACCGCCCCTGTCGGCCATCCCCGCTTGTCCCACCCCCGACTGTTTATACTATAACACAGCGACAAACCGGGCGATCGCCGGTATTCCGCTCGGATCTGCCCGGATGGTCAGCGGACAACGCCGCCATTCAGCGCCTGCCGATAAGCACAAACAGCCGCGGCAAAGCCCATGACCAAGGCGTCGGCCGTCAGCTCATGCCCGATCGAAGCCTCGGCAACGCCCGGCATTGCCGCGACCAGCGGTGGCAGATTGTCGAGGTTCAGGTCGTGTCCAATGTTCACGACCAGACCCAATTCTTCGGCGCGATGCGCGGTGGCGGCGCAGGCCTCACGTAAGGCCTCGGGCGCGCCGGTGCGAAATCCTGCGGCATAGCCCCCTGTGTAGATCTCGATGCCGTCGGCGCCGGTATCGCGCACCCGCTCGACAATCGCCGGATCGGGATCGACAAACAGGATCGCGCGCGCGCCGATCTGTTTCAGCGCGGCAAGGGCCGGCAGCACAATCGCGCGATCATCGGGACCGAGCTTCCATCCCTCTTCCGAGGTCAGAACTCCGGGCGCATCCGGTACAAGAGTGCATTGCTCCGGCCTTACCTCATCGAGCAGGTCGAGCAGGCGTTCGTCGGGGTAGCCTTCAATGTTCAGCTCGAAACCCGGCCGCCAAGGCTCCATCATCTTGGCTACCCCGAGTACGTCGTCGCGGCGGATGTGGCGCTCGTCGGGACGCGGGTGCATCGTCAACCCGTCCGCCCCGGCAACGTGCGCAATGCGGCCAAAGCGCAGGACATCGGGCACCCCGGTCCGCCGCGAATTGCGCAACAACGCGATCTTATTGAGGTTTACACTGAGCCTCGCCATGCCCCGATACTACACCGCCGCCGCGCCCCGGTCAGCCCCTGCGAGTTGCGCTGCCCCTATCCGATCCGCCGCCGCTCCGATGGTTCTGCTGCTTTTGGCAATTTGGGCGGCCCCAGCAGCCGCGCAGACTGCCGCCAGGACCACAACGGCCCAATCGGGGTCGGGGACAGCCGTTTCTGCTGCGGGCGGGGCCAGGGCCGGTTCCTCCCGGGCCGGCACCTCGGGTCCGAGCGCTGCAAGTTCAGGTCCGGCCGCTTCGGGCGCTGCCGGGTCCAATGCCGCGCCGGCATGGCTGCTCTGCCCGCCACCGGGTGCTTCGGGTTCGGCGGCGTTCGTCACCGGCACCAATCTGTCCTGCGCGCCCTAGTGCGTATCCGTATGCGCTGCGGCGAGGCAGGCGCCGGCGGCAGCGGATGCCGGCGAGAAGCGAACCAAGATTTGACCGTGAAGCCCGCACCAGCCGCTTGCGGGCCCATAAACGCAGCCTTCGAACGCCTGCAACGTGGTGTCGCGAAAGATCGCGCTGATCACCGCACCGTCACGCCGCCAGCGCTCCTCAACTGCCGCCTGATACCCCGCCGAAGGTACAGGCGGTGTTACGCAAGTCTGCGTGGGTTGGCCGTACTCGCCGTGCAATGCGGCAACGATCGCGCGAAACGCCGGCGGATTGATCTGATGACCCATCGGCTCGAGCTGGATGCGTTTGAGGCCATGCGTCGCCTTGTCCATCTGGAAAAAGACCACGACCGGCACCCCGCCGAGGGTGTCGCCCCGGAGGACGACATCGACATAGCTGTCGCCGAAATCGAGCGACTGCGGCAGCCGCGTCGACGCCGCCCCGAATTGGCGCACCAGGGCGTCGGAGGTTTCGCCCCAGTGGGTTTCGTGGAGCAGAGTCTCGACCCCCTCCGCCGCGAGCACCGGCCGCGTCATCAGCAAGGCGACAGCCGCCGCCCCGATCCACCAAGATCGGGGGAGCTGAGAAATTACGCGCACGTTCCCGCGGTCGTGGCGGTCAGCGGCCGATGGCGTAGCCTTGCATGCCACGCGGGTTGGCGGCGGCCTTAATGATCGTGCCCTCCGCGGTTTGTTCGCGGGCGCAGCCGGAGAGGCGGCCCTCCGACCACGGCCCGCCGACGACCAGGTGGTGCCCGCGCTCGGCCAAGGCGGCGCGAGTCGCTTCCGGGAAGCGGCCTTCGATCGCCACCACGCCCGGCCGGGCAGCACGCGGATAAAACGAACTCGGCTGGTGCTCGGTGTGAAAGGCCGGGCAATCGATCGCTTCCTGCAAATTCATGCCGTGATCGAGATGATGCACCAGCATCAGCGTCGACCATTGATCCTGCTGATCGCCGCCCGGGGTGCCAAAGGCGATGTAGGGCTCGCCGTCCTTGAACGCCATCGACGGCGACAAAGTGCTGCGCGGGCGCTTGCCGGGTTCGAGGCTCGACGGCAGCCCCTCCTGAAGCCAGAACATCTGCATCCGCGTCCCGAGGCAAAAGCCGAGTTCGGGGATCACCGGGGAGCTTTGCAGCCAGCCGCCCGATGGGGTCGCCGAGACCATGTTGCCCCAGCGGTCGATCACGTCGAGATGGCAAGTGTCACCGGCAACGAGACCCTGCTCGTTGACAGTCGGTTCGCCGATCCCGGCAATCGTCGGCTCGCCAACTCCCGCGATGCCGATGGCCGCCTCATGCCCGCCGACCAGTAAGCGCGGCATGCGGCCGTCGGGGCGGCCCGGGCATAACTCCAGCGAAGCCCGGTCACCGATAAGGCGTCGCCGCGCATCGTTGTAGCTGGACGACAGCAAGGTCGACATCGGCACCTCGACAAAATCGGGGTCGCCGTACCATGCCTCGCGATCGGCCAGCGCGAGCTTAAGGCATTCGACGACAATGTGGACAAACTCGGGACCAAGCGGGTCGAGACTAGCGACGTCGAAATCCCTGCAGCAGCGCCAAGGTCTGCAGCAACACCGGGCCCTGGCTCCAGGGGCCGCCCTTGAATACAGTATAACCGCGATAGTCAACAGACAGCGGTGTCTCGGCCGGAACTCGCCAGCGCGCCATGTCGTCGCCGGTCAACAGGCCGCCATGTCGGCGGCCCGACGCATCGAGCACTTTTTCATTACGGCAGAACCGGTCGATCGCCTCCGCGACAAAGCCCTCGTACCAACAGGCGCGGGCGCGCTCGATCTGGCCTTCGCGGGTGCCATCACCGGCTTCGGAGAGCACCCGGCGATAGGTTGCGGCGAGCGCCGGATTGCGAAATAGATGGCCTGGAGCCGGCGGCTGTCCCTGCGGCAGATAGACGGCGGCCGAACTCGGCCATTCGCGGCGGAACATTTCGCTCATTACCGAAATCGTCGCGTTGATGCGCTCGACCAGCGGATAGCCGTTTTCGGCGTAGGAGATCGCCGGCGCCAGGATCTCGGCGAGCGGCATGGTTCCCCAATCGCGCATCAGGCGCATCCACGCGCCGAATGCGGCTGGGACCGCCGCCGCGAGCAGGCCGGTGCCGGGGATCAGATCAAGCCCCAGATCCCGAAAGCGGCTGATCGTCGCGGCGGCGGGTGCGGTGCCCTGGCCGCAGATCATCTCGCATCGGCGCGCCGCCTCGCTCCATACCAGGATCGGCGCCTCGCCAAGCGGGCCGTTCAGATGCGGTTCAACGACCTGCAAGGTGAACCCGGCCGCCGCCGCGGCGTCAAAGGCGTTGCCGCCCTTTTCGAGAATGCTCATGCCGACCGCAGAAGCGAGCCAGTGGGTTGAGGCGACGGCGCCAAAGGTGCCGCGGATCTCGGGTCGGGTGGTAAACGCCAGCATGGATGTTCTCCGCCTGATCATTATGTTGCCAAGACAAGGTAGACCACGCGCGGCGTCAACAAAAAGCTCTCGCGGTCGTAAACTGCGCGAGCGCGCCTATTTAACTCGTGGTCACCACTGCCATCGGCCCTTCCGGCTACCCTCAGCGTATAAATGGATACAAACCTGCCAGCCGATCAAAGCCTGGTGCTGCCGACGCAGCCCGTCCCGCAAACCAGCGGCGAAGAATTCTTTCGTATCGAAGGGGTCTACACCGGGCTCGGCGCTCCGATACTGGGGGGCGAGGTCGACCGTTGGCTTCTCGTCGACGGTCCGCAAATCGACAGCGAGATCGAGCTTTTTGACGAGCTATGCTGGCGCCTCCTTGGCGATGGCGTGCCCTTGTGGCGTGCGAGCCTGCATATCGGCACGCTTCATCCGCAGATCCGTGGTGTCGGCGCGCGCTGGTGGCGCGACCGCAAGGTAATCGAGGATTATCGCATCCTGCACGGCTCCGAGGAAACCGACGAGTACAAGCTCAGCCCGATCCGCACAACGTCCGAGCGGGGTACGCCGGTGCGCCATCGGCTCGACCGTCCGATCCCCGAGTTTCCGCTGCTGGAAAAGATCCGCCAAGCCGGCGGCACGGATTATTTCGCGCTGGCATTGAACCGCACCTTCCGCCGCTTTCCGACCGTGGTTTGGGGAACCGACCGTCCCGGTGGATTCAGCGACGCCGATATCGCCAAGCTCGAAGACATCAACCCGGCCCTGGCCGCTATTATCGACGCGCGCGCGGTGCGCCGGATCAGCGGCAATCTGCTCGACACCTATCTCGGGCCGCAGGCGGGGCGGCGCATCCTCGCCGGGCAGATTTTCCGCGCACAAGGCGAGCGCCTGCGCGCCGTCATTATGATGACCGACATGCGCGACTTCACCGGTCTTTCGGACCGGCTGGGCGGCGACGACGTCATCGAGTTGCTGGACGAATACTTCGACGCAGTCGTCTCGCCCGTCGAAGAGAGAAAGGGCGAGGTCCTGAAATTCATGGGCGACGGCGTCTTATCGATCTTTCCGGCCGAGGATGATGAGGATTTTGCGCCGTCCAGCCTGCGTGCGCTCGAAGCGGCGACCGAGGGGCTAGAGCGGCTTGCAACGGTTAACCAATCGCGCCTGGCACGCAACATGCCCGAACTGCGGATCGGCATCGGATTGCATCTGGGCGAAGTCATTTATGGCAATGTCGGCGCCGCCGATCGGCTCGATTTCACGGTGATCGGCCCCGCCGTCAACCTCGCCTCGCGGATCGAGGGACTGACCAAGCGCCTGCTTCGGCCGTTGCTGACCTCGGCCGCTTTCGCCGAGATCTGCCCACGACCTCTGGTTTCGCTCGGCTTTCACCCGGTACGCGGTCTTTATCACCCGGAAGAAGTTTTCGGGTTGCCGGAGGGGTAGGGGCGGCGCTCACCGCGACGTCCCTCGCCGGTTAAGACGCCTCAGCTTGCTCAAACTCGCTTTCAGGCAGCGCTTGCTGCACTTCGTCGCTTGTTGCCTTCGGCGAAGGTCGCGTTGCTTTGCGGCTGAGACAGAACCGAGCTGAACTCGGCCAGCCGATCGCTGCCGTTATGGGGTGCTGGAATTGGTGATGGCGGGCTAATCTGCGGCTCCCGCGCCCGCATCGCGCAGGCGCAGGCCGGCATCGAATTCTTCGGCGACGCGGGCGTCATTCTGCAATTGCGCGGCGGCATCGATATTGGCGAACTCAATCGCGCCCATCGCTGCAAACGCCTCACGCACTTGCGGCCCCCATAGCCCGATATCCTTCACGGTCGGGACAATGCGGCTGAAAATCCGACTGCGAAACACATTCATCGCCTCGGATCGATCGACGATGTCGAGGCATTCGGCAACCGGCAGACCGAGCCGTTCCCAGACCTCCCGTTGATTAAAACGGTCGCGCATATGCCAGCAGGCGGTGACGACAAAGTCTTCGCGCTCTTTGCGCTCGGCGTCACTGAGCTTCGGGTAATAGTCGCGCAATGCCAGTCGGCCGAACGCGACATGCCGCGCCTCATCTTGCATGACATACGCATTGACCGCCGCGGCGAGAGGATTTTGCGCCTGGTCGCGGATGCGCTGGAACGCCGCCAATGCAAGACCTTCGATCAGGATCTGCATTGTCAAATAGGTCATATCCCAGCGACTGTCGGTGAGCCCGTCTTCGAGAAGCGTCTTCAACCCGTGTGTGATCGGATAGGCGAGCTCGAATTTTTCGTGCAACAGCCGCGAGTAAGCTTCGACGTGCCGGGCCTCGTCCATGACCTGGGTCGCTGCATAGAATTTCGCATCGAGCTCCGGCACGGTCTGAACGATCTTCGCCGTCGCGATCAACGCGCCCTGCTCGCCATGCATGAACTGCGAGATTGTCGAGGCTTGCAGGTGATGACGAACCCGGCTTTTTTCCTTGTCGGTCATCCGGTTCCAAATATCGGTGTCGTATATTTGAATCACCCGGTCGTCGAGCAGCATCGGGTTTTCCGGATCGAGGTCGAGTGACCAGTCGATCCGCTCGGCCGCATCCCATTGCTGCTTCTTGCCTTTGGCATAGAGCTGCAGCAGCGCCTCACGCGGCTCGTCATATTCCCAGGTAAAGCAGGTCTCGGTGTTGCCGTCGAATTTCCACTCGGTCTGCTCGACCGGCAGCGTATAGCGATAGGTTGTCGACATATTCCGGCTCCCAGCTCCCGTTTGGACCGGAATATGGTGCTTTTAACGAAAAGCCCTATCCATCGCGGTTCAGGATTTCGACGAGGCCGGCGGCGGGGTCGACGCGCAATTCGTCACCACTGAGAAACAGGCTCGTGACGTCGCCATCCGCGAAGCGATCGACCAAGGCGACATCACCGAATGCCGCACCCTGCGCCAGGATCGGGTTGACCCGGTTGAAGATCAGCGCTCGCGGCACGATCCTCCGCGCCGCCATTTCATGCAGCATCCAGGCAGTGGCGACCCCACCTTTGGCTTGATCGAGCACGAGGATGCGGTCGACATAGTTTTCGCCGGCGAGCTTATGGCCGGGGCGCGAGAAAACGCCTTTGATGCGGTCGAGATCGTAGCGCGCCGAGAAGTTGTCGGCAGCCACCAGCGCCGTGCCGGTCACCGCGGGCCCGATCCCCTTGTGACAGTGTAGCAGGATCGGCGTTAGCTAAAGATCATCGGGTCGAAGACCGGTGTGTCGAGCAATGCGGGCGAGCATGCGCGGCCCAAGCTCTTCATTCTCACGAAACGCAAATACGTAATTTGGCCACCCCGGACGCGACAGCGTACGGTGCGAACCGGTCTGTCGTTTGAGGGTCCACCCAAGGCGATAAAGCGCCCGCAAAACCCGGCCGGCTCTTGTAGAGGCCCAGGCACTCACGTCGTCGCAAATAAATCGCGGGCCTCGATTGGGGCTGGCTCGCCATTTTCAATTCGATCAGCAATGACGCGAAGAGCAAGTGCCGCTACCTTATTGCGAGCTTCGTCCTCGGTCGCGCCGTAGGCCAATACCCCCGGTAGCTCGGGGACTTCGCCAACCCAGCGGCCATCATCTTCGCGTTCGATCTCGATCGTTAACATGATTTCAGCTCTCGTCGGCTCGTCGCGACTTACGATGGGGCGCTCGCGCCCGGCGCACAAGGCCATCATGGGGCGGGTAAAATAGCGGCGGCATTACAGCACGCGGCCGGCCACGGCCGAGTCGATACAATGTTCCAGCGTTGCGAGGGTCGGGCGGTAGCCGTAGCCGCCGATGATGTTGACGAGCTTCGCTGAATTGGTCATCAGCCGCACCCAGGCATTGGCTTCGGCCATTTCGCGGGCATAGCTCTGATAGAAGCAGATTCCAGCCGCGACGATCGCGCCGGCGGTTTCGATCCTCGCGGTCAGATCCATACGATCGGCGGCATGCTTGATCTCGGGCGAGGTCGCAACGAGCAAGGTCGTGTCGTGGTGAATATGGCGGCCATCGAGCGCCTGCGCCACCGCCTCGATCTCGAACAACGACAGTTGCGGCGCGCCAAAGACGACAACATCGAGCTTGTCGCCCGATGCGGCATAGCGGGCGAGAAAGCCGTCAATCTCGGCGCGGCCGATCATCCTCGGCGCGACCGGCGCAGCTGAGAAATCGCCGTCCTCGGCGGTGATCCCGGGCATATAAAACAATGCCACCGAGCCAAAGCTTGCCGCCGCGGTGCCAAAATGCTTTAGCGCATCCGAGTTCGGAGCATCGTCGACGCCCTCGATTATTGGCACCTCCCAATACGAGCCGCAGGCTTCGCCGACAAGACCGCCAACCGCCCCCCATTCGGCGAGGTCGCGCGGTCTCTTGACCAGCCGAAAACGCCGCGTCGCTCGCCGGCATTCGTCGAGATGATAGCCGTAGCGCGGCGTGCGGCCGGTCAATCCCGCCGCCAATGCCGATGGCCCGCCCTCGAAATTGCTGCGCGCGCCGAGCACGCTGTTCGAATAGATGACGACCCCTGTGTCGCCCATCAGCGAGGTGATCGCCGCGTATTGGCGGCATGATCGTCTGGTAATTGATGCAGGTGTCGGTCATCAGCACGCCAAAAGCGCGCAGCGCGTCAATCGCCCGACGTTCCAGCGCCGCCATCCACTCGCTCTGCCCAAGCCGGCTGATAGACGGCGAAGTCGATGCCGCGGGGATCGGTGATCGTCGGCACCCGCACCTGCCTCTCCGGTTCCGGGGTCGCCGCAAGGCCTTCCAGAAATCGCACCCCGGCCTCGCCCAGCGATTCGGTATCGGCCATGATGTGCGCCTGTGACACTGGCACAAACTCGGCCGCGTCGAAGAACTCGCCAACCGCGATCTGATGCTCGATCGCCCAGCGCCGCGGCCGGCCGAATTCGCCGGCGCAGCATCGCTTGCTCTTCTTCGGTCAGGCGCATCGCCCCCTCATTCGGCAGCGATTGCGATCTTGCGGGCGACCAGATCCTCGATCTCTGCCTTGCCAAGACCAGCTTCGCGCAAGACCTCGCGAGAGTGCTCGCCCAACCGCGGCGCCGGCTGGCGTAATGCGCAATCGGCGGCGCTGAAGCGCACCGGCGGGCGCACGGTGCGAACGCGGCCTTCGCTCGGATGATCGGATACCGGAAAAAAATCGACCGCGGCCAGCTGCTCGTCCCCAGGCAAGGCGGCAAGCAGATTGACCGGCCCACAGGGAATATCGGCGGATTTGAGCGCGGCCAGCCAATGAGCGGTGGTGTTGCCCTCCACGCATTCGGCGATCAGCGCGTAGAGCTCAGCGACATGACGGCTGCGGGTCTGCGCATCGGCGAGACGCGGGTCATCGGCCAGCTCCGGCCGGCCGGCGACGCAAAAGAAATCGCGCCAATGCCGATCGCTGTAGGGGAGGATGCAGATGTGCCCGTCCGCGGTGCGATGCGGCCGCCGGTCGGGCGCCAGCATGCGCGAATAGCCGGGGGGACCCAATGGCGGGTCAAAGGTCAGTCCGCCCATGTGCTCGGCCATGACAAACGCTGTCATGGTCTCGAGCATCGGGACCTCGACCTCTTGGCCTTCGCCGGTGCGCTCGCGCTGGAACAAGGCCGCCATTACCGCGTAGACCATCGTGATGCCGACGGTCTTGTCACCGACCAAGGTCGGCACAAACCGGGCTTCGCCGCCGGTCATTTCGTTGAGCGCTACAAAGCCGGAGGCGCCCTGGATGATGTCGTCAAAGGCCGGCCGGTCGGCGAGCGGCCCATCCTGGCCATAACCATGCGCCGAACAGTAGACAATACGCGGATTGACTTCGCGTAGCCTCAAATAGTCGAGACCAAGCCGCGCCACCGCTTGCGGTCGCATATTGTGCATGAAGACGTCGCTCCGTCGCACCAATTCGAGCAATGCGCCGGCCGCCTCCGGGCGTTTCAGATCAATACATAAAGAGCGTTTGTTGCGATTGAGGTTCAGGAACACATGACCCATCTCGCGGTGCCGAGACGGGCCGGCATAGCGCATGATGTCGCCTTCGGGCGATTCGATCTTGATCACATCGGCGCCGAGATCGCCAAGGATCTGGGTCGCCAATGGTCCCAGCACGACGGTCGTTAAATCGACGATCTTGATGCCGGCGAGCGGACCCGGTCTCGTTGGCATCAATTGCGGGCCTTGGGGAGGGCGCTCGGTTCAGAAAGTAGGAAATCACCGAAACGCCTGAAGACCGGATTGGTTATTCCCGCGGTCGTACTGCCCGGCATCGCGTTTCTCTCCATTGCCCGCTTTCTGCGTGAAAAAATGCCTGAAATGGCACGCCTTTAACAGTATGGCATGCGATCCCGGTCGGCAAAAAAGTCTGCAGATTGATCTGGGTCAATGGGCCGCGCGTCAACCCGCAGTCTCATCCACCGCGATACGATGCCGGTCGGGCTTCCGCCGCCGGTTCAGCAGAAGGGAATTAAAGAGTGCCCTTGCATCCGATCGCGGACAAGGCCGAGGTCTCGGTCGAGTTTCCCGACAAGGCTTATATCGGCAGTTTCGGACGAAACTCACAGTTCGACGCTTATGCCGATGCCGATAGCGTGGCGATCAAGCTGGTGCGGCCTGGAGACGAGCGGCGCGAAGCTGTCATGCATCTGCACTACGGCTTGTTGGCCGAGATCCTCGCCGAACTCGCCCAATCACTGAAGGCGCGCGCGCCGCTCGATGAACCGCACCGCGCCGAACTTAGCGACGCAGCCCAGCGGCTGTCCGCTGCTCTCGAGCCGCGGTGAGATGCCGTTGAAGCGAGCGCTGACGATAGTCGACCAGGCCGATTGCTAACCTGATTGGTTGGCCGCTACTTCGGCCGCCCTCGCCGCCAGATACCAGTCGAGGATTTCGATCCCGTTCCAGTGCAGAACCTCGGCATGCCGGGCGATGTGCTCGTAAACGGCTTCGAGATATTTGATGCGATGCGGCTGCCCGCTGATATAGGGGTGGATCGCGATCGCCATGATCTTGGCCCGCTCGGCGCCCTCATCATAAAGCCGGTCGAACGTGTCGATGCAGCGGGTCGTGAAGTAAGCCAACTCGTGATGCTGGACGAGCATCATCGGGATGTCGTTCAGCTCGACCGAATAGGGCAAAGTGATCAGCGGGCCGTGCTTGGTGCGAATCTCGGTGGGTTCATCGTCATAAACCCAGTCCCCGATATATCTGATGCCTGCCGCGGCCAATAAATCCGGAGTCTCGTAGGTTTCGGTGAGACCCGGACCGAGCCAGCCGACCGGCCGCTTACCGGCAAAATGTTCGAGCGTGTCGAGCGACTTGCCGATCATTGCAGCCTGGTCGTCGACCTTGTGAATCGGCATCTGCTCCCAGGCATGGCCCATAAATTCCCAGCCAGCATCTCGCGCCGCTTGCGCAACGCGAGAATAGGCCTCGCATACGCGGGCGTTGATCGACAAGGTCGGGCGAATGCCAAGCCGCTGGAACAGCTTGAAAAACCGCCACACCCCGACACGCAGGCCATACTCGTGCCAGGACCAATTCGGCACGTCGGGTAGCAGCACCTGACCGGTTGGCGCCGGCAAGATCTGCCGCGCCATCGGCCGTGAAATCGACCAGAATTCGAGATTGACGATCGTCCATACGACGATGCGGGCGCGGTTTGGCAAATTGAGTGGCGGTCGGTCGACAATCGCCGAAAAGCTGCTGCGCTTGCGGGGAATCATCGAAAATTCAGCCTTTTGTCGGAAAAATGACACGCGAATGTCGCGCCATGCGCTGCATGAAACAAGCACCGCGACAAGAGGGCGCATAGTTATTCATTGGGCAAGGAACCTCTTGTGCAACGCAGCGCTGCAAAGTCAACAATCCCCAGCAGCGATGACGCTGTTCATGCTGGGCCGGCGTTTACGGCTGGGAATAAACAAATAGAGAGGCTTAGCTGATGAGGTTGCAGTACTTCCGGGGCAACGTCTTTGTCGCTAATTTGCCGCCGGATTTGAGCGAGGACGAGCTGGCCGAAGCGTTTGATCCGTTCGGCATCGTGCTTAGCGCCTTTATTGCAAGGGATCCGGGAACCGGAAAGCGGCTACGCTACGGTTTTGTCGACATCGCCACCGAGAAGGCCGCCAAGGCCGCGGTCGAAGCCATGAATGGCACGGCAATCGCCGGACATAACCTCGACGTGCGGATCAGCGAGCGCCCGAACAAGGCCAAGAAACGGCCGCCCGCTCGAACTCCAATACGCGGCGGGGCACCGCGGCCAGCCCCGCGCCGGGACGATCCGGCCGAGGAAGCGGCGGATGGTTACGCGATTGTCGCGCCGCCGCGGCGCCAGCCAACCTTCCAGGTCGAACGCCGCTCCTTGCCGCGCCGTTTCTAATCGTTGATCGTCACCCCCGCCTCTCTCATCGCCCGCATAGCTCGCACCAACGAGCCGTCGAGGTCGATGCCGCGGCAGGCGTCAGCCGCAAGCTCGACGGCAAAGCCGGCCTCGCGGGCATCAAGCGCCGAATACAGCACACAATAGTCGGTCGCCAAACCGCAGAGGGTCACACTCTCGAACCCGCGCTCGCGCAAATAGGCAGCGAGCCCGGTCAGCGTACGCCGATCATTTTCGCGAAACGCCGAATAGGAATCTATCCCGGAGCGAAAGCCTTTGCGCAAGACCAGCTCGGCATTTGGCACCGAGAGCAGCGGGTGAAACGCAGCACCTGGCGTCCCCTGAACGCAGTGGTCCGGCCACAAGGTTTGCGGTCCGTACGAGGCCTCGATGGTCTCGAATGGCTGTCGGCCAGGATGGGCGCTGGCGAAGGACGAATGACCTGGCGGATGCCAATCCTGAGTCAGAACGATATGAGCAAACCTGCAAGCGAGTCGATTGACCGCCGGAATGATCGCGTCGCCTTCAGGGACGGCGAGGGCGCCACCAGGGCAGAAATCATTCTGCACATCCACGATGATCAAAACCTCGCGCTCGCTCCGCGACCCTGCGGCGTTGCTGTTGGTCACGTTTCCCCGCCGATCTCCGTCGAAGCAATTACCCCACTACACATTAGCACCGCCGTATGAATTATCTTGTTCTACCTTTAGCGAGCGCAGCGCGGCACGACCCGGCAAAACTCGCGCCGCCTGATCTGAGCAAACGATCACGGCTGAGACAAACAGTAGCGACAGCGCCGGCCACATCGCCCAGGCGTATCGAGGAAGGCCAGCCTCGACTGCTGCCGTCAGCAGAAAAGACGACTGGACCAGCAATCCTGCCAAAAAACCCAAGCGCGCAAGCGGCGGAAACGGCTTGCGAAAAACGGCGCACGCGACGGCGCGCCAGCCCCACCATAAGCTCGCGGTGAATGCCGTGAGCATAAAACCGCGCAATGCCCAGATCACGGCGTCGCTGTGCTCATGATGCCATGGCGGATATCGGCCGAGATTAGGCAACGGCTCGAGCGCAGACAGGAGTGTGCGGAAATGCGCGAGTTCGGCGTGGGTCATTGCATCGGGAAGCCACCACAACGCGCCATAATTTAATGCGACATCGGCCAGATAAGCGCCCGGCGCTGCAGCGATGATCGCGAGCGACAGCTGCGCCATTCTCTGATCGAGGGCCGCGAGATCGTCTTTCGGGATCTCCGTATGCGCCAAAAAAGCGTTGTAAGCCGTCTTGTATCGCCAGATATCGTAATACGGCACGGTCAGGCGAAAGCGGTCGAACAAGCTTGGCGCTTGTGCAATTACGGCCCGATCGGGTGCAACCGCCGCCGCAATGGATCGGACAATTTGGCGGTCCTCATCCGGCTGCGCCGCATACGCGACGGCCGCTGCTTTTCCGAGCAAGGTCCTGCCGACAAAGGTTTCGGTTCGCCAAAGGCCGTGTTCAGCATGATAAGCAATGATACCGCCACCAAGGACGATGACATAGGGCAGCGCAGCAGCGAGAACCGTTTGCCGCGCCGGCAGCCCGTCTCGCCAATACCACCACGCGACCACAGGTAGCGAGACGACGAGCGCATAGCCTGCGGGCCTGATCAAAACCGCCAATCCTGTAATCAATGACGTCAACGCCAGGGTCTGCCAGCGTGGCGTGCGCAGGAGGCGACAAAAACAGCCGAGGAGCAGCATAAGACAGGAAAGGAACAGCGACTCGGTCATGATCATGAAGGACAACCGCGTCACCTGCCCATTGCCGAGCAGCAATGCCAGCAGAATGGCCGCGGAAATCTTGCTGCCGGAGAGGCGCCGGAAGGAGCCGCATAGAAAAACGGCGGCAACCCCGTAAACCCCGAGCTGAAGCAATGGCAAGCCATGCAAGCCGCCCGGAAGATGTTCCACGAGGCGCAGAAAGAGCGGGTACCCCGCCGTCCGGGTGGGCGCAAAGTTCAGATAATCGGGGCTGTCGATTTGCATCAGCGCGGCTGGCGAGGGCTGCAGCAGCTGGAACAAAACAAACACCGCGGTCAGCAGCAAAGCCCCGCCGTCGAACCAATCGAGCGCCGGCTGGGAGCGCGCGGCACGCTGTTCCGCCACGACGACGCTCGCCATTGTCTTTGCCCGCACCGACCCTTAGGTGCCGATCGCCAGCGGGCTGGTCAGCTTTCTCAGCGCGGCAATAACCGAGAGGGGTGTCAACCGCCCGGTCTTCGGATTTTCGGATGGCACATTTTCGATCTGCATCGAGAAACGCGCCGCATCGGCTTCGACTTCGATGCGGTGGATGTTGCGATCGACGCCCGGATCGGCCCAGATCTCGATCGTGGTCCGATCAGGCCCGACCCCCGCCATGGCCAGCGCAGCGGCAACGTTGACATTGGCCGGAAAGCCACGCGCCGCCTCACGCGCTGTGCCGCTGAAAACACATGTCGCCGCGTCGAGATGGTCGACCGCGATACCGTGATGCTCCAGATAAGGCGCGCCGGCGAGCCCGCTCGGCGGCTTCCGCGTAATCATGTGGACGCGCGCGATTTCGCCCTCGGCCGCTGCCGTGACCGCGTCGAGCCCCAACAAAGCGCCGGTCGGCACCAGAACCCGGCCGCCATGCCGCTGCGCTAGGTCCACGAGATCAAAATTGTCCAGCAGGGCCCCGCAGCTCATCACGATGACAATGCGCCCGTGCGCGAGCGCCGGCTCGGCGATATCGCGCAACACCGCGGCAGGCGCGCATTCGACGACAATCTCGGCCTCTTCCCACAACTGCGCCAACGGCACGACTGGCGCCGGATTTGTGAAATCGACCATCGTGGCAGTGGCCCGCGCCGTATCGCGCGCTGATACGGCCGACAAAGTCAGCCCTTCGATGCCGCGATCGAGACGGCGCGCCACGGTCTTGCCGATCGCCCCAAACCCCCCAATCGCCACGCGCATTCGTTTATGCTGCATCGGCACGCCGCCGCTCCCCAGAGTCTCCATACTTTGGCTGAACTTTCGTGATCCACGCGGCGGAAAGCAAGCCTCGTTCCGGCACGACCGGCGGGTTCCTATGTGGTGGCACTCCCAAAATTCTTCGGCTGGCGAACCGATACGCGCGGTTAATATGATTTCGGTTGGCCGAGGACGCGCTCGGCGATGTGCGACAAGATCAATTGCGGGCTGACGGGGGCGATGCGGGCGATCTGAATTTCGCGGAAGTAACGCTCGACGTGGTACTCGCGGGCATAGCCCATGCCGCCATGCGTCATGATCGCGGTCTCGCAGGCGTGGAACCCGGCCTCGGCAGCGCAGTATTTGGCGGCATTGGCATAGGCGCCGACCATGCCGGCGTCGTCGCCGCGGTCGTAGGCGGCAGCGGCGCGCAGCACCATCAATTCGGCGGCTTCGAGTTCGATCCAGCGCTCGGCGAGCGGGTGCTGTATCGCTTGGTTCTGGCCGATTGGTCGGCCGAACACGACCCGCTCCTGAGCATAGCGCGCGGCGCGCGCCAACGCCGCGCGCCCAAGCCCGACCGCCTCGGCGGCGATCAGGATGCGCTCCGGGTTCATCCCATGCAGGATGTAGTGGAACCCCCTGCCCTCCTCGGCGATACGATCCTCGATCGGTACTTCGAGCCCATCGATAAATAAGAGGTTGGAGTCGACCGCCTTGCGCCCCATCTTCGGGATCTCCCGGACTTCGATCTTGCTGCGGTCAAGATTGGTGTAGAAAAGGGTCATGCCGAACGACGGCCGCGCCGCCTCCTCAACCGGGGTCGTGCGCGCCAGGATCAGCATTTTCTCGGCGACTTGCGCGGTCGAAATCCAGATCTTGCGGCCCGACAGCACGTAATGATCACCGCGGCGTTCGGCGCGGGTTTTCAGGCGCGTCGTGTCAAGACCGGCATCGGGCTCGGTTACGGCAAAACAGGTTTTTTCCGCGCCGGCGATCAACGGCGGCAGAAACCGGCGTTTCTGTTCGTCGCTGCCGAAGACGACGACCGGATGCAGCCCGAAGATGTTCATGTGGATCGCCGAGGCGCCCGAAAACCCGGCCCCGCTTTCGGCAACCGCCTGCATTAATATCGCCGCCTCAGTAATCCCAAGCCCGCTGCCGCCATATTCGGACGGCATGGCGATCCCGAGCCAGCCCGCCTCGGCCATCGCCCGATGAAATTCATGCGGGAAGCCGCCCTCAGTATCTTTTGCAAGCCAATAGTCGTCGCCAAACCGCTCGCACAGCCGCGACACAGCCGCCCGTATTTCCTGCTGCTCCTCGGTCAATGTGAAAGTCATCCCCTCCCCTCGCATCCTCGTAATTCCGAGATTGAAGATTAAAGTGGGGATCGGATTTTACAGCGACCACTGTTCGCGGATTCGCGCGTGGTGCGGAGCAGCAGGCCAAGGGCGCCTTTTACCGTCTGAATGGTGCGCTCGCCGAATTCTGACAGCCGCGCGGGGATAGGCACTGACGGTTCGCGGGCCCACCGGCGCCGGAGGACCCAGCGATTGCACATCGGCCCCTTAAGCGGACGACATTGTTTTGCCGGCGTCGAGCGCGCGCGACTTTGTCGGCGAGATCGGCAAGGGTGAAGGGTGTGCCGAGCACCTCCACCGGCTCGATACCGGCCAGCGCCGCGTGATCAATGGTGCTTGATGTGTTTTCCGGCCTACCCTTTGGTCGGCAGCAGGATGGAGCGGGATCATGAACTGGCAGATTGGCCAGGTGAAGATCACCAAGATCGTCGAACTCGAAGTGACCGGCGGCAGCCGCTTTCTGTTGCCGCAGGCGACTTATGATGAGATCCGGCCGATCGCCTGGCTACGCCCTGATTTCGCCGACGATCACGGCCGGCTCAAGATGAGCATCCACGCGCTCGTCGTTGAAACCCCCGATCGCCTGATCATCGTCGACACTTGCCTCGGCAACGACAAGGAGAACCGCCGTATCTCGACCTGGAACCGGCTGCAGACGAGTTTCCTGGCCGATCTCGCCGCCGCCGGCTATCCGCGCGAGACGATCGATTTGGTGGTCTGCACCCATCTTCATGTCGATCATGTCGGGTGGAACACAATGCTGGTCGAGGGAAGCTGGGTCCCAACCTTTCCCAAGGCGCGTTATCTGATGGGCCGGATCGAATACCGGCATTGGACAGCGCAGCACGAACGCGAGGACATGAATGCCGTCCTCGCCGAATTCCAGTGATGCCGGTGTGGGATACCGGGCTTGTCGACCTCGTCGAAACCGATCACCGCATCTGCGACGAAGTCAGCCTCGTCCCGACCCCCGGACATACACCGGGTCATGTCAGCATCCGGGTCGTCTCGGATGGCGAAGAAGGGCTGATCACCGGCGATTTCATGCACCACCCTTGCCAGATCGCGCGGCCCGACTGGTCGTCGACCGCCGATACCGACCCCGATCTCGCCCGCACCACCCGCCAAACAATGCTGACCCGGCTCGCCGACACGTCCCTGTTGGTCATTGGCACCCATTTCGCCGGCCGTACCGCCGGCCACGTCGTCCCCGACGGCCCCGCCTTCCGCCTCGCGCTGTGATCGAGACGAGGTGCAAAAGGAAGATGCTGGAAAATTGCGTCGCCTAATTTCGTCTTGAGGTGGGGCTAACGTGAGACCACCCAACCGGCTTCGTATAACGTCAAAATCGATGCGAGCCGACTACGCAGGAAGTCGGGGAGTGAGTTCAAATCCACCGCACTTTCGCCATATAGTAGCTCTACAGTGGCTCGATAACTCATTTGTTAACCTTTGGTGCGCGAGTGAACAACCTTACTTGGTGTTTGGCGCTGCGACCCTCTATGCTATGGGGCTGGCTGTGCAAAGAATTCTGGTCCGAGCAGGTAGAGCCGATTGTTTACAAAGGGTGACCATCGTATTACGATAATTATCGGTGGAATATGCGTGAGCCGTTTAGACATTCCCCTCTCGTGGAGCTGATCGCGGAGCTTCGATGGGGCTCAGGCGGCATGCTTCCGGGCGGTCAACTGCCAGGGCCAGGCCAAGTGCTCGTCGAGGCACTCAGCAGCCAATACGAAGAATTCTTTATGCGGTTCGGGTCAGGAGCAGGGGGGATTGGCTTTGATCTGATTGAAAGGGTTATTCCACCCCGCTTTCCGACCATGCCATTCCAGGTTGTCTATCGCTTTCGAAAAAAAGGCCAGCAGCAAGGAACCACGCTCTACCAGATCGGGCCTGGCGTGTTCTCCGCAAACACGACGCCGCCTTATCGTTACTGGGCGGACTTCAAACCCGTCCTGGAACAAGGCATACGGCTGCTTCTGGAAAGTCGTAACTCCTCCGAAAAGCAAATGCCCTTCGCAGGTGCGAGCCTGCGGTACATAAACGCTTTCGGAAGTAGATTTACCGGAGGGCGTTCGACCGCCGCCTTCGTACGAGACGTTCTGGGCTTTACAGTCAACCCGCCCGCATCTGTCCAGGACGAGGTCGCACCAGATAAGGAGACAAAACCGTCGCTCCAACTCGTGATTCCACTCAAGTCAGGACAGCAAATGAACCTGGCCCTGACGGAAGCCTTCGTGAGCGGCGAGCAAGCCGTTGTCATGGATTTGGCCGTCTACACCCAGGCCCACACTCAGGCGACCGAGACCGACTTGATGGTGGTCTTCGAAACAGCGCATGAGGTAGCACATCGTATATTCGTAGGAACTACCCAAAAGCTGTCCGATAAAATGGAACTAATCGAGGAAGATGAAACGTGATCAACCTGAACGCCGTAGGCAGTAACTGCTATGGCCTCCTGGGCAGCTACCCTAACTACGCTGGCGGTATTAACTACGTCGGCACCAACTATACCGGCATCAGCAGCATCAGCGGCATTAACTTCGTCGCCATCAATTATACCGGCATCAGCAGCGTCAGCGGCACTACTAGCGCTGTAACCAATGTGTATGTCACGTCTACCCTCTGCCAATTGTCGCCGCTGGAAGAAAGCTTCCAGCCGTCGCAAAGCTTTATGTACTCGGTGCCGACAGCAATACAGCTTGAAGAGGTTAAATCAGCCCGGCACTTAATTGACGAATTTGCTCAGCTCGGGGAGAACTGGGACGGGTATGGTGGCTCACCTATCTCCGACCAGGCGCGTGACAATGCGCGTCACTTAATCGATGTGATTGAAACCGCTCCATTCGGCATGCCGACTCCTGAAGTTTCGCCACAGCCCAGCGGCACTATTTCTTTCGAGTGGGAAACACGGTACGCCGAGGTGTATCTCGAAATCGGGAATACCCTCTACAGCGGGTTCATTAAGACGGATGCCGAACAACCACTTTTTCTCCAGGGGCATGCGGCTTCGGTGGATCACCAGCTGGTTGCTGTCATGCAGAATGCTATCGCTGGGCCTTCTGCGTATTCCACACCTACTATCACAGTGATACGCACCGAACCGCAGTGGCATGACCGCGTGGCCGCGTGAAATCGCTGATGCGGAGGTTATTGCTCGCGGCATCTGTAGTCCCTATCACGTAAAAAACGGCAAGCTAACACCGGTGGTTTATCGGTCGCCCCCCGACAAAGACGAAGTCTCAACAATGAGAGCAGACTGGATCGGGCCTAATGCTTGCAAACAGCATGCAAAAGATTTGGAGAATCCGTCTGTCAATAAAATCTATAAGGGGCTTGCAGTTCTTAGCGCAATGCAGATACGGCAATTAGGAGCTACCATAATAGACACGCGTGAGGAATTCGACGGACACGCAGACCTGAAACATGGCATAGTTCAAAGACGTGGCGATCCTTTGCCGGCTGAGCAACTGATACTCTTGCGTGACCGCGAGAAAGCTCTCGCTAAGCTGGCAAACTACTTTCCCGATCCTGATCCGCAAAGCACGGGTTGGAGTGGGTCGTGTCTCCGCTATAAGGTTTAAGAATACTGCGGTTGCTGAGAGCGAGTTGGTCGAGCGGATTGCCCTCCGCGCGGCATCGGCCATTGTGCTGCGCCGGGCTCCCTGCCCTGGTCCGCTCCGTGGGCAACATCGCGGTGCCGGATCGCCTGACGCTTTTGACATTGGGTCAGTTTCGGTTTGCGGTCGAGCCACACTCAGGCGACGATCTTATGCGGCGAAGTGGCGGATTGCGTCTTGGCTGAGATTGAGGCCGAGGCCGGGGGCGGTTGGCATCGCCAGCAGCCCATTTTGCGGCACCGGCACTTCTTCCCACAAATGGAACAGGCGCGGCATGTATTCGACGGTGAGCCCGTTCGGGACGGCGCCGACCAGATGCACATGGATCTCGGGCACGCCGTGGCTGACGACCGGCAGGTTGAAGGCCTCGGCCATCCCGGCGATCTTGAGCCAGGGGGTGATCCCGCCCGAGCGCACCTGGTCGATCATCACGATATCGACCGAGCGGGCTTCGAGCATGTGGCGGAACGGCACGATCCCGTAGAGGTACTCGCCGCCGGCGATCGGTGTCGCCAACGCCGCGCTGACCCGCGCCAACCCGGCGTAATCGTCGTGGGTGGTCACATCTTCGAGCCAGAATAGCCCGACCCCGGCATCCTCGACCCGCTTACCGATGTCGATCGCCTGCTCCGGCCGCCAGCGCTGGTTGATGTCGCACATCAGATCCATGTCCGGGCCGACCGCCTGGCGGATCAGCCGCGCCTGCTCGACCTCGCGCGCCGGCGACGTGACGCCGGGCAGACCGAGCTGCATCTTAGTCTGGCGGTGGCCTTTTTCGCGCAGCCGCTGGGCGGCGGTCAGCGCCTCGTCGAGCTTGAGGCCGCGACGCAAGGCGCCGCTCGCGTAAGTCGCGATATGGTCGCGCCCGCCGCCGAGCAATTTCCACAACGGCAGACCCAGGGCTTTGCCCTTGATGTCCCATAGCGCGACATCGATCGCCGACAACGCCATCGTGAAGATGCCGGCCGGACCGGCGCTGACCGCCGCAGCGCGCAATTTGGCGGCGATCGCCTCGACGCGCATCGGGTCCTCGCCAATCGCCAGCGCGCCCAACTCGTCGACCGCGTGGCGCAGAGTGCGGGTCAGGGCGCCGCCGAAATAGGTGACGCCGAGCCCCTCGACCCCATCATCGGTGGCGAGCCGCAGCCACACGATCGGGTTATTGGCGTTCGGGTTTTCCGAAAAGCCGGCGAGCGGCTCGTCATTCGGCAATGCGACGATGCCGGTCTCGATTTTGGTGATCTTCATTAGGGATTACTCCGATTCATAAGCATCGCAACATCTACCGTTTCGCCTTTCCCGACGAAGGTCGGGATCCATTGCTACAATGGGTACCGGCCTTCGCCGGTATGGCGAGGGGAAATCGCAGAACCGGAGCCAACCTCTGTTGCTTCCCGATTCGGCAACTCGATCACGCGACGGCGTAGCGGTCGATCGTCGCTTGATTGAAGTTCAGGCCGAGGCCGGGGCGGTCCGACAAGACAAGCTCACCGGTGCCGGCGTCGAATTCGGCGACGCCGTCGAACAATTTCAGCATCCAACCCATGTATTCGACGGTCAGCCCATTGGGCGCCGCGGCGACGAGATGAGCGTGGATCTCGGGGATCACATGGCTGACGACCAGCAGGTTGAAGGCCTCGGCCATTCCGGCGACCTTCAGCCAAGGTGTCACGCCGCCAACCCGGGCAAGGTCGATCATCACATAATCGACCGAGCGCTGCTTCGATCATGTGGCGGAACGGGACGATGCCCCAGACCAATTCGCCGCCGCAGATTGGCGTCGTCAGCGCCGCGTTGACCCGAGCGATCCCGGCGTAATCGTCGTGATCCGTCACGTCTTCGAGCCAGAACAGCCCGACCCCGGCATCCTCGACCCGTTTGCCGATATCGATCGCCTGCTCCGGCCGCCAGCGCTGGTTGATGTCGCACATCAATTTGATGTCGGGGCCGAGCGCTTCTCGGATCTTGACCGCGCGCTCGACTTCTTTGGCGGGGGTCGTGTCGCCAGGCAACGCCAACTGCATCTTGGCTTCGCGGAAACCTTTGTCTTTGAGTTTGCCGGCCGCGGTCACCGCCTGGTCCAAGGTCAGGTTGCGGCGCAAGGGCGCCGCTGGCATAGGTCGCGACCCGCTGCCTGGCGCCGCCGAGCAGTTTCCACAAAGGCTGGCCCAGCGCCTTGCCGCGAATGTCCCACAGCGCGATGTCGATCGCAGACAATGCTAAGGTGAACATTCCGGCCGGGCCGGAGCCGCCGGCCGCAGCACCCAATTTGGCGGCGATCGCTTCGACCCGGTGCGGGTCTTCACCGATCGTCAAAGCGCCGAGATCATCGATTGCGCGCTTCAGCGCGTTGGTTATCGCACCGCCATAAAAAGTGACGGCGATCCCCTCGATGCCATCATCGGTCGCGATCCGGACGATGACGATCGGCCGCGCCGCGTTCGGATTTTCCGGTGTCTCGGCCAACGGATCGGCCTCGGGCAAAACCAGAATCTGCGAGCGGATCATCGAGATTTTCACGGCGTTGTCCTCCCCTCAGCGGCCTCGACCGAGGATAGCATGCTAGCGCCAAAAGATGAGATCGACAGCGATCGCGACCAGTGCTGCCGCCGCGATGTAGAACGGAAGCACCGCGAGCCAAGCGCGCTTGGCTTGTTCCGCGGCGTGGGAAACGATCGACTGAGCGTGCAGCAAGATGCCGTCGCGGGCAGTGTCCTCGATAAAGTTTTCGACCTTTTCGATCACCCGCGGCAGACGGTCGAGCATGTCGACGATTGTGTCGAGTCGCTCCCGCAATCGCGCCTCCGGGCCGCGATTGTCGCGCATCCAGCTCTCGATCAGTGGTTGCGACAAAGCCCAGATGTTGATTTCGGGATCGAGGCGACGACCCACCCCCTCCACCAGCACCATTGTTTTTTGCAGCAGCAATAGCTGCGGCTGGGTCTCCATGTCGAACTGCTCGGTGACCTGAAACAATTGCGCCAGCAATCGGGCAACCGAGATCTCCTGCAACGGGCGGCCCAGAATGGGCTCGCCGATAGACCGGCAAGCCTGGGTAAAGGAGTCGATCGACCGCGTCGCTGGGACATAGCCCGCATCGAAATGTACTTGGGCGACGCGGCGATAATCGCCGATTAAAAACCCGATCAGCATGTCGGCGAGATATTTGCGCGTGGCGACGTCGAGGCGCCCCATGATCCCAAAATCGATCACGACGAGCGCCCCCGAGGCATCGACAAACATATTCCCGGGATGCAGGTCGGCGTGAAAAAAGCCGTCACGGAACACTTGGTTGAAGAAAGCGCAGGCCGCGTTGGTCAAGACATCCTGGATGCTGTGCCCGGCGGCGATCAGCCCGGCCCTATCGTCGATGCGCACGCCCTCGATCCGCTCCAAGGTCAAAACACCTCGCCCGGTGCGCGACCAATCGATGTCTGGCACGTGGAAGGTCAAATCGCCGGCAAAATTCTCTGCAAGCTCGGAGGCGGCGGCGGCCTCCATGCGTAGATCCATCTCGATCGTCACCACTTCGGCCAGGGTGTGGACGATTTCGACCGGTTTCAGCCGTCGCGCCGGCGGATAAACGAGCTCGATCAGAGTCGCGAGCCACGCAAACAGATCGAGATCGCGGGCAAAAGCATTCGCCACACCCGGGCGCAACACCTTGACCGCGACGTCTTTACCGTCCGAGGTCCGGGCGAAATGAACCTGCGCGATCGATGCCGCGGCCACCGCGGTTTCGTTGAATTCTTCGAACATCACGCCGAGCGGCTGGCCGAATTCCAATTCGATCGCGGCGCGGGCCACCGAACCGGGGAGGGCCGGCAGGCGATCCTGGAGCCGCGCAAGATCGGCCGCGACTTCCTCGCCAAACAAATCGGCCCGCGTCGACAACAGCTGGCCGAGCTTGATAAAGCCCGGCCCCAACTCGTCGAGTGCCGCGGCGAGACGCTGGCCAGGGCGCGCCGGCACCCGTCCACGCCGGCGAGCGAACAATCCGGCGAAGCGCAGATAGAAGCCGACAACCGGAACGCCGGTAAATAGGAACAGCGCGTCGTGGCGCGCTAAGGTCAGCCCGATTCGAGCAAGGCGGACAAGGTTGCGCAGGCTGCGCAGCAGCCCGAGTTTCGCCTGCGCGGCGTCAAAGGCGCCAAGCGGAGTGGAGCGCAGCAATGCCCCCTGTCAGGTTGCGATATCGAACCTGCTCCAACCCGGCGTCGGCGATCATTTCGGCGAGTTCGCTCTGGCGCGGGAAACCACGGATGCTTTCGACAAGGTACTTGTAAGCATCGCGGTCGCCGGTAACGATCTGCCCCAATAGCGGGACGATTTGAAAGCTGTAGAGATCGTAAAGCGGTTGCAGTAGCGGCGTAACCTCCGGCGTGAATTCGAGACACAAAAACCGGCCGCCAGGTTTCAGCACGCGCCGCGCCTCGGCAAGCGCCCCAGCGAAATGGGTCACGTTGCGCAGGCCGAAAGCGATCGTATAAGCCTCGAAACTGCGGTCGGGAAAGGGCAGCCGCTCGGCATTGGCGGCCACCCACTGGAGACCGAAGAGAATGCCTTGGTCGAGCGCCCGGGCGCGGCCGATCTCGAGCATTCGCTCGTTGACGTCGCAGACGACGGCTCCGCCCTCGGCGGAAAGGCCGGGCTCGGGCATCAAGTGCGGCAATGCCCGCACGGCGATATCGCCGGTGCCGCCGGCAACGTCGAGCAGACGCTGGCCCGGGCGCGGCTTTAACGAGGCGACCATTTCGGCTTTCCACAATCGGTGGATGCCACCGCTCATCAAATCGTTCATCAGGTCATAGCGCGATGCGACGCTGTCAAAGATCGCCCTGACAATCGAGGGCTTCTCATCTTCAGGCAGATGGCGGTAGTCGCGCGTCCCGATCCCGCCTGCTTCTTCCTCGCTCATCGCACCCAAAGATAGGCTGATCGGATCGCGGACGCCATGCCGGGCGCCGGTATTCCGGTACAACCGCCCGCGAGTGGGTTATCGTCGCCCGGCGCGAACAGAGGTCCGAGGTCTCCTCTGGCCGAGAAGGCGCCCCGACATCGGGCTTTTGCAGGACTGGACGGCGGGACGATGCCCGAGCTGCCTGAGGTCGAAACCGTGCGGCGAGGGCTGGCGCTCAAGATGACCGGCCGGCGGATCGTGCGAGCCGAATTGCGGCGGCCCGATTTGCGGCGGCCATTCCCGCCGGAACTGGCCGAGCGGCTTGGCGGCGCTGAAATTGGGGTACTCGGCCGGCGCGGCAAGTATATCCTAATCGAGCTGGGCAGTGATGGGTTGCTGCTCTTGCATCTCGGCATGTCCGGCCGGATCACCACAGACGATGGCGGAGCGCCGCCGGCGCTGCATGATCACGTTCTGCTGACGCTCGATGACGGCACGGTCGTTACCTTCAACGACCCGCGCCGCTTCGGCCTTTTGGACTACGTCAGGCGCAGCGAGGCGGCGCAGCACCCGCTATTGGCCGGGCTCGGACCAGAGCCGCTTGGGCCGGATTTCGACGGCCCCTACCTGGCTGGCAAGCTCGCTGGTAAAATGACCCCGATCAAATCGGCATTGCTCGATCAGCGCGTCGTCGCCGGGCTCGGCAATATCTATGTCTGCGAGGCGCTCTATCGCGCCCGATTGTCGCCGCGGCGGCTCGCCGGCACGATCGGCCGTAGCCGGGCCGAGCGGCTGGTGACGGCGGTGCGCACCGTGCTCGAAGAGGCGATCGAAGCCGGCGGCTCGTCGTTGCGCGACTATGTCCAAACAAACGGCGAACTTGGCTACTTCCAGCACCGCTGGGCGGTTTACGGCCGCGAGGGCGAGCCGTGCCCCGGCTGCACCTGTGGCGAGGGCGTGCGCCGAATCGTGCAGGCCGGCCGCTCGACTTTTCTTTGCGCCAAGTGGCAGCGGTAGAGGGAAACTGGCATGAGTGAGAAGCGCGAATACCAAAACATCCTCGTCGAGCGCCGCGGCGCGGTCGGCATCGTTACCCTAAACCGGCCGCAGGCGCTCAATGCGCTGAACGCGGCATTGATCGGCGAGTTGGCTGATGCACTCGACGAATTCGAGCGCGACGAGACCATTGGCGCGATCGTGCTGACCGGCAACGACAAGGCTTTTGCCGCCGGCGCCGACGTCAAAGAGATGCTCGGCAAGAGCTATCCCGAAACATATCTCGAGGACTTCATCACGGTCGGGTGGGAGCGCGTGGCGCAATGCCGCAAGCCGGTCATCGCCGCGGTGGCGGGGTTTGCACTCGGTGGTGGCTGCGAGATCGCGATGATGTGCGACATTGTGATCGCCGCGGATACTGCCCGCTTTGGCCAGCCCGAGATCAACCTTGGCACAATCCCGGGCGCGGGCGGGACGCAGCGCCTGACGCGCTTTATCGGCAAGGCCAAGGCGATGGATCTATGCCTGACCGGGCGAATGATGGACGCCGCGGAGGCAGAACGCGCCGGTCTTGTCAGCCGTATCGTTCCGGCGGCCGATCTATTGGCCGAAGCAGTCAAGGTAGCCCAGCGGGTCAGCGAGATGTCACGGCCGATCGCGATGATGGTCAAGGAGTCGGTTAACCGCGCCTATGAAACGACGCTGGCGGAGGGCGTTCGGTTCGAGCGCCGGGTATTCCACGCGACCTTTGCGACCGAAGACCGCCGAGAAGGGATGGCCGCGTTTATCGAAAAGCGAAAGCCCGCCTTCCGCAACCGCTGACCGGTTCGCGTTAGTCAACGCGCCTTCTTCACGGCCGGCGTGGCTTGCGGCCGGTTTCGAAGGCGTCGCGGACATTTTCGAAAGCGGGGCGCAGCGGGCGGCGGGTAGCGCGAACCTCGTATTCGCCCCGTTCGGCCGCGAGCTTTTTGGCAAGGCGCAGACGCGGGCTCTGCGAGGCGTGGCCGGAGACGCCATGCTTATGGCTGCCCATGCCGCCGCGGCCCTGCTGCACCCTCCTGCTCCCGATTAGACTGGGATCAGCGCCATTTGTCGCCCCAGGCGACATAGCGGTTGCGCCGCCGCGGCTCAAGCCCCTCCTCGATCATCCGTTGCACCTGCGCCTCGACGAGGTCGGTGAGCGGATCGCTCGCTACCCAAGCGAGGCCATGCGCGCGGAGCAGGGTTTCGATCTCTTCGCGAGGCCGGCCGCCGAGAAACGGCAGCCGATCGCCGACCGCAGCATATTCGGGGCTGGTCCGGGCGTTTTCCTGACATCCTGGCTGAGCGCCAGCGACGCGATCGCTGCCGTCGAGCACCGCACCATCGACGACGACGAGCCGCCCACCGGGACGCAGGACCCTGATCCATTCGTTTATCGCGGCTTCGGGATGCGGCAAAGTCCACAATACATGGCGGCTGATCACCAGGTCGAAACTTCCCGGCGCGAATGGTAGCTGCTCTGCGTCGGCCTGTTCGAAACGCACCGCAAGACCGCGTTCGGCGGCTTTGCGCTCGGCCCGCGCGATCATCGACGGGGCGAAATCGACACCGGTGACGCGGTGCCCGCGCGCCGCGAGTTCGAGGCTCAAAAACCCGGTGCCGGAACCGGCGTCGAGTGCATCGAGCATACGCCCTGGCGACAGTACGAGGCCGAAGATCCGATCCCACGCGGCATGCTCAGCGGGCGTACGGATGCTGTGGCCGAAATCCTCGTCGAAATGCGCGGCGCGCCGGTCCCAATGAGCGGCCACCTGCTCTTTTACCGGATCCGAATCCAGGGACGACATGGCGAGTGTCCTTATCAAGACGTCAAGTCAGTCCGGTGACCGCGGCCAATGCTTCAACCTGCTCGCCATAATGCGAGACCGGATTGAGGAGAAGATGATTCGCACCCATCGCCACCAGTTCTTCGAGCCGCTCGCGGACCAGCTCCGGGGTGCCGTGAATACCCGACGCGTCGGTCCCCTCGGGATTATGGTAGACCTCGGTAAACCAGCGGTGCAATTCGGCGCGCGCGACTTCCGGGCGTTCGTCGACAGCCATAAACAGCCGCTTTGAAACCGGGAACGTCGTCGGATCGCGCCCCGCCTTTTCCAGTGCCGCCTTCAGAAGCGGGACGGATTGTTGGAACGCCGCGATGCTCGACCCGCCCGAGCCCATCCAGCCATCGGCCAGCGCCCCGGCCCGCCTGATCGCATTCGGGTGACCAACGCCAAACCAAATCGGCAACGGGTCTTGCACGGGCTTCGGCATCATCGTGCCGCCGTCGAGATGATAAATTTCCCCGCGGTAGTCGACACGCGGCTTGCTCCACAAGGCGCGGATCATTTCGAACTCCTTCGCGGAATCGCCGCACCGCGCGTTCTCGCGGGATCTCAAACTGGGCGTAATGGTGCTCGCGGCCGAGCCCGACCCCGAGGATCGCGCGCCCGCCGCTCAAATGATCGAGGCAGGCCCATTGGTGCGCCACATGCGCCGGGTGGTGCGCCGGCAATACCACGACCGAGACGCCAAGACGGATCTGCCGGGTGACCGCGGCCGCATAAGTCAGAACGGCTATCGGGTCGAAACAGAAGACATGATCAAGGGTGTTTTCAGTCACCCATAGATCGCGAAACCCCAGTACCTCGGCACGCTGCGCCACGTTTCGCACGATCTCCGGGCCGATCGGCTCGGGCGAACGGTGCGGCAGCGAGACGCCGAGAGCGATCTTGTCTTTCAAAGCCATACTCGCTGCCTTTCCGGCGGTTATGTCGCTGAGAAGATCAGACCTTTTCGATCAGCTCCATTTGCGCGCCGTCGGGCGCCTCGACAAAGCATACCCGTCGGCCGTTATTGGGCGACATTTCTTCGAGGATCTTTACGCCATTCTGACGCATGCGGGCCAATGTGCCCTCATAGTCGTCGGTATCGACCGCGATGTGTTCGATCCCGTAATGCTGCTCATGGTTCTGGCTGGCGATTAGCCCGGTGATGTTGAGCTGCAATCCATGCAGATCGACACGGAAACCGCGGCCGGGAATTTCGGCCTTCATCGTGGCACCGAAATTGTCGACGTAGAACTGTGCGGTTTGCTTAGGATCACGCGTTTTCAGATGCACATGTTGGATCGACGCCATAATCGGACTCCTGTCGGTTGTCGCGTTCGCCGCGGTTTGTTGCTCGGCCGACACTGCGGCCACACAGGTTATCCCGATCGACCAGCAACCGCGAGAATTTGTTAAGACCGCGAGGATCACAAATCCCCGAACCCGTGGACATAATTCGGGGTGCGCCGTCTGCCCGCCCCCCGCCACCGAGCGCCAGAGCGACGATCGTCGAGGTCCAGCAGTCTTGCGGGGCGCCGTCGCAGTCGGCTGTTCTTGATTGACGCGTCGGCGGACCGCAGATACAAGGCGCGTTTTGGTAAAGTGGCAACCTAAGCATGGCTAATCACAAATCGGCGGAGAAGCGGATCCGTCAGACTGAGAAGCGCACAGCAACCAACCGCTCGCGAGTGAGCCGAGTGCGAACTTTTGTTAAAAAGGTCGAGACCGCGATCGCGAGCGGCGATAAGGCGGCGGCACAATCAGCACTTCAACTTGCTCAGCCCGAGCTGCACCGCGCGATTACCAAAGGCGTGATGCACAAAAATACGGCGTCTCGCAAGCTGTCGCGTCTTGCACTGCGGATCAATACTCTCTGAGAGCTGAACCGAGTTGATTTCCTTTGTGAAGAGTCGTGGTGAGGGGCAGCCGCCCCGCCTACCGCAATAATCTACGGTTCACGATCGCTAAATTCCCGCGTCAATTCAGTGTCCTAAAAAACTTTTAGCGTTCTCTTTTCGGACACGTTGCCACGCTTTTGCCATCCAAGTTAGTATTCACGTATAGCGCCGACGGAGACACGCTGGCGCCCTGTAAATGCTTGTCAGGGCGAAGAACCTATTGTTTTCTTTGGAACGCTGAAAATAATAATTGGGTGCAGGGGGATCTGATCTACCTTAAACGTGATTCCGCGGTGCGGCGAATATTTACGATATCGAGTAGTTAATCGGCCGGCGATTGACCGGGTGGCGCTGCTGTTCTGATCGGGGGGAGGTGGTTGTGGCAGAAGCGGCTCAAGAAAAGCGTAGCGAAGCTGCGGAGAAAACTCCCCAGTTCGAGTGGGGCCGGGTGCTGGAGCAACTTAAAGAAGAGATAGGCGATATCGCCTATCGCAGCTGGCTGGCGCCCGTCGCCGTGCAGGGGATCGACGGCGGAGAAGCGGTGATCGCGGCGCCGGCTCGGCTCTATCGCGATTGGGTGGCATCGCATTACGCGGATCGGATCCTCGCATTGTGGCGAGCGGAAAATCGGCAGGTCAAACGGATATCTGTCGTGGTCGCCTCGCCGGTTTACGAGGCGCAGCCTTTGCGATCGGCGGTGGACGAGGATCCAGAGGAACCCTCCCCGCGAGCACTCACGGCAGTTGCCGTCCCGGTCGCCGCAATCGAGATCGGCGGAGACCGACCGCGGCCAACCGGCCTCGATCCGCGGTTCAGCTTTGAGAACTTTGTCGTCGGCAAGCCGAACGAGCTCGCGCACGCAGCAGCGCGGCGCGTCGCCGAGGCGTGTTCGGGCCCGGTGCGGATGGTTCCGTTCAACCCCCTATATCTCTACGGCGGGGTAGGATTGGGCAAGACCCATCTGATGCATGCGATCGCGTGGCACGTTTACAATAGTGGTTGCGCACGGAAGGTAATCTACCTCTCCGCGGAAAAATTCATGCATCAGTTTATTCGAGCACTGCGTTTTAAATCGATCATGGATTTCAAGGATGAGTTTCGCTCGGTGGATCTACTGATGATCGATGATGTGCAATTCATCAGCGGAAAAGAATCAACTCAGGAAGAATTTTTCCATACCTTCAACGCTCTGGTCGACCAGAATCGGCAAATTGTGATTTCCGCCGACAAATCGCCCTCGGACCTCGAGGGGCTGGAAGAGCGCATGCGCTCGCGACTCGGTTGGGGGCTGGTCGCCGACCTGCATCCGACAACTTACGAATTGCGCCTCGGCATCTTGCAGTCGAAGGCGGAGCAGGCGAATATGCAAATACCCCGTAAAGTATTGGAGCTGCTCGCTCACCGTATTACTTCAAACGTGCGCGAACTCGAGGGGGCACTTAACCGCATCGTTGCAAACATGCAGCTCGTCGGGCGGGAAATCACGCTCGAAAGCGCGCAGGAGGAATTGCACGATCTGCTACGCCTGCGAGAGCGGCGGGTAACTATCGACGAAATTCAACGGCGCGTTGCCGAACACTTTAACGTTAGGCTCGCCGAAATGACATCGGCACGGCGTGCCCGCGCCTTCGCCCGGCCGCGTCAGGTCGCGATGTATCTGTCAAAGCAGCTGACGAGCCGCTCGCTCCCGGAGATCGGGCGCAAGTTCGGCGGCCGCGATCATACGACAGTCATGCATGCGGTCAGGCGTATCGAAGAATTGAAGGATACCGATCCGATCCTCGCAGAGGATATTGAATTGCTTTGCCGAATGCTGCAGGGCTGACCCATTCGTGGATCGAGCCGACGCAGAAGGGGCGGTCACCCGATAGCGAGTAGGCAGGCGTGTTTTGTGGTAGCATGCCTGCCCGTCCGCCGGCCGCGCAGGCGCAGCGTGATGGGACGCCGGTTTCCAGTGGGGCCGGCGTTGTCCGCTTCGCCAATTAGCGTGCATGCAACATGAAGCTTACTATCGAACGGGTCGCTCTTCTCAAGGCTCTGGGACATGTCCAAAGCGTCGTCGAACGCCGCAACACGATCCCGATTCTATCGAATGTCCTATTGCGCGCCGATAACGACGCAGTTGGCGCGCTGGCGCTCAGCGCCACCGACATGGATCTCGAGATAGTCGAACAGGTACCGGCTCGGGTCGAGCGGACGGGACGCACAACCGCCCCGGCACACACCCTGTACGACATCGTTCGCAAATTGCCGGATGGCGCCCAGATCGAACTCGACGCCAGCGGCGAACGAAGTTTGATGGTGCTGCGGTGCGGCCGCTCGACTTTCACGCTCGCCTGCCTGCCTCCCGAAGATTACCCGATTATGGCAAGCGGTGAGCTGCCGCATAACTTCACACTAACTGCGGCAGAGCTAAAGAGTCTTATCGACCGCACCCGCTTCGCGATTTCGACCGAAGAGACCCGCTATTACCTAAACGGCATCTATCTGCACGCCACCAAGAACGACGAGGTCCCGGTCATCCGGGCGGTGGCGACTGACGGTCACCGTCTCGCGCGCGTCGAGATGGTGTTGCCGGAGGGCGCGGCGGGAATGCCGGGGATTATCGTCCCGCGCAAGACCGTGCTCGAAATACGGAAGCTGATCGAAGAGACTGATGCAGACGTCCAGCTCTCGTTGAGCGAAACGAAAATCCGCTTCGTTGCGGGCCAAGCTACCCTCACATCGAAGCTGATCGATGGTACCTTCCCGGATTACGATCGGGTAATCCCAGCCGCCAACGACAAGGTCCTCGAAGTCAAATGTAAGGACTTTTCCGAAGCGGTGGATCGGGTGTCGACGATCTCCACCGAGAAGAGCCGAGCGGTAAAGCTCGCGATCGCTCCCGGCGCGAATGGTGGCAGCCTTGCCATATCCGCAACAAGTCCGGAAAACGGGACTGCAATCGAGGAGCTCGAGGTGCGCTATCTCAGCGACGCGCTCGAAATCGGGTTCAACTCCCGATATTTACTCGACATTGCGGCCCAGATCGAAGGCGAAGGCGCTCAGTTTGTCATGTCCGACTCAGCTTCTCCCACAATCGTCCGCGACCGCGCCGACCCCAGCGCCCTCTATGTGCTAATGCCGATGCGGGTTTGAGCAGGCCAGCCACGCGCAAGTGGATAAAAGGCGTCGGCAATCCCATATATTCGTCATGCTTATCGAGGCGCAGGAAGCCCGCCGGAGCGGTGGTGCCGCAACGGTCGCGTCCGATCGTTGGACCGGCGTGGCTCGCTTAGCGCTGACCGATTTCCGAAATTATCGCGAAGCAAAGATGGCGCCTGACGCCCGGCTTGTCGTGCTGATCGGACCCAATGGCGCCGGAAAAACCAACCTGCTCGAAGCTCTCTCCTTTCTTGCCCCTGGACGCGGTTTGCGCGGCGCGAGATTGAGCGAGGTCGACCGCAGGTCGGTCAACGGCCACGATACACCGATTGAAGGATCGGGCTGGGCGGTAGCGGCCGCAATCGCCACCCGCACCGGCATGGTGCGGATTGGCACCGGTCGCGACCGGGAGGAAGGCGACCGGCGGATCGTCCGCATCGACGGCGAACCGGCCCGCAGCCAGGCGGCGCTTGGCGAGCAACTTGGCGTCGTCTGGCTTACACCCCAGATGGACCGCCTATTTGTTGAGCACGCGGCCGGACGACGTCGATTTCTCGACCGGCTCGTGCTGGCGCTCGACCCCGCCCACGCCACGCGGATCGGTAGCTACGAACAGGCGATGCGCGAACGCGCTCGTTTATTGCGCGATGGCCCGGCGGATCCAGGCTGGCTCGCTGCGGTTGAAGCAATAATAGCAGCACAGGGAGTGGCGATCGCCGCCGCGCGCCGCGACATAGTGCAACGGCTCGACGCGGTTTGCCAGGATGCCGAAGGGTTGTTCCCAGGAGCCCGCCTCGCATTGCTCGGCGCCGTCGAGAACTGGCTCGACGAGATGCCCGCGCTTGACGCGGAGATCAAATTCGCCGCGGCGCTCGCCAATACACGGCGCAGCGACTCTCTAACCGGTTTTACCGGGACTGGCCCGCACCGCTCCGATCTGCGCGTCAGCCTGTCGACAACCGGCATGGCTGCTGAATTTGCCTCCACCGGCGAGCAAAAAGCACTGCTGATCTCGATCGTGCTTGCGCATGCAAAGCTGCAGCGGGCGTTGCGCGGCGAGCCGCCGCTGCTGCTCCTCGACGAAGTCGCCGCACACCTTGATGCGGGCCGGCGCACGGCCCTGTTCGAGGCTTTGGGCCGGCTGGAAAGCCAAACCTGGTTGACTGGGACCGACGAGGCGGTGTTCGCCGCATTGCGCCACCGTGGGCAGTTCCTGTCTGTTTCCGACGGAACCGTTACCTGACCCTCTTTCAATTAAAGAACGCTCGAACCTGAGAGATATGCAAAATACACCTTCGTCTGGACCGCAACGCTCGACTAGCGGAGATGCCGCTCGTCTCACACCCGATACTATTGTCCCAGCCAATGGCGCTGTTGGTGTTCCGGGGGTGCTGCGCGACTCGACCGTCCCTGATGGGGAGGATGAAACCTATAACGAGCAGTCGATCGAGGTGCTGCGTGGCCTTGAGGCGGTGCGCAAGCGGCCTGGGATGTACATCGGCGACACCGATGACGGGTCGGGGTTGCACCACATGGTTTACGAGGTCGTCGACAATGCGATCGATGAAGCGCTAGCCGGGTACTGCGATACGGTCACAGTCACCCTGAACGCCGACGGCTCGGCCACCATCACAGACAATGGCCGCGGCATCCCCGTCGGCATCCATGACGAGGAAGGGGTCTCCGCCGCCGAAGTGATCATGACCCACCTTCACGCCGGCGGTAAGTTCAACCAGAACGCGTACAAGGTGTCTGGCGGGCTTCACGGGGTCGGCGTTTCGGTTGTGAACGGCTTGTCGAGCCGGCTTGATTTGCGCGTTTTTCGTGGCGGCTCGGAATGGTTCATCCGATTCCGCGACGGGGTCCCCGAGGCACCGGTGGCGGAAATCGGACCGGCGCCCGCTTGGCCGGAGGGATCGGCTCGCCACGGGCAGGCGACCGGGACCGAGATCACGTTTTTGCCCAGCCGCGAGACCTTCACCAACACCGACTTCGATTTTACCACGCTCGAACACCGGCTGCGCGAACTCGCCTTCCTGAACAGCGGCGTCACGTTGGTTCTCAGCGACTTGCGCGGGGTCGAGCCGAAATCCGTCACCCTGCATTTCGAGGGCGGTCTCGAAGCTTTCGCCCGCTATCTCGATCGGTCAAAGCAGTCCCTGCATTCGCCGGCGATCGCGATCCGCGGCGAGCGCGACGACATTCTCCTCGAAATCGCGATGGAGTGGACCGACAGCTATCACGAGACGATGCTGTGTTTCACCAACAACATTCCGCAGCGCGACGGCGGAACGCATCTCGCCGGTTTCCGCGCGGCATTGACGCGCACGGTCAACGCTTACGCCAATGACAGCGGCATCGCGAAAAAGGAAAAGGTGGCGCTGACCGGCGAGGATATGCGCGAAGGCCTCACCTGCGTGCTGTCGGTCAAGGTGCCCGACCCGAAATTCTCGTCCCAGACCAAGGACAAGCTCGTCTCATCCGAGGTCCGCCCGGCGATCGAAGGCATCGTCGCCGATAAGCTCGCCCAGTGGTTTGAGGAGCATCCCGCTGACGCCCGCAAGATAGTCGCGAAGGTGGTCGAGGCCGCGGCGGCGCGCGAAGCGGCACGTAAAGCCCGCGACTTGACCCGCCGCAAGGGCGCGCTCGACGTCGCCAATCTCCCGGGCAAGCTTGCCGACTGTCAGGAGCGCGACCCGGCCAAAAGCGAGCTCTTCATCGTCGAGGGCGACAGCGCCGGCGGCTCGGCCAAGCAGGGCCGCGACCGACGTTTTCAAGCGATCCTGCCGCTCAAGGGCAAGATCCTGAATGTCGAGCGCGCCCGGTTTGACAAGATGCTGGGCTCGGCCGAGATAGGGACATTGATCGCGGCTCTCGGCACTGGTATCGGGCCCGAGGATTTCGACGCCCAGAAGGCGCGCTATCACCGCATCATCATCATGACCGACGCCGATGTCGATGGCAGCCACATCCGCACATTGTTGCTGACCTTCTTCTTCCGTCAAATGTCCGACCTGATCGACAAGGGTTTTTTGTACATCGCGCAGCCGCCGCTCTATCGGCTGCAGCGCGGCAACGCCAAGGCGGTCTATCTAAAGGACGACGCGGCGCTAGAGGCTTATTGCGTCGAGGCCGCATTGCGCGACGCGGTGTTCACCCAGTTCGATGGGGTCGAGCGCGCCGCCAACGATTTGCGGGCACTCCTCGACGAGGCGCGCAGCCAACGCCGCTGGCTGCAAGCGCTCGCCACCAAGGTCGGCAATATCGAGGTCGTCGAGCAGGCGGCGATTGCGGGGGCTCTATCGGCCGATCTCCTCTCCGACGAGGTGCAGGCGCTCGCCGCCGCGCGCCGCATTGCCGAGCGCCTCAACCGGTTGGCGCCGGAGGTTGAACGTACCTGGCACGGCGAGATCGTTACCGGCTCGTCGGGCGTCGAGGGGCTGGTCTTGGCGCGCTCGCGCCAAGGGGTCGAGGAGCGGCGGCTGACCGAGGCGGCCTTGCTGCGCTCCAGCGAAGCGCGTCGCCTCGATGCCGAGCGCGATGGGCTGCGGCAGACTTACGACCGGCCCGGCACATTGGCGGCGCGCGACAAAACGTGGCCGATCAATGGTCCGGTAAGCCTGGTCGACGCGGTCATGGATCTTGGCCGCCGCGGCATCGAAGTGCAGCGCTACAAAGGGCTCGGCGAAATGAACCCCGAGCAATTGTGGGAAACGACGCTCGATCCCGAAGTCCGCGCGCTGCTGCAGGTCAAGGTCAGCCACGTCGATCTCGCCGAAGAGACGTTTTCGACCCTGATGGGCGACCTGGTCGAGCCGCGCCGCGATTTTATCCAGGCAAATGCCCTGACCGTCGCCAACCTCGACGTATAGTGCCGGCTCGCCCAACCCCGAAGCTTGGAGAAGGCTTATACCAGTCGTCGTGCGCGGCCAGGCTGAACAAAGTTCTACTGCCGCATCCGTGCTCTCGCTTCGCGCGTCACCGCCTCAATCAGAATTGCGATGGAGCCGAAGAGAAGAATGCCGCCACCGAGGGTCGGCTCAGCAGGGAACGCGGCGACAAGGGTGGCGACGACCACCACCAGGAGCAGGATCGTCAAGCTTAGCTTGGCATCGGCGACAAACATGCCGAATAGTTCTTTGAGAACGTCGCTGACAATGGTCATTGCAGCACCTCCGCGGCGGGCCGCCGCAGCGTGGACGCCGTAGCGAGACCAACCGAAAGAAACAGCAGGACAAATGCCGCCAAGGCGAGATCCTGGCCCGGCCAGGCAATCCCGAGCCCCTCGCCGGTCCAAAACACGCCGAACGCCGACAGCATGACGCCGACGCCGAATTTCAGCGCGTTTTCGGGTACTTTTGCCAGGGGCTTATGGATGGCGAGACCGACCGTCAGGATGGCGAGGCAGGCGGCAAGCGCGCCCAATCCGGCGGGCCATAGCAGACCGCGCCCACTTCCGACCGCGATGACGATGAACACGACTTCGAGCCCTTCGAGCAGGACCGCCTTGAACGCCGTCAGCCCGGCAAACCAATCTTGTCGGGTGCCCCCGCGGTCCCCGGCCTGCGTCAGCCGGGCGGTCTCGTCTGCGAAAATCGCCGCTTCGTCATGGAGCGGGATAATGCCCGCCGCGCGCAGGATCGCCTTGCGCAGCCATCCCGTGCCGAAGAGCAGCAGGAGAACCCCGATCGCCAGCTGAAGCGGGTGGAGAGGAATGTGGCCGAGGAGCGGGCCGAACAGTGCAATCATCAGTCCCAGCACGCCAAGGGCGCCAGCGGTGCCAAAGGCCGCCGGACGCCAGCCGCGTAGGGTTGCGACCGCGAGAACGATTGTGAATGCTTCGACGACCTCGACCAGCGAAGCAAGAAAGGCTGAGCCGATGGCCGGTGCCGCGACGCTCCAACTGACCCCATCCATGCGTTGCGTTCCTCTCCTCACGGTATCTGTAGCATATACGACATGAACCATCTATCATGGTAGCGAATGCTACGAAATCAAGAGAGGTTTGACCGAAGCATCAACTTTCGCGGAGAGGGTTTGCTTAACGATTTGCGGGCCTGCTCTTCGCCGAGGACGTGCAAAAAGCTGCTTGAAGGCGATCTCGTCATCACACTGCTCTATGATCGGATCTACGGCGAGTTGGCCGCGCTTCTCGATGAAATCGGCCGGCGCCGGTTGCAGTCTTCCTCGTCACCGACCCGGCGAGACCCTCGCCGGCCTTAAAGTCTTGACGAGACCGCCAAAAGCCGGCCGGTCCGCCGACGAAGCTGAACGTCCCGCGCTGATGAGCGACAGGCTCATCAGTCACTCCTGTTCTTCGTCGAGAGCGCTTTCGTGCCAATGCCGCAGCGCCAGGCGAGAGATCAGATCAATCCCCAGATAGATCGCGATGCCGGTCGCCGATAGCAGGAACAAAGCCGCGAAGAGTTGCGGGATCGCCAGCCGATAACCCGCTTCGAGGATGCGAAAGGCGAGGCCGGTCTCCGTCCCCCCGGTGCCGGCGACAAACTCGGCAACGACCGCGCCGATCAGCGCGAGCCCGCCGGAAATCCGCAGCCCGGCTAAAAAATACGGCAACGCCGTCGGCAGTTTCAGATAGCGCAAGGTCTGCGCCGGGCTGGCTCCGTAGAGCCGGAACAAGGCCAACAGGTTGCGGTCGGCGCTGTTGAGGCCGATGGTCGTGTTCGACACGATCGGGAAAAAGGCGACGATCCAGGCGCAGACCAACAACGCCAGAAACGGCTGCTGCACCCAGATGATGATCAGCGGCGCGATTGCAACGATCGGTGTTACCTGCAGGATTACGGCGTAGGGGAACAAACTCAGCGCCAGGACGCGCGACAACGAGAACAGTAATGCGATCGCTCCGCCGAGAATTGCGGCAGCGGCAAGCGCTGCGAGCGTAATGCGCAGGGTGACGAGCAGCGATCCCAACAGGCTCGGACCGTCGGTCCACAGCGCCGCGGCGATCGCCACCGGTCCCGGCAGGATGTAGGGCGGAATCTGCTCGATCTGAACGATCGCCTGCCAAAGTGCGAGTGCTGTAATTCCGACCGCGAGCGGCGCCGCCACTCGTAAATAGCGTCCGCGGCGTCTCATAATGGCCGCTCTCCCGCCATCGCTTGGCCGAGGTGTTTAGAGACCGCGGCGCACTGCGCGGCGTAAGCGGGCGTGGTCCGCAACCCGCGCCCGCGCGGCTGCGGCAGATCGACCGCGAGCTCGGCAACGATCCGCCCCGGCCGCGCTGACATAACCGCGATGCGGGTCGACAGGTAGACCAACTCGAAGACGCTATGGGTGACAAAAACGACGGTAGCGCGGCGACTCTCCCACAGCCGCAGCAAATCGTCGTTGAGGGCCATGCGGGTGATTTCGTCGAGTGCGGCGAAGGGTTCGTCGAGCAGCAACAGATCGGGATCGGTCACCAGCGCACGGGCGATCGAGACGCGCATCCGCATGCCGCCCGATAGCTGGCGCGGATAAGCCTCCTCGAACCCGGCGAGACCGACGGCGCGCAACTCGGCAGCGGCGCGCTCGCGCTCGGCCGGGCCAACCCGGCCGGCAAGTCGAAACGGCAATACGACATTGCCAAGGACGGTCGCCCACGGCATCAAAGTCGGGTCCTGGAAGACAAAACCGATGCGGGCGGCCGCCGGCCCTCGGCGCTGGGCTAGGTCGAAAGCCAGCCGGCACTCGCCGGCGCTGGGCTCGCTCAGCCCGGCAATGATCCGCAACAGGGTCGTCTTACCGCAACCCGAGGGGCCCAAGAGGCTCAGAAACTCGCTCCGCCGGATATCGAGACCGATCGGATCAAGCGCCGTTACACCTGAATTGAAGCGCTTCGTGACGCCTCGTAGCGAGACAATCGGGGGCCCCGCCTCTAGCGGCCGGGGATCAAGGGGCGCGGTCAGGATCCTATCCGGACTTGCTTGTTACAATTCTCAACGATAAACGCCTTTCAGAATCCATGTCCTTTGCGTAGACGCCGACGCCCGCCATCGTTTCAAAAAAACGGAATGAGCGCGACTTCGATAGCCTCGTCTCCTAACGCATTCTGTTTACTTGTTGTTAATCCAAAGCGTGTATCGACCCTTGCGAGAAACTGAAACACTGACGAACTCCCAAAAGCGGTTCCATGCGTCCTGCGCATATCTCGATGACGGCTTTGTGGGAACCCTTACTGTTACAAACTGTTGGAGTTCGTGTCATCGGGTTGACACGAACCGACCGGGTTCGGTAACAAACTGCCGGCGTGAGCAATATGAGTTACGTAGGTAGACACATCGCTATGGCCGCAAAGGTTCGATGCCGCTACGCGAATGCGGAAATGCCGGCGAAATCGGCAAAAGCCGGGATCGCCGCTTTCCTTGACGGGTCGACCAACGGCGAAGAGCTGCTGCACGCCCTCTATGACCACATTCTCGACGAACCGATCCCGCAATCGATGCGCAGAATACTGCAGGAGCCGCAACGCCGGGCTCTGTAATCGCCGCGCGACGACCGTACATGTTATGGCCGCCGAGCAGTCGCGCCCCTTAGGCGTGCGGGCAGGCGGGCACCTACGGGTGCGGAGGGATAATTGTCGGCACTCCCCAAGTTCACGCTGTCGCGCATGACCGTCGCCGAGTTTATCGACTGGCCCGGTGACGGCACCGGGCTCAAACATCAGCTGATTGACGGCGAGCCGCAGGCGATGGCGCCGGCGAGCACGACGCACGGGACGATCCAAGCTACTCTCGCGCGTCTCCTCGGCAATCACCTCGTCGGTACTGGATGCCGAGTTGTGATCGAGCCGGGCGTCGTCCCGCGAGTGCGCGCCGAAGCCAATATGCGGGTGCCCGATCTTGCGGTGACCTGCGCGCCTGACGATCCCGGCAGCCACGCGCTAATCGAACCGGTCCTTCTGATCGAGATTTTGTCGCCCAGCAACGAGGCGGAAACTCGCGCGAATGTCTGGGCCTACACGACGATCCCATCGGTCCGCGAGATCCTGTTGGTGCGCTCAACCCACATCGCCGCCGAGCTAATCCGACGTGAGGCGGAGGGCCGCTGGCCGGCGAATTCGCAATCGATCGCCGAACAGGACCGGCTGGCGCTGGATAGTATCGGTTTTGAGTGTCCGCTCGCGGCGGTTTACGCCGGAACTCGCTTTGTCTCCGCCGGGGAGTGCTGACTACGGAGCTTGTAAAGGGCCCGCATTGATCAGCGGCGCAGCAGCATCCGATCGAGATCCCGGCCGCCAAAAAGGTGGACGTGGAAATGCGGCACCTCCTGATGACCATCGCGCCCGCCATTGGCAATGATTCTATGGCCGGTTTCGGCTAGGCCACGCTCGGCGGCGATCTGACCCAGAGCGCGGAACATCGCCGAGTGCTCGGCGGCCGAACCATTTGCAGAAAAATCGTCGAGCGAAACGTATTCCCCTTTGGGGATGACAAGGATGTGGGTCGGGGCCAATGGGTTTATATCATGAAAAGCGAGGACGTGCTCGTCTTCGTAAACTTTGGTGCACGGAAGTCTCGCCGCGCAGGATGCGCGCGAAGACATTGTTGCGATCGTAAGCCACCGCTCCGCCTCCGCCTTATGTTCCGCTCACAAATTTGCCCGGCTGCGCTTTTCTTCGAGCCCCGAGATGCCTTCCCGACGCGCCAATTCGCTCGCCACGTCGTCGGGTGAGACGCCGGTATCCGCCCACAGCACAAACAGGTGATAGAGAAGATCGGCACTCTCGCCAACGAGCTTGGTGCGGTCGCCCCTGATCCCTTCGATGACCGTCTCGACCGCCTCCTCGCCGAGCTTCTGCGCGATCTTGGTGCGGCCGCGCGCAAACAGCCGACCGGTATAAGATAGCTTAGGGTCAGCGCCGCGACGAGAATCGATCACTTGCCACAACCGGTCGAGGGCTGCGCCCAATTCGTTTGACATCGTTTTGTTCAGTCCCTGACCGGAATGCCCGATGCGGCGAGATGTGTCTTGGCCTCGCCAATGCGCCATGTCCCGAAATGAAAAATCGAGGCGGCGAGCACTGCGGTTGCGTGCCCGTCGCGAATGCCCTCGACCAGATGATCGAGCGTGCCGACCCCGCCCGAGGCAATGACCGGCACCCGAACCGCGTCGGCAACGGCGCGGGTCAAGGCGATGTCGAAACCCGCCCTTGTGCCGTCGCGATCCATCGACGTCAGCAGAACTTCCCCGGCGCCGTAATCAGTAAGCCGCCGCGCCCACTCGACCGCCTCGATGCCGGTCGGCCGCCGCCCGCCATGGGTGAACACCTCCCACCGACCCGGCCCGGCGGCTTTGGCGTCGATCGCGGCGACGATGCATTGGCTGCCGAATTTCTGTGCCGCCTCGCGCACGAATTCCGGGCGCGCCACTGCGGCGGTGTTGATCGACACCTTGTCAGCGCCCGACAGCAGCAGATGGCGAACATCCTCGACCGTGCGAACTCCGCCGCCGACCGTTAGTGGCATAAAGCACTCCTCGGCGGTGCGACGGACAACGTCATAAAGCGTATCACGACCCTCTGCGCTGGCCGTGATGTCAAGAAAGCAAAGCTCGTCGGCGCCCTCCCGGTCATAAAAGCGCGCCTGCCCCACCGGATCGCCGGCATCGACCAAATCGACAAAGTTGATCCCTTTGACGACCCGGCCGTCCTTGACATCGAGACAAGGGATGACCCGCATCTTCAGCATGGCCGACCTCCGCCGGCAAGCTGCAGCGCTTCTCTCGCGTCGATGCGGCCGTCATATAGCGCGCGCCCGCAGATGATTCCCGCGACACCGTCGCCCTCAACGGCCTTCAATGCGGCGATGTCGGCCAGCGAAGCGACACCGCCCGAGGCAATCACCGGGGGACGGACTTGGCGTGCGAGTGCCGCCGCGGCCGCGGCATCGATGCCGCCGAGCACGCCGTCGCGGGCGATATCGGTATAGACGATCGCGGCCACGCCGCAATCCTCAAACCGGCGCGCGAGTTCGACAACGGCGATATCGGTTGTCTCGACCCAGCCCTCGACCGCGACCCGGCCATCGCGCGCATCTACCGCAACGGCAATCCGCCCAGGGTGATCGGCAGCTGCCGCGCGCACCAAATCGGGGTCGCGCAACGCCGCGGTCCCGAGCACGACGCGATCGATGCCGATTGCGAGCCAATGCTCGATCGCGGCGCGATCACGGATGCCGCCGCCGAGCTGGATCTGGAGATCGACGGCTCTGCGGACGGCGGCGATCGCCTCGCCATTGATCGAATGCCCGACAAAGGCACCATTCAGATCAACGACGTGCAGCCAGTCGAACCCTGCTTCGGCGAACTGCCGCGCCTGCGCCGCGGGGTCATCGTTGAACACGGTGGCGCTCGCCATCTCGCCGCGAGACGAGACGCACGCATTTGCCGTCCTTAAGATCGATCGCCGGGAACAGGATCACGGCGATGACGGCCGATCGTCGAGTAGCTTGTAATAGTAATGGCCTGGAACGATGCGGTTTTCGACCCGCGCATAGACGGGATGGGTGCCCCAACGCCGATAGCCGAGGCTTTCATACAACCCAATCGCCGCCTTTTGGGTATCGCGCAGATCGAGGTTCAGCACGGCCAGCCCCAATTCGCGGGCAAGCCGCTCGATTTCCATCACGATGTCGCGGCCAAGACCATGTCCGCGCGCCCATGGCGCCACAAACGCGCTGGTCAATGTCCCGGCAAAGGCCTGGGCCTCGTTGTTGCGCGGCGCGCGGCTCAGCTGCGCTGACCCGGCGACGATGCCGTCGAGACGGCCGACCACCACTCGACGCTCGGGGACCAGCAACACGCCCTTCCAATAATTTTCGAGAACCTGGCGCGGCGGCGGCTTGAGCCAGCCGAAGCCGCCGCCTTCGACAATGGCGCTCTCGGTCGCCTCGCAGAGGTCGTCGAGATCGGTGCCGGAATATTGGGTCAACCGTTCGACGTTGATCCGGGGCCGGACATCCAGCCGGTCGCTCATGGGTTCCATCGCAGAAAGTTGCGGATTAGCTGCAACCCCGCCACCTGGCTCTTCTCGGGGTGGAATTGCGTTCCGGCGAGATTGTCGTGGGCCACGACCGCGGTGATTGGCGCGCCGTAGTCGGTCAACGCGACGAGGTCGGCTTCGTTGCTTAGGCGGAACTGAAAACTGTGTACAAAATAGGCATGGGCGCCGGCGTCGAGACCGGCAAGAAGCGCATGCACCCGTATATGAACAAGTTCGTTCCAACCCATGTGCGGGATCTTACGCGCCGGATCCGTGGGTTCGATTGCGACGACGTCGCCGCCGATCCAGCCGAGGCCGCGTGTTGTCTCAAACTCCCGCCCGCACTCGGCCATCAGCTGCATGCCGACGCAGATCCCGAGAAATGGCCGCCCTCGCTCGAGGACCGCCTCCGAAAGAGCGTTTTCGAGACCCGGCACGGCGGCGAGCCCGCGCCGGCAATCGGCAAAGGCCCCGACCCCCGGCAACACGACGCGATCGGCGCGGGCAACGATCTCGGGCACGTTCGTAACCTCGATCTTGGCGGCAATCCCGTTTTCCGAGGCGGCGCGCTCAAACGCCTTGGCGGCCGAGGGCAAATTGCCCGAGCCATAATCGACAATTGCCACGATCATCAGATACTGCCGCCGAGAACCCCCTTGGTCGACGGCACCGTGCCGCCGCGCCGCGGATCGATTTCAACGGCTTGGCGCAATGCCCTTGCTAACCCCTTGAAACAGCTTTCGACGATGTGGTGGTTGTTCTCGCCGTAGAGATTTTCGACGTGCAATGTCACTCCTGCCGATTGGGCAAAGGCCTGGAACCATTCCTTGAACAACTCTGTATCCATCTCACCGAGTTTCGGACGGGTAAACGCGACCTTCCAAACGAGGTAGGGACGGTTCGAAGCGTCTAAGCTGACCCGCGTCAGGGTTTCGTCCATCGGGATCACTGCATGGCCGTAGCGCGCGACCCCAGCGCGGTCGCCCAGCGCCCTCGACACCGCCTCGCCGACGACATAGCCGGTGTCCTCGGTGGTGTGGTGGTAATCAATGTGGAGATCGCCTAAGGCCCGCAGCTTGAGGTCGATCAGGCTGTGCTTTGCCAGCTGTTCGAGCATGTGGTCGAGAAAACCGATCCCGGTCGCGATGTCGCCGGTGCCGCTGCCGTCAAGATCAACCCGGCCGGTAATCTGCGTTTCCTTGGTATTGCGTTCGACGGTCGCGACCCGCACCTCAGCCTCCTCAGCCCGCATCCTTGCGCAGCGCATATTTAGCGATCTTGCCGCGATCTTGCCACTATCGGTCAATCGGCTTGACCGCGAACCCGCCGCGCCCACATGTCGAGTCCCGGCCGCCAGCGGCCGTTGCGGCAGGATGACAAGCGCAGCGCATGCAACATCCCGACAATATTGTTTGGCACGGCACGACCATCCTTTGCGTACGCAAGGATCACCAGGTCGTGATCGCCGGAGACGGCCAGGTCACGATGGGCCAGACCGTGGTCAAATCGAACGCCCGCAAATTGCGCCGGCTGGCCGGCGGAAACGTGATTGCCGGGTTTGCCGGCGCCACCGCTGACGCGATCACCTTGTTCGAGCGGCTCGAAGGTAAGCTCGAGCAATATGCGGGGCAATTATCGCGCGCCTGCGTCGAGCTTGCCAAGGATTGGCGCACCGATCGCTATTTGCGTCGACTTGAGGCGATGATGGCTGTCGCCGACAAAAATGTGTCGCTGATCTTGTCAGGCACCGGCGACGTGCTCGAACCCGAGGACGGGCTGATCGGCATTGGCTCCGGCGGCGGTTACGCGCTTGCAGCGGCGCGCGCGCTGATGGGTATCGACAGTCTCGACGCCGTCGCGATCGCCGAGCGCGCGATGGCGATTGCCGCCGGCATCTGCATTTATACCAACGAAAAGATCACCCTCGAAAAATTGGATTACTGACCCGCCGATGCCCGCCTTCAGCCCGCGCGAGATCGTCTCCGAACTCGACCGCTTTATCGTCGGCCAGCACGACGCCAAGCGTGCCGTCGCCATCGCCTTGCGCAACCGCTGGCGCCGTCAACAGTTGGCGCCCGAACTGCGCGAGGAAGTGTTGCCAAAGAACATCCTGATGATCGGCCCGACCGGCTGCGGCAAAACCGAGATCGCACGCCGGCTGGCTCGCCTGGCGCAGGCTCCGTTTGTCAAAGTCGAGGCGACAAAGTTTACCGAGGTCGGCTATGTCGGCCGAGATGTCGAGCAGATCGTGCGCGACCTTGTCGAGATCGCGATCGGTATGACCCGCGAACGGCTGCGCAAAGAGGTCGAGACCAAGGCCGAACTCGCCGCTGAAGAACGCGTCCTCGATGCGCTTGTCGGTTCGAATGCCAGCGCCGATACCCGCCAGAAATTCCGCAAGCAGTTACGCGAGGGGACGCTCGATGAACGCGAGATCGAAATCTCGGTTCAGGAGAGCGCGGCGGGCAATCTGCCGACGTTCGAAATTCCCGGCATGCCCGGCGCGCAGATGGGGATGCTCAATCTCGGCGACATTTTTGGCAAGGCGTTCGGCACTCGCACCAAGCCGAAGAAGATGTCGGTCGCCGACAGCTACCGAGTGCTGATGGCCGAGGAAAGCGACAAATTGCTCGACCAGGAAATGGTGGTGCGTGAAGCGATCGCCACCGTCGAACAGAACGGCATCGTCTTTATCGACGAGCTCGACAAGATTTGCGGCCGCGGCGAACGCGCCGCCGGCATCGGCGGGCCGGATGTCAGCCGCGAAGGGGTGCAGCGCGATCTTTTGCCATTGATCGAGGGCACGACGGTCGCGACCAAGCATGGCGCGGTCAAGACCGACCATGTCCTGTTCATCGCCTCGGGTGCGTTTCACCAGGCGAAACCCTCCGACCTGTTGCCCGAGTTGCAAGGACGGTTGCCGATCCGGGTCGAGTTGAAAGCGCTCGACCGTAGCGATTTCCGCCGCATCCTGGTCGAGCCCGAGGCGAGCCTGATCAAGCAATACAAGGCGTTGCTCGAGACCGAAGGTGTGGCCCTCGATTTCGACGAGGACGCGATAGACGAGCTCGCCTTGTTGGCCGAGGAGATCAATACCGCGGTCGAAAATATCGGCGCGCGGCGGCTGCACACCATCCTCGAGCGGCTGTTGGAAGAGATCAGTTTTACCGCCTCCGACCGCCCCGAAGGGACCCAGGTGCGGATCGACCGCGCCTATGTCCGCGACCAAGTCGGCGCACTCGCGCAAAACGCGGATCTGTCGAAATTCATCCTATAGTCCGACCTTTAAGGGGCTGCGCCCTTATCGTTTCCGCACTTCACTATTTCCGTTTTCCCGGCAAAGGCCGGGACCCATTCGGGCCGTAACGCCAAGCTTCGCCGATATAAAAACCGAAAGCTGCAGCGACAAAAGCCAACAGCCCCCTCTCTGCAGACAGTAGAGTATGGCTACCGCGGTAAGCGCGGTGCCACGCGAGGGGGACGGAAATGGCCGAAGGAGCTGTCGAAGCGAACGCCGAGATGCGGCGCTATTGGAACACGGTGGCGGGACCGCGCTGGGCCGCCGCACCCGGATCACGGGAGCGGCGCAACCGTGAAAGCATCGACCTGCTATTGGCGCGTTTGGGTCTCCAGGGCGGCGAGAGTGTGGTCGAGATCGGCTGTGGCGCCGGCGCCTTGACGTTGCCGCTCGCCGCCGCGGTCGGCTTGCGCGGCCGCGTCGTCGCGGTCGACATCGCCGAGCCGATGCTCGGCGCCGCGCGCCAGCGGGTGGAAGAGCGCGCGCTGCGCAATGTGTCGTTGCAGCTGGGCGACGCGCAGGTCTTTGGGTTCGAGCTGGCCGCTTTCGACGTTGCAACCTCGCGCATGGGAGTCATGTTCTTTGCCGATCCGGCGGCGGCGTTCCGCAATATCGGGACGGCGCTAAAGCCCGGCGGCAGGCTCGTCTTCGCCTGCTGGGGGCCACTCGCCGAGAACCGCCATTGGCTCGTCGCTCATGATGTCGTGGTCCGGCATCTTGGACCGCCAGCGCCGCGGCCAGCGCACGAGCCGGGCCCGCTCGCATTCGCCAACCCCGACTATATCCGCGCGCTTTTGGCCGAGGCCGGGTTCGCCGAGATTGCGGTCGACCGGGCGCACCCGACGATCATCGGCGGCAGCCCCGAAGAAGAGGCGCGGCAGTCGCTGAGCATGGGACCGACCGCGCGCCTGATCGAAGAAAAGAACCCCGACGCCGCCACCCGTGCGGCTCTCGCCCGCGAGATCGAGGCCGCGTTCGCCGCCGAAGCCGACGCGGCTTCCGGCGAAATCCGCCTGCCCGGCACCATCTTCCTGGTCAGCGCCCGCCGCCGGGATTGACCGCGATCCGGGCGCGAGCCCGCCCGGATATCGGTTATGTGGTCCGGCTATACGAACGGATTCGCCAAGCGCAAGCGCCCGTCGACGACAAGGCCGTCATGCATATCTTCCGACCATAGAACCCTACAGCCGGCGCGAAGCGCGGCTGCGACGACTAGCGCATCAAAGGTTGAGAATTCGTAACGCTCGGCCAGGCGCAGCGCGTCCCTGTGCAAAGCGAGATCAATCGGCAACACAGCGCGGCAGAGGGCTGTAATAACGGCGAGCGCTTCTAGCAATTCCGGCCACGTCATCCCGAGTTTGCGCCGTGCCACATTGGCGAACTCGTTGAGCCCCTGCACGCTGACACTACAACCGCTCGCAAGCAGTTGCTGTGCCCTGTTCGCCCGCGGATCCCTCGTGAACCCATAAACAAGCACGTTGCTGTCGAGAAATTCGCCGCTTGCCTTATTCAACGAGCATTCGCCTCGTCGCGGTCGAACTTCCAACCCGGGGGTAATTCCTTGCGTAAAGCACCAATCCGCTCCAATGCGCGGTCACGGCTGACGTCGCGCGCGATGTCGAACGCCCGACTGCCGGCGATCTGAACTTCGACCTCGTCCCCCTCATTCAGCTCCAACGCTTCAACCACCGCGGCGGGAAGACGGATGGCGAGACTGTTACCCCATTTCGCTACCTTCATCGGAGATCGCCCAAGATAGACAGGAAAAGAGTATATCTTATGGAGCCTTGGAGATTTCAACCGGGCCGGCTGTCCCGTCGTGTCAGATCACCTTGCGCTGCCGAAGGCTGTCGATTTGGGCCGGGGTGTAGCCGAGATCGGCGAGGATTTCGTCGTTATCGGCGCCGAGTTTCGGGGCGACGCCGACCTTGGCCGGGGTTCCCGAAAAATGCCACGGCGACCCGTGCACCTTCAGCCGTTTGCCGTATTCCGGGTAGTCGATCTCGGTCACGTAACCGTTCGCCAGCACGTCGGGGTCGCTCGAGGCTTCGAGTAGGGTATTGATCGGTGCGGCGACGATGTCAGCCGCGCGGAGCTGCTCGACCCAATGGTCGCGCGGCCCAGTCGCAAACAGCTCATCGAGCGTCTGCAATAAGCTCGCCCGCTTGTCGTCAGAGGTGATGACGATCCCGAGATCGCCAAAACCCGCTTTTTCGAGCGCCTCGTAAAAGCCGAGAGCGGTCATCGCCTCGCGCCATTTACGCGCCCCGTTCAGCTGAAACACGAGGGGCTTGCCGTCGCGGTCGTTAAAGCTGGCGCTGATTCCGGGGCGCTCTTGTGTCCCGGTAATGCGGGCCTGCCCCGTCACCGGATTGCGGTTGCGCCACATCGCGGTCGTCAAGGTCCAGCCCATCAGCCGGATCTGGCCGCCGAGCAACGAGCAATCGACCTTTTGCCCGATGCCGGTGCTGCGCGCATAAGTCAGCGCAGCGAGCGCACCGCCAAAAGCAAGGATCGCGCAGGTCTCGTCGGCGACCGAAACGATGCCGGTCTTTAACGGCTGGCCCGGAGTGGAATAAGCCTCGGCGATGCCGCCCAAGGCTTGCGCCATCGAGTTCGGTGCCCGGCAGATCGGCATGCGGCCCCTTGGGCCCATAGCCGGAGACCGACATGTAGACGAGCCGCGAATTGACTTGCCGCAATTCCTCGTAGCCAAAGCCGTTTTTCTCAGCCGCACCCGGCCGGAAATTCTGGCCGAAAATGTCCGCCTCGGCGACCAATTTGCGCAGGATCTCGCGGCCTTCCGCGCTCTTCAAGTTCAACGTCAGGCTTTTGACGCCGCGGTTGTTGGTCTCGAAATAGGTGCTGGGCAATCCCGGCAATACCGTCGAGCCGCGCGAATTGTCGCCGATTTCGGGCACCTCGATCTTGATCACCTCGGCGCCGAGATCGGCCATCAGCATATAGGGCACGGTGCCGGCCTGCGCTGTCGAGCAGGCGACGACCTTGACCCCCTGCAGCGGGCCGTGCGGTTGCGGTTCGCGCGGTTGCGGTTCGGCCATTGACGAGCCTCCTCAATCCAACAGCCACGGGGCTGCACAGGCCTGCGCCACCTGACGGATCTGGTTCAACAAGCCAGCGCCGACCGGGATGCCGTCCTTCAGCCGCTGCTCGCGGTACTTCCATTGTGGGTCGCCGGCGACCATAACAGATTGCGCCGGGTCGATCGGCGTCGTCGCGCGCAAATCATTGCAAAGCCGTTTGACGTCGACGGTAAATTCGTCTGGCTCGCGGAATAGGCCCGGTTCGATCGCGATAAAACAATGACCGATGTCGTTGCCACCGGGCTTTTTACCGGCCAAGGGGTCGGTAACCAGCGTCGAGCCCGACAGGCATGAGGCTAGGATATTGACCATCACCGCGAGCCCGTAGCCCTTGTAGCTTGAGCCTTCGGGCGAGCCGCCGAGCGAGGTCAGAAACCCGCCCTTGTCGCGCGCCTCCCGCGGATCGGTGCTGGGCCGTGCCTCCTTGTCGAGCACCCAGCCGGGTGGACACTCTAGGCCTTCGTTGTCCTTGTTGCGGATCCGTCCGGCGGCAACCGTGGTCGTCGCCATGTCGAGCAGAAACGGTCGCGCCGGGTCGCCGGTGGGCGCAGCGAACGACCACGGGTCGGTACCGAGCTTGGCTTCCTTGCCAAAGGTCGGGGCCACCTGGGCCAGCGAGTTACTGGTGCAGGCCATGCCAATCAGCCCGGCCTCGGCTGCCATCACGGTATAATAGCCGGTAGCGCCAAAATGCGCCGAGTTCCTGACCGCGGTGATCGCGATCCCCGATTGCTTGGCCTTGTCGATCGCGACCTGCATCGCAAACCGCGCCGGCACATGGCCCAATCCGCCGGCGCCGTCGACGAGCGCCGATACCGGGGTCTCCTTGATGATCCTCGGCCGTGCCTCCATGTTCGCGCGCCCTGATCGGCGCAGCCGGTCGTAGCCCGGGATCATCGAGATGCCGTGGCTGTCGACGCCGTGCAGATCGGCCCAGCCAAGGATGTCGGCGGTCGCCTCGGCATTCTCCTCCGGCATCCCCCAGGCAAGCAGGATGACCCTTAATTGAGCGCGATGTTTTTCGTATGGGGCAGGCATCGGCGATCTCCTCCTAAATCATTCATCCCTCCCCCTTGATGGAGGAGGGTGTCTCTGTACAGGCTCGAGGAGTTTCTATGAACTGTCGGCTATGCCCGGGGCGGGGTGTGTTTGGCGAGGAACTCCTTGACTTTGGCTTTCGCCGCAGTCAGCGCCGGTTCGGTCTTCCACTCGGCGACGAACTCGCAGTTCGGGATCAGTTTCGAGAGTTCTTCGGAGATCGGCCCAGGATGGGCCTCGTCATTGCCGGCCAATACCAGGCACGGCGTCTTGATCGTCTTTACGAAGTCGCGGTCGGCGCAATAGACGAAACCGGGGGCGTAAAGGTTCTGGTAGAACCGATTCAGAAGCTGCTCGGTCGCCTCGGGACGGTTGGTTAGCGTCTCAGTCCAGCCCTTGAAATTGGCGTTCCACTCGGGCTTTAGCGGGCCGACCCGCCCGATCGGCTGCGCCAATACCGCCGACTGGACGCGTTCGGGATGGTGCTTGAGCATGTTGATAATAAACGAGCCGCCGATGCACTGACCGTACAGGTGGCATTTGTCGATGCGCAGATGGTCGAGCACGGCGATGTGGTCGGCTGTATACGCGTCCCAACCATCCTGTGCAGTAATCGGCGCGCGCGACTGGCCGCCGGCGTTGCGCTGATCCATCGCGATCACGCGGTACTTGTCGGCGAACTCGGTCGTCGGGTTGATCGGCGCCGAGGGCTCGCCCCAGACCGCGATTACCGATCGCAGACCGGCCGGCGCAAAGGTCAGGATCGGAAAGCCGCGGCCGAACTCCTCGTAGTGGATGTGCGCGCCATGATGGTCGATGCTGGGCATGTCAGCGTCCTTCTATCTATGGTGAGGGGATAGAGTCTAATCGATCGGGAAGCGGGTCGTCACGACGCAGTTTTCGAGGATGCCACGGCCGCGGTCGGGTGGCCGGTACTGCGCGACAAAGCGAGCGTGGACATCGGTGATGGCTTCGGCATCGATGCCGGGCTCGGTCGGCACGTACTGGACGAGGTTATCGCGAAAACCGCGACGGGTCACATAGATCGGCCCAAAACCGCGCACCTGGGCGACTGCGGCGAGCGCGTCAGCCATCGGCCGCACCGCCGGGTTGACCGAAAAATCCGCCCAATTGTTGGCGAGGCAGCCACCCGGGTTGAGCGCATCGAGACAGCGCGACCAAAACAGCTCGTTGCTCTCAGCCGGCCCTGACGAATTGTAGAGGTCAACGAGGACGACATCGAAGCGCTCAGTCGTCGTGGCGACGAATTGCTGCGCCGACTCGACCGTCACCGGCTCGGTCAAATAAAACCAGCGTCGCGCGAGTGAGGCGATCGTCTCGTCGGCATCGACCAAGGTCGGCGAACAATCCGGCAGATAAGCCCTCATAAACCGCCACATCGCGGCGCCGCCGACACCCAGCAACAACGCCGAGCCCGCCTGCCGGCTCATCGCGAATGCCAGCGACATCAGCCGCTCGTAGTGAAACACGAGCCGCCCCGGGTAGAGCAAATCCATGCTCGACTGCTCGGTCACCTGGATGCTGCTGCCGAACGAGCCCAAGGTGCGGAAATGCCGCGCCCCCCGGTCAAAATCGACGACGAAAATCGGCGAGCCGAAAGTCGGCGTGCGCCGCAGCAAGCGCAGTCGAGAATTGCCGCCAAAATAATCGAGAACAAGCCGGCGCTGCCGCTCTTCGCCGAATTCGGTGATCATTTGCAGCGTACGCGCCGCACGCGGCGGCGATCCTCCAGCGGCGCGTGGCAAGCATCGGCTGCAAAACACGCGGGAGGGGCCAGCGGTACCCCCAGGAATCCCACTAAGGAAGCTCGCTGCCGGAGTTGATCATCGCATCAGTAACGGCAATCCGACCGACGAATTCAAGCGCGTTGACCCGCCATGCGAAGGTGTTCAGACCCCGGCTTTGACGCTGACGAACGCGGTCTTTAGATTAAATCTAGCCAACAGGCGAACGGCACCGCCGATCGGGCGGGAATGGCGAGGAGCGTCGAGAAGCATGGACACTGGCACAATTCGCGCGACCGAAGAGGAAGCCCTGTTGTTTCACTCGAGCGGCCGCCCGGGCAAGCTCGCCATCGCGCCGACCAAACCATTGACGACGCAGCGCGACCTGTCGCTTGCCTATTCGCCCGGTGTCGCCTTTCCGTGCCTTGAGATCGAACGGCGTCCGAGTGCGGCTTTCGACTACACCTCGAAGGGCAACTTTGTTGCGGTGATTTCGAACGGCACCGCGGTACTCGGTCTCGGCGATCTCGGGGCGCTTGCGGCAAAGCCGGTCATGGAGGGCAAGGCCGCGCTGTTCAAGCGCTTTGCCGATATCGATTCGATCGATCTCGAAATCGATACCCGCGACGTCGACGAGTTTGTCAATTGCGTGCGCTACCTGCACCCGGCTTTTGGCGGCATCAATCTCGAAGATATCAAGGCGCCCGAATGCTTCATCATCGAAGAGCGGCTGCGGGAGCTTCTCGACATCCCGGTTTTTCATGACGACCAACACGGCACCGCAATCATCGCCGCTGCCGGGCTGATAAACGCCTTGCATTTGACCGGCCGCTCGCTTGACCAGATCAAGATGGTCATCAACGGTGCGGGCGCGGCCTCGATCGCCTGCGTCGAATTGCTGAAGACAATGGGCCTACCGACGCAAAACGTCGTGCTGTGTGACACACGCGGCGTCATTTATCGCGGCCGCACCGACGGCATGAACCAATGGAAGTCGGCGCACGCGATCGAGACCAAGGCGCGCACCCTCGCCGAGGCGATGGAGGGCACTGACGTGTTCTTTGGGCTGTCGGCCAAGGGGGCGGTCGATCAGGCGATGGTCCGCTCGATGGCCGACAAGCCGATCGTGTTTGCGATGGCAAATCCGGATCCGGAGATCACGCCCGAGGAGATTCGGGCGGTTCGCTCCGATGCGATCATCGCCACCGGGCGCTCAGATTACCCGAACCAGGTCAACAATGTCCTCGGCTTTCCGTACATCTTTCGCGGGGCGCTCGATGTCCGCGCTTCGGCGATTAACGACGCAATGAAGATCGCGGCGGCCGAGGCATTGGCCGAAATGGCCCGCGAGGATGTGCCCGACGAGGTCGCCGCCGCCTATTCAGGCGAGCGCCTGACCTATGGTCCCGATTACATCATTCCGGCGCCGTTCGACCCGCGGCTGATCTGGGCGGTGCCGTCGGCGGTCGCCAAGGCGGCGATGGATTCGGGGGTGGCGCGAAAGCCCATCACCGACATGGCTGCCTACCAGCGCAGTCTGCGCGGTCGCCTTGACCCGACCGCCGCAGGGCTTGAGATGATCTTTGCCGAGGTCCGGGCCAACCCGCAGCGCGTCGTCTTTGCCGAGGGTGAGGAGGAAAAGACGATCCGTGCCGCGTTGCAATTTGCCGGCAGTGGCTATGGCACGCCGGTGCTGATCGGCCGCGAGGAGCGGATCAAGGCGACGATGTCGACGATGGGCCTCGCCGCCGGCGAAAGTCTTGAAATCCATAATGCCCGGCTATCGCAAAACAACCGGCGCTACACCGATTTCCTCTACGCGCGGCGGCAGCGCGAGGGCATGCTGTGGCGCGACTGCCAGCGCCAGGTGAACCTCGACCGCAACGTGTTTGCCGCCTGCATGGTCGCTTGCGGCGATGCCGATGCGATGGTCAGCGGGGTGACCCGTAATTCTTTCGACGTGCTCGACGAAGTCTCGCGGGTGATCGATGTCAAGAGCAACTGCGTTATGTTCGGGCTGACAATATTGCTCGGGCGCGAACGGCCACTGCTGCTCGCCGACACGCTCGTGCATGAGACGCCGAGTCCGGCGCAGCTGGCCGATATCGCGACGCAGGCGGCGGCAAAGGCCCGAGAGTTCGGGCTCACGCCGCGCGTAGCGCTGCTGTCGTATGCCAATTTTGGTAACCCGACCGGACCCGATTGCGAACGGGTGCGCAAGACGGTCCGGCTGTTGGACGAACGCAGCCCGGATTTCGAATATGACGGCGAGATGAGCCCCGATGTGGCGCTCGACTTTCGGCTGATGCGCCAGCTTTACCCGTTCTGCCGACTCGGAGCGGCGGCCAACATCCTGATCATGCCCGGGCTCAACAGCGCCAACATCACGGCCAAACTGTTGCCGCATCTCGGTGGCGGGACGGTTGTCGGGCCCTTGCTGATGGGTCTCGACCGGCCGGTGCAGATCGTCAATATCGGGGCCACGGTTTCCGACCTCGTCAATCTGGCGGCATTGGCGGCGCACGACGCGATCCGCTAAGCCCGCTGCGGCGCGGCCGGGCCCGATCGCTGCGGTAGTATGGGCCGGCATCCCGCCGCTCGCCTGAGACGGGTTCTCGGGCTCGCTCTACCGGCCTCGGCACCGGGCTTGGTCACGCTCGCCGGGTTGGGCTTGGCGCGCGTCCTACCCGCAGGCTTGGCGTTGCTTTTGGGTGCGGCCGTGTTTGTCGCGACGGCGATCGTCTTGGGCCGCTTGGCCGTAGCGCTTGGCGCGCTCGACGATACCGTTGATGAATTTGCCGCGGAAGCCTTGCCGGCGATGGCCTCACGACAATCGGCGCCCGGTCTGGGGCGCACCGTCGAAGAAATTCGCCTTGCCGTTCAGCGCTTGGCGCGCTGCTGGCGGCAAAGCGCGGCGGCGGCTCAGGCTCGCCTCGCCTCGGCGGAGGTGGTCATCGAGCGGGCGCCGGATCCGTTGATCTTGCTCGACGACCGCCGGCAGATCGTCCGCGCCAATATCGCCGCTGCGGAGTTGATCGGCGCTCCGTCGCCGCCCTGCGATCTCGCCACCGTGTTGCGCAACCCCGCCCTCCTGTCGGCCGCCGATGCCGTATTGCGCGGCGCATCTGCGCAAAGTGTGGAATTCGTGCTGACGGTTCCGGTCGAGCGCCAATTGCGCGCGCGGTTTGCCCGCATCGACCACCCGTCGCTCGACGGCGCGGTTGCGGTGGTGACATTGCACGACGTCACCGAATTGAAACGCGCCGAGCAGATGCGCGCGGACTTTATCGCCAATGCGAGCCATGAACTAAAGACGCCGCTCGCGACATTGACCGGGTTTATCGAGACTTTGCGAGGTCCGGCGCGCGATGACGCGGAAGCACGCGAGCGCTTTCTTGCGATCATGGACGGGCAGGCGACGCGGATGACTCGGCTGGTCGCAGATTTGCTGTCGTTGTCGCGCATCGAGCTCAACGAGCACGTCCTACCGCGAGGCCGGGTGGCGCTTGCCCCTCTGTTGCAGCATCTCGCCGAATCCCTCGAATTGCGGGCCGGCGAACGCGGCATGACGATCACTCTGAGCTTGCCCGCCGATCTCCCGGAAGTGCAAGGGGATCGCGACGAGCTTGCCCAGGTGTTTCAGAACCTGCTGGACAATGCGATCAAGTACGGACGCCCGGGCTCCGAGATTAGAGTCGACGCAGAGATCGGAGGGCGCCGCGCGGCCCCGAATGGACGCGGTTCGGTGACATTTGTTGCGGTGGCAATACGCGATCGCGGCGAGGGCATTGCGCGCGAGCATCTGCCGCGGCTGACCGAGCGATTTTATCGCGTCGACACCGCGCGCTCGCGGGAGATGGGCGGCACCGGGCTTGGGCTTGCCATCGTCAAGCACATCGTCAATCGCCACCGCGGCTTTTTGGATATCGAAAGCGTCCCGGGCGACGGTTCCGTCTTTACGGTTTCCTTGCGCCCTCACACTGCCAGATCGACCGAAGCCGTTGCTTTGCCTTAATTCCTGGGGGTGAGTTTCGCTAACTGTCACGGATATGCAATAAATTCGTCATAAAATCTTGTTGGTCCGGGTCTAAGAGACGGCTTCTTCACTTCCGCCTCAGGAGCGTGATCATGAAGCCGTTTCGCGCGCTTTTAATCGGCCTCACCACCGCTGCGGCACTCGGGCTGGCGGCACAGGCCGCGGAGATTTCCGGGGCCGGCGCTACGTTTCCGTACCCGATTTACGCCAAATGGGCCGCCGCCTATGCCGAAAAGACCGGGATCAAGTTGAATTATCAATCGATCGGCTCTGGCGGCGGCATCGCGCAAATCAAAGCGCGAACCGTCGATTTTGGCGCCTCGGATATGCCGCTGAAGCCTGAGGTGCTGGAAAAAGACGGGCTGACCCAGTTCCCGCCGGTGATCGGCGGCGAGGTCATGGTGGTGAACCTCCCCGGGGTCAAGCCGGGCCAAATGACGCTCGATGGCCCGACGATCGCTAATATTTATCTTGGCAAAATCACTAAATGGGATGATCCGGCAATCGCCAAGCTCAATCCCGACCTCAAATTGCCGTCGACCGCGATCGCCGTCGTCCATCGCTCCGACGGCTCCGGCACCACCTTCATCTTTACCAATTACCTTTCGAAAGTGAGTCCGGACTGGAAGTCGCAGGTCGGCGAGGGTACCTCGGTGCAATGGCCGGTCGGGCTCGGCGGCAAAGGCAACGAAGGCGTTTCTGCGATTGCCTCGCGGACCCTGGGTGGAATCGGCTACGTCGAATACGCTTATGCGCTTGTGAACAAGCTGACCCACACCAAGCTCGTCAACAGCGAAGGCACGGCGTTGGAGCCTGGCCTCGATGTATTCCAGAATGCGGCCGCCAATGCGGATTGGCAGCATGCACAAGATTTTTATCTGATCCTGACCAATCAGCCGGGCAAGAACACCTGGCCGATCACCGGCGCGACCTTCATCCTGATGCACAAAAAACAGGACAATCCTGAGCGCGCGCGGCAAGTACTCGATTTCTTCGCATGGGCTTACAAGAACGGCGCTGCGATGGCGAAGTCGCTGCAATATGTGCCGATGCCCCCTAGTGCCGTAGCAATCTTCGAGGCGAGCTGGAAGGACATTGTCGGCCCGGACGGCAAGCCGGTATGGGACGGGCACGGATCCTGATCTGACTGAGGGATTGGGCTGATCGCTCGCACGGCCCCACGCTTCCTCCTGGGGTTCAACGACGACGCGGCGGAGGCATAATGTGACGGCAGAGACTGCTGGTGTCGCGCGTATTACGGTTGAAAAGGGCCGCGCGGGTGCGATCAGCGATAGCGTCTTCCGCGCGCTAACCTTCCTCTTCGCGCTGCTGGTCTTGCTTATTCTCGGCGGGGTCATCGTTTCGCTGATTGCCGGATCGTGGCCGGCGTTCCGGACTTTCGGGCTCGGCTTTGTCTTCACCGAAGTGTGGAACCCGGTAACGGAGAAATTCGGAGCGCTCGCCCCGATCTACGGTACCTTGGTTACCTCCGCGATCGCTATGCTGATCGGCGTACCGGTCGCGTTTGGGGTGGCACTGTTCATCACCGAGATCTGCCCGCTTTGGCTCAAGCGCCCAATGGCGACAATGATCGAGTTATTGGCGGCGATTCCCAGCATCATTTATGGCATCTGGGGCCTGTTCGTATTTGCCCCGTTTGTTCAGCAGTACATCCAGCCGGCGATCATCGACACGCTCGGAAACATCCCCGGGGTCGGCCTCTTGTTTGCCGGCCCCCCGCTCGGCATCGGCGTGCTGACCGCCGGTTTTATTCTCGCGATCATGGTGCTGCCCTTTATCTCGTCGATCATGCGCGACGTATTCGAGACGGTGCCGCCAATGCTGAAGGAGAGCGCCTATGGTCTCGGCGCCACACGCAGCGAGGTCGTTTGGCAAATCGTCGTGCCCTTCACCCGCGTCGGCGTTATCGGTGGCATCATGCTTGGTCTTGGCCGAGCACTGGGTGAGACCATGGCGGTCACTTTCGTGATCGGCAACGCCCATCGGATCAGCGCGTCGATCCTGCAGCCGGGGACGACAATCTCGGCTTCGCTCGCAAACGAGTTCACCGAGGCGTTCGGCGACCTCTACCGTTCGTCGCTGATCGCGCTGGGTTTGATACTGTTCGTCATAACCTTCATCGTGCTGGCGATCGCCAAAATCATGCTGCTGCGCCTCGAAAAGCAGGCAGGGGCCTAAGCCGATGGGGATCTACGCTCGCCGCCGTTTTACCAATTCGCTGATTTTGGGACTGTCGATCGCCGCGACCCTCTTCGGGCTGTTATGGCTGGTGCTGGTGTTAGGCACCTTGCTATACGAGGGCTTCTCGGCATTAAGTCCCGCCCTGTTCACCCAGATGACACCACCGCCGGGCAGCAGCGGCGGTCTGTTGAACGCGATCTTCGGCAGCCTGGTGATGACCGTAATCGCGACCTTGATCGGGACCCCGACCGGCATCCTCGCCGGCACCTTCCTCGCCGAGTACGGGCACCACAGCCGCTTCGCTGAAGTCGTACGCTACATCAACGATATCCTGTTGAGCGCCCCCTCGATTATCGTCGGGCTTTTTGTTTACGAAATTGTTGTCGTGCCGATGGGCAATTTCTCCGCCTGGGCCGGTTCGGTTGCGTTGGCAATCATTGTTATTCCGGTCGTCGTGCGGACCACCGAGGATATGCTCAACCTTGTTCCGAACGCGTTGCGCGAAGCCGCCTCGGCCCTCGGGGCGCCGAAATGGAAGGTGATCGTCATGATCTCCTACCGCGCCGCGATCCAAGGGATGCTGACCGGGGTCATGCTCGCCGTCGCCCGGATCGCCGGCGAGACCGCGCCGCTGCTGTTCACGGCGTTAAACAATCAGTTCTGGAGCACGAATTTGAATGCGCCGATGGCCAACCTGCCGGTAGTCATCTTCCAGTTCGCGATGAGTCCCTATGCCGACTGGCAAACCCTTGCCTGGGGCGGTGCATTGCTGATCACGATCGCTGTCCTTTGTCTCAACATCGGCGCGCGGCTGCTCGCCTCTTGGAGCACGTTCAAACCATGAGCCCAGCTTCAATTGCGACCCGGCCGATGAACACTCTCCCACAGCGGTCCAACGCGGCTATCGCGACGCGCGACAAGGTGTTGATTCGCAACGTCAACTTTTATTACGGGTCGGCTCACGCGCTGAAGAACATCAACTTGACATTGCAAGACAAGACTGTCACGGCGTTTATCGGTCCATCGGGATGCGGCAAGTCGACCCTGCTGCGGGTCTTGAACCGGATGTACGAGCTCTATCCGGGCCAACGAGCAACCGGCGAGGTGCTGGTCGACGGCGAAAATATCCTGGAGCCGGGGAAAGATCTCAACCTGTTGCGCGCCAAGATCGGGATGGTTTTTCAAAAACCGACGCCGTTCCCGATGACCATTTACGACAACATCATCTTCGGCATCCGTCTCTACGAAAAGCTACCGCAATCGGAGTTGAACGACCGCGTCGAGTTGGCGCTGCGACGCGCCGCCCTGTGGGACGAAGTTAAAGACAAGCTGAAGCAAAGCGGATTGGGCTTGTCGGGTGGTCAGCAGCAACGATTGTGCATCGCCCGCGCGATCGCGGTGAGACCGGAAGTCTTGCTCCTCGACGAGCCGGCTTCGGCGCTCGATCCGATTTCGACCCAGCGAATCGAAGAACTGATCGACGAGCTCAAACCCGATTATTGCATCGCGATAGTGACCCACAACATGCAGCAGGCGGCGCGCGTCTCCAATTACACCGCCTTTATGTATCTCGGCGAACTGATCGAGTTCGACGAAACCGAAACCATATTCACTCACCCAAAAGAGCGGCGAACCGAAGACTACATCACCGGCCGCTTCGGCTGATCCGGCGGAGAGTTGGGATGTCTTCCGAACACATGATCAAGAGCTACGATGAGGAATTGCGCAGGCTCAACAACATGATCACGGAGATGGGCGGGCTCGCCGAAAGCCAGCTTGCCACCGCGATCGAAGCCGTCGTCGAGCGCGACAGCGATCTCGCCGCCAATGTCGTCGAAACCGACGTCAGGGTCGATCAACTGCAGCACGATGTTGATAATTTCGCGGTAAGATTGTTGGCCTTGCGGCAGCCCGTTGGGGGCGACCTGCGCGGGATTTTTGCCGCGGTCAAGATTGCCAGCGATCTCGAACGCATCTGCGATTATGCCGCCAATATCGCCAAGCGCTCGATGGTCCTCAATCAGACGCCGCCGGCGCAACCGGTTTCCGCTCTGCCGCGCATGGGACGGCTGGCGCAGTTATTGGTTAAGGACGTGATAGACGCCTATGTCGAGCGTGACGCCGAAAAAGCCTATGCGGTGTGGATGCGCGATGAAGAACTCGATGAAATGTATGCGAGCCTGTTCCGCGTCTTGCTGACATACATGATGGAGGACCCGCGTAACATCGGTGCTTCCACTCACCTATTGTTTATGGCCAAGAATATCGAAAGAATCGGCGACCATGCCACGAACATCGCCGAGGATCTCTATTACCTCGTGAACGGCACGCCCCTGGTGCAAAAGCGTCCCAAGGGCGAGGATACGAGCTTGCAGGCCGTGCAACCGACCCAGGCGCAAGCATGACCAAGCCGCTGGTGCTGATCGTCGAGGACGAGGCGCCGCTGGTCACTTTGTTGCGCTATAACCTTGAGAAAGAGGGTTTTGACGTCAGTGAGGCGGCTGACGGTGAGGAAGCACTGGTGCGAATCGCCGAACACAAGCCCGACATCGTGCTGCTCGATTGGATGCTGCCGCTCGTCTCGGGAATAGAGGTTTGCCGCCAGATCCGTCGGATGCCGCAGACTTGCACATTGCCCGTCGTCATGCTGACGGCGCGAGGCGAGGAAGCTGATCGGGTGCGTGGCCTTGATAGCGGCGCCGACGACTACATCGCTAAGCCGTTTGGTCTGCGCGAGTTGGCGGCGCGGTTGCGCGCTGTGATGCGTCGCGCCCAGCCCACTGCCTCCGAAGAAACCCTGCAATTCGGCGAAGTAACAATGGATCTCGCGGCTCATCGGGTGTCGCGCTCGGACAAGCCGATCCATCTCGGTCCGACCGAATTCCGCCTATTGCGCCATCTGATGCAACATCCCGGACGGGTGTTTTCGCGCGAGCAACTGTTGGACGCGGTCTGGGGGCACGACGTCTATGTCGAGGCGCGCACTGTCGATGTCCACATTCGACGTTTGCGCAAGGCGCTCAACGCTGATGGCGGCGCCGATCTCGTGCGGACGGTTCGGTCCGCCGGCTACGCGCTCGATCAGGAAGCCCGCTAGTTCAGTTTACAGAATTGATGGGTTGGGCGCTTCGCGCACGATTCGGCGGCGCGCCGATATCACGAAATCGCCCGCCGCGGTTGTTCTATTCAACCACCACTCGGATCAGCCGATCGGTCGGGCGCCGGCGAGATGTTTCGGCAAGAGCCGCCCGAATGACCGCTGCCGTGGTTTCATCTTCGGCGGCAATGCGGACTTCGACGCCGGACGCGCACGCCCTGACCGCCGCCGGCCCGACCTGGTCGATCGCGAACACCGCAACCGCAACCGAAGCCGGATCCAGGGCTTTCGCCCGCTCACGCGGTGTAAATCGCGCGAATAATGGGAATTTCTTTGAGCCGGGCCGCTTTTCGGCGGATCGGCGGCCAGGCTTAAATCGGGCCAACGTTGCCGCAAACACATTGGGTTGGGCGTGCGCTGCTGCGCCCCGTTTGGCCGCCATCGCTTGCTCCCTTTTTTCTCGCCTCTAGATAGCGGGGATCGATGACGGTTTTGCGACGGCCACCAACATTTAGCGATCGTAAAAATGTAACATACCACGACTAGAAGGGCCGTGAGAAAAACTGTAATGGGGAAGAGCATGGCTGCCGATGCCGGCGTGTTCTTTGCTCTGTGGCTGCAAAAGCCGTTGCGCATCGCCGCGGCCAATCCCAGCGGTGTTCGCCTTGCCGACGCAATGGCTGCCCAGGTAGACCTTAGGCGACCGGGGCCAGTTCTCGAATTAGGCGCCGGAACCGGCAGCCTGACTCGTGGGCTGATTCGCGCCGGCTGCCCACCCGAGCGCATCATCGCCCTTGAAGGGGAACCCGACCTCGCCGCCATTCTGCGCCAGAATCTGCCCGGCGTGACCGTCATCGAAGGCGACGCTAGGCGATTGGGTCAACACCCTGCTATCCGCGCAATGCAGCTTTGCAGTGTCGTCTCCAGCTTGCCGATCAAATGGTTTTCGCCTGAACAGCAAGAGGCCGTCGTCCGGCCCAGCCTCGATCGCTTGGGACGAGGCGGCCGGTTCATTCAATTGACCAACGCCTTTCATTCGCCGCTGGCGACGCAGCACCTGGGTATCGCCGGCCGTGAAGTCGCCCGGGTTTGGCTCAATCTATTGCCGGCACAAATCTGGTCTTATTGGGATGCACGCCGGCAATCGCTTGGTGGGGAGGCGGCATGAGCCGTTCGCAGCGCATGCGTTGCTATCGCACGATCTGGATATCGGACGTGCATCTCGGAACTCGCGGCTGCAAGGCCGAATTTCTGCTGGACTTCCTGCGCCACAACAACGCCCAGACGATTTATCTGGTCGGCGACATCATCGATGGCTGGCGTCTGAAGAAATCCTGGTACTGGCCACAAACGCACAACGATGTCGTTCAAAAGCTGTTGCGCATGGTGCGCAAGGGAACGCGCGCGATCTACATCCCGGGCAATCATGACGAATGGTTGCGCGACTATGCGCGCTTGCAGTTTGGTGGTGTCGAAATCCTCGAGGAGGCGATCCATATCACCGCCGACGGTCGGCGGCTGCTGATTATTCATGGCGATGCATTCGACGCGGTCGTTACGCATGCCCGTTGGTTGGCCTTGCTCGGGGACGGCGCCTACACGGTAATGATATGGGTCAATCGCCATTTCAACACGGCACGCCGGCGGCTTGGCTATCCCTATTGGTCGCTGTCGGCTTACCTCAAGCAGCGCGTCAAGAATGCGGTGCAATACATTGCGTCGTTTGGCGACGCGGTGGCCGACGAAGCCCGGCGCCGTGGCGCCGACGGCGTCGTGTGCGGTCACATCCATCATGCCGAAATCCGCGATCTCGGCGGCATACTTTATTGCAACAGCGGTGATTGGGTCGAGAGTTGCACCGCTCTGGTCGAGGATTTCGATGGGTCGCTCGAGGTGGTCAGCTGGATGACCCGCCGCGCGTTCGACCCGCTGACAATCGGCGCGGCTCTCGAGGCCGAATTGCCCGAAGAGGTCTGGGAAACGGTCGACGAGGGGCTGTGACAGGTTTGTCGGAGACAAACGAGGGAGGAGCAATGTCGGAAATGACGATCAGCTTTGTTGTGCCCGCCTACAACGAAGAAGCGTTGATCGCCTCGTGTTTGTACGCGATTTTGGCGGAAACTTCGCGCGTTGGCTGCGGCGCGGAAATCATCGTCGTTAACAACAACAGCACCGATCGCACGCGGCAAATCGCAGCGGCAATTCCGGGAGTCGTCATCGTCGATGAGCCGAAGCGAGGCCTCGTGCAGGCGCGCCGGGCGGGCTGTCTTGCTGCGCGGGGCCATCTGATCGCCAATATCGACGCCGACACGATGATTCCTCCGGGCTGGCTGGACACCGTGCTCGCCGCTTTCGCCAAACGGCCCGATCTGGCTGCGCTGAGTGGTCCGTTTATTCATTATGACGCGCCGAAATCGGTTCGGGTGACTGCCGCGATCTTCTATCGCTTTGCTTTTGTCAGCTATCTGGCAGTGCGCTTTGTGTTTCGCGCCGGCTCGATGATGCAGGGTGGGAATTTTGTCGTCCGCAAGAGCGCCCTCGATGCGGTCGAGGCCTTCAACTCGAATTTTAGCTTTTATGGGGAAGACACCGAGCTGGCGCGCCGCTTGAGCAAGGCAGGTGGCGTCAAGTTCTCGTTTGCACTGCCGGCGTTCTCGTCGGGGCGTCGGCTGGCGGCGGAAGGATTGTGCCGCGTCGCCTTTCAATACAGCATGAACTACCTGTGGACAGTGATGTTCAAGCAACCGTTTACCATGGACTGGCTGGACTTCCGCCATCCTTCCGGAGACACCGATCGGGCCGAGCTGGCCGCGGCAGCACCCGCGCGCGGCGACCCGCCGCCGCGTTAGGTTCGGCTCGGGGCGTCGTGGTGGTTCGGACCGCACCGTGCGAATAGCTCTGGTCACCGACGCCTGGGCGCCGCAAGTGAACGGCGTAGTGCGAACCTTGTCGGCGCTGGCCGAGGGGTTGACCGCCGCCGGCTACGAGGTTCTGGCGGTGACTCCTAATCTGTTTCGCACGGTGCCGTGCCCAACCGATCCAACCATCCGACTTGCTCTTGTCAGCCGGCGGCGTGTCGCGCGGTTGCTCGATACTTTTGCGCCTGAGGCAATCCACATTGCGACCGAAGGACCGCTCGGTTTGGCCGCACGCGCCTACTGCGTCGCCCGGCAGCGCTGCTTTACGACTTCGTTTCATACCAAATTCCCCGAATATCTGAACGCGCGTCTCGGCCTGCCGGTGTCGCTCGGCTATGCCGCTTTGCGGTGGTTTCACGCGCGGTCGAGCGCTGTCATGGTCGCGACCGAGACAGTGCGGCGCGAACTATTGCGGCGCGCTTTTCCGCGGGTGGTCCCGTGGACCCGCGGGGTCGACGCGGATTTATTTCGGCCGAATGCGCTGCCGGCTATCGTTCTGCCGCGCCCGGTTTTTCTCTATGTCGGCCGCATATCGCCGGAAAAGAACCTGCCCGATTTCCTCGATCTCGACTTGCCCGGATCGAAGCTCGTCGTCGGCGATGGGCCGTTACTGCCGGTGCTGCGCCGCCGCTATCCGCAGATTTGCTTTGCCGGCCGACAAGATGGCGAGGCATTGGTTCGACACTACGCCGCGGCGGACGTATTCGTGCTGCCGAGCCAGACCGAGACGTTTGGGCTGGTGCTGTTGGAGGCGCTTGCCTGCGGCGTCCCGGTCGCGGCGCTCCCGGTTCCCGGCCCGCTCGATGTGATCGGCGCTAACGGCCCGGGCGTGCTTGATCACGATTTGCGCAGGGCAGCACTCGGGGCGCTGGCGATACCACGCGAGCTCTGCCGCGCCCATGCCCTGCGCTTTTCCTGGCGCGCCTGCATCGACCAGTTTGTTGTCAATGTCAGGACAGCGCCGCGCCTGCCGGCGGCCAATTTCGCCAATCCCGCTCCGGCGAAAGTTTGACGAGAAGGCCGCCCGGGCCGACATCGCTGCGACGAGTTTAGGTAGCTGAGCGAAGCGAGGCAGACGCGCTGTTATTCAGCAGCGATGCGCTGCCAAGTGATCTCGCGATGCTCGGTATTGGGTCCGGCCCCGCGTGGCGGCGGTTGCAGAATCATGTGCTCGCCGTCGAAACGCACGCCGCGCACCTGGTCGCTACCGATCCGGCTTGGATCCGAGGCGGCATCGACCCGTGTGACGAGCCGGATCCCGTCGACCGTGCAATTGCCGCAATACGAGCTGTATTCACGGGTCATGCCGGCCGGCAGCTCGGGCCTGCCGTCACACACCACCGACATCATCCGACCATCGCCGGTAAAGGTGACACGGCCCAGCGCATTTCCGCCATAGGGCGCGGGAAGCGCATTTCCGGCGGCATCCCGGGCGGTGGCCCGTACCAATTTCCAGGTACCGACAATCGACGGCATAGGTTTCTCCGTTCAGATAAACCGATAGGGGGCCTGGGCGAGGGATATTCTGCCAGCTCTCAGGGTCACCGCCCCAGCCGCGGGCCTAATCTCCGCTGGCCGAAGCATAGGCTTAAATCGGGATCGGCTTTGGCGTTAAATACCGGCCTTCGCCCGCCGAAGCGAATGGTTTATTCCTGATCGTGGGTACCCAAGCAGCTCAGATAAACTTGAGGAGACGGAAGATGCGCTGGATACGGTTCGAGACTAACGGCCATGCGGCCTACGGCATTGTCGAGGGCGATACGGTGATCGAGGTCAAAGGCGACCCTTTTGCCGGCTACGAAAAGACGCCAACCCGCCACCCAATGTCAGCGCTTAGATTGCTGGTGCCGGTCGAACCTCGCACCTTTTACTGTGCTGGCCTCAACTACGCCGAGCATGTCATCGAAGCGGCGAGAAAGCGCGGCCAGGAGCCGAATTTGCCAAAGGCCGCTGATATCGGCTATCGCGCCAACAACGCGCTGATTGCGCATGGCGAGGCGATCGTGATCCCGAAGGACGCGACCGAGCGCGTGCAATACGAGGGTGAACTGGTCGCCGTTATCGGCAAAAAGGCCAAACATCTGAGCGAAGCCGACGCACTCTCCTGCGTGCTCGGTTGGACGATAGGCAACGACATGAGCGAGCGCACCTGGCAGGCCAACGACCGCACATTATGGCGAGCAAAGAATGCCGACACCTTCAAGCCGATGGGGCCGTGGATCGAGACCGATTTCGACCTCGACGCGGCCGAGACCATCATTCGCGTCAACGGTCAGGAAAAGGACCACTTCAAGACCAGCCACATGCTTTTCGGCCCGGCGACCTTTATCAGCCGCATGTCGCAATATCTGACGCTTTATCCCGGTGACGTCGTGTGGATGGGCACCGAGGGAGCGCCCGAAAACGTCAAACACGGCGACACGATCGATATCGAAATCACCGGCATCGGCACCTTGACCAACCCCGTCGTCCGCGAAGGGATGTAGCCCCGCCGTCGCTATCGGGACACGGCCATAGGGAGCAATCCCGGCACGACCAAGGAACACCTCGCCCGGGCTTGGTCCGGGCATCCACGCGCGCAAAACCGACAGCCGCGCGCGGGCAGGGCAGGGTCACGGATCAAATGCCAGGATTGGAACAAGCTCATAACAACAGAGCCCAAAAACACGACGCTCAATGCCTTTACCGAGCATCGGGTTCCGCGTGATCGCGGAAGTGTTTACGTCCGCGACTTTGCAGGAAGCGCCCCACCGTTCCTCTTGCTGCACGGATTCCCGGACAACTCCCACATTTATGACGATCTTGTTCCGCATCTCGTGTCGGCCGGACGCCGGGCGGTCACGATCGACTTCCTAGGCTTCGGCTCGTCCGACAAGCCGGAGGGCGCCCAGTATAGCTTTCCGCAGCAGCTCGACGATGTGCAGGCGGTCGTCGGAGCCCTGGGGCTTGAGAAAGTAATCGCGGTCGGTCACGACGCGGGCGGCCCCGCGGCGGTGAACTTCGCCCTAAAACATCCTGAGCGCGCAGCTGCGGTGGTCTTGATGAATGCGTTCTATGGCGAAGCTCCTGGGCTGCTTGTGCCGGAAGTAATCGAACTATTCTCCTACAAGCCGTTGAAGGCTTTGGCGCGTCACTTCCTGACCAGTCCGCAGCAGTTCGCTTGGCTGCTCGAGTTTCAGCGCGAGCTAATGCTGGGTGACGCCGCCCCGACGCACAAGGCGCGCTACCGCGAGTTGCTCGGTCCACTCATCGACAACAACTTCCGTCAGCAGCCGAGTGCTGCTCCTGCCTTTGCGCAGATGACTTCTCAGCTAACAGACGAGATCGCCGCCAATACCGCGCGTCTCGTCGAACTGCGCCGTTCGACCACCCCCTTCGTGCTCATATGGGGCAAGAACGATCCCTACCTGCACGTCTCGGCCGCCGAGTTCCTTCGGTTTCAGGTTCGGAACGGCGCCCTTCATGCGCTCGAAGCAGGACATTGGCCGCAGATCGACGCCGCCGAGGAAGTGGCTCGCATCATGCTCGCGGAACGCCGCTAGCGGCGCTTGGCTTGATCTAGGGTGCCCTGGCCAGGCCCCGCGGGTCGGGCTAGTTCAAAACTTGGCGCTTTTACAAGCGGCGCCGATTTGACATGCCTGGCGCGCGAAAATAGAGTGGGGAGAGTCGCGTCCGGCAGGGTCGCCGAAAAAGCAAACAGGCCGCAAAGCGGCCGCAGTGAACAGGAGAAGGAAATGTCGCAACAGGCCATTGCTGCGTCTGTTCCCTGGTATCGTACGCTAAACCGCGAGCAATGGCGGGTCCTCGTCGCCTCGAACCTCGCTTGGCTGTTCGACGGGTTCGAAATCCAAGCATTGTTCCTGACCGTTGGCTTCGCGCTGCATCAGCTGCTGGTTCCGGCGGATCTACACGCCCTTCCGCGCTACGCCGGCTATGTTCTGGCGACCACCGTGTTCGGGTGGGCGACGGGTGGCGTTATCGGCGGCATTGTCGCCGATTACATCGGCCGCAAGCGCACAATGATGCTGGCGATCCTCGCCTATTCCTTGACGACCGGGCTGAGCGCCATCGCTTGGAATTGGCAGTCATTTGCGATCTTGCGGTTTCTGGTCGGCGTCGGGATCGGCTCCGAATGGGCGACCGGCGCCTCGATCGTTTCCGAATTGTGGCCCGACCATGCCCGCGGTAAGGGCGGCGGCTTGTTGCAGTCGGGCGCCGGGATCGGCAGCTTTATCGCTGCAGCCGTGTGGCTTGTCATCGGCGGGTTGGGCCCTCATTCCTGGCGGCTGATGTACCTGGTCGGGATCCTGCCGGCATTGTTGGTGCTGTGGATTTGGCGCGGCATGCCGGAATCGGCGCGCTGGGAAGAGGCTGACCAACGCCGCCGCGCAGCGCGCGATATGCACCGCAGCGGGGCCGTGCTCGACGGCGAAGCCGCGGCGCTGACGCGCTTTACGGTCACCGACATGTTCCTCGACCGTTCTGTCCGCGGGCGGCTGATCGCCGCGTTTTTGATGATGTTCTCGGTGACGTTCGGCTTCTGGGGGGTCGCCACTTTCATCCCGACCTATGTCGGCACGGTTGCCGCCAAGGCGGGAATGTCGGCGGCATACTACTCGGCGATTGCCGGGCTGGTCGGCACCGCCGCATCGATCTTCGGCTTTGTCGGCCTTGGGTTTCTCGCCGACGGGATCGGCCGCAAGCCTCGACGACAATGCTGTGGTATGCGATGTGCCTGGTTCTGACCCCGGTCGTCTATATGTGGGCCCAAGGGATGACCGCATTGCTGGTTGCCGTTACGGTGTTCGGCTTTTTCACCGGCGGGATCTGGTCATGGGCGCCGATCTGGCTCCCCGAGCTGTTCCCGACCCGGATGCGCGGCACCGCTGTCGCCTTTTGCTTCAACGCGCCGCGCTGGATCTCGTGCATCGGCCCGCTGATCGCCGGCACCCTGATCGTCAGCCTCGGCGGCTATGGCCCAGCGGCGACGATCGTCGGCCTGTTCTTCTTGATTGGCGTCATCACCGCGCCGTTCCTGCCCGAAACCCGCGGCCGGCCGCTTCCCCATACCGTGTGAGAACAAGACCGCGGATTACGGCGCCGGCAGGGTCCGTACCATGACCGTGCCGGCGAGGAAATCGTGCAAGGTGCGCTTGCGGCGGTTGAACAGTGCGACGAGCAGGATTAGCGAACAGGTCATGCCGATCGTGATGTAGAATAGCGCGGTCTGGATCAACGCCTGCAAAAAGCTCGGCCGCTCCCCGCTCACCGACCGCAATTCGAGATCAAAGCAGCGCATGCCAAAGGTCGCCGACCGCGAGCCGCTCAGCAACAGCGTATGATAAGCGAGCGGGATCAGCCCAAAGAGAAACCACAGCAGCGGCCCCAGCAGCCCAAAGCTCAACAGCCACAGTACCGCGAACACGATCCAAGCGACGATCGCGATGACGCCAATGCACAACAGGTCAACCAGGTACGCCATGACGCGGCGCCACAGCACGCCCTCGTAAAGCTCGGGAAAGGCGGCCGGGTCGGGAATGGCGAAACGGTCGGCGGCCCAAGGAAAGTCGTATCCAGCAGTCACGGCGAGCCCCAGATTGCGGGTTAACGCCGAGCATGTGGGGACGCCGAAGGCCGCAGCAAGCGGGTGGTCTCGCCGCCGCGTAATAGATTACGCTTGACCTCCACCACTCTAACGAACGGAGAACCGATGCCTGCTTACATCATCGCTGACGTCAAGGTGACTAATCCCGCCGGCTACGAGCCCTATCGCCCGCTGGCCGCCGCCAGCATCGCCCGCTTTGGCGGGCGTTTTCTGGTCCGCGGCGGCAAGGCCGAGTTGCTCGAAGGCGCTGGCGAGCCGGAGCGGAGCGTCGTGATCGAGTTCCCCGATGCCGATACCGCGCGCCGCTGGTACCACTCCGAGGAATATCAGCAGGCGCTAAAAATCCGGCAGGCCAATTCGACCGGCCGGCTGATCCTGGTCGAGGGCGCTTAAGCTTTTAGAGCGCGCATGGGAGTCCGTCCGGGGGACGTTCCGCCCGCCTATTCAAGATCGCCGCCGGCTTCCGAGAGAAGGAGGCGGGTCGGATAGCCCGCTTGGTTGAGCGCGCTGATCAATAATTCGACATGGCGCCGGTTCTGGGTTTCGACGACGACGTCGAGTTCGGCGCGCTTGACCGAAGTGTCGTGAAACAGCCGCTGATGATGAACCTCGACAATGTTGCCGGCGTGCTTGCCGATGATCCCCGATACCCGCGACAATGCCCCGGGCACATCGGGCAATTCGGCGCGCAGGCGTACCAGCCGTCCTTCGCGCACCAGCCCGCGCATTAGGATCGAGGCGAGCAGCCGGCCGTCGATATTGCCGCCGCTGACGACAATCGCGACCCGCTTCCCGGCAAAGCGCTCGGATGCAGCGAGCACCGCGGCAATCCCGCTGGCGCCGGCACCCTCGACAATCAGCCGCTGCTTTTCGAGAAGGATTTCGACGGCATCCTCGATTGTCGCCTCGTCGACCAGCAGGATATCGGAGACCAGTGCCTCGACAATGCGGCGGGTCAGCCGCCCCGGTTGCTTGACCGCAATGCCCTCGGCCAATGTCATTAGCTCGGCCGGCGGACCCGGGTCCTCGCCGCGCATCAGCCGGTACATCGATGGGTAAAGCGCCGCTTGCACGCCGATGATTTCGATATCGGGTGCCAGCGCTTTGGCCGCGACCGCGATGCCGGAGATCAGCCCGCCGCCGCCAATCGGCACCACGATCACGTCGAGGTCATGAAGATCGGCGAGTAATTCGAGTGCAATCGTCCCTTGTCCGGCGATGACGGCCGGATCGTCATAAGGATGGACAAAGCTGAGGCCCCGCTCGCGGCTGAGAGTGTGCGCGGCTTCGCCCGCCGCGATGAGGCCTTCGCCCTTCAGCAAGACGGTGGCGCCAAACGCCTCGGTGTGGTCGATTTTGGTGAAGGGCGTGCCTTCCGGCATCACGATCGTCGCCGGGATGCCGAGGCGCTCGGCATGATAGGCGACCCCTTGAGCGTGGTTCCCGGCCGACATCGCGACGACCCCGGCACGGCGCTGCTCGGGGGTCAGGGTCAGCAGCTTGTTCAATGCGCCCCGCTCTTTGAATGAGCCGGTGCGATGCAGGGTTTCGAGCTTCAAATAGATCTCGGCGCCGGCCAGTTCGGACAGTGCCGGGGCGGCCACGGTCGGCGTTCGCGCGACCGCACCCGCAATTGCGGCCGCAGCTTTGCGACTATCGGCGATCGTGACCGGCAAATCATTCATTTGGCAGGGACCAGATCGAGAGATGCCGATAGCCGGAATGTCATAGCAGCCCGATGAACTCGGTCACCGTAAGCCCCGCCTGAGCAATTATGCTTCGAAGCGTGCCTCGCTTCAGATCGCTTGCACCATGAAGTGGCACGGTAACCTTGCGGGTGGGATCGGTCGAGTGAACGAGCCGGCAATGACTGCCGGAGGTTCGCGAAATCGCGAAACCGGCTCGCTCCAGCGCTCGGATAACGACCGCCGCCTGATCACGGGCAGTCGATCGGTCATGCCGGCAGCGTGACGGTAACCTCGCGGATGCGTGGCGGATCGGCATTCGGGATCGGTTCGCCACGGGCAGCACAGTCCTCAAGTACCAGGCGTATGGCGTCCTCCGCCATCGCCAGCGCCTCGGTTTCGTCTTTGCCGTAAGTAACGATCTCGGGTAGCGACGGCACGCGAACAGTGAAGCCGCCCTCTTCTTCGGCTTCGAGCACGACCACGAATTTCTGTGTCCGATGCACGGCATTCCTTTCCAAGCAGCTCTCATACCCGTTGCTTTATGCCAATTCGCGCGATCTGGGTCATTCTCGAGTTAAGTCTGCCGGAACCAGATCCAATGTCGAAGCGACCGGCGCGCGACCAGGGACGAGCAGGCCAAAGTCGCGCCAGCGGCGGAGCAAATCGGTATAGTGGCCCGAGAGCGGATTGCCAGACTGGCCGGGGGTGACGATCATGTGCGAATCCTCGGGTGCGGCGAGATCGGTAATGATGCGCAGGCCAGCCCCGAATGTCTGTTCGAAGGGATGCTGGTCGTTGCGAATGAGGCTCGGCGCATGATCCACGGTGTCTGCCGCACCCCCGGTCGAGATTGACGGCGAGAACCAGTCGCGCAAGATCGGGACGCGGCTGAACACCGGGTTAGTAAAGACCGCCGCATGCGCCTGGCCCCAGCGCCATTCCGCCATGTTGTCGCCGTAGGCTTGGCGGAGTTCGACAAGTGCTGCCGCTAAAGATTCCGCAAGGCGGTCGGCGCAATTTTGCGTGCCGGGACGCTTCGGGTCGTCGCACCAATCCGGCCGCTCGGTCAGCACCGCCTCCATCACAACGGGTTTGAGATCCCAATATCCCGTAATCGCAGTGCCAAAGCGGCCGAACAGCACGGCGCGGCTGAATTGCCGCAACCACGCCGTAAACAGCAGCGGCGCCGCCTTGTCGCGGTCCATGCGGAAATCCCACTTGCGCAGTAAATCGAGCGCCTGTCGCGAGGGGGCGTCTGCCGGAGAAATCTGGGTCATTAGCGGCACCAACCGCTTCGCCTCCAAGGACAGAGTATCGGCCTGGATCGCGGCACTTGTCGCCGGTGTCTGCACCGTTGTCGCATCGAGCAGAGTGTTGATCCGCTCGGCGCGGTCGGGCCAATCCCAATCGCGGCTGATAAAATAGGGATAGCTGTCGGGCACGATCTTGTTGTTAGCGCTGACAAATCGCCCCGAGGGCGGGTTCGTGGCGGCGGGCAGAGCCTCGAATGGAATAAAGCCAACCCAATCATAGTCGCCGGTCCAGCCCGGCGCCGGCATCCAGCCATCGCCCTGTTTGCGGATCGGCACCAGCCCCGGCGCCATAAAGCCGATCGTGCCGCTGTCATCGGCGTAGACGATGTTCTGAATGGGACCGATGAAGTTGCGCCAGGCCTCGCGGAAGCTCGGCCAGTCCTTGGCGCGATTGGCTTCCCACACCGCCTGAGCGCTGCGATCCTGCGGCTGCAGAAAGGTTGCCGACAATGCCAGTACATAGCCAGGATCAGCGGTGCCAGCGGGCAATGCGTCGGACAGGACCGGGCCGTGCCGGGTGGCGCGGACGAGCATGTCGACCGGCGCCCTGCCTTTCACCAGGATCTTTTCGTGCCTGGTGAGAAAAGGAGCGCTGCCGCCCGGGCTGACATAGCGGGCCGGGTCTTTTGCATCGACTTTTTCAATGAACAGATCCTCGACATCGGCGGTCGTCGTCGTGAAACCCCAAGCGATGTGGCCGTTATGGCCGATCATGACGAGCGGGACGCCGGCGGCAGTGGCCCCGGCAATAACGTCGGAGGGGGTTTTCAGCCGCGCCAAGTACCACGGGCCGGGCGCCCCGAAATCGAGATGCGGGTCGTTGGCAAGAAGCGGCTTGCCGCTGGCGCTGTGTTTGCCGTCAACGACCCAATTGTTCGAGGTGTAGCGCGGTCCGACTACGCTAGGCAGTGCATCCAACAACGCGCCAAGCGCGAGCCGGTCATAGATCGGCAGCAGCGCCGCCAGGGTTATCGGCGCGTCTTTCGGATATCCGGGATAGAGGAAGGCGAGGTCGGCGGGCGCCATCGACCGCGCCATGTCGGCGCGCTGCAACTCGCCGCGGTAATTACCGCTGATCTGCAATGCCATCAGCTTGCCCCAAGCGAGGCTGTCGGCTTCACGCCACGGTTCGGGAGAGAAGCGCAACAGCTGGAACTCCGGCGGCAGCGCGCCCCGGCGTGATGACAGAAACGCGTTCACCCCGGCCGCGTAGGCGATTAGCGCGCGATTGAGTTCCACCGATAATGACGGGATTTCGTCTTGGGCCGCACGATAGAGCCCGAGGACACTCATCTGCCGGTCGATCGGCAACGCCGCGCTGCCAAAGATCTCGGCCAGCCGTCCCGAGGCATAACGGCGCATCAGCTCCATCTGAAACAGCCGGTCTTGCGCATGCACGAAACCGAGACCGAACGCGGCGTCCTCGTCGCTTTGCGCAATGATCGTCGGCACGCCGTCGGCGTCGCGCTCGATGCGGATCGTTGCCTTCGGCCCGGTCACGACGATGCGCCCGCTCGTCTGCGGCAATGACGAGCGCAGGTAAAGGTAGAGGCCACCGGCTGCGATCAGCGCCAGCGCGGCAACGCCGACGAGTATCCTGAACCCAACCCGACCTCTCCCCCGCGCAGGGCGTGAACGGGGGGACAGCCGCATCAGAGACCCAGATCGCGAAGGATCCGCTCGCGGTCGGCGTCGAGGTCGGGTGCCGGCGCGCGGGTCGGCGGGTCGGGAAAGGCGGACAATTTCATCGGATTGCCGGCGAGCTGCAATGCACCCATCGTCGGGTCGTCAACCGCGACCAGCATGTTGCGCGCCTCGGTCTGCGGGTGGGCGAGCGCCTGGGCGATATTGTTGACCGGGCCGCACGGCACCCCCGCCGCTTCGAGCACCGCGATCCAGTGATCGGTGCCGGCCCCCCGCAACACACCCTCGATTTCCGCCTTCAGTCCTTCCTGGTGCTGATTGCGCAGCGGGTTGGTTTTGAACAGCGGGTTTTCCGCGAGATCGGCGCGGCCCAGGGCTTGGGCGAGCTTGACAAACAACCCGTCATTGCCGGCCGCGATGATGATGTTGCCGTCGGCGGTGGCGAACGCCTCGAATGGCGTGATCGAGGGGTGGCGCGCGCCCATCGGCCCCGGGATTTCGCCAGTCGAGGTGTAGCGCACGATCGCGTTTTCGAGTAGCGCTAGCTGGCAGTCGAATAGGGAGACATCGACCTTGGTCGCCTCGCCGGTGCGCTCGCGATGCAGCAACGCTGCGTTCAGCGCGATCGCGCTGAACAGCCCGCCGCCGAGGTCGCCGATCGAGGTCCCGACCCGAGTCAATGGCATGCCCGGATGCCCCGTGATGCTCATCACCCCGCCCAAGCCTTGCACGACCATGTCATAGGCTGGGTAGTGCGAGTAAGGGCCGGTGTGGCCAAAGCCCGAAGCGGCGGCGTAGACGAGGCGCGGATAGCGCGGGTGCAAAGTCTCCCATCCATAGCCCAGCTTTTCCATCGTGCCGGGGCGAAAATTCTCGACGAGAGCGTCGGCTTTATCCAACAGGCGCTCGAAAACGTTGCGGCCCTCGGGCGATTTTAGGTCGAGCGAGATCGAACTCCTTGCCGCGGTTGACCGAAGAGAAATAGGCCGATTTGCCGTTGCGGAACGGGCCGTATTCCCGCGCATCGTCGCCTTGGCCAGGCGGCTCGACCTTGATCACGCGGGCGCCGAGTTCGGCCATCAACAAGGTACAATAGGGACCCGCCAGGATGCGGGAGAGGTCAACGATGATGATGCCGGAGAGCGGCCCCAGTTGCGCCATGTCCGATGTTCCTTTCGCGGCGAGGCTCGCGGTCAATAGCGCAGAGCGGCCCGCGACCGCAACCAACGCCCACAGAATAGGTTATCTGTCTCGAATTAAGGTCTTGTTTGGGTCGCAATTGGCTGGCATCGGTTTTGGGCTAAGTCCCAGGAGGCCCCACGGTTGCGGCGATTTTGGTTGAGCGGTGCAGTCATATTGGCGGGTTTGGCCGGGCTGTCGATCGCGGTGCAGGCCGCCGCCACCGGCTGGGTCGGCGACGAACACGCCGCCGCACGGCTGATCTCCGCGGCCGATGCCACCGGTTCCGGCAAAACGGTCGAAGCCGGTCTCGAAATCCGGCTGGCCCCCGGTTGGCACGCCTACTGGCGTACGCCAGGTGATGCCGGGGTTCCACCCAGCATCGATTGGTCCGGATCCGAAAATCTCGCGCAGGCGGACATCGCCTGGCCGGCGCCGGCGCGCTACTCATTGCAGGGGTTTGAGACCGCCGCCTATCGCGATCATGTGGTTCTGCCGATCACGGCAACCTTGAACAACCCGGCGATCCGCTCCCTCTTCACGCGGTCGTGAGCTGGGCGGCCTGCGCCAACATCTGCGTCCCTTATTCGACAAAGCTTGATCTGCGGATACCCGCCGGGCCCGCTGCTCGATCGTTGGAGGCAGGGCTGATCGGTGCAGCCCGCACCAAGGTCCCGCAATCGGCCGCTGCGGCGGGGGTCGAGCTCGTCTCCGCCAATGTCGCCGCTAGTGGCGCCGACGCGGCGCTGATCCTGCGGCTAAAGAGCAAGGACACACCGTTCGAAACGCCCGACCTGTTTGTCGAGGGGTTGGACAAAGGATCACCCGGGCGGCCCGAGGTGGCGCTGTCGCAAGCGGGACATACGGCGCGGCTCACCGTACCGATCCGCGATGCGGACGCCGCCGGCATCGCCGGCAAACAGCTGACAATGACCCTGGTCGACGGCGCCCGCACGGCGGAGTTCAGGGCGACACCCTTGCCGGCTGCTCCCACCCGTGGCGCCTCACGGCTGTTCCGATCATCGCGATCGCCCTGCTCGGCGGCCTTGTGCTCAATGCCATGCCGTGCGTCTTGCCGGTGCTGTCGCTAAAGCTGTTGTCGGTCGCGAGCCATGCTGGAGCGGAGCGGCGACGGGTCCGCTTGGGCCTGGCAATGACGGCCTTTGGCGTGCTCGCCTCCTTCACGCTGATAGCGGCAGCGCTGATCGCTCTCAGAGCGTCCGGCGCCGCGATCGGGTGGGGCATCCAGTTCCAGTGGCCGTGGTTTATCGCGGCGATGGCGGCGGTGACGACGTTGTTCGCGGCGAGCCTGTGGGGCTGGCTGCCGATCCTATTGCCGCGCTTTGCCTATGAAGCAGCGGCCGACATCCGGGCGCCATAGCGTTACGCCGATGCGTTCTTGACCGGGGCTTTCGCCACCTTGCTCGCCACACCGTGCTCGGCGCCGTTTGTCGGCACCGCAGTCGGCTTTGCGCTGGCACAAGGGGCCGGGAGAGATCGCGATCGTGTTTGCCGCCCTGGGGATGGGAATGGCGGCGCCCTATCTCACGATCGCCGCGTTCCCGCGGTTGGTGCGGCTGCTGCCGCGACCCGGGGGTTGGATGAACGTGTTGCGTCTGGCGCTCGGCGTCGCCCTGGCCGGCACGGCGGTGTGGCTGCTGACTGTACTCTCGGCCCTGTCCGGGGCGCCGAGTGGCGTTGATTGCCGCCGTGGCATTGACGGGCGTGGTTGTGATCCTCGCGCTCAAAAGCCGGCACGTGTATGCCGACCGGCGGCGCGCAACTAGCAGGCGGCGTCGCAGACGGGGTTGGTAGCAGTGGCAGTATTGTGGCCGGCCTTTGCCGGTGTCGTGGCAGCAGGCACGATTGACCGGAGCGGGCGCTGGCAGGCGTTCGATCCGCAGCAGATCCAGCGACTGGTCGGCGAAGGCAAGATCGTCTTTGTCGATGTAACGGCGGCTTGGTGCCTGACCTGTAAGGTCAATGAAGCGGCCGTGCTTGACCGTGAGCCGGTGGCGGGCCGGCTGTTCGGGCCAAACGTCGTGGCGATGCGCGGCGACTGGACCCGGCCCGATCCGGCACTGACCCGATACCTTGAAAGCTTTGGCCGCTACGGCATTCCGTTCAACGCGGTCTATGGTCCGGGCCGCCCGCAAGGCGAATTGCTGCCCGAGTTGCTGACAGCTGGTGCTGTGGAACGGGCGCTCGACCACGCCGCCGCGCCCGGCTAGTGAGAGGTCGCAGTCGGCGCCGCGTTAACCGTTTTCAGGCGCGTTGCCGGCATCGGCGTTCTGGTATATCGGTTTCCGGCGGGAGGCGGTCGATCGGGGGGATCGAGGGTGCTCCGCGGCGCAGGCGCGATTTCACCTGGCCAAGGGATCGTAGCGGTGGGCCGATGCGCGATCGAGATGAAGATAGTCGGGAAACCGACGACCGGCGAACGGCCGCGCTCATGGGCTTGGCCATCGTGCTGTCGTTGGCGATAGCCGGGATGGTGCTGATGCGCGACCTTGGTCAGGAAGCAAAGCTCGAAGACTGTCTGATGTCGGGGCGCACCAATTGCGCGCCGATCGATGTTCCGCAGGCACGATAGTGGTCTTCATCGGTGCGACGTTTCGCGCGCAGTCGCGCGGTTGCGGTCGGGATGGACAGGGACGGCCAAAACATATAGAGCTTGTCTATGATATACTGTCGTTAACTTAGCTTACGAGGGAGTCGCTCGTCATGGTGAGACGTGCGATCGGTGCGGCGCTGGTAATGTTTGTCGCGGCGGCGCTGGTGGTTTGGTGGCACAGCTTTGGCGGCAACGGGCCTCGGGCGAAGGCCCAAACTCCTGCCGCAGCGGTGCCGGTCACGGCCGGCACCGTCGCCGCCCAGGATGTCCCGGTTTATCTTCAGGGCATCGGCACGGTGCAAGCCTACAATATGGTGACCATAAAGACCCGGGTCGATGGCCAAATCGTCAAAGTCTACTTTAAGGAAGGGCAGGAAGTAAAAGAGGGCGAGCCGCTGTTTGAAATCGATCCCCGGCCCTATCAGGCCGCACTCGAACAGGCGCAGGCTGCTCAGCAAAAAGACGAGGCGCAGCTCGCCGGCGCCAAGCTTGATCTCGAACGTTACTCAAAACTACTTGGCACCGGCTATCAAACCCGGCAGAGCTATGACCAACAGACCGCGCTGGTGGCGCAGCTGCAGGCAGCAATCAGAGGCGATCAGGCGCAGATCGACAACGCTAACCTCAATCTCGGTTATGCCGACATTCGCTCGCCGATCGACGGACGTCTCGGCGCGCGGCTCGTCGACAAGGGCAACCTCGTCCACGCGAACGACAACACAGCGTTGGTGACAATCACCGAACTGAGGCCGATTTTTGTCAGCTTTACGCTGCCGCAGGACACACTCGACGGACTGCGCCAACAGGAGCAAAAGGCGCCGCTCGCGGTGCGCGCTTACAGCAGCGACGGCAGCAAATTGCTGTCGATCGGGAAATTGACCTTGATCGACAATTCAGTCGATCAGACGACCGGCACGATTCATCTGAAGGCGCGGTTCGATAACGAGGATGAACGCTTGTGGCCCGGCGAATTTGTCAGCCTGCGCGTTATCCTGCAGACTCGCCCCCACGTCGCGACCGTGCCTGCGCAAACCGTGCAGGAGGGGCCAAACGGCAACTATGCTTACATAATCAAGCCCGACAACACGGTCGAACGCCGCAATGTCGACGTTGCCGCGGTCCAGGACGGCATCGCCGTCATCACCAAAGGGCTCTCGCCGGGTGAGCGGGTCGTCGTCGATGGCCAATATCGGCTCACCGAGGGAGCGCGCGTCAAAATCCTGCCGCCGAAGCAATCAAACGCCGCGAGTTAATCGTGGGCTCGCGTCTCGAATAACGGCAATCAAGCTTCGACTGAAATTGTAAGGGCATTGCCGATGAGCATTTCGGAACCCTTTATCCGACGGCCGATCGCGACCTCGCTGTTAATGCTGGGCGTGCTCGTGTTTGGCATTGGCGCCTACGGGTTGCTGCCGGTTGCAGCTCTGCCGAACGTCGATTTCCCGACCATAACGGTCAGCGTGAATTACCCCGGAGCAAGTCCGGACACAATGGCCTCGGCGGTTGCCACCCCGCTCGAACAGCAATTCGCCGCGATCCCGGCGCTCGCCCAGATGACATCGACAAGCGGTGTCGGCTCTCTGTCGATCACCTTGCAATTCGATCTTTCGCGGAACATCGATGCCGCGGCGCAAGACGTGCAGCAGGCGATTAACGCCGCCAGCGGTCTTCTGCCGCCCGATCTGCCGAGCCCGCCGACTTACCGCAAAACCAATCCCGCAGACCGGCCGGTGCTGATTTTTGCGGTCCATTCGGATGCATTGCCGATATATCGCGTCGATGACTTTGCCTATGTAATTCTGGCGCAAAAGCTGTCCACAGTGCCTGGCGTCTCCGAGGCGCGGATCTTCGGCCAACAGACCTACGCGGCGCATGTTCAGATCAATCCCGGGTCCTTGGCCTCGCGCGGGCTTGGGTTTGAGGATGTCCGCAACGCGCTCGTTGCGACAACGCTGGATCGGCCCAAAGGCACTCTTGAAGGCGCGCACCAGACCTACACGCTCGACACCAACGATCAGTTGTTCAACGCCGCCGCTTTTAACAACGTGATCATCGCCTATCGCAACGGCGCGCCGGTGCGCGTCAAGGACGTTGGACACGCGGTCGACTCGGTTCAATACGCCCGCACCGGCGCTTGGTTCTTCGACACCAGGGCCGAGGGGCTGGCGATTCAGCGCCAAGCGGGCGCCAACACGATCCAGCTGGTCGACACGATCAAGGCTTTGGTTCCGCGGATTATGGAATCATTTCCGCCCTCGATTAAGGTCGATTTGGTGTCCGACCGCTCGCTCGTGATCCGTGCTGCGGTGCACGACGTGCAATTCACGATGATGATGACGGTCGGCCTGGTAATCCTCGTCATCTTTTTGTTTTTGCGGACGTTATGGGCGACGATCATCCCGAGCGTAGCGGTGCCGTTGTCATTGCTGGCGACTTTTGCCGTCATGTATGCGGTCGGCTATAACCTCGACAACATCTCGTTAATGGCGTTGACGATTTCGGTCGGCTTTATCGTCGACGACGCCGTCGTCATGATCGAAAACATCGTCCGCTATATAGAAATGGGCCAACGGCCCTTCGAGGCGGCGTTAAAGGGCGCCGGGCAAATCGGCTTCACGATCATCTCGATCACCTTTTCCCTGATCGCGGTGTTTATCCCGCTGTTGTTTATGGGCGGTATTATCGGCCGCCTGTTCCGCGAGTTTGCGGTAACCGTTACCGTCGCGGTGGTGGCTTCCGCGGCAATATCGCTGACCTTGACGCCGGTGCTGTGCTCGCTGTTTTTAAAAGAGCAGACGCTCCATCAGGCCGGCTGGCTCAATCGAGTGCTGGAGGGCGGCTTTAATTCGATGCTGCGCGTCTACGAGCGCGGCCTAAACTTTGTCTTTCGCCACCAATTGCCAACCTTATTGTCGACTTTGGCGTTGATCGTGCTGACCGGATATCTTTACGTGATCATCCCGAAAGGGTTTTTCCCGGAGCAGGACACCGGCTTTATCTTTGGCCAGGCCGATGCGCGCGAGGACATCTCATTTGACGGTATGTCCAAGGTGGTGCACCAAATCATCGATATCGTGCGCAAGGATCCCGATGTATCCGGCGTTTTCGCCTTTACTGGCGCCACCGCCTACAACCCGACCGAGAACACCGCCCGCGTGTTCATGCAGCTCAAGCCGCATGACCAACGCTCATTGACGTCGAACCAAATCATCCAACGGCTGCGGCCAAAGGTGGCGGCGGTTCAGGGCGCTCGGTTTTTCATGCAGTCAGGTCAGGACATCAGCATCGGCGGGCGCCTCAGCCGTACTCTGTACCAGTACACGTTGACCGACACCGACCCGGACGAGCTCAATCATTGGGCGCCGATTATCGAGCGCGCGATGAAGAAACTTCCGGAATTGCAGGACGTCGCCTCAGACCAGCAGGTCGCGGCGCCGCATATCGGCATCGAGATCGACCGCGACGCCGCCTCGCGGATGGGGATTTCGCCATCGCTGATCGACGCGACTTTATACGACGCGTTCGGCCAGCGCCAGGTCGCAACGATGTATACCGCGAAGAACCAGTACAAGGTGATCCTCGAGGTCCAACCGCAATTCCAGGATGATCCGACGGCGCTGTCGAAAATTTACGTTGCCGGGCCGAACGGCGCGCAGATGCCGATCAGCGCGTTCGCCCATTTCACCGAAAATCGAATCGTTGTCGGTCAATCATCAGGGACAGTTTCCGGCGGTGACGTTGTCGTTCAATCTGGCGCCGGGTGTGGCGCTCGGCCAGGCGGTCGATAAAATCCAGGCGGTAACCGCCAATCTGCGGGTGCCGGCGACGCTCGACGGCGCATTCCAGGGGACCGCGCAGGCGTTCAAGGCCTCGTTGTCTTCGACCCCGCTGCTGGTCGCCGCGGCAATTCTCGTCGTCTACATCGTCCTCGGCGTCCTTTACGAAAGCTATATTCATCCGATCACGATCCTGTCGGCGCTGCCCTCGGCCGGCGTCGGCGCGTTATTGGCGCTGATGCTGCTGCATTACGATCTCAGCGTCATCGCGATGATCGGCGTCATCCTGCTGATCGGCATCGTCAAAAAGAACGCGATCATGATGATCGACTTCGCCCTACAGGCCGAGCGGATCGAGGGAAAGAGCCCGCGCGAAGCGATCCATGAGGCGTGCTTACTGCGCTTCCGCCCGATCATGATGACGACCTTCGCGGCGCTGTTCGGGGGATTGCCGATCGCGCTCGGTCAGGGCGCCGGCTCCGAATTGCGCCGGCCGCTCGGCATCGCGATCGTTGGCGGGCTGCTCGTGTCGCAATGGCTGACGCTTTACACGACGCCGGTCATCTATCTCTACCTCGAGCGCTTTGCGCGTTGGCTTGGCCGTCCGTATCGCCCGTCGCGGATGGCGGATGCACTCGCCGGGAGGCGGCCGGTGCTGGTCGAAGGGCGCCAGGGGGCGGAGTGACGATGCACCGCAACCCCGCGGGGGGTGCGGCCGTCGCGGCACCGCCGAACCGGCAAAACGAGAGCCGTCCATGAGCATTTCTGAACCCTTTATCCGCCGCCCGATCGCCACCTCGCTGCTTGATGCTGGGCGTGCTGGTGTTCGGCATCGGCGCCTACAACCTGCTGCCGGTGGCGGCGGTGCCGAACGTCGATTTCCCGACGATCAGCGTGACCGCGCAGTACCCCGGCGCCAATCCGAGCACGATGGCGTCGGCGGTCGCGACGCCGCTCGAACAGCAATTCACCTCGATCCCCTCGCTGAGCCAGATGACGTCGTGGAGCGGCGTCGGCGTCACCTCGATCACGCTGCAGTTCGATCTGTCGCGCAACATCGATGCGGCAGCGCAGGACGTGCAGCAGGCGATCAATGCGGCAAGCGGCCTGTTGCCCCAAGACTGCCCACGCCGCCGACCTATCGCAAGGTGAACCCGGCGGACTTTGCCGTCCTGATCTATGCCATCCACTCCGACGCGCTGCCGCCGTACAAAGTCGACGAATACGCCACCAACGTCATCGCCGACCGGCTGTCGACCGAGCCCGGGGTCGGGCAGGTCTTCGTCTTCGGCTCGATGCCTTACGCCGCCCGCGTCCAGATCAACCCGGCGGCGCTGGCGGCAAAGGGGATGGGCATGGAAGACGTGCGCAATGCGCTTATCGCCGCCACCGTCAACCGCCCGAAGGGCGAGATCGAAGGCGAAGCATCAGGCGATCGCGCTCGATACCAACGATCAGCTGTTCGATGCCGCGCAGTACGGCAACATCATCATCGCCTACAAGAACGGCGCGCCGGTGCGCATCAAGGATGTCGGCGACGTCATCAACTCGGTGCAGAACGAGCGCCTGCGTTCGTGGTTCGGCGACCAGCGGGCCGAGGGCATCGCGATCCAGAAAGCGCCGGGCGCCAATACGATCGCCGTCGTGGACGATGTCCAGGCGTTGATGCCCAAGCTCGAGCAGTCACTGCCGCCGGCGGTCCATGTCGACCTGATGTCGGACCGCTCGCAGACGACCCGCGCCTCGATCCGCGACGTGCAATTCACGATGATGCTGACGATCGGCCTCGTCGTCGTCGTGATCTTCCTGTTTTTGCGAACCTTGTGGGCGACGGTGATCCCGAGCCTCGCGGTGCCGCTGTCGCTGCTTGCCACGTTCGGCGTCATGTATGCCGGCGGTTTCAGCATCGATAACATCTCGCTGATGGGATTGACGATCTCGGTCGGCTTCATCGTCGACGATGCGATCGTCATGATCGAGAACATCGTGCGCTATATCGAACAGGGCGATGCGACCGTTCGATGCCGCGCTGAAAGGCGCCGGGCAGATCGGCTTTACGATCATTTCGATCACCTTTTCGCTGATTGCGGTGTTCATCCCGCTGTTTTTCATGGGCGGCATCATCGGCCGGCTGTTCCGCGAATTTGCCGTCACGGTCGCGGTCGCGGTCGTAGCCTCGGCGGCCATATCGCTTGACCCTGACGCCGGTCATGTGCTCGCTGTTTTTGAAGCAGGAAGGGCTGCACCCGAAGGGCCGCTTCAATCGCGGCGCCGAGAGGGTCTTCCAGGCGGCATTAAATCGGCTACGACCGGGGGCTCAACTTCATCTTTCGCCACAGATTGTCGGCGCTGATGGCGACGCTCTTGCTGATGGTCGCGACCGGTTATCTCTACGTCGATTATGCCGAAAGGCTTTTTCCCGCAGCAGGATACCGGGTTCATCTTCGGCGAGCTCGACGTTCGCCAAGACGCTTCGATGACCCTGACCGACAAGATCCGGCGGCAGGTCGTCGATATCGTCATGCAGGATCCCGGCGTCCAGGGCGTTTTCTCCTATGACGGCGCAACGACCTACAACCCCGCCGAGAATACCGCGCGCATCTTTTGGGGGTTGAAGCCCTATGACGAACGTGACGCCAACGCGGAGCAGATCATCCAGCGCTTGCGCAAAAAAGTCGCCGGCATCGAAGGCGCAAAGTTCTTTATGCAGGTGCCGCAGAACATCACGGTCGGCGGCCGGCTCTCGCCGCACCCAATACCAGTACACGCTGACCGACACCAACAATGGCCGAACTCAATCACTGGGCGCCGATCCTCGAAGCCGAGATGCGCAAGCTGCCGGAGCTGCAGGATGTCGCCTCCGACCAGCAGATCGCCGCCGCACATCTGGCGATCGAGGTTGACCGCGATACCGCCTATCGCGTCTCGGGCTGTCGGCCAACCTGATCGACCAGACGCTTTACGACGCCTTCGGCCAGCGGCAGGTCGCGACGATCTATACCGCGACCAATCAATACAAAGTCGTCCTCGAAGTGCAGCCGCAGTTCCAGCACGACCCGAACCTGCTGTCGAAGATTTACGTGTCCAGGTCCCGCCGGCGCGCAGGTGCCGCTGAGCAGCTTCGCCCATTTCACCCGCACAAGCCGAGCCGCTGATGATCAGCCATCAGGGCATCTTCCCGGCGGTGACGCTGTCGTTCAATCTCGCCCCCGGCGTCGCGCTCGGCCAGGCTGTCGACAAGATCCAGGCGATCACCGAACGGCTGCACGCGCCGCCGACGCTCAATACATCGTTCCAGGGCACCGCGCAGGCGTTCCAGGCCTCGCTGTCGTCGATGCCGCTGCTCGTCGCCGCGGCGATCCTCGTCGTCTACATCGTGCTCGGCATCCTCTACGAAAGCTACATCCACCCGATCACGATCCTGTCGGCGCTGCCGTCGGCCGGCGTTGGCGCGCTGCTGATGTTGATGCTGTTGCATTACGACCTGTCGGTCATCGCGATCGTCGGCATCATCCTGCTGATCGGCATCGTCAAGAAGAATGCGATCATGATGATCGACTTCGCGCTGCAGGCCGAGCGGCTCGAAGGCAAGAGCCCGCAAGAGGCGATCCATCAGGCCTGCCTGTTGCGCTTCCGGCCGATCATGATGACGACCTTTGCGGCGCTGTTCGGCGCCATGCCGATCGCCTTCGGCCAGGGCGGCGGTGCGGAATTGCGGCAGCCGCTCGGCGTCGCGATCATCGGCGGGCTGTTGGTCTCGCAATGGCTGACGCTCTACACGACCCCGGTCATCTATCTCTATCTCGACCGCTTCGCTCGCTGGATCGGCCGCCCCTACCGTCCATCGCGCGTGGCGGAGGCGCTGACTGGCGAGGGCGGGGCGGTGCTAACACCAGATCGGCAGGGGGCGGAGTGAGCGCGATGTCCCGCAATCATACCGTCGCAAAGCCCGTTGATTCTGATACGTTCCCAGCTGCCGATCGCAGCTTTGGCTTTCTCGTCCATGACGTGTCGCGGCTGATCAAGCGGCGCTTCGAGCGGGCGGCGCGGCATACCGGCCTGCCGATCACCCGCCGGCAAGCTGCGGTATTGCTGTACATCGCGCGCAAGGAGGGGGTGAGCCAGGCCGAGGTTGCCAACTGGCTCGATATCGAGCCGATCGCCCTGGTGCGCATGCTCGACAAGCTCAACGAAGAGGGCCTCGTCGAGCGCCGCGCCCACCCGACCGATCGGAGGGTGCGGACATTGTGGCTTATGCCCGCCGCACGGCCCGTGGTCGAACGCATTCTCGAAATCAATCTGGCGATCCGTGAAGAAGCGTTTGCCGGGCTGAATGCCGGAACGCGCGACGCGATGATCGCGGCACTCGCCGGCATCAAGGACAATTTGATGCTGCAGGAGGAAGCAGCAGCGAACGAACGAACCGGCGCCGCGACCGAATTTCCCTCCGAGCCTGTTCCCGATCGCGTCGCCGGCTGAGGGCCGGCTGAGGCGGGTCCGGACCAGCCGCGGAGCTGACTACGCCCGGCATCTTGGTGCGCCCCGCCGGCGGCCAGCCACGCCGATGCCGCGCTAAAAGCGCTCAGCGCGGCGCTTTACGAGGAATACGGCCCAAGCCCCGACAAAACCCGTGGTCCTTCCGACGACGCTCTAGGCTAGGTCGCGAGATAGCCGCCATCGACCCACAACTCGGCGCCGGTGATATACGACGCCTCGTCCGACGCCAGAAACAATACGGCGTTGGCGACCTCCTCGGGACGGCCGGCACGGCCCATTGGCACTTGCCGCAGCATCTTGGCGCGAACCTCCGGATCGGCGGTGCGCCCGGAAGAGCGCATCGGCGGCATCAGCCCGGGATGCACCGAATTCACCCGGATATTGTCGGCGCCATGCTGCACCGCCGCGGCCTTGGTCAAGGTGCGCACCGCGCCCTTCGAGGCATTATAGGCGACATGCACCCCGTACTGGCCGGTGACGCCGGAAATCGACGAGATGTTGACGATCGAACCGCCGCCTTGCGCCTTCATCAAGGGTATCGCGAACTTCATACCGAGAAACACGCCGCGCGCGTTGACTGCCATCAACCTGTCCCAGGCCGCGGTGTCGAACAGATCCGCGACGGCGCTGCCGCTCAACCCGGCATCATTGACGAGGATGTCGAGCCGGCCATAGGCGGCGATGGTCGCATCGACCGCCGCCTTCCACTCCGCCTCGCTGCTGACATCGAGCCGGTGGAACATGGCCGCACCATTGGCTCGGGTGATGTCGGCGACGACGCCTCCGCCCTCCTCTTCCAGCACATCGCAGACGGCGACTTTGGCGCCCTCGCCGGCAAAGCTCCGAGCCATGCTGGCGCCCATGCCCGACGCTCCGCCGGTGATCAACGCCACTTTGTTTTCCAGCCTCATTTGACGGTCCTCCCTTTCTATTTCGGCGGCTCTATCAACATGCCGCTGCCCTAACTGATCGAACCTGAACCGGTCTGACGTCAGTCGACGCCGATCGCGCCGCCGAGGGTTTCGCCGATTGAGCGGCGCAGAACGAGATCGGCGATCGCGTCGAGACCGGTCGCCTCACGGTTGACGATGACAAGAGTGGCGCCATAGCGCTTGGCCAGTTCGGGGAACGCGGCGGCCGGATAGACGACCAGCGACGAGCCGGCGACGATAAACAAATCGGCCGCGATGGTTTCGGTCTCGGCGCGCCGCATCGCCGCCGGCGGCATCGCCTGACCAAACGAGATCGTCGCGGTCTTGACGAACCCGCCGCACTCGTCGCAGATCGGCGCCGTCTCGTCGCGCTCGAACACCGCGCGGACCGCATCGAGATCGTAATGGCGGGCGCAATCGAGACAATGCGCGTAAGTCGTGTTGCCGTGCAATTCGATGACCCGCTCGGCCGCGATGCCGGAGGCCTGATGCAGCCCATCGATGTTCTGGGTAATGACGGCGCCCGCTTTGCCGCGGCGAACCAGCTCGGCGACCGCGCGATGACCGCGGTTGGGGGCGGCGCCGCGAAACATTTCCTCCATCGCAAAACGGCGACGCCAAGTTTCGCGCCGCGCCTCCTCCGAGGCGACAAAATCGGCGAAGTCGATCGGCGCCATACGGGTCCAGATGCCGCCCGGGCTGCGGAAATCGGGAATGCCGGATTCGGTGCTGATGCCGGCGCCGGTAAAGACCACGGCGCGGCGCGACTGTTCGATCAAGCGGGCGAGTTCGGCGATGTCGGGATCATCGGGCATGAGGCAATCGTCGCAAATCGGCATCCTTCCGCCAAGTGCCGCGTATTTGACAAGGCGGCTCGATGACCGATCGGACCGCCTATCTCGCTGCCGAGGGATTTGTCGCCGAGTTGGCGCATGAGCTGGGCGCAGTCGAGCCAGTTCATGAGAGGCTATTGATCGCGCCCGGACCGCCGCGGCCGGCGGCATGGGCCGTCAATATCTGGCTGATCCGCAGGTCCTGCCGATCGCGTCGATTTCCGATGCAGCAGCGAAATTGCGCGGAATCCAGCGCAACTGGGCGGTCTATGCCCCGGTATTGCATCGCCGCGCCATGCTGATCCAGGAGCAACTGCCAAAGGTTTCGGCGCGACCATTGGTGTTCGGCACCCCGCCCCCGACAGCCGCGCTTGGCTCGTGGACGTTGCTCGATGCCGGCACCGTCCTCGCTGCGGCGCATTGCACGAGCCCGTTCCCCAACGGCGAAATCCATTTTGTCGAGGACCGCACCGGACCGCCGAGTCGCGCCTATTTGAAACTATGGGAAGCGCTGACGGTAACCGGCCAGCATCCGCACCCGGGCGAGGTGTGCCTTGATCTCGGCAGCGCGCCCGGCGGTTGGAGCTGGGCATTGGCGCAGATGGGTGCACGCGTCATCAGCGTCGACAAGGCCGCGCTCGCCCCCGAAATCGCGCGGCTCGGCGGCATCGAGCACCGCCAGGAAAGTGTGTTTGCCGTTGACCCGAAGAGCATCGGGCGAGTCGATTGGCTATTTTCCGATGTCGTGTGCTACCCGGCGCGGCTGTTGGCCTTGGTCGAGCGCTGGCTCGCCGCCGGAACCTGCCGGCGCTTTGTCTGCACAGTCAAATTCCAGGGGGCGACCGACCATGACCTCGCCGCCCGCTTTGCCGCGATCCCCGGCTCCCAACTACGCCACCTCCACCACAACAAGCACGAACTGACCTGGATCAAGCTCGGCTGAGAGGTTCGTCCGCTGGCGCCGCTTTTCCTGACTGATGCTTGCCTACGCCTCGACGATTTGCTCTTCCAGGCTGGCGGCAAACGCCGCGACATCAAATCGCTCCGCTTCGGGCACGTTAAAGGTGTCGAGCGTGATAGCCAGACAGCGCATAAAAGCCGCGTAGTCGGTTTTTGTGATACCCATTCCCGTATGGGCTAACTTCATGTCGCGCCCGAGGTAAAAAGTCGGTCCGCCCGCGGCCGCCGCGATAAAATCGACAGCCAGTTGGCGTTCGCGGTTATTGGTATCGGCACTGCGGGGGCTGGTCCAAAATCGGCCGAGCAATGCATCCGAACGCAACCGCGGAAGAAGATCGTCAACGACCGCGGCGATTGCGTCGTACCCGCCCAGCCGGGTGTAGAGAGAAGCTGGCTTATCTTCTAACATTTGTTGCGGTCTCCCTATTGTTGATTGGTCGATTTGCCTTCCGGCCTGTTCACTTTTTCAAAAGTATGAACCTGGCTCAAGTTAAGAGAATGTTGCGGTCATTCGCTGGTTTGAGCAACGAGCGCCTACAATTTGCTGCGATCCCAGCTCCTACCTGTGGCAGCTCCATCACAACAACAACGCACCGCGTGAATCAATCTTCGGCTGACGATCGGTGCAATCAGCGATTGAGCACGTCGTTTCGCACCGATCCGAAAATCGCCATCACTTCCCCCGTCAGAGCGTCGGTGACCCCTAATTCCTGTAAAGTCGCCTGGAGGTGGTTGCCGACCGAGTTGAAATGAGAATCGTCGAGGCCGCGAGCGGAAAGGTGGGCGTGGGCCTGCCGCAAGTTCTTGCCGGTGTACTGGTCGGGCCCCCCAAACGCCATCGTCAGAAACATTTCTTGCTGACGACGTTGCCGTTCCATGTCGACCCCGTCAAAAAACGGACGCAACCACTCGTCCTTCAGAACCTTATTGTAAAAGAGATCGACGGCGGCATCGATGGCTGGCTTACCCCCGAGCCGCTGGTAAAGTGTGGATTCCATGGCTGTTCCCTGTCGTTATTCGTTAAGGTTAGCGCGAGACTAAGCGCGCTGTTGGTTAAGATAAACACGAGGCAAAAGCGCGCTGCCACTCGCGACAGCGCGGAAACTCGATCAGTCTGGTGTGCGGGTCGATTGCCAGGCGACCATCTGCCATTTGCCGCCTTTATTGGCCCACACATCGGTAAAGCGCACGCCAAAGCTGTTCGGCCGGCCCTGCGACATGACGCTGATCTTGCACGAGCCGGTCAGCACGACGGTATCGCCGAGATCATGCGCCTTGACATCCGAGGGCACGACCGAGGTGTAGACCGTGCCGCCCCCTTCCATGTTGCCGATCAGGCTCTGCTTGGTATCGAGCCGGGCGGTCGAATGGGTGTAGACGAGATCGTCGGAGATCAGCGCATTCAATTTCGCGATGTCCTTTTCTGCCATCGCGTCCATGCGCTGCTTGTCGAGATCGATTACGGTTTGCGCGTTGCCTGCCATTTTCTCTCCTCCTGCATTCATTGTTGATATCTGCTGAACCGATATTCTTTTCCCTAAGTCGTTCCCGCGAAAGCGGGAACCCAGGGCCACAATCCCGTATCTCCCCCTGGACCCCCGCTTTTGCGGGGGTGACGGCGTAGGTTGTTTGCCGGCGCCACTCAGCGCACGATCAGCACGAGTTTGCCTTGTAAGTGGCGGCTCTCGCTGACCCGGTGCGCCTCGGCGGCGTCGGCGAGCCGATATCGGACGATGTAGGGCGGCCACACCGCGCCCTTGTCGTAAAGCTCGAGCATCCGTTCGAGATGGGCGCGGTCGCGGGCAACGTTGGGGCGCAAGACCTCGACGTCCTTGCGGCTCGGCTGAAAGCCCGCGGGGGCGGCGGCAATCCAAACCAGCCGGCCACCAGGCTTCAGCATGTCGTAGGAGCGCACCTGCACCTCGCCGCCGACGGTGTCGAACACGACATCGACATTGCTGACGACCTTGGTGAAATCCTCGGCGTTGTAGTCGATCGCGCGGTCGGCGCCGAGGCTCTTGACGTAGTCGTGGTTGCTGGCGCTCGCCGTCGTCAGCACCGTGGCGCCAAGATATTTCGACAATTGGATCGCAAACCCGGCAACGCCGCCGGCCCCGCCCTGGATCAGGATGGTCTCGCCCTTGCGCAATCTGGCGGTGTCTTCGATAGCCCACAACGCCGTCAGGCTGGTCAGGCCGAGTGCCGCGGCCTCTGCATGGCCGAGCCGATCCGGTTTTTTGGCAATGATCGCCGCCTTGATCGCGAGCTTTTCGGCATAGCAGCCCTCGATCCCCTGGTCGGTGACCCCGAACACCGCATCGCCGATTTTGAAATCGGTGACGCCCGACCCGAGTGCAGCAACCACACCCGAGAAATCGCGGCCGAGAATGTGCGGGAGTTTGAGCTTGCTATAGCCGCCGCTGCCCTGCCGCACCTTGTAATCGGCAGCGTTGACGCTCGCTGCATGAATGTCGACGACGACCTCGCCGGGTCCTGCCACCGGGTCGGGCGCGTCGCCCAATTGCAGCATTTCGGGTCCGCCATGCCCCTTCAGCAGCACCGCCTTCATCGCCCCCTCCCCAAAATTCCTCCACGTTCCGGGCGATGGTAGCGTGCCGAGACCGCCGCCGCCAGCGCCAGTGGTCAAAAGATGACACTTGGCACCGCCCAGCTACGGCTGCTGTCGACCCTAACCATGGTAGACGGCAGCTACCGAACCGTTTGACTGTCTCGGGGGTCCCGAGCCAAGGTGATGGCCAAGGAGAAAGCCAGCGTTCGAACCTCGATGTTCTCGCGCTCTGTCTAGATGCTCTCCATCCGCGCTCCGCCCGTCACCGCGCTCATCACTCTGTGCAAACCGGTCACGATGGCGGACAATTGGTCGAACAGGCAGGAGGACGGCCATGCCAGTCATCGACGTTCAGGTTCATCCCTTTGATCGAAATCATCCCGGCCGGCCGTGGGCCAGTCCCTCGCATGGGCTTGACTCCGCCACCGGCGAAGAGATGGTCGCTGCGATGAACAGTGTCGGCGTTGATGGCGCGATCATGGTCTCGTCGTTCAGCGCCTATGAATACGATCCGAGCTACGCGCTCGAAGTTTACAACACCTATCCGGATAAGTTTCGGGTTGTGACGCCGGTCGATGCGACCGATCCAGCGATTGACGATGTGGTGGCGAAATGGGCGGCGACGCCGGGTGCACGCGGCATTCGCGTACGAATGCGCGACGGCCTCCCGATGGACGCGGACCATCCCGGTTTGAACCGCGCTTTCGCTGCCGCCGGCAAACATGGTTTGCCTGTCAATTTGCTTTGCTGGGGCATCCTGGACAAAGGGCTGCCGCACATCCAGCGACACCGCGATACGGTCATCGTTATCGACCATCTCGGCCTGCTGCAACCTGCCCGCCCGCCGGTCCCCGCCGATGTTTGGGCCGATCTTCCCGAGCTGCTCGCCTTGGCTCAATACGACAACGTAAGGGTGAAGATCAGCGGCGCCTGCACGATGTCGCACCGACCGTTCCCATACGACGATATCTGGGAGCCGGTACTGCGGGTCATCGATGCGTTCGGGCTGGATCGTTGCATGTGGGGCACCGACTGGACGCGGACGATCGGCATGCTGACCTATGAGCAGGGTGTGGCGCCGTTCCGCGACGCCAAACGCCTGTCCGAAAACGACAAGGCAGCGCTGATGGGAGGAACGCTGCAGAAAGTCTACAAGTGGTAGTGCGATCGGGCATCAGGCCATAGGCCCAAACGGCGGCACCGGCGCCGCGCTGCCGCGGCGACCAGACGCCGATAGAGGCGATAATCATCGGCGGCGAAAAACATCGGCTCGCGCCGATTGCCGCGCTGGGTGACATGGTAGGGGCAAGTCCGGCACGACAACGCGTGCGATCCGGCCACCGCCTCGCCTCCAACTCGGCCTCTTTTAAATTGTCGGCTGGAAGCTATTATCTGTAGGCTATCAGCGTAGTTCCAGCATCATCACCTAAAGGTCCGCAAGGTTATGCACCAGAGGACTGCCGCGAGGCCACCAAACACCATGAGCCAACGCTCAACTCGTTCTCCAGTTGTCCGCGGTTGAAAACGTAGGTTCACCAGATATCTGGCTATTTCGGCGACCCATTCAGGAAGTACATCCTTTTCAGCTTTGTCATTTACCGCGTCAATTTTTTGATCATAGATACGTTTACATCTACCGTCATAGTCGCTCTTGCGTTCAACATTGTGTGTTGATGACCACACGAGCGCTGCCACCCAGCCTATAAAAGTCCACCGAACAGGGGGTTCAAGACAGCTATGGATATTCTTTGTTTATGAACCCTGACCGACGCGACGCATGTCGGCAGTAAATAAACGAACACTGTAAATGATATGGCCAGTGCCAGCCAAAAAGCGGTCTCATTCGTTTTCATCTTGTTTCTTTCCGCCGTCGGTTGACCTCTATAGTTCGCCCCACGCCATCGGCGCACAGCTGAAAGGCCATTAAGGGACTACGTTGCGATTCCACAGCTGACACTGGTATGTCCCACCCCAAAGTTGGGCAATGCCGGTTGTCTTGTCTATAGAATATGTTGCATCTTTCGTTTGTATATCGAAAATACCTGAAACACCTCGGCTTAAATCATGTGCATCTCCACATGGTATAGTGCTAACGCTGTGTTCTCCGAATCCGATTTTATCGCCATCCAAGTGCACAAATTGCTGTACGTTCATCAAGCAATTCTGATGTATATCGGGATCACTGCGTAAATCGCTAGAGCTGTAGACACTGTCGTCATTTTCGCTTTGAAACCGGCTTTTCGGACTGCCTTCTGGATAGAAACTGCCACTATCGTTGTTCTGTATCCAATTGATAAAACTATCGGTCGCATCGACGTTAAGGATAATTGGAAAAGATCCATGATCATTGGTGGAATCGCATCGAAGCCTGTATTCTTCGGCAAAACAAGTTGAGGACAAAGCTAGGAAGCCGACGATGACTCGGAGAGCTAAGCACACCTTCATAGCAAACCTCATAGCAAAAATATTTACCAGCCTAAACAGTTCCGCGCGCCACATTGTGGGACACCCGCGCATTCGGGACTGTGGGCCTTCTTTTCGATAACGTCTTCTCCGCTGGGAAGTCCAGATAAGCCCCCCTCGGCATCAGTATAGGCCTCGTCGGCTTTCTCCCTGGCTTGGTCGAGCGATTCGGGAGGAATAACTCCTCCTCGGACATACGTCTCTAGAGTGTCGTGATAGGCCTTAAGAGCCGAGATCGGTGCCACGGAGTAGTCGCAACGCGTCCCGGCTATTCTGTGGGGTTTGTAATTTGCAACCACCTTACAATATCATTAACATATACTTGTTCGTGGGGAAGACCTCGCTGCAGCTGTTGTATCTGTGCGCGGCTTGAAGGGGTGCTCGGGCGGGTTTCATCTGCAGATGCCAATCCAGGGAGGAGGGTTAGGATAACAGCCAGCGACACAACGCCCGGCGAGGAACGCCATCGCTGGAGGCAAGGTGAGCTCATGGCCTGCCCCTAGAAACTCGCTTATGCCCGTTTTCATCACGATCTATATATTTATGTCAATTGCTGGATTAGCGAGCGTAGGGCGGAGCAGCGCCGCGCATTCCGCCTTCTATCGATGTGGACGCCGATGGTCACGGTCAGTCGCCGGTGCGAACCGCTTCGTCAACAGCGCCGGCCGAGTCGATTGGGGACATTCCGCTGGCAACGCAGCGGCGAAACGTTGAGTAGAGCCAATTCTGCCGGATGCTCGACCAGACCGTGCTTGGTCGGATTGAAATGGATGTAATCGAAATGACGGACGAAATCTCGCTGGTCGCGGATTGTGTGCTCCCAATAGCGGCGCTGCCAGATACCGCATTCGCCGCGATGACCAACAGCATGGCGCGCGGCTGAGAGCCGGCGCCCCAAAAGTCTGCCCGGCCTGATTGTCGGGCAGCAGAGCACCGCATTGCGCTTTACCGCGCAGGCATCATTATTGACGGACTAATACGAAGGAGGCCTGGAGCGCGTCATGAAAGAAAACAGCATACGGCGGGCGGTGCGCGAAGGTCGGGCGGCGCTAGGCACCGGCCTTAAGGAGTTCGCATCACGGGGCGTTCCCTGGATTATCGAGGAGGCGGGCTTCGATTACTGCGCAATCGATCACGAACATGGGGCGTTCGACATGGAGATGATCGCGAATCTGGCGAGCTGGTTCCAGGCCACGAACGTCACAGCCATTGTTCGAATCCACAAGTCATTCGCGCATCTAATTCCCGGCATTTTGGATCAGGGCATCATGGGCATCCAGGTGTCCGAGGTGGAAAATGCCCAAGAGGCGCGCGCGATCGTCCGCCTGGCGAAGTATCCACCGATCGGCAACCGGGGCATCTCAGGCCAGGGGCCGCACACGGGATACAAGAGCTATGGCGCCCGCCACGCCACCGAATACGCGCCGTGGGCCAACGAGAACATCATCATCTGCCCGTCGATCGAGTCGCTCGAGGGCCTGGAGAATGTCGAGGAGATTGCGGCGGTCGAAGGGATCGACATGATCGCGTATGGGCATTCCGACCTGAGCGCGCAGCTTAGGGTTCACCTCGACCTTGAGCATCCGATTTTCAAAGCGGCGGTGCGACGGATTGCGGCGGCGTGCAATGCACATGGCAAGCTCGCTCGGGGATCGCCGGAAAGCGAGGCGCAGATCGAGGAATATTGGCAGCTTGGTTGCAAGGTGTTGAACCTGCCGGGGAACGATGTGAGCACGTATCTTGACGGGATGAAAGCGCGCGCTGACCGTGCCCATGCGCGGTTGAAGTCGATTGGCGTGCCAACTCGATGAGAGGACGGCCCGAAGGAAATTCTCGAACACACTGACCGGAGGACACCCAATGACTAAATATTTGCACACCATGATCCGCGTAAGCTCGCTGGAGGACACGATCGCCTTCTTCGAGGTGCTCGGCCTGCGCGAGATCCGCCGCCGTCCGGACGAGAAAGGCCGCTACACCAACGTGTTTCTCGCCGCCCCCGGCGACGAGGCGGCTGCCGTGGAACTCACCTACAATTGGGATCCCGAGCCCTACTCCGGCGGCCGTAATTTCGGACATCTCGCATACGCCGTGGACAATATCTACGACACCTGCAGCGCCTTTATCGCCCGCGGCGTGACGATCAACCGCCCGCCGCGTGACGGCCGCATGGCCTTTATCCGCACGCCGGACTGCATCTCCATCGAGGTCTTGCAGGCCGGCGAAGCGCTGGCCCCTGCAGAACCGTGGACCAGCATGGCCAACACCGGTTCCTGGTAGAGCGTGACGCCCCGGCGTCGATTGGATCGTGGCGCTGCTGGGGTGAACGAGGCGCCCACCTAACGAGATCTATTCGACTCGTGTAGGCGGAGAGGCGAGCGCCTAATTAGCGACGTGCTCGCGCGCGGGGAGGCGCCATCGTTTGCATCACCACCGGATGCCGGCGGCAATGCAAGTCCTACTGAATGGGCTCTCTTCCTTCGCAACCGAAAGCAACTGTCAGTTGCAAACGACCGACCTGCGCCGCGACGAACGACCGGAAGGGGCGCACGCACGCGGCGTGGCAAAAATCGCGCACGTCCGGCGGAATTTGTGACAGACTTCCGGTGCCGCCAAGGGTAACGCGCGGCAACGCCGGAGACGGGAGAAACGTGCATGCAATTGATGTATTTCACCGAGCAGCCGATGTCGGCCTATCCCGCCGAGGAAGGCCTGAAATTCGGGGCCACGGCGCTGATGTTCTCCAACAAATACTTCGATCCGGTCGCAGGAAGCCGCCTCTATAACGAATATCTCGAGCATTACATCTATGCCGAGGAGATGGGCATCGACGGCTTTATGCTGAACGAGCATCACAACGCGCCGTTCTGCATGCAGGCGAAGTGCAACATCTTTGCGTCTATCCTCGCCGCGGTGACAAAAGAAGCAAAGATCATCTTGCTTGGCAACCCATTGCCCCTGGCCGAGAACCCGGTGCGGCTCGCCGAAGAATTGTCGATGATCGACATGATTTCGAAGGGTCGGCTGGTGTCGGGGTTTGTCCGCGGCGGTGGCCAGGAGCAGCTCGCGACCGGCGTCAGCCCGGCCTATAACCGCGAACGTTTCCAGGAGGCGCACGATTTGATCATCGCCGCGTGGACGCGCCAAGGGCCATTCCGCTGGGAAGGCACCCACTACCAGCACCGCGTCGTCAACCCGTGGGCGGTGCCGCTGCAAAAGCCGCATCCACGGGTGTGGATTCCCGGCGTCATCAGCCCCGAGACGATCGTCTGGGCAGCGCAGCGCGGCTATCCCTATGTTGCCCTCAACACCCCGATCGAGCGCACCAAGCAGATCTGGCAGATCTACGACAAGATCGCGCTCGACGCCGGCTATAACCCGGGCCCCGACTATCACGGGATGCTGAAGCAGATCCACGTCGCCGAAACCGAGGAAAAGGCGCTGGCGAACGCGGCTCAATTCCGGTGGATGCAGGGTGAGTTCACTGGCCTCGCCCATCCCGTTTGGAGCACGCCATCGGGCTACAGCAGCCCCGAAAACCGTCGCGCCTTTGTCGAATTTGCCACCGGCCGGTCAAAGAACCCGCGCTATCGCCCAGAGCTCGAAAAACAGCTCGAAGATCTGATGATTATTGCCGGCACGCCAAAGCAGGTGATCGCCAAATTGCGCATCCTGCTCGAAGAGACGCGGCCCGGCATCCTCGGCATTTGGGGCAATGACGGCAATGTGTCGAACCAGGATGCCAGGACTTGTATTCGCCTATTGGGGCAGGAGGTCTTTCCGGCATTGCGCGAGATGGCCAAGGAATTCGACCTCAAGAGCCCGTTCGAAACCAACCAACCGGTCAGCGTCGATTACATGCCTGATCGCCGCGAGCCGGTGCGCGCCGCCGCCGAATAGCGGCCGAACGGTTTGGTGGGCGAAGCTCGGCTGAGTTCGCCCCAATCAGCACCGAAGCGTCAACTCGGCAGGCTGCGGAGGAATTCGATCATTGCGGTATTGACCTCCGCCGGCCGCTCCTGCTGCGTCCAGTGCCCGCATCCCGGCAGGATGATCGTCCGCTGCAGCTGTGGCACGAAGTGGGAAAGATTGGCGATCAGCTGGTCCATGCCGGGGAACGCCATAACGAGATCGCGGTCGCCGGCGATGTACAGCGCCGGAACCGCCACTTTGGCCCCGGCGAACGGTGCTAATAGCTCCCAGTTGCGGTCGATATTGCGGTAATAGTTGAGGCCGCCGGCGAACCCGGTGCGTGAAAATTCACCGGCATAGAAAGCGATATCGGCCTCGCTGATCCAGGGCGGCAAAGTCGCCGCGCCGACCATAGGGTTCGCCATGCGTGCGCTGAGACCGCCGGTACGGGGCACCATGCCGACCTCATCGGCTGGCACTTGCCACGGGAAGTCACCCGAATTCGCATAGAGGATCCCGCGAATGAACTGGGGCACGTCGCGCTCGAGCTCGGCCTCGGCGACACCCGGAATTTGGAAATAGAGTTGGTAGAAAATTGCCGTCTCGGTCTGGGGCATGACTGTAGTCGGGCGGACCGTGCCACGTGGCCGGTACGGCACGCTAAGCCCGATCACGCCCCGGAAGCGATCCGGGCGCATCAGGGCGGCGTACCATGCCACGGGCGCGCCCCAGTCATGGCCGGCGATCACCGCATATTCCTCGCCGAGCGCGTCGAGCAGGCCGACGACATCACCAACCAGATGCAGCAAGGTGTACTGGTCGATCGCCTCGGGGCGGTCGGTCTGGCCATAGCCGCGCATGTCGCAGGCGACTGCGTGAAAGCCGGATTCGGCGAGCGCTGGCAATTGATGGCGCCACGAATACCAGGATTCGGGAAAGCCGTGGCACAACAATACCAGCGGCCCGCTGCCCTGTTCGGCGATATGTAGGTTGATGCCATTGGCCGCGACGGTGCGGTGAGTTAGTTCATTCATGCGATAGCTCATTCTTATGAACCCGCTGATCATGTTTTGACCGCACCGGGTAATCTCAAACCCCGAGGATCGTAAAGTTGGCTCGATCCGATCCTGGTTCGAGAAAACCGTTTCGTCGCGCAATCCAAACCCAATGCCGACGATTGGTCGGCGCAAGTCACTCAAAGGTGCCGGACAAGGAACAGGCCAACATCGCCGTGGCAACACCGCCCGCGTGTACAACTTTCGACATAGCGAGGCTGACCGTCCCCGCTTGAAGAGCCAACTTTCTGCGGGTCGATAAGCTCAGCGTGCGCCGTTCACGGAGGCGGCTTCCAGCCGTGGCTCGAGGTGTTAGTTTGGCACCCAGACTGCGGCCCTGATCTCGCCGAATTCACGCGCGATCTTGCGCCAGGAGGCGCCGGCATCCTCGGTGACGTACACCTCGCCGAACAGGCTGAACGCCACAATGCGGTCGGCGTCGGCGGGATGCGTAGCAAGACCCCAGATAGTGGCATTGGGCTGGGTCGGCAGCGGCAGGATCTCCCAAGTCTCGCCGAAGTCTGTGGTGCGGAGCATGTGCCCCTTTTCGCCGGTCGTGGTCTCGCCACACCCGGCAAAGAGCACGCCAGGATCATCGGCTTTGACCACCATGCCGCGGGCATAGGGCAGCGGCCATTTCTGCTTGATACCCAAGGCTTGCCAGGTATCGCCCAGATCGTTGCTGACAAACATTTCGCGCGCGGTGCTGGCATAGATGCGCTTGGGCTGGGTGGCCGCGATCGTCACGGCGTGAATGTCCGGGTCATACAAACCCGTCTCGAGGTGCGTCCACGTGTCCCCACCGTCGCGGCTGCGGAAGACGCCGTCGATTTCCACCCCGGCCAAGACAGTTCGATGATCGTCGGGGTCGACGACGAGGCTGGTCACGAAGGGTTCGCCAATCGAACACTCGCGGGCAGCGTCTATCGCCAGTTTCTCCCAATGCCATCCGCCGTCTCGCGAGCGATAGACCGCAGCCGGACGTGTCCCGGCAAAAAGAACGTCGGGATCAATCGGGTCGATGGTCAGCGACCAGATCGTTGGCAAAGCGCCGCTGTCGCCGACGCACTCCCACCGCGCCCCACCATCGTGGCTCACGAACACGCCGGTATCGCCGCCTGCGAGAACGGTATGCGGCTCGGTAGGATGGGCGACTAACGCCTGTATGCGACTATTGAGCGGAAACGGGGCGCGATGTCGTAGCCACGACGTTCCGGCATCGGGACTGTGCCACACACCCCAGCCAGCCGTTCCAAGACAGATGCTGTAGTCTGCTGCCATGTGTTGCCTCGCTTCGTTCAAATGTCGTGGATTTGCGGCAACACCTTCTTGCCGAACAGTTCGAGCGCTTCCATCAGCTCGTCGGGATCATCCGAGCCGGGGGTTTGGAACGACAGATCGACGACGCCGCAGGCGATCTGTTCGCGGCACTCTTTCAATTGCGCGACGATCTCGTCCGGCCCGCCGCAGAAGTTGATCGGCAGCGCCCGGTTGACATTGGCCGGCCGCCGCCCCTCGCCGGCGACGTTGCGCTGGTCGAGTTCCAATAGCCCGGCGGCGACCCCGGCCGCCAGCGGGAACACCGACTGCCGCGGATACTGTGCCAAGGCTTGCTGCGCCTTGTCGTCGGTCTCGGCGATCAGGATGTTGGCGCGGTAGATGATCTGGTGCGGCTCCGGTTGCCAACCCCAGCGCGCGCACTGGTCCTTGTAGTAAGCGGTCACCTTGCCCATTGCGTCGAACGGGCCGAACGACACGCCGAGGCCAACATGGTTGCGCGCCGCGAAGTCGCTGGCCTCGCTACTGGTGCCCAGCGCATAGATCGGCGGCAGCGGCTGCTGCAGTGGCTTTGGCCACACCGACACGGTGCGGTAGTGGAAATGCCTGCCCTGCCAGCCGAAGGGTTCCGGTTCCTTCCAGGCGCGCAGGATCAGCTCCATGCCTTCGTCGGTGCGCTCGCGCGATTCCGCGGGGTTGAGATCGTAGGTCAGCATCTCGTTGGTGGTGCCGCGCAGCATGCCGACGATCAACCGGCCCTCGGCCATCGTGTCGAGCATCGCCATTTCCTCGGCGAGCAACACCGGGTTGCTCTGCGGCACGATCGGGCCCAACAGCGCGATCTTGATGTCGTGCACGTGCGAGGCGATGTAGGCCGCGGCGATCGGCAATGACGGGGTCAGAATGCGCGGCGAATAGTGGTGCTCGGAGACGCTGACCCAGTCGAACCCCAGTTCCTCGACATACCGGCTGCGCTCGACCATGCCGTGGAAGGCGCGCAACCCCGCCTCGCGGTCATAGGCGCCCGCCGGCATCGGCCATTGCCGCGGCAGGTTCGAGGGTGCGTCGTAGCGACCGGTTTCGAAATACGAGACCTGCATTTTGGCGCCTCTCCCGTTCAGCGGGTACGGTTATAGGTATAGTCCTCGCGCTCGCCGGCGCCGAGCCGCAGCCCCTCCGGCAAAGGCGGGCGCTGCGCCTGCAGTTTGGCGTGGGCGTCGAGTGCCGCCTGGTCCTTCCACAATTCGAGTAGGACCAGCTTGTCGGGATCGATGACGCTCTGGAACACCTCGAACTGTTCGCAGCCGGCATCCTGCCGCGAGACCTCGCAGCGCGCCTTCATCGCCGGCGCGAGTTTGGCGCCCTTGCCGGGCGCTGCCTGAAACGCAACAACGAGCCGAACCGCCATAGCCTTCCTCCCGTGCCCCAATCTGTATTAAACAGTATCACGACCCGCCCGCCGTCGCGTCAAGCGCGCCCAGGAATGACCGGAATGGCCAGCCAGCTAGCGCGATCCCGCGTCAGGCCGTTCTCACCAACGAGGGGGCGCGGGGTTCGATAGATTTTTAGCGCTGCCCGAGTTCCTTCCCGGCGGGCTTAGATAGCGGTCGCGCTCGGCGCCGCTCCACTCCCCTCCACTCCACGACACGGCCGCACGCGCCTACCCGCCAACAGGATGTAATCGCAAGCAACAGCTCTTGGCAGTCGCGTCGGCCCAGGCGGATCAGCTGCGGCTTGCGCCGATATGAGCGACCGCCTCGATTTCGACTTTGAGCGCGGGTGTGGCGAGGGCCGCGACCTGCACCAAGGTCGAGGCCGGGAAGTTGCCGGTAAAGAATTCGCGCCGCGCCCGCCAGACCTTTTCGCGCTGGGTGATGTCGGTGACAAAGATCGTCACCTTCATAACGTCAGCCATACTGCCGCCGGCCGCCTCGACGAGATGTCGGATCTTGGTGAAGATCGCCTTGGCCTGGACGTATTCATCACCGGTTTCCCCGCTGCCGCCCGCTGTCATTCCGGCGATATAGGCGATCCCGCCCGCCACCAGGCAATTCGACCAGGTGCCGGCCTGCGGCTCGGGAACTTCCGGTGTAGTCGCACGCGTAATGGTCATAGCTTCCCCTCCTTGCGATAAACAGAGCTTAGCGTGCGGCGTCCCTACCCGATAGGCCGACGGACCCGATGGCATAATCGAAGTCGTTTTGCGGTGTGCCCAGCGGGCTACTTGTCGAGCCAGATGTCTTCCATACGCCAGCCGTTATAGATGCTGTCGACCATGACCGTCAGCCCTTTGACATAGGGCTGCCAACACACCGCTCCCCGATTGTATTGGATTATTGGCCGGGCATCGTCCTCGGCCAATTTGCGCTCGATCGCCCAGACGAGCTGCTTGCGCTTAGCTTGATCTTCTTCTCTCGACTGCTCGTTGATCAGCTTGTCTATCGCAGGATTACAGTATCCATTGTAATTGCCCTCGGCGCCGCACGCGTAGTTTTCGTACAGCATCTGATCTGGGTCATCGACCGTACTGCCGGTCAGGTTGAGCGCCACGGTGTAGTCCTTGCGCATCCTCTTTGGGTACCACTGAGTGGTGTCAACTGTTTCAAGCTCGCCGTCGATATACACCTGCTTTAATTGGTCGATTAGGATCACCGCGGGGTCGCGATAAGGCGGGATATTGCGCGTCGCGATCTGGATCTTGAGCCGGTTATCGGGCCCATAACCCAGCTTTTGCATAATCCGGCGGGCCTCAAAGCGGTTCTTGGCGACGTCCATGCCATAGCCGGGCAGAGTTTGCAGCACATCGGGCGGCAGTCCCCACAATCCGCCGGGCGGCGGCTGCAGCGCCCCGCCGAGATGTCCTTGTCCCTGGGTCAGAATGTCGACAAACGCTTTACGGTCGAGATCGAGCGCCATCGCCCGCCGCAGTTCCGGATTGTTGAACGGCGGCACATCGCGGTTGACGATCAGGTTGGTATTGACGCTGCCCGGAGGCGACTCGCAAATCGCTGTGGGAAGCCGGCTCTCGACGTCATGCATCAGCGGGATTGTCAGACTGCCGGCAAAGGTCAGGTCATATTTGCCGGCGATGAACGCCAAGACCACCGTCGATCGGTCGCGGACCACGGTATATTCGACACCGTCGAGATAGGGGCGGCCCGGCTTCCAGTAATCCGGGTTGCGCGCCACCTTGATTGACTGGTCCGGTTTGAATTCGACGAATTTGAACGGTCCGGTACCGATCGGATGACTGCGCATGTCGCGCGGCGAGACATGACACGGGTAAACCGGCGACCAGCCAGAAGCAAGCAATGCCAAAAGCCCCGGTTGCGGCCGCTTCAGATGAAAGGTCACCTCGTAATCGCCGTTGGTCGTGACCTCGGCGAGATTTCGGTACCACGCTTTGCGGGGGTTGATGCGGAACTTCTCGACCGATCTGCCGGCGAGCATGTCCCAGGTGCACTTCACGTCCTTGGCGGTGAATGGTTCGCCGTCGTGCCATCGCACACCCTTGTTCAACGGGAAGGTCAATTCGGTGCGGTCCTCGTTCCACGACCACCCGGTGGCGAGTTCGGGTTTCACAGCGCTGAGGCTGTTTTGCGCTACGTGCGGATCAAACAGAACGAGGTTGTTGAACACACCCATTACCGGCCGCTCGGCGACGACGGTCGCCTCCTCGTGGATCGACATGCTTGCCGGGCTGTCGATCAGATACTCGCGAAGAATACCACCCTGCTTTTGTGCGCAGGCGCGATCACCGGATAACAGCAGGGTAAACAGGACGACCGCAATGGCGAGTGCGCTAAGATCCCGCTTTTTCATGTTCGCGTCCTCCCCGGTATGGACGACACCTCGCGCTTTTGGCGGCTTATACCGCGCTCTTAAGCGTTCTCATCCGGGAGGCTAACACAAGGAGAGGTGGCCGAGTATCGGGATACAGAATGAAACCGGGTTTACCGGCGTCTTCAATCGCGAGAATGGGTGAGACGTGATGGATTCGGGCTGCTCGTCGGGTGGAGAGGTACGGCTGTGCCTGGTCCGGTGCCAACAGGCGGCGGCGGCTGCCAAATCCTCAAGCAGACGCGCCGAAATACTAAAGTGAGCGGAGGTCTTTGCCTCCGCTCACCTTGGATTGCCAATCCTTAGTAACGCCAGGCGTAGCGGTGATGCCAGGCATACGGATGATGCCAATAAGCATAGGGGTGATGATGCCAGTACCAGGCATGTGGGTACCAGCAATGCCAACCGAAGCCATTCCACCAGCAGCGCGCCTCTGCTTGTGGGATCATAGCCGCGGTACCCAGCAGAACAGCGGCGAAACCCGCAAGGATCAGTCTTTTCATCGTATCGCCTCACTTATCTTTGTCTTCCTAAGGCGATAACGGGGCTGCCACGCCGATTGGTTCCGGCCAGTGTTGACCGTCGGTTAGTCTCCAAATGTCAAGATGAGGGCTCGCCAGCGTGCGGCGAAGGCGAAAACCGATGTTCCCGGCACGCCCCGGGCCGCAATCAGAGGACTAGTCACGGCGGTACGGGTAGCAGCGGGCGCGCTCCAAGGCCATTCCGAAATGCTGGCTCAGCGCCCGAATAGCGTCGCCATGCTCGATATAGGGGTCGCTGTTGGCCATGCCGACGATGATCGGGCGAAACGTCCGGTCGTCTTGTCCCCCCGGCGGCAGCATCGCCGTGGCAAGTGGCGTCCCATCGTCGTCGCGCAACGTTAAGAACAGCGGCATTTCACGCTGGATATGCGCCTTAAGACCGATTTCCCGCTCAAAATTCACTCTGGACAGCGGTTGAAACGTCTGCGTCGCCTTTTCTTGTTCCTTGCGAAAGAACTTCTCGACGGCGTGGCGCATTGTCTCGGACTCACTGGCCGCCTCGGCTTCGGTCTCAATTCGAAACCAGGTTTTCCCGCCTGGAGCATCGCAAACGTATTTCATGCATCCTCCGATGTCTCACCCCAGGGCGTGGAGCGCACACCACCACGGCGGTTACCTAGCTTCGGCGAGGAAGCAAGGCACCGCGACCGCCGCGCCCACCACCTGCAGCGCTTATTATAGCAGCATTCTGCCGCGCCACGACCCGGCTGTCGAGCCTCGGGCGAGCCGTAAGCTGGTCCGCCGTTAGAGCCGAACCGGCCGCGGCGTCGTTGAGCGCGACGAATCCCCGGACGGACCGTCGAGTGCCGCCAGCGGTATTGTCCATTCGCGCCACATCGAGATCAGCGCCGCCATCACCATCGGCCCGAGAAACAGCCCCAATAGCCCGAAAGTCTCCACCCCGCCGAGAATGCCGAGCAAGACCCACACGAATGGCAGGCGCGCCGCGCCGCCAATCAAAAACGGTCGGATGAAATGATCGGCGATAAAAACCACGAGCAAGCCAAACGCCACCACGCCCACCGCGGCGCCAGTATCGCCGTTGGCCAGCAAATACAGTCCGGCGCCCCAGAAGACGACTGGGGCGCCGAACGGGATCACCGCGAGAACCCCGGTCAATGCCGATAGCGAAACCACATGCGGCAGACCGGCAGCCGCATAGGCAAATCCGATCACCACGCCTTCAGCGAAGCCCACCAGCACCAAGCCGGTTACAGTACCGTGCACCGCCGCGATCATGTGGCGAGCAACCCGCTCGCCGCTTGGGCCCAGCACGCTGTGGCTGAGCATCGACAGCTGGCGACACAAGGTTTCGCCATCACGAAGCAGAAAAAACAAGGTAAACAAGGTAAATAGAAGAATGATGAATCGGTGCACGACCTCGATCCCGATCACGCGCGCGGATTCAGCGGGGATATGCTTAAATAACCGGCCGAATAGCTCCTTTATTGTCTGAGGATCGCTCAGATTGGCTTGCCACCATTCTGCGACCGGGGAACCAATCCCCGGAAGATGCGGCAACCAGGTGGGCATCGGTAGCCCGCTATGGGTCAATTCGGCGATGTATCGCAGAATACTCCCGCTCTCATGCGCGATCCGCACACCGGCATAGGCCAGCGGAACAATCAGCACGAGGGCGACAAGCAGGGTTGCGACAAGCGGCAACAGCACCCGATGGCCGCGCGGTGGAAACGCCCGCTGCGCCCGCCGGTAGAGCGGCCACACTGCGATCGCGAGGATCGTCGCCCAGCCAATGGCGGGAAGGAAAGCGTGGATTATCCACAGGCCGAGCAGGGTCAGCGCGACAGCCAGTACGACGCGCGATATCCGCTGCGCCGAGGCCCGCGGCGCCAACTCGACTTCCGGCGCTCTCTGGAGAGGATCGCCGTTGCGGCCCATCACGGTCCCCGCTGTTTCTGATCGTTGGCGTAACGCCGGTTGCGACTGCCGAGTAGGGGCCTGTTGCGGCGTTCGTCAAGTGGAACACCATCGATCCGAGGATGCACCGGAGCAAGCGAGGAGCATCGGCCCCCCCGTAGGCGCTTGACGGTGAGGGGCCCAGATGCAAACAAAAAGGGCGCCCAATCAGGCGCCCTTTTTGCGTTGTCAGCCGGGCGATTTATGACCCTGGCGCCGGTGGTGCCCCGGGAGGCCCCGGCGGGGGCGGGGGTGGCGGCGCCGGCGGCGAACCGCCTTCGATGATCTCGGTGCGGCGGTTCTGCGGCTCGCGTACGCCAGGCGGCGTCGGCACCTTTAGGTCGTTTTGGCCGACACCGGTCACCGTCATCGCGTTTTGCGGGACGCCCGCCTGCGACAGCCCGGCAGCGACAACCTGCGCACGGCGCTCCGACAGCCTTTGATTGTAGGCCGGCGAGCCGGACGTATCGGTGTGGCCGATGACCTGAACAGGCACCGGCTGGGATTTGTAGGTTGCGGCTGCAGCATCAACGATCTGCTGCCCCTCGGGCGTGATATTAGCTTTATTCCAGTCGAAGAAGACCGTGAAATTGTGTTCCGGCGGTGGCGGCGGTGGCGGCGGAGCGGCGGCCTGTGGCGGTGGCGGCTCAGGGTGCGAGCACGCGGCAAGCGCCAATAGCGAGCACAACAGGAAAAAGCGTTTCATCTGTTCCTCCGGCAGTTGAGCGGCGCACGATATGCCGAGTTTGCCGATCGCACTAGTAGCAAAACGTACTAACCTCTAAGTAGCTGGGTGCATTCGTGTGGACCCGCGGCCGACCCACGGAAACTGGACCACCGACCCGGCTGCGACGCCGAATCCCACTATTCAGCCGCCGGGCGCCCCTTCGGTATTGACGTAAACTGCGTAGACCGACTGGCTCGCGGCCATAAACAGCCGGTTGCGCCAACGGCCGCCAAAGCACAGATTGGCGCAGCGCTCGGGCAGCAAGATCTGGCCGATCATGGTCGCGTCAGGAGCGAAAATCATGACACCGTTCAGTGCCGAGGTCATTCCCCAGCCGCACCACAGATTGCCATGCACATCGCAGCGAAACCCGTCGGGCGAACCCTCGCCGGCGCTGACAAAAACCCGGTCGTTGGCGAGCCGAGCGCCGTCGTCGACGACATCGAACACGCGGATCTGGCGTGGTCGCGACCGCGACTCGACGACATAAAGGCGTTTCTCGTCAGGTGAAAAGCACAGCCCGTTGGGGCCGTTTACGTTGCCCGCAACGATCCGCGCCTGGCCGGTCTTGCCATCAACGCGGTAGACATTGGTCGGCAATTCGGGGGCGTAGCGCTCCCCTTCGTAATAGCCTGAAATCCCAAACGGCGGGTCGGTGAACCAGATCGAATCATCGGATTTGACGACGACGTCGTTTGGCGAATTGAGGCGCTTGCCGTCGAAATGATCGAGTATGATGGTGATTGCGCCGTCATACTCGGTGCGGGTCACCCGCCGGGCGCCATGCTCGCACGTGACAAGACGGCCTTGGCGATCTCTTGTATTGCCGTTCGCATTATTGGAGGGGTTGCGAAAGATCGCACACAGGCCCGTCTCTTCATCCCAGCGCATAATGCGGTTGTTCGGGATATCGCTCCATAATAGATAGCGCCCGTCGCCGAACCACACCGGCCCCTCGGCCCAGCGAAAACCGGTCGCAAATCGCTCGATAGCAGCGTTAAACGGCGGTTTGATCGCGTCAAAGCGTGGATCCAGGGTGCGGATGGCCGGGTCCGGGTAGCTCTCGGCCGGTTCCCAGCGTCCGCCGACGATTGGCGTTGCCGCACCGATAACGGGCGAGTTGCCCGCTGCCCCCGGGACTGCGCTCATCCAACTGTCCCCCAAATTTACAGGCGAGAAGTCGAAAGCTGGACAGGCGATCACCCGTCCGGCTCCCGATTGCCGAAATTATCCTGGTCTTGGCGGAGAGAACCCGCGAGGCGGACGCGCCCGCGTCAGATGGCTTTCTGTTCGCGTAGCTTAGCAAGCTCTTCCTTGCTGAGCCCGAGGAGTTCGCCGTAGACCGCATCGGTGTCGGCGCCAAGCAATGGCGAAGCAGTGATCGGCACTTTCGAGCCGCTCATTTTCACCGGCCAACCCGGCATCTTGAAATCGCCGCGCACCGGATGCTTGACGGTGACGAAGATCTCCCGGCGGTTGAGGTCCGGATCGTTGAACAGTTCCATCGTGTCCATGACCGCGCCGGCGGGAATGCCCTGCTCGCCGAGCCGCTTCATGACCTCAAGCTTGTCGTACTGCTTGGTCCATTCCGAGAGCATCTCGTCGACCACATGGCGGTTCTTGAACCGCTCCTCCGGGCTGTCAAAACGCGGATCCCCGATCAGATCCTCGCGCCCCATCATCTTCAGGATTCGTTCCCAATGCTGTTGGTTGGCGCGTGACGTATAGATATAGCAATAGTCGTTTGGCCCACCGCCCTTGCATGGATAGGCCTCGCTTGGAGAATTGGTGCCCATGATGCTCTGATTGCCCAAACGGGGTGCGGCATGGCCCCACAAATATTGGGCGGCGTAGGAGATGCGGCCGTAATTGATGACGCATTCCTGCATCGCACACCGAATGAGTTGGCCCTCGCCGGTGAACTGGCGCTGATAAAGCGCGGCAAGAACGCCGATGGCGGCGTGCAGGCCGGTTCCGGTGTCGCCAATCGTCGGACCGGGTTTAATCGGCCGGCCGTCGGCCTCGCCGGTGATCGACATCGCACCCCCGGTCGCCTGTGCGATCATGTCAAATGCGAGGTAATTCTTGTAGGGGCTGTCCTCGCCAAAGCCCTTGACCGAAACGTAGATGATGCGCGGGTTGATTTCGCGCACGACCTCATAGCCAAAGCCGAGACGCTCAATCACCCCGGGAGCGAAATTCTCGGCAAAGACATCGGCCTTCTCGATCAGCCCGCGCACGATCGCGCGGCCCTGCTCGGTCTTCAGATTGGCGGTGACGCTCTTTTTGTTGGCGTTGAGCAGCATGAAATATTGGGAATCGACGCCCTTTTTATCGGTCGACGCGCCGCGGCCCTGCTCACCCCGGGTCGGCTCCTCGACCTTGATCACCTCGGCCCCGAGCCATGCCAAGGTCAGTGTGCAGGAGGTACCGGCCTCAAATTGGGTCAAGTCAACCACCCGGACCCCGTTCAGAGCCCCTCGCTGCAGGTTGGGAGTCTGACCGTTGGTTTCGGGCGTGGGGTCGTTAGGCATTAGGATTCCCTCCTGGGTCGTGCTTCGTTGCCGCGGCGCGGACTAATCGTCAGTCTATCGCTGCTAGGTCTCGATGACCATACGGGCGAATCCGCAATCGCCGCGATCCGTAAAAACTGTCAGCCTTGCCTGGCGGCACCGTCAACCGTTCGATGCCAGATGGCTGACCCGCTCAGACGCAGTCGAAAAACGCGAAGCGCTCGCCGACGCCGAGGCCTTCCTGATAGGTCTTGCGCAACCTTGCTGCCTTGCCGTGCCGCGCGCAGGCTCTGTTGGCGAGTTCGGTCGCCTTGTCGAGGCCGTTCATGACTCCGTCATAGCGGATCGAAACGTGGGTATCAGATCCCTCGATGATTTGCACCGGATCGCAGCCATTCATTAACAGGCTGGCGAGGCAAACGGCACCGCATCTGCCAAGCATCGCGTGCAACCGAGGCTGTCGGCTGCGGCGCTTTTGTGGGCGATCCAGCTGTAGTATATATACGCTATGATATGTCGGTACCATGATCTGCCGTATGCCCTTGAACCAGATCCGGTCGCCGCTAACCGAAGACAGCCGGCTCATCCCTTCTTACCGATGCTCATTTTGTTGGCAAGCGTGCTGACCGCCCGCCCCGGCCTCGATGAGTCGACCATCGGCGGACGTTGTCGCGAGCTTCGCGCATGCGCCTGAATCTGTCGCGGCAATCTCTGGTCCCGTTTGTCGTCGCCTGCGCGATGTTCATGCAGAACCTCGATTCGACTGTAATCGCGACGGCATTGCCGACCATCGCGCATTCGCTCGGCGAAACCCCGTTGCGCCTCAATGTCGCGATCACCTGCTACCTGCTCAGCCTCGCGGTATTTATCCCGATCAGCGGCTGGACGGCGGATCGATTTGGCGCACGCCGGGTGTTCAGTTTCGCGATCGTCGTCTTTACGTTGGGCTCGATCGCGTGCGGGGTTTCGACCACGCTGCCCGAATTGGTCGGCGCCCGCATCCTGCAAGGGATGGGGGGCGCCTTGATGGTGCCGGTCGGGCGCTTGGTGCTATTGCGCACCGTGCCCAAATCCGACCTGGTGCGGGCGATGTCGTTTGTCAGCGTGCCGGCGCTGATCGGCCCGGTAATGGGACCGCCGCTCGGCGGCTTTATCGTGACCTATGCCTCATGGCGCTGGATCTTTTTTATCAATATCCCGATCGGGATATTGGGCATCATTTTGGTGAACCTGCTGGTCGGCGATTTGAAGGAGACTGGACGGCGCCCATTGGATCGCAGCGGCTTTCTCTTAACCGGCGTCGGCCTCGCGACGCTCGCTTTCGGGTTTGAGAATGTCGGACGCGGCGCCCTGCCGACATCGGCGGTAATCGGCCTGCTGGCGATCGGCATCATCTGCATAGCGCTTTATGTCAGGCACGCCAGGCGCGTGTCGCATCCGATCATCGATCTCGCCTTGTTCAAAATCCCGACTTATGCGTCGGCCTCGATCGGCGGGTTTTTGTTCCGCATGGGGCTCGGAGCATTGCCCTTTTTGTTACCGTTGATGTTGCAGGTCGGGTTCGGGCTCAGCGCTTTGCATTCAGGGCTGTTGACCTTCGCCAGCGCCGCCGGGGCGATGCTGATGAAGACCTCGGCGGTGCGCATTCTGCGGACATTCGGCTTCCGCCTTGTGCTGGTCGGCGATGCGATCATCAGCGCCGGGTTCTTGTTCGGCTACAGCTTGTTCAGACCGGACACGCCGCATTTTGTGATCTTTATGGCGTTGCTGATCGGCGGCTTCTTCCGCTCGTTGCAGATGACCAGCATTAATACCTTGGGCTATGCCGATGTGCCGCCGGCGATGTTGAGCCGGGCGACCAGCCTCTCCAGCATGGCCCAGCAACTCTCGCAGACCGCCGGAATCGCCACCGCGGCGATGCTGCTGCACACGGTGCTCAGCTTACGCGGCGGCACCGCATTGGCGGCGCCCGATTTCTATCCGGTGTTTGTCGGGGTCGCGATGATTTCGCTGCTGTCGGTACCGTTCTTTCTCAAAATGGCGCCCGACGCCGGCGCCGAAGTCAGCGGCCGCGCCCCCGCACAGTAAGGGCTACGAACCCGGACGGCCGCGATGATCTCGCCACCTGGGCATCGCAGCGCGCGAGCTCGACCCCATTGGCCGTCCCGTCGGACTACCTTAAATTCGCGATGAGCGCCTTCGGTCTGTCGCTGGGGTGAATTAACCCATTGCCGCCACCAGCCGGTGCATTTTGCCCCGATGACGTGGATCACAAGGTCGCCTAGGATCGCCAGATCCGGACAGGGAGCGACTGTCTTGAAGGTCAAGGGTCGCAGCCATGGCTGAAGGGTCGGCCGCGGTGATCGCCGGTTCGAGGCGAGCGCTGGCGCGCTCCCGCCGGCGGCGGCTGACGGCCTTGACCCGGCGCTCGCCGCAGCCGGAATGGCAGCCATGGCTTCGACGCTCAATTCTCGGCCTGGGCCCAAGGCCGTTGATCGCGCAGGATGGCGTTGAGGATGGTCAGGAGCTTGCGCATCACCGCGACCAAAGCAAGACGAGCCGGTTTGCCGGCGTCGCGCAGGCGGCGATAGAACGCCTTGAGCGCCGGGTTGTGGCGGATCGCAACCAGGCAGGCCATGTAGAGCGGCGCCCGGACTTCGACGCGGCCGCCCTGGATCTTGCGCTTGCCGCGATATCGGCCGCTGTCCCGGTTGATCGGAGCAATCCCGGCCAGGGCGGCGATCTGATGGCGGTCGACCCGACCGAGTTCGGGCAGTTCGGCGATCAGGGTGCGGGCGACGACATTGCCGATGCCGGGCACGCTGTTGAGCAGATCCTGTTTGGCGCACCACACGGGGCTGGCATCGATCAGCTTGTCGATCGCCTTGTCGATGCGCGCCCGCTCGGCATCGAGACGCCGGATTACGGCGCGGAAGGAGCTCTGCGCGACGCGATCATGCGCTTTGGCCAGACGCTGCTTTTCGGCATTGATCATGACCACGAGCTGGCGCCGCCGGGCCATCAATTCAGCCAGCCGGACGGCCAGATCATCCGGCAGTGGCCGGACCGGTGGCCGCACCGCTTGGGCGAAGTGGGCAATCACCGCCGCATCGATCGCGTCGGTCTTGGCCAATCGGCCAATGGCCCCGGCAAACTTGCGCACCTGACGCGGATTGACGATGGCGACCGGCAGGCCGGCTTCAGCGAGCGCGGCGGCAACCACGCCTTCGTAACCGCCACTCGCCTCGAGCACCACCAGACACGGCGACAGCGGCTTCAAGCGCGCGACCAATGCGCCCAACCCTTGCGGGTCCGTAGCGCAACCAAACGCCGCGCCATCCGGTCTGACATGCACATCAACCCGCGCCTTCGACACATCGATGCCGACAAAGCGCTCGGCCGCGGTTGCGACATCCATCACCCAGCCTCCTCGATGCGGGCTCGTGCCCAGACGACTGTTCGGGTTCATGGAATGCCGGCCGGCGCCACACGCTCCCTTGCGGCCTCGAAGACCTGGAACCATTCGGGCTACCGGCCGGGCTCGGTTGGCCAGCCTAGCTCAATCAACCAAGCAATGCCGAGATAGGAGGAACCCAGATGCCAGCCGTCGTTCGCAACGCCGCCCGTGATCGCCTGGCCGCCGGAGAGCTGGCGCTGGGCGTCGGCATTCGCCAAAGCCGCACCGTCGACATCGCATCGATTATGAAAGCGTGCGGCTACGATTGGCTGTTTCTCGACCTCGAGCACAATTCGATGGATCTCGACACCGCGGTGCAGATTTCGGTCGCGGCACTCGCGGTCGGGATCGCGCCAATCGCACGGGTTCCGGCGGGGCAGCATTGGCTCGCGACCCGCATTCTCGATGGCGGGGGGCTGGGGATCGTGATGCCGCATGTCGACACCGTCGAGGAGGCGCGCGAGATCGCCGATCGGCTTCGCTATCCGCCGCGCGGCCACCGCTCGATCGCCGGTGGACTGCCCCATTTCGGCTACGCGCCGATGAGCACTGCCGAGGCGACCGAAGCAATCGACGCCGCAACTCTGGTCGTTGTCATGCTCGAAACCCCGCAGGCAATCGCGAATGCCGCCGCAATCGCGGCAGTGCCGGGCATCGACTCATTGCTGATCGGCACCAGTGATCTGTCGATCGAATTGGGCATTCCTGGACAGTTCGAGGATGAGCGCATCGTCAACGCCTATCGCACTGTCGTTGACGCTTGCCGCGCCCATCATAAGTTCGCCGGCATAGGAGGCGTTTATGATGACGCCTTGCTGCGTCGGTACATCGGGATGGGGGTGCGCCTGGTGCTCGGCGGCGCTGATCTCGGTTTTATGCAGATGGCGGCAACCGCGCGCGCGACGACGCTACGCGGCTGCCTGTGAGGACCGGATGGAGAGTTGCGGGAGCAGAGCGCTTTAGGCCGGAGCTGGAATCGCGCGTTGGTTGTACATGATCTTGCGCATCTGGTCGCGCTCTTGCTGGGTCAGGGTTGCGGGATCGACGCGGAGGTTGTTGCCGGTCTCCATGCCGCGCTTGACGGCGGGCCGATTGCCGACTTCCTCGAACCAGCGCTTGAAATACTTGAACTCGTTGATGTCCTGCCCTTGGGCATCCCAGTTCACCGTCCAGGGATAGGAGATCATGTCGGCAATCGTGTACTCGTCGCCGCAAAGATATCGGCGATCATACAGCCGGTTGTTCATGACCCCGTAGAGGCGGTTGGCCTCATCGGTGAAACGCCGGATAGCGTAGGTCAGATCGCCCGCCTCGGGTCCGGCGCGGCGGAAATGGCCGCATTCGCCGAGTTTGGGCCCCTGATTAGCCATCTGCCAGATCACCCATTGGGTGACTTCGTACCTGTCCCGCAAATCCTGCGGAAAGAAGCGCCCTTCCTTCTCGGCGAGATACATCATGATCGCGCCTGATTCGAAGATGCTGATCGGTGCGCCGCCGCCTTTCGGCTCGTGATCGACCAGCACCGGCATCCGGTGGTTCGGGTTGATCTTCAAGAACTCGGGCTTGAATTGGTCGCCGCGCCCAATATTACACGGGATCAGATTGTATTTAAGCCCCAATTCCTCGAGCAGGATGGTCACCTTCTTACCGTTCGGCGTCGGCCAAAAATGCAAGTCGAGCATTGCCGCATCCTTTCTGGTCGGTCGTCATGAAAGAACAACGAGACCGGGCTTAGCCATGCCCGGAGCGGCCGGAACATAGCGGCTGACGCGAACCGTGTCATGGTCGGGAACGGGTCTGCGTATTTCGCCTGGTTGCGCCTCGTTGCCCTGCTGCCGTCGGGGCGCCGGAAATCGGCGCGCTGGGCCAGCGGGCCGGACGGCTGGCTACCCGCGGGATGGATACTTTGGAGAGTGAGCGTACGTCTTGGATGCAGGCGATCAGCGAATGCCGATCGGCCTTTCGAAAAAGCTCAATTTTCCTTAGCCGGCCTAAAATTCAATGAAGGATAATCCCGCCCATCGACTGGTCACCCTGACCGGTTCCGGCGACATCGACAAGACGCGACTCTCGTTTGCCGCGGCGCGTTGGCTGCTGCAGCTACATCGCATCGTGACGATGTGTCGGCCGAGCCAGTCGGCTTTGGGGAACACGGATCGCGGCGCCTGACAGGCCCCGCTGACCAACCCTCCCGGTTTAAGGGAGCGCTAACCGTCCGCGCCGGGCTGGCGCCGGCAAACAAGCCGCCGTATTATCGCGGCCACGTCCCCGTAGCTCAGCCGGATAGAGCAACAGTTTCCTAAACTGTGGGTCGCGTGTTCGAGTCACGCCGGGGACGCCACATTAGCGATAATTTACTGAACAACTCAATTAGCAGAAACTCGAAATGCATGGCCCTGGGTAACGTCTGGGGTAACAGAACAGAGATCTTTTCGGAGCCCAGGTGGCGAGCCGGGGTGAACGGAGTTGTCGAGCAGATTGACACGCGAGATTATCCCGCCCGCGAGATCTGCCTTCGATCAGGCTTGAAATATCGTTCTTGACGTTGCCGGCGGCGCACTCACAGGCCAGAAAATCATCTCGTTCGACCGGGTAGAGCGGAACCGTCGCCTTGAGCGGCCCTACTTGCAACGGCTCCTCGCCAAGCCAGGCCGCCGAGTTTTCGAGACCGATTGCGCCGTCCGTGCATGCGATAGCCGTCGAATTTGAGCTCATGCACCCACTCATCGCCGCTCGGCGACTCCATGACCGGCGGTGTGAGCTGGGGCGGGACCCACCAGACATCGATAACGCGGGAGAGGCCAGTGCAGTGTTCCGAGCCTTCAAGAGGTCGCCGGCGCAGGAAGGCAGCCCACCATTCAAAGCCCCGCTGTAAGTCGTCATCCAGGCGATGCGGCCCCTTTAATGCTGGCCTTCGCCAGGGGTCCTTAGTTACTGTCGGTTCCGAGAGACTTGTCGCCGCGATTGAGTGCAGCCCAGGGGCGTCTGATCGGGCTCCGCAGCGCAGTCGGCATTGTGGAGGTCACAGGGCGGTTGGCATTCCACTTCGAATGGGCCCAGATCGAGAGGAGGCGTCCCGATGTCGAAAGTCAGCACCTGCCTCTGGTTTGGGAAAGATGCGGAGTTGGCCGTCCCCTTCTATGTCTCGCTAATTCCCGGCTCCAGCCTAATCCACATCCAGCGCTCACCAGGGATTTGGCCCGGTGGCGAAGCGGGCGACGTGATCATGGTGACCTTCACCCTCGGCGGTCAGCGCTTCCAAGCGTTGAACGGCGGCGCGCCTGCGAGTTACGGGACGGCCGCCTCAATCTCAATAGAGTGCGCCGACCAAGCGGAGGTAGATCGGCTGTGGACAGCGCTTACCGCCGATGGAGGCTCGGAAATCATGTGCGGCTGGCTGCGCGACAAGTGGGGCGTGCCATGGCAAATCGTGCCCGAGATTCTGCCGCGTCTGCTGGCCGACCCTGACCCAAACGTGTCGGCACGCGTCTTTGCCGCCATGACCAAGATGGTTAAGCTGGACATTGCCACCCTAGAGCGTGCGGCCGCCGGCTGAGGCAAGCGCATCTGCGTTTGAGGGCTGGGGAAGACGGCAACGCACAGTCGGTGCTCGGCGGCCCAACTCGAGAAAAACGAACCATCGGAATTGCCCTCGTGTTTGAGAGACGGGGGCGGTTAGACCATGTGCGAATGGGAATCTATCGATCGCCAAGGGCTATGTCGGTCGGGTACTATCTGCGACGACGATCGCCTGTGCGTCGAATTGGGCGCCTCGCTCGACTGCGCCTACCGAGCCGATTTCGCCAGCGGCCTTGACCCGCGGCCGGCAGTTCGCCGCTCAGCACGCGGAATGCGTTTTCATCAATGGCCCCTTGAATAAAATTATCGGCAATATCGTGAGCGATATTCGCCGTCGCGCTGCCGCTTGTGGCCGTCACCCGGCACAGATCCTAATCTTCACGATGATGACCATTATCACCGCGGAGATGCGCGAGGCTGCCGAGGAAAAGCTGCGGGACTATATGCGCTATGTTAGCGAGGACGGCGCGCTTGCTTTGATGTCTGGGTGGACCGGGCTCGATTTCTCCACATCGCCCCCAGACGAACCGGTCCGGTTTGAACAGCGCAGCGCAATGACCTCGGTACTCGAAGCCTTCACCTTTGCCGACCCGGAGCGCCGCTGGACGGCACGAGAGATCGCGTAGCACGCCGCGATTGCCCGGCCCGGCCCGGTGATTGTGGGATCGTTTATCGAAATTGCCGAGGAATTGCAGGAATGGATGGCGGGGACCGACATCGACGGCTTCAACCTCGCATACGCGGTAACACCGGAAACTTTTGCCGACATCGCGAATTAGGTCGTGCCCGAACTGCAGCGGCGCTGCTATAAACTCGACTACGCGCCAGGCACCTTACGGGAGAAACTCTTCGGTTCGGGTCAGGCCCGTTTGCCAGCAAACCATCCCGTCGCCCCAGTCAGCCCCGCCCAGCCCGCCCCGCCGCGAGATGAGCCGGGCGCTGCGATCTGATGCGCGCCCCGTGCGATACCGGCAGGCGCTGCGGCCCAGCCCTGGAACTTGTCCGTATTTCGACCTGCGGCGGGATTCTGCCGGCCGCTAATCGCGCACGATCGGGCAGCTCTCATCGCGCGCCCAGTCCGCGAAGCTGAGGTAATACACCCGGACGTCGTCATACCCGGCGCGGACCGCAGCGGCCGCGGCCAAGGCTGCTCTCCCACCCCCTTCACAATGGGTCACGATATGATCACCGGGGCCAAAGCCCACGCGTTCCATCATGGCTCGCAGCACCGGTGCCGGCCGAACAACCCCATTCTCTAAGAGATCAGTATGCGACAGATGCCGAGCACCCGGGAGATGCCCGCCGCGCGTCCGATTGCGCATATCCTCACCGGTGAACTCCGCGCGCGTTCGGCTGTCAAACACGTGAGCTTCCCCGTCAAGTTGACGTTTGAGGGTCTCCCGATCGACCAAACCGACGGAGCCCGCACCAGGCGCCGCCCGGAAACTGCTGGTCGAAGGTCTGGCGGCGGTCGGCAGTCCGGTCGCCGCCGAAAGTGCTCTCCAGCCACCGTTCAAGATGACGGCTTTCGCGCCAAAATATTGCACCATAAACCAGACCCGCGCGGCATTGGTCACGCGCCCGTCATCATAGACGACGGCAGTAGCCGAAGGATCGATGCCAAGCGATGCGAGAGCCTGATCCCAGTAAGCGGTGTTGGCAAACCCGATATCGGCCGCCTTCGCCGCTTTATCCCAGTCCTCGATCGGCACATGCACAGCCCCGGAAATATGCCCAGCGTCAAACGAATCCTTATCGCGCGCATCCATATACCGTACGGGACCGAGCGGGGTCAGTGCGGCAACATCGACAAATGGGTCATTCGGCATTGGGGCTCTCCCTTTCAAAGGGCCATCGACTGACCTTGGTCGTGCTTGCGGTTGATGCGCGCGCCACGGTCTAGAAGAACCAGAAGATAAAGGCGTCGATTTTTACTCCGAGCAATCGTAGATAAAAAGGCAGGATTATTAAGGGTTCGCCGGAAGGGCTGCTAAGGCAGCTCCACTGCCCCATCTTATTTCTTCAGGACCGATGAAGCCGATCAGCCTACGCATCGCCGAGGAACTCGATGTCCGCGAGCATCAGGTCGCTGCCGCTATCGCGTTGCTCGACGGCGGAGCAACCGTTCCGTTTGTTGCTCGCTATCGCAAGGAAGCCACCGGCGCTCTCGATGACGCCCAGCTCCGTACGCTCGAGGAGCGGCTGAGCTATCTACGCGAGCTCGAAGAACGTCGCGTCGCGATCCTCGACAGCATCCGCAGCCAAGGAAAACTCGATGCCGCGCTCAAGCAGGCGATCGATATGGCCGACAGCAAGGCGCGGCTCGAGGATCTCTATCTGCCGTATCGGCCGAAACGGCGGACCAAGGCTCAAATCGCGCGCGAAGCGGGCCTCGAACCGCTCGCTGAGGCGCTTCTCGCGAGCCCCGCCCAAATCCCAGAGGAGATGGCGTGCCGATATATTGACGAGAGTAAGGGAATCGTTAATTCGACGGCCGCACTCGACGGCGCCCGCGCGATCCTGGTCGAGCGTTTCGCCGAAGATGCCACACTGATCGGGGCGCTGCGCGAGGAAGTTTGGTCGCGGGGCCGCCTTGCTTCGCGGGTTCGTCCCGGCAAAGCAGACGCCGGCGCCAAATTTGCCGACTATTTCGAGTTCAGCGAGCCGCTTGCGAAATTGCCGTCGCACCGCACTCTCGCGCTGTTCCGCGGCGAGAAGGAGGGGGTGCTTACCCTCGAGCTGGTGCCCGACCCCGCTGCGACGGATCGCGGCGAGCCGGACGGTTTTGAGCGGCAGATCGCGAACCGGTTCAAGATCGCAGACCGTGGTCGGCCCGGCGACCGCTGGCTCATCGACACAGTGCGCATGGCCTGGCGGACACGGATCCTGGCTCACATCGAAAGCGATCTGCGTCTTCGGCTTTGGCAGGCCGCGGAAGACACCGCGGTGCGCGTATTTGCCCGGAACCTGCGCGACCTGCTGCTGGCGGCCCCCGCGGGCGCACGTCCGACGATGGGGCTTGATCCGGGATATCGGACTGGGGTCAAAGTCGCCGTCGTCGCCGGGACCGGGCAAGTCGCGGCAACCGCGACGATCTACCCGCATGAGCCACAGCGCCGCTGGGACGAGGCGATTACCGTGTTGGCGCGGCTTGCCGGTGAGCATCGGGTGGAACTGATCTCGATCGGCAACGGCACCGCCTCGCGTGAAACCGACCGGCTGGCTGCGGAGCTCATTCGGCTTCACCCCGAACTCGGGTTGACTAAGGTTGTGGTTTCGGAGGCCGGCGCCTCGGTCTATTCCGCCTCGGCTTTTGCCTCGCAGGAATTGCCGGGGCTCGACGTGTCGTTGCGTGGTGCCGTGTCGATCGCGCGGCGGCTTCAAGACCCGCTCGGCGAACTCGTCAAGATCGAGCCGCAATCGATCGGCGTGGGCCAGTATCAGCACGATCTCAGCGACGGCAAGCTTGCTCGCTCCCTCAATGCGGTGGTCGAGGATTGCGTCAACGCCGTGGGGGTGGAAGTCAACACCGCGTCCACGCCGCTGCTGTCGCGTGTCTCCGGCATCGGTGAAGGACTGGCACGCAATATTGTCGATCATCGTGAAGCGCACGGTCCTTTTCGTACCCGCACCGGTCTCAAAAAGGTGCCGCGGCTCGGGCCCAAGGCTTTCGAGCTTTCAGCAGGGTTCCTGCGCGTCTCGAGCGGAGACGATCCGCTTGACGCGTCTGGAGTACACCCGGAAGCCTATCCTGTGGTGCGGCGCATTCTCGCGGCGACTAAGTGCGAGCTGAAAACGCTGATCGGCGCCACATCGATACTCCGTCAACTCGAACCGGAAGCGTTCACCGATGCCGTGTTCGGCGTCCCGACCATAACCGACATCTTGCGTGAACTCGAAAAGCCCGGTCGCGATCCACGTCCGGCCTTCAAGACGGCAAGGTTCCAGGAGGGCGTGGAAAAGATCGAGGATCTGAAGCCCGGGATGATTCTCGAAGGTGTCGTGACCAATGTTGCCGCGTTCGGCGCGTTTGTCGATGTCGGGGTCCACCAGGTTGGGCTGGTGCACATCTCCGCGATGGCCAACGCCTACGTAAAGGACCCTCGCACGATCGCCAAACCCGGCGATGTCGTCCGTGTCAAGGTATTGGAGGTCGACCCCAAACGCCGGCGGATCTCGCTGACGATGCGGCTCGATGATCCTGTGGCATCGAGATCGGCAGCAGCACGCGCCGACACCCCAGCGGGACCACAGAAAACTCCCCGAACCGCCAAAACCGGAGCCGGGCGAAGCAACTCCATCCCAACAAGCGGCGACGCGATGGCCGAAGCATTTCGTCGAGCGAGGCTAACCGGCAAGATCCCAGGGCGCGACTAGGGGAGCCGGCAATGTCGACGCCACTGCGAAGCGCCTCACCTAGCTCATGCCTCCGTCGGAGGGACGGGCTCGTGGTCACCCGTCGATGACGTATTTGCCCTCTCTGCGGGATCACCTGTACCAGGGCTTCGCGCCTGGTCTCCGCCGTCCGGTGGAACTTGTATCGCCCAAGCATAATTCGGCTTCAGCATCTGGAAGAGCGCCGCCGCAGTCACACCGCCGACGGCAAACCGTTGTGCACCATCCAAAAACTGCCGGCGGCTGATCATGCCATGCACGTATCAGAAGCTCCTGCGAAAAATCCGAGGCTCTTTTTCGTTCATGGGCGACAGCGAATGCAGCAAGCCGAGCTTCCAGCATTATGTCGCTGAGCGGCTTGCTGGGTTCGAGCCGCGCGTGCCGGCAGGAGGCCTCGGGGTACCGACCGGCCCGATCGGGCTCGACGGCAAAGACGCGCTGATGTTCCCCGATTTCTACCGCAATGCGCTGGAAAACAACCCGTTCCGCAACACAATCCACATGCCGCCCCGGGTGTGCGTCGGCCCGATCCGCTACATCGGCCAACAAATGCGGCGCGACATCAAAAACCTAAGGAGGCAATGGCGGCGGCAGACGCAGCGCATGTTCGTATGACCGGAAAATCATGCGCTGGAAAATGGTGGCTCTGTGTGCCACGGTGAGACCGAAACAATCGGAGGTATGCGATGAGCCCGCTCGATGTCGCCGACAACACGGTCGCGGACCCACACGACGGTACGGTCGCCTATGTGCCGCCGCTTGAGCGCACGGCAGGACAGCCGGAGCCGATCGCAGCGCATGGCGGCCTGTCCTACATGGCGTTCGACCGCGACGGCGATGCGGGAACCGCCAAGGCGCTCGAGGACGCGCTCGCGGAGATCGCTTCGGGCGAGAGCCAACGCGTTACCGACATGATCGACAAGGCGCCGCCGGGACCAATCAAGACCAAATGGGGCCTCGGGTTCCGCGACTACGACGAGTGCGTGAACTACATCCGCCAGTCGAACAGCATCAAAGCTCCGCCCGGCGGTGTGGCGCTGCCGCTGCCCTATACGGTGTACGAGCGGCCGAGCTACTCCGTCGTGCCGTCCAACGCGATCTGGCGGGACCCGGCGCGCGCCGAGACAGCCATGATCCTGCGCACGAACGAGCGGGGCAACCGGCGCCGGGACCTCTATTTCCCGCAGGTACTGCGCGATGCGCGGCGGATCGGCGAGTACTACCCGGGCCTCTCGCCCAATAGCGCCGAATGCATGGACAAGCTCGGCGTGTCGCTGGCATATCTCGAGTCCAAGTGCTCGAACATCTACGATGCGGCGGAGGTGGAGCGGGTGTACTACCCGGAGATCGAGAAGCTGCTGCTCGAGTTCTTCCCGGACGCGACCGATGCGCTGGTCTACAACCACGATGTCTTCGACAAGGACTACCAGGGCGACCGCACGGAAGACCAGGACGGCAAGAACCCTGGTGTGAATGCGAATTACGCCAATCTGGTGCACAACGATCTGAACGACAACAGCGGCCGCGTGCGCTGCCGCGAGCTGCTGACGAAGAACTTGCGTAATTTCGGGCGTCAGCAGCACTACACCGAGGAAGAGGCCGACGCGAAGATGTCGCGGCGGTTCATGTCCATCAACCTAGCCAAGCCGATCGAGACAGTCGAGCAGTTCCCCTTCGTGCTCTGCGCCTGGCCCTCTTTCGCCGACCAGCCCTACATCAACAACTACCGGGTCTACGACGACCGCGTCGGCGAGACGACCCGCTTCACCTACCGACCCGACCACGAGTGGTACTGGTTTCCCCGGCAGAAGCCGACCGAGGTCTCGATGCTCAAATGCTATGACTCGGTGACCGACGGCTCCGTCTCGCGCTGGTCTTTCCATACCGCTTGTGTTGACCCGACCGCGCCCTTGAATGCGCGATGCCGCAAGAATGTCGTGGTCCGGGCCTTCGTCTTCTTCTAGGAAGACAGGAACAGGCAGCGGGCAGAGGAAGCCGATATCGGTGTCGTGATCCTTGACGAACGGATGACCGGTCCGGGCGCCAAGTCGGGGGCGAAGAGCCTCTGTGAACGTCCGCTTCTGGTATTACCCGAGCGGGCTGCTCATGGTCAGTTAGGGTCGTGAGCAGACGGCGGACCAGCGTTTGGCCGATGACCGTTATCGGCGCGATGCCGGCTGGGACGCCCGGGTCGCAACGACGCCACCGCCATCCAAGCGAACGGCGCCGCTCACAGCAATGCCGTGGCGCTGACCGCTAGTATCCAAGCCAGCTGCCAGTCAACTTTCATGATAGGCCCGGCGCAACCACTACCTTGGTAGCAAGGGGCTCAAATCGGCGATATCGAGAGCGACAAACAGTCACTCCCTGCCGGTGCGGCCGTGCCAGGGGTCCGGGCCCGGATCGCGTCCGGCTGCGACCTCGGCCAAGCGGCCGAGGTAATGGACCCAGCCGTCTGCATGACCGGCGCATTGCTCGGCGTTGGATAGGCCGGTGTGGGTCAGGCGTAGCAAGGTTCCGTCCGGCGGCTGCTCGAGCAGATCGATCTCGACCAGGCTCGAGCCCGGTGGCACCTCCTCGCTGCCGTCCCAGCCAAAGCTGTAGGCCAGGCGATGCACCGGCACCACTTCGCGGAAGGAGCCGCGGGCGCAACGAGCCCCGGTGACATTGACGAGATAGAGCCCGCCCGGCTGCGGCTCTAACTGCGCCTCGGTTCCCATCCAGCGCAGGATTTTTTCCGGATCGGTCAGGAGGGCGAATACGGCGGCGGGCGGTGCTGGCATGTGCGTCTCGCGGCGGACGACGAGGGTCTCTTGCATCGGTCTCTCGCATGGTTGCGATGGCCTGCCCCGCCTCCCGCGGAGGATCGACTGGCGGCGAGTCGCGACCTCGCCCCTAAAATAGGCCACGCGGTCTATTTGCGCCGTCGCCCCGGCGCCGATGACAGGGCAGGGACTGTGGCGGCATGATCGCGGCATGGATCTGCCAATGGATTCACTAATGAATCTGCCCGCGCCTCTCGCCTGGCTGGTGGACGAGGCCGGCGCCTCGCCAGGCCCGGACCGGTTCCTGGCCGAACTCGGCGCCCTGCTGCTGACCGACGGTCTGCCGCTGGCCGGCGGCGCCCTGACGCTCGCGGTGCCGCATCCGATCATCGCTCGTCGCACTTGGCTGTGGCAGGCGGAGACCGGCGCGGTGATCGAGGCGCTGGGCTTCGCCGCCAGTCCACTCAGCCAAGCTCCACTCAGCCACGCCGGGCGAGACTGGTTGGCCCGGCTCGGCCCGGTGCAGGAGAACACGGTCGGCCCAGGGGGAACGAATTCACGGGCCTGACGGGCCAGTGCTGGGCTGGGCCGGGACCCGGCCGTTCGGCCCCGCCGAGGCTGGCCGGCTGCGCCAGGTGGCGCGTTTCGCCGTGGCGCCGTTAGCCGCCGTCGCCGCCCGGGCGACGACGTTGGCAGCGCTGCTCGAGGCCTATCTCGGCCGGCGCAGTGCCGCCCGGGTGCAGGCTGGGGCGCTGCGCGGCGGCACCGGGGAGACCATCCGCGCGGCACTGCTCTGCGCCGATCTGCGCGACTTCACCGCCCTGTCCGAGGCCTGCGAGGCGGCGCTGCGCGCGGTCATCGCCGCCCGCGCCGGCATGTCCCATTTCGATACGATACGGCAGTCGCAGGGGCTGCCTCCGCTGCCCTTCGGCGCGGCGCTGCATCTCGGTGAGATACTGTGGGGCAATATCGGTGCTGCCGATCGCCTGGACTTCACTGCCATCGGCCCTGCGGTCAACCTGGTCAGCCGGCTGGAAGGACTCTGCCGGCCGCTCGGGAAGTGGGTGCTGATCTCGGGCGCGGTCGCCGCCGAGACCACCATACCGCTGGCGCCACTGGGCCAACACGTGCTGCGCGGGATTGCAGCGCCCTGCCGCGTCTTCACCTTGCCGGATGCGTGAGCGGCGCGTCACCGGCGTATTAGGCCGCATGGTATCCGCGAGCCAACGGTGCAGAGCCGCCGCCAGCCGCCGCCCAGGCGGGGTTCAGGCCTTGCGGCGAGCGCAGAGCAGGCCGAGCAGGCCGGCGCCAAGGACGGCGATCGAAGTGGGCTCGGGTACGCTCGCCGGAATCGAGCCAGGCAGGAAGGCGGCCGATAGGTCGGTCGCGCCGCAGGACGCCAGCTGGCAGCTGGTCCCAAAGATTTCCTGATCTGTCAGCAAGCTGCCGCTGTGCGTGACTACCTCGGTCACGTCAAAGGCGTTGCCGATTGCATCCTTGGAGATGATGATCTCCGGGATGGCATAGGCCGTGGTGTCGCCGCCTTCGCTCTCGTCGTTCCAGATCTCGATCATGGCCGTGCCATTCTGGAAGGCACTGGTCGCCTCGATCTCTGGCACGATGATCGACAGGAAGTTGTCACCCTGCGCAACGGCTGCCTGGTCGCCGGTGTAAAGCGTCCCGTTGTAGTTGAACCCGCCGCTCAGCGCGCTGTGCATGTCGTTGTACTGGTCAGGCGTGATCCAGTTGTATTGCGCATAGGTATTGTTCGCCAAGTCGGTCATCAGTTGGGCGAAGGTCTTGACGTTGAGATTCTGGCTGTCGGTGAAGAACGCCTGCGGATTGTGCTTCGGGGCGTAGTTATATTGCAGGGTGCCGTTATACGGGTTGGGCGTCACGGTCACGCCGCTCGGCGCGGTGCCGCCGGTGCCCGACGCGCTAACCAGGGACGACGTCGAGTACTGGACGTCTTCCTGGTAGGTATTCCAGCTGATGCCCTTCGCCGTCAGCTGTCCGTTGAAACTCGGCGCGCTGATCACGTTGGGGTAGGACCCGGTACCGGGATCGGAGTCGCCAAACACGCCGAAATTCGAGCCGCCGTTCTGCCAGATGTAGTTCGGCTCGGACGGGTGGACACCGGGAGCGACATTGGTCATCTGCGAGAAATAGGAGGTGTACTGCGCGTTCGGGTTGCCTGGCGTGACCAGGCTGTTGAGGTATGGCGCGGCCGGGTTACCCAGAAGCTGCTGGGGTGAGCTAGTCGGATTGGGCTGGGTGAAGTTGTGGTTTTCCAGGGCGATCGTGAACACCGTCTGGATCGGCGCGGCATGGGCGCCCCCCAACCATCCCAGCCGCGGCGAGCGCGCCAACAAGGGGTAACTTCCAGCGACGTGCTGATTTCAGTTGCATGCGGCCCATGGCGTGATCCCTTGCTGTTATTTCAACGTTAAAATTTGCCCAGCCACCGTGACATCCGAATGACGGAGGCGCGATGAATCGATGACAGTCCGCGCGTCACGGTTGGGGCCAACTGCGACCATCTGCGACGCCGCCGGAAATCGGTACGGGCAGCGGGCATGCGTCGCGGGGAGTGTAGGTGGTCGGCAGCCGCTGAGGGGGCTCGTGGCAGCGGCGCCGTCAGGCCATCGCGATCGTGCCGCGGATCGAGCAGGAACAGACCCGCAGCCCTGGCACGACCTCTGTCGGAGATCTGTCACGCGAGAGGGGCTCAGGCCTCAGGGCCGAGCTTAATCCCTACGCATGCTCCCACCAGCACGGCCTCTCACCCTCACGAGCAGAAGCGTGTCGGGGATGAGGCGTCAGGAAGGGCACCCCGCCCCTCCTGATCTGAAAGGAGATCACAATGACCACCACTCTGACCCAAGCGTCGCAACAGTGGATCAGCCGTCCCGCCGACGAGCGCTTTACCAGCCTCATCGACATGCAGGCCTTTAAAAGCCGCATCCGGGACAACTCGGCAACCCAGGTCATCAGCAGCCGCAATTTGCAGCTCCAGCCTTCGGGAGAGAGCGCGCACGCCCTGCAGATCCTCGGACCGAACGGCGTCCCCGCGGCAGCGACGCATTGGTCGTTTGGGCAATTGTGCAGTTTCGCCAGCCCCGGCAACTCGCCGGCCAGCTATTTCCGCGAGACCAGAATGCCCGCCCCGGTGATTGCGGATTGCTTGAATTACAATCTGCGCTTCACCCGCAGTATCGAAGATATCGGCGTCCTGCTCACCCGGGACGACGAGATCAACGAGCTGCGCTCCGTCAATGGCCCCAACTACGGCCGCGTCTATGACGCCGATGTGGTTGATGCGCTCGTCTCTCGTTTTGGCGACGGCGTCACTGGCCAATGGCGGGTTCCGGGCGAGTTCGGCACCAACGTGACGGTCACCCAGGCCAACACGACGTTGTTTGCGAGCGATCGCGACATGTTCGTGTTCCTGGCAGACGAGGACAACCGCATCGAGATCCCCAACCGGCGGGCCGGCAAGTTCGGCTCGTTCGCCCGGGGCTTCTTTGTGTGGAACTCCGAAGTGGGCAAAACCACGCTCAGCGCCGGCTTCTTTCTCTTCGATTACGTCTGCTGCAACCGGATCGTCTGGGGTGCAGACCAATACACCGAAGTGCGCATCCGCCATACCAAGGGTGCGCCCGACCGGTGGCTCGAAGAGGTCACACCCATCCTCGACGAATACAGCCAGGCGAGCGCCAACCCGGTGATCGAGGCGATCGAGCATGCCCGGGAGAAACGCCTGGGCGATGAGCTCGATACGTTCCTCGCTACCCGCTTTGGCAAAAGCATGGTCCCAGCTCTCAACGCCATCCATCAGACCGAAGAGGGTCGGCCGATCGAAACCCTGTGGGACGTCACGTCAGCCGCCACGGCATATGCTCGTTCGCTCAACAACAATGACAAGCGGATCGAGATCGAACGCGCCGCCGGCGAAGTGCTGAAACTCGCCGCCTAACCCAAGCCTCACCCCAGCTGACAGAAGTCGGCCGGGGTTGAGGCGTCGAGGCATTTCGTCTCGAAGGAACGTGCCATGAACATCTTCAAACTCGATGCGGTGCGTCGACACACGCGCCGCGAGCTGAATCCTGCCCAAGCGCGGACCCTGGTCGTCAGCGCCAATCTCTCGGTGCTAAAGGCCCAGGCCGCCGCCCTGTCATTGCATCCCTGGCTCAATAAGCCCGAGGAATGGTTGCAGCTCGAAGCCTGTCTCGTCCTGATCGAGGAGAGACGGCGTGGACGCTGAGCTCAACCTCGGTGTCGATACTGCCGACAAGGTGGCCGACATCCTCAATGCCGCAGCCAGCGCCTATCGAGCGATTGCGATCGAGGTCTCGTCCGTCTGGACGGATCGGCATATCCCAATGATCTGGGCCGAGATCGCCGGCGAGCTCGATATCGCCGCCTGGAAGATCGCCGAGATCGTCAAGCACCGGCTCGATCCACGGCATTCCCCAAACCTCAGGAAATAGTCTCTCACCCCCGTTGGCAGCAGCTGGCGGGGGTCGGGGCGTCGGAGCACCCCCGCTCCAATGGAGAAACCGACATGAGCGATTTCCTCGTCGCCGATCATGGCTCGATCATCGCAATCGTGCCGCTCACCGCAGCTGCCAGCAAATGCCTCGACGCCAATATCGCCACCGAGCCCTGGCAATGGCTGGGTGGCGCGCTCTGCGTCGACCACCGCTATTCCCGCGGTCTCACTGATGCGATTGCAGCGGAAGGTTTTGACCTCGGCATCTGACCGGCCTCCTCGACCTCGACGTGCAGCAGCATGCCGGGGCCGAGCCGTCGGGACATTTCGTCCCGATGGAGCTTTGTTTAATGAAAGTCCATTTTATCCCCGTATCGCACAACGCGAAGACCGGGCCCATTCCCGTCGCGATCACCGAGCGGGAATCATGCTGGCCGGGCTGTGCGCTCTACGAGAACGGCTGCTACGCCAAAGCCGGCGCTCTGGCGGTGCGCTGGGACCGCGTGTCTCACGGCACCGCCGGCAGCTCGTGGTCGAGTTCTGCGCCAAAATCGCGGCACTTCGGACCGGTCGCTTGGCCGCCGTGCAATTCGCCACCGGTTCAAACGGCAAAAGGACCTATGGGCTGAAACGATTGGCGACTGGCGTGACCGCACGACGTCATTGCCACGGCACACACCGACCGGCAGGCGGATTGCGGTCTGTCCGGCGACCTACTCGGATGCCACTTGCAAGAGTTGCGGCATCTGTGCCCGTGTTCGCGACACGGTGATCGGGTTCCCGGCCCACGGCGCCTGGCGCAAGGTCGAAGCCGCCACCGCAGCCGCGATGTGCCGGTCGGCCACAGCTGGGCCTTTCGTGATCATCGCACAATGACGGATGTTATCGCTGCCGAAACACTAGCAGCCTGACGCCTTGACCCTCCAGATCTGCCGGTCCGGAGGGTCGAGGCGTTAGAAACAGTCAACTGATCATCGCAACAACCCCGCTCGGCTGCGCGCCCGGCGGGGTTTTTTGGCTTTTGGTGGAAGCTGTGGTTCCGTTGCGTTATTGCGGGGTAGCCGTGAGTATCGAGTTCGCGGAGATGCGGACGTTCCAAGCGCACGGCTCAGCCGACCCTTCTCGGCCACCCAGCCATCGTGGTGAAAACTGCTCTTCTTGCTCCACAACCAGCATCTTCCCCTGACCTGTTCTGTCTTCTTCTCGCACGCTGGCTCCTACGCGCATGCGGCTAATGATTGCTTCAGCGGCGATTTCTCGCGCCTGCGAAGGGGCGCTTGAGTGACCAATGGCGTTTTCCGCAATGGCGGTGCGAGCGGGCTCGGTCAATGCGCCGGCGCAAGCCCCGCGACAGGAATGCCGGAAGCACCCGGTCGCCGTGCACTGAGCAGGCGCCGCGCTTCTTCGGCCCGGTCGGCCTCGAGGTAGGCTTTCAACAACGTCAATTCGATCAGGTCGTGCTGCGCGCGGCTGCCGCCAATGCGCTCGTTTTCGCCGGCGAGCGGTGCAAGCACTTCGATCGCTGAGAAAAAATCGCCGCGCTCGAACGCCGCGAACCCGCGTGAAAGCGTCGGTAGGTAAAAGCCTGACGGGTAGCGCCCCTCGCGCGCCATATCTGCCATCCGGCAGCTGAGAGAACGGAGCCCGGCGTCGTCGCCCATGACCACGTGTGCGAGGATGACGTGCAAGTCGGCGAGCCCGCTACCGGGGGACGGCAATGCGTCGGCCACATAGTCGTACAGTGCGCGCCAAGCGGCAGTGTCGCGCGGGTGGCCAGCTAGTTCAGAACGCCACAAAAACGCTGCCCCATCCGAGACTCTCTGCTGCGGCCCGCCGCTGTGCCGGTCGAGCGCGATGGCGTCCTGGTAAACCGACAAAGCTTCGGTAAAATTACCCGTCTGGATTTCGCAGAGCGACAGATGCCAACTCAGATGCCCATGGAAAAACCCGTTGCGCGGATAGGTGGCGAGCCAGGACGATAGATAGGCGTGGGCCGTGTCTGTCTCGCCGCTCTCATAACAAACATGCGCGAACCCGTGCGCAGCGTGGGCGTTGTTAGGGTTTGCGGCCACGGAGCGCTCGATCTTCGTCCGCGCCGCCGCGAGCTGCCCATCCTCAGATAGCGCCATCGCATGATGCGCAAGGAACCAGAAATCGTCGCCGTAATGCGGGGCGAGGCTGTCCATTAGTGCCGCGATCTGGCGCTTCTGCCCGATGCAGCCGGAGGCGCCGATCAAGCCATTAGGGTTCGCGGCAGTGGCGAGGACCAGGGCGTCGCGCGGCCATGCTGCCAGATGCGCGTACAAGGCCTCGATCGCGGTGTCGGTCTGGCCTGCGAACGCGAGGCCGAAATAGTTGAGGTGACTGAACTCGCGTGCCGACAGACCGGTGGCGAGATCCTTGGCCGCAGCCAACGCTGCCCGTGCCGCTACCGCATTACCTTCCCGCGTCAATACCTGGGCCTAGTGGTATGACCGAAACATAAGATTCCCTCAGTCGAGCTTTTGCGTCATGATGCTGCGATGCGCAGCGATGTTGAAGTCCGGCTCGGGCCGGGGGATCGGGAGCGGCTTGAGGCAGTGGTGGGCGATCGCAATGCTGTCCAGAAGCATGTGTGGCGAGCGCGGATCATCCTGGCCACGGCAGAAGGCTGCGGCACCGCCGAGGTGATGCGCCGGGCCGGCGTGTCGAAACCCTGCGTGTGGCGCTGGCAGCGCCGCTTCATGGAGGCGGGGGTCGATGGCCTGTTGCACGACAAGACGCGCAAGCCCGGCAAAGCGCCGATCCCCGAGCCGGTCGTCGGGCGATTGATCGCGCTCACGCTCGGCGCGCCACCCGGCGAGACCACCCATTGGACGAGCCGCGCGATGGCCGACGCCATGGGGCTGGCGGTCAGCACCGTGCAAAAGATCTGGCGCGCCCATGGTCTCGCCCCGCATCGGTTGCAGGTCTTCAAACTCAGCCGCGACCCGCAGTTTGCCGCCAGGCTGCGCGATGTCGTGGGCCTTTACGTCGACCCTCCGGCGCACAGCCTGGTGCTGTCGGTCGATGAGAAGAGCCAGATCCAGGCGCTCGACCGCACTCAGCCGGGGGTGCCGATCAAGCAAGGCCGCGCCGGGACAATGACCCATGATTATATCCGCAACGGCACGACCACCCTGTTTGCCGCCCTCAATGTGCTCGACGGCACGGTCATCGGGCAGTGCATGCAGCGCCACCGGCACCAGGAATTCCTGCGCTTTCTCAATCGCCTCGAGCGCGACATCCCAGCCGGCCGACTGGTCCACGTGATCCTTGACAATTACGGCAGCCACAAGCACCCCAAAGTCAGGGCTTGGCTGGCCCGGCACCCGCGCTGGACGTTCCACTTCACCCCCACCTCGGCATCCTGGCTCAACGCCGTCGAGGGCTTTTTTGCCAAGCTAACCCGCCGGCGATTGCAACGCGGCGTGTTTCACTCCCTCGTCGACCTCCAGGCCGCGATCAACCGTTACCTTGCCCAACACAACCACAGTCCAAAGCCGTTCACCTGGACCGCCGACCCCGACCGCATCATCGCCGCCGCCAACCGCGGGTACCAAGTGTTAGATTCGATCCACTAGGCGGCATGGGCCAGGGAGAAACTGGGGTCGGCTGCGATGGCGCGGTCAAAGGCCTCGATTGCGCCCGGATAAAAGGTCAACGCCAGATCGCAGCCCTGAACATAGGCGTCGCGCGCTGCAGCGGAGGCAGTGCTCACAGCGAGATTGTATCGGTCTGCGAACATCTCAAAAACTCCGAAGTTTTGTTGAAAATCTATCTCCCTCCTTGCCCTCACGAAAGGGCCTGCCAGTCACGCGACTGAGTGCCAATTTTGTGGGACGGCCCCGGTCCCTGCCTGATCCGATCACGTTCTTCAGGGGTAATCGGCGCATGGCGAGATCGCGCCGACCGGCGACGGACGCGGCGACAAACACCGGGTTGCTCGCCTGGTCCCGCCCCAGCCTACACGGCTGGTCACCGAAGCGTCGAGTGGCGACAATGTCATCGCTCGAACCGACCGCGGCGGAATTGGGTGACGATTGCCGCATTTTAGCAAAGGGTGATGCCGAGGTAACCAAAAAGGGAATGTGACGATGCTTGAGACGACGATCGCGGGCAGCTTGCCAAAGCCAGCGTGGCTGGCCAAGCCTCGGATGCTATGGGCCCCTTGGCAGTTGGAGGGTGAAGCGCTCGCTGAGGCGAAGCGCGACGCGACGCTGCTGATGATCAAGGAGCAGGAGGACGCTGGGATCGATATCGTTACCGATGGCGAGCAAGCGCGTCAGCACTTCGTGCACGGTTTTCTCGAACACATCGAGGGTGTGGATTTTTCCCGGCGGGTCCCGATGGGCATCCGCAATAATCGTTACCAGGCCGAGGTGCCCACAGTCACCGCACCGCTCCATCGCAAGAACAGCGTCCACGCTTTCGAGGCCCAAATCGCCCGCGCTCATACCCGCCGCCAGCTCAAGTTCACTCTGCCCGGACCGATGATGATCGTCGATACGATTGCCGATACCCATTACGGCGACAAGATCGCCCTGGCCATGGCATTTGCCACGCTATTGAACGAAGAAGCCCACGAGCTTGCAAGGGCCGGCGTCGATGTGATCCAGTTCGATGAACCTGCCTTCAACGTCTACATGAATGAAGTGGTGGAGTGGGGCGTCGCGGCGCTGCACCGGGCTGCCGAGGGTCTCCCCTGTGAAACGGCAGTTCACATCTGTTACGGGTACGGCATCAAGGCAAATATCGACTGGAAGGCGACCCTCGGGGCGGAATGGCGGCAGTATGAGGAGATCTTCCCGGCTCTCGCCGCAAGCCGGATCGATCAGGTCTCAGTCGAATGCGCCGGCGCCAGGGTACCGATCGATGTCCTCGGCCTTCTGAAGGGCAAGGACGTCCTACTGGGAGCCATCGACGTTGCCAACGAGCGCGTCGAGACACCGGAGGAGGTCGCCGCGACGATCGAGCGGGCTGCACGCTTTGTTCCACTGGAGCGGCTCTATCCGTGTACCAATTGCGGGATGGCGCCGATGGAAAGGTCGCTTGCAATGAGCAAGCTCGCAGCGCTCAGCGCTGGCGCCAAGCTCGCCCGTAGCCGGTTCGAATCATAACGCGGGGGAAGGCGTCAGCAGACACCTTGGATGAATCCATTCGCTCGTCGCCTTCAGAGCAATTGGATAAATGATCGGTGCGATCAAAAGCTCAAGCGGTTTGGGGAGCAACATATGAAACATAAGGTTCTTGCTTGCTTGCTAACGCTGACTGTGATCGCGGCGGCGCCGGCTGCGGTCTCACAGACCGCCCCGGACTACACCGCGATTGTCGCCAATCCCGACCGGAGCGCGGCGGATCGCAAGCTCGACACCAACCGCGCGCCGGCGAAGTGGCTGGCGTTCATCGGCGCGAAGCCGGGCATGAAGATCCTCGATATCTTCGCGGTATACGGGTGATGGGGTGGACGCCCCCCGACGGCATCTATGTGCCAAGGTGACGGTGTCGAACTGCCACCGAAGGGGGCGTCCATGGCACAGGTTACTACGATCGGATTGGACATCGCGAAGCACATATTCCAGGTGCACGGCGCCGATACTGCCGGCCACGTGCTGTTCCGTAAACGCGTGACGCGGCCGAAGCTTCTCGGGTTCTTGGCCGCACAGGCGCCATGTGTTGTTGCAATGGAAGCCTGCGCGGGTGCGCACTATTGGGCGCGCGAGATCGGCAAGCTCGGCCATCGCGTGCAATTGATCCCGCCGGCCTACGTCAAGCCTTTCGTCAAGCGGCAGAAGAACGACGCGGCCGATGCCGAAGCCATCTGTGAGGCGGCGCAGCGGCCGAGCATGCGCTTCGTGCCGGTAAAGAGTGAGGAGCAGCAGGCGAATAGCGTCGTTTTTCGAGCACGTGATCTCCTGGTGCGTCAGCGCACTCAGTGCGTCAATGCCCTGCGCGGGCACCTGTCGGAATACGGCTACGTCTTTCCGCAGGGCATCACGCATGTTGCAAGCCTGGTTGCGCACGTCGAGGATCCGCGATCCTCTCTGCCGGAGAGCGCGCGTGTCGTTCTGAAGCTGCTGGTCGACACCTTCACTGCGCTGGAGGGGCAAATCGCCGAGCTGGATGGCGAGATCAAGCGGCGGTCGAAGGCCGACCCTACGGCACGCCGGCTGATGACGATCCCAGGCGTGGGCCCAATCGCCTCGACGGCAATTACCGCGCTGGTGCCGGCGGCACAGAGCTTCCCGGCCGGACGCAACTTCGCAGCTTGGCTCGGGCTGACGCCGCTACAGAAATCGACCGGCGGTAAGCAAAAACTCGGCGCCGTTTCGAAACGGGGTGAACGGACGATCCGGCGCCTGCTGATACTCGGCGCGAGTGCCGTGGTTCACCAGGCCAGCCGGCGCGGGGCACCCAAAGGGTCGTGGCTTGCGCAGATGTTGGCTCGCAAGCCGAAGATGCTGGTCACCGTGGCTCTGGCCAACAAGATGGCCCGTATCATCTGGGCTCTGCTGGTCAAAGGCGGCATCTACACAGCTCCGGTCGCGGCGGCGTAGCGCGATCGCGACGGCGTAGGGGCGAGCGGAAGGAGAGTATGGCGCAACAGTCGGCGAGACGGGGCTGGGACAACCAGGGCTTTCCACAGTGCCTCGAGCACGCTTAGGGTGAACTGGACCCGGTCCGCGAACTCCCATACAGGCCGGCGGCTGTCTTCCTGCCGCATTGGAGGCCGGACAGATGGCAGAATCCGACCACGCGCCACAACAATCCCCACGTTTTCCCTTGCCTGGGAGGGGGCGTCCACAGATGGAAAGTCGTGCGACGCCAGCCCCTTCTTCAAGGTCGAGGCGCGGCCGCTCGGGGAGCGGGTGCGCTTCTTCGCACAGGTGGCCGCCGGCGCACCCTGTTCCCAGCCGCCGATGGTGACGCGCACGCAGATTTGCCGGCGCGACCTAACGCGGGAGAGCTGGACCACGGTGCAGGTGCGCCTCAATCCGCCCATGACGCCAGCGGCCGCGTCGACATCTGGCTCAACGGCGCGTTCTGCGGCGCCTACCAGGGACCCATGGCCGATCCGGACTATGGCGCCCGCCGCAACGGCGCGCCCTTCATCAACGCACAGCCGCGCTTTGGCATCTACCGCGACTGGCGTGCGGAGACCCAGACGATCTACTTCGACAAGATCATGTTCTGGGACGCCGACCCGGCGGGCCACCCGGACTGGAGCGTGAGTCCGCCGCCGGGGTGACGGCTTCTGCTATCATCCTCCCGCCACCCTTCCGCGCGAGGAGATACTCGGCGGATCAGCGGGCGGCCGGCCCGAACGGAAGAGCCGGTGCGATCGGCTGGTGTTTGGGTCAGCCTCTCGTCAACCTCTTAAATTGGCTGAGAAGCGCCAATTTCCGCAGTTGCAGAACACCGATGGAGGCGTATGGTTAGAGCGTAAGTTTCCGTTCTCCGAGATGGGCTCGCAAGTAGCGGGCTTTCGCACAGGACTTGCGCACCATTTAAGGCATTCACAAATATGGGCGCAGCAAAGCGTCCGACTTCGCCGTGCATCGCCTCACTCCTGGCGGCCGGAACTCCTGCACCACCGCCAAAGCGTGCTGGCGCCTTGCCTCCCTCTTCCGCTGGAGCGCGCCGTCGCCGTCAGTGCTCCCTAAGCAGAGCAGCTGGACCCTACTTTCCCTCTAAGTAAGCGCGCTGAGGTCCGATATTGCGCGGATCGAAGGGGTCGTCATGCGCGACGCATCGGAAGTTCGCGGCGTCGTTGGGATCGCCTTTGCCCACGTACTCGCCACGTTCCGGGTAGGGGCATAGCGGCCTCTGGAATTGCACTCCCTGGGCCGGGACGTTGTTCACGTAATGGGTTGCGATAAACTGGTCTGGAGCAATTCCCTGCTCCACCCAACGCTCCAGGGCCTTCACCAGGTCGTGGCCCGCGTCGATCACCGGTCCGTTACTGGTGCCGTTGCCGAATGCGTTAGGACCGGCTCCGCCGCTGCAATGCGCCATGCCCGGCACCAAGAAGATGCGGTAGAAGTCGTGGGGATCGCCGATCGTCTGGCTGACCTTTCGGTAGTAATTGAGACCATTCTCCGGAGCAATCGCCGTATCCGCCCATCCTGCATATTGGATCATCTTGCCGCCGTGCTTCTTGAACGGCCGCAGGTCTGGATTTACGGAACTGAGGATGGGTTGGAGGATCCGCCGCGCGGAGGCGTCCTGTTGCACGACGTCGATCCCGAGATAGTCGCAGCTCGTCACGCCTTGCATCAGGTCACATCCGAAACCAAAACCAAGCCCGTACTGGGAGCCGGGCGAGGCGGGTGAACTGCCTGAGATCCAGCTGCTCCAGTTCCCGGTCGCCAACTCGCCGCCCGGCTCGTAACCGGGGAACAACAAAATCCCGTGGTCGTGCGGACCGGCGTAGATTTCCCGAGCCGCTTCCACCTGCGCTGGCGTCAAGCAGGTGCTGGGTTCCTGGCCGCGCTGGCACTCGACGACCCTTGGATCGAAGAAGCACTGCCGCGGATCACTGAGGAAGGCATCGGTCGCGAGGCCCCCATCTTTGCCGGCGCATTGGGCCAGCGCCGCGTTGCTCAGCAGGGAGAGCTTGCTCGAGGGGATGTATGCGTCCGGAACGCTGATGGTTTGCCGGCCGGTGAGCGTCGCCTGCATATCGTAAAGATAGGACGAGCCGAACTCGCCCACCTGGTCATTGACCGGCGACCCCACGATCATGCCGTCGAAATCGTCGGGAAAGCGCTGGGCCTCCTGCAATGCTTCCCGCCCTCCGTCCGAGCATCCGACGAAATAGGAATGGCTGGGCGCTTGTCCGGTCAGGATGTCAATGATGTCTTTGGAATCGTCGCTCGTGGCCTTGATGGCGCGGTATCCGTAATCAAGCAGGACATCCTGGTTGCCGATAAAGGCCGGCGCTCCGGCTGGCGGACCGGAGGTGCCGTCATCCGTTCCCGCCGTGGCATAGCCGCGCGACACCGCGTTGGCGATGCCGGACAGCGAGATCGAACCGGCGAACCCGCCGTTGCCGATCTGCTGGTACTTGCCGTTCCAGCTTCCGTCGGTCGGGATCCAGACTTCGAAGTGGACGTTCGACTGTGGTCCCGGCTTGATAGTCCCCGCCACCCGGCACAGACCGACCGGGGCTGTCGTTGTGCCCGATACGGTCTGTCCGGCCATATAGGTCTGGGCCAGCGTGATCTTAGTATTCGGCAACAACGACAGGTTGACCAAGTTGGAGCAGCTATCGGCAGCCGCAGGTGCCGCATAGAATATGGTCGCGGCCAGCGCCAGCGGCGGTGCGACACGGTTTCTTCTCTGTTGGCGAGTGATCGGTTGACCGGCTTGAAAAGAATAAAGTTGTATCGCTTCCTTCTCCTCCTCCACTAACCCGACATTCTTCGGATTCCTGCCGATTATAGAAGCCAGGATCGACCCTACGGGCGGTTTGGGCAACTTAAAATCGGGACGGTCTGCAGCCGGCGGTCGAACCAGCCAGTTGAGCGCGCCGGGCCGTTGAAATTCGCTGCTCTGCCATCATCGAGGCGCGCGTCCTGCCGGTTCGGCTGCAGCCACCGGCCCCCGGGGCGTATACGAGGTGCACTGGCATATCCTCTCTCTCGGCCCGCATCGGACGGAGGGGCAGTTCAGCTTCATCGTGGCGTCCGGCTGAGCGTGATCCACGGCTTCGAAACGGCAGTTTTGGGCCAACTTGAGCCGCCCGCCGCAGATAGCGGTATCGGCAGCTCGGCGCCAACTCCGGCCGTTCGCTGAACCCTGAACACAACCGCGGGACGGCGGGACTAGACCTGGCCCTGCTCACTCTGGATGAGGATCGGGCGCCCGTCCCCCGTGGTCGTTGCGTTCGATGCGGACGGTGAGCGGCAGCGGAAAGAGTGAGTGATGGCGATATTGAAACCTGCCGGCCAACAGGCCGATCGCCTCGGGTGGCTGGAGTCAGATTCCCGCAACCGCCAGGCGCAGGCCGGACAGAAGCAGCTTGCGGTGCTTGGCGTTGCGCAGAAAGCTTGCGTCCGGGATCACGACAGGGCTGATCGAACGCAGCCGTGCGATGATCTCTCGCGCCTCGGCGAGGTGTCCCATATGCGCGTAGCAGGCGGCAAGATAGCGATAGGGTACGCTAAGGCTGGGATCCTCCTGGATCGCGAGGAGTAAATACGGCGCTGCCTCATCGAATCGGTGGGCCAAGAAGTGTGCCTCGCCGATGATAGCGATTGCCGTGCCGACTCGGGCGCGTGGGCTGAGGCGGAGAGAAGTCTCAACATGCGCGATCGCAATGTCAGGCTGGCCGGCCTCCATTCTGAGGACGCCGCTAACGTGCCAGCCGCGCGCGAAATTCGGATTGAGCGCGAGGGCACGGTCGACCAATGCCATCATGGCGCCGATGTCCTCGCCAAAATAGGCCAGCGCTTGAGCAGCATTCGCGAGAATGCCCGGGTCGTCCCCCCGCCACTTCGAGGGCTCGCCTGGCGAAATCGATGCTCTTCAGACGATGCGCCGTCGGCTCGTCGCTACGACCGTCAAGAACCAGCCGAAAACAGCAATAAGCGGCCCAGGCTAGCGCGAGCCCGTAACGCGGGTCGTGCGCGATCGCCTGTTCCAGAAGGGGGAGCGCTTCCAAGATTTGCCGCGCCGACGACCAGATCATCGCGTGGGCGCGCAGGTAAAGATCGTATGCTGTGAGATCGGCGGTCGGGCGGCCAGCCGAACGTGCGGCTTCGGCGGCCTGTAATGCTGGCTCGATGATCCCAGCGACGCTCGATGCTACCCGATCTTGGAGCTCGAATATCTCTTCCAGCGAGCCGTCGAAGCGATCGGCCGACAAATGCCCTCCGCTGCCCGCGTCGATCAGCTGCGCAGAAATGCGCACGAGATTTTCGACTTTGCGGACGGAGCCTTCGAGCACGTAGCGCACCGCGAGCTCGCGGCCGACCTGCCGCACATCGACCGCTTGCCCTTTATACGTAAAACTTGAGTTGCGGGCGATGACCAACAGCCAGCGGATGCGCGACAGCGCGGTGATGATCTCCTCGACCATGCCGTCGACAAAATATTCCTGCTCCGGGTCGCCGCTCATATTCTGAAACGGCAAGACCGCGATCGAGGGCTTGTCGATCACCGGCGGCAGGCGAACAGCGTGCGTGACGGTGTGGTCGATTGCATCGCTCACTGTTGCAGAGGGTGTTGAACTCTCCATGCGGATGCGACGGACAAGCGCAATGGTTTCGTCATCGGGCTGGACACCGAACTCGCGCTTCAGCATCTCGGTGACGACTTCGAACTGGCGCAGCGCTTCCCCCCGGCGCCCGGCGCGGGCGAGCAGCTCGATCAGCAGGCGATGGGAATCCTCGCGTAAATTGTCGATCGCCAGCAGGCGCGTCGCTGCGGCGATCGCCGCTTCGAACTCGCCGGCCGCCCCGCGGGCCGCAGCGAGCTGGCGCAGGGTTGTCGCTGCCAAGGCTGCGAACCGGCTGCGCTCGACGACAAGCCAATCGTCGAAGCGCGGTGCGACGGGTCCGCGATTTTCGAGCAGCTCGCCGCGGTAAAGTGCGGCCGCCTCAGCAAGGACATCGCGGTCGGCCGAGGTTGCCCGAGCCTCGAACTCGAGAGCGTCTACCACCAGGGCGCCCAGCGGAATGATCAGGGAATTGCCTTCGGCAAGGACCACGTCATCCCTCATATTTCGGCGCAGCACCACCAGCGTCTGGCGCAGGCTATGCCGCGCCTGCGCCGGACCCCGGTCGGTCCAGAGAAAATCGGCAACCGTCTCGCGGGCGATCGGCCGCCCGGGTTGCAGCGCGAGCAGCGCCAGTAGCGCGTCCGCCTTGCGCGGCAATTGACGCAGCTCGCGTCCATTGATCGCGAGCGAGAGTGGGCCAAGCAGGCGCAGTTCACTTTTTGGTAAAGCAATCCCAGGCATCGATACCGCCGCGCTCGTCCTCCGAGTTTACGGCTTCGCCGCGAGGTGGAAACGAACTTTTGACGGGGTGTGACGCGAGTTTTGACGCCGCCGTCGCCATGCCGGTGATGCTGTCCTCGCTTTAATCCCTTCCGCCAAAGCTCGCGAGGGAAGGCTCGGAAATGGTCACCACAATTCTCCCGCTTGGCTCGGCGGCTGCGCCGCATCTGACCAAGATCCCGCGTATCCTCTCACGAAAAAATTTGCTCTTAACGGTCGTTTTCGCCTGCGCTCTGGCGCCTCCATGGAGCGCGCTGGCGGGCTCGAGCTACCTGGCTGTTTGGTCGTCCGATAAAGGAACAGAGGATAAGCCCGGCGTCCTCAATACCGATTTTCTCGCTATCATCGACGCTGACCCAAGATCCCGAACCTATGGCACGGTCGTGAACACGGCATCGATGCAGAGTTTACCCAGCGCGAACCTGCTCAACGATCTTGGGTTTACCCAAGCGCTAGGCCTGACAACCAAATACGGATTACCCGCCACCGGGATTCCGTCGGATGCGCTGAACGAGGCGCATCACATGAGTCATGACCCGATCGTCATTGCCAAACACAGCTACCTCTACATGGGTGGGCTGATCAGCGCGAACATCTTTCGCTGCGACGTCACTGATCCCCTCCACATACCAGCCTGTCCACTGGTCACGACGGCGAAGGACGTAACCAACTTCTCAGGCGTCGACGACTTTCTGCAGGGCCCAACTGGCAACCTTTTGGTCACTTACATGGGCGCCAAAGACCTCACGACACCAGGCGGCGTGGTCGAGATCGGCCTCGACGGCGCGGTTGTCGGAGAATACGCGGCCGCCAAGCCAGGCGGACCGAAGCGTTACATGCCGAGCGTCAACGGAGAAACGGATACCGGCTTGCTGGCTCACCCGCACGGGATTGATACCCGCCCCGACCTGGATTTGATGGTGACGTCGGACTACGCCGACCCGCTTACGCTCGCGACATCGCCGACTTTACAAGGGAAAAAAGAAGACTGCGGCACGACCGTGCGGTTTTGGAACCTTTTGGATCTGAAGGCTGGACCGACGGCCATCGCGCAGCTTCCGGTCGGCAAGGGCAGGGAAGGTTATTTCAGATATAATGCGCCCGAGGGCGTCATGACGGTGGCGCTCACGCACCTTCACGAACACAAGGGTGTGTTCGCCTCGAGTATGGGAGGCGGAACGATGTGGTTTGCGCCGGACGCCACCGCGGCGGAACCCGAATTTCGCATGATATACAGGGTGGGACCCGGCACGAGCCTCCCGGTATTCTTCGTTACGCCAGACGACCGGTTTCTTGTGATACCGATTTAGGGTGTATTATCGACCGGCGACCCGCCGCCCCCCGGCCTCGCGGTTTCGGCTTATAACCGTGACTATCGCGGTGAACATTCCCGCCGCGTCATTGTTCTCGACATCCAAAAGCTGCTGAGAGCCCGAACACTCGTCAAATGCGACGCCCCACCTGTCATCACGGACGCCGACGGAATTATTCAGCGCATCGCCGCGCGCAATAATGGGGCCGAGGATTGCCCAACGGTCACCGGCACCCTAAACCTAGACTCGGCGGAGAACTTCGCCACTCACAGCGGGCCGCACTTTGTGGCATTCGACCACGAGACGCGGCGCGTCGCCGCTTCGAATTACTTCGTACAGCTGACACCGTTCGATTTGCCGGGACTTCACGAGGCAGGCGATGATCGGGTGTGCATGGCCCGGTTGACGCAGACTGGCCAACTGGTTCTCGATCGAGGGTTCAGGGACGAACTGACCGGCCAGCCCTGCGTCGCTATGGACCGGCCGAAGTCTTATCAATGGCCTAATCGGGGACGAACGGGTGCCGCCAAACCGCATGCAATGGCTTTTATCAACATCGACGAGGATCAGGAGTAAAACAGGACCAGGGCTGAGAGCACTGCGGAGGGGGAGCCAAATGACACGTCCGACCCGGATGCTGCTCGGTACGATCTTGCTTGCGTTTGCCGGAGCCGACATCTTCATGGCTGCCTCTTACCAGGTAGGCACGCGGAGCGCTGAGCTCGAAAACTTCCATCTGGCTGGACCGACTGGGCGTTTCTACTCGATCGAGAGTTTTCCGTCCGGCTCGGTGCTCGCAATATATTTCGGTTACACGACCTGTCAGCGCTCCTGTCCGATCGCGCTAAACAGCATCGCCGAAGCGATCGATCGCTTGGGCAAGCTCGGCGCCGCGGTCCAGCCGGTATTTATCGACATGGATCCAGAGCGGGCCGCGCTCGTCAGTATCCCTGCATACATGGAGGCTTTCGGACCCCGGTTTCTCGGTCTCGCCGGCTCGTCTAGCGATGTCCAGCAGGCAGCCAGGATTTCAGAGTCAAGGTGGAGCGCATCCAACTCAGTGCCGACCCCACCGACTACTTAATGAAACACACGTCGCCCATCTTTGTGATGCGGCCCACCGATCCGCACCCAAAGGCGTTGCCAGCCACGAGTTCGCCCATGGACATCGAATTGGCTTTGAGGCAGGCACTGTAGAGGCCGCGTCCCCAGCATTCTCGCTGCGCAACTTCGGTTCCTATGCTTGACCCTGGCTACGTAGTCGAGGACTTAGCGCCACTGCGGGCTGCCTAATGCGATGGGCCGCCGGTCTCGCCGACCCGAGCGAACGGCTGCACTGGGGCATGAAGGACGGTTCGCGTCGCCCAGGCTGAGCGCCGGCTGTGGTTCAGAAAGGGGACCATCGCGGGAACGCCCGCAACGAGCGAGACGCGCCGTTAGCAAGGTTTGTTTGAAAGTCGGTCCGTCTTTCTGGAGCGACGGCGGGCGGCTGCGACCATCGCGCGATTGTGCAGTCATTGAGGTCTCGTCCGCAGGCCGGTGTTCCCTCATTCGCCTGCTGAAGGCGCGTGGCTACCCCCAACCCCGGTGGATCGAAGCCTTGCAGACCGCGCCTCGCCGCGGCGATTTTTCCGGTCCAGGCTTAGCTGACCGCACGCATCAAGGCAGCTCACTCGGCACTGACGCAGATCATAGGCGCTGACCGGCGAGCCACCCAATATTTGACGATATGTTGAGGGACCGGTCGTGAAGTACATCGTGGAGGTGCGGTACACCGGGATCGATTGGGTCGACCTGATGGCCGACATGCGCTCGTGGCTCGATCGCCGGCAAATCAAGGTTGAGGAGTTTAGCCACACCTTGCTCGGTCGTGGCGTCGCCGTGCGTGTCGGCTTTTACAACGAGGATCAGGCGGCGGCATTTGCGACTTCGTTTTCAGGTCGGTTGGAATCCGCCGAGCCGCAGAGAGCGGCAGTGCAGGAAGCGATGCGCAGCCCGGCGGAAAGCGACCCTGATCCCCGGTTCCCAAAAGGTTTGGTGTCTTTGGGCGATCCGTTGACGGAGCGTGCTGAGCCCACCTCGGAGGCACCTCTCGCCGGGTTCTCTCTAATGATCACGCGGCGTCAGAAGGCGGATTTGCGCAAACGAGGTTATACTGAAGAGCAAATCCGGGACATGCCGCCCAACGAAGCGCATAGGGTTCTCGGCCTGATCGATTAGCGTGCGCCAATCCCTCGGCGATCCAGCCTACTGGCTCTATTGGGCCGAAACCGCCGGCCACGAGAATGGGCGCTGATCCGCGTGGAGGGCTGGCTTGCCGGGTCCGCTGTGCCCGGTAGTGGTCAATGGGCTGAAGTCGCGCACCGGCAACTCGGCGCCGTAAACGGCGGCTCGCGGTTCTCGGATCAGCAAAAACGACACTAAAATCGACCCATGCGATTGGCCGACACGGCTGGAGGGAGCGACACATGACCAGGAAGATCGCGCTCGAGGAGCAATTCCGCGTCGAGGGGTTTGCCAATATGGCGCGCACCGAGGGTAGCGGGTCGGCGGCGGCACTCCGTCGCCAGGCGGCCGAGCGATTGCCGGAGATTGACGAACTGCGTCTCGACGCCATGAACAAGGCCGGCATCGACCTCGCGGTCCTGTCACTGTTCCAGCCGGGGTCCAGGGCGAGCGCGACATCGCGACGGCGATCCGCAAGGCGAAGGTGGTCAACGATACTTTGGCCGAGCGGATCGCCAAGCATCCCACGCGCTTCGCCGTCAGGTCCGGCCCGCGCGCCCTCCGCAAGTCGCTCTTCGCGATATTGGAAAACCGAAAGGACGAGATTTCGCGGCGAACAGCCAAGCTGATAGGAGGCCTCTATGAAGACTGGTGCGGCCTGGATGAGCGCATCGAGACTGTCACTGGCGAGATCGAAGAACTCGGTCAGGCCGAGGCCAAGTGCCGGCGGTTGAGGAGTGTTCCTGGGATCGGGCCGCTGATCTCAACCGCCGTGGTGGCGGCGATCGGCAGCGGCGAGGCTTTTGATCGCGGGCGCGATTTCGCCGCCTGGCTCCGCCTCGTGCCGCGCAACACAGCACCGGCGGGCGGTCGATCCTTGGCCGCATCTCCAAGTGCGGCAGTAAGTATCTGCGCACGCTGCTGATCCAGGCCGCAAAGGTCCTGCTGATGCGGCCGCACAACTGGACCCGGTATAGCTTCGGCCCGTGGCTCAATTCCGCGTCCCAGCGGTTGCACCGGAACAAACTCGCGGTCGCATTGGCCAACAAGCTCGCACGCATCGCCCGGAGCGTGCTGCGCCACGACAAAGCTTTCGATACCCACCTCGAGGCCGTCGCAATCTAGCGCTGTCTCGATCGAGTTCGCGATTGAGGAGCTGCATGGAACGGATCGATAGACGTACCCTGAATCTGATCCCCCGAATGGCTGCTCAGCGGTCTGTCCGCTAATGAGATCAAAGGTGCGTGCGTATTCCCATCAAGGCCACGGCCCGCGTGCCGATCAACAGGCCGGATACATATCAGCGACTTCCGACAGCACGCCCTCACTTGCGAACAGCAGCCGGTCCATACATTCGGGGCATCTTTACCCGTACACCGCCCCCCGCAGCCTTTGGCTGCAGAACGCGGATTCCCGCCGCTCACTGGACGATGATCGGTTAGCTCAAATCGACCCGAAGCGTCCATTCCATGATTACTGAGGGGGTGCCGCTACGCCGACGGCCAGAACGGCTTGGCAAGGGCGAGGTTGGTCGGGAAAACTGTCAGCGGAACTCCCTTTTGCCATTGCGCAAAGATCATCGGCACGTCGACGCGCCGCCCTTTTTCATCGAATTTGATGGGTCCTGGGAAGCAGCTTGCGGCCGGCCCGGACGTCAGGTCCATCCCGCGGATCGCATCGGCGACCTTTAACCGGTCGGCTGCGCCGGCGACTTCCAGTGCGGCTTTCAGAATTGCAATATCGCCATAGCCACACAGCCCGTCCTGGGTCAGGAATGGCTCGCCAGTGCGCTTTCTGAAGCGCTCGATAAAATCCTCCTGGCCCTTCATCGGCCAATTCGCAACACTGAACAGCAGCCCTTCGAGCAATTCGGCGCCGATGGTCTTCAGCAATTCGGGCGAGCCGAACGGCGCGCCATTGCCAACCAGTGGAATCTTTCCGTGCGAGAGCTTGAACTCATCGAGCTTTTCAAGCACCAACTTGCAGTCGGGCATGGCCGAGGTCAGCAGCAGCAGGAAATCGGGCTTAGTCGAGCGCACCTTCTCGATGAGGGGAGTCGCATCCGAGAGCGGCGGCGTAAACACCTGATCGACCACCAGCTTTAGCCCAGCCTTCTCAAACCCGCCGGCGCGCAGCGGCTTGGCGAAACTGACTGGCGAGGCGGTGTTGTCCATGATCAGACCGACGGTCTGAGGGCGCTTGCCGGTGGCGGCTTGCGCCAGATCGAGCGCAGTCGGCACGGTCTCTTTCGCCTGGTGATCGGCGGTCGGCGAGGTCTGGAAGATGAACTTGAACCCGCGATTGGTGATCGCGTCCGAATAGCTGAGGGTTAACCATGGTAACGACGCGCGCTCAGTCACCTCGGTCACCGCCAGAGTAAAGGAGCTGAGCCACGCGCCGGTGCCACCGACAAGATCGGGGTTGTCCGACAACAGGCGCTGCGCGGCGTTCTTAGCCTTTTCGGTGCTGTCGCCGGCATCGGCGTACACGATCTCGATCTTGGCGCCGCCAAGGCTCTTGATGCCGCCGTTGCTGTTGATATCGTCGACCGCCATGTCGGAACCCATGCGCAGCAGCTGGCCCTGCCGTGCCCATGGGCCCGACAATGGTGCAATCGAGGCGATCTTGACCGATTTTGCCTGGGCTCGCGCCGAGGTGATCGCGAGCGAGGGCAGCGCCAATGCGCCAATGGACAGCGTCACCCCCTTGGCCACCGCGCGTCTCGTAAATTTCTTGTCGTTCACCCGTGTCTCCTCCTCGAAACCATGCAATTCGTTTTAACCGGCATCGATCTTCTAGTTCGCCGCGCTGGCGACGCGCTCGACCCATTTCTTGCCGAGATAGGCTTCGATCACCCTCGGGTCACGGACGATAGCATCCGGCTCGCCGCTGGCAATCATCCGCCCGTGATCGAGCACGTCAAAATGGTCGACCAGCCTCACCATCGCCTGCATCGTGTGCTCGATGATTAGCACGGTTATGCCGTCGGCCCGCAACTGCCGGATCACGCCAAGAATGCCGTCCAGATCGTCATGCCCTAGTCCGGCCAGGGTCTCGTCTAACATTATCAGCTGGGGGTGCGGCGCCAGCGCGCGCGCCAACTCCATCAACCGCAATTCCCGGGTCGTCAGACCACCAGCAATCGCCTGCGCACGGTCGCTCAGCCCGACGCGGTCGAGCGCTGCAAGCGCCAACCGCTCCGCGATCGTCTGATCGGCGGCACTGACAAACGCGCCGACGATGACGTTTTCGAGCACGGTCATGCGCGGAAAAGCGCGCACCACCTGAAAAGTACGGCCGATGCCGCGCCGGCACACCTGGTTCGGTTGGAGCCCCACCAGCGGGGCGCCGGCGAAACTGATCGTACCGCTATCGGGAGGCAGAAACCCGTTGATGACGTTGAATAGCGTGGTTTTGCCGGCGCCGTTCGGGCCGATGATGCCGTAAAGCCCGCCTTCCGGAACGGTCAGGTCGACGCTGTCCAGCGCACGCAAACCGCCGAAGGAAATGCCCACCCCACGTAGCACCAGGAGGTCGGCTCCAGCGACGGCACGGGCCTGTGGTACTATGGCGACCAACGCCGGCTCCGGCCGCGGCGGCACGAGCGGGGCCGGTTTGTTCCGCGCAAACCGGTCGAGCACGTGCCAATAGACCCCCTCCGGCGCGCAGAGAATGATCAAAATGATCGCGATGCCATAGACGACGCCTTGAATGCCGGGCAGGATATTGCCTAATTCGGCATTCAATCCTTCGGCGAGCGGTACGAGCACAGCCGCCCCGATCAGCGGCCCCCATATGCTCCCTACTCCGCCGAATAAGGCCAGGATCAAGGCTTGCGCCGAGACCAGCATACCGAACACCGTCTCGGGGGTCAGCACCAGCAGCACCACCGCGTATAACCCGCCCGCAGTCGCACCCAGCGCGCCGCTTAACATCAGCGCCAGCATCTTCCACCGCCAGGTGTTGATACCCGCCGCCTCGGCTGCCGGCTCATTCTGTTTGATCGCCAAGAGCGCCATGCCGAAGCGCGAGTTCTCGACCTTCAGCGAGATCAGCAGGGTCCCCACCAACAAACTGAGCGCGAGCACAACATAGACGCGCGGATCGTCGAACTGCATGAACACCCAGGCCGATTCCCGCTTCATCGGCAAGGTTAGTTCTTGAAATCCTAGCCACTGGAAAACATAGAGAATTGCCAGGGGATAGGCGAGCATCGCTAGCGCGAAATAGTGGCCGCGCAGGCGAAAGGTCGGGTAGCCAATAAGCGCGCCGGCGCAGCTGCCGACGACGGCGCTGAGGGGAACGGTCAGCCACGGTGTCAGGTTGAGGTAGATCATCCCCAGCGCCACCGTGTAGGCCCCCAGTCCCCAGAACACGGCATGCCCGAATGAAAAATAGCCGCTGTAGCCACTCAGCACGTTCCACGCCAGCGACAACACCGCCCACAGCAGAACCTGTGTCAGGACCAGCTGGTAATAGGCGCTCTTCAGCACCAGCGACAGGATGACGACAACGATCGCGACCGCCAGGATCGCCCAGCGGTGCCGGTTGATCTCCGGCGGCGTCCTCATGTCCGCTCGCTCAAACGACCGAAGATTCCCTGTGGACGCAGAAAGATGATCAGCAGGAAAACGACGAAGATCGCCGTGTTTTGCAGTTGATAAGGCAGGACCAGGGTCGACATCTGCTGGACGATGCCGATCAGCAGCCCGCCCCAGAACGCGCCGAGGATGCTGCCCAAGCCGCCGAGCACGACGCCCGCGTACATAACGATGACGAAATCGAACCCGGTATACGGTTGAAACGATTGCGAGCTGGCGAGGAGGCCGCCGGCAACGGCAGTGATGCCGACCCCGAGGCTCCAGGCGATGCGATGGGCGCGCTCGACGTCGATACCCATATAGATCGCTGCCTGGCTGTTGTCGGCAGCGGCGCGCAATCCCTTGCCCAGCCGCGTGTGACTTAGGAATAGATATACGGCCGCCGCTGCCGCCACTGACACCAGAAAGCTGACGCAACGGGCCTGGTTGAGCAGGATCTCGCCAATCTCCCATGACGAGCGCGACAGTGGAGTGCGAATGCCGGTCGGGGTCGAGCCGAAGACGATTAGTGCACCGTTCTGCAGGATCAGCGAGAGACCAAGCGTTACGATGATCTGGCCGTAAGCGCCGGCGCCGGCGATCTCGGCAACTTTGGCGCCGGTCACCCGCGCGACGACGAAGCGGTGCAAAAACCAGCCCAGCGCGAACACGATCGGACCGGCCAGGAACGCCGCGACGATCGGCCCAGCATTCGGGCCGAGAAAACTGAGGATTCCGAAACCCGTGGTCAGATAGAAGGCAGCATACATGCCGACCATCAGAAAGTCGCCTTGGGCGAAATTGATGACCCGCATTGCGCCGAAGATGATCCCCAGGCCGACGCACATCAGCGCATAGGTAGCGCCAACCAGGATGCCCGCGGTCAGCGCTTGCAGAAAATCGACCGCCGAGAACGGCATCAGAAATACTTGGACGCAAGATTCATCGGTTCCCCCGACCCGGACGATAGGCGCAGCGCGTCGCGGGCGTCACGGATTTTCTGCCGCATGTCGCCTTCGGGGTTTGGCCGATCGCGTCTTGCCGTGCTACCCCGACACCTGAAACGCAATCGCGTGGACAGGCAGGGGTATGCTGGAAATCGACGATCTCTCAGTGAGCTATGGTGGTCTCGTGGCGCTGAGTGGCGTGACGCTGAGTGTCGCCGAGGGGCAATTTGTTGCGATCGTAGGCCCGAACGGCGCCGGCAAGACGACCTTGTTCAAGGCCATCTCGGGAACCGTGCACCCGCGTTCCGGTGCGATCATGTTCGAGGGGCGCGACCTGCTCGCGGTGCCCCCCTCGCAGCGAGCGCATCTCGGCATCTCCCACGTGCCGGAAGGACGGCAGGTGTTTGCCACCCTGACGGTGTTCGAAAATCTGGAAATGGGAGCCTATTCGACGCGCGGCCGCTTCGAATGGCAGCGCAATCTCGATCGGATCTACGGCCTGTTTCCGGTTCTCGCCGAGCGTCGTCGACAGCTTGCCGGAACGCTCTCGGGCGGGGAGCAGCAGATGCTCGCGATCGGTCGCGGCATTGCTTCGGCGCCGCGGCTGCTGCTCCTGGACGAACCGTCTATGGGACTGGCGCCGGCAATCGCCGACCAAATATTCGACAGTGTTGCGGCATTGCACCGTGAGGATAAGCTGACGCTGGTTCTGGTCGAACAGCGCGTCGCAGAGGCGCTCGAATCCTGCGATTACGGCTATGTGCTGGAGACTGGACGGGTAGTGCTCGAAGGCGCGCATCAGGCGTTAGTGGCCGATGACCGGGTTCGCCGCGCCTATCTCGGAATGTAGTTGCAAAGCGCGATCAAGAGGGCGTCTTCTTTCCCCAATCGCCGGGCTACTACGTTGCGGAATGGGAGTCCCGGTCTACGAGGCGACCTCCGCGAAACGGCTTGAATGCGAAGGGCAGCTCCCCACCCGACTGAGCCAAACCCCTACGAGTACCGCGAACGGCGGGTGCGGGGCAACATCGCCCTGTCCAGCCGCCACGGGGGGATGACTCAGTCGCGAGAGTGGCCGTTCTTCGTCGGCTTCCTTTTCGTGTTATCGTGATGACACCGCAATGAGGGCCGCTCGCCTTGCCCTCGACCCCGCCATAGATAGACCGACCGGCCTACGGCGTCCATTTCAGCGCAAGGTTGAACGAGAATTGATCCGCCCCGGCATTCGAAATGCCCGTGTTGGCGGAGCCGACGAGATGCCACAGATCGTTGAAGTCAAGAATTGCCCCTGCGCCGATTGCGGCGCTGCCGTGGTCAGTCGTGGTATCGGGTCCTTGGCCAAAAACTTCCACGCCCAGCGCCAGATTGCTTAGGACCTGTCGCTGTAGCGCGATGCCGTATTGGCGAAGTTCTTGTTACACGGTCCAGGATTGTTGGTGTAGCCGCCTCCGCCGAACATCGTCCAGGGACCAAGAGATTTCTGCAACCAGATTGGAAAGCATTCCGTGACTGGTGTGCCGCGATTGGCCGGTCCGACCGGAATGAAGACTTGGGGGAAGAAGGCCACCTGTGGTCGCCAGCCATTATCGTCCTCTTCTATGAAACGATATTTGACGCCACCGCCTAAGGGTTCCCACACCACGCCTATGCCGCTCGGCCCTGGAGTCGGCGTGAGCGGAAAGGACCACGTAAGTTGCGTGTCCTTGAAAGCGCCGTAATTGAGAATGGCAGCGTATGAGGTGTCAGCCCGCTGCATGATCCTGAGCGTGCGCCAGATGTGCGATGGCTTGGCGCTCATCGGCACGTCGGTGACCCTGAGCGGAAAGGCGCGTCGAGGACTTGTGTTCATGACCGTCGGCGTCGGCGCGAGGGTGGCGCCTTCGATGCACGGACCAGTTTGTATAATGGTGCAGCGAGATCTCCTCGACGCGATTTGAGGCGTGAGCTGCTGCACCCCCGGCGCCCTCGTTGTCCCTAAATGGCCGCTCCGGGGGCAAAATTCGCCGAACGCGATTCGAAAAGTTATCAGCACCGCGACGCCCACAGCGCCCATCCTTCGATGGCGATTGATTTAGAGGAGGCGAGCCTCGATCACTTGCTTAATCGCTTCCCGCATCGATGCCACCATGGACCGCGACGGTGGCCTGGATCAGCCTGGCGGCTTCATCGGGGTCGCTGACATCGGCTGCGTGCGCGGCAACCTCGGCGCCGATAGCGCGCAATGCTGCTTCCGCCTTGGTCAATTGCTCGGCCGAACGCGCCGAAAGCATGAGCCGGCAGCCCTCGGCAGCAAACGCCTTGGCGCTCGCCAAACCGATGCCGCGGCTGGAGCCGGTGATGAGGGCTTGCCCGTCAGTTTGAGATCCATCAGGGTCGAGTCCTCGGCAGCCCCGCCCTATGCCCGCGCTTTGCGCTCGGCGATCCAGGACGACACCTGGTCGTAGTAGTTGGCGATGTAGTATTCGGCGATGTCGTCGGCGGTCGTGTTCCAGACGCCATCGTGACCGAGAATGTACTGCAGTGCTTGGTCGAGATACTTCGCTGCATTCGGGCGCCCGATATTGTGCGGATGCAATGAAAGACACATCACCCGCCCGTTTTCGGCACCTTCGCGGTAGAGCGTGTCGAACTGGTCCTTGATCATCTGCAGGAAGTAATCCGCCTCCCGGTTCCAGGCCAGCATCCCTGCGTCATTAGTCTGGCCGGTATAAGGAACGAAGATGAATTTCTGGCCGCCGCGCACATTGATCGGCCACGGCTGGTCATCGATGATCCATGACGTGTGGTAGAGGCAGCCAGCCTCCGCCATCAAATCGTCGGTCCTGACCGTATAGCCGGCGCCGCCGCCGAGCCGCCCTTTCAGGCGCTTGCCGGTCATCTCCTGCAGATGCGTGACGAAATCCTGCCAGTACGCGCGTTCCTGTTCCTCGGTATAGTCGTAGATCGGCCGGCTGTTGTAGAGACCGTGCGCCATGTAGTCCCAGTCGGCGGCGACCATTGCGTCTTTGATTTCGGGGAAATGATCGAGCACTTCGAGATTGAGACAGCAGCAGGCGCGTACCTTGTTTTTGTTCAGCACGTCGAGCATGCGCCAGAAACCGACCCGATTACCGTAATCCATGCGCGAATAATGCGGAATGTCGGGCTGCGTCGGCCGGTTCTCCGGCAGGTATTCGAAGAACTCCATGTTCGGCGCGACCCAGAACGCGACGCGCGCATTGCCCGGCCATTTGATGATTGGCCGCTCCGTGATCGGAGCATAGTCGAACCGCCCGGGTGCGAGAGTCATGTCGTCTTCTCCGTCAGCCCGTATATGGATGAGTTCTCCGGCTACAAGCCGAGCCGCTAGCCGGCCTGCGCCTTGAACCAGTCGATGATTTCGCCACCCGTTGCCTTCCACACCCCGGCATGGGCGCAGATGTGGCCGAGCACCTCGTCGAGATGCCTGATGCGCCACGGCTGACCCATGATCCACGGATGCAGATGCAATACCATCAGACGCCCGGTCGCAGCACCGTCGGCGTACAGACCATCGAACCAGTCGCGCCACAGCAGGTTGACCTCATTGATTGTCCGGCGGCCGTGCAGGTGGATATAGTTGTCGTCTAGATACGCGTTTACGCCGAGCGAATAGAGCTCGCCGGATTGGGGCGTCATCTTGTAGGGCTGTTCGTCGTTGCCCCAGTCGCAGACGTAGCGGATGCCCTCGGCGGCGAGCAAGTTGGGCGTGTTCGGCGTCTCCTGAAAGTCGGGGCCGGACCAGCCGATCGGGCGCTTGCCGGTGGCCGTTTCGACCGCCGCGATCGAAGCGCGGATGTATTGTCGCTCCTCCTCTTCCTCGGACATGCCGATATGGATGATATGCCGCCGGGAAAGACCGTGTGCAATGAACTCGGCGTCGCGCTTCCGGCCTTCCTTGACGAGGAACGGGTAATGGTCGGCGACGGCTTTGTCGAGCGCCAGGGTCGGCTTGATGCCGTATTTGTCCAACACGGCGAGGACGCGAAAGATGCCAACGCGATTGCCGTACTCGTGGTTGCCATAGCCGCCGATATCGGGAAATTGCGGTTGGTTGCCGCTCCACAGTCCCTCGGGGCCGCCCATTGGGCTCACCGGCAGCGGCGTCCCTTCCGGCACCTCCCAGTCCCAATGCTCGAGGTTGACGATGACGGCAAGGGCCACGCGGGCATCATCCGGCCACCGGAGAGCCGGACGTGTGACGATCGGAGACCAGAGATAGAAATCCTGGTCCATGCCGTAGGCTCGTTTCGCCGGCATTGCTTTGCTCCGCTTGCTTCGCACGGACGCGCGCCGTCCGGTTGGTGATTGCCAAATCTGCGCCAGAATGGCTCCTCTCGGAAGAGGATCCATGAGCCGATGGCGTGGTTCAGGACAGACCAGGAGTTCGCCCAGTGCAAATTCGGTTTGATGGCAAGACAGTTGTGGTGAGCGGCGCTGGGCACGGGTTCGGCCGGTGCATCGCCGAGACCTTCGCCGGCCTGGGCGCGCGCGTTTTCGGCTGCGATCTATCCGCCGCTGAACTTGCGGAGACGGCGAAGTCAGGCGTCAAAACTGTGGTGGTGGACCTGACCGACCGTGCCGCGGGAGCGGCGTGGATCATGGAGATCGGGCAAACGACCGGCGGTGCGATCGATGTGCTGGTCAACAATGCCGGCGGCGTCGCGGGCCAGGAGATGTGCACTATCGAAGAGGTGCCGGATGTCGACTGGGACCGGATCTTTGCAGTCAACATCGGCGCCGCCTTCGCGTTAAGCCGGGCAGTGGCCCCGGGCATGAAGCGCGCGGGCAGCGGTCGGATCGTCAACATCAGCTCCGGCGCCGGTCTCGGTCCCTCGCTGACCGGGATCCAGGCCTATTGCTCGGCAAAACACGCGGTGGTCGGGTTGACGCGACAGCTGGCGCACGAGCTGGGCCCGTTTGGCATCACCGTCAACAGCGTGGCACCAGGTTTCGTCCGATCCAACGCCGCATCTGAAAGGCAATGGGCCGGGTATGGCGAGGAGGGCCAGAAGGCGCTTATCCAGCGGATCGCGATGAAGCGCCTGGGTACCGCCCAGGACATTGCCAATGCCGTGGTGTTCTTCGCCTCCGAGCTAGCCGGGTTCGTCAATGGTCAGGTGTTGGCGGTAGACGGAGGAAAATAAATCCCGTCCGGCGGCGACCCACATGGCTCTCACAAGATTGACTGTGGGGCGGGTAAACGCGGCCACTCTACAAATCCCGTCTGAATCAGCTGGAGCGCGATGAGGGCTCTCCGTCGGACTGAAGGGCCGCGTCGCAAAACCACCATGATGCGCCAGACTTCCGGATACAATGTTCTGCTGGTGGGCGTAATTATAGGGCCGGAGAGTGAAGCATGCAGGCGGATTACATCATCATCGGGGCGGGCTCGGCAGGCTGCGTGCTGGCCAATCGGCTGTCCGAGGATCCCGGCACCAGGGTCCTGCTGATCGAGGCCGGCGGGCGCGACTGGAACCCGCTGATCCACATCCCGGTCGGCTTTATGAAGCTGCTCGACCACTCGACCTTGACGTGGAACTTCAAGGCCGAGGCCGATCCGGGCACAGCCGGCCGCGCCATTCCCTATCCGCGCGGCCGCGTGCTCGGCGGCTCCTCCTCGATCAACGGCCTGATCTACATCCGCGGCCAGCCCGAGGATTTCGATCATTGGGCGCAGCTCGGCAACCGCGGCTGGGGCTGGGACGACGTACTGCCGTATTTCAAGCAGGCCGAGCGCTGGCAGGGCGAAGACAGCGAACTGCACGGCAGGGGCGGGTTCCTCACCACCTCGCCGATGAGCGAACGGCCGGCAGTGTGCCAAGCGATCATCGACGCGGCGGGCGAACTCGGCGTCGAGTACCGGCCGGATGTCAACAACCTGCCGCCCGGCGCCGATGACAGCATCGGCTGATGCCAGCAGACCCGCGGTGGCCGGCGTCGCGCCAGCGCCGCGCAAACGTACCTGAAGCCGGCGTCAAAGCGGCCGAATCTGCAGGTCGTGACCGGCGCGCTGGTGCATCATGTCACGTTCCACGGCAAGCGCGCGACCGGCATCGTGTTTTCGCGCGCCGGCCGGGTCGAGAGCGCCGACGCGGCTCGTGAGGTGATCCTCGCCGCTGGCGCGGTCGGCTCGCCGCATCTCCTGCAGCTGTCCGGGATCGGCAACCCGGAGGACCTCGCCAAGGCAAGCATCCCGGTGCATCACTCGCTGCCCGGTGTCGGCCACAATTTCCAGGACCATTACATCGCCCGCATGTCGTGCGAGGTGCGCGGCATCGAGACGCTCAACGAACGCGGTCGCGGCCTCTCGTTCGCCAACGAGCTGTGGCGCTACGTCACGACCGGGACCGGGATGCTGACCTACAGCGCCTCCTTGTGCGCCGCGTCTGTCAAAGTATTGGAGGAGTCCGCGACACCGGACGTGCAATGCGTGTTCGCTCCGGCGAGTTACAAAGCGGGCCTGATCAGGAAGCTCGATGACACGCCCGGCATCACTGGCGGACCCTGGCAAATGCGACCCTTGTCACGCGGCTATGTGCTGGCCCGCACCCCCGACCCGCACGACCAGCCGGCGATCAACCCGCGTTATCTCGCCGAGGACACCGACCGCCGCGCGATGGTCGGCGGCCTCAAATTCCTGCGCCGGCTATTCGCGGCGCCAGCCCTGGCGAAGTACGTGGTGGCTGAGAAGCTACCGGGCCCCAGCGTTCAGGGCGACGATGAGTTGCTGGATTACGCCCGGGCGAACGGCTCGACCGTCTACCACGCCAGCTGCACCTGCATGATGGGCCAGCACGCGACGGCGGTGGTCGACGACCAGCTTCGCGTCCGCGGGCTCGACGGGCTCAGAGTGATCGACGCCTCGGTGATGCCGGCGGTCACCTCGACCAACACGAACGCGCCAACCATCATGATCGCGGAAAAGGGCGCCGCGATCATCAAAGGCGCAGCGCGGCAGAGATTGGCGGCGTAGCGAAGGCTGCTGAAGGCGGCCCTAAAGCCCGGATATCCCGGCCGCGCAAGCTTCGACTATCGGCTGGCGCGCACCAGGCGTCCGGGCATTCGCCGGTGTCCGAGCCGTTCTGGAATCCCGGCTTGCCGGCAACGAGGGTCGGGCGGTAGCCCTCGACACGTTGCACCCAACCGCTTTTCGCCAGTGGATCGTGTAGCACCTCCGGCTGATGCGCTGATGCAGCCGCAGCCCATCGAAATCGATCGGGTTGAGGTCGGCGCGCAGCCCGTTCTTAAGCCACCCCACGGTCGTGGAAGCCAATGAAAATCCGCGATCCGGCTGGTCTTTATCCTGATGATGACAACGGCAAGCGAGGTCAAAACGCGGAAAAGATCGAACGCGACGCTCGCCAGTGGTTCAGACGGACGCGGCGGTCATCGGCACGCGAAAGAGCATATTTGGCCCGATCGTGGGTCAGCCCGGCTTGCGAAATTTCAGCACGTAGATATCGACGGGTTGAGCCGAGGAATGCGAGTGGGTGTCGCGTGCATCCGCGGGGACGCGCAGGAAATCGCCGTGCTCGATCAACTTGAAATCCCGCCGCCTCGATCTCCGACGTGGCCAGCGCTTCGTCCGAACGGTGCAGGGTCCGCACGGCGCTCGTGCCTGTGCCGGGCTTGGCCGAGTAATCGCCCATGACAAATTCCCCGCCCGGCTTTAGTGCGTCATAGAAAGCCTTGTTCATCTTGGCACGATCGACCCCGAGGTAGGTAATGTCGTGATAGGCATAAAAAAATGTCACAAGATCAAAATCATGCATTGCCGGCGGTGCAGGATCGTCGAATGGCCGCACCACCGAGACGATATTGGCCGCTGCTGGAGTCTTTAATCGTGCATCCAGCCGATCCTTGACGCGCGCAAAGGCGGCTTCCGAATTTTGTGCATAAACTTTGCCGCCCGGCGTCACGGCGCGCGCCAGAAGTTCGGCTTTCCATCTGTGGACGCCCCCTCCCAGGCAAGGGAAAACGTGGGGATTGTTGTGGCGCGTGGTCGGATGCTGCCATCTGTCCGGCCTCCAATGCGGCAGGAAGACAGCCGCCGGCCTGTATGGGAGTTCGCGGACCGGGTCCAGTTCACCCTAAGCGTGCTCGAGGCACTGTGGAAAGCCCTGGTTGTCCCAGCCCCGTCTCGCCGACTGTTGCGCCATACTCTCCTTCCGCTCGCCCCTACGCCGTCGCGATCGCGCTACGCCGCCGCGACCGGAGCTGTGTAGATGCCGCCTTTGACCAGCAGAGCCCAGATGATACGGGCCATCTTGTTGGCCAGAGCCACGGTGACCAGCATCTTCGGCTTGCGAGCCAACATCTGCGCAAGCCACGACCCTTTGGGTGCCCCGCGCCGGCTGGCCTGGTGAACCACGGCACTCGCGCCGAGTATCAGCAGGCGCCGGATCGTCCGTTCACCCCGTTTCGAAACGGCGCCGAGTTTTTGCTTACCGCCGGTCGATTTCTGTAGCGGCGTCAGCCCGAGCCAAGCTGCGAAGTTGCGTCCGGCCGGGAAGCTCTGTGCCGCCGGCACCAGCGCGGTAATTGCCGTCGAGGCGATTGGGCCCACGCCTGGGATCGTCATCAGCCGGCGTGCCGTAGGGTCGGCCTTCGACCGCCGCTTGATCTCGCCATCCAGCTCGGCGATTTGCCCCTCCAGCGCAGTGAAGGTGTCGACCAGCAGCTTCAGAACGACACGCGCGCTCTCCGGCAGAGAGGATCGCGGATCCTCGACGTGCGCAACCAGGCTTGCAACATGCGTGATGCCCTGCGGAAAGACGTAGCCGTATTCCGACAGGTGCCCGCGCAGGGCATTGACGCACTGAGTGCGCTGACGCACCAGGAGATCACGTGCTCGAAAAACGACGCTATTCGCCTGCTGCTCCTCACTCTTTACCGGCACGAAGCGCATGCTCGGCCGCTGCGCCGCCTCACAGATGGCTTCGGCATCGGCCGCGTCGTTCTTCTGCCGCTTGACGAAAGGCTTGACGTAGGCCGGCGGGATCAATTGCACGCGATGGCCGAGCTTGCCGATCTCGCGCGCCCAATAGTGCGCACCCGCGCAGGCTTCCATTGCAACAACACATGGCGCCTGTGCGGCCAAGAACCCGAGAAGCTTCGGCCGCGTCACGCGTTTACGGAACAGCACGTGGCCGGCAGTATCGGCGCCGTGCACCTGGAATATGTGCTTCGCGATGTCCAATCCGATCGTAGTAACCTGTGCCATGGACGCCCCCTTCGGTGGCAGTTCGACACCGTCACCTTGGCACATAGATGCCGTCGGGGGGCGTCCACCCCATCACCCTTGAAGGAATCCTGCTTGATCTGGTGGATGACCGTGCGGCAGAGCTGGCGTCCCGCCGCCGGAACGTCCCGCGGCCAGTCACCGGCGATCTTGAAGGAGAAGCGGTACCACACGGGCTGGCCGAATTTCACCAGCTCGCCGGCGCTGGTCGCGCGGTCGGATCTCACCTGGATCTCCGCCCGCTCGCTGGGCACGACGCCGCCAGGCTCAGCCTCCATCGCCGCGGCACGCGAGCCCTGGCTGTCGCAGACATAGCGCTTGATCTGCCGCATCGCCTGGCTCACGCCGTCGAGCTCGTCGCCTTCCTGCACCGTAACGCGGCCAACGGTCTTGCCGATCGGGTCCTCGACGACGCCGACGCGCAGCGGCTGCAGCTTGCTGTCGAGCTGGCTGGAGATCCGCCACCTCCCCAGCAACTGAGACGCTCACCCGGATCGTAGGCGAAGAGCTCGGTGAAGATCGGTTGCGGCCTCGGCTGCGCCACCGCCATCGCCGGCGTGAGTGCGGCGAGGAGCAGCAATGCCGCGAGGCCCCTAGCGTGGAGCCTGGGATCCGACCCGCGAGAAGCCGTTACATTGCCCGTTCGCGCGATGATGGGAGCCTCAATCGCCGAGCCGCGCGCCATGATGGTAGAGGAAAAAGGTCCTATTGGTCTTAGGCTTTGATGCAGCTCTCCAAGGCGATCAGGCGGGCGGGCGTTCGCCACCAGCGATGGGCCGCCTTCGAAACCCACAACGGCCGCTCAGCCTTGGCCGCGGGAACCGCCCTTCGTGCCCCTCAACGGCCGTTGCCGGCGCGAGAGATCAGCGCGAGGTCGGGTGGAAACGCGACATTCCCGATTTGCCGGAAATGTGAGGCCTCGGCTTTGAAAGCAGTCATCACGGCATGAAGTCGCGATACCCGACACGGTGATTATTTCGGCGCTGTCGTGTGCGCCGAATCCTCGTTAGTCATGGGCTGCCGGTCCTCGAGCCGAGGATCAACGCGTGGACCTAGCCGCAATAATTCATCGGGCTGGATGGCGGGATTGGCGGGCACGGTATAAACCGTTGTTTTCGTGTATGATTTGGGTGCTTAAGCCGGATCAACCTAAAGCAACGGAGTTCGCACCCGCGGTGGATGAAGGTACGGGGATTTTGCCGGGTTTGCCAGCGGTCGCGGGCAAGCCGGTTCACGTGGCGTTCGATGGCGGCCGGATGACCTCGGATGCCGGGGTATTGCTGCTGGCGGCGATTGACCAGCGGCTCGGGATCGCCGAACGGTTGGCCGATTGTATCGAAGACCCGCGCGCACCGGAGCGTGTGCGGCATGGGCCGGCGGAGATGATCCGCTACCGGGCGCTGCTGATCGCGGCGGGCTATCCCGATGGCAATGACTGCGACGCTCTCAAATCGGATCCCGCCTTCAAGATGGCAATCGAGCGGCTGCCCGAGAGTGGTGTGATCTGTGCTCGCAGCCGACCATGCCTAAGGCACTCTACGAGAAGGTCTATTGTGCGAGATGGACTTGCTTCGGAAAAGTGGAGAGTTCCTGATGAGCGATGAGGAACTCGATAATGCAGCGGCGACGGTTTACGAAGGAATCTGAAGAGGAAGCGGTCCGCCTGGTGCAAACAAGCGGGCGCACGCAGCGTGAGATCGCCGGTGATCTGGGGATCGGGCTATCTACGCTGGTCCGCTGGATCGGGCGGGGCCGGGAACGGCGTGCTGGCGACCCGGCGGCACCGGTAGAGGGCGATGTCACGGCCGAGCTGAAACGGTTGCGCCGGGAGAACGAGATCCTCCGCCAGGAGCGGGACATCCTGAAGAAGGCCACCGCTTTTTTCGCCCGGGCGGGAAGTCGATGAGGTTTGCGCTCATCGATACGGCGAAAGCGGAATTCCCCATCCATCGTCTGTGCGGCGTGCTCGGGGTCAGCGAAAGCGGCTATTTTGCCTGGCAAGGTCGGCCAGCAAGTCGCCGCCAACGCGATGACATCGTGCTGCTGGCACATGTCCGGGCGGCTTTTGCGCTGTCGAACGGCACCTATTGCAGCCCACGGATGACGCGGGAATTGCGGGACAGCGGCCTCACCGTCGGTCGCCGCCGGACGGCCCGTCTGATGCGGGAGAACGGGCTCAGGCTGGCCGAGCAAGAACCGGTGGCGGTGAAAGACAATGTGCTCGCCGAAACAGGATGAGCTTGCGTCGGCGCGCGGTCCGAGGGCGAGGGCCGTGCTTGTGCCATGCTAACGGGAGTGCTCACCGGCAATCAAATCTAGGACAAATTGTTCGGCCGTCTCGCGAAGCAATTCCTCCGTCATTTCGTCGAAATGTCGATGTCTATCTTTGAATACCATTTGGTTTGTTGAAGCGGTATTCGACATTGTCGACTTTCCGAATTCACAGTTATACCCCTCTGGATCAAACCGTACTTCGAGGCTGCCTTGCCGGCTAAATCCGTCATCTTCGGATAAATTCACATTGAGGGAAATTGCGCCAGAGGTGTCGTTTTGTTGGTCCACCGTTTCTGCGAAGAAGCCTTCGGCCCCTAGGCGCGCAACAACCTCATCGAAAATAGGCCCGACCACCGTGGACTTAATTTGCGCGAACCGGATCCTGGCTTCTGCGACCGTCTTTTCTTGTTGGCTTTTGGCCGCCTCCGCACGCTCGCGATCTGCTTTCAGCTGCCGCAATGCTCGGTCGAGCTTTTCGTATGCCATTTCCGGCCTCTTGAGCGTCGTTAGATATGAGCTGTTTCATCGGCGGCCTTGGCTCGCGGCGTTGCGCAGCCTGCGCCTCCCCGTTGCGGTGACACCAGCCTCTTTCGCTTTGGTGTGAAGCCTCGTCGGCCTTCGACGGCTCGTGGGGATTTGCGTTCATTTCGAAAACCCGCTTATCTTGGGTTCATCAGAACGCCCATGACTGTCTCCTTTAAAATTGCTTAGAGTGCTTGATAGGTCGCGAATGCCACGACCATCAGGACGACAAGAATGGGAATGACAAGGGGTGGAACAAACCAGGCAGTCATGGCGGTGCCCCTTTACTGCGCTGTGGGGTTTCATGGTTACGCTGAGCTCTCCAGAGTCCTGCCAAGCGTTTCGCCTCGGTGAGCTGGGCCGGCGTCAACCCCGTGGCGATCCGTTCGTACCCGGACCGAGCCTGGTGGCGGTGGATGCCCCACGAATTTTGGGTCGCAAGCAGAAACCAGGCACAAGCGTTCACGAAGTTTCCTGACGCATTCGGGTCATCGGCATAGAGCTCGGCAAGCCGACTCTGAGCGCGCGGCAATCCCTGTTCGGCGGCCGCCAGCAGCCATTTGATGGCCTCCGCTCTGTTGCCTTCGATGGCGTAGCCGTTGTCGTCCAAACGGCCGTCGGAGAGGACGCCGAGATTGAATTGCGCGGCGGCGTCGCCGCTTTCGGCAGCATGCCGGAGGTGCTTCATTGTGCTGGTTTCCATCGCGTCCTCCTAGCCGGCTGGCGAAATCCCCATTCTTTAAAACCGCTACGCACCGCGGCGTTTTCGTCTTTAAAGAACGGCCGCGGCGTTCACCGAAGCGAAGCAAAACCGATCTCATAAACTCGCTTTAGACAAAGCGACGATGATCTTTTCAAATTAGGCTTATTTTATCAAATGCAATGGGAGAGGTTTTCATTTAAGAATTATATTCGCAATTGCGTCGGCCAGTTCAAGATAAGGGCTATCGATACGCCATGATGGCCGTATTATTTTTGGTATTTTGTCGCTCCGGTTAGCACAAGCTGCCACGACGACAAGGATTGGGGAGAAGGGGCATGTCAATCGAGCTAACCAAAGACCCGAGAGGAACAATCGGCATGCCGGACCGCCCGGTTGAACTCGACAAGCATCGCGGTATGGCTGCCCAGAAATCAACCGAGCTACGCCGGCGCCTCCTCGAGGTCCAGGCCGATCAGATCGCCTTGCAGCGACGCCAAGAGGAATTCGAGAGTTATGCCGTCGCTGCGCCATCGGCGACTTGGCCCGAGGCCGCTGCAAAGGCGCGATATCTAATCCAGCTTTTTGCCGTCACGCCCGAGGCGCAAGACCCTCGCCGCCAGCAGCTGATTGCAGAGGTACTCGATGACCTTGCCCGACTGTCCAACTAGCCCGGTCCGGTCTGGAGGTGTCTGAGCGCTAGAGCCCGATCCCTCGACGTCGTCTTGCGTGAGCCGTACCCCGCGGACGCCCGCGCGAGGCGCCGACTCACGACGCAGCGTCAAACGCTTTATTTAGGTTCCAACGGATCCGATTTGGTTGTTTCCTTGCAGATGGACGATCTCACCGGACGGCACTTGGGTCCCAGAATATCGTTGCAGCCAGTCTCGAGTGGCATCTCCTGCAGACGACCCCTTGCCGTAGAACACCTGACCCGTCGCCCTGATTTCTGCGCCGTGACCACGACATGATTCCACGGCCTGTCGTCTACCATTGGGCCCTCGACAGAAAACGTTCCCTTGTCCTTAGCGGTGACGATTAGATAGAATGGCTGCTGGGACATAGTATCTTCTCCCCGCGCGACTGGCGAGCACGGTGGCGAGGATTCTCCGTCGCCGTAATTAGCTTCAAAGCGTCCTTGCGCGCGGAACCAGCCACGGGCGATGCGGCAGTTCGAGCGGCGCCGTTACCACAGGGCCGGCATCCTCTTGCCCGAGGATGATACCGTCCGCACCGCCGCGACTTTGAACCTTGCGGCCGGAGTCGTGCGCCTCGCACCATTTGTTGAAGCCACTTGCACGACTATCTGCCAAGGAAATATACATATATCATCCTCCTGCTGAGGCGCTTTGTTTAAATTCGGGGGAGACAATTTTATGCTTGTAAGCGACTATCTCGATTTCGCATGTGAAAATATTTCCATGTAGTTATGAGCTAGTGGATCGAATCTAACACTTGGTACCCGCGGTTGGCGGCGGCGATGATGCGGTCGGGGTCGGCGGTCCAGGTGAACGGCTTTGGACTGTGGTTGTGTTGGGCAAGGTAACGGTTGATCGCGGCCTGGAGGTCGACGAGGGAGTGAAACACGCCGCGTTGCAATCGCCGGCGGGTTAGCTTGGCAAAAAAGCCCTCGACGGCGTTGAGCCAGGATGCCGAGGTGGGGGTGAAGTGGAACGTCCAGCGCGGGTGCCGGGCCAGCCAAGCCCTGACTTTGGGGTGCTTGTGGCTGCCGTAATTGTCAAGGATCACGTGGACCAGTCGGCCGGCTGGGATGTCGCGCTCGAGGCGATTGAGAAAGCGCAGGAATTCCTGGTGCCGGTGGCGCTGCATGCACTTCCCGATGACCGTGCCGTCGAGCACATTGAGGGCGGCAAACAGGGTGGTCGTGCCGTTGCGGATATAATCATGGGTCATTGTCCCGGCGCGGCCTTGCTTGATCGGCAACCCCGGCTGAGTGCGGTCGAGCGCCTGGATCTGGCTCTTCTCATCGACCGACAGCACCAGGCTGTGCGCCGGAGGGTCGACGTAAAGGCCCACGACATCGCGCAGCCTGGCGGCAAACTGCGGGTCGCGGCTGAGTTTGAAGACCTGCAACCGATGCGGGGCGAGACCATGGGCGCGCCAGATCTTTTGCACGGTGCTGACCGCCAGCCCCATGGCGTCGGCCATCGCGCGGCTCGTCCAATGGGTGGTCTCGCCGGGTGGCGCGCCGAGCGTGAGCGCGATCAATCGCCCGACGACCGGCTCGGGGATCGGCGCTTTGCCGGGCTTGCGCGTCTTGTCGTGCAACAGGCCATCGACCCCCGCCTCCATGAAGCGGCGCTGCCAGCGCCACACGCAGGGTTTCGACACGCCGGCCCGGCGCATCACCTCGGCGGTGCCGCAGCCTTCTGCCGTGGCCAGGATGATCCGCGCTCGCCACACATGCTTCTGGACAGCATTGCGATCGCCCACCACTGCCTCAAGCCGCTCCCGATCCCCCGGCCCAAGCCGGACTTCAACATCGCTGCGCATCGCAGCATCATGACGCAAAAGCTCGACTGAGGGAATCTTGTGTTTCGGTCATACCACTAGCTCGCCGCTGATTTATCAGTCTGCTGCCGTTGGATGATGCCGAGCACCCTAATCCACGACTTTGCCTGCGGGATCTGCGCGACAAGCGCCGCGGCACGGGCCTTGCCCCGCACCACGGTGGCCGCTTGCCTCCCATGCACTTCGATCATGTCCCGAGCGAGCATCAGCTCATCGGGAGCATCGGTCATGGCCCATCACCTCACTCGATCGTAAGTATTTGACGATGACGATAGGGGCTGCCTTAGCAGGCTCAGTAATCCATACCGCCCATACCGCCCATGCCACCTGGCGGCATGCCAGCAGCACCTTTGGGCTCTGGCCTGTCGCCGATCATCGCCTCCGTGGTGATCAACAGCCCAGCGACCGAGGCGGCATCCTGTAGCGCTACCCGCACGACCTTGGTCGGATCGATGATCCCGGCCGCGACCATGTCTTTGTATTCGCCTGACTGTGCGTCAAAGCCGAAATTGGGGTCGTTCTTGTCGGTCAGCTTCCCAATCACGATCGAACCCTCAACCCCGGAATTTTCCGCGATCTGGCGTGCGGGCGACTGGATGGCTCTACGGACGATGTCGATGCCGACCTTTTGGTCGTTGTTCGCGGGATTGAGGCCTGCCAGGATCTTGCTGGCAAACAGCAGCGCCACGCCGCCACCAGCCACGACACCTTCCTCGACTGCCGCCTTGGTCGCGTGCATGGCGTCGTCGACCCGGTCCTTGCGCTCCTTGACCTCGACCTCGCTGGCGCCTCCAACACGAATGACGGCCACACCGCCGGCGAGCTTGGCCAAACGCTCCTGCAATTTCTCGCGGTCGTAATCGGAGGTTGTCTCCTCGATCTGTGCCCGGATCTGATTGGTGCGCGCGATGATGTCTTCTTTGTTACCGGCGCCGTCGATGATCGTTGTATTCTCCTTCTCGATCCGCACCCGTTTGGCGCGGCCGAGCATGTCAAGCGTCACGTTTTCGAGCTTGATGCCAAGGTCTTCCGAGATCATTTGACCGCCGGTCAGCACCCCGATGTCCTCGAGCATCGCCTTGCGCCGGTCGCCGAAACCCGGCGCCTTGACTGCCGCCACCTTAAGGCCGCCGCGCAATTTGTTGACCACGAGTGTGGCGAGCGCCTCGCCTTCGATGTCCTCGGCGACGATCAGCAAGGGCCGCGCACTTTGGACGACGGCTTCGAGAAGCGGAAGCAGCGTCTGCAAGCTGGAGAGCTTCTTTTCGTGCAATAAGATGTAAGCATCTTCGAGTTCGGCGACCATCTTCTCCGCGTTGGTCACAAAATACGGGCTGATATAGCCGCGGTCGAATTGCATCCCCTCGACGACGTCGAGCTCAGTCTCCAGAGACTTGGCCTCCTCAACGGTAATCACCCCCTCGTTGCCGACCTTTTTCATGGCCTCGGCCAGCATCCGGCCGATCTCGGCGTCGCCATTGGCGGAGATCGTGCCAACCTGCGCGATCTCGTCGTTGGTTGAGACCTTTTTTGAGCGCTGTTGAATATCCTTTACGACCGCTTCCACCGCCATGTCGACACCGCGCCTGAGATCCATCGGGTTCATCCCGGCGGCCACCGCCTTGACCCCTTCGCGCACCATCGCGTGGGCAAGAATTGTGGCCGTCGTCGTGCCGTCGCCGGCTTCCGTGCTCGTCTTGCTCGCCACCTCGCGCACCATCTGCGCGCCCATGTTCTCGAACTTGTCGCTGAGCTCGATCTCTTTTGCGACGGTGACGCCGTCCTTGGTAATCCGCGGCGCGCCGTAGCTCTTGTCGAGGACGACGTTGCGGCCCTTGGGTCCCAACGTCACCCTGACCGCGTTGGCGAGTACGTCGATGCCGTGCAGCATGCGTTCGCGCGCATCGGAGCCGAGCCGAATATCTTTAGCAGCCATAATCGTTTCCTTTTCAACTCTTGTTGCTAGGGGCAGCGCCGCTGTCGACGATGCCCATGACGTCGGCTTCCTTCATGATCATCAGGTCCTCGCCATCGAGCTTGACCTCGGTCCCGGACCACTTGCCGAAGAGGACGCGATCGCCACTCTTGACATCGAGCGGGTGCCGCGTGCCGTTCTCGTCGCGCGCGCCCGGACCCACGGCGACGACCTCGCCCTCCATTGGCTTCTCCTGGGCTGTATCGGGGATGAAGATGCCGCCAGTGGTTTTTGCTTCCGGCTCAACGCGACGGATCAGGATGCGGTCCTGCAATGGACGCAGCTTCATGGAGGCATCTCCTCGGACCAAAATTTGCGGGAAGGGCTGGCACAGTCGGAACGCGAGTGCCACGCGTATTCCAACACCTGGGCATCAGACTGGGAAATACAACCACCAAAAGTCTTGCCAATTATTTTTGGCATAAATCTCTACAGTTTTGTATTCCCCTAAATTTTGGCCGGATAACCCAAGTGTTAGTCGATTTTAATTGAGAAATAGATTTGTGATCGGAGTTGGAAGCCTCTCCCTTCGCCTGGCTTTGGCGACGGAAGTCCATGCGCGCCATGCCCAGCTCGTCGGCCTCCATCAGCCGGCGCTCGAACTCCGGCGGTTCGATCGCGGCCTCCCGAACGGCGGGAATCGGCACCAGGCTGTCCTTTGGCTCAATCATCGCCTTCGGCTCAAGTTGCCCCTTCCGGTCATTGCCCCATACCCGCCCCGGTCTCAGGAGGGCGGTTCGAAACGGGAGTTTTGGGCGACTTCCTCGGACACCACCTTGAACCCGCTGAGTGTATTGGGCCCGAAGGTCGTACTGATCGCGACATCGGAGGCGTCGCGGCCGCGCGCCATCAGCACCCGGCCGATGCGCGCGTGGTTGTGGCGGGCGTCGACGTATGCCATGCCCCGCCCAGATACACCTCAAACCAGGCCGAGAAATCCATCGGCGCCGGGTCGGGCGGGACGCCGATATCGCCGAGATAGCCAGTGCAATAGCGCGCCGGGATGTTCATGCAGCGGCAGAAGGTGACCGCCAGATGCGCGAAATCGCGACACACGCCGGTGCGGTCACAATAGCCCTCCCACGCCGTCCGGCTGTTGCGGGCGTGCTCGTAGCCGAAGGCTATATGGCCGTGGACGTAGTCGAGGATCGCCTGCACCCGGCCCCAACCGAGTGGCGAGTTCTTGAACAGCGACCAGGCGATGTCGGCCAGCCGATCGGTCTCGCAATAGCGGCTGGGCAGCAGGAACACCAGAGCGTCATCGGGTAAGTCGTCGATGGTGTGCTGCCTAGCGTCCGCGGCCACGGGGTCGGGCTCGCCGGTGTCGTTGACCACGCCGCTGGCGAAGAGCCGGGTGCGCCCGGCCGGGGCGACGATCCGACTGCACCAATTACCGAAGAGGTCGTGATAGGAATGAATTGGAACCGGCGGGTCGGTGGCGAGCCGGTCCGGCACCACGAGGTCAGCCGCCCGCGACGCGTGGACATGAAGCATTAGCAGCATCGGCGTCGGCTGCGTGCAGTCGTAGACGAGCTCGTAGCCGATCCGGATCTGCATCGTGTCCCTCGCATCAGCGCCTGCCTCGTCATAGTCGGCTCGGCGACACTTATCCTAGTCGAGGCAATCCATGGGCCGCAAATGGCCCTAATAGGCCGGACCTTGTGACTCAATTGCAGTCGAGGGGATGGCCGCTTACGGCGCCGAGCTGCCGATACGGCTATGTGCGGCGGGCGGCTCAAGTTGTCCCGAAGGGGTCGTTGCTGCTGCGCCACGACGCGCGCCGAATCTGTGGGTGACGCCCTCAGTCGTGCGAGAACTGGCCTGGATCATCAGCTCTTCGCCGATCAGCCGAACAGGGCGGCCGTTTGATAGCAGGGTAAGCGCGAATTCCTCGCGGACGCCGACGCCCGCGGACGCCGTTATAGCCGGTACAGCGCGCGGTCCGGGGCGAGGCCAAGCAGCACGCGGCCGCTGACCTCGTAATTGGCCGGGTTCATCGAAACGTGCTGCGTCACGGTGTGAATGTCGCGGAAGCAGCGTTTGAGCAGGTTGCGCGTGTAGATCGCTGCGCCGCCCGCGTCGGTGTACATCAGATCGACCGCCTGCACCGCTGCCTGGACGGCATGCGTGCGCGCAAGGCGCAGCACCGCAATTTCGCGCACCGACAGCTCGCGCCCGTCCTGTGCCGCTTCCCATGACTGCGCGACCGAGTCATAGAGAAGTGCGCGGCCGGAGAGATAAAGCGCCTCGGCGCGCGCGACGTCGGCCTGGACCGTCGCCCGCTCGGCGAGGGGTGCTCCCGCGCCGACCGGGCGCTTGCCGCCGGCCGCGATCTCGACGAGCGTGTCGATCGCCGTCCGCGCGATGCCTAGCGGCAGCGCGGCCATCGTGTTGTCGAGCAGCGCCTGCCGCGGCAGCCGATAGAGCGGCCCCGGGGCGCGCGGCGCCGCGTCGAACGGGATCGCCCGCGCCCGCGGCACGAACAGCTCGGAGACGGCGTAATCGTGGCTGCCCGTGCCGCGCAACCCCCCGACATCCCAGTTGTCGATCAGTTCGCCGTCGGGCGCCGGAAAGAACACGAGCCAAGCTTCCGGTGCCTGCGTATCTGCATCGCCGGCACCGGCGCGCCCGACAAGGCATCCGGCATTCCACCAGGCCGCGTGGCGGATGCCGCTGGCGAACGACCATCGTCCATCGACGACAAAGCCGCCATCGACCGGGCGGCCGCGGCCGGTCGGCCGCAGAGCCCCGGCGACGACGGCGTCCGGCGCGCCGTAGATCTCGCGCGCGGCATCCTCGGGCGGAATGCCGCCCACAAGCCATAAGTGGCTCCGAGCATCAAGTTCCATGCCGCTGCGGCGTCAGCGCGGGCGATCTCCTCGACGACGATCATCGAGGTGATCGGGTCGATTTCGAGGCCACCCAGCGCCTTCGGGATGTACATCCGGAAAAGCCGCGCCTCGTGCATCGCCGCCAGTACCGGCGCCGGCAGCCGCCGGTCGCGCTCGCCCTCGTCGCGGCAGGCGCGCACCAGCGGCGCGATGCGCTGTGCGGCCTCGATCAGCGCCGCATCCGCCACCGTCCGGTCCATCATGCCCCTGCCTCATGCAGGAGCTCGATTGCTTTGAGGTGATCGCGCACGATGATGTCGAGAATATCTGGCGGCGGCGCACTGCCTTGGGCTGTCAGCAGCCGGCCCGGCCGCTCGGGTGCGCGACCAAAGCCGCACGGCGCGGCGAGACCGAATTCCGCGAAATGACGCCGCGCCGTTTGCAGCTGACGGCGCAGGCCGTCGGCATCGTGCATGTGGTGGATGGCGCCGAGGTAAACCTTCGCGTCCGGCGCCCGCAGTCGTTCGAGCGGCGCGAAAAACGCTTCGTCCGCAGTGCCGAGCGTCGGCAGATGCAGGAAATCGACACGGCGCCCGGAGGCCGCAATCACCGCATTGAGCAGCATAACCGTGCCGCCGAGATCGGGGGGCTGGCGCGACGGCCAGCCGCTCAGCGTGCCGAAGCAGCCGTGATAACCGAGAGCAACTTCTGGCGGGATGGCGGGCGCGATATCGGCCGCCGGCGCCGCCAGCCGCGCGGCCACTGCCTCGGCCGCTGCCGCACCCTCGCGCGCAAGCGCCGCGTCCACGAGGCGGTTCTCGACCGCGAGGTCCCACTGGATCGCCAGCTCCTGCGGCGGGATCAGTTCGATCATCTTGGCGACTTCTGCGCCGAATGCGGCGGTGACGCCGGGTGCTACTTTCGCGTGGTCGGCGGGGTCGGGGAAGAACAGTCCGATCGCGCTGAGGGTCAGCGGCAGGCAAACTTGAAACCGCACGTCCCGCGGAATGACGCCTTCCTTCTGCAGCTGGCGGAACACAAAATGCGAGCTGACCGCGTCCTTCGTGTAGCCGAGCCGCCAGCCTGGATCGCCGAACCGCACCTGCTCGACGCCGTGCTTGACACGGAACCGGAACTGGTCGTGCATCCCCAACGGCCGCCAACTCTCGACGCCGTTCGCATCGGGCGCCGGCCGGCGCAGCGTTTCGATCTCCGGATGGCCGTTGAAAACGCGGTAGGCGATGCCGTCGATCCAGTATCGGCGGTCACCGACTTCGCCGTCCGGCATATAGGCGAGATAGGGCCCAAGCGGGCCGCCGACTCGGCGGAACACCTGTTCCGGCGTATCGAGCGGTATGCTGCCGACCAACAGTAAATCCCCGGCCATCCTCGCCTCCGTCACGGGTTGCAGCGTGAACCGCGATTGACTCGGATATCGCCTCTCCCGGGCTGAACGCCGTTAATTCCAGAGCTGCCCGGAAGCGAGATCCGCACCCGCTCGCATCGCCTTGAACTTCTCCCAAACGACGGTGGGATGGACCTCCGTGCGGTAGAGGGCCTGAGAGGAGAAGCCGCAATCGGCGCCCGCGACGACGTTTTCGCGACCGACCAGCTTGGCAAAGCGCAGGAGCCGCTCGGCGATGAGCTCCGGATGCTCGACGATATTGTTGGCGTGGGTGATAACGCCGGGAATGAGTACCCTGCCTTCCGGCACCTTGACGCGCTCGAAGAGGTGGTACTCGTGCTCGTGGCGCGGATTGGCGGCCTCGAAGCTGTATGACCCGGCGTTGATCTTGAGTACGTAGTCGATAATCTGCGGCAGGCTCGCCTCGTAAAGTCGCGGCCCCTCATTGATGCCGTAGCAAGTGTGGAAGCGTACCCGTTCCCACGGGATCCCTTGGATCGCCGCGTTGGTTGCCTCGACATAGAGGTTGGCTCGCCGGTTCATCTGCTCCTCGGAGAGGCCCGGTTCGTAAAAGATGTCCGGCAGGAACGGATCGTCGACCTGGAGCAGGAAGCCGGCCGTGACGATCGCCTCGTATTCATGCCTGAGCGCAGCGGCGACGGCGTGGAAGTACTCTTCCTCGGTCTTGTAATACTCGTTGCGTCCGACACCTGATGCCGCTGTCGCTGGCATGAAGACCTGTTCGTCCGGCACCCCCGCTGCCTTGGTCGCGGCCTTGAGATTGGCGATGTCTTTCTGGAGCGCGGCTTCACCGACGTATTTCACGGGTCCGACGCAGACGACAGGCGCGATCGGCGCGAGCGCGCCGCCCATCATCGCCTCTTTGAAATACTGCTCATAATATTCAGGAAAAGCCGAGACCTCCTTCTGGAAGAGGGCGACCTTCTCGTTCGGCCGGGATTCGAAGCCTTCGAGCCGTTCGCGGATATAGGTGAAGAAGCCCGCCTTCGACATCTCTCCGTTGCTGACAATATCGATCCCGCATTCGACCTGCCTCTTCACCTGCTCGGCGACCGCTTTCGCGACAGCCTCGTCGAGCGCGCTCTGGTCATAGGGCTGGCCGGTGAGCTTGGCCTTGAGCAGGTCAAGCACGGCATGGGGCCGGGGCAGGCTGCCGATATGTGTGGTGCGAATTCTCTTCTGGTTCTGTTGGATAGCCATGCGGGTGTCCCTGGCTAGGCTTGCGCTGGAATGCGTGTCACCGTTAGGCCGCTTCCCCGCACGGGTGGCATGGTGCCTTCGGCGCTCATCAATTCGTCCATCAGCCGGCGGAACTGGTTCAGTGCGTGGTCGGAAGATGTACCGAGCATGCGCGGCTCCGGCGTCTTCCAAATGACTTGCTGCTGCGCCTCGATCATCGCTTTGTCCTCGGCGAAGGCGCGCTCAAAGAGCGCGAACTGCGCCGAAGACTGAGCCTCGGTGGCAAACCGTTTGTCGAGGCATCCCGAGTAGTAATAGACCGCGTGGCGGTCATCGATCGGGGTCACCGCCTGCGAGGTGAGCGTCGTCCACAGCGGCAGCTCTGTCGGCTCGCGCATGCCGCACGCCGCGGCGGCGCCGGCATGATACGAGCGGGTTTGCAGCAGGAATACCCCGGCCGCCATATAGTCGTACGACGTCCACATATCGGTCATCATGCCCTGCGGCTGGTCTAGGTATTTTGGCGCCGGATTGTTGACCACCCAGCGCGAAATCCGCAGGCCCCGGTCGATCCGCACCACTTGCGGTTTGCTGTTGGCAAAGGCCATGCTGTTGCGACCGAGCGTATTCTCATGGACGTAGCTGAGATGCGACAGGTCCAGGAGATTGTCGTTGATGTATTGGTAATTCGCCTCGTAGGCCAACTCTCCGGTTTGCATCCACCAATCGGGGTCGCCGTGCTTGAGAGCGTGCGGGATCAGCGCCGTATCGGCGAGCGCAGGGTTGCCCATCCACACCCACACCCAGCAATCCTGCTCGACCACCGGATAGGCGCGCACCCGGGCATGCGACGGCACAACGGGTTGCCCGGGAACCTCGACACAGCTTCCGGACGGCGCGAATTTAAGGCCGTGGTACATGCAGCGCAGATCATCACCCTCGATGCGCCCTTTCGACAGCGGCGCGAGCCGGTGACAACAGCGATCCGCGAGCGCGGCGATGCCGCCATCCTGCTTGCGATAGAGCACGATCGGTTCGCCGAGCATGGTGCGCGCCACCGGGCCCTCGCTCGAAAAATGATGGCTCCAGCCGGCTACATACCAGCAATTGCGCAGAAACACTTGCCTTCTCCTCCCTGAGTGGCGGTGGTTAGCACCGCCGCGCCGCGGCGTGCTATGCACATCATTGTCGTGCAGCTTAGGTCAAATAGTTGACGTGTCAACGATCTCTCCGAGCGACAAAGCCGCATCAAAAGCCATCCGCTCCGATGCTTTAGACGAGTTCGGTCAGTCGATCAGCTATCTGATCGGCGCGATTTCGAACATTCTGTCGATCCGCGGATCGCGTTTTTACCGACAGAATTTCGGTATCGGGCTCTCGGAATGGCGGCTGATGTGGGTACTCGGAATAGAGCCGGCGATAACGGCTCGCCGCGCCTCGCAGATAATGGGATTGGACAAAGCGGCAGTTAGCCGCGCGATTGCCAGTTTAGAGCGTCGGGGGCTACTGCAAGCGGCCCCCGACCCTGCTGACAACCGCCAGCGGCTGATCGGACTGTCGCCAGCAGGAGCCGATCTGTACCGCAAAATGATAGTAGTTTCGCGCGAGCGGCAGCATCGCCTGATAGCGCCGCTTACCATCGAAGATCAGCGGATCCTCACCAGCCTGCTACGCCGTCTGCACACGCACATAGCAAGGGGCGAAGAGACCGATTCCGACTAGACGGTCGCGGAAGCGGGTCGGCGGGCTGAATAAACGCGCGCGTGTCAATCGATCCCGCCAATTGGCCGCCTCACTACAAGCAATGGCCGGTTACGGCGCGTCTCGCCCATTGCCTCGCGTCCTAGCGAGGGTCCGCTAATTGAACGGACACCGGCCGTTCGGCCTTGGTGGCGGGGACTAGTCTTCATGTAGAGGGTTTCGGATGACGGCCCCATCACGAGCCCAGCCACGCGCACCGGGGCCGTCGTCCGAAAGCCTTCAGGGAAGGAACCCGCGGGATGTCGGGGACAACGGTGCCGCGGGCTTTATGGGGATTTCGACAGCGCCGTCGAGGCTACGGCTGCGGATGACGCGGCGGACGGAGAGATTGCGGCGCCAAGCGGTGGTGGCGATGAGGCCGGAGTTGCCCGACAACAAGGGGCCGAGGCCGATCTGGGCGTTGCAGAACCCGGGCTAGGGCGAGCGCTGCCGCGGCCGGCCCTGGGCCAGCGAGACAGATCGGGATAGCCGCGGCGAATGGGATAGCCCGGGCTCATGAGGTGTCGATCCTGATGACGGCGGGCATCGTGGTCGAGCTATGTCGCGCCGGCTCGCTTGCCTCGAACACCTCGATGATGCGCATGGCCGAGCCGCAGCACGGACACGGCTTAAGGGCCGTGGGCGGCTCGCAAGCGGTGTCCTCGGGCTCGGGCGCCGGCGGCGCGATGGCGAGCAGCTTGCGGGCGAGCGCGAGATTGTCGGCCTTCACGCCGCTCGCCAGCAGACCGTAGTGGCGGATGCGGTGGAAGCCACTGGGCAGCACGTGGATCAGCAACCGGCGGATGAACTCGTGCGCGTCGAGCGTCATCGTCTTGTAGCGGCCGGGTCCGTTGCTCCGATAGTCCCTGACCTTAAACGTCACCGTCTTGGCATCAGCCGCGATCAGGCGCCGGTTCGAGATCGCCACGCGATGCGTGTAGCGCGACAGATAGGCGAGCACCGCCTTGGGCCCGGCGAGCGGGCGCTTGGCGTAGACGTACCAGCGCGTTTTCTTGAGCGGCGCCAGATAAGCAGCGAATGCCTTGGTGTTGACGAGCGCGGCGTGCGTGCCGCGAAACATCAACCGGCCGGCGGCGTGTGCGGCAACGAGCTTCTCGATCATCAGCCTGCGGAAGAGCTTTGATAGCACGCGCACCGGCAGCAAGAAGTTGGGCCGTTTGGTGATCCACCGTAATCGAGCGAGCGAGATGCCGCCGCCCGGCACGATCATATGCACGTGCGGATGATGCATCATCGCCGATCCCCAGGTGTGCAGCACGGCGGTGATGCCGATGCTGGCGCCGAGATGCTTGGGGTCAGCCGCGATCGCCACCATTGTCTCGGCGGATGCCCGGAACAAGAGATCGTAGATCACCACCTTGTTCTGATAGGCGATGTCGCCGATCGGCGCTGGCAGTGTGAAGACGACGTGGAAGTACGGCACGGGCAGCAGCTCCGCCGCGCGCGCCGCCATCCACTGCCGCGCCGCCGCGCCCTGACACTTCGGACAGTGCCGGTTGCGGCAGCTGTTGTAGGCGATGGCCGTATAGGCACACGCGTCGTTCTCGCAGCGCATGACGTGGCCGCCGAGGGCCGCCGTGCGGCAGCGCTCGATCGCGCTCATCACCTTGAGCTGGCCGAGGCTCACGTGACCGCGGTTGGCCTCGCGCCAGGCCGGCCCGTGGTCGCGCAAGATATCCGCGACCTCCAGGCCTTGACGGCCCACGCGGGACCGGCGTTATGCCGGCGGCTGCTCCGTCGGCAGCGTCAGCCGATCAAGGGGGCTCATCACAGTGCGCAGCACGTTGGTGGCGACGTGGGTATAGCGGGCTGTGGTGTCCAGCTTGGCATGGCCCAGCAGCACTTGGATTACCCGCACGTCGATATCGCTCTCCAGCAGATGCGTGGCGAACGAGTGGCGCAGTGTATGCGGCGTGACCCAGCTGCCGAGCCCCGCGGCCTCGGCCGCCATATGGCAGACGCGGTTGAGCTGACGCACCGATATCGGCCGCAGCGGGTCCTGACCCGGGAACAGCCAGCCTCGCGACCGGCATTGCAACCACCATGCGCGCAGCAACGACAGAAGCTGCGGCGACAGCATGGCATGGCGATCCTTGCGGCCCTTGCCCATCTCGACACGGATCAGCATGCGCTTGGAAATCGATATCGCCGACCCGCAGCATGACGACCTCGCCGCCGCGCAAACCGGCGCCGTAAGCAATGCTGAGCGCGGTCTTGTACTTCAGGCCGGGGCCGGGCGCGGCCTCGATCAGCCGAGCGACCTGCTCCGCAGCAAGTACCCGCGGCAGCTTGCGCGGATAGTGCGTGCGCGCCAGTTGATGGGCGAGGTCAGCGCGGCCGAGCGTGATGCTGAGGAAGAAGCGCAACGCCGAGGCCTGCGAGTTCATCTTCGGCGGCTGCGCACCCTGCTCGACCTGTGCGAGCTGAAAGCGGCGGATGTCGTCGCCGCTCGCGGTATCGGGGGAGCGACCGAGAAATCGGGCAAAGGTCTCGATCTGCCGGATATACTCGTGCTGGGTCTTGTCGCTAAAGCTCCGGACCGTCATGTCCGCGATCATGCGGCGGCGAAGATCGCTGATCGGCTTGTCGTTCATCGGGGGCTCCTGTCCTGAGGCTGGAGTGTTGGAACTCCCAATCCTCAGGACGGGACGCCCGCCCCGTCATCGTCTATCAGTCAGTTGTTGGCACGGTCCTCGCCGCCTGCCCCGCTCCGCGCGCAGCGCCCTCCCGCGCGAGCGGGTTCGTTCCATGGCCCCAAGCGGCCGCTGCCACCCGTCATGCACATCCTCCCGGATCGAGCATAGATCCGCGACGAGCTCTGGATTGGCGCGGCAGACAACATCTCGACTCCGAGCAGCAGCTTTATCACGGCTTCCCGAGCGTTGCGGCGAACAGCGCGAGGGCAGCATCGATCGCGGCGGAATGCGTGGCCTTCTGCGGCACCGCGGTCCGGCACACGAGAACAATTCTCCGGCCGGCGTCCGTGCAATCGGCTACGAAGTCGTAGTGGCCGACACCCGGTAGCTGCGTCAGATGCGCTCCGGAAATGAGCGCGGCGGCCACGAACCCATTCGTCGCAGGGGGTGCGACGGTATCGGCATCGCCAAGCACGATCGAAACGGGGACGCCGATATGGCGGAGACTGTCGGGATCGAGCGCCTGCACCAGTGCGGGCGCGATCGCGAAGACCGCACGAACGCCTGGGATCGCGTAGTTATCGCCGGCATGGGCAATGTCGGCCGCGATATCAGGCTCGCGTTCGGCCGCTTCGATATCCTTTTGAGAGAGGGCGAGTTCCCGCTGCGGCCGACAGACGCCATCCTCGGGATGCGCCGCACAGAACTGGAAGAAGTGCGCGCGATCGACCCGCGCACCCGCCGCGACGAACACGGTGAAACCGCCCGCGGAGAAACCGGCGAGGCCAAGATCGTCGGCGTCGAGATGCGGCGCGATCGCCGGGTCCCGTCGCACCGCGTCGAGCGCCGTACGTAAGTCCTCGGCGCGATCCCACCACAGGATCGCGCCCGCCACGGTCATCGGATCGATGCCATTATTGCCGGGATGATCCACCGCGATCACAACGTACCCGGCCCGGGCCAGCGGGATGCCGAGCCAGCCCATGATCCGGGCCGACCCGCCGAAGCCGTGCGACAGCAGGATCGCGGGACGTCGCGCGTCTCGCGCGGCGAACGGCGCATTGGGCGCGTCTCGGCCGACGTCCCGCAGTGGTTGCTCCGGCGGCCCGATGGTGACCGCCCGTTCCTCGCTGCGCGCCGCCGCGGGATACCAGATTGTGATCCGCAGTACGTCGCGATGCTGCGCATCTCGGAGTGCCGCGGTGGGTTCGGTCGCCGTCAGGTGCATCTCGCCGACCGGATTGGCGGCCGAGGCGGCGTGGAACCCCGTGGCTGCGGTGAGCAAGACGGCGAAGATCACACGTTTCACTTAGAAACGTTCCTAGCCAAAATTCGCCTCGATAGCTGAGTGATCATCACGAACGAAACCAATACCTCAATCCAGCGCCCACCTCCCAGGATCGGTTGCAGCGGTGCCGTCTTATCAACGGCCGATTCGGCGTAACCTCGCCGTCGCCGGTCGGATTGGGGAGGGACGGCTGTCCACCCTTTTGCGACGTCTCGCCGACCTCGACTGAACGGCTCAAGCCGACCCTCAGCCTTCGCGACGGGAACTGGTCTTCATGCCCCCTGCCTGCGAAACACGGCGCGTCAGCCGCCTCCTCTGACGCGTTTTTCCACGGCCTCGGGCGCAAACCGCGGAATTTACGCGTGGCAGCCCATCACTGAGGGCTAGGCCGATGAAGCGCCGTCGATGGCGATCTCCGCTCCGGTGATGTAACTGCTCTCGTCGGAGAGCAGGAATGCCACCAGCTGCGCAACCTCCTCCGGCGTTCCGTAGCGGTGCATCGGCACCTGCTTCATCCGCTCCTCGCGCTGCTCGGGCGTGCGGAACGCGATCATGTCGGTGTCGATTGGACCGGGATGAACCGAGTTCACCCGGATTTTGCGGCTGCCGAGATCGATCGCTGCCGACTTGGTCATGCCCCGCAGCGCCCATTTGGTCGCGGCATAGGCGAAGGACCCGGGCGAGCCCTTGAGGCCGGCGACTGACGAGATATTCACGATGGACCCTCCGCCCGCGCGCTCCATCGCCGGCACTACCGCCTTCATGCCGAGGAAGCAGCCGTACTGGTTGATCTGGATGTGACGCTGCCAGAGCGCGTCGTCGGTCTCCATCAGCGCGGCCGGCTGGTAGATCCCGGCATTGTTGACCAGGCCGTGCAAGCCGCCGAGCTTCTGGGCGGCTTCGACGGCGCGGGCCCAATCGGCTTCCGAGGTCACATCGTGCCGGACAAAGGACGCAGCCGGCCCGAGCTCGACAGCCAGCGACTGGCCCTGATTGTCCAGCAGGTCGCCGATCACCACCTTCGCACCCTGCGCTACCAGCAGGCGGGCCTCCGCGGCGCCCTGGCCGCGCGCCCCGCCGCTCACGAGCACCACCTTGTTGTCGAAGCGTGCCATGTCCGCTCCTCCCGACTATCAACAAGGAAGTTTGGCAGATCGGACGGCCTGGTTCAAAAGGCCACCCTTGAGAGTATCATTTCGAACATTAAGTGGCGGGCGATTTTTGAACGGTAACTGGCACGGGCCGGGGCCAGTCTCCGCCGACGTTGCCGGGCGCTGGTCCGCCTTCGCGTCCGACAATCATCCCGTCCGGCTTGGCGTCGTCACCCCCGGATAGCCGGACATTTTGCGGGTGACCGCTCATCGACCGTTTGGCGGACACGCCCAAGCGACGCACAGGAGCAGGAGCGGCGCGCCAGATAATCCTCAAATCCTGCACCAGATAATTTTCAAATGACAGCGATGCGGCGCGGCGACCTCCCGCCAATGTGTGATAATGCCGCGCCAACGCACCCGTCACCGTCGGTCGGTTGAACGGGCGCGAAAGCTACTTTGGGAGGTATCAACTCCAGATGAACGCCATCAAAGACTCCATCAAGTCAGGTAGAACCGTCGTCGGGACGACCGCGGGACCGAACGTCGACGTGTCGATCCTGGCCGAGGCCGGGTACGACTTCGTGCTGTTCGATACCCAGCACTCCGCCTGGGAGATCAAGCAGCTGCAACCGTCGATCCAGACAATGCGCGGCAAGCAGGCGGCACCGCTGGTGCGCGTCGCCGCGAACCAGGCCTATCAGATCTGCTTCGCGCTGGACGCCGGGGCACGCGGCGTCGTTGTGCCGATGGTCAACACCCGAGCGGAGGCGGAGGCCGCCGTGCGCGCCTGCCGCTATTATCCGCTTGGCAACCGCAGCAACGCTGGGGTGCGCGGCGAGTGGGGCGAGTTCAAGAATTACCGCGATTACCTCGACACCGTGAACAACGGGCTCGTTGTCGTGCCGATGATCGAGACCAACCAGTCGCTGGAGAACCTCGATGCCATCGCCTCGGTCCCGGGCGTCGACGTCCTGCTGATCGGCCCGTCCGATCTTTCGATCGAGCTGGGGGTGCCACTCGACTACCAGTGCGACATCTATCAGCGAGCGCTCGATAAAATCGCGGCGACCGCCGCGAAGCACGGCATCGCCGCCGGGATGTATTTCATCCCGCCCGAGATGGACCCGAACTTCTTCGTCCAGAAGGGGTTCAAGTTCTTCACCATGCCGTGGGGCCCCTGGGCGAAGGCCGGGATCCAGAACGGCCTGGCCGGGATCAAGCGCTAACGACGGTCAACGCTGACGGTCCGGCGAACGGCCAGATCGCCCCGCGTGCGCCGCTGCGGGGCGATCGGCATAGCCGCCCGGCGCGCCAGATAATTCTCAAAGACCTACGCCAGATAATTTTCAAAATGACAGAGAACCTGCGCTGGCGAACCGTTATCTCACCAATGATAACGTCGTTTTTATCATGTCTGAAATATCAGGGTAGGGAACCCATCTTGGCGGCATCGAAGACGCAGCTTCCGGCGACGATCACTCAGGCCGGCATCACCGCCGACCAGCGCGCGCCGAACGTCGTGCCGGCGCTGATCGCCGATCTCGGCGACGAAGCCGCCTGGCGCTACGTCGAATTCTTCACCGCCAACATCCGCAACCCGAACACGCGCCGCGCCTACGCCCGGGCGTGCGCGCGGTTCTTCGCCTGGTGCGAGGAATGCGGCCTGACGCCGGCAGCGATCCGGTCGCATGACGTCGCCACGTATATAGAGCAGCTGCAGAGCGAGGTCTCGGCGCCGTCGGTCAAGCAGCAACTCGCCGCGATCCGGATGCTATTCGATTGGCTGGTGATCGGCCAGATCGTGCCGACCAATCCAGCGGCGGCGGTGCGCGGGCCGAAGCATGTGGTCAAGACCGGCAAGACGCCGGTACTCGAGGCGCCGAATGGCGGAAGCTGCTCAAATCGATCCCGGCCACGACCTTGCGCGATCTGCGCGACCGGGCATTGATTGCTACCCTCACCTATTCGTTTGCTCGCATCAATGCGGCGTTGAAGATGAAGGTCGAGGATTTGCGGCCGCGCGGCGCCGGGTGGACGGTCCGATTGCACGAGAAAGGCGGCAAGCAGCACGCGATGCCGTGTCATCACGCGATTGCTGAGACCGTGCGCGCTTATATCGACGCCGCCGGCCCCGCCGAGGACCGCAAGGGCTGGCTGTTCTGCACCCCGCGCGGCCACAACGGCACGATGCTATCTGCGAAGCCGATGAGCCAGCCTGACGCTCGGCGGATGATCCGCCGGCGCGCCGCGGCCGCAGGCATCACCGAGGCGATCGGCTGCCGCACCTTTCGCGCGACTGGGATCACCGCCTATCTCGCCAACGGCGGGGCGCTTGAACACGCTCAGGAAATCGCGGCGCACGAAAGCCCGCGCACGACCAAGCTTTACGACCGCACGAAGGAGCGGCTCACCCAGGACAAGGTGGAAAGGATCAGATTGTGAAATAACCGTGAGCATCGATTGCTGAAATCAGACGGCTCGGCGGCGAGATCAGGTCTGATACAATCGTAATGGCACCGCTGCGGACGATCCGTCGCTTTTCAGCTTCAACAGGGGAGGCGTTCCAAATGGCACTCAGCGTCGATCAGAACCAATTGCGCGGTCGCGATCCCGGTTTCAAGCCCGTCGACATTGCCGCGATACGCGCGATCGCCCAGGCGGCGGTCGATGTCGAGCTGTTCACGATCCCGCTCTACATGACCAGCCTCTACTCCATCCAGGGGACGCACCAGATCACCTCGCAAGGGAACGATTTCTATCAAGGCCGGCTGTGGCCGGGCTCCGCCCCTTCGGCGAACCCGCAAACGGCGAACGAGAAAGCATTCAACATCATCTTCTCTGTCTTCATCCAGGAGATGCTCCACCTGCAGCTCGCTTCCAACATCGCCACCGCGATTGGCGTCACGCCGACCTATACTGGGCCGGCGTTGCAGAACGCCGATCACGGCTGGATCTGCTACGGGCCGACCCTCACCGTCATCCCGTACATCATCGATCTCAAGGACACCAAAGAGCACAAGAACGTCGTCGTCAATCTCGGGCCAGTGTCCGCGGATCAGCTGAAGCTGTTTTTGGCGATCGAAGAGCCGGAGAAAGTGGCGAAGGACTACATCGACCCGGACAAGATCGGCAAATACTTCCCCACCGTACCGTTCGCCAATTGGGCCCCGCATCAGCCGCTACCGATGTTCGGCACCATCGGCTGGATGTACCAATGCTACAAGGACTATCTCGACATCGAGTACAGCGACGGCAGTACGTTGTGGGAAGCGGCGTTCAATCCCCGCGCGCAACAGAACGACATGTTCAACAACTTCGTCGCCGGCGGCCATCCGATGCGCGAGTTCATGGGGTTCGAGTCGACGGTTGCGTTGACCTATCCCGACATCGCCAAAGGGCAGATCGTCCAGATGATGAACGCCATCACCGACCAGGGCGAAGGCGCGACGCTGAAATTCCGCCTGGCGCAAGCGCGGGCGCTGAACCTGCTCTCGGCGGTGGCGCCGGGCTACCAGTCATCGCAGCCCGCGCTCGAATCGGATTATCCGAGCTTCAGCGATGTTGGGAAGCTGGAGCCCTCGGCCGATGCGGAAGCGCGCTACGAGAACGATAAGAGCGACCATTACGAGCGCTTCCAGATGGTCTATTCGATGCTCTCGGACATCGTCACCTGGCCGCAATGGCTGGCTTCGCATGGACCGTGGAAGGCCGAGGACTTGCAGACGCCAGACTATCCGGGCCCGGGTCCCTACCACCTGCCCACGACCCATCAGACTGCGGACGCCCTTAACACGCTCGCGGAGACGCCGGCCAACTATACGTTGCTGACCCAGGCGGCGATCGGAGCGATCGCCGGCGTCACCACCGTGCTCGACGACTACTGGAACGCGCAGAAGCAGGCGCAGAAGACGGTGCTGTTCCCAATGCCGTCGATGGGCGGCTCGGGCGACCGCATGGCGATCTGTTGGGCGGTGTTCGGGAAGGCACCTGACATGTCGATCGGCCTTGCGCCACCCGCCAAGGACACGCTGTTCCACACCTGCCAATCGCTCGATTTCAACGGGCAGGGCACCAACAACTGCGCCAATGTCGCGATTTTCCACACCTGCAAGGGCTCCAACAATTGCCGCGCGCAGGGTGGTTGCGGCTTTGTGCAGATGTTCAATACCGGCACCGCGCCAAGTAATTGCAGCAGCAAGCTCAAGGCCGAGACGATGTTGGAGGTGCGCACGTTCGGCGGGTGCAACCCATTCGCTGACGGGCCTTATTCGGCGCCGAGCGACAATAAATGCGGCAGCTTCGGCGGCTGCGCGGTGCCGATCTCAGCTTATCAACTCTTTCCGAAGAGCGGCAACATGCAGCTCTTCGACTTTGTCCAGGAATCGGATGGTAGCTGGAAAGCGGAGGAAATCCCCAGCGCGACGATAGATTTCGGCAAGGGCATGGCGGTGCACGCCATCGCTTATAAGGCGTACCAGAAGGTGATGGAGCATCGCGGCAAGACCGTCCCGGACAGCCCGGCGCCGCCGAACACGCTGCGCCTGGCGTTCCCGCCGTCGACATGAGCCGCGGTGAGGCGCCGAGTTCGCGATCGGAAATCCACCGCCTCGGCCTGCCGAACCTGGGTGATGGGGTGGGACTGCGTGCCCAGCATTTCCCGCATCTGCTGCGGACGCCGCCCAATTCCTGGGGCGTCGACTGGTTCGAGGTCATCAGCGAGAACTTTCTCGATAATTTCGGCTACGCGACGCATGTGTTGGAACACGTCGCCGCTCATCGGCCGATCGCCATGCACGGCGTCTCGCTTTCGATCGGCAGTGTGGCGCCACTCGACCGGGCCTATTTGCGCGAGTTACGCAACCTCGCTGAGCGCATCCGCCCGGCCTGGGTTTCCGACCATTTGTGCTGGACCGGCGTGGCCGGCATCAACACACACGATCTGCTGCCGCTGCCGCTGACGGAGGCGTGCCTCACGCATGTCGCTGATCGAGTGCGCGCGGTGCAGGATTGTCTTGACCGCCCGTTGATCCTCGAAAATCCCAGCACCTATCTCGAATTTTCTGCATCGCGGATGCCGGAATGGGAATTTCTCGGTCGGTTGACCGAGATGACCGGTTGCGGCCTGCTGCTCGACGTCAACAATGTTTATGTCAGCTCAGTCAATCACGGCTTCGATGCCGGCGCGTACATCGAGGCCGTACCAGCCGAGCGCGTCGTGCAAATCCACCTCGCCGGTTACTCGGATTGCGGCGGTTACTTGATCGATACGCACGACCACCCGGTAGCGGCGCCAGTCTGGCCGCTTTACGTCCGCGCCCAGGAGCGCACCGGCGGGGTCGCGACACTGCTCGAATGGGACGCCGCGATCCCCGATTACCCTGACTTGCTCGCCGAGCTGGACAAGGGGAGGGCGGCACGCGAGGGCCGCCTGCCGGCGGCGATGCCGGTCGCCGGCGCGCAGCGCGAGCCGGTCTCGACACCGATCAGCCACCAACTTGGTTATGCCCCCGGCTGACACCGATCTCGCCCGCCTGCAACACTGGCTTCAGCGGCAGATTGTCGGCGAGGCAGTGGCAGCGGGTAACGATGACGACATGGGTTCCCAGGACGTGATTCGTGGCTCCGCCGCCTTCCTGGCGCGCCAGCGGCTCGCGGTCTACGCGCGCGGCTACGTACTGCGTCTCGTCGACTGTCTGCGCGAGGAGTTTCCCGTGTTGCGACGATTGGTCGGCGACCAAGTCTTCGACCTGTTTGCGAGCGCCTATATCGCCGGGCAGCCGTCGCAATCTTATTCGCTCTACGGGTTCGGCGTGGGGTTTGCCGATTTTCTCGAATTGACGCGCCCCGATGGAACTGGGCCGCGGTCGATCGAAGCGATCCCGTCGAACCTCGCGCGGCTAGAGCGTGCCATGTCGGAGGCTCAGCGCGCGGAGGGCACAGAGGCGCGGCGTGCCGATGACGTGCCGATCGACGCGCTGCTGCACGCATCCCCCGACTTGCGGCTGCGTGTGCCCGACACGGTGCGGCTATTGCACCTGGAATTCGACTTTGCCGCTACCCTCGCCGCCGCGGCCCGGGGCGCGCGCCCCGATCAGCCGCCTGTCCGTGAAACCTGGCTAGCGGTGGCACGCTGCCGCTATCGAGTGCGCGCGCACCCGGTGACCTCCCAACATTTCGCCTTGCTGCAGGCACTTGAACGTAGCGGCGGGCTGTCGCTGCGCGAGGCGGCAGCGGCGGCCGCCGCGGCAACGTCCGAGGCGACGGGCGCAATGCTGGCTGATTTAATGGTCTGGCTGCCCCAGGCGATTAATGGGGGAATTTGCTGCGCCGCAACGTAGTCTTTGGCATATGTGTGATATGGGTGTAACGCTTACGTCATCGACGGTCATGCTCGCAAACGAGAGCCGATCTTTGCTCAGTATCGGTGAGACTGGGTGAAGTTCAGTGCGTACCTCCCGTCGGGTCTCTATCGGAGAGATCGTGGACTAGATTAGGAAACCGGCGGTTTAGCAATTCTCGAACTTGGCGACGGCGCCCTGCCGTGCCGTTGTCATTGCTGGACACCGCCAGCCAACACTTCCCCGGTCCCGGTAGTAAAACATAAATACACGCCACTTTCTACCACATTGAAAAAGCGAATAAAAACCTGTAACATAACGTCCTCACATGGGGCGCGGGCCGGTCAACCGGTTTGATGGCTCGTCATGCTAATCCTCTTCCTCGGATCTCGGTTCGAGCCTTTTGTCAGCTGCAGCACGTGCCGCAGAACCTCACATCCGGTCGCTGCTCGAAGCAGCTGGCACCAAAATCCCTCATACTCGAGGCCACGGCTCGGGAGGATGGGACCAATCTTTATGGCGGCATCTTGCAGCCAGGACATAATGCGGCCCACCCGCCAAGATCCGACGAGGCGCTCGCCTCGTCGATGCTGTGATGACGTTTCCGATTGCAACTCGCGCTATGCGGCCTTCAATACCGCGCCCTCCGGAACCTCGCCTTCGGTTACATAGCGCCAGACTGCAATCAACAGCTTGCGAGCGAGCGCAACAATCCCGATCCGGCGGATTCGGCCGCGTTCTTTGCCGACGCGGGCATGGAACCAGCGGCTCAAAGTGCTTGCCGGCTGATGCCGCTGCCATAACCAGGCGAGTTCGATCATGGTGCTGCGCAGCCGCGGATTGCCTGCCTTGGAGATGCCCTGCTCCTGGTCGACCGTACCGCTGCGCCATGGTGTTGGCGCGAGCCCCGCATAGGCGGCTAACTGGCGGCGATTGCCGAACCTTCGAAAGAGACCCTCGAGGTACAGAACTGAGGCAATCTCTGGGCCGATGCCCTTGAGCTGCTTGAGGACAACGACAGGGGATGGGGATTCCGCTGTCGTGGTCCCGGCGAGAGCCTCGCGTGCGGCCTCAACATCGGCGATCTGGCGCACAAGCAATTCGATCAGCTCGATCTCGCGCAGGATCTCGGCCTTCAGTCGACACGGAAGCGGACGACCGTCCCCGGTGCGAGCGACATCGAGCAGCTGCCGGCGGTCCTTGTGCAAGGGATTGAACCCCGTGATGCCCTGTCCGGCGAGCAAACCTTTGATGCGGTTCGTGTGGCGGATCCGCTCGCGCAACAGGATCGCGCGCTCGCGGCAGACCCGCCGGCGATCTTCCTCGTCCGGCGTGGGCGGCACGACCATCGCACAGACACGCGGTTCTCCGCGCTTCCACGCCAGCAGCGTTCTCAGAAGTGTCTCGCCATCGATCGCGTCGGTCTTGGCTCGCCGCCGGCGCCGCGGCACCGCGATGGACGCGGGATCGACGACATGACTTTCAATGCCGTTTGCCTCGAGCAGCCGGTGCACCCAAAACCGTCCAGGCCAGCTTCTTGGATCACCACAATCCTCACCGGACGCCCCGTCAGTTGCTGAGCCCTTGCCTGCAGGCGCTCCAGCAGACCGAGCAACGCGCCACCATCGCCGCCTGGTGTCGAGTATTTTGACATTCTATCCCTCTCGGGCAACAGGCAGGTGACGACCCACGTTGATCGACTCAGTTCCAAGGATACACAGAGCCTCAGATCGAGAGTGGCAGTTGCGGTTTGCTCGGTGGAAGCATGGTCGATACTGGGGAGCATCGGTTCCTCCTCGATGCGTGGTTGACGGCTCTGAGCCTATCAACCCGGCCAATCGCCGGTCCCCATAGGATCTTTATGTTGCGCTATCTTAGTGAACCTAGGGAAACACTGAAAAAGTCGGGTTTTGGGGGTGTGCGTCGGATAAATTTGGCGGGTCCGGGGGGACCGAGGGGCGGGGCGATGCAGCGGCAGGGGAGCTTTTTGCAGGCGGAGTACGCGCGCAAGAAAAAGTCGACGCGGCGCGACAAGTTTCTGGCCGAGATGGAAGCGGTGGTGCCGTGGGCACGGCTGGTGCAGCGATTGCAGCCGCTCTACCCGAAGGGCGAGCGCGGCCGCCCGCCGATCGGACTGGAGCGCATGCTTCGGGTCTATTTTGTACAGCAGTGGTACGGGCTCGCCGACGAGGCGGTCGAGGATGCGTTTTATGACAGCGAGGCGCTGCGCGGCTTTGCCGGCATTGACTTGAACCGCGACCCGGTGCCCGACGCGACGACGGTGCTGCACTTCCGCCATTGGCTGGAAAAGCACGAGTTGACCAAAGGCCTGTTCGACGAGGTCGCGGTGATGCTGACTGAGCGCGGGTTGCTGATGCGCCAGGGGACGATTGTCGATGCCACCATCATCGCCGCCCCGCCCTCGACCAAAAACAAGGAGAAAGCGCGCGATCCCGAGATGCATCAGACCAAGAAGGGCAACCAGTGGCATTTCGGGATGAAGGCGCATATCGGGGTGGATGTCGCCTGCGGTGTGGTCCACTCGCTGACCGGCACCGCCGCCAACGCAGCCGATATCACCCAGATGGCGGCGGTCTTGCACGGCGAGGAGAAAGCGGTCTTCGCCGATGCCGGTTACACTGGCGCGGCCAGGCGCCCCGAACACGCCGGGCGCGCGGTGGCGTGGAACATTGCGGTCAAGCGCCATATCGTCAAAGCCCTGCCAAAAGCCTTGCGGGATCTGGCTGAGGCGGAAGAGCGAGGGTTGGCGCAGGTGCGGGCCTGGGTCGAGCACCCCTTCCACATCGTCAAGAACCTCTTCCGCCATAAGAAGCTGCGCTACCGCGGGCTGGCCAAGAACACGGCACAGCTCCACACCCTGTTCGCCCTGGCTAATCTGGTGATCGTCAAAAAGACGCTGCTCGCGCCAGCAAAGGCATGAGGATCCGGAGTTTACCAATGACACGACGATGCGCGAACGTTGGGCATTACCCGCGATCGAGCTGGAAATTCTGCTGACTGAACCCGCCGCCTGCGAACTGCTATCGTCAAAATTCACCCTCCGGCGACCATGTCCCGGTAGCAGCATTGTTCAGGGTTTCCCTAAGGTCCTGTTCTGCGGTCTGTGGCCGCTCGGCAACATCAATTCACTGAATAAATTAGTCAGGCCGTGGCCTCCGACGTGACCCAACCTTCGACCGACGGCGTCTTGTATGGCTCTCTGGCTTCGCGCATCCAGAGACATTCACCACCGCGATTTCTGGTTGCGGCGCTTCGGGCGCGACACCCGCTATCTCGCGCGCTAGCCGATGTAAGCGCTCTACTACTTCATCAAAACGCAAAAATGTGCTCGTCTCCGAGTCTCTCCAACCATTCGACCTCCACTTTTGGTGAACCAAAAGGAGTATGCCATATCGGGCATCTCTTGCACGAAGGTATCGGCCGCACAGTTGATCTGTTAGCGCCGCCTCGAGGTCGCCAAGCGACCACCTTTCGGGAATTTTGATTTCGACAGCGACACTGGCATCGGTTGATTTTGCGCGCAGACGAACATCCGGTTCCTTCTCGTCAACGACGTGAGGTTCCCGCTCGACCGAATAGGCTCGCCCCTGCTTAAGGCGAAGCCGCTCAGCGATCCAATTCTGGACAGCAGGTTCGTCTGCCAGCGCCTGCACCGTCGCCCCTTGCGCAAAATCGCCATGAAGCAGATCGTGCTGCATATCTTCGAAGCGCCGAAGCGCGGATCGCTGTAGATCTTTCCCGGTGCTAGGGAACGTCTGAATAAGGGGTGGCGGCGAGGATGAGCGCCGCCCGATTTGTAGCGCGTCGAGGCTGGAGGACGGCGGGATTGCAGTTTTGCGGTACGATTGGCTGGGTTCGGGCGTTCTTTGAGGCAATTTGGCGCCCTATGCCGGTTGGCCGCACAATAGATGGCGCCGCGCCATGAACAGATTGGCGAGCGCGCAGGTCACCAGCAGGCGATGCGCGTTCTTTTTGAGGCCGCGGTAGCGCACCTTGGCAAAGCCGAACACCCGTTTGACGACACCGATCGCATGCTCGACCCGGGCGCGAACCTTCGATTTGGTGCGGTTTTTGGCACGCTCGATCAGATCGACCACGCCGCGGTAACGATAGCGGCGGTTGGTGAAATCTTGGGCGCGGGGAGCGTGTTGCCGGATCACCGCGCGCTGGCCGCGATAGGCCTGGTCGCCCCACACCCGGGTTTCTCGGCCGTGCAGCAGATCGGGCAATACCCGGCAGTCGGCGACATTGGCCGGAGTGGCTACCACCGCGTGAATGAGCTTGGTGCGACTGTCGACGCCAACATGCGCCTTCATGCCAAAGTACCACTGGTTGCCCTTTTTGGTCTGATGCATCTCGGGATCGCGCGCCTTTTCGCGGTTCTTGGTCGAGCACGGCGCATTGATGATGGTGGCATCGACAATCGTACCGGTCGCCACCTGCAATCCATTGGCGGCAAGATGGCGCTGCACCTCGTCGAACAGCCGCCGGCCGAGATCATGGGCTTCGAGCAGATGACGGAAGCGGCACACCGTGGTTTCGTCGGGCACCGGCTCATGCCCCAGGTCGATCCCGACAAAGCGGCGCATCGCCTGCGAATCATAGACCGCCTCCTCCACCGCCGGGTCCGACAGGTTGAACCACTGCTGCAGAAAGTAGAGACGCAGCATCCGCTCGATCCTGATCGGCGGACGGCCATTGCCGGGCTTGGGATAGTAGGGCTCGACCACCGCGCACAGCGCCGGCCATGGCACGACGCGCTCCATCTCTGCCAGAAACGCCCCCCGCCGGGTCGTCCGCCCGTAGCGCTCAAACCCCGCCGTCGCCAAGCTCAGCTGCCGCATTCCCCCAACCTTTGTGCTACCTCCACCCCAGCACACATTATACAGCGCGGCAGACCCTTTTGCAGAGGTTCCTTAGGGGCCGCCTCTGCTGTTTGCTCGAACGCGATTACCTCATCAGGCAACCATTGCGCGCTCTCTAAATCCTGTGCCGCCCGCTCGTTTGCCAATTCGCGCAATCTCGCTTTATCGACTGGAAACCCGGGCTCCTCCGCGAGCCGGAGCAGTGCGTCGAAGGTCGAGCGACCAGGTGTTTCGACCAGCTGGTTAAAAGCCGCGCTCCGCGCATGCTCGGCGTTATCGCGCTCGTCAGGCGAATAGGGCTGTCCGCTTGGGCGGTGACGGTCGTCTTCCATGCGGATCGTGCGGTAAGCCATCACGACCAGCCGGTGAAGACTTGCGAATGAAAGAGCCGGACGAGCCATGTCATCTGAACGGAAACGCGCACCGAAAATACTTGGCAAGATCAATTGAGCGAGAATCGTCTGCGTACCATCATCCAGCCTATCAAGTTTTGCCATCAGCGCATCGGTCGCGTCCGTCGAGTTTGTGCTGAATGCCGCCGCGAGATACAGGCTGCCAATATGCATGTCGCCCGTATTGTTGAACCGATCAAGCGCGCATTCAGCAAAGCGCTCACGATGCTCTCGTAGACCGCCGGCAACAACGCTCAGCATAGACGCCAAGGCGTTCAATGGTAAATCGTCTCGCCGCTCCAGCTCCTCGCAGAGGACGGGAGCCATTAATTCGACAATCGGCTTGTCGGCGCGAGAAAGATCCTCAAGCACTCCAAATCTACTTACTGCTTCGGGGTCGGCGAGCTCCGTTTCTACTTCCCCCGTAAGCACCTTGCGGACCTCTGCCGGCTTCGCAGCGGCAAGCTCCGAAAGCCATGACGGAAATCCATTGATCTCAAGCGTTGCATAGCTCGCCGCTAGCAGTGCTTCATCTGACGAAAAGTCTTCGCACCAGTGTGGCTTCGTCCGCGCCTCGAGACTAATGCCGGCAATCCCCATGCAGTCCACAGTAAAGATCTGGTTGCGCTCGGCGGCGGATCTCGCACTCTTTAATTTTGGGGTCCAAAACCGCCACTGTTGGATTAACCCATCCCGGGCTGCAGCTGCCACTTCCGGTCCGACCATGGGCTCCAGGGGTGCGATACTGTCTATGGCGTAGTGCGTGCTCCCATCAACCGTATTGCTCAGCAGCTGCCACAACTCGTAAGGGCGGCCGTCAATACCCTCTGTGCTCGACGAGCGAACCTGGCGCAACTGATTCGGATCTTTACGTAGGCTGTCGATAAATTCCAGCCAGGATCGGTCGCGCACAGCATGTTCCGCTTCAGTCTTCTTCCTGTGTTCATACATTTCTCGGTCGTGAGCGATCTGCTCCGGTGACGGGGGCGGCGGATTTAGCCATGAGTTGTACGCCCCCTCCATTGCCCTGTCGGCCCGCGCCACACGCTCAATCTCAGTAAGGAGGTCTGTCGGTTCGTTGGAGTCGCGCCAAAGGCGCATAGCCGCGTTAATGGCCAGCTTGCGCTCGCTTTCCGCGGCGCGCCCCGGGGCGTCGCCAAGCAACCATGCGACATCGTCGATCTGCAGTTTCGCCAAATAACCAAAAAGTTCGACTTGAAAAGCATGCTCTATCGAGTGTCCTTGTAGCCAACGATGCCCGTTCCGCACCTCTGCGGCCCGCCAAAAAGCAAGGCGCCGTCGTGCTCCGGTTCGGTGAAGTTCGGCAGCAACGTCTTTCAATCCCCGAAACGAATAATGGCTGCTGTAACGGTGAGCCACGCCAAGCCTCAGCGCAGCATCGATGGCATCCAGCGGCGCTTCGTCCTGACTGCATTGTTCCAGCAACCGCGAGGCTGCTGCAGCGATCGCACTGAAATAGGTCTCTTCGCGCTTATCAGGAATGTGACCGATATCCTGAGACTCGGCTCCAAGCTGAGCCAGCAATCCGCACAATAACTGCTCCAATTGGGGCCTGGTCTTTAACCGCTCTACCCATACGGGCGCTTGCCATTCGATACTAAGGCCCCCGTCGGCATCCGTAATGTCGATTTGCTCAAAGATGTCCAGAAGATCGCCCACAGATAGAAACTTGGGGAATAGGTCCTCAATCGTGTTCACGATGAGCGCATTGGGCAATGCGGCGCAATGCGACTTTATATGTTCCGCATACCGCCCCTTCATCACGTCATCGCCTGTTGAGGCCACCGCGCGCCCGGCGACAATCCGCGTGCGCTGGTCTTGATGCGCGTGGAGCGCAGCTGCAGCGAGATCCGCACAGTCCTTCAATTGCCCGACCCAGATCAGCCACAACAACCGTTCGCGCGCCTCAGTGTGCCGATTATGCTTGGTCCAAAGGCGTCGAATCGTTTGAGCCAGATCAGCCTGGACGAAACGTCTCACGCTATCGTGATCAAGAACCGGCAATCGCAGCCCGCCGGCTGCGATTTGTTCGATAACATCGATAAGGACAGCTTCTCGCACGATCGTTGGCAGACGTGCGGGGTCGCCCGCAGTCAACAACAGAAATGGTGCGCGCCGAGCGACCTCGCGCCCCACATCCTCATCCCAAATCGCCAGCCATGCCGCGGTTTCCTGCATCGAAGGCTTGATCAGTTCGATGCCATAACTCGTCCCAAACAACCGTTCAAACAGCTCGCCGTGCGACAGGTTGTTTTGCCGCAAACGTCGCAGCCATCTCGCCGCCAGATAGGCGCGAACCACAGCTTCATTATCATTGTGCAGTCGGACCCGGCCAAATGTAGCCGGATCAAAGACCGGCCGCGACAAGAGACGCATGCGCTCCGCCGCCGACCAGTCTGGTAATACTTGCGTTAAATCGAGCGGACGCTCTTCGTTCGAAAGTACAAGCTCACTGTCAGGAATCCCTATCGTCGTTTTCCGTCCAAAAACCAGAGCCGCTCCGATCCGCTCTAAGGCGTGCAACGATCGCGTCTCATCTAGTCCATCCCCGCGCGCCCGATCTGGGTCTGTTTCACCGAGGCGCTTCGAGAGGCTATTCTCGATCATCTCTTCGAGGGAACCAAGGCGGCCGCGACGCTGCCAAAACTCCACCAGCCAATCGAGATCAAGCGGTCGTCCTGCAAAAGCCCATAGATTGGCTGCCTCAATTTGCGCAAGAAAAGCGTCCAGATTCGGCGCTCCCTTAGCGGCTGCAAATAGCCGAACTCGGGCGGGGTCCAACGTCGCCATCAATACGATGAGAGCCTGTTCTTTCTTGATCGTTTCTTCAGCCCCTCCTCTTCGACGTTCATGCCGGAGCGTGCTAATCAGCAGCTGATCCGCGGTCGGAGGTGACGACAAGACAGGATCACCAGGTATCGGCAAACCCTCGTTTAACCGCTTAAGGTCCCGCCGAAATTCCCAATCGGTGATCCGGCCGGAGAGAATTACATGAGCTCTCCGCTCAGCTCCGGCGATACCTTCTCCAAGACGGCGGATTGTCCTTTCCAGCCGCACTCCGCTCAGCTTTGCTTCGTCCACCGAGTTCGATGAAGAACCACCCATTCTTATCAGATTCCCGCCATGACCTCAGGCGCGCTTGGTCTGCGAGCCCTAATGCGCTTTCGAGATTATCGCGCCCCACATCCTCAACGGTTGCATACACTGCAAATTCACCGGCTTCCGTGCGAAGTCGGGCTTGTTCCCTCATCTCGGTGGACTTACCGCTGCCGGCTTCGGCCAGGATTACGACCCTGCGCCGAACTGAAATCGCCTGCCAACTCGACAAATCGTCGGTTCGCCCGAAACGACGGAAGAGACCCGGGTCCGAAAACTCTCCCTCCCGCCATTCAAAAAACTGCCGGTTCAGTGCAACGGTGGACAAAGTCAAATTTTCCTTACGGTACACTGGGTCATCTATCTTTACCCAGTCGGCTTTAGGAATTCCCCTGGTGGAGGTTCAATCTGTCGACCAATTTCATGTGGGAATAAATTCGACCCGCCTCTGACAAATGTCCTCGATGAGTTTGCTCATTTCGCTCCTATCGATGCTGGGAAACCATGCTCCAAGCCAAGCTCTGTCTCTAGATTTACCAGTAAATTCGCCAATCCATGTGCCCGCACCCCGCAGCGGCTCAGGCAGGACCTACTGTCACATGCAGCTGCAGCCCGGCCTGCCTCTGCAGGTAGCCGAGCACGCTGAAGAGGTTACGGGCTTGCGGGTTGCCGCGCGGCCCGAACATGCGGATAAGGCTCTTCGGTTGCGTGCCGGTCGCCTCGCCGAGCTTTTCGAAGCCGATCGTCGCCTTGATGTAGTCGCGCAAGATTGCCTTGCCGGTGTCGACATCGCCGGCGAGCATCGTGTCGATCCCTTCGCGCAGCAACGCTTCGCCGAACGCTGCGTCGCTCGCGACCCGCCGTTGAACCAGGTCCTTGAAGCTCCGTGTCAGTGCCATCTTGCCCTCCGTTTCACCGCGGCCCGCGCTTGCGGCGCCGGTAATCCGCCCATAGCTCTAGCGCCGTTGTAATGTCCCGCTGCTGCCGCTTTTTCGTGCCGCCAGTAAGCAGGATCACCAACGTCTCGCCGTCGCGGCCGAAATACACCCGGTAACCCGGCCCGAAATTGATCCGGTACTCGAGTACCCCCTCCCCTACTCCCTTCACGTTCGACAGGTTCCCCTGCTCGAGCCGCGCGATCGCCACGGTCACCTTCGCCGCCGCCGCCGGATCCAGCGACGAGAACCAGTGTTCGAACGGGCTGCGCCCGTCCGGGGCCAGGTAGTAGCGGATTTCCAGCACATGCTGATGGTAACATAGGTGTTACCTTGGGGTCAATCAATATTACATCAGGAATATGTTATTGAGGAATTGCAGGCCTTTTTAGCGAGGCGCCGGTCCGGTGCGCAGGAGATCACGCAACACGCAACCGCACCCTGCTTGGCAAAAGCCTCCTGGCCCCTAAATCGACTCTCTTTGGGTGGGAACATTTAGACAATCCGCCGTTGGCACCCGCTCGGGGATAAATCCACCGGGCGCGAAGTTTTTAATTGAATACCGCTACGTATAGTCCGAGGAGGTTTTCTGACTCATGACAAAGACGCGTTTACTAACTTTCGCCCAAGCTCTCGATAAAGCGGTGTCCGATTACTCGAAGCGGCATTTGCTTCTCGGCAACGGTTTCAGCATTGCGTGCGAGCCGACGATTTTTACCTATGGCTCGCTCTTCGAGCGCGCGAAACCGGACATGTCCGATGAACTCCAGCGCGTTTTCAAACAGCTTGAGACAACGGATTTCGAGGAGGTGATCCGCGCGCTTCGGCGGGCGGGCGACATCCTGCCGATCTACGCGGATGCGCCGAAAACCGCCGCGCGCATGAACGCTGATGCCCAATCATTGAAGGGAGCCCTGGTCAAAGCGGTCGCCGGCCAGCATCCGGCGCGCCCTAATTTGATCGCCGATCACCGCTACGCGGCTTGCCGTGCGTTTCTCGCGAAATTCATCGGGAAGGCGGCTAGCGGCAAGGTTTACACCCTCAATTACGATCTGTTGCTGTACTGGGCGCTGATGCACGAGCCCGAGCAGGATGACGGGCTAGGCCTCGACCATGACGACGGTTTCCGCAAGGATCCCGACGACTGGGACGCGGATTACGTGATGTGGCATGGCGAAAGCCACGCCAATTCCCAGAATGTCCATTACCTTCACGGCGCGATGCATCTCTATGACGCCGGGTCGCAGCTTGAAAAATACTCCTGGGTCAACACGGGCAAGGCACTCGTTGACCAAGCCAACGAGGCGCTTGCCAAAGATCTGTTCCCCTTGTTCGTCGCCGAAGGGTCGAGCAACCAGAAACTCGCTAAAATCCAGCACAGCGCCTATTTGCACCATAGTTACAAAAGCTTCTGCACTGTGTGCTTGCAAGGCGCAAAGACGGCTCTTTTCATTTATGGGCACTCGCTCGCCGACACCGACCTCCACATCCTAGTGGTATGACCGAAACACAAGATTCCCTCAGTCGAGCTTTTGCGTCATGATGCTGCGATGCGCAGCGATGTTGAAGTCCGGCTTGGGCCGGGGGATCGGGAGCGGCTTGAGGCAGTGGTGGGCGATCGCAATGCTGTCCAGAAGCATGTGTGGCGAGCGCGGATCATCCTGGCCACGGCAGAAGGCTGCGGCACCGCCGAGGTGATGCGCCGGGCCGGCGTGTCGAAACCCTGCGTGTGGCGCTGGCAGCGCCGCTTCATGGAGGCGGGGGTCGATGGCCTGTTGCACGACAAGACGCGCAAGCCCGGCAAAGCGCCGATCCCCGAGCCGGTCGTCGGGCGATTGATCGCGCTCACGCTCGGCGCGCCACCCGGCGAGACCACCCATTGGACGAGCCGCGCGATGGCCGACGCCATGGGGCTGGCGGTCAGCACCGTGCAAAAGATCTGGCGCGCCCATGGTCTCGCCCCGCATCGGTTGCAGGTCTTCAAACTCAGCCGCGACCCGCAGTTTGCCGCCAGGCTGCGCGATGTCGTGGGCCTTTACGTCGACCCTCCGGCGCACAGCCTGGTGCTGTCGGTCGATGAGAAGAGCCAGATCCAGGCGCTCGACCGCACTCAGCCGGGGTTGCCGATCAAGCAAGGCCGCGCCGGGACAATGACCCATGATTATATCCGCAACGGCACGACCACCCTGTTTGCCGCCCTCAATGTGCTCGACGGCACGGTCATCGGGCAGTGCATGCAGCGCCACCGGCACCAGGAATTCCTGCGCTTTCTCAATCGCCTCGAGCGCGACATCCCAGCCGGCCGACTGGTCCACGTGATCCTTGACAATTACGGCAGCCACAAGCACCCCAAAGTCAGGGCTTGGCTGGCCCGGCACCCGCGCTGGACGTTCCACTTCACCCCCACCTCGGCATCCTGGCTCAACGCCGTCGAGGGCTTTTTTGCCAAGCTAACCCGCCGGCGATTGCAACGCGGCGTGTTTCACTCCCTCGTCGACCTCCAGGCCGCGATCAACCGTTACCTTGCCCAACACAACCACAGTCCAAAGCCGTTCACCTGGACCGCCGACCCCGACCGCATCATCGCCGCCGCCAACCGCGGGTACCAAGTGTTAGATTCGATCCACTAGACCGCATCAGCCGCAGTAAATTGGCGCACTTATTTGTCAGCATTTTCGGAGATCCAGACGACACCCGAAATCAGGGGATCCGTGCAGCGGCCGAGCGTATCGTCGCCCGTCGTTCGGCAGGCGCATCGCCGCTAAAGCTCGATTATTACGATGCAACCACAGCCGAGGTGTGGGGTTAAGCCGGCATCATGCCTGCAGTATCGACCTCGGCGATGACGCCGATCTCGCGCACAACATGCCAGTCCTTTTCGATAAGGCCGGGGGGTGCCGAGAGCGCCGGCGATCTCTTCAACGAGGCGCCGGTCCGGCACGCTCGAAACTCAGATTTATTCCACCATAACCAATCTTCCGACGGATGCGCCGCGTGACGCCGACCACGCGGCCAGTCGGCACCTGGGTTTTCTCGCCGAAGTTGTACGCTTGCTCAAGACGGCGTCGGCACTGTCTCAATGCCGACCCTCAAAAAACCTTTGTCTGCGCTGGCTTTGTAGGAAATTCGAACACTTTTCAACACAGTCGTTCCTAAAGCTCCTTTAAACTCTTTGCATATCTCCGGAGCTGTGGCCGGTTTTAGTTTATCCGGCGACAACTTCGAATACAGGTCCGAGTTGAGATCATGGTAATATGAGAATACCTGATTGCTATACTCTGTTTTTACCAGGGTCATTCCCGCGTCCAGTTTTTTTTGAAAGTTGCGCGTTGAGCGAATAGGCTGTCTCCAGCAGCTGTTTTTCGTCAGACGCGGAATTTCCGAAGTACTCTGCCGCAGAGCCCGCAACTCCCGCTATTACCGATAGGGTCGTTACTGCAACAGCAACGGCACTCCATCCGCGAAATCGCTGGACACGCGCACAGTTAATCAAACCCACATACCCAACAATTAATACGATAACGGACGCCACGCTCAGTGCCACCGTCGCCGAATTATATATGGAAGAGCTAATCGACAAACTGCTGAATTCGACAAGCTTTGTCAGGACTGAGAAAATGATGCCGGGGACAATAAGAAACAGCCAATAATGTCTTGCTAGTGGTATGACCGAAACACAAGATTCCCTCAGTCGAGCTTTTGCGTCATGATGCTGCGATGCGCAGCGATGTTGAAGTCCGGCTCGGGCCGGGGGATCGGGAGCGGCTTGAGGCAGTGGTGGGCGATCGCAATGCTGTCCAGAAGCATGTGTGGCGAGCGCGGATCATCCTGGCCACGGCAGAAGGCTGCGGCACCGCCGAGGTGATGCGCCGGGCCGGCGTGTCGAAACCCTGCGTGTGGCGCTGGCAGCGCCGCTTCATGGAGGCGGGGGTCGATGGCCTGTTGCACGACAAGACGCGCAAGCCCGGCAAAGCGCCGATCCCCGAGCCGGTCGTCGGGCGATTGATCGCGCTCACGCTCGGCGCGCCACCCGGCGAGACCACCCATTGGACGAGCCGCGCGATGGCCGACGCCATGGGGCTGGCGGTCAGCACCGTGCAAAAGATCTGGCGCGCCCATGGTCTCGCCCCGCATCGGTTGCAGGTCTTCAAACTCAGCCGCGACCCGCAGTTTGCCGCCAGGCTGCGCGATGTCGTGGGCCTTTACGTCGACCCTCCGGCGCACAGCCTGGTGCTGTCGGTCGATGAGAAGAGCCAGATCCAGGCGCTCGACCGCACTCAGCCGGGGTTGCCGATCAAGCAAGGCCGCGCCGGGACAATGACCCATGATTATATCCGCAACGGCACGACCACCCTGTTTGCCGCCCTCAATGTGCTCGACGGCACGGTCATCGGGCAGTGCATGCAGCGCCACCGGCACCAGGAATTCCTGCGCTTTCTCAATCGCCTCGAGCGCGACATCCCAGCCGGCCGACTGGTCCACGTGATCCTTGACAATTACGGCAGCCACAAGCACCCCAAAGTCAGGGCTTGGCTGGCCCGGCACCCGCGCTGGACGTTCCACTTCACCCCCACCTCGGCATCCTGGCTCAACGCCGTCGAGGGCTTTTTTGCCAAGCTAACCCGCCGGCGATTGCAACGCGGCGTGTTTCACTCCCTCGTCGACCTCCAGGCCGCGATCAACCGTTACCTTGCCCAACACAACCACAGTCCAAAGCCGTTCACCTGGACCGCCGACCCCGACCGCATCATCGCCGCCGCCAACCGCGGGTACCAAGTGTTAGATTCGATCCACTAGACTGAATGTTTTTCCGTTCCATACATCGGCGACAAACCGGATCATACTAAATCCTCCAATGTGCGACGCCACGGTACGCTTTTGCGGCTCCCTCCCGGCCTGGCGCGTAACAGGTTCGCCAACGCCGGAGAAAAGGCTATCGCGGAACGATCGTCAGCGGGGTTTTAAATCGCGCGGGCCAACGGCCACCCCGCGGCGCTGCATCCGGGAGCGGCGCGAGGCCGAAATCCCGCTGCCCCTCGAAATTTGTCGTTAGTCCTCCGGCGCCTCGGCCGCGAGAGCGCTCGCGAGTTCCGCGCGGCAGGCCTTCTCCAGCGGCGGCAGATCGTCCCGCACCACGTGCCAGAGCACGTCGTGGGCAACATCCTCATATTCATGGCGCAACACATTGCCGATCCCGGCCGCCTTCGCCCACGGAATTTCCGGATGTCTGGCTTTAAGCTCCTCGCTCAGATGACGGCTCGCCTCGGAGATGATCTCGATGCCGCGCTCGACCAGCCAGCGCTTGCGCCTGTCAGGCTCGAATGCGGCGAGCGTCACGTCCGCCATCTCGCTGCGGATGAGTTCGATCGCCTCGATGATGTCGGTAAGCCAGGGGACCGGCGACGATTGGGCCATCAAAACACTTGCAGGGCCGAGGCCTCGATCCTCTCCCGCAGAACCCGATGCAGGCTGCGCCGCGTCATGATGTCGGCCCTACAACCAAGAACACGAGCCGCCGCGTCCTTCACATCCATCAATTCATAAAGCCCAAGCGAGCCTACGGGGTGATCGAAAAACAGGTCGACGTCCGACTCCGCGTGCGCCTCGTCGCGCGCCGTCGATCCGAACAAATAAAGATGCTCGACGCCAAGCTGCCGCAGCTCGGCCTCGTGATCTTTCAATTTCGCAACAGCTTCGTCCCGACGCATCACCGGCCCCGTTTTCCCCGATTCTACAATCAAAGCTTTAATATTGTACCATAATCCCGCTGTTGACCGGTCATCGCCGGCGGCCCTGTAAAATCTAGGCGCGGAGCCCCACGGGGTAAAGCGTGCTTGCCAAATTCAGACTGCCGGCAGTATAGAACAAAGGATGAATATAGCTTCGGCAGAAAACCCTGTCCAGTGGCTGTTCCTCGATCTCAATGCGTTCTTTGCGTCGTGCGAGCAGCAGGAGGCCCCTGCCCTGCGCGGCAAGCCCGTCATCGTCGTGCAGACGCCGACGGATAGCGCCGTCGCGATTGCCGCCAGCTACGCCGCCAAAGCCTTCGACATCAAGACCGGGACGATCGTCCGAGAGGCGCGGCGCCTCTGCCCCGGCGTCATTCCGGTGCAGGCCAATCACCGGCTCTATAGCGAATACCATGAGCGCATTCTGAAAGCCGTCGATACCTGCCTGCCGATCGACAAGGTCATGTCGATTGACGAAATGGCCTGCGGCTGATGGGAACCGAGCGCCAGGTCGACGGCGCGCGCGCATTGGCGCTCAAGGTCAAACGGGCGCTGCGCGAGCAGGTGGGCGAATGCCTCACCTGCTCAATCGGCATCGCGCCCAATGTGTTTCTCGGCAAGGTCGGCTCCGATCTGCAAAAGCCGGACGGTCTCACCGTCATCACGCACGGCAACCTGCCCGGTGTTTTGCTCGGTCTCGAATTGCAGGATATCTACGGCATCGGCGCGCGCATGGAAGACCGCCTTCACCGCGCCGGCATCTTCACCGTCGCCGAGCTCTGGCAGGCCTCGCCAATGCGCCTGCGGCGTGTCTGGGGCGGCATCAACGGCTTGCTGTTCCATCAGATGCTGCATGGCGTCGATATCCAGCCGCCCTCCTCCCGCTTCGCCAAAAGCATGGGCCATCAGCATGTGCTCGAGCCCGAACTGCGCACCAACGACGGTGCGGCGAATTTCGCTCGGCACCTGTTGACCAAGGCGGCGGAGCGCCTGCGGCGCGACGATTACTACTGCCGCCGGCTGGGTTTGCATCTGTCGTGGGTCGGTGATCTCGGCGGCTGGTGGGACGAGATGAGCTTCAACGAGACGCGCGACACCCGCTTCCTGCTCGGCTGTCTCGATCAACTCTGGCCGCGCGTACCGCGCACCAAGCCGCTCAGCGTCGGCGTCGTGCTGCTCGACCTCGTGCCGTCCAGCGCGCATCAGCCGGATTTATTCGATGCCGTCAACCAGAGGCGCCAGAAGCTGTCGCCCATGATCGACCGCATCAATGACCGCTACGGCAGGTGCGCGGTCGGTTTTGGCCTGTTGCCGCCCGACGTGCGGGCGTTCAAGGGCCATGCCGCGTTTCGGCATGTGCCGGAGAGTTGGGAGTTTTGACCGCTTTCCATGCGGAGTGCCGGTTGCTACTCAGGAAAGGTCCTTTCTGGAAAATCCGAGTAGAATGTTCCTGCAGACTTCCCGGCCGGGCGAGCCACCTGTTGACGGCGAGCGAGACTGTGCTACGAGCACGTGTGATCATCTCCTTGATAATCATCCACCACGTGTAATTGCATGAGTGAAAAGCCCTCGATAGATCCAGCACGACGGCAGGTATTGGTCAATCTTGGCAATCGCTTCGTGGTATTCGGTCCCGAAAGCGACTTGCCGGAACCCATTCGCTTTGATCCACGGGAATCACCGATTCTGCCGCGGATCGCTGACGAGAATGAACGCACCGAGGGCCGCATTGTGGAGACTCTGCAAGTGTCCGGGATGACCAGCGCCGCGCCCGATCCCGCGAGAGCAGCCGGTGCGGACATCGAATTGCTGGGTCCCGACGGCGACCGCATTCTTATTGACGTTAAGGTGCGCGAAGGGGACCCCAAATGTCGAGACCTTAAGTTCGGCACCAACCTGCTAAATCGTGCGAAAACTGAAGGTCAAAACCTCGAAATATGGTTCTTCAACATTGAACGGCTAAAACTCACTGTAATGCGACTTGATCGATCGTCGCATCTTCTGTTTGACAACCTTGTGCCACTGAATGTGTGGGAGAAGACATCGGAGGGGATCTTCGAGCGTTGGCGCGTCGTCGAAGAAGTCGACGACTGGCTCCTTCGTGTCGACCGCCTCTATGCCGATGTTCGAGAATGGCTTGCCGCTCAGACCAACTTGCACTTTGAGCAAACGCGTACTGTTACTATGTCCGAAGAATTAATGCAGAAATTCGCCGTCACGGACCGCGAATTATCAGTCCTCGACGTGCTTCGTGGCGATCAGGTGATCGCGAGTTTCGTTCCGCGCGGTCTGTGGCTTATCGGTTCATGGGGAAGAATTGATATAATAACAAAAAGCAGGACGTCTATCCTTGTCGCTATCAAGCATGAAGCTGCGCACGATTATAAATTACCGAAAGAAGCTACAGACGTTTCGGTCTGGTTGGAGAAGCTGGAAGAGCTCGTAGAAGACTTCTGAAATGGAGACCGAGCGCAAAGCAAAGTGTGTTTATGTAAAGAAACCGCTTATGGTCACTGTCATTTCGTCAGATGGAGCCGGCGAGCGACGAGCTCACCTAGTGCGGCCATAGCCACGTTACCCCTACGTCCCTAAGATCACCCCATGTGTGGCCGCGCCCGCCTCTCCTCAGACGTCAGCGAGATCAAGATCGCCTTCGGCATTCCGCCCGAGCGGCCCGCGCCGAATTTCGCCGCCAACTGGAACGTGGCGCCGACCGACCCGCTGCCGATCGTGCGGTTCGATCCGAAGGCCCGCGAGCGCAGCCTCGATATCGCGCGCTGGGGTCTGATCCCCTATTGGGCCAAGGACATCAAGATCGGCTATTCGACCATTAATGCGCGGGCCGAGGATATCGACACCAAGCCGGCATTCCGCGAGGCGTTCCGGCAGCGGCGCTGTCTGGTGCCATTAGACAATTTTTACGAATGGAAAAAGACGCCCGCTGGTAAGCAGCCCTATGCCATTGGCCTTGCGGGTGACCGGCTGATGGCGATGGCTGGGTTGTGGGAGACCTGGCGCTCGCCCGAGGGCGAAAGGATCCGCAGCTTCACAATCGCCACGACGAAACCCAACGCGCTGTGCGCCGAGCTGCATAACCGTATGCCCGTGGTGCTGCGGCCCGAAGCCTGGCCGGTCTGGCTCGGCGACGAGCCGGCCGATCCGACGCATCTGAAAACACTATTGGCCCCTTACTCTGGCGACGACACGATCTGCTGGCCGGACAGTGCCCGCGTCGGCAGCGTCAAGAACAACGATCCATCGTTGATCGAGCGGATTGCGGTCACATAATTTTGCGTTTGCCGGCGAAATCTCGAGGTCGCCGTAGCTCATCGCCGTGTCCGGCCGGATATCGGCCTGCCTTATGTGCAGCTCGGCAATTTCCTGTCTGAGCGCCACTGCGGGCCGCAACGCTCGCGGCCGCGACGATCGCCGAGCCCCAAACGCCCGGCCCTAACAGCGAAATCCAAAGAGAGAGGGCGGCCGGAAACAAGTGAACCCGGCCGGATAAGAGAGCGCTCGCCGGGTTTGCCCGGATCCATTCCGAAAGGCCCCTCCTCCGCTCTCGGAGGTATTTGCCATGGGCGACTATTTTTCCCCGACCGTTATCCAGCCGAGAATCCCGATTGCCGACATGACGCCGGTCGAGCGTCTGCTGCTCAGCCACATCTTTAATGCCGAGCCCGATGGCGAGGGCCTCTACTTCTACGCTGACGAAAGACCTTCCGACATGATCTGGCTCGATCGTGCTCCGCTCGAGACGGCGCTCGCGCAATCCAACAGCGCCGCCGACAACACCGCATCGACTTTTGTCGTCGAGTGGCTCGGGCGGGTGCCCGCCGATAATGTCGAGATCGAACTCGACCTCAGCGGCATCTCTTGGGAAAATATTTTCCAGGACATCGTGTGGCGCTCAAAGACCCTGCGCTACGTGACTGCCGTCTCCGCTTTTACCTGCTCGCACATGCGGGCTGACGGATGGGGCGGCATGGCGGTCCTGATCACCGCGTCCACGGTGATGGGCAAGTCAACCAACGACATCATTGAGGACTTCCTCAACGAGGCGGTCCCCGATTTGGCGGCTGAACCTGCCACGGCGTAAGCGCGTCGGCGATTCAGACCCGCGCTGACGCGGGATCATTCCGCTCAGAGTGAGAGGAGGGCCGGAAGCGGGTGAACCCGGCCCGAGAAGAGAGAGCGCTGGCCGGGCTTGTCTGACCCCGCTCTCGGAGATCTCCCCTGATGCCGCTTCCGCCTCGTCCGCAGCCCGCGCTGCGGCCACCCTCCCGCTGTTCCTGCCCCAGGCGCCGCCCGACAAGATCTCGGGGCTGATCCACGCCGCAACGCTGCTCGCGCAGCTGCTCAGCCAAGGCCGTGCGGTCGACAGCCGTGCCCTGCGTTCGGCGATGGAGGCCGCCTTCGGCGGCACCGACGCGGAGGGAGCGTGGGCATGGAAGGACGCCTACGAGGCGCTCGAAGCCGCCCAGGTGATGTTCCTGCGCAAATTCGGCGCGGCGATGCGCACGCGGGCCGGATCGGCCGCAGCGATGCTCGAAATGCTGACCCGCCTGGCCGGTCGGCTCGCGTCGCAGACGCGCCGCACGCAAGAATCCGAGCGCTTCCAGCAATTCTCGGCACCGTTGGCACTCGGCTTCGCCACCGCCGAGGCGGCTATGCTGACCGCAACCGACCTCGTGCTCGAACCCTCGGCCGGCACCGGATTGCTCGCGATCTTCGCCGAGCTCGCAAAAGCACGCTTGGCCTTGAACGAGATCACCGACACGCGCGCCGGGCTCCTCGAGCGTCTGTTCCGCAGCATTACCGTCACGAGGCACAACGCCGAGCAGATCCACGACCGTCTCGACCCGGCGGTCCGGCCGAGCGTGGTTTTGATGAACCCGCCGTTCTCGGCCTCGCCCTATGTCGAGGGCCGCTTCGCCGAAGCTGCGATCCGGCATCTTTCGTCGGCTCTTGCCCGGCTCGCAGAGGGCGGACGCTTGGTCGCGATCACCGGGCACAATGTAGGTCCCGATCAGCCCGCCTGGCGCGCCGCCTTTGTGCGCCTGCAGGAAAAAGCCCGAATCGTCTTCACGGCCACGATCGCCGGCCAGGCCTATGTCCGTCACGGTACGAACATCGAGACGGGCTGACGGTGATCGACCGGATTCCAGCCGGGAATCCGCGCACTTTCCCGCCGTCGCCCGGGATGGCCGCCGACGCCGCCCAGCTGCTCGATTGGGTTTCCCGTCTGGTCCCGGCGCGGCCGCCGATGGCAGCACCTTCCCTGCCAATCGCCCCCGCCCCCGGATCAGGTCCGGGGCAGGCTATGTTTCCGCTCCGCGCCGCTACGGCGGCGCGTGCGAAAGCTTCCCCACCTCAGCTGTCACTCGTCCAACGGCCGTCGCCAACTCCGGATGCCGTCGACCTCGCCTACGAAACCTGCGAATGGACGCCCGGCGCAACGCGGTTCACCGCGAGCCTTTATGAAGGCCACCCGCTGCAGACGATCCATTTCCCCGGCGCGCAGCCGCACCCCACAAAGCTCGTGCAATCGGCCGCCATGGCGGCGGTGGCCCCTCCCCGCCCCTCTTACCGGCCATATCTGCCATGTCGGCTCATTTCCGCCGGCATCCTCTCCGACGCGCAGCTTGAAAGCGTGGTCTATGCCGGCGAAGCCCATGCCGGCCATCTCGCCGGCGCCTACACGATCGACGAGACTTACGATCTCGTATCGGCCGCACCGGTCGACGCCACGAACGCCGTGCGCTTCCGGCGCGGCTGGTTTCTCGGCGCCGGCATCGGCGCCGGCAAGGGCCGCCAGGTTGCCGCGATTATCCTCGATAATTGGCTCAAGGGCCGCCGCCGTGCGGTCTGGATCTCCAAATCCGACAAATTGATCGAGGACGCCGAGCGTGACTGGACCGCGGTCGGCGGCTACCGCTCCGACCTCGTGCCGCTGTCGCGCTTCCGCCAGGGAGCGGCGATCGCGCTCGAAGAAGGCATTCTCTTCACCACCTACGCGACCCTGCGCACCCAGGCGCGCGGTGAAAAATCGAGCCGCGTGCAACAGATTGTCGACTGGCTCGGCCGCGACCCCGGATCAGGTCCGGGGCAGGCTCCCGGCTCGGAGGCCGGGACAAGTTTCGATGGCGTCATCGTTTTCGATGAAGCCCATGCCATGGCGAACGCCGCGGGCGACAAAAGCGAGCGCGGCGACAAGAAGCCGTCGCAACAGGGCCAGGCTGGACTGCGCCTGCAGCACGCATTGCATGACGCGCGCATTCTCTATGTCTCGGCGACCGGCGCCACCACGGTGCAGAACCTCGCCTATGCGGCCCGTCTTGGCCTCTGGGGCACCGGTGATTTTCCGTTTGCGACACGGGCCGATTTTGTCGCGGCGATGGAAGGCGGCGGCATCGCCGCCATGGAAGTCCTGGCCCGCGATCTCAAGGCGCTCGGCCTTTACGCCGCGCGTTCATTGTCCTTCGAGGGTATCGAATACGAAATCGTCGAGCATCAGCTGACAGCGGAGCAGATCCGTATCTACGACGCCTATGCCGACGCCTTCCAGATCATCCACAAGAACCTGAACGAGGCGCTGAAAGCGGCCAACATCACCGGATCAGATGGCAGCACCTACAACCGCAACGCCAAGGCGGCGGCCCGCTCAGCGTTTGAATCGAACAAGCAGCGCTTCTTCAACCATCTCTTAACGGCGATGAAATGCCCGACCCTGATCGCCGCGATCACGCGCGATCTCGACGAGGGTCACGCCTGTGTCCTGCAGATCGTCTCGACCAACGAGGCCCTGCTCGACCGTCGCCTCGCCGAGATCCCGACATCGGAATGGGCCGACCTCACGCTCGACATCACGCCGCGCGAATATGTGCTCGACTATCTGAGCCACTCATTCCCGACCCAGCTGTTCGAGCTCTACAGCGACGAGGAAGGCAACCTCCACTCCCGTCCGGCCAACGACGCCGACGGCAATCCGATCGTCTCGCGGGAAGCGGTCGAGCGCCGCGACCAGATGATCGAGCATCTCGCGTCATTGCCGCCGGTGCAGGGCGCCCTCGACCAGATATTGCACCGCTTTGGCACCGATCTTGTGGCCGAAGTCACCGGCCGCTCCCGGCGCATCGTCAAGCGCAAGGACGAAGGCCGCGAGCGCCTGTGCATCGAGACCCGCCCAGCTTCGGCCAATTTCGCCGAAACCGCCGCTTTCATGGATGACGACAAGCGCATCCTGGTCTTCTCCGACGCCGGCGGCACCGGGCGCAGCTATCACGCCGATCTCGGCTGCAAAAACCAACGCCGGCGCATCCATTATCTGTTGGAGCCGGGCTGGAAGGCTGACGCGGCGATCCAGGGCCTCGGCCGCTCGAACCGCACCAACCAGAAAGAGCCGCCGGTGTTCCGGCCGGTCGCGACCGACGTGAAAGGCGAGAAGCGCTTCCTGTCGACGATTGCCCGGCGTCTCGACACGCTCGGCGCCATCACCCGCGGCCAGCGCCAAACCGGCGGCCAGGGCCTGTTCCGCGCCGATGACAATCTCGAAAGCCCGTACGCCAAAGCAGCACTCCGGCAGTTCTATCAGCTGCTTTACGCCGGCAGGATCGACGGCTGCTCGCTCGGCGAATTCCAGGATGCGACCGGTCTCGATCTCGTCGACCAGGACGGTTCCCTGCGCGAGGAATTGCCGCCGATCACGCAATTCCTCAATCGGGTTCTGGCGCTGCGGATCGCGATGCAGAACCTGCTCTTCGCCGCGTTCGAACAATTGCTCGACGTGCGCATCGAGGCCGCAATCACCGACGGCACTTACGATGTCGGCGTCGAGACCTTGACCGCCGAGAGCTTCCGGATCGCCGAGCGCCGCACCGTTTACACGCATCCAGCGACCGGCGCCGAAACCTGCTGTTACCGGGTCCTGCGCAAGGACCGCAACCGGCCATTGCCGCTCGCCGAGGCGCTGGCACTACGGGCCCAGGGTGGCCGTCTCTTGATCAACGAACAGACCCGCCGCGCCGCTGTCCAGATGAACGCCGCCAGCCTGATGGACGATGACGGCAACGTCGAAATCCGCACGCGCCTGATCCGCCCGATGATGCGCGAGACGATCACGGTCGAGCGCTTCAATCACTCGCACTGGCGCCAGGCGACACGCGAAGAATTCGCGGCATTGTGGGACGCCGAATGTGCCCGCGTCCCGGAATTCTCCGAGAGCACGTTTCATATCATCACCGGCCTGTTATTGCCGATCTGGGACCGGCTGCCGGCCGCGAACATGCGGGTCTATCGTTTCGAGACCGACGATCGCGAACGGGTCATTGGCCGCCTGGTCACTCCCGAGGCGCTCGATCGCGTCTACGAAGGACTCGGCGTCAACGGGGGCCCCTGCCCTTTCCCCTCACGAAGCATGGAATGCACTCATCGAGCGCGGCGCCGTGCTTGATCTTGCCGGCGAGATGCAGATCCGCCGCTCGCTCGTCATGGGCATGTATCGGGTCGAGCTGACCGGCTTCACCGACGGCATGGTCGGCCAGTTGAAGGCGCTCGGTCTCGTCTCGGAGATCATCGCCTGGCGTCTGCGGCTCTTCGTGCCGGTTGCAGAAGATCGCGGTCCGGCGCTGCTCGCTGCACTCCTCGAACGGCATTCTCTCCTCCGCGCCAATTCCCGCGCCGCGGCCTGATCCGGACATGTCCGGTGTTGAGCGCTGCCGATCTGGCGCGCCGCCTCGCGCGCGATGCCGAGGCCGTGTGCCGTCATTACCTCTCCAACGGGCATCGTTCGGGCCATTATTGGGTCGTCGGCGACGTCATGAATATCCCGGGCCGCAGCCTCTATGTGAGGCTCCGAGGACCCGATTACGGTCCGGGTGCGGCCGGCAATTGGACCGACGGCAGCACCGGCGAACACGGCGATCTGCTCGATCTGATCGCTCTTAACCGCGATCTGCCCCGGCTTGGCGACGCCATGGACGAGGCGCGGCTCTTTCTCGTCCTGCCACGTCCGGCCATGCCTTCACCAGCGCATCCGGGCCGTATGCCGTACGTCGCCGGCGGATCAGCCGAAGCCGCCCGACGCCTCTTTCATGCCGGCCGGCCGGTGCCCGGCACGCCAGCCGAGGCTTATCTGCGCGCCCGCGGTATCACCGCCCCGCTCGACTGGCCCGCCTTGCGCTATCACCCGTCGGTCTACTATCGCACCGATGAGGACGCGCCGCTCGAGCTGTGGCCCGCCCTACTCGCCGCCGTTACCGCTCTCGACGGCTCCATCAGCGGCGTTCTGCGCACCTGGATCGATCGCAACAGGCTGGCCAAGGCACCTCTCGCCGATCCGCGGCGGGCCCTTGGCCATCTGCTCGGCAACGGCGTCCGCTTCGACACCGCCTCTCGAGATTCTGGCGGCCGGCGAAGGCATCGAAACCATGCTGGCGCTTAAGTCGGTGCTGCCGTCAATGCCGATGATCGCCGGTCTCTCGGCCAACCACCTCGCCGCCCTCGATCTGCCCCCTGCCCTCCTCCGCCTTTATGTCGCGCGCGACAACGATGCGGCCGGCCTCAAGGCAGCGAAGCGTCTGCGCGAACGGGGAGCAGCTGTCGGGATCGATGTCCGCGAGCTCGTACCGATCCACGGCGACTTCAACCTCGATCTTTGCCGTCTCGGGCGCCGACATCATGCGCGCGCGTCTTGCGGATCAATTCGTTCCGGCCGATTTGCAGCGTTTTCCGCCCATCCTACTGCCGTGCTGATCGTATCGAGCGATATGCGGTGCGACCGGTGTCGCGCCGGAAGGAAAGAACGGCTGCCGGGTCACGCCGGCGGTTTGCCTTGAGCCGGACGGAGGTGCCGCGCAAAGCGGCCTTCCCGGGCGGTGATCTGCCGGAGCCGCCGGGCGGCAAAGGGGCCGCCCTGAGCTGGTTTGCAATGGCGCGGAGCAACTATTTTCCGCCGCCGGGCTGGCCGGAGATGACCACAGGTCTTGCAGAGGAAGTCCGGCCAGCCCGGCTTTGCATCGCGAAACAAAATAGTTGCCCCGCGCCATCCTCCGCGATGCTGCAGCCCTAGGCGCCCACCCCACGCGACAGGTCGCGTGGGGACCCCGGGGGTGCAAAACCGTCTCCGCCTCCGGCAAGGGGATCGCCGTGAAGGCCGCGATAGGCGCGGCTGATCCTCCGGCCAGAAAGGCACCCGCCATGTCACGCAACGACAACACTTTTCCCTTTTCCGACACGGACGCCGACAGCGAACCGCAGACCATCTCGCCGACCGGGTATCTGCTCGACGAACTGGCCCTCTACGGCCATCGTGCCGGCCAGGACGAACCGGATCCGCGTCCGATGCCCGAGCCCGATACCGTCCAGGCGCAGCTCGACGCCACGGTCGAAGCATTGAGCGCCATGCTGACCAACACCCGCCTCGAGGACGATCTCGCCGATCTCCTGTGGTCGTTCGTCAACCTGTTTCACCGCAAGCTCGACCGCATCGAGCGCGAACTCGACACCAACGAGCAGGCGCAGCGCCGCGGCCAGAATGAACAGGACGGTTCCGAGGTCAAATCGGTCGAGCTCGAGCGCCTGATCGCTCAGGGCCTCAGCCTCATCGAACGGCGCAACGCTTTCGAATTCGTCCGCGACCACGCCGCCGAACTCTACGAGGCCACGACCGCCAATGCCTGGCGCCCGCGCGCCGGATCGATGGTCAATCACCGGGCATTGACCTCCTTGATGATCGACAGCCGCGAATTTATCGCCGCCCGCCGCCGCGCCGATACCGAAGTGCTGGCTCCCGCCGGCGCCCGCATCGCCTTCACCGGCGGCACCGACTGCAACGATCACACCCGCATCTGGGACGCTCTCGACAAGCTCCGCGCCAAGCATCCCGACATGGTGCTGTTCCACGGCGGCAGCCCGCGCGGGGCCGAACGCATCGCCGCCTGCTGGGCCGACAATCGCAAAGTTCCACAAATCGTCTTCAAGCCCGACTGGACCCGTGAAGGGCGCGCCGCTCCGTTCAAGCGCAACGACCGCATGCTCGCGGTGCTGCCGATCGGCGTCGTCGCCTTCCCCGGCTCCGGCATTTCCGCCAACCTCGCCGACAAGGCCAAGAAGCTCGGCATCCCGGTGTGGCGCTTCGATGGAGACGGCGTCGCTTAGGCGCCGTTTCTCTCCTCGATCCTAAACACCGGCGTTCTACCGCAACGCGACGGGGATGATTGTTGCAGCGAGCACTCGCCTGCCAATTTCTTTTGACATTGCCAGCTCGCTCGATGCGTTGCGATCAGTCTCGCCATCGGTGCATTCAGCGCTGACAGGGCATCGCGACTACCGCTCGTACCCATTTCAGATCTTCTTTCCGGAACTGCATTGCTGCAGAGAGTTGGGGTTTGGCGACCGCTACATCAACCAAGACGGGTAGCATCAAGAAAGCCTGGAAGGAGTCGACCCGCGGCTGGGATGGACCCGTTGGGAGCGGCGGCATTTTGCGTGTCCAAACCGGTGAAAGGCGCGATCCTGCTCCCGAAACATCGCCTGTCTGGCGAATATCGGTTGAGTTCCTCTGCTCCTGCTGCCAGGCTGGGATGGCAGGCACCCCTCGCACTGCCTGGGAAAATCCTCAACGGGAGAAAACGGTCATGGCCATGCAACTCGGGCACGTCCACATCAAGACCAGAGAGGATCCACAGAAAGTCGCAAAGTTCTATATCGACAATTTCGGGGCGACCGTGAAGCGGGAAACTCCCGGTCGTGGCTGCCAGCTCGACCTGCACGGCGTGCAGCTCAACGTGACGACCATCAACGCCAAGCAGAACCATGAGCAGCATGTCGGCATCGAGCACATCGCGATCGAGACCGACGATTACGCCGGCGCCCTGGCGAACTTTAAAAAGAACGGCGCAGCAGATCCTCGAAGAGCGGTTCAACAACGGCCGGCATGTCTGCTGGGTTGCGCGCGCCCGACGGTGCGCAGATGGAGCTGATCGAGAAGGTCTGAGAAAGGCGCCGCCCCGCAGCTATACCCCTGCCGGTGGGTGTACGTGCTTTCGCGTCGTCAATCCTGGCTCGCTTTGCTCAAGTAGCCCGTCTTTCCGGGTCGGTGATCCCGTAACCCGCGCCGGCGTGGCCCGGCGCGATGGTCTGCGATAGCGCCAGCCCGGGGTGGCGCCGCTGATATTTGGCCATACGCGCGGCTCGTCAATTTCTGGACCGATTTCGACGGGACGGCCTGCCGCTATATGGCGTATAGCCAGGACGGCAAGGCGGCAAGGTGTGCTCCACCCCGGCGCTTTGGAAGAGACGGAGCAAGCAGTTCCAGCGTAGCTCGCGCTGCCGATCGCCTCCTCTAGGAATCCGCTGTTTTATGATCGGCGACCGCCCGCTCACATCAGTAATAGTGTGCGCCGCCATTAACGTGGATCGTTTGGCCGGTGATGAAGCCGCCATCCTCACTGACCAGGAACAGGCAGGTCGCGGCAATCTCGTCGACGCTGCCTTGCCGGCCGAGCGGCACGCCGGCGGCGTTGGGCAGACGACCTTGATACCACTCCGGATGGTCGCGCCGCGTATCGATGCTGCCCGGTGAAACGACATTAACCCGGATGTTATGGCGAGCGAATTCCGAGGCGAGCCCGCGCGCCACGCCGATCAACCCCATCTTCGCTGCAGATAAATGAGTGCGGCCACTGCCGCGAGCGGAAATCGCGCCGTCCCCGACGAAGAACAAAATCCGCCCGTAGCGATCCTTGACCATGGGCTCGATCAGCGCCCGCGTCAGGTAGAGCGGGCCGTCAAGAACCACGCTCCGGATCAACTCCCAATCTGCCTCGGTCGTTTCAGTGAACGGCTTGTGCGGCCGGATCGCAGCATTGTTGATCAGGATGTCGACCCGGCCGAACTCGGTCAGCGCCCGGGCCGCCAGCGCCTCCACCTCGGCCTTTTTGCCCACATCGGCGAGAATGGAGATCGCCTTGACCCCGAGATCCCGGGCTTCACGCGCGACGGTCTCAGCCTCCTGCTGATTGGAGCGGGCGTTGACCACGACATGCGCACCTTCGCTGGCCAGCTTCAGCACCGTCGCACGGCCGATATTGCGCCCCGATCCGGTGACCAGCGCAATCTTCCCTTCGAGCTTGCCCATGGCCCCATCACCCCTGTGATATTTGCATCGGATTCCGTCTCGGCTCCGCCCGTGCAGCACAATCTTTCAGAACCGCGCGTTGACCGCTACCCTCGAACCGTACGGGGTGCGCCGAGGCCGGGACGGCGGTCCCGCTGATCGGTTAAAGCGACGGTTTCTTGGGCCCGGCGAGCGCATTCACCATCCGGATTTTTCGCCAGACGCTCCGCGTCCGGCTGAAATCGAGAAAGTGGTCGCCGCGTTCGCCGCCCAGCCACCGGTCAGCAACCCTTAAGGTCGTTCTGTAAAATTTTCAGCATGCCATCGGATCGGCGTCGGAGGCGGATGTCATGACGCCTCACCGCCGGGCAAAAGCGTGTACGGCCATCTTCTCTTGAAGGGCCACTCGTCGTCACCCCAAGCACGGGTTTGGGCGCGATGCGGCCGGCAATGGTCTCACGCCAAACTGGCGCTGCTGACCCCTCAACGGCGATTTTTGCGAGGATCGAGCAACAACCGGGTCGGTGGATACCTGCGGTTTCCCGATCTGCCCGGCCGGTGGCGCCGATGATATCAACCGCCGTTGCAGACCAATCCCCGGCAACCTACGATGGCCGGGCGGCAAGGCGGCAGTTGGGCTATCGGATAGAGGCGTGATTTTTGTTAAATTTTGACCGTTTGCGCCGCACGACCGGGGGGTTCGACAACCTCGCCGGTGCCCTCTCGCACCGCAATTATCGGGTCTATATCAGCGGCAACGGTATCTCGTTTGATCGGCAGCTGGTTGCAGCGTGTTTCGGTTGGCTGGTTGGCCTGGACCCTGACGCATTCGGGCGCTTGGCTCGGCCTTGTCTCGCTTGCCGAGTTCCTGCCGGTCGTGTTCTTGAGCCCGCTTGCCGGCGTCCTCGCCGACCGCCGCGACCGGGTCGGCATCATTCGCATCACCCAGCTCTATGGATGTTTTAGCGCGACACTGCTAGCGTTGCTGGTGTGGGCCGACCTGATCACGATCCATATCGTTTTCTTGTTGGTCCTGCTGCTTGGGATCAATAACGGTATCGCCCAGCCGGCGCGGCTCGCGCTGATCCCGACCCTGGTCGACCGCGCGGCTTTGCCATCGGCGCTGGCGATCAACTCGATCGTGTTCAATTCGGCGCGGTTTATTGGCCCTGCCATAGCCGGGGTGCTGATTGCGCGCGTTGGCATCGCCGCCGCCTTTGCCGCCAACGCGGTCGGCTATATCGCTTTCCAGATCTCGCTCGCCAATCTGCGCGACCTCCCGCCGCTGCCGATGCGGGCGGCCCAGAACGCGGTGCGCGCCTCGCTCGACGCTTTTTCCTATGTCAGCCGCCACAAGGGAATGGCGCCGATGATGCTGCTGTTCGCGGTGACGACGATCGGCACCCGTGGCTTTATCGAGCTGTTCCCTGGGTTTGCCGACAATGTCTTTCATCGCGGGCCGCAGGGATTGGCGACGCTGACCTCGATAGTGGGTTTGGGCGCGATCTGCGGCGGCACCTGGATGCTGATCCGCTCGCAGATCAGCGGCCTGACGACAGTCGTGCTCGCCAACACGCTGTTGATGTCGCTCGCCATTGTCGCCTTCGCCGCCACTGACGACTTCCTGCTGGCTTTGCCGTGCGTGTTTGTCGCCGGGGCGGCGATGGTGATTACCGGGATCGGCGCACAGACACTGATCCAGGCATCGGTCGACCACAGTATGTCGGGCCGGGTGATGGCGCTCTACGGCATGATCTTCCGCGCCGGTCCGTCGCTCGGCGCGGTGGCGATGGGCACTGCCAGCACGCATTTCGGCCTGCGTTCCCCGCTGGCGATCGGTGCGGTGTTGTCGATCGGCTTCCTGGCGCTGACCCTGGCGCGACGCAAGGCGATCGCCGCTGCACTGGAAGCCCCGGCGCCGGCCGTTGAAGTCGGCGAGGCGGCCGCAATCGGCTAAGCATCCAATCTCGTGGATCGGTCGCGGTCGAGTCGAACGGTGGGAGTCGACGCGAATTCGCCATTTTATGTCCAATTCTCCGTGCGCGTGGCCAATCAATGCGACTGACCGCTGGCCTGCGCCGATCACGTCGCAGCAAGCGGCGCTCGGGGGTCAAGCCGCCAGCTTCTCCCGCGCGCTATCCTTGATCATTTGGGCCCCCTTCTCGGCGATCATGATCGTTGGCGCGTTAGTGTTCGTCGAACTGACCGCCGGCATCACTGATGCGTCAACGATCCGCAGTGCCTCAAGCCCATGAACCCGGAGCTGGTCATCGACGACCGACATGCCGTGATTGCCCATCATGCACGAGCAGCTCGCGTGGTAGACGGTCGAACCGTTCGAGCGCGCGTAATCGAGCAACTCGTCATCGCTCTGCACGGTCGGTCCCGGCAAGCTTTCCTCGATAATGTGTTCGGCGAGCGCCGGTGCGGCGAACAGGCGCCGCAGAAATTTGAGCCCGCCGACGATCGCGCGCTGATCGGTGTCCTCGGCGAGGTAACGTGGGTTGATCGCAGGCTGATCGTGCGGGTCGGGGGTGCGGACCAGCACATAACCGCGCGACAGCGGCCGCATTTGCCATGGTCCACCGGTAATACCCGGCCGGTCATCAAGCTTGCGGATGAGGCCTGGTTTATAGCTCGCGGGCGCGAAGACGCATTGCACGTCCGGAGTGGCCAACTCGGGCAGGACCTTGACGGATGCGGCGCAAAGCGAAGCGCCGAAGGTCATCATACCTTTGCCCTGCACGAGGTAGCGCATGATCTCGTTGGCGAAGCCGAGACCGCGGGCGCGCTCGTTGAGAGTTTCGAGGCCTCGGACGTAGCAGGATATGCGCGCAATGTAGTGGTCCTGGAAATCCTGGCCGACGCCGGGCAGAGCATGCTGCACTGCAATACCGGCCTTTTGCAGCACCTCAGGCCCGCCGACGCCCGATAGCTGCAGTAGATGCGGCGAGCCGATTGCGCCGGCTGAAAGAACCACTTCGCAGGTCGCGTCGACGCGCTCAAGGCCCGACTGGCGAGAGAATTCGACCCCCACTGCGCGCTTGCCGTCGAACATCACCCGGCGCACGAGCGCATTGGTGACGATCTGCAGATTGGGACGCCTTTTCGCCGGGCGGAGATAGGTCACGGCAGCGCTGGCGCGCCGGCGTCCGCCCCGGGTCTGCTGGCACCAGCCGATCGAGTCTCCGGCGCCACGCGGCAGGTTGTTGACGTCGGACCGGAATTCGAGACCGAGCTCCTGCGCCGCCCGGACAATCGCATGGCAAGCATCCGGCTGCTCGGTCATTGGCGAGGTGGTGAGGTGCCCTTGGGTCCCGTGAATCTCGGCCTCGTCGCCTGTCCACCGCTCGGCGCGCTTAAAGAACGGCAGGACCTCATCCCAACCCCAGCCGCGATTACCGAGCTGAGCCCAGTAGTCGTAGTCTTCCGGTTGACTGCGGATGTAGATCAGCCCGTTGATCGAGGACGAGCCACCGAGCACCCGGCCCCGCGGATAGGCAATGGCGCGGCCGTTAGTGCCCGGGTCGGCCTCGGCATTGAAGCCCCAAGTTAGCTGCTTGTGGTCAAGCAGTTTCATGTAGCCGACCGGAACATGGATCAACGGGTTCCAATCGCTTCCGCCGGCCTCGATCAGGATCACGCTAATGGTCGGGTCCTCGGTAAGACGGTTGGCCAGGACGCAGCCGGCCGACCCGGCGCCGACGATCACGTAATCCGCTTGCATCTGCGTTCTCTCTAATCAGCCGCCGCCCCTCGCATTTCCCAGCGCCGTCGACTGCCGAATGTGATGCAATCAGCGGCAGATGCGCTCCGGCCATCGCCGAGTAGACGCAGTTTCGCATTGGCGTGCAAGCCCGCCTCGGCCGCATCGGTTTGGACGAATGGCTCCACCGCTCACAGGCAGGAGCCTGACCCCGCATACGTTAACCGAAGGACAGGGACTCGATGAAACGCATCCTCTGTTGCCGTTCAGTAGCGTCCTCCTGGATGCGCCGAAGTCGAAGAACGCCAAGGTGACCCTCGTCCACCAGCACGAACTGCCGAACGTTCCCGGCAAGAGCATCAAGGGCGTACTCATCGAATAAGGCCCAGGCGGTAACGCGTGTAGCAGCTCTCTCGGATGGATAACCACACGCGCAACGGCAATGATGTGCCGCAAATTTCCGGTTATATGCGCAGGCCTGCCTGGCACATCAGCGGCAGCACCGCATTCCCGAAAAACTCGAGATCCGGTGCGAAGTCGAAGAAGGCCACCTGGATCCCGTCGCAGCCGGCCCGCTTGAGACCAATAAGCTTGTCGACAACATGTTCGGGGCTGCCGATGATCTGAATGTTGCCGCCGAGTGCGCGGTGCGTATCGCCATGCGCCTTCCAGGCGACCGCGTCCCCTCCCCTTTGGTGTGCGACGAAGCCTTCAATCGCCCCTCGATCTGCCGCATCGAGGATAACTTGGTGGTAGCGCTGCGCCTCGCCATCGGTTTCGCGGCACACGATCATCGGGTTGATGATCGTGCGAAGCTCCCGGCCACGCTTGGCACCGGCGCCTTTGATGATCGCGTTGTGTGCCGGCAGCGCGGCCAACGCGGCGTCGATCTCATGTCCGGCGGGGCTCGTGATGAAGACCAAGTCCGAACGCGTGGCAGCATACTCGATCCCAGCTTGTGAGCCCGTCGCATTCACCAGCACGGGTCGCCCAAATCGCGGCTTCGGCGTTACGAATGCCTTCTCCACAGACCAGAACGTGCCTTGCAGAGTCAGGTCATCTGAGGCGCCCCAGAGACGGCAAAGCATGTCGACGAACTCCCCGGCCATCTCATAGCGGCGGTCGTGCTCGATGTGATGACCGCCAAACATGCGCGCTTCGCGGGGCGAGTAGCCGGTGACGACGTTGATCCCCCAACGCCCGCTCGAGATGTGATCGATCGTGGCGCCGAACTTCGCTATGTGCAGCGGATGCCAGGGTCCGAAAAGCACGTGGATCGTGGAGATCAGTAGAATCCGTTCGGTTATCGCGCTGAGCGCGGTCACGGCGATGAACGGGTCGAGCAAGTCCTCGCGATACTTCGAGATGCCGCCGTAGCCCCCTTTGCTCGTCCACTGAGCAAGACCAAAGACCAGGTCAAACCCCAGCTGTTCCGCCCGCCGGGTCAACGCCGCGTTGTAATCGAAGGTCCAATTAGTGGTCCGCGGCAACAGCGATGCCGACCAGCCGCCGCTTTGCACCGGCAGAAAGAGCCCGAGGATCAGGGGTTGTCGGATGACGCGCGACAACGGGCTATCGGGGAACTGGACTGGTGCGGCCGCGGTGGAATGGCGCGGATCGTCATGTACCATCAAGATTCCTCGGTGATCTTGTTTTGATCGAAGCCGCCGCCTCGATCACCCGGATCAAGCGCGTGCACCATTTTCCAGGGCGGTTATCTCACGAATCGCTCCGCACCGCCTCCGTGATGTTTACGATCGCCACGGTTGCCCTAGCCGCCGCCATATCACTCGAACGAAGCGAGCCAGTCTCAAACAGCTAGCCTAACGGTCACCGGAATTTAAAATCTGGCGACCAAGGGCGATCCCCCGGTCAATGCTCCGCTGCAACCCCCATGACGGGAACGCCGGAAGCACCCGACATCCTGATGCTGAGCTGACGCCGCGCTTCCTCCAGCCGATTGGCGTGAGACAAGGTGAACTCGATCAGATCGTGCTGCGCGCGGCTGCCGCCAATGCGTTCGTTCTGACCCGCCAGCGGCGCAAGTGCCTCGATCGCGCCGGTAAAATCCCCGCCTTCGAACGCCGCGAAACCACGTGCCAGCACCGGAAGGTAAGAGCCGGACGGGTCGCCCCTCGCGCGCCAGCTCATCCATTTGACGAGCACGGGCATCGAGCCCGGCGTCATCGCCCATGACAGCCAGTGCCAGGATGACGTGCAGGTCGGCTCACCAGCGAGCTCGGAGCGCCACAAAAACGCCGCCCCATCCGACATTTTCTGTTGCGGCCCGCCACTGTGCCGGTCCCAGCGTGAGGGCGTCCCGATACCGCCGCTGCGCTTGGGCCCAATCGCCGGCCTGGATTTCGCACAGCGAAAGGTGCCAGCTCAAATGGCCATAAAAAAGTCAACCCGTGGATAAGTGGCAAGCCATGAGGAGAGAAAGCTGCGCGCCGCGTCCAGCTCGCCGCTTTCATAACAAATCAATCACGAGCGGTTCGGCCGGATTCGGCTCGTCTCGCGCGTTGGCGCGCGTTCCAACGAAGGCCCTTTCACCCGACCGACGGCGGACGCTCGCCTGGCCGGCGGGACCCGCTCAACGTGCCCCTTGATAGACCTTGCAAGCAGGATAGGCCTTGCAATCAAGCCCGGGCGACGGCCGGGTGGGGTGGTTGCTGCCAGTACGCTTCCGTTGGCCGAAGGTAATAACCACCGCAGATCGCGAGAACGGCTGGTTGTCCTGCCCACCGACGCGTCCCGGCTGGCCAGCCAGCGACTGGAATATCGGCCACAGAGCGATGAGCCGCTCCCTTGAGCACGGAGTTCAGTTGAATCGATCGCGATAGTCCTTTGGCCCCACGCCTTGGACACGCAAGAAGGCGCGGCGCATCGTTTCTTCGCTGCCGAAGCCGCAGCGGGTCGCCACGCGTTTCATAGGGAGACGCGTATCGAGAAGGAGCTGGCGTGCCGCTTCGACGCGCAGTCGTTCGACGCTGCGGCCGGGTGTCATGCCGGTCTGCTCGAGATAGCGGCGACCAAAGCTTCGCTCGCTCATGCCGGCCTGTGCGGCCAGTCGGCGCAGCGACAGGTCATCGGCCAGATTGTCTTCCATCCAGGCGTGCAAATCGGCGAAGCGGTCGTTCGACACCTGTAGGGTCAGCGCGGCGCTGAACTGCGCCTGTCCTCCCGGCCGCTTCAGGAACACGACCAGATGCCGGGCGACGGCAAGCGCGATCGTGCGGCCGAGATCCTCCTCCACCAGCGCCATAGCCAGATCGATCCCGGCGGTGACGCCCGCGGAAGTCCAAACGTTGCCGTCGTTGATGAAAATCGGATCTGGATCGATGCGAGCGAGCGGATAACGGGATGCCAGCCGGTCGCAATATTCCCAATGCGTGACGGCGCGGCGACCGTCAAGGAAGCCAGCAGCGCCCAGCATAAACGCGCCGGTGCAGACCGAAGCGACGCGACGCGCCTTCGCCCCGCGAACTCGCAACCCAGCCGACCAGCCCGCCATCGTCGACTGCGCGCATCACGCCCTGACCGCCCGCCACGACGAGCGTGTCGATCCCGTCGGTGAGAGGCGGCAGGGGCGTCGCGGCGAAGGAAAGTCCAGCGGTCGCCGTGATCTCGGGCGTGGATGCGACGACCCGGGGCGCGTAGGGCGCCAGCAAGCCACGCTCGGCGCATCGCTCGTTCGCCGAGCTGAACACCTGCAATGGCCCGGCAATGTCGAGCAGCTGCACCTCGGGGAAGGCGAGCACCTCGACGGCACGGGTGGCCATTGGCGAGATCAGAGGGGTCTTTGGCGACATCGCCAATCAATGCCCGCTTATCTCAGCCGTGTCGAGCCTCTCGGCACGAGTTCACTGGAGGAGTACGATGACCAGGCAAACGTTCGAGAAGACGCCGGCTCCAGAGTGGCTGCTCGCCATGTGGAAGGAGATTGACGACAAGACCTTTGGCGCCGGCTTCAATTGTTTCGTCGAGGACGCCGTCTGCAATCTGGGCGTCGCCGACTGGCACGGCCGCGAGGCAATTCGCGCCAACTTGAAGGCCTTCATCGACACCGGCTTCACTGCCCTTCACGAGGTGAGGGAATATTGGGACGGTGGCCTGCTCAAGATATTCCGCGGCGTGGTGATAATGACCCCGGACGATGGCGGCCCGGTCGTCCGGCCGACCATGACCCACTTTTTCTACATGGACGAACGTAACCGGGAGAAGGTGAAGCACTGGTACGGGGCGGTCGGCCCGGTCTCGTTCGGCTGAGGACGGGACGATGAGCCGTTCCGCCCGCACCATCGAAATTGGGTCGCTGCTGTTTGAAGGCCTGGACCAGATCGATCTCACGGGCCCATTTGAGGTGTTGTCACGGCTTCCGGGCGCCAGGCACCGCCTCTATGGCAGTACCGCCGGGGCCGTGCGCGACGTGATGGGCCTGCGCCTCATACCCGACGCGACGCTCGCCGAGGCGCCCCGCCTGGACGTACTGCACGTGCCGGGCGGCGCGGGGCAGGAGGCGCTCATGGACGATGCGGCCGTGCTCGGCTGGCTCCGGACACAAGCCGCTGGCGCAAGCAAGGTGCTCTCGGTCTGCACGGGTGCGTTGCTGCTGGGGGCTGCCGGCCTGCTGCGCGGCCGGCGCGCCACGACGCATTGGGCCTCGCATCATCTCCTGCCGCTGTTCGGCGCCACGGCCTTGGACGAGCGGGTCGTCGTCGATGGCAAATGGATTTTCGCCGCCGGCGTCACGGCCGGAATCGACGGGGCGCTCAGGCTGGTCTCGGAGCTGTGCGGCGTCGAGGCGGCGCAGCGCATCCAGCTCGATATCGCATACGCTCCCGAACCGCCATTCGACAGCGGCACCCCGGCGACCGCGCCGCCCGCGGTGCTTGCACGTGCGCGCGCAGACGGGGTGGCGCTGAGGATGCGGCGGGAAGCGACGGCGAAGCGCCTGGCCGCGCGCTTCCGCGTCGCGACCACACTGACCCAGGACGCCGATCGTATGCGTTGAGAAGCTGGAAACACCCTGCGGAATAGGGTTGACCGCTGCACTGATGGCGTTGGACGGCCTGCCAGGGGCACAGCCCGCCTTCGCGCTTTAGAAGACGCGCCAGAGTCATATGTCCGCGATAATGGCGCCACGCCGGATGCGCTCCGCCCAAGGTCCCCTAGGGCAAGGACAGCGGCCCTGCCGGAGACAGTCGCTGCGATCAGAGCTCGACTTGCTCCGAGATGCTGAGCGCATCGTCAACCCTCGATGCCGATAGCGGACCGTACTTTCGAGCCTTCGCGTGTCCCAGAAGCAGCTGCACCGGCCTCAGGTTGCCGGCCTTCTTGTAAATCTGCGCCAGCTTTGTCCGCCGCATCGAGTGCGTTCCATATGCCGAGCCCCGCGCATTCGACCCAGCTATGGACGATGCGAGCGTACTGCCGCGTGGATAAATGCGGCTGGTCATGAAAGCGGCTCGGAAAGAGGTATTGGCTGTTCCCTGGGGCGGTATCGGCTAGCCGGTCGCGGATTGCCGCCCGGGTTTGTTCGGTTATTTCGAACTGGACCGGCCTCCCGGTTTTCCGCTGGATTATCGTGGCGCGGTCCTGTACCCGGCCGCCGATGCATACGTCGTTCACCCGGAGCTGCACGAGATTGCAACCCCTCAGCTTGCTGTCGATAGCGAGATTGAACAGAGCGAGGTCCCTTTTGCGCTTTTCAAGCTGAAGCCGGACGCGAATTGCCCAGACCTCCCTCGGTCTCAGCGGACGTTTCTGACCGATAAGGCGGCCTTTGTTCCAGGGAGCCTTGGTAAAGCCGACAGACGATGGGGTGATGGTGTGCATGGCTCGCTCCTTGAGTCCGATCACGCCCTCCACAGCGCGGGGTCACCTGCTGACCCGCAACAGACAAGTATGAAAGTCAGCTTCGTCTTTAAGAAGCGGACCTTCGGTTCTGTCCCCGAGCATTGGGTGGACCTGCCCCACAGCGGTCGCCGAGGCCCGTCTAGGCCGTCCAAAGAGGTTCGTAAAGGGCAGGCGCCATCTTTGGCCCGGCCCTCCCCGCTGCGTTAAACAGATCACTTGAGCTATCCAAACCGAGGAAAGTTCATGATGCCGTCATAGGTTGCGTCCGCGTGACCGCGCCGGCGCGGCCGGTTATGTTTGGCTCGATCTACGCCTACGAGGCCCAAAGGGAGGATGCGACATGACCAGAGGCTCGCGCGACATCGCTGGGTCGTTGCCGCGCCGCGCGCTGATGCGCGGCGTCGCTGCCGGCTCGGCCGCGGCGTATTTGGCCGGCGCGGCCGGGCCCGCGGGTGCGGCGGAGGGCGGGCCGTTCCCGCCGCATCCGCGCTGGAAATTCGTCTTCGTCAATCACGTGACATCGAACCCGTTCTTCGTCCCGTGCCAGTACGGCATTCAGGATGCCTGCGCGCTGCTCGGCGTCGATTATCAGTGGACCGGGTCGGAGACCTCCGATGTGGCGCAGATGGTCAACGCGTTCAACGCCGCGATCGCCGGCAAGGCCGACGCGATCGCAGTCTGCCTCGTCGATCCGAAGGGCTTCGACCGGCCGGTCGAGAACGCGCTCGCCGCCGGCATCCCGGTGTTCAGCTACAATGCCGATTCGCGCACGCAACAAGCGCCTCGCCTATATCGGCCAGGATCTGTTCCTGTCCGGCCAGATGATGGGCGAGCGCATCGTCAAGCTCGTCGGCTCCGGCAAGGTCGCGATCTTTATCGCGACGCCCGGCCAGCTGAACCTGCAGCCGCGCGTCGACGGCGCCATGGATGCGATCAAGAAATCCGGCGCCAACATCCAGGCGGCGATGATCGCGACCGATCCCGTCCGCCAACGCCGGGCTGTCGAAGATCCAGGCCTATTATCTCGGGCAACCAGGAGGTCAAAGGCATGTTCGGGGTCGGCGGCGGCGACACGATGAACTGCGGGCTCATCAGTCGGCAGTACGACCTGCCGTCGAAAGGCGTGCATGCCGGCGGCTACGATCTGCTGCCGCAATCGCTGGAAGCGGTGCATGACGGCTTCCTCGATTTCGTCATCGACCAGCAGCCCTATCTGCAGGGCTTCTACACGGTCATGGAGATGTTCGTCTGGAAGGTCTCGGGCGGGCTGGTCGGGCCGGCCGACATCAACACCGGCCTCAAATTCGTCACCAAGGACGCGGTCGGCACCCTACCTCGACACCAAGACGCGCTACGAAGGCAGCGCCAAGGAAGCGCAGATCGTCCCGCATACCGGCGCAATCGGCGGCTGAGATGTCCGCAGACGCGCCAAGAGACGCGTCTGGGCGCGCGGCGGAGCCGGGAAGGCCTCATGGACTCGTTCAGCGGGCTTATGGGCTCCTGCTGCGGCCGGAGGCGAGCGTCATCGTCGTATCGGTGGCGCTCGTCATCTATTTCGAGATCGCAAACCAGAATTTTCTGACCAACGCGAACGTGCAGACGGTGTCGCAGTTCGTCGCTGCGCCGGTGATCATCGCCTGCGGCGAGATCATGCTGCTGATCTGCCGCGAGATCGATCTGTCGGTCGGGCAGGTTTTCGCGCTGGCGCCGTTCCTGATGCAAAACGTGCACGATTTCGGCCTCCCGGTGCCATTGGCGATCCTCGCGGCGCTCGCCGCCTGCGCGCTGATCGGGCTGATCGATCGGCCTGATCACGATCGGGCTCAGCGTGCCGTCGTTCATCACGACCTTGGGCATGCTGTTCCTGATCACCGGCCTAACCTTGACGATCTCGCGCGGCTATCCGGCGAGCACGGCAGGCGGTCCGCTGCTGACCGGGATCATGGGTGCGTGGGCGCTATTCCGAAATCGTCTGGGCGCTGGTTATCGTCGCGATCATGCACGTCGTGCTGCGTCACACGCGCTGGGGCCTGCACACGGTGGCGATCGGCGGCAACATCATCGCGGCCGCCGAAGCCGGCATCGCGATCAACCGCATCAAGATCGGCAATTTCGTGCTGACCAGCACCTTGGGCGGGTTGACCGGATTGCTCGAAGCGTTTCGCGTCGGCTCGATCGACCCTCTGGCCGGCGGCAGCAACATCATGTTCCTCGGCGTCGCCTCCGGTGTGATCGGCGGTACCGCGATCGCCGGCGGCGCCGGCACGATCGTCGGCGGTCTCGTCGGCGGCATCATGCTCGGCGTGTTGCAGGACGGCTTCACCTTGCAGGGCATCAACGCCTTCACCTTCGATATCATCATCGGCGCCGCGATCCTGATCGCGATGATCGCCAACATCCATTTGGCGCGGCTGCGCGGCGCCGGGCCGACATGACGGCTGCGGCAGAAGCGATCCGGGCCGACCGGATCACCAAAGTGTTCGGCACCGTCACCGCGCTCGACGGCGTCTCGATGCGGGTCATGCGCGGCGAGACGCTCGGCATACTCGGCGACAACGGCGCCGGCAAATCGACGTTGATCAAAATCCTGACCGGCTATCACCAGCCGGATTCCGGGCAGGTGTACGTCGATGGCCAGCCGGTGCAGCTTGGTTCGGTCGACGAGGCCCGCGCGCTCGGCATCGAGTGCGTCTACCAGGATCTGGCGCTCGTCAACGGCCTGAGCGTCTACCACAACATGTTCCTCAACCGCGAATTGCTGCACTGGGGACCGCTCAAGATTACTGGACCACCGTGCGATGCGGCGGCGTGCAGCCGAGGCGCTCGCCGAGATCGGTGTCGATGTGGCCTCGGTCGAGACCGAGGTCGGCGCCTTGTCGGGCGGCCAGCGGCAGGCGATCGCGGTGGCGCGCGCGGTGCTCTCCAAGGCGCGCATCCTGCTGCTCGACGAGCCGCTTGCGGCGATGGGGGCGCGCGAAGCGCAGCTGATCATCGAACTGATCGAGCGCCTAAAGGCGCGCGGCGACATCGCGATCGTAATGATCGCGCACAATTACGCGCAGACGCTGGAAATCTGCGACCGCGTCATGCTGATGCAGCACGGCGAGATAACCTTCGAGAGCGCCACCGCCGCCACCTCAGCCATCGAATTGCTAGACATCGTTCGCCGCGAATACCGCGAGATCCGCAGCGGGTGAAGCCGCGGCCGTCCTCGCTGACCAAATACCGCTCGGCCCGCTGCACTGATTATAAAGAGAAGCCACCACCACCCATAAGAGGTAGCTCGCCCTTCCCCTCGCCTGTGCGTTCTTGATAACAGATTTGATCGAGAACAGGGTGGGCGGGGTGGGGCAGGGACCACCGAGCTCGATTGGCGATAAAAAATCTAGACGGTCCGGAACACTATGAGGCTGCGGCTTCCGTTGTACGCACGTGCTCAGGCCGTATCCCAACCCCTATCAATCGGGCGGGAATGCGTCGCAGAACCGGAAATATGCCGAAGAGCTTAAAGAACAGCGGCGGCTTTGGCCGTTGCCGGCTTGCCAGAACGCGGCTGATGATCTGTTTCTGGATGGTGAGCTGCAGCCACTGGGTAAAGCGCACAGGCAGAGTTCGCCGCCTCTGGATGGCCTGAAGATCGTCCTCGGTTACAACGCCGCTGCGGAGCGGGCTGGCTAGGCGGTTGGCGGCGGCAACCGCATCCTGCACCGCCATATTTATCCCCACGCCGCCGATCGGCGACATTGCGTGCGCCGCATCGCCGATGCAGATCAGCCCAGGCCGCCACCATTTTCGCAGTCGATCGACCGTGACGCTGAGCAGTTTGACGTCATCCCAGCTTTTCAACTCGCCGACACGATCGGCCAGAAACGGAGACATCTCAACGACCCGCTTGCGGAAAGCATTGAGGCCTTCCGACTTCACGCGCTCAATTCCGCCTTTGGGAATGACATAAGCGCACTGCCAATAATCGCCCCGATCGAGCATCACCATGAGCTTGCCCGCTTCGATATGGCCGAAAGTATCGGTTCTGTCCCTCTCCCTGCGCGACATGCGAAACCACAGCACGTCCATCGGTGCGCCGTAGTCGTGGCTTTCGAATCCCGCTTTTTCGCGTATTATCGAATCACGTCCGTCACAACCGACCACCAGTTGCGATCGGATCGTGAGCGTGCCGTCCGGCGTCTTGGCGCGCAGCCCAACGATCCGCCCGCCCTCTTCGACCAGGTCTGTCGCCTCGGCGTTCATGCGCAAGTCGAAGGTTTTGTAGCGCCTACCCTGCTGAGCAAAGAAGTTGAGGAAGTCCCATTGCGGCATCAGGGCGATGAACTTGCAATGCGTTGGTAGATGGCGGAAATCAGCCATCTGAAGATGCTCGGCGCCGACCTGACCGGTTAGCGTCTCGACCTTCCGATGCGGCAACTTCAGGAACTCATCGATGAGTCCCAGTTCGCACACCAACTCAAGGGTCGAAGGATGGACCGTGTCGCCGCGGAAATCGCGGAAGAAATCGGCGTGTTTTTCCAGCAGAGCAACTTCAACACCGGCGCGCGCCAGCAGAAACCCCAGCATCATTCCGGCGGGGCCGCCGCCGGCGACGCAGCATTGCGTGGTAATCGTCAAATCAGCCATCCCTATTATATGTGGACCTCAAGGGAGATTCCCGGGGCGGTGGTCTTGTGGGCGTGGAATAAAGCGTATTCTCTACAACTAGGGTGAGAATTGTCGCGGCGATAAATGCTGCAGTAACACCGGAGCCGCAGCCGATACCCAAGATCCGCGGTCGCATCTTCCCGCATCGCGGAGGACTACGGCGCCGAGATTGACGAAATCAAGCGCATCATCCGAAACTCGTGACTGGCTTTTAGTCTCGACCAGGGCCCGCCTTCGGAAAGGGTGGATTGCACCGTGCAGACCGAGCGTTGGAATTGTATGGATGAGACACTGCCGAACACTACGATTTCGACTAATGCGACGCTCTTCCGGGAGGAAGCGGAAAGGGCTCGACGCTATGCAGCTGCGATGATCGACAAGAAGGTCATCGATCGGTTGAACGAGATCGCCGCGCTTTATGATGAACTTGCGGCCGGGCAAGATTTTGGACTGACCGATCGCGACTAAATCCAGCGGCTTCGCATTGGCCAAGCTTTCCTCTCGGCCGCGTAACCTTCAAGACCATCGCGGTCCGCGACCCCCTCCGCTCGCGCCATATCACCAAACTCACCCATTATTCGTCGCTGCGCGGTCATCAGCATCAGGATAACCATCACAGGTACCGCCACTACACCGTTGATCACGGTACTCCTACAGAGGACCTTGATTGGATCAATCGGCGTAAAATTAAGCCCGATACCGAGCGGACTCGCGACCACAAGACCGAAATAGAACCCCAGCGCCTCTTTTGGCTGTGGCACCAATTCCGACCGGCCAGCGCCTCAGAACACTGGGCTGTCCCGGCTCGGCTCAAATGGTGATCCGCTCGACCTCGTTGAGCGTCACCCTAATCGCCAGCAGGCGACGCCTCGCGGTCATTTTTGAAAGTCGGCTCAGGGTCGAACCTCGCGGTTGGATCGTGGCCGCCGGAACGGCTCGAATTCTTGCTGAAGCAGCCCGATACTGCGGAGGAGGGGCGAAGAGGGCGACAATCGCCGTTGCACGCGTCTGCGGACTCTTGGACTGCATCCTCAACTGTTAAATCGAGACTTACTGGTCGCCGCGCGATCTACTCCACCGCGGCGCCGATTGCGGCTGCATCACGGTCGAGCAGATGGTGAATGCACGGCATATGTTCGGCAAAGACGTTGTGCCCGGTAGCCTCCAAATTGTAATCGCGCCGCCAAAAATGCAGTTTCCGCCGCTGCTCCCGAGCGTCCGCCGCCGAGGTCGATGGCGTAGTTTGTCGTCGTCCCAGTCGGCTGCAGATCGAAGGCGGCCGCAACGCCGCTCTTCGAGAGGGAAAGATCGGTATCCTGCACTTTTACACACCCGACAGGGCGCGTATTCAGCGCTGCCACCGCTGTCGGCGGTGACGACTTGGACGCAGCGGAGCGCTGAGTAAGGGGAAGTATGAGGGTAAACTGCCGCGTTATGCGCGACCGCCGCGTTGGCGCCTATAAGCGGAACGTTGAGATCGGTGCCAAAACTCCACCCGGCAGCCTCTCACCCCGAGCTATCTATCGAACGTTTGAAAGCGTGCTGGGGCTCGCAAATCTTTTAGATTTAGAGGCTGCCAACCAGTGCGGCGGTGTCCAACATGCGGCAGGAAAAGCCCCACTCGTTATCGTACCAGCCGGTGACGTGGGCGAGCCCATCGTCCACGACCTTGGTCAGTGTCGCATCAAAAATGCAAGAGGCCGGATTGTAATTGAAGTCGACGCTGACCAGCTGCTCGGTGTTGTAGTCGAGGATGCCACGAAGCTTCCCTTGGCTAGCCGCCTTCATTGCATCGTTGATCTGCGATGCCGTCGCTTTTGCCTCCAATACCAAATCGAGCGAGACCAGCGATACATTGGGCGTGGGCACCCGGATCGCGGTCCCGTCGAGCTTGCCCTCGAGTTCCGGTATTACGAGACCGATCGCGCCGCCTGTTCGGATTCGGTGTGATAGCCGGGGATCGCGGGAAGGCCGTGCGCTCGCGCCGGCGCGCCGGGTCCCCTTTTCGCCGTCGCCGGCGTTGGCTCCGGCTCGCCCGCATTTGTAACGATCGGCGAGTTCCGCGAGCGCGTCGCCTTCGCGCTCGTTAAGCTCCGCGTCGTGCTTGAGCAGCTCTTGAATTGCGGCGAGGTGAATCAAAACGGCCGCGAGTACCGCGTCGCGCGACGGCGCGGCCTGGTTTTGTGTGCCGTTTTTTAGATTGCGCCGCCGGTCGGTCGGCGCCGGGTCGGGAAGAGAGATCGGCATAGCTCCTGTCCCAGGTCCACAAACACCATCGCCGAATGCGGCCGACGGCCAAGCGTCTTCTTCATCTTCTTCGCCCTGGGAAGGGGATCGCGCGACCTATGCCATGCTGGACGCGTCCACATCAACTCTGACGTATTTCCGCGGCCGTTCGCTCGGCGACGACGCCGATCTGTCAAAACATCAGAGAAGCTGTGAAGCCTCGCATCGGCACAATTTGGGCCGATCGGAACGCCCCGGCGAAGCCGCTTTTCCGCATCTGGTACGGACAGTTTTTGTGTCCGTTTTTCCGATCTGCCCTTAAGTTTTTGATTTTATGGTGAGCCCGATGGGATTCGAACCCATGACCTACTGATTAAAAGTCGGTAAAATCGCGACCACACTCAATAAAATTTCATACCATGGATGCAGGAAATGTCGCTATTTCTTAATGTC
>CAVYZU010000014.1:0-200726 GCA_963772965.1 uncultured Alphaproteobacteria bacterium
ATTTCAGTCAGACGCTGCGAGGTCTTCCAGCGCGGGTGGTCCGGTGGGCTGTTTTGCCGCCGAGAAAAGTCGGCGAGCAGGCGGCTTTGGTTCTGGAAATGCTGCATCAGCGTGGGCCCGTAGGCCTCCTGAGCCGCCGCATCGGTTTTGGCGACAAAACCGGGGCAACGGAGATAGACGGGCGCCTCCCCTGGATGTCCGGCGTCTGTCCAGGCTTTGCGGTAGACGTCGATGTGCTGCTTGAACATCCGCACGTCCTCGTGCCGCACCGACAGGAACAGGCCTTGGCCCGCTTTGCCGGCCGCGGGGAATGCTTCGACGCTCGCCGCCGCGATGCGGATTTCAGGCGTCGGTTGTTGTACCGGTTGCGGCACGACCGTGACGTCTTGGATGTCGTAAAACTTGCCCTTGTAGGAGAAATTGTCTTCCCGCCAAGCACGTTGAATAATTTCCAGACACTCGATCTCGCGGTCCTTGCTTTCGGAATACGCGATGTTCAGCGCCTCGTAGGTCTTCACGACACCGCTCCTCCCGACGCCGAAGATCAGTCGGCCCTTAGAGACATGGTCCAAGGTCGCAGCTTCCTCGGCGATTCGAAGCGGATTGGCCAGCGGAAGCACCTGCACGCTGGTCCCGATCTTGATCCTCTCGGTGCGGGCCGCGATCGCGGTACCGAGGACCAGCGGGCTGGCGGCGAGGGCGCGCCGTTTGTCGAAATGCAGTTCCGCGAGCCACATCACGTCGAGGCCGTATTCCTCGCTGGCGTCGACGATGTCGAACCCGGCGGCGAAGCATTCGGCCTGGCTGCGGCCGGGTAGCACCGGAAACTCGTGATAGATGCCTAATTCCATTGAATGGACCTTCCCCAACACGGTCTTATCCGACGTGCAACGGATTGCCAGCGGCGCGGGCGCCACGGTTGCTGTCTTGAGCGATTTGAGCAACGGCTAATCGCGCGTTTGCATACCCGGCAGGTGTCACCGTCGGCCGTTGACCGGCTCTGCCGCGCTGAATACGGCGCTTTGCCTGCGTCGGTACGGGTAGGCCGAGGCTCCGCGATCGGTGCAGGGCCGTCGCCACTTGCCCGTGTCCATTTGGGCCGGAGGCGACCGCCATTCCGGACTTGGCTCGACCGATTGTAGGTCGGCCCGGGCGTCTATGCCCTTCGTGATTTGCTCTACCGGTGATGCCCTCGCTTTCAAACTGGCCGTCGCAAATCAAACCTCGGCGACCTGCGATGGCGCTCGCGGCAAGGACCGCGGATCGACCAGAGGATCGAGACTTAATTTTTTTTGGGGTTTTGAACGCCTACGCCGCGCGACCGGGAGTTTGACAACCTCGCCGGCGCTCTCCCGCATCGCAACCATTGGGTTTATATTAGCGGCAACGGTATCTCGCTGGTCAGTTCCTGGATCAGCGCTAGTTATTTGCCTTATCGTTTTGCTTGGTCACAAACGGACGGCCCGCCACTCATGAGCACAATCGAGCTTGTCGATCCCGAATTGCGCGATGCGCTCGCTCAGCAACTGCCGCCGCTGACCGCTGAGTTTTTGACGCAGCGCCGCGCCAATGCGCTGGAACCGGCCGGCGCAGTGCCGAAGCCGAACCTGCCCCATATCGCCACCGACGAGATCCATGTCGAGAGCGCATTTGGCGCAAAGCCGATCCGCGTACTGGCCTACCGCCCGATTACGTCCAATGATCCACTGCCCGTCATCGTACACATCCATGGCGGCGGCTTCGTGATGGGCGCGCCAGAAATGAAGGACGTGGAAAATAGGCTCTTCGCGTCGGAGCTGAAATGCGCGATCTATTCCGTTGATCATCGCCTCGCGCCGGAATCACCGCACCCGGCGCCACTGGAGGACATCTACTCGGTCTTCGCTTGGCTGTACGCGAATGCAGGCCAGCTCGGGCTTGACCCCGCCCGCATCGGTATCAAGGGCGAAAGTGGAGGCGGCGGTTTCGCGGCAGCCGCCGCACTCTACGCACGCGACCGGCAGGGACCAAAATTCGCCTTTCAGCATCTGATCTATCCGATGATTGACGACCGCACGGCGGTGCGCAAGGACTTGCATCCTTACGTCGGCGAGTTTGTCTGGACGCAAGAGAACAATTATTTCGGCTGGCGTTCGCTGCTCGGCGAAGAGCCGGGCGCGGCCGATGTCTCGCCTTATGCGGCGGCTGCGCGAGCGGCGGATGTGTCGGGTTTGCCTCCGACCTACATTTCGGTTGGCGGTCTTGATCTCTTCCTCGAAGAAAACATGATTTATGCGGATCGACTGAGCCGCGCCGGGGTGCCGGTCGAGCTTCACATGTATCCGCGGGCGTATCACGGCTTCTATCGGGTAACGAATGCCCGCGTTACCAAGCAGGCCGAGCACGACAACCGCGAGGCGCTGCGTCGCTTCCTGCACGGATAGGACCCCGCAGCGGTTCTGCCAGGCTTTCACGCCCGCAGCCTCATCCTCGCGGCGCGCGCCGCGAATTCGTCTTCGACGACCCGGATGCGCTGGTCCAGTTCGTCCCATCCGCACTGCATATCGTTGATCAGCACTCACAAACGGGGCGCGGGGGCGGCGTCGTTGCCTTCCAGGATTATTGCGAGCGCATGTTTCAGCTTGCGCCGCCCCTGCGGAATAATGATGCCGCGCTGCATCAGCACGCATGAAGTCGATTGGTCAGCGCGGTGCGATCCGCGACGAGCCGGTCGCGGGCACGAGGAAGCATCTGAATGTCGAGCTGCTCAGCCGATTTGAATTCAACGAACCGCATCGGCGGTCGTGTCGCCGCTTTGGCGATCGCCTCTGCGTCACCGCCGGCGGAGAGCAGGTTCCCCTCTCGCCGCCAGGCGCAGTCAGCAGTGAACTCTGTGGCTCCGACATCTCGAAAACTCGCGGCTTTCGGTAGCTACTTTTTGGAGCCGACGGACCCCAAGTGGGTGAGCCATCGATCAGGCAGTTGGCAGCTCCAGTTTCCCGATGCAGGATCGCGCTCGGAAAACGAGGGGAACAGTGATAACAATCACCACAAAATCTCAGGATCAACCTGCAGTCGGGACCGGCCTGGTCGAGCTTCTCGATCATCTCGGAATGGCGAGCGCGCATTTCGTCGGGCGCGGCTCGGCCGATCTCAAGGGCTTCGCATCCGGAAATTCGGAGCGCATCGCGTCGCTGACCCTGTTATGCCCTGCGGTCCTAGACGCACGCACCCTCAACCCACTAGCCGAACGGCTATTGATCGTGACCGGCGACCATGGGCCGGGACCACAACGGGTTCGGGCTGCGCTGTCGGAGTTACCGCAAGCCACTGCGGCGGTGCTCAACGATTACGCAGGGCACACCTGGGAGGACATCGCTGCAGAGCGCGGTGATAGCATCCGCGAGGCGATGGAGCAGTTCCTCCAGCGCGTCGACGCGCCGCCGGCCGCCTAACTGAGCGAGCGCGAGGGCGAAATCGCCGGGATCTCCTTTCGCGTGCGCGGTGCCGGACCGCCGCTCGTGCTGCTGCCGCTCGATTTGTCACCAGGTCAATGGGAGCCGCTGATTCCGGCGCTCTCCGCGCAGTATTGCACAATCACCCTCGGCGGGGCGCTTCTCGGTAGCGTTGCTAGTCTGGAGGAGCGCGGCCGCTCGGGCTACATCGCCGTTATCCGCGCGCTGCTCGATGCGCTGGCTATCGTGCCGGGCGAGAGCGTGCTGGAGGTCGGCTGCGGCTCGGGCGTGATCATGCGCGAGCTGGCGCGCCGGACCGCCGGCGCGAATTGGCTGATCGGCCGCGACATGAACCCTTATCTGTTGCGCGAAGCACAGGCCCTGGCCCGGCGCGAAGGGTTGCTCGATCATATCGATTTCGGCGAAGGCCGCGCCGAGGCGCTGCCGCTGCCGGATGGGGGAGTTGATGTTGCCTTCTCGTCAACTGTGTTCGAGGAGGGCGACGCCGACCTGATGCTGTCCGAGATCGTGCGAGTGACCCGACCCGGCGGTCCGATCGGCATCGTCGTACGCGCGGTCGACATGCCGTTCTGGGTCAACCTACCGCTCGATCCGGCGCTAAAGGCAAAGGTCGACGCTCCGGGCGTCATCGGCGGTGGGATGGCGCCGCAAGGCTGCGCAGATGCGAGTTTTTATAGACGGCTCCACGCGCTCGGACTGCCCGGGCTGAAGTGTTTTCCGCAGCTCGTCTCGGTGGTCCCAGGATCGGAGCGTATCGAACGCTACCAGCACCAGATCCTCGCGGCTCTGACCCCGTCCGAGGCTGAGCTGTTCCGCCAGGCCGTCGCCCAGGCCGAGAGCGATGGTACCTTCTTCATTGCCCAGGCCTATCACTGCGCTGTCGCGACCAAGCCCAAATAAGCGGGATTTTGACGGCCAGAGTGTTCGGATAACCAACACGAATAACCGCTCCCGAACGGCAGCCTTATAATAATTTGGGATCTTACTCCGCATCAAATAAGCGTGCACCGATTTTGGCCGCGTGAACCGGCAAGGCGGGAGGCTGCGGTGAAGTTTAACTTCGCGCAAGGTCTGCACATTGCTCCGGGCCGGGCCGCAAATCTCTCGGCCTGTTACCGCTGGACCGGCCGGTGGTCTCTCCTCTTCGTGCCGACGGTGCAGCCCCAGCACGCATCCTCGATGTTTTCGTCGGCCGGGCAATATCCAATTGACTTCGCGAATATGGTGCTGACCCGTGGCTACAGCGGGACGCGGGCCTATTGCCAAAGCGAGTAAGCACAGAACGTGTGCACGATCGATCTCGCCGCCGAACTCGAAGGCAGCGGTGTGTCGCCAACCTCCCTCAAGGCCGCCGTTCGTGTCCTGCACCGGGGCGGCACGGAGGTATCTCGGCCAGACTTGCCGGGTCGGCTTTGAAAACATCGCAGCACTACCCGTCTTCACGATCCCGGCGACGATCGGCCTTCTCTCTCGGCGTTGTGGCCGTGCGCCAGAACGCGCGGGCCGCCACGGCGAGCATTTTGGCGACAAGGCGGCTGACACCATCAGTGCAGCGACACAGCCCTCGCGAACGTCTTCGGCGGCCGGGTCGGCAGCGTGATCGAGCGGTTCGCAATCGTGCGTCGATTTTTGGGGGTCGTTAACTACGCCGTGACGGTTCGATTGGCATTGTCGCGATTTCGGTCCAAGCGACCGGGGCGCCGGCTCTTGCAGCGGCTTCTTCCGGCGGAAGTTTCGGGTCCCAATGCACCGCGAGAAAGCGTCGTCCCGTCACGCTGCCAGCCGCGTCCGATAACAGCCAGTTGAGTGGCGGCGGCATGACCTCAGGCTGGATCATCTCGGCCCGATCATAACCGGCCTCCAGCGGCACCATGCCGGTATTGGTGACCCCGCCCGGCACCAATACGTTGACGGTAACGCCGGTGCTGGCGAGGTCTTTAGCCATGATTGCCGAAAACGCTTCCAATGCCGCTTTTGACGGACCATAGGTCGGGGCTCCTTCACGGATCATCGTGCCTAGGCTCGTCGTGACATTGACGATGCGGCCCCATTTTTGGCGCATCATGTCGTGGACGAGGGCCCGCGACAGTGCCATCGGCGCCTTCGTGTGCACAGCGACAAAAAGGTCCCACTGCTCTGGCGTCACCTCCCAGAATTTGATCGGGCGCTGGCGGTTGTCGGTTCGTATCGTCGCTTGTCCGACCCCGGCATTGTTGATCAGAATATCGATAGCCCCGAAACGGCCGCGCGCTTTGGCGACGATATCGTCAACCGTCCCATCGCGGGCGAGGTCGGCCTCGATCGTCATCAGGTCGACGCCTTGTTGGCGCTGCTGCGCTGCGCGCGCCAGATCGGCGAGACCTTGGGCAATTCGGTCGGTTGCAGCCACGGCGAGCCCCTTGCCGAGCAAGCCGAGCACAATTTCCTGGCCGATACCGCCAGCGGCACCGGTAACAATCGCGACGCGCTGCTGTTCGCTCATCTCTCCCTCCTATCTCGGCATTGCTTGGTTGATTGAGCTAGGCTGGCCAACCGAGCCCGGCCGGTAGCCCGAATGGTTCCAGGTCTTCGAGGCCGCAAGGGAGCGTGTGGCGCCGGCCGGCATGGTGGAACCGCGAAGAATTGTTTTGGAGACTGTCGTGCCCTCGCGAGAACAGTGGTCGGGATCACCGCTTGCCGACCAAGGTGGCTTCTCGGGTTGCAACGCACGCCCACGCCCGGGTCTGATTTGATCTAATCAGGCGGGCACGGTCAGCTGCAGTAATCGGGTCGGATCGGCCTCGTCCTCGATGCCCCGCACCGCCGCGATCAGCCCGGCAGCGTCGACAAACGGGGCGCCGTAAGTGGCCAGCTCACGCACCTTGCTGTCGAGCTCGGCGTCGCTCATCGGCCGGCCCGGGGTACCACGGCCATGCCGGATATGCTTGCTCAGCTCCGTTCCGTCGGCGAGGTGCAGCATCACGGTGGCCGCCTCGACCGGCGCCGCCGGGTCTTCCTCGAAGACAACCCTTGTTCGCAGCGCGCGCACGGCCGCATCGGTGACGCAATCGGCCTCGTATTGCGCGAGCCCGGCGGCGCCAAAGAGGAACGCTACGGCGACGCTGTGCTGCAAGCTGACCCTGGCGTCGCGCCCGTTTTCTACATTCGGCCGGTCGGTGCGCTCACGCATCAGCGGGTGGCCACGCACGACGACACGGTCTATCGCTTCGGGCGCGGGCGCGTGACGGGCCCGTAGTTCGAGACAGGCATCGATGACCGGGAACAGCACGACCCCGCACGGATAAGGCTTGCACGCGTTGTTCAGCACCTCCCAGCGTTCGCCGATCCCATCGGTTATGCGGGCGAGATCGGCCGAGTTACTGGTCACCGAAGCGAAACCGTAGCGCCCTTCGATCGGCCGCTCAGGTCCGCTAAACCCGCCTTCGGCGAACAGCGCCGCCGCCAGTCCGTTCTTCGCGGCGTTGCCGACCCCGAGGCTTTTCGCCATGCTGCCGAGGCTTTCGACGAGGCTCGCGGATTGCGTTGCGGCATGGCCGAGCGCCCAAGTCGTGCGCAGTGCATCGAGCCCGATCAGACGGGCGCAGGCGGCCGCCGCCCCGAAGATCCCGCAGGTCGCGGTGATGTGCCAGCCGCGCCGGTAATGCGTCGGCATCACGCCGAGCCCGACGCGGCACGAGGTCTCGACCCCGACAATAAACGCGTGAAGCAGTTCGCGGCCGGACACCTGACGCAGCTCGGCAAGTGCGAACAGGCCGGGCGCCACCGGCGCCGCCGGGTGCATCACCGTTCCGAGATGCGTGTCGTCGTATTCGAGGACATTGGCGCTGACCGCGTTCAGGAAAGCAGCATTAAGCGCGTCGGGCCGCTCACGGCGCCCGATTACGATCCCCTGCGATGGGCCGAAGAACGGCGTCAGCACCTTGACCGCGATGTCCATTGCCTCGTCCTGCGCACCACCGAGCGCACAGCCGACAAAGTTCAGCAGCCCCCTTACGCCCTCGTACCGGACCTCTGACGGGATGGCTTCCCATTGCGAGCCGGCGACGAATTGCGCCAGCTCGTTCGTGACATGCGATTTGTCGCCGTTCATAGGCATCTCCTCAGATCGCCAGATACCCGCCGTCGACTGTTACCGTGCTTCCGGTTACCCAGAGCGACTCGTCGGAAGCAAGAAACAGCACCGCCCCGACCAGGTCGTCGGGCTGACCAAGCCGGCCGAGCGGGATAACCGCCTCTGTCGCACGCCGCGCTTCGGGGTCGGCATAGCTCGCGCGCGTAAGCCCGGTCAGCGTTGGACCGGGTGCTATCGCGTTGACGCGAATGCCGTGCGGTGCCAGATCGACTGCCATTGCATGCGTCAGCGAGCGCGCGCCGCCCTTCGAGGCGACATAGGCGGCGCGCTCGGGCCGCGCCACCTCAGCGAGCTGCGAGGTCACATTGATGATGCTGCCGCCACCTTGCTTGACCATTTGCCGCGCTGCTGCCTGTCCGATGTGAAACATGCCGGTAAGATTGACCGCGATGATGCGGTCCCAAGTCTCGGCATCGACATCCAAGAAATTGAGCCGGTGGCTGATCCCGGCCAATTCGAGCACGATATCGAGCCGCCCGAATTCGTGCACGACAGCGACCACGGCCGCATCGACCGCCGCACGGTCGTGCACGTCGAGAGCTGACGCGGCTGCCCGCCCGCCGGCAACGCGAATCCGAGCAGCGGCAGCCTCGGCGGCCGCGCCGTTCTGATCGGTGCAGAATACCGCTGCACCCTCGCGTGCCAGCCCCTCGGCACCGGCGCCTCCGATACCGCCTCCCGCCCCCACTACCAGCGCCACTTTGCCCGCAACCCGCCCCATGCCGCCCTCCTGTTTGGCCAATCCGCATTTTTTCTATCACGCAACCCGGAAGCTGATGCGACACACGGCGCCGGGATTTAGGGAGGAATTGATCGGGCTTGTGCTGCGCCAAGCTCGCCGAGCCGCAGAGAGGGCTGGGGTCTTCAAGCAGGGGCGGTCAGCTTCGACACGTCGAATTTGTAGAGGCGGGCGGTGTTGCCGGCGCCGATCTTGGTCTGTTCGTCGTCCGGCACGCCCTCCAGGATCTCGGCCAGGATCTTGCGCGATTGGGGAAACGTCAACTCACTGTGCGGATAGTCCGAGCCCCACATCATGTTGTCGATGCCGATGACGTCGCGCAGGCGAATGCCGATGGCGTCCTCTTGGAAGCTCAGTACGACATTGCGGTGGAAGAAGTCGCTCGGCAGCAGGCCATTCTTGAACCGGTAAATCGCCTCGCCGTGGCGCTCGCGGTAGGTGTAGTCCATGGAAGAGAGCACGTTTGGCGCCCAGGCCAGCTCGAACTCGACGATGGCGAGGGTGAGGCGGGGATGACGCTCGAAGACGCCGGAGAAGATCATGTCGCACATCGACAATGCCGGGTAGAACGCCTTGGTCGCGCGGCTGCTGGCGTCGCGCAATGTTCCGGGACCGGCCCCGCGAATCTTGCCCTGGCGCCGCGTCGCCGTGTGCAGGCTTAAGGGCAGGTCGAGCTCCGCGGCGGCGGCCCAGAACCGCTCGTGCTCGGGTTGGTCGTAGCGCCGGTCCTCGGCTGGATACTCGGTGATCATCGCACCTGACAGGCCGAGCCGCGCGGCGCGCTCCAGCTCACGGACCCCGTCCCGGACATCGTCCAGGTTGATCATCGCGATGCCCTTCAATCGGGCGGGATCGGTGCGGCAGAACTCGGCAAGCCAGTCGTTGTACGCATGAAAGATCGCGGACATCAGAAGCGGGTCCGCCACCTTGAAGTAAAACAGCCCTTGGCTCGGATAGAGGACTTCACCGGCCACCCCATCGAGCGCCATGTCCTTGAGGTGCTGCTGGGAGTCGTAGCCACCGCGGTGCACGTCTTCGAAGCGCCCCTGGGCGGAGATCGTCTCGGGAGCCTCGAACCGCGCGCCGGCGTTCGAGATCAGCCCGATCCCGGAGAGGATCTGATCCGCCTCAACGACGACGTAGTCGCCGCTGTCGATCCGCTCGATCCGCGGCGCACGATCCCGGAACGCCTTATCAATGCGGGTCTGCCACAGATCGGGCGGTTCGAACACGTGAGAGTCGGACGAGAGCACCAGGGGCAGCATCGGCATCTCCTTTCTCTCACTCTTGAACGCAGATAGCACCTTTGGCAGCCGGCCCCTCGCCGTCAAGAATAGGCGCGTTAGTGATCCGTGCCCGGCTGCCGTCGAGATCAACCCAGTGTCCAGTTAGGCTGAATCTCGTCGTCACGGGAACGGCCGGAAGCGGCGCGTCTGGCCCATTGAGGTCCGCACCGGCGAAGGTCGCCTTAGAGAACCGACAGCAGCCAAGATTAGAAACGGAGATTTTCTTCAATATCGGGGTGTGACACAGGCCGGTAGCCGGCGCGGATCGCAAGCAACGTCGACGGAGGGGTCAGCAGCCCGTCTGCGCGACGAATTTGTCGCGCCGCGTGATAACCTTGCTCGCTCCAAAGAAACGCGCGGCCGTGCGCAATGGTGTAAGCCTCGCCGGCCGCGACTATAACAGCGCCGTCCGGCAGCTCTGCAACAGGACTAGAGATGGCATGGACCCGTTTGCGGCCGCGGTCTAGCCGCTCTTCGTGCAGGACCGCATCGATCTCCGCCGCCAGAGGCGCCTTCCCTCCCTTCGCCTTGCCCCAAGCGGCACGGAATGCTTGAGCATCGGCGCGACGGCAAAAGAAGCACGGCCGGTGACCGGCGGCAAGCGCCACCGCTTCATCGAGAAAGAAAAGCTCGGTCCAGCTGCGCCCGCCCATCACCTCGCGGCGCCGCCCCTTATAGTCGAGGACACAAACGAGCCACGCCTTGGTCGTCCAACGCCTGCCGAGTAGGGTTTTGGTTGCAGAATCGTGGATGATCCCGCGGTTGCCGATGTAAAGGCCTCTCTGCGAAATCGCCACGACATCGCCGAACGGAGTCACCCGGTTCTGCAACGGTTTCTGATCACCGCGCATTGGCGACTACTCTTGTTGGGAGGCCCGCGACGCATATCGACGCCGCTTTGTCCCCTCGGCTCTCGAGATAAACAATGGGCGCGTCCATTCGGCATGGCTTACCTCGACGACGATCTCCGGCCGCACCTAATGAACCTCGACAATTTCACCGGCGACCGAAAGCGGCTCTCCCGCGGCAGCGGCTCGGAGATCAGCATGTAGTCGGCGGAAAGCGGCTCGAGCGGTCGCCAAAGCCGCTCAAGCTCGCCGATCGGCATCCCGGTGCCCCACGCGGGATGTATCAAGATCGTGCTCGCGGGAGCGGCGGCGGCTGAGATGGTTTTCCGCGGTTTTAGCGACCGGTCGCGTCGAGGGTGTAGTCGTGGTCATGAAAGACGGTGTGGCGCGAGAAGCGCCATTGGCCGCTGTACTCTTTGCTCAGCTCGCACGCGTAGCGGCCGGGCGGAAGGCTACGGTGGTTGCCGTCCTTTGAGATGAGCACCAGCAGATAGGCACGCACGGCAGCGCGATTTCCCGTGATCGTCACGGCGATATTGCTAACCATATGACGAAATTGCGTGCCCGCGGCGCGTTGCGCCACAAAGCGGCCGGCGAAAGCGCGGATTTCGTCATGGCCGCTGATATCGATGACCGGGCTCTTGAGGATTGCGTCTACCGTGAAGCAATTGACCACGGCCTCGATCTCCCCATCGTCGAGCGCGCAGCAATAGCGCGTGAAGAGATCGTGGATCGATGCACGATCTTCGAGGTTGCTTTCGCTCATTCCCGATCTCCTTGGCGAACGTTTGTGCGTTTGGTATTCGTCGGGCGTCCGCAGCCCTAAAATGCTCGCCGCTGCCTGCCGTGATGGCGAGTACGACCCTCGATGATAGAATGCCCAGCGCATCGATGGCATTGACGGGGATGGGAAGCGATGTCTGTGGTCCGGATCGAGATCGAAACTCGCCAGTCGCTCGCCGATGGTCGCGCGTTCGGCGATGTCGGGTACTACCAACAGCTTGACGGCACAGCGCATTTCGCCGTTGACCCTGGGCACCCGGCGAACCGCGCCATCACCGATATCGATATGGCCGAGCGCAAAGGCGACGGCTTGGTGCATTTCGCAGCCGATATCCGCATCCTCGCGCCGCAAAACCGGGCGCGCGGCAATCATCGCCTGCTTTTCGATGTGCCGAACCGCGGCAACCGCCTGGCATTGGCGACCTTCAACGGTGTGCCGCGGCCAATCAATCCCGCGGCGCCGACCGATCCCGGCAACGGGTTTCTGATGCGCCATGGCTATACGGTCGTCTGGTGCGGCTGGCAGCACGACGTGCCCGAAAGCGACGGACTGATGCGGATCAAGGTCCCCGAGGCGCGGGTCGACGGCCGGCCGGTCTCCGGGCGGTTGCTGGTCGGCTTCCAACCGAGCAAGCCAAGCCAGGTTCAACTGCTGTCCGACCGCGGGCATCGTCCCTATCCGAGCAACGACCTGGATGACCCGCGGGCGACCCTGCTGGTGCGCGAGAGCGAGGAAGCGCCACGACGCACGATCCCCCGGGAGCAGTGGTCATTCGCCCGGCTGGAAGCGGGGCGCGTCGTTCCCGATCCGAACCACGTCTATCTCGCTGCCGGTTTCGAGCCTGGCAAGATCTACGAGGTGATCTACCCGACAACCGGTGCGCCGGTGATCGGGCTGGGCCTGTTGGCGGCGCGCGATGTCGTATCCTTCCTTCGGCACGCCTGTGCGGTGGACAATCCTTGCGCCGGCGAAATCCGTCATGCTTACGCATTTGGCGCGTCTCAGAGCGGACGTTTTCTACGTCAGTTCCTCTATCTCGGCCTGAACGCGGATGAGGCGGATCGGCTGGTGTTTGACGGCATGCTGGTGCACATCGCCGGCGGCAAGCGTGGTAGCGATTTCAACATGCGCTTTGGGCAGCCGTCAGCGTCGCTCCCAAGCGACCCATTCCCGTTCAACGAGACGGCGAACACCGATCCGGCCACCGGTCGGCGCGATGGCCTCCTCGAACGCATCGCCGCGCGCCGTCGGGTGCCAAAAATTTTCTTCACGAACACCTCGTGTGAATACTGGCGGGGCGACGCCTCGCTAATCCACACCGATGCGACCGGGGCGCGCGACATCGAGCCGACCACGTCCTCGCGCATCTACCACTTCGCCGGTACGCAGCATTCCGCCGGCACCTTGCCGCTGACCGACATTAACGCGCAAAACAGCGAACGCGGCCAGCAGGCGCTCAATTCGGTCGATTACAACCCGCTGCTGCGCGCTCTGCTGGTGCGCATGGATCGCTGGGTCACCCAGGGCGAGGAGCCGCCGCCGAGCCGTTATCCGCGCCTCGCCAACGGCAGCGCCGTAGCCCCGGAGAAGGTAAGGGGCGTTATCACCGACATACCCGGGGTCCGGTTTCCGCCGCATCCGCCGCAGGTGACTCGGCTCGATTTCGGCCCGGAGGCAGCCAACGGGGTCGCCACTACGCTGCCCCCGACGGAGGGCGAGCCTTACCCGCATTTCGTTCCTGGGGTCGATCTGGACGGCAATGAGCTGAGCGGCATTCGCTTGCCCGATGTCACGGTGCCGCTAGCGACTTATACCGGGTGGAACCTGCGCCATCCGCAGATCAGCGCCGCCGACCAGCTAATGAGCCTGATGGGATCGACGATCCCATTCCCGGCGACCGAGGCCGAACGCGCCGCGAAAGGCGATCCGCGCCGGTCGATCGAGGACCGCTATCCCAGCAAGGCCGCCTACCTCGATCAAGTACGGCGCGCGTCGGACAGCCTGATCGAAAACGGCTACTTCCTGCCTGAGGACGTGGAACGCATCCTCGCCCACGCAGCGCGACGCTGGGATCTACTTGCGTCCGTGCCAGAAACCGCCACCGCAAAATAGCTCATTGCTACGCCATCAGTCGGAGGCTACGAGCGATGTCCTATCCGGATTAGGACGGCAACGAACCGCGGCGGGGTAACTATTAGCAGACCCATGCTGCGGCAATAACGCCGAGATCAAGCTGTCATCAGGGTATCGATCCGGCTTCGACAGGGCGCCCTGATTGGCATCGACCACGGGCCAAGGGTTGTCACCTTGACCGGGAGCAGGGCGCAACCCTCGACGTCCTGGGGGGCCGAAACCGATGCCTCGTGCGCTACTTGGCGGCGGCAGCAAGCGGCAGCGCCGCTGCGGTCGGGCGGTTCTCCCTGAGGAACCCGTATACGTGCCGGAGCGCAATCTGGGTCTGCTTGGGGTTCGCCTTCCACGGGTAAAGCGTCACCTGGACGTTTGGCGCGAGATAGACGCTCTCGACCACTCCGACGTACGGATGGTCGGGCATGTCATCCGGCAGCACCAAGACAGGCGTCTGACATTGGCGCACAAAGTCCCGGCTCACCGTGTAGACAAAGTCGGCACGATCGCCGCGGTACACGTTGCTGCACGGCGGCGGCCTGCGCGCGCCGAGCGCATCGTCGCGTGCGTAGCGGGGCGTCATTCCATCAATTCGACGTTCAATTGATGCGGCCGTTAGCGCAGGAGGTCATGGCTCGCTCAACCATCGTATCGTATCTTCGATAACGCCTTTTGCCAGGGGGACTCGATGCAGATCACGTCACCAGCAACCGCGACCAGCCTGCATCTCGCGGTGCGGCCGGATTGGCTCGCACGGCGGCAAGAGGCGATTATCGACCCCGAGCTGCCGATCGTCGATCCGCACCATCACCTGGTCGACCGGCCCGAGACCGGCCGCTATCTGCTGCCCGACCTCCTGGCCGACACCGGCAGCGGTCACAACATCGCCGCGACCGTCTATCTCGAATGGCTGTCGATGTACCGCGCTCATGGGTCCGCAGAGATGCGCGCCGTTGGCGAAATAGAATTCGCCAACGGTGTCGCGGCGATGAGCGCCAGCGGCGGCTATGGCAGCACACGGGTTTGCGCTGGCATCGTCGGCTATGCCGATCTCGCATTGGGCGCCACGGTCGAAAAGGTACTGGAGGCGCAGATCGTTTCCGGTGGCGGGCGGTTTCGCGGCATCCGCTTTATCGCGGCGACCCATCCGGACCAGGCGCAATGGGGCTCACTGGTCAACCGGCCAGCGGGGCTTCTGCTCGACCCCCGGCTGCGCGAAGGCTTCGCGCGGTTGGCGCCGCTCGGCCTCAGCTTCGATGCCTGGATATACCATACCCAACTCGGCGAGTTGACCGATTTGGCGCGCGCCTTTCCCGGAACTCCGATCGTGCTCGACCATGTCGGCGGCCCGATCGGGCTCGGCCGCCATACTGGCCGCCGCGACGAGGTCTTTACCGAGTGGCAGGCTCGCATCCGCGAGCTGGCGACCTGCCCAAACGTACACATCAAGCTCGGCGGGCTGGGCATGCGGATGTTCGGCTTTGACGTCCACACCCGCGACTTGCCGCCGAGTTCGGAAGATCTGGCCGCGGCGTGGCGGCCCTATATTGAGGCCTGCATCGCCGCCTTTGGCCCCAAACGCGCGATGTTCGAAAGCAACTTCCCGGTCGACAAGGGCAGCAGCAGCTATCACGTGCTGTGGAACGCCTTCAAACGCATTACCGCGGGTTGCTCCCCCTCGGAAAAGACCGCGCTCTTCTCCTCCACCGCCACCAAATTCTACCGGCTGGGCTGAACGGCGAAGCTCACAGGGCGAATCCCGCTTAATCTTCCCGCCGCCGCTAATGCGCGTTGGTCGCGCCGGTCGGTCCGGTCCGACTTTGTGCGAAACTCCAACGATGTCAGGAAACCGGAATCCGGCCGGATATTTTTCGAAAAGGAGGCAGACCGTGCGAAAACCGGCGTCGAAGGCGGTTGGAGTATTGTCGCCTGATTGATGGTCGGCCCTTTGTCGGCAGCCCCGGTGCCTCCAGATTGTTTGGTGGCCGCTGGCGTCGTGGATTCCCCGCATCATCGCCTTATCACCTCTCAGAGAGTGGTCGCCGCCGGCCTTCGAATTTGTCCTTGACCAGAACCCGGTCGCGCGCGTCGGGTGATCGTCTTTATTCCGCTAGCTCCGGTTTGCCGGCAAGGATGTTGCTGATGGCTTTGGTGTCAGCGTCGTCGGCCCAGGAACCGGCGCGGTAGGCCATCGTGCCCGGCTTATCCCAACCATGGGCCGCGACAACAAAAAACCGGCCATTCGGGGCGACAAACACCATACGACACATATCGGCGGCGGCGCCCAACCCGGTGCAGTCGATCAACTCGGGATATCGCTTGCACAGAGCGCGCTCGCCAGAGGTGCCGCACCAATTGAATTCACCGCCTCTTGGTATCGCCGCAGGCTTTAATCCCCAGGCAATCAGTTTGGCCCGGGCCGTGGCGTAGCTTTCGGCATCGGCCTGGCCGACCAAACAAAGCCACGCGATCACCGCCAGTGACGCCGGTCGAAATAGTGACGCCGCCATTATCGAGGCTCCTCCCGCATTTACGGTTCCAATATGTTAGCAAAGCTCCGTCTCAGTGCGGCGCCGTATAGTTGTTCAACGCGTGGTTTTAGGTGAGGTTGACGGCGGCCGACAGCGATCGATCAGCCATCGGGAGGCGCTCGCGGCCCGTCCGCCGGAGCCGTTGCGCCCGACCCCTCCATTACGCTCCTGCCGGCGCCGGGCTTGGGGTTTCAACTTTCTCCGCTACCGGTCCCGAGGCCACCGCCTTCACGGCTCCGCCGGCCTGCGCCGTCCCGCGGAGCGTCGCCAGCACCGCTGACGGGTTGGCGAACAAACATGCCATTGAGAAACGCCCAATGCTCGCTGCCGCCAGAGCCGCGGCGGCGTGCGGACAGGTGCTGACGGCCAGACCGCGAGCCGATCGAATTGCTTCTTGCTCATCGACACCGCACACGCCCGAGGTTCCTCGAACCCGGCCAGTGTCACGTCAACTTTGCAATCGGGTGTCATCCCGGTATTGCGGTTACATTGACGCCCGCTCCAGATCGCGCAGGAAACTACAAATGCTGGGGCAAAATACTACCGTGATCCGGCTGGCACGGCCCGAAGACTGCGCCGTCATCGAAGCAATCGTTCGGCAGGCAAATTGCGGCTATATCGGCCGGATCGGCAAGCCGCCGGGGCCAATGCTTGACGACTATCCGCGACGCATCGCCGAAGGCGTCGTTCAGATACTCGAAGAAGAGGACGGCGTTGTCGCCGCCATCATCGTACTGCTGGTGAAGACCGACCACCTGCTGCTCGACAACATTGCCGTCCGACCCGAACGGCAAGGGCGAGGTCTTGGTTGCACGCTGATCGCCTTCGCCGAAGCCGAGGCACGACGCGATGGCCTCGCCGAACTGCGTCTCTACACACACGCGAAGATGATCGAGAATATCGCCCTTTACGGCCGGCTCGGCTTCACTGAAACTAGTCGTGGCCACCAATCCGGTTATGATCGAGTTTTCATGTCCAAACGGGTTTAAGAAAACCCTACCCCAGCGCCCCCTGCCATGCTTCGCCCGTAATGGCGTGATTTTTCCAGAAGGGAACGCTATGCGCTTTCCCGCTGTAGGCGCCCAATCAAAATGTCACCTGTCTGCCGATATTGCGCGGGGGACTTCGGGGGGATGTCTGAGATCACGGCTCGGCCTGTCGGGCTGTCCTTGAAATTGACCCTTCCGGCGCGCGCGTCGCCCCGCTCGCGGTCGCGTCGGGCCCCCGGAGCGGGGCCTACGCGGCAGGCAAATTCCTTGTCCTCGAGGCGGGACATAGCCGGCCGCGCCTAGAAATTCTCCGGCGAGAAGCGGCGTCAACTGCTTCGGCTGTTCATGTCACGAACCTGAGCGGCGCCCGTCGCCGACAGGTAATCGGCGAAAACGCCGGGATGACCGCATCGCCGGATTCCTGCCTTCACATCCACCGGCAAGCTCTTTTGCCACCGCCTCTTGATCAGGCCCGCTACCGACGTGAGAAAGGATGCTGTGGGCCGTCCTGTGCGGGGTGTCTGGGCCGTAAGGTTGCACAGTTCTGCGAACGCGAAGCTGCTCGGCAGCGAAATGGTCGTTTCACGCTCTGTATTGCTCATTGCTCCCGTTCCCGGATCGGTGTGATCAGCCAGCGGATTCGTGAGCAGTTTTGACAGAAATATTGCATCGGCAATGTGAGCCAGGTCACACAGCGACAAGGGTCTCGGTCTACGTAATAGTCGAGTGTGTTCCGAAGAGGCGATTTACGTTCGGCTACGCGGCACCGGGTTCGGCGTCTGACCGAAGCCCCCGACACGACGACCGCGCAAGGGCGAACGGCTGGATTCCAGTGTATGGGCCTTGGCGGAATTCGAGCGCAACCTACGCCAAAAGGTCTTCTTGCCTAAAGGTATTAGCTAGATGAGTCTCAATAAGCTGGAAGGTTTCCGATGTTTTCGTGTGCGCCCGCCGGTCAAGTCGATCTCTCCCCTTGTCAGCCCTGTCTTTGTTGTACGCCGCAGCTTCAATCTGCAGTTCGTCGAATCAACCGGGAAATGTCTCGACGCAGCTTTGTCGCGGGGGTGGGCGCCTCGCTCACATCGCTCGGCCTTGTTCAGCCAGTCGGCGCGCAAGCGGCTCCACCCGGCCCCACGCCGCCCGTCGTGTTCGCAAATTTCAAGCTTTTCGACGGAAACTCCAAACCGTTGCGCGAACGGCTTCATCTCCTTGTCGAGGGCAATCGGATCAAGCGGATCGCCACCAGTGACGTGACCCCGCCGGAAGGCGTGCGGATGATCGATTGCGGCGGACGGGTCCTGATGCCGGGTCTGATCGACGCGCATTGGCATACGATCTTTGCGGCGCTCCCATTAAACGCCCTGTTGTCGGCAGACATCGGCTACATCTTTCTTGCCGCAAGTGCCGAGGCGGGGCGGACGCTGATGCGGGGTTTCACGACCGTCAGGGACCTCGGCGGCCCGTCTTTTGCGCTAAAGCAAGCGATCGACGAAGGGCTCGTGATAGGGCCCCGTATCTTTCCGTCGGGCGCCATGATCACGACTACCGGCGGCCATGGAGACATGCGTCCCCTCTCCGATCTACCAAAGAGTCCCGGGCGGCGCGTTGAGCTATTTGGAGCGGACGGGCGCCGCCGGCATCGCCGACAATGCAGACGAGGTCCGCTTACGTGTGCGTGAACAGCTGCTCCAGGGTGCGTCGCAGATTAAACTCGTGGGCGGAGGAGGCGTCGCATCATGGCGCACCACGCTCGACATGTTTACCTTCAGCGCGCCTGAGTTTCGAGCGGGCGTTGAGGCTGCCGCCGACCGGAATACCTATGTCGCTGTGCACGCCTACCCGCCTGCTCAGATCCAGCGGGCCATCAATGCGGGGGTCCAGTGCATCGAGCACGGGCATTTGATGGATGAGGCTACCGCCATGCTCATGGCGGAAAAGAACATATGGCTCAGTACGCAACCGTTCGTCAGCGAGGACGACACACCTCTTATGGTCGGCCAAAGCCGGATCAGCCTGCTTCAGGTAATCGCCGGCACAAATACAGTTTACGCTCTCGCGAAAGAGCACAAGATCAAGACCGCGTTCGGTACTGATTTGTTGTTTTCCAGGACGATAACCGAGCGCCAAGGCTTCATGCTGGCGCACTTTACCCGCTGGTACGACAATGCCGAAATCCTGAAGATGGCGACTTCCGTCAACGCCGAGCTTTTGGCGATGTCCGGTCCGCGCAACCCTTACCAAGGAAAGTTGGGGGTCATCGAAGAAGATGCGCTTGCCGATTTGCTGGTGATCGACGGTAATCCCATTGACGACATGGAGCTTGTGGCTCAGCCGGACAAGAACTTGATGGTCATCATGAAGGATGGGAAGATATACAAGGACACCTTACTCTCAGTGCACTGAAGGCTCGCGAGGAAAGCGCCGCGGGCGCTGAAGAGCTCGTTGCCCAGGACGACCACACCGGCGCAGCGATTTGGCGCCGCGTTACCGAAGCCGTCACTAGCTTGCTAACCAGACACCCGCGGGGCCGTTCCACTGACCACCGGAAACTCGTTCCGCTCCCGGATGAAGTCCGCCTGATTCCTCGATCAACGCCTGTCATTTTGAAAATTAAGTGGGCGAATTTGCCCACCTCGTCAAACCGATCGCTCTTCCCGAGGAAGCTCGCAGCCTACCGTCGTCAGAACCAGCTCGAGCTGGCGCGCCAGGATCTGGGGCGGATCGAACCCACGCTGTTCATGCTCGACTGGCTCGAAAGCCCGGAATTGCGCCGACGCTGCCACGCCGGGCTGATTCAGGCAGGGTAGGGCGCCGCTAAGGCGCCGCCCCGGCGGAATCGATTCCCGCCCCGCGCAGACAGCGCGTCGAACTCTGCCGACATCGCGGCCAGCGCCGCATTCACACTGCCCGGGTGACCCGCAGCGGATGATTCGACCGCCCCGCTTCTCCAGGTCCGTGTGGCTGATCCGCGATCCGCCCACCGCGTTAATCCCGTGCGTTTCTGCTCCGCCAAACCTAGACGCAGATAATCGCGGATCGCCACGTGCCGCTACCCCAACGTCGGCAGCCTGCTAAAGTCCGTTCCGTTGCTGTCATGGAGGACCGAATGCCTGAGGAAACCACGGAGACGACGGACATCTTCGAGATCATGCACACGATGCGGGCGATGCGGCGGCTGAAGCCCGACCCGGTGCCCGACGAACTGATCCGCAAGATCCTGCTCGCTGGCCAGGCCGCTGCCAATGGCGGCAACACCCAGCGCTGGCGTTTTCTGGTGCTGAAAAACCATCCCGGCAAGAAAGTCGTGCAGGGCTATTACAAGAAGCTGTTCGACGAAGTCGTCGGACCCCGTTATCGCAACAGCGCGCCGCCTCCCGGATCGGATCAGCCAAAGCAATTGCGGCAAATGGCGGCGAATCAGTACTTGACCGACCACTACCACGAGGCGCCGGTGTGGATCGTGGCCTGTCTGGAAGGCGACAATCCGGGATATTCGTCCGGCGCATCGATCTATCCGGCGGTAGAGAACATGCTGCTGGCGGCGCGTGCGCTCGGTCTCGGATCGACCCTGACGACGCGCCACATCGGATATGGGAAGGAGTGCGATGAAGCGATGGGCATCCCGCCGAACTACCATTCCTACGCGATCCTCCCGATTGGCTATCCGATGGGGCGGTTCGGACCGATTGGCCGCGGGCCATTGTCCGAAGTCGTCTATCTCGACGGCTGGGGCAGGCCCTATCCCGGAATCTGATCGATCCGGTTTCGGGACGAAGGCAAGGGAGGCGACGATGCCGCGACTCGCCCCCGTCACCCGCAAGGCCGGCGTCGCAGCGTGGGCGGCCACCCTTGCCTTCCCCCTCGCCTCTTGGGTTTATTCTTGATAAGAATACCGGTGCAAGGTAGCCGAGAGGGGGCCGTTCGGGCCTGCTTCATCGGCAAAGTCGCAGAAAGCAAATCGTGGTGGTAGAACCTGCACGGCTTCCGGGTTCGACTGAGGCTGTGTAAAAAGGCTGGCTTGTTCGACCAATTGTCCGCCATCGTGACCGGTTGCACAGAGTGATGAGCGCGGTTACATCTGGCGACGTGATCCGCGGTATGCCATCCGGACTTGCTATCACTACAGCGGTACGAAGGTCACAGCGCATTACGCTACTGCGCAGGCTTACCTTGGCGGAACATGTTGACGCCGACCAGAACGGCCGGCACGGCGCAGACCATCCAACCAGCGCTGTAGCCACCAGACAGCCCGAGCAGCAACGAGAAGACCGCGGGACTGGACAGCGCGCCGATCTGGCCGAATGACAGCACCCCACCGGTCACCGCGCCCACTCGTCTCGGCGGTGCCAGCCGCGCGGCTTCCGACGGCATGATCGACAGCAACGATTTCGAGCGAGTTGCTCGATGGGAGACAGACAAAACTTGACCGAACGGCTGATTTCAGGCGGCGGTTCCTGGCGCACATTCCGCTGTCAAGAGTGACCGAAGTTCGCCGAGCCAGGGCTCGTACCGCCGCCAGCGCGCCACCGAACTCGAATACACCGGCTGGCGCGCCTGCCATAGGCTCGCCGTGGCGACTGGCCGGTCGTTGCGTTCCGGCTCGAGGCATGCTTCGTCCCACCCGCACCCGGTGAACGCAACCAGTTCCCGTGTAACTCTCTCTGGATCGCTGACCAGTTTTTCGTATTCGACCTCAAACAGGCATTCCGCGGGCAACACCGCGCGCCAATGATCCATCAGCCGGGCATATTCGCGATAAGCCGCCGCCAGCGCCGCCTTGTCGTTGGTAAACGATACCGACTGCTGAAAATGGGTAAAATATATCGACAGGCAGGTGTCGACCGGGTGCCGCCGGCATTGAATAAAGCGCGCCTTCGGCAACAGCAGGTGGATGAGGCCGAGGCACAGCACATTGAACGGAAGCTTGTCGATTACCCGGGCCGAGAACGGTGCCAGACGCCGCAGCAACGACAGATATTGCTCCGCCATTTCGCGCCCGGCCTCGATCGTCAGATTGGTCGCCTCCAGAACGCTCGCCGCCCGACCTCGCTTTATCCAGTACGCCTGCTCGCCGCCGCCGCCGATCTCCGGGTGCCGCGAGAGGATCTGCTCGACCAGAGTCGTACCCGAACGCGGCAGGCCGACGATCAGCAGCGGCGTCTCGTCCTCGATCCCAAAACCGCTGTTGTCAGCGAAAAAATCTCGAGTAAAGCGGCCCAACAGCCGATCGACCTCGGCTGTAAAGGCGGCAGCGTCAAAGCGCGTGTATTGTCCCTTGAGGCGATGCGCGGCATCGAAGTGCCACATCGCGGCTTCATAGTCACCGAGTTCGTCGAGGACCTTACCAGCGGCGAAGTGCAACGGGATGCGATCATCGTCATCGAGCGCCGTGTCGCCGAGCAGTGCAAGCATGCTCGCCAAACGGGGACGATCGGCCTCGGTGTGTTTCTTGATCTCGGTAGCAGCGAAATAGATCGAGCAGTCGCGCGGATTTACAGCCAGCGCTCGCTCGAACATCTCGGCCGCCTCTGCGAATTGCCCAAGGCGCGCGAGAACGTGGCCGAGTTTTTTGGTCGCCCCGTCATCCGCCGGGCTGAGCGCTGCCGCCTCCCGCAGTATCGCCTCGGCGGCGGCGAAGTCCTCCTCGATCATCAGCGCTGCGGCCAGATAAAGTGTGCTTGAGTCGGCATCCGGCGACAGTGATGCGGCCCTGCGCAGCGACGCTGCGGCCGCCTCGCTCTCGCCGCCCAACTCAAGCAGATCGGCAAGGCCGACATGCGCCTCGATCAGCGCCGGGTTCAATTCGATGGCTCGGCGATAGGCGGCCGCCGCCTCGTCATCGAGGTGCTGTCGGCGCAGTGCCACCGCCAGGCTGTGATAGGCGGCTGCGTCGTCGCGCAACACCGTCGCCAAGCGTAGATGTTCGACCGCCTCCTCGACGCGGCCTACATCCAGCAAAGCGCAACCGAGAGCGTGATAGGATTTGCCATTGCGCGGATCGAGCCGGATCGCCTCGTTAAAGGCGGTGATCGCCAACCCCGGCCGGCCAGCTTTCACCAGCCGGCAGCCGCGCTGCCGATGCCGATCGGCCGCTTTTTCGCGGTGAACAGGCACCGGATTGTCGGTCACGGCGCTCGGCAAGTCGGGGGAAATTCGCTGAAATTTCTCCGCGGCCTGACGCAGGCTGCTGACCTCCGTCAGCGGACCGAAAAGGAGGCGCCGCTCTGTCATGCCCGATCGCTGTCCGGTAACGTGTCCGCGACCGCCGTTTTCGGCTGATGGCGCCTCTCGGCCGATATGGGGGATGCGATCTCGTTACCTATACAGAATACCGGTGTGCGCGGACCGAAGATCGCCACCGCCCTACAGTCGCGCCCGGCGCCGACGGAATGCGGCAAAGCCACCCAGCCCCGCCGCCAGTAGCGCCAGCGACCCCGGCTCAGGAACCGGGACCAGCGGTCCAAAGGACGCACATTGCGGGGTGCCTGGAATGCAGCTAAAGCCGGGCGTGTGGGTCTCGGCCGAGGAGGCGAAGTTATCCGCGACGACTGTGCCGTAGATATCGACGGAACTGGTCAACAGGGCGTCTGGCGCCAGGATTGAGGTGTCCCAAAAGCCGCTCCCGAGCGCCACATCCGTCGCATTCGAGAAGTTGAAGATCTCATTCGACATCGCACCCGCAGCGGCAAAAGTGCAACCACCCGAGGAGCAACTGAAGTCGCCGGTGACGTTGACAATGCCGGTGTCGCCGGACGGCAGGCCCGAGAAGCTCAGGGCGTGCATCGAACTTTCGAGCGCCGCAGCCGTAACGTTCCACACCGCATTCCCGTTGACGACCTCGGCGGTGAACACACCCGTAGCCGGATCAAAGCTGCTGCAGTTTGCACCGATGCAGGTCGTCGGCGTACCGGCAAGGCTGCTCGACAGCGACGTCAGCGGCGCCCAGATGTCGGTCGCGAAATTCTGCGGAAACGAATTCCCGCTCAGCACCGATCCCTCGCCACTGTTTGGGAAGGTCGACTGTGTTGTTGCTGGAGAGGTAGGGTTGGAGCCGCCGATCAAGACGATCGAGCCGGCGCCGACTTGCGGGTTACTACCCACCCCGCCGCCTGACGCGCCAACCACATTGCCGAAAACATTCACATCGGCGAGACCCGCAATGGGTATCGGCAGAGGTACGTTTGCGTTTTGGTTGAGCCTCCCGGTGCTGAGCATCAGCATACTGGGACCCAGCGGCGTCGTGCTTCCGAGCGTACCGCCGATCAATACCGGACCGAAGACATCGTTGGTGACGACCATCGCCTGCTGGGTGATGACGTTGAAGTCGGTCAACAGCGTCAGCGCTGGAACGGGAGCCGCTTGCGCGGCCGCCGCCGCTGCCAAGCTCAGAAATGTTGCCAGGAGACCTGAGGTCCATCGGCGCATGGAAAGCACCTTTCGCCTATCCGATTTGGTTAACCTGCAATGTTCGCGCCAGACATCCAGCGTGCTTAAGTCAGGGCTACATGCTAGCCGCTTAATGCTTTATCGGTCCAGGCTTTTTACTCTCACTCGATTTGAGACACTCGACTTGCTCAAAATGAGACAGATGTTTTATTACAATTGACACCCTGGGCGATCCTTGCGGACAGACCGGGCTGGCGCGCCGATGTGCGGGCGTCAGAAGCCGGCTTTCATGCCGGCATCCGCTGGCATCGCGGATGAGGAAGCTCTCTCGCCAACCCCGATGCAACGAAAGGCGCGACGGTGTGGGCCGAATGTTCGCTGTGCGCCAGGATTCTATCCACCCGCAAATGCCGAGGCTATTCCTTTCGGGCCGCTATTTGACCGTCACCGTGTTCATTGAGGTGGCGGTGTCCCCGGCCGCGTCTGCGCATACTAGCGCGTAGGATGTCGTCACCTTCGGAAACACCAAGGCCCACGCGAACGGCCCGGTTACGGCAGTCCCCGCTGCAAAACCGACGCCCGTACACTTCGTCGCGTTCTTCGACGTCCACGTCAATTTCGACGACTGCCCGGCCCTAACCGACGCGGGCGTTGCCGTTAGCTGGGCGGTGACATTGCCGGGGGCGGGGGCCGGGGGCGGCGGCGGCGCCGAAACAGATGGCGGTGTGATCGTACCCGCCGCGCACGGGGTGAGGCCGGCCCCATTGGCCCCCCAGCATGTGCTAAAATCGTTGCCATCGACCGGCGCGGATGGGTTCGAGGTCTCGCCATACGGATCCGCGGCGATTATGCCGTTCGCCGAAAGAGACAGGTTGGGATTGGCCCCGTTGGCCATGACCGGATCGTAGGTTACCGCGCCAAAATCGGCCAAGGGTAGGAAGCCGGGCGGGTTATAATAGGGCGGCTCTGTTATCCAATCGGCTGAGGCCATGCTCAACTCGTATTGAAAGCTTTCGGTCCAGGACGACCCCGCCGTCTTGTCGCTCAAGGAAAGCTGCCACGTTTGGGTCTGGCTCGGCGAACAGGCGGCGGTGCATTGCAGCGACGCGGTGACAGTATCGCCGGGTCTGACGTTTAGCCCGATCGATACGGCCACTGCCGGATAAAGCTCGTACCAGGTGTAAAAAGAGGTTGCTCCTCCCGTCGAGACCACCAATTCCGTGCCGAGCTGGATCAATGTCGCGTCGCCATACCCACCAAGACCGACCCAGTTGGAGACGTATTCGTAGCCATAGGGCGTCGACCCACCGTCATAAGTGACATTGGGCACCTGCCAGGTCGCCGATGCACTCTGGTAGGGCGCGCCCGCGGTGACGGCGTATCCTGACCAGCTATTGGTCTCGACCGTGTTGCGGAGGCGCCTAAAGGTGCCATCGGGGTTGCGATACGCCTCCATCGGCCGGTGTGGCACTTGATCCGAAATTTGATTGGTCTGAGCGGCGGCGGGAACGCTTACTGCGACAGCAGCAAACACGGTGGCGCACAAGCAGTGCGCAAGGATCGACTTCATCGATTTCCTCATTATCAACTTGCGACCCCGCCCGACTTGGCTTAACCAAGATCGGAAGAAGTACTTCTAGGAGTGGATTTTTATAAAGACAAATCTGAACGATCAGTTATTACATAGTGAGATAAAATTCCAGTATTAAATTTATGGCGCCTAAAATATCAAAAATTTAGTGCTGTATTATTTTTAAATTTGAAGTATGTGATCTACTGACAGTAGCATGCTTTTGTTGCTGTTCCCTCAACTCCAAGTCGAGAGATAGAGGGCCCCGAAGATGCGGCGGAGCTGTTCGGATTGGTCACGGATGCTTCGTCAGTATCGTCGGGGCGGCGCCAGACGACGCGCCCGTACGCAATCGACAAGCGCCTCGGCGCGCTTTCGCAGAAGGTTAGCCTAGGCGTACGGGAGCTCAGGCGGAAGGATGCGCCGCGATGAAATCCAGGGTAGCGGCCGCCCCGCGCTCGGCATGCGTCGCGGCAACATGATAGGAGTCGCCGGGGAGCACGACCAATGTCGAGTTTGGGATCTGCTGCTGCCAGGCGCGGGTCTCCTCGACCGAGGCAAGGCCGCTGCCATCGGTGGTGATGACCAAGGTTGGGCAGCGAATTTTTGGTAAATCCGCGCGGATGTCGGCGCAGGCAATCGTCTTCATAAAACCGATCTGCGTCGAAACCGCGGTGCGGCCCATAAACCGGATCCACCATTCGACACCGGCCGGCGGGAAATCGCTGCCGAGGCGGCCGCCCATTGTCTTGCGCGCCCAAGCCTCGACCCCGTCGCGCTCAACGGCGGCGTTCAAATCGGGGACGCGCTCGGCGGCCCCGGCGCGCAACGGCGGCGGTGTGCCGATTACTGTCAGCGTTCCGACGCGCTCGGGCCGGCGCGCCGCAAAAGCGCGGGCGATGGTGCCGCCGATCTTGGCTCCGACCAGGTGAAACCGATCGATGCGAAGGCTGTCCATCAGCCGGGCAAAGTCATCGATTATAATGTCGAGCGTCCACGGAAAATCTCGCGGCATCGGCGTCGAGCCGCCGAAACCCCGCATATCCGGCCGCACCACCCGGTATTTACGCGCCAAGCTCGGGACCCAGCCATACCAGGCGAGCCCGCTTTCGGCGTTGCCGTGTAGCAGCAGCACCGTTTCCGGCTCGCCCCACGGATCGGTAAAATCGTCGACATCGTAGTTCAGCTGGGCATCGGACGAGGCTTGAAACGTCGGCATCGGCATCCCTCCCCAAATTGATCGATTATAAAATCGGTACGCGTTTGTTTTCCAGGGTTGGAGAGCATCCGAAAAACGTCCTACGCGCCCGACTTGTCGAGGGCGTCGCCGCTGGCCGGCCTCCAAGCAGCGTCTCCCCGAAAATGCCGCACGCGCGTGCTCGGCTTGGCAGCATCTATCTCTGGACGCGGCTCGCCGGACGACTACATTGTGCGCTCAACGGAGATACCGGGTCGGCCGCCCCAGCGAAGTGGTGACAGCGGATCTTTCGAGTGTTTTTTTTGACCATCGCCGATGGCCGTCGGCCGCAAAAGGCTAGCATGACAACGATTTCTCGCCTGCATGATACCGCCGTCCGAGCGGCGGCCGTCGCTCTGATCACGCTTTCCCTTTACGGCTGCGACAGCACCGGCGCCGGGGCGGCCTCGACCGCACCCAGCGACCCTGCCGATTTTGCTTTGCTGCAAACCGTCGCGCGTGTCGTCCAACGAAATTACGTCGAGCCGGTGCCCGGCGATCAGCTGACCAAGGACGCGTTGAAGGGCATGCTGACGCGGCTTGATCCGCATTCGGACTACATGGATCAGGACCAGTACCAGCAGATGAACGCGGTGACCCGCGGCCAGTTCGGGGGAATCGGCATCGAGCTGACGCTGGAAGGCAAGGTGCCGGAAGTCATCTCGCCGATCGACGGCACCCCGGCCGCAACCGCCGGCATCGAGCCCGGGGATCGAATAGTCAAGATAGACGGGCTCGCAACCGCCGGAATGGATGTCGAAACGGTCGTCAAACGCCTGCGCGGCCCTGCCGGCTCGCGCGTGGTGCTCGAAATCGCGCGCGCCAATCAGACGCCTTTCGATGTCACGCTGACCCGCGACACGATTCATGTCGTTTCCGTCAAATCGGCCCTGAAGGGCGACCGGATCGGCTACGCCCGGGTCACGACCTTTACTGAAAACACCGCCAACGAACTTGCTGATGCGATCGCCAAGATGAAGGCGCAGGCGCATGGCCGGCTGAACGGTTTTGTGCTCGATCTGCGCAACGATCCGGGCGGCTTGCTTGATGCCGCGGTCGACGTGACCGGCGAGTTTGTCGACGGCGGCACCGTGGTGACGACAAAGGGCCGCAATCGCGATGACGACCGCGTCTATCGTGCACCGGTCGCCGGCAATTTGATCCCCGGGGTTCCGATGGTGGTGCTGATCAACAGCGCCTCGGCCTCGGCAGCCGAAATTGTCGCCGGCGCTTTGCAAGATGCTCATCGCGCTACCGTCATGGGCACCCGCAGCTTTGGCAAAGGCTCGGTGCAGACGATTATTCCGATCGAGGGGCACGGCGCGTTGCGGTTGACGACAGCGCTCTACTACACGCCGTCGGGCCGTTCCATTCAAGGTCAGGGCATCAGCCCCGACATCGTTGTGACGTTGCCAAAGGGCGAAGAGGTGGCCAACGCCGTTCTCAGCCACGAAAGCGATCTTTTCGGCGCGCTGAAAAATACCGGCTCGCTGAACGGCCGGGGCAAGCCCGAAGCAGCCTTGGCCGGCGGCGGCGATGTCGGCGAGCATCCGATCAAGCCGTTGATCATCGGCACCAACAAGGATGCGCAACTCGAAGCGGCGGTCGGTTATCTGCAACGCGCGGTACGAACCGACGGCGGCGCACACCGCGGCTAATCGGCCGCGATCGCAGCGGGTCAGCGAGGCTGCGGCGGCGCCGGCAATCGGGCGAGAGTGTAGCGCAGCCCGCGGCCCATCCAACGCAGGAACGGGCCAATGCCGGCGAGATGCCGGTAATCGTCGAACTGGAAAAGCACGAACAGCCCGTAGGCCTTGCGCGGATCGATCGGCCGCAGCAGCCGGATGCGCACGAACATCGTGATGCCGAGATCGGTTAGATGATCGTTGCGCAGCGCCTCTTTCATCGTGGCCGGCGGTACATCGATCACAAAGTCGCCCTGGTTTTCGACAGCGGCGTCCCGCAGCCGGCCGCGGCGGGGGTCGTAAACGAGGCGTCGCGCGCCCAGGCGAAAGGCGAAGCCGCGTGGGAAGAGCGCCCATAACAACCAGCGAAATACATTTAGCTTGCGCTCAAGAAGGGCGAGTTCCTCAGCTGTCAGCTCCGCCGCCTCTTCCTCCGCCATGCGCTGTGTCACCCGCCGCGCGAGTGTCGACGGATTTGCCGGCTGATAGGCTTCGGCCGGGACCGAGGTATAGCTGAAGTCGGAGAGATCGAGGGTGGTAAAAGGCGGTAGCAATCGCGCCCTCGAGCTCCAATAACGGCAGAGATGCTCGTAGATCGTACGGTAATCGTTGGCCCAAAGACTGTCAGGACGACAAAAAACTGCTTGGCTGGCGAACGGCAGGTAGTAATCGATGCTCAGGTTATCGCATAGGCGGCAAGCGTAGTCGACATAGTGGCGCTCCGATCGCAGCGCGACAATGCCATTATCGTCAAGAAAGCTGTTGACGACGCTCGCCGGCGAATAGCTGCACAATAATATACGTGGTTTGCCGATGCGGTCGGCCAGACGACGAACCGCTTTCAAGACTGGCGGCAGCGGCTTGGCGTCGTTGAGATTCAGGATCAGCGCGTTCGGTGTGTCGATCAGCATCAGGCTGTCATCGTTCCACATCGGATACGACAATATCGACACGCCTTCGCCGACCGGCAGCCAACGCAGGGCCGGAGTGGCCTTGGCGCGATAGCCGTGTTGGGTCAGATAGCGAATACAACCTTGCTCGGCCAAGTCTGGAAACAAATACAACGGATCGGTCCCGAGGCGGCGGATCGACGGCGTATGAAAATGATCGGGATGCTCGTGCGTCACGTAGACGTGGGCGCTGGTGGCCAGCCAGTCGAGATCTTCGCTGCTCGGATAATTCTGCAGCCACCAGCTGCGCCAATAAACCGAGCCGACGAGCCACGGGTCGGTCAGCAGCAATGGGCGCTCGCCGTCGCGATAAACGGCGAGCGAAGCATGACCGAGGGTGCGCGCCTTCAGACCGTGCCCCGGCGAGGCCGCGTCGGTCACCGGGCAGACGGCGGGTGCGGGATTAACGCCGGCGGATCCTCGCGCACGGCCTCTTCGGCGAGGCTGTTATCGACTGCCTGTTCGAACGAGGCCCCTTCTCTGACAAAGCCGCCCGAAACCAGGCTCTGCCGCAGACGCTCGTAACCTCCGGGCGGCAAGATCGGGTTGTAGCCCCAAATACCGAGCGAGCGATAGCGCGCCACCGCGGCGCACATTAGCTGTGGCGAAACGCTCTGAAAATACGACTGGGTAGCCTCGGCCAACGCCTCCGGCGGGTTCGCGTGAAGCCATTTCTGGGTGCGATAAAGAGCGCGAACCAGCCCTTTGAATTCGTCGCGTTTGGCCGCGAGGACCCGGCGCCGGGTATAGAACGCAGTGTAGGAGGTCGGCCCGCGCGTCGCCGCGGCGTACCAGATGTGACCCTCGCCGGGGGCGACAAGTTCTTCGACAAAGGGTTGGAATAATTGCACGACGTCGAGCTCGCCACGGCGCAAGGCGGCGGTGTTGTAGGCCATCGTCCGATCGGGGATGCGCGGCAGTCGGTCGGGGTTTAACCCGGCCTGGCGGAGATCGTGCTGCAGGCACAGCCACGGGGTTGGCACCTCGCTGACCGTCGCGACCCGCTGGTTGTAAAGATCAGCAAACGCGAAATCAGGGCGCGGCTCACGACCGACCAGAAAAAACGGATCGCGCGTCACCGCCTCGCCGATGCAGACGAGGTCACAATCGGGCCGAGCTTCGTAAAGCTGGTTGACCCGCATCGGCCCGCCCCAGCTGACATCGACCGTGCCGGCAAAAAGCCCGTCCGGCGCGGCGCCGGGCGAAGGCGAGCTGACAAACTCGACCTCGACACCCTCGCTAGCGAACGCGCCAAGCGTAAAGCAAGCGTAGAAAGGCGCGTAGAATAGGCCGCGCAGCAATTCCTGCAGGATGATCGTCACGATCTCACTTCGCTGATTTGAGGATGTGGAAGGCGGCGTCTGCGAACACCTGCGCGCCGAGAACGATGTCGGCCTCTCTGGTGTCCTCGGACCAGTGGTGGCTAACGCCACGCAGGCTTGGGATAAACAGCATCCCCGCCGGCATGCATTCCGACAGCACCGCGGCATCGTGGCCCGCCGCACTCGGCATCCGTGTGTGCAAACCCGGCGCCAGATCTTCGGCCGCCGCCTCGATCAATTCTTGAAAGCGTGGATCCATCGGGCGCGGCTGGCTGCACGGCAAGGGTTCGATTTCGACCCGGCACGGGCCGGCGCGATCGGCCTCGGCGACAAGCCTGCGGAGGGTCGCTTCGCAGGCATCGAGAAAAGCGGAGTCCGGATCGCGGAACTGCAGCTGGATTTCGGCGCGACCGGGAATAACCGACGGCGCATTCGGCTCGATGCCGATGCGGCCAATCGTCCACACCGTGCGCGGCCCAGCAACCTCAGGAAACCGATCGTGGATTTGCGTCGCAAGCCGCACCATTGCCACCCCGGCATCCTTGCGCCTGATCATCCGTGTCGTGCCGGCGTGGTTCTGCTCGCCGGTAAAAACGATGTGAAAATTGCGAATGCCGACGATGGTCTCGACGACACCGATCCGCAGCCCGGCGGTGTCGAGCGTGTCGCCCTGCTCGATATGCGCTTCGAGATAGCCGACATGCCGGCCGGGCTCGACCCGTTCGCGCCGGCGGCCGGCAAATCCGGCCTCCACGAGCGCCGCGCGCAATGGTGTAGCGGTGTCGCGGCCCTTGACCCGGTCGATCTCGTCCTCGGCGAGCGCGCCGATATAGGAGCGGCTGCCGAGATAGCTGCTGTAATGGCCTTCCTCGTCGGCCCAGGCAGCGACCTCGATGCCGAGCCCGGCGCAATTCGGGTCAGTGGCAAACGCGCGAGCGAGTTCCAGTCCATAGATCACGCCGAGGGCGCCGTCGAGCCATCCGCCATATGGCTGGGTTTCGCTGTGCGAACCGACCAGCAGCCGCCGCTGCGCGCTCCGATCATATCCGATGACATTGCCGATGCCGTCGATGGTCGGGTCGAGCCCCGCCTCGCGCAGCCGTTCGGCCAACCAATGCCGTAAATCGACGTCGACCGGCGAATAGGTTGGGCGATGAACCCCGGTCTTGTAGCGGCCGAATTCGGCGAGCCGCCGGAGATCGGCGATGACCCGTTCGCCATTGATATTCGGCATGATCTTTCCGTGCGCCGCAGTGAGGAACGTTGCTTTCCTCTACCGCCGGTTCGTGCGAATGACAATGAGCGCCGTTCTAGACGGCAGAGGGATGCCCGCTTCGAGACGCGCCTCTAGTTCGCCTATCTTTAGCTACTCGGTCAGCTCGGCCAGGCGACGGCGTTGAAGTCGTCGATTAGAGCGGCGATCCGCCCGCTATCGGATTGATCCATGATCGCCCGCGCGCGACGCGTCGCAGCCACCATGTCGAGAGCGCGGATGCGCTGCTTGACGCGCGGGATGCTGCGCGGCGCCATCGACAGGTTGCGCAAGCCGAGCCCGAGCAGAAGTGCCGTCAAACGCGGCTCGCCGGCCATCTCGCCGCAGACGCTGACCGGCATATTGCGGCGCAAGGCCGCCTCCACCGTAAACTGGATCAACCGCAACACCGCCGGATGCAGCGGGTTGTAGAGGTGTGCTACCTGCTCGTCGCTGCGGTCGATCGCCAAGGTGTATTGGATTAGATCGTTGGTGCCGATCGAAAAAAAGTCGGATTCAGCGGCGAGCAAGTCGGCGGCAAGCGCCGCACCCGGCACTTCGATCATCACCCCCAACGGCGGCAGCGGCTTTGGAACCGGCACGCCGCGGCGACGCAAGCGGCGGGCGACCTGCTCCATTGCCTCGCGCACGCGGCGGACCTCGCCGGCATGCGTGATCATTGGCAGCAGGATCCGCAGCGGCCCGTCGGCGGCAGCGCGCAGCATCGCCGCGAGCTGCGGATCGAGGAGACGCCGATCCTGCAATGACAACCGGATCGCGCGCAGACCGAGCGCCGGGTTGTCGGCTTGGGCATAATGATCGGCGAGCGAGCTAGCGAGCTTGTCCCCGCCGAGATCAAAGGTGCGCACGGTCACCGGCTTGCCCTCCATGCCGCGCACCAGAGCCGAAAAGACCGCGTATTGCTCTTCCTCGCCCGGCAGGTCGTCGCGGTTCATGTAGAGAAATTCGGACCGAACCAGGCCGAGACCCATGGCGCCGTTGGCGGTCGCCTGCTCGAGCTCGATGGGGAGCTCGATATTGGCTTCGAGAGTAATTTCCACACCGTCGCGGGTCACTGCCGGCAACCGGCGCAGGCGGTTCAGATAACGCCGTTCACGTATCAGCGCGTCGCGCCGGGCTTCGTATTGGATGATGGTCTCGGGCGTCGGGTCGATGATAACCGCCCCCTCGGCGCCGTCGACGATCACGGTCGCTTCCGAGCGCGCGTGCTCGATCAGATCGGGCACGCCGAGCACCGCCGGCATACCGAGCGCGCGAGCGACGATCGCTGTGTGGCTGTCGGCGCCACCGGCCTGGGCGGCAAAGCCGGCGATACGTTGCGGGTCCATCAGCGCAGTGTCGGCCGGGGTCAATTCGTCGGCAACGATGACCGCGCCCTCGGGCACGCCGGAGTAGGCGGCGTACGGTTTCTTGATCAGATTTCGGATCAGCCGGGTGCCGACAACGCGGACATCTTCGCCGCGCGCCGACAGATAGGGGTCGCGCATTGCCGCAAAGCTGCGGGCGATTTCGTCGATTTCGAGCTCGACAGCGCGCTCGGCATTGATCCGCTGCCGGGCGATACGCTCGCCGGCGCCGCGCACCAGCCGCGAATTCGACAGCATCGCGACATGCGCATCGAGCAGATACCCGATCTCCTCCGCGGCCAATTCGGGCAGCCCGGAGGTCTTGGCCTTGAGCTTGCGCAGCTGCTTGAGAGAGGTCTCGACGGCTTCGTTAAAACGGATGCGCTCAGCCGCGATCTCGGTCTCCGGAATGTGGCTCTCATGGACCGGAAGATCGCCGCCTTCGACGAGATAGGCGGGGCCGATCGCTATACCAGGCGATACACCCAGCCCGGACAGCCGGCATTCCGCGGGTTGCTCAGCGCCACCCGCTGCTTCTTCCAAATCGGTCGCCTCGTCAGTCCTCATTGAATTTGCATTCGATCAAATCGGCGAGCGCGTTTACCGCCTCGGCTGCTTGCGGCCCGCTGGCGCTGAGTTCGACAATCGCGCCGGCGGCGGCAGCGAGCATCATCAGACCCATGATCGACCGTCCCGAAACCTCGGTGCCATTCTTGCGCACCCGAACATCGGCGTCGTAGAGCGCGGCCATCTTCACAAAGCGCGCCGAAGCGCGGGCATGCAAGCCGCGCTGGTTACAGATCGTCGCGATCCGACGGACGCGAGCCGGTTGCGGGCCGGCATCATCGGCTTCGCCGTCGTTCATTGCCGGGCGTCGGTCAGCAGCTGCGATGCGACGTTAATATATTTCCGACCGGCTTCCTGGGCGCCGAGCACCGTGCGCTCGAGGCTTTCGTTTTGCCGCAAGCTCGCCAGCTTGATCAGCATCGGCAGGTTGACCCCGGCAATGACCTCGATCTTGGCGCGATCCATGACCGAGATCGCCAGGTTCGACGGGGTGCCGCCAAACATGTCGGTCAACAGAATGGCGCCGTCGCCGGTGTCGACTTCGGTGATGCGGCGCAAGATTTCCTGGCGGCGCTGATCCATGTCGTCTTCGGGGCCAATGCAAACGGCGGCGATCTGGGTCTGCGCCCCAACAACGTGTTCGAGCGCCGCGACGAATTCCGCCGCAAGCCGCCCGTGGGTCACCAAAACCATACCGATCATCGGTTTCCTCGCTGGGACGGCTGCCGCTCAGCCCGGCGCCGCGACAAGCCCATCTGCTTTGGCAGCAGACGCGGCCGCGGATGGCGGAAGATCGCGATGCGCAAGCTCGGTGCGCCACCCGGCATCGCGCAACTGCGCCGCGAGCCGCTCGGCGACATAAACCGAGCGGTGACGACCGCCTGTGCAGCCGATGGCAATCGTCAGATAGGTTTTGCCGCTGATTTCGTAGCGCGGCAGCAGCGGCTGCAAGAGGCGCCACAGGCCGCCGAAAAAGCAGGGAAAATCGGCGTCAGCCTCGATATGAGCGGCGACCGCCGGATCGCACCCGGTCAGCCCGCGCAACGCATCGATATAGTGTGGGTTTTCGAGGAAGCGTACGTCGAAAACCAGATCAGCCTCGCGCGGCAGCCCATGCCGGTACGCAAACGATGTGACAAATACGCGCAGCCCACGGGTGTCGAGCGCAAAATGTCCGGTCAGAAGGCGTTTGAGGCCGGTGGCGTTCAAAGCGGATGTATCGATTACCAAATCCGCGCGGTCGCGCAGGGCAGAGAGCATTTGGCGCTCGCGGCGGATACCGTCCATGATCGGACGGTCTCCAGCCAGGGGGTGGGGTCGTCGCGTTTCGGTATAACGCCGTTCGAGCCGCTCGTCATCACAATCGATGAATAGCACACGCAACTCACGCCCACTGCGCGAGACAACACCGGAAAGCGTGTCGAGCATCGTTTCGGCGGCGAAACCGCGGGTCCGCGTATCGGCGCCGACGGCGATCGCGGGGCCGTCCAAGCCGACATTCTCGATTAGCGCCGGGATCAAAAATGCCGGCAGATTGTCAAAACTTTCGTAACCGATGTCTTCGAGGATCTTCAGCGCCGTCGAACGACCCGCACCGGACATCCCGGTTACCAAAAGGACGCGGCGACCCGGCACGCTTTTGGTAAATTGGAAAGGTTCTCGACTACCTATGGTACTCATGCCCCGATTATAGCGGGAAGCGGGTCAGCCGCCAACGCGCATCGGAGGAGTCTCAGCTTTGCCGCCGCCGACGCCTCGAACGGGGCCAGCGCAATCCGGGCGATGGATACGCCGAGAACGGTTTCGCAACCCCGCACGGGCATGCGTTCGACGTCGCGGGAAGCAACCAGATCGGCGATCAGCAACAGCGGGACCGGGTCGGCCCTGTCCATCTTGATGATGCCTATCCCGCGGATTTCGATCAGGCCGGCGATCGCTGGCGGCGCCTCGGCAAGGACCCGATCGCCGTCACGCCACAGTAGGGTCTGATCGTCGGCGACGAGTTGTGCCCCGCCATCGATCAAGCGCAATGCTAAATCCGATTTGCCCGAGCCCGACGGACCCCGCAACAGGATCGCACCACCGTCGATCGCCACCGTCGTGCCGTGCACCGGCAACGCCTCGGTCACGATTGCGCCGGCAGTCGAATGCAAAACCGCGCGCCGAGAACGGCACCGTTCGCGTCCTTGCGGTTTTCGGCCCAGATCATGCCGCGATGCGCCTCGACGATCTGCTTCGATATCGACAACCCGAGACCCGAATGGGTTCCAAATTTTTCCCCGGCGGGCCGCTCGCTGTAAAACCGGTCGAAAATCGCCGTCAGCTTGTCATCGGGGATGCCTGGCCCATGATCGTCGATGGTTACGAGCACCGCCCGTCCGTCGTGGCGCGCTGTCAACCGGATCTCCCCATTGGCCGGGCTAAAAGACACCGCGTTGGCGATCAGGTTCAAAAACACCTGCGACAACCGGGTTTCGATCCCCGGAACCATCAGCGAGCGGCCGCGCTCCGTCAAATCCAGAACAAGCGGCGGCCCGTCCTCGGCGCGCGTCGCATCATGAACATCGACCAGCGCCCGCAGCATCGCGGCGATATCGACCGGCCCGAGTTCGAGGCGGCTTAATTCCGCATCCAACCGCGACGCATCTGAAATGTCGGTGATCAATCGGTCAAGTCGCTCGACATCGTCAAGGATGATCGCCATCAGCCGGCGCTGGGTCGCGGGGTCCTCGATCCGAACCACTGTCTCGACCGCGCTCTTCAGCGAACTCAGCGGGTTCTTGATCTCGTGGGCGACATCGGCGGCAAAGCGTTCGATCGCGCTCATGCGCTGCCACAGGGCGTCGGTCATTTCGCGTAATGCCCCGGAGAGGTCGCCGATCTCGTCGCCCCGCCGGGTGAAATCGGGGATCTCGACGCGCGCGCGCCGGCCGCGGCCGCGCTCGGCGGCGGCGGCAAGGCGCCGGATCGGCCGCGCTATCGTCCCGGCGAGGTAAAGCGACAACAACACGGTGACCAGCAAGGCCACCCCGAAAATGCGCAACAGCTCCAGCCGCACGGTGCGCACATCGGCCTCGATCTCGTTGCTGCCGGTCGACAGCATCAGCGCCCCCAGCACCTCTTTGTAGCGCTGGACCGGAATTGCAACGCTGAGCACAAGTTCGCCGGTCGACGGATCGCGCCTGATCATCTCCCCGATCTCGCCGCGCAACGCGCTCTCGACCTCGGGGTAGTCGGACGCCTGCGGCGTAAAGCTCTCGTGATAAGCCGGGTAGCGCTTGCGTTCCGGCAATAACTGGACGACCCAGCCATAGATCCGGTTGGCAAGCTGACCCAGCAGTCCGGTTTTGTCGGGTGGTGGCAATTCGGTGATCTGAATGGCGCCGCCGGGCCCGCGCAGCACGCGGCTGTCGGCGATGATATCGCCCTTGACATCGAACAGACGCGTCCGGGTTTTGGTCGGAGCGACGAGCCGCCGCATCATTTGGCGCGCGAGGTCCGGGAGCAGCACCTCGCCTTCGTCCGCCAAGTCGAGCACCGCCCCTTCACCTAGCGCCGCGGCAAAGACCTGGCCCTGCGTCTTCAGCGACTCGATCTGCTGGCCTACAAGGCTCGCCTGATACTTGCCGAGATAGAGAAATCCGCCGCCAAGCAGCGCCAAGGCCAACACATTGACCGCGAGGATGCGTAACGTCAGGGGCGAGAAGGGCCGACGCCACAGCCGGCCGCGCCGGCGGCCCACACTCCGCCGACTCGCTTCGGGCGCGGCCGCCCCGAGTAGTTCGGGACGCCCGATCCCTGTATTTAAATCCGTCTTCGCCGCAGCCGGTGGATCGGCCGGTTCAGCGGTCGCGGTATCGATAGCCGACGCCATAAAGGGTTTCGATGTGGGCGAAATCGCTGTCGACCGCCTTGAATTTTTTTCTAAGCCGCTTGATGTGGCTGTCGATCGTTCGGTCGTCGACATAGATGTGCTCGCCATACGCCGCGTCCATCAACTGGTCGCGGCTTTTGACGTGCCCAGGGCGGTGCGCCAGCGACTTCAGGATCAGAAACTCGGTCACCGTCAGCTCGACGTGTTGATTGCTCCAGGTGCACAGATGCCGGGCCGGGTCAAGCACCAGCTGACCGCGCACAACAACCGGTTCGCCCTGCGGGTCGTTGTGCTCCCGCGCCAACTCGCCGCGGCGGATCAAGGCGCGGATGCGCTCGATCAGCAGCCGCTGCGAAAACGGCTTCTTATATAGTCGTCGGCCCCCATCCGCAGTCCGAGCAATTCATCGACCTCGTCGTCTTTGGAGGTCAAGAAGATGACAGGGATATGGCTCAGCCGCCGCAATTGTTCGAGCAACTCCATACCATCCATCCGCGGCATCTTGATGTCGAGGACAGCAATATCGACCGGCTGGGCGTTCATCCCTTTTAGCGCTTCCGCCCCATCGCTGTAGCAGCGCACCGCAAAGCCCTCAGCTTCGAGCGCGATCGACACCGAGGTCAGGATGTTGCGGTCGTCATCGACAAGAGCAATGGTGTTTGCCACTTGTTGTCCCCCAATAATCTCCCGCAAGCCGTAACGGACGCGAAACGGAATGCAATTGCGTTAAATATGGCCATTTACCGCCATCGACCAGCCCGCTGCCGTGCTTTCTGATTGTACGGCATCGGAATTGGCGGCTGTGCCCGTTGTTGATCGCTGTTTCACTTGACGCCTGAGCACCGCTGCCGCTGATTTACGGCATGGCCGATCAAGAATCGAACCGCGATCCCGCCCGGCTTGCTCGCCGGCTGATGCGTCGTTGCGAACGCGCGGCACTCGCCACTAGCCTGCTCGGCGCGCCTTATGTTTCACTGGTCCTGCACGCCGCCGATCTTGATGCGAGCCCGATATTGCTGCTGTCCGATCTCGCTCAGCATGCCCGCAACATCGCGCTCGACCCGCGGGTATCGTTACTGCTCGACGGCACGGATGATGTTGTCGACCGGCTCGACGGACCCCGGCTAACAGTGATCGGTCGGGCGGAAACCGTTGCCGATGCCGGTCTTCTGGCGCGTTTTACCGCACGTCACCCATCGAGCGCGTTGTACGCCGGCTTTGCCGATTTTCGTGTTTATCGCGTTGTTGTCGAACGTGGTCATCTGATCGCCGGTTTCGGGCGGATCGAATGGATCGATCGCGCCGATCTGCTGTTTACCGCGGATGCCGACGCGTTGGCTGAAGCCGAGCCCGATATCGTGACGAATTTGAACGAGAGTTGTGGCGCTACGCTCGACCTGTGCGCGGGAAAACTACTGGGGCGTGCGGAGACCGGGTGGCGCGTGACCAACCTCGATCCCGAGGGTCTTGATCTGCGCTCCGTCAATGCGACCGCACGGCTCGAGTTTCCGGTCGCGGCTCTGACCGCCGAGGCTGTGCGCGTGGCATTGGTCGGGCTCGCTGAGAAAGCCCGCCTTTAACGCCCGCGTTGCGCGAACTTTGACAGATTCGCACGCCTGTGGTACGCGCCATCCATCATCAGCGCCGTAAGCGATGTTGCATCACGCCGCACCAGGAGGAAACGTCGAATGCAGGCCAATCCGGTGACCGCGTTTAAAAGCCGTTTCGGGCTCGACCGCCAAGGCATGCGTCATCTCGGGGCCGAGCATTGGAATTTATCGATGCCCGTCCTCTACGAACATGCGGTGCGCCGCTGCGAGGGCGAGGTCGTCGCGGGCGGCAGTTTTTCGGTCAACACCGGGGCGTTTACCGGGCGCACGCCGCGCGACAAGTACATCGTCGAAGAAGCCGGGACCAAGGACACGGTGTGGTGGGGCAGCATCAATCAGCCGGTGTCGCCCGAGCGTTTCGACAGCCTGCATCAGCGCATGCTCGCCTATTTCCAGCGCCGCGAGCTGTTTGTGCAGGACCTTTATGCCGGGGCCGACCCGGCCTATCGCTTGCCGGTGCGGGTCGTGACCGACAGCGCCTGGCACAGCCTGTTCTCGCGCAACATGTTCATCCGACCGCCAGCCGAGGAGTTACCCGGTTTCGAGCCCGCCTTTACGATTTTGCACGCACCCGCTTTCCGCGCGTTGGCCGAAAGCGACGGGATCAACTCCGACGTCTTTATCTTTGTCAATTTCGCCCGTGGGCTGGTGCTGATCGGCGGCACCGAATATGCCGGTGAGATCAAGAAGTCGGTCTTCGGCTACCTGAATTTCGTATTGCCGGCGCGCGGCGTTTTGCCGATGCATGCGTCGGCCAATGTCGGGCCAAAGGGCGACGCCGCGATCTTTTTCGGGCTGTCGGGGACCGGGAAGACGACCTTGTCGGCGGACAATTCGCGCACCCTGATCGGCGATGACGAGCATGGGTGGAGCGACAACGGCGTCTTCAATTTCGAAGGCGGCTGCTACGCCAAGGTCATCAATCTCTCGCCTACCGCCGAGCCCGAGATCTATGCGACGATCGGCCGCTTTGGCACCGTGCTCGAAAATGTCGTGGTCGACCCGGTGTCGCGGCTGCCCGATGTCGACGACGACAGCCTGACCGAAAATACCCGCGCCTGCTATCCGCTCGATTTTATTCCGAACGCCGATCCGACCGGGCTCGGCCCGCATCCGGCCAATGTCGTGATGCTGACCGCCGATGCGTTTGGGGTCATGCCGCCGATCGCCAAGCTCACCGCCGAACAGGCCATGTACCATTTTCTCTCGGGCTACACGGCGCGTGTGGCCGGCACCGAAAAGGGCCTCGGCAACGCACCGGAAGCGACATTTTCGACCTGCTTTGGCGCACCGTTTATGCCGCGCCACCCGGCGGTCTACGCAGAGTTGCTCGGCGAGCGGATCAAGCGGCACGGCTCGCAATGCTGGCTCGTCAACACCGGCTGGTCGGGCGGCACCTATGGCGTCGGCAAGCGCATGCCCATCGCCCACACCCGGGCGTTATTGCGCGCCGCTCTCGACGGCCGGCTCGGCGATATGCCGGTGCGGCGGGAGCCGAATTTCGGCCTGCTGGTTCCCGAAGGCTGCCCCGAGGTGCCGAGCGAGGTGCTCGACCCGCGCAGCACCTGGTCCGACAAGCGCGCCTATGACCGAAACCGCGCGCGAACTGACCCATCGCTTCGAGGAGAATTTCCGCGAATTCGAGCCGTTCGTCAGCGACGAGGTCAAATCCGCCGGAATCCACCCCGCAGCCTAGTCGACCGCTCCACCCCAGGTCGGAGCACCGGAACGCCGGTTGGCGATCCGGCGTTTTCCGCCGCGGGGTGCGGGTGGAGCGAAATGCTGACGATCGCCGAGGCGCAAGAGCGGACCGAGCAGTTCCTGACCGGGCAGATGCTGCAGGCGCTGCGCGCGGTCGAGTACGAATTGCCGAGCTTTGACACCGAGCCGCGCGAGGTCGAGCTGGCGGCGATGGCGCGCTCGCAAGTCGAGATCCGCCATGTCCGCGGCGCTCCCGATGCGACATACCTCGTGCAGGCATTTGGCGACGAACTGCTGATGCAGTTGCAGCTCAATGTCCACCGTCTGGTCGTCGTCTACCGGGTGCCGTCGGTCGATGCGCTCGACGCCAACACATTGTCGGTCCGGCTCGAACGCTGGCGGCTTGGCGCCGAGCATGCCGGCTGGAAGTTCGGCTGGCGCGATGCGCCGATATTGGGCGATCCCGTCCGGCGCTATATCGAAACCTATTGCTATGCCTTCGCCGGGCAGGATTTTCTCGAAAGCGAGTCGCAGCAGCTCTACTGGCGCACCGACATCGTGCAGATGACCCGCTATTACATGCTCGAAGCAGCGCGCTCCGGCATCCGGTTGTCGCCGCGCCGCGCCGGGTTCCCGGTCTAGTAGCGATCAGCCCGTCCGCTCTAACGACCGCGTTCCGTGGACTCAGTGTGTTCAATCTGCGTTTTAATGGCAAGGCTGCGTCCGCAAGCGGCCGTCCCTGCCTCCGGCGTTCGAGATCAGCGAAACGCCGGAATGACCTTGGCGGCGAATAATTCCAGCTGATCGCCAAATCGGATGTTCTCTTAGAAAATTTTGGGCCGGGCGCGCTCGACCGATTGGGTTTCGGCTATGACGCGCTCAAGGAAATCAACCCCGGGCTGATCTATGCGACGATCAAGGGCTTCGGCACCTATGGTCCCTATCGCGATTACAAGAGCTACGAGCCGATCGCCCAGGCGACGGGCGGGGCGATGAGCATCAACGGCTTTCCGGAAAATCCGCCGACCTTTGTGGTTCCAGCAATCGGCGATTCCGGAACCGGGATGCATATGGCGATCGGCATCCTGGCCGCGTTGCAGCAGCGCCATGCGACCGGCCTTGGCCAGCATGTCGAAGTCTCGATGCAGGACGCGGTCTTCAACCTGATCCGGGTCAGTCTGCGCGATCACCAGCGGTTTGGCGCGCCGATGCCGCGGCGCGGCAATCAGATGGGCCGAGGTGTGCCGAGCACGACCTATCCCTGTGCCCCGGGCGGCGCCAACGACTACGTCTTTATCACCGCGCAGCAGCAGATGTGGCCCGCCTTTGCCGAGGCGATTGGCCGCCCCGAACTGGCGCAAGACCCACGTTTTGCGAGTGAGGACGGCCGTTGGGAAAATCGCGCGGCGCTTAACGCGATTATCGAGGGGTGGACGCGCGCTCGCACAAAGCACCAGGTGATGCAGGTTCTGGGGTCTGCCGGCGTCCCGTGCGGCGCCTGCCAGGACACCGGCGAGGTGCTCGCCGACCCGCACCTGAAGGCGCGCGAGATGATCGTCGATGTCGATTATCCGACCCGCGGCACCTATCAGACAGTCGGCTGCCCGATCAAGCTTTCGGACTCGCCCGCCGCCGTGACCCGTCCGCCGCAACTCGGCGAGCACACCGCCGACCTGCTCGCGGAAGTCTGCGGCCTCGACCCCGACGAAATCCGCCGGCTTCGCGACGACGGGGTCATCTGACCCGCCTCGAAACATCACGAGGATTGCTGAGTAGACCCCTGGCCCTCGACGACAGCTATTTCGGCGCGACGCTGAAGACCTGACGCGTAAACTTACGGTTTTCGCTCTTCGATTTCGTCGAGCACGGTTTCGGGTGCGACATCTTCCATTAATTCATCGACCTCGTCATCGACTTCGGTGCTGACGTCGAGCCGGGCGGCGACGGCCGACACCATCGCGACGAGTTTGGTGACCTCGTGCTCGGCCAACAGGTTGATCTGCAGATCGAGCTCAGCGCGCTTCTCGGCGGCGGCGGTCATCCGGTTTTGGCTGATCAGGATAAAGGTCGACAGAAAGATCGCTTCGACCGACGCCACCATCGCCAGGATTACAAAAGACGGGTCGAATTTCGGTATTCCCGGAACGATGCCGAGATTGACGATAATCCACAGACCGAACACCGCGACATGCAGATAAACAAACCGCATGCTCCCGGTAAAGCGGGTGATCGCGTCGGCAACACGTTCTTCAAAGCTGGCGATCGCTTCGTCGCGGCCGCGCCGTTCCTCCATTATGCGGATGTTGCGGGCAAGTACCGAACCCAGCCCCGGCGGTTTTGGCGAGGGCCGGCTTGGGTGCGGCGGCACGCCCGGTATCTGACTGGCGGATCGAGGCTGGCGCTCGATCACTCTACGTTTCCCACAGCCCTTGCATCCGTTCAGAAAACCCGGATGCGTCAGCAAGGGTTCCTCGGATGCCCGGTAGAGAGATTTCTGAGCTGCTATTGAAATAAACGGTTTGGAGGGCCGGCCAGGGAGCAAAGTCGCGTCGGTCTTAACCGCGCTGCGACTTAGTGATCATCACGAGGGCAACGGTTGGCTCTTTTAAAGATAGGGCGTTCCACGATTGGCGGTGCCGGACAAGTTGTCCGGCACGCGCCATCTGCGGTCGGTTATTTGGTTTTATTTGGCCGCGACCGGCATCTCCTCGGCGTACATCTCGGGCAGAACCGCCTGCCGCCAAGTCTCTTGGCGTGGGAAGATCTTTTCGATCGCGCGCGCCTGGTAATAGCTGGTGTCGGTCCCCGGCGGGTTGCCGCCGGACTGAACGGTTTTGACCGAGTTGAGCAGCAAGCGCCGGGTGGCGATGATCGCCCGGTCGGCTGGTCCCAAATGCTCCTTGGAGCGATCGACCACCGGCCCCATCGTCTCCTGCAGGGCGCGATCCTGGGTGTTAACCCCGTCGATGCCGGTAAAGGTCTCGTATTTCTGGACCTTGCGATCGATCATCCAGTTGTTGCGCTTGCTGCGGAACGAGCGGAACTCACCGGACTGCTCGACATAGTCGGGGCCGTTGCCGTTGCCGCGTTCCATGCGGTCGTCATCGGTGAGCCCCGCATCGCCGTAGCTGTACATCCAGTTGTACACCATGCAGTTCTCGTCATCGATCGGGACCCAGATATGGCCGGCGATGTTGGTACGGTCACCACCTCCCAGCGCGCGTCCCAATTGCTGCGGACGGATCTGGGTGAACGGCATGACGAAATGGTACGAGCGCACATAGGTCTTGTCGTCGTCGAGCGGGCGAATGCCGACATAGCGATAGCCGTAATCGGTGATGTCGACCTCGAGAAGCGGCGCCTTGCCGCGGACAAACGGCCCATCAACCGGAATGCCGGGGCGATTGGTGTTGCTCGTGATCGTGCGATGCAGGATCGGGGCATGCGAGGTATCGATGCCGCCTTCGAGCGCCTGCAGCCAGTTGCACTCCTCCCACACCTTCGACACGTGGCGATGGGTCTCCGGCACCTGAGTCCACTCAAACGCCGGGGGTGCGGGCATTTTGTCCTTTGGCCCCATATAGGCCCAGATGATGCCACCCATCTCGACCGTCGGGTAAGAGGTCAGCCGGACCTTGTGGCAGAACGGCTCGGGCTCGTTCATCTGCTCGAGGCAATTGCCGTTAACGTCGTATTTCCAGCCGTGATAGACGCAGCGCAGCCCGTTTTCCTCGTTGCGCCCAAACCATAAGGAGACGCGGCGATGCGGACAGAATTCGTCGATCAGCCCGACCCGGCCCTGGGTGTCGCGAAATGCGACAAGCTTCTCACCCATCAATTGCACGCGCACCGGCTCGCCGTCCGGCTCCGACAATTCGCGGGTCATCAATGCCGGGATCCAGTAGCGGCGCAACACGTTGCCCATCGCCGTTCCCGGTCCGACGCGGGTGATCAATTCATTGTCTTCGGGTGAGAGCATCAGTGAATTCCTTTCTAACGGCCCGGGTGTGGATCATCCGCCGATTATGTCTCGAGGACAAGCATGAGCCAACGTTCCAGGCCGCTATCCGAGAACGATTTCTGCTAGAGAGGGGGGGTAGGGAGGAAAGGTGGTGCGATGAGGCTAAATTTGAGGCCGGTCGGCATTAGTGACGCCGACGCCTGCGGCGCGATCTGTTTTGAGGCGTTCAAAGCGATTTCGACCGAGCACAACTTCCCGTGGGATCTGCCGTCCTCCGAGATCGCTATCGGGCTGATGCGCGGGCTGCTCGCCAGTTCCGGCTTTTATGGTGTGGTCGCCGAGGACGATGGGAAAATCGTCGGCAGCAATTTTCTCGATGAGCGCGGACCGATCGGTGGAGTAGGGCCGATCACCGTCAATCCGACCGTGCAAAATCACGGAATTGGACGGCGCTTGATGCTAGCCGTGCTGGACCGCGCTGCCGAGCGCCGCTTTGCCGGCGTCAGGCTGGTGCAATCGGCCTATCACAACCGTTCTCTGTGCCTATACACAATGCTCGGCTTTGAGACCCGCGAACCACTGTCGAAGATCAACGGCAAACCGTTGGGGCTCAGATTCCCCGGTTATGATGTGAGGCCGGCGAGCGAGGCGGATGTCGCGAAATGCGTGGCGCTGTGCCGGCGTATCCACGGGCACGATCGCGGCGGCGAATTGCGCGACGCAATTGCGCAGGGCACGGCGCGCGTTGTCGAGCATCTCGGGGAAATCACCGGTTATGCGACCGATATCGCATTCTTTGGGCACGCTGTTTCCGAGACCAATCAGGGGCTGAAGGCTCTGATCGGCGGGGCGCCAACTTTCCCCGCCGGCGGCTTTTTGCTGCCGACGCGCAATGGCGAGCTATTTCGCTGGTGCCTGCAGCACGGACTGCGGCTGGTCCACCAAATGACCCTGATGACGATCGGCCTCTACAACGAGCCCGCCGGAGTTTATCTGCCCTCTGTGCTGTTCTGATCGGCTGGTCTGCGTGCGGCGCCGGCCCCGCCAAGCCGAAATCGGGCGAATTTGACCGGGAAGCGCCAATAAACTTTGCAAACTTTGCGCTGACGCTTCTTTTGGCTGGAACTTAGGCCGGCAGTGCAAAAAATGCTATAGTGTCCGCCAAGTTGGCCACGGAGCGGGTGCGTTGAGGATCACGTGGTAGACAGTCTCGCGGTCGAACGAAAGCTCGCCGCCATCTTTGCCGCCGATGTCGCCGAATACAGCCGGCTGATGGGCGTCGATGAGGTCGGCACGTTGCGTCGGTTGCAGGCCTATCGCGCAATTCTCGACGAACTTATAGCGAGCCACCACGGCCGCATCTTCAACACCGCAGGCGACAGCGTCGTCGCCGATTTTGCCAGCGCCATCGACGCCGTCGAATGCGCGGTCGCGGTGCAGCAGGCGATCGCCCGCGAGAATGCCGACCGCCCGCCCCAGGAACAGATGCGGTTCCGCATCGGCGTCCATGTCGGGGACGTCATCGTCGAAGGATCCAATCTTTACGGCGACAGCGTCAACATCGCCGCCCGGCTCGAAGCATTGGCCGAACCCGGTGGGGTCTGTCTATCGGGGGCGGTGCGCGATCAAATCGGCGCCCGTTTGCCGGTCGCTTTTACGTCATTGGGCGAGCAGCACGTCAAGAACATCGCCGAACCGATCCGCGCGTTTAAGCTCGAAGACATACCGGGTGGCCCCGCCGCCACGTCGCACGGTCGGCGCCGACAAAGATTGGCTTTGGGTGTTGTCGCGGCGACGCTGGCACTGATCGTGGCCGGAGGCGCGTGGTGGCTGAACAAGGGGGCGCCGTCGCCCGCGATCACAGCCGAGCAGACCTTGACCGCCCCACGACTGTCGATGGTCGTTTTGCCGTTTGCCAATCTCAGCAACGACCGGCAGCAGGAATATTTTGCCGACGGCATCACCGACGATCTGATAACCGATCTGTCCCGGATCGAGGGCAGCGTGATGATCGCCCGCAACACCGCCTTTACCTACAAGGGGAAGGAGGTCGACGCCCGCAAAATCGGCCGCGAACTCGGGGTGCGCTATGTCGTCGAAGGCAGTGTGCAACGCTCGGGTAAGGAAGTGCGGATCAATGTCGAGCTGGTCGATGCCGCGACCAACGCTCAGCTATGGGCGGAACGGTTCGATCGCGACGTCGGCGATCTGTTCGCGGTGCAAAACGAAATTACCGCCCGCGTCGCCCGCGCGCTGCAATCGCAACTGGCGATCGCCGAGGCGGCGCGCCCGATCGCCCATCCCGATGCGCTCGATTACATTCTTCGCGGGCGCGCCGAGGTGACAAAGCCGATCTCGCGCGAGACCTATCAGGCCGCGATCCACGATTTCGAGACCGCGCTAAAGCTCGACCCCCAATCTTCCGACGCAAAGACTTGGCTTGCGGCGGTACTGGCGGTGCGCACGCTCGACGAGCTCAGCGATACGCCGGCAGACGACCTCCACCGCGCCGAGGACCTCGACGCGCGCGCCCTGGCGGCGGAACCAAACAGCGCGCTTGCCCACTATGTCAGAGGCCAGGTGCTGCGCGCACAAGCGCGTTGCGTCGAAGCCATCCCCGAATATGAGACCGCGATTTCACTCGACCGCAGCCGCGCTCCGGCATACGCACATGTCGGCTGGTGCAAGTTCCTATCGGGATCGATGGACGGAGCGATCCCCTATCTCGAACAGGCCATCCATCTGAGCCCGCACGAGCCCGGGATCGCCGCATGGTATGGACGGATCGGGGTGATGCAATTGCTGCAGGGGAATGTCGACGAGGCGCTTTTGTCGCTGGAGCGGGCGCGCAGCGAAAATGCGCGGCTTCCGTTCGTCCACGCCTACCTCGCTGCCGCCTACGCGACGACCGGGGATCACGACCGTGCCGCCAAGGAACTGGCCGATGCCCAGCGGCTTGGCAGCGGCTATTCGAGCGTGACGGCGGTCAAGAAGTCGATTTGGTATGACAATCCCAAAATCCGCGCGCTGGCCGAAACGCACTATTTTCCGGCACTGCGCCGCGCCGGGTTGCCGGAAGGCGGCTCCTCCTAGGCTCGGGCCCCGAACTAGCGCGGCCGTCCGGTGTTGTCGAGGTAAAGCGATCGGGATAGCGCGGGCGATGATATTAATTCCAAAGCTGCATATCGCTTTAAAAGCTGCCGGGCTCGCAGCGGCGCTCGTGCTTGCCGGATGCGACGGGCTCACCAATGCGCCGGCCCCGCCGCCACCACCCGTCGCGTTGGGCGGCTATCCGCCGTGGACCTTGCATCAATCACCGGAGCGAATTGCGCTGCGGTGGTATCCCGACGCGACACCGACCGTCGCCGCAAATAATGTCGCGCGGCTTCACTGCGCAACCCGGGATAAGACCGCCGAACTCGTCTCCGATACGCGCGACGGCAGCGCCGAGATCGCCGAATATCGTTGTCGCTGAAACCAGCCGGGGCTTCGGCTATGCTGCGGAGCCAATACAGCGGAGACGGCAAGATGGCGTTTGAGCAAAGGCTGAAGGAACTCAAGATCGACTTGCCGACGGTCGGTGCGCCGCTCGGCAACTACGTGCATGCCAAGCGCGTCGGAAATTTGCTGTACTTGTCGGGCAAGGGCCCGCCCGATGTCGATGGCAAGATGCCGCGCGGCAAGCTCGGCGCCGGCGTGCCGATCGAAGAGGGCTATCGCCATGCCCGTGGCGTCGGGCTGGTGCTGATCGCGGCGATGCGTGAGGCGCTGGGAGGTGATCTCGACCGGGTCGAGGACATCGTCAAAATGTTGGGCATGGTCAACGCCGCACCCGATTTCGAAGACCATCCCAAGGTCATCAACGGCTGCTCCGATTTGTTTGTCGAAGTCTTTGGCGAGCACGGCCGGCACGCGCGCTCGGCGGTCGGCATGGCCTCGTTGCCGGGCGGCATCCCGGTCGAGATCGAGGTCATTGTCGCGGTTAAATAAGGGGTGAATAAAACGTGTTACGGTGCCGCCGATTGATGCCTCTGGGGCGCGAGCAACGCGGCGATGCAGGTGGCTCCGGCAGCCCAATACACGTATCGGTAATCTCCCCCTGGTCCGACCACCGCCAGAGGCACGGCATAGAAAGCGGCGGATAATGCCACCAACAACCCCCGATAGTATGCGTGTGGACGCTTCAGATATAAAATAAACATAGTTACCGATGATGCAAAAGACAAGGCTATCCAGAATGCATCGGTAACCAGAACATATATTGGAAAATGAACTCCGATGAAAATTATCACACTGGCGATGAACTTAAACACTCCATTTTGAGCGAACCCGAATTCAAAAGATTCCCGATTCGGCTCGAGTGTAAAGGTTGTCTGAGGCCATAACAACGTGCGCGTATAATCGAGGCGATGAGCGAGGTACTCGCGTGGATAACTCACAACTGCGCGCGCCCACAGCGGTAGCAGGCCCTTTTGCCACGTTCCAGAGTCCCAAAGACGGTCGAAGACAAAATGGCACTCTCCCCAGGGTGATAGCGGATCCCAATGCATAGGAGCGTAACAGGTAGTCAAGATTTGCTTCGTCTCGTCATCGGACCAAAGGCCCGGTACGAGATTCTGATTAATGCGGTGTGAAATCCCCACCAGGTCGAACAGGAAAATTTCGTTTTCCATATGCTTTTTTGCAGAATGAACGACGAAGGTATCCAGCGCTTTATCAACGCCAAACACGGCCGCGACGGTCAACGCGGTTGCTATCAACCCCCGGCCCAGAACCACCCGCAACAGCCGACGCTCGGGGGCTTGCGGCCAAAGATGAAGGACGAGAAGCGGCACCGCCGCAACAAAGGAGTTGTGCCTAGCTAACGACCCAATCACCAGCAGCCCCCAAATCATTGCCGAACGCCACGACAAAATTCTTGATCCCGTCGGCTGCAAAAGGATCAAGCCCAACGCCACAACAAAACACCCAAATACGAGAACGTCCTTCCAAATAGTACCAGAAATATTCAGAAGGAATGGAGAGAACGGTAGTATACATAACAAGACATACTTTATATAATCTGTTAGCCTTGTGCCCAATTCGTCGATTACCGCCAAACCTACAAGGAAAAATCCTCCCCAATACAGTATGAGCAGCAACAAGAAAAAACCCTCGGGGCCCGGCACAATCTTATGCGTCAAAGACCAGATAAGCGGCAGGATGGGAGGGTGCCAATCATCAAACTGAAATGTTTGAGCCTGATGGAATTGCGTAGAAGAATCATTTGCCATAAGTCCCGGAAAATAGGCATAATGCGTGAGAAGCGCTCCGAACATAATAACAAGAAAATATATAGTCCGTCTCATTGTCATGATGGCACGCCTCACGGCCCCTGCATCCCCGCGAGCCAGTTATACGCTAATTGTAAAAAGGCGGAGTAATGTCCGCGCCGGCGTGATCAGCGTGAAGTTAGAAACGAGATGCTACTGCGCTGGCTCTGTGCGCTTTCGTTCGAGGGCCGACAGCAGTTCCTAATTGTGCAGCACTTCCTAATTATGGTGAGAATGAGTTGCTCGCAAGCAGCCGACCCGAGCCCGGAGCGCAGGCAGGTCGGCCAGCTGATGCTGTTTTTCGCGCTCGTCTACGTCGTCGAAGGCCTCGGGCAGACGGGCGGGCTGATCGCCCAGCCGCTCAACTATTACTTGAAGCAGGTTTACGGGTGGACGCCGGTGCAAGTCACGGCTGGGCTCACCGTGTTGAACCTGCCATGGATCATCAAACCGGTTTACGGCGTCGTCTCGGATTTCGTCCCGCTATTCGGGTATCGCCGCAAAGCCTATCTGATCGTTTCGAATGCGCTTGCGGCGGCGGCGTTTTTCTGGGTGACGCAGCTCAGCGGACCGCAATCGCTGATTCTGGTGCTGCTGCTGACCGCCTACGCGATGGCGATCTCCAGCACGTTGTGCGGCGCGCTGCTGGTCGAAAATGGTCAGCGGCTGCACAGCAGCGACGCCTTTATCAATCAGCAATGGCTGTGGTTCAACGTCGCCGCCGTGGCGAGCGCCTTTCTCGGCGGCGAATTGGTGGCGCGTATGTCGCCCGGGGGTGCGCTCCATATGGCGGCGGCGATCATCGCCATCGCCCCGTTCGCCGCCATCTTTGCGACGGTATTTCTGATCGACGAGACGCCGAGCCACCTCGATCTCGGCGAACTCAAGAACACCTTTCGCGCCCTATTGGCGACCTTTGCCCAGCGGGAGTTACGGCTGATCGGGCTTTTTCTGTTTCTCTACTATCTTAATCCCGGCTTTGGTTTACCGCTGTATTATTATATGACCGATACGCTCAAGTTTTCGCAAAGCTTCATCGGCATTCTCGGAGCGATCAATTCAGTCGGCTGGATCGTCGGCGCGATCCTCTATCGCCGCTTCCTCGACGGGATGACGTCACGACGGCTGCTGAATTACAGCGTTTTGATCGGCGCCGTAACGACGGCGGCTTTTCTGCTGTTGTCGAACCAACTGAGCGCCGCAATTATCAATTTCTTCAGCGGCATGGCCGGCATGATCGCGTTTGTCGCGACCCTCAGCCTGGCGGCGGATTTTTGCCCAAAGCGCGCCGAGGGCTTCGCTTTTGCGACATTGATGTCATTGCTCAATTTGTCGTCGGCAGTGTCGAACAATCTTGGCTCGTTTTTGTACGAGGACCTTTTTCAAAATCGGCTGGCGCCGCTGATCATCGTATCGGCCGCTTCGACTGCGGTGATTTTTGTGTTTATCCCGTTGCTGCGGCTGGGCGACAAGCCGTCCGGCGTCCCCGCCACCTGAAGACCACAAATCCCACCGTACCCCGTCGACCAATTCCGCGGCGACGGCGCGCCGTGCTATGGAGAATACGGGTTCGGGATTTGAGGGGGCTGGGTTTGATTTTGCGTCGCGCCGGCAATCGTGGGCTTCGTTATGCGCCGGCCTTGCTGATATCAGCGGTGGCCGTCTTGCCGGCGCGGGCGGAAGACCTTCCGTCGGTGGTCATGCCGCCACCCTCGGCCAGCGGAGTGCAGCGGATGCCGCCGCCATCGGCAGAGGCCGATGCCGAAACCTATGCCCGCTGTATGAAACTCGCCCGCCAGGATCCCGAGGCCGCGCAACGTCTTGCGGATGCCTGGCGGAAGCGTGGCGGCGCCCATCCGGCCGAGCATTGCGCTGCTGTGGCGCTGATATCGCTTGGCAAATACAAGGAGGGCGCAGCCCGCTTACAGGCTTTGGCCCAGGCGATGACCAAGGCGCCGACCTCTCTGCGCGCCGATGTGCTCGATCAGGCAGGGCAGGCCTGGCTGCTCGCGGGCGACCCGGTGCGGGCTTATACAGCGGCTGGTGAAGCCGTGTCGCTCGCTCCGGGCGATCCTGAAATCCTGATCGACCGCTCCGAAGCGGCGGCGGCGAATGGTTACCTCGATCGCGCCGTGACCGATCTCGACCGGGTGTTGACGCATGACCCGAAACGGGTTGACGCGCTCGTCTATCGCGCCGCCGCCAACCGCGAGCTCGACCGGCTCGACCCGGCTCGCGCCGATATCGACAAGGCGCTGGACTTGGCCCCGCATTCGGCTACGGCGTTGCTCGAGCGCGGCAATATCCGCCGGTTGCTAGGCGACCGCGACGGCGCTCGCCGCGATTGGGAGGAGATCGGCCGACTGGCTCCGGGGAGCCCGGCGGATATGGCGGCGCGGGCCAATATCGAGCGAATGGCGCAAGGACTGGGCAAGGGACCCGGCGCGGCGGCGCCGTCTGCCGGGGCGGCCGGCAAGCCACCCGGGCCATGAGCAGCCGGGATATTCGCGGCCCGCAGCGGCGCCAGATCATCGCCGGCGGAATGGCGGCGCTCGGTGGCGTCGCTGCCGCTCGGTTTGGCGGATCGTCGCAAGCCGCTGAGATCGAGAGCCTGAAACGGCTCGCAGCGGCCAAAGGATTGATCTACGGCACAACGATCGCGGCTTGGCAGATCACTCACGATCCTGAGTTTATTGGTCTTGTCGGGCGGCAGGCCGGTCTGGTGGTCCCCGAAAACGACATGAAATGGCAGGACATCAACCTCGGCAAGCCGGGAAAGGACGACTACACCCGGGCGGACACCGTCGCCGGCTTTGCGGTCGAGAGCGGCATGGTTCTGCGTGGTCATAATCTCTTGTGGTACTTCCGCACGCCGAGTTGGTTTTTTGCATTGCCCGATCGCGCCGCCAAAGAACGCGCGGTGGTCGATCGCATCACCACCCTCGTCGGTCGTTACCGGGGCATCGTCCATAGCTGGGATGTCGTCAACGAGCCGATCGAGCCCAAGGACGGGCGCGCCGACGGGCTGCGCCGGGCGGTTTTTCTCGATGCCCTCGGCCCCGGCTATCTCGATCTCGCCTATCGGCTGGCACATGCGACCGATCCCAAGGCCCACCTCGTCGTCAATGAATACGATGTCGAGCTCGACACTCCCGAGCACGAAACCCGTCGCAAGGTCCTGCTCGATCTGTTGCGGCGGATGCAGAAGGCGGGCACGCCGGTCGATGCGGTCGGCATCCAGGCGCATTTGACCGCGGTCGGCGGCCCGCCGTTTTCGGCCGAGCAGCTGCGGCGATTTTTTGCCGATATCGCGGCGCTCGGATTAACGATCCAGATCACCGAACTCGACGTGACTGACGAGAATGCACCGGCCGACATCGCGATTCGCGACCGGCTGGTCGCCAACACCTACCGCCGGTTTCTCGATGCCGCGCTCGACGAACCGGCGGTCAAGATGGTGGTGACTTGGGGTCTTTCGGACCGGCACAGCTGGATCGTGCGCCGCGAGACCAACGAAGCGCGATGGCGCAAGGATGGGCTGCCATCGCGGCCATTGCCGTTCGACGCCGAGCTGCGCCCCAAAACCGCCTTCACGGCGCTCGCCGAAGCGCTCAAACACGCGCCCACGCGTTCTCCCGGCTGACGCGATACGGCGATCAGAATGTCGCGCGCAATCCGACCGTGACGCCGATCGGGGCGGCCGGGGTGTAGCTGCGTGGGTTCGCAGCACCGGGCGCTTGCACGATCGGGATCGACGACGTCGGCGAAAACGTGCCGTAGGTGTAATAGGTCACGTTGAACGCGTTCTGCAGAAGGGCGAACAGCTGCAGGTTCTTCGTTACCTGATACTGAGTATGCAGGTTGACGACGAAATAGGGCGGCGTCTGCGGCGTTAGGTTGGCCTCGTCGCCAAACAAATATTGTCCACTGGCGTAGATCCCGCTGCCGCCGACCGTCCACGCATCGCTGATCTTGTAATCGACGCCAAGCTTTAGTTGATTGGCCGGAATGCCGGGCAACCGGTCGCCAGGCTGGATCTGAATATTTCCGTTGGGGTCGGCCGCGGGGTTGTTTTCGCTCAATTCGGTAAATCCAGTTTGGAATTGCGCGTCGGTGTAGGAATAGGCGAGCCATGCCAGCAGACGCTGTGTCTTGTATTCGAGATTGAGGTCGATCCCTTGCCGCGCTGTCGAGCCGACATTCTGGAAGAATGCGCGGCCCTGGATCGGGCTGTTGACGAACAGGATGTCGTTGTCCAGGGTCGTGTGAAAATAGGCGAGGGTCGCCGACAGGGTCGCGTCGGCAGCCGGGTGGGCGCGGGCGCGCAATCCCGCCTCGACCGTATGCCCCACGACCTGCTGTAAATTTGGGTCGCCGACAAAAAAATTGGCGAGGCTGCACGGGCTCGTCGCACTGGCACAGGTCAGCTCCGCCGGGGTGGGCGCCCGGTTCGACACGGCGTAGCTGGCGTAGGCGCTGACGTCGGGTAGGAATTTCCAGGTCAAGCCGCCGGCCGGGTTGAAATGACTAAAGCTGTGATCGCCGGTCAGCGCGGCGCCAATCTGGTCATCGAGATTGAGCTGCGCGAAATTGTAGCGGCCGGCGAGGTTGGCCGACAGCACCGGGGTGATGTCCAAGGTATCGGTGAGGAACGCGCCGTAATAGGCGTTTGACACGGCGACCCGCACCGGCGCGATCGACCCGTCCGCCTGGTCGATCGTGACGGCCGGACTAAAAAAGACGCGACTGTCGGGCGTCAAACCGCCGATTTGGGTGCTGGCCCCGAACAGAGTTCTGGCCGCCGTCAAAGCTGATGCCGGCGATCACCTGGTTCGGATGGCCAAATACTGGGGTGCGATTGGTCGCCTGCAGCGCGGCGCCATAGCCATTGGTGTTGGTCGATTGCTGGTCGAGGTCGGAGTAAGGCCCGCCGCTTAGAAAATCGGAGATCGGGCTGCCGCTGCGGTCGGTGGCGTAGACGCCTGGGCTGACGCACAAAAACCCCGAACCGTCGTCGCACGGCGCAGCGTCCGGAACGTTGCCGTTCGCCACCTTCTGCTGCAGGTAGGTGTAATACACAACGCCTTGGAGTGATGTCTTATCGGAGATCCGGTAATTGCCGTTCAGGTTGACCTGCGTATAGTTGTTGGTGATCAGGTTGGGCGCGGTGAATTGCGCGGCGGGATCGACCGCCAACAGCTCGACCGGGGAGGTTCCAGGGCCGTTGAGGCGGGTGTCGGCCTTGTTGACATTGATGTGGACCTCACCGCGCTCGCCGCGCCAGCCGAGATCGCCGTAAAAATTGGCGAGATCCGAGGACTGCAGGTCGCGCCAGCCGCCTTCATGCAATCCGCTCGCCGCGACATAGCTGGCGACATTCCCGACCTGGATGCCGGATTGCATTTCGCCCTGGTAGAGGTCGAACGAGCCTCCGAGCGCATCAACCTCATTGCCGTGATAGGTAAAGCCGTTCTTCATCTGCACCGCGAGCGCCCCGCCGAGAGCGTTGAGCCCGAAGACGGGGTTCGACCCGACCAAATCCATGCGGTCGATCGCGATGCTCGGGATTAGGTCCCAATTTACGGTGTCGCCAAAGGGCGAGTTGAAGCGGGCGCCATTGACGTAGACCGCGAGCCCTTGCGGCGTGCCCTGTAGCGGCGACGCCTCAAACCCATGATAGAACAAGCTCGGCTGAAACGGGTTTCCGGCGGCGTGCGTCGAGGGTCACCCCGGGAACCTGATCGTTGAGCGCACGTAGGGCATCGGGGTAGCCGGCGCGGCTGATGTCCCCGGCGTTGAGGATTTGAGTTTGAGCGGGCACCTTGTTGCGATCGACCCCCGATCCGAGGAGCGGCGTCGCTGCCACGACCTCGACCGTTGGTAATGTGATCGTTTGATCCGGCGCGTTGGTCGAGTTCGACGGCGCTTGTTGCGCCATTGCGGCGATCGGAAATGACATCAGCGCCCAGGATGCGATCGATGCGATCGTCCTCCAGCGCATCAACTCCGCCATCTCCCCCCGCGCGTGTCGTCCACAGAACCGCCTATTGAGGTCAGTTTAAGTCTAGAGTCTGGCCGCGGCCTAGCCGAACCGTCGCGGATTTCGACGCTGCTACCTTCTTTTCTCGGGGCCGCTCCGCTACCCTTTCGTCGAGTTCGCGTGGAATGACGCGTTTGTCTCGGAGGCGCCGGCGATGAAGCTGTATGGGTTCTTTCGGTCGTCGGCCGCGTTCCGCGTCCGCATCGCGCTCAATCTCAAAGGGCTGCCCTATGATACGGCGCCGATCCACCTACGGCGCAACGACCAGGAAAAGCCCGAATATCGCGGCGTCAATCCGCAGGGGCTGGTGCCCGCACTCGAAATCGACGGCCAAACGCTGATCCAGTCGCTCGCCATTATCGGATATCTCGACGAGACCCATCCCGAGCCGCCGCTATTGCCCGAGACCGCGGCCGACCGGGCGCGGGTAAGGGCATTAGCCGATATCGTCGCTTGCGATATCCACCCGATCAACAATCTGCGGGTGCTGCGGTACCTGACCCACACCTATGGCCGAAGCCAGGACGATATCGGGAGCTGGTACAACCACTGGATTGATGCCGGGTTTCGCGCCTTCGAAGCGCTGCTCGCCACCGACCCGCGCACCGGCATTTTTTGTCATGGCGACCGGCCCGGCCTTGCCGACATCGCCCTCGCGCCGCAGGTCGTCAACTCCGAGCGCTACAAGCTCGACATGTCGCCCTATCCAACGATCGCCCGGATCTTTGAGAGCTGCATGAAGTTGCCCGCGTTTCAGGCGGCACATCCCGACAATCAGCCCGACCGCGAAGCCTAAACCAGCTATTTCTTGCGCTCGTCCGCGACCATGGTTTTCAGCGCATCGAGGTCGACGGCGCCCGGCACAACTTGATCGCCGATGACAAATGCCGGCGTGCCATGAATGTCGAGTGCATCGGCGAGCTTTAGATTGTCTTTGATCTCCTGCGCAACCTGCGGAGAGGCCATGTCGTGCTTGAGCTTGTCGAGGTCGAGCCCGACCGAGCCGGCAATTCGGTAAACTGTGTCGTCGCTGATGTTGCCGCGCGCCCCCATCATCGCCGCGTGGAAGGCGTCATATTTGCCCTGACGCTGGGCGGCGAGAGCTGCCTGAGCCGCGGTGATCGATACCGGTCCGAGGATCGGGAACTCCTTGTAAACGAGGCGAAGCTTCGGGTCCTGCTTGAGCATTGATTCGAGGGACGGCTCGACCTGCTTGCAGTACGGGCAGCGATAATCGAAGAACTCCACAACTGCGACATCGCCCTGGGGATTGCCGGCGACTGGCGTCGATGGATCGTCGAATACTTCTTTTCTGTTTTCGGCGACGGCCTTCGACGCCTTGGCCGCATCGTCATGGTGCAACTTGTCTTCAGCCTGGCGCAGGGCCGCGATCAGCACATCGGGATGCTGCATCAGGTAGTCATGGATAATCGCCTCGATCTGCTGGCGTTGCGGCGTCGTCGTGGTGTCGGCCGCCTTGGCCGGACCACCGAAGCACGCCGCAGCGACAAGCCCGCAGGCGAGCCCCTTGAGTATGGATCGCAACGCAACCGGCATCGTCATCAACTCCTTTGAAAGGGATAGCGGGCGAAAGGGATCGCGGGCATCCGAAACGGCGTGCGGACCCGTTGCTCAATCCGAACCGCTGAGTTCCTTCGCTTGCAAATGGATCTGCTGTGCGCGCGCATAAGCGGCGCCGCTCTTTGGTAAAAGGTGCTGGGCGCGCAGCGATTGTTGCATCGCATTGGTCTTGTTATCGGCAGCAAGACCCTCCTCTGCCAACGACAATGCCGCCATTCCCAACTGGTTGTCGCGGCCGTAAGCGGTCGCGAGCAAATGCCACGCGTCGACGTCCTTGTCCTCGGTCCGCAGCGCGTCGCTCAAATAGGCGATCGCCCGCTTGGTCTGGGCCGGATCATTGTTCTCGACATAGACCTGAGCCAACTCAATGCGCAGCAGGGGCGCGATGGGATCGATCCGCATTGCCTCTTCGTAGGGCTGCACCGCTTCCGAAACGCGGCCATTTTCGAACAGCATCTGCCCTTTGAGTTCGCGAAAATAAGGATCGCGGGGATAATCCCGGATCAGTCCGGCAATCGCGGGCAATGCCTTGTCGAGATCGGGCAACCGGTAGTAGGCGATCGCGCGAGCGTACTGCGCCAGCACCGATCGATCTTGCTCCGGGTACTTTGCCAATATCGATGACGGCGGCTCGGTGAAGGCTACGACTTTGACCTTCATCCGGTTCAGCATCTCGACATAGCTGACCGGGTCAGCGACACCCGAATACGGAGAGCGTTCGACATGGTCGCGGACATAGTCGATACGCTCCTGTGTCAGCGGGTGGTCCATCAGATAAGGATCCTCATGCTCGCCGATCAGCAATTCCTGACTCTGCAGCTTTTCGAAGAATTGCAGCAGGCCGCGCGCCGATTGATGGGTGGCGTCGAGGTAGTTCATCGCGGCATGGTCGGCGGTCGCCTCCTGGGTTACCGAAAATCCCAAATAGGCCCGCTGCCCGACACCCGCGGCCCCGAGCAACGCACCACCACCGCCGCTGCCGCGCCCCGCAACCGTCGCCCCGACGGCCGCCACCATCGCGATGATCTCCTCGATGCTGGCGTTGTGCATCGCTTCGGCGCCCTTGTAGAGATGGCCGCCGGCGATGTGCCCGCTCTCGTGCGACAGGACGCCGATCAGCTGATTGGGTGTATCGGCGTGTAATAGTAGACCCGAGTTGATGAAGATGTTTTGCCCGCCGGCAACGAACGAATTGATGCTGTTATCCGACACCAGATAGATGTGGACGGCGTCGGGATCGAGCCCCGCCACCTTCCATATCGGCGTCATCATCGAATGGATGTCGGTTTCGATCTCGGCATCGCGCAACAAGCTGACGCCGTTGTCGGATCCGCCTTCGTGCGCGATCGCCGACTGGTCGGGCGCGAGCGCCGCCGCCAGAGTGAAAATCGCGGTTACGACAAGAGCGCGGAGACCCATAGGCATCGTTCTCGATAAACCGCGATGCGCGTTTAAAAGACGCTCGGCGCGACGCGCTAGCCGGGAATTACGGCAGCGCGAGGGCGGAGCGTCAACAGGCCCGTCGGCTTAAGACTGGATCAAGCGTTGCCACCAGCCTCGGCGCGGGTTCTCTGGGTTTTTCGTCACCTCCTGGACAAGCTCCGGTGTGCTTTCGGGTTCGGGAGCGGATTGCCCTTCGGGAGCGGAATGGGTTTCGACAGACGTCTCAACGTCGGCAGTAGGGCGAACCGCCGCGATCGGGTGCTGATCGACTGCCTCTCCCACGGGGACTTCGGCGATCGGCTCCGCGCTCGACGAAAACCCGAGCGGGCTCACCCCGTTTCCGTGCTCCGCCACAGGCGGCAACGCCTCGTTGCTTGGCGCGGCGACAATTTCGATCGACGCGGCCGCAGGCGGTCTGAAAGGCGCCGGGCTTTCGTGACGGGCCGGGTTTTCGGGATGAGCTGACCACTCCTGATGGGCCGAGCTCTCGTCCCGGGTCGGCTCCTCGACGGGAGCCTCTGGGATTACCGGCGACATACTCTGAGCCTCATCGATCCTCTGCGATGCCTCGGCGGGCGCAGGGGTTATTTCGGCCCAGTCGTGTGTTTCCTCGAAAGCAGAATTCCGGCCGCTCTGAGGGCATGCCATCGCCGGCAAGAGCCGGCAGGCTCGCGGTTTCGATTTCGGTAGCGGCCGTGGCTAGTGCTGGCTCGGCGTAGATCGGTTGCGACCTGACGCTTTCGGTGGCCTCCACCGGCTCCGGCTCATCGAGGAAGCCCTCCTCCGCGGCCCCGCCGGCATCGGTCGGTACGATTTCGACGGTGTCAGCCGCGGCATGCCCGATCTCTGTACCTCCGCCATTATCTTCGCGACGCCCGCGCCGTCTTCCACCTCGGCGCCCGCGCCGACGGCGAGCCCGCCCGGCCTCGCTATCGTCCTCGCCCTCCTGGTCCCCCTCGGTTTCCTGGACAGCTACCTCCGCGGCCTGCGCCGCCAGCGGTTCTTCGGCCTGCTCGTCGCCGACAGGGCTTGATGGGCGACCGCGCTCATCCTCGTGACGCCGCCGGCGCCGCCGGCGACGACGGGCGCGACCTCTCTCGTCTTCGCCATCGCCGCCGGGTCGTTCGGCATCTTCGCCTTCGGTGATTTCGTCGAAGTCCTCTTCGGTATGGTCCTCGTCGATCTCCGGCGCCTGGGTCAGCGGGGCCGATACCACCGCGGGAGCTTCGCCGGGCTCAATCGACCGCAATCTTTCGAGCCGAAATGCGGGCGGGATCAGCGTATCATCCCGCGCGATCAGCACATGGATCCCATACCGGGCTTCAAGTTGCGCCAACGAGTCTCGTTTATAATTCAGGATGTAAAGCGCCACCGTGGTCGGCACGTAGACGCAGACCTCGGCCGAACGCCGTCGGATCCCCTCCTCCTCGATCGAGCGCAAGACGTAGAGCGCGGTTGATTCGGTCGAACGGATGGTGCCGGTGCCGCCACAATGTGGACAGGGCTGGGTGGAGGCTTCGACGAGGGACGACCGCAACCGCTGTCGCGACATCTCCAGCAAGCCAAACGGGCTGATGCGTCCGACCTGGATGCGGGCGCGATCATTCTTCAGCGCCTCTTTGAGCCGGCGTTCGACCGCACCCTGGTTGCGATATTCCTCCATGTCGATGAAATCGATGACGATCAGGCCGGCGAGGTCGCGTAACCGCAATTGCCGGGCGATCTCCTCGGCCGCCTCGAGATTGGTGCGCAGCGCTGTCTCTTCGATGTTGCGCTCGCGCGTCGACCGACCGGAGTTAACGTCGATCGCCACCAACGCTTCTGTCTGGTCGATCACGACATAGCCGCCGGAGCGCAACTGAACCACCGGCGAGTGGATCGCGTCGATCTGACTCTCGACCTGGAAGCGGTGCAAAAGGCCAATCTGCGGGTCGCGATAGGGCTGCACCCGCTTGGCGTGGCTCGGCATCAGCATTTTCATAAATGATTTCGCCGTCCGATAGCCCTCCTCACCCTCGACCAGCACCTCGTCGATGTCCCGTGTGTAGAGGTCGCGGATCGAGCGCTTGATCAGATCGCCTTCCTCATAGATCAAAGCCGGTGCGGTCGACCGCAGGGTCAACTCGCGGATCTCGTTCCACAGGCGCAATAAGTATTCGTAGTCGCGCTTGATTTCGGCTTTGGAGCGCTCGGCGCCGGCGGTGCGGACGATTACCCCCATGCCTTCGGGGATTTCGAGCTCTTCGAGAAGATCTTTGAGCCGGCGGCGATCGGGCAAGTTCGTGATCTTGCGCGAAACCCCACCACCGCGCGCCGTATTGGGCATCAGCACGCAATAGCGGCCAGCCAGCGACAGATAGGTCGTCAGCGCGGCACCCTTATTGCCGCGTTCCTCCTTGGTGACCTGAACCAGCATGATTTGCCGGCGCTTGATCACCTCCTGGATCTTGTAATGTCGGTGCGCGCGTGAGCGTTGGGTCTCGACTTCCTCAAAGTCATCGCCGCCGAGCGTTTCGACGACTTCACTCTCGCCGTTTTCACCATCGACCGCCGTGCGCGCTTCGACCACTCCATTTTCGTGATCGGACGAAGGCAATTCGACGCCCTCGCTCTCGCCGTTTCCCGAATAACGTGCCCCCGCCGCCTCGTAGTCGCCATCTCCCGCTGAGTGCGCGTCGCGTACATCCATCCGGTAGCTGTGACGCTCGGTCGCGTCACCTTCGCGATCGTCAAGTGTGCGCGTCTCCCCGGCTTCGGTGTCCCGCTCGGCGGGAGAGCGCAGATCGACAACCTCGTAACCACCGCCATCCAAGGCGCGGACTTCGACGATTTCGACAATATCACCATGCGCGCTCGTTTCGTGCGGCGCCCCGCGGGCTTCGTGGGGCGCGGCCGAACGGCCGGCTTGTTCGGCGGCTAAGCGGGTGGCCGCCGGGTCGTCTGGGGCAAAGACAACCTCGTTCCCGGCCGCCGCGGTGACCCAGCCGCGCGCCGGAGCATCGGGAAGATCGACGGGGCTCGTCGCTTCAGCTGTGGGCTCGGCCGGCTGCTCGGCGGTGAGCGATCGTTCCTGCACCGGCCCGGCTTGTGGGAATTCGGTACTTACGGGCTCGCTCGCCCGCTCCCCGCTGTCGCCGTGAACAACATGGGGGCCGGCTCCCCAGCCAAAATCATCGCGTTCGTCGGGTTCAGTGGTCGGCCGAAGAATGTCGCTTTCGCCGTTGTGATCAATTGGATTCGAGAATGTCTCGTTCTCCGCGGCGTCCTCGGGGCTCAGTTCGACGACCGCCACCGGCTCGGGCAATGCTTCCTCGAGCGGTACGCCGCCCTCATCCGTCACTTCACCCGCGGTATCAAAAGACACCGGGTCTGCGGATTGCGAAGCCCCGGAGTGCCGCCGATCCGCGACCGGTATCCGATAGTAATCCGGGTGGATTTCGCTAAATGCCAGAAAGCCATGCCGATTCCCGCCATATTCTACAAAAGCGGCCTGCAGCGATGGCTCGACCCTCGTTACCTTTGCGAGATAGATATTCCCTTTTACTTGTTTCTTTGTGGAGGTCTCGAAATCGAATTCTTCGAGACGGTTGCCGTTGAGCACCACCACCCGCGTCTCTTCGGGATGGGTGGCGTCGATAAGCATGCGCTTTGCCATTCGGGTGTAGCTCCGAGGCGCGCTGCCGTGGCCGCGCGAAATTCGGCCGGCGGCGCGATCCCGTGTGCAAGGAAGCCGCTAACACCTGAGCTAATGCCTTCTGGGTACGATTGCGTATCAGTCACGGCTAATCTCGTCAGGGACGGCTCCGGGTTCCTACAATCGGCTGCGCCCTGCGCATTAGCCCGGCGCGGCGGCGGTTTGCCACCGATCCTACGAGCTCAAAGCGCGGCATCCGTCCGGCGCGGCGCCCGACGGATGGGCGGCAGTTTTCGCAAACATCAATGTATATAGTGTGCTGCGCCGCGACAATGCCTTCGTCAGCCGCAGCCGGAGTCGGCGATTTTGACAGGCCCATTACAAAACTTATTTGGACGAACGTCACGGTGGTCGCATATAAGCGCTGCCGTACCGGGCCCAGAAGATCGCGGCTATCGTTTGTAACAGGGCCGCCCCGCATCTCACCGCTGTCGTGTCGATGGTCAAGTTCATCCGATTTCTTTTTGTCTGTGCCGTAATCCTGGCGATCGCCGGCTGCGGTCTGGTCGGCATAACGATTTGGTATTTCGGCCGCGACCTGCCTGACTATTCGCAGCTCGCGCATTATCAGCCGCCGATTATGACCCGTGTCCAGGCCGGCGACGGCCGACTGTTGGCCGAATATGCGAACGAGCGGCGCGTTTTTGTGCCAATCGAGGCAATCCCCAAGCGCGTCGTCGACGCCTTTGTCTCTGCCGAGGACAAAAATTTCTACAGCCATCACGGCGTCGATCCGCTTTCGATCATGCGCGCCGCGATCACCGATGTCGGGCGCCTGCGGTCGAACCGCCGGCCGATCGGCGCCTCGACGATCACGCAGCAAGTCGCCAAGAACATGCTGTTGTCGAACGAGGTATCGCTCACTCGAAAAATTAAAGAAGTCTTACTAGCGACGCGAATCGAGGCGGCGCTCCCCAAGGACCGCATCGCCGAGCTTTATCTTAACGAGATATATCTCGGTTCGGGCGCCTATGGCGTGGCTGCCGCCGCGCTGACCTATTTCGACAAATCGCTCGGCGACCTCACTTTGGGCGAGGCGGCGTTTCTCGGCGGTCTGCCGAAGGCGCCGAATCGCTACAATCCCGCCCACTTTCTCGACGCGGCGACGGCGCGGCGCGATTGGGTGCTCGATCGCATGGTCGAAGACGGTTATGCCACCCGCGCGGAGGCCGATGCGGCCCAGGCGCAGCCGATCGTGCTCCACCGTCGTGAGGAGGCGGATCAGGTCAAGGCGCCCTATTTTGCCGAGGAAGTGCGCCGCCAATTGCTCGCGCGTTACGGCGAAAAGGCGCTTTACGGCGCTGGCCTGTCGGTGCGCACCAGCCTCGACCCGCGGCTGCAAGCGGAGGCCGACAAGGCCTTGCGCGCTGGGCTGATCGCCTACGATCACGGCCATGAAGGCTGGCGGGGTGCGATCGCGCATATCGACTCCAAGGGCGACTGGGCGGCGCGTCTGGCGGCGGTGCCGGTTCCCGGGGTGGCGGTTGATGTCGGCTGGCGGCTGGCGGTGGTGCTTGCGCACCGCTCCGGGCGAAGCCGCGATCGGCTTTTCGGATGGCGACACCGGCCACATCCCGTTCTCGCAGATGCGCTGGGCGCGGCCGCGCTACCGCGCCGGCAGCCTTGGCCCATTTCCGCGCGGCGCCGGCGACGTCGTCAAACCGGGCGATGTCGTAATGGTGACGCCGGTAACCGCCGCACCTGACATCCCGGCTGCTGACAAGAATGCGACCGGCGACGACAAACCCACGGCAGAGGATAATGCGGCGGGCGACAGCAGCCTCGCTTCCGACCATAAGCACAGTAAGAAAGCCTCTCTGGCCACGGCATCGAATGCGTCGGCATTCACCTTGTGCCAGGTTCCGGAGGTCTCGGGCGCGCTTGTCGCGATCGATCCGCACACCGGGCGGGTGCTGGCGATCAGCGGCGGCTTCAGCTTTGCGATCAGCCAGTTCGACCGGGCGACCCAGGCCTATCGGCAGACCGGATCGGCGATCAAGCCGTTCGTGTTCCTGACCGCACTCGACCATGGCTTTACGCCGTCGACCCGGGTCAGCGATGCGCCGATCTCGCTGCCGCAAGGGCCGGGCCTGCCGATGTGGACGCCGACCAATTACGAGGGCGAACGATTCCGCGGCCCGACCCCGCTGCGGATTGGCCTCGAACAATCGATCGACACTTTGACGGTGCGGCTCGCGACGATGATCGGCATGGATGCGATCGCCGACACCATCCAGCGCTTTGGCATCATCGACCACGTGCCGCACGAATACGCGATCACGCTCGGCGCCGGCGCCACCACGCCGCTGCGGCTGACCGCCGCCTATGCCATGATCGTCAATGGTGGCAAGCGCATTACGCCGACCGTGATCGACCGGGTACAGGATCGCAACGGCAAGACGATCTGGCGCGCCGACGACCGCCCGTGCGACGGCTGCACCGACGTCGACTGGGAGCATCAACCGGTCCCGGTCATCCCCGACAACCGTGAGCAGGTGGCCGATCCCGGCTCTGCTTATCAGCTGGTGACGATGATGCAGGGCGTCGTCGAGCGCGGCACCGGGACCGCTGTCAAGGCCGTCGGCAAGCCGATCGCCGGCAAGACCGGCACGACCAACGATTATCGCGACGCCTGGTTCGAGGGCTTCAACCCCGATCTCGCCGCAGGTGTTTATGTCGGCTATGACGAGCCCGACAGCCTTGGCAAGGACGAGACCGGGGGCCATGTCGCCGCTCCGATCTTTCGCGATTTCATGATCGCCGCGCTGAAGAACACGCCGGCGGTCGATTTCCGCATCCCGCCGGGCCTGCGGCTATACCGCGTCAGCGCCGCGACCGGCCTGCCGGTATCGGGGAACGAGCCCTCGATCTACGAGGCCTACAAACCCGGCACCGAGCCGGGCAAAAGCTCGAGACCTCCGTCCCAGGCTAGCTCGAGCGAAGACGACGCTTCGCCCGATTCTCCGCCTAGCGATTCTGCTGCTAGCGACGCCGCCCCGAACGATGCGCAAATGAGCGACAGCGCATCCGGCAATGGCGATGCCGGCCAGACCGGCAGTGCAGCGGGCACTGGTGTTGCTGGCCAGAGCGACAGCGCGGCCCCATCGCCGGCCGGTAATGACGTCGCCGGATCGCAGGGTCCCGCTCCAACCGCCCCGCGCGCGATGCTGCCACCGCGCGGCGCTCCCGCGAGCGGCACCGGCGGCCTATATTAGCAACATTCGAAACCGACCGACGGAGCGGATCATGCGCGCCGAAATCGAAGCGGCGGCTGGCGACATCAGAAAGTCGCTGGCGCTGCTGAGGAGGCATCTTTGACTGGGATACGGCAACCCGGCGTCTCGCCGAGCTGAACAGCGAGGTCGAAAACCCACGTCTGTGGGACGACCCCACGGCCGCGCAAAAGCTGCTGCGCGAGCGGACCCGGCTCGACCACGCGATATCCGGCTACCAGCGGATCGAGCGCGAGGTCGATGAAGCGCTCGAACTGATCGAATTGGGCGAGGCCGAGGGTGACGCGGGCATCGTCGCCGAGGCCGAGGGGGCGCTCGAAAAGCTGCGCGCCGAGGCGGCGCGGCGCGAGCTCGAAAGCCTATTGTCGGGCGAAGCCGACGGCAATGACTGCTATCTCGAAGTCCATGCCGGGGCCGGCGGCACCGAGGCCCAGGACTGGGCCGAAATGCTGCTGCGCATGTATGTCCGCTGGGCCGATGCTCACGGCTACAAGGTCGAATGGCTCGAAGAAAGCGGCGGCGAAGAAGCCGGCCTCAAATCGGCGACGATCCGTGTCAGCGGCCCCGACGCCTATGGCTGGCTCAAGACCGAAAGCGGGGTCCATCGCCTGGTGCGGATCTCGCCTTTCGACTCGAACGACCGCCGCCATACCAGCTTCGCGTCGGTCTGGGTCTATCCGGTCGTCGACGACAAGATCGAGGTCGAGATCAACGACAAGGATCTGCGCATCGACACCTACCGCTCGTCGGGGGCTGGCGGCCAGCACGTGAACAAGACCGACAGCGCGGTGCGCATCACCCACATGCCGAGCGGCATCGTCGTCCAGTGCCAGAGCGAGCGCTCGCAGCACCAGAACCGCGCCCACGCTTTCGGGATGCTACGCGCCCGCCTGTACGAAGCCGAATTGCAGCGCCGCGAGGCGGTGACCGACGCGCTCAACGCGACCAAGACCGATATCGGCTGGGGCCACCAGATCCGGTCCTACGTGCTGCAGCCCTATCAGATGGTCAAGGATCTGCGCACCGGGGTCGAGACCGCCAACACCGGTGCGGTGCTCGACGGCGACATCGACCGTTTCCTCGCCGCCGCGCTCGCCTCGCGCATCGAAGGATCGGACGCGCTCGCCGCCAAGGCCTGAAGTAGAGGCCGGGAAGGGCCGAGGCTGCCAGGACCTCGCCGCGCGGCAACGATGCCGCGCCGCCATGTGCTGGCCGGATAAGTCTTTCCCCGGCCCGCCATAAATGCGTAATCTCCGCCGCGCAGACCTCTTTGACAACCGGGCCCGGCGACGTCTCGCGCATCGGTCGGGGTCCGGCCCAACACACGGGAGAGAAACATGAGTGAGATTGACGGCGCCACGTTGATTGCGAGGAGCCTCAAGCAGCAGGGCATAAACCACCTCTTTGGCGTCGTCGGGTTTCCCGTCGGCCCGATCGCCGCCGCGGCGCAAAAGGAAGGTGTCGCCTATATCGGCATGCGCAACGAGCAGGCCGCCTCCTACGCAGCGCGGGCGTATGGTTATCTGACCGGCCGGCCCGGCGCCTGCATCGTCGTGACCGGCCCCGGTGTCGTGCACGGTCTCGCCGGGCTTGCTGATGCGCAGCAGAATTGCTGGCCGATGATCCTGATCGGCGGCGCCTCGGAAACCTATCGCCGCGGCATGGGCGCGTTTCAGGAAGAGCGCCAGGTGCTCCTCGCCGCGCCGCTCTGCAAATTCGCCCACGCCATCGATAGCGTAAGTCGCATCCCGTTTTATGTCGCGGAGGCGACGCGGAACGCGACCTATGGCCGGCCGGGTGCGGCCTATCTCGACATGCCTGACGACATCATCACCGGCAAGTGTGACGAGAAGGACGTGGTGCAGGTGCAAAAATGCCCCGACCCGCCGCGCTTCCAGGCCCCGCCGGAGAATATCGAGGCGGCGCTCAACATGCTCGAGCGGGCCGAGCGGCCGCTCGTCCTCGTCGGCAAGGGGATGGCTTGGGCCGACGCCGAAAGCGAGGTCCGCTCCTTTATCGAGAAGACGCAAGTGCCGTTCCTGCGCTCGCCGATGGGCAAGGGCGTCATGCCCGACGATCATCCGCTGTCGGTCGCGGCGGCCCGCACCTTGGCGTTGCAGAACGCCGACGTCGTGTTCCTGATGGGCGCCCGCTTTAACTGGATCTTCCATTTCGGGCAGCCGCCGCGCTATGCCCCGGACGTCAAGGTCATCCAGCTCGACATCGCTCCCGAGGAGATCGGCCACAACAAGGCGACCGATGTGGCCCTGGTCGGCGACGGCAAGGCGATCATGGCGCAGATGAACGCCGCACTCGCAGGCCGCCAGTGGTTCCATCCCAAGGAATCGCCATGGCGGCAGATGATCAGCAAAAAGTCGGCCGAGAATGCGGAGCAGATCAAGCCGCAGGTCAACGACGACAGCGCCCCGGCGACCTACTATCGCGCCTTCAAGGACATCGCCGCCTGGATGCCGCGGAACTCGATCCTGTCGGCCGAGGGCGCTGGCACGATGGATATCGGCCTGACGATGCTGCCGGTGTTCAGTGCCAAGGCCTGCCTCAACGCCGGCACCTACGGCACGATGGGCCTTGGCCTCGGCCAGGCGATCGCCGCCGCCATTGTGCATCCGGACCGCCCGGTCATCCACTTGTCGGGCGACTCGGCGATCGGCTTTTCCGGCATGGAGATGGAGACGCTCGCGCGCTACAACCTGCCGGTCAAGATCGTCGTGCTGAACAATGGCGGCATCGGCCCTGGAATGCCCGAGATCCCGGAAAACCCGATGATGAACATGAAGCCGAACGCGCTGATCTACGGCGCGCGCTACGACAAGGTCATGGAAGCTTTTGGCGGCAAGGGCTTTTTTGTCGAGGACCCGAAGGACATCCGCGGCGCCCTCGATGAGGCGATGAACCACCGCGGCCCGGCGCTGGTCAACATCGTGCTCAGCCAAGGCTCGGCCAGAAAGCCGCAAGCGTTCCGCTGGCACAGCTGACCGGTCCTGGCGTCAGTCCGAACACTGCGCGTCGTGGCCGGGCTCGACCCGGCCATCCACGAAGGGTCGCCCGCAAGGGCGGCCCTTTTGCGTTAGCCCTCGGTCCTCACTGCGGAGCAACCGGGGGCTCGGGTCCAAAATCTTAGGTGCAGAGGGTAGCAGAGAGAAACCGCAGTGGCCATTGCACGCAATCTCCGGGCTAGACCCGACAAGGCTCTGACTTATGCGGCGATTGTGATCGTCGCCGGGGTGTTGGCGACGACCCTGGCGCAGACCCAGGTGCTGGCGCGATTGCCGTTGCAAAATCTGCTCAAAAACGAATTGCACGCCGACCGCACCGCCAATGCCGCGTTCTTTTTCTGGGCCGGGTTGGCGTGGTATTTGAAGCCCCTCGCCGGCATCCTGACCGATGCCTTCCCGCTATTTGGCAACCGCCGCAAAAGCTACATTTTATTAAGCAGCATCCTGGCGGCATTGTCGTGGCTGGCATTGATCGTCACGCCGCACCATTACCGCAACCTGCTGATTGTCGCGATCGTGATCAACACCTTTATGGTCGTCGCGAGCACCGCGGTCGGCGGTTACATGGTCGAGACCGCGCAAGCCACTTCGGGCTCGGGCCGCCTGACCGCAATCCGCCAGTTCATCCAGCAAGCCTGTTTTGTCATCAACGGCCCGGTCGCCGGCTATCTCGCCAGCATTGCCTTTGGCTGGACCGCCGCGGCGTGCGGCGGCATCATGCTATTGCTGGCGCCGGTGGCCTGGCTGTTTTTGCGCGAGCCGCGCCAACGCGGTAATTCGCGCGAGGTTCTGGCCAACGCCAAGACCCAGCTCGTCAACATTGCGAGCGCCCGCACGATGTGGGCGGCGGCGGGCCTGATGGCGCTGTTCTATATCGCTCCGGGTTTTGCCACTGCGCTGTTCTACAAGCAGCAGAACGATCTGCATTTTACGACGCAGATCCAGGGCTTTCTGCAATTGATCGCCGGTGTTTGCGGCATATTGGCCGCAATCGGTTACGGCATTTTGTGCCGGCGGCTCAACCTGCGCATATTGCTTGTCGGCTGCATTCTGATCGCGACCTTCGCCAATCTAGGCTATTTGTTTTATTCGTCACTGGGCCACGCGCAAGCAATCGAAGGGCTGAACGGCTTTGGCTATACATTGGCCGAGCTGGCATTGATGGACCTCGCGGTGCGCTCCACCCCCGCCGGCAGCGAGGGGTTGGGCTTTTCGATCATGATCAGCGTGCGCAATCTCGCACTGTTCGGCACCGACTGGTTCGGCTCCAGCCTGCTCGACAAATATCATTTTTCGTTCGGCTCCCTGGTCATCGCCAATTCCGCCACAACCCTGATCGCCGTCCCCCTAGTCTTCCTCCTCCCCCGCCTGATCCTCGCCCACAAAGACGCCGAACTCCCCAAAGACGCTGCGCCGCCCAAAACCGTGACGGAATAGTCCAGGAAGGAAAGAAAGGAAGCCGGTGCACCGGTTTTGTAAACCGAAGGTCGGGGGTTCGAATCCTTCACCCGGCACCACAAACCAACCTTTATAACAATGACCTAGGCGGACAGCCGTAGAGAACATCGAAGAACGAAATCGCGCTGGCAACTCCCTGGCAACTTTTAGAGCCCGCGGCGATGCGCTGAAATCATTGAAAGCCGTGATCGGCGATCAGCCTCGATGAGCTGCGCTCGGCGCGCCGCGCGATACGCTGCATGGTTGGTTGGTTGAAAAGCGACAAATGTCGGGAATCAACCACCCGGCGGGACGCCAGCCGGCCGGGGGCCTTGCTAATGGGACAAAAATGTCCTATCTACTGAAGGTGCAATGACCGGCAACGAGTTCCTGCGCAGGATCGCCCGGTTCGGGCGGACCGCGGCATAGCCGTTCGCTTCGAGCCGCGCCACGGCAAGGGCAGCCACGGGACGCTGCACTACGGGAGCCAAAAGACGACACTGAAGGATTTGCGCAAGGAAATCGGCCCCGGACTATTGCGCGCCATGCTCGCCCAGCTCGGGCTGAGCCGGAGCGATCTCGAAGAATAGTCAGAATAGAGGACGGACACCGCGATGGTAAGCACCCCCTACAGCTACCCCGCGACCCTGGAACCAGATGAGGATGGGCGTCTGGTCGTTCATTTCCCGGCGTTCCCTGAGGCCTTGACAGACGGTGCTGATCAGCCTGAGGCGCTGCGCGAAGCGGCCGATTGCCTCTCTGAGGCTCTCGCCAGCCGCATTGTCGACGGTGAGGATATCCCAGCTCCGCTGCCAATGGAGCCCGGTCAATACCTGATCTCGCCGGACCCGACGGTTGCGTTAAAAGCCGCCCTCTACATGGCATTGCGCCGGCGTGACATGACCGTTGCCGACCTCGCTGAGCGGCTGGAGATGGATTGGCATCAGGCGGCGCGACTGATCGACCCGAGGCGCGCTACCAAGCTGACGGGCCTGGCGACGGCGCTCGCCGCATTGGACTGCCAAATCAGGATTGCGGTCGAGGACAGCCGAGCGCCAAAGAACGCTAGCAGTGCGATGAGCTTGGCGGAGATGCTGGCTGGGCCTCCGGGCGGCGGCGAGGATTTTCGCAAGATTTTTGAGGAGGTTTTGAGGCGGTTTCGAGAAGTCGACGCCCCATCATCCTAACCTCTGGGCGTCTGCTGCGGGTGCTGCCGCCGCTGAGATCGGAGCTGTAGGCAGTAATGTAGGATGGGTTGAACTTGTGAAACCCATCGTAATCGGAAACAATGACCGAGCTTTGATGGGTCTCGCTGCGCTAACCCATCCTATTGCTTGCTCAAGGCGGGCATGGGGCCGAGTGTTGGCCGGGGTCGCGGGAGATGGAGAAGGTGAACGATGATAAGAAGGTTGCCCTGAATGGAGATGCTAGCGTGTCAGAAGAATGCAACTTCTTACCTCCACTGTTCGCGGAACATTTATCAGAAGCCCCTCCAGAATTTATTTGCCATTATACTAATAAACAGGGTTTAATTGGCATAGTCTCAAGCGCAAGTCTATGGGCCACTGATATAAACTTTATGAACAATGCAACGGAATTTCAACTCGCCATAACCATCGCGCTCAAATGGCTGAAAAAACAAGAATTCAATTTGGACAACTACATCGACTATCATATACCGGCTCATTCAAATCTCGTAACTAACCGACAAAGAACAGCGATCAGCGTCTTAAAAGTACTCAAAGGCCTTGTCGGAGAGACCAGCGCTCATGTTATTTGTTTTTGCCGCGACGATGATTTATTAAGCCAGTGGCGTGGCTATTCGGGAGATAGCTTCGGCTATTGTGTCGGGCTCAGGTCAGCTGGACTGCAATTATGTGGCAAACAAAAGGGGTTCATATTGGGAAAATGCATTTATGAGACGCGGGCGCAAGTCAAAATTATCCGTGAAGTATGTGATCATTTTCTTAGTGATGATGTAATTAACACGGTACCCCCTGACGAGGTAATTAATCGGTTCGCATACACAATTCAGATGTGTGGCGCATTTTTCAAACACTCCAAATTCGTTGAGGAAAATGAGTGGAGGCTTGTTACGCTGGCATTACCGAGAGAGGGATTACTATTCAGACCAGGTAAATCGATGATCATACCCTATGGGCAATTGTCCATCGGCGAGCGAGAGCGGTCCTGCCTCCATTTCGTTCGGGTCGGGCCTTGCCCTCACATGCAGCTTTCCACCGCTTCCGTAGGCCGGTTATTGCTGCGCTACGGTATGAGCCCGCGTGTCGAGCCAACTTCGATACCCTTCCGAGATTGGTAATAAGCATGAAGGCGGACGGACGAACAGATACAGCGGCCGGCCAATGCCGCCAAACCTTGTGCAATAACCGCACCCGCAACCAGCTTCTTAAGCTTCATCTCACCCTCCGCTGCCTTCACGTCCGCGCTTGTTTATCGTTCGCGGGTTAATAACCTCGCGGTGCGGAACACTCGCTCCTTATCAGCTCTACACGCTAGCGCCAACCCGTATCCGGTCGGCTCCAGCAAGCGTAGGGCGGGTGCAACCCGCCATGCCGGCCACGGAACCGATGGGGTTCCTCCTGCCGCTACACACGCTCTACGGCGATTGCCCCAAAGTGAACATAAAGTGAATCCATAATGGGGGCTTCGCACACGCTTACGCGTCCGGAGCCTTGATGACGTCGCGAATCCTTGCCGATCCCTCTTCTTTGTCCTGTTTTCCCCTGTTCTCGGATGCCCAAGTCTCGGGATTTCAATCACTTGATCCTGATCTCTCGGTGTCTCGCGCGCGCGACGCGCGGGGACGCTTCGCCAAGGGAAGCTCCGGCAACCCGCGCGGGCGGCCGCGCGGCATCCCCAATCCTAGGCGGCGGGTGCCCGATCTTGTCGCCCGGCCGCTGAGCGCGCAGGCGCTGTCGGATCTGATCGACCGCAAGCCCCATCTATTGCGGCCCCTCGCCGTCCAATTCTTGCCGCCGCCTATCGCTCCCGCCGACCCGGTGGAGCGCCTCGGGATCGACCTGTTGTCGTTGCGCACCGTCGAGGATCTCCGGCAGGCGTTATCCACCATCTTGGCGGCGGTCTCGCACGGCGAGATCGGGCCTCGCGAGGGCGCACGCACCGCTCGGCGGGCGCGTGCGCGGTGGCGCTCGGTGCGGCGGCTCGCACGATTGGAGCGCCGGGTGGCGCGTGAAACCCAATCGGCTGCGTTGACGGCCGGGGCCAACTCTAATTAGTAATGTAGTAATGTAGGATGGGGTTGAACTTGAGGAACCCACCATGATCGAAACAACGACCGAGCTTTGATGGGTTTTTCCAAGACTTCGCCGAGGTTAATACATCCTATGGCTGCGGTATGCCGGGGTTATATTTCTTGCCCTCATCGCCGCGTCAGCGCGGGTCCCGCTTGCGGGCCCATGCGGCGGCGGTTGTGCTCGATCGCGAAGATGTGGCTGTAGAGGGTTGCGGTCCATTGCTTACCCTCCATCGTGATTTCGAGATAGCGCAAGGCGTCGCCAACATAGCGCTCGACCTTATTCCAATAGAATTGCGGATAGCGATCGACCATATCGGCCGGAGTTCTCATAGCCGAGCTTTTCGTTGACGCCGGTTTCGGCGAATTCGTGAAACAGCGCGTTCAATTTGCGCGGATAGAGCGGATCGCCGAGTTGCCCGATCAGATCGCCGGCCCTGACCAGGCCCGCTTCGGTGTCGGTCGCGGCGTGGTCTTCGTCGTCGGGCACCGGAAAGCGGGTCAGCTCGATTGCCCTGGCGACACGCTCCTCATCGATGAACGGCGTGGGCGCGAAACGGTCGCGGACCATAATCTTGCCGCGTTCGACGTGATAGGGCGTCAGAAACGCGTCGGAGGCGCCGCGCGGCGGCGTCACCGTATTGCCGGCGGCATCGATCACGAAACGGTCGGCGGTGTCGCCGGGGCAGATGCCGCGCACATAGCCGATGTCGTGGTTTAGGGCTGCCAAGATCGTGTGACCCCAATCGCTCGGCGTGACGGTCCGTTCGAGGCGCCGACCGCGCAATATGTCCTGCACGCAGAGGGTGACGAGTGCCGTGTGTTCGCAATCGTGATAGAGCGCATCGCTGCTGGCGATGCGCTCGATGACGAGCCGGGCGGCTTCATCGAGGCCGGAGGCGATGTGCGGTTCCTGGTCGCCAAAAATCCGCCGGTAGGTCTCGGCCAGGTTACGGCCCAAGGCATCGGCCAACAGGCTCGTCGGGTTCAGCATGATCGTCTCCCTTGGGCTCGGCCCGGGGTCGCCCCGGCATGACGCGATTTTCCCGATTTCCGCCGGGGTCGGCCGATCCTCGCCCATGCCGCAATAATGTGGCGGCGAGGAACGGGCTTGGGGAGGGGTAATGCGTGGCGGTGCCGCAGCCGAGGCGAGGGGAGGGTACCGGCGAGGCCGACGATCGGGAGACCGGGGGCGGCAGCCCGGGCAAGACCGCCCGGCTTTCAGGATGAGTAAACTGACCTCATGGCAATCGGCAGTGGTGGGGTGCTCGCTGCATCGGCGGCATCCGTTGCGTAATGGCAGGCTACCAAGTGCCCAGTCCCAACCTGGTGCAGCGGTGGCGCCATGCTTCGGCACAGATCGGTTGCCCGCGTACACCGGCCGTAGAGCGAACAGATGGCCGGGTCGGGGTCGATCGGGCTGCGCGGCTCGCCGGCAAGAGCGATCCGGGTGCTGCGGGCGCCGGGTTTCGGAATTGCCGACAGCAGGGCTTGCGTATAGGGGTGGGCGGGTGCTGCAAAAACCTGTTCGGCCCGGCCGCTTTCAATGATCCGGCCGAGATACATGACCAGCACCCGGTCGCACAGCAGCCGCACCACATTGAGGTCGTGGCTGACGAACAGGTAGGAAAGATCGAGCCGCTCTCTCAATTCCTGCAATAGCTTGAGGATGACGACCTGAACCGAAACATCAAGCGCCGAGGTGGGCTCGTCGAGGATCAACAGGCGCGGCTCGACCGCAATCGCGCGGGCGATGCCGACCCGCGCTTTCTGCCCGCCCGACAACTGGTGCGGAAAGCGGCCGAGGAGTTCCGGGGGCAGACCCGTCAGCCGCGCGGCTTCTTCGACCCGAGCCTGCAACGCGGATCCGGAGAGCCGGCGCAAGCGGATCAGCGGATCGGCAATGGCGCGGGCGGCGGTAAAGCGCGGGTTGAGACTGTCGGTCGCGTCCTGGAAGACGACCTGAACCTGCGCCCGCCACCGGCTGCTGCCGAAATTTCGCGCCGGCAACGCACCGATTTCGGCGCCATCAAACCAGATCGCGCCGGCGGTCGGGTCGATCAGCCGGGCAACCAGTCGCACCACGGTTGACTTTCCGCAGCCCGATTCGCCGACCAGCCCGACGGTTTCGCCTCGGCCAATCGTAAAGCTGACATCATCGACCGCGTGCAATAGCGAGCGCCGGGCTCCACGCCGCCACGGCGCCGGCGCGCGACCGACCGAGTAGAGCTTGCGCAACCCTTTTACGGCCAGCAGCGGTCCGCGGCCAGGGGCGATGTCGTTCACAGCGGGTGCCGGCACGCGATCTGCCGCCCATCGGCCGAGGTGAGCCGCAACAGCGGGGCTTCGCGGCAATCCGTCGCCGCTCGCTCGCAGCGCTCGCTGTAACGGCAGGCCGGCAGGTCGGTGCGCCTGAGATCGGGCAGCGCGCCCGGAATTGCGGCAAGCCGGTCGAGCCGCGTCGCCTCGCCGGGGGTGGCCGCGATCAGCTTTGCGGTATAGGGGTGGCGCGGCGCCGAGAACAACAGCGGGGTCGGCGCCAGCTCGACTAGGTGGCCGGCATGCATGACCGCGATCCGGCCGCAATACTCCGCGGCGAGAGCGAGATCGTGCGTGATCAGCAGGATCGCCATATTCTGAGAGGCGACCAGTTCGGCGATGAGGTCCATGATCACCGCCTGGGTCGTGATATCGAGGCCGGTGCTCGGCTCGTCGGCGATCAGCAGCGCCGGCTCGCAAGCCAACGCCATCGCGATCATGATCCGCTGGCACATGCCGCCCGACAATTCGAAGGGATAGGCGGCAGCGCGGCGCTCCGGGTCGGGTATGCGGACTTTCGCCAGCATCTCGATGGCACGGCGCGGCGCCTGTGCCGCGGTCACATTGCCGTGTTGCAGCAGGATGTCGGCGATCTGCTTGCCGACCGGGCGGATCGGATTGAGGGCGGTGCGCGGGTTCTGGAAGATGATCGCCAGCTCACGGCCGCGGATCTCGCCCATTGCTTTGGTGCCGGCGGTCAGCAGATCGAGGCCGCCGAACATGATGCGCCCGGAGGTGATCCGAGCTGCGGCATCGAGAATGCCCATGATCGCATAGGCGGTGACCGACTTGCCCGATCCGCTCTCGCCGACCAATGCCATCATTTCGCCGCGCCGGACCTCGAACCCGATGCCGTCGAGCGCCTGCACCGTGCCGCTGCGGGTATGGAATTCGACGCGCAAATCCTCGACCGCCAACAGTGGCACGCTGCGATGCCCGGTTATTGTGCGTCGGTTCATTGGCGCAATCAGGTTCGCCGCAACGGGTCGACAATGTCGCGCAATCCATCGCCCATCAGGTTGAAGCAGAACACCGCGGCCATCAGCACCAGGCCTGGGAACAGCGCCACCCACCACTCGCCCGAGATGATGTTGCTGGCGCCCTCGGCGACCATGATGCCCCATTCCGCGGTTGGCGGCCGCACGCCAAGCCCGATGAACGAAAGACCGGCGGCGTTCAGGATCGCATAGCCCAGTGTCAGCGACACCTGCACCATCATCAGCGGCAAGATGTTGGGCAGCAATTGCGTCAGCACGATCCGCGCCTCACCATTGCCGCATAGCCGCGCGGCCTCGATAAAACCGGCATTGCGGCGAATGTTGGCTTCGGCGCGGGTGAGCCGCGCATAGATCGGCAAATTGATGATCGCGGTGGCATAGACAATATTGGCGACGTTGTTGCCGAGCGCCGCGACAATCCCCATCGCCAGCACGAATAGCGGGAACGCCATAATCGTATCGACCGCGCGGCCAATGATCCGATCGGCCCAGCCACCGCAATAACCGGCTGTCAGTCCGAGCAGCGTACCACCGGTAAAGGCGAGCGCCACGGCGACGATTGCCATCCCGAGATCAAGCCGCGTCGCCACCACCACGCGCGAGAAGATGTCCCGACCGAGCTGGTCGGTGCCAAACCAATGTGCCAGGGACGGAGGCGTCAGCGCCAGGGCCGTGTCGCTGGCGAGCGGACCGTAGGGCACGATCGCGGGACCGAATACAGCGAGCAGCACGAAGATCAAAAACAATGCAAAGGCAAAGCCGGTGACCGGGTTCTCGGCGAGCACGTAACCGGCGTGGCGGAGCGTTCCGTTAAGGGCGATCGCGGTCATGCTTCGAGTCGCACACGCGGGTCGATCAGCCCGTAGGTCAGATCGATGCCCAAGTTGAGCATCACGTAGAGGAGTGCCATGACCAGGACAAAGCCTTGCACCGGCGCATAATCGGAGGCAATCAGCGCCTCCACCGCATAAGAGCCGATGCCAGGCCACGCGAATACCTTCTCGACCAGGACATTGGCCCCGAGCATAAACGAAAACACCATACCGAGTGTGGTAACAACCGGCAGCAACGCATTGCGCAAGGCATACCCGTAAACGATCCGGCGATGCGCGAGCCCGCTGGCGCGAGCCGTGCGGATGAACTCGCTGCCCAATGCCGCGAGCATCGACGCTCGGGTGATCCGCGCCAATGGCGCCAGCGAAAAGATCGCCATCGTCGCAGCTGGCAAGATCAACTGGCCCAATGCCGCGCGGAACGTCGTGAAATCGCCGGCGGCGAGGCTGTCGATCAGGTAGAAACCCGTCCAATGCGGCGGTGGGGTCGAATAGACGTCGAGGCGGCCAAGCGGCGCCGGCGCCAGTCCTGCCAAATAATAAAACAGATAGACCAGCAGCAGCCCGGTGAAGAAGGTCGGCAGCGAGACCCCGGCGGTGGTAACGATGCGACAGGCATGATCGACCAGCGAGCCGGGACGCAACGCCGCCATGATGCCGAGCGGTACTGCGATCCCCACCGCGAGGAACAATGCGGACAATGTCAACTCGGCCGAAGCCGGCAGCCGCGTCGCCAATTCGCTGAGTACCGGCTGTCCGGTACTGAGCGATGTGCCGAGATCGCCATGCGCCAGATGGCGCAGATAGTCGAGGAATTGCATCGGCAGGCTGCGGTCAAAGCCCATCAAATGGCGGATTTCGGCGATTGCTTGCTGGGTCGCCGCGGGCCCGGCAAAGTACACCGCCGGATCACCCGGCAGTGCGCGGGTCAACAGAAAGGTCACGATGATGACCCCGGCGACGCTCGGCAGCGCCGTGGCGAGGCGACGCAGCACAAGCATGTCAGTGCATCATCAGCATCCACAATACCGGATCATCCCAGATGCTGTCATATTGCGGCTGATCCGCCGGCCTCTCCGGACCACCGCCTCCGCCGGGCGGCTCGCGGTGCGGGCGCCTGAACGCTTCCAGCAATTGGCGCACCCTGAGTAGCGCCGTTGAAGCCATTCCCGACAGCGCCGCGCTGACGCCGCGCGCCGGTCCGAGAGCCGGCGCTAACTCCGGCCACGCGTCAATTGCAGATGCCGTCTGATAATTCGCGCTCATGTCGATTGCCTCCTGTTACGTTTTCGCCAATTGGCGGTAGTCCAGCTGTCGGTGGAACCAATAGCGGTAACCGGTGACGTTCTTTTGCATTGCGACATCGAGAAACGGCTGAAACAGCAAGATGCGCGGTGTCTCGGTAAACGCGAGCTGGATGAAACCGAGAATTTCTTCTTTGTATTTTTTCGGATCGGTCTCGAACCGGGCGGCGTCGATCAATTTGTCCATCGCCGGATTCTGGTACGACATTGTATTAAAGATCGAGTTCTGGCCGTGGTAGTTCCAGAAGAAGAAATATTCCGGATAATTGAGCCAACCGCCAAAAACATTGGCGCTGAACGGTAATGTCTTTTTCGCGAATTCGGCCCGCCAGTTGGCGCCGGGTATCTTGTTTAGAGTGACCTTGATGCCGATCTGCCCGAGGCTCTCCTGCACCAACTCGCAGATCGGCTCATTGATCACGGCGGCGCCGAGATCGAACGACAATGTCGTCTCGAACCCGTTGGGGATTCCAGCCTCGACCAGGAGTTGCTTCGCCTTGATAAGATCGTAGACATAGGGGCTCGGCTGCGGCCACACCGCCTCGGTGACTTCGCTCGGCCCACCGAACATCGGCTTGCCACGGCCAAACATCGCCGCGTCCATGATCTTTTGATAAGGGATCGCGTAAGCAACCGCTTGGCGCACCTTGACGTTGTCAAACGGCTTCATCTTTACATTCATGTCGAGGTACTGGATCGCGTTCTCGATCGGCGTGCCGACGACATGGAGCTTGTTTTCTTTCTCCATCTCGGAGACATCCTTGGGCGGCAGATCGACCGAGATATCGGCATCGCCGCGCTCCATCAGCGCCCGGCGGGTGCCGGCAGAGGGGACGGTTCGCCAGATCACCCGCTCGATCTTTGGCAGTGGCCCGGATTTCCAACCGTCGAACCGGCGGAAGATTATTTCCTGACCGGGTGTCCACTTTTCGAGCTGAAACGCGCCGCCGCCGGCCTCGGCGTTTTTTAGCCATTCCATCGCCCACGGATCTTTGTCGGTGGCGTGTTTTTTGGCGAGCCCCGAGTTGATCACGATCGGGGTCGGCACTGCCAAGTCAGGCATTGTCAGCCTGTCCTTGCGCAGAAAATCGATGCGGAAGGTGTGATCGTCGACGACGACGAACTGATCCCGCTTTTGGAGCGAGCCTGCTTTGAATTGAAAGGTCGGGACGCCGCCGACGGTTACCGCGCGATCAAACGACCATTTGACGTCATTGGCGGTGATCGGCGTGCCGTCGTGAAAGGTCGCGTCTTTGCGCAATTTGAAGGTCACTGACATGTCGCGGAGATCCCACGACTCGGCAAGTTCCGGCTCGAATTTTGTGTAATCGTAATGATCGTTGCCGTTTTCGTCTTTCTTGACGCCGTAGGTCAGCAAACGATCGTAGGTGTTCCAGGACGCTTCGTAGCCCGGCCGGTTGGTGCCGACGCCCATGATGTCGAGGTTGTTGGGACCGCTCTCGGACAGCGTCAGCAAAGTCTCTTTGCGGCTTTGGGCGGCGACCGGTCGAATATACGCAGTAGCGATCGCTCCTGCCGCCGCCGTTGTCGCACCCTTCAGAAACGCGCGCCGCTTCATGCTGCCACCTGCCCGTTTGGCAAAACTCCAGCAAATGCTGTGCCAGCGCCCGGCCGCGCTCGCAACTTGCCTTCTCGACGTACGCGATCCACGGCCGAGCTGAAACTCAGGCCACAGTAACGTGAGTTGGCAACCCGGCCGGTAGGCCGATCTCTCCTGCGTTAAACCGCCCAGGCCGCTTTGCCGGCGCGGGAGCGTACGAAGTAACCGGCTCGGTCATTCCGGGATGTCCCGGAGAGCCTGCCCCTGGCCTGAACAGGGGGATAGACCCGGAACGCAAGAAAACGGCCGTTCGCCTCTAATCTTCGAGTGCGGTGTTCATGGGTTCCGGGTTCGCGGGACAATACACGCGCCCCGGAATGACCCGCTTGACGATTTCTTCACACGCTGGCAGCGATTGCGACCCGTCCCGGCGCGCCTGCCTGTCTCGTGCCCAATAAAGACAGAGCGGCTTATTCTGCCGCCAAGAGCATTTCCGGGTGCCGCGCCTGATGCAACGACTCTTCGTAGGCCTCCAGCCAGGGCTGGGATTCGGGGGCGATTAGATCGCCGGAGCGGATGGCGCTGCTCAGTTCCGGGTCGTCCACCAATGGCGGGATCGTGCCATGGTCGCGCAATGCCCGCGCCGCCTCGATCAGCCTCCGGCGCGTCACCACGATCATGCGGTCGCTGGGCGCCAGATGTTCGAGCGTCCGGTCGGAAATTTCGCCCATACTGACAGTCACTGCCGAATCCTGCGGAAAGACCCCGTCAATCCCGGTGTAACTGACCGTGCGTTGCGCCTCGCGATCGATCAAATAATCGTTCGACGGATTGGCGACCGGCCGCCACCGCCCGAACCAGTCGCTGCTATTCGGCAGAGTCTCGGTGAGGCGGGCGAGCAGCGGCAACGGTTTGCCCGTCTTATCGGCGCTTAATACGGGGGTCTTGCGTTTCCAGTTGAACTGGAACGACATCACATGGGTGTCGTCCATCGGGACCCACGCCTGCGCCAGAATATTGTCGGTCAGTGGTCCGTTCGGGAACAATGTCCAAAACGGCATCGCGTAATGCGCAAAGCGGTAATAGAGGTGGCCTGGCCCCGACGGGCGATAGGCCGCGTACATCGTGCCCCAGTCGGTCGACTTGACGTGGTAGCGCGGCGCGCGGTCGATCAGCTGGAACCGTTCGAGATGGTTCGGGTCGATGTCGTCGAGTTCGACCTTGCCCGTATGCAAAAAGCTGAAATGCGATGTGTCGATGTCGCCTTCCAAGGCCTGCAGCCAATTGCACTCGCGCATCACGCAGGAAATGTTGATCTCGTCGGCCGGGCACAATGTTGCCTCGATCGCCGGCAATGGCGGTGCTATGGCGCGCTCGCCCATATAGACATAGACGACCCCGCTGCGTTCGGCGACCTGATACGATTTTGCTTTGACCTTCTGGCGGAAATCCTGATCGGCCGGCAGATTGGGCATGTCGAGGCAATTGCCAGACGTGTCGAACTTCCAGCCGTGATAGACGCAGCGCAACCCGCCTTCCTCATTGCGCCCAAAGAACAGTGACGCGCAGCGATGCGGGCAGCGGTGATCGAGGACGCCGATCCGGCCGCTGCTGTCGCGGAAGGCGATCAATTTCTCGCCAAGCAGCATCAGGCGCAGTGGGTCGCCATCGGTCTTCAGCTCCGGAGACAGACAGGCGGGCAACCAGTATTGGCGCATCAGATCGCCCATTGGCGTCCCCGGGCCGATTTGCGTCAGCAATTCGTTTTCGCTCCGAGTGGTCATAGACAGGTTCCTCTGCGGGGGAGGGCGAATTCGGGTCAGCGAGGATTTCGCCGACCCGATACGGACGCAAGTCCTGCGCATCGGGCCGATTTCCTCGCAACGGTGTCTCAGCAAGTGGCGTGCCAACCCTTAAGGCTCCCCAGGGTTGTCGATCGGGAATTGCGCCTAAGTCGCCGATGCCCATCCTCGCGTCAAATGCGCGAGCCGTGAGCGTCCGTGAGGCGGCACCGGTGGAAGGGGGTGGTGACGGAACGATTTTCTATTTCGTAATGTTGCCTTGTAATGATGCTTTCACGAGGGAAGCAGGACGATGCTCAGATCAGCAGTCTTGGGGATCGGGCTCGTAGTCGCGGTAGCTTCTGCTGCTACGGCGCAGAGTTATTACCCCTATTCCTATCCAAGCTACAGCTATCCAGCCTACAGTTATCCGTATAGTTATTCTTGGACGTACGGAGCGCGCTCTTACCCGTATTATTATCCGGCTCCGGCCTACCGGCCAGCTCCGGCCTATTCGGATCCCTACGTATACGCCCGCCCATATTCTGACAGTGCTGGGCCACCGGCGAGCGATCACGTGGGTTACTGATCGCGCTCAGTCGCACAGCAAGACGAAAGACTGATCCTGCGGGCGGTGCGACCGACCAGCAAGATGATCACCACCAAGCTAGAGCATGCTGGCACGTTAGAGCCGAGATTTATAACACGGCATCTGCCCCCGGTCGCGCCGCCAGTAACCAGCCTAGGCAATCCGAGGGTCCTGCATCCCGAGGGCCCCCGCAACCCGAGGGCCCCGCAACCCCAGGGCCCAAAGGGGGCATTTTCTGGCTTGGGGTGGCGGCGCCCGCGCTAACGGTCGGCGAACTCCCAATGCGGCGTTTGGTGATTGGGGCCGCATTGCTCGACCAAACTCATGGCTGCAAAGGCGCGGCAGTCGAAGTTACGGCAAACGGTAGGGCGGTGCTCGTAGATGGTGCAGCCTTGCTCGCCGAGGTGGATGCAGCCACCATCAGAACGCTGTCGCAGCACCAGTTCGCCGTCACGGTTCCGCTCGGTGAGCAGGTGAGGCAAGCGTTTCCGATTGCGCTTCTCGTCCACCGGAATTCCGGGATAGTAACAGCAGGCTGTACACGCGCCGCACGGAACCGGCCCCGACTCGCCGCGCCACCATGAAGCTAGGAAATCGCGCTGAGTGCACCCTACAGAGCGCTCCGGCTCGCCCATTTCATCCTCCTATCCGCCGGGCCCAGTAAACGGCCGGAACGTGCTTCCATGGGCACTGTTCACTGGGGAAGCGGCGCTTTGCCGCTTATCGCATGCCTTTATGGGAGATGACGATGGGATCATCCAGGCTCAAGATCGTTGCGATCGCCGTGGCCCTGGCAGCTGGGACCTCGGGGGCAGCGCTGGCGCAAACTGCTTGTGCGCCGGGCTACGCGTTTTACAACGGCGCCTGCCAGCCCGTCCCGGCGCCCGGTTATCCGTCGGGTCCGTTATCCGGAGCGGCGGCCGGGGGAGCCGCCGGGGCCGCGAATGGTGCCGCTGCGGCCGGCCCCGTTGGCGCGATCGTCGGAGGGGCAGTTGGCACGGCTACCGGCGCTGTCACCGGCACGGCCAATGCGGTGTTCGGCGCACCACCGGCGCCGGTAGCCGTACCACCGGCGCCGGTAGCCGTACCACCGGCGCCGGTAGTGGTAGCCGCAGCACCGGTGCCAAATTGCGGCGCAGGTCGTGTATACTATGCAGGCGCCTGCTACCCAGACCTCACTGGCTTTTACAGCCTCCAAAGGCCTTGGTTGAACCCGGGGTCTTAGGTTTAGGCACCTCGCCATAGAGGTTTCGCCCCGGCGTGCTGATGATGTTGGCCGCCGGAATGCGCTGGCGGCTGTCATAGCCGCCAGCCGTCCGCGATGGGCGGGATGCAGGCCGGCATGTAGCACGGCCTGGGCGTCACCGAGCAACCTGCACGGACAACCGCAGCCAGCCGCGGCTGGCGCTCGGTTGTTCAGTGCACCCGATGCACTGGGGTGGTCCCCTTGAGCAGCACCGCATCCAAATCGTCCAACGCCCGGTGGCCCATGGCGTCGCGCGTCTCGATCGTGGCGCTGCCGAGATGCGGCAGCAGCGCGACATTCTCCAGCGTCAGATAGCCGGGATGGACCATCGGCTCGCCGTCAAACACATCGAGCCCGGCGGCTCGGATGTGGCCGGACTTCAATGCCGCGATCAGCGCCGCGTCATCGACCGACGGCCCGCGCCCCGTATTCACCACGATGGCGCCCCGCTTCATGGTGGCAAGCCGCGCCGCATTCAGCCATTTTCGCGTTTCCTGCGTGCCCGGCACATGCATCGAGAGGATGTCGATAGTCTGCAGGAAGTCGGCGTCGTTGTCGTGATAGATAGCGCCCAGCTCCAGCTCCAGCTCCGGCGGCAGACGATCGAGGTCGCGGTAGTGGATTTCCATGCGGAAGCCGTCGGCCATGCTCGCCAGTTCCCGCCCGATCCGACCGAAGCCGAGGATGCCGAGTTTCTTATCCTCCAGGGTCACGCCCAGGAGCTGGGTGGGCCTCCAACCCTCCCATTTGCCGGCGCGCACGATTCGCTCTCCCTCCCCGGCGCGGCGAGCGGCCATCAGCATCAGGGTGAAGGCGCATTCGGCCGTGGCGAAGGACAGAACCTCCGGCGTGTTCGTCACGACGATGCCGCGCGCCTCGGCGGCGGCGATGTCGATATGATCGTATCCGACGCTAAAGGTGGCGATGATCTTCACGCTAGGTGGCAGCGCGTCGACACAGGCGGCATCGAATTGATCCCCGGGAGCGCCTAGAATGCCCGCGGCACTGGCTTCCCTCGCGCGGCGGGCGATCTCGGCCCCGCGCCCCGCCCAAGGCGCGTCCTGCGGGTTCAGGCGGGCATCGTAGTCGCGGACCGCACGCGCCTCGATCGCCTCGGGCAGTTTGCGGGTGACGAGTAGGACGGGCTTGGCCATAAGACCTCTCTTTGAGGGCTCTTGAGGGAACCCGTTAGGAGTTCGACGCAAGAGCGTCGCACTCCGCCAACTAGCTCAAAAATTCTGTGCGTATTAAGTGATGTGTGTTTTCACAATGTGAGACGCCATTCGGCGGACGACCGAGACAACCATGCCGGCGAACGCACCCGCAAACGATTAATACTTCATTAGCAAAGTGTCCGGCTAAGGACGTCATGGCCGAACCGCGGCATCGACGTGCCATCCCGGGCCGCGCACCCAAGGGGCGGGCGGGGCAGCGTGTCAAAAGCGGATGCTATCGATCTCGGCCCGACCTGAGTGAAGAGTCCTCAACGGCTTCGTGAGACGGGATCACGACCGATAGGAGTGCCGTCCGGCTACGCATTCGGATAGGATGGGGCGCGATGGAGGACGGCGCCCGCATGCTCACCACAGACATGCTCTTCGGCATGAACATATTGACCTTGGTGGGCCTCATTCTGACCGGGTTCGGCCTCACCTTGCGGCGAATGGCAAATGCCGGCCCGCCCTTGTGCTTCGGGGTAATGGGCGTCGGCACGGCTCTGGTCTTGGCGGGGCTGTACGCCAGCAACTGGCCGCGTTAGCGGTAGGGTCGCCCTCCGCCGAAATGGTGCGGCGCGCCTGGCGCGCTCAATCCGCCGCCGGGCTCGATCGTCCTGATCGAAAATGTCGGCATCCGGTTTGCCACGGCGCGCCAACGCCTCGCCTTCCCGTCGCGGCGCTAGCCCGCGATGCTCTCGCGGCGCTATCGTACACCGGACAGGCAGGAGTGTGGCGTGGCTGACAAAGAAATCATTCCAATCATCGATCTCGGCCCTTATTTGGCCGGCGCCCCCGGAGCAATCGATCGCACGGCCGGAGAACTGCGGTTTGCGCTGACCGAAATCGGCTTTTACTTCATCGTCAATCACGGCGTCCCCGCATCGCTAATCCGCGAAGTTTATCGCCAAGCCGCGCGGTTCCACGCGCAGCCGCTTGAAAAGAAGCTCGAGATCAAACTCGACAAACACAATGTCGGCTATCTTACGATGAAGGGCGATACATTGCGGACCTCGACGGTTGCGACCGTCACCAAGCCAAATCTCAACGAAGCATTGTTTGTCGCGCGCGACCTGCCGAGCGACCATCCGGACGTATTGGCTGATCGACGTTTTCGCAGTGCCAATCAATGGCCGTCTGCGTTGCCGGGCTTTCGCGAAATCATTGTCGAGTACTGCGACACGATGGAGCAGCTGGCGCAAAAGCTGGTCCGCCTTTACGCCCGCGCCCTGGACTTGCCGGCGGAATATTTCGACCAGCCATTCAGGGAGCCGCAATACAAGCTGCGTATGACGCATTACCCGCCCCAGCCCGGTCAATCAAAGGACGAATTCGGCATCGCACCGCACACCGACACCAGTTTTCTGACGTTGCTCGCCCCCAATGACGTGCCGGGTTTCTCTATCCGCACGCAAAATGGCAAATGGATCGAGGCGCCGGCCATTCCAGACGCGTATATCGTGAACGGCGGCCAATTATTGCAGCGCTGGACCAATGACTACTTCCTCGCCACGCCGCACCGCGCCGTCAACCACTCGGGCGGCGAACGCTACGCGCTGGCCTTTTTCTGCGACTGTAATATCGACTGGCCGGTCGCCACTGTGCCGAGTTGCGTCGGGCCGGACCGACCGCCAAAGTACCCGACGACGTACTACACCGACTACATGATCCGGTATCAGGCGCAGACCTACAATGTATTCGGCGCCGGGACCAAGGACGCAGCCGAATAAACTTTCGCCTCGCTCCCATCCCTCCCGCCACCCTTTCCCCCCACGCACGCGGGGGCGGGTAGGGAGGGGGCGCGTGCAGATTATCGCATCATCAGGACTGACAGCCGCGCAGCTGAATTTTCTCATTTCGCGCCAATGAATTGGAGACTGCTCGCATGGCTTCGCAGAACCGCATGATGACCTTGATCGCTTTTCTGCAAGCCCAGAACTGCTCCAATCTGCCCGGGTCGTGGCGCCATCGGGCGACGATGTTGGATTTTCTGACGCCGGAATACTACCAGCGCATTGCGCGGACATTGGAGGATGGCAAAATCCAGATGGCGTTCTTCGACGACCGTCTGGCATTGCCCGACATCTATACTGGCGATCATGCCGAGGCGATTGCTGCCGGGGTGCGAGCGGTAAAGCTCGATCCCTGCACAGTGATCATGGCAATGGGCATGGTGACGCAGCGGCTGGGGCTCGGCGCCACCTACTCGACGACTTATTACGAGCCGTATCACGTGGCGCGTGTGTTCGCGACAATGGATCTGATGCTAAAGGGCCGCGCTGCCTGGAACATCGTGACCTCGCTCAATTCAGGAGAGGCCCGGAATTTCGGCCGCGGCGAGCATATGGGGCATGACGACCGCTATGACCGCGCCGACGAGTTTATGGATGTCGTTCTCGGCCACTGGAACACCTGGGAAGACGACGCACTGATCCTGGACAAGGCTGACAACCGCTTTGCCGATCCGGTAAAGGTGCATCGGCTGGACCATGTCGGCCGGTATTTCCAGTCACGCGGACCGTTCAGCGTGCCGCGCTCGCCGCAGGGGCATCCGGTATTGATCCAGGCGGGGCAGTCCGGCCGCGGCCAATCTTTTGCCGCGAAATGGGCGGACCTCGTTTTTGTAATCTTTCACAGTCTCGATGACGGCATCCGGGAATATGCTGCCTTCAAGACCGCTGTCGCCGCGATCGGCCGCGATCCCGCTAAGGTGCGCGTGGCGCCGGCCTGCTATGTGTGCGTCGGTGAAAGCGAGATGGCGGCGCAGGAGAAGCGGTCGATCATCGAGGCGACGGCGCGCGATGTCGATGCTCTGGTCCTGCTCTCCGAAGTGCTGAACTACGATTTTGCCAATAAGCCGATCGACGAGCCGTTTAATGACGACGAACTGGCGGCGTTCTCCGTTCAAGGCTTTCGCGACCGGGTAATCCGGCATTCCGGCAAGAGAAATCCCACAGTGCGCGATTTCATCAATGTCTCGGGCCGAGGCACGGTGAAGGAACACCTGATGTTCTGCGGCAACCCGAAGCAGGTCGCCGATCAGATGGAGGAATGGTTCACCGCTCCGGCCTGCGACGGCTTCGTATTGGCCGCGACCAATATGCCGGGCGCCTATGACGACGTGGTGCGGCTATTGGTGCCCGAATTGCAGCGCCGCGGCCTCTTCCACAAGGACTACGAGGGCCCGACATTGCGCGACAATCTCGGCCTGCCGATCCCCTGCACCGCCGACTGGCACGCGACGCGAGGAGCGCGAATTTGAGCAAGCCAACACTGGTAGGATGGGTTGAGCGCGCAGGGAAACCCATCGAGATCAAGGTCCAAGTGGCGCCAACGATGGGCATCGCTGCGCTCAGTCCATCCTACGTACTTGGCCGCCCGCCCCGATTGCTCGAATGGCGGCGCAAAACCGCTCGCTTTCGTCGCGCGCAACCTGTTTCGCCTGTTTTATCAGGCCCGAGATCAGGCATCGCCACTTCCTCCAAAGCAAAAATCGCCTCGCTATAGAGGCGCCAATGCTCGCGACGTTATAGCGGCATTGTGGCGATTCTACCGCTGCCCGCAGTTGGCGGAGCAGATGGAGAACCCGTCATTCGTTTAGCACACGTTCCCGGTGGGTCGAACTACAGTTTGCCCCGGGGCACGTCGATCCTCCGAGGTGAATAAGGTCAGGCCGGCTACACGAACCTTCCGAGCCGTGGACATGATCGACTCAATTAGCCAAATTCGGGATCGAAGCGCAGCACCGCGCGGCGGGCAAGTCATTCCCGGGGTGACCAAGATGCAACTTAGTGTTCGCGACGAATTATCCGCTCAAATAAGAGATTACGATACCTGCTTTGCCGAATTCTTGAAACCTTCGGGCAATGGTCAAAAAATCTTGCAGGCGATTCTGCTGCGCGAGGCGTTCAGCCTTTTTGCGCAACGGGGTATAGCAATAAGGCAAGACGCTCCTACAGTGATACTGGACGTAAGTTGTGGGCCTGGTGATTACAGTGTGGCGTGGACATCAGAAATCGCAAGGTTCTTACCAACTGGTATAGCATTTTATTGCACGGATTATCGCGATGGCATTTCCAGAGAAACGGGCGAAACCTATGCGATGACGACCGCAAAGAAAATAAAAGCGGCGGCAGAAAATGGAAAACTTAGGCTGGCGCAGGCGCCGGTTGCTACCGATGCCGATTTGTTTTTCGGCCGCGATGCGCTTATGCCCTCCGGAAAAACGGCCGACATCGTCCATTGGTCGCACAGCGGATACCATGTTCGCGACGCACTCGGCGCCGCCAGCAATGATCCTCGGGCGATCGAAGCGGGTTTGCATGCAGCCGTCGATAAAATGTGGGCAGTGCTTGACGAGATGGGTTTGATGGTTTCGATCCACGAAACGCGAGACAACTCCGATGGCATTCAGTCGCAAATAGGCCCGGTCTCTCGGAAATATTGCGGAAGGTTGGACGATGTGCCGGAGCAGACCGCTGCGCGCATCGAGCAATTGGGCGGATACGTTGCCGTCGTGAATTTTGCCAGCCGGCTCAAATTTCTGGGATTGGATGATGCGGGCTGGGAGCGGTTGAAACAGCGGGCGCAATGGGATCGGCTCAATGTATTTGAAGCCCGCGCTTTGCGGCTGTTGAATTTCATTGCTTTCGATTTCTCCGACCCTGCCAAAGCGGCGCTCGAAACCCTTGCCGAGGATGGTCGGCTAGCCGCCTATGTCGACGAGTACAAATCCCTTGTCGCAACGAATGGCGGTTACATCATCGTAAAGTGCGCCTTTCAAATGATCAGTAAGTCGCAACAAGTGGCGAGAAAGCTGGACGATATCGCCTTTCAACTCACTAAAAACATGGCGGATTTTTCTGAGGAGATGGCCGCCGAGATGCAAAGATCATAACAGGCGTGTATCAGGGCGACCTGCGAATAGATCAAGCATTTGTACGCCCCAGCCACTGTGAGGGATCGAGGGTTCGCTTCAGCGCTGCGCGAACCTCGTTCTCTTGCGCTAGTAAACGGTAGGATGGGTTGAGCGCGCAGCGAAACCCATCGCGATCAAGGACCAAGTGGCGCCAACGAATGGGCATCGCTGCGCTCAGCCTATCATACGTGACTATGTTGACCTATCCAGCGAGAGCGCGTTATCCTGAAGACAAAGCCGCAGCACTTGCACTAATTGATTTTCGGGATCGTCCGCAACCGCGCCAATAATGGAAAACAAGCACCCTTCCACTGGGAGCCGGCAGAAAACGTCACTGAAATCGGGTGCTGGCCCCTGTTGTCCTCGCAAATGCTTTCGGATTTGGCTTCCGGCGGCATTTATAATGAAGTCCGCAATTTCAACGCCCGGCTCGGCACTGCTCTTCGGCATGAGGCAATGACTGACGGGTATCGTTAGCTCGATGGCATCGGGCTTAAGTTCTCCAAAGCATCGCTTCAAGATGGGATCGGCTCGTTGCGAGCTTTCGACGACGATGGTCACTGCGGCACAGGGAATACGGCTCGCCAGACCGACAATGTCCTCTTGAAGTGCCCCCATCACTGGTGCGGCCGGGTGCATCTCCGCCGGTAGTATAGCGCTCTTAAGGGCTACTACAGCGAACCGCACGAACGAACGGTCTAAGAAAAATTCCGATAGGACGATGTAGTTGGCAGGGTCCCGAATCATATTTGACGCATGTAGGGGCGCGTGGGGGCTACCATTGATCCGGTTGCGGACATCCATCCACAACGACTTCAACCTTCCGTAATGTGCACCCAGCACGGCGCACCCACCGAGCCCGTAATATTCCTGGTCACCCGCGAACGCCTCGTGCCCGGTATCATCAATGAACACGAGCAGGTCATCTGCGGCACAGTGTATTTCTTCGTCGCGGAGAGGTTCCATAGCCGAGATTCGTGCGTCCTTTTGCTATTGAGGCGCAATAGTGTGGCCGCGAACAAATGCTTCTCGCGCCATTGCGTTGACCGCTTCCCCCTCGGTCGTCAATTCGTAAATCACGAATGAGCCGATCAAACGGTCATTGGCGTTGACGATCGCAGGGCCGAACTCGGCCGGTAGCGGCGCCGAATCGAGCTTTGCCAGGATACGAAAGCCGTGGAGGGCGAAATACCAACCAGTCAACCCTCTCGTCATCCTGGCCGGATAGGTAAAGTTGCCGGCCGGATTGAACTTCCCCGTTCGCAAATATCGACTGACCAGGAGTTGATAGTCTGGCAGTGAAGCAAGTGGTTTTGCGCCGAAGATGATCTCGCCGGCATGCGCCTCGTACGAGGCGAGCGAAACCTTGCTCACCTCGATACGGCTTGAAATCGACGCACGCCAAAGGACCGATAGGACGAACGTCGAGAAACGGTCACCATCGATGCTCGTCAACTCGAACAGACCGTCGTCGCGGACAACGCGCTCGCGACGAAATCGGCGACAGATCGTTAGGGCGTAATTATCCAGACTGCCCAATGTACCGTCACAGTCAGCGCACAGAATACCCGGATCGAAGACACCATGATAAGTTGTGCGTACTTTGTCGATCGAGATAAGACGATTGCTCGTGTAGCCGCCCATCACATCGCGGGCGAAGCCGCGCGGTATGAGGTGCGCTTCAATTAGGTCGGTCCTCCTGCACTGATAACCCCGACAAACGGGTTGAGCCACAATAGCCTCACGCTGCCAACTTGTTGGTGCAGATATGGTATACGCGAGCATGATCTGCAACCATAGCGAGAGAGCCCCAATCGGATCGAGCCTAGGCGTCGCGGGGCACCCCGGGGATATGCCTTTCGCGGAACGGGCGGTTTTATTCTTTGCGCAGAATCTGGCGGAGCTTGCGGCCGAGTTGGTCGCGGGCGTAGGGCTTGGTGATCAGATTGATGCCACCCCCGAGCTGCCCGCCGTGTAGAGTGGCGTTCTCGGCGTAACCGGTGGTGAACACACGGCTACTCCGGGAATCTTCTGCTGCGCCTTGCGCGCCAGTTCGGGAGCCCGCAGGGCGCCGGGCATCACGATGTCGGTGAACAGGAGATCGATCGCGGCGCCGCTCTCGATAATGACCAGAGCGCTGTCGGCGTCTTTTGCCCGCAGCACGCTGTAACCGAGGTCCGACAGCATCTCCGACGTCGTCAGCCGAACATCCTCGTCATCCTCGACCAGCAGAATGGTCTCTGAGCCGCCGGTAACCGGGCTGGCGCTCAACTCGACCTGGGCGTCCTCCTCCTCGCGGCTGCGCGGCAGATAAATCCGCGCGGTCGAGCCTTGGCCGAGCTCGCTGTAAATTTTGATATGCCCGCCGGACTGTTTGACAAAGCCGTGGACCATGCTGAGGCCGAGCCCGGTTCCCCGCCCCTCCGGCTTGGTGCTGAAAAACGGGTCGAATACCTTTTCGAGGATCTCCGGGGCGATGCCGCAGCCGGTGTCGGAAACGGCAATCATGACGTATTGCCCGGGCGTCACCTCGGCGTGGCGCAAGGCGTAATTGTCGTCCAAAAAGGCATTGCCGGCCTCGATCGTCAATTTTCCGTGGCCGTCCATCGCGTCGCGGGCATTGATCGCCAAATTGAGCAGAGCGGTTTGGACCTGCACCGGGTCAACCCAGGTGTTCCATAGCCCACCGCCAATGACGGTTTCAATCTCGATCCCCTCACCAAGCGCCCGCCGGAACATATCATCGGCACTGCGAATGAGCCGTCCAAGGTTGATGACCTTTGGCAACAATGGCTGCTGCCGCGCAAAGGCGAGCAATTGCGAGGCGAGTTTCGAGCCCCGCCAAACCGCCTGCAGCGCGCTTTCGACACGCTTCTCGAGCTTGTCGTTACCGGCGATCTCGACCGACAGCAATTCGAGGTTGGCGCCGATCACCTGCAATAGGTTATTAAAATCATGGGCAACCCCGCCGGTCAGTTTGCCCAGCGCTTCAATCTTTTGCATTTGGCGCAATTGCGCCTCGGTTGCCTGCTGATCGCTGACATCGATACAGCTGCCGAAATATCCTGCAAACACGCCGCCGCGATAGAACGGAGCCCCGTTGTCGAGAATATCCCGGTACACCCCATCGGCTCGACGCAGGCGGTAGATCATCGAGAATTGCCGGCGGGCATCGAAGGCGCCAACGTAAATCTTGAGGCAGCGCTCGAAATCGTCGGGATGAACGCCCTCGGCCCAGCCGTTCCCCAGTTCCTGCTCCATCGCTCGCCCGACGAAATCGAGCCAGGGCTTGTTGAACCAATCACAAAGCTTGTCCGGCCCCGAGCGCCAGATCATGACCGGGGCGTTATCGGCAAGCTCCCTGAAGAAGCGCTCGCCCTGATCGATCAGATCATTGCCCATCAGGCAGCCTTCTGAAGATCATGATCGAATATTTTGCTTGTTTTACCATCGACCGGGCAAGTTCCGTGTGCCCCAGGGGAAGCGGGGGGCACGGTTGACTGTGCTGCTCGGATACGCGGCCCTACGCTCTCTGATGGCCTACATCGAGGCGCGATGAGCCTCGCGGTCGAGAAAACCACGGCCCCAACAAAACTTCCGCCGCGCAAGGAAAGTTCCCAAATGAGGAATCGCTTGTCCCGCGCCGCGCCACCGGTTCACATCCGCCCGGCGCCTCCAGCCCGAGCAGCGGCGCGTATTCCTTGGCCGCCGTGGGCGCAGCTGTCGTGTTTGGAGCCGGAGCTTTTTGGATCGATGGCGTTGAATGATGCCGAGACCGCTATTCTGGCAAGCTTCACCACGAATGTGTGCGGGCTCTTGTACTCCGCCCAACCTGGCACTGATGTCATTGCGGAATAAATCGGCGAGCCTCGTCGACCTTGTCGTCGAGCGGATAGGCGCACACGGCGACGGAATTGCCATCTATAACGGTGAGCCGATCTTCCTGCCTTTTACCACGGCAAGCGACCGGGTCGAGGCCCGGCTTGGCATGCGCCGCGGCGGCGGGCGCGAGGGCAAGGTCGTCTCGGTCGTGGCCGCCGGACCGGGGCGCGCAACGCCGGCCTGCCGGCATTTCACCGCTTGCGGCGGTTGCGCCCTCCAGCACCTCGACCGCGCTACTTATGAGCGGGCCAAGCTCGAGCCCGTGCGAATGGCGGCTATGCGGGCCGGGATCGACCCCGCGGTAATTCGGCCGATACGATTTCCGGCGCCGGCGCGGCGTCGAGCGCGGCTTGGCATCGAACGTCCGCACAAACTCGATGCACCAGTGCGAGTCGGATATCGCGAGCGCTTCCGCCACACTCTTGTCGATCTAAATGAGTGTCCGGTCATGGAACCGGCGCTTCTCGCTCTGGTCGCTCCGGTCGGTGAGCTCGCGCGCCTCCTCTTGATGCCCGGAGAAAAAGCGGAAACGAGCCTGACACGCACTGACAGCGGCGTCGATCTCGTGTTCATCAACTCCAAGGCGCCGGGGTTGACCGCATTGCAGGCGCTGGGCGATTTTGCGGAGGTATATGATCTCGCTCGGATCACCTGGAAATGGGGTGATCGCGAAATCCTCGTGGTTGAGCGCCGTCCCGTCCGCGTCGTCTTTGGCGGGATTGCCGTCCCGTACCCTCCCGGTGCTTTTCTGCAGGCAAGCGAGGCGGCGCAGGACATGCTTGTCGAAGAAGTCCTCTTGGGCGTCGGCGAACGCCGACCGGCACTCGACCTCTTCGCCGGGCTCGGCGCGTTTGCTTTGGCGCTGGCGCAGCGCGGGCCGGTACATGCCGTCGAGGGCGACCAGCGGATGACCTCAGCATTGCGGCAAGCCGGCGCGAGCAGAGCGAAATTTACCGTTGAAACCCGCGACCTGGAGCGTGACCCGCTGCCGCCCGAGGCGCTGGCGGGCTATGAGGCCGCGGTCTTCGATCCGCCGCGCGCCGGCGCCGCGGCACAGGCGGCGGCACTTGCGCGTTCGAGGGTCGAGCGGGTCGTGGCGGTATCCTGCAATGCTGCGACGTTCGTTCGCGACGCAGCGCTGCTGATTGCCGGCGGCTTTCGCGCGCTCTGGGTCGCGCCAATCGACCAGTTCGCCTGGACGCCGCATGTCGAACTCGTTGGTGTGTTCACACGCGGAGGTGACGGTCACGGGGTCCCACCGCGAGCAGTTTGAACGAGGTTCGGCTAGAGCTGAGCACTATGCGGGTCGACGCAGATGCCGACATTCTGTCAGAACTTTTAGCAAATTTTCGGGTTTGTGCATCTGCCGGTTTGAATTTCGACCAAATTATTCCTCATTTCATCTACTTCTCTTTTCAATTCCGCCAAATCGCTTTGGATAGCGAGCAACCTGCTGTATACCGACTGCAGCGTGTATCCCTGACTTGGTTGAGCTGATGCAGGGATCAAAAACCCCAAAAAATTCACCCAGAGGCCGATGGCGATTGCAAGAAGAAGAATTCGGATCGCTCGATCATTCATTTGGTACCTCCGGCTTGATTATTCGGCGATTGCTCGATTAAATCGGCACTCGCCAGGGTTCTGAGGGCTGAAACCTTAGAGTGGCGTTTGGGAGACGGACGGCATTCGCTCGCTCTTCAAGGCTGCCGAGTGTTTATTGCCTTGGCTAGAACCGCATTCGTTCGGGCCCGGATTGGCCGTGCTAGCTCGGACGATTGGCGAAGCCTGGCTCGACTGCTACGGTGCCGCGTCACCGCGAGGAGGGCAAGAGCATGGTCGACCGCGCGTTCGCTTCCGCAACCGAGCTGTTAGGAGAGATTCGCGATCGGCGCATTGGCTGTGCCGAATTGCTCGAGTTTTATCTGAAACGCGCGGATCGGCTTAATCCCGCACTCAATGCCATCGTCGTCTGGCAGGTCGATAAAGCGCGAGAACGCGCTCGTGCCGCCGATGCCGCGCTTGCCCGGGGCGAGCGTTGGGGACCGCTGCACGGCATTCCGATGACGGTCAAGGAATCGTTCAACGTCGCGGGCCTGCCGACCACCTTCGGTAATCCGCTGTGGAAAGACAATATCGCCGCCGAAAACGGATTCCTGATCGATCGCCTGTTGCAGGCCGGCGCCATCGTGTTCGGCAAGACCAACGTGCCCTACATGCTCGCCGATGCCCAGAGCTATAACGACATTTACGGAACCACCAATAACCCGTGGGATTCGACGCGATCGCCCGGTGGCTCCTCGGGCGGCGAGGCGGCGACGCTCGCCGCTGGGTTATCGGCTCTCGGCGCCGGCAGCGACATCGCCGGCTCATTGCGCAACCCGGCGCATTACAGCGGCGTCTATGGTCACAAACCGACCTGGGGGCTGATCTCGACGCGGGGCCATGCGCCGCCGGGCGTCATGACGCCGACCGACATCTCCGTGGTCGGTCCGATGGCGCGCCATGCCGAGGACCTCGATCTGGCACTGCGCGCCCTTGCCGCACCCGACTTGCTGCAACAGGCGGCTTGGCGGGTTGAGTTGCCGCCGGCACGCCACCGCCGGCTGAGCGAGTTTCGCGTCGCAGTGTGGGCATCGTCTCCGCTATGCCGGATCGACACGAGCGTATCTGATCTGTTTGATCGCGCCATCGATGCCGTTGTGCGCGCTGGCGCGACGGTCGACGATACAGCGCGCCCCGGGATCGGCGACGAGGAACACCACCGTTTATTCATGCTGTTGTTGCGCGCGGCAACGGCGTCACGGATGCGCGATGACGATTTTTCACGGCAGCAGGAGGTCGCGGCAACGCTTACTGATGACGATATTAGCGATCGCGCCGCGGTGGCGCGTGGTGCGACAGTGCTGCACCGCGCCTGGGGCAATGCCAATGAGGCGCGTACACAGCTGCGCTACGCCTGGCGCGAATTCTTCAATCATTTCGACGTATTGCTGACCCCGGTGGCGGCGACTGCTGCTTTTCCGCACAACCGCAACCCCGATCGCGACCAACGCACTGTCAATGTCAATGGCAAGTCGGTACCTTACGCGGAGCAGCTATTCTTTGCCGGACTCGCCAGTTTGTCATATCTGCCGGCAACCGCTGCGCCAATTGGGTTGACCAGCGAGGGATTGCCGGTGGGCTTGCAGATCATTGGGCCAGAGGGTGAGGACCCGACGACGATCGAATTCGCCCGGCTGCTCGCGGCCGAGATCGGCGGCTTCGTGCCACCGCCGGCATATACTTAACCCCAAACGCACCGCCGGGGTGAGCGGCCCCGCCCACGACGAACATGCGCCGTTCGGTTCCCATGACTCGGCCTGGTAGGCCTATGGAAATAGGCTGCCCAGCAGTGATCAATTCAATCGCTGTAGGTTTCTACCTGGCGTCGGGTCGACCGGGTTAATGTCCGCTGAGATGAATATCCGTGCCGTAGTACTGACCACGACTCTGCTACTGGTCGCATGTCTGTATGAGCCAGTCTCGCCGTCCTGGGGCGCGGTAGGTGGAGTGCGTTCAACGTCGTCGCCATCACCCACTGTGCTGCCGCCGCCAATCGGCCAAGCCGTCGACGCGCTGAGCTATCTAGCACAATATCGCTGTCCAGACGGCTCTCCGCCAAACTCGTGCTCCGCGCCAGTCGCTCAATCGGCTACAGATCCGGAGTTCTACCGCAAGCTGGATTGGCCCGGTCCGTGGAGTGGGATCATCAGCGATAGCGTTTGGAGCCGATCCTCCGGCGGCGACGTCATAATCTCGACCTTCTCCACAGCACCCTTCGGCGTGTTCAATCCGCCTAACGACGGCGGAGATGTCTATGGGGTCGATGCTAACACCGGCAACGCTGTCGCACTGAAGACGCGTGACGGTAGCCTGAAAGCCGACCTTTATTTCGTCGGTGAGAACTGCGGCGGAGGTGGAACGGGTTGGGTGCTCTTCGCGCCCACTGTGCCGACCGGCTCCTGGGCGTCTCAAGTCGCGGAGATCGGTCAAGCCGCAACTCCCTCGGGTTGTGCGCGCCTAAGTGCCGCTTACACCCAATACCGGCTGGAACAGGTCTCGATCCCGTTCTTAATCGACGGCGAGCAACAAATGCTGTCGCTGCCAACGATCATAAGCGAGCACTACAACAAGAAAAGTCCTACTACTGCCACCATGCTTGAGCGGTTTTACTTTGCCAGAAATTGGGGCAAGGTGCGATGGGAGCGATGGGACAAGAGCGGAACTCCGCGCGCTGGTCTGGCTCAGGAGTGCCCAACCATTCCGACCTGGGGATCAGCACCCCCATTCGCAGGGGCGATCATGGCTGATTGCCGCAATTGGACCAACGTCATTACATCGGCCGACCCACAAGCGGCCCCTTGGAGGCTGCACCCGCCAGGCACTTTTTCGATCTCTGAATACGGCTGGGGCTGGCCATGATCGTGCGAAGAAAAAAATTCTTTATGGCTTCGCAAACAAAGATTCTTTATGGCTTCGCAAACTTAGTGGCGGCCTTCAATCCTAAGTAACCGAAGCCGAAGCAACTACCCGACCCAGGGAAACCCTCAATTACCTCATTCTGCGGGATTTGACGGCTATCTTCGAGCATGTCACCGGCAAACCGCCGACAAGGCGGATCGATCCCGAGAGCTGCTGCGGAAGGGGTGTTTCGCCGCGTCGGCGCTGGGCATGTGGCAGCCTTGGCACGAGTGGGCCAGCGCGCCGGAGCCGAAAGGCAGCTTGCCGTCGGGAGTGTCGCCGATGCGGTAGGCGCTGAAGGCCCACTCGGAGTAGGTGGTTTGCTCGTAGCTGTAGGCGATCATTTTAGCGCCGCTGAACACCGGCAGGTGGACCGTATGGCAGGTGCCGCAGATCTCCGAGGATTTGATGGTTTGGCTGCGTTTGGGAAGAATGCCGAGGGCGTGGTTCATCGGGGTCCGCTTGGGGCCATCGAACGGGCCGTAGAGCTTGTCCGGGTCGCCGACCAAGAAGCTGCCTGTGAAGGTGCGGGCGAAACCTCTGTTGTCGGGGTTGAGGAACTGCTGGCGCTGCTCGATGCAGCAGTTTTGTGGTTCTTTGGCATAGCGGGCGGTTTCGGCCTTTCCGAGGACCATGTGGTGGCAGGCCGCGCAGGAGATGCAGTCACGGGCCAGGCCGCCAAAATGCGATTGCGGCGTATTGGCGGGGTTAGGGATGGCGTCGACCATCTCGCGCAGGAAGTCGGGGCAGGCCTCGGCGGGTTTTGCTTCACGTCGACCCTCCGGCCCTGGTAGGTAAAGCTCGAATTGCGGGCGATGACGAAGAGCCAGCGAATGCGGGAGAGCGCGGTGCTGATCTCCTCGACCATGCCGTCGGCGAAATATTCCTGCTCCAGGTCGCCGCTCATATTTTCCAACGGCAAGACCGCGATCGACGGCTTTTCGGGGAGGGCCCGCGCAGGCTGAGCCGGCGCCAATGGGCTCTCGGCAGCGGCGCCGACGTCGAGAACCCGGTAGACCCGCACGGGCCGCACAATATTTGACCTGCTGCTCGCCCAGATCCTTAGGCGAAGGGCAGGAAAGGCGAAGGGCAGGCGGTCGCGAACGTGATCGTGGACCGTATTGGGAGACAAACACTCCGCCAGCATCGGCCAGGGCTTCGATGCGTGCGGCGATATTGATGCCGTCGCCATAGAGGTCGTCGCCCTCGACGATCACGTCGCCGAGATTGATGCCGATGCGCAGCTCGATGAGGCTCTCCGCCTCGACACGCATTTGGCGCTCGGGCATTGCCTGCTGCACCTCGACCGCGCAGCGCATCGCATCGACGACGCTGGCAAACTCCACCAGCATACCGTCGCCGGTGGTCTTGACGATGCGGCCGTGGTGTCCGGCGATCTTCGGATCGAGGAGCTCATGGCGCAGCTGGCGGGCTACGATGTCGACCCGCTGCAATATGTGCTGGTCACCAGCTCTGACCCGAGCAACTGCGCGCTCGATATGATCAGCCTCGCACCTTTCTTTACGACGACGAGGCCAACACCGGCCCGCTCATCGAGATCCCCGCCAAATTCACCGACCGCGATTAACCGCCAATGCCTCCTCGGCAGCAGCTGAGGGGGCTGCGGCGGCGGCGCCGTCAGGCCATCGCGATCGTGCTGCGGACTGAGCGGGAACAGACCTGCGACCCCGGCTCGGCGGCGATCTGTCACGCGAGGCGGGTCAACCTCCGGGCAGGCCTCCCTGGCCTCTGCTCGCACCGGCATTGGCCTCTCCTTCCCTTGCACGCAGAAGCGTGTCGGGGCCGACCCGTCAGGAAGGCACCCCGCCCTCCTGATCTGAAAGGAATCACAACGACCACCCTGACCCAAGCGTCGCGACAGTGGATCAGCCGTCCCGCCGACGAGCGCTTCGAGAGCCTCATCGACATGCAGGCCTTCAAAAGCCATATCCGGGACAACTCGGCGACCCAGGTAATCAGCAGCCGCAATTTGCAGCTCCAACCTTCGGGAGAGAGGGCGCACGCGCCAATTTCTCGGATGGCGGCGGGAAAGTGAGCCGCGGCGACGGGCGCCGCAGGCTAGGCGAATTGCGAATACACGAAGTCGGTCGGATAGCTGGACTTGCCGTCGGTATTTGGTGGATGTCCGGCCGGCGTGGAGTGCACGCTCGCGGCGGCGAGAACCAGCCCGACGCAAAATAACAACGATCTGACGACCAGCATAATTGCCCCCCTGACCTGTCACAAACCGAACATCCGCCAAGAGCGTGCGGTTCCGGAGTTGCTGCCGGACAAACCTTAAGCGGACCAAATCAATTGAAATCAACAATATGCGGATCATTAATGTCCGGAACCCGACCAAAATCCGGATGTTGGCAGGTTAGCCGCATATCAAAGAAGGCACGGAACAAACATTCTTTATCAGCCCTGCACGTATTTTAATGGAGGAGACGCATGCATGACCCTCAAGAGCTGCGATCCCTTGCACGAACCTGTCGCAATCTGGCGAAATCTGCGATTGAGCCCGAAATTATCCACCAACTACGTTTATGGGCTGTCGAGCTGGCGGACGACGCCGACGAAATCGAACGCGAGCAGCAATCCGACCCCGACTTTAGGCCGTGCGATTGAGAAAGATGATTTCATTTCCTTCTCGTCGCCCCTGCGAAAGCCGGGGTTCAGGGACAACGCGTTGAGTTAACCCTCGGTGCTCGCTTGCGCGGGTATGACACGGGAGGAAAGAGCGGCTGCCGAGCGTCAAATTCCGACTACAGGACTGGCATCATCCATACGAGCCAGGTCGCGAACGCCAGAAACGGACCAAAGGGCAGCGCCGAAAATGGCCCGAGACGGACGCCCGACAGCCGCAGACATGCCGCGGCAAACAGTGCGGCAAGCGCCGCAATCAGGATGACCTGCGGCAGCGCGGCAGCGCCGACCCAGGCCCCGGCCGCCGCGAACAGCTTGGCATCGCCTTGCCCCAAGCCGTCGCGCCCACGCACTCGCTGGTACAAAAAGGCGACGGCACGCAAAGCAAGATAGCCGAGCGCCGCCCCTAACGCGCGGCCGGTCAGCTCACCGGGGTCGACAATCACCGCGGCGGCAAGTCCGGCGAGAACCAGCGGCAGGGTCAATTTGTCGGGCAATAACCAATGCTGGGCATCGATCCAGGCCAGCGCCAACAATGCCCAGCCGAGGATGCAATCGAGCCAGATTTCGACCCCTTGGTCGAAAAAGGCCGCGAGCAGCGCGACCGCCAGGGCGGCAAGTTCGACACCAGGGTAGAACCAACCGAGCCCTCGACCGCAGAGCCGGCATCGACCGCGCCCCATGACCCAACTCAAAACAGGCACCAGATCGCGCGCCGCAAGGGTTGTACCGCAGCCCTCGCAGGTCGACCGGGACCGGGCGATCGGTCTCCCTTGGGGCAGCCGGCGGATCAGCACCCCGAGAAAACTGCCGATGAACGGGGCGGCGAGCACCGCGCTCCACGCGCTGGCGTCGAACCCGGCTGTTCCGTCGAACCAAGCCGTGTCGAACATGAACTCCCGCTCCGAGGATCAATCGATTATTGTCGCCTTTCAGGGATATTATCCGCCAGCTCCGCGAGGACCCCGTCAATTATGACGATCGAGGCCATTGACGCGCCGACTGCGGCTGCACCGAGTGTTGCCGCGCCGATTGCCGCCGCGCCCACAGCCGAGGAGGCCGCCGAGGCGCTGGCCCGGCTCGGCCCAGCGCTCGTCGAAAGCGGCGCCATCGATCATCGAACCCTCGATCGCGCGCGTCGCGTCGGGGTGGAAACCGGCGGTCGGCTCGATCGGGTATTGACCCAGCTCGGCCTGATCAGTGAGCGCGGCCTCGCCGAGGCGCTGGCGCAACTCGTCTCTGCACCCCTCGTGACACCCGCAGACTACCCCGAGGAGCCGCTGTTCGTCGACCGGCTGCGGCCAAAATTTCTGCGCAAGGCGCATGCGCTGCCGATTGTTGACGGCGAAGAGGTGGTGCTCGCGATGGTCGATCCGCTCGACGTATTCACACGCAAGGCGGTGGGAGCCGCTCTTGGCCGGCCGGTAGCGGTTGCGGTCGCTGTGCCGATCGAACTTGAAGGCGCGCTCGACCGGCTCTACGCCGAGTCGGTCGAGGCCGGAAACGGCGAGTCGATGCTCGATGAGGTTGTGGCCAATTCCGAGCCGGCTGAGGAGGATGCCGAACGCCTCAAGGATCTTGCCAGCGAGGCGCCGGTGATTCGGCTCGTCAACCAGATGATCGCCCGCGCCGTCGAAACTCATGCTTCCGACGTGCATCTGGAGCCTTTTCCCGACCACCTACGAGTCCGTTACCGGTACGACGGGGTGTTGCACGAGGTCGAGCCGCCGCCCGCGCGATTGCAAGCTGCGGTGATCTCCCGCGTCAAGATCATGGCGCGGCTCGATATTGCCGAGCGCCGGCTGCCGCAGGACGGCCGCATAAAGCTGACGGTGCGCGGCCATGAGATCGATTTTCGCGTATCGACGATGCCGGCGCTCTACGGCGAGAAGGTGGTTTTGCGTGTGCTCGATCGCACCGCGGTCGATTTCGATTACGAAAAATTGGGTCTCCCCGCGGATGTCAGGGCGGGTCTGGAACGAGCGTTCGAATTACCCAACGGGATGGTGCTGGTCACGGGGCCGACCGGCAGCGGCAAGACAACAACCCTCTACACCGGACTATCAAAGCTCAACACGACCGAGCGTAATGTCGTTACTGTCGAGGATCCAATCGAATACCAGCTGACCGGCATCAACCAAATACAGGTCAGGCCGCAAATCGGCCTCAATTTCGCGACACTATTGCGCTCGATCCTGCGGCAAGACCCCGATGTGATCATGATTGGCGAGATCCGCGACCTCGAAACCGTGCAGATAGCGGTTCAGGCGGCGCTGACCGGCCACCTCGTGCTGTCGACTGTGCACACCAATTCGGCCGCGGCGACGATGACCCGACTGCGCGATATGGGTCTCGAAGATTATTTGATGACGGCGACCCTTAAGGCGGTATTGGCGCAGCGCCTGGTGCGGCGGCTGTGCCGCAAATGCCGGGAGCCGGAAGAGGCGCCGGCAGCACTGCGCGACCGCTTTGGCCTCGACCGGCTAGCGGGCAATCGCCCGATCATCCTGCATCATCCGCGCGGCTGCCCGGAATGTCGCGGTACCGGCTTTCGCGGCCGGCGTGCCATTGCCGAGTTGCTTGTGCCGAACCGTACAACCGACAAGCTGATCCTTGACGGCGCCGACGACACCGCGATCGAGCGCGCCGCAATCGAGGGCGGGATGCGGCCGATCTTCGATAGCGGGCTGCTCGCCGTGCTCGAAGGCGATACGACGATCGAGGAGGTCGTTCGATGTATCCGAAGCGAGGCCTGATCGTGACCGGCTGGCCTCTCGGAGCCCGCTTTGCCCGGCGTTCTCGCCGAACTCGATAGAAATGAGCTCATCGCCGGAGGCCTGAGATGCCGTCGTTCCGCTGGTCGGCGATCAATGGTGGCGGTGAAGTTGTCCACGGTGTCATGGAAGCGCCGGATCGTGCTTGGGTCGTCGATCGGCTCCAGCGCCAGGGTCAAACCGTGTTGCGCGCCGATCCCGCTGATATGCGCCGTGGGCTCGGCGACCTGCTGCAGATCGAGATCGGCGGAGCCCGCGGGCTCGATAAAAACGCGCTTAGCGAAGTCACCCGCGAGCTGGCGATCATGCTTGCCGCAGGGCAGGATCTCGACCGCGCCCTGCGCTTTATCGTCGAGAATACCCGCAACGCGCGTACGCGCACGATCCTCGGCCGGGTGCGCGACCGGGTCCGCTCCGGCAGCTCGCTCGCTGCCGCGCTCTCCACCGAACCACGCAGCTTTTCAAAGCTTTATATAGGGATGGTGCGCGCCGGCGAAGCGGGCGGGACATTGGCTGCAACCCTCGACCGTCTGGCGGCATTGCTCGAACGCGAACGCGCCCTGACCGCAAGCCTGCGTGCGGCGATGATCTACCCGACATTGCTTGTGGTGGCGGCGATCGGCTCGATCATTTTGCTGCTGGATTACGTGCTGCCGCAATTTACCCCGATCTTCGAGCAATCGGGCGCACAGCTGCCGACCGCGACCCGAGTCCTGATGACCATGGGAACGGTTGTCGGCGCCGCGACGCCGTGGTTGTTGGCGGCATCCCTGATCGGGGGTCTCGTCGCCCGCCATTTGCTGACGATCCCCGCCTACCGGATCCGCTTCGACCGGCTGCTGTTACGGATGCCGGTCGCGGGCAGCCTGATCCGCGAGACCTTGGCGGCGCGGCTGACCCGCACCCTCGGCAATCTGCTCGAAAACGGCGTGGCGCTGATCCCGGCGCTTGGCATCGCCAAGGAAGCACTCGGCAACCTCGCGGCATCCGACGCGGTCGACGCAGCGGCGCTGAAAGCCAAGGGCGGCGCCGGGCTGTCGCGGCCCTTGGCGGCCGCCGCAATCTTTCCGGCACGAACGATTCAGCTCTTGCAGCTTGGGGAAGAGGCGGCGCAGCTCGCGGCTATGTCGCTAAAAGCGGCCGATATTCACGAAGAGCAGGCGCGGCTGATGATGCAGCGGCTGGTGGCGTTGGCCGTACCGATGATCACGATCGCGATGGGTCTCGCTGTCGCCGGCATTATCAGCGCGCTGCTGACGGCAATGCTGAGCCTCAATGATCTTGCCAGTTGAACCGAGGTCATCGCAGGAATCGACTGTGCTATCCGACGATCGGCGGTGCGGCTTTAGCCTGATCGAGCTGCTCGTTGTCATGGCGATCATGGGCCTCGCGCTGGTTTTGATCGTCAACTACAAGGCGCCGTGGAGCAGCGGTCTTCACCTTAGAGGAACCGCCGCCGAGCTTGCCGCGGGGCTCCGCTTGGCGCGCTCGGAAGCGATTGCCGACAATCGCCCGATACTGTTTGCGGTCGATGTCGCGAGCCATCGCTATCGGATCGGCAGTGAACCGCCGCGTGGCCTGCCGCCGCAGCTATCGGTCGCATTGCTGACGGTAAACGGCGAAAAGCGCAGCGCGACATCCGGGGATATCCGATTTAATCCCGACGGCAGCTCGACCGGCGGCCGAATTGTGCTCGCGGCCAACGACGCACAACGCATCGCGGTCGGCGTCGACTGGCTGACGGGACGGGTCACGGTTGCCAATGTCCGCTGAACGATCCTCGCGGGATGCCGGCTTCACCCTGCTCGAGGTCGTGGTGGCGGTCGCTATTGCCGGGCTGGCGTTGGTCGGGCTGTTTCAGGCAGGTAGCGGCGGCGTCTTTGCCGTCGACACCGCGGCACGCGCCGAGGAGGCGCTGCAGCGCGCCCAGTCCCACCTGGCGGCGATTGGGCGTGACGCCGCTCTGGTGCAGGGCGATTCAACCGGAGATGACGGCGGCGGCTACCGCTGGCGATTGCAGGTCCAGCCGGTCAGCCAACGGCAGGGGGTCGCGGCCGACGGGATTACCCAGCAAAATACCACGCTATTCTCGGTCGAGGTCGCGATCTCATGGGAGTCGCGCGGACATCAACGGGCCGTCATTCTGCGAACCTTGCGGCTCGGCAGCGGGGCCGCGAGCGGCTGAAAAGGGATGAGCAAAGAACACACCGCCGCGCGGCAGAGTGGGTTCACGCTGCTTGAAACCCTGGTGGTCGTGATCGTGCTCGGGATGCTGGTTGCGGGTCTCGGCCAGGGGGTTCACGCCGGCCTGTCGCTGTGGGGCGCACAGCAACGGCGCCTTGGTGAAATCGCCGAGCTTGACGCCGGAGCGCGCGTCCTCCGCAGTTTGTTGACCGAAATCGTCATCTCTCAAGGCCAGGGAGTCGGCGGGCCGGACGCGAACGCTGGTTTTAAGGGCGATGCCGAGCATGTCAGCTTTATTGGCGATCTGCCGACCGGCCTTGGCAACACCCGGCGCTCCGACATCACGATCGGCTTGCGCAACGGTAATGTGGTGCTGACCTGGACCCCGCACCTGCACGAAATCCCGCTAACGCCGGCGCCGCCGCCGATCCATACCGAGGTGGTCGGCCACGTTGCTCGCCTCGAGATCGCCTATTGGGGCTCGGCCGCGCCGGATCAGGCGGCGGCATGGCAGGCGCGCTGGGATGGGCCGGCGCCGCCACAGCTAATCCGCATTCAACTCGTCTTCGGCAAGGGCGATGCGCGGCGCTGGCCAGTGCTGATCGCGGCACCAATTCTTTGAGGATGCAGAGCGATTCGCGTTGCCCCGCGATTTGCCGAGCCAACTCACCCGACAGAACGGCCCTTCGGGGGCCCTGCTCTGACAAAATCTGGCTGATTTAGCCCCGCGAACGCCTTGATCGAGCCACATTCAGAAACTTTGTTGATCTGAGCGAGGCCATCGTCCTGTCGGCCTGTTCCGCATGCGCGGCGCTCTGTAACATTGCAGTGTCGGTAAAGGGTTCGGGTCGGCTCGGTTCCCGTCACATGCTACGCGACTTCTTCACCTGGTGGTTCGGGCAGCTGGCTGAGCTGCTGCCCCAACGACTGCGCCGGTCTGCGCCGACGGCTGAGGATGCCACGGTGATCACCCCGATCGGCCCGCTCGATGAGGCGATCGACGAAGTTGCCATCGGCGTTCGACGCGGCGGCAAAGAAAATTTGTTGGGACATTTCGCCCTCGGCGCCTCCGGGCTCGCTGACCTGCCCAACACGTCAGACAAACCCGCGGTGCTACGGCTCGGAGAGCAGCACGTGCTGGCGAAGACCTTGGTCCTGCCGCTCGCAGCGGAGCGAGAGCTCGACCAGGCGCTGCTGTTCGAAATGGATCGGGAGACCCCATTCAAACCGGATGAGCTCTACTGGAATCACCGGGTTGAGGCCATCGACCGGCAGAATGGACGCCTGCTGGTGCGCTTGGTGTTGGCCCCAAAGGAAAATCTCTCGCCTTTGATCGAGCGGCTCGGGCTCGCGCGCATCACGCCGGTTCGCGCAGAAATCGCGAATGGCCCCGATGCAGGGTTTTGGTTGCCGCTCGATAATCACCATCAACGCGTTGATCGCGGCTCCCGACGCCTGCTAAAGCCGCTTGCGGTGTGTTGCGCGGTTCTTGCCATCGCCGCGATCGTGACCCCCTTTGTGCGTCAGTCGATCATGATCGCAGATCTCGACCAATCGCTGGCGGCTGGGCGCGCGGCCGCCGGCGAAGCCGATAAATTACATGGCGAAATCGCCAGCCTGACAGGCAGCGCCGACCTCATCGTTAGGGAGCAGGCGAAGGTCGGACAGCCGCTCGTCGTGATCGCCGCCGCCACCCGTGTGTTGCCGGACGACAGCTACTTAACCGAGATGCAGCTGCAACAGCGCAAGCTGACGCTGAGTGGCCGCTCGGCAGCCGCCGCAAAGCTGATCGGCGCGATGGCAGCCGACAGCGAGTTCCACAACCCGACATTTGCCGCCCCTGTCACGCGAATCGAAGCGCTTCGGCAGGAGATCTTCACGATCGTCACAGAGGTCGAGCCGTAGCCGTGATTGCCGCCTTACCGACTGGTCGGCGTGGCCAGCTGCTGGCAGTCGGCCTGCTGCTTCTAGTACTGGGCAGTTTCTATTTTCTGGCCGTAACCCCGCTCGTCGACCTCTACCAGCAACGCGAGGCCAAAATCGAGGACGGCCGCATGCTGCTGCCGCGGCTTGAGGCGGTCGCCGATCGATTGCCGGCGCTGCGCTCTCGGGTTGCCGAGCTGCGGGCGGCCGCACAAACCCGCAAGGTCACGCTGGACGGCGCCAGCGACGCGATCGCGTCAGCTAATCTGCAAAGCCGGATCGAAGGCTTTGCCAGCTCGGTCGGCGCCACAATCGGCAGCACCGAGAGCCTACCGGCCGAGACGCGCGACGGCTACCGCCGCATCGGCCTGCGGTTTGCGCTAAACGGTCCCTACCAGACCTTGGTGCGGCTGTTGGCCAAACTCGAGGCAGCCACGCCACCGCTGGTCGTCGACAATTTGCAGGTTCACGGCGTCTTGCGGCGCCCGGGATTGCCGTTGGCAGGGTCTGGAGACATCGGTCTGGATGCCGGACTCGATGTCTATGGCTTTCGCACCGCCGACAAATCCGCGGCCGCTTCGCCATGATCGACAGGCTGGCGCTGATCATCTTGCTTGCCGGCTGCGGTCTATTCGCCGCCATTCTCGCCGCCGAGGTGACCGCAAGACCCGTGGCCCAGACCGAGATTGCGGCCCGGCGTTCGCCACCGCGCGCGGAGCCGTTGGCGCCGACCGCTAGAGCCGAACACGTCCCCCGTTCCGACGCGATGGTGGCCGAAATCCTTGCCCGACCGCTATTCAGCGCGACCCGCCGCCCGCCGCCAAAAAACGATGGCCCGATCGGGGATTCCGGGCTGGCCGACACCCGGCTGGCCGGGATTGTCACCACTCCCGGTCATCGCTTTGCGATCTTCGCGCCAAACGGGGCCAAACCTCTCGTCGTCAACGAGGGCGACACGATAAGCGGCTGGCATATCGAAAAGATAACGCCTCAGGAAGTTTCGCTAACCGGGCCCACCGGGACAAAAACTCTGCAGCCAAAGATTGACCCGAATTTGGCGCCGCCGCCGCCAGTCGTCGCACCGCCGCAGCGGGCAGCCGCCGTCCCGCCGACGCGGCCAGGATTTCCGGCGCCGGCTTTCAATCGCCCGCCGCTCCGGCCGGGTCAGCTGCGGGAGCGGCGATGAGAAAATGTCGGGGACGATGGCTGCCCGCGGCCTGTGCGGCGGCTCTGCTTCTTATCCTCGGCGCCTGCAATCAACCCGAAACCGGCCTTGTCCCGCTTGAACAGCCGACCGGATTACAGGCTGCCGCTCCGCGCATCAGCGGTCCGATCCCGACCAATCGGATCGCGCAACGCTCGTTCGAGGATCGTCGCGCGCCTGTCACAGCCGCATCAGCCCAGGGCGCCTCACCACCTCCGCCAGGCGTCGCCACCAGCCAAAGCGGTGACGTGACCTTGAATTTTGTCGATACCGACATTCGCGAGATCGTACGCGCGGTGCTCGGGACCACCTTGAAGGTGGCGTACACGATCGACCCCGCGGTGCGCGGAACCGGATCGATCGAGACCCCGACGCCGCTGCCGCGTTCAGCCCTGATCGGAACGCTCGAAACGCTGCTCAACGAGAACGGGGCGGCCCTTGTCGTCCGTGACGGGATTTACAGCGTCGTGCCGGTACCGGCGGGCGCGATCGGCAATCTCGCGAGCGGCGCAAACGCGATCGGAGCCGGCGCCGAGGTCGTGCCGCTGCGCTATGCCGCCGCGCGAGATCTCGCCAAAATCCTCGAGCCGTATGTTGGGCAGGGCGGCAAGATCACGGCAGATCCCGCGGCTAATGCAGTGCTGGTCAGCGGCGACGCCGCGGTTCGCCAAACTCTGGTCGAACTCATTCGCGCATTCGACATCGATATTTTGTCCGGTCGATCTTACGCGCTGTTCCCGGTCGGCGACGCCGATCCAGCCAAGCTCGCCGGGGAGCTCGAAAAGGTGATGCAGGCGCAAGGCGAAGGCTCGCTCTCCGGCATTGTGCAGGTATTGCCGATGGAGCGGGTCAACGCCGTTCTCGTTGTCTCCGCGCAGCCGCGCTATCTCGACGCCGCCGACCGGTTTTTTCACCTGGCGCAACGGGCCGAAGACGCGACGTCGCGTACCTGGCACGTCTACTACGTGCAAAATGGGCAGAGCAGCGATCTGGAAGCGTTGCTGCAGCGCGCTTTTACGCCGGGAAATGTCTCGCCAACCCCGCCAGCGCCCGGCACCACGGCGCCGGGTGCGACGCCGGCGGCTCTGGGATTTGGCAACCAGGCCGGCGGGAATCCCGGGGTTGGGGGTGGCCTGGGCGGCCTCAGCACGACTGGCGCCGCCGGGGGGGGCACCGGAACATCCGGGGCTGGGACGACGGGGGGTGGGGGGTTGGGTTCCGCCCTCGCAGCGACAGCAACACCCGCGGGGGCTACCGAAACACCGGCCACCGAACCGCTCTCGACCGAGGCGGGGCCCGGCGCCGCCGCCAATGTCAACAAGATGCGCATTATCGCGAACCGCACCAACAACGCATTGTTGATCTATGCGACGTCGACTGAATATTCGGTCATCGAAGGAATGTTGCGAAAGATCGATGTCATTCCTCTGCAGGTGCTTATAGAAGCTACGATCGCCGAAGTCGATCTGAATGATCAATTGCAGTATGGAACTCAATTTTTCTTCAAGGCCGATCACGTGGCCAACACACTGGGGCCGTCGAGCATCAATTCCAACTTACCGGCAATTCCCGGGATCAATATGCTCAACTACCCATCGAGCTCGCCTTATTTCATCTTGAGCAAGGCGCCGAATTTTGCGCTTGCCGCGCTTGCCGAGGTCACCAAGGTCAAAATTCTGTCGGCGCCCGAGATCATGGTGCTCGACAACCAGCCCGCCCGCCTGCAGGTCGGCCAGCAGGTGCCGGTTCTGACTGGCACCGCGACCAGCACGTTGGCGGCGGGCGCACCGGTTGTTAACAGCGTCGACTATCACGAGACCGGCGTCATCATGCAGGTGACGCCGCGCGTCAATACCGGTGGTTTGGTGACCCTCGATCTCGCGCAAGAAGTCAGCGACGTTGCCGCGGCGGCCACCAATACGGTCCAGGGTTCGCCGACCTTTGATGACCAGGTATTCCGCACCCGGGTGGCGGTTCAAGATGGACAAACTGTTGGGCTGGCGGGGTTGATCCGCGACAATTCCTCGCAAGGCAATACCGGCTTGCCGTTTCTCAAGGATATCCCGCTGTTGGGAACATTGTTTTCGACCCAAGGCAATTCCCGGATGCGGGCAGAGTTGCTGGTGCTGATCACGCCGCATGTCGTGCGCGATCAGCGCGACGCACGGGCATTGACGGAGGATTTGCGCAGCCAATTGATCAATGCCGGGTTGGTGCCGCAGCAGCTTCAGCATCTCCACAGCACCGGATCTGCCAATCCAAACGGGTTGTAATGCGGTGCTGAGAGGGTCAGCGCCTTCGCCATCGGCGGGGCGAGCCGCCGGTTTCGCGCTGCTGATCGTACTATGGACGTTGGTTCTGATCGCGTTTCTCGTGCTTCACCTGACGGCGAGCGGGCGTACCGAGATCCGGATCGCCAACAACCTGCAATCGAACGCGGTGGCGGCGGCCGCGGCCGACGGGGGCATTTCGGCGGCCATCTTCGCCTTGTCGGCGCCGCAGCCCGACCAGCGCTGGCCAGTCAATGGGCCGGCTCACCAATTGACAATCGGCAACTGCCAGGTGGTGGTGCGGCTCGCAAACGAGGCGGCGCGGATTAATCCCAGCCTCGCGTCGCCGGCGCTGATGGAAGCGCTTTTGCGCGCCGTCGGCAGTCCTCCCGAGAATGCACGAAGCATCGCCGCGGCGATTGCCGATTGGGTCGGGTCCTCGCAGTCGCCTAAAACCCCGGATGTCCTGAAGGCGGAGTATCAGGCAGCCGGGCTCGATTACGCGCCTCCCGGCGGGCCGCTCGAAAGCATGGACGAGCTTAGTCGGGTGTTAGGAATGACGCCGGCGCTTTATGCGGCATTGCGGCCCCATCTGACGCTGTTTGGCCCGCCGCAACCGGATCCCGCCGGGGGCGACCCGGTCGTCGCCGCCGCTATTGCCCAAACCCCGCAACTCGGTCAGCCGGCTACGCCTGCTGGCGCCGCCCCGCCGGATACGCTGATCGTCAGAATTATTGCGGACGCCAAAGGCCTTGGAAACGCGCAGGTGACCCGGGTGGCGGTGGTGCGCGTCAGCCCCAACCTACCTCAGAGCTACACTGTTTTGGCCTGGGGCAATACGGTCGATTGACGCATTTCGCTCAGTCATTCGTGATTTCCGCGTCGGTACCTGACCCGCCGGGCTTTCCGGTTGGTCCCAGCGAGTAAAGGTCGTAATCGTGCCCCGGCCGCTCGCTCGGCATGCGGTAGAGGAATGGCCGACCCCACGGGTCTTGAGGCACGCCCTGCCCTTTCAGGTAGGGGCCGCTCCAGTGATCCACCCCCGATGGCCGATCCACCAGCGCCTCCAATCCCTGCTCGGTTGTCGGATAGGTTCCGACATCAAGCTTATAGATGTCGAGCACGCTGGCGAGACGTTCGATCGACTGATGCGCGATTTTTTCTTTGGCGGAGCCGAGCTGACGCAGTGCCGCCGGCGCCACGAGCCCGATCAGCAGCCCCAGAATAGCCAGAACAACCAGCAGTTCGAGGAGCGTAAAGCCTCGCTCCCGGCGTTCAATTTCGTAGGGTCCATCGGATCGGTTCCGATTGCTAAATCTAAGGTTATGCAAGACACCGCCTCTGGAAGCCTAATGCACCAGAAGACTGGTTCAAAAAATGGGCATCTTCATGGCGGCATGACCCAATATAGCGGATCTTCTGCCACCAGTCTGCCCCGTCCGGTAGCCGATCCGTTGCGGCCCAATCAAGCTTAGCGATCGTTCGACGTCCCGCGATTGCGCGTTTGTTCCCATTCAATATTGGAAAGAAATGACAACCAACGGTTCGTTTCTCGCAAAGTGCTCAACACGGCCGATACAAACCAGAGGTTGAGAAAGAGCAGGATCAATGTGCTCAACTCGAACCAATGGATGAGAATCCAATCCAATTCCGGGCTCCGATCGGCGTTTGGCGATCAGATGGTGCGCTGGTCAAAGAAAGCCATTCATTTTCTCGGTGAGTTTATTCTCCCCCAACGAACCAAGGCGCACCCCCCGAAAGCTAATCTGCGACTTTCAGCGATTACGGCCTGGCGCATACCGCGGATCGGCGATGGCGGTCACCGTATCACGCCGCCCTTCTTCGCGACGATCGACCCTCCATATCCACCGTATGGGACGTGTCCTCATCGTTATCGGCGTGATTTTGGTCGCAATCGGAGTGTTGTGGCCGCTGTTAAGACGGATCGGTCTCGGCCGCTTGCCCGGTGATATCTATATTCGCGGCCAGCACGGCGCGTTCTATTTCCCAATCGTCACTTGCATTGTCGTTAGCGTCGCACTGTCGCTGCTGTTCTGGTTGCTTAATCGCTGAATACGCCGCTTCCTTTATCAGAGAGCCTGAAGGAATGCCCGATCATTATGATGTCGTGATTATTGGCGGCGGTCCGGGAGGGTATGTTGCGGCGATCCGCGCCGCCCAACTCGGCCTCCGCACCGCCTGCATCGATCGGCGCGACACCCTCGGCGGAACCTGCCTCAACATCGGCTGCATTCCATCAAAGGCCTTGCTGCAGTCCTCGGAGAAATTCGCCGAGGCCCGCAATGGGCTCGCCGAGCACGGGATAGCGGTCGGCGAGGTGACGCTCGACCTCGCCCGGATGATGGCGCGCAAGGATCGCGTGGTCAGCACGCTGACACGCGGCGTCGAGTTCCTGTTCCGCAAAAACAAGGTCGATTGGCTGAAGGGGACAGGACGCATCGCAGCGCCGGGGCGGGTCGCGGTTAGCGCCGCCGATGGAACCACGAACGAAATCGAAGCCGGCGCCATCGTTATCGCCACCGGCTCCGAAAGCACGCCCCTGCGCGGGATCACTATCGACGAGCGTCGGATCCTGTCCTCGACCGGCGCATTGGCACTCGAGCAGGTGCCCAAAAGGCTGGCCGTCATCGGCGGCGGCTATATCGGGCTCGAGCTCGGTTCGGTTTGGCAGCGACTTGGCGCTCAAGTCACGGTGGTCGAATTGCTCGACCGCATCGTGCCGACAATGGACCGTGAGCTTGCGGCAGCGCTGCAGCGGACGCTTACGCGACAGGGGATCGCATTCCAGCTCGGCACTAAACTCACAGAGTTGCGCGAAGCCGCCGATAAACTTTCGCTGCAAATCGAGAGCCCCGAGAACCAAGGTATCGAGGCCGAAGCAGTCCTGGTCGCAGCCGGTCGGCGCCCGTTCACGCAGGGGTTGGGGCTCGATGCGGTCGGCGTCGCGTGCGACGCGCAAGGGAGAGTCATTGTCGATGATGGCTTTGCCACCAATCGCCCCGGGATCTACGCGATCGGCGATGTGATCCGCGGGCCTATGCTGGCGCACAAGGCCGAAGAGGAAGGCATCGCCGTGGCTGAGCGGCTCGCCGGGCAAAAGCCTGAAGTCGATTACGACGCGATCCCGGCGGTGATCTATACTTGGCCCGAGGTCGCTTCGGTCGGCAAGACCGAAGAAGAGCTAAAGGAAGCGGTCATTTCCTACCGAACCGGCAAGTTTCCGTTCACCGCCAACCCGCGGGCGCGCGCCAACGGCGACACCGAGGGGTTTGTCAAAATCCTCGCCGAGGCCGCGACCGATCGCGTCCTCGGGGTGCACATCATCGGGCCCGATGCCGGCACCCTTATCGCCGAGGCTACGCTGGCGATTGAATTCGGCGCCTCGGCCGAGGATATCGCACGGACTTGCCACGCGCATCCGACCCTGAGCGAAGCCGTCAAGGAAGCGGCACTCGCCGTCGATGGCCGCGCGATCCACATTTGAGCCGTCGCCATGATCGCCGCGCCGAGACAGGCTTTTGTGGCGACAAAAAATGACGTGTGGCTCTGATGATAGGATCACTCAGCGAACGCTTTCGATTGGCGCTCAGTCTATAACCACGGAGCGGGCACCGTGACAGCGCCGCGAACCGGCTCACACCTATTTTGTTTTGGCCTCGGCTACAGCGCGCTGGCGCTCGCTCGGTGGCTGGCGCGCGACGGTTGGACCGTCAGCGGCACCAGCCGCAATGCCGCCAACGCGGCAGCGCTGCGCGCGCTTGGCTTTGCGGTCGAAGTGCTTGACCGAGACCACTCGCTCCCGGTGCAATCATTGAGCGGGGCCACGCACATCCTAGTCTCGATCCCACCGGACGCTGCCGGGGACCCGGTGCTCGATCGTCACTGCGACCAAATTGCGGCGCTGCCGGGCCTTATTTGGCTCGGCTATCTCTCGACAACCGGCGTTTATGGCGATCGCGGCGGTGGTTGGGTCGATGAGAGCTCGGCGCTTCTGCCGACCGGCGAGCGCGGGCGCCGCCGGGTGTCGGCTGAGCGGGGATGGCTCGATCGTTGGCAAAATCGCGGCGTCCCGGTCCACATCTTCCGGCTGGCCGCGATCTATGGTCCCGGCCGTAGCCCGTTTGCGGCATTGCGGGTTGGTGCTGCAAAACGCATCGACAAGCCGGGCCAAGTCTTTTCCCGTATCCATGTCGAGGATCTGGCGCGAGCGCTCGAGGCCTCGATGGCACGTCCACGACCCGGCGCCATCTACAATGTCTGCGACGACGAGCCGGCGTCACCCGAGGCTGTCATCGCCTTTGCGGCCAGGCTGCTAGGCATCCCGCCGCCGCCTTTGGTACCGCTCGACAAAGCCGAGCTATCGCCAATGGCTCGCAGCTTTTATGACGACAACAAGCGGGTCCGTAACGCGCTGATCAAAAGCGAGCTGGGCTTTGCCCTGCGTTATCCCGATTACCGCCTCGGGCTCGCCGCGATCCTGGCTGAGGAACAAACCCGCGGCTCAATGACGCTTGCCTGAAATGCAGGCATCCGGCATCGTCGGGACGAGATAGCAGGCCCTTCCGGCAATCGACCGGCAGCAGGTCTCGCTGGGAGAGACGCCGATGACCGAATGGATCCGTTCGTTGCGAACGGCCGCCCTATGTCCCTCCTCCGAGAAAGGCCCGGCGGGGCCCGGAGGCGGGTCTGACCGGTTACGGCAGCCAATCCATAACCAGCCGCGGCAGCGGCCAACGATGAATGAACCGGACCGTGGGCTCGGCGGCCTGGGACGGGCGCAATTGTGCACGAAATGGATCGAGGAGGTCCTATGACCACTTATAAAGTCTTGATGATGGGCGCGTCCTACGGGTCGCTGCTGGCAACCAAGCTGCTGTTTGGCGGCCACGACATCACTCTGGTGTGCCTGCCGGCTGAAGTCGAAGCCTTCAACAACGATGGGGCGCGGGTGCGAATGCCGATCCGCGGCCGCAAAGAGCCGATCGAACTCGACTTCGCGCAAATTGCCGGGCAAGCTGCACGCCGCGGGGCCGGGCGAGGTCAATCCGGCCGATTACGATCTCGTCGTTCTGGCGATGCAGGAGCCGCAATACCGCTTGCCGGGGGTGCGTGAACTGCTCGATGGGGTGGCGCGGTCGCGGGTGCCGTGCATGTCGATCATGAACATGCCGCCATTGCCCTATCTAAAGCGGATTCCCGGCCTTGCGACCGATCCGCTGCGCTCGTGCTTCACCGACGCGACGGTGTGGAACAATTTCGAGCCGGGGCTCTTGACCTTGTGCAGCCCCGACCCGCAGGCAATCCGGCCGCCGGGTGAAAAGATCAATGTCTTGCAAGTCACCTTGCCGACCAATTTCAAGGCGGCGCGCTTTGAGGCGGACGGCCCCACCGCGATCCTCAAGCAGATGCAGAGGGAAATTGAGGCGGTGCGCTACGATCCCGGCGACGGCCCGATCGATCTGCCGGTCAAGCTCAAGGTCCACGAGTCGATTTTTGTACCGCTCGCCAAATGGGCGATGCTGTTGACCGGCAATTACCGCTGCGTGACCCCGGACGCGGCAATCGACATCAAGGACGCAGTGCATCGCGATGTCGAGGCGTCGCGCTCGGTCTACAACTGGGTGTGCGAGGTGTGCCGCAAGATGGGGGCGGCACCCGATGATCTCGTGCCGTTCGAGAAATACGCCGCCGCGGCAAACGATTTGGTGCGGCCGTCTTCAGCTGCGCGGGCGTTATTCAATGGCGCGCCGAACATCGAGCGCACCGACCGCCTGGTGCAGATGATCGGCGCGCAATTCGGCATGCGCAACCCGCTGGTCGATCAGGCCGTCTCCGAAGTCGACGCGCGGCTCGCCATCAACCGCAAGGCCGCCGCCTAGGGCTGCTGCCGCAGCGGTCCGTGCGCCGGATTGCGGCCGCTGCATTTCCTAGCCTTGATCGGCCGCAGCATTTCGCGGCTTGCGTCGCAGTATTGTCGCGAGCGCGAGCACGCCAGCTAGCGCATAGTGACGCTCCCCAATGCGTCGGATAGGAGTGTCAAAAATGCCTACGCGACCAATCAATGATTTCGTCGTCAGCGGCGTGAAGAACTTTCTCGATGCGTTGAACGCCGGCGGCGGAACGCCGATCGAGCAATTGTCGCCTCGTGACGCCCGTCAGGTGCTGACCGACGCTCAGAACAGCGTCGCCGTCGATCTATCGGGCATCGAGAAATCAGAACGCACGGTCGATGTCGACGGAACGGCGCTGAGGCTCCACATCGTCAAGCCTGCCGGCGCGGCTTCCGGCATTCCGGTCTTTATGTTCTTTCATGGTGGCGGCTGGGTTCTTGGCGATTTCCCGACCCATCAGCGGCTGGTGCGCGATCTCGTCGTGGAGTTGGGCGCGGCGGCGGTCTTCCCGGATTACACACCGTCGCCCGAGGCCCATTATCCGACCGCGATCAACCAGGCCTACGCCGCCACCAAATGGGTTGCCGAGCATGGCGGCGAAATCGGCGTGGACGGCGGCCGATTGGCGGTCGCCGGCAACAGCGTCGGCGGCAACATGACCGCGGTCGTTAGCCTGATGGCGAAAGACAAGGGCGGCCCTGCGATCCGGTTCCAGGCGCTGATGTGGCCGGTCACCAACGCCGATTTCGACACCGCCTCCTACCACGAATTTGCAGACGGCTATTTCCTGACCCGCAATATGATGATCTGGTTTTGGGAGAGTTATTTGCCCGACCGGGCGCGGCGCGGCGACAAATATGCTTCACCGTTGCAGGCTGCAGCCGCGGATCTGCTCGGCCTGCCGCCGGCCCTGATCCAGACCGCCCACAGCGACGTCTTGCGTGACGAGGGCGAGGCCTACGCCCGCAAGCTCAACCAGGCCGGGGTCGAGGTAATTTCGGTGCGTTACAACGGGCTGATCCATGATTGGGGATTGCTGAACCCGATCGCTATCGTGCCGGAAGTCCGCACCGCGATCGCCCAGGTCGCAAACGAGCTGAAGAAGCGCCTGAAATAATCGAGATCCAGCAATCCTGCCGGTGGCAGCGATTACGCCGCGAGCCTCTGTCGCTCCGCCGCGAGGATCATCGCCGCACCCTTTTCGGCGATCATGATTGTCGGCGCGTTGGTGTTGGTCGAGGTCACCGCCGGCATCACCGAGGCGTCGACGACCCGCAGCCCTTCGAGCCCGTGGACACGGAGCTGGTCGTCGACCACCGCCAGCTGATCGCGCCCCATCTTGCAGCTGCAGCTCGCGTGGAACACGGTCGAGCCGTATTGCCGAGCATAGTCGAGCAGTTCGTCATCGGTCTGGACATGCTCGCCGGGCAGGGTCTCGGCGCCGACGTATTGCTTGATGGCCGGCGCTGAAAACAGCCGCCGCACCATCTTCAGCCCGGCAACCACCGCCCGCCGATCGGTGTCCTCGGCAAAATAGCGCGGGTTGATCGCCGGCTGCTCGGCCGGGTTTGGCGATTTCGCCTCGACATAGCCGCGCGACAACGGCCGCATCTGCCACATGCCGACCGTCATGCCGGGCTTGTCGTCGAGCCGGCGGATCGGTCCCGGCGCAAAGCTGCCCGGGGAAAACAGGCATTGGACATCCGGGGTTGCCGATTCCGGCAATACTTTGATCGACGCGCACACCAGCGACGAGGCGTAAGTCAGCATGCCGGTCCCGGCGAACACATAGCGCATGATTTCGCCGGCAAAGGGCAGGCCGCGCGCCTTTTCGTTGAGGGTTTTGGCGCCGACGACCGAGCATGCGACTCGCGCGATGTAATGATCCTGGAAATTCTTGCCGACACCCGGCAATGCGTGCTGAACCGGGATGCCGACCCGCGTCAGATGGGCGGGGTCGCCAACCCCCGACAATTGCAGGATATGCGGCGAGCCGATCGCCCCGGCCGCGAGGATCACCTCGGCCGCGGCATCGACCCGTTCCGGCCCACCACCTTGGCCGCCCCGGGCATATTCCACGCCGACCGCGCGGTTGCTGTCGAACAACACCCGACGCACTTGCGCGCCGGTGATGATCTGCAGATTGGGTCGCCTTGCCGCGGCGCGCAGATAGGTCCGCGCCGCGCTCTGCCGCCGGCGGCCGCGGCGGGTCTGCTGGACCCAGCCGATATTGTCGCCCGCACCCGGCGGCAGGTGATTGACGTCCTCGCGATATTCGAGGCCGATCTGGGTCCCGGCCTCGATCATTTTCTCGCACAATAGAGGCTTGTCGGAGGCGTGCGATGTCAGCAGCGGTCCGCCTTCCCCGTGAAATTCGTCCTGCCCGCGCTCCCAGCTCTCGGCCTTTTTAAAGAACGGTAGAACATCATCCCATGACCAGCCGCGATTGCCGAGTTGGCCCCAATGATCGAAATCCTCGGGCTGGCCGCGGACATAGATCATGCCGTTGATCGAGCTCGATCCGCCGAGCACCCGGCCGCGCGGATAGGGGATGGCGCGGCCGGCGGTGCCGGGATCGGGCTCGGCGGTGTAGCCCCAGGTAATCGTCGGGTGGTCGAGCAATTTCATATACCCGGCCGGGATATGGATCAGCGGGTTCGAGTCCCGCCCGCCGGCTTCGAGCAATACGACGCGGTTGCCCGGATCGGCGCTGAGCCGATTGGCCAGAACGCATCCGGCCGAGCCCGCGCCGACAATCACGTAATCCGCCTTCATCGCATTTCCTCCATCACCTCTCACCCGGCGCTCGCGCCACCGCCACGGCGGTCAAATTGCCTGTCCCTCGGTGGAGCGATTGGCGCCACGCGCACCTGTTCCACCTGTTTTATCAGGGTCGAGATCAGGCAGAGGCAACTTCTTCAGAAAAATCCCGCGCGCGATAGCGATTGTCGAGGCCTTGAGAATACGACGCGATTACGGCGATCACATGATTGCGGACGCGATCGCTGAACGGGAGAGCACAGAGCGAGCCAGCTTGGGAAAAAAACCAGCGGTTAGTGATCATCCTCGGGGAAGCCGGCGCGGCGCAACCCAAAGTTCAGCGTCTGTTCGCGCAACGCCTGGTACTGCGGTACATCGGCCCAGGGTTGGTGGACACGCCATCGCGCCAACGAGTCGATCTCAGGCTTGAGCCTCCTCGCTTCGGCCAACTCGGCCCTCGCCCCATCGAGATCACCCTTGAGACCGAGTGCCCCAGCAAGCCACATGTAAACGTCCCAGAACCGCGGACCGCCCGAGCGCACCCGATTGAACAGCTCTATCGCGTGATCGAGGTGGCCAAGGAATAAATGGCACCTCCCCAACCCGTACTGCATTGCAGAGACCAATGGATCGCGCGGACTAAGTCGGATCGCCTTTTCCAGATGTGGAATGCCCGCGCCTGGCTCGCCGAGATACATATAGGCGAGCCCGAGTTCGTAGAGTGCCGCCGAATTGTTACGGTCGAGTGCGACCGCTCTCTCCGCGTCGATACGCGCTTCAGTCAAGCGGCTTTGACTGCGGCGCAGCACGGCCATAGCGAGATGTGCCATTGCATCGTTCGCCCGCCGCGCGAAGACTTCGCCGAGCAAGTCTTCCACCCGAGCCTGGTCATCCAGTGGAGAGCTGCTCCACCCTTCGATTATCGCCGCGGCCAGAACCGTCGCCAGCCCGATCCTGGCTCCGATGGAGGGCGGATCGAGTGCCAGCGCCCGTTCAAAGACCTGTTGCGCGTCGTGCAAGGTCGCGGCCGACCGCGGCCGGTAAAACAACGCCCAGCCGCGCATCATGAGATCGTGCGCATCGGGATCGGTCGCCATTTCCTGCTCGATGCGGCGGCCGGCATCCTGGACGAGTTCGAGGTTCAGCGTCCGGGCGAGACAGCCGGTGATCTCGTCAGCAGCTTCTACAAGGTTTCGCCGGTCGGCGTCGAACCGCTCTACCCAAAGATTCCCGCCGGTTTCGGCATCGATCAGCTGCACGTTCATCCGGACACGGTGACCCGATCGCCGCACGCTGCCCTCCAGGACGTAGCGGACACCGAGCTCACGACCAACCTGCTTCACATCGACCAACTTGCCCTTGTAGGTAAAGGCGGTGCTGCAGGCGATCACAAAGCTTCCGGCAATCCGTGACAGATCGGTCGTCAGATCATCAGTTATGCCATCGGCGAAATACTCTTGCTCGGGGTCGCTGGAGAGGTTCGTAAAGGGCAGCACCGCGATGGACAGGCGCGGTAGTGGGCCCGTGCCGCTCTGGGGATTCGCAGCCGTCCCCTGGCTCGCCCTGGCTTTTACCGGAGACGCCGCCGCAACCCCTTGGCTCGCCTTCGGCTTTACGAAAGTCACCGCCGCGGCCTCGGCCGTTACCCGCACCACCGGCGCGGCAAAGCGGTAGCCACGCCGTGCTACCGTCTGGATGAAGCTACCCTCCGTTCGCCCGCGGTCGAGGATGCGGCGCAGCGCCGATATCTGAAGGGTGAGGTTGCCGTCCTCGACCACCCGATTGGGCCAGACGGCGGCCATGATCTCATCCTTGGAGATGACCTCCCCGTGCCGCCCGACCAGCACGCCGAGCAGGTCGAGAGCGCGCCCGCCTATCGCGACCGGAGTCAAAGCACCGCGATTATCCCTTAGGAACAAGCCGCCACGGTCCAGATGAAATCCCTCGAAAACAAAGAAATCGCCCTGGGAAAGTACACCCATGCTCCGCCTCCGCGCGGCCGTCAGCGCGGCACGCAACGAGGCGGAGCCCCGCCCTAGCCATGTGTTAACCAAACTCGAAGCTTGTAACAACTTGGAGGAATTTTGGAAGAATTAATCATTATCTCGTTGCGGCTGTCGTGCGCCCCAGATTTGCTGCAGGAACCTGCCCGTTCAGACGAAGGTTATGGGCAACAAGCTGCCGCAACAGTCCATGGTCAAAATTATACCCGACGCTGGTATAAGAGTTCCCAGTATATACGTTGAGGGTCGGTATGTTAGCGAGATTTTCGAACTATTTGCAACAGTTTCTAAGATTTAATCGCTATAGCGTTGCGCGCTTTACCTAATGAACCTAGTGTACTTTTTGGTTGTGGGGAGGATTAGGCGCATAGAAATCCGGACAATTGGCGGTATACTCGGATAAGCGGGAGCATCACTTGCGATAATGCGAATAGATCTCATTCTAGAGCAGATAAGATATCATTACTACTTCCTGATTACCAACTCGCTGACCGAAGCCACCACACACACCGAAGCCACCACACATGGAGATATACGATGGAAATCGACATTACACTCTCATCAGCCGATATGAATACCTTAAAGGACGAAGGCTTCGCACTCTACGCCTTCAAAGCGGTCAAGACTGCTCAAGGGGGCGGTGCACCTCTGGTCTGGTTCCGCACCACAAACCTCTTAACCACGACCAAGGTGACCTGGGAGGACGAGTATCAGGCCTATATCTCAAACGACGAAATCATCGCGAATGGCAAGGTATCCGCAAGCACCTCGGTGGACATTAAGTTGGGGCAGACCGTCAACGTAAGCAATAATGGGATTGTCACCACGACCTCGGATGGCATGGCCGGCGCCGTCTCTATCCAAAACCGTGGCAACACCCCGTATACCACCGGCATTGCCCAAATGGCCAACGGCACGGCTAATCCGATGTGCGCGATCCCGCTCCACGGCGTTACGCTGGACGTTGTGATTCCAATCCAGAAGGTACTGTTGCTCTTCGCATCTAATACGGTCAACACCGGTATAGTCATATACAAGGCCTTCTCATCCGGATTTGTCGTTGATCTAACAGATCCGAAGGCGGCCGGGATGCGGAAGGTAACGTATGTCGTGAACAAGGGCTGGACGGCGGACGATGGTGGTACCTGGGCCACACAAATCGATCCAGGCGCAAGCCTGTTGCCGATTCTCATCACAACATAAATCTGGAGCATGACGATGCCGGAGCTCAGACTTAACGCGGGTGTGGTCCACGTGTTCCCGGCGGGCCAGCTGGCGGACCAGCTGGAACTCGACAATCGCCATAACGTTGCGGGCAACGTCGTCTACCAGATCGGGGTCGCCCCGACGGTGACCATGCCGATCAGAGTAGGTGACGAGCGGTACTACATCAGGAACATCCGCGGTCAGCAGCTGACCGTCACGAACCAGCTAGCTAACAGCCTCTACGCCATCTGGTAGCTGCAACCTAGGCGAGGCAGGGGGTGGGTTCACCCGCCTCCCGCTAGCTAACCCGAGGCCCAATGGCAGATTTCTCTATCGAAATCACGCTCTCCCCCACTGGGAAGGCGCTCGACAAACTCAAAGGTGAGAACAGCGCCCTTTACGTCTTCCAGGCCGTACAGTTCGGGCAGACGCCCAGGATTGCACCACCTGATGGGCACTTACCCGGCCCCCTGCTCAGGTCCTTCGGCTTTGGCGGAGGCTATTCATTGGTCTGGCTTAAGCTTACCGACTACCTTGATAAAACTACCATCACATGGCCGGACAATGTGGAGGCTTACATCGCGACAGACGAGTTGGTCGGTGAGGGCAGTATTATATCTATAGGAAGCCATATAGATGTTGCTGTAGGACAAACTGTCCAGGTGGACAACAATGGGAAGATGACCCCGAAGAATGTGGGCCATGAAGGGGTTGTCCAGATCCTTAACATGGGGACAACTCAACGGGTCTGCGGCTTGACGAGGGCTGCGAACAAGAAGCTGGCCCCGACTTGCGCCTTTCCACTGCACGGTATGCACCAGATCATGATCGGGCCCACTAATAAGGTGCTGGTGATGTTCGCAACCTGCGTATCGAAAGTCGGGCAGACGGTCGCAATTGCCTGGAACTACGGCCTGCTGGTGACAGCAGACAGCGGTAGCACGCGCGCTGTCAAATATGACATCGAAAATGGCTGGAGCGCAGACCATAATACGTGGGCTGATCCCGTCAACGCCAACCAAGAACTGGGCCCGTTGCTGATCATCCCTTCAAAGGGACACTAGAGGTCTTGGTGTCGGGCACGTTGTTCCTCTCGGGTGGTGCGGAGGGCTGATGAGGCTTAACGAAGAAAGGGGAGAAGCACTCCGCCGCTCGCTGATTGCCTCCGACACGCTTACCAAAATCGCCTAGCATGGAGATATATCATGCCCTATGAAATCCTTATCGAAATGGCTCCGAATGATCTCGAAACCCTGAAGTCACAGGGTGCCGTACTCTATGCTTTCAAAGTGGTCAAAACTGCTCACGGTGGTGGCGCACCTCTGGTCTGGTTCCGCACTACAGACTACCTAAATTTCACCAGCGTGCGCTGGGAGGAAAAGTATCAGGCCTACATCTCTGTCGTCGAAATCGTCGCCAATGCCGTGGTCACGCAAAACGCCACGATGGCTATCGAGTTGGGGCAAAGAGTCCAGGTAAACGACGACGCCGCCCTCATCCTGGCCTCAGGTGGCATCACGGGTGCCGTCTCTATAATGAATAATGGCGCAAAAACATGGACCACCGGCATTGCACAAATGGTCAACGGCACGGCTGATCCGATGTGCGCCCTCCCGCTGTACCCACAAATGTTGACCATCGTGGCTCCGGTCGAGAAAGTGCTGTTGATCTTCGCGCTCCTTATGGTCGACGCCGGTACAGTCCTATACAGGACCTATTCAGGCGGACTTGTCGTTGATCTGACTGGGGCCGAGAAGCGAGAAGTAAAATATAGTGTGAGCAGGGGCTGGGACGCCCAGGGCACTCCCTGGGCCAAGCTCGTCGAAGCAGGCGGAGACCTGTTGCCGGTTCTCATCGAGCATGAACTTTTTTGAAATTTTATAACAATTCAGGAGGTTTAATCGTCACCACGTTGCGCGTCTACGTCCGGGAAATCTAATGCATCGAGGGACATCCGCGGCATTCCAGGGGGCAATTAATCGGCGATCCCGCGGTCTGCGAAGGAGCATGTGATGTGAATTCCAATACGATCGAAACTTAATGCTGCGTTTCTGCGATGACCGCGGCGGAATGCTCGCCACTACCAGCGCGGCACGTTTTTGGTCCAATGCCATCGGCAATCCGGGAAATATCGGATTAGGAGAATAGCGATGAAATATACAGCTCTTATCACCAGCGCTACCGTCGGAGCGCTTACCCTATTTGCAATAACGCCCGCGTGGTCGGATGGACTGGTGGTTCGCAGCGGCACCTGTAGCGCGGATGCCTTCAAGAATGGCTCTGGCGTAACCTCGATACCGCCCGGTTCTGACAACATCTTCGACCTAAGCGTTAACTGTACGGAGGCAACCAACAAAAAGCAGCAATTCAATGCTTATACCGCGGGTATGGGCGGCGGTCCGCCTTATTGTGTGTCAACAATCGCCGACCTGGAGCGTGTAAGTGCTGTAGTTAAGAAGGACCCAGTTAGTGGCAACCCGCTTCATTGCCTGGTAAATGGCAATGCGAAAAATATCGCGGGCAAACTGACCCGCTATCCATAGTTCGTTTGGGCATATCTCCTAAATCGAGGGGGTAGGTGGCGCCGCCTGCTCACAGACTGGTTGAAATGACCGGTGCATCCCAGAGTTAGGCCTCAGCAAACGTTTCGGTCGGTGGGCGGCGCGATCGAGGTCGTTCCCGACTCGCCGCCACCGGCTTGTCCTGCCCCTTGGCGCGAAAGTCATCCCAGCCCGGCCATGGCTCCTCAGTTGATGCCGAGCAATTTGGCGGCGGTGCCGCCGAGGATCGCGATCTTGTCGTCGTCGCTCAAGCCCGGGGTCGATAGGATGTGATCGACCGGCACCTTGTTCCACGGGAACGGGTAATCGGTGCCGAGCACGACCTGGCCGACACCGCTCTCGGCGATCAGATGGCGCATCGCCTCGCCGGTGAACATGATCGAGTCGAAGTAAAGCTGCCCGTCCTTCAAGTATTGGGTTGGCTTTTTCTTCGGCAATGGTCCCACCCGGTTCGGGAAGGTCGTGATCACCGCATCCGAACGGTTGGCATAGGACGGCAGAAAGCCGCCGCCATGCGCGGCGCAGATCTTCAGCCCGGGGAAGCGGTCGAGCGTCCCCTCGAAGATCAGATGCGACAGCGCAATCGTGGTTTCGAGCGGATTGCCGATCGTGTTGGTGAGGAGGCCGCTGCCGCCGAGCCGGCCGCTCGGCTCCAACTCGCGGGTGCCGAGCGGGTGCATAAAGATCAGGATGCCGAGTTCTTCCGCTTTGGCCCAGACCGGGTGGAATTTCGGATCGGCCAATTCCTGGCCGGCGACGCTGCCGCCGACCGACAACCCACGCAGGCCCAAAGTCTTGACCCCGTATTCAAGCTGCTCGACGGCGAGCTGCGGGTGCTGCAACGCCACCGTCGCAAAGGCGACAAAGCGATCGGGCATGCCGGCACAGAATTCGGCCAGTTTCTCGTTCTGGATCTTGATCAACTCGGCCGCGGCGTCGCGCTCGGCGCGATACCAATAGGGGTTGATGCTGAGCGCTTCGACATCGACCCCCTCGGCATCCATTTCGGCGATGCGGTCGGAGACGTTCGACCACAGCAGCCCCGGCGCTTCGAGCGGGTGGTTGATCACCGCCGCCGCCTCGGGGACGATCGTGTGAGCATGGACATCGACGGTCTTGACCCGCTTGCCGTTGACCACGACCTCACGCCGCCGGCCCGGTTGGGTAGTCCCCTGAGCGGCGTGCGCCGGCCGCGCGCGCATCATGTTGCAGCCGACAAACGCGATGCCGGCGAGCGCGCCGGTCAATAATTCTGCGCCGATAGCCATTTCCTCGTTCCCCTTGTTTTGATACGGGCGCGCAATCTATCGGCCGCCCGCCCTCGGCGCTACCGCTTTGCGGTCGGACCGGAGAACGGGTTTGGCGCTTGAACCGGGGCGCGAAGCGGCGTACCTGATTTACCGGTATTTGGGAGGTATGACATGGCAGATATCGAAACCCCGGCCGAGGCGGTCAGCCCGTCCGGCATCAACCACCTGGTCCTCAACGTCCGCAACATGGACGAGTCACACAAATTCTGGACCGAGATCGTCGGTTTCAAGCAGGTCGGCAAATTGCATCCGAAGGACGGGCGGCCGAACCCGCCCAACATGCAGTTTTACAGCGCGGTCAATGACGGGCAGCTGACCCATCACACGGTGGCATTGGTCGAGAGCCCGAACCTGCCGCCACCGAGCGATTGGGTCCTGTCGAACGGCCAATGTGCGATCAACCATGTGGCATTGACGATGCCCAACCGCGAGGCCTGGCTAAAGCAGCTCAAATTCCTGCAGAGCCGCGGCGTCAAGTTCAACTGGCGCGTCAATCACGGCGTGACGCACAGCGTCTATATCAACGACCCGAACGGCTATGGTGTCGAGTTCCTTTACGAAATGCCGCGCGAGATGTGGGAAAACGACATCAACGCCGGCATCAACTGGCTCGAAAACCTGCCGAATGACGGCCCCGAGGCCCTCGTCGACCGCACCGACACCCCCACCTTCGGCGTCAAAGAACCCGTCCCCGCCGAATAAGGGTCGACGGCACTAAGGTATTTTTCGTCGCCCCCCGCGAAAGCGGGGGGCCTAGGGGCAACCGTCGCGGCTTCGGCCCCGCTTTCGCGGGAATGACGATACGATAGTCTGGGAGCGCTTTACGCGCGAGGTCGGGTATGCCGCGCCATCGACGACACGACGAACCCGATCAAGCCGGAGACAAAGAGGAGCCGGCTTCCCGGTTCGGGAACACTGGTACTTTGGCCAAGGCTTTCGGCTGCATCGTCCAAGCTCTGATCCAGTGTTTCCGTAGGAAGGGATGGAGGGTCGGTTTCAGCCGCCGCGAGCAGTTCTTCGATTTCGGCGTCTGTGAATCCGAGCCCGTCAAATACTTCTTCCAACGGCGCCAGGCTTTGAGTCTCCAGATCCGCCAACGCGTCTGATTCCTCCTGAGCCGTCAGAAGCTGAGCACCGATGCCTGCTGACCCCAGCTCGTCCGAAAGGCAGGAAAGATCAGCACCGGTCGACTGTTCTGCACCCGCGAGAGGTGTCAGATAGCTTTGAAAAGTTGCCGCTTGCAGGGTAGCACTTGCAGAATCTCCTGCCGAGAGCGCTGATTGATACCGGTTGCTAGTTACGTAGAGGGCGTAGAGATCGGCGTCCTGTTGTGCGAGGACACTGGGCGTCGCCCCCGCAGTAGCGTCTAAACTAGAACAAGTCTCGGTGAGCGGCGTCGGCGATGGCGGTATCGTCGGAGGGACAAACACCTGCCGGTAATCCGAATCATACGGATCGGCCGCGAGATCGGAATAGATCACTCCGCCGAGAGTGGCTAATGCTGCACTTACCCCGAGAAAGCAGCCAACGGGACCTCCTACGACACAAGTAAAACCGGCCCCAGAACTTGCCAGGAACAAACCGGCGTTCCCCAGGACTTGCTGTGAGAAGAGCGCCGCCGCGCCCGGAGACCCTGCGAAAAGGCCGAGGTATCCGCCTACTGCATCGACCACCCCGGTTGACTCTGTAAATGTATATATTCCCAAGGCTTGTCCCAGTGCATTCGACACCGCGGATAAATTCGCGTCGTTCTGTTTTTGTTGCGCGGTCAGCAAGGTCATCGGTGTGACTTCCTGAACCCCGAAATATTCTGTGCCGTTCGTCTGCAGAACCTCGGGCACCAGCCAGTCCGGCGTTCCGTTCGACAATGGGGTGAGCTTGGGAACCATCACGCTGACAAGCCCGCCTTGTTGATCTGTGAACGTGTATACGCTCGTCGTCGGGGAAGTCGTTATCCCAGGCGCCGAAGGCACACCGTTAGGCAAGCCGCTTACCAGGTCGATCGAGTTTCCTTGCAATAGCGGGATAAACCCATTTGGTGAGGGGAAGATCGTGGAAGAAGCCGTTAGCTGGATAATTCCCCCAAGATCGAGCGCACCGGTGGTGAGGACGTCCGGTACTGTCTGACCGGGACTGATCGCCAGACTGAGAGTAGCATTGCTGCCCATCGCGAGTCCGCCGCCAGCGCCAAGCCCTGCTGTCGGCGATCCGACCTGGAGTAAGCCTCCGTAGGTGATGTCGACGAGAGGCGAAATTGCCGGTGCCTGGCCCAACGTGAGGCTGTTCCCCGCGGCAAACACCGAGCCCGCGCCGGATACGGAGATCATCGACCCGTTGCTCCCCGGGTTCATTGCAACGATGGTCCCCGCCCCGTTAGTCACGGCGACCGTGGCCTCGTTGCTCACTTCAAGGTTCCCGGTGCCGCTGGCGCCAACGATGACGTTCTGGGTGCTGGTCAGGCTCGATCCCAGGCCAGTCACGATAACGCTGCCGACCGAGCCCGACTGATTGCCGATCGTCAACCCAGCCGTCATCGCTTTTGCGCCGCCGCTGATCGAGAGCGACCCGCCAGCAGGCTGGCCGCTCGGTGGAGTCGCTGCATCGGCAACGATCATCGCGCCGTTGCTCGTCAGGCTCGATCCCGAACTGTCCACCGAGAGGCTTCCAGTTCCCTGTTCGCCTATGACGATGTTCTGCGTACTGGTTAGGCTCGAGACCCCACTGACCGAGACCTGACCGACGGAGCCGGATTGATTGCCGACAACCAGACCGGCGGTCGTGAACTGGGCCCCGTTGTCGAGCGCCAGTGATCCGCCGTATTGCTGCAACGACCCCGCTGCATCGGCAACAATCGTCTGACTGGTGATGTTTCCGCTCCCATTATTGATCGTCACGCTACCGGAATAGAGCGTTGAAAGGACGCCACCGCCCGAACCCGAGCCCACGGTAAGCGCGTTGGCGTTGAAGCTCCCGCTAGCGTTCACCGAGAGGCTGCCATCCGCACTGTCGCCGACGGTCAACTTTCCGGCGGTGGTTATCGTACCCCCGGACTGAACCATCGCGTCGCCCTCGCTGGTGCTGCCGAGCGTGACGGAAGAAGCCGTCAGCGTTGCCGCGCTCACCGACAGTGTCCCGGTCCCACCACCCGTACCGACAACAAGGCTCCCTGTCGAGACGTTGCCGGACTGCGTGATCGTTGAGCCCCCCGCGCAGGTTCCCGAAAAATTGATGCATGGTGATGCGTATTGGTTTGTCAAAATCGACGGCGACGGTTCTGTTGCTGCAAATGCGGTATAGATTGTGCCATTAGTATTTGTAAAAATAACTGGATAAAACCCACTATCTAAAGCGACTGTGTTTCGTTGGCTTGGGAGATCAAGAGAGAAGAAAAAAGATTGATCAGCGTCCTGCTGCAAATAAAAATTTGTAGTGCCAGGAGTATGAACTAGCGATAATGGAACATATGAATATGGAGCAGCCGCAAGATTAACTGTTTCACTTAAGCTACCAATAGCTAAGCTGAGCGTTGCCACTGACGTAAAGGTGGTTCCGTCCAGCGGCACGGTTCCCGGAAATGTGATGGTCGCACTATCTCCTTCGGCCGCTAATACGTCGGGGGTGCAGGTCGGCGTTGAAAGGTTGGTGATCCCGGCACATACGGCCGTAAACGTCGTTGCATGCGCAGCACTTGATATCGGCGGGACGCTCGACCATGCCGCCACAACTGACCAGATTACCCCGAATGCAACTGCGCGGGCTTTCCCCAAGGTGCTGCGCATCGTCCGTCTCCCGTGCTTTTCCGGGAGGATATCGCGTTCAGGATAGGGGCGCGAGAGTGCGGTTTTGGTTAATTCAAAAATCAATTCCAGCGCAGGGGCGCGCCGTGTTTCTCATCGGAACAGCGTGAATTAACCTCCAGACAGCGACTCCCTTTTTGGGCCGGATCAAAATTTCGCCTGCCTGGTGGCTGAAGTCGATTCGCGCGCTTCGCGAGCGGTGTTTGGCGCGGGCGGGGCGGCTGATCGGGTCGGATGCTTGGCTGCCTCTCGCATCGCCAGGAGTGGCGGCGGTAAAATTGCCATATTCGCATCGCATGATTTTGCTGTGAGCGGTGCGGAGCTCGCGGTTCAGCGGAAGCGAGGAAGGAACTTAATTGCGGCTGATTTTCAACAAGGGCAGCGTGCAGGATCGAGCAGGCGGGGCGCGCGGCGCGGCGGCGCGGTGCCGGCATGGCGGGATGCAGCGGCTGCGGTAATTCCCGTGAATTCCCGGTTCGGCGGATTTAATTCCCGGTAAGGTCGCGCAAAATTCGCGATTAGCCTGCCACGGGAATTGCCTCGCAACTGATTGATTTAAAAGAATAATTAACGATGGCGAAGGTGCATTCGGCAAAAATTCGCGGTTAATTCGCGGCTACACGGGAATTTCGGGATGCGGGGCTCCGGCCTTGTCGGAGCCCGCTCCTCCGAGGGGGTCAGGTGCGGTGCTGCTGGCGGCGGATGAAGTCGATAAAGATCGCCGCCAGCCTCGATAGAGCCTAAATGAAGACTTTCGGGAATTGTTCTTGAGCCAGCCTACCAATGGATTATGGTTCCGGTAAGATATATGGCTGAAATTTATTCGCAAAACCGCCGTCTCGGTTATGCCCAATTCAGCACCTACGGCCAGACCCTCGACGCTCATTAGAGCAGTCACGCGGTGCGGGATGCACCAAGATTTACCGCGAGAAGGTAACGGGCGCGCATGGACGGGCGACACAGCCGATCGGCGTGCCGGGCTGCGTTGTCTCGGCAACCACGGCCAGCTTCAGCTCGGTGAAGAAGCGCCGCCGGGGGGCGAGGCCACACGGAAACTTTTTCAACAGCCCGCTGTTTTAATCAAGATTGTGATCATGTCTCCAAATCGTGGCACTCCGAGTTTTTTTGAGTTGTCCCAGTAACACAACTGAGACGATATCGTTAAGTTCATCTCAGCGGCAAAGTCTCTAATCATTTCCGCATTCACAGCTGAGCGCAATCCAGGATGGTTGTTTTGCACATGGGGGGTCAAATCGTGGATGTTAGCGTGGTGGATGATGGCCAATCCTCCGGCGCGGAGAACTTGCGAAAAACCCTGCATGTAGGCCCGAATAACGACCGGTGCCATGTGAACGAAAAAATCGTATGACCAGATGAAATTAATATGATCATGACAATACTGCGGAAGTGATGTGCCTGTTGTTAGATAATAATCGACATTCTGGTACTGCGAAAATCGTTTTCGGCAAAAACTAAGACAATTAGGACTCAGATCAACAAGGGTAACAAAACCGGAAGCAGGTATTATATATTCGGACCATCGACCGTGACCGGGGGCAATCTCGATTACGTGAGCACTTGGGTTGACGTATGGGCGAATAAGATTATCCACGAGCGAAGCTTTCCAGACAGGGTAAGAGACGTCACACATCGCTGCCTGTCCGGTCCACTCATCCCCGTCTAGATCCCACCTGTGGTCGTCGTTCCACCATTTGAGATTTGTCTCTATATTGTCGGCTAGATGCACTGGTAGCTGAGGCTTCCTAATGTCGCCGAGGTTTGTGTACTGCGACCGAAATAGAGGGTGTACAACCGCAGCGACGCGACGACGCAGAGACCCGATAATCCCCATTTCCATGACGCCATCCGCGTTGGAGCCAGCTCAGTTGGCACAGCCTGCGGGAGTTCGCAACTTCGGCCTTTCATTCGGGACCGTTCCTCCGCATGATCAAACGCCGTGACGTGTAAACCTACGATGATGGGCCGGCCAAGGCACGTAATATGCGCCAAACGGTATAGCCAGCCCATTTGACGGTGGGGCCGGTTCCGAGGGCTTCGCGAGCGTAAAACGCCGCTTCAACATGGCGCCCTGCGATGGCGAGTGATTCGGCTATCCGCTTCAACGTGTAGACGTGGTGCCGACGTGCGTGCGCGCGAATGGCCGGATGCCGACAGAGGTATTCGGCGCGCATAAAGACCATAAGCTGGAAAAGGCGCCGCTCGATCTCTGATAACGACGTCGTCATGCTCGCTGTCTTAACAGGATCAGGGATGTTATGCCGCGCTTCCGTGATGGGCATATATTTCATCACGACCGCACGGTCTATTAATCGAAAGTATAGATCATGATCATTTTCCCAACGTATAGTTTCCTCCAAACCACCAATCTCTTCATACAGAGCGCGGCGCACGATCAGTGTATTGAGGTGGCAAAACCCCTCGCTCCGTAATAACTCCTCAACGGTTACGGTATACGCGCCGTCGTGATTTGGCCGGTTGCCCAGTTTGGCGAGGATAGCCGGCAGGTTCTCGATCCAGACCGGCCCAGGCTGTTGTTCACCGCGCAGGAACGCGGCCTGATTGGTCATATAGAGATCGACCGACGCGTCCGAGGCTGCGATCACGGCCTGGGCCCGGCTGAGATGATTTGGATCAGCCCAGCAATCGTCGTCGTCGAGAAAGCATAGGTAGCGGCCGGTTGCGTCAGCGGCCCCGAAGTTTAGCGCGAAGCTTTGCCCATGCCCATTAGGCCGGGCAATGAGGGCAAGGGAACGTACCCGGCTTGAGTTGTCAGTACTAAGGATGGCTTCATATTCCGATTGATGCTCGGGGGCCGAGCCATCGTTAACAACGATGATCTCGATATCCGATAACGACTGAGCCAGAACGGATTGAGTGCTTGGCGGAACAGAACTGGGCGATCACGAGTAGGGATAATAACTGAGAAGAATGGCATCGAGGTTCTCTCGAGAAAGAGACGCAGAAACAAAATATCGGTATCCACCTTGCTCATGGAGGCACATCGCCCGTCCCGCTCGTAATAATTTTACCGGCATACGAACATTGGCGAGGCCGATCTCGTGCGCCGGGCGGCACGCGGTCTGGTAGATCGGCGTCGAACGCGCGCCGGCCACCGGATCGGATGCGGCGCCGGGATGAATCGCGCAGGTCTCAAAGCCGTGGACCATGGTTTGCCCCGCCCCGGCAGAGCCCGGGCCGGCCGGCCGTTCCATGAGCCGTCGGCCGAGCGGCGGCTCGGGGGGCGGTTGCGGATGATGCCGCTGTTGACGCCGCTCCACGACAATTCGCCGAGTCGGCCAACTCGGTTCGAGAAGACCACTCATAACGGTTGCCGATCAAAGTTGGCCGCCGCCATCTTCACGGCCCCGCCCGACCGGGTGTCAAGCCAGCTCTAGGCTCCAAACTCAATCAAGTGATTGACATGACGCAATAGCTGTAATTCAAGCTGGAAACTTCGGGGGCTTGGATCATGACGGGGGAGTTCTGGCTCGACGATCGGCAATGGGTGGTGATCGCGCCGCTGTTGCCGACCAACCAACCGGGGGCACATCGCAAGGACGATCGTCGGATCATCAGCGGCATTATCCACGTGCTCAAGGTCGGGTGCCGGTGGCAGGATTGCCCGGCGGTCTACGGTCCGCCGACGACGATCTACAATCGCTTTCATCGCTGGGCGCGCCGCGGGATCTGGCGACAATTGTTCACCGCGCTGGTGACCGTCGATCCCGGCGGCATCCAGATGATCGACAGCACCACCGCCAAGGCGCATCGCTCGGCGGCCGGCGGAAAAGGGGGGCCGAGCTCCAGGCGATCGGCCGCTCGCGCGGCGGGCGAACGACAAAAATCCATGCTGTTGTCGATGGTTGCGGTCGTCCCGTGGCGTTCGCCGTAACCCCCGGGCAGCGCGGCGACCTGCCCATCGCTCGCGGCCTGCTCGAACCGCTGCCGCCAGCCGGTCTGTGTGCCGCCGATGGCGCCTATGACAGCGATCGGCTGCGGCTATTTCTGATCGCGCGCGGCACCCGCCCGGTCATTCCCAATAACCCCGCCCGCAAACATCTTCATCCGTTCGATCCCCAGACCTACAAGCTGCGCAACTTGATCGAACGAATGTTCGGCCGCCTCAAAGACTGGCGCCGCATCGCCACCCGCTACGACAAGCTCGCCGCCAACTTCGCCGCTGCCGTAGCCCTCGCCGCTGTCATAAACTGGTGGCTATGATTAAGTCTGGAGCCTAGGGTTCCTCGATGAAGCGCCACCCCCACCTTCCCCTCCCTCCCCGGCTTGACCGGGGATCGCGGGGAGAGGCAGGGAGGGGCCGGCGGTCGGCTCCAACGGGCGCGCCAATTGCAACCAGCGCGTGCAAGTTAACGCCCGCCGTGATCGGGACCCGAATTCCCGTCGAACCGGGAACTATCCGGGATTTTCTCGGAAAACAATCGAAACTAAGCGAAAAATCCGTTGTGAAACAGAAAGTTGCGAGGCAATTCCCGTGGCCGACATAACGGGAATTTCCCCCGCCGAACCGGGAATTATTTACCTCGAACCGGGAATTAACCGGGAGAAGCACGATGCTCTTTCACAGCACCGGATCTCCCGCAATCACTCAACCAAAGCGTGTCCCAGCGTAGCCTCCGATATTCGCTGCCGTCGGATCAATGACGCCGCTCGGAGGAACAATAAAATATCTTGTTGGCGAGAGCGTGGCGCCTTCGACGATATAAATTGGGCCAGGAGCCGCCTGATAGCGGCAACCAACCCCACATAGACAGCCATGATCGACGCGATCGCATTGCATCGCGAGCAAGTGCAGGTATTGTGCCGGCGCTTTCACGTGCGCCGCCTCGATCTGTTCGGCTCGGCCGCGCGCGGTGATTTCGACCCACTCCGAAGCGACATTGATTTCCTGGTCGAATTCGACCGCAGCTCACCTCTGCACCCGTTCGACACCTATTTCGGGCCTAAGGAAGCGCTGGAAGCGCTATTCGGTCGTGCTGTCGATCTCGTCGAGGCCGGTGCCGTGCGCAACCCGTACCTGAAAGCGAGCATCGAGCAAAGCCGCGAGAACGTCTATGCAGCGTGACCACCGGTGCTACCTCTGGGATGCGCTGAGAGCGGCGGAATCTGTGCAAGCATTCGTCCGCGGGAAGACCTTCGAGGCTTTTATCGAAGACGACCTGGTGCGCTCCGCTGTCGAGCGCCAGCTTCAGATCATCGGCGAGGCCTTCGAATAACCCGCCCTACAGCCCTTCAGTGAAACCACCCGCCTTACAAGAGTTTCCTGTGCTCCAGGACTAGCAAATCCTGAAACTCCGTAGGTTGAAGCTGCTTGTATGCCGTCTGCAACACCTTCAAATAGGACCACGGCTTGCCGCTCAGCCGCGTTACGTTTTTACACCACAGTTGCGCCGCACGATCCTTGTTGACGACGTTCGTATCCTCTAACCCTTTTGTCTCGACAATATAGTGCGTCCCGTCGCTGGACAGTGCGACGAAATCCGGTTCGTAATAACGCAGATTCACGGCGTTATCCGTATATTCGATCGCGAATCCGAACTGTTCCGGCAGCTTGGCAAAGCGCTGAACATCCGGTGCCTTTTCCAGGAATTGCGCGAACTCTTTTTCGAACTCGTTATGGCACGGAACTAGTGGTATGACCGAAACACAAGATTCCCTCAGTCGAGCTTTTGCGTCATGATGCTGCGATGCGCAGCGATGTTGAAGTCCGGCTTGGGCCGGGGGATCGGGAGCGGCTTGAGGCAGTGGTGGGCGATCGCAATGCTGTCCAGAAGCATGTGTGGCGAGCGCGGATCATCCTGGCCACGGCAGAAGGCTGCGGCACCGCCGAGGTGATGCGCCGGGCCGGCGTGTCGAAACCCTGCGTGTGGCGCTGGCAGCGCCGCTTCATGGAGGCGGGGGTCGATGGCCTGTTGCACGACAAGACGCGCAAGCCCGGCAAAGCGCCGATCCCCGAGCCGGTCGTCGGGCGATTGATCGCGCTCACGCTCGGCGCGCCACCCGGCGAGACCACCCATTGGACGAGCCGCGCGATGGCCGACGCCATGGGGCTGGCGGTCAGCACCGTGCAAAAGATCTGGCGCGCCCATGGTCTCGCCCCGCATCGGTTGCAGGTCTTCAAACTCAGCCGCGACCCGCAGTTTGCCGCCAGGCTGCGCGATGTCGTGGGCCTTTACGTCGACCCTCCGGCGCACAGCCTGGTGCTGTCGGTCGATGAGAAGAGCCAGATCCAGGCGCTCGACCGCACTCAGCCGGGGTTGCCGATCAAGCAAGGCCGCGCCGGGACAATGACCCATGATTATATCCGCAACGGCACGACCACCCTGTTTGCCGCCCTCAATGTGCTCGACGGCACGGTCATCGGGCAGTGCATGCAGCGCCACCGGCACCAGGAATTCCTGCGCTTTCTCAATCGCCTCGAGCGCGACATCCCAGCCGGCCGACTGGTCCACGTGATCCTTGACAATTACGGCAGCCACAAGCACCCCAAAGTCAGGGCTTGGCTGGCCCGGCACCCGCGCTGGACGTTCCACTTCACCCCCACCTCGGCATCCTGGCTCAACGCCGTCGAGGGCTTTTTTGCCAAGCTAACCCGCCGGCGATTGCAACGCGGCGTGTTTCACTCCCTCGTCGACCTCCAGGCCGCGATCAACCGTTACCTTGCCCAACACAACCACAGTCCAAAGCCGTTCACCTGGACCGCCGACCCCGACCGCATCATCGCCGCCGCCAACCGCGGGTACCAAGTGTTAATTCGATCCACTAGGTTGAAAATGCACTTGCCTGCCGCGAGTGTCGCGCGCGACCAAGGGAATGACGCTGTTTCGGAAAGGAGCCGCCCCGCATGCAAAAGCTGCGGTTCTAATTCGGAAATGACGACTTTTCGCAGCGCTTCGACGAATGTCTTCACTGTCACGTATTGAGCCACATTGCTGCTGATCGCTTTGATCATCGCCGGCTTATTTAACGTCACTGGTTCGCCAAACGCCTTTGTTTCAAGAAACTCTCGAACCTTGGGCGCCAATGCCGAAAATTGCGACGGCAGCTTAACGTCCTGTGCGATACGCCGTGCGTAATATCCGATCACCTCCTCGGCTGTCTGCGGTTCCGGGATGGTGTAGTCTCTTTCGATCAGTTTTTGCAGTGTAATGAGGTCGTAGCCCTCATAGCGGAATGTTTTGGCTACGGCGTCATCCTGTTTGCGCGGCAGCACAGGGCTGGTAAAGGCGCTCACGTCGAGCTCGGCGATTTCTTCGGCCAAAGACTTCTTGCGAGTGAGGATCGGGCTGAGCACCGGGATCGCGATATCTTGGTCCGCCTTGTTCGGATCAGGCGCGATGGTGATGATGCTCACCTTCTCGCCGATCTTGAACGTTCCGAGTTGAATATCTTCTTCGCGTTCGAGCTGTTCGACAAACTCGATAAAGGTCTTGTTTCCGATCACATCGACCCGCTCGATGTAGCCGCTAGCCCCGCGAAACATCAGACGCAACCCGCGTCCCACGGTCTGCTCGGGCAGGATGTTGGCTTTCGATGTGTAGGGCCGGAGGCCGACAATGACCGTGACCCCTTGCACGTCCCAGCCCTCACGCAGCATCATGACGCTGACAATGCAATTGATCGGGCTGTTCTCGTCATCGACCTCGCGCACCGCCTTTCGGGCGACGTCCAGACTCTTTTTCGATACCTCACCCGATCTGTTCGTGTGAATAATCTGTAGTTTCTCTGCGCCGAACTCCGACGGATATTTCTTCTTCAACCAATCGCCGACATCGTCGGCGTCGACGGTATCGTTCATCATCACGAACAACACCGGCTTCTTCGCCAATGGCATCAGCTGCTCGCGGTATTCCTTCCAACGCTCGACGCCCGCCGCCAGATAAGCCTGATACCGTGTGCTGGCGATGTCTGATCGCTGCTCGGTGATCCCTTGGGCAATCCCCTTGAGCGGGCGCTTGACCACATTGTCGATGATGGCCTGCTTCAGCGGGTAGTCGTAAACGGTCCAGGAGAATAGCTGCCCTTTGCTGTGGCGCGGCGTCGCTGTGAAATCCAATTGCGCGGCGAGCCCGCTGGAGACGTTCCGCATGCAAAGCGCGGATGATCTTGTTCCATTCGCTTTCCTCGTCATGCGTGTGGTGCGCCTCGTCGTTCAGAACGACGACCGGCCCTCCGCGGTCGATGATGCGTTTGGCGAAATCCTCGATTGCCGAGGATTGCGTCGAGGGTTTTGGTCCGAGCACCGCCGTCAGCTCCTCGGGCTCGTCCTGCTCGCCGGTCGGCCGTTCGTAGAACTGCTGTACGTTTGTCAGATACAGCGCGCCAAGCGAGCTTGCCCGCTCGCCCTCTCCGCGCATGTAGTACTGAAAATCCTGCCAGAAGATTTCTCAGTTCCGGAGGAATGACCGGATCGGCGCGGAAGATACGGCCTCCCTCAAAATCCGTCCGCAGCCGCTCAAACACGATCACGTTTGGCGCAATCAGCAGAAACGTTTTTGCAAAGTCGTCTCGGGCCTCGGCGACTGCGTTGAAAAATTGCCAGGCGATGGCGAGCGACATTACTTTCGTCTTGCCGCTGCCCGTCGCCATTTTGACGCAGTAGCGAGCAAAATCGTCATATCTTCAGCAGCCGCAGATCGCCCCGGGTGGCGAAAGTCTCCACCAGGCTCTTATGCCGCCGCACCTCGCCGACTTCGTAGAGGTAAATCAGCGTCTCGACGGCTTCGCGCTGAAAATAATGGTAAGCAAATTTCCGGCCGTTCGGCAGCCGATGATCGGTCTGGAACCAATAGTTCAGCAAAATGCGCGTTGTGTCGCTGACGCCCTTATATCCGCCTTCGCGCCACGTTTTGACCTTCTCGCGTATGCCGGGCACCAGCGGCGCCGTGTTGACGCGCGCCTCCAGAAGCGAGAGCTGATCAGCGTTCTGTCTGCGCGCGCGGGCCATGGCGGCTTTCCCGGAATTAAAAGGGTGGGGTTCCTCCCCCGATGTGCGGGGGAGGTGCCGAGCAAGGCGAGCCGGAGGGGGCGGTTCCTCCCTCGCTGCGCGGGGGAGGTGGCGAACGACGCGAGCCGGAGGGGGCGCCGGCAGCGGCCTGCTCGATACCGACGAGTACCGCTTCCAATCTCTCATCCTTCAAGACGTCACTGGCGAGAATGCGCAGGACCGTCACCCGCCGTTGCGCGAGCCATGCCTGACGAGTCTTATCGTGGCGCAGCTGAGCAGCGGTATCATGTACGATCCCATCCACCTCAATTGCGAGCCGAACAGAAGGACAATAGGAATCGAGAATATAAGGTCCGATTGGGTGTTGCCGGCGAAAGCGTAAGCCCGCCAAACGTCCTTTCCGCAGAGCTTGCCAAAGAACGAACTCCGGCAAGCTCATTCCGCGGCGTAATTCCCGGGCCCGGCTGAATGTTTTGTCCGGTGCTCGCATGCCCCGATGCCCCCTCCGGCTTGCTTCACTCGCCACCTCCCCCGCTCCGTGAGGGAGGAACAATTTAGGCCACCCTTACTTTCACGGTCTTGGTCGTGTCGTTGCCCAGGATGTCGATGACCTTTACGACGATCGCGTATTCGCCCGAATCCGGGTAGGTGTGCGTGATCTCCAGGGCGAGCGACTTGTCTTTGCGCGTCCGGTAGGTCTGCCATTCGTTGTGGAAGGAGTCGCCCTTGTTGTCCCAATCGACCGCCCAGTAATCAATCCATTGCGACCAATGCTTGACGGCTCTGCGCGCCTCCTCCGGCACATCGTCGGGCGGGATGACAAAATCCTTGAGCTTTAAGGAAACATCCCGCCGGTTTGTTTTCACCTCTACCGAGAGTGCCGCCAGTTCGAAGAAATGGATGTCGCCTTGCTCGACCGCACGCTTGTCCATGACATCGCGGGGGATGCGGAGGAACCGCATCCGAATGTTTGCCGCCGCAGCTTGTTGCTTTGCGACCTCGTTCAGCTCGAAGGCAAAATCCCATCCGAGAACATCAACGCCGTTGGTTGTAGGCGCGTCTTCGCCGGTGCCGACGGCGCGCTTGAACTCAGCCGCAATCTGCGTGATGTCGCCGACGCTGACCGGCGCATCAACGGCGCCAACGTGAACCATACGGCCGGCTTTGACGCCATGCAGCCAGGTGTATCCGTGCAAAGGCGTCGCTTGGGCGAGTTTCAGGACAAACTCGATATAGGCGCGCTGACGCTCGGCAGCCCTCTTCCCGTTCCCCTCGCCAAACTCCGCGCCCGCCCACAACTGACGTTCGTATTTGCCGAGATTCTCGACAACAAACGGGCGGACGCCAGGGATCGAAAGCAGCCGCTTGCGCGTGGTGTGGATGGCGAAACGGCCAAGGTCGCAGGCGATCCATCGGCGGCCCATCTTTTCGGCGACCGCCGCGGTTGTCCCGCTGCCGCAGACGCAATCTAATACGAGATCGTCTTCGTTCGAGGACGCCTCGAGAATGCGCTCAAGTAGAGCCTCGGGTTTCTGAGTTCGATAATTCAGCCGCTCAGACGCTTGCGAGTTCACCGGGTTGATGTCGGTCCAAACCGAGTCGAGCAGCCGCCCCTTTGTTTCATCCAAGTAGCGCTTAAGCTGCGGACGCTTCGACTTATCGTCGGGATACCAAATGCGATCCTCGGCATCGAGACGTGCCATTGTCTCCGTACTGTATCGCCAGCCCTTTTCCGGTGGGGGAAATCCCTTCCACACATACATCATATTTGGTCGGGGATTTGGGCTTGTGATGTTGTCTAGCCTAAACCGCCGACCTTTTTCGTCGACATACGTGTACTTGTCTCCAAGGTACTGCTCGCTGTGCTCCGTATATTGAGGATTCCAGACGAAATCCTCCTCCTTGGTATAGAAAAGAATTACGTCGTGGACGTGGCTATAGGTTTGTGAATTGCTATGCGCCGTAGTTCGTTTCCAGACAATTTCGTTTTGGCATCGCTCTGAGCCAAATACCTCATCCAAAACGGATTTTGCGGCGTGGCTCACATGCCAATCGAGATGTACATAAAGACTGCCGTTCTCGTGGAGCAGCTCATGGAGCATGATTGCTGTTTCGTAAAACCATTAAAGGTATGACTCCAAGCCCCGCCCCCAGGTATCCCGATAGGCTTTTTGCTCAATGATGCTGGGCTCTCTAGTGAACCTGAATGAGCCGTCCCCTACCGTCTCGGGATCCTCCGGCACGGTCGCAGTGAAGGAGAAATCTGCGCCGGTATCGAATGGCGGATCGATATAGATCAGGTTCACCCTGCCGGCGAACTCCGTCAGCAGGGAAGGCAAAACGTATTTCTTGTCACCCCAGATCAGACGGTTGCGCCATTCCTCCTCGCCGAACCCCGGACCGAGCAGCAAACTGCGTTGGCGGTCCTGCGCCGATTCATTCACCGTCTCGACTGGCTGAAACGGCAGCGCCACCCGCAGTGGCGCGACGCGCCGACCGGCGTCGTCGTACTTTCCCTCCCAAATGAGTTCCGTGCGCGCGGGCCGGCGCTGCCCGCTCGACACGCTCCTGGGGGAAGCCCCGTTTCTGGGCCCACTGCTCACGTCATTCATTAGTGCGCGGATTCCTCCCTTACCAGCCAGTCCCTACTACCACAAGTTAATGAGCCGGCCGCCCCTCATTCGTCATAGCCGTGCTCTTCTATCCGCGGCGGCGTCCAATCTAAAGCTACAGGTCAGCGGTTAAGTTTTTGGGCGCTCGGCCGGCAAAAGCCGAGCAACGCGCCGCATTGCTGCCGGGCCCGCTTCGATTGCGCGGACTGGACTTACCAAGTCAGGGTGGGGGCTTTTAGGCCGATGCCGCCGTACTTGCCGGTGAAGCCAAAGAGGCGCATTTGGCACGGCCAAGCCGGCGCGCAATCAGCGGCGGGATTTGGGCGTGCGAGACGCGGGCTGGCCGGCGGCGGCGAGCTGAGATCGGCGGGCGGCGGCTGCAGGATTAGTCGCTGCGGCTCGGCCGTGCGGCTGCCGCTTGAAGAGGGCTGCTGCGCGGTGGCGGGCGCCGCGGCAAGCGAGATTGCGCCGAGCAGTGCGGCGGCTGCCGTGGCTGCCCGGAGCGTCCGCAGGCTCGGGCCCAGGATCGGGCGGCGAATTAGAGCGCTTTCAGCATCGCCTCGGCGCTGGAGACCTCGTATTGGCCGGGCTGCTCGACATTGAGCGCCTTGACCACGCCGTCATCGACCAGCATCGAATAGCGCTGGGTGCGCATCCCCATGCCTTCCTTGACGCGGTCGAGTTCGAGCCCCATCGCCTGGCGAAATCGCCGCTGCCGTCGCCGAGCATGACGATCTTGCCGTCCGCCCCGTGCTCCTTGCCCCAGGCGTTCATGACGAACTGATCGTTGACCGCGATGCAGGCGATCGTGTCGACGCCCTTGGCCTTGAGTTCGGCGGCATGGTCACATAGCTCGGCAGATGCCGTTGCGAGCAGGTTCGCGTAAAGGCGCCGGGGACCGCAAACAACGCAACCTTTTTGCCGCGGAAAAAATCTTCGGTGCTGACTGCCTGGACTCCGTCGGGGGTCACATAGCGCAATGTCGCCGACGGTACTTTGTCGCCCACCTTGATCGTCATTTGTCGCTCTCCCGATTGCTGATGGCCGCATCCCAGCACAGCCGCGCCCCGGCATCAACCGTCGCGATCCGAGCGACCCGCGGCTGGTCAGTCCGGGTAGGGTAGCGGGCATCGGTTGGAGGAGTTTCGACTGGGCTGTGTTCCCCGAGCCGCCCCCTCACCCTGCCCTCTCCCCCAATTGGGGGCGAGGGTTAGTTAGTGGCACCTCGCGGGGTCGAGCCTTGCTAGGAGCCGGGTGAAGCGTGCCTCAAACCTGATCGGTGTGCTAGGCGAGGCGGGGGAGGATTTCGTCGGTCAATAGCACAAAGGTCTCGTGGCTGAGCGGCGCGGCGAGCAAATAGTCGAGGCCGATTTCTTCGCGCAGCTGTCTGATCTGGTCGGCAACGGCGTCGGGCGTGCCGTGCAGGATGACCTCGTCGAGATAGCGGCGGATCGGATCGACGCCTGCCGGCGTGAAACCTTGCATGACCGGCCGGTGCTGCGCGCCGAGATAGGAATTGACGATCCATTCGGCGCCATTGCGGGCGACCGCCGCCGCCGCTTCGGCAGTACGGCCGAGCGCCACCAGTCGCGCCACCGGGATATCGCGCCCGGCTTCGGCAAAGCCGGATGATGACAGCTGCTCGGAATAGCGCCGCCGTTTGCGGCCGATCTCGGGGGCCGAGGAGTGCGGGTCCATCAGGATCGAAAAGCCGCGGCCGGCGGCCCAGTCGATCGCCCCGTCCGAACTCGCCGCCATCCATACCGGCGGATGCGGGCATTGCATCGGTTTGGGCAAGACCTCGATGCCGTCGAACCGGAAATGCTGGCCGTTGAAGTGCAAACGCTCGTCGGTCCAGGCGCGCAATACGATCTCGACGGTCTCGCGAAAGCGCGAGGTGCTCTCCCCGGGCGGCACGCTGAAGGCTTCGAATTCGACCCGGGCAAAGCCGCGGCCGGCGCCCCAATTGACGCGCCCGCCCGATAGGATGTCGAGCAACGCCACCTCCTCGGCGAGCCGCAGCGGATGGTAGAATGGCGCCAGCGACACGCCCGTGCCGATGCGCAGCCGGCGGGTGCGCGTGGCGGCGAGGGTCCCGACCATGTGCACCGACGGGCACACGCTAAAGCTCGAAAAATGGTGCTCGGCGAGCCATACCGCGTCATAGCCCGAGCGGTCCATGGTCTCGATCCGCTCGAGCGCGCGGGCGTACACCGTGGCGAGATCAACCCGCCGCTCCGGCCAGCTGAAGAATTGCAACACCGCAAACTTCATTCGTGGACGATAGCCCCGCGTCGGGCACGGGTCCAGCCGGCCGGTTGCGGCTCAGACGCCCTGCTCCAGCCGCCTAGAGGGCACCGCGCGGTAAGCCCTGCATCGCCATAACTCTTCGATCGATTCGGCCGGCCGGGCCTGGCACCGGAAATTCGTGCAAGCGATCCAACAATCGCCATGCTCGCGTGAGATAGTTCACATTCGAGCAGCTTACAGACAGATTAATGTCTAATACGTAAAAGGGGAGGCGCTGCGATGAAGAGCATCGGGGTGTTGGTGAAGCTCGCCGGGTCAGCGGCTGCCGCGCCGGCCGCAATGACTGGTTTGGCGCCGCCGGATCATCAAATCAAACCGCTGTTTACGATAGCCGCCGATCCGCCGGCGCCCGGCCAAGGAATAGCGGCGGCGGGGCGGACCGAGGACAGCTGGGTGCTGGTGCAGCCGAGCACCGCGACGATGACGTTACAAGCGGCGTCGCAAAATCCGTGGGATCGGGTGCACGAGGTTCGCCGTCATTTCGCCATGAGCGGCCATCAGGTATTGGCGGCCGAGCCCGATCTCGAACAGGTCTGGCAACTGGATCCGACCGACGGCAATCGCCCCGCGATGGCGGCGCGCGAGCCTGACCGGACCAAGCCGGACGATCCGCTCGGCCCGCCCTACGCGCCGGGCCCACGGCCCAATTGGCATGTCGAGGACGATTTCAGCCAGCTCGCCGCCGCTCGGCGCGCGGTCGGCGACGCCCCGAGCCAGATCAAGATCGTTCATCTCGATACCGGCTACGACCCCAACCACAAAGCCTGCCCGGCCCACATCGTGACCGAGGAACAAAGGAACTTTGTCGACGCCTCCCGGCCCAACGATGCGACGGACGAAACCCCGACCTCGGGCCTGCTGCTGAACCGCGGCCACGGCACCGGCACAATCGGCATCCTCGCCGGGCCGCAGGTCAACGGGCTGCTCGACACCGTCAGCGGGAAGTCGCTGAACGGCGAAGTGTTGGGCGGCGCCCCGATGATGAAGATCGTGCCGGTGCGGATCGCCGACCGGGTCTTCCATTTCGCCACCAGCACGGTTGCGCAAGGGATCGAATATGCGGTCTCGATCGGCGCAGACGTTGTCTCGATGAGTATGGGCGGGCTGCCGTCGCAAGCTTGGGCCGATGCGGTAAACAAGGCCTACGAAGCCGGGATTGTCGTGGTTTGCGCGGCGGGGAACAACTTCGGCGGCCTGCCGACGAGCCTCGTCGTCTATCCCGCCCGGTTCGACCGCGTGATCGCCGCTTGCGGCGTGATGGCCGACAAGACGCCTTATCTGAACCTGGCTCCCGAAAACATGGAGGGCAATGCCGGGCCCACGAGCAAGATGGCGACCGCGGTCGCCGCCTATACCCCCAACATCCCCTGGGCGCGGCTCGGCGTAGCCGATTGGGTTGACCTCGACGGCGCCGGCACCTCCGCCGCCACACCTCAGGTGGCGGCCGCCGCCGCATTGTGGCTGCACAAGAACGGCGGCAATTATCCGGGGCGGGACTGGCAGCGCGCCGAGGCGGCGCGGCGCGCCATCTTCGACAGCGCGTTTCTGCGCACCGGAGCCTCACGGCCCGATCGCTTTCTCGGCAGCGGTCTGTTGCGGGCGATGGATGCGCTGGCGATTGCCCGGGTCGATAATCTCACCCAGCTGCCGCGGGATTCGGCGAGCTTCGCCTTTCTGCATTTATTGAGCAGCATCTTTGGTGTTAGCGGCAGCGAGCCGACCGATCTCTATGCCCTCGAACTGACGCAGTTGGCGCTCTATTCACGGGCGGCGCAGGATGCGATGCCTGATCCGCAAGCGCCATTGGATCAGATCACGCCATTGCAGCGCCGCCGCTTTTTGCAGGCGATATTGGACGAAGGCAAAACCTCGCGGACATTGCGCGACTACCTTTCGCGCACGCTGGGCCAAGGCGGGGTTGCGACGGCTGTGCCATCCCCGCAACCGCCATCGCCGGCGCCTGCCCAGGCTGTCCTGGGCACGCCGAACCCCGCCCTGGCCCCGGTCGATCGCGCCGCCGCCTGGCGGCAGATGCTTCCGGCACCGCCGGCCAGCCGGCGCTTGCGGATTTTCGCCACCGATCCGGGGGCTAGCATCGAACTGAATACCGCCTTTATCAACGAGGCGACGGTCGAAGTGCCGTGGGAGGCGGCCCGCAGCAGCGAGAACTTATTGAGCCCCGGGCCGGTCGGCGAATATCTCGAGGTGGTGGACGTCGATCCGGCCAGCGTTCGCGTCTATGATCCGGTTGATCTGAACAACCCCTATCTGCTCGCGCAGGACGGCTTGTCACCGTCTGAGGGCAATCCGCAATTCCATCAGCAGATGGTCTATGCCGTCGCGATGCGCACGATCCGCAACTTTGAAATCGCGCTGGGGCGGCGGGCATTGTGGGCGGAACGCGAGGTGCCGGTCGCGGCCAATGACGAAAAGACCGAGCCGGACGGCCCGGCGCGCACGACGCGAGCCTTTGTGCGCCGATTGCGGCTCTATCCGCACGCGCTGCGCGAAGCCAATGCCTATTACAGCCCTGATAAGCGCGCCCTGCTGTTCGGCTATTTTCCTGCCGAGAATGCGATCGAGAGCGGGCAGATCGTGTTTACGGCGCTGTCCCATGACGTCGTCGCGCATGAGACGACGCACGCGCTGCTCGACGGCATTCATCGCTATTACCAGCAGGCGACAAACATCGACGTGCCGGCATTCCACGAGGCATTTGCCGATATTGTTGCAATCTTTCAGCACTTCACCTTTCCCGAATTGCTGCAATACGAGATCCAGCGCTCACGCGGCGACCTGGCGGGGCAGGGCGATCTGATGGCCAATCTGGCGAGACAGTTTGGTCAGGCGGTCGGGCAAATCGGGCAACGGGGCGCCTTGCGCAGCGCCATCGGCACCAAGCCGAGCCGTGACGAATACGCCAATGCACAGGAGCCGCACGAACGCGGCCGCGTATTGCTGGCAGCCGTCTTCGACGCATTCCTGGCAATCTATAACAGGCGCACCCAGGATTTGCTGCGGCTGGCGAGCGGCGGCAGCGGTATCTTACAACCCGGCGCGCTACACCCCGACCTTGTCGGGCGACTGGCGGAAGCGGCGACCAAGTCGGCGCAACACGTGCTGAAATTATCGATCCGGGCATTGGATTACATGCCGCCGGTCGATCCGAGATTTGGCGATTTTCTCCGGGCCTTGGTCACCGCCGACTCTGACCTCGTGCCGAACGACAGGTTTGGCTACCGCGTGGCGTTTATCGAAGCCTTTGGCGCTCGCGGCATTCCGGCCGATGGAGTCCGAACATTGTCGCCCGAGAGCCTGCGCTGGCAGACATTGCAACCCGACGCGCAGCCACCGGGGCTCGGCGAGTTCATTCGCAAGAATATCGATCTTGGCTGGGATGTCAGCGGCGACCGGCAGACTTCGTGGCAAGCAGCCCGCGTCAATGCCTGGCGATTGCACGAATGGCTCTCCGATCCGGCAAATTTCTCGGCGGAGCAGGCGAGAGCCTTTGGCTTGAACCGGGCTCCGCCGCTGGCGAACGGCCCTGACGATTTCCCGCACCGCGACAAGCCCCACAACCGCCCCCGCTTTGAGGTGCATTCGGTCCGCCCCGCGCGCCGGCTGACCGCGGAGGGCGAAACGCGGACCGACATCATCGCGGTGATCACCCAGCGACGAACGCTCGCCAGTGAGAGCAATCCCGATGCCGAATTCCGTGGCGGCTGCACCTTGGTGTTGGATCGGCGCGAGGGCGTACCGCCGGTGCGCTACTGCATCACAGTACCGGTTTCGAGCACCAATCGGGCGCAAAGCGCATTGCAAAACCATATGGCGGCAATGGCTGCCCGCGGACCCTATGGCAATTACGGGGCCAATGAGCCTTTTGCCATGCTGCATCGAGCGTGAGGGAGGGGCGTAGGATGGCACAAAGCAGACGACCGGCGGCGCCGAAGGCGAAGCCCGCGACCAATGGATCACAAAGCCGGGCGCCGTCCACGCCCGCAGTAGGGCGAGCATCGGTCCGGATGTACCGGCAAGGATTGGGCGACTGTTTTCTGGTCACATTGCCAAAGCAGGACCGCACTCCCTGGCATATGCTGATCGATTGTGGCGTGATCCTCGGGACGCAAAGCGTCAACGATCGCTTGACCGAGGTCATTGCAGACATGGCGGCAGACACTGGCGGGCGGGTCGACGTATTGGTGATCACCCACGAGCATTACGACCATGTCGCCGCCTTTGCCGGATTAAACAACCTGTTCTGCGCGAGCGACCAAGAACGCAAGGACGGGCAGCTGCAGGTCGGAGAGGTATGGTTCGCCTGGACCGAAGATCCCGACGACCCGCTCGGCCAAAAGCTCAACAAAACGCGCGCCGCGCAGGTCAACCAGCTGGCTGCAATGGTCGGGCAATTGCAATCGAGCAACCGCGCCATGTCCCCGGCGACCAACGCCATGGCGAACGGCGTAACCGAACTGATGACCTTCTTTGGTCTTGGCCCCGAGGATCTGACGCAGGCTCGGGCCAATCTGGCGGGCCAAGGAATGGCCGCAAACGGCGCCGGCGGAGGGCAAAAGCATCTCGGCGCCACGGCTCAGGCGATGGAAAACGCCCGCGCCCTTGGCGGGCGAAACGGCGAGCATGTTCGGTACTGGAAGCCCGGCGACACACCCTGGTCCAACCCCGATCTGCCGGGGGTTCGGATTTATGCCCTGGGTCCGCCGCGCGATGAGGCGCTGCTGAAGAAAACCTTCGCGACCAATGAGGTCTATCATCTCGCGGCAAACGACGCGGGTCACAATGCGTTTTTTGGCGCCGCGGCACTGGGCGGGAGCAACGCAGCAGACGGTAGCGATAAATGGTGCCCGTTCGACCAAGCCTATGGCCGCGAACTCCGCGATCCGCAGCAGGGCGGGAATTCGATGATGCCTTACGCGACGGCCGAGTTCTTGCAGCGTCACTATTACGGTCCCGGCAGCGATATGGGCGATCAGGATCAGAGCTGGCGCCGCATCGACGAGGACTGGCTCGGCAATGCCGCGCAATTCGCATTGAATTTGGATTCAGCGACCAACAATACCAGCCTGGTATTGGCGATCGAGCTGGCGCCCGGCGGCGAAGTGTTGCTGTTCCCGGCCGACGCGCAAGTCGGCAACTGGCTGTCCTGGCAGCAAGTGAATTGGACCGTGGATGGCAACAAGGCGGTCTCGGCAACCGATCTGCTGAAGCGGACTATATTCTACAAAGTTGGGCATCACGGCAGCCATAACGCGACATTGCGGGAGCACGGGCTGGAGCTCATGCCGCACGGGCTGGCTGCCCTGCTGCCGGTGGATCACGAAATGGCGGTCAAAAAGCGTTGGGACGGGATGCCGTTGCCCGGCCTCCTCGACGCATTAAAGGCGCGCGGCGCCGCTGTCGTTCGGATGGACGACGACCACCTGCCAAACGACAAGCCCTTCCGCGCCAGCGACAAGCAGGGCAAGTCGTTCGCGGGACCGCTATTCTACGAGTGGCGCCTCGATAATTAGTCGGATCGAGGCTGAGTTGCGATTTCCGGTTTGGTCTGCAGCTTCTCGATTTCGTTGGCGATCGCTAGTACACGGCGTGCTTCTTCGACATGCAGATTTTCGACGAGGCGGCCGTCGAGCAGTGTGATCCCGATCCCGTGCGCCTCGGCTTCGGCATGGGCGACGACGACCCGCTTGGACCACGCCACTTCCTCTGGGCCCGGCGCAAAGGCGGCGTTGGCCGGTTCGATTTGCTTGGGATGGATAAGGGTCTTGCCGTCAAAGCCGAGCGCGCGGCCCTGACGGCAGGCAAACGCAAACCCTTCATCGTCCGCGAGATCGAGGTGGACCCCGTCGAGCGCCACGAGACTATGGGCGCGAGCGGCGAGCAGCAATAAGCCCAGCGACGTCATTAAAGGTGCGCGGCCGGGGGTGTGCAGCGCGTGCAGATCCTTGGTCAGATCGGAGGTGCCAGCGACCAACGCCGCGACTCTCGGGCTGGCGGCGGCGATTTCCGCAGCCGCAAGAATGCCGCGCGGCGTCTCCAGCATGCACCACACCGCGAGCGTGACGGGCGCGCCAAGGGCGTCGAGCCGTGAGACGGCGCGGCGCACCTGGTCGGCATTCTCGACCTTTGGCAATAGCACCGCGTCGATCGGCAGCCCGGCCGCGGCCGCAAGATCGGCTTCGCCCCAGACTGTCTCGAGCGCGTTGATCCGCAATACCAATTCGCGCCGGCCGTAATCGCCTATCGACAGCGCTTGCGCGACGGCAGCGCGCGCTGCCTCCTTGGCGGTCGGCGCCACCGCATCTTCGAGATCAAAGATCAAAGCGTCGGCCGGCAGGTCGCGGGCCTTTTCCAGAGCGCGCGGGTTGGCGCCGGGCATGAACAGCGCGCTGCGGCGCGGGCGAAATCTCGGCGGCAAGCAAAGTCCTCCCTACGGTTCGGCGTGTGAGTAAACCCAAAACTCGTCATTCCGGGGCGCGGGCGCAGTCCCGCGAACCCCGGAACCCATGAACACCGCACACGAATATAGAAGTAGACCGCCATTTTCGCGGGTTCCGGGCCTGTCCTTCGGACATCCCGGAATGACTTAGCTAAGCGATCAGATTGTTCACACGCTCGCAGGCCGGGAAACAGGAGGGTTTGCGCCTTATCGCGGCTGTATTCGATACACGCGCTCGATTACCAAAATCGCTGCGGAGATACGCCTCCAGCACACCGCTGTCGACCGCCCGCCCGTGGCATGGACCTTGCGTAGATTTGCGGCAGGGGAGGAGCGCACGGAAACCGAGATCGGAGTTCTTCAATGGCCGCTTCTCCGGCCGCCGTCAGCGCCGTTCCTCTCTCTGCCCCGCTTCATCGCCGGGCGCCGCGACTCACGCCGAGCCTGCTGACCGCCGGCGCGCAATTGCTACCGGCCGTTCTGTTCCTCGCGTTCTTTTTCCTGCTGCCCGCCGCGACCTTGTTTGCCTACAGCTTCCTGACGCAGTCGGCGCAGGGCACGGTAGGATTGCCGCTGACCGCCTCGCATTACGCTCATTTCTTCGGCACAGCCCTCTATTCGCACGTGTTGTTGACGACATTGCGGATCAGCCTGGTGACGACGGCTGCGGCGGCGTTGCTCGCCTATCCGGTGGCGCTGGTCATGGTGCGCACATCAGCCGCAGCGGCGCGCGTCATCACGATGATCGTCATCGCCCCGCTAATCGTCAGCGTCGTCGTCCGCACCTATGGCTGGCAGGTGATCCTCGGCAACGGCCCGACCGGGGTGCTGAACTGGCTGTTGCTCGCCACCGGCTTTATCCATCACCCGCTGCGGCTGCTCTACACCGAGGCCGCGGTAGAGATCGGCTCGCTGCACGTCTTTTTTCCGCTGATGGTGCTGCCATTGGCCTCGGCGCTCGGGAAAATCGACCCCTCGCTCGACGACGCCGCAACGACGCTTGGCGCCACTTCATGGCGCCGCTTTCGCCGCATTACATTTCCGCTGAGCCTGCCGGGGCTCGCGGTCGGCAGCACGTTGGTGTTCTCGTTGACCGCCGGCTCGTTTGTGACGCCTGCCATTCTCGGCGGCAGCAGCGCGCAAATGTTGGGCATGCTGGTCGATCAGCAGATCCTCGCAGTCTACGACTGGCCCTTTGGCGCGACGGTCGCGAGCGTGCTGGTGGCGATCGTGCTCGGCGTCAACATCGTCTCGATGCGTCTGATGGATCGGCGCGCGACCCGGACTGCCCGATGAACAGTCGACTGACCGGACCGCTCGCCTGGCTGTTGCTGCCGATAACGGCGGCGGTGCTGATCTTTACCTTGGCGCCGCTCGTCGTGACGGTCGCGATCTCGTTCAACGACACCGCTTTTGTCGTGTTTCCGCCGCGCAGCTTTACACTCAAATGGTACGGCCAAGTCGTGCGCGACCCGGAATTTCTCAGCTCGCTCGCCTTCAGTACCGAGCTGGCACTGGCGGCGACGATCGGCGCGCTATTGCTGGGTGTGCCGGCCGCCTTTGCGGTGGTGCGCGGTGAGTTTCCCGGCCGCGACGCAGCGGCGGCATTGCTATTGTCGCCGCTGGTGTTCCCGGTGTTGATCACCGGCGTCGCACTGTTGCAGCTATTCTCGATGCTGCGCTCCGACAACACCCCGCTCAATCTGTTCATCGCCCATGTGCTGGTGACGATGCCCTATGTCGTGCGCACGGTGACCGCGAGCCTCATGCTTGCCGACCGCACGCTCGAAGAGGCGGCGCAGACCTTGGGGGCGACGCATTGGCGGGTGTTTCGCCGCATCACCGTGCCGCAGATCGCGCCCGGGCTCGCCGCCGGCGCGCTGTTTGCCTTCATGGTCTCGTTCGACAATTTCCCGATCTCGATGTGGCTCGCCGACGCCCAGCACAATCCGGTGCCGCTGTTGATCTTTCAGCGCATCGCCAATGTCTTCGAGCCGTCATTGGCGGCGATCTCGACCCTATTGATCGTGTTCGCGGTGGCGGTCGTGCTGATTGTCGAGCGGGTCGCCGGGCTGCGCCGCGGGCTGGCGATGTAATTCCTCAGCAACAGGAGAAACCGTTTTGAACACAAAAATCGCGCGGCGGACCGTGCTTGGCGCCGCCGCTGCGCTCGCGGCACCTTTCGTGATCGGGCGACATAGCCGCGCGGCGGAGCGGTCGATCACGGTCGGCATCTACACCGGCAAACAGGGCGAACACGTCCGTAAAACGATCATCCCGGCGTTTGAGGCCAAGCACAATTGCAAGGTCTACACGACCCTGGGGGTCACGCTCGAACAGATCGCCGCCCTGCGCGCGACGCGGAACAACCCGCGCTACAGCGTCATGTTTGTCGACGATGTCGGCGTGGCGATGGGGAAGAACGAAGGGTTGATGGAGAAACTGCCGGTAGACGAAATCCCCAACATGAAGCGGCTGCTCAAGCGCTTTGTCTTTTACGACGGGTATGGCGCCGGGTTTGCGATGTCCACGGCGAGCCTTGCCTACGCAACCCAGACGACCAAGCCGCTCGAAACCTACGCCGAGTTGTGGGACCCGAAATTCCGCCAGCGCTTTTTGATGGAGACGCCCAAGGCAACCCAAAGCATCTATCTGCTGATTGCCGCGGTCACGCTCCAAACCGGCAAACCCTACGCCCAGGCGCAATACTTGATCGATCAGGCGTGGCCGAAGATGGAGGCGCTAAAGCCCAATGTGCTCAGCATCTTCCAAAACGAGGAAGCAATCACGCAGATGATTTCAGGGCCAGGCCGATGTCGCCGGCCTGTTTTATTCAAAAAGCGTCAACCCTTACAACGCCAAGGGCGCGCCGGTGGCGATGTGCTATCCCCGTGAAGGGACTTTTGCCGGCATCAACACCGCGACCCTAGTCAAGAACGCACCCGATCGCGAGCTCGGCATCGCCTTTATCAACTGGATGCTCGACCCCGGTGTGCAGCAGGGCCTGGCCGAAGCCACCCTAGCAGCGCCGACCATCGATGGCCTGGAGTTCAAGCCGGATGTCGCAAAATATATCACCTATCCCGAGAGCAAAATGGACGAGATGGGGATTTTCAGCCCCGACTGGAACTTCATCAATCCGCTCCGGCCAAAGCTCGTCGAAAAGTACAACGAAGTTTTCATCTCGTGATTTCGCCGCGGGCGCGGTCGCGCTGCGCCTGCGCGAACTGACCCGGGTATTTCGTGAAACTCGGGCGGTCGACCGGCTAAACCTGGTAATAGAGCCGGGCAGCATGGTGGCGTTGCTCGGTCCCTCGGGCTGCGGCAAGACCACGACATTGCGCATGGTTGCCGGGCTGATCGAGCCGAGCGCCGGCGAGATCTTTCTCGACGACAGGCCGATATCGCGGCTGCCGGCATATCGCCGCAACATCGGGATGCTGTTTCAGAACTATGCGCTGTTTCCGCACATGAACGTTGCCGACAACGTCGCCTTTGGGCTCGAAGCCCGGGGCATTCGGCGCGAGGCCCGAGCAGCGCGAGTGGCGGCAGCGTTGCAATTGGTGCAGCTCGGCGACTATGGCGCACGGCTGCCGGCGCAGCTGTCCGGCGGCCAGCAGCAGCGCGTGGCGTTGGCGCGTGCGCTCGTCATCCAACCGACCCTGTTATTGCTGGACGAGCCCTTGGGTGCTCTCGACAAAAGCTTGCGCCAGGAAATGCAGGTCGAGCTGCGCGGATTGCAGCGGCGGCTCGGCATCACGACGGTCATGGTGACCCATGACCAGGACGAGGCGCTGACGATGGCCGACCGGATTGCGATCATGCGCGATGGCCAGTTGGAGCAGACCGGATCGCCGGCGGACGTCTATCAGCGGCCGGCCACGCGCTTTGTCGCGAGCTTTCTCGGCGCCGCGAACTTCTTTCACGGGCGGGTCGATCAGGTCGCGAAGGAGGCGTCGCGGATCGCCGCCGATGGTGGGGCGGTGCTGACGGTCGGGGTGGCGCGTCCGCTCGGCAGCCCGGTCACGGTGGCGTTGCGGCCCGAGGCGATCACGGTCGAACCGCTGATTGTCGAGGAGGCCGATAATGCCCCACCGCCGCCGAACAGCGCCGATGCCGTGGTCGAGCAAATCGTTTATCACGGCTTTGTCAGCCACCTTTATCTGCGTCTGCACGGGGGCGAACCGCTGATCGCTTATCAGCAGAACCAGGGCGCCGCGTCGGCCCTGACGCTGGCCCCCGGCATGCGGGTGCGGGCCCGTTGGGACGCAGCCAGAAACCACATCGTCCGCGACTGACCGAGCCTATCCGGGCCGACCGTTTCTCTGGTTAGCTTTTCGGGTCGATTGATTCGGACGCCAGCGGACGCGGTCGGCGGTCATCGCCAAGCGCGACATAGGTGAAGATTGCTTCGGTGACCTTACGCAATTCGCCCGAAAATAGATTGCGCCGCCACGCTTCGATGCGCGTCGTGATCGAAGTCCGACCGGTGCGGATCACCTCGCCATAGCAGCTGACCTCGTCGCCGACAAAAACCGGCTCGTGGAACACCATGGCATCGACCGCGACGGTGGCGCAGCGGCCGCGCGCCCGCTGGACCGCGAGATTGCCGCCAGCAAGATCCATCTGCGCCAAGAGCCAGCCGCCAAAGATGTCGCCATTTGGGTTGGCGTCGGCCGGCATCGCGACGACCCGGATCAATGGCGCCGACGCCGGCGGTTCCCGCGCGGCCGATTGCGCCGCATTCTTGCCGGATTTCGCCATTTCCTCTCAGTTGAAAAAATGCCGCGCTGTGACCCCGATGTGACCTTGTTTGCCGGCCTCCGTTGGGGAGGATGACAAGCGGAATGGCCTATCCATATAGCACGTTGTCGTAGGCCCTGGGCGGGGCTGAGTGGAGGGAGCGATGTCGGTGGGCGCAGGAGTGGGTCGGTTGCGGCGTGCCGCTTTTGGCGGGATAGCGCTTTTGGCGGGCGTGGGGGTTATCGGCGAGTCGACGGTTTCGGCCTGGGCGCAGACTTACTCTTACCCACAGCAGACCGCGCCCAGTTATTCCTATCAGCCAAATTATTCCTATCAGCAGCCGAGCACCACAGCGCCCAATTATTCGTATCAGCAAACTTATGGTTATCAGCAACCCTACGGCTATCAGCAACCTTACGGCGGTTACGGCAATCAGGGCGGTGATCCTTCCTGGTCCGGCTATGGCTGGGGAGGATCGCCCTATTACGCTTGGGGATGGCCGTGGTGGGGCTGGTCGCCCTGGTGGTACGCAGGCTGGTGGGGCTGGCCCGGCTGGGGTTGGGGCTGGGGTTGGGGTGGTCGCGGTTGGGGCTGGGGCTACGGTCGCGGCTGGGGCTACGGCCGCGGCTATGGCTATGGTCGTGGCTATGGCTACGGCCGCGGCTATGGTTACGGCGGCTACAGTCGCGGCTATGGCGGTGGCTACGGCCATGCCGGCTGGGGCGGTGGTGGCGGCTGGGGCGGTGGTCACGGTGGCGGCTGGGGCGGCGGTGGTGGCCATGGCGGCGGCGGCGGCGGTCACCGCTAACGCTGGCGGCGGCCGGATCGGCGTATGATGGATGCGGCACTGCTCGGTCCACATCTCGACCAGGTTCTGGTCGACGCGACGATCCCCGAGCTGCCAGACCATTATCGCGGCAAGGTTCGCGACAATTACGATTTGCCCGACGGCCGGCGCATCATCATCGCCACCGATCGGCTCAGCGCCTTTGACCGGATCATCACCGCGATCCCGCTAAAGGGTCAGGCGCTGACCCAAATCGCGCGCTTCTGGTTCGACGCGACCCACGACATTTGCCAGAACCACGTGATCGCGTATCCCGACCCGAATGTGCTGATCTGCTGGCGGCTGTCGATCATGCCGATCGAGATCGTCGTGCGCGATTACTTGACCGGCACGACTGCCACCTCGATCTGGCCGATATATCGGTCGGGCCAGCGGCGGATTTACGGTATCCAATTCCCCGATGGCTTGCTGGAAAACCAAAAGCTGCCCGCGACGATCATCACCCCGACCACCAAGGCGTTCGACGGCGGCCACGACGAGCCGCTGAGCGCCGGCGACATCATTGCCCGCAAGCTGTTGACATCTGAGCAGTGGGAGACTGTCTCCAAGCTGGCGTTGGCGTTATTCGCGCGCGGTCGCGAGATTGCGCTGCAGCGCGGACTGATCCTCGTCGACACCAAATACGAGTTCGGCTTTGACAGCGACGGCGCCATTGTCTTGGCCGACGAGATCCACACCCCGGACAGCAGCCGCTATTGGCTGGCCGAGAGCTATCCGTCCCGGTTCGAGCGCGGCGAGCCGCCCGAAAGCCTCGACAAGGATTTTGTGCGGCGATGGCTGACGGCGCGCTGCGATCCTTATCGCGATCCGATCCCGCCGATCCCGCGCGAAATCGTCGGCGAAGCCGCACGCCTCTATGTCGAGGTGTACAAGACGATCACCGGACGATCCTTCGACTTCCCCGATCCCGCGATCCCGGTGCTCGACCGCATCCGCGCCAACCTCGCTCCGTATTTCCGAGCGGGACCGACGCTCTCGCGGTGACGGAGCGAGCATAATTCCGCGCCAACGACCGGCATGAACCGCTCTTGGTTAAGACGCAGCCCCTAGCACGGGTGATCGCAAGCATGCGCTTGTCGAGCAACCGGAAGTGACATAGCATCGTTTAACCAAATTACGGTTCGGCTTGCTTCGCCGGATCGATCATCCGCATCTTCGGTTTGGGAGGTGCGGCCCGATCACACGAATAAGTTAGGGAGGGATGCAGGCGATGAAGTCATCTCGTTTGTGGTTGCCGGCTCTCGCGCTCGTTTTGAGCACGGGCGCGGCGAGCGCCGATGACCAGCTGATGCAGCTGTCAAAGGACCCCAACCAATGGGTGATGCCGGCGGGCGATTACGCCAACACCCGTTACAGCGCGCTCAATCAGATCAACAAGGACAACGTCAAGAACCTTCGTCCGGCGTGGACATTCTCGACCGGTGTATTGCGCGGCCACGAAGGCGGTCCACTGGTTATCGGCGACATCATGTATCTGAGCTCGCCGTTCCCCAACAACGTCTTTGCACTCGATCTGAACAACAACGGCCGGATTTTGTGGAAATACGAGCCGAAGCAGGACCCGACCGTCATTCCGGTGATGTGCTGCGATACCGTCAATCGCGGTGTTGCCTATGGCGACGGCAAGATCTTCCTGCATCAGGCGGACACCACGCTGGTAGCGCTCGACGCCAAGACCGGCAACGTTGTGTGGAGCGTCAAGGATGGCGACCCGCAAAAGGGCGAAACCGGGACGAGCGCGCCGCTGGTCGTCAATGATAAGGTGCTGGTCGGCACCAGTGGCGGCGAGTTCGGCGTCCTCGGGCACCTCACGGCGTACAATATCAAGGACGGCTCAAAGGCCTGGCGGGCCTATTCGGCGGGGCCCGATGACCAGCTTTTGTTTGACGCCAATACGACTTCGCTCGGCAAGCCGGTCGGCAAAAATTCCTCATTGAAGACCTGGCAAGGCGATCAATGGAAGATTGGCGGCGGCGACACCTGGGGCTGGCTCTCGTACGACCCGCAGCTGAACTTGATCTATTACGGATCGGGCAACCCCAGCACCTGGAACCCGGTACAGCGTCCGGGCGACAATAAATGGTCGATGACGATTTTCGCCCGCAATCCCGATACCGGCGTCGCCAAATGGGTCTATCAGATGACGCCGCACGACCAGTGGGATTATGACGGCGTCAACGAGATGATCCTGGCCGACATCCCTGTGAACGGCAAGCCGACCAAGGCGCTCGTTCATTTCGACCGCAACGGGTTTGCCTACACGCTCGATCGTGAGACAGGTGCGCTGCTCGTCGCGCAGAAGTATGACCCAAAGGTCAATTGGGCGACCCATGTCGACATGCAGACCGGCCGGCCACAGGTGGTCGCTCAATACGCCCCAGGCTCGCGCGGTGAGGACGTGAATTATAAAAATGTCTGCCCGGCGGCGCTCGGTTCCAAAGACCAGCAGCCGGCGGCGTTCTCGCCAAAAACCGGGATCTTCTATGTCCCGACCAACCACGTCTGCATGGATTATGAGCCGTTCAAGGTGTCCTACACTGCGGGACAGCCCTATGTCGGCGCCACACTCGAGATGTATCCGCCGCAGGGCGATAGCAACCTTGGCAATTTCATTGCCTGGGATGCCGGGACCGGCAAGATGGTGTGGTCGGATCCGGAGCCGTTTTCGGTGTGGTCGGGCGCACTCGCCACCGCAGGCGATGTGGTATTTTACGGCACGCTCGAAGGCTATCTGAAAGCCGTCGATATGCAGACCGGTAAGGAGCTCTACCGGTTCAAGACGCCGTCCGGGATCATCGGCAACGTCAACACCTTCACCCACGGCGGCAAGCAATACATCGCCGTATTGTCGGGTGTCGGAGGGTGGGCCGGCATCGGCATGGCGGCCGGCCTGACCAAGAGCAACGAGGGGCTTGGTGCAGTCGGGGCGTATAAAGCTCTGTCCAACTACACACAATTGGGCGGGGTGCTGACCGTCTTCGCACTCCCCGATTGATATTCGAATTTCTCGAGCAGGCCGGCGCCCGCGCGGCGTCGGTCTTTTCTTGTCAACGTCAACCTGAAACAGCGGCCACTATTGCTTAGGAGCAATTGAGATGATCCGCTGCGGCACTCTTTGTCCTTCCCGGCGCAGGCCGAGACCCATTGCGCGATGGGCACCGGCCTCCGCCGGTGTGGACAGGACTCTCGAATATCGGAATTGCGCCGCTGCGCGGGTGGTTTCATCCGGGATGGGTCGGCGACCCGGAACGTTGGTTAGCTCTGGTCTCGATGAACTACAGAAATAAACCACGCACACACCTACTCATCGCACTTGGCGTTATTTGCGCAGCGAATATTGCGGCTGCGGCGCAAAGTGATCAATCGCAGCAAAAGCCGTACACGATCGAAAACGGCAAGGTCGACAAAAAGACCTATAACGGTTGGCGCCGCTATACGGAGTCGTGCATGCGCTGCCACGGACCCGACGGTTCCGGGAGTTCCTACGGCCCAAATCTCGTCAAACGGGTCAGGGAGGGGATGACCCGGGACCAATTCAACGAAATCGTCGTCAACGGCAAGACCGACGTCAATACCGCGAACGAAAACGTAATGCCGCCGTTTGGCACGGTCGAGGATGTGATGAACTATCTCGACGACATCTGGGGCTATCTAAAGGCGCGCGCTGATGGCGCTGTGGGCCGCGGTCGTCCGCCGCGGATCGGTGATTGAGCGAATGCGGCGCTACCGGTTTGCAGCACTGCTCTGCGCCGGCATTGTTTGCGGCGGCCCACCGGTTGCGGCCCAGACCGCCGACATCGCTGATCGCAGCGTGCTCAAGGTCTGCGCCGATCCCAACAATCTTCCCTTTTCAGATGAAAAGAAACAGGGCTTTGAGAACAAGATCGCGGAATTGATGGGCGCCGCACTCGGCATAAAAGTCGAATATACCTGGTTCCCGCAGATCATTGGGTTTGTACGCAATACATTGCAGACCTATCGCTGCGATTTGGTGATCGGGACGGTCGCGGGCGACGACATCATGCAGACCACAAACCCGTATTACTTCACGACCTATGTCATGGTGTTCCGCTCTGACAAAGGGCTCGCGATTAGCGGCATGCAGGATCCGCGGCTGGCCGGCTTGCACCTTGGTGTGGTCAGCGCTACCCCTCCCTCCGATCTACTCGTGCGTCATAATCTGATGGCGCACGCCAAACCCTACGCGCTGACCGTCGATACGCGCGTTGAATTGCCGACTCATCAAATGATCCAGGATCTGATGAACGGGACAATCGATGTCGGATTTTTGTGGGGGCCGATCGCCGGCTACTACAAAAAGCATGACAACCTTCCGCTGACCCTGGTTCCGCTCGCGGACGAGCCTGGGGCGGCGCGGATGAAATACCATATCGCAATGGGTGTGCGCGCCAACGAGCCCGAATGGCGGCGCAAAATAAACGCCGTGATCCTAAAGCAGCAGCCCCAGATAACCGCCATCCTGCGCGACTATGGCGTTCCGCTGCTCAACGAGCAGGGCGATCTGATCGACCCGTGAGGACGAGTCCGGCCAAATGGGCAATCGTGAGCCTGGTGCTGGGTGTGCTGTCGGTCGCCAGTCATGGCGTTCGCGCCGAGCCTCCGGAGCCGCAAACTTATCGGATCGATGATTACCGGGCGCCGACCCCGGCAACCGTCACCGGCGGCGCGGTGCTCGATACACCCGCAGCACAGCTTTTGTGGAAGGCTGGGGGCGCGGTGTGGATCGACGTACTCCCCGCACCGCATCGGCCGGTAAATCTGCTGGCCTCAGCCGTTTGGCTGCCGGTTCCGCATCGCGATATTCCCGGAAGCGTGTGGCTTCCCGATGTCGGACGTGGCGTTCTCAACGCCAAGCTCGAAGCCTATTTTCGCACCAATCTCGCTGAGGTCACCAAACACCGAAAAGATGTGCCGATTGTGCTTTATTGCCTCGCCAATTGCTGGATGAGCTGGAACGCGGCCAAGCGGGCAGCCAGTTGGGGCTACACACGCATCTATTGGTATCGCGATGGCACCGACGGCTGGCAAGCGGCGAAATTTCCCTTGGCGCCGGCAACGCCGATCCCGGGCTACCGATGAAATCCGCCTTTGTGGTTGTATTGCTGGTGGCGATCTGCGCCGCGGCGCCGGTTTCGGGCGCGGACCTGACCGCCGACCAGGTTCATAAGCTCCTGGCCGCGGCGTCGCCCGGCAGACCCACCAATCTCTCGGGGAAATCGCTCGAGAAGCTCGATTTGAGCAGTTTCGATTTCAGCCGGGCAAATCTCTCTCGAGCGAACCTGTTCGGCGCGAAATTGGTCGGCGCCAATTTCACCCGCGCCAATCTGTCCGGGGCAAAGCTCGATCTCGCTTGGATCATGCGCGCCAATTTCACCAACGCGAACTTGTCGAACGCGAGTCTCCTCGGCCTCGTTGTTGCCTCCGGGTTGGAATATTCCGCTCCCGAGGCCCCGACATTTAAAGGCGCAAATTTCTCGGGCGCTCACATTCTCGCCCGCCTTGCCCGGTTCGATTTGCGCGGCGCAAATTTCTCCGGCGCGAAAATGGGTGCGGACCTGAGGAACCAGTCCATGGGCCTGATCCGCGCCGATCTTTCCGGTGCGAATTTGACGGGCGCCGATTTCTCTCGGGCCAATCTCACCCTGGCGCTCCTGCGCTTCGCCCATTTGGCGGGAGCCAAGCTGACAGGCGCCAATTTGTCCGGAGCCGACCTGTCGGGCGCCGATCTGAGCGGTGCGGATCTGACCGGCGCCAACGCAACCGACGCCGATTTTGGTGGCGTGATCCTGACAAACGCGCGCGGTCTCGACACGGTGAAGGGGTGGAAGGCTCCCAACGTTAAAGGACGATAATTGGCGTCAGTGTGTGGCAGCCTCTTGCAAGGCGCGCGCCCAGGCGCCGAGCCGTGCATCGAGCTCGACCGGGGTCTCGCAGGCATAGCGGATCGTGTGTTGGATCTCTTCAAAATTGCGCGCGGTAAAGTCGTGCCTTTGTTGCAGGTCGATGCGTCTTGCCGCGGCTTCGCCGGTGACGTCGGCCGGAATGGCATTGAGCTGCGTCGCCAGCTCGGCAACGAGATCGGCGAGCTCGCGTTGGCGCAGCCCGATTTCTTTGAGTTTCTCGATTAAACCCACGCGTTCGCGGTCGCTTTCGTCGAGCAGCCCGCAAAACGCCAGTGCCAGGCGGCGCTGACGATCGCCCGACAAGGTTCGGGCGAAAGTGGCGATTTCGGTCAGCCCCGCTGCGGTCGAGACTCGCCGGGGCGCCAGCCGCCGAACCAGGTCGGCAACCATGGGATCGGCATGCCAGTCGCCGATCTTGTCCAATGACGGCCCATTCCAGTACGCGGCGGCAGAAAGCCGTGGAACCAGCCGTTGCTGACACGGCCAATCCGGGTCCCCGGCGCGCGGCGGCGCCGAGCGCGCTGCAACAACACCGACCAGCACCGCCGCGGACAGCGCCGCCATCGTGATGGGATAGCGAGTAAGCACGGCGTTAGTCGGCGGTGCGGCGCGCCATCAGGCCTTTGGCCGGATCGTAGCCGTAGACTGCAAGCGCCAGAAACACGGCGGTCGCGGCGACGAGCACCGCCGCCGAAACCGGTTCCATTTGGCCGTAGAGCGCAAACCGGATCAGCTCGACGGCATGGGTGAACGGATTGAGTTGGCAAATCCGATAGAGCAGCAGACTCGCTTCCTTGACGTGCCACAGCGGATAAAGCGCCGAGGAGGCAAAAAACATCGGAAAAATCACAAAATTCATCACGCTCGCGAAATTCTCAAGCTGCCGAATCACCGAGGACAGCAACAGGCCGAGCGCCCCCAGCATCAGCCCGGAGAGGATCAGGGCCGGCAGGACCGTGATGTAGCCGTACCACGGCGGCTCGATCTCCCAAATCAAAGCGATCGCGAGAAAAGCATAGGCTTGCAATACCGATACAATGACCCCGGCAAATAGTTTCGCGGTCAACAGAAACCACCGCGGCAACGGGCTGATCATCAAGACGCGCATGCTGCCCATCTCGCGGTCATAGACCATCGACAGCGAGGTCAGCATGCCATTGAACATCAGGATCATCGCGATCAGCCCGGGGGCGATGTAGATCGAATAGGGGATGTAGGTGTCGTAGGGCGGGATGATCGAAACCCCGAGCACGAATTGGAAGCCGGTGGCAAAGATCGCCAACCAGACGAGCGGGCGCACCAATGCCGAAAAAAACCGGCCGCGTTGGTTCAAAAAACGCAGCCATTCCCGGATCGAAATACCGATCAGGCAGCGCAGATAATGGATCGGCCTCACGCCGCCACCGGCTCCTGCACCAAAGCCTCGAAGGCGGCGCGCAAGGAGGGGGCTCGCGTTTCGCCGAGAATGGCGGCAGTACCGCCGTCAGCGCGCACCTCGCCCTTGTGCAGAACGATGATCCTGGCGCCGTCTCCGGCCTCGTCGATCAGATGCGTCGCCCACAAAGCCGCGAGCCCCTCGTCGCTGCACAGCCGGCGGACACGATCGAGCAAGAATTGCCGGCTCGAAATATCAAGGCCGACGGTGGGCTCGTCGAGCAGCAACAGTCGCGGCTGGTGCAACAGCGCGCGCGCAATCTCGACGCGCCGCCGCTGGCCGCCGCTCAGCTGACGGCATTTGTCGCGGCGCCGCTCGCCGAGCCCGACCCGTTGGACCTCGACCGCAATCCGCCGCGCTGCTTCGCGGCGTGACAGCCCGTGCAACGCGCAGTGGTAGAACAGGTTCTGTTCGAGCGTCAGATCGAGGTCGAGGGTCGGTTGCTGGAACACGACCCCCATCTGCTGCAGACACTCCAGGGCGTGTCGTTGGAGGTCCATCCCAAAGATGCGGATCGTACCCTCGCGCTGAGCGTAGAGCCGGGTCGCCAATGAAAAGAGCGTGGTCTTGCCGGCTCCGTTCAGCCCGAGCAAGACGGTGAACTCGCCGGGCTCGATCGCGAACGTGACCCCGTTCAGCGCCTGCCGCTGACCGAACCGGTGCCCGAGCTTTTCGACGGCGAATGCGGGAACGGTCACTGGAAAAAGCCTCACGGCCGTGAAACGACACCCCAGGGCGACTGACCGACGGGGACCGATTTAATCACTTTTTGCGCACCCACGTCGATCACCGAAATATCGTTGCTGACCCCGTTGGTCGTATAGAGCCGGCTCTGATCCGGGCTGAAGGCGAGGCTCCACACGCGCTGCCCGACTAGCAGGTAGCGCAGCACCTCATAGGTCTGGGCATCGATTACCGCGACCCGGTTGGCCGGTCCCAGTGCCACAAAAGCGAGTTTGCGGTCTTTGGTGATCGCAATCCCGACCGGTTGAATCGCCTCGGTCGTCACCCCAGGAACGGCAAAGGTAATCCGCTTGACGATCTGAAACTTTTTGGCATCGATCACGCTGACCGTGCCGCCGACTTCGGCCGATACCCAAAACTGGGCGCCGTCGGCGGTCCATACGGCGCGGCGCGGCCGGCTGTCGACGAGGATGTTCGCAACCACCTTGCGCTCAGCGGTGTCGATCACATGCGCCATGTTCGTCGTTTCGGAAGTGTTGACGAGATACTTTCCATCTGGGCTGACGCCCATGCCTTCCGGCTCAACGCCGACCGGGATTTCGGTCAAGACCGCACCCTGGGCGATGTCGACGATGGTGACGAGGTTGTCGTCTTCGTTGGCGACGTAGAGGAGCTTGCCGGTTGGATCGAGGGCGAAGAATTCGGGATCGGTGCCGCTCGGCAAAGTGCGCACCACCTTGTCTGTGGCGAGATCAAGCACTTCGATGTGGTCGCTGTCGCTGGCGCAAATGTACAATGATTTCGCGTCCTTCGACAAAACGATGCCACGCGGGCGCTGGCCGACGGGTATCGTCTTGACCGCCTCCAGCTTCGTGCCGTCGACGACGGTGATCGTGTTGTCCTTTTCGTTCGATACGTAAATCGTGTCGGCGGCTGCCAACGGGGCGGCAGAAACCAGCGCCAGCCCGACCATCGTCGCCATCTGAATTGCCTTCATTGCATTCGGCATTTGGTCTCGGGCTTGTCGATCCCGAGGGTGTCGAGCTCGGAAAACTCGTGCAAAAAACCCGGCTGCGGCGACACCGAAACCAGCGAGCGGGCGTCGGCGAGCAGGACCGGTTGGCGCAGCTGGCCATCCCATGAGCGGAAAGTGAGACGGGCGCCCTTGTAGGCGGCGAGCTCAAAACGATTGCTGCGGATAAAGTTGGAGATGACCGCGGGATCGGTCGATTGGGTCCGGCTTGCCGCCTCGCCGATCGCCCGGACCGCCATCCAGGCGGCGTAATCGCGATCGGTCATCCAGCGCTTCGCCTGCCGCAGAAAGCGATCCTGTAGTTGCGTCGCCCCCCATTGTTCGTGAGGACGCGCCCAAGCGGTCGGCACCAAGCCTTGGGTGCCGGCGACCGGCCGCGGATCGAATGTGCGGTAGGAGAGATCGTCGCCAAATTCATCCTCCTCATCGGCGACGACCAGCACGTCATAGCTGATCCCCTGGGTAAAACGCGCGACCTCGGCCTGGATCGCGAAATGGCCGGTATCGGTCCGCCGCGCACCCGGGATAAAGGTCCAGGGTTTTTCGTCGACGATGTGCGCCTGGAACTTCAATGCCGCGTGCTTGATGTCGTTGGCGAATTCGCGGTCGCCGTCGCTGCGGCCGACGACGAGCAGCAGATTGGCCCAGCGCTTGACAACGAGATATTGGACGAGGGCGTCGGCCAGCATCGCTCGGCTCGGCAGCAGATGCAGGATATTGGCGCGGCAATCCTGGGCGCGCAGCCGGTCGTCGGTGGCGCCGCTGTCGAAGATTGTCGCGTGGGCGGCATCCGGCAGTGCCGCGATACTGAGAAGTTGCGGGGCCTCGAGGTCGGTCACGACCAGCTGCACTCCCTTTTGCGCGAGGTCGTGAAACCCGGCTTTGATGTCGCCGCCGGCCGGCGCCACACTCTCGATAAGATCAAACGACTGGCCGGTGAAACGGCCGGTCGTGTTGTCGTCGGCTATGCCAAGACGCGCACCCTGGACGCCCTCGTCTGCGGGGGGTTGATCGAGGTAGGTGAGCGGCAGTGTCCGCTTCTCGGTTTGCGACAACCAGCCGATTTTGACGGTTGGTCCAGCGGCGTAAACCCGCGCCGCCGGCAGCGCCAGCGCCATGCTCAAGACAGCGAGCAGTAGTGGAAAAGGACGGCAACTGCCGGTCATCACCAAGGCCGATTGCCTACTTCAGCGTCTCGAGATAAGCGATCAAATTCTCGCGGTCGGATTTGTCCTTGATGCCCGGAAAAATCATCTTTGTACCCGGCACCATCGCGCGCGGATCGGTCAAATAGGTATCGAGTGTTTCCGGGGTCCAGGTGTGATCAAAGTTTTTCATGGCGTCGGAATAATTATAGTTGGTCAGGCTTGCCGATTTGCGGCCAACGATACCGAACAGGCTCGGACCAATCTTGTTCTTGCCAGGCTCATTGGTGTGGCAGAGCGCGCATTTTACAAAGATTATCTTGCCAGCCTGAATATCGGCGGCGGCGGCCGATCCGGCGGCAATTGGCAGGAAAAGAACGAGCACCCCGGCGCTGACCCAAAATCGCATTCTTCCTCCCATCGCCGCTGCCATTTGACGGTCGAGCGGTTAGCCCCATCAACGATCCCCAGAGCAAGAGCCTTGTCGATCGCGCACCGTAATGCGACGATTGCGGCCTGAACTCGGGTGTTGCAGCGCCGCCTATCAACCAGAATACCCCTGATGACGCAATGGCAGGCGGGCGCGGCATAGCGCGCGGGCGGGGTCGTGAGAGGCGGTCGCGATCGTCGCGCGTACGATGAATTAGGGAGGAACCGGTGGAGACTCGCGCAGCTGTCGCTCACAAGGCCGGGGAGCCGCTAACGATCGAGACGGTCCAGCTCGACGGTCCGAAGCATGGAGAGGTGCTGGTCGAAATCAAGGCGACCGGGATCTGCCATACTGACGCGTTCACGCTGTCGGGCGCCGATCCGGAGGGACTTTTTCCGGCGATCCTTGGTCATGAGGGCGCCGGCATCGTCGTCGATGTTGGGGACGGGGTCACCAGTCTCAAAAAAGGCGACCACGTGATCCCGCTTTACACGCCCGAATGCCGTCAGTGCGAATATTGCCTGTCCGGTAAGACCAATCTTTGCGTCGCGATCCGCGCGACCCAGGGCCAAGGGGTAATGCCGGACGGCACAAGCCGCTTCTCGCTCGGCGGCAATAAGCTCTTTCATTATATGGGAACGTCGACCTTTTCGAACTTCACGGTCCTGCCCGAGATCGCAGTGGCGAAAATCCGCGAGGACGCCCCGTTTGACAAGGTCTGCTACATCGGTTGCGGGGTCACCACCGGCGTCGGCGCGGTGATCAATACCGCGAAAGTCGAACCGGGCGCGAACGTCGTCATCTTTGGTCTCGGCGGCATCGGGCTGAACGTCATCCAAGGCTGCCGCATTGCCGGCGCCGACATGATCGTCGGCGTCGACCTCAACCCGGGTCGCCGGGAGCTCGCCGAAAAGTTTGGGATGACGCATTTTGTCAACCCGAAGGAGGTCGAGGGCGATCTCGTGCCCTATCTGGTCAACCTGACCAAAGGCGGCGCCGATTACAGCTTCGAATGCATCGGCAACGTCCAAACGATGCGCCAAGCGCTCGAATGCTGCCATCGCGGCTGGGGGACGAGCGTCATCATCGGCGTGGCTGGCGCCGGCCAGGAAATTTCGACGCGGCCGTTTCAGCTGGTCACCGGCCGTGTGTGGAAGGGCACGGCCTTTGGCGGCGCCAAAGGGCGCACCGATGTGCCAAAGATCGTCGATTGGTACATGAACGGAAAGATCAATATCGACGACCTGATTACTCACAAACTCAGCCTTGGCGACATCAACAAGGGCTTTGATCTGATGCACGCCGGCCAATCGATCCGCAGCGTTGTCGTTTATTGATCAGTGACCACCCGCTTCGTGGGGTCCGAGAACTCGAATGAATGCATGCGAGCAAGTCGTCCTCACTGAACGGTTTGGCGAGATAGCACATCACGCCGGCTTGTAGCGCGCGCTCCCGTGCCCGTTCGTCGGGAAAGGCAGTGATGAGGATGGTGGGAATGGGCTCGCCTGACGCGACCAGCCGATCGTAGAGCTCGATTCCGGTTATCCCCGGCATCTGCACGTCGGCGATCACGCACGAGACGTTGTGGCGGCGTTTGGATTTTAGAAGATCCTCGGCGCCTTCGAACGCCATCGCACGATAACCCAGGGACCTGATGAGGCTTGTCAGAGCCTCTCGCACCGAGTGATCGTCGTCGACGATTGCTATGACGGCTGTCCTGGGCAATTTCGGTCCCTGTTCGAACCGAAATAATTGTGCCGCATCAGCTTCCTCGCTGCACTGACTTCGGTTCTGGTGCTGAAGGCAAAGATCGCCCAGTAGAGTGGCTATTGCGATTATACTTCAGTATATACTGGATGCATCTTTGAAAAGCCTCCCCAAAATCAGCGTTTGCACGCCGCGCTGCGTCAGCTAAGGGCGACTCGCCCTCAGTTCCGCGGGAGCGCCTCTTCGACCGGCAAGCTCAAGCGAAAGACAGCGCCACGAGGATGATTCGGCGCTGCCGATAAACGCCCGCCATGGGCTTCGGCGATCGAGCGGCTGATCGCTAGGCCCATCCCGATCCCATCGGGCTTGGTGGTGTAGAATGACTGGAACAGTCGGTCGAGTTTCTCCGGGTCAAGCCCGGGACCGGTGTCCTGCACTTCGACGACTATGCTGTCCGCATCGTTCATGCCGGAGACGATCGCAAGCTCGCGCGGCTCGCCAGCGCCAGCCATCGCTTCGATGGCGTTGATGATCAGATTGATCATTACTTGCTGCAGCTGGACCCGATCAGCCGAGACAGGGGGCAGGGCGCGCGCGAGCCGGCTCTGCAACCCGACGCGATTCCGCTGCATCTCGGTCTGGGTCAACGCGACGACTTCGCGGATTGCCTGATTGATGTCCAGGAGCTCTCGGCGCGGCGGCGTTTTCTTCACGTGCTCGCGAATGCGGCCAATCACCTCGCCGGCGCGAGTGCCGTCCCGGACGATACGGCCGAGCGCCTGCCGGACTTCGTTCATCTCCGGCTGTGGTGCATCGAGCCAACGCAAACCCGCATTGGCGTTGGTAATGACCGCGGCAATCGGCTGGTTGATTTCGTGCGCGATCGAGGCCGTCATCTCGCCCAGCATCATGACCCGATTGAGCCGCGCGAGATCGGCCTCGGCCTGCTGCAAAGCCGCCTCGGCGCGTTTGCGATCGGTGATGTCGACGATAACTGTACCACGGAAGGCTGGCGTGCTGTCTGTCGCGGGAACGACAAATGCAGTGACGTCGACCCATACGACCTCGCCGTCCTTACGTCGGTAACGCTTGCGTTGTAGAACCCCGACAATACCGCTATCGATACGCTCTTGCTGCGCGGCCCGATCGTCCTCGTGAGTAATCTCCAGCGTCGTGAGATTTCGCAGCTCCGCCTCGGTATAGCCGGTCATCCGCTGGAAACTCGCGTTCGCCGTCAGATACCTTCTGCGGTCAAAATCAATGGTTGCGATGCCGACCGGGGCAATCTCGAACATGGCTCGCCAACGCTCCTCGCTGGCCCGCAGAGCCGCCTCGGCACGTTTGCGATCGGTGGTGTGTCGGCCGACGCCGCGGTAACCGATAAAGCGCCCTAACTTGTCAAATACCGGCAGCCCCGAGACGGAGACGTAACGCTTTCCGCCGTCGGGCGTAGGCCGCGCGAACTCGAAATCGCGGAACGGCAGGTGGGCATCGAGCGTTTCGCGGTGGCTGCGCCAAGCCTCGGCATCAGGCTCCACATGAGGCACTTCCCAGCGCGTCTTACCGATCTCGGAGGCGGGCGCGGGTGCGTCGGTAACTCCGTCAGCGAACTCCTGGCGAGTGAAGCGGTGCTGCGCGTCGCTCTCCCAGTACACGTCAAACGAGAACTGCACGAGGGTGCGGAAACGCTCCTCAGCTTCCCGCAGCGACGCTTCGACCTGTTTGCGTTCGGTGATGTCAATCGCCATCACGGTAAGAAATGCCGGCGTGCTTTCTGTCGCCGGTACGATGGACGCGCTGACGTCCGCCCATACGAGCGCACCATCCTTGCGTCGATAGCGCTTTTCAAGGCGATAGCTGGGCTGCTGACCCGAAACGACGCGGGCGAAAAGCCGCCGCGTCTCTGCCCGATCGTCCTCGTGTGTAAATTCGAATGCGCGTAAGTTTCGCAGCTCTTCCTCGGTGTATCCCAGCATTCTTTGGAATGTCGGATTAACATTGAAAAGGCCACCGCCCAGATCCCCCGCCGCAATGCCAACGGCCGCAGAGTCAAAGATCGCTCGCCAACGCTCCTCGCTCGCGCGCAAGGCTGCTTCGAACCGCACGCGCTCGGTGATATCCATATAAACTGACTGCAAGAAGGGAGCTGCGGTCTCGGTTGCCGGCACCAACGTGGTTGTGATGTTTAACCACACCGGGGTACCGTCCTTCCTCAAGTACTTCTTTTCCATATGCCGCTCAGTTAGCGAGCCGCTTCTGTATCTCGCGTAAGCCTCCGCAGTTGCCGCCCGTTCATCCTCGTGGTTGAGTTCGAGCACGTTGTGCCCGACGATCTCTTCCTCGGCACGGCCGAGCATTCTCTGCAGCGCCGGGTTCGCTGCGGTAAAGACGCCGTCGAGCCGGTTCAAAGCCATGCCCGCGGCCGACGTCTCAAAGAGCCTGCGCCAGCGCTCCTCGCTCGCACGCAACCCTGCTTCGGCGTTCCTGCGCTTGATGAACTGGCCGATCTGGCTGCCGATCGCCGATAATGTGGCAAGCTGCTCGGCATCGCGTTCCCGATCGTCGCGGCTGAAGAACTCGATGATCCCGAGGGCTTCGGTATCGACCAGGATCGGGAAGATCACGCCCCCGTGCAGCCCGGCTCGCAATGCCGCTGCGGCGCGCAAGAAGCCGGGCTCGGTCGTCGCATCGACTATCCAGATTGGTAATGCGCTTCGCCAAACCTGACCGAGCCGGCCTTCGGCGACAGCGAAGATCCGCTCGCGGCAGACCGTGTCGAATTCTGCGGTCGCGATATCCGGGGCACGCCAAAGACAATCGCAGCGCAGCGGCGTACCCTCTCTCTGAACCGCCCACAGGGCGCCCCAATCCCATTCCAGATTTTCGCCGACAGCGCGAAGAATATGCGGAGCCGCGGCGGCGAGGTTATCGGCTTCAGCCAGGACACGCGTGACGGCATCCAGAGCGTCGCGGCGCTGCTCGTACTGCTTACGCTCGGTGATGTCTTCGCAGGCGATCAAAATAATCGCGTCATTGCCCGGCCGCCGCACCGCCTTGCCATTCTCACGAACCCAAAGGACCGTGCCATCCCTGCGAACTTTTCGGATCTCCCAGCTTCGCGGCCGGCCAAGCTCTTCTACGCAGGTCGCCAATTGATCTTTAACGAGCTCTCGGTCCTCCTCGAGAAATACGTTCAGCACCGATTGTCCAATTAGCTCGGCGGCCGTGTAGCCGAGTTGAGCAGCGCCAAAGGTGTTTACCGACAGAACTGTCCCGGTTGGGTTCACCATAAAATACATCACCGGGTTGTGCTCGAAGACTTCCCGCCACTGTTCCTCACTCTCTCGCAATGCCTGCTCGGCATGCTTACGCTTGGTGATATCATTGCTGGTCACCAGCATCACTGCCGGCTGCCCGTGCCGGTTACGATGCAGCGACCATCGGCTGGTCACCAGGACCGGTGTGCCGTCCTTTTTGTTGTTGACGAGCTCGCCCTCCCATCGGCCGACGCGAAGCAGCTCGGCCTTGATCTCGTCGAGCGGCAGAGGAACAGCGATTTTCCTGAGTTCGGAACCGAGCGTACCCACCGCTTCCGCGCGCGGCCAGCCGTACAACTCCTCGGCGCCACGACTCCAATAGGTGATAACGTCATCATCGAAGCGGCGGGCGACGATGGAATCATGTGTCAGATCGAGAAAGCCGGCTTGCTCGCGCAACACCGCTTCCGCCGATTGGCTTTGCAGCGCCAGAAAGGTTGTCGCCCCGATGGCTGCGATGCTGATCGCCGTATCGACGGCATTCTCGGCTGACAAGAGGTGGCCTAACACCGTAAGGCCCGCACACCCGGCGGCGACGAGCACGACGCCCGGCGGGCGGCAGAACCGGGTAGCCATCAGCACGACGGCTACGTAAAGCACCGCGACAGCGGTGTTGGGAGGAGTGAGGATGTCGGCAATGAAGATCCCAGCCGCGAGAGCGGCGGTCGCGAACGGGAGCAGCGCCGAAGTGTCGCTCCGCCATGAACGCGGTTGAAGCCTCATCTTAGTCCGGTTCGTTCTTTATGCTGTTACCAGCTTAACATGGCAGCTCCCAACTCCTATCGTAGGCAACGACGCGCGGCCCCCCGGTTGGGAGTGTGCGGCGCGATTAGTCTCACAAATGTGACTTGTCGCTCGGGTGCGTACCTATATTAAAGAGAGCCGTAGCTCTCGCGAGGCAACCTCATAGGATCGCTCCGGTGCGGTGCTATTCCCCACCCTCGGCCACAACTTGCCGCGCCTAGCCCTGCTCGGCGTCGCAAGGACGCGTCGGAAAAATCGCGATCGTCCCGGCGAGCGCTGACCATGGCCGAAACGATACCGACCGTTATTGTCATCGACGACGATCCCGCAATCCGGGAGTCGATCGGCAGCCTCCTCCGATCCGTCGGGCTGCAAACGCAGCTGCTCGCTTCGGTCGACGAATTTCTCAGGGCGGGCCGTCCCAGCGGACCCACCTGCCTAGTCCTCGATGTGCGGCTGCCCGGGAGAAGCGGTATAGACTTTCAGCGAGAGCTCGCCGCCACCAACATTCACCTCCCGATCATCTTTATTACCGGTTATGGCGACGTCCCGATGTCCGTCACGGCGATGAAGGGCGGAGCGATCGAATTCCTGACCAAGCCGTTCCGGGACCAAGATTTGCTTGACGCGATTCAGCTTGGCATCGCGCACGACCGCGGCTGGCTGGAGGCCGAAAAGGCCATCGCCGGATTGCGGGCGCGGTTCGACACGCTTACCCCGCGCGAGCGTGAGGTGATGGCCCTGGTGGCGGCCGGTCGCCTCAACAAGCAGATCGCGTATGAGATCGGCGTCAGCGAAATCACGGTAAAAGTTCACCGTGGTCAGGTCATGCGAAAGATGCAGGCAGCTTCTCTGCCTGATTTAGCCCGGATGGCCGACAGGCTGAGCCTCACCGGAGAAAAATCTCAGAGCTAGGCTACGTACAGTGCCAATCCAATCGGCCGTTCGCCTCTCGTCCAGGGTTCGCCGCGGCCCGGCGCGCTTCCGCTGAGACCCGCCTAATTCGGCCGCACCGCGCTCCTCCGGCGCGATCCTAAACCAAAGTTTAATAGGACTGATTCTCAAGCGGCATTCCAGCATCCGCAGATGCAATAGCTCGGTCCAGTGCGCTCGCTTAGCTTTGATCGCGACATTCTAACCTTTGTTTGGAAGGCGCTCATGCACCGACGCAATCTACGGACGAAGCCGCGCCAAATTGCAAGGCGCCGCAACGCAAGCCGATGGGCAGCCGTGAACATGTATGCTGATCCAGAGCCCGCCCTCTGGGGTGAAATCGCAGTGCCGCGTGGCGCCAACCGGTCGAGCCCGGCAACCGTTGATGCCGCTTTAGAATTCGGCCGCTTCCGCGTGCTGTTACGGCAGCGCCAGCTGCTCGCCGATGGAATCCCAGTCGAGCTTGGCACGCGCGCCTTCGATCTGCTGCTGGTCCTGTTGGAGGCCGATGGTTCGCTCGTTTCAAAAAACGAGCTTCTGAGCCAGGTATGGCCTGGCATCGTGGTGTCGGAGGAAAACCTCAAGGTTCAGATATCGGCGTTGCGTAAAGCGCTCGGCGCCGACCGCGATTTCATCCATACCGAATTCGGCCGCGGCTATCGCTTTACCGGCGTGATCCGGTCCAGTTCCGCGGCAGACGCCGATCGCTGTCCCACGCAAGCGTGGTTGCGCTCTGGCCGAACTCTGTTTCCATAGAACTGTCGGCAGGTACCCGAGGCGTTTCGGTTTGCTCCGGCGCGCCGACCGTAATACCGCGAGCACCTGATCATCGAGGCTGATAAGATCTGCGCACCCATGCTCTCACCGGATGGGATCGGGAGAGGCTGCAAGTGGCGACGGAAGACGGCTCAGGCCCCACGGCCGAGGCGGCGCCCAGGCCGCGCAAAATCATCCATATCGATATGGATGCGTTCTATGCGTCGGTTGAACAGCGCGATAATCCGGAATTGCGCGGGAAGCCCGTCGCGGTCGGCGGATCGAGGGAGCGCGGCGTCGTCGCGGCCGCGAGCTACGAAGCGCGCAAGTTCGGCGTGCACTCCGCGATGCCGTCGGTTACAGCCAAGCGCAAATGCCCGGATCTGATCTTCGTAAGGCCGCGGTTCGATGCCTACAAAGCGATCTCCGAGCAAATCCGGCAGATCTTCGCGGAATACACGCCGATCATCGAGCCATTATCGCTCGACGAGGCGTATCTCGATGTGACCCAAAACCTCAAGGGCGTCGGTTCGGCGACAAGGATCGCGCAAGAAATCCGCGCAAGGGTCCGTGCCGAAACTGAGCTCACAGCCTCGGCCGGGGTCTCCTACAACAAATTCCTCGCCAAGCTCGCTTCGGATCACCGCAAGCCTGACGGGCTGTTCGTGATCACTCCCGAAATGGGACCTGGCTTTGTCGAGACCTTGCCGGTCAGGCAGTTTCATGGCGTCGGTCCCGCGACCGCCAAGAAAATGAAGCAACTCGGGATCGAGACCGGGCTCGACCTCAGGGCGCAGGCCTTGGCCTTCCTGCAGCAACATTTCGGGAAAATGGGCGCATATTATTATTGGGCTGCGTGGGCTATCGACGAGCGGCCGGTCCGCGCCGATCGCATTCGAAAATCCGTCGGGGCCGAAAATACGTTTCCCGCCGATCTCTTGACCCATGACGCCGCGAAGGACGCTCTCGGAGAAATCATCGCCAAAGTCTGGGAGTATTGCGAGCGCTCCTGTATCCGTGGGCGAACCGTGACGCTCAAAGTCAAGTTCGCCAACTTCCGGCAAATCACCCGAAGCCGCACCGGCCAGACGCAGATCGCGACACGCGGCGAACTTGCGGTGATCGGCGAGGCGCTGCTCGAACCTGTTTTCCCCGTCACGAAAGGCGTTCGGCTCCTCGGCCTCTCGTTATCTTCACTCGCGGCGGACGACGTTGAACCTGAGCGCCAGCCCGTCCTCTTCCTCTAGGTCCCGACCGCAGTCCGGTTCTCGAGGTGGTATGAGCCCGGTCCGCGTGTACGGCGGAGCTAGCGCCTCTCGGCCCGGCCGATCACTCGGCAGGCACGGCGTGGTGGTGGGTCGACACCGGCGCCATTGCCTCGAATACGCCGTCGCGCCGCACGAGCGCGTGGAACAGCGCCGCCGCGACATGCAGCAGGATCAAGGCGAAGAACACAAAAGCAAGGTAGAAATGCGCATCCCAGAGCAGGGTATGCAGGCTGTCGCTCTGCGGTAGGATCGCTGGTAGGTACACGCCCCCGAACAGCACGACCGGGTAGGCGGCCGCCGACAGCATCCCCCAACCGATCAACGGCATGCCGATCATCAGGGCGTAGAGTGCATAATGCGACAGCTGGGCCGCGAGCTTCATCGGCTCGGGCAGGTCGGCCGGCAGCGGCGGGGTACCGTAGCGCAGGCGTACCGCCAAGCGGATCACAGCGAGCACCAGAATTGCGATGCCGAGCGGCTTGTGGATCGAGACGAGCGTCAGGTACTTCGGCATGACGGTGGATACCATGCCGACGCCAATAAACAGCATGGCCAAGATGCAAACCGCCATTAGCCAGTGCAGCAGGCGCTGCAGCGGGGTGAAGCGTTGGCGGGTCCCAATCATGGCTTGGCGCCCACGGCAGTTCGGGGATAGTCCTTGGCCTCGGCTGTGCGTAGGTCGTATGACCTCATATAGGCAGCCGACCGCGCGGCCGGGAACGGGTCGTCGGAGGTCCGCATGCCGGACGGCAGGATGCTCGGATCAAAATTGATCTCGCGGCATGGGCCGTCCCGCTCGGCTTCTATCTGTTGCACCGTGAGCGTGCCGACCTCAATGGCGCGGCGGTCCTTCGGCCATGCCTTGCTCGGGTCGGCGGTGGGATCGCCCGGATTGGCGAGGCTTACCACCATGGTCCAGCGCTGCGGCCCACCGCGGACCCGCTCGGTGATCTCCTGTTCGAGGAAGTCGGGGCCACGCTTCGCGAGATCGTCGGGCGAGATTGCAACCGGTTGCGCCGCCGGCAACAGCGACCATCGCACCGTATTCTCCGCGCCGGAACCGTCTGTGAAGACAAAGCTGTCGAGGCTGTTGTAGCGCTCTTCGGCGTAGCTGCCGGTCCACTGCCCGTCCTTGTCCCAGGCGCCGAACGTCGCAATCTCGGGATGCGTGGCTACAAAAGTCTTGAGCGCGTTCGGGTCTTTGCTCGCCGAGGCAATCAACAGCTCGTAAAATCCTTGCGGCGTCGACACCGGGAAGACAGGCGCGTTGATCATCGCGCTACGCCACACCTCTCCGTCCGGCGTCGCAATCTGCAGTCCCATGCCCCGCACTCGAACCGTCGCATCCGGCGCGTTCGGATCGGCAGTGGCGAGATTGAAGCGTCCGAGGACCGGATACTGGCCGCGGGTGAAAACCTGAGCCTTTGAGAGCGCCGACCCAGCCCCATTTGCTTCGAACACGCCGGTGAAGCAGATACCTTTGGCATGGTTTCGGCGATGGCCGAGCGCCGGGCCCGTCGGCGGCGCCAGCGCAGCCACCAGCTTAGCCGGGGTGAGGCGCTGCGGCGAGAACCATCCGGCCGTATATGCAAACGCGGCGGCACCGGCGCCGATGACAACCGCGATCAGCACCAGCGATGCAAAGGCGGAACGCGGCTGGAGCATTCGAGTCTCACTATCACGGTCTCGACGAGCCTTCGAGCCAGCTTAGCATTCCCGTGCGTTAAGACCAGTCAGCCGAAGACCCGTATTCAACCCTAGTAGCCGCCCGCTATCACTGACCGCTAAGGGTTAGTCGGCCGATCGTCGTGCGACAGGACCACGTTATGCCCGGGTCAGCTTTTAGGTGGCGGCTGGCTCAGAATGACACGAGGCGGGGGGATATGACGCCGCGCTCAGGCCGCCTTGATGTTCGAGCGCTTGATGTGATCGAGGTTGGCGCCCTCGATGCGCACCAACTTGGTCAGACCGTCGCGTTTTGGCGAGTGCACCATACCGACATCATAGAAATGCGCGTCGCCCGGCTGAAGCACATAGCTCCGCTCCGGCGCGACCAGGGTTGGGTTGGCCCCATCGCCAGGCTGAACGATGCGCCAATCGGTCATTTCGGTATCCCCGACCGCGAGCCCGTAGATTGCCCAGCTTGAGCCGTGATCGTGCGGCGTTCCGTGAGCGGCGGTCTCGTAAACATGCCCGCAGATGCAAAAGCCCAGCTCCGGATCCTCGTACAATACCTTGCGTGGCTGGCATTGGTCCGCGGTTAGGTGCTGGGCGACGAATTCTTTGTCCAGCAACACCTTCGATACCAGCGCGCACACTGCCTGTTTGCCGGCAGGCCCGTCATCCGTCTGAAGGGCGTGGCGGATTTCCGCGCTCAGTTGCTCGAGTGTATAGCCCATCTAATTTTCTCCATTGCTTGCTGCGTCACGAGGCGAGTTTTCATTATCCCATGCACGGGAACCGGTAAACAGGGTGCCGAGCTCATCATGCAGGCGAGGGTGATGCCCTAGAGCGCGATCGCGAAGCGATCTAAATCGCCCTGGAAGCATCCCCGATGTTATGATCGGGCAAGCTAAAGCACTCGGGAACGAGCAGTGCCCAAAACCGACGCTGCGGCTGACGGCCTCGAACGCAAGCTGGCGACGATCCTCTCCGCCGACGTGAACCGAACCGGCTAAGTCGGGCGCGGGCGCGCGGTAAGTCGGGGTTCCCGAGCCTCTCGAATTTGTCTGGAGCGGCTGTTATATGACGGTCATGAAACGGCGTCACGGCTGGACTTTGCGAATTACCGGCCCGATCCTCGGTTGAGGATCGGGGATCGTTTTATCTATTCGCAGCCCTCCAGAGGTTAATGATGCCGACGGATTATCGCCCCACCGTCTTTTTGCCCAAAACCGACTTCCCGATGCGCGGCGACCTGCCAAAGCGCGAGCCGCTGCTTCTTGCGCGCTGGACGGAAATAGACCTCTACCGGAGGTTGCGCGAGAGCGCTGCCGGCCGCGAAAAATTTGTGCTGCATGACGGCCCGCCTTACGCCAACGGCCATCTCCATATCGGCCATGCGCTGAACAAGATCCTGAAGGACGTCGTCAACCGATCGCAACAAATGCTGGGCCGCGACGCGCCCTATGTGCCGGGCTGGGACTGTCACGGCCTGCCGATCGAGTGGATGATCGAGGAGAAATACCGGGCGCGAAAATTGTCGAAGGACAGCGTGCCGGTCGACCAGTTCCGCCAAGAATGCCGCGAGTTCGCGGCGCATTGGATCGAGGTGCAAAAAGCCGAATTCGAGCGTCTGGGCGTGGTCGGCGACTGGGCCAATCCGTACACGACGATGGCCTATTCGGCCGAAGCGCAGATTGTCCGCGAGATCGGCAAATTCCTGGTCAATGGCGGGCTTTATCGCGGCTCCAAGCCGGTCTTATGGTCGGTGGTCGAGCAGACCGCGCTCGCCGAGGCTGAGGTCGAGTATCATGACCACCGCTCGACGACGGTTTGGGTGCGGTTTCCGATTGTCACGACAGGTCTGCCGGAGCTCGTCGGCGCGTCGGCTCTGATCTGGACCACGACGCCCTGGACCTTGCCCGGCAACCGCGCGATCGCGTTCAGCGCGGCGCTCGATTATGTCGCGATGAGGGTCGATAAGGCGACCGAAGGCAGCCGCGCACATCCGGGCGAGACCCTGCTGGTCGCGGGGCCGCTGACCGACGAGGTCGCCGCCCGCGCGGGCATCGAGAGTTACTCGGTCATGGCGCGCTTCCCCGGCGCGGCACTTGCCGGGACAGTGGCGCGCCATCCACTCGCCGGCCAAGGCTATGAATTCGACGTGCCGTTGCTGCCGGCCACCTTTGTCGAAGCCGATCATGGCACCGGTCTTGTCCATATCGCCCCCGGTCACGGCGCCGACGATTTTGAGCTGGGTCAGGCAAACGGGTTGCTGGTCCCCGACAGGGTTGGGCCGGATGGGGTTTACTTGCCGGGAGTGCCGCTGTTCGCCGGCCGCGTGGTTTATCGGCCTGACGGCAAGCCGGGTGACGCCAACGAGGCGGTGATCGCCGCGGTCGACGCCGCCGGCGGCCTGTTGGCGCGGGGGGTGCTGGTTCACTCTTATCCACATTCGTGGCGGTCGAAGGCGCCGCTGATCTTCCGCAACACGCCGCAATGGTTCATCAGCATGGCGGCAAACGGGTTGCGCGAGAAGGCGCTCGCCGCGATCGCCGAAACCCGCTGGGTCCCAGCGCAGGCGCGCAATCGCATTGAGGCGATGATCGAGAGCAAGCCCGATTGGTGCGTATCGCGGCAGCGCGTCTGGGGCGTGCCGATCCCGGTCTTTACCCATCGCGACACCGGCGAGCCGTTGCGTGACGCGGCGGTTATCGAGCGCGTCGCCGCCGCGGTCGAGCAAGAGGGTTCGGATGTCTGGCTCCGCGCCAACGCTTCGCAATTTCTTGGCAACGCCTACGACCCGGCGGAATGGGAAAAGGTTACCGATATCGCCGAGGTGTGGTTCGAATTCGGGGTCGACGCACGCCTTCGTGCTCGAACAACGGCCGGAGTTGCGCTGGCCGGCCTCGCTTTATCTCGAAGGCTCGGACCAGCATCGCGGCTGGTTTCAGTCATCGCTGGTCGAATCCTGCGGCACCCGCGGCCGCGCTCCCTACGAAGCTGTGCTGACCCACGGTTTCGTGCTCGACGAGCAGGGCCGCAAGATGTCGAAATCGCTCGGCAATGTCGTCGCCCCGCAGGACATCATGCAGCAGAGCGGCGCCGACATCCTGCGGTTGTGGGTGGTCGGATCGGACTATTCCGAGGATCTTCGCATCGGGCCCGAGATCCTGAAGCATCAGAGCGATGTTTATCGCCGGCTGCGCAACACGTTGCGCTATCTGTTGGGGGCGCTCGCCGGGTTTGAACCACGCGAGGCGGTCGGCGTCGAGATGATGTCGGAGCTCGAGCGCTGGGTCCTGCATCGATTGACGGAACTCGACCAAGTCGTACGGGGTGCGATCGAGCGGTTCGATTTCCACGACATGTTTACCGCGCTCCACAATTTTTGCGCGGTCGATCTGTCGGCCTTTTATTTCGACATCCGCAAAGACCGGCTTTATTGCGACAACCCCGACGACATCGGCCGGCGGGCATTGCGCACGGCCCTTGACCGCACCTTTGACGCGCTGGCGCGCTGGCTCGCTCCCGTCATCTGCTTTACGGCTGAAGAGGCTTGGCTTGCCCGCCATGGCGATACGCCGGGGCGCAGCGTCCACCTCGAACTGTTCGCCGATATCCCTGCCGAATGGAACGATCCGGCGCTGGCCGGGCGGTGGGCGCAATTGCGCGATTTGCGCCGGGTCGTTACCGGCGCATTAGAGCTCGAACGCGGCGCCAAGCGGCTCGGATCAAGTTTGCAGGCCGCCGTCGAGGTCTACATCCCCGAGCGGTTGACTGACCTCCTCCACAATATCGATTTGGCCGAGTTGTGCATCACTTCGGCCGGCACGGTGCGCCTGGGGCCGCCGCCGGAGGACGCCTTCACGCTCCCGGATGTTTCGGAGATCGGGGTGCGCGTGTCGCCGGCTGCGGGTGAGCGCTGCGAGCGCTGCTGGCGGGTACTGCCCGAGGTCGGCCATGTGCCGGGCCACCCCGATCTGTGCCGCCGTTGCGCCGACGTGATCGATGCTGCGAGCACTGGGGCCGCCATGGCGAGCGCCGGGTGATGCTGAAGCTGGGGCTCGCCACGGCAATCATTGTCGCGATCCTCGATCAGCTCAGCAAGGCGCTGGTTCTCGCGCATTTTGCCAGTCAGGCGTTTAGCGGCGACAGGTTCACCCCGTTCTTCAACCTAGTTCTGACATTCAACCGCGGCATGAGCTTTGGCATGTTCAATGCGGGTCCCGGCAGCGGGGCCGGCCTCAATGCCGTCCTGTTCTCGCTTGCCGCGGTGGTCATCATTGCCGGGCTGATTTATTGGCTCAGCCGCGTTAGCAGCCCGCTCCTGGCTGTTGCCATCGGATTGATTGTCGGCGGCGCCATCGGCAACGTCGTCGATCGGATTCGCTATGGTGCGGTCGTCGATTTCCTAGATTTTCATATCGGGAATTACCATTGGCCCGCATTCAACTTGGCCGATAGTGCGATTTGTCTTGGGGTCGCGGCGATGTTGTTTGAAAGCTTGCTTCTCCGTCGCGAAGCGCATTAAAAAAACAAACGGGAGGGGTTATCGGCATGAGCAAATATCACCCGCTTTGGGGCGCGGGCCGCGGTCATCTCGCGCTTTGCATTGTTGGCCTGGCCGGGGCGGCGTCGCTTTCCGCATGCAGCGACGTCAAGCAGATGATCGGGCTGGACCAGACAATTCCTGACGAATTTGCGGTCGAGTTGCGCGCGCCGCTGACAATTCCGCCCGACTTCAATCTGCGTCCTCCGGAGCCAGGTGCGCCGCGGCCCCAGGAAGAGAGCACCCAAAAACAGGCGGAACAGATCATGGAACAGGCTGGCCCTGGTGTTCCTGGGAAGCAGGCCGCCGATCTCCGACTGCGCGCCAGCGAAAACGGTCTCCCCAACATCGGTGGCAACAGCCAGACGCCGGATCCCTCGGGAATGGTGGGTTCGCAGAGCCTGTCCAACAGGCTGCTCGATTACGGCGACACCGGCAATGCCGGTGCTACGGTCGAGAAGCGCGACACGACCCCGCTTAAGGGCGTGTACTAAGAGACACACGCGCCACCCATACATCCGCGACCGCAATCCCCGGATGATGCTGTTCGATCTGACCGGCCGCGTGGCGATCGTTACCGGCGGCAATGGCGGCATCGGACTCGGCATGGCGCGCGGGCTTGCCGCCGCCGGCGCCCGGATCGTTATCGCCGCCCGCAACCCGGCAAAGTCGGAAAAGGCGCTCGCCGAACTGGGGCGGGAGACCTGCTTTATTCCGTTTGATGCAGCCGACGAGAGTTCATGCCGAGCCCTCGTTGCGACGACCCTCGATCGCCTCGGCCGGCTCGACATCCTCGTCAACAATGCCGGAAGGTCGATCCGCAAACCCCCTGCAGAATACACCGCAGCCGAATGGCACGCGGTTCTCGACACCAATTTGACGGGCGCCTTTATCTGCTCGCAGGCAGCGTATCCGGCGATGAAGCAGGCCGGCGGCGGTAAGATCATCAATATCGGGTCGATGTTTTCGCTTTTCGGTGCTGCTTATGCCGCGCCCTACTCGGTCAGCAAGGGCGGGTTGCTGCAATTGACCAAGTCATTGGCTGCAGCCTGGGCCCCAGATAATATTCAGGTCAATGCCGTGCTCCCCGGCTGGATCGACACCGATTTGACCCGGGATGCGCGGCAACAGGTCGCCGGTTTGCACGAGCGGGTTTTGGCGCGCACCCCGGCGGGACGTTGGGGCAAGCCCGAAGACCTCGCCGGGGTGGCCGTATTTCTTGCCTCGGCCGCCTCGGATTTTATTACCGGCGCCGCGATCCCGGTGGATGGCGGCTTCTCATCCTCGGGGTGAAATTACCGGCTTCGCGCCTCAGGCCAGGTCGACTAGTACCGCGGGGGCGGCGCTGCGCAGCAACGCCTTGCGCGCCTGCCACTGGCCGGCCGCGTCCAGGGTATCGAGGAATTGTACTTCACCGCCCGACTGAAGCGCGAGCGGCAGGCCGTCGCGGTACAAGACGCGGTTTGCAGTAAACGCGGCGAGCTTTGGTCCGGGGGTCAGAATGCCGACGAGGTTGAGCGGGTCGGCGCCCGACAGCGATACCCAGACATCACCAGCCGGCTTGCGCCGAACTTCCCGCAGTAAGCCGATTGCGTCGGGGAGGGCAAATTGCTCGCCGGCAAAACCTGCAACAAACCGGCCGCCGCGAATTTCGCCGCGCGCCTCGAGCCGGCGATAGACCCGCAGCAGGTCGCGCCACGGTGGCAGCCACGAAGCCTCGCGCTCGAGCATCCGCCAGAAGACGACGCCATAGCGGCGCAACAACGCTCGCGCGATGTGCTCCACGATCTCGTTGACGGGCCGCGGATTGCCGCGCCGCGCCAAGGCCCAGCGGCCGGCATCGGCCATGCCGAAGATCGGCCGGCGACGACGCCGTGACCGTTTCTCAGACGGCATCAGCAACGCGCGCAATCCGGCAAAGCTGTCCGAATTGACGACCCCAAGCGCTACCAATTCGGCCAACGCCTCCTCGACTTGCGGGCCGAGCAGATGCGAGCCCTCGACCAATTCGTCAAAAAACGACGCGCCGTGCTCGCGGATACAATCGGCCACCGCTCGCGCCTTGGCGCTCGGCCGTGCCGTCTCGGGGGTTGGCGACAACGACGCCCAGATCGGCACATAGCGGCGCGGCAGCAACGCGATCGGGGTTGCCCGCACGGGTGAGGCGCCGCGCTCGTTGGCCCGTCCCGCGGGCGGAGGCCGTAGCCGGGCCCAAGCGACGCGGCCGGCGAGGCATTGATCATCAAGCCAGGCGGGTTCGTAATCGGCGACGCGCGCCGGCAGAATCTCGGTCTCCCACGCCCCGGCCGGGGCTTGAAACCCTTCGAGCTGGCCGATGACGGCTTCGAGCGCATCCGGCCCCTCCATTCGAGCGTCGGGCGCCACCCGCTGCCATTCGAACAGAAAGCGCAAGAAGTCGCGCGCCGCGACGGGTTCGATCTCGGCGCGCAGCCGGCCGATCGTGTAGCGGTGAACACGTGCGAGAAGCCGCCGCTCGCACCATTCCTCCTGATCGCCGTCCGGCGTAAACCGGCCGCGCAGTGCAAAGCCTTCGCCTTCCAACGCTGCGAGCGCGCCGGCGATTTCACTGTCATCGAGCCTCAGGGTTGCGGCGAATGCCGCTTTGGTCACCGGCCCGAGCCCTTCCAATCGCCCGCGCAGGATTTCGACCAGCGCCTCCTCGCGCGGCCACTGATTTTCGTAGACGGCGGGGGCGGCGATCGGCGGATCGAGAGACGCATCCGGCCACAATGCGCGGAACAAGGGCAGCCGCTCCGCCGTGATCCATAATCGCCCATCAAATCGCGTCACCCGGCGGTCGCGGACGAGTTCATCGAGCCATGCGCGCCAGCCGGGCTCGCCTTCGGCTTCTTCTGCGGTGACAAACCCGAGCCAGTCGAGCGCATCGTGGAGTTCGTCGGCATTGGCCGGCTCGGGCCAGGCTTCCTGGCGCACCCGCTCGATCGCCTGGGGATCCAGCCGACCGAGTTCCTCGGCTTCTTCGGGGGCGAGCCAACGGCGCGCCATGACCGCCTGCGTGCGACGCTCTTCGAGCGGTGCATCGTCGAGATACGCATAAGGCCGTGCCGCCAACACTTCGAGCGCCAGCGGCGACGGTTCGACCAGGTCGCGTCCGACGATGCGGATATCGCCGGCTTCGATTGCGGCAAGGAGCCGCTCCAGGCCGGCTGCGTCCATCGCCTCGTCGAGGCAATCGGCGATCGTCTGGCGCACCAGCGGGTGATCGGGGATCTCGCGGGCGCCGGTAAGGTTTTCGGCGCAGGCGATCTGGTCGGGGAAGATCGCCGCCAACAAATCCTCGGCATCCATCCGGGTCAGGGCCGGAGGAATTTTTTTCCCACCGCGAAACCGGGGCAATGACAATGCGACGCCGGCAACACAGCGCCAGCGCGTCATGAACATCGGCGCGTCAAGCACCGCTTCGGTCAAGAGCTTGCGGACACTCGCCGAATGCAGATAGCGCTGGACCTCAGCGAGATCGAAGCTGTGCGCCGTCGTTAAGGACAGCACGATGTTGTCCTCGGTCGCGGCCGCTTGAATCTCGAAGTTGAATTTGCGGCAAAACCGCTTGCGCAACGCCAAACCCCAGGCGCGGTTGATCCGGCTGCCATAGGGCGAATGGACGACGAGTTGCATGCCGCCGACCGCATCGAAGAACCGCTCGATGACGATCGTGTCGTGGGTCGGCAGGACACCGAGCGCCGCCCGCGCCGTTGCCAAATAGTCCACGAGTTGATCGGCTGCCGCCTCGGCAATGCCGATTTCGTCGACCAGCCAATTCTTTGCCCGCCTCTCCGCCCCCGGGGAAGGAGAGGGTTCTTTAAAATGATGAGGAGATTCGCTTTCCGCTCGTTCTGGCAATCGCGCGGCAATCTCCTGGCGCAGGCGCGACACCGAGGCCGACAGCTCGTCGCTGCGCCCGGGCGCTTCGCCAAGCCAGAACGGGATGTTCGGCGCCATGCCCTCGGCATCGGCAACGCGAACGGTGCTGCGCTCGACCCGCAGGATGCGGTACGATTTGTTACCGAGCTGAAAGATGTCGCCGGCGAGGCTCTCGACCGCGAAATCCTCGTTGACCGTGCCGATCGCCTGGTTTTCGGGCTCCAGCATGACCTGGTAATCGGCGTTGTCGGGGATGGTACCGCCCGAGGTCAGGGCCGTCAGCCGCGCCCCGCGTCGGCCGCGCAGCCGGCCGTTGACCGCGTCGTGATGGATCAGTGAGCCGCGGCGGCCGCGCCGGGTCGTGAAGCCCCCGGCCAGCATCGCCACGACGCTGTCGAAATCCTCGCGCTTGAGATCGCGGAACGGCCACGACCGGCGAAACAGCGCGAACAGCGCGTCCTCGCTCCATTCCTGGGCCGCGACCTCGGCGACGATCTGCTGTGCCAATACATCGAGCGGGCCTTCCGGGATCGTCAGCCGGTCGAGCTCGCCGCGGCGCACCGCATCGAGCAAGGCTGCGCACTCGACGAGTTCGTCGCGCGACAATGGGAAAAGGCGCCCCTTCGGGGTGCCGTCGACCGCGTGGCCGGAGCGCCCGACGCGCTGCAAGAACGTCGCGATCGCACGCGGCGAGCCCAGTTGGCAGACGAGATCGACCTCACCGATATCGATGCCGAGTTCGAGCGAGGCGGTCGCGACCAATGCCTTTAACGCCCCATTCTTCAGCCGTTGCTCGGCGTCGAGGCGCAGTTCCTTGGCGAGGCTGCCGTGATGCGCCGTCACCTGATCGGCGCCGACGCGCTCGGACAGATGCCGCGTCACCCGCTCGACCATCCGCCGGGTGTTGACAAACACTAAAGTGGTGCGGTGCTCGCGCACCAATTCGGCGAGGCGGTCATAGTTTTCACGCCAGACATCGCCGGACATGACAGGCTCGAGCGGCGAAGACGGCACCTCGATCGCCAGATCGCGGGCGCGCCGGTGACCGGTGTCGACGATCGTGCAGTCACCGCCGGCCGCACCCACCAGAAACTGCGCGACGAGTTCGATCGGCTTCTGGGTCGCCGAAAGGCCGATCCGCAGCACCCGGTCGCCGACGACTGCGCAAAGCCGCTCCAAGGACACGGCGAGATGGCTGCCGCGCTTGTTGCCGGCTACGGCATGGATTTCGTCGACGATAACGGTCCGGGTGGTCTTCAGCATTGCCCGGCCGGAATTGGAGCCGAGCAAGATGTAGAGCGATTCGGGCGTGGTGACGACGATATGGGGCGGCCGGCGGCCCATCTGCTGGCGCTCGCCCGCGGGGGTATCGCCGGTTCGCACCCAGCTGCGGATCTCGACATCCGGCAGGTCCTGTTCGCTCAACGCCTCGCGTATGCCGAAGAGCGGCGCTTCGAGGTTTTTGCGGATGTCGTTCGACAACGCCTTTAGCGGCGAGACATAAACGATCTGGGTCTCGTCGGAGAGTTCGCCAGCTACCCCCTGCCGGACGAGCCCGTCGATTGCCGCGAGAAAGGCGGCGAGCGTCTTGCCGGAACCGGTTGGGGCGGCGATCAGGACATCTTGCCCGGCCCGGATCGCTGGCCAAGCTGCAGCCTGGGCCGCGGTCGGCCCGGGGAAGCTGCGCTCAAACCAGGCAGCGACAGCGGGATGAAAGGAGAAGGCTTGCGACACGATAAGAGAATAAAGCAGGAACTAGGGTCGGCTCAAGCGTGCGGTTCGGGGTGCGCTTAGAGATGGGGTTTCGACGACTGAACCCAAGCTCGCGATGGCCGGGCCGACGGCTCGGAAGTCGCACCGCCGCCAAAACCCTCGCTAATATCGCTGGGGACGTGGCCTCGTGATCTCGCGCTATGGCGACAGCTTCTGCAAGCGACGAACAAATTCGGGAGTGCTGATCCGGTATTCCCAGTAATCAATGAGAGCCTGTTCGTTGAACGCGATCCATTGGCTGACCAGCTGCAGATCGGCAGTCGATAATTGCCCAGTGACCAGCCGTGGCGCCGGGCGCACCGCAACCGTCGCGAGGTTGCCCGGTAACATCCGCGTCCCATGCGATTGGTTGACCTTGATCCGCACATCGTGGCGGGCGTGGCCGCGCTCCGACGCCCAGATTACCATTGGCAACCCGGTGTCAGCCGGAAACAGGTTCGCCATCTCGAACAGCTCGTCGTTGTCGATCTCGCTCGTCATGATGGCGTTCTACAAATGTTTCGCTGATAGTCGAAAATCATTTGCCCGCAGATTACGTTATTTGCCCCCGGCTTTCATTGGTTATCCACAACGGTTTGCGGTCGCCGCCAGCGTCAGATCTCGCCTTCCTGCCTGAGCGCATGCACGGTCTTGCGCAATGCTGCGACCGTGTCTTCAAGCTCGGCTTCGCCGTGGGTGGCGGAGACCAGGCCGCCCGGGCTGGCGCTGAAATCGACGCCGTTCGTCATCATCGCCAGCCGCAATTTGTGGACGATGTCGGCTTGGCGATTGCCGGTCAGGGCCGCGGTCGGCTGCTGATGCGGATCGAATTCGGTCGGCCTGAACGCGACATGGTCGGGATTGGTGAAGATGTGCAGCATCGAGAAAGTGCCGTAGGCTGCCCACGGCACCCGCTCCTCCTCGAATACTTCGTTGATATGCCGGCGCAAGCTCTCGCCATAACGGTTGGCGCGGGCGCAGGCGTCCGAAGTCCCGACGATCTCCAACGCCGCAGCCCCCGCCGCAGCCGACAGCGGATTGGCGTTGAAGGTGCCGGGATGGGCGATCTTTTCGCGGTCGGCAGCCTTGGTCACCTGAAAGTCGAGCAGGTCGAGGATATCCTTTCGCCCGGCGACCGCACCTCCGGGCAGGCCGCCCGACAAGATTTTCGCGAGCGTCGTCAGATCGGGAGTGATGCCGTATTCGGCCTGTGCGCCGCCGGGAGAAACACGAAACCCGGTCACGACTTCGTCAAAGATCAGCAACACACCGAACTGGCGGGTTAATTCGCGCAACGCGTGCAAGAATTGCGGGTCGATCGGTAGCCGCGCACCATGGGCGCCGGTCGGTTCGAGGATCGCCGCGGCGACATCGTCATGCTGTGCGAACAGCCGTGCCAACCCGTCAACATCGTTCTGCTCGGCCAAAAGTATATTGCCAGCCACCCCCGGCAGCACGCCGGTCGTCGGACTGCCGTCGAAATGGTTGGCAAAACCCGAGGTCATGTGATCGTGCCAGCCGTGAAAATGATGCTTAAAGCGGATGATTTTTGACTTACCAGTAAAGGCGCGGGCGAGCCGCACCGCCATCAAGGTGGCCTCGGTGCCCGAAGAGGTAAACCGCACCCGCTCGGCCGACGGGACCAGTTTCAGCACCCACTCCGCCCAGGCGATCTCGGTCTCGTGGCTGGCGCCGTAATGCGTCCCGCGCTCGATCTGTTCATGCACCGCCGCGACGATCTTGGGGTGCGAATGGCCGAGCAACAAGGCGCCGTGGCCGCCGAAATAGTCGACATATTCGTTGCCGTCGATATCCCACTTACGGGGACCCTTGGCGCGGGTGATGTAGAGCCCGTGGGGTTCGATATAGCGCGAATCGTGAGTGATGCCGCTCGGGAACAGCGCGCTCGCCTTGGCCGCAGCGGCGGCCGATCCCGGGGTTGCGGCGCGATAGGCGGCGATGATCGGCGAGTTCGTCGTTATCGTATCGGGCATGGGGTCACTCCTCGCGCCGAGGCGGTATCGACTCTGGTTTTATGCTGACGGACCGAGAGCGGCCAAGCGTGAAGCCAGCGCGGACCCGAAAAAGAAGAAGGGCCGCCCCGTGGGACGACCCCTCCGCCGAAACGGCGGCCTTTGCGGCCGCAAACCGTCGCGCCCTAGATCAGGCGCCGATCTCCACAGAAGAGATCCTGGTCACGGCAGCGATGGACCGCGGTTTAAGGCTAGACACAGGATCACCTCCTTTCAGTTGTTGCGCTAATGCGCGCAATCTAAGAGCTTGGCGTCTCGGACGCAAGCGAGTTGTTCTTAGCAGCGCCGGACGGGGACCGCGCTCCGGGCTGCTAAGCGCCACAACTGGTTGGATAATCGGGAGGAAAGCGACGATGCGCCGCAGCGAAGACCGTATCCTGACCACGCATACCGGCAGCCTGCCGCGGCCGCCGGAGCTGACCCGGCTGCACATTCGCCGGGCGCGCGGCGAATCGGTCGATCCGGCCGAACTCGACCGGCTTGGCAAGGAGGCGCTGCGCTGGGTCGTCAAAAAGCAGGCCGAGTCCGGCGTCGATATCGCCAACAACGGCGAGCAGCAGCGCGAAGGGTTTTTCCTGCACATCCGTCATCGCATGAGTGGGTTTGGCGGATCGTGGCAGCGCCGCACCCGCGCCGATGCGCTGCGCTATCCGGTGTTCCGCCGCATTATGGAGGAGCAACTCGCTTCCCGCGAGGCGGTCAGCAACATGGGGCCGCCAAAGGCGATCGGCCCGGTGCGCTATCTCGGCCGCGAGGCGGTCGAGGCCGAAATCGCCGATTTCCGCGCCGCCCTCGCCGATACCGGCACGCATTTTGTCGAGCCGTTTTTGACCGCACCCTCGCCCGGCATCATCGCCGGCGCGATGAAGAACGAGCATTACCCGACCGAAAAAGCCTATCTCGACGATCTCGGCATGGCATTGCGCGAGGAGTACGAAGCGATCGTCGATGCCGGCTTTCTCCTGCAGCTCGATTGCCCCGATCTGGCGCTCGAACGCCACCTCTCCTACCAGGATCAGCCGCTCTCCGATTTCCTCGGCTTTGTCGAGCGCGTCGTCACGACGATCAACGCCGCACTCGTCCACATCCCGCGCGATCAGGTGCGGCTCCATGTCTGCTGGGGCAATTACGAGGGCCCGCACGATAGTGACGTGCCGTTAGCCGATATCCTGCCGATCCTCTACCAGGCCAAGGTTGGCGCGTTTTTCCTGCCGTTCGCCAACCCGCGTCACGCCCACGAATACAAACTCTTTGAAAAGATGCCGCTATCGGGTGACCAGATCTTGATCGCCGGGGTCATCGACAGCCTGACCAATTTTGTCGAGCACCCCGAAGCCGTCGCCGACCGCCTCGAACGCATCGCCCAAATCGTCGGCGACCCGCACCGCGTCATCGCCGGCACCGATTGCGGTTTCGACACCTCGGCCGGCATGGGCCGCGTCGCCGAGGACGTCGTCTGGGCCAAGCTCAAAGCATTAGCCGAAGGCGCCCGCCTCGCCTCCCACAGGCTGGGGATGGGATAGGCGGCACTAAGGCGGGGTCTCGCTGACACCGACGCCTGATAAAGAGCGCTCAGCAAACCGTCTCTAGACCGACACTCCGTCCGAGCGCCTCCAAGACGCGCAGCGAACGCCCGACGCCGCCGCCGAAGATTCTGTTGGTTTTCCTTAAAGTAATGACACCCGGTGGATGATACCTAAAATTTAGAACGATCAGCCTAACGGCGCGGTCTGTCGGGCACCGCGAAATTTATCCAACCGGTGACGCCTCCGTCCGGGCTCCTCGTCGGAAAGATTATTGTCGGAATTTTTACGCCCGCGGTACGCCGTTAACTCGTTGAAAAAATAGCATGGTTAATATTAGGACATTCTGGTTCAGGCCGTCGAGGAATCTTTCAGGAGCGGAAAACTTTACACTTTCATTGTCCATCCCAGGTTGAGCGTCCCGATTGCCTTATTTATACCCATGATCTCAGTATGATACTAACAATCCACTAGTTGGCCCAAAATTTGCGCGAGAATCCCGAACAACAACAATTTCTGGAAGAGGGTTGAATCGAACCTATTCCATCGCGGTGGAGGAGACGATGCGGTATTTTGTTTCCAAGAGAACGTATCTGTTAGCGGGCGTGTTATCGGTTCTCACGTTCACTGTAGCGCACGCTGGTTGCATATGTGCCAATGGCGTCAATGAGAGAGCGGGCCTATTCCTGAGCGGCTTTGATCCCGTTGAATTCGTCATCGTGCTTCAAGGGGATATACCAATATCAGGTGGCGGACCGGGGGCTCCGCCGGGGTCTTCGTGGCGCAACCCATTTCCGCCAAAAGATAGCCCGATGAACCCGCCAATCGTTAGCAACGGCGCAAACACCACCCTTGTGTTTGAGAGCGAGCCGTTTGGCTCAGGTCCCGATACAACTCAGGGTGACTATCCTCATCTAGGGTATACGCAACAATCGACCGGGATGGTCCCGCATGGAGCGGCATCATTATTTACCTTAGAACAATACTGGCAGGACGCAGCGGGCACTAAGGTCTTCGTGGCGAGTGAAGCCATTAGCATTAATACAACCGGCGGGGATTTGACGACGCCACAGTACGACGTCCTGTCCGGAAATGCCAATGGGACGCCGTTCTGGTATCGATTCACAGTACCCGCCGGATCCAACGTTACGGAATCGATCACCAACCCAATACCGCCCGACAATCCCTCACCACTCACATTGACGATAACGGATGCCGGCTTCTATCAATTCGTCGGGGATAGCAATTTCCCGACCCTCGACATCATGAATGAAAGCAGCCTTCCTGTGGAAGACGCCATTCAAGTTCCCGATTTGGATGGGCCGCTGGCTCCCGGGCAGAGCACTGCTGTTGTCTCTCTCACCGTCCCCGAGCCAACCAGCCTGGCTATTCTCGGCACCGCCCTTGCGGGCCTCGGCTTCGTCCGTCGCCGTCGCCCTGGCCGCATAGCGAAGTTAGCGGGTGTAGGGCGGACACAAAATCTAGATTAGCTGCGAGCCGTGACACCGGCACTTAACCTATATTGATGGGCGTTGTAGTCGGCGATGACGGCGCGGTGGCGACGCGCGCCTACAGAAGCGAGAGTTGGTTGGCGTTCTGGTTTGCTTGCGCGGGCGATGGTGGCTTTGCCGGAATGAGGAGAGGGGGTTCCTCCTCCGCTGCGCGGGGGAGGTGGCGAGCGACGCGCGCCGGAGGGGGTGCTGGCGGCGGCTCGCTCGATAGCGACGAGAACCGCTTCCAAGCTCTCATCCCTCAAGACGTCACTGGCGCGGATGCGCAAGACCGTCACCCTCCGTTGCGCGAGCCATGCCTCTCGACGCTCATCGTGGAGCAACTGAGCGGCGCTATCGTGCGCAAACCCATCGACCTCGATCGCCAGACTGGCGGAAGGACAATAAAAATCGAGGATATAAGGTCCGATCGAGTGTTGCCGGCGAAAGCGTAAGCCCGCCAGCCGCCCTTTCCGCAGAGCCTGCCACAGAACGATCTCCGGCAAGCTCATTTCCCGCTCAGCTTCCGGGCGCGGCTGAATGTCTTGTTTGGCGCTCGCATGCCCCGATGCCCCCTCCGGCTCGCTTCGCTCGCCACCTCCCCCGCTCCGCGAGGGAGGAACAATATTAACTCCGGGCGGCGGTAGACCCCGGTCTGGCGGTTAAAAAATCAGAATTCTCATGGAGAGTAAAGAGGACGTTCCAGCAGTGGCGCCACGAACTCTGCCAGCTCGCCGCCCGTATACAAACGGGCCGGGATGCCGGCGGCGGCAGCAGCGGTCAAGTCACCGGGGCGATCTGCGATGAATAGGCAGCGCGCAGGATTGAGCTGCCAGCGCGTCACAAGGTCGAGCAGCGCTGCTGGGGTCGGCTCACGCGAGCTGTTGTCCCCTCGTAAGGTCTCGGCCAGACCCTCCGCAGCTGAGGGGGAGCAACGCAGGTTGTCGATCGTTCCCCCCGCGGCGCGGACCCCGTCGGTCATCCAGCCACGGAAGGATGCGAACTCCATTTCATCATCTAGACCGTTTTCGGATTGGTCGGTCACGACAAGGACGTGCCAGCCCGCATCCGATGCCGCCCGGATCACCGTCAGAGCGCCCGGTATAAAATCCAAGCGCTCGCGCGCGCCGGCCCCGCCGAGGTCGAATTTGGCGACCACGTTGCAGCTCAAAAATAGCGCGCGGCGAAATAGCCGAGCCGGCAGCTCGGTCTGTGCTCGCTTCAAATCCGCTGGGATGCCGATATCGATAAAATACCCGTCGGCTACTGTGCCCCGTAATGCGCCGCGGGCGGCGAGCGCCGGCATCACGTCGCGTTCCAATGAACAGACCGGGGTCGCCACATCCAATACGCGGCGGTCGAACAGATACACACCGGCGTTGATAATGCCCGGTTGGCTCCGGTTATCGCGTTCGTGAAAAGCAGTGATGCAGTCGCCGTTGGTCTCGACCACACCATAACGCGTCGCGTCATCGAGACGCCGCAGGGCGATCCGACCGATCGTGTCTTCCGGATCGCGGACAGCGTCGGCCAATAGACGGGCGAGATTGAAATCGAACCATGAATCGCCATTGCAGACGAGGAACCGCTCCGCCAGATGCTGGCGAGCGTGGTGCAGGGCGCCGCCAGTGCCGGCCGGCTGTTCCTCGCGACTGCAGGTAATGCGCAAGGGCTTGGGAAGGCTGGCCTCGATCGACGGCAGCATGGCTTCGACCGCATCGGCCAAATGACCGGTCAGCAGGATGACCTCCTCGACCCCAAAGCGGCTCAATTCCCTTAACAGCCACGCGAGGAACGGCCGGTCGCCGCAGGGCAGCAGAGGTTTGGGCACGGACGCCGTCAGCATGCCCAGCCGAGTGCCGAGTCCACCGGTTAGGATGGCAGCCTGGCGGACCGTTGGTGCGCGCATCGCGGTGTCCCGAACTGTATCCGTCAGTGCTAACTTTCGACACTGCGAGAACCCCCGACGGCAGGTGTTGCCGTCGGGCGATGTGCCGGCGCCTGTGAGATAGCCGCCTCGGCGATAGCAACGACACGTTCGGCATTGCGGCTCCAGGTGAATGACCCCTCGACGATCGTTCGGCGAGCAGCTTCTCCGAGCCGGGCGCGCAGTGATGGGTCGACGCAAAGGCGATAGAGCGCGGCTTCCAGAGCGCCGTTGGTGGCGGGATCGAACAGCAGCGCGTCCTTCCCATTGGTCAGGACTTCTCGGATGTTCTCGGCGTCGGGCGCCACAATCGCGCGGCTGAGCTGAAGGTACTCGAAAAGCTTTAGTGGCGAGGAATAGGGCGTCATGTTTGGGACGACGGCGATGTCAAAGGCGGCAATATGGCGGGCGACATCGTCGCGCTCGACGATGCCGGTAATGGTCAGCCGATCAGCTACGCCCCGCTCTCCAGCGTAATTCTCGAGGAAATTGCGGGCCGGGCCGTCGCCCACGACAAGGACGTGCAGGTCGAGTTCGGCCTGGTGCGCGGCTACGAAATCGATCAGCCGGTGAACCGCGTTCCAGCCGCGGATAAAACCGGTGAAGCCGAGAACTACGCGCGGTGGCAGGCCGAGGCCCGTTTTGGCGATGTGGGTATCCGGGATCATGGCGAAGCGCGCGGGGTTCACGCCATTCGGGATGACAGTGATGCACGACGGAGCGACGCCATACTCGGCCACGGTGCGGGCCAGCACGCCGGTCACCGGCAGGACGTGGTCGACCCGGTTCCATAATAGGCGCTGGGCCCAGCGGCCCAATCGATGCAAACGCAGCCCGTCATTCTCCGCGCGCTCTTCGTACAGCGGCGAGTTGACCTCAAGCAATATCGGCAGCCGGTACAAGCGACGCACCCAGATGCCGGCGAACAGGAATAGACTGAAGCGCTCGTAGATCACGTCCGGGCGATGGGCCTGCACTGCCGCACGCAGGCGCAGAAATGCCCGCATATTGTAGGCGATCTCCAGAAGCTCATAGAGCGCCTTTGGGATTGACTGCTTGATGCGATCTACCAGTGGATTGGAACCGCCAAATCCAGTCCGCGTCAGGCTCGGGGGCCCAACCAAAATCGTCTCGTGCCCTTGGCGCTGCAGAGCGGCGATCAATTCCTCGATATGGACGGCCTGGCCATCGCGCGAGGCAATGCGGTGGTGAAATAGGATCCGCATCGCCTAGAGGATCTTCCAGCCCTCGGTGCCATGGCGCGTGAAGTGGCAAACCATGACGTGGCCGTCCTGGCGCGATAACGCGCGGATGACGTCCATGCGCCGTTCCGGGGCAACGAGAAAGGTCACAAAGCCGCCACCACCAGCGCCCGACACTTTTCCCGCCCGCGCGCCCGCCGCGAGCGCGGATTCTATGACTTGGTCGATGTGGCTATTGCTCACATTGTCGGCGAGCCGTTTTTTCGCGTCCCAGGATTTGCGCATGCAAACCGCGAAATTATCAAAGTCGCCTTTCAGCAAGCACTCCTTCATGTGAAAAGCATCATCCTTGATCGCGTGCATCGCGTCCAATGTGGTTCCGCTGTTGTTCGTCAGATTGTCGGTCTGCTCCTTGATAATGCGGGCCGAGGAACGGGAGACGCCGCTGTCGAATAGGACGAGCGAGGTCTCCATCTCCGAGATGATCCAATTCTTGATGCGCAGCGGGTTAACGATGACCCGATCTTCGGGATAGAATTCGATAAAGTTCACGCCGCCAAAGGTCGCCGCATATTGATCCTGGCGCCCGCCCCCGAGATTGGCGTCGAGGCGCTCGATTTCGAAGGCCAGATGGGCAATCTCGTATTCGCCGAGCGGCAAGTTCAGCCACTCGACATAGGCTTTGATCATCGAGACGACCATGGTTGAAGAGGTTCCCAACCCGGAGCCGGGCGGTGCATCGCAAAAGGTGGTGATATGGCACGGAAGCGGGCGGCCGTCATTGAACTGAGCGACGATGCGCCGGTAGACGGCGCGATGCAGGATCAGCGGGTCGGCAATCTCGATCGCGTCGTCGGCTGCGGCTTCGAAGTGAGCGCCAATATCGGTTGCCGTAAAGCACAGCCGGTCGTCCTCGGTGGGCTCGATGATCGTATAGGCGTACTGGTCGATCGTGACGTTGAGCACAGCGCCGCCATATTGGTCGCAGTACGGCGAAACGTCGGTACCGCCACCAGCCAAGCCCAGACGCAGCGGTGCGCGGGAACGGATGATCATGGTACGGGCACACCTATGTCAGTATCGGACCTAAGCCCACTCCCCTCATTCGATCCGTCGAGAGATTGGACTGGGCAAGTCGCGGGTAATAGTTCGTCGAGCGTGCGCAGCCGCGCATTCCAGCTGAAACGGTCGAGCACGAAGGGCCGCGCGCGAGCTGCCAAAGCTTCCGTAGAGGCGGGCTCGTCGAGAATTCGCAGGCAGGTGGCGACCCATTCGTCGGCGCTATCGGCGGTAATAACCGGTGTCGTGTCGGGCGTGCCGATCCCCGTTAGCGCGTGAGCGCTGACAATGGTCGGGCAACCCATGGCCAACGCCTCCAATACCTTATTCTGGATGCCGCGCGCGATTTGCAGCGGCGCCACCACTGCCGCGGCATATGCCAGATAGGGTTGTACATCCGGTACACGGCCAGTAACGAGCACGTTGCGACGGCTCGCCAGTGCTCTTACCGCTGGCGCCGGGTTCGACCCGACAATAGCAAACTGCACCTCGCTGTGAACGGCGAGGAGCCTAGGGAGAACAGCATCTGCAAACCAGACAACGGCATCGATATTGGGCTGGTAGTCCATAGCGCCAGTAAACACAAAGGCCGGACCATCTCGCCAAGCCGGCCGTGGCCAAGCTTTGCCGGGGTCAAACGCCTCGGCGTCAACGCCATTGGCAATCGTAACGATCCGAGCGGCGCGCGTGCCGACGAGACTGCGGAACAGCTCTGCCTCCTCGTCGGAGACAAACGCGATCGCATCGGCGCCAGCCGTTAGGCGCGCCTCCGCGGCCCGCACCCGTCGCGCCTCAAGCGCGAACAGCCACCGCTTCCACCCCTTGCTGCGTTCGGCATAAGCTGCAAACTTCTCAGAGTCGACATCGGCGAAATGGAGCACGCGCACGATCCGCCGTGTCGACGGCATTACGGCATAATCAGATATGTTGCTGCTATGGGTGACGATCGCGACCGGCTGATGCTGTTCAATGATGGCGTGGACATAGGCTTTCAGCCTAGCAGCCCGGAACAATGCGAAACTGAGCGGTAAACCTCCCAGCCAGCGTAGAGCTGCCGGCCCCCACGCCCAAGGCTTTATGATGCGCTCAACGTGCAGGCTCGCGCAATACGGGCGGAGCCTCTCGATCTCGGACACATCCTCCCGAGTGTCTACAAACGTGCCGACGTGAACGTCAAAGCGTTGACCCAAATGCCGCACTAAATTGAAGGAAGTGATCTTCTCCCCCTTGTTGGGGGGAAACGGCAGCCGCTGGCACAGGAAGAGCACCGCCGGCCGGTTATTCATGGCGGACCAATCTGCGAACTGACATGAGGTGCTGCGACCTGAGAGCGCTCAACTGGCATATGTCGCTGTCAAATAAACAAGCATGTATCGGCGTTTTTATAGCCCTAGATTCTGCTGGCAAGCTTGTATCAATCGGGCATTAATCAATTCGAAAAATGCGATCAGATTACGAGAAAAATCTAACGGTCCGTTGAAGCAACCGTACGTCAGCGGTCAGCCGGATTGGAAGCGGTAATCGGCGATGACGGCGTGATAAGTCGCGCGGATCAGGTCGTCGACGAGCGGCGGCGGCAACTCCCGGCGGCGCAAATGCTGGCGCACCGCGGCGACCGGAACCTCGGCGAGCAGGAATTGGGCGCGGCGCAATTCGTTCGCGCCAACTCGCCCAAACACCAAACGCGCGAAGCGGGCGATGCCGGCCTCGATCTGCCGGGTCTGGGCCGCAACGCCGTCGCGCAGGTGCTGCCGCCATCCGTCCTCTCCGAAATCGTCGCGGTGATAGAGCAGCAGCAAACGCGCCTCATCGACATGCTGGCGCACCCAAGCGGGCGTATGCAATGCCGCGGCGAGCGCGTCGCCGGCATCGAGTGCTGTGGTTATCCCCTGCTGGAAATCGAGCACGGTCTGAAGCCACAGCTCACCGAGCAGCAAATCGCGCGACGCAAAGCGGTAATAGAACGACCCGACCGGCGCCCTTAGGCGCTCGATGATCGAGGCGACGGTTGCGGCGGTTGGCCCGTGTTCGGCGGCAATCGCCAGTGCCGCGGCGAGAAAATCGGCCTGTTCGAATTTAGGGCGAGGCATTATGGAATAATAGTTCTAGAACGTACATTCGCCAAGTGTTATCCTCCCCTCTGGGGTGCGGAAGGAGGAGACACGATGCCGGCGATCACATCAGTTG
>CAVYZU010000015.1:0-101352 GCA_963772965.1 uncultured Alphaproteobacteria bacterium
AGCGAGCGTGTTGCAGGGATGGTGCGCCCAGGCGCCGTGCCGCCAATCCCGTATGGGGTTTAGAGAATCGGACATAGTTCCGGCGTCCGAATTAAGCATCCGGTTTAAGGCGGCAGCAGCGATGGCGAGTTCCGTGGTCTCGGTCTGATAAGTACGCGATCGAAGGGTATCGCCGATCACGCGTTTGTATCGACCAATCGCTGCCTCGACTTTGGCCCATAGATTATAGCCGCTCGACTTTGCCAGCCCATTCGACCATGCTCAACAATCTCCTGGATATGTCGGTCCCGCGTGTCGGAGCGGTCGCGGCGAACGGGCCCGGGACCGCGGTTGCTCGCGGTGGACGATGACGGATCATCCGGATGACGTTCGGCGACAGTCTCGTAAACTCGCTCCTGATCGTATGCACTCGGCCGTGCGGGTCACCGGGGATCAATGGGCTCGTCGAGCAGCGCTCAGTTCGCGCGGCGTCGTCGCTCTCTTTCTTGGTCAGTTCGATCGCAACGATTTCGCCGCTTCGCCATCGATGCCGATATGCAGTTTGCGCCACGATCGCGGCGGCACGTGCATGCTTTTCAACCAGCCATTCGCCGGCCCCGCCGAGCTTCGGCCGGTTATGTCCACCAGCAAATGCAGCGGACCGGCTCCGAGCCGCCGATGTGGCGGCACTTCAGCGTCTTGCCTGACGGCTCAATGTCGAGTGATCCGGCACGGCGAGAGCGAGACCGAGCAGATCGACGACAAAGGCGATGAGCCCTTCGGTTTGCCGCAATGCCAGACCGAAGACCGTGCGCATCGTTAATGCCGTGGTGATCGCCAAGCTCGAATAATGGGGCTGCCCGCCGGGCATCGTTCGCGGTGCCGCCCGCCACGCCGCGATGGCCGCGTAGTGAACCAGACGGTCAGGCTGCCGCGCCGCCGCAATGCAGCGTCATACTCCGGCCGGTTCGTGACCCGATATCGCGGTCTCGGAATATGATGACGGTGTTCGGCATGGTGTTTGAACGGCACGGCAGAGAGCTTCCGGTTCTGAACCGAGCCAGCCTGGTCCACTCAGGCCCTCGCCGGCAACCCAGCCGATCCCTGCAACAACGTCTCGCCGGCCTGCTGCGCGACAAGACGCGGCCCTCTCGGATCCCGCCGCTCGAACCCGAGATTGCCACACGGGTCGTAGAACTGACGCAGACCGATCCGCCGGGCGAAGTCACGCATTGGACGGCGGCGGCCATGGCCGGTTTGGCCAAGATCAGCGTCTCGTCGGTCCAGCGCATCTGGCGGTCGCATGGGGTTCAGCCGCGCCGGTCCGGCAATTCAAGTTGTCGCGCGATCCCGAATTCGTGCCGAAGCTCAGGGACATCGTCGGGCTCTACGTTGATCCGCCGTCCCACGCGATCGTGCTCAGCGTCGATGAGAAGAGCCAGATCCAGAGATGCTATGGGGCGAGCGGCGAGGGAATGGCACCATCGTCGCTGCAATCAAACCGACGGAGGTGCCCCATGCCACAGGCCAATGATCTCAGCCGATGCCTCACCGCTCTGGACCAGGATAGCACGCTGATCGCCGTCATTGAGATGAGCCAGTCGAGCTGGCTGGTTGCCGGGATCGTCCCCGGGATCGAGCGTCACCCGGCCAAAAAGCTCGAACCTGATCCGCCAGCGCTGCTCCGGCTGCTGCATCGCTGGCGGGCCGAAGCGGAGCGGGCCGGGCGCAAGATCAGCCGGATTGCGGTCGCCTTCGAGGCCGGTCGCGACGGCGTGTGGCTGGCGCGCTGGCTGCGGGCGCGCGACATCGAAGCCCAGGTGATCCACCCCAACAGCATCGCGGTCTCGCGCGAGCATCGCCGGGCGAAGACCGACCGGCTCGACACCGCACTCTTGAAGCGGGCCTTTCTCGGCTGGCTGCGCGGCGAACCCGACCACTGCCAGATGATCGCGATCCCGAGCCTGGAAGAGGAGGACGCCAAGCGGCCGGGGCGCGAACGCGAAGCGCTGGTCGGCGAGCGCACCCGCATCATCAACCGCTTCAAGAGCACGCTGGCGTGGCTCGGCATCCGCGGGTTCAAACCCAATTTGCGCAACGCGGCGGCGCGGCTCGAGAGCTTTGCGGACACCCGAAGGAGTGCCGCTGCCGGACAACACGCTGGCCGAGTTGCGGCGCGAGATGGCGCGGCTGCAGCTGATCGCCGGCGCAGATCCGCGAGATCGAGAGCGGCGCGCCTGGAGCGGTTGCAGCAGCAGCCGAGCGCCGGCGCCCACCCCATGATCCGAGTGCTGGCGCAGGTTCGCGGTGTCGGTGTCGAGACCGCCGACATGCTCGCCAACGAGGCCTTCTCGCGTCCGCTGCGCGATCCGCGGGCGGTGGCGCGCTATGGCGGGCTGACCGGATCGCCGGACGAGAGCGGCAGCCGCCGGCGCGAAAAGGGTCTGGCCCGGGCCGGCAATGCCCGGGTCCGTCGCGGCATGATCCAACTGGCCTGGCGCTTTCTGATGTTCCAGAAGGACAGCGCGCTGGCCCGCTGGTATTGGCGCCGCACCGCCGAGGCCCGCGGCGGCGCCCGCAAGACCATGATTGTGGCCCTGGCCCGCAAGCTGCTCATCGGCTTGTGGCGGCTGGCGACCATCGGCGAGATCCCCGAAGGTGTCGTGCTGCGGCCGGCGTCGTGAATAGCCGCCCGGCAACGGACTGAGAGAACCGATACGGCGCCTCGTCGCCATCTTGCGGCAGGGCGCCGCTAACGATCCGAGGTGGCGGTGACCCGAGGCAGGCATGGCTTCTACGCCGTCCCAGAGAATGGGCCCGCCGCCCGGAGCGTCGTCGCCGATGCGCATCACTGCATCATGGTCCAGGCCCACCCGAGGCCTACCGAATACAAGTGTGTTGGGCGCCACGCCCCGAGGACGACCTCCCCTCGGATCATCTGACCCGCTTCTACCTCATCCACTGCCGGCCGACAAGCAATCGACAGCGCGAGGGCTTGACAACCATTGCCCCATACAAGCCTGCCCCTGGCCTGAACAGGGGCGCTCGACCGGACCCAACCCGGCCTGCCGATGAAGCCCGGCCGCTGCGGGACGATGACCCACGACTACAAGCGCAACGGCACGACGACGCTGTTCGCCGCGCTCAACGTGCTCGAAGGCAAGGTGATCGGCCGCTGCATGCAGCGCCACCGGCACCAGGAGTTCATCCGGTTCCTGAATGCCATCGAGGCCGAGGTTCCGGTCGGCAAGATCATCCACGTGATCCTCGACAATTATGGCAGCCACAAGCACCCCAAGGTGCGGGCCTGGCTCGGGCGCCATCCGCGCTTCGCGTTCCATTACACGCCGACCTCCGCCTCCTGGCTCAACGCCGTCGAGGGCTTCTTCGCCAAGCTCACCAAACGGCGCCTCAAACGCGGCGTGTTCCACTCGCTCGTCGACCTCCAGGCCGCCATCAAGCGCTTCCTCGCCGAGATCAACGACAACCCAAAGCCCTTCGTCTGGACCGCAAACCCCGATAAGATCATCGCCGCCGTCAGGCGAGGGTTCCAAGTGTTAGATTCGATCCACTCTCATGTCCGCGATTACTAGATGCAGGCGCGTGAATTCGTGGCTCTTTTTCAGGCGCTTGTTCCAGGCTCTGCCGGGCAAGGCAGGAGGCACGGTCGTCGAAACGACGGTTGATCATACTCTCATGTCCGCCATTACTAGATGCAGGCGCGTGAATTCGTGGCTCTTTTTCAGGCGCTCGTTTCAGGCTCTGCCGGGCAAGGCAGGAGGCACGGTCGTCGAAACGACGGTTGATCATACTCTGATGCGCGGGTCGGAACCGCATGACCGTTGATGCGTCGCGGAGCTGCCTCGGTCTAGGAACCTGCGTCGGATCGGTGATCCGGCAGATAGTGGATGCGAGGGTTCTCCTGACCGCGACCATGCCCCCAGCCTTGCCCGGAAAGAGCGTGTCGGATGGTTCGCTGGCGCCTCCTGGTGTAGATGCAATCATCGCGGCTTTCCGCTCAGCCTGCTGCCGCCATCACCTGGCGAGCGATGGCCCAGACGAAGCCCGACAGTTCGCGGGCGATCGCGGTGGTGACGATGTTGGCGGGCTTGCCGGTGCGGGCGAGCCGGCGATAGCGCGCGCACAACCGCACTTGCCCCTTCCAGGCGATGTCGCGGATCGGCTTGGGCTGGTTCTCCTGGCGCAGCAGCAACTCGCGGCTGAGCCGGGCCGGGAAGCGATAGCTCCACGCCGCCTCGATCAGCAGCCGGCGGGCGGCTCCGTTGCCGGCCTTGGTGATGCCGCCGCGTCTGACGCTGGCGCCGCTCGAATGTTCGGACGGGACCAACCCGAGATAGGCCATCAGCTGGCGCGGATTGGCGAAGCGCGAGAGATCACCCAGTTCGGCGATCAAGGTCGCGGCATTGACCAGCGCCATGCCACGCATCGTCTGCAACGCCGCTACCACCGGGGCCAATGTCCAGTCCGGCAGCATCGCCGCAATCTGCGCCGTCAGCCGATCGCGCCGCGCCTCGGCGGCCTCGACGGCGGCGATGTAATCTTCCAGCACGAGGTGATGGACCGGCTGGTCGAACTTGAGGCTGGCGAGCCAGCGGCGATGCAGCTTGGTCCAGGCCGGCCGCCCATAATGGCACCCTTGGCGCAGCAAAAACCCGCAGAGCTGCTGGCGCGCCCGGCGCAGGCTGTGCACCGCGTCGAGCCGTGCCCGTACCAGATCGCGCATTGCCTCGTGTCCGACATCGGGAACCCACACCGCTGTCAGCTCGCCGGCCCGGTGCAACTTGGCCAAGCTGGCGGCATCCCGCCGATCGGTCTTGACCCGGTCGCCGGCGCGTTTCGGGATCAGCGACGGGGCGACCACGACACATTCGTGCCCGCAGGCCGTCAAGCGACGGTGAATGCCGTAACCGCACGGCCCCGCCTCGTAACAGAACCGCAGCTTCATGCCGTCGCCGCCGAGTTTGCGCAGCAGACGATCCAGTGCAGTCGCTGTATTCGCGATCCGGCCGAACTCCCGGACCTCACCGCGCAGACCGCTCTCGGCCACCGCCACGACAATGCTTTCCTTGTGAACATCAAGCCCAACATACGTGATACGATCCGCCATGACCCGTCTCCTATGCATGAGGCTCGGCACCGGCCAACCCGGCGCAACCCTCGTTACCTGCATACTGTGAGACGGGTCGCCCCGTACTCAGGCGGACATGTGGTCTAGCAGGTGACCGGATAATACCAAGATACTGATCTAGTAGCTTCCAGAATTCAATTCTTCTTCCAATCCGTCTAAGCTGCGATGCCGGGGGAGATTTAGGTGCCCAAGCCAGCGCGTTTATGACAGAAGCGAGCTAAGACTTTGGCGCAGCCGCAAGCGATCTATGGGACTTCTTCGGGCTTCTCTATTCCGAGGGTTCAGAGAATCGGGCCTTCCTTAATCACACTTTATTGGAAATCCTGATAGTCAATAGACAGCTAACAAGTAGCATGCGGATAGCAATCGGCATGTTACCAACTAGCTATCCGCGAGTTGAGGCCGCAAGCTTAGCGTGAGAGCTACCTGGGTATTAAAGGGCAGCACATTTGTCACCGCGCCGGCTTAACCCCAAATACCAATCAATCGCAAGGTTGATATAAACGCATAACCGCGAAGCACTCGCGCTCGGACCGGTGAGCAGCTCGTTGCATCTAGTGGGACATCCAGACCTGCAGCTTACAAAGCGAGGTTGGTACCAATTTGGGGTTTGAAATGCCTTCTGGTTTGACTTCTCCGATCTCTCTCGGGACCGCGCCCTCGCTGTTATTCGCCGAAACTCGATTATCGACGACCCGTACCTGATCATCGCGCAGAGAACGTTCTATTGCCCACCACAAGCATGAGGACGGCGCCATAACCATACTACGCCAGGCCCGGAAGGATGGCAGACCCGCTTGCGGTCAGGTGGTACCAAGTCGCGTTCGGACATATCCGATCAAGTCCGGATATGTCCTCCCTCAATAAAAAGCACAGACAGGCTTAAGGTACGAGTGAGCCAGCGACGAATGTGGTGAAGTACCGTCAGCGCTTGGCTGCGCGGTGGACTTTTGCGATCTGCGGCTTCATCCGCTGGCAATTCGGTTGCCGCCCGAACCATAACTAAACTCAGCGCAGCACTCGCCCAAATCTAAAGGGCAAAGTCCGGCGGAGAAACTGTGGACTTTTGCGATCACAACTCGCGTGGATCCCGATATACGAATTAAATCCCACTCAGGTCCACACAGCCAAGAAATCCGAAGAATTTCTGCGGTGTAAGTGAACACGATTGGTCGCCACGGTGGACCTTTGAGAGCCTATGGAGAAAACGTTGTCTCGCACGGGGCGAGAATATTGGAGATGAAAGAGCCTCGCGAAGTTCCACACATCTAATAGCAAAAGTCCACGTTGCAATTTGTTGGGGCCGCCCTCGATAATTTATTCTATCAAAACGGCTCGAAGGAGGGGAGATGGGTCAGATTCACGAGCTAGTGGATCGAATCTAACACTTGGTACCCGCGGTTGGCGGCGGCGATGATGCGGTCGGGGTCGGCGGTCCAGGTGAACGGCTTTGGACTGTGGTTGTGTTGGGCAAGGTAACGGTTGATCGCGGCCTGGAGGTCGACGAGGGAGTGAAACACGCCGCGTTGCAATCGCCGGCGGGTTAGCTTGGCAAAAAAGCCCTCGACGGCGTTGAGCCAGGATGCCGAGGTGGGGGTGAAGTGGAACGTCCAGCGCGGGTGCCGGGCCAGCCAAGCCCTGACTTTGGGGTGCTTGTGGCTGCCGTAATTGTCAAGGATCACGTGGACCAGTCGGCCGGCTGGGATGTCACGCTCGAGGCGATTGAGAAAGCGCAGGAATTCCTGGTGCCGGTGGCGCTGCATGCACTGCCCGATGACCGTGCCGTCGAGCACATTGAGGGCGGCAAACAGGGTGGTCGTGCCGTTGCGGATATAATCATGGGTCATTGTCCCGGCGCGGCCTTGCTTGATCGGCACCCCCGGCTGAGTGCGGTCGAGCGCCTGGATCTGGCTCTTCTCATCGACCGACAGCACCAGGCTGTGCGCCGGAGGGTCGACGTAAAGGCCCACGACATCGCGCAGCCTGGCGGCAAACTGCGGGTCGCGGCTGAGTTTGAAGACCTGCAACCGATGCGGGGCGAGACCATGGGCGCGCCAGATCTTTTGCACGGTGCTGACCGCCAGCCCCATGGCGTCGGCCATCGCGCGGCTCGTCCAATGGGTGGTCTCGCCGGGTGGCGCGCCGAGCGTGAGCGCGATCAATCGCCCGACGACCGGCTCGGGGATCGGCGCTTTGCCGGGCTTGCGCGTCTTGTCGTGCAACAGGCCATCGACCCCCGCCTCCATGAAGCGGCGCTGCCAGCGCCACACGCAGGGTTTCGACACGCCGGCCCGGCGCATCACCTCGGCGGTGCCGCAGCCTTCTGCCGTGGCCAGGATGATCCGCGCTCGCCACACATGCTTCTGGACAGCATTGCGATCGCCCACCACTGCCTCAAGCCGCTCCCGATCCCCCGGCCCAAGCCGGACTTCAACATCGCTGCGCATCGCAGCATCATGACGCAAAAGCTCGACTGAGGGAATCTTATGTTTCGGTCATACCACTAGTCGTGCAGCACGGCCGCGACACAGCTCGGAAGCTGGTACCGATCGAGGAAAAACGCCTTGTCGATCTCGCCGCAGATGTCCTTGCCGACGAGAAGGGCGCGGCGGGTTTCACCTATTCTGGCTTCTGCATGGCCTCGCTACCGCACCGCTCGCTGCCAGAGAATTCGCAATGGGTGCGCAAGAGTGAAGATTTCTCGCTCATAATTGAACCTGGTAAGTTATTCCGTCATGGCGAGGACGAGGGGACTCTCTACGGTGTACCCTTCGGTCCACGCGCCCGTGTAATTCTTCTCTATCTTCAAAGCGAGGCAATCAAGACCAATAGCCGCGAAATCGAGCTTGGTAGCTCTATGCGGCAATGGCTCGACCGAATGGGGATTGAGCGCGGCGGCAAGACGTATCGAGCCTTCCGCGATCAAGCGGCCCGCATCAGTGCCTGCCGTCTCACCTTCGCGTTCAAGAAGCACGGCCGCGAGGGGTTTATCCGCAACTCGATAATCGACGGCGGGCTCAGCCTTTTTGATATTGCTGTTGACGGCCGGCAGGGCCGACTTTGGAAGGAAACAGTTTTGCTTGGTGAGAAATTCTTCGAGTCTTTGAAAAAGCATCCCGTACCATTATGGGATGGCGCCGTAAGTCGCCTAGCCAATCAATCGCTCGGGATCGATATCTATTGCTGGCTCGCTTACCGTCTGCATACACTTAGCCAGCCATCGACAATTGCTTGGCCTGCTCTTTATGCTCAATTTGGCGCGTCCTATGCACACCTTCATCATTTCAAGCCGCGGTTCCTCGAAAGCCTCAAGACAGTGCTTATCGTGTACCCCGACGCGAAGGTAGCCCTGTCCGACGATCGTGGACTGATCGTCTCACCCTCGCTCCCGCCGGTCCGGGACCGGCGCCTCCTCGCCTGAAAGCACGCAAAAGTCCACATACCGAGGCGGTCCTCAAAATGAACAGGCGATCTTATCGCAGAACATCGGGAGAGGCTGCCAAGTGTTCTTGAGAACTACGAGCTTAGGAGAGTGGTTAGAGGACTATATGTAGGAAATACGAAAGCCCGTCTTTGCCGGACGGGCTTTCGATTAATTCGTGACGGGCCTTGTGGCTACCGTCGGGCCTCGAACAGTTCCGACTTTAGCTGACCTGTAGCTTCGCTACAAGCGGAAATTTGCCGTTTCCGTTGGTAGGGAAGGTTTGTCCGTCGCGAACCAGCCATCAGAGGGGGAGCGATGGATACGCATGACAGCGCCCGCGGGGCGCCACGGAGGGGGTCTGCCTACGGTCCGACAGGATTTCGCCGGCTAACGCCCGGTTTAATCAAGGTCGACCGGGTGGCGGAGGGGTTTTCCGGTCTGCCGGATGGGGTGACGGTTCACGGACAATTACTTGCTGCGTTCAAAGCCGCAGCACCCAGGCTCGGGCTCGCACCACGCTTGGTGCACTCGGTCGATTGGCTGTTTCGCTTTACCCAGCCGCAGGATTGGGAGCGGGGAGGGCGCCCGATCGTGTGGCCGTCGGCTTTGCTGCAGCAAGAGGCACTCGGCGTTTCCGAGACCCAGGCAAAGCGGCTCAATCGCCACCTGATCGAGCTCGGCCTGGTCACCATGAAGGACAGCCCGAACGGCAAGCGCTATGGCCGGCGTGACGCCCGCGGGCGGATCGTGGAGGCGTACGGCTTTGATCTGTCGCCGCTGGCGGCGCGCTATCAGGAGTTCGTGCAGCTGGCGGAGGAGGGAAGGGCGGAGCGTGAGGCGATGGGACGCCTGCGCCGGCGGGCGACGATCGCCCGCAAGGGCATCGTGCAGATCCTCGAGACCGCACGCGACTACAATTTAAGGGGCGAGGAATGGCTGATGCTGGAGCGCGAGGCTCGGGCGATTGTCCGCGAGCTGAAACGGGCCGAGCGCCCCGACGACCTGGAGGCTGGCGTCGTCAGCCTGGAACGGTGGCAATATGACGCCCGAAGCCGTCTCGAGATGCTGCTGAAGGATGTTAATAAGGCCCCCTCGCAGGCCGAAAATGCACCCCACCAATATACCTACAAACCAATCCCCTATCCTGAAAAGGATACGGTAATCGCATCCAACGCTAGTAGCGAGGCGCCGGAAGCCCCGGTTCCCTTCTCCGCGGCATCCGAAGTGCCGAACCGCCCGGAGAAGGGCAGCGTGCACGGGATCCGCCCCGACGAATTGATCAAACTTGCCCCGCGGTTAAAGCCCTATCTGCGCCGTCCTAACCCGACTTGGTCGGAAATCATCGATGCGGCGGATTGGCTGCCAACATATAGAAATGTATATCTCTGAGACGCTGACGCTGAGAAAAGGCCCATTTCCGACAGGTTGGCGGAAATGGGCCTAATCAAAGCGTTCATGGCTCCCGTAGCTCAGCTGGATAGAGCGGTCTCTTTCCACGGGACGGGTCGCTGGTTCGAGCCCAGCCGGGAGCACACAAGCGGAGAGCCGGTCGCCGCGCAAACGGTGACCGGCCTTCGACCACAACCCAGGATCGAGCCCTCAAGCGATGATCGAGCTCGGGAGTATAGCGCGATCGGCAAACCCTTTCTATCCGCTTCATCCAATTCCGCATCATCGATCGTCCTAATCACGTGCTCCCCTTTGATTGGCAAATCGCTGTCATCTCTGCCTGAATTACGGCCCGCACCGGGAGCGAGGCTGATCCTGCGACGTCCAGAGCTATTACGGCGAAACGGCTCGGACGGTGCAGCTATCACGTCGTGATACCGTGCACTAGCGCCGAACGACGCCTGGGGATATGTGATCGCGCGAACTACTATGGATCGAGGTCGCATGCAGCGTTTCGAGGGCACCGACAGTTATGTAGCGACACCCGATCTGCAAATCGCGGTCAACGCTGCCATCGCGCTTGAACGGCCGCTGCTCGTCAAGGGCGAGCCGGGTACCGGCAAGACCATCCTTGCCCACGAAATTGCTCGCGGCATCGGCAAGGATTTGATCACCTGGCATATCAAATCGACCACAAAGGCGCAACAGGGGCTCTACGAATACGACGCGGTTTCGCGGCTGCGCGACGGCCAGCTCGGCGATATCAGGGTTCACGACATCGCCAACTACATCGTGCCCGGCAAATTGTGGGAAGCATTCACGGCGGCAGAGGCGCCGGTGCTGCTGATCGACGAGATCGACAAGGGCGACATCGAATTTCCCAACGACCTGCTGCTCGAACTCGATCGCATGGAGTTTTTTGTTTACGAGACCCGGCAGACGATCCGCGCCCAGCACCGCCCGATCGTGATCATTACCTCGAACAATGAAAAAGAGCTGCCCGACGCCTTTCTGCGGCGCTGCTTTTTTCACTACATCCGTTTTCCCGATCGCGAGACGATGCAAAAGATCATCGATGTCCATTTCCCCGATCTGAAGCATGAACTGATCCACGAGGCATTAACGATTTTCTTCGACATCCGCGATGTTCCGGGATTGAAAAAGAAGCCGTCGACCTCGGAGTTGCTCGACTGGCTCAAATTATTGCTGGTCGAGGACATTTCGCCCGAGACATTGCGCGCTCGCGACCCGGCGAAATTGATCCCGCCCTTGCACGGCGCGTTGTTGAAAAACGAGGAGGACGTGCATCTGTTCGAGCGCCTTGCCTTTCTGCACCGCCGCGGCGATCGCCGTTGAACGCGGTATGCGGAAACCGCTGACAGGATGCCGGTCATGAAATCGAGCAATCTGATTTCGGAAGACACCCACGATACCGACGATCTTTTCGAGATGGCGAACTTATTCCCGCGTACGACCGGCCTGCCGATGACGGTCTGGGTCAGCCCGCGCGGCAATGCGCGCCATGACGTCCGCATCAAAGTAAATATGGCGCATGGCAATCAGATGAGCCCAGCCAATCCCGCCGTGGTCGGCGTTCGGCCCTCTCCGCATCTCGTTGCCGGCTCCCTGTCACCTGATGACGAGCGCGCGGTCTACGCCTGGATCGGCCTGAATTCGGCCGCCCTTGTCGTGTATTGGGATGGCGACATCGATGCGGTGCAGCTGGCGCAAGTACTGAAACCTTTGCCCTGAACCCCCGCCGTGTCGCCCCTCACCCTCCCGCTGCGCGGGCCCCTCCCTCTCCCCGCTGAAGCGGGGAGAGGGGCCTGCGGCACACTTCTCCCTCGCCCCGCTCGCGGGGAGAGGGGTGGGGTGAGGGGCTTGACCGGCGGACAGGGATAAGCCGTGTTCTTTTCTTTTTTTACCGAATTGCGTGGCGCCAAGATCCCGGTCTCGCTGCGCGAATATCTGAGCTTGATGGAAGCGATGCAGCAACGCGTCGCCGCGTTTTCGATCGAGGATTTTTATTTTGTGTCGCGGACCGCGCTGGTTAAAGACGAGCGCCATCTCGACCGCTTTGACCGAGTGTTTGGGCAGTGCTTTAAGGGCGTCGAAAGCCTTGCCGATCCAAAAGTGAGGATACCGGAGGAATGGCTTCGAAAACTGGCCGAGCGCTTTTTAACCGAGGAGGAAAAGAAGCTGGTCGAGGCACTGGGCGGCTGGGAAAAGCTGATGGAAACCCTGCGCCAGCGGTTGGCCGAGCAAAAGGCGCGGCATCAGGGCGGCAGCAAATGGATCGGCACCGCCGGCACCTCGCCGTTTGGCGCCCATGGCTACAACCCGGAAGGCGTGCGCATCGGCCAGGAAGAGGGCAAAAACCGCAGCGCCGTCAAGGTGTGGGACCGGCGCGAATACCGCAATCTCGACGACACGGTCGAGCTCGGCACCCGCAACATCAAACTCGCTCTGCGGCGCTTGCGGCAATTCGCGCGCGAGGGCGCCGCCGAAGAACTCGATCTCGACGGCACGGTCAAATCGACCGCGCACAATGCCGGCTGGCTCGACCTGAAATTGGTGCCGGAGCGGCACAATGCCATCAAATTATTGCTGTTTCTCGACGTCGGCGGCTCGATGGAGGATCATGTTCGGGTATGCGAGGAATTGTTTTCGGCGGCCCGCTCCGAATTCAAGCACCTGATCCACTTCTACTTTCACAACTGCATTTACGACACGGTGTGGCGTGACTCGCGCCGCCGCCAGGTCGAGCAACTGCCGCTGTTCGAGCTGATCCGCACCTACGACCGCAATTACAAAATCGTGCTGGTTGGCGATGCCAGCATGAGCCCGTACGAAATCGAAAAAGAAGGCGGCAGCGTCGAGCGCTGGAACGACGAGCCCGGCGAAACCTGGCTGCGCCGCCTGCTCGAGGCCTATCCGCACGCCGTGTGGCTGAACCCGGTGCCGGAGAAGTATTGGACCGGCACCGCCAGCATCGGGATGATCCGCCGGATCGCCGAGGACCGCATGTTCCCGCTGACCCTCGACGGTCTCGACCGCGCGATGCGCCGCCTCAAGCGGCGCGGCTGATCAGGCGGCGTTCTGGTCCTTTGGTCGGATATAGGCCAGTGCCGAATGTTCGGCGCAATACGGTCTGCCGGGTTCCGGACGCGCGCCGCAGAAATGGAAGTTGGCGTCGTTCGGGTGACCGTAGGGCCACAGGCAGGAGGGCCCAGCGAACTCGAAAACGTTGCGCCGCGGCGGCTCCTTGATCGTCGGCTCGCGCCGCGTCATGGCACTGCGGTAAAGCCGCCCGATCACGGCATTCTTTGTCAGTCCGAGACGGCGTCCGATTTCGGCGGTCGGCAGCCCCTCCTCGAACAACTGTGTCAGCTGCTCGAACTCGCTCCGAAGTCCAGGTGATTTCCATCGATTCCCCCGCATTCTGTGGATCACCGATCCACCCCCACAAAATAGAGTACCGGCATTGTGGTCGCCCCGCAACCGGTATCTATTAGTAGTAGCCGTTTTGGAGTTGGCCGCGATCACCTTGCGCCCCCGCGCGATCCTCGGCCGCGTACCCAAACCAGTTACAAATTTTGCTTGACACCAAATAACGGCAAAAAGTTGACGATCTAGCGGCGTTTATTGCCCCGATTCGGTAAAAGCGTCGCCATCGAATGCACGGCGATAGCTTAATATTTTCGAGAAATAGGCCGGCGAATGCCCGAGGGATATAAACCCTGAGCTTAATAGAAGGTCTAGATCTTCGCGTGTATAGCTAGCGTAATAGGGTTCGTGAAAAGCGAGCGGAAACAAATCGAGCATCGCGTCGTAATCGGGCTCGTCGCCGATCTGCAGTGAGTCGACCAGAACCAGCGTCCCGCCTGGCCGCAGTACACGGCGCATTTCGCCGACGACCGCGCGGCGCACCCGCGGCGGCAATTCGTGAAACAGATAAATGCAGGTGACGATGTCGAATTCGCCATCGGCGAACGGCATCGCCTCGGCGGCACCCTCGATCAGCCGGGTACGGGACCACGATGCCAGCGTGCGGCGCGCCACGGCGAGGTAGTGCGGTGACAAATCGATACCGGTGACATAAAGCCGCGGCCAATTCGCCTTGACCTCGCGCAGAAAGCCGCCGGTGCCGCAGGCAAGGTCGAGCAGGCGCGGCGTGCCGTGCCGCCGGGCGCGGTGCTCCGCGAGTGCCGCCCGCAACGGCACCAGTGCCTGACGCCGCATTGCCGCCGCCCCGCCGCCAAACAATACCTCGACCTGATGGTCGTACCGCTCGGCCGAGGCGTCGCTCAGATAGCCGTCGCTCTGAAAATGAAACTTTTGCAGATAGTACGGCGGGTAGTCGCCCGCGGGTGGATCATCGAGCAGCCGCTCCTTGCGCTCCCCATGGCGCCTTTCCTCGACCGCGGAGAGGTCGGCAAAAAAATCGAGGGCCCGCCGCAAAGCCGTAATGGGACTGCCGAACTCGTCCGATGGCGACATATAGAGGCCGGCCTCTATATTGCGCCAGTCTTGCTCGAACAGCGCCCTCAGATCGGCGAGGATGCGGCGGCGGTCCGGCATCGGCCGTCCGCGCAGCCGGTCGGGCATCGGCATCGGGCGGCTCAGCCGTGCGGCGAGCAGCTTTTGACCAAAGTACCAGCCGACCCGCGCGGTCTGCGTCGCCTCAAAGGCTATTTTGTCAAGTGAAGTCGCCATAGTCCGCAGTGACTTATCGCGGTGATGCGGATTGACAAGAGGGCCCACATCGCCGCCAGGACAACGCCCGAGGGTAAATTCCTGCAGATGCGATATCAACACTCGCAACAGGCAAAATCGCGTCGATTGTCGCGAAACTGCCCGCGCGAAACCCGACCTCTGCTTAGCCGAAGCGCCACCCGGTCGATAACGACTGTTTCATCCGCTCGGTTGCCAAGACGAGTTGCTCGCGAATACCGGGTTCCATCGCCGAGTGACCGGCGTCGGGGACAATCACAAACTCTGCCGAAGGCCAGGCGCGGGCGAGCTCGTCGGCGCTGGCGATCGGGCAAACCATGTCGTACCGGCCTTGAACGATCACACCGGGCAGATGTTGAATTTGTCCGATCCGCACGATCAGGTCGCGCTCGCCGCTGAACAAATAATTGCGGAAAAAATGCGCCTCGATCCGCGCCAGCCCCAAGGCAAGACGCTCTTCACCAAAGGCTGCGACGGTTTCGGGGTTTGGCAACAAGGTCGAGCAGGCGCCCTCGTAACTGCCCCAGGCTCGCGCCGCCGGGAGGTGCACCGCCGGATCGGGATCGATCAGCCGGCGATGAAATGACGAGAGGATGTCGCCCCGCTCCGGCTCGGGCAGAAAGCCGGCAAAGGCGCGCCACGCCTCCGGGAAAATCCGCCGAGCGCCATACAGGAACCATTCGATTTCGGCCGCCCGGCACAAAAAGATGCCGCGCAAAACCAGCCCAGCGCACTGCCCTGGATGGGTTTCGGCATAGTCGAGCGCCAAGGTCGAACCCCAGGAGCCGCCAAACACCAGCCATTTTTCAATGCCGAGCTCGGTCCGCAGGCGTTCGATGTCGGCGACCAAATGTTGCGGTGAATTGTCTTGGACTTCACCCAGCGGCGTCGAGCGGCCCGAGCCGCGCTGGTCGAAAATCACGATGCGCCAATAATCGGGGTCGAAAAACCGACGGTGCACCGGGGTCGCGCCGGCGCCCGGTCCGCCGTGCAGAAACAGCGCTGGCACGCCGCGAGGGTTCCCCGAAACCTCCCAATACATCGTGTGCCGGGTATCGAGGCGCAGCGTGCCGGTGCGATAGGGTTCGAGCGGTGGGAAGAGATCGCGGCGAATGCTCATTGTCAGGAGTTTAAGCGGCCCGACGCCGCTCAGGTAGACCGTTGTTGCTCCAGGTGCTCAAGGACAGCGCTGGCGCCTTCCCAACCACCCCTCACGGAACGCAACGATCAGTTCCGACGGAAACGCTTGCCTTGGCCGATCAGGCCTTTCATCGGTAGGTGGACCGACTTGCTGTCATCGGCGACGACGTGGCCGACCACCTGGGCGGCGCGGCCATGACGCCGCAGGATGCCGAGTATAACGGCGCAATCGCGCTCGGGGGCGAGCACGCAAAACCCGACCCCCATGTTAAAGACCTCGTACATCTCCGCGTCGTCGACCTCCGCCGCTTGCTGGATCAGACGAAAGATCGCCGGGACCGGTGGCAAATGGTCGAGCTCGAACCCGACTTTCGCGGCAACCCGCGGTAGATTGAGCAATCCGTCGCCAGTGATGTTGACCAATGCCTTGACCGTGGGGACCTCCTTGAGGATATCGAGCGCCTCCGGCACGTAAATCGGCGTCGGGCGCAGCAATTCCTGCCCGAGCGGCACGCCGAGCTCAGGAAAGACGTGGCCCACGCCAAACCGGCCCTGCTCGAAAAACGCCCGGCGCGCCAAGGTCAAACCGTTGCTGTGGATGCCGTCGCTGGAAATGCCGATCACGACGTCGCCCGGGTCGAGGTCGCGGCCGGTAATGATCCGGTCGAGCGGCACCAGCCCGACCGCCATCCCGACCAAATCAAAGCCGGTAATGACATCCTTTAGCTGCGCGATCTCGCCGCCCGAGATCGAGATCCCCGCCTGCCGCGCCCCCTCGGCGAGCCCGACCGCAATTGCCCCGAGCATCTCGGCGTCAGCCGCGCCCACCGCGATATAGTCGACCATCGACAATGGCCGCGCCCCGACACAGATCAGATCGTTGACGTTCATCGCGACGCAATCGATGCCGATCGTGTCGTATTTCTTCAACATATCGGCGATGATCGATTTCGAGCCGACCCCGTCGGTGCAGATCGCCAGACCCATGCCGCCGCCGATGTCGATCACATTGGCGAAATAGCCGATATCGAGCGCCACCCCGCCAAGCTGCCCCGCCGCCGGCCAGGTCCCTTTGATCGCCGCGATGATCTTGGCCAAGCCTGCATCGGCCGCGGCAATGTCGACCCCGGCTTCGCGATAGCGCTCGTGCCCGCTCATGACGCCTCCCGCAATGATGGGGTTTCGTAATCGGCCGCGACCCCGGCGGCAATAACCCCCGATCGCCTCAGCCATACCCGATTGGGGCTGGCCGTTTTCGCCTGATCGGCCGATCATCGAGTAGATCGATCAAAGAGGAAAACGCGCATGGCAACGGCAACCATGACCAGAGAACTCCGCCCGCTCGGCGAGCAGCTCGGAACCGAGGCGCTCGGCATCGATTTGGCAAGGCTCGACGACGCCACCTTTACCTGGATCGCCGACGCCTTTGCCCAGCACCCGGTGCTGGTGTTCCGCAATCAGCATTTGAGCGCCAACGACATCGCCGCGTTTGGCCGCCGCTTTGGCACGCCGCGCAAGCACTCGCTGGTCAACTATCGCCATCCCGATAATCCCGACGTGTCGTATATCCGAAATGTCGACGACGCCGGCAATATCGACTGGTTTGGCGTCAAGCGCGCCACTGACTGGCACACCAACTCGACCTATGAGGAAGTCCTGCCGTTGCTGGCGATGCTGCATGCAGTCGAGGTGCCGTCGCAAAAAGGCGGCACGATCTTTGCCGATATGTGCGCCGCCTATGAGGCGCTGCCCGACGCAACGAAAGAGAGGCTGTCAGGCCTGGTCGGATTGCACGGCCGCACCGACGGGCCTGCCGGCGCCCGGCTTTACGATATGGAGGAACACCAGAACCGCACCGACAAGAAATATGACGAGCAGCGCCGCCCGGCGATCGTCAACCATCCGGTCACCGGCCGCCCGATCCTGTTTGTCAACCCGATGCACACCCACGGCTTTGACGGCATGGAGCGCGAGGCGGCTTGGGAATTGATCGAGGAATTGGCGGCGCACGGGACCCAGGACCACTTCACCTATTACCATTCCTGGCAGGTTGGCGATTTGTTGATGTGGGACGAGCGCGCCACGATGCATCGCGGCGCCGGCAATTCCGATCCCAGTCAACGCCGCGTCATGCTCCGCACGATCGTCTACCCGAATTAGACTTCCGACAAAGTCGAACTGTCGTTTCCCCGTAAGCGCCTCTAAGCAAACGGATGGGCCGTCATTTCGGGGCGCGGGCATCACCCGCGAGCCCGGAACCCAGGAAAACGGCGTCGAGGGAATCGGCGAAGCGCGGTGTTCATGGACCCCCGCTTTCACGGGGGCGACGAAAAAGATATTCGATCTGAAGGAAGCACGCCGGGACTGCGCTTATGGTCACCGGAAAGAGGGATAATCGAGGACCATGATGCTTAGGAGTTATCGGACATGATCAGTTTCCCCCGATCCCTCCTCGCTATTTCGACCGTGCTCGTGGCGCTGACGCCCGAGCCGGGTGCTGCACAGCAGCCGATGCACATGACCGAAACCAAGTCCACGGCGCCCTATCATCCTGGCCTTGGGGAGCTGATGACCGCCTTTGTCCAGCCGCGCCATATCAAACTCGGCCTCGCCGGCAACGCGCACAACTGGCCCTATGCCGCCTACGAACTGGGCGAATTAAGCGAGACCTTCGACGATGTCGCGACACTCGTGCCGACCCACGACAATATGCCGATCCCGGCGATGATCGCCTCGACCGTCAAGCCGCCGATAACCGCGCTCGACGCTGCGATCAAGGCCAAGGACGCCGCCGCTTTTACCAAGGCCTATGCCGACCTCACGGCCGCGTGCAACACCTGCCACCAGAGCGCCGGCCACCCGATGATCGTGATCCAAATCCCGACCACCTCCCCCTTCCCCGACCAAGATTTCCGCCCGCAAAAATAAGCCCTCATGACTGCGGGTCTTTGTCTATACGATAACCGTCCTAGTCGGGGGCGCGCTGCATCGCCATTAGCTCCATCTCTCGCAGATGGACAGCCTCGGCAGAGACCAGACGGGTCGCATATTCCTCAAGAACCACGGACTTGTCTTTCACCAGCGCGAGTAACTCCCGATAAAGATCGACGCCAGCCTCCTCCCGCTGTATCAATTCGGCCAGGATCTGATCAATTGTATTGTGGTGAGTTGTCGGCAATGCTGCGATGCCGAGTGCCGGCCGCTTGTGCAGCCGCATGATCATTTGGCCTGCTTCTTGAGCGTGAGCCAGCGATTCCGTTGCGTTATCGCGCAACCACGAGGTGATCGGAATTCGCGCATGACCGTAAATCATAAAGGAGTAGTGCGTGTAGTAGATGACCGCGGCGAGCTCCATCTGCAGAATGCGGTTGAGCTGCTCGACAACGGCTTCGACGTCAAATTGGAAAGCCCGTGCCATCGCGTTCTCCTTCCCCGGTAGCGATATTCCCGACCAGTCGCGACGATGCGATCGGTTTTCGACCGATCGGCAAATGAGGAAACGGGTTTGTCGAGCAACTCGGTCACCAAACCGCCCGGCGCTGCTCAAGCGGATTGTATCACCCCCGCCGTCCCCTCACCCTTCCCTCTCCCCGGTGGGGGGAGAGGGTTGCGCAGAGTTGGCGAGGCGTAGGAGCTTTGCTCGGAGCTGGGTGAGGGGCGCCTCGACCCGATCGGAATTCGCGCTAAGCCTGTCCGGGCACCGCGAGAGTCGCGCTCTTATCGACCGCTTGATCCATTTCTTCGGGGGTCACGAGCGGCGTCACCTGGACATGAACCGCCCCGCTGCCGCTGCCCGCGATCGATAGCGCGACCGCCGAGACGTTGTCGGGAAGGTCGATAATCGCGACGGCGTCATAGGGACCAAAGGCAAAGTAATAAGCCTCGAGTCGGCCGCCTGCAAACTCCGCGAATTTTGTCACCGCCGCGCGCAAGCCCGTTCCCTTGGCCTTGCTCAGAACATCGCGTATGCCGTCTTTGTGCATCGACACTTGCGCGAGATACTTCGGCATTGCTCCACCTCCCAGGGATCGCCGGCGCCTTCGCAACCGTTGCGGGATCAGAGACTACGCCTCGGTCGTGACAGCCTCAAGGCAGACGGACAGGATTGCGCGGCCGATAATACGCCGATCCCAGCGATGATCGCCTCGACCGTCAAACCGCCGATGGCGGCGCTCGACACGGCGATCAAGGCCAAAGACGCCGCCGCTTTCACCAAGGCCTACGCCGACCTCACCGCCGCGCGCAACCACCAGTGTAGGGCGGATGTAATCCGCCAAATTTCCCCTACACCGTCGTTTCCGGAAAAATGCGAAAAAGGGGCGAACTTGCCGATCGCCCCCCGGAAGCCCGCAATCAAGGCGGCGGATTGCATCCGCCCTACGCCTGCTGAGCCTGATGTGTGATAATGCCCTTTGTCCGATACGCCTACAGGGAATCGCGCGGGCGCGCGCGAGGGGGAAAGAAGCAAGGTGACAAGCTGGTATAGGCAACGGGTGCAGGAACGCGCCCATGCCATCTGTCATGCCGAGGGTCGGCGACACGGGAATGACTTGGCCCACTGGTTCCAGGCCGAAAAGGAAATATCGCCCGGGATGCGCGTCACCTTTGATTCCAACACCCTGGACCGCGCTGTTCGGCCGGAACGGTTTCCGAAAGACCCGCGACAGGCTGAATACCTGAAAATTCATGATGCGCTCAGTCGTGGGGTCATTAAGGGCTACTTCTGTGAAACCCTCGTGATCATCGAGGGGGTCCAAAAGCGGGATCGGGCGCAAGTATTCGCGAGCACTCGGTTGCGATCTGAGCTTCAGCCCGAGACGGTTAGGCCAGGCGGGATCACGTCCATCCCCATAAACTTCAAGGTGGAGCAGCAGCGGCCCCCGCTTTCCCCGGAGATGGTAGCACGTGTAAGGGCGGCCCTTGGTCTTGGCTTTCGAATTCTGGGCACACCCCGGATAGGGCTGCCCGTAATCGATGACCCAAGTCACACCTTATTCGCGATCGAACTCGACAATGACGCCTTGTCGAAAAGGCTCGATCGGTACTTCGATACCGCCGCTGCCGTCGAGGGACGCGGACTAGGAATCACGCAGGTTCAGGGCCTTGCAGCGAAATTTGCGCAGCGCGACGACGCGACAGAGCATTGGTTCCATAGTTTGGTGCGTGCCAAGAATATTCACGAAGAAAACGCGGCAAAACGGGCGTGTGCTGAGTGGGCCGATGGGGATTCGATAGCCGCGCATGTTGGGTACGGCATCGATCTGTTCTGCTCGGAAGACAAGGGGAAAAGCGCGGGCGGTATTGCATCGGTTTTGGATGCGGAAAACCGGGCGTGGTTGACTGCTACCTACGGAGTGAAGTTCATCACTCTGACCGAGCTGGCGGCGATGGTGTGACAGGATGAACTAGCTCGTCTCGATCAGTTTGCCAGTATCGCCCGCCCTCGTCACCGCCGCCGGCGAGCGCGCGTCGATGCGCTTCCTCGAATTCTTCGCCGCCAATATCCGCAATCCGCAGACGCAGACGCAGACGCGCCGGGCATATGCCCGCGCGAACGGCTTTCAGAAAGCTACGAAACTCGGGTGTAGGTCTTACCGGCAAGCACACGCCTCACCTGGTTGAAGTTGCGGGCCCCAACAGCCTCGCAGATCTGCTGTATGTCTTTGCCTCCGGCAGCCAGTTGACGGATGGCAATGACCTGTGCGGGTACCAGCACGTCGTCACGTCCAGCGAGTACTTTTAAATAGAATTGATCATCGCGCCATAGCTCGGCCAGTAAGAGGTTAGGCACCCTGGGTCGGACGCCTCCTTGCCGTACATATTCAAGGATGGCCTGCTCGCGTTCCTCCAGAGAGATATTCACGCCCGCGGTAAGCCGGTGCTCGTGCAGAAAGCGTAGTCCTTTAAACCCGCCCGGGATCATGTTGAGTGATCGGCCTGCGGCCATGTGGATGTCGACCTGCTCCTCCTCCCAGGCCATAATTCCCTCGTAAGAATGATTCAGTACTACAAGCTCCGAACCTAGTAGCACCCGACTGTTGCCGGCGTAGGTACGCCAAGCCGCATGGAATCGCTTGTTACTGCCTGAGCGGATTTCGTGAAGGTGCTCCTCCATCCGTTCAAGCCAATTTCTGGAGGTGATCCCGGCATAATACCACTGTTCCACATCGCTCCCTTCTTCATCAAAGAAGGAGATCGAGTGGCCGTATCCCTGGTGACCTTCAGCGACGTCACCCCAACCTACCATGAGCGCTTGTAGCGGTAGACTGACCGAGCGCTTCAAGCCGTCTATTTCAGTCACCAGCACGTGAAGAACGACTCGTTGTTGATCTGGGGGTCGCTCAAATCCTGGATGCTGGAAATATGTCTTGAAAGTTATGTCGGTCTTCTTCGAACAGGCATCGTATTGAAAGACGACATCAGCGTCGATGCGCAACATTTCCGAAGTCGACCTTGACCGCTCAACTGTAAGATTATGTTCCCGCAAACGGAGCGGAATCGTGCCGACCTCCGGCGCGTAGTCTTTCTGCGCGTGCCGAAGAAAGGCATCGAGTTGGAAGTAGAGTAGAGATACCGAAAGTGATCCGATCTTTCCGCGCGGCAAACCTCCCAGCAACTCGTGGCATGATCGAGGATGAAGGAACTGGTTTTGTGGCGCTAAGACGCTGCGGTTCACGGAATTTCTATCCATTATCTACAACTATCCTATGCCTACCTTTTCCCGCATGCAGACCTTAATGCGTACGTCGTGATGATTTCGTTAAGGCATACCTGGCGTGTCATCAATCGGCACCTGTACTCGATATACCCGATTATCACATGGGCGAGATGCGAGGGGGCGCGAACGCCTTTAGCCTGAGCAACGGTATATTTGCCATGATTACATGATATCCGCTCGCCTCGGTACCGCGCAGCTAGTCGGCGATCGAGCGGGCCTGGATAAGCGGGGCGTGGCTGCCATTTCGCTGCAACGAGAGAAGAAAAAGACAGCGAGCGGAGGCGGACATGTGAGGTGGTTCGGACGATCCGGCCGGACAACCGCGGGTGGGTGAGGGCGAGGTGAAGGATCCGAATTGGGAGAGCTATGGTCGATCGTTGGCGGCGCCGGATACAAGGGTAGCGCTATTCCCGTCAATTCCCGGTTCGGGTGAATTAATTCCCGGTTATATGGGGGAAATTCCCGGTTAGGGTGCCACGGGAATTTTGAGTAAGCATCTGACAGAATTGAGGTATTTTCGGTCGTAGAGGCCGAAATTAGAAGAATTCGCGGTTATTTCCCGGTTACACGGGAATTGTGGTGATCTCGGCGGGGCCGTTGGCTGGGATCGGGAGAGGTGGTAGCGGACCAGGCGGAGGGGCGGTTTTATCGGGGGGTCCATGCACTGAGTGCAGGCCTCCGCGGCAAATCATGGTTGGCGCTCATGACCGGCGGGGTCAGGATAGTTTGCGCTAAACGAGCAAACTTCTCCGGAGCAGATCATGAGCGCTCATCTGACGCCTGAACAGGTCAAGTCAAAGATCGATCACCCGATCGTCGATGGCGACGGTCACTGGGTCGAGTACGATCCGGTGTTCAGCGACAAGATGCGCAAGGTCGGCGGCGATCTCGCCGCGGACGGATTTCTGCAGTCGATGGGGCGAACCCGCGAATTGCTGGAGATGCCGGTCGCCGAACGGCAGCACAAGCGTCTGGGGCAGCAGGCGTTTTGGAGCCGGCAGGCGGAAAACACGCTCGACCGCGCCACCGCGATGATGCCGCGGCTGCTTTATGACCGCCTCGACGAGCTGGGGCTCGACTTTGTCATCGTCTACCCAACCGCCGGGCTGCGCTTTCCGCGGATCCAGGACGACGCCACCCGCCGCGCCGTTATCCGCGCCTACAACATCGTCTCGGCCGATCATTTCAGCGGTCTCGGCGACCGCATCACGCCGGCGGCGATCATCCCGATGCACACCCCCGACGAAGCCATCGCCGAGCTCGAATTCGTCACCAAGCAATTGGGCTCCAAGGTCGGCATGTTTGGCAGCAACATGGCGCGCAAGGTGCCGGCCGCCGCGGTCAACGACCCCGACACCGCGCGGTTTGCGGTGTGGTACGACGTGCTCGGCCTCGACAGCGCGTACGATTACGACCCGGTGTGGAAGAAATGCGTCGAATTAGGCATCGCCCCGACCTTTCACAGCGCCGCGAGCAATCAGGGCCTGCGGCTGTCACCGACCAATTTCTGCTACAACCATATCGGCCATTTCGCCGCCGCCGGACATGCGACCGCCAAGGGGATTTTCCTGGGCGGCGTCACGCGGCGGTTTCCGGAATTGCGGTTCGCGTTTCTCGAAGGCGGGGTCGGCTGGGCCAGCCAATTGTTTGGCGATCTGATCGAGCATTGGGAGCGGCGCAGCGCCAAGGCGTTGGAACGCATGCACCCAGACAAGCTCGACCGCGCCAAATTGATGAGCCTGGTCGAGAAATACGGTTATGACGACATCGCCGCGGCGTTGCGCGAGCGTGGCGGGTTGCCCGATCCCGATCTCGCCTATCTGACCGGCGGAGTCGAGAATGTCGACGATTTCTCGGCCTGCAAGATCACCCGCAAGGAAGACTGGGTCGATCTCTACGCCAAGCCGTATTATTTCGGCTGCGAGGCCGACGACCGGATGAACGCGACCGCGTTCGGCCGCAGCAATCCGTTCGGGTCAAAGCTGAACGCGATCTTCAGCTCGGATATCGGGCATTTCGATGTGATCGATATGCGCCATCCCTTGCCCGAAGCTTATGAATTGGTCGAGGACGGCCACATCACGCCCGACAATTTCCGCGACTTTACTTTTGCCAACGCCGTGCGGCTGTGGGGCACGCAGAACCCGCGCTTCTTCGAGGGCACGCGGGTCGCCAAGGAGGCGGCTGCGGTGCTCGCGGCAGCAGCGGCGCAGACCCCGACCCGCGTCGCCGCCGAGTAACCGCGGCCCGATCCAAAGAAAAACAGCGCCCCTTGTGTGATGGGGCGCTGTTTTATTACCAAACGTGGGGTGCTGCGAAGGCCGGCCCCCACGATCATAGATCGGTCTCGGTCGACTGGCCGGGGAACAACGTCGCCCGGCTCCATTCCGACCAGTCGCCGGGAACCGGGTTGTTCGGGTCGCGATCATGCCGCCAGCATATGGTTTCGGCATTTGGCGCCTCGACGCGATGTGACTGGCCTTTGGTCATGACAAAGTCTTTGGTCGCGACGTAGCCGTTAGCCCGTTCGTTGCAATCTTCGCTTTTGGTGATAACCGCCTCGACATTGACCCGATCCCAGGTCGGGTTGTCGAGGATCAATGTCGCGGAATGGTCCGATCCCGACGAACACCCGGAACCGGCCAGCACGGCCAGCAGCGCCACAATCAACGCCGAATAACGCATTGCCCACCCCCTTAAGCGAGCAGCAGATAGGGGTGCAGCGCGCCTTTGCGCAAGCGCGAAACGTCGCTTGCCCGACGGAATAAAGCCGCCATCGCTCCGGTCTGGATCGGCGCCACACACACGCCATTAAGGAGAGCGAGATGGCCGATCGTAACCAACGGGAATTGCGCGGCGCGGCGGGTATCGACCGGCGCGGCTTGCTGAAGTGCATGACATGGGCCGGGACCGGTGTCGTCTGGAGCTTGAGCGGCGGGGTGCCGCGCACTATCGGGCTGATCGGCTCGGCTGCGGCGGCGGAAACCGCCCCGAGCGAGCTGACCTTTGTCCAGATCAGCGATAATCACATCGGATTCCACCTGCCGCCAAATCCGGACCCGACCGCCACCCTCGGCGAGGCTGTTGCCAAGATCAAGGCAATGCCGGCGCTGCCCGCCTTTATCGTTCACACCGGCGACATCAGCCATTTGTCAAAGCCCGAGCAATGGGACACCGCCGAGCAGGTGATCAAAGGGGCCAACAAACAGGTCTTTTACATCCCCGGCGAACACGATGTCGCCGATGCCGGCAACGGGAAGGCTTACCTGGAGCGGTTCGGCAAGAACACGCAAGGCAAAGGCTGGTACAGCTTCGATATGGCCGGGGTGCATTTTATCGCGCTGATCAATGTTTTCGATTTCCAGCCCGGGTTCAAATCGGCCGGATTGGCCAAATTGGGAGATGACCAGCTCGAATGGCTGGAAAAGGATGTCGCGGGGCGTTCGGCGAGCACGCCGATCGTCGTCCTCGCTCACCTCCCATTGTGGACGATCTACGAGCAATGGGGCTGGGGCACTGCCGATGCCGGGCGAGCACTCGGCTATCTAAAGCGCTTTGGATCGGTAACCGTGCTGAACGGCCACATCCATCAAATCATTCAAAAGGTCGAGGGCAACGTCACGTTCCATACCGCGGATTCGACCGCATTTCCGCAACCCGCACCCGGGACCGCACCCGCTCCCGGACCGATGAAGCAAGTGCGGGCGGGTGATTTGCGCAAATATCTCGGCGTCCGCACGGTGGATTACGTCCGCAGCAATGGCGCCCCCGCGCTGACCGATAATTCGCTCGCCGGGTGAGGGGCTCATCATGAGCGACATAAGAACAGCGCGACCGCCACGGCTTCGATGCGGCCTCGCGCTCGGCGCGATCGGTTTGACGGGGCTGCTTGCGGCGGTTATTCCGGCCATCGGTACAAATACCGCTGCGGCGGTTGCGGCGGCGGCGCATACCGCGACAGTTCAGATCGACAATTTCACCTTCACGCCGCCGAACTTGACCGTGACCGTCGGCACCGTCGTGACCTGGAAAAATGCCGATGACAGTCCGCACCGAATCGCGGACGTGAACGGCGCGTACAATTCGGCAGCCCTCGACACCGAGGACAGCTATTCCCACACCTTCGCCACCCCGGGTGTTTACAAATACATCTGCTCGATCCACCCCTATATGAAGGGCGAAATAACCGTCAAACCCGCGGCGGCAGGATCCTGAGCGGAGCGGGAGACGCCTGAGCGCTTCGTCGGCTCGGGCGCGGGAATGCGCGATGTCATCGCCGCCTGGCTCGTCTGCTTCGTGATTGCCGCGGGTTGCTTTACTTGGCTGGCGGCGGAGGTCCCCGGACATGACGGCCGCCCCGAAGGATTGATCAGCTCCGATCCGATCGCTAGGGTGGTTCTCGCCAAAGCCGAACCCCACGGGAGATGCTGAAATGCCGGACGACGCCCGCAGACCGAGTTTCGACAAATCGCGCATGCCAAGCCGGCATGTGACGATCGGGCCGGAGCGGGCGCCGCACCGCGCCTTTCTCTACGCAATGGGGCTGACCGAGGACCAGATCAACCAGCCGCTGGTCGGCGTCGCGACAACCTGGAACGAGGCTGCCCCTTGCAACATCACCTTATCGCGGCAAGCCCAGGCGGCAAAAAAGGGGGTGGCCGCAGCGGGAGGTACGCCGCGTGAATTCACCACGATCACCGTGACCGACGGCATCGCAATGGGCCATGCGGGGATGAAATCCTCGCTGGTCAGCCGTGAAATCATCGCGGATTTAGTCGAGCTGACGATGCGCGGCCATTGTTACGACGCGCTCGTCGGGCTTGCCGGCTGCGACAAATCTTTGCCCGGGCTGATGATGGCGATGGTCCGGCTCAACGTGCCGTCGGTATTCATGTATGGCGGCTCGATCATGCCGGGCCGATTTAAAGGCAAGGACGTGACGATTGGCGATGTCTATGAGGCGGTGGGCGCGCATAGCGTCGGCAGAATGAGCGACGAGGATCTCCACGAACTCGAATGCGTGGCCTGTCCCTCGGCTGGCTCGTGCGGCGGCCAGTTCACGGCGAACACGATGGCGTGCGTTTCGGAAGCGATGGGCCTGGCGCTCCCGGGTTCGGCCGGCACCCCGGCGCCTTATGATTCGCGCGACTCCTATGCCGAGGAATCCGGCCGCGCGGTAATGGAATTGCTGCGGTTGAACTTGCGCCCGCGCGACATCGTCACCCGCAAGGCGCTCGAAAACGCTGCAACCGTCGTTGCCGCCTCGGGCGGCTCGACCAATGCCGGGTTGCATCTACCGGCGATCGCCAACGAGATCGGCATCGATTTCGACCTGCACGATGTCGGCGAAATCTTTAAGCGCACCCCTTATATCGCTGATTTGAAACCGGGCGGGCGCTATGTCGCTAAGGACCTTTACGACATTGGCGGGGTGCCGGTCTTGATGAAGGCGTTGCTCGACGGCGGCTATCTCCACGGCGAGTGCATTACGGTGACCGGCAAGACAATCGCCGAGAATTTCCGGGACGTCGTGTTCCCGGCCGGCCAGGATGTTGTGGTGCCGACCTCACGGCCGTTGTCGCCGACCGGTGGGGTCGTGACGTTGCGCGGCAACCTTGCGCCGCAGGGTGCGATCGTAAAGGTCGCCGGCATGCATCAGCTGCGCTTTTCTGGCCCGGCGCGTTGCTTTGACAGCGAGGAGGAAGCATTCGCCGCAGTCGAAGCCCGCCGCTACAACGAGGGCGACGTGATCATCATCCGCTATGAGGGGCCACGCGGCGGCCCGGGCATGCGCGAGATGCTCTCCACAACGGCGGCGCTCTACGGCCAAGGGGTCGGCGAAAAGGTGGCTTTAATCACCGATGGCCGTTTTTCGGGCGCGACCCGCGGCTTTTGCATTGGCCATGTCGGCCCCGAGGCGGCAGTTGGCGGCCCGATCGGCCTGGTTCGCGACGGGGATAGGATAACGATCGACGCTACTGCCGGTACGATCGATGTCGCCCTGAGCGAGAGCGAGTTGGCCGAGCGACGCCGGACCTGGACTGCCCGCCGCAATGATTACCAGTCGGGAACATTGTGGAAATACGCCCAGATCGTGGGCGATGCCGAAAAGGGTGCAGTTACCCACCCTGGCGCCCGAGCCGAGACCCACACCTACGCCGACCTCTAGGCTCCAGACTCAATCATAGCCACCAGTTTATGACAGCGGCGAGGGCTACGGCAGCGGCGAAGTTGGCGGCGAGCTTGTCGTAGCGGGTGGCGATGCGGCGCCAGTCTTTGAGGCGGCCGAACATTGTTCGATCAAGTTGCGCAGCTTGTAGGTCTGGGGATCGAACGGATGAAGATGTTTGCGGGCGGGGTTATTGGGAATGACCGGGCGGGTGCCGCGCGCGATCAGAAATAGCCGCAGCCGATCGCTGTCATAGGCGCCATCGGCGGCACACAGACCGGCTGGCGGCAGCGGTTCGAGCAGGCCGCGAGCGATGGGCAGGTCGCCGCGCTGCCCGGGGGTTACGGCGAACGCCACGGGACGACCGCAACCATCGACAACAGCATGGATTTTTGTCGTTCGCCCGCCGCGCGAGCGGCCGATCGCCTGGAGCTCGACCCCCCTTTTCCGCCGGCCGCCGAGCGATGCGCCTTGGCGGTGGTGCTGTCGATCATCTGGATGCCGCCGGGATCGACGGTCACCAGCGCGGTGAACAATTGTCGCCAGATCCCGCGGCGCGCCCAGCGATGAAAGCGATTGTAGATCGTCGTCGGCGGACCGTAGACCGCCGGGCAATCCTGCCACCGGCACCCGACCTTGAGCACGTGGATAATGCCGCTGATGATCCGACGATCGTCCTTGCGATGTGCCCCCGGTTGGTTGGTCGGCAACAGCGGCGCGATCACCACCCATTGCCGATCGTCGAGCCAGAACTCCCCCGTCATGATCCAAGCCCCCGAAGTTTCCAGCTTGAATCACAGCTATTGCGTCATGTCAATCACTTGATTGAGTTTGGAGCCTAGTGGGCAACGGCGCCGCCCAAAAGCCACTGCCAACGAATGCCTGACAGCCGATGTCGTGAATACCCTCGACAAGTACATGCGAGCCCGCGAGGGACCCGGTGGACCTGCTATTCAGGACGATCTCTTCCTGCGCTGCCACAGCCACACCGCTGCGAGAACGAGCAAGGATCCGACGACGGCGGCTACGACATCGCGCAACGATATCGCCACCCTGGCGAGACCGGGGAAAAGCCCAAGCGCGCGGAACAGCAAGCCGCCGACAAGCGCCCCGATTAGGCCGACAGCAAGGTTTCGGGCCAGGCCAAAGCCTCTGCGGTCGCGCCTGATCATCAGCCCGGCCAGGCTTCCTCCAAGGAGGCCAACGATGATCCACACGATGAATTGATCGAGCGACGGCATTACTCTCTCCGGCGTATGCTAAAAGCGGAGCGGTTCGGCTCCGCTAGCAAATCGAATTCTCTCATCGGCGCCTGTCCAATGGTAGTCTTGCCTCCGGTCTCCCGTTACAGACCAGTGGTTTGTCTTACGGTGATCGTCATGCGCTACCGCCAACGACTTCAGATCGGGAGGAGATGGGCTCGTTTGAGGTATAGACCCGTTAGTTGCGTGGGTTAGAGACGGGGGAGCACAACCATGGCGGCACAACCGCGCTATCCGTCGCTGTTTCAGATCAACACTCGGGTCTGGCTCGAGCGGCTGTCGCGCGAGGCTGGCAGACGGGTCACCCTCGCTGACATCGACGACGCTACGATCGCCAGCTTTTCCGAGCGCGGCTTTGCTTGGATTTGGCTGCTGAGTGCCTGGAAGATTGGCGCCGCCGGGCGCGCGGTCTCGCGCAGCCATCCGGAATGGCGCGCCGAGTTCCAGGCAGCTCTGCCCGATTTGACCGAGGACGACATCTGCGGCTCCGGATTTGCGATTACCGCCTACACGGTGAGTGACGCGCTTGGTGGCGAGACCGGGTTGGCGCAGTTCCGCGAAAGGCTGGCGCGACGCGGCATCAAATTGATGCTCGATTTCGTGCCAAACCACACCGCGCCCGATCATCCTTGGGTAAAAACCAACCCCGAATATTACGTCCAGGGCAGCGAGGACGCGTTCGCCGATCGACCGGAAAATTATCTGCAGGTCGAGACCGATCGCGGGGCGAAAATATTGGCCCATGGACGCGATCCCAATTTTCCCGGCTGGCCCGATACATTGCAGCTGAATTACGCCAATGCGGAACTGCATCAGCGGCGCATCGACGAACTGGTCGCAATCGCCGGCAAATGCGACGGCGTACGCTGCGACATGGCGATGCTGCTGTTGCCCGACATCTTTCAGCGGACCTGGGGATTGACGCCAGAACCGTTTTGGCCGCAGGCGATCCCGGCGGTTCATGCGATACACCCTGATTTTATGTTTATGGCCGAGGTTTATTGGGATCTCGAATGGACCTTGCAGCAGCAGGGCTTTGACTATTGCTACGACAAGCGGCTTTACGACCGCCTGCGGGAGAGCCACGCCGCCTCGATCCGCGGGCACCTGGCCGCCGGACTCGATTACCAGGATAAGCTCGCCCGCTTTCTCGAAAATCACGACGAGCCGCGGGCCGCGGCGACATTCCCGTGGCTGCAACACCAGGCGGCGGCGATCATTACTTTTCTGTCGCCCGGCCTGAGATTTTTTTATCAGGGTCAGTTGGAAGGCGCCCGAGTGCGCGTGCCGACCCACCTATGCCGCGGCCCGGTAGAGCCGAGCGATCCCCAAATTGCCAGCTTTTACGCCAAGCTATTGCGGCTGATAAAAGAAACCGCCGCATTTCGTGACGGCGTCTGGTCGCAAATCCAGCCTCACTCGGCAGGACCCGGCAATTGGACCTCGGAGTGTTTTGTCGCCTACGCCTGGGCCGGCGTCGACGGCAGCCGCTATGTCATCGTCGTCAACAATGCCGCCAACCAGGCGCAATGCCGGTTGCCGCTGCCGTTTCCAGACCTGCAAGGCAAACAGATTTGCCTGACCGATCTAATGGGGACCGAGATCTATGATCGTAACGGCGATGAGGCGATCGGCCCGGGCCTCTTTATCGACCACGCTCCGTGGCATTTCAACGTGTTCGCGGTGCAAGCTATCGAGGCGCCGACGCCCGCCCTAAAGATACCAGACAAGCGATGAGGCTTGTCATCGCGGAGATCGCGCATGAGGACCACGCCCGTCCTATCTGACGATGCCGATCGAGCTATTGGTATGCCGGCGGGACCGGTCGTCCCGCCGGTCAACGCGATGAGTTGGGTCGGCCGCCGGCTGTTGCACGAGTTTCGTTCGGTTTTGCCGCCGACGATTTTCTTTTTTATCGGCTTCAACTTTGTCGTGTTTACGACGAACCTGCTCGTCGCCGATTATTCGATCGCGGTCAGCAATTTCATGCTCGCCACCGTCGCGGCGCTTGTCGTCGGCAAGGCGGTGCTGGTCGCCAACGCGATGCCGTTCCTTCGCCGCTACGATCGCGCGCCGCTGATCCGGCCGATCCTATTCAAGACTGCCGTGTACTGGGTCATCGTCTTTATCGCCCGCCTGCTCGAACGCTTTGTTCACTTCTCAATACTGGAGCGCAAGCCGCCGGGCGATTTCATACCCTTTCTGATTTCTATTTTCTCGTGGCACCGCTTTTCGGCGATTTCGCTGTGGATTTGTCCTCTTCCTGATCTACGTGACGGCGACGGAATTTAGCCAAATGTTTGGTCCGGGCGAAATACCGCGGCTTTTTTTCACCTCTCGTCCCTCCGATCTGCAATTAAACCGGCGGCAACGGATGCGCGAACTACTGCGCCTCAGCCATCTCGCCGACGCCCACACCGCAGAGGAATTTCGCGATTTAGACAGCGCCGCGCACCGCGACCTTGTCGCCATCGTTTTGCGGCTGGCGCGCGGGCAATCAGCGGCGGGCGAGCATTCACTCCGCGAGGCTCGGACGAGCTAAGGTCGCCCTTGGCAATTCCCCGATGGTGCCGCGAGCAAGGCCGAGTGCCGCGGCGGCGCCAATCAGCGCCAGGATTCCGGCGGCGATAAAAGCCGAATTAAAGCTCTTGGTCGATTCAACGAGATAGCCGGTCACGATCGGCGCCAGCAGACCAAACGTATTGCCACCGAGGACGAGGAATGCGAACGCCCGGCCGGCATCGGAAGGTGAGCGCAACAGGTCGCTAACCAATGCTCCATTGGCTGCCGGCCCGACATTAGCGAAGGATACTGCGATCGTGACCAGTGCGATGACGCCCGCCAGCGACTGAACCAGTGGGATCAGCAACCCGACCGCGGTCAGCAGCAGGCAGAGCGCCACCAGATAGCGGCGCTTGCCGCCGCGCACCGCTTCGGCATTCATCAACCGGTCGCCGCACCAGTTCGCCAAAATGTTTACAACGGCGGCAACAAAAAACGGAATCGCGGTATAAATGCCGGATCCCATAATCGACAGGTGCCGCGCCGTCTGCAGATAGTTCGGCAGCCAGGACATATAAAGATAAACGGTGTAGACGAGACAGCCCTGCGAGATGAACAGACCCCACATCGTCGGACAGCGGATCAGCCCCAGATAACCCACGCCACCATGACCGGGCGAGGCGACGCCGGCATCACGCTCGGCGAGGATCTTCCGCCGCTCTGCTTCGGGAAGCCATCGCGTCTTTTCGGGGGTCGACACAGAAACAAGCCATACCACGACCCAGACAAACCCGACTGCACCGGTAATGACAAATGACCAGCGCCACGAGGCCGCCTCGATTAGCCAGGCCACAGCGGGGGCGCCAAGCGCCAAGCCCAGGCTCGAACCCGCCGAGATCGCGGCGACCGCCGTGCCGCGCTCGGTATAGGGTGACCACGATCGCACACTGCCGTAAGTGACGGGAGCGAACGGCGCTTCCCCGACGCCGAGACCGAGCCGCGTTGCCAGCATCACGGCAAAGCTGCCGGCCGCCCCGGTCAGCATTTGCGCCGCGGACCACACCGCAGCGGCGACGGTGGCGACGACATGCGTTCCCCAGCGGTCGATCAGCCGCCCGCCGGGCAGCATCATCAGCACATAGGCCCACAGAAAAGACGAGAACAGGTAACCGAGGGCGACCGGCGACAGGCCGAATTCATGCGCGATCGGCTTGCCCGCGACCGACATGTTGACTCGGTCGACATAAGCGATCGCGTTGAACAGAAACAGCAGCAGAAACACCCAGTAACGGCGTCGCGTCGTCTTCATTCGCAGCGCTCCTCACCTTGCTATTGGCGGCGGCATCGCTGCCGTCGCGATCATGATCGCGACGCCTCCCGGTTCGATCAGCCTCCCACCCACGCTCCGGATCGGAATGCCCGTGCCCTTTATGCTTCCGTCGGCGGCCCGAGCTTGCCTCCGACAAACCACATTTTGATCGAGGGAGCGAGACCTTATCGTGATGCGCAACGGAACGTGAGTCACCCGCTTCGCTGTTGCCGAAAGGGGCGGCTACTCACCGAGGGACGGGGCGGGGGCGCGGTGCCGGTCCTCGATTTGATTCAATAGCCAATACAACGCTCCCAATGCCAAAGCGAGACCGCTGAACCCAAGCAGGGTCAGCCAACTGACGGTAGAATAATCCATCAGGATTATCTTTCGCGCGATCACGATGATCGTAATCATGACAATGACTCGCACTTGCAGCACCCCCGCCCGGTCCCGCATCGACAAAACAACCGAATGGTTGAATTCGATCAGGATCAGAATGTTCAAGATCAAACCAAGAGAATCCTTCAGCCCGGCGGGCTCGTCAAAATGAACGCCGGAGATGAGGTCGTCGAACAGTGTCATTGCCAAAGACCCTATCGAGTACAAAATCACAATTGAAATAAACAGCAACAGCACGCCGGAAACGATCAGCTCAAAGCGGGTATACAATTCATAGAAGCCGCCGCGTTGATTGAAAGCGCGGAACACATTCATGCAGGTCTCCAATGGCCAGGTCTCGGTCGGGCTGGGCGGTGGCGGCAAGTTGCCATGGTGCGATTGTGGAGCAAGACCGGTCAATCCAGTGGCGACGGCTGGACAGGCCCACCACGCTGGGTCAAGTTCGCACGTGAGGGACCGGCGTCGTAGAGGGAGTGGGCATGGCGGAGACAACGGTGGGGACGCCGTCCAAATATTACCTGAAACGGGAAAGGGCGCAGGCACGGGCATACTCGCAAGCGGTCGTGACCACGGGTGGCCGAACAGTATGGCTAGCCGGCCAGGTGGCGCCGACCGATACCGCCGGCAAATCGCTCGCCGGCGATTTTGACAGCCAGGTGCGGGAGGTGTTTGCGCGGCTTGGCGAGACATTGGCCGAGCTCGGCGGGAAGTCTCGCTGACATGGTCACGATGACTGTCTTCATTACCGATGCACGATATGGCGACCGCTTTACCGAGTTGCGCAAAGAGATATTTGGCGACGACTTCCCGGCGAGCGCGCTGATCACTGTTGCCGGGTTGGCGCGCGCGGAGTTGCTGGTCGAAGTTCAGGGTGTCGCTGTCATCGCCTAAGTTCCAACGATCTCAGGCGGTGCGAGTGGGCGCACCATGAACAGGCGCCGCGGGGCCGTCGCCTTGCTGCTCGTCGTGGCGCTGAGCATCGCCGTGGTGGATCGCGCGCAGGCACAAAGTTGCCAGCCGACACGCTGGGCCGAACTCACTGTCACGCCGCTTGGCAACATTCCGATCGTCACGGCACGCATTAATGGCGGACCAGCGGAATTTCTGTTCGACACCGGGGCCGAGCGTTCGATCATGACCGCCGCTGCGGCGAAGAGGCTGGGGGTCGCCGCCCATTTCGAATACGCTCGGCGGATGCGCAGCCTCGGAACCGCGGTTTCTGGGGGAGACGCAAGGCTGAGCAGCTTTCGGCTCGGCGGCATGCCTGTCGGCAATTTCAGCATTCTCGTCGGCCCGGTGGCGCTGCCGTCGGTCGGCGGGAAACCAATCGACGGGCTGCTCGGCGCCGACTTCCTGGGAGACTACGAGGTCGATCTCGATCTGCCGCATGGCCGTATCACCCTGTTCACGCCACCGCTCTGCCCGATGACCGCGCCGCCTTGGGGCGGCTCTTACGCGACGATCGAAGCCAATCGTTCACTTCACGATCGGCTGTTTTTTCCGGTTCGCCTTGACGGACACCAATTGTCGGCGTTGATCGACACCGGAGCGCAATTGACGACGCTCGACGCCGAATCGGCCGCCGCCGTCGGCGTGACTGGCGCCGCCTTGGCGCGTGACCCGATCACCACACTCCGCGGCGCCGCTGCGGAGCCGGTCAATTCGCGGGCCCATCGCTTCGCCGAGCTGCAGATCGATGGCGAGCTGCTGCGCGACCAAACGATCCTGGTAACCAGCTTGGGACTGCAAGACGCGGATCTCGTGCTCGGCGCCGACTTTCTGCGGTGGCAGCGCGTCTGGTTGTCCTACGCCTCGCACCGCATCTTTCTAGAGCGCCGGCATTGACCAAGCGTCTGGCGACAGATGCCGCGGCTGCGCCGGGCACCGAGATGAACACTTCGCAGAACCTTCGGATTTTGCATCGGAACACGATCGTCAGCGCGGCAGCGAGCGGGCCAACATCGCGTACGCCTCCTCGTCGGTCCGGTCGTAGCGCAGCGGAGTCAGGACGACGCGGCCGGCATTTAGCGCCTCGATGTCGCTTTCCGGGCCCTGATCGCGCTCGCCGCGGCGAAAACTGACCCAGTAATAAGTGAAACCGCGCGGGTCAATTCGGGGTTCGACATCCATTCCTTCAACCGATCCCGCTCCCTGGCGGGCGAGGGTCAGCGGCCCCGCTTTTTCGGGGGGAAGATCGGGAAAATTGATGCTGAGGCAAGTGCCGGCATTCCACCCGATCTCGAGCAGGCGGCGCACGACACCTGGCGCCAACGTCACCGAGGTTTCCCATCGTACATTGGCGCGGTCGGTCCAGGCCTGGCTCATAGCAATCGACGGAATGCCAAGCATCATGCCGGTCATCGCGCCGCCGACGGTACCCGAAAACACGGTCTCGATGCCGAGATTGGCGCCACGATTGACCCCCGAAAGCAGCAATTGCGGCGGCGCTCCTCGCATCAAATGGCTCAAGGCCATTACGACGCAATCGCCGGGAGTGCCGGTCACCGCCCAGCGTCGCGGCCCGCGTTCGGTCGCCCGGATCGGATGATGCAAACTGACCGCATGCGAGACGCCGCTTTGATCATGCTCCGGGGCGACAATCCATATTTCACGAGCCAGCTCCGCACCGATCCGCTCAAGCACTTCGAGGCCGGGCGCTTCGATGCCGTCGTCGTTGATCAACAGAATCCGGTCGAGCACTTTCGCCTCCAGGTTTTTCGGAAAGTGGGTGGTATCCCGGCTTAGCATCCGGCGGCGACGAAAGCGAGACGGGGAGCCCAATCATCTGCACAGGCCGTCGTCTCACCAAGACCAAAGCATGATGAGCCATGTCAGGAAATGGCGATGGCACCGGCATCGAACCGACCCTAAGCTCGGCTCCTGTCACCCGAGGTGGAGCTGGATAGGTCTTCGATGTATGCGCTAAGCGACCGGGTCGGCCTGGTGACGGGCGGGGGTGGCGGCATAGGACGCGCGATTGCCCGGCGGCTGGCTAGCGATGGTATGAGAGTGGCGGTGCTGGACCGCGACGATGCCGCGGCGACTGCGGCGGCGTCGGAGGTCGACGGCCTTGCGGTGATCGCCGATGTGACTTCCGAAGATCAGGTTGGGCGCGGCGTCGAGCTGACCTTGGCGCATTTTGGCCAGATTGATCTGCTGGTCAACAATGCCGGGATCTGCTGGACCGGAGCGGCGCTCGACATGCCGCTCGCAACTTTGCAAGCGATGCTGCGCGTCAATGTCGAAGGGGTATTCATCGTCAGCCGGGCGGTGCTGCCGCATATGGTCGCGCGGCGGGCGGGCACTGTCGTCAACCTCGCTTCGTGGGCCGGCAAGACCGGCAACGCCTATTTCGCCGGGTACGGCGCAAGCAAGTTCGCGGTCATCGGTTTGACCCAGGCACTGGCGCGCGAAATGGCTCCGCACGGCATCCGCGTCAACGCAATCTGCCCAGGGATCGTCGTCGACACCGCGATGCGCAGCGCTCTCGAAGCTCAGCAGCGGCGGTATGGATTGCCGCAGACCGCCGAGCGCGAAAAACTGATCCCGTTGGGCCGCGTCTCGGTTCCCGACGACGTCGCCCGGGTCGCCGCCTTTCTCGCTTCCGATGAAGCGGCCTACATCACCGGCGAAGCGATCAATCTCTCGGGCGGCCTGTTGATGGACTGAGCGGCGTCTTGCGAGATCTCGGCATATGCCGCGCTTGTAATTACTAGCTGGGAACCCGGCTTCTGGCTCGTGCCGAGGTGACGTCAAAAGGTTTGTGTCAGCAGGAGAGGGGTGCTGACGTCTTGGTTTTGGTTTTCGTGGTTGAACACGGCGAAGAGGATGCGATCCATCGAGGTTCGGTCGGAGAAGACGCCCATTGGCCTGGTTCGCCGGCGAACTTCGCGGAAACGGCGTTCGATCGCATTTGTGGTCCTGACTTTTTTGCGTTCAATCAGCGACTTGTAGCGCCAGCAGGTCAACAGCTCGTCGAGATCGTCGCGCAGGCAACGGACGGCCTTTGGGTAGGCCGCTTCCCAATGGTCGACGAAACGGCGTGCCGCCGAGCGCGCCTGGGGCAGGGTTGGGGCATTCATGACGGCTTGCAGGTCGGCCTTGACGTCGGGCTGATCGGTGCGGCGCACTTTGGCCAGCACATTTCGCATCTTGTGGGCCCAGCAGCGCTGCACTGGTCTACCAGGAAAGGCCGTCGGCAGCGCGGCGAGCAGACCTGAACCACCATCAACGCAGATCATCTCGAGCGTGTCGCCGGTGAGGCCGCGGCGGATCAGGTCGCCGAGAAAGCGCTCCCACTCGGCGGCGCTCTCACTCTGTGCCAGGCGGAAGTCGATGATCTCCTTCTTGCCGTCGGGACGCAGACCGAGGGCGACCAGGACCGGCCGCCGGATCGCGCCGTGGGCCTTCAGCCCACGGGCTTGACCCGTGGGGCCGGTCTTGCGCGCCAGCACGACGCCGTCGAGCATCAAGACCCGGTAGCGCTGCTTGAGCGGCCGGACATGAAAGGCGGCCACCACGCTGTCGAGTTGCTTGGCAACGGTGCTCACTGTTGCCGGGCTGATCGGCCGCCCGAGGACCGGCAGCAGCGCCGCGCTCACCTTGCGTACCGACAGCCCGAGAACAAAACAGGCCAAGATCATACGATCGAGCTGTTCGGCGCGCCGCGCATAGGCGCGCAGCACCGCGATCGGCGCAAAGCGCCGGGTGCGTGGCACCGCCAGTTCGATCTCGCCCAGCTCGGTCAACAGATGCCGCCGGTAGCAGCCGTTGCGCCGGTCGGCGGCGTCGAGCCCGGCCATCCGATCCAGATGTTCATCGACGGCCTGCCTCATCTGAGCCTGCAGGATGAGCGCGAGCGCTCCGCGGCCGAGACCGCGATAGCCCTCGCCCCACTCCAGGCCCTGTCCTTGCATGCCCTTCACCAACTCGAACCCCCTCGGTAAACTCGTGATCGTCACAGCTTGTGGCATTGGGGGTGCTCCTTGTTGCGGACCTCAGCAATCCGCCGAGTACCCCCTCTCACTGCCCTGACACAAACCTCCGTACATCACCCGTGCCGCCGCGGGCTTGCGCGTCCCGATCAACCCATGCTACATCCGAGGGGCATACGCCGTGAACAACACCCGCTCGTCGGTGGAGGGGTGGCCGAGTGGCTGAAGGCGGCGGTTTGCTAAACCGTTATAGGGTTAAACCCCTATCGTGAGTTCGAATCTCATCCCCTCCGCCATCCCATACTGATTTTATGGGCTTTTTATCGCTGATACCAAACGTACCCACAATACTACCCACAGACACAGGCTAGATGTGGGTGAACATCGGTGAACATCCCTGTGCCACTTGGCAAGCGATGGCGCTTTGGAGTGCCCCCATCCCGTCCGCCCGACGCACCCTCCCTCGCGCGAGGGGATCGGGCTGCGGCGGGCTTCCGCAGGCATCGCCCGGCTCACGCGCCAGCGCTCCCTAAGCCATTGAAATCCCAGGCCCCAGGGGCATTTCCCCCCGCCCGGCCAGCATGAGCCTCGTCGGTCGCAGGGGTGGTATGGAGGCGATAGGTGGGCCAAAAAATACAAAAATAAATGTACGTTCAATGGTTTAGGGTTAACCCAGCGAAAACCCCTCGATCGGGCTATGGCTCGGCTCGGGAACCATGGAATACTTGGGTTCAGCGTGAGTGGCCGTGGCAGGCAGCCACGGAAAACCTCGAAAAAACCCCGCGGTTAGGCCCTCAGGCTGCGCGTCAGTGCACCGTGCCGGTCGGCGTTGCGTTCGCCAGTTCCGCCGTTGCCCGCGTCACTCGCCGCCAAATAGTCGCGCCCCCTTCATTGCCGGTCTCTGCCAACTCATCGGCGCGTTTGGCGCTCGCGGCCTGGACGTTCTTGCTCTAGAAAGAGCCGATCCTGCGCAGATCGGAGCCCCAGTTGAAGAAAACTGCCAAAGCGAGCACGGCAATCCGAGCCAACAAACGGAAAGCCAAACTGAGGGCGAAGCACCGCCGGCAGCGGGCGCGGGCGACTGCATAATCTTCCACTGCCTGCAGCGTACGCGCGAAATCTGGCACCGCCTTTCACACACCAGCTTTAGCGGAGTTCCTGCCGGCACCGACTTATCAAGACCGGCACCGACTTATCAAGAGCTATATCGCGGTCGCCACCGAAACCGCTGCATCTCGTCAAGCCAGAAGCTTGTCAGATGGCCTCTGACGCAACGATCCTGAACCTTCTTGTGAGCTTCAAAGAAGCGTAGCTTCCCATGGCCTTGGGATATGTCCGGCGCATAGAGGACCATCTCGTCGCAGAGCGGGCACGGCACGCCCAGATACCATTCACCGGGAATTTGCTCAGGCCCCAAATCCCAGCGCGCGGAAAGCCCGCCTAAAGGATTAATGCGGCGTCGGGTCACTGAAATCCAAGCCCTGACGCAAGCGCTCCTCCTCTTCCTTGATAGCGCGGTCGGTTGGGGTTTCGGGCAACGGGCCGGCGATCCGATCATGGATGCTGAGGCGCGCAAGGGTGATCAGGTAATCGGCGCGATCGAGCGCCTCGGCGCAAATGCGGATGATGCGGCGGAACATGGCTCGTCAGCTTAGCGAGCGCGTGTCCAAATTGCGTCAGGCCGGTTTCCTTCGTTGAGGCGACTGCCTGACGCTTGATTTGCCCGTTGGGCGAGAGCAGCCGCATCCAGATTTGCACAGTGGTGGTGACTTCTGCACCGGAACGATGAAGGTTCCGTGAACGTCCTGGCAACCCGGCTCCGAGTAAAGGCAAATACCAAAAACTCAAGGATTTCAATCTGTTAAATGAATGCCTAGTTTTTAGGCAAGTATGTTAACAGTCCTATGCTACGGGTGCTTAGCTCTCGGCAGATCAGTTTATCCACAGGGTTATCCACCAAACCAGTGGATGTTTACCAAACTGCTAGATGACCGAGATTTGACACTTGTGCAGACGTAAAATAGACGATCGAAGAGTTTGATTAGGATTTATCAGCAACTTGCAAATAACAGTCCCTTTGGCAGCCAACTGCCCACGAGCGAGGCAGGGCCAGTTACCCACTGGCATGGCATCGGCTCTCGGTCTGCGCTGACGGTCGGCTCTCAGGTGCGCCGGCTTTCCTGACCGCATCACCGACATGCTCAGGGCTTCACCCCACAACAGGTTAGGCGCAGGCAATCCGAGCGCTGCCTCCACGAGGCGTTCAGCTTTAAAGCGCAGCATCAGCCAATCACCATTCGGCCAGATCAGTGTGATCTAGCTCACACCCTGACGCCGCACTGACGGGCATTATGCCGATGGGCGGACGCCTGACGGTGCAATCATGGCAACAACGCAAAGTATTCTGCGGTATGCGCGTTGGCTAGAAGATACCTCGCCCGGCTTCCTCGCGGAAGTGATCGTAATGGAGACTGGCGAATACTACGGCCAGCGCGACTTACTCGACCAAATCGCGAAGCTGGTCGAGCTTTTTGGGCTGATTGGGGTCGCCGAGATTGTCGGATTCTGTTAAGACCCCCTAAGTCCTAATAGTATATTAGATAAGACTTTGGGGGTCTTGCTGGGTCGCGTACCGGAGCGTTTGGGTCCAAAATTGGGTCCACGGTAATCCCGCGCTCCCACCCGCGGCCGAGGGGGCGGCTGGGGCGGCATGGTCACGAACGGATTTCCCTCGATGCGTCAAGTTTCGAACGCGAGGCGAGGGATCGACGGATGACGCTCGATTGGCCGAACCTAGGCGTTGGCGCACTAATCGGCTTTCCTGTTGGAGTTTTAGCTCATTGGGTAGGCGCTTATCTCAATATCGAGAAGCTCATGGAGCGCCGCGCGCTAGGGAGGAAGTATAAGGCTCTCGCCGGAAGCTATGCCAATTTCCGGAGAAAAGACAACGGCACATATGAACCAACAGGCGGCAAAATTATACTACGTTGGGAACGTAATGGATCATTTAAAGAAGAGGGTCTGCACAGTAATGGCGTGGCGGAATGGCGCGGCATCATACACATGAACCTGGAAAACGCCGGAAACGGTGAATATAGGAATATTCAATCACGCGGTTACGGCAACCAAATCATATACTATATTCCTGAGACTAAATATTTCGATGTCATGACAACATTCACCAATCCGCCGAGCCCAGAGCCTTTCTATCATCAGTGGAGGCGCATTGAGGGGTAAGAGCCGCGCACCACGCGATCTCCGTCACGCGCCTTACTCGCTCAATTCGGCTCGCCCCGGCGGACCCTGTAGCGCCTCGATCGCCAGCCTGATCCTCGCCCACAGGAGCCGTCCCTCGCCGTCGCTGCATTCGAGAACGACATCGGTCGGTCGAGTGGTTCAATCGTGGAACCGGGTATTGAACCACGTAGCGTTCCGCGCTAAATGGAGGCTGCGGTTTTGGACCGCTGCTCGCCTGCGTCTCCGCGCAAACCGCGGCCGAGCCCAACGTCAACGACAACGGCGCATCCCTATGCTCAAGGGGCTGTTGTCATGTTGATTTCGCTTAACATCTCGGTTGTCACGAAGATTTATGCACCGGCCCGCAGTGGCAACGCGATGGCGCAACTCAATGAAGCCGGAGCCTGGCTGGACGCCGAGCAGCGGGTGATACCAGAAGCCGAAGCGCGCGATCGGGCGCCCGGCGGGGCGAAGCTTTACTCAATTGTTCGACTGATCGCGAAGGCGCTCTTGCGGGCGATCCTGGCCAAGCTGGAACCGCCAGCGTCTCGGCCGGAGCCGCTACCGCCGCTGAAGGCCGGCATGGGGCCGAGCCATGGTCAGGGGCGCGGGAGACACAAACGATGATGAAGCTTTTCATCTGCTGGTCGGGCGAAAGAAGTAGGGAAATAGCTGTTTTCCTTCGTAATTGGCTCCCTACCGTCCACCAAAACATTGAACCGTTTATGTCAGAGGAAGATGTAGGAAGCGGGACACGATGGAGGGGCAGTCTTGTTAGTGAATTGGCAACTACAGAGTTTGGTATTATTTGTCTAACCCCGGACAATTTAACTGCCCCTTGGCTTCATTTCGAAGCTGGCGCATTGTCTAAGCTCCCAAAGGCCCGCGTATCACCTGTCCTATACCAGCTAAAACCTAGCGATATACGGGGGCCACTAGTGGTCTGACGCCAACATTTGGTTCCCGCGGTTGACTTTTTCGATAATGCGATCGGGGTCGGCGGTCCAGACAAAGGGTTTGGGTTTGCGGTTATGCTCGCCGAGATAGCGGTTGATCGCGGCTTGCAGATCGACCAGCGAGCGGAAGACGCCGCGCTGCAACCGCCGGCGGGTCAGGGTGGCAAAAAAGCCTTCAACGGCATTGGCCCAGGAGCATGACGTGGGCGTGAAGTGAAACGTCCAGCGTGGATGCCGCGCAAGCCAGGCGCGGACCTTGGGATGCTTGTGGGCGGCATAGTTGTCGAGGATCACATGAATGAGCTTGCCGGCCAGGACAACGGCCTCGACCCGATTGAGGAAGCGGATGAACTCCTGGTGGCGGTGACGCGCCATGCATTGGCCGATGACCGAGCCGTCAAGGACATTGAGCGCCGCAAACAGCGTCGTCGTGCCGTTGCGGATGTAATCATGGGTCATTGTCCCGGCTCGACCCTTCTTGATCGGCAAGCCGGGCTGGGTGCGGTCGAGAGCCTGAATTTGCGACTTCTCGTCGACCGACAGCACCAGGCTGTGGGCCGGCGGGTCGAGATATAGCCCGACCACGTCACGCAATTTGGCGGCAAACGCCGGGTCTTGCGACAGCTTGAAACGCCGCACTCGGTGCGGCTGCAGACCGTGCGCCGCCCAGATCCGCTGCACCGAGCGCAGCGAGATGCCGCTCGCCACCGCCATCGCCCGGCCGGTCCAGTGGGTTGCCTCGCCTGGCGGCTCCGCCAGCGTCAACTCGACCACTCGGTCAATAACCGCCGCAGGCGTCGGCGGCAAACCGGGTTTGCGCGTCTTGTCGTGCAGCAGGCCGGCCACCCCTTCGCGCATGAAGCGCTCCTGCCAGCGCCACACGCACGGCTTCGATACTCCGGCGCGGCGCATGATCTCGGCCGTACCGCAGCCCTCCGCGGTCGCCAAAATGATCTGTGCCCGCCACACATGCTTTTGCCGGCTGTTGCGATCCGCCACCACCGCCGCCAGTCGTTCGCGGTCGCCGGCACTCACTTCGATGCTGATCCCCTCGCGCATCGCGCATCATCGCACACCCCGCTCCAATATGGAATCCTATGATTGCGTCGTACCACTAGAAGATTTTCAGGCTAACGTGTTTCGTAACAAAGACGGAATGCGACGTGTCCTAACGAGTATAAATGAGGCAATGGGCGATCGAGCCAGCAACAATTGGAGGCAGACTTTCGAGAAGTTATGGCACGAAGTAGAGGAGATGGCACATAACCTAGTTGTGCAGGACAGAATTCAGATAATTAGCCCGATAGATGGGGGACCACTGCAAGAACCAGTGCGGTGGGGCAAAGAAGGTTATAAGTATGTAGTGCGCGGCACGCTCAAACATCTTCCAAAGGATCATGTGATATGGTTGCTGAATGCAAGCAATGCGGGAGAACAATGGCCGCAAGATAAAGTAGAATACGAGCGCGCATCCGGGAAATGGGAAGGTCGTGTGTATTTACAAACTTTGCATAGAGGGACGTCTATCAATGCTGTAGTTGCGCCACTAACCTCTCAGCAGTTTTTTCAATATTATAGAGATTATGGAAACGCAAAACCATTACCCGGCATTCCCCCTGAATGCGAAAATATAGCTAGGGTATGGGCCTCCAACCCGCACTACTCTCCAAGTTAGTTTCTTCTCCCGATCCAATGAACGTCTATCGCGGCCCGCCGATGACGCTCGGCAATGCCGCTGCGGCGAAATCAAGGCGGGTTTGAATAGCAGCCCAGCGCACGCGGCGGTGGACCGGATTTGGGTTGGCGTTATATTTCACGCCGCTGCTGATCGGCGGCATCTATAGAGCGGGGGAATAAGATATGCGATACCGGGCGATTGGCGCACTGCTTGCCATGCTTGCCGTTGCCGCCTGCCACCCGGCAGAGCCCGAGCAACCACCACCGCCCACAGCACCACCCCCGGCTCCCCCGCCGGAGCCAATGCCTCCGCCGTTACCTCCTACAACTTCGGGGGCACCCGTCCACCACCATCACTATGCTGCCACCAAACGACACTATTTCTATAAGAACGGTCACAAGTACTACTATTATTATCATAACGGCCACAAAGTCGTGGTGCGGGTTCACTGACGGCAGATGTCACGACAGGGGGGCGCGGGTTTGGCTTCGGCCCCCATGGTGGCTTCGCCACGCGCGCCGATGACGCTGGGAAACGCCGCGGCTGCCCGCGTGCGGTGTCGAACTCGATCCGGCAAACCGGCCGGGGCCACACGCGAGTTACCCCGGCCAGCCTCGGATGGTAAGGCCCGCAACTGCCAGAGGGGGCCTACCAGCATTGTAACCTCCGCCCGCTAGCAGAGTTCCGCGCTCCCCCCTGAACCCGCCGATGCTCCCAGTGTTGGTCGGAGCATAAGGGCGGCGGCGATGAAGCAGAGCGACGACAAGCCAAACCTGAACACCGGCGAGCCGTGGGGCGAGATGGCCGTTTTCGACCTCGCTAATTGCGTCCGGCTGAACTACTCGGTGGAACAGATGGCGGATTTCCTCTGCCGATCGCGACGCGAAGTGCGGGAGAAACTTGGCGAGCTTGAGCGTTCCGGCGAACTGCGGCGGCTGGTGGCGAAAGCGGAGGCGGGCGCAGGGTGATTTGTGAACAGCTGTACCGGCTCGCCGATGTGACGCTCGGCAACGTCGCGGCGGCCCTTCCTTCATGCAGCTGGCTGATCCGATCGTGGAATAAATGGCCGCCCGCTAAGTCGTATTGAAGCCGGGGATATTTCCACAGGAATTATGGAACGCATCGCGACCGAACCAAGCCGAGCAGAAATTTGTGACGCCTCGCGGCAACTTGAGAATGTTGTAAGCCGCCGCGATAGCCCCGGCGGTGTAAACGGAGTGAGTGCCGTTGTTTGGTTCGGTTTCGCGTTGGGAGCGGCGCTGATCCTTTTCTTCCTCTGAGTAAGTCAAGGGACAGGACCCCGGCGAGGGCAACGCCGCTGGCCCCGCGAAACAAAAGCCCCGGCTCGGAAGCCGGGGCAAGTTAGGTGCTTTCACCAGCCGAAGGGGCTGGCACGGCACTAGAGCCTAGAGAGGCCGGTCCCTCTAGCATTGTGGTTCGCAACCGAGCGTCCCGATGCAGTCAAAATTTCAGCCAACCGAGAAATTCGGCTCGCGACTGGGCTTCGCCCGGCCCTGAGCATCAGTGCGCGATGTGTCAACTTGCCGCGCCGTTAACTAAACAATTGCACAATTCAGACATATTGAGTTACATGTTGTTACCGATCCGGCCGGGTTGGGCTGCGCGCAAGAACGTTGGTTAAGTATGATCCTTTTAGGCGAAAGCGGCGGGGGCAACACTTCCGCCGCTTTTCACGACTGGCTGACGAAATGGAAACATTGTGCGGGCGCTGCGTGGCTGGTGCGGCGGGGTCGCCGTTCACAACAGGGCGCGACCAATGACCGATGAACGGAAGCGCGCTCAATATGAGATGCGGGCTTTCTTCGGGCAATTCGACCCATGGCGATCAATCATGGTGGCGTTCACGCTCGGCGCGGCGGTTATCGCCGTCTTGGTTGCCTTCGCGATGCTGATCCCGGCGCGGTTTTAGCGACAGGATGGCTGGCCCGTTTCGCGTTTGCGTGACGCCATGCAATGATCGCGTGCCCAGAGTGTGGCGGATGCGGCAAGGGCAATCGTTGCAAGGGGGAACACCTTCAGCCGCAACACGAAGAACAGTAATAGTCAAACGCGGAGCTGGGTCTCACGCTACGGCAACAACAGCGTGGCGCTGCCGGACGATCTCACTCTCTCCCGAGGCAAAAATGAGACATGCCACTTTAAAGCTTGATGAAGTTTCAGATTTGGAGAATTTACTCTTCTAGTAACGAACGTCGATGTTAAGGCAGCTTGTGTACGCGAACAAAGAGAACTTTCGGCCGAACATTTTGATAAAAGTGTCGCTGTCCACCTGTGCTGTCGGGTGTTCCAAATGGTTCGCGCTTTGCTTATCACGAGCACCGTTGCAATGGCTTTGACAGTTTGTGCTACCGCTTCGTCAGCTTTTCACGCTATCTACGACTTGCCGTGCATGATTTCTTACGACGGACAAATACCAATAACTACTACTTGTTTAGTAAATGTCGAAGCATCTAATGATGTTTATTACGAGACCATTAGAACAAGAAATGGGAAATCATTTGTAATTCAGAAAACTGACCTCGCCAAATGGTATCTCGATCATGAGCAGGCGATAAAAGTATCTGACGAGCCGAATACGTGCTATCAAAACCGGCAAGTCAAGATTTGCCTTTGATCGATTTCGCCAATATGTGAAAGACAACAGCTTCCTCGACGAAGGTCGCTCAAAGCGAGAGGAAATTACCGAAATCGCCGCGAACCCCTTCGTCGCTTAAGAGGAAATTGTGTCACAACGGCTGATCCTGGCAATCACGCTTTCCTCCGTCTCTTCGGCGCAGGCGCAGCGCTCGGCGGAGCAGCGGCCCGGCTCCTCTTTCTTCCCTCGCCCGCCCGAAACCGGCAATAGCATCGCTGGCTGCCGCCGCCGATCGGGAGGCTTTTTTCGCGCGGCTTTTGGCAGTCGCGTGGCTTCCGCAGCCGGGGCTTCTTGCTCCTGAGCGAGGCTGCGCTTCAAAGCCTCCATCAGATTGATTACCTTTGCCGGCTGGCGACGTGATATCCGTTTTGGTGGCAATCCGAAACGGGGCCTATTGCCGGTTCCGACCGTAACGGCGATATGTCGGGAAGTTTACCGTCACCTTCCTACCGTGATCGAGTTCGGTTACAAGGGTTCCGTGAAGCTGATCGGCCAATCCTTGAAGTATCCGCACTCCCAATTTCTGGTCCGATGGCGGCAAATCGCCAGCGTCCACAGCACCGGGGCCGTCATCTTTCATGCTCAGGGCCACGCGGGAGCCTGGCAGAGCAAGCAGGGTCACTTCAAATCGTGAGCCCAGGTTCCGCCAAAAGACGTGCTTTGCCGAGTTGTTGGCTACTTCCATGACGAGCATCGCGATGACACTCATCTGATCCAGTGAGAGGTCGAGTTCGTCGACTTGAAAATCCATTATGACCGACGCCTGATCAATCGTCGTAGTCACGACTTCTCGCAGCATCGCCTCTAGTCCATTATCGAAGAGTTCGGGGTCGTGAAGGCGACGATGCATCTCGGCGGATGCAGACATTCGCTGGATTTCCTGATCCAGGATGTCAGCACACTCCTCTGCGCTGGACTTTAACGCTCTCCTGATGCTCTCTAGTTTACCAGACGTGATTTGCAGCGTGTTGGCGACCCGGTGTTGGAGTTCCTCGAACAACAGTCTCTGCCGCTCGTTTGCCTCGGCAAGCTGCTGTGCCAAAGCTTTCAATGCAATGATAATTAAGATGTTCACGGCTCCGACAAATCCCCACCCTACGAGCAACAACGACATGCTCGGCGGCAGAAAGAAGTAAGATCCAACTGCCAGCGATAGTACAAGGACGAAGAGAGCTTCCTGCCAGCCCAGCAGCAGGGCTGCCAAGAGTATTGCCGGATAGAAGCTCAGGAACGGCATTGCCCAATGGAGCCGCCCCACTGAAAACCGGAGTGCGAATGCAATGCCGAACAGCGCAGCCGCCTCCCCCCAGCGGATTAGGGTCGGCTGTCGCGAACGCCATCTCAAAATCCGCGTCACCCACCACATGCAGCCTCCCTTCCCATGCATTTTTGTTCAGGGGTTCGACATCGCCGAGAGGGCGTCGGAACACCAGTGTTTTCTTATAGATTGCTCATTAGAACAATGAACCTTTTGATAGGCTGGCCGTAATCGCCGGAAGGTGAATGCAGCCTCTCACGAGGATATTGCGAGCATCTCGCCGAGCAGCAATTTGCGAGCTTGGGCCTTCGACTATCGTGACGTGGCCGAAATTATGACTACGGCGATCAGCCAGATCGCCAAAAACCCCAAGGCCGAAAACCCGATCACTATCAACGATGCCGACCACGGAAGCGAAAAGGCTGCCTCGCGTAACGAGCGACTAAGTTGCGCTAGCTGGTCGAGATAGCCTCTAGACATCAGCCGATGCGTCGATCCCCGTTTGTTCGCACCTGAGCGATTGGCCGCGTAGATCAGAGCTAACCATGCCGTTCGGCAACGCCGCGTCACTTCAACGTCAAAAATCTGCCTCTTGGCGATGATTGATTACCAGCTTCTAGAGGGCGGGTTCACGCCGCTCATTCGATCGGGCCGGCTGGCACCCTCAGCAACTCCGCCGGCTCGCATTCCAGTACGGCGGCGAGCTTGGCGATGATTTCTAGGCCCGGATAGCTGGCGGCCTTTTCCAGCTTGCTGAGATAAGTCCGGTTCACGCCGGCCTCGTAGGCTAGGGCTTCCTGCGAAATGCCTTTCGCGTTTCGCAACCGGCGCAGGTTGTTAGCGAAGGCTTGCCGAAGGTCCTCCGGGTCCATCCGGCAAACGGACTCGGCTGTTGCCTACAGGCCCACCGCTTTAAAGCAACAAAATGTTAGCGAGCGGCGCTTTACCGTCCTCCGACTAAGATGGTGGTCGGAAGCGAGGCTATGGCAGGCATATTCGGCGGCGCGGCTCCCCAGGCTATCGCTGCGGTTCTGTTAGCTGGATCACTTGGTGCATGCGCAACCGCCGCACAACGTGAATACCAAGCAATTAAGTCGAATAACCACGCGGCGTCGCAACAGCTCAAGGCATGTATCACGGAGGCCTACAATAACCAAATTGCTGCGCCGTTATGGAAGCATCTGCCGCAGAATGTTGATGACGCGACAATTGAACAACTCGCCGACAACAGCACGGTGACACGAGACGAAATTGCCGCTCTTGAAGCAACGTATCCCAGATTTCAGGAGTGCCGCAAAGCGGCCTTGGAGCAAATCTCGTCTGCCACCCCGACGCTGATCCCGATCCTACTCACCGAATATAACAAAATGGAAGACGAGGCAGTAAAGTTAGCTAAACGGCAAGTGAGCTGGGCCGAATACTTGCGAAATCTTCGCCAGATCAAGGCGGACACTCTTGCTCAGATCAAGGCCGAAGACGTGCGGCTCACTACGACCCTGCGGCAAGAACACCAAGCCGAACTTAACAGAAGGCAGGCGGCTGCATCTGCGGCGGCACTGGCCGCCTCACAATACCAACCACCGCCAGCTTGGCAGTATCACCCTTCGGTCACGTGCATGAGCATGGGTCCGATGATGGCAGTCTGCCAGTGAGCGGTCAAATCGCCAGTACCGGCGGCAGGGCCGCATTCGCGAAATACGCGACGAATGTGCCGCGCAACCGACCGACCCAAGCCAGCTTAGGGAGTGAGGCCATGTCGCGGCTCCTACTCGCAACCTGCTGCATCCTCCTCTCGTGCTCGATCCCGCCCCGCCAGGCGAATGCGACCTGTGGCGAGGAATGCGACCAGCAATACTCGTCCGATGTTGATGACTGTCATTCAAACTACGGCGATGATCCTGCCGATGCCGATAATTTGGCGAACTGCATTCAGGATGCCCGCGACAACTACCAGAGCTGTCTGGATGATTGTGCTAGCGCGATGCTAACCCGGCAGCGGAAGATTTTTCCTACTTCGGTTTTCAGTCGGGCTCAATCTTCAGAGCCTAGAAGCTGCGACACAAGTTCGGTTTTTCGCCGGTTTTTGGGTAATCTAAGCCATTGATATTCCCAATGGCTAAAATGCAATCTATTGGGAGTTGGCGGGCCGGTAGGATGTAGACCCAGCCGGCTCCGCGTAGCACAGCGAGCGTTTGAACGCTCTGCAATTGGTGTCTCAGCCCATTGCCGGCTTAGCTGACCCTCATCAACGCGCCCCTAACCACCGCACGCGCAACTTGGCCCAGGTTATTCCAATATGGGCCTCTCCCAATGAGCAGCATTCCAACTTGGGCCAGGTGGACAATTGTGGTTCCCTTGGTTCTCCTCAGCCCAGTGATCGCGTTTCTGCTGGCGATTGCAGTCGAAATCCTGATCTGCTCGCTGGTGGATATCGGGGCTCCGGCGTTTGTGCTCCTCGGCGCAGGAATTGCCGGCCCGTTGCTATTCCGAGCGCTTCGCGGATCTCGGCGGGCGGCACTCAGCGAAAGGTGAACACGGCCACAAGAGCTCGTCTGAAGGACTAACTAACCCACACCAGATAAGCTACGGTTGCCAATGGCAAGACCAGCGAGAGGATAACTATCGACAACGCCGAAGCACTTTCACGATCCATCGCCGCGAAATAGGCGGTCAGTTGCGGCTTTCAACTTGGCACGGAGTGCTTGTCAGGCGATCAATCCATTCTGGAATAACTACTGGTTTATGGCCGAAGGCTTCCCTCTCTTAATCTGCATGAGCGGTATGGCTGGTCAAATCACAAGCTGCGGATGCTGCATCTCTGATATCGAGCCAAGGCTGTTTTTGCTCCCGGCGGTGGATCGCGGCACGCAGCTTCGCCCTCACTGCCAAAGCGGAACATCGGGAGCGCGAAGTCCAGAAATGCGGGCAAGCCCTTCGATACTGTGCCGGCCCATGTTGTCGAGATACCCTAGCTCAACTACGAGATTTTGAAGCGCGACGTTGAAGTATGCTTCCCTATCCTGTTCAAGCTCCCGCCTCTGGCGCTTTTCATCCGGCGAAGCTTTAGCAGTATCGAATGCGGGCAAGGGTTGCGTGGCGCGCAGGTCGCGAAGGATATCGAGCACTCCGCGCACCGCACCATAACTGCTAACGACATACTCTGGTAGAGGGGGCTCGAACTCTCCAAGCATATCGCTCACGCTATCAAAAACAGAAAATCGGTTCACTGCGTAAATCGGAGGGATTTCGACAGGTCCCCGTTGTTGGATTGCAATTCGATACCTCTGCAATAGTTGGTACTGGCCGAAGCGGTTCATCCACGAAGCGAGTTCGGCGGCAATTGCACCCGCTATCCTGCGCTGCTGCTCGCGCGCTTGTTCCGCCTGGGCCTCGCGCTCGTGCGTGAGGCGAGTTTGCTCATCCTCGCGGGCGGCTCGGATCTGAGTATGAACCGCATCCAAGCTCCCTCGAACCTGCGCCATGATCGCCCAAGCGCCAAGGAGAGCCGCGATCAGCGCCAGATCGGCACTGAGGAGAGTTTGCCAGGGGTAGAGAAACGAAAGCCACTCCGGCACTGGTGCCGGCGGCGTCGCGATGGCATTCGCGATCTTCTCTCCATTGCTCGAATTATTCGGAAACGGCGGGGCAGTTGGGCTGGCGATTTTGAGCCAGATCATCATGACGATGGTGAGCAGAGCCATCGCGCAGGCTAGCAAGAGCGGTACAGCAGTGCCTGTGCGTCGGCGGGGCTCAGGTTGGGTTTCTGGCATGGATATCGGGCTGCTCCTGGTTTGTGGCGTGCTTCCCGATAAAATATTACAGCATCTTAGCGTTAATCCAGCACCCTTATCGCTAGGGCGAGGAGGTGCGGGTTGACCGCCGCTACAATGCTGTGCTGATTGAGGCCACCGGCCCCGGCCCTGAACCCCGATGCGATGAACCGAACTTTGCGGGGTCGAGCCGAATCGTTGCTGATCTCAACCGCCGATGCGGCAAGGCGGGCTTGGATGGAGAAGACGATGAAAGTGACGGGTGGGTGCCATTGCGGGCAGATCACTTATGAGGCCGAGGTCGATCCGGCGACCGTCAGGCCCAACTTCCTCAGTTTGGAGTAAATCGCTCGCTGGAAGCCGCGGAAACGCTAGGGATACGACCGGGCACGCCAAGGTGTGGTGCTAAATCGGCCAGACGATTGCAATAGATATTGAGGAATTTGCTTGCGGCGGCCCAGAGAATCGTGGTGCTGGTACCGGAGAACAAAGGTGCCGCGCCATATTTGTCCGCGTCAAGAAGATTGGAGCCTACGAATACCTCTACCTCGTCGAGAACGCGCGCGAGGGCGGCCGCCACGTGCAGCGCGTCATCAAGGCGCTCGGCCGGCGCGATGAAGTTGAGGCCTCGGGGCTGATCGATGGGCTGATCGCCTCGGCGGCGCGCCATTCGCGCCGCTCGATCGTGTTGTCGAGTTTTTATCGCGGCGAATTGCCGGAGCTGCACCGCCTCAGCATCGGACCTGATCTGGTGTTCGGCTGGCTGTGGGCGGAAACAGGATGCCGCGACGTGCTCAAGAGCCTCGTCTCCGACCGGCGCTTTTCCTTTGATGTCGAGCGCGCCGTCTATCTCACGGTGCTGCACCGGCTGATGATCTCGGGCTCCGACCGCCATGCCAGCGACTGGCTGAGCCGGGTACGTGTGCCGGGCACCGATGGGCTCGATCTCGACCACGCCTATAAGGCGATGGCCTGGCTTGGCGAAGTCGACGCGGCCGGCCGCAGCACCGCCGAGGCCATCGAGGAGGCACTCTATCACCACCGCCAGCCGCTGTTCGGCGCCGTTTCGATCGCGTTTTTCGACACCACCAGTTTATGGTTCGAGGGGGCCGGCGGCGAGAGCCTAGGCCAGTACGGCCACTCCAAAGACTATCGCGGTCACCTGAAGCAGGTCGTGCTCGGCATCGTGCTTGACGACGCCGACCGGCCGATCGCGTCCTTTGTGATGCCCGGCAACACGGCCGACGTGACGCTGTTGTTGCCAGTAGTCAAACGGCTGCGCGAGCGCTTTGGGATCCTCGATGCTTGCATCGTTGCCGATCGCGGCATGATCAGTGCCGATACCATCGCCGCCCTCGAAGCCGAGAAGATCCAGTACATCCTCGGCGTGCGCGAACGCACCAGCCGCGAGGTGCGCACCGGGGTCATCGAGGATGATGGCCTCGCCGTGCCGCTCGTCATTCCCCGCCAGAAAGGCGAGACCGAACTGGCGATCCGGGAGACGACGATCGCCGGGCGGCGCTACATCATCTGCCGCAACGAGGAGGAAGCCAAAAAGGACGCCGCGGCGCGCGCCGAAATCGTCGCCGGTCTCGAGCGCAAGCTCGCCCAGGGCGACAAGGCGCTCGTCGCCAACAAGGGTTTTCGTCGCTTCCTGAAGACGCCCGCGGGCGGCGGCTTTGTCATCGACCGCGCCAAGATCGAGGCCGATACCCGGTTCGACGGTCTCTTCGTGCTGCGCACCAACACCAAGATCGCCGCGCTCCAGATCGTGTTGCGCTACCGCAATCTGCTGGCCGTGGAGGACGCCTTCAAAACCGCAAAGGCGCTGCTCGCCACCCGCCCGATCTTCCACAAAACCGACGCCGGCATCCGCGGCCACGTCTTCTGCACCTTCCTCGCCCTTGTCCTGCGCAAGGAGCTTTTCGACCGGCTCGCCGCCCGTCGCAGCCGGCTCGAATGGCAGCGCATCGTCGACGATCTTGTCGACCTCAGCGAAATCGATGTCGAACAGGATGGTCGCCGGGCGCGCCTGCGCACCGCGCCAGGCCCGACCATCGACCCGATCTGCCGCGCTATCGGCCTCACCCTTCCGCCGGTCTTCCAGGAGATGCCGCCCGCCGCCTGAACCCAAAACCGTGGTGCCTAAAACTTAAAATGGCTTGCAACCCATTGAGTTACCATGCTGTTCAAAATCAAACTGCGGAACTTGGGTCAGGGTGTGCCATTGCACCGACTGTCAGAGGTTGAGCGGCACGGCGTTTCGGACCAACATTTCGACCCTGCCGGGAACATTCGTGCTGAAGAGCGGCACGCCGAAGATTTACATCAAGACCGCCGAAAGCGGGAACAAGCGCGCGCACGCCTTCTGTCCCCAATGCGGCGCGCCAATCTACTCCGCCACACCCGAGCCGAACCCTTCAACCGTGGGGTTGCGGGTAGGCGGGGTCGACCAGAGAGCGCAGTTTGAGCCGCCGATCCGGCAGGGCTGGGCTCGCTCGGCGCTACCTTGGTCGATGGACCTCACCGTCGTGGAGCGGGCAGAGCGTAAGCGTCAGCTCGTGGCCACTCAGGCGGCGAGAGTGACGATTTTGGGCTGCCAGTTCCACGGCAGCAGTTCGGCGAGCCGGTTGATCGGGTGACCATTGGCCATGCGATCGATCACATCGGTAAGCCAAGTCTGCGGATCGAGGCCGTTGAGTTTGGCGCTTTCCAGCACGGTATAGAGGATTGCGGCGCGCTCGCCGCCGGCGTCGGATCCAAGGAACAGGAAGTTCTTGCGCGTGATGGCGATACCGCGCAGCGCTCGCTCAGCGACATTATTGTCGATCGCGAGCCGGCCATCACCGGCATAGCGGGTTAGCGCGTCCCAGCGGCTGAGTGCGTATTGGATCGCCTTGGCGAGCGCGTTCTTTGCTGACAGCCGGCGGCGCTGTGCGGTCAGCCAGTCGCGCAAGGCGTCGAGGATCGCCACGGCACGGCTCTGTCGCGTCGCCAGCCGGGTTGCGGCCGACTGACCAGTAATCTCGGCTTCGATCTTGTAGAGCTCGCCAATCCGTTTGAGCGCCTCCTCGGCGATTGGCGACTTGGTCGAACTCGAACACGTCGTAAAATTTGCGTCGCGCGTGAGCCCAACACGCCGCGTGGATCAGCGGCGGCGCTCGGCCGACCCGGTCGTTGGCGGATGGTGGTCGCGTTAGGGCTTGATAGCCGCTAAAGGCGTCGGCCTGGATCACGCCGCGAAAGCGGGCCAGATGATCGCGCGGCCGCTCGCCCCGACGGTCGGGGCTAAAGCGGTAATAAGCCGCGGACGCCCGCTCGCCTTGCCAGGGCCGCTCGTCGACGACATAGGTCCACAGCCGCCCGGTTCGGGTCTTGCCATTGCCCGGCGCCAGCACGGCGATCGGCGTGTCATCGGTGTGGATGATCGGCGCCGCCAGGGCATGGGTGCCGATCAGCTCGGCCAGTGGCGTCACCCACCAAGCGGCATGCCCGACCCAGTCGGCCAGGGTGGCACGCTCGATCTCGATGCCCTCGCGCGCCAGGATCGCCGATTGCCGGTAGAGCGGCAGCCCGTCGAGGTATTTGCTGACCACGACATTGGCGACCAGACCCGGACCGGGGCGGCCCTTCGCGATCGGCAGATCGGGCATCGGCGCTTGGATGATGCGCTCGCAGCAGCGGCAGCTCAGCTTAGGCCGAATATGGCGGATCACTTTGAGGCGAGCCGGGATCTTCTCCAAGATCTCGGTCACGTCCTCGCCGAGCTTGGCAAAGCGGGTGCCGCCGCAGCCCGGGCAGACCGGCCTCGGATCATGCACGATCTCCTCGCGCGGCAAATGATCGGGCAATGGCCGCCGCACCGGCTGACGCCGTTCGCGCGGTGGCTGATCAGGGGCACGCCGTGCCGCCGGCGCTGTGCGTGCTGCTTCGCTCTCTTCCAGATCCTCGAGCATCAGCTCGAGTTGCGCGATCTGAGTATCGAGTTTTTCCGACGAGCGCCCAAATTGCATCCGCCGCAGTTGGGCAAGCTGAGCCTTGTACTGTTCGATCCGCAGACGGGCGCCGGTCAACTCGGCCCGCGCCACCGCCAGTTCCGCCTCGCGCTCGGCCAGTAAGGCGCGCAGCTCGGCGATCTCTTGAACAGGGTCAGCAGCGACCGGCATCAACCGAGAGTTTACTCCCGCGGTCATTGAGCAGCATCGATCCGTACCCGCCTGAGTCACTATGTCGCGCTGTTCAACCAGCCACTTCCGGGGCCCAGCTGCGGCGCGGTGCACGCCAATCGATACCTTCCAGTAGCATCGATAATTGCGCTGCCGTTAGCACCACCGATCCGTCCTTGGCCTGCGGCCATAAAAACCGGCCGCGCTCCAGCCGTTTGGCAAACAGGCACAATCCTTGCCCGTCCCACCACAGCACCTTGATCAGATCGCCGCGCCGACCGCGAAACACAAACAGCGCACCACCATGCGGGTCGAGCTGCAGCGTCAGCTGAACCCGCGCCGCGAGCCCGTCAAAGCCTTTCCTCATGTCAGTGACGCCGCATGCCAGATAGACGCGGACATTGCCCGGTATGCCGATCACGACAGCGCCGACAAGACCCGGCGCAATGCCATCTCGTCGACCGCGCCGGTCAGACGCAGCTTCACCCCCGTGGGCAGCTCGACCTCGATTATCCCATCCACCCGCCGATCGGGTTCGGGGGGCGTCGGCATCGGCGCAACCGGCGCTGCGGCCAGTGCAAGCTGTTCAACCGGTAGCGCCAATCTCACTGGCGCAAATCCAGTCAGCTCGCCCGTGCGAAACTGCCGCCGCCAGGTGTAAAGCTGGCCGCTGCTGATCCCGTGCAGCCGGCAAACCAACGAGGGCGACGACCCCGGCGCTACGCTCTGTGCCAATATCCGCAGCTTCTCTTCGAGGCTCCAGCGCCGCCGCCGCTCCGGGCCGCTGAGAACCTCGCCGCGGACCTCGCGAGCCCTCGTATGAGTACTCCCGAGGTCCTCCTTATCGACCAGCCCCACATCATTCATTGCACCGCCGCCATAAAACAGCGGCAGCTTCTCAATCAGCAAGCCCAGCGCAAGACGCCAATCAGCAGACGCTTACGGCAGAGCGACAGTAATTTTCGGCGCTCGCACCCTCGATGCAACGAAAGCGCACCGAAGTCGCCGGAAACCTTTGTCTGCGAACCTCGGGCGAGCCTCGCAGGGAAGGCCAATTAGGAAACAGCCCTGCGCCTCACCAACCTTGCCCGTTTTGGTTGATCACGCGCATTTCACCCACTGCTTGCTGGATAACTTGCTGGCGACGGGCGTCATCGAGCCGGCGCAAAGCGTCGTCCTCGATCTCATTGACCTGTTTAATGCAGGCTGCGCGCTGCCGTGCGGTTGGAAGTGGGTCGCATTGTTCGCGTCGGATTTCGGACATCTTTCGCTCGATAGACGACGATGGGTCGGCGCAGCCAGCGAGAAATGCAAAGCCGAATGCTAGGATAATGGCTCGGTGGATCGGCCTGGTGGGGGTCATCGATGCGCCTCGTCCGTCCGGTGGGTGATCAGCGGCTGGCCTGCCCCTTTGCCTCAGCCAAGATGCGATAAACCGAGCGTTCGCCCATGCCGACCCGACGTGCGATTTCCGCCCGGCCCAGCCCTTCGGCAGCAAGCGTCAGTACCTGATCCCGCTTGGCCCTCGCGGTGGGCGCGCGGCCCTTGTATTTGCCCTCACTCTTGGCCTTGGCAATTCCCTCACGCTGGCGTTCAAGCATCATCTGGCGTTCAAATTGTGCAATAGCGCCGAGCACGTTGAGCAATAACATGCCGGTCGGATCGCCGTTGATGCGGCCGAGATTGCCGATGTAGATCGCGGCCCCTTTGGCCCGAATGCGCTCGATGATGTTCAGGAGGTCCGCAACGGAGCGCGCCAGCCGGTCAACCTTGGTGACAACAACCTCGTCGCCTTCCCGCACCCAATCGAGCATGGCTTCAAGTTCGGGCCGGGCCGTAGCGACGCTGCTGATCTGCTCTTTGTAGATGCGAGTGCAGCCGGCCGCTTGAAGCTCGCGAATTTGCGCCTCAAACCCTGCCACCTGATCGAACGTCGATGTGCGCGCATAGCCGACACGTTGGCCGCGCTGCTCCTGCTCTGGCGGCGGCGCTGGGGTGGGTTTTCTTTTTGGCATTTGTTCACCCTCACCCTGCAGTCATGGGGCCGTGCGCCGGACAATGCGGAGCGCCTTGATCATCGAGCCATTGCCGCGCCACCCGCGCGACGTATCCGCATTGCGCGCACTCGCATTTGATCAGCCGGGCGACTTGCTTTTTGCGCCCGTTGGTCATCGCGTGCAGTTCGGCGTGCGGATAGGGGCCGATCGCGTCTAGGATCGGCTGCGCGAGCCGTTTAAACGCATCGCCTTCCGTTGTCGCAGTCATCTTGCCTTCAAGGCCAAGCCCGTGCGCCATTGCCCGGAACGGCCCCTTGTGGCCGTGTTCGACCCCGACAGCGGCATGGATCAGTTCATGGGTGAGAATACCGGCAACCCGCATCCCGTCCGCAATCACCGGCGAGATGATGATTTCGTGGTGGTCGTCACCAGACCGCTCGTTTGACCAACACTCGCCAATCCGCTGGTTTTTGCTGGCTATTCCGCGCACGCTTGGGAACCCGACGCCAATGCGAACCTTATCTGGGATAGGGTAGCCAGCCCGTTTAAACGGCTCGCGGAGTTCGGCCATTAGCGCGTGTAGCCATGCCTCGCGGTGCTGGTAGGCATTCGGCCGCGCCTCGGTTTGGGGCTGTTTAAACGCTGCGGCGGGCGCGCTTGCAATAGGATCGGCGACGAACGGCGCACCTTCCAATCGCTCGAATACCCGCGTCACCCGCGCCACCGCGTCGTTGCGATCTATGGTCATCGCTCAACACTCCGGCCGGCTGGCGAGCGGCGGCAGTTCACCTTCCATGATGCATTGCCGCTCCGTGCGGCCCGTAAAGCCGAATGACCACGTAGGCGATGTGTAGGCGCGGCCATTCCAATCAGCATCTGTCTCGTCGATCAGCGGCAGCACAGCATCGCGCATCGCAACCAGCATCTTGGCGATGCAGGCGCGGGTTTTGCGCTGCGAGTAGCCGCATAGGACTTTGTGACCATCAATGCCGTGGAACGCGATTTCGTAGCTGGTAAAGCAGTTGCTGAGGCTCGCTAGGCGGCGGGTCTGTGCTTCGGTCATCATGGTTGCTCCTATTCCGGCCGCAATATGCGAGCGCATTCCAGCAACTCGACAAGCCGGCGCGCCCACTGTTCCGCCTCGCGATCCTTACCGCATTGCTTGAAGGCGATTGCCTTTGCCAAAGCCCTTGCCGTCTCGCTACGATCGATTGCCATTTCGGTTGCTCCGTGATCTGCCATTAGCATCTAGCAACATATGGCAGATATCTGCCAAAAAGGCAAATCCTATCTCTGTGGCAGTATCAATGGGCTGATATGGGACTGCCTCATAAGCTTGCCCTATTGGCAGGTGGCGAGTGCCTACTATCCACTCACCTCACCCCGCTCCCGAGCGCATCGGAACGCTAAAGGCCGTCACTGGCGTCATGGCCATCGCGCCCTAACGCTCCTTCGTAGAAACGGACGCCGGGTGCCGCCGGGTGTATTTCCCCCCGGCCGGGCCTCGAAAGGTTCCCCGCGCACGGGGGTCCCTGCGAGCGACGGGCGGAAAAAATAAAAATACAAGGAGAAGGGCCGAGTTTCTGTCCGCAATTTGCCAGGTCGGCAGGTGCCGGCCCCTAAGAGCGGTTCTGGCCCACTACTCTCCGGAAGAGGGCAGCCTGAGTAATTCCGCCGGCTCGCATTCGAGCACTGTGGATCATCTGTAGGAATCAAAAAGTAGCGGGATACCGAGATATCCAGATGGGAAGGCAGGGCAATAGTTAGACGATATAACAGCGAGATACTGTCTGATACCTTCACCGGGCTCTCGGCTTCAACCGGCTACGCCGCTATTGCCATTTCGGGTTGCTGAGACCCCCTCAGCCTAACCACCCTGAACCCTCCAACGCTGCTCGCCCGTCGCCAAGGCGTCGCAGGTTGATCGAAGGTTCAGCGGAAATCAGGACACCATGAAACCGGGTTTTGGCCATGGGGCGGTGCTCATTCTGTATGCACCAGGACTTGCAAGCTCCATGCAAGTCCACGTCGCTCATCAGCCGAACCGTCACCCCAAACACCTCCCGGAAATCATCCCCGGGCCAGTGTCATCTCTTCTGTCACGGGCCGTTGATGGTCAATCCCTCCGAGCCTTGATCCTGTCGCCGAGGTCTCTCTTCTGTCCGGGGTCGGCGCTGGGCCGCCACCTGATGGGGTCGGATGAGGAGCAGGTCGGCCATTCTAACAACGCGCAGTAGCGAAGCCCTGCTGAGGTGTCATCGGCCTGACCTGATCCATCGTCCCGGCGACGGGACCTTGCTCCGGGCGGGGTGTCTCGAACCGCCCGAACCTGGAATCTCCTTCAGTTAGTGGGTTGCGGCTGTAGCCGCTTTGTCGGCGAGGAAGGTGGTGCCGTCGGCCAGCATGCGGTGCAGTACCACGGCGAGCTTGCGGGCGAGCGCGACCTTGGCCTTGCGCATGCCGGCGCGAGCGGCAAGGCGCATTCCCCAGCTCTTCAGGGTCGAGCCCTTCACCGGCCGGGTCAGAATGACATTGGCCGCCTCATAGAGGGCAGTGCGCACGCCGCCGTCGCCGATCTTGGAAATGCGACCGGTCACATCGGTCTCGCCCGACTGATATTTCTTTGGGGTCAACCCAAAATGTGCCCCCACGGTCTTGGAAGATCTGAAGCGGCCGGGATCGTCAATGGCCGAGGCATAGGTGAGCCCGACGATCGCGCCGACGCCGGGTGCGGTCATCAGCAGCCGAACACGGCGATCCTCGCGGGCCAGGGATCGCAGGCGCTTCTCCAGCTTCTGCCATTGTTCGAAAAGCGTGCCGCGCGCCGCGAGCAGGGCCTCGGCAATCGTCGACAGCGTGGCGTGGCCGGCGACCAGGTCGCGGATCCGGCCGGGAAAGGTCCGCGGTGTTGTCGGGCCGACCTTCAGTCCAAAGCCGCGCAGCACTCCGCGCAGGCTCATCTCGACGTCATGGTTCTTGCTCTGCAGCAGCTTGCGCGCTGTCAGCAGCGCTCGCACTTCCTGCGCTGGCAGCGACTTGCAATGCACCGGACGGAACCAGCCGAGCCGCATCAGCTGGGCAATGCCGCGCGCATCCTTGCGGTCAGTCTTGACCGGCATTGCCTTGAACGCATCGCGCACGTGCCGGGTCTCGAGCAATTCGACCGTCAGCCCGGCATCGCGCATGCCCGCATACAGCCATTGCGATAGCGGCCCGGCCTCCAATCCGATCCGTTCTATTGGGAACCCCAGACCGCCAAACCATCCGATCAGGATCTCGGGCTCGCTGGCCACCTTAGCCTCGCGTACGATCCGCCCGTTCGCGTCGACAACGCAAATGCTCGCGCTTTCCAATGACACGTCGATCCCGGCATAGTGCTCCATGGTCGTCCCTCGATGATGTTTGGAGCAGGCCCAGCCTGACTCCGTGTTTTCCAACTTCATCACTCTGAGGGACGGCCACTGCCACGCAACTGCGGTCGGTTGCCGGCCCGTGACCCCATCTATCTGGCAGACGGATAACATCCTGATCGGGCGCCTACCTTCAAAAGACGCATACACAATACTATGGTCTGATTTGAAAAGAGCGAAAAGCCTTGCGCTGCGCCTGTCGCGGTCACGGATGGATGCTCTCTTTCGATAACATCACCCGATTATCACGTGGAGGCGGGGGACAGGTACCAAACGGGTTACACCGGCTGTCATTTTTAAAGAATTAAGTGCAGGCGCTTTGGACCGTAATGAGGCCACCCGAGCGCCGCTAACGTGGCGAGCCCCATCGGTCCGCTTTTCCGTCCGACACGTGCATCACAGTTTCTGAACCAGGGAATGTCGGTTAGAATATCAAATTGCCCACCGAGCGAAACCCAAAAGCCACTAACAAATGGAGGAAACCCAAGTGAAAAGCCCTGAAACATTGCGGCGCGGCCGCAAACCGCTACGGCAAGCGATATGGAACTGGTTCCTCTGGCTGGCCCTGAGCGCCGTCGCCCTGCTTCCCACAGCGGCTCAGGCCGGGGTGCCCAACCCCACCGTCACCGGGCCGATCCCGGCAACGGCAATTCCGGGCGACCCATCTCATGATTACCCCTTCTTCGCAACGAATAAGGAGCTCGCGACTAACGGCTACATCGAACAGGAATTCTTCATCAAAGGCACCGCAAATCGCTACACCACGCCTAGCCTGGCCACAGGCACGGTCATCGACAGCGGGCACCCCTATCTGACGCGCATCATTGTCCGCCGCCCGGCCGACCCGAAACGGTTCAATGGCACCGTGTTGGTCGAATGGCTGAACGTCACCAATGGTTTCGACGCAGATAATCTATGGTTCTTCGACTGGGAGCACGTTTTGCGCGAGGGCTACGCCTGGGTCGGCGTGTCGGCGCAGAATGTCGGCGTCGCCCGGCTGGTGTCATGGAACCCGACCCGTTATGCGGGTTTCGACGTGACCCAGGGCGGCACGATCAAAGGCGACGCTCTATCCTATGACATCTACTCGCAGGCGGGCCAAGCCATCCGAAATCCTGTGGGCGTCGATCCGCTGGGTGGCCTCAAGCCGCGGCTGATTATCTCCACCGGAGAGTCGCAATCGGCCTCCTTTCTCTCCACCTACGTCAATTCGATCAACCCACTGGCGAATGAATATGACGGCTTCCTGCTGCTGTCGACGCTCGGCAACAAGATCCGCACTGATCTGATCGTCCCGGTGTGGAAAATCCTAACCGAACTCGATGTGTACGGTTCCGAAGCCGCTGTTTGGCGGCCTGACACCAGCCTGTTTCACACCTGGGAAGTTGCTGGCTCCTCGCATGTCGACCAACATCTCAGGAGAAGCCGCGAACCGCTAGAGCTGCGCGACTTCAGCACTTCGACGGTCGCTAGCTCGGCGGAGGCAATTTTGGCGCCGCAATGTCAGATTCCGTCGATTGGCACGCGAGTTCCAACGGGTTATGTGGTCGGTTCGGCGTTTGATCTGCTGGTCCGCTGGATTACCGAGCACGCACCGCCGCCCTCGGCGCCACAAATCGCGGTGTCTTCTGTCGGACCACCGGCGGTCATCGAACGCGACAGCAACGGACTCGCACTCGGCGGTATCCGGCTGTCGCAGTTGGCGGTCCCTACGGCTGTCAATGTCGGCGTCAACGCCGGTCCGGGGGCTTGCCAGCGCTGGGGGTATTCGCTTCCGTTCTCGGTGTCGCAGCTCGATAGCATGTACCCGACCCATGCTGGTTATGTCGCGCAGGTCGCCAAAGCCACGTTCGACAATCTGCGCAATCAATACATCGAAGCGCCAGATGCTCAGCAGACCGTGCTTGACGCCATCAATTCTGATGTCGGCGCGAAGAATGCGGGCGATAACTTTCAGCGGTATCTGGCTGAATTCGGCCTCTGATTGGCGTTGACTGCGACACCCGGGAGATGCGCGGCGCGGCGCATGCTCGCGGGTGATCGGATGACCTTGCCCATGCCGCCTGCATGGAGCGCGGCACGGGCAGAACCTTCCGCAAAAATCCGCTGGCAGCGTCATTTCAAACTGGCAGACGGGTGACATTTTGATCGGGCGCCCACACCACAAAAGACGCAGAACATGCCTTATGGAAAATTCACGCAAATACGGAGTGAAACACGACGGGCGTTCTACCTCTTGGCGTCAAACGCGCGGCGGCATGTGTGCCGTATCCAATCGGCGGTGGATGAGCGAAACAAGGGAAAATAGGTCTTCGGCGTCCTCCTTGGTCATCGGCCAATTAATCCGCGCCTCGTGGGCCGTGGTGTTCCTAAACATGCCGAAGGTACCGCGCACCAAGTTTGCGAAGCCCCTCTGCTCGTTTTTTTCGCTTTCGGATTTCAGCGGATTGATGGCAAGCATAGGCGGGTCGCCGGTAAGCGTACGGTCAACGAGCGGCGCGCCGTCGTCTGTCAATCCTGTTCGCGCCCGGAGTTTATCCGCCACGCTTTTGACAGCTTCCAGCACAGCGTGGAAATAATTGTCCACAAGGAGTTCCTCGCGGCAGAAGCGAAGCACGTCGGGATGGACTCCGCGCGTGGTCAAATCGGCGCGCAATTCTTGGGCGCGGCGCTGCGCTTCGGATAGAGTTCGAGCCTGTTCTACAGGGGAGAGCTTTCCTGCTGTATCGACCGCAAGTCCGGCGAAGGCGAGTGCCACGTTGAGGCTGGCGCGCATTGGCTCAAAGCGGTCGGGGCATTGAGCGAACCGCTCCGGTTTCATCGCATGGCGAATGAAGCCCAAAATGCGCGTTCGATCTCGGCGCGTGTTCTGATCTTGGGCAAAGGCATTGTAAAGCCGGTGCCGTTTGGTCATGGCAGGATCGGTGTCGGCAATCCCGCACGTCGCAAGCAGATGGGCAATTTCCGACCCGGTGAGGCCGTCGGTGGTGTCTCCAAGCGCCGCCGCTATAGCCTGCAACTGCGTCTGTGCGAAACAAGTCATGTCACTTTACACTAAATCAGCCGCTCTTGCTTCCCTGGCTCGGCCTTGGCACGCCTGCACCATATTAGTTCTAGCTTTGCCATTGGCCGGGGGCGCTGTCAAAAAAGGCCGGAGAACCGGCCTCGTTTCAGAGTGCCGCGCGGTGTGGTGGTGTTCGATCCGTGATTTATCGAAACATCGCTGCTGCTGCGTGACAAATCACCATTCTATGGTTTTGGAATGATCTTCCGGCGCGCTAAAAACTCGGCCTTGGCCTTTTCCTTCGCCGCAGGAACGATAAATAGTTCGCTCACCAATTCCATGAAGATGTCCTGTAGGTCTTGCGTGTCTTGTGATGTGAAATCCAAGAGGTCAGGGTCTTTATCGGGATGCGCACCCTGATTGCCTGCCTCCTTAATTATATAGCCCACGTTGGCAAAATTCTTTGTGATAACAGCGCCGTTGTACGTCTCGCCGACGATTTCATTTAATTCGTTCGCAAGGTTACCCGGTTTCGCCCCAAGCAGATCGCGGGTTATTACATGCAGCGCACGGCGGAACATTACTGCGGCTGCCAGATGGGCGTTTGCATCCATGGCACGAACCGCCTGTCGATAAGCGATACGCAAAGAAGGCGGATCGTTAGGCAATTCATTGATTTCTTCCACGCCTTCGCTCGGTAATGATGTAACCCTGAAATAGCGAGGAGTGTGAAGATGGTGTTCATCACTGTGAATTTCGAATACAATCCACTGCTTAAAACCGTTGCAGACTGGACATCGAAATATATATGTTTTCGCTGCGTCAAAATCCTCATCGAACCGGTCATCATGGTATTGTGCAGGTTCTCCTGATATATACCGCTTCCACAACTGAAAGCCGCGCGTGACCTTGCAAAAGGTGCATTCCAAATCCCAATGGTCTTTATCGATCCTGCTATCTGTAACTTCCGGATAGTTTTCGATAATGTAAGTCTCCAAATCGGCGGTGTTTGCGAACATTCTAACGTCTTCTCCCTGTCGTACCACGTCGCGGCGGGTACAAACTCGACGACCGGCGTATAATGAGTAATAGGTCACGGTCGCGCAAGCAACTCGGCACAAATCGCATAAAAAAGTCACTGCGAAACGCCGCAATCAACAGCCCACGTTGTCGGACCGCATTCGGCGACGGAGGCGTGCAATCCTCTTCCCCAGCCGAGTCCGATATTTTTGGGGTCATCGGACGATCTGTCCAAAATAGCACGCTAACGAGGTATTCGCGTGACGCCTGCCTTTTGGATGGGTTCTGAAAGAGGGTGTTGAAAGAGATTTCCCCACCATTCGCCGCCTCCCCGCGATCACTTGCACAAGCGAGCGTTTGCGAAGGCCCTGATTCCGCGAGACTTTCGTCTTAGCGTGCTATTTTGAGCAAATCGTGCGTCGAGGCCTAGTGGTTTGACGCGATCGCTTGGTTCCCGCGATTGACTTTTTCGATGATGCGGTCGGGGTCGGCGGTCCAGACGAACGGCTTAGGCTTGCGGTTGTGCTCGCCGAGGTAGCGGTTGATCGCCGCTTGCAGGTCGACGAGCGAACGGAAGACGCCGCGTTGCAATCGCCGGCGGGTCAGCGTGGCAAAAAAACTCTCGACCGCATTGGCCCAGGAGCACGAGGTCGGAGTGAAGTGAAACGTCCAGCGCGGATGGCGCGCGAGCCACCCACGTACCTTGGGATGTTTGTGGACAGCATAATTGTCGAGGATCGCATGGACGAGCTTGCCAGCCGGGACAACGGCCTCAACCCGATTGAGGAAGCGGATAAATTCCTAGTGGCGATGACGCGCCATGCATTGCCCAATAACCGAGCCGTCGCGGACATTGAGCGCGGCGAACAAGGTCGTGGTTCAGTTGCGGATGTAATCGTGGGTCATTGTCCCAGCCTGACCCTTTTTCATCGGCAAGCCGGGCTGGTGCGGTCAAGGGCCCCTGTTCAGGCCAGGGGCAGGCTTTGGATTTGCGATTTCTCGTCGACCGACAGCACCAGACTGTGGGCGGGAGGATCGAGATAGAGCCCGACCACATCGCGCAATTTGGCGGCAAAGGCTGGGTCCTGCGACAACTTGAAACGCTGCACCCGGTGCGGCTGCAGACCGTGCGCCGCCTAGATCCGCTGCACCGCCCAGATCCGCTGCACCGCCCAGATCCGCTGCACCGAGCGCAGCGAGATGCCGCTGGCCGCCGCCATCGCCCGGCCGGGTCCAGTGGGTCGCCTCACCGGGAGGCTCACCCAGCGTCAGTTCGATGACACGGTCGACCACCGTCGAGGGCAATGGCGGCAGACCGGGTTTGCGCGTCTTGTCGTGCAGCAGGCCGGCCACCCCCTCGCACATGAACCGCTCTTGCCAGCGCCACACGCAGGGTTTCGAGACCGCGGCGCGGCGCATGATCTCGGCAGTGCCGCAGCCCTCTGCCGTCGCCAGAATGATCCGCGCCCGCCACACATGCTTTTGCGGACTATTGCGATCGGCTGCCACCGCCGCCAGCCGCTCGCGATCCGCGGCACTCACCTCGATACTGATCCCCTCGCGCATCCCGCATCATCGCACACACCGCGCCGGTATGGAATCCTATGATTGCGTCGTACCACTAGTTGCCTAGTTGACGCCGTCCACTCCGCCAATATGGTGCCTTCGATCTCTGTCTTTGCCGACGAGACGGCGGGAAATCGTGCGAAAACACGGGGCAACCGGGGGGACGGCCCCTCAATCTAACGGAGATGGTAAGTGACTGACCCAACTTCCTCAGTTTGGAGTAAATCGCTCGCTGGAAGCCGCGGAAACGCTAGGGATACGACCGGGCACGCCAAGGTGTGGTGCTAAATCGGCCAGACGATTGCAATAGATATTGAGGAATTTGCTTGCGGCGGCCCAGAGAATCGTGGTGCTGGTACCGGAGAACAAAGGTGCCGCGCCATATTTGTCCGCGTCAAGAAGATTGGAGCCTACGAATACCTCTACCTCGTCGAGAACGCGCGCGAGGGCGGCCGCCACGTGCAGCGCGTCATCAAGGCGCTCGGCCGGCGCGATGAAGTTGAGGCCTCGGGGCTGATCGATGGGCTGATCGCCTCGGCGGCGCGCCATTCGCGCCGCTCGATCGTGTTGTCGAGTTTTTATCGCGGCGAATTGCCGGAGCTGCACCGCCTCAGCATCGGACCTGATCTGGTGTTCGGCTGGCTGTGGGCGGAAACAGGATGCCGCGACGTGCTCAAGAGCCTCGTCTCCGACCGGCGCTTTTCCTTTGATGTCGAGCGCGCCGTCTATCTCACGGTGCTGCACCGGCTGATGATCTCGGGCTCCGACCGCCATGCCAGCGACTGGCTGAGCCGGGTACGTGTGCCGGGCACCGATGGGCTCGATCTCGACCACGCCTATAAGGCGATGGCCTGGCTTGGCGAAGTCGACGCGGCCGGCCGCAGCACCGCCGAGGCCATCGAGGAGGCACTCTATCACCACCGCCAGCCGCTGTTCGGCGCCGTTTCGATCGCGTTTTTCGACACCACCAGTTTATGGTTCGAGGGGGCCGGCGGCGAGAGCCTAGGCCAGTACGGCCACTCCAAAGACTATCGCGGTCACCTGAAGCAGGTCGTGCTCGGCATCGTGCTTGACGACGCCGACCGGCCGATCGCGTCCTTTGTGATGCCCGGCAACACGGCCGACGTGACGCTGTTGTTGCCAGTAGTCAAACGGCTGCGCGAGCGCTTTGGGATCCTCGATGCTTGCATCGTTGCCGATCGCGGCATGATCAGTGCCGATACCATCGCCGCCCTCGAAGCCGAGAAGATCCAGTACATCCTCGGCGTGCGCGAACGCACCAGCCGCGAGGTGCGCACCGGGGTCATCGAGGATGATGGCCTCGCCGTGCCGCTCGTCATTCCCCGCCAGAAAGGCGAGACCGAACTGGCGATCCGGGAGACGACGATCGCCGGGCGGCGCTACATCATCTGCCGCAACGAGGAGGAAGCCAAAAAGGACGCCGCGGCGCGCGCCGAAATCGTCGCCGGTCTCGAGCGCAAGCTCGCCCAGGGCGACAAGGCGCTCGTCGCCAACAAGGGTTTTCGTCGCTTCCTGAAGACGCCCGCGGGCGGCGGCTTTGTCATCGACCGCGCCAAGATCGAGGCCGATACCCGGTTCGACGGTCTCTTCGTGCTGCGCACCAACACCAAGATCGCCGCGCTCCAGATCGTGTTGCGCTACCGCAATCTGCTGGCCGTGGAGGACGCCTTCAAAACCGCAAAGGCGCTGCTCGCCACCCGCCCGATCTTCCACAAAACCGACGCCGGCATCCGCGGCCACGTCTTCTGCACCTTCCTCGCCCTTGTCCTGCGCAAGGAGCTTTTCGACCGGCTCGCCGCCCGTCGCAGCCGGCTCGAATGGCAGCGCATCGTCGACGATCTTGTCGACCTCAGCGAAATCGATGTCGAACAGGATGGTCGCCGGGCGCGCCTGCGCACCGCGCCAGGCCCGACCATCGACCCGATCTGCCGCGCTATCGGCCTCACCCTTCCGCCGGTCTTCCAGGAGATGCCGCCCGCCGCCTGAACCCAAAACCGTGGTGCCTAAAACTTAAAATGGCTTGCAACCCATTGAGTTACCATGCTGTTCAAAATCAAACTGCGGAACTTGGGACTGACTTGAGCTTCCCTGACATGCGCTTCGGACGTTACCGCGAGATCTATCTCGCAATGGCGAGGCATGCGGGGTATCGACCAGCCGCACCGGGGGACGGGTTGGGTGGGATCACGCTGACCGTGGAGGAGCTGCTAGATGCGGATATACTTGAAGCCGAAGCGCAACGGTACGCCGCCGACTTCGTAAGGCAAGACGAGGAGATGGAGTACCCAATCGGCTGCCCCGATTTCAGCTTCAACAAAGCGTTCTGCCTAGCAATCGAAGCAGCGCGAATCCTGTGCGGCGGTCCCCTTTCGGACCACGGGTTCGATAACGTTGCAGCGGCGAGGACACTGCTGACGATGGCTATCGAGGAGATCGATACCACTGTTTCAACCGAGCTGTAGTTTTGGCGCTGGCGCTTACAAAAAATGAGCCGCATGCCGCATAAGGTTCGATTCTGGAAAATCTCTTTATCGCGAAAGGCGTTTTCTGATTAGTGTTTTGGTACAATTATGACGTGCGTCACTAGCTTCTGGTCTTGGGTACTAAGGTCTTTCTCTACACCGCGGGGGTTCGAAATTTTCCCACCGGGATCATAGACTACACAGAAGAGGGTGCAGCACTCGGGGTGACTCTTGTACTTCGCGATATCTATTATAAGCTGCTCGCCGAGTTGCTTTGTGGACAAACTCGGCCGCATCATCTTGGTCTCTACGACGGCCTGAATTTCAGGCAAAAGAAAATCCATCCGTGACGCTCCACCAGCGTAACTGGGTGCCCATTCCTCTTTGCGGATGTCGTCAAAATAAACCGTCAGGAGCGCGTGAAATTAAGTCTTGCACGTCGTATTCGTCGGCCACAACGAGGGTTCGACGATTGTGGTGCCGTTGCCGTATCTGACGCACTACCCCGTGAAAACGCTCCGCGAGCATCAAGATAATGTCGCGATCTTTTGCACCGCCAGCATTTCCGGTTGAGGAGGTTAGATAGCCTTTCTCGTAGTCTTCCTTTACAGCAAAAAAGATCGGCTTAAGGCGTAGCAATATTCGGTAGTTGTTAACCCAAGGTGCCTTTTCGTGTGTTAGGAATTCCTTGTAATGCTCGGATTCCTTTCCGCACACTTTGAAAATCAGGTCACGCGCCTTGACCTTCCAATTGAGGAAAAGGTCGTTATCAACGTAGTCTCCCTCCCCAAGTGCAGATCGTTCATGTCGTTTGGTCGCCTCGACTGCGGCAAATTGCGCCGCGAGTTCGGTAAATCTCTCCGTGAGAAGCGGCCCGGCAGCCATAGTTCCCTCCTATGGTTTCCGGCATTTTGGCTGACGTTGGGGAGAAGCGGAAGCCCGCTGCGCTTTTCCGCCCTTCGCCCTTGGCGCGAGCAGATCCATCTCCGAACCTTCGCGCGACCACATCTGAACCGGCCCTAAAGGGAAAGAGCGGATGGGTGGTTGTCTAAAAACGTTAGGCGTCTTATTGCTGCTAGCGGTCGTTGTGATCGTTATCGCATCAATGACAGGACCTTCGCAGAGCGACAAGGAGAGGTCACTTGTTATCGCTAAGGTCGTGCTCGCGAACCTGACATACAGGCCTGAGTGGGAGTCAATCTCGATCAGTACCGCCGAACCAACAAATTACGACTTCACGCTATGGTATCGAGAGGACGCCGTGGTGTATCCAGGACAACCAGAGGCCGATACTGAAGTGATCGTCCGCGCGATGCTGAGCCAACCTCATCGCCAACGGCCAGCAACCGTCGAACAAGAGGATCTACGTCAGCGCCGACGCCGCGAAGCATGCGCGCGGCGCAACGGGCAAGCCGCTCGCTGCCATGTTTGGTTATGCTTACTACGACTACGGTAACGATTTAATCAGGTATGTACCGTGTACGGGCAAGAGAGGCTGGGCTAGTTGCTAACAGGTTGGTTTATTGAACGCTTCGGTTGGGTGCCTTGGCTGGCCTCGCCGCGCTGTATCGCTTCACCCTACGCCCGCGACCCTGTTGGAGCTGACGCGGACGCAATCTCGTTTTTCGGGAACATTGGCTCCGCCCGAATGTGGAGCAAAGCCACATGTCCCGCATGCCCCAAAACGGCGAAGAAACCGCCTATGTGAGCTTCGCTTTAGTGGACGCGCTTATCGAAGCGCTTGTCACAAAGGGTATCATCGCTCGAAACGATGCCCTCGACATCTTGCGAGATGCCATCGCGCGCCTTGGGCAAAGCGCGGTACTTGTCGAGCATTCGACAAAGGGTTCGCGCGCACGCGCGGCGGACTTCATCCGAGACGCTATGCTGGTCGAGCAAAATCTCGGTTAGGCTACGCTTGTCAGTTATGCAGACCACCGTCCGTCTATGAACACAATCTATGCGTTGTTTTTGTGCTTCCCTGTATACCGCCTATCTTGTGTCGGCTCACGCGATCCGCAAGCTGGCTCGCGTCGCATAGATCAGGCGGCGCGCGTGGCGCGGCGCATGGTGGAAATGCTGCGGTCGTAGCTGTCGGCCAATTCCTGCAACGTCGCGCCCTGCGCGCGCCGTCTGGTGGCCTCTTTCTGTTGAGCCGGTGTCAGGGAAGGGGGACGGCCCATAGGCTGTCCACGGGCCTTGGCGCGGCTTCTGCCTTCGGCGGTACGGGTGCGGATAAGATCGCGCTCTACGTCGGCCAAGCCGCCGAGTACAGCCAGCATCAAGCGCCCGGTGCTGGTGCCGGTGTCGGCCCACGGCTCGGCCAATGATCGAAACTGCGCCTCGGCGTCGACGATGCGCTTGACGATGGCGAACAGGTCAAACGTCGAGCGGGCGAGGCGGTCAATCCGCGTCACCGTCACCACGTCGCCGGGGGCCAGCTTGCCGAGCATCCGGTTAAGCTCGCGCCGGTCGGCCCGCGCGCCCGTCACCTTCTCGCGGTAGATGCTGCGGCTGCTGCATCCCGCCGCCCGCAACTGCTCAAGCTGGCTGTCGAGGGTCTGCCCGTAGGTGGACACGCGGGCATAGCCGATGAGCCGTTTTTCGGGGTGAGTTTCGACCATAACTTATGACGCTTATAAGCCCTTGATATCATGGGCGCAAGATTTTTGTCGAAATTCTTGAATGGGTTAGCGAGACGATCAATCGAACGAAAAAATGCGCCGCCAGTCGTTCTTCATACTGATTACCGTCCAGTCGTGGGACTTCGCTTCGTCCATCAGCGACTGGTCAAATGTGCCAACGGTCGTGTCGGGCAGCCCGCCAACCGGGCCGTAGGCATACTCCCGCGTCGCATCGTCGTGATACACCAGCATCTTCAATCGTGCGCCGTCCCCTGCACCAGTCCATTCGAGCATCTGACGATCCCCGGTGGAATTTCCGAAGGAGGCATAGGGGCGCTTGCCAATGAAAAGGTCGATGGCGACCGGCTTGCCGCCGAAATTAGAGTATAAGAATAGCTGCGGCTCGCGCATCAATTCCGGGGTGCCATTTTCGATCTGATATTTCGTTACGACGCTTGACCCCAAAACCTGCTCGGACGGAATGCCGTAAACGCGCTGCGTGTAAATTCGCATGAAAAACTGTCCAAGACCGCTTACGACGTAGGTCTTGAATCCATGCCTGCGTAGGAAATGCATCACTTCGATCATCGGCTGATACACAAGTTCAGTATAGAGCCGGTGAAATCGCGGGTGCTTCGCCGTTGCCAGCCAATGTCCGGCAATCTCCCGGAAGGCGGCTTGGCTCATGCCGGTATGGCTCGCGAAAATGACCTCCGCCCAGTCGCCCTCGCTGAAGCGGCCTAACGCCGCCTGATCGTTGGCCAGTACTGCGCTGAACGGCTCGCGGCTCCGCCACTCCGGGTGCTGCGGAGCGAGCGCATGCACCCGGTCGAGCGCGAACATGGCTTGGGTGTACAGCGGATGCTCAACCCAGAGCGTGCCGTCTTGATCGAAGGTGGCGATGCGGTCTTCCGCCGCCACGAAATCCTTGCTCGATGGGTCAGTGGTGGCGTGGACAAAGCGCAGGATCGCCTCCTTTGCTGGCCCTTCGTTCCATGACGGAAGCGGCTGATTGGACATTTGGGCCTCTGCTCCCCGCAATTGCGCCGCTGCCGTTAGCACTGCGGCGGTTGTCGTTGCACCGAGCAGTATCGACCGGCGGCTCATCCCGCCAGTTTGTGCAAGCTCGTGGGTGTTCATGTTCCCCCGCTCCCCCTGTCCGGTTCGCCTGACGCGATGACAGGATCATGCCTGTAACCTCATCCGCCGGGGAGATTCGCGGTACGTGCGGCGGGGATATACCGATAGAGCGTTGCGGGCGAGACGCCGAGGCGGCGCGCGATTTCGGTGACGCCGATATCGGGATTGGCAAGCAATGCCCGCGCGGCTTCAAGGTCGTCCTCTGTCAGTTTTGTGGGTTGGCGTCCGGTGCGGCCGGCCCGCCTGCGGTGGCAAGGCCCGCCTGTGTCCGCTCCCGGATCAAGCTGCGCTCGAATTCCGCCAGCGCGCCAAACACGTGAGAGACCAGTTGCCCCTGCGCGGTCGTCGTGAAGTCGCTGTTCGACTTGGTCCATATTGTCTCCTAAGATGATTTGAGCAGGGCGGCCACGTTGCCGCCGCTGAGCGTTTAAACGCAGTGGGGACCCACCGACGGCCTGCGCCGCTTCCAGCCGGCGGACGCACCAGGACCCACACTGGACGCACTGTACATGGTAGAAACCCCAGCAATTCTGCGCCCTTGGACGCAGTGGACGCAGTAGAAGAAGAAATCAGATCAGCGAGAACCAGAAAATAGTTATAGAAGAAAGTTCCTCGCTGGTGCGTCCTGTGCGTCCATGCTTTGATTTCGTTCGCTTTTTTCCGCCCAGCGGATTGCCTACTGCGTTCAGGCCGCGTCCGCTGTCATGGTCTCAGCCGAGCCGATCCGGGGTTTTAACCGCAGGCCGACAAACCCGCGGAAAACGCCAGCACGCTTGTAGGCGACGCCCTTGGTCGGGCCTACCGCCTTTACTCGTTGGACAAAAGTATTCACGTTCGGTATGCCGTGTTCCGAGTACCCTTCGCCTATGGCCCAGAACTTGAAGTCGGCATAAGCGTCGCGGCTCATCACTCGGGGCAGCTTTTCTCCGACCACTGTCAGACCAGTCGCAACCCGGTCTTCAAGCCATCCCAATACCGGGTCGGCACTTTCAGCCCACTCTGCCAGAGCTTCCTTAGAACTGGCCAGATCGGCAAAACAGCCTCTCTTCAGTAGCCGTGACGCTCCCGCCACCGCCCACGCGAGCAGCAGGTCCGTTTCCTCCCTCGCTACTCGCTGCCCGATGCCGGGGACCCGCTCTGCCTCGGGTATGGTCCGGTTGAACACGATCGGCATCAGCCGACGAAGCACACCCCGATCCATACCGCCGTGAAATCCCGGCAACTGGTTACAGGCGAAAACCTGTTGGGCCTGAGGTCGGAAATCGGCTACCGGTTGATACACGTTGCGGGCTGTCACCGGGTCTCCCGTGATCATCGCTTTGAAGGCGTCCGACGCAATGGCCTGAGCGGTGCCCAACTCGTCGCTGGTATTCAGTAGCTTACCCATCAGCCTCACAACGTATTTCTCGTCTCCGAACTTATTGGGCGGTACAGAGGAAACCGCGCTTGACGGCAGCAAACCGCGGAGCAGATCAAGGAACTGGCTCTTCCCGTTTTCAGCAGTGCGACCGAGAAGGATCGCGGCCTTTGGTGCGCTGTGTCGCGTACCGCATCCAAGGGCTGCGGCGCCGGCGATTTCGGCCAGCAGGTCAATCTTGGCGTCGCCGTCAACGTCACCGAGAAAGCAGCCGTTTAGCAGCTGCGCCAGCAACGAGCCTGCAACCAGTTCACCCGAGCTACCCGGCCCCCAATCAGCCTGAAGCGTGTGCCGCTGCCGGTGCTCGGGGTCGTGCGGGACCAGCTGGGGCTCGCCAGTTTCAAACGAGATGAACCCGCTCAGGCAGTTGATCCCCAAGCGGTGGCCGGTAAAAAAGTCCGGCTCGCTCAGCATCGCGGCAAGTTCGTTGAGTATACTGTCGATACGGCCCTTATTCAGCCGTATACGACAGTCATTGTCGCCCCAGCGAAGGCCATCGTAGGCATGTACGCCGCGGCGCATTTCCTCTCGTGGTATTGCCTGCCAATGCGTACCTAAATAGCGCCAGAACTCGCCCTCGCAATACACAACGCCGTTACGCGCATCCGCAATCTTTTCAGCAATTTCGACATCAGAGCCGATTTCAAGTCTCGCATCTGAGATAGGTTGCGGAGGATCATTGTTCTTCTCGCGACCTTCCTCTTCAGTTGCAGTCGATACTGCTTTTGGGTATAATAGGTCTATCACTTAAAAAATCCTTCTCGTCCCTCTGCCGTCCGCCAGGCACGGGTCGGCAGAACTAAACTGGGGGCGGTCTGAATGGGCCGCCCCTTTGCTTTGCCTGACCTCTACCTGTTCGCGCCACCTGCTAAGGCCGTGTTGCTCCTTTCAGATGGTCTACTTGGAGGTTGTTCGCGAACTACCGCGTTGGGCTCAAGGTACATGAAATCAGCCAGTACTATCTGGCCCCTCCGTGGTTTGGTAAGCTCAAAAGTCTCTTGCCATTCTGTCGAAATCTCGAAACCTTCAGGGAGGTCGTCTCTTTCGCAACCCTGACGCAGCCAGGTCAGACAAAGCGTCCAACCCTTCCCTAGGTCAAAGGTCATGCTATCGCCAGCATCAGCCACCTGATTTAGTCCCTCTGGACCGAATAGATATCTACGAAGTTCCCGCGCCTGACGCCGGAAAAGAAGAAAAGAAAACGGCTCCGTCGGAGGCCCATCTCCACCTCGGAGATAAGCGAGCAGGCCGGTTAGCTGTGGGTGTCTTGGGAAGTTCCCTGATTTTTGATGTTGAGGGCGGCGCATTGATTTCAAGGCGTCGTTTACCGTGATATGTTTGTCGGAAACGGGCTCGGAACGGCCCGATTTCGTGTAGGTCGCCATTTTATACTTTCCTGTTTAGATCTCGATCGGTCTGACGTTGTCGGGGCTCAGTCACCGCGACTTGGCCAGCGTTGGAGAGGGGCGGGCATGGGGCCGCCATCGCGTTGTTGGAGGTTGGGGCTATCAGGCTGCCTTGGCTTTCGGCTGCATTTCATCCTTATCGCCGAGCCGTTGCCGCCACTCCTGAGCCGCCTCGCTGCTGATTAGGGTCCGCCGGCCCACCTTAATCGTGCGGGGCCCCTCGCCCTGCCCGATGAGTTTGTAGAGCATTCCGCGAGAGATTGAATGCGTGCGGCAGAAGTCGGGTATTGAGAACAGAAAAGGCTCTTGCATTGCGCGCTCCGAATTAGAGTTCACTTGTCTCTATGGGCATTCACAAGGTTGCGATGGTGCGCATTATAACATCTACACGCGTTATTGTCAACCATCACGGGTATATGAGCCAAAATCTACTTGCGGCGTTTAAACGGTGACTGCAAAAGAAGAGTAAGTTTCAGTGCACGTAGGAAGGCAAACCGCCATCTTAAAAATGGCCCCAACTAAATATATTAAGGAAGGGTTTTGTCCATTATGGGAGCACGTGGTGGCCACCGCTTTGTGCTCAGCACCCGTCGGATGGTCTTCGCCAGCGCCTCATTTCGCTTCTTTTCCGCAGACGGCGTTTCCCCGTCATCCTCCCGCTCCCCCTCAGTTTTTACTCGGTCAGGAGCGAACGTTTGGAGGCAGGCTTTAACAAAGCGGAAGAACGGACCTCCGGGTTCGCCTCGGCGGCGACCTATCGGTGGTCGTCTGGACAGTGCAGGTTTTTTGCCTGACCACTGACGGTACAGCCCAGCCAACTCGTACATCAGCGCTTGAAAATCATCGTCCCGCCGTCGGCCACCTTTGTCCTGGGGCAGACCACGCATCAGCTTGTCCGCCTCAGCAATGACCTCCGCCAGGTCCTGTAAGAGCGCTTGACGCCTGGGGAATGGCAGGAGTTCGCGCGAGAGATACGCCAGCGCCCACTGGTCCAAGTCGTTTAGGCCATCCGCCCGCAGGGCGTCTGGGTCGCAGATTTGCCTGCCACCATCCAAAATGCTTTGAAACTTTCCATTGAAGGGCGCGGGTAGCTGTCCGCTCGGCGAAAGGTCCGCGAACAGCCTAACCGCGTGCCGCTTCAGCGCTTCCAGTGCTCGGCCGTAGTTTGAAGGTCGCGGACGTGGTAACCTCAACTCCGCAGGGGTCGAGTACAAGTTGAAGATCAACGCGAGGTCCCGCCAAAGCCCCTCGCGGCGCTTTGGATCGAAGTCTTTGCAGCCAAGTTCATGTTCGATCCGCGCCCAATCCTCAGGGGTCCCTATATCGGGTTCGATCGGTTCCCTCTCGGTTAAGCTCAATTGGCCGCCTGAAATGGATGGTGCTCGCGCGGCACAAACGGTCTGATTTCACCAATGGACCCCGGCGTTTCACAATGCTTTGCCCAGGCGTCCATCAACTGCCGGCGCTTCAAGAACAAATCCCCACGCCGGTAAGCCGCCTCTACCTTGTCTCCGACGGCGTGCGCGAGCGCCATCTCGGCAACCTCGGCGGGGAAGTGGGTGCACTCGGCGGCCCAGTCGCGGAAACTCGATCGGAAGCCGTGCACGGTCAGCCCATTCTTGCCCATACGCCGCAGCAGCATGTTCATCGCCATGTTGCTGATCGCAAACGGCCTATCCTTGTTCCGATCCGTTAATTTCTCGAGAATGCTCACGGCGGGGTCCGACAAGGGAACCCGGTGCTCGCGGCCAGCCTTCATACGGCTGCCGGGGATCGTCCAGAGCCGCTGCTCCAAGTCGATTTCGGCCCATGTCGCGCCGATCACTTCGCCGGTTCGCGCCGCGGTTAGGATCAGAAACTCCAATGTTCGCGCCGCGATCCCCTCGTGCTCGCGCAACGCGGCGACGAACTCGCCCATTTCGCCGTAGGGCAGCGCGGCATGATGGTCAACAGCCGCGACCTTGCTCCGGGCCGGCAGCAGGCAGTCGAGATGCCCTTTCCATCGGGCCGGATTTTCGCCGTCTCGATAACCCCGCACTTTTGCCCAGTCGAGTACGCTTTCGATGCGGCCCCGAACCCGGCTCGCTGTCTCGGGCTTTGCCTGCCAGATTGGCTCGATCGCTTTCATGATGAGCCCCGTGTCGATGGCCTGGACCGGCAGCGAGCCAAACACAGGATAGGCGTAGGTCTTGAGCGTGCTCGGCCATTGCGCCGCGTGCTTGGAATTCTTCCAGCCGGCCTTGTGTGCAGCGATATAGGCTTCGGCGCATTGCTCAAACGTCATCGCCGTTGCGGCGGCAAGCCGAGCCTCAGCGCGTTTCGCGTTACGAGCCTCGATCGGGTCGATACCCTCTAAGACCAGCTTGCGGGCTTCCCGCGCACTCTCTCTCGCTTCCGCCAGCTTGACCGTGTGCAGCGGCCCCAGGCCCATTTCCCGCGCTCGCCTCGCCAGCATGAAGCGAAAAATCCAGGTCCGCGCCCCGGTGGGGGTCACTTGCAGATAAAGGCCACCACCATCGCTGTGCGTGCCAGGCGGCAACTTCAGCAGCGAAACGGCTGAAAGCTTCCCAATCGTACGTGCCATAACTCACCGTGAGCCACCCATAAACCTACCCACAAATCTATGCTAGATTGGGGTGAACGTCAAGAGACACCGGGGGACAACGATGGAACTAAGCCACTGATATAACGTTGGTTACTGAAACGTTGATGACCACCAATCGACACCGGTGATTAGGCGGAAAGCGGACATCCCCTCCGCCACCCACCCCCAATATTCCCCAATCAACCGCTCCGATAATGATTACGCCGCCGATTTAAAGCCCGGCAGAGGTCCTACAGAGCATGGGTATTGAACGAGAGATGCGGTCGGCCTCGTCTTTTTATAGTATCACCAATACTTCTACTACATTCAGCAGTTCACTCCGGCGAACGCGTTGCAGGTCCAGCCCGGCCGCTATCCCGACTGACGGATGACCCGTGGTGCTCGGCACGGACCGAGTACACTCGGTTTACTGTCTCTTGATGCGTTCGCCTTCCGATCCTGCATTGCGGGCGGCCGCCAGGCAACGCTATGTTTGCACCCGGCGAATTTCAGCAGGAGGGCCGTTGATGAGCTACAAGGACCTTTTGGTCGTGCTCGATTCGGCCTCAGATACGCGCGGCCGGATCGAACTCGCGGCGTCTCTCGCCGAAAAGTCCGCGGCGCATCTCGTCGGCCTTTATCCGATCCCCAGCCCGGACCTGCCGCGCCGCGCCGGCTATGCCGATCTGGCGGCGCTCGAGCCGGTTTATCGCGAATGGCGGGAACGGGCACTGGAACAGGCCGAGGCCGTGCGCGAGATGTTCGAAAATGCGGCGAAGCGGCACGGAATCAGTCAGGAATGGCGTGGGGTCGCCGAGGGCCCGGAAGCCGATCCGGCATTGCATGCACGTTATTCTGATTTGACGATCCTCGGCCAACGCGACCCCGACAGCGACGAAATGGCAATGATCCGGCCGCATCCGGAGCGGGTGACATTGGCCTCGGGCCGCCCGATCCTGGTCATTCCCTATGCCGGCCATTTCGACAAGGTCAGCAAGTTGTGTTCTGATCGCCTGGAATGCGAGCCAGGAAGCCGCTCGGGCAGTCGCCGACGCGATGCCGATGCTGGTCGGCGCCGATGCCGTTACCGTAATGTCGGTCGATCCGCGCCCGGGTGCTGAGGGCGATGGCGACGTGCCCGGCGCCGACATTGCGGTGCATCTCGCCCGGCACGGCGTGAAGGCGCAGATCGAGCGAACCGTCTCGGCCGACGTTCCGATCGGGGAAGTGCTGTTGTCTCGCGCTGCCGATCTCGGCGCCGACCTGCTGGTGATGGGCGCCTATGGCCACTCGCGAATGCGTGAGTTGTTGCTCGGCGGCGCCACCCGTTCGATCCTCGCGAGCATGACAATCCCGGTGCTGATGTCGCATTAGCGACCGACGCAGGCTGGTCGACAACCCGCCGAGGCATTTACTTCAGCGAGTCCGGTAGCGGTCGACCGCGCCGGGATCGAGATCGATGCCGAGACCGGGTCGATCGGTCAGTCGGATCATGCCGTCGCGATCGATTTGGATCGGCTCCTTCAACAATTCGTCGCGCAACCCGTTCGGATTTTGGTCGAATTCGAGCACCAACGCGTTCGGGATCGAGGCGGCGAAATGCAATGACGCGGCGAGCGTCACCGCACTGGCAAACGCATGTGGCGCCACCATCAAATGATATGCCTGGGCCAGCGCGGCGATGCGGCGGCACTCTGAAAAGCCGCCGGACCAGGCGATATCGGGCTGGACGATGTCGACCGCACCTCGGGTGATCAACTCGCGGAAGCCGTAAAGACCGATCTCGGTCTCGTAGCCGGCGATCGGTGTCGCGAGCGCATCAGCAACGCGGGCGCTGCCGTCGATATCGTCGGTCGCGACCGGCTCCTCGATCCAATACAGCCGATAGGGTTCGAGGGCGCGGCCCATCTCGATCGCCAGTGCCGGGCTCCACGCGCAATTGACATCGACCATCAGCTTTGCCTTTGGTCCGAGCGCCTTGCGCACCGCGGCGACCCGCTCGACGTCTTCCTCGGGCTCGACCTCGCAGAGATGTGCGTTGCCCGCAAGATGACGCAGATGGGTCTGGGTCGAGGGATTGCGCCCAATCTTCATCTTCATGCCCTTGAAGCCGCGGGCGCGATAGCCTTCAGCTTCCGCCGCGACATCCTCGATCGATTTTCCCTCTTGATAAAAGCCGCCGCTCGCATAGGCCTCGACCCGATCGCGGCAGGCCCCGAGCAGCCGGTAAACCGGCAGCTTTGCAACCTTGCCGGCGATGTCCCACAATGCGATGTCGATGCCGCTGATCGCATTCATGACAATGCCGCGGCGCCCGAATTGGCGGGTGCGGGCAAAGATCTTTTGCCACAGACCTTCGATCAGCAGCGGGTCCTCGCCAACCAGCATCGGCCGGAGCTGATGTTCGATGACATGCCGCGCGCTACCGCCGCCGACCCCGGCTTCGCCGATACCGGTGATGCCGTCATCGGTCTCGACTTCGACCAAAAGCCCACCGCGCGCCGCCTGCATGCCGCCAGCGCTGCCATAAGGAGGATCGCAACGGTAGGAGAGCGGGGTCGCGCGGATGTCGACGATCTTCATGGGCTCAGCCCTCGTCCAGCACCGCCATTAAATCGCACTGGATTTGCATCGGCGGGTTGAGATCGGTGCTGGTCAAGGTGTGGCGCGCCGGGCGCGAATGCGGGTCGGGAAACATCTCGATCCAATGCTTGTTGAGGATCGGGCGCAGCCCGCGATCGGTAATCCATACCGTCATCTTGATGATGTCGTCGGGGGTCCCGCCGGCCGTCTCCATGACCCGGCGGACATTGGCGAACATCTGCCGGCATTGCGCGTCGAGATCGGCAGGCACTTGCCCCGATTGCGGATCGGCGCCGGATATCGCACCCGTAACCACAAAAGGCCCGCGCCGGCTGGCGCTTGGGATCGGGTTGACGTGTGTTGCCCCGGCTACATCGATGCTTCGCCGCTTTTCCATATCGCCCTCCGCCCAATTTCCCTGGCCGTTGCGTAATCTCGCGGCCGGGTCGCGTGATATCGTAGCATCGTTTTCGACAGCGGAGCGCCAATGCTGAACGAAGATCAACGCCGCTTTCTCGAAAGCCGCAAGGTCGCTCATCTGGCGACCGCCGAATGCCCACGGCGCGCCACACGTCGTGCCGGTGTGCTTTGCGCTCACGAAAACTCGCTCTACATCACAATCGACCAGAAGCCGAAAGGGCAATCCTCGCTCGCTGAAACGGCTGCGCAACATCGCCGAAAATCCGATCGGTGGCGCTGGTCGCCGACCGTTATGACGAGGACTGGACCCGACTTGGCTGGGTCATGCTGCGCGGCCGGGCCGCGATCCTGGATAGTGGCGCCGAGCACGACATGGCGCAGGACTTGCTCCGCTCGCGCTATCCGCAATACCGCGCGATGCAGCTCGCCGAATTGCCAGTTATCGCCATCCACATCGAACGGGTCGCAAGCTGGGGCGACCTCTCGGTAGTTCCGTGAGATGACAAACTTGCCGCTCGCCGCGCCGTCTGCGGCTGATCCGCCGTGCGAGGTCCACATGCCCGACGCAGATATCACGATGACGAGATCAATGCTTTTGTGCCGGGCCCGCGCGTCCATATCGAGGGGCGGCCGGGCGGGCCGTTGTCCGGACTGACCTTTGCCGCCAAGGATCTGTTCGATGTCGCCGGCTACCCGACCGGCGGCGGCAATCCCGACTGGGCGAAATATAATCCAGTCCCGACTCGGCATTCCTGGGCGGTGCAGCGACTGCTCGACGCCGGCGCCACGCTGATCGGCAAGACCATCACCGACGAGGTGTCGCTCGGCATCGTCGGCGAGAACGCGTTTTACGGCACGCCGGTCAATGTCAGAGCACCCGGCCGGGTGCCGGGCGGCTCGTCCTCGGGCTCGGCGGCGGCGGTCGCGGCCGGGCTCTGCGACACCGCGCTCGGCACCGATACCGGCGGCTCGGTGCGGGTGCCGGCGAGCTTTTGCGGGCTTTACGGCATCCGCCCGACCCATGGCCGGATCGAATGTCGCCGGCATGCTGCCGCAGGCGCCGAGTTCGGATACGACCGGCTGGTTTGCGCGCGACGCCGCAGACCTTTGCCCGGGTGTCGAGCGTGATGCTCGGCGAGGCGATCCCGGCGGCAATGCCAAACCGGCTGATCGTCGCGGTAGATGCGTTCGCATTTGCCGACCCGGAGGTGGCCGCGGCGTTGCACCCAATGCTCGAAAAATTGAAGGCGCTGATCGGCGACTGTTTGTGAGGAGGTCATGGCGCCGGGCGGCATCGTGCAATGGGCGCGGGCGCAGCGCACGATCCAGCCGCTCGAGGCGTGGACAACTTTAAGGACTGGGTCGAGCGCTGCAATCCGCGCCTCGCGTACAGTGTCGCGCGCAACATCTACACCGGCTCGCAGATTCCGGAGACGAGCGGCATTGGGCGGAGCTGGTGCGCCGCGAAGCGCGCGGGCGGATGCGCTATCTGTTGCCGCCCGGAACTATCCTGTGTCTGCCGACGACACCGTTTCCTGCACCCAAGCGCGGCGAGCCGTTATCGGTGGCCAGCGTGAGCGCGACCGCATCCTGTGTCTGTGTGCTCATGGCGGGTTGACCGGTGTGCCGCAGGTCAGCATCCCCGGTGCAACCGTCGACGGTTTGCCGATCGGCTTATCGATCGTCGGCGGCTACGGCAGCGACGCGACGTTGGTCGCGGTGGCGCAGGCGCTCGAAACCGCCCGGTAGCCTCTAAATCTCGTTGACGAGGTAGTCCATCGCCGCATCGACGCCCCCATGCCCATGCGGGACGCCGGTGAGTTCGAGCGCCATCTCGATCGCGGCGAGCGCGCCCAAGATCATCGGCTCGTTCAAATCGCCCATATGGCCGATGCGGAAGACGCGGCCTTGCAATGGCCCAAGGCCGCCGCCGAGCGAGACGTTAAACCGATCGAGTGCTGCCGTGCGGACCTTGTTGGCGTCGTAGCCCTCCGGGGTCAGCACAGCTGTGACCGAGTCCGATTGCGCCCGCGGATCGACCGCAAACGTCTCGGGGCCGTCATTCTGGCGCCACACGCGCACCGCGCGGCGCGTCGCTTCGGCCAGCCGGCGATGGCGGGCGAAGACGTTGTCGAGCCCTTCCTCTTCGAGCATGCGCAGCGCTTCCTGCAGCCCGTAGAAGAAATGCACCGGGATCGTGCCGTTCCACACCGCTTGGCTAGTGCCTTCGATCAGCCGTCGCCAGTCCCAGTAGACCCGCGGCAGTTTGGCCGTGGCGCCGGCCGCCAATGCCTTGGCGCTGACCCCGGTAAAAGCCATGCCGGTCGGCAGCATCAGCCCCTTCTGCGAGCCGGCGACGACGACGTCGACCCCCCACTCGTCCATGCGGAAATCCATCGATGCCAAAGATGAGATGACATCGACAAGGTAGAGGGCTGGATGTCCGGCAGCATCGATCGCTCGTCGTAATGCCGCGATGTCGTGAACGACACCGGTCGAGGTTTCGTTATGAACGACCAGGACGCCCTTGATAGCGTGGTCGCGGTCCTGACGCAGCCTGCTTTCCAGAGCAGCGGGATCGGCGGCACTGCGCCAATCATTGGTCAAGGTTTCGACTTCGAGCCCGAACGACTCGCAGCGCATGCCCCAATTCAGCGAAAAGTATCCGGTCTCGACGACCAAGACCTTATCGCCAGGCGAGAACAGATTGACGAGGGCGGCTTCCCAGGCGCCATGGCCCGAGGCGGCATAGCCGAGGATCGTCTGCTCGGTCTTAAAGATCCGCTTTAACCCGGCAAAGCATTCTTCGGCGATCGCTTTGAATTGCGCGCCGGTGAAATCGATCGTGCCGCGGTCCATCGCGCGCAACACGCGGTCCGGGATATTCGTCGGACCCGGGTTCTGAAAAAAATGCAGCCCACGACTGACGGCCATCTACGCTCTCCGGTGCGGTTCGATCATGCCTTAAACCCACGAGCGCGTGAGATATCAGCATAATCGGATTTCAGGGAGAGGTTTTGGTCAAGGGAAAGAAGGCAGGGCTTGCCGCCCTGCCTTCTTCGATATGGGCTGGGATTCCACCCCGTGGCGCTGGGGCGGACCCGCCACTCCTCCCTAAACTCAGGCCGTCGCGCCTTCGGCGCGCATCGGAGATGAGAGTATAGCCATGCGTGCGACCGATCGTCACCCCAAATCTTAAGAATCTTCGACAATGCGACGCCGCCTCCGATTTAGCTGAGGAACTTTTCGCCTTTTGCCTATTTGTGGGCTGGCTTGTGGACAGGGCAAAGCCAGTTCCCTAGAGTGCGCGCCCGGCGCCGCGAGGTAATATGCGTCTTTCTGAGTACTTCTTGCCTGTCTTGCGCGAAAATCCGAGCGAGGCGCAGATCGGCTCGCATCGGCTAATGCTCCGCGCCGGCATGATCCGGCAGTCGAGCGCCGGCATCTATTCTTGGCTGCCGCTCGGCCTGCGCGTCTTGAAAAAAGTCGAGGCCATCGTCCGCGAAGAGCAGGATCGCAGCGGCGCCCAGGAAGTCCTGATGCCGACGATCCAACCCGCCGAGTTATGGCGCGAGAGCGGCCGCTACGACGATTACGGCAAGGAGATGCTGCGTATCCGCGACCGCCACGACCGCGAGATGCTCTACGGTCCGACCAACGAGGAGCAGATCACCGAAATCGTTCGCGCCTCGATCAAGAGCTACCGCGACCTCCCAAAACTGCTCTACCACATACAGTGGAAATTTCGCGACGAGGTGCGGCCGCGCTTTGGCGTCATACGAGGCCGGGAGTTCCTGATGAAGGACGCCTACAGCTTCGACCTCGACATGGCGGGGGCCAAGCAGTCCTACAACAAGATGTTCGTCGCTTATCTGCGGACCTTTGCCCGCATGGGGCTAAAGGCGATCCCGATGCAGGCTGATCCCGGACCGATCGGCGGCGACCTCTCTCACGAATTCATCATCCTCGCTGATGCCGGTGAGAGCGATGTGTTTTTCGATCGCCGGTGGCTCGAGACCGACATTCCCGTTATTGACGTTGATTATCAGGGCAATCTCGAGCCGATTTTTCAGCGCTGGACTGCCTCCTATGCGGCGACCGACGAAAAGCATGATCCGGTTAGCTGCCCGATCCCAGAGGCGGAACTCGTATCGGCCCGTGGGCAAGAGGTCGGCCACATCTTTTACTTTCGGCGATAAGTATTCGCGACCGATGCAGGCCCTTGTCACGGGTCCTGACGGCGCGGCGGTTCCGCTGCAGATGGGTTCCTACGGTATCGGAGTGTCCCGACTCCCCGGCGCGCTGATCGAAGCCAACCACGACAATGCCGGGATCATCTGGCCGGAAAGTGTCGCACCGTTCCGGGTAGGGCTGATCAACCTGCGCGCATCGGATCTGCGCTGCCGGACGGCGGCCGACGATCTCTACGGCAAATTGCTGAATGCGGGCGTCGAGGTTCTCTACGACGATCGCGATGAATCACCGGGCGCAAAATTCGCGACAATGGATTTGATCGGGTTGCCCGAGCAGATCGTCATCGGCCCCCGCGGGCTCGCGGCCGGCATCGTCGAGGCGAAAAACCGCCGCTCGGGAGAGCGCGAGGACCTGCCGATCGAGGCCGCGCTCAACCGGCTGACCGGCCGCGCTTGACTGACGAGACTCGCTTTACATGATGAAAACACTGGTTTCGAAATTCAAGCGAAGTGCAGCGAACGAAATAGCGCCTGAGCAGAGCACTGGGCAGGCGGTGTTCGAGATGGCGAATTTGCGTCCCGAACGCACCGGCTTACCCTTTGTTGTCTTTATTTCACAAAGGGGTGGCGCCCGCCATGATGTTCGGATCAAGCTCGCCCGCTCGGCGAGAGTTCGCCCTTCGGAAATGCTTACTGTTGCGGTTCGGCCCAAACCCCGCCTCGTCAGGGGGGAAATGAGCTCGCAACAATTTGATAGCATCGCGCGATGGATAGAACTTAACAGAGATGTGCTGATCGATTACTGGAATGGGGATATCGAGTATACTGAGGATGCCTTGAGCGCCATAAAACCGATCGGTAAAAGCTAACGCCAATCCTCGACATAAAAAATTGTGTAAACGGGAAACACGTGATCTTCAACACTTTTGAGCGGATGGTCGCGTTCCGCTATTTGCGGGCGCGGCGGCAGGAAGGCTTTGTATCGGTTATCGCGATCTTTTCACTATTGGGCATCGCACTCGGGGTCGCGACCTTGATTATCGTGATGTCGGTTATGAACGGATTTCGCGCCGATCTGTTGGGTCGCATCCTCGGCCTGAACGGCGATCTTGGTGTCTATGCCGCGGCGGGACCGCTCCCCGATTACGAAGCCGCAGCCAAAAAAGTCGATCAGATCCCCGGCGTCATCGCGGCGATACCGATCGTCGAAGGCCAGGTCATGGCGACCACCGACCGCGGTGCAGCGGGGGCGTTGGTGCGCGGCATACGGCCGGAGGATTTACGCTCGCTGCGGTTGGTCTCCGGGCGGATCATCAGCGGCTCGCTTGCCGATTTCAGTGATGACGGGATTGCCGTCGGCTACCGGCTGGCGCAACGCCTCGGCGTCGGTGTCGGCGGCCGAGTCACGGTGATCTCTCCGCAGGGAACCGCGACGGCCTTTGGCACGATGCCGCGCCTCAAGACCTATCACATCGTCGCGTTGTTCGCGGTCGGCATGTACGAATACGACAACAGTTACATCTACGCGCCATTCGAAGCGGCGCAGATTTTCTTTCGGGTTCCCAATGCTGCGAGTTATTTGCAGGTTTTCGTTGCCGATCCCGACCGCGTCAGCATGCAGACGCGCGCCATCGACGCCGCCTTGGACGGCCACGTCAGAATTGTAGACTGGCAGCAAGCCAATTCGAGCCTGTTCAACGCCGTCGAGATCGAACGCAACGTCATGTTTTTAATCTTGACCCTGATCATCGTCGTCGCCGCTTTCAACATTATTTCCAGCATGATCATGATGGTCAAAGACAAGGGGCGCGACATCGCGATCCTGCGCACGATGGGCGCCTCGCGCGGTATGGTCCTCCGTATTTTCATTCTGTCGGGCGCCAGCATCGGAGTCGTCGGCACGCTCGCAGGTCTGGCGTTGGGGGTCGCTTTTACCCGGAACATTGAAGCAATCCGCCAATTCATTCAAAACATCGTCGGCATCGACCTATTTTCGGCCGAGATTTACTTCTTCACCCGAATTCCGGCGCGCATCGACTGGAATGAGGTCGCCGTGGTCGTCGCGATGGCGCTCGTGCTGTCGTTCCTCGCCACGATTTATCCATCCTGGCGTGCCGCACGGCTCGATCCGGTCGAAGCGCTGCGCTACGAGTGATTGTGGGTGATGCATCGACGCAGGCGCGTGCTTCGACACGCGCCCGAGGTGCTCCTCAGCATGAGGTATGCTGGTGATGGCATCAAATACGCCTGTCATCTTGAGGAGGCCGCAAAGCGGCCATCTCGAAGGACGCCCAGCGCCTGACCTCGCGACCCCGGCGCTGGAATTGCGCGGAGTGCGTCGCGTCTTTCGTAGCGGCGGCGCCGAAATCGTCGTGTTGAATGGTGTCGATCTGGCGCTGCATCCCGGCGAGATCGTCGCTTTGGTCGGCCCGTCCGGCGCCGGAAAGTCGACGCTGTTGCATGTGGCCGGGCTGCTCGAACGGCCGGACGGCGGAAACGTGCTGATATCAGGTGCCGAGTGCGGCGATCTGCCGGACGAGCGGCGGACCCTGCTGCGCCGTTCCGAATTGGGTTTTGTCTATCAGTTTCATCATTTGCTGCCAGAGTTTTCGGCACTGGAAAACGTCATGCTGCCGCAGATGATTGCCGGCGTCAGCCGCGCCCGGGCACGCGAAAAAGCCGCTGCATTGCTGGCCGGTGTTGGGCTCGCGGCGCGCGCCGGGCATCGGCCGGCCCGGCTGTCGGGCGGCGAGCAGCAGCGGGTCGCGATTGTCCGGGCGCTCGCCAACGACCCAAAGATCCTCCTGGGCGACGAGCCCACCGGGAATCTCGACCACGCCACTGGCGAGGGGGTCTTGAATACGTTGATCGACCTCGTCCGCCGTACCGGGCTCGCGGCGCTGATCGCGACGCACAATATCGATCTGGCGCATCGCCTTGACCGGATCGTGGCGCTCGAAGACGGCCGCCTGAAGCCGGCGATCTAGCCTCCTCACGTCGCGGCGGCCTTTACCGAACCACGCGATTGTCGCACAAATTGCGTGCGGGTGATCCGATCCGCGACAAACATAAAACAGAGGGGGCGCTTAATGCTTTACAGCACGGACCGCATCCTGACGACCCATGCCGGCTCTTTGCCGCGTCCGGCCGATCTCAGGGAAATGGTCGTCGCGCGGGCGAATGGTTCAGCTTTTGACGCGGAGGCGCTTGCCGCGCGGCTCAAATCGGCGGTCGCAGACGTTGTGCGGCAACAGCTCGAGTGCGGGCTCGACTCCGTCAATGACGGCGAATTATCCAAAACCAATTTCACCGATTACGTCCGTTGGCGTATTGCCGGTTATGTCGAACGACCCTCGACTGGCCCAAGACGGCTCAGTATCACCGCCCGCGATGAAACCAAATTCGCCGATTACTTTCAGACCAACCCCCGCGCGCGCCCGGTCGGCCCTCCGACGATGCCGGTCTGCGTCGAAAAATTGCGCTACACCGGGCAAGCCGAAATTGCCGCAGACATCGCGAACCTCAAATCCGCCACCGCCGGCGTCCCAGTTGCGCAGGCGTTTCTTTCCGCCAATACGCCCGGCACGATCGAACATTGGCTGGGGAACGAGTACTACAAAAGCGACGAGGAATTCGTCTATGCCATCGCCGATGTTATGCATGAGGAGTATAAAGCGATCGCCGATGCGGGCCTTCTATTGCAGATCGACGACCCCGACCTCCCGGACGGGTGGAATTGCCTGGCCGAGATTACCTTGCCCGAATACCGCCGATATGCGGCGATGAGGGTCGACGCGCTGAACCACGCGCTTTCCGGCATCCCCAAGGAAAAAGTCCGATTGCATGTTTGCTGGGGCAGTCATCACGGCCCGCATCACGATGATATTCCGCTCAAAGACATCATTGATTTGATCTTCCGCGTGCAGGCGGGAAGCTTTTCGATCGAAGCCTCGAACCCATGCCATGAGCACGAATGGCGGGTATTTGAGGAGGTGAAGCTACCGGAAGGGGCCACTCTCATTCCCGGCGTTGTCGGCCACTGCACCGATTTTATCGAGCATCCGGACCTCGTCGCGGAGCGGCTGGTGCGCTATGCCCGGCTCGTTGGGCGCGAAAACGTGCTCGCCGGCACCGATTGCGGGATCGGCACCAGGGTCGGACACCCCTCGATTTGCTGGGCCAAATTCGAGGCCTTGGCCGAAGGGGCGCGCCGTGCCACCAAGATCCTCTGGGGCCGCACCTGAGAGGCCCAAGCTCGGTTTGAACAATGAGACAGTGAGGCGGCGAGACCCGAACAGTCGCGCCGAAAGGCGCGAAATTGACGTACCTCATGGCTTTGAAAACGGCGACGTCCTTAAAACCCGTCTCGCTGCCTCACTGTCTCATCGTGATCACGCCGGAATGGGCAGCTTGGTGCCGACCGCGCAGTGCAGCGGATGCGCCATGAACAAGAGTTCGTCGGCAGACGCACGGTCCCGCTCGGTCTGCCATTCGCCGCGTTCCTCGGGCGACAGCAACGAGAGCACATGGTCTTCGCGATTGCGCCAGATTGGCCCGCCGGGACGGTCGAGGGTGACGAGCGTTGGAAAACACACGAGGTCGACAAAGCCGGCCTCGCGCATGCGACGGTAGAGACTGCGGTCGGCGACACCGGCCGGGCCGACCGAATGTGGCGGGGTGTCGACCTTGTGGAGGATCGCTTCCGGCACTTCGAGGTTCCACCATTGCTTCATGTCCAGTGCGCGCACCGCGATCCCGGCCCGCCCGCCCGGACGCAACACGCGGCGGATCTCGGCGATGGCACGGCCGGCGTCGCACTCCTCGAGCACGGTGACCGAATAGACGCAATCGAAGGACTCGTCGGGGAACGGCAACGCCTCGGCGTTGCCCGGCGTAAAACGGATCGCCTCGGCGAGGCCTTCGGCTGCCGCCAGCGCTGTCGCTTCGCGCAGCAAAAACGGGTTGACGTCGGCGGCGGTGATCGGATTGTCGCCGCCGAGGCGCTTCGCCAAGAGGCGTACCAGCGATCCGGCGCCGCAGCCGACTTCCAGGACGGCCTCTCCAGGGCGGACCGCCATTTGGTCGATCAGCGCGCGGAACATCGCCTGATAGCTGCGGTTGTTGGCGCGGTCTTCGAGCGAGGCGACGCCGCCCAAATGAGGTCCACCCAAGGTGATAACCGAGAAGTGCCGGGCCAGCGTCGCTATCGCCGGCTCCCATTGCGACGGGGCGAGAAAAAACGGCAGCAGCACCAATGCCGGCCCGTTGCCCCGAACGCGATAGGTAATGCCGGCGGCCGACCCTTCGTTAGCAACGGAACGGGGCTGATCGGCGGGGTGGCCTGTCGCGGCAACCCCGCCGAGGAAGTCGATCATCGCCCGCGCGATCTCGTCGCCGCGATCGGCGACCGCGTCGGCCCAGCTGCCGGGCGCGTCGTAAGCATTCATTGTCATGTGCTTTGCTGCGGGTAGTACGGCGGCACCGCGCGCTGTCGCTTCGGCCGATGGGCCGCGCTCGGCGGCAATCATCAGAACGCGATCGGCCACTTCGGAGAAGGGTACCGGGTCGAGCCGGCTGGGCACACACAACACAATGCCCGCGAGATGCTCAGAGTACCGGGAAGCAAGCTGCGCCAGGTCGCCCGGTATCGGGCTCGCGACGTGAGCCCGGCGCAGTCCGAGATATTCCCACAGGGCGAGCAGGCGGTCGGTCGGCGAAAGGTTAGCGTCTCTCCGCATGCAAGCCTCTCCTCGCCCATGAAGCGGGTCGCAACTTTTACATTTCTGTCGCGATCCTCCCAATGCCGATCAGGCAGTCCTGCCGAAACGAAACGGGGCGGCCGATGCCGCCCCGCAGGTGTTTTCTCGTCGAGTCGTCGTTTACCAGTACGGATCGACTCCGTAGTAATTATGGATGTTGCGCTCCCACTCGCGGCTGACGGTCCCGGTATCCCAGCCGCCGGTCGCCGGCGGAGCGCCGCGCAGTTGATTCTCGGTCACATTCATCTCGTAAGCGTCGAGGTTTTCGTTGTAGCGCAGCACATGCCACGGCAACGCAACGTAGCCGGCGCCCATGCCGAGGAACCCGCCAAAGCTCATCACCGCATAGGCGACCTTGCCGCTGCGCTTGTCGATCATGACGCGTTCGATCGTGCCAATCTTGTTGCCGGCGCTGTCGCGCACCGCCGTGCTCTCGACCTTGTCGCTGGCGATCAGGCGAGCAGTTTCGCGCACCGTCGTATCGGTTCTTTCGACCGTGTCCATCGCAATCCTCCGTTTGTTTTGTTTCTATCTGGCAAACGGGGTCTGCGAAGGGCGGGTTCCAGAGTGGAGCGGGACTGGTTCGCTGGCCGACGAAGCGTATGCGCTCGACCTGACCGTCGGCTCCAGCCATATCCAGAGCGCTCTTCGATAAGGAGGTCGAGATGTTTGCGGTGATCTTTGAGGTTCAGCCGCGGCCGGATCGCTGGGAAGACTACCTTGCGATTGCCACGTCGTTGCGGCCCGAACTCGAGCAAATCGATGGCTTTATCGAAAACGAGCGGTTCCGCAGCCGCAACCGGGCGGGCCGGGTATTGTCGCTGTCGATTTGGCGCGATGAGAACGCGGTGATCCGCTGGCGCACTCTCGCCCAACATCATCACGCGCAGGCGCGCGGCCGATCCGAGATCTTCGAGGATTATCACCTCCGCGTCGGCGAAATTGTTGCCGACAGCAATCTACCAGCCGGTCGGAATCTCCTCCGGCAGCGCTTTGATGAAACTGAGATCGGCACCGCCAAACTGGTGACTACAACGGAGTTTGTGGTGCGGGTGCCTGGGTCGGCTGATCTCGCGGCAGAGTTGGACCTGCCACTGGTGGGGACGGGAGGGGTGGTCGAGCACGAGACTTTTATCGGCATCAACGACGCGCGAAAGGCGCTGTTGCTCGCATCGTGGATCGATGCTGTCGCCGGAGAGCTTTGGCGACCGGGCGCGGGTCGTAGCGATTTACGTCAGCGCGCGGTGCGCGTCATCCGCGACTACGGCATGCATGACCGCCGCGAAGCGCCGCAATAGGCCAGCGACTCGAGTTCCGCGCCTAAGATCCGAGCAGTTCGTCGAGGGTAGCGGCGAGCCGGCCGAGGTCCGGTTCGGTCGAGAGGCGATGGTCTCCGTCTTTGACGAGAGTGACGGCGACGTCACGGCTCGTCAGCTGCTCAGCCAGGCGAATGCTCGTCTGCCAAGGTACCGAAGCATCCCGCATGCCGTGCAATATTCGCACCGGGGAATCGAGCGCGATCGGCCCCCGCATGACGAGATGCCGTCGGCCGTCCTCGATCATGCCGAGACTGTACGTGTAGCCGGCCGGGTCGTACTCCGACGGCAATGTCACCGATCCCGTGGCCATCAATTCGCCGCGCTGTGCCTCGTCAAGCCGCGGCCACAACAGATCCTCGGTGGCATCCGGGGCCGGCGCGATGCCGATCAGCGCGGTGACCCGCTCAGGCCGCGCGAGCGCCGCCAACAGCATCAGCCAGCCACCCAGGCTCGACCCGATCAGGATCTGCGGTCCCTGGGTCAATTCGTCGATAACGGCGATTGCGTCCTCGGCCCAGCGCCCGACGGTGCCGTCAGCAAAAACCCCACTCGACGCACCGTGGCCAAAATAATCGAAACGCACATAGGCCCGGCCGCGGCGCCGGCAATAAGCGTCGAGATAACTTGCCTTCGTGCCGGTCATCTCCGAGCGCAACCCGGCGAAAAAGACGATTCCCGGCGCGGCGCCGGAAACCTGGCGATACGCGAGTGTTGCGCCATCGTGACGCGATAGGATTTCGGGCGGATTTATCAGGGGGGTTGCGGCACGGGGAATGGACGGCGACGATAGCATCATGCCACCGCTTTCAAAACCCCGTCCCCCAGCGGTTCTGCAAGTCATCCCGCGCCTTGTTTCGGGCGGCGCGGAGCGGGGAACGATCGAGGTTGCGGAAGCGCTGACCACCGCTGGGTGGAGTGCCTTTGTCGCCTCGGCCGGCGGTCCACTTGAACATTTCATTACCCGCAGCGGCGGCGTTCACCTGACATTGCCGTTGGCGTCAAAGAACCCGCTGATTATGCGCCGCAATATTGCGGCGCTCGCTGGCGTTATCCGCCGCTTTGATATCGACATCGTCCACGCGAGGAGCCGGGCTCCGGCGTGGAGCGCCTGGGCGGCAGCGCGCGCCACCGAGCGGCATTTCGTGACGACTTTTCACAACGCTTACGGCCTCGGTTCCCGGTTCAAGCATCGCTACAATTCGGTCATGGCGCGCGGCGAGCGGGTCATCGCGATCTCGGAATTCGTCGCCGAGCACGCCGCTCAAATGTACGGGGTCGGCGCCGACCGGCTGCGGATGATCCCGCGCGGCGTCGATCTCGACGTCTTTGACCCGCGGCAAGTCAGCGGCGCGCGCATGGCAAGCCTCGCGCGGCAATGGCGGCTGCCCGACGGAATGCCGATCGTCATGATGCCGGGCCGGTTGACGCGGTGGAAAGGCGGTCTCGACTTTATCGCCGCAATCGGCCTACTCGAGCGCCGCGACATCTTGTGTCTGATGGTCGGGGCGGAGCAGCGGCCAGGCTTCCGCCATGAACTCGAGGCCGCGATTGAACGCAGAGGCCTGGGCGGTGTGTTCCGGACCGTTGAGGACTGCCGCGACATGCCGGCGGCCTATATGCTGGCCGATGTCGTCGTATCGGCATCGACTGAGCCGGAAGGTTTTGGCCGCGTGATCGTCGAGGCGCAGGCGATGGGCCGGCCGGTTGTCGCGACCGACCATGGCGGCGCTCGGGAGACGATCGTGCCGGGTGTCACCGGGTGGTTGGCGCCGGCGCGGGATCCCGCTGCACTCGCCGAGGCATTAGGCGCCGCATTGTCTCTGACGCCAGCCGACCGGTTGCTGCTGGCGCGGCGCGCGCATTCTCATATCGCTGCGCATTTCACCCGCCAGCAGATGTGCGCGAGAACCATCGCGGTCTACGAAGAACTTTTGTTTCCCGACATTGTCGAGGTCCCGGCGGAGCCTGAAGCGCTGCGCGCCTGAATTCAGCGATCGGATCGGGATAACAACCGTCGAAGAAGCTTTGACCCATGATTGCCGAAAAAGCCTCGGCAATAATCCCGAGTACGTCCGTGCCGGTATATGACGAGCAAAACGCCTCACCGGGGACCGAACTATGCTGTCTCGAACAGGCGCTGACCAATAAATTCGCCCTTGGCAACGCCGCCAGGGCAGGCGAAGAGACCGCCACCGGTGTGGGTTGCGAATTGGTTCAACATGTCGAATTTTGACAGCTTGTCGAAGATTTTGATAAATCCGGTTCGCGGGTCGTGCTGATAGCAAACAAAGAATAGACCGGCGTCATACTCCATGCCCTGCCGCCACGGCGGCCAGCGCTCGGCAGTAAAGTTCACCCCGTCATTGTAGGAATAGGGGCGTCGTAATATCTGCACTCCGCCATTGGACGCCGACGCAGCAAGCCGGACATGGGCGCTATCCGGGATGACCGGATCGCCGTCCTTGCCAGACGCTCCCAGGTCCAATGGGTCGAACTCGTCCTCGCCGCCCAATGGCGCGCCCGAATATTTGTGGCGTCCTATTGTCTGTTCCTGGAACGCGACCTTCATCCGGTCCCAACGTTCGAGCGCGATGCGGATGCGGCGCGCCACGACGTAGCTGCCCCCTTTCATCCAATCCGGTCCTTCATCTCCGACCCACACGAACTTCGCCATTGCCTGATGATCGGAGGTGGATGGGTTGCTGGTGCCGTCCTTGAACCCCATCAGGTTGCGCGGCGTCGTCTCGCCGCCGGGCCGGGTCATGTAGCCAGTCTGGGCCCAACGCAGCTTCGCCTTACCGTAGGCCAGCCGCGCCAGTTGGCGCACGGCATGAAAGGCCACCTGCGGGTCGTCGGCGCAGGCTTGGATCGACAGATCGCCGCCGCTGCTGGTTTCGACCAGCTGGTCGCCGTGGAATGTGGGTAAATCGACCAATGCCGCCGGCCTTTTCGCTGCCAGGCCGAACCGGTCCTTTCCGTCCTTGACGAACAATCCGGCGCCAAAGCCAAAGGTTACGGTCAGCCGCGAGGGCGGCAATCCGAGCGCCTCGCCACTATCCAGACCCGGTGCGGTTAAATCCTCCCTGACCCGGATCATGGGTTGCCCGCGCGCCATGTATGCCGCCCCTGTGGTCCAGGCGCGCAGCATCTTGATCACGTCGTTACGTTTCGCCGTTTCGAGATCGAGTGCTGCGAAATAGCTGTGGGTTTGAACCGGGGTCGTAATTCCGCCTTGATGGGAGCCCCAAAACGGTTCGACCACCCCAGCCGCTGACGCGTTCTCCTTGGTCTCGACTGTCGCCTCGGCAACGGCGGAACCGACCGCTCCACCCGACGCGGCAAGGCCGGCAGCGGTACCGATAAGTCTTCGACGAGTGGGCCGCGACCCCGGCTGTTCCGGCTTGCCTACCAACAAAGCCTCCGTGTCGTCCTCGACCTCATAAAAGCTCTCTCCCTCCGACGCCAGCAGCAGCCCGAAACACCGCCTTGCCAGTCGATCGATCGCGCTCGCGAGATCACAGCCATTAACCAAACGAGATAGGAGCGGCCCGCGTGGATATCTTGACGAGACAGCGTCATTTCGCGATATTGCCCCTATGAGTATCCGCGACCGGATCTTCGCCACGACTACGACCACTCCGCGCGGCGGAGTATCGGGAGGTCGTGTACGCTGAACCAGCGCCAATACTCGAACCTCATAGACCCCGCCGGACAACGGACGGGGTTTTTTCGTATCCACTGGGCCCTGTTCGACCGGAAAATCGACGGAGCACCGGAGGATGAGGAACCCATGCACGAAAACTGTCCTGCACTTGGCACGACGGGTTCGTCGTTTGTTTGCGGTCGATATGATGGCTGAACATTCCGATCACGGACGGCATATGGAACCGATCGGCCCAAACATCGTCGTGACCTTGCCCGATGGTGCGCGTCGCGAGTTTCCCGGGCCGGTGACTGGAGCCGACATCGCCGCCTCGGTCGGGCCGGGACTCGCCAAGGCGGCGATCGCGGTGCGCGTCGATGGCCGGCCGCGCGATCTCTCGACCCGCATCGATCATGACGCACCGGTGGCGATCATTACCCGCGACACGCCCGAGGGCCTCGAAATCCTGCGCCACGACGCCGCCCATGTCATGGCCGAAGCGGTCAAAGAGCTTTATCCCGAAACCGAAGTCACCTTCGGCCCGGCGACCGAGACCGGGTTTTACTACGATTTCGCGCGCGCCGAGCCCTTCACCCCGGAAGATCTCGACAAGATCGAAGCGCGCATGCGCGACATCGTGCGCCGCGACGAACCGATTACGCGCGAGGTCTGGGACCGCGACGCGGCGGTCGCCTTCTTTGCCGAGATCGGCGAGCGTTACAAGGCCGAATACATTGGCGAAATCCCGGCCGATGAGGAGATCAGCCTTTATCGTCAGGGCGATTTTGTCGATCTTTGCGTCGGTCCGCATCTGCCGTCGACCGGGCATCTCGGCCAAGCCTTCAAGCTGATGAACGTGGCCGGCGCCTATTGGCGGGGCGACGCCAGAAACGCGCAATTGCAGCGCGTCTACGGCACAGCTTGGGCGAGCCAGAAGGACCTCGATCAATACCTCTACCGGCTGGAAGAGGCCGAGCGCCGCGATCATCGCCGACTGGGGCGCGAGCTCGACCTGTTCCATCTCGGCGAGGAAGCGGTCGGCAGCGTGTTTTGGCACCCGAAGGGCTGGACGCTGTTCCGCATTATCGAGAGCTATTTGCGGGCGCAGCTCGAAGTCGCGGGTTATCTCGAAGTCAAGGGACCGCAGCTGCTCGACCGCAGCCTGTGGGAAAAAACCGGGCATTGGGAGAATTTCCGCGAAAACATGTTCATCGCGGAAAGCCGCGACGACCGGGTTTTGGCGGTCAAGCCGATGAACTGTCCCGGCCATGTGCTGATCTTTCGGGACCGCTTGCGCAGTTATCGCGATCTGCCGATGCGACTCGCTGAATTTGGCAGCTGCACGCGCAACGAACCGTCGGGGGCGTTACACGGGATCATGCGGGTGCGCGCCTTCACCCAGGACGACGCCCATATCTTCTGCACCGAAGACCAGATCACTGCCGAGTCGGTCGCGTTTTGCCGCCTGCTGTTGTCGGTCTACAAGGATTTTGGGTTCGAGGATGTGGCGATAAAATTCGCCGACCGGCCGGCCCAGCGCACCGGCAGCGATGCAACCTGGGACCACGCCGAGCAAAGCCTGCGCGCCGCGGTCGAAACCGCCGGTCTCAGCTATACGCTCAGCCCCGGCGAGGGGGCGTTCTATGGGCCCAAGCTCGAATTTCACTTGCGCGACGCGCTCGGCCGCGACTGGCAATGCGGCACCCTGCAGCTCGATTTCAACATGCCGGAGCGGCTCGGCGCCACCTATGTCGGCGAGGATGGCGCGCGCCACATCCCGGTCATGCTGCATCGCGCGATCCTGGGATCGGTCGAGCGTTTTATCGGGATCCTAATCGAGCATTACGCCGGGCGCTTTCCGCTATGGCTCGCGCCGGTGCAGATCGTCGTTGCTTCAATCACCTCGGACGCCGCCGAATATGCCGCCGAGGTGGCCCGGCTATGCAGCGCCGCCGGACTGCGGGCTGTGCTCGACACCACTAACGAGAAAATCGCCTATAAGGTGCGCGAGCACAGCCTTGCGAAGATACCGGTCATGTTGGTCGTCGGCCGCCGCGAGGCGGCGAACCGGTCGGTCGCAATGCGGCGGCTCGGCGGTAATGAGCAGGAGGACCTTGCGCTCGACGATGCGGTTGCTAGATTGTCGCAGGAGGCACGAGTTCCTTTTGCGAGCTAGCAAGGAACTGCAAAAGTCTCACCAAAGAGAGGAGAGTTTAGATACCCAGGCCATCAATGAATGTACCCCCCACCCGTGAGGGGCCCCGAATCAACGAGGAAATCGGCGTAGCGCGGGTTAGGTTGATCGATGATCGAGGCAACATGGTGGGGGTGGTGACGCGCAACGAAGCGCTCGCAATGGCGTCCGATGCCGGCCTCGATCTTGTCGAGATCGCGCCCAATGCCGATCCGCCGGTTTGCAAAGTCCTCGATTTCGGAAAATTCAAGTACGAAGAACAAAAGAAAAAGAACGAAGCGCGCAAAAAGCAAAAGATAATCGAGGTAAAGGAAATCAAGCTGCGCCCCAGCATCGATGATCACGACTACGACGTGAAAATGCGCAGCATGGTCAAGTTCCTCGAAGAGGGCGACAAAGTTAAAGTTACAATGCGGTTCCGTGGGCGCGAACTCGCACACCAAGAACTTGGCATGGATGTACTCGTGCGGGTGCGCGATAATTTGCAGGAACTCGCCAAAGTCGAACAAATGCCGCGTATGGAAGGCCGGCAGATGACGATGGTCATGTCGCCGAAATAATTCTTGCCGAGCACCGCCGCTTCGCTACGGTCCAGGCTTGCGTTAGGGCAAGGGCGCCGCTATAACGCGCGGCTCCGAAAACGGACGGAGAGCCGCGGCCGAGCGACGCTGCCGGCCTTCGACCAGGATTATTGGAATGCCAAAGCTTAAAACCAAGAGCGGCGCCAAAAAGCGGTTCGGCCGCACCGCCACCGGCAAGATTAAGCATAATTACGCCTACAAGCGTCATCGGCTGATCAGCAAGCCCAAGGACGGCAAGCGCAAGCGGCGCGGTACGACGACTCTGGAAAAGGGCGACAGCAAGCTCGTCCTGACGTACATGCCGTATATGCGGGGCTGAGTCATGGCGCGCGTCAAACGCGGGGTGACCACCCACGCCCGTCACAAAAAGGTTCTCGAACTCGCTAAGGGCTATCGCGGCCGCGGATCGACGGCTTACCGCGTGGCGATCGAGAAGGTGGAAAAGGCGCTGCGCTATGCCTATCGCGACCGCCGCAACAAAAAGCGCGATTTTCGCGGTCTATGGATCCAGCGGATCAACGCCGGGGCTCGCGAGCACGGGCTGACTTATTCGCAATTCATGCATGGGGTGAAGCTCGCCGGCCTCGATCTCGATCGCAAGGTGTTGTCAGATATCGCGATCCGCGAGCCCGAGGCGTTTGCGGCGATCGTCTCGACCGTGCAAGCGGCGCTGGATACGGCGCCCCCGGCGGTGCAGGCGGCCTGAATATCGACGATGGAAAAGCCGATCCGAGCACTCACTGCGTCTTCCCGGTGCTGGCCGGGATCCACCGCGACCGTGGGTGCCGGCCTGCGCCGGTATGGGGATTGGGGGCGATTTACCGAGGGCTTCGCCCGATAGGCCCCTGCGCAGTTTAGTTTGAAGGCATAAGGGGCCGCGCTATACGGCCCCTTTTTCATTGGTGGGTTGGGAAATCAGAAATGGATGACAACGCCCGGGTTGATGACCCAGACCGGATGATCGAAATGGCGACCGCCGAAATCCAGGCGGCGACGTCACCGCAGGCCCTCGAAGAGATCCGCGTCAAAGTGCTCGGGCGCCGCGGCAGCCTGACCCTGGCGATGCGCGAACTCAGCGCGCTCGATCCCGAGACGCGGCGGCGCGCCGGCGCCGAATTGAACATGGCCAAGGACCGGATCAGCGCTGCACTTGCAGATGCGACCGAGCGGCTCGGGC